>CAWGPR010000001.1:0-297993 GCA_963824475.1 uncultured Alphaproteobacteria bacterium
CGCGGCAATGTCTCCATGATGTACGCGCTGGTCGCGCCTGTGCTGGTGTTCGGCGGCGGGGCGGCGATCGACTATGGCCGGGCGGCGCAGATTTACACGAAATTGAACGCCGCGGCCGACGCCGCCGCGCTCGCCGCGCTGACGCCGGCGATGTTGCAGCAAAGCACCACCGTCGCCCATGACGCCGCCGTCAACATGTTCAACGGCCTGACCGAAAACATCCCGGGCCTGACCGCCAACGCGACCCAGGTGACGGTCTCCGTCACGGTCGGCGCCACTGCGCTCACACGCAATGTCGAGGTCAGCTACTCGTCGTCGGTCGACACCATCTTCTCCCAGGTGCTGCACGTCAACTCGCTGCAGGTCTCGGGCGTTTCGGAGGCGAGCGCCCAGGCGCCGCCCAATATCGACTTCTATGTCCTGCTCGACAATTCGCCCTCGATGGCGCTGCCGGCGACGGCGGCCGGGATCACCCAGATGGAGGGCCTCACGACAAACGAAACCAAGGCTCAAGGGGCAGGGACCGGAGGCTGCGCCTTCGCCTGCCACCAGGCCAGCACCAACAACACCGACAGCGCCGGAAACCCTTGCACCGACCGAACTTCGCCGACCTTGTCCGCCGCCCCGCCGTCGACATCGACCGGCACCTACTATTGTGCAACGAAGCACGGCGCGCAGATCGACAATTACGCGCTGGCCCGCAAGAACAACATCACGCTCCGTCTGGACGAGTTGAACAGCGGCGTTTCGACCCTGCTTCAGACGGCCTCGACGACCTCGCAGTCAAACCTGTTCGCCACGCCGCCGAAGTACCGGTTTTCGATCTATTCGATGGATAGCCTCTGGCAGATCGGTCTCAACCCGCTCATGGCCCTGACGTCGAGCTATACGTCAGGCTGGACGAGCGCCTCGGCCAATTTCGGCGTGATGGAGATGTATTCCAACAACAACGATTGCGCCAACGCGGCGTGCTCGTCGAGCACGTCCACGCCCGGCGGCGACGTCGCCACCAACTACGACGATTCGCTCGGCAAGCTCAGCCAGACGAGCTACATCCCGAACCCGGGCAACGGCACCAATCAGGCCGGCGACACGCCGCAGGAAGTGCTGTTCATCGTCACCGACGGCGTCGAGGACGAGAAGAGCGGCTCACAGCGCCTCGAACAGACGATCAACGATCTCGCCGGCGACCCCAACGGCTCCCTTATGGCAACGCGTCGGGAACCAATTGGTGCACGACGATCAAGAATCGCGGCATCAAGATCGCGATCCTCTACACCGACTATCTGCAGGTGACAAACAATAGCTGGTACGTCAGTCACATCCAACCGTTCCAGCCCGACATCGCGACCGCCCTGCAGACCTGCGCCACGCCTGGCTTGTTCATCGACGAGGCGACCGACACGAACATCGGAACGGACCTCGCCAACCTGTTCAACGCGGCGACGCAATCGGGCCATCTGACCCAATAGGGCGTAAGGGGCCGAATCCCTCCAAGCTTGCCCGGGCCGATCCAAGCCAAGCCGCTTGGATCGGCTTGGCTTTGTTTCGTCATACCCGACTTCCCGAGGGTCGAGGGGCCATTGCTCGAGGCGGCCCGCGATCGGCGTGACGTTCCGGATGCGCAGGCAGGCAGTTTGCCGGCGGCGGCGCGGCATGTGAGAAGATCGCGGCCTTGCGCGCGACTGCCTGACAGCTTCGCAGATCGGACACGCTCTGCGACTACCGCCACTGAGCGGCGCAGATGGCGCCGTTCGGCGCGCATTACCGCACCATCGCGGTCAGCCTCAGACATTGCTGGCCGGAAAAATGGAACGGCGAAGGCGACGATTTCACCGTGCGGCGGCACACCGCCGACATCGCCGGCTTCATCCGCGCCCTCAAGGCGGGGCCGATCCATCTGCTCGGTCATTCCCGGGGAGCGCATATCGCTTTCCGCGTGGCGTAGGATTTTCCCGACCTCATTCGCACGCTCATCCTACCTTGACCGAGCCAAAGGATTCTTCGACGTTCTCGATCTTAGCGCCCGCCATCCGTGCGCTCCAATCGTGTGCGCGAGGCGCTCCCGTGGACGCCGTCAATCTTGCGAGGCGAGGAGCGCGGCGGCGCCACCAGGACCTCATCGGTGGACGCCGCACCGCCTTCAATGATCAGCGCGACGCCGCCATCGGCTAACGCGCCCTCGCTGTCGTCCCGGGCCGCAAGCCGAACGCCATCGACAATGACCTCGATTGTTTGGCCTTCAGTCTCGAGGATGAAGTGATAGGGCCTCTCAAAGGACCACTCGAAAGGTGTTTCCGCGAGGACCGTCGTCTCGCCGTCCCGCGCGCGAACCAGCCGCAGGACATTCGATCGCACGAGAAGGACCGCGTAAAACCGTCGCAAACCCTGCACCCGAACGCCAATCCCTGCTTGTTCGGCAAGATGGACGGTGAGCGCCGTCTCGACCCGATAATCGCGCCACTGCCGGCTTCCGTGAATGATCATGCCTTCACCGCGGTCCTGTGAAATCCGGAAGGCCTGCGGGAAGGTCGTCGAGAAATTGTCGACCGCGTTGACCCAGGCGCGGCGCCCGAAGTCGCTCGGCTCCCTAGGGCGCTTCAGCCGCACGTCCGGGGCCCCATCCCAGCGGAGCCAGTCGAGCACGATCGCGCCGTCCCGGGCGCTCCCTAGCGAACGGGCCGCAATACCGACGGATTGGATGGGCTGGCCATCTGTGTCGGGCAGACGCCAATCGAGGATCGTGTCTTCATTCGCCGCCAAGACGACCGCCTCGGAATCCAGTGGAGCGAGGCTGTCGCCCGCGCCATAGACGAGCGCGCTCAAGCTGACTGCGACATCGCCCGCGTTCTCAGAGTGAGCGATGACGCGCGCCTGCACGCGTTGCCCCGAATAGACGAGCGGCGTCGCCATCAGTTCATAAGTCCGCATGCGCGTGACTTCGGGAGGGGTGAAGGTCGGCGTCATGATGCGGGCTTGGTCAGACCCAAGTCCCGCGAAGCGCAGCTCGAGGGCTCGGCTTGTCTCGAACGCGATATTCGCAAGCTCGACTTTTGCACGCGCGCCTTCGACCGGCGCAAAGCCCTGCACGCCGCCAGGCTGAGAGAAATGGAACTGCGCTCCGCCTTTCGGCGCAGGGAGGGGAGGCGCGCCCGCGAGTTTCCGTCCAAGGTCGACCAGCCGTGCGCTGACCCGAACCGCGTCGTTGATCGCGTCCCCTCCGTCCGCGGAGGAGATCAGCATGCGGTCCGCGAGCGGCCCGCGCCATTTGCCCCGGGCGTCGATCCCTTCAAGACCAAGCATGGCGCCCATGAGGCAGCCCACGTTGCCCGCATTGCAATCCGTATCCCAGCCGGAGGTGCAGACGATCGTCTGTGCAAGCGCGAAGTCGTCCGGAGCATAGAGCAGCGCCATGATCATGAGCGCGTGATTGGGGATGACGTGACAATGGCCGGGATGCTTGTCGTATCCGTAGCGCGCTTCGATCGCGTCCCGCGTCTCGCGCCAGTCCGGATAGCGCTTTCGCCACTCTCGAATGTCGGCGATGAGCGTCGCGATCGGGCTTCCTGATGAAACATATGCGAGCCCAACGTCGATCAGGCGTTCGACGTCACGACTTATGAACGCCTCGGCTTCCATCGCCGCCCAGAGCTTCGCCGCGTCCACCGCCGCGCCGTCGTGGCTCACTTTGGCGGCCTGCTCCGCGAGCCGGGCGGCGAGGGCCGGATTTCCGGGGGCGACGATCGCCCATCCGTCGATGAAGATCTGCGCGCCGATCTGCTCGGCGACGGCCTGGCCGTTGACCGCCGCCGACCCGCTGGCGGGGGCCGCGATCCCCCGCTTCAGATTGAGCCAGGCCGTATGCTCCGTGGAGTTCCCGTTGCCTCCCCACCACAGGATCGAGCGGCGCTCGACAAGGTAATTCAGCCATGTCTCGCCGATCTCGCGCGCCGTGAGATCGGCGCGCGCCCCATGATCTTCAAGGGCGCGGATGAACGTAAAGGTTCCCGCCACGTCGTCGTCAGTGACGACCAACGGACAGTTCAGCCGCTCGTGGACATAGCCCTCGATGGACCCGAGTTCGCGCATGATCCGCTGATACGTCCAACCCTCGAACGGGCGCCCGAGGTAGACGCCGATCAGCTTGCCGAGCACAGCCGCGTAAGCGCGCTCCGAATAGTCTAAAGGCAAAGGTCTCATCGCGCGCGCCTAGATGATTTCGAGATAGTCGCGGTCCGGGAGCGCCGGAAACGGCGCCGCCGGCAACGTCTGGTACCAGTAGGCGACAGAAGCGATGTCGTCCTGCAGCGGCAGGTAGCGACGGTTCTCTTTCTCGGTGCGCCAGCCGATCGCCTGGAGCGTCACCTTGAGATCCGTCTCGAAGCGGATCGGATCCATGATGTGCCAACGGTAGAGGCCGAATCGCTCCTGCGACTGGTAGGTCCCATCGGGCCGGATGACCTGGGGAAGCCCCGCGTAAGGAGTCGTGAACTCGATGTAAGCCCGCGCGAATGTCGGGTCGACCGTGCCGGCGTCGAAGTTATAGGCGCCGCAGAAATAGTCCTCGGTCCCCGTGCCGCAGATGGTTGGCCATTCGTCGCCATCCATAAAGAACTTGATCTCGCCCTCGCCCCACCAACCCGAATTGTTGACGCCCCAGGCGACATAGGTTCCGACGTAATGACCGCGCCCCTTCACGCCGTCGAGCACCACATAATCCTGCTTGAACGGCAACGGGTTCGTACGCCTGAAGCTGGCGTGGAAATAGGCCGCGTCCTGAGGAACGTCGGTCAAAGCATAGTTGATCTGCCAGTAGATGACGGCTTCGGCGTCCGGGTCGCGATTCTCGAGAGTGAGGCGGGCGCGGCGTCGAAAAGGCATCTCCCAGTAGCAATTGAAGGCGCGTCCTGGATTGACGCAAACGGCGAGCGAGCTCACCGGAGCGTAGCGACCCCATCCACAGGCAAAAAAGTCTCCGAGCGGCGCCTCGACCGACGGGTGGCTCTGATCGTCCCAGTGAATGCGCAGGATGAGATCACGCCAGCGCACGTGGGCGGGCGTGATCCATATCTGCTGGATTGCGCCTTGCCCTTCGATGTCGCCAAGCAGCAGGGTCTCGCCCGGGGCGACGCGCATCGATGGCGAGATCTTCCAGCCGCGTCCGAGTCCGCGCGCGTGGATCGCGCCGGCGCCCTCATCGGCCATGCCGCCTTTGCCCTTCTCGCCCGTCGGGTTTTCCGGGCTGATCGAACGCGACTTCGCCGAAGACAGCCGCGACAGATTGCCGAGATGCAATCCGAGACCCGAGAACCCCTCCGTCATGCCGCTCGCCTCATTCGATTCTATCCGATTTACTTAATGCCCGTCGTCTTGATCGAACTCGATGATGCGCTTCTGGAAGATGACGAACATGACGATCGTCGGAAGCGCGACGACGGTAGAGGCCGCCATCACATAGTTCCACGAGCCATTATACTGCTGACGGAAGCTGGCGATCGCGACCTGCACCATCCAGAGGTCCTGGTTCGAGGTGATGGTCAGAGGCCAAAGGAAGGAGTTCCAGTTGGCGAGGAAGAAAAGGATCGCAAGCGCAGAGAGAATGGGCCGACTCAAGGGAACGATGATCGACCACCAGATACGGAAATAGCCGGCGCCATCGATCAACGCGGCCTCCTCGAGCTCGCGGGGAATAGCGAGGTAGAACTGGCGCAGAAGGAAGATGCCGAAGGCGTTGAAGATCGAAGGAATGATCAATCCGGCGTAGCTGTCGAGCATATGGAGCGTGCGCGCCAGGATGAAGAGCGGCACGATGATGACCGGTTGCGAGATCAGAAAGGTCGCAAACATCGCAAGAAAGATCGCGTCGCGTCCCGGAAAACGCAGACGCGCCAGCGCATAGCCGGCCATGGAATGCAAGATGAGCGCGACGACGGTCACCGCGGCGGAAACGAAGAGCGTGTTGAGAAGGTAGCGGACGAAATCGACCTGGGTGAACACATAGACGAAACTGGCCAGTGTCGGCCGCCGCGGGATGAGATTCGTGTCGAACACCTCGTTCGAGGGCTTGAGCGACATCGACAGCATCCAGAAGAGCGGCGCGACCGCCATGAAGGCGAGAATGACGCCCGCGAGATAGAGCGCAAGCCGGACCGGCTGCAGCATCGCGCGCTCGATCGAGTCGTCGTCCGCCGCCGCGGGGGCCGCCTCACTCATTGGTAAAGCGCCCACCTTCGGTAAGAAGAAACATGAGAACGGTGATCGCCATCAGCACAACGACGAGCACCGACGCCATTGCCGCCGCATAGCCGTATTCGTTGAACTGGAAAGCCTGCTGATAGATGTAGTAGATGGCGAGCGACGTCGAGTTCGCCGGGCCGCCCTTCGTCATGATGTAGATGAGATCGAACGTCTGCGATCCGCATACCGCCGTCACCGTTGAAACGAGCAGGACGAAGAAGCTCGTCGGCCGCAACAGCGGCAGCGTGATCTGGAAGAAGGACTGGACGGGTCCGGCTCCGTCGATGCGGGCCGCTTCGTAATATTCCTTGGGAATGTCCTGCAGGCCGCCGAGAAAGATCAGCATGTAGAATCCCATCAGGAACCAGACGCTGATCGCGATGACGGTGCCGAGCGCAAAGCGAGGATCGCCGAGCCACGAAATCGACCCGATGCCGATTGTTGCGCCCAACTGGTTGAAGAGCCCGATCTTGTCGATGACCAGCACCTGCCAGACGAGAGCGACGACGACGAGGCTGACCGTCTGGGGCATGAAGAGGAGCGTCCGGATGGCGCCGTTGAAGCGGGTGTCGGCTTGCACAAGCAAGGCGAGTCCGAGCCCAACGCCATAGAGCAGCGGCACGAGAGCGACGACATAGAGGATCGTCACCCGAAGACTGCGCCAGAACAGCGGATCGCCCAGCATCCGTCGATAATTGTCGAATCCGACGAACGTGTATTCGCCGAAGCCGCTGACTGAGAAGAAGCCGAGACTGAGCGACAGGATCATTGGCCCGCCGACGAAAATCAGGAGACCGATGGCGTCGGGCGCCACGAAAAGATAGCCCGCGATCCTTTCGCGCGCGACGTTGGACAGTCGTGGGCCGCGATCGACCGAGGGCGCCCCGAGATGGGCGCCCTCGCTAGCTTCGGTTGTGTGATCCTGCATCAGAGGATCGGCGCGCCCTTGTAGCCCGCGAGGAACGAGTTCGATCTGATCGGACGCCGCTTTGGCCGCCTGGGCCGGATCCTGGCCGTTCAACTGGCAAGACTGGATGGCGTCCGAGATCGCCTTGTAGACGGGCGGAGGCATGCGCGGCTCCGCGCGGGCGCCCGGGTAGATCTCATTGGTGAAGATCTTGAGGAACCCGGTTTCGAACGCGGCCTTGCCGGCCTCGAGCGCGGATTTGGTCGGCGGCATGTCGCTCTTCGCCTTGGTGCACCAGTCAACGATCCGGCCGGTCGAGCCGTCCTTAGGCGAACCCAGCGCCCAGGCGACGAACTCGCCCGCGGCCTTCGGATTCCATCCTTTGGCGTTGGCGACAAACGCCCAGCCGCCGCCGATGGTGAGATATTTTCCGCCCGGAGGCGTCGGCAGCTTGAACACGCCATACTTGAAGTCCGGCGCGCCCTCGCGCAATTGCGCGATCGCCCAGATGCCGACATTTTGCATGGCGCAATATCCCGAGCCCAGATTTGGGACCGTGTCCCATGCCCCACCCCCCAGGGGCTTGCGCGGAGCGACGCCCGTATTGATGGCGTCCTGCCAGAACTTCAGCGCCGACACCGTAGCGGGCGTGTCGAACGCGCTCTTCCCATCCTTCGTCTGGAAGTCGCCGCCGGCCTCCCACAGGAAGGGGTACCAGGTGAAGTTCTGATAATAGCCGGGATTCGTCTCGAACAGCACGCCGTAGCGCTTCTGGTTGGTCAATTTCTTCGCAACGGCCAGAAGTTCCTCCCAGGTCTTGGGAACGTCTTTCTCGGTCAACCCGACCTCGTTGAAAGCGTCGACGCTGTAATACATCGCCATCGGCTCGACCTCGTAGGGAAGGCCGTAGATCTTGCCATCGACCATGCGGTTCGCGATGACGCTCGGAAGGAAGTCGTCGCGCGCGCTCTGCTCCATGAACGGCGTGAGGTCGAGAAGCACGCCGCCGTTGTAATAGCGGAGGAAATCGCCCGGGCTGATGATGAAGAGATCGGGGCCCGCGCCCGACGCGAAAGCGGTCGGCAGCTTTGTGCCGTCCATGTAGGCGTTGTTTGGCACATAAACGAGCTCGACCTTCACCTCATGGCTGGCGTTCCAGTCCTTGACGAGGTCCTCGTACCATTTGTCTTGTGACGGAACGCCGCCGCCAGGCGCATAGAACTGCCAGAATTTCAGGGTCTGCGCAGCAAGGCCGCGGGACACATAGGGAAACCCGGTGATTGCAGCCCCGGTGACGCCCGCAGCCAGCACTTGTCTGCGGTTCAAGCCTCGGCGGACGTTGCGCGTCGCCGTGGAATTGTTCGAGCCTTCAACCATTTCGTTTCCTCCTCCATGCTTTCGTCAGCCGTTCTTGACAGGTCTCGGCCCATTGCGCCGCCGGGTCTCAACTCACGCCGTGAGACCTATACGAAACGCGCAGGGCAAGGTCTCGGATCTTGGCGCCATGGCGTCATTCTCGTTGAGCCGCTCGATCAACATTTCCGACGCTCGCCGGGCGAGGGCGGAGGGGCTCACACCCACGCATGTGAGCTTCGGACGAACATATTCCAGACTCGACGAGTCGTCGAAAACCGCGAGCGCAATGTCGTCCGGCGAGCGGACGCCACGATCGTGAAGCTCCGCCAGGGCCCCCACCGCCATCAGGTAATTGGCGAAGAATATGGCGCTTGGACGGTCGCGCGGCGGGACGGCGAAGAGACGCCGGATCGCCTCGCGGCCGGAAGGTTGGAGGTATGTCCCCTCGACGCGAAGACCCGGAGGAACGGTGACCCCATGCTCGGCCAAACCATGCTCGAATCCTTCCGCGCGCGCCACCGCCTCGTCGAACGCCCTCGGGCCGGTGACATGCGCGACTCGACGATGACCTTTTTGCGCGAGGTAAGCGCCCATACGGTAGGCCCCGCCCTCGCTATCCACCCGGACGTTGTCAACCACGTTGTCTCGCAGATAGCCGATCACCACCGCCGGCACGTCGAGCTGACGCAAAGCTTCATGCGCATCGGACATTCCATGCAGCGCGAAGTCGCCGATGATCAGACCGTCGACGCGCTTGTGGCTGATCCGACGCAGATAGTCGCGCGCGTGCGCTTGAGAGCGACCGCCGGGAACGTCGGTGTTGAACACCAGCATGTCCAAGCCCACCTGTTCGAGCTCGGATTGCGCGGTCTTGACGAGTTCGGGGAAAAACGGATTGACGATGTCGGCGATCAACATGGCAACGATATTCGTGCGGCCGGTGCGAAGGCTTCGCGCCTGTGGATTGGGCGCGTAGCCCAATTCGGCGATCACCTTTTCAACCCGCTCACGCAGAGCCTTCGAGACGCGGTCCGAGTGGTTCACCACGTGCGAAACCGTGGTCCGTGAGACTTTTGCGAGCGCGGCGACTTGCGCAATCGTGCTCATCTTGGTAATCGGGCTAACACGCTGTGAATGCATTTGCAAATCCATTCACAATGACGTGATCGCGCAGATCCTATCCGAAGAGAAGGAATAACCTTCCCGCGGGCGGAGACGTTGGAGCCGCGGAAGACCGCAGGACAAGGCTGCAGCCAAACATCATCAAGGGGGCGGAGCAAGGAGGAACGTGAATGTCTGTCGTCATCAGTCCCCTGCCGCACACTTTCGCAGGTGAAGCTTCGGCGGTCGATTGCGCGAAGCCACTCGATGCGAGTGACGTCGACGCCATTCATCACGGCATGGCGAGACATGCCGTGCTCGTCTTCCGCGATCAGGCGCTGACGGACGAACAGCAGCTTGCGTTTACCCGGCGCTTTGGCGACCTCGAGCGCTACGACACGCCTGGCCATATCCGAAAGCGCGAGCAGGAGCGCCTCGGCAATGGCATTGCCGATTTTTCCAACCTGACGCGAAACGGCTTGCTGATGAATCCGGACGATCGCGTCTGGCTTTTCAAACTCGGCGATCGGCTGTGGCACTCCGACAGCTCGTTCCGCCCGATCACGGCCGGCTATTCACTGCTGTCCGGGCGGACAGTGCCCGCTCGCGGCGGCGAGACGGAGTTCGCCGACATGCGCGCCGCCTATGACGCGCTCGATGACGAAACGAAAGCCGAAATCGAGGATCTCGTTTGCGAGCACTCGCTCATCTATTCCCGCGAGGCGATCGGCTTCTTCGATCTCACGCCCGAGGAGCGCGACCATTTCCAACCTGTCCGTCATCGGCTCGTGCGGGTCGATCCGAGGACTGGACGCAAGTCGTTGTTCCTGTCGGCCCATGCCGGCGCGATCGTTGGCTGGTCGATTCCCGAAGCGCGGGTGTTTCTGCGCGATCTGACAGAGCATGCAACGCAGCCGCGATTTGTCTATCGCCATGTCTGGCGCGCCGGCGACCTTGTGATGTGGGACAACAGGACGACCATGCATCGCGCCCGCAGATTCGATCGCAATGAAATCCGCGACGTTCGGCGCACAACTCTTGCCGGGGCAACCGCATGAGCCGCGAGAAATCTCAATTTTTAATAGCCCTAGCGCCGGTGGACGCGGTTGGATGACCTCGGCGGAATGATTGTCGAGGGCGGGGAGCGGACCTAGTCCAGATCGACAGCAAGATCCGCTGTCGACGTACACCGGACATTCGCCACCGCTCAATCCGCGGCCGCCTTCCTCGCTCCAGCGCGAAAAGCGCCCGGACGACGCATCGTCCCAATCGTCGGACAATCCTGCCGACAGCGGCCGATCTTGAGGACATGCATGATGCCGCTCACGGTGCCGCGATCATCCCTGCGCTCGGAGCCCGATTGATTTGGTTTGAAACAAAGATGGTTAACTAGCTCTTAACCCCAGGTCGCCTCAAAGCCGGTCGCCGCGACTCTTGCAGGCTCGAAAGGAAAAACAGACATGGTCGATCCTCATGGCCGTTTCGTCTGGTACGAGCTGATGACGACAGACATAAAATCCGCCAATGCCTTCTACGCCAGCGTCGTGGGCTGGGGCGCGCGGGACGCCTCGATGCCGGGTCCGACCTATAGCCTGTTTACCATTGGAGATTCTCCCGTCGCCGGGCTGGTGAACGTGCCCGAGGACGCGAGGAGAACCGGCGCCACGCCGCACTGGATCGGATATGTCGGAGTCGACGACGTGGATGCCGCCGTCGACCGGATCAAGCGGCTTGGCGGAGCGGTGTACGTCCCACCGACGGACGTCCCCAACGTCAGCCGCTTTTCGGTCGTCGCCGACCCGCAAATGGCGACGCTTGCGTTGGTCACGGGGCAGAGATCCAGCCGGGCGCAGTCCGCCGGGCTGGGCGCGCCGGGGCGCGTGGGCTGGCATGAGTTGCTTGCCGCCGACTGGGAGAAGGCGTTCGCTTTCTACCGCGAGCTATTTGGCTGGCAAAAAGCCGACAGCCATGTCGGCGAGATGGGCACGTATCAGGGGTTCTCTGCCGGAGCGGAGACGATCGGCGGCATGTTCACCAAGCCTCCCACCTTGCCGCTTCCCTTCTGGCTTTACTATTTCAACATCGACGACATCCAGGCGGCGGCGAAGCGCGTGGAAGCCGGCGGCGGCCAAATCCTGTATGGCCCGACTGAGGTGCCGGGCGGCGCTTGGATCGTCCATTGCACGGACCCTCAGGGCGCCATATTCGCGCTGCTGGACAGGCGTAGGCGCAAAGCTGTTGGATATGTTTATTTCGAGCGCGTGGCGCCGCGCGACCCCATTGATGCGCTGAGCCGCCAACGGTCTTGATAAACCTGAGAACCGCAGATTTGATCTTTATGCCCAACGAACTTTGGCCGTTACATCGCCATGTGCTTGGCCGTTGCGCAGCCACGCCGAGGCCATGCGATGTCAGGCGGAAGCTTCGGTTCGCGGCGCGACCGATCGCAAATTGACCGACTGGTCCCTCGACGTGGAATTCGACTCCCGTCATCTTTGCGAACAGATCGATATTCTCGATCCCGATCGCACATCCGCTGAGCCCTGTGTCGGTCGCCATTAAGTAGAGCGTTTGCATGAACACACCGACGTCCTTCAGAATGAGCGCATAGGCGATCGAGCTGTACTTCCATGAAATCCGGCCAAAGCGCGCAGCGATCGTGATCAAGATCTGAGGCGCGGCGGGGGCGCCCATTGCAAATTCGGCTCCCGCCAACAGCGCTTCGAGCTGGTTTTCGGGGACGCCGATCAGCGCCAATGCGTGAGCGTCGGCGTCGTAATGATAGAAGCCACGTGCAAGTCCTTCGCACAGATTGACGGCCAGATAGAGCTCGAGCTCATAAGAAGCGCCAGCCGACGGATACGGCCTGACCGCGTGACCGCCGTCGTCGAGGTCGAAGTTCGTGTTCGATCTCGACAGGACGCGCGCGGTCCCGTCAAGAAACTGCGAAAGCTCGGCGAGCGTGATCGGTCGTTGGTCATCAAAGCTGCGCGTCGAATGGCGTTTACGGAGGAGCTTCGCGACCGGCGAGATTGCCTTCGGGCGTCCTGCCGAGACCTTGCGCAGATCAATCTTCTTTCCAGGCCAGTTCGGCCGCACGGCCGGCGGCGGAGAAATGACGCCGACATACGGATAAACTCCGCCCAGCGGATTAACGTGCCGACCTTCCGTGCTGCGCGTGTGGAATAGAAGATCATGAAAGTCCCAAAGAACGAGGCTGTGGTCACCCTCGGCCATTCGAAGCCCACTTTCGCCAACACCGACCTTGAAAAGGATTTGGCAATCGAGGAGCAGGGCGAGAAGCTCGACCCCTGGAAAACCCTCCCGCCGACGCAGTTGTTTGATTTGCCGCGGGGTGGAGAGCATGGCGATGGCGGTGGCAATCTTCGGGTCGCAAATCTTGAACAACGCCCCGGCGCGCGGCGATTCCAGGACCATCTCGGCGCCGCGCCGTCGCATGTACGCGAACCGCGACAGGACGAGAGCGTCGGCATTGCCGAGCTGCGGCGCTTGCGGCCAATAATCGGGAACCTGCGGTTCGATGACGACCAGGTCCTCGCCGTTGCGCGAGCGCCCGAGGCGGTACTCCAACAGACCGCGCCTAGCCAATTGCTGGACCAATAGACCAATCTCTTTGCCTATGTTCCGACGGTCGGATGCAAAGGAGCTGAGCGGCAGACCTATGCGCAGTTCCTGCGCGCGATCCGCCACGCCCGCGCTGAACATTCCCAAGCCGACCGAATAGCCATCGAAGCCGACGACAATTTCTCCGTTCGCATGCGCTTCGAGCCTGACGTGACTGCGGAGCCGGGCGGAGACGGGCGCCGGCGCGGCCGGCCGCACTCTTGGTCCGGGAGCGCGCAACCCGGGATCGCCTTCAGGTATGGGGGTGAATTGGATTGAGCTCGTTTTCCTTCAGCGGTCGGTCACACAATCCGAGCTCTACCGGCACATCGTAAAGCCGGCCAGGCGCGAACCGGCGATAGAAATGCCGCAGTCCCGGAACGATCACTCTGACGACCGGCGTCTCGATGTCGGGACGCGTCTGATCGAGAACGAGGAAATCGAGGCCCGCTTGCTTCGCAATCGAGACGCAGGCCGTCACCTGCTCGCGCGTGTCGAGATGGCCAAACTTCGAGCCGAACTCCGGTTGGGCCATCGGGTTTCCGCTCGGCGTCAAATAGGGATGGTCCTGCAGGCGCAACGGAGCGGCGCCGTCAAGGCTCGATTTCTCGCCCGTCCCGCCGCCCATGAGACCCAGGGATAGAAATTGATTCAGTTCCGTCAGCGCCCGCAACAAGGCGATTCGCGCATCGAAATGCGCGCCGGAGCCGAATTCAATATTTTCCCGCCCGTTTTGCATCCAGTGCGTGACCGCCACAAACGTTGGGATCCCGAGATCGCTGGTTACGTCGAGCACCCAAAGCCGGCGGCGGGTTTGGGCTAGCTGTTTTTGCAGATCGCGAACATAGGCATCATCGAACTGGCCGAGGTCCAATTCCGGCCGCCGCAGTCGATTGTACCACCAGATCGCGTATGCATCCCTTTCCACCAACTCGAGGAATCCCTGGACGATCGCTTCCTCGAGCGTGTTGCCGGCCGCGCAGCCATTGGAATCCGCGGCGAAGGCGGCAGCGCCCCTGTAAAAGAAATACAACAGGCTGGTCGGAAGATATTTGAAGCGCGCGTCGCGCAGAGACCAGACCGGCGACCATTCGATCTTTGCGGATCGATCGAAGAGCGCCGGGATCGCGTTCCGCTCGTCCGAGCCGAGCGTCGGCGCCCGGCCTTGCTGCAATTGCGCTGCGCTGAACTGCAGGACTTCGTTTGGAGGAATGGCCTCGTCTAACGGGAAATCGGTAAACCGCAGCTTCGCTCGAATCTCGTCGCCCTGAAAAATTCCAGAATAGCGCTCGATCGCCTCCATTAGCGCGCTGGCTTCACCCTGTTCGGCAGTGCTGCCCTTGCCGAAGCTGCCGCTGCTCAGTCCCGCCCTGAGCTCATGGACCGTCTTCGCCGGCCCTGAAAAATTGTGCGTGGCGTACCAGTTGGTGTTCAAGGGCAAATCGGCTTGGATCCGCTCGAGACGTGAGACGACGCCGGTGAGCGGGCTCACGTGCCTGCGGAAACGTGCAACCGTGGCCGACGGCGAAACGCTGCGGTACCCGCCGCTGGTCATAACGACCTTGCCGCCCGCGCCAAGCTCGACCGGCGCTGGCGCACGGCGGGGATCACGCAGTTTCTTGCGGCCGCAGCTCGGACATTGCGGGCGCGTCGCCACATGATGCTTCACGATGGTCGAGCCCAACAGGTCGAGGCTGATGATGTGATCGCTCAATTGCGTGCGAAAATCCGTGGCGATCGCTTTCGCGACCTCGACGGCCGCAAGTTGGATGGCGGACTGTCCGAAAGTTTGTTGAGCCAGAGGCGAAACGGCGACGCAGCGGGCTTGTCTGCGGTCGAGGAGCGCCTTGACCTCCCGGTTCCTTGTCATCCGGTCGGAAAGACACATCCAGCAGGCGCTCTGCCCCGGCCTGAACACAGGCCCCACCAGGGGAAAAATGCCGGAGGGTTGGACGAGCGCCCACGGGGTGCCATCCAACAGATGCTGCCGGTTCAATTCGGCCAATCGCGCTTCGAGATAATCGTTCACCAACGTGACCGTAAGGTCGGGGGAGCGCTTGACGACGCGAACGCCCAGCCAGCCCAGGGCGGCCCCGAGTTCCGTTTCCCCTTGCACGTCGATTGATTGAACGCGCACACGACATTTCTGGAGATTTTGCTCCGCGGTCTCCGGCGATAGGCCGAGGCTCGCCCAATAGGCGGCTGCGACGCCATTGGAAGAGCTAGAGGCCGGAACGACATAGCGGCGATCGACCAGCCGTTTTAAGGCTTCATGGATTTTGTCGGATGGAAAATCCTGCTCCAGGTCACGAATAAGCTGCCGAAAACTCCTTCCACCCTCTCCTATCGCATAGGCGAGTGCGCAATAGAGCTCGCCGTGAAGCAAGAACTTCCGGTCCTCGGAATAGAGGCACACGACATCGGGTGGTAGCACATAGACGCTGAAATTCGGCGCGAACTGCGGAATGTCTTTGCCGTTAAGCTGGGTAAACTCGTTTCCGTGATCGCCTGTCATGAGGTCAGCACACGCACTTTCGCCGCAGCTCCGGACGCCGGCGCAAGGCGTATTCTCCGGCCCGGGGTCCATCCTTAAGCTCGCGCGCTCGCGTCTCTGCGCTGGCGCTTCTCGATAAGTTCGCCCGCTCGGCCGATCTTCGCGCGCGCCGAACAGCCGCGTCACCTGAAAAGCGCCGCAAACAAGATCCTTGGCCGGGTCGAACCTGGTCAAACCCGGGTATGACGCCTTGCGTCTGTCAACGTCATCGCAAGGCGCTCCCGTCTAGCAGAGGCCGCAACCTCCCCACGACAAGCAGCAGCCGCCGCCCCAGCCCCAGCCCCAGCCGCAGCCGCCGCAGCCTCCCCAGCCGCCGCAGCCGCCGACGCCGCAGCCTCTGCAGCCGCCAACGCCGCAGCCTCTGCAGCCGCCTCTGCAGCCGCCAACGCCGCAGCCTCTGCAGCCTCGAACGCCGCCGCAGCCTCTGCCGCCGCCGCAGCCGTGTCCGCAGCCGCAGCCTCCTCCTCGGAAAGCGGCAAGTTGTATGCCTGACCGGGAGTTTCCGAGGTCTTCTTTATCGAAGAGATGGAACGTCGCCAGGCTGACGTCGGAGATTTCCTCCTCATCGAGACTGGGGACCAGAAACGACGCGGTATTCTGCCAGATTGCTACCGATCCGGCGGTCGGCGCCGCCAAAGACGCCGACGGCATCTCCGCTGGCGATCCGCCGGTCGACGCTGCGAAAGACACCCCAGCGACTCCTAGTGCGGATACAACCTTACTTGGGCGCTTCCCCCCCGAAGCACGCTTCGCATGCGGCATAGCAGAGTTCCTCCTCTACTTTCCTTCGACCAAATCCGCGACAAACGTATTGCATCCATTAGCACTTTTTTGTGACGCCACGGTTTGCGGTTCTCCATCTGCTTCACCGGTCAAAAACTCACTGGCGCGCTTGCGAGGACTGCGGTCATACCTCGCGCGAGGTCGCGATACTCGTCGCTTCCGGGATCATGACAGAATGAGTCCCGAAGAGCTTTGCCGGCGGGGGTAGGTCGGCTTAGCTGCGCTCGGAACCGGCAGACTTCACGGCGCCGGCCCCGATTCGGAAAAAGTGCCGACGCCCAGCCTGGCATTGTCGCATTCGCCAAGAATAGGCGACTTTGAGTCCGGCACGGTCGTGCTGGATTCGCGCTAAGCCATTGATTCTTGGACAGCGAGATTCAGGGGATCAGATGCCGGGTCAGTAATTCTCTCCGATGTGACAATGCCCGAGCCGATATTTTCCATAATGCCGATCGGGGAGCGCATGGGAAACGGGCCGATATATACAGTTCGAATTGCGGGTGGCGTGGGGAATGTGATGGTTGGCCCGCCGAGCGGCGCACCAAACCGCCGCTCGCGCGGACGACGAATTGTTACGTCCATGGAGAAGCGGAGCCTGTTCGCCGGGAACAATCGCTTCCGCGCGGACGTGCTCGGGCCGCCAGGTCAACAAAATCCGGCAGCGTCTCCCGATGGCGCATTCGTTCCGTAGGGGACCGGTCGATATGACCCGTTCGGCAAGTCGAAGGCGAACGACCGGTGTTTGCGCGAAGCGGACACGTCCACTGATAAACGACCGCAGGGAGCCGAGCATGGCGGCGCTTGACAATCGTGGAACAAGACGAACATCGGGCATGGACGATGGCTCGCGCGAAAATGCGGCACTTTAGCAGCATCAAGACCCAATGCTTCCGCTTTGACCGTGTAGGGCGGTCGGAGCCCCACATCGGACGACACCCATCCGCAACCATCGGCCGTCCTTTCAACCAAACCTGCCGTTATCCGCGAGAGACTGCAGAATCAGTGGCGCAGTTAATTGCACAAAGATGTGTGTGGTCTTGCCGCGACTGGCTACCCCCACGTGGTATGAATCTCATTCCGTTCGTCGTGGGAGGACCGAGATGAAAAACCGCCATTGGCTGCTCGCGCGCCGTCCGCGCGGGGCGATCCAAGATAACGACTTCAATCTCGTCGAGACCGACGCGCCAACTCCTGGCGACGGCGAAGTGCTGGTGCGCAACCTGATGCTGTCCTGCGACCCGACGCAGCGGGGTTGGATCGCCTTCGACACGTATCTGCCGGCGGTCAAGATCGCCGATGTCGTCCGCTCGATCGGCGCGGGTCGAATAGTCGCGTCGAACAATCCCGACTTCTCGTCGCCCGGCTGTCGTTAGTCCTAGCGCGCGGTGTCCACCTGACAATTCCGGTCACAATCTGAAGCCGTGACGGTTAACCTCACAATCCTAAGTGAAGTTAATTGCAATAGGTCGGTCGTGAACGACAGGTTTTGCCCAGGGTTCCCGGCAGACGCGCTCCGGGACGCCGGGACCGTCGGCGAGCTACAACGAGGACGCGAACACCCAACGTATCTGCCGCCTCGAGCCAGGACTTCATGCGTCATGCTCATTAGGAGGCCGTGCGGCCCCCTCCGCCCCTCCGATAGTGGGGAAGGTGTGGCCTGCTGCCGGTTCCGTGGAGGGGCAGTTAAGCTAATCCAACCTTCCTTTCGAGCTTGACCGGGCTGAGGTAGCCGTTGGTCGAGTTCCTGCGGATCGTGTTGTAGAATCTTTCGATGTAGTCGAACCCGTCGTAGTCGAACCCGTCGGCCCTGGCGGCGTCCCGCGTATGGTAGACCTTTCGGCCGATCCGCTCGGTTTTCAGCGACGAAAAGAAGCTTTCCATGGCGGCGTTGTCCCATACGTTTCCGGAGCGGCTCATCGAACAGTCGACACCGTTGTCGGCCATGAGCCGCTGGAACTGCTCGCTCGTGTATTGGCTGCCCCGGTCGGAGTGATGCAACAGCGCACCCGGGCGCCCGCGCCGCCAGATCGCCATTAGCAACGCGTCGGTGACGAGCTGCGCTCATCTCGGCTTTCATCGACCAGCCGACAACGCGGCGCGAAGACGGATCGATCACCGCGGCGACATTGAGCCAGCCCTCGGCTGTCCAGACATAAGTGAAGTCGGCGATCCATTTGCGGTTGGGCTGGTCGGCCGTGAACTGGCGATCGAGCACATTCAGCGCGATCGCGGAAGCCGAACGTTCGCCGTCGTCTTTCGGCTGGGTGCGCCTGCGCGGCCGCGCCCGCAGAGCCTGAGCGCGCATCAGGCGTTCGATCTTGTGCAAGCCGCACGAAAAGCCTGCTTCCAGCACGTCGCGCCAGACCCGACGCGCGCCATAGGTGCGGGCGCTCGCCACGAAGCTCGCCCTTACCGCCGGCACGATCGCATCATCCTCCCGCGAGCGCGCGCCAGGGCCGCGTTTCAGCCAGGCATGGAAGCCAGACCTCGATACGCCAAGCGCTTTGCAAAGCCATGCCACCGGCCAGACAGAACGGTGCTTCGCAATGAAGCCGAACTTCATGTCGACTCCCTCGCGAAGTAGGCTGCGGCCTTTTTTAGGATGTCGCGCTCCGCCTTGAGCTTTGCGACCTCACGCCGGAGCCGGTCGATCTCCAGCTGCTCGGGCTTCATCTGACCGTGTCCGGGAAACGCCTGCGTTGGATCTGCGCCAAATTCCTTCGCCCATTTGCGAAGAACGTTCTCGTGGACGTCGATGTCCCGAGACGCCTGAGCTACGCTTACGCCTCGCTCACGCACCAGGCGGACCGCCTCGATCTTGAACTCTCGACTGAACTTGCGCCTCTGCTTCGCTCGCCTCCGGCTTCCTGAAAACACCCTATCTCGGTGTCCACGGAACCGGCAGGCCATTCCTGGCCGGCGAGACTCTGCATGGGCTCGCCAAGCGCCACGACATCTGTCGAAACCTGATCCGGGTCTGGGTTCAGAAGTACGAGGCCGGCGCCTTTGACGAAGACGTGGCCGCGGCGGATCTTCTTCAGCAATATGAAGCCCGGATCGCGGCGTTGGAACGGCTTGTCGGCAAGCAGGCGCTGGAGCTCGAGTTTGTAAAGGGGGCTGTGAGAAACGCACCCCGGCCGAAAAGCGCGAATACGTCCGTCATTGCCGGCCCCCGGGCCTCAGCATCGCAGAGGGATGCCGGCTGATGGGGATCGCACGCTCGACCTTCTACGATCTACCGACCGCCGTGCATGACGATACGGCGATCGTCGAGGCGGTCGCGGCGATCTGCGGCGAGTTCGAATTCTATGGCTGGAGACGCGTTCGCGCCGAGCTGCGGCATCGAGGCATGATCGTCAATCACTGGAAGATCCGGCGGCTGATGCGCGAACACGATCTTCAGCCACGCCGACGGCGCCGTCACCTCGCGACGACCGACAGCGATCATGATCAGCCGATCTATCCCAATCGAACGAGAGAGTTGGCGATCAACGGGCCCAACCGCAAATGGATCGCAGACTTCAGTGTGCCGCAGCAAGCGGCGTGAGAGATGGGGATAGGTCCCCCGCGATCAGCTTGCAGGAGCGGGTCGCAAACCACCGTAAGCGGCGCTGGTCAAAAGCCAGGGTCGTGAGCGTTACGGAAAAGGCGCTTCAAAGGCGTCAGGTAGGAGACAGGAAGGCGAACACCCGTGAACCGCCGTACAAGTGTCGAAAGCTATCAGACGACGTCGAAACCGGTGAGTGAAGTTGCGCCGGGATCAGTCTGGACGATGCCTGCTGACGGGCCAGACGGCGTCCGGCATAGAGGCGGCGCGATCCTGTTTCAGGCTCTTGCGTTGAACTGCGGGAACCTTCGGCGGCGATGTCAAGCGAAAGGCTCAAGCCTGAAAAGCGAGGCCGAAAGTAGCGAAGCGCCGCCAAGGGACGGAGCCGTCCGTAGTAGCGTTGAGACCGCTGTAATGGCGGGGGAGCAAAGGGACGGCGTCATCTGGCGGGCATGGGAGATCAACCGGGCGACTGGGAGGAATCTCGCATGACCTGCAAATCGTACGACATTCCCAAGGCGCTGATCTGGGAAGCCTGGTTGCATGTGAAAGCCAATCAGGGAGCCGCAGGGATCAACGCGGAGACGATCGAGCGGTTCGAGACGAAGCTCGCCGCCAACCTGTACAAGCTTTGGAATCGGATGAGTTCCGGCAGCTATTTTCCGCCGCCGGTGAAAGGCGTGCCAATTCCGAAGAAGTCCGGGGGCGTGCGGGTGCTGGGCATCCCGACGGTATCCGACAGGATCGCGCAGACGGCGGTCAAGATGTGGCTGGAGCCACAGCTTGATCCGCTCTTCCACGACAATTCCTATGGTTATCGGCCGGGGAAATCGGCGCTGGAGGCGATCGCTGTCACCAGACGCCGTTGCTGGGACCAAGACTGGGTGGTGGAGTTCGACATTCGAGGGCTGTTCGACAATCTCGATCATGGCCTTCTGATGACGGCTCTGCGCAAGCACTGTCAGGAGCCCTGGATCTTGCTCTACGTCGAGCGTTGGCTGAAAGCGCCGATGCAAAACGCGGAAGGGCAGCTTCAGGCGCGCGACAAAGGCACACCGCAAGGCGGCGTCGTGTCGCCGATCCTGGCCAATCTGTTCCTGCACTACGCGTTTGATCTCTGGGTGACGCGGCATTTGCCTGGCGTCCGGTTCGCCCGGTACGCCGATGACGCCGTGCTCCACTGCAAGAGCCGACGCCAGGCGGAATACGTGCTTGACCGCATCCGGGAGCGGTTCCAGGCCTGCAATCTCGAACTGCATTCGGGCAAGACACGGATCGTGTATTGCAAGGACATCAATCGGACCGAAGCGAATCCCGACATCCAGTTCACCTTTCTCGGCTACACGTTCCGCCCCCGCAAGGCGGTGGACAAGTACGACCGCGTCTACGTGAACTTCTCACCGGCGGTCAGCCGCGACGCCCTCAAGGCGATGCGGCAGACAATCCGGGGTTGGCGGGTCCAACTGAAGAACGACAAGAGCGTGGCCGATCTCTCGGCCATGCTTGGCCCGATCCTGAGGGGATGGCAGCAATATTACGGCCATTTCTACGGCTCGGCGCTCAAGTCGGTCTGGCGACGCATGAACCAAGCTCTGGTCGGATGGCTGATGCGCAAGCACAAGAAGCTGGCGGGCCACAAAACACGGGCCGCCGAAACGCTCAAACGGCTGGCGCAACGTCAGCCCCGCGCGTTCGTCCATGGTCAATGGGCTATCTGTCTTAGGATGGATGATGGGAGCCGGATGAGCTGCGAGGTTCACGTCCGGTTCTGAGAGGGGCCGAAGGCGCAATCCCTTCGGCCTACTCACCCGTACGTCGCCATCGTCGATGGCTTTGTCTATGTTGCGGTGATCCTCGACGCTTGGTCGCGACGGGTGGTCGGCTATGCAATCAGCCGCTCGATCAACGTTCGCCTGACGCTTGCCGCGCTTAACGCCGCGATCGAGCGGCGAAAGCCGCCGCCAGGTTGCGTCCATCACACAGACCGCGGTTCGCAATACGCTGCGCAGGGCTATCGGGAAGCCTTGCTTCGTTACAGCCTGGTCGGCTCGATGGGCCGGCGCGGCAATCCTTACGATAACCCCAAGGCGGAGAGCTTCATGAAGACGCTCAAGGTCGAAGCCGTCTACCCGATGGCATACGAAACCTTCGCCGACGTCGCACAGGATCTTCCGAGATTTATCGACGAGGCCTACAACGGCCGCCGTCTCCACTCCGCTCTGGGCTACCTCAGCCCACAACAGTTCGAGGACCGCAACCCGGCTCACGGTCAAATCCGCAGCTTGACTATTGTCCGGCCTAGCTAGGCCGTGTGGACGAATTTTGGAGAGATGGCGCTTTTGGGATTCCCGCGGTGAATCAGGCATGATTCATCAGGACTCCGACCGAATCGGAGGCCGGAGTCAATGTCGACAAAGATGGATGATGACGATTGGAAGCACACGCTTGCGGTGTTCCGCGCCTGCCTGCCTCGGCGCGGCCGGAAAGCCGAGGACGACCGCCGCTTCCTCGAGGCGCTTCATTTCTTCACCGTCGAGAACGTTCGCTGGCGCGCGCTGCCGGAGCGCTTCGGTCATTGGAACAGCGTGTGGAAGCGCTTCGATCGCTTGAGCAAGGCTGGCGTCTTCGAGGCCTTCTTCGACACGCTCGCGTCCATGAGCTCCACGGCGCATCTCCTTCAGATGTTCAACTCCACCGTCGTGCGCGCTCATGTATCGGCGGCTGGAGCAAAGGGGGGCAAGAAGGCCAGGCGCTCGGGCGCTCGCGTGGCGGCTTCACCACGAAAATTCACGCAAAATCGGACGCTTCCGGGGATATCATCGCCTTCGACCTGACCGGCGGCGAAGCCTTCGACGGGCGTCACTTCGAAACCCTGCTCGATATCGGGCCCGACATTCAGCCGCGCGCCGTCATCTGCGACAAAGGCTACGCCAGCAAGGCTAATCGGGACGCCGCGAGAGCGCGCGGCATCGCTCCGGTCATCCCCCACAAGGCGAACGAAAAGAACAAGCCAGCCTTCTTCGCACGCACCCTCTACAAAGCCCGCGCACGCATCGAGCAGGGCGTCGGACGGCTCAAGCGCTTCAAGCGCGTCGCGCTCCGCTGCGAAAAGACCGAACGAAACTTCAGATCAATCGTCAGCTTCGCCGCCGGCCTCTGCTTGATCAAATTCGTCCACACGGCCTAGATAGCGAGCCCACTCCAATGGGCCGCCTTTAGCTGCCGAACTGCAACGTGCTACCCGTTCTCGGGACAAGACCTGACGCCTATGTCCTGAGAGCGCAGTGGCATGTTGTAAAACCGAGGTATGAACCGCTCCGGGTTTGTCGGAGGCTCCGAACCTTGAGAAGGTGGAGCGATGGCAAGCAAGACGACGAACAGGTTTTCACCCGAGGTGCGCACGCGCGCGGTTCGGCTGGTTTTCGAGCACGAGAAGGATCATCCCTCGCGGTGGGCGACGGTGACTTCGATTGCCGCGAAGATCGGCTGCACGGCGCAGTCCCTCAATGAGTGGGTCAAGAAGGCGGAGATCGACAGAGGCGTGCGTGGCGGCGTTCCGACCGAAATCGCCGAACGTCTGAAGTCGCTGGAGCGTGAGAACCGCGAGTTGCGCCAGGCCAACGAGATTCTGCGCAAGGCGTCCGCTTATTTCGCGCAGGCGGAGCTCGACCGCCGCTTCAAGCCATGATCGCCTTCATTGACGATCATCGTCAGGCCTACGGGGTCGAGCCGATCTGCAGGGTTCTGCCGATCGCCCCGTCGACCTATCATACCCATGTCGCCAGGCGCGCTGATCCCTCCCGTCTGCCCGACAGGGCCCGCCGCGACGCGGATCTGAAGGTCGAGATCCGGCGCGTGTTCGAGGAGAACTTCCGCGTCTATGGCGTGCGCAAGGTCTGGCGTCAGTTGCGGCGGGAGGGCTCCTCCACAGCTCGCTGCACGGTCGCCCGGTTGATGCGAGCCATGGGCCTTCGGGGAGCAATCCAGGGCAAGCCTTTGCGTACGACGATCAGCGACAAGGCGGCCGCCTGTCCGCTGGATCATGTGAACCGGCAATTCCACGCCCCGGCGCCAGATAGATCGTGGCTCGCGGATTTTAGTGTGCCGCAGCAAGCGGCGTGAGAGATGGGGATAGGTCCCCCGCGATCAGCTTGCAGGAGCGGGTCGCAAACCACCGTAAGCGGCGCTGGTCAAAAGCCAGGGTCGTGAGCGTTACGGAAAAGGCGCTTCAAAGGCGTCAGGTAGGAGACAGGAAGGCGAACACCCGTGAACCGCCGTACAAGTGTCGAAAGCTATCAGACGACGTCGAAACCGGTGAGTGAAGTTGCGCCGGGATCAGTCTGGACGATGCCTGCTGACGGGCCAGACGGCGTCCGGCATAGAGGCGGCGCGATCCTGTTTCAGGCTCTTGCGTTGAACTGCGGGAACCTTCGGCGGCGATGTCAAGCGAAAGGCTCAAGCCTGAAAAGCGAGGCCGAAAGTAGCGAAGCGCCGCCAAGGGACGGAGCCGTCCGTAGTAGCGTTGAGACCGCTGTAATGGCGGGGGAGCAAAGGGACGGCGTCATCTGGCGGGCATGGGAGATCAACCGGGCGACTGGGAGGAATCTCGCATGACCTGCAAATCGTACGACATTCCCAAGGCGCTGATCTGGGAAGCCTGGTTGCATGTGAAAGCCAATCAGGGAGCCGCAGGGATCGACGCGGAGACGATCGAGCGGTTCGAGACGAAGCTCGCCGCCAACCTGTACAAGCTTTGGAATCGGATGAGTTCCGGCAGCTATTTTCCGCCGCCGGTGAAAGGCGTGCCGATTCCGAAGAAGTCCGGGGGCGTGCGGGTGCTGGGCATCCCGACGGTATCCGACAGGATCGCGCAGACGGCGGTCAAGATGTGGCTGGAGCCACAGCTTGATCCGCTCTTCCACGACGATTCCTATGGTTATCGGCCGGGGAAATCGGCGCTGGAGGCGATCGCTGTCACCAGACGCCGTTGCTGGGACCAAGACTGGGTGGTGGAGTTCGACATTCGAGGGCTGTTCGACAATCTCGATCATGGCCTTCTGATGACGGCTCTGCGCAAGCACTGTCAGGAGCCCTGGATCTTGCTCTACGTCGAGCGTTGGCTGAAAGCGCCGATGCAAAACGCGGAAGGGCAGCTTCAGGCGCGCGACAAAGGCACACCGCAAGGCGGCGTCGTGTCGCCGATCCTGGCCAATCTGTTCCTGCACTACGCGTTTGATCTCTGGGTGACGCGGCATTTGCCTGGCGTCCGGTTCGCCCGGTACGCCGATGACGCCGTGCTCCACTGCAAGAGCCGACGCCAGGCGGAATACGTGCTTGACCGCATCCGGGAGCGGTTCCAGGCCTGCAATCTCGAACTGCATTCGGGCAAGACACGGATCGTGTATTGCAAGGACATCAATCGGACCGAAGCGAATCCCGACATCCAGTTCACCTTTCTCGGCTACACGTTCCGCCCCCGCAAGGCGGTGGACAAGTACGACCGCGTCTACGTGAACTTCTCACCGGCGGTCAGCCGCGACGCCCTCAAGGCGATGCGGCAGACAATCCGGGGTTGGCGGGTCCAACTGAAGAACGACAAGAGCGTGGCCGATCTCTCGGCCATGCTTGGCCCGATCCTGAGGGGATGGCAGCAATATTACGGCCATTTCTACGGCTCGGCGCTCAAGTCGGTCTGGCGACGCATGAACCAAGCTCTGGTCGGATGGCTGATGCGCAAGCACAAGAAGCTGGCGGCCCACAAGACGCGGGCCGCCGAAACGCTCAAACGGCTGGCGCAACGTCAGCCCCGCGCATTCGTCCATTGGTCGATGGGTTATCTGTCGTAGGATGGATGATGGGAGCCGGATGAGCTGAGAGGTTCACGTCCGGTTCTGCGAGGGGCCGAAGGCGAAACTCCTTCGGCCTACTCACCCGTATGTCGTGACCTGGGCTGGCTTCGTCTATGTCGCCTTCGTCATCGACGCTTATGCGCGGCGGATCGTCGGCTGGCGCGCCAGCAGGACGGCGCACGCCGACTTTGTCC
Source organism: uncultured Alphaproteobacteria bacterium (assembly GCA_963824475.1). Lineage (GTDB taxonomy): Bacteria > Pseudomonadota > Alphaproteobacteria > Rhizobiales > Beijerinckiaceae > Roseiarcus. The sequence continues at coordinate 26,153 of CAWGPR010000001.1, forward strand.
TGGACGCTCTCGAACAGGCGCTCCATCACCGAAGGCCCGCCACCCAAGGCGGCCTCGTCCATCATAGTGATCGCGGCGCCCAATATGTCTCAATCAAGTACACCGAGCGTCTCGCCAAGGCCGGGATCGAGCCTTCGGTCGGCAGCGTCGGCGACTTTTACGACAATGCCCTCGCCGAAACGATCAACGGCCTCTACAAGGTTGAGGTCATCCATCGAACTGGACCGTGGCGCAACTTCGAGGCCGTCGAGTTCGCGACCCTCGAGTGGGTGGACTGGTTCAACAACCGCCGGCTTCTGGAGCCCATCGGCTTCATCCCGCCGGCCGAAGCCGAGGAACGCTACTTCGCCATGCTGAACGACACAGCCATGGCCGCCTGACCCAAACAAAATGGCCTCCGGCAATGCTGGAGCGGTTCAGTATCGGGCTCCGCAAACCAATGCAGCATTGGAGTCAACGTCCGTTCAATATTGCGGCCACCGAGCCGCAAATACGTTGCGACCTTAACCCAGTTTGAAACGGCGGTCTTAGCCCCGGCTAATACGTCGGCGGGACAGAATGACACGATGACAAACTGCTAGCCCAGCCGGTCGACGGAGGGGCGCTTTTCCGCCCGCGCCCGGTCGTCGCTAGGCTGTTCGCGCAACGAGGATTCCGGACCTAAACCAATAGGCGATAGGAGCGGGTCATATCCCTGATTATATCGAGGGCGGCGCGCCATCGATGATGATGCCCAAACTAAATTCTAACTGATATTCTACGCATTTCGCGAGGCGACTTAACCGCTGAATGCAGGAATCTTAAATCCGCCAACCCGGGGGCATCGTCTTTCCGCGGACCGGGCCGCAACTGGTGGCCAGAGAACGTTCGCATGCATGTGCCTTACAAACCCTTACTAGGCTTTGTCGCCTTGGCCGCCGCAGCGTTCGTCGTTATCCATTGGAGGTTCGCTGACCAAACCGCCTCGGCGCCCCCGCCCGCATCCCCGGTCCCGGTTGTCACCGCGGAGGTGCAGCAGCACGACGAGCCAATCGTGCTTTCTGGCCTTGGAACGGTTGAGGCGCTGAATACGGCCTCGATCCAGAGCCAGGTGACGGGCGTGCTCGAGCAGGTCAATTTTACCGAAGGCCAATTCGTCAAGCGCGGCGACATCCTGGCCAAGATCGACCCGCGTCTCTACCAGGCGGCTTTGGCGCAGGCACAAGGACAACTGGCCAAGGACACCGCCCTTCATGCCCAAGCGCAGTCCGATCTCGCACGCTATCAAGCGCTTGGCAGAGAGGATTCGATCGCTGTGCAGCAAGTCGCCGACCAGAAGTTTCTGGTCGCGCAGGACGCGGCCGCCATGGAGACCGACCAAGGTGTGATCAATAGCGACCAGACGCAGCTGGACTACACGATCTTGCGGGCGCCCTTCGATGGCGTGACCGGCCTTTTGCAGATCCAAATCGGCAACCTGATCCAACCAAGCAACACGACCGGCATCGTGGTACTGACGCAGGTGCAGCCGATCAGCGTCGTGTTCACGCTGCCGAACGCCAATATCGCGGCGGTCCAGGAGGCTATGGCGCGCGGACCGGTTAAGGCTACGGTCTATGATCAAAGCGGTACGAAAGAGCTCGATGTCGGCACGCTGCTGGCGATCAACAACCAGGCGGCATCGACTTCTGGAACCGTTCAGCTCAAGGCGATATTTCCGAACGATCAGCGTCAGCTGTGGCCGGGGACGTTCGTCAATGTCGACCTCACGACCTCGGTCGTCCCCAACGCGTTGACGATCCCGACGAACGCGCTGCAGCGGAACAACAACGGACAATTCGTCTATGTAGTCGGCGCCGACAAAAGGGTCTCGGTCCAGCCAGTCGAGGTCACGCAGCGGCTGCATGCCGTCGCGTTGATCGCAAAAGGGCTGCAAGCCGGCGAGGCCGTCGTCGTGGAGGGTCAGTACCGGCTGACGCCCGGGGCCCTCGTCGTCTCGGTGCCGCCATCAGGCGCTCCGAACCCGACGACGGCGAGCGCCGGGATGCTGCCGTGAACCTCTCCAGCGGATTCATCACCAGGCCCATCGCAACCGCGCTCATGATGGTCGGGGTCGTGGCGCTGGGGATCGTCAGCTACGTGCTGCTTCCCGTCGCCGCCCTACCCAACATCGATACGCCGACGATCCAGGTGACAGCCCAGATGCCCGGGGCGGACCCTCGAACGATGGCGTCCTCGGTCGCAACTCAACTCGAACGACAGTTCGGCCAGATCCCGGGCTTGAGTCAGATGACTTCGAGCAGCGGCACGGGATTCACCTCGATCACGTTGCAATTCGACCGCAGCCGCACCGTCAATTCGGCCGCCCAAGACGTGCAGGCGGCGATCAACGCCACGCAAGCGCAATTGCCGATCTCCCTCCTGAGCCTGCCGATCTATCGCAAGACCAATCCGGCCGACACGCCGATCCTGCTGATATCGCTGACGTCCGAGGTACTGCCGATCATGACGGTCAGCGACTATGCCTATTCTGTCCTGGCGCAGAAGCTTTCGCAAGTCCCTGGCGTCGGCCTCGTAACCGTCGGCGGCAACGAAAGTCCGGCAATCCGCATCCAGCTAAACCCCGCCCAGCTCGCCGCCATGAACCTCGATTTCGAAACGGTCAGGCTTGCGCTGGCGAACCTCACCGTCGTTCAGCCGACCGGGCTGCTCTACGGCGGTCAACAAGCCGTCGCGCTTCAGACGAACGACCAGCTGCTGACAACCCAGGGCTACGACGACGCGATCGTGGCCTTTCGCAACGGAGGGCCAATTCGCATCCGCGACATCGGGCGGGCGATCAAGGCACCCCAGGATAAGACGGTTGCAGGCTGGCTGAACGGCAAGCCGGCCGTTTTGCTGGCCGTTTTCCGGACGCCGGGCGCAAATGTCATGTCGGCCGTCGAGGCGATCAAGAAGGCCCTGCCTCAACTCCGGGCCTCGTTGCCGCCGGGCATCGACGTTGAAATCGTATCGGACCGAACCCAGACCATCGCGGCCAGCCTCGCAGACGTGCGCTTCACGCTGCTTCTAACGATCGCCCTCGTGGTCGGCGTGATCGCACTCTTCCTGCGCAGGCTTTGGGCGACCGTCATTCCCGCGATTTCGGTCCCGATATCAATCATCGGCACATTCGCGGTGATGTACGTCCTGGGCTACAGCCTAGACAATCTGTCCTTGATGGCGCTCACGATCGCGGTGGGTTTCGTCGTCGACGACGCCATTGTCATGGTCGAGAACATTGTCAGGCACATTGAAGGCGGCGCGGCGCCGTTACAGGCGGCGCTTGATGGCGCCGGCGAGATCGGCTTCACCATCTTGTCGATTTCGTTTTCGCTGATCGCGGTTTTCATTCCGCTCTTCCTGATGGGCGGCGTGGTCGGACTCCTGTTTAGGGAATTCGCTGTTACGGTCGCCGTCTCGATTCTGGTCTCGGTGCTCGTCTCGCTGACGCTCACCCCCATGCTCAGCGCGAAATTGCTGCCGGCCGGGACTCTTGGGAAGGAGGGCCGGGTTTCCCGCGCGCTCGAAGCGTTCTTCACTTGGCTCGTACACGTCTATGATCGCGGCCTGATCGTCGCTTTGCGACATCGCCGGATCACGCTTGGCGTCATGATCGCGACGGTCGCCGCTACGGGGTGGCTCTTCGTCGTCATCCCCAAGGGATTCTTCCCGCAACAGGACACGGGCATCATTATGGGCGTTAGCGAAGCGGCCCAAGATGTCTCGCCCGATGGGATGACGCAGCGGCAGCAGGCGATCCTCGAGATCGCTGCCCACGACCCCGCGGTCGCCTCTGCGGTCGGTTATATCGGGCCGGGCGGCCCTACCGTCACCGAGAACGACGGCCGCGTCTTCATCACCCTGAAGCCCGAAGGACAGCGGAACGTAACGGCCGACCAGGTGATCGCTCGCCTCGCGACGGCGGTGCAGCAGGTGCAGGGGATGAATCTCTATATGCAAGCGGCGCAGGACATCACCATCGGCAGCCGCCTCTCCAAGACGCAGTATCAATACACGCTGGTCGACATCGACCAGGACGAACTCAATTTCTACGCGCAAAAACTCATGGCGAAGCTGCAGGATTTGCCGGAGCTGACAGCAGTCGCAAGCGATCAGGAGGCGCCAGGCCGGACCCTGAAGGTTGAGATCGACCGCCCGGCCGCCGCACTGTTCGGCATCACGCCTGCGACGATCGACGACACGCTCTACGATGCGTTCGGCCAGCGTCATATCGCCCGGATGTACACCGCACTTAACGAGTATTATGTGATTCTCGAAGTCAATCCACAATATCAGCTCGGCCCCAATGCGCTGCAACGCATCTACGTCCTCTCCCAGAGCAGCACAATGGTGCCCTTGAGCCAGATCGCCCGCCTCATTCCGGCCGTGACCCCGATCGTCATCAACCATCAGGGCCAGTTTCCGTCGGTCACCCTGAGCTTCAATCTGGCGCCGGACGCGACGATCGGCGCCGCGGTCTCAGCGGTGCAAAAGGCTACCCGCGACCTTCACTTGCCGCCATCGATAGCCACGAGTTTCCAGGGCAACGCGCAGGCCTTCCAAAGCTCGCTCAGCACCACGCCCCCGCTGATCCTCGCGGCGTTGTTCGCGGTCTACATCATCCTTGGCATGCTCTATGAGAGCACGATCCATCCATTGACGATCTTGTCGACGCTGCCTTCGGCCGGTCTCGGCGCGCTCATCACGCTCATGCTGGTCGGCCGTCCGCTCGACGTGATCGGAATTATCGGCATTATCCTTCTGATCGGCATCGTGAAGAAGAACGGCATCATGCTTGTCGACGTCGCCCTCGAAGAGCAGCGCTATCACGGCCTTTCCTCCGAGGAGGCGATCCGTCACGCATGCCTCCTCCGCTTCCGGCCCATTCTGATGACAACGATGTGCGCGCTGTTCGGCGGCGTTCCGCTCATGCTCGGAACAGGAACCGGGTCCGAAATCCGGCAGCCGCTAGGCTATGCGATCGTCGGCGGATTGCTGGTGTCCCAGGTGCTCACGCTCTTCACCACGCCAGTCGTATTCATCTACATGGACAAGATCGGTCAGGCCTTGTCGGCGCGGAGCCGCGCCAGGCCCTCCCGTCTTGCCGAGGCGGTGCGGAGCGGTTGAGCGACTACGGCAATTGCCTCCTCCCCGGTCGAAGGCAAGAGTGCTGCGCACCAGTCCAGTTCAACCAGGTTGATCCTTGAGGATCAAGGCCTTGGCGCTGACAGAAAGAGCCGCCGAATTGCGCTCTCCTTAGACCCGCCAAACCTGCCGGAGGGTCGTTCCGACGCGGGCCGTCGCGACGAGACCGCTGGCAGATTCTCCGATGACCGTCGTTATGGAGCGGCACTCGAGCCGCGACCGGGGCTACTTCGCTCGCCATTAAACCAATGTTTTATAGCTCCCATCAAGTTGAGATGTAGCGGCCAAACGTGCGCGCGATAGAGCGCGCCGAACGACATGCGTAAGTTGCCGCAGCGCAGGAGAAAAACTCATGACCAACTGCGCCGCGCTTAAAACCAGCGCCGCTCGCCTGTCAGCGAGCCAAAGCTCCCTGACCGGACGGCCCCGTGGCTCGGCTCTGGCACCCGACTATCAACTCGTCGGCAAGCTTGCCCCCGCCAAGGCGCCAGGACGCTGATAGTGGCCTGCTGCCGGTTCCGTGGAGGGGCAGTTAAGCTAATCCAACCTTCCTTTCGAGCTTGACCGGGCTGAGGTAGCCGTTGGTCGAGTTCCTGCGGATCGTGTTGTAGAATCTTTCGATGTAGTCGAACCCGTCGTAGTCGAACCCGTCGGCCCTGGCGGCGTCCCGCGTATGGTAGACCTTTCGGCCGATCCGCTCGGTTTTCAGCGACGAAAAGAAGCTTTCCATGGCGGCGTTGTCCCATACGTTTCCGGAGCGGCTCATCGAACAGTCGACACCGTTGTCGGCCATGAGCCGCTGGAACTGCTCGCTCGTGTATTGGCTGCCCCGGTCGGAGTGATGCAACAGCGCACCCGGGCGCCCGCGCCGCCAGATCGCCATTAGCAACGCGTCGGTGACGAGCTGCGCTCATCTCGGCTTTCATCGACCAGCCGACAACGCGGCGCGAAGACGGATCGATCACCGCGGCGACATTGAGCCAGCCCTCGGCTGTCCAGACATAAGTGAAGTCGGCGATCCATTTGCGGTTGGGCTGGTCGGCCGTGAACTGGCGATCGAGCACATTCAGCGCGATCGCGGAAGCCGAACGTTCGCCGTCGTCTTTCGGCTGGGTGCGCCTGCGCGGCCGCGCCCGCAGAGCCTGAGCGCGCATCAGGCGTTCGATCTTGTGCAAGCCGCACGAAAAGCCTGCTTCCAGCACGTCGCGCCAGACCCGACGCGCGCCATAGGTGCGGGCGCTCGCCACGAAGCTCGCCCTTACCGCCGGCATGATCGCATCATCCTCCCGCGAGCGCGCGCCAGGGCCGCGTTTCAGCCAGGCATGGAAGCCAGACCTCGATACGCCAAGCGCTTTGCAAAGCCATGCCGCCGGCCAGACGGAACGGTGCTTCGCAATGAAGCCGAACTTCATGTCGACTCCCTCGCAAAGTAGGCTGCGGCCTTTTTTAGGATGTCGCGCTCCGCCTTGAGCTTTGCGACCTCACGCCGGAGCCGGTCGATCTCCAGCTGCTCGGGCTTCATCTGACCGTGTCCGGGAAACGCCTGCGTTGGATCTGCGCCAAATTCCTTCGCCCATTTGCGAAGAACGTTCTCGTGGACGTCGATGTCCCGAGACGCCTGAGCTACGCTTACGCCTCGCTCACGCACCAGGCGGACCGCCTCGATCTTGAACTCTCGACTGAACTTGCGCCTCTGCATCGCTCGCCTCCGGCTTCCTGAAAACACCCTATCTCGGTGTCCACGGAACCGGCAGCAGGCCATGTCCCCGACTGTTTGTAGGTCCCCCTATGCGCTTGCGTCCACATTCCGAATCAAAGCCTACGAGCCATCTCGGAGGCCGTGAATCACGGGCCGCGCGCCCACGCCAGCAACTTTTGGGTGAGGCTCTTACGTCGAAACCCAACTGGCCCCGACTCTCCGACCAGGCGATATCGTCATCCTGGACAATTTGCCCGCCCATAAAAGCGCGGCCGCCAAGGCAGCCATTCGCGCGAAGAGCGCTTGGCGCTTATCTCTGTCGCCAAAAAAGAACTTGCGCGTGAGAACAAAACGTGTACATAGTGCCTTCATTAGGGGGCGCGCAAAACCGCGATTGCGGACCGGCCGCCGCCCGTGAGAGAAGGAGAATGGTTATGACCCAACCCAATCTTCGCCTCGTGGAAGGGACTAGCGTGGACAAGACCAAGGCGCTCGACGCCGCCCTGTCGCAGATCGAACGGGCGTTCGGCAAAGGCTCGATCATGCGCCTCGGCAAGAATCAGAAGGCGGTCGAGATCGAGACCGTGCCAACCGGGTCGCTCGGGCTCGACATCGCGCTCGGCGTCGGCGGCCTGCCGCGCGGACGAGTGATCGAGATCTACGGGCCCGAATCCTCGGGCAAAACGACGCTGACGCTGCATGTGATCGCGGAAGCGCAGAAGAAGGGCGGCGTTTGCGCCTTTGTCGACGCCGAACATGCGCTCGATCCCGTCTATGCGCGCAAGCTCGGCGTCAACCTCAACGACCTCCTCATTTCCCAGCCCGACACCGGCGAGCAGGCGCTCGAAATTACCGACACCCTGGTGCGTTCGGGCGCAGTCGACGTGCTGGTCATCGACTCGGTCGCGGCGCTGACGCCAAGGGCCGAGATCGAGGGGGAAATGGGCGAATCGCAGCCAGGATTGCAAGCGCGGCTGATGAGCCAGGCGCTGCGCAAGCTGACCGCCTCGATCTCGCGCTCCAACACCATGGTGATCTTCATCAATCAGATCCGCATGAAGATCGGGGTCATGTACGGCTCGCCCGAGACGACATCGGGCGGCAATGCGCTCAAGTTTTACGCCTCCGTCCGCCTCGACATTCGCCGCATCGGCGCGATTAAGGAGCGCGAGCAAGTGGTCGGCAACCAGACGCGGGTCAAGGTGGTTAAGAACAAGGTCGCGCCGCCGTTCAAACAGGTCGAGTTCGACATCATGTATGGAGAAGGCGTGTCCAAGGCGGGCGAGCTGATCGACCTTGGCGTCAAGGCCGGCGTGGTGGAGAAATCGGGCGCCTGGTTTTCTTTCGACAGCGTGCGGCTCGGCCAGGGCCGCGAGAACGCCAAGGCCTTCTTGAAGACGAGTCCGGAGATGGCCGACAGGATTGAGCGCGCCATTCGGGAGAATGCAGGTCTGATCGCCGAGCGCATCCTCGAACAAAATGGTCCTAGCGAAGACGACGACGCGGAAGCCTGATCTCCTTCCTTTGTGCGCGCCTCGCGTCCCCTGAAAAGGCGCGTCCTTGCGCTAATGTCCTGGATTCGAAGTTCGTTGGATTATGCGTTGTTGTCAGCCAGGCGCGGCGAACCCCACCTCATCCTGAGGGCGAGGCGAAGCCTCGCGTCTCGAAGGATGCTCCAGAGGGCGGCGCCGGAACAGCGTACTGGATGCGTCCTTCGAGGCCGCTTCGCGGTGCCTCAGGACGAGGCCGTAATACGCAGAACTTCCGAATCAGGACACTAGAGTGTCCTGCGCTTGGGCTGAATTCGGAGGGGGATTCCCGCCTCGGCGAGATTCACCCTGCCGGCTTTTGCGGAGGCCAGCAGGCGATGGCAAAGCGGTATTCGCAAGAGTTACGCGACCGGATGGTCGACGCGGTGGAGAGGGGCAAGATGAGCCGCCGGGGGGCGCAAGGCGATCCGGGATGTCGGAGCCCGCCTCGTCTTCCTGCCGAAATACTCCCCAGACCTCAACCCAATCGAGCAGGTCTTCGCCAAGTTTAAGACCCTGCTGCGAAAGGTCGGGGCGCGAACTTACGAGGCCATCTCCGACGCCCGCGGCGAAATCCTCGCCCAATACCCGCCAGCCGAATGCGCCGCATACTTCAAGAATGCCGGGTATGCGTAGACCCGAAAGCAGGACGCTTTAGGCGCGCAGCTCGCCGAGCAACGCGTTGGCCTGCGTCAGGTCCGACGTGCTGAATCCTTCCGCGAATCAACCGTAGACGGGCGCGGGGAGATCGCGGGCTTCGGCGCGGCTGCCCTGATCGCGCCAGAGCCGCGCGAGGCTCGTCGCGGCGCGAAGCTCCCAGGAGCGAGTTCTGTTGCGCGCGAGCGATCGCGAGCGCGCATTCGAAACAGACCTCCGCTTCGGCGACACCGGTGCTCCGGCGACAGGAGCGCGATCTCGCCAGAGATGCGATGGACGTCGGCCTCGAGCCACTTGGTTCCGGACGCTTGCAGGGTGGCGACGGCTTCGCCGATGTAGCGCCGCGCGGCGGCGAATTGTCCGAGATCGGCATGGGCCCGCGCCAAGTAGGACAAGTAAAAGGGCATGTACAGTGTCGCCCCTGTCGAACGGTAGGACTCGATGACGGAGACAATCGACGACACGGCCTTCGCAGGCTCGCCGGTAAGGGCGAATACGCAACCCTCGAACATCGTCCCCATGGCCTTCCAGAACGAAGCGCCTTTTTCATCCGCCAACGCGAGGCCCTCGTCCAGTTCGGCTCTCGCGGTCGCGTAATCTCCTGACTGAATGCGGGTCGGTTGCGTGCCGATGAGAACGAACATCAAATCGACGGCGCGGCCAATCTCGCGGGCAAGGGCAAGCGCGCGGTCGAGGTCGGCCAGGGCGGCCTCAGGATGGCCGAGCATCCAGGAGGCCAACGCGCGCCAGGATATGCTCATCAACGTGATGTCCGGGGCGAATCGCGCCGCCGCTTGCTGATGCTCGGTCGGATTGTAAAGCGTGATCTCCTGGTCGAAGTGCGTCCAGCTTGCCCCGATTTCGCCGCTGCTCAACGAGGTGCAGCCGACGAGACGATGTCCGATCATGATCGGAACGGCGTCGCCCTGCTCGCGCCAACGCAAGGAACTGCGCCGCGAGATCAGGGACCACCTTCTCATTGAAGGCCACGTAGTTTACGGCCCAAAAGCCGTACAGAGCCCAAAATAGCGCCAACGGATCTTCAGGAGGCTCGCCCAGCATTTCGGCTCGGTCCATAAACATTCGCGCTTATTCGAACGACCGCTTGGTCTCTCGCGCCGCATAGCCCTCGATGTGCATGAGCGCCTGGGCGAGGCCTACCTGGAGCCTGCTTTGCTCTCGCCGCAAGGCCGGCGTGCTCGGCAGGGAGGCGATCTGTGCGAGCGCTCGCGACAGCTGCGCTTTGGCCTCAATGAGCGCAGAGCGCTCCAATGACCGCAGTCCCGCCTTTCCACTCTCGGCTACATCGGCAAACCGGCTTTCCAGACTTCCGCGATACGAGCGTGCAGCGCACGTCGAGGCTAACGCAGCAAAGTTCCATAGGCCGCGTCCTGAACGAGCGCGTGCTTGAAGAGATAGGTCGCTTGTGACGGCGACCCCTGTCGCGACAAAGTCCGGACTGAAGAAACCGGTCGAGCGCGGAGTGCAGCTCCGGCTCAGGCAGACCGGCCACGCAAGCGAGCAGGGCATGAGAAAACCTTCGGCCGATCGCGGCGCCGACCTGCGCCACGCCTTTGGCCGGTCCAAGCCTGTCGAGCCGAGCCATCAGCGAGGCATGGAGGCTTGCGGGGACCGCGGGCGCCGTCGAGTAGACCGACGCGGCGGCGGGAGGCGGCGGGCCTTCATTCTCGGTCTCCGGCACCGCCTTCGTAATCTCCTCGACGAACAGGGGCACGCAATCAGAGCGGCCAACAATGTCTTGCCGGATGTTCTCGGGCGGCGGCCCGTCATCAGCGGCGATATGGTCGATAAGGGTCAACACGGCGCTGGGAGCAAGTCGGTTGATCGTCAGCGCCGTCATGTAGGGCCGCCCGACCCAAGGCGCTTCGAATTCCGGCCGGAAAGTCACCAAGAGCAGCGCGCAGAGCGGCTATCGTGTCAATGAGACGGCCGAACGCCTCCAGGCTCGAAGGATCAGCCCAGTGCGCATCCTCGAGAACGAGCAGGACCGGAGACCGGCGCGAGACCACCTCGACCCGGCCCGTCAGAGCCTCCATCGTTTTTTGCCGCCTCTGAGGCGGGGCGAGGTCCAAATCGGGATAGCGGCCGTCGTTCGGCATATCTCGGCGAGAAGCATGGCGTCTTCTCGGGAGGCGGCGGACATCGCAAGCAACGCGTCGAGCTTGTCGAGCTTGTCGAGCGTCGTCTTCGCGTCGTCTTCTCGCGCGAGCCTGGCGCGCCGGGTCAAATGGCCGATGATCGGGTAGAACGCGCTGTCGGTATGCTGCGGCGAGCAGGAAAAGCGCAGCCGCGCATACGGCTCACCCGCCAGCCTCTCCAGAAAGGCCGCGGTGAGCCGCGACTTGCCGATGCCCGCTTCGCCCGAGAGCAGGACGACATGCCGTTGGCCTTCCTTCGCCTTGACCCAGGAACGAAGCAGAAGCCTAATCTCTTGTTCGCGACCCACGAGCGGGCCGAGCCGGCCGGAGTGCAGCCCATCGAACCGGCTCGCCTGGGAGCTCTCACGCACCACCGCCCAGGCGAGCGTCGGCCCGGCGACGCCCTTGAGTTCCTGCGGCCCGAGGTCGTCGAGATCGAACAGGTCCCAGCAGTCTGCGGGTGACCTCGGCGATGACGACGCCGTCAGGCGGAGCGATCTTTTGCAGCCGCGCGGCGAGGTTCGGCGTGTCGCCGACGACACCTAGCCCGCACGCCTCTTCCGACCCCACAAGATCGCCGACAACCACGATCCCCGTCGCGATGCCCAACCGCGCGTGCAGCGGAGCCTCGGCCGCCGTCTTAAGTTTCGGCGACGCTTCCGCGATCTCAAGCCCCGCCCGCACAGCGTGCTCGGCGTCGTGCTTGTGCGCCTGCGGATAGCCGAAACAGGCGAGCACGCCATCGCCCAAATACTTCGCGACACAGCCGCCATTGGCCGCGATCACGCCCGCGCAATATCGGTGATAGGTCGTGATGACCTCGCGCACGTCCTCCGGATCGAGCCGCGTGGAAAGCGCAGTCGAGTTGACAAGATCGACGAACATCACCGTCAGTTGTCGGCGCTCGCCGGCGTCGTGGTTGGCGACGGGAGCGGGGACGGCGGATTCGCGCCCCGCAACGAGGACCCCGATCGCCTTAAGAATCTTCTTGCGATCGCCGAGCCAGGCGACGCCAATGTCCCTGTGATCATCATTTGTCAGCCGGCTCAAGAGCTCGCTGTCGACCTCGTTGGCGCGGAAATTCTCGGCGTATCGGCTAAGACCAATCCCACGGAGCCAACCGTCGATATCCAAGTCCAATGCCCTGGCTCGTGTCAGAAGCAGTGCATAAAAATATGGGTCTCCGCTGTGATTCCAAGGGCTTTTTTGGTCTGTCACCCAATATTTGGCCGCAGCCCGTCGATCAGCGCTTTCAGCGTCGCGATGGTCGAAGCGTCCGCCTCGCCGTCGACGCGCTCAGGTCGGAAGTGGCGCTGGAAGGCGGCGAGCACCTGCCAGGTCTGGCGGTCGTAGATCCCCGTGATCTCCGCCCCATAGCCGTAGAGCGCCAGCATCGCCTGCATCGCCCGCACCGGCGGACCTTCATCCTCGTGGTCGAACAGCGGCGAGCCAGTTACTGGAGCGGGCTTGGTCCAATGCCCAACGCCGCTCCGCCAGAGCGCTTCCCATGGGAACGCCTCGCCCGGATCGCGCTTGCGCGCCGGCGCGACGTCGGAATGGGCGAGCACCCGCTCAGGCGCGATCGCCCAGCGCGCGCCGATGTCGCGGGCGAGCGCGATCGTCGCCTCGATCTGGCGGTCCGGAAAGGGCGGCGAGCCGCCGTCATGGCCGGGATTAACGATCTCGATCCCGATCGAGGCGGAGTTCAGGTCGCTTTCGCCTTTCCATGACCCCTTGCCCGCGTGCCAAGCCCGGTCGCTCTCCGCGACCAATTGGTCGATTAAGCCGTCTTCCCAGACCAAATAATGCGCCGAGACCTCGGAGGCGGGATCGGTAAGCGCCTTCAGCGCCGCTTCGCCCGTCGGCATTCCAGTATAGTGCAGGATGACGCAATTCGGCCGGCCATAGCCGCGCCGCTCGCCATGGTTGGGAGAGGCGACAAAATGACCAACAAGCGGGCTGTCCGGGTATAGACGCGTAGTCATGTCCCACGGCCGGAGCTACGCGCAGGGCGTGAGGAGACCGCGCCGTGGCGACAACTATAGCCATGGCGCGTGAAGCATGGATCGATCAATACCAGGCGCGGCAGACGCGGTTGCCGTAGGCGTTCCAGCCCCACCGCGCGCAGCGGTGGCGCGGCGCCGTCACGGCGTTGCCGATCAGCGCGCCCGTGCCCGCGCCGATGAGACCGCCGGCGATGGCGCCGCCCGCGCTGCCACCGGTAAGCGCGGATCCGATCAGGGCGCCGCCGCCGGCGCCGATCGCGCCGCCGGCCAGCGTGCCTGTCTGTTGTTGCGGCGTATAACAGCCCGAAACGGACAGCGCGCCGACCAGCGCCAGCGCAAGAGTGAAAGTCTTCTTCATATTTCCTCCCCTTCGGATCAGTAGAAAGCGGTGCAGACCCGGTTGCCGTTATAGTCGTAGCCCCACTGCGCGCATCGCCCGGGCGGCGGAGCCGTCACGGCGTTGCCGATCAAGGCGCCGGTCCCGGCGCCGAGCAGACCGCCAGCGATGGCGCCGCCCGCGCTGCCGTGGGTAAGCGCCGATCCGATCAGCGCGCCGCCGCCGGCGCCGATCGCGCCGCCGGCAAGGGTGCCAGTCTGCTGTTGCGGCGTGTAGCAGCCCGAAACGGACAGCGCGCCGACCAGCGCCAGCGCAAGAGTGAGACTTTTCTTCATGTTTTCCCCCCTTTGGGCTCAATAGAAAGCGGTGCAAACCCGGTTGCCGTTGTAGTCATAGGCCCATTGGGCGCACCGGCGGGGAGGCGGTCCGCCGTAGTAGCCAGGCGGCGGCGTCGCTGCCGACCCGATCAGCGCGCCAGTGCCCGCTCCGATTGCGGCGCCTGCGAGCGCGCCGCCCGCGCTGCCGCCGGACGCGGCCGAACCGATGAGGGCTCCCGTTCCCGCTCCGAGCGCGCCACCGAAGAGCGCGTTCTGCTGCTGGGGCGTCTCGCAGGCCGCGACGGAGACAGCCGCGCCGAGCGCCAGCGAAAGAGCCAGAATTCTTGTCATACGATGAAGTCTCCCGTCCGTCTCGTCCCCGAGACCCCAAAAACCGCGCTTCGTTGCCACCGACGCTCTCAAGCCTGGGCGGCGGCGCAAGCGCCCTGCCCGCCGCCACAATTTTATAACTCCCGGCCGCGACAATTTCATAATTCGCGTGAAGTTTCAATGAACGAGCCCTGGCCTCGGTTCCCCGCCCGCCAGCAGAGGCCCGCCGCCATTCCAGCCGCCGCGTGCGATTGTGCTTGACCGGCGCCGCTTCGGCCCCATATGGCCTCGTCAGCCAGTCGGCCGGACGGCCGCCGTTTCGACGACGGAGGAAAGTCCGGGCTCCATACGGATGCGGCGCCGGATAACGTCCGGCGGGGGCGACCCCAGGGAAAGCGCCACAGAAAGCAAACCGCCGGATCGTGGGCCGCAAGGCCGTTAAACGAGAAGGCAAGGGTGAAAGGGTGCGGTAAGAGCGCACCGCGCGGGCGGCAACGTCGGCGGCATGGCAAGCCCCGCCGGGAGCAAAACCGAATAGGAGCGACGCGCGGCGCCACCCGGCGCCGCAGGGCCTTGTCCGTTGGCCCTGCCGCTCGGGTTGGTTGCTCGAGGCGCCCGGCGACGGGCGTCCCAGAGGAATGGCCGTCACGTCGGGGCGATAAGCCCCGGCCATACAGAACCCGGCTTACAGGCCGGCTGGCGTTTATTGCGCTTCTCATTCAAACTCGGTCAAAGGGGACCGATCGCTCAATGACGCGGCGCTCGGACCAGGAAATGCACTGATGCTGCGCGCTGATAAGGTCATCCCGCCCGGCCATTGGTCAGGCGTTCCGGCCGACACCGTGGTGCTCGACTTCGACGAGCGCTATCGCCGGCGCGTGGCCATGACCGGCGTCGGCGGGCTCGAGTTCCTTCTCGACCTCGCGGAAGCGACAATGCTGCACGGCGGCGACGGGTTGCGCCTGGAGGACGGACGCACGGTCGAAGTGGTCGCCGAGCCCGAACCGCTGGCCGAGATCCGGGCCGCCGACCCGATGGCGCTGACCCGCATCGCCTGGCACCTCGGCAACCGCCATCTGCCGACCGAAATATTGCCGAAGGCGCTGCGCATCCGCCGCGATCCCGTCATCGAGGCGATGGCCGAGGGCCTCGGGGCGCGGGTGATCGCGCTTGAGGCGCCGTTCAATCCCGAGGGCGGCGCCTATGTGAGGGTCGACGGCGCCGCCGCGGAGAGCCCCCACCACGGCGATGGCCATGACCACGCTCATGCTCACGGTCACGCGCACGAGGAGGAGCGCGGCGGCCGGCGCCACGATCATCATTCCGACGACCATGATCACGGGCACGCCGACGATCACAATCACGCCCATGGCCACGAGCATGGACACGGCCGCCAAGGCTGACCGCGGCGCTCCGCTGCCGCTCCTCATCTGGCTCTCGCCGGCATTCCCGGTCGGCGCCTTCGCCTATTCGCACGGGCTCGAATGGGCCATGGAAGCGGGGGATATCGTCGATGCGCCCTCGCTCGAGGGCTGGCTCGTTGATCTCGTCGAATTCGGGGCTCCGCGTTCGGACGCGATCCTGTTTTCGGCCGCGTTTCGCGCCGCGTCGGCGGTCGATTGGACGGCGCTCATCGACATCAACGCGCTCGCGGTCGCGCTTACGGCTTCGGCCGAACGACGCCTCGAAACGACGGCGCAGGGAGCAGCGTTTGTCGCCGCCGCGCGCGGACCTTGGGATTGCGAGCCGTTGCGGCGGCTCGATCAGGCGCCGGACGGCCGGATTGCCTATCCAGTCGCGGTCGCCGCCGCGGCGTCCGGGCACGGTCTCCCCCTGGACGCGAGCCTTGGGGCTTTCGTCCTCGCCCAAGCCGCCAATCTCGTCTCCGCAGCCCTGCGTCTCGGCGCCATCGGGCAGACGGACGGTCAGAAGATTCTCGCCGCACTTCTGCCGCGCATCCGGTCTTTAGCGCACGAGGCTCAAATGGCGCGCCTCGCCGACCTCGGCGGCTGCGTGTTCCGCTCCGACATCGCCGCCATGCGTCACGAGACCCAGTATTCGAGGCTGTTCCGGTCATGAGCATGAGCCAACAACCTCTTCGCGTCGGCATCGGCGGGCCGGTCGGCTCGGGCAAGACAGCGCTCATGGAGCAGCTTTGCAAGCGCCTGCGCGACGAATTCAACATCGCCGCCATCACCAACGACATTTATACCAAGGAGGACGCCCGCATTCTGGTCGAGGCGGGGGCGCTTCCGCCTGAGCGGATCATCGGCGTCGAGACCGGCGGCTGCCCCCATACCGCGATCCGCGAGGACGCCTCGATCAACCTCGCGGCGGTGTCGGAGATGCGCAAGCGGTTCGCCAATCTCGATCTCATCCTGATCGAATCGGGCGGCGACAACCTGGCCGCGACCTTTTCGCCCGAACTCGCCGACCTCACGATCTATGTCATCGACGTCTCGGGCGGCGAGAAGATCCCCCGCAAGGGCGGCCCCGGCGTAACCCGCTCGGACCTGCTGGTCATCAACAAGATCGACCTCGCTCGTTACGTCGGCGCCTCGCTCGAGGTGATGAGGAACGACGCGCTCATGATGCGCAAGGGCCGTCCATTCGTGCTGGCGAACATGAAGACCGGTGATGGCGTCGACGCGATCATCGCCTTCCTGCGCCTTAAGGGCGGACTCAAGGCCGCTTGAGGCGAGCCGCAGGCGCCGGCGATCGAGGCGCAGAAAGCGGCAGAAAGCGGCCCTTTTTAGAAACACCAGAAATCGTGAGGAACCTTAATTGAGAGTGCGCGTTAACAGTGTGAAGCACGCACGGCAGACATTCACACGGTAGGCATTCAAATGCAGTCCACCCGTCCTTATCGCCACGGCAACCTGCCGACCGCGCTTCTGGCCGCGGCCCGTCAGATCCTGGACGAAAACGACTCGCAGGCGGTCGGGCTGCGCGAGACCGCGCGGCGGGTCGGCGTGTCGGCCACGGCCGCATACCGGCATTTCACCAGCAAGGACGATCTTCTTGCTTCCGTCGCCGCCGAGGGTTTCCGCGAGCTCGCCGCGGCGATGCAGGGCGCGACGCGCGGGCCCAATCTCCTCACTCGGGCGGGCCTGGCTTACATCGAGTTCGCTGACCAAAACCCAGGCCTCTTCCGCCTCATGTTCGGGCCCATCCTCGCTGAACGGGCAAAATATCCAGCGCTCCAGGCGGCGAGCGTGGGCGTCGAAGCGTTGCTGCTGCGCGGCGTCGCCGACCTCGACCAGCGGCCGTTCGACGACAATCTCGCCGCCATGGCCGCGTGGGGCCTCGTGCATGGACTCTCGCATCTGATCGTCGACGGCTTCTTTCCGGTCGGGAAAGCCGCGGTCCAGGCCGAGGAGATCCTGGCGAAAATCAGATTGCCGAGGCCATCGGCTTCGGAGCCGGCCCGATGAAGCACAGTATGCGATTCGGACATAGCCCAATACACCTTTGTTCAAGCAAAAGCAAATAAAAGGGCTTGAATCTCCTTGTATTTACTGGCGTTTATTTGGCGATTATATAGTTGACGAACCACCGAAACTCACGTAAGCTCTATGTCGGTTTGGAAATAGAGAAATTTTTCATGGACTTAAAATTCAAGCTTGGGTGTTTTCCGATGTGGACGGCGAAAAATGACCAATGAGATTACAGACGCTGAATCAGATACCACGCGAACACAAACGTCAGAGCAACTGCCGCAGCCCCAAGAACAAGGCCCAACGCTACGCCTAAGGCCCGTTCTCTCATGGCTACATCAAACCTTTCGAGATGTATGGTTCTATGTTGCCGCCGTGTCATTGGTACTAAACCTCGTGCACACATTTCGGCCCGAGCTATCAGTTCAGATTGGGGCCACAATCCCCAATCACCCCGGATCGACATTATTCACCCTAACGAATTCCGGTTCATGGACACTATATGATATAAATACAAAATGCTCGATCTGGACGGGCTATAATTGGATCATTTCCGAGGGGAATATCGTGGTTTCTAAGCCGACTTCCGCATTCGCTGGAAATCCTGATATTCGATCGTTAAGGCCAACGGAGATCGCCACGCAGGACTGCTCCATTGAGTTTCCGGCCAACGATTCAATTTGGATAGACATTAGCTCCACATTTGATTGGTTTTTTGGCCACGGCGCCGCAACACGTCATTTTGACATGCGTAAGTTTGGGGGAAATCTTATTCTTGTTCCCGATGTCGAGTTCCGTCCTGGAGTTCCTCCCCCTCCGGCCTCTTGACTGCGCTTTCCTGTTTATGAGCCGCAACCTTTCTCAGCGTCGCGTCAAAGCGTTCCTCGGATTCATCGCATTCGAGGGCGCGAGCGGCCTCGATAAATTTCTTGCCTTGTGCATCGATCGACGTCTTGCGCCTTATCATTTTGGTATCCGAACTTGTTCGATCTTGTTGAGCGCAGTTAGATGAAAGACGAAAGGTTTCTCGGTGCTTTCTGATAGCTCCATAATTCTGTGATGAGCCCTCATAAACATATACAACTTTGTCCACGTATCGCTATTAGCACCGGGCAAATAAAAGCATCCAATCTTGTGTTGTTTTATTGCTTCGATCGCCGGTTGCTCATTGTGAAATTTCCTATCATGGCTAAATACGAGCCAACCCTTAGGGCCAACGACGCTTAACCATTTGTCATCTGGCGTGTTCTGTTTGAACTTGTTTCCCTTACTCCCATGATACTCAACTGAAAACGGCGGGTGCGCCTTCAAGATCGATTCTGGAAAGCGCTTACCGAAACATATATCAAAGTAGAACGTTAATGCACCCATCCCTGCTTTTGTCCAGCCGGATCGATCCCCTCGAATTTCAAAGCATCCGCAACAAGGGAGGCAGTCAGGTCGAAGTCGTCGGCAATTTCAGGCACGGTTTCTCCCGCCTCCCATCGCCCCTTCAGAATCCAAGTTGGAACGCCGCTAACGTTAGGGGCACCGAATGATACACGCGGGTCAATAATTATCAACTCTTCCTTTCCCGCGACGTACCACCGCAAGGCAATATCCTTATCATACTCGAATTCTTGCAGAAGGTCTCTCACGATCTCTTGCCAGACCAACTGGCCGCCCTTGCCTGGCGCAATCAGTTTCCCTGCGCCTTTTTTCTTATCTATTTTCTCGTAATCAACAAGCAAAGTCGGACCTAACTTCTTAAATTCGAATTGCGCAAATGGATACTCCCTCTTGAGCGAACTAGACATCCAGTCGCGCACCGCCTTTATTTCTTTAAGCTTGATGCCAGCACGCCGAAAGGCAGCAACAACGGCAACCTCGATCAGCTGCATGTACGACAGGGACAATCGAAGTTCACGGGCAGCGATGGCGCGCTCCACTAGGTCGCCCTCTCCCTGCCAGTTTCGAATCGTCTTTGGGGTCGTGCGCGCATAGCGAGCCGCATCCTGAACGTGATAGCTCGGGAGATACAGGCGCTTTCGCCATGGTTCGCGCGCACTTGCGAACGCCATCGCCAAGAGTGACCTCTCACTGACCAGTTGTTTGATAAGTTAGGCGGTTGCCTTGGATGCCTGCAAGAGCGCGAGCGGCGCGCTCCTGATCTTCAACGCCAAGCGCGGACCGATTGTTGTAACGGAAGTCGAACTCAGCGAGATAGCGGTGCAGATGCTTCTCACCGCAGTGCTGGTAGACACCCTTCATGCCGCGTTTGAAGATCGAATAGAAACCCTCGATCGTGTTCGTATGGACGTACATTCCCGTCTTACGGTCAAGATATCCATATTCCTCGCGAGAATGGTCGACGGCGCTGTGCTTGGCGAATTCGTCGCCGAGCTGCGCGTAGCGTGCGGCCTCGTCGCTCATAACGTGGCTTTCTCGGTATAGATTGGCGCGAACAATCGGCAGAACGTCCTCTTTCTTGACGCTTTCGACATGAAACGAGCGAGCCTCGCCGCGGCGCTCAACCAGCGTTAGAACGACGTGCTTGTGGCCCACGCCCTGTTTGACCTCGACGCCACGCTTGCGGCCAATGAACGTCTCGTCAACCTCGACGATCTCACCCGCTCCGCCCATGGGCGCGAGATCGCCAAACCGCAGCGCCTCGCGGATGCGGTGGCAAAGAAACCATGCCGTCTTGTAGGTAACCCCCAAGATGCGATGGATCTGATGCGCGCTCACGCCTTTCTTGCTGGCGCACATGAGATAGACGGCCTGCAAGGTCTTATACAGCGGAATGTGAGCCGATTCGAAAACCGTACCGACGCGAACCGTGAACTGTTTCCGACAGGTCTTCTCACAGCACTTGCGAAGGCCAATGCGGGTCTTGCGCAGATCATAATGCTTGGCGTTCACGCTCCCACAATGAGGGCAAATCGGAGCAACCGGCCACAGCACGCTTTCTAAATGCTCGAAAGCGGCTTCCTCATCGTGGAAATAGGGCTTAGATAGAACAGACATAGCTAACCTCTTGATTTCGAAGCTAACACAGTCCGTGTGGTTCGTCAACTATATAATCGCCGTTTATTTTTCCGAATCGCGCCTTTTCAACGCGTTGCGGCCGATTTAAATAAAGCCTTTTCTCCCCTTCGTTCCGTCGATCAGGTATGCGCGAAAGGCTCGGCGGCGCGCCACCGCCGTGGCCCGTGTTGCGCGCCGTCGACGACGTTCTTCATGTGAGAGTCATCTTACGCGAGGTTCTGGTTTTCCGCAAGAAATTGTCGAAAAATTTGGCGGCCCATGGGAGGACCGTTCGTTTGAAGACGCACGAGCTTGGTGTAGAAAAAGAATCCCGGCACCCGCCGGAAGCCGACAATTCGAATAGGGGTCCTATGAGGCCTGATTAAGCTTTCTCCGGCGTTTTGTCATGAGCAGGTTGGTCCTTTCCCTGGCCCTTTTGCTGCCCATTGCGGTCGGAACATGGACGATGACGACTTCAACGTCATCGGCGGGGCCGTTAGAGACTAGCGGCAGTTTCCGATGGATTGTGTTCGCCAGCCGTCAGAACGTCGACGAGGCCATCGGCTTGGCGCGAGATTTCGGCTCCGAGTTCGGTCCACCAACCGTGCTCTCGACGACGAACGGCTGGTATGCGGTCGCGGCTGGTCCCATCAACGTTCCTGACCCTGTCGCAATGAAGAAGAAGCTGACAGAGGCGTGGTGGCCCCCCAAGGACACGTTTTTCGCCAAGGGACAGACCTTGATTGAAAAAGTGTGGGAAGCCCCGAAATCGCCAGCCCTCGCGGCGGCGTCGAGTTCAGAAAAGGCCCCGCGAGCGTTGGCGGCGGGCTTGGAGGCGCGTATCGAGACTTCGAATGGCCCTCGGGTCGTGCGGGTCTTGAGCGGCGGACGGGTCGTGGCGAGCGTGGCCTTCGAAGACGACGGACCCAACGATTCCACTGGCGCCTCAATCGCCAGGCTTGACGGTTCTTCCGCCTTTCCTCAGGTCATCGCAAAACATTTCACGGGTGGGGCGCATTGCTGCACCGTGATGAAAGTGCTGACCTTCATCGGGGATCGATGGGAAGTCGTGAACGTTGGAGAGTTCGATTCCGACGGGCCTCAGATCAAGGACCTGAATGGCGATGGCTCCGCCGAACTGGTCGGGAAAGACGATAGTTTCGATTACGCATTCGCGTCCTACGCCGAATCCTATGCGCCGCCGAAAATCCTCCGCCTAGTCGGCAGCCGGATTGCGGACGTCTCGAGTAGCTCCGAGTTTCAGAGACCGATCCTGCAAATGCTGCTTGCAAACCAGGGCCTAGCGACTCCCGATATGTGGCGGGACAATGGGTTCCTCGCCGGCTGGGTCGCGCACAACGCCCTGGTTGGCTCCGGCCGCGATGCATGGCGCAGGATGCTCGATTTATACAATCAAAATTCGGACTGGGACCTGTCCGTCTGCACCGTTCCCACGAAGGATCTTGATCCGTGTCCGGAAAATGCGAAGCGGTTTCGCGATTTTCCGACCGCTCTGCGAGAACATCTCGCGAAGAATGGCTACAGCCTCGACGGCATCGTTGGAGCCTCTGCTGGATCGATCAGCCCCAGCTTCGACTGCAACAAGGCCCGGACACCCAGCGAGATCGGAATTTGTCGGTCGCCTCGGCTTGCCGAGTTGGATAACATTCTGGCTGCGGGCTACGCGTTCATTAAGAAAACCCAAGGTCGCCCCGCGGCGGACGTGATCGGAATTCCGTACTGGAGACTCATTGCCCAGTGCGAAGGGGACGAGATATGCATCGCGCGACGGCAGTCTGAAGAGATCTCCGCCCTTGCGGCGGCAGGGGCGCCAGTTTCCCTGCCGGCGTGGGCATTGGCCCCCGCGAGCCCCCCGCAGCCCCAGACAACTCCTCCGCCTGCGCCAGCACAAGCGAAGGCGACCGAGGAACCGAATGCCGCACCCAGGCCCGAACATGAAGGGTCGTCGGGCACGGGCTTCTTCGTCGCCACAGATGGCGCCGTCATCACGAATGCCCACGTCGTCGAGAACTGCGGAGCCATCCGCGTGACAGCCAGCCAAGGCGCGACAGCCGACGCCAAGATCGTCGCGCGCGATGTCAGAAATGATCTGGCTCTTCTTGGCACCGGGTTGACTGTCAAGAAAGTCGCCGCGTTCCGGGCCTCCATCAGGCTCGGAGAGCCCGTCGAGGCTTTCGGATATCCTCTCGCGGACGTCCTCGCGAGGTCGGGGAATTTCACGCTCGGCAACGTGTCGGCTCTGGTCGGGATTGGCGAGGACAGCCGCTACCTTCAGATATCGGCGCCGGTGCAGCCGGGAAACTCGGGCGGCCCCTTGCTCGACCAAAGCGGAAATCTCGTTGGGGTGGTGTCGGCCAAGTTGAACGCGCTCAAGATGATGCTGGCGACAAACGGTGACATCCCTCAGAACGTCAATTTCGCCATAAAGGCCTCGATCGTGACCAGCTTCATGGAAGCCAACGGTGTCGCTTACGCGACGGGCAGCGCCACGCAGGCAATTCCGCCGGCGGACCTGGCGGATCAGGCGAAGGCGATGAGCGCCTTCATCGAGTGCCAGTAGTCACATCCGCCCGCCCCACCCCTAAAACCCGGCGACAACGCGCGCGCCGCCTTGCCAAGGCCTAAGCCTGAGCCAATCTGGCTGCCCATGAAGTTCCCGCCCGAATTTCTCGATTAGATTCGCGCCCGGCAGCAGGTCTCGGAGGGGGTGGGAGCGCGGGCCAAAATCGCATTCCGCCGCCAAATTCGACGTCACGCGGGCTGACGTCACCGAAGGCAGAGCCAGATCGTTCTGCGTATCACCTCGGGCGGATACGTACGCGCTCCAGCTGACTTTCTTCCTTCGCTTCGCTATTGGGATCCGAGAATATCGCGAGCCGCAGGCGTCGCGACGACGCCAAGCGGGAAGCTTTTGGGAGGCGACATGGAAACGCGACGCATCAAGGCCCGGAACGGCGAGGGGCTCACGTTCACCGTCGTCGGGCTCGGGACTGGCCCGCTTGGCGAGCTCTTTGAGCTGCTCGACGAAAAAACCGCGATCGCGACGGTCGAGCAAGCGCTCGCAAGCGGCGTCCGGGTCTTCAACTCGTCGCCTCACTACGGCAACGGACTCGCCGAAAGCCGGATGGGCGCGGGGCTAAGGCGCGCGCCTCGCGACCAGATCCTCGTTTCGACCAAGATCGGCCGGATCATGGACCCGTTCGGCAAAAAGCCCGATGCGCGCAAAGACGCGGTCTCGCCCGGCTTCGCCGGCGGACATCCGCACGCGCCGCGCTTCGACTATTCCTATGACGGCGCGATGCGGTCGATCGAGCACTCTCTCTTGCGCATGGGGCTCGACCGGCTCGACATCGTTCTGATCCATGATTGCGACATCTGGACGCATGGCAAGGAGGAGGCGCCGGCGCGCTTCAAGGAAGCGATGTCGGGCGCCTATCGCGCGCTCGACAAGCTTCGCAACGAAAAGGTCGTCAAGGCCATCGGCTTTGGGATTAACGAAGCCGACACCTGCGTCAAATTCGCTTTAGCCGGCGATTTCGACGTCGCGATGATGGCCGGACGCTATACGCTGATCGACCAGACGGGCCTTAAGGAGTTTCTGCCGCTCGCTCTGGAGAAGAACATGGGCGTGATGCTCGCCGGCGTGTTCAATTCCGGCATTCTGGCGACCGGATCGGTAGCGCACGCCAAATTCGACTACGCGGACGCTTCCGTTGCGGTGCTAGCAAAAGTGAAGGCGATCGAGGAGATCTGCCGCAAGCATGAAGTCACCCTCCGCCAGGCTGCGATACAATTCGCGGCGGCCCATCCCGCTGTCGTCTCCGTTGTGCTGGGCGCGGTGAAACCGGAAGAGGTCAAGGCGAACGTCCACGATGCGTCGGTCGAGATCCCAGCGAGCCTGTGGTCGGATCTCAAATCGGCCAGACTTCTGGACCCGGCCGCGCCGACGAAGGGATAGTCGCGGCTCCCAACAAAACGCTCGTCCTGCTCGGGCACGGGTAGCGCTTGTCGCTGCAAAAGCCGGGGACAACGCAGCTGCCTGCTTGCCAAAGGCCGCCCCAAGGCCAATCTGGCTCCTCATGAAGTTCCCGCCCGAATTTCTCGACGAGATTCGCGCCCGGCTGCCGGTCTCGGAGGTAGCGGGGAAGCGGGTCAAATTGCGCAAAGAAGGGCGGGAGTGGCGGGGCTTGTCGCCCTTCACCGCGGAGAAGACGCCGTCGTTCTTCGTCAACGACCAGAAGGGCTTCTTCCACGACTTCTCGTCCGGCAAGCACGGCGACCAATTCGCTTTCCTGATGGAGACCGAGGGCCTTGCGTTCCCGGAGGCGGTCGAGCGGCTCGCCAATATGGCCGGCCTCCCCCTGCCGCGTGTAAGCGAAGCCGTGGCGGGTGAAGAGAAAAAGCGCTTGAGCCTCCTCGACGTCATGGGCGTGGCGGCGCGTCTGTTCGAAGCCAACCTGCAGCAGCCAGTCGGAGCGAGAGCGCGCGGCTACCTCGCCGATCGCGGCCTCACGTCCCCCGTGCAGCAGCGCTTTGGCCTCGGCTATTCCTCGCCTGAGCGCTTCGCGCTGCGCGATGCGCTCGCCGCCCAGGGCGTCGGCGTCGAGGCGATGATCGAAGCGGGCCTGCTCGTCCACGGGGAAGACATCGCCGTGCCCTACGACCGGTTCCGCGACCGGGTGATGTTTCCGATCCACGATCGCGCGGGCCGCGTCATCGCCTTCGGCGGGCGAGCGATGGAGGCGGGCGCCAAGGCCAAATACCTCAATTCGCCGGAGACCGCGCTGTTCCATAAAGGGACGCTGCTGTTCAATCATCACCGCGCCCGTAAAAGCGCGCATGAAGCGGGTGCGATCATCGTGGTCGAGGGCTATATCGACGCGATCGCGGTGAGCGAGGCTGGCTTCCCCAACGTCGTCGCGCCGCTCGGCACCGCGCTCACGCCCGATCAGTGCGCACTGTTGTGGGCGATGGCGAGCGAGCCGATCCTGTGCTTCGACGGCGACAGCGCCGGACGGCGGGCGGCGTTCCGCGCCATCGAGACGGCGCTGCCGCTGATCGGCGCGGAGAAGAGCCTGCGCTTCGCGCTTCTGCCCGAGGGTCAGGATCCGGACGATCTCATCCGGCTCAGTGGGCCGGCGGCGATGGCCGAGCATCTGAGCGCCGCGCGGCCGCTCGCCGACATGCTGTTCATGCGCGAGACGGACGGGCAGAGCTTCGACACGCCCGAACAGCGCGCGGCGCTCGAGCGCCGCCTCGGCGAGGCGGTCGGGAAAATCGCCGACGAGCCGCTGCGCCGCCACTATCAGGCGGACATGAGGCGGCGCCTTGCGGCCTTCTTCGGCGACGAACGTGAGCGGCCGTCGCGCGGTGATGTTGGCGCGCATCGAAGCTTTGCTCAGCGACGCGGTGGGCCGTTTACCCCTCGGGGTCCGCGCGTCGGCCTTGCGGAAGCGCCCTTGGCCCCGCAGAGCAAGCTTGGCCGCAAGGCCCGCCTGCCAGCGCGCGAAATCATGATCCTCTCGATTGCGCTTAGCCATCCAGCGCTGATCGAGAGCCGTTGCGAGGAGCTGGCGGGGGCCGATTTCGTGGGCGCCGGCCTTGGCGCATTGCGCGACGCGCTGCTCGCCGCTCCCGCCGAGGCGCTCGATTCGTCCGTGGCGCTCGCCGAATGGCTGAACGGCGCGGGGCGCGGGACGGAACGCGAACGGATTGCGGCGTTGGCCGCCAAGATGCCGAATTGGTGGTGCATGCGGCCGGAGGCGGCGCCCGCGGACGCCGATCTGGTCTTAAGGCAAAGCTTGGCCTTGCATCGTCGGTCGGGCGCGTTACATAGGGACCTGAAGCTCGCGGAGCGGTCGCTCGCAGCGGAGCCGAACGAGCTTAATCTTGCCCGACTGCTTGATATCAAGGCGAATTTGGCCGACCTTGCGGATGCGGAAGCAGCCATCGATGGTTTCGGCGATCAGTCCGGGCGCGCCTCGCCCGCGATCTGACTCGAACGAGTCCGTGGGGGATCGGGAAGCGCGCGGGCGGGACGTGGCGGCGTTTCCTTGGGGGGCCCGCGGAAGGATAGCCTTAGGCTTTGCCTGAGCAATCTTGATTAAAGGCCGCTCGCCCTTGCGAGAGGTTGAGGGACGATACTGGGCGCCCAGCGGTGTTGACCGCGGGATGACGGAGACGCCGCGATGGCAAAGAAGGATGAGGCGAAGGGCGAAGCCGAAGCGGCGGTGGTCGAGACCCCCGACAGCCCGCTGCTCGATCTCAGCGACGCCGCCGTCAAGCGGATGCTCAAGATCGCCAAGAAGCGCGGCTGGGTGACGCAGGAGGAATTGAACGCGGTCCTGCCGTCAGAAGAGATTTCATCCGACCAGATCGAGGACATGAACGCGATGCTCAGCGAGATGGGCATCAATGTCGTCGAAAGCGAGGACGCGGAGGAAGCGGAGAAGGACGGCGCCGAAAGCGCCGACGAAGAAGAGGCCGAAGGCGGCGAGATCGTCGAGGCCTCGCGATCGACTGCGGTCGCCGCCCGCAGTTCCGAGCCGTCCGAGCGCACAGACGACCCAGTGCGCATGTATCTGCGCGAGATGGGCTCGGTCGAGCTTCTGTCGCGCGAGGGCGAGATCGCCATCGCCAAGCGGATCGAGGCTGGTCGCGAGGCGATGATCGCGGGCTTGTGCGAAAGCCCGCTCACCTTCCAGGCGATCATCATCTGGCGCGATGAGCTCAACGACGGCAAGATCCTGCTGCGCGACATCATCGATCTCGAGGCGACCTACGCCGGCCCCGACGGCAAGAGGGCGCCGAAGCCCGACTATTCCGCGCCTGGCGCGCCGCCGCCGCCCAATCCGGCCCGCGACCGTATCGCTCCGGCGACAGCACCCCAGGCGCCGCCGGAAGGATTCGAAGGCGAGGGGACTCCGCCGCCCGACGCTTTCGAGGACGAGGACGATCTCGAGAATTCGGTGTCGCTGTCGGCGATGGAGGCCGACCTCAAGCCGCGCGTGCTCGAGACCTTCGACCGGATCGCCGATGCTTACAAGAAGCTGCGCCGGCTGCAGGATCAGAACGTCGAGAACAAGCTCAGGAGCGAGTCGCTTTCGCCCGCGCAGGAGCGCAAATACAAGGCGCTGAAGAAGGACATCGTCGGCGACGTCAAGTCGCTGTCGCTCAACCAGAACCGCATCGACGCGCTGGTCGAACAGCTCTACGACATCAACAAGCGGCTCATCGGCCTCGACGTGCGCCTGATGCGCATGGCCGAAGCTCACCGCGTCGGCCGCGAGGATTTCCTCAAGAACTATCAGAATTCGGAACTGGACCCGAAATGGCTGCTCAGGGTCTCCAAGCTGTCGACGCGCGGGTGGAAGGAGTTCATCGCCGCCGATAAGACTGGGATCAAGGAAATCCGCGCCGAGATTCAGTCGCTGGCGACCGAGACCGGGCTTGAAATCCAGGAATTCCGCCGGCTGGTGCAGATGGTGCAGAAGGGCGAGCGGGAGGCCCGACAAGCGAAGAAGGAAATGGTCGAGGCCAATCTGCGCCTCGTCATCTCGATCGCCAAGAAATACACCAACCGCGGCCTGCAGTTCCTCGACTTGATCCAGGAAGGCAACATTGGGCTCATGAAGGCGGTCGACAAGTTCGAGTACCGCCGCGGCTACAAGTTCTCGACCTACGCCACCTGGTGGATCAGGCAGGCGATCACGCGCAGCATTGCTGATCAGGCCAGAACCATCCGCATCCCGGTGCACATGATCGAGACGATCAACAAGATCGTGCGCACCTCGCGCCAGATGCTGCATGAGATCGGCCGCGAGCCGACGCCGGAAGAGCTATCGGAAAAGCTCGCGATGCCGCTCGAGAAGGTGCGCAAGGTGCTCAAGATCGCCAAGGAGCCGATCAGCCTCGAGACGCCGATCGGCGATGAGGAGGACAGCCACCTCGGCGACTTCATCGAGGACAAGAACGCGGTGCTGCCGATCGACGCGGCGATCCAGTCGAACCTGCGTGAGACGACCACCCGCGTGCTGGCGTCCCTCACCCCGCGTGAAGAACGAGTTTTACGCATGCGTTTCGGGATCGGCATGAACACCGACCACACGCTCGAAGAGGTCGGCCAACAATTTTCTGTGACCCGCGAGCGCATCCGCCAGATCGAAGCCAAGGCGCTGCGTAAGCTCAAGCATCCGAGCCGAAGCCGGAAGCTGCGGAGCTTTCTTGACAATTGAGCGACGGCGGCGGTCGCGTTTCTCTAGCGGCGATCGCCTCTCTCTTCCATCATCATCGCGAACCTGATTGTTCTGACCCCAATCCACGACGCTTTCGCGCCGATTGTTTCGCTGCCAAAACGGCGTTTACAACCGCGCTAGACGTGTCATGATTGCGATGGTGCGGCGCACCAAGCAGTCATAGGGGATTTAGACATGAGGCGTTCGGTAGTCGCGGGGCTCGGCGCCGCTATGATCGTGGCGCTTGGCGCGAGCTCCGCTGCGCAAGCGGCCATAATCGACTTCGGCGTCACTGCGTTTGGCAATTCGATCACCTACAACGGTACGTCCTTGGATCAGTCTCTCTCGCTCGATCTTGATCAGGCGACGTTGCTGGTAACGGGGGTTAACCCCGGCGACTCTTCTGGGCTGGCTCTCTTCAACCAGGTCATGCTTTCCGCGCTGACTTCCCCGACAAGCAGCAACATTATTTACGGGTTCGGGACTGGGCCGGGGCCGCTTGGAGCCGACGTCATCCTGTCGTGGCCGCTTGGCGCCGGACCAGGCACGGACACGTTCACCGAAACGCTGACCACGGTGCTGTCGATCAATCGGAACACACCCAACGAAATCGGTCTGACCCTGTCGGGAACGCTAAGCGACACCAGCGGTGTCTTCACAGATACGCCGGTTTTGCTCATGTTGACCGCCAGCCAGGCTGGCGGTCCAGGGCAGACCACCGGCGCCTCGTTCACCAACACGTCGAGCTTCACCCCCTCCATTCCTGAGCCCTCAACATGGGTGATGATGGTTCTCGGCTTCGGCGCTCTCGGCTATGCCGCGTCCCGCCGGCGCAAGACCAATCACGCCATGCTTTCCGCGTAAGCTTCCAGGCTTCCGTCGAGCGATTGCGAGAGGCCGCCCTGTCTTGGGCGGCCTTTCTTTTTGCCGGCGGCCTCTATTCCGCTGAGGTCTTTGGCGCTTCGGCCTACTGCGTCGTCGACAAGACCGCGCCGCATGTTACAGTCCGACGGTCAGCGAGCCGGTCGGACACGGCCTGGCGGCGCATCGCCGAGGCGAGGGAACGCGGCTGACCGCGCCGAAGGCGGGCGACTGCCGCCGGATGGGAGGGCGAATTGGCCTACAAGGATATCCTCGTCTATCTCGATCCGACGGTCGAGACGATCGAGCGGATACGTTTAGCCGTCTCGTTGGCCAAGGCGCACGGGGCGCGATTGATCGGCGTGGACGTCAGCGCGCCCTCCGCGGGACAGGAGGTCGAGACCGAAGATGCGGTCAGCCGGATATTTAGCGACACGACGCGCGAAGTCCGGGCTGACCACGGTCTTCGCGCCGGTAACCAAGCCGGGCGAAACCGACACTTTCACCCATTGCGTCGACCTGATGATCGCGCCCGGGCCCGAAAGTCTGGCGCACGGGGCGATACGCCGCGGCGCGCTCGATCGGGCGTTGCTCGAATCCGGCGCGCCGATGTTGATGCTGCCGCCGGAATGGACGCCCGGCCCGGTGGGAGACAACATCGTCATCGCGTGGAACGCCGGGCGTGAGGCTTTGCGCGCCGTTCATGACGCGATGCCGCTGCTCGAACGGGCGAAGAAAGTGACCCTGTTCGCCTTCTCGTCGCGGCCAAGCGCGCTCCGCAAGTCGGCCGAGACGCTGGTCGATCACCTGGCGGCGCACGGCGTGAAGGCCGAGCACATCTCCGACTGGACCAACACTGGCGACCTGACCGCGGTCGAGGCGCTGTTCGCGAGCCTCGACACGCAGGACGCCGACCTCATCGTCGCCGGCGCTTTTGGACATTCGAGGATTTACGAGGGGCTGTTCGGCGGGGTGACGCTCGATCTCATGCATCAGCAATCCTTGCCGGTCCTGATGTCGCATTAGCCCCCGTTTGGAAGCTCCAAGCGCCGCAACATTGCGCGCCGCAACATTAATGACGGCTGGCGCCGCCGGAACCTCGAGGGCCAACCCGGCGCTCGAATGACGCAAAGCTCGCGGGGGCGGCCAGTGGGCCGAGTCTCTAAGCTCCCCAGTCTCCGCCGCCACAGCAATCTCCTGGTGCCTGCAAGGTACGGATCCAATTGAGATTCTAGCCAGGGGTCCGCCTCGTCCCGGATGCGGCGGGCGCCGCGCGTCATTCTCCTGTCATTCGCCATTGCTACGACTAGGTTGTGTCGGGGTGCGAAAGGGCTTGACTGATCCTCCCGCACCTGCTTAGTTGCCGCAGCGGTGTTCTTGTAGTTAGCTTTGCGGTGATCCTACCCAGGGGGATGTTATGAAAATTGTAGTCCCAGCTTTAGCGGCCGCCTTCATCGGGACGCTTGGCGCAAGTTCCGCTGCGCAAGCAGCCGTGATCAACTTCTCAGCAGCGGCGTTGTGCCCCGCGACCTGCACGGGTATTAGCTACACAGGCTCAACTCTGGGGGCGTCGACGGCGTTCGACCTCGATGGCTCCACATGGTTTGTGACTCGGGTCAACACTGGCGACCAGTCCGGGGAGGCCGTCGCCGGTACTTTCACGCTCACCCCAGTTAGCGTCTCATATGGGGCCGGGGATGGTCCGGTTACGGGGTTGGACATGATCAAGACGTGGACGGCTACCACCGGGCCGTTCACTGGCGACACCTTCACGGAAACCCTGACTTCAATCGGCTCGATTTCTCGTGGTGTTAATACGATCGGTTTGGACTTCGCAGGGACTGTCACCGGCGGGGTCTTTCATGGCGCGCCGGCCACCTTGGATTTGACCCTCAATCAGGCTGGCGGACCGGGGAATGTGGTCTCCGCTTCGTTGACCAACAGCGCCGCTATTCCTGAACCCGCGACCTGGGTGATGATGGCGCTCGGTTTCATCGGGCTCGGGTATGCGGCGGTTCGTCGCAGCGGGAAGGACCGTCCGGCGCTCGCCATCTAAGCGCCCGATCCAACGGATTGTTATCAAAAGGCCGCCGACGGGCGGCCTTTTCTGTTAGCGCCTCCTTGTCACCGGCCTCGTGAGAAAGAGAAGGGCTGCTCCTTTGAGGAGCAGCCCTTCCATTGTCGCGCCCACGCAAGCTCGCCGGCACCCTAGAGTTCTTGCCTAGCGAGCGCTATGCGCGAAATTCCTTCGCAGGGACAATAACCCAGGCCTCGTCGATCACGCGGAACGTAAGACAATGAGACACTGGATCACCTCCTTTCGGCTGGTTGACGACACTGGCATGTTACGGTGATTCGAAAAATTTAAAAGCAGGATTTTTTGCGCGCAGTTAAGATTTCTTTAGGGTTCCGCGAGGCGGCGGGCTCAGTTCCCCGCCCGCCTCCGGCTATGCGGCGCCGGCGACCGCCTCGCACACGTCGCTGACGAGAGCGTCGACCAGCGCCGGATCGTCCGCTTCGCCCATCACCCGGATCACCGGCTCGGTGCCGGACGGCCGGACCAAGAGCCGGCCGCGGTCGCCCAGGCGCGCGGTCGCCTCCGCGATCGCTCTCGCCACCGCCGGACTCTTCAGAGGCTCGCCGCCGTTGAAGCGAACGTTGCGCAACACCTGCGGCACCGGCTCGAACCGCCGGCACACCTCGCTCGCCGGTCGGCCGAGCTTGCGCACCACCGCCAGCACCTGCATCGCCGCCACCAGGCCGTCGCCGGTGGTCGCATAGTCGGACAGAATGATATGGCCCGACTGCTCGCCGCCGACGTTGAAGCCTTTTTCGCGCATGCGCTCGATCACGTAGCGATCGCCGACCGCGGTGCGCTCGAGGTTTAGCCCAAGGCTCGCCAGATGGCGCTCAAGCCCGAGGTTCGACATCACCGTGGCGACCACGCCCGGCCTGGACAATCGCCCCTCGTCGCGCCAGCTTTCGGCGATCACCGCCAGCACCTGATCGCCGTCGATCAGCCGGCCCTTCTCGTCAACCAGGATCATCCGGTCGGCGTCGCCGTCGAGCGCGATGCCGACGTCGGCCCGCATCTCGCGCACCTTGCGCGAAAGCGCCTCGGGCGCGGTCGAGCCGACCTCGAAATTGATGTTGAGCCCGTTCGGCTCGACGCCGATCTGGATCACCTCGGCCCCGAGCTCCCACAACGCCTCAGGCGCGACTTTGTAAGCCGCGCCGTTGGCGCAATCGACGACCACGCGCAAGCCCTCGAGCGACACTTCGCGAGAGAGCGTCCGCTTGGCGTATTCGATGTAGCGGGCCTGGACGTCGTCGATGCGCTTGGCGCGGCCGAGGTCGGGAGCGTTGGCGAGCTTCGGCGCGACGTCGCCGTCCATCAGCGCTTCGATCCGCGCCTCGACCTCGTCGGAAAGCTTATAGCCGTCCGGCCCGAACAGCTTGATGCCGTTGTCCTCATAAAGGTTGTGGGAGGCGGAGATCATCACCCCCAAGTCGCAGCGCATCGAGCGCGTCAGCATCGCCACCGCCGGCGTCGGCACCGGGCCCAGCAGCAGGACGTCGGCGCCGACGGAGGCAAAGCCCGCGACCAGCGCATATTCGATCATGTAGCTCGAGAGCCTGGTGTCCTTGCCGATCACCACCCGGTGGCGGTGCTCGCCGCGGCGAAAGGCTAAGCCCGCCGCCTGGCCGACCTTCAGCGCGATGTCCGCCGTGATCTGGCTGTTGGCCCGCCCCCTTATGCCATCGGTGCCGAAATGCTTGCGCGCCATGTCATAGCTCCCCGGGCGAATTGTCGTCGCTATTCGAACGCTGCGCCGCCCTGATATCGCATATGTGCGGAAGAAAGTTTCACAATTCGTTGCTAGACGTTAACGATGCGCCGCGGCGTTGCCCAGGCGGCGCCTGGCGCCTAGAGTGCCTTGACCGAGCGCGAAATTCCCGCAGCTGCTTAATGGGAGAACGCCGATGATCCGAACCGTCGCCACGAAGCCGTTTCCCGACCAGAGGCCGGGGACTTCGGGTCTGCGCAAGCAGGTCGCGGTCTTCCAGGAACCCGGCTACCTCGAAAACTTCAT
Organism: uncultured Alphaproteobacteria bacterium; assembly: GCA_963824475.1. Taxonomy (GTDB): domain Bacteria; phylum Pseudomonadota; class Alphaproteobacteria; order Rhizobiales; family Beijerinckiaceae; genus Roseiarcus. The sequence goes on from CAWGPR010000001.1 coordinate 60,006, forward strand.
TCAGTCGATCTTCAATTCGCTCGAAGGCTTTCAGGGCAAAACGCTCGTCCTCGGCGGCGACGGCCGCTTTTTCAACCGCGAGGCGATCCAGGTCGTGATCAAGATCGCGGCCGCGAACGGCTTCGGCCGTATCCTCGTCGGCAAAGGCGGCATCCTTTCGACTCCCGCCGTCTCGGCGCTGATCCGCGCGCTCAACGCCTATGGCGGGATCATTCTCTCGGCGAGCCACAATCCCGGCGGGCCGCACGGCGATTTCGGCGTCAAGTACAATATCAGCGCCGGCGGACCGGCCCCGGAGAACGTCACCGAGGCCATCTTCGCCCATACCAAAACGATCTCCGCCTACAAAATCGCCGACGCTCCCGATGTCGACATCGACCGCCTCGGGACTGTCAAGGTCGAGGGAGCCGAGATCGAGGTCATCGACCCGGTCACGCAATATCTGTCGCTGATGAAGACGCTGTTCGACTTCGAGGCGATCCGCGCCTTGTTCGCCTCAGGCTTCCGCATGCGCTACGACGCGCTGCACGCCGTCACCGGGCCCTACGCGCACGCGATCTTCGAGGACGAATTGAAGTCTGGAGCCGGCACCGTGGTCAATGGCACGCCGCAGCCCGATTTCGGCGGCCACCACCCCGATCCCAATCCGACCTACGCCAAGGATCTTTACGACTTCATGATGTCGGCTGACGCGCCGGATTTCGGCGGGGCGTCAGACGGCGACGGCGACCGCAACATGATCCTTGGGCGGGGCGTCTATGTCACGCCGTCCAATTCGCTGGCGATCCTGTGCGCCAACGCCCATTGTGCCCCGGGCTACGCCAAGGACCTCGCGGGCGTCGCGCGCTCGATGCCCACCAGCGCCGCCGCCGATCGCGTCGCCGCCAAGCTCGGAATCAGGTCGTATGAGACTCCGACGGGGTGGAAATTCTTCGGCAACCTGCTCGACGCCAATCTCGCGACGCTGTGCGGCGAAGAAAGCTTCGGCACCGGCTCGAATCACATCCGCGAGAAGGACGGCGTATGGGCGGTGCTGTTCTGGCTCAATATTCTCGCCCGGCGCCGCATGTCGGTCGCCGACCTCGTGCGCGAACACTGGCGAACTTACGGCCGCAACTATTACACGCGCCACGACTACGAGGCGATTGACCTTGCTGCGGCGAACGGGCTCATGGACGCGCTGCGCGACAAGACCGCGACGCTTCCGGGCAAGACCTTCGGCGCGTACAAAGTCGAGGCCGCTGACGATTTCGCTTACCACGACCCGGTCGACGGATCGGACGCTGAGCATCAGGGCGTGCGGGTGATGTTCGAGGGCGGCGCGCGCATCGTCTACCGGCTCTCCGGAACCGGCACCGTAGGCGCGACGCTGCGCGTCTATATCGAGCATTACGAAGGGCCGTCTGGCGAGCTCGATCAGGAGACGCAGGCGGCGCTCGCCGACCTCGTCGCGTTCGCGCGTGACATCGGCGAGATCGAGAAGCGCACCGGACGGAAGGCGCCGACTGTGGTGACCTGAGCGGGTGTTGCCCCCCGACCGGGCCGAGAGATCCCGGGCCTCCGTACAACTCATCGGCTCACGCGGCGATCTCTACCGCTTGAGGGCCTCCAGCACCTTGACCGAGGCGCGGCCGTTGACCTCGAGCCCGGCCTTCTGCTCGAAATCAGCGATCGCCGCTTTGCTCTTGGTTCCGATGTCGCCATCCGGCTGGCCGCCAACGTCGTAGCCGCGCTTTGCGAGCAGCGCCTGCAACTCCTTTCGCCCTTCGCGCGACAGCAGCGGATCGTCGGTCGGCCAGGGGGTGACGATGCCGCGGCCGCCGCCCAAGCGATCGGCGAGCACGCAGGCGGCGAGGGTGTAGGATTCGGCGGCGTTGTAGGAATAGACGACGTCGAAATTGCGCGTCACCAAAAAGGCCGGCCCGTCGCGTCCGGCGGGCATGAGAAGCGCAGCGTCGCCCGGCCCAAGCGGGCGCCCGTCGATGCGAGCGAGGCCGCGCGAGGCCCAGAAGGACATGGATTGCCTAGCCTTGCGGCCCGACGGACCCGAATAGCCCGGCGGCAGCTTGACCTCAAAGCCCCACGCGAGGCCCCGGCGCCAGCCCGATTTGGCGAGGTAGTTCGCCGTCGAGGCGAGCGCGTCCGGGGCCGAGTCCACGATGTCGCGCCGCCCGTCGCCCTCGAAGTCGACCGCCAGGCGCAGGAAGGTCGAGGGCATGAACTGCGTCTGCCCGAACGCTCCCGCCCATGATCCGTTCAGCTTCTCGGCCGGCACGTCGCCACGGTCGATGATCTTCAGCGTCGCCATCAATTCGGAGCGGAAATAATTGCCGCGCTCGCCGAAGCAGGCAAGCGTCGTGAGCGACTGCACGAGCGGGCGCTTGCCCATCTCCTGGCCGAAATTCAACTCCACGCCCCAGATCGCGGCCAGCATGTAGCGGCTGACGCCATATGTCTCTTCCGCCCGGGCGAGCGCGCGCGCTTGGCTCGCCATCGCCGCCTTGCCGTCGGCGACTCGATCGTCGTCCACCAGCCCGTCGACATAGTCCCAGATCGGCGTCTTGAACTCGGGCTGCTGCTTCTGGAAGTCGAGCACCTTCATGTCGGGTTCGACGCCGCGGAAGGCGACGTCGAGCGTTGCGGCGGAAATCCTCTCGCGCTCAGCTTGCGCTCTCAGCGCGTCGACGCAGGAGGCGAAGTCGGCGCGCGCCGAGGGGGCGAATGCGCTCAGCGCGGCGATCACGCCAAAGCCTGACAAAAGAAATCGCTTCATTAAGTCAATCATCCGCAATTCGTCCGTATCCGTCGAGCCGCGACCATAGAGACACCCGGCAAGCGGCCCTACATCCTCTCTTTCACCCCGACCCGGATCAGAAGCCAATTGACCGGATAGGTTGTCGCAAATCCGCAAACCATGGCGATCTGCATCATCAACCAATAGGACCAATCGGTCGGCTGCATGGCCGGCCAGCCGCAGGCGCGATAGATCATCCAGGCGAACATGCCAATCTCGTAGGCGATGATCGAAAACGTGTCCGCCTTGACCGCCGCCGCGACGCCCGCCCGGAAGTTCAAGTTCCGCATCGGCGCGATGGCGAAGTACTGGAAGGCGATCCCCGCTGCGTAGGCGAGAACAAAGCTTAAAGTGAGCCTCGCCGCGAGCGCCGAGCCGAGCAGCGCCAAGCCAAGACCGAAGGCGATCCATTCGGCGACAAAATCTCCAAGCGCGCAGCCCGCGCCGCAATGGGCCGCTCCCTTGAAGACCGCCTGCCACATCGGCGGCTCTTCGTGTCCGTCTCCGTGCCGATGCGCATGCTCGTGCGTCCGAGCCTGGGAATGCGCCGCGCGGCCGAAGCTGAAATAGAACGGCAGGCCGAGCGGCCCCCAGTACAAGAGCGTCAGCGGCCACACCGCCTCCATCACGCCCATCGGCTGCCGTCGCCCGAGCAGGAAGATGTCGGCCAGCACGACCAGCGCCGCGGCGATCGAGAGCAAAATGTAGATAAACGCGATTGCGTCGAGGCTTGTAGGCGACAGAGGCTCGTTCTCCAGCGTTTCAATCGAGGGCTTTGGAGCGCGATGGGCTGACGGGCTAAAGTGCCCGCCGTCAATCGGAGACGCAACGATGCGCTGGTCGATCACCATTGGCAGTTTGGGCGGAACAGCCGTCAAAATTCACATCACCTTCATCCTGTTCCTCGCCTGGATCGCTTTCAGCGGTTGGAGCAGAGGAGGCCCAGCCGCCGCTCTGGACAGCACCTTGTTCATCGTCCTCTTGTTCGCCTGCGTGGTCCTGCACGAATTCGGCCACATCACGGCCGCCCGCCGCTATGGCATCAAGACGCCGGAGGTGACGCTGTTGCCGATCGGCGGCGTGGCCAGCTTGCAGCGCCTGCCGAGCGACCCCGCCCAGGAGCTGGTGGTCGCGCTCGCCGGGCCCGCCGTCAATCTCGTCATCGGCCTCGTGCTGATCGCAGTCGTCGGCTCGATCCATCCCGACGACCTGACGCAGATCGACAATCCCAACCTCTCGCTCTTGGGGCGCCTGGCGATCGCCAACATCTTTCTCGCCGTCTTCAATCTGATCCCGGCCTTTCCGATGGATGGCGGGCGCGTGCTGCATGCGTTGCTGGCGATGCGGGTCGGCGGAGCGCGGGCGACCGAAATCGCGGCAAGGATCGGACAAGCCCTCGCCTTCGGCTTCGGGTTCCTTGGCCTGTTCGGCAATCCGCTGCTCTTGTTCATCGCCATCTTCGTCTATATCGCGGCGGGCGCCGAGGCGCAGATGAGCGCCGCGCAGCAAGCGCTCAAGGGGGTGAGCGTCGGCGACGCGATGGAGACGCGCTTCACGCCGGTCTCGATCGACGCCAATCTCGGCCAGGCGGTGGACGCGCTGTTGGCGACGGCGCAGCACGAATTCCCGGTCGTCGACGCGTTCGGCAAGCCGGCCGGACTGCTGACACGCGACGATATCCTCACCGCGGTGCGCGAGCATGGCGGCGACGAACCGGCGAGCGCGTTTATGCGCTCGGGCGTGGAGAGCGTTCGCGCCACGGCGCCGGTCGACGGCCTGTTCGAGCGCCTGCAGGATCCGGGAGCCGCAGCGCTCTACGTGACCGACGCCGGAGGCAAGATCATTGGCCTCTTGACGCGCCAGGCGCTGGGCGAGGTGATGATGATCCGCGCCGCGCGACCCGACTGGCGGTTCGACCGCAAGGCGTAAGGTCAGCAAAAAAGGGGCCGGTTCGCGACCGGCCCCGTGGCGACGCTGAGCGTGAGGCTTATCGCGTCAGCGCGCAACCGCGAGCTTGACCGCGACGCCGAGCTTCCGGCGATAGGCGCCGGCGCCGGCCAATCCCGCAAAACCGAGCAGCATCATCGCCCAGGTCGAGGGTTCCGGAACGCCGGAAGGGATCGCGCCCGGCTTGAACAGATCGCTGAGGGAGTTCGCTCCGCCGGCGCCCCCGAGATAGGGGCCGTCGCTCTCGACATGGAATATGTTTTGCAGGGTGACCAGATCGGAGGCGTGCGTGTAGAGGATGTCGTTGGTGTAGGCGTTGCCCTTGGCGAGCGGCGAGATGATGATCTCGGTGCCGTCGAAGCCGACGGTCGATCCTACGGTCTCGTCGCCCTCGGTCTCGTCGTTCCAGATGACGATTTCGCCGTTGTCCTTGAACGCCTGCGACGCCTCGATTTCCGGAATGATCATCGACAGGAAGTTGTCGCCGAGGGCCACTGCCTCCTGGTCGGTGTTGGCGGCATAGGTGACGCCGTTGTAGGTGAAGGAGGTGTTCAGCGAGGAGTGCATGTCGTTGTACTGATCCGGCGTGATCCAGTTGAACTGCGCGACGGTGTTGTTGTTGAGGTCTGTCTGCAGTTGCTGCAGCGGCGCGTAATTTTGCGCTTGCGAATTGGCCGACGTCGGATCGTTACCCCCGTTGGTGGCGGTGAAGAAGACCTCCGGGTTATGCTTGGCGGCATAATTATATTGGTGGGAACCGTTGTAGGGGTTCGTGTAGCTCGTCGACGTGCCTGAGAAGCTCGTCAGCGGCACCTCAAATTGGCTTTTCGACGCCACGTTGTTCGTCAGCGTGCCGCCGGCCGAGTTGAAGTTCTGCCCGCTCGTATTGAGAAGGTCGGTGTCCTCCTGGTAGGACCGCCAGGTTTGGCCCTTCGCCGCCATAAGCTGATTGAGGTTCGGGGCGTTGACGATGTTGTTCGGATAGGAATCGTTGTCGTTGAGCGGCCCGGTGACCCCGGCGACCTGGTACACGTAGTTGGGTTCGGAGGGGTGAAGGCTGGGCGACACGTTCTGATAGTTGCTCGCGTAGGATACGTCCGCTGCGTTTGGGTTGCCCGGCGTCACCAGGCTATTGAGGAACGGGGCCGCCGGGTTGCCGAACAGCTGCTCAGGAGTGCCTGCGGGTACGGTCGAAGGCTGGGTGAAATTGTGGTTTTCGAGCGCGATGTAGAACACGTCGCCGATTTGTTGAGCCCGCGCCGAACTGGCGATCGCGATGGCCAAAAGAGAAACGCCGATGGTCTTGAACATGATTACCCTCCGTTGCGCGCAGCGCGCCCGCGCGCCGCACGTCGATTTTGGGGATGTGAACGTCCACGACTCTAAGGATCGGACGTGACGGCCTCTCGCCACTCGCGTAACGATGCGCTGAAGCTTTCGCGACAATGAGGCAAAGGCCGGGCGGCCAATCGCTCAGAGCCTTGCGCGCCGCGCGAGGTTGACAGCGCCGCCTACGCGCCGAATATGACGCGCGATAAGCTCTTCCACCGCATGATCATGGACAGAATCGCAGGACGGCTGCTGGCGCTTTCTGCGCTCGGAACGACGCTTTGCGCGGCCGCTCCCGCCCGCGCGGACTTGCGCATGTGCAACAACACCAATAACCGAATCAGCGTCGCGCTCGCTTATACCGACGGCCAAGGCTGGGTCAGCGAAGGCTGGTGGAATCTGAAGTCGCTCGACTGCGTGACGCTTTTGCGCGGCGCCCTCGCGGCTCAGTATTATTACCTCTACGCGATGGATGAGCGCGGCGGCGAGTGGAAGGGCAAGGTCTTCATGTGCACGTCAGATCGCGAGTTCAAAATCGAGGGCCGGCAGGATTGCTTTGTGCGCGGCTACAACCGCACCGGCTTCTTCGAAGTCGACACCGGCAAGGACGCCAAGAGCTGGACGGTGCAACTGACCGACCAGGCGAACCCTTAAGCTGCGAACGTCAGTTCGCGGCGCCGGCGCCGGAATGAACGTGGCGGCAGGCGCCCGCCGATTATGGAGGAACGCAAGTGCAGGCCCGTCGCCGCCGCGTCAAGATCATCGCCACCCTCGGCCCCGCCTCAAGCGATCGCAAGACCATCGCCGACCTGTTCGCGGCCGGCGCCGACGTCTTCCGCATCAACATGAGCCACGCCTCGCATGACGTCATGCGCGAGCGAGTAGCGATGATCCGCTCGCTCGAAGAGGAGACCGGCCGCCCGATCGGCGTCCTCGTCGACCTGCAGGGACCCAAGCTGAGGCTCGGTTCTTTCGCCGGCGGCGCCGTGGACCTCCACAAGGGCGACATCTTCGCCCTCGACGGCGACCCGTCGCTCGGCGGACGTTCGCGCATCTATCTGCCGCATCCGGAAATCCTGAGCTCGCTGGCGCCTGGCCATCGGATTTTGATCGACGACGGCAAAGTGCTGCTGCGCGTCCTCGACGCCGCGCCCGGTCGCGCTTCGACCGTCGTCGAAGTGGCGGGACGGGTGTCGGACAAGAAGGGCGTGAGTTTGCCCGACACGACCATTCCGACCTCCGCCATGACCGACAAGGATCGCGCCGACCTCGCCGCGGCGCTCGAGGAAAATATCGACTGGATCGCGCTCTCGTTTGTTCAGCGTCCGGAGGACATCGCCGAGGTCAAGGGCATCGCCAAAGGACGCGCGTTGGTGATGGCCAAGATCGAAAAACCGCAGGCGGTCCAGCGCATCGACGAGATCATGGCCGTCGCGGATGCGTTGATGGTCGCGCGCGGCGATCTCGGAGTGGAAATGCCGCTCGAGCGCGTGCCCGGCATCCAGAAGACCCTGACCCGGCTGGCGCGGCGGCTCGGCAAGCCGGTGGTGGTGGCGACGCAGATGCTGGAATCGATGATCACCGCGCCGGTGCCGACGCGCGCCGAGGTGTCGGACGTCGCCACTGCGGTCTTCGAGGGGGCGGACGCTATCATGCTGTCGGCCGAGAGCGCCTCGGGCCAATATCCACGCGAGGCGGTGGCGACCATGAACAAGATTGCCGAGGCGGTGGAATCGGAGGGAATCTATCCCTCGATCATTGAGGCGCAGCGCGCGGCGCCGGAGGCGACAGGCGCCGACGCGATCGCGGAGGCGACCCGCGACGTCGCCGAAACCCTCGATTTGAAGGTGATCTGCGCCTGGACCAGCTCGGGCTCGACCGGCCTTCGCATCGCCCGCCAGCGGCCGCGCTCCTCCATTCTGGCGCTAACCCCAATTGAATCCGTGGCGCGGCGCCTCGCTGTCGTCTGGGGGGTGCATCCGATCGTCACCGACGACGCGCGCGACGAGCGCGACATGGCCGATCGGGCCTGCCGCCACGCCTATATCGAGGGCTTCGCCGGCGAGGGCGAGCGCATCATCGTGGTGGCCGGCGTGCCGTTCGGGACCCCGGGCGCCACCAACAACCTGCGGATCGCGACCGTGGGGGCTTAGACAGGCCATGCTGCTCGATTGCCCTCAAAATGGCTGAATCCCTCGCTGAGCCTTCCCTCCTGATCGTCGGAAGCGGTCCGGCCGGACTGTTCGCGGCCTGCGAACTGGTGCGTCACGGCGTCAAGCCGCGCATCGTTGAGCGAAGGCTTGCGCCGCACCACGAGACGCGCGGAACCGCGCTCCAGCCGGCGGTGCTCGACATCATCGACCGGGCCGGCCTGATCGAGCCGTTCATTAGCGGCGGCGTGCACATCAAGCACAGCCAGCTCCTTGGCCCGGGCATGCGCCCAATCATAAGTGCGGACTTCGCCGGCCTCGGCTGCCGGTACGAATTTCAGTGCAGCCAGCCGCAGTGGCGGACCGAGCAAATCCTCCGCAATCATCTGGCGAGGCACGGCGTCGCTGTCGAATACGGCGTCGAGGTCGCTGCGATCAACGCTGGTCCGGAGACTCTCCGCGTTACGCTCGACGTGGGCGGCCGAACCGAGGTCAGCGAGCCGCGCTACCTGCTGGGCGCCGGCGGAGCTCATAGCGTCACGCGCCATTCCATGGGGGAGCATCTCGATGGCGAGACGTACGGCGGACAATACGTGGTGGCGGACGTCAAGCTTGGCCTCGCCATTCCGCCCGAGACCGCCCGCGTCATCGTCGGCGCCGCAGGCTTCGTCTTGTTCGCGCCGCTGCCGGACCGTCGCTGGCTCATTTTCGCGAGCCGCGACCCAGCTGACACGCGCAACGATCCGCCGACAGCGGCCGAGCTCGGCGCGACGGTCAACGCCCGCATCGGCGCCGATGCGGGCTTGAGCGATTTGCGCTGGATCTCCTATTTCAAGATGCATCGGCGGGAAGCCGAGAGTCTCAGCGACGGCCGGCGGTTTCTGCTGGGCGACGCCGGCCACATGTCCAGTCCGCTTGGAGGGGAAGGGATCAACGCGGCGTTCATGGACGCAGCCGACATCGCCTGGAAGCTCGCCCTCGTCGAGCGCGGCGCGGCGAAGCCATCGCTCCTCGACAGCTATGCGATCGAACGCGGCATGGCCGATCGCCATGCGCTGGCAGTGTCCAACGATATTCACGCCCACATCGTCGAACTCGTCGCCATGTGCGCCGCGGGCGGCGCGCCCGACGTCCCGACGTCGACCGCAGATGAGATCGTTTCAGCAGCGCGCAGACGGTCGATGCTCGACGTGTCCTATACCGGAAGTCCGCTCGTCGGTCAGGCCGGCGACGGTTCCGGAAGCCCGGCGCCCGGCGAGCGCTTCCCAGCCAACCTTCGCCTGAGAGGCGAAAGCCATCATCTGCTCGTATTCGGCGAGGCGCCGGGTTTGGAAGACATGCGCGCGCGCTGGGACCGGCTCGTCACGATTGTCGATGCGTCAGCCGACAAGTTCAAGGCGGCTGAGGCCGGAGCGTCCGACGGCGGCGCTGTCCTCATTCGGCCGGACGGCTTCATCGGCTTCCGCGCCGCCCCCGCGAACGAGGCGACGATGGCGGCGCTCGACGCCCATCTCGCCCACTATCTCGTTCCCCTCGCAGGTTGATGGCCATCCTGAATGTTCCGCGCTGGCGCGCGAACGGGCGAAGTGCGTCACTTGCCCGTGAACAACTCATCGCTGAACGGCGATGTCTCGATGGGCGACAATCTCGGCACTCTGATCTTTATGAAACCGAAGCCGGTGGTTTCATGACAAGTGTTGCAAGCGGCAGTGAGCTTGCTATACGCGCTGGTGAATCCGGCCGAGTCCTTCGCCTTGATCGCTTTGTCGAGACTGTCCGCAGCCGGCCTCATCATGTCCATATCCGACTTGGCGCTATTCGGGTGAAGGGTTTTCGCGAGCTCGATGCTGGCGCGGATTTGCTCCAATTCGTAGTCCGCAAGCGGCCAGTTCTGCACCGCGCCCGCATACCATAACTTGAAATGTCCGAACTGCGTTAAGATCATGACGTCGTTCAGCCGTGGCGTAAAGATCTGTTGCGCCGGCGCCGGTTTCTCCTCGGCCAGAGCCGCCAGGCAAGCTGCGGCGGATGCGGCAGCAACGATTGCAATGTGCCTGAGCGTGACCATCGCGCTTTCCCCGGATTGCCGCCAGATCAACCGCCAAGTCGGTCTCTTGACCGAAATTGGTCGATGACTGCGCAATGAAACCTGCCCCAAGTTCAGGTTTCAAACAAGTCCAGGCGCCGCGGTCGGCTTTCCGCGTGATCGGCGCTGCGCCGAAGATTAAGCAACGCGACACGAGGCCCGGGAACAACGCCGTCCAGGATTCGCTCAGAGACCTGCGTTCGCGGCGGCAAGACGCGCTAACGCCGACCAGTCAGAATCGGCTGCGCCTTGAGCCACGCCAGCCAAAAAATGATCGTGAACCAGGCTGGCGACCGGCATCGGCGTCGCCAGCGCATCGGCCGCGGCGAGCGCCAAGCGAACATCCTTCAAACCCAGGGACATCTTGAACCCCGCCGGCTCGTATTGCTGGTTGGCGATGATCGTCCCGTAGGTCTTGTAGGCGGGGGCCGAGAACAGGGTGTTGGTCAGGATTTCAAGGTAGCGATGCGGGTCGATTCCTCCTTTGCGGACGAGCGCAAAGGCCTCGCCTAAGCATTCGATCATCGCTGCAAGCAGGAAGTTGCCGCTGAGCTTGACGAGATTTGCCGAGGACGGCTTGTCGCCGATGACGAAGGTCCGTTGGCCGACCGCGTCGAAAAGAGGCTGGCAGCGCGCGAGCGTCGCTTCGGGACCTGCCGCCACAACGAAAAGCTTCGCCGCCGCCGCGGCCTCCGGCCTGCCGAACACCGGCGCGGCGACGTAAGAATGGCCAGCGTTTCGGTGCGCCTCCGCCAACCGGTCGGAGAGCGCGACGCTGATCGTGCTCATGGAGATGTGGATAGCGCCTTGGCCAAGCGCCGAGAGCCCGTTTGCGTTGCCGAAAAAGACCGCTTCGACGGCGTCGTCGCCGGCGAGCATGGTGATGAGCACGGCGCGGCGGCACGCGTCGGCGACGCTTTCGGCGATCTCGGCGCCTTCAGACGCCAGCGCCTCTGACTTGGCGCGGGTGCGGTTAAAGACGACAACGCGATGTCCCGCCTTGACGAGGTTCAGCGCCATCGCCTGGCCCATTTGGCCAAGACCGATAAAACCGACGTCCATCCTGCTCTCCCTAGCTCTACGCCGCCGCTCCGCCGACGCGACGGCGCGATCGAGGACCTATTGCCTCACGGTTTCAGCGCAAATGCGGCGAGCGCTTCCGCCGCGCTTATTCAGCGGGGTAGACAGCGCCAGCTATCAACCACCCAAGCGATCAGCACTGCGGGCTTTGTCGTTCGGCGACATATTTGCCATTGCTGTCGTAAATGAGCTTGTGGACCACGCAGCCTCCTCCGTAGCCACCGCCGGCGTCGCCCGGCTCCGCGCCGGCGCCGACATTGATGATGACCGGCGCGCCCTCGCCGACGACGATTGGCTCGGAGGTCCCAGTCGAAACCGGAACGCCTTCCCAACCGCCCCCACCCCAACCGCCGATGAAAAGTTGATTGCCGTCAAAGGGGCCAAAGCCAAAGCGATTGAAGCGGTTGAAACCGTAGCGGTTGAGCCGGTTGGGGCGGAAACGATTGAAGCCGAAACGGTCAAAGTCGAAGCGCCGGTTGAACCCGCGCGGCGAAAAATGCGAAAAATGACCGATTCCAAAGGCTGGGTGAGCGAATGACCCCCCTGCCGGCCCGCCCCCCATGCGGGCGTACGAAGGCGCAAGGCTCGCGGAGAAGATAAGCGTCGCCGCGGCGCACGCGCGGCCCGCCCTTGTCGCAAGGGAAATACGCATGGGAATGTCTCCGGCGCCGCAACGGAAACCCTATCAGCAACACGACGCCGATGTCGATGGGTTTCGGCGCGCTCTCACCTCACCACCGTCAGCCTCCGAGCCGCTCGGGTCAGGCCGGTATAGAGCCAGCGCGCCCGATGCTCGCGGAAGGCGAAGCTCTCATCGAACAGCATCACGTCGTCCCATTGCGACCCTTGCGCCTTGTGGACGGTGAGCGCGTAGCCGTAGTCGAACTCGTCCGACTCCCGTCTCAAAGAAAATGCGAGTTCCCCCTCCGTCCCCTCGAAGAACGCCTTCAGCACCGAGACCTTGACCGTCGAGCGAGCGCCCTCGTCTTCGGAGCGCAAGGTCATCTTGACAAAATCCTTTTTGACCCCGCCCAGCGTCTCGACCCGCCACAGGCCGCCGTTGATGAGCCCCTTCGCGCGGTCGTTCCGCAAACAGACCAAACGGTCGCCAGCGACAGGCAGCGGCTCCCGGAAACCTTTGAGATCACGCATGCGCTGATTGTAGGCGCGGCGGGTGCGGTTGACCCCAACCAGCACCTGATCGGCCCCGAGCACCTGAGCCGCATCGACGGCCGCGCGCGGGATGACGCGCGTCTCGCCATAGTCGCCGAGAGCGAGCTTGCCGCCCGAACGGACGAGTTCCGACAGGCGGATGATCGGATTGTCCTGCGCCTGGCGATGGATCTGGGTCAACATCACGTCCGGCGCGCCGTCGGTGAAGAAGCCGCCGCCTTTGACGGGCGGCAGCTGGAAGGGGTCGCCCAGCACCAGGATCGGCTTGCCGAACGAGAGGAGGTCGCGCGCCAGCTCCGCGTCGACCATCGAACACTCGTCGATCACGATCAGCGCGGCCTTCGAGGCCGGCCCGTCGGCGTTGAGGGTGAAGGTAGGCGCGCCCTCCACGCCCTCGCTGGCCCGGTAAATGAGCGCGTGGATGGTCGTCGCGCCCGCGCAGCCCTTCGATCGCATCACCAGCGCGGCCTTGCCGGTGAAGGCGGCGAACGCCGTCTCGCCGCGCGCGCCCTCGGCGATGTGGCGCGCAAGAGTCGTCTTGCCGACGCCCGCGTAGCCGAAGAGGCGAAACACTTGGGGCTCGCCCTTCTTAAGCCACCGGCCGACCTGGTCGATCGCCTCCGCCTGCTCGCGCGACCATTCGCGGCCGATCGGTCGCGGAGGTCCGGCGCCGACAGCTGGGGATGGCTGCGTCCGAGCGACCGCATCCTCGGCGGCCGGCGGCGCTCCTGCTTGCTCGCTCGCGCGCTTCGGCTCGGCGGTCGCCCCGCAGCGCGAGCAAACCGGCGGTTTGCGGCCGAGATCATAATATTTGGCGCCGCAGGCCAAGCACTGTCGCTTGGTTCCGAGCCTGCCCAGCGCCGCCCTTTTGTTGGTCAACAACCCTCGCCCCCGGCCCGAGGCCGAGCATAAACGATTGGTTCAGATTTCGAGCGCAGCATTTTAACAGAATTGTCGCAAACGTCGCCGGGGCGGTGGCCGTGCGATGCTGCGGCCACCGCCTTGAACGTCGGATAGTCGGCCTTATATGCACCTGGTCCGGAGCCTTGCAGGGTCCGGATGGTTAACCGCAAGAACCGGACCGGGCGCTTATTGATCAAGGCCTATAGTTCCGGGAAGCGCCTGAACGGGGGCTTCAAACATGGTGCGTGTGACGGCGGTGGCCTCTCCGTTGCTGCTCGGCTTCGACGACTTGGAGCGGGCGCTCGATAAGGTTTCCAAGACGGGGACGGATGGCTATCCGCCCTACAATATCGAGCGAATCGCCGCCGATGGCGGCGAGCCGGAAAAGTTGCGCATCACGCTGGCGGTAGCCGGCTTCTCCCAGGACCAAATCGAGGTCACCGTCGAGGAGAACCAGCTCACCATCCGCGGCCGCCAGCGCGAGGACAAGACGCGGGACTATCTGCATCGCGGCATCGCCGCGAGGCAGTTCCAGCGCGGCTTTCTTCTCGCGGACGGGATGCAGGTCATGAGCGCCGAGCTCGCGCAAGGGCTGCTGTCCGTCGATCTTGTTCGGCCGCAGCCCGAGCGGATGGTGCGGAAGATAAAAATATCGGCGCGCGATTGATGGATGCGCGCCAAGCGGTGGGCCATAGCGGCCGCCGGAAAGGAGTGAAAGCGATGAGAACCGAAAACAGCAAGACGATGGCGACGACGCCAGCCCTGACGGCGCAGGAATTCGCCCATCTCGGCGACGGATCTCTCGCTTACGTGAAGACGATCGCTTCCGAAGACGTGGCCCGCCTCTTTCCTCAGGCGCCGCCGATGCGTCCGGGACTGACGTTGTTTGCGCTGCTTGGCGCGGACGGATCGCCGATCATGCTGACCGATTCCAAGGACGCGGCGATCGCCAACGCCTGGGAGCATGAGCTCGAGACGGTGAGCCTGCACTGACGTGCAACTTGGATAGGCGCGGCGCGCCAAGCGCCGCGCGCGGGGAAACGCGAATCGGTATAGAGGTTGCGGTCGGTTAGGCGAAAGGGACCGTGGCCCATGCGAGCCTATCTCGATCTCATGCGCGAGGCGCTCGATAACGGCGCCATCAAGATGGACCGCACCGGCACCGGCGTCCGCTCACTGTTTGGCCGTCAGCTTCACTTTGATCTTGCCGAGGGATTCCCGCTCGTCACAACCAAGCGGCTTCATCTCAAGTCGATCGTCCGCGAGCTCGTCTGGTTTCTGCGCGGCGACACCAACATCGCCTATCTCAAGGCCCATGGCGTCTCCATCTGGGACGAATGGGCCGACGCGGACGGAGATCTGGGTCCCGTCTACGGCAAGCAATGGCGCGCCTGGGAAGGGCCGGACGGACGGACATACGATCAGATCGCCTGGCTCATCGACGAGATACGCCGCAATCCCGATTCGCGCCGCCTCGTCGTCTCGGCCTGGAACGTGGCGGAGATCGAGAACATGAAGCTCGCCCCCTGCCATTGCCTGTTCCAGTTTTATGTGAGCGGCGGCAAGCTGTCCTGCCAGCTCTACCAGCGCTCGGCCGACATCTTTCTCGGCGTGCCGTTCAACATCGCGAGCTATGCGCTCTTGACCCATCTTATCGCGCGCGAATGCGGGCTCGAAGCGGGCGAGTTCGTGCATACGTTCGGCGACGCCCATCTCTACCGCAATCACGAAGATCAGGCCCGGGCGCAGCTCGCCCGCGCGCCGCGCCCGCTGCCGCGCCTCAGGCTCGGCGACGTCGGTTCGATCTTCGACCTCAACGCCGACGCGATCGCGTTCGAGGGCTATGACCCGTGGCCGGCAATTCATGCGCCGGTCGCGGTGTGAGAGAGGTCGCGAACTCGACTAGATGTCGAGGTTATTCTGGATATATTGCTCGACCTTGGGCTTGTTGGATTTGACTTGAGTTTTTAACCACTCATACTTCTCGAGCTTGTCCGTGAAAAACTGCGCGACAAACTCGTATCGATATTTTCGCTCTCTTCTCTGAAGAATTGAAAACCTGTGAGGATAATCATCTCCCTCGCAATTTTTCGGGAAATCCTGTTCCTCAACATACTTCCACTTCTTTGGCGTGAAGCGCTTTTTAAAGAAGGCGTCCCCAGGGGAATTATCGAAAACCTCAGTAAGATAAACCCGATTAACGAGCTCACCAAATAGAGAATACGTCGTTTCTCCGCCAATCACAAACAGCTCATCGTGTCCGCGGCAGATGGACGTAATATCCGCAACGAACAGCGCATCCTCTAGAGAGGTCGCCCAAAATAACTGAGTTCCATTATCGGAGGTCAGTCTTGTCTGATTCGATAAATTATTGCTTCGGCTCATGACGATGTTTGCTCTGTCGGGCAGAGCCCGACCAATTGATTCAAAGGTCGAGCGTCCCATTATGATCGCATGGCCGCTTGTAATACGCCGAAATCTTTTAAGATCCGACTTGATGCGCCACGGCAATTTGTTTTTGTACCCTATAACGTCGCCCGGATAGCTCCGGGCAACGATAAAAGAAATCGACGGTAGACGGACCCTGCCGGCCATGATGAGTTCTACCGAATGTCGCCGGACCGATCCGACACGCTCGTATCTAATCGGGTTTACTTTCCCTGTATGTCACTTCTCATACCGGCGTCACGCCCAAGCTTAAGTCATCGGCGCGGTCGATCCTGGCGGCAGCTCTTTGGCCCGCGCGCAAGAGACGGCCGGTGACGAAATGGACGGTGCTATAGCTTCGCTCGGTCATGGGGTTCGCCTTGCCATGGCCGCGCGGCCGCCGCAAGGCGCCTGTGGAAGCGTCGGCCCCGTCCACCCGTATCGACGCCGGGCCGGGCG
Source organism: uncultured Alphaproteobacteria bacterium (assembly GCA_963824475.1). GTDB lineage: Bacteria > Pseudomonadota > Alphaproteobacteria > Rhizobiales > Beijerinckiaceae > Roseiarcus. The sequence goes on from CAWGPR010000001.1 coordinate 76,354, forward strand.
CCGCATCGATGCTAGGGCTGCTTGGCCCCCTTCTTCGACTTCCCCCTCTTGCCTTTTTCGCTAGCCGCGGTGGGAGCGGCCGCGGTTGGGAGCGCATCGAGCCGCGTCTGCAAAAGCGCGGTTCGCGCCTGGGTGACCCGCAGGGCGCAATAGCCGTGGACGCTTTCCTTGGCGTAGTCGCGGCAGAGTTCGTCGCGCTGCCCCGCGAAACCGTTCTGGTCGCGCGCCAGGGCGGCCGCCTCCGGGCTGTCCTTGGCGCGATCCTCGATCGCGCGCACGACCTTGGCCATCGCCTTTTCCGCCTCGGCGCGTTCCTTGACGATCTTGGCCGCATCGCCGACCAGCGAGGCGCCGTCGGGGCCCCAAAGGCCGCCGGGAATGGTCTGGCAGTCGGCGGCCTTGAAGACGCAAGCCGTGATTTGGGAAGGCACGAGAACCGCGCCGTCGAGAACCTCGAACGCGATCGGGCAGGCCGGAACATCGGCCTCGAACCGCATGAGGCCGTCGGGACGCCCGGCGCTGGTCGCCAAGATCGGCTTCTCGCCGACAATGTCGACGACACAACGCTGCGAGGGGTCGGAGACGCTTTCGCCGGCAAGCTGCAGTTTGTTCGATCGTTAGCGACTTATCGTCGCCGGAAATCTGCAAAAGACCCGACTTGCCGTTGAGCATCAGCGGGCGTCCGGCGACGCTGTCGATCCCGGACTCAAGACCCGCCTTGGCGCCCTTGTCCCCCTTACCGCCTTTGGCCCCCGCTTCCTTCGCGGAAGAGCCCGAGCTCCTGTGCTTGGCAGGCGCGACCTTCGCTCCCTGCGGCTCGGCGGGGGCGGCGCCCGGGAGCATCAATTGCGCGCGGGCCTCGCTTGCGGCGAGAGCGGCGGCGAAGAGGCCGCAAATCAGGGGACGGAGCCTTCGAGTCATGCGCGAAGTCTAGAAGCGTTGGGGAAAAAGGGGAAGGCGCGGCGGTCCGGACCAGCGAGCTCAAAGCTTGAAAAATCCAACGCTTGCGCGCCTTGCGCCGCCAAATGCCCCCCCCTATATACGCCCCGACTGGTAGGTTCGGGCGCACAATTGCGCCGATCCAGCCGAAATCTGACGTTGAAATACGGAGATCGGAAGAGCTAGGCCGATGGCTTTAGGCGCACGGCGGAATTCTTCTCATAAGGCTTGGCTGCTTTTGGGGCCTGGCGGTCTCGCGAATGAATAGGGGAAAGAAGAAATGGCGAAAGTAATTGGCATCGACCTCGGCACGACCAATTCGTGCGTCGCTGTCATGGAGGGCTCGGCCCCCAAGGTGATCGAAAATTCGGAAGGCGCGCGCACGACGCCTTCGATCGTGGCCTTCACTGACGACGGCGAGCGGCTCGTCGGCCAACCTGCGAAGCGCCAGGCGGTGACCAACCCGGAACGCACCTTCTTTGCCATCAAGCGTCTCATCGGACGGACGTTCGATGACCCGATGACCAAGAAGGACATGGGCCTTGTCCCCTATAAGATCATTCGCGGACCCAATGGCGACGCCTGGGTCACCGCTGACGGCAAGCAATATTCGCCCTCGCAGATCTCCGCCTTCATTCTGCAGAAGATGAAGGAGACGGCCGAAGCTTATCTCGGCGGCCCGGTCACGCAGGCCGTCATCACCGTGCCGGCTTATTTCAACGACGCTCAGCGTCAGGCGACCAAGGACGCCGGCAAGATCGCCGGCCTCGAGGTGCTGCGCATCATCAACGAGCCGACCGCGGCGGCGCTCGCCTACGGCCTCGACAAGAAGAAAACCGGCACCATCGCAGTCTACGATCTCGGCGGCGGCACGTTCGATATCTCGATCCTCGAGATCGGCGACGGCGTGTTCGAAGTGAAGTCGACGAACGGCGACACGTTCCTCGGCGGCGAGGACTTCGACATGCGGCTGGTCGAGTATCTGGCGGGCGAATTCAAGAAGGAGCAGGGCATCGACCTGACCAAGGACAAGCTCGCCCTCCAGCGCCTCAAGGAGGCGGCTGAGAAGGCGAAGATCGAGCTCTCCTCGGCGACGCAGACCGAAATCAACCTGCCCTACATCACCGCCGACGCGACCGGGCCGAAGCATCTGGCTCTGAAGTTGACCCGGGCGAAGTTCGAGGCGCTGGTCGACGACCTGATCCAACGCACGGTCGAGCCTTGCCGCAAGGCGCTCAAGGACGCTGGCCTTTCGGCGGGCCAGATCAACGAGGTGGTCCTGGTCGGCGGCATGACCCGCATGCCCAAGGTGCAAGAGATCGTCAAACAGTTCTTTGGCAAGGAGCCGCACAAGGGCGTCAACCCGGACGAAGTGGTCGCCGTCGGCGCCGCCATCCAGGCGGGCGTGCTGCAGGGCGACGTCAAGGACGTGCTGCTGCTCGACGTCACCCCGCTCTCGCTCGGCATCGAGACCTTGGGCGGCGTGTTCACTCGCCTCATCGAGCGCAACACGACGATCCCGACCAAGAAGAGCCAGGTGTTCTCGACCGCCGAGGACAACCAGACCGCGGTGACCATCCGCGTCTTCCAGGGCGAGCGCGAGATGGCGGCCGACAACAAGTTGCTCGGCCAGTTCGATCTCGTCGGCCTACCCTCCGCGCCGCGTGGCGTGCCACAGATCGAGGTGACGTTCGACATCGACGCCAACGGCATCGTCAACGTGACCGCCAAGGACAAGGCGACCAACAAGGAGCAGCAGATTCGCATCCAGGCGTCGGGCGGCTTGAGCGAGGCCGACATCAACCGGATGGTGAAGGACGCCGAAGCGCACGCCGCTGAGGACAAGAAGCGGCGCGAGATGGTCGACGCCAAGAACCATGGCGAGTCGCTTGCGCATGACGCGGAAAAGACGCTGAAGGAATATGGCGACAAGGTCGCCCAGTCCGATCGCAGCGCCATCGAGTTCGGCGATCGCTTCCCTGCGCACGGCGTTGCAGGGGGAGGACGTCGAGGCGATCAAGGCCCGCACCAACGACCTGACGCAGGCGCAAATGAAGCTCGGCGAGGCCATGTATAAGGCCCAACAGGCCAGCGGAGCGCCGGGCGATGGCGCCGGCGTTGCTGGCGGTGAGGCCAAGGACGACGTCATCGATGCGGAGTTCCGCGAAGTCGACGACGACAAGAAGAAGTCGTCCTGAACGAATGAGGCCGGCCGTCCGAGCGCGGCCGGCCGAGCCTTTTGGAGGGGGCGCCGCAATGGCGAGCGGATGTCAGGTTGACCTCGAGACGGCGCTCAAGGACGCCGGGGTCCAAATCAAAATCGAGGCCGACCCGCAAGGAAGCGGCTTAGGACTAGCAGGTTTGAGGCATGCATAGGCTAGGGGCGCGCTGAACGATGGCCAAGCGCGATTTCTACGAAACCCTTGGCGTTTCCAAAACAGCGACCGACGCCGAATTGAAGTCCGCCTTCCGCAAGGCGGCGATGCAATGTCATCCCGACCGGCATCCGGGCGACAAGCAGGCGGAGGCGAGGTTCAAGGAGCTGAACGAAGCCTATCAGCATCTCTCCGACGCCCAGAAGCGCGCGGCTTATGATCGTTACGGTCATGCCGCTTTCGATCAGAACGGCATGAGCGACGGCTTCGCGGCGTCGATGTCCGACATCTTCGACGATCTGTTCGGCGATATGATGGGCGGGCGGCGCGGCCGGCAGTCCTCTGGTCGAGAGCGGGGCGCGGATCTACGCTATAACCTCGAGATCACCCTCGAAGAGGCTTTTCGCGGGAAAACTGCGACGATTCGCATGCCGACATCGGTCGCTTGCGAAGCTTGCGCCGGCTCCGGAGCGCGCGCCGGTTCGAAGCCTGCGACTTGCAAGACGTGCGGCGGACATGGGCGCGTGCGGGCGCAACAGGGCTTCTTCGCCATTGAGCGCACCTGCCCGTCCTGCCACGGGCGTGGGCAGACGATCGAAAACCCGTGCGACAAATGCGCCGGCTCCGGCCGCCTGACCAGGGAGCGCACGCTCTCAGTCAACGTTCCCGCCGGCGTCGAGGACGGCACGCGCATTCGCCTGAGCGGCGAGGGCGAGGCGGGAATGCGAGGCGGCCCCCCGGGCGATCTGTATATCTTCCTCACCGTCAAGCCGCACGCGTTCTTCCAGCGCGACGGCGCCGACCTCTATTGTCGAGTGCCGATCTCGATGGTGCAGGCCGCGCTCGGCGGCGAATTCACCGTCCGCACGCTCGATGGAACGGAATCCAAGGTCAGCGTCCCCGAAGGCGCCCAGTCGGGGCGCCAGTTGAGGCTGCGCGGCAAGGGCATGCCGATGCTGCGCTCGCGCGATTGGGGCGATCTGTTCGTTCAGCTCGTTGTCGAGACGCCGCAAAACCTGACGCGGCGCCAGCGCGAGCTCTTGATGGAGTTCGCCTCCGAATCCTCGAACACGACCCACCCGGAAAGCGCCGGCTTCTTCGCCAAGATGAAGGAGTTTTTCGAGGGCCGGAGTTGAAGCGGCGTCTCAGGTCGCGAGACTGGAGGCGGCTTTGCCAGCCCGAAAGCGACCCGATATAAGCGCGGGACACGGCGCCAGGGGGCTCGCCGCTCATTCGCGGAGCCGGAATGCAAGGTCAAGCGCTAGATAAGCGGCAGCGGCGGGGAATCGCTGACAGTACGCGTTTTCTCAAAACGCTCATCACCGCGCCCCGGCTGACCGGCGCCGTCGCGCCATCGGGGAGAGCCTTGGCGCGCGCGATGGCGACGGCGATCGGCTCGCCGTTGCAGGGCCTCGTCGTCGAACTCGGACCCGGCACCGGCCCGGTGACCCAGTCGTTGATCGAGACCGGCGTCGCGCCTCAGCGACTCGTGCTGGTCGAGTATGACCCGGGATTCTGTCGGCTCTTAAGGCAACGTTTCGCGCCGGCCGCGATCGTCGAAGGCGACGCCTATGACCTTCCGCGCGCGCTGGCGCCCTTCGCCGGCCAGACGATCGCCGCCGTGGTCTCGAGCCTACCGCTGCTCAACCAGCCGCCGCCCCGGCGCGAGAAGCTCATCGGCGACGCCTTCGCGCTGATGGGGCCTTCGGGCGTGTTCGTCCAGTTCACTTATGGCCTCCTTTCGCCCATTCCCCGCGAATTCTGCGCCAATCGTTATTCGACGGCTCGCTCGCGACCGATTGTGCTCAATCTGCCGCCAGCCTTTGTCTGGACCTATCGGCTCGATAAGAAGCGTGGCGACGCCGCCGAGGATCGGTGAGTTGAAGTCGCTTGCGGCACGCGACCGATTGATCGTCGCCCTCGATACGCCCGACGTCGGCGAGGCGCGACGGCTGGTCGAGCGGATTGGCGAGAGCGCGGTCTTCTATAAGATCGGCATGGAGCTCGCTTACAGCGGCGGCTTGCCGCTCGTCTCAGAACTCGCTGCGGCGGGCAAACAGGTCTTTCTCGACCTCAAGCTGCACGACATTCCCAACACCGTCGAACGGGCGACGGCGCAGGCGGCCAAACTGGGAGCGAGGTTCCTCACCGTCCATGCCTATCCGCAGACGATGCGCGCGGCCGTCGCCGGCGCCAAAGGATCGGGAACGCAGGTGCTCGCCGTCACCGTCCTGACCTCCTACGACGATGACGACCTTTTCGACGCCTGCTATCGCTTTGGCGTGGTCGAGACGGTCCGGCGGCGGGCCGAGCAGGCGCATGAGCTTGGCGTCAATGGGCTGGTGGCGAGCGCCGCTGAGGCGGCCATGGCGCGCCGGACCGTCGGCAAGGGCATGCTGCTCGTAACCCCCGGCATTCGGCCGGCGGGCGCGAGCGCTGGCGACCAGAAACGCGCCGCCACGCCCGCCGAGGCGATCCGCAACGGGGCAGATTACCTTGTTGTCGGCCGGCCGGTGACCCAAGCGCCCGATCCCCGCGCCGCCGCGGAGGCGATCGTTGCGGAGGTCGAAGCGGCGCTGACTTGATTGGCCACAAAGCCAAGCTACGCTCCCGCCGCGATTGAAGGAGCCGTCATGCCCAAGGGTTACGTTATTGCGCGCGTCGACATCACCAATCCGGAAGCGTATGCGCGCTATGCGCAGGCTGCGACTAAGGCGATCGCCGAGCATGGGGGCAAGGCGCTGGCGCGCGGCGGGCGCAGCGAAGCGCTCGAGGGCAAGGCGCGGGCGCGCAACGTGGTGCTCGAATTCGAGAGCTACGAGGCGGCGCGCCGCTATTTTTATTCCGAGCAATACCAGGCCGCGCGGACTTTGCGCGAAGGCGCGGCGGAAATCGAAATGGTTCTGGTCGAGGGAGCCTGAGGATGCCGAAGGGCTATTGGATCGCGCATGTCGACGTCACGGACCCCGAAGTCTACAAGAAATACCTCGCCGCAAACGGCGTCGCCTTCGCCAAATATGGAGGACGCTTCCTGGTGCGAGCCGGAAAGCATGTCGTCGCCAAGGGCGCGGCGAAATCGCGCCACGTGGTGATCGAGTTTCCGGACTACGCCGCGGCGCTCGGTTGTCTCGAGTCTGAGGAATACAAACGCGCGGTCGAATTCCGCGACGCGGCCTCGCTGGTCGATCTCGTGATCGCCGAGGGTTACGATGGTCCGCAGCCGGGCTGACCGCCAATCGGGGAAGCGGAAATGACCGACATGAGGTTGATCGTGAGCGGCGCCGCCGGCCGCATGGGGCGCATGGTCGTCCGGACGATCCATGAGTCGGACGGGTTCAAGCTCGCTGGCGCGCTTGAGCGCGATGATTCGCCCTGGCTTGGCCAGGATCCGGCGCTGCTGGCGGGTTGTCCGGCGAGCGGCCTTAAGATCGTGGCCGATCCCCTGCCATTGCTGCTCGGCGCCGACGCGATCATCGATTTCTCCTTGCCCGCTGCGAGCGTCGCGCTCGCCGGACTCGCCGCGCAGGCGCGCATCGTCGACGTGATCGGCACGACCGGCTTGAGCGACGACGATCTCGAAAAGATCGACGCCGCGGCGCGCCATGCGCCGATCGTGCGTTCGGGCAACATGAGCGTCGGCGTCAACCTTCTGGCGGCGCTGACGCGGCGGGCGGCGTCCGCGCTCGGCCCCGATTTCGACATCGAGATCCTCGAGATGCATCACCGCATGAAGGTCGACGCGCCCTCAGGCACGGCGCTCCTGCTCGGCGAGGCGGCGGCTCAAGGGCGCGGCGTTTCGCTCAAGGACCATTCGGCGCGCGGTCGTGACGGGCTGACCGGCGCGCGGCGCAAAGGCGATGTCGGCTTCGCGTCGCTGCGCGGCGGCACGGTGGTCGGCGATCATAGCGTCATCTTCGCCGGCGAGGGCGAGCGGATCGTTTTGAGCCACCATGCCGAGGACCGGGCGCTGTTCGCCCGCGGCGCGCTTCATGCGGCGCTGTGGGCGAAGGACCGCAAGCCCGGGCTCTACTCGATGGCCGACGTGCTGGGCTTAAGCAAAATTTGACGCATCGGATGTGCGGGCGTGGTCGAGCGCCAAGCGCGCTCGGGCTAACCCTCGCGCTATGAAGCACGACTCAAGCAAAACCCCGGCTCGCGAAGCGCGGGCCGGGGGCATAACGACATCGGTAGATTGACGATCTTGTGTCAGCTGTTGCGCTGAGAGCCGGTCAGCATCAGGATGGCCTGGAACATATTGATGAAGTCGAGGTAGAGGCGCAGCGCGCCGTGAATCGACTTCTTGTGGACCACCTCGTAGCTGTCGCCGTCGAAATACATCTCCTTGATCGACTGCGTATCCCAGGCGGTGAGGCCGGCGAAGATGATGACGCAGAGAATCGATAAGCCGAACTGCAACCCGGTGCTGTGCAGCAGGAACAGGTTGAGCAGGCTCGCGACGATGAGGCCGACGACGCCCATCATCATGAACGAGCCCATCGCCGACAAGCTACGCTGAGTGGTGTAGCCGTATAGGCTCAGGCTGGCGAAGGCCGCGGCAGTGGCGAAGAACGCGCGCCCGAACGAGGCGCCGGTATAAACCACGAGCAGCGCCGACATCGACAAGCCGATCAGCGCCGCAAAGGCGAGAAAGGCGTTGCGCGCGGTCGCCACCGACATCGTATTGATGCGGGCGGAGAGCCAGAACACCAGCGCCAGCGGCAAGAGCACGATCACCCAGCGCAGCGGCGAGACATAGATGGCATGGCCGAAGCTGGTCAGCGCCAAGCGACCCGCTTCCGTGTGGACCGTGCCGAACTGGAACGCGAGCCACGCGACCAGTCCAGTCACGCCGAGCCCGAGAGTCATATAGTTGTAGACGCCGATCATGTAGGCGCGCAGGCCCTGATCGACGGCGACGCCGGACCGTGCGAGCCCCGCGCCGTAACGCGTATTGGCGTAGCGGTCATAGTCGGACATGAGAGAAACCTCTTGGATCAAGGGTTCGGCGCTCGCCCAGTATTTACCGCGTGAACGCCAGCCCGCATAATATGGCCTTATGGCGCCCCTCCGCAAGTGCGATCGGCGGGCGCAGGATTGCCGCTTCATTACCGATTGGTAAGCAAAGCCCGGAGCTTTTTCTCGCGGCCGGGCCGCCGGGCTCCCTCAGTGTCCGCCTCCGCCCGCTCCCGCGGCGGCCGGGCGGCGCATCAACGCGGCGAGGCCGACGCAGCCCAAAAACAGGACGGTCAGGGCCAGGAACACGTCGGCGAGCGCCATCACCTCCGCCTGCCGGCGCACGATCAGGGCAAGCTGGCGGGTCGCCGCGAGCTCGGCGTCCGATCCACGTGCGGCCATCGCGGCCGTCATGTTGGCGAGCGTGTCGACCGCGACCTGGCGCCCCCAGGTCACCGATTCCCGCAACCGCTCGAGATGCAGGTCCATGCGCTTGTCGAGCAGCGTGTTGATGAGCGCAAGGCCGACCGCGCCGCCGAGGTTGCGCATCAGGTTGAAGAGGCCGGAGGCGTTCTTGATCTTCTGCGGCGGCATGGTGCCGAGCGCCAGATTGTTGATCGGCACCATTGACAGCATCAGCCCGACGCCGCGGAAGACCTGCGGCCACAGAAGCTCCCAGAAGTCCCAGTCGACGGTGACATAGGAGGCTTGGTAGGTGCCGACGGCGAAGAGGACGAACCCGGTCGCGATCATGATGCGCGGGTCGACGCGGTTCATGAGCCGCCCGGCCAGCGGCGCGCTCAGAAACATGCATAAGCCCGTCACGAACATCGTCTTGCCGATCATCAGCGACGAATAGCCGCGCACCACCGCGAGATAGACCGGATAGATGTAGGTGAGGCCGTAGAGCCCGATGCCGAGCACGAAGGCGAACATCGAGCCGGTCCAGAAATTGCGGTCGCGAAAGGCGCTGAGATCGACGATCGGCTGGCGGGCCGTCGCCATGCGGTAGAAAAAGGCGACGCAGCTGACCGCCGAGATGACGATCGCGATCGTAACGGGCTGGCTCTCGAACCAGTCCTTCGACGGCCCTTCCTCCAGCGCGTATTCCAGCGCCCCGAGAAAACCGGCCATCGTGAGGAGGCCGACATAGTCGAAGTGCGTCAGAAGCGAATAGTCAGGCTCGTCGAAATCGATCAGCAGCCAGGCGGCGATGGTGACGATGATTCCGGGGCCGAGATTGACGAGGAACAGCCAGTGCCAGGAAAACCAGTCGGTGAGATAGCCGCCGACCGTGGGCCCGATCGTGGGCGCGAGCGTCGCCACGAGGCCAATGATCGGCGCAATGAGCGGCTGCTTGTCGCGCGGAAAGATGGTGAACGCGGAGGCGAAAACGGTCGGGATCATGCCCCCGCCGATGAAGCCCTGCAGCGCCCGCCAGAGGATCATCTCCTCAATCGAGTTCGCGTGGGCGCACATGAAGCTCATGAGGGTGAAGCCGCCGGCGGAAATGGTGAAAATGACGCGAGTCGACACTACTCGCGACAGGAAGCCCGACAGCGGAATCATGATCACTTCAGCGACCAGATAGCTGGTTTGAACCCAGGTCACTTCGTCGGACGAAGCCGAGAGCCCAGCCTGGATCTGCGAAAGGGATGCTGAAACGATCTGGATGTCCAGGATCGCCATGAACATCCCGAACACCATGAAGATGAACGCCGCGACCCGCCGCGCCGAGAAATTGCGCTGCGCGACCACCGCCGGCGCGACAACAAGATCGGTGGCCGGCGACGCCCCGCCGGGCCGTATCGCGGCGACGGCGTCGCTCACGGCTTGACGCTTCGGGCGTCGAAGGCTTCGAGACCGAGCGCGCTCAGCAGCGTCGGCTTCGGCAGCGCGGGATCGCGCGTATGGACGGTCGCGACCACCGAAAGCCCGGGTCGCAGCGGGACCTCCTTCAGCACCTCCTCGGGGAACGTGACGCGAACCGCCACCCGCTGCACGACCTTGGTGAAATTGCCGGTCGCGTTGTCCGGCGGCAGCAGCGAGAACTGCGCGCCGGAGGCGGGCGAGATCGACGACACGACGCCCTCGACCACCTTCCCATCGAGCGCGTCGATAGAAACATCCACTTTCTGCCCCGGCTTGATGTCGGCGAGCTGGGTCTCCTTGAAGTTGGCGTCGACGTAGGAATCGTTGAGCGGCACGAGCGCCATCAGCCGGGTTCCCGGCTGCACCAGGTTTCCTACCTGGGCCGCCTTATTGCCGACAACTCCGTCGAACGGGGCGACCACCCGGGTGAACGAAAGATTGCGTTCGGCCATCTCCAGGGCGGTCACGAGCTCGTTGCGCTGGCGCGCGGCCTCGTCTTTCTGGGCCTTGAGCACATCGAGATTGGCCTTGGCGCCTTCAAGCGAGGCGGCCGCCGACGCCTCGGCGGCGTTGCCGGCGGCGAGCGCCGCGATCGTGCGGTCGCGATCGGCGGTCGCCTGTTCGAGCCGCTGCTGGGAGCCGAAATTCGTCTGCGCGAGCTTATAAGAGCGGTCATATTCGAGAGCCGCACGCTCAACGTCGGCCTGGGCGCTCCTCACCTGCGCGGCCGCGGAGGCGACTTGCGCCTGAGCCTGGGCGATGATCGCCGCCTGTGCGTCGATCTGCCGGGCGAAGCGGGCGATGGTCGCGTCCTGGGTGCCGATGCGCGCGCGGGCTGCGTCGACGGCGTTCTGATAGTCGCCGTCGTCGATCGCGGCGAGCAGGTCGCCCTTGTGCACGATCTGGTTGTCGACCACTGGAACCGCGGTCAGATGCCCCATCGCCTTGGCGGCGATGATCGAGGTGTCGGCGCCGACATAGGCGTCGTCGGTCGAGATGAGGAAACGCCCCTCTACGAAATAGTCGTAGGCCGTTTTGCCGCCATAGCCGAGCGCGGCGAGAATCAGGACCGGAACGACGAACCGGCGCAGGCTGGGTCGCTTCGCTGGAACGGGCATGGCGGTCGACGCGCCGCTCGCGGGCGGGCGCACGAGAGCGCCGGGCGAACCGGCCGCGGGGGTAGGAAAGCCGCCGGACGCGGGGGCCGTCACCGCCCGGGACGCAATCCCCGCACGCGGCTCGGCGACCTGGGAGTCATCGGCCATGTAAGAAATCCGCCCTCGACAAAGTTGACCGAACGGTTCGGTCATTTTGATTGACATAGCGCAGTCGAGAGCGTATTGCAACCAAAATCGAACCGAACGGTTCGGTCAGTGACGATGGTCTTAAGGAATGGTCTTAAGGACAGGTGGTATGGAATCGGAGGCTTTGGAGCGGGAAGCGGCGGCGAGCAATGACGGCAGCGCGAAACGGCGCCAGATCATGGAGGGGGCGCGACAGATGTTTTTGGGCGCCGGCTTCGACGGCGCGAGCATGAATGATATCGCCCGCGCCGCGGGCGTCTCGAAGGGCACGCTCTACGCCTATTTCAACTCCAAGGACCAACTGTTCGAGGCGATCATCCGTGGCGAATTTGCACAAGCCGCCGAACGCCTCTGCACCTTCCGGCATCAAGGCGACGCCCGAGATATGCTCACCGACTTTGGCGTTCGGCTCATCAGTCGCATGGCCGAGCCGGGAACGCGTTCGCTCGCCCGGGTCGTCATCGCGGCCGCGGAAAAATTTCCCAACATCGGCCGCGCCTTTTACGAGGCTGGTCCGCTCTATGGGGCGACCCGGCTGGCGGCGGAACTCGAAAGTCTGGAAAAATCGGGCGCGCTGAAGATCCCCGACCCGGAGCGCGCCGCCTGGCAGTTTGTCGATCTCTGCCAGAGCTATGTCTACAAGCGCCTCCTGTTCGGCGTCGTCAACTCGATCAGCCGCGAGGACATCGAAGCCTCGGTCGAGGCGGGGGTCGACGTGTTCATGAAGGCGTATGGCGCCTAGGGGGCCCTTGCGAAGACGCGGCGACGGACATTTCGCGGAAATAGAAAGTCAAACGCCTTTGGATGGCGTCGGCCAAGCCGGACACATTCCTGTTGTGGCTCTTAAAGCGTTAGCTGTTGGCGCTGTCCTCGGGAACCCGAGCCATGGATCTTTGGCCGTCATGGCCGCGCTTGACGCGGCCATCCACGGGTGTTCGACGGGTTGAAAGCAGCGCGAGTCAGCGGCAACACCGGACAGCTGCGTTTCCATAGGGCTTTGCCCCGGTCGGGGGGCGATCCCGGACCGGTCATTGAAGCGGGACGACGTGGATGGCCGGGACGTCCCCGGATCACAGTCCGGGGGCGGCCAAGACGGACAGCGGCCAAAGTCGCGCGGCCGTAAATGCGGACCAATAGCGAACGCTATAAGACCCGCAAATTGTCTTGACAAATTCAGAAATCGATGCTATACAATTTCTAATTGCCGGATCAAACCGCGCCTGGTCGGCGCCTGTGTGAGGAGAGAATGGAAAGGAGTGCGTTTGAGACATTTTGCACACAACCTGAGACACAAACCCCGGATGGTTTATTTGAATCCGTCGTAACCGATTGAAAAGTCCCGATTCGAAAAAATAAACGCTAGGAAATGCAAGCAATTTTACTCACGTTTGGTCGCGTTTGCTCGCGCTTGTTGGCCTTGGCTTGCAAGGAAACTCGCGCACTGGTTGAATCCGGAGGCTTTGCGGGATCGCTTCGGCTCCTGCCGGGCGGGCAGGGCTCGCTTGGATGGGCACGGGCTCTGGACAGGCCGGGCCGAAGGCGCCGGCGCTCACGCCTTGGTCTTCGCCGGGGTCTTGAGCGGATGGATCATATCCTCCGGGCGGACCCATTCGTCGAACTCATCGCCGGTGACGAAGCCAAGCGCCACCGCGGCCTCCCGAAGGCTCGTGTCCTCGCGATAGGCTTTGAGCGCAATCTGCGCCGCCTTTTCATAGCCGATGTGCGGGTTGAGCGCCGTCACCAGCATCAGCGAATTGTCGAGATGCTCCTTGATGCGCTTCTCGTTCGGTTCGATCCCGCGCGCGCAACGTTCGTCGAACGAGCGGCAACCGTCGGCAAGCAGCTGCGCCAACTCGAGCACGTTGTGCAGGATCACCGGCTTGAAAACGTTCAGCTGAAAATGCCCCTGCGACCCGGCCAGGGCGACCGAAACGTCGTTGCCGAACACATGCACGGCGACCATGGTCAAGGCTTCGCACTGGGTCGGGTTGATCTTGCCCGGCATGATCGAGGAGCCCGGCTCGTTTTCAGGGATCTTCAGTTCGCCGATGCCTGCCCGCGGCCCGCTGACATAGAGGCGGATGTCGTTGGCCATTTTCATGCATGCGCCGGCCAGGGTGCGGATCGCCGCGCTCGCGTTGACCATCGCGTCGTCCGCCGACAAAGCCGCGAATTTGTTGGGCGCCGAGGTGAAAGGCTCGCCCGTCTCCTCGGCGAGAATGCGTGCGACCGTGTCGCCAAAATGCGGGTCGGCGTTGAGTCCGGTGCCGACCGCGGTTCCGCCGATCGCAAGCGGCATCAACCCTTGGCAGGCGCGCTCAATGCCGGCGATCGCCTGGTCGAGCTGCGCGGCCCAACCCGAAATCGCTTGTCCCAGGGTCAAGGGCGTCGCGTCCTGCAAATGCGTGCGGCCCACCATGACGATATTGGAAAAGGCCTTCGCCTTGGCGTTCAGCGTATCGCGCAACTGCGTGACCGCCGGCAGCAGCGCCGCCCTGATCCGCTCGACCGTGGCGATGTGCATGACGGTCGGGAACACATCGTTGGATGACTGGCTGTGATTGACGTCGTCGTTGGGGTGGATCGGCTTCTTCGACCCGATGACGCCGCCCGCGATCTGAATGGCCCGGTTGGCGATCACCTCGTTGGCGTTCATGTTGGACTGGGTGCCCGACCCGGTCTGAAAGACGACCAGCGGAAACTCAGCATCAAGCTTGCCGTCGATCACGTCCTGCGCCGCGCGGACGATGAGATCGACCTTCTCCTTCGGCAATTGTCCGAGTTCGAGATTGGCCAGCGCCGCGCATTTCTTAAGCAGGCCAAAGGCGCGGATCACCGGCCGGCCCCAGCGATGCCGTTCGACCCCGATGACGAAATTGAGACGCGAGCGCTCGGTCTGCGCCCCCCACAAATGCTCGGGCGGCACCCTGACCTCGCCGAGCGCGTCCTTCTCGATGCGCCAGTTTTCGCTGTTCGCCGATGCGCCCGTCATCATCCGTTCTCCGAAGGACAGCATTGCGGGGACGATCGAAGCAAAAACAAGGCGCCGCTGCGCTTGCTTAGATCGCCCCCCATCTCTATAAGCCACGGCTTCGCGCCGGTTCCGACACCCCTGGAGGCAGGGCGCGACTCACAATAAAGGACATCATCATGGCAGCGATCAAGCAACTCGCGGCCGTGGCGCGCAGCGGGACAGGCAAGGGGGCCGCCCGCTCCGTTCGTCGCGAAGGCCGCGTTCCCGCCGTCATCTATGGCGGCGGCGTCAAGCCCGAGCCGATCTCGGTCGACTACAAGGACGTCAACAAGCTCATCTTCGCGGGACACTTCCTGACGACGATCTTCGAGCTCGAGATGGACGGGCGCAAGGAGCGGGTCCTGCCGCGTGACTATCAGCTCGACGTCATCACCGACTGGCCGGTCCATGTCGACTTTCTGCGCCTGACCCCCGGCTCGCGCGTGCGCATCGGCGTCCCCGTGCATGTCGTCAATCGCGAAGCCTCTCCGGGGGTGAAAAAGGGCGGCGCGGTCAATCTGGTGCTGCACACGGTCGAGGTGATGGCGCCCGCCGACACCATCCCGGAATCGATCACCATCGACCTCACCGGCCTCGATTTTCATGATTCGGTGCATGTGTCCGCGATCAAGCTGCCCGAGGGCTGCCGGCCGGTCAGCGCCAAGGCGGACCTCACGGTGGTGACGATCGTGCCGCCGACGGTCATGGTCGAGGAGACGCCGGCTGCTGGCGCGGCTGCGGCCACGACGGCGGCCCCAGGCGCTCCCGCCGCCGCCGCGCCTGCGGCCGGCGCTCCTGCCAAGGCCGAGGCCGCCAAGGGCGCAGCCGCGCCCGCCGCCGCCGCCAAGCCCGCCGCCGCGGCCAAGCCCGCCGGCAAGAAGTAAGCCCAGGCGCCTCGGTCGAGGCTCCCCCCGGCGGCGCCGGATCGGGAGCCTTGAGGCGGCGCCGGACGGGAGCCGTCGCCCGCGGCGAAGGCTGCGCGTCAGGCTGATCGATCGGGGACCCCATGCTGGTCATCGCGGGACTCGGCAATCCGGGCGCGCGACATGCGCGCAACCGCCATAACATCGGCTTCATGGCGGTTGACGCGATCGCCGAGCGGGGCCGGTTCGGTCCGCTCCGCGCCCGGCATCAGGGGCTGGCGGCCGAGGGGCTGATTGGCGAAACGCGGGTCGTGCTGCTCAAGCCGCAGACCTATATGAACAAGTCCGGGCGAAGCGTCGGGGCAGCGCTGCGCTACCTCAAGCTCGACCTCGGCGCGCTCGTCGTCATCCACGACGAACTCGATCTCGCGCCCGGCAAGGTGCGGGTCAAGGTCGGCGGCGGCGACGCCGGCCATAACGGGCTGCGCTCGATCACGGCCCATGTCGGCAACGACTATAAGCGGGTGCGAATCGGGATCGGCCATCCCGGCGACAAGGCGCTGGTCTACCATTACGTGCTGAGCGACTTCGCTAAATCGGAGGCGGGTTGGGTCGAGGCGGTCTGTCGCGCGATCGCCGAGGCCTCGCCGTTGCTGGTCGCGGGCCAGGACGCGAGCTTTCAGAATAAGACACATCTGGCGATCGAGGCGGCGGGCTACGGCGAGAAGTCCAGCGCCTGACCGAACTGGCGTCGTGGCCGCGACTTGTCCCCCACGAGGACATGGATTCAACCAGCGCGCGCAAAAGCCGGATCAGCGCTGGAAATGCTGCAGAGCGCGCTCGAATGGAGCGTTCGAGGTCTTGACCAGCCCGGAGAGCGGCTGGTCCATGTCCAGGATCAGGTACAGCGCCGCGGAGATGAGAAGAGCCGCCAACACGAAGGACGCCGCTACAATTCTGTTCAGCGGAGCTTGATAGCCGAAACTGGCGAAGATCGTAGCGAGCCAGACGACGAGCATGACAATCAGCGGCGGCGGGATGGTCCCTCCCGACTGGTCGACGGTGATCCATCGATCACGGACGACCTGCCGGTAAAGCTGCCGGGCGTCGTTCCAGAGAGCGATCTGCTGCTCGTCTGAAAACCTCATGCTTCTCAGGCTCGTCCCGGCCGCGTCCAGCACGGCCTCGGCGTCCGGATCTTCCTTCACGATGTTGGCCTCCCGGAGCGAAACCCGCACGTATTCGGCGATTTGGCGGCGCGCCTCGCCGGCAGGGGGACCCAATGCTTTCAGGGTCCTGTCGAGAAGGATGAGGTCGGTGGCGAGGGCATGGATGTTGCGGTTGTCCTCCTCGAACGTGTTCTTCGCCGAGTTGAGCATCAGGCCAAGAGCAAGCGAGGTCATCACGACGAGGATGTTGGCGACCAGCCCGATCGTCGCGTGGACTTCGCTTTGGGGGCGTCCTTTTCCGGCAGTGGCGCCAAAGAGGCCGACAAACGCCGCCCCCGTCATGCAAACGAAGGCGAACAGGGCGGTTGGAAATTGGGTCAGGTTCGGAGACTCCCCGACGTCCCCGATACGGGCGCTTGAAGAGGACCGCAAGCCGTAAGCGGAGGCAGCCGCGAAAGCACAAGGACGGTCAGCGGAATAACCTCAGGCCGCGTGCGCTGGAGCACGCTGGCGGCGGCGCATACGCCGCCGGCGCCGCTCCGGCGCCTCGGGGGTTGGCTCGGGATCGAGCGCCGGCAGAGTGTCCATCACGCGTTCGGGCGGTAAGATAACGATCACTTCGGTGCCGACGCGCAGCGTCGAGTTGAGACGGAACTCCCCGCCGTGCAATTCGACCAATCCCTTCACGATCGGCAGCCCGAGCCCTGTGCCTTCTTCGGCGTTCTTCTGCGCGAGCGCCCCGCGGCCAAAAGACGACAGCACGACCGGGATCTCCTCGGGAGGAATGCCGGGCCCGGTGTCGCGGATGGAGAGATACTGTCCGCCTCTCCTGGTCCAGCCGACCTTGATGGTGACCGAGCCGCCCTGAGGGGTGAACTTGATGGCGTTGGTGAGCAGGTTGAGGGTAACCTGACGGATCGCGCGCTCGTCCGCCCAGATGCGGGGCAACCCGCTTTCCATCGCTTCGGTAATGACGAGATGACGGCGCTCGATTCGCATCCATAGGAGACGCACGCATTCCTCGACCACCGCGGTGAGCAAGACCGGCTCCTCCTTCAGCTCGTACCGCCCCGCTTCGACCCGCGACAGGTCGAGGATTTCGTTGATGAGCATGAGCAAATGCTGGCCGCTGGCGTGGATGTCGCCGGAATATTCCTTATAAGCCGGCACCGAGTGCGGACCGAACAGTTCGCCCTTCATCACTTCGGAAAACCCGAGGACCGCGTTCAGCGGCGTGCGCAGTTCATGGCTCATCGTCGCCAGGAAGCGCGACTTGGCCAGATTGGCGCTCTCGGCGCGGCGGCGCGCCTCGTCCGAATTGAGCTTGGCCTGCTCGAGTTCGGCGATGAGCGAGTCCTTTTCCGCCTGAAACGAAACGTCCTGCGACGCAGCGGCGTGCAGGCGCCGCGCGACGACCAGGAAATAGCCGATGACGCCGATCAACAGCGCCGCCGTCGGCAGCGCCGCCCCGTGCAGACGGGGGGCGTAAAGAAGGATCACGCCGATGATCATCGGCAGCATCCCGGCGACGAACGCCGCCGGAATGGCCGCCGCCAGAAGCGACATCACGGTCGAGACGAGCAGCATCACAACGATGGCGAAGGCCTGCGCGTTCGGGTCGCTCTTTTCGAGCAGCGCCACGATGAGATAGGCCCAGGCCGAACCGCTGAGCGCGGTCGAGAAGACGAACTTGCGCCGCCACGCGCCCGCGGTCTTTTCCTTGTCGCTCGAGTTCGAGAAAGGCGATCGGCAGCGAATAGCCGGTCGCGATCGCGCAGGAGATGAAGGTGACCCACGTCACGAGCGGGCTGGCGTCCACCCAGGCCAGCGCCGTCGCGCAGACGCCGAGCGCGATAATCCCGAGCATCGGCGTTGCGCTGCGGTTGATCTCGGCGAAGAGACGCACCATCGCGCTCGAGTGGCTGGGAATCGCATCGGGTTCGGAGAGGGACCGCCGCGCCTCTCTGAGCTGGATGGTCATCTTGCGCCGGCGCGCTGCGGCTTCGGCGTCGGTGGTGCTCCCGCTCGCCCCTAGATCCGCTTCCCGCATAGCCGCCCGACGCGCACGCCCTTACTCGCGTCAATCATGCGGCTCAAATGATTAACGAGCCGCTGACGCGATGCCTCGCAATTGAGAGATTGTTGAGGATAATTTGATTAACGTTGTTCGGTTTGCCCCGTCAATGCGCGGCTCACGGGCGTCGAGCTTTAGGATGTCTCAACCCGCTAACCCTCGGGGCGCGCGCGGGGGGGCTCGCGCGGGAGGCTGGCCATGAGGCTCTACAACTCTAATTTGGCGCCGAACCCGCGCCGCGTGCGCATCTTTCTTGCGGAAAAGGGCGTCTCCATCCCGCGGGTCGAGGTCGATCTCGGCAAGCTCGAGCACAAGACGCCGGAATTCGCAGCCCTCAATCCCTTCCAGACCATTCCGATTCTCGAACTCGACGACGGCACGAGGATCGCCGAATCGATCGCGATCTGCCGTTACATCGAGGCGCTCTGGCCGGAGCCGAACCTGTTCGGCCTGACGCCGCTCGAACAGGCGATGATCGAGATGTGGCAGCGCCAGCTCGAGTTGCGCCTCCTCATGCCGATCGCGCAGGTGTTGCGCCACACCCATCCGCGCATGGCGGAGATGGAGAGCCCGCAGGTTCCCGACTGGGCGGCGGCCAACCGGCCAAGGGCGCTTCATGCGATGACGATTGTCAATAAGACCTTAAGCGACCGGCCGTTCATCGCCGGCGACCGCTTTACCGTCGCCGACGTCACTGGCCTCGTTGCGCTCGATTTCGCCAAGCCCGCGCGCATCTTAATCCCGCCCGAGCTTCTACATCTCAACCGCTGGCACGAGGCGCTGAAAGCCAGGCCCAGCGCCGCGGCGTGAGGCGCCCGCCTTTCAAGAAGGCCGGCGCCTCGCGCTTGCTTACGCTTGCTTAATTGCAGACGCGCACGCCGTTGCGCCACCAACAGTGGCGGCCGTAGGGGTGGGCATAGGGGTGCGCATACGGGTGCGCATATGCGCCGCCGTTTACGCGGCATCCGCCATTCGGTCCCCGATGAAGGCCGGCGCCGCAGCCGCCCGCTGTGAGCGTGATCGCGGATGGCGCCTGGCCAGCCGGCGCGAACGGCATCGCTTGCGAGGGCGCGGCGGCCATGAAGCCGACGAGCGCAAAGGCAGACGCAATCAGTGTTCTTCGCATGGGTTCGCCTTTCCATTTTCAGTGCGGCGAGCCTTTAGCGAAGCTTTGTTGAATGGCGGCTGAATGGTTTGTGGCAGCGCCGCCTCATTGGCTGAAGGATGGCTGCCGCCGAGACCGCCTGCGATCCGATCCACGCCCGAGATTTCAACGCCGGGCGCGCGGCTTGCGGTTCGGCCACTTGACGATCCGGTCCGGCCAATGTTCGGGCGCAAGATCGCTCTCGCTGGCCTTGACCCGGCCGCGCACCGAGACGCCGGCTTCGTGCACGCTGTCGGGCGAACCCGACTTGAGCGGATGCCATTCGGGCAGATCCCGGCCTTCGGCGACCAGCTTGTAGGCGCAGGTCACGGGTAGCCAGCTCAGCTCGCGAACCGCGGCCGGCGTCAGTCTCACGCAGTCGGGAACCAGCCGGTGACGGCGCGGGTAATCGAGACAACGGCACGTCTTGCCGTCGAGCAGCCTGCAGCCAATGTCGGTGAAATGAATCTCGCCCGTGTCGTCGTCCTCGAGCTTGACGAGGCAGCAGCGGCCGCAGCCGTCGCATAGGCTTTCCCATTCGGCGAGGCTCATCTCATCGAGCGTCTTAACCAGCCAGAAAGGCTGGGTCTCATGGTCCTTCGCCGTCATTGGCGCAGCTTCAAGCCTTTCGTCCGGTTGACTTTGCGAGCTCTGTCGGGCGCAACCGAACGAGCGCCCGCTCAACCTTAGGTCAGGTCTCGTCCATACGCCAGTCGCGGAAATTGCGGCGACATGGACTTTCGCCGGCGGCGGCGCGAAAGTGCGACGCAAAAATCGGGAGAACGCAAATCGCCAAGCAGGACTTAAAAAACCTGACCACGCTCGTCATCACGCACTCCGCCTGCTTGGCGCACGACATGGGCGAAGGCCATCCCGAGCGGCCCGACCGCTTGCGCGCGATCGAACGCGCTCTTGAGAGCGAGGCGTTTCAGATGCTGGCGCGTGACGCCGCGCCGCGCGCCGACCTCGCCGCGATCGCGCGGGTTCATCCGAAAGACTATATCGAAGCGATCCGCGCGGCGACGCCGAAGGAGGGCCTGACCGCGGTCGACCAGGATACGTCGATGTCGCCGGGCACCTTCGAAGCCGCGCTGCGTGCGGCGGGCGGCGCCGTGTTCGCGGTCGACGAAGTGATGAGCGGCAAGGTTCGCAACGCCTTCGTCGCTGCGCGTCCTCCCGGGCATCACGCCGAAGTCGCGACCCCGATGGGCTTTTGCTTCTTCAACAACGTGGCGATCGCCGCGCGCCACGCGCAGGCCGCGCACGGCGCCGAGCGGGTCGCGATCGTCGATTTCGACGTCCATCACGGCAATGGCACGGAGCACATCTTCTGGGACGATGCGACCGTCATGTACGCTTCCACCCATCAGATGCCCCATTATCCCGGCACCGGAGCGATCAGCGAGCGCGGCGAGCACAACCAGATCGTCAATGCGCCGCTCAGGGCAGGCGATGGCGGCGAAGCCTTCCGCGAGGCGATGGAGACCGTGATCCTGCCGCGCGTCGAGGCGTTCTCGCCCGATCTCATCCTTGTCTCGGCCGGTTTCGACGCCCACCACCGCGATCCGCTGGGCGACATCAATCTGGTCGAGGCCGACTATGGCTGGATCACGCGGCGCCTGATGGAGATCGCGCGCAGGACGAGCGGGGAGCGCATCGTGTCGGTGCTGGAAGGCGGCTACGATCTCCAGGGGCTGGCGCGTTCGGTCGCCGTGCATGTGACGACGCTGATGGAGGGGTGAGACCGGAACCCTTCAATTTCCTGGAATCGCGTATCGTCAATTGGTTAGAGCAAGTTGATCGTCGCCGGGAACTCTCATCGCGAGGCGCCTCGGGCTAGACCCCGGGGATGGGGCGATCCAACACCCGCCGCGCCCGAGGCGTGAAACTGGCCACTCTTATGTCATTGTTATACGTATTAATTTGAAGGGACGCTTTCGATGAGGTCCGACGAGCGCCCCCTTCGAACCGAGGCGATCCATCAGACGTCGAGAAAGGCCTCATCCCACAGCGAACCCTCCAGGCAGGGCGGTAGTGGTCCAGTTTGAAAAAGGGGAGAGGCGCGCGCCGGGTGCAGCACCGCCTCTCTTTGCCAAGCATCGCCGCAAATACCTCGACGGCTTGCGCCGCAGATGTCTTTACCCCTTACCAAGGGTTTGTCGGCAGACCGAGGTTAGGGCCCGCCTTGGGGTTTTGCCGGGAGCTTCGTAAGGAGCTTAGTTAAAAGCCACATTGCGGACCTCCAACATCCGCATGGGCAATCGGCGGATGACGCGATTGACGAACGCCTTTTCCAAGAAGGCCGAAAACCATGCGCACATGATGGCGATCTATTTCATGCACTATAATTTTGTGAGAATTCATCAGACATTGAAAATCACTCCCGCAATGGCCGCTGGCGTCACTTCCAGACTGTGGGAAATGTCGGATATGGTGGGGGTACTAGAAGCGTGGGAAGCGATCTGAAATATCTTCGGCGCGGCGACAAGCCTTAAACGCCGTAAAGAGCCATGGGAGGCGGGAGCAAACTCGGTGAGGTTCATTCTCTTATTAGTGCTTCTGTTTCTTACTGTAGGGACCGATAGATTAGCGCGGCCACAAACACCGCCAGCGCAATCACAACCGCCAAGGCCAAGCAGTCTACAAAGGCTGACACATTCTCATTGGTACCGCGCGTCGTTACGTGCTCTTGAGATCGTTCTAGGGCTAGCGACTCTCGCTCAGGTTGTGATTGCAATTTGGGGGCCGTTTTGGCCGACCGCTCCAAGGACAGAACCCAGCGGCCTACAGTCCACTGAGACATTTTCCATTCCCTTCTTTGTTTCGAATGACAGCATCATATTTCCCATCTATGACGCCAAGTTTTACTGTAACCTGTATTTTATAGTTTTTGACACTAGTTCCACACTAGAGAATGTCTCAGCTGGGACCGCCCAACGGACGATCGCTGCCGGGACGAAAAATCTCCCATTGTTGTGTGGTACAGCAAGGCATTTTCCCGGCACAGTGGTAGGAGGCAAGATAAGCATAGGAGTTGAATACAAGCGCAAATTCCTAGGATGGACTTGGCCGCTGTGGAACGTGGATGGCCCATTCATCTGGGATTACCAAGTCAAAACATGGCTAAGGGGCGATCCCATCCAATGAGCCGCCAAAAGCGCGAGCAAACCTGGGGCAGGCATCGAATCTTTCAAACTGGACCACTACCGGCAGGGCGCATAGCTTGATCTTGGGCGCCTGCTCGGAGTACCAAGCCGCAGAAGAAAACTCGAAAACTCAATTTTGAGCAGCTCGCCAAGCCAAAGGTGGTCTCATGCCAGTCAGCACTTTTCCTCTGTCCGTGGTCGGGATGACGACGCTGGCGTTCGCCATCGCCGCTCCAGCGTCGGCGCAACAGTCCTATGCGCATAAACACTACGCGCACACGCATTACGCGCACGCCCGCTATCACCACCACGAGGGTCGTTATATCGTCGTTCATGCGCATGAACCGGTGGTCGTGCAGAGTCCGGGCTACGCCTGGGGGCCCGTGGCGGCGGTCGGCAATGTCGTGGGCGGAACCGGCCAGGCCGTGCAGGGAGTGTTTACCGGCGCGGGCGCGGTTGTGAGCGCGTTCGTGGGCGGAGTGTTCGGCGGCACGGCGGCGCTGTTCGGCTACCCGCCGAGCTACACATACGGCGCTCCTTTGGCCACGCCGTTCAATGCGGCGGGGACAGTGGCCGCAGCGCCGTTCCAGGTGGTGAGCACCGCTTTCGGAGCGCCGGTCCCCCGCCCGGGCTACTGAGCCGCTTCCGGCTATGCCTTAGCGGACCATGTGGTTGGGCGAAATACGGGGGTCGCACCAATAAGCTCGGGCGCCACCGGACAAATGAAATCGTCAAAAGCCGGCCTGCTCGACTTCGATGCCGAGCGCTCGCCCGGGGCAGGAATGAGCGCAGAAGCTACGTATCCGCGCGCGGCGCCCAGTCTTGTTCCGGAGCGGCGGAAAAATGGCGCGCCTGAACGGATTCGAACCCCTCGGCGTCAGCGGCCAACCGGCGCCCAGCAATTTTTTAAATCCAGCGCTGTCGACAGAAAGGACTTGACAAAAACAGAATTATAGGCCATCATGTTTCTTGATATCAGGATTTTCCTGATTGTCAGGATGGCTCTTGCCGGCGCAAGGCGCTCGGCGAGCGGGTGGATTGTTGGCGATTGAGGAGAGACTGAAGCGGCGGAGCCGTTTTGCCCACAACCTTCGCGGGCGAGTTCAGAAAAGCGGGGAATTCCTTATTTAAATCGCCCGTAACCCATTGAAAAGTCTCAATTCTGAAAAATAAACGCTAGCAAATGCAAGCTATTTACTAGCGCTTACGAGCGGTTTGCTAGCGTTTATGGGCGTTTAGCTTGCACGGAGTTCGCCTTGAGGTTGCAGTCGCGCCGCCTTGAGAGCCGCCGCTCAGCCGTCGATCGGCTCGACCGCGGCGATCTCGATGCCGAAGCCAGAAAGGCCGACATAGGTGCGCGGATTGTCGGTGCGCAGCCTAATCGAGGTCACCCCGAGGTCACGCAGGATCTGGGCCCCAAGGCCGATCTCCCGCCATTGCGTCTCGCGCGCGTCGTCCGAGCCGGTCTGGTGGGCGCCGCTCAGGTTCGCCGGCACGCCGGCCGCCCCGTCCCGCAGGTAGACGAGCGCGCCGCGCCCCTCCGCCTTGAAGCGGCTCAGCACCTTGGGGATCGGGCCGGCGCCGAAAATGTCGCTCAAGATATCGGCCCGATGCAGACGCGCCGGCACGTCGCGCCCATCGCCGATGCTCCCATGCACGAATGCAAAATGCAGGACCGGATCGAACGGCGTGCGATAGGCGTAGCCCTGAAGCTCGCCGATTGGCGTCTGAATTGGAAAGCAGGCGACGCGCTCGACCAGCTTCTCGCGCGCCTGCCGGTAGGCGATCAGATCGGCGACTGAAATGCGCGTAATTCTGTGCTTCTCGGCGAACGCCTCGACCTGGGGCCCGACCATCACCGTGCCGTCGTCGTTGGCGAGTTCGCAGATGACGGCGACCGGGGCCAAGCCGGCGAGCTTGCAGAGGTCGACCGCGGCCTCGGTATGGCCGGAGCGCATGAGAACCCCGCCATCCTTGGCGACGAGCGGAAAGACGTGGCCGGGGCGGACGAAATCGCTCGCGCCCATGTTGCGATTGGCGAGCGCGCGCACGGTGTTGGTGCGCTGTTCGGCTGAAATGCCGGTCGTCAGCCCATGGCGCACGTCGACCGAGACGGTGAAGGCGGTGCCGAGCGGCGCCTCGTTGGTCGCGACCATCGGGCTCAGGTTCAGACGGCGAGCGTCATCGGCGGTCAGCGGCGCGCAGACGATGCCGCAGCAGTGACGGATGATGAACGCCATCTTTTCCGTGGTGCAGAGCGAAGCGGCGACGATCAGGTCGCCCTCGTTCTCGCGGTCATCGTCGTCCGTGACGGCGACGATCTCGCCGCGAGCGAAAGCCTCGATGGCGGCGGTGGCCGGGTGATGCATGTCCAATCCAATCGGCGTCGCAGGCGCGGGGTCGAGAAAATCGTTCGGCGTGACGGCGCCTTGCGTCTCAGCCACGATCCGCTCGGCGGTTTCGCGCGAAAGCCACGATCGGTGTTCGCGGCAGATGAGCGTCACGGCGCCGGGCGAGACGCCAATGCGGCGGGCGAAATCCGCGCGCGTCACTTGATTGCGTTTGAGCCAGTCGCCGAGCTTCATGGCGATCAAATAAGGGCGGGGAGCGTTTTGCGCAACTCAATTTCGGCTCGCGCCCGCTCCCTGGAGGCGGAAAGCCGCAGGGAGAGGTGGCGGCTATTTAGTACAACTCAACTCACCCGCGCCAGCATCTTGCCGAAGTTCTCACCCTTCAGCAGATCGATCAGCGCCTGCGGCGCGTTTTCGAATTCCCTCGCGGATGGTCTCGCGCCACGTCAGCTTCTTGGCCGCGGCGAGAGAGACCAGTTCGCCGATCGCTTGAGGCCAAAGCTCCATATGGTCCGAAACGATGAAGCCCTCCATTTTGAAGCGCTTGACGAGGAACTGCCGCATGTCGGGCGCCGGCGTCGGCTCGCCTTCATAAGAGGCGATGAGGCCGCAGATCGCGACCCGGGCGAAATCGTTGATCCGCCGCAGCGCCAGGCGGAACGGTTCGCCGCCAACGTTCTCGAACAGCCCGTCGACGCCGTCCGGCAACGCCGCCTTCAATTCTTCGGCGAAGCCTGGCGACTTGTGGTCGACGCAGGCGGCGTAGCCGAGCTCGCGCACGGCATAGGCGCATTTCTGAGGGCCCCCCGCGATCCCGACTGGTCGCGCGCCGGCAATCTTCGCAAGCTGGCCCACCACCGAGCCCACCGCCCCGGTCGCCGCCGAGACGAGCACCGTCTCCCCCGCCTTCGGCGCGATGATCTTGTTGAGGCCGTACCAGGCGGTGACGCCGGGCATGCCGAGCGAGCCGAGATAGGCCTGGATCGGCGCGGCCTTCGCGTCGACCACTCTCAGGGTCGCGCCGTCGCTCACCGAGTAGCGCTGCCAGCCGCCCATGCCGACCACGGAGTCGCCCGGATGAAAGCGCGGATTGTTCGAGGCTTCGACCACGCCGACCGTGCCTCCGCCCATGACCGCGCCCACCTCCTGGGGCTTGGCGTAGGATTTCGCGTCGCTGAGCCGCCCGCGCATGTAGGGGTCGAGCGACAGGAACGTGTGGCGCACCAGCACCTCGCCCGGCCCAGGCGTGGGAACCGGCGTCTCGACAATGCGGAAATTGGCGGGCGAGACCTTGCCGGTCGGCCGGTGGTCGAGCAGGACTTGGGCGTTGGTCGGCATTGGCGTCTCCTCGGGTTTCGGCGAGCATCCGCCGGTCGTTCGCGGACTGCAAGCCCGCCGCGTGGCTCTGGCCAACTGCGAGAAGAATTCCCGGCGACTGACAGACACCTTCCCGCAACTCGCTTGCCTGTCGGTTCCCGCCGCGATTACTCTCGGCACTGCCGAAAAAAGGCATAGGAGGAAATGCACATGGATCGACGCCACTTTCTGCGTTCGGCCGCCGTCGCGGCTGCGTCATCGGTCGCCGCGGTGCCAGCGCTCGCGCAGACCAACATTCCGGACCCGCCGGGCACAATGCCGCCCGCGCGCGACTGGAACGACCCCTCGACCGCGATCTATCCCGATCCCGCCTTCGAGATTTTCGATCCCCGCTTCGCCAAATACAGTGCAGGCACGGCCGGCGTGGTACGCGTCTGGACCGGCGGCGTCTGGACTGAGGGGCCGGTATGGTTCGGGGACCAGCAGCGGCTGATCTTCAGTGATATCCCCAACGACCGCCTGATGGCGTACAATGTCGCGACTGGCCACACCCATGTGGGTCCGTTCCGGGCACATGGGTTTCGTTTTATTCCGGCGACATGGGTAACACTTTCGGCCCGAAGGGGTTTTCGATCGGTTCGAGCCGGCATGTCTCGTGGTCGAAGTAGCCCAGATCATAATCCATGAAGCTGACGAGCCAAATGAGGTCGCTGACCTGTTTGATGCCGACGCGCTGGCCGGCGAAGACGGTGCTGAGATTGATTTTCTCGCGATTGAAGCAGATTCGGCCGCATGTGGTGACGGTGACGATTTTATCGTGGAACGGGTAGTCGAGGTCCGGCAATCCCTTGTAGGGGCGGGTTGAGGGCGCGTATCGCTCGGCCGGGCATCGCATGTTGAGCGCTTGGTGCGGCCTCTCGTTGTTGTAGCATTCGATGAAGTCGTCGAATTTGGCCTGCTGTTGGAGGAAGTTGGCGCCGGCGGGCTTTGTGGTCTCGAGCTTCAAGGTCAGATGCATGCGTTCATGGCGGCCGTTCTGTTGCGGGCAGCCTGGCTTGATGCGCTCGATCTCGATGCCGAGCCTGAGCCACCAGACCGACAGCCGGCTCAGGCCGAAGAGGGCATTGGGGCTTGCGAAAGGGACGCCGTTATCGGTGCGAATGGCCTTGGGCAGGCCGAACTCCTTGAACACGGCCTCGAACACTGGGAACGCGTAGGCTTCCTTGGTGGTCGAGAGCGCCTCGCAAGCGAACAAGTATCGGCTGGCGAAGTCGGTGATCGTCAGCGGATAGCAATAGCGACGATCGGCGAGCATGAACTCGCCCTTGTAGTCGGCGCACCACAGATCGTTGGGCTGGCCGGGACGAGAAAGCGCCGTTCCCTTCGCCCTATTCCGCCGTCCCGTTCTGCGTTTGACCAGGCCGTGGCGATCGAGAACCGCATGGACGGTGCTGATCGCTGGCGTATGCACATCGGGATAGAGCCGCGCCAGTCTTTCCCTGATCTTCGGCGCGCCCCAACTCGGCTTGTCCTGCTTCAGCCGGACGATCTGCGTCTCGATCTGGAAGGGCAGTTGATTGGCGTGGCGATAAGGCCGGCGCGAGCGGTCAGTGAGCCCGTCAAGGCCGATCTCATTGTAGCGGGCGAGGATCTTGTAGCCAGTCTTCCGAGAGACGCCGAACTCGCGGCACAACCCAGCCATCTTATCCCCGTCGAGCAATCGAGCGATGAACTTTAAGCGTTCGTCCATCGGGTTACACTCCTTCCAGGGCATTTTGCTCTCCACGCAAAAGGCCCAATTGTGTAACCCATGTCCCCGGAACGAACTGTCACCCATCTCTCAGGAAGGGCAGTGTTCCGCCAGCCTTCCAACTTCATCAACGGCAACACCCGCGACCGCCAGGGCCGCTTGGTCTCCTGCGAACAGGGCACGCGCCGCGTCACCCGGACCGAGTATGACGGGTCAATCACGACGCTCGCCGAGAAGTTCAACGGCAAGCCGCTCAACTCGCCGAACGGCGTGATTGTCAAATCCGACGACACGATCTGGTTCACCGATCCTAGCTATGGCATCGGCGGCGACCACGAGGGCAACCGAGGCGAGGCGGAGCTGCCGCGCAATGTCTACCGGCTTGATCCGAAAACCGGGAAAATGGATGTCGTCGTCGGCGACTTTAGCATGCCGAACGGGCTTTGCTTCTCACCCGACGAGAAGAAGTTCTATGTCACCGACACCGGCGCGCTGGGCGGCTCCATTAAGCAAACCATCATCCGCGTTTACGACGTGGGCGACGACGGCAAGCTCTCCAATGGGCGGCTGCTGCACGACTTCAAAGACGTGCCTCAGCCCTACATCGCCGATGACATCCGTGTGGACGAGGACGGCAACATCTGGGCGGCCGGCGGCTGGTCGCCGAACCACGCGATGAACGGCGTGCGCGTGTTCGCGCCGGACGGCACGCCGATTGGCGCGATCGTGCTGCCGGAAGTCGCCGCGAATCTATGCTTCGGGGGTCACCATCACAACCGACTGTTCATCTGCGCGAGCACCTCGGTCTATGCGATGGACGTCGGCACACGTGGCGTGGAGCTGTAACGCTAGCGATGAGTATCGCGCCCCCGGGGCAAGCCCGGGGGAAGCGATTCAGGGGTGAAGGGGCGCCGCGGCGCTACTGAAGCGGCGCCGCCGTCACCAGAACGAATCCGCGCGTCTTGTTGTCGTTTGCGGCGTCGGGGGTGTTCATGG
Source organism: uncultured Alphaproteobacteria bacterium (assembly GCA_963824475.1). Lineage (GTDB taxonomy): Bacteria > Pseudomonadota > Alphaproteobacteria > Rhizobiales > Beijerinckiaceae > Roseiarcus. The sequence goes on from CAWGPR010000001.1 coordinate 105,620, forward strand.
CGGCGAACATGTCGGCCGTCTTCACCCAGACCGGCGGATATTTGTAGCGCGCCACGTCGAGGATGAGGAAACGGTCAGTTTTTCCGTCATAGGCGGCGAGCGGCGAAATATGGCCGCCGATTTGCTCGCCGAGCGCCTTGCGCAGATAGTTGACGATCACGAAATGGCCGGGCTCGCCAAGATAGGCGCTGGCCAGCTTGCGGAACTCGTCGACCGAGCTGTCGGACGCGTGATGGACCTCCGCCTTGACCGGCTCGGTGGCGAGAATTCCGCCGATCTGGTCGAGCGTCATGCCCTGCCGGGCCAGCGTCTCGCGGGGCAGAACGGCGTCCGTCCGTTCGGTGAGGACATTGTCCTGGGTGAAGGTGCGGTAGGGCGCATATTCGGGAACCGCCGGCGCCGGGACGCCGAGCGCGTTCAAAACCATGACGATGCTGGCGACGCCGCAATAGGATTGGGTCTTCTGGGTCAGGAAGTTGTCCGCGAGCGGGAAATAAGCCTCTCGCGCATCGCTCTCGGCGAAATATACCTCACCGTCATGGGTGCTGAAGCCAGTGAGATTGCTGGGCACGGGCAGGGTGTCGGCGTTCGCGCTGGCGACACAGAGCGCTACGATCAACGTCGCGCAAGCGACCCTGAGCTTCGACATGGGTCCGTCCGCTCCTGCGACCCGATTGGCCAAGTTTCACATTGGCGCCGTCGCTGCGGCTAGGCAATCCCGAGACGCCCGGGCCGCTCCTCACAGCGTTCCGAACAGCTTGTCGAGAAGCCCCTTGTCGCGCGCCGGCGGGCCGCGGCGGGCGTTCGGGATTTCGGCGGGCGGGATCGGCGCTCTGTCCGCGTCCGCGCCGGGCGCTCCTCGGGGGCCGATGGCTCTAGCTTGCGGGGCGAAGGCCTCCGGCGGAGGCGCCGGCTGCTGCGGGCGTCCTCCTCGTCCGCCAGTTCCGAGTTGGGAGCCGGTGAGGTTGAGCGGAGGCGCTGGCGAGCCGTCCGGGCTCTGCGCCTCGGCGCCGCGCCACGCCCCAAGCGGCAGGCCGGCGACCGGCACGCCCTCGTGCGCCGCCTTCATGAACCGGCTCCAGATTTCGACCGGCAAGTTGCCGCCCGACACCTTCTTGGTCGGCGAGTTGTCGTCGTTGCCGAGCCAGACTCCAGCGACAAGATAGCTCGTGTAACCAAGGAACCAGGCGTCGCGCCAATCCTGACTGGTCCCGGTTTTGCCTGCGGCCTGCCAGCCGGGCAATTCCGCCTTGCGGGCGGTTCCGGTCAGCAAGGTCTCCTGCATCATCTGATTCATCATCGCAACGTATTGCGGGTCGATGACACGCCCGAAGCTCGCATTGCGCCGCACGTAGAGCTGCTTGCCGTTCGCCGTGCGCACCCGCGCGATCACATGCGGCTGGACGCCGAGGCCGCCGTTAGCGAAGGCTGCGTAGGCGGAGACCATTTCGAGCGGCGTCACGTCCGAGGAGCCGAGCGCAATCGACGGAACCGGATCAAGATTCGATGTGATCCCGAGCCGATGCGCGACTGCGACAACGGTCTTTGGCCCGACCTCCAGGCCGAGCCGAACGGCGACGGTGTTGAGCGAGAGGGCCAGCGCCTTGGTGAGCGTGACCGGGCCGAAATATTCGCGCGAATAATTCTCCGGGCTCCACCCTTTGACCGAGATCGGCGCGTCCTCGCGCACGGTGTCGGGAGTAAGTCCTTTCTCCAGCGCGGCGAGATAGACGAACGGCTTGAACGATGAGCCGGGCTGGCGTTTCGCCGCGACCGCGCGATTGAACTGGCTGTCGGCATAGTTGCGTCCGCCGACCATCGCCTTGATCGCGCCGCCGGGATCGAGCGCAACCAGCGCGCCCTGCTCGACGCCGAACTTTACGCCCTTCGCGTTGAGCTCCTCCGTCAGCGCCCGCTCGGCCTCGCCCTGCATCTTCAAATTGATCGTGGTCGTCACCACGATGTCCTCGTTGATCGCGCCGACCGTGTCGTCGAGCGCGTCCATCACGTAGTCGGCGGCGTAGTTGATCGAGCCAGCGCTCTTGTCGCGCTTGACTTGCGCCGGATTGGCGAGCGCGGCTTTCGCCATCGCCTCGGTGATATGGCCTTGTTCGGCCATCGCGGTGATGACCTGCGCGGCGCGCTCGTTGGCGCCCGCCAGGTTGTGGTCGGGCGCAAGCCTGGTCGGCGACTTCATGAGCCCGGCGAGGACCGCGGCTTCCGACAGCGTCACGAATCGCGCGCTCTTGCCGAAATACTTCTGCGCCGCCGCTTCGACGCCATACGCGCCTGAACCGAAGTAGACACGGTTCAGATAGAGTTCGAGGATCTGATCCTTGGAGTACCGGCGCTCAAGCCAAAACGCCAGGATCGCCTCCTGGATTTTCCGCGACAGCGTGCGCTCTCGGGTCAGGAACAGATTCTTGGCGAGCTGCTGGGTCAGCGTCGAGCCGCCCTCGATGCTGCCCCCGCCGATGACGTCGCGCAGAAGGGCGCGCGAGAGGCCGATCGGATCGACGCCATTATGTTCGTAGAATCGCCGGTCCTCGATGGCCACGAACGCCTTGGGCAAATAGGGCGGCAGGTCGATGAGTTTGACCGCCGGGCCGCCGGTGTCGCCGCGATTGGCGATGAGGGAGCCATCGTCGGAGAGGATGGCGATATTCGGCGGGCGCTTGGGCACCGCGAGCTGATCGATCGGCGGCAGCTGGCTGGCGTTGTAGGCGAAGAGCGCGCCGAGCGCGATGACGCCCCAAACCGAGAGCACGACGCCCCAATAGGCGATGTGGCCGAGCACCGACCGGCGCCGCCTGCGCCTGGGGCCCGAAGCGGATCGCGAGGAGGCGGTCTTTCTCTTGCGGCTGGTCGGCGGGCGGTCGGCGGGGTCGGCGCGAAGATCGCCTCCGGCGGGTCCGGCGCGCCAATTGAGGCGCGGCTCGATCCGGTCGCGGGTTCTCTTGCCGCCTCGGCCAAACATCGCTGATCCCGCTCGCGGCGTCTCCGCATGGGAGCCTTGGGCAAAACGCGCCCCGCCAGGTCCAGGAGCGTAAGCCTCGCGGTTTAAGGGCCGGTAAAGCTTACGCCGGAATTGACGAAGCGGCGAAAATCCTTGAGGACACAGGTTTCGGGCCAACGCCGCGCCCTTGCGCGCGTTGACGCGCCTTGGCAAAGTCCGCGGCCCCTTCTGGGCGCGTCGGGCCTCAGGAATATCTCAGGATTTCAAGCGATGAAGGTCACCATCGAGCGTTCGGTCCTGCTTAAAGCGCTTGGGCACGTGCATCGCATCGTCGAGCGGCGCAACACCATTCCGATCCTCGCCAATGTGCTGATCGAGGCAGGCGACGGGAAACTCGCGCTGAAGAGCACCGACCTCGACCTTGAGGCGGCCGAAGCGATTGCAGCCGACGTCGCCCAGAATGGCGCGACTACCGTTCCTGCCCACGTGATCTACGACATCGTGCGCAAACTCCCGGAAGGCGCGCAGGTAAGCCTCGAAACGACCGGCGACGCTGGCCAGCTCGTCCTGCGCTCCGGCCGCTCGCGCTTCACCCTTCAGGCGCTGCCCGCATCCGACTTTCCCGATCTCACCGCAGGCGAGTTCTCCCATCGATTCGCGCTGCCCGCGGCCGAGCTCAAGCGCCTGATCGAGAACACCCAATTCGCAATTTCGACCGAGGAGACGCGGTATTATCTCAACGGCGTCTTCCTCCACACCGTTGACATTGGCGGCGCGCCGATGCTGCGCGCGGTCGCGACCGACGGCCATCGCCTGGCGCGCGTCGAGACGCCGGCGCCGGAAGGGTCCGTCGGCATTCCGGGCGTCATCGTGCCCCGCAAGGCGGTCAGCGAAGTGCAAAAGCTCCTGGAAGACATGTCGCAGGACATCGGCGTCGAGATTTCGACCGCCAAGGCGCGCTTTCAGTTCGGCGACGTGGTGCTGACGACGAAACTGATCGACGGCACTTTCCCCGACTACGCACGCGTCATTCCGACCGGGAACGACAAGCGCCTCGTCGTCGACAAGGAGCCGTTCGAGAAGGCCGTCGACCGGGTGTCGACGCTCTCGTCCGAGCGCGGGCGAGCGATCAAGCTCGCGATCGCCGAGGGAAAGATGACGCTATCGGTCAACAATCCCGATTCCGGCTCGGCCAGCGAGGAGATCGAGGCCGATTACGATTCCGCGCCGATCGATATCGGCTTCAACGCCCGCTACCTGCTCGACATCGTCGGCCAGTTGTCCTCCGACACCGCCTTGATCCGCTTGGCCGATCCGGGCTCCCCGACCCTCATTCAGGATCGCGACGGCGCGCCTGCGCTCTACGTGCTGATGCCGCTCAGGGTGTGAGGGGGAATCTCTGAACGTTTTCCATTGGCTGCGTTACGGCCCTTGGCTCGCCCAGATGGTCGTGACGCGGCGGTGCAGCCTGACTTGCGGCTACTGCACCGAGTACGACCGGACGTCCAATCCGGTGTCGTACGACGAACTCACGTTACGCCTCGCGAAGCTCGCGGAGCTACGTGCGTGGGCGGTCTGCCTGACAGGCGGCGAGCCCACGATGCACCCGCGCCTACCCGACGTCCTGGCTGAGATGAGGAGGCTGGGTTTCAAGCGGCGCATGCTCATCACGAACGGAATGCGTCTGACGTCGCACCTCATCGACGCCCTCAATCGGACGGTTCGAGCTTGCCAAGAGGGCGATGCGGTCGCAGGCTGGACGTTAAACCGGCAGCAATCAGGCGGATGTCGGTTCAATCTCGTTGAGGAGTGGGACAATGGTGACGCCACAGATGGTCCTGCGAGGAGCCATCGCCCGGACGGGTGTCAGGCCCTTCCCCCTGTCCCTGACGTACGAAGTCACATGGCTCTGCAATCTATCCTGCGGTTATTGCGACCGCCATACACCCATGCGCCATGAGTTGACACAGGAGGAGATCTTTTGGGCGCTGGACGAGTTCCATATGCTTGGGATGCTCCACACCCACCTTGACGGTGGTGATCCCCTGACCCATCGGCACATCGATGAGATCGTCGACTGGCTCGCGCAACGAGGGGTCACCGTATCGCTGAACAGCAACGGTATTCTTGTACCAAAGAAACTTCACACGATTCGAAAGTTATCTCTGCTGAAGATTAGCCTCGACGGCCCCCCTGACAGTCACGATGCGATGCGGGGAACGGGGAGTTTTGAGAAAGCCCTCGCCGGCGCCACCGCTGCGCGAGATGCTGGTGTGAAGGTGGAGTTCACATGCACGGTGGGCCAGCATAATGCCCACACGATCGAGCCGCTGATCGACATCGCATCCGCCGTCAGTATCCCGGTAGTCTTTCAACCAGCGTTGAACAGTTTATTTCTTGGCGCCGATCGCGATGGATCATCCTGGCAGCTGGATGTCCAGTCCATTCGCGCCGCGTTCGCTCGGATTGAGCGGATAAAACGGCGGAGCAACGTGGTCGGCAATGGCTGGTCCAGCCTCAGGCATTTTCGGCGCTTCCCAGAGGACACGCGACCCCCGTGTGCGGCCGGCTGGGTGATGGCGACCATGGACCCCGAAGGCGTCCTCTTTTCCTGCCCCCAGCTCAACCGGAGCGACCGATCCAACAGCGTCACACGGCTCGGGGCGGCGACGGCATTCGCCAATCTGTCCCGAACGGGCTGCGGCCAATGCTGGTGCGCGCGCCTGGTCGAGGGAAATTATGCCTGGGGGATGCGCGTCGATCGCATGCTCCCACCGTTCGAACGCTCGCCGCGCCAATCCACGGGTGCTGCGTGAGCCCCGAAGGTCTGGATCTCGCAGCGTCCCAGTCGGCCAGCATCGCGCCCGGAACGAGCCCCCGACTTATTTCCTGGCTGGATTGGCTCCGCTATGGACCGTTCTTGGCACAGGTGATCGTCACCCGGCGGTGCAATCTTAGCTGCGGCTATTGTACAGAATACGACAAAACTTCTGAACCCGTTCCCTTTGACGTCCTGCGGCAGCGGCTCGAGCTGCTCCGCGACCTTCGCACCTGGGCCGTCTCCCTGATGGGTGGCGAGCCAACCCTTCATCCCGATCTCCTCAGAATCTTCTCCACCATGCGCGTCTTGGGGTTCCGTCGCCGCATGATGACGACGAATGGGCTCCTCCTCACCAAGGAGATTGTTGACGGACTCAACAACAGTGGCATGACCGATATGAGTTTGAGCATCGATGGGGTGAAACGGAACGCGACAACCCGCAAGGTCCTTAGGGTGCTGAGACGGAAGCTCGACATACTGGCTGAACGTGCACAATTCGACGTGGTCGTCAGTGCTGTCATTGGGACTGCGCCTCGCGAGGAAGTTCTGGAGGTCGTCGAGTTTGCGAAGTCGCGCGGGTTCACACCCCGTCTTCTGGTCCTTCACAATGAACACGGCCAGATGGGGTTGTCATCCGAGGAGCTCGCCGTCTACGCGGAGGTCAAACAACTGTTTGGACACCGAGTGACCGAGGAAGCGCACGGCTACCGTGAGCGCCTAATCCAGAATGGCGAAGCTCCGTTTCGTTGTCGAGCGGGGGCACGGTACCTTTACATCGATGAGTTCGGAATGGTGCGGTGGTGCGCGCAGACCCGCATGGCATTTGGAAAGAGGCTGTCCGCGTACGCCGTGGAGGATCTTCGGCAACATTTCTATTCGGAGAAAGCTTGCAGTGACAAGTGTTGCGTGGGTTGCGTCCGGACGGCGTCTGCGCTCGATCAGTGGCGCTCCCAGCGAGGCCTTACTGACGCCCCCCGTACGGCGACTGCATCATGAGAGCGGGGGAAGGGGATGGCCGCCGGTCCACACTTCCGCCACCTCAAGATCGTCGGTCAGATGCACGAGATCGGCTCTATGGCCAGGCTTGAGCCTGCCTATCCGATCGTCGACACGGAGCAGTCGCGCGGGGGTCAGCGTCGCCATCATCAGCGCATCGGCGAGCGGGACTTTGAGCACATGGACGACATAGTCGATTGCGTCGCGCATCGTAATCGCCGCGCCCGCGAGCGTGCCGTCCTCGGCGACGAGTTTGGCACCGACCCGCGTCATCCGCCGCCCCTGCAACTCGAAGACGTCCGGCCCACCGGCGGCAGGCGACATGGCATCGGACACGAGCGCAATGCCGCGTGGTCCCTTGGCGGCCAAAGCCACGCGATAGGAAAGGGCATGGGCATGCTCGCCATCGGCGATCAGGCCACAGATGATGCGCGGATCGGAAAGGGTCGCGCCGACGACGCCCGGCGCGCGCGACGACAGTTGGCTCATCGCGTTATAGAGGTGGGTGGCGGCGGTCGCGCCAGCGTCGAAGACCGCGAGCGCTTCCTCTGCGCTCGCGTCCGTATGGCCGAGGCTGACCACAATTCCGGCCTTCGCCAGCCGCGCGATGCGGTCCAGCGGGACCGTGACGGGGGCGAGGGTGACGACCATCACGCCCGCGCGCCCGGCGATCAGGGCGTCGGCGTCCTTTTCCTCCATCGGGCGGATGAATTCGACCGGATGCACCCCCTTGCGCTTGGGGTCGATGAACGGGCCTTCGAGATGGACGCCGAGCGCGCCGGGAACATGAGCCTGCGCCTCGCGCGCCGCGGCGAGCGCTGCGTCAAGCACGCGCGGCGCGTCGGTCACGACCGTCGGCAGGAAGGCGGTCACGCCAGCGCGCCGATGCGCGGCGGCGATCGCGGCGATCCCCTCCACGGTTGGTTCGGCGTTGAACAACACGCCTCCGCCGCCGTTGATCTGCCAATCGATGAAGCCGGGGCTAAGAACGCCGCCGCCGAGATCGGTTTGCTCGCCGCCGCGGGGCCGGTCTTCAAAGCGGGTCAGCGCCTGGATCGAGCCGCCTTCGACAACGAGGGCGTAGTCGTCGTGCGGCCGTTCGCCATCGAAGATGCGCGCCCCGTAGAGAACCTTCATTGCGCCGCTTCCCTTTGCGGCGCGACGACGCCGCCCACGAACAGGATTGCCCCATCGGTGGGATCGTATAGCGGCGGCGAGAGCCGCGCGGCGATATCGGGCTCGAAATAGGGACGCAAGGCTTCGCCCACGCCCCCGACCAGCGCCACCCGTTCCGCGCCAAGCGCGACCACGCCGCGCATCAAGGCGCCGATCGCGCGCGCCGCGCCTTCGGCGATCTCGAGCGCGATTGGATCATGTTCCGCCGCGCGTTCAAATACGCGGGGCGCGAAGGCGCCGAAATCTCCTGGCTTTGCGTCACGCGCCCAGAGCATCATCGCCACGGGATCTCCGCCGAACTGGCTGATGATGTCGTTGGTCAGCGGGCTCGCCGGAGCAAGGCCGTCATAGCCGCGCATTGCGGCGCGGAGCGCATCGAGGCCGATGTGGGAGCCAGAGCCATCGTCGCCGAGCGCGAATCCGCGCCCGCCAATGATGGTTTCCGTGGCCCCAACGCGAGCGATCGCCGCCGAGCCGGTGCCGGCGATTATGAGCCCGCCGTCCGCCCCCGCATGGGCGCCGATGCAGGCGGTGGTGGCGTCGTTCGCCGCGCGCACGAGGCGAAAACCAGGAAAAGCCGCGGCCACTCGCGCGGCGTCGCTCGCCTCTTTGAACCCGGCAATCCCGAGACCGATCGCGATCGACCTCGGATCGGCGTCGCTGAGCCCGACCTTTGCCAGCACCTCGTCGACAACCGCGCTCAACGCGGCGACCGCGGCGGCGAAATCGACATGGATGTTCGCCGCGGCCCCGCTCGCCTCCATGAGCGGCTTTCCCTCGGCGTCGCGCAGCCGCGCCCGGCAGCGGGTGGCGCCGCCATCGACTCCGAGATAGAGCGGCCCGCCGCTCACGCCGCCTCGCCCTGCTCCGACAGGTCGACCATCGCCGACGCGGCCGCCCGGAGCGCGTCTGCCGCTTTGGCCGGCATGAGCCGTCTTGCGCTCGCCCCCGGCGGCGTTTGCTCAGGCGTCACGGGCAGATGCACGAAGACGGCGGGGATCGCCAGCCTCTTGTCGCTGAGATACTGCAACGCTCCGAAGTAGAGGTGGTTGCAGACGAATCCTCCGGCGTCCGTCGACACCCGGGCCGGAATTCCCGCCGCTCGGATCGCGTGGACGATGGCGTTGACCGGCGCGGCCGCCTCGAGCCGTTCCAGCGCGCCGTGGGAGATTTTTACCGCCCTCCGCACGGCGCCGTTATTGTCCGGCGCGGCGGCGTCGTCGAGATTGCGCGCGAACCGCTCGACGCTGACGGCGGCGCGGCGCGCGGCCTGGCCGGTCATCAACAGCGCCTCCGGCCGAAGCGTCTCAATCGCCCGGACCAGTTCCTTCACCGAGGCGTCGTAAGCGCAGGGTAGGAGGCGCGCAACCGCAACATGTTCGCCGTGACGCCAGCCGTCGAGCCTTTGGGCGGCTTCCCATGACGCGTTGACGGTCTCGCCGCCGAACGGCTCGAACCCGGTGATGAGGATCGTGCTCGACAAGGTCAGGCGAACAGGCTGCCGCGGTCGGCGAGGCGGCGGATGTGAACGTCGGCGTCGCCATAGGCGGCATCGATCATCGTCAGACGCTTGAACAGATGGCCGACCTTGTATTCATAGGTCATCGCGATGCCGCCGTGCAGTTGCACCGCCTGCTGGCCGATGAACTTGGCCGACCGGCCGATTTGCGCTTTCACCGCCGACATCGTCTTGGCGCGCTCGGTCGCGTCCTCTTCGTCCGCCATCATCGTCGCCAGATACATCATGCTGCGCGCCTGCTCGAGCGCAACCGTCATGTCGGCGGCGCGATGCTGCAGCGCCTGGAACGATCCGATCGTGACGCCGAACTGCTTGCGCGTTTTGAGGTAGTCGACGGTCATCGCCAGCGCCTCGGACATTGCGCCGACGGCTTCGGCGGCAAGCGCGGCGATCGTCTCGTCGACCGCCCGCTCGATGACTGGCAGCGCGCCGTCCGGGGCGCCCAGAACGTCGTGCGGCGCGACGCGGACGTCGGCGAAGCCGATCTCCGCCGCCCGCTGGCCGTCCTGGGTCGGATAGCCGCGGCGGGTCACGCCGGGGGCGCTAGCGTCGACGAGGAAGAGGCCGATCCCGTCGCGGCCTCGGCGCGCTCCCTTCACCCGCGCTGAGACAATCAGTCGATCCGCGCTGTCACCCTGGCCGACGAGCGTTTTTTCTCCGTTCAGCACGAATCCGCCGTCGCCGTCCTTGACTGCGCTGAGAGCGACATCGTTGAGGTCGTAGCCCGACTGCCTTTCCATTTGCGCGAAACTTAACCTGAGATCGCCCGCGGCGATCGCGCCGACGAGGTCAGCGCGCTGTTCGTCGCTCGCGCCGTGCTTCAACAAGGCGCCGCAGAGGACGACGGTCTGAAGGTAAGGCCCAAGCGCCAGCGCCTTGCCGAATTGCTCCATCACGATCATGGTCTCGACCGCGCCGCCCCCGAAGCCGCCGTCGGCTTCAGCAAAGGGCGCGCCGAGCAGGCCCATCTCGGCGTAGTCGCGCCATAAGGCTTCGCTCCACCCTTGCGGGCTCGCTTGATAGGTCTTGCGGGCCTCGAACCCGTAGCGGTCCTTCATCAGCCGCGCGACATTGTCGCGCAGCAGCTCCTGTTCGGCGCTGAGCTCGAAATCCATTTGTCTCAGAGCCCCAGTATGGCCTTGGCGATGATGCCGCGCTGGATCTCGTTCGATCCGCCGTAGATCGAGACCTTGCGGTTGTTGAAATAAATGGGCGCGAGCGGCGCCGCCCAGTCTGGGCCGACCGGCGGCTCGTTGCTCATGTCGTCGGGATCTTGATAGGGCAGCGCGTAAGGGCCGACGACCTCCATCAGGAGATCGGTGGTCGCCTGCTGGATCTCCGAGCCCTTGATCTTGAGCACCGAGGAGGTGGGATCAGGCTTGCCCGCGTTGCGGCGGTTGGAGATGACGCGCATCTGCGTCATTTCGAGCGCCTTCAGCTCCACTTCGACCTCGGCGAGCTTGGCGCGGAAGAAGGGGTCCTCGATCTTCGGCCCCGAGCCGTAGACGGAAATCGAGGCGAGCTCACGCACCCGGTCGAGACGCGCTTTGGAAACGCCGACGCGCGCGATGCCGTTGCGTTCGTTGGCGAGCAGGAACTTGGCGTAGTCCCAGCCCTTGTTCTCCTCGCCGACGATCGCGTCGGGAGGAACGCGCACGTCGTCAAGAAAGACCTCGTTGACCTCGTGGCCGCCGTCGATCGTCTGGATGGGCTTCACCGTAATCCCCGGCGTCTTCATGTCGACCAGGAAGAACGAGATGCCTTCCTGCTTTTTCGCCTGCGCGTTGGTGCGGGCGAGGACGAAAATCCAGTCGGCGTATTGGGCCATGGTGGTCCAGGTCTTCTGGCCCGAGATCACCCAGCCGTCGGCGTCGCTCCGGGCGCTTGTCCTTAAGCTCGCAAGGTCCGACCCAGCGCCGGGCTCCGAGAAGCCCTGGCACCACCAGTCGCTGAGATCGATGATGCGCGGCAGGAAGCGCTGCTTCTGCGCCTCGGAGCCAAAGGTGTAGATCACCGGGCCGACCATGCTGACGCCGAACGCGACCAATTCGGGCGCGTTGGCGCGCTGCGTCTCATCGAGAAAGATCGATTGTTTGATCGGGCTCCAGCCCGTACCCCCCCATGCTGGCGGCCAATGCGGGGCCGCCCAGCCTTTGGCGGCGAGAATGCGCGTCCAGCGCACGTAGTCGTCCTTGGAAAGGCGCCGGCCGGCGCCTGTCTTTTCGCGGATCGAGGCCGGCAGGTTGTCTCGCACAAACGCGCGGACCTCGGCGCGAAACTTAAGCTCGTCGTCGGTCAATCGAAGGTCCATGGGGATCGCCTCCCGTATGACAGCGCCGCCCGAACCAGGGTTAACGCGGGGTTTTGCGCCTTGTCGCCAATGTCGAGCGTTAGCGGAGCGGCGTCAACACATTCGACATTGGTCGAAACGGTCTGCGCCTTGATAGGGTCGCCAAAAGACATAAGCTAACCGGTCATCTTCTGGGCAAGTTGGCGGAGCAAGGCGTCAATCGCTCTCTCGGCGCCGATGCGTCTCGAGAGGCGCCCCCCCGGAGACGCGCGGCGGCATTGTGCAGTTCGGCGCGCGCCCCAGGCGCCGCTTTTGTTGTCATGGTCATACTTTCGCGGCATTTTGAACTGCGAAGCTCGCCGAATCGTTGCCGCGGCAGTTCGTCGAGGCGGAATGGAAGTCGTTTCCCAGTGCGCACTGTCCTGACCATCATCGCGGTTGCGCTTGTCGCCGCGATGTCGGTCGCGCTTGTCGCCCCGTACTTCGTCGACTGGTCTGCGCAGCGCGATGAGATCGAGGCGCGGCTTAGCGCAATCACTGGAGCGAACGTCTCTCTGACCGGACCAATCGAGCTTCGGCTCCTGCCAACGCCCTATCTCGCGTTGGGCGAGGGTTTGGTCAGCGCGCCAGGCCCCGACGGGGCGAAGCTCTCGTTCGCGTCGGCGCGGTTGGAGCTTGAGCTGGTCAAGCTTCCGGGCGGTCAGATTCGGTTCTCCGAAATTCGCCTAGAGAAGCCCGTTCTGACCCTCACGCGCGGCCCTGACGGCGCGCTTAAGCTGCCGCCTGTGCGGATGGCCGGTCTCCACTCAACCGGGTTTGACCGCCTGACCGTACAGGACGGGCGGGTGAAGATCGTCGGCGCAGCCAACGGAGCGACAGCTGAGATCTCCGGCGTCGAGATCGACGCGGCCGCGCCGTCCCTCGATGGGCCTGCTCGCCTCAGCGGCCAATTCAGCGGCCCCGACAATGCTCCCGTGGTCTTCAGGCTCGCCTCGGAAAAGTCGGGTCCGAATGGGACGCCGCTCCGAGTTGCAGTAGACGCCGGGCCGGATTGGCCCGCGGCCGAATTTGACGGCGCGCTCGAAGGCGACGCGGCCGCCGGGATTGGCGGCCTCCGGTTCGCCGGCGCCGCCACATTGACGGGAATGGCGCCTGGCGAAGAGGCGCCGACCCCGTGGCGGGTCGTCGGACCGATTGCCGTCGATCTCAATCAAGCCGCCCTACGCGGGGCGGAATTTCATCTCGGACCGGAAGAACGAGCCATCAGGGCGGATGGGGACGCCAGACTCGTGTTCGACTCGCCCGCCCGCATCAGCATCGCGCTCAAGGCCAAACAGGCCAATGTCGACTCGCTCATGCGCCGCAAGGGCGAGGACGGGGTTGCGCCCGCGCGCGCGGCGGCGCTGATCACCCGCATTGCCTCGGCGGCGCTTCAGGGCCGCGAGAGCCGAATGGCGATCGACGTCCAGGTCTGGGCCCAATCGATCATCCTTGGCGCGCATACGCTGCCCGACGCCAACGTGACCCTGAAAGCTGCGCCGGGCGCGCCGCTCCATCTCAGCTTCAACCTCGGCCTCCCAGGGCAAACGCGTCTGCGTGGGGACGGAGATCTCGAGACCGGCCCAGAGCCAAAGTTCCGCGCCGACGTTGCTTTCTCGAGCGCCGACTTCGCGCTCTTGCGCGATTGGGCGGCTATGGACGCGCCGCCGGCCGTGGCCAAGGTCGCGGCTTTTGGCGACGCCCTTCCTTATCGCAGCGCATCGCTGTCGGGAGCGGTCGAAGCCTCTCCGACCGGATTCTCTGGACGCAATCTCAAGCTGACGCTGGATCGCACAACGCTGACCGGCGCGCTCGCCTTCAAAGGACCCGCCGGCGGCGAAGCAGGCCGCCTCGACGTGGATCTGGCCAGCAATTCCCTCGACGCCGAGGCTCTGCCGAGCCTCGCCGCAGCAAAGACGATCGGCGATCTCGACCTCTCGCTTTCGCTGAGAGCAGGCTCGCTGCATATCGCCCGCGTCGCCGAAACGGAGATCGACAGCGGTTCGTTGGCGGTGAACCTGACCAAAACCGGGCCGAATGTCACGCTCAAGCGCTTGAGCGTGACTGGTTTGGACGGCGCCTCTCTTGACATCCAGGGCGCGTTTGGTCGCGACTCGAGCGCGGCGACGGGCCATTTACGAGCCGATCGGCTGCACGACTTTGCTGCGCTGGTTTCGCGTCTGGCGCCAGGGAATTGGAGCCGGATGCTGGTTGAGCGGGCGGGCGAGCTTTCACCGGCGGCGCTGACCTTCGGCGCTCACGGCGGGGCGGCGGACGCTGGCGGCGTTCCCGACATCGACTCGCTCAGAGCCAATGGATCGGCGGGCGAAACCCAGTTCGCAATCACCCTCGATCCGCGGCCGGAAAGCGGCGGTCGCGCGCTCACCGTCAGTCTCGATTCGCCCAACTCGGGCGCGCTATTGCGTCAGCTCGGCGTGCACGGGGCGACAACGGCAAGCGGGCGCGCGCGCATCTCGCTCAACGCGGCCGGGGGATGGGAGAAGGGCTACGACGTCGATGCGTCGTCGCAGCTTGTCGGTTCGGAGCTCTCGTGGCGCGGCCGCTTTCTGCCTGCGGCGGGGAGTGACGATGCAAGGCTGTTCGGGTCCGCCAAGGCGAAGGCGCCGAACCTCGCCCCGCTGGCGGCGGCCCTCGGTCTTGCGCCTGCGAATGGCGGCGCGCTCGGGCCTGCCGATATTGGGTTCGATGCGACCTTGCGCGGCGATCAATGGAAATTTTCGCGGCTCGCGGCGACGATCGCAGGGGTCAAGGCCAGCGGCGAGCTCACTTTTCAACCTCAACCTGCGGCGACGCTGGAGGCTCTGTCCCAGGCGAGCGCCGAGATCTCTCGCGCCGAAGAGGCGGTTGGCTCTGGGGCTGCCTCCCGTCGGCCGCCAGCGGAGATCGAGGGTGAACTGACGGTCGAACGCATGCCGCTCGGCGGGGTTTTGGCGCTGGCGCTTGGACCGCCCCCGCCGCGCCGGGCGGGAGCACGCTGGTCGGAGGCGAGGTTCGCGCCGCCGCCGTTACGCCTGCCATCCGCCGCCGTAAAGGTCCGGGTCGGAGCTCTTGACATGACGGACGCTCTGACAGCGCGCGACTTCGCGACCACTCTGCGCCTTGATAAGGGCCGGCTCGATCTTGACGACTTCGCGACGCGGATCGCGGGAGGCAGCGCCTCCGGCCATGCGACGCTGCGCCGCGACGCCGACACCGTGACCCTGACGGGGGCGCTGGCCCTCGACTCCGTCGCGTTCGACCGGCCGGGATTCTCGGGCCGTGCCAACGCCGCGGTCGATTTCGCTTCGACCGGGCGAAGCCCCGCCGCCGTGATCAACGGGCTCGCCGGCTCAGGCACGGTGACGTTCATCGGCGCAGCGCTCGCGCGGAGCGATCCCGGCGCGCTCGGCCGCGTGGTCGCCAAGGCGCAGACTCCCGACGCGCCGTTGGACGAGACCAACATCGCCTTCGGCTTCGGCAATGAACTTAATCGGGCGCCGCTGGCGATCCCCGACGGATCGGCGCCGCTCTCGCTCAGCGCGGGGGTCGCGAAGATAGGCCCGATCAAAATCGCCGAGGGGCGCGAGGAGGGGGCGCTGAGCGCGGATCTCGATCTGCGCACGCTCGCCGCTGAGACGCGCCTTACGCTCACGTCGTCAGCCAGCGATTTGAAGTTCTGGTCGGGGCCGCCGCCAAGCGCGGCGGTTACGATCGACAACGCGCTGGAGGCGCCGAAGCGGCAAGTCGACGTCAGCTCCCTTTCGGCCGGGCTCGCCGCCCAGGCGATCGCGCGCGAAAGCGATCGCATCTCGACGATGGAAGCCGACATTCGCGAGCGCGCCTTCTTCAATCGGCGGCTGAAGGGCGAGCGGTTCCTGGATCGAAGGCGGCAAGAGATCGAGGACTGGCAGGTCGAGCAGCAGCGCCTGAAAGGGCAGGCCGAGCGGTTGCGAGACCTGGAGGAGGCGGAGAAGGCGGCCGAGGCCGAAGCGGCGAAGAAGGCAGCGGACAAAGCGGCGGCGGAGAAAGCCGAGGTGCAGAAGGGGGCGACGGACAATGCCCAGGCGGTGAAAACCGAGACGCCCGAACGCGGGCCGGCGGCAACGGCGAACGCGCCGTTCGCGGCCGCTCCCGCGCCGAAGAGCGACGAAGTGGGCGCCAACGGCCCGCGACCCGGGGCCCCGACGCCCCCGCCCAGGCCCAGGGCGCGCCCGCAAGTCGACCCGGCGCCAGGCGGACTCTACTGATCGGCCCGAACGGCGCTCTCGCGCACTGGGTCCGGGCTGGACGATCGGGCCCCTTCGGCCTCGAGCACGAACACGCGGATGGCCGACGACAGATTGGCGCGGCCGCGCGAGGCGTCGATCGTCGCCGCCAAGCGATTGAGCGAGAGTCCGCGCTCGGCCGCGATGCGGCGCAGCCGGCGCCAAAATGCGTCCTCAAGGGAAATGCTGGTGCGATGTCCGGCGATGACGAGCGAGCGCTTGACGACGCGCGCGTTCGCGTTGTCAGTCGCCATCGGGTCGGGTGAGCCGGTGGGCGTCGAGGCGCCCCTCGGCAAGGGCGCGCTCGCTTTCAATGAGACGCTTCTCGGCCTTCGACCGGCCGAAGACGGCGCGGTTCTCAGCCGCTTCCGCTTGCTTAAGCTCGCGGTTCTTTAGCTTTCGCGCCCGGCGCAGGTTGACGATCTCGGTCAAAGCGTCCGCCTCCGCTATTTCTTGCGAAAGGCGTCGATCGACACGACCTTGGCCTCGCCGCCGGGCTCCTCCGGTTTCTCCGCGCTCTGAGGGGGCTTCGCGGCGGGGGCTGGCTGGGCAGGCGGCTTGACCGGCGCCGGCTTGACGGGGGCGCGGGCTGGCGCCGGCTCCTTTTGTTCCACGGCGGCCGGCGGGCGGCTTGCCGGCTCCGACACGCGCGGCTCGAGCTTGAATCCGAACGGAACCGACGGATCGGTGAAGCCGGTGATCGAATCGAACGGCACCGTCAACCGCTCGGGCTTGCGAGCGAAGTTCAGGCTGACTTCGAATGCGTCCTCCCTGACGACGAGGTCCCAGAACTCGTGCTGGAGAATGATCGACATCTCGTCGGGGAAGCGCTGCTTGATCGCGGGTGGCGCGACAACGCCCGGCGCCTGGGTCTTGAACGCGATATTGAAATGATGCTCGCCGATGAGCCCGGCGCGCGCCGTGTCGGCAAGGACCTTGCGCACCACGGTGCGCAGGGCGTCCTGCACCAGGAGATCGTAGCGGATGAGGTCGGTCGCCATGGGGAACGAATTCGCGCGAAGGCGCAAAAACTAACCGACCGTCCAGGGCATTGCAATCCGCGGAGTGCATACCGGAGCTCGCGACGACAAGGAGAAGTGGAGGCTTCTGTTGCCAGGCGCCTCCGGACCCCGCCTAGAAGTGCAAACCCCTAGGACTTGATTCCCAGTACCAGCGCTGCATTACGCAGCGAGGGCCACCGGAGCATAGTTGTCATTCGCAACTATAGGTTTGACCCGATAACGGCGGTATCATGCCGAGCGAAAGATCACCCTTTGGGTCCCCCGTCGAACCTAGTTCGCCCCCGCCGAAACCCGCTTATCTCAAGCGGGCTTGGGTGGAGGCGCCGGGTACCGCCCCCGGGTCCGAAAGACTTATTCCGATGCCCATTTATCGCCATAGCCGCCCTTGCGGGCGCCGTCTCCAATATAGGGGCTCGGGGGTGGGGAGGGAAGGGGCGGCCGGACTTAGCGGGTCGGCGCCGCCGAGCTAACTAGCCTATGTATATAGACTTTGTAGTCGGAAGGAGTTGGGGGCTTGACCGGACTGGATCACATCCTTTGGGCCGCGCCTGATCTTGGCGCAGGAGAGAAGATCATCGAGAACCTCACGGGCGTCGCGCCGGCGCGCGGCGGAGCCCATCCGGGGTTCGGCACCCGCAACAGCCTGATCGGCCTCGATCCAGGCGTCTATCTCGAGATCATCTCGCCCGATCTCGCCCAGGATCTTGAGGGCAATCGCGGCGGCGTCATCGCGGCTCTGCCGCGTCCGGGGATTATGACCTTTGCGATTCGTTCGGACAATCTCGACGAGCTGAGCGACGCGGCGCGGCGGGAGGGGTTCTCGCTGCAAGGTCCCGTGGCCATGCACCGCAACCGGCCGGACGGCGGGCGCATCGACTGGACCATCCTCCATTTCGAACACCGCCGCTTCGGCGAGGCGATCCCATTTGTGATCGATTGGGGAGCGTCGCCCCACCCTTCCGAGAGCGTCCCGGCCGGTTGCCAGCTGCGCTCGTTCGCGGTGCTCCATCCGGAAGCCGACGAACTCGCGCGCCTCTATGGCGCCCTCGACATTCCGGTCCCCGTCAAGCGCGGGGCTTATCCGGGTTTCGTCGCCGAGCTCGCGACGCCCGGCGGCGACGTCGTTCTCACCCACCCTTAAGACCAGCGTCGGCGATCAGAGAAGGAACGATGACGCCGTTCGTTCATTCCGCGGCATGCTGCTGCGCCATCCGGCCGTAGCCGAGGCGTCGGTCATCGCGGCGCCGCATGCCGTCAAGGGGGAAGTGCGCCGGATCGACTTCGTCGACGAACTGCCTCTCAAGGGTCCGGGAAAGATCGATCGCAGAGTTGTTCAGCGGATGATGCGCGAACGATATGGCGCCCTCGGCTGACGAGCCAGCTCGGCAGTTCTCAACGTCCTTTGATCGCGGCGAGAAAGCGAGTCTCGAACCGCGTCCGGTCGACCTCCATGCAGACATCGGCGTTCTGAAGAGGCACAGCCGTGCCGCGCCGGTCGGCGACCGTCTGGCCGCGCGTCAATTCGCCATGAAGCTCCACGTCAACGAACATGCGCTCCGTGCTGGCGAGGCTGGGATCCTCCGCAATCGCGACCGCAAGCGGGTCGTGCAGGCCGCAGCCCGCTATGCCAGGGTACATCGCCTTATAGGCGTTGACATAGAATTCGGCCATCCGCATCAGCGTCTTGGCGGCGTTATCCCCTTCGCGCGCAACCTCGTCCACCTTATCGGGCGAGAAGAGAGTTGTCATTGTGACGTCCATGCCGACCAGCGCGACGCTGGCGCCCGCCCGAAGCACGATATGCGCCGCCTCTGGATCATTGGCGAAGTTGGCGTCGACCATCGGCGCTGAGGGACCGGGAATTCCTGGGTGGAAGATCGTTGATCCCATGAGGACGATCTTGCGCAGGAGCCTCGCGATCTCCGGAGCCTTGGTGAGCGCGAGCGCGACATTGGTCACAGGGCCAACCGCGCAGAGCGCGATCTCGCCCGGGTTCTCCTTCGCCATGCGAATGATCAGGTCGCAGGCGTGTTCGTCGGTCGCCTTGATCTTCGGCGCCGGAAGTGCAACGTCGCCGATCGCATTGCTCCCATGGACGTGATCGGCGCGGCGGACATAGGGGTGAATGAGCGAGCGCGAAACGCCTTTCGCGACGGGAATGTCGGGGCGCCCGAGCAACTCCAGGATCCGCAGCGCGTTCTCGGTTGTGATCGCGGTGTCGCTGTTGCCGAAGGTTGTGGTGAGCGCCTCGAGCTTTATTCCGGGACGGCGGACGGCGTAGAAAATCGCCATCGCGTCGTCGATTCCGGGGTCGACGTCCATGATCATGCGGCAAGGTTCGGACACGCCAAAATCCTGAGCTAGGTGTGGGCGGTGATCGTCTCGATCACGGCGCTTTTCTGGCGCCGGCGGCGGCTGATCGCGAGCGCAGCCAGCGTCACAACATAGGGGACAATGTCGGTAAGCTGGTTTGGCAGGCCCTGGCCCTGAAGCCGCACCGAAAGCGAATTGGCGACGCCAAACAGCACGCAGGCAAGCGATGACCAGAGCGGATGGCTGCGGCCCAGCATCACCGCCACGACCGCGATCCAGCCGCGTCCGCCGCTCATGTCCTCGGAAAAGATGTCGACCCCGCCGAGCGACAGTTGCGCGCCGCCGAGCCCGGTCAACGCCCCGGCGACGAGCACCGTCACGATCCGATAGCGCATGACGTCGACGCCCATCGTCTCAGCCGCGCTCGCGTCCTCGCCGACGCCGCGGAGGCGCAGGCCGACCGGCGTCCGGAACATGGCAATTGTCACGATCGCGACCAACAACCACGAGACCCAGGTGATCGCCGTCTGGCGCGAGAAGATCCAGCCGATCCAGGGAACGGCGTTGATCGCGGCGATGCGGATCTTCTCGAGGCCGACGATCGCCGGATCGCCGAAGGTTCCTGAGACGCCAAAAATCTGGCGCAACAGAAAGGCGGTGAGCCCGGAGGCGAGAAGGTTCATGCCGATACAGATGACGACCGAATCGCCGCGAAAGACCGTCGCCCCATAGGCGAGGATCAGCGAGAAGATGACCGTGGCGACGACCGCGACTGCGACCCCGCCGGTAGCGCTGCCGAGAAAATAGCTGCCGACGATCGCCCCGAAGGCCCCGACCAGAAGCTGGCCCTCCATCGCCATGTTGAAGACGCCGACACGGCCGCAGAGCACGCCGGCAAGCGTCGCAAGCAGGATCGGCGTCATCGCATGAACAGCGGAATTGACCAGCGAAGGGGTGATGAAGCTCATCATGGCCGACGCCGCCCCACTCCGTGGCGGATGGCCAGGAACAGGATGATGATGGCCTGCAGCACCATGGTCAGGACGCGCGGGGTGGCGGTCTCGCGCTGCATGGCGAAACCGCCGGTCTGAAGAATTGCGAAAAAGAGGCCGGCTCCGATGGCGCCTAGCGGCTCGCCGCTGACGAGCAGGGCGGCCATGAGGCCGGACCAAGTGTAGTTCGGCGTGACGAGCGCGCCGTCCTGAAAGCGATATTGTGAGCCGAGCACGATGATCGCGCCGACAAGCCCCGCGATGGCGCCGCTCGCGAACATGATCCGCATCGTTTGAGAATTGAGCCTCACGCCGCCGTAGGCTGCAAATCGAGGATTGAGCCCGCGCATCCTGAGCTCGTAGCCCCCGACCGTGCAACGGTCATAGAAGACGAAGACGGCGGCTGCGATCGCTATCAGGATCAGGCCGACGTTGAGCGGGCCGACGATCGAGGGCAACCGGGCGGACGTCGGGATCATGACCGTCTCCGCGAGGCCGGTCGTCGTGTCGCGAAGCGGGAAGCCAACGACATAGGAAGCGACGCCAACAGCCGGATAGGAGAGCAGCAAACTCGAGATCAGCATGGGGACCCCGAATCGAGTCTCGCCCCATGCAGCGAGCGAGGCGTAGAGACCGGACGCCAGCATCGCCGCGAGAATGGCGGCCGCCGCCGCGACCGGCCCGGGCGCGGGCAGATAGAGCGGGACGAGCGCAGCGACGAGGCCGCCGATCACGAGTTGCCCGTCGCCGCCGAGATTGACCATGCCGCCGCGCAGCGGCAATGCCGCGACCAGCGTCATGCCGACGAGCGGCGCGGCCCAGTTCAGCGTGTCGGGCAGATTCTGGACCGCGAGCGCGCCGACCAGGATCGCCCAATAGGCCGAAGCGGGATTGTGGCCAGAGAGGAAGATGAGAAGCGCGCCGATGATGGCGCCCGTCAGGATCGCAAGTGGGACCGCCGGAATACGCGGCATTCGATAAACAGAGGACGCGTTCATGCCACGTCTGCGGCCCGGTTCAGCAAGGCGAGCCTCTCAATTGGCGTCGGAAATCGGGCGGCGTCGAGGAACCGCGCGCGGCTGAAGCCTGCTTGGCGCCTCGTCTCGCTCAGCGCCGTCACGCGACCTCCTTCACACGGCCGGCCATGATCAAGCCCAGCGTCTCCTCATCCGCGTGCTCCCCTGGGATGTCTGCGAGGATGCGACCTTCGAACATCACAAGGATGCGGTCGGAGAGCGCCATGATCTCGGTAAGCTCCGCGGAAACGAGGAGCGTGGCCCGCCCCCTCTCCCGCTCTTCGATCAGGAGAGAATGGATGAATTCGATCGCGCCGATATCGAGGCCGCGCGTCGGCTGTTCGGCGATCAGGAGCGGCGCCTCATGAGCAAGCTCGCGCGCGACGACGACCTTCTGGAGGTTTCCGCCGGAGAGCGATCCAACAGGCTCCGCCTCGCTCCCGATCTTTATCCCGAAGCGCTCGATAAGGCTCCGGGCGCGCGCCGCAATGGCCCCGTAGTCGAGCAGCGCACCATGAGCAAGCGGGGGCGCGCGATGGAAACCCATCGCCAGATTGTCCGCCGCCGAGGCCTGCAGCGCAGCGCCGGTGGCGGCTCGATCCTCGGGAATATAGGCAAGGCCCGCTCCGCGATGATGGGCGACGTCGAGCGAGGTGACGTCCCGTCCCAAGATCTCCACCCGCCCCGCGTCCGGCGTCCGCAGTCCGGTCAGCGCTTCGATGAGTTCGGTCTGGCCATTGCCCGCAACGCCAGCGACGCCGACGATCTCGCCAGCTCGAACCGTAAGGCTCACCTTGTCGACGATGGGCTTGAGACGGTCGCCCACCGTAAGGCCCTCGACCTTAAGCACGACGGCGCCCGGCTTCGGCGGTCCCTTCTTGACCGTCAGATTGACAGCCCGGCCGGTCATCGCGCGGATGATCTCGCGCGGAGAAGTTTCCGCCGTGATCATCCGGGCCGCGACCCTGCCGTCCCGCAGCACGGTGACACGGTCGCTGATCGCCATCACCTCATGGAGCTTGTGCGTGACAAAGAGCACCGTGCGCCCGTCCGCGGTCAGATTTCGGATGACGGTAAACAGTCCGTCCCGCTCCTGCGGCGTCAGGACAGCCGTCGGCTCGTCGAGGATCAGTATTTTCGCGTCGCGGTAAAGCGCCTTCAGAATCTCGACGCGCTGGCGTACGCCTACCGAAAGCCGGCCAACAATGGCGCTTGGATCAACCTGGAGATGGAAACGTTCGGCAAGCGCGGCCACTTCGGCAACCGCCGCGGACCGGTCAATGAAACCGAGCCGCGTCGGCTCGCGCGCGTAGACGACATTCTCCCACACAGAGAGCGAGTTGAAGAGTCTGAAGGCCTGGTGGACCATTCCCATGCCCTGGGCGATCGCGTCGA
The DNA here is from genome assembly GCA_963824475.1 of uncultured Alphaproteobacteria bacterium. Classification (GTDB taxonomy): domain Bacteria; phylum Pseudomonadota; class Alphaproteobacteria; order Rhizobiales; family Beijerinckiaceae; genus Roseiarcus. Next base: position 128,420 of record CAWGPR010000001.1, read on the forward strand.
GAGCCGAGCGAAAACGGACTTCGGCGCCTCGCAATATGATCCGACCTTCGTCCGGCGCCTGCATGCCGTATAGGATCGACATCAACGTCGACTTCCCGGCGCCGTTCTCCCCCATGACGGCGTGCACTTCGCCACGAGCGGCTGAAAGGTCGATGTGATCGTTGGCGACAAGCGATCCGTAGCGCTTGACGATGCCGATCGCCGCGAGCTCGACCTCCGGCATTGGAGGCGGTCGGCTTATTTGGCGAGCTTCATCGGATCTTCGATCTTGAGCTTGCCTGAGGCGATCTCGTCCCGCAGCGCCTTCACCTTCTCGATCACGTCGGGATATTTTGCGATCAGGCAACCGGACTTCTCCACACCCGGCTCGATGCCGGTGAGGGTCATGCCGCCCTCGGACAGACCGAGCGCCGCCACCTGCGGCTGATCGCCCTTGAAGATCCCGGCGACGCCCTTTTCGATCACCACGTCGGTTCGCTTTTCGACATTGTCCATCACCAAGCCCGGCGCCTGCGGGCACTGGTTGGTGTCGACGCCGAAGGCGGCGGCGCCCGGCTGGTCGGCCATCGCCTGGAAGATGCCGCCGTTCGAACCCGCCCCCGCCGCCATCACCCGGTCGACGTTGTCCGAGACCATAACGGTCGCGCGTTGTTGGCCGCGGGCCGGATCGGAGAAAGGATTCGAACCGCCGACCCAGAGGCTCGGCGCGACCACGATGTCGGGCTTCACATGCTTCGCGCCTTCGTTGAATGCGTCGGTGTAGCGGTGGATGAACGGGATATCGAGGGCGCCGATTGCGCCGACCTTGCCTGTCTTCGACGTCAGCGCAGCTTCGGCGCCAGCGAGGAAACTCGGCTCATATTCTCGGAAGACCGAGCAATAGATGTTGGAGTGCAGCGTCTTCGGGCAGCTGTCGACGGCTAGGAACTTCACGTTCGGATAGGCGGCGGCGATATCCGGCAGCATATCATTGAACTCGAAGCCGATGGCGACGACGACCTTCGCCCCCTGCTTGGCGGCGGCTTCCAAATTCTGACGCTGGGTCGTCGGGTCGGTGCTTTCGTAGACCTTGGCGACTGCGCCGAGCTCAGCGGCGGCCTTCTCGGCTCCAGCCTTCCCCAGTTTGAGGAAGTCGTTCACGCCGATGGGATTGGGCGAGACATAGACGACGAGCGGCTTGTCCTCAGCCATTGCAACGGTCGCCGTCGCAATTGTCGCGACGCCCGCCAACATCACCCAGAGCCTCATCGCTTGCCCTCAATCTTTTTGCAACCGAGATCCACGATAGCGTGTCGTCCGTAGGCCGACAACAGCGACCGGCGGCGGTTCGAATCGATACCGGCTCTGGTCGATCTTGGCCCGCCAGGCTCAGCCTTGGAACCATCTTGCGTAATTTGCGTTGTGCGTGATCAGCGCCGCGACGAAGGAGCGGGCAATGCCCGAAAGCCAGCGGAAGAAGCGATGGTCGGCCGATGCGACGGCGCATTCGGACGCGCTCGATCTCGAGCCGAACGTGTTCGAGAAGGAAAATGCCGGTGAAATCGCTCGGTCGCTCAAGCGCTCGGCCGAGGAGAGCGACCGGCGGAAATCAAGCCCCTTCCGATCGGCGATGTCGATGTTGACCTTCTACATCAATAGGGCGGGTCGAAACTTGCCGCCCGAACGGAAGCAGACCCTCGAAGCGGCGAAGGGAAAATTGCGCGAGCTGTTCGGGCGCAATCGCTGACGTTGCTCGGCTCATGGTTGCTCGGCTCATGGAGGATTATCACGGCCCCCTCGGGCTTGGGCTCGTCACCGCGGAAGGTCGCGGAACGTTACGACCGTACGCCGAGCCGGCCGCATGACCACGATCGAGAAGGGCGACAGCCCTACGCGAAGGAGGTCGAGGACTATAAGCATGGCGTGGCCGCGCCGCCCGATGAGCCGATAAACATAGCCGGGCCGCAGGAGTTCCCTTTAGCTGCAAGCGCGCCTCGAAGAACGGAACTCCTGCAGCCCGACTGAGTTTGATTCACGCGCGCTTCCTTTCCCTCCCGCAACGGGCGCGCTTTCCGCCGGTTCGTCCGACCGCGGGGCTCTTTTGTGATCGGACTCGGGGGCGCGGACTCCAGCCCCAAACCCGTGAACGAAACGAGGTTGGGAAAACTGGCGTCTCTCCGAGAAGTGCGCGTTCGCCTTGATGGAACGTTCCTGCGCTGGCGGAGTTGCTAGGCGTCGTTTTTTTGTCAGGAGGCGAGGCCAAGGGCCGTGACCGATCAGGTGGTTCGTTTCGCAATGCTCGCAAACAGCTCGCTAAAGACTGTTTCGGCTTGGGGTCAGGCTTCAACCCTCGCAAGGCGGGATGGAAGAATTTTCGCGATTTTGCGCGCGGCTTCTTTGACTGCTCTAGCCGGCCTTCTTTTTGGCGCTCTTGCGTGCGGACTGTGGGCCGCAATGAGCTGGTCCGCCGACCTCAGCGCCCCAGACCGAGGATTTATGGATTTCACCTATTGAGTCGTGACACGGCTCAATAGCGGGAGCGGCAACTCATCCGAGGACCGCACGGCCGCTCCCGCTTCCCGGATTCGGATTGAACGAGATGAATCGCTACGCCGTGAAGGAGCAGAGCCCCGCCTCCTGGAGGCCGGAGCCGCTGCGCCTATTTGGCGCCCGCGGCCAGCAAATCAATCTGGCGAGCCAACTCGGCCAAAGTGTAGGGCTTGTCGAGCCTCGGCAAGTTTCCTGCCGCCTTTTCCTGCTCCGAGTAGCCAGTGGCCAAAAGCAGCGGCAATGCGGGATGAATTTTGCGAATCAAGTCCGCCAAAACCAAACCGGACATTTCGCGCATCGCATAGTCAAGGATGGCAAGGTCCGGTCGCTCTCCTGTCCGCAGAATCTCGAGCGCCTTCTTTGCAGAGGTCGTTTCGATTGTCTCGTGCCCCAGCTCGCGCACCATGTCCGCGGTGGCCGCGAGCACAAGCGGATCGTCGTCCACCAGCAGGACACGGCGTCTCGAGCTTATGAATTCATCGGGCGCATCAACGGCCTGCTCGGTCGAAACCGGGCCTTGCGCGACTGGGAGCCACAACGAAACCGAAGTCCCTTCATTCGGCCGGCTCGCAATGTGCATTGCTCCTCCAGACTGAAGCGTGAGCCCGTGGACCATCGAAAGCCCCAAACCGGAGCCTGCGGGCTTGGTCGAGAAGAACGGCTCGGAGGCGCGAGCCAAGGTCTCGGCGTCCATCCCAAGACCGCTATCGATAACCGACAGATGAACATAAAAACCCGGCGCCAGTTTGTCGGGCAGAGGCGCGTGGTCAGCCACTCTCGCCTTGACTAAAAGCTCTCCTCCGTTCGGCATGGCGTCCCTCGCGTTCAGCCCAAGATTGAGAAGCGCGAGCTCAAGCTGATTGCGATCGATCCGAACGCGAGGAAGGTCGCTGGGCAGATCAATAGCGATTCGCACGTTGGGATCCAACGAGTGCGACATCATTTCAACCATGCCCTTGACCACGGCCGAAAGAGCGATGGATTCAGGCTTGAGGTCCTGGCGACGCGCGAACGCGAGCATGTGCTTCGTCAAAGCGGCGCCGCGCGTAGCCGCCTCCATCGCTCGTCCAAGCCACCCCGTCAGGCGGGCGTCGTCCGCGACTCGACTGCGCGCCATGTCGAGGTTGGACATCACGACCATGAGCAGATTGTTGAAATCGTGCGCGACCCCGCCCGTCAGCTGTCCAAGGCTTTCGAGCTTTTGCATCTCTGCGACTTGCGCCAATGCCGCTTCACGCTCCCGCGTCCGGGCCTCGACCCTCTCCTCCAGCTCCGCATTCGCCGCCGCAAGCTCAGCCGTACGAGCTTCGACTCTCCTCTCCAGCTCCTCGTTGAGCGCCTCGAGCTGCCGAGTTTTCCTGTACAGGTCGCAGAAAATGCGAACCTTTGCGCGCAGGAGCTCCGGAACGATCGGGACTGGCAGGTAGTCGACAGCGCCGGCCTGGTAGCCTCGCAAGCTGTCGAACTCAGACAGGTGAACTGCGGACACGAAGATGATCGCGGTCTGCGCAAACCGCGGATGCTCTCGAATCATCGCTGCAAGCTCGAATCCGTCGAGTTCAGGCATCGCAACGTCGATGAGAATGACAGCGACCTCGTGACGCAGCAATTGCTCGAGGGCCCGGCGTCCCGAAGCGGCCTTGATAAGGTTTTCGCCGAGCTCTCCGAGGATGACTTCGTAACTGAGAAGCTTCGACGGTTGATCGTCGACGAGAAGAATATTCACCGGATCCCGATCGCGATCCATCTTGCGCACGGGGCCTCAGCGATGGAGCCAAATGCGAAGAGCCGAAAGCAACTGATCCGTATCGACCGGCTTCGCCAAATAGTCCGAGGCGCCAACCTCGAGGCACCTTTCGCGGTCCCCTTTCATCGCCTTTGCGGTGAGCGCAATGATCGGCAGCCGTTGCATCGAAGGATCAGACCGAATCGCCTGCATGGTCTCGTAGCCGTCCATTTCCGGCATCATGATGTCCATGAGGACTATCGAAACCTCCCGATCCGCCTCGAGAATCGCAATCGCTTCGCGACCTGTCGTCGCTGACAGCACTTCCATTCCTCGTCGCTCAAGCACGCTGCTTAACGCGAAGATGTTTCTGGCGTCGTCATCGACAAGAAGCGCTTTGCGCCCGCGCAGATTTTCGTCGGAATTGCGCAACCGCTCCAACATGCGTCGCTTCTCTGGCGGAAGATCCGTGACCACGCGATGAAGGAAGAGCGCTGTTTCGTCGAGAAGACGCTCTGGCGACTCGACGCCTTTGACAATGACGCTGCGGGCGATCGAACGCAATCGCGCGTCCTCCTCCGGCGACAACTCGCGGCCGGTGAACACGACGACCGGAACCTGCATCAGCGCATCATCCTGTCGAATATGCTCAAGCAACTCGAACCCAGACATGTCGGGCAGCTTGAGATCGAGGACGACGCAATCGGTTGGTTCCTCCTGAAGCATTTCCAAAGCTTTGCGGCCGTTGTCGGCTGTGACGATTTCAATGTCCCGGTGGCCGAGCAACTCGGTTATGCCCTGGAGCTCCGCCGGATTGTCCTCGACGACAAGCAGCCGCTTCCGCGGATCACGAGCATATTCGCCGAGCCGAGCGATCGACGCCTTCAGTTTGTCCATTGTTGTGGGCTTGTTGACGAATGCAAAAGCGCCGCCCGCCAGTCCATGCTGCCGATCCTCGTCGAGCGTGACGATTTGCACGGGGATGTGCCTGGTGCGCAGATCCTGCTTCAACTGGCTCAGCACCGCCCAGCCAAGCATATCTGGCAGAAAAACGTCGAGCGAGATCGCGAGAGGGATAAATTCCCGGGCGAGGGTCAAAGCGTCGGCGCCGCGAGAGGCGATCAGGACCTTGAGCCCGACGTCCCGCGCGAGATCCGCGAGGATGCGCGCGTAGTGGGGATCGTCCTCGACGATCAACAACACCGCATCGTCCGGCGCAAGATCCGCTCGATCGTCGGTCGGTTGCGGCGGCGTCTCCTCCGCGAGGATGGAGCTCACGTCGGCTCGCGCCTCCGGTCGTGCTCCGCTCGTTCCCTTGGCGATCGCTCGCGCGGGCCCGACGTAAGTGATTGGCAGGTAGAGCGTGAACGTGCTCCCTTCCCCAGCCTTGCTCCGCAAGTGGATTTCGCCGCCCAGCAGGTTCGCGAGCTCGCGGCTGATCGCGAGACCCAGCCCCGTGCCTCCGTAGCGACGACTGGTGCTGGCGTCGGCTTGCTGGAAGGCCTCGAATATGAGGCGCTGCTTTTCCGGGGGAATGCCAATGCCCGTGTCGGTGACCTCGAACGCGACGACGGCGGATGCGGTTGCGAGCACTGGATGAGTGGGCGTCCATCCGGACGCCACGCCGGCGATCCGCATCCCAACTCGACCGTGCTCGGTGAACTTGATGGCGTTCGAGAGCAGATTCTTGAGGACCTGCTGGAGGCGCTTCGAGTCTGTGGTGATGCTGCGCAGTTCGGGCGCGATTGTGACATCGAACGAAAGACCGCGCCGTTCCGCCTCATGCAGGAAAGGACGGGCGACGGACTCCGCCAGAAGCCGTAGCGCAATCTCCTCGGCGTCCACAGAGACGGTGCCGGATTCGATCTTCGACAGGTCGAGGATGTCGCTGATGAGATTCAAGAGATCGCTGCCGGCGCCGTGAATCGTGCGCGCGAACTCAACCTGACGGCCGGAAAGATTGCCGTCCGGGTTGTCCGCCAGTTGTTGCCCCAGAATCAGGATGCTGTTAAGCGGCGTGCGCAGCTCATGCGACATGTTGGCCAGGAACTCGGATTTGTACTTCGAGGTCAGCGCGAGTTCGGTCGCCTTTTCCTCCACCGCTCGGCGGGCCTGCTCGATTTCATCATTTTTGCGTTCAACTTCCGCGTTTTGCTCGGCCAGTTGCTGGGCCTTCTGCTCGAGCTGCTCATTCGTGAGCTGAAGCTCTTTCTGCTGGATCTGCAGCTCGGTCGCCAGCTGTTGCGACTGCTTGAGCAAGCCCTCCGTTTGCATTGTCGCTTCGATGCTGTTGAGCACGATGCCAATCCCGGCGGTGAGCTGATCCAGGAAAGTCTTTTGCAATTCGGTGAATGGCGAGACGGAAGCAAGCTCGATGACCGCTTTGACCTGACCTTCGAAGAGCACGGGGAGGACAATCAAGTTGGATGGTTTCATCTCGAACATGCCAGTTCGGATCGGAACAACGTTGGACGGCACATCCGAAATGAGCGTGGCGCGCGCATCGACCGCGCACTGTCCGATGACGCCCTCGCCCCATTGGAGCGTCTCGGGATGGCCCTTCGCGCCCGCGTCGGCGTAGGAGGCCAAAAGCTTGAGCACTGGGGGGCCTTCAGCGTCGACCAAGTAGATGACGCCATTCTGCGCATCGACCTGAGGGGCCAGTTCCGACAGGAGCATTCGACCGACCGTGCTCAGGTCCCGCTGCCCCTGCAGCATGTTGGTGAATCTTGCGAGATTGGTCTTCAGCCAATCCTGTTCCGTATTGCGCTCCGTCGTCAGGCGCAGATTGTCGATCATCGTGTTGATGTTGTCTTTGAGCTCAGCCACTTCGCCGCGCGCGTCGACCTGGATCGACCGGGTGAGATCGCCCTTGGTCACCGCGGTCGCCACCTCGGCGATCGCTCGCACCTGGGTGGTGAGGTTTGCCGCAAGCAAGTTGACGTTGCCTGTCAGATCCTTCCATGTGCCGGCGGCGCCGGGCACATTCGCTTGACCGCCAAGCCTGCCTTCGACGCCCACTTCTCTCGCGACGGTCGTGACCTGGTCAGCGAAGGTCGCAAGTGTGTTGGTCATGTTGTTGATCGTCTCGGCCAGCGCCGCGACCTCGCCTTTCGACTTGACCGCCAGATCCTGCGTGAGGTCGCCGCCAGCGACGGCCGTCACCACTTTCACGATGCCGCGGACCTGCTCGGTCAGATTGGCCGCCATGACGTTCACGGTATCGGTCAAATCCTTCCAGGTCCCGGCGGCTCCCGGGACGGCTGCCTGACCGCCCAACTTTCCTTCCGTGCCGACTTCACGCGCGACGCGGGTCACTTCGGAAGCGAAAGCGTTGAGCTGATCAACCATCGTGTTGATCGTATTCTTCAGCTCGAGAATTTCGCCTTTGACGTCGACGGTGATCTTGCGCGAGAGGTCGCCCCGAGCGACGGCGGTGGTCACTTCGGCGATGTTTCGCACCTGCGTCGTTAGGTTTGCCGCCAAAAGATTGACGTTGTCGGTGAGATCCTTCCAGGTGCCGCCAACGCCCGGCACGAGCGCCTGTCCGCCGAGTTTTCCCTCAGTTCCAACCTCGCGCGCGACTCGGGTGACTTCGGCGGCGAACGAGCGCAGCTGCTCCACCATCGTGTTCAGAGTGTCCTTGAGCAGCAGAATTTCGCCGCGAACGTCGACGGTGATCTTCTTCGACAGGTCGCCATTGGCGATCGCTGTCGCAACCTCCGCGATGTTTCTCACTTGTCCCGTGAGATTCGACGCCATGAAATTGACGTTGTCGGTGAGGTCCTTCCACGTTCCAGCGACGCCGGGCACGAGCGCTTGGCCGCCGAGCTTGCCCTCCGTTCCGACTTCGCGCGCGACGCGTGTCACCTCCGAGGCGAACGAGTTCAGCTGGTCGACCATCGTATTGATCGTGTTCTTAAGCTCCAGAATCTCTCCTTTCACGTCGACGGTGATTTTGCGTGAAAGATCGCCGCGCGCGACCGCGGTCGTCACTTCGGCTATGTTCCGGACCTGAGCCGTGAGGTTGCCCGCCATCGAGTTGACGTTGTCCGTCAATCCTTTCCACGTTCCCGCAACCCCCGGGACGTGCGCCTGGCCGCCTAGCCGCCCCTCAGTGCCGACTTCGCGTGCGACGCGCGTCACCTCGCCGGCGAAGCGGTTGAGCTGATCGACCATCGTGTTGAGCGTCTCCTTGAGCTGGAGGATCTCGCCGCGCACGTCCACCGTGATCTTGCGGGACAGGTCTCCGTTGGCGATCGCTGTCGCGACCTCCGCAATGTTGCGCACTTGGCCCGTGAGATTGCCCGCCATCGAATTGACGCTGTCGGTGAGGTCCTTCCACGTGCCGGCGACGCCAGGCACCTGCGCCTGGCCCCCCAGGCGCCCTTCCGTGCCCACCTCCCGCGCGACTCGCGTCACCTCGCTCGCGAAGGCGTTGAGCTGGTCGACCATCGTATTGATGGTGTCTTTCAACTCGAGAATTTCCCCGCGGACGTCGACTGTGATCTTCCGGGAGAGATCGCCGCGCGCAACCGCCGTCGCCACCTGAGCTATGTTGCGCACTTGTCCGGTAAGGTTTGACGCCATCGAGTTGACGCCGTCGGTAAGGTCCTTCCACGTCCCGGCTACGCCCGGCACTTGCGCCTGGCCGCCGAGCCGCCCGTCGGTGCCGACTTCGCGCGCAACCCGCGTCACCTCGCCGGCGAAGGCGTTCAGCTGATCGACCATCGTGTTGATGGTCTCCTTGAGCTGGAGGATCTCGCCGCTGACGTTGACGGTGATCTTCTTGGACAAATCGCCGTTGGCGATTGCGGTCGACACCTCGGCGATATTGCGAACCTGCGCAGTCAGGTTCGACGCCATCGAGTTGACGCTTTCGGTCAGATCCTTCCAGGTCCCGGCGACGCCCATAACGTTGGCCTGACCGCCAAGCCGACCTTCGGTGCCGACTTCGCGCGCGACCCGCGTCACCTCTCCGGCGAAGCGGTTGAGTTGGTCGACCATCGTGTTGATGGTCTCTTTGAGTTGGAGGATCTCGCCGCTGACGTTGACCGTGATCTTTTTCGATAGGTCCCCTCCGGCGATGGCCGTCGCCACCTCGGCGATGTTGCGAACCTGGGCCGTCAGATTGCCGGCCATCGAGTTGACGCTGTCGGTAAGGTCCTTCCATGTTCCGGCGACGCCCAGCACTTGCGCTTGACCTCCGAGCCGGCCTTCCGTGCCAACTTCGCGCGCGACCCGCGTCACTTCGGACGCGAATCCGTTGAGCTGGTCGACCATCGTGTTGATCGTGTCTTTGAGCTCGAGGATCTCGCCGCGCACGTCGACCGTGATCTTGCGAGAGAGATCGCCCCGAGCGACGGCCGTGGTGACCTGGGCGATGTTGCGCACCTGGTCGGTCAGATTGCCGCACATCGCGTTGACGCTGTCGGTAAGGTCCTTCCATGTTCCCGCGACGCCGGGCACAAGCGCCTGCCCGCCGAGTTTTCCCTCCGTCCCGACCTCGCGAGCAACTCGGGTCACTTCGGACGCGAAGGACCGGAGCTGGTCGACCATCGTATTGATGGCCTCCTTGAGCTGAAGAATTTCGCCTCGGACGTCGACCGTGATCTTCTTTGAGAGGTCGCCGTTCGCAACCGCAATGGTGACTTCGGCGATGTTGCGAACCTGGCCGGTCAGGTTGCTCGCCATCGAGTTGACGCTTTCGGTGAGATCTCTCCAAACCCCGGTGACCTCGCGAACCTGCGCTTGACCGCCCAGTTTTCCGTCAGTGCCAACTTCCCGGGCCACCCGCGTGACCTCTGACGTAAAGACGCTCAGTTGCTTGATCATCGCGTTGACGATCTTGGCGGACCGCAGAAATTCTCCCTGCAGCGGATGCCCGTCCACGTCCAGGGGAACGGTCTGTTGCAGATCGCCTTGCGCCACCGCGGTGATGGCGTGAGTGACCGCGGCGGTCGGCCACAAGAGGTCGTCAATCAAGGCGTTGACGGAGTTCTCCATCTCGCCCCAAGCTCCGGCGCTGACCCCGAGACGAAGTCGCTTGCGCGTTCTTCCCTCCCGCCCGACGATTTGCCCCACCTGTTCAAGTTGCTGGGCCATCCGCTCGTTCGCCGACACGACGTCATTGAACGCATCGGCTATCTTGCCGGCGAGACCAACTTGATCAGTAGGCAGTCGCGCCGAGAAATCGCCTGCCCGCGCGGCCTGAAGGGCCTGCAGGAGAGTGCGCAGGTATTTTCTGTCGCCTTCCTTGTCGCCTCCGCTGGTTCGCCTCGTCTTCGACTTCGAGGTCGCAATCGCAAGCTCATCTTGATCCATTGATTGGCCTTTCTTCGAGGCGCCCGGCGCTGAGCGAGGCACGGAGCGGGCGACGTAACTTCGAAGTTATGAGCAGCAGGCGCGCGCGCCGGGCGCCGGCCGGCCCTGGCGCGGCCGTGCGAGGGAATGCACGGCGACTCCTCCGCGCCAGTCTGAGGAGGAGCCGTTGCGACCGTCGATAAGACAAGCGCCCCCGCACGCTAGCCCCTTTTGGAGGAAAACCCCGATAAACGCCGCTGGAGCGAGCAGGTTCCATCGACGATCAAAAATATTCGAGTCTGACGAACGCTGCGCGCGGCCGTCCACAAAGATGGCGCCAACCTGGCGGAGCAAAAGCCTCCGGTCACGCCCATGCTCTGAGCAACTCAAATTCTTGGTTCGCTCGACGCTCTAGGGCCTCCGGAGGTTGTCCTCCCATAGGCGGGCTGCCTCCCCGTTCCCGAAGCAGGCTTCGTGAAATAAGAAAATTGTGAAATGTCTTTTTTATTTCGGAAGAATCGGATATAGTTGTTAGACCAGCCCGTCCAAGCGCGGCGCCCTTCCCGAGGATTCGACGGCCGCCATGGGCAATGCCGGAAGGTCGGAGGTAACTGCCAAGGTGGGTGAGTCCGATTTGCCACAGTTCGTTTGAAAGTTTCGCTGAGGCGTTTATTGGGCGAGACGAGTGGGGTGGAACCATAAGTCAAGGTGGGGATGATTCTTCCTGCCGAGATTCGCGAGGCGATCGAAGCGCTGCAGCGCGAGATCGCCGACCTGCGGCGCGAGAACGAGGCGTTGCGGGCTGACAACGGCGCCCTCCGCGCCGAGGCGGCCGAGCTTCGACGACGATTGGACCTGGACAGTTCGAAGCCGCCGGCGAGCGACGGGTTGAAGAAGAAGCCGCGCGTTCCTGGCAGCCTTCGGGGACGCTCGGGCAAGCCGAGCGGCGGGCAGGCCGGGCACAAGGGCGACACGCTCAAACAGGTCGAGGCCCCCGATCGAATCGAGCGGCATACGGCGAACCTGTGTCGTCACTGCTGCGCCGGCCTGACCGCTTCGATGCGAGTGGGGATGGAGAAGAGGCAGGTGTTCGATCTGCCCGAGCGGTTGATCGAGGTCACCGAGCACCAAGCCTTGGTCTATTGCTGTACGGCTTGCGGTTTGGAGACCAAGGCTGAGTTTCCCGCCGGCGTCTCCGCGGCGGCCCAATACGGCGAGCGCGTCAGGGCGGCGGCGATCTATCTCAACGTCCAGCAGCTGATCCCCGAGGACCGGGTCGCCCAAACGATGCACGATGTGTTCGGAGCGCTTTATCTGTGCGCCGCTAGCCTCGCAACTTGGGTGGAGGACAAGGCGGCGGGGTTGGCCAGAGTGGCGGCGCACATCGGCGCCCTCGCGGCGCAAGCGCCGGTGCGCCATCCCCGGGTCGAAGAGCCCGGGGACCGGCTTTCGCGTCGCCGGAAAAGGGCAATGGCTGCATACGGTCTCGACCGAGACTCTGACCTTCTACCGGGTGACGGAACAGCGCGGCGCCGTGCCGGAAGGTCTGACGGGCGGCGTCGTCGTCCACGACCATTTCAAGCCCTATTACGGACTGACCAACGTGGCTCACGCCTTTTGCAACGCCCATCATCTGCGCGAGCTCAAGGCGCTGATCGAGCTTGACGAAGAGCCCTGGGCGAAGGCCATGAGCGATCTGCTCGTCGAGGCCAACGCGGCGGTGACATCGGCGCGCGAAGCGGGCGAAACGACGCTCTCGCCTGCCGCCGTCGAGGGCTTCGTCGCCCGCTATTGGGAGGCCGTCCGGGCCGGCCTTGCCTTCCATCGCTCCCTGCCGCCGCTCGAAAAACGCGCCAGAGGCCGAACCAAGCGACGCCCCGGACACAACCTGCTCGAGCGGCTCAAGACCTATAAGGACGACGTCCTGCGCTTCCTTTATGACTTCGCCGTTCCCTTCACCAACAACCTCGCCGAACAGGCTCTGCGGATGATGAAGGTCAAGATGAAGATCTCAGGCGCCTTTCGCACCTTCAAAGGCGCGACCCAATTCGCCGCCCTGCGCTCAGTCGTCGCAACCGCCCGCAAGCAGCGCTGCAACATCCTCCGGGCGCTGACCGCCAACCCTCACGCCCTCATCCTCAGCTTTGCTGCGTGACCCCACCTTGGCAGTTACGGTCGGAAGGAAAACTCGCTGTAAGCCTCTGAAATCATTCTGTTGCCGGAAGGAAAACCAAAGCTTGGCGGCCAATTTTACGGCTGTTTTGGCCATGATTTTCGATAGGAAGAGCGCATTTGGCGGCGTCCGGCGCCAGTTTTCGCGCGCAAACGCCAAGGTCTCAACGCTGAGCTGAGCGTCGACCGCCACGCAACCCGCCCCAAGCCCTCTACTCGAGAGCGCGGGCCCTGGACGGCAATGGGGCTCAAGGACCAGGATTCCGATTTTAGCAAGCAAGCCCGCTTAGTCGGGGCAAAGATCCAGTTTTTAAGAATCAGCGACCGAAGCTGATTCCCTGTGGTCGCGTTATAATTTGAGTGTGACATTTCGCTTGCTTGTCATTTGCCATCTATGTCGGCAAAAAGTCGCATCGCATCCCTTGCGTCGGCCCACGAGATGCGGCGGCGCGGCGCCCCTCGGCAAGGAGAATAAGACCGATGACCCATCCGTTTCGCCGCCAGACGACCCTCGCGGTCGCCGCTTCGCAGCGCGCCGGAATATTCGCTTTCGCGCTCTTCGCGACCTTGTCGAACGGAGTCGCCGCGCCCGCCGATCCGGTCAATGGGGAACGGTTGGCCAAGCAATGGTGTGCGTCATGCCATATCGTGTCCGCCGATCAGACGCGTGGCGCGGACAACGTTCCGGCCTTCGCCACGATCGCCAAGATTCCTGGCTTCAGCGCGCAGAACATCGGCCAATTCCTCATGGATCCGCATCCCAAGATGCCGGACATGCAACTGACGCGAAACGAGGCCAGCGACCTCGGCGCCTATATCGCAAGTCTCGCGCAGTAAGTCCGCTTGCTCAGGAGATCGAAGGCCGGGCTAGTTAAGGACCCGCTTTCCGTCAGGAGAATCGAGCGAAAACGCGGGGATCGAGACCTGGAAGCTCCGTCCGTCCGGATCGACCATCCGGTATTCGCCGACCATGAGCCCGCTCGACGTGGTCAGAGGGCAGCCAGACGTGTAGCGGAACGACTTGCCCGGCTCGATCGTCGGTTGCTCGCCGACAACTCCGGGTCCGCGCACCTCCTGCTGCCGGCCGTCAGCGTCGGTGATCCGCCAGTAACGCTCCATCAGCGTCACAGGGTTGTCGCCGAGATTGACGATCTCAATCGCGTAGCGCCAGAAATAGCGCCGCTCGTCCGGATCGGAGCGTTCCCGATCGAAGGTCGGCTCGACGGTGACTTTGACCTGATGCGTTACGGCCACGTACATGCGATCGTCATTCTAGCGACGCCCGTCGCGCCGTCCACTGTCTCCGCAGTTGTGTTCGGCGCTGCCGGCCGCGCGCTTATCCGAGCGGCGAGATGACGGGCGAAGGCCATCTCGCCGAGGCCAAGGCGGTGCTCGCGCGGCTCATCGCCTTCGATAGCGTCAGCAACTCCTCCAACCTGCCAGTCATCGACTTTGTCGAGGGCTACCTTCGGGGGCATGGGCTCGAATCGCGCCGCGCGCCGAACGCGGCCGGCGACAAGGCCGCGATCCTCGCCACAATCGGGCCTCGGGTCGGCGGCGGCGTGGTGTTGTCGGGCCATACCGACGTGGTGCCGGTGGACGGGCAGCCCTGGTCGAGTCCTCCGTTCAAGTTGCGGCAAGCCTCCGGGCGCCTCTACGGCCGCGGCGCCTGCGACATGAAGGGCTTCGACGCTTGCGTGCTGGCGATGGCGCCCGCGTTCCGGGACGCTGGGCTCAAACGTCCGGTTCATATCGTGCTGAGCTACGACGAGGAGACCACATGCCTCGGCTCTCGCGACATCATCGCCCGGTTCGGCAACGACGAGCCGCTGCCGTCTACGGTCGTCGTCGGCGAGCCGACCATGATGGCGGTCGCCGACGCGCACAAGAGCGTGGCGACCTTCCGAACGCTGGTCACCGGGCGGGAAGCCCATTCTGCGCTACCGGCGCTGGGCGCGAACGCGGTCGCGGCGGCGGCGGACGTGGTCAGCGAGATCGGCCGCCTCGCGCGCGAATATGAGGACGGCCCGCTCGACCCGCGCTTCACCCCGCCCTATTCGACCCTCCATGTCGGCATGATCCAGGGCGGCACGGCGCGCAACATCCTCGCGCGGGAATGCGTGTTCAACTGGGAGTTTCGTGGCTTGCCGGGCGTCACGACCGCCTCCGCGCTGGCAAAGGTGCAGGCGTTCGTCGACGAGGCAGCGACGCCCAGGCTGACCCGCTTCGTATCGGGTCCGTCGATCCTGACCAAAATGGAGGTGGACGTGCCGCCGCTCGCCGCCGAGCCGGGCTCCGCGGCCGAAGCGCTGGCGCTGAGGCTCACCCGCTCCAATCGCACGATCGCCGTTTCGTTCGCCACCGAAGCCGGACATTTCCAGGCGGCGGGCCTGCCGACCATCGTGTGCGGGCCGGGCTCGATCAACCAGGCGCATAAGCCCGACGAGTTCGTGGACGAGGCGCAGCTCAAGGCCTGCCTCGAATTCCTCGAGCGCCTCGCCGAGGACTTGTCGCGCTAGGGGCGCCGACGCGCGGCTGGCTAATCTGAGCACCGTCGGCTTGGTCGGGCTTGTCCCGGCCATCCGCGCCATGCCGCCTCGAAGAGGAGTCCGGCGTCTCCGCCGTCAGCAATGGCTTACGGAGGAACAAGGCTTTCCCGTGCTTTCCAGTTCGCCTGTGGTCATTTCGACGCGATCGAGGCGTGGACGGCCGGGCTTGATGTTCATGGCCATGAGGCCTTCAGAGTTGCGTCAGATCGGGTCGCGCCTTGGCGAGCCTCCGCCGCGCTCGTTCGTAAAGCGCGTTGGCGACCGCCACTCGCGCGTTGGCGCGCTCCCAGGCCTCAAGCGGCTGCCGGTCGGGATGATTGCGCCAGACGAAATCGCGCCAGCGGGACGCAAGCTGATCTAGCGTCAGTCCCACGCCGAGGCCAAGCTCGGCCGCGATGTCAGCCGGCGTATCGCCGCTGCGTCCGGCCGCTTCGCGCGGCAGAGGTTGCGGCGGCGGCGCCAGCCGATCGGCGAGCTCGTTCGTCCAATCCAGCGCCAGGCCGAATCGGGCCTTGCCGCCGGAACCTGGCGGTGAGCCGAATGGAATCCCTACGCCGACGCGGGGTCTTCGGGGTGGCGCCGTCTCGTCATTCGCGGCGCGATCGTTCCGCCACGCCTCGTCGAGGGCGTGTTGAAACAAATCGTCGCGGCTGCCGGACATAGTGCGGCCTGGTCAGCTCGCCGCGGCGCGTCTGCCGCGGGACGGTGGCCCGGACGACGAGGCTTCGTCGGTTTCCCCGTCGGCGACGACGCAGTTTCTTCCATGGACCTTGGCTTCATAAAGGCGTTGGTCGGTCCGCTGAAGGAGGTCGTTGGCCAACTCGTCCGACCTCAGCCTCGCGACCCCGAACGACGCGGTCACTTTGCCCACGCGCTCGCCGGTTGGTTCTATCGACCATTGCTTGGACTCGAGGATGCCTCGGATCCGTTCGACGGCGCTCACCGCGTCGACGAGGCGGGCGCCTGGGAATATCAGCGCGAACTCCTCGCCGCCGAAGCGCGCGACCTTGTCTTGCCCGCGCACGTTCTGCACCAGGATGTTGGCGAACAGGCGCATCAGGCGATCTCCGACGAGATGGCCGAAGCGGTCGTTGACCTGCTTGAATTTGTCGATGTCGGCGAGGGCGAGGCAAAGATTGTCGCCCACTCTTCGTGCCTTATCCACCTCTTCCATGAAACAAGCGTCGAAGAAGCGCCGATTGCCGATCGCGGTCACGACGTCGCGCAGGCCGGCCTCTTCCGCGCGCTCGAGGTTTGTTTGCAACTGCACGACCTGAAGGCGCAACTCTTCGAGTTGGTTCCTGACGTTGTAAAGCCTGTCGCGCATGTCGCGGTTATCCTCGATGAGGGCCAGCACGATTTCCTTGATCGGGCCAACGGATTCATGTCGCGAAAGACGCTGGTTGGCGCCGTCGAGCCGCTCGGAAAAGCTCTCGCTATCCGTCAGGTGGGCCTGCAGCACCTTTGCGATATGGCGCAGGATGCGGTCGACCTTCTCCTCCTTCGCGCCTGTGTCTCGGCGCGTCGTGGCCTGACTGCCACGCTCGGCTGCGCTTGGCGCCGCCTTGATCGTCAAACGGCCGAGCCCGACGCCCAGCCAACCGAGAAGCAGAAGCTGCAAGAACGGAATCTCGCCCGGAATCAGAGACCGCAAGGCGCTGAACGAATCGTTCGGAATCAGGGACCCCAGCGCGGTCAGCGCCACAGCTCCCAGCAGCACGGCGCCGAGAGCGTAAGCCGCGTAGAATTGCGATCCGACGAACCGCAAGATTTTCATGATCGGGCCGATCTCGTTGGGGAGAGCGCGTGCGAAGGGAGCGTGGCGCGCCTCGCCGGCGGCCGACAGTTGACTCGGGAGACAATTCCACGTTCCACGTGGCGCATTCCCGCCGACCTCTGATCGATGCGCGTGGGCGGCCATCATGGCGGAGGCGCCGGGCGCTGTGGCCGGCACGACGCGACGGATAGGTCCAATTCATTCGGACCAGACCCTGTCTAAGGCTTGCAGGTTACTGTTCTGTAAGCGCGCGCTGACCAAGCGGTCGACGACTTCAAAACACCGCCGGTCCTGAGGTCGGCCGGGCCTCCATGAGAAAGGCTATTGCCCGATTCGCCGGGACTGTGCGACCATGCAGCCTGAGATGGCCTCACCCGCGAACCAATTCCGATACGCCCTGCATCTTGCGCCGCTGCCCGACAGCGACCTGTGGCGTTTCGGTTGCGACGTGATCGGCCGCGACGCGCGGACCGGCAGGTCCGTCGACGGGTTCGCGCTCGAAGACTACCCGCCGGACACCTGGCGGAGCATGACCAGCGACCCTCGCCGCTACGGCTTTCACGCGACCCTGAAGTCGCCGTTTCCACTGCGCCTTGACCTCGAGGTCGCCGATTTGTTCGATCGGGTCGCGGAGTTCGCGCGCAAGTTCTCTCCGTTCGCCGCCGGCGAACTCAGCGTGGGCGTCATCGCGGCTGGCGACGGGCGCGGCTTTGTCGCCCTGAAGCCCGAAGGCGGGTTGAAACAATTGCGGTCGTTCGAGGCGAGCGTCGTTCGCAGTCTTGACCAGCTGCGCGGTCGATCCGCCGAGGCCGGCCGGGAACGGCCTGCGTCGGGTCTCACCCCTCGTCAGGCCTACTACCTCGATGCTTGGGGCTACCCTTACGTGCTCGACGAGTTTCATCCACATTTCACCTTGACCAACGCCATCGTCGACGCTGACCGCGTCGCGCGCTTGCTTGAATGGGAGTTCAAGCTTCGGGTTTCTTCGCGCGCGCTGTGGGTCGATGCGCTGACGCTGTTCGGGGAAAGCGAACCCGGCGGCGAATTCCAGATTTTACGCCGCTTCCCGCTCGGGCGTCCCAGTCGCGCTCGGCGGTCATCGAGGCGCGTCTTGGCGGCGGCCGTTTTCGACTAAGGGCGCGACGCCGCGTGGCGCGTGCGAGCGGGCGCTCACAAGGGGATTCGGCCCCAACCACGTGAAGAATGGGCCGACGGGAGCGGCGCGGCGAACGATAACCCAATCTGAAACCAAATCGAGCGCGGGCTTCGACCGCGCCACCGAGGAGACGCGGGCATGGCGATCGAGGGACGCGGGGACGCAGAGAGAGGCCAAAGGATCAGACTGGGAATGGTCGGCGGCGGCGAGGGGGCCTTCATCGGCGCGATTCACCGAATCGCCTCGCGCATCGACGATCATTACGAGCTTGTCGCCGGCGCGTTGTCGTCTACGCCCGAGAAAGCGCGCCGTTCAGGCGCATCGCTCGGCCTGGCCGCGGACCGGATCTACGACGACTATCAGAGCATGGCGAAGGCCGAGGCTAAGCGCGCCGACGGGATCGAGGCGGTCGCTATCGTCACCCCTAACAATGTTCACGCCGGGCCGACCTACGCCTTCCTCAAGGCCGGCGTCCATGTCATCTGCGATAAGCCGCTGACGGTCAGCTTGGCGGAGGCCAAAAAGATGCGCGACGCGGTCGAGAAGTCTGGGCTCGTGTTCGCGCTGACCCACAATTACACCGGTTACCCGCTGGTCCGCCGCATGCGCGAGATGGTCCGCGCCGGCGAACTCGGCGAGATCCGCCTCGTTCAGGCGGAATATCCGCAGGACTGGCTGACTGGCGCGCCGGAGAGCGCCGGCAACAAACAGGCCGAATGGCGCGTCGACCCGAAACGTTCGGGGGCGGGCGGCGCGCTTGGCGATATCGGCACGCACGCTTACAATCTCGCCGACTACGTGACCGGGCTCGAGCTCGCCGAGCTCGCCGCGGACCTCACCTCGTTCGGGGCTGGGCGCCGGCTCGACGACAACGCGCAGATCCTGCTGCGCTACGCCAATGGCGCGCGCGGCGCGATTTGGGCGAGCCAGGTCGCGCCCGGCAACGAAAACGGGCTTATGCTGCGCGTCTACGGGACCAAGGGCGGCCTCCACTGGCGGCAGGACAATCCGAACACTCTCTTCTGGTCGCCGTACGAGAAATCGACCCGCATCATCACCCGCGGCGGCCCGGATTCGGGAGAGGCGGCGGCGCGAGTGACGCGCGTCCCGCCTGGCCACCCCGAGGGCTATCTCGAAGGCTTCGCCAACATCTATTCGGAGGTCGCGCTCGCCATCAAAGCGGCCCGGGTGGGCAAGAAGCCGCTCAAGTCGGCGCATTTCCCGACCATCGACGACGGCGTCAAGGGCCTTGCATTTGTCGAGGCCGCGGTCAAGTCGTCGAAGGCCAACGGCAAGTGGGTGAAGCCGTAAGGCGCGCCCGCTGAGTGGCGGAAGGCGCGACGCTTCCGCGCGCCATCGAATCGCGGGGTGTGCGATTCTGCGCGCGACTCAATCTTTTCAGTCGTTTAACCTCACTTTTCTGCAACTGAGCAACACGCAACGCGCGCGATTTTCGCGGGGACCGCGCGGGAGGCTACCGGAAAGCCGACGGTCCCGGCGCTCGCCCGGGCGGTGGACGGTGATTATACAAAGCAACTTTGTTATAAAATCGGGCGTCGGATATCTTGCGCCCCACATTCACATTCCCTCCTTGTGCGCCGCTTCGATCGCGTCGAGCAGGCCGGAATTGGCGCCGTCGGCGCGAAGGCTGGCGACGGGGATCACTACGGGCACGGCGCAGACCTGCACGGCGTGCGGCAGATCAAATTGCACGGCGAGGCCGCCGGCCTTGGCGTCGAGCCAAACCATCATCGGCGGATCGGGCGTCTCTTGCACCGCCTCCTTGCAATTGGCCAGGTCTTCCGCCGCTATGTCGGTTCCGGGCATTCGGCTGGCCAGATCGTATCCATCCAGATACAGCGAGAAGAGCCGATGTGAGGCGAGCGTCACCATTTTTGTCCCGTCCATCCCCGGATTCAAGGAGACTTTACCGGTCAGCGAAGGCGGCAGCAGGTGAGTCCAGTCCACCGGATGTCCGGTACGCAGATCGTACACGATCGACATCGTCCCGCTTGGCGGGTAGGGGCCTCCGCAGAATGACATATCCCTGATGACGAAACTGAGATAGCCCGGTCCGCGCATCGTTGGCTCGACTTTGCGCTCCCAGGCGCCCGGAGCGCCCTTGCTGCCCTTACAGCCGGCGATTGCTTTGCGCAGATTCGCGTCGAGGCGCTTCAAGGCCGCGTTGATCCGCCGCTCCGCGTCGTCTGACGGATCGGCGATCAACGGCATTGCGGCCGCTTCCTTTCCGACCGGCGACGGGCTCTGCAGGCGCACGGTCCGATCCGCCGCCCGCGCGGCAAAACCCAAGACCAACCCGATAGCCACGAGCGCCATGATTTTGGACTTTGGTCTCATCAGGTCCGCCATCTCGCCGTCATCGCAGCGGCCAGTTTCGAATGCTAGAGACCAAGAAAGCAATGACTTCGTGGCGGTCTGGGCTCCGTATCCAATAGTAATCTCGAAAATGCCGGGCGGTCGGATGAGACTTTTCGGCGGTTCGCCTGAAGAAGCGCCTGGAAAATGACCTCCGCCCTCGATCTATGATTATAGAAAAGAGAAAGTGCGTCGCGTCCTGACGGCGGAGACAATCCGGGATCAAGTCCGGACACCGCCACGACCTCGGCTAGGCAGACGGCCTTGACAAACCCTTAAGACATCCATATACCATCTAGATAACATCCACATGGATGGTGACATTGCCTGGACGCCCGCAACTGGCCAAGCCGCCCGACAGCGAGAAGCTGACCATCAACCTCGGCTTCGTCGATCTCGGATCGATCGATCTTCTGGTGCGCGACGGCTTCTACTCCAATCGCTCGGATTTCATCCGCACCGCCATTCGCAACCAGCTCGCGACCCACGCCGATACGGCGAAGCAAGCCGCTTCGCGCCTGACCCTCGAACTGGGCTTGAGGACCTTCGCCCGCCACGACCTCGAAGCCGTTCAGGCGGCAGGCGAGCGGCTCAAGATTCGCGTCCTGGGGCTTGCGATCATCGCCGACGACGTCACGCCCGATCTCGCGAAGGCGACGATCGAATCGATCACCGTGCTTGGCGCCCTGCACGCGCCTGCCGAGGTCAAGACCGCGCTCGCCGATCGCCTGCGCTGAGGCATTCCGATAGGAACAAATGATGAAATTACGCGTTCTTGACGTTATGGGCGACGCTTTGAGCCTGGTGCGCAAGTCCGATCTGGCCGGAGCGACCGCTGTTATCCGCAAGGCGCTGTCAGGCGAGACGGATCCCGGGGCTGAGAGCAGCGATCCGGAAGCCCGGCCTTACCGCCCGTCGGCGAAGGTCATTCCGCTTCCGCCGCGGCGTCCGTTGGGGGAAACCTTGCGCGCTCTGCGCGCCCGGCCGCCAGCGCCGCCCGCCGCCCCTGTCCCGCCGCCAGAGGCCGAGCCGGAGCTGGGCGAACGGTTCCTCAAGCGCGCGTATCGCGGCGCGGCCGGATCGCTCGACTATCGGCTCTATGTCCCAGCTCACCGCGAGGGGCGGGATCTTGCGCTCCTGCTCATGCTGCATGGCTGCGGCCAAGACCCCGAGGATTTCGCGCTCGGCACGCAAATGAACGGTCTCGCCGACGAATTCGGCCTTATCGTCGCCTATCCGCGCCAGACGCGCCGCGCCAATCCCTCCGGCTGCTGGAATTGGTTCGACCGGCGCCATCAGAACCGCGGCTCTGGCGAACCGGCCAAACTGGCCGGCCTGGCGCAGGCGCTGGCGAAGGAGTTCGGAATCCGCAAGGAGCGCATTTTCGCCGCCGGCTTATCGGCGGGCGGCGCGATGGCGGAGATTCTCGCCGCGACGTATCCGGATGTGTTCGACGCAGTCGGGGTTCATTCCGGCCTGCCCTATAAATCAGCCGTCGACGTCCCGTCCGCCTTCGCCGCGATGAAGGGAGCGGGGCCCCGTGATCCCGACCCGCCCGACGCAGGCGACCCGCGCTGCCGCAAGATCGTCATTCATGGGCTGGCCGACGCCACGGTCAATCCCGTCAACGGCGAACGCATCCTCGACGAGCTCGAGCACGGAGAGACCCTGCTCACGAGAATTGACCTCGACTGGGAAATCGAGGCTGGCCGGGTCAGCCGCACGGCGCTCAAGGACGATGATGGCCGGCCGGTCGCCGAGCAATGGCTGGTCGAAGGCGGCGGGCACGCGTGGTTCGGCGGCGATCCGCGCGGCAGCTATACGCAGACCGTCGGCCTCGACGCCTCCCGGGTGATGGTGCGCTTTTTCCTGGCGCAATGAACGCCGCCTGGGCGAAGGCCGGGGTGGTCGCAAGCCACCTCGTCCTGAGGAGCCGCGCGAGGCGCGGCGTCTCGAAGTACGTTCCATGAGGCGCTAACGAGGCTCCGGGCTGGACCATCCTTCGAGACGCGATGCTAGGCATCGCTCCTGACGATGAGGCCGTTGAGTTGGCGCCGCGGCCGGTCGCTCAACCAAAGCTGTCGCCCGCTCACAAACCGCGGAAACGATCGGCCGCCTGCTCGCCTCCGCTCCTTGCTGCCTGGCCGCACTCACAAAGCCGCGATCACGACCCATCCCCTCCCGCCGCCGGCCTGATTGCGACTCAAGCCGGCGGCGTCCAATCCTGCCGGACCAGACGCCGCAAATCATGAGACAAGACGCGGTCGTTGACCGCGTCGCCGCGCTCATCGAGCGCGGCGACTACAATTGGCCGCGTCGACCCAAATGCAATCCGCCCTAACTGGACCAAACGGCAGCCGTTCGCGGGTGAGGCCGCCGAAGCAGGGCTCAATCCCGATGGACGGAAGCTACAGCCGGCAGACCACGGTTTCCCGGCCGTTGGTCGCGTCATGAACGATTGGGCAGGACCGGGTCGGGGCGGTCACTTCCCCGAGCGGCCTTTCGCCGTTCGGCCCATAAAAGGCCTGAGCTCCGGGGACTTTAGGATAGAGTTCGCCGACGGCGACGTCATGCCGAGACCAATCAGGCGTTTGGTCCACGCTCCACGGGTGAATCTGAGCCTGATCGGCTTCGAAGCGCGCGTCGCCCCCGTTTCCGTTGGCGAGGGCTGGCGTCGCAGAAAGGACGGCGAAGACCGCCGCAGAGGATAGGAGTCCTGTCAATGCGTATTTCATGTCGTGCCTCCAGTAGTTGTGGGGCATATTGCTTGCACGCGTGCTTTTGCCGGTTAAACGTGCATTGATATGCATTTGCGCCGAAGAGCGGAGCACCTCGCGGCCGTCCAATCGGCGCGTCACGTTTACACTGTTGTCAATTTTCTTGTAACACGTTAACTTGGCAAGAGCGTTGCAATTGTGAGGCGATACGTTGGCGACATTCAAAAAAATTGTTTAATTCTTTTTCTCTAAAAACATAGAGCTGCGACTATTTCCGCGGGGCGGACAGGAACGCCTGGAAGGCCGCGTGCGCCTCCGCGGATTTGAGCGCGGCGCTGAAGGCGTGCGTCTCCGCCGCCATCTGCGCTTTCAGCACCTCGGGGTCGCCGCGCATGAGGCGCCGCGTCGCCAGCAGAGCCGCCCGGGGCTTGGCGGCGAGCGCGGCCGCTCTTCCCATCGCGTGCGCCATCAGCTCAGCTTGAGGCAAGACAGCGTTGACCAGGCCAAGCCGAAGCGCCTCGTCGGCGCCGAAGGGCTCGGCGAGCAACAAAAATTCCGCCGCCTTGGCGCGCCCGAAGCGCTGCGGCGCAAGAAGCGAGGAGCCGGCCTCCGGCACCAGGCCAAGATTGACGAACGGCATCTGAAAACGAGCGGCAGGCGAGGCGTAGACGAGATCGCAATGAAAGCAGAGCGTCGTGCCGACGCCGATCGCGAGGCCGTCGATCGCGGCGATGAGCGGCTTCTCGAACTCGGCGAGCTTGCTGACGAACCGCCAGGCCGGAAAATCGCCCGTCCCGCGCGCAGCCACGCTAAGAAAATCGGCGATGTCGTTTCCGGCGGTGAACACGCCGCCCTTGCCGCTCAGCATGAACGCGCCGACCTCGGGATCGCGCTCGGCCGCTTCGAACGCCTCGATCAGCGCTTCGTACATCGCGCCGGTGATCGCGTTCTTCTTCTGCGGGCGGGCGAAGGCCGCCGATAGAACCGCGCCCTCGCGGGCGACTTCGATGTCCATGGGTTATGCGCTCTCCGCCAGAATCGCCTCATAAGGCTCGAGCGGCGCGCCGCCCGAGGCGATCGCGCGCGCAAGTCCCGGCGCGGCCGTGGCCAGCTTTTCGGCGAAGAAGCGAGCGAGGCCGACCCGGCCGAGTTCACTTTCATCGTTCCATTCCGCCGCCAGCGCCTCAGCCGCAAGCCCGGCTTTGGCCAGACAGGCGCCGCCGAGCGCAAGCCCGAACAGGCGCAGATATTGCGACGCGCCCGCGAGCGCCGAATTCTGATCGGTCGCGAGCCAGTCGAGCGTCAGCCGCGTCGATTCTTCGAGCGCGTCCGCAGCCTCGGCGAGCCGCTCCGCTGTTAAGCCAAAGCCCGCGCCGCCGCGCCCGGCGACGTCGCTCGCGATCTCGCGGATGCCGGCGATCTCTTGGCTGACGGTTTCCCCGCCGGCCAAGGGCAGCTTGCGATGGACGAGATCAACGCCATGGATGCCGTTCGCGCCTTCGTAGATCGCCGCGATGCGGGAATCGCGCATATGCTGGGCGGCGCCGGTCTCCTCGATGAAGCCCATGCCGCCATGGACCTGGACGCCGATCGAGGTCGCCTCGTCGCCGATGTCGGTCGAGAACGCCTTGGCGATGGGGGTCAGCAGCGCGGCGCGATTAGCGGCGGCGGTTCGTTCGGCTTCCGTGTCGGCGTGGCCGGCGAGGTCGAGCGAGACGCCCGTCAGGTGGCAGACGCCACGCGCGGCGTGAACGTTGGCCTTCATCGTCATCAGCATGCGCTGCACGTCCGGATGCTCGATGATCGGGATCATGCCGTCGCCGCCTTTCGGACCCCGGCCCTGGCGGCGCTCGCGGGCGTAAGTCAGCGCCTGTTGATAGGCTCTGTCGCCGATGGCCACCCCTTGCGTCCCGACCGCGAGCCGCGCCGCGTTCATCATCACGAACATGGCGTTGAGGCCGCGGTTTTCCTCGCCGACCAGCCAGGCCTTCGCGCCCTCGTTATCGCCATAGACCATGACGCAAGTCGGGGAGCCATGAATGCCGAGCTTGTGCTCGATTCCCGCGCAGCGCAGGTCGTTGCGCTCGCCGAGCGATCCCTCGGCGTTGACGAGGAATTTCGGCGCCAGGAAGAGCGACAAGCCCCGCGTCCCGGCCGGCGCTCCGGGCAGCCGGGCGAGAACGAGGTGGACGATGTTCTCGGCCATGTCATGCTCGCCGTAGGTGATGAAGATCTTCTGGCCGAACAGGCGATAGGATCCATCCGGAGCGCGTTCGGCCCTGGTTCTCAGGGCGTTGAGATCGGACCCGGCCTGAGGCTCGGTGAGGTTCATGGTCCCGGTCCACCGCCCGCTGACCATCGGCGAAAGATAGGCGTCGAGCAGTTCGCGCGAGCCGAACGCTTTCAACGCGCCGACGGCGCCTTCGGTCAAGAGCGGGCAGAGCGCAAACGCCATCGAGGCGCCGTTCCAGATTTCGGTGCAGGCGACGTTGACGAGATGGGGCAGGCCCATGCCGCCGAATTCCGTCGGCGCGGAGACGCCGTTCCAGCCCGCCTCAGCCCACCGTTGGTAGACGTCGGCGAATCCGGGGGGCGTTGTCACCACCCCGTTCTCATAAGCCGCGCCGGCAAGATCGCTCGCTCTGTTGAGGGGCGCGATTTCCTCGGTGGCGAAGCGCCCCGCTTCCGCGACGATGGACTTGACCGCGTCCCAATCCAGATCACCCGCCAACCCCCGCCCGATCATCCCCGGCAGGTCGGCGACCGCGCTGAGCGAAAAGAGGATGTCGCCGACTGGCGAACGATACGGCATCTCGTGGCTCCTCCCGGTCGCGAACGCGGGCCGCTCCCGATCGCGGCCCGGCTCCCATGGACGCCGTTTGCCGCGGCGGGGACAAATGAGCTTATGTACAGTCAGGTTGGCGCGCAATGCGGAGCAGAAGGAGATATGGCGCTCGACCTCAAGATGACCCGCGTGGCGAACGCAAGCCCGGAGGCGATCGCCGCCGCGGCGACGTGCCTTCGCTTGGGCGGCCTCGTCGCCATGCCGACCGAGACCGTCTATGGCCTCGCGGCGGACGCTACCTCGGATTCGGCGGTCGCAGCGATTTACGCCGCCAAGGAACGACCGGCGATCAATCCGCTCATCGCCCATGTTCTGGACATCGAGGCGGCGCGAGAGCATGGCCTCTTCGGCCCGGAGGCGGAGACTTTGGCCCGCGCGTTCTGGCCTGGGCCTCTCACTCTGGTCCTGCCGGTCGCTTCGACCTCAAGGATCAGCCTGCTCGCGCGCGCCGGCCTTGACACCGTGGCGGTTCGCTCTCCTTCGCACGAAACCGCGCGGGCGCTGATCGAGGCGGCGGGTGTGCCGCTTGCGGCGCCATCCGCCAACCGGTCGGGCGCCGTGAGCCCGACAACCGCCGCTCATGCCGTCGCCGACCTCGACGGCAGGGTCGACTGGATCCTTGACGGAGGGCCATGCCGCCATGGCGTCGAGTCGACGATTGTCGCCTGTCTCGGCGGCCGGCCCCAATTGCTGCGTCCGGGAGCGATAACGCGGGAGGCGATCGAATCCGCGCTCGGCTCGCCGATCGACCGGACCGGCGCGGCGCGAAGCGCTCCGAACGCGCCCGGGCAATTGGCGTCGCACTATGCGCCCAAGGCTGAGCTTCGGCTCGGCGCGGCCAGCGTCTCGGCCGACGAAGCCGCGCTCGATTTCGGCGGCGCGCTCAAGGGCGGGAGGCCAAGCGCGCGACTCGATCTTTCGCCGTCCGGGGACCTCGTCGAGGCCGCGTCCCATTTGTTTTCCTATCTTCGCGCGCTCGACGCCGCGGGCGCTGAGCGGATCGCGGTCGCGCCAATCCCGGAGCATGGGCTTGGGGCCGCGATCAACGATCGGCTCCGCCGCGCGGCCGCGCCCCGGAGAAGCTGAACAAGTCCGCAATTCCGGCCCATCCGGCTGGGACTCGGGACGTGGTAAGGAACTTGCGATCCAGCCGTCTGGCCTCGGCGGAAATGAGCGGCGACCGATCGTTGGAATCATGAACTCAGGGTTGAGCTGGGACGAATTTCGACTGGTCAAGTCAATCGCGGAAGCCCGGTCGCTGGTCGGGGCGGCCGAACGTCTCGGCGTCAATCATTCGACGGTGTTTCGGCGATTGGCGGCGGTGGAGTCGGCGGTCGGCGCCCGTCTCTTCGAGCGCTCCCGCGCGGGATATGAACCCACGTCGGCCGGCGAAGAGATGATCGCGCTGGCGGCCACAATGGCCGAGTCGGTGCTCGAGTTCGAGCGTCGGGTCGCTGGCCGCGACATCAAACCGACCGGGGAATTGTCGGTCACGACCCCCGAAGCGATCGGTCAGCATTTCATGCCGGCGATCGTGGCCCAGTTTCATGCGCAGAATCCGGGCATCGTGGTCGAACTGATCCTGTCCAATCAGTCGCTCAACCTCAGTCGGCGCGACGCCGACATCGCGATTCGCTTGACCAACGACCCGCCGGAATCGCTGGTTGGAAGAAGAATTTGCACTGGGCGATGGGCCATCTACTGCAGGCGCGACTTGATCGCGGAACTTGGCTCCGAGCCGATCGATTCGGTCGCATTCATCGGATTTAGCGACAATTTCGGACCGGCGCCGGCCCGACGCTGGATCGAGGCCAACGTCCCTCTGGAAAGACTGATCGCCAGGGCCAATTCGGCGCACTACATGCTCCAATTGGCGCTTCTGGGTTTTGGAGCGACGTTGCTGCCCTGCTTCCTTGGCGATCGCAGCCCCGACTTGACGCGCGTCGGCTATCTGGTGCCGGAGCTCGACCTGGGCTTATGGATGCTGACCCATTCCGATCTTCGCCGCTCGCCCCGCGTGCGCGCCTTCATGGATTTCGCTGGAGCGGAGCTCACCAAACAACGACGCGCGATCGAGGGTGAAGAACCTGGCGCAACGGACTGATCGGCAGCGCGCTTCAAGTCCTTTACCTGCTTCACCAGTTCGAGAACCGCGCCTCGACCTTCCTAAGGAAAGCCGCGCGTCGCTCGGGTCTCGAGTGGTTCATGTCGTAGTGCGCGAGATAGTCGCAACCCGCGCCTGGCGCGCAGATCCGGCGCAGGGAGCGTGTCAAGAATTGGCGCGGCGGATCGCCCATCATGAACGTCAGCCACCGCCCGCCGCCATAGGTGCAGACAACGCCGAGACGCTTGATGTTATGAAGACAGGGATTGTAGGAGCCGTCCTCGCCAAGGGTGAAGCTGACGCCGGGCAGAAAAACCTTATCGACGAATCCCTTGAGGATCGCCGGAAATCCCATGTTCCAGACCGGGAACGAAAACACGATGGCCTCGGCGGCCAGGAGCCGATCGACATAAGGGGCGACATTGCAACGATTGACGCTGAGGTTATGGTAGTCGATCCGATCCTGCCGCGACATCACCGGATCGAAGCCCTCTGCATAGAGATCGCAATCGTCGACCTTGTGCCCCCTCGCGCGCAAGACCTCGACGACCTTCGCATGCAGGGCTGCGGCGAAACTCGTCTCGACCGGATGGGCGAATAGCATCAGGACGCGCAACGCCGCTCAGCTCTGCGCCGCGCGCGCTCGCGCTTCAAGGCCGGGGAAGAGGAAGTTCTGGCGCGCGGAAAAGTCAAAATCCGGGTTCTCCCAGGCGATCATTTTGCCGGGATTGAGCAGCCCCCGGGGATCGGTCTCACGCTTGAAGGCGAGCTGGATCGCGTCGGTCTGTTTCATGCCGCCCTCTTCGAGGGTGTAGCGGTGCGGGTTGAAGATCATCGCCCCCATCGCTTCGTGCTCGGCGATGATTTCACTGAGCCGCGCTTCGGTCGTGAACCTGACCAGCGGCAATCCGGCGAACCCTATGCGGCCGTTGAAGCGAATAAGCTCCAAGTGCCCTCGGACCTCATCCCCGTAGCGGTCATGGATCCGCTTGATCACGTCGAGCGCCCCTTCGCTGGGATACCGGACCTGCAGGTAGGTGATGCGGGGATCGACCCTGAGCGCGCGAAGTGTGGTGTGGTTCCAGGTCAGTTCGTAGTTGGGGGGCAAGCCGGCCAGCGTCTCTGGCGAAGCGCGGCTCGAGTTCGAGCAAGATCCGCGCGTCTTTGTAGGGTCGGGTGAAGGCTTCGAAAGCGTCGAGCGCATGAGGCGCGATCATCAGAATGACGACGCTGTCGCCGGGCGGGATGAGCGCGCGATGGCGCAGAAAGTAATCGTGCGGGGCCGGACCTGCGACGACGGTCACAAGCTTTTTCAGGATTCCATCCTGCTCGCCGAGCGCCAAAGCGTAAGCTGTCGCGGCGTCGAAGCCGTCGAAGCCGACAATGACGTCGACCCAATCGTACCGCGCCGTGAGTGGCGCCTCGACCTCGGTGATGACGCCGTTGGTCCCATAGGCGTGCACCGCCTTGTGCAGATCCTCTCCCGTCAATTCGAGCGTGCGCGGCTCCTCTTCCAAGGTCATGACGCGCAGGCGCAGCACGTTGCCGAAATCGCGCAATCCGCCCCAGGTGATCGAGCCGACGCCGCCGGAGCCGCCGGCGACGAAGCCGGCAATCGATGCGGTCCCGCGGGTGGACGGGAACATTCGCAATTCCTGCCCGGACGCCTCAGCGGCCCTGTCGACGTCGATGAGGACCGCGCCGGGCTCGCTAACGACCCGCCCCTGCTCGACCGACCGGATCTTGTTCATCTCGGCCAGGCTTATGAGCACCCCGCCCATGAGCGGCATCGCCTGGCCGTAATTGCCGGTCCCGGCGCCGCGCGGGGTGACTGGAATCCCGAGCCGGTAGGCGGCCGCGAGGACCGCCCGCACCTCGGCTTCGCTCGTCGGCGAGACGACGACGTCGGCGGTCACCGCCTCGAGCTCGCGCTTCAGCACCGGCGAATACCAGTAGAAGTCGCGACTCTTCTGTTTGACCAGGATGGGATTGTCCTCCCATTTGATCGGGCCGATCTCGGCGCGCAGCGCCGCAATGTCGTAAGCGTGGCTCATGGCGCGAGGCCCTTGAGCGCGTCGAGCTCGGCGTAATCAGGAGGCTTGGCGCCCGAGGCTTCGCCGTTTCTGACAACGATGCGATCGGATTGCGGACGGGCCAGAAGCTCCGGAAAATCGCGCGCTCTTGTCACGATCATGTCGGCGCGCCCGCCAGGCCGCAGAACGCCGAGGTCCAGTCCCATCGCCTCGGCCGGAGCAGCCGCGACCGCCGGCGCCCAATCGGCGAACGGGTAGTCGAGGTGCAGGATCCGAACGCCCTCGCGCCATACTTCCATCATGTCCATGTCGCCGAAAGGGTAAAACGGGTCGCGGGTGTTGTCGCTGGCGATCATCACCTTGACGCCGGCGCGTTTCAGCTCATGCAGCGCGGTGACGCCGCGCCAGCGTGGCGTACGGCCGGCCTCGCGATCCTGGAGGAACATGTTGCACATTGGCAAGGACACGACGCTTAAGCCCGCGCGCGCGACGGCGTCGATCGTCTTTCGCCGTTCCTCGTCCTCCTGCAGTGCGAGCGAACAGCAGTGGCCGACCAGGATGGGGCGCTCAAAGCGGCGCTCAATCGCCATGTCGGCGACGACCTTGAGAGCGCGCGCCGCGGGATCGGAGCTTTCATCGACATGGAAGTCGAGCTGCCAGCCCTTGCGCTCGGCGAGCGCGAAGAGGACGCGGAGCCCTTCATGCAGCTCCGGGACCATGCGGGTGGCTGCGCCGAGGATTCCGGTCCCATGGGCGTCGAGCATCGCCTCGATCTCCGCCATGCGGGCGTCGTCCAACGCAAGCTCGATGCTGAAAAGAGGCGACGCCTGCAGCTCGATCCTGCCGCGCCAGCACTCGCGCGCTTCCGCCAAGACCGGCCAGCTGATGCGCGTCTGCGCGCCGAGGCTGTCGATGTGGGTGCGTATGGCCGTCGTGCCATGCGCATAAGCGCAGCGCAGGCTGAACTCCATGCGCGCGGCGACGTCGGCGGCGGTCCAGTTGGCTGAGCGGTCCTCGATCGTCGCCGCGAGCGCGCTTGGGAAATCGCCGACCGGGTTACGCTTGCGGCGCCAGATATGGCCCTTGTCGATGTGGGTGTGGACGTCGACGAACAGCGGCAGCACGATGCGCCCGGACATTGCGACTTCCGGCGCGTCGCCGAAATCGACGGCGCCGGCAGGGGCGATTTTCGCGATCGCGCCCCGGTCCACGAGAATGTCGGCGATCGCGAAGCCGTCGAAGTCGACCGGTCCGGCGGGCTCTGGCAGCGAGCGGCCAAGCACGCGCGCTCGTCTCAACGCATAGCGTCCAGTGTGGGGCACGGCGAACGGCGCGGTCGTCGCCGGTTCGTTTCCCTCCGGGCGCGGCGGCGAAGCGTCTGCGAGCGTTTCCTTCCGATCGTTCATCCGAAGAATTCCGCGCCCCTCATTTCGGGCGCAGGTCGAGGCCAACGCCATTGTTCACAAATTGCAGCGTATAAGCCTTCTTGTAATCGACATCCGGCTTGACCACGCCGGCCTTGACCATCGAATCATAGAAATTCTTGATCCGCTCGTCGGTCATGGCGCCGACGCCGAGCTTCAGCGTGTCACCGGAGTCGACGAGGCCATATTGCTTGATTTTGCCGATCGAGAAGGCGATCTGCTCATTGGTCATGTCCGGATTGTCCTTCTTGATCATCGCGTTCGCCTTCGAATTGTCGCCGTAGAGGTAGTGGTACCATCCGATCGCGGACGCGTCGACGAACCGCTGAACGACGTCGGGATGATTCTTGACCAAATCGGCGCGGGTTTCGATGGTGGTCGCATATGTCCCATAGCCATTGTCGGCGAGCAGGAAGACGTTGGGCTTGAAATGGCCCTCGCGCTCGACGGCGAATGGCTCGGAGGTCACATAGCCTTGCTGAATCGAGTGGGGGTCGGCGATGAACGGTCCAGGGTTGAATGTATAGGGCTTGACGACTTCCTCCTTGAATCCATAGGCCGACTTCATCCACTGGTAGAAGGTGGCGAGCCCCTCCTTGCCGACGAAAGCCGTCGTCGCGTGCGGCAGGTCGCTCCATTTGTCGAGTCCAACGCCTGGGTGGGACATCATCACCTGCGGGTCTTTCTGGAAATCCGCGGCGACCACGATGATCGGGACGTCCCGGACGACCGCGTCGAAGGCCAGCAAAAGATTGCCGCCCATGTAGAAGTCCAACCGTCCCGCGGCCAGCAAAAGTTCGTTGTTGGCCTGCGGCCCGCCCTGCACGATCGTGACGTCGAGGCCGTATTTGGCGTAGGTGCCGTCGGCGACCGCCTGATAATATCCGCCGTGCTCGGCCTCGGCGAGCCAGTTGGTGCCGAATGAAACCTTGTCGGCCGCGAGCGCGGACGACGCGAGCAGGCAAAGCCCAAACGCCAAACGAGCGCCAAGGAATTTCATTGTTTGCTCCCCTCTCGAGTTGCCGTATCGACGCTTGCAACTTGGGCGCCATCGTGAGGCGGCAAGGCCGGCTGACCGACCGGTTGGAGACCTTAGCAGATGCGTAGATTGAACCCGAACGCAATCCATCCGCCCTTCGCCAACTATGCGCATGGCGTGGAAGTTGCGGCTGGATCGCGCATCGTCTTTTGTTCGGGGCAATTGGGAATCGGTCGAGACGGCGTCATTCCCGAGGACATAGAGGCTCAAGCGCGTCTTTGCTTTCGCGCCATAGTCGCAATCCTCGGCGAAGCGTCGATGTCGCTCGCCGACCTGGTCCGCCTCAACGCCTATGTCGCCTCGGCCCAATATTTGGGCGGCTACATGAAGGTCCGTGACGAATTCGTGAGCAACCCGCCCCCGGCGTCCACTTTGATGATCGTTCAGGGTTTCGCCCGGCCCGAATTCAAAGTCGAGCTTGAGGCGGTCGCCGCGCGCGAGCCTTGAACGCCAGGAGATCCGCATGCTGCCAACCAAGTTTTGGGCCGAGATGAGCTGGCGTGATTTCGCCGCGGCCGACATGAGCAAAGTCGTCGCGATTCTGCCAGTGGCCGCGATCGAGCAACATGGGCCTCACCTGCCGGTCGGGGTCGACATGTTCATCAACGAGGGCTACCTCGCACGCGCCGTCAAACGCATTCCCGACGATATGCCGGTGTTGATCCTGCCCATTCAGGCGATCGGCAAGTCCAACGAGCACATCGAATATCCCGGCACGCTCACGTTTTCGCTCGAGACGGTCGGCCGTGCGTGGACCGAGATCGGCGACAGCGTCGCGCGCGCCGGATGCCGCAAGCTCATCTTCATGAATTCGCACGGCGGCAACGTTCCGGTCATCGACGCGGTGGTGAGAGAGTTGCGCGTCCGCCATCGCATGCTCGCGGTTCATGCTGCGTGGCACCGGCTGGGCTATCCGGCGGACCTGTTTTCGGCTCAGGAGCGCGCGCACGGCATCCATGGCGGCGAGGCGGAGACCTCGCTGATGCTCGCGTTCAGGCCGAAGACGGTGCGGATGGAGAGCGCGCAGAATTTTGTCAGCGCCGCGATCGGGATCGAACAGGAGTTCAAGCAGCTTCGCGTCACTCAGCCGATCGGCTTCGGCTGGATGGCGAGCGATCTGCACCCGCTGGGGACCGCCGGCGACGCTTTCAAGGCGACGGCCGAGAAGGGCGAAGCGTGCGCCGAGAACGCGGCGGAGGCGTTTCTCGATCTGTTGCGCGACGTGCTCTCTTTCGATCTTGCGCGCCTCGGCCAGGGGCCGCTCGCCGGCCCAAAGGGGCAGGCCGCGCGCTAAAGCAGATTGCATTTGGGTCGACGCGCCAATTGTAGCCGCGCTCCATAGCTCGTCGTCAGACGGGCGTTCTTTAAGAACGCCCTTTGGAGCGCGGCGACGCGGTCAACGACCGCGTCTTGTCCGATTCGACGGAACTGCAATCTGCGCTAAAAGGAGCGCCCGCCAGCCAGCGAGGCTCGATCAGCGAGCGGCCAGATAGGCGCGCCAACCGCCAAACCGCGAAATGTCTTCCGCCGCCTTGACCGCTTCGGCCTCGACCAGAAAGCCCTTGACCGAGCCGCCGTCCTTGAGCCGGATCGTGCCGATGCCGAGCGGCGCGGGGATCTTGGCGACAAAGGCGCCGAAGCCCGCGGGATCGAGCGTCCACAACTCAGCCTTGATGGCGGCGCCGGCGCCCTCGCCGACTCGCAACAGTCCCGGTTTGGCAGGATTTGAACCGGTCAGCGCGAACAGACGATAGTCCGGGCTCGTCTCCACTTCGCGTGAGAAGGACGCGCCGAGTTCGATGAGTTCGCGATTGAGCGGCAGGCCTAAGAGATGCGCGCCGACGACCGCGATCTCGATGCGGTCGTTTCGGGAGGGCGGTTTCGCTTGCGGCGGCTGAGAAGCGGAAACGCCGGAACGGGCCTGGATCGCGGCGGCGACGCCGGCGATGAGACCGTCGGCGCCAGCGGGCGCAATCAGCGTCACGCTGGACGGCAGACCGTCGGCGCGAAGGCTCGAGGGAACGGCGATCGCGCAAAGGTCGAGCAGGTTGACGAAGTTGGTGTAGGTCCCGAGCCGCGAATTGAGGCGGATGGGATCGGCCTCGACCTCAGCGATGGTGTAGGGGCGCGGCGCGGTCGGAACGAGCATCGCGTCGAATTCCGACCAGACGCGACTCGTCTTCCGCTTCTGGTCGGCGAGCCGGTAGAACGCTTCGAACGCCGCGACCGCGTCGAACTTGCGGGCGCCTTCGATAATCGCGCGGGTGATGGGATGCAGAGCCTCAGGATGGCTCTCGATCAGCGACTTCACCGCGGCGTAGCGCTCGGCGACCCATGGACCTTCATAGAGCGCCCGGGCGACCTCGGCGAACGGCTCGAAGTCGAACTCGACGATCTGGGCGCCGAGCGATTGGGCGAGCACAAGGTCTTGCGAGAAAGCGGCTGACGCGTCTCTATCGTCGAAGAATGGCCGTTGATCCGCGCGGGGAACGCCGAGCCTGATCCCGCCAGGCAGCGCCGAAAGCGCGGGCGGAGGGAACGTGCGGCAGTAAGCATCCTTCTCGTCGAAGGCGCACGTCGCCTGAAAGACCGCGAACGCGTCGGCGACATTAAGCGCAAAGATCGAGACCGTGTCGAGCGTTCGACAAGCCGGGACCACGCCGGACGCCGAGAGAGCGCCGAGCGAGGGCTTCAAGCCCACGAATTCCGTTGAAGGCCGCCGGCACGCGCCCCGATCCCGCCGTGTCGGTGCCGAGCGAAAATGGAACAAGGCCGGCGCCGACCCCCGTCGCCGAACCGGAGCTTGATCCGCCGGGTATGAGATCCGCGCGCAGCGCGTTGCGCGGAACCCCGTAAGGGGAACGGACGCCGACGAGGCCGGTCGCGAACTGGTCGAGGTTCGTCTTGCCGATGACGATTGCGCCGGCGCGTTCGAGCCTTTCGACGACGAACGCGGACTTTCCGGGGCGATAGGCAAAGGCGGGACAGGCCGCCGTCGTTGCGAGCCCGGCGACATCGATATTGTCCTTGACGACAAACGGGACGCCGTAGAGGGGCTTGCCCTTAGGCCCTGACGCCTGAACGCGCTCCGCAATCGCCAGAGCCTCCGGCTTCGGGCGGGTGGCGATGAAGAGCGCCGGATCGTTATGCTTCTCGATGCGAGCGTAAGTCTCTTCGAGCGTCGCGGTCAGCGGCTTGCCCGCGGCGTGCGCGGCGAGAAGCGTTCCGATCGTGGCGGTCATCAAGTCTAGGCCCCTCGCCAAGCAGCGCCGCGATGTTCGGCGCCGCACTCAGCATCCAACGAAAGCAAGAGCTGGGCAAATTCGGTTCGGGCGCTTGCCTCTGCCAAGCTCAGGAGCGGGGGAAAAGCTGGGCGTTTGCGCTCAACATTCGGGCGGGGCGCCGAAAGATGAGGCGCTAAACCGCAATAAGGCCAATGGGACCCTGCGGCATGGACTTTGCAAAAAGTGAGACCCGGGTTGGCGCCCGCCCCGCCCGAGCCTTCCGAGCATGAGGACGTGAGTAAATGTCAGCAACGGAATTCACCCGCCGCAATCTCCTGAAGTCCGCCGCCCTGGGCGCTGCAGGCGCGACGCTCAACATCGGCGGGATCAGGAGCGCCTTCGCCGCGGCCGACCTGACGGTGGGGATCGTCTATGTCGGCGCGCGCGACGATTTCGGCTGGAACCAGGCCCACGCCGTCGCGATCAAGTCCCTTAAGCAAGTGCCGGGAGTGAAGGTCGTCGAAGAAGAGAACGTGCCGGAGACCGACGCGGTCTCCAAATCGATGGAATCGATGATCAACCTCGACGGCGCGGGCCTCATTCTGGCGACGTCGTTCGGCTATTACAAGCCGTTCGTGGTCGACCTGGCGAAGAAATACCCTGACGTCCAGTTTCGCCATGCGGCGCCGCTGTGGAACAAGGACACCGACCCGAAGAACGCCGGCTCCTACTTCGGCTATCTCAACCAGGCTCACTATGTGAACGGCGTCGCCGCCGGGCTCTGCACCAAGAGCAACAAGATCGGGTTCGTGGCGGCGAAGCCGATCGCGAGCGTGCTCAGCAACATCAATTCGGTTCTGCTCGGGGCGCGATCGGTCAACCCGAATGCGTCGGTGCGGGTCATCTTCACCGGCGACTGGTCGATGCCAGTCAGAGAGGCCGAGTCTGCGAACGCCCTCGTCGACGCCGGCTGCGACGTGATCACCTGCCATGTCGACGGGCCGAAAGTGGTCATCGAGACGGCGGAAAAGCGCGGCGTGATGAGTTGCGGCCATAACGCCAGCCAGGCGCCGCTCGCCCCCAAGGGCTTCATCACCGGGGCGGAATATAAGTGGATCACGATTTACAAAGGCTACGCCACCGATCTCGCCGAGGGCAAGCCGCTGCCGAACTTCCTCGTCGGCGGATACGAGGTCGACTATGTCCAGAACACGCCGTTTGGCGCCGCGGCGACCGAACCGGCGAGAAAAGCGGCGCTGGAGGCGATCGCGGGCCTGAAGAAGGGCAAACCGATCTATGTCGGGCCGCTCAAGGACAACAAGACCGGCAAGGTCGTGATCGACAAGACCTACGGCAACCTCGATCCCTACCTCGATAAGATGGATTACCTGCTGGAGGGCGTCGTCGGCTCGACGACCTGAAAGCGAAGGGAAAGAGCCGGTGTCGAACGCGCCTCTTGCAACCGGCGCCCCACGCGACATCGTCGGACCGGTCGCAACGCCAGCGGCGGGGTCGGACTTTGCCGTGCGGCTTCGCGCCAATTCCGAATATGTCGTCATTCCGCTGATTGCGCTTCTGATCGCGGCAGCGCTGTTCGCGGTCTTTCTGCTGGCGATCGGAAAGTCGCCGGTCGATTTCGTCTCTTATGTCTGGCGCGGCGGGTTCGGGACCTCGTTTTCGCTGCAGAATACGCTGCAGCGCTCGGCGCCGCTGATCCTGACCGCGCTCGCGGTGGCGATTCCCGCCCGCATCGGCCTCATCATGATCGGCGGCGAGGGAGCCTTGGTGCTTGGCGGCTTCGCCTCGGCGGTGGTCGCGATTCCGATGCTCGGCCACGTGCCGCCGATGCCGACGCTGATCCTCATGGCGATTGTCGGGATGATCGTCGGCGGCTTCTGGGTCGGGATCGCCGGCTTTCTGCGCTATGCGCGCGGAGTGAACGAGACGATCTCGTCGCTACTCTTGACCTATATCGGCATCGCGATCATGAACTTCTTCGTCGAGGGCGCGCTGCGCGACCTCTCGGATCCGAACAAGCCCTCGACCAAGCCGCTCGGCAAGGCCTATATGGTCGGTATGATTCCCGGCACCGAGGTCCATTGGGGAATCGTGTTCGGCGTCGCGCTCTGCATCGGCCTCTATATCTTGATGACGCGCACGACCTTCGGCTTCGCCGCCCGGGTGACGGGCGGCAACTTTCGCGCTGCCCTCGCCCAGGGGCTCCCGGTCGGGCGGCTGATCGTCGCCTGCTCGGCGATCGCAGGGGCCTGCGCCGGTCTCGCCGGATTCTTCGAGGTGGCGGCGATTCAGGGGCGCGCCAACGCCTCGCTCGCCGCCGGCTACGGCTTTACCGGCATCCTGGTGTCGTTTCTGGCCCGCCACAATCCGCTCGCCATTCCGCCGGTCGCGATCCTGTTCGGCGGGCTGGTCGCCTCGGGCGGCCTCATTCAGCGGCGCATGGATTTGCCGGACGCGACCGTGCTCGTGCTGCAGGGCCTCATTTTCGTGGTCCTGTTGACGTCGGAAACGCTCTACGGGCGGTTCGCGATTTTCCGACCCTCCGGCGAGCGGGACCGCACATGAACGAGCCCGCGGTGCTTACGGTGCTCGTCGCCATGCTCGGCGGCGCGATCCGCGTCTCGACGCCCTTCATGTTCGTCTCGCTCGGCGAGTGTCTCACGGAAAAATCGGGCCGCGTGAATCTCGGCCTCGAGGGCACCCTCGTGCTCGGCGCGATGGTCGCCTACGCCGCCTCCTATCACACCGGCAACCCCTGGCTCGGCGTTCTCGCCGCCGGCGTCGCCGGCTCGGCCCTTGGCGCCATGCACGGCTCGATCTGCGGCCTGCCGCGCGTCAACGATGTCGCGGTCGGGATCGCGATGATGCTGTTCGGCGTCGGGGTCGCGTTCTTCTTCGGCAAGCCCTACATCCAGCCGGAGGCGCCGAGGCTCGCTTCGATTCCGCTCGGATTCTGGAGCGACAGCTCGAGCCTCAAAAGCGCGCTCCAGGTCAATCCGCTTTTCTTCATCGGCATCGCGCTCGCGATCGTCATGGCGTGGGCGCTGCGCAACACGCGCTGGGGCCTGGTCGTGCGGACGGTCGGCGACAGCGCCGCAGCGGCGCGCGCGATGGGCATTTCGGTCAACTTCGTGCGCCTCATGACGACCACGGTCGGCGGCTTTGCCGCCGGCGTCGGCGGCGCGTTCCTGTCGCTCTCCTATCCGGGCTCCTGGAACCAGGGTCTCTCCTCTGGGCAAGGCCTCATGGCCGTGGCGCTCGTCATCTTCGCGCGCTGGAATCCGCTGCGCTGCATCGCCGCTGCGCTCCTCTTCGGCGCCGCCGGAGCGATCGGCCCGTCGCTGCAGTCGATCGGCATCACGCAGGGCTATTATTTCTTCAACGCCGCGCCCTACATCCTGACCCTCGGCATCATGATCGCCACGTCCAGCGCCAAGCACTCGGCGCGGGACATGCCGGGCGAATTGTCGATCGCGAAGTGAGGACGAGCCCCGTTGCCGACCTTTGACGCCGACCCCTATCCGTGGCCGTACAACGGCGACTGGCGGCCTCAGAACACCGCGATCATCGTCATCGACATGCAGACCGACTTCTGCGGCAAGGGCGGCTACGTCGACGCGATGGGCTACGACTTGTCGCTCACTCGCGCGCCTATCGAACCGATCCGCGCGCTGCTCGACGCGGCTCGCGCAAAAGGCTATCTCGTGATCCATACGCGAGAGGGACATCGCCCGGATCTGGCGGATCTGCCGGCCAACAAGCGCTGGCGTTCGCAACGGATCGGCGCCGGCATCGGCGATCCCGGCCCTTGCGGCAAGGTGCTCGTTCGCGGAGAGCGAGGCTGGGATATCATCGACGAACTGAAACCGCGGCCCGGCGAGCCGATCATCGACAAGCCTGGCAAGGGATCGTTCTGCGCCACCGACCTCGAACTCATGTTGCGCACGCGGGGCGTCGATAATCTCGTGCTCACAGGCATCACCACCGATGTCTGCGTTCATACGACCATGCGCGAAGCGAACGATCGCGGGTTCGAATGCGTATTGCTCGAGGACTGCTGCGGCGCGACCGACTACGGCAATCACCTTGCCGCGCTCAAGATGGTCAAGATGCAAGGCGGCGTTTTCGGCGCCGTCGGCCGCTCCGCCGACTTCATCGAGGCGTTGCCATGACCGCCCCCGCAAACAATGCCGGAATGCGCGCGCCATCGCTTGAAACGATCGGCATGAGCAAGTCCTTCGGCGCGCTGCGCGCGCTTCAGGACGTGTCGATCCAGGTTCCGGCTGGTTCGTTTCACGCCCTGCTGGGCGAAAATGGCGCGGGCAAATCGACGCTCGTCAAATGCATCATGGGCTTCTACGCGCCCGACCGCGGTCAGCTCTTGCTTGACGGCGGCGAGGTCGCCGTGCGCAATCCGAGGGACGCGCAAGCGCTGGGCGTCGGCATGGTCTATCAGCACTTCACCCTCGTGCCGGCGCTGACGGCGGCCGAGAATCTTGTCGTCAGCCGCGCCGACGCGCCGTCGCTCATCGACTGGCGCAAGGAGCGAAGGAGCCTCGAAAGCTTTCTCGATCGCATGCCGTTCCGAGTCCCGCTCGGCAAGCCGGTCTCAGGCATGGCGGCGGGAGAAAAGCAGAAGCTCGAGATCCTCAAGCTGCTCTATCTCGACCAGCGTTTTCTCATTCTCGATGAGCCGACGTCGGTATTGACGCCGGGGGAGGCGGACGAGATTCTAGGGCTCCTGCGCGATATGGCGCACCGCGGTGAAATCACGGTCGCGATGATCAGCCACAAGTTCCGCGAGGTTGAGGCGTTCTGCGACGACTTCACTGTGCTCAGGCGCGGCGTTCGGGTGGGTGGCGGGAAGGTCGGCGCCGTTTCGACCCGCGAGATGGCGGCGATGATGATTGGCGATGCGATTGTGCGTCCCTCCGCGGCGCGCGCGGTCTCGCCCAAGAGCGGAACGACGCTGGAGATCGCCGGTCTCTTCGCCGAGAATGACGAGGGGCGCGACGCTGTCAGCGGGTTTGACCTCAAGGTCGCGGCGGGCGAAATCGTCGGCATCGCGGGGGTCTCGGGCAACGGCCAGAGCGAGCTGGTTGAAGCTCTGTCCGGGCAGCGGCCGATCAAACTGGGGCAAGTCCTCGTTCATGACCAGGACTTCGAGCCGAAGCGGGATCATTTTGACAAGTTCAAGATTTTCGGGCTGCCCGAGGAGCCGCTGAAGAACGCGGCCGTGCCGACGATGTCGGTCGCCGAGAACATGGCGTTCCGGCGATTCGACAAGGCGCCGATCTCGCGCCTGGGGTTCTGGCTGTCGCGCGAGCCGATGCGCGCCAAGGCGCGGGATCTCATCGACCGCTACAACGTGAAAACGCCCTCGACGGAAACCCAAATTCGCGACCTTTCGGGCGGCAACGTGCAACGCGCGGTGCTGGCGCGCGAGCTCTCTGAAGACGTCGACGTGTTGATTGTCGCCAACCCCTGCTTCGGCCTCGACTTCGCGTCCGTCGCCGACATTCGGGCGCAAATCATGGAACAGCGCAATCGCGGCGCGGCGGTGTTGCTCGTGTCGGAGGATCTCGACGAAATCCTCGAGCTTTCCGACCGCATCGCCGTCATGTCCGGCGGCAAGGTCGCCTATCTGACGCAAGCCGCCGGCGCCGATCGAACCACGATCGGCCGCTATATGGCGGGTCATTGACGGCATCGAAATCGGAAGCGCAATCGCCGGCTGGACGGCGTCGCTCGCTTCGTTCAAATTGGCGTCATGAGTTCCGCATCCTTTGATCCCGAGGCGTTGATCGACGCCATGGCTCCGTTGCTTGGCCTTACGCTCACCCCAGAGTCGCGCGCCGAAACGGCGCTCCATTTGAGGATCGCCGCGCAGCAGGCGGAAGAGTTGTTTGCGATTGCGCTCGACGACGCGGAGGAGCCCGCGCCGGTGTTCACGGCGTGACGGCGAAGCTTCTCGACGGATCGGCGCAAGCGATCGCGGCGGCGGTCCGGACCGGCGCAATAAGCGCGCGCGAGATTGCGCAGGGGACGCTCAGCCGCATCAAGGCCCGCAACAGCGCGCTCGGCGCCTTCACCGACGTCACTGCGACGCGCGCGCTCGCCAAAGCCGACGCCATCGACGCCGCCCGGGCGCGAGGAGAGAGCCTCGGGCCGCTCGCGGGCGCTCCGTTCGCGGTCAAGAACCTGTTCGACATCGAAGGTCTGCCGACGCGCGCCGGCTCCAAGATCAATCGCGACCGCGCACCCGCCAAGGCGGACGCGACCGGCATTGCGCGTCTGGAGGCCGCTGGGGCCGTGCTGATCGGGGCGCTCAACATGGGCGAGTTCGCCTACGACTTCACGGGCCAGAACTCGCATGATGGGCCGTCGCGCAATCCGCACGATCTCGAGCGCATGACCGGCGGATCGTCCGGCGGATCGGGCGCGGCCGTGGCTGGCGGCCTGGTTCCGATCGCGCTGGGTTCGGACACCAACGGATCGATTCGCGTGCCGAGTTCGTTCTGCGGATTGTTCGGCCTCAAGCCGACCTATGGCCGCCTGTCACGCGCCGGCGTGTTCCCGTTCGTCGCCAGCCTCGATCATGTGGGACCGCTCGCGCGCTCCGCCGGGGATCTGGCGCTCTCCTATGACGCCATGCTTGGCGGCGACGACAGGGATCCGGCGCAAGCCGACATGCCCGCAACGCCAGCATCGCCAATGCTCGAGGATGGCGTCGCCGGACTGCGCATCGCAAGGCTCGGCGGTTATTTCACGCGCTCCGCCGAGTCGAGCGCGATTGCCGCCGTCGATGAGGT
This sequence comes from uncultured Alphaproteobacteria bacterium, assembly GCA_963824475.1. Classification (GTDB taxonomy): domain Bacteria; phylum Pseudomonadota; class Alphaproteobacteria; order Rhizobiales; family Beijerinckiaceae; genus Roseiarcus. The sequence continues at coordinate 171,224 of CAWGPR010000001.1, forward strand.
CGCGCGCGCCCTGAAGGTGGACCGTGTGGTCGAACTCGCCGGGGCCGATGTGGCGCGTTCGGCCGCCTATCTCATCACCATGGTTGAAGGCGCCGCGCTTCATCTCGAACGGCTGCGCACGCGCGCCAAGGATTTTGATCCTGACGTCCGGGACCGGCTGATCGCCGGCGCGATGCTTCCCGGCGCCTGGATCACGCAGGCGCAAAAATTCAGGCGCCGGTTTCGCGCGGAGACGCTCGCGCTTTTTCATAACGTCGATATCCTGCTCGCGCCGGCTACCCCGTGCCGAGCGCCCAAGATCGGACAGAAGACGTTTGTGCTCGACGGCCGGGAGATGCTGGTGAGGCCAAACTTGGGGCTTTTCACCCAACCTTTGTCCTTTGTCGGCTTGCCGGTGGTCGCGGCGCCGGTGTGGACGAACGGGGAAAAGCTTCCGATTGGCGTGCAAATCGTCGCCGCCCCGTGGCGCGAAGATCTCGCGCTGCGCGTGGCCTCAGCGCTGGAGCAAGCCGGCGTCGTTCGCGCGCCGGTCGCAACACTCTCTTGACGAGGCGAAAATGGCGGAGCGCGACAATTCTCGATGGGCCGGGCGCAATGGCGCAAAGGCCGCCATACGCGATCGAGTTTGGAGCGGATTGGTCGAGACCCAGGTCAACGTCGGCCCCGTTTTCGACCGTATCCCGAATTTCGTCGGCGCGGACATCGCAGCCAAGCGGCTCAGCGAGCTCGACGAATGGCGGCGCGCTTGCATCGTGAAGTGCAATCCCGACCCGCCGCAAATCCCTGTCCGCTTGCGCGCGCTTTACGACGGCAAGCTCTTGTTCTCGCCGGTTCCCTATCTCACCAAGGGCTTCCCCTATCTGCGCATCGATCCCGACAAGCTCGCCGCGAAGGGCGTGGATTTTGAGACCGCCGCCACCGCGCAAGGGTTCATGGCTTGCGGCGAGCCGATCGGGTTCGAGGACATGCCCAAGCTCGATTTCTGTGTCGTCGGCTGTGTCGCGGTCACGCGGTCCGGCGGGCGCACAGGCAAAGGCGCTCCCAGGTCGTGGCCAATTCCGAGGTGGTCATGGAAAGCCATGACTCGGCCTTGCACTTCATCGCGACGGAACTCGAGTTGATCGCAACGCGGACGGAGCACCCGCAGCCGAGCGGCGTGGATTGGGACAAGGTTCGCCCGGACCAGTTCACGGACATCCCATTTTTGAGCGCGCTGCGCGACACGATCGAGCTCCGGAGGCGGACGCGGTGACGCTCCCGATCGTCGATCTGGCGTCATCGAATGAAAGCGATGGAGCCTTGCTCGCTCGGATCGCGGCAGAGGTCGGCGCCGCCTGCCGGGACGTCGGCTTCTTCTATGTCGTCAACCACGGGGTGGAGGCGAGGCTCGTCACCGAAGCCTTCGCGCAGTCCCGTCGCTTTTTCGCGCTGCCGCTGGCCGACAAGCGGCGGCTCGCGATCGAAAAGATTGGCGGCAACCGCGGTTATTCCGGCCTTCTGCATGAGGCACTCGATCCCGGCCGCGGGCCGGACCTGAAAGAGGCCTTCAACGTCGGGCTTAACCTCGCGCCAGACGATCCGGAGCTTATGGCGGGCAAGCCCTTCCGCTCGCGCAACGCCTGGCCGGACCTGCCGGGTTTTCGCGAAACGCTGCTTGCCTATTACGACGCCTGCGCCTCGCTCGGCGCGCGATTGCATCGCGCCTTCGCCAGCGACCTTGGCGTCAAACTAGATTTCTTCGCCGACAAGTTCGATCGCCCGATGGCGACCCTGCGGCTCTTGCACTATCCGGCGCCGTCACGCGCCTCCGATGCTGAGACGGGCGCGGGCGAGCATACGGATTACGGCAACCTGACGCTGCTTGCGACTGACGATGTCGGCGGCCTCGAGGTCCGCACGCGCGCCGGGCAATGGATCGAAGCGCCGGTCGTCCCCGGCGCGTTCATCGTCAATATCGGCGATTGCCTGATGCGCTGGACCAACGACGTCTATGTCTCGACGCCGCATCGGGTCGTCAATCGCAGCGCGAAGGAACGCTATTCGATCGCCTTCTTCTACGACCCGAATCCGGATGCAATCGTCGAAACGATTCCGAGCTGCGTCCGAGAAGAGGAGTTCACCCGTTATCCGCCGATCCTGGCCGGCGACTATCTGAAGATGCGTCTGGACGCGAGCAAGCCGAAGGAGGCCGCCCTGCCTGGCGTCTTGGCTCCCGGCGGGTCCTGAACCCGCCTCGCAGGTTGAGCAACCTTGCGCGGTCGGCCGGTCCCGCCCGTCCCCTAGTGGTCGCGCGCATATTCTGATTTTCCTTTGTTATTAGCCGATCGCGTGATATATTGCCGGCTGGTCAGAAATTTGGGTGGGGCGCGAGCTTTTGCGGCCGCGGCGGCACCGCGCGAAACAAAACGGTGTTTAAGGCATTGAAAAAACACGATTCCGCGAAATGGTCGATTTCGCGCCTCAACGATTTCAATGCCTTGCGCCCCCCGTTGCGAAACCTTTCGTTGCGTTTGGCGAAAGGATTCCTTTCGTTTCGCGCTCTTAAGACGTGCGGCGACGAATGTCGCGCAGCCGCACAGCCCTCCCAAGGCGACGCGCTTCAACGGCCGGAGGTCTGTCCATAATAGGCGCCGGCCCCATGCTTGCGCCTGAAGTGCTTGTTCAGGAGCTCCTCCTCAATCTGCTCGAGGTCGGGCTCGAGTTGAAGCGACATCAGGGCCATATGCGCGATGCACTCGACGGCGACCGCGGTCTCAAGCGCCTTGGCCACGCTCGACCCCCACGTGAACGGCGCATGCCGGTTGACAAGAACGCCGGGAAAGTCGGCAGGGTCACAGTTTCGCAGCCGTTCGACGATGACGGCGCCCGTCTCCCATTCATAGTCCGAGGCGATCTCGCTTGGCCTCAGCTTGCGGGTCACCGGCACTTCGCCATTGAAATAATCCGCATGCGTCGTGCCGAGGACCGGAATGGGCCGGCCGGCTTGGGCGAAGGCGGTCGCGTGCGACGAGTGCGTGTGCACAACGCCGCCGATGCTCGGGAAGGCGAGGAACAGCCTGCGGTGGGTGGGTGTGTCCGACGACGGATTAAGACGCCCTTCGACCTTGCGTCCCTCCAGGTCGACGATGACCATGTCGTCAGGCGCGAGCGCCGCGTAGTCGATCCCGCTTGGCTTGATGGCGAACACGGCCTGCGCTCGATCGATCGCGCTCGCGTTGCCGAAGGTGAGATTGATGAGGCCATGCCGCGGCAGAGCGACATTGGCTTCATAGGCTTCGCGCTTGAGTTCCTTGAACATCAACCTGTCCACGCGTCAGGCGCGGAACCCCTGCGCGAGATAATAATAGACGTCATTATTGCGCAGGTCCTGCTTCATCGCCGCGTGCGTGGTTTCCGGGCCGATCGCAGCCAGCTCAATGTCAGCGATGGTTGCGAAGTCCTCAAGCATTTCCCGGGTCACGCTATAGCTGAAACCCGTGTGGTGCGCCCCGCCGGCCAGGATCCACGCCGCGCACGCCGTCTTGAAGTCGGGCTGGCATTCCCAAACGGCGCGAGCGACCGGCAATTTGGGCAGCGCCGGATGAGCGACCGCGGTCACTTCATTGACCAGCAAGCGGAAGCGAGCGCCCAAGTCGATCAAGCTGGCGTTGAGAGCCGGGCCGGGCGGCGCGTCGAACACGAGGCGGACCGGGTCCTCCTTGCCGCCGATGGAAAGCGGATGAATCTCAAGCGATGGCTTGCCCGCAGCGATCGTCGGGCAGATCTCCAGCATATGCGCGCCGAGAACCTGATGCTCCCGCGGCGCCAAATGATAGGTGTAGTCCTCCATGAACGAGGTCCCGCCCGGCAGTCCTTCGCCCATCACCTTCATGGCCCGCACCAGGGCCGCGGTCTTCCAGTCTCCCTCGGCGCCGAAGCCGTAGCCTTCGGCCATCAGGCGCTGCGGCCCAAGGCCTGGGAGCTGCTTGAGCCCATGCAGGTCCTCGAACGTCGTCGTGAAACCCTTGAAACCGCCTTGCTCGAGAAAGGCGCGCAGGCCCAGTTCGAGCCGCGCGCCATACAAAAGCAATTCGTAGCGACCGCCGGACTTGCGCAGTTCCGGCGCGACCGCGTACCGCTCCTCGTATTCGCTGGCCAAGGCCTTCGCCGCGCCGTCGGAGACGGCGCTCACCGCCTGGGCGAGGTCGCCGACGCCATAGCCGTTCGTGGCGAAGCCGAATTTCATCTCGGCGGCGACCTTGTCGCCCTCGGTGACCGCCACCTGGCGCATATTGTCGCCAAAGCGGCAGAATTTCGCGCCCTGCCAATCGTGCCAGGCGCGCGCCGCGCGCATCCAGGCACCGATGCGGTCCTGAACTTCCGGATCGGACCAATGGCCCACGACGACTTTGCGGGGAAGACGCATGCGGGTGTGGATGAAGCCCGCCTCCCGGTCGCCGTGGGCCGATTGGTTCAGGTTCATGAAGTCCATGTCGATCGCGTCCCATGGGAGGTCGCGATTGAACTGGGTATGGAGATGCACGAACGGCTTTTTCAGCGCGTTCAGACCGCGCACCCACATTTTCGAGGGCGAAAACGTGTGCATCCAAAGAATCAAGCCGGCGCAGTCGGGATCGGAATTCGCGTCGAGGCAAAGCTTGGCGATCTCGTCCGGCGTCGTCAGCAAGGCCTTGAAGCTGGTCCGCAGTGGGAGTTTCGGCTGCTCCGCAAATGCCCCCGCAATCTCTCGCCCATGCGCCGCGACCTGCTCAAGCGGTCCCGGCCCGTAGAGATGCTGAGAGCCGCAAACGAACCAGACTTCGGGGGTGGCGAGATTGATCATGGTCGCCTCGTTTCATGCGCGCTGTACATATTTGATGTCCAAAAGCTTCTTCATGACCTGCGACAGATCCGCGGAGCGGGTGAGTCCGCCAAAGCTGTCGTGCAGCTCGCGATAGAGGGCGTAAAGCTGGTCGTAGACCATGCGATGCTCGTCGATCGGCTTAAACAATTCCGGCTTGAGCGACGTCATCGCCGCCTCAGCGCTGGCGAAGTCACGATGTGCGCCCGCCAGCACGGCCGCGGCGATCGCCGAGCCGAGAGCGCAGGTCTGACTGGAGCCCGCGACCTCCATCACGCAGCCTGTGACGTCGGCATAGATTTGCATGAGCAGCGGATTTTTCTCGGCAATGCCGCCGGTGCAGACCACTTGGTCCGTGCGTACGCCGAATTGCTGGAGGCGCTCGATAATCGCGCGCGCGCCGAATGCCGTCGCCTCGATCAAGGCGCGATAGATATCGGCCCGGGTCGTATAAAGGTCCTGACCGAGCATGAGACCGGTGAGTCGCTGATCAACGAGAATGGTCCGATTGCCATTGTTCCAGTCGAGCGCCAGGAGACCCGCTTGCCCGGGACGTTGCTTCGCCGCTTCGGCGGTCAGTTGCGCGTGCAGCGCAGCGTCGCCGCCCAGAACCACCTCGACCCACCATTTGAATATGTCACCGACTGCGGACTGGCCGGCCTCAATGCCGAAGAAGCCGGGCAGAATGGCGCCTTTGACGATGCCGCAGATCCCAGGAATATCGGCGACGGGTTTTTCCGCCGAAACGACCGCGCAGTCGCAGGTCGAGGTGCCGATCACCTTGACCAGCGTCCCCTCGCGCACGCCACAGCCGATCGCGCCATAGTGAACGTCGAACTCTCCGATGGCGATCGGAATGCCCGCCTGAAGCCCGAGCTTCGTCGCCCAATCGGCGCAAAGCGACCCGGCCGGCTCGCTTGCGTCATAAGCCTTTTCGTAGAGCCGGTCTCGAAGTTCAGCGAGGCGCGGGTCGAGCGCGGTCAGGAATTCCTTGTCCGGCAGGCCGCCCCAATCGTCGGAATAGAGCGCCTTGTGGCCGGCGGCGCAGACCCCCCGTTTGACCAATCGCGGGTTGACGACGCCGGCGAGCACGGACGGTGCCCAGTCGGCAAGCTCAACCCAGGAGAAGGCGGCGCCGAACGTCTCTGGAGCAACATTCAGGCAATGCCAGAGCTTGGCCCAAAACCATTCCGAGGAGTAGACCCCGCCGCACTTCGCAATGTACTGAGGCCGAAGCTTGGCTGAAAGCTCGGTGATCTTGGCACTCTCGCGCCAACTGGTGTGATCCTTCCACAGCCAGCACTGCGCATTGAGGTCGTCCTTCCACTTGGCGCTCAACGCCAGCGGCTGGTTCTTATCGTCGACCGGGATCGGGCTTGACCCGGTCGTGTCGACGCCAATCCCGACGACTTTCGATCGGTCAAAATCCGGTTTGCGCCCGGCCTCGGCGAGCGCCCTCTTAATGCTCTCGTCCAGGCCGAACAGATAGTCCGCGGGGCGCTGGCGCGCCAACAGGCCGTCTTTCGGATCAAGCAGAACGCCCTGCGCGCCCGAAGGGTAGTCGACCACCCGACTGCCATATTCCGCTCCATCCGAACAGCGGACGACGAGCGCGCGCACCGAGTTGGTTCCGAAATCAACGCCTAGGGTGAACATGAGCGCTCGCGTGCTCCGGATCTCTGCGTAGACGCGCGGCGGCGCGGTCGCGCGTCCGCATTCGTGTCAGACCGCGGCTCGCCGCTCAGGCGGACGCCCTGGGGCGTCCGCGATCCCGCGCTGCCGGCGTTTTCGCGCGTACTGGTTCGAGCCTCAGCGGATGCCGGCGTCGATCAGTTTGGTCAGCGCGTCGATGGTCTTCGGCGTGACCGTGCCAGCGCCGGTATTGAGCGACAGCCCCGGCATCTTGTACTTGGCGGTCATCACGCATTGCACCACCGGGAAGAAGCCCTGCAGGTACAGCAGCTGGTCGAGCGTCGCGCTGACGGCGCCGGACTTGAGGCCGCTGATCGTCGAGGGCGCGAGATCGATGCCGCCGACAATGACGTCGCCCGGCTTCTTGCCGGCCTTCTTCAGAACTTCCTCCATGATGCCGGTCACGCCGCCGTGCTGCGTCCCGATCGCCTTGAGGTTCGGGTGCGCCTGAATGTAGGCGACGAGCACCGGCACGCCAAGCGAAGTGTCGCTGTTGACCTCCTGGGTGATCTCGAGCCGGTCCACCTTGAGCCCGGCTTTCTCGAGCGTGTCGGCGAGGCCCTTCTCGGACTGGCCGCGCTCGGCCTGGCTGAACACGCCATAGACCATCGCCTGGTCGCCGGCTTTCAAGCCTTGCGCGAGCATCGCCTTCGCGGTGAGAGCGCCGCCCGCATAGAGATCGACGCCGGCATAGCCGAAGCCCTTCGGGCCGAACTCGTTTTGCAGGTCGGTCAGCGGCGAATTGCCGGAGGTCACGACGATGCCTTCGTCGACGGCTTGTTTAACGAGGTCGTGGAAGGCGGTGCTGCCGGGGTGACCCATGATCTCGATGCAGCTTGGCTTGGCCGCCATCGCTTCCTTAAACTGGTTGATCATCGTCTCCGGCGCCCAGGCGGAGAATTGCGACTTCAGATCGACGCCGAGCGCTTCGGCGGCTTCCTTCGCGCCGGTCTGACGGGCGAGCGTTGCGCCGTCGCCGGGGTTGCCGCCCATCTGCATGTACATCACGAGCCCTTTGCCGATCGGATCGGCCGACGCTGGCGCAGCGGCGACGGTAATCCCGGCCGCAGCGACGCCGGTCAGCAGAAAATGATGAGCCAAACGCATGTTCGTTTCTCCCTTGCGTATTCGGGCCGTCTCTATCGACGAACCCCTCCCTCTTCAGAAGTCCGGATACCGCCAAATCTTCCAAACGACCGCAGATTGGCGAACAGCGCACGCCGGCGCTGCGGTTCGTCCGCGTACATGTAGAAGATGATCGAAACCAGGAAGATGAGCCCCTGCACGGTTCTCACCCATGCGCCCGTGAGACCGGCGGCAACGAGCCCTGCCTCGACCATGCCGATGATGAAACAGCCGAACACCGTCCCGAGTATGGTCGCCTGGCCGCCAAAGATCGACGTGCCGCCGATCAGCACGGAGGCGATCGCGGTCAAAAGATAGCCCTGTCCCTGGTTGCCGAAAAAGTTCTTGTTCTCGAGCGTCAGAATGATCGCGGCGCAAGCGGCGAGAAAGCCCATGAGCGTGAAGATCTTGATCTTCTCGCGATCGACGTCGATGCCGACGACCCGCGACACGTCGTTCGAATCGCCGATGAACAAAGTGTGCTCGCCGAAACGGTGGCGGTTGAGAATGAGCCAGAGAAAGCCGACGATGATCGCGGTCCAAAGTCCCTGGATCGACACTTCCTGCAGCCAGGGGGTTGACGCGGAAGCGAACGGGCGCCCGACGATCCATTGCCACACCGAACTCTGCTCGGCGCCGCGCAAGGCGTAGGACTTGCCGCCTGACAAGACGGTCGCCATGCCAGCCCAGAAGAACTGCGTGCCGAGGGTCGTCATGAACGACGGAATGCCGAGTTTCGCGATGATGAGGCCGTTGAGGAACCCGACCAAAACCCCCGAGGCCAGGGCGGCGATGACCGCGATCCAGCCGAGGTCGTATTCCTTGAACAGCACCGCAAAAACGAATCCCGAAAACGCGATGATCGAAGGAAAGGAGAGGTCGATTTCTCCCGCGCCGATGACGAACGTGAGTCCGGTCGCAAGAAGGATAAGCGGCGGTAGGGTGGAAAGGAAGGTCGTGTAAATATAGGGCGCTAGGAAAACCTCCGGCGCCCGATACATGAAGAGCAGGAGCAGCAGCACGAAAACGATGATGATCGGCAAGGCCTCGAAACGCTGCAAGATCGAGTCGCCTGACCGCTGAGCCATCCTTCGTCCTCTCACGCCTCGTGCTGCAGCGCGATCAGATATTCGGTAAGTTCAGGCACCGTCATATCCTTCGGGGATATCTCAGAGACGACATTCCCGCGGTCGAGCACGACCAAGCGATCGGCCACTTCATGCACATGCGCCAGATTGTGCTCGATATAGATACAGGCGCGCCCGGACTGTTTGATCCGGCGCACGAATTCGACCACCTTTCGCACTTCGGCGACGCCGAGCGCCGCCGTCGGCTCGTCGAGCACGATGAGGTCGGCGTTGTAGTGCATGGCCCGGCCGATGGCGATGCCTTGACGCTCGCCGCCCGACAAATTGGCGACCGTCGAATTGACGGTGATGCCGACACCGCGGAAGCCGATGACGTCGATCAGGATTTTTTTGGCGACCTCCTTCTCGCGCTTGATGTCAATGAAGCCGAATCGATTGGTGATCTGCCTGCCGACGAAAAAATTGCGCCACAGAGGCTGCTTCTCCGCCAGCGACTTATCCTGGTAGACGGTTTCGATCGACAGATCGTGCGCCATGCGGACCGAGTATTCGCCAGGCTGAATTTCTCGCTCGCGGACGAATATCCTGCCTGAGGTCGGCTCGAGCACGCCGGTCATGACCTTGATCAACGTCGATTTGCCGGCGCCGTTGTCGCCGATGAGTCCGACAATCTCGTTCCGGCCGATGGAGAGGTTGATGTCGCGCAGCGCATGCACCGCGCCGAAATACTTTTGCACGCCCTCGAGGCGAACAATCGACGCGAAATCACCAGCCGGCGTCATTGCGTTCCCATCCCAAAAGCGCTTCGGGTCGGCGCAAGCCGACTCGCGAACAGCCCGTCGCCTTCCAATAATCGGAGCTTCAATAAGTAATGTAATATTATCTTTTGGAGTCCTGCAACCGGGAGATGGGGCTCCCACCGCGACAATAGCAAGGGTCAAGCGTTAGAGTTTAACGTCGGCGCGTTGTGTGCGCGGGGACGCCTCTGGCCATGTAGCCGTCGATCGCAACCGTCAGAAGACCGTTGCCGTTATGACTTCAATGCGACCCCGCCCGGCGCGTCCAGGCTTTCACAGAACGTGCGGAAAGCCGACTCGGACGCATAGGCCTTCTGAGTCCCGCGCCTGGTCACGGAGTTGGCCGCGTAGCGCGCCGCCTGACGCAGCGCAGCCTCCAGACCCAAGCCTCCGGCGAAGTAGCGGGCGAAGCTGCCTACGAAGGCGTCGCCTGCTCCCGTCGTGTTGATCGGCCTTACAGGGACCGGCTCAATCCTACGGACCTCCGTCGCCGTCGCAAGCAGCGCGCCGCGCGCCCCGAGCGTGACAACGACCGTGCCGACGCCCTTGTCGATGAGGCTACGCGCGGCAGCGGCGATGTGCGCTTCGGTCTCGACCGGCATTCCGGTGAGGATCGCAAGCTCGGTCTCATTGGGGACGAAAAAGCTGACGTCTCGAATCCTCTCAGGATCGAGTTCCGGCGTCGCCGGCGCCGGGTTGAGGACGGTCCTGACGCCGTGGCGCTTGCCGAAGGCGATCGCGGCGTAGACGGTCTCGAGCGGAATCTCGAGCTGCAACAGGATCAGATCACAAGTCTTGAGGACCTCGGCCGCGCCGTCGATGTCGGCCGGAGAGAGGTCGGCATTGGCCCCCTTGACGATAAGGATCGAGTTCTCCCCCGACGGCTCGACCATGATCGGGGCGACGCCGCTCGATTTGCCGCGTATGCGTTTGACGTAACGCGTATCGACCCCAAGCTGGTCGAGATTGCGAATGGTTGCGTCGGCGAACATGTCCTCTCCGACCGCCGTGACCATGACGACGGACGCGCCGAGCTTAGCGGCCGCCGCGGCCTGGTTCGCGCCCTTTCCGCCATGTCCCATCTCGAAGCTCGGCGCCTCGACCGTTTCGCCGCGGACCGGCATGCGCTTCACGTAGGTCACGAGATCGATCATGTTGCTGCCGATGACCGCGATCCGCGGCTTCGTCGTCGCCGTCATCGCTGAAGGTCCTCAATGCCGTCGGCCTCCGAGCCCGCATGCTCTTTGTCGACATAGCCGACGCGGGTGACGAAACGCGCTTTTGCGCCGCTCGCGAGACTGCGCACGTTCCCTTTCCGTACCCACGGCGCGTGCATTCCGCGCGCCCCCGCGGAGAAGAATGTCATCGGCCGGCGTTGTCAATGTCCGCAAGCTGGGGCCGACCGCCGGCCTCGGAGAGAAAGGACGCGAGCGCGTCCTCGCGCAACTGCGTAAGGTTCTGGGCCGCTAGCATTTTCTTTCGCAATCGGCAGATTGACTCCCCGCAGACAGACTGCCTAGTGTCGGCGCATCCGTTCCCGCGCAGGTGAAGGGCCTTAACCGGCGTCGTCGGCCGAGGAAGTTTCGCGCCGAGGTCGTTGGCGCGGGTGAGAGGAAACGCGAAGCAATCACCTCAGAACCGGGAGGTCAATCATGCGTGTGCACGTCTACGAACAGCTTATGGCGATGCAGAGGAGCCGGCGCGAAGTCCTGAAGGGGGCGGCGGGCGCTGCCGCGACGCTCGCCGCCAGCTCAACCCTCTTATCGTCGACGCCCTCCTTCGCCGAAGACAGCGTCGTCGCTCAGATCATGAAAATTCCGGGCGCAGGCAACGGCTCCCCGACCGACGCCGATTGGCAAAAGGTCGGCGCGCTTTGCCTCGGCCCGACCAAGGCCAACGTGAAGCAGGGCGAATTCGCGGGCGTTGAGTTCTCTTTCATGGGGCTCAATAACCAGAACCTGCACAACTTCCTGTTCCGCGGCTTCCTGACGCCGTGGGAGCAGTATACGGGGGCCAAGATCAAGTGGATCGACCTCGCCCAGGCCGATTACAACGCCCGTCTTCAACAATCGATCGCGACCGGCACTGTCGATTTCGACATCATCGAGATGGGCGCGCCGTTCGAAGGCGACATGGGCGTCAAGGACCTGCTCTCGGAGATGCCCGACTGGGTGATGAAGCAGGTCGATTTCGACGACTACGTCAATTACCTTAAGCCGCCGGTCGGCACGTGGAACGGCAAGATCCATCGCACCTGCATCGACAGCGACTGCCATACGATGAACAGACGCACCGACGTCTTCGGTGACGCCGATCTCGCCAAACAGTGGGCCGACTGGAAAGACAAGGCCGGTCTCACAACTTGGGCCGCGCCAAAGACCTGGCAGCAGCTGCAGCAGGTCACCAAGTTCCTCAAAGGCAAGAAGGTCAAGGGCAAGGAGGTGTACGGGTTCCTCGACCAGCCGAAGCCGTGGGGCGGGTTCCAGTTCTATTTCACGGCGAGCCGAGCGTCATCCTACGCCAAATATCCCGGCGAGAAGAACTGGATGTTCGACGAGAACATGAAGCCGCTGGTCAACAATCCCGCCTGGGTGCGCGCGATCCAGGATGTGGTCGACCTCCTTCCCTATGAGCCCGCCGACCAGCTCAACGCCGATCCCGGCACCACCGCCTTCCAGCAGTTCCTGCCCGGAACCGGTTCGTTGCTGGAATGGTGGGGCGACATCGGCACTGTCGCGAAGACGAGTGACACCGCGACCATCGGCGACGTGCTCGACTTCGACATCCTGCCCGCCTCGGACGACGTCTATAACTTCCGTAAAGGGCAGTGGGAGAAGCTGCCGACCGGGCCGAACGTCGCCCCCAACATGGCCTATCTCGGCTGGGGCATCTATGTGATGAAGACGGTCGACAGCGATCCGAAGCGGCATAAGGCCGCGTGGAGCGCGGCCGCGCACCTCGGCGGCAAGGACCTGTCAATGTGGACCGCGGCCTATCCGTCAGGGTTCCAGCCCTACCGCAAGAGCCACACCAACCTCGATCTGTGGGCGCTCGCCGGTTACGACAAGAAGTACATCGGCTCGTACATGGACTCGCAGTCGACGTCGTACAACCATCCGAACTCGTCGATCGAGCCACGCATCCCCGGCATCTTCCAGTACTACAGCATCGCCGAGGACGAGTTGCAGAAGACGTTCGCCGGCAAGCAGACCGCCCAGCAGGGCGCCGACAACGTCGCGGCGGCTTGGGAGAAACTGACCGACAAACTCGGGCGGGAGAACCAAGTCAAGTACTATCGCATCGCGATGGGTCTCACCTGAGCGATCATCATTACAATCTCGTCTGCGGCGCGTGGCGCGCCGCAGACTTAATCGCCGAGACGGGCGTCGCGCTTTGAGCAGCGGAAGAATTGAAACGGCGCACGGGGACGTCGTTCCTGGCCAGGCGTCGGCAGGCAATTGGATCTTCTGGCTCGGCTCGGCCATATTCATCGCAGTGGCGGCGCTGCAGGTTTGCGGCGCTCTGGGCGTTGTCCCCGTCCGGTTCGGCAATTGGCGGCCGACGATGTTCGCGTTCCTCCTGTGGGGCGTGGCGCTGGGGGCGAGTCAGGTGCTCAAGTACGGCGAGAGCGGCAAGCAGACGCTGTTTGTGCTGCCCGCGCTGCTGTTCACCGCCGCGATGGTGATCTTTCCCACCATTTTCGGGCTCTACGTCGCCTTTACCGACTGGAACCTGAACGCGCAGTCCGGTCATCATTTCAACGGCCTCGACAATCTGCGCACGCTTTGGGGCGACTCCTACTTCTGGAACGCGCTCGGCAACATGGTTTTCTACCTAGCGACCGTGATCGTGCAATACGGGATCGCCTTCGGCCTCGCTCTGCTGCTGAACGCCGACATCCGCGCGCGCAAGTTCTTCCGCGTGGCCTTCCTCCTGCCCTTCATGCTGAGCCCGGTCGCGGTGAGTTGGATGATCGGCAAGTCGTTGATGGAGAACCGCTTCGGGCCTCTTGCCAACTTCGCGAGATGGCTCGGGTGGGAGAATCCAGCCTTCTTCACCAATCCGTGGATCGCGAGGACCACCATCATCGCCATGGACGCGTGGGTGTGGATCCCGTTCATGGTGATCCTGCTTCTCGCGGGCCTGCAGGCGCTGCCGGTCGACGTAAAGGAGGCGGCCAAGGTCGACGGCGCGAACGGTTGGCAGGCGTTCTGGGAGATCACGTTTCCGCTCATGCTGCCAGTGAGCCTGACGGCGATCCTTCTGCGGACCATTTTCCAGCTCAAGCTCGCCGACATCGTCATCAACGTGACCGCCGGCGGACCTGGCGGGGCGACCGACACAATCTCAAGCTTCGTTTATCGCGAATACCGCGACCGTTCGAACGTTGGCTATGCGACAATGGTGGCCGAGGTCTATCTCGTCCTTATCATCATCTTCATCACGCTGCTTCTGAAGGCGGTCGGCCGCTATATGCAGAAGATGACCTGACAGCGTGAGGACGAAGGCTTGGCGCGTCATGGAGAGAGGGTGATGACGACCGCGATCGCGGATTCGGCGGCTGACGAGCGCGAGGTCGAAGCCGGATCGCTGGCGTCATGGGTCGCGCGCTTCGGGGGAAAAACGCTCGTCTATGCGCTGCTCATCCTCTGGACGGTCATCGCGCTTTTCCCGATCTACTGGACGCTCTCGACGTCGTTGAAGCTGGGACGCGACGTGACGCAGGGCCATCTCATCCCTTGGGTCGATTTCGCACCGGCCTGGAAAGGGTGGCAGTCGCTTGGGCTTTCCCCGGACACCATCTTCGCCACCTCCAACGTCCGCGGGGAGTTCCTCAACAAGTTCGTCAACAGCGTTATCTGCTCAGTCGGCGCCTCGGCCTTCGCGATTCTCATCGGCTCGCTCGCCGCCTACGGGCTCAGTCGGTTCGACTACAAGTTCGGCCCGTGGCGGAACAGGGACATCTCGTTCTTCTTCATCTCGCAGCTTATCCTTCCGCCAGTCGTCCTCGCGCTGCCCTTTCTCGTTCTCTACAAGGAGCTGGCGCTGCTCGACACACGGATCGGCCTCATTCTCGTTTACACGCTCATGGTTCTGCCCATCGTGATCTGGGTTATGCGCGACCAGTTCGACACCATCCCTCAAGAGATGGAGCAAGCCGCGCTCGTCGACGGCTGCTCAATCTGGGGCGCTTTTTTCCGCATCATTCTGCCGATGGCGCTGCCAGGCATGGTGGCGGCTTTCATTCTCTCCCTTGTTCTGTGCTGGAATGAATATTTCTTCGCCTCGCTGCTGACCGGCTTTGACGCCCAAACGCTGCCGGTCATGGTGGCGAGTCAGACCGGCTCCCAGGGGATCAACTGGTGGACGATCGCGGCGCTTGCGACGGCTGCAATCACGCCGCTGCTACTCATCGGCGTCTTCCTCGAGCGCTATATCGTGATGGGCCTGACAGCGGGCTCGGGCAAGTAGCTGCAGTAATCGTGACATCGCCGCGCCGAGGCTTAAACTCCTTCATTGCCACGACATGGCCAAGCTTCTAACTCTGTCGCGCGGGGCGGGCTTCAGCCGCCGTGGGGGGCAAGCCCAGTGTTGCTGCAGGTTGCGATCGACAAGGCGGAAAGCTTGGGCGTAATCGCACAGGTGCGGGGGGTGGCCGATATCATCGAGATTGGCACGCCGCTCCTCAAGCGTTTCGGGATTGGAGCGATCGCCACCGCGCGCGAGCTTTGTCCGGACACGCCGATTCTTGCCGACACCAAGACCGTGGACGCCGGCGACCTTGAAGCTGAGATGGTGCTCGGCGCAGGAGCACGGCTCATGACGGTCCTTTCCTCGACCTCGTCTGCGACCCACACTGCGGTCGGTCGGACTGCGGCGCGCTTCGGGGCCTTGGTCGTCGTCGACACCATCACTGAGTCTGGCAAGTCCGAACTCTTGCCTGCGGACGCGACCTTTCCGGAGAGCTTCGCCTATGTCGGCGTCCATTCTCCGACCGACATGCGGGTCGCCGGGGACCAATCGTCGGCGCATATCGACGCTGTTTCGGAGATACGACGTCGAGGCTTCCGCGTTGCGCTTGCGGGCGGACTAGGGCCGCAGACCCTTGACGCCGTACTTGCGGTCGAGCCGGAAATCGTGATCGTCGGAAGCGCGATCACCGGCGCGGACGACCCCAGAAGGGTTGCTACATGGATCAAGGACCGATTGCGCGATCCGGGACGTGGCTGGCCGTCGGACGCGAGATAGCGGAAACGCTGGAGCGCGTGGACGCTCGCGCGTTCCAGAGCTTCGTCGACGCGTTCCGAGACCAGAGGCGTCGCTGGTTCTTCTCGGGCCAGGGGCGTTCCGGGCTTGTGGCGGAGATGGCCGCGATGCGGTTCATGCACATGGGCCGCCCTGCGCATTTTGTCGGCGAGGCGACCGCCCCGTCCATTCGGGCGGGCGACGGTCTCTGCCTCGTCTCAGGCTCCGGCAAGACCCCAGTCACCGTCCACTTCGCCAAAACAGCGAAAGACGAGGGCGCCAAAATCGCCTTGATCACTCGGGAGCCAGACAGTGCGCTTGCGCAAATCGCGGACTGCGTCCTTCACGCGCCTGTCGAGACAACGCGGCAGTTCGGCGGCAGCCTGTTTGAGCAGACGACCCTCATTCTCCTCGATGTGATCGTCCTCGAACTCATGCAGGCCGTCCCCGATCCACACCGGGCAATGCTGAGCCGCCACACGAACCTCCAATAACCAGATACTTCCGTGACCGCGCGGCAAAAGGACCTGCTCCTGGCGATCGACGTAGGGACGGGAAGCGTCCGCGCGGCGCTCTTTACCCATGCGGGGGGATGCTCGCTCTCAGCGCGAGGGAGCACGACCAGATCATCCCCGCCTTCGGCCGGGCCGAGCAGCGTCCCACCGACTGGTGGGATGGGGCGGTCGAGAGCGTTAGACCGTTGAAGGCGCGGCCCATCGGGTCAGCGCGATCGCCGCTTGCGGACAGATGCATGGGACGGTGTTGGTCGACGCCGTGGGCGAACTTGCGCTCGACTCCGTTCAGCTTTGGAACGACAAACGGGCAAGCGAGGAGGTCGCGGCCTTCGCCGCCGCCCATGACGTCGACGCGCTGTGGCCGCTCGCCGCCAATCCGCCATCGGTCGCCTGGCCCGGGTTCAAGCTGCAATGGATCGCCCGTCATCAGCCTGGGGCGCTTGCGCGCGCAGCCTCGCTTCTCATGCCGAAGGACTACGTGAACTTCCGGCTGACGGGGACGCCGGGCATGGACGAGTCCGACGCGTCCTGCACATATCTCTGGGACGCGCGAAACGGCGACTGGAGCCGCGAACTCGCTCGTCTCCTCGGCGTCGATGTCAGACTGCTGCCCCCCGTTCGCGCGGCGCAAGTCCTCATTGGCTCTGTGACGTCAAGCGCCGCGGCCGAGACCGGCCTCCTGGCGGGGACCCCGGTCGCGGCGGGCACAAGCGACTTCGCCGCGACGCTGCTCGGATCCGGCGTGTCGTTCGAACGTCGTGGCTCCGACATCACCGGCACATCAACTCTCATTACGGCGCACACCTCGAAGCCCCTGCCGGATCCGGTTGTGACACACATGCGGACAGCGGACGGCGCTTGGGCCGCATTCACCATCCTCGATGCAGGCGGCGACGCGATGCGGTGCGCGCGGCACGCCTTCCACAACAACGAGATCGACTACGACGCCGTCGTCGGAATGGCCGAAGCGGCCCCGCCCGGGTCCGATCGCCTGCTGTTCCTCCCCTATCTCAATGGCGAGAGGCTCGGCGGCGCCGTCAATGCGCGAGGCGAGTTCTTTGGGCTCGCGAGCGGGCATAGCGCCGGCCATCTTCATCGCGCGGTGATGGAGGGCGTCGCCTTCGCGGCGAGGCGCAATCTCTCTGTTCTCGAGCGCAGGAGCGGGCCAATCGATTCCATTGTTGTGGCGGCCGGCGGGGCGCGGGGCTTGTGGCTCGAGGTCTCGCTCTGCGGCGCGAAGGAGGATGGGTCGCCGCTCGTTCACTAGCCCCGGCGAGGACCGCGACGGGCGGTCTCAAAGGCCGCCTGCAGCTGGAACCCCGGGCTGCGCCCGTTTTTTCTCGTCGCTGCGCCGAGAATCCGGTTGACGAGGGGCGCCCAAAAGGGGTGACATGCCAGCAAAGGGGCGGCCGGCGCGCCGGTGCCGATACAATTCGCGTTCCGTCGTTCCGGTTCGGTGCTGGAGTGTTGGGGCATTTGGTCGCGCCCTCTCCCGGGCAGATCTCGCCGCAAGAGGCGGCCGAGGAGTGCGTCATGCGATTGGCGACACAGCGCGAATCGATCGCGGCGTAAGATATGGACGACCAAGTGACAGCCGCACAGGGCGAACACGCCGCCGCGGTCCAGGCGCTGGCCGGTGAGGGCCCGCCGAAGCGCCTCTTCGGTTACGAAACGAGGCACAAGGTGCTCGCGTTTACGAGCCTTGTCCTCTTGCTCATCTTCTTCAGCTTCGCCTCGCCCGCCTTCGCCCAGATGGACAACATCCTCGGCATCCTGCAGGCGACGGCGGTCAACGGCGTGCTGGCCGTCGCGAGCACCCTCGTCATCATCTCCGCCGGCATCGATCTGTCGGTTGGCACGCTGATGACCTTCTGCGCGGTGATGTGCGGCGTGTTCCTGACCTACTGGCATCTGCCGATGTGGACCGGGGTCCTCGCCGCGATCGGAACCGGCGCGCTCAGCGGCGCGATCACGGGGTCCCTGATCGCTAGACTGAAAATCCCGCCTTTCATCGCCACGCTCGGCATGATGTGGCTGCTCAAGGGCCTCTCCCTCATCGTTTCGGGCGTGCAGCCGATCTACTTCAACGACACCGAGAATTTCTACATGATCTCGCAGGCCTCGGTGGTCAGCTACGTCCTGCCGAGCGTGCCCATTCCCAATGGCGTGCTGATCCTGTTTGTGATCGCGGTCGTCGCCGCGTTCGTGCTTAATCGCACCTTGCTCGGGCGCTACATCTACGTGATCGGCAGCAACGAGGACGCAGTGCGTCTGTCCGGCGTCAAAGTCGACTTATGGAAAACCGGCATCTACTGCCTGTGCGGCTCGATCGTGGGAGTTGCCGGCCTTATCATCGCCTCGCGTCTCAATTCGGCCCAGCCCGCGCTCGGACAAGGCTATGAACTCGAAGCGATCGCCGCGGTCGTCATCGGCGGCACGTCCTTGAGCGGAGGAACGGGATCGATCCTCGGCACCATCATCGGCGCGTTCATCATGAGCGTGCTGACCAACGGCCTACGCATCATGTCGGTCGCGCAGGAATGGCAGACCGTCGTGACCGGCGTTATCATCATCCTCGCAGTCTACACCGACATCTTGCGGCGCAAGCGCGCGTGAGGGATCGACTGTTCAATTCAAGGGAGGGCGCGAAAGGATCAAACGTTCGGCCGCAAGCCGCCCGCGGAAAATACGGCGGAGATCACCTCGTTCAAAACGACTTACTCAAGCGGAGGAAACATCATGCTCAACAAATGGCTCATCGGCGTCTCGGTCGGCGCCGTCATGGCAATGGGGCTTTCGACCGGCGCGCGCGCCGACGAGCCGTATATCCCGCTCATCTCCAAGGGCTTCCAGCACCAGTTCTGGCAGGCGGTGAAGAAGGGCGCGGAGGAGCAGGCCAAGGCCGACAACGTCAAGATCACGTTCGAGGGCCCGGAAACCGAGGCGATGGTCGACAAGCAGATCGACATGCTCTCGGCCGACCTCGCCAAGCACCCGAACGCGATCGGCTTCGCCGCGCTCAACTCCAAGGCGGCGATCCCGCTCCTGAAGAAGGCGCAGGCCGAAAAAATCCCGGTCATCGCTTTCAACTCGGGCGTCGACAGCGACATCCCGCTGACCACCTGCGCGACGAACAACATCGCGGCCGCGGCCCTCGCCGCCGACAAGATGGCGCAAATGATCGGCGATTCGGGCGAGGTCGCCGTCATCGTCCATGACCAGACGAGCCGCACGGGCATCGACCGACGCGACGGCTTCCTCGCCGAAATGAAGAAATACCCGAAGATCCAGATCGTCAGCGTCCAGTACGGCGCGGGCGATCACTTGAAGTCGGCCGAAATCGCCAAGGCGGACATCGAGGCGCACCCGAACCTCAAGGGCATCTTCGGCGCCAACGAAGGCTCGGCGGAAGGCGCGGCGATCGGCGTCAAGGAATCGGGCAAGAAGCTCGTTCTCATCGGCTACAACTCCGGCAAGGAACAGAAGGACGCGATCATGTCGGGCCTGATGGCGGGCGCGATCACTCAGAACCCGATCGGCATCGGCAAATGCGTCGTCAACTCGGCGGTCAAGGCGCTCAAGGGCGATAAGCTGCCCAAGGTGGTCGACACCGGCTTCTACTGGTACGACAAGACCAACATCAACGATCCGAAGATCGCTGCGGTTCTTTACGATTGAGCGAGCCCTCCCCTCTCCCCGCACGCGGGGAGAGGCCGGGTGAGGGGCAAGGCGAGTGGCCCTCACGCGCTCATCGTCCTTTTTCCCCTCTACTGGGTGCTGGTGACCTCATTCAAGGTCGAGGCCGCAGTCAAGGATGTCGCGCGACAGGTGCAGCTCGAAACACTGCTCGATCGCTATCCCCGCCAGCTGTCGGGCGGCCAACGCCAGCGCGTGGCGCTTGCGCGCGCGATGATCCGCCGCCCGGCGGCGTTCCTCATGGATGAGCCGTTATCCAATCTCGACGCCAAACTGCGCGGCTACATGCGAGCCGAGCTCAAGCACATGCAGCATCAGCTCGGCATCACCACCCTCTATGTGACCCACGACCAGATTGTGGCGATGACCCTCGCGCATCGCGTGGCCCTGCTCGAGAAGGGCGTGCTGCAACAGCTCGACACGCCAGCCAATATCTACAATGCGCCCGCCAATCTGTTCGTCGCCGGCTTCATCGGATCGCCGCCGATGAACTTCTTCGACGGCGAGCTTGCCGACGGCCGCTTCTCGGGTCCGGCCGGGAGCTTCGGGACAAAGACGCGCGGTTCGCTGCCTCGGGCCGTAGCGGGCGTCCGTCCGGAGGATTGCAAGGTTACAGAGCCCGAACTCGGGCAAGATCGTCGGCGAGGTCTATGCGACCGAGCTTATGGGCGACCACACCCTTGTCACCTGCCGAGTCGACAGTGGCACGATGACGGTCAAGGCCGACAAGTCCTTCGACCGGCGGGACGGCGCCCAGATCGGGGTCGATTTCGCCGACGCGGCTGTCCATGTCTTCGACAAGGATTCTGGCAACCGCATCCGTTGACGTCTTCGTCCTAGGGTCTTCGGCGATTGGGTCGAATCGTCGAAAGATCCTTTAAATCGGAATGTAGCGAAATAGTTTTACTATTTCAGAAATGTCGGTTATGGTCATGACACGGTCGAAGCCGGAACCCTCTGTCCAACCGGTCCCGGAAGTGACGGTCCTCCGAGGGCTTCGATTTGAGGGCGCCGAGACGGCCTTGGAAAGGCGCTTCGCCCCGCCCGCGGCGCTTTCTCCTCCCTCGCGCCGCAGTCGGAAGCAAAATTTGCCGTAACGCAACGAGTTTCAAGATCGCCCAACTGGCGGAACCCCGGACTGCCCGGGCGGCGCGGGCGATGGGGGAGGGGGGAAGGACCCGCGACCCCACGGTCTAGGATACGATTTTGGCCAGGTGCTTTTCGACCGGCCGGAGGGACGACGAGGGGCCGCGACGGCTTGCGCACGCGCCCGCCGCCTTGTCGCTAGGCCGGTGCGGGGCGCGTCTAAAATTTCGTTGTCAGATCAATGGCCCGATTTCGCCCGCACCTTGCGGCTAGCAATTAATTTTGTTGAGAGGTTCAAAACCTGCCCGGTCCACCACACAATAAATTTGAAATGAAAGGGTTCTTCTCGCTGCATGGATAGCCGCGAGATGCCCTTGCGCGAGAGAGCCGCAAAGGACCTAAGTCGCTGCGCCCAGCCGCCCGTCCCCAGCTCTCCGTTCATCAAGGCGCGAAGCTCCTCGCGCGTACGCTCCGGGGCAGATAATCTCTCCATCGGGGCTCTGTCACGAGAACGGTGGCGCGTTTCTGTTCGGGGGGTAGGATGGCGCATGACCATCTCGTTTGCCCGCCACCAATTTCCCCCTGAGATCATCCGGCACGCGGTTTGGCTGTATGTCCGCTTCACGCTCAGCTATCGCGACGTCGAAGATTTGCTCGCGGAGCGTGGTCTGGAGTCTCATACGAAACGGTGCGGCGATGGGGCCTGAAATTCGGGCCGCTGTTCGCCCGAGAACTTCGCCGCGGACGCCCGCGACCAACGGCGCGATGGCACCTCGATGAGATGGCCGTGACGATCGTGGGTCGGCAATTCTGGCTCTGGCGTGTGGTCGACGACGAAGGCGAGGTCCTCGATCTGCTGGTGCAACCACGGCGCGATAAGGCTGCAGCTGTAAAACTGATGCGCAAGCTCCTCAAGAGACAAGGCTTCGCGCCAGACGTGGTGGTGACCGACAAGCTGCGCTCCTACGGTGCGGCAAAGGTCGAAATCGGATTGTCGGCTCGCCACGAACAGGGCGTACGCAAGAACAATCGGGCCGAGAATTCGCATCAACCGACACGACGACGCGAGCGCAAGATGCAACGCTTCAAATCGCTGGGATCAGCCCAGCGCTTCCTGTCGATTCACGCCGCGGTCTTCAACACCTTCAACGTCCAGCGCCATCTCACTTCCCGCAACACACTCCGCGTCCTCAGAGACGAAGCATTCCGGACATGGGAAGCCGCTACCGCTGCCTAAGCCCGAGCTGGGACCTCCAGATTGCGCACGGCCAATTTGAGTTCGTGTGACAGTGCCGGCCGGTAGCCAAGATCAGCGATTGCTTCGTCGATGCGTTTAGCCATTGCTGGTGGCAGCGATACGCTCTTCGCCAGGTGACGCGAGACGGATGCGGATGACACTCCAGCGCGAGACGCCACATCTCTGATTGTTGGGTGCTTCATTCGCCAGTCGCTCAGAAATCGGGTTCCATTGGAAACAGAAACCGGTTTCTCGCGCAACCCCAACTTCGGCACGGACGCCCGCGAAAGCAGAGGCTATGTCAGATTTCCGGGTCGTCCTCGAACTGTCAGCTGGGTGAATGAACCCGTCGGCGAATGACCGCCTTTCTTCGCCTTCGATCCACGCGCCCGTCAACTCCGACAAACGTTCCCGGGCATGTGCGCCGGACAGCATCAATCGTCTCATCGACGGACGACAGGCTCTCGCGTCCGTCGCGTCCGCGAGGATGTATGTGGAGTTCTGCTGCTGCGGCCGCGACACACGCAACCGTGTCGATACCTATCGCTTCGGCCGTAACGGGTAACTGCGGATGGTAGTCGTCAGGACGTGCGCCGTTAACGCAGGCTTGAACGATCATGTTGGTCTTCCATGTCTGTTTAGGCTCAGGTTAGTCTCCGACCGAGGTCGGCAAAGGGAGATGGAATGGCGGCGGTTTTAGCCATTCGCCCGCTCTTAATTCGTTAACCTGACGGCGCCGCTGCCGGAGATCACACCGGAATGCGGGGGATAGGCCGTCATGGTCGTCGGCCCCCGCTGATCCGACGCGACGACGGCAGCACACGGGATTGTGATCGCTCGTAACGAAGGCGCGCCGGCCATGCCGCCGAATTATCCGCTTTGCGTGGTTTTCGAGCTGTATCGCCGCCTTGCCAAGTATTAGGCAGTACAACAGAAGCTGCGGTCATTACGGCGCGGCCGGCGCCAGCGCGGCGAGACCGCGAGGAGGAAATGCACCGCAATCGAGGATCGGAGGCTATCGCGACGCCTCGGGCCGCTGTCTGGATCACGGACCAGGCATCGGGCCCGAGGCCACGGTTCAACCGCTGGGAAATTGGCCACAAATGTGGATCGTCCGAACCGCACTCGACCGACCTTACACTTTCGTGGTGTTGGCGCTGCTGATCCTGATTGTCAGTCCGCTGGTGATCCTGCGCACGCCGACGGACATCTTTCCGAACATCAACATCCCCGTGATCGCGGTGGTGTGGACCTATACCGGCCTCAATGCCGAAGAGATGGAGGGGCGGCTGACCTCCGCGTACGAACGGTCGCTGACGACGCTGGTCGACAACATCCAACACATCGAATCGACCACTTATAGCGGCATTGCCCTGGTCAAGATCTTCCTTCAACCAGGCGCCAGCCTCGATACTGCCAACGCGCAGGTGACGGCCGCCTCGCAGCTTCTGCTGCGGCAGACGCCACCTGGGACCGAGCCGCCGGAAATCCTCAACTACAGCGCCTCCAACGTGCCAATCCTGCAACTCGGGCTGTCGGGCGACAACCTGTCCGAGCAGCAACTCAACGACCTCGGCCTCAACTTCTTGCGCACGCAACTGGTCACCGTGCCGGGCGCCACGATTCCGTATCCATACGGCGGCAAGCAGCGGCAGGTCACGATCGCCTTTAATCCGGTGCGGTTGCAAGCAAAGGGGTTGTCGCCGACCGACGTGCTGAACGCGGTGGCCGCACAGGACCTGGTGCTGCCGTCCGGCACGGCGAAGATATCGGAGTTCGAATACGATGTCCGCACCAACGCGGCGCCGCGTACGCTGGAGCAGCTCAACGACCTGCCGATCCGCACGGTCGGCAATGCCACGATCTACTTGCGCGATGTCGCCACCGTCAACGACGGGTTTGCGCCACAGACCAACATTGTGCGGCTGGACGGCCAGCGTGGCGTGTTAGTGACCATCCTGAAGGCCGGCAACGCGTCCACGATCAACGTGGTCGACAACATCCGCGCGCTGCTGCCGCGGGTGGAGCAGACGCTGCCGCCGCAACTCCACATCAAGCCGATCGGCGACCAGTCGATCTTCGTCAAGGCCGCGGTCGCCGACGTAGTGCGCGAGGCGGTGATCGCGGCGTGCCTGACCGCGCTGATGATCCTGCTGTTCCTCGGCAGCTGGCGCAGCACGTTGATCATCGCGGTGTCCATACCGCTGTCGATCCTGACGTCGGTGATGGTGCTGAGCGCGCTGGGCGAGACGATCAACATCATGACGCTCGGCGGCCTCGCGCTCGCCGTTGGCATTCTGGTCGACGATGCGACGGTGACGATCGAGAACATAGAACGCTACCTCGAGGACGGACAGCCACTACGCGAGGCGATCCTCAACGGCGCCTCTCAGATCGCGGTGCCGGCGCTAGTCTCGACGCTTTGCATCTGCATCGTGTTCGTGCCGATGTTCCTGCTGCAAGGCGTCGCACGCTATCTATTCATGCCGCTGGCGGAGGCGGTGGTGTTCGCGATGCTCGCTTCCTATTTCTTTTCTCGTACGCTCGTTCCTACGATGGCGATGTATCTGCTGCGGCACAAGCCGCATGACGCGGCGCGCTCGCGCAATCCGCTGGTGATTTTCCAGCGCAGCTTCGAGCGCGGCTTCGAGCGGACGCGGTACGCCTATCGCGACCTGCTGGCGCTGCTGGTGCGCCGTCGTCGCGTGTTCATTCCGGGATTCCTCGCCTGCTGCTTGGCGCTCTTCGCGCTCGGGCCCTGGCTCGGCCAGGACTTCTTCCCCAACACCGACAGCGGTCAGTTCACCCTTCATATGCGCGCGAAGACCGGCACCCGCATAGAGGAAACCGCGCGGCTCGCCGACCAAGTCGAGACCGCGATGCGGCGGGTGATCCCTGCACGTGAACTGGACACGATCGTTGACAATATCGGCCTGCCGTATAGCGGCATGAACCTGACCCACACTGCGACCGGTGTGCTTGGCGCTGCGGACGCGGACATCATGGTCTCGCTCAAGCCCGATCACCACCCGACCGCCAGCTACCTCGCGGCGATCCGCCAGATGGTCGCGCAAGAGTTCCCAGGCGTGACGTTCTATTCGCTGCCGGCCGACATGATCACGCAGATCCTGAACTTTGGCATGCCCTCGCCGATCAACATCGAGATTGACGGCGCCAACGTGCGCGACAACCGCGTCGTCGCCAACCAGATTCTTGACGAGGTGCGTCGAGTGCCGGGCGTGGTGGATGCACGCATCCAGCAGCGCTTCGACTACCCGGACTTCGACATCGACGTCGACCGCACCAAGGCGCAGCAGAATGGACTGACCGAGCGCGACGTGGCGGGCAGCCTGCTTGAGACGCTGAGCGGTAGCTTCCAGACCGCGCCGATGTTCTTCCTCAACTGGAAGAACGGGGTGAACTACCAGGTCGCGGCGCAGGCACCGCAATACGACATCCAGTCTCTGCACGACATCCGGAACATTCCGATCACTGGCTCGTCAGGCAGCCGGGCGATCCTTGCCGATGTCGCCACGATTTCTCGCTCACAGGAGATGGCGACGGTGGATCATTACAACATCCGCCGCGTCGTCGATGTCTACGCCAATGTGCAGGGCCGCGACCTCGGCGCGGTGGGGCGGGACATCACGCGCATCGTCGAGGCCAACCACGGCCAGCTGCCGCGCGGCAGTTTCGTGACCATACGCGGCCAACTCGAGACCATGCGCAGCGCCTACATCAGCCTGGCCGCGGGGTTGGGCTTCTCGATTTTACTCGTCTATCTGCTGATCGTTGTGAACTTCCAGTCCTGGCTTGACCCGTTCATCATCATCACGGCGCTGTCCGGGGCGTTGGGGGGGATCGTGCTGTTCCTGTTCCTGACCGGGACGACGCTGAGCGTGCCGGCGCTAATGGGCGCGATCATGTGCATGGGCGTCGCGACCGCAAATAGTATCCTCCTGGTGTCGTTCGCCCGCGAGCGGCTGGCCGAGCACGGCGACGCGGCCCGTGCCGCGATCGAGGCCGGCTTCACCCGGTTCCGGCCGGTGCTGATGACGGCGCTGGCGATGATCATCGGCATGGTGCCAATGTCGCTTGGTCTCGGCGCGGGCGGCGAGCAAAACGCACCGCTGGGACGGGCCGTGATCGGCGGCCTGCTGCTTGCGACGGTGGCGACGCTGGTGTTCGTTCCGAGTGTCTTCTCCCTGCTGCACGCGAGGCGCGCGCCTCGGCCGGCAGGGGGTCGTGGCGTCCCAACCGGCGCGGCGTAAGGAGCTTTGGCCACATTATGCTGAAGGACCCGGAGGCAGGGGATCTCGCCCCGCTAGAGGCCGTCCCCGTGACGCGGCGGCCCGGGCGGCGCGGCGGGATGTTGCTGGTCGGGCTGGCGATCGTAGCCGCGCTGCTCGGTGGCCTGATTTACAATGGCATGCGCGAGCGCGCGGCGGCCGAGGCGGCGCTGGCGACAGAGACCGGGCAGGCAGCGGCGCCGTTCGTCGAAGTCGTGCATCCGGTCGGCAACGCGCCCGACCAGACGCTGGTGTTGCCGGGTCAGACGATGGCGTTTATTGACACGCCGATCTATGCGCGCGCCAGCGGCTACCTAAAAAGCTGGAACTACGACATCGGCGCCCATGTGAAGCGTGGGGACGTGCTAGCGCAGATTGAGACCCCGGAACTCGACCAGCAGTTGCGCGAGGCGCAGGCGCAACTGGCGCAGATGCAGGCGGCGGTGACCCAGGCGGAGGCGAATATGGACCTCGCCAAGTTGACGAGCGGCCGTACGTCGGAGCTGGTGCGGCAGGGTTGGAACAGCAAGCAGCAGGGCGATCAGGACCGGCTGACCTATGCGGGGAGCACCGCCGCGGTCGACGTCGCTCGCGCCAACGTCCGGGTGGCGCAGGCGCAGGTGGACCGGTTGGAGGAATTGACCGGGTTCGAGAGCGTGGCGGCGCCGTTTGATGGCGTCATTACTGCACGCAACACCGACGTCGGCGCGTTGATCAACGCCGGGGCCGGGAGCCCCGCGACAGAGCTGTTCCACATGGCCTCGACCCGGACGCTGCGCATCTTCGTCGCGGTGCCGGAGACCGACGCGCCGGATTTGCGCCCGGGCGCTTCGGCGACGGTAACGTTCGACGAGTATCCGGGGCAGGTGTTCCAAGGCACGCTCACGCGCACCGACGGCGCAATCAACCCCGCCTCGCGCACGTTGCTAGTCGAGGTGGACGTGGACAACGCCGATGGCAAGCTGCTGCCCGGGGCCTACGCGTTCGTGCATTTCACGCTCCTGGGGCGGACCCGCTCAGTGGTTATTCCGGCCAATACGCTGCTGTTCCGCAGCGAGGGGCTGCGCGTCGGCGTGGTGCGCAACGGCGCTGCGGATCTGGTGCCGATCACGATCGGCCGCGACTACGGCGACCGCGTCGAGGTGCTGACCGGCCTGGACACGGCGGACGAGGTGATCCTCAACCCGTCTGATTCGCTCGTCAGTGGAATGGTAGTACGGCTGGCAAATCACAAGGCAGGCGGGGCGGCCTGAGATGCGCCGGCCAGCCGCCCATATTTGACCACGGAATTGCGGGTCGATCGCTGCCGCAGTCCCCGCCGCGGCGCTGTCAAGGCAATGCGGGGTTCGCGCATGAGGCCAAAAACGTCGGCTCTCGAGCGGCGATCTGCGCCGCAAGGGCGCGCCACTCGGCCAAGGCAGCAGAGCGTCTCTGCCTGTAGACTTGCCTCGTGACGAGATGGCGCTCCTGATTGAATTGGTTGTGGACCTGGGCGTGAACCGAGCTGAACTTCTGTAGCGTCATCGGACTTCGAAAGCGCTGCATAGCTCGTTCTCGTCGCCGAAATGGCTGATGCGAATTCTCTGCGCGATTGTTGAGCCGACCGCCGACCTCGTGCCGCTCGGCAGCAACACCGATATCGTTCATCGCCGCCGAATATGCCCGAAGCCCATCGGGGACGATGCTGCGAGGAGCCCCATATTTCTTCATGATCCGCTTGAGAAGCTTCAGCGCCGCGGCTTTGTCTCGCTTCGCGGTAGCCACTGCTTCCAAGACCTCGCCCTCATGGTCGACTGCGCGCCACAGATAGCAGAGCTTGCCGTTGACCTTCACGAACACCTCATCCAAGTGCCAGCGCCACTGCGGATAGCCGCGCATATGCGCGACCCGTCGCTTACGAATCTCGGCGGCGAACATCGGGCCAAACCGGTTCCACCAGAACCGCACGGTCTCGTGGCTGATGTCGATCCCGCGCTCGGCCAACAGATCCTCGACATTGCGCAGCGATAGCGGGTATCGCACGTACATCATCACGACCAGACGGATGACCTCTGGCGAGCTGTTGAAATATCGGAACGGATAGCTCATGCGCCGAGGCCAACACAGCCAGGACAGCCCGATAATTTGCTCTGATACCGCCTCGCGAAGGCATAGAGAAGTTGGGCCGGGAGATAGTTGGGCCGCTCGCAAAGGATGTCGACACTCGCGGTTCCGTCCGGCCCGATTTCGGCCTTCCAGGCGGCCTCAATCCCAGCATCATCTACCGCCCGAAAGTATGGGCGCTCTTGTGCCTGCTGATTAGTGATTATGATTTCTGCGGCTGCTTGGAGCCGCTGAGCGCTGTGAAACCACATGACCGGAGCCTGCGCGGTCCGGAAGAATTCGCTTGGCGTGAGTGATTTCTTTCGCATGGTAGCCGATCAGACGTGGGCGGGATTCGAACCACAGGTGCGAATTTCAGTACCGAGGCCATGAAGTCGTACATGACCGTGCGACGGAATTCCTGCAGAGATCCAAGTTGCACGTCGACGATATACATCGGTGCGACGTCCCAATCTGCGAGCGCCCTGCCGACTACGTTAACTCCAGCCCAGGAACGCTGAGAAAGGACTGGCTTTCGTCTCGAAAGAGAGCTTGCACGTGCGCGTCGGCAGTTGAGTAAAGCCGCCCGAATAACCCTCCGCCTCGTCGGTTGACACCGATCCGGGGCTTGCATCGGTGAGGGGCTGGATTGGCCGGGCCCTTCGCAAATGGAGGGTCCAGCAATGTTCACCAAGCTTACCGCCCTGCAGCGCGAACTGATGACCGAGGCGGCGCGGCGCGAAGATCGTCTCTTGACTATTCCACTGAATCTGAGGGGCTCCGCACTCGCAAAGGCGGTCGCGTCCCTTGTGGGCGCCGGACTGGTCAAGGAGGTCAAGGCGAAGGCCGGAGCGCCAGCGTGGCGCGAGGACGCCGCGACCGGACAGTTCCAAGCCCTGAAGCTGACAGCCACCGGACAGAAAACAGTCGCAGTCGTCGAAGAAGACGGAGGCAAGGCGGGCGACAGCGAAAGGATCCCCAAACGCCGCGAGCGTGCGGGTCCTCATCGTCCGCCTTTCCGCTCCAAGGCCTCGCAGCGAGCGCTGTTTTCGCCGGAGAATGACGGAGCAAACGAATCTCAGCCCGGCGCGGATCGAGCCATAGCGCGCGTCCCTCGAGCCAATTCGAAGCTGGACAGGATCATGGAGATGATGTCGAGCAAGGAGGGCGCGACGATTGACGATCTGACCAGCGCGACGAACTGGCTGCCGCATACCGCGCGCGCAGCGCTGACCGGTTTGCGCAAACGTGGTTATGACATTCA
This sequence comes from uncultured Alphaproteobacteria bacterium, assembly GCA_963824475.1. Lineage (GTDB taxonomy): Bacteria > Pseudomonadota > Alphaproteobacteria > Rhizobiales > Beijerinckiaceae > Roseiarcus. The sequence continues at coordinate 201,181 of CAWGPR010000001.1, forward strand.
GCTCGACCGCGTCGACAAGCAGAGTCCTTCCGTCTATCGCCTCGCCGCGTCGTCGAACCAGACGGTGAGCAAGTGACGGCGACGTCAACGAGTGACTCGGTAAGGCGCCGAGGTCGGGGCCGAAGCCTCGGCCGGCCCGAGAGGAGATCGCGTCCACAGGCGGTCTCATCGAAGCCCTCGATGCCGCCTCCCAACGCCTACGGCCCGCGTCGTCCAGCACGTCTCGATTCCGAGTCGAGACAAGCACCTCGTCGCTGAGTAGCCTGGCTCCTCTTGGCGGCGGGCCAGCCCCTGGTTCTGCAAACGCTGTCGCGGACCGAGTTGGCGAATTGTCGACGCTCGATCTCTGGGATCTTCGCCTGCAGTGGCGTAACGTCTTCAGTCGGAATGCGCCCCCGCATCTGACCAAGCCTCTCTTGTCGCGAATCCTCACCTATCGTCTCCAGGCGGACGCCTATGGTGACCTCGATCACGACGTCCGTCGAGCCCTCGAAGGTGTTGGCCGATCGGCGAAAGCAGGCGCAGACAAGTCAGGTTCGCTCGGCTTCGCCAGGCGGATCAAGCCAGGTTCAGTGCTCGTTCGCGAGTGGGGCGGCCACCTGCATCGCGTCACGGCGATCAACGGGGGCTTCGTCTGGGAAGCACAAACCTACCGGAGTCTCTCGCATGTCGCGCGCGCGATCACTGGCGTCCGATGGAACGGGTCGAGGTTCTTTGGCCTCGCGAGATCAATCGGGCCTCGGGAGGCGCGATCGGATGAGAGGCTTGGCATAGGCGAGGCGAAGGGATGAACCGCCGCGCCTCGGCCTCCAAGCAGGCGGCGCGACGATGCGCCATCTATACTCGGGTCTCTACGGACCAAGGCCTCGAGCAGGACTTCAACTCCCTCGACGCCCAGCGCGAGGCCTGCGCCGCCTTGTCGTTTTTCATGGAATAGGGACCCCGTTGCGGGGCTGATTTGCATCCAATCGGGGGGCTGACTCACTTTTGATGAAGTCGAGGCGCCGGTTTGGCTCTGATTCGGGCTGGGGATCAGAGCTATGCAGGGGTTTGACGTTGCGGAACTTGTTCCGCGCGGATTTGTCGTAGAGAGCGCGACCAGAGACGATGGTGGCTTCGTAATCGGGATAAGGGTCTCGGCGAGCGTTTGCCGATGTCCGATGTGCGGAAGCGTTTGTAGCCGCGTGCACAGCCAATATCGAAGGCGATTGGCTGATCTTCCGGCCGCAGGCGTGCGAATAGCGCTGATTTTGCGGACCCGCCGCTTCTTCTGCGACATCGCGGCTTGCGAACGGCGGATCTTTGCCGAACGGTTCGAGACGGCCGAGCCAAGAGCCAGACGTACGAGCCGCCTCGACGATGTGGTCCACTGTCTGGCCATTGCGCTCGGAGGGAGACCAGCTGCCTCTCTTTCGCGCCGGCTCAACGTCGAGGTGAGCAACGACACGCTGTTGCGCATGGTGCGCCGGCGTGGGTCACGAAGCTTTCCTCCGCCCACGATTGTCGGCATCGATGACTGGGCCTGGCGGCGCAATCATCGCTACGGCACGCTGGTCTGCGACCTTGAACGACATGCGACGATCGCTCTCTTGCCCGATCGAGAGCCAGCCACCGCTGAAGCTTGGTTGGCGCAGCAATCGCAGATCTGTGTCGTCGCCAGGGATCGTGGAGGCGGCTACGGGGCCGCCGCGCAGCGGGCGCTTCCGCACGCGATCCAGGTCGCCGACCGCTGGCATTTGATGGAGAACGCGAGCGGCGCCTTTCTCGATGCTGTTCGGAAGTCTATGCGCCAGATCAGGGCAGCCATGGGAACCGCGATGGTTGATCCGTCGCTTCTAACCTTTGCCGAGAAACTGCAGTACGAGGGGTACGTACGCCGCGAGGAGACGAACGCCGCCATCCTCTCGTTGTCCCAGCAAGGGATTGGGATCAAGGAGATCGTGCGCCGCACAGGGTACAGCCGCGGACTTATCCGAAAGATTCTTCGCGGGCAGCGCTCGGACGTCTTCCGTGTCCGGCAACGCTCCCTCGAGCCCTATCTTCCCTGGCTCGACGAGCAGTGGGACGCCGACTGCCGAAATAAATCGGCCCTATGGCGGGAGCTCAGGCTGCGCGGATTCCGAGGCTGCCTTCGCGTCGTAAGCGAATGGAGCGCGCGGCGCAAAAAGGCTGAGAAGGCGGATCCAGCCGCGTTGGCCCGCGCCCCATCCGCCCGCACCGTTGCGCGCCTCCTGACGGTCGGCCGAGAGCGGCTGTCAAGGGCCGAGACGATAACAGTCGCCGCCATCGAGAGCGGCGTCACCGTTCTGGTGGAGGCGCGAGAGATTATTCTGGAGTTCCAGGGCATCATTCGACGAAAGGCCCTTGCCGACCTGGACGCCTGGATCAGCAGAGCCCAGGCCAGCCTCGTCGCGGCATTCGCCAACGGCGTGTCCAAAGACAAAGCCGCGATCGAGGCGGCAATCGCCTTGCCGTGGTCCAACGGGCAGACCGAAGGCCAAATCTGCAAGCTGAAGCTCGTCAAACGTCAGATGTACGGTCGCCGAAACCTCGACCTCCTCCAGGCCCGCATCATGGGCTTGGGATAGCGGCCACGTCATCGAAATTGCGTCAGAGCCCCTATTCCGCGCAAATCTGGGGTCCCGTTTCGGTGATCATTGACATCATAGGCAATTCCATCGAATTCGTTAAGTTCCCGGACGGGCTCTAAGAGGGAAGATCGGCAAGACCCTGCGAAATCGCTTGGCCAAAGCAAGGCGCGCAGCTGCGGCAAGTCAGTAGCATCCCATTTCTTAAGGCCTGTTTGAGTGGGATAAAGACCGTGCTTCCGTGAACTCCGATGCGTCGTTGCGACCCCGCAGACGTCCGCCGGAGTAAGAGCCTTGACAGAGCCAGCTGACCAGAGTAGCGAGGGTCGCGGCCGCCGCCGTGGACACTCGATTGACGAGTTGATCGCCGAAGGGCCACTAGGCAAGACATCCATTTTCGGGGCGATCAAAGCGGGCAAGTTGCGGGCGCGCAAGTACGGGCGCCGCACGATTGTTCTGGACGACGATTGGCTCGACTTCCTTCGCACGCTTCCGGCGGGAAGCCTTCTGCGACCGCCGCGTGACTAATGCTCGCTCCAGAAGCGGCGAGGGCCACCCCGCGCAGTGCGGTTGGTGGCCCTCTCAATGCTGCAAAGCTTGGCCGCTCGCAGCGTTTCGCTAACACAACTCCGAAAGCCGAACAAGACGACGGAACGGCGTCGACGCTCGCCGACGCGCTCGACTGTGGACGGATTGAGGCCATCGCCGAACGCGCTGCGCTCGCCGCCGCATCCATTGCAGCGTTCCGCGGCGACAAGTCTCAGCCTCCGCGGCTTATCGCGGGAGACGGCCCGTGATCGGCGACATTCTCTCGGTCGCCGAACGCCTCGGCGCGCGGCTCAAGCGCGTCGGACCCAACGAATACGCCGGCCCGTGTCCCAAGTGCGGGGGGCGCGATCGGTTCAGCGTCAACACCAGCAAGGACGTCTGGAACTGTCGCGGCTGCGGGATCGGCGGCGATGCGATCGAACCGGCCCGACACTGCCTTGACCTCTCGTTCGGCGAAGCCAGGGCGTTCGTTACCGGCGAGCGGGAGAAAAGCCCACGCCGCGCCACAGAAGCCTCCAGGCGGGCGCCGGCGCCGCAGCAGGAGAGAGACACCCGCGAGGTCGCGCTGACGCTCTGGCGAATGCGCCAGCCCGTCGCCGGATCAATCGCCGAACGCTACTTGCGCAGCGCGCGGCTATCAAGGGCCGATCCCGGCCACCTTGTGTTTCCTGCCCGCGCGCGGCGAGCACGCGCCCGCCATGATCGCGCCCTACGCGACGGCGAGCGAACCGGAGCTGGACGCGCTGGCGATCGCCGACGCTAGCGTGCGGGCCATACATGTCACGCGCCTGCTTCCGGACGGAAGTGGCAGAACTAGTAAGATCACGCTCGGAAAGGGCGCGCCGGGCTCCCCCATCGTCATCGCTCCCCCCAACGATTTGCTCGGTCTCGCGGTCACCGAAGGGATCGAGGACGCGCTTTCGGTTCATGCGGCGGCCGGGCTTGGCGTTTGGGCCGCAGGGTGCGCGGGGTTCATGCCGGCGCTCGCCGACGCCGTCCCGTCTTACATCGAGCACGTGACCATTTTCGGTGACGCCGACGAAGCGGGGAGGCGCGGCGCGTCCGAGCTTACAACCCGGCTTCGCAAGCGCGGCTTCGCGGTCACCCTGAAATTCATCGGCGACCAACGTGCCAGACGCCAATCAGATCCTACTTGAACGAGGGGTTGACGGCTTGCGCGACGTCATCGACGCGACGCTCGGCGAGGCAATCGAGGCCGCCAGGGGCGAGTCGGTGTACTACCAACAGATCCCGGAAGACGGCGGCGAATCGCCGCAGACCGCCGCGGTTGCTGCCGACATGGGTCCGAGCGCGCCAGCTGCAATGGCCCCGCCGGTCGGCCAACGCCGTCAGCCTGGACGGCCCGCCCAGACGGCGCCGCCGCGACAGCCGCAGCTCGCGATTGATATTGCCGTTCACGTTTCGATTGACGATTCGGCTGATGTTGCGGTTGACGTTGTCACCGTCGGGCGAGCGCCGGGCCTATGCATCCCGCCATAAGCGCCGCATTGTGATCGACTGAGGAGCGGAGCATGCGCAAGACGAACGCGAAACACGAACCGGCAAAAGACGCCTCCGGCGCCCCCGCAGCGTACACATCCGCAGACGAGCGCCGCGCCGCGGGCAAGGCGCTGCGCGACGCAACGCCGCGCGACGCGCATGGCGGCTGGAAGCCGCCCAAGGATCGGCGCGATCCGATCGAGCTTCTGGGCGAGTCCAACGAAGGTCGAATCTCGGAACTGATCCCGATCCGCTTCTCTCGTATGGCCCAATCGCCTTTCGCCTTCTATCGCGGCGCGGCCGCGGTCATGGCGGCCGATCTGGCGTCGACCCCGACGTCCGGACTTCGTGTACAGGCCTGTGGCGACGCTCATCTTATGAATTTCGGTGGCTTCGCCACGCCGGAGCGCAACATCTTCTTCGACATCAACGACTTCGATGAAACTCTGCCCGCTCCCTGGGAGTGGGACGTCAAGCGGCTCGCGGCCAGCATCGTCATCGCCGCCCATCATATCAACCTACTCGACAGCGAGGCGGCGAAGGCGGCGACGGAGTCCGTGTGCTCCTACCGTGAACGAATGGCCGATTATGCCTCGATGAGCGCGCTGGACGTCTGGTACGATCGCATTGATCTCGACCGCGTTCTCAAGGTTCTGCCGTCCGGAGAGGAGGTGGAGCGCGTAAGGCAAAGAGTTGAGCAGGCGCGCCGGAAAAGCTTGCCCGAAAGCCTATTCCCGAAACTGGTCGAGCATTTCGGCTCGGCGCCGAGGATCAAGGACGTGCCGCCGCTGATCTTCCACCCCACCGAGGAGCTGGCCCCGGGCGTCAGGACCGGATACGCCGAGGCGCTCGAAGGATACCGGAAGTCGTTGCCTGAGCACATTCGGGTGCTATTCGACCGGTTTCAGCTGTTCGACCTCGCGATCAAAGTCGTCGGCGTGGGTAGCGTCGGCACCTATTGCGCGCTCGGGCTGTTCATGGCGGCCGACGACGATCCAATTTTCTTGCAGGTCAAGGAAGCGCGAAAGTCGGTGCTCCAACCTTACGCCGGAAAGTCAATGCACAAGAACCAGGGCGAGCGGGTCGTGGCAGGCCAGCGCCTCATGCAGTCGGCAAGCGACATTTTCCTCGGCTGGACGCAAGGACTGAACGGGCGCGACTACTACTTTCGCCAGCTTCGCGACGCGAAAATCTCCGCGGTCCCGGAGGACTGGGACGTCACGACATTGAGGGAATTCGGCAAGCTCTGCGCCTGGGCGCTGGCGCGGGCGCATGCGCGATCTGGCGACCCGGCGAGAATTGCCGGCTACATGGGCTCCAATACGACGTTCGACGACGCAGTGTGCGAGTTCGCGGTCGAATATGCCGACCAGAACCTTCGCGACTATCGCGGCTTCGTCAAAGCAATCCGGGAGGGCCGAATCCCGGTCGCGTCCGAGGATTGAACCTATGACGACCCAAACGGTTCAGGTGTTGTCGACGCGCCGGCGAGACAGGCCAATGCCCTGCCGGTCTTCCTGGCGCGCCATACTCTTGTCCTCAACGTCGAACGGCAAGGCTCCGATGACACGGTCGAGGTGCTCGAGGTATCGCCGCACCGCCTCCACCCGTTCTTGGTTCGGCAGCGAGTCCGCGAGGCCGACGAGAGCGGACCTCATCCGCCGCATGACTTGAACCGAACTTGAGCCGTAGTGCCGGATCTCGTCGAACGCGAGGGTGAGATAGTCCTCCCAGGTCGGAGTCGGGAAGACGAGCCGAAGAGCGCCGTCTGCGTCGGCGACATCACCAGCGTCGAGCTCCGCTGAACCAAGGCGGCGCAGGAGGTCCTCGAGCTGATCGATCGTCTGGACCGCGGTCGTCGGGTCGTTGATCGCCGGCGACAGCGCCTTAATCGCGATGTCGACGAGAAGCCGGATCGGGTATTTCGGGTCCTGCTCGAAGGTCCGTTCCTTCCCGAGATGAACGGCGCGCAGGAGCGCCTCTTCAGGCAGCGGCATTCCCGCGTCGTGAACGCGCAGGAGAACGTCGCCCTCGACCAGCGTGTCGCCTACCGCGCACGCCATCACGATCGTGCCGCGCGCCTGCCGCGCTGCTGCGACAAGGGAATCGACGTCGAACCTGGCGACTGTGCGGGGCTTGCCTAAATACTTCACCGTTTGAGTCACGGGTCCAAGCCGCACGCGGCCCGCCGTCGCTTCAGAAGCGCGCGGGGCGGCGGGCGCGTCGTCCAGGCGCCGGAACATGTCGGCGATCACGGCGCGCCCCTGGTCGCCGACCAGGTGAAGCACGTTGCCGATCTGAAGGTCGCCGAGGCGCTGCATCAACCTCGAAAACATGAGCATGCTGATAATGATCATGATCCCGACGAGAAGCGTCGAGAACAGCGGGACCTTTGCCGAGCCGCCACGGTCCACCCAAGCGAGCGTGAACAGGGCATAGACAAAAGTCGCCGTGAACGCTCCCAGTGCATGGAACAGCGTCCGGTCGCGGGCGAACCAAAGCACGAGCCGCGGGGAATAGGCGATCGCGCTGAACTGCACCATGACGAAGGCCATGGCGAACACAATTCCGGTCAGCGCCATCATGCCCGAAGCCGCCGCCGAGAGCAGGGCCTGGGCCGAGGCCACCGACAGAGCTAGGGTGTAGCTGGAGAGATAAGCCTGCTCGATTCGCGGCAGCGCGAGCCCGCCCAGCACGGCGCCGCTCACGTAGAACATCGGAATGAACCAGGGCTGCATTGCGGGCCGACCCGTCTGTCATGGCTTCGATTGTCCCGATTTCCCGGGCGATCCTGGCCGTCTATGGGATCGATGACGCGAAGACACAAGGAACAAGCATTCTTGGCTCGGCGCTTTGGGTGATCCGACGACCCCCGCCTGCGCCGAAGCACCGATAGGCAATTCCGGACGGGCCGAAGATGATGCTGCTACAGTCGCGGTTCTGTCGGTTCGACGAATCCGCGCAAGAGCAAAGAACATGAGCCACGCCGAAGGTCTCACCGACGCGGGATTGAGAACCCCGAGGGCCGCCGCGGTCGCGGGCGTCGCTTTTTCGCTGCTGACCCTGACGAGCTTCGGATTGCTGTGGAGCGTGATTCCTGCCGATCCGCAGGCGTCGGGAGGGTGGCTCGCCGCCAACACCACGGAGGTCGCGCTGGCGCTCAACCTTATCCCCTTCGCCGGGATCGCCTTTCTGTGGTTCATCGGCGTCATTCGCGACCGGCTCGGAGCGCGGGAGGACCGCTTTTTTGCGACCGTGTTTTTGGGCAGCGGCCTCCTGTTCCTGGGCATGTTGTTCGTCGCCGCGGCGATCGTCGGCGCCATGCTGGTTTCGTTCAAAGACGACCCAGCTGCTTTCGCCTCGCCTGCGTTTCGCTTTGCGAGGACGCTTTCTTACAGCATTGTCAACGTCTACATGGTCAGGATGGCCGGCGTGTTTATGATCTCCACCTCAACGGTCGCGATGTGGACGCATTTTGCGCCTCGCTGGCTGGCCGTGCTGGGCTATCTGCTGGCAGTCTTGCTGCTGCTCGGCAGTCCTTTCCTGCGCTGGAGCTTCGCGCTCTTTCCCCTGTGGGTGCTTTTGTTGAGCGTCCATATCCTGGCGAGCAGTCTGGGCCGGCGCGCAGTGCGCTGAAGCAGCCGCGCGGCTGCATTGCTTGTCGGCGCGAGCGGAAGCGCTGCCGGCGCGACGCCGCCCAGGGGCGAGGGCGATCGGGTTGGAGCCGACGCGAGCGTGACCACATCAATGCGCCCGCGTCATCGGAATGTGGCCGCTTGCCGACTTCGACGCGCAAGCTTTGTCACCCCCGGACTGTCCGCACGCTTGGCGCGATCTCACTTAGAAAGGCTTCCGACCCGGCGCCGCACCGCCTGAGGCAACCAATGGCCGCGGCCAGTGGAACGCTGGCCGGGCGAACGCTGTCGCCGGCCACGAGAAAGACCGATCCCGACATCGGGTTCGGCGAATTGGGGATGAAAACCGCGACCAAGCCGCCTCCCACCACGTCGGTCTGGACACCGATCCGCCAAGCGCCGCCCAGTTGCGCGAGCACGACCGGATGATCGGCCATTTCGCCGAGCCCCATTACGCTTGCGCCGGCTTGTTTCAGATATTCATAAGCAGGAACCTTGGACAGTACGGAAGACTCCAGCTCGGCCATGATTCGTTGCGCCGGCCCGGTTCGGGCGAACAGGCCGGCGAGAAAACACAAAATTGCAATGAGGACGATCGCCATAATCGCTTCCGCCGTCACCCCGGAGACCAATCGATCCGGAATGATCGCGGTCACCGGTTTCAAGGCGCGACGCGCGAAGTCGAACGCCTTGTCCAGGATGAAGGCGAGCACCACAATCGGCGCCAGAAACAGAACGCTGCCGAGCACGGTAATCCGAAGAAAATGGGAGATCGCTTTCATCTCGTCCTCCTAATTGCAGGCTTATCTCGGAATTATTGGCGTAATATAGCCTGCTGGTTGCGTCGCGATCTAGTCTCATGTCCCACAAATAGCTTTACATATACGTTCGACCTTGTCGAGGATTTGCTGGCTTGTGGCGGTCCAGACGAAGGGAGTTGCTTTCGCGTTGTAGGCTTTGACGAAGACCTGGATCTTGGCGATGAGGTCCTTCGCACTGATAAAGGATCCGCGCCGGATCTGGCGTTGGGTTATCAGAGCGAACCAGCGTTCGACCTGATTGAGCCATGACGAATAGGTCGGCGTGAAATGCAGGTTGAAGCGAGGTCTTTTCGCGAGCCAGGCCCGGATCTCCGGGTGCTTGTGCGCGGCGTAGTTGTCGACCACCAGGTGGAGATCGAGGTCGCGGGGGACATTGGCTTCGATGTGCTTCAGGAAGCTCAGGAACTCCTGATGTCGGTGGCGGGCGCGGCATTGCGCGATGACCTGACCGTTGGCGATATCGAGAGCGGCGAACAGCGTCGTCGTTCCATGCCGATAGTAATCGTGGGTCACCCCTTCGATGTAGCCGAGCCCCAGAGGCAGGATCGGTTGGCTACGTTCAAGCGCCTGGATCTGCGTCTTTTCGTCGACGCACAGAACGAGGGCGTGATCTGGCGGATTCAGGTACAGACCAACAATGTCCCGGACCTTGTCAACGAACTCCGGATCGGTGGATAGCTTGAAATGTTTGGAGCGGTGAGGCTGTACGCCGAACAAAGCGAAGGTTCGCGCGACTGTGCTTTTCGAAAGGCCGGTCGTTGCGGCGGCAGAGCGCACGGTCCAGTGCGTCGCGTCGGCGGGCTTGCTGTCCAGGACGGTGCGCAGAAGCTCCGCCACTCGCTCTTCGTCGTGGGTTCTCGGGCGCCCGGGCCTCGCCTCGCCGTACAGGCCGACAAGGCCTTGATCGAACCATTTCTTGCGCCAATGGCACACGGTCGGGTTCGAGACTCCCAGCCGTCGGGCTATGCTGAGATTGGTCTCGCCTGAAGCCGACCCCAGAATGATCTGGGCTCGACGAACCAGGCTGTGAGGGGCCGAACGCGATCGACCCAACCGCTCGAGTTCTTCCCGCTCTATGGCGCTCAGCGACACCAAACGATCCTGCGGTCTTCCAGTGCGCGCCACGATCCGCTCCCAAGCAAAAACGAATCATGGCGATCCCCGCAGATTATGTAAAGATATTTGTGGGACATGAGACTAGCAGGCTGCTGAAGAAGTCGGGCGAAGAGGCTCTGGTGTTTGCCTTTGCCGCATGATTCTCTGGGCTCGGCAGGCGAGTCGGGGAGAGGCGGATGCGGGGCGAGGATCGGACGAGCGGGGCCTTGTTCTCTTACGTCGACGTCGAGGCGCGCATAGCGGCGAAGCATCCGCTGCGGGCGATGCGGCGACTGACCAACGCGGCGCTGGCTGAGCTCGACGCGAGGTTTTCCGCGCTTTACGAGGGGATCGGGCGTCCGTCCATCCCGCCGGAGCGCCTTCTGCGAGCTTCGCTTCTGCAGCTTCTCTATTCGATCCGCTCGGAGCGGCAATTGGTCGAACGGCTGGAGTTCGACATGCTGTTTCGCTGGTTCGTCGGGCTTACGATCGACGAAAAGGTTTTCGACGCCTCGACCTTCTCGAAGAACCGCGACCGCCTGCTCACCCACGAGATTGCGCAGGAGTTTCTGTCTTCGCTCCTCGGCCTGCCGGAGGTGAAGGGGCTTCTGAGCGCCGAGCATTTTTCGGTCGATGGAACGATGTTGAAAGCCTGGGCGTCGATGAAGAGCTTCCGTCCCAAGAACTCCTCGGGCGAAGGCCCGGGGAATGGCCCGGGCGAGCCGCCGCCGGGGCGCAATGGCGAGATCGACTTCCGCAAGACCAGGCGATCGAACGCGACGCACGCCTCGACGACCGACAAGGATGCGCGCCTTTGCCGCAAGGGCGCCGGGCAGGAGAGCCGTCTGGCCTATCTTGGCCACGTCTTGATGGAGAACCGCAACGGGCTGGTGGCGGCGGCCGAGGCGACGCTGGCGACCGGGACGGCCGAGCGCGAGGCGGCGGCGCGCATGAGCCAGCGCTTGCCCAAGGGGGCGACCCTCGGCGCCGACAAGGGCTACGACGCCGAGGCCTTCGTCGAGGGCTTGAAGGCGCGCGGGATCGAGCCGCACATCGCGATCAACGGGACGGTGAGCAAGACCGGCAAGGCGCGCAAGACTGCCGTTCCGCCGGAGGTCGCCGCAAGCCTCGCCCCCGGGCTTAGACCCGGGGCCAGCGGCTGCGCAAGCGCATCGAGGAATCCTTCGGCTGGACCAAGACAGTGGGCGGGCTTGCGCAAGTGAAAGTGCGCGGCCTCGACAAGGTCCGCGCCGCTTTCGTCTTCGCCATGGCCGCCTACAACATCGTCCGCCTGCCCAAGCTCCTGGCTCCGAGCGGCGAAGTGTGTCCGGCGGCGTGACCAGCGAGGGAACAATGACCGACGTCGGGCCAGAACCTTGAACATGAGCCGCATCCAACGGCAAAAAATCGCGCCTGCCTCCCCGGTTGCGCAGACGCAGCAACTTTTTCAGCAGCCTGCTAAAGGACTTGCGCGGACGCGCATCCGTCGCGGCTGCACGAATTTGAGCCGTCTCAGGTTGTCGGCTTCGCCGGCCTTGGGTTCGCGGCCTATCGCCGTTCGCGAAAAGGAGGCCGGCTATTTCTCGCGCCTGAACGGTCAGCCACTCTCGTGGCGCCGCCGTTACTCGACGACTTTCCAGCTCGCGTCGGGACTGTACTGGGCCATCGAGGCGCCGAGAGCGGCGGTGTTTGGTCCGAGGTCCTTTTGGTAGACGACGCCATTCTCGCCGCAGATGAACGTCTCGACGCCGCTGTGGCCGTAGGCGGCCGGCCAGGCGACCATGGCGTGGCCTGCGATCATGTGGCCGTTGATGAGATAGGAAAAAGCGCCGCCCGGCGCCGCCGGCCCCTGCGCGGTGAGGATGCGGTAGTAATAGCCGTCGTAAGGCTCCGGCTTCTCGCCCGATCGCTCGGCCAGATTGGCGTCTTCAGCGAATCCGTCAAGCGGCGATATATCGGCCTGATTTTCCGGCGGCCAGTAGAGGCCGTCGTGGGTTCCGGGGGTCGAGATGAACCTGCGCGCGTACTCGCGCAAGCCGTTGCCGTCGCGATCTAGTCGGAAATATTCGTCCTGGGCGGCGACATAGGCTTTGCACGCTTCGATGGCGCTGAGCTCGTTGTAACCGACCCGGCGATTGGTCATTTCCTCCTTTCCTTTGGCGACGTCGAAGCGCCAGCCCGTGTCGGTCTTGACGAGCGGCAGCGGCAAGGTCCAGCCGTTCTTGCCGACGCGCAATATTTTCGTGCCGTCGGGACCGTCCTCGATCGCGGTCTCAGCGGCTGCCGCCTGGTTGAACTCCTTCAGGTTCTCGGCGTCCTCGTCGGCGTCGCCAGACCTGAGCAACGCCGCGCCGTCCTTGCCGAGAATGCGGTCGCCGAAGCCTGGCGTCTTGGCTTTGGCGGAATTCGACGAGGTCCTTCACCGCTGCTTCCGGAGTCGGATAGGTCTCTTGGGCGAGCGCTGGAAGCGCCGCGGCGATCAAGACGGCCGCCGCGAAAATGCCGCCGATCCTCATTGTCATCGTCGTTGTCCTCGTCCGCGTCCAGCCATCAATGCGCGGCCGGTTTCACGCTCGGCAAATGCGCGCCGCTGGCCAGCCACTGGTCGTAGGTCTCGAACGGTAACCCCAATAGATCGTAGGAAACGCGCATATAGCCGTCTGCGCCGCGCGTCACCGCTTCTGGCACCACGGTCCGCACCTCCTGCGCCATCACCCCGACATAGGCGGTATGACCGCCGTTGTAGACGAAGCGATAATAGCCAAGGCCGTCGTCGAGCCGACCGAGCAGTACGATATCGTGCTTGAGGCGGATATCGGAGCGGCGACCTCCGCCGCCGCGCCGCGCGCCACCGCCGCCGCGCGCGCCGCCGCCGAAGCCGCCCCCGCGCCCGCCGCCGAAGCCGCCCCCGCCGCGCGCGCCGCCGAAGCCGCCCCCGCCGCGCGCGCCGCCGAAGCCGCCCGACATTCCGCCGCGGCTGATCGCGCCGCGATTGGCGAAGGCCGCGTTGGCCCCGCCCATTCGAACTCCGCCCATCGCCGAGCTTCCGGGCCGCCCGACGTTCGGCCTCGCGGCTGGACGGCTAGCGGGCCTCGCGGCTGGACGGGCGCCGCCGCTAGGACGGCCCGCCGGACGCGTAGCCGGACGATTGGCCGCTTGCCCGCCGCCGGGCCGGCCTGGACCGCCAACCCCTCCCGGCCCGCCCGGCCCGCCGGGACGGCCTGGACCACCGACGCCGCCTGGCCGGCTGGCGCCGCCGACTCCCCCTGGGCCGCCGGGACGGCCTGCGCCACCGATCCCGCCGGGTCCCCCGATGCCGCCGGGACGACCCGGACCGCCGATGCCACCGGGCCTCCCGGGTCGGCCAGCGCCGATTCCCGGCTTGCTGCCCATACCGGGCCGGTAGTCCCCGTTCGGCCGCCAAGGCTTCACGTTATTGCCGACGTTGCCGAGGTTGACGTTGTTGCCAATGTTGACGTTGCCGTTATTGACGTTGCCGCGCCAGCCCGAATAGCCGGCCCAGACCGGCGGATAGATCGCGCCGGTTCCCCAATTCCAATAATTGTTGTTCCACAGCGCCCCGACCGCGATGCCGGCGCCGAACCCGAGAAGAGGCGCGATCCCGGTGTAGGGCTGATAGGCCGCGACCGGATCGTAGGTCGGGACATAGACGGTCGACGGATCGGTTGGCTGGATGGAGATGTAGCTAGCCGCGGCTTGCGGCGCTGTCGAACCCTGAGGCGCGCCGGCCCCTGACGGCGCGCTCGCCTCCACGCGCTCGACCGTCTGCTGATCCGTCGTCTTGAGAGTCCCGGCCGCTTCCGCCTTGGCGCGAAGTTCCTGGATGACGTCCGCGACGTCCTGGGGTTGGTTCACTTCAGCGTCGCCGAGATCGGTTGTCCAGTCGAGATCCGCGCTCATCAGCTTGATAACGTCTGGAAAGCGCGCGAGCGCCTTCACCGCGGGATCCCAATTCTGGTTGTCGATGCTGGAATAATCGTTGTTGGCGACGAGGGCCTGGTTCTTGTCAAGCCAACGCTGCGCCTGGACGATCTGGACTGGGTACGCGCTCGCCGGCAGCATCTGAGCGAGCAGGGGGTCGGGATAAAGGGCGATAGGCGCCAGCAGCTTCTCGAGCTCCGCGCGGGTGAACATGCTGTTTGCGGGCGGCTGTTCGGCCTCAGCTGGGGCTGGCGTCCTGGCGGGCGCTGGAGCTGGCGTCGCGGCTGGAGCCGGGATTTGTTGAGCCTCAGCAAGCAGCGGGTCCGCGGCCAGGGCCAGGGCGACCGCCAAAGCGAACAGGCCATGCGCGCGCTTCGCGCTACGGCCGATTGCTCGCATCATTGGCGCGCCCTCCCATTTCCCCGTCAGACGGCCGGCGAGCTGCTCGCTCGCGCGCGCGTCAGTGTCCCTTGCAAAAACTCATAAAAGCGCTCCACGCCGGATCCCGTCCGCCTTTTTGGAAATGTCACGTTGCGCCTCCCGCAAGAACGGCGTCGATGGCGGGGAGCAGATCGGTTGCGATGGATCGTTTGAGGACAAATCCATTGGCTCCCGCTCTAATCGCCGCGAACTCCGCGTTCCTTTCATCGTGAACGCTGAGAGCGATCAGCTTCAGCTGCGGGAAATGGCTCCGGATTCGGCGAATTAATCCCAGCCCATCTCCGCGTCGTAGCGAGAGATCTACCACGGCCATAGCGACGTGGAGCTGACGCACACTCTCGAACAGCGAAACTTCATCCCCCACCACCACAACCGCCTCAAACTCCGTCTCAAGGAGACCGCGTACGCCTTCCATCAAGCCAAGATGCCGATCTGCCAAAAGCGCACAACCTCTCTCTTTTGCAGGCATCTCTTCATTTCGCGTTCGAAGTCCGGGGCGTCTTGTTTCTTCGAGCGAACCTTGGACCCGGAACGCGTCGGCATGACCTCGAAGATTTACTAGCTCTCGGGATGAAAATTTACGAGGGGCGCCGATCGGGAAGTTGCAGCCAGGGCCGATCAACGTGTCTTATGGGACGGCCTTGGTCGAGTCATCTCCGATCCGCATGTTGCTTGACAACAGAACTGAGTTCTTGAGTAGTGGCGCGATTATAGTCCCGACGATTACGGATGAATCTTGTTGATTGTCCGAGTAACGCTCGAGGCGAAAAGGAAGGCGCCAAGTCGCTCACCTCATGTCAGAGAGAGATTCTGCAATTGCTTGCGGAGGGGCGTTCGGCGAAGGAGATTGCGAACGATCTTGCGATTTCCGCGCGAACTGTCGAATTCCACAAGTACCAAATGATGGAGATGAACGGACTTCGCAGCAGTGCTGAACTTATTCACTTCGCGATCAAGCATGGGATCGCGACGGTCTGATATTGGTCATCGTCGCGGCGCGCGGTCATTTCCTCGCATCCACAACCTCGTAATTTTTCAGGGCGTGGCCTCGTAATTCTACGAGGTTACATGCGGCTGCCCCTTTCGTAGCGTCGCCAGCGCTCGGCCATCCTCGGTACGCGCCATGTCGGAAATGGCGCGCCGAGGCGAAGGCAAGCGGACGACGCAACGCCCGCGCTTTAATCGTGGCGCGCAGGATAGAGGAGATGGGAGGGGTCCGATGGGATGGCGAAGCGCTGCAATCTCCCACACAAGCGCGAGCCTCAATTTTAGGGCGGGCCCCGCCCTACATGGTCAATTCAACCGAACTTTCGTCGTCGGATTGGCGGGCGCAACAATCGCAAGCCTCGGACTTTTCACATTATCACCTGGGGGCGGCGGCATCAGAGATGAGGGGCGCGCCAAAACCAAGGGGACGTCCGACCGCGTCTCCGGTCGACAACCGATTGCGAAGACTTTCCGCTCGGACATTGAGGGTATCGCGTTCAACTTACCGCCAATCCAGTTCGGCAATCGTGAGTGAAAGGGAGACAGGAAATGAAGCAAACAATCAAAACGGAAATGATCTCGAGGCGAAAGGCGCTTTCCCTGCTTGGATTCGGGGCGGCGTTTGGCTTCACGCTATCGGCAGCGCTGGAGCCGTTAGAGGCCGAAGCACAGACCGTAGCACAGGCCGCGCCCGCCGCCGCGCCCGCCGCCGCCGCACCCGCTCAGGCAACCGGGACGCACGGGATGCAACGGCGGTCGGCGCGACGCACCACTCGCCATCAGCGACGGCACACGCGCCGTACCGGTCAACCTGCGCCCGCCGCGGCGCCTCCACCGCAGTAGCGGTCCGTCTGCTCTTAAACGGCTGATTGCGCGGTTTGACGACCTCGGAATTGCACATGCCCTCAGCGGACTACGCAACGAGCGAGGCTGCAGACAAAAAGAAAAGGAGGAAACGAAAGTATCACGTTCCCGCAGAATTCACGGGAAAAGATCTTGTAATGGCGGAACTGCTGAGACGCGGATTCGCGGCGGAGCTTGCAGGCTCTAGTCACGAGAAACATGACATGCTTGTTTGGGTGAGCGGCTCGCGACCGAAACCCATTCAAATCAAGACCGTACATTCGGCGCCGTGGTACGTGCGCCGAGCCAACTTTGCCAAGCGCGCGGATCAAGTGACGGTGTACGTCCTTCTGGGAGCGGGAGCTGCGACGCCTGCTCGTTTCTTCGTCGTCAAGAACGGTGATCTAGCAGCCCAGGTTCGCCAGCCACCGACTTGGAAAGCTTTTGGATTCATCGAGGCCAAATCGGTGGAGAAATACGAAGATAAGTGGGACATTTTAAAGTAAGGCCGGTGTTATCAAACTGAAGGAGGAAACGAGATGAAGACTGCGTTTTACACGCTCGCGCTCGGCGCGGCGCTGTTGCTCACGGCTTCGACCGCATCGGTTCGAGCGGAGGACCGAGATTGCACAGTCGATCTCAAGTCCATGTGCGCGGGTATTGCGCCCGGCGAGGGACACGTTCGTGCGTGCATAGAGGCGCACATGAGCGAACTCTCCGTGGGCTGCTCGTCAAGGCTGTCGAAGGCTGCTTGGGTCTTCTCGGAGTGCCGCGCGGACATCCAGCACTTCTGCCCCCAGGCCACATATGGCAACATTTCCGACTGTATGAGGCCGCATCTTGGCGAGGCCAGTGACCAATGCAGGGATGCGATAGCGTTCATTGCCTCCCCCGCGGGCGATTAGTAACGCCCAGTGTCGGCTGGCTTCAAGCGCGACGCCAACATCCGATCTGATTTGCGCGAAAAACCTTAGTCGGCGAGGCGCCCGCGTCGCTTCGCCGCTGGATACCGCCCGCGTCAGGACAATCGAGCGTCGCCGGCGGCCAATTCTGGGGGCAGCGATTGATTTCAACGTAGAAAGCAAAAATAGAAAGGGAGAGCAATGTTAAGAAGCAATGTAACGAAGGGCCTTGCAGCGGCAGCCGTCTGCTTTTTTGCCGCTTACGCCGGGACGGCGCAAGAGGTGAAGAATCTCCCACGGGGCGCCACGGCCCATTTTATCTATTTTCCCACCGGCGGCTCTCAGTTAGATGCCAAAGACCGAGACCAAATACGCGACGTGGCTGGAATGATCCAAAGCGATCCCGACTTCGTCGCCACAATCCTTGGCAAGACCGATTCAGTAGGCTCTGCGGGATTCAACGAACGCCTATCACAAAGACGCGCCAATGCTGTATTCGAGGCCATCGTGTATGAAAATAAAGTGTCAGAGAACCGGATACAGATGTGCTGGACTGGCGAGCGCCTGCCATTCATATCAACAGCCGATAGAACGGAAGAATCGCAGAACAGAATGGCTGCGATTATCGTAAGCAAGGCGACGGACGCACATTTTTGTGGCGGATGAGCAGCCTACGTCACCTAGCATTTAGGGAGGATATCCGTGCAATCCCGTATCGCCGTCTTGGCAAGCCTCCTAGCCGTTGGGTTGGTGTTTTCCGCTCTGCCGGCCACAGCGGCCATAACCCACACCACCACGAACTTGAACTTGCGAGCAGGACCCGGCACGCACCATCGGGTCAAGGCCATCATTCCGGCGGGAGCGCCGATTGATATCGAAAGTTGCGGGGACACTTGGTGCTACATGGCTTGGGCTGGACACGTCGGGTACGTCAAACATCAATATCTGATGCACCACGTGACCGTCGAAGTGCCGCCGCTGGTTCATGTGACTCATGTCCATAAGCATGGTCTGATCAACTTCTAGCAAGAACGGGAGACAGTTCCGAGCAACGCGAAGGGGACTGCCATGTCGCGCTGGTTATGGGGTGTGCTCGGGGGCGTCGCCCTCGTCGCGATCGCAGCCTTCTTCTGGACAGCCAGCAACCAGACGAACGTCACCCCGCCGGTTTCGCCAAGCCCAACGCCGGTCGCCCGCGCGCCGGCTCCCGCCTCTAGTGCTCAGAGAGCCGCGCCCTCGCCTCCGCCCTCACCTGCGCCCCCGGCCGCGCAGGAGGCCGCGGCGCCGCCCGCTCCCTCTCCGACGGCGCCGCCTGCTCCCGCTCCTAATCCGGCGCCGGATGCAGGACAGCACGCTGCGTCGCCGCCGGCTCCCGCGCCGCCTCCTAGCGCGCCCTCGGCTCCGCCCGTCGTCGCTCAGGAGCCTCCGTCTGCTCCCGCTCCGCTCGCCGAACCGCCTCTGCCGCCGCCCGCGCCCGGACGGGAGGCGTCGGAAGTCGCGGGCGTATATGCGCCCAAGAGCCTTGCGCAACTGGTCGGGACCTGGGCCTATTCCGCGGAGGATTGCGAGCGGCTCTTCCAGCGGCGCGGCGGCGGCTGGGCCTATCGGCAGCCGGTGGACAAGTTCGCTCAGGCCGCGATTGTCGAGTTGCCGAAGAGGATCCTTCTGCCTTCCGCTACCTGCCGGATCGATCGCGCGTCTGAAGCGGACGGCGCGCTCAAGGTCAGCGCCGAATGCGAGGACTCGATTAGCTACACGTCCCGGAGCGTGATGATCGCGCTGCGCTCCGCGACCGAACTCGTCTACAGCGCTTCCGGCGATCCGGCGCTCGCCACAACGCTGAAGAAATGCGCGCCGTGAGGAGAAAGATTGTCCGACGCTGCGATCGCTTTTCCTGTTTCGAGGCCGGATCGGCCGAGGAGAAGCGCGGGCTGGGCGCCGAGGTCGACGCGATCCGCCGGGCGACCGATAATAATGGCTGCCCGTCTTGAACTTGCCGAACCATTTGCATGAAGCCGGGTGGCCTCCTGCGGCTGTTCTTGCCGACTGCTCGGTCGCCGTCAGGTGTA
Source organism: uncultured Alphaproteobacteria bacterium (assembly GCA_963824475.1). Lineage (GTDB taxonomy): Bacteria > Pseudomonadota > Alphaproteobacteria > Rhizobiales > Beijerinckiaceae > Roseiarcus. Next base: position 220,553 of record CAWGPR010000001.1, read on the forward strand.
AGACCGGCCCAACAGCAACAAATTTATTCACTGAGGAAACAGAACAAGGAAGGGCCAACACAATGTCGAGCGAATTTAAGACGCAAGACTGGTCGAAGCCGGTCGCGATGGCGATCCCCAAGGGAGGGTACTTCCAGGATAAGGTCGAGCAGGGGCGTTACGGGCCCATCTTTCCCAAGACACCGGCCTGTTACGGCTTTTCGATTGTCGCGAAAGTCATTCCCGGCCGCGAAGAGAAGTTCTACGAACATGCCAGGACGATCGAAAAGACGATCGCCGAGCAGCCGGACGCTCTTGCGGTGCTAAAATTGCATTATCTGCGCTGGTTGTTGTTTCCCATCAACGGGGAAACCCACTTCATGTACCAAGGCATTTTCGACACCGACTTCGACAAATACACCGAGGACGCTGTCACGTTGTTCTCCGCCACTGGCATTTCGACAGTATTCGAAAATCTCGAAGGATTCCCTATGGACTGGAAAACTAATCCGGCATCCTTCGTGACATTCGTTCGCGAGCATCAATGCCCGAGTTTCCTCGAATACGGCGAGTATCCTTTCGTTAGCGCCGACGAGGTCAAGAAGGCGCTCAAGCTGAAGGCCGCGTTCTCGACCATGCTCGACCAGATGCAATGATGCTCGAATTCGACGACATCCAGCACTTGCTGCTGACGCGCGCCCCAGCGCTTACGGCCCGCTACGAATTTCTGTCGTTTCGCGACGGGGCTGGCGCCCGCGCCTGGGTCTCGGCGATCAGAGAGACGATTCATTCGGCGGCCTCGATGCGCGCGAACGTCGACCAGGACAAGCGTTGGGTGACGGCTGCTTTCACCTGGAATGGCCTCAGCGCGCTCGGACTGGACGAGGCTTCGCTCGCGTCTTTTCCGGACGAATTCAAGCAGGGCATGGCGGCGCGCGCGGAGACGCTCGGCGACACCGGGATGAGCGCGCCCGAACATTGGGTCGGCGGCATTGCGAGCCCTGATCTGCATGCCATTGTCATTCTGTTCGCGCGAGACGCGGCGGAGCACGACCGATGCGTCTCGGAGCACAGGAAGCTGATCGCGGGATGCGCCGGCGTCGAGGTCCTCTCTGTGCTGGACCTTCAGGCCATTCCGCCGTTTGGCTACGCGCATGAGCATTTCGGCTACCGCGACAGGTTATCGGAGCCGGCCATCGAGGGAAACGGCGTCGAACCAACGCCGGGCACCGGCGAACCTTTGAAGCCGGGCGAGTTCATCCTTGGCTACCCCGACGAATACGGGGTCATAGCCGACAGTCCACGGCCGGAAGTTCTCGCGCGGAACGGTAGCTACATGGCCTATCGGCGGCTCGAGGAGCATGTGGGGAAGTTCCGCGATTTTCTCCGGCAGCACGGCGACACCCCGGAGGAGCAGGAACTAATCGCGGCCAAGCTGATGGGGCGCTGGCGCAGCGGCGCGCCGCTCGTGCTCGCGCCCGAAAAAGACGATCCGGCCCTAGGCGCCGACATGCAGCGTAACAACGACTTCACCTACAAGGACATGGATCCGCACGGCTACGCGGTCCCGCTTGGCTCGCACATTCGGCGGATGAATCCTCGCGACACGGGCCACAACATGAACCGGCGGCGGATGATCCGGCGAGGGGCGCCGTACGGGCCCCCTCTGCCGGAAGGCGCTCCTGACGATGGGGTCGAGCGCGGGATCGCCGCCTTCGTCATCTGGGCGAGCCTCATCCGCCAGTTCGAGTTCGCGCAGAACGTCTGGATAAACGACCGGAACTTTAACGAGCTCGGCAACGAACGTGACCCGATCATCGGCGCCCACGATGGCACGTTGGAGTACAAGATCCCCAAGCGCCCCATTCGCAAGAAAATCGTCCGCTTGCCAGCCTTCACCACACTGAGAGGCGGCGCGTACTTCTTTCTCCCAGGTCTCAAGGCGCTTGGCCATCTCGCCTCACTGAACGCACAAGGCCGGGCCTGAGCGGCCAACAGGACAAAAGGGAGGATCCTAATGTCAGCGCTAGCTTCCGCCCGGACCTACAATCAGGATCACATTCCGCGCAAATACACGCCGGGCAAGCGGCGCGTGAGCATCTACTGGACATGGAGCTACCCTTGGGAGGCCCAGCGCGACCCCGCGGCGATGGAGAATCGCTTCTCCACTATGACCGAGGTTCGGAATGTCCTCTGGCCGGCCTACGAGACGCCGGAATGGAGCGCAGCGCAGTTCCTTCAGGGCATCGCGGGAACGCTTGAGCTGTTTCACCGCTCGACCCTCAGCTTCCAGAAGATCGCCGGCGAAACGACGGGCCACCCGGTTGCGGTCTTCCAACGCATCGACCAGGCCGGGTACAGGCTGCCGATCGATGAACGCATTCTCGCCGACGCCGACACCCTAATGGTGTTCGGGCTCGACCATATTCTCTCCGAGCAGGAGGCGGTGCCGGAGGAGATCGCTGCGATCCGCGAATGGCTGAAACGGGACGGCGCCTGCCTCCTGCTGGCGCCCCATCATGACGTCGGTTTCACCGGCGACATGAAGCAGCGCCAGGTGGAATATTTGCACCACGGCGACCCGCTCGTGCCTCGCCAGCAGCGGTTTGGGCAGTACACGCGCTCGTTGATGAAGGGTCTTGGCGTTCCGGTGCATAACACATACGGCCTTCGGCCCGCGCTCGTGAAAGGCACAAACGAAATTGCTCCGCTCACGCCCTTCAACGATCTGGACGGCCTAGGCCTTTTGCAGAACGTCCCGACCCTCAACTTCCACCCTCATCTGCCGCACTATGAACTGACGGGAGGCGCGGACTCCGTCCAAGTGCTCGCGCAGCAGCCGATCGACCTCGAACGGCCGCACCCTTTTACCGAAGCGGGCAACAGGGAGTTCAATTGCCTCCTGTGGATGCCGCCGAACGAGCAGAGGGCGGGAGACATCGTTCTGGTCGATTCAACCAATTTCACCACACTCTTTGGCGGCACGAAGAGTCTCGAGACCTTCTGGAGGAATCTCGCGGCGATGAGGTGAGTGAGCGGCGTTCGTGGCGACTGTCAATGATCACCGAAACGGGACCCCAGATTTGCATCCAATCGGGGCTCTGACGCAATTTCGATGACGTGGCCGCTATCCCAAGCCCATGATGCGGGCCTGGAGGAGGTCGAGGTTTCCGCGACCATACATCTGACGTTTGACGAGCTTCAGCTTGCAGATTTGGCCTTCGGTCTGCCCGTTGGACCACGGCAAGGCGATTGCCGCCTCGATCGCGGCTTTGTCTTTGGACACGCCGTTGGCGAATGCCGCGACGAGGCTGGCCTGGGCTCTGCTGATCCAGGCGTCCAGGTCGGCAAGGGCCTTTCGTCGAATGATGCCCTGGAACTCCAGAATAATCTCTCGCGCCTCCACCAGAACGGTGACGCCGCTCTCGATGGCGGCGACTGTTATCGTCTCGGCCCTTGACAGCCGCTCTCGGCCGACCGTCAGGAGGCGCGCAACGGTGCGGGCGGATGGGGCGCGGGCCAACGCGGCTGGATCCGCCTTCTCAGCCTTTTTGCGCCGCGCGCTCCATTCGCTTACGACGCGAAGGCAGCCTCGGAATCCGCGCAGCCTGAGCTCCCGCCATAGGGCCGATTTATTTCGGCAGTCGGCGTCCCACTGCTCGTCGAGCCAGGGAAGATAGGGCTCGAGGGAGCGTTGCCGGACACGGAAGACGTCCGAGCGCTGCCCGCGAAGAATTTTTCGGATAAGTCCGCGGCTGTACCCTGTGCGGCGCACGATCTCCTTGATCCCAATCCCTTGCTGGGACAACGAGAGGATGGCGGCGTTCGTCTCCTCGCGGCGTACGTACCCCTCGTACTGCAGTTTCTCGGCAAAGGTTAGAAGCGACGGATCAACCATCGCGGTTCCCATGGCTGCCCTGATCTGGCGCATAGACTTCCGAACAGCATCGAGAAAGGCGCCGCTCGCGTTCTCCATCAAATGCCAGCGGTCGGCGACCTGGATCGCGTGCGGAAGCGCCCGCTGCGCGGCGGCCCCGTAGCCGCCTCCACGATCCCTGGCGACGACACAGATCTGCGATTGCTGCGCCAACCAAGCTTCAGCGGTGGCTGGCTCTCGATCGGGCAAGAGAGCGATCGTCGCATGTCGTTCAAGGTCGCAGACCAGCGTGCCGTAGCGATGATTGCGCCGCCAGGCCCAGTCATCGATGCCGACAATCGTGGGCGGAGGAAAGCTTCGTGACCCACGCCGGCGCACCATGCGCAACAGCGTGTCGTTGCTCACCTCGACGTTGAGCCGGCGCGAAAGAGAGGCAGCTGGTCTCCCTCCGAGCGCAATGGCCAGACAGTGGACCACATCGTCGAGGCGGCTCGTACGTCTGGCTCTTGGCTCGGCCGTCTCGAACCGTTCGGCAAAGATCCGCCGTTCGCAAGCCGCGATGTCGCAGAAGAAGCGGCGGGTCCGCAAAATCAGCGCTATTCGCACGCCTGCGGCCGGAAGATCAGCCAATCGCCTTCGATATTGGCTGTGCACGCGGCTACAAACGCTTCCGCACATCGGACATCGGCAAACGCTCGCCGAGACCCTTTTCCCGATTACGAAGCCACCATCGTCTCTGGTCGCGCTCTCTACGACAAATCCGCGCGGAACAAGTTCCGCAACGTCAAACCCCTGCATAGCTCTGATCCCCAGCCCGAATCAGAGCCAAACCGGCGCCTCGACTTCATCAAAAGTGAGTCAGCCCCCCGATTGGATGCAAATCAGCCCCGCAACGGGGTCCCTATTCCATGAAAAACGACACCCCTTGCCGCCTCCAGTTCAAATTGAGTTCGAGCCAAGCGCGCGGCCGATCATCCGCGTCGCTGGCGCCATGCGCGAGTGGGTTGCAGACGTGGCCCAGGCGCCCGTGCGGGCGGCGTTCCTGCCCCGCTTGCCTGATTGGCCCTCGCTGCCGCCGCTCATCTGGCCGCTAGGGTTCTTCCGGCAGAACTGATTCTCAAGACCCGCTACCCGGCCTCGTTCCAGGCCTTCACAAACGTCTGGGCTGAGCGCTGGACCGCCTGGACGCTCGCGCCGGGTTTATAGAGCGCCGAGCCAACGCCAAAGCCGCGCGCGCCGGCGCGGCGATATGGGCCGATGCGCTCGGGCGTGATCCCGCCGACCGGACAGAGCTGCGTCTCCTTCGGCAGGACGTACCGCCACGCCTTAACCACCTCGGGCGGAATTGCTTCGCCCGGAAAGAGCTTCAATCCCGATGCGCCGGCCTTCAGGGCGGCGAACGCTTCGGTTGGAGTGGCGACGCCCGGCAGCGAGACGAGCCCGAGCTTCGCCGCCCGCTCGATGACGGCGCGATCGGCGTTCGGCGCGACGACAAGCTTCGCGCCCGCTTCCGCGACTTCGTCGACCTCGCGCGCTTCAAGCACGGTGCCTGCGCCGACCAAAACCTTGTTCCCAAACAGGCGCGCGATGATCTCGATGCTTACGAGTGGATCGGGCGAATTGAGCGGAACCTCGATGGCGCCAAAACCCGCCTCGACAATCACCGCAGCGATCGAATCCGCTTCGTCCGGCGTGACGCCGCGCAGGATGGCGATGAGCGGGGTCGGAGCAAGGTTTAGCGTCACAGCAGTCCTCCGTCGCGGGCGATCCGAAAGAGCCCACGGGCGGCCGCGCGCGCCGGCGCAGCGCAAGCGAAAACGCCGAGCGCCTCGAACGCCATAAGATAGCGCTTCACAAGCGCCTCGGCGCCCGCGACATGCGGCTCCTCGCCTGGATAGAGTTGCCGCCCCTCGCCGATCTCCGCCCCGATGAGGAGGCCGGACAGATATTCGCCGGCGTCGTCCTCCGCGAGGCCGCCCATAAGCGGCAACGATCGCGCCCCAAACAGGAGGCCGATCAGGCCGGACTTCCCTTCGCCGCCCGCGGCCGTGGCGCCGCGCTCGACTCCGAGCGCGAACGCCTTTCCCGGACTCTTCGCGGGCGCGGTCCTGGCGAAGGCGCCGGCAACCGTGTGGTCCCGCACCGCCGCAAACAATTCGCCGGTGATGAAGGTCTTGAACGCGACGACGCGATCGCCCTCGACCCTTGCCCATTTCGAATGCGAGCCGGGCAGCACAATGAGACGCGCGCCCAAATCGGCGACGCCAAAGATTTCCGTCTCCTCGCCCCGCATCACGTCCGGATGAGCGGCTTCATCGATATAGGACAGACCCGGCGCGAGCGCGACGCGCCGGCCGTCGGCCTCGACCTCAGTGAGATGCGCCGCCACGTCGCGCGGGCCAGCGGGGCATTCGACATAAGCCGCCTCGCGCCAGCCGTGCCGGCTGCCGACCATGCCCGAGGCGATAACCGGCAGCGACGGATAGGCCTCGAGCCACTGCCCAATCAAGCGCTTGAGCGTCGCTGGATAGGCCCCCGCCGCCACGCTTCCGATCCCGTCGCTCGAGGCGCCCTCCTCGAGGACCTCGCCCTCCGCCGACATAAGATAGGCGCGAAAGCTCGACGAGCCCCAGTCGATGGCGATGAGCGCGGGCGACATGGCGGCGATTGAGGCATGCGCGAGAGACCCGGTCAATCACGCGCTGCTTTCGGTTGGCGGCTTCGCTTAGGTGGCCTCTCTGACTATTCTGCTGGTTCAAAGCGCCGCGCGACGGCTGTAAGGGAGGCCAGGGATGGACGGAAGCCTAAGAAACAAGACTATGATCGTCACCGGCGCAAGCTCCGGCATTGGTCGCGCGGTGGCGAGACGATTTGCGGCGGAAGGCGTCAAGCTCGCGCTGGTTGCGCGCTCGGCGGAGAGATTGAAGGCGGTGGCGAACGAAATCGGCTCCGAATGCATCGTCCTCCCGCCGGATCTCGCGCGACCCGCCGATGTCGCGACCATGGTCAAGACGACAACGGACCGGTTCGGTCACATCGACATTCTGTTCGCCAATGCGGGAAGCTATGTCGCCGGGGAAGTCGCTGAGGGCGATCCCGAGGAATGGGACCGGATCGTCGACATCGACGTGAAGAGCGTCTTTCGCACTGTCCGCGCGGTGTTGCCGGATATGATCGCCCGCCGCTCCGGCGACATTGTTGTCACCTCGTTCGATCTCAGGCCATCAGGCGATCCATTGGGAGCCCGTCTATTCGGCGACCAAGCATGCGGTGCAATCGTTCGTTCATGGCGTGCGCAGGCAAGTCGCCAAGCACAATGTGCGCGTGGGATCGCTGGCGCCGGGCATGGTCCTGAACGAACTTTGGGGCCTGACCGATCCGGAGGAGATCGAGCGTCGGGTCGCGGCGCATGGCGGCTTGTGCAACGACGACGTGGTTGACGCGCTTTTTTTCATGCTGACCCGCCCGCCGCATGTCGCGATCCGCGACCTCGTCATTTTGCCGCAGAGCCAGGACCTTTGAAACGGATCGGTCCCGCGCCTGCGCTCTGGGCGGGCGGCAACGCCGCGTCAATCATTGACAATCCCAGGCGTCGGCTTCTATTCGCGAACTCTCGCTGGTTGGGGACGCCACACCGAATGAACCGCCGTCAGTTCGGCCGCGTTGCGGCTGCGGCCGCCGCGTCGCGGTTGACTCCGTCCTTTGCCCAACGCGTCGACAAAGACGCCGAACAGCTCACGAACGGCGAGTTCAATTGGTATCCCGAGCGCTCGCCGAGCGGCCCGATTATCGCCATCGTCTCGCTCCCCGATCAGCGGGTCTATGTCTACCGCAATGGCGTGCGCATCGCCGCCTCGACCTGTTCGACCGGCAAACTCGGCCACCGAACCCCGACCGGCGTGTTCAAGATCCTGCAAAAGGACAAGAACCACCATTCCTCGACCTATAACAATGCGCCCATGCCCTACATGAACCGGCTCACTTGGTCGGGCGTCGCGCTGCACGCCGGGCAACTGCCTGGCTACCCGGCGTCGCATGGATGCGTGCGCCTGCCGAAGGAATTTGCCGAACTCCTCTTTGGCGTCACCAAGATCGGCATGACGGTTGTCATCGCTGACGACACGTCGCAGCCGGAGGAGGTGACCCATCCCGGCATGGTGCTCGGCGAATACGCCGCGCGCGAATTCAACGCCGTCGACACAGCGATCAAGGCGACCGAATATTCGGAAGGGCACGAGCGCGCGCCAAAATCGCCGAGCGTCGTCGTCAGCAGCGCCGACAAGTTGATCAAGGTGTTCGACAACGGCGCGCTCGCGGCCTCCGGCAAGGTCGAGATTCAGAATCCGGAGAAGCCGCTGGGCGAGCGGGTGTTCACGCTCACAGGCTCGGACGACCAGTCAGGCACGATGGCATGGCAGGCCGCGGGCATCGGAGCTTCAGCGCAGACGACTGGCGAAGACAATGGCGCGGCTCTGCGCCGCATCAAGGCCGACCTGCCGACGCGCGAGGCGGTCCGCAAGCGGCTCAAATTCGGCATGACGATCGTCACGACCGATCAGCCGGCGGACGCCAAGACCAGGTCGGGCGATGGCTTCGTCGTCCTCGATTTGCAGAGTTGAGACTGGGCGAAGACGATTCCGACCGAACGTATCTTGCCGTCAGCGGCCGAGATCGGAGCTCAGATGAGGCGAATGGGTCCCGGATATTTGCCGACCGCTGGATCGGAAGTCACCAGCGTCAGCCCCTCTACGATAGCTTGAGCGACAAGCATGCGGTCAAACGGGTCTTTGTGAATGGGCGGCAGGCCGCGCAGGGTCACTGCATGGGTGCCCGTCATCGGGAGCTCCGCATAGCCGTTGTCGAAGAGGCTTCGACGAAGCGAGCTGACATCGAGGCGGAAATCGCCACGGCCCCGCCCCGCCTTGATCGCGATCTCCCACAGGCTCACCGAGCTGAACGTCAGCTCATTGTCCCGCTCCCCAATCAAGGCGCGGGCTGCGGCGGACAGTCTCCGGCTCTCGGCAATGGTCCAAAGCAGGACGTGGGTGTCGAGCAGGAGCCTCATTCATCGCCGTAGAACAGCTTCTCGATCTCCTCCTGGTCCATCGTGTCGAAATCGTCTGGCACAGTGAATTGACCCCTCATGAAATCGAACCGCTTCGGCGCCGCGGGCGCGTCGACTGCGATGACCTTGACCAACGGCTTTCCCGCCTTCGCGATGATGAACGGCTCACCCTTCGCCGCGGCCTCAACCAACCGAGAGAGATGGGTCTTGGCCTCGTGGATATTCACGGTTCTCATGAATTTGCCCAGACTAAGTTCACTTGATCTAGTTTACCGGCGCCCGTCCGTCAAGGCCGACGGGCCGCCCACGTTGCGCACGGGCGCCGCTCAGATTTCGCTCATTGCTCCGCGCCCTGTTCCCGTTCGCGAAGCTTGAACCGCTGGATCTTGCCGGTCGCGGTCTTTGGCAATTCAGAGACGAACTCGATGGCGCGCGGGTATTTGTATGGCGCTAGGCGGTCCTTGACGAAGCGCTGAAGCTCGCCCTCGTCGGCCGAGGCGGCCTGCTTCAAGACCACGAACGCCTTGGTCTTCATGAGGCCGTCCGCGTCGGGGGCGCCGATCACCGCGGCTTCCAGGACGGAAGGGTGCTGCACCAGCGTCGCCTCGACCTCGAACGGGCTCACCCACACGCCTCCGACCTTCAGCATATCGTCCGAACGGCCGGCATAGGTGAAGGTTCCGTCGGCATTGCGGACATACTTGTCGCCGCTCTTGGTCCAGCGCCCCTCGAAAGTCTCACGCGTCTTGGCGCGATTGCCCCAGTACATGAGCGCCGCCGACGGCCCGTGGATGTAGAGGTCGCCCGGCTCGCCATCCAGAACGGCGCGTACGTCCTCGCCGCGCAACTCGATGTCGTAGCCTGGCACCGGCCAGCCGGTCGAGCCGTATCGCACCTTGTCCGGACGATTCGAGATGAAGATGTGCAGCATCTCGGTCGAGCCGATGCCGTCGACGATGTCGACCCCAAAACGGCGCTTGAACCGCTCGCCAATGTCGGCCGGCAGCGCTTCGCCGGCGGACGACACGAGCCTCAGCGCCACGTCCTCGCGTTTCGGCAGCAGGTTCGAAGCGAGTATGCCGGCGAAGCCGGTCGGCGCGCCGTAGAACACGGTCGGCTTGACGCCGCCGACACCGCCCAGCCAGCGCTTGAACACAGCCTCAGGCGTCGGCCGCTCGGCCATCAAGAGCGCGGTTGCGCCAACAGCGAGCGGAAAGGTAAGCGCGTTCCCGAGCCCATAGGCGAAGAAAAGCTTGGCGGCGGAGAAGCAGACGTCGCTCGCCTTGAGGCCCAGGATCGCCTTGCCGTAAAGCTCGGTCGTCCAATAGGGGTTCGCGTGCGAATGCACCGTCCCCTTCGGCCGCCCGGTCGAGCCTGACGAATAGAGCCAGAAGGCGGGATCGTCGGCGTGCGTGCGGGCCGATTTCATCAGCGGCGCCGCGTTGGCAAGGAAGTCCTCGAACTCGATCTCGCCGAAGTCGAGCGGCTGCGCCGGGCGCGAGACGACCACCGTGTGGACTTCGTGATCCGCTTTGGCGAGCGCGGCTTTCAGCGTTGGCTTGACCGCGCCGCTGACCAGCGCGGCTTGGGCGCGCGAATGCTCGAGCATATAGGCAAGATCGTCGGCGGTGAGCAGCGTGTTGACCGCGACCGGAACGACGCCCGCAAGCATCGCGCCTAGAAACGCAACCGGCCAGTCGGCGCCATCCTGCATAAGGATGAGCGCGCGCTCCTCGCGCTTGACGCCCCTCTCCTTGAGCGCAGCGGCGAACCGTCGGGCGCGATTGTCGAGTTCGCCGTAAGTCACGGCGCCGGCGTCGTCGATGAACGCCGCCTTGTTCGGGCGACCCGCATTGGCATCCAGCAAATGCGCCGCGAAGTTGAACGCCTCCGGCGGCGGTTCAACCAAGCTTGCGGTCATCGGCGTCTCCCTGGCGCCGTCCGAAGCTCACGGGCGGACGGCTTCTCCCTGAATTGGCGGCCTGCGGTCAGAGCGCCGCAGCCCAGACAACGGTTGTTCGCGTCGGCATTATGCAATATTATGCTTCATTCATCTCTAGGAGGGCGCCCGGACCTTGTCAAACAATGCGCCATTCTCGCCGACCGCGGCGACAATCGACGCGCGCGACGCCGCAGGCGACGATGCGGGCCGAAACGCGCCGATCGAGGCCGAGGAGGGCAAGGAACCGTTTCTGGCCGCGCTCGGCGAGCGCACGAAGGCCTTGCGCGTGCGGCGTGGTTTGACCCGCAAGGCGCTCGCGCGCTTGACTGGCGTTTCCGAGCGGCACTTGGCCAATCTTGAATATGGCGTCGGCAACGCCTCGATCCTGGTTCTCTTGCAGGTGGCCCAGGCGCTGCAATGCTCGCTCGCCGAGCTTGTGGGCGACGTCACCACCCGGTCGCCCGAATGGCTTACGCTACGCGAGATGCTCGCTGACACCGACGAGGCGACGCTGCGCCGGGTGCGGCTTGCGGCCTTGGAGCTCATGGGCGGCGCGCCCGCGCGCGCTGACGAAGCGCCCGTCCGCTCGTCGCGGATCGCGCTGATCGGCTTGCGCGGCGCGGGCAAATCGACGCTTGGCCGCATGCTGGCGGAGGATCTCGACTTCCCCTTCGTCGAGCTCAGCCGCGAGATCGAGAAGCTCGCCGGTTGCACCATCAGCGAAATTCTCGGGCTCTATGGCCAGAACGCCTACCGCCGCTACGAGCGTCGCGCGCTCGAGGAGGCGATCGAGGCCTTTCCCGAGGCGGTCATCGCCACCGCGGGCGGGCTGGTCAGCGACCTCGGCAGCTTCAACCTTCTCTTGCGCCGCTGCACGACCGTCTGGCTCACGGCCGATCCTGAAGACCACATGAGCCGCGTCATGGCTCAGGGCGACTTGAGGCCCATGGCCGCGAGCCGGGAGGCGATGGACGATTTGAAGTCAATCCTCGCCGGCCGGACGGCCTTCTATTCGAAGGCCGATATGCGCGTCGACACCAGCGCTCAGCCGCTCATGGAAACCTTCCAGATCCTGCGGACTGAGGTGCGCGACGCGATTGGCCTGCCCGTCGAGTGACGGAGCGCGGCTCGGTCTTGTGCGGCGGGAGACAGAGCACTATGATGCATAATGCGCACTAAACTGCGTATGAACGGGAGCGCCATGGATCGGGTCGACTATCAAACCGAGCCGTCCCGCTACAAACACTGGAAGCTCAGGTTCGACGGGCCGGTGGCGACGCTGCTTGCCGACTTCGATGAGAACGCCGGCTTGCGTCCCGGCTATAAGCTCAAGCTCAACTCTTATGACCTCGGGGTCGATATCGAGCTTCACGACGCCGTCAACCGCATCCGGTTCGAGCGCTCGGAAGTGCGCGCTGTGGTCATTTCCAGCGCGCGCGAGCGGGTGTTCTGCTCCGGCGCCAACATCTACATGCTCGGCGTCTCGAGCCACGCCTGGAAGGTCAACTTCTGCAAATTCACCAACGAGACCCGTAACGGCCTTGAGGACTCGTCCAAGTACGAGGGCCTGAAGTTCCTGGCCGCCGTCAACGGCTCGTGCGCCGGCGGCGGCTACGAGCTGGCATTGGCCTGCGACGAGATCATCCTCATCGACGACCGCTCAAGCGCCGTGAGCCTGCCCGAGGTGCCGCTGCTCGGCGTGCTGCCCGGGACCGGCGGTCTCACGCGGCTGACCGACAAGCGCCACGTCCGCCACGATCTCGCGGACGTCTTCTGCACCACCAGCGAAGGCGTGCGCGGCGAGAAGGCTCTCTACTGGCGACTCGTCGACGCGATCGCCAAGCCGGCGCAGTTCGAGGCCAAGGTGAAAGAGCGCGCCCTCGCGCTTGCCGCGATCAGCGACCGCCCTGCGTCAGCGAGAGGCTTCGCGCTGACCCCGATTGAACGGGCCATCGAAGCCGATGCGCTTACCTATTCGCACGTCAAGGTCACAATCGACCGGACCGCGCGCGCCGCAACCTTCGTGATCAAGGGCCCAACGGGCCCTCAACCGCAAGACGTTGCCGCGATCGAGGCGGAAGGCGCGAACTGGTATCCGCTGGCGCTCGCCCGCGAGCTCGACGACGCGATCCTGTCGATGCGCACCAACGAGCTCGACATCGGCGTGTGGCTGATGAGAAGCGAGGGCGAGCTTGAGGCGGTTCTCGTGATGGACGCGACGCTCCGCGCGCTCAAAGAGCATTGGCTGGTGCGTGAAACGATCGGCTATCTGCGCCGCACCTTGAGCCGGCTCGATATCACCTCGCGCAGCCTGTTCGCGCTTGTTGACGAGGGCTCTTGCTTCGCCGGCACGCTGTTCGAGATCGCACTCGCTTGCGACCGGATCTACCATCTCGCGCTGCCGGCAGGCGAAGGGCGCGCGCCCAGAATCGCGGTGAGCGCGGCGAACTTCGGCGACTACCCGATGGCGAGCGGCCAGAGCCGCGTTGGGCGGCGCTTCTACGACGAGAGGCCGGCGCTCGAACAGCTTAAAGCTGGCGTCGGCAAGCCGCTCGAAGCCGACGCCGCCTTCGCCCTTGGCCTCGCCACCAGCATTCCCGACGATATCGACTGGGCGGACGAGATCCGCATCGCGGTCCAGGAACGCGCGTCCATGAGCCCCGACGCCCTGACGGCGATGGAGGCGAACCTGCGCTTCGACGGCCCCGAGACTCTGGCCACGCGCGTCTTCGGCCGCCTTACGGCCTGGCAGAACTGGATCTTCCAGCGTCCCAACGCGGTCGGCGACAAGGGCGCGCTCAAAGTCTACGGCAAGGGCGAAAAGGCCGCGTTCGACTGGAACCGGGTGTGATGGACGCGTCCGAGGCCGAGGTCATCAGGCAGCACCTGATCGACCCGGAAATCTGCATCCGTTGCAACACCTGCGAGTCGACCTGCCCGGTCGGCGCGATCACGCATGACGCGCGCAACTATGTCGTCGACGCGAGCATCTGCAATCTCTGCATGGCTTGCGTTCCGCCCTGCCCGACCGGCAGCATCGACAATTGGCGGTCAATGCCGCGCTCGCGGGCCTACAGCATTGAGGCGCAGTTCGGCTGGGACGCTTTGCCGGCGGAACTCAGCGCCGGAGAGCTCGGCGCTGCTGGCGCGTCCGGAGAGGCGCTTCCGGCCGCCGCGGCCTCTCGAGCCGCGCCCAGTGGCGCGAGCGAGGAAGCGGCGTTCGACGTCAGCGCCTACGCGGCCGCGATCCCGCCTTGGTCCGCCGCCAGTCCTTACGCCAGCCTCTATGGTCCGAAGGCGGCGGCGCGATCGGTCGCCGCCACTGTCGTCGGCAATGTCCGGGTGACAGAAGTCGGCAAGGATTACGACACCCATCACATCGTGCTCGACTTCGGCGCCATGCCATTTCCGGTGCTCGAAGGGCAGTCGATTGGCGTCATTCCTCCCGGCGTCGACGCGGCCGCGCGACCGCACCACCCGCGCCAATATTCGGTCGCAAGCCCGCGCAACGGCGAGCGGCCCGGCTATAACAACGTCTCGCTCACCGTGAAGCGGGTGTTGGAGGACCACCAGGGCCGCTCCGTCCGCGGTGTCGTCAGCAACTATCTCTGCGACCTCAGGGTCGGCGACAAGGTCGAGGTGACGGGGCCGTTCGGGGTGAATTTCCTCATGCCGAACCACCCCAAGAGCGCAATCGTCATGATCTGCACCGGCACCGGAAGCGCGCCGATGCGCGCGATGACCGAGTGGCGCAGGCGCCTACGCAAGTCGGGCAAATTCGAGGGCGGCAAGCTGATGCTGTTCTTCGGCGCCCGCACTAGGCAAGAGCTGCCGTATTTCGGGCCGCTCGGCAATCTGCCCAAGGACTTCATCGACATCAACTTCGCCTTCAGCCGCACGCCGGGCGAGCCCAAGCGCTACGTGCAGGACCTGATGCGCGAGCGGGCGGCTGATCTCTCGGCCCTCATCGCCGACCCAGACGCCTATTTCTACGTCTGCGGCTTGAAAGCGATGGAGGAAGGCGTGGTGCTGGCTTTGCGCGACATCGCTTTTCAAGCCGGGCTCGATTGGGAGACGGTCGGGCCTTCGCTCAAGCGGCACGGGCGGCTGCATTTGGAAACGTACTGACAGACCGGCGAACGCAGCTTTCGAACAGGAGAAACCCATGAGCGCTGAAGACACCGTTAGCGACGCCGCCGGCGCGATCTCCGCCGATCGATTCGTTGAGATCAGTTACGACGAGGTCATTCCCAACAACGTTGCGCTCGGTTCGGACAAGCAGCTTCAGCGCGCGCTCGAGGGCTGGCGGCCGAAATATCTCGACTGGTGGAGCGGCATGGGCCCAGTCGGCTACCAGCAATCGGAAGTCTATTTGCGCACCGCCGTCGGCGTCGATCCGGCCGGCTGGGCGAAGTTCGGCTATGTGAGGATGCCCGCCTATCGCTGGGGGATATTGCTCGCGCCCAAGGTCGAGGGCCGCACGATCCCGTTCGGCCGCCACAAGGGCGAGCCCGCGTGGCAGGAGGTGCCTGGCGAGCACCGCGCGCTTCTGCGCCGGCTCATCGTCGTGCAGGGCGACACCGAGCCCGCTTCCGTCGAACAGCAGCGCTTCTTAGGCGCGACGGCGCCGAGCCTCTACGACATGCGCAACCTGTTCCAGGTCAATGTCGAGGAGGGTCGCCACCTGTGGGCGATGGTCTACCTTTTGGTCAAATATTTCGGCAAGGACGGCCGCGAGGAGGCGCAAGCGCTGCTTGAGCGCCAGAGCGGGCAAATCGACAACCCGCGCATCCTTGGCGCGTTCAACGAACGCACGCCCGACTGGCTGTCGTTCTTCATGTTCACTTTCTTCACCGACCGCGACGGCAAGATGCAGCTCGCGGCGCTGGCCGAAAGCGGCTTCGATCCGCTGTCGCGCACCTGTCGCTTCATGCTGACGGAAGAGGCCCATCACATGTTCGTCGGCGAGACCGGCGTGCAGCGGACGATCGAGGCGACCTGCGCGGCGATGGTCAAAGCCGGCATAAAGGATCCGCGCGACGTCGACGCGGTGCGCAAGCTCGGCGTCGTCGATCTGCCGCTGCTGCAGCGCAAGCTGAACTTCCACGCGTCGGCCACCCGCGACCTGTTCGGCAGCGAAATCTCCAGCAACGCCGCCGAGACGTTCGGCGCCGGCATCAAGGGGCGCTTCAATGAAGCAAACCTCAAGGGCGACGATCACCTGCTTCAGGACGCAACCTATCCCATCACCCGCGTCGTCGACGGCAAGCTGGCCGTAGAAGAGGCGCCGGCTTTGCGCGCCCTCAATGCCCGGCTGCTCGACGATTTCATCGTCGATTGCCAGGGCGGGGTCGACCGCTGGAACAGGTCGATCGAAAAGGCCGGCGTCAACTTCAAGTTCGTTCAGCCGCACAAGGGCTTCAACCGCAGGATCGGCGAGTTTGCGGGCAGGCGCATCAGCCCCACCGGCGAAGTCCTCACGGAAGATGAGTGGAGCGCGAAGAGCGGCGACTGGCTGCCCAACGACGACGACATGGCCTTCATCAACTCGCTGATGAAGCCCTGTCATGAGCCCGGAAAATATGCGAGCTGGATCGCCACGCCGCGCGTCGGCGTCAACAACCAGCTGGGCGACTTCGAATATGTGAAGATCGCCTGAGGGCGCGCTGCTGCCGTCAGCCAATCGTGACCGAACTCGCGCCGCCCGCCTGCGCGACGCTGTTGTTGTCGCCGACCACACTCGCGACCTGCGACGCCTCCGGCCGCTGCGCTATGCAAATCCGCCGCGGCGTCCACCGCTCAACCGCGGAATTGGAAGCCGCGATCCGAGCCTATCTCGACGCCGTCAACGCCGACCCAAAGCCCTTCCGCTGGACCAAATCCGCCGACGATATCCTCGCCGCCATAAAACGCTTCTGTCTCAAAACCCTCGAAATCGCCTCCGCCCAAGCCAAAATCGCACAAAACTCAGAATCAGGACACTAGAGCGAGATGCGGTTTTATTTGCATTTGCCTGGAAGGAGTTCGCGTCCTGGTTGAATCCAATCCATAGGCTTTGCGGGGGAGCTACGGCTTCGCGTGCGCGACGGCCGGTCGATCCAGTGAGGCTCAGGCCGGAAGCGCGAGCCGCTCAGTCTGGCGCCTTGCCGAATGGGATCCCGTTGACCTTGATCGACCGCTCGGCGTCCAATTCGACCAGCCAGGTCAGGCTGCCGTCGCTTTCGCTTTTGCCGAGCCCTTTGGCCAGCGCCAAGCCGGGCATGGCCTTGGCGGCGACGTCGGGACCGAGGGCCTTGACCGCCGCCATCGTCTTGTCGAAATCGCGCATGTGGACCGTTATCGCGCCGGTTGGCTTGTTGTGGTCAAGGCGGATGGCGCCGGCGAAGTCCGCGTCGACCGCCGGCGCGACGACATGCGAGGGGGCGAACTCGATCTGGACCGGGCCGGCGCTCAGGAAAGCCGCCTCGACTTTGTCCGCGTTATCGTCGGAAAGGACGGGTCCGTCGCCCTGCAGGCTGAGATCGGAGATCCACTCGTCAGCCGCCGCCGCGATGTCGATGCCCCGAAGCGTCGCCGCGACGTCGACCTTCGACGGCGTCAAGGCGCCTGCGTTGGGTGGGATGAGCCCGACGGGCAGGCTCAATCCCTCGGCGGAAACACTGAAGCTGATCGAACTCTGGGGTCCGGCGTTGGCTGCTCCCAACTGATACTTGACGTCCGCCAGCGCGATCGCGCCGGGCGATGCGGTGACGACGGTCTTCTGCGCTTCGATCCCCTCATTGAACTTGAGACCGGGGGCCGCCAGCTCTTTGAGCAGGCCCTTGAGCTCGGCCTCGTGGGCGGCAAGGTCGGCGCGCGCCGGATGAGCCGCCAGCAGGCTCCAGAGGTCGAAGGCCTTGCGGCTCTTGAAGCCGTCGACGCCCAGATTGATCAGCGCCTTTTCCACCCTCGCGCTGAAATTGATCGAAGCGTCGGTTTCGCCGACCCCGGTCGCTTTGAGGCCGATGTCGGTAATGTCCTCCTTCACCTGTGTCGACACCGAATTGTCGGCGCCCGCGGTGGTCGCGATGGTCTCCTGAACGGGGCCGAAATCGATCGACTCGGCGACCTTTGGGGTCTGGAGCTGGAAGGCTCCTTTGTCCAGGTTCGCCGAGCCGGAGAGAATCCAGGCAATGGCCGGACTGATCAGCGCCGCCGAGCGGAAGTTTGTGAGTTCCACGCTGCCGCTCGCGTCCTTGGAGCGGAAGGCGATTCTGGGAAGCGAGTCTATGGCGACCCGCCAATTGCCATCGTCCTGCTCGACCGCCTTGTAGACAATGACGACCGGATCATAGGAAAGGCCTGTTTCGACGAGGAGCGCATTGAGCGCACTGAGGTCGGCCGAGATGAGATAGTGGGAGCCCTCCGAGGTCACCGTCACGACCGGAGAAGCGCCGGCCTGCGCGGCAGGCATAAATTTGGCGATCAAGGCTTTCAGCGCCTCTGCGCCCTCGGGCGTGGCCGTCTTGTCGCCGGCGAGGGCCGGAAATGCCCACAGCGCCGCTGCGGCCAGCGACACAGGCGCAAGGCGACGGCGCGATCGGCCCGGACGGAATCGGAAGGAAAGCATGGGCGCCCTGTTCGGTTCAGCGAGGCAATCCGAGTCTCACGCCAGCCTATTTCAGATTCTTTGCCGCCGCGCGATAAATTCTGCGCGAGAGAGCCGCGGCCGGAGTTCCGCAGCCTCGCCTCACCGCGCCGGCAACGCGGCCGGCGGACGGTTCCTGGGCGCTTGCGCCTTGGCGACGCCAGCCTTCACCGCCTGCTGCACCTTCTCGAAGGCGCGCACCTCGATTTGCCGCACGCGTTCGCGCGAGACGCCGAATTCGGCCGAGAGCTCCTCGAGCGTGATCGGTTCGTCGGCGAGCCGGCGGGCCTCGAATATACGCCGCTCGCGCGGATTGAGCACGCTAAGGGCGCTGCGCAGCGCGCCCATGCGCGCATCCGATTCCTCACGGTCGGCGAGTAGTGTTTCCTGATCCGCGCTATCATCGACGAGCCAGTCCTGCCACTCGCCCTCGCCGCCTTCGCGCAGCGGCGCATTGAGGGAGGCGTCGCCGCCGAGACGGCGATTCATGTCGATGACGTCCTGCTTGCCGACCCCGAGCCGCTTCGAAATCGACTCGACCTGATCGTCGCGGAGATCGCCCTCCTCGAGCGCGGAAATCCGGCTCTTGGCCTTGCGCAGATTGAAGAACAGCTTCTTCTGACTCGCGGTCGTGCCCATCTTCACCAGCGACCATGAGCGCAGGATGTATTCCTGGATCGACGCGCGAATCCACCACATGGCGTAAGTCGCGAGCTTGAAGCCCTTGTCCGGCTCGAAGCGCTT
Source organism: uncultured Alphaproteobacteria bacterium (assembly GCA_963824475.1). Taxonomy (GTDB): domain Bacteria; phylum Pseudomonadota; class Alphaproteobacteria; order Rhizobiales; family Beijerinckiaceae; genus Roseiarcus. The sequence goes on from CAWGPR010000001.1 coordinate 239,787, forward strand.
GACCGCCTGCATGAGCCCGACGTTGCCCTCGGAAATCACTTCCCCGATCGGCAGGCCGTAGCCGCGGTAGCCCATGGCGATTTTGGCCACCAGCCGCAAATGCGAGGTGACGAGCTTGTGCGCCGCCTCGCGGTCTCCATGCTCGCGCCAGCGTTTGGCGAGCATGTATTCCTCCTGCGGCTCCAGCATCGGAAACCGCTTGATCTCCTGCAGATAGCGGGCAAGCCCCAATTCACCCGCAATGATGGGAAGCGATGCGGCCATGTTTTCCTCTGGTTGGGAGCCCGGACCAGCCGTCTCCGTCGGCGCTATTGGCCGGATGGACATATTGTGGTCTAGTAAGCGTGGCCGAAAAAGGGCCGCTTCTAAACAGCTATTCGCAGCCAATACGAAATTGTTTCAACAGCGCTGCGGCCTGACAAGGATGTCAGGCTGCCCGCGTGGCTCGTAGTGCATTGACCAGCCTTGAAAAATCTTTCGGCGGCTGGCTCTCGAAGCGAAGCGCCTCGCCGGTGGCGGGATGCTCGAAACCCAGTACGGAGGCGTGCAAAGCCTGTCGTCCGAGCGCGGCGAGCGCGGACCGAGCGCGGTCGCCGAGCAGTGCAGCTTTGGTTTTGAACCCTGAACCATAGACCGAATCACCTAACAGGGGATGACCGATCGAGGCCATGTGGACGCGAATCTGATGAGTCCGCCCGGTCTCGAGCTGGCACGCGATGAGGCTTGCAGGGCCGAGGCCTTCCTCCAGTCGCCAGTGGGTCGTGGCGTGGCGTCCGCGCTCCCAGCTCATGACCGCCATTTTCTCCCGATGGCGCGGATCACGGCCGATCGGCGCGACCACCTTGCCCGCAGTCGCATCGAAGGCGCCCCAAACGAGAGCAAGATATTCGCGCTCGAGCGAGCCGCTGCGGCCATGATCGGCGAAGAGTTCGGCTAGGCCCCGATGCGCCCCGTCAGTCTTGGCGACGACCAGAAGCCCGGATGTGTCCTTGTCGAGCCGGTGCACGATTCCGGGGCGCTTGACCCCGCCGACCCCTGATAGGCTCGTCCCGCAATGACGGATCAACGCATTGACGAGCGTACCAGCCGCGTGGCCCGGCGCCGGATGGACCACGAGCCCGGCAGGCTTGTCGATCACGATAAGATGCTCGTCCTCGTAGACCACAGCAAGGGCTATGTCCTCGCCCGCGAGGGTCGATTCCTCTGGCGCCGGCGCCTCGAAGGATATGCGGGCCCCAGCAGCGAGCCGTGTCGAAGGATCGCGCACGATGGTTCCGTCGACGCTCACCTCGCCCGCCTCGATCAGCGCCTTGAGCCGGGTGCGCGAGAGCGCAATACGCTGGGCGGCCGCCGCTTGTCCCAGGAAACGGTCGAGCCGCCCGCCTGCGCCCGCCGCATCGACGTCGAAAATCTGCGGCCCTTCGGGCGCGACGAGCGGCGCAAGGGGCGCGGCCTGAACCGGCGCGTCGCGCGGCTCGCTCTCAAGAGGCTCGGCCATATGCTCCCAGGCGCGCCGCTTGGTTTTTGCGTTCACGTACGCTCCCGCCGGCGCTGCCGCCCGCCGCCGGTCTCCGCCGCAGGCGGCGCGACGAGGGGACCGAGCGCCGCGACGATCGCCTCCACATCCGGGCGCGCGCCGGGCTTACGAGCGTCGAGCCCGCGTCGCATCGCGGCGACATGGGCCGGACTGTTGCCGCAGCAGCCGCCGATGATGCGCGCGCCGCAATCCGCGGCCAGTCCAGCGTATTTCTCCATCAGCTCCGGCGTGCCGGAATAGTGGATATGCGCCCCATGCCATTGGGGCACGCCAGCGTTGGCCTTGGCGATCAGGGCCGCGCCTGGCCTCATCGCAAGGATCGCCGCCAAGAGGTCGGAGGCGCCGACGCCGCAATTCGCCCCGTAGGCGACAGGCGCCGGATCGAAAGCTTCGACAAGATCGCTGAACGCGGCGGGCGCGACCCCCATCATCGTGCGGCCGGCGGTGTCGAAACTGGCCGTAACCGTATACGGCATGCCGCACTTGGCCGCCGCGAGCGCCGCCGCGCGCATTTCCTCCGGCGCGGACATGGTCTCGATCCAGGCCACGTCCGCGCCGCCTTCGCGTAAGCCCTCGATTTGCTCGATGAAGACGTCGACCGCTTCGTCTTCGCTCAGCGGTCCGAGCGGAGCGATGAGGTCGCCGGTCGGTCCGATCGAGCCGGCGACAACGACCGGCCGCCCCGCGCTGTCAGCGACTTTGCGCGCGTTCTGGGCGGCGAGTTCGATTGAGTTCGCGCGTTCGCCCCTCGAGCTTATGCAACATAAGGCGGCGGCGATTGGCTCCGAAACTGTTGGTCAAAATGATATCAGAACCGGCGTCGGCAAAAGCCTGATGCAGGCTCTCGATCCTGTCAGGATGCTCGGCGTTCCAGAGCTCTGGCGCATCGCCGGAAGTCAAACCCATGGCGAACAGGTTGGTGCCGGTAGCGCCGTCCGCCAGCAGCGGCCGGCCTTCGGCCAGAAGGGATTGCAACATGTTGGGTTCTCTTGGGGGCCGGCGACGCGCTTCCCACTAAATTTAGCGCCTTGGCGGCCAGGCGCAAGATTGGAGGGTCGGATCGCAAGGCCGCGCGGGTCCGCGCACAAGTTTACGCGGGCCAATGATCTCAATAGTTTAACACCTCCTATGCGCAACTTTTTTCGGACTGCAAACTTCCAAGCCAGGCCGAACAGCGCGGGGTGGCGCCTATAGAGCAAACGGCATTTCGGTCGATCGTCATCGCGAGGAGCGCGCCAGCGCGACGCGGCGATCCAGGAGTGGCGGGCGCGCCGCGTTCCCCTGGATTGCTGCGCTTCGCTCGCAATGACGATTGCGAATCGTCCAACCGAACGCAGCGAGTCCCGGAGCCATTTCGTTTCGGCCGTCGACGAGGCCCAAAACGAGCGAAAACGAAAGGAATGTTTCGCCAAACGAAACGAGCGGTTTCGCAACGCGGGTCGTAAGTCATTGAGATCATTGGGGTGCGAAATCGAGACATTTCGCGAGATTGTTTGTTTTCAAGGATTTAACTGCCTTTTCGTTTCGCGCTCTCGCTGCACGCGCTTTCTCGACCCGAAAACGCGTAAGTCAAGCCGCGGGGCGCTTCACGGCGAGGCCTTGGCGCGGACCGCCTTTGGGTCCACGCGGTCATCTGTCATGCCCGCGGAAGCGGGCATCCAGCAAGGCCTTGACCAGACCCTAGATTCCCGCTTGCGCGGGAATGACAAGCCTCCACAGGTGCTCGCCTCTCACCGCTCCCGCATCGCCTTCGAGGCGACTTCGACCAGCGGCGAGAACAGATATTCGAGCATGCGCCGCGCGCCGGTCTTGAGCTCGACCGTCGCCGCCATGCCGGAGGTCAGCGGCTCACGCACGCCGTCGACCGTGATCGTTTCGGCGTCGGGCTTGAGCATCACCGGAAACACCAGATTCTGGGTACGCTCCCCGCCGGCAAAGCCGGCCGCGTTGGAGACCCGCGTCGGATCGCCCTCGATCGCATTGGCGTCCGGCTCAGGAATGGCGTCCTTGGCGATGCGCTTAACATGCGCCTTGATCACGCCGTAACGGGTGAACGGGAAGGATTTCGACCTTGACCACCGCCTCCTGGCCGACGCTGACAAAACCGATGTCGCGATTGCGCACATAGGCCTGGATCTCGAGCCCCGAATCCTCCGGCACGATTCGCATGATCTCCTGGCCGATCGAGACCACCTGGCCGACATTGGTGATGATCGACGATTGCACGCGCCCTGCGATCGGGGCTCTCAGCGTCAGGTGATCAAGCGCGGCTTGAGCCTTGGCGAGGCGCTGCTCGACGTCTTCCGCTCGCCGCTCGGCGTCCTCGAGTTTCTGGGCGTTATCCGAGATGAAGTCCTGCACCGCCTTGTCGGAATTGCGGGCGACAACCTCGAGCCCCGCGGTCAGGGAGGCCAGATCCTGCTCCTGCTTCGCCTCCTGGGTGATCTGATATTGCAGCGTTTCGGTGGCGTCGATGACCGCGGCCCGCGCGCCCGCTTTCTCCTCGACGAGCTTCGTGCGCATGTTGACGCGTTCCTGCAGCGTCGCGACGAGGTTCTTCTGCGTCGCGATGGTCTCCCTCAGTTTGTCGCGTTCGGCGGTCTTTTGCCCGCGTTCGGCGTCGAACGAGGCGACATTCGCCGCCAATTGTCCGAGATCGGCGGCGAGGACCTGGTTCTCGCGCTCGCGTAAGCGCAGCGCCATGTCGTCCGGCCAGTTGATCGGCCCGGGCGGATCGAAGCGATGCGACTGAGCGCTCCTGAGCGCGGTCTTCCGGCGCAGGATTTCCGCCCGCGCGGAAGCAAGCTCGGCGCGCGCGCCTTCCTCTTCGGCCAGGGCCGCCGAACGGTCGAGCTCGACCAGCACGTCGCCCGCCCGCACGAGCGAGCCGTTGCCGACGCGAATGTCCTCAACCCTGCCGGTCTCCACCGGCTCGACGACCTTGACCTGTCCGGTCGGCTGAAACTTGCCTTGCGCGGCGGCGACGATATCGACGTGGCCGAGATAGGCCCAGGCGAGGGCGGCGACGACGAGGGCGCAGATGATCCGTAAGAAAGCGAGATGGACCGGAGACGGGGGCGTCTCCAGGATCTCGAGCGCCGGCGCCAGGAACTCGCGGTCGCTGAGGTTCATCCCCGGGGTCTTGAGCCCCGCGATCGCGCGCGAGGCGAACAGCTTGGCGGCGGGAGGCGCCGGGTCGGCGGGCGGGACCGCTCGGATCGCGCTCATGCCGCGACCTCCGTCGGCTGGCTCTGAAGGCTCCAGAGATAAGCGTAGAGGCCGCCGGGGCGGCGCACGAGTTCGGCATGCGCGCCGACCTCGACAATGCGGCCGTCGCTGATGCCGACGATGCGGTCGCAGCCGCGCACTGCCGCCAGACGATGGGCGATGATGATGACCGTGCGGTCCTTGGCGATGCGGCGCATGTTGCGCTGTACGATCCGCTCGCTGTCGTAATCGAGCGACGAGGTCGCCTCGTCGAAAATGAGAATGCGCGGATTGGTCGCAAGCGCCCGGGCGATGGCGATGCGCTGCCTTTGCCCGCCGGACAGGTTGGCGCCGCGCTCCTCGATCAAAGTGTCGTAGCCTTCGGGAAGCTTGTCGATGAACTCGTCCGCGCCGGCGAGCCGCGCGATCTCGATCACACGCGCGCGCGCCATCGCCGGATTGGCGAAGGCGATGTTCTCGTGAACGGTGCGGTTGAAGAGGAGGTTCTCCTGCAGCACGACGCCGATGTGGCTGCGCAGCCACGCCGGATCGATATGGCTTAGGTCTCTGCGCCGTCGAGCAGCACCTGCCCCTCATTCGGCAGATAGAGGCGCTGTATGAGCTTGGTCAGGGTCGATTTGCCGGAGCCGGATGGGCCGACGACGCCGATCGTCTCGCCCGGCCGGATGGCGAGCGAAACGTCCTTCAGCGCCTCAGGCGCGCCCGGGCGGTAACGGAAACTGACGTGGCGAAATTCGATCGCGCCGCGCGGCGTCGGCGGAAGCAGGCGCGTCGCCGGCGGGAATTCGGGCGGCGCATTGAGGATGTCGCCTAGGCGCTCGATCGAGATCTGCACCTGTTGGAAGTCCTGCCAGATCTGCGATAGCCGCAGGATCGGCTGCACCGCCTGCGAGGCGATCATGTTGAAGGCGATGAGGGCGCCGACGGTGAGCTCGCCGTCGATCACCGCCTTGGCGCCGAACAGCAGAAGCGCCGCGGACGTCAGCTTGCTAAGATATTGGATCGCGAGCTGTCCGCCTGAGCCCAGCATCGCGGCGGCGAAGCTCATCTTGACATAGGCCGCAAGCTTCTCCTCCCACTGCGAGCGCATGATCGGCTCGACCGCGGCAGCCTTCACCGTGTTCATGCCTGCAACGGTCTCGACCAGGAACTGCTGGCTCGCGGCGCCGCGATTGAACTTCTCCTTGACGAGCGCCCGTAAAGGGGGCCGGACGGAAAAGCCGATCAGTACGTAAAACGGAATCCCGGCGAGCACGATCAGGGTCAGCGACCACGAATAGGCGAACAGGACGCCGACGAACACGAAGGCGAAGACAAGGTTGATCGCCGAAAACAGGGCTTGTCCGGTAAGGAAGCTGCGGATCGTCTCCAGCTCCAGCACCCGCGCCACCGTTTGCCCGGTCGACCGGGTCTCGAAATAGGAGATCGGCAGACTTAGAAGATGTGCGAACAGGCGTTGCCCGAGCTCGACATCGATCCGATTGGTGGTGTGGGAAAGCGCGTAGGTGCGCAGGTATTGAAGCGCGACGTCGAACAACCCGATAATGACGAGCCCGCCGACGAGCACGAACAAGGTCTCGTAGCCGCGATGGGTCAGCACCTTGTCGACGACCACCTGAAAGAACAGCGGCGTCGTGAGGGCGAAGATCGGCACGAACAGCGACGCCGCCAGCACATGGCCGAGCGGATGGCGATAAGGCCAGATGGTGGGCAGGAACCAGCGCACGCCGAAGGGGTGCGGATCGACCCCGACGCCGCCGATCCGGCGAGCGATCAAGAGCGCCCGCCCGCCGATATCGCGCGCGACGTCTTCGAGCGGCGCCTCCTGGACGGCGTGGCTGATCGGATCAACGAGCCGGCAAAGCCCCAACGGACCGCGCCCGGCCAACACCATGACCGCGCCGCTCGTCATGCGCACGATCGCCGGAGTGGGCAACGTCGTGAGCCGCTCGGCGGTCACCTGGGCGACCAGGCGCGCCTTCAGTCCGACAAGCCTCGCGGCGCGAATGAGATCCGCTTCGTTGGCCTGGCGGGCGCCAAGCGCCAGCTCGCGCGCGAGCTGGGCCGGGTCGGCGCCGATGCGGTAATAAGCCGCGATCCCGCAGAGAGCGCGTAAGCCCGGGTCGAGCGGCGTCCCCTCGCTGGGAGGCGGCGCGGTCTCCATCATCGACGGCCAGCCTTTCTCGCCCGGGCCGATCCGGATGCGACCCAGGACGCGCGCGCGGCGGAGGAGCCTCGCTTGGATCCGATCGTACCGAGTGACGATCGGTCAGAGGCAAGCGAGAGCAGCGGACAGGCTTAGCAAAGGATTGAGCGTCTGCCGGATTTTGCTGAGATCGGCGTCCGGGCGTCGACTGCTTGAGGGGGCAGAGCTCAGCGGCGTCCCTGACAAGCATCCGAACCAACGGCGTTTCCTCGCCGATTCCGCATCGCCTTTGACGCGACGTCGGCCAGCGGCGAGAACTAAGCCCGATAAGTCTCGCAGCTGGCCCGCCGGGTCGAAGCCATCTAGAGCATGGCGCGTTTAGACGGCGCCCCCACCGTCATCGCGAGCGAAGCGACGCGATCCAGGGGAACGCAGGGCGCCTGCGACTCCTGGATTGCTTCGTCGCTCCGCTCCTCGCAATGACGATTCCGATTGAATGCGTCGTGCCTCTAGGGCGCAGCCGCGAAAGGCCGATCAACAGCTATCGCGGTGACGCCAAGAATTCCTTTTCGAGAATTTCTCTTGACAAAATCAGAAATAGTCGCTATACATATTCTTGTTATCGGAATCGATCCGCGCGCGGGCGCCGGCCAAGCGAGGACGAGAAGCCGCGGTTGTTTGAAATGTTGCTGATCACAACCGGAGCGTGCGCGCCGGGAAGAAGGAGATTTCCTTATTTGAATCGGTCGTAACTCATTGGAAAGTCCCGATTCGGAAAAATAAGCGCCAGTAAACGCTAGCTATTTTACTGGCGCTTACGAGCGTTGGTATGGGTTTTATTGGCGTTTGCCTGCGAGCAACTCGCGCTCTGGTTGAAATCCGAAGCTCCGGCTCAGGCGCGATTTGCTCCTCGGCTACGCGCCGTGGGTGACGACCTTGACGTCGACGTTGCCACGGGTCGCATGGCTATAGGGGCAGATCTTCTCGTGCGCCTCTTCCGCCAGCGACTGAAGCTCACCTTGCGGCAAACTCGCGTCGGTCACGTCGAGCACGACCGCGAGACCGAAGCCGCCCTTCTCGCGCGGGCCGATGCTGACGGCGCATTTCACCGTCGCTTTCGATGCGTCCTTCTTGTGCTGCTTGGCGATGAAGTCGAGCGCGCCGCCGAAGCAGGCGGCGTAGCCGGCGGCGAACAGGTGCTCAGGGGTCCCGGTGCTCGGCTTGCCGGGCCCGCCCATCTCCTTCGGCACCGAGAGATCGAGGTCCACAATTCCGTCGTCGGAGCGGGTATGGCCGTTGCGGCCGCCGATCGCGGTTCCATGGGCGGTGTAAAGCGGCTTGATCGCGTCGACCATGTGCATTCCTCCTCTGGATCGTTTCCGGCGGATGGCGCAGATTGGACCACGCCTTCATGTCGGAGGCAACTGAGCGCGCCGCCTCAGTCGCGGCTCGTCTCGCGCACAATTCCCGCCATGGCGCGCAAGTCCTCGTCTCCCAGGGCGTCAAGGCCGGAAATGACGCCGGCGCGGTCGGCGGCGTTGCGGTTCTGGCTCGTCTTCCACTTTCCCCGGATGTCGAGGATCTCGATCTCGACGCCGACGATCGCCCGGCGCTGCATCCGGATGAAATCGGCCGGCGCGTCGCCGACCGCCCACGGCTGTTCGCGGCGCTGCTCGAGCGTCCGTGTCAGCTCCTCGATCTGCTGAGCGAGCCAAGCGTCGTCCATCACCTTCGCCCGGCCCTTCGCCTGGACCATGGTGTAATTCCAGGTCGGCACGACTTTGCCCGTCTCCCGCTTGGTCGCGTACCAGGACGGGGTGATGTAATGATCGTGGCCCTGAAACACGATGAGCGCGTCCGGCTGCTCTTGAAGATCGCGCCACTGAGGGTTGGCGCGTGCGAGATGGAGCTTCAGCACGCCGAACCTCGAGGCGGCGGTATCGAGCACGAACGGAACCGAATTGGCGACGAGCCCCTCGGCGCCGTTGCTGATGAGGAGGCCGAAAACGCGGTCCCGGATCAGCGCGTGCAGTTCCGGCACATTCTCGTTTCGATGCAGAGGGGGTTCGTACAAGGCGGCCTCGTCGCCCGCTTTATGTGGGCCATGTCCGCGGGAATGTGAAGGGTGTGAGGGCTCTCGCGTCCCCTCAGAGCCCAAGCTCGCTCAAACCGGGATGATCGTCCGGCCGCCGGCCGAGAGGCCAGTGGTAGAGGCGGTCCTGCTCGCGGATCGGCAGATCGTTGATGCTCGCCAGGCGGACCCGCATCAGCCCGTCCTCGTCGAACTCCCAATTCTCGTTGCCATAGGCGCGGAACCAGCTTCCCAAATCGTCGCGCCATTCGTAGGCGAAGCGAACCGCGATGCGGTTGCCGTGAAAGGCCCAGAGTTCCTTGATCAGCCGATAGTCGAGCTCGCGGTTCCATTTGCGGGTCAGAAACGCCTCGATCGCAGGGCGCCCTTGAAAGAATTCGGCGCGGTTTCGCCACCGGCTATTTTCAGAATAGCCGAGCGCCACGCGCGCCGGGTCGCGGGAGTTCCAGGCGTCCTCGGCCATCCGCGCCTTCTGAGCCGCGGTCTCCTCAGTAAAAGGTGGCAGAGGCGGTCGGGTCACTTGTGGGCCTCCTTGTGACGTTAAGGCTGGTTGCGCCGCAGTTCCGTATATGGGGCGCGGACGACGGCGCCGTGACGCGTCTTGGCGCTGGATTCCCTATTCCGCCGCCTGTCGGCCGGCGCCGTAGCGCTTCACGATATAGTCGTTGACCAGCGCCTTGAACTCCTCGGCGATCCGGGGGCCGCGGAGGGTGACGGTCTTGACGCCGTCGACGAACACCGGCGCGGCCGGCGCCTCGCCCGTTCCAGGCAGCGAGATGCCGATGTCGGCGTGCTTGCTTTCGCCAGGCCCGTTGACGATGCAGCCCATCACCGCGACGTTGAGCCGCTCCACGCCGGGGTAAAGCGCGCGCCACTCGGGCATCGACTTGGCGAGATAACCCTGGATGTCGCGCGCGAGCTCCTGGAATACGGTCGAGGTTGTGCGCCCGCAGCCAGGACAGGCGGCGACTTGAGGCGCGAAACTGCGGAACCCCATGGTCTGCAGCAGTTCTTGCGCCACCCGCACTTCCTGCGTCCTATCGCCGCCGGGCTCCGGGGTCAGCGAAATGCGGATCGTATCGCCGAGGCCCTCTTGCAGCAGAACGCCGAGCGCGGCGGCGGAGGCGACGATGCCCTTCGAGCCCATGCCGGCCTCGGTCAGGCCGAGGTGAAGCGCATAATCGGACCGCTCGCCAAGCATGCGATAGACGGTGATGAGGTCTTGAACCGCCGAGACTTTCGCCGACAGGATGATGCGCTCGCGGGGAAGCCCAATCTCCTCCGCCCGCGCCGCCGACAACAGCGCCGACCGGACCATCGCCTCGCGCGTGACCGCGCCGGCCTCGAGTGGCGCGGCGCTCGAGGCATTCTCGTCCATGAGCGAAGTCAGGAGCTCCTGGTCGAGCGAACCCCAGTTCGCGCCAATGCGCACCGGCTTCATGTTGCGGATCGCGATCTCGATGATCTTGCCGAACTGCAGGTCGCGTTTGTTCTTGAAGCCCACATTACCGGGATTGATGCGATATTTGTCCAGCGCCTCGGCGCAGGCCGGATGATCGGCCAGCAGCTTGTGGCCGATATAGTGGAAGTCGCCGATCAGCGGCGCGTTGACCCCTCTGGCGCGCAGGCGATCGCGGATGTGAGGCACCGCCGCGGCGGCCTCGTCGCGGTCGACCGTGATCCGCACCAGCTCGGAGCCCGCGCGCGCCAGCGCCGCGATCTGGCGGGCGGTCGCCTCGATGTCGGCGGTGTCGGTATTGGTCATCGACTGCACGACGATCGGCGCGCCCCCGCCGACAGTGACCGCGGCGTCGCTCTGGCCGACGCGAACCGCGACGGTCGCGCCGCGCGGGAGCGGCCCCGAGGGCGTTTCCGACATCGCAAGGCTCATCGCCGCCGTCCTTTCCTCAGCCACGCGCCGACCGAATTGACCCTGGCGGGTTCTAAGCGCTCGGCCCGATTTTGTCATCCAGCCGCAGCCGCTGCAGCGCAATAAGCCCTCGAAAGCCTTGCCGCAATGCAATATGACGGCGCTAGGCGAAGCCCTTTCGCCGCATGGTCAAACCGGGAGAAAAGCCGATGTCGCTCGCCAAACGCCACGCCCTCGTCACCGGTTCGACGAGCGGCATTGGCCTTGCGATCGCCCGCGCCCTCGCTAAGGAAGGGGCGGACATCGTCATCAACGGGTTCGGCGACAAGACGGCGATCGAGGCCGAGCGGGCCAGAATTGAGAAGGAATTCGGCGTCAAGGCCTTCTACAACGGGGCCGACATGTCCAAGGGACCCGAAATCGAGGCGATGATCGCCGACGCCCAGGGCAAGCTGGGCTCGCTCGACATTCTGGTCAGTAACGCCGGCATCCAGCATGTCGCGCCGATCGAGGACTTTCCGCCCGAGAAGTGGGACGCGATCATCGCCATCAACCTCACCGCGGCGTTTCACGCGATCCGCGCCGCCGTTCCGGGGATGAAGGCGCAAAGATGGGGCCGCATCATCAACACCGCCTCGGCCCATTCGCTCGTCGCCTCGCCGTTCAAGGCGGCCTATGTGTCGGCCAAGCACGGCCTCGCCGGGCTCACCAAGACGGTCGCGCTCGAGCTCGCGACATTCGGCGTCACGGCAAATTGCATTTCGCCGGGCTATGTCTGGACGCCGCTGGTCGAGCGCCAGATCCCCGACACGATGAAGGCGCGCAACATGACACGCGAGCAGGTGATCAACGATGTGATCCTCGCCGCTCAGCCAACCAAGCAATTCGTCACCGTCGAACAGGTCGCCGCGCTCGCGGTCTATCTCTGCTCGGACGCGGCGGCGCAGATCACCGGCGCTAATCTCTCGATCGACGGCGGATGGACCGCCGAATGAGCCTCGCCGTTCGCACGACCGCGGCAAAAGCGGCCGCTCGCCAGCAAACAGTCAAGACCGTCAATCTCGCCCTCCAGGGCGGCGGCTCGCACGGCGCCTACACCTGGGGCGCGCTCGATGCGTTCGCCGAGGATACGCGGATCGAAATTTCTGCGATCAGCGGCGCGAGCGCTGGCGCATTGAACGCCGTCGTGTTCGCCTCGGGGATGAGCGAACGCGGACGGGAGGGCGCCCGCGCGAAACTGGAGGAATACTGGCTCTCGGTGTCGTCGGAGGGCTCGCTCGCGCCCTTTAATCGCCGATGGGTTGACAAGGCGCTTGAGGCCTGGGGCGGCTTTTGGCCGGGGTCGCGCTGGATCGACGCCTGGACCGAGACGGCGATAGGCTTGCTCAGCCCTTATGAGTTCAACCCGTTCAACGTCAATCCGCTGCGCGCCAATCTCGAGGCGGTGGTTGATTTCGAACGTCTGCGCGCGGGCGCCGAGCCCAAGCTGTTCATCGCCGCGACCAACGTAAGGACCGGGCGCGGCGAGATCTTCCGCCGCGACATTCTCACCGCCGATCACGCGATGGCGTCGGCCTGCTTGCCGCAACTGTTCCAGGCGGTGGTCATCAACGGCCAACCCTATTGGGACGGCGGATTCGCGGGCAATCCCCCGCTGTGGCCGCTGTTCTACGAGACGCGGTGCCGCGACGCGATCATCGTCCAGATCAATCCGATCGAACGTGAGGAGACGCCTCGCCTGCCGGTGGAGATCGCCGACCGGGTCGACGAGATCACCTTCAACGCGAGCCTCCTGGCGGAGCTCAGGGCGACCGACTTCGTCGCGCGCCTGATCCGCTCGGGCGTGCTCAAAAGCGATGACTATCGGGAGGAGCGGCTGCACCGCATCGGCGGCGCGGGCAAGCTCGAATCCTTCGACCCCGCGAGCAAGAACGACGTGTCCTGGCCGTTTCTCAAGCAATTGCGCGACCTCGGCCGCGACGACACAAAGGCGTGGCTCGAGGAGAATTTCGAATTCGATCGGGGTCGAAAGCACGCTCGACATGGACAAGGCCCTTCAGCGCGAGCCGGCGAAGCCGCCGACGAACGGCGCGGCCGCGACGCCGTAGCGCTCCGACGGGTCGGCGCGGCTTGGCGCTCCACGCCCACGAGACATGCGCGAATCGCCGCTCGGCGGCAGTGTGCGATTTTGCACGCGATATAGCGTTTTCAGGGCCTTAAGCTTCTTTTTCTGCAACGGCCACGCGATCCATGCAAAGAGTGGCCCGCGGCCGGCGCATAGCATAAAACATGATGGACTTGTTATTATTTCCTACCGGTTCTCGAACTTGGCCGGGCGCTTCTCGGCGAAGGCGCGCATGCCTTCCTTCTGATCCTCGGTCGCGAACAGCGAATGGAAGATGCGCCGCTCGAACTTGACCCCTTCAGCCAGCGTCGTCTCGTAGGCGCGATTGACGGCCTCCTTGGCGGCGTAGACCGCGGGCCTCGACAAAGCCGCGATTGTCCCGGCCACTTTAAGCGCCTCCTCGATCAGCGACGCGGCCGGCACAATGCGCGAGACGAGCCCCGAGCGCTCGGCCTCGTCGGCGTCCATCATCCGTCCGGTCAGGATCATCTCCATCGCCTTCGATTTGCCGACGGCGCGCGTCAAGCGCTGGGTGCCGCCGGCGCCGGGGATCACGCCGAGCTTGATCTCCGGCTGGCCGAATTTGGCGGTGTCGGCGGCGAGAATGAAATCACACATCATGGCGATCTCGCATCCTCCGCCGAGCGCGAAGCCGGCGACGGCGGCGACCACCGGCTTGCGGACGCGCGTCAGGCGCTCCCACTTGGAGATGAAGTCGCCGAGGAAGGCGTCGGCGAAGGTCTTGTCCTGCATCTCCTTGATGTCGGCGCCGGCGGCGAACGCCTTTTCGGAGCCGGTCAGCACGATCGCGCCAATCGTAGGGTCGGCCTCGAACCCCTCGAGCGCCGCGTCGAGGTCCTCCATCAGGGCCGCCGATAGCGCGTTCAACGCTTGCGGACGGTTGAGCCTGACGAGGCCGACCGCCCCGTGCGTTTCGACGATGACGTTGGCGTAGGTCATGGGCGCGGTTCCTCTGGATGTCTGGGCACGACGCCTAGCCAATCGACGGACGGATGAAAAGGGCTGGCGAGCTTGCAGAACCCGCGGCGGGCCCGTAGGCAGACGGGCGGAGTGACCACAATTGGGGACAGGTCCATGAGCGCCGATGGTCTGGAGCGAGTGTGGTTCCTCAACACCCTTGTCGTCATACGGGTCCCGCCAGAGCGTGGGTCGGACGGCGTTTGCGTGATGGAGCATCGTGCGCCTAAAGGGGACTCGCCGCCCCTTCATGTGCACCGCGATCAGGACGAGATTTTCGCTCTCATCGCCGGCGAGGCGCGGTTCCATCTGAGCGGGCGCGACATTGAGGCGCGGACCGGGGACTGCATCCTCGTTCCGAAGGGCGAGCCCCATTCCTATCTGGCGACTTCCGCCGAGGGAGTGCGGTTCCTCACGATCACGCGAGGCGACGGTTTCGTCGGCCTCGTGCGCGAAGTCGGCCGGGCGGCAAAGACCGATGGCCTGCCCGAGTTCTCAGGCCCTCCTTCACAGGAGGAGCAGGATGGATTGGCGCGCATCGCCCGAAAGCACGGCGTCGAATTCGTGGGCCCGCCGCTCCGCTAAAGGCGCCCGCCGCGAGCGCCGCCTCGTGGAAGGCTTCGCGCTCTCCGATTACTTGCGATCCGCCTTCACGAGCGCGCTTTCGATCGCCATGCGGATGAATCGCTGGTAGGGGACGCCCTGGCGCTTGGCCGCTCCGCGAACCGCGTCCAAAAGCTTCTCGGGTAGCCTGAGGCTCACCGCCTTATCCTTCGGTCGCATCTCGAAGCGCACGATCTGGCCGCCTGAGAGATCGTAGTCGGCGAGGTCCGCGTTGGCGACGAACACTTCCGCCTCTCTATCCGTTTTGAAGGTCGGGATTGGCTTTTTCATAAGCTTCGACTTCCCTCTTATGCATGTAACGTGCGATGATCGGCCGCAACAACGCGCTGCCAGCGCGTTCGGCTCGCCACGTAAAGACGATGAACGCGCGGCGTCCCACAAGCGTTCGTCCAATCGCCTTCAACCGACGCTCGCCCGGCGCGTTCTCCCGATCCGGCAAGATTACGACGGGCCGGGTAAAGACCGCCTCGATTTCCCCGATCGACATGCCGTGCTTTTGGCATTTGTCACGGTTGCCGTCGTCCCAATCGAATCCGCGGATCGCGGGCAGCGTCATGGCTAGCGTATATACAAATGTCAATACTTGATCACGGCTGCCCTTAGACAGAAGCGCGCCTTACATATGCAGCGGATGGCCGAGCGCCGCCAGCGCCAACTCGTGGAAGGCTTCGCTCATCGTCGGATGGGCGTGGATGGTGAGCGCGACGTCTTCGAGGCGCGCGCCCATTTCCAGCGCCAGCGAAAAGGCGGCCGAGAGTTCGGACACGCCGGCGCCGACGGCGTGGACGCCGAGCACGACATGGTTGTCGGCGCGCGCGACGACGCGCACGAAGCCTTCGTCGTCCTGCAGCGTCATGGCGCGCCCGTTGGCGCGGAACGGGAAATGGCCGATGCGGATCTCGCCATGCGCGGCCTTGGCGGCTTCGGGCGAGAGCCCCACGGCGACGATCTCCGGGTCGGTGAAGCAAATCGAAGGGATCGCGACGGGGTCGAAGGCGCGCCTCTCGCCGGCGATGATCTCCGCCACCATCGCGCCTTGCGCCATCGCGCGATGGGCGAGCATCGGCTCGCCGGTCACATCCCCGATCGCCCAGACGTTGCGCATCGAAGTCGCGCAGGTCGCGTCGATGCGCACGAACGGGCCGCTCATCGCAAGGTCAAGCGTCTCGAGCCCGAAGCCGCTCGTGCGGGCGCGCCGGCCGACCGCGACCAGGACCTTGTCGGCGGCGATTAAGCGCTCCGTGCCGTCCGCCGCCACGATCTTGAGCGCGCCGCTGGCGAAGCCAAGAGCGCCCGCGTCGACCAGCGTCTCGACGCTGAGATCGGCCAGGCGCCGGGCGACCGGCTGGGTCAGCTCCGCATCGTAGAGCGGCAGGATCTTGGGCAAAGCCTCGACGATCGTCACCTTGGCGCCGAGCTTGGCGAAGGCCATGCCGAGCTCCATCCCGATATATCCGGCGCCGACCACGGCAAGCGATCGCGGAACTTGAGTCAGCGCCAGCGAATCGGTCGAAGACAGGATGTCGCCGCCGAACTTGAGCGCCGGCAATTCCACAGGCTCCGAGCCGGTCGCAAGGACGAGATGCTCGGCGGCGATGCGGCTCTCGCCGGTGTCGGCGCCGACGGTCGCCGTCTTGCCGTCGACGATCGTCGCCGTCCCTAGCAGCGTGCGCACCTTGGCCTTCTTTAGGAGAGCGCCGACGCCGCTGGTGAGCCTGGTCACGATCGCCTCCTTCCAGGCGATCGTGCGGGCGAAATCGAGCTTCGGCGGTCCAACCGAGAGCCCGATTGCGCTTAAGCCCCGCGGCTCGCGCAGGGCGTGGGCTGCGCCGGCGGCATGGATCAGCGCTTTCGAGGGAATGCAGCCGACGTTGAGGCAGGCTCCGCCG
The DNA here is from genome assembly GCA_963824475.1 of uncultured Alphaproteobacteria bacterium. Lineage (GTDB taxonomy): Bacteria > Pseudomonadota > Alphaproteobacteria > Rhizobiales > Beijerinckiaceae > Roseiarcus. The sequence goes on from CAWGPR010000001.1 coordinate 256,276, forward strand.
AGCCGGTTTGCTTCGACGAGAATCGTGTCGAGTCCGAGCTGGCCGGCGCGGATCGCGGCGACATAGCCGCCTGGACCGCCGCCGATGACGAGAACCTTGCAGCGAAGCTCGTTCATGTCCTGGCTCCCAAGCCGGGCTGGTTGTCACCCCCGCGCAAGCGGGGGTCCCGAACCTCGAGGCGCGGCGCTTTCCGAGGAAATTTAGCGGCTTAATCTGGACGCCCACGTTCGCGGGCATGACAAACTGACCCTTCCCATCTTCAATCCTCGATGAACAGCGCGGCCGGGGCCTCGATCAGCCCGCGCAGGCGTTGGATGAAAGTCGCGGCGTCATAGCCGTCGACGACCCGATGATCGAATGACGACGACAGGTTCATGACTTTTCGCGGAACGAAGCCGCTGTCGCGCCAGACGGGTCTGACGACGATCTTGTTGACGCCGACAATCGCGACTTCCGGCCGATTGACGATCGGCGTCGAGGCGACGCCGCCGAGCGCGCCGAGCGAAGTGAGCGTGATCGTCGAGCCGGAGAGTTCTTCGCGCGCCGCGACCCCCTGGCGCGCCGCCTCGCTCACCCGGCGCATTTCGCGCGCGCATTGGTACAAGCCCAGCGTCTCGGCGTGGCGGACGACCGGGACCATGAGGCCGTTCGGCGTTTGCGTCGCCACGCCCAGGTGCACGGCGCCAAAGCGCGTTATGACGTCGTTTTCGTCGTCGTAATGGGCGTTGACCTGCGGGAATTCGGCGACCGCCTTGACGATGGCGAGCATGAGGAACGGCAATAGCGTCAGTTTCGGCCGCGCTTCGGTCGCGCGGGCGTTGAGCGAAGCGCGCAATTCCTCGAGCGCGGTGACGTCGGTCTCCTCGACATAGGAGAAATGCGCGACCCGGCGCGCGGACTCGGCCATGTTCTCGGCGATGCGCCGGCGGAGGCCTGCGACCTTGATCGTCTCGACGGAGTTATTCGCCGCTCTGCCTGGCGGTTTCGACGGCTCCGGCGGGCGGGCGATAGTGGCGTCGAGGTCCGTATGCGTGATGCGTCCCGCCGGTCCCGAGCCGCGCACGAACCTGAGATCGACGCCGGCCTCGCGCGCTCTTAAGCGCACGGCGGGCGAGGCGAGCGGCTTCTCGCCAACAGGGCGCGGCGCGCCTCTCTGCGGCTCGGGCGCGCGCGGGGCGGGCTCAGCCTGTGGCGAGCGCGCTGCCGGCTCAGGCTCCGCGGGCTCTCCGGGCTCGGGTTTGACCCTCGGCGCGGGCGCCGGCTCCGGCGGCTCCGGGCGCGATTTCGGCGCGGCGGGGGGAAGCGAATCCGGCAAGCCCGGCGCGTCGATGCGAATGAGCTCGGCGCCGACGGCCAGCACGTCCCCGACCGCGCCGCCGAGCGCGAGCACGCTGCCGGCGATGGGAGTCGGGATTTCGACGGTCGCCTTGTCGGTCATGACGGCGGCGACGACCTGATCCTCCTTGACGAGATCGCCGACCTTGACCGTCCACTCGACGATCTCGGCTTCCGCCACTCCCTCGCCGACGTCAGGCATCTTGATCGAGCGCACGCCCATCTCATGCCTCCATCGCCTTCATGAGCGCGCGCCCGACGCGCGCGGGACCGGGGAAATAATCCCACTCCTCCGCATGCGGATAGGGCGTGTCCCAGCCGGCGACGCGCTCGACCGGCGCCTCCAGCGCATAGAAGCAGCGCTCCATCACCTGCGCGGAGAGTTCAGCGCCGAAGCCTGAAGTCAGCGTCGCCTCATGCACGATGACGCAGCGACCGGTCTTCTCGACCGACGCCTGAATCGCGTCCACATCGAGCGGAAGGAGCGAGCGGAGATCGATGATTTCCGCATCAATTCCGGTCTCCTCCGCCGCGGCCTCGGCGACATGGGTCATCGTGCCGTAGCAAAGGACGGTGACCCCCTTCCCCTCGCGCCGAATCGCAGCCTTTCCGAGCGGGACGACATAACGCCCCGCCGGCACTTCGCTTAAGGGATGCTTGGCCCAAGGCACGGTAGGTTGCTCGGGGTGGCCGGCGAACGGACCGTTGTAGAGCCGCTTCGGCTCGAGAAAGATGACCGGATCGTCATCCTCGATCGAGGCGATGAGAAGACCCTTGGCGTCGTAGGGGTTGGACGGGATGACGGTCTTGAGGCCGGAGACGTGGGTGAAGAGCGCCTCCGGGCTCTGGCTGTGTGTCTGCCCGCCGTAGATGCCCCCGCCGCACGGCATCCGGAGCACGATCGGCGCGAAGAACTCGCCGCCCGAGCGGTAGCGCAGCCGCGCGGCTTCCGACACGATCTGGTCATAGCCGGGATAGACATAGTCGGCGAACTGGATCTCGGCGACCGCCCGAAGCCCATAGGCGCCCATGCCGATCGCCACGCCGACGATTCCGGATTCGTTGATCGGCGCATCGAAGCAACGCGACTTGCCATATTTGCGCTGTAGCCCGTCGGTGCAGCGAAACACGCCGCCGAAATAGCCGACGTCCTCGCCGAAAACGACCACGCGCTCGTCCTCGGCCATCTTGCAATCCATTGCGTCGCGGATCGCCTCGACCATCGACATGCGCGGCATGGCGCTAAACTCCGAGCTGCTGGCGCTGCTCGCGCAAATGGCGCGGCATCTCCTTGTAGACCTGCTCGAACATCGTCGCCGCGCTCGGCTTTGGGCCGTCATGCAGCGTGCCGTGACTTTCGGCTTCCTTGGCGGCGTCGAGAATCTCGGCGTCGACCTCGGCCTGCATCTGCCGGTGGCGCTCCTCGCTCCACGCGCCGATGCGGATGAGGTGGGTTTTCAGCCGTTCGACTGGATCGCCCAACGGCCAGGCGGCCCATTCCTCCTTGGGGCGATATTTCGACGGATCGTCCGAGGTCGAGTGCGCGCCGGCGCGGTAGGTCACCCATTCGATAAGCGTCGGGCCCAGATTGGCGCGCGCGCGCTCGACCGCCCATAGAGACGCGGCGTGGACCGCAAGATAGTCGTTGCCGTCGACGCGCAGCGAGGGGATGCCGAAGCCGTGAGCGCGAGCGGCGAATCTCGCGCTCTCGCCGCCCGCAATGCCCTGATAGGACGAGATCGCCCACTGGTTGTTGACGACGTTGAGAATGACGGGCGGCCGGTAGACCGAGGCGAACACCAGCGCGGAGTGGAAATCACTCTCCGCCGTCGCGCCTTCGCCGATCCACCCCGAAGCGATGCGCGTATCGCCGGATATCGCCGACGCCATCGCCCAGCCGACCGCATGCGGATATTGGGTGCCGAGATTGCCGGAGACAGTGAAAAACCCGGCCTTCTTGAACGAATAGAGCCCGGGCAGCTGGCGGCCTTTGAGATGGTCCAGCTCGTTGGAGAAGATCTCGCACATCATGTCGACGATCGGCCAGCCCAAGGCGATGAGCAGGCCCTGTTGCCGGTAGGTCGGAAAACACATGTCGCCCTCCGCGAGCGCCTTGCGATGCGCGGTCGCGATCGCCTCTTCGCCTAGGCAGGTGATGTAGAACGACGTCTTGCCCTGGCGCTGCGAGAGCAGCATGCGCGCGTCGAAGGCGCGGGTCAGCATCATGTCGCGCAGGCCCTTGCGCAGATCGTCGGCGTTGAGCGACCCCGCCCAGTCGCCGACCGCCTCGCCGTTATCGTCGAGGGCGCGGATCATCGTATAGGCGAAATCGCGGATGTCGGAGGGGCTGACGTCGATCGGCGGGCGTGGAACCTTGCCCGCCTTGGCTATGCCGACATGGCTGAAGTCAGGCCTGCCGCCGGGGCGCACGGTCGGCTCGGGCACGTGCAGCGAAAGGCGGGCGGCGCTGGTCATTGAGAGTCCTCCGGCGGCGCGATCACTCCGCGCCTCACGCTGATTGCGGATGATTTTAGCGCCGGGCGGGCGCGATTGTCATGCGGCCGGCAAGGACCGGGGCGCGGCGTTGACAGCCGCCCGCCCGCGCTCTTAAGAAACGCCCCGGGCCCAGGTGGCGGAATTGGTAGACGCACTGGTTTCAGGTACCAGCGGTGCAAGCCGTGAAGGTTCGAGTCCTTTCCTGGGCACCACCTTTCTGTCCGCGGACATCTGCTCCAGTCCAGAAGCGCCGCATAATCAATAGCTTATATCCTTTTGATTGTCCAACGCGGTTCAAAGGCGGTCATTTGCGTCCATCAAAATTGTTGGTAGATTCGTTGGTATGCGGCAAGTCCGCCCTCCACTGGTACCAACATGGCCCTCACCGACCTCGCTATAAGGCGCGCGCTCCCCGGCCCGAAGATCATCAAGCTTTCAGACGGCGGCGGGCTCCAGTTGTGGATTACACCTGATGGTGCAAAACGGTGGCGGCTCGCTTACCGCTTCGGAGGCGTTCAAACGGCGCTCGCCATAGGCGTTTATCCCGAAGTCGGGTTGAGAGACGCTCGGGACGCTCGCGAAGCCGCCAGGAAGACCTTGGCCCACGGCCAAGACCCTTCCCAGGTCAAGAAGGCCGTAAAGGTCGCGCGAGCCGAAGCAGGCGGGAATTCGTTCGCGGCGATTGCGGAGGAATTGCTGCAGAAGAAGCGTCGCGACAGGAAAGCGGCGGCGACACTACGGAAGTTCGAATGGTTCATGAGCTTCGCCCTTCCCGCGCTCGGATCGCGGCCAATTCGGGAAATATCGGCGCGTGAGGTTTTGACGGTCCTCAAAGAGGTGGAGGCACGTGGCATTCACGAAACTGCCCGCAAGCTCAGAACGGCGATAGGTGACGTTTTCCGCTATGCGATTGCCACCGCCCGCACCGAGAACGATCCGACAACCGCGTTGCGCGGCGCGCTGGTAACGCCAACGGTGACTCCTCGCGCGGCCATCGTCGCGCCGAGCGCTTTCGGCGGATTGTTGCGAGCTATCGCGGACTATCAGGGGGTCCTAGAAACAGGGCCGCACTCGAATTACTCGCCCTGACGTTCGTGCGCCCAGGCGAATTGCGCGCCGCTGAATGGATGGAATTCGACCTCGACGCCGCGGTGTGGGAAATTCCCGGCGGCCGAATGAAGATGCGGAAGGCGCATCGGGTCCCGCTCGCCCCGCGCGTCGTCGCGATTCTCAGGGAGCTTCGAAAGTCAACGGGACAGGGCAGATTTCTGTTTCCGTCGGTCCGATCGGTCGCACGTTGCATGTCTGAGAACACGTTGAACGCGGCCTTGCGTCGCATGGGCTTCAAGAACGAGGACATGACGAGCCATGGCTTCCGCGCATCCGCGTCATCGATGCTGAACGAAAGCGGGCTCTGGAATGCCGACGCAATCGAAAGGCAATTGGCCCACGTCGACGCCGACAGTGTGCGGCGGGCCTACGCCCGGGCTGAATTCTGGGATGAGCGGGTCAGGATGATGACGTGGTGGGCTGATCGTTGCGACCAGTTACGACGAGGCGGCCAAGTGATCTCACTTGCGGCGGCTCAGATAAGTGTCGTGCATAAAGGCCAGAAGCGGGACCGAAATTCACGATAAACCATTGAAAAGAGTTTGATTGTGTCATCTGTGAAGGTCTTCAGAGCCAACAATAACGCCAACGCGGATCAGCCGCGTTCGATAGTGCCTTAGCCGTCAAGCGAAAGGCGAACTTCGTCCTGTGGACAACCTGTGGGTAACTCGCTCAACACGCCAAGTAACAAGAGGGCGTACCCCAGCCGCGTAAATTTTCTTGTGCTGTGAAAAAGTCGGGGAAAGCAGCGCTGCGGCGCTTGCGAACCAATGCGCCCCTTGGCAGCGTATCGGACATGGATGGAATCATATGGATTTTCTCCGCACGGCGAAAAAAGAGTTGCAAAGCGGGCAAGCAATGCAACTCTTGCGGGGGTTAGTCCGCGCTCGATTCGGAGCGGCTCGACCCTAGCAGCGGCGGCGACAATTTCAAGTGAAAGGTCGCCGCCGGCGCCGTCTCTCTGACGGATAGGGTTGAAATGAAAAAACGCGACGCTGCAAACGAAATTCCGGAGCAAAGCAAGCACTATTTTCCGCCAGCCGGCTTTGTCCGGCTCGCCTCGATCTTGGCCCCGCGGGGACCGATTCCGGTTGGTCGGTCGACGTGGTGGGCTGGCGTTAAGTCCGGTCGCTTTCCCAAACCGGTGAAGCTGGGGCCGCGCACCACCGCCTGGAAAGTCGAGGACATCCGCACTCTTATAGAACGAGCGACGTAGGACATGGCGAGGCGGTTCAACTACCGCCGCGTCAAGCTCCATCACAGCTACACGATCAGCGAACTGGGCGCCCTCATCGGGGCGCACAAGCACACGATCGGTCGATGGATCGCGGCCGGACTCAAAACTACGGATGCGAGGCGACCACTTCTCATCCATGGCGCCGACTTCCGCGCGTTCATGAAAGCGCGCGGGCCGATCAAACAGCGTTGCCAGCCGGGCGAGTTCTATTGCCTCGGCTGTCGCGCTCCGAGACGGCCAGCATTGGACATGACCGACTATCACCCGCGCACGGCCCTGCGGGGTTCGCTGAGCGGCATCTGCCCCGATTGCGGACGGATGATCTACCGCGCGACGACGCTTGCCAAGCTTAGCCAAATCAGGGGCGGGCTCGACGTCGCATTTCCGAAGGCGGAGCAACGCCTAGACGATAGCGCCTCCCTCTTCCCGAATGGTGACTTCAATGGGGTTCCACACACATGACCAAACGCAACGCGGAAAACGCGCGAATCAAGCGCCGCTACCTCATTTACCTTAAGGACGCCAAGGGCCGCGACACAGCCTCCATCGACGCGGCCGCGAGCGCGATCGAACGCTTCGAGCAGTATGTCAAATGTCGCGACTTCCGGAGCTTCCATATCGAACAGGCCCGGGGTTTCAAGGCTCACCTGACGGGAGCGACCAACGTGCGAACCGGTAAGCTTCTCTCGGCTTCGACCGTTCACGCGACGCTCGGGGCTCTCAAGGCGTTCTTTGTGTGGCTCGCGGATCAGCCGGGCTACGCCTCGCGGATCAAGTATGCGGACGCCGAGTATTTCAATGCCCCCGATAACTTGGCGCGGATCGCCACGGCTCGTCGGTTCAAAGCCTGCCCGACGCTCGCGCAGATTCGCGCGATGCTCCATGCTATGCCAAAGGAAACGGAGATCAAAAAACGCGACCATGCCCTTGTCGCGTTCACCATCCTATCTGGCGCGCGGGACAGAGCCATTATCTCGTTCCGCCTGAAACACATCGATATCGAACGTGGGATGATCGAACAGGACCCGCGCGAGGTCCGCACCAAGCGCGGTAAGACGTTCACGACCTGGTTCTTCCCTATTGGGGACGACATCCGGCAAATCGTCATCGATTGGGTCGAGTTTCTGCGCGAACAGAAAGGCTTCGGACCCGACAACCCGCTCTTTCCGAAGACGAAGGTAATGCCGGGGAGGGATCTCGAGTTTCAGGCGGTTGCACTAGACCGCGCGCCGTGGGCGAACGCGAATCCGGTTCGCGCCATTTTCCGCGAAGCGTGCGCGCTCGCCGGCTTACCCTACTTCAATCCGCATTCGTTGCGGAACACGCTGGTCCAGTTAGCCTACGAATTGAGACTGGACGCCGAACGCTTCAAGGCTTGGTCCCAGAATCTAGGCCACGAGAGTTGCCTAACCACGTTCTCCAGCTACGGGCATATTCCTCCAGCTCGACAGGCGGAAATTATTCGCGGGCTGGCCTCTCATGGGGAGGCGTCCAATGACCGGGTCGAGCCGGCTTTTCTCAGAAAGCTGGCGGACGAAATGGAGAGGTCGCAGACGCTTTCCCGTTGACGGACTAATATTCCGCGAAGCTTGAAGCGTCCTGACTTGGAGACCCCTAAGCCGTGGAGAAATGCGGTCGCAACCGCAACGGTCAGTTCGGTTCGGCCATTTAAAAGCCTGGTCCTGAAGTCCGGCGTCCGGCGCCTGCGGTAGATGGGGGGTGGGGGTTTAAGTTCCTAAAACCGAGACCAGGCTGCAACCGCCACTGCAAACACGGGGAGAAAAAATCCCGTTCGAAACTTGATTGCGAGCGCGTTTCCTCGTTCCGTCAATGGGATAAATCAAGATGATGGGGAAATGGGGAGGGAAGCGGCCCGGATCTGGCCGGCCGCCGACCAAGCGCAAGCTGCCGGAGACGCTCGACGAACCGGAAAAGCCCGAAGCGCCGAAGCAAGAGCCCATCTGAGGCCGACATCGTTGCCGCACTTGCCGGCAAGTTTGAGGGCAGGACGCCTGACGAGATTATGGATCTGACGATGCGCGCCCTGGCCGCCCTCGGCAAATTGGACGAGGCGTCGAAAGCAGCCGCTCGGCTCGCCGCCGCGCGAGCCAAGGTTTCGATCGGCGCAGGCAAGAAACAATTCGCGCTGGATCTCGCGCGTGACCGCGCCATCGGCACGAGCCGATTTGCAACGCCGCCGCCGCCAAAGCCTACGCTCAACTAAAGGACCGGACATGCTGCAAGCCCGTGAGCCTGCATTCAAATTGGCAGCGGCCCGCGAATTGGCCATTGGCGTCGCCCCTAAATATCTGCACGCCTGCCCGCCCGAAGTGGGCAACCGCAAGAGGAGTGGGAACAAGCCAAACGGCTCTGGGAAATAGAGCGGCGCCGCCCACTAGCTGAGTGACCGCTCCCGTCTGGACAGCCGCATGCCCGGACTGGCGCGAGCGTCCCGCTAAGGCGCGAGCCTCATCCCGTGCCCGCCGCTTTTTCCGGCTGAGGCCGAGGCGGCGCTCGCCGTCTTCTCGAGCCTGCGCGTGGTCGACGTCGCGGGATCGCCGACCATGGGCGAGATCGCCCGGCCGTGGATCCTCGATTTCGCCGCCGCCATCTTCGGCGCCTATGATGCGGAATCCGGCCGACGCCCGATCCGCGAATTTTTCCTGCTGATCAGCAAGAAAAACGCCAAGTCGACGCTGGCCGCGCTGATCATGATCACGGCGCTCATCCGCAACTGGCGCCATTCGGCCGAATTCTACATCCTCGCGCCCACGATCGAGGTCGCCAACAACAGCTTTTTCCCGGCCCGCGACGCCGTCCGCGCCGATCCCGAGCTTTCCGAGCTCTTGCACGTGCAGGAGCACATCCGCCGCGTCACCCATCGCACGACCGGCGCTTTCTTAAAGGTCGTCGCCGCCAATTCCGAGACCGTCTCGGGCAAAAAGACCGCCGGCATCCTCGTCGACGAGCTTTGGCTGTTCGGCAAGCAGGTCAAGGCCGCAGGCATGCTCGCCGAGGCCAAGGGCGGCCTCGTGTCGAGGCCAGAGGGCTTCGTGATCGAGCTATCGACGCAGAGCGACGAGCCGCCGCCCGGTGTGTTCAAGTCGCGCCTCGATTATTTTCGACGGGTCCGCGATGGCGAGATCGATGATCGCAAGTCGATTCCGGTCCTGTACGAGTTTCCGGACGAGATGATCCGCGAAAAACGGTTCATGGATCCGAAGGTCTTCGGCTGGACCAACCCCAATCTCGGCGTCTTCGGCGGTCCCGATCCGGAATGGCTCGCCGACAAGCTGCGCCGGAAGATCGCCGCCGGCCCTGCGGCGCTCAACATCTTTCTGGCCAAGCATCTCAATGTCGAGATCGGCCAGACGCTCTGCGCCGACCGCTGGCCTGGCGCGGAATATTGGCAGGAATCCGCAGATGCTTCGCTCATTCTTGAGACGCTTCTGGCGCGCTCCGAATGGGTCACCATCGGCATCGACGGCGGCGGCCTCGACGACCCGCTCGGCGTGACCGTGCTGGGGCGCAAGAAGGGCGCCCGCCGCTGGCTCTCGTGGTCTAAGGCCTTCGTCCGGCTGGTGGCGCTCAAGCGGCCCCAATCAGTGGCGGCCGAACTCATAGATTTCGCCAAGGCTGGCGATCTGGTCGTCGTCGACGACGGCGGCCCGATTGAGCCGGGAGTGATCGCTGCCGGCTAAAGGGCACGCGCAGTGTCTCTTCGAGGTAGTCGCCGAACGCGGCGGCCTCGGGGGCCGACGGGCCAAGATCCTCAAGAGCGGCCACGTCGGCAAATGGCTAAATGTCTCCGTCGAATTATAGTATATTAATAAGATAGACATGCTCTACTTTTGGTCAGGGACATGTTCGCTTGGGCCGTCGGCGGCTGCGGATCACCGATTTCAGCCGTCGCCAGGAGCGAGCCATGCCTGTCGCCGTTCAGGCCGAGACCCTTCCGACCCTCGACCTTCGTCAATTCGACGCGGGCGGCGGCGAGCGGTTGAGCTTGCTGAGAGAGTTGCGGACGGCCGCGCGCAACGTCGGCTTTTTTTACCTGGTCGGCCATGGGATCGAGGACAGCCTCATTCGGGACGTACTGAGCGTCTCCCGGCGCTTTTTCGCGCTGTCCGAGAAGGACAAGCTGGCCATCGAAATGGTCAATTCGCCGCACTTCCGCGGCTACAATCGCGCGGGCTACGAACATACCCGCGGCAAGCCCGACTGGCGCGAGCAGGTCGACATCGGGCCGGAAAGGCCGGCCCTGCCCTTCGACCCTGCGGCGCCGCCATGGACGCGCTTGCAGGGCCCGAACCAGTGGCCGGCGGCCTTTCCGGAGTTCAAGCTGATCCTCCTCGCCTACCAGGAGGAAACGACCGCCCTCGCCCTCCGGGTGCTGCGAGCGTTCGCCGCGGCGCTTGAACAGCCGGAGGACGTGTTCGCGCCGATCTATACCCCTGCCCCGAATCCGCTCATCAAGATCATCCGCTATCCCGGCCGCGCGGCCGACGAGAGCGATCAGGGCGTGGGCGCGCACAAGGATTCGGGGTTCGTGACCCTTCTCCTGCAGGACAAGCAGGCCGGTCTTCAGGTTCAGGCTGAGGACGGCGGCTGGATCGACGCGCCGCCCGTTCCGGGAGCCTTTGTCGTCAACATCGGCGAGATTCTCGAAATGGCCTCCAACGGCTATTTGCGCGCCAACGTCCATCGCGTGGTCTCGCCGACGGCGGGAACGGATCGCCTGTCCGTCGCGCTTTTCCTCGGTGCGCGTCACGATGCGACTGTGCCCCTCCTCTCGCTGTCGCCGCACCTCGCGGCGCAAGCGCGCGGGGTCACGCAAGATCCGGACAATCCGCTCTTTCGCGACGTCGGTCGGAACTATCTCAAGAGCCGGCTGCGGTCCCATCCCGACGTCGCGCGCCGCCATTACGCGGACCTGATCGACCCGGCTTCCGCCGCTTCGGAGCCGGCTTCGGCCTATTGAACCCAACCCTAAAGCCGCAAATCCCAGGAAAGGCAAGGGAAAATTTCTAGATTCGCCGGCGAACCGCTCTGCTGTAGGCCTATATCAAATTGATAACGTTATAGTTTTTAGCCAAATTCCCTACCAATCGAGCAGGGATTAAAGAGACCAAACCAGGGAATTAAAATCCCAGTTTGCGCGGTTAACCATCTTCGTTCCGACTACTTGGTAATGTTGGGGCGTGGGATTGCTGGGTTCAAAGGCCGCCGCTCATTAAAAGTTGTTCATTATCGATATTCTACTTGACGCGCATGTGCAGTTTGCGCCAGGCGAGCCTGCGGACGAGCTCGGCCTTGAGGTCTGGAGCAGTCTGGGCGAGCAGCTGAAACCAAGGAGGGTTCTCTGCTTCGCCCAAAACATCGATAGGCGCTCTCATTGAAAGGGCGCCGCTTGGTGCTTTGGGTGAACGCGGAGGGCCCTTGCTTGGACTGTGACAGCCTCTGGGACGGAATCCGTCTCATTTGAGGAGGTTGTTCTGTGAGCCATCAGCAGTCAAAGAAGCGGGCGATCGCGACGCCCAAGTGCGTGAAGGCCGCAGTCGCGGCCAGATCGCGCGCGAGACGCGAGCGTCAGAGCGCGCTGACCGAGATCGCTGCGCACGCGCCCGCACGGCTGCGTAACGATCTCGCGCCGCAGCTGAACCTGGTCGTTGTCCCGACCGAGCGCTTGAGGCCAGCCTCGCGACCCGTCAGACGGCGCGATCCGACCCAGAACGCGCGGATTCGCGACAGCATCAAGCGATTGGGCATCTGCCGCCCGATCCTGGTCAACGGCGATTTCACGATCGTCGAAGGGCACGGGGTGTGGGAGGCGGCCAAGGAGCTAGGGATCGCTGAGGTCCCCTGCATTGTCATCGATCATCTCGATGAGAGCGAGCTGCGGCTGCTGAGTTTGGCCCTGAATTGGATCGCCGAGACCGGGGACTGGGACTATGACGCTCTTCAAGCCGAGTTCGAAGACCTGACGGCGCTTGGTGAAGACGTCGTGCTCGCCGGGTTCGAGATGGCCGAAATCGACGCGCTCCTTCTCGACGATGATGTTGAGGCAGGCGACGCCGAGAGCGATGTCATACCGGCTCTCGGTTCGGTGGCGGTCTCCTGCGCCAACGACCTCTGGCTTCTGGGCGAGCACCGTCTGCTTCAGGGCGACGCGCGCGACCCCGCAGCCTACGCGCAGATCCTCGACGAGGGCGAGCTCGTCCGCCTGGTCCTAACCGACGAGCCCTTCAACGTTCCAAACGTTGGCCACGTCACGAACAGCGGACATCACCGCGAGTTCGCCATGGCGAATGGCGAAATGAGCGCCGAAGAGTTTATGGCCTTCAACCAGGCCTGGATGTCGGCGGCGACGAGTTCGAACTCGTCGACGGCGGCCTCATGGCCACCTTCATCGATTGGCGCTCGATCGAGCTTGCCTCGCCAGCGGGCGACAGCTCGGACTGCCGCTCATCAACCTGGTCGTGTGGGCGAAGTCGAATGGCGGCCAGGGTAGCCTTTGGCGGTCCCAGCACGAGCTTCTCCCGTTCTTCAAGAAGGGCGACGCGCCCCATGTCAACAACATCGAGCTCGGCCGGCACGGACGATGGCGCTCCAATGTCTGGACGTACCCCGGCGCCTCCAGCCTCGGCTCGGACGCGCGCGACGGCTTGGCGCACCACCCGACCGTCAAGCCGAGGGCTCTTCTTGAAGACGCTCTGCTCGATGTCACAAATCGCGGCGACATCGTACTTGAGCCCTTCGCCGGGTCCGGGTCGACCCTGCTGGCGGCCGAAGCGGTGGGGCGAAGTTGTCGGGCCATCGAGATCGACGCCCTTTACTGCGACCTCGCAATCCAGCGGTGGCAGCAGATGACGGGACAGGAGGCCCGCCTGAGCGAGACGGGAGAAACCTTCGCCCAGGTGCGGGCCAGACGTGTTGGCGAGGCACGCGCTCAGACGGCGTCCGACGCTGGTGACGTGGATTCGATGCGTGTTGAGGAGGGCGACGATGAGCAAGCATGATCCCTTTGACGGCCGGCCGAGACGCAAAGCGAGGGACTACGAAGTCGGCTACGGCAAGACGCCAAAGCGGACCCGGTTCAAGCCCGGGCAGTCCGGCAATCCGAGCGGGCAGCGTAAAGCCCGCGCGGGTTTCGCGACGCTAGTCCGGCTGGAGCTGGACAAGACGATCACACTTGGTCGAGGCGACAACGCTCGCACGATGACCAAGCGACAGGTCGTAGGGGTCCGCTTTCGAAGGGCCATCGCGGCCGGAGACATCGAGGCGATCAAGTTGGCGATGCTGATCGACGAGGACCCCGCAAGCGAGGAACCCATCGATCGAGAAACAGCGAACAGGTTGTTCTGGAAGAAGGCGCAAAAGGACCTCATGCGCGAACAGAGGCAGTGGGAGGCCGAGGCGCGGCGCGCGGAGGAATTTTCGAGTTCCCAGCCTACCGCGCTTGAAAGTTCGAGTTCGGGCGACGCGGTCGCTCTTGACAGTGATAAAATCGCTGATGAGGAGGCGAGACGATGAGCAAGCGTAGGTTGAACGCCGGCGAACCCCGCCGCGAAAAACGAGACGACGGGGTTGGGTACGGCAATCCGCCTAAGGACACTCGGTTTCGGCAGGGCCATTCTGGCCATAAAGGTCGCAGGCGCAAGCGCAGCACCACTGTGGCGATGGACGTAAAGAAGGGACTGAACGGAAAAGTGACCGTCCGCAATAGCGACAACAGCGAGCCGATCAAGATGACCGAGCGCGAGTTGGCCGCGGCCAGCCTTGTCCAACGGGCCATGAAGGGCGACATGGCGGCGATCAAACTGGTGTTGAAACTGGACCGCGAGGCGGAGCTCGTTGACCGCGCGGCGGCGCCTGAGTTTCAAGAATGGCCGACAACGCCGCTAGAGTTCGGCTGGACCGAGGAGCAGCAGAAGCTGTACGAGGAACTCGGTGAAGTTGTAAAGAGATTGGAAGGGCAGGAAAACGAGACCGACGAGGACTGAACGGCCCACTGATGGGACTACGCCCATGGACGCGCCGACCGCGGAATTCGCGCTCGCAGGAAGCTTGGCAGAACTCAGGGCGAAGGGACGGCTCGTCGTTCACGGCGGCCATCGTCCAATTCTGGTGCTCTACGACCGCGAGCGCATCTTTGCCCTCGACAATCGGTGCCCGCATATGGGCTTCCCGCTCGATCGCGGGAGCGTCGACGACGGCATCTTGACCTGTCACTGGCACCATGCCCGGTTTGATCTCGAAAGCGGCTGCACCTTCGACCTCTGGGCGGACGACGCCCCGATCTGCCCGGTCGAGGTGCGCAACGACGAAGTCTGGGTGAAGACCACATTTGGCCATGCCGATTCCGCCGCGCACTGGCGACAGCGGCTTGACAGCGGCCTGGGACACAACATCAGCCTTGTCATCGCCAAAGCGGTGCTTGGTCAACTCGCGGCTGAGGTGCCGCAGGCTGGCATCGTCCGGGAGGTGGCGCTGTTCGGGGCGCAGAACCGCGACGGCTGGGGCGTGAGTTTGACGATCCTCACCGCGCTCGCCAATCTTCTGCCCATGCTGCCGGAGGAGGAAGCCTATCTCGCCCTATTTCATGGGGCACGGCGCGTGGCTGCGGACTGCGATGGCGAGGCGCCGCGGCGAGGTCGCGAGCCGCTGAAAAGCCAGTTGGACCCGACCGTTCTCAAACGCTGGCTGCAGCGGTGGACGAGCGTGCGCCACCGTGAAGCGGCCGAGCGCACCCTCCTTACGGCGATTGCGGCGGGTGAAAAACCCTCCGTGCTCGCGGACGCTCTGCTTGCGGCCGCGACCGAGCGAGCGTTCGCAGACGACGGGCACACGCTCGACTTCATCAACAAGGCGTTCGAGTGCCTTGACTTGATCGGTTGGGAGCATTCGGCGGCTCTGCTGCCAACTGTCGTCGGCCAAATGGTCGCGGCCCGCGGCGCTGAGGAATTGACCTCGTGGCGACAACCCGTTCGATCTTGTTGCGCTATGTTACGAAGCAGCCGGCCAACTGCCGGAGGTATTCGCCGCCCGCCGTCGCGCACGCGGGTGGTCAGGCCCTACGACGCTCGCTTGGGAGCTGCTCGGCGATGATCCTGCGAGGATCATTGACGCTCTTAAGGCGGCAATCCTTGCAGGTGCCGCTCCTTCGGACCTCGGACGCTCGCTTGCCTACGGCGCAGCTCTCAGAGTGGCGCGCTTTGGCAACGCCAACGAGCACGCCGACTGGGAGACCGCGCACCACGTCTTCACCTACGCGAATGCCCTCGACCAGTTGATCAAACGGGTCGGGAGCGGCTGCGATAGCAACGCTACGGCCGTCCGGGGCGTCCTGCACGGAGCGATGGCCCTCTACCTTACCCGCTATCTCAACGTGCCGCCTGCCCGCATCCCGGGCGAGCGTGGCCAGCAGCTCGACGACCTGCCAACCGATCCAGAAGCGATCCGCGCCGCCTTGCTCGAAGCCTTCGATCGACAACGACAGGTCGATCTTGCGGCAAGGCTGGTAGCGCGGCATTTCAACCTGGGCCATCCGCCGGAACGGCTGATCGTCACCCTCGCGTTGGCAGTGCTCCGCGAGGACGCCGGCTTCCATGCCTATCAGATGCTGGAAGCGGGGGTCCGACAGTTCGCCGTTTGGGGCGATACCGACGAGGGCCGGCACATCCTGATTGCGGTCGCCCGCTATCTGGCGGCCCATTCGCCGACCGAACGCGCGGCGTTGCAGACAGCTGACATAGCCCGGCGACTGATGCGTGGCGGCGAGTTGCATGAGGCTGCGGCGATGTCATGACGCCCAAGCCACTCTCATGAGCTGTGCGGCTTCTGTCTCTGTCGCCAATCGTCCGGGGATACGCCGCGCCGAGGCGTGCTCGAAGACCGAACCGCCGCCGGCAGGCAGTTCTGACTGTAGCGCGGTTGACGACGAAGGCGAGGTTCTCGACCTCCTTGTGCAGCGACGGCTCGACAAAGTTGCGGCCGCGAAACTGATGCACAAGTTGCTCAAGAAACGAGGCTTCGCCCAAGGTGCTGGTGACGGACAGGCTGCGCTCTTACGGCGCGGCAAAGTCGAAAATCGGATTTGGTCGGCTCGCCATGAGCGGGGCTGGCGCAAGAATGATCGGGCCGAGAATTCACGCCCAGCTGGTTCGACGACGCGATCGGAAGATGCAACGTTCAAATCGCCGGGATCAGCCCAAAGAAGTCTTGTCTGTTCACGCCGAACACATTCGCGTTCAACGCCATCTCATATCCCGCGGCACGCTCCGAGTCTTCCGCGAAGACGCCTTTGGGACGTGGCGAGCCGTTACCGCGGCATGAGCCCGAATTGGCCTGTTAAAGTTGTGTTGCCAGCTTTAAGTTCTCGTGACAAGGCCCGTGCCCCTTACACTCGCCGCGCCGCCGTTGTTGCGCGCCCCGCGTTGATGAGATGCGGCGTAGCGCGGACGCTGTCACGCCGCGCCCGACTTGCCGCTTGTCTCGTGGCGGCCGTGTCATGTTAACCTTGTCGCGATCCGGCTCTGGGCTAAGGGCCATGACGATTTCGTTTGCGCGCCCTCAGTCACTTGGAAACGGCAGACGCGCTGCCAGCACAGTCGCTCTGCGACCGTTAGAACCGCAGCCCGGAGCGCAGGGTCAGCATCGCGTAAAAATAGAGCTCCGCATCGAGGGCGCGCCTGATGTTTTCCGCTTTCCGGAATCCGTGCTGTTCGCCGTCAAACAGAAAATAGCCGACTGGAACGCCTCGGGCCCTCAGCGCTGCAACCATGAGCTCGGTCTGGTTCGGAGGGACGACCCGGTCCTCCGCGCCCTGGAAGAAGATCACTGGCGCCGAGAGGCGATCGACGTGGTTGATCGGCGAGCGCTCGGCATAGACTTTTTGGTCCTTCGGGTAGGGTCCAATCAGCCAATCGAGGTAGCGGGACTTAAATTTGTGCGTGTCGCGCGCAAGGGCCTCGAGATCGCTGACCCCGTAGTAGCTGGCGCCCGCGCCGAAGGTCTTCTCGTCCTCGGGCATCAAGGCGCAAAGCGTCGTGTAACCGCCGGCGCTGCCGCCGCTGATCATGAGCCTCCGAGGGTCGGCATTTCGCTTCTCGACCAAGAAGCGCGCGCCGGCGACGCAGTCCTCGACGTCGACAATGCCCCACCGACGCTCGAGCCGAAGCCGGTAGGCGCGGCCATAGCCGGTGCTGCCGCGATAATTCACGTCGAGCACCCCGATCCCGCGGCTCGTCCAGTATTGGGTCGAAAGCGAGAGCGTGCTCGACGCTGCCGACGTCGGCCCTCCGTGACTCTTTACGAGCACCGGCGCTTTCTCGCCGTCCGGCGCAGCGAACTCGGGCGAAAACGGCGGATAGTAGAAGGCGTGCGCAGTCTCGCCGGCTCCAGTCGGAAAGGCGATCGGCTCAGGGATCGAGATATAACGACGGACGTCGTCGCGAAGCACGGACGCGCGACGAACCACCCGGCTCCTTCCGCTGGCGAGGTCAAGGTTGATCAGCGCGGGCGGCTCCGAAGGCGAGCCGCCGATAAACACGACCCGTCCCGGAGTGGCGCGAAGCTGCGAGATGTCGGTGAATTCGGTCGGGATGATCTCGAAACGCTTTGTCCCTGTCTGGATGACGGCCAGGGTCCAGACGCCGTCGCGGACGAAGCAGCAGATCAGGCGATCGGCGGACTCGAAGGCGTAGGTCGACATGCCTAACTGCCACTGGGGCCGTCCAAACTCGGCGTCCATGGGTGCCATGGACTCGATCGCGCCATCGTGCTCGCGATAAAGATTCCACCAGCCAGTGCCCCGATCCGACACGAAATAGAGGTCGCCGTCAGGCGACCATTCCGGTTGGAAAATCGATTCGTCGGGTCCGCCTGCGATCTGTCTCACGTGCGCGATCTCGCCATCGAGCCGCAGATCGCCAACCCATGCCTCCGTCGCGACCCAAGGCATGTCCGGGTGATTCCAGCTCAGCCACGCCAGACGATTTCCCTCCGGGTTCAACCGCGGCGTCGAATAAAAATCGGCGCCCGAAACGAGAGCGCGCGGCGGCCTCGCGTCCGAGAGGTCGACGCTGACAAGCGAGTTGACCGCCTCCGCTTCTCGGGCATGATCTTCTCGGACGCAGATCAGGCGGCCGCGGCGCCGGTCGACGACGCCATCAGCATAGCGCAGGGCGTTGGCGGCGCCCGCGGTCGGCGGTGGCGTGATTGGCCGCGGCTGCCCGCGGCCGTCCTGGCGATAGAGTCGCTGATCCGCGTCGTTTGAGAAATAGACGACGCCATCGCTAACCGCGAACGCCCCACCGCCGTACTCGTGAACGCGCGTCCGAACGCTAAAGCCGTTATCGTCGTCGGGCGTGACGGGTTCAGATCCCCCGCTTTTCGCCATGCGCCAGACGAAGCTGCGTCCCTTCTTTTGCGGTTGAGTTTCACTCCAATAGAGGACGTCGCCGTCCAGCGCGACCTGCTCGAGCCGGATCGAATTGGCGACGACGAAATCAGAGGTGACGGGAGACGTCCAAAAACCATACGGGCTTGCGGCCATCGGTCTTGTCCTGTGCTGGCGACCGGTCCTTTGCGGCACAACGCCCTCCACGCCACAAGTCGTCTCGTAGCCCATCCTGCGTACAGGCCTGTTGAGCCGAGGTCGCTTCATCGTCGTCATGTATGCCAGAGCTTGGGCATCGACGCCGGGTCGGTCATGACCGACGTCGGCTTTCGACTCTCGCTGCGGAGATGCTTTGAACGATCGCTTCGCCCGAAGAGTCGCAACGAAATCAAGAGCGCGATTTAGCCAGGCGTTGATGGGAGCCGCGATGGCGGCGATCGTGATGTTCTCGAAAGCCGTGGCTATCGAAGAGAAACGATATGGCGTCCGAAGAGACCGCGTGCTGCCTCTCCTAGACCTCGCAAGCGCCGGTTCCCGAAGTGCTGGAGCGCTCCTGCATTCGGGCGAAAGCGGTCACAAGGGCAGCGTCACGGCGCCGGCTAATTCAGTTCCTTCGGCGTGTAGCCAAGCAGTTCGCGAGCAATAATGAGGCGCTGGATCTCGCCGGTTCCTTCATAGATGTCGAAGATGCGGGCATCCCGAAGCCATTTTTCCACCAAATAGTCGGCCGAGAGGCCGCAGGCTCCAAGCACCTCGATGCAGGCCTGCGTCGCTCGGCGTGCAAGTCTGCCGCCCAGCGCCTTGGCGACAGAAGAGTCGATTTTGCCGGGGCCCTCGTTCTGTTCGGTCCATTTCGCACGCAGGATCGAAATCCATGTCGCATCCCATTCCGCCTCGAACGCGAGCATACGGTCAGCTGCGGCGGATCGTTGCGTGATTGTCGCGTTGTAGTCTGGCACAATGCCGATTTCGCCGAGCCTCGCCCAGGTAAAGTCCATCGCAGCGCGCGACACGCCGAGCGCGTAGGCCGCGACGACGGGGCGCGACTCGCTGAAGGACATCAATGTCCGCTTAAGGTCACCATCGATGTGGTTGAAGGCCGGGATGCGGCAGTCGACGAAGGAAAGCCCCGCCGTGTCTTCGAAGCGGATGCCCATTTTGCGGATCTGCCTGCCGACCGAGAATCCGGCCGTCTCTTTCTCGATCATGAAAGTCGAGAGCCGCGGCAGTCGGTCGGGATGGATCATGCGCGCGAGCACGAGAACAGCGTCACAGCTTTGCGCGTAGGTAATGAAGATCTTCTCGCCGTTGACGACCCATTCGCAGGTCGCCCGGTCCCAGGTCGCGGTCGTGCGCACCGACGCGGGGTCGGACCCACCGATCGGCTCAGTGAGGCCGATCGCGATCGTCTTATTGCTCCAGCGCGCGTACTGCTCAGGCGTGCCGACGATCTTGAGCACGGTGTTGCCGAGCGAGTAGCGGTGCTCGCGCAACGGCACGCCGCCGTACCAGTCCCACAGATAGATCAGTGCGCCGATAATTTTGCTTCCGCTGATCTCATCTGCGTGCGCCTCGAGCATGGCGCGCGTATCTGGCCGCCCCTCGGCTTCGGGATAGCTCGCGGGCAACATTGCGTCTTCGTCGTCCTCGAAGTCGCGCGCGTATCGAATCGCGATCTCGGCCTGCCGGCGCGCTTCATCCAAAATCTCGCGGTCCCGATCGGTGAAGGCGAAACTGATCATCGGCCGGCGCTGCAAGGCCTCACGCGCCGACCAGCCCGTCGAGGACGGAGAGAGAGCGGGCGTTGCGGTACCACATCTCAAGCGGCAGATCACGCACAAAGCCGTGGCCGCCGAAGATTTGCACGCCTTCGTCGGCGATCCGCATAGCGGCGTTGGAGGCGTAGACCTGTGCGAGTCGAGCGCTTCGGGTTGCCGGTTGCTTGGCGTCGAGTTCAGTCGCCGCTCGCAGCCCCATCCATCGCATGGCCTCGATCGCGATATGCATGTCTGCGAGCTTGAACGCGACACTCTGCTTCTTCGCAATCGCCTGGCCGTGCACGACCCGCTCTTTCGTGTAGGGGAGCGCCGCGTCGAAGATGGCGCGCGACAGGCCAGACAAGATGGCGCTGAGTGCGACGCGCGACTGATCGACGATCCGCTGAACGTCCACGACGGCATCCTCGCCGAGGCGAGCGGAGTCGACAACCGAGACGCTGTCCAGCGCGACGTCCGCCATCCCAAGCGCGCGCAGGCCTAGTCGCCCGCTTCAATCAATTTGAAAGGTTTTGATGATTCGCTTCGTCGACGGTGCGGACGACGGAGGCGATCATGGCTGCGAAGGAGATTTCAGTAAAGAAGTATGTGGTGCGGTTGAGCCCGGATGAGCGGGAGCAACTTGAAGCCCTCATCCGTAAAGGAAAGAGCCCGGCCCAGCGGTTGCTGAGGGCGCGGATCTTGTTGAAGGCCGATGTCTCGGAAGCCGGGGAAGGCTGGAGCGACGGCCGGATCATCGAAGCGCTGGAGACCAGCCCATCCATGGTTTACCGGGTGCGCAAGCAACTGGTGGAAGAGGGCTTCGAGGCGGTGTTGAGCCGCAAGCAACGCGCGACGCCGGCGGTTGCGCGGATTTTCGACGGCGAGAAGGAAGCCAAACTGATTGCCTTGGCTTGTTCCAAACCGCCCAAGGGCCGCGCACGCTGGACCTTGCGGTTGTTGGAGAGCAAGGTCGTGGAACTCCGCATTGTCGATCGCGCCAGCAACTCAACGATCGGGCGGGCGCTCAAAAAAACATTCTCCAGCCCCATCGCCGACAGTGCTGGGTCATCCCGCCCAAGGCCAACGGCGCGTTCGTAGCGGCGATGGAAGACGTGCTGGCCGTCTACACGCGGCCACGCGATCCCGATCGTCCGCTGGTTTGCCTGGACGAGACCTCAAAGCAACTCCTCGCCGAGACGCGAGCGACGATCCCGATGAAACCGGGCGCCCGGCCCGTTGCGATTGCGAGTACGAGCGCAATGGAACCGCCAACCTGTTCATGCTGTTCGCGCCGCTCGAAGGTTGGCGCCATATCAAAGTCACAGATCGCCACACCGCCGTGGATTATGCTCACCTCTTGAAAGACGTGGCCGATATCCACTTTTCCGCCGCCCAGACCATCGTTCTGGTCCAGGACAATCTCAACATCCACAGCAAGGCGTCACTCTACGAAGCCTTTCCGCCCGCCGAAGCCAGGCGGCTGGTCGAGCGGTTCGAATGGCATTACACGCCAAAGCACGGCAGCTGGCTTAATCTGGCGGAGTCGGAACTCGGCGTCCTATCGTCCCAATGTCTCGACCGCCGCATCCCTGACAAACAAACCCTCGTCGAGGAAGTCGCCGCCTGGGAGAAGGACCGCAATACCAATCACGCCAAGGCCAATTGGCACTTCACAACCCCAAACGCTCGCATCGAACTCAAACACCTCTACCCGTCAATCTGACTGAATCGGCCGACTAGCGTGCCACCCGAGGGGTGGATTGTCACGCCGGCCAACTCCATTAGAACGATGAACGCCTGCGTCCCGACTTCGTCTTCGGCGGTCACAAGGATATGGCTGCACTGACTCGCGAGCGGGATCAGCCCTTTCGACCCTTCAAGCCGGAAGCCGCCCGCAACCTTGGTGGCCGTCGTAGGTCGAGCGGCGCCCTGGAACCATCCCGCGTCGACATGGGCGAAAGCGGCAAGGCGCGGTGCGTCGCCGGCGAAAAGCGGAAGCAACTCCCGCCGCTGATGCTCCGTACCGTGCTCCGCCACCGCCTTCACGAAACCAAGCGGCGCCGCGATCGCGACGGCAGCCGCGGCGTCGCCGCGTGCCAGTTCCTCGAGCATGAGGGCGTTCAACACGGTCGGCTGTTCGAGCGATCCGGGCTCGGCGTCGGCGATCGTCTGGACAAGGCCGAGCGCCCAGGCGGCGGCCAGGAGCGACGACGGCAGCGCCGCTGCTTCGTCCGCCGCCCGCGCTGACGGGTAGAGAACCGAGCGGGCGAAGTCGGCCGCCGTCGCACGGGCAATCTCCTGCTCCTCGGTCGGCGCAAAGGAAATCATTGGTTGAAAAAACTCCTTCGAGCGCCAGAGGCCCGGTTGCGCTGGTTAATACAATTGTTTAATACGAATGTTCTGGCGTGACAATACAAATTCCCGACTTGAGTGGAGGCGAGATGTTGGCGGAGGCCTCGAGCGCAGACGTGCCGGACGCGCTCACGACCCGCGAGCGGATCAAGCGGGCCGCGCGCAAGCTCATCGCCCTGAACGGCGTCGAGGCGGTCACAGTGCGCGAGATCGTCGGGAAGGCGGGCGGAAAGAACGTTTCGGCGCTCAATTACTATTTTGGTTCGAAGGAAGGACTGATCGAGACGCTGATCCGCGACGCGCTCGCGGCGGCGAATGCGCGCTGGGATCGAGCCTTAACGGCGCTCGAAGCCGGGGGCGGCCCGACTTCAATTCGTGAAGTCGTCGAGATCCTTGTGTTACGCGGGCTGCAGCCAAACGCCGGCGAAGGCGACGAGGCGAGCGCCCGCTTTTTCGCGACCCTCCTGCACACTCGCCGCCGTCTGGTCACCGACACAGTGGCCAAGCTTGAATTCTCCGCTTACGACCGCGCGTTGCGCCACATCCGCCGGCTGATGCCCCCAATGCCCGATGGCGCGAAGGACCAGCGTCTCCTGTTCTACTTCTGGGCCTCGTCTTCCATCTTCGCTGTCCTCGAGGGTGCTCTCTACGAGAACCGCAGTTACGCCGAGCCTTGGAACGCGCCTGATCCTCTCGGCAATTTCATCGACGCGGCCGTCGCAATGCTCGAGGCTCCGTTGACTTCGCCAATCGAAGACATACCCAAGGGATTAGGTGCACCCGTAAGCGCCGAAAGAGGGGGGCCAGTGTGAAGGCTGCGGTGTTGGAGCGACGCGGAGCCGAGGGCGTACGTTGGCGCGACTTTCCCGATCCGAGACCGGCGCCCGGCGAGTGTGTTCTGCGCGTGGCCGCTTCGTCGCTCAACCGGGTTGATCTCTACATGCGCGACAACGGGGCCGGCATCACTCACTCGCTGCCGCAGGTGATGGGCGTGGAAGCCGCAGGCGAAGTGGTCGAGGCCGCGCCTGACAGCGGCCTCAAGCCGGGCATGAAGGCGATCCTCTATCCGGACGCGTTTTGCGGAAAGTGCCGCTACTGCCTTGCTGGCGAACAGCCGCTCTGCGAGAGCGTCAAGATCATGGGCGAGCATCGGGACGGTGGCTTTGCGGATTATGTCGCGATGCCAAGTTTCTGTTTCTTCCCATTGCCGGACGACGTCGACCTTGTCGCGGCCGGTGCGCTGATGACGGGGCACCTCACAGCCTGGCGCATGCTGTTTGGCAAGAAAGCGCTTCAACCAGGCGAAAGCGTGCTGATTGTCGGAATCGGTGGGGGCGTCGCGGTTGCCTGTTTGCAGTTGGCGAAGGTGGTCGGCGCTTCCGTCTTTGTCACCTCATCGAGCGACGCCAAGATCGCGCGCGCGGTGGACATGGGAGCCCAAGGTGGGGTCAACTATCGCAAAGACCGAGTGTCCAAGGCGGTTCTTGAGATGAGCGGGGGCGGCGTCGACCTGGTGATCAACAGCGTCGGAGAGGCGAGCTGGAGCGAGTCGCTGAAGGCGCTCCGCCGCGGCGGGCAACTCGTCACCTGCGGCGCGACAACAGGCGGCAACCCTCCGGCCGATCTGCAGCGCGTTTTCATTCGTCAGCTCGAGATTTACGGGTCGACCGGCGGGAGCGTCGGAGAATTCCTTCAGCTGCTCGACGTCTTCAATCGCGGCCTCGTGAAGCCGTGCCTCGATTCAACCTTCCGAATGGCGGATATCCGTGCGGCCTTCGACCGCCTCGAACTCAGGCGCTCATTTCGGCAAGGTGTCGGTGGTCCATTGATCGGATCGGCCTGACGCCCTTTCCCCCGCGTAGCCCGTCGGGAGACCAGCGTTCTTCGATGCCCTGTGCGGGGAGAATGCGGGAGTGATGGGCGAAGAGAGAATCGGAGCCGCCGGGCGCTGGCCGCCGGCGGCATTTGCTCACATCTTGCAAGCGGGATCAACCGGCGGGATGACCTCAGCGCCGCTCATGATCTTCTTAATCTCGTAGGTCGGTTTTCCGTCGGCGCCTTTGACGATCTGGTTCATCAGGATCGGGCGGGCGGTCTGATGGTCGGCTGCGCGGATTTCGACATCGCCGAGCACGGTCGCGGTCTTCAGGCCGGCAAGCGCGGTCCTGACCGCGTTGACGTCGGTCGAGTTCGCCTTGTCGATCGCAGCCGCCATCAATTGAATGGCTGCATATTGGTCGGCTGCGGTATAGGGCGGCAGAGCGTCGTATTTGCTCTGATAAGCTTTCACGAAGCGTTCGGCCTCGGCGCCCGGCTCGCCCGGAACGAAACCGAGCGTCTGATAGACGTCGAGCACCGTGTCGCCCATCGCCGGCAGCACCTGCGGGATCACGAAGGAGTTGCCGATCACCATCTTGTATTTCTTGAACAGGCCGAACTGCGCCTGTTGCTTGGCCAGGTTGATGGCGTCGCTGCCGAAGATAGTGACGTAAAGGCCGTCGGCCGGATTGGCGCCGAGCTCGGAAATCTTGGCACCGAAATCGGCCGTTCCGGACGGGGTGAATAGGACCTTGCCGATCGAGCCCCCTCGAGACTTGATCAACGCCTTGAACTTCTCGGCCGCGTCGTGGCCGGACGAATAGTCGACAGCGATGATGTCCCAGGTCTTGACGCTCTTGTCCTTCAGAAACGAGCCGACCGCATTTATCAGCATCAAGTCATTCACATTGACCCGGAAATAGTTGGCTGAACAACCCTTGCCTGTCAGGCCATCCGCCTGGGCGTAGACTTCCATCATCAGGGCGTTGAGAGAGGGCAGTTTCGCCGCAAGGGCGGGCGACACGGCCGATGTGTCCATGCCAGTGATGAAGATCGCCCCGTCCTTCTGGACCGCGCGCGTCGCTCCGTCCACGGCGGTGTCGGGCGTGCCCGGATAAGTTATGAAGTCGGCTTCGAGCTTCTTGCCGGCAGCGCCGCCGGCGGCGTTGATCTCGTCGATCGCCAAGTTGATGGCTTTGGTCTGGCCCTCCTTGAGCCCGGCGAGCGGCCCGCTGTCGATCAAGAGGGCGCCAATCTTGATCGTGTCGTCGGCGTAGGCGACGGTCGCCGCCGTTAGCGTGATCGCGAAGCTCGCCATCGCCGCGCCGCTGATCGCGCCGAAGCCCGTGCTGCTGAATGTCTTTCTCATGCTTCCTCTCCTTACGGCGGTTGTCAGGGCTACACGGTCATGAGCGCCTGATTCTGGGGTTGGCTGATGGCGCTGGTCGGTCCTGATCCGACCACCTCTCCCTTCGATAGGATGACGAAGCGGTCAGTGGTGCGCTTCACCAGATTAAGATGTTGCTCGACGACGAGAATGCCGGTCCCGGCTTTTCGGATTGCGTTGAGGGCCTCGACCAGCCCGTCGATGAGCACGGGAGAGAGCCCTTCCGAGGGCTCGTCGAGAAAGACAAGGCTCGGGTTGGCCATCAGTGCGCGGCCGATCGCCAACATCTGTTGCTGACCGCCGCTTAGCATGACGCCCGAGCTGTTCGCCCGCTGTTCCAGCACGGGAAACAGATCGCAGACCGCCCTCAAATTCCAACGGCCCTTGCGTCCCGTAGCCTTGCTCAGCAACAGGTTCTCTTTGACGGTCAGGTTCGGCAAAATGCGTCGCCCCTGCGGGGAGATCGAAATGCCGAGCTTCGGCGCGACATAGCCGGGCAATCCATCGATCCGTCTGCCACGGACCCAGATTTCCCCGGAGCGGATGTTGGTTTCTCGAAACGCGGATAGCAGCAATGTGGACTTGCCCGCCCCGTTGCGCCCGACAACGGCGACCGACTCTCCCTCGTCAACCGCGAGGTCCACGCCGTGCAGTACGGTGGACGCGCCGTAGCCGGCAAAGAGCTGCTCGATGCGGAGTATGTTCACGCCGCGCTACCGAGATAGGCGGCGACGACGCGGCGATCCGCGCGGATCTCTGATGGTGTGCCGGTCGCCAGATGTCGGCCGAGATCGAGCACCGTGACTTTGTCGCAGCAGGCGAATACGGCGTCGACATCGTGCTCCACAGCTACGGCGGCGATCTTCCGCTCGCGCACCAGATCGCGCAGATGCTGGAACAGCCGAAGTGTCTCGACCGACGAGAGACCTGCACCTGGTTCGTCCATGAGGAGAAGGTGAGGCTGCCCGATCAAGGCGAGCGCGACGTCCACGCGGCGCTGCACGCCATAGGCGATGCGGCCAGCCTTCTCGTCGAGATAGTCGGCAAGGTCCATCACCTGAATCACGTCCTCGAGCCGGCGGTCGCCGAGATGCTGGGCGACGAGGCGCAACTGCTCGTAGACCGTGAGGTCCTGAAAGATGCTAGTGCGCTGGAACGATCGCGCCATGCCGTGGCGTCGTCGCCACGCCACCGACCGCCGAGTGACGTCTTGGCCACGATAGCGAACAATTCCGGCGGTCGGACGGCGGCGCCCACAGACCGCATCGAGCAGAGTCGATTTTCCTGCTCCATTCGGCCCGATTACGCCGTGAAGAACGCCGTCGCCTTCGATCTCCAGGTCGAGCTCTGACAGCGCCTGGATCGGTCCGTAGCTCACCGACAATTTCTCGGTCTTGAGCATGTCAGGGCCTCTTGCGTCCGACGAGAGAGCGCGTCGACTGTCGCGCCGCGTCCAAAATCCCGCCGACGACGCCGCGCGGAATGAGAATGATGAACGTGACGACCGCGACGCCGGTAAAGAGCTCCGTAGCATCGTGAGCACCGAATTCGTCCTGCGCAAAGGAGAAGATCAGCCCGCCGACGATCGGACCCGCAGAACTGGCCACTCCCCCCATCAGCGCAGCTACAAGCGCGTTGGTGCTGACCGAAAGGCTCAGGCTGTCCGGAGAAACGAAACCGGCGTTAAGCACATGCAACAGCCCGCTCACGGCGGCGATCATATTGATCAGCACGAACGCGATCAGACGAGGCGCATAGGTGTTGAAGCCCGAGAAGCGCATGCGCTCCTCGTTCTCGCGAACCGCTCGCAGAATGGCGCCGAGACGCGAGCGCCGGACCGTCCATATTATCAGTCCGGCAATCCATGCCGCAGTCCAGGCCACCGGCCAGAACCGCGCCGCGTTTGCGAAATCCGCGGCTTGCATGCCGAGAATGGTTCCTTTGAAGCCGACGACCAGTCCATCGGCGCCGCCCGTGTAGTCGCGCAGTCCTTCCAACATGACGCTGTGGCTGATCATCTCGCCGGCGGCGAGCGTGAGCATCATGAAGGCGAGCGGATTGGTGCGAACGATCAAAGCGCCCAGAATTGCCGCGTACACGGCTACGATGAGAAAAGAGACGAGCAAGGCTTGCGTCGCTGTCATGTCCCATTCGCTGACGGCAATGGAAAACAGATAGCCGGCGCCGCCATAAACGCTGGCGGCGCCTAGAGCCACCAGACCGGCCTAATTCATTAGGAAGGCGACGCTCAACGCGAGCATGCCCAAGAGAAGGCCTTCGTTGCCAAGCCTGAGCGCGAATTCGCCGGCTATGCGCGTTGCCGCGAAGGCGCCGACAATAAAGACCAACGCCGCGGCGACCGCTGCGATCTGCGCGCGCCATGAAAGGCTGCGGCCGAGGCCGAGCGCTCCGCTAGCAGCCGCGCCCTCGCTCAACTCATCACCCGTCCGCGCCCAATTCCGCGAGGTGCGATCAGGAGCACGACCATCAGTAGGACATATGGCACAAGCGCCGCGAGATCCGGAAGAAAAACCGACCCCGCGACTTGCACCAGGCCGAACAGCAAAGCCGCGACAATCGCGCCACCAATGCTGCCGGTCCCGCCGATCACGACGATGATGAGACAGTTTACAATCATCGTGACGTCCATGCCGGGATCAACGGAGAGGTAGGGGCCCGCCAGAACTCCAGCCAGACCGGCGAAGCCGAGGCTGAACTCGTCACCAGAAGACTGAGCCGGTCGGCGTTGACGCCCATCATGCGGGCTATCGACGGATCCTGGCTGACGGCCCTCACATAAAGTCCAGATGTCGTGAAGCGAAGCCAGACCGCCAGAAGGGCACAAGAACCGAGGCCCATCACAATCAGGAAAATGCGATAGGCGGGGTAAGACAACCCGAAGACTTCGATTGAGCCGGACAGAATTCCGGGTGCGTCGACGCTGCGCGCAGCCCCGCCATAGAAAAAGATCAGAATCTGGCCGAGGATGATCCCGAGCCCCAGGGTGACGAGCGCGACCTCGATGTGAGATCTGCTTTGCAACGGGCGCAGAACAAGGACCTCGAACGCGACGCCGAGACAGGCGAGCAGGATCGGCACAACAAGCAACGCCAACCAAAATCCGCCGACAAGCGCGACGGTGTAACCCAAATAGGCGCCGAGCATGTAAAGCGCGCCATGACCGAAATTGATAACGTCGCGCAGCCCGTAGATCAAAGCCAAACCGCTCGAGAGCATGATCAGCAAGGACGCGAGCGCGAGCGAATTGGCAATCAGCAGGGGGATCACGCGATCCGCCCCGCAAAAAACCCGCTCCCACGGTCGACCCGTCGACGCCTTTCCGCCTCGCTTACATGCAAAGAGAACCTCCTCCCGCTCGTGTCGACGAGCCTCGAATCGCCAATGACTCGAAAGTCGTCATCGTTTCCTCCGCTTGCGGTTTCGCCTCTGGTTTGGTTAAGCAGCTTACCATATCTGCTTCTCGGGTGCAAACCGATCCGCTGAAATGCGCCAAATTGCTTTCGGGTCTTTCGGAAGGCCCGCGACCAGTGGTTGACGGCCGCGCCAACCAAGGCCACTGGCGCCCCGATGCATCGAACGAATGCTCGAAGCCATCCTGCTTGCTTGGACCAAAGCCGGATCATTCGTGCACCGGTTAACGATCTCCGGCAGAGCCGCGCCACGAAAGCAAATGCGGCGGCCTCGCGCGGCGCCCTAAGATTGATCGTCATCGACCCGCCCATCTCGCCCAGGGTGATGAACGCGGCCTTCGACATGCCGTTTCCTCGTTTCCGGGTTCAGGCGCGCCCGACTATTTCGCGCGCCACGATGAGCCGCATGATCTCGTTCGTGCCTTCCAAAATCTGATGGACGCGGAGATCCCGCACGAGTTTCTCGACGCCGTAGTCGGCGAGGTAGCCGTAGCCGCCGAACATCTGCAGCGCTTGGTTGGCGACGCCGAAGCCCGCGTCGGTCGCGAAGCGCTTGGCCATGGCGCAGAGCTTTGCCGCATCGGGCGCCTTCGCGTCCAACGCGGCCGCGGCGCGCCAGAGCAGCGTGCGCGCGGCTTCGAGCTCGGTCGCCATATCGGCGAGGCGGAACTGAAGCGCCTGGAACTCGTCGACGCGTTTGCCGAAAGCCCTGCGGTCCCTCATGTAGGCGAGCGCCTTTTCCAGCGCCGCCTGCGCGCCGCCGAGCGAACAGGCTCCAATGTTGAGTCGACCGCCGTCCAGGCCGGCCATTGCGATCTTGAAGCCGACGCCCTCTTCGCCAAGCCGATTGGCAGTGGGCACACGGCAATCCTCGAAAATCACGACGCGGGTCGGCTGGGCATTCCAACCCATCTTGCGCTCGTTCGCGCCGAACTTGAGGCCGGAGGTCCCTCACAAGATAAAAGTCGCGCTCGTTGCCGGCGCCGGAAATGAACTGCTTCTGCCCGTTCAGCACGTAGTGATCGCCATCCCGGACCGCCCGCGTGCGCAGCGCGGCCGCGTCCGAACCCGCGCCCGGCTCGGTTAGGCAATAGCTCGCCAGCTTTTCCATGCTGATGAGCGGAGGAAGGAATTTTCGACGCTGCTCCTCAGAGCCGAAATTGTCGATCATCCACGCGCACATGTTATGAATGGAGATATATGCGGAGATTGCGGGGCAGCCGGTGGCGAGCGCCTCGAAGATCAGCGTTGCATCGAAGCGCGTCAGCGCCGAACCGCCGACATCCTCGCGCACATAGATCGCGCCGATGCCGAGCGGCGCGGTTTCACGGATCACGTCAACCGGAAAGTGCTTCTTTTCGTCCCATTCGAGCGCATAAGGGGCAATCTTCTCGTCGGCGAAGGCGCGCGCCATGTCGCGAATCGCAATGCGGTCGTCATCGAGCGAAAATGCAGGCATCGCTATCGGCAACCTCTTTTCTGTCGCTTCCTTCTGCCGTTTCGGGCTCCGCGCGGGCGATTAGCGTTTGAAGGATTGGACGGCGGCGCGCCCGACGCGCTCGCGCGCCACGATCAGCTTCATGATGCCAGCGGTTCCATCGCCGATTTCGAGCCCCATCACGTCGCGCATGCGCTGCTGATGCGACAGGTCCATCGACCAGCCGTAGTGACCGAAGGTGAGGAGGCACTGGTGGATGACGTCGAAGGCTGTTTTCGGTCCCATCCATTTCACCATCGCCGCCTCCGCCGTGTGCGGAAGTCCGGCGTCGCGCAGCGCGATCGCGTGATAGCAAAGCTGACGGATTGCGGCGATCTGGCTCTCGCCCTCGACCAGGGGGAACGTGACGCCCTGATAGGACGCGATCGGCGCATTGAAGGCGGTTCGCGTCTTCGTATATTCCCAGGCCTCATCGAGCGAGGCCTGGGCGCAGCCTATGCACTGCAGCGCGATCAGCGCGCGACTGAAGTCGAAGCCCCGCATGACATGGGTGAAGCCCTGGTTCTCCTGACCGAGGCGGTTTTCTGCTGCCACGCGCACACCTTCGAAGAAAACGGAGCCCCGGCCGATAATGTGGCTGCCGACGTCATCGAAGCGCGTTCGCGCTATTCCCGGCACATCCGCGGGAACTACCAGGGCGGTGACGCCCGCAGCGCCGCTTTCAGGCGTTCCTGTTCGGGCGAAGACGATGAAGGCGTCGGCGCAGTCGGCGAAGGTGATCAACGTCTTTTCGCCGTCGAGAACGTAGTGATCGCCGTTCCTGCGACAGCGCAGCTTCATCGCGCCCGCATCCGAACCGCCGCTCGGCTCGGTGACGCAAACGCCCATCAGCGTCTCGCCGCGGATCATGCGCGGGATCCAGTATTCCGCAAGCTTCGGCGTCGCGCTGCTCATGATGATCGCGCCGAGCAGTGACACGCCGACGGGCACGGCGCTCACATTGAAGTCGCCATAGGCAAGTTCCTCCGCGATGATGCCTGTCGTCACGCCCGGCGCCCCGAGCCCGCCGAAGGACTCCGGCAGATCGACCCCCATCAGGCCGAGTTCGCCCATTTCTCGGATCACCGCGCGGTCGAGAACTCCGGTCTTGTCGCGTTTCTGGTATTGCGGGGCAAGCTTCTCGCGGGCAAACCTGCGCGCAAGGTCGCGTATCGCCAGTTGATCTTCGTTGAAGAGCATGCGACTCGTGTCCCTGATTGCCAGCGAGGGCTTCTATCGACCCTGGAAAGTCGGTTTCTGTTTGGCGAGCACGGCGCGCATCGCGTTCCACGCATCCTCTGTGGCGGTGACCCGCGCCATCGCGCGCGCCTCGTTTTCGAGCTGCGCCTCGAGGGTCTCGATCGGGCTCGACAGCAAGAGATTCTTGGCTTCGCCGTAAGCGAGCGTGGGCCCCTCGGCGAGTCGCCTGGCGAGCGTCAACGCCTCGTCGGCGAGCGCGTCCGCGTCAACGACGCGATTGATCAGGCCGGCAGCCGCGGCTTGCTCGGCCGTCAGCGTCTCATTGAGCATCAGAAACTGCGCGGCGCGGCGCGAGCCCATCCGGCGGGGCAGGAAATAGGAGCCGCCGCTGTCGCTGATGATGCCGATGCCTGAGAAGGCGGCGTAGAATTTCGCGTTCGCAGACGCCAGCGCGAAATCGGCTCCGGCGACGAGCGCGACAGCGCCGCCTGCCGCCATGCCGTGGACCGCCGCGACGACTGGCGCGTTCATTCTCGCAAAGCGCGAGATGCCCATGTGCAGGTGGGACGTGGCGACTGAGACGAACCGCGCGAGGTCCGCCCGGCTCCGCGTGAGCGCATTGAGATCTCCGCCGACGCTGAAGAAGCGGCCCGTCGCGTCGATCAGAACCGACCGCACGTCCGGGCGCACCGTGCACTCCGTTGCGAGCCAGTTGAATTCTTCCGCAAAGCGCTTGTCTAGAGGGTTGCCACGCTCCGGCTGATTCATCGTAATGTGGGCGACCCCGTCTTTGATCTCGAAGGCGAATGCACTCAGCTCCATCAAGACAGGCCTTTGCGTCTCTGGGTTCAAAGATTGTGCGAAAGGCCGATCGGATGAACGTCGACGTCTCGCCCCGACGCTCTCCTCGCTTGCGCCGAGAGTCGTCAAAGAAAATGGAGCCGACCGCCCGACCGGCTCATGAGCGTTTGTCGCTGATCGAATGCGATGGATCCCTTCCCGCATTTCCTTGTCCGGGCCACTCCCAGCGGCGTCGCGCCTCGACGACGATCCGGCGCCAATGAGATCGGCGAATGTCTTTGCCTCGTTCGTAAACTACCTTACCATAGTCGACGGCAACCCGTCCAGCGGTTTTGCGCAGGAGACTTGACTATCCGCCCTGAAAACGCTGCGCGTTGATCGGGGGCAAATGATGTGTTAGTTTATTAAATCGGATCGGCGCTTGGCGTCCGTAATCGGCGAGGTCGTCACAGTGGGGGAACCGCAAAGAGCCGGGTCGGCGGAAGCGCCCGCCTTCGAGGATGGGGACCGGCTTCGGCAGCGATTGGCGAAGTTCCTTTCCTCTGCGAGCGGAGGCGAAGTCACGATCGAAAAGCTCAGCAAATTCTCGGCCGGATTCTCCTGGATCACCTACGCCGCGCGGATCGCCGGCTTCGCGCGGGCGCGCGAGGTCATTTTGAGGGTCGGTCCGCCTTACGGCCTCTTCGCACCTTACAGTGCGATGCCGGAATTTGAGTCCCTGAGCGCCTTGGCCGCAAGCGCCGTCCCGGCGCCGCGGGTGTTCTTCGCAAGCGACGACCCCGCAATTCTCGGCGCGCCGTTCTTTATCTGCGAGAAAGTCGAAGGGGACACGCCGCTCCCCTGGGGTTCGCAGGGGCAGGCGATGGAAGGCTCGCGGCGAGAATCGTTGGCCGCGGATTTCATCGACTCGCTCGCGGCCCTGCATGGTTTTGACTGGCGCACGACCCCGCTCGCGAAATGGGGCAAGGGGATCACGAAAGAGAACGCGGCTGAGCTCCAGATCGACGATTGGCAGAAGCGCTTCGAACGATGGGCGTTGCGCCCCCACCCGATGGCGCACCGGACCCTCGCCTGGCTGAGGTCGCACGCGGCGACAGCGCAGAAAGTCTCGCTCGTTCACGGCGACTACCGGCTCGGAAATTTTCTTGAGCGCGATGGACGCATATCCGCGATTCTCGATTGGGAACTCGTCCATCTCGGCGATCCCGTGGAGGATCTCGGCTGGGCGTTCCTGCCGCAATATCGAGGAGGCACCTCCCTCGTTTGCGGTCTCGCCGGCGAAGCGCACTTTATTGCACGCTATGAGGCGCGGTCAGGACTCAAGGTCGACCCCGCTTCCCTCAAGTTCTACATCGTCTTCTCACTCATGAAGCTCGCTTTCACGCATATGGCGGCTGCGCGCTGCTTCGAGGATGGGCTTTTCAACGACATGCGAATGCCGGCGATGGCCACCCAGATTGCACCGGTGTTTCGTCAGATCGCCAAGACGTTGGAGAGGACCTGGTGAACAATTCTTTGCCCCGCCTGATCAACGGCATGGTCGCGACGCTGCGCAAGGAAGTCATCCCTCATATCGACGGGGATTTCGCCAGGGGCCAAGCCTACGGCGTGATCTACATGCTAAACAGCATCAAATTGCGCGCCGCCTGGTCGAATGCCTTCCTCTCTGAGCAGCTTCGCGCCCTCGAAGAGGCCAGCCTTGAGCTCAGGACATTGGCCGCGGAGCTGCCGAGCGCGCCTGTTCCCGATCCCCGCGAGCGCGCCAATCTACCCGACACCGCCGAACTCGAGGCGGTGCGCAATGCGGGCGATCAACGCATTTGCGAATTGATCGATTGGCTCGCAGCGAACCAGGCGACGATCGCGCCGGCCGCGCTCGCGCGCCTCGAGGCTACGATCGATCGATATCTCGACCGGCAATCCAGGTTCGAGCTCAAGACCAGCGCCAAACCGATGTTCGTGGAAATCTCGGGTGGGGCGGAAAAGAGTTGATGAAGAGGAATCGATGCTGAGCAAACAGGACGACTTCATCGGTCATCAGCTGCCGACCACGTTCGATCATGTGATGAGCTCCGACCCTGCCTGGATGGAACGGCTCTGGTATACGGGTCATCCCGTCTCCGCCGGCGACTTCATCTTCGATATCGGCCTCGGCTGGCATCCAAATCGGAACGTGATGGATGGGTTCGCTGGCGTCGCCTTCGACGGCAGGCAGGTGAACTTCCGCGTCTCGAGACGCCTGCGTCCCAATCCCCTCGAGACGACGATCGGACCGCTGGAAATCGAAGTGCTCGAAGGCCTGCGGCGTCACCGGCTCATCTTGAGGTCCAACGAGTCGGGCCTCGCCTTCGATCTCGAATTCGTCGCTACCATGAACCCGCACGAGGAGGGTGAGCATTTCCGTCGCCGAAACGGCCGAGTGACGGAGCATATGGCCCGCGCCCAGCAACTCGGCGCCTATCGCGGCTGGATCGAGGTCGCCGGGCGACGACTCGAGGTCCCCGAGTCGACATGGCTCGGCCAGCGCGACCACTCCTGGGGCATTCGTGCGGAGATGCGGACGGACGAGGCCAACCCGCCGCTGACCTACTACCCCCCGTTCTTCTACTGCTGGACCACCGCGCAGTTCAAAAACCGTGGGCTACACGTGTTCTTCAAGGAGCGCGCTCCCGGGGACGCCATCTACATCTCGGGCGAACAAGTCGGCGTGATTGGTACGCGCGCGAAGGAGAGCGTACAACTCGAAGACGTCTCGCACGACATCGTCTGGGCCAAGGACCCGCTCGGCCAGACGCTGGCCAGCGCCGAGTTCGACACCCGTTTTTCCGACGGGTCGAAGCGACGCCTGAAGATACGCGCCCTTCCCGCCCGCTATTTCCTCAAGGGCGGTCTCTATGGAGGCCTCAAGGGATGGTCACATGGCGACGACAAGGGCAAGCTCTATTCCGAGCACGACGTGTGGGTCCTCGACGATCCGGCAACGCGCAAGCTCGTGCGCACGCTGAGCGATCATGTGATCGAAGTGACGGACGGCGACGAGGTCGGCTACGGAATTGTCGAGTACGGCGTCGGCAAGGGCTACGCCAAATACGCGGATGTGCAGGACCACCCGCCGATCTGAGTCAGAGCAAGGAGAGACGATGGACTTTTCGACGCTGACGCTCGAACGGCAGGGCGCCGTCGAAATACTGTCGCTGAACCGCCCCGACGCGCTCAATGCGATGTCTCCCGAAATGGTCTTCGAGTTGCGTGCCTATTTCGAGGGATTGCTCGCGCGCCTCGACGTTCGCGTCGTGCTCCTGCGGGGCGAGGGGCGAATGTTCTCAGCAGGCGCGGATCTCGGCTCCGTCGCCTTCGCTGAAGCGGGCGAAGGTAGGGCGCAACGGCAGATGGCGATGCAGAAATTGTACTCGGGCCTTGTCAGATCGATGCGCGCCTGCCCGCAGCCGATCATCGCGCTCCTTCATGGCGCAGTATGCGGCGGCGGCTTCTCGCTCGCGCTCGCCTCCGACGTGCGTTACGCCGCGCCCAGCGTCGGAATGAACGCAGCCTATATCCGCGTCGGCCTCGGCGGTTGCGACATGGGTGCGGGTTATATGCTGCCGCGTCTCGTCGGCCTGTCCAATGCCTCGGAGTTCCTGTTGACGGGCCGCTTCATCGGCGCCGAGCGGGCCTTGCGCATGGGCCTCGTCAGCGAAATCGTGCCCGAGGACAAGCTTCTCGAAACCGGAATGGCTCTGGCCGCAGACATGCTCAAGACTGCGCCGATGGGGCTGCGCATGACGAAGGAGACGCTGAACGCCGAGATCGACGCGCCGAGCCTCGACGCGGCGCTCACTCTGGAAGACCGCCAGCAGGTCATTCTGCTCGAGACCGCCGATCATCGCGAGGCTGTGGCCGCCTTCCGCGAGAAGCGTGAGCCGCGATACGGCGACCGGTAGAGGCGTCGATCGTTATGTTGATTCCGGTCATTTCGTTCCGGTGACCGCTATGCTGAAATAGCGGTTATTGAGGGACTGTCGAGAACTGATCCGACTTTGAGTTTCTTCCCCTTTGGCTCTGGCCCTCGCGGTTTGCAACGGTTCTCCGTCTAGGCCACTGAGATCCCGCCATTGACGCTGATCGCCTGCCCCGTCACTCGCCGCGCTGCGGGGCTCGCCAGAAACACCGCCATCGCCGCCAGATCCTCAGCCTCCGCGACACCGAGGTGTGCCATCGCGGCCGCCTTCTCGAACATCTTCGCGCTGAAAGGGTCGGCCGAGATCAGAGCTGCGCCCGGCGTCCCGGCGATCAGTGACGGCGTCAGCACGTTGATGCGAATTCCGCTGCGCTTTTCTTCCAAAGCCGCCGCCTTTGAGAATGTGAGTATCGCCGCCATCGCTGCGCCGATCAGCGTCTCGCCGGGAGTTGCGACCTTTGCCGCGTCGGATGCAACATTGAGGATCGCGCCGGATTTCTGTGTCCGCATGGCCGGCAGCACGGCATGCATCATATGCAGGGGCGGCAGGATGAGTTCGTTCAGCCGTTCCTGTATGGCCTCGATTGGAACCCGCGCCAGGAGCTGGGGCGGATGACTTGGGCCCGTGGTACAAACAAGCACGTCGATCGCACCGAGGCGCGCCAATGCGATCCGCGCCGCGTCGACCGCCGCGACCGGGCTCGTCGCGTCAACCTGGACGAACTGTACGGCGGCGCACGGGACCCGTTCACGAACGCCGTCGCAGGCGACCCGCCCGCGATCGGCATTACGGCCCAGTAGCGCAAGCCGTGATCCTTGGCGCGCGAAATGGACAGCGGTCTCCAGTCCAACGCCCGCCGTGCCGCCGAGGATGATGACGGCGCATTCGGAAAGCGGCTTGGCGCTCATGAAGTGCGAATCCGTGGCAAACTCTTGGGCTGACCGCCATGCCCGTAATTGCGGTAGATCGCATTAGATCTCGCAACCATCGCGCCATCGGCGGAGATCAGCGCCTGTGTGAAGATGAGCGTGCGGGTCGTCTTGATGAGCGTGACAGTCGCCTCGACCCAAGCGCCGAGGGGCGCGGTCGCGAGGTAGTCGATGCTGAGGCTGATCGTCGGTTGGTGTCCTTCAGCCGTACCGGACCGGAGCGGATCGCCGCCGCGATATGGATGTCGGCAAATGTTGCCAGAGCGCCGCCATTACGACCTTGACCGGATTGAGATGGTTTGGCGCTCCACGAAAGCCATCGCCCGCTTGGTTCGGTTCACGTAGATGGGGCCGAACCCTCGGCGAAGCCTCCACCCAACGGCAGCACTTCAAATCCAGTTGGCGCTTCTACAGCCACGTCGGTCCCTGCCCCTGCTTGCGAAGTTAGCCCAGCAACTCCGTCAGCCGCGAAACCTCTGGCGAAGGGCCGGCTTCATGATCTTTCCGGTGGACGTCATCGGGAGCGAAGCTTCGAACAGAATCGTTTTGGGGACTTTGTAGCCGGCGAGATGGGTCCGGCAGTGCTTCTGCAGCTCGGCTTCCGTGACCGTCACGCCCGCCCGCGCGACGACCAGTGCGGTTACCTTTTCACCCCATCGGAAGTCAGGGGCGCCGATCACAGCGACCTGCGCGACCGCAACATGCTTGAGCAGCGCCGCCTCGACCTCAGCCGAGTAGACGTTCTCGCCACCGCTGATGATCATATCCTTGGCACGATCAACGATGGTATAGTAGCCAGCGTCGTCGCGACGGCCGAGGTCTCCGGTGCGGTACCAACCGTCGAACATCGCCGCCGCCTTTGCTGCAGGCTGGTTGTAATAGCCGGAAAAGAGCATCGGCGAACGAACCAGAATCTCCCCTACCGTTCCGTCTGGCATCTCCGCGCCGCTCGCGTCGGCGATTTTCATCGACACGAGCGGGATCGGAACCCCGCAGGAAGCCAGCCGCTCCAGATTGCCGGAAAGATGCTGCTTGTGTTTTAGCGCCGAGATGATCCACGTCTCAGAAATTCCGTAGTATTGGAGGAATTCGCAGCCGAAGGTTTCGAGACGCGGCTGAGAAGATCGATGCTGATCGATGAACCGAAGTAGATTACCTTCCGCACCGAGGAGAGCTCGCGTTGTGAGAATTCCGGCTTTGAGAGAACGAGCTGGATGGCGGTCGGCACCATCGGTAGGATCGTCGGCCGATCTTGTCGCAACGCCTCAAGAAGCGCGGCAGGATCGAAGGCGGGGATGATCGAGACCGCTCCGCCGAAATAAAGCGCCGACAGGATGAGCCAACTCCCGCCGAGGTGGAAATTCGGCATGCCCATCAGCATGACATCGCCCTCCCGCATGCTTATTTCCGCGTCGAGCGAAGTCGCGAGGAACGAGTATTGGAAGGCCTCGTGTGACGTCTGTACCCCTTTGGGATTGCCGGTTGTCCCCGAGGTATAGGTGATGAGGCCGATGTCTTCTAACTTCAGCGGGGCCTGCACCGGGTCAGTATCGACCCCGACGATCCAGCGCGACAGGCGACCTTCCAGGCTATCGGCAGGATCGAATTCGACGATGTCGAACGGCTGTCGGGCGCGCGCCTGAACACTTCGCATCGCGTCCAGAAACTCGACGCTGACGAACACAATCGGGGGCTTCGCGTCGTCGACCAGCCGAAGCAGTTCGTTCTCAGGGCTGCGCCAGTTGAGCGGGGCGATCGGACAAGCCGCCTTGCCGGCGGCGAACCAGACTTCGAAGAACTCGATCGAGTTTTTGCCCAGGAATCCGACTGGCGATCCCGGCGGAAGACCGCCCTGCAGGAGTTTTCTCGCGATCCCGTTCGAGCGCTTTGCAAGCTGTGAATAGGTTCGTGACGCCTTGCCATCGATCAGCGCGATCTTGTCGGGCTGCTTCGATGCCCAATAGCTCGCAATGTCGGGAATCTTCCTGATCTCGAAATGCCGCCACATCGCCGACTTCCTCCCGTTTTCTTTGTCGCGACGCGCGCGAGAACTGCGGTTACAGCGCTGTCGCGGTGGCGCCGGCACGGCCCTTGTCTTTCTTGTCGAAGAATTCCTGCGATCGCTTGACGATCGCGGGGTTTCCGCCGCACAGTGCGTATCCGTAGAGGCATTCGACTTTGAGCTGTTCGTCGAGCGTTCGGCCGATGACCTCGAAGATTGTCTCCTTGGCCAACTCGACCGCTCGACGGTCGTTGCGGAGGATGCGCCTCGCGATGTCTTCCGCCGCCGCCATCAACTCGCCGTGCGGAACGACCATCGACACCATGTTGGCGGCTAGAGCGCGCTGCGCCGAAATCGGCTCACCCGTAAGCTCCATCTCGAGAGCAATGCCGACACCGCAGATGTTGACGAGCCGAACAATGCCGCCATCCGCGGGGTGCATGCCACGCCTCAGCTCGAAGGAGCCGAACTGCGCACGCTCGGAAGCGATCCGGATGTCGCAGGCGAGGGCGAGTTCGAGGCCGCCGCCGAGAACCCAGCCATTGCAGGCCGCAATGATGGGCTTGTACAGTCGATGCAGGCCGCGCGTAATCCCGCCGCCAAATCCTTCTCCCAGCTTGTCACGTCCAAGACTTGGGCCATAATTCGCCCATTCCGGGACATGGGTCTTCAGGTCGGCTCCCGCGCAAAAGGCGTCTCCCATCCCGGTCAGGATGGCGACACGAAGGAATCGTCGTCGCGAAAATCCGTCCACACTTCGCGAAGGCGATGGTGGCCGTAACCGAGGTCGATCGCGTTTTTCGCCTCCGGCCGGTTGAAGGTGATGATGGCGATCTCGCCCCTCTTTTCGTAGAGCAGTTTTTCCGACATGGTG
Organism: uncultured Alphaproteobacteria bacterium; assembly: GCA_963824475.1. GTDB lineage: Bacteria > Pseudomonadota > Alphaproteobacteria > Rhizobiales > Beijerinckiaceae > Roseiarcus. The sequence continues at coordinate 296,841 of CAWGPR010000001.1, forward strand.
TTCCTCCCGAGATTGTTTTGCGCTCGCGAGCGCCCCGTGGGGCTTAGGACAGGTTGGTGAGGATTTCTGGCGCCGCGGCGCGATGAAAGCCGTTGAAGGGCTTGTCTCTTGTCGGACTGTTCCGGCGCTCCCCAGATCCTGCGTTGTTGGTGACGCGGCCCCGTCGATGCGAATGCAGGAGCCGGTTATGAAGGCGGCGGCCGGCGACAACAAAAAGGCGATCGCCGCCGACACTTCCGCTTCCGAACCGAAGCGGTTGAGCGGGATTTCCCCTGTGACCTGGCGCTGGATGAACTCACGATACTTTGGGTCATAGGTATCGAAATCCGCTTGACGCGATAGCGCCGGGAGCGACGGTATTGACCCTGACGCCGGCAGCTGCCCATTCGCTTGCCGCGCTCTCGCTTAGGGTGAGCATTCCGCCGCGGGCTGCGCCGGAATCGGCGAAGTTGGGCCAGCCCAGTGCCAGATGTCCGCGATCATGTTCACGATCGCGCCGCCATTTTGCTTCATCCATTGCGCGTAAACCTCGCGCATGAAGATGAAACCACCGGTCAGATTAGTGCGGACGACCGCATCGAAGCCCTTGGTCGAGATTGTCTCCAGCGAGGCGCGATACTGGCCGCCGGCGTTGTTAACGGAGGCCGTCGACGCGGCCGCATTCGGTGATCACAGCATCGACGGTTGCGGCGACCCCCGCTTCGTCGCGGATGTCGCAGATGTGTGCGCTCGCCTTGCCGCCATCGTCGGAAAGTTCGCCCTTCACACTTTCGAGCTTGTCGGCGTCGCGACCGACCAGTGCAACCTGCGCGCCCAAGCTCGCCAACTCGTGCGCCGTGCAGCGGCCGATGCCGCTTCCGCCCCCCGGTCACGATGACGACCTGGTTTGCGAACAGGCCGGGGCGGAACACCGATTCATAAATCATGCGTTCGATCTCGCTTGTTTCGGATTGGCGGCTCGGCCGGCGCGGGCCCGCGCCACGATGATTTTCATGATGCCCGCTGTTCCATCGCCAATTTTGTAGGCCCATGACGTCGCGCAGGCGCTGCTGATGCGGGAGATCCATCGACCAGCCGTAGTGACCGAAAGTCAGCAGGCACTGGTGGATGACCTCGAATGCGGTTCTGGGACCAAACCACTTAATCATGGCGG
>CAWGPR010000002.1:0-585032 GCA_963824475.1 uncultured Alphaproteobacteria bacterium
GTTGCTTGCGGGGTCGGCGTTCTTGACCTCCGCCCGCAGCGGAGCTCTTTGGACCCACTCGGCTCGTGGCGCGTTCGACGGGTCGTGGGGCAGTCTCCCGGCGCAATCTGTCGCCGGCACGAAATCGAGGCGAAAAAAGAGCCGCTAGAGGAGCCGTGGCACTCCATGTCCGGTCTGCGGCGGGTCTTTACTGGCATTCGCTTGTAGCGCCTGCCGAGGCTTGACGCGGACACGAGAACTCATGACGCGCACATACCTTCGCGGCAAGTCGGGGGCCGCTGCCCCTACAAACTATAGCGCTTGGGAATGCCGCGAAAGCAAACTCGGAAACAACGCACGCCTCGTCTTTGAGAACGTGCGAGGCAACCCTGACGCTCTGGCGCCCCCGGACTGCCGAGCCAGCGTGTGGGCGTGCTAGCTTACGGAGATCTCGTTTTCGACGGATATCGCGCCGGGCGCGGACCACGCGGTGGCGCCCGCCAAGTCGCGCGCATTCCAAGTCGTGACCTGCCCCGTCAACTTGATCTCGCCTCCCTGAGCGCTCACCCTGATCGTGTTCGGATCGCAGAACCAGGAGCGATGCAGAGCGCGGGTGATGTTTTGGCCGACATCGTCCGCGTTCACCGTCGGTTTGATCTCGATCAGATTGGAAACTCCCACGACGCCGATCAGAGTTCGGACGGCCTGCGCGGCGGCTTCCTTCTGGAAGTACCAATCGACTTCGCCGTTCAGCGTGATCCATCCCTTTTCGACTCTGATCTCGATGGCGCCGGGGGGAACGGATGAGTCCCAAGCCAGACGCTCGATAGCCGCCCCGGCGATGCTCTCATCGCCGCGTGTGACGTCATAGCGGAGCTTGACCTCGATTTCCTCGGCCACGGCCTTCACGCCTTTTACCCGAGCCGCCGCCCTCTCCGCCGCGACCTTTTGTGCGAAGCTTTGGACGTGCCCGGTCAGGGTCACGACGCCAGCGTTCGCGGCGACGCCGATATGCGCGGCGTCGATGCTCGGCTCCCAGCCGAGTTCGACCATCACGGATTCTTGGAGCTGCTTGTCCTCAGACATTTTGTTTTTCACTTTGACGAGAGGTGAGCGGATCTGTTTGGCCCGCGAGCCGCGTCCCGGCTGATCCCAACCGGCAAGGCGATAAGGATTGTCGCGATCACCATCGCTATGCTTCTTGCGGCTACTCAGAATTTAACGGCGGCCGTCGCTTCCCGACAGGATCGGAAACTACTCAAAGTTTGACGGGGCGGATCGCGATCTGCGTTGTCGCGCGCGCGGCTAGCCCAAGCGCAAGAAATGCCGCCGTCAGGCGTAGGTCAAACGCATGCGCTGCGCGCCCCACGATTGCGCCTCCGGCGTTACGCACGCGATTCGGCCCACTCATAGTGCTTGTGGAGCCGCTTTGCATATTCATCGTTGAATGCAACGAGCGGATCCCAGGGCGGGCTCGCCTTCACGAGTTCGCGCGACACGTTGAGCTCGACATGGCGGTCGAGCCAATCGATCGCTTTCACTGCGAGCGGCGAAATCAGCACGTGCTTGCCAAACCACAAATTGCGGGTGTCGACGATGAAATAGTGGACGCTCCAGTCCGTGTCGTCGATGATGAGATTCTCAATACGTCCGATTTCCCCGTCAACGGCCTGAACACGGTATCCGGTCACTTCGACAACGCTGCGCAGATGCGGATCGGCTCCCCGCAACCGGCCGTCGCCGGCAGTTTCGGCCTCATCGGTTGGACCCAGGCCCAAATAGGGCGGCGCCATCAAGGGCGAAGCCATTGCGCCTGGGATCGCCGAGAGATTGGCGCCGCCCCAGAGTGGGTCCCAGCCGTAATAACTGTAAAGCTGATTCTCCATTTGCTGCGAGACCGGCTGATCTTCGGCCAATTCCGGGCTGCCTTCGACCTGGGCTCTCGTCAGCGCAACAACGAATTGCTGCTGCTCGAGGTCCTCTCGCGAAATGGCCGACGGATGGATGAGCACCTTGCGCCCTGTCGTCAGCCACGTCCCGCAATCGATGACGAGCCAGCGCACTTTCCACGACGCATCGTCGAACAGATAATCGACGACAGTTCCAATTCTGCCGTCGCTCGCCTCGATCGCGAAGCCCTTCAGAGGGGAAATGACCTGCAACATGATTGGCGCCTTATCCGAATGGGTCGGAAGGACCTGTATCGTCTCAGTTCGAAAATACAGCTCTCGCTTCTTTGACAGGGCCGCGCCTCGCGGCCTCTACCGCGTAGATCGAGGTCCGACGAGCGGATCAATTCTCTTGCGCGCTTACGAAACGCAGAACCGTCTCGGCGAAATCGGACAGCAAGCGCATCAGCGCGCGGCGGATCGCGGTGAATGTAGCCTCTTGGTGCATGGAACCTCGCTCCTGCGTTGCGCTAAGCATGGCGCGAATTTTGGGGTTGCCATCTGTCATGCGATCACGAAACCAGCCCACGCAGTAGGTTCGGAAAGCACCTAGACGCGAGACGATGCGCAGACGCGCCGCGCTGCACTGACCCCTCCCGATGCCGACAGCCGCGCGGCGTTCGTCGAAGCCGGGAGGTGTCGCGTTCCGGTTTGAGTACTTTCCGACGCTTGTTTCTCCGATGCCTCCGCCGTCTATGCCTTGTGGCCTCAAGACATGCGCGGAGTTCGGATTGGCGCGAAAGTGAAGGCTAGGGCGATCGGCCACGCAATGGGGTAAGTCCCGTGCACAGAAGACAGGCGGTCCAGTTGCGATTGGCACTTTCAGCCGCCGCCCTCTGCGCCGTTCTTGCCGCCGCAACCTTTAGCGGCGGTCATCGAGGCAGATCGCCTGAAATCGCGATGGCTTGGGAGCCGGAGCCGATTCTCGTGCGGTCGATTTCGACGATTAGAAGTTTATCTGTCGAGAAAGCTGGAGCCACCCCATGACCGCCGCCCTTTGGCCCGATGACGAGGCGCTGCGGCGCCGGGCTTTCGACGTCGCGAAACGCGCGCGCCGGCTAAGAAACGAAGCCCCCTGTCTTTGCCTTCCACGCTGGCCTTCGCGGAAGCGCTCGATAAAGTCCTGCAACGCGCCAATAGCCGATCTACGTTCAAACCCGCGAGCCGCTTGATTGCGGTGGGAGAACAAGAGCGGGCGGGCGTGTCGCTTGGCCGTCGCGGTGTCCATTAACGATGTCGGGGGGGGCTCCGTCGAGTGAGTAGTTTCCGAGGCTGCCTGTCTCCGGACTTTCCCCCTAGCGTGACAATGCAGGGTGCGAGCGGCGCAGACCCAAGCCCGCCACGCGTCTTCGCCATACGCAAGGAGAGCAGACATGGACAAGAACAGAGTCGCCGGTTCGATCAAGGAAATCAAGGGCGCAGCCAAAGAGGCCGTCGGCAAGGCTATCGGAGACGCCAAGTTGCAGAGCGACGGCAAGACCGACAAGGCCGTCGGCAAGATTCAAAACGCCGTAGGCGGCCTGAACGACGCGATGCGCGACGCGGTGAAGAAATCGTAAGGGCGCCGCTTCAGACGACTCTCACCTGCCCAGAGCCCGAAATATGAGCACAATTCTCCTTGTCATAATCCTGATCCTCATCTTCGGTGGTGGCGGGGGATATTATGCTCACGGGCGCTACGGCGCCCCCGGCCTAGGCGGCGTGCTTGGCATCGTTCTGATCGTGCTTATCGTCCTGTGGCTCGTGGGCCGGTAGGTCAAGGTGCGCGCCGAGCCGCCGATCGACCCTGGGTACTTGCAACGCCGGCGAGCCGGCGCTAGGGGGCGCACGAATTCCGTTTGAGGACTGACAGCGAGTGAAATCAACTGCGACGCCTAGTGGACTCGGCAGCCCTCCTTGAAAAGTCGTCGTGATCGTCGTGGTCGCGTTTGGTTCATGGGCCGATTGCGAAACTCGGATTGCGGCATCCGCGTCGAGCGTGTGGGGCATTGATCCGGAGCTTCGCCATGTTGGATTCGGATCGGCAGCCTGAGATCGAAGCGCCTGAAGAATTATTGGCGGATATGCCGCTGCCGTCCGACGCGAAGACCTTCTATCTTGGCGGCATATTCATTCTTGCGATTTTGACGGCGGCCTATATCGCCAGCGAGATCGTCCTGCCGATGATCTTCGCGGTTATGCTCAATCTTTTGATGCAGCCTGCCTTGCGCATGCTTGAACGATTGCGCGTGCCCAAGGCGCTGGGAGCGATTTTGCTCATTCTCGTCGTGTTCGCGACGATTGTCGGACTTGGCGCCGCCATCTCCGGGCCCGCCGAAGCGTGGATCGCGAAGCTGCCCGAAGGCGTTCCCCGCCTTCAGGAGCGGTTGAGCTTTCTCAACGCCCCCATCAATACGCTTCGGACATTCCTGACGGCGGCCGACAATTTCGGCGCCGCGGGCCCGCAGCAAAGCTCGGCCGGGCCTTTTGACGGCGGAGCGATTCTCTCGAGCGTCTTTGCCGGGACGCGAAGCTTCGCCAGCGGCCTGTTCACCACTGTCTTGTTTCTCTACTTCCTGCTTGTTTCGGGCGACAGCTTTCTGAGGCGGTTCGTCGAGCTGCTGCCCAGGTTTAAAAGCAAGCGGCAGGCGGTCGACATCTCGCAGCAAATCGGACGCGATATTTCGGCCTATCTTCTCACAATTACCCTCATGAACGCCCTTGTCGGCGCCGCGACTGCCGTCGTCATGTGGTCGACCGGAGTCGGCGATCCCGTTCTATGGGGGACGGTCGCATTCATTCTAAACTATGTGCCGATTCTCGGGCCCGCCGCAGCTTTTGTCATTTTCCTATTCGCCGGCTCGCTCACGATCGCCTCGACTTGGCAAGCCCTGCTCCCGGCGGCGCTCTATGTCGTCATCCACGTGATGGAGGGCGAGACGGCGACGCCGATGCTCCTCGCCAGACGATTTACGCTCAATCCGGTTCTCGTTATCTTCTCTTTCGTGTTCTGGTTCTGGCTGTGGGGCGTCCCTGGCGCTATTCTTTCGGCGCCAATTCTGGCGACGACCAAGATCGTATGTGATCGCGTTCGCCCGCTGGCGGCTCTTGGCCATATTCTCGCGGGGTGAAGGCGTGAGCACGCCGCGGCTCAAGGCGCCATCGACGGCTCATCTTCTCCGCCCGACGCGAGAAGCGCCAGCCGGGCCAGTGCGGGCAGCGACTTGGAACCGGTTCTCTTCATGATCGACGCGCGGTGGTTCTCGACCGTGCGCTGGCTGATGCCGAGGTCGGCGGCGATGTTCTTGCTGGGCTGGCCCGCGAGCACCCTGTCCATCACCTCGTGCTGTCGCGGCGTAAGACCCGCGAGGTGAGCCGCCGCCGATTCTCGCACCTCCTGCAACTTGCTCGAATCCTGCGACAGTTCGAGAGCCCGCTCGATGCTCGCGATGAGCTCCAGACGGTCGATCGGCTTTTCGATGAAATCCAGTGCGCCCGCTTTCATGGCTTTAACCGCCATAGGCACGTCGGCGTTGCCGGTGATCATGATCGCCGGCAAGCGATGCCCCTCGTCATGGAGCTTCTCGAGCAGTTCGAGCCCGCTCATACCCGGCAGATAGGCGTCGATCAGCAGGCACGCGGATTTGCCGGGATCAAAGGCGTCAAGAAACGCCTCACTGCTCGCATAGGATTCGACGATACGGCCATCGTCCTCGAGCACGGTTCGTATCGCCTCACGAACCTGGTCGTCATCATCGATGACAATGATTCTGGCTCCCCCCGAAGCGCTCACGGCTTCAACAGAGTGACGGGGAGGTAGGACTTGGGGGTCGGCCGGCCTGGCCAGGAGCTTCTCGATCGCGCGCGTCAAATCGCCCAGTTTGACGGGCTTGTTGAGATGAACGCAGTCGTGCAAGGCGATATCACGCAGGGTCTCAGTCGAAATATCGCCGGTTAGAATGATGAACGGAATTTGCCGATCGAACTCCTGCCTCAGTTTCCAACAGACTTGAACCCCGTTCATGCCGCGTGGCAAATTGTAGTCGGCGAGGACCAGGTCGGGTCGCGTCGTCCCGCGCGCCAGCAATTCCAGCGCGTCGTAGCCGTCGACGGCCGCCGAAGTCTCATAGCCCTCTTCGCTCAGAAACAGCTCAAGGTGCTCGCGCACCTCGGGGTCATCCTCGATGATCAGGATCGCTCCAGTGCGCGGCGCGGTTTGCGCCGGTGTGTCGTCAAACGCGCGCGGATGGTCTGGCGCCGAAGGAAAGCCTCTCGGCGCCAGCGGGACCTCGATCGAGAATACCGACCCCTTTCCTTTCAGCGAGCGCACCCGAATCGGATGGCGGAGCAGTTCGCCCAGGCTTTTGACGATCGAGAGCCCCAGGCCCAAACCTTGGTTTCGCTGGCGGGCGGGGTTGTCCACCTGATGGTATTCTTCGAAGATCGCCTGCAACTCCGACTCCGGGATGCCGATCCCGGTGTCCCAGATCTCGATGCGCAATTTGCCCTGGCGTCGTCGGCACCCGACGAGCACCCTGCCGCGCTGGGTATATTTCAGCGCGTTGGAGATTAGATTACGGAGCATTTGCTCGAGCAGGCGCCGATCGCTTCGAATGGACAGGGTGCAGGGCATCACGCGGAACCCGAGGCCGGCCGCCTGCGCATGGTAGGTTAATTCGTCCTTTAGTTGATCAAGCAGGTCGTTCACGGGGAAGTCCGCTGTTTCGGCCTTCACGGCGCCCACTTCGATCTGATTGATGTCGAGCAGCGTGTTCAGCATGCCCGTCATCGCGCCTAGAGCTTCGTCGATGCGGCCGACGAGCTTTTGTTTCCTCTCGCCGACCACCTTCTTGGCCAGCAAACCCTGAAGGAGGATCAGCGTTTGTAGAGGCTGTCGCAGATCATGGCTCGCCGCCGCCAGGAAGCGCGACTTGGCGATGCTCGCCAATTCGGCTTGACGCTTGGCGACGCTGAGCGCATCCGCCGTGCGCCGCCGTTCGGTTACGTCTTCATAGGTGATAACCACGCCTTCGGTCTTATCGTCGCTGGCGCGGTAGGGCATGATCCGGCGCACGAACCAGTGACCGCTTCGCCCCTGAATTTCCCGCTCGAGAGGCGTCTGACTCCTGAAGACTGTTTGGGCGTCGTCCAGGAGAGCATCGTCGGCGGCAAGCGACTTGAGATCCGTGAGCGGGCGACCCACATCGCTCGGAATTACATTGAAGAGCGCTCTCGTCGCCGGTGTGAAGAACCGGATGTTGAAGCGCGTGTCGAGGAAAATCGTTGCGACTTTGGTGCTGTAAAGGACGTTCTGCAGATCGTCCGCGGTCGTCCGCTGCCGCTCGAGCGTTTCCTGCAACTGGCTGTTGAGGGCGTTCAGCTCCTCGTTGAGCGATTGAAGCTCCTCCTTGGAGGCGAGAAGCTCCTCGTTCGTCGACTGATATTCCTCGTTGATGGACAACGCTTCCTCGTTGACCGCCATCTGCTCTTCGCTGGAGACCTCCAGGTTACGGATGGTGTTCTGGAGTTCGTTTTTTGTCGCTTCGAGCTCCCGTTCGAGCTCAATAACGCGCGGGACGTCCGTCGGCGCGATGCTGCCTCCTGCGACCTGCGGCTCCGGCTCTTCGACGAAGCAGACCAGCAACAAGTCTTCACGCTCACGCGGCGCCGGCACGATGACGATGCTGAATGACGGGGCGCCGGCCTCGCCTTTCGTCCGGCCGCCGGGGATGACAATTCGCGCATTTTCGTGCAGCGCGCGCTGAACGGCCGATCTCAACTTCGCGCGCACGCCCTCTCGCGCCATTGCGATCACATCATTGACCGGGCGGCCCGATACGACCTTGAGATAACGATCCACGGGTCCGTGGTAGTAGAGACATTCGAGTTTGCGGTTGATCAGAACCGCAGGCGGACCATAGGCCTCCAGCACCATCCGTCGGCAAAGCTCGGCAAGTTCGATCTGGCGCGAACGCGCGGCCGTCGGGCCGGGACGCGCCCGCGAGCGGTAACCGTCACCGGCGCTCGAGGGTAGACCGAAATCGCCCGGTCGAGGGCCGCCGACGCGGCGGTAAATGCGCTGCGGTTTCGAAATGGCGGCGAACCGACCGTCGGCCACCCCGACCGTCTCGGCGTCGCCGACCAGCAGAAGGCCGCCTTCGCGCAACGCGAAGTGGATGATGGAGACGACCTTGGCCTGCGCCTCCGGCAGAAGGTAGATCAGAAGGTTCCGGCACGACACGAAATCGAGACGTGCGAATGGCGGGTCAGCGAGCACATCGTGCACCGTGAACACGACGGTCGAGCGCAGTTCGGCCGAGACCCGGTAGAAGCGATCCTCCTTGACGAAGAATTGGGCCAATCGTTTTGGCGACACATCGGCCTCGATCGAGTCGGGATAGAGGCCTTCGCGAGCGCTCGCCACCGCGTCCGGGTCGACGTCGCTCGCGAATATCTGCAATTTGATGTCGCGCTTCGAGGCGTCGATCTGCTCGCGAAAAAGCGTGGCGAGCGAATAGGTCTCCTCGCCGGAACTGCACCCAGCGACCCAGATTCTGAGCGGCCGATCCAGCGGGTGGTCGCGCACAAGGTCGGGAATAACGCTCTTGGCGAGAAAATCGAAAACCGCGGCGTCCCTAAAGAAGCCTGTGACATTGATCAGCAAGTCCCTGGAGAGCTGATCGCGTTCGTTGGCGTCGCGAAGCAAGAGGTCGAGATACTTGGCGGCGGTTTTGACCCCAACCAGCGCCATCCGCCGCTCGACGCGCCGCTCGAGCGTGCCATGCTTGTAAAGAGCAAAATCGTGAGCCGTCTTCCTGCGCAGGAGAGCGATGATGTCCGGCAGCAAATCCTCCACCGACTTTTGCGCGGACGATTTCTGCCGTTCGGGCACAAAGACGTGGCCTCGTTCGCGCGCGACCAGCGCCTCAGCGATCTTTGCGGTGCGGGCCACGAGATCGACCGCGCCCATCGCGATGGCGCTTCTGGGCATGCCGTCATAGCCCGCTTCGCTGATATCCTGCGCGATGACGAGACCGCCGCTTTCCTTAACCGCTCTGAGGCCAAGACTGCCGTCGGCGCCGGTTCCGGAAAGGACCACGCAGATCGCGCGCGCTCCATATTCGCGAGCGAGGGAATTCAAAAGGAAGTCGAAAGGAAGCCGCGCGCCGTGTCGTGCCTCCGGCTTGGAAATCCGCAACGCGCCCTTGTCGTCGACCGACAGATAGACGCCAGGCGGAATGACATAGACGCACTCGCGCTCGATTTTCATCCCGTCGGTCGCCAGCAAGACCGGCATGGAAGTATGGCCCGCAAGGAGATCCACCATCATGCTGTCGTGGCTAGGGTCTAGGTGCTGCACGATGACGAAGGCCATGCCGTTGACCGCCGGCAGCGCATCCAGAAGCTTCCTGCAGGCGTCTAGACCGCCAGCCGAGGCGCCGATTGCGACGACCGGAAACTCCGCAGTCTTGCGGGCAGAGAGGGGCTTCGACATCCAGCGCGATCGCTTCCCCTCGACGATATGATTGAGGCTTCCAGGCATTCTGAGAGTTTTCTCGAAGGGCGGCGCTCCAACGGAGCGAGTGACAATCAATAGCGATATTCGCGCGCGATTGCAATTCGTTTTCGACGCACTGCTCCCGCACGAGCAAACGTGCGCGAGCGCGAGACATGAGTAGTTTCCGAATCCTTCCGGACGAAGAAGCGTCACACATAGTCGTACGCGCGTCGCCGCAACGGATGTCTTGCGACGATGGGAGGCTTGGCGATCATGACCGCGTCACTGAACGCAGATTCTAATCTTGAGCTGTTTCGCGAGGATCTTGACGCGGTGAAGCGCGACGTCGCGAGCCTGATTGAGCACATGAAAGGGGTAGCGATGAGCACGGTTCAGAACGCCGCCTGCCAGGTTGAACAGCGTGTCAGAAGCCTCCGCCAGCAAGCGGGAGCCGAAGGCGAACGCTCGGCGAATGCGCTCAATCTCTTTGTTCAGAACCGACCATTTGTCGCGCTGACGATCGCGGTCGGGCCCGGCTACATCGGCGCGCGGGTGCTTCGGCGGTGAGCCAGCCTTCGACAGTGGGCGATCTCGTTCGGATTGCTCTTGCGGTGCTTCAGCCCCGCGCGCCGCGCGTCGAAGTTCAACCGACGGAATCCTTCGTACGTATTGCGGTCCTCCAGCTGATCGCCCTTCACTGCGCCGCGGCGGCTCTGTGCGCCGGCCTCGGGGCTCCCCGGATTTACGCCGCGACCATCCTCGGCCCGCAGGCGCGCTGTGCGCCGTCTCAGCCGTTCTTTGTGCGGTTGGGTTCTCCGCGTTCGCCTTCGAGCGGCGCGCTCGAGAATCGCGCGTGCGGTCGTCGGTTCCAGAGCTTGGAACGGACGCGTTGCTGGCGGAAGGGTCAAGCTTTTGCCAGCGCCAGACCGCACTCACGCTGATCGCCGCCCTCCTCGTGGGAGCCCCTTTAGACGGCGAAAATTAGATGCTGCCGCCAGCCGCCACGGCATGAGTAGTTTCCGAGGGTGCTCTTCGCGACCGGCGGTCCTTATTATGGCTTCAGACACGTCTATCCTACAGCTCTTGGAGCGGGGAGGTTACTCGATGAAGGCGCTGCGCACTCTGGTCGTGGAAGACGACGCTATTATCGGTGGATTGCTCGCGGAAGCGCTCGAGGGTCTCGGCCACACGGTTTGCGCCGTGGAGTCCAATGTGGCCAAAGCGGTGGCCGCCGCTTCGCATTGGCGCCCCGATTTGATGATCGTCGATGTCGGACTCGGCGAGGCGAGCGGCATCCTAGCCGTCAAAGAGATCCTCCTAAGGAAATTCGTCCCACATGTGTTCGTCACCGGCAATGCGGTGAGAGGCATGCCGTTGGGCCCAGATACCGTCCTCATTCAAAAGCCCTTCCGCGTGTCGGACCTGGAGCGAGCAATTCAGAGGGCGCTTGCAACGGCGCCCGCTTCTGACCAAGTCGTGGTGAAGCGTGAAAAGGATCGGGTAATGACATGACCCACGCCGCGCTGTCGCCGCTCATCGGGCCGGAGTTCGACGAATTTCTCGGCACGTCGATTGGCGAAGATCGAAATGGAACAGGGCTCAGCGTCCTTTCCGCGCTTGCGCGGCTCGATGTCGATCCCTGGAAAGAGGCCACGAGCCTTGCGCGAATGCCGAGGGAAGCGGCTGCCGTGCGGTTGACCGAGCTGATTGAAGCGCTGCCGCTCGCGCCGGCGAGCGCGATCCCGTCAAGGATGAGCGCCGCCAGTCTCGTTGCGCTGTTGCCGAGGGGCAAGACTCCCAATGTCCGTCCGTCGAATAGTATATTTGTCGCAACGGCTTGCGGCAGACGCAGGTGCTCGCGGCGTTGAGCGCCTTCGCCATCATGATGCTCATCGTCTTCGCGACCTCAGCCCTCATTTCGCCTGTGCCTCGAAGCGGCGCAAATCCGTTGACACCTCGCGCCGCCGGCGCCACGACAGTGTTGCAGCACAAGTCTGGCCCTTAAGGTTCGAAGGTTCATGCTGGCGCGCTTGCCTCGCCGCAAACGCGAAGGCGCAGCGGATCGCCGACGGCGCTGGCTTAAATGTCTTGATCGCCGCCGGCGGTCGCCCGCGCCCGGCTTGCGCTCGTTGGCGCAAAGCCGAACCCGGCGACCGCTGATATTGCGGCTTAGATCAAGTTTCTCGCCATCAGTCTGTACGACCGCCATTCCGCCTCTTGAGCCGCCTTCAAGGGGCGGCAGGCGGGCGACCTTGTCCGTGTTCCGATGAATATCCAGTCGCGAAGGATTCGTGGCGGCAAGGATCGGCTTGGCGCGAGCGGCTTCTTCCTCTGGGCCCCGCACCATGACGAGAAAGCTGTCCGCCTTGATGTCGGTCTCATATTGGATCATGCTGTCTTTCGGCGCCCCGATACTGTAGAGCGCGGCGCCGAGCGCGGCCAAGCCGGCGACAAGTACGGAGTTCTCGATGCCGGAAATGATGACCGTGGCGAGAAAGCTCAGCACCACTACAGGCCCGGTCGCCGGCGAGGCAAGGAGGAGCCCGGCTAGGGGCTCGCGAGATTTAGGACCGCGAGCACGACAACGCCGGGGAGTTTGCGCGAAGCCTTGGAACGGTCATGGATCGGCGGCGCCGCTTTCGCGCAGGAGTGCAATGTCATTGCGCCGCGCCCCTCGGCCGGCGCCGACTCGCTGATTAACGTTCCCGTTCGGAAGCGAACCGGCTCGATCAGCGCCGCTCAGGGTTGCGGCCCGGAGAAGGGCGCAGACGACGGCCGCTCAAAAGACCGATCGCACAAGGACGGAGTTTGCTCTTTGCATGCGTCTATCCGCTTGCGTAGCCGCTAGCTCGGGTCGATCAAAAATTCTCGTTCTGCGCCGCGCCGGTTTCATCGGCGGCTCTGACCCATATCCTGGACCACAACGGCGTCCTCGCACCGGACGTCGTCGATTGGTCAGTATTGATTGTAGTGGTGGTGATAGGGGTGATAAGCGTAGCCGCGATGATAGCGCCTGTGATTGGACATCGAATTTCCGATTGCCGCGCCCCCGACGCCACCTACGACCGCGCCGATCGGACCGCCAACAACAGCCCCGGCGACAGCGCCCCCGACCCCTCCGGTGATCGCGCCGCTTTCGTCGGCAAAGGCAATTTGAGATGAGACGCAAAGCAAGGCTACGGTTGAAAGAGCAAGAATCGTTCTGGACATAGAGACCTCCTATAATTCGGCGGGATTCGCCGTCGCTCTCAGCCAGTTAGTCGTCAATTGATCGGAATGGTAAGAGTCGGAATCTACTCAGCGCCGCTCTCGCTAGTCCGAGCGCGCAAGCTGTCAACCGCGGGTTCCGGTGCAGGGCCGCGCTGGAGCCGCGGCGACGGTGCGCCCTTCTTGAGATGTCCGCCCCTGCTGGCGAACCGTAGGTATTTTCCGAGCCTATGAGGGCGTCGAGTTTCCCGACATAGTCAGTTTAGTAGGACCGGCACCGAAAATCTATCGCGCGTCGCGCGGAAAACTCAGGAAAGTACGGCTATGGACACGAATACATTATTGATCATCCTCGTGGTGATATTTCTGTTCGGTGGGTTCGGCTTCTATGGCCGGGGACGTTGGTTCTGAACCGACGCCACGCGTAACTTTAGCGACGAGATTTCGCGGCGCGACCTCCGTTGCTGATTTGCGGCGGTGGTGTTGCGGAGGCGGAAATGAACGAAACGGCAAGAGGCGCCGCGCAAAGCGCGGGCGACGACAAAGTTTACGCTCGTCTTGAGAAGGACTTGACGGCCGTAAAGAACGATGTCGCCCATCTATCCCAACAGATTTCCGAAGCGTTGAATGCCCTTGGCGCGGTGGCGCATCCGATCCGATCTCTCAATCCTGCGACGCCGACGTGGGCGGCCCGGAGTAACTAGTTTCCGAGGCTGCCGTCTCATGAATTTCGCCGCTACAGTCTCTGTACGAGACGCGAATGGCTCAAGGCAAACGCCGACACGCGTCTTCCCAAAACGCAAGGAGAACCCAGCCATGGATAAGAACAGAGTCGCCGGTTCGATGAAGGAAATAAAAGGCGCTGCGAAGGAAGCGGTCGGCAAGGCGGTTGGCGACGCCAAATTGCAGAGCGACGGCAAGTCGGACCAAGCCGAGGGCGAAATCCAGAACGCCGTTGGCGGCGTCAACGACGCGATGCGAGGCGCCCTAGCACAAGGCGCGGCCCTCGGCGCAGCCGCGACGATCATCAGAAGTAGTTGATGCTTCCCCGAACGGCCGCCGCGATCACGTGTTGGCGGAAGGCGGTGTCATGAAAGAGAGCGCCGCCTTCGAGAATGTGCAGGCCGCAGATGGTCCTGAGTAGATTCCGATCCTATTCAGTAACTCGGTGCCGCCCTACCTTCTGGTTTTGACGGTCGGGTCGGCGAAGCGATGAGCTACCCGCGGCGCGGCGCCGAAGACAGGAAGATAAGCTCATAGATAAAGATCGGATCAAGGGAACGGAGAGGGTTGACCGGGACTAGCGGTCAATCCCGAACGTCCTCTCCCCGCGAGGCGCGCAAGTAATCGAATGTCGAGCTGAGACGTTCGCCGGCGTCTTTATTCTGAATATGCCGAAACGGACAAGCGCCGAAATTCAGCTCCCGAGGAGCGGCGCGATCGCTTGAAGCGGCGAGCGGGGCAAATCGTATCGCCACGGAGATGGAAAATGGCCACTACTAGACCCGCTTCCGACCGAATGGAGGCGCTTGAACGACGGATCGCAAAACTTGAAGCTCAGTCACAGCCGCTCGGTAAGACCTGTCCAAAATGCCACGCGTTCGGGCTGGAAAGCTACGTGCGTCGTACGGCTTTTGATGGCGAAAGATTGCGGATGATGAGATGCCGATTCTGCGACTTTGACGAGGAATATGGACGGCCAGCGCGAGCGCGCACCCATCCCGGCTAACGAACACTCGAAGATAGAATTTTCCATGGATGGCGCTCCTCTAAAGGCGAGACCAAATCAGTGGCCTGAACCGCTCCGGCATTGCCGGAGGCCATATTGTTTGAGTCACGCGGCCATGGCTGGGTCGTTCAGCATGGCGAAGTAGCGTGCCTCGGCTCCGGCCGGCGGGATGAAGCCGATGGGTTCGAGAAGCCGGCGATTGTTGAACCAGTCCACCCACTCGAGGGTTGCGAACTCGACGGCCTCGAAGGTGCGCCACGGCCGCGGGCGCCAGCCCCCGTTGACGGATGACAGAACACGTCGAGACACGCTGAGCCCGAACTGGCCTTGGCCAGCCGCAGGACTGCGTGACTGAATTCGCCGATGGCTGTAAACGGGCCAATGGCCGCGCTGCTCCGGATACCGGGGGGAAGGAATACCGCGGTCAATCATGATTTGGCCGCGGCGATTAAGCTTTGCACCACCTGTGGCGCGGGGTATTTTCGGGGACGTTTCCCCATTGCCGCAGGTCCTCGCCAGCGAACCGCTTTTTTGAAGGCGGCGGCTTCGCCAGCCGAAGTCTAGACAGTTCCGGCATAGGAGCGATGGTGCTCTGCGTCCAGCCTCGGAAACTACTCAATGCGGGCAAGGGCCGAGCAGGAAACCAAGTTTTTGTTTCGGCTCACTTGGCGCGCTTCGTCGCCTGTGGCGCTGATTGTGTGACTGCGGACGCGTCGGCAGAAAGCCGTAGCCTCGCGCTCCACTTTTCGCATTTGAGCGCCCCGCCCCGTTTAAGCGAGCGATAACAACGCAGAATGCCGGTCCAGCGCGACTTCCTGCTTCATGGACCGTGCAGCGAACTGTGCCCTTTTTCACCGATTCTCCGCCAGCGCTCTCAACTTGTTGGTGAGTTTTTGGTGAGTTGCAGACTTCGGCGAGGGGTGTCGGCTGTTGCTAAATCATTTAAATCATTGGCGCGCCGGAGAAGACAAAGATGAGAACTTTTCGCGGTGGACAGTTCGGCTGCAAAACCCATTGAAATCAGCAGCTTAGATCAATGCCGGTGCGCACCCGCCGCGCCAGGGAAACCCGCCTTGGAAGTGGGGGCGTCATATTCCGCCCGCGTTGACAGCCAGAGCATCTTTCTGTGCATATCCATGTCGTTAGCCCTACGGTCACTCAAAACAGTCCTAAATTGGCCGTCTCGGGAGGGTGGGCGATGAGTGATAAGACGTCCGGAAAAATCGAAATCAAAGTCGGCACGATTTCGTTTTCGGCTGAAGGCGAGCAATCGTGGCTCGCGGAACAACTAGAAAAAGTACTTGAAGCAGCGAAATCGGCGGGAGCAATTCAAGGAGCAGTCGAGGAAAAGTCTGTCATCCAAAACGCGGGGACAAAGGCGGAATTTACCACTTCGCTGGGAGCCTTCATTAAGGCCAAGGGCGGGGATAGAAACCAGGTCAAACGATTTCTTGCGACAGCAGGTTGGTTGGCGAGGCGCGGGACTGATACTTTAGCAACCGCCTCGGTGACGTCGGCGCTCTCACAGCATCGGCAGGCAAGTCTTACGAACCCTGCTCATTGCTTGAACCAGAATGTCAGTAAGGGACATTGCGAGAAAAAGGGTAGCGGCTTTTTTATCACGCCGGAAGGCTGGAGTGCCCTAGGGGAAAATGAATGAACGCAGGATATGCTCTGTCGGCAATTCCAGCAAATCTGCGTGATCCGCTACTATCAGAATACCGCTCCATAATTCAAAACTTCTTTGAACATAGATGGTCGCCTTCCGAACTCAGCGGAGGCAAGTTTTGCGAAATCGTTTACACGATCCTGGATGGACATGCGAAGGGTATTTACGCGACCAAACCAACAAAGCCCACCAATTTTCTGAACACATGCCGTGGGCTCGAAAATAACGGCAATGTTCCACGAGGATTTCAAATATTGATACCACGCTTGCTTCCTGCCTTGTACGAGGTACGTAACAATCGGGGTGTTGGTCATGTGGGCGGCGACGTTGATCCTAATCACATGGATGCAACTCTTGTAGTCTCGATGTGCAACTGGATCATGGCCGAATTGGTCCGAGTATTCCACAACCTTACAACTGCGGAGGCGCAAAAATTAATTGACTCACTTGCGGAGCGTACAATTCCGATCGTTTGGGAAGGCGATGATGTAAAGAGGGTGCTTGACATCAAGTTGGGCTTACGAGATCAAATCCTGATGTTGGTCGCCTCTTGTAGTAGTCCCGCTTCAATCGACAATCTGATTGCTTGGACCGAAGCTAAGAACACGACTTACCTTAGGAAGGTAATCAACGAATTACATAAATCGCGTTTCGTTGAGTATTACTCGTTGAATAAAACTGTCGTTCTGTTACCTCAGGGAGCGAGGCGCGTGGCGGAAATCTCTGCGGCTAAGGCGATAAACTAGACCGAGCTGCTCTACTGCCGGTGTCGGTAGCTGACCAGCAAAAAATCAGCAAGTCATTCAGTTAATTACAATAACGCCAAATTGCAATTTTCCCTTGAACAGCAGGCGCTCCCAGTTATCGTAAGTGCGGTCAAGAATACGGACACAGACGCGATGGACACTACAAAATTGATCTATCCAGAAATGAAGCTTGCCCAATTGATCTTGGGGAAGATGAAGAAACGGCATCCCAATGGCGAATGGAGCATTATAGACCTCCCAGTTGGCTTTCAGGTGACTCAGAAGCCGGAGCCAACTTTTGGCTCGCACCCATTGCCGCCACTCGCCCCCGCGCCCACGCAGCTATCAGGCCCGGTTGGACCGGTCGCCATTATTACGCTCATGTACGGTGGCCAATCACCGGCGTTCATCGAATGCAACGTTGACGGCAAGAAGATTTGGATCGGCAAATCGACTTTGCTGTCCTACGACGTGGATCATGCGTCAAAGACGGTCGTGATGAACATGAAGACAGCGTACGCCAAAAAACGCGGCTTCATATGAACCTGCGTGACCGACCCGATGGGCGGTAGGCTGCACTGACAGCCCACTTCAATTCCCGCGCATCCGTTCTATCTCAAGATCGATATACTGTTCGACCTCTCGGTGAGCGTCTTCGAGCGTGGCGCGCGCATCCGCAGTCTGGGTCATAAAGTCCCGATATTTCTTGAGCGCCTGGTGCGGGTTCTTCTCGGCCCGGAGACTAACCGCGCGGCTCTCCCAGCCGCGAATTGGGTCGGTCTTGAAGGCGAAAGGGTAGTTTTCGCCGAGCCATTCGACGAACTCGAACGTATTTCCTTTGAAGCCGCGCTCGCGCCCTGTCAATGATCACCGAAACGGGACCCCAGATTTGCGCGGAATAGGGGCTCTGACGCAATTTCGATGACGTGGCCGCTATCCCAAGCCCATGATGCGGGCCTGGAGGAGGTCGAGGTTTCGGCGACCGTACATCTGACGTTTGACGAGCTTCAGCTTGCAGATTTGGCCTTCGGTCTGCCCGTTGGACCACGGCAAGGCGATTGCCGCCTCGATCGCGGCTTTGTCTTTGGACACGCCGTTGGCGAATGCCGCGACGAGGCTGGCCTGGGCTCTGCTGATCCAGGCGTCCAGGTCGGCAAGGGCCTTTCGTCGAATGATGCCCTGGAACTCCAGAATAATCTCTCGCGCCTCCACCAGAACGGTGACGCCGCTCTCGATGGCGGCGACTGTTATCGTCTCAGCCCTTGACAGCCGCTCTCGGCCGACCGTCAGGAGGCGCGCAACGGTGCGGGCGGATGGGGCGCGGGCCAACGCGGCTGGATCCGCCTTCTCAGCCTTTTTGCGCCGCGCGCTCCATTCGCTTACGACGCGAAGGCAGCCTCGGAATCCGCGCAGCCTGAGCTCCCGCCATAGGGCCGATTCATTTCGGCAGTCGGCGTCCCACTGCTCGTCGAGCCAGGGAAGATAGGGCTCGAGGGAGCGTTGCCGGACACGGAAGACGTCCGAGCGCTGCCCGCGAAGAATCTTTCGGATCAGTCCGCGGCTGTACCCTGTGCGGCGCACGATCTCCTTGATCCCAATCCCTTGCTGGGACAACGAGAGGATGGCGGCGTTCGTCTCCTCGCGGCGTACGTACCCCTCGTACTGCAGTTTCTCGGCAAAGGTTAGAAGCGACGGATCAACCATCGCGGTTCCCATGGCTGCCCTGATCTGGCGCATAGACTTCCGAACAGCATCGAGAAAGGCGCCGCTCGCGTTCTCCATCAAATGCCAGCGGTCGGCGACCTGGATCGCGTGCGGAAGCGCCCGCTGCGCGGCGGCCCCGTAGCCGCCTCCACGATCCCTGGCGACGACACAGATCTGCGATTGCTGCGCCAACCAAGCTTCAGCGGTGGCTGGCTCTCGATCGGGCAAGAGAGCGATCGTCGCATGTCGTTCAAGGTCGCAGACCAGCGTGCCGTAGCGATGATTGCGCCGCCAGGCCCAGTCATCGATGCCGACAATCGTGGGCGGAGGAAAGCTTCGTGACCCACGCCGGCGCACCATGCGCAACAGCGTGTCGTTGCTCACCTCGACGTTGAGCCGGCGCGAAAGAGAGGCAGCTGGTCTCCCTCCGAGCGCAATGGCCAGACAGTGGACCACATCGTCGAGGCGGCTCGTACGTCTGGCTCTTGGCTCGGCCGTCTCGAACCGTTCGGCAAAGATCCGCCGTTCGCAAGCCGCGATGTCGCAGAAGAAGCGGCGGGTCCGCAAAATCAGCGCTATTCGCACGCCTGCGGCCGGAAGATCAGCCAATCGCCTTCGATATTGGCTGTGCACGCGGCTACAAACGCTTCCGCACATCGGACATCGGCAAACGCTCGCCGAGACCCTTATCCCGATTACGAAGCCACCATCGTCTCTGGTCGCGCTCTCTACGACAAATCCGCGCGGAACAAGTTCCGCAACGTCAAACCCCTGCATAGCTCTGATCCCCAGCCCGAATCAGAGCCAAACCGGCGCCTCGACTTCATCAAAAGTGAGTCAGACCCCCGATTGGATGCAAATCAACCCCGCAACGGGGTCCCTATTCCATGAAAAACGACAGCTCCTAATATCATCCGCTTAATTTCTCCGACGGGCATCTTTCTCATGCGTTCAGCCTGAGGCCAAGACCGTTTGAACGCTTCTCTAACATCTTTAGCGTTAAACATAATCTTATCGAATGACAAAACATCCTCTATGTTCCACGCCAACCAATCCTCAGGCTGTACCTTGGTGTTTCCAGATTCTCCAACGATGTAGCCGAATATTTTAGGCCTTGGCTTGGTAAAGGTCTCAAATATAGTCTCAAGTACGTCATCAATCCTAAAATCTACTTCATAATTCCGATCATAGGGGGGCCAAAATCTATCTTGCTCAGGGAACGAAATTTGGCTTCGTCCTGGTAGGCCACCCAACCGACTACCTGCTCAATTCCCCAAACGATCCGCGCAAAGTCGGCTCGCGTGATCGTTTTTTCGGCCTCAATGACTTGCTCTCGCGACATCGCGAAATCAAACTCGTCCTCTCTGATAATCTGAGATGGCTGGAAGTCGGCATCGTGCTCGACAACAGACAGAGCCAATTCCGCAAGCATTTCCTGACCCTCGGGCGAAGCCCCTCCGAGAGCCGGTCGCTGTTCACTCATCCCGCACGCGAACGTTGTGGTCGTGTTATCCGCCCTCGGAGCTTCATACTCTTTGGAGCCGCCTGATCCAGGACGACGTGGTACGGTGCCTTTTTCTTGCGAAGCACGGCTGGGCGACCGCAGCGGCTTGGATCGGGGCTTCGCCAAAATGTCGAACAACCGGGACCATTGCTTCGGAACTTCGACGCCTTCTGACCCGCCCTGCCAGGTACGAACAGCAGTCAACTTCCCCGACACCAACGCCTCTTTAGGCCTACCGCGAGGGTTATCGGAGCGTCTGTTGGAATTGCGAAGATCGCCAAACCCAGCCTGAGATAAGACATCGTAGAGGCTCGCGCGACCGAGACGCCTTAGGCACCACCCACGGCGACCCACCCGGCGCCAGTGCGTCCATCCCTCCCTCGCCCGGTCGCACTGATCGCTAACGGCGGCGGGCGAACGCCAAACGAACCAAGCTGCTGCCATTGGTAATGTCCAATGCTCTTCCTGCATCGGGTCAAGGCCCGAGATGTCCGGCCGCCGTGCGAAAGGCGCTTGCCCCCTTTCGCGCACCCATTCTTCAGCCTGCTGAGGCGTCAATCGCCCGCGTGTAACCGCGGCCAGTATTTTGTTCCTTTCCTCCTTGGCATTTGCCATAGGCTGTTACCCTTGTTCGCTTGCTTCGTCCTCGCCGGAGCCCTTGGTGTGTCGACGACGAAGGTTGGGCATTTCCTGCCGGCTTCTCGCCGCTGGCGACGAGTTATGATTTTCCGCGACTTATCGCAGCAGAGATCGTGGTGCCGATCACTTCGACCGCTCGTTGCATCGGATCGGCGTCGAGATGCGCATATCTAGCCGTCGTCGCCGGCTGAGAATCCCCGAGCAGCTTGCCGATAATCGGAAGTCCCAACGACGCACCAGCCCCGATGCTGGCAAAAGAGTGTCGAAGATCGTGAATGCGGAGGCCCTTCAGCTCGGCGGCTTCGGTTATGGCGGTCCAGGGTTTCTTGAGATCAGCGCGCGGTGCGCCCTCAGCGGCTCCGGCGATCAAATGCGGGTTACCCTTCACGCGCCGCAGATTGACGATCACACCGATGGCCGCGGAGGTTAAGTAGGTTGGCTTTCGCCCGGTTTTCGAGTCTTAGCAGGAAGAGAATCCCGCGTTCTAGATCAACGTTCTCCCATCGCGCATTTAGGATCTCGCGAAGACGCGCCCCAGTGAAGATCAAGAGACGGATTGCTGCGAGTGCGTGGGGATCCAACAAGCGGCAACGATTCCCGGGCTTCCGAGCATGTTTCGCTCCTGGTTTTAAGTCATCCACAGCATAATCCAGCCCAACGGTTTCTGCCCGTACAATCGCCTCGCCAAGCCGCCTGAACTCCTCGGTTGAAAGGAACCGCTCTTTAACCTGCTCTCGATTTCGCTCGACCCCTTGCGCAGGGTTCTCAGCGAACAGCACTTCGTTTCTTGTTGCGGCCCAATTCCATATGGCTGATACGAGCGACAGGGCGCGATTGGCAGCCCCCGGTCTTCCCGCCATCCGAGCATGCATCCGAGCTATGTCGGCGCGCCGCACCTCATTCACTCGCATGTCTCCAATTGCTGGATTGATGTGTCGTCTTTGAAGAATCTCGTAGCTCTCATAAGTCCGCGCTTTACGTTTCACCTTCACGTGGCTCGCCAGAAAGTCGTCCGCGACCTCTTTGAATGTCCTCACGGCGCGTCCGGCCTTCCTCGCAGCGACAGGGTCTTCGCCCATCTCGACGCTCCCTAGAAGCTTCTTGGCCTCGGAGCGGGCTTCGTCGGGAGCAAGTCGACCGTGATCGCCAATTGTCGGGAGCGGCCACCCCTTCTATACTGCACGACGTACGACTTCCTGCCCGTGGGATAGGCGGCAACTCCGAACCCGCCCACGGAGTTGTCCCACAGGAATTCACGATCCTTTCCGACTGGACTGCCGATTCCGACGAAGCCGCCCGGGTATAACGGGATAATGCCGCCCGGGATTCCTGAATGATGCCGCCCACCGTAACGGAATGATGCCGCCCGGGTCGCGAGCCTCGCTGGCCGATGGATTGTTGTCACCGGCTGTGGTGTTGGGTCAAGCCTTCCTTGATTGCTTTGCTTGTGTCCGACGCAGGCTTTCGCCGGCGAGTTCGATGCGATGAGCGTTATGGATGAGACGGTCAAGGATGGCGTCGGCGTAGGTGGGATCGCCGATGATTTCGTGCCAACGGTCGATCGGAAGCTGGGAGGTGATCACCGTGGAGCGGCGTCCATAGCGCTCTTCAAGGATTTCCAGGAGATCATGCCGCGCGACGGCGTCGAGTGGCTCAAGCCCCCAATCATCGAGGATGAGAAGGTCGGCTCGGCCGAGGTTGCGTAAGATGCGGGGATGGCGCCCGTCGCCGCGGGCCAGCGCGAGATCCTCGAACAGACGGGGTGCCCGCTGATAGATGACCGACCGATTGTCGCGACAGGCTTTGTGGCCAAGCGCTGAGGCCAGCCAACTCTTGCCGACGCCTGTCGGACCGACGAGAACCAAATTGTCGTGGGCGCTGATCCACTCGCCCTCGACCAGCTTTTGGAACAGCGCGCGGTCGAGACCGCGGGGGCTTCGGTAATCGACATCCTCGACGCTTGCGTGCTGGCGCAATTTGGCGACGCGCAGCCGCGCCGCGAAGCGCTTGTCCTGCCGCCAGGACGCCTCGCGATCGAGCAGAAGCCCGAGCCATTCGTGATGGCCGAGGCCGCCGGCTTCCCCGTTGGCGACGAGTTCGGCGAAGGCCTTGGCCATGCCATGCAGGCCAAGGGCGCTGAGTTGATCGAGGGTGGGATGCTTGAGCAAGCCGTTTCTCCTAATTGTAGTAGCGCGGCCCACGGATGTTGGCGTGCAGGATCGGCGTTCCGTCCGTGGAGCGCTGGCGCGCGGGACGCCGGTCGAGGCTGTTGTCGAGGATGGATTTGACCGAGCCGTAGGTCCGCGCGCCGATGTCGATGGCGCGTTCGGCGGCGGCTTCCAGGCGCTCGGCGCCATGGGGACCCGCGAGCCGGACGATGCCTAGGCAGGCGCGAAAGCCCTGCTCGGGATGCGGTCGCGCCTCAAGGATCAGTTCGCACAGGGCCGCCGTCGCCGGCCCGATCAGGCGCGCGTCGGCGCGGATGCGTTCAATCGTCCAGCCGGCATAGCGCCGATGGCTGGACGGCATGTGCTCGGAGACGGTGGTGTGCTTGTGGTTGCCGCTTGCCCGCACATGCGCGGCGATCCGCTCGCCCTTGAGGAAAATCTCGACGGTCCGCACCGTCATCCGCGCGTCGACCTCGGCGCGGATGAAACGATGGGGCACGCTGTAATAATGGGCGGCGACCTCGACGTGATAGTCGATGCCGACGCGGCATGTCCGCCATTCCGAGAACTCGTACGGCTCGGCCGGCAGGGACCTCAGCGATGGCCGATCGACCGTCTCCAGCAATTGCCGGCGCGTTGCGCCGAGCCGGCGGATCGGGCGGTGTTCATTGAGGTGCGTCATGAGATCGGCGATCGCCGCGTTGACGTCCGCCAGGCTGTAAAAGGTTCGGTGACGCAGCCGCCCGAGCAGCCATCGCTCGACGATGAGCACGGCCTGCTCAACCTTCGCTTTGTCCCGGGGCCGCCGCGGCCGCGCCGGCAAAATGGCGGCTCCGTAATGCGCCGCCATTTCGGCATAGGTCCGATTGACCTGAGGATCGTAAAGGCAGGCCTTGATGACGGCGGTCTTCGTATTGTCCGGCACGAGCAATTGCGGGACGCCGCCGATCGCCTGGAGCGCGCGCACATGGGCGTCGATCCAGTCGGGGAGCGCCTGCGTCCAGCTCGCGTGCGCGAAGGTGAAGCTCGAGGCGCCGAGCACGGCGACGAAGATCTGCGCCATGCGGATCTCCCCGGTGAGCCGGTCAACGACCACCGGGACCCCGTCGCCCGCGTAATCGACGAACAACCGCTCGCCCGCCGCGTGCGTCTGCCGCATCGTCGGCGACAGCTTCGCTTCAAAACCGCGATAGAGTTCGCAAAACCGCGAATAGCTGTAACCGCCGGGGTCGGCCGCGATATATTCGTCCCAGACGATCAGCAGAGTGACGTGCTTGCGCTTCAACTCCCGATGGACCGTGGGCCAGTCCGGCTCGGCGTGGCGGCGGTGTCCCCGTTTGCTTCTGCGATTGGCGTAAAGCGCCGCCTCCAGTTCGGCGTCGCCGATCCCCTCCGGCAACGGCCAAGAAAGCCCAGCGCTGTCCAAACGACTCAACGTCTCTCGAACCGTCGAAGGCGCGAGGCCAAGACGCCGCGCGATCTCGCGCGTCGGCAGGCTGGTTGAAAACTTCAGACGAATGATCTCGCGCGCCTGGCGCATCGAAACTCTTTCCGCTGGCATCGATCGCTCCCTTGGATTGCCAAAGGAGCGACCCTAAACAGGCCAGCGGAGGCGCTCGTCGCCGTCAAAAACCCCGGGCGGCATCATTCCGTTCCGGTGGGCGGCATCATCTCGTTTTGGTGGGCGGCATCATTCCGTTACGACGGGCGACATCATCTCGTTTTGGTGGGCGACATCGTCAGGAATCAGCAGACTGGACAGGATAGAGCATCTACGGTCCTTTTCGATATGCGGCCGATGGGCATGACTTTCCTGCTCGGTAAGCGGTCGGTAAGCGGCTTCACGGAAATGCGAAGAATAGCAGGGAAACGACATCAGGAAAATTCTTCGCAAATTAAATCGATTATGCATCACCGTGAAACAAAGGGAATGTCGGAGAAACTCTCACATTCGGTCTTCGAAACCGAGGGTTGGCGGTTCGAACCCGTCCGGGCGCGCCAGTCCTTCCCATTGAAATCACTGCGGTTCACACGCTAAAGGGTCACCCGTGGCTCGTCCTGCTAGACTGATCTGCTACACACCGTGGTTCTCAAGATGGCCTGCCCAGTCGATTTCAGACGCTTAAGCCGCCTTAAGCGCCCCCCCCTTTAGCCGCGCGAAAGCGCGCCCTTACGCGGCGAGCAGCCCCCTCACGATCGCGCTCGCCTTGGAATACGGTGACACTTTACTCAACCCCAAATTAACGCCCATTGCCTCAACCCGCATCGCCCCTTTGTCATGTTTCGCCTTGCCGGTCGCGGTTTCAGGTTCAAGTGGGGATTGCCGGTAGAACAGACAGTGGACAAAGCCAAGGAGGCTCTTATAGCGATAGCTGTTGTTGGTCTCTTTGCGGCACCTATCTTTCGGTCTTTCGTCATGGCCGGGCTTGACCCGGCCATCCACGTGAACACTGACTGACGCAACTAAGATATTGATAATATGATAAATTATGAGATATGCTCGCAAATAGCGCTGGCGATGCGTGGGTGGCCGGGTCAAGCCCGGCCATGACGGGCCTTGGATCGGTTCTGAATCAGTTGAATTCCACAACGATCAACAGCTATCGCTATAAGCGCCGCCTAGGAATTTCAGTTTTTCTCCAGGCCGGGCGGCTCCGGGTCAGGTTTTTCGACAAATCATTGCTAACTTCCAGAACATGGGCTACGATTTCCGTTTCGTCGAAAGAGAGCCCAATGCCCGCGTCCGCCAAGCCAGTCCGTTCCTTAGCCGAAGGGCGCAAGCGCGCGCAAAGAATTCTTCGCCCGCCTGATGGGCGGGGGAACGATCCGCTCCATCGCGGCGTCGGAAGCCTTAAGCGTCCGGCGGGCCCAGCAGATCATTCGGCGGGAGCTGAACCGCCGCGACGCCAACCCCGCCGACGACTGTGCGCTGCTGCAGATCGCGCGGCTCGAGCGGGCGCTCGATCCTGTCGGCGGCCAGATCGACGCCGGCAAACCTTCGGCCGCGCATGTTTTCGTCCGCATCCTCGACCATCTTAACCGCCTTGCGCCCGACCGGCTGCGCCTGCCCCGTGCATTCAACCGGATCGGGGGCGAGGTCGACAAAATGGAAGAGCGGCTCGGCCGCCTCGACGCGGCGCGCGAGGCGCTATCGCTCAGGCAGGCGGAAAACGGCCCGCCCAGGCTTCGCGAGAATGCAGCGAAACCAAATCGGCCTCAAGCCTTTGATAACAAAGGAACCAGGGAAATGGCCGATTTCGCGCGCTCAATGATTTCAGAGGCTTAAGCGGCTCCAAGCGAAAGCTTTCGTTTCGCAGGGCGAAATGAACGCTTCGGCGGGAAACGAGCGGCCGCGGGCAAGAAAAGTTGCGCAAAGGAGCATTTAAGTCCCTGGAATCCTTGGCGCGCATAAACTTGTGCGCGGACGAACAACCTTCCTTAGCCGGAAAGGAGCCCCTTCACGATCGCGCTCGCCTTGGCGAAGTCCATTTCGCCTGGGTGAGCGGCCTTGAGCGCGTTGACGACCTTGCCCATGTCCTTGATGCTCGCCGCGCCGGTCGAGGCGATGGCGGCCTTGGCGGCGGCGGTCACCGCCGCTTCGTCCATCTGCTTGGGCAGGAATTCGCTGATCACCGCGATCTCGGCGTTTTCCTGCTCGGCAAGCTCCTTGCGTCCGGCTTCGGCGTAGATGGTCGCGGACTCCTGGCGGGATTTCACCATCTTGGTCAAAAGCGCGAGTTCGTCGGCGCGGCTCACGATCTTGCCGCCGCCGCGCGCCTCGATCTCCCGCTCCTTCAGCGCGGCCATGATGAGACGCAGGGCGCCGACACGAACCTTGTCGCCTCCCTTCATCGCCTCCTTCATCCGCGTGGCCACGGTCTCGCGCAACGGCGCCGAATCGGCCATGAGTTCTCCTCGATCGTTCGAATGGACGCGCCAAAGCTTGACGCGCAGCGAAGGCGGCGCTTAAGCACAGCCGCATGTCACGCGCAACACGGCCCCATCTCTCGCCTGGCCCGGACGATCCGTCTTCCGGCTGGCGTCCGCGCATCGCAACCGGCGTCGTCGTCCTTGCCGACGGCGCGGTGATCGAGGGCTTCGGGGTCGGAGCGACCGGCTCGGCGGTCGGCGAGATTTGCTTCAACACGGCGATGACGGGCTACGAGGAAATCCTGACCGATCCCTCCTACGCCGCCCAGATCGTCACCTTCACCTTCCCGCATATAGGTATCGTGGGCGTCAACGACGAGGACATCGAGGTCGTCAATGCCGCCGCCGCGTCGGCCGCGGTCGGCGCCGTCATGCGCGCCGACTTGTCGGGCCCATCGAATTTTCGCGCCAAGGGCCGGCTTGACAGCTGGCTCAGAACTCGAGGGGTCATCGGCGTGACCGGGATCGACACCCGAGCGCTGACGACGCTCATCCGCGAGCGCGGCATGCCGAACGCGGTCGTCGCCCATTCGCCCGACGGCGCCTTCGACCTCGACGCGCTCCGCGCGATAGCCGCGCGCTGGCCCGGCATCGACGGCATGGACCTCGTGCCGGCGGTGGGCTCGACCCAGCGCTACGACTGGGACGAGACCAGCTGGACGCTCGAAAGCGGCTACAGCCGGCGGGAGGCGACACGCTTTCATGTCGTGGCGGTCGACTACGGGACCAAGCGCAACATCCTCAGACTCCTCAACGACTGCGGCTGCGCCGTGACGGTGGTTCCAGCGACGGCGAGCGCCGAGGAGATCCTCGCGCTCAAGCCCGACGGGGTCGTGCTCTCCAACGGTCCAGGCGACCCGGCGGCCACGGGCGAATACGCCGTGCCGACTATTCAGGGGCTCCTGGAGGCGAAGGTCCCTGTCTTCGGCGTCTGTCTCGGCCATCAGCTCTTGGGGCTGGCGGTCGGGGCGCGCACCATCAAGATGTCGCAGGGCCATCACGGCGCCAACCATCCGGTCAAGGATTTCACCACCGGCAAGGTCGAGATCGTGTCGATGAACCACGGCTTCGCGGTCGATCGCGGGAGCCTGCCTGGGAACGCCGAGGAGACCCATGTGTCGCTGTTCGACGGCTCGAATTGCGGCATTGCGCTCGCCGACCGTCCGGCCTTCTCGGTGCAATATCACCCCGAGGCCTCGCCGGGGCCGCGCGACAGCCATTATCTCTTCCGCCGGTTCGTCGATATGATCGCCGCCTCGAAGGCGCCCGAGACGACGCGAGCCGCCTAAGGTCCCGGACGCCCGCGGGTGTCGCTGATTGGCGCGTAGGTGAATTCCTGGACGCCGACGTCGACGACGACGTCGCCCTTGACTCGCTCGTTGACGGCTCTCGCGATCGCCTTGCTCATTTTGGCGAGATCGAAGCGGTCGAGGTGATCGAAGTCGATCGTGTCGTCGTTGTAGACATAGCGAAACGCCTCATCGACCAGGATCGAATCCGGCGCCATCGCCGCCGTCTTGAGCGCGCCCAAATCGACGGTATAGCTCAGCAACATCACCGCGTAGCCCTTGACCGCGCCATCCTTGATGCGAGGGACGTTGATCTCATGCGTCTTGCGCGCTTCGGTCGCCCTTGCGACGGGAGCGGCCGAGCGCGCCTCGCGCATGGCGACGACCTTGTCGGCTCCCATTTCGCCCGCGATCACGCCGGCGACCGCAGCGAGACCGATGAGCGCGGCCTTGATCATTCTCGCGACCGAGTCCAGGCGATGGCGGTGTAGGTTCCGTCGGACTGGCCGTCTTGGATGGCGCGGGCGATAATCTCCGAGACTGCGTGGCAGGCTTTTAGCTGCACCGCCAGCGCCCGACGATTGATCTCAAGCTTGGCGTGAAGCGCAACCAGCGCGTCGCGCAGGGGCCCTGCGGACGTTGCTCCGCCCAGCGCCGGAGCAAGGCGATTGAGCTCGAGCAGGCCCTGGTTCTTGCGCTGACTGTAGGCCTCGTATTGGATCCGCTGGCCCTGTCCGAGGTCCCGATTTTCGGCGTCGATGGTCGCGACGAGGCGTTCGACGATCGGCAGCGCCGCGGCGGCCGCCGGGGATTGCACTCGGCGCGGCGGTTGGTTCATGTCCGTTTTCGCCCAGCGAACAGAACGGCGCCGTTGTCGAGCTCGGCTGCGGCAGGCGCCGACAAGATATTTGCGCTCATTTGGGTGGCGGACTCGCCGGCGGCCTTGGCGGCTTCGCCAACGCGCGCCGATCGCGGGGGGAACTCGTGGGTGGCGAACAGGCGCCTGGCGAGGCCGAGCTTGCCGGACTTGGCGATTTGCATCGAAACCTGCTCGGCGAGCATCGATCGCCACATGTCGCCGGCCATTCCCTGGCCGAAGACCTCGCCCGTGTCCTTCGGCAAGAGTTCGCCGACAAACGAATTCAGCATCATAGCCTCGAACTGGGTCTTCGCTTGGCCAAGCTTGTCCGGCCCGCCTGGCGCCTCTGCGAGACGCGAGCGCGCGTCGGCTGCGCTCGCGACCGGCGATGTCGCCGCGGTCGCCGCGCCCGCCGCCCGGTCGACGTTGGCGGCAAAGTCGGCCGCGGGGGCGTTCGAGCCCGCCAGCGCGTTGAGCCGCTGTGCGGCGAGGCTCGCGCGCGACGGATCAGCCGCGCTGAGCACCTCAAGGACGACATCGGTGCGAGGATTGAAGGCCATGGTGCGCCGTCAATGTACGAGAGATGCGCCAGCATCCACCTCAAGCCTTACGTCGACCTTGCGCCTCGGCGGCCAACCGCCCGCTCGATGATCTCGGCCAGCTCGTTGCGCTCATTCAACCGCCGATAGCTGAGGGACGCGGCTTCAATCGCCAGCTCGGCCAGCTTCGCCCGCGTCCCTTGTGTGAGCGCGCTGCGGCGCGCCCCTTCCTGCTCGCGCGCCAGCTCATCGAGCCTCAGCTGCAACGAGCGGATGCGCCGCGCAACGAGTTCGGCTTGAGCGCCATAGGCAATTTCGTCCGCCTCCAGCGTCTCGAAAGCCCCTTTCAGGTCGTCATTCAACCCTGCGTGCTGCCGCTCGAGCGCATTGAGCCGCCAGCGCCCAACGTTGTGCATCAGCGTTTGAATTCGGCCAATGCGGGTCAGCGCGTCGAGACGTTTCTTCATTGGCTAGCCGGAAATGAGCCAAGCGCCGAAGCCGCTGATGAAGGCCTCGACTGCTGGTTTGATAGTGAAATAGAGCAACACTAGGCCGCCTGCGGCGACAAACGGCGTGGCGACGAAAAACACCTGGACCTGCGGCGTGAGCCGGTTGACCAGCGCCAGCGCCAGATTGACCACCAGCGCGTAGATCACATAGGGCGATGCGATCCTGAGCGCGAGGCGGAACAATTCGCCCAGCACGTCGGCGATCTGCTTCAGCGCCAGTCGCGCGTTGAAGTCAGCGCCGACCGGCACGACGTCGTAGGAGGCCACCAGGCCGCGCAGCAGCTCCCAATGAAGGTTGGCCGCGAACAGGAGCGCGATCGCGGCGAGGGAGATGAGCGTCGCCAATGGCGCCATTGGCTCGTCCCCCTCGATCTGGAATCCGGACGGGCTGGAGAATCCAAGCATGGAGGCTGCGCCGACCGCCAGGGCTTCAAGAGCGAAATAGAACAGCCGCGCCAGTACGCCGATCATGCCGCCGACCAGCAATTCGACGGCGATTACCTTAAGGGTGAGGATCGGATCGTCGCCAAGCGCTTCGCTGGGCACGCGCTCCAGCAGCAGCGGCGTCAACGTCAGGGTGACCGCGAGGGCGACGAACAAGCGAACTTGGGTCGGAATCTGCGCGGTCGAGAATCCAGGAGCCAGCATCAGGCAGGCGCCGATGCGGCAGAACAGCACGAAGGTCCCAAGCGCCGCTCTTGGCGCAAACGCGGCATGCGGCGCCGCCATCGCCCCGGAGACCAGCGCCGTCACGCGATCATGCCTAGCGACTTCACCTCGAAGCCGCGCGCGATTTCGAGCTGCGACAAAACCGCTAGCGTCG
Source organism: uncultured Alphaproteobacteria bacterium (assembly GCA_963824475.1). Classification (GTDB taxonomy): domain Bacteria; phylum Pseudomonadota; class Alphaproteobacteria; order Rhizobiales; family Beijerinckiaceae; genus Roseiarcus. The sequence continues at coordinate 30,721 of CAWGPR010000002.1, forward strand.
GAAACATGCGCTCGATGATCATGCGCACATAGGGCCGCGTCTCGGAGGCGGTGACGAGGGCGAACAGACGCCGCTCATCCATCCGTTTGCGGATCGCCGTCGAAGCCTCGGAGGCGAATTGCTCCATCAGCCGTGGGTCGATATCGAATTCGATCACATCGCCCTTGGCGTCGCGCTTGAGGGCTTGATGGAACGCCAGATCCCAGCGATTGCCCAGCCTCAAGACGGCAAGCGCGCCGTCGTCGGCAAGGTCGCCGCAGATCTGCTGGGAGAGCCGAATGCGCACCTGCTCGGCGATCTGCTCAGGCCTTCGCGCGTGCGGCGCGATTTCCGCCACCGCCTCCAGGATCAGACTGAGATTGCGGATGGAGACGCGCTCGGCGAGCAGAAGTTTCAGAGTCGCGAGCAGTGTGGACTGCGAGATTTGCGACGGACATATGTCGTCGAGCAGCCGCTTGTACTCGGGCTCGAGCCGATCGAGCAGCGCGCGCATGTCCTTGTACGACAAGAGTTGCGCAAGGTTATTGTGGATGACCTCGCTCAAATGGGTGAGCAGCACCGAGACCGGATCGACCGGCTTGAAGCCTTCGCGCCTGGCGTCCTTGACGAAGGCCTCAGGAATCGCGATCGCCCGTATGCCGAAGGCGGGTTCGCGCACTTCGTCGCCCGGCAGATTGGGCCGGGGGCCGTCGCCGATGATGATGAGATGGTCCCTGACCCGCAATTCATGCGTTGCGACCGCCGTGCCGTGAATTCTTGATCTGGTAGGTCTTCGGCGCTGCCTTGATGTCGTCGGAGAGACGGATTTCCGGAACGACGAAGCCGTATTGGCGAGCGAACTTGCGCCGCATTTTGGCGATGCGGGAAGCGATCTCGTCGCGCGCGGGTAGTAGCGCGGCATTGAGCTCCTTGCTCAACACAAGTTCGATCTCGAACGATTTGAGCTGCTCCTTGATCGAGGCGCGCGCCTCAGCCTTGGCCCGCTCGTCCGTCGCCGCGGCCTTGGCCGCCTCGGCGGCGCGATCCTTCTCAAGGCGCCGCGGAATGGCGACGCCGACGAAGGCCATCAGTCCCCCGATAAGCGCAAAGGGTAGGAACGGCAGGCCGGGAACGACGCCGAGGACCGCCATCGCCAGCGCGGCGAGAAAGAGCGCGTTGGGATAGCCGCTCAACTGGTCGATGACCGCCTTGTCGGCCGAGCCGCGCGTTCCGCCCTTGGCGACCAGCAGGCCGGCGGCGAGCGAAATGATGAGCGCCGGAATCTGCGTCACCAGGCCGTCGCCGACCGAGAGCTTGGTGAAGACGTCGGCCGCCGCGGCGAGCGTCAAGCCGTGCCGGGTGACGCCGATGACGATGCCGCCGAAGATGTTGACCGCGAGAATGATGAGGCCGGCGATCGCGTCGCCGCGGACGAATTTCGATGCGCCGTCCATCGAGCCGAAGAAGGCGCTTTCCTCCTCGAGCTCGCGCCTGCGCGCCTGCGCCACCTTCTCGTCAATGAGGCCCGCCGAAAGGTCGGCGTCGATCGCCATCTGCTTGCCGGGAATGGCGTCGAGAGTAAAGCGCGCCCCGACCTCGGCGATGCGGGTCGCGCCCTTGGTGATGACCAGGAAGTTGATCGTCACCAGGATGAGGAAGACGATGATGCCGATGACGAAATCGCCGCCCATCACCAAGTGGGCGAAGCCGCCAATGATGTAGCCGGCCGACGTCGGTCCCTGTTCGCCGTGCGACAGGATGAGGCGTGTCGTCGAAATGTTGAGCGCGAGCCGCAGGATCGTCGCCACCAGGAGCACGGTCGGGAAGGCTGAGAACTCGAGCGGCTTCTGGATCCACAACGCCACCATCAGGATGAGGACGGAAAGAGCGATCGATAGCGCGAGGCCGAAGTCGATCATCACCGCCGGAACGGGGAGAAAGAAAAGGCAAAGAATGAGGACGATGCCGGCGGCGAAGGCGATGTCCTTGCCGCCGCGGTTCGCGGCCGAAACCGGCAGCGCGGAGGGGGACGACGACGCGCTGGCGATCGCCGCCGTCGCCGCCGCCGTCGACACTCCCGCCATGACCCGCCCTCGCCGCTCGCCTATGCCGCCGCCCGCGGCTCATTCGGGAGAGTGTGTCGCGAACCTTGCGCGAGGATCGAAGCGCGGGTCGCTGTCTCTGGGACGTCCCACTTGTTCGGCCGGGCGAAGCCGGCTACCTGAGTTTCGGGCGCGTTGGCCTCGCAGGCGCCAAAACGGCCCGAGGCTCGGAGGGCATATGACCTTTCCCATCTTGGAAAACGTCGCCAAGACCGAACGGCATACGAGCTTCTTTCTGTCGTGCGGCGCCGTCCAGGCGACGCCGATCATCTTCCTGCACGGCTGGCCGGAGCTGTCGATCTCCTGGCGAGCGCAGCTTCCCGTGTTTGGCGGTTTGGGCTTTCGGGCGGTTGCGCCCGACATGCGCGGCTATGGGCGTTCAGGCGTCTATCCGCGGCACGAGGACTATGCGCTGGAGGAAATCGTCGCCGACATGCTCGAACTTTTGGCTTCGCTCGGGGCGGAGAAAGCGATCTGGGTCGGCCACGACTGGGGCGCGCCGGTCGTGTGGTCGATCGCACAGCACCATCCGGAACGCTGTCACGGCGTCGCCAACCTTTGCGTGCCCTATATCCCGAACGGCTTCGCGGTCGAGAACCTAGTTCCGTTGGCGGACCGGACCGTCTATCCGGCCGACAAGTTTCCCGTTGCGCAATGGGACTATCAATTGTTCTACCGCGAGAATTTCGCGGTCGCGGAGGCCGGCTTCGAGAGCGACGTGGGCGCGACCGTCCGGGCGCTCTTCCGCGCCGGCAATCCCGCGGGCAAAGGCAAGCCCGCACGCACCGCGTTCGTCAGCGCCAACCGAGGCTATTTTGGCCGTGGCAATCTGGCGGCGCCCGACCTTCCACGCGACGCGGCCGTGCTGGGCGAAGAAGACGAGCATCGCTATGTCGCCGCGCTGGAACGCAACGGGTTCTTCGGGCCTTGCAGCTGGTACATGAATTGGGAAGCCAATCTGGTCTACGCCGAGCGGGCGAAAGCCAACTGGCGGCTCAATGTGCCGGCGCTCTTCCTGCACGCGGCTTATGATTATATCTGCGAGACCCTCGTCTCGCGCCTCGCCGAGCCGACGCGCGCGCACTGCGAGAACTTGACCGAGGTTACGATCCCTTCCGGCCATTGGATGGCTCAGGAGAAGCCGGTCGAGGTCAATGCGGCGCTGGCGAAATGGGTAGGTTCGCAGTTTTCCGAGCTGTGGGCGGTTTAGAGTTCTATTTGTACCCCTGCTCGATCCGTCCGTAGATCGACTGGGTGAAGATCGAAAACTTAGCGCCGACGAATGAGGCCGTGAGACTCGCGGCGACAAAGACCGCGATCATCTTCGGCACGAAGGTGAGCGTCATCTCCTGTATCTGAGTCAGAGCCTGCAGCAGCGCGATCACGACCCCGACCGCCATTGCGGCGCCAACGCAAGGCCCGGCGCCGACCACCACCATCCAGATCGCGGACTGGACAAGATCGATCGCGTCGCCTTCGTTCATTGCACGCTCGCGCCGTTGGCGAGCGACACGGTCGACCCATTGGTCAGCGTGGCGACCGCGCCCGTGCCAGTGACGCTGACCGAGGCGACCTGGCCCGAGGTCGAACCGTCGGCGGAGGTGATGGTCTGGCCGACCAGCTGCTCGGCCTGGGTGAGCGAGCTGGCCGTCAACAGCGAGGCCAGGGTGGTGTTGGTCTGCACCGCCTGCCCGACCTCGGAGACGGTGGCGAGCTGCGACACCATCTGCGATGGGTCCATGGGCTGGGTCGGGTCCTGGTTCTGCAATTCCGCCATCAGGAGGGTCAGAAAGTCGTTGTAGCTAAGGCTTTGCGTCGTCGCGGTCGCCGCCGCGGACGAGGCGGACGACGCCGATGCGGCAGCGGACGAAACGGGGGACGTGGCGGTGACGGTCATGGCGTTCTCCTTGTCTCAGGCGGCGCTCGGCGTATTGGCGAGCGGCTGAAGCTCCTTGTCCTCGAGGGCGAAGAGGCCGCGCAGCGCCTTCAGCGCCTCGAAATTGCGGCCGCGGACGAGCGATGCGGCGACGCCCTTGAGCCCCGCCGTCAACTCGGGCGTGCGATAGGCGCCAAGTCCCGATTCGATCAGCGAACCGGCGAGCGGCGCCGCGCTGGCGGCGGCGCTCGGGTCCATCAGCATGATCTGGACGGCGAAATAGATCTGACGGATCAGCGTCGTCGCCTCCTCGGCCTGCATCACATGGTTCTCGAGCAGGAAAGTGACTTCGTTCAGGAGTTCGATCGAGGCCTTTCGGTCGATGCGGATGACCGCGCCGTTGATGAAGAACCGTTCCCCGGCTCTGAGCGTGATGTTCATGAGGCGACCCTCACTTCAGCCCGTCGCGGATCAGCTCGTTGATCTCGATCATCGGCGTCAGATCGTTGGTGAGCCCGCCGCGCACGCGATCGATCTCTTTCATCATCCAGATGCCGATCGAGATGATGCCGGCTCTGAGCTGCTCCGGCAGCTCGTTGTTCGGGTCATTCAGGTCGTTGATGAAAATCGTCCACAGGCGGCGGAGATAGAACAGCGCGTCAACGCGCTCGCGCGATTGCGGACCCTTCTCCTGGGCCGCGCGCAGCATCCCGATCACGCGATCCATCGCCGCCTTCTCGCGGGCGCGCATCGTCTGGTGGGAATCTTCGATCACATCGTTGTAAGCGAATTCGTACATCGCGCCCTTCACGCTTCACGGGACCGGCAGGTATTGCGCCAAATTGAGCTGCGATAGGCGCGAGGTGAGTTCGTAGGCCATCTGGACCTGATTGGTCAGGCTGTTGATCTGGGCCGCCGTCGTGTTGGCGTTGACATTGTCAAGATTGCCAATCTGGCCTTGCAGGATCGTGAGCTGCGAACTCATCGAATTATTGGCGTTGGTGACGGCGCTCTGGGTCGAGCCGAGCTCGGCCTGAGCGTTGGTCATCGAATCCATGCCCTGCGAGACCAGCGACGACGCAGCCGTGGCGACGGCCTGCTGCGCATCGCTGCTGAGCTCGGACCCGCCGAATTCGCTCAGCATCGCGTAAGCCTGCGCCAGCTCTTGAAAGCCCGGCTGATTGGCGTTGGTCGACGTCGCGACCGTCTGACCCGGCGCAATCTCGGCGCTTGTGTTGACGCTCGAGGCGGACGACCAGTCCGCGCTCCACGCGGCGCCCTGGAACAGCGCCGCGAACGGTCCGGAAAGAAAGCTCTGCATGGCCGAAGCCGAGATATTCGCGGCGGCCGGATCGGTCGGCAGGACGCCGAATGCGGTCTGAAAGGCCTGGTCAATCGCGGTCTTGGCGGCCGAGGTGGGGGTCGAATAATAGTCCGCCATCGGCGCGACGGCGGAATTGATGCCGCCGAACACGTATTGGTCGCCCGACGTCGCATTGGTCGAGGCGATGAGCGACTGTAGCGCCGATTGGCCCATGTTTTGAAGCGAGGCGCCGGAATTGGCGCTCGGCGTCCACGTCGCCAGATCGTTCAGGGTCGTCTGGGCGCTTGAGCTGATGGTCGATAGCGCGCTCTGAGCCGTCGACAAGCTGGTCGAAACGAGGCCGTTGCCGCTGGTCAGCGTCTGCAGCAGGCCCACCTGTTCCTTCAGCGAGAGTTCGTAGCCGGACTGGTCGCCGAGCTGCAAGCCGAGATCGGCGTACTGGCCGGTTGATTCCTCGGTCATCGCAGTTGTGAGCTGCGACTGAGCCTGCATGACCGGCGCCACCAGGCTGTTGGCCAGGAATTGGGTCGAAACGAAGTTTGCGCCCGTCGTTGTCATGCGGCGTCCAAAAGGGCTGAGAACATACTGTTGACGGTCGTCAACAGCTTGGCCGTCGAAGCGTAGGTGTTTTCGAGGTTCAGCATGTTGGTCATCTCAGTGTCGAGATTGACGCCGGTCGCGTTCGACAACGCCGAGGTTGCCTGCGTTGCGAGGGCGTTCTGATAGGAGGAGGCGTCGCTCGCCTGCTGGTTCTCGGCTTGCAGCCAGCTCACGGAGGCGTTGGCGTAATCTGTCAGGCTGGACGATGAGCCGAGACCCGCGGACGGGTCGAAGCTCTGGGTGGCGCTGATCTGGCTGATGAGCTGCTGGATACGTCCGGTGTAGCTCGCCGAGCCGGTCGTGTTGTAGGTGTAGGCCGAGTTTCCGGGGTCGGAGATGCCGCCGTCCCGCAGGAGATTCGAATTGCCGCCCTGCGAAGGGTCGACGTTCGGATTGACCTCGATCGCATCGGCGAGGCCGGTCGTCGCCGACATCGAGGGCAGGCTGGTCGCTCCCGACGTGGTGAATAGGCCCGGCAGCGAGGGCAGCGTGGGGGTCGCCGATTGATCGCTTTCGGCGAAGGCGTTGATGAGGCCGCCGGCGATCTGGTCGAGCTGGGCCTGATATTCGGGCGCAACTGTATCCCGTAGCGCCGCGTAACCAGCGAGCGCGCCCGATTGAATGGGCATCGGCGAATTGGCGCCGGTAATGGGCACGCCGTCGACGGTGACCGGCGCGCCGTTCGCCCCATCGACCAGCGTCGGCGTCGGCGTGAAGGAGACGACCCGCGGCGTATCCTGGAACAGGGTGACGCCGCTGTCGGTGTAAATCAACTCCGAGCCGTTGGCCGCGGTGGTGGTGGAGACGCCGATCTGCTGAGCGAGCTGGATCACGATCGAGTCACGCGTATCCTCGGCGCTCGAGACATTCGCGCCGGTCTGAAGGCCCTGCACCACGGCGTTGTTGGCGGCGGTGAACTGATTTAGCAAGGAATTGATCGTGGCGACGGACGAGGCCATGTTCTGGTCGGCCTGCTCGCGCACTTGCTGGACGGCCGCGCTCCCGCTGTTGAGCGACGATGCGAGATCGGAGGCAGCTGACACGACGGCGTCGGCGGCGGATGACGAGGTGGGCGAGTCTGCGTAGGTCGCGAGCGCGCTTTGCAAATTGGCGAGCATGGCCGAGGGCGAGGTGCCGTTCTGGTTTGCGCCCGAGGTAGAAGAGGCCGATGCACTGTCGTCGACGGTTTGGGCGAGCGTCGACAGCCCGTCGGAGATCGCCTGCTGCGCCGCCGCCTGCGAGGTCGAGCTCGACACCTGCTCCAATAGCGCCGCGTTGGCCTCCCGGGTGATCGAGGCGACATCCGCGCCGCCGTAGGAGTTCGTCACGACATTCGCGATCTCGCGCGAATAGCCGGGGGTATTGACGTTGGCGATATTGTTCGAAACGACAGCAGTCTGCGCCGCGTTGGCGGCAAAGGAAGAGCTGATGACGTTGAAGGCGGTCGAGAGGCTCATCGAAGGTCCCTAGCCTGGTTCGACCTTACGGCTTCAGCCCGTTCAGGACGTCGAGAATGTCGGCTCCCGTCTGGAACACTTTGGAATTGGCCTCGTAGGCGCTCTGCGCCTGGATCATGTCAGTCAGTTCCGTAGCCAAGTCGACGGTCGAGCTTTCGAGCGATGAGGATTCGATCGAGCCGAAGCCCGCGCCGCCGGCGGTTCCCAGGAAAACGGGGCCAGAAGAGGACGTCGGAAGGTAGGCGCCGCCGTTGACCGAGGCGAGATTGTCAGGGCTCACCACATTGGCGAGCGGAATGTCGTAGGCGACGTTGGACGTCCCGTTCGCATAGTTGAACGTCAAGCTTCCATTGGTTGCGATGGAGACGCCGCTGATGCCGCTCGGCGCGTTCCCGTTTGCGGTCGCGGCGGTGACGTTGAAGCCCGCCGCGAGCTGCGTCATGCTGCTCAGATCGAGGTTCATCGTCTGGCCGTTGGGCACCGTAAACGAGAGCGGTGAACCGGAGGACAGCGCGCCGGTCGTCGGATTGAAGGTCAGGGTCTGCGTTGCCAGCGGGCCTGACGAATAGGGAAAACCGCCGCTCGCGGACGCCGTCGACGCGTCGAAGGCGTCGACCTCCCAGCTGTTGGACCCGGTGTTGGTGAAATAGAGATTGATCGTGTGCGCGCCGCCGAGATTATCGTAGACGACCAGCGAGGTTGCTTCGGTGTAGGTCGAGCTTGGCGAATTGACGGACGGGAGATTGGCGGCGGCGACCGGCGTCGCAGTGGACGGCAGATTGGCGGTGAGCGTGGCGCTCGTGGTCGGCGTCGCGGTCTGACCGGCGTTGACGACGTTGACCTTCTGCAAGTCGGTCAGCGAATTCGCGGCAAGCGGCGAAACCCCGTTTTGCACGTTCGCGGCCATCAGGTAGTAGCCGGCGCTGTTAACGAGGTTGCCTGACGCGTCGGGCGTGAAGGAGCCGTTGCGCGTCAGATAGAGCGCGCCGCTGGAGTCGGACACAACGAAATACCCGGCGCCCTGGATGGCGAGGTCGGTCGACGTCGAAGTGGAGACGACGGCGCCCTGCAGCGAGTTGAGCGAGACTTGGCTCGTGGAGACGCCGCCGAAGTCCTGGGCGCCGTTGGCGATCTGATCGACCAAGGTCGAGAAGTCGGTCTCGACATTCTTGTAGCCGGTCGTGTTCGCGTTCGCGACATTCTGGGAAATCGACGATAGCCAGTTCGAATCGGCCTGCATGCCCGAGACGCTGGTGTTGAGTATGCTCATGAAGGGTCCTTGCCGGATGGGTCCATTTGAGGCTTGAGGCCTTGCGCCAGGCTGGCGCCCGCGCGCTGTCAGCTTGCCGAGCGCACCAGACTTCCAATCAAGAGGTTCCAGCCGTCGATCAGCACGAAGAAGAGGATCTTGACCGGCAGCGAGATGACCGAAGGCGGCAGCATCATCATGCCCATCGACATCGTCAGCGTCGCAACGATCATGTCGATGACCAGAAACGGCAACACGATCAGGAAGCCGATCTCGAAGCCTCGACGGAGCTCGGAAATCATGAAGGCGGGGATCAGGAGCCTCAAGTCCGCCTTGGAGCGGTCCGTGATCTCGATCCGCCCTTTGGACAGGCTCTCGAACAGCGCCATGTCCTTTTCCCGAACCTGGCTGAGCATGAACTCCCGAAACGGCTCGACGACCGCGGGGAGCGCGTCCTGCTGGCTGATCTGATTGTCCATCAGCGGCTTGAGCCCGTTCTGCCAGGCGCGGTCGAAGGTCGGCGCCATGACAAAGAAGGTCATGAACAGCGACAAGCTGATGAGGACGAGGTTGGCAGGCGCGCTCTGGAGGCCAAGGCCGGAACGCAGAAACGAAAGCGCGACGATGAAGCGCGTGAAGCTTGTGACCATGATGAGAAGGCCCGGCGCGACCGAAAGCACGGTCAGAATCGCGACGAGCTCGATGATGCGGCCACTCGCCGACGCGTTGCCGGCAGGAATCAAGGCGTTAAGGTCGACGCTCTCGGCCGCCGCCGGACAGCTTGCCGCGAGCAGCGCGGCGGCTGCGCAGATTGCCCTTTTCATTGCACCACCAATGTTCGAATCACGAACGCGCGCACCTTTCCGCCGCTGCGGATCGCCGCCCGCTCGTTGAGGTCCTGACGGATGTTCTCGAGCCCGATCGGCCCCTCAAGCTGTCGCAAAGATACGGTTCTGAGATACGCGAGGATGTCGTCACCGATTTGGCCCGCCACGGCTTCGGGATGCGGCAAAGTCTTCGGGTCAAAAATGATCGAACCCTCAAGCCGGATCCACGTATCCTGCGGCGCGCCGAGGTTGGTGACGATCGGCGGCAGGTCGACGATCGTCGAAGGTTGGGCCGGCGGAGCGCCGGCCGACAATTCCGCCTGCTTGTCCAGCCCTGGCGTCGAGGCGGGACGCCACGTCTCGAAAGCGGCTCCGGCGCAGGCGCCGAGAAGGATGACGATCGCCAATTCGATCAACGATCGCCTCGACGATCCTTTCGTCACGACGTTCTGCGGGGGCGCGGAATCGGACATCAGCGCTCCGGCTAGAATGGCCTGACGGCGTCGTAAATCTGTTGCCCCCAAGACGGCTGCTGAAAGTCGCTCTGACGCCCGCGACCGCCATAGGAAATCCGAGCCTCGGCGATCCGGTCATAGGCAACCGTGTTGTTGAGCGAGATGTCGAGTGGGTTCACGATTCCCGCGACGGTCAACTGGCGCATCTCGTAGTTGACGCGCACTTCCTGTGATCCCGAGATGACGAGATTCCCATTGGGAAGAACGCGGGTGACAATCGCCGCGACGGACACCTGAATCTGCTCGGACCGGTCGATGTTGCCCTGTCCCTGGGTGGCGGCCTGCGAGGTGAGGTCGCCAAGAAGCTTGGCTGGCTGGTTGGACGATGACGACTGCGAGCCGTTGTTGTAGCCAAAGTCGATCACGCCGCTGTCGGTGGTTGTTTGCGAGCGGCTCGAGGTGTTGCCGAGCGTCGCCTTGTCGTTGATCGAGATGAGAACCCGCACGATATCGCCGACATGGGCGATGCGGGGTTGGCTATACAAGGACGGCGGCGGCCCATTCAGGGGAGGCTGAGGCGAGACTCTGGCGCTCTGGATGCTCGCTGTCTCCTCGGTGACGAGCCCGGAGCCGACCGGAGAAAAAAAGGGTTCGCGCATGAATTCGCTGGCGCTGTTCCAGCAGCCGCTCACCGACATCGCGATCGCCAGCAACAGCGGCGGCAGAATGAGCCGCATCAGGATTTTTTCTCTCCGCTCGCCGCGCCCGAGAGAAAGGCCGCAAGCTTGCTTGCCCGCTCCGCCTCCATCTCATCAAGAATGGCCCCCGCCGCGCTGGGCTTGAGCTTGCCCAAAATCGCCGCCGCCATCTGATCGTCCATCGCGGCGATCTGAACGGCCGCCGTCTCGGGCTGCATCTTGGCGTAGATGGCGACGAGGTTGTCGCTTGCGGCCTTGAGAATTGTGTCTCTCTTGGCGACCCATTCTTGCACCGACGCTTCCGCCTTTTCGAGATCGGCTAGTCGTTGCTTGACCTGCGCGTCGAGTTCGCTGAGACGTTTCGTTTCCCAGGCGATGCGCGCCTCGGCGATCGATGGGGCGACATTGGCGCAGAAACGGTTGGCTTCGATATCCGCCGTTTTGTCAGCGGTTGCTTTTGGCTTCGCCCTCTCGGGCGTCCGCCCATCCTGAGCGACCGCCGGACAGCCCACGACAATGGCGGTGACACTGAGCAGTAAGCACGCGCCAAATAATTGCGTCGCACGCCTTTGCGACAGAGAAGCTGGCATGTGTCGGCTCCGGGAATGGGCGCCATCCTCGACTGCGGGACTTGCGCTGGGCTGACCTCAGTTAACTCGAGCCGCCGCAGGCGGGCCGGTCACTGGATAAGCAAATCAGCCTGCAATGCGCCCGCGGTCTTGATCGCCTGAAGGATCGCGATGATCCCCGGCGGCTTGACGCCGATTCGGTTCAAACCGCTGACCAGCGCTCTGAGGCTCGATCCGCCGACAATGGCGATTGGACCGCCCGCCTGTTCGACGTCGATCCTGGTGTTGGGCGTGACGACCGTCTTGCCGTTCGAGAATGGGGCCGGCTGGGAGACGCGAGGCTGCTCGGCGACCCGGACCGTCAGCGTCCCGTAGGTCACCGCGACAGTCGAAATCTGCACGTCCTGACCGACGACGACCGTGCCGGTCCGCGCGTCCAGAACGACGCGCGCGGGCGTATCCGGCTCAACCTGCAGTTCTCCGACTTCGGCCATGAATCTCGCGAACGAGACATTGCGGGGGCGGAACAATTCCACCCTGCGGCTGTCGACTTCGTAGGCCGCATGGGCGCGGAATCGCTGGCGGGAATAAGCGTTGATCGCATCGACGATTCTGACCGCAGTCGCGTAGTCGGGGTTCTTCAATTCGAGCATCGAGCGCAATTCGTCGGCGAGGCCGGGAAGTTCGTGCTCAACGATTGCGCCATTCGGAATGCGGCCGGCGGTGGGGACCCCTTGCGACAAGGTCTCGCCCTGGCCGGCGGTTTCGAATCCGGTCACCGCGACCGCGCCTTGCGCGCTCGCGTAGATCGTTCCATCCGCTGCCTGAAGCTGGGTGAGCAGCAGCGTTCCGCCCATCAAGGACGGCGCATCGCCGAGAGCGGAGACGGTGACGTCGAGCCGCGAGCCCGCCTCCATTCCGGCGGCGAGGTCCGCTGTGACGATGGCCGCGGCCACGTTGCGGTTCCGGAGCGAGGCGCCGTGCACGTCGAGGCCCAGGTGCTCAAGCATCGCCTGCACGGATTGCTCGGTGAAGGGCGCATTCCGCAGGGTGTCGCCTGACCCTTGCAGACCAACCACAAGGCCGTAGCCGACCAACTGACTGTCGTGCGAGCTGCGCAGGACCGAGATATCCTTGATCCGAACCGCGCTGGCGGGCGCGGCGAAGAGACAAAGCGCCAGCGCGAGAATCAGTCGCCGCATCATCCCCCGCTTACTCGGACCGAGCCGTCCGGCTGGACGGCGCCGGACACGGTGACACCGCTGTCGTCATTGCGGACCCTGACGACGTCTCCGATCGAGCCGTCCTGAAGCGCTGAGCCGGTCGTCATGATGACGAGACCGCCCTCGGAAAAAATGAGCTTGACCTCCGCGCCGTTGGAAACGAGCTTGCAATTCGAGACGCCCGAAAAGGGGATCGCGTGGCCTGGAAGCAATGTCAGCCGCGCCACCCTGCCGACGATGAGCGAGCGCGAATCGACGAACGGTCCTGATCCGTCGCGTGCGGCGTTAGGAACGTCGACCAGCATCTCGTCCAGGATCAAGTCGCCGGGATAGATGACCGCTTTTGGGGTCGGGACACCCGTCTCCTGCGCCAAGCAAGGAATTGCGCAAGCCACCGCGAGTGCGACGACCGCAGCTTGGAGAACCGGTCGGGCTTGCGTCAGAAGTCATCGCGTTAGTCTCCGGACTTAGCCTAACTGCGCAGGTTGGAGATCGTGCCGGACATCTGGTCCGCGGCCTGGATCACCTTAGAATTCATTTCATAGGCGCGCTGGGCTGAAATGAGGTTGGTGATCTCGGTGACCGGATCGACGTTGGAAGCCTCAACGTAGCCCTGCTGGATGATTCCGAACGCGGTGTCGCCGGGAACGCCAGTCGTTGGTTGGCCGGACGCGGCCGTTTGCTGGAAGTAGTTGCCTCCGAGCGCTTGTAGGCCAGCTTCGTTGACGAAATTTGCAATCGTCAATTGCCCAAGCTGCTGCGGGTTTGTCTGTCCCGGGATGGTCGCGGTTACGAGTCCGGTCTGGCTGACGGTGACTGCGGTCGCGGTCGATGGAATCAGAATTGGCGGGGCCACAGTATAGCCGTCCATGGTGACAAGCTGACCATTCGCGTTGGTGTTGAACGCCCCGTCGCGGGTGTAGACGGTGTCGGCGTTCGGGGTTGTCACCTCAAACCAACCGCGCCCGTTGATCGCCAGATCGAGTTGGTTGCCGGTGTTGGTCAGGGCGCCCTGAATGTTGATGGTGCGAATCGCGGCGGTGCGGACGCCAAGGCCAATTTGGGCGCCTTCCGGAATCGTCGCGTCACGGCCGCGGTCCGAGACTCCCATCAGGCGCTCGGTCTGATAGATGAGATCGGTGAATTCCGCCCGCGAGCGTTTGAAGCCGGTGGTGTTGATGTTGGCGACGTTGTTCGCGATCACCTCCAAATTTTGCTCCTGCGCGCTCATGCCCGTCGCCGCGATCGCCAACGCTCTCATGTCAACATCCTTCGCTTCCGCTTAGAACCTCACGCGACCTTCAAGATCGAGATCCGGTCAGATCGCCATCCGCGAAATCTCTTGATAAGCGGAGACCGCCTTGTCGCGGATCGCAAGAACGGTCTGCAGCGAACGCTGCGCCGACATCACCAATTCCACGACCTTCATGGGCGGCGCCGCGCCTTCGACGCCTTGGATGGCGACAGCCTCTCCGGTTTGCAACGTGTCGATCGCAGAGCCGACGACCTGCGCAACCGCCTGGCCGAAGCTTGGTCCTTCGGCGGGCGCAGTGGCGGCCGCCGGGCTTCGGACGCCGGCGCTCGGGCTCGCCGCGCCGATCGCGGAAACGCTCTCGATCATTGTTTCATCCTCGCGGCGTGGGCGGTCGCCATTCAGGCGTCCTTCATCAGGCTGATGGTGGTGTTCAGCATGTCAGCCGACTGCTTGGCGACTTGAAGATTGGCTTCGTAGCTGCGGTTGGCTTCCCGCATGTCCGCGAGTTCCGTGAGCACGTCGACATTCGGCATTTTCACCATGCCATTCTCGTCCGCCGCTGGGTTACCCGGGTCATGCTGAAACTTGAAGGGAGACGAATCGACGCCGATCGACTTGACCTGAACCAGATTGACGCCCAGCGTCCGATCCATCTCGCTTTCGAACGAGACGGTCTGGCGCGCGTAGGGGTCCGAGCCGGGCGTCGAGCCGGTCGATTGGGCGTTGGCGATATTCTGCGACACGACGCGCAGCCGGGTGGATTGCGCCTGAAGGCCGGATGCGGCGATGCGGAGCGAGGTCTCTAGCGAATCCTGCATGTTCGTTCACTTGAGCGCAGACAGGATGAGCTGATGAAAGGCCCGGCGGATGTTGGCGCTCATGGTGTAGTCCCGATTGACGTCGCCGAGATTGATCATCTGCTGTTCGAGATTGACCGTGTTGCCGGACAATGTCTGTTCCGCCGGATCAACCTCGATCTCGCGCAATGCGCCCGCCTCCGATTGAGGCAACGACAGGTGAGCAGGGTTGGTCGTCGCCAATTCGATCGGCGAGGAGTTGAGGACGGCGGAAAACGGCTGGATGTCGACCGCGCGGTAGCCTGGCGTATTCGCGTTGGCGACGTTGCCGGCGATCGCCGTTTGGCGCGCCGACAGCCATTGCGCCTTGTGGGCCGCGACTTCGAAGAGGTAGATCGACGACAATTGCGCGCCATTCGTGGGATGGGACTGGGTCGATCCTGCGCGACCGGGCTTGCACGGGGCTTGCCGCGTACGGGACTGGAAGACCTATAGTCGGGCGCTCTCAAGGGCGGCGGACAGGCGTTCGGCCTTGGCGAAATCGTCCAGCCCCTGCTCCTCGAAAAGAATGTCGAGGATTTCGACCCCTGCGCGGCGCTGGCCTATCTTCAAACGGAAGAACGCGCAGACAGCGGCGTGGCGGAACTCCATGTCGATCTCGACCGTCGGCGTCGCGTCCCACGGCGCCTTGAAGGTCGCCGACAAAGCGTAGCGCAGCGTTCCGCTTTTGAAGAAGAGCTCGGTCGACGAATTGACGAGGTCGGCGATATTCGCCGCCTGGTCGTTCCGGATCATTGACATCAGTTCCGTCGCATCGGTCAGCCTGAGCTCGGTGGCGACGTCCACCAGAGCATTGGCGATGATCTGCTCGCGCACGAGCGGACGGCGCTGTCGTGGGCATCGCCCAGGCGCGCTCAGTGCCTTGGTTGGGCCCATTGACCCTTCCTTTGCTGGATCAGGTGGACGATCTCGGCGACGGCTCGATAGAATTCCGCCGGAATCGGGCGATCAACGTCGACGGCCGCATAGAGCGAGCGCGCGAGCGGCTTGTCCTCGACCACCGGAATGGCGTTATCCTCGGCGATCGAGCGGATCTTCAAGGCAATGAAGTCGGCGCCCTTGGCGACCACGATCGGCGCGCCGCCCTCAGCGCGGACATAGCGCATGGCGACCGCATAATGGGTCGGGTTGACCACGACCATTGTGGCGCGGGGCACCGCGGAAAGCATGCGCTTGCGCGAGCGATCGAGGCGAAGCGAGCGTAAGCGCGCTTTGATCATTCGGTCGCCCTCGGCCTGGCGGAGCTCCTCCTTGACCTCTTGTTTGCTCATCCGTTGGTCGCGCCGCCAGAGGATCCGCGACCAAGCGAGGTCCGCGGCCGCGACCACAACGGTCGCGACGAGCACGGAGGCGATCGTTTTGACGCAGAGGTCAAGCACGCGCTGCGGCAGCATGCCCGGATCGATGTCCATCGACGTGAGCAGGACGACCTTTTGGCCGATCAGCATCATCATCGCCACCGCGATCACCGCCGCGAGTTTGATGAGGCTCTTGAGAAATTCGGTCCAACCGCGAGCGCCAAACACTCGGCTGAAGCCCTTGCGCAGAGAGATGCGCGAAGCGTCGGGCAGGATTCGGTCGGGCACGATGCGAGGCGGGCTTTGGGCGACGGAAGCGAGAACGCCCGCGGTCGTCAAAAGAATGACCGTCGGCAACAGGAAACGCATGCCGGCGTCCACGAGTGGGCGGGCGAGAGCAAGCACGTCTTCGCCGCGCCGGATGCGCCAGCCGGCTGGGTCGCCAATGAGGCCGACGAGCGCGGAGAGGAGGCCCTCCGCGCGCGCCGGAATGACGAAGATGAGGGCGACGAGAGTCGCGGAGAGCGAGGCGAACAGCGGCGCCTCGCGGGAAAAGGCAACCTCGCCGCGCTCGACCGCATCATGGAGCCGCTTTTCAGTCGGCTCCTCTGTTTTGTCTTCAGGGTCGACGTCGGCGCTCATCGCTCAGCTGCATCTCCGCTGACAGTTTCCGCCACGCGCGCGCCCCGCGCAAACTCACGCTGCTTCGGCGGGCGGCGGGCCGCCAAGCTCGATCTCGTTGCGGCTCGCCATGCCGAGCACGATCTCGGCGATGGCCTTGCGCGCCTTGGCGACGTCCCGGGGCGGCGCCGATGCGCCGGAATTGAGCTCGCCCTCAACCAGACGCCGCCCGCGCGACGGCATGGACGACAGAACGGCGTCGCGGAACTCCGCGTCCGTCCCCCGCAAGGCCATGACGACGATGTCGATCGAGGCGCGGTCGAATAGCAGCGCCCGAGCGCGTTCGGACAGTCGCGGCAGATCGTTGAAGGAGAACAGCATCGTCTTCACAATCGCCGCGTCTTTCGGGCGGGCCTGTTCAAGCGCCCGCATGGCGTCCTCCGCCTCCTCCGGATCGAGGCCGTTGATGATGCCGGCGAGACGGGATCGTCCATCGACGTCGGCGGCCGACTTTGGCGCCTGTTTCAACGCGCTTCCCACGGCCTCTTCGATGAGCCGCGCGGCGAGCGGCGTCACGTCGAGGGGCGCCACCAGGCCGCAAAGAGCAGCGTTGCGACGAGCGCGCGGCAGCGCGGCGATAACCTTGGTCGCGACTGCGGGATCGAGCTTGGAGAGGATATAGGTCGCTGTTGTCGCTCGCTCCGCCATCAGAAGCGCGATAATCGCGGGTTCTGGCGCTTGCGCCAGCGCCCGCCATACATCGGGCTGTTCGGGTTCGCCGGATTCAGAGCCGAGAATGTCAGCGATCTGCTCAGGCGGTAGAGCATCCGCGAGCAGGTTCTTGGCCTGGCCTGCGTCACCAAGCAGATCGGCCCCGGCGGAGAAATCGGCCACGAATTCGTCGACCAACCGATCCAGAGTTGTCGCCGGGATGACTCCGAGCCCGGCCGCTGCCCGTGCCAGGGCTTGCAAGTCCGGTTGATCAAATTGTTTGAGCAGCCGGGCGGCGGGCGGCTTGCCCATCATCAGCAATAGTGCCGCGGCTTTTTCGGCGCCGGTGAGCGCCCGTTCGCCGCTCAAGGCCGCCTCAGGCATGGCCGTTCTCCTGCGGGCTCTTGGGCGGCTGCCTAGGACCCGCGCCTGCGACGACCTCCAGCAGCGACACGCCGAATCGTTGGCTCGCGTCGTCGACGACGACAATTTCGCCGCGCGCGATCACCGTGCCGTTCACCACGACGTCGACCGGATCGCCGACGCGCTGATCAAGCGAAACCACAGCGCCGCGCGCGAGCTTCATGAGCCCGGAGACCGGAAGCGACGTCGAGCCGAGTACGACTTGCACCGTGACCGGGATCGACAGAATCGCGCCGAGATTGGGAGGGTCCGCAATGGGCTCCGGCTTCGGAGGCTCGACGTCGCTCGGCGGCTCGGAAGGGATGGCGGCTGCGTCCATGGATTAAGATCTTGCTCGGTGCTGTCGGGAGGAGTCGCTTAGGTCTTGGCCGCTTCGTATCCTTGTGCGATCGGCCTCTCGACTTCGAGACGGTAGCGGCCGTCCGCCTGGCCGAGTTTGCAGGTGAACATTCCGCGACCCGAGCATTCGAGCCGAATGGCGGTGAAATCATTGCATTGCAGGGGCAGGAGCCCGCCAACTTCAAAATTGGCGACGTCGCCGAGACTCATCGGAACCTCCTCCAGGACAGCGGTCACTGGCAGCCGCGTCTGCTGAACGCCGACCTCCATCAGCTGGGACCAGCGCCGGTCTGAGGCCGGCGCCTCGGCCTCGGGATCGTTCGCCAGTTCGCTGCGAAAAGGCAGAAGAAACGCCTGCGGCAGCAAGAGCAGGCCCTCGCAGACGCCGCCGCTCATGCCGAGCGTGAACCGCGCCGCCGCCGCCTCGCTATCCCGCCGGCCAAGCACGAGTGGATCCTTGATCGTCGCCAGCCGCTCAAAGCCGAGGGTAACCCGAGCGACCGGAGCGAAGGCGGCCTCGAGCGCCTCTCCCAACGCGCGCGCGAATGCCTCGACAAGCGCGACCTCGATCGCCGTGCGCGGCTTTTCGGGTTCGCTTGTCGGATTGTCGGAGCGGTCGGCACCGAAGGCTTCGCCGAAGATCGAGGAGACAATCAAGCTGTCAATGCGCTCATCAAGCGCGACCAGCAGCCGCGCCTCGGGTTCGACGCTCTCATAGATCGCCGCCGTCAGGCCAGAGCACTCGCCAACCGCCTGAAACACAGTCGTCGCGCGAACCTCCTCGATCGCTCCGCCGGAAGGACGCGTGACGAGCGAAGCGAGGCGCTGCGGCGCCTCCGCGATAAAGCGGTTAAGAGCGTAGCTAAGGCCCGGCATCCGCTCGATCGCGAGGCTCGGGTGCTCGAGCATCGCGCCCTGCAGCCTGCGGGCGCCATGATCAAGCTCGCTCGATGCGTCG
Source organism: uncultured Alphaproteobacteria bacterium (assembly GCA_963824475.1). Classification (GTDB taxonomy): domain Bacteria; phylum Pseudomonadota; class Alphaproteobacteria; order Rhizobiales; family Beijerinckiaceae; genus Roseiarcus. The sequence continues at coordinate 49,542 of CAWGPR010000002.1, forward strand.
TCGATGCTCATGCGGCCTCCCGGATCGCGCTCTCGCCGCCGCCCGCGGATGTCGTCTCGTTCTCGACGACGTCGATTGTCGGCCGTTCCTTGGAGGGAATCGTTTTGCGGCCGAATTCGACCGCCACCTGCGGCATCGCTCCGTTCATGAAGGCGAGCAAGCTCTGTTTCACCAAGGTGAACAGCCTGAGCTGCTTTTGCCGCACAGCCTTCACCTTCTGAGCGATCGGCGCGAGGATCGCATAGGACAGGAAGATGCCGGCGAAGGTGCCGACCAGCGCCGCGCCGATAAGTCCGCCGAGGATTTCGGGCGATTGATCGAGCGCGCCCATGGCGTGGATGATGCCGAGCACCGCAGCCACGATGCCGAGCGCAGGCAGTCCGTCGGCGACCGCTTGAAAGGCGTGCACCGGCTTATATCGGTCGTGCGCCAGGGTCTCGATCTCTTCGTCCATCAGCGCTTCAATTTCGTGCGTGCGCGCATTGCCGATGATGATGAGGCGGCCGTAGTCGCAGATGAACGTCACCAGGTCCTTGTCGGCGAGCAGCTTGGGAAAATTCTTGAAAATCTCGGATTCCTGCGGGTTGTCGAAATGCGCTTCGACTTCGCTGCGGGACTTGGCCCTGAGCTCGCGCATCAGCGCATGCAGGGCCGAGAGCACGTCGAGGAAGTCACGCGGCTTCGGCGCCTTGTCGAGGATGGCCTCGACGAAAGCCTTGCCACAGTCCTTGATCGTCGAGGTGGCGTTGGCGACGATGAAAATGCCCAGCGACGATCCGGCGATGATGACGAATTCGTACGGCTGGAACAGCACCTCGAGATGCCCGCCAAGCGCCGCATAGCCGCCGAGAATGCATCCGACGGTGATCACGAGGCCGATGCCGAAATTCAAGATTCGCTCCTCGCGCCAACAGTCGAAAGATTTGCTGCTCGAGACTTACGCGAAGCTGTCAACGACGAAGTCAGCCACGGACAAGCCGGCCGAACCATGGTCGCCGCGAAAGGCTGGCGTGGCTTGAAGCCTGGCAGAACTGGGTCATGCAAAACGGATTTTATGTCGCCCTCTCGGCGCAGGTGGCGCTCGAGCGGCGGCTGGAAACCATCGCCGACAACGTCGCCAATATGAACACGGTTGGCTACCGGGCGACTGGCGTGTCGTTTGAGTCGGAAATGGCCAAGGCTGGCGACGCGAGGCTGAGTTATGCCTCGAGCGGCTCGGATTTTATCTCGCGACGTCTCGGCGGGCTCATAAAGACTGACAATTCGCTCGATTTCGCTGTCCAGGGCGACGGCTGGTTCGGGATTGAGACGCCGCAAGGCCCCGCTTACACGCGTGACGGCCGGGCCAAGATCGACGAGTCCGGAACCCTGCGCACGCTGAACGGCGACCCGATCCTTGACGCCGGGGGCGCTCCGATCCTCGTTGACGCCGGGGCAGGGCCTTTGACCGTCTCCGCCGACGGGATGATCACGCAGAACGGACGACAGGTCGGCGCGATCGGGTTGTTTGCGATCGATCCGACCGCCACCTTGAAGCGGGCGGAAAACTCCGGCGTCGTGCCCGACAAACCGGCTACGCCGATCCTCGAATTCACCCGCGACGGGGTCGTTCAGGGGGCGGTCGAGAGTTCGAACGTCGATCCGGTGCGCGAGATGACCCGACTGATCGAAGTGACGCGCGCCTTCGACGGCGTCGCGGCCGAGACCTCGCAGTCCGAAGCGTCGCTGCAAGACGCGATCAAGGCTCTGGGGTCGTCGGCGTGACCGACGCGTGCTCCAACGTTCTTCCGCCGCTCGGGCGCCTCGAGCATGAGGTCGCGCGCGGATTGCGGGATCTTCCAATCACACAGGTGGGCGGCCGCGTCATCGAAGTCTCGATGTCCCACTATCGCGTCGCCGGCCTGTCGCGTTTCCTTAAGCTTGGCGAGTGCGTCAGTGTCGATGTCGGCGATCGGGTGCAGGTCGGCGAAGTGGTCCGGATCGACGATGGCTCGGCCACTCTTAAGCCGTTCGACGCGCGCAGCGATGCGGCGATCGGCGCGCGCGCCTTTCGCACCGAGGCTTTGTCGCTCTCGCCGCACCGAGCCTGGAAGGGGCGCGTCATTGACGCGCTCGGACGCCCGATAGACGGCGCGGGCGAACTCGCTCATGGGGACAGGCCGGCACCGCTCGACGCTCCTCCTCCCCCGCCGCTCCGGCGCGAGCGCGTTCATGCGCCGCTGCGCACCGGCGTGCGCGTCGTCGATCTCTTCACGCCTCTGTGCATCGGACAGAGAGTGGGCGTATTCGCGGGCTCGGGCGTCGGCAAGTCGTCGCTGCTCGCAATGCTGGCCCGCGCCACGCCGATCGACACGGTCGTCATCGCGCTCGTTGGCGAGCGGGGCCGCGAAGTGCGCGAATTTCTCGACGACACGCTGGAGGAGAATCGTGCTTCCGCCGTTGCGGTCGTGTCGACCGGCGACGAAAGTCCGATGATGCGGCGGCTCGCTCCGAAGACGGCGATGGCGGTCGCCGAGTATTTCCGCGATTTGGGCGAGTCGGTGCTGCTGATCGTCAATTCGGTCACCCGCTTCGCGCACGCCGCGCGCGATGTGGCGCTGGCGGCGGGAGAGCCAGCGGTCGCCCGCGGCTATGCGCCGAGCGTCTTCAGCGATCTGCCGCGGCTGCTCGAGCGCGCCGGACCGGGCGTTGAGGGATCAGGTTCGATTACCGGCGTCTTTTCCGTCCTGGTCGACGGAGACGACCACAACGATCCAGTCGCCGACGCGGTTCGTGGCGCGCTCGACGGGCACATCGTGCTGGATCGCGCCATTGCCGACGAAGGGCGATATCCGGCGGTCAACATTCTCTCGTCGGTGTCGCGGATGGCGAACCCGCTGTGGAGGCCGGAGCAGCGCAAGGTGGTTCAGAACCTGCGCTCGCTGATTGCGCGCTACGAGGAAACGCGCGAGCTGCGTTTGATGGGCGGCTACACGGCCGGGGCCGACCCGGTCCTCGACAAGGCGATCAGAGCCGCGCCGCGCATCTATGAGGCGATGAACCAGTCGATGGATGCGCCGCGGTGCGAGGACCCCTTCATCGACCTCGCCGCCGCGCTGCGCAGCGACGGCAAATCCAACGATCTGTGAGGGCCGTGATGGCATCTGGCCATGAAATTGTGATCCGCGCGCTCGGGACGGCGCTTGCCGGCCTTTCCATGGCGTTCGCCATCTATATGCTCGCCTATGGCGGGGGGAAGACGCGCATCAACGGCATGGAGCACCTGGCGATCTTCGCCCAACCGCGCGGGCCGGGAGGCGCCGTTGGAGTCCCTGCGCCGTCGCCCGCAGACACTTCGCCCGTTGTCGATATGGCCGCGACAGGTTCGCTCGCCGCGTCCGCCACCAAAGCCCCGGACGCGCGGCCAGTCGAGATCATCGCCGCGCAAGCCGACCGCGTCTGGCTGAAAATCGATGGCGTAATCCGCACGGCCGCGCCCGGCGACAGCGTAGCGGGCTTAGGCCGCATCGGGGCGATCGTCGCACGCAACGGCGGCTGGGCGTTGCTCGACGACAAGGGCGCCGAGCTCCTCGCGGTGGCGAAAGGCGCCAACGGCGCCTCGCTCTTCACCCGCAGGAGGATCTTCGAGTAATACCAAAGGCCCCGCGAGCTGACTCACATTGTGGATTCACAGAGGGCGAGATTTCTGACTCCATTGGCGTGGGGAGATTCGCGCCATGCCATCAGCGGTCAGATTGCGAGACGACTATTCGGCTAAGGAGCTTCGGGCGCTCGCCCGGCGCTCGAAGGACGCCAACCAGAGCCGGCGGCTTCTGTCCTTGGCCGCGGTTCGGGACGGGATGGACCGAGGCGCGGCGGCGAAGATCGGCGGCATGGACCGGCAGACGCTGCGCGACTGGGTCCATCGCTTCAACGCTTTCGGACCGGAGGGTCTGTTCGACAATTGGACGGCGGGTCCCAAGCCTCGCCTGTCGGAGGAGCAACGGGCCCAGTTCGCGCAGATCGTCGAGGCCGGGCCGGATCGTGAGAAGGACGGCGTCGTACGCTGGCGGCGGATCGACCTCAAGCGCGTCATCGCCGAGAGGTTCGGCGTCGACTTTCACCCGCGCTATGTCGGAAAGCTTCTGAAGAAGCTCGGCTTCTCGCATATGAGCGCACGGCCCCGTCATCCGGCTCAGGATGAGCGGATCGTCGAGGGATTTAAAAAAACTTCCCGCGCGCGCTGAAGGCTCATCTCGAAGGGCTGCCCGAGACGACGCCGGTCGAGATCTGGTTTTCGGATGAGGCCCGGATTGGCCAGAAGAACGGCCTTGTCCGCCAATGGGCCAGGCGTGGAACGCGGCCAAGGCAGCCCGCCGATCAGCGCTATGACAACGCCTATCTGTTCGGCGCGATCTGTCCCGCTCGCGGGGTCGGAGCGGCTTTGGCGCTTCCTCGTGCCGACACCGACATGATGCAACTTCACCTCGACGAAATCTCGCGCAATGTCGCTACGGGCGCCCATGCCGTGCTCCTGCTCGACCGGGCCGGATGGCACATCACGGGCAAGCTCGACGTGCCCGACAACATCACGCCGATCTTCCTGCCCTCGCGCGCGCCGGAACTGAACCCGGTCGAGAATGTCTGGCAGTATCTCCGTCAGAACTGGCTTTCAAACACCGTCTTCGAAAACTACGACGCCATCATCGACGCCGCATGCGCCGCATGGCGAAAGCTCATCGCCAAACCCGAAACCATCACATCCATCGGAATGCGCGACTGGGCGCATGTCGGTCAGCCGCTATGACCTTTGGTATAATCCTTCGAGCGCCCTACGCGAGTCGCCACGCGAAATCGCGAGTCCTGCACTCGGACTGCCTTCTTGCGGCTACGACAAAATAATTATGAGCGGCTTCGATCGCGCGCGGTTAGCCTTGCGCGGATTGCGTCAAGAGCGAATCGACGAGGCGCTCAAGATCGCCTCCGTCAAACACATGCCCTGCGATTCCCGCGCTTCGCGCCGCTTCAACATGTTCGACGCTCACGCCAATAAAGAACGATTGCTCGCCGACGATCAGCCACTCGTTCATGGCCTCGAGGAAGAGGTTCGAAACGGGCTTCTGCTTCGCAGCGTCAATCGCTCGCCTAGACCCGACGTCAGCCGGAGAGTTCAGCTTGCCGTAGAATCGATCGACATGAGCCCCTTCGCTCGCGAGCTGCTCCTGCATCGCCGCGGTCAGCACGCATGGTTCGTCCACGGCGCGCGTTGTCTGCGCGCTTCCCGATCGATGGCTCATGACGAAGACATAATAGCCGCGATCGTTCAGCGCGCGGATGGCCTCGATCGCGCCGCCTCTCCATTGAAACGTCTCAGGGCCGCCCTCGCCGAAATTGACGAGCGCGCTTCTGTCAAAAAAGGCGGCGGGGCGCACCCGCACGTTGGGTAACTCCCGATGGCCTTGTTCGAGCGTTTCGGGCAGCCCGATGTCGAGGAAATAGCCGTCGAACTTAAGCCCCCGAATCTCGCCTCGCTCAACCAGGGCCGGAAAGACGTCCTGCTCGAGCGAACAGGGCAGGTCGTGAACGAGGTCGAGGATCTCGCGGTTCAGCATATATACGCCGCCATTGATGACCCCTGGCCCGGGCCGGTCCAAATCCTTTTCCAGGAACGCGATAACCTTCCCCTGCTGTTCGATCACGCGCCCATAGCGCGCGGCGTCAGAAACCGACCTCAGCGCCAAGGTGGCCATCGCCCCGCTCTTATGCGACGCTTGCTCCAAAGCCCGCAAATTGATGTCGAAGAACGCGTCTCCGTTCATCATGAGGAAACAGGGGTCGAGCGCGTCGCGCGCGACCGTCAGCGCGCCCGCCGTGCCGAGCGGGACCGGCTCCCGCAATACCCGGATCGTGGCGTCGCCGATCCTGCGTCCGCCGTAGGCCGCCTCAAGAACCTCTCCGAGATAGCCCCCGAGCAGGAGGATGTCCTGGTAGCCATGGCGTTCGATCATCTCGAGAAGATAATCGAGGAACGGCCGGCCGCCCGCGATTGGCAGCATCGGCTTCGGAACGGATCGCGTGATCGCGCCGAGCCGCGTGCCCTTGCCGCCCGCAAGGATCACCGCCTGCCGGATTGCCCTCTTGCTCATTCCATGTCGGCCGTTTGCTTTTCGGCTGTTTCTTGCTTTCCCCAGACGCGGTCCGCCTCCGCCGCCGCGAGAAAGACGTGATAGAGCGTGCTCGCTGGCATGAAATCCACGATCGGAGCGCCGGTCGCGTCGACATGGTCGATCCAGCCGCCCGCGACGGGGCGGCCGAGGAAAACCGCAAGAAGCCGATCGATCGTCCGCGCCGCGCGCGCTGCCGCTTCGCGGTCTCCGGTTTCGGCGGCGGCGACCTCGGCCTTGATCAATTCGGTATGAGGCCAGCAGCGGCGGGAGGGTTTATGCACGCGCCCGTCGTCCAGCAACTCGTCGACGATGAATCCTTCGGAGTCGAAGCCGTGCCGATCTCCGAATTCCTTCAACGCCTTGGCGATTGGCGAATCCCCCCGTCCGGAGAGGCCGGCGTACCGGCGAAGAAGCCACGACCATTCGAAATGATGGCCAGGCTCGCATATGCGTCCGGCAATTCCTTCCCTCGGGTTCCAGGCCCCATCGAAATATTCCGCCAGGATTCCAGTCTGCGGCTGGAAGAAGCGCGCGGCCATCATCCCGTAGAGCTCAGCGGCGCGGGCCAGAAACATTTCGCGCCCCGTGGCTTCGAACCACGCCAGCATGGCCTCGAACAAATGCATGTGCGGGTTCTGTTCGCGCTTGGCTGCGTCGGCCGGCAGAACGCCGTGATAGCCTCCGGTCGGGGACTCGAAGTGTTGATCCAGAACGGTCAGCGTGTTGAGCGCGGCGGAAAGAAATCGCGGCTCGGGCGCGAGCTTGTAAGCCCATGCGAGCCCGAACAGCGCGAAGGCGTGAGCGTAAAAATCGCGCTTCGCGTCGTGGATGGTGCCGTCGGGATGAACGGAGAAGACCCAACCGTGGCTGCCATCGGCGCCGTGATAGCGGTCGATGAGCCTGTGCGCGGCCTCAAGCGCCGCAGCCTTGCCTTCAGGCCGCCAGCCGAGTAACGCCGCATGCGAAAAGACATAGATCTGGCGCGCCTGCACCATGGCGCGCCTCGGCGCCGAGTGGAGCGGCGCCCCCTCGAACGTCAGCCGCTCGACGAAGCTTCCGCGCGCCGAATCGAAACCGGTTTCGCCCCATAGCGGCAACGCCTCCCCGACGACCCAGCGCTTGAGGCGGGCGACCGAGCGCTCGGCGTGGATGTCATTCGGCATAATTAGCCCAGTTGAGGCCGCCTCGGCGCCTCGGGCCGAGTCTGCGAACGGCGCGCCGCGCAGAGGACCAGCGCCTCGCTTCGATGACCCGCTAACCATGCTGCGCACAATACCAATCCCACGTCTCTTTCAGCCCCTCGCGAATCGAGTAAGCCGGCTTGAGCCCGAGGCCCTCGATCTTCGACAGGTCATAAGCTCGATAGGCCTGTCCGTTCGGCTTTGAATGATCCCATTCAATTCGGCCACCCATGTCCGTGATCTCGGCAAGCGCGTCGACGATATCGCGGATGCGGTAGACTTGGCCGCTGCCCATGTTGACCGGCCCCTCGCCACGGTTCATCACGCCGAGCCCGATCCGCGCCGCATCCTTGATGTAGACAAAATCGCGCTGAGCCGAGCCGTCGCCCCAAACGGTGACGCTTCCGCCGTTCTTCTTTGCGGCGTGAAACTTCTTGATCAATGACGGAACGACGTTCCCAGTCTCGGCGTCGAACCTGTCGCGCGGCCCAAAAAGATTGGCCGACACGATGTATGCCCATTGCAGGCCGTAGCTGTCGTGATAGGCCTCAAGCATGGCCAGCATTGCGAGCTTTGCGTTCGCGTAACCGGCGTGCGCCGGATGCGGGCGGCCGAGGAAGATCATATCCTCCTTAAGCGGCAGGCCGGGCGAGGGGAACGGATAGACGGCGCCGGTGCCCATGACCGTGATCTTGCGCACGCCAGCGCGGCGCGAGGCCTCGACGACATTCGTGTTCATCATGCAGTTGTCGTAGAACAACGCGCCCTGGTTCTTCAGGCTTCCCATGATCCCGTAAACACGCGCGGCGGCGTGGAAGACGTGATCTGGGCGGCGCCGTGCGAACTCCGCGAATGTCGCAGACGTATCGATGAGATCGCAGTCAGCCCGCCGCAACGGGATGACGTTCTCATAGCCTTCGACGCGCAAATGCTCGACGAGCGCCGAGCCCATCAGGCCGGCGGCGCCGGTCACAAGGATTCTATCAGACTTGTTCAAGCGCACGCCTCTCGATGGCGCTCACCCATAGTCCGCGTGCGGCGATGCGGAAGCATGGGTCTACCGGGAGAGGAAGCTCTCGTTGCGCCGGACGCGCTCGCGCCAGTATTCGAGCAAATCGCGCATCGTGGTCTCGAACGGAATTTCCGGCTTCCAGCCGGTATGGGTGCGAAACTTCGTCGTATCGGGCACTTGCAAATCGGCGTCAATCGGCCGCAAACGCTCCGGATCGACTTCGACCTTGATATTCGCGCAAGTCGATTGCCCGATCAGCGTATCCAGCATCGCGTGGACGGTGCAGGTGTACTGCCCGCCAATGTTGTAGTAGGCGCCCGGCGTCGGCTTGACGGTGACCAAGAGATAATAGGCGTGCACGGCGTCGCGGACATCCGCCCAGGTGCGCAGCGAATCGAGGTTGCCAACCTTGACCACGGGCGGCAATTTATTGGCCTCGATCATTGCGATTTGCTTGGCGAAAGTCAACTCGGCGAAAACGTCGCCTCGGCGCGGCCCGGTGTGGGTGAACATGCGCGTTGTCATGACGCACATCTTGTAGGCTTCGGCATAATATCGACCCACGAGATCCGTGCCCACTTTCGAGATCGCATAGGGCGACGCGGGGTGGAAGGTGCACTCCTCGTCGATCGGCAATTTCTCGCGTGGAACGCGACCAAAAACCTCCGACGAGGCGCAGACGTGGATGATCGCCTCTGGCGAGAAACGCCGGAGCGCCCCAAGGAGCCGCTCCGTGCCCTGGATGTTGGTGTCCATTGTGTCGAGCGGCGCGGTGAAAGAGGTTTGCGGGTAGCTTTGGGCCGCAAGGTGAAAGGCATAGTCTGGTCGCGCAGCCTGAACACAATTCTGTATCGCCATTGTGTCCCTCAAGTCGGCGTAGTGGAGTTTAATTCGGCTGCCGACGTTGATATCGTCAAGATGGCTAGAAATATTATCGAGAGGGCTCCGCCAACGAAGCATACCGTGGATTTCCCAGTCGGTCTTCTCAAGAAGATAGTCCAATAGATGCGAGCCGACCATTCCCGTTATGCCCGTAATCAAGGCACGCTTAGCCATTTTCCCTCTCGTTTGGTCGCAGGCGACGGGTTGGGGTTAAGTGTCGAGGACGATCTCAATATTATCGACTGATAATCTCCGCCCCATGATCCTCCAGGCAGATCTTGACAAAGCTTTTTTGTCCGAATGTCTCGATCATCTTTGCCTGAACATGTTCGGGTGCCATGAACAACAGAAAACCGCCGCCGCCCGCCCCGCATAATTTGCCCCCGTAGGCGCCGAGACGCATCGCTTCGTCATAGATTGCGTCGATCTTCGGCAAGGAGACGGAGGTCGAGAATCTTTGCTTTGCTTCCCATCCTTGGCTGACAAGGCTCCCGAGATCGCGAAGCATAGCTTCCGGGTTCCGTCCCTCCAGCACTCGGAGCCCTTCGTGACAGAGCTCAACCAGGCGAGACAGATCTTTGTGAATCTTTTTCTCCTCCGTATTCTTCAGCTGCTCCACCACTGCGGTCGAGGCGTGGCGCTGGATGCCCGTGTAGACAAGGCAAAGAGACCGATCGAACGCATCGCGACACTCGGTCGCCATTTGAGCGGGCCGGATCGTCAAGTCGTCCTTATGGAATTGATAAAGATTGAGACCGCCAAACGCCGCGTGGATTTGATCCTGGATGCCGACGTTTTCTTTCAGCAGATCTCGTTCCGTATAAACGGCGCGCTTAAAAAGATCGAATTTTGTGATTGAACGGCCGCTCAAAAATTCCATCAGCGCGATAAATCCGACGGTGAAGGACGACGAACTTCCCAACCCCGAATTTCCCGGCAAGTCAGAAATAATAGCTACGTTCAGCGGCTTGTCATAACGCATATCGAGTAGAGCGGCGCGGATCACATTGTGCTTTATGTCTTCGACGCGATCAACGCCTTCCACGATTCGGTAAGTTATACGATATCGATGTTCTGCAAAATCAGCCATCGGCAGCGCGATCGTGTAGATGTACTTGTCAATCGAGGCTCCAAGCACGGCGCCCGGATGGTCATGAAAATATGATGGGTAATCGGTCCCGCCGCCGAAAAAACTGATCCGAAGCGGTGATCTCGAGATATTGATCACAGAAACCGTCCCCACCAAAGGCCAAGATTAGAATCCAGAGCGCTTGTGGAATACCTCCCGGAATGTCATCATTTCGACGAGCGGCGCGCGTTCGGGCGTAACAGCAGCCCTTTGATCTCGAACGCCGCAAGGGACAACTCGAAATCGCGCCCGTCTAAACATGATGTTGATTATCGCCAAACGCTCATATCATAGCGATACCCTTGGGTCCAGCTTGGATGGCTGAGAGACCGGAAGCGGTCTGGCTGGGTCGCATTCGAATGGTGACGGCCTAGACGCCGGGCCGAAAATACAATCTAAGTCCAGCGAGGTCGACGCAATCGAGCAGATCAGCCAAAGCGCTCGGTTGTCTTCAAGTCGTGCGCTAGGTCTTGCCGCAGACCAGCGCGGCTGGCCGCACGGGCGACTTGGCGCTCCTTTTGCATCATCGGAAATTCAATTGCGGCGCCATTGGCGAGATGGTTGAAAACTTGCTCGGCCCGCCGCCGCCACGAATGATGTTCGCGCACGAACGCGCCGGCGGCGTCCACCACGCGCTGGTTGTTCGGATTGTTTCGATCCTCGTCGAGGCGTTTGGCTAGGTCCGAACCGTCCGGCGACACCTCACAGAACGCCTCCGTAGGCAGAATCAACTCATATTCGCCGCTCCGAGGCAAGACGCCGAGCACGCGCGTTCCCGCCGCCAGCCCCTCAAAATACCGCATCACCAGCGGACTGAACCCTCCCGTGCGCTTGGGGGCGTCCAGATCGGGCGGCGTGGCCACGTAGTACTGCGCGCTCGAGGTCAATCGTCCGACTTCCTCGGTCGTCAAGCCTCCACCTTGGGAATAGACGTAACGAAGGCCACGCGCTTCGCAATACGCCAGCAACGCCTGATGCAACGGCTCATAGCGACGGCCCAGCCAAAAGGCGAAGATCGATTTTTCCTCCTTGCGCGGATAGAAAATGTCGGTATGGGCGCCGAACGGCAGCCAGACGAATTTCGCCAGAGGAAATCGGCGCGTCAACTCGTCCTTTGCCTCGCGGTAGGCGACAAAACACGGATCAAGGCGTTCGACCGTCGCGACGAGCCCGATTTTTGTCAGCGAAGGCTTCCACGCGTCGAGGATGAAATTGGATCGGCGGGCGCCCAGGTTCAAATACGAGGCAAGATGAATTGGACCGTTGGGACGCGCCGCGAGCTGAATCCAAAATAGCGCGTCGCAGCCCTTCACTTGGGAGCGAACCTCGCGCCAGTCGCTCCGCCTCTCCCACGCCAACGGCGGAGGTGCGATCGTCCGAACGCCGGGCTGTACAGCCAGTCCCGAAAACAGCGGCGGCAACAACGTCGTCCAATAGACGCTCGGATTGAGCGCCGCGTTGGAAATCAGGCCGAGTTCCATAACACCCCCGGAGCCGCTGCTCGTAAACGTTACTCCCCGAATAGCAAAGGCCGCAACGTCGCGCAGTGTCTCGCAGCGCAACATTGCACGAGTTTGGCGACTTTGGCAAACCCTCGAGGAGCTCCCTTGCGGCCGTTCCAAGATCTTCGGACCGCGCAAACCCGTGGAATCCTTGGCTTTTGCGCGAGCCAACCGGCGAGGGCGCCCCGTAAGCAAGGGCGACGGCGCCGCAGCGCTCGACGGTCCAGAGGGTCCTGCGTCCGGCGCAAACCAAGGTCTCAACCTGCAGAAGGGCGAAAAAAGCAGGGCCTCCGCAGACAAAAACTTTAGCATTCTGGCAAATCGTTCGAAACCCGTTAGAAGTACATAAACCCGAGCGTTGTTTGATGACCGCAGTTTTCACCCGGGGCGCGCGCGGCCTCACTCGGCCTCGCGGGCCTCGACAGTTGTGGGCCTCCCCGTGTCGACACTCGGTCCTGATCGCCTGTTGCGCAACCGCCGCGGCAATGTCTCCATAATGTATGCGCTCGTCGCGCCTGTGCTGGTGTTCGGCGGCGGGGCGGCGATCGATTACGGGCGGGCGGCGCAAATTCACACGAAATTGAACGCCGCGGCCGACGCCGCCGCGCTCGCCGCGCTGACGCCTGCGATGTTGCAGCAAAGCGCGAGCGTCGCCCAAGCCGCCGCCGTCAACATGTTCAACGGCCTGACCGAAAACCTCCCGGGCCTGACCGCCAATGCGATGCAAGTAACAGTCGCTGTCACCGTGGGCGCCACTCCGCTCACCCGCAATGTGACAGTCAGCTACTCGACGTCGGTCAACACCATCTTCGCCCAGGTGCTCCGCGTGAGCGCGTTGCCGGTTTCGGGGCTCTCGGACGCGAGCGCGCAGGCGCCGCCCAATATCGACTTCTACGTCCTGCTCGACAATTCGCCGTCGATGGCGCTGCCGGCGACGCAGGCGGGCATCACCCAGATGCAGAACCTGACGACGAAGGAGATTACCGGAGGCTGCGCCTTCGCCTGCCATCAGGCCAGCACCAACGCAAACTCCGATACGGAAGGCAACCCCTGCACCGACGGGACAACTCCTACCTTGAACGCTCCTCCGCCGTCGACGACGGCAGGTGGCAACTATTGTGCAACGAAGCACGGGACGCAGATCGACAACTACCAGCTCGCGCGCAACAACAGCATCACCCTTCGTCTGGACGAGCTGAACAGCGGCATTTCGACCCTGCTCCAGACCGCGTCGGCGACCGCGCAGTCGACGGTGTTCGCAACCCCCCCAAAGTACCGGTTCTCGATCTATTCGATGGATTCCTTGTGGTCGATCGGGCTCACGCGAGTGATGGCTTTGACATCGAACTATACATCGGGCTGGACGACCGACTCGGCGAATTTCGGCGTGATGGAGATGTATTCGAACAACAACGATTGCGCCAACTCGGCATGCTCTTCGAGCACGACTTCGCCGGGCGGCGACGTTGCGACGAATTTCGACAATTCGCTCGGCGATCTCAGCAAGACGAGCTACATCCCCAACCCCGGCAACGGCACCAACCAGGCCGGTGACACGCCGCAGGAGGTGCTGTTCATCGTCACCGACGGGGTCGAAGACGAAGAGAGCGGCGGCAGCCGCCTGCAGCAGGCGGTCAACGATCTTGGCAGTGCGCCCGGCGGCAATTCCGCAAGCACGAACTGGTGCACGACGATCAAGAATCGCGGCATCAAGATCGCGATCCTTTATACCGACTATCTCGCGGTGCCGGCTAACAGCTGGTACGAGAGCTGGATCGCGCCGATCCAGTCGGACATCGGCCCGGCCCTCCAAGCGTGCGCGTCGCCCGGGCTGTTCTATGACGCAGGACTGGACTCGTCGAATCTCGGCCAGGATCTGGCCGCGCTGTTCGCCGCGGTGACGCAATCGGGCCACCTGACCCAATAGAGTCCAGGACCGAATCCCCCACAACGAATCCAAGCAAAAAGCTCGGACTTCCTTGGGCTATTCCCCGAATCGGCCCTTTTCAAAGCGCGTGGTCAATCGAAAATAACTTGGCCCATTTGCATCGAAAACAAAGGCTGTGAGCTTTTGATCGCAGCGAATTCAGAGATGGGGAGAGGATCGTGCGGCTCTGAGGACCCGATCCACACGGGCGTGTCAGCGCGCATCGTGGACAGGTCGGTCATGACCGCCCTCAGGGCGGCCGCAGTTTCCCCGAATGTTCCGAACTCGCCGCGACCAACAGCATCGCAGCTGCGAACTGGTCGCGCATGCCCTTAGGCCCGCCGGAGCCGGCCGGATTTGGCTTCGTCCGTATCCGAAGCTGCAATTCGAAACTGGTCTTGGGCGTCTGAGCGAATTCGAGCGCGATTCCTCCGGCTGGGAGGGTCCCCTCCCTCGGCCTGAGAAGCGGAGCCGTAGGCGACGGGTCTCGAAGGATGCTCCAAAAGAGCGCGAACGGCGCCGCAACGTAAACCGTCCTTCGAGACGCCGCTCTTTCGCGCGGCCGCTCGGGATGAGGTCTTGGGGGATGCGAGCAGAGCTACATATCTTATAAGTTGTTCTGAAGTTGCTCGGCGGGAAGAACGGGCGGCGTCGGAATCGAGCGCCCCAATTTTTCAATTCAAATCCTTGCGTAAATCTGAAAGACGCGCTATCATGGTCTGGATGTCAGAAAGAAAGGCGCCCCGTGGCGGACAGCAGGGCAAACCGATTGAGACGTTTTGCACACAACTTGAGACGGGATTCGAGTTCGGTTTATTTTTTTCGTGCGTAACCCATTGAAAAGTCTCGATTCGGAAAAATGAACGCTAGTAAATCCAAGCCTTTTTGCTTGGTTTTATTTGGCTTTATTTCGATTTATTTGGAAGGAATGCACGCTCCGGTTGAATCTCCGCCCTCATCGCCTCCCGTTTCGGCGCGCTCCGGCTTTCGGGAGAGCGCGGCCCGGGCCGAGGCTTGGCTGGACAGCCGAATTGCAGCAGAAGAGGAATCCCCCTATGCCAAGCCAGAGACCTCCCTCAGGACTGAGCCCGCGCTCATGAAAGCCCCGCGTCGGTATTTCGATCCGCTGGCGCTCGGCGCCCCGCGCCCGCTGCTTGAGCTTCCCTCCCGCCTTGAGCGCATGATTCATTTCGTGCCGCCGCACAACGAAAAGGTGCGCGCGAAGACGGCTGAGCTTGTCGGCCAGGTCGACGTTATCCTCGGCAACCTCGAGGATGCGATTCCGATCGACGCGAAAGAAGCGGCCCGAGACGGCTTGATCGCCATGGCGAAGGCCAACGACTTCGGCTCGACCGGACTTTGGGCCCGCGTCAACGCGCTCAATTCGCCCTGGTTCATCGACGATATGACCCAGCTCATGGGCGAGATTGGTGACAAACTCGACGTGGTGATGGTCCCCAAGATCGAAGGCGACTGGGACATTCATTTCCTTGACCAGTATCTGGCGCTGCTCGAGGCGCGCTACGGTCTCAAGCGCCCCATTCTCGCGCATGCGATTTTGGAGACCGCCCAGGGCGTCAACAATGTCGAGGCGATTGCCGCCGCCTCGCCGCGCATGCAGGGCATGAGCCTCGGTCCGGCCGATCTCGCCGCCTCGCGCGCGATGAAGACGACGCGCGTCGGCGGCGGCCATCCCGACTATCGGGTGCTCGCCGACGCCGCCGACGCCAATGCCCAGCGGGCTGGTTTTCAGCAGGATCCCTGGCATTACACCATCGCCCGTATGGTCGACGCCTGCGCGGCGAACGGAATCAAGCCGTTCTACGGGCCATTCGGAGACTTTTCCGATCCCGTCGCCTGTGAAGCGCAATTTCGCAACGCCTTCCTGCTCGGTTGCGCGGGCGCGTGGACTTTGCATCCGAGCCAGATCGGGATCGCCAAAAAGGTGTTCTCGCCGGATGCGGCGGAAGTCGCTTTCGCGCGCAAGATTTTGGCGGCCATGCCGGACGGATCGGGCGCGGTTATGATCGACGGCAAGATGCAGGACGATGCGACCTGGAAGCAGGCGCGCGTCATCGTCGATCTCGCCCGGCAAGTGGCGGCGAAGGACGCCGACTATGCCGCTCTCTACCGGTTTTGACCGCCTTCGGCCGCCCGCGGCCCAATTCTTGCTCAGCACGCTGCTGCTGCAGACCGCCAGTGGGCAAAGCCCGCTTGTGGGTCGAGAAGCAGTTCCTGTTCCGGCGCAACTTGCGCTATAACGATCGGGTGATGGGCAAAGGAGCTTGGAGGCTATGCGGACTCGCGACGCGAAATTCGGGATTGGACAGATCGTCAAACACCGGTTCTACCCCTTCCGCGGCGTGATCTTCGACGTCGACCCGGTCTTCGCCAATACCGAGGAATGGTGGCGTTCGATCCCCGCCGAGGTGCGTCCCGCTAAGGAACAGCCGTTCTATCACCTCTATGCCGAGAACGAGGATAGCCAGTATGTCGCCTATGTCTCCGAGCAGAATCTGATGTCGGACGAATCGGGCGAGCCGGTTCGGCACCCGCAGGTGACCGAAGTCTTCGAACGGACGGAGGACGGCAAATATTGCGCCCGCGCCCGCTCGCGCCTGAGCTGAAGACCCTCAGGGCAGAGCCAGCCCTAAGCCTCCCGTCGGCGCGGGAGGCGTGGCGGCAGTCTACTTCGCCGGGGCTGCGGGCGCGGCGGGAGCTGGAGCTGGCGCGGCAGGGGCGGCCCCGCTGCTCTGCTGCTGCTCAAGCATCTTGCGCTGTTCTTCCGCCTTCTTCTGCAGTTGCTGTTGCAACGCTTGGCGCTGCTGTTCCAGAACCTTTGGGTCAGTCGGCTTGCCGTCGAACGCCGGACCAAAATCCTTCAGCGGAAGGTTGAACGTAAGCTCGCGTCCGGAAACGTCGCCGCCGGGCACCCGCATGACGACGCTCATGTTCTGCCCCTTTTTCAGCTCCGCCAGCGTCTTCGGGCCGATTTCAATCTCCGCCGAGCAGGCGTTCTGGAAGCACATGTCGTACTTGCCTTCGAGCGGCTCGCCCTTGTCGATGATGACGCGGAAGCCAGGCCTCAACATCATCCCGATCGGCAGCATCAGAAACCGCAACTTGCGTTTCTCCTCGCCTGACACCTCAAAGACATTGATGCTGATCATCGGCGGCTGATCGGCCGAGGTCGAGAAGTCGCGCATCGTGGCGCAGGCGTCACGGCCGTTGGCGGGCTCTTTGACGCAGAATTTGGCCCATTGCGGCTCCGGCGATACGAGATCGACCTTTGATGGCGGAGGTGGAGCCTGCTGAGCGGGGGCTCCGGGCGCCGCCTGGCCAGGCGCTCCTGGCGCAGCTGGGGTTGCTGGTGCGGTAGGCTTCGCCGGCTGCGTTTGCGCAAACGCTGCGCCGGCAAGAGCGACGCTCATTGCGAGCGCCGCAGCGCCAGAGCGCCTAACTTCAAATCTCATCAATCGTCCTTTCGAACTGTTAAGCGGAATCGAGGTTGCGCTTCGCCCTGCGCCCGCACCACGTCAATCGGCGCCCGGGATCGGCGTCGGCAAACCCTCGGGGCGGCTCGTGACGCGGGCGTGGTGGACGCGCTGCGGTGGTCGGCGCGCCCTCTTTCCATATTCGACGCGACATTCCAATAACAATTTCGCCCCTTCAACCGTCCATAAGCAAACCAGCCGCCGGATCATGGGATCCAGCCAAGACCAAAAGGTGCGCCTTCCGTTGGGAATCGCTTCGCCGCCGATGATAGAAGGGCAGCAATGATCGGCTCGACGATTCGCTCCTTCCTCGGCGCCGCGCTCGCGATCGCGCTGGCGGGCGCGCCGGCGATAGCCGGCGGCGTCGGTCTGCCCGCCGTGGCGATTGCGATGCACGGCGAGCCGGCCCTTCCGCCCGACTTCGACCATCTGCCCTACGTAAATCCGCAGGCGCCCAAGGGAGGAAGGCTCAATCTCGCCTATCTCGGCGCTTTCGACAGCCTCAACCCTTACAACGTCAAGGCCTTGTCGACCGCGCAGGGCCTCATCGGCAATGTCTATCAATCGTTGATGGCCCGCTCCGCCGACGAGCCGTTCACGCTTTACGGTCTTATCGCCAAAAGCATCGAAACCAATGCCGCGCGCGACCACGTCGTCTTCCATCTCGATCCTGCCGCTCGGTTCTCGGACGGAACGCCGATCACCTCGGCCGACGTCGTCTTCACCTTCAACCTGCTCAAGGCCAAGGGCCGCCCGCAGCAGCGCGCCGCTTTTTCTCTGGTCAAAAGCATCGACGCCCCCGACGACTGGACCGTGGCTTATGACCTTTCCGGCGCCAATGACCGCGAGCTGCCGCTGACGCTGGCGATCATGCCGGTGCTGTCGCGCGCTCACACCGACGCCGAGCATTTCGAGGACCAGACGCTGCAGATTCCGATCGGCTCGGGTCCCTACCGGGTGACCGAAGTCAAACCTGGCGAGCGACTGGCGCTCGAGCGCAACCCCGACTATTGGGCGAAAGACCTGCCGATCTCGCGTGGCCTCTACAATTTCGATGAAATCCGCATCGACTATTACCGCGACGCGACGGCGATGTTCGAAGCCTTCAAAGCCGGGCTGATCGACTACCGGGTCGAAGACGATACGACCCGCTGGCGCAATGAGTACGATTTTCCCGCCGCCAAGGACGGGCGCATCGTCAAAGCCGCGATCGAGAGCCGGCTGCCGAAGGGGGTTTCGGGCTTCGCCTTCAACACCCGCCGGCTCATGTTCGCCGACCCGCGCGTACGCGAGGCGCTGGCGTCGATGTTCGACTTCGAGTGGATCAACGCCAATCTGTTCGACGGCGCGTACAAGCGATCCGAGGGCTTCTTCGACGACAGCGAGCTCTCGTCGATCGGCAGGTCCGCGTCGGAGCGCGAGCGGGCGCTGCTCGCGCCTTATCCGGGCGCGGTGCGCGACGACGTGATGGAGGGCAAATGGCGCGCGCCGGTCTCTGACGGCACGGGCCGCGACCGCGAAATCGCCAAAAGCGCGCTCGATCGGCTCATCGCTGCAGGCTATTCGCTGCGCGACGGCAGGCTGGTCGACCCCAAGGGCAAGCCGCTCGCCTTCGAGATCCTGGTCAGGAACCGCGACGAGGAGCGGCTCGCGCTCGCCTACGCGCGCAACCTCGCCCGCATAGGCGTCGTCGCCAATGTTCGGCTGGTCGACGAGGTGCAGTTCCAGCGCCGGCGCACGAGTTTCGACTTCGACATGATGATTGGCTCGTGGGTCGCCTCGCCCTCGCCGGGCAACGAGCAGCGCGGCCGCTGGAGCTCCGCGGCCGCCGACGCCCAGGGCGCCTACAACATCGCCGGCGTCCGCTCGCCCGCGGTCGACGCGATGATCGCGGCGATCCTTAAGGCCAAGAGCAACGAGGACTTCGTCGCCGCGGTCAGGGCGCTCGATCGGCTGCTCATCTCCGGCTTCTACATCGTGCCTTTGAATTACTCTCCGGAGCAGTGGATCGCCTATTCGTCCAAGCTCGGCCGGCCAGACAAGACGCCGCTGTTCGGCGTCGAGCTTTCCGCGTGGTGGCGCCGCGAGAAGTGAGCGCCGAGCCCGGCGATCCGCCGCCGACGCCCCAGGAAGCCGAAACGGTCGGCGCGACGCTACGGCTACAACCAGCGGGCGAGTGCGTGCAGCCAAAACACAGATAAACGCCAGCAAATGAGGATAAACGCTAGTTAATTTGCTTGCATTTGCTAGCGTTTATTTTTCTGAATCGGGACTTTTCAATGGGTTACGGCCAATTCAAATAAAGCTCCCACACTCGCGTCTCAAGTTGAGTGCGAAACGTCTCAACCAGTTTTCCCTCGTCGTCCCTCACTGGGCGAGCCTCTCAAGACCCCGACGGATCAGTGACGTCGGACGAACTGCCTGGCGAGGCTCGACCGCAAAACCAGGTCCGCCGTGCCGCCGCTCCTGACGGCGTCGGTCCGGCCTGTTCGGCCAGTTTTTGCCAATGATCGCGATCACGGCGCAAATCGTCCATTTTCTGCCGAAGGTCGTCTCGATTCGCCTTCACCTCAGCAAGGAGTTGGCGCAGTCCCAGCACCTCAGCCTCCAGTATCGGAAGCTTGAGGGCCAATTCGTCTGTCACATCTCTCGTCGATTTCATTGCGCCATCCAGATTTTCCGGGACGCGGCTTGGGCGGCTTCGGATAGGCGCCTGCGTCGGTGCGGACCGTGCTGATTTTCGCTGTCGTAGACTGTACATCATCGCGGATATGTTCCCTCGGGAAAGTGGGTCAACCGCCGATAGTTGCTGGAGCTCCGATATCCAGCCCAGCCCAGCCCGGCGAAGCCGATTAGCATCATCGCCCAGGTCGACGACTCGGGAGTGGCGCTAGCGCCAGCGGGCGTCCTCGCTGCAAAGTCCATCGAAAATGAAGAAGTCCTCGAACCGGTAGAGTTCGATCGGGAGCCAATGTGCGTCGAGCGAAATGTCTGGCGACAACAGCGCCCACGAATGGGTTCCGTTGCTGTCCAGCACGCGTTCGGCCACGACCCCCCAATCCGTCCATGAGCTTGGATCCGTTCCGAAGCTAAAGGGCTCCAAGCGCTCGGTGATGATCATGCCGCTCACGCCCACCGCACGCCCGGTCGGGTCGGCAGCCTTGTTCACGGAGACGTCCGCCGTGTTCGAGCTCATCAATTCGATCCGCCGAACGACGTACGTCCCAAACAAGGGGCCACAGTTGACGAAGCATTGCGGCGCCCAACCAACAAGGGGCGACAACGTCCTCGGGCGCTCCAAGCCATCGTTGGTCCATAGCGAATCGTTAAAACCGTAGGACCACGTGCTCTTGGCCCCCGGCGTGTCGGCGCCCGCGTTAGCGCCTGTCGCCGATGCGACGAGCGCTGCTGCGGCCGCAAAGGCGAGCGCCATCGTCGGTCGGAGCCGGGCGCCGCCGCCGTCGATGCGGCCGAGATCATCGATCTGGATGGTCATTTTGATTAAAGGTTAACACGAATCATGTGGATGTTCAACCTAAAGTTGCCATTCGTCAATAGATCGCTATAAAGTTGCGCCAGGAACTGGCGCGCTCATGCCTCAATCGCATTCCCTCGCATTCTCCGGCGATTGCGTCTGCCAAACGCAGGGCAGAGGTTCTGCCCACTACAAATTAGTACCACAGATTTCTGATTTTGTCAACAAATTGCGCAATTTTGCTCCGCGCGGACTTGGGCCTCCCCAACGCGGCGGGGCGTTCAGCACAGCGGGCACTTGATTTTATGTGTATTCGTGCGCACTATAGCTTCGACGGTCATGCACAGTCGGGACGTTTTTGCGGCTCTGCGGGCCGATGGATGGGAACAGGTCGCCCAGAAGGGAAGCCACATTCACCTCAAGCACCCCGAGAAACCCGGGCGCGTCACCGTTCCCCATCCCCATCGCGACCTGCCGATCGGGACGCCGAAAAGCATTGAGCGGCAGGCCCAGATCAAGCTGAGATAGCCATGCGCGAGTACATTGCGCTGATCCACAAGGACCCCGGCAGCGATTACGGCGTGTCCTTCCCCGATCTTCCCGGCTGCGTCACGGCGGGCGTCGACCTCGACGACGCGAGGCGGATGGCCGAGGAGGCGTTGGCCTTGCACTTGGCGGGCATGACGGAAGATGAGGAGCCGATTCCCGAGCCCTCCTCGCTGGAAGCCGTGATGGCGGATCGGGAGAACCGCGAGGCGGTCGCCATCCTCGTCAAGGCGCCGCCGGCGACGGCGAAAGCGGTTCGGGTCAATATGACCCTTCCCGAGGACGAGTTGGAGCGGATCGACAAATTCGCGTCCGAACAGGGCTACACCCGGTCCGGCTTCCTTCTGCATGCGGCGAAAAAGGCGATCAACGCGGCCAAAGCCGCAAAGGCGAAGGCGGGTTGAGGGGGTGGGAATGCGCCCGAGGCGTGGCGGAGCGTCGCTTGCGCTCCGGCTTCGCGAGCGCCAGATAACGAGAACGCAGAGACGGAGCCTGGGCCCATGAGCGAAGCGAACGACATTCTGACCATCGACATCGTCAGCGACGTCGTGTGCCCCTGGTGCTATCTGGGCGAGAAACGCCTCGAAGAAGCGCTCGCAGAAGAGGCGGGGCCGGTCGCGGTGCGCTGGCGGCCCTATCAGCTCGACCCGACAATTCCCGAAGGCGGGCTCGACCGCGCCGAATACATGGAGAAAAAATTCGGCAAGAGCGGCAGGCTGCAATCTGCCCACGACAATCTGACGCGCCTCGGCGCGGAGGTCGGCGTTCCCTTCGCCTTCGACAAGATCAAGCGCTCGCCCAACACGCTCGACGCCCATCGTCTGATCCGCTGGGCCGCGTCGGCCGGCGTCCAGGAACGCGTCGTCGATCGACTGTTCAAGGCCTATTTCGTCGAGGGGCGCGACATCGGCGACCGCGCCGTGCTGATCGAAATCGCCGGCGAATGCGGCCTCGACGCCAATCTGGTGGAAAAACTGCTGGCCGATGGCGCGGACACCGACCTGGTGCGGCAGGAAATCGAGCAGGCCCAGGCGATGGGGGTGAGCGGCGTGCCATTCTTCATTTTCGGCGGCCGCATCGGCGTCCCCGGCGCGCAGGAGCCTTCCGTGCTGCGGCAGGCGATGGCGCAGGCGCGGCAGGCGATGGCGGAATCGGGGGACGAAGCGCCGGTCGCGAGCGCCTGATCTCACGCCGCGTCGTCGAGACGGGCGACAAGCTCGGGCGGCAGTTCGACGCGCGGCGCTTTGTCCTCGCTGAATTCGGCACGCGGCGCGGCAAGCTCGAGCGGCGGCGGCGGGCCTTCCGGAGGCCCGTGCGAAGTCCGCGATCAACTTCGGCGCCGGACCGGCGTCATCGTCGTTGACGGGAGAAAAGTCCAGGATTTGCGGCAGCCGGCCGGGGGAAGCGGACGCGGCCGCCTCGCGCGCGAAGCCCGCGGCTTCCGCCTTCGCCGCCTCGGCGGCGAAGCGCCAGAGCAGCGCCAGAACCTTGGCGAGCGCGGGATCGTCGCGCCGTTCGCATTCGTCGATGACCTTTTGCACCAGCGACAGTTTGAGCCGGTCGCCAGCGTCGCCGACGTGAGTCTTCGATCGCGGCGAGCGCCGCGCGGAAGGCGGGCAGGACGCCGCTCTTCAAGCCGGCCCGATGGGCGAGCGCGGCGAAGCCTTCCCCTTGCGGATCGAGGATGAAGGCCGCGACGCGCGGCGGCGGCAGGCCGGACAATTCCGCCAAGGCCTCGGCGAACAGCTCCCGTTCTCCGCCAAGCAGCGAACGCAGCAGCAAAGCGGGCGTAAGCGCCCCGGCTGCGCGCAGCGCGCGCGTGAAGCTCAGTTCGCTCGTCCGGCCGGCATGACCGAAGCGATCGAACAGATCGCCTGATCGCGCGCCTCGCGGGCGATGCGCTCGGCCCGCTCGCGCGGCATCCATCGCGACGCCTCGATAGCCAGATCCTTCGCCGCCGCCACCGCAATGCGCGCCCTCAAGCTCGGCGGCAGGAAGGGGCGCTCAAGCAGCGCCTCGCGCACGCTCGCATCGTCGTTGAAGCGGGTCAAAGATGCCGAGAAAGCAATTCGGCCGGAAGATCGATCTCGGGATTGCCGATCAGCGCGAGAACCGCATCGAGTTGCCCGACTCTCGACCAGCGCAGCGGCCGCCCCGGCCGGCAAGTTCGGCCGGCGCGCGAGCGCCGTCTGGGCGACGACGTCTCCACTCGCGACGCAATCGACGAGGTCGGCGTCGGTCAGAACGGGCGAGTGCCGAAGCACCGCGGCGGCCGACTTCCGGCTCGTCCGCCGCCAGCGCGAGGATCAGCGGGCGCGGCGCTTCGCTGGAGCTGGCACAAAGCTTCCGCCAGCGCCCGGCGCACCAGGACCGAAGGGTCGTCGAGCAGCGCCGTCATCGCCAGCACCGCTTCGGCGCGCACGGGCGCCGTCAGATCGGAATGGAGATAGGCGCGCGCGAGCGCGCTCGCCGCTTCCGCCCGCGCCTCCGCGTCGGCGGATTGCGCCCAGGCGAGAAATCGGCGCACTATGTCTGGCTTGGCGAAAGAGGGCGGCGGCAGGAGCTCGGTCATCGGAAGGTTGGCGTTCATGGGTCCGGCCTCCCTCGCCCGTCATGGCGGGTGGACGTTCGATCGCCCAGATTGCACCAGCATGGTTAACGACAACTTAAAGTTGCAGGGCGGAACATCGATGGAGACCGGAACTCTTCGCCATCCGCGCGGCGGCCTCTACTTCGAGGCCTTCTCGGTCGGCCAGGTGTTTCGCCACGGGCTGACCCGCACCGTCACGCAAATGGACAACATGCTGTTCTCCAACATGACGCTGAACCCGCAGCCGCTGCATATCGACGCGCATTTTTGCGCGACCGAGACGGAATGGGGCCGGCCGATCATGAATTCGCTGTTCACGCTTGGGCTGATGATCGGCATTTCGGTCAACGACACCACGGTCGGCACGACGATCGCCAATCTCGGCATGACGGATGTCGTCTTTCCGGCGCCGTTGTTCGAAGGCGACACCATTCGCGCCGAGACGGAGGTGATGGCCACGCGCGCCTCCAAGTCGCGCCCCGACGCCGGGCTGGTCGAGTTCCGGCACCGCGCGTTCAAGCAGGACGGGACGCTGGTCGCCGAGTGCCGCCGCACGGCGTTCATGCGCCGGCGCGAACCTGAGATGCTGACAGCCTGAGACGGCCCCATGCGCTCGCTGCTGATAGCGCCGGCGGACGAGAAACGGCTCGCCGAGGCGCTGAAGAGCGGCGCGGACGCGGTCATCGTCGATCTTGACCGGAGCCGCCCCCGCCGAGAGGGCGGCGGCGCGGGGAATCGCGGCGCAGTTTCTCAAGGAGACGCGCGGCCGCGGCGGCGGGCCGGCCCTCATCGTCGGAGCCAACGCGCTCGATTCAGGCGAGACCGATGCCGATCTCGACGCGGTGATGGCGCATGCGCCCGACGCAATCCTGCTGCCGAGGAGCCTGGGGGCCGCGAGCGTCCAGCAGCTTTCCGCCAAGCTTGCGGTGCGCGAGGCCGATTTCTCGCTCGCGGACGGCGTAACCCGGATCATCGCCGTCGCCGACACGGCCCAGTCTCTGTTCGACATGGGAAGCTATCGCGGCGCGAGCGCTCGGCTCATCGGCATCGCCTGGAGCGCCGAGTCCTTACGCGCGCGATATCGGCGCCGAGACCGACCGGGACGGCCACGGCGCTTACGCCGGTCCCTATCGCCTGGCGCGCGACTTGACGCTCCTCGCCGCGACCTCTGCGCGCGTGGCGGCGATCGACACGGTCTTCGCCGACCTCCACGATAAGGAGGGCCTGCGCGCCGAAGCGCTCGCCGCGCGGCGTGACGGCTTCGCCGGCAAGATGGCGATCGACCCGGCGCAGGCGGCCATTATCAACGACGTCTTTCCGCCGCGAGCACCCCGCCCGCCGAGCGGTAGCGGCAGAGGTCAGCCGCTGAGGAATTCTCGCCGCGGAGCCCGGTTCACTGGACCGCGGCCTTGCGCGCCTCGAGTTCGGCCATCCATTGGTCGGCGTTCTTCGACGGCGTGCAGACCACTTTCACGTACTGGGCGCCGTCGCCTTGCACAAGATCTGTGCGGGCAATCATTGTCTGCGCATTCAATGCGCACATCATTGGATTGTCGACTGTCGGGCCGCGCACCACGTCAAGGGCGGTTTTCGCCTGACAATCCGCATGCGACAACGCAGTTGAGCAGATCAGAATAAGGATCGAGTACATTTGCGCCCCCTATGCTCTGGTTTTGAGGACCGATTTCTTTCGTACGGGCCATCCTGCGGTTTGCAACCATAGAGTTGTGACAAGTTGCAACATAGCGTTGTCGCAAATTCCGTGCCGTGACCCGGGTCACACTGCGGCGCAGCGAACCGCCGCCAAGTCGTCCGCTCAGGTCGGAATCGGGTCGCGGCCGCGCGGCGCCGCGCCGCGGCCTCCGTCTCCGTACGTGGGGACTCTGCGGCGGATACGAGCGCTCAAGGCCGGAATAGCTTTGTCTACAGATCAAAACCATCAATTGTTAAGCCTTGAAGGCTAACCTTGGCGCAAATGGCTGGGGCGCGGCGCCGGCCGGGCCCGAGGCCGCCAAGACATCGCGCCGATGACATTCGTCCAGACGCTCCTCTTCCCGCTTCAGCCCGCCGTCGCGACCCTGCTGACGCCGTCGTCGATCTGCTCGATCTACTCGCTCGGGTTCGCCGCCTTCATCGCCTTCGCCTGGCTTGCCTGGCGACGGATCGCCCGCAACCGGCCCGTCGTCCCGAGGATGCTCGCGCGCGCGGTTCTCGCGCGGCGGGTTCTGCTGCACCGCTCCACCTTCGCCGACGTCGCCTATTGCGTCATTGGGCTTGCGACTTTGGGCGGGATCATCGGCTGGGCCGTCGTCTCGACGTCATGGATCAGCGACGGCGCAGCCGCGCTTTTGACCTGCTTGCTCGGCCCCCCGCCCCAACCCCATGCGCCCGATTTCGCGCTCAACGCCGCGCGCACGATTCTGCTCTTTCTTGCTTACGAGCTCGGCTTCTTCTTCGACCACACGCTCAAGCACCGCGTTCCGGCGCTATGGGAATTGCACAGGGCGCACCACTCGGCCGAGGTGCTGACGCCGCTGGTCAACTTCCGCGTCCACCCGCTCGATTCGCTGATCCTCGCCAACAACCTTGCGCTATTCATCGGCGTTATCGGCGGCGTCGCTCGATATGCGCTTGGGCGAAAGGCGGTGTCATTCACCCTGTTCGACCAGAACGTGCTGATGCTGCTTTACATCTACCTGACCGCGCAGCTGCAGCACAGCGAGATCTGGATTCCGTTCACGGGGTTATGGGGGCGCGTGTTCATGAGCCCGGCGCACCATCAGCTCCACCATTCCGCCGACCCGGCGCATTTCAACTGCAACCTGGGCGCAAGCCTGGCGATCTGGGACTGGCTCGCGGGCAGCTTGCGCATGCCGTCGGTCGAGCCGCCGCATCTCGTCTTCGGGGTTTCGGGACACAGGCATGACCCGCATGGGCTTATGGGCCTCCTCGTCGACCCGGCGCTGAACGCGCTGAAAGCGCTCATCGGCGTGGCCGCTTCCAGAAGGACGGCGGCCGGCTCCGAACCCCCTTCGGTTGGCCGCTCAGGCCTGCCCGCCGCCGATTCTAAGATCTGAATTGCACGCCTACCCACAGCGTTTTGGCTTGGAAGGAACCGCGCCGGCCGTGACTGAGGTCACAGTGCGGGAATAGGCAATAACTGCATGCGGCCTCACTCGGCCGCGACCGAAACCTCGGAAGCGGGCCGCGGCCTGATCGCAGGCGGGGGTCCGGCGCGCGCGGGCGCTTGCGGTTCGTCCTTTTCGCCGACGAAGCGGCTGAACAGGCGCCAGGCGAAGCGGCCGACGTCGTCCATCACCGTGAACACCGCCGGCACGAAGACGAGCGACAGCATCGTCGACATGATGAGGCCGCCGATCACCGCGATCGCCATCGGCGAGCGGAAGCCGCCGCCGTCGCCCAATCCCAAAGCCGACGGGAACATGCCCGCCGCCATCGCGATCGTCGTCATCACGATGGGCCTGGCGCGCTTGCGGCCCGCCTCGACCAGCGCCTCTAGGCGCGGCGCGCCGCGGCCGATCTCCTCGACCGCGAAGTCGACCAGCATGATCGCGTTCTTGGTGACGATGCCCATCAGCATCAGAATGCCGATCACGACCGGCATCGACATCGCCTTGTGGGTGATGAGCAGCGCGATGATCGCGCCGCCGATCGAGAGCGGCAGCGAAATCAGGATGGTGATCGGCTGCAGGAAACTGCCGAACAGCAACACAAGAAGGCCATAGACCATCATCAGGCCCGCGCCCATCGCCGCGGCGAAAGAGGCGAACACTTCGCTCATGATCTCGACGTCGCCGGTCTCCCGAATTTCGACCCCGGGCGGGAGGTGCTTAGCGGCGGGCAGCGCGCGAATCGCCGCGACCGCGGCGCCGAGCGCGGAATCGCCGCGCAGATCGCCCTCGATCGTCACCCGCCGCGTGCGGTCATAGCGGTTGATGGCGGTCGGTCCGTGGCTGACCGAGAAATCCGCCACCACCGACAACGGCGTCCTCGCGCCGCCGCTGGTCGGCACCCGCAAATCTTCCAGGAGCCCCTCCCGCGCCCGCGCCGCCTCGTCAAGTTCGACCCGGATCGGGACCAATCGATCGCCGGCGTTGAACTTGGCGAGATTGGCGTCGATGTCGCCGAGCGTGGCGACGCGGATCGTATCGGACAGCGCCTCGGTCGAGACCCCGAGATCGGCCGCGACTTGTCTCTTCGGCGTGACGCGCAATTCCGGCCGGTCGAGTTCCGCGGTCGAGATCGGATTCTCGATGATCGGGATCGACCGCATCTCGCTCGCGATCTGGTTGGCGGTATCGTTGATGACCTTGATGTCGGGGCCGGCGATGATGAGCTGGAGGTCGCGCTGGCCGTTGTCCTTGAGGAACCAGTAGCGGATGTCAGGCTGATCGGCGAGGATCGCCCCGATCCTCAGCTGCAGATCCTTCTCCGTCGCTTCCCGCTTCGATTTGGGGACGAAGTTGATGACGATTGTCGCCTTGCGCGGCTCGTCGTCGGCGCCGCCGAGGATCTTGCCGCCGAAAATGAGCGCCGAGCGAACCTCGGGCATGGCGCGCAATTTCTCCGAGATTAAGCGCGTGACCCGGTCGGTGTCGTCGAGCCGAGAGCCTGGCGGCAGTTCAATCGCCAGCAGAGCGCGACCGTAATCGTCTGCGGGAATGAAACCGGACGGCAGCAATTGCGTCGACCAGAGCGACCCAGCGAAGATCACCGCGCCGGCGATGAGGGTGAGCCAGCGGTGGCGCACCGAGGCGCGCACGAGGCGCGTATAGAAGCGCATCACCGCGCCGTCCCGATGGATCCTGCCGTGCGGCGCGCGCAGGAAATAGGCGGAGATCACCGGCGTGACGAAGCGTGCGACCATGAGCGAGAACATGACGGCGATCGCCACCGTCAATCCGAACTGGCGGAAATATTGCCCGGCGATGCCGCCCATGAAGCTCACTGGCGAAAAGATCGCGGCGATCGACAGCGAGATGGCGATCACCGCGAGCCCAATCTCGTCGGCCGCCTCGAGCGAGGCGCGATAGGCCGACTTGCCCATGCGCATATGTCGAACGATGTTCTCGATCTCGACGATCGCGTCGTCGACCAGAATGCCGGTGACGAGCGTGATGGCGAGCAAGCTCACGAGGTTGATCGAGAAACCGATCGCATCCATCGCCCAGAAGGTCGGAATGACCGAGAGCGGCAGCGCGACCGCGGTGACAAGCGTGGCGCGCAAGTCGCGCAGGAAGATGAACACGACGACGACGGCTAGAGCCGCGCCTTCGATCAGCGTCTCCAACGTCGAATGATAATTGCCGAGCTCGCTGTCGACCTGGGTGTCGACCTTGGCGAATTTCACCTCCGGATGCGCCGCCTCGATGGTCTTGAGCCGCTTCTCGATCAGCTCATCGACCGTCACGTCGCTCGCGCCCTTGGCGCGGGTCACGGCGAAGACGACAATCGGCTCGTCGAACAGGCGGGTGAAAGTGCGCGGCTCGGCCGCGCCATCGGTGATCGTCGCCAGTTCGTCGAGCCGGACCTTGCGCCCGCCTGGCAGAGCGATCGGCAGCGCGGCGAGATCGTCAAGCTTTCGCGCGCCCGCAAGCGTGCGGATCGCCTGCTCCTGGCCCGCGACTTCGCCGCGGCCGCCGCCGAGGTCGACGTTGTCGGCGCGCACCTGCTCGTTGACGGTCGCCGCGGTGACGCCGAGCGCGAGCAGCTTCTCGGGATCGAGCGCGACGCGGATCTCGCGATCGACTCCGCCGAACCGCTTGACCTCGCCGACGCCACGGATGCTTTGCAGGTCGCGCGCGACCGTGTCGTCGACGAACCACGACAGCTGCTCGACCGAAAGCGCCGGCGCCGAGGCGGCGTAGGTGACGATCGGCAGGCCCTCGATATCGACGCGGCTGATGACCGGCTCGTCGATCGTGCGCGGCAGATCGCTGCGGATCTTGGCGATCTGATCCTTCACGTCGTTGAGCGCGCGGTCGATGTCGACCGACCCGACCGTGAACTGGACGATGGTCGAGGATGAGCCGTCGGTGACCGTCGAAATGATGTGCCAGACGCCGTTGACGCTGGAGACCGCGTCCTCGACTTTTTTCGTCACCTGCGATTCGAGTTCCGACGGGGCTGCGCCCGACTGGGTTATGAGCACCTGAACGATCGGAATGTCGATATTCGGAAAGCGGGTGATCGACATCGTCCGGAAGCTGACGACGCCGAGAATCGTCAGCACCGCGAACGCCACGACCGCCGGGATGGGGCGGCGGATCGACCAGGCCGAGACATTGATCCGCATCGGCGCCGTCCCCTAACCGCCCGCTGCGACCGCGTCCGGCATCGGCCGCACCCGGTCGCCCGGCCGCAGGAACGCGGCGGCGCGCGCTACGATGCTCTCGCCTTCGGCTATGCCTTGTTTGATTTCCACCGCCTCGCCGTTGACGATGCCCGGCGTCACCTGCCGCTGTTCGACCTTCCCGTCGCGGACCACGTCGAGGCGCGCCGAATCGCCCTCTCGGGTCAGCGCCGACGCGGGAGCGCTGACGCCGTCGCGACGCGTGAGCTCGACCTCGCCCGAGGCGAAGGCGCCGATATGAGCGTGCGAGACGTCCTCGAGCGCGATCCTGACCTTGCCGGTGCGGCTCGCCCTGTCGACCTCCTCATTGACGAGGCGGACCCGGCCGGCGACCGGGGCCTCGACGCCTGGCAGCTTCAATTCCGCCGGCATGCCAACGGCGAGCCGGGCCAGCGACTGCTCGGGCACATCGGCCTCGAGATCGATCGCTCCGTCCTCGATGATGCGAAAGAGCGGCTCGCCCGAGGTCGAAGCGTCGGCGCCGAGCCTGGCCGACCGGCGGCTGACGATCCCGGACACCGGCGCCTTGACCTCCGTCCGGTCGATGCGCACCAGAAGCTCCTGCCGCTCCGCGTCGCGGCTCTTGCGGTCCGCCTCGGCGACGCCGAGCGCAAACTGGGCGGCGCCCAGTTGGGCCTGGGCCGTCTTCATCGCCATCTCGCGCTGCTCGATGGTGGAAGCGGCCATGACCCCCGCGTCGAGCTTGCGCGCGCGATCGAAATCGCTGGTTGCAAATTGCACCTGCGCCTGAGACTGGGCGATCAGGCTGCGCGCCTGGTCGATCGCCGCGTCGGCGCGCCGGGTCGCCGCGTCGTTCTCGGCGAGGAGCGCGTCGAGTTGGGTGCGATCGAGGCGGGCCAGGACTTGCCCTTGCTTCACCCGGTCGCCGTCCTCGGCGTCGAGTTCGACGATGGTGAGACCATCGATCCGGGCGGCCACCTGCGCTTCCTCGCGCGCAACCAGGGTTCCCGAGACGAACAGCCGGTCGACGAATTCGCGTTTGACGGCCGGAACCACGGTCACCGCCGGCGGCTCGACCGCGCGCGGCTGATCGACCGCGGCCGCCGAGCAGGCGGCGGACTTGCCCGGGGCGATCTTGGCCATGAGCGCAGGCGGCAAGGCGCAAGGCGCGACGGCGCTTGCCGCCCAGACGCCGGCCAGCGCGGCGGCGGCGACTACGACGGCAAGAATCAGGGCGCGTCGCATTATCGGGCCTCCCCAGCGGGAGCGTCCGGGTCAGGGGACAGCGCGCCCGCCAACAGCGCCTTGAGCACACAGATCGCCATCGGCGTCTCGACTTCGGGATCGAAATCGTCTTCGATCGCGATTCGCTTGAACAGGCCGGCGACGAAGGTGACGAAGAACCGCGCGCCGAACCGGGAGTCGAGGCGCGCAGACGCCGCGCCGGCGGCCTTCGCCGCATCGATAAGTTGCTCCACACGCGCACGCACTTCGGCGTCGACTGCGCGCGTCATTTGAGCCACCCGCGGATTGCGCCCCGCCTCGGCCCAGATCTCGACGAGCAGCCGCGCTTTCTCAGGCGGCTTGGCGAGCACATGCTTGCGCAAGCCGTATCGCATCGCCTCCATGATGTGGCGATTGTCAGCCATGAGCTCCGCGAAAGCCTGCGCCAGCTCAGCCTGGTCGAGCTCGCACAGGCCCTCAACCATTGCCTCTTTGGAAGGGAAGGTGCGGTAGAGATTGCCGGCGCTCATGCCGACTTCGTCGGCGACGCGCTGCATTGTCGTCGCATGGAAACCATGGCGGACAAAGGCGCGCTCGGCCGCTTCCAGGATTCGCAGGCGCCGATCGGCGTCAGCGGGCCGGCGTCCGGTGGAGGCCAAGGTCAGCGGCATGGAGAAGCTCATGAGAATGAACGTTCATTCTCATGAGACGCCGCGAATGTGGCCTCAAAGTGGCGCGAGGGCTAAGCGCAGCCTCGCGCGCTGGTCGATCGCGCCTTAGAGCGCCCTGCTTTTGGGTTGAATCGGAGCGGACGCCCGGATTGGGGAGATTCTTGTTCGGCGCCGGCGGGAGATGGGAGGAGATGGGAAGCGTCATGGCTCTACGGTCAAATCGCTCTCGAGACGGAACGAGCAACCGTCGAGAGCGGCTTTTCCTTGACAAAATCAGAAATAGGCGCTATACATGTTCCCATTGGCGGAATCGATCCGCGCTTGGCCGCAGCCGGGCGGGGAGGGAGAAGCTGTGGCTGTTTGAAACATTCGATCACAACCCGCCGCGCGAGCCGGGAAGGACGACAGCTTTTGCTTATTTTTTCGACCGTAACCCATTGAGAAGTCTGGATTCACAAAAATAAGCGCTCGTAAACGCCAGCTATTTTGCTGGCGCTTAGGAGCGTTTGGGTCGGTTTTATTTGCATTTGCTTGCACAGAGTTCGCGCGCTGGTTGTCGAAGCCTGAGATCATGAGGTCATGCGGCGCGCCCCACCCGACGCCCGGAGCCGGCGGGCAAAAGGAGGCGCAAGGCATGAACGACAGCGCTTGAGAACGCGCGTCAATCCAAATGCAGCAGGCTCTAGCGACTCCCGTTATACCAAAGGCCCCGCGAGCTGACTCACATTGTGGATTCACAGAGGGCGAGATTTCTGACTCCATTGGCGTGGGGAGATTCGCGCCATGCCATCAGCGGTCAGATTGCGAGACGACTATTCGGCTAAGGAGCTTCGGGCGCTCGCCCGGCGCTCGAAGGACGCCAACCAGAGCCGGCGGCTTCTGTCCTTGGCCGCGGTTCGGGACGGGATGGACCGAGGCGCGGCGGCGAAGATCGGCGGCATGGACCGGCAGACGCTGCGCGACTGGGTCCATCGCTTCAACGCTTTCGGACCGGAGGGTCTGTTCGACAATTGGACGGCGGGTCCCAAGCCTCGCCTGTCGGAGGAGCAACGGGCCCAGTTCGCGCAGATCGTCGAGGCCGGGCCGGATCGTGAGAAGGACGGCGTCGTACGCTGGCGGCGGATCAACCTCAAGCGCGTCATCGCCGAGAGGTTCGGCGTCGACTTTCACCCGCGCTATGTCGGAAAGCTTCTGAAGAAGCTCGGCTTCTCGCATATGAGCGCACGGCCCCGTCATCCGGCTCAGGATGAGCGGATCGTCGAGGGATTTAAAAAAACTTCCCGCGCGCGCTGAAGGCTCATCTCGAAGGGCTGCCCGAGACGACGCCGGTCGAGATCTGGTTTTCGGATGAGGCCCGGATTGGCCAGAAGAACGGCCTTGTCCGCCAATGGGCCAGGCGTGGAACGCGGCCAAGGCAGCCCGCCGATCAGCGCTATGACAACGCCTATCTGTTCGGCGCGATCTGTCCCGCTCGCGGGGTCGGAGCGGCTTTGGCGCTTCCTCGTGCCGACACCGACATGATGCAACTTCACCTCGACGAAATCTCGCGCAATGTCGCTACGGGCGCCCATGCCGTGCTCCTGCTCGACCGGGCCGGATGGCACATCACGGGCAAGCTCGACGTGCCCGACAACATCACGCCGATCTTCCTGCCCTCGCGCGCGCCGGAACTGAACCCGGTCGAGAATGTCTGGCAGTATCTCCGTCAGAACTGGCTTTCAAACACCGTCTTCGAAAACTACGACGCCATCATCGACGCCGCATGCGCCGCATGGCGAAAGCTCATCGCCAAACCCGAAACCATCACATCCATCGGAATGCGCGACTGGGCGCATGTCGGTCAGCCGCTATGACCTTTGGTATTAGGGGAAGAGGGGGCTCAGCCCGCCTTCGCCACGACCATCTTGCCGGGCGCGGACGGGAGGAAGCCGCCCAATAGCCCAACCGCCGGCAGGAAGGCGCAGACGTGATAGACGAAAGTGAGGCTCGTCTTGTCAGCCAGCATGCCGAGCAGCGCCGCGCCAACGCCGCCGAGGCCGAAGCTCAGACCGAAGAACAATCCCGCCACTGCGCCGACATTGCCGGGCGTCAACTCCTGGGCATAGACGACCATCGCCGAGAAGGCCGAGGAGATGATGAGGCCGATCGCAATCGAATTAATCACCGTGCCGGTCAGCCCGAGATGGGGAAGCAGCAGGGTGAACGGCAGAACGCCGAGGATCGAGCCCCAGATGACGAATTTCGCCCCGAACCGGTCAACCAGCGGCCCGCCGAGGAACGTGCCCGCCGCGACGGAGGCGAGGAACACGAACAATAGCACCTGGGCGTTTTGAATCGACAGGCCGAAAGTCTGGATCAGATAGAAGGTGTAGTAGCTGTTGAGGCTCGAGAGGTAGACGACCTTCGAGAACAGCATCACGATCAGCACGAACAGCGTGCGCATGACAACCGGGCGCGGATGGGCCGGCGCCGCGGCTGCCGGCGCCTTGCGGCGCTCCGCCCGAACCGCGGCGTACCACCGGCTGACGCCGGTCAGGATAACCACCGCCGCCAGCGCGAGAACCGTAAAGGCGAGCACCGAGTGCTGGCCGAAAGGCACGACGATGAAGGCCGCGAGCAGCGGCCCGAGCGACTGGCCGAAGTTGCCGCCGACCTGAAACAGGCTCTGCGCGAAGCCGTGCCGGCCGCCCGAGGCGGCGCGGGCGACCCGCGACGCCTCTGGGTGGAACACGGCGCTGCCGACGCCGACCAGCGCGACCGACAACAGGGTCAAGCCGTAAGTGTTGGCGAAGGCCAGCAGCACCAAGCCGACCAGGGTGAAGCCCATGCCGACTGGCAGGATGAAGTTCAACGGTCGCTTGTCCAGGCTCAAGCCAATCACCGGCTGGAGGAAGGAAGCGGTGAGCTGGAAGACAAAGGTGATGAGGCCGACCTGGAAGAAGGTCAGAGCGAACCGGTCGCGGAACACCGGATAAAGCGCCGACGCGAGCGACTGCATCACGTCGTTGAGCATATGCGAGGCGCTGAGCGCGATCAGCACGCCGAGCGTCGCGGTTTGGGCCCTCCGGCGCGTCGCGGCGGAGGCCTCGGCGTATGTCGGCACAGTCGTCACGGCGTTGTCCCCGGACGGTGCGTCGAAATCGGCGCGCCATCCCAAAAAGTTAGGCCGCCGAGGCGGCCTTTATGTCAGGTATGGCCCCATATGGGCGCTTCGCCCGCCCATTGTCAATTCGAGGACGGTTATTTCCCGGGGCAAACGTTCAAAAGACCGTGACGCGGTTTACTTCGGCGCCAGCACCATGGTCATCTGGCGGCCTTCCATCAACGGTTCGGCCTCGACCTTGGCGATCGGCGCGGTTTCGGCCCTGACCCGCTGCAGGAGCTTGAAGCCGATATCCTGGTGCGCCATCTCGCGGCCGCGAAAGCGCAGCGTCACCTTGACCTTGTCGCCCTCATCGAAGAACCGGCGCACCGAGCGCATCTTCACTTCGTAATCGTGGTCGTCGATCCCCGGCCTCAGCTTGATCTCCTTGACCTCGACCACTTTCTGACGCTTGCGCGCCTCGGAGGACTTCTTCTGCTCGAGAAAGCGGTACTTGCCGAAATCGAGGATCTTGCAAACCGGCGGGGTCGCGTTGGGGACGATTTCGACCAGATCGAGCGCAGCCTCGTCAGCGAGCTGCTGGGCGTCTGAGAGATTGACGACGCCGCGATTGTGCCCCTCGGCGTCAATAAGTTGGACTTGGATGGCGTGAATGTCGCGATTGGTGCGCGGCCCGCCCTTCTCCGGCGCCGCGGTTGCTTTCATAGGTCGACGAATGGCCACTCTCCTGTTGTTGGCGTTTGAGGTCCGCCGCTAGATAAGGACGCACGCGAACCCCCCGTTCAGAGCCACGAGCCCTGCGGACTTTTAGACATGGGTCAGAAAGGATGAGAAGTCAATTGTTGTGCCGCGTTTGGCCGCGTTTGGCGCGAGAAACGTCCGGCCTGTCCTGCTGTTCCATCTGTCATTCAAGCGCAAATAACGGTCGTTACAAGTTCCATTCGAACTAGAGACTTGGTAACTGTCATACGCGCTCTTTTTCGGCGCGAAGTCCAGTCAGGGGGGTCTTCATGCTATCCCGACGCGCGGTCATTGCGGGCGGCGTTGCGGCCTTGGCCGCGCCGCCAATTCTCGCCCGAGCGCAAACCTCGGCGGACGGCGCCGCGGCGGCGCCGACGATCCTCCGGCTCGAGCGCCGCGACATCGAGGTGAACGGCAAAACGGCGTCGGTCTACGGCATCCGGCAGCCAAATGGGACCTTTGGCATAACGACCGAGGTCGGCAAGGCCTTTCGCGTCCGGGTCGAAAACGGCATTGGCGAGCCGAGCCTGATCCATTGGCACGGAATGACGCCGCCGTGGCGGCAGGACGGGGTGCCGGGGATTTCCGCACCCGCAATTCCTTCGGGCGGCAGCGCCGACTACGACTTCCCGCTGCGGTTTGGCGGCACGTTCTGGATGCATTCCCACCAGGGCCTGCAGGAACAGCTGTTGATGGCCGCGCCGCTCATCATCCACGATGAGCGCGACCGCGCCGACGAGCAGGAGATCGTGGTGATGCTGGCCGATTTCAGCTTCACGCCGCCTGAACAGATCTTCGAGAATCTGAAGAAGTCCGGCTCCATGGCGGGCATGGGGAAGTCAACGAAAATGGCCATGCCGATGTCGACAGGCCAACCCAGGCCCGACCTCAACGACGTCAAATACGACGCCTTCCTCGCCAATGACCGCACGCTCGCCGACCCCGAGATCGTCAAGGTCGAGCCGGGCGGACGCGTGCTGTTGCGGATCATCAACAGTTCCGCGATGAGCGCCTATCATGTCGGGCTGGGGACGCTCGAAGGCGAGCTCACCGCCGTCGACGGCTTCGCGATCGAACCGATCCGCGGGCGAAAGTTTCCGGCTGCGGTTGCGCAGCGGCTCGATATTCGCCTGAGCCTTCCGCCCGGCCCCGGCGCCTATCCGATCCTCGCGCAGCTTGAGGGCGAGCGCGGCCGGACCGGGATCATCCTGGATGCGGGCGGCGCGCCGGTTGCTCGAAGTTGCGGACGCGGCGGAAGCGCCGTCGGCGGCGCTCACTCTCGATCTCGAACGGACGTTGCGCGCGAAAAAACCGCTTCCCGAGCGCAAGGCCGACCGCGTTCATACCCTGAACCTCACCGGCGAAATGGCCGGCTACGTGTGGTCGATCAACAACGTCCCATGGAACAAGGACGTGGCGCCGCTTCCCGTTGCCGAGGGCGAGCGGGTCGAGCTCGTCTTCGTCAACCAGACGCCGATGCCCCATCCGATGCATCTGCACGGGCACGAGTTTCAGGTCGTGGAAATCGACGGCCAGCGCTTCCCGGGCGCGGTGCGCGACACAGTTCTGGTCACCCCTGGACGGCGAGTGGTCGTGGCGTTCGACGCCAACAATCCGGGGTGGTGGGCTCTTCACTGCCACCTGCTCTATCATCTCGACGCGGGCATGTTCACCACGATCAAGTACGTGTGACGGCCCTAAAGACGGGTCAGGTCAATCGCCGCGGCCCGGGGCCGGAGGCGAATCATGGCCGGCATGGGCGATGTCGTAGGAAGGGGCCATAGCTCGCAGGCCCGAGATAGGCGTCCGCGTCACCGACCGCAATCCGCATCAATCCCTATCCGCCAGGCCACAGGCGCCGATCAGACGCGCTCGATCGTCTTGGCCGCCGCGTCGAGGGCGTCAACGATCGCCTGAATCTGCTCAGGGCTGGCGGCCCGGCCGCGCAGGCGTAAGCGAAGCGTGGCGCGCAGGTTGAGCATCGCCCGCCTGACCGAGATGAAGCCTGCGAACCGCGAGTCGCTGTCGCCGAAGCGGGCGAAGATGGCGTCGATCTGGGCTTTGTTGTCGGCGAGGACCTTCTCGCCTTCGGGAGTGACCGCATAGAGCTTGCGCCCCTGCGGGTCCTGGCTGGCGCTGGCGTAGCCCATCTCCTCGAGCATGGTCAGTGTCGGATAGACGACGCCAGGGCTTGGCGAATAGTCACCGCCGACCCGCTCGCCGAGCTCCTTGATGATCTCGTAGCCGTAGCGGGGCTTCTCGGCGATGAGCGCCAGGATCACGAGCCTGAGCTCCCCGCCGTCGAACATCCGGCCCTCGCGGCCGCCGAAGCCGCCGCCGCGGGAGCGCCAGCCGCGAAACGGCCCGTGGCCAAAGCCGCCATGGGCGAAGCGCATATGATCGTCAAAATGACGATGGAACATTGTTGTACTCCTATGTTTTAAGACATATCACGATATGTCTCACATTAAGATATATCTTTCACCGGGGGAACGCAAGAGGCGACGCGACCGTAGGCCCGTTTTTGTTTTCAAACGGAACGGCCTTGCCTTAAGGATGCGGCGGGGCAGGCTCAGAATCGTCAGAATCTGGCGACGGCGCGCGGGGCAATTCGTGGGTGACTTCGCGGCGCGGACGCTCGCCTCGCCTTCGGGGCGCGGCAGGCCGTTGAAACGGTCGCTTTCCGTTTTGGCGATCGTGCTTATCGCCTTCACCCTCGCCGCCTGCGCCTCGCGGCCGGAGAGCGGCTTTCTGAGCGCGGTGGCCCTAAGCCCTCCCGGCGCCGTCGACCATACCCTGCTTGTCGCGACGACGCGCGAACGGGACGACCGGCCGGGCACGCTTTTCAACGGCGACAGAGCGAGCGCCACGGACTACGCCGAGCTCACGGTCTCGATCCCCCCGACCCACAGGCAGGGCGAGATTGAATGGGCGACCACGCCGCCCGGCGATCCGAATGTCAATTTCGTCGTGCGCGACGAAAGATATCTCGACGACGATAAGGCTTTCGTTCAGGCGCTGAACGCTCAACTCGCGCGGCGACCGCCGGAAAGCCGCAAGGTCTTTCTGTTCATCCACGGCTTCAATACGATGTTCGCCGAGGGGGTCTATCGGCTGGCGCAGCTCGCGCACGATGCGAAAGCCCCTGGCGTCCCGGTGCTGTTCACCTGGGCGTCGCGCGGAAAGCCCACGGCTTACGTCTACGACCTCAACAGCGCGACCGCGGCCCGCGACGGCCTCGAGCACACGCTCCGTCTGTTGCTGTCCAGCAACGCGGAAGAGGTCAACGTGCTCGCCCACTCGATGGGCAATTGGGTCACGGTCGAGGCGTTCCGGCAGATCAAGATTTCGGGCGACCTCAGTCACGCAAACAAGATCGGCTACGTTTTTCTCGCTGCGCCCGATATCGACATTGACGTGTTCAAATCGCAAATGCGCCGCTTCGGCAAGCCGCGCAAGCCATTCTACATCATCCTGTCCGAGGACGATCGAGCGCTGTTTCTTTCAAGAACCATTGCCGGCGGCGTGACGCGGGTCGGCGACAACCCCGATGTCGAGGAGCTCGCATCGCTGGGCGCGACGGTCATCGACCTCACCGACCTCAAGGCCACCGACGCCACGAACCATGACAAATTCGCTCAATTGGCCGCCGTCGCGCCCGAACTGCGTGGCGTTCTCGCCCGGGGGATACCGGCAAGTCCCCGAGCAAGCGACGTTGGCGAAACGGCTGCAAGCGGCATCAGCGCGGTCGTGGCGCTGCCGCTCACGCTGCTCGGCGCGCCGGTCAGAATCATCGCCAATCAATAGTGGCAACGGAACCGAGCCCAGCCGCTACTAACGCAGAACGCCTCAGAATCAGGAGTGAGCGCAGATCCAGAGCAATCGCTGAGGGCGGACCCAGGCGATCGGCGCAACGTACCGTCTAAGGCTCGGCCTTACGGCCGCAGCTGCCCATTGCCCCGCACCCGGTATTTGAAGGTGCAGAGCTGCTCGACCCCGACCGGCCCGCGCGCGTGCATCCGTCCGGTGGCGATGCCGATCTCGGCGCCGAAGCCGAACTCGCCACCGTCGGCGAACTGGGTCGAGGCGTTGTGTAGGACGATCGCCGAGTCGACCTCCTTCAAGAAGCGCTCCGCCGCCGCCTTGTCCTCGGTCACGATACAGTCGGTGTGATGCGAGCCGTAGGTCTCGATGTGGCTGATCGCCGCATCGAGACTGTCGACGACGCCGACGGCGATGATCGCGTCGAGATACTCGGTGCGCCAGTCCTCTTCGCTCGCCGCCGTCACCCTGGAATCGGCCTCGCGCGCGGCCGCATCGCCGCGCACGGCGCAGCCGGCCTTTATCAGCGCGTCGATTAGCGGGGAGAGCAGGAACGGGGCGACGGCGCGATGCACCAGCAGTGTCTCGGCGGCGCCGCAGACGCCGGTGCGCCGCATCTTGGCGTTGACCACGATCTTCAGCGCCTTGTCGAAATCAGCCGCCCGGTCGACGTAGACGTGCACGACCCCTTCGAGATGGGCGAACACCGGCACGCGCGCCTCGCGTTGAACGCGCTCGACCAAGCTTTTTCCCCCGCGCGGAACGATCACGTCGAGCGCGCCGCCGAGGCCCTTCAGCATCTCCCCGACCGCCTCGCGCGCGGGGAAGGGCGCGCGCGAAATCGCGGCCTCCGGCAGACCGGCCTCCCTTAAGCCCGCGACCAGGCAGGCGTGGATGGCGCCGGACGAGCGAAAACTGTCCGAGCCGCCGCGCAGCACCACCGCGTTGCCGCTCTTAAGACACAGCGCGCCGGCGTCGGCGGTGACGTTGGGCCGGCTCTCATAGATGACGCCGACGACCCCGAGCGGCGTCGCCACGCGCTCGATGATAAGGCCATTGGGGCGGGTGTAGGTTGCAAGCACCCGCCCGACCGGATCGGGCAAGGCGGCGACCTCCTCGAGCCCGCGGGCGATCGCCTCGATTCGCGCTGGATTGAGCGTGAGCCGGTCGATCAACGCCGCGCTCAAGTCCTTCAATCTGGCCTCCGCGCAATCGAGCTCATTGGCGGCGAGAATGTCGTTCGCGCGCTCCCGCAGGACCCGCGCCGCAGCCAAGAGCGCCCGATTCTTTCTTTCCGCCGGCGCGTTGGCGAGCTCACGCGCGGCGGCGCGCGCCCTCGCTCCGATTTCGTGCATCGCGGCGCGGATATCGGTTTCCGGCTCGAGGATCTGAACGACTGACATATGGCTCCAACGCTCCACCACATTGCTGATTTAGTGGGCGGATGGAGAAAAGACTATTCCCCCAATTTGACATCCCAGCGCTGGAGGGGCGGGGGTCACACAGGGGCTTGGTCAGGCGATGACGCGAAGCATTCCCCTAGAAGGAAGCGTGGCGCGAGGCGCCGTGTCCGCTTCAGCCCTTGGGTCGGAAGGCCGTGCAGAACTCTGGATTGGTCTCCAGGCGCGCGCCGCCGATGAGGTCGATGCAATAGGGCACTGCGGCGAACACCGCGTCGAGACAGGTGCGGATCGCCGCCGGCTTGCCAGGCAGATTGATGATGAGGCTCGAGCCGCGCGTGCCGGCGGCCTGGCGCGACAGAATGGCGGTCGGCGCCTCGGCCAAGCTTTTCAGGCGCATCAGTTCGCCGAAGCCGGGCAGCATTCGGTCGCAGACCGCCTCTGTTGCTTCCGGCGTCACGTCGCGCGGCGCGGGTCCCGTGCCTCCCGTGGTGAGAATGAGCGGGCAGCTCGCCTCGTCGGCCAGCGCGATCAGCGCCGCCTCGATGGCGGGCCGCTCGTCGGGCGTGAGCCGCCGCACGGGCCGCCATGGCGTGGCCAGAAGCTCCTTCAGCGCCGCCTCGATGCCGGGACCGCCCTTGTCCTCATAGACGCCGCGCGAGGCGCGATCGGATATGGTGACGACGCCGATGGGAATGTCCGCCATGGGACGCGCGCTCGCGGCTCAAGATCCTTAAAGCCGCGCCGGCGTCGGCGCCCGGCGCGCGACGCCGACCAGGCGGCTTCGACGCACCATAGCTCTGTTTTGCCGGCGGCAAAATCGGCTCCGCGCGAACGCGCATCAACCCGAGCGCGACCCGGCCAGCGCGTCGATCGCCTCTTGGACGCTGCGGAAAACGTGGTCGCGGCCAATCAGCGCGAACAACCCGAGCCGCGCGAAGCTATGCTGCGCGCGCACGGATTCGAGCCGCGCGACGGCGACATCGACGTTCCGGCCGCGCAGCCCACGAATGAGGTCGGCGAGCACGGTCGCGCCGGTATAGTCGATTTCGACCAGCGCGTTCGCCTCGATCACGATCAGCTTCGTCGGCGGCTCCTTGCTGACGAAGCGCTCGATGGCGCGGCGAAAATTATAGGCGTTGAGAAATGACAGCGGCGCCTGCAGCGCGATCACCCGCACGCCCGGCACGAATTCGCCTTCCGTCTCCTCGTCGCGGGGCCACCAGATCGACGTGCCCGGAATGCGCTCAAATTCGACCGCCTGCGCGCGCGTTGTCGTCCACACGCCGTGCAACACCGACAGTAAAACGCCGACGCTCACGCCTTGCTCGATCGGCAGCGCCAGGATCGCGAGCGCAGTCGCCAGGATCAGCAGAAACTCAGCCCGGCTTCGTCGCCACACATCGCGCATGACGCCGATCCGCACGAGACGCATCGCGACGAAGAGGAGGATGCCCGCGAGCGCGGCGGAAGGTAAGCGGGCGAGCGCCTGGCCGCCGACGAGAAGAACGGCAAGTGCGATCGCCGCCGAGATGAGCGCAGCGAGCTGAGACCTGCAACCTGCCTCAGCGACGACCGCCGTCGACGGAGGGCTCGCATCAACAGGGAAGGCGCCGATGAAGCCAGAGAATGCGTTGGCCGCTCCGACGCCGATGAAATCCCGACTAACGTCCGGACCGTCCGCGCTGTTGGGGAAAGCGCGCGTTGTCGCCGCGGTCTGCACCATCACCACCAGCGCAATGAGCACCGCGAGCGGCGCGACGATGCGAAACTCGTCCCAGGTAATCGTCGGCAGCGAAAGACGAGGCGCTAGGCCGTCGATTGAGCCGAGCGTCGCCACCCCGCGCGCCTCGAGACCGAGCGCAACCGTCGCCAGTTCGGCGAAGCAAAGGCCGACCAGCGCCCCGGGAAAGCGCGGGCCCAAGCCTTCACCCGCGAGCATGATTACGAGCACTCCCAAGCCAATGACCAATGTCCACGGATTGGCCGCTTGAGCTCGCGTGATGAGGGACAGCGCCTGTTGCGCAAGCGAGCCCTGGCCCGGTTCGAGGCCGAGCACCGCGGGCGCCTGCAGAATCAGAATATGGCCCGCAATGCCGATGAGAAAGCCGGTCGTCACCGGAATGGACAAAAGGTCGGCGACGAAGCCGAGCCTGAGCGCGCCGCCGCAAATGAGGATCAAGCCGACAAGAAGGCTAAGGGTCGCCGCGGCGGTGGCGTAATCGGCCGGTCCCGCCGCTGCAACCACGCCCAGCGCCCCGGCGAAAATGGGCGCAATGGTCGAATCCGCGCCGACGGAAAGGCGCCGGCTGTCGCCGAAGAAGGCAAACCCAATCGCGGCAGCGATCAGAGCAAGCAAGCCGATCTGAGGCGTGAAGTTGGCCAGACGAGCGGTCGCCATCTGCGAGGGAATCGCGATGGCGGCGAGCGTCAGGCCAGCGATGGCGTCGGCGCCGAGGTCACGGGGACGCCAGCCGGTGAAAGACCGCAAGATGAACCAGGAGCGCTGAGCGTCGGTCAGCGCCGCGGAGGTCCCTTTGCCTGGCTGAGTCACCTGTCCGCCACCCGGAATCGTTTGAAGGTCGCCAGAGCTTAGGGCCTAGTCGGCGAGCAGCGTCAACGCCGGCCATGGTGGCCGAACCCGCGGCGTTCGCTTCCGGGTCGATGCGGGACAGGGCCTGAAGGCCCACGCGCTCGGCCAATCGGGTCGCAGGATCCAACAGTTCCGCCCTCGGCTTTAGAGCCGTCCCTCGGCCTTCACTGGCCCGACCCTGACGACAACCTTCGCGACCATATCTGTCGGCGACGTCATCGTCAGACTTTGGCAGCCGGGAATGCACGCCTTCAGAATCTCCGGATCGTTGAGCGCGGCCCATACTTGCGCCTGCGGCGCCCGGATGCGCTGGGCATCCTCCATTTGCATAGTCAGCGACCTCCGAGGCTCAGCGCGCGCGGCAGACGAATGCGATCGCGAAAGCGGCAACAAAGGCGGCCCAGATCGGAGGACGGCCTCTGGCTCGCGCCCCAGAGCCCGGCAGGGCAACAGCGAAAGCGCTCATTAGGCGGCTCCTTGAGGAGAGTCGGAAGGAAGGCTTGGCCGCTCCGAACGACGGCGCGCGGCGGTCATCTCCGCGAGAATCGAAAGCGCGATTTCTTCCGAGGTGATCGCCGAAATGTCGAGCCCGGCGGGCGCCTTGACGCCCGCAAGAACTCTCGGCGGAAACGCCTTTGGCGGCGAGCTCCCGCTTCAGCGTCTCGCCCTTGCGCCGGGAGCCGACGAAAGCGCGGTAGCGCGCTGGCATCGCGGCGACGGCTTTCAGCGCTGCGCGGTCTCCCGCGCCCTGGGTCGAAACGACGACGAAGGCCCTGTCCCCGGCCGCTGGCGGCGGTGTGAGTCCTTCGAGCCGAGCCGGGCCTTCCCCGAAGCGATCGAGGTCGGCTGGTTGCGCAGCGACCGTGACCGCAAAGCCGAAAGTCGGCGCGAGCTTCGCCAGCGCGACGGCGACTGGCGAGGCGCCAAGGATAAGGAGCCTCGGTTTCGGCATGATCGGCTCGACAAAGATGTCCATCGTGCCCTGGCTCGGACACGAATTCTTAGCAAAGAGCACGCCTTCCCTGTCCTGTCCTGGCGCGACGCCGAGTTCGTCGAGCCCTTCCTGCGGCGCGATGGAAACGAGCCGAGAGCGGCCGTCCAGAAGGCATTGCCGGGCCGCCTTCAGGACGGCGGCGCGGGCGCAGCCGCCGCCGATCCAACCTTCTTCGATCGCGCCA
This sequence comes from uncultured Alphaproteobacteria bacterium, assembly GCA_963824475.1. Lineage (GTDB taxonomy): Bacteria > Pseudomonadota > Alphaproteobacteria > Rhizobiales > Beijerinckiaceae > Roseiarcus. Next base: position 94,492 of record CAWGPR010000002.1, read on the forward strand.
TCCGGCGTGATCAGCGCCTTCGCGCCCGCCTTGGCCGCGGTCACCGAGATGGTTCGCACGACCGTTGCCAGCGCGAAAGCCTCGCCATTCGCTTGATGCTCAAGGGCCCGCTCGAGCACGCTCATGTCAGAGCCTCGCCAGATAGCGTTCGAGCGCCGCCAGACTCTGGAGGTCGTGCGCCGGCGCGAAAAGGTCGAGGAAGGGCAGCGCGGCGCGCATGCCCCGCGCAATCGGAGCGAATCCCTCGCGGCCCGTGAGAGGATTGAGCCACACGATGCGGCGGCAACGACGTTGAAGCGCGCGCATCTCGGCGGCGAGCTTTGCCGGCTCGCCGGTGTCGTAGCCGTCCGAAAAGATCATCACGCATGTGCGCGAGTGGAGGACCCGCTTCGCATGGGAGCGGTTGAACTCCGCGAGGCAATCGCCGATCCGCGTGCCGCCGCCGACCCCCTGCGCCATCAGCGAAAGCCGATCGAGCGCGCGCTCATGATTGCGCTCGCTCAGCGCCGAAGCCACATGCGCGAGCCGCGTATGGAAGAGATAGGCTTCGGCTTCCGAAAACGCTTGCGACATCGCGTGCAGGAAACGCGTGAACACCGGCACGTACAGCTCCATGGACCCGGACGCGTCGAGCAGCGCGACGATCCGAAGCGGCTTACGCTTCCGCCGCCTGAACTTAAGATCAATGGGCTCGCCGCCGCGCGCAACCGAGCGCCGCAGCGTCGCGCGCAGGTCGATGCGGCGGCCTTTCCGGCGAGCGCGCTCCCGCCGCGTCACACGCGCGCGCATCGTCCGCGCGAGCCTTTCGGCGAGAGCGAGCGCCTCTTCGCGCTCCGACCCGGCGGACAAAAGCGCGAAGTCCTTCCTCGCTAGCGATTCCTGCGCCGATGCGCCGCGCTCGTGCCTCTGCCCTTCGGCGGCCGGCGCGCCCGGCGCCTCTGCTTGCGCGCGCTCGGCAAGTCCATCCCCGCCCGCTCCGCGGCCGACCTCGAAGCTGCGGGGGCGATTCGCGGCTCCGAGCGCCGAGACCGCTGCAGCGGCGCGCTTGACGCCGCGCCCGCGCCAGAAGGCGTCGAACAATTCGTCGAAGCGCTCATATTCGCTCCGGTTGGACGCGAACAGGGCTTTCAGCGCCGCCCGCAACCCTTCGGGGCGATCGGCGAGCGGGCTTGCGATCACCCGCGCGGCGTCGCCCGTCTCGCTCCGGCCGACGGAAAAACCCGCGTCGCGCAGCGTCCGAGCAAAGCCGGCGAGCCTCCGGAGCATGCCGGGGCCAAGCGACGCGAGGCGTGCTTGGGAGGCCGTCATGCCGCTCGCCCCGCGAGCCGCGCGGTCACTTCGGGCGTCACGCGCGCTCTGTCTTCGTGGGTTTTCAGCAGTGCGAGAAGCGTCGCATGGACGATTTCCGGTTCTGCGGAGAGATCGCTGACGCCAAGGCCCGCAAGCGTCGCCGCCCAGTCGAGCGTCTCTGCGATTCCGGGCGCCTTGCGCAATTCCTCCTTGCGCAGGCCAGCGACCATCCGGGCGACCTGAAGCGCGAACGAGGCGTCGATGCCCGGCCGGCGCGCCCTTAAGATCGCCGCTTCGCGGTCGACGTCGGGAAAATCGAGATAGTGGTAGAGGCAACGACGGCGCAGAGCGTCGGACAATTCGCGCGTTCCGTTCGAGGTCAGGACGACGCGCGGAATGGACAGGGCGCTCACGGTCCCGAACTCAGGGATCGTGATCTGGAAGTCGGATAGAAGCTCGAGCAGAAAGGCCTCGAACTCCTCGTCCGCCCGATCGACCTCGTCGATCAGCAGAACCGGCGGGTCCTTTCTGCGGATGGCCGCCAGGAGCGGACGCTCGAGCAGATAGTCTTCGGAGAAGATGCGCGCCTCGATCAATTCGGCACTCTCGCCCGATCCTTCGCGCGCCTTGATCGCAATGAGCTGGCGTTGATAATTCCACTCGTAGAGCGCCGAATTGGCGTCGAGCCCTTCATAGCACTGCATGCGGATCAGCTCGGCGCCATGGACGAGGGCCAGCGCCTTGGCGACCTCCGTCTTGCCGACGCCCGCCTCGCCTTCGATGAGGAGCGGGCGCTTTAGGTAGTCCATCATCCAGAGCGCGGTCGCCAGCTCGCGGTCGGCGACATAGCCAGTTTCGGCGAGTCTGGCGGCGGTCGTCTCGCGCGGAATGGACGCGGGCATCGCTCCTTTGGCCTTAAGGGTTCAGCCCGTGCAGCCCGAGCTTCTCCGCCGCAAGCCATGTGCGATAGGCGTCGTGCGGCATCGAGATATGCGTCGAACCCAGAAACTTGAAGGCGTCGTTCACCGCATTGGCGAAACAGGGCACCGAGCCGACGTTCGGGCTCTCGCCGACGCCTTTGGCCCCGATCGGATGGTGCGGCGAGGGCGTGACGGTATAGTCGGTCTCCCAATGGGGCGTCTCGACGGCGGTCGGCAGGAAGAAGTCCATCAGCGATGCGCCCTTGATGTTGCCTGATTCGTCGTAGGCGATCTCCTGCCCCATGGCGATTGCATAGCCTTCCGTGCAGCCGCCGTGCACCTGGCCCTCGATGATCATCGGATTGATGCGCGTGCCGCAATCGTCGAGTGCGTAGAAGCGCCTGACCTTGTGGACGCCCGTGTCGACGTCGATGTCGATCACGCAGATGTAAGCGCCGAAGGGATAAGTCATGTTCGGCGGATCGTAATAGCTCACCGCCTCGAGTTCCGGCTCCATGCCCGGTGGGACCTTGTTGTAGGCGGCCCAGGCGATCTGGCTGATCGTCTTGAACAATTCGGGATTGCCTTTGACGCGGAAACGGTCGACGTCCCATTCGAGGTCGTCTTCGTGCACTTCGAGCATGAAGGCTGCGATCATCTGCGCCTTGGCCTTGATCTTGCGCGAGGCCATGGCGATGGCGGCGCCCGCTACGGGGGTCGAGCGCGATCCGTAGGTGCCGAGGCCATAAGGAGCGGTGTCGGTGTTGCCTTCCTCGACCGCGATGTCGTCGGCGGGAATGCCGATCTCGGTCGCGATGATCTGCGCCCAGGTTGTCTCGTGGCCCTGGCCTTGGCTCTTCGTACCCATGCGCGCGATGATTCGACCGGTGGGATGAATGCGGATCTCGGCCGAGTCGAACATCGCAATGCCGAGAATGTCGCAATTCTTCGACGGTCCCGCTCCAACGATCTCGGTAAAGAACGAGACGCCCACGCCCATGAGCTCGCGCGTCTCGCCGCGTTTGAACGCTTCCTGTTTCGCTTTCTGCTCTTCGCGCAGAGCGCGGTAGTTCGTAGCCTCGACCGCCTTCTGCATGGCCGTGTGATAATCGCCGGAATCGTACTCCCAGCCGAGCGCCGACTGATAAGGGAATTGCTCGCGCCTGATGAAATTCTTGATCCGGAAGTCGACGGGGTCGAGCCCCAGCTTCTGCGCCATGATGTCCATCGCGCGCTCGATCGCATAGGCCACTTCCGTCACGCGGAACGAACAGCGATAAGCGACGCCGCCTGGCGCCTTGTTGGTGTAGACGCCGTCGACCGAAAGATGCGCGACCGGGAAGTCGTAGGAGCCGGTGACGATGTTCGAAAAGCCCGCGGGCCATTTCGACGGATCGGCGCAGGCGTCGAACGCGCCGTGGTCGGCGAGAATATGCACGCGTAAGCCCGTCACCCGGCCATTCTGCGTCGCGGCGATTTCGGTCGTCATGTGATAGTCGCGGGCGAAAGAGGTGGTCGAAAGGTTCTCGATGCGATCCTCGACCCATTTGACGGGCAGGCCGGTGACGATGGAAGCGACGGCCGAGCAGATGTAACCCGGATAGGCGCCGACCTTGTTGCCGAAGCCGCCGCCGATGTCGGGCGAGATCACATGGATCTTCTGCTCCGGCAGGCCGGCGATCAGCGCGACGACGGTGCGGATCACATGCGGGGCCTGAAACGTGCCGTAGATCGTGAGATCGCCGGTGATCTTGTTGAAGCTGACGACGCACTGGCAGGTCTCCAGCGGGCAGGGATGGACCCGCTGATAGGTCAGGAGATCCTTGGTCGCCACCTCCGCTTTGGCGAAAGCGGCGTCGGTCAGCTCGCGGTCGCCGACGGCCCAGGTGAAGATATGGTTGGGGTGCTTGCGGGGCCCGTGCGCCCCTTCGGTTTTGTCCTTGATGTCCTCACGCAGGATCGGGGCGTCGGCGTCCATCGCCTTGAACGGATCGACCACGACCGGCAGCGGCTCGTATTCGACCTCAACAAGGTCGGCCGCGTCGGCGGCAATATAGCGATCCGTCGCGACGACGAAGGCGATCTCCTGGTTCTGGAACAGCACTTTCCCATCAGCGAGCACCATCTGCACATCGCCCGCGAGAGTCGGCATCCAGGCGAGATTGACGCCTTTCAGATCCTCGGCGGTCAGGACCGCGAGAACGCCCGGCAGCGCCTTCGCCATGGACGTGTCGATCTTGACGATCCGGGCGTGGCCGTGGCTCGAGCGATGGAAATCGCCATGCAGCATGCCAGGCAGCTTGATATCGTCGACGTAGTTCCCTTTTCCTTGCGTGAAGCGCACGTCCTCGACGCGCTTGCGCTTGCACCCCATGCCCTGCAGCTTGTCGGCGCGTTCGAGAGAAGAGGGCGTGGTGGGAGCGTTCATTCCGCGGCTTCCCTGAATTCGATCCCGTTGAGCTTGGCGGCGGCGTATTGGATCGCCTTGACGATGTTCTGGTAGCCGGTGCATCGGCACAGGTTGCCGGAAATGCCGAACCTGATTTCGGCCTCGGACGGGTTCGGGTTCTCCTGCAACAGGCGGTGCGCGCGCATGATCATGCCCGGCGTGCAGTAGCCGCACTGGAGCCCGTGCATCTCGCGAAAACCTTCCTGAAGCGCATGCAGTTTGCCGTCCGGGGCCGCCATGCCCTCGATCGTCAGAATGTCGGCGCCTTGCGCCTGGACGGCGAACATCGTGCAAGATTTGACCGACTTGCCGTCGACGTCGACCGTGCAGGCGCCGCAATGCGTCGTGTCGCAGCCGATATGGGGGCCCGTGAGGCTCAGGTTCTCGCGCAGGAAATGGATCAGAAGCGTGCGCGGTTCGACTTCCGCCGAAACCGCCTTGCCGTTGACCGTCATCGCGACATTGATCTTGGGCATTGCGGGTCTCTTCACGATGTGGCGCGGGCAAAGGCGCGGGCGAGCGCTCGCACGGTCATGACCCCAGCCATCTTGGTGCGATATTCGGCGGAGCCGCGTCCGTCCTCGGCGGGCGAAGCGATGGCCTCCGCCGCGGCCGCGGCCCTCGCAAGGGTCGCCTTGTCGAGCGCCGAGCCGACCGCCGTCTCGGCGGCCTCGGTCGCCAGCAAGGGCCGGTCCGCGACATTGGTGAGGCCGATGGCGCAACTCGCAACGCGGCCGCCGGAGACGGTGAGGATCACGGCCGCCGCCGCCGTCGCATAGTCGCCGATCTTCCGCTTGAGCTTCTCATAGGCGAAGCCGTGCGGCTTCGGGGGAATCGGAACCCGAATCTCAGTGAGGATCTCGCCGGGTTGGGCCTCGGTCTCGTAGATGCCGAGATAATAGTCGCGCGCCTTCACCCTGCGCGGGCCGGCCGGCCCATGAAGCTCGTAAGTGGCGTCGAGCGTCATCAAAAGGGCAGGCATGTCGTTGCCCGGATCGCCGCTCGCCGCGTTGCCGCCGATCGTTCCGAGGTACCGGACCTGCGGATCGGCGATCTGCTGAGCCGCCTCGCGCAGGATCGGCGCATGGGTCGCGAGCGCTTCGCTCGCGATCACCTCGTGCTGGGTCGTCATCGCGCCAATGATGACCTCGCCGCCGTCAACCCGGACGCCCTTGAGCTCTCCGACCCCGGCGAGATCGATGAGATGGCTAGGCAGGGCGAGCCTCAGCTTCATCATCGGGATAAGGCTGTGTCCGCCCGCGAGCACCCGCGCTTCGCTGTCGAGCCGTCCGAGCAGCGCGACGGCCTCACTGACCGTGGAAGGACGGTGGTATTCGAACGATCCCGGGATCAAGCACTCCTCCCGCGCAAGACGCTCGGTCTGTTCTTAGTGAACGCCGGACGCTTGAAAGGGAGAGGAAGGTGCGCCGCACAATCAACCGCGACTGAACTGTCCGACCGAAAAAGGCGCCAAGCGGCTCGATTTCGCACGAATTGCGTCAGCCAGACTGACGCTTCTCACGAACTGAGGGGTCGCTCGCCGCGTTGCACCGCCTCGATTCGCGCCTTGATCTCGCGATATTGGCCGCGCGCGATTGGGATGGCGCAGCGTATGGGCTCGCCAAGCTCCGCGACCGCCGCTTCGCCCGATCTGCGGATGCGCGAAACCCGCGCGAGCCGGACGATGTAGCTGCGATGGACGCGCGCGAAATCCGATGGGTTGAGCTCCGCTTCCACCGCGCTGATCGAGAGATTGCAGAAATATTCCTTCTCGCCGTCGTGGATAAAAGTGTAATGCGCATTGGCGCGAACGGCGTAGATGTCGCCGACGGCGAGGAAGCGCGCCCGGCCGTCCTTCTCGACCCGGATATTCGTGACCGGAGAAGATGCGACGGGGCGCGTCACAGGCGCAGGCGCCGCGCTGGACCCGATGTGGGCGACAGCGATCGGAATCGCGGGTCCCGCCGCCAGCGCCTCGGGACCCATCACGAGCCGCGGCGTCCGAGGCTGCGAATCGGGCACGAGCGAGAGCAGGAAGGCGCCCGAGACTCCGAACGAAATCACCGTCGCCAGGAGAGCGAGCGTGTTTCTCGATAAAGCCGATTCCGCTCCAACGAACCGACTCACGTCGAAGCACAGCGGATCGAGCCGCATTCCCGCCATAGCCGTGTAGTGCATGCCGCAAATCGCCAAACCGAGAACGACGGCGCCCGCGAACAAACGCAGACGGTTGGGCCGGCTGCCCAGCGTCAACAGCGCGAACGCGCTAGCCGCGATCGACACGATGATTGAGGCAACCACAAAACCGGGCTCCTGATAGGTTGGGCCCGCGAGATGCACCGCCGACATCCCGACATAGTGCATTGCAGAGATGCCAAACCCCATTGCGATCGCTCCGAACACGATTCGCAGTTTGGTAAGCCGCGTCTCATGCGCGGCGTAGACGCCGAGCCCGACAACGATCACGCAGATGAGGAAAGACGCGAGGGTGGGCAGCACGAGATAGTCGATCGCGCTTGGAAAGCTCGCGGCGAGCAAGCCCACGAAATGCATCGACCAGACACCGGTGGCCAGCGTTACCGCAGACCCCGCAAGGACGAGGCGGCGACGAGATCCGGTCGCGGTGTCGATCTCCGCCGCCAAGGACAAACCGACAAAGCTCCCCTGAATCGCGATCGCGATTGAGAGCAGGACGAGCCACGGCTCGTGTGGAATTGCCATTCCTCTCCTCCCATGGATAGGAGTTTAGGCGCCCTGTCAGCGCCGGGCAAGGAGATATCGATCTATTCTAATGTATATATCGGTGGCTTCCGAGGTATATTGGCGTAAAGCGAGTGAACAAGAGCGGACTTGCCGCATTTTGCGACGCAAGGCGGACTTAGTCGAATTCTCCGGCATTGTCCCGTCGCAGCGCGCGCGATTCCATCTGACCGCCGAGCCGCAAGCGAGGTTGAGGCGCCGCTGGTCGGCCAATGCCACGCCAATCTCGAGTGCCGGCTCTTTGAGGACGCCCTGGTCGATCGCTATAACTTCTTCGTCTTCGAGGCGGTGAAGGCGCACGCTGCCGCCTCTCCCAAGCACCCGGAGACTTTGCATTATACCGGCGACGGAGTCTTCATGATCGCGGGCAAGATCATCAGCCGGCGGTCGCTGTTCCGCCCCGAAATGCTTGGGTAAGGCGACAGCGAGCAAGATCAGACATTCAGGCCGGTGATCATAGTTTCGACCGCAACGTCGGTGCGATTCTCACCAAATCCGAGTTGCCAAATCCGAAAATCGTAGTTTTACTCCGATTGGATCGGCCAAAGTCGATCGGTCGCGCGCCAATTTGACGGCATCGGGAAAGAAGCGCCTCTTCGATCGAGGCGTTCCGACCGCTCTGATGGAACTGCGCGACCAAGAGCTGATCACGAGGAGGAACGCTATGAATAGAGGGCTATGCGCCGCCGCAATTGTCGCGGCAACTTGCATCTGGAGTGCCGGGGCTTTCGCTCAGTCGGGCGCGATCAACAAGGCGGTCGGCGGTTATACGTGGGAGGATGCCGCGAAAGAAGCGCCGACCACAAAGAAGAACGGCAAGCCGCTCACTTTCGCGATCATCACCCACACCGCCGGCAACGGCTTCTTCGATCCTGTCTATGTGGGCGCGCAGGTCGCCGCCAACGCCTTCGGCATCAACCTGATCAAGCTCGGCTCCGAAGCGCCAATGGACGACATTCCGCGCGAAATCCAGATTCTCAATCAGATCGTCAACGATCCGACCATCAACGGCGTCATCATGACGACGCCGCAGGTCGGCGCCTATAATGACATTGTCAAGAAGCTGGAGGACCGCGGCGTTGTCGTCGCGACGACCAACTCGTTCGACGGCACGCTGTATGACCGCAACAACATCAGCCACACCGGTCAGAGCGCTTCAGCGGCCGCGATCGGCGGCGAGGCGATTGTGAAGTGCCTGATCAAAAACAATATCAAGGGCGGCTCGATCCTGTTCCCGAACACCGTGCCGGTCGGCAACATCGAGGTCAACAACCGGGTCACGGCGGCGTTCCAGGCCACGGTCAAGGCTCTCAAGGCCGCCAACCGCCTGAAGGATTTCAAGGTTGACGCCGGCCCCAACAACATCGGCGTCGACGTCGGCGCCGACATCACCGCCGCCCCGATCGTGCAGTTGATCGAAAGCCGCAAGGATGTGGTCGGACTCTTCGGACCGAATGGAGGCGTGACGCCCGCGATCGGCGACGCCATCTCGCAGCTCAAGCTCAACAACAAGATCTGCGCCTATGGTTTCGACCTGGGCCCGAAGCAGCTCGAGCAAATCAAGACCGGGGCGTTGCAGGGCTCCCTTGGGCAACAGCCGTTCCTGCAGGGCTTCTACCCGGTCGTACAGCTCTATCTGCAGATTGATCGCAACATCTCGGCCGCCAACCTGGATACGCGCGCGCAGCTCGTAACCAAGGACAATGTGGAAAAGGTCGGCAAGCGGTTCGAGAACTGATCGCATAACATTTCGGGCGCGTGAGAGGGGCGCGATGCTTCGCTCACGCGCCGTTCCGACACGTATGATGTTGGGAACGCGCCGCTCACTATGGTCCGCAACTCCGCCTCCGTCTGGCGGGAGCGCGCGACGCCCAATCCGCAGCTTAGCCAAGCGGCCGTCTTGAAGCAGGCGACACTGGAGTGAGGGCATAATGTCCGCGAATGCAACATTCACGCAGCGTCAGATCAAGCAGCAGGCTTCATGACCGTTCTCGCTGACGATTCACGCGTTCGCGATTTGGGGCGCGAGGCTCCTCTCATCTTCGGAGGCTGGGAGGTCGGCCTCCTCGTCATCATGGCGCTTCTCTACGCGCCCGGGCTCTACCTCAATCCCGCCTTCTTCGGGTCGACCGACGCCCTCTTCTCCGTCCTGCGCGACGCCTCGCGCTACGGCGTGCTCGCGATCGGCATGACTTTCGTCATCGTCAACAGGGAGCTGGATCTCTCGGTCGGTTCGACCTTCGGCCTTACGGCGGCAATCTTCGGCATGATCTTCGCGCCAACCTATTTCGACATGGGCGTTTGGACGGCGGTGTTCTGGTGCCTCGTCATGGGTTTGGCGATCGGGCTGATTAACGGCTTCATGGTCACCGTTCTGGAAGTGCCGGCCTTCATCGCGACGCTGACGATGTTGTTCATCGGCCGCGGAATCATCCTCGGCCTCACTGGCGGCAAGAACATCGCCTTTGAAATCAAGGCGGGGAGCTATCCCGCCTTCTTCCGTTTGGGCGAGATCAACTCGCTTGGCTTCAACAATCAGATCATCCTCTTCATCATCATCGCCTTGATCGCCGCCTTAGCGCTCGCCTACACCACCATCGGCTGGACGACGTACTCTGTCGGCGGCAACGAGCAGGCGGCGCGCTACGCCGGCATCAACACGCGTTTCGTGCGCATGCGCTCCTATGTGCTCTCCTCCCTTTGCGCCGTGACCGCAGGTCTCATGAGCGTCGCGCAGAACAAGGACGCGGACCCGCTGGCCGGCTTTGGCCTGGAATTGATCGCCATTTCGTCGGTGATCGTTGGCGGGGCGGCCATTTTTGGCGGCCGGGGACGGATCTTAGGCTCCTGTCTCGGCGCAATTCTCATCGGGCTCGTCGACAAGGTTCTGCGAGAGGGCGTGCCGACCACGCGCACGATCAACCTCGGCGGCGGCGAGACCGCGCAGGTGGCGGCGGTGACGCAATTGCCCCCGGGCGCGGTTCCGGCCTTCCTTGGCATTATTCTCATTATCGCGGTGCTGATCGAGCCCTGGCTCGTCCGCCGTCGCGCTATCCCGCGCCTCTGGGCCTGGTTGCGCGGGCGACCGTCGCCGCCGGTTCCCGATCTCGGCGGCGTCGCGGTCTTGGGTGTTCAGACCCGCGGCGCGACCGTACAGTCGCGAGGCTTGGGCAAACGCGGCGTCGCAGCCTTCTTCTACCGCCGAGACGCGGCGGCGGTGATCCTCATGGTCGCGCTTTGGCTCTTCGGCTTTTGGGCGCGGCCCGATTTCTGGGCCGGTCTCGACAACAGCTTTGCGATATTGCTCGCCTTTTCCGAGATCGCTCTGCTGGCTGTCGGGCTGACGTTTGTGATGGCCAACGGGGACATCGACCTTTCGGTCGGTTCGGTGCTCGCGCTCTCTGGCGCGGTCGCCGCCGTCATCATGAAGGACACGAACTGGGGTCCGTTGGCCGCGGTGGGCGGCGGAATCCTGGCCGGCTTCGTCGCTGGCCTCATTAACGGCTGGCTCACCGCCTACGTCGGCTTGCCTGCCTTCATTGCTACGTTAGGGACGTTCTACTGGGCGCGCGGCGTCGGCTCCTCGATTGTCGCCGGCACGCAGCTCAATGGTTTTCCGGAATCGTTCAATCTCATCGGAAGAAACCTCTACGAGCTCCTCGACGCCATAGGCCTTGCGCCCGCGGGCGGGTTGTGGCTCGCGTTTGCCAAGGCGGTCAGCGTGCAGACAATCTTTGTCCTGCTCGTCGCCCTGGTCGCGGGGATTGTGCTCGGCCACACCACCTTCGGGCAGAAGGTCTACGCCATCGGCGGCAACGAACGGGCCGCGAATTTCGCTGGCATAAATACGCGACGCGTGCGTTTCATTTCCTTCCTGATCTCGTCTACATGCGCGGCTTGCGCAGGAATCATCTACGACGCCTTCTATCGCAGCTTCATTCCGACCGCTGGCCAATTGCGTGAGCTCGACAGCATCTCCTCAATCATCATTGGCGGCGGATCGATCTTCGGCGGCTACGGCACGATGATCGGCTCACTTGCGGGCGCGGCGGTCATCACCCTCATCCGTTCGCTCTTGTCGTTGCAGATCATCCTGAAGAACGGCTCGTCCTTCGTCTTGCCGCAGCAATGGCAGAACGTCTTCATCGGCCTCATTCTCATCGTCGCGGTGGTCGGCGATATCTGGCTGCGTCAGCACAATATCCTTGGGCAATGGTTTGGCCGGAGCCGCGTCGCCGAAGAAGGGGCGACGCGCGTCGAGCCCGTGAAGGAGGCCAAAGCATGAGCCGTCCGATCGTCGAAATGCGGTCGATCGACAAGAGCTTCGGCCCGGTTAGAGCGCTGATCGACGTCCACGTGACCCTGATGCCGGGAGAAGTCCTCGGTCTCGTCGGCGACAATTCGGCGGGCAAGTCGACGTTGATGAAAATTATGACCGGGGCCTACCAACGGGATTCAGGCGACGTGCTGATCGACGGGGAGCCCGTGCACTTCAAGAGCCCACACGAGAGCCGCGATCTCGGCATCGAGATGATCTATCAGGACTTTGCGCTGTGCGGAAACCTCGACGTCAGCCAGAACATTTTCCTCGGCCGCTGGCCGCGCCGCTTCGGAATCTTCGTCGATCGCGCCCGCATGCATCACGACGCGCGAACAATCCTTGATCGCCTGAAGGTCGACGTGAACTCAGTCTATCAGAAGGTCGAGAGCCTTTCAGGCGGACGTCAGCAGTCGGTGGCCATCGCGCGGGCCATTTCCTTCGAGCCCAAGGTGGTGATTTTTGACGAACCCACCGCCAATTTGTCAGTGACCGCGACCAATCGTCTCTTGGAAACGATGCTGGAGCTGAAACGGCACCGCGTGTCGCAGGTCATCATCTCGCATCGCCTGACCGACATATTCGAGGTCGGAGATCGGGTGATGGTGCTGAAGCGGGGGCGCAACGTCGGCGAGCGAGCGATCGCCGACACGACGGAAAAGGAAGTGCTGGAGCTGATTGTCTCTGGCGTCCCAGAAACGATTGCCGATGCGAGTCTGAGCTCCTAGAAGATTGGCGGCCCCACTGTCGCTCTCCCGAGGCGCTGCGGCGCCATTGTCACCCCCATGAAAATCGACGGCGTTGACTTCTTCTACCTCTCGATGCCGGTCGTCACGGAGGCGTCGGACGGCAGCCAGGACGCGCTGCTTGTGCGCGTGACCTCCGACGGCCATCAGGGCTGGGGCGAATGCGAAGCCGCGCCGCTGCCCTCGATCGCGGCGTTCGTAGCGCCGATGTCGCGCCGGTTAGGCGCGTCTGGCGTCGCGGGGAGTTCCCGCATTAGGCTGCGCGCCTTTTTCGCCGACTCCATCATGTCAACGGCTTAACACCTCCTTTGCGCAGCTTTTTTAGTACCGAAACTCCCAAGCCGCCCGCGATCCGAGGCGCTTGAGCCACGAGGACCGCGGGAAGCGACTGGGCCGTTGCGTTTCCGGCGCCGACGAGGCCCAAAAACAACGTAAGCGAAAGGAATGTTTCGCCAAACGAAACGAGCGGTTTCGCGACGCTGGTCGCAAGTCATTGGAATCATTGGGGCGCGAAACCAGGGATTTCGCGGGATCGTTTATTTTCAAGGATCTAGCCGCCTTTTTCTTTCGCGCTTTCTTTACATGCACTGTCCCGCACCAAAAGCCGGAAGAGGTCTCAACTCGCGGCACGGCGCCGCGCCGTCTTTGACGCTCCTGGCATAATAAGCCGGAATCCGGAAATAAGCAACATATTTCTCACTTTTCAGATTTATGAAACTACGCGCCCATTCTGGCTAAAGACCGAATGCGCGGAGCCGATCATCCTGTCGCTCACGCGCGAGGCTGTTTCACCCGGCCGTGGTCGACCTCGACCCAGCGAGGCTTTAGTGGATGAAGTGCAAAAGATCAGCGTTTCGCGCAACACGGGTGGCCAGCGCCTACCAGCAGCTCGAAGTCGAGGGCTATGTTCCGGCCCAACGCGGCGCCCAAACCCTTGTGGCCGTGGCGCCCAAGAGATCAGCGGCGCATCGAACCGAGGCGCCGAAAGGTTCGGACGATCCGTTGTCCAGCGCGGGTGGCAGATCGTCTCCCAGCCGATGAATTTCTTCGGTCTCGCTCACCGCCGCTCGCTTCAACCTGGAATCCCCGACGTTAAGCATTTTCCATTCGTAGCGCTCAGGCGCATCATCGCCCGTCGGCTTCATGCGGGCGGCGATTACGTGAGTGGTTCGAGGCAAAGACCCAATTCGCTATCGAACGCGGCGCATTCTCATGGCTGACGCGAGTTCTCCGTCCGATTGTTGAGGCGGCCGCCCATGCATGCCGTTCATCAGCGCAATCAACCGACGCCGCTGGCTGTTATGCCCGCGAAAGCGGGCATCCAGCAACGCTTTGATCCTGTGGATTCCCGCTTGCGCGGGAATGACAACACGGCCGGCCGCGATTCGATCTGAAAGCGCGTGGCTGCAGCGTCCTGTCATATCTCATCGGGCGCTTGACAGGCGATGTCAGCGCTGATTGCATACCATATGAACCTAGCTGCCTGATAGGTCTTCGGGGCAATGCACGCAGCGGCGCAGAAAATCGCAGGGGAAGGACGGGTCGAGATCGCCACTCGCGCGATCAACGAGCGCATTCGCCGCGACCATCTGCGAGTTGGAGGACCGATCCCCTCCGAAGCGGATCTCGCCGGAGGGCTTGGCGTCTCGCGCACCGTCGTTCGCGAGGCGCTTCGCGCCTTGTCGGCGCTGGGAATCGTCGATCTCGGAAATGGGCGGCGCCCGAGAGTGGGCGCGATCGACAAAGAGGCGCTCGGTCTCGTGCTCGACCACGCCGTGCACACCGACCAGGCCACGATCCAGCAGATTTACGACGTCCGTCGAACGATAGAGATGCGGACGGTCGCGCTTGCGGCGCTGCGGCGCCTCGACGCCGAAGCGCAGGAGATCGCGAGCCACGCTGCGGCGATGCGAAAGAATTTTTTCCGGCCGGAACAAGCGATGGAGCACGACATCGCCTTTCACGCCGCAATCGCCGTCGCGTCCCGAAACCCGCTGTTCGCGCTCATCGTCGGCTCATTCGGCGTCATCACTCGCCAGACCTGGCGGATCGGTTGGGACAGCCGACGAACCGACGATCAGCGTCTCGCCAGCGTCGCGTGCCACGAACGGATCGCCGCCGCGATCAGCGCGCGCGCCGCATCTGCGGCGGAGGCCGAAATGGCCGCGCATTTCGACAATTCGGTCAAGGCGTTGCTTGCCGCGGGCGTGGTCTGAAGGCTTTTGCTCATGAAGATCACCGCGCTCGAGACGATCCGGATCGCCGAGTTTCCGAACCTCCTCTGGCTCAAGGTGCACACTTCGGAGGGAATTGTCGGACTGGGGGAAACGTTCTTCTTCCCGGCGACGGTCGAGGCCTACGTCCATGAGGCCATTGCGCCGAAGCTCATCGGGCGCGATCCGCTTCAAATCGATAGGATCTCGAAGGATCTCGTGGGCTACCTTGGCTTCCGCTCGACCGGCGCGGAAATGCGGGCAGCTTCGGCGCTCGACATCGCGCTCTGGGACATCATGGGCAAGGCGACCGGACAGCCGATCGCCCAGCTGCTCGGCGGCTTCTCTCGCGACAAAATCCGCACCTACAACACCTGCGCCGGGACCGCCTACATGCGGGAAAATCTCGGGCAGAGCACGGCGAATTGGGGACTTGCGCGCAACGAGCGGCAATACGACGACCTCAACGGCTTCCTCGAACGCGCCGACGAGCTCGCGCAGGAGCTTCTCGACGAGGGGATAACGGCGATGAAGATCTGGCCGTTCGACTTCGCGGCCGAAGCGAACGACGGCGTCGACATCTCCAATTCCGAACTGAAGCGGGCGCTCGAACCGTTCGAGAAGATTCGCCGGGCGGTAGGCGACAAAATGGAGGTGATGGTCGAATTCCATTCGCTCTGGCAATTGCTGCCGGCGATTCGAATTGCGCGCGCGCTCGCGCCATACGACACCAAGTGGCACGAGGACCCGATCAAGATGGACAGTCTCGCGAGCCTCAAGCGTTACGCGGAGGCCTCGCTGGCGCCGATCTGCGCCTCTGAGACGCTGGCCTCGAGATGGGCCTTTCGCGACCTGTTCGAGACAGGCGCGGCCGGCGTCGTCATGCTCGATCTCTCCTGGTGCGGCGGACTGTCGGAGGCGAAGAAGATCGCCTCCATGGCGGAGGCCTGGCATCTGCCGGTCGCGCCGCACGACTGCACGGGGCCGGTCGTCCTCTGCGCGTCGACGCACCTGTCGCTCAACGCCCCGAACGCGATCATCCAGGAGAGCGTGCGGGCCTACTATCGCACTTGGTACCAGGATCTTGCGACCGCGCTGCCGAAGGTCGAGAACGGGTCAATCACGGTCCCGCCAGGGCCGGGGCTCGGCGTCGAACTAAAGCCCGATCTCGGCAAGAGGTTCAGCCTGGAGAGCCGGACGACAGCGATCGCAGATCTCTGACGAGCGTGTGCAGAGCTGTAAAACAGGGAGGAGAAGCTCATGATCAAGCGGTTGACAATGACGACGGCCTTGTGCGGAGCGGCGATCGCGCTCGTCGCGCTTAGGCCTCATCCGGCGGCGGCGGACGAAAAGCTCAACATCGTCTTTACCCATCACTCGTCGGCCTCGAACCCGTTCTGGCAGGCGGTGAAGAAGGGCTTCGACGACGCCTGCGCGAAAATACAGGCCAATTGTCAGATGATCTTCACCCAGACCGAGGGGTCGGTCGAGCAGGAGGTCGCCAATCAGCAGGCGGCGCTCGCGCGCAAGCCGGACGCGCTCATCACCACGCTCGTCGACAACAACGCCTTCCTCGGCAACCTCAAGGAGGCGAAGGAGAAGGGCGTCATCGTCATCGCTTCGAACGTCGATGCGACCGAAGGCCCCGAACTCCAGTACCGGCAAGCGTTCGTTGGCCAGAATTTCGTGCCCGCGGGACAGACGCTCGCGCGGCGAATGAGCGCGCTCTTCCCCAAGGAAGGGCCGATCCGCGTGGTCGTAGGCGTCAACGCCCCTGGCCAGAACTGGTCGGAGCAACGCGCGAAGGGAATCATGCTGGGCCTCGAGGATTACAAGAGAGCGAACCCCGGCCGCGAGATTGTCATCGACAGACTGGACGTCAGCGCCGAGGGGGCGACCGTCAGCGACCGCGTCGGCGCCTACATCAGCGCCCATCCCGACACGACCGCCTATATCGAGACAGGACTCTGGCATTCAAACGTCGCGCGCATGCTGAAGGATCGCGGCATCCCGCCAGGCAAGATTCTGCTCGGCGGGTTTGATCTCGCAGCGCAGGTCATCGAGCAGATGAAGAACGGCTACATTCAGGTCGAGATTGACCAACAGCCTTACGAGCAGGGCTTCCTGCCGGTCATGCAGGTCTATCTCGAGAAAAAGGTTGAACTCATGCCGGCGGACATCGATTCGGGCGAAGCGGTGTTCACGCCCGAGCAGGCCGACCAGTTGATGTCGCTCGCCAAGCAGGGCCTGCGTTGACGCCTTCGCCGAAGAGCGAGCGAACGGCGATCGTCTCGGGCGATCGCCGGAGTCCACTCCATTCGGGCGCGGGACCCGCCGCCCTGAAGAACCTCTTCCGCATTTATCTCGAGAAGCCGGAACTGGCCGGCATCGTGCTGCTCGTTCTCTTGACGGCGGCGTTCGAGGTCCGCTCCGGCGGAGCGTTCCTTTCGCCCGACAACCTGCGCGGCATCCTCGGCCTCTTGCCGGAAGTCGGACTGGTCGCCATCGGCGTGACGATCCTGATGATCTGCGGCGAATTCGATCTTTCGGTCGGCTCGACCTTTGCGCTGGCGCCGATGGCGACCTCGCTCTTGATCATCGCGGGCGCGCCTTCGGCGATCGCCATCCTTCTCGGCTTGGCCATCGCGGGCGCGATCGGGCTCCTCAACGGCTTCATCACTCTGACATTCGCCATTCCAAGCTTCATCACGACGCTTGGGATGCTGTTCATTGCGCGCTCGCTCACTGTCGTCATTTCCGGCGGCTTTCCGCCGCTCTTGCCGGATGATCTCAACACCAGCGCTTTTACCCAGTTCGTCGGTCCGGGAGGGCTCTTCCGAGCCTCCTTCATCTGGTTTCTCGTCATTGCGGCGGCGTCGGCGGCGATGATGACCCGATCGAACCTCGGCAACTGGATTCGCGCCACCGGCGGCAATCTCGACGCCGCAATCGCGATGGGCGTCGCGGCGAGGCGGGTCAAGCTGTTCTGCTTCGTCCTCTGCGCCATGATGGCCGGCTTCGGCGGGATCATTCAGGTGTTCCGGCTCCATTCGCCGCTGCCCTCGATCGGCGACGGCCTCGAACTGCAGGCGGTCGCGGCGGCAGTGATCGGGGGCACGTCGCTCTACGGCGGCGTCGGAACGGTGCTGGGCGCAATCGTCGGCGCCCTGCTCATCCGAGTGATCGACAACGGGCTGGTCATGAGCCAGGTCGACGCGAACTGGTTCAAGTTCGCGGTCGGCGCGCTGTTGATCCTCGCGGTCGTAGCCAACGCCTGGCTTCGGCGCACCTCGAGACGGATCAAACTGGAGAGCTGACCCCATGGAGGCGCCGCTCATCGAAGCTCGCAGGCTGCAAAAGTGGTACTCGGGCGTTCATGCGCTTAAAGATGTGGACTTCAAGGTCAGCAAAGGCGAGGTCGTCGGGCTCGTCGGCGACAACGGCGCCGGCAAGACGACGCTGATCAAGATCCTGTCCGGCGTTCACCCCCCCGATGGGGGCGAGATCCGGATCGAGGGCCGCAAGGTCGACATCACATCGCCCCGGCAGGCGATGAGTCTCGGGATCGAAACGATCTATCAGACGAATTCGATGGTTCCGACGATGTCCATCGCGCGCAACCTGTTCATCGGCCGCGAGCCGCTCACGGCGTCGATTTTGGGCTTCGGTTTCATGGATCAGGGGCGCATGCGCCGCGACAGCGTCAAGGCGATCGCCGACGTCGATCTTCACCTGCGCTCGCCGGACGCGCTGGTCGGCGAACTCTCCGGCGGCCAGCGTCAAGGCGTCGCCATCGCGCGGGCGATGTATTTCAAGTCGAAGGTGCTGATCCTCGACGAGCCCACCAACCATCTCTCCGTCAAGGAGACGGCCAAGGTCATCGGCTTCGTCAAGGCGCTGAAAATCCAGGGCGTCACCGGGATCTTCATCAGCCACAACATGCACCAAGTGTTCCAGTCCTGCGACCGCGTGGTCGCGATGGCGCGCGGCGAGATCGTCTTCAATAAGCCAGTCGCCGAAACCTCGATCGACGAAGTCGCCGACTATATGTGAGGCTCCGAAGAGACGCCGCTTCGCGCGCCGGCGGCGGCCGAGGTCCGCCAGCGGCTCGGGGCGGGGAAGCGCCTGACCGCTCAACACGAATTCAACTGTCCACCCAAGTGTTCAATTCTGCGTGCGACCCAGTCTTTTCAGTTGCTTAACCTCATTTTTCTGCAACTGGGTAACTGCCAAGGTGGGTGAGTCCGATTTGCCACAGTTCGTTTGAAAGTTTCGCTGAGGCGTTTATTGGGCGAGACGAGTGGGGTGGAACCATGAGTCAAGGTGGGGATGATTCTTCCTGCCGAGATTCGCGAGGCGATCGAAGCGCTGCAGCGCGAGATCGCCGACCTGCGGCGCGAGAACGAGGCGTTGCGGGCTGACAACGGCGCCCTCCGCGCCGAGGCGGCCGAGCTTCGACGACGATTGGACCTGGACAGTTCGAAGCCGCCGGCGAGCGACGGGTTGAAGAAGAAGCCGCGCGTTCCTGGCAGCCTTCGGGGACGCTCGGGCAAGCCGAGCGGCGGGCAGGCCGGGCACAAGGGCGACACGCTCAAACAGGTCGAGGCCCCCGATCGAATCGAGCGGCATACGGCGAACCTGTGTCGTCACTGCTGCGCCGGCCTGACCGCTTCGATGCGAGTGGGGATGGAGAAGAGGCAGGTGTTCGATCTGCCCGAGCGGTTGATCGAGGTCACCGAGCACCAAGCCTTGGTCTATTGCTGTACGGCTTGCGGTTTGGAGACCAAGGCTGAGTTTCCCGCCGGCGTCTCCGCGGCGGCCCAATACGGCGAGCGCGTCAGGGCGGCGGCGATCTATCTCAACGTCCAGCAGCTGATCCCCGAGGACCGGGTCGCCCAAACGATGCACGATGTGTTCGGAGCGCTTTATCTGTGCGCCGCTAGCCTCGCAACTTGGGTGGAGGACAAGGCGGCGGGGTTGGCCAGAGTGGCGGCGCACATCGGCGCCCTCGCGGCGCAAGCGCCGGTGCGCCATCCCCGGGTCGAAGAGCCCGGGGACCGGCTTTCGCGTCGCCGGAAAAGGGCAATGGCTGCATACGGTCTCGACCGAGACTCTGACCTTCTACCGGGTGACGGAACAGCGCGGCGCCGTGCCGGAAGGTCTGACGGGCGGCGTCGTCGTCCACGACCATTTCAAGCCCTATTACGGACTGACCAACGTGGCTCACGCCTTTTGCAACGCCCATCATCTGCGCGAGCTCAAGGCGCTGATCGAGCTTGACGAAGAGCCCTGGGCGAAGGCCATGAGCGATCTGCTCGTCGAGGCCAACGCGGCGGTGACATCGGCGCGCGAAGCGGGCGAAACGACGCTCTCGCCTGCCGCCGTCGAGGGCTTCGTCGCCCGCTATTGGGAGGCCGTCCGGGCCGGCCTTGCCTTCCATCGCTCCCTGCCGCCGCTCGAAAAACGCGCCAGAGGCCGAACCAAGCGACGCCCCGGACACAACCTGCTCGAGCGGCTCAAGACCTATAAGGACGACGTCCTGCGCTTCCTTTATGACTTCGCCGTTCCCTTCACCAACAACCTCGCCGAACAGGCTCTGCGGATGATGAAGGTCAAGATGAAGATCTCAGGCGCCTTTCGCACCTTCAAAGGCGCGACCCAATTCGCCGCCCTGCGCTCAGTCGTCGCAACCGCCCGCAAGCAGCGCTGCAACATCCTCCGGGCGCTGACCGCCAACCCTCACGCCCTCATCCTCAGCTTTGCTGCGTGACCCCACCTTGGCAGTTACGCAACGACCAAAATAAGTCGGCGATATATTACACAACATACGTGTGATGGCCTTGCTCGTAGGCGTTAGCGTAGATTGCAATTCCGTCGAATCGACCTTGTGGACGCGGTCGTTGACCGCGTCGCCGCGCTCCAAAGGGCGTTCTTAAAGAACGCCCGTCTGACGACGGGCTATCGAGCGCGGCTACAATTGGCGCGTCGACCCAAATGCAATCTGCTCTAGTAGCTTGGCGGCGTGATCGCCCAGATCACCTCGGTCTCGTCGGGGCCGGGATTGCAGTAGCGATGCGGCAGCGCGCTTTGAAAGCCGAAACTGTCGCCCGCCTCAAGGATCGCCTTGCGGCCGTCGACCCAGAGTTCGAGCCGGCCGCGGATCACCAGGCCCGCTTCTTCGCCGGCATGGGTATAGGGCTCGGCGCCCGAGGAGGCGCCGGGCGAAAGGCGGCAGCAGAGAAGCTCGAGCGCGCCGCTCAGATTCGGGCTTAAGAGCTCGTCGAGCATGCCGGCCGAATATTCGAGCCGGCGCCGGCGCGCGCGGCGGACGACGAGGTCGCGCTCGGCCTCCGGCGCGTCGCCCGGCTCGAAGAACCAGCCGATCGTCACGCCGAGCGCGCGCGACACCGCATGCAGCGCCTTGATCGACGGCGTCGCGAGGTCGCGCTCGACGAGGCTGAGATAGCCGACGGAAAGGCCGCTCGCTTCCGCCACCGCCGCCAGCGTGACGCGGCGCGCCTTGCGCAGGTCGCGAATCTCCCGGCCAATCCGGCGCGGCAGGTCCGGCTCGGAGGGTTCGGCGGCGGCGAGAGCGTCGGTCGATCGGTCAACGCGATTCATGGGATTCCCGGCCGTGTTTTTTCTGTTGACAAAAATATCGCCTTAAAATTTTAATGCAAGCTAAGTCGTCGGGAGCGGACGGATGGCCGAAAGGTATGACGCGATCATCATCGGAGGCGGCCATAACGGACTGACCTGCGGCGCCTATCTCGCGCGCGCTGGCCTGAAAACGCTGGTTTTGGAGCGCCGCCCCGTGCTCGGCGGCGCGGCCGTGACCGAGGAGGTCGTGCCCGGCTTCAGATTTTCCGTCTTCAGCTATCTGATGAGCCTCCTGCACCCGCGCGTGATCGCCGATCTCGAACTCGCCAAATACGGTTACAAGGTGCTGCCGGCGACCGACATGTTCGGCGTGCTGCCGGGCAATGATTACATCATTTTCGCCGACGATATCGCCAAGACGCAGAAGTCGTTCGCCCGCTTCTCCGCCAAGGACGCGGCCATTTATCCCGAATTCGACCGATATCTCATGGAGTCGGTCAAGATCATGCGCCAGCTGCTGCTTGAGACGCCGCCCGACCCGTCGTGCCGCGACTGGCGCGCGTTCAAGGAGACGGCGAAATTCCTGTGGAAATATCGCCGCGTCGGGGACAAGCTGTTCCGCCTCGTCGACCTCATGACGATGAGCGCCGACGACTATCTCTCCGAATGGTTCGAGCGCACCGAGATCAAGGCGGTGCTGGCGTATTACAGTGGCATTGGCACTTTTGTCGGGCCAAAAAGCCCCGGCTCCGCTTACGTCATCATGCATCACGTGATGGGCGAGCACGCGGGCGCGGGCGGCTGGGGTTTCGTGCGCGGCGGCATGGGCGCGATCACCCAGGCGATCGCGCGCTCAGGCAAGGAGAAGGGGCTCGCCTGCAAGACCGAATGCGAGGTCGCGGCGATCGACACGGCGAACGGCCGCGCGACCGGCGTCACCCTCGCTGACGGGACGCGCTACGAAGCGAACATCGTCGCGAGCAACGTCTCGGCGAAGCTCACGTTCCTCAAGTTCCTCGACAAGTCGAAGCTGCCGGCGGAGTTCGTTCGCGACCTTGAGGCCTACCGGACGTTCTCGACCGCGTTCAAGATCAACATCGCCTGCGAGGCGCTGCCGAAATACAAAGCCTTCGATCCCGCCGCCTGCGGCTTCGCCTACCCGACCTATACCCATATCGGACCGACGATCGAATATCTTGAACGGGCCTATGACGACGCAAAATACGGCGACATGTCGCGCGAGCCGTTCGTGACGCCGGTGACGCCGACCTTCGTTGACGACAGCGTCGCGCCGCCGGGCAAGCACATCGTCAATCTGTTCGGCGGCCATGCTCCCTACGCGCTCAAGAAAGGCGATTGGACGACCCGCAAGGATGAGCTGGTGCGCAACGTGCTCAACGTCATCGACGCCTATGCGCCCGGCTTTTCGAGCGGGATCATCGGCATGCAAGTGCTGACGCCGCCTGACATCGAGGCGAAGATCGGCTCGCCGCACGGGCACATCTTCCACGGCGAACTGCAGGTCGACCAGCTCTTCTGGGCGCGTCCCGCGCCGCATTGGGCGGACTACCGGACGCCGATTGCGGGTCTCTATCAATGCGGCTCCTCCGCTCATCCGGGCGGCGGCGTCGGCGGCGTTCCGGGCTATAACGCCGCCCGCGAGATCCTCAAGGATCGGCGGCGATGAAGCGCGGCTTCCGGCCGTTAGAGACTTTTGCTCTTTACGCGCGGGCTGCCCCGATGCGTCTCCTCCCCCCTTGCGGGGGAGGATCAAGGAGGGGGGTCGCGCAATCCTGCGCGACGAGGGAGCAGGGGCGCATTGATAATCTCGTCGGCCAGCGCGACCCCCCACCCCTTCCCGCCCCCACAAGAGGGGGCGGGCGCGCTAACGCCATCGATTCTGCCGAAATGCAGCAGGCCCTGGGCGGGTAGAGGCGTGGGCGAGCGGCGACATAGGCAAGCCTTAAGGTTCTCGCCGCTCGGCGAAGGATCGCGGCGCGCAACATCGGGAGACGGTCTTGCCCTGGTCAATCGATTCCGAAACGGGCGTGCTGACCGACGTGCTGCTCTGCCGGCCCGATCATTACCAATGGATCGAGACCAACGCGATCGTCGTCCAGACGCTGGGTTCGGGGCGCCGGATCGACGCGCAGCGCCTGCAAGGCGAGTTCCGCCAGCTCGAGGACGCGCTCGATCAGGCGGGCGCGCGACGCCATTACATCGAGCCCGAGCCGCATCTGCCCTATCAGGTCTATACGCGCAATTCGAGCCAGACCACGCCCTGGGGACCGGCGCTGACCCAGCTCGCGCTTGCCCCCCGGCGCGGCGAGATCGCCTCCATCCTGCGCTTTCATGGAGGCCACGGCGGCTTCTGGCGCTATTGCAGCCACGGCGCGATCGAGGGCGGCGACATCCACATCATCCGGCCGGGACTGCTTCTCGTCGGCTGGTCGGGAATTCGCACCACGCGGGAGGGCGCGGCGCAGTTCGCCCGCTGGTTCGCGCACGAGGGCTGGGAGACGAAGCTCCACTCCTTCCCCGAACATTTCCTTCACCTCGACGTCCTCTTCTGCATGGCGGCGCCCGGGCTTGCGGTGGCCTGCGTCGAGGTTTTGGGCGACGAGTTCGCCGACTGGCTGAAAGCGCGCGGAATCCGCGTGATCGCAGCGACCTATCGCGAAGTGATGGCGATGTCGTGCAATCTCTTGGCGCTCGGCACCGATCGCGTCGTCTCGCCGCGCCACAGCGTGCGGATCAACGCGGCTTTGCGCGCCGAGGGGCTCGAGGTCCTGGATCCGGAGCTCGATCTGTTCGCCGCCGGGGGCGGCAGCGTCCACTGCATGACGATGCCGCTCGCGCGCGAGCCGGTGTGACGGACCGTGTTTCCCCGTCATTCTCGTCATGGCCGGGCTTGACCCGGCCATCCACGCGGCGCAGCTGCAGAGACGAGGCCGCGATCCTCGCGGCCCCCAACAACGCCTCAGCATGTCAAGGCTTCAGCCCTTGCGTTCACTCGCCCCAGAATTACGTGGATGGCCGGGTCAAGCCCGGCCATGACGTCTTCAGAGCTGCCGCTCCCGATATGCTGAACGTGCCAAACGCGGACGAGCATCGCGCTGCGCTTTGCATAAGGAACGGCGCTCTTGCTCAAGGTTTGGGCGAGCCATGGCTTTGCTTTTGCTCAGAGAGCGCCATTCTTCAATTGTCGCCAGCATCGGCGGGGGATAACCTCACTTGATCTGGCAGCGGAGCGTAAATGGCGTGAGCATAAGGGCGGTCGGCCTTCAGGCGATTGGCGTCGGAAAGTCCTTCGGGTCGTTCCAGGCGCTTAAAGGTGTGACGCTCGATGTCGGCCGCGGCGAATTTCTGACCCTGCTCGGCCCCTCCGGCTCCGGCAAGACGACCTTTCTCATGATCGTGGCCGGCTTCGAACAGCCGACCGTCGGGCGCCTGATGAGCGAGGGCGAGGACATCACTGAGAGAAGCGCCGAGACGCGCTCCTTCGGGATGGTGTTCCAGGGCTACGCGCTCTTTCCGCATATGACGGTGGCGCAGAACATCGCCTTCCCGCTCCAGGTGAGGAAGACGCCGCGCGACGTCACTCAGCGCCGCGTCGGCGAGATCATCGAGCGCGTTGGCCTCACCGGCCAGGAGAGCAAGCTGCCGGCGAAACTCTCGGGCGGCCAGCAGCAACGCGTGGCGCTTGCGCGCGCGCTCGTCTTCGAGCCTTCCGTCCTCCTGCTCGACGAGCCTTTCTCGGCGCTCGACAAGCACCTGCGCGGCCGCATGCAGGACGAAGTGAAGCGGCTGCATCAGGAGTTCGGCACCACCTTCATCTTCGTCACCCACGATCAGAGCGAGGCCCTGTCGCTGTCCTCGCGGATCGCGATCTTCAACCACGGGGAATTGCTTCAGATCGCAGCGCCGCAGGAGGTCTACGAGCGTCCCACGAGCCGCTTCGTCGCCGAGTTCCTGGGCGAGATCAACCTTCTGCCGGTCGAGGACGTGGGTGAGTGCGCGATCGGCGCCGGCGGCCTGTTCGAAGGCGGCCGTCTCGTCTGCCCGCGGCAAGATCACGCCGGGAGGATCGGCGTTCTGGCGGTGCGGCCGGAGCATATGTCTCTCGCCGACCGCTGTCCGGACGACGCGAACGGTGTTGCGGCCTCGGTCGCCGCCACAACCTATCTCGGGGCCTCCATGCGGCTCGGGCTTATCACCCAAGGCGGGACAAGGCTGACCGTCACGCTGCCGGCCGAGGCCGCGGCGAGGACGCTCGCCAATGGCCGGGACCTCTGGGTCACGTGGCCGACGACCAAGGGCTTCCTTCTGCCTGAGGACGGCGCCGAGGAGCTTGCGATAACAGGAGTGTAATCCATGAACGACGCCTTTGAGAAAGACTGTCTCGAGATTCTGGCTGAGAAAGCGCGGCGGGCCGGCCTCAGTCGACGCCAGTTCGCGCAATGGGCGGCGATCGCGCTCGGCGGCGCGCCGTTTGCGCTGAGGTCGACGGGCGCGCGCGCCGCCGACAAGCAGCTCGTCCTCGTCAACTGGGGCGGCGACGCGATCAAGGCCTACGATCAGGCCTTTGGCCAGCCTTTCTTCAAGGAGACCGGCATCGAGGTGAAGGAGGACGGGACCGGGCCGACCGAAGGCGCGATCGCCGCGCAGTTCAAAAGCGGCAAGCCGACCTGGGACCTGGTCGACGCCGATCCCTTCTCCGCCATCACCCTGGGCAAGCAAGGCATGATCGAACCGATCGACTATAAGGTCGTCGACAAGTCCAAGATGCGGCCGGGCTTCGGCTGGGACTACGCCGCGTCGACCTACTTCTTTTCCTACGTGATCGCCTATGACGCGCAGAAATTCGCCTCCAATCCGCCCAAGGGCATGGCCGATTTCTTCGACGTAGCGAAATATCCGGGCAAGCGCTCGCTGTACAAGTGGGGCGCCGGCATGTGGGAGGCGGCGCTGCTCGCCGACGGCGTGGCGCCCGACAAGCTTTATCCGCTCGACCTGAAGCGCGCGCACGAGAAGCTCGCCGCGTTCAAGCCGAACGTCGTCTCCTACTGGGGCGGCGGCGCGGCGAGCCAGCAGGTGCTGCTGAGCGGCGACGCCTCGATGGCGATCATCTGGTCGACGCGAGCGTCGCTCCTCGACAAGGATTCGAAGGGGCAGATCAAGTTCATCTGGGACCAGGGCTTGATTTCGCCGGGCGCGCTCGCGGTGATCAAGAACAATCCCGGCGGCAAGGAGGCGGCGATGAAGTTCATCGCCTCAACCTCGGACCCGCAGAGGCAGCTCGTCATGTTCAACCTTTTGGACCAGGGTCCCGCCAATCCCGCGACCGACGCTCTCATTCCCGCCGACCAGCGCAAATACAATCCCGTCGACCCCGCCAACTTCTCCAAGCAAGTGGCGCTCGACATGCCCTGGTACTCGGAGAATTACAGCGCGGCCCTCGACGCCTATACGAAGATCATCTCCGCATGAGATCGAGGCGTCTGACCGCTGTCTCTTCCTTCGCTTCCGTCGGCGCGACGGACGACGATGCCGATCGCATCGTCGCCGCCGAGCGCGCCGCGCTAAGCCGAGGCGCGAAGCGGTCGGGCAACGCGCTCTTAACCGGCGTCTGCTTCATGGCGCCGCTGCTTCTCTTCCTTGCGCTCGTCTACGCCGCCCCGTTTCTTGGCGTGGCGGCGCGGAGCGTCACGCTGCCGAAGCCCGGCCTCGGGCAATACGAGCGGCTCGTCGCCGATCCGCTCGTTTTCTCGGTGTTCCTGCGCACCTTTCGCATCTGCCTGGTCGTGACGGTCCTGTCGGTCGGCGCGGCCTACGCCATCGCCTATGTCTGGGTGCGCGGGACGCGGCTTGAGCGGCGCCTGGTCGAGTTCTGCATCCTGATCCCGTTCTGGATCTCGATCCTCACGCGCGCCTTCGGCTGGCTCGCGCTGCTCTCCAACCGGGGGCTCATCAACACATGGCTCGAGGCCGCGGGCCTCATCGCCGGGCCGCTGCCGCTCGCCTATAACGAGTTCAGCGTGACTTTGGGGATCGCGCATGTCCTCACTCCGTTCGCGGCGTTCCCGCTCGCCTCCTCCATGCGATCGGTCGACGAGCGCGTGCTGTTGGCCGCCCGCGGCCTCGGCGCCTCGCGCCTGCGCATTTTCTGGCGAGTGTTCCTGCCGATGACTGCCCCAGGCGTCGTCGGCGCGGCGCTCATCGTCTTCGTCTTCACCCTCGGCTTCTTCGTGACGCCCGCCATTCTCGGCGGCGGCCGCAGCATCATGGCGGCGGAGCTCGTCTGGTTGCGCATGTTCCAAAGCCCGGACTGGGGGCTCGGCGCGGCGATCAGCGTCGCGCTGGTCGCGCTGGTCGGCGCCCTCATGGCCGCCTTGTTCCGCCTGGCCAGGCCCGCGCTCATGGGCGGCGCGCGATGATCCAGCGCCCGGGCCCGATCGCGCTTCTGATCGCTGGCTTGGTCTCGGCCTTCCTGCTCGCGCCGCTGCTTGCGGTCGTGCCGATCTCATTCACGCCCGCGCGCTTCCTCACGATGCCGAACGGCCATCTGTCGCTCATCCATTATCGCGAGCTGATCGACGATCCTGACTGGGCGCGCAGCATTCTCTTGAGCCTGCGCATCGGCGTCGTCAGCAGCGCGATCGCAACCGCGCTTGCGCTCGCCTTCTCGCTCGGCGTGTGGATGCTTCGGCCGCGCTTCGCCGCGCTGATGGTCGGCTTTGTCCTCTTGCCGATGATCGCGCCGCCGATTGTCTCGGCGATGACCCTCTATTTCTTCCTGACGAGCCTCTCCGAGGTCAGCGGCGCGATCGGCTATGACACCTGGTTCGGGGTCACGATCGCGCATGTCGTCATGATCACGCCGTTCGCGGTCGTGATGATCCTGGTCGCGCTCGCGCAAGTCGACCGGCGCCTCGACCTCGCCGCGCGCGGGCTTGGCGCAAGCACGCTTCAGCGCGTCTTCAAAGTCATCCTTCCCAACATTCGCTTCGGCGTCATGATGGCGGCTCTGATGGCCTTCTTTCTCTCCTGGGAAGAAATCGGCGTCACGCTGTTCATCACCAGCGTCAACGCCATCACGCTTCCGCGCCTCATGTGGATGGGGGTGCACGACAATATTGATCCGGCGGTCGCGGCCATCTCGGTCGTGTTGATCGTCATCACCACGCTTGCGCTGACCGGGCGCATGGCGCTGCAGCGTGAAGAACCCGCATGAAGGACGAGTCGAACGATGGATGAGATCTTTGCCCGCCGCGACATGATCGCGCCAGCCCGGCTCAAGGCGCTCAGCGTCAAGTCGGACCTGCGCGGAGCGGTCCGGCTTGGCGGGCATGCCGCTGCGCTGGCGGTGACGGGAGCCGCGCTCTGGATGACCTGGGGGAGCTGGCTCGCGGTTCCCTTCTTCATCGCCCATGGCGTCGTGATCAATTTCCTCTACGCGGGCCAGCACGAGTTCAGCCACTCGACCGTGTTCCGCACCAAGAAGCTCAACGAGATCTTCGGGCGGCTGTTCGGCTTCATCCTCATCTATCCGCGCGATTTCGATCAGATCCAGCACTTCGCCCACCACCGCTATACGCAGGTCTGGGAGAAGGACGGGGAGCTGGCGCGCGATCGCTATACGTTGACCTCCTATCTCCTCTGGGTGCTCGGCCCGACCTACTGGTACACACGCGTCCGGCGCATCCTTCGCTTCTCACTTGGTATCGTCACCGAGCCCTATATTCCGGAGGACCGCAAGGCGGACGTGATCCGCGAGGCGCGCTGGCATCTTGCGGGCTACGCCGCCATCGCCGCGCTCTCCATCGCGTCGGGAAGCTTGATCGCGGTGAAGCTCTGGTTGCTCCCGATGCTGGTCATGAAGCCCGTCCATCAATTGCAGAACACGATCGAGCATCTCGGCCTGCCGCATGTGGACGCGATCACCGAGAACACCCGCTCAACCCGCACCAACGCGCTGATGCGCTGGATATGCTGGAACATGCAATATCACACCGCCCACCACGCTTTCCCCGGGGTGCCCTGCTATACGCTGCCCCGCCTGCATCAGGAGCTTTTCGTCGAGCGCGGGCGCCTGCCGCACACCATGTCCTATCTCGCCTTCCAATGGGCGGTCCTGCGCGCGTTCTGGAACGGACGCACCGAAGCGGACTATGCGGACGACGCGATCTGGATCGCCGACGACACGGACCTTCAGCCGGTCGCGCCGCGCGTCCGATCGGCCAGGCAGGCGTGAGCGATGGCGCTGCGTGTCTATCAATCCTTATGGGCGACCGAGATGCGCCGCCCGGGGGCGCCGGAGCGCCCGGTCGAGGAGCGTTTCGATCGGGTGCGCGCCGCGGGCTTCGACGGCATGGGCGTCGATCTCGGCGCGATGGACATTGACGCGGCGCGAAGGCTCGTCCCGGAATTTGCCCGCACAGGCTTGAGGGGCCTGCTGACCGCGTTTCCGCGTTCGATCGAGGAGTTGCGTCCGGCGCTTCGTCTCGCCAAGGATATCGGCTCGCCTTTCGTCATCGTCGTCGGACAGGTCATGCCGCTCGCGGTCGCAGACATGGCGGAGGCGATCCGGGCGTGGCTCATGATCGCCGACGAAGAGAAGCTGCCGATTCAGTTCGAGACGCATCGCAACTCGATCACCAACGACCTGTTCTCGACTCTGCTCCTGCTCGACGCCGTCCCTGAGATGCGGCTCAGCGCCGATCTTTCGCACTATGTCGTCGACCGCGAGATGATGCAGCCGATCACCGCCGAATATCAAAGCTATGTCGGCCGCATTCTTGAGCGCTCCGATTCCTTCCAGGGCCGCGTCGCCAATCGCTGCCAGATCCAATTGCCGCTGAATTTCCCACAGCATCGCGTCTGGATCGACACCTTTCTCGACTGGTGGCGCTTGGGCTTCGCCTCGTGGCGCCGGCGCTTCCCCGCGGATCAGGACTGCATTTTCCTCTGCGAGCTTGGGCCCCGCGACTACGCGATCACCGACGCGAATGGCGAGGAATTGTCGGACCGCTGGAGCGAGGCGCTGCTGCTCAAGGAATGGGCCGCGGCCTGCTGGGCCGAGGCGGGCGACGAACGCGCCGGCCGCAGCGCGGCGGCTTAGAGGGAGAAGGGGAACGCCCATGTCTGTAACGAGCTTCCCGGTCGAAAACCAATCCGCCGAATGGCGCCAGCGCGTCGAGCTCGCCGCCTGTTATCGCCTGCTCGCCCATTACAGGATGACGGACCTCATCTACACCCACGCGACGGTCCGGGTCCCCGGCGAGCCGGGGCGGTTCCTCATCAATCCTTACGGCTGGCGTTGGGAGGAGATCACGGCCTCCTCGCTGGTCAAGATCGACGTCGACGGCGCCAAGATCGACGACAGCCCGCATCGCGTGAACCCCGCGGGCTTCACCATCCATAGCGCCGTTCACATGGCGCGCCATG
Organism: uncultured Alphaproteobacteria bacterium; assembly: GCA_963824475.1. GTDB lineage: Bacteria > Pseudomonadota > Alphaproteobacteria > Rhizobiales > Beijerinckiaceae > Roseiarcus. Next base: position 125,235 of record CAWGPR010000002.1, read on the forward strand.
ATGCGGCGTGCGTCATTCACACCCACACGCGGGCAGGCATGGCGGTGTCGGCGATGAAGGACGGGCTCCTGCCGATCAGCCAGATCGCGCTGCAATATTACGGGCGGCTTGGCGTCCACGATTATGAGGGGATCGCGCTCGATCTCGACGAGCGCCAGCGCATCATTCGCGATCTCGGCGGTTCTTGTGGCCTGATCCTGCGCAATCATGGGCTGCTCACCGTCGGGCGTAGCGTCGCCGAAGCCTTCAGCTTGATGTTCTACCTCAACCTGGCCTGCGAGGTGCAGGTTGCGACGCTGTCCATGGGCGCCGAGCTCGTCATTCCGCCGCAGGAGGTCTGCGAGAAGGTCGGCAGACAATATGACCAGATGGCGTTCGACGACGGCGACCTTCAGCTCGAATGGGCGGCGCACTTGCGCATGCTGGACGCGCTCGATCCCTCCTATCGGACCTGATTGTTGGAGACGCAACGATGGCGAAGACCCCCGAATTCAATTGGACGCCGCCGGCCAGCTCCTATCGCGATCCGGCTGAGTTCGAGCGCGAGCGGCGCGAGATTTTCGCCAACAACTGGATGCTGTTCTCGTGGTCGGAGCGGGCGCCCAATCCGGGCGACACGGTCGCCGGAACCGTGGCCGGCTATCCGATTTTCGCGATCCGCGACGACGACGGGAAAATCCGCGCCTTTCACAATGTCTGCCGTCATCGCGGCGCGCAGCTCCTCGCCGAAGGCGCCGGTCATTGCGGCAAGCTTGTCGTCTGCCCCTATCACAGCTGGAGCTATAAGCGCGACGGACGGCTGAACAAGGCGACCGATTTCGGCGGCGACGCGAATTTCGATGCCCAGGCCTGGAGCCTCTACGCCGTCGACGCCGAGGAATGGCGCGGCCTCATCTTCATTCGGCTCAAGCGCGGCGGTCCGGGCCTGATCGAATGGCTTGGCCCGATCCATGACATGGCGGCCGACTATCCGCTCGAACAGCAGCATTATTTCATGGCGAAGAACCGCGACGTCGCGGTGGACTGGAAGACCTACGGCGAGAATTATCTCGAGTGCTACCATTGCCGGACGATGCATCCGGGCCTTTGCGCCTCGATGGACATCGAGCGCTATCGCATCGACGTTTACGAGCGCGAGAAGTTCTTTCATCTGCACGCGCCGAGACGAGATGGCGGCTTGACGCGCGGTCTTTATTTTTACCGCTTCCCGAGCCTGATGCTGAACCTCTACGATTGGGGCAGCTCGATCGCGACCATGGAGCCGCTCGGCCCCGGCCGCATCGATCATATCAACTGGTATTTCTTCACCGACGTGTCGCCCGAAAAGGCCGAGGAGAACCGGCGCTCGGCGGAATGGTCGGCGCAAATCGTCACCGAGGATCTCGACATCATCACCGGCGTGCAGCGCAACCTCAACGCCGGGATCTATGATCGCGGGCCCCTGTCGCCGAAATACGAGGCGGCGGTGAAGGCGTTCCAGGACATGGTGCGCGACGAACTCATTCCCCGCGACCCGCTCCGCAGCGTCGCCGCGGAGTAAAGGGCGGCGCGATTCGCTCTCAACGCTCCGGCGCGGCGGCGAGCGCCGCGGGCGGCGACATCTTCTCGAGCGCCGCGACCATCGATCGCGCTGTGCCGAGATCGTGCTCGTGCATGATCGCGCCCGCCAGCGCTCCCTTGCGGTCTGCGAGAGCCGCCATCAGGCGCTCGTGCTCCGCCATCGCCTCGATCCAGCGGGCTTGGGAAGCGAGCGCCTCGTAGCGTGCGCGCCGTGCGCGGCTGATCAGCGAAGCGTGGATCGCCTGCAGGGTCGCGTTCTTCGCCGCGGCGACGATGGCGAGATGGATCTCCTGGTTGAGCCTGAAATACGGCTGCCGCTCGCCCGCCGCGTGATGGCGCGCCATGCGCTCGTGCAGGCGTTGCAGCTTCTCGAACTCGCGCTCCGTCATGCGTTCTGCGGCGAGTTCCGCGGCGTTGCGCTCGACGCCCGCGATCGCCTCGAAAAGTTCCCGCACCTGCTCGACGGAAAAGCCGGTGACCCGCGCGCCGCGCCCGGGAATGAGATCGACGAGCCCTTCCGTGGCGAGCAGCTTGATCGCCTCGCGGATCGGCGTGCGCGAGACCTGAAGGACGGCGGCGAGATTGGCCTCGTGCAGGCGCTCGCCGACTTGAAGCCGCCCCTCCACGATCATGTCGCGCAGACGTTCCGCGGCGGATTCGTGCAGGGGTTTGGCGCGGACGATTGCCGCGGGCGGGGTCCGGCTGCGCCGGGCGCGGCCAGGAAGAAGGTTTTCGTGCGACATGTCGCTCATGGTGATTTCGCCTCTGTCGCACGAAACGGCGCCCTCGCATAGAAAAAAGGCATTTTGCATTTTGTATGCACGATGGGCGTCGCCTGCGGGTTCCAATAACTCAACAACTTACGGGAAGAAGCGGTCTGGCATAGGCCTTGCAACTCTCGCGCCAGCGCTGGGGACGCGCCCCGGCGTCGAACGCGCGCCCCGCCAGAGACCCGCGCGGGGGATCGGCGTCCGCGCGACCTTCCCGCCGGGCGCAAGAGGAGCCAACCGATGCGCCCGTGGACCCGACTGAAATCCGCCATCGCCCCGATCGCGCTCGCCGCGACGCTTGCCCTCGGTGGCGTTGCCGCCGCCGACGAGGCCGACCGCTTCAAGCCCGCGGCGCCCGAGCCCGGCGTCGAGATTCCCTCCGCCACGATCAAGTTCGGCATGCGGCCCTACGCCGACAACACCTTCTACATCATCGGCATGAAGAAGGGCTGGTTCGACGACGTCGGCATCAAGTTCGAGCCTGCGCCCTATGGGCTGAAAGCCAACAATTCCAACGTCACGACGCTTCTGCTCAACGGCCAGCTCGACATCATCTCGGAATTCTGTCCGCTGATGCTGCCAACCTACAAGGACGCGACCAAGCTCAAGTGCATCGCATTCACCGACAACTTCCTTGCCAACGCCATCCTCGCCAATCCTGCGCTGAAGCTGAAGTCGTTCAAGGACTACATCGCCGCGGGCAAGAGCTACGAGGAGGCCCTGAAGCTTGCGCTCGCCCCCATGGCGGGCAAGACGCTGGTCGGCGCGCCGGAGCTCAGCGACCGCCCGTTCGAGGAATATCTCAACAAGGCGTCCGGGGCGGGGTTCAAGCTGGAGGTGCTCGACGACGCGAAATCGCTCGTGCTGGCCAAGGCGGGCCGCGAGGATTTCGTCAATCCGGAGGGCGCGCCGATCGTCTATACCTTGAAGGAGGCGGGCTGGACCGATCTCGTCGACATCGACGACCTCATCAAGCACGGCCCCGGCGGCGTCGATTCTCCGATCGAGCCGCTGATCGGCATCGTCGGCGTCGGCGGCAACTCGGACTACCTCAACGCCCACCAGAACACTGTGCTGCGCTTCCTGTCGGTTGTCTGGCGCACCATCGACGCGACCAAGAAGGACCCCTCGCTCTATGACCTGCAGGCGCCGTACCTGAACTCGATGGCCGGCACGAGCCTCGACGGCAAGGGCGTCGCCCAGACGGTCGCCGTGCTGCATCCCTTCACGACCTTCGACGACAACAAGCAGTATTACGAAGACAAGGCGGGCACGACCTATTACGCCAACGTCTGGAACGCGATCATCAAGAACTTCGAGGAGCACAAGATCATCCCCGAGGGGAAGGCGACGCCCGACGACGTCGTGTGGGGCGGCCCGATCTGGCGCCAGATGGTCGAGTATCGCACGAAGACGGACGAGCTTTTGAAGAAGCTGGACGGCGCCAAGCTCACGCCGGAAAAGCAGGCGCTCGCCGAGAAGGCGAAGACGTTCTACGCGAACTTCGACTTTCTTGACGCCTATCGCCTCGCGCTCGCCGCCTCGAGCTGACGATGGCCGACGGCGGCGCCGGAAGCCTGACCGAAAGGGCCGGCGAGAGAGCCGGCCCGTTCTCGCCGCGTTGGCCGTGGGCGGGGCGGGCTCTCTCCGCGCTCGATCCGCTGCGGCTTGCGGGCGCCGCGCTCTTCCTTGCGCTCTGGCAGGGCGCGTCCGCGTTCGTCTCGCCGATCATCCTGCCGGGGCCCATCGGCGTTTTCGAGCGCGCCGCGACGGATTTCTGGTCCGCGCCCGCGCTCTCCTATTTCGGCCTTGAGGATGCGAGCCTCGCCGGCAATCTCCTCTACACGGCCGAGAACGTGGCCATCGCCGCGCTCCTCGGGACCGCGATCGGCGCGACGCTCGGCCTGCTCTCCGCAGAGACTCTGGTTCGTGCGCGCGGCGATGGACCCGGTGATGATGACGGCGGGGACGGTGCCGATCCTGATCGCGGCGCCGTTCCTCTTGATCTGGTTCGGCGTCGGCCGCACGAGCGCGGTGAGCCTCGTCACCTTCTATGTCGTGGTGATCCTCTACGTCTCCGCCCAGCGCGCGGCGCTGAATCTCGACCCGATCTACGAGCATTATGCGCTGACGCTCGGCGCCGACCGGCGCCAGATGTTGGGCGCGATCCTGATCCCGGGCGCGACGCCGGAAATCCTTGGCGGCTTCCGCATCGCGCTCGCCGGATGCTGGGGGCTCGAGGCGGTCGCGGAGCTGCTCGGGTCGCAGACCGGCATCGGCAAGGTGCTCGAAGTGCTCGCCGGCGCCACCGATCCGCAAGGGATTCTCGCGACGCTTCTCCTGCTCGGATCGGCGGCGATCCTCGCCGATGCGGTCGCGACGCTTGTGATTGCGCGCATCGCGGCCTGGCGCGCTCCCGCAGGCTGAGGAGCGGAAATTATCCATGGCCGACCCCAATCGCCGCATGATCGAGCTCGTCGAGGTTGGACGCGCCTATACGCGCGCCGATGGACAGGCGGTCAAGGCGGTCGACAATGTGTCGCTCACCGTCCCCGAGGGCGAGTTCGTGTGTTTGATCGGCCCGTCGGGATGCGGGAAGACCACGCTCCTGCAGATGATCGCCGGACTGATCCAACCCTCATCGGGCGCCATGGTCGTGGATGGGAAGGAGATCGACGGGCCGGGCCGCGAGCGCGGCATGGTGTTCCAGCGCGACAGCGTCTTCCCCTGGATGCGGGTCGTGAACAATGTCGAATATGGCCTCAAGTGCCGGGGCGTCGGCGCGGCGGAGCGCCGATCGGTTGCGCGCGACTACCTCAGGCGAGTCGGGCTCGCGCATGTCGAGCGCGCCTGGCCTCGTGAACTGTCGGGCGGCATGCTGAAACGCGTGGCGATCGCCGCCGTCTTCGCCAATGGCGGGCGCGTCCTGCTGCTCGACGAGCCTTTCGGCGCGCTCGACTATGTGACGCGGCGTCAATTGCAGGACGTGCTGCTCGACCTGTGGGAAGAGCCCGGCCGCGCCGTCCCGACGGTCGTCTTCGTCACCCACGACGTGGATGAGGCGCTGACGCTCGCCGACCGCATCGTCGCGATGCGCAGCGGGGTGATCGTTGACGACATCCCCGTCCGCGCGGCGCGCCCGCGCGACACCGATAGCCTGCTCTTGCCGGAAATGGTCGCGATCAAGCACAAGCTGCTCGGCCATCTCGGCCTCGAGCGGGCGCCTGGGCGCCCAGCGCATAGCGGAAGCGCAGCTTGACCCCGCTCGCCCGCAAACGCGAGTTGGCCGTGTCCTTCGCGGTCTTCCTGGCGCTGATCGTGCTGTGGGAGATCCTGTCCCTCGTCTACACCGCCGAGGCGCAGCCCGGAGAGCCGATGGTCGCGGGCTGGGGCACGCTCTTCACGCGCACACTTCTGAGCCTCTCCGATTATTGGCAGGGCGGCCTCGGCGTGCGATCGGTCGCGGACGGCGCGCCGCGCAGCTATCTCGCCGCGATCCTCTCGCTCGCGTCCCATTCCGCTGCGACCTTCGTTCGGCTCGGCGGCGGGCTCCTGCTCGGCGGCGTCCTCGGCCTCGCTCTCGGCCTCGGCGTCTCGTGGTCGCGGTGGAGCCGCAGGCTGGTCGAGCTTCCGACGCAATTCTTGCGCGCGCTGCCGCTGCTCGCGATGGTGCCTTTGTTCCAGCTCTGGTTCGGCACTTATTTTATCGGCCAGGTGCTGTTCGTCGCCTATGGGGTCGGCGTCATCGTCTTCGCCGGCGTCGTCAACGCGGTGCGCAACGTGCCCCAGATCTATCTCGACAACGCGCGGTCGCTCGGCGCGTCGCGGTCGCAGCTCTATCGCACCGTGATCCTTCCGGCGATCTTGCCCGCCATGCGCTCGGTGACGCTGCTGAGCCTCGGCGCCGGCTGGGGCGCGGTGCTGGCCGCCGAATACCTCGGCGCGCAGTCGGGCCTCGGCTACATCATCGTCTACGCGCAGCAGTTCGGCCTTCTCGACCGCATGTTTCTGGTTGCGCTGCTGTTCATTCTCTATACGTCGATGAGCTACTGGGCGATCGAGCGACTCTTCGCGCGGCTGCTCGCCTGGTCGCCGGCCGAGGTCGCGCGATGACGCTGGCGGTGGAAGAAACCGCGCTCGACCTCATCGAGCGCCTGCGGCGCGGCGAGACGAGCGCGGTCGAGGCGATGCGCTTCTATCTCCGCCGTATCGAGGAGCGGGAGAACGACGTCCGCGCCTTCGCCTATCTGGCGCCTGAGGCGGCGCTGGCCGCCGCCGAAAAGGCTGACGCGGCCAAAGCCTCCGGCCTTGCGCTTGGGCCGCTCCACGGCCTGCCAGTCGCGGTCAAGGACATCATTGACACAGCCGACATGCCGACTGAATTCGGCGGCGAGATCTTCGCTGGAAGGCGGCCAAAGCGCGACGCGACGATCGTGAGCCGGCTGAGTTCGGCTGGCGCGATCGTCATCGGAAAAGCGGTGACGTCGCAATATGCGCTCTTCGTCCCCGGTCCCGTCCGCAATCCCCACGATCTCGCGCGCACGCCCGGCGGCTCGTCGAGCGGCTCGGCCGCGGCGGTCGCGGCGGGCTTCGTCCCGGTCGCGCTCGGCACGCAGACCAACGGCTCGATCGTCCGCCCCGCCTCCTATTGTGGCGTCGTCGGGTTCAAGCCGAGCCTCGGCCTCCTGCCGCGCACGGGGGTCCTGCGGCATGCGCCGCTCGTGGATCATCCGGGCGTTTTCGCGCGGACGGTCGCCGATGCGGCGATGATCGTCGACGCGATTGGCGGCGAGGACGCGGAGGACGCCTTCTCCCGTCCTCTGCCGGGCTCGCTGTTCGCCGCCGCTGAGGCCGATGGCCCGCCCCCGAAGCTCGCTTTCGCGCTCGGGCCTTTCGAGGACCGTGCGGATCCGGCGACGCGCGAGGCTTTCGCCGCCTTTCTCGCAAGCCTGCCCGTCACGGCGGAGGCGGTCTCGCTTGGGCCCGAATTCGCCAAAGCCGAGGCGACGATGTCGGACCTCATGTGCGCGGGCGTCGCCGAATCGCTCGGTCCCGACATTGACCGCGCGCGAGACCGCGTCCCGGAGCGGGTCCTAAAGATCGTCGCCGAAGGCCGCGCCCTGTCCGCGGTCCGGCTGATGGAGGCCTGGACGCGCCGCGACGCTCTCCGCGCCGAGGCGGCCCGGCTGATCGCGCCCTATGACGCCGTGCTCACCTTCGCTTCCTCAGGCCCCGCGCCGCTGGCGTCGGAAGGCACGGGCGATCCGATCTTCGCGACCCTCTGGTCCCTGATCGGGGCGCCGGCCATCAGCCTGCCGCTGATGCGCGCCGCGAACGGGCTGCCGATCGGCGTCCAGGCGGTCGGCGCGCCCGGACGCGACCTTGACCTCATGCGCGCCGCCGCCTGGCTCATGCGCGCCGGCGCGTGCTGAAACCGAGATTTCCTCCGATGCGCATCCTTCTGCTCAATCCGAACACCACCGAAGCGGTCACGGCCTTGATGGCCGACGCGGCGCGAGCGGCGGCGGGGCAAGGCGTCGAGGTCAAGGCTGTCACCGCGCCGCGCGGACTGCCCTACATTACGAACCGGGCCGAAGCGCAGATCGCGGGCGCGGTCGCGCTCGAAATGCTGGCCGAGATGCGCGGAAGCTTTGACGCCGCCATTCTCGCGGCCTTCGGCGACCCTGGCCTCATGGGCGCGCGCGAGCTGTTCGATTTCCCCGTGGTCGGCATTTCGGAGGCGGCGATGCTGACCGCCTGCATGCTGGGCGGGCGGTTTCTCATCGTCACATTCACGAGCGCGCTGAGCGGCTGGTATCGCGATTGCGTGGCGATGCACCGGCTTGAGAGCCGCTGCGCGGGCGTCGTCGCGCTCGACCGCGAATTCGGCGCGCTCGAGGATGCGCGCGAAGCCAACTGGTCTGCGCTCGTCGATCTCGCCAACGAAGCGGTCGCGCGGCATGACGCCGATGTTGCGATTCTCGCCGGCGCGCCGCTCGCGGGGCTCGCAGCCCGCGCGCGCGATCTCATTTCCGTGCCGGTGGTCGAGCCGGTCGTCGCCGCCGTGAAACAGGCCGAGGCGTTGCTCGCGCTTGGAACCGTCAAGGCGACGAGCGGCAGTTTCCGGCGGCCCGCCCCGAAGGCCTCCACGGGCCTCGCTCTGAAGCTCGCCGCCTATCTGGAGCATGCGTGACATGACGACCACCGTTCCGGCCTCCGCCGCTTCGACGGAGCGCGGCCAGATCGCGTTGGCGGGCCGGCGCTACAGCGTGGAGCGCGACTTCGGCCGCCTGCCGGCCGGCATGGCGCACGCGCGCGTGAGCCAGGTTGCGGTCGACTCCGAAGGCCATGTTCATGTGCTGCGGCGGGGCGACCCGCCAGTGCTGGTCTTCGCGCCGAACGGCGGCTTTGTTCGGGCCTATGGCCAGGGCGCGATCTTCGATTCGCATGGGCTTTCCATCGACGCGCAAGACCGCGTCTGGGTCGTCGACCGCGACGCGCATGAGGTGATCGTCTTCGCCATGAGCGGGGAACCGGTCCTCAAGCTCGGCGTACGCCACGGACCTCGCTGGGCCGAGCCGTTCAACCATCCGACGCGCGCCGCCGTGGCTGCGGACGGCGAGATCTATGTCGCCGATGGCTATGGCAACGCCCGCATCCACCGGTTCTCGCCGCAGGGGCGTTGGATCGCGAGCTTCGGCGAGGTCGGGCATGGCCCCGGCCAGTTCATGACCCCGCATTCGGTGATCGTAGACCGCCAGGACCGCGTGCTCGTCTGCGACCGCGAGAACGACCGCGTTCAGGTGTTCGACCGGGCAGGCGACTGGCTCATGGACTGGCGCGGCCTCTGCCGGCCGATGGATCTTCTCGAGCGCGACGACGGCGCGATTGTGGTCAGCGATCAGGTCCCGAGCCTCACCGCCTTCGCTCCGAACGGGGAGCGGCTCGGCCGCGCGCGTCCGTCGCTCAACGGATCGCATGGCGTCGCCCTCGCGCCGGACGGCGCGATCTATCTGGCCGAGATCGACCCATCGTCGGTGACGAAGCTCAACCCCATCTGAGCCCGCCGGTTACGGCTCGACCACGACCGGCTCAGGCAGGTCAGCCCATTCCTCATCTCCCGCGGTTCCGTCGATGAAGGTGAGGATGGCGAAGCGGCCGGTGCGCTCGAGCGGCGACAACGGATGGTGCCAGATGTCGGCGCGGTAGTTGATCCCCGTATCGCCCGGGACGCGGAAGGCGCGCAGGCGCGAGAGGTCGGGCTTTCCGTCGCCGCCCTGCGGCGGCGCGACCATCACGAGGTAGCTCGCGCAGTCCATCGGCACGAACGCCTGCGACGAATGGACGTGGCGCTCCATCTTCGCCGCGGTGAGCGGCAGCGCCTTCGGCTCGACGGTCGTCATCGACAGGCGCGGCCGGGCCGAAGCGCGGGCGTTCCGCAATTCCTCGATGAGATCCTGCCGGCCCTCCCCCGGCGCGCCGGGCGGCAGAAGTTCGCCGAAGGGCGCAAAGGCTTCCGCCATTACGGGCTCGATTCTGACACGGATCACGCCGAAACCTCGCTAAAGATGAACCTTGAGCAAACGCCCACGGAAGCTGGAGCGGATTGTATTTGGATCGACGCGGCGATTGTAGCCGCGCTCGATAGCCCGTCGTTAGACGGGCGTCCTTGTAGCCGCGCTCAATAGCCCGTCGTTAGACGGGCGTCCTTGTAGCCGCGCTCGTTGAGCGCGGACGCGGTCAGCGACCGCGTCTTGTCTCATGATTTGCGGCGTCTGGTCCGGCAGGATTGGACGCCGCCGGCTTGAGTTCGCAATCAGGCCGACGGCGGGAGGGGATGGGTCGTGACCGCGCCAATCCCAAGGGACTGATTTGTAGTTTGACCACCCCTCTCTTTTCCCAGCGGCCTGAACGGACACCCGGGGATCAAGCCCCCGAGACAAGACAAGGACTGAGAAAAGATGGGATCAACCGTAGCACGAAACGTCGGCGTCGACATTTCGAAAGACACGCTCGACGTCGCGATCCACCCCGAGGGCAAGGGCTTCCGCATCGCCAACACCCCGCAAGGCCATCGCGCCCTCATCAAAAGGCTTGAGGGCTTCGAGATCGCCCGAATCGTGTTCGAGGCGACAGGGGCTTACCATCGCCTCCTCCAAAAGGCGCTCGTCGAGGCCGGTTTGCCGTGGGTCAAGGTCAATCCCCGGCAGGCCAGACGCTTCGCTCAGGCGGCAGGCAAACTCGCCAAGACCGACCGCTGCGACGCTCTCATGCTCGCCCGCATGGGCGCGGCTCTTGAGCTCGAGCCGAATGTCCCCGTCAGTCCGACGGTAGAGACCATGAAGGAACTCGTCAACGCCCGTCACGCCCTCGTCAAGGACCGCGTCGCTGTCCTCAACCGCCAGGCCATCGCCGTTTCAACGCTCATCAAGCGTCAGCTCGCTCAGAGGCTCCGCCAGATCGACAGCCAGATCGAAGCCATCGACAAGCGCCTCAAAACGCTGCGCAAGGCCGACGCAGACGTCAGCGAGCGCTTCGACATCCTGACCAGCATTCCAAGCTTCGGCGAGGGGACCGCCAATGTGCTGATGGTCGAGACGCCCGAGCTCGGGCGTCTCGACCATCAGCAGGCCGCAAGCCTCGTCGGGCTCGCGCCGATCGCAAACGACAGCGGACAGTCCTACGGTAAACGATCCATTCGCGGCGGCCGGCCACGGGCCAGGCAAGCTCTCTATATGGCCGCCCTCAGCGCCATCCGGTTCAATCCGCAGCTCAAAATCAAATACCAGGCCCTCATCAATGCCGGAAAACCCGCCAAGGTCGCCCTCGTCGCCGTCATGAGAAAGCTTCTCATCCTCGCCAACGCCCTCATCCGCGACAACCGAAAATGGGCCCCCACAGCCCCTTGACCAACACGGACACTACAGGTCGATTCAACGGAATTGCAATCTGCGCTAGGCGGCGCGGACGCCGCCTCGATTCCATCCCCGTCCGCGATCGCCAAACGCCTCCCAGCCGCCGTCGGTGACCGCGACCGTGTCCTCCAGCTTGATGAATCCGCGACGCGGGTGCGCAAGCGTCGTCTCGATCGAGATCACCATGCCAGGCTCAAGCGGGCGGTCGGCGTCATAGGCGGGATAGGGAATTGGCCCGTGGCTGGTGAGCCGCGGCGCCTCGTGGCTGATAAGGCCCATCCCGTGCGCCACGAACTCGATCGAATTGGCGTACGATGACTTGTTCAGCACTTCGCCGGCGCTGGCGTAGATATCGCCGCCCTTGACGCCGGACCGGATCGGCTTGCGCGCCGCCATCTGAATCGCGTCCACTTCGCCCAGCAGGTCCTCGAGCTCGCTGTCGGGCTCGCCCTGGATCGCCATGCGGCAGAGGTCGCCGATATAGCCTTTGTAGTTGCCGCCGGAATCGAGCGACAGGATGTCGCCAGCCCCCCACACTTGCTCCGAAGGCGCGCGATTGAGGCTCGTGCCGGCGGTGGTGAGGCAATATTCGAACGTGAGACCCCGGTTCACCTCTTCGCGGCGAAGCGCTTCGACGAGTTCCAATTTGGTCGAGCCTGGTCCATGCGAGGCGATCACCGCCAGCATGGAATCAACCACGAGTTCGGAGGCGGTCCGGAGCAAATCCAGCTCCTCTCGAGTTTTGCGCGCCCGCAGGCGTTCGAGCGGCAGGTGCGCCTCCACGAATGTGACTCCGGGTAGCTCACGAAGCATGAGTTCCGCCGCATCGGCGGCCAGGAACGCGCGCTCGACCCCGACGCATTTCACAGTTGGGGAAAGCTTTTTCAGATGGTCAGCGGCGAGGCGCGCCGAATCAAGGCTCGTTCCTGAGGCCAGGAAGGAGGGAGTCCAAAATTTCCCCAGCTCCTTCTCATAAGATTCCATCCCTTGCCCGATATAGGTCGATTGCTCCGGACGCCCTTTGACATAGACGAGCATAGGCAAATAACGGCTGACGCCGATCGCGTCGAAATGGTCGAAGAAGAAGAACCGGTAGCCGCCGAAGAGATATTGGATGTTGTGTTTCGAAGAGATCACCACCGCGTCCATGCCGGCCTCGTCGAGGAGACCGTCAAGGCGCGCGCTGTCAAACGGCAGCGGCGTGGCTTCGGCCGTCGCCGACAATGAGCCGCGGCTCTCATTCATGGGTTCCTCCCTCGCGTGATCCGAAGTTGCGCCTCAATATAGCCCAGCCAAGCGAAACTGTCGCCATTCGCCCCTTCGCTTGCCAAAAGCCTGGCTAGTCCCTCATCATCGTGGGAGCGCCCATTCGAGCCAAGGCGGATTTCATGCTCTCGGTCGACGCCAAAGGCGTTTTTCCCATCGCGCCGACGCCCTTTCACGACGATGGCAGGATCGACACGGCCAGCGTCGACCGCATGATCGACCATTATCTCGCCGCGGGCGCCGACGGTTGCACCATTCTCGGCATCATGGGCGAAGCGCCGAAGCTCGATCACGACGAGGCGATCGGCCTCGTCGCCCGCTGTGTTGCGCGCGCGCCGAAACTGCCGTTCATTGTTGGCGTGTCCGCGCCCGGATTCGCGGCGATGCGCGCCCTGTCCGACGCAGCGATGGCCAAGGGCGCGGCCGGAGTCATGATCGCACCGCCGCCGTTGCTGCGCACGGACGATCAGATCGTGGCCTACTACGCGCAGGCGGTCGAAGCGATTGGGGCGGACATTCCCTTTGTCATTCAAGACTATCCGCTGGCGCTTGGCGTCATCATGACGCCGAACGTCATTCGCCGGATCATCACCGACAATCCGTCCTGCGTGATGCTCAAGCACGAGGACTGGCCGGGCCTCGAAAAGATTTCGTCTCTCCGACGGTTCGAGAAAGAGGGCAAGCTGCGGCGCGTGCCGATCCTCACCGGCAACGGCGGCCTCTTCCTCGATTTCGAGATGGAGCGCGGAGCCGACGGCGCAATGACCGGCTACGCCTTCCCGGAAATGCTGATCGACATCGTGCGGCTGTCGAACGAGGGACGGCGCGAGGAAGCGCACGACCTGTTCGACGCGCACCTGCCCCTTGTTCGCTACGAGCAGCAGCAGGGCGTCGGGTTAGCCACCCGCAAGTATGTGATGATGCGGCGCGGCGTTATCGCATCGGACGCGCAGCGGAAGCCGGGCGCCGGTTTGAGCGCGACCGCGAAGGCGGAAGTCGACTACCTTCTCGCACGCTTGGCGCGCCGCGACGCGCGCGCCGCCGCGCCGGTATTAGAGCCTGCTGCAATTTCGTCGAATCGAGCCTTGTAGTGTCCGTGTTGGTCAAGGGGCTGTGGGGGCCCATTTTCGGTTGTCGCGGATGAGGGCGTTGGCGAGGATGAGAAGCTTTCTCATGACGGCGACGAGGGCGACCTTGGCGGGTTTTCCGGCATTGATGAGGGCCTGGTATTTGATTTTGAGCTGCGGATTGAACCGGATGGCGCTGAGGGCGGCCATATAGAGAGCTTGCCTGGCCCGTGGCCGGCCGCCGCGAATGGATCGTTTACCGTAGGACTGTCCGCTGTCGTTTGCGATCGGCGCGAGCCCGACGAGGCTTGCGGCCTGCTGATGGTCGAGACGCCCGAGCTCGGGCGTCTCGACCATCAGCACATTGGCGGTCCCCTCGCCGAAGCTTGGAATGCTGGTCAGGATGTCGAAGCGCTCGCTGACGTCTGCGTCGGCCTTGCGCAGCGTTTTGAGGCGCTTGTCGATGGCTTCGATCTGGCTGTCGATCTGGCGGAGCCTCTGAGCGAGCTGACGCTTGATGAGCGTTGAAACGGCGATGGCCTGGCGGTTGAGGACAGCGACGCGGTCCTTGACGAGGGCGTGACGGGCGTTGACGAGTTCCTTCATGGTCTCCACCGTCGGACTGACGGGGACATTCGGCTCGAGCTCAAGAGCAGCGCCCATGCGGGCGAGCATGAGAGCGTCGCAGCGGTCGGTCTTGGCGAGTTTGCCTGCCGCCTGAGCGAAGCGTCTGGCCTGCCGGGGATTGACCTTGACCCACGGCAAACCGGCCTCGACGAGCGCCTTTTGGAGGAGGCGATGGTAAGCCCCTGTCGCCTCGAACACGATTTCGGGCGATCTCGAAGCCCTCAAGCCTTTTGATGAGGGCGCGATGGCCTTGCGGGGTGTTGGCGATGCGGAAGCCCTTGCCCTCGGGGTGGATCGCGACGTCGAGCGTGTCTTTCGAAATGTCGACGCCGACGTTTCGTGCTACGGTTGATCCCATCTTTTCTCAGTCCTTGTCTTGTCTCGGGGGCTTGATCCCCGGGTGTCCGTTCAGGCCGCTGGGAAAAGAGAGGGGTGGTCAAACTACAAATCAGTCCCTTGGGATTGGCGCGATCACGACCCATCCCCTCCCGCCGCCGGCCTGATTGCGAACTCAAGCCGGCGGCGTCCAATCCTGCCGGACCAGACGCCGCAAATCATGAGACAAGGCGCGGTCGTCGACCGCGCCCGCCGCGCTCATCGAGCGCGGCATCGCCCCCGCCCGAATTTGGCTCTTATCGCGACAGCTGTTGGCGACGCCTCGGGAACCCGAGCGATCAATCTTTGGCGTCATGGCCGGGCTTCGACCCGGCCATCCACGAGAACACCGTTACATCATCGATAAGATATTGATCCAACGCGATATTTCTCAATATTGCAAGACATCGCCAGTGGTAACCCGTGGATGGCCGGCACAAAAGTGTTCATTCTGGGGACATACCCGCCGGGTGTTCGGGGAGATAGCCGACACGTCATGTTTGCATGGAGCTGGCTGGAAGGAGGCCGTCCCGTGCCCTGGCGAGAGGTGTCGAAGATGGACGCAAGACGGGAGTTTGTGCGACTGGCGGGGCTCGAGGGGGCCAATCGTCGCGAGCTGTGCCGGCGCTTTGGCGTTCATCCGGACACCGGCTACAAATGGCTGAGGCGGTGGAGCGGCGATGCGCCGGACCTCGCCGATCGCTCGCGGCGACCGCATTCGAGCCCGGCCAGGACGGCGGCGGCGGTCGAAGCCGCCATCGTCGCGATCCGCGACGCCCATCCGGCGTGGGGCGCCCGCAAGATCGCCCACTGCCTCAAGCGTGATGGCGTGAAGCCGCCGGCCGTCTCGACCGTGCACGAGGTTCTTCGCCGGCATGGCCGCATCCTGCCGCCGCAGGGCGCGGGCGCGGCCGACCAGCGCTTCGAAAAGGAAGCCGCCAATCTTCTCTGGCAGATGGACTTCAAGGGCTGGATCAGGCTCGCCAACGGCGACCGCTGTCATCCCTTGACCGTCATCGATGATCATTCCCGCTTCGCGCCCTGCCTGAAGGCCTGCGCGAACCAGCAAGGGCGCACCGTTCAGAGCCATCTGCAAACGACCTTCGAGCGCTACGGACTGCCGGAGGCGATGTTCGTCGACAACGGCAGCCCCTGGGGCGACGCCTCTGGCCGGCATTGGACGCGGCTGCGCGTCTGGCTTCTCAAGCTCGGCGTCGCGCTCATCTACAGCACGCCCTATCATCCGCAGAGCCGCGGCAAGAACGAGCGCTTCCATCGAACGCTGTCGGACGAGCTGTTCGCGCTGCGCACCTTCAAGAGCCTGGCCCAGGCGCAGCACGCGCTCGACGCCTGGCGCGAGATCTATAATTTCGAGCGGCCGCACGAAGCGATCGGCCTCGCCGTCCCCGCCGACCGCTACCGGCCGAGCCTGCGTCCCTTCCCGGTCAGACTGGCCGAGGTCGACTATGGCGAGCACGAGATCGTGCGAACCGTTCCCTCTTCCAAGGATTACATCCAATTCAGGGGCCGCTTCTGGAAAGTGCCGGAAGCCTTCCGGGGCGAACGCGTCGCGATCCGGCCGACGAGCCGCGACGGATGCTACGGCGTCTTCTTCGCCTCCCACCAGATCGCCGCCATCGACTTGACCAAACCCAAAACCGTCGGTCATGTCCCCGAACAGGCGTCGGCCTTCTCTCCAGAATGAACAACAAGGCCGGCCATGACGGCCGGGGGTGGAAATTCCCGAAAACAACAGCTATCGCGACAAGAGTTGCGAATGTTCTTGCCAAAAACAGAAATGTGAGCTATACATATTCTCAATGGCGGAATCGATCCGCGCTTGGCTGGAAGCCAGGCGGGCGAGGCCGCGGCTGTTTGAAACGTTGCGCCCACAACCCGGACGCGAGTTGAGACGGGAGGAGAATTTTGGATTTTTTCGGCCGTAACCCTTTGAAAAGTCCCGATTTCGGAAAAATAAACGCCAGTAAATTGAAAGCTGTTTTACTAGCGTTTATGTGCATTTGTGTGCGTTTACGTGCGTTTATCTCCGTTTATTTGCTTTTGCCTGGGTGCACTCGGTTGCATCGGTGGCCGCCGACGATCAGCCAAGATACTCCATGATGGAGAGCCCGGTGCCGCTCCAGTCGGTGCAATAGCAGAGGCCGTTCTTATCGACGAACACGTCGGCCGAATGCAGCACGACTGGGCGGTTCGGCCGCGGATCGACGAGCTTCTTCGGGGCGGGCGGCACGCAAGCGCCGACTTCGACCGGCCTGAACGGATCGGCGATGTCATAGACCCGAACGCCCGCGTTCTGATAGGTGGCGAAGATGAGGCTCGAGCTCTGGAATGAGCCGGGCCGGTTCTCGTGGATGTTGTGCGGGCCGAAATGGCCGCCGACGGCGACATAGTCCCGGTCGTTCGGCAACGGGAAGGTCGAAATGCTGATCGGGTTCGACTTGACCTGGTTGTCGAACACCCAGATCGGCTTGAAGCCGTCCTCCATGTTGTCGAGCACCGCTTCGTCGAGAACGATCAGCAGATTTCGGTCCGGGAGGGGTAAGCAATTGTGCGTGCCGCCGCCAAACGGCGGCGACCAGACGCGATGGACGATGAGCTTCGGATTGGCCTTGTCGGACACGTCGACGCTCGCCAGGCAGCCGTCGCGCCAGGCGCAATAGGCGATGTCTTCGGCGACGACCGCGTGGTGGAGGCCGTAACGGCCGCGTTCGAGCGGCCAAGCGGCTTTCTCCCCCGCCGCGAGATTCATGCCGGGCAGCCAATAGCGGCCGACGATCTCCGGCTTCTTCGGGTCCGCCATGTCGATGGTGACGAGGATATAGTCCGAGAAGCCATCGATCATCGCCGACGCATAGGCCCAGCGACCGCCGACATACCAGATGCGATGAAGCCCCGCGCCCTCTACGGCCATGAAGCCGATCTGGCGCGGCGCCGTGGGCTTGGAAATGTCGAACACCGCCATTCCCGCCGACCAATCGCGCGTGCTGTCGGAGACATGCGCGCCATGCGAGCCGGACTGGGGCTTATAGTAGTTGCGCTCGTCGGCCATCTCGGCTTGAGAGAACATGTCGCGGCCATGGACGAGCAGCAGCAGATCGTCGTGGACCTGTAAATGCAGGCTCCACGTGTTGGGCGGGTTCTGGACATAGGCGACGGCCTCGGGCTTGGCGGGATCGCGCACGTCGATGACCGAAAAGCCCTTCGAGCAGACGTGGCCGATATAAGCGTAGCCGTTGCGCACCATGATCTGCTGGCCGTCGGAGCGGCCGGCCTGATCGGAATGTCCGATAAGGCGCATGTTCCTGGCGTAGCTCGGCTTGAGCTGTTCAGCCGCGGTCATCGGCGCGCTCAGCCCTTGTATTCGACGATGTAAAGGCCGGCGTTGAAGTCCGTGACGTAGCAGAGCGCGTTCTTGTCGACGAAGACGTCAGCCGAATGCAGGACAACCGGGCGATTCGGCCGCGGGTCGACCCAGTTGGCGGGCGGCGGCGGCACGAAGGCGGCCACCTCCTTTGGCCGGAACTGGTCCTTGATGTCGTACACGCGCAAGCCCGCATTCTGGTAAGTGGAGAAGATCAATTCCTCGCTGACGAAGCTGCCCGGCCGATTTTCGTGGACGTTATGCGGCCCGAAATGACCGCCGACCTTGAGATAGTCCTTGTCCGACGGGGCAGGGAAGGTCGAGATGCTGATCGGGTTGGCCTTCACCTGGTTGTCGAAGATCCAGATCGGCTTGAACCCGTCCTCCTGATTGTCGAGCACCGTCTCGTCGACGACGACGAGCAGATTGCGCTTGGGCAGCGGCAGCGCGTTATGCGTGCCGCCGCCGAACGGCGGCGCCCAGACTTTGTGGACGAGGAGTTTCGGATTGGCCTTGTCCTTGACGTCGACGACGGCGAGGCAGGCGTCGCGCCAGCTGCAATAGGCGATGTCGTCGTGGATGATGGCGTGATGGAGCCCGAAGCGACCGTTCTTGGTCGGCCAGTTCGCTTTCTCGCCGGCCGCCACATTCATGCCAGGCAGCCAGTACTTCCCCGCCAGGGCCGGCTTCTTCGGGTCCGCCATGTCGATGGTGATGAGGATGTAGTCGGAGAAACCGTCGAGCAGCGCCGAAGCGTAGGCCCAACGCCCGCCAACATACCACAGGCGATGCAGACCCGTTCCCTCGACGGGCATGAAACCGATCTGCTTGGGATCGTCGGGCTTCGAAAGGTCATAGACCGCCATGCCGGCCGACCAGTTTCGCACGGCGGCTTCCGGCTTGGCGTGATGATCAACCGAGCCTTTGTAGTAGGCCTTCTCGTCGGCGAGTTCGGCTTGAGCGAACATGTCCTTGTTATGGATGACCAGCAGAAGGTCGTCATAGGCCTGGAGATGAAGGGTCCAGGTATTGGGCGGCGCAGCAATGTGCTTCACATATTTGGGGTTGGTGGGATCGCGGACGTCGACGACGGAGAAGCCCTTGGAGAAAATGTGGCCGATATAGGCGTAGCCGCGATGCACCATGATCTGCACGCCGTCCGACCGTCCGCCCTGATCGCTGTAGCCGACGAGGCGCACATTTTTGGTCGCGTAGTCGGGCGTGGGAAGCGTCGTGTTGGCCATGGTTGCGTCTCCGTGTCGTACCTGTTTGAAGAACTCAGCGGCGTTCCCGCGCGTTCGAGGCGTCGGGCGAGCCGCGAGCGCGTGAGGGGCGTCGCGCGAGGCGTCGCCCCTCGTTGGAACATGCCGGTCCGGCGATTACTTCACGCCCCAGATCGCCTTGTAGTGTTCCTTGTAACCGTTGCCGGGATCGTAAATGTTGTGCGCGCCGCCGTCCTTGTCGATATTGGCGTTGATGAACAGGTGGACGTGGGCCACGTAGTCGCTCGGGGGCTGACCGGCGAAAGCGCGGTTCAATTCGTCGATCGTTTGCCAACCGTGGAGGTGAAGCGGCTCGGCCACGGTCGCAAGCTGGAACTGCTTGCCGCGAATGCGCTCGAAGGCCGGCACCGACCCGTCGCCCGCGGAAATCTGCCGCGGATAACCGGTCGCCGGATCAACGCCCGCCGACTGCAGCGACGGCGCGGAGAAGTCGAAGTAGAGGTCATTGACGGCGATCGAATAGGTCCACGCCTTGCCATACTTCGACAGAAGCGAGGTCGTCAGTTGCGGCATTCGGTTGGCGAGGTCGCCGATCGGAGTGTCCTCGATCGCTAGCACCTTACAGCCGGAGCAACCTTCGATCGCGGCCTTTTCCGCATTCGTTTTGGCGGTGGCGATCCCGTAGATGCTGTCGGTGAAGAGGATCACGCCAGCCTTGCCGTTTGAATCGACCACTGCGTAAAGGGCGGAAGCCTTGGCGACTTCATTAGGGTCGGTGGTGATATTGGTGAAGACGTTGGGATTCGCCTCGATCTTTCCAGGCGCCGGACCTGAGTGCCAGCCAACGACCTTGATCCCCGCCTTGACCGCTTCCTCGATCGTCGGCGCCTGCTCGACAGCGTCGGGGCTGCCGAGAATGATGCCGTCGGGCTTGAGCGCGATGGCCTGGGTCATCGCCGACGTGCGTCCCGGGACTGACCCCTGACCGTCGAGAATGCGGAAGTCCCAGCCGATCGCCTTCGCGGCTTCGGCCGCGCCGTCGCCGACGCCTTGCGCGCCGCCGTTGCGCTGATCGGTGGAGACATAAATCACCAGCTTCTTGCCCTGCGCTTTCGGGCCCGTGGTCGGGCCGTCCCATTTCGTCACCGGCGCGGTCGCCTGGGCGATGTAATCCTTGGCCGCTTTCATGTAGGCGTCGTCGTCGGCCTGCGCGCTGGTGACGCTCAGTCCCGTCAGCGCCGCGGAAGCCATCAGGCTTCCGGCTACAAGGTATGATTTCGGCATATATTCCTCCCTTAGATGACCGCGGGCTCAAGGCCCGTCAGGTTGGTTGCTCTGGCGTTTCCGTGACGCTTGATGCGCCGTCCATCCGAAAGGCGAACTCATCATTCAACGCAAGACCCTTTCGGAATCGTCTTTGGCCCCACGGTTCAGGGCCCGCGTCGGACGTACGACGCTGCGCTGCCGCTGAGCGAAGGCGGCGAGCGCGATTGAGATGACCAGTGTGGTGCCATTGAAAAGGGGTTCGACGAAGAACGCGCCGCCGAGCTGCTGAATGCCAGAGATTCCGACCGCGAGAATCAGCACGCCGCAGATCGTGCCCCAGATATTGACCCTGCCGGGCTTGATCGTGGTCGAGCCGAGAAACGCGCCGACGAGCGCCGGCAACAGATAATCAAGCCCGACATTCGCCTGGCCGATTCTGAGCTTTGCGCCGAGCACGCAGCCGGCGAAACCCGTAATCACGCCTGCGGCCACAAATACGCCGATGACATAGGCCCGCACAGGAATGCCATTGAGCGCGGCGGCTTTCTCGTTGGCGCCGATGGCATAGATGTATCGGCCGATCGGGAGGCGCTCGCTGGCGATCCACAGGACGATCGCCAGGATCAGGACATAAATCGCCGGAATCGGGATTCCGAAGATCGAGAGCGCGTTGATGTCGAGGAAGCCGGGCGAAAGCGATCCAACAATCTGGCGTCCGTCGGTGTGCCAAAGCGCGAGCGCATAGAGGATCGTGCCGATGCCGAGCGTAGCAATGAACGAGTCAATCTGGGCCACTTCGACCAGCAAGCCGTTGATGAGGCCGGTCAAACCGCCGCAGGCTATGACGATCACGATCGCCAGCGGCCAGGGAACGCCGTACTTGACCTGCAGGCTGATGGCGAGAATGTGCCACATCACGATGCCGAAGCCGACAGTGAGATCGATTCGGCCGGCCATCATCGGCAAGGTCGCGGCGAGCGACAGGAGCGCGATGATCGCCTTGTCGGCGAGGATCGACCGCGCGTTGAGCCAGGTCGGAAACGTGTCGGGAAGCAGCAGCGAGAAAAAGATGATCAGAAGGAGCGTCAGGATGGGCAAGCCATAGACCGACGCGATGCGCACGATCGCCTGTCCGCGCGACAGCGTCGCCCATTCCGAACGGGTCGGCTCGAGCGCGTTCGACTTAATGGACTGCATGGGCGCCGCCGAGGCCGCTGGACGAAGCGCCAATGAGCGGCTCCGAGCGCCGAACGCTCGCCGAAGCCGCGGCGAGCAGATTCTCCACCGACAGATCCTCGGCGGCCAGCTCGGCGACCACCCGGCCGCGATCGAAGATTAGCGCGCGGTGGCAGACCTTCGCCACCTCCTCGAAATCCGTCGATACGATGACGATCGCCGCCCCGGCCTGGAGCGCGACGTCGAACAGACGATAGATTTCGGCCTTGGCCCCGACGTCGACACCCGCGGTCGGGTCCTCGAAGACGTAGATCTTCGCGTCAAGGTGCAGCCAGCGCCCGACCACCACCTTCTGTTGGTTGCCGCCCGACAAGAACTCGATCGGCAGCGTCGGATCGTTTGGCCGCAATCCGACCTGGGCGCCGCGCTCCCTCGCGGCGCGATTCTCGCGGCCGGGCGAGATGAACGAAAACAGGCTCAAACCAGCCGCAACCGGATTGAGGAACAGGTTCTCGCGCACCGACAAATTTGGCATAATGGATTCGCCGACGCGGTCGGCGCAGACCAGATTGATCCCTCGGGCCATCGCCTCGCGCGGCGACGAGACGGACACATGGCGTCCATCAAGAAGGACACGTCCGCCTGTCATCGGCGAGACCCCGAACAACGCCCGCCCGATGCTTTCCTGGCCCGCGCCCCGCAGCCCCACCAGGCCGACGATCTCGCCAGAGTGGATCTCGCATTCGATGGGTCCGACCTCCCCCACCATGACCGACTGCAAGGCGAGCCGCGGCGAGCCATGGCGGTCGGGCGGACGGCGGAAGACCTGCGATGGCTCGCGCCCCACGATCAGAAGGATCGTTTCGTCCGCCGTCGTGTTCGCAACCTCTCGTTCCCCAGCGACGCGCCCGTCGCGCAGCACGATCATGCGATCGGCGATCTCGAACACCTCGTCGAGACGGTGCGAGACATAGATCATCGCGACGCCGCGAGCGCGCAGCCGACGCAATGCCGAGAACAGCCGCGCCACTTCGTCGGCCGGCAAGCTCGCGGTCGGTTCGTCAAGGACAAGAATCTCGGGCTCGGCCGCCAGCGCGCGGGCGATCGCCACCAGCGACTTTTCGGTGCGGCTCAGATTCTGGATGCGCGCGTCGGGATCGATGTCGGCGCCGAGCGCGTCAAGCGCGACCGCCGCGCGGCGGCGCGCCGCGTCCTGATCGATCATGCCGAGGCGGCGCGGAAAGCCGAGCGTCATGCAGATGTTTTCAGCCACCGTCATCCAGTCGATGAGGCCGAGGTCCTGATGGATGAAGGCGATCGGCAGGCGGCGCAGGGCGTGAGTGACGTCGACGCCGCGAAAGCTGACGCTGCCCGCGTCGAGCGTATAGACGCCGGCCAAAATCTTGATCAGCGTCGACTTGCCGGCGCCGTTCTCGCCCAAGAGCGCAAGAATTTCGCCGGCCTTGAGGGTCATGCCGACGTCCGCCAGCGCTTCCGTGCCGCCGAAGCTCTTGAAGACCCCGCGCACCTGCAACAGCTCGCTCGCGTCAGCCGCCTGCGGCCGCTCGTCCGCTGAGCCGTTCACGCCGACGGCGCGCTCGACAACCTCCATCAACTCGCTCCTCCCGCGAAGCGTTTCGCCCTGGCCGATTGGCGCGCCCGCGCCAGACGCGGGCTTCGTCAACACGGCCGAAGCGATTCCGATCTCCGCAAGAGGCCTCCTTGGCCGCGGAGAGCCGTTGGAAGTTCGCTCCGTGCTTTGCTAGCTAGTGTGTTGAGCTAAGGGCAATTCAATAGGGCTGTCAATCTGGCTTGCAGAGGCCGTCGGCGTTGCCCGCGCGGATGTCTGGCTTTGAGAGCCGAACCGCAAATCGCAGGAACGCCCGCTCCCGGGCAGACGCAGGGACCTATCACCGTTGACTGATTGAGCCTGCCGTGAGGTCGGCGCGCGGCGCCGCGGTCCGGCCGCCACACGCCCTCAGCTCAATGGACAGGGTCCAGCACGACCACCGGTATCTCGCGTTCGGTCTTGAGCGCGTAATCGGCGTAGGGAGGCCAAAATTCGAGCGCCTTTTTCCAAAGTCGCGCGCGTTCGTCGCCCGTCGCGGTCCTGGCCCGCGCCCTCAGCTTCTTGGTCCCAACTTGCACCTCGACATCCGGGTTGGCGAGGATATTGCGATACCATCCGGGGTGTTGGGGCGCGCCGCCCTTCGACGCGACAACGATGTAGCTATCGCCGTCCGTTCCGTAAAACAGCGGGAATATGAACTTCTCCCCGGACTTGCGGCCGGTGGTGGTCAAGAGCAGCGCCGGCGCCGTGATCTCGCCCCGCCCCGGCACGTTGATCTTGTATAGGTGCCCCTCGGCGCCGCCGCTCGAGAGATAGCGGTTGGCGTGCTGCACCTGCCAGTCCGGCAGGTTCGGAGCGAGTTTCGCTTCAGTCATCATGCTCTCCTTCAAACTGCGGGGAGTATAGCGCCCAGCGCCGGATCGGCCAATGCGGCGAGCGGGCGAGAACCCCAGGCCTGTCATCGAGAGGTTCGTCTCCGAAAGACTGAGCTCCTCTCGTTGCCATGTCAGGTCCCGACGGTTACGTTGAAGATCACCCGCGAAGCTGCGCGAGAAGCGCAAGCGATAAGGAGACGGTCATAGCGGCGATACCCGCGGACTATCTGGATTTGCTGCAGCAGAAGGCGACGTTCGCCCATCTGGCGACGATCATGCCGGATGGGACGCCGCAAGTTACGCCCGTATGGTTCGACTACACGGACGGAAAGATCCGGATAAACTCTGCAAAGGGTCGCGTGAAGGCGCGCAATATGCGGGAAGGCGCGCCCGTGGCGCTTTCGATCCTCGACCCCGACAATCCCTATCGCTACATCCAGATCCGCGGCCGGGTTGAGCACGTGACTGAGGAGGGCGCATCGGCGCACATCGATTCCCTCGCCAAGAAATACCTCGGGAAGGACAAGTACCCTTGGGCCCAACCTGGTTGGGTCAGGATCACGTTTGAAATTGAGCCCACCGCGGTGCAGGCCCAGGGCTGACCTCTCTCTTACAAGAGGTCGGCGACCGCGTTGCGGTATCGCTCGAGGGCCGTCAGATGGGCTTGCAACGAGCGCGAGGCTATGCGCCGGTGATGGTTCCGCTCGAAGGTGCTGTTAACCGTGACGTGAGTGGCGCCCGCACTCTTCCAGAGCTTGAATTCCTCGCGCCAGCTGGCCTCGTCGCCGGCGCCGGTGGAGACCCAGACCTCGACGCCGATGCTGGCTGGATCGCGACCCGCCTGTTCGGCATAGGCGCGCAGTTTGGCGAAGTCCGCTTGCGCCGCGGCGCCTGCGGGGTAGGCGTTCATCATCCATCCGTCGCCCCATTTCGCGATGCGCCGGAGCGTCAGATCATGATGCCCTCCGAACCAGACCGGAATACGCCGGCCGATCGGCAGCGGATTGATGCCGGCGTCATCGATGTGATGCCACCGCCCCTCGAACTTCACATGCGGCTCGGCCCACAGGGCCTGCATGACTTGCACCTGCTCCTCCGACCGCCGTCCCCGATTGTGAAAATCCTCGCCGAGGCCTACGAACTCCACTTCGTTCCAGCCGATCCCAATCCCTAGCCGAAACCGGCCGCCGCTCAGCACATCGAGGCAGGCGGTCTGCTTGGCGACCAGCACGGTTTGTCGCTGGGGCAGGATGAGCACCTCTGTCGAGAAGCCGATTCTCGTCGTGCAACTGCTGAGGAACCCGAACAGAACAAACGGATCGTGGAAGAGATCGGCCGAGGTGTTCCGCGCGCCCCAGCCGGGCCGGCTCGCGGCATTGACTCCCAAAACATGATCGGGGGCGGCGAGATGATCGTAACCGGTCGCCTCCGCCGCTTGCGCAAACACTCGCACCGTGGCGGGATCGCCGCCGATATCGGACAAAGGCAATGTGACGCCAAGTTTCATCGCATGCTCCCCAACACAGATCCGTGATCATTCGTCCCGACCCTGCGCGAAGACGAACCGTCGCTCTGAGCGACCTGTCTGCGCTATTATGTCCGCCTCGGGCCGCGAGGCCCCATGACGGCGGAGAACGGATCCGTGCTCAAGCTAGGATATAAGGCGTCGGTGGAGCAATTCGGGCCGACGGAATTGCTCCAATTTTCTCGCCTCGCGGAGCAGTCGGGCTTTGACTCGGTCTTCATCAGCGACCATTTCCAGCCATGGAAGCATCACGGCGGCCACGCTCCGTTTTCGCTCGCATGGCTCGGCGCCTTCGGGGCGCTAACGTCGCGGGTCATCATGGGTACGAGCGTGATGACGCCCACCTTTCGCTATCACCCCTCCGTCGTGGCGCAAGCCTTCGCCACGCTTGGGGTCATGTTTCCCGGTCGGATCGTGCTCGGCGTCGGAACCGGGGAATCGCTGAACGAGGTTCCATCAACCGGCATGGCCTGGCCCGATTTCAAGGAACGGTTTGCGCGTCTGCGCGAGGCGATCACCCTGATGCGTCGGCTCTGGACCGAGGAGCGGGTGACGTTCGAAGGTCAATATTATCGCACCAAGGACGCCACCATCTATGATCGGCCAGCGACGCCCGTTCCGATCTATGTCGCCGCGGCCGGCGCGCTGATCGCGAAATACGCTGGCCGAGCGGGCGACGGCTTGATCTGCACCAGCGGCAAGGAGCGCGAGCTCTACACGGAAACGATATTGCCGAAGGTGTTGGAGGGGCGCGCCGAGGCCGGCTCTCGGGCGCCCGACTATGCCCGGATGATTGAGGTCAAGGTCTCGTTCGACACGGATATGAAACGCGCGACGGAGGACACCCGCCACTGGGCGGTTCTCGCCTTGACGCCTGAGGAGAAGATTTCCGTCCATAGCCCGGAAGAGATGGAGCGCCTTGCGGCCCAGCTCTCAGCCGAGCGCGCCGCAAGCCGCTGGATCGTCTCGACCGATCCGGACGAGCATGTCGAACGCATCGGCACTTACGTCGATCTCGGCTTCGACCATCTGGTCTTTCATGCGCCCGGTCCCGATCAGGAGCGGTTCCTCCGGCTCTACGCGGCGCATGTTCTGCCTCGCCTCCGTCGCCGCTTCGCCGCGCCGGACGAAAAGCCCAAGAGCGCATGACCTCTCTCGAGCTTATCGCCTTGCAGGGCCTGCCCTTGATCAGGGCTGGCGATGACCTGGGCGAACTCATTGCGTTAGCCTTCAAGCGGAACGGCGTCACGCCGTGCGCCGGAGATGTGCTTGTCGTTGCGCAAAAAATCGTCTCGAAGGCCGAGGGTCGCGTCGTCGATCTCGCGACGATCGAACCCTCCGCTAAGGCCCTCGCGCTTGCGGCGGAAGTCGACAAGGATTCGCGGCTTGTGGAGGTCATTCTATCGGAGTCGGTTCGCGTCGTGCGTGCGCGCCGCGGCGTCATTATCGTTGAACATAAGCTCGGTTTCATCATGGCGAACGCTGGGGTGGACCAGTCGAACGTGGCGCCCGCGGATGGCTTTCCCAGCGTGCTCCTGTTGCCTGAGAATCCGGATCGCACCGCGGAGACGCTGCGCCGCGGGCTCAAGGCGGCGACCGGGGTCGATGTCGCCGTCATCATAAACGACAGTTTCGGGCGTCCCTGGCGCCAGGGAACCGTCGGCGTCGCGATCGGCGTCGCCGGTCTGCCCGCCTTGATCGATCTGCGCGGACAGCCCGACCTGTTTGGCCGAAGGCTCGAAGCGACCGTCATCGGCTACGCGGATGAGATCGCCGCCGCAGCCTCGCTCCTGATGGGCCAGGCGGACGAGGCGGCGCCCGCGGTCCTGATCCGGGGCTTAAGCTGGTCCGCTTCTCAATCGACGGCGGCCAGCATCATTCGTTCCCCAAATGAGGATCTGTTTCGATGAGTCGGGATCTGGTGGTCGCTCTATCCGGAGGCATCGGGGGCGCCAAGCTCGCGCGGGGCCTCAGCCGGATCGTGGACAAGGACAATCTGCTCGTCGTCGCCAATGTCGGCGATGATTTCGAGCATCTCGGCCTGCACATCTCGCCGGACGTCGACACGTTGATGTACACGCTCGCCGGCCTCGACAATACGAAGCTCGGATGGGGTCGGCGAGACGAGACCTGGTCGTTCATGGAAACGCTCACGGCGGTCGGGGGCGAGGATTGGTTCCGCCTTGGCGATCGCGACCTCGCGGTTCATGTCGAGCGCAGCCGTCGGCTGGGCCAAGGCGAATCTCTCTCCGCCATCACCGCCGACTTCTGTCGCCGCCTCGGCGTCGGTCCCCGCGTGCTGCCCGCGACAGATGATCGGTTGCGCACGAGATTACGAACAGACGAGGGATGGCTCGACTTTCAGGATTATTTCGTCCGTCTTCAATGCCGCCCTGTCGTGCGGGAGCTCGCCTTTGCGGGCGCGGAGGATGCGCGCCCCCACCCTGACCTTCTGGCGGCTCTGCGCGACGACCGGCTGCGCGCGGTGGTCGTCTGCCCGTCCAACCCCTTCATCAGCGTCGAGCCGATCCTGGCCGTGCCGGGGACGCGCGAGGCTCTTGCCCGTTGCGTCGCGCCCGTCGTCGCGGTGTCCCCCATCATCGGCGGGCGCGCGGTCAAGGGGCCGACAGCCAAAATGATGGGGGAATTGGGAATGATTCCGAGCGCCGCTGCCGTGGCGGATCGCTACGGCGATCTGCTCGATGGTTATGTGATGGACGTCGGAGACGCGGAGGAGGCGGCTCATGTGGCGCCGAAGGTGACGCTCGCCCCGACGCTCATGACAAATCTCGCCGAGCGCGAGCAATTGGCTCGCGTCGTGCTTGAGGCGGCGGACGCGCTTGCCTCTTTGAAACGCGACGGGGATCTCGTGGCGTGACCGGCCTCTGGGCCGTCGTGCCCGTCAAGGAATTTGCGGGCGCCAAGCAACGGCTGTCGTCACGCCTGAGCCCTGAGGAACGTCGCGCGCTCGCGACGATCATGCTCGAGGACGTGCTCGAGGCGTTAAGCGCGGTCCGGCAGCTTGCCGGCATGGTTGTCGTCACGGTCGATCCGGTCGCGGCGTCGCTCGCCGGCCGCTACGGCGGGCGCATTATCACGGAAGGCGCGCGGGAAGGTCATACTGGCGCTGTCGCGGCCGCCGCGCGCCTGCTTGCCCGCGAGGGCCATGCGGGCATGATGACAATGCCCGGCGACATTCCGCGGCTGTCGTCGGCCGAGATCGCTGCGACGCTCGCGGCGCACCGGGCCGCGCCTTCCTTCACCATCGTGCCCGCGCATGACGATCTCGGATCGAACACGATCGTCTGCTCGCCGCCGGATGTCGTTCCGCTGCGTTTCGGCGACGACAGCTTCTACCCGCATCTCGATGCGGCGCGGAACCGTGGCATCGACCCGCTCGTCGTCCGGCACCCGGGGATCGGGATGGATATCGACCATCCTGTCGATCTTGTCGCTTTTCTCAGAATGTCGCCGCGTGCGCCCACCCGTACGCTCGCCTTCCTTAACCAATCGGGCGTCGCCGGGCGCCTTCTGGCGGCGAACCAGGATCTTCGGTAGGCCCTATTCCGCCGCGACGAGTTTCCGCGGCGGCGTCAAAACGAGCCAGAGCGGCGGCGTTCAGCGACGCCATCCGCCGCTCCGCCGGGACCGGCGCGTAGAGCGTGGTCCGCTGTTCCGGCGTCCGCCCAAGCGACCGGATAAGGTCCTCCATGGCCTCGGGCGGAAACTCCTGCCCGTGCTCCGTGCCCGCGGCGCGGGAGATGCTCTCGTTCATCAAAGTGCCGCCGAGATCGTTGGCGCCGGCCTTGAGGCAGGCCGCTGCGCCCTCAGGCCCCATCTTGACCCAGGACGTCTGGATGTTCGTGATGTGGGGGTGCAGCGCGAGCCGCGCCACCGTGTGCATTAACACCGCTTCCCGGAAGGTCGGCCCGCGCCGAGCCGCGCCCTTGAGATACATCGGCGCTTCCATATGCACGAAGGGCAACGGCACGAATTCGGTGAGGCCGCCCGTTTCCGCCTGCAAATCCCGCACGGCCATGAGATGCCGCGCCCAGGACAGGGGATGCTCGACATGCCCATACATGATCGTGGAGGTCGTGCGCAGTCCGAGACTGTGTGCAGTCCTTACGACATCGAGCCATTCCGCCGTGGTTACCTTGTCCGCGCAGATAACGGCGC
Source organism: uncultured Alphaproteobacteria bacterium (assembly GCA_963824475.1). GTDB lineage: Bacteria > Pseudomonadota > Alphaproteobacteria > Rhizobiales > Beijerinckiaceae > Roseiarcus. The sequence goes on from CAWGPR010000002.1 coordinate 155,011, forward strand.
GCACCTCGTCGTCCAGGATCTCAGCGGCGGTGCCCGGCAAGGTGCTGAGGCCCGCGGCCTTGAGCTGCGCCAAAAATGACCGGATTGGCAGTCCAAGCGTCGTCGCGCCCTGCGTGACCTCCAATGGCGAGAAGGCGTGAATGTGCATATCCGGGGCCGCCGCCTTGATGGCGCGGCAAATGCGCAGATAGGTCTCGCCGGTGTAATCCGGATGGATGCCGCCCTGGAGGCAGACCTCGGTTGCGCCTCGCTCCCACGCCTCGGTCGTGCGCCGCACGATTTCATCGAGAGCGAGGTCATAAGGCGCGCCCCGCAGCGCCTCATGCGTCTTGCCCTTGGAAAAGGCGCAGAACTGGCAGCGGTAGGAGCAGATGTTGGTGTAATTGATGTTGCGGTTGACGACGTAGCGCACGACGTCGCCGCTCGTCGCCCGGCGAAGTTCGTCGGCTGCGTCGACAACGCGTTGGCAATCGGCGTCGCGCGCCGCGAACAGCCGCACGATCTCCGGCGCGTCCAGGCGCGCGCCGGCTTGAGCGCGTTCGATGATGCGCTCGATCGCCGGATCGACTGAGCGCGCGTGGGTCGCCGGCATCCGCGGAGCGACCTTCGTGCCGGGCGCCCAATCGTCGGCACGCGCCAAGCCCTCGGCGTCGCTCAAACGTCGCGCCTGCGTGGCGACCTCCGGCGCGGTCCAGGTTGCAAGATTGCGCAAGTAGGAAGGATAGATTGGCAGCCGGTGAACCAGCAGCTTGCCGGCGTCGGCGGTGCGCTCGGTTAGCTCCGCGATCGCGGGCCATGGCGCCTCCGGATTGACGTGATCCCGGGTGACGGGAGAGATCCCGCCCCAATCATTGATTCCCGCTGCAATCAGCCGCGGATAGACGCCCGGCGACAGGTTGGGAGGCGCCTGGATATTCATCGTTGCGCCTAAGATCAGGCGCGCGGCGGCGATGCTCCAGAGCAGGTCGTCGAGGTCGGGTTCCGCAGCGCCGGCGAGCTTGGTGCCCGGCTTGGCGCGGAAGTTCTGAACGATGACCTCCTGAACATGTCCGAAACGGCGGTGCAGATCGCGAATGGCGAAGAGCGCCTCGAGGCGCTCGGCCCGTGTCTCGCCGATGCCGATGAGAATGCCGGTTGTGAATGGGACGCGCAGCTCACCCGCGAGCCGCAGAGTCTCAAGACGTGCCTCGGGCCGCTTATCGGGCGAGCCGTAGTGAACTCCGCCCGGTTCGCATAAGCGCGCGCTAAGGGATTCGAGCATAATCCCTTGGCTGGCCGAGACCGTCCGCAGTCCGGCCATTTCAGACCGGGTCATGATTCCGGGATTGGTGTGCGGCAGCAGCCCGGTCTCGCGCAGCACCAGCGCGCACATCGCCTGGAGGTAGCCGATGGTCGTTTCGTATCCGAGAGCCCCCAGCGCCTCCCGGACGACGCGATAGCGCAGCTCCGGCTTATCGCCGAGTGTGAACAGAGCCTCCGTGCAGCCGGCGGCGGCGCCGGCGCGGGCGATCGCGAGCACCTCGTCCGGGGATAGATAGGGGGACCGGCCCGCGCGAGGGCGCTCGGCGAAGGTGCAATAGTGGCAGACATCCCGGCAAAGATGAGTGAGCGGAATGAACACTTTGCGCGAATACGAGATATGGCGGCCATGCCCCTCGTCGCGCAGATCTCCCGCTGCCTCGATCAGATCCGCAAGCGGGGCCTGTTCAAGCCGGATCAAAAGCGCGTCATCGCTCGAGTCGCCCATCCCAATCACCTTATGAGGCTGTTCGGCATATGTCCGCATCACGTTGGGAGGCGGACCGCGAATGAGGTTGTAATCTCTATGATGTTGCATCTCTACAGCAGATGCAATCGAGTCGGGAAACACAACGCCGCGAGTCCAAGCGGAGCATCGGGGAGTTCGAGTGATGAGGCAGGTGGGAAGGCGAGGCGTCTGGTATCCAGTCGACCGCTTGGACGGAGCCGGAATCAGACGCTTGCTACGGACGGTTGAAGATCTCGGCTACTCGACGCTGTGGTATCCGGAGGCGCTCGGATATGAATCCCTCTCCATCGCCAGCTTCATGCTGGCGAACACGACTCGGCTCATCATCGGCAGCTCGATCGCGAATATCTACGCTCGGGATCCCTTCACCGCCAGACGCGGCCTGCGCACCCTGTCTCAACTCTACGATGATCGCTTCATCCTCGGCCTCGGCGTCAGCCACGCGCCCATGGTCGAGCGGGTGCGTGGCCATGTCTATGACAAGCCTGTGCCGACCATGCGCCGCTATCTCGACGGCGTCTATGAGGACGCGTCCAACGTAGGCGAGTGGCCCGTCGTGATCGCGGCGCTGGGGCCGTTGATGCTGAAACTCGCCGCAGAGCGTACGGCGGGCGCGGTCCCCTATAACGTGACCCCTGAACATACGCGCGAGGCGCGGGCCGCTTTGGGGCCTGACAAGCTGCTCGTGGTCGAGCAGAAGGTTTGCCTCGAGACGGAGCCGGTTGCCGCGCGCGGCCTCGCTCGGCGGGAGCTGCATCGCTATATGACCCTAACCAACTACCGCAACAACTGGCTGCGCATCGGCTTCACCGAAACTGACCTCGCCGATGGCGGTTCGGACAGGTTCATCGATGCGATGGTGCTTTGGGGCGATGCGGCGACGATTGCTCGCGGCCTGAGAGCGCATCTGGAAGCGGGCGCCAATCAAGTCTGCATCCAGCCGGTCCATGCGGAGGGAGACACGGAGGCGCGCGATCGAACCCTGACGGCGCTCGCTGATGTCTAGGCCTTTCGAGAGCCGCCTCGCGGCGGACGGCGCCGGCGGTGCTATGTAGTTGGAGGGACATCGCGACATCAAACGTTTTTACAGCTCTTTACTTGCGTCACTGGACATCACGTTTCCTTATGCTCGAGCGCAGATATCATTATTTCCCTGATCGCAGGAGTTTTGCTAGCGGATGAATTTCGCTGCGTCTGTTTACAAACTTGCTGACGCAATCGTGATCCCGGCAGATTAGGTCGAAGCGGAGCCTACGCTGGCGTGATCGGTCGATGAAGGTTCGCTTGAGACGCGTCAGGCTTGCCCCGTCCGCAAAATGGTCCGGCGCGGCGACAGGCGGACATTCTCGAAGCGCGGACGATCGAAGTCGTTAGCGAGCTAGCCGCGGATTTCGAAGGGACCGCCGGATGAATGGGATCGCAAGGCGACCGCGCATATTTGTTACGCAACCGATAGCCGCCAGCGCGCTCGACAGGATAAAGGCGGTCGCTGACGTCTCCGTCAATCTCGACGACAGCCGGATTCTGCCCAGAGAGGCGCTGCTGGCGGGTGTTGCTCAGTGTGATTTCCTGTTGCCGCTCATGCACGACAAGATCGATCGATCGATCATCGCGGCGAATCCGGATCTTCAGGCGATCGCTTCGATGGCCGTCACTCCGTCCGACATCGACATCGAAGAGGCTACGCGACGCGGCATCGTGGTGACGACGGTTTCCCCTGTTGTGACAGAAGCGACGGCGGATATCTGCTTCGGGCTCATACTCGCGGTCGCCCGCCGCATCGTCGAAGGAGACAAGCTTGTGCGCCGGGGCGTGTTCCCCGGCGGGCAATCGAACCATTTGATCGGCGGAGGCGTCTTCGGAAAGACCTTGGGTCTAGTTGGAGGCGGCGGACGCATCGGCTCCGCCGTCGCTCGCCGAGCTCGCGGCTTTCGGATGAACATTCTCTACTGGTCTCCGCGCAGGAAGCATGACTTGGAGCGCGATCTTGGCGTTCAGTTCGTTCCGCTGGACGAATTGCTGCAACGATCCGACTTTGTTTCGCTCCATTCGCCTCTCCGGGAAGAGACCCGGGGCCAGATCGGAGCGCGCGAACTCTCGCTTATGAAGCCGACAGCCTTCCTGATCAATACATCGCGCGGACCCATCGTCGATGAGCTGGCGCTTGTCGAGGCGCTCAAACACGGTCAAATCGGTGGCGCAGGACTTGACGTATTCGAACGGGAGCCGGCAGTCACCCCTGCTCTCCTCGAGATGGGAAACGTGGTGCTGACCCCGCACCTGGGCAGCGCGGTCGTCGAGACGCGGGACGCGCTGGCGAACGCCGTCGCCGACAATATTGTGGCCCTCATTGAGGGCCACCGTCCGCCGAATATCTACAATCCCGAGGTCTTCGACTCCTTCCTCGCGCGGCGCGCGCGCGAAGAAGGAGAGGTTTTCCGGTCGGGAAACGGCGAGCGCAGCACCGCGCGATGAAAGCAAGCGCCTGCCGCGCCTTCCTGGCCGACTGACGATCACATTGAGGAGGAAGCGCGAGACAATGCAGGCGCACCATTTCGCTCAAGGGCCATGGAACGTCGGTTACGAGCGCCGAGTCGACCACGCCGCATTGCGGGCAAAGCGGATCGCCAAAGCGGACGCGCTAAGGCGCGCTGCGGGCCTTGATGCGTTGCTCGTCTGGAAGGACGAGAACTGCCGCTATCTGACCGATTTGCGGCCGCAGCTGATCGCAGGCAAATCGACCGCGCTGAACGGGGCCCTCCTTATTGAAGGCAGAGAGCCGATCCTCTTCTGCTCCGGAGGAGAACGCGACCGAGTCGACCGGACCATGCCCTGGATAAAGGAAGCGCATACCATTCCGATCATCGAGGAGAAGGCCCTGGTCGAGGGACTGGTGAGAGACATTCTGGGGCCGGTATTGAAGAAGCACGGGCTAGCCGACGGCAGGCTCGGGCTGGATGAAGCCAATACGGTTTTCACCAAGGCTCTCGGAGCGCATTTTCCCGAACTTATGGTTGAGGACGGCGACACGCCCATGCAGGCGGCGCGCAAAACCAAGTTGCCTGAGGAAATCGAGCTTCTCGAAGAGGCGACCGCGCTCGCCGACGCCGTGACCGCTTCCGCGACCGCGGCGGTCGCAGACGGCGTGCGCGAGTGCGAAGTCGCGGGCGAGGCCATGAGGACTCTGTTTCGCCTTGGCGGGGAATACGCCCACGTCATGACGCCCTTCGTCGCCTCTGGGGAGAACATGTCCCCGCCGCATCGTATCTGCAGCGACAAGCTCATTCGCCATGGCGACATCGTGTTCATCGATATCGGCGCATGCTGGAACGGATATTTTGGCGACGTCGCACGCGCCGTCATTTGCGGAAAGCCCTCCGACGAACAGCGGAAAATATATTCCGCCGTTTATCACGGCCTTCAGGCAGGCATTGCCGAGATGCGTCCAGGCCGGACAAACAAGGACGCGGCGGAGGCGCTGATCCGCACCGCGGATAAATATGGGCTTGGCGGCCGCATGCTGTCGCTCTTCATCGGGCATGGCGTGGGCATCGGCGCGAACGAGCCGCCCTATATCGGCGAGACGCTTCCGGGCGCCCCGGTTTACGAATTCGAGCCGGGCATGGTGTTCGCTGTAGAGCCGCTCATTTGGGTCGAGGGCGTCCGCGGCGGCGGCGGGGTCCGCTTGGAGGAGATGGTGCTCGTCACCGAGGGCGCGCCGCACGTTATGTCCCGCGCCCCGTTCGACGAACGCTTACTCGCATGACTTATCGGCGCCGTGTCGTTTGAACGGTCGCGCGCACACGGGCAAGGAGCTTCCGTTGAGTGTCGTCAGCAACGAATCTTGGCCACGGTCGATCGGTGTGATCGGGCTGGGGATCATGGGATCAGCCGTCGCTCGTCACTTAGCCGCCGCCGGTCGGGACGTGGTCGGCTTCGACATCGACGCCAGCCGCGCTGAGGCGGTCGCCGGATCTCGACTCCGGAAAGCCGCCTCCGTCACCGCGGCGGCGGAGGAGGCGGATCTGCTTTTGACCAGTCTCCCGGCCGAGGATGCTCTGACCGCGGTGGTCGATGGCATACTTGGGGCTCCTCGGCGACCGGGCCAAGCGCTGGTGGAACTCAGCACCTTGTCGCTCGCTTGCAAGCATCGTGAATACGAACGGCTCGCCGCTGCCGGAATCGCGATGCTTGACACGCCGATAAGCGGCACCGGCGCGCAAGCAGCGGCTGGCGACATCGTTCTCTATGTCAGCGGCGACGAGGATCTAAATCAGCGTTGTCTCGGCGTCTTCGCCGACTTTTCGCGCAAGGCGATCTATCTCGGCCCTTTCGGCGCCGGAACGAAGATGAAGTTCGTCGCCAATCTGCTTGTCGCGATCCACAATGTCGCGGCTGCGGAAGCCGTGTCGCTGGGGCTGCGTTGTGGTCTCGACCCCGCCTCGCTTTGCGAGGTCCTGTCGGCGGGGGCCGGCCAGTCTCGGATGCTCGATGTTCGCGGCCCAATGATGGTGCAAGGCGCATATGAGCCGCCGACGATGAAGCTGACGATCTGGCAAAAGGACATGCGCCTGATCAAAGCGTTCGCGCATGAGGTTGGCGCCGCAACTCCTTTGTTCGATACGACCATTCCGCTCTATCTCGCGGCGGTTGTGGAAGGACATGGACAGATGGACACAGCCGCCGTGAGACTGGCGTTGGAGGCCTCCGCCAAGCAACTCTGACTGCGCCGAAACAAGGAGCGTACGCAAACATGCCTTCCCACAACATGGCGACGAAGCTCGGGACCCGACTTGATCGGCGCATTGCGCTGATCACGGGGGGAGCAACCGGAATTGGCGCCGCAATCGTCCGGTTGTTTGCGAGCGAAGGCGCGCGCGTCTCCTTCTGCTCTCGATCGGAACAGCCGGGGCGCGACCTCGAGCAGGAGCTGAAAAGCAAGGGCTGCGATGTCGTCTTTTCCCGGTGCGACGCGGCGGTCGAGACCGAGGCGAAGGCGCTTGTCAAACTAACCGTCGACCGTTACGGCGGGATCGATATTCTCGTGAACAATGCGGCGGTGTCGAAGCTCGTCCCGGTCGAAGACATGTTGCTCAAGGACTGGGAACTGATCTTGTCCAAGAACCTGACAAGCATGTTCCTCATGTCGCGAGAGTCGATCCCGATCCTCAGGCGGTCGCTGCATCCAAGCATCATCAATTTGGGGTCCACCTACGCGGTGGTGGGCGCTTCGGGATCCGCCGCCTACGCGTTGACCAAGGCGGGGGCTGTGAGCTTCTCGAAGACGCTTGCGCTTGAGCTCGCGAGCGAGGGCGTCCGGGTCAACGCGCTTTGTCCCGGCGCTACCGAGACGAGGCTTTACTATGAGTGGCTCGGCTCCCAGGCGGATGCGGAGAAGGCGAAATCCGACCTTGCCGCGAAGCACCCGATGGGACGTATCGGGCAGCCGGAGGAAATGGCGCGGGCCGCGCTTTACTTGGCCTCCGAGGACGCGTCGTTTGTTACCGGCCACGCGCTTCTGGTGGATGGAGGGTATACGGCGCAGTAGCTTGGCGGGGACCGCGCCGCCACTTCGATCCAGCTGACCGACGAGGAGTTTGTGCATTCGGACAAAAGTTCGGAGTGAGCTTTGGCTCGTTCGCCAACAACTCGCAGAAGCGGCGCGGCTACTGTTCCCCACAGTGACGAAAGTCGGACGCCGCGCCAGCAAGGCCAAGGCTTGTGGCGGAGCATTTTGAAGTCTGAGCGAGCAAGGCGCCATTACCTGTTGTGATGCAGCCCAGTGGATCAAATTATTTGTCCCTGACAGGAGAGTAGGAATAGATTTTTCGATCAGAAAAACCAGTGGGAGCAACCCACGACCGAAGCGGCTTTGGCGAATAACGTCAATTAGACGCTAGACCGCCGAACCGGATAATCGAGGAGGAAACATGACCAACGCGACAACGAGGCGACCGCGAGTCGCCCTTGCGACCGCCGCGCTGATTGCGGCCGTGACGACTTCGGCGAGCGGCAGTTTTGCCGCTGACGTGATCGAACAGAAGCCGAGCGATCTCAAACCGTGCGGGACCTACGACGCGTCTGCGCTCGACCCGAGGCCAATTCCGGAATCGATCGGCGGCCCAGGACTGCTCAATTCGATCGCGAAAGACGGGTTTAAGACGCCAGCGACCATGCTCGGCGCTCCCGAGCCGCTGCCGGCGGCCTGGTACAACACTGTTAAGGTCACCCCCGAACAGGCGAAGGCGATCTGCGAGAAGCATCTGACTGCGGTCTACCTCGACTGGAGCGGCGTTCCCTACAACCTCGCCATGAGGAGCGGAGCGAAGGCCGTTTTCAGCGCGCTGGGGATTAAGATCCTCCGCTTCGCCGACTACAGCTTCAACCCGAACGGCATGGCGGGCGTGCTGACTGCGATCCTGCCGTTGCGGCCCAATATCCTCGTCACCGGCGGAACGGTGAACGCCGCCCAGTTCGCGGCGATCATCAGGCCCGCCATCGATCAGGGCGTCACTGTCACGGCATGGAGCCTCGGCTCGCCGACGATGAAGATCGGCCAAAAAGAGCCGCTCAAAGCCATGACCACCTACGATTTCTATAATCTCGGCCTCCAGATGGCGGATGCGATCCACGCCACATGGCCGAACGGCGCCAACTTCGGCTACATTCACTGGATCAACGACGTCGCCGCCATCCACGCCCGCGAGAACGGGCTGCTCGACGGGCTCAAGAAATACCCGAACATCAAGATCATCACCAACGGCGAGCCGAAGCCCGGAAACCCGTCGTCGGGCTTCACCGACCCGAGCAACTCGACCGCCTTCACCCAGGCGTTCCTGACCGCTCACCCCGAGGTGAACGTCCTCTTCGCCCCCTGGGAAGACCCTCCGGCGATCGGCGAGGCGGCGGCGATCAAGGCCCTCCACCTGGAGGACAAGGTGAAGATCGCCACAATGGATCTGGGCGAAGCCGGCGCATTCCAGATGCGGCACAACGGCATTATCGCGATGGACATGGCCCAGGACGTGTACGACGGCGGCCGCCTGATGGCTCTGACCGCCGCGCTTGCCGCGGTCGGCCAGAGCACCCACCCCTACGTCATGGTCCCGACCTACCCCGTCACGACCAAGACGGACATGCAGGCGGCGTGGGACTTCATGCACGGGCCGGAGGTCGTCTGTCCGAAGGGGAGCTGCAGCGACTGAGAACGGCAACAGGGGGCCGTTCCAGGGGGGGCGGCTCCTTCATTTCGCGGATGCCTCGGGTTTTAAGCCAATGTTCCTGTCCAGCTTTTCCCAAGGACAGTCGTAGGCTTGGCGACGTGAGAGGCCGCTTCGATGGATGCGTCGCGTGAGGCCGAAAACGTCCTTGAAATGGAGCGCATCGGCAAGCGCTTCGGTCAGGTCTGGGTGCTCAAGAACGTCAGTGTCCGCGTGCGCCGCGGCAGCATTCACGCCATCGTCGGGCACAACGGCGCCGGCAAATCCACACTGATGAAGATCGCGCTCGGCGCCGAGAGGCCGACCGAGGGCGACGTTCGCGTCGCCGGCCATGAGCTTACCTATTCCCGTCCGGCGGAAGCCCGCACGCTCGGTCTCGGCATGGTCATGCAAGAGCGCAGCTTGATCAGGACGCTGAGCGGCCTTGACAACCTTTACCTCAACTCCGAGCGCAAAGGCGCGCTGGGGCTTGTGGACGTGCGCAAGCAACGCGCCGAAATCGCAGGTCTGCTCGAAGAGCTCGCCATTCCGCGCGCGCTCCTCTCGACGATGTCCTCCGACATGAGCACGATCGAGCAGGAGCTGATCGAGATCGCGAGAGCCCTTCGTCTCGGCAGCCAGGTCCTAATCCTCGACGAGCCGACTGCTCCGCTCGGCCGGGACGAGATCACAAGGCTGTTCGGCGTCCTCAAGACGATCGCCGCGCGCGGGGCCGGAATCGTCGTCATCACCCATCATCTGGCGGAAGTCTTCGCCGTGAGCGACATGGTGACCTGCCTGCGCGAGGGCCAGGTCGTGCTCCAGACCGCAACAAAGGACACCAGCATGGCCGGCCTCATTTCGGCGATGCTTGGCCGCCGTCCGTGGGAGGGGGCGCACTTGCCGGCGCACGGCAGCAAGCGAGTTGACGCAGCCGCACGGTCCTCGTCGCGCCAGAAATCGGCGCCGTCGCTCAAGGTTCGAAACCTCAAGGTCGGGGCCAAGCTCGCCGACGTGTCGTTCGAGGCCTTTCCGGGCGAGGTGCTCGGCATTGTCGGGCTCGCGGGAAGCGGTCGCACCACCTTGCTGCGCACTCTGTTCGGAGACCTCCGTCAAAACGGCGGCGAGGTCCTGTTTCGCGACAAGCGCTACCGGCCGAACTCAACTCAGGACGCGATGGAGGAAGGCGTCTTTCTCATTCCGGAGGATCGCGGCGTCCACGGGCTCATGCTGGCGAAGTCCATCGCGGAGAACATCACCATCGTCATCCTTCGCCGTCTGAGCGGGCTCATGGGCCTTGTGCGCTTTTCCGAGGCGCGCGCGCAGGCGCGGAAAATGATGAAGGTCCTGGACGTGCGCGCCACCGGAGCGGATCAGACGGTGAGGGAGCTTTCGGGGGGCAATCAGCAGAAGGTCGTGCTGGCCAAGGCTCTAACTCTCAACCCCAACCTGGTGCTGCTCGACGAGCCGACATTCGGAGTCGACATCGGGGCTACTCACGAGATCATCGCCAAGGTCCGCCTCATGGCCGACGAAGGCGCGACGATTCTGTGGGCCTCCTCCGATCTTCTGGAGGTGACCCATGTCGCCGACCGGATCATCGTCCTGCGCGACGGCGTCGTCGGCGCGACGATCGGTCCGGAGGAAGCGGACAAGTTCACTGAGGATGCGCTTGTCGCGATGATGCAACGCCGGCAGTTCGAAGGGATGGCGGCGACTGCCGGGGCTGGCCATGTCGGTGGTTAAGACAGACGATCTGACCCCGTCGGAGCCCGGTCGCGGCGGGCTCTGGCTCAGGCTGCGCCGGTGGGCGGGGACGGTCGCCTGGGGCGCCTATCGCGGCGACAATCCGGGCATCCTCATCGGCGCGATGCTCATCCTCATCGCGATCTTCGCCTATCTCCTGCGCGACACGGGCTTCATGAGCCCGATCAATCTCCTGAGCATCGTGCGCGTATCGACCACCATCACCATCATGTCGATTGCGATCGTGTTCGTTCTCTGCGCCGGCGAGATTGATCTTTCCATCGCAGCGATCGTGCCGGTTTCGGCGCTGGTCACTGCGCTCCTGCTCTCGTGGAACTATAACTTCCTGCTCGCCGCGCTGATCGGCGTGCTGTTCGGGGCGGGAGTCGGTTTCCTGAACGGCCTCGCAGTGGTGTTCTTCAAGATCCCTTCGTTTGTCGTGACGCTTGGCTCGATGGGCATCATGCAGGGCTTGGCGCAAATCGTGACCAATGCAAGCACGGTCTCGATCGCGAACGATCCTTTCTTTTTCTGGTTTGGCGGCGGCTCAGTCGGCTCGATCCCCATCCTGGCGTTCTGGTCCCTCGGCGCGCTGATCATCGGCTCGGTGATCCTTTCCCGCACCGCGATGGGCCGTCGGGTGCTCGCCACTGGCGCGAACGCGGCCGCGGCGCGCTTTTCAGGCATCCGGACCGGGCGGGTGAAAGTCGGCGTGCTCACGGCGAGCGGCGCGGCAGGCGGGCTTGCGGGCGTTCTTTATGACGGTCAATACGCCGCCGCCAATTTCACGATCGGGGCCAATGATCTGCTGTCGGTCATTTCGGCCGCGATCATCGGCGGCGCGGCGCTCGAAGGGGGCAAGGGAACGGTGCTTGGCGCGGTCGTCGCGTCGCTGCTGGTCGGAACTCTGAATAACGCCCTTGTGCTGGTCGGTTTCGGCGCTCCCGAGCAGGTCATGGTCCAGGGCGTCATCATCGTCGCCGCGGTGGTCGTCAGTTCGCGACCGGGACGACGCGCCCGTTGGCGATGGCTGGTCGCGCTAGAGGAAGCGGAGCACGAGCGGGACGCCAAGAAGACATGAGTTTGGCCCACGCGAAGGCGGCGGAAGCGTCGCCATAGGCGTTGAGCCGTACAGTGGCTGGAAGTTTGGAGGAGGCCGGATGGCCCAGGAAGCAAAGAATGTCATTGTCACTGGCGCCGCCAGGGGGATGGGCGCTGCGGTGGTTCGCAAACTCGCCGGTCGTGGCGTCAACGTCGTCGCCGTCGATCGCCTCGCCGACCAGCTCGATGAGCTCAAGACAGAGCTCAAGGCGGCGCCCGGCGAAGTCGATCCCGTCGTGGCGGACGTCGGATCGGCGTCCGACGTCCAGGGTTTCGTCAAGCGCGCGGTCGAGCGCTTCGGCGGGCTCGACGGCATCTTCAATATCGCCGCGATCCTCGGCGAATTCGCGCCCATCGCCGAATTCGAGCAACGACGGTTTCGACGAGGTGATGCGCGTCAATACGAAGAGCGTTTGGCTCGGGATGAAATACGCGATCCCGGCGCTCATCGCGCGAGGGGGCGGCGCGATCGTGAACACGGGCTCCTATCTCGCCTGGCACGGATGCGAGCTGCTCGGCCCGTACAACGCCTCCAAGCACGCGCTTGTCGGGCTGACGAAGACCGCGGCGCTCGAATATGGCCGCTACAACATCCGGGTGAACATCATCTGTCCGGGGTCGATGAACACGCCGATGAATATCGACACGGCGGCCGGGTTCTATCCGCAGGATCCCGAGGGTGGCCTCAAGGCGCTCGCAGCGCCCATGGTCACAGGTCGCGTCTCCGAGCCCGAGGAGGTGGCGGCTGTCGGCGTCTTCCTGCTTCTCGACGCGCCCATCCAGATGACGGGCACGCTGATTCCGGTCGACGGCGGCTACTCGGCGCGGTGACGGACACCGCCGGCTGAGACCGGGTCCACCACCCACAAAAAGAAAGGCAAGGTCTTCATGAGCAGCAACGCGCCGGTCGGGCAGCCAGGAACAGGGACCGCGCGCGGGTTGTGGTTCACCGCGGCGCGCCGAGCGGAATTGATCGAGGAGCCGGTCAAGAAGCCGAGCGGGGCCGAAGTGACGGTCCGGGCGATCGCGTCTCTGGTCAGCGCCGGCACCGAGATGCTGGTCTACCGCGGCGAACTGCCGGCGGAGGACGATCTTGGCCTTGAGACCTGCGCAGGAAACTTCGGATTCCCGGTCAAATACGCCTATCAGGTGGTGGGAGAAGTGATCGAGGCCGCCCCGGACGCGCGCTTCAAGCCGGGCCAGAAGATCTTCGTCCGCCATCCCCACCAGGACTTGTTCACGGTCAGAAGCGACAGCTGGTTGGTTGCGCCCGTCCCCGAAGGGCTCCCCGCCGAGCGGGCGGTGTTCGTGAATCTGCTCGAGGTCGCGCTCAATTGCCATCTCGACGTTCCGGTCCGTTTCGGGGACGTCGTCGTCATCTACGGCCAGGGAGTCGTGGGCAGCCTCGTCGCTCAGCTCGCGCGAAGAATGGCGGGCAGGGTCATTGTGGTCGACCCGATCGCCGGCCGCAGGGAAGCGGCGCTCAAATGGGGCGCCGACGCGGCCTCGGCGCCTGATGACGCGGCCGCCGCAATCGCCACTCTGAGCGAAGAGCGAGGCGCCGACATCTGCATCGAAGCGACCGGCGCGCCGAGCGCGCTGCAGGCGGCGATCAAGGCCGCCGGACAAGAGGGCACGGTCGTTGTGCTCTCGTTCTTCGGCGTCCGAAAAGTGCCGCTCATCCTCTCGCCCGAGTTTCACTACGGACGCCTTCGCGTCATCAGCTCCCAAGTCAGCAGCTTAGGCTCCGGGCTCCAGCCGCGCTGGTCGCGCGAGCGGCGCAACGCGGTCGCGTTCGATCTTTTGCGGTCCGATTGGCTCGTGACCCCGGTGTCGCACGAGATGCCGTTCAGCCAGGCGCCTGAGGCCTACAAGGTCCTCGACACCTCTCCACAGGACGCGATGGGGATCGTGCTCAAGTATTAGTTCAGCCCGGCGCGGGGTAGACCGGCGGCTGCCCCGACAAGACACGGGCGACGTCGGTCGCGCATTTGGTCTGGAGTTCTTCGAGCGCCTCCACCGAATAGAAGGCCGTATGGGGCGTCAGCACCACATTCGGCCTGCCGATCAGCGGCGAGTCCTTTGGCGGAGGCTCGGTCTCGAGCACGTCGAGCGCCGCGCCGCCGAGGCGGCCGCTGTCCAAGGCCCCGATCAGCGCTTTCTCGTCGATGAGAGGGCCGCGCGCGGTGTTGATGAGCAAGGCGCCTGGCTTCATCTTGGCAAATACGCCTGCGTTGAACAGGCCTCGCGTCTGAGGCGTGAGCGGAGCATGAATGGAGACGAAGTCGGAGGAAGCGAGCAACGCGTCGAGGCCAACGCCTTCGACGCCAACCGAAGCAAAGGCGTCCCGCGCCACGAAAGGATCGTAGGCGAGAACCTTGAGACCGAACGCCTTGGCCTTCGGCGCAAGGGCGCGAGGAATATTGCCGAAGCCCACGAGGCCCAGCGTTCGGCCCTTGAGCCGATGGATCGGCGCGACCGCCGCCATCTCCCATCGGCCTCCCTGCACCAGGCCATTGGCGTAGGGAACCTTGCGCGCAAGCGCGAGCAGAAGCGCCATCGCGTGGTCGGACACCTCGTCCATGCAATAATCGGGGACATAGGTGACGGCGATCTTGCGCTCGCGCGCGGCGGCGAGATCGATATTGTCGACGCCGAGCCCCGTCCTTCCGATGATTTTGCAGCGCGTAAGCTCGCGAATGAGGTCGCCGGGCAGCTTGGCGTAGCATACGAGCAACGCGTCAGCGTCGCGGGCCACGGCGAGGATGTCGGAAGCCGCGCTGCTTGCGGAAACGCTGAGACGCGCTCCGAGCGGGCGCAACACTTTCTCGACCGGATCGAGCGATGGGAACGGACTGTCGGCGACGGCGACAATGAGATCGCTCATGACGGGAAATCTCCGGATGCGCGCGGAAGCGTCGCAACCGCGAAGCGCAAGCCCTGCCGCATCAGCTCATCCACCGAACGATGCCAGCGACGCCGTCGACCGCGACCTGCGAGCCGTCAGGAATTTTGCTCGTGGCGCCCAGCACGCCCAAGACCATCGGTATGCCGCGCTCGCGTGCGAGCGAAGCGAGGTGCGACGTCGAGCCGCCGAGTTCCGTGACGACTCCCGCAACCCGCGCCAACACGTGACTGAGCGCAGGACCCGCGACCTGCGTGACGAGGATGTCGCCCGGCCCGACGCGCGCCAGCTCGCACTCGCAGCGCACGACGACGCCGCGGCCCGAGCCCCAGCCGATTCCGGCCGGATGGCCACGCAGGCCCGGGTGCTGAAGCCAGATCTGGTCGGGCGCGGGAGCGGGCTCGACGCGCAGCGGCCTCGCCTGCAAAAGCTTTGGGCCATGCTCGTCCAGCGCCCACTCGATCTCGACCGGGCCGCCGCAGATTCGCTCCGCCTTGAGCAGCATGGCGCCGAGCGCCTCGGCCTCATCGACGCTGATACTCGCCTCGCACGCGAGCCTCGTCTGAACCGAGCGTGGACCAAGACCGAACCCATGGACGCATTGATCGCGCTGCGGCTCCTGGCTGGCGTCGATCGATAGCACGCGACCCATCCGGTCGAGCGCGATGCGGTCCGGAACCACCTCTCCTTGCGCCAGCGCCGAGCCTAGCCCCCACGTCGCGGAGATCAGCATCTCTCCCCCCGCCGTCCGACTGAGACCGCCCCCGGCGGCTTGCGCCTGAATCAACGGTTGGATCAAAACAGCCATCGCGGTTCGAGCCGGCGACAAGCCGTGAGGCTCCATGTAGCGGCGAGCGCGCGAGGTCCACAGCGCCGCCCAGCAGGCGCGTATTGCGGTGAGGAATTCGGCCTCGTCGCTCAAGCCCAGGAAGCTCTCGAACTGCCCGGCAAAACTCGCGTCTTCGCTGTCCTCGACGAGCGCCGAGGAGCGAACGACGCCTAGCGGCGCCGCCGCTCGCTGCGCGCGCCAGGCGTTGATGAGCGGCTCGAGGAGCGCTGGCGCGATCGACCCCTGATAGAGCGCAAGCCTGACCTGAACCGACAGCCTGAGGCGGGCGGAAAAATCCTCCGTCTCATAAGCGTCGACTTCGTCGTCAACGCCGAGATGGCGGAGCTGATGACGATACGCGGTCGCCGTCAGCACGAACCCGCCCGGCGTCGGCAGGCCAGCGCCGGCGAGACGAGCGAGATTAGCGGCCTTGCCGCCGACCTCGTCGGTGCGGACGGCCGCCGAGTCGTTCAGCGGTATGATGAAATCGGACATCGACGTTCGCAACAGACGCTATCTCACATGGTCTCCGTAGCCCGGGATCGGATCGACCACGGTGATCTGCTTGACCGGAAAGTTGGACACGATCTCGATACCGTCCTTCTTCACGATCAGCATTTCCTCGATGCGCACGCCGTAGCGAAACTGCTTGCCGTGCTGCGTTTCGAGCGCAAACGTCATGCCTTCCTGAATGTCGATCGGATGGTCGAGCGACCAGATGCGCGAGATCACCGGCGGATCATATTGCGCAAGCCCGAGCCCATGACCCCACAGGTTCGCCGCGGCCTGGTCCTCGTCCTCGTAGCCCCAGGTTTCCTGCGCCGACGGCCACTTGAGCGCAATGTCCCGCGTCGTCGCGCCAACCCTGACGGCGCCGATCGAGTTGTAGAGCCAGCCGAGGGCGGTGGCGTAGGTCTCCTTCTGCTCCGCACTTGGCTCCTTGCCGACGCAATAGGTCCGGTAATAGCAGGACTTGTAGCCGTTCCAGGTGAGCGCGGCCAAATCCATGAACACGATATCGCCCGGCTGGATGATGCGGTCAGAGAAGTTGCGCCAGTTCGGCCAGGTGTTCGGGCCCGACGACACAATCACGTCCTCGACGTCTTCCATGCCGGGGATATTGTAGAGATATTCCATCAGATGCGCGGTCACCTGATTCTCGGTGATTCCGGGTCGCAGGAATTTCATGCACTCCCAATGCGTGGCGTCGCCGATGGCGCCAACGATGCGGAAGCACTCCTGCTCGTCCTCGCTCTTGACCGCGCGGGCCTCCATCATCGGCGTCATGCCGTCCACCCAATTGATGTTGTTCTCCTTGAAGATGTTGATCATGTTGATGTCGACGAAGTCGACGCCAAGCCTTTCGCCCGCGACGCCATTCTCACGCATCGCCTGCATCACCGCGCGGGTGAACTTGGTCACCTGCTGCGTCGAGGCAGGCCCCGCGGCGCCCTTGATCCAGGCGAAGGAGTGGCGCACGTTCTCCTTTGGAATCCACGGGCTGTGGCGCTCGATCTGGAAGCCGATGTCGCCCTGCTCGAACAGGATCGGACGGCCGTCGCCGCACAACATGGCGTATCGCAATCCGGGCTTCAGCCGATTCCAGCCCGGAGTCAGCGTGCCGGTGATGTAGCGCACGTTCTCGTCGTACATGCAGAGCAGCGCGCCGAGGCCATGCTTCTTCATCATCGCGCGCGCTCGGTCGATGCGGTATTCGCGCAGGCGATCCCAATTGACCCGCTGCTGCCAGTCCATGCCAGCAATGCCAAAATTCGCTCCCATCGGGTTCCTCTCGTCTCATCGGCAGGTTCGCCGCGTTGACCGCAGCCTCTCAAGCAAAGTACCCCCGCCCTGGCGATCCGCAGAAATGAATTTATCTGTCGCGCCGCATCAGGAATTCTTGATGCTGCCATTTGGCGGGAGCTTCGTGCAGCTTGGGCGAGGGACAGCGCGGGCCCTACCCCGCGCGTCGCAAGGATGACCCGCTCGCCTGGGCCTTGAAGGGCGCCTTGTCCGGCCGTACCGTCGGATGCGGGAGTTCTCGACTTGGAACAGCGGAGAAACCAATGGGCGCCGAAATCACTTTCAAACGTCCCGACGGCCAAGACGCCAAGGGCTACTTGACAAACGCCGCGAGCGGCGACGCGCCGGGGGTCGTCGTCATCCAGGAATGGTGGGGGCTTGCGGAGCAGATCAAGGCGATGTGCGACCGCTTCGCGCTCGCCGGCTTCGACGCCTTGGCGCCGGATCTCTTCAAAGGCGTCGTCGTGCCCTATCACGACGCGGAGCGCGCGGCCAAGGAGATGTCGTCGCTGAATTTCCTCGACGCCACCGAACAGACGGTGCGCGGCGCGGTCCAGTATCTCAAGCGCAACGGGGCCAAGGTCGGGATCGCGGGTTATTGCATGGGCGGGGCGGTGGCGGTCATCGCCGCGGCGAAAATCCCGGAGCTGACCGCCGCGGTTTCCTTCTACGGGCTGCCGCCCGAACAGGCCGTCAAGGCCGCCGACATCAGGATTCCGCTGCAGGGCCATTTCGCCAACAAGGACGGCTACATCACGCCCAAGACCGTTGACGATTTCGAGAAGGCGCTGAAGGCGGCCGGCAAGGACGCGGAGTTCTTCCGCTATGACGCCAACCATGCCTTCGTCAACGAGCAGCGCATGGCGGTGCATGACCGCCACGCTGCGGAACTCGCGTGGACGCGCGCCATCGCGTTCCTGAAGAAGCAGCTGGGATAGCGTCCCGCCGCCCCGCGTGAGGAGCGCAACGCCTCGCATCGCGGATGCAAGCAGCGCCTCTTGATGCGTGTCAATGCGGCCGCGCGGGTGGGACCATAACAGGGCCTTCTCGCCATGGGCGTGGGCCAGACCGGCTCGTCGAGGCGCGAAGCTGAGAGGATTCTATGGACACACCCGTCGTTCGCGCGCGCGTTCCGTCGCCCGCGAAGGAGATCGGTCCGCCCATTCCTCCTCCGTCGATCCCGCTTGCCGCGTCCGTGGCGGAGAACGAGAACCCGCTCGATCGCGTCGCGCACGCGACCATCGCAAAGCTTTCCGGCGGGTTCTCGCCAATGGCGATCGCCGAGGCGGCGTTCGACTGGGGGCTGCATCTTGCGCTCTCGCCTGGGCGTCAAGCGGCGCTAAGCTTAAGCACGCTCGCCCGCCAAGCCTCGCTCACTGAGGCGGCTTGGCGGTCGCTGCGCGGCGCTCCGGTCGACAACGCCCCGGCGCGGGGGCGGGCGCACGACCGCCGCTTCATCGCCGAGGAGTGGCGGCGATGGCCGTTTTCGCTCTACGCCGACGGCTTTCTCGCCGCGGAGCGATGCTGGGACGAGGCGACGTCCGAGGTTCATGGCGCCTCGCCCCATCACCTTGCGTTGATCAATTTCATCGGCCGTCAGGCGCTGGACACCGTCGCGCCGTCCAATTTCCTTGTGACCAATCCGGTCGCTCTAAAAGAGACCGCGCGGCAGGGCGGGATGAACCTCATACGGGGCGCGATCAATTACGCCGCCGACCTTCAGCGGCTCATGCACAACGAGCGCAGCGCGGCGGCCAAAGCGTTCACGCCGGGCGAGACGGTGGCGGTGACCAAAGGCGCCGTGGTGGCGCGCACCGGCCTCGCCGAAATCATCCAGTACGAGCCGAGCACGGGGTCGGTCCGCGCCGAGCCGGTCGTCATCGTGCCGGCATGGATCATGAAATATTACGTCCTCGACCTTCGGCCTGAGGACTCGCTTATCAAGCATCTGGTCGACAGCGGATTCACCGTCTTCTGCATTTCCTGGCGCAATCCGACTTCCGCCGATCGCGAAATCGGCTTCGATGACTACGGGCGCGAGGGCGTGATAACCGCGATCCGCGCGGCGCTGGCGATCGCCGAGGCGGCCAAAGCGCATCTGGTCGGCTATTGCATCGGCGGAACGCTGGCGGCGATCGTCGCCGCAAGCATGGCGAGCGAAAACGACGATCGCCTCCAGTCCCTGACTCTGATCGCCGCGCAAACGGATTTCGAGGAGGCGGGCGAACTCAGGCTGTTCATCGACGACAGCCAGCTCGCGCTGCTCGACGACGTGATGTGGGAGCAAGGCACGTTGGAGGCGAACCAGATGGCCGGGACCTTCGACTTCATGCGTTCGAACGACCTCATCTGGTCGCGTGTCATCCATCACTATCTAATGGGCGAACCGGAGCGGATGGACGATCTCGCCGCCTGGTCGTCGGACGCCACGCGTATGCCCTACAAAATGCACAGCGAGTATCTGCGCACCCTCTATCTCAACAACGACCTCGCGGAGGGCCGCTTCAAGCTCAACGGCCGGCGGGTCGCGCTGCAGGACATTCGCGCGCCGATGTTTGTCGTCGGCACAGAGCGGGACCACATCGCCCCTTGGCGATCGGTGTTCAAGATCCATCACCTGACCGACACCGACATCACCTTCGCGCTGGTCAGCGCAGGGCACAACCGCGGCATTGTGGCGCCGCCGGGCCAGGGCGATCGCCATTTCCGCATCGCGACGACCGCGCGATATGATTCGCGCCCGGATCCGGACGCCTGGGCCCTCTCGGCGGAATATCGGCGGGGATCCTGGTGGCCGGCCTGGTTCGACTGGCTGGGGGCGCACTCGAGTCGCGTGGTCTCGCCGCCACCGCTCGGGCTGCCCAGCGCCGGCTTCAATCCGCTGGCCCCGGCGCCTGGAGAGTATGTGCGTCACTAGGGCGGCGGCGAGTCGAGTGCTATGAGTTCAAGCCATGGAGCTTGGGCTCGGAGGCAAAGTTGGTCTCGTCACGGGCGGCTCGAAGGGCATCGGGCTTGCTTGCGCCTTAGCCTTCGCGGCCGAGGGCGCGCGGATCGCGATCTGTTCGCGCTCCCGCGACAATGTCGAACGAGCCCGCGCCAAATTGAAAGACGCCTTCGGCGTCGCCGCCGATCTCACTGACGCTGCTGCGGCGGGCGGAATGATCGGTGCGGTCGAGGACCGCCTGGGACCGATCGACGTTCTGGTCAATTCTGCCGGCGCCGCGAAGCGAACCCCTCCCGACGATCTGACCCCGGCGATTTGGCGCGAGGCGTTTGACGCCAAGTTTTTCTCTTACATCAACGTCATCGATCCAGTGGTGAAGCGGATGGCGAAGCGCGGCAGCGGGGTCATTGTCAGCGTCATCGGAGCGGGCGGCAAGGTCGCCTCGTCAACCCATCTCGCCGGCGGCTCGGCCAACGCCGCCTTGATGCTGGCCACCGCCGGGCTTGGCTCAACCTACGCCGGCAAAGGGGTTCGCGTCGTCGGCGTCAGCCCCGGTCTGACGGAGACGGACCAGGTGGCGGAGGGGCTCGGGGCCGAGGCTCGGCTTGTCAACATCTCGGTCGATGAGGCGCGCCGCCGCAGCGTTGCGCGGCTCCCGCTGGGCCGCATGGCCTCGCCGGAAGAGATCGCTGACGCCATCGTCTTCCTTGCCTCGGCGAAGGCCGGCTACGTTACCGGTGTGACTTTATCCATGGACGGCGGCCAGAACCCCATCGTGCTTTGAGCGATCGCGATCTGGTCCGCGCGTCTTCGCGATGACGAAAGGAAAAGCCGGCCGATAGCCAAGCCCGCGTCAATGGTCCCCACCAGCGTTCGATCCGCCGCCGCTCGTTCTTGCGGCGCTGGCGCCCCCGCCGGCCGAGGAGGCGCCGTTGGTTCCGAAACGGCCGCCGGCTCGGGTCCGTCGGAACGGCGCCGAGCGCCTCGGCTGCTCGCCAAAAAGGGCCAAAAGGATTGGCGGCAAGCTGGACGCTGTCGATGGGTTTGCACGCCGTCTTAGCTGGGAGTTGCGTGAAGCGACACTCGAGCGCGCCTTATTCTGAGATTCGTTTGCTCGCGTTCTTGGGGGCGGCAAAGGAGTCGCCGGAGCAACAACCGGTCGTGGAAGGACGCTTGGATGAGCGCCTTGACCAGCGTCGGGGCGGCCTTGGGAGGCTGATCGTCCAGCCGTTCGGCTAGGCGGAGGAGGCGCGGCCGCAACTTCTCGCAACGCAACTCAATCAGGAACCGAATGACTCCGTCGCCTGTCGGGCTCTTGGACAATTGTTCCAGACGGTCCTCGTCGCCTGTGCAGCTCCCATCGGAAGTAGGCGTTGTGGTTTCGGACCCTGCCGAAGGCTGCCCCGGAGAAGCGACCTCGGTCAGAGTCTTGGCGTCTGGCGGCCCGACATCCGGAGCCTGCATAGCCGCCGGCGCGGGAGGCGTCTCCGGCGGAGCCAGCTTGTCGAGCTCCGCCCGGGCCAATTGCGCGTGGGGGCCGTCCGGATGAGCGGTCAAGAACGAGCGCCATCCCTCGGCCGACTTCGTCCGCTGAGCAATTCGATAGTCCAAGTCCTCGTCGAGATTCGCTGCGGCGACGGGGTCGACCGCGGAAGCGTTTGCTTCCGGCCTCACGGGCGCGAGGGACTTGATGATGAAGACGCCGACGTCATCGAGCCATCGAAGCTTCGCGACGCCTTCGAGGCTCGGCGCAAACGCATATATGGCCGGAAGCGCCAACGCCAGAAAGAGCATGTATTTCCAAGTACCAAGCATGCGCCTCCGAACTAACCATGTGGCCGGCCATCGGTCAATTCATGTCTTTCCCCAGCGTTCCAAGGTAATGAGCTGGATCATTCCTAGAGCCTTCGGGCATTTGCTCGAACCGCCGAAGGCTCCAGATGGCGCGGACGCGCCGCAGCAAGGCGGCGTCGAGATCGTTCGAGCCCGCCCTCCCGCAGGCAAGGTTCTCGAAAAGCGCTGGATTCTTAAGAACTGCGCTGGCGGAATGTCAGCCGCGACCGTCAGACGCGCCAGTTTCTGACCGGTCCAGCCTGCGACGGGGTCAGGAGGCCTTGCCGCGCGCCGCCCACGGCGCCATGCGCCGGATCTGGGCTACGCTCGCTTGCTTGGGCAGCTTTTCCGCAATGCCGTAGACGCGCTCCCGGCGGTCGATTTCGGCCATGACCTCGGCGGGCGAAACCCCGCATTCGGCCCAGATGACGGCAAGATGATAGAAAACGTCGGCGCTTTCCAGAATCACCAACTCACGGTTCATCTGCACCGCGTCGAGCCCGACCTCGATCGCCTCCTCGACCAGTTTCTTGGCCATTTTCTGCACTCCATCGCGAAACAGCTTGGAGGTGCGAGAGCCCGAAGGACTTCGGTCCCGGGCTTCCTGGACGGCGGCGAACAGTCTGTCGAGCGAATCAGTCATCAGTTCGGATTATCCTCATTCAAACCAGATAATGCCGAACGAGCGTTCACGCACTATGACAAAAAGGCGACCGACGCAAAATTTTTTTGCAAAACCTGGGGATTAGTGCGTGCACGGCGTCAACTTGGTCTCCGCGAGCGCTTTTCAGATCGCGCGGCCCGAGCCCGGGCCATGCCGGTTCACGCCGCGAGGGAGGCGAAAAGCGCGCGTCCATCGACGCCGCCGACCAGGGGGTCGATCAGGTTTTCCGGGTGCGGCATCAAACCCAAGACATTGAACCGGTCATTGAACACGCCGGCTATGGCATTCATGGCGCCGTTGGGGTTCGACGCATCCCCGACTTTCCCCTGCGCGTCGCAATACCGGAACGCGACCCGTCCCTCGGCCTCGATTCTGCGAATCGTGTCCTCGTCGGCAATGAAATTTCCCTCGCCGTGGGCGATGGCGAATTTGACCACCTCGCCCGGCGCATAGCGTCGCGTGAAGGAGGTTTGTGCGTTCTCGACCCGGACATGCTGCATCTTGCAGACGAAGCGGAGTTGCGCGTTGCGCATCAGCACACCGGGCAGAAGGCCGGCCTCGCACAGGATCTGGAAGCCGTTGCAGATCCCCAGCACGAGCCCGCCGCGGGCCGCGTGGTCGGCGACCGCCCGCATGATCGGCGCGCGCGCGGCGATCGCGCCGCAACGCAGATAGTCGCCGTAGGAGAATCCGCCCGGCAGGACGACGAGATCGAGGCCTGGCGGCAGTTCATGTTCGGCGTGCCAAATGATCGCCGGCTCGGCGCCGTTCGCCTGCCGAAGAGCGCGCACGGCGTCGCCTTCGCGATTGGCGCCGGGAAACAGGATCACCGCCGCGCGCATGGCTCGCTCATCCGATTTCGATCGCATAATTCTCGACAATGGTGTTGGCGAGCAGGCGTTCGCAAGCCTCGCTGAGCCTCCGCCGCGCTGTCGCCTGGTCGTCGCCGTCGAGCTCGATATCGAAAATCTTGCCTTGACGCACGCTTCTGAGCCCGTCGATCGCCAATCCCCTAAGCGCGCCCTCGATCGCCTTGCCCTGCGGATCGAGCACGCCGGACTTCAACGTCACGATGACCCGCGCTTTCATGAGGGCGAGGCTCCTGGCCGATCAGGCGGCGTTCGAGGTCGGTGCCATGGTCAGAAGCGCGTAGAGCGCGGTCGGATCCCTGGTCGCGCGCAATTGGGCCGCGACGGCGCCGTTGCGCAGCAGGCGGGCGCTCATCGCCAGCGCCTTGAGGTGGTCTGCTCCCGCGGCTTCCGGGGCGATCAGCATGCAAATGAGATCAACAGGCAGGCCGTCCGGAGCTTCGAAGTCGATCGCGCGGTCGAGCCTGGCGAAGACGCCGAAAATGGACCGGCATTTGGCTAGCTTGCCATGCGGAATGGCGACGCCGTCGCCGACGCCGGTTGAGCCCAGCCGCTCGCGCTGCAAGATCGCATCGAAGATTTCGCGCGCGGGCAGGCCCGAAACGAGCGCGGCGCGCTCGCTCAGCTCCTGCAGCGCCTGCTTCTTGCCGTTGACTCTCAGAGCGGCCAGCACGGCGTCCGGCCTAAGGAGTTGCGATAACGACATGTTCGTCCTGGTTATGCGGCGCGCGACGGTTCGCGAGGGGCTTGGGGATCGAGCCAGCCGATCGCGCCGTCGCGGCGCCGATAGACAACATTCACCCGGCCGCTGCCGGCATGCTGAAATACGATGACTGGAGTGCCGGTGAGATCGAGTTCGGCGACAGCCGAGGCGACCGAAAGCGATTTGAGGTCCTCTGTTCCTTCCGCCACCACAACGGGATTGAATCCCCCGGCGGGCTCTTCCTCTTCGTCGCCCGGCGACTCGATAAGATAGTTGGCAACCTTGCCCCGCGCATTCGCCGTGGAGGCGCTGGCATGGCCCTTGAGGCGGGTCTTGTAGCGGCGCAGTCTGCTTTCAATCTTGCTGGCCGCCTGGTCGAAGCAAAGGTAGGGCTCGTGCGCTCGGCCCTCTGCGTGCAGGCTGATCCCCGAGCCCAGACGCAACGTGCAGTCCGAACGATAGCCGGAGCCGTCGCGCGTCACCACCACATGTCCGCCGACGGAGCCGCTGAAGTAGCGGGCGACCGTCGCCTCGACTTTTTCCAGGACGTGCTGACGCAAAGCTTCCCCGATGTCGAGGTTCTTGCCCGATACCCTCAAGGTCATCGAACCCTGGCCTACCTTTCAGGCGCGGCGGCGATCCTTGCCGCCTCCTGTCCGCGCGGCGCGCCCCACGCGTTCCTGCCTGCCCCTTCCCGCTTCGCCCCGGTCGGTTCCGCGTCGGCCGATTTGACGCTAGGGTTAGGAGCCTGCCCGGCGCATGTCAATCGTCGTGATAAATCGTTCATATTAATACTAAAATCGCTATTATGCTTCGATGACCAGGGAATTCTCGCGTTGAACGCGGGCGCGCATCGGCGCCATCTTCATCTTGCGCCTCTCGACCGACGAAGGGATCCTGAGGCTGTCCCTATATTTAGCGACGGTGCGGCGCGCGACAAGGATATCCGCCTTGCGCAAGCGTTCGACAATCACGTCGTCCGACAGCACCTCGTCCGGGTCCTCATCGTCAATCATCTGCCGAATGCGCTGGCGAACGGCTTCCGCGGAATGGGCCTGTCCCGGTTCGCTCGAGGCGATCGCCGCGGTGAAGAAATATTTCATCTCGAACAGGCCGCGCGGCGTCTGCATGAACTTATGCGCCGTGGCGCGCGAGACCGTCGACTCGTGCACGCCGATCGCTTCGCCGACCATCTTCAGGTTGAGCGGCCTTAAGCCCGACACGCCCTCGATGAGGAACGAGTCCTGCCGGCGCACGATCTCGCTCGCGACATTGAGGATCGTGCGCGCGCGCTGTTCGAGGCTCTTGGTCAGCCAGTTGGCCGCCTGCAACTGGGTGGAGACGTACTGGCGGTCCTCGTCCCGCTTCGCGCCGCGGCGGATCTCGGCTGCGTAGACCTCGTTGACGAGCACGCGCGGCAACGCCCTTGTATTGAGCTCGACACGCCAGCCGAAATCCGGCGCCGCAGTGACGTGGACGTCGGGAATCGCCGGCGCCGCCGGCGGATCGCCGAAGGCGCGGCCCGGCTTGGGCTCGAGGCGCCGGATCTCCGCGATCATGTCGCGCAAGTCCTCGTCGTCGACCCCGCAGACCCGGCGCAACAGCGGAAAGTCCCGCTTGGCGAGGGCCGGCAGGTTCTCGACCAGCGCCTGCATCGCCGGATCGAAGCGGTCGCGCTCCTTGAGCTGGAGGGCCAGGCACTCCGCGAGCGAGCGGGCGAATATTCCAGTCGGCTCGAGGTTCTGCATGCGCACGAGCACGCGCTCGACGTGTTCGACGTCGGCGCCGAGCCGCTCGGCGATTTCGCCCATCGAGCCGACGAAGTATCCGGCGTCGTCCAGCCCGTCGATCAGGGCGGCGCCGATCATGCGCTCGACCGGGTCAGCGAGCAGGATCGCGGCCTGACGTTCGAGATGGTCGCGAAGCGACAGGGCCTCGGCGACATACGCTTCGAGGTTCGGGGCCTCGCCGGCGTCGTGGCCGGCGCCGACCCCCGTCCAGGCGTGCGCGCTCAAGTTGTCGGCTGGAGCGGACTGGGGCGCCGGCGCGCTTCGATCCGCGTCGAAGGCGTTGTCGACCTCGGTGCCAAGGTTGGCGGCAAGGGCGGCGGCGTCCGTCTCCAGCGCCTGTCCCGCCCAATCGCCCGGTTCGGCCGGCGCTTCGGCGAAGCCGGGGGCGTCAGCCGGCTCGGAACTCGCCTCCTCGCGCTCCTCGGCTCGCTCAAGCAGCGGATTGCTCGCCAATTCATTCTCGATGAACTGGGTGAGTTCGAGGTTCGGCATCTGCAACAGCTTGATCGCCTGCAGAAGTTGCGGCGTCAGAACCATGGTCTGGCCCTGCCGCAACGTCAGTTTGGCCGAAAGCGCCATACCTAAAGCCAGCCCTTCACCACACCCACACAATCCGCGTTCGCCGCCGCGGCTCGCTATGTTCAGCCGCGCCGCGCAACCCCGCCGCGGCCCGCTTTTTGCTTGGATCGCGCCTCGCTCTATAGCACGCCTCGAACCGATATCGAGGGCAATGATGGCGCCGAGCGCGTCTGTCCATTGTTAACGGCGTTTGCGCCGCCCTGCAACAGCCGCGATTGTCAGATAGCCCGCGTGGATTAACCAACTCATACAGTCGGCTCCAGTGGGTGAAAAACGCGGCGAAAATTGATATAAAGACTTGCTTATATGTTTATTGCGCGTCTCCCGCGTCGCTGGTAAGAGACGGCCCGCCGTGAATAAAGGACTTTTCCCGCTCATGACCAAAGCCGCCGATTACGCCATCGCCGACATCAAGCTTGCGGACTATGGCCGCAAGGAGATCGCGATCGCCGAGACCGAGATGCCGGGCCTGATGGCGACGCGGGCCGAATACGCCTCGAGCCAGCCGCTCAACGGCGCCCGCATCGCGGGCTCCCTGCATATGACCATCCAGACCGCCGTTCTGATCGAGACCTTGAAGGCGCTCGGCGCCGACGTGCGCTGGGCCTCGTGCAACATCTATTCAACCCAGGATCACGCGGCCGCGGCGATCGCGGCCGGCGGCACGCCGGTGTTCGCGGTCAAGGGCGAGAGCCTCAAGGATTATTGGGACTATACGCACCGCATCTTCGAATGGGCCGACGGCGGCTCGCCCAACATGATCCTCGACGACGGCGGCGACGCGACGCTGCTCATTCATCTCGGCCTGCGCGCCGAGAAGGGCGACACGAAGTTCCTCGACGGCGCAACCAACGACGAAGAGGAAGTGCTCTACGCCGCCATCAAGCAGCGCCTCAAGGCCAAGCCCGGCTGGTACGGCCAGAACGTCCAATCGATCCGCGGCGTCACCGAGGAGACGACCACCGGCGTCCACCGCCTCTATACGATGGCCAAGGAAGGCAAGCTCCTTTGGCCGGCGATCAACGTCAACGACAGCGTGACCAAGTCCAAGTTCGACAATCTCTACGGCTGCCGCAAGTCGCTGGTCGACGGCATCCGCCGCGGCACCGACGTGATGATGGCCGGGAAGGTGGCGATGGTCGCGGGCTTCGGCGACGTCGGCAAGGGCTCGGCCGCATCCTTACGCAACGCCGGCTGCCGAGTGATGGTGAGCGAGGTCGATCCGATCTGCGCGCTTCAGGCGGCGATGGAGGGCTATGAGGTCACGACGATGGAGGCCGCCGCTCCGCGCGCCGACATTTTCGTCACCGCGACCGGCAATGTCGACGTCATCACGCTTGACCACATGCGCGCGATGCACGACCGCGCCATCGTCTGCAACATCGGCCACTTCGATTCGGAGATCCAGGTCGCGGCGCTGCGCAATTATAAGTGGAGCAACGTCAAGCCGCAGGTCGATGAGATCGAGTTCCCCGATGGCAAGCGGATCATTCTTCTTTCGGAGGGGCGCCTGGTCAATCTCGGCAACGCCATGGGCCATCCTTCGTTCGTAATGTCGGCCTCGTTCACCAACCAGACGCTGGCGCAGATCGAGCTCTTCACCAAGCCCGGCCAGTACGAGCGGCAGGTCTACACCCTGCCCAAGCATCTGGACGAGAAGGTCGCCTCGCTGCATCTCAAAAAAATCGGCGCCAAGCTCAGCAAGTTGACCCCCGAACAGTCGAAGTATCTTGGCGTGCCGCAGGCCGGACCGTTCAAGCCGGAGACCTACAGGTACTGAGCGGCGCTTACTCCGACGGCGGCGTAAGCCGCACCAGTTCCGCCTCAAAGTCGAGGCGGTACTGAGCCGCTTCTTCCTCCGGGAGCCAGAGGGTCATCTGCGGATAGATGAGCCGGTAGAGCGAGAGCTGGCTCGATTCCCAGGGCATGACGTCGGCCGCGCGAGCCTCGGCGAGAAGCTTCTCGAGCCGGGCACGCAGCTTATCGAGATTCGGCCGGTAGACGGGCGCAGCGGGAGCATTGAACAGCTCGCCCTGCTCGCCTCGGTCGAAAAAGTCAGCGGGCTTGGTTCGCGCCATTGCGACTCCGATGGGCTCAAAAACGAATCGCCCCAACCTTGCCGGAAGTCCGCGGCGCAGGCGAGGCGCGCGGGCGCGTTATCCCCATTCACGGAAAAGCGGCGCGATAAGCGTCGTCGATCTTCGACATCTGGTCGATGGTGAAGGCGAGCGCGTCGGAGACTTTGGCGACATGGTCGATCTCGTCGAGCGACAGCTTCCGGCCCTTGCGGGATTTGAGGTATTTGTCGAGAACCTGATAGCCGCCGATGTGAAAGTCCCAGACGGGCTTCGGCACGGGCTCGAACTTCTGCGTCTTGTTGATGGCGATTGAGTGCTCGGTCTCCGAGTAGCGCACGAACTCGACCGCGTGATCGCCTTTGCCGTGATAGGCGGCGAGGTTGCGGCGCGTAAGATTGCGGAGGAGATGCGCTTCGACCAGGGCCCAACCAAGGCGCGATAGCCTTTCGAAATTCTCCGCTTCGTTGGGAAAAGGCACGCGCGGGAAGTCGATGCGCAGAAACTCTGCATATCGAGTTCGGTATGTTGGTGCATGGAGAATGCTGTAGATGCAACCAAAAACCTCCTCTGGCTCATAGTGATGGCTATACCGCGTGTCCAGAAAGCCTCGAAACTCCGTCGAGAGATTCTCCCTCCTTGTATGATCTCCTTCCGCTAGGAAAATTGGAAAGCAGTAGTTTTGCTCCGTCGAGCCGTCCGACACACAGCAGCTTTCGGCGGGCGCCGAGGCGACGTACGAGTGACGCCAGGCCGCAATACCGATTTGACGCGAAACCAACAGCTGTAAATTCTGCCTATTGAGTACATGGTCAATAAGTTCTCGCCGTGGGTAATCCATAAACTCGGTGCCGAAAAAACAAGCGCGATTATCGAACGGACGGAACGCACATTCTATCAAACGACCTTGAACCTGCTTAATGCCTGGCGCTTGAATCGCCTTGCGAGCATCCTTGAGCTTCCAGTCTCGATTATCTTTTATTTCGTATTTCTCACGAACGCTTCGATCCGAGATCCGTGTGTCGCGCATGTCGTGTATTCGTTGTTCCATATCCCTCTTGTCGAAGGCGATTGCGAAATGGTCACGGTGTGTTTGAAACCCGAGCACATTGACCGAGAAGATTTGCTTCTTTTCGCCTTCGGGATTCAGTGTGTCCGATATCGACCAGCCTTGAACGTACTCATCCCAACCGGCCCAGTTCAAAGGCCGGCACATGTAATATGGGGCAGCGCAGTGGGTTGAGCGCCAGTCGACGTTGGCGAAGGAAGCCTCCGCGCAGACCTGATATTTCTCGAGGCGGCTCCCCCATACTTCCGCGAAAGAAATCCGACGTGCGAGGTTCGGGTTTTTGATCAGGAACGTGACAGCGACACCTTTCTGGATATCGAAGACGTTTTCGTTGCTCACGCCGCTCGGCGTGGGCTCCTTTGGTTTGGAACTCCCGTGGAGGTCAAGCGCGTAAATTTGCTCGAAGCTTCGACTCAAGCTCTGACGCATTCCTCGAAACGTGGGATTGTCGAGCCAGGAATGGTTGGTAATGATTCCGACGACGCCTTCCTCGACCGAGTCCATCTTCATCTGAGCGAAGCGAATGAACTTGACATAGTCGTCTTGAAGCCACTTCGGGTTTTTCTCACCGAGCGGCCTGCGCACTTCGCGCCCCGCGTCATCGCGCTCCCAAACGAACTTGTATTCGTCAATCGCCGCTGAAATCCAAGCGCCCTTGTTTTTCGAATGCCCTGCGTAAGGTGGATTGCCTGTGATCACAAGAATCTCGCGATCCTTAACTTTCTGCGCTTCCTCGACCTCCTTGCTTACGGCCGGTAGTAACAGATTCTTCTGCGGCTCCACCGGCTCCAGCGTGTTGGTCAGGAACACCTGCAAACGCTCGCCGCTGGACAAAGGATGCTCCTGATCGGCGAGATATTGGGAAAGCTTCAGATGAGCGATCGTGTAAGGCGCAATCAAAATATTCGAAGCCGAACACGTTCTTCAGCATGTGGTCCCGGACGATTAGGTTGGCTTTCCCCGAGTCCGCGCCGCCGATGTTTCCGAAAATCTGCTGAAACACCTCCAGAAGGAACGTCCCCGTTCCGCAGGCGAAATCCAGCACGGTGACGCGATTGTGGTCGGCCAAACCGTCCGCAATGCCGAACGCATCCTTGAGAATGTCATCCACGGCCCGGACGATGAAGTTCACGACCGGCGGCGGCGTATAATATACGCCGCGTGACTTCTTCATATTGGCGTCGTATTTGGCGAGAAAATCCTCGTAGAAATAGATGAACGGGTCGCGCTCGAACAGCCGATGTTCCTCCTCGTCTTTCACGCGCACCTGTCGATTCATCGCCCTCCGGTGCTTGAAGGAAAGGTCATTATGGATGGCGGCTAGGTCGAGTCCGTTCACGATCGATAGGATTTCCGTAACGACCCAGCGCGTTTCGTCGTATTCCGGGGCGTCGAGATCGTCGAGGAATTGAACAAGCTCACGGATGAGCCGGAATGATCCGGGCACATACTGTTTGGCGTTAGCGAGAGTGACTTCGGCGCCGCCGGAATTGAGCTTCGCGAGAAAAAGTCCGTAGGCCAGCATCTGCGCGAAGGCGTCGGCGAACTCGACGAGCGTCAGCTCGTGGAAGACCTGGTCGCGGAAGACCTCATAAAGACCATAGAGCTTAATCTCTCGATGTTCGTTCTCCTGCCGCCGAAGCTCCTGGTCCAGAAACTCGCGAAGGAAGTGTGCGCGCGTTGCGAGCGCCAGAGCCAGTTGTTCGGATCGACCAATTCCTTCCGGCGCAGTTGAGAAGAACCCGCGCAGCAACGTTGAGACCGCGGCGACACGATCGTCGCGAGGTTTCCTCGGCTTCCCTTCGAGATCGTGCGGGAACGCAATCGGCTCGCGTCCATTGATCTTGCCGTCCTTCAGCCAAATGAACTGGAGGTAGTCGGTCAGCAGAATGTTTTTCGAAAGCTGCTTGTAGCGAGCGATCTGATCGGACTTGAGAACCTGATCGAGGTTCTCGCCGATGGTCTTGTCCTCAACGTAACCGAGGATCATGCCCTGCTTCATGGCCTTAAAGTCCGGGCCGCCTTTGCCCACGACTTTCTTTGCCTCGTGAATGATTCTGATCTGCGGGTTGGCCTGCTTCGCGGCTGCCTTCAACAGCGTCTCAAGTGCGCCGCGATCCGAAAGCTCGGTCTTGTCGTCGCGGTCCTCACGGAGCGAATGCAGATATGCCTCGAAGACGTCATGCATCGAATCCGCTCCGCCGCGACTCACGTCTCCATGCTACAAACCGCGCCGCCGCTTGTCGCCTCGCTGATTGGGAGAGGCGCGGGCCGCGTCCCTGCCTAAAGTTCTGCGCGCCTTCTTTTTGGGTGGCAAATTCTTGACAAAATCAGAAATCTGCGCTATACATTTCTTATTCGCCGGATCGAGTGGGCGAGACCCCGATGGGGAGAAAGGAGATGGAAAGGGCTTGAGACATTCCGCACAGAGGTTGAGACGGCGGCTAATTTCTTCATTTGAATCGCCCGTAACCCATTGAAAAGTCCCGATTCGGAAAAATAAACGCTAGTAAACGCCAGTAAAGGGGGGACAGAGAGGGACATACCGCCAACTATGTCAATAATGTGGCAAGTCGCGCGGCGCGCGGGCGCGTGGGCGTTGCTTGAACTATACGGGCGTGTTGCTATGAATACTTTCACGAATACGTGAAACAATATTACTTGCACCCGCCAGCGTTACTTGCACGGACAGCAATTCCAGGGCTTTGCGAGCACGGTAGAAATGCAAGCGACGGCGCTCGGCTTTCGGAATAGGTTGCATGTCTCGCCCCGCCTTGCTGCTTTCCTCCACTGACATGAAAACCCATGCCACGCTTCGACAGGCTCAGCGGGCGATCGGCTCACATTCACACACTGGCTTTCATGAATATGTGCTGCGGCGCACTCGCTCGACGCCTTGCTCGGCTCCCGCGTTCGCGATCGCGCCTCCGATCCCGTTCTTTCCTCGGCATGGCCATTGTTGGCGGGCTTGCCGAGGCCGCTGGCGGGCATTTGGGGCTGGCGGGCACGAAGCGGAAGCGAGGGCGAGGGCAAGACGGCCGTGGGCGGGTGCTCGCCGGCGTAGGCCCGCCCTCGCGCTGCGGACGACGACTATTCGGCTGCGTTAGGCTTCCGCTAGGCGGCCCGAAGAACCGATCCCCGGGCCACCAATCCGAGGGCCCCAAAGCCCAATATGACCATCACCCACGTTCCCGCCTCAGGGATGGCGGGGATCGGCGAATTGCCGACGCCAGGGCTCGTAAGGATCGAGTAGCCCGAAGGCACGGAGAAGAAAGGATCGAGATAGGCGGAGGCGGAAACTTCCACACCATTGGAATTTATGACGTCGGCAGCCGCGGAGGCAAGCATCTCAACTTCAATCGGCGTATTCGCGAGAGTGTTGTAGGTCTGTGCGACTGGGAAAGGATTGTATGGGAGGTCCACAGGCTTGCCATTGTCCGAGCCCGCCTCAAACGTTTCAACGTACGCCGCCGACGAGAACAGGTGAAGGTCTAGCTCCACACTGCTGCTCGAACTGATGGCCGTACTCGACGTGATTCTTTCGTTGGCCTCGACCGTTAGGGGGACAATTCCCGATGTGCCGGTAATTTCGATCTCGTAGCTAATCTGCAAGACGGAGTTTGCGCTGGCAAACCCGCCGTCGGTTGCGGACGCGTACGCGGTCACATTTATCCAGGGAAATGCCGCAAGCGACGACTGAACGGTCGAGGAGGCGGTCCACGACACTCCAGACTCCGAGGTGGTGACAGTGCCTGGCCCAGTTACTGGACTGGCGATCGTCTTTTGGCCGGTTCCGAAAGGTATTATGATCTGAGAGTTACCCTGGGGAAATGTGGGACATGGCAGCGGGTTCGGAATACAACTCGTAGACGCCCCAGCTGCCGAAGCCGTTAATGTCGGCCAAACCATGCACGCAAGAGCAATCGATCGGCGAGAAAATCCGTTCATGGCCACCTCCCGAAATAAAGCTCAACGATACTTACTTTACGCCGCTTAGCCCTCTCACAAATATGTCGAGGCGACGATCAAGATCATCTTCGCGGCCGGACGGCCAGGAACCCGCAGGCCGAACATCGCATTGTCAGTCGCTCGGATTTCGGGGGACAGAGGGACATACCGCCAACAATGTAGCAAATCGCGCGGCGCGCTGGTGCGTGGGCGTTACAGGCGTGTTGCTATGAATACGTTCGATAATACATAAACAATATTGCTTTCGTTCGCCTGCGTTACTTGCAGGTACGCCAATTCCGGGGCTTTGCGAGGACGGTACAAACACAAGCGACGGCGCTCGGCTTTCTGAATACGTTCCATATCTCGGCCCCGCCTTTCTGTTTTCCTCCACTGATATGAAAACCCATGCCACGCTTCGACAGGGCTCAGCGGGTCTTGCAGAAATTGTGACCGCAACTGATCATCGATCGGCCCGGCCAGCGTTGTCGACACGACTTACAAAGGCAAGCTCGTCTTAATTGTGATCAAGGCGCGCGCCGTGAAGTTGAACAACTAGGAGCAAGCTACACTAGCCACGCAAAGGCAGTCATTATGTCGGGGGGCCATTAAGTTGGCTAATGCGCGGGGGCTACCCTTGAGACAGGTCATCGTAGGCTGCCTATTGGCTTTAGGAATTGCGACAAGTCCAGCGGTTCATGCACAGACACCAACACACGAGCCACCGCCGGGCATGTCGTGTCCCAAGGACCGACTGGTTTGGGTAAACACCCGCTCGGGAGTTTATCACTACCAAGGCGAGCGGTATTTCGGCAGCACTCAGCAGGGCAAGTTCATATGCGACCACGACGCTCTGGGCGAAGGGGATCGGCCGACGAAAAACGGTCAATAGGCACCCTGCGATGACCGGGGAGCAAGCCGCTCATCATGATATTGTCATGATGAAAGTAAGTCAGGGCAATTCCCGCGCCTACACCTTGGCGCGGCTCAAGCGCGAGCGGCCGGACCTGTTTCAGCGGGTCAAGGCGAAGGCGATCACCGCCAACGCCGCCGCGATCGAGACCGGCTACGCCTTCAGAGGCTCCCGTCACCCCTGCTCCTGCGGAGAGCCCAGCGCCCTCCCCTAATCGTACCCTCAACTAAGTATCTCGCGGGATACCTTTCGCCTTAACTCGCGGGACGTTGTCCTCAGGTACACATGCATGCCGACAAACGCGCCTCTGCCGTTTGGTTAGGCTCGGGCCTGACCATCTGAGCCTTCCCCAGCGACTTCGGGTTCCTCGATTGCCGCGCCATGGCATTGGCACCCCTCTCGACGCGCCCGGCTTTCATGTCGCTCGCGCGGACTGGTTGAGCGCCAGCGCCCTTCCCCTACGCGGGCTGCATCGGCCCGGCCCCGTCCGGCGCAGTCGCCAGCGGCTCATTCGCGGGTCGCTCGATCGCCGGGCCGCTCCGCCCCGTCAAGCCCGGCAAAGGCGGGTTCTATATCACCTCGCAGCACAGCATAATTAATAATACGGATCGCTGCGGAGTTTGTGTAGGTGGGCAACGCGCTGCCGCCTTGGTCATCCGACGCCGATGGCGTTGCGCAAGGCGCGGGGCTTGGCGACCGGCCAAAGGGGCTCCCACGAACCGCCTGTGCCGATCATGACTACGGTGCCCGCGCCGATGAGCCGGTCGAAGACCGATTGCCGTATATCGACCGTCTCGATCTTGGAGAGATTGATTTCGCGCGTTTTGACAGCGATCCAATTCCTTTTCCAGATCACGCGCATGTTCGTGACGACGATTTCCGTCGTCAGCCGACGCCACCAAGCATCGAGCGCGACGACGGCTGCGAGGAGCAGCAGGAGGAAGCCGATGATGATCAGAGGCGGGCCCTGCAAAGCCCCGCCTGCGCTGATGAAGGCGGCCCCGACGAAAAAAAGGCCAAGGGCGCGGAGATAGACCCGCCAGTGCAACTTGCCGATGTGCAAGACGGTTTCGTTGGGGCGCAAAAGCCTCTTGTAGTAGGCGGTCATCTGGTGTTCGCCTTCACGCTGACAGTCCAGGAAGCCAGGGATCGCCGCCCGCTCAGCGCGCGGAGTTGGGTAGTGACGCATTCCCCAGATTTAAAATGGAATGCGCAGGTTTGTCACCCGATTTCGATTTTCCTTTCGCTAAATTTATGCACGCCGGGGCAGGCATGGGCGAAGGCGTCCAGGCGACAGGCTTGGCCGCCGGCGGCCGTCGTCGCTTCTATATGCCCCTGCGCTGAAAAGGCCGTCACGGGCCCTTCCCTGTCGATTGGCCGCTGGGCTCTCGACGCGGCCATAGGCTCGTGGGCGAGGCGCGAGAGCGGCGTGGGCGGGACGCTGATGGCTATAGGCGAGACGGGCGTCGGCGAGGCTGGCTGCTCGGACGCGCGACCCCGAAGCCGCTGAGGGCCGATCGGCAACGCAACGAGGCTGACATGCGCCATGCGCCAAGACGGGCGTGGCGAAGCTGCTGACGGGCGTTGGCCTGGCCGCGTTCGGGCGACGCGACACTGCCGGACGCTCGATCGCGGGCCGTGTAGGGGCGCATAGTGCCACGTAGGGCCGGGGCGGCTCATCGTCGCGGGCATGAGGCCGGACGGTCGATCGCCGCGCTGGCGAAGTGCTAGTGGTTAAAATCAAACGGAAGAGTCCGGAGCACCCTCCGCAATTTCAGGGAGTTATACCAAAGGCCCCGCGAGCTGACTCACATTGTGGATTCACAGAGGGCGAGATTTCTGACTCCATTGGCGTGGGGAGATTCGCGCCATGCCATCAGCGGTCAGATTGCGAGACGACTATTCGGCTAAGGAGCTTCGGGCGCTCGCCCGGCGCTCGAAGGACGCCAACCAGAGCCGGCGGCTTCTGTCCTTGGCCGCGGTTCGGGACGGGATGGACCGAGGCGCGGCGGCGAAGATCGGCGGCATGGACCGGCAGACGCTGCGCGACTGGGTCCATCGCTTCAACGCTTTCGGACCGGAGGGTCTGTTCGACAATTGGACGGCGGGTCCCAAGCCTCGCCTGTCGGAGGAGCAACGGGCCCAGTTCGCGCAGATCGTCGAGGCCGGGCCGGATCGTGAGAAGGACGGCGTCGTACGCTGGCGGCGGATCGACCTCAAGCGCGTCATCGCCGAGAGGTTCGGCGTCGACTTTCACCCGCGCTATGTCGGAAAGCTTCTGAAGAAGCTCGGCTTCTCGCATATGAGCGCACGGCCCCGTCATCCGGCTCAGGATGAGCGGATCGTCGAGGGATTTAAAAAAACTTCCCGCGCGCGCTGAAGGCTCATCTCGAAGGGCTGCCCGAGACGACGCCGGTCGAGATCTGGTTTTCGGATGAGGCCCGGATTGGCCAGAAGAACGGCCTTGTCCGCCAATGGGCCAGGCGTGGAACGCGGCCAAGGCAGCCCGCCGATCAGCGCTATGACAACGCCTATCTGTTCGGCGCGATCTGTCCCGCTCGCGGGGTCGGAGCGGCTTTGGCGCTTCCTCGTGCCGACACCGACATGATGCAACTTCACCTCGACGAAATCTCGCGCAATGTCGCTACGGGCGCCCATGCCGTGCTCCTGCTCGACCGGGCCGGATGGCACATCACGGGCAAGCTCGACGTGCCCGACAACATCACGCCGATCTTCCTGCCCTCGCGCGCGCCGGAACTGAACCCGGTCGAGAATGTCTGGCAGTATCTCCGTCAGAACTGGCTTTCAAACACCGTCTTCGAAAACTACGACGCCATCATCGACGCCGCATGCGCCGCATGGCGAAAGCTCATCGCCAAACCCGAAACCATCACATCCATCGGAATGCGCGACTGGGCGCATGTCGGTCAGCCGCTATGACCTTTGGTATTATGCGGCTCGCAGAGGGTTCGAAGCGTTTGATTCTATCCACTAGGGCCGATCGCTGGATGGTCGAGGGCATGAGGCCAGACGCGCCCGCCCTCTAAAACAAACCTTCCTGTATCGCTTCCTGCTCATCGCTTTCCTCGATGCTCTCGCCCAACTCGGGATCGATCCAATCGGGCTTATACATGGCCGACGGCGTACCTTTAGGCTCGGGATTTTCGGCCGGAATAGTCGGGACTAGAGCGACGCAACGATTGGCGAGCCGCAGTGTTCCGTCCGGGTGGCGGCGCGTTTGCCAGTCGTCTTCGCGGCCCGGTATCCAACGTCGTTTCGTTCCGAGTTTTTCCAGATTGATGATGCGCACAAGCGCATTCTCACTATCGATTGGCGGAGCCCAGCGGCCGGCGAGGCCGGCCTTCCACATGCTGCGGTTATTCTCGCATGCCATGAGCGCCTGTCCGATAGTGACAAGGTCGCGGATCGGCAATTTTACGGATATGGGCAAATCCGGGTGATATTCTCGGCTCATGGCCTCGACGGCCTTGGACACAAGCAATTTTCCGGCGTTGTCATCGGCCGAAACCCGCTTCGGGTCCACACCGCGCGTCTTGGTCAATTCCTTGCCGGCCTTGTGCATCGAGTAGACGCCCGCATGTAGGAAGGTGCCGCCCTCGACAGGCACATATTCCCAATCGCCTAATTTGGTGTTCGGATCGCCTTCGTTGACGACGTTAGGAAGGCCCTCAAGCCGGCGAGTGGTGACTATTCCATCTGTCATCAGGGCCACCACGGCGTGAGGGTCGCGCAAGCCCGCCTCGACCAAGCGACGCCGACAATTGGAAGTGATTGCGGCGGCATAGTACGGGTTAGCTGTGCGCGGAGCCTTCCATCCGTCTTTAGTCTGTGAGCCTCCGACCCGCTGGGCGGCCTTACCGTACAGCGAGTTCGGTGGAAGCTTATAGAATTTTTCCCTAGCGTCATATGGAACAGCGAATTTGTATTCCATCCGCCGACGATAGATTTCATGCAGGAAAGCAAACGGTTTATAATCGTCTTTCGGCTCGAATATCCAAGCCTCTTTTACAACGAAATAAACGTCTTTGATCTCCCATTGCCTTGTTATAGGCGTTCCATCAGGCCGCCATTTGGTCGCGGGCGCAAATTGTTCAAGAAATTCGACGGCGGCAAGCGCGCAGTCACGCATATACCAGCCTTCGCCCCGGCGCGGATAAAAAATAGCTCCCATGCGTGAGCGGAAAAAGAGCGGATACCAAGGAACATAGACTTTTTTCCAGTCATCGCCCTCGAAATGCTCGTACAAAGGAAACTGATAATCCAGATAGAACATGGACACCATGGACGCGGCTTCGATCGAGGCTTTCAATTCCGCAAGATTGCTATATCGAAGGCCGCCGTCCTTGTTCCACTTACCGCCAGCCAGTGAAGGTAATTGCGTGAGCGCGTGAGGGTAAGCACTGGCGATATCCATGGAATGCAGTTCAAGGTCCGGCGCGTGTCCAACCTTCATCAACTGAATATTGCCAGCGGAAAAGGCATGATGAGCCGCTACTTGCATGGGAGGCGGGTCAATTGCTCGGATGTCATCGCCATAATGGTCTTTTATGAGAGCTTCTTGCATAATCCCTTGAGCGAGGTGAATTTTCCTGCGCCGGGCGGGTGCACCTAGCTGGGTCAGGCAGGGGCGGTCCTGTAGTCGACGACACGGATGATCTGATCGACGGCGAGGGCGACGATGCCGAACATGAGATGGCATTTGACCTTGAGTGCGCCGCGGACGCGGAGAAATCTGGCGCCGAACTCGTCTTTCAGACGGGCGTTGACGCGTTCGGCCATGGTGCGGAAATCGTAGATCAGGTCGTCGAAGTCGGGCCTGTGGATGAGCTTCAGGCGCTCGACTTCGCGGCCCCATTCGGCCTTGGCTTGGTGGTCGGCGCGAAAGTTGCGGTCGACGATAGGAGCGTGGCCCAGCGTCCGGCTCTGGTCGTGGATCGCGGCGGCGTCGTAGGCGGCGTCCATGAGATCGTAGAGATAGGCGACGCGGGCGCTCGTCATGGTCATCAAGGGAATGGCGGCCTGGCTGTCGTGGACGGAGGCCGAGGTCAGCACGCAGGAGACTGGGATTTGGCCGCAGGCCACGTCGATGTGGAGTTTGTACCCGGTCCAGGTCTCTTTGTAGCCCTTGCTGTTTTTCTTGCAGCCGACGTCGCAGGCGGTGGGCAGGTCGGCGAGCATCTGGCTGAGGTTCTGCGTGACCTGCCGCTTGAGACGCGTCGGCTCCGGCCTCGGACGCTGTTCGCCCTTGCGTGGACGTCCGCGCTTGCGCGGCGGCGCGGGATTATCGGGCGCCGGGGGATCGTCTTTGCCGTCGTTGGCCGTGTTCTGGACCGGCTTCTCGCGCGCTTCGATCTCGGTGGCGTCGCGCGCGATCGCCCCGATGATGCGTCCCCCGAGCGCACGCTCGATCAGCGCGGCGTGGATCTTGTCTGGCAGCGCGCCGCGCGCGAATTCGGCGAACGCCCGGGAAAACGTGGCTTCGGAAGGCACTTGCGAGCGTCGCTCCCAGCCGAGGATGCGACGCAGGGACTTGTCGACGTCGAGGCGCTCGATCAGGGCGCTGGTGGTGGGAACGCCCAGGACCGCCTTGGCCACGAAAGCTCGGGCGAGGGCGCGGCGGTCCTCGGGCGGCCGGCCCGGCCCCCTGGGCGGCTCAGGAACGAACGCTTCGAGGCCGATCACGTCGAGCGTGGTGACGAGACGGCCCAACGCTTCGGTGATCGGATCGTTGTCCTCGCGCATCCAAGGGAACAAAAAGCCCTGGATGTAGCTCCAGCGAGCCTTCATCGCGTCGAGAGGGTCGTCTGTCATGTCTACAGCCACGGCTGAAGCAAATCGGTTTCTACGATAACAGCGCCACACCTGAACAACAATCTAAATATATTTCACTATCCTACTTGACAACGATAACAACCGCTCTAAATACTATAGCCTTACCCGACTGAATTCGTCAATCTATTTGCAAGAGGCTCATGATATTGAGATTTTTCAACATGGCGCTAGCGACCGCGCCCGGA
Organism: uncultured Alphaproteobacteria bacterium; assembly: GCA_963824475.1. GTDB lineage: Bacteria > Pseudomonadota > Alphaproteobacteria > Rhizobiales > Beijerinckiaceae > Roseiarcus. The sequence goes on from CAWGPR010000002.1 coordinate 195,787, forward strand.
CCATACCAATTACTAATATGGATAGGCTTCATATCGGGCGCGGATTGAAGCTTGATTTCATGCAAAATTTTCCGCAGTTCCGTTATCATCAAGGCTAAGTACCGTAGCTCAATCTCGGTGTAACTCTTGATTTGATTCAAAGTCTCGGACGCGAAGCGGTCGCGCCTAGCCTTCATCTTTTTCATAAACTCAAAATCGCTTTCTTCGGCCTTTTTGATCTTTACGAGAAATTCAGAGGCTTTTACAAGGCTTTGTTGAAAGAACGGGTGAGTATCGAACAGGGCAATATGTCCGACGGTATCCATTTTCTTATGACCGTCTTCGATAACATAGTTTCCATCTTTATCACGCTCGCAACCAAGGCTGTTTCGGATCGCGCAACTTCCAGATGTCTAGTTGTTTTCGATTGCGATATTTCATAACAAATTCGTCGAATGGCTCGCCGCAAAACGTTCGCGAATATATCTTACGACGTTTTGTCTTATCCTTCTCATATGTTTCTTCTTTGAAAATCTGCCACGCCTTCTCAAAACGCAGATGACGCAGAATATTGGTCACGTCATACGAAAACGAATACATAACGAAAATGGCGTTTTCGCCGAATTTCTCGGGCAGACTGACCAGCCATTCAAGCAATGCGCGTGGATCGATCGGCCTTTTGTCCGTGTCAGTTGTTTCGGGATTGACCAGCCATTCGGGCGGCCGAGTTTTGTCAATGGACGCCGCGCCGCCCATGAATAGCCGATGATCATCATAGGGTGTCGGCCGATCGGTTCCGTTCGGCCGCTCAATGACATTGCCGAGGTAATCCTGCCCCTCGAAATCGACGCCGACGAATTCATTACTGAGGTAATCTCGCTCGCGGGTTTTCCTTTTGGTTTCCTTAACCAGTTCAGGATTGTTTCTAATATATTCGTCCAAATTTGGTCGCGATCGGCGGGCGCGCAACCATTTGCGGGCTTCATTCCATGTTTTTATTTTCTTCAATCGTTCCAACTCGGCGGGTGAAAAATCTGGCGGCGCTATTTCGCCGACGCCACGGTAATATCCGCCCGGATCGACACTCACATTGCGGAATGTGCATCCGGGGGTTTGGACAAGACCCGCGAGCAAAACTCCCAGGCCGCTAGATCGCGGAAATACATGCGTGCCGCCAAGGGGGCCGTAAGGCCCCCCGGCGATTGTGAATGCGTAATGATCGTTCATCGTCCAATCGCATAGCCGCTTGGCGCTGGCGAGGCTCTCAGTTGCATGATGCGGTGATCTCGGAGGGCGTTGGCCGCGTCCATCATCGCAAACCATTCGCCATCGTCGAGCCATTCGCCGCGCAGCTTGCGATCGCGATTGCGCTCATAGGCGTCAAATCTCTCATGGGTGAAATGCAATTTCCCCGATCCTTTTTTCGGGTGAGAATAGGTAAGCCATTTGCCGACGCTTTCCTCGGCCTTTTTTCTCAATCTTCGATCCGCAGCCTTGGCGACCCGTTCGGCCTGGTCCTGACTGGAATAGGACAGGCCGCCTTCCTGTCGCGCTCGTGTCGCCTGTTCGGGCGAGGCCATTTCGTAAACCTGTCGCGTCCGCAGCGTCTCATGGGCGCGGGCTGTTATCGAGGCCGTCCGCGGCGTCACCCGCTCGACGGATTTGAGCACGTAGTGACGGGCCTTGCGGGACCGGCCTAGCGCCTCGTTTTCGGCGGGCGACAAACGGCGGTAGTCGGAAAATGAATGTCGGCGTTTCGAGCTGTTGCGCGACGGGCGGCGAACCATCAGCGCGCCCCCTCGTCAGGGGGCCGCCACCGCGCGACGCTGGCCGGGGAGAGGGTTCGGCCGCGCCGGCGGTGATGTCGGCAGCCCCAGCCGAAACAGGCGCTATAGCCCGCCCTAGCGCGATGGAGCCGGTCATGACGCTTCGCCCTCCCACGTGTCGGGCATTCGCCAGCCGGCGGCTTCCATTTCATCCCAAGCGGCCTGAAGGGCCGGCCGCAAGCGCTCATCAGGCGGGTTTTTCAACTGCGCCGCGAGCCAGTCTCTGAAAGCAGGCGGGGCGCCGCCGTCATGTTCAGAATGAATTAATATGGCTTGATTTACGCCTGATTTGCTCGTATTCTGCATATCTTCTGAAACTTTCTGGCGACTGGTAATCGCCCGGGTGAATTAGGCCTCGATGCGTTTTGAGCGGCGCATCGGGGCCTTTGTTTTTATGCCGCCTCGCTTTGTCGGGCGGCCCATTCCGTCAAGATATGTTGGATTACCCACGAACGTGACGCGCCGACCGCCCGCGCGTGCGCTTCGACGACGGCAAGGGTCTTTGCGGGAATGCGCGCCGTCGCCTGCGGGGCTACGCCGTCTCCCCATTTGAAAGACCGCCTGCGCAGCGGCTTTTCTTGCAATCCCATATCGGTTTCAACGCTTATCGACATGCCTTTTCCCAATAACCGCTTATGATATGGACCCATATTTGATGAAAGTCAAGGTGTTTTTTCGCCCCGGCCCAAAAGGGGCGGCCGTCAGCGCCACCTGGTCGCGCTAATGAGCCCGGCGAGCGCGAGCATGCCTTCGCGCCAATCGGCGGCGGCGGCCTCCCCCGGCTCGCAGTCCGGGGGCTAGGGGCGCGTCGTTGCCCGCTGGCGGCGGCCTCAAGGGCGGCGATGCGCCGGTCCTGTTCATCCGATTTCGCCGCCAACGCCGCCAGCATGCTTGCCGTGTTCGCCCTCATGGTCGCCGTCGCTTCCGCGATACCGCTGGTGATAGGCCAGTGCGTCACGCCTTGGGGAAGTTGACCGCCGATCGCGACCGTCGAATGCGGCGGGCGCGCTGGCGATGGTGCGACGCCCCCGGGCTTTCGTCCCGGGGCGACAGGACCGGAACAAACCTGGAGTTCCAGTCCCCGGGCGACCGCTCTGCGAGCATCCCGGGGACTGGGGGCGACCGAATTCAGGGGAAGCCCGGGCCGGGCGTTTTGACTTAATCAACACCCCCTAAAATTAGGCCGTTGACAGGAGGCCTAAAATTAGGGCTTATATGGCTCATGCGCCGTTCAAACGCCCGGAAAACAGCGAATATCCTTCAGGAAGTGGGCCGCGCACTCTATGGCGATATTTGGCAGTCCGAATTGGCGCGCGACCTTGGATGTAACGACCGCACCGTTCGCAAATGGAATGCTGGCGACGCGCCAATCCCTGAATATTTAAGGGGAGAGGTCGCCGAAATTTGCCGTCGCCGGGGCGACCGATTGATTGAGATAGCGGGGCAATTGGGCGCGACCGCAGGCCGCGCCAAAGCGTCGCGGCCGGCCGTCGCGCCCACGGCCAGTTCTGTGATAGTCCCGTCGCCCGCGCCGCTCCGCCTCGTCATCGTTCCGCCGGGCGCGCCCATGCCCTCGCCCGGCCCGGGCGTCAAGTACGTTCGGGGGTGAGAAAGGCCGCCAAACAGAGCGTCATTGTGCTGGGCGCAAACGCGGCGCTGCGCGTCCGACAGGGCGGCCTCGAGATTGAACACGGACTGGCGGGCGATCGCGTCAAGGAACGCGTCGACATAGACGATCGTCCGCCGTGTGCGATCCTGTTTGATGGGCGGGGCGAATTTCTCAGCGGCGAAGCTATCCGATGGAGCGCCCGGCGCGGCGTCGTCATTGTCCTGCCCGATGGTCCTGGCCGCATGGCGACGATCGTTCACAGCGCGCTAGAGGCTGCCGACGGTGAGACGCTGCGCGACGTTGGGCCGGCTGTCATCCGCGCCCAATGTGCGGCCGATCCTGTCGCGATCGCGCGCGAGATTGTGAGAGCCAAGATCGCGGCGGACAGCGCCGCGCTCGGCCCGCGCGTCTTGGAGCGCGATTTCAAGACGATCGCCCGATGTGAGGGGAAGCTCATGGAAGCGCGCAGCGTCGCGGAAATCGTCGTGATCGAGGCCAAGGCGGGCGCTGTTTACTGGCGCACGTGGCGCGACCTTGGACTTGTCCCGCGTCGAGGCGCTGACTTGCCCCGGTCCTGGTTGCGCTTCGCGAACCGCAACAAAGGCGCTGAATTTCTCGGCAATAAACATGCCGCGCATCCAATCAACGCGATGCTCAACTATTGCATTGTCGTCGAGGCCGGACGATTGGCGCGAGCGCTTGCGGGCCTGGGGTTAGCGCTGCAAATTGGTTTCCTTCACGCTGACAAGCATGGTCGCAACTCTCTTGTTTGGGATACGATCGAACCGCTGCGCGCAAGGATCAATGCCCGCGTGTTCGCCTTCGTCGCGTCACGCGAGTTCAGCCGGGCCGACTTTCCACCGTGCGGCGTCAAGACGCATCGCATCGCGCGCCCGGTCATAGCCGAGCTTTTGCAGCGCTGCCTTTTGCCGTATCCGGACATTCTCGACGCTGCGGCATGGTTGCGAGATTTGGTCATGTGTTACGGCGCGCCAGCGCCGCGTCAAGGGCGCGCCAGCCGGCCTTCGGCCCGACGGAATGGCATGGGAGCCGGGCGCGTCGAGACGGCCGATGGCGACCTTACAGCGCGTTCCTGAGGGCCAGCGCGTAGCCTGCGGCTGGTTGGGGCGAGCCAGGCCGCGTCGAGACGGCCGTCGGCCGCCTCCCTACGCGGTCCTGAGGTCCAGCGATTATCGCCACGAAAAAGAGGAGCAAACCCGATTACGATTAGGGACGCGTTTATCAACAATGTCATTCGACGTCGAACTTTGACCTAGCCTCGGCGGAGTAAACTATTGAACAGAAACGGTAATCCGGCGTAATAGCTTCGGTCATGTTGGACGCCGATTAAATTCGCGAGACGGCGCAAATTATCTTGCTATATCAGACGGTTACATGTTAATCAGGGCGGGGTCAAAATTCGGCTCGGGGCGAACAAACCGAGTTTTTCGCGCTGGCTGGCGCGGAAAATGAAGGCCTTCATCAAAGTTGAGTCAGAGCCAAAATTCGACGCCGATTTCATAGAGCGGAGACGGTCGCGACAAAAAAGGCCATCATAGGGCGCACTCACCAGTTATTTTCAGCTAACAGTTGAAGCCATACTCTATTCGTCGATTCGATGGACATTTCGACATCGTACAGCTTACCTCCGTCGTCAATAACGACTGAATTGCGCGTCACAGGGTGGGGTGCCTCATTGAGCATAGTTGTATTAAGCATGAAGGTGCCAAGCGTCGCGCCGCCCACATGGGTTCTGATGCTTTGAATTTGCACGTTGGCGATACCTTGGGCCTGAGTTCGTTTCCTATTATCGTCCATAATAAGATGCTTAGAGAAATTTGCGACATCATAAATTATGCGAAATTCCTCGTGCAAGGCCTCTAGGTGTTCTTGAATTTTGGTCTTCGAGGAAAATGGTGGCTGTGCCTTGCCGTTCCAGGTCCAAGGTCTATTCTTATACGTATGGAAAACCCAATCGCGTAAACTGAGAATCGAAATGCAAGCGTGATATACTAGACGCAAATCGTCTGGTTTATTCCTTAATTCAATTATATCAGCCTTTACGACGTACGTATAAAAATCGCTCGGTGTGTCAATTTTATCAACCATCGATAATCACCTCACGAGAGCCCCGAACTATCTGGCCATCCAGGAGATTCTCGCTGACAGAAATCCAGACCGGGAGGAGGTCGCACACCTGGAATGGGCTTAGGCGGCGGCTCGATTAGGAGGCGAAAAAGATAGCGACGATCCCGAGGAAAGCTTGGCATGGCCAGGTTGCGTCAAAGAGGACTACGGGTAAACTTGAGTCTGAAATCCGCTGGTTCGCCGATGCGGATCGAAATTCCTCGCGGTTAGGCCAGGAATGTCCGAGTTCACGACGTTCGCTTCGACTTCGACCGCCGTGTTTTCGAACACTTCCCCGTGCGCAAATCGCTCAATAGCTTCGCGCGTGCCCCAACGACGTGAAGTTATCATTTCGTCGTTTTGGGCATCATAGACTCTGAATCGATAGATCGTAATTTTGCTCACCTAGACGTCCTTTGCTATGACCGATAGACTTTCTTTTCACACATAATCAGCGGAGCCGCCGTTTAAACCGGTACAGCTGTCTTTATTATGCACCAAAAAATCCCTCTGATCTAAAACGGCTTTCTTGTTGCATAAATGTGGTGCATAATTGGGGCACGAAAAGAGGGGAATCATGCCGCGCGGACGACCGTCCGAATTCGAATTTAAAACTCCAAGGCAGGAAATCGCTTCCGCCTTACAGTCGGCGGAGCAGAAGGTTTCTTCAATGTTGCCGGCGCACTGCGCCGCGCCCTTCATGGTCTGCCCGACGACAAAGCGGATAAGGCCATCAAATGATTTTCGGCTATGCGCGGGTTTCGACGGATGGACAGGGCGTTGACGCGCAGGTGAAGGCGTTGCACGTCGCCGGAGCGGAAAAGGTCATCCGCGAAACGGCAAGCGGCGCGAAGTCAGACCGGGCGGGCTTGCGCCGCGTCCTGGACGGCCTCGGGCAAGGGCGACGTGCTGATGGTGACGCGCCTGGACCGCCTGGCCCGATCCACCCGCGACCTCGTCAATACCGTTGCATTAATTTGCCGACCGGAGCGCCGGATTCCGGTCTCTCGGCGACGCCTGGGCCGACAGCACGACCCCGCACGGATGCTGACCGTCCTGGGAGGCCTGGCCGCGTTCGAGCGCCACATGATCCATGCGCGCACGGGCGAGGGCAGGGAACGTGCCAAGGCGCGAGGTGTGAAGATGGGCCGCAAACCGAAACTGACCCCGCACCAAAAGCGTGAGGCAATCAAAACGCAGCGACGAGGACGACGAGCCGGTCCGCGAAATTGCCCGGACCTACAACGTCAGCCAAAGCACGATTTCCCGCCTATGACGGAACCCGTCACCACAACGACAGGCGCTCTGGCCACCATTGCGGGGCGGCTGAAGGACTGGCCATTATGGCTGTTCACCGCAATCGCCCTAACCCTCACCGTCTTTTCGGCCGTCCCGGGCTTTCGGCAGCTTGTGTCACCGGCGACAACGCACGCCGTTGCTTTCGGCGCTATTGCGGCATGGATATTCGCGGGATGTAGAGCCGTCGCCCCTGGAATCCGGGCGTTTCACGCTTACCGGGCCGCGTCGGCGGCGCGCGTTCAATTCGTGGTGACGCCAGTTGAGCATCAGTGCATCTGGGCAATGGCAAAGCAGAAGGACGGGTCTACCGTGACGCAAGTTTCTGGCCACTTCCTTGTCAGCAATAGAACCGACGAGCGTCTGTATTTCACGACGGCCAGGCTAGTCAGACCGAAGATTCGAGGTGAGGAATTGCCGGGGCTTCTCACGATACGTGCCCTTGACAGCAATATGCACGGCACCGCGGGTGTGTCGGGCTACTTCGTTCCTCCAAAAGCGACTCTACCAGCCTCGGCAACTATTCTGTTCCGGGGAATGCCGCGGCAGAAATCGGGGGTCATGCGGGCGGTAATCGAGTTTGCCGACGCGAACGGGCACAGAGAGCGCGTCAACCTAAAGCTCGACAACTCCATTGCTCCGGCCGAATGACAGGCGATCCGATCTCGCTTTCGTTGAATGGATACTAGCGGCACGGAATAACAAGGCTCTGATAGAACAGATGAGGGCTGAAGGAAGATGGAAGGGCAAACATAAATAGGCGGACGGATACATAATGAAAGCAGACGATTTAACCCCATACGAAAAACGGCTATGGATAGAAATTGACCGGATTCTTTATCAAAACTACCTTACACCGCGCACTGTAACCGATTTTTGGAAAGGAGATAAGGAGGCGGTTGTTCACGGCCTCAGGCAAATGAAAGATCGTGTGTTACGATCAATTGTCATTATGCACTATGTCGAGCTGGACGATCTTCTAAACCGTGTGATAACGCGTCATTTTTTTGGGAGACGGCGGCACAGACGGCGAGGCATAAATCAGAACACACTCGAATTAATGCTGGACAAGCTCTATCCCCAACAGAAACTCGATATCGTCAAAACCTTTATAACGGTGCCCAACCATGTTAATAGTCATGTGATGGCTCTGAACGACATTCGCAACAGCTTCGCGCACACATATAATCTTGCAAAACTTCCCAAGTCTAAGCGCCTCTACAAAGGCAAGCACGACGTGTTTACAAAGAAAGGCTTAGAGAAATTCAGCGCCGATATGTGCGAAGTCGATGAATTCTTCCAGCCCGAAGTCGCGCGCATGAGCCTCGACCTCGTAAAAGCACAACGCGAGCGAAACGCAGCTAAATGACGGCTGCGATCCAGTCCTTTTTCCATCAACGCCTTAATCGATAGGTGTTTGTTGCTCGGGGATCCGCTCCGTGTTAGGCACCGCGCTAGGTGTCGTCGTTCTAAGTCTTCTTTGTATATTCGGCAGGGGTTTCGGAATCGTACACGAACCCCATAGGATGGGAGACTCCGTCGCGGTCTATCCGGTATGGCTGCCACTTGGCGCAAAACCGACTAATATATTAGTCCGCCCCGAGCCGCTCTTCGAGGCGGGCCCGCCACGCTTCCGGGTCGTGCGCCGGCCTGAGGAACTGGGCGCGGGCGGCGCGGCCGCCGGCGGCGAGGTCGAGGCCCTCGGCGTCGAGCCCGATCGCCCGCCAGCCCCCGGGACCTGGAGCCCGGGGGGAGGCTTTATGTCCCGCGAGCCGCGCGAGCGCCCCCTCGCCCAGGGCGTTCGCCTCCTTGAGGAGCCTTTCCTCAGCCTCGGTCAGCGCCGCTTCGCCCTCGCGGGGGCTGAGAACCTCCGCCGGGGTGAGGGGCGCGGCGCGGCCGAAGCCGCCGTTGAAATGCACGTCCTGGATGCGGAGCTCAAACACGGCGAAATCGGCGAAGCCGGCGTAGAGCGCCGCCTTGGGATTGCGCTGTAGATACCGGACCTTGGCGCGCGGCTCCGGGCGCCGTTCGACCCGCCCGCCAAGCGTGATTCGCGGATGGTTGAGCGGGTCGCCGCGCTCGTGGCGCCCAGTCAGGAGCAAGGAGGCGCGCGGGTCGTGGGCGAGGTTCTTGGTGTGGCGCGACAGCGTCGACATGAGGATGAGCGGCGCGCCGTCGAAATCGCTGGCGACGCCGATGAGCGTGGTCAGGGGCGCGCCTCCCGCCGCCTCCAGAGTCGCCAATGCGCCAGTGCGGGCGAGCCGCATCAGCCGCTTGGCGTCGGCGACGGCCTGGGCATGGGCCTCATTCGGATCGGCGGGGGCGCTCGCCATGGCGGCCTTGACGCTTCGGGCGGATCGGAGCAACACAACCCCGGCGGCCTTGAGCGGTCAAGAGGGCGACTTGGCGCCGGGACCACGCTCGCTCCGATCGCTGGCCAATGCCTCCAACATGATGGTAATCTTGCACAATTCGCGAGGACGTCCCATCTGAAATCGGCCGGATGGGGAGGATCGCCCTCCTCGGAACACATTCAGTCGATCAATGGTTTCAACTTTGAGCCAGCCAGCCCAAGAGGCGACAGCAGATCAAAACGGGAGCTTCATGCCCACAATCGCGCTGGTCGACGACGACCGTAACATACTGACATCCGTCTCTTTATCGCTCGAGGCGGAGGGATATCGGGTGCAGACCTACACCGACGGCGCGAGCGCGCTCGAGGGTTTGAAGGCCAACGCGCCCGATCTCGCCATTTTCGACATCAAGATGCCGCGCATGGACGGAATGGAGCTGCTGCGCCGCCTGCGGCAGAAGTCGGATCTGCCAGTCATCTTCCTGACGTCCAAGGATGAGGAGATTGACGAATTGTTCGGCCTCAAAATGGGCGCCGACGATTTCATCCGCAAGCCTTTCTCCCAGCGCCTTCTGGTTGAGCGGGTGAAGGCGATCCTTCGTCGCTCGAACCCCAAGGACGCCGCAACGCAGAAGGAGACCGAAGCCAAGATTCTCGAACGCGGCCGGTTGAAGATGGATCCTGAGCGTCATACCTGCACTTGGGACAACACCGCGGTGACGCTGACGGTCACGGAGTTTCTTATTCTCCAGGCGCTGGCGACCAGGCCAGGGGTGGTCAAGAGCCGCAACGCTCTGATGGACGCGGCTTATGATGATCAGGTCTATGTCGACGACCGCACCATCGACAGCCACATCAAGCGGTTGCGCAAGAAGTTCAAGGTGGTCGAGCCGGATTTCGAAATGATCGAGACCCTCTACGGCGTTGGCTACCGATTTAAGGAAGGGTAGGCCGCTCGGACTGAGACATGAGCGCCGAAACGCAGCTTCAACACCGCCTTGCCGCTCAGCCAGCGCGTGGGAGGCTTCGTTGGCTGCGCTTGCGCGCCCATGTCGCCTGGCGATTTCTGACCGCGCGCTTCTCGTCCTCGCTCACCCGACGCATCGTCGTCCTCAATCTCGGCGGCCTTGTGGTGCTCGTGGTCGGCTTCCTGCTCCTCGATCAGTTTCGCGCCGATCTGATCCAGGCGCGGGTGCAGAGCCTCACCATCCAGGCCGACATCATCGCCGCCGCGGTTTCCGCTTCGGCCACAGGGGACACCGATTCAATCACCATCGATCCGGACAAGCTGCTGCAACTGGCGCCGGGCCAAAGCGTCGCGCCGTCGCCAAGCGATGAGGACGCGACGCAGTTCTCCATCAATCCCGCGCTTGTCGGGCCTTTCCTGCATCGGCTGGTGACGCCGACCCGCACACGCGCGCGCATTTATGACAGCGACGGCCGGCTTCTGCTCGAACTCGCGATCGTATTCGGCCCGCGGCGCGGTCACGCGGTCGGATTTGCCAGATGCTTCGGAGCGGCGCGGATTTGCGGACCGAATCGTCGCCCACCTGCGCAGTTTTTTCGTGAACTCGACCGCGCCGCGAGCCGAAGATCCATGGGCGACCAATGGCCGGACGATGCCGGAAGTCGCCGGCGCGCTGCAGGGCAAAACGCAATCTCTGGTGCGAGTTAATAGTGAAGGCGAAACCGTCGTCTCCGTCGGGGTGCCGATCCAGCGGATGATGGCGACCCGCGGCGCGCTGCTCCTCTCCACCCAGGGCGGCGACATCGACCGCGTGATCACCTCCGCGCGTTTGGCTCAACTGCGCTTCTTTCTGGTGCTCGCTATTGTGATGCTGGTTCTATCGCTTTCGCTCGCCAATACGATCGCCGAACCCGTCCGACGGCTCGCCGATGCGGCGGAGCGCGTGCGGCGCGGCATTCGGTCGCGACAGCAAATTCCCGATTTTACCGCGCGATCAGACGAGATCGGCCACTTGTCCCGGGCGCTGCGCGATATGACGCAGGCGCTCTATAATCGTCTTGACGCGATCGAGAGTTTCGCGGCCGACGTCGCGCACGAACTCAAGAATCCGCTGACGTCGCTGCGCAGCGCGCTCGAAACGTTGCCGAAGGTGAATGTTGGGCAGTCGCGCGACCGGCTGATCGCCGTCATGCAACATGACGTGCGGCGGCTCGACCGGTTGATCAGCGACATCTCTGACGCGTCCCGCCTCGATGCAGAACTCGCGCGAGGCGAAGCAAGACCAGTCGACATCGCCGCTCTCCTGCGGGCGGTCGTATCAATGGCGGAGGATTCTCCACGCAGCAACGGCGCGCGGGTTAAATTGTGCATCCCGGTCAGGCGGGGCAGGAACGCCAGCGCGGACTATTTTGTCCTCGGGCACGATTCGCGTCTCGCCCAGGTCGTGACAAACCTCATTGACAACGCCTGTTCCTTCTCCGAACCCGGCAGCATGGTGCGCGTCGCGCTCGAGCGCGCTTCTGCTCGGAGCGAGCCGGATGGAGAGCAGCCCTTCGATCGCGTTGTCATCACTGTCGATGATGACGGACCTGGAATCCCCCCGCATGCGCTTGAGCGTATTTTCGAGCGATTCTACACGGATCGGCCAAACCAAGGGTTCGGTCAGAATTCGGGCTTGGGGCTATCGATTTCGCGCCAGATTGTCGAGGCTCACGGTGGTCGCATTTGGGCGTGCAATCGGCCAGCTGGCGCCGGCGTCGCGACGGCCAACGGCGACAATTCCGATGACAATTCCGATGAGGTGGTTCGGCACGGCGCGGGCGCGCGCTTTGTCGTGGAATTGCCGGCGTTCGCGGCATGACTGCGGGCGCTTTGGCGGAGGGGACCAGCCTCCATGCGACGGCCGTGATTCATCGCGAAACCGGCGTCTTGATCCTTGGACCATCGGGTTCCGGCAAAAGCGCGCTGGCGCTTGCGCTGATGGCGCGCGCTAGCGGGGCAGGGGCGTTTGGCGCTCTGATCGGGGACGACCGCATTTTTGTCCGCAGGGCGGACGGCCGCCTGATTGCTTGGGGAGCCGCCAATATGGCCGGCGTCATCGAGCGCCGGACGGCGGGTCTGATCGTAGTCCAGCATGAGCCGGCGGCGATTGTGCGGCTGGCGGTAGAACTCTGCGAGCGCGGACGTCAATGGCCGAGAATGCCCGAGGATCACGACTGCCTGATGATCGGCGGGGTGAGACTGCCCCGTCTGGCCCTTGATTCCAACCTCAGCGTTTGCGATCAGGCGCTCGCGGTCGAAGAGCGATTGGCGGTCTTGGCGGCGGGGACCGCGGCGAAATTAGGAATTTTGCTTGAACATTGCGCCGCAGTGCACAAAAATGGACGCCCTGAGATTTCGCCGCCGGCCTGAATGGCCCCGGGAGCGTGATCCGATCGACTGATGGACAACTGATGATCGGAATGGTCCTCGTGACCCACGGCCAGCTCGCCACTGGTTTTCGGGCAGCGTTAGAGCATGTGGTTGGGCCGCAGTCCCAGCTGGAGACAATCACCATCGGTCCGGAAGACGACATGGAGCAGCGGCGCTCGGACATCCTGAGCGCGGCCGCGCGCGTCCAGGATGGCGGCGGGGTTGTTATCCTGACCGACATGTTCGGCGGCACGCCATCGAATCTCGCGATTTCAGTGATGGATGGCGGACGCGTCGAAGTGATCTGCGGCGTCAACCTGCCGATGTTGATCAAGCTCGCGACGATGCGCGAGAGCGCCGATCTCGACCACGCCGTGGTCGAGGCGCGCGACGCCGGACGCAAATACATCACGATCGCAAGCAAGGTGCTGGAGGGCAAGTGACCCAGGCCGGCCCCGAAGGAGAGTGCCCGCCGCCGCCTTCGTTCGCCGGGGCGCTGTCGCGGGAATTGCACATTGTCAACCGAAAGGGTCTGCACGCGCGGGCCACCGCCAAATTTGTGCAGTGCGTCGACCGATTTCACGCGGACGTCAAAGTCACGCGCTGCGGCGAGACTGTCGGGGGCGATTCGATCATGGGCATCCTGACGCTCGGCGCAGGCCCAGGATCAACGATCACTGTGTCGGCCTCGGGCGCCGAAGCTCGAGAGGCGCTGGATGCGCTGGCGGCCCTTGTCTCCGGCCGGTTCGGCGAAGACGAGTGAGGCTCGCTTTACCGGCGCACGCCGCGAGGCGCCGCCGACGGCTCAATAAAACCAGAAGATTGAGAAATACATTCCCTTTTTAAGAAATGTCGGATAGGATAGCGAAATCGCGCCAAAGCCGAGGCCCTATGCCCAATTTGTCCGGAACCGAAAAAGCTGTTGTGGGCCTCGCCTGCCCTGATCACGCCGGCGCGTGCTCCACGCCTTCGGCGCCGTCCGTTGAGCCTGAGATCGGAAGTCGGAAGGAAAATCCACTGTAACGCTTTGAAATCGCTCATTTTGCGGAAGGAAATGAGGCTTCCGCGGCCCCAGTTTGAAGGCGTCGACGAAGATTTTCGGCCTGAAAAGGCGGGTTTCGGCGCGGAAAGCGCCTCTTTTTTGCTTCCAAACGTGCGGTTTGCCAAAGGCGCATTAATTCTGGCGCTACATCCGGAAGTCCTCGCCCAGATAGAAGCGTCGCACGTCCGGGTGCGCAATGATGTCGTCCGGCGGCCCCTCGGTCAGGACTTGGCCGCTGTGAATGATGTAGGCGCGATCGATCAGCCCGAGGGTCTCTCGCACATTGTGATCGGTAATCAAGACGCCGATGCCGCGCCCTTTGAGGTGGCGCACGAGGTCCTGAATGTCGCCGACCGCGATTGGATCGATGCCCGCGAAAGGCTCGTCGAGGAGCATGAAAGACGGTTTGCCGGCGAGGGCGCGGGCGATCTCGCACCGCCGCCGTTCGCCGCCCGACAGCGAAATTGAGGGCGCGGTGCGCACCCGCGCGATGTCGAACTCCTCGAGCAGCAATTCCAGCATCGCCTCCCTCGCCCGACGGTTGGGTTCGTTGACCTCGAGCACCGCGCGTATGTTGTCCTCGACGTTGAGTCCGCGGAAGATCGAGGCTTCCTGCGGCAAATAGCCGAACTCCGAGCCGCGCTCTTTGAAACATCGGCAACCCGGTGACGTCATGGCCGTCCAATTCGATTTCGCCCTTGTCGGGTTTGACGAGGCCGGTGATCATGTAGAAGACGGTCGTCTTGCCGGCCCCATTTGGCCCCAACAAACCGACCGCCTCGCCCCGTCGCACCGAAAGGCTGACGTCCTGCACCACCATTCGGCCGCGATAGCCCTTGCCGAGGCGATGCACCGCGAGAACCCCTTGCCCCCCAGGCGCGATCCATCGTTCGGAAGCCGATCCGTTGCTCACGCCGCGCAACCATTTGCGCCAGCGAGGCGGCGCGCTTACGCGGTCGCGCACGGCGCCATCGCTCACCGACGACCGCTCGCTTCGCATGCATCAGACGCTGCGCGAAAGGTCGGCAATCACCGGCTCCTATTTCGACTTCGCTGCATCCGCCTTCGTGGCGTCGGCGCCGGATTTGGTCGCGTCGGTGCTCGACTTCGGGACGAATTGTCCGTGCACCCGGCCTGACTTGGCGCTGGTGTCGACGGTCGCCAAGCCGTTCTTGAGGTCGTAGGTCAGCTTATCGCCCTTGGTGACGTTCTGGCCGTCGCTGAGTGTGACATGACCGATGAGCCACACTTTGTCCTGGGCTTTGTCGTAGCTGCCGCTATCGCCAGTGGCGACTTGCGTCTTGGAGACGACGGTGACAGGTCCCGTCGCGTCGAGGTGCTTGACGCCGGAGTCCGCTGACGGGCCGGACTGGCCGTTCGCCGGTTGTGGCGCTCCTTGCGTCGGCGCGCGATCCAAAAAGACCGTCATGGCCGAGCAGGTCATTTTCGTATCCCCCTGAATGACGACGACATTCCCGGAATAGACCGCTTTGTGTTCCTTGTCGTAGTAAACGAGCTCGTCGGCGTCGATCGAGATCGGCTCCTTTGAATTTGTCCCAGGGAAGACTGCGACCGAGTCGTTGGGGCCGGACGGCTTTTCGGCCGCAGCGCCGGCGCCGCTCGAGCAAAGGAGCGCGGCCGCCAGCGCCGCCAGCCACCCAGAAAGGCGAGACGGCAACGTCATGGATTGGTCCTTTTTACCTCGGCGCCGGGCTGTTGGTCGGTCTGGGGAACGATGTTCGTCCGGACATGGCCTTCGAAGGTTAGCTCCTGACCGTGGTTGAGGGCCGCGCCCCGATCGGCGAGCACCGTCGTGCCGTCGCCAGCCAGGACTTCCACAGGCTCATCGCTCCCATAAACTCCGGACTTAAAATCGAATTTGGCGCTTCGCAATAGCACGGTGAATCGGCCGTTCTTGATCCGTATATTCTTCGACAGCTCCATGCGCTCCCCCACGCTGTCGTAAACACCCGCGTCGGCGGTCAAGTGCGTCGCCTCCCCGCCCGCCATGCCAATCTCACCGCTGACGTTCTGTAGCTCCACGGTGGTCGGCTGTTTGATGTCCTGCAGCGCCCGCTCGGCGGTTAGGAGATAGGGCTGGCCATCGCTGCGAAATCCAGCGAGCTTCGGGCGGTCCATCACAATCTTTGTTCCTTCGACCGAAAGGGCGGCAAAACTCAATGATCCCAGTTTTGTTGCGAAAGGGTTGAAAAAGGCGACCACGAACAACGCGGCGACTGCGCCTAGGCCGCCGATCAGAATCAGAAGGCGCAACAGCCTGACGCGCTTTGAGTGTCGCTTGGCTTTGGCAAAGGCTTGCTGGCGGTCAGGAGGCGGGGCGACGCCAATGCGGCGGGTGGCGGAGGGAAGAGCAAAGGGCTCCATCCGCTCCGCCCCAGCGACGCCCGTAACGGTTGCGTCATTCTGAAACGCTGGCATCGGTTCTCTATTTGGCCGCCAAACGGAACGAAGAACCCAAATTACGTGGCGAAGTTAGGGCCGGAGATCAGATGGAGCCAATTGCCATAGAACCTGGTCGCGGACGAGTCGCGGCCACAGCAGCCCATTTTGGTTTCTAGGATCTGCGGCTGAGCAAATTGGCGCGGGCGACCGGCGAAGATGTGGCCAGTTCGCATTGCCATGCGGCGCCTTTTGCGCTTTATCCCTCCCGAGCGCCCTTTCGGGCCGGTAGCTCAATGGTTAGAGCCGGCCGCTCATAACGGTCTGGTTGCAGGTTCGAGTCCTGCCCGGCCCACCAGCCAAACAATTGATATTACTGTATTTTTATCCTATCTGAATACTGCCGACATGTCCGACGCTTGCGCGCGGAAAGTGCAAAAGAGGCCTATCAGAGACTTGAAATGACGGCTTCTGGCGTCGAATCGCGGGCCCGGTCTCTGGGCGCGGAATGCTTTTTCCGTTAGCCACTTAGGCCGCGTCTGCGGAGACCAGTTTGAACTTCGTCGGTGAAGGGCTCGTATCTGATATCGCTTCCTGAGCACTGGAGGATTTTGACCTACTGCTTGAAAGACGCAAGAATTCCGAGGCGCCGTCAGAGACTGACTCGAAGTTTGTCTGGTTCACACCAGCCACTCGCGCGTTCTCGCGCGCTTGCTCGTCCGTGGAAGCCTCGGCATATCCGGCGGTTGTCGCGGGACATTGAGCCTGCCCGCCTTCTCTCGCCGCATTCTTCATCCTGGCCGTCTCCTTGGTTGTCGGTCTTTGCTGGACGGCAGCGAAGGGCCGAGACCGGTTCGCGGTTGGAGAGAGACGGATTTAGCGGCGTGAAGCGTGGAGCCGGGGAACGTTCCCCTTGATTCGACGCGCTGGCGGAGCGCGGAGGCGCCTTTTCGGACGAGCGCCTCTACCGTGGTGCTTGCAGGCCGAGCTTCATGAACTGCTCGGACCACTCGCTCGGCAGATCGGCAAGACGCGTGAGGCCAATGCCGCGGGGCAAGCGATTTTCGGCGATGGCCTGGACCAGGCCCGGGGCGAGAAAGGCCAGCGAGAGCAGCATTGTGGTCGATCGGACGGAGCGCTTCTCCCGCTGCGCAAGATCGGCGATGTCGAGAATCCGCCCCGCGATAAGCTCGTCGACCCAGGCTCGGGCCTTGGCGATGCCGGCAAGCAGCTTGGCCTTGGTGTCGGACCGCGGCGCACGGGCGTCCGCATGAACGCCTTCGAGCGGCGGGATGAGTTCGCGGCCGAGGATCTGCGCCGACACCGCGCTCACGAGACCGGGCGACAGGGGCTGCCGGCCGAGTCGGTCTTGCGCTGCGCGCTTCTCAAGCAGCATCGCCAGCTGAGCTATGAGGAGCTGGCGTTTCATCTGGAAGACTCGGCCTCGTTTCGCGCCTTCGCCCGGTTGCCGCTGTCGTGGACGCCGAAGAAGGCGGGGCTGCACATGACAATCCGCCATCCGGGCCGAGACGTGGGAAGCGATCAATCGCATCCTGCTCGTCAGCGCGCGGCAGGAGAAAGTCGAAACCGACAAGGTCGTTCGGCTGGACAGCACGGTCACCGCCGCGCTGCTGCACGAGCCGCG
Organism: uncultured Alphaproteobacteria bacterium; assembly: GCA_963824475.1. GTDB lineage: Bacteria > Pseudomonadota > Alphaproteobacteria > Rhizobiales > Beijerinckiaceae > Roseiarcus. The sequence goes on from CAWGPR010000002.1 coordinate 213,443, forward strand.
CGACAGCAGTCTTCTCTGGGATGCGGTCCGCGTGATGGCGCGGCCGTTGAAGGCTGCGCCATGCCGGCCGTGTCCTTCGCCTTGGGAACCCTCATATCGCCTGGTCGCGAAGCAGGCCAATCCGAAGGCCAAATCTTGACCTTCAGCATGGCGACTGAAGCAGCAAACGGTCCGATCTACTGACAATCCAATCCTAACCGCCCATGCCGGTGACCGATCGGGACGCCGTCGCGCTTAGACCATTCGCCAACGTACTCGCGATTGCAGCCGCCAAGCTGATACCGTTGGCCGTCGACGTGGTAGACGACGTCGCACTTTTCCGACCCTTTTGCCTCGACCGCGGCAGCGGGCACTTCTCGAATTTCAGCCGGAATGAAGGTTGCGCCACCTTCAAAGGCGCGGCAGGTCAGCGCTGCGGCCGTTGTCGGCGCCCCAAGAACCGACACGATGCCAATCAAGTTCGCGACCGCCAAAGTCTGTCGGCTTGTGCGCACGGCATCGCTCTCCCTGTTCGGCGATGATTTCGCCATCTTACCGCTCCTGGCGCATTCCTTCCGTTGCGGGGCCGACCGAAAGGTCGGGCCCGGTCTCATTTGTCGCTCAAGGTTCCCCGTCCTTGAATGGCGGCTCTTTGTCGGCGGGCACGCCTTGTTCGGCCATCGCAAGGATCATGGCGACGCCGACATAGGTCCCGGCCACCGCCGTCAGATCGATGACCTGCTGTTCGCCGAGAAGCTTCTTGGCGCGATCGAACAACTCGTCTGACACCGCATGTTTGGTCGTGAGCTCGGTGACAAAGTCGTAGACGACCTCTTCGTCGGGGCTCATGCCGGCGGGTCGCTTGTTGGCTTTCAGGTCAGCGATGATCGAATCGGCGAGGCCCGCTTTCTTCGCCAGCGGAGCATGGGCGAACCATTCCACTTGCGAGCGCCATTGCCGGCCGACGATGAGGATGGCCATCTCGTTGAGCTTGGTCGGCACCGACGTGTGCCAGCGCAGATAGTCGAGCAGGTCGTACATGCGCTGCGCGTAGACCGGACTGCGCAACATCGGATTATAGGGACCGCCGAGCCCGACGCTCGAGATCTTCATGATCTTCTCGCCGAGCGGGCGCTGCTGGTCGTTGAGCTGTTCCAAGGTTAGCTGGGGAAACCTGGGCTCCTTGCCTCTGGCCGGCGAAATCTCCGTATTAGCGGCGATCCAACCGAGGGGCAGGGCGGCCATCAGGCATCCCGCAACGATCAGCATTTGGCGCATGGGTTTCCTCCTCCTGTTCGATTATTCTGTCAGGCCTCAAATCGCCGCGCTGCGCGGCAGCTCGCCCACGTTGCAGATCGCCCACGTTGTCGAGAGTTTCATCGGACACCTTCGACGCCCTCATACCGGCCCGAGTTGCGTAAAGGGTCCTAAACGTAACCCTTCGATCGCTTTGATTTCACCAGATCGGCCGACGACGCTCCTTCGAGGGATAGTCCGTAACCGACTTCGCGGACGATGCGCTCCTTCAACGGCTGAATAAAGTGAACGCGCGTATTCCGGCGCGTCACTTCCGGAGCCCGCAGGTACAAATCGGCCAGTTCCCGAGCGCGCGCCACCGCGTTGCCGTTCGCTACGACCTCTGCAACGACTCCCCATTCGTATGCGGTACGCGCCGGCAGCGGCTGTGGATTGAGCAGGAACGCCTCGGCTCGACCTGGTCCAGCCCGATAACTCCATGTCGTAAAAATCCCGTCACCGGGCGTAACTCCCACGGCAAAGTGGCCGACGTCCTTGAATGTCGCACCTTCAGCCGCCACGATGACGCTAGCGAGGAGCGCGTAGTCCGAGTGGATATGGGCGCGTCCCTCGACGGCCGCGATCACCGGAACGCGGATGTTCGCAATGTTCTCTAAAACCTGGACGCCTTCGTCGTGAATTCTGCTCCAGACGCCCGGATCGGCGACATCTCCGAACGATGGCCATTCTACGTCCCCAATGAAATTCCAGCCCGCGCCTGTAATGATGACAATCTTGTTCGCTCGGTCTTGTCCGATTCTGTGAAAGGCATCGACAAACTCCGTGTGTGATTGCGCGGTCATGATGAACTGGCCGCCGTTGCTATGGAACTCGGCAACCAGCACACCCTTATCGTCGCGTGACAGTTTCAAATTGCGATACGCGGCAAAGTAGTCAGCTTGAGGCGTTTGCATGGAGTTCTCCTCAATTGATCGATTGGCTGCAGGAGATCCGTCCACGCCTCAATCCACGCGGCGGACCGCGTTGCTGCAACGCACAATGTGTACCCATCCGGCATACACCTGCGGAGTGGGGCGTGTTCGCGTCGGACTCATACTCAATAGCAGACGGTTGCGGCGACTAGACGGCGGCGAGAAAGCTGACGGCGAGTTTGTCGATTAAAGCCCGTTGCGATGGGGATCAGATTGGCTCGCTTACGCGCGTCCGACGATCCGCTCGGTGGGCAGAAGGTCCACTTTGCGTTCATTTCCGTATCTCACTCCGTCGGGGAATGGCCGCTGTTTGCGCGAAGCCGACGACTGGGGTCCACCCTAACCGGACGGCTGGAGTCGACGTAAAGCGGCCATTGCTATGAAGGTGGGGGGCATCGCATGGAGGGTGCAGACGATCCTCTATTGGAGCGAATTGCCGCGAGCCTCTACCCGCTGAACACGCCGAACGCATAGTCAAGATGGTGCGGAGGCCCGGAGGCGATCACCTGGACTCACTCAAGATTCCGACGGCGGCCCGCCCCAGCGTCCTAAACTAACCCAAGGTCGCCAGTAAACGTTCGGCCGCCTTCAGGTCCGCTGTATCCGAACCCTCCTCGAACGTCTCGAACACAGGCCGCAGAAGCGCCCGAGCGCTCTCGGTTCGTCCCTGATCAGCCCACAACGCCGCCAGGTTGCTGATTCCTGACGATGTCGCCCACCAAAACGAGATGATGTCGCCCGTCGTAACGGAATGATGCCGCCCACCAAAACGAGATGATGCCGCCCACCGGAACGGAATGATGCCGCCCGGGGTTTTTGACGGCGACGAGCGCCTCCGCTGGCCTGTTTAGGGTCGCTCCTTTGGCAATCCAAGGGAGCGATCGATGCCAGCGGAAAGAGTTTCGATGCGCCAGGCGCGCGAGATCATTCGTCTGAAGTTTTCAACCAGCCTGCCGACGCGCGAGATCGCGCGGCGTCTTGGCCTCGCGCCTTCGACGGTTCGAGAGACGTTGAGTCGTTTGGACAGCGCTGGGCTTTCTTGGCCGTTGCCGGAGGGGATCGGCGACGCCGAACTGGAGGCGGCGCTTTACGCCAATCGCAGAAGCAAACGGGGACACCGCCGCCACGCCGAGCCGGACTGGCCCACGGTCCATCGGGAGTTGAAGCGCAAGCACGTCACTCTGCTGATCGTCTGGGACGAATATATCGCGGCCGACCCCGGCGGTTACAGCTATTCGCGGTTTTGCGAACTCTATCGCGGTTTTGAAGCGAAGCTGTCGCCGACGATGCGGCAGACGCACGCGGCGGGCGAGCGGTTGTTCGTCGATTACGCGGGCGACGGGGTCCCGGTGGTCGTTGACCGGCTCACCGGGGAGATCCGCATGGCGCAGATCTTCGTCGCCGTGCTCGGCGCCTCGAGCTTCACCTTCGCGCACGCGAGCTGGACGCAGGCGCTCCCCGACTGGATCGACGCCCATGTGCGCGCGCTCCAGGCGATCGGCGGCGTCCCGCAATTGCTCGTGCCGGACAATACGAAGACCGCCGTCATCAAGGCCTGCCTTTACGATCCTCAGGTCAATCGGACCTATGCCGAAATGGCGGCGCATTACGGAGCCGCCATTTTGCCGGCGCGGCCGCGGCGGCCCCGGGACAAAGCGAAGGTTGAGCAGGCCGTGCTCATCGTCGAGCGATGGCTGCTCGGGCGGCTGCGTCACCGAACCTTTTACAGCCTGGCGGACGTCAACGCGGCGATCGCCGATCTCATGACGCACCTCAATGAACACCGCCCGATCCGCCGGCTCGGCGCAACGCGCCGGCAATTGCTGGAGACGGTCGATCGGCCATCGCTGAGGTCCCTGCCGGCCGAGCCGTACGAGTTCTCGGAATGGCGGACATGCCGCGTCGGCATCGACTATCACGTCGAGGTCGCCGCCCATTATTACAGCGTGCCCCATCGTTTCATCCGCGCCGAGGTCGACGCGCGGATGACGGTGCGGACCGTCGAGATTTTCCTCAAGGGCGAGCGGATCGCCGCGCATGTGCGGGCAAGCGGCAACCACAAGCACACCACCGTCTCCGAGCACATGCCGTCCAGCCATCGGCGCTATGCCGGCTGGACGATTGAACGCATCCGCGCCGACGCGCGCCTGATCGGGCCGGCGACGGCGGCCCTGTGCGAACTGATCCTTGAGGCGCGACCGCATCCCGAGCAGGGCTTTCGCGCCTGCCTAGGCATCGTCCGGCTCGCGGGTCCCCATGGCGCCGAGCGCCTGGAAGCCGCCGCCGAACGCGCCATCGACATCGGCGCGCGGACCTACGGCTCGGTCAAATCCATCCTCGACAACAGCCTCGACCGGCGTCCCGCGCGCCAGCGCTCCACGGACGGAACGCCGATCCTGCACGCCAACATCCGTGGGCCGCGCTACTACAATTAGGAGAAACGGCTTGCTCAAGCATCCCACCCTCGATCAACTCAGCGCCCTTGGCCTGCATGGCATGGCCAAGGCCTTCGCCGAACTCGTCGCCAACGGGGAAGCCGGCGGCCTCGGCCATCACGAATGGCTCGGGCTTCTGCTCGATCGCGAGGCGTCCTGGCGGCAGGACAAGCGCTTCGCGGCGCGGCTGCGCGTCGCCAAATTGCGCCAGCACGCAAGCGTCGAGGATGTCGATTACCGAAGCCCCCGCGGTCTCGACCGCGCGCTGTTCCAAAAGCTGGTCGAGGGCGAGTGGATCAGCGCCCACGACAATTTGGTTCTCGTCGGTCCGACAGGCGTCGGCAAGAGTTGGCTGGCCTCAGCGCTTGGCCACAAAGCCTGTCGCGACAATCGGTCGGTCATCTATCAGCGGGCACCCCGTCTGTTCGAGGATCTCGCGCTGGCCCGCGGCGACGGGCGCCATCCCCGCATCTTACGCAACCTCGGCCGAGCCGACCTTCTCATCCTCGATGATTGGGGGCTTGAGCCACTCGACGCCGTCGCGCGGCATGATCTCCTGGAAATCCTTGAAGAGCGCTATGGACGCCGCTCCACGGTGATCACCTCCCAGCTTCCGATCAACCGTTGGCACGAAATCATCGGCGATCCCACCTACGCCGACGCCATCCTTGACCGTCTCATCCATAACGCTCATCGCATCGAACTCGCCGGCGAAAGCCTGCGTCGGACACAAGCAAAGCAATCAAGGAAGGCTTGACCCAACACCACAGCCGGTGACAACAATCCATCGGCCAGCGAGGCTCGCGACCCGGGCGGCATCATTCCGTTACGGTGGGCGGCATCATTCAGGAATCCCGGGCGGCATTATCCCGTTATACCCGGGCGGCTTCGTCGGAATCGGCAGCCAGGTCGACTGCAGTGCGCAATTCCCAGGCGCGAGCGCCCTGGTGCCGGCTGAGCTCAAGCGACTGTGTGAAGCACGTTTCCGCTTCGTTGCCGCTGGACTCGGGCATTGAGAGCAGGAGGCCGCCCTTGACGCGTAGCAACTCCGGCGCGTAGCAGGCGTCTCCATTCGCGCCGACCGACCGGATCGTCTCGTCAACCAGCGCGATGCCTTCGGCAAAGCGGCCGGTTGCTGCAAAGCCTTGGACGAGCGAGATGTTGAATGGCGTGGTTAGCAGCTCGTAGCGTGCGGCGCGGAGCTTATCGATACAATTCTGCACGATCCCGATCCCGCGGTGTGCGTCGCCGAGACGGATGGCCAGCTCCCCTTTGAAACCATGTCCGATGGCGAGAGACGGCCCAAGCGAGTGGGTTTCGGCGCGGGAGATAAACCAATCAATGTGTTCTTCGGCGCCCTGAAGATCGCCGGTCCAAAGGAACACTGAGGCGGCCCAGTGCAAAACGATGGTCAGCGATATCGGATGGTCCATTCGTGCGGCATCGCCGATGGCCTGGCGCGCGCGCTCCACAGCCTGAGCCGGATGGCCCTGCAGCCACAGGGCCCTTGCGAGAACGATCCCGGCCCGATTGCGGTAATCGAAGCCGAGATAGATCGTACTGGCCTGTTGGAAGCCTGGCCAATGTTCTAGCGCCGCCTCAAGCTCGTGGCGAGCGCCGCTCAGATCGCCGGTGAGGTGTAATGAAATCCCCAAAATTGAATGGGCTAACGCGGTCGCGACCGAATCCCCCAAGGTTTCAGCGATGGCGGAGCAGCGCCTTGCATAGTGAAGGGCGGCTTTGAAATCTCCGCCGCGCAGGTGAAACATGTGCAGCGGACCCAGCAGTCGCACCTGTTCCACGGCGTCGCCATGCTCTTCGGCAATGGCGAGGCTTCTGTTCAACGCCGCCCGCGCCCACATCGATTTCTCCCCGTATGTGCATCAAAGACGTTCCCAGGGCCGCCTGAAGATGCATCTCCTCGGCCTCGCCGCGTGAATCGTCATCGAGAGCGAGAATCGCCCTCTCTGACCAGCGATGACATTCCGGCAGCAGAGACATTGCCAGAAAGACCGGCGCGGCGGCAGCGGCAAGTCTGATGCCGACTTCGACGTTGCCGTTCGCGCCAAAGCACCACTCCAAAGCAGCCCGGACGTTGTTGAGCGCTGCGAAGTAGGGCGACCGCTCTGTACCCGTCGACAAGGTCTGCCAGTCGGTCCCGGACTGTTCCAGCCATCGCCGGTAGTAGGCGGCGTGGCGTACCGCCAAGTCACCGAGGTCGGCGTCGTCGACTTTGGATTCGATTACGTAGGCGCGCGTCGTGTCGAGAAGCCGGTAGCGCATCATCGCACCGATGGGACGGGTCGCGACCATTGACTTGGCGACGAGGCTGTCGATCGCGTCAAATACGCTCGCTTGGTCGACGGTCGCGCTAGTCACCACGGCCAGCGCTGCGTCGAGGGTAAAATGTCCGACGAAGACGGCAAGACGGCGAAGCACGATCCGCTCGAGTTCGGAAAGGAGCCCGTAACTCCAGTCGAGCGTCGCCTGCAACGTCCTCTGCCGCGACGGCGCGGTGCGCGGCCCAAGCCACAGCAGGGTCAGCCGCTGGTCAAGAAGCGCGGCGGTCTGCTGCAGCCCGTAAGCCTCGACGCGTCTGGCAGCCAACTCGATCGCGAGCGCCACGCCGTCGAGCTTTCGGCAGATCGCGACCACGATTGCCGCTTCCGCATCGCTAAGGTCCAGGCGAGCGCCGCTTGCCAGCGCGCGCTCGACGAACAATTGGGTCGCGGGGAACGCCCGAGTCGCCGCCGCGGTGAGCCCCGCATCGTCTGGCGGACAGGCGAGCGGATCCAGCCTGTAGACGTGCTCACCCTCGACCCGAAGAGTCTCGCGGCTGGTCGCCAGGATGTGGACCTGCGGCGCCGCCATGAAGATTTTCGCCGCCAGCGCCGCGACCGCCTCAATCAGATGCTCGCAAGTGTCGAGGATCAGAAGCATTCGCTTGTCGCGCAGATAGGCGATCAGGCTGGGCGTCGCGTCGTCGCTCTGAACCGCCAGCCCCAGCATGGAGGCGACCGTCGTGGCGACCAGAGCAGGATCGCTCAGCATGCCGAGATCAACGAACAGCACGGCGCCCGTAAAGGCATCGACCAGATGATGTCCGACCGCGACGGCGACCGTGGTTTTGCCGACGCCGCCAACGCCCACGATGCTGACAAACCGGGCGGCGGTCAGTCGAGCCGAGAGCTTGAGAACGTCATCGTCGCGCCCGACCATTCGAGTTAATCGGCCGGGCAGGTTGGCGTGCAGAAAAGTGGCGACAGACGCTCGGCGCGTGTTGTCCTGGTCGCGCGACCGGGAGACCGGGGCCACGAAGCAATAGCCCCGCCCTGCGGCGGTGGTGATGTAGCGAGCGCCCCCTCCCCGTCGCCCAAGGCCTTGCGCAGAGCGGCGATATGGAACCGCAGACTGCCCTCTTCTACGACGACGTCGGGCCAGACCTGAGCGAGGAGATCCCTTTTGCTGACGATCTCGTTGGGGCGGGACGCGAGCGCGATCAAGGCGTCGAGCGTACGCGCACCCAATTCCACCGGCGCGCCGTCCTTCGTCAGAAGTCTCTCGCTCACGGCCAAGCGAAAGGGGCCAAATGACAGGACGTCCCTAGGTTGCTCCGCCGGCCCCGCCATGGCCATTTCTCGCAGCCGCCCAGCCTGCCTCGGATCCTAGCCTAGGGATTGCTGCGGCGCCATAGACCGTGACGCCGACCGCCTGGGGAAGCGATTCCTGGTCGGAGGACCCGACGACGACCCGCCCCCAAGAGAGTTTGTCGCCGGCGATTGCGAACCGCTATGGCGGCCTGGCAACTGCTCACGGCCGCTCACAACCGCAAACGGGCGTTTCCCCGCGGCGTTTGCTTAAGTCGATAGCGCGGGTCCGAGGCGCAAGGCTCTTCGTTACCGTGGACGTGGGCGCGGCGGCCCTAACCCAGGCGCGCGAAATTGTATTGATCATATCGGGAGAGCGGTCGATGTTGAGGACATTATCTGCGCCCACGCGGCGTGGTATGTTTGTCGCCGCCGCGGCGGTCGGAGTTCTGGTGCGCCCTCCCGGCTATGCCCATACGAACTTCCGAAGCGCCCGGGAGAGGCGCGGGGATGGGTGTGATTCAGACCCACTACATCGACGTTCCCGAGGACGCGCGCGTCGATCTGCGCGAGCGCATCGCGGCGACACGCTGGCCTGACATTCAATCCCACGGGGTGCAGTTCGCGACCATCCGAGGCGGCGAAGGGAAGCACCCGCTCCCGCCCGGGGCTATCATTGCTCAGTTCGCTGGTCGTGAGGCCACGTCGGAGGAAAGCGACAAAGCCGTTCGCCCTTTTGTTGAACGAGGACGGGACGAAGCCGCAGTCGAACGTCTCTTAGCTGAATCTTTCGTAGCCGCGTCCGCCGCGGATGTTCAGTTCATGGTCAAGGACTTCGAAAAAATAGGCCTCGACCGGCCGCTAGAGTTGCGCTCCGACCCATCCGTTACAACAAGCTCGACAAAGGCGGCCATTTTGCCGCTTGGGAGCAGCCAGAGTTGTTCTGCCGCGAGATGCGAACATCGTTCCGATCGCTACGCGTGTCGTAGGTCGGATACGTCGTCCGCAACGAATCCGCAATAGATCCACAAGAGGGGGACAGAGCATGACTGAACCCGCACGTTCGCCGGGGCCGACCCCCGGCGGGAAACTGCTGTACACGGGGAAGACCCACACCACCGGCGGCCGCGAAAACGGCGCGTCCCGCAGCTCGGACGGCCGCCTCGACATCAGGCTCTCGACTCCCGGCTCAGCGCGGATAGGCACGAATCCAGAGCAGCTGTTCGCCGCCGGTTGGTCGGCCTGCTTCGAAAGCGCGATGGGAATTGCGGCCCGGAAAATGAAGATCGCTCTGCCCGCTGACCTAGCTGTCGAGGCGGAAGTGGACCTCAACCTGGCGAACAGCGGGTACTTTCTTCGAGCTCGCCTCAACGTTAGCCTTCCGGGCGTCGACCGCGAGGCAGCACAAGCTTTGGTGGATGAAGCAGACCAGACTTGTCCGTACTCGAAAGCGACGCGCGGCAATATCGATGTCACGATCACCCTAATCTAGGCTGGAACGTTTCTGCCTTTGCCATCGTCACCGCGATTAAGGGGCTCTTCTCTCGCCCTGCCATCGAACCAACGAGACTCGTTGTCGACCCGGTCAAGGCATTCGAGAACCTCGACCTTCCGCGCCGCCGCTTTTTTGGGGCCGCGGCCATGGGCATCGCGGCCAAGCTAAAATTCACTGCGGCCCTTCGTTCCGCGAGCGTCCGAATTCTGGCGGATTGACCCGTTCGCCACGTCCTCGGGAATAACCGCTATTTAGCGCTCACCGGACGGCTGGAGTCGACGTTCAGCGGCCATTCGGGATCCGGTCGTCGACGCCGAAATTGGGGCTTTGTTAGAACTAGTCGCCCGCTTCAATCAATTTGAAAGGTTTTGATGATTCGCTTCGTCGACGGTGCGGACGACGGAGGCGATCATGGCTGCGAAGGAGATTTCAGTAAAGAAGTATGTGGTGCGGTTGAGCCCGGATGAGCGGGAGCAACTTGAAGCCCTCATCCGTAAAGGAAAGAGCCCGGCCCAGCGGTTGCTGAGGGCGCGGATCTTGTTGAAGGCCGATGTCTCGGAAGCCGGGGAAGGCTGGAGCGACGGCCGGATCATCGAAGCGCTGGAGACCAGCCCATCCATGGTTTACCGGGTGCGCAAGCAACTGGTGGAAGAGGGCTTCGAGGCGGTGTTGAGCCGCAAGCAACGCGCGACGCCGGCGGTTGCGCGGATTTTCGACGGCGAGAAGGAAGCCAAACTGATTGCCTTGGCTTGTTCCAAACCGCCCAAGGGCCGCGCACGCTGGACCTTGCGGTTGTTGGAGAGCAAGGTCGTGGAACTCCGCATTGTCGATCGCGCCAGCGACTCAACGATCGGGCGGGCGCTCAAAAAAACATTCTCCAGCCCCATCGCCGACAGTGCTGGGTCATCCCGCCCAAGGCCAACGGCGCGTTCGTAGCGGCGATGGAAGACGTGCTGGCCGTCTACACGCGGCCACGCGATCCCGATCGTCCGCTGGTTTGCCTGGACGAGACCTCAAAGCAACTCCTCGCCGAGACGCGAGCGAGGGACTGTCGGAAATCTTGTGCGCGGAGCCGGGTTTCCATCAGGTTCTGACGAAGCGATCGCCGAACATGATGGCGAACTGGGTCTTAGCCTCGGCCCATTCGCGGGGCGGCATTTTCCATTGCTGAGCGACCTGGCGCAAGACCAGGAAAATGAGCTTGGTCGCCGCCTCGTCGCTGGGGAAATGGCCTCTCGCCCGCACGGCCCGTCGCAGCTTGGCGTTCAAGGCCTCGATAGCATTCGTGGTGTAGACGATTTTGCGCACGGCCGGAGCGAAGGCGAAGAACGGGATGATCTGCTCCCATTGTCGCCGCCAGATCTGGCCGATCGCCGCATATTTGCGGCCCCATGAGCCGTCCTCGAAGGCCTCCAAGGCCTTGCGGCCGGCCTCGGCGTCGGCGGCGCGGTAGATTTTCCGTAGCTCGGCGACGACGGGCTTCCGGTCTTTCCAGGACACGAAATCCAGCGAATTGCGGATGAGATGGACGATGCAGGTTTGAACCGTGGCCTGCGGAAAGACCGCCTCGATCGCCTCCGGAAAGCCCTTCAGGCCGTCGACGACGGCGATCAGGATGTCCTCGACGCCGCGGGCCTTCAGCTCGTTCATCACCTTGAGCCAGAATTTGGCGCCCTCGGTCGTCTCGATCCAGAGCCCGAGAATGTCCTTCGTTCCATCTGCTGCGACGCCAAGCGCGAGATAGACAGCCTTGTTGCGCACCAGGCCTTCGTCGCGGATCTTGACCCTGATGGCGTCGAAGAAAACCAGCGGATAGCTCGTCTCGAGCGGCCGGTTCTGCCATTCGGCCACGGTCTCGAGCACGGCGTCGGTGACCGTCGAAATCAGGTCCGGCGACACCTCCAGCCCGTAAAGCTCTAGGAGATGGCCCTGGATCTCGCGAACCGTCATGCCGCGCGCGTACATCGACACGATCTTGTCGTCGAAGCCGGGAAACCGCCGCTGGTAGCGCTGGATCAGCTTCGGATCGAATGTGCCTTCCCGATCGCGCGGAATGCGGATGTCGATCTTGGCCGTCTCCGTCAGGACCGTCTTCTTTGAAGAGCCGTTGCGCCGGTTCCGGGAACCCTCCGCGGCTTCATTGTCGAGATGATCGTCGAGCTCGGCGTTCAGCACCCGTTCCGCCAGAGCCTTCTTCAGCTCATCGAAAAGACCGTCCTTCGAAAACACAGCCTTCGGGTCGCGGCCAGCCAAAAGATCGTCCAGCGTGTCCTTCTTGATCGCCATACTCGCCCTCCATCGACGCGATTATGGCCCCACGCACGAAATTCCTGACAGTCCCCGCGAGCGACGATCCCGATGAAACCGGGGTGCCCGGCCCGTTGCGATTGCGAGTACGAGCGCAATGGAACCGCCAACCTGTTCATGCTGTTCGCGCCGCTCGAAGGTTGGCGCCATATCAAAGTCACAGATCGCCACACCGCCGTGGATTATGCTCACCTCTTGAAAGACGTGGCCGATATCCACTTTTCCGCCGCCCAGACCATCGTTCTGGTCCAGGACAATCTCAACATCCACAGCAAGGCGTCACTCTACGAAGCCTTTCCGCCCGCCGAAGCCAGGCGGCTGGTCGAGCGGTTCGAATGGCATTACACGCCAAAGCACGGCAGCTGGCTTAATCTGGCGGAGTCGGAACTCGGCGTCCTATCGTCCCAATGTCTCGACCGCCGCATCCCTGACAAACAAACCCTCGTCGAGGAAGTCGCCGCCTGGGAGAAGGACCGCAATACCAATCACGCCAAGGCCAATTGGCACTTCACAACCCCAAACGCTCGCATCGAACTCAAACACCTCTACCCGTCAATCTGACTGAAATCGGCCGACTAGCGCAGCGGTCAGCCAACTCGTCCCCGAAACGGATTTACAGCCTCGGCGTGGTTCTCAACGACATTTCAGTCTTGTCAAAGTCTTGTTTACGGCCGCAGTCTCTTGCCTTCGCAAGGCTGTCATCTGGCGCATATCGGTTGAGATGTCGCGCCGAAGCGTAAAGACGCTCTTTTGACAAGAGGCAGATTAATGGACGCCGAAGGCATCAGACGTCTGGCCGCAGTGGCGGGGTTTATCTTCCGGGGCAGCGTCGAGCACAATTGGAAGGGCGAAGCCCCGCCCATTCCGGAGGGGGCGGGCGAGATAGTCGCGATGCGAATTGAGGAGGTGCTACGCAGCACCCCTGTGTTGCGGAGCCTCGCCGGCCAGGAGGCGCTGGTGGTGAGCGGGAGCGCCGGTCCGCTGCGGCAATTGAAGAGCCCTATCCTGTTCACAGAAGTCGTCTCTCTAGGGCAGCAGCTCCTCGTGCGCGATCTTGGCTATGTCGAGGCGGACCATGAAACCACCCGGCAGGTGGTCGAAGCCATCCGGGAGGTTGAGGAGCGGCCGTTGCGCGAGCGGATCGCCGCGGCGGACCTGATCGTGGCGGGGGAAGTGGTCGAAAGCAGGGAGGTTGAGCAGCCCACCCTGCGGCGCTCCGAGCATGACCCGGTGTGGTGGATTGCGCGGGTCAACGTGACGGCCGTGTTCAAGGGTCAAAAGCCACGTGACCTTAGAGTGCTATTCGCCAACAGCAGGGATCACGTTTGGACTCGGTCGCCGAAGCTGCATCCGCCCGCGAGCGGCATCCTTTTTCTGTTCCGCGTCAAGGAGGACGAGGTTCCGAGAGAGGTCCCGCGCGCCGCCTATCAGGCGACAGATCCGCTGGACTTCCAACCGCTCAGCCGGCGCGAAGAAATAGAACGGCACCTCGGCGCACGGGGAGGCCGCTGACATGTCCGACGTCATCACTCTCATCAACATCATCCCGAGCACGTCGAGCGCCGAAACGAATCAGGACAGCGAGGCCAATCTCGCCGTCAATCCCGCCAATCCGTTAGAGATGGCGGCGACCACCTTCACGCCGAGCCCGAATGCCGGCAGCACCAAGTCGCCTGTGTTCTTCTCGAACGACGGCGGCCTGACATGGGCGTTGAAGGACCTCATCGCCAACAGTCCAGTGCGCGACCAAACGCTTCGCTTCGCGACGCAAGGCGGCATGCTGTACGGCGGCGTGCTTTGGGGCTTCGGCAGCAGCACCGCCAGCATTAACTTCGATATTCTGCGGACCAATGATTTCTCCGGCGCGACGACGATGACCGTGCTCGCGCAACGAAAGAACGACGACCAACCCTTCATCGAGGCGGAGACGGTTCCGAGCGGCCCGAACGCGGGCAAGGACCGCATCTATGTCGGCAGCAATGACCACGCGCCAGCCAATATCCCAGCGACCATCGATCTGTCACTCGACGCCGGAGCCACACCGGCGTCGTCGGTCACCACGCAGACCATTGTCGTGGAGGGCCGGACCGTCTCGCGTGACTGGCCGCAGACGCGGCCCGCCGTCCATCCAAACGGCACGGTCTATGCGCTGTTCTACTCGGACATCAGTCCGGCGTGGGACGTCGTCATTGTCCGTGACGACAACTGGGGGAGCAGCAGCCCGCCGTTCCAGGCTCTGAAAGACAGCGACGGCAAGCCCGGCATTCGCATCACCACCACCGTGAACCTGCCGACGCCGATACCGTCCGCGCTCTATATCGGCAACCAGCGTATCAACGGCGATCTGGCGATCGCGGTCGACCCGAACAACAGCGCAATCGTCTATGTCTGCTGGGGCGACTTCCAGAGCGGGACGTACACGCTCTATGTCAGCAAATCGACGGACTTCGGTCAGACGTGGCCGGCCATCCTGCGCACAATAGATAACGCCACCAATCCCGCGCTTGCCGTCAACAGCGTTGGCCGGGTCGGGTTCCTCTACCAACTCGCCGCCGGGCCCTCCACGAATCAGAAATGGCAAACGACGCTGGAACTGACGACCGACGATTTCGCCACGATCACCAGCCACGTGCTGGCCGTCACGCCGACCAACTCACCGGCCTACACCGGCAGCGACCCGTATCTTGGCGACTATCTCTCCATGATGGCCGTCGGCCATTCCTTCTACGGGATCTTCACGGCCGACAACACACCGGACCTCGCCAACTTCCCGAAGGGCGTGACCTATCAACGCAATGCGAACTTCACGACGAAGACGCTGCTGGACCTCAGCAACAATCCCGTTTCGAATTCTATCGATCCATTCGTCTTCAGTCTGAAGCATGGCGTTGGCCGCGTCGTCACCGTGATCGCGAATGCCGGCAATTTCGGCCCTGTCTGCGTCGGTTCCTTCGCCGACGAGGAACTGACAATCGACAACGGCGGCGACGGCGAGCTCTTGATAACCGGGATCGTTGCGGCCCCGCCCGACTTTCAGTCACCGAGCGTGCTCTCATACCCGATCAAGCTCGGCGTCGGCGACGCAATCGACATTCCGATACGCTTCGCCCCGACGAGCATTGGGCTGCACGCCGGCACGATCACGATAACGAGCAACGACCCGACCTCGCCGCACATCGTGCGGGTTTTTGGCGATGCGCCAACCCCGCGCCTCAGCCTCGCCATCGCAAACAGCGGTAAGTTTGCCGAGGTCTGCGTCGGCAGTTTCGTTGACGAACCGCTCGTGCTCAACAATAGCGGCCATTGCCCGGTGACCGTGTCCGCGGTCACCTCGTCGTCCGCGGCATTCCTGGCGCCGGAGGTCCTATCATTCCCGTTGTTGATCGGCCCCGGCAATTCGCTCGCCTTGCCAATCCGCTTCGCTCCGACGGGCTTTGGACCAGTAACTGGCGTGATTACCGTAGCGAGCAGCGACCCAGCCTCACCGCACACCGTGCGGGTGTCGGGGGACGCGCCTTCAGGCAAGCTTGCCGTCGCCGGCTCGACAACCTTTGGCGGCGTCAACGCCTGCTGCTGCGCGGATCGCACGCTCTCCGTCTGCAATGTGGGCGACTGCGCGCTGAACGTGACGAGCGTCC
This sequence comes from uncultured Alphaproteobacteria bacterium, assembly GCA_963824475.1. Taxonomy (GTDB): domain Bacteria; phylum Pseudomonadota; class Alphaproteobacteria; order Rhizobiales; family Beijerinckiaceae; genus Roseiarcus. Next base: position 229,112 of record CAWGPR010000002.1, read on the forward strand.
ATTTCAAGCGCAGAAGCCGCCACTGGAAGATTTTGCACAATCCCTTCCCGGCGAAGCTGCGCCCCGGTTCGTGTCTACCGGTCGTGATCCAATATCACGCTACCGAAAAGGTGGCTCGCATCTGCGAACTGGTGATCGAAAGCGACGACCCTGCGACACCAGTCAAGATCGTAGAGGCGCTTGCCTACACGATTTGGGAGTGCGGCTGCAAAGAGGGTTGCGGCAAGGAGGATTGCGACGATTGCCGCAAGAATTGTTGCGACAAGCATTCGTCTTGCCGTCAGGGTTACCCGTGCTGCGATGACGATGATGGCGAGGATCGAAGAGGGGAGTGATGCGGCCCGAGATAGTGGGCGCTTCCCGATACGTGACGGAGGTTTAGCTTGAGAAAAAACCTTTCATGGACGTTCTGGGTTGAAATCATCTTGGCCTCGTTCACCGGTCTGTTAGGGCTCATCACGCCTTTCTTTCCGGACTGGATCGAGGCCGTCTCTGGCTGGGACCCCGATCAACATGACGGCTCGGTCGAGCGGATGATCCTCGTCGGACTGTGCATTCTGTCGATAGTGATCTTCTCGCTCGCTGCTGTTGAATGGCGACGAACGGCGTCAGCGGGAGCGTCTTAGCGCAACTTGTTTCGGCTCGTTCACCGCATTCTGCCAATGGCCGCTATTTGCGTGCGCCGTGAGAAGGCGGCGCTTTCCAGTGGGTGCAAGTCCCACCCGGCGAACGCTCCAGCCGGAAGCAACCGGAGCAGTCATGGAGGTGACGAAATGGCTGAAGCCTTCGGTGTAGCTGGTCACATATAGGTGACGGCGCGAGTGTGCGGGCCGCAATGCGAGTGAGTGCGCCGGGAGACCGGCAAGGAGTATGTGGTGAAAGATCCCATGGGCGTCTGGATAGCGACCGGCGCGCTCGGCAGAGTGAGGTTGCTAACCCACCCACTCTGGAGACGACCATGCAAGTTGCAGCTGACCGAACCGATGCGTCGACCGCTATCCAAACAGATCTTCCCGCAATTTTTGTGTCTTTGGAACTCAGCCGATCTACCTGGCTGATCACATCTTTGTCGCCAGGCGCCGGGGAGAAGATGTCGAAGCATTCGATTCGGGCCGGCGATGTGGCGGGCTTGCTCGTGCGGTTGGCCCAGCTCAAGGAGAAAGCGCGAGGGCGGACGGGGCGGGACTTTCCCATCATCGCCATCCAAGAGGCCGGATTGGACGGCTTCTGGATCCACCGCGTTCTGCAGAGCGAAGGAATCGAAAGCCACGTTGTCGATGCCGCGTCGATTTTGACCTCGCGCCGCCGGCACCGAGCAAAGACCGACGGGATCGATGGGGAGACGCTGGTCCGCACGCTTTTAGCCTACAAACGCGGGGAGCCGCGGGTGTGCGCGATGGTCAAGGCGCCGACACCCGAAGAGGAAGACCGCCGCCGGATCTGCCGGGAGCGCAAGACGCTCGTTGGCGAGCGAGTGGAACACGTCAACCGGATCAAGGGGCTGCTCTTCGCCCAAGGCGTCTCTGATTATGAGCCGTTGAAGCGTAACCGCCGGGCGCGGCTGGAAGAATTGAAGACGGGCGATGGCCGCGCCTTGCCGGCGCACCTGAAAGCGCAGATCAGCCGCGAACTCGATCGCCTCGAACTAGTCCTGCCGCAGCTGAAGGCGGTCGAGGCGGAACGGGATGCCTCACTCAAGCCGGTGAGCGAAGGGTGCCCCGCGCCTGCGGCGATGCTGGCGCAGTTGAAGGGGATGGGACCGGAATTTACGGCAATACTCTGGTCTGAAGGGCTGTTCCGCAGCTTCAGCAACCGAAGGCAACTGGCGGCCTACGCTGGGCTGGCGCCGACACCCTGGCAGAGCGGATCGGTCGCTCACGAACAGGGGGTCTCCAAGGCTGGCAATCCGCGGCTGCGAACGACGATGATACAGCTCGCGTGGCTGTGGCTGCGACACCAGCCAACCTCGGCGCTAAGCGTCTGGTTCCAAGAGCGCGTCCAGAGCAACGGCGGTAAGATGCGCAAGACCACGATCGTTGCGCTGGCTCGCAAGCTCCTCGTCGCGTTGTGGAAATATTCAACCAGCGGCGTCGTCATCGAGGGCGCCGTGATGAAGGCCATCTGAGCGCAGACGCTCCAACACAATCCCCTCAATCCCCGGGACCTAACCGGTCCTGACGGATCCAGGCGATCGGAACCGAGCAGTGGACTGGCTTAAACAGCCGAGTGAAAGAATGGTCTCGACCTCCTGAGCCCCATCCGCCGAACGCGGGATATTGGTGCAGCTGCTTTGAGCGGCGACCGGATGTGAGTTTGATCTGGTGCGGAACCAACCAGGTCATGAAATAGGGCTCAGACCTTGGATACCGAAACAGCCACCGGAGTTTTTTGATGTGCCGATGAACCTGACCACTTGACCCGAAAACGCCCATGTGAGTCCACTGCGATGAAGGAGTAGCGACCCACATCGGCCCCGAGCCGTGCGCAGACGTCCGCGAGGACGTCGGCGAAGCGTCGGCAGGGGAGCATATAGGCCAGCCATCGAGCCGCGAAACCGTTGTCATCCCGGGCGCCGACGCCGTTTACTCATCGGAAGGCAATACGGTCGGGCGCGCTAACGCGAGCGCCCGACCGACCCGGCGTGGTCTTAGACCCTGGCATGTATGGACGCTCCTTGCGCGGGAACCGGGAGATCTCTGGATCGGCCATGAGCCCTGTTGGTCACATGGTCCGCGGCGGGAAGGTGAGGAGCCGTAGCCGCCGATGCACGATCCAGAGAAGTCAGAACTCCGGCATAGTAGCAACGAAGCCGACGAACGAAGCCGGGCGACTGGCTCAGGAGCCGGCGGAGCCAAGACCGGGGACCAAGGGGAACGCGGACCAGCAAAGCACGCACCGGACCCAGAGCCGGGGGCGCGTGACCCAGGCGCTGGACCGCGTACGAGAAGCCGCAAGGCGGAGGAAGAAGGGACAGTTCACCGCGCTCCTCCACCACATCAACCCCGACACGCTCCGGACTGCGTTCTACGCGCTTAAGCGCAAAGCCGCCCCCGGCGTGGATGGCGTGACGTGGCACGACTACGAGGCGGACCTCGAACCGAGGGTTGAGGCTCTTGCAGAGCGGGTCCACCGGGGAGCTTACCGACCGCAACCGTCGCGCCGGACGTACATACCGAAGGCCGACGGGAAGCAGCGGCCGCTCGCGATCGCCGCCCTGGAAGACAAGATCGTCCAGGGCGCAACCGTCATGGCGCTCAATGCTGTCTACGAAAGCGACTTCTGCGGCTTCTCGTACGGGTTCCGACCCGGGCGAGGGCCACACGATGCGCTGGACGCGCTATCGACGGCGATCAAGATACGGAAGGTGAACTGGATACTTGACGCCGACATCCAAAATTTCTTTGGGGCGGTCAGCCAAAGCTGGCTGGTTCGCTTCCTGGGACACAGGGTCGGCGACAAGCGCATCATCCGCCTGATCCAGAAGTGGCTCAAGGCGGGCATCCTCGAAGATGGGATCGTAACGGTCGATGACAGGGGAACAGGACAAGGTTCGGTGATTTCGCCGCTCCTCGCCAACATCTACCTGCATTACTGTTTCGATCTTTGGGCTGAGCGCTGGAGACGGCGGGAGGCTCAAGGCGACATGATCGTCGTTCGTTACGCGGACGATCTGGTCGTCGGCTTCGAGCGTGAAGGCGACGCACGCCGTTTCCTTGACGCGATGCGCGAAAGGCTCGGGGAATTTGCGCTGACGCTCCACCCGGACAAGACCCGCCTGATTGAGTTCGGCCGCTTTGCGGCGGTCGACCGCAAGCGACGCGGGCTCGGCAAACCGGAGACCTTTGCGTTCTTGGGCTTCAACTTCATTTGCGGCAAATCCCGCCAGGGATCCTTCCAACTCCACCGGAAGACCCGACGCGACCGCATGCGTGCGAAGCTGAAGGACATCAAGGCGGAGCTACGGCGTCGAATGCATCAACCCATCCCTAGCCAGGGCCGGTGGTTGAAGCAGGTCGTCACAGGGCACTTTGCTTATTACGCAGTCCCGACCAACAGCAGGGCGCTCTCCGCGTTCCGGCACTACGTGACCGACCTCTGGCGACGAGCGCTTCGGCGACGCAGCCAGAAAGACGGCCTCACATGGGAGCGTATGACGAAGCTCGCCGATGACTGGCTCCCCCAGCCGCATATCCTTCATCCTTGGCCCGACGTGCGCTTTGACGTCAAACACCCGAGGTAGGAGCCGGATGCCCGAATTGGGCCCGTCCGGATCTGTGCGGGGGGCGCTCAGCAATGAGCGTCCCTACCGCGATACGCCGAGCAAGCCTCGAAAAGGACGATGTGCAGGCCGACCCGACTGCAATTTCGGGGAAGGCTGATACGGCTGGGTGAGACGAGCGAAGACGACGCCCAGTTCGCTGCACCGGGGTACTGGCGGCAGCACGTACACAAGGAAAGCGCGCGCAACACGGGAAGCCCCAAAGCGCGGTCAGGGATGACCAACCAGACGCCCGCGAGGGAGAGGCTGGGCGCTGTGGGGTGGCGGAGAGGTTCGCAGTACCGCTGAAGCCGGGTAACGCCGGGGGAGGGAAGGGGCCTCAGTTCAAGACAGACGCAAGACGTAGTGAGGGACCTGGAGATTGGGCGACCTATCAACTCCGGACAGCGTTCAGAAACTGCAGACGGCGTTGCACGCGAAAGCGAAGGCAGAACCCGGCTATCGCTTCTATGCCCTCTACGACAAGATCAGCCGCGAGGACATTCTGGCGCATGCCTATGCCCAGTGCCGCTCCAACAAGGGCGCGCCGGGCGTGGACCGTCAGGACTTCGAGGCCGTCGAGGCGTATGGGGTCGAGCGATGGCTGGGCGAACTGGCGCTCGCGCTCAGGCAGGAGACTTACCGACCGGATCCAATCAGACGCGTGTACATACCGAAGGCCAACGGCAAACTCAGGCCGCTGGGCATCTCAACCTTGCGGGATCGGGTCTGCATGACAGTAGCGATGCTGGTGCTGGAGCCGATCTTCGAAGCCGACCTCCCATCGGAACTCTACGGCTACCGTCCCGGGCGAAACGCCCAACAGGCGGTGATCGAGGTGGAAGAGCTGCTGTTTCGCGGCCATCCGGAAGTTGTGGACGCCGACCTCGCGGACTACTTCGGGAGCATTCCCCATGCCGAGCTTTTGAAGTCGGTATCGCGCCGGATCGTTGATCGGCGCGTGCTGCATCTGATCAGGATGTGGCTGGACTGCCCGGTGGAAGAAACCGACAATCGCGGTCGGAAGACACGCACGACCGAGGCGCGGGACAGGCGGCGCGGCATCCCGCAGGGCTCACCCATCTCACCGCTGCTGGCTAATATTTACATGCGCCGGTTCGTGCTGGGATGGAAGATGTTCGGGCTCGAGCGAACCCTCGGCACGCGGCTCGTGACCTACGCCGACGACCTCGTGATCCTGTGCAGAAGGGGCAAAGGCGAAGAAGCCTTGGAACGACTGCGGGAGATCATGGGCAAGCTGAGGCTGACGGTGAACGAGGAAAAGACGCGCGTCTGCAAAGTGCCGGAGAGTGAGTTCGACTTTCTGGGGTACACGTTCGGGCGGATGTATTCGGCGAGGACCGGCCAAGCCCGTATCGGCTACCGGCCATCAAAGAAGAGCATTCAGCGCGCGGTCGAGAAAATCCACGCGCTGACCGAGCGATCGTGCACATGGCAAGAGACCACGACGCTGGTGGGCAAAGTGAACCGCATGCTGCGCGGATGGGCGAACTACTTTTCGGTAGGCGCTTTCAGCAAGGCGTATCGGGCGCTTGACGCCTACGCGGCGGCGCGGGTGCGCCGGTGGTTGCGCCTCAAGCACAAAGTCAGGCGGGGCGGGAGCTATCCACTCTCGCACCTCTACGGGCACTTCGGGCTCGTACGCCTGAGTCGGCTTGGGCACGACGTGCCGTGGACGAAGGCGTGAGGTCTTGTCCGAGAGCCGGATGCAGGAAACCTGCCTGTCCGGTTGTGTGTCCAGCGAAGGCTGGCATGTTCAGCAGGAGAAAGGCCTGCCGGGGCAAGAGTCAGAAGCCCCGTAGTTTGGATAGCAGGGTGGCGGGAAACCAAGACTCTGAAGCCTATCGACAACGTCTCCCTCGGGGAGACGACGAGCCGCCGGGCCGTAATGAAAGTAAACGCGAATGTGGCCTCGAAAATGCGTAGCCCCGAAGGCCGAGCCCGCAACTGGAGGGCGAAGGCAGCATGGGGAGCCGAAATCTGACCGAAGCGGCTCCTTCACTTCGGCGGGGTGGAAGCGACAGCACGGTGGCAAGGACATGCCGAGCAACTGGAGAAGCCCTCCTCGTCCCGGCGCGAAATCGCCGGAGCAGGGTTGATCGTATAACCGGCTCAACCGGGAAGTTGATCGAAGGCGAGAGGGTGACGGATGGGTTCGCAGTAGCGGTGAGGCGGGGTAACGCCCGTGGAGCGAAGGAGCCCTGCTGTTTGTAAAGTCTCCGATCACAAGGAAGGCAAGGACGAGATGACAAAGGCGTCCATCGATTTGCAGGACCTGAGGCGGAGAATATACGTCAAGGCGAAGGCTGAGACGTCCTGGAAGTTCTGGGGATTGTACGTCCATGTCTGCAAGCTGGAAACGCTACGCGAGGCGTATGCGCTGGCCAAAAGGAACGATGGGGCTCCGGGAAGTGACGGGGTGACCTTCGAGGCTATCGAAGCGCAGGGCGTAGAGGCTTTCCTTGAGCAGATCGCGGACGAACTGGTCGGGCGCTCCTATGCGCCGTTGCCGGCCCGGAGGCAGGAAATCCCGAAGGATGGCGGCAAGGTCCGCGTCCTTTCTATTCCTGCGATCCGCGACCGCGTGGCGCAGGGTGCGCTCAAGCTCATATTGGAACCGATCTTCGAGGCGGACTTCCAATCGGGGTCGTTCGGATACCGACCGCAACGGACAGCTCATGAAGCGGTGGACCGCGTGGCGCGAGCGATCGTTCAGCACAAGACGCGCGTCATCGACATCGACTTGCGCAGCTATTTCGACAATGTCCGGCATGATCGGCTGTTGGCGAAAGTAGCCCAGCGCGTGGACGATGCCGACGTCATGCATCTGCTGAAGATCATGCTCAAAGCCAGCGGGAAACAAGGCGTTCCGCAGGGTGGGGTGATCTCGCCGCTGCTCAGCAACATCTACCTCACCGAGGTTGACAGGATGCTGGAGCGGGCGAGGGAGGCCACGCGCTACGGCAAGTACACCTCCGTCGAATACGCGAGATTCGCTGACGACCTGGTGATCTTGATCGACGCCCACCAGCGACATGACTGGCTGATGGCGGCGGTGGAGAAACGGCTGCGCGAGGAACTGGCCGAGCTGCAGGTCGAAATCAACGAAGAAAAGAGTTGAATCGTGGACCTCCGCCGAGGCGAGAGCTTCGGCTTTCTGGGGTTCGACTTCCGCCGAGTGCGTAGTCTGCGGGGCGTATGGCGCGCCCACTACACGCCCAAGCTCAAAAAGCGGACGGCGCTGCTACGCAAGCTCAAGGATGTGTTCCGCCGCCACCAATCGCAACCGGTTGATCGGGTCGTGAAGTTGATCAACCCGGTGCTGCGCGGTTGGGTGAACTACTTTGCGGTGGGACACGCCAGCGAGTGCTTCGGCTTCGTGAAAGACTGGGTGGAGAAGAAGATCCGGCGCCATATGCTGCGAGCCCGGAACCGACAGGGCTTCGGCTGGGCGCGGTGGAGTAGGGGATGGCTGTATCAGACTCTGAAGCTGTTCGATGGCTACCGAGTGGTTCGACCAGCGCCGAAAGCCGCTCCGGCAGGATAGGCCCCATAATCCTTGAGGCGAAGCAAACAGGTGCAGTAGTTAAGACTTAATCTGACAGTTGGTGTCATAGCTGAGGCGGAAGCCGAGGCCGGGCGCGGAGCTGGTCGGGGTTGCGCAGCGCCCGGCCTCGGCGTTTCGAGAGGACACCGACGATGACCAAGGAACAGAAGATCATCCGCGCCAAGGTAGGGCTGCTGGAGCTGGCCAAGCAGCTCGGCAACGTCAGCCAAGCTTGCAAAATGATGGGCTATTCGCGCGATAGCTTTTACCGGTTCAAGGAGCTTTACGACGCCGGCGGCGAACTGGCGCTGCAGGAGCTGACGCGGCGCAGGCCGATCCTGAAGAACCGCACGGCGCCCGACGTCGAGGCGATCATTGTCGAGCTATCGCTGGACCGGCCGGCCTACGGCCAGATCCGCATCGCTAATGAAGTGCGCAAGCTCGGGCATTCGATTTCGCCGGCCGGGGTGCGCGGGGTCTGGCAGCGTCATGATCTGGAGACGATGAAGAAACGGCTCAAGGCGCTCGAAGCCAAGGTCGCCCAGGAAGGCCTGGTGCTGACCGAAAGCCAGCTGGCCGCGCTGGAGAAGGCCAAGAGCGAAAAGGAGGCGCATGGCGAGTTCGAGAGCGAATGTCCGGGCTATTGCGGGGCCCAGGACACCTTCTACGTCGGCAACATGAAGGGGGTCGGGCGCATCTACCAGCAAACGTTCATCGACACCTATGCCAAGGTCGCCTTCGCCAAGCTCTACGACCGCAAGACGCCGATCACCGCCGCCGATCTCATTAACGATCGCGTCGTGCCGTTCTATGACGCCCATGAGGTGAAGCTCTGCCGCGTGCTGACCGATCGCGGCACGGAATATTGCGGCAACCCAGAGCATCACGAATACGAGCTCTACCTGGCGCTCGAGGACATCGATCACTCGCGCACCAAGACCAAGAGCCCGCAGACGAATGGAATCGTCGAGCGGTTCCACAAGACCGTGCTCGACGAGTTCTACCGCGTCGCCTTCCGCAAGAAAATCTACGGCTCGATCAGCGAGCTGCAGAGCGATCTCAATTCCTGGGTCCAAAGCTACAACGAGGAAAGGCCGCACCAAGGACGATGGTGCTTCGGCAAAACGCCGATGCAGACGTTCCTTGACGCGACGCCGCTTGCGAAGGAGAAAATGATCGCCGCCTGAGCAAAACCTACAGGCGGACCCGAACAGACTCCGGACGCTGACCGTCAGATCAAGTGCCAGCTACTACAAAACAGGAGAGCGCAGTGCGGGAAATCCGCATGCTGCGTTCGACGAGGCGGGGGCTGGAAACGTGGCACGGCCGAGATGGTGTGACACTCGCAGACGAAAGAGCGAGCCAACAGGGAATACAAACTTCGGCCTAAACCGGCGCGTCAGTCCTCGACCCTACCGATGAGGGGAGTGTGGAAACGGAGCCATGGCTGAGCCACTAAGGCACCGCCAGACGAAAGGGGCGGCAAACAGACATGCTCAACCTAAAGCCACCGCGCCACACTTCTACTCTACGCACAACGGTCATCCCCATCGAGCTGCCATAAGTCTGTAGAGGGTCGAAACTTCGCGTTCGCTGATCGTGTTCGGAACCATCGCCGCTACGCTTTGTCGGCGTGCAGGTAACTGCACGCAAGCATCACTTTGAGGCCGACTTAGGGGGTTGCCCGACCCGCCTCGTCCTCTCCCACAGGCGCGACCAGCTGACGACATCGACAGCGAGGAAGGCGGCGAGCACCTTGCGAGCGTTTATTGTTCGGGGACGCCGGCTTTGCGCAGGCCGTCAAATACGGGCTCAAGCTGGGCTAGGTACGTTAAGTCGTCGCTCGGCGTCGTCCAATTGACGCGGGCGCGGGACACGGTGAAGGACGGGGCGAGCGCGAGGCCAGCCTTGACCGCGGAATGCGCCTCGTCCAGTCGACCAAGCCGCGCGAGCGCGGCGGCCAACTGAAACCATGCTGTCGGATGATTTCGATTGGCCTCGATCGCCCGCCGGCACCACGCCACCGCTTGGTCCCAGGCGCCGAGCTGGTTTTTCGCAAAGCCCGCGTGCATCATCCAGGTGTTGGCCATCGTATCGCGCGGACTGAGGCGCAAGGCCTCGGCAACGTGAGCCTCCGTTTCTTCGGCGCGACCGACAAGCATCTTACCTCTTCCAATAAAGGAATGCGCGCTGGCGAGATTTCGATCCAGCGCCAAGGCATGTTCACATTTGGCGATGCCCTCCGCCGCGCGCTTAGTCATCATCTCGACAAATCCCAGGAACATATGCGCCCGCGCATGGTCCGGGACCGACGACAAGGCTTTGGTCAGCTTCGCTTCGGCCGCCGCGAAAGCCGCTATGGGATCGGTCGAGAACAAAACTGCGCCCTCAACCGAGTCCGCACGCGCCGATCCAATGAGCGCGTCGACATTGTCGGGATCGGCGGCAAGCGCGCGATCGAAAAAGCTTCGCGCTTGCGTAACATTGTCAGGGCTAAGACCCTTGTTGAACCAAGCGATACCTTGAAAGTAGAGGTCCATCGAGTCGGGGTTCGGAGCCTGTTCCGCGCGTCGCGCCTCGGCGGCGATAAGCTCAGCGTTCAGCGCGCCTGCCAGCCGCGCGACGATCTCGTCCTGCATTTCGAAGAGGTCGGCCAAGGGCTTGTCGAAACGCTCGGCCCACAGATGATTGCCCGTTTTCGCGTCGATGAGCTGCACGTTGACGCGCAGGCGGTTTCCGCCCCGCTGAGCGCTGCCCTCCAGCACATAGCGGACGTTCAACTCGCGGCCGATCTGTTTCAGATCGACGGGCTTGCCCTTGTAGGTGAAGGCGGTGTTGCGCCCGATCACGACGGCGTGCCGTATCCGTGAGAGATCGGTCGTCAGGCTTTCCGTGACCCCATCGACGAAATGCTCCTGCTCTGGGCCGCCTCCAATATTGGCGAACGGCAAGACGACCATCGAGAGGCGCGGCGGGGCGGGCTTTTCGGCCGCCGGGCGCGGCGCGCGCTTCGCAAGGTTGGGCGCGGCCACTTCAAACGAAAAGACCCGGATCGGCTCAACGATGTTCTTGAGCTGAGTGGGGCCGAGATCGGTCACAGCGAGATCGAGCCGCCCCTTGACCTGACGATAGGCGTCCTCGGAGAGACAGATCGCGCCGGGCTCGCAAACGCCCTCCAGCCGCGCGGCGATATTGACGCCGTCGCCCATGAGATCGCCGTCAGCCTCCTCGACCACGTCTCCGAGGTGGATGCCGACGCGAAACTCGATGCAGCGCTCGGGCGGCAAGCCTGCGTTGAGCTCGACCATGCCGCTCTGCACCTCGATGGCGCAGCGCACCGCGCCGACCACGCTGCGAAACTCAATAAGAATGCCGTCGCCGGTGCGCTTGACGACCCGCCCGTGATGCACGCCGATTGTGGGGTCGATCAGATCGCTACGTATGGCTCGCAGCCGTGCGAGCGTCCGATCCTCGTCTGCGCCCGCGAGCCGGCCGTAGCCGACGACATCGGCGACGAGGATCGCCGCTATCTTTCGGGTCTCGCTCATTCTTCCGGCAACCCGGCTTTGCGCAATCCTTCGAACAGGGTTGGTTCATTCGGCGTACCCGATTGCAGCCATTTGACGGTGAGTTTGGGATTGAGGCGGCGGGCCTCCGCCAAGGCGGTCCTCGCCTCGTCCATTTTGCCTTCGAGCGCATAGGCGGCGGCCAAATCTGCGTACGCGTAGAAGGTGCGAAAACCAGAGTCGATTGCGTTGCGGTATTCGTTGAGAGCGGCGTCGAAATGCCCTAGGCCAAGTTCCGCACGGCCCAAAAACACATCCCACAGACCGATGTACGGATCGCGCGGACTCAACCGCATCGCTTGTTGCGCATCGGACTTGGCTTGTTCGAACTGGCCAAGAGAAGATTTGGCGCCACTTCGCACTCCATACAGCCGGGCATAATTCGGATTGATGGCGAGACCGGCGTCGGCGGTGCGGAGAGACTCTTCCGCGCGGCGCGAAGTTCTCAGGTAAGCGCTCTTCGTCACATACGCCTGCACGCTATCGGGAGCGAGCGCGATAGCCCGGTTGGCCTGACCGATCACTTTGGCGTCGTAATCGGTTTCGGGGTTGGCGAAGTAAACATACTCAATCAGATAGCACTGTGCTTCGCCCGCCAACGCATTAGCGTCGTTCGGGTCGATCTTGAGCGCCTGTTCGAACAACGCCAGCGCCGCATCGTTCTTATCCTTGGCGGGTTGTTGCACGGTTTGTAGGACGAGCGCACGGCCGCGCATATAAAGATCGATGGCGTCGGGGTTTCTGGAGCGGGCGCTCTTTTCTGCTTCCGCCTTGACAAGTTCGAAACCCAATGCGTTGCCCAATCGCGCCACGACCTGATCCTGCAGCTTGAACAGGTCGGCAAGGTCTTCCTCGAAACGTTCGGCCCAGAGATGCGCGCTGGTCTCCGCATCGATGAGCTGGGCGTTGACGCGCACGCGGTTCTGGTCGCGCTGCACCGAGCCTTCGAGCACATAGCGAACGCCAAGCTCCTTGCCGATCTCCTTGGCGTCGGCGGTCTTGCCCTTGTATGTGCTAGCCGTGGTGCTGGCGATCACGAAGCTATTGCGGATGCGCGACAGGTCCGTGGTTAGGTTGTCCGTGACGCCGTCGGCGAAATAGTCTTGGCCCGGATCGCCGGAGAGATTTCTGAAGGGCAGCACCACGATGGAGAGATGCGCGGCTTCGGCAGGCGCGCCGTTCGAGGCGACAGGCGTGGGCGCGGATGTCGCGACTGGCGCAGTCCGGTTCGCCCCGAGGAAATACCACGCGCTGGCTGCGACCAATATGACCAACGCGACGATCCCGAGCGCGAGCGGCGCGAGCGAAGAACGCCTTCTCGGTTGGGCGGGCTTCGCCTGCGCCGGCTTGCCTACTTCAAGCGCATAAACCCGGATCGGATCGGCGATGTTCTTGAGTTGGATCGGGCCGAGGTCGTTGACCGCGAGATCGAGCCGCCCTTTGACTTGCCAGTAGGCTTGCTCGGAGAGGCAGATCGCGCCCGGCTTGCAAATGCCTTCCAGACGCGCGGCGATGTTGACGCCGTCGCCCATCAGATCGCCGTCCGCCTCCTCGACCACGTCGCCCAGATGAACGCCAACCCGGAAATCGATGCGGCGCTCGGGCGGCAGGCCGACGTTGCGCTCGATGAGGCCGTTTTGTACTTCGATCGCGCAGCGCACGGCGTCGATCACGCTGCGGAACTCAGCGATGAGCCCGTCGCCAGTGCGTTTGACGACGCGCCCGCGATGCGCGGCGATGGCGGGGTCGATCAGATCGCTGCGCAGCCCGCGGAGCCGCGAGAGCGTGCGATCCTCGTCCGCTCCAGCAAGACGGCTATATCCGACGACATCCGCAACCAGGATCGCCGCAATTTTGCGGGTCTCGCTCATGGCGCGCCCTCACGCCGTTTACTTTAGCACAAGGAAGATCGGGTCGGCTGGCCTGGCGTTGGTTTTGGTCTGCGATACGCGTCAAAGCCCGTTTATCAAGTAGCGCATCGCAAATCCACTTTACTTTTGCACGCTATTTCTTACGCTTACAGTGGGTCTGACGTTCCACCGGCCTCCTCACGCTCAAGGAGGAGCCATCGTGAACGGACCCAAAATTCCGCATCTGTTTGAGAATGACCTTCGCCGCTTCGCCAGTGCAGCCAGACCCCGACCGCTCGCGATCGACCCGTGGGTCGCGTCGTCGCTGCTTCAAAAGGCGATCCGGCGCGGCGACGCTGATCGGGCCGAACGAGCCGCGTTCACGCTGACCAGGCATCGGGGCCAAGGCATATGGCGACGCCTGATCGCGATCGCGTTTGAGGACGTCGGCGTCGGGTCCGTCGATGCGCTGATCCAGACGACCACGGCCTGCACGAGCGCCGCCTGGCGATTGAGAGCAGGCGGGGACGAACTCGCGCTTCGCATCGTTGTTCGTCGGCTTGCAGAAGCGCCCAAAGATCGTTCGCCTGACCACCTCATCTGCGCCGCGCACGACCATCCGACACTCGAAGAGGATCGGCGCGAGGTCGGAGCGATGTCGCTCGCCCAGCGCATCAAATGCGTCGGAGAGACGACCTCGTCTCTGCCCAAGCGAGCGATCGCCGCCTGGTACGCCTCAGGTGTCGAGTGGGGCAAGGAGCACCGCATCGGTCGCGGCGACCTGGGAGCCTTGATGGGCGCGTTCCGCGACCTTGGCGTCCCCTCCGACCTTGTCTCAGCCACTCACACCGCCGCAATGCGAACTCGCGAGCCGATCGTGATCATGACGCCGCTGATCTGGCTCGCGTCTGAAAAAGCCGGCGATCGCCACGTGGTCGATTGTCCTGTCCCGCCGGGGACGATGATCGGCGAGGTGCCGGCCTACGCCCTCGACAAGCACACCGCGCTAGGTAAAGCCAGCATCCACCGCTTTGCGCGCGAATGCTCGGCCGTACGCGACGCGCTCGCCGCTCACGTTCCCGACTATCGAGCCAACGATGCAGCGTGCATGGCGGCCTTCTATGCCGACGCCACGCCCGTAGCGCGACGTTTCGACTGGGACGGCTCGGCTGAGCTTGAGCGCCTCGGTGTTGAAAACGACATGCTGAAAGTCGGTGTGAGCCGTGAGGGCGTCTGGCCGGTGCTTGAGGTGGTTCGCGACAATTTAGAACAGCTCAATGCGATCCGCGCCCACGTCTTGAGGGGCGCGCGACATGGCCGATGACCGGGTCCTAACCTCTGATAACTCCCTCTTATCACGACCCAACATCGAGCCTCTCGATGGTCCGCGAGCGGCTTATGCGCATGCTTTGGGGCACTCGACCTGCATATCGACTTGTGCAGGTGCCTGCACCACAACGCTGCTGCAGGCGGAGGTCGAGGCGAATGTGCAGGCTGGGATCGCGCCGGCGACCGAGCGGGTTTATCGCGCCGCAGGCAGAGCAAGTGGCCGGGCGAAGGCGGCTTTTGACGCAAAACCGGTCATCTTAGGGCTGTCAGGGAAAGTCGCAGAAGGGCGGGAACCGCCCATTGGCCGAACGGCGGGAACTGGCGAGATAGCGGGCGTACAAGGGCCGTCACGGAAGGCTTGGTGTCCGCCCGAAGCACGCATTCATCGAAGTCCCAGCAAGCCCTCGCGAGGGCGACGAGCGGTCAGCGGAGGGGGCTCTGGAGTATCCAAAATTGTCTCAGGACCCAGGGTAGCCCGAGTTCAAGGTAGCAAGGCCAGCACCTTCTCCCGCTCCACCTTCGGCGACAACGTCATCACCGGCGCGCCGTTTTGCTCGAAGACCGCGTGGATCACTACGCCGCTTGCCGGGTTAGATAGGTTGCCGGTTGTGGTCTCCGGGAACTCAACCTTCTGATAGAGGTCAGCGCGTTGGTACATATAGTAATTACTCATATCGACGCCGTTTACGCCATCGCTCGTCAACAGCAGAGGGGGTTGCTTGTTGCTGATGATGCCCACAAAAAACGACATATTGGGCAGGCGCCGGACACCGCCATCTTTCCTTCTCTGCCACGCCTGAAATCGTGGACCCGTCACTATCGACACAGAGTGAGTGATCGAGCTTGTATCGGAAGCCACGTTCGTCGTGACGACGGACTGATACAAGATAACTACATCGACTGGGTCGGCGGGATACTCGTTGAAATACCATGTCGCCCATTCACGGCACTTCGAAATCGACGCGGTATTCGACAGGCGCAGAATGATCATCCGGCAGAACTCTCCGGTCTCGTTTTTCGTTTGTCTGTAAAGGTTCTCGCAGCCCTTGCGGATCGCGTCTTCGAAGTTAGCCTGCTCGTTAGGCGCAATCGGTGACATTACCTGGCAACTGGAGCTCGCCCCGAAGACGCTAAGGGACCCGTGCTTGGGCACTATGGGCTTGAGAAAGATGGTGTATGGTCGATCAAGCTCGCCGCCGAGCCTACCCTCCTTCACGTCCGTCAAGCAGTTGGCGATATCGGTCTTCAAACTCCGAAAAGCAGCCGCATCCAGATACTTCGCGCCTAAGATGGTGACCTCGACGTCCCGCAAACCATGGGCGTTGAGTTGGGCTTTGAATTGCTCGTCGAAGGCCTTGGCCTCGGCGAGGAATTCCTGCTCGCGACTCGACATCCCATGGTTCTTGACGGAGACGAGAACGCGAGAGTCGTCGTTCAAGACGAGTGTTCCGTCAAAGCCAGGCATTGAGTCAGGCGCCGGGATGACCCGACAAAATTGCCGCGAGAAGAGGTTCAGAGCGAGAACCTCGAAGATCGCGCCCGCCGACTGGCCCGCATCTCCGGTCTTGATGACGCGCACTTGCCCCTTGAGCCAGGCAGGGGCTTCCTGGTGGAGCCGCTCCATCGCGTCCCCGAAATTCAGTAGCTCATTGGTGGCGAGGGCGTCTTGCCGCCGCCAGAGCGCCTGAAGGGGATGCCCGCTGTCCGCCTTCAGCCAAGTTTCGTCGAAAGCCAGCGCGAGAGCTGCTAGCTTCGCATTGAGCTCAGTTGTCGCGCCCTGAACCACATTCTGTCGCTTCGAAAGGTAATTCGTCACCATTCCACGCCTCGTCCGAGAGATAGTGGTTGCGGGGCGGTGTTGCCAACTGTCAGCGGGTGGAATGCCCACAAGCGGGCCACACTCCGAAAATCTCCTGGGCCGAACTGACGCGGTCGGAGCTCGCCGAGCGAGCGGTCGGTCATGGCGCATCCTGCCCGTAGCGCCTACGGCCGCTTTCTGGCGTTCTCCGCCGTATCGGGGCTGATCGGTATGGACAGCTCAGGTGAAGGGTTTTGGACGCCGGCCCCTCGCGAGACGGTCGTGCGGGTTGTGGGGCCGGCGTTCAAAAGCCTCCCTCCCTCGCGTGGATCAGATTGCCACCGGCCCGGATCGACATAGCCGATCTGACGAAACGATGACGACCGCGCCTCGATGCGGCGGTTCGGACGCCACCCTCACAATTACGGCCTTATACTCATTATTACATTGCTAACTATTTGATTTTGTTATATGTTTATCAAGTGAGGCTTCAACCGGAACGTGAGGTTCGGCAGCCTGATCATCCCAAGGAGGGGATAATGACGATGAGCATTGAGGAGCTTTACGACAGAGTGTTGGCCCTGTCCTCAAACGTGGAGGACACGTTCCTGGAGCTGGGGCGATCGTTGCGGCAGCTACTGGACCGAGACCCGGACTTGTTTCAGCAGATCGTGAAGAAGGGCCGCCTCGGACGTCGAAAGGCGTATTATCTGGTCGAGGTGAGCCGGAAGTTCGAGCCCCTGCCGATCAGCCGAGCGAGGCTCAAGAAGATCGGCTGGACGAAGCTCCAGATCATCGGCCGGCACGTGACGAAGGACAACGTCGAGGAGCTCGTCAGCTTGGCCGAGCAATTGAAGACCAAGCAGCTTGAACGAAAAATGCAGGGCGACGAGCCGCTCAACAACGCTCATTGCGTGCTCATGTACTTTAGCCCGAAGCAGTACGCCGAGTTCGAAGAGGCCCTGCTCAAGAATGGGGGCGAGCGATCTGGGCGCGGCATCGTCGGCAAAGAAGAGGCTTTGATCAACGCCCTGCGCAAGGCCGTGCCCGGACTGGAGAACGTTCAGCCGCCCAAAGGGAAGCTGGCGCATGAGCCGTCTCAGGACTCCGAGTAGGCATGGCTGGGATGCGGTCCTGATGCAGTTAACTGCATTTTACAACAATTGAGTGAGGAGCAAGGACATGGGTAAAAAGATCAAACGAACTGACAGGGGCGAGGCCGAGGATCGGCTGACTCCGTTCGAAGTGGCAGTGCTGAGCCGCGTGGTGCGAGCGCACATCATCCCGGAGGCCGACCTCGTGTCTTCATGGGGCACGGGGCCGTGGGCGGCCATTTCGCTCGACGGCTTGCTCAAGCGGGAGCTCGTCAGCCGCCCCGAGGAGGTCAGCCAATTCATCGGTCAGGAGGGGTTCCCGAGCAAGCCGGGTCCTTGGATCGTTCCGACCGAGGCCGGAACAACCAGGATGACCGAGGAGCTGGACATCGGCTTCCCCCCTTCGGGGAATTGGCTGGCGTTTGCGGGGGTTCCGCTGAACCACCAGCCGCCTGATCTGCTGATGCAGCTGATCGAATATTTCTCCGTCCTGAACGGCAACATAAAGGTCGATGAGGAGGCGGACGTGCGACCCGCCGCCGTTCTGTTGGGGCATCTGCTCGCGCGGCTCGGCGAGATCAAGACGACCGATGACTGAGTCGGTAAAGGGGATTGACGAGGCTTCGCCGACGAGCTTCGTCGCCAGGCGGACCCAAATGGAATGCTCGGGCGTCCTGGTTTGTGCAGGTGCCTGCACCAAAACGCTCCAGGCCGACGTCGAGGCGTATGTCCAGGCTGGGATCGCGCCCGCGACCAAGCGCGCCTATCGCGCTGACCTCGACCATTTCCGCGCGTGGGGCGGAACGATCCCAGCGACCGAGGCCCAGGTTGCCGCCTACCTCGCGGATCACGCCACCGTGCTGAAGGTCTCCACCCTCACTCGACGGCTGGCGGCTGTCTCAATCGCTCATGATGCGGGCGATCTGCCTAACCCAGTCCGCACGCCTCTGGTTCGAGCAACCATGCGCGGCATCCGACGCGAGCACGGAGCGGCTCAACATCAGGCCAAGCCACTTCTCCGGGAGGACCTCTTTATCGTTCTTGGGGCGATGGGTGATCGGCTCAAGGACCTCCGAGATCGGGCTTTGCTGCTCATCGGATTTGCCGGCGGCCTCAGACGCTCTGAACTCGCTGCAACCAACGTCGTTGACTTCGAACGGGTTCGGGAGGGGATCATTCTGGCGATCCGGCGGTCAAAGACCGACCAAGACGGCGTGGGGCGCAAGATAGGCATTCCTTTCGGCCGAACCATCCACTGCCCCGTCAATGCGCTTGAGATTTGGCTCGACGCCGCGCGGGTTGAGGACGGTCCCGTTTTCCGGTCCGTCGATCGACACGGGCGAGTCTCGGCCGGTCGAACTCTCCGGCGAAGCCGTGTCCTTGATCCTTCGCGATCGGATGGCCGCCGCAGGGTTCGACCCGACCGAGTACTCGGGGCATAGCCTGCGCGCCGGCTTCGCAACGAGCGCAGCTCGGGCGGGCGTCTCAACGTTCCAAATCAGGCGGCAGACCGGACACGCCTCCGACGCCATGCTCTCGCGCTACATCAGGGACGGCCAGCTCTTCCTCGGGAACGCCGCAGGTGTTCTCCTCTAGGGGCTGGAATAGCATGTTGGGCGTTAGCCTTCCGCCGTCTGGGCGAACATTTGTGCCCCGAAAATGGGGGTCCCAATGTCGTCCGCGCGGCCGATCAGCGGGCGGACGGGAACTTCGCCTAAGGGCGGATAGCGGCCCCTGACTTGAGAGGCTCGTCGCTCGCGCATGCGGGCCCGATCTTCGGCGAAGTCGGCTGAAGATTAAGCTGCATGAGCTCGGTTAAGCAGGCGTCAAGTCCGTTAAGCTTGTTCTGGCCAGGCCTTGCGAGCGTTTCTTCGGACTGCTGCGGCTGCCCAGGTCACGACTGAGGGTCGGGAAGGACTCGCAACCTTCGGCGAAAGCTGACCTTGGCGTTCGTCGGCGAGCCTCCCAGGTCGCGCCGCGACCGCCAGAGGACGCGTTCCGCCTCCCGCCTGCAATTAACGCCCTGTTGCCCAGGCCTTGTTACGCTCCCTTGATGGAAAATCGCTCCTAATTGCTCGATGCGCATATATCTGATCGTTCTCGCCGCGCTGGCGGCGCTTACCGTTCTCATGGCCGGGCGAGACGTTGCGCTCATCGTCGCGCTGGGGACGATGGGGATTGCTTTCCCCTTCGTGTTCGCCGCGACGGGCCTCATCTACGGCTTATGCGTCGCTCCGTCGGTTGTGTTCTGGCCTGCCGGCGGTCGTGTACGCGCAGCGGGCATTGTAGCTACCATAGTCCTCGTCGTGTTCACGGCGCTCGCGCCGTACCACTTTGGACACTATGCGGCAGACGCGGCCGCAGCGGTTCTCCGCGCGTCTGATCACGCACCAACCGAGCCGGTCGGAGCGTCAACTCTCGAAATTCGTCGGCCCGTCGAAAGCTATGACGGCACGTTCTCTGATCAGCGGGCCTGCGGGATCGAATGCCGCACCTTGTTGTCGACAGGCCAGGCACGGTGGGTGCGCGTTGTCGAAGTGAAGCAATTTACCGCGCAAACGTTGACGTCGAGCACGTTTCATCGTGCTCTGCACGGCAAGGAATGCGCGGCGCCCGGCGGCAATCCGAATGATAGCGCGGTCTGCGTGGTTGACGCTGCGGACCCCGGCGATCAGGCGAATTTGGTCGTAGACTTTATAACTCCGATAGAAAGCGAAGCAGGCATTCCGCTGTCGCCCTTCGCGACAGTCGTTCGAAAGCGCGCCGTCATCGTGCGCACCGGAAACACCGATCAGGCGTCGGAAACGATGCGGCAGACGGAGATCACAGTCGAGACGCCCATTCGTCCTGCGTTGTTTGGTCCTGCGATCCAGTCGGGGCACAGCGGCGGAGTCGACACGCTGCGCGATACTTACAAGATCAATCCACTCACGCTCGGCGGCGTCTTAACGCGCCTGGGCTATTCCCTTCGCCTGACAGGCGGCGTGCCGTCCCGGCTAGCCGAGGCCCAATTCCGGACGCCCGTCGACGACAGCATGACGCGCGAGATGATCGCCGTCCTCGATTTGCCAGGCGACGCGCCGTTCAACGATCAGCAGATGGCGGTGCTCTTCTCTTGGATCCAGCACGCGCGCAATGTGCGGGAGTGGACGCCCGACTTGATTGCCGTGCTGCGACGGTTCGTGCGCGATCAACGGGTTCGCCGGCCAACCTTTTTCTATCAAATCTTTGCCAGCAGACCGGAAGTGGCCGAAGCCCTGCTGCCAGATGTGCTCGACATGATCGAGATCGATGGAATTGGAAAGGACTACACTCCGGCGCGCGAAGCGGCCTACAGATTGGGCGACATCGACGCTGCGTTACTTGCGTCCCACGCCCGCCGCATAGTCGCGCTCCTCGATAAGGGCCCCGATGTTCGCGCCATTCTGTTGCCAATAGTCGGCCGGATTGGAGTCGATCCGCTTCCGTACTTGACACCCATCTTGGCCGACCGGACGAGCCCGTCGCCATATTCGTTCTACCCGCGGGTGATTGGCGCCTGCCGCGCCGACCCGCAATGGGCGACTGAGCTTATTAGCCCGCTGCGCGAGGCTTATCGCGACACAGCGGGCGAACGCGGCGACGACCAGCACTATCGGGGATTGCTTCTCAAGGCGCTGGCCAATCTGGGTGATCGCGACTTCGTTGAGCACGAACTCATTACGAGCGACAGAATTAACTCGAAGCAACTTCGGATCGCCATCGGTTCCGCCTTGTCGGGCAAGAATCCCGGCCGCTGGCTCTGTCAGTGGATGTGATGGGCGGATTGAGTTGCGCAGAGCAAGGCTGAGCATGACGCTCGTGGGTCAGCAGGTTCTCTTGTACATCGCGCTGGTCTGCGCCCAGCGCCTCGCCATCGGATCTCCGCGCCTCGTCGGACCGCCGACAATCTCTTGCGACACGCCGTCTGCGTCGGCCTTCGAGAGGACAAGCCGACTGAGCCGGTGCAGCGGGAATAAATGGCGATAGCCGCGCTAAGCCCGCACAGATGGCCGCTGGCGGCTTTATAACCGCATGGAGCATGCGCCAGTCCTGGCCTAAGCGGCGCGCGTTGTCATTGGCGCTAGAAAGGCAAGAGCCGTCTCCCATCACTCGACCAAAAAGGTCCAAGTCACTGGACCCCACGGCTGACGATTTGCCCATGCGAGAGCTTCCTCCTTGCTGCTGAACTCTCCGCCGCTCGTCGCGCCAACGTAGTACACTTGACCATCCGGAGTTATCGGTATCGGCGACTTCTGATCGATGCAGTCCATTCCGGTCCGCGCATCTTCGACCCACCTCGAATAGGCCCGAGAAGCTGGCCTCCTCAGCAACCGAACCTCGTGCGGCACTCCGCCAGCGTACAACCAGACCCCGATAGCCACCGTCTCGAACTCGGTATCGCCAGCCACGATCAACCCCTCAAACTCGTCACGTTTTCGCACGATCTGTTTGATTTCTGCACCACATTCAATGTCCGCTCAGGGTCGACTGCGGACGCCTCCTCGTGCCGACGCACCACCTACGAACGGGCTCCCTCATGCCTTCCGGGTGGGCCGGCGCAACGCAGAGAGAGGATGTTCTGTGCAGGCACCTGCACCGACCACCTCCGGCCGTAGTCGAAGTGTATAGCCAAGCCGGCGCAGCCGCTCGGCGTCCGGCGGCTTGCGGCCTACCCCACTAACGCCCAGACGCCGAGCGCCGCGACTTCTCTGGTCACAGCCTGCGCGCAGGCTTGGCGGCGAGCGCGACGCGGGCAGGAATTTCGACCTTCAAGATCAGACAGCAGACAGGGCATGCCTCTGACGCGATGCTGTCCCGCTACGTCCGGGACGGCGAACTCTTCCTCGGGAACGCCGTCGGCATTCTCCCCTAACCGCCTCGAACGACCTGTCGGCCTGCTGCCAATTGGGCCGCAATGTGCCGACAGCGGGCGTCTCAATTGCTGAAAGAGCGGACATTCCCCGACGGGTAGGAAGCGGGTCAAATCAGCGCAAAGAGGATCTTCTGCGGGTCGAGCGGATGGTCGGAGGTGCGTAAGCGAGCCAATCTCATTCCCGTCGCAACCGGCTTTGACGGCTTGCGGTTACTTGCCCATGGACTCGATCGTCTGCTGGAGCGCGGCAGGCGAAACCCGGAAGAGGCCGGTATAGGGTAAGGCGAATTCAAAGATCAGGAAGATCGCGAAGGCGATTGACAGAGCCCCGAACCCCAGCGCGGCATAGACCAGCCCATTGGGCTCGGCGTAGAGGCCGATGCCGAAGAACAGCGCCGCCGTCCAGAAGACCAGAATTGCGATGAGGAACCAGGACACCGGCCCGCTGGCGACCTGGAGGGACATCAGCAATCGCGATTGTTCGACCATGCTCGCGTAGATGTTCGCCGTCGTCAGCGCCGCTTTCTGGAGGTCGGTCTGCGGTTTCAGCGTCGCCAGAAAGTCGCTGATGGCCTGCGCGTTGGCCAAAGGCATTTCGACCGTAAGCGCCTTCGGATCAACATCCCCGCCGCCCCAGAATGTCTGATAGCCTTTGATGATTCCCGCCCTGAGCTTGTCGCGCAAAGGCTGAGTCTCCGGCCCGTATTGCTTGAGCGCCTGATCGAGCCTCAGGATTTGGGCGGAGAAGGTCTCCAGATTCGCTTTCTGGGTCGAATAGTAAGCAAAACTAACGCCGATCAGCGTTCCCAGAACCAGCGCCAACAACAGGCTGACCAGCCCCGACACCTGACCGACCACACCCTTCGACTCTCCCGTCTTGTGCGCCTCCGTCAGGCGTGACTGAACGAACAGTCCTGCGTACCCAGCAGCCATGAACACAATGAAGATGGCGACGCAAATGAAGAGGATATCCATCCGTCATGCCCCTCCCAGCGGCGATGATTCTGTCAAAACACCCCAGCTAGCGGCCTATTGCGGGATTTCAAACTCGATCACGCGCACGACTGTCCATGAACGCGGTGGCGGCGGGCGGTGTCGTCCGGCCGGGGCTTAAGATGGACCCGGTAGTTGAGGCTGCGGTCGGAGCGCAAGTTATCGCGGAGCGGGCACCACTTTGTAGTAGAGACCGTTGTTGCCGACGTGGGGCCGGAACCACGTCGTGCCGCAGACATAGTATTTGACCTCCACGACCGTCTCATGCTGGCACTCCCCACCCGACGGAGGCGTCACCACCGTCGTTCCGATCGCGTAGCCCGTCGCCAGGGCGGTTGCCGAGGCCCAGCCGGCATTCCCGTAACCTCCGCAATTGTAGCAGCCATTGGCATAGTAGTGGTTGACGGCGGCAGCGCCGCCGTAGCCGCTCCAGTAGGGATCGGCATGGTAACCGTCGTTGTGCCAGGTTCCGCCAACGGCGTCGACGCCGCCTCCATGCCACGAGTCATCGCCGCCTGAGTAGCCGCGATCTCCGCCGCCGAAATCGCCGCCGCCATGTCCGCCTCCCCCTCCGCCGCCTCCGCCGCGAGACAGCACTGGCTCCGGCGCCGCGGCCAGAAGCGCGGCCAGCATGGCGAGTCTCAAAATTGCCGAGCTTTTCATCTCATTGTCCTCAATCGGTTCTATCGTTACTTAGCCGCGGCGGCGTCCGGGCGAGCAAAGTCGATCTTCTCTGCGCCTTGCGTATTGGGCGGGGTCATGTCGATCGGCTGACCGAGCTTCCAATCCGAAAATTCGGTCATCCTCAGCGGCTTCTGCGGCGCGTGCGTAAGTGTCAGCCACAATTGTCTCGGTAAGTTATCGTCGGACCCAATCCAAATCTGAACCTGGACATGGTCGTTGGCGAGCGCCACCATGTCGGTCGTCGTCCCGCCGACGAGCTTGGACTGGCCTATGACAAAAGCCGACGTGAGCCCCTCGACCAATTTCTCGTGCGATTGATCAACGATGTAGTGAATGAACGGGAAGTAGATCCCATACTTGTCGTAGACATCATCGAGCATCGCCCCAAGCTCGGGCGGAGCTCCGGTCTCTGCGACCATATTTTGGGTCGGCAGGTACTCCATGATCCTCTTGCCGTCATAGAGAAACTCGGACGGCGGCCCGTCGCCCGAGGTGACGATCTTCATTTTGTCCGGGCGCTCCACGGAGACGGAGGCCTGAACCATGTAGAACAACGGCTGGCCGTTTCGCGCCGGCTCCTCGAAGGCGGTCTTGACCGAAAAGGACATGCTGTTCGCCGCGTCCAATTTCGCGCCCATCGCATTGAGGAGTTGGACGGCCTTAGGTTCAATGGCCGGCCTTGGCGCAGCAGCCGTGGGTGGATTCGCAGGCGGCGCAGCGTTCTGCTGCGCCCATGCCGGCGGTGCGTATGCAGCGCATAAGAGAATTGTCAAAGCGGCAGTCCTGAACACTCTCATGCCGATGCCCCACATTTCCGATGTTGACGCTCAACTCGATTTATAACCAGCGAAGCCAATCTAACTATTGTAATCGCTTTCCGCTTGCGCTTTTGCGACAAATAAAGACAAGAACTTTTGAGACGGATTTCAGAACGCGATGCGCAGACCGATCGTCGGATCAACATTCTGCGTGTAGAGGTGGCCAAATGCGAAGCCGCCCCAAACGTCGGACAGCATCACGCCGCCATAGAGGTCAACGCGCCTGACTGGCTTGTAGTCGATCAGGAAGGAGACGGCGCCGTCGCTGCCGGCGCATTTGTGGCTGCTGATGGTCGTGCCGGAACCCGTGCAGACTTCCGGGGCGGGCAGATAGTCGTTCTGGATGCGATAGTAGAAGCCGGCCGCAAGATCGAGATTGCTCCATAACGAGTAGCGCGCGCCGGTCCAGAACGCGTTGACGATCCTGTTGACGTTATAGGCGTCGGAGGTCACGGCGCCCGGTGGAACGAAGATGCCCGCGGCGATGGTCGGGAAGCCGTCGACGTAGTCGTCGCTCGGATTCATAATCCGGGCATAGATATAGCCTCCGTAAAATCTGACCGGACCCCACGTGTATCGGGCCGCCAACTCGATGCCGGCGGCGTTCAACAGCGTCGCCTTCAAGACCTGGTTGACGTCATATCCCGGCGGCGGACTGCCGGCGAAGCTCGACAGAACCTCGGCGTCCTTCGTCCAGCCGACAACGCCGTCCAACGACAGATTGCCGAAGTCCGCGCCGATCTGGGCCTGAAATTGGCCGTTGGAGGCGTTGCCCCAGTCGTAGCCGCCGACCTGCGCCTGGGCGGCGAGCCGGTAATTCTGATAGGACAAGCGGTAAGTGAACGCCGTGTTCGTGCGGACCGTGGACCCCGCGCCGAAACCGGCGAACGAACTGGAAAAGCCGATCAGCGAGAAGGCCGCGGAGGCGACCGGGTCGTAAGCAGCGAGCACGTCCAGGCTGAGCGAGTTCGTGCGACCGAACGTGAGCGTCCCGTAAGCGGGATTGCTGAGGCCGATATAGCCTTGCGAGTTGTCCCACTGTCCCGCCCTGCTCGAATCGAAGTTCACCGTCTGGCTTGCGAAGGGGTTGACGTTGTTATCGGTCCGCGATCGCGGCGCATTGATGAGCATGCCGGAATAGGGGTCGAAGGCAGCCTCCACGACGCCGATCAACGACCAACCGTAGCCGAGATCCTCTTTCATTTTGAGGCCGATGACGGACGTGCCCAACGCATTGGGCGACCAGAGCCAATGGGCGTTGCCGCTGCTCCTCAGGATCGTATAGTTGAGGTAGCCGGCGCTCGGATTGCCCGGCGCTCCATGGGTCGAGTAACCATAGCCCGCGTCGAGCGCGCCATAGAGGGTGATTCCCGCGTAAGTCAGCGAGCAGTCGTCTGCCGACGCGTTCAAATAGGTCCAAAGGCTGCCGAAGCAATCCGGGGACTCGACACTCTCGGCAGGAGCCTTCGCGGTCCGAAGATCCGCCGCATGAGCCGAGCAGGCGAAGCCGACTGTCGACAAGAGAGCAAAGGCAAGCCGCTTCATCGGCGCCCCGACCGCCAACGAATGCGTCTCTACTTTTCGATCGGGCAGACTGCGGCTAGCTCGATACATACCGTTGGCCGATATCCGCATCAGCGGGTCTTGGCCCACGGGTAAAGAGTATTTTTGCGAGTTCCCCCGGCTCCATCAGGCGGCTTACCTCGACGAAGGCGAAAAAAGGAACAAGGGACAGGGCGACAATGATTGCGACGAGGAGCCCGCCGACAAGTCCTCCGCCCCCGAACAATTCGACGCTGTCGGCGAGCGACTTGCCGCGCAGCACCCCGAGCAGCATTTTCTCAATGATGTCGAAGACTATAAAGACGACGGCAAACAAAGCCGACCTTGTCAGAACCGGATAGATCAAGGGTAGTCGCCGCCGCCCGCGCCACTCGCCCAGCCGAAGGTCGTCGGCCACCAGCATCACCTTCGCCAGCACCAGAGCGTTGATGAAACCGACGCCATATTGCTCAAAGGGAATATGCCGCTGCGCCAGGATGAGGTATTGATGCAACTGCAATAAGAAAAACATCACCCAGAGATACGCGAACATCGTCGCGAACCTTGCGAACTCGTGCAGGGCTTTCGCCTTGAGGCTTGGCTTCTCGTTAGTCATGTCGCTCTTCCGTGCTCTCCCCGCAGCAAGTCTTGACCGGCCTGTGAAGCCCAGGGCGCGCTCCGACCTTTTAGTCTGGTGGCCTTGCGGACAGGCGGCCACTGAAGCACTCGGCGTCGGCAACCCCTCTAGTTCAGCCGGGCCACCTCGCTAAACTCCGATCAGCGCCCTCGCCATCGCGTCAACGCTCCGGCTGCACTTCGATAATGCCGGCGCGCACTGCGGCCTTCATTGCCGCGTGATCCCGCTCGGCCTGGTCGGCGTAGGCGAGCGCGAACTTGCCCATCGCTTCGTCGAAGACATCCTGTTTGCCGAGATAGCCGCTGATCATCCAGGGGTCGCCCGCTTTCGCATGCGCGCGGGCGAGAGCCCAGGCGCATGCTTGGCCGTATATCGAAAGCGTTTCGGCGTCGAAGGTCTCAACCAGCGCGCTCAGCTTCACGTCCCGCAATTGGCGCACGTAGAAATGCTGTCCCTTCGCGCCGGTGGTCCAGCCGAGGAACATGTCCGAAGCGGGCTGCATAAGCCGTTGGCCCTTCACCACCCGCTCACCGTGGTGGTTGTAGGCGCTCTTGCCCGCATACGACTCCAACACGGAGGCGTTGGCCTGCTTGAACTGTAGGAAGAGCGGATGCTCCGCAACGGACATCATCAGGGCGACCATGCAGAGGGTGCCAACGCTACCGATGCCGACCACCTTCACCGCTGCATCCACGAGCCGGTAGCGGTCCAGCAGGGCGCGCCGATCCTCGGGCAGCGTTTCCCGGTACTTCGTCAGTCCGTGCTTGAGTATGTCCATATAGCCGGCGGAGTTCAACTCCTCCTGATGAAAAATCGTTGGCGGGGCATCGTGGATACGGGGCGTCTCGCCGACAACTTCAACCAGCTTCGGAAATACGAGTTCCGAACTGCTGCGCGACATCGCCTTGGCGATTCGCCGGCTGGCGACCGCTTTCAGATCCTTCGGCAACAACGCCAGGAAGTCGCTGTCATCGATGCGGGCATACCAGATGTCGAGCACGTCCATGTCGGTAAAGGTCCGCATGTGCGTGCGGTAGCTGCGCGCGGCGGCAACCGCCGCGTCTCGGCCGTCTCCGTCGCGCAAACCGTTGGCGCGGGCCGCAAGGACCAACGATGCCACGAGCCGCTTGAGATCCCACTCCCACGGCGCCGGCAACGTTTCGTCGAGGTCGTTGATATCGAAGATCAGCCGGCGCTCCGGCGTGGCGAAACCGCCGAAGTTCATGAGATGAGCGTCGCCGCACGCCTGAACACGGATGCCCGTTGCCGGCGTGTGGGCAAGGTCTGCCGCCATGACAGCCGCCGATCCGCGATAGAAGGTGAACGGGGAGGTCAGCATCCGCCCATAGCGAAGAGGCACGAGTTCGGGCAGCCGGGTCGCATCAGCGGCGTGCAGGATCTCGATCGGGTCAAATCGCCGCGCCGGCGCTCTCCACCCCGCGTGTTCAACGCGCGGCGTCCTGTCACGCAAAGCCTTGCCGGCAGCGATGCGGCCGGCCGGGGACAGCCATGGTCGCTGGGCCGTCGACCCCTCGCTCGCCGCCTCATTCTTGTGGCGAGCCTGCGCGTCGGTCGTAGGTCGCTTCACCACCACTGGCATATTTTCGTCCTCGACCGTCGAGAATCGGTCAGAGTATCGGATTCAATCTCCGTTATTCGCCTGATGCGCATCGGCGCCTCCATGCCGCTAAAGCTGGAGATCAGAGGTTCAGGGTCAAAGGGCCTAGCCCGCGCGAGACGCAGACCAGCATCTTCTTGCCTTCAGCCCGCTCCGCGGCTGAGAGGACGGAGTCGCGATGGATGATCTTGCCCGATAGAACGCCAACTTCGCACGTGCCGCAGCTGCCAGCGCGACAGCCGAACGGAACCTCGATGCCAGCGTGCTCAAGACAATCCAAGAGGTGCTCGGTCGCGCCGACCTTGATGGTCTTGCCGGCATTTTGGCAGACCGCGTCGAACGGCTCATCGCCTTTATGGGTCTCGGCGCCGAAGCGCTCGACATGAATTGACTCGGGCGGCCAGCCCAGCGCCTCCGCCGCGTTGATCGCGGCGTCCATCAGTCCCGGAGGACCGCAGGTGTAGAGGTGCGTCCCCTCCGGCTGCCGACGGATGAGCGCAGGGATATCGAGTTTCTGCCCCAAACTGTCATCGTAGAGATGGACGTTCGGGTCGTTCTGGAACCCCAGGAACGGGACGAAGGCGGCCGATTCCGCGTTGCGGAAGGTGTAATGCAGCTCGACGCGCTGTTCGAGGAGCTTGAGATGCGTTCGGTGGGCCAGTAACGGCGTGATGCCGATGCCCCCCGCAATCAAGAGATGCTTGACCGCGCTTTCCGCCGAGGGGAAGCAATTCGCCGGCACCGAGATCGTGAGTTCGCCGCCTCGCGTCACTTTCTCGTGCAAGTACTTCGAACCCCCTTTGGAGTTCGTCGCGAGCTGCACCCCGATGAAATAGCCCAGGCTCTGGTTGTAGCCGCCATTGATCAGCGAGTAGCTGTTTCTGAACACTTTCCCGCCGTCTCTCATATGGACCACGATGTGGCTGCCCGGCGTGAATTTCGGCAAAAGGCCTCCGGTCGGGTGGGTCAGCGCGAACACTTTGGTCGTCGTGCTCACCTGCCAGATCTGGGCGACTCGCACGCTCGTGATCTGGCGCTTGTCCAGTCCCAGCTGCTGGTCGGACATGGCGGCGAGCTTCTCCGCTGTGGCCGCTTCTTTGACGACGCTGTCCGCCGGCGCCGGCGCAGCCGTTTTCGCCGGACGCCGCTCCATGGTGACTGGCAGCTGGTCGAACCCCCGCAGGCCCATCTGCTTGGTGAATTGAGGCGGACCTTTGCGCGCGAAGGACGTGACGCGCGCGAACCACTCCTCATAGGCGACGCGCGCCTCGAGGCGGGCGAGCGGCTGGCCGATGCACTGGTGATTGCCGCTGCTCATGCTGAGGACGCGCGGAATGGTGCGGCGAACGTCGAAGACCTCCGGATTCTCGAAGACCGCTTCGTCATGATTGGCCGAACTGACAAGCTGGGCGACCACGCAGCCCGCCGGGACCTTCACCCCTGCGACCTCCACGTCCCGAAGCGCCTTGCGCTGCAGGAAGACGACAGGGCCATTGAACCTCAGGGCCTCCTCGAACGCATTCGCGGCGAGCGACAGGTCGTCGGAGACGAGGCGCATCTGCTCCGGATTTTCCAGCAGGCAATCCAATGTCAACGCGATTGCCTGCGTCGTCAGATCATTGCCCGCGATCATGGCGAGCTTCATGAGGGTCAGCGCTTCACGTTCGGTCAGCTTGTCGCCGCCCTCCGCGGCCTGGATGAGATAGGTAACCAGATCTCGTCCGGGCGACTTGCGACGCTCCTCAATCTTCTCCTTGAGAAACGCCTCCATATCCTTCGCGTCGCGCGCGATCTCTTCGTAGCGCTTCTGCCGCGCCGCATCATCCTTAATGGCGTGGGCCGTGTTGCCGCCCATCATCGAATTGGCCCAGCGCGAGAACGTCTCCACCATCGAGGCGTCGACGCCCAAAAGGCCCGACATCACCGTCGAGGGAAGCGGAAGAGCGAACCCATGGAGGAAGTCGCACTCGGCGCCCTTCGCCAGGATGTCGTCGATGAGCTTGCGGGTGATTTCCCGCGTGTGCGGCTCCATCGCAGCCACGCGCTCGGGCGTGAAGGCCTGTTGCATGAGCGCCCGGACCCGCGTGTGCTTCGGCGGGTCTTCCCGCAAAAGGGTGTCGATCTTGGTCTCTTCCTCGGCGCCCGGCACAGGCTCCGAGCGCGCGAAGGCCGCTGAGAATGTCCTGAAGTCTCGGAGAATCGCGTCGCAGTCGGCCCACTTCAGGAAACCGATGACGCCGATCGGCTCGACGCGGCAGACCGGCCCCTTGGCGCGCAACTCGGCCAACAGCCGGTTGCCCTCCCTAGTGAAATTGGGGTTGCTGACGTCGAGAACCGGCAGCGCGTCGAACCCGGCCGGGACCGGGTTGCTCGCGCCAGTCGCTACACTCTGCTGTCCTTCTGACATTGATGGCCTCCTTGCGGTTCGGACCGCGCTCTACGAATGCTTCAGAGGAACCGGCTACTGCATGAACCATCCGTGGCTGACCACCATCGACTGCCCGGTCAGCGCGTTGCTCCGCGCCCCGGCGAAGAACAGCACCGCGTCGGCGACATCCTCCGTGGTGGTGAACTGGCCGTCGACCGTGTCCTTCAGCATCACGTGCTTGATCACGTCCTCTTCACTGATGCCGAGTTCTTTGGCCTGCTCGGGGATTTGCTTGTCGACCAGAGGCGTTCGGACAAAACCGGGGCAGACGACATTGGCGCGGACGTTGTGCTCGGCGCCCTCCTTGGCGACCACCTTGCAGAGCCCGATCAGCCCGTGCTTGGCGGTGACATAAGGGGCCTTGAGCACCGACGCTTCTTTCGAGTGCACCGAGCCCATGTAGACCACGCTGCCTGAGTTGGCCGCGTACATATGCTTCAGGCAGGCCTTGGTGGTGAGGAACGCGCCATCGAGGTGGATCGACAGCAACTTCTTCCAGTCGGAGAACGGGAAGTCGACGATCGGCTTGACGATCTGGATGCCGGCGTTGCTGACCAGGATGTCGATGCGGCCGAATTTCGCCATCGTGTCGGCCACGCCTTTTTCGACCGCGGCTTCGTCGACGACGTTCATCGCCACCGCGAAGGCGTCCGATCCTTTCGCCTTGATCTCCTTTGCGGTAGCGCCGGCAGCGTTGAGATCGAGATCCGCGATCACCGGGATGCCGCCCTCGGAGGCGAAGCGGAGCGCGATCTCCTTGCCGATGCCGCTCGCCGCGCCGGTGACGATCGCGACTTTTCCGTCGAAGTGAGACATGCCCGAGTTCCCTTTCATTCTGCCGATAAGACGAGGCGACTATTTCAAGTAATCGAACACGACGGTCCCGAGGCCGAGCGTCAGATCGGTGACATAGTGGCTGGCCGAGACCACCTCGCGGACCGGCAGTCGTGCGACATCGCACATCGCGTGTTCGAAGAGCTGGATCGCCGCCGGCCCGGACCAAGCGCCTTTTACGGCAACGTCCTCGCAGTGGTAGCGCACCAGTTCGCAGATGCGCGGCGTGCAATCGACATGCGGAATGATCTTGATCATGAAGTTGGGTCGCCCGAGGCCCTTCAGTATGGGCGCGGGATCGATCTCGTGATGCTTGTAGCCCATCGTGGCCGCCACACAGAGCACCGAGCCATAGTGCAGCGTGCAGACGACGGTCTCGCTTTCATGCGAGATCTTCGGACTGGCCAGCTTCTTCGGGAATCCCCAGATTTCGCGCCCGCCAGCGATCGGCGAGTTGTCGTCGAGGTACATGGCGTGCACGTAGCTGCCTTCCTGCACCGCGCCGGCGGGGTCCCGAAAGCGCACTGGGATGACCTGGCCGGTCTCGGTGTAGTCGCCGAACCCAGTGGAATCGGGCATGCGGATGAATTCATACGCGACCGTGTCGGACGCTGGCTCCAACGGCTCCGGCACCACCGCTCGCAATTCGTCAGGATCCGTACGGTACGTGATGACGACAAACTCGCGGTTGTAGAATTTATAGGGCCCTTTCGGATAAGCGGGGTCGTTTAGCGGCATCGCGAACGCCTTTTTGCGAACTTCAGCGAGCTTCATGACATTTGTCTCCGGATTGGCGATGGCGCTGCGCGAGAACAAACCGAGAGGTGACGGAGAACCTCCTCATGCTACTCGCGGCCTTGCACGGCGAGATCGAAGGTGAACACGCCGTCGCTTCCGTTCGGGCGTTGGAGCACCTCTGGGTGACGCAGCGTGCGCACCGCGTCGCTGTATCCTGAGCTCCAGTGTTCCTCCATCGTTCGGCGTGAGAACTCGTAGTCTTTCGATGTTCCCTCGTAAGTCTTCGAGTGGTAAATGAGTTGGATCAAGTTGTAGACTTTCTCGTCGGCTTCGCTTGCGAGGATTTCCGCCTCAGGGGTTTGCCGTAGGTCTTTCGGGAGCTTTTCGAGGACTTTGGCGGCCGCGTGACGGATCTGCTGCTTTCTCTTAAACTGGTCCGTCGCAGCCCTCGTGCGGCTCGAAAAGCGGATGTCCTTCTGGCGCAACTCTGACTCCATGAGGTTGCGTGGAAACTCGCCGCTGGCGCTCCAGAGATCGATCTGGAAGGCCAGCGTATCCTGACGCGGTCTGCTGTCGAGCACCCACTGCAGAGGCGTATTCGACACGAGGCCGCCGTCCCAATACTGCTCGCCGTCGATCTCGGTCGCTGGAAACCCGGGCGGCAGCGAGCCGCTGGCCATCACATGCGCCGCGCCGATCTGATGCGTGGTGTTGTCGAAATAGACGAAGTTGCCGGTGCGGACGTTCACAGCGCCGACGCTGAAACGCATCGCGCTTTCATTGATCAGGTCGAAGTCCACTAGGCGCTCGAGCGTGGCTTTGAGGGGCGCCACGTCGTAGAAACTGACGGCCTCGGCGGCGCCAGGCGGATGGAGGAAAGGCGGGGGCATGCGCGGCGTGAAGAAGCCTGGAGCGCCACCCAGCAGGATGCCAAACGAGCGCATCTGATTGATGGCGATATGCATGTACTCGCCGTGGATGTTGAGGCCGGGAAGAGACGGGACCCCGAATGGCGGCGCACTGACAGTTTCCCAGAACTGTCGCAATTGCTGGACACGCTTCTCCGGCGGATTGCCGGCGATAAGGGCCGAGTTCACCGCGCCGATCGAAATCCCGGCGACCCAATCGGGATGCAGGTTCGCCTCCGCCAGCGCCTGATAGACGCCGGCTTGATACGAGCCGAGCGCGCCTCCGCCTTGAAGGATCAGCGCAACTCGCTCGAACGGCGGCCGCTCCGTGGGCACGTGGGTCTTACGTTTCGTCGGTTGGTCAGCGCACATGAACAATGCTTTGGGTTAACTGAGGGAATGGAACGTGTCCTACGTCCGTTATGTGTCAGTTGTTATGTGTCGGTCTCAGGCGGCCCGAATGCCGCGAGGTCTTTCTGGTAGATCGCGAAAATATTGCCCTCAGGATCAGCGAGCACGGCGTACCAGGCCGTGTTCGGCACCGCGGTCCTCGGCCGCAGCACAACCGCCCCGAGCCGCTCGGCGTCGGCGACGGCGTCGTCAAGCGACGCCACATGGACATAATGGACCCAACTGCGAGCGCCGCCGACGGGACGATAGGTCAGCCCGCCGACGAAGGCGTGCGGCGTCCCAGCCTCGGTGTCGATCCGCCAGTAGTCCGGCCGAGGCCCGCGCTGGAGCCGCCAGCCAAATAGCTCGCCGTAGAACTCCGCCAGCACTGCCGGATCCTCCGCATAAATCTCAAAGTGCGTCACCGCGCCAGGCACTGCTCGCGCTCCAGCATTGTCTAAGTTCGTATTCTTTGTCTTTTGGAAGTGGAGCTACAAGACGTTACGGTGTACTACCTCACATCTAGCCTGATTGCTCTCGGGTCGATGCGGATAATCTAGACAAGACGCGTCGAAGGTGGCTTGCGATTTCACGACAGGCGCAGCAAAAAACACTGGTAAAAAAATGAGCACGACCGGCTTCGGCTGCCGGGTTGCGATTTCGCGACAACCGGACCAGAATTGAAGTTGATATTTTTGCTCTTTTGATTGCGCCGTGTCTCCTAGGGTTCACGCACGCTCTGGACGCGCGCACGGGGGGTGGCGGAGGCGTGCCAGAGGGACAGCAGCGTGTGGGGGTCCTGGCGGAGGCGCCCAAGCTCCTGAAAGAGCTTGGCGCCGATCCTGTCGAGGTTGCGGCAAGCGTCGGGATCGACGTTCGCTTGCTCGACGATCCGGAGAATATGATCCCTTTCACCGTGGCAGCTAGGCTCCTTCAGGAGGCGGCGGCGCGAACGGGATGCGCGCATTTCGGTCTTCTGGTCGGTCAATGTGGCGACACCAGAAGCCTCGGGCTCGTCGGTCGATTGATGCGCAACGCCCCGACCTTTGGCCGCGCATTGCAGGACCTCGTCGATAATCAGCGTCGGTACATCCGGGGCGCCGCGGTTTATCTTATCGCCCGCGACGGCGTGGCCTGGATCGGCTATGCGGTCTACCAGCCGGGAACCGAGGGCGCCGATCATTTGCGCGATGGCGCAGCCGCCATCGGCTTCAACATGATGCGGGAACTCTGCGGAGCCTTGCCGGACGAAGTGCTCCTGTCTCGGCGGCAGCCAACCGACCCCCGACCTTATCGCCGTTTCTTTCGGGTCCCCGTCCGTTTCGATGCCGAGCAATCGGCCCTCATCTTCCCGGCGCGCGAGCTCGGACGCCCGGTGCCGGGCGCCGATTTCCGTATGCGCGCGACTCTGGAAGAAGCGGTCGCGAAATATTGGACGGTCGCCCTTCCCAACGTCACCGACCAGGTCGTCCGGATGCTCCACCCGCGTGTCCTGTTCGGCGACTTCACGCTGGAGGCGGTGGCGGACCGCCTGAGGATGCATCCGCGGACGCTCAACCGCCGCCTGCGCGCGGAGCGCACGACATTCCGCAAGCTTTTGAACAAAGCTCGCTTTGACACGGCCCGGCAGCTGCTCGCCGGCACTCGTATGGACGTGAGCGGGATTTCCGGCGCGTTGGGCTACGCCGAAACCAGCGCATTCACCCATGCCTTCCATCACATGGCCGGGACGTCGCCGGCTGAATGGCGGGCCGGACTGGCGGAAGCTGCGCTCACGACGTCGGCCGCGGCCGACGCCTGAACGGGTTGGGATCATGGAATGATCAACGGACCGGGACGGTGCCGCGAAGTGGCAACCGCCTTAATCAAACCCGGCCGCTGGCGTCAACCCGGCGCATGTCGTATCTTTGAGCGCCTGCGAATTTCCCCGGAGAACCGGAATGCCCGGCCGACGCACAGCGTTTGCGGCTTAGTGGAGTGCCTCTGTCCGCTGCCGAGTTGCCACTCGACACAACCGCTCACGTGGTTCAGGTGGCGCTAACGCCGGTCTTCCTGCTCTCCGGCATTGGCGTCCTCCTCAATTTGTTCAATACGCGGCTCGCCGACGTCTCCGCGCATATCGCGCACACAACGGAATTGTTGGCGGCGGACGCTCAAGGGGATGGCGCGCCCCGGCTGCGCGTTCATCTCCGACGGCTCGGACAGCGGATCGTGGTTCTCGACACGGCGATGATCCTCGGCGCGCTGGCGGGCGCGAGCACATGCGCCGCAGCGTTTACCCTCTTTGTCGGGGCGTTGCGAGAGGGCGCCGCCGCAACGGGGCTGTTCTTTCTCTTCGGCGTAGCCCTGACTTGCACCGTTTGCGCTCTCAGCGCGTTCATTGCGGATAGCCTGCTAGCCTGGCACGGGTTGAACAGGGAAGGCCCGCTGCCGCATATGTAGCCACCGAGCGCTTGGCTTGAGCGGCCTTCGGATTTTCAACTGACGTTCATCGACGGTCTGCGAGGTCAGGCGCTGCAAACAGCTGAGTGACATCTTCTCCCGATAGCGCCTCCACCGTTGCGATCCCGAGTGTTCGCCTAACGTCGACTACGGCCTGTCCGCTGCGCGAAAATGGAATCATTCCTCGACGGCGTGGCCGATGGGTCAAATCGATCCCCATATCAGCCCTTCGTTCGGCGCGATGACCTCCTATACTCCTAACCCTCGGCGGACACTGATGCCCGCACAGCAATATGCGTGGCGCGGCTACTTCGTGTCCCACCGCGGCGCACCGCATTGTTCTTCCTCGCGATAATCCCCACTTATCACGACCCAAAACACCCCTCAGACGCCCTAAAAAGACTCGTTGAATAGAGCCGGTCGCCTTATCAAGCGACCGCCACCGACAGCCTTGGTGCAGTTACCTGCACGAAGCCGGGTCGCCGTGAGTTCGAGGTGAGCATGTGGCGAACACCTGCCAGGCTTATCGGTCCATCTTGCCGGCTGGGGCGACGGGCGCGCCTCTCTGGACCAGGGTTGTAGGCGGAGATGGTTCCGTCAAATTGTGTTGTCTTGTCGCTTACTGCACCTCGCCTACCCGGAAAGATCACTACCTAATTGCAACGCCGGGAAGAGGCACAACCCATCCGACAACCAGTTTGTGTAGCTTTCTTCGCTTCGCGTCTTTCACGTCCCAAATTTGACCATGGAACGCATTCGTTACGATCGGGTCGGACCCAACGCGGCAGTTCAGGTCTCTGACGGGACCCACCTGCAACTTAACCGCCCCCATTCCCGGGGGCACTTTGGCATCCTCTCTCAGGCCGGCTTCAGCCAATAGCTGGCCTAGATCGACGGATACTCCGTTATCTGGATCACCTGTCGTCCGGCTGAATGCAGCACTCGCAATGCGGCGGCCGTTTATGTTCTCGTCCAAGATAACGTGCTGAGCCTCGTTAACGTGCCTGATAAGCATTGATTGCGGTGAAATGTTTGGGTCATCATGTGCAATGACGTTTCCACACGCGTCGGTTAGCGGTTTTAACGGCATTCTGGGAAGCAATTCGCTCAGTCGGAAATTCTTTTAATCACTCCTCGAAGCTGATCGAGCTGCGGCCCCAGCGAAAATTCCCATTCTTTACTTGATGCTAGTTCGTGAGCGTATAGATGATGGCTTGCTGGGGCGTCGATTTCGATCTCAACGTCCCACCCTTTTCGGTGCCATTCGAGCACAATGCCGCCGTAAGACAGCGGCGTGATCGAAGGCAT
Source organism: uncultured Alphaproteobacteria bacterium (assembly GCA_963824475.1). GTDB lineage: Bacteria > Pseudomonadota > Alphaproteobacteria > Rhizobiales > Beijerinckiaceae > Roseiarcus. The sequence continues at coordinate 266,809 of CAWGPR010000002.1, forward strand.
GGGCACGCCCTGCATTGTCAAAAGTGCTTCGAGGAGATTGTAGGCGTAGTTCGCGATTGTCGCATTGACGGGTTTGCCTTGGTGCCCGTCCCAGCCGACAGGCAGCCGAATGATTTCGTTTAATCGGTGGGCCGCCAATCGCTGCCAATCTGTTCGGATGAGATTAAAGGCAGCAATTTGTGAACCTGAACTTCTTGCTGGACGTGATTGAGCCGTTGCGCTCGTCCCAGCTGTCTGTTCCGAGTAGTCGAGATCATAAGCCAGCGACATGGTCAGTCCCTCCGTTTCCAAATCTTGTGCATTTCGTCGGTTGTTAGCTCCGCGAAACCGCAAACGATACGATCGCGGGCAACGTCGATAAAATTCAATGCCGCTTCGACTGTCGGTGATGCAGGGCGACCTCGCCCGATCAACGTAAGTTGGATAACCGGGCGACCCTCGGCATCAAGACCAGGCGATGTCTGTGCGATTACGCGACCGATCGGCTCACCGCTCTCGTTTGAAATACGAAATCGGCATATGAACGACACGTCTTCGACGTCGCCTAGGTAAGTACCATGGAACGAACTCCAATTCTTAAATACGGTCGAAGTTTGATCCCCTGGTTGGTCGGGAATGGTTATCGAATTAACATACGTTATCTCGCACTGGTTCGGATTGATCCCCCCCAAGCCGCGCTCAGCTAAGAATGCTTGCAGTACTTGCACCTCCTCGGCGAAACGAGCGCGGATGTGCTCGTATCGTGGATAGACATTATTCACTTCGACCTTGCGCCAATTATGGATGAAACGGTCAGCCTGAAATTGTAGCAACTCGTTGTTAGTGTTGTTTACAAACCAGCAGCGCGGCAGTTGCGGGAAGACTCCGAAACTCATTTGAAGCGGCTGCACCGTGCCCTGTGGAAGGCCGAACGTTTCGAACACGGGTGGGAGGCGTGGGTGATATTCGACGCGACTAAAACGATCGCGGAAGCACTCCCATAGCGGTCCGATGTCGACGAAACCGAAGTTAGCGATCTCCTGAAATTGGAGTGAGATAGCCACTTCCGTTAGAGGCGGCGCTTCGAAATCAGGAAGGTGCCGGGGTCGTTCCATATTCACGGGGTGTCGTTTTGATCGACCACAGGTCCCTCTTGCATCAATAGTTGGGTGCTTCGCAAGGGCCTCGACCACCTAAAAGCCTGGGGCCGTGGCGAGGACGAGCATGTTGTTCCGTCGCGCCAATCACCAGGGCGGCGTCTCCGCTAACCCCGAACCGTGCGGTCCGTGAACCCATCAAATTATGGGGAGCTCTTCGATGGGAACGCTACGCAGTTCTGGTTGGGATGGACCTCGTAGCGCCGAGCAAGGTGGGACTGTCGGAAATCTTGTGCGCGGAGCCGGGTTTCCATCAGGTTCTGACGAAGCGATCGCCGAACATGATGGCGAACTGGGTCTTAGCCTCGGCCCATTCGCGGGGCGGCATTTTCCATTGCTGAGCGACCTGGCGCAAGACCAGGAAAATGAGCTTGGTCGCCGCCTCGTCGCTGGGGAAATGGCCTCTCGCCCGCACGGCCCGTCGCAGCTTGGCGTTCAAGGCCTCGATAGCATTCGTGGTGTAGACGATTTTGCGCACGGCCGGAGCGAAGGCGAAGAACGGGATGATCTGCTCCCATTGTCGCCGCCAGATCTGGCCGATCGCCGCATATTTGCGGCCCCATGAGCCGTCCTCGAAGGCCTCCAAGGCCTTGCGGCCGGCCTCGGCGTCGGCGGCGCGGTAGATTTTCCGTAGCTCGGCGACGACGGGCTTCCGGTCTTTCCAGGACACGAAATCCAGCGAATTGCGGATGAGATGGACGATGCAGGTTTGAACCGTGGCCTGCGGAAAGACCGCCTCGATCGCCTCCGGAAAGCCCTTCAGGCCGTCGACGACGGCGATCAGGATGTCCTCGACGCCGCGGGCCTTCAGCTCGTTCATCACCTTGAGCCAGAATTTGGCGCCCTCGGTCGTCTCGATCCAGAGCCCGAGAATGTCCTTCGTTCCATCTGCTGCGACGCCAAGCGCGAGATAGACAGCCTTGTTGCGCACCAGGCCTTCGTCGCGGATCTTGACCCTGATGGCGTCGAAGAAAACCAGCGGATAGCTCGTCTCGAGCGGCCGGTTCTGCCATTCGGCCACGGTCTCGAGCACGGCGTCGGTGACCGTCGAAATCAGGTCCGGCGACACCTCCAGCCCGTAAAGCTCTAGGAGATGGCCCTGGATCTCGCGAACCGTCATGCCGCGCGCGTACATCGACACGATCTTGTCGTCGAAGCCGGGAAACCGCCGCTGGTAGCGCTGGATCAGCTTCGGATCGAATGTGCCTTCCCGATCGCGCGGAATGCGGATGTCGATCTTGGCCGTCTCCGTCAGGACCGTCTTCTTTGAAGAGCCGTTGCGCCGGTTCCGGGAACCCTCCGCGGCTTCATTGTCGAGATGATCGTCGAGCTCGGCGTTCAGCACCCGTTCCGCCAGAGCCTTCTTCAGCTCATCGAAAAGACCGTCCTTCGAAAACACAGCCTTCGGGTCGCGGCCAGCCAAAAGATCGTCCAGCGTGTCCTTCTTGATCGCCATACTCGCCCTCCATCGACGCGATTATGGCCCCACGCACGAAATTCCTGACAGTCCCAGCAAGGTCGGCGACCGTCGCCTGCTCCCGCAGCGCCTCCAGCGCGATCTTCGCCTTCAACCCGGCGTCAATCCGACGCCTCGTCTTCTTCGTCATCGTTCGCTCCGTCTATCAAAGGGAGCGGCCGTTCTCCAACTGAGCCCTTGGTCCCAAAATCGGGGTCCACTTCACTATCTCTTCCCAGTTTCGAAGCTCCCCGGCAAACACCCACCCCATTTGCGTCCTTTATCGGCCACTTGTCCGGCCGGAGAGCGTAACCGCTTGCGCCCTGCATCGCTTGGGTGGGGGCGCACGTACTTTTTATCTGGCAGCCCGTATCGGGACCAAGCGTTACATCCTTGTTCGATCGCGCTGCCCAAAACGTGCCTAAGACAACGTTCTTCAATCGCAGCGAGTCGCGCAGCCTCAGCTCTGCGTCGCTCTTGTTCGGCACGATCGCGCTGCTCTTGGTCTTTGCGGCGCAGAATTTCGCTTATGAGCTTGTGGTTGACCGTACCCATATTCGCCCTCCACGCAGCTAGCCGACGGGCCGGCGGTACGTCGCGGAATTTACGCTTTATGTTCGTAGGCTACACTGTGGTCGCACTAGGTCAAGATGCGCTTGCCATTAACCTTGTTGACTCAAAGTAGGTGTCGCAGGCGGTAGGAGCCTACGAGCAGCCGCCCCTGCGGCGCGTGACATGGCGGTGGCCGCCAGCACGTGCTGACTTCTTTCAGAGGACGCGACAAACGGGCGGACTATAGAGACGCCCCTTCATGGCAACCGCATAAAGGCAGAAAGGGTCCCGGCCAAGAGTGGAAGAGCGCTCTATTCGCGATAAATCCGCCGCCCAAGATCGAGCGTCTCGATGGCCTGAGGGCGGCTGTCGCGAACGTCTTGGGAGACCGGACCCGGATGGCCAGTTAGTGTAGGTGCCTGCACTCGGCGCTTGGGCCGAGGTCGAGGCGTAGGTCCAGGCTGGTGTTCCGCGCCGTCAACCGCGACGGCCACGCCTCCGCTCAGCCCGCCCCCCGAGCCGTGTAGTCCACGAGAGCGTCGAAGCGGCCACGCCTCTGACTTCATGCTCGCGTGTTGCGTCCGGGACGGCGAACTATTCGTCTACAACGCGGCTGGGGCGCTGCTGTGATTGCTGCACCAGAGGCGCTCCGTTCGCTGTGCCCGTTTGAGGCACTGAAGTCACAGGATATTACACCCTTCAAGCCGGTCTTGGTTGCGCATGGCCTCAAATCGGCCGAAACCTCCCACCCAGAGGCGGAACCTCGGCGGGAGTGATACAAGCCTCCCGAACGTCCTCCGCCGAGACAATTGCGCTTAGGCCGCCCTATGCCGATTTCGACCGTCAAGCAGCTTTGCATTCCGAGCGCCGTAGTCACGAGCGATAGTCTCGTCGAACAGGTCGCTCAGATCGAGGATTTTGCGTTGGGTAGGATTGAGGGGCGCGAGTTTTTCCGGCGCAACTACTTCACCGCCGGTCTGGAGCTTCTGGTCAAGCGCGGCTTTGCGCGCCTCGCCGGAAAGAGCGAGGACGGCGCATTCTACCTGACCCAGGCTATGGGCGGCGGCAAGACGCACAGCTTGATCGCGTTCGGGCTGCTCGCTTCCGACCCCGCGCTCCGTCGCGAAGTCGCGCCAAAGCTGACCGGGGGGGACGGCTTCGGCACGGCCAAAGTGGTCATCTTCAACGGTCATCAGAACCCCGAGACGTTGCTCTGGGGTTACATCGCGGACAAGCTCGGCAGGTCCGATGTCATGGCCCCGTTCTGGCGGAACGGAGCGAAGACGCCTGGCGTCAACGAGTGGGTTGCGGTTCTCGGCGACGAGCCGATCCTCTTCCTGCTCGACGAGCTGCCGTCCTACCTGCAAATGGCGCAGGGCGAGCCGGTCGGCGCGACGACGCTGGGAGAGCTGACGATCGGGGCGCTGGAGCGCCTGTTCAATGCCCTCCCGCGATGCCAGCGCGCCTGTGTCGTCGTGACGAACCTCAAGGACGACGTCTACCACGACGGGTCGAGTCAACTGCGCACCTTGGTCGAAAGCCTCACCAAGCACTACGACCGGAACGCCCAAGCCATCACGCCGGTACAGCAGAACACCGGCGAGGTCTTTGCGATCGTCCGCAAGCGCTTGTTCGACGGGTTGCCAGGACAGGACCGGATCGACGAGGTCGCGCAAGCCTACGTAGACGCGCTGCAGAAGGCAAAGCGCGTCGACACGATCCCCTCCACGCCGGAGACCTTCGTCGAGCGCATCCGTGAGACTTACCCGTTCCATCCGTCCATCCGGGACATTGTGGCCCGCTTCGCCGAGAACCGGGGCTACCAGAAGACGCGGGCCTTGATCCGCCTGTTGCGGCTGGCCGTGCGTGGAGCCCTCGCGCGCGGAGACGCCCCGTTCCTGATCGGCCTTCACCACCTGGATTTCAATGACCAGGTGACGTTGGAAGAAATTCGGAAGATCAACCCTGCCTACGGCAACGCCATTTCGCGCGACGTCGCTGACCGTGGACAGGCCCTCGCCGAGCGAATTGACCAAGCCGACGGGAGCCCGACCGCGTCGGACGCGGCCAAGGTCCTGCTCATGTCTTCGCTGTCGGCCGCCGAAACGCCTTTGCGCGGGCTAACGGACGGCGAGCTGATCGAAACTCTGGTCGATCCCTTGCGCGCAGTGTCGGAGATCAAGGGCGCGTTAAACCGTCTGCAAAGCGCGGCGTGGTATCTGTTCCTGGGCGTCGACCAGCGCGTCTTCTTCGGTCAGACCGCAAACGTGACGGCCGAGATCACCGAGATCGCGCAGAACATTGCCGACGAGCAGGTCGACAGCACGTTGCGCGAAAAGTTGCAGGAGGTCTTCAGGCCCCGTCTGGGCCAGCTCTATTCGGAACGGATGGCCATCCTGCCCCCGCTCGATGAAATCCAACTCGACGAGGATCGGCCGACCCTCATCATCTTGGAGCGGCCAGCCGATAGGCTGCCACAGGACTTCGTGGACTGGTGGAACAAGCAGGACCTACAAAATCGGGTTCTCGTTCTCACCGCCGACCCCAACGCGGTGACGACGCTGCGGCTTAGCGCACGGAGAATTCGGGCGATCGGCAAGGTTGAGGAGCGCATTCGGGCGCAGCATGGCCAGGGATCGTCGCAGATGGCGGAACTCGACGGCGTGCGTGATCGGGAAGCCGCCAACTTCACCAGCGCGCTGCGTGAGACCTTCAAGACTATCGTATTCCCGATGACGAGGGTGCTGCGGCGCGTTGACGACTTCCGCATGGAGTTCGATCGCAACGATTATTCCGGCGAGCAGCAGATCATCGACACGCTTACTAAGCGCGGCAAATTCGTCCCTTCGGATCAGTTCGACGCGAAGTTCGATACGATCCGGCTCGACGCCGAGGACATTCTGTTTGACGCCGACGCTGTGCAGGCGTCGTCGTTGAGGCGCAACGCCGCCGCGCGACCGGGCTGGTTTTGGTTGCCCAGGGGCGGACTCGATCAGCTCGTCAAGACATCGGTGCTGCGCGGGTTCTGGCGGGAGAAAGACGGTCTTGTCGCCAAGAAGTGGGTCCGGCGCACGCGGGTCGTCGCGCGTCAAGACGATTTTGCGTCGGACCCGATGGAGACCGGGCGGTTCCAGATCAACGTGACCCCCGAGGATGCAGACATCGTCTACGTCTCTGAGAGCGGTCCAGCTGACCCTGCGAAGGCGGCGAAAATGAGCGGGCGGGTTTACGAAACCGCCGCTCCTGCCGTCTGGTTTCTCGCCGTGGACTCCAAAGGCATCGCGACCACAGGCGACATTTGCGAGTGGCGCGCTCCGATTAGAGTTCGGCCAAATGTGACGCGGGTTTCCGGCGGCTACAGGGTCGCCCTCGCGGCGATCCCTCGCGTCGCCGTCATTCACGCTACATTCGACGGGTCGGACCCGAGACAGGGCGCTGTTGTCCCCCTGGGCGAAATCGACGCGCCCAAGGGGGCAAGTCAACTTCGCGTCATAGCGGAGGTCCGCGGCGTCTTTGGTCAGGAGGAAACCGCGCCGTTAGGCGGAGGATTTGAGGACGGGTCTGCGGGTGGCGCAGGAGCGGCGAGGCCGAGGGCTGCGCTAAAGCCAGACGCCCCCGCGCAACTCGTCTCGCGTTTCGAGCCGAAGGACACCGCCGCCGCCTTCTCCGCCCTCGATCGGCTTGCCAAAATTCCAGACGCCAAGGTCCTTGGCGGCTCGGTCGAATTGAACGGACAGCGATCGGAAGGCGATTTCCTGTCGTTGCGGCTCGGGCGAGACGTCGCCGTTCCGGCCGCAGAACTCGACAAGAGCGTGAAGGAGTTGGCGAGGCTGCTTGACGCGCCGCAGCCGACGGTCAAATTGACTCTGTACCAAATCGCGTTCCCGTCCGGCCGCGATCTCATGAGCTTCTGCGACGTGAGCGGCGAGGACTTCGATCGCATCGACTGGAAGCAGGAATAGAAGCCATGCAACCCGCTCCCGCCAGCTTCGATTGCGCCGACATTTACCAGGAGCATGGCTACCTCGTGCGCCTGACAAAAGGCCGTGAGGGGAAGGCGCAGGTCTTCGAGGTCTTCGGTCGCCTCCCGAGCGATCGCGAGTCGCAGTGGGCTCCCGAGACCGTGTTTCGATGCGAGGTCGAGCGCGACATCTGGGACGTCGTCTCGCCCGAGGCGCGCGCTGAGTTCAATCAACGTCTCAAGGCGGAGGGAAAGCCGAGCGGCCGCTGGGGCGCGGACGAGACGAGTGTGCAACGCCTTTTCGGCAAGGAGTTGCTCGTGCTGTTGTGGGCCGTGGAGGCGCGAGACGTGACGGCCGAAGAGATGGCCGTCGCGATCCGCAATTGGCATGGGCTCAAGCCAGAGGAACGTTGGTGGCTTTATACGATGACGGCGGCGGCGACGGGGCTCGCGCATCAAGCCGGCATGGGCTGGCGCGGGGCGCTGCGGCAAGCCCTGTGCTTCGGCACACGCTCCGATGCCTTCAACCTGCGCGCGGTCGCTGGTCGGGGGACCTTGGAGCCCCGCGCCAACGTCAAGTTTGTAACATCTCGGCCGAAAAAGGCGCGCGAACACAAGAACAATGGTCCGGAGCTTTTTCTGAAGCCGACGGCCGCTGAGTGAGGGGGCTCACTGCGTCATGACTACTGCCGTGCTCGCGTCGGCGACACCCAACCTTGCGCCGTACTCGCTGCGCGACGCGCCGTCCTTTATTGAGCGGCAGCTTCCGGTGGGCCGGCTGTCGACGGAGGCGTACAAGGAGCGCAAGGCTGGGGCCGGCCAGACACTGACTGCGCTCGGCTCCTACTGGAAGGGCCGCAAGCCGCTGATCCTGGTGCGGGCGGTGATACTCGGCTGCCTGCTACCGGCGACCGAAAATGCGGCGACGGACCTCGATATTTTCCTCAAGTTAATGGCGATGGACGACGCAGCATTCGGACGGCGGTTCGACAAGAGCGCGGCCGAATTTGCACGTTTGTTGCCCGGGTACGCGGAGCTTGTGACCGAAGAACGGGGTCGAGGCCGAGCGTGGCGAGACGACCTCTCAGACGAACAGCGGATCGCGCGGATTGCCGAGGGGCTTACGAGCTTGCCTTATGCCGACCGCGTGAAGATCGTGCGGCGGCCGGAGGAGAGTGGCGAGGCAGAGGTACTCGCGCCTGTCTGGGGCGATGTGAACCGCCGCCTTGGCACAAGCGCGCGCTCGCTGCCGGAGCTTGTCGAGCAACTCGGCGTTGCACGCTATGGCCATCGGCCGAAGGTGGCAGACACGTTCTGCGGCGGCGGGTCGATCCCCTTTGAGGCCGCGCGCCTCGGTTGCGACGTTTACGCTTCGGACCTTAATCCGATCGCCTGCATGCTGACTTGGGGCGCTTTCAACATCATTGGCGCATCGAAGGAGAGACGAGCCGAGGTCGAAGCGGCCCAGAAACAAGTCGCCGACGCAGTTGACGCAGAGATCACACGACTCGGCGTCGAGCATGACGTGAACGGCAATCGCGCTAAGGCTTACCTCTACTGCTTGGAGACCCGTTGCCCCAAGACGGGCTGGATGGTGCCGATGGCACCATCCTGGGTCATTTCCAAAACTCGCAACGTGGTCGCGAAGCTAGTCCCAGAGTCGGCGAACAGGCGATACGCTGCCGATTCCGACGAAGCCGCCCGGGTATAACGGGATAATGCCGCCCGGGATTCCTGAATGATGCCGCCCACCGTAACGGAATGATGCCGCCCGGGTCGCGAGCCTCGCTGGCCGATGGATTGTTGTCACCGGCTGTGGTGTTGGGTCAAGCCTTCCTTGATTGCTTTGCTTGTGTCCGACGCAGGCTTTCGCCGGCGAGTTCGATGCGATGAGCGTTATGGATGAGACGGTCAAGGATGGCGTCGGCGTAGGTGGGATCGCCGATGATTTCGTGCCAACGGTCGATCGGAAGCTGGGAGGTGATCACCGTGGAGCGGCGTCCATAGCGCTCTTCAAGGATTTCCAGGAGATCATGCCGCGCGACGGCGTCGAGTGGCTCAAGCCCCCAATCATCGAGGATGAGAAGGTCGGCTCGGCCGAGGTTGCGTAAGATGCGGGGATGGCGCCCGTCGCCGCGGGCCAGCGCGAGATCCTCGAACAGACGGGGTGCCCGCTGATAGATGACCGACCGATTGTCGCGACAGGCTTTGTGGCCAAGCGCTGAGGCCAGCCAACTCTTGCCGACGCCTGTCGGACCGACGAGAACCAAATTGTCGTGGGCGCTGATCCACTCGCCCTCGACCAGCTTTTGGAACAGCGCGCGGTCGAGACCGCGGGGGCTTCGGTAATCGACATCCTCGACGCTTGCGTGCTGGCGCAATTTGGCGACGCGCAGCCGCGCCGCGAAGCGCTTGTCCTGCCGCCAGGACGCCTCGCGATCGAGCAGAAGCCCGAGCCATTCGTGATGGCCGAGGCCGCCGGCTTCCCCGTTGGCGACGAGTTCGGCGAAGGCCTTGGCCATGCCATGCAGGCCAAGGGCGCTGAGTTGATCGAGGGTGGGATGCTTGAGCAAGCCGTTTCTCCTAATTGTAGTAGCGCGGCCCACGGATGTTGGCGTGCAGGATCGGCGTTCCGTCCGTGGAGCGCTGGCGCGCGGGACGCCGGTCGAGGCTGTTGTCGAGGATGGATTTGACCGAGCCGTAGGTCCGCGCGCCGATGTCGATGGCGCGTTCGGCGGCGGCTTCCAGGCGCTCGGCGCCATGGGGACCCGCGAGCCGGACGATGCCTAGGCAGGCGCGAAAGCCCTGCTCGGGATGCGGTCGCGCCTCAAGGATCAGTTCGCACAGGGCCGCCGTCGCCGGCCCGATCAGGCGCGCGTCGGCGCGGATGCGTTCAATCGTCCAGCCGGCATAGCGCCGATGGCTGGACGGCATGTGCTCGGAGACGGTGGTGTGCTTGTGGTTGCCGCTTGCCCGCACATGCGCGGCGATCCGCTCGCCCTTGAGGAAAATCTCGACGGTCCGCACCGTCATCCGCGCGTCGACCTCGGCGCGGATGAAACGATGGGGCACGCTGTAATAATGGGCGGCGACCTCGACGTGATAGTCGATGCCGACGCGGCATGTCCGCCATTCCGAGAACTCGTACGGCTCGGCCGGCAGGGACCTCAGCGATGGCCGATCGACCGTCTCCAGCAATTGCCGGCGCGTTGCGCCGAGCCGGCGGATCGGGCGGTGTTCATTGAGGTGCGTCATGAGATCGGCGATCGCCGCGTTGACGTCCGCCAGGCTGTAAAAGGTTCGGTGACGCAGCCGCCCGAGCAGCCATCGCTCGACGATGAGCACGGCCTGCTCAACCTTCGCTTTGTCCCGGGGCCGCCGCGGCCGCGCCGGCAAAATGGCGGCTCCGTAATGCGCCGCCATTTCGGCATAGGTCCGATTGACCTGAGGATCGTAAAGGCAGGCCTTGATGACGGCGGTCTTCGTATTGTCCGGCACGAGCAATTGCGGGACGCCGCCGATCGCCTGGAGCGCGCGCACATGGGCGTCGATCCAGTCGGGGAGCGCCTGCGTCCAGCTCGCGTGCGCGAAGGTGAAGCTCGAGGCGCCGAGCACGGCGACGAAGATCTGCGCCATGCGGATCTCCCCGGTGAGCCGGTCAACGACCACCGGGACCCCGTCGCCCGCGTAATCGACGAACAACCGCTCGCCCGCCGCGTGCGTCTGCCGCATCGTCGGCGACAGCTTCGCTTCAAAACCGCGATAGAGTTCGCAAAACCGCGAATAGCTGTAACCGCCGGGGTCGGCCGCGATATATTCGTCCCAGACGATCAGCAGAGTGACGTGCTTGCGCTTCAACTCCCGATGGACCGTGGGCCAGTCCGGCTCGGCGTGGCGGCGGTGTCCCCGTTTGCTTCTGCGATTGGCGTAAAGCGCCGCCTCCAGTTCGGCGTCGCCGATCCCCTCCGGCAACGGCCAAGAAAGCCCAGCGCTGTCCAAACGACTCAACGTCTCTCGAACCGTCGAAGGCGCGAGGCCAAGACGCCGCGCGATCTCGCGCGTCGGCAGGCTGGTTGAAAACTTCAGACGAATGATCTCGCGCGCCTGGCGCATCGAAACTCTTTCCGCTGGCATCGATCGCTCCCTTGGATTGCCAAAGGAGCGACCCTAAACAGGCCAGCGGAGGCGCTCGTCGCCGTCAAAAACCCCGGGCGGCATCATTCCGTTCCGGTGGGCGGCATCATCTCGTTTTGGTGGGCGGCATCATTCCGTTACGACGGGCGACATCATCTCGTTTTGGTGGGCGACATCGTCAGGAATCAGCAGATACGCCATTGAAATACATTCCGGGGTTTCGGCCGCCGACATGGAGGAGGCTGAAAAGGGGACAGTTCGGGACGGTCGAACTCGTTCACCTGATGAACTCGGAGCGGTCGGGCGTTGAGATTAGGACTATCCGTGGCGACTACCGAGATGCTGACGGGGTGACGCGCAATCAGCTTCGATTGTGGGAGAAGTTAGACTTCGTGCCGCGCCCCGATGACATCTATCAGGAACAACTCTACTGCGTTCAATGGATGACCAAGGAGAGTCTGCACAGAAGACGGCCGGAGACTTTCTTCGCAGGCGTCACAGCCCAAGATACGGCGCGCGAACGCAAAGTCGAAGCAATTCTCGCCAAGAACCTTGCGCTTTGGCAGGAACAGGGCCTTGTTCCAGATATGTCGATCGAGCCAGGGGACGAGACGACGCGGCTATACCGCGAGCGCGGGTGGACCCATTGGCATCACTTGTTCAATGCTCGACAGATACTTGTTCTATCGCGTGCTTCTAAAGCTGCTAAACAAAGTGCGACGTTGGCGATCTTCCTCTGCGATTTGGCGAACTATTTCTCGCGCCTCTGCGGCGTGAAGTCGGGCGGGGCGGGACCGCGACCGGAAGAAATTTGGATGGGAGGTACGTTCACCAACCAGGCGCTAAACCCCTTGTTCAACTACGGTTGTCGCTCTTGGGCCGGCGCGCCGTCGCGACCACTGCGCCATGTGACGGTTGGGGAATTCTCAGAGGAAGTCAAAACGTGTGCAGCCGTGGAGGTTAACAAAGGCAACGACATCTTTGTTACCGACCCGCCTTACGCAGACGCGATCAACTATCACGAAATCACGGAATTCTTCATTGCCTGGCTGCGCAAGAACCCGCCGCCGCCATTCGACCAATGGCTCTGGGACTCGCGCCGTGATCTAGCCATCAAAGGCAAAGACGAGCAATTCCGCCGCGACATGGTCGCCGCCTATGGCGCAATGACCCGACATATGCCCGACAACGGCTTACAGGTGGTGATGTTCACCCACCAAAACGCCGACGTCTGGGCCGATCTCGGCGCGATCCTCTGGGCGGCCGGGCTTCATGTGACTGCTGCTTGGAATGTCGTCACCGAGACCGAGAGCGCACTGAAGGAGGGCAACTACGTCCAAGGCACCGTCTGCCTTGTCTTGCGAAAGCGTGTGGGCCAAGCCAACGCGCGGCGGATGGAGATCGAGGCGGAAATCGAGGAGGCCGTCGCGGCGCAGGTTGGCCGCCTCACCGCGCTTGACAACTCCTGGCACGAGCGCAGCAACGCGGAGTCGCTTTATACCGACGGCGACCTGACGCTCGCGGCCTACGCCGCCGCGCTCCAGGTCGTCACCGGGTACTCCTCGATCGACCGCCAACCACTCGACCGCGATCTCTACCGCAAGTTCGCCAAGGGCGAGACGACAATGCTGCGCGAGTTGATCTCCTATGCCGAGGCGGTGGCGAACAACTTGCTCGTTCCTGAGGGGTTCCCGAGGGACATGTGGCGCGACCTCAAGACGCCCGAGCGGTACTACGTGCGCATGCTCGACATGGAAGCGAGGGGCTCGGCTAAGGTCGCCGATTTCCAGAATTTCGCGAAGAGCTTCGCCTTCGGCGACTACGCTATGCTGATGGCCTCGACCGCCGCCAACGCGGCATCGCTCGCTGGCGCGGCCGTCCTCAAGGGCCGCATGCTGGAGGGCGACGGCTTCGCCATGACGCAGCTGCGACAGGTCCTGTTTGCGATCTGGAAGACGATGGAGGGCACGCGCGATCCGAAACGCGGCGTGACGATCCTCAAGACCGAATACGCCGCCGACTACTGGCAGCGCCGGCAGAAGCTGATCGCACTCGCGTCCTATGTCACTTTGAAGACAAAGACGACCCGCCCGGAAGAAAGCGCCGCCGCCGAGGAGCTAGCTGAAGCGTTGAAGCTCGACCGCGTCTGATCGCCATGAACGCGGCGCACCTGGGTTGTCCCCAAGATGCCGATTGAGCGCTTTTCGTCCCGGCGCGAAGCGCTTGGTCCTGTTCTTTCGACCCGTCTCAAGGGGGCGACCCGATACCTCCGTATCGCGGGTTATTTCCGATCCTCGCTGCTGGAGGTTGTCGGGGAGTCGTTTGAGACGGTCGACGAAATAAAAGTCGTCTGCAACGGCGACCTCGACCCGTTCGATGTGAAGGTCGCCAAGGCGGCGCGTGATGGCCAAGAGGCGCTGGCGCGAACGCTGGTCTCGTCTTGGCAGTCGACCGAAGACAGCGTCGACTTATTGCTCGTGCGCGAACGGTATCGCCGTCTTCATGACCTGCTCGCTTCCGGCCGCATGAAGGTGCGCGTGGTGCCGCGCGATGACCAAAACGTCTTCGTCCACGGCAAGGCCGGCGTCATCGAGCACTCTGACGGACGGCTCTATTCTTTCGTCGGCAGCGTCAACAACTCCGCCAGCGCCTTCCGGCACGCCTACGAAATCCTTTGGGGCGACGACGACGCACATTCGGCCGAATGGGTGCGCGAAGAATTCGAGCATTTCTGGAGACAAGGCGTCGACCTGCCCAACGCGGTCGTCAAGCATGTCGCGGCGATGGCGAACCGCATCGAGTATCGCTCGATCGAGGAGGCGCGCGGGGCCGACGGGGGCGTGCAGGTGGACGCCGTACTCGCCGAGCGGCCGATCTACAAGGGCGGGCGAATCCTGCGGTCGTGGCAGAAGCGGTTCGTCCAGACTTGCGTCGATGACTGGCGGTTGCATGGCAAGGCGCGCTACCTACTCGCGGACGACGTTGGGCTCGGCAAGACCCTGTCGATGGCGGCGGCGGCTTTGGTTCTCTCGCTGCTCGATGACAAACCGGTGCTGATACTCGCGCCAGCGACCTTGATGTGGCAGTGGCAGGACGAGCTTGACGACAAGCTCGGCGTGCCTGCGGCGGTCTGGTCGACCCAGAAGAAGTGCTGGCTCGACACCGAACGCCGACCGCTGACCCAGAAGGGTGACGCGACGCTCATCTCAAAGTGCCCCTGGCGTGTCGGTATCGTATCGACTGGCCTCATCATCAATGGCGACGACGAGGGAGAGCGGGGCGCGCTGGCGAAGAAGACGTTCGGGGTCCTCATCCTTGACGAAGCGCACAAGGCGCGAAGTTCGCGGGGCCAAAGCGGGCGTGAAGCCGCCCGACCAAACAACTTGCTCGGGTTTCTGAAGACCGTCGCCCGAAACGCGGCGAACGTCATCCTCGGGACCGCGACGCCGATCCAGATGGTTGCGGTGGAGTTGTGGGACCTGCTTTCCGCGCTCACTCAGGGCGCGCCGCAGGTGCTGGGGATGCCGTTCGACGGTGGCGAGTGGATGCGCGAGGAGTCGATCCAGTACCTGACCCATGCGCGACCTTGGCCGGCTCACGACACCAACCGTTGGGGCCTGTTTCGCAACCCGCTACCGCCAGCGAGCGAGCATGGCATATTTCGCGACGTGCGCGCAGACGCCGGCCTCTCGGCGCGGGAAGTTGTCGGGCCGCGATACGACAACCTCAGCCCGAGCCTCCGGGCGGACTTCCTCGCCGACTTTTCGATGCTCGCGGAGAGGTGCAACCCGATCGTGCGGCGCGTCGTGCGGCGAACGCGGCCGATGCTGGAGGAACGCGGCCTGCTCAAACCGGTAGGGGTAGTGACCCATCCTCGCGACGGCGACGGTTTGTCTGGCACCTTGTTTGACAGCGACAGCGGCGGGCTCGAAATGAGCCTCGCGTTCAAGACAGCCTACGAGGCGGCGGAGTCATTCAGCCGGCTCTATGCCCAGCGTCAACCAGGCGCAGGATTTTTGAAGACCATCCTGCTGCGCCGCATCGGGTCCTCGGCGCAGGCCGGCCTCGACACGGCGCGCGTTTTGCTCAATCGGCTTGACGTTCCTCTCGTTCCTGAGGACGAGGTTGGAGACGAGGGCGCGCCCGACGGCGTCGCTCCGCCTGATCCCGAAGAGATCGCGTTGCTGCGCGAGGTCGAGCGCAACCTGGAGGCTGTCGTTGCGGGGGGCGACATCGACCCCAAGGTACAGGTCGTTCTCCACTACCTGCGCGACCGGCAGTGGCTGGAGACCAACGGCGCGATCATCTTCAGCCAGTACCTGACGACGGCGCAGTGGGTCTTGGAGGCGCTCTGCGAGGCGTTCCCGAGCGAGCCCGTCGCCCTCTATGCCGGCGGCGCGGCGTCCTTCGTCCAGCGCGGCCAAAGTCGAACGAAGGCGTCGCGCGAGCTGATCAAGCGTTACATTCAGGACGGCGACATACGGCTCGTCTGCGCGACCGACGCGGCGTGCGAAGGGCTAAACCTCCAGCGGCTCGGCGCGCAGGTGAATATCGACATGCCCTGGAACCCGTCGCGCCTCGAACAGCGCAAGGGCCGCATCCAGCGCATCGGCCAGGTCCGCGACAACGTCCAGGTCCTTAGCTTGCGCTACGCCGGCACGGTCGAGGACGAAGTCTACGCCGCCCTGTCGCATCGCTTCGGCGACATCTTCGCCGTTCTCGGCCAGTTGCCGGACGCCTTCGAAGATGACTGGATTGACGCGGTCCTCAAAGACCGCTCCGCTGTCCAGCACTTTTCCCAGCGCGTCGATAGGACCAGGCCCCCGATGGAGCTGCGCTATCTCCGCGACGTCGCCGACGACCACGGACTTGATTGGGAATACACGGAAAAGGTGCTCTCCTCGCGCGACATTGACGAGTGGATGCGGAAGGGGTGGTGACATCGTCGCTACCCGCCGGTCTCTGCCTCAATGCCGATTGAGGGCTTTCGTCGGGTACTTCTGCTGCCACGTCTCCAACAGGAAGAGCGCGACCGTGCTAGCCGAGTGTATGGCCAACCGGGCGATGCGAGCGTCAATGCGCCTGAACCCGCGCTCTCGGCCGTGGGCGTCGCCAGCGTGCGTCCTCAGCGCCCCTATTCCCTCAATTGCCGTGGCGAGGCCGCTCAGGACCTTGCGCACGTCGTCGACGATCTCCTGAGCGAAATCCGCACGATCAGGGGAAATTCCCAGCGGCTCGCGGACCGCTTTGTAGAGTGCGCCAATGTCCTTGCGCTGGGGCAGCGGTGTGCCCAGCTCCAGTAGGATTGAACGACACATGCTCTCGATCGTCGAGCACGCGGCCGTTACCGCATCTTCGGGATCATGTTCTGCGCTTGCAAGCGCGCGATCCAAGTCCCTGCGCACTGTGTCGAAGTCGAGAACCTCCGACCTGTCGACAAGCTCTGCGATAACCTGCGCGTGCGTACCTACAGCTACGAGGCGCATGGTTTGCCCGCGCCGTTGCAGTTCGAGCCCGTCGTACCCAAGATACTTGTTGAGGTACTCGACTACGCTGGCCAGCTTCTCCGGCGCATCCACGAAGTCCCGTGGATCGGCGGCGGCCTCTATGATGCGAGGCAGAAGCGTTTGTGCGTCCTCGCCCCGCGCAACCGCGATCAGACACTCGGTCAGAACGGGCAGGCGAGAGTTGCTGCCGACTCGAAGGTCGACGTTGCAGGACCGCATGAAGCGCTCGAGCTTCGGGCCACTTCGATACAGCCCGACCATGGGGGTGGTGTCGTTGGCCGACCCGCCAGAAATCACGAAGGCGAGCGCCTCGATCGTCTGCGGCGAGAGCTTGACCTCCATTTTAATCAGCCATGCAAATAATCACGCGACCCCCAATATACAGTCCTCGACTTCCGCGACAACGCGCTCAGATGGCGTCGGGACGGGCCTCAGGAACCCAGGCAGGGCCGGGCTGTCATGGTAGTCGGTCGGCATGGAGGAGCCATTTGCGAGGCCGGCGTGCAGGTGCCTGCACAAATTCTAGCGACGCATCGGGAGCTGGCACGTTCACTTAGCAGCGCCCAGACGGCTAATGCACGGTTGGCCTTTTTGTTGGCATCCTCGCGAGCATTTGCTTCCGGGCGCGAGCGCAGGCCATGACGATGGTATGCACTTCGTGTTCCGCGCTCTTCGTCATCTCGCGCATCTGTCGGAGCGTCGTTTCCATGTCCCTTTCGGTGGCCAATTTAGTCTCATCGCTGACGACCTCGAATACGGCGACGAATGCCGCGCGCATCTCGGCGAGTTCATTTAGACTGCGCCGCGCGCGTTCCGGCAAATCAATAACGTCACTTCGCCCGAATAGCCCTGCTACGAAGCCATCGAGTTCCTGTCGCCGCATCTGCGCGAGAGCTGCCAATCCCTCGCGGGTCGGCGCGGTTTCAGTGCGTAGGAGGCGGAATGGTGAAGCTCGATCTTGGTGTCGTGTCATCCGGTTCCACAGGCCCATCACCAGCGCACCAATGAGTTCGTTCGCGTGGTCGATTGCGTCGAAAGGCGGCAGCTCGCCGCCCCATAAGTCCTCGACCACCCGAAGCGGTGAGGCCGACATGACCGGCGATGCGATGTTGCCGAGAAACCGTGTGCGCACCTCGTGGAACGGGACCGTACATTTGTAACGCTCAAGCAGAGTGCGGACCTGTTCATCGCTCGCTGAAGACGGATTGGTGCTTGTCGGCATCGCTCTCCCCCGTAGGCCCATCGCACAGCGAGGCGGCGCAGGCGGATGGAGCATTGCGCGCTCCACGGCTCATCAGAAATCCTGAAATAGTTGATAGCAAACGCGGTAGCCCGAGGCGGAAAGTCTGTCCGCCATCGCCCGCCTTGGCCTTGGGCCAACAGCGATGGATCGGGTCTAAGCCTGAGGTCATCCTCTCACTCTCCCGCCTCAATCCCTCTTGTTCCAGTCTCCGGGCCAGAGGTCTTGGCCAATGCCTTAACGGACTCCTGCAATTCGCCGACTATGCGCCGGGTTTCGAGGATCGCCATTCCCTTGACGTCGGTGAAGTCTGGGATACCGGCTGTCTCAGGGTCGGCCCCGCCGCCGGCCGCCTTCATCAAGCTTGCCCGGAGCTGAGCGACCTCGGCCTGAAGGCTCTGCATTGAGTTCGCGCAGCTCCCAAATGATGTCCGCCTCGGCTGTATTTTTGTTGATGACCAACAGCGGCTCGCCAGTCGACGTGAATGACGCCTCAAGGCGCTGAATTATTTCCGCATTCATGGTCCGCTTATTCGCTCGCGCGGCCACGCCGATCTTTTCACGCATGCCATCCGGGAGGCGCAGAACAAATTTTTCGAGTGAGTGGACGGGAGGCTCCAACGACATTTAACCCTCACGATGGCCGGCGGCCACTTTTCTGTTGACTGATTGATGGCCGAGGGCCATATCATGCATATGTCCAGTCGCGAGGTCAACGTGAGCAGCAGGGATTTGCCCAAGATTATGGTTCGCCTCCCCCGAGACGTGAAGGATTGGCTCGTCGAGCAGGCGGCGGTGAATGCCAGCTCCCAGTCCAGCGAGATTGTCCGGGCCGTGCGGGAACGCATGCAGAGCACGCAGAAGAAGCCGGAGGCGATTGTCGAAATGGTCTCTCCGTCTTCGAAGTCGACAGACTGAGCCATGTCAGTCAGCATCGCCGAAAGAGGGCCGAGGTTTCGGACAGCTGACCAGCTTGTTCTCGATGGAACCTTCCCTACTTCCGCAGAAAAACTCCGGCAGATTGCAAGGCAATTCAACGTCGGAAGGAAGCTCGGACGCTCCTATCTTTTCTCCGACGCGGACATCAACAGACTTTACGAGGTAATGCCGTGCCCCTCAAACTCGTCAAACGCCCAAAATCACCCTACTGGATCATGCGCGGCACCGTCCGGGGAGTTCGCGTTGAGGAAAGCACGGGAACTCCTGACAAGCGCGCGGCCGAGGAGATCAGGGCGAAGCGTGCAGCGGAGATATTGACGGAGAGCATTTACGGCAGAGCCGCAACGATGACCTTCGCAAACGCCGCGCTCAGTTTTCTGGAAGAGGGCAGGCCCCGCCGCTTCGTAGGGCCGCTCCTTGATCATTTTGGGACGACTCCTCTCCGGCACATTGGCCAAGAGGCGATCAACAGCGCCGCGTCGAAGCTCTATCCGAAGGCGTCAAACGCGACGAGAAATCGGCAAGTCTACACGCCGGTGTCCGCGATATTGCAACATGCTGCACGAAAGGGGTGGTGTCCGCGACCGGTCTTCAGTAGACCGAAGATGGCCAAGGCCGGCATCAGATGGTTGAAGCCCGAGGAGGCCGAGCGACTGATCGCCGCTTGCGGTCCTCACTTGCAACCACTCGTGATTTCACTGCTCTATACAGGCGCGCGCGTTGGAGAAGTTCTCTGGCTCGACTGGTCCAATGTTGACCTCGATCGTCGCCACGTCACCTTCCCGAAGACGAAGAACGGGGAGGCGAGAGGCGTACCGTTGCATACCCGTGTTGTTGCGGAGCTGCGGGGCCTGCCCCATCGAACCGGTGGGGTGTTTCGCGCTCCCAATGGAGAGCCGTATGCGCGGCTCAGGCCAGACGACGACAGCGATACGTCCGCAGGTTCGAGGATCAAGACTGCGTTTCGAGGAGCCTGCCTGAGGGCCGGCATCGCCGACTTCACACCGCATGGTTGCCGCCATACCTGGGCGACCTGGCACTATCAGGAGAACCGCAATTTGGCGGCTCTCCAGGCCCTCGGCGGTTGGAAAACCTTGGCAATGGTCATGCGATATGCTCACACGAACGTCGATGAGCACGCACATACCATCGACCGTCTTCCTGGGGGAAATCCGGGGGACCCAACAAAGACGGAGGTGAAAACACCTGCATGATCAAAGTGTTCATGCCATCCATCATCTCCCTTGGTAAGGGAGAGGTCGAGAGTTCAATCCTCTCTTGCAGCACCATTTTTCTTAAATGGTCGGCGAAAGCACTGGCGCCGCGTGATGACCTTACCTCCTAAGCAGTTTCTGGGGCGAGATCCCGAACGTTCGCTTGAAGCTTCGGCTGAAATGACCAAGCTCACTGAAACCGTGCGCGAAGGCCGCGTCTGTGACGGAACGAACCTCGCCCTGCGAGAGAGACACGCGGCTCGCTTCGAGGCGTTGGGACCACACCCAGCGCATTGGCGTGGTGCCGATCGTGCCGAAGAGACGGTTGAGGGTTCGGATGGATATCGCGCCAGCGGCGGCGAGGCCCTCAGGCGCGAGTTCAGGATCATCCAGATGCGCCCGCGCGAACCGCATGACCCGCTCGAGCGGCGCGGAGACTTGCGTCTCTGGTAGAGTGTCGCGTTCGAGATCGCAAATGGAGGCCAGCAGGTCGACAATCGCGTTCGACAGCCTTTTCGCGATCCACGGACCAAGATCCCGGGAAAGATCGATGTCCAGACAACGCGTCAAGAGGTCGCCGAGAACCGGCGACAGCGGGTTGCTGCGGTCGATCTTGAGCGCCAGAAAGTCGTTTGGCCGGTCGAGCTTCGACTCGAGAAGTCGCCTGGGAATTTTCACCAGCTGATACCAAAGGTCATAGCGGCTGACCGACATGCGCCCAGTCGCGCATTCCGATGGATGTGATGGTTTCGGGTTTGGCGATGAGCTTTCGCCATGCGGCGCATGCGGCGTCGATGATGGCGTCGTAGTTTTCGAAGACGGTGTTTGAAAGCCAGTTCTGACGGAGATACTGCCAGACATTCTCGACCGGGTTCAGTTCCGGCGCGCGCGAGGGCAGGAAGATCGGCGTGATGTTGTCGGGCACGTCGAGCTTGCCCGTGATGTGCCATCCGGCCCGGTCGAGCAGGAGCACGGCATGGGCGCCCGTAGCGACATTGCGCGAGATTTCGTCGAGGTGAAGTTGCATCATGTCGGTGTCGGCACGAGGAAGCGCCAAAGCCGCTCCGACCCCGCGAGCGGGACAGATCGCGCCGAACAGATAGGCGTTGTCATAGCGCTGATCGGCGGGCTGCCTTGGCCGCGTTCCACGCCTGGCCCATTGGCGGACAAGGCCGTTCTTCTGGCCAATCCGGGCCTCATCCGAAAACCAGATCTCGACCGGCGTCGTCTCGGGCAGCCCTTCGAGATGAGCCTTCAGCGCGCGCGGGAAGTTTTTTTAAATCCCTCGACGATCCGCTCATCCTGAGCCGGATGACGGGGCCGTGCGCTCATATGCGAGAAGCCGAGCTTCTTCAGAAGCTTTCCGACATAGCGCGGGTGAAAGTCGACGCCGAACCTCTCGGCGATGACGCGCTTGAGGTTGATCCGCCGCCAGCGTACGACGCCGTCCTTCTCACGATCCGGCCCGGCCTCGACGATCTGCGCGAACTGGGCCCGTTGCTCCTCCGACAGGCGAGGCTTGGGACCCGCCGTCCAATTGTCGAACAGACCCTCCGGTCCGAAAGCGTTGAAGCGATGGACCCAGTCGCGCAGCGTCTGCCGGTCCATGCCGCCGATCTTCGCCGCCGCGCCTCGGTCCATCCCGTCCCGAACCGCGGCCAAGGACAGAAGCCGCCGGCTCTGGTTGGCGTCCTTCGAGCGCCGGGCGAGCGCCCGAAGCTCCTTAGCCGAATAGTCGTCTCGCAATCTGACCGCTGATGGCATGGCGCGAATCTCCCCACGCCAATGGAGTCAGAAATCTCGCCCTCTGTGAATCCACAATGTGAGTCAGCTCGCGGGGCCTTTGGTATGAGTTCTTGCTCTCAGCGCATAATCGAACGTGGCGCCTGAATCATAAATCACAAGGTCGCCCGGGCCGAGCCGCGCTGAACGGCCGCGCTGCGTCAACTCGCCTGCTCCTTGCTGGATAAGGCTGACAATAAAGACGTCCTGGTCGTCGTTTCGCACGTGGCGAGGCTTCCGCGACCAGAAGTGTAACGGCGCATCTAGCTCGGCAACGACGAGAGGTCCCAACTCTCCGCTTGTGAGGCTTCCCGCGAATTCGTCGTCAAGGACCTCGGTCTCCGCCGACGCGGAAACGTATTTCTTGCAAACGATCTCTTGCCAGAACTCCAAACGTTCGGACGGCTTTTTGTCCGAGGTCGTTAAACTCTGCTTCACCCCGAGCACGCCTCAGGTCATGCGACGTTCCATCACGGACATCACGCTGCGTAAGACTAAGCAAAGGTTATGCCGCAGGTCGTAGATGAGGAAAAGATGTGCCGTCTGAAAAATATCAATTGCTTAGATGGGTGTCCTTCAGGACGGGTGGACAGGGTCGTGAAGGAAACGCCCCGGGAAAGCGACCTTTAATTAGGCAGTTAATGCGCGCTTCCGCCTGCCTGTAACAGACGGGGGCGTCAGAACGTCTTCCAGTCTCCGGCCCCCTCGAAGGCGGCTGCGGCTGCGTAGATCGTCTCCTCGTCGAAATGCTTGCCGATTAGCATAGCGCCGATCGGCAGTCCGTCGCCAAGTCCGCAGGGGACGGTCATCGCAGGATGGCCCGTGACGTCGAACGGCGCGGTATTGCCGATCATTTCAAACGCTCGTTGGAGGTAGAGCGCAAGCGGAGCATCCGCCGGAGGCAGCGGCGTAGCTTTCACCGGAAGGGTCGGCATCAGCAAGAGATCGTAAGCTCCGAGCGCCTTGTCGTAGGACCCGCGGACCTTGCGCGCCAGGTTTTGCGCCTTCGCGTAGAACCGCCCGCGATAATGGGTGAGGAAATACTGACCCACCATCATCGAGATTTTGAGGCTATCGGACAGATCGTCGGCCATCTGTCGCCAGTTAGCGTGAGCGTCGAGCAGACTGACCGTGTAGAGGCCTTTCCAGTTGAAGCCCATGCCATTGCCAAGCATCATCTGCGCCTGCAGCCCTTCGAGCGCGATCGGCGTCCAGATTGCTGGCGCGATGAGGTGCTCAGGAATCGAGACCTCCTCGACACTCGCGCCGAACGCCTTGAAGCGCTTGGCCGCCTCGCGCACGCTGGCGTCGACGTCCTTTTCGCTGTTGGCGTGGCCAAAACCTTCCTTGACGACACCAATCTTGAGTCCCTTCGCGCCGCGCTTTGTCGCGGCCGAATAATCTCCGACCTTGGGCGCATATTGGCGCGGGTCCAGGCCGTCCGGTCCCGCCAGAACTTCCAGCATCAGCGCATTGTCGGCGACGGTCGCAGTAATCGGGCCGGTGTGGTCGATCGTCGACTCGATCGGCATGACGCCAGTGTACGGCACGAGGCCGTGAGTCGGCTTCATTCCATAGACGCCGCAGAATGAGGACGGCATGCGGATCGACCCGCCCTGGTCGCCCCCGATCGCGAGATCGACTTCGCCCACAGCGACCAGCGCACCGCTTCCCGAAGACGATCCGCCCGCGGAATAGCCGTGTTTGTATGGGTTGTGCACCGCGCCAAGCGCGCCGGTGTGACTGCCGCCCGACAGACAAAAGCATTCGCAATGCGACTTGCCCTTGATCGTGGCGCCGGCGTCGAGGAGGCGCGTGACGATCGTCGCGTCGATGTTCGGCACATAGCCTTCGAGCGTCGAGGAGCCGTTCATCATCGGCACCCCAGCGACGCAAACGTTATCCTTGACCGCGACCGTCTTGCCCTTGAGCTTGCCGCTCGGCGCGCCCTGAATGTCGGTCTTTACGTACCATGCGTTGAGCGGATTCTCCTCCGCGCTCGGCCGATATCCGGGCGTGCGCGGATATTTGACCACCGGAACGTCGTCCGGCATCTGATCGACGAGATCGTAAGCGGCGAAGCTGCCGTCCATCAGCGAAAGGAACTCGCTGACGCGTTCCTTTGCCATGGTCATGCCGAGGCTCTCGACGATATCCGTCATCTGTTCGAGCGTAGGGCGCTTCACAGTCATGGGCTCTCTCCTGTTCCCTGTTGTTTCTGGGCCGCATCAGGCTTGAAGGACGGCTTTCGCCGTTTTCGACACATACGCGGTTAGTCGCTTACGCCGATGAACTCATTGATAAGGCCGTGGCCGTGCAATTCATCCGGCTTTGCGGAATGCACGATTGCGCCCTTCTGGATGACCAGGACCCGCTCGGAGAGCGCAGCGATGAAGTCGAGATTCTGCTCGACGAGAATCATCGTCAGCGCGCCCCTCGAACGAAGGTCGAGAAGCGTGTCCGCGATGTCGTCGATGATCGACGGCTGGATGCCCTCGGTCGGCTCGTCCAGCAGGATCAGCCTCGGATTGCCCGCCAGGCAGCGGGCCATGGCGAGCAATTGCTGCTCGCCGCCCGAGAGCGCCCCGCCGGGACGGTCGATCAGCGGCTTGAGACGAGGGAAGGTTTCCAGCGCCGACTCGATCGCAGCTGCTTCATCCTTTGGTCGCCCGACCGCGCCCATCCGCAGGTTGTCGCGCACGCTGAGGCCCGGAAAGATCTCCCGCCCCTGCGGCACATAGCCCATACCGGCGCGCGCCCGCCGGTAGGGCTCGGCTCGGGTGACATCGGCGCCTTCCAGCACGACCCGCCCCGCGGTCGCCGGAATGTATCCCATCAGCGCCCGCAGCAGCGTGGTCTTGCCCATGCCGTTGTGGCCAAGGACGCCGACGAACTCTCCTCGCGCGACGCTGAAGTTGACGCCCCCCAGGATCGGAATGCGGCCATAGCCGGCGGCCAGTTCGCTGACCTCCAGCATCACGCCGCCGCCTTCTTTCCGAGATAGACGTCGCGCACAACCGGATTGTGCATGATCGCCTCGACATCGTCCTCGATCAGAACGGCGCCCTGATTGAAGACCGTGACCCTGCTGGCGATCTTCCGGATGAACTGCATGTCGTGCTCGACCACGATGAGCGCCTTGGTCTGATTGATGTCGCGCACAAGCTCGACGGTGCGCAGCACTTCCTGATCGGTCATGCCGGCGGCAGGCTCATCAAGCAGCACGAGGTCCGGATCCGTCGAGAGCACCACCCCAAGCTCGACCCACTGCCGCTGTCCGTGCGCGAGCTGGCCGACGAGGCGGGAGGCGATCGCGGACAGGCCGACGCGCTCGAGCATGGTCTCGACGGCGCGGCGCGCCCTGGCTCCGCGATGCAGCCGCGCGGCCGCGAGCCAGAGGTTCTCGCGCACCGTAAGGCCGTCAAACACGCTTGGCACCTGCGTCTTGATGCCGACGCCGCGCCGCGCGATCTCGTGCGGTTCGGCCCCTGTCACATCCTCGCCGCGCACCAGAACCGCGCCGGATGTCGGTTTGAGCTGGCCGGTCAGCATCTTGAAGAAAGTGCTCTTGCCGGCGCCATTGGGGCCGATCAGGCACCGCAGCTCGCGCTCAGCGAGCGTGAAGTTGACGTCCCGGACCGCCTGCACGCCGCCAAAGCGCATGCCCAAACCCCGAGTCTCGACCAGCGGCGCGGTCATCGGGACGCTCTCGCGCGCGGCGGCAGGAGGACCGCCCCGAGGCCGCCAATCGTTGGCGCAAGGCCCTTCGGCACGAGGAGGACGAAGGCGACCAGGATGGCGCCGAGGATGAGCGGAACGTTGCCCAGCAGGGCCTGCCAGCCTGCGATCCCGCTTGGCGCATTGGCCCCCAGAGCGGCCGTCAGCCATTGAATGCCGACGCATCCGAGGATCGGCCCGATCAAGGTGCCGCGCCCGCCGACGATCACCCAGACGATAATCTGGGCGGACTGGGCGAGGCCGAAGATGGTCGGGCTCACGAAGGAGCCCCAGTTGGCGAACAGACAGCCCGCATAGCCCGCGATCGCCGCCCCGAACGTGAAGGTCGCAAATTTATAAGCGCGCGGGTCGTAGCCGAGGAGCTGCGCGCGCTGTTCGTTCTCGCGGATGCCGACGATCGTGCGGCCGAACCGGCTGACCAGCAAGGCCCTAAGCCCGAAATAGGTCAGGATGAGCGAGGCGGTCGAGAGATAGAACATGCCCTCGAGATCGACCTGCCAGTCCTTGAAGAACGGCACGTTCAGCGAGGGAATGCCCGGAATGCCGTTGAAGCCGCCGAGCCTCGCCGAGCCGATATGGAACTCGGGCCCGGCGGTCGAATTGATCGAATTG
Organism: uncultured Alphaproteobacteria bacterium; assembly: GCA_963824475.1. GTDB lineage: Bacteria > Pseudomonadota > Alphaproteobacteria > Rhizobiales > Beijerinckiaceae > Roseiarcus. The sequence goes on from CAWGPR010000002.1 coordinate 293,080, forward strand.
AAGAGGATCAGAGTCACCGTCAGCGTGATCACGCCGAGGTAGACATCGCTGATGCGGCCGTAGAACATGAAATAGCCGAGCAGGGCCGCGAACGCCGCCGGGACGAGGATGGCCAGAAGCAGCGGCGCCGTGCTCTCGCCGATGTTGATCATCGCAATCGCGTAGGTGTAGGCGCCAAGCCCGAAAAACGCCGACTGTCCGAAACACAGGATGCCCCCGAACCCCCAGATGAGAGCGAGCGACAGCGCAAGCACCGCCATGATCATGTAGACGGTGATGTTGAGCACCACGTCGAGATCGAACAGCCGCGGCGTGAGGACGAGGACCGCGATCCCGACGACGGCGACCAGCGCGAGCCCAAGAACATTGAGAGCGCGCGCGTTCAAAGGCTTCCCCGAAAGAACCGGCCGGTGATCCCCTGAGGCAGCACGCGGATCAGCACGATCGCGGCCGCGAGCACGGCGACTTCGCCGAACACCGGCGTCGTCACATAGGTCGCAATCTGGTTGACCGCCCCGAACAGCGTCGACGCCGTCGTCGTGCCGGTCACGATCGACGCGCCGCCGCCGATCACGGTGATGAAGGATTTGGCGATATAGGCTGCGCCAATCGTCGGGAATACGCCCGAGACGGGCGCAAGAACGCCGCCAGCAAGGCCGGTGAGGGCTGCGCCGGCGCCGAAGGTGATCGAATAGACCCGGTTGGGGTTGACGCCGAGCCCAGCCGCCATGTTCGCGTTCTGCATCGTTCCGCGCGCAATCAGGCCGAGCCGGGTGAACTTGAGGATCGCAAGCACGCCGCCAAGGACAAGGACCGCAACGCCGATCACGAACAACGTATACGCGCTCGTCCGGTATTGCCCGATCTCGAAGCTGCCCAGCGGCGCCGAGAGGCCGACAGTGGTGTTGCCGAATATCGCTGTTGTTAAGCCGACGAGAAACAGGCTCAGGCCCCAGGTCGCGAGCATTGTGTCGATCATGCGGCCATACAGCCATCGGATGATGGCGCGCTCGACGATGACGCCGATCGCGCCGACTACGATAGGCGCGACGATCAGCATCGCGATCCAGATGCTGAGGCCGAGGCGATTGGCTTGGATGGCGGCGTAGCCGCCCAGCATCAGAAATTCGCCGTGGGCCAGGTTGATGACTTTCATCATCCCGAAGATGATCGCCAGCCCCACGCTCATCAGCGCGAGGCTGGCGATCGCATAGAGGACCTGGATCGCCAGGAGCGCTACGAGATCCACGACAGGTCCTGCATGCTCTGTTTCGTGAAGCGCGCTCAGAACTTGATTACATATTGCTGGTTATCGTTCGGGTTCTTCTTGAGGTCGCAGACGGCGGCGGTGTCCGTCGGCTTCTGCTGCGCGAAATCCTCGAGCAGAAGGAACTTCTTGTCCCTCACCTCGGCGATGTGGACGTCCAGAATGCAGTGATGGGTCGCAGGGTCGATCGTCACTTTGCCTGAAGGCGCGTCGATGCTGATGCCGGTTTCGAGCGCTTCGATCACTTTCATCCGGTCGACGCTTTGGGCCTTCTTGACCCCCTCGGCCCAAAGGTTAAAGCCTTGGTAGGTTCCCATCGCGAGTTCGGTCACGTTGGGGTAATCCGCGCCGAAGCGCTTGTGGAACTTCTCGAGAAAAGCGGTGTTGACCGGGTTCTTGACGCTCTCGAAATAGTTGTAGCAGACCAGCATGCCATTCGCCTCTGCGGGCGACAGCACGATCTGCTCGTTGCCGACCCCGAACGTGGTCGAGGCCATCGGGATGCTCTTGTTCATGCCTGCCGCGGCCCACTGGCGATAGAACGAAATGTGAGCGCCGCCAACCAGGGCGGACCAGACAAAATCGGGCTTCGCCGCCTCGATCTTTGAGATCGTCGAGGAGAAGTTGGTTACGTCAAGCGGGAAGAAATCGATCGAAAGAACTTCGCCGCCATTCTCGGTCACGTATTTCTTCACCCACTGCGAAGTGATTTGGCCGTAATTATAGTCGGCCGCAAGGACATAGACTTTCTTGCCCCATTTCTTCATTGCATAGGGCACGAGCTTCTCGACTGTCTGCGCCGGCGTCACCCCCGTGTCGAACTGGTTGCGGTCGCAGACACCGCCTTCATACTGCGTGTTGTAGAAATAGAGCGTCTTGAACTTGTCGAGCACCGGACGGATGACCTCCCGCGAGGCGGAGGTAATGCCGCCGTGCACGACCGCGACCTTGTCCTTAAGGGCGGCCTGCTGGGCGAACTGGGTGTAAAGCTGCATGCTCGACTGGGTGTCGTAATTAATCAGCTGGATCTGACGGCCCAGCAATCCGCCTGCCGCGTTGGCCTGCTCGACTGCGAAGGTCAGGGCGTCGACCATCGGCTTGCCATAGATGTCGAGTCCGCCAGAAAGGTCGTGCAGGCTGCCAACCTTGATCGGGTCGGCGGCGAAGGCGGGCGCACTGAAGGCGCTTGCGCCGGCCAGCGCCACGGCGGTCCCGAGGAATTGTCTGCGATCGATATTCATGCCCGTACTCCGTTGCTTTTACTCGCGATAATGGACAGTCGCGATGCCGCCAGCCTGAGGTTCATGCGCGCGGCCCGAACCATTGCACTACGCCCGTTTCACTCGGCGACGCGCTCTCCGCGACTTGCGTCGCCTGCATCGCGCGTCCAGCGCTCGAAGGCCGGCGCGGCAGGTTTCCCACGGGAGACAAGCAGGATGCGGGCCAAACCTAATCCGCTTCCGCCGCCCTGTCACACTCTAACGCGGCTTCGCGAAGCCCGCTTGCTTACCGCGGCCACGTGGCTTGCCTCTCCTTGCGCTCATGAGGCTTCAAAGTTGAACTCCGTAAGGACCCCGGTCAGGCGGAGGGCGGCCGGCGCCGGTGCCAGTCAGTGGCGACCTGAAAGGCGTGACCAGCGCGGACGAGCACGTCTTCGGAGAGATGCGGACCGACGAGCTGCATACTGAGCGGCATCCCCGTCGCGTCGAAGCCGTTCGGCAATGTAAGCGTCGGACTCCCGCTGAAGTTGAAAGGCGCGGTGAAGCGCAGGATGCCAAGCAGCACGTTGGGGTCGTCGCCATAGGCCTTCATAAGATCGAGGCTCGGAATCGGCACCGGCATGGTCGGAATGAGTAGGACGTCCACCGGTTCGAACAGCTCCGACAGCTCTCGGGAAAATCTCAGTCGCTCGAGGTTGATCCGGGCGATCTCACTTCCCTTTGTCGCGAGCCCCTGGTCGATGAGCGCCGCAAGGTCGGGCCCATATTCCAATCTTCTCGTCGGATAGGTGTCTGCGTGCGCGGCCGCCGTCTCGACGGAGCACATGGCGATCCACTGACTGACCAGTTTCTGGTAAGCCGGGAACCGCACCTCGCGGACGGTCGCCCCAAGTCCGACGAACACCCGCTCCGCCTCGACCAGCGCCGCGACAACTTCCCTGTCGACGCCGTCGGTCGAATAGCCTCGGTCGACGCCAATCCGCAGGCCGCGAACGCCGTCGCCGATGGTCTCGAGATAGTCCGGGACGGCCGCCTTATAGGTTGTCGGGTCGTTTCTGTCCGCGCCGGCGATCACGCCGAGCATGGCTCCGGCGTCGGCCACAGACCGAGTCATTGGCCCGACATGGTCCAGCGTCTCCGCGAGCGGGAAGACACCGTAGCGGCTCACCCTGCCCCAGGTCGGCTTTATCCCGCTGAGACCGCAAGTCGCGGACGGAAACCGGATTGACCCTCCCGTGTCGCTGCCAAGACTGCCGTAGCAAAGTCCCAGCGCCGTCGCGACGCCCGATCCGGTCGAGGAGGAGCCAACCCAGTAATCCCTGTTCCAGGGGTTAAGCGGCGCCGGCACTTGAGGATGATGAGAAGTGTACGCGCCCTCCGTCATCTGGAGCTTTCCCAGGAGGACCGCGCCAGCGTCTTCAAGGCGCTCCACAACGGTGGCGTTGAAGGACGGAATGAAAGCCTTGAAAATCGTGGTCCCTGCGCGAGTGGGAGAGAAGGTCGTGTAGCAGAGATCCTTGACCGCGATGGGTACGCCATGGAGAGGCCCGCGCCATAGGCCGCGGGTTATTTCCGCGTCGGCTGCTTTCGCTCGCTCAAGCGCCCGCTCTGGGAGCACAGTCGCGTAGGAGTGATATTGTTCGTCGAGCTGCGCGATGCGCTGCAAAATCGTGTCGGCGACCTCTGCCGACGATAACCTCCTTCTGCGAATGAGATCGGAGACGGTCGTCAACGATTCAAACGGCAAATCGGAAGACATCGAGCGGTCCTCGCTAAATGCACGAAGGATGCCCTCCACGAAAGGGCTGGTGGGCCGGAGCTTAACCGACAGGACCGAAGCATATCGAGACACGCGATCGGCGCTTGCCTCACGACGCCATGTCTGCTTGCCTCTGGGCGCGCCTCAGGAAGGCGTCACCTGAACCGCTTCGAGGGAAAACCGGGGGCGGTATATGCCGCGCGACGGCGACCGGGTCGCCGATTTGCACCTGTGGCGGCTCGGTCCCGGACATCTCGGCGCGGCGGTGTGGGTCGTCACTCCGACTCTGACCGAGCGCTGCGAAGCGGACTACCGCGCCAAGCTCGCGCGCTTCCGGTCGCTCTCGCATCTGACGATCGAGGTCAGGCGCGCGGCGTGACGGCGGTGAGCCAAGAAGAAAAAGGCCGCCGGCGAGGGCGGCCTTTCAGACTTGAGGCTGGCGTCCGCGTTAAGCGGCAGCGGCCGCGGTCTTGCGCGCTGTGCGGTAGCCCGCAAAACCGAGGCCGGTGAAACCCAGAAGCATCATCGCCCATGTCGAGGGCTCGGGCGTCGACGCGGACACGCCGCCTGCGACATAGTCCAACGCCATATCGGAGTTGGCGACCCCGACGCCATAGCCGCCGTAGTCTGCACCCGTCGTGGGGCTCACGCCATTGTCGAACAAATCGACGACTATGCCGCCGCCGATGCTGAACATGAGCCCGTAAATATCCAGGAACCCGCCAGCCCCGTCAAAGTCGGACGCGGTGGGCGGGGCTCCGCCGGGCCAGAAGAGATTGTCGTAGGTCAGGAAGCCATTGTTGACGGCGGGCAGGCCTGAGGCGACCGCGAACCGGCTGAAATCGTGCGGCGCCAGGTCATTGCCCACTTCCGGCGTGGCGTTGTTTACCGGGATGAGCGGGCCGACCGGGACGTTGACGATAGCGGGACTGATGTTGGTGTCGGAAAAGGTTCCGCTAATGCCCGTGACTTCGAGGGCGTTGGGGTATTTCGCGTCCGTCGTCGTCCCGATGGTCAGCACCAGCGACCCGCTGACGCCGGGGCCGCTAAACTGGATCGGGATGGTGGCGGCGTTCGCCCGACTGACCAGCGCCATTCCCGCGAGCGCGGCCATGACCCAAAGCGTTTTTTTCATCTGAAGGTTCCCCTTTTGCGCGCAGAACAGAGCCGTGCATGAGGGACATCCTCCTGCGTCCTCCCGCATTATCATCTGAGCAGGTAAAACTCCTGCCGGCCCTTTCGAACGCTCTCAATCCCCATTGAGAGCGCGGGAACCGTGATCGAAAGGCGCGCCCCTGTCAACTTTAGCTTGTTTGATGGCGCCTGCGTCATGCCGAAACGGAATCCCGAACGGGATGTTTGCTACGCCGCTGGAACAGCCTTGGCCGCCCCCGGCTCGTTCTGCGGGACCTCCGGCTTTGTCACCGGGTGGCCGAGATAGGCCGCGATGCGAGTCGCAAACGCGTTCGGCGTTTCAGCGAAGAGCCGCTCGAATTCGACATTGGCGCGCCGCCTGAGCTTTTTCTGCTTCGACGCCATGCGGGCGCCCAGGTCTTCCAGCGCCTGCGGCGGCAACTCGCCGTGTTCCGCCGCGAACATCCCGAGCACATGAAGATCGTGGTGATCGCCAAGCGCCTCGCGAAGCTCGTCCAGTCCTTCGGCCTGCGCGTCCAGCGCTTCCGGCCAGGCGCAGGAGAGGAGCGCGAGCTGGTAGCGCAGATCGACCGCGCGGGCGCGAACCGCATGCAGCGCGACTGGGTCGTCGATCGCGAAGGCGAGGCGCCCGCGCCGTCGCGCCTGCCGATAGGTGCGCGCGACCGCGGCGATAATCTCTTCGGTTCCGACAGCGCTCAAGTCCCATCCCTCGACGCGCCTCACGATCGCGTTGAGCCGCGCGCGCGGCGCGTTGGCGGAGAGGCCGCGGCGAGCGCGCTGAGCCGCCTCTCGCTCGCGCGCGATCGCCGCCATCAGCGGTTCCAAGACCTCGGGCGGGGGCTCGAGACGCTGAACGCGAATCGCCATCACGTCGAGGTCGCGCGCCCGGCCGATCTGCCGGCGCGTCGCGGCCAGCGCCGCGATCGTCACCCGAGCGGGTTCGCCGACGCAGTGGAGAAAGAGCCGCGCAATCGCGCGCGCCTCTTTCAGCGTCTTGCGTACGTCATGAACCCGCTTCGGCGCCTCTTCGCCGGGACCAGGAAACTGCGCCGCCGCGGCGGCCACTGATCGGACGAGCGCCGCGCGACAATATTGCGCCCAAGCGTCGGAATGCATGAGCTACGCTTGCTCCGCGTTCGATCAGTTTGGCGCGCTCGCGCAGCGCGAATTTTTGCACTTTGCCGGTCGACGTCTTCGGGATGTCGGCGAAGACGACATGGCGCGGACATTTGTAGCGCGCCAGGCGCGCCCGACACCATTCGATGAGCTCCTCGGCGGTCGCGCTATGGCCGGGCTTCATCTCGACGAAAGCGCAGGGCGTCTCGCCCCATTTGTCGTCCGCGCGCGCCACCACGGCGGCAAGCTGGACGCCCGGGTGCTCGAACAGCGCGTCCTCGACCTCGATCGACGAAATGTTCTCGCCGCCGGAAATGATGATGTCCTTCGAGCGGTCGCGCAGTTGCACATAGCCGTCCTTGTGCTTGACGCCGAGGTCGCCTGAATGGAACCAGCCGCCAGCCAAAGCCTTGTCGGTCGCGGCCTTGTTCTTGAGGTAGCCTTTCATCACCACATTGCCGCGGAACATCACTTCACCCATCGTTTGTCCATCGGCGGGGACGGGCTGCATCGTCTCGGGGTCCATGACGTCAAGCGCCTCGAGGGCGTGATAGCGAACGCCCTGGCGCGCCTTGAGATGCGCCTGGGCCTCCGCGTCGAGCGCGTTCCACTCGTCTTTCCAGTCGTTGACCACCGCCGGCCCGTAGACCTCAGTCAGGCCGTAGAGGTGGGTCACTTCGAAGCCTGCTTCCCCCATTGCCTTGAGCACGGCGGCGGGCGGCGGGGCCGCGGCGGTGAAGAAGCGCACGATATGCGGCAGCGGCCGCTTCTCCTCCTCGCGCGCGTTGAGCAGGATCGACATGACGGTCGGCGCGCCGCACATGTGGGTGACCTTGTGCTCGGCGATGAGGTCGAAGATCGGCTTGGCGCGCACCTGCCGCAGGCAGACATGCACGCCCGCTTTCACGCTGATCGACCAGGGAAAGCACCAGCCGTTGCAATGGAACATCGGCAGCGTCCAGAGATAGACCGGGTGGCGGCCGACGTCGGCGGTGATGATGTTGCCCGCGGCGAGCAGATTGGCGCCGCGATGGTGGTAGACGACGCCCTTGGGATCGCCGGTTGTGCCCGACGTGTAGTTGAGCGCAATCGCGTCCCATTCGTCGCTGGGCGCCGTGCGCTCGTAAGCCTCGTCGCCCTCGGCGATCAGCGCCTCGTAGTCGAGACCGCCCAGCCGCTCGCCAGGGCCGTCGTACTCGGGGTCGTCGTAGTCGATGACGAGCGGCCGGACCTTGGCGTGCTTCAGCGCCGCGCCGATGACCGTCGAGAATTCGCGGTCGACAACGAGCGCCTTGGCCTCTCCGTGATCGAGCATGAAGGCGATCGAGGCCGGGTCGAGGCGCGTGTTGAGGGCGTTGAGCACCGCGCCGCACATCGGCGCGCCATAGTGACATTCGAGCATCGCAGGCGTGTTGGCGAGCATGACTGCGACCGTATCGCCGCGTGCGAAGCCTCGGCTAGCGAGCGCGGAGGCGAGCTTCTTCGTTCGCGCATGGAACTCGCGATAGCTGCGGCGCAAGGGCCCGTGAGCGATCGCCAGCCGATCCGGAAACACCGCAGCGGCGCGCTCGAGAAACCCGAGCGGCGTGAGCGGCTGAAAATTGGCAGGATTGCGGTCGAGGCCGCGGTCGTAAGCGTTTTGGGTCATCAAGCCTTCGCGCGAATTGAAGATTGGCGGCGGGGCGCGCGACTCGCTCGCGCGCCGACCCGGCCTCGGGTCCGAGCCGTCAGGACCGCGGGGCGTCGTAATTCTTATCAGCGTCCGAGATTCTTACCAGCGTCCGAAGCGCAGCGCTGCCCTCAGCCAATTTCGTACGACGGAAATTTGAGCGCGCCGGCGATCATTTCGCGGCGGCCACGTCGAAGATAATCTTGTTGCCAATGTCCTCCGGCACGACGGTTCGCCCTTGCGACGACAGCACTGAGACAAGATAATCGGCGCCGTCATTTACAACCAGCTTGAAAGCTTTGCGGTTCGAAAGGACGGCTTCGCATGGCTCGATTTTAAGCGGACTTATCCGGGCCAGACCTTCAACACCCATCGCAGCCGCATTGTTTCCGAGATATTTAAGGTCGAGCTTCGGGCAGTCCGGATAGATCAGACGGGAGCGCAACTCGGGCGGCGAATAGTACGAAAGCTCCTCGAACTGTACAGGGCTCGTGACGAAAATGGGTTCGTCGCCCGGCGGGAGTTTCGACAGCGCGACCTTGTCGGGTTGAGCAACGCGCAACTCGGCGATCCGCGCTATGGATCTCGCTTCCGTGGCTCCCACACTGACGGCGAGCCCCGTTAGCACCACAATAGCGAGCAGAGGGGAGCCCCGGCCGAAGAAGTTGAGCAGGATTGCCGTCAGAGTCGAGATCCCGACTACCGACCAGTACACATATCTTAGCACAAACGGTTCCGCCAAGATCTTGAACAGCACGATCAGCACAGCCGGAACAATCGCTATCGCGACGATCGCCGCGAGCTCGTGCGCGGGCATGGCTACGGGGGCGCGCCTTGACCCCGCCGCAGGCAGGAATGCGGCGCCCAGGAAGGCGACGAGAAGGGCAGCAGCGGGCGTGGCGTATAACTGGATCACGAACCCTAGGTGCGCCGTCCCCCAGAAATGCGCGCTAAACCGTTGCGCGGCGACGATGAACGGGTAGTGGAGCGCCAGCACAAGTCCGATCGGCGCGAGCACGGCAAGCCAAACCGCGAAATCAAATCTTCCGCTCTTCCGCCAACGAACAAGCTCGGCGAGCAACAGGCAGGCCGAGAAGAAAACCGTGAAATAGTGCAGCGCCGGCATCGTCCCTGAGAACAACGCCAGCAAGGACAGCGACAGCAAGCGATTGCGTCCTTCAGCGGCCTGCCGCCAGCACACCAGGGACAACGCGGCGATCCCGAAGATGAGGCCGTAGGGCCGACCCTCGCTTCCATAGTCGAATACGAGTTGATATGCGATGAGGACCGCGACGAACGCATAGAGCGCGGGAAGCCGGTGATGGAGAAACCCCAAAAGCCCGGCGCCCATTGCGCAGAAGCCGATTGTTGAGGGAAGCCGGATGGCGAGTGACTCGGGAGCGATCGGCAACAGCAGGTGACAGATCACAACATAGAGAGGGGGAGCGACGTCGGCCCCGTCCAGCGTGGCGTCTATGATCTCGGAAACCGAGCCCAGCTTGGCCATATAAAGAGTGGCGATCTCATCGGCCCAAAGATGCAGCCGCAAGTCCTTGTCAAAGAGATAAACGAATACAACTCCGATCAGGATCGAGCCGACAGCCCAATAGCGTTTCTCGACAAACGCTTCGAATGACCAAAGCCTTGTATCGAGCGCCTGCAAATTGCGCGATGTCGCGCGTTGCGCACTTTTCGCTCTGTCAACCGCGGCAAACGTCACACACCCTCCGCGCGTTGCTCACGGGCTTGGTCGCTGCCATCTAGTGTCCTGATTCGGAAGTTCTGCGTATTACAGCCTCGTCCTGAGGCGCCGCGAAGCGGCCTCGAAGGACGCATCCAGTACGCTGTTCCGGCGTCGCCCTCTGGAGCATCCTTCGAGACGCGAGGCTTCGCCTCGCCCTCAGGATGAAGTGGGGTTCGCCGCGCCCGGCTGACGACAACGCATAATCCAACGAACTTCGAATCCAGCACACTAGGGCTAAGTCGGACTAGCCTAAATCGGCCAAAACATCAACACAGATGTTTGGACACGTTTGTTTAAAGCCGATCCGGCCTGTCTAGGGCCGATCCAGCGGGGCTTGCTCAGAGCAAGGCCGCGCGCCATTTTTCATTGATCGCGTGTTGATCCGCTCCCGATCTTTGGACCGCCGGAAGGTAGAGTTTTCCGGCCTTTGAACGCGCCGGCGCGAGGCCTCTCCCATGTGTGATCCCAATCAGCCGCCACTGCCGACGACCCGGATCAGCGGCTCACTCATCGGCGCCGCGGCATGCCGCGGTTGAGGCGTGAATCTGATTTATCGCGCGGCAACAGCCAGCATAGCGACCCCAAAACCAATAATAACGATTGCTGCGACGTGGGTCGGCGTAATAACTTCATCGTAAAGAAAGTGACCGATAAGGACCGCTGCGATGTAGGAGGCCGCTGTGCAAGGCAGGGCGACAGAGAGCGGAATGCGGCGCAGGGCCACGATATACAGGAAAGAGGCAGCGATATAGAGCGTCAGGCCAGCCGCTGTCCTCAGATCTAGGACTTGCCCGATGAAATCCGCTGAAGGGGATCGGCCAAGAGCGCCAGCCTTCAACAAAGTCTGGCCACCGACGCTAATCAGTATGGCGCTCCAGAGAAAAATCCAGGATATAGTCATGATATCCTTAAACTGCTCGTGCTCATCACCATAATCCAGCTATTTCCAACCCATTACCTGACACGTGCCCGGATTAACATTTGCTTCGCCAGCGGCTTTATTGGCGACGCGAGATACGCTCTGATCAAAGTTTCGCTAACTGGAAGACGCGCCTTCATAGAGGACGGTAGAAAACGAGGCCGAACCTCAATCACCTCGAACCCGTTTGCGCTGATCAGATCAGACAAACCAACGTGAGTGTAAATTGAGACGTGGGTGTAGTCATCAAAATATTCTCGGAACGCGTGCGCAAAATTGGGCTGAATAACGTTCAGTGTTCCTTTTGGGTAAAGAAGCCCCCTGAGACCCTCAAGCAGGCGCATCAGTTCGCTTTGGGTTAGATGTTCAAAAAGGTTGCTGGCAAGCGCGAAATCGACGTGTCCGTTTACGAGGCTTCCGACCTCAACTGCCGAACCAACGATCGCTTCCACCCCCGGCTCAAGATATTTGGTAAATTCCGACCAAGAGTTCGAGAGCAATTCGCCGGCGCGCAACGACTTCGTTAATGAACGCGCCATATCCGCAACCAATATCAAGGACGCAATCATCGGGAGCGATTTGCCGATTGAAATAATATCGCCACAGAGCCCGCCAGAGGACTTTCCGCCGGGGATCCGGGGTAAAGCGAACGTCATGATAGCTGGCGGTCATCTGGTCGGAAGCCGCCACTCGGTGATAATCCCCATTATCATTCGCAGGCCGACGGTTAGCGCGCGCAGGTTGCTGACATTGCCGCCTTTGCTTTCGCCAACTCGTGGATGGAAGGTCACTGGGCACTCGACGACTTTCAAACCGTATCCAAGCGCGCGATCAATAAAATGAGCGTTGAATTCCAGGTTCAGCGTCGGATCGAGAAGCGGCATCAGGCGCTTAAGCGCATCGTGACGACACAATTTGTAGGTCGTGCCGACGTCCGTCAAAGTGGCTCGGCCAAGATGCTTGGACTCGAGCAGTTTCCCCACGAAGAGATTCCCGTAAAACATAAACGTGCTTAGCTGAGTCGTATGCGCGCGCAGCGGTTCGACGGTGCGGGTGCCATTGACAATGTCCGCGTGCGGCGCATACGCAATCAGCTTTTCGATATCCGCCGCCCGGAACGTCATATCGCCTTCACACAAAACAATCAGGCCCGCGCCGTCAGTGGCCGCCAGGCCCTCCTGCAGACAACGATAGACGCAATGGCCATAACCCTGCTTTGGCTCGTTCAAAGCGATCGCGCCCGCGTCCGACGCGACGGAAATTGTGTTGTCGCTGCTGTTGTTGCTGATCACAGTCAACGACGTGACAAACGGCGAACCAAGGAAGTCCCTGACAGCATCGCCTATACTCGCCTCATCATTGTAAGCTGTCAGCGCGACCGTCACATGCCGGTCGACCACCGGATCGAAGCGGATAGGCTCATCAGGACGCTTGCGCGAGAGCAGCGCCAGCACGTCGACCAACGCAAGCCCGACGCCGAGCGTCACCGGGATGCCGCTGTACCAGACGATCCATTCGTTTATGGCGCGGAGCTGGGCGTTCAGGCCGAGCAAATACCGCGGAACAACGAGGGCGACGCCGAAGAGGTACGCAGTAACGCCGAAGCAGAACAAGAGTATCGCGTACATTAGTACAGGTGTTTTGACCAAAGGCGGCTTGCCCGGCGAAAAAGAGCCGTTCATGCCTGTCTTAGCTTCCCCGTGAACCTGGTGGTCCATTACAGCTTCCATTTATAAGAAATCTTAGTGTATATTATCGACTTTTGGATAAACTAATATAACTTAGCTGTAAACGCCCCGGCCTGTCTAGAGCCGATCCAGCGGGGCTTGCTCAGAGCAAGGCCGCGCGCCATTTTTCATTGATCGCGTGTCAGGAGACGTCAGACACGTCGGTGCGGGAACGCTAATCGAGAGGCCGACACGGACGGCGACCCTTCTCGCCCGTCTGGGATGGACCGGCGGAAATCGCCCGAGGTCAGTGGCGAAAGGCGAAGGACCGAAAGCCGATGAAGGTCAGAACCATCGCCACGCCGCTGCCTGCGGCGACGAACAAGGGCAGGATCGCTGGCGTGACGGCGATCCCGACGCCGGGGGCTAAAATAACGCAGGCCGAATAGACCGCGTAGTTGACCGCGAGCCCGACCGAGGCCACCCCCCAATAGCGGAGGAAGGCGCGGAGGAAGGGCGCGCGCGAGTGGCGGAACGTAATCGCCCGGTTGAGGGCGAAATTGACAATCGTTGCGATGATGAAGCCCGGCGGTCGGGCGAGTTCCGGCGGCAGGCCGACATATTTGGCGCAGGCAAAGGTGATTCCGGCGTCGACGAAATAGCCGATGACGCCGATCGCCGCGAAGGCGGGAACTTGCGCCCCGATGCGCCCGTGGGCGGGGGCGGCCGGCTTGACGGCGTTCATCGGCGACCAGCTCCTTATCCCCGGGCCCCGGCATGAGCGGGCCATCGCCAGCGCCTCCCCGCGCCGACGTTGCGTTCCGGCGCTTGAGGCGCGACAGTTCGCGCGCGATCAAGGCGCGCCGGAGTTCGGCGGCGGAACGGAGCAAAACGATGACCAGCGGCTATCGGCAGACCTATGATCGCTGGCGCGCCGATCCGCAAGCCTTCTGGGCGGAGGCGGCGCGGGACATCGCCTGGATTAAGCCGCCGGAGCGCATTTTCGACCCGGAGGCCGGCGTCTACGGCCGCTGGTTCCCCGACGCGCGCTGCAACGCTTGCTTCAACGCGCTCGACCGGCATGTCGAGGCCGGCCGCGACGATGAGATCGCGCTCTATTATGACAGCCCGGTCACTGCGACCAAGCGCGCCATTGCATATCGCGAACTGCTCGACGAGACGGCGACGCTCGGCGCCGCGCTCAACGACCTCGGGGTCGCGGCGGGCGACCGGGTGTTGATCTACATGCCGATGATTCCCGAGGCGATCGTCGCCATGCTCGCTTGCGCCCGCATCGGCGCCGTGCATTCGGTGGTGTTCGGCGGCTTCGCCGCCAAGGAGCTGGCGACCCGCATCGACGACGCAGAGCCGAAGGTCGTTCTGACCGCGAGCTGCGGCGTCGAGCCGGGCCGGATCGTCGAATATAAGCCGCTGCTCGATCTCGCGATCGCTCTCGCCAGGCACAAGCCGGCGACGTGCGTCGTCTATCAGCGCCCGCAGATCAAGGCGGACATGAACGAGGCCCGCGATCGCGACTGGACCGCGCTCGTCGAGGCCGCCAGGGCTGCGGGCCGGCGGGCGCCCTGCGCCGACCTCGCCGCGACCGATCCGCTCTATATCCTCTACACCTCCGGCACCACCGGCTCGCCGAAGGGCGTGGTGCGCGACATCGGCGGCTATCTTGTCGCGCTCAAATGGTCGATGTCGGCGATCTATGACGTCAAGCCTGGGGAGACCTATTGGGCCGGCTCCGACATCGGCTGGGTCGTCGGCCATTCCTACATCGTCTACGGGCCGCTGCTGCACGGCTGCGCCAGCGTCCTTTACGAGGGCAAACCAATCGGGACGCCCGACGCCGGCGCCTATTGGCGGGTGATCGAGGACTACAAGGTGGCGGCGTTCTTCACCGCGCCAACCGGCTTGCGCGCCGTGCGCAAGGAGGACCCGCAGGCGAGGCTCCTCAAAAATTACGACATCACGTCGATGCGCACCTTGTTCCTCGCCGGCGAGCGCGCCGACCCGGACACGGTCGCCTGGGCCGAGACGGTTTTGGGCGTCCCGGTGGTCGACCACTGGTGGCAGACGGAGACCGGCTGGGCGATCGCGGCCAATCCGGTCGGCTTAGGGTTGCTGCCGATCAAGCGCGGCTCGCCCAGCGTGCCGATGCCGGGCTACGACGTTCGTGTCGTCGACGAGGCGACGAAGCCTGTGCCGGCCGGCACGATGGGCTCGATCGTCGTCAAGCTGCCGCTGCCGCCCGGGTGCTTGCCGACGCTCTACCGCCAGGATGAGCGCATGCGGGAGAGCTACCTCAAGGAGTTCCCCGGCTATTACAAGACTGCTGACGCCGGGTTCATTGACGAGGACGGCTATCTCACCATCCTTGGGCGGACCGACGACATCATCAACGTCGCCGGCCATCGCTTGTCGACCGGCGGCATGGAGGAAGTCGTCGCCTCGCACCCGGACGTGGCCGAATGCGCCGTGCTCGGGGTCAAGGACTTAATCAAGGGCGAGACCCCATGCGGGTTCCTGGTCTTGAAGGCGGGCGTCAACCGGCCTCCGCAAGAGATCGAGACGGAGGTCGTGAAACTGGTGCGCGACAGAATAGGCCCGGTCGCCGCGTTCAAGACGGCGATCGTCGTGCCCCGCCTGCCCAAGACCCGCTCGGGCAAGATCCTGCGCGGCACGATGAAGAAGATCGCCGACGCGGACCCCTGGTCGACCCCGGCGACGATCGAGGATCCGAAGGCTTTGGACGAGATCAAGGAGGCCCTTGCGGCGCGAGGGCGGTAGTCTGGACCCGGACCTGGCCTCGAAAGGGCCACCGCCCGCGGGCCGTCGCGGTCTCCGCCTCCGTTGACGGCAGCGAATTCAGAGATCCCGTGCCAGCCAATAGGTGAGCGCCTGCACAAGCTGGGCCACGCGTCGGCGATTGGATTCCTCGAACATCACCTGGTCCACCGCCGAAGCCTGATATCTCGTAATCGCCCGCACGGGCCATTGCACGCCGCCAAGCGTCGCGACGCCGCTGATGTTGTCCTGAGCCCAGCCGTCCTTGTTTGCCCCGAGGGTGACGTAGTCGACCCGGACGACCAGCGTGCCCCCGTGCGGCGTCATGCGGCCCGCCAGAGCTTGGCTCAGTTGACCCGGGAGTCCGTCCCGCACCCATGAGGCTGTCGGCTCGCCCACGTTCGCACGCAATGGCCCGACATCGACTTGAAGATTGCGGATCGCGGGGCGCGATTGCGCAAGCGCGTCCTGCGACGGCGCCGCTGCGAGAAGCGGAAAGGCGCCGCATGCCGCAATCGCAAGCCGACGTATCAATCCAAAGCGAGACATATGTCGCCTCGACAGGCAGGGGGCGCCGCCTTCGCGGCATGCGCTTCGGCGGGTTTTGGCCGCTTCCGCTTGCGCGCCGTATTCCGGCAAAGGGCGCCTGCCCAAACTACCGCGGCTTTGCCAGCCTGTCGACCGCACGCCCGGTTCGCGCCATCCCGCTTCCCGAGGCTGGCGCCGCCATGCGTGGCCGGCCCGCCTAGCAGGATGGCGCAGGGCGGTCTATATGTCGCGGGACCGTCATGATTGCGCCGCCGCTCGGCCAGTCGGGCGGGTTTCGTCAATTTTGATCGGACCGCGATGACGTCTTCCGCTTCCCCCGCGCCGCAGGTGGCGAATTTCACCCTTTCGAACGGGCTCGACGTCGTCGTCATTCCCGATCATCGCGCGCCCGTCGTCACTCACATGATCTGGTATCGCAATGGCGCGGCTGACGATCCGCCGGGCAAATCCGGCATCGCTCACTTCCTCGAACATCTCATGTTCAAGGGCACGAAGCGTCATCCCAAGGGCGAGTTCTCGGAATTCATCTCCGAAGTGGGCGGCATGGAGAACGCCTTCACCGGCAACGATTTCACCGCCTATTTCCAGCAGATCGCCAAGCAACACCTCAAGGCCTGCATGGCGTTCGAAGCCGACCGCATGACGGGCTTGACCTTGACCGACGACATCGTTGCGCCCGAGCGCGACGTGGTGCTCGAGGAGCGGCGCATGCATTGCGACACCGATCCCGGCGCGCAACTTGGCGAAGCGGTGCAGGCGACGCTCTTCACCCATCATCCCTACGGGATTCCGGTCATCGGCTGGGGGCATGAGATCGAGGGCTTAAACCGCGCGGACGCGCTCGCCTATTACAAGCGCTTTTATACGCCCGAGAACGCCATTCTGGTGGTGGCGGGCGACGTCGAGCCGGACGAAGCGCGCGCGCTGGCCGAGGAGACATACGGCAAGATCAAGCCGCGCGGGGCGAAGCCTGAGCGCGTCCGCCCGATGGAGCCGCCGACCGTCGCCAGCCGGTTGGTCACGGTCGCCGACGACAAGGTCGAGCAGCCGGGGTGGCAGCGGCATTATCTCGCGCCGTCGGCCCGCACCGCGCGCGAAGGCGAAGCGGAAGCGCTCGAAGTGCTCGCCCATCTGCTTGGCGGCGGTCAGACGAGCTTTCTCTATCGCACGCTGGTGATCGAGGAGCGGCTCGCCGTCTCCGCCTGGGCCTATTACCATGGCGCGGCGGTCGACCAGAGCCGGTTCATCGTCAACATGACGCCTGCGCCGGGCGTGTCGCTTGAGATGCTGGATAAAGCGTTCGACCGGACGCTGGCGAGGTTCGTGGACGACGGGTTTGACGCCGGCGACCTCGAGCGCGCCAAGACGCGGATGGTTGCCGACGCCATATACGCCCAAGACAGCCAATCGGACCTGGCGCGCTGGTATGGCTCGTCGCTGGCGATCGGCCAGACCTTGCGCGACGTCGAGGAATGGCCAGCAAGGATCGAGCGGGTCAACGCCGAGGACGTGGTCGCGGCGGCCCGCCGCTGGCTCGATCACAAGCCCGCGGTGACCGGGCATCTCACGCCTCTCATCGACGAGGCGGCTTGAGGCAGCCGCGATCTCCCGCTCCCCCGCGCGGAGCCAAAAAGACGAAACCCATGGAAACGCTCATGCAAAAGCACTTCCCCGTTTCACCCGCTCATTCCGCCGTCAATGTCGACGTCGTCACGAGCCCGCGCGGCCTGAAATTTTGGCTCGTGCGCTCCTACGCGGTGCCGCTCGTTTCGCTGGAATTCGCCATGCGCGGCGGGGCGGCGCAGGACCCGGCGGAAAAGGCGGGGTTGGGGACGCTGACGACGGGGCTCCTCGACGAGGGGGCGGCCGATCTCGATTCGCAAGCGTTTCATCGCGCTCTGGACGAGAAGGCGGTCGAAATGTCGTTCCACTGCGACCGCGATCATTGGAGCGGGCGGATGCGCACGCTGGTGAAGAACCTCGATCGCGCCGGCGAGTTGCTGCGGCTTGCCGTCAATGCGCCGCGGTTCGACGAGGAGCCGTTCGAGCGCGTGCGCGAGCACATGAACGCGCGGCTGCGCCACGACGCCAACGATCCGGCGACCCTCGCCAACCGCAACTGGAAGGCGAAGTCCTTTCCCCATCACCCTTATGGCCAGCCGGCCGACGGCACGCTCGAAACCCTGGCGCGCATCGAGCGGATCGATCTCGTGCATTCGGCCAAGCGCGGGATTGCGCGCGACCAATTGCTGATCGCGGTCGTCGGCGCGATCGACGAAGACGGCGCGGGGGCGCTGGTCGACAAGGCGTTCGCCGATCTACCGGCCAAGGGCAAACTGAAACCGGTCGCCGACGCCGCTTTCGCGGGCCTGGGCGCGATCGAAGTGATCGATCTTGACGTGCCGCAATCGACGATCCGCTTCGGCCGGCCGGCGCTCAAGCGCGACGACCCGGATTTTATCGCCAGCATCGTCGCCGCCCATGTGCTGGGCGGCTCGGGCTCGATGACCTCGCGCCTGTTCCGCGAGGTGCGCGAGAAGCGCGGCCTCGCCTATACGGTGTTCGGGACCTTTTATTCGCTCGAGCACGGCGCCTATTTCTACGGCGGCACGACGACCAAGAACGAGCGGGCGCGCGAATCCTTCGACGTCGCCTCGGCCGAAATCCGCGACGTGGCGCTGAACGGCTTGAACGAAGAGGAACTGGAGAAAGGCAAGACCTATCTCATCGGCTCCTACCCGCTGCGCTTCGACACTTCCGCCAAGATCGCCTCGCAGCTTGTCCACATCCAGCTCGAGCGCCGCGCGCCCGACTGGCTGGTCGAGCGCAACCGCGAGATCGCCGCGGTGACGATGGAGAGCGTGCGTCGCGCGGCGCATCGGGCCTTCGGCGACGGCTCGCTGCATACCACCGTGGTCGGCCGGCCAGAGGGGTTCTGAGCCGCGTCGCCGCGAACGGCTGCGGCATTCACACAAGTCGAATTCGCCTTATTGTTCACCGAGTTCCATGGAGCCGCTGAGTTCTCCTTCTGCGCGAAGCGGGGGAAGGAAAATCCAAGCCTTGGGGAGCAAAATCCAAGGCAGGGAAGGAAAATCCAAGCTTTTTCCTTCCGCGAATTGAGCCCTTTTTTCGCGGGGCGTTCGATCGTCGGGCCTGAAATAGCCGAACACGAGACCGGTCTCGCCCACCCGCTTCGCCCCGAACCGGAACGTCTCGAGGGAGAGGAAGCCGACCGCGTTCCGCTCCGGCTTCGGCGCGAACTCAACGTCCGGCCCTCCAGGCCCTGGAGCACCGCGCAATCGAACTGCAGGATCCGCCAGCTCAAAGTGGAGGACGCGGCGGCCGAGGCCCAGTCACTCCTCATTCGGGTGCTTGTTTGCCCCGATTGTTCCGATTTAGCAGGGGATTGGCCCGAAATAGCAAGACGCCCGATGCTCGAAATGATATCGCGCGGATTGTTTCAACTAAAACACGCAGAGGATGATAGCCTCGCCCTCCTTCTTTCACACTTTCTGTCGGGACTAACCAACATGAATAAGACTTTCGTTGTGCCTCATAAACCACCGCGCAAGTCACGTCATAACACGGATGCAAAGCCCGATAAGCCGCATCGCCCACGCAAATCCCACCGTGTAAGACCAGGCTGGAGGTTTTCGGATGTCCTGCGAGCCTGCCAGTATACAAAGGACAACCTGGATTCAGGATGGATCACGAATCATTATATTCGCGAGTTAAAGGAAAGGGTAGACGGCTATGCCCGGGGACATAATGGAATACATCAAACAATAACGAAGCCGGAGCATCATCGTTACTGGTCTGTGGAGTTTATGAAACAAAGTGCAAAAGACCATAAGTATGAAGTATCGCAAGGAACACGGCAGCCCACAACAGGCCGTAGCCAAAATTGTCTTTGATTTGTTCTTGAAGGGGGAGCTTACCGAAGACAAGTTGATCGAGCTTGTCAAGCAATATTGGAAAATGGCGATAATTACACTGGAAGAGGATCAGAAATTAAATCGTATTGGTGCACGTTCAAAACTGTATAATCTTCCCGAGGAAAGATGGGCGCATGCAGAGATCCTGGTTTATGATAGGGTGGAGAAAAGGATCATAAATACCTACTGATTAAGAAGCGGCAAGCCGTCCGACAGGGTGTGGTCGCGGCATATATCGTTTGCCCAAAAGTGCCTTTTAGCGCGGCGGCTCCCGTTCGAACGTCGGCACGCCTTCCGGAATTGTATGGAACGGCTGCTTGTCGATGGTGTAAATCGCCATCTTTGGCCCACCGTAGAGGCTCGGGTCGTCGAGCGTGCCAACCTTGAGGATCACGAACGGCATGTCCGTCCGCCGGGTCGTGAGATGCGTTCCGCAATTGGCGCAGAATTCGCGCGTTACCGGCTGGTCGAGATCGCTGCGGGTGAAAGTCTTTGGCGTCCCGCTCACGTAGCGGAAGCCTTCGGGCGGCATCAGCATGAACAGGTTCGGCGCGCCGCCGCTGATGTATTGGCATTCGCGGCAATGGCATTGCGCCTTGAGCCGCGGCTTGCCCTCGGCGACGTAGCGCACTTGTCCACAATAGCATCCGCCCTCGAAGGTCATCGCTCACCCTCCTAAAGCCGAACCCTCGCTTCTTGCCTGTCGCGCTGGAACCGTCGGCGATTTGATTGGGCGCCAAGGCCGTAAAGCGGAAAAATAAAGCTGTCGATGCATATTGACAAAATCAGAAAGCTATGGTACTGATATTCCCATAAACAAGATCTAGCCATGCCGGCCCCGCGCCGGTCGGGGCGAAAAGAAGGGGCATGCCGCTGAGAACGTTTTGCGCAGAACCTGAGATGGGAGTCGATTTTTTTTCTCCCGATTCGCGGATTGCCGCGATCCGCAGGAACGAGGGCGGCTGAAAAGCTCGGAAACGTTGCGCAAGGGAGGTGTTAACGCCCTGAAATCATTGGCGCGCGTAAACTTGTGCGCGAGCGCGGTTTACGGCCGTTGAAGCGTCGGATCGCTCAGAGCGGGCGTGAAAAGTTTGCGTCGCGGCGGCTTAGCTGGGAGAAGGCCGCCGCCGCGACGCCCGTCGCCAGCGCGCTTAACTTACGCGGCGAAGCAATAGAGGCGAAAGAGGTTCGAGGGCGCGGCATAAAGCTCGCGAACGGACGAAAATCCGCCATCCATCCCGAGCGACCGCCAGCTCGCGTCCGTCTCCGGGAAATCGGCGCTGTGAACATGGCTCGTCATCCCCGCGAACTCTTCGTCCGAATATGCCGTCCACAACGGCCGTTGCAGGTCCCAGCGGCGCATCCAGCCTTCGCGATCCTCACCGTCGGGGCTGGCGTTTTCATAGATCAAGAAGGCGCCTCCATCGGCGAGGTCGCCTCGAACCTTCCGCATGAACGCGCGTTTTTCGGCCATGCGAAGGTGATGCAAGGACAGGCCTATCCAAATGACGTCCGCAGACCTCGGCCTCCGCCCAACGCTCTCGAGGAAATCGCTTTGTTCAAGCGTCGCGGGACACGACAGTCGCTCTACGGCTCGCTCAGCCAGTTGGAGCGCCGGTTCGGAGAAATCTATGCCGCGGTAGGCGATCGCCTGCGTTCCCCGAAGCGCCTCCACACTGGCGCCGGCGTCGCCGCAGGCGATGTCGACAAAGCGAAACGGTCTCGCGAATTCGGCGAGGAGGAACGCGTGCAGACGATCGTAGGCTTCGCGATGAAAGAGAAAATTGTTGTCGACCATTTTGCGGTAGAGCGCCCAGTCCCGATGAAAGACGGCGAGCGTCGATGGATCGATCATGCGCCAAACGCTTTCGACAGAGTGTGTCCGCCATCGCGGCCTCCGACGCGGAACGCTTGGCTCCGGCGCCGTTGCTTATGCTGGCGCGGATCCACAGTCTATCCGGATGAATACCTATCGGAACGGAGGGCGAGCCTTCGTTTCTCGTATGTCAGGCGGCTTCTCTGGAGAGGGGACGGAAAAAAGGGAGACGGCCGGAACGCGTCCTCAAGCCGCGGCGCCCCGTGCGCCGACCAATAGCGCAAGGCCGAACGCCAGCACCGCCAGGGCGGCGACGAATTCGAACCCCTTCGCCACCAGCGCAAGGCGCGAATTTTCCCCCGCCGCGAGGCGCATCGCGGCCGACTTGGCGAAGACAGCCGTCCAGGCGAGCGCTCCGGTCGTCGCCGCCGTGCCGATCGCCATGGCGAGGGCGGCGGCGACTCCGGCGGCGAACAAACCTTGCGCCATCGCAAACACCAGCACCAGGATTGCGCCCGAGCACGGACGCGCGCCCGCGGCGATCACCGTTCCGGCCGCGTCGCGCCAGGAAAACGGCCCATCGAGGTGCGTCGGATCGGGCGCGTGCGCATGTCCGCATACGTCTGCAAGCCCTCCCGCGGGGCTGGGCGGCCCAGCCCGATAGGCGGCCGCCGAAAGGCTGAATGCAGGCCTTCGCCATGGGACGCCGGCATAGGCCGGGGCGGAGGCCGCCGCGCGCTGGCGATCGACATGTCGGCTGAAGGCCGCGATGAAGGCGCCGCCCTTGCGCCAGACCAGCCAGGCGCCAATGGCGGCGACGCTGCAATAGCTCGCGAGCACAATCCAATCGGAGGCGTGATTCATCTGCGAAGCGGTGGCGCTGAAGACAAATCCGGCCGCGCCGACGAGCGCAATCGCGATCAGCGCCTGAAGCAGCGCCGCCATCAGGGCCATCACCGCGCCGCGTTTGAGCGACGTTTCATTGGCCAGCATGTAAGAGGCGAGGACCGCCTTGCCGTGTCCGGGGCCCGCGGCGTGAACCACGCCATAGGCGAGGCCGAGGCCGACGAGTCCCCAGGCGGCGCTCGGCTGCCCGTGCAGCGCGTGCACCTTGGCCGCGATGAGATGGGTGAGCCAGGACTGCTCGGCCATGAGCCAGCCGGTCAGGCCGCCTGCAGCCCCGCCCCCGCCCTCGCCGCCGGCGACGGCGAACGGCCGCTGGGAAAGTTGCGCCAGCGCGGTCGCGGCCGACGCGCTCCAGACCGCGACTCCAAGATTGATCCGTACGAGTGCGCTTTTCGTCATGGGCACGCGACGATGGCGGCGCTCGCCATTTTGAACCCGAAATTGGTTCCAGGCGCGAGATTGGTGAAGAAGGATTCGGTCAGTTTCTGCTTGTCGTTCGCCTCGAGCGGCTTCGGCTTGGCGACTGTGGCCGTACAGCCGGAGGGGGCGGAAACCAGTTTGACCGGCTCCTTGTCGTCGAATTCGAAGTCGATGAAAAATTCCGGGTCGGCGACGCGCAAAGTGAGAAACTTGGTCACCGGCTTCGGGGCTTTCAGCGGCAAGGTGACATGGAACTCGACCAGATGGTCGGGCCGCTCCCGCATCCAGTAGTCGGTCACCGAGCCGAAATCCATGGCCTTGCCGTCGATCTTCAGCGTGGTGAAATAACCGATCTCGGCCAGGCTGCCGGCGTTTTCCTTGGCCAGTGGGGCGAATTGCTCTTTATTGACGAGCTGGCCGGGCGGCGCGAGGCCCTGGGTGGCGAAGGACGAATACATCTCATCGAAGACCCAGTCGTAAATCACCGCCGAAACCTTCCCGTCGGGCGCAAAAGCGATCTGGCTCTTGACGGTGACCCACACGTGCGGATGCGCGCCCGCCGGCGCCGTTGTCGTGAGCCCGAACACGAGTCCCAATGCCGCTGCTCGCCAATTCCGCTGTCGGCCGCCCATACGAAGCTTCCTTGCGGGCAAAGTGCGGCGACCAGATGGCGCGCTGGCCCGAGCTTGGTTGAGCGAATCTTAACGCGCCATGGTTCAGCAATTCTTAAGCCAATAGGCTCAAGTTTCGCGCGATGGCGCGTCGCGTTCCGGCGGTTGGGCTCGCGTTTATTGCGGCTCTGTGCCTCACGAGCTGCGGATTCCTCGGCCGCCCTGAGCGGCCGATCTGGCGAACTCAGGCCGAAAACGCCTGCTTCGCCCGCAAGCAGGTCGTCCTTTCGGACACGATCGTCGCCGCGCCTGAAATCAACGGGCCGGGTGTTTGCGGCATGACGCGCCCGCTCAAGGTCTCGGCGCTCGCCAACGGCTCGATCGCGGTCGACAAGACGCTTACCATCGACTGTCCGATGATCCCGGCGCTGGAGGCCTGGCTCAACGCTATCGTCGAACCCGACGCTGAGACGCGCTTCGGGCAGAAGGTCGCGACGGTCAATGTGTTCGGCGCCTATAGCTGCCGGGGAATCGACAATATGCCCGGCGCTCGTCTCTCCGAGCACGCCTTCGGCAACGCGGTCGACGTCGCGGGCTTCACCCTCGCCGACGGCCGACGCATCGACTTCGTCCATGACTGGAAGAGCGGCGACACTCAGGAAGCCGCTTTCCTGCACGAGGCGCATGCGGGCGCCTGCCAGTACTTCACGACTGTCCTGGGGCCGGGCGCGGATGTGTTCCATTACAACCACATCCATCTCGATCTCGCCAATCACGGCTCGACCGACACCGGCCCCCGGCGCATCTGCAAGCCGACGCCCGCGCCTGACCTCTTGCCGGCTCCCGCTCCGCCCGACGGCCTGCCGCCCGCGCCCAATATCGACGAACCGCTCGACATTGCGCATCTGAGCGCGCCAGACGCCCCCGCCGCCTCGCCTCCGCCGGACGCCTCGACCGGGCCTGGCGAGGGACCCGACGGCGCCTTGCCGCCGGCGCCGATCGGCGAAACCGATCCCGCCCCGCCGATCCTGCCGGCCGGCGCCGGTCCCAGTGTCGACCCAAGCCCGACCTCGTCGATCCGCGACCCCGACGATTAGAGGCGAACCCGACCCCGCGCAGTTCGAAGCGATTCTGGGCAGGCGCAAATACAACCTAGCCGCGAGATCCCTGCAAATAAAACCCAAATAAAACCAAGCAAAAAGGCTTGGATTTCCTTGGTTTCATTTGTCCGAATCGGGACTTTTCAAGGGGTTACGCCCGAAAAAATGAAGAAAATCGACTCGCGTCTCGAATTGTGTGCAAAACGTCTCAAGTGCATTTCCATTTCCATCCAGTTCGCCACCGGCGGCTCTCAAGCCGCGCATCGCGGCGCGCTTCGCCAGCCCCAGCTCGCCGCTCTTCACCGGTGATTCTGATTTAGAGAAGCAATGATACCTCAGATTCTTATTTTACGCAAGGGACTGTTGCTCGGTCAATCGCGCGCCCAGCGTTTCTCGTCCTGGCCGGGCTTGTGCCGGCCGTCGACGCCGCGCCGCCACGACACCCTTGCGGCGCCACGAAGTCGGGGCTTTTGGCCTTTGCGCCAACCCCAGAGCCGCGCGATCCGCCGGATCGCGCGGATGGCCGGGACAAGCCCGGCCACGACGCCGAGGGCGGGGCGAGGGTCTGCTCATAAAAGGCGGTGATGACGTCAAACCGGCGGCGCCAGGCCGATGTAGTTGAACATGACGAACAAGGGCTTCCAGGCCGTCACGGCTTAGCGCCCGGAAACCATTCGACATGTTCGTCCCCGGTGCGGCCGTAATAGACGGCGCGGCGGCCGGCGAGGCTGACGAAATAGCCGACACAGCCCGCGTGGGCGATTAAGCGGCAGAATTCGCGATAAGCAACCTCCTGACGCTGGATGGCGCGGACCGCCTTCTCCACGCCTTCGGCCGAAAACTTGAGCGCCGCGCCGCCGGCCTTGTGGACTTGCGTTTCTTCGAAATCGCCGTCGGGAAGATAATAGGTCTTCCGCCCGGCGACCAGATCGGCGTGATGGCGCTCGACCCCGACCTCCACCAGCGCCTTCACAACCTCCGGGAACGTGACGCGCTCCTCGTCCGAAGCCTTGCTCATTTCGCGCACGACATCCTTCACATGAGCGTCCATATCGTCGCTCCTCTCCTGTTTCCCTATGGCGCGCCGCGGCGGTCAATCGACCGGCGCGCCCCGCAGGCCCTTCCGGCGCACGATCTCCTTCATCGCCGCCGCAATCCTCTCGCGGGTCTCAATGTCGAAATGGGCGAAAAACTCCCGATCGTTCTCATCTGCCAAGGTCGCGAGCTTCGGCGTCGCAGCCCGCCCCTGACGGGTGAGCGCCAGCGACTGGAACCGGCGGTCGGCGGCGCTGGCGCGCCTTGTGATTAATCCCTTGGCGATCAGCCGGTCGGCGAGCTTTGAGATCGCCCCGCGCGTCATGCCGAGCCGGTCGGCGAGCGCGCTCGGCGCGCTCTCGCGGTCGTAGAGCTCGCGCAGGACGACCCACTCGGCGACTGTCACCCGGCGCGCCGCGAGCTTGAGGGCGAAGGCGTGCGACACGTGGTTCGACACGTAGCGGAGCCAGTAGCCCAAGTGCGCTTCCAACGGGCTGACTTCCATCCGAGGCGCCACGCGGTCCTCCATCGATTGCCAAGGAAACTATCCGCCGACAATTTCCTTGTCAACTGTTATTGCGACGATTAAGCCTCCAGCTCCTACGATGGTCATCGCGAGCGTAAGCGAAGCGTTCCAGGCGTCGTAGCGCGCCCGACAACTCCTGGATTGCTTGGTCGCCATAGCCCGTCGAAATACGGGCGTCTTCTCGACGCTCTACGGCCTCCTCGCGATGACAAGCGTCCTTCGACGCCCTCAGGCTCCGCACGACAACGATTCCGGCCGAACGCATCTTGCTCTAACATCGCCGGCGTCTTTCCAACCACAGGCTCTCGCGCATGCTGGAAAAATTCGAACGCTATCCCCTCACCTTCGGTCCGACGCCGATCGAAAGATTGAAGCGCCTGAGCGCGCATCTGGGCGACAAGGTCGAGATTTACGCCAAGCGCGAGGACTGCAATTCCGGCCTTGCGTTCGGCGGCAACAAGCTGCGCAAGCTCGAATACATCATCCCGGACGCCATCGCCTCGAACGCCGACACGCTGGTGTCGATCGGCGGCGTGCAGTCGAATCACACTCGCCAGGTGGCCGCGGTCGCGGCCAAAATCGGCATGAAATGCCGGCTGGTGCAGGAAGCCTGGGTCCCGCACGAGGATGCGGTCTACGACCGGGTCGGCAACATCATGCTCAGCCGCATCATGGGCGCCGACGTGCGGCTCGTCGACGACGGTTTTGACATCGGCATCCGCAAAAGCTGGGAGGACGCGCTCAAGGAGGTCGAAGCGCAGGGCGGACGGCCCTATGCGATTCCCGCAGGCGCATCTGTGCACAAGTACGGTGGGCTGGGCTATGTCGGCTTCGCCGAGGAGGTGCGCGCGCAGGAGCGCGAACTTAGGCTTGCGTTCGACTATATCGTCGTTTGCACTGTGACCGGCTCGACCCACGCCGGCATGGCGGTCGGCTTCGCCAAGGACGGGCGTCAGCGCAAGGTGATCGGGATCGACGCCTCGGCGACGCCGAAGCAGACGAAAGCCCAGGTGCTCGATATCGCCCGCAGCACCGCGAAACTGGTCGAGCTCGGCCAGGACATCGCCGACAACGACGTGGTGCTGATCGAGGACTACGCCTATCCCGCCTATGGCGTGCCGTCCGAGGAGACTAAGCAGGCGATCCGGCTTGCGGCGCGGCTCGAAGGCATGATCACCGACCCGGTCTACGAGGGAAAATCGATGCAGGGCATGATCGACCTCGTGAAGAAGGGCTTCTTCCCAAAGGGATCGAAGCTGCTGTTCGCCCATCTCGGCGGCGCACCGGCCCTCAACGGCTACGCCTACGCCTTCCGCAATGGATGAACCGGCGGCGGCCGGCTGGACCTGGTCGTGGTCTGTTCGAGGTCGCGCGATGGCCCCTTCTCTTCTCCGGTCGCAAGAGCCTGCTCCAGATAGTCGCTGAAGGCGCGCGCCCTTTGCGATGGCCGGCGGCCCGCGGGAAAGATGACGTAAGCCTGGACCGGATCGAGCGCATAGTCGGCAAGGATCTCGACGATCTCTCCTGAGGCCAGCGCGGCCGCGCACATCCAGATCGAGGCGCTCGCTATGCCGAGTCCGGCGGCCACGCAGGCGACGACGCCGGTGGCCGAGCGTGTGCGGATGCGAGGGCTCACGGCCTGACGCTCAATCCGTTCGTTGCGGCGCGCGACCCAGGTTTCGTCGCCGGCGCCGATCGGACCGCTGATGAGGTCGTGCGGAGGAAGTTCGGCGAGGCTCATGGGCGCGCCGCGGCGCGCGAGATAGGACGGAGCGGCGATGAAAAGACGCCGCACACTCTCGAGCCTTCGGGCGACGAAACTCGAATCCGGAAGGTCGCCGATTCGGAGCGCAAGGTCGGCGCCTTCGGCGATCAGATTTTCGTAGCGGTCGGACATCATCAGATCGATCTTGAGCAGCGGATGTCGGGCGAAGAACGCAGGGAGCAACGGCACGATGCGCCGGACGGCGTATTCAGGCGGCAGTGCGACGCGCAGCACGCCGGAAAGACGGTCGGCGCCGCGCGCCGCGTTTTCCGCATCGTCGATCGCGAGCAGCGCGTCGCGCGCCCGGCCGAGCAAGGCCTCGCCGGCGTCGGTGGCGGAGACCTGCCGGGTGGTGCGGACCAGAAGCTTGACCCCCAATCGGCGCTCGAGCGCCGCGATGGCGCGCGACACGGAGGGCTGGGAGAGGCCGAATTCGCGCGCGGCCTTGGAGAAGCTTCCGCTCTCCACCGTCCGCACGAACAAGGCGAGCTGCAGCAGCCGATCATTCATACAGCAATTGCATATATGATATTGGTCCCTGCGCAATACCCGTCGCCCAGCGCATCGCTTAGCTCTTGCACAATCGAACCCTCCGACCCAATCCGGGCCGGCAGGAGGGAATAGGAGAATGACAGTGGGTGACCTCAGCGGGAAAGTGGCGATCGTCACGGGAGCATCGAAGGGCATCGGCGCGGCGATCGCGCGGCGCTTCGCCGAAGCAAGCGCGGCGGTGGCCGTCAACTATGCCTCCAGCAAGGCCGACGCGGATAAAGTGGTCGACGAGATCGTCCGCAAGGGCGGCAAGGCGGCGGCGATCCAGGCGGACGTGGGGAAGAGCGCCGACGTCAAGCGTCTGTTCGCCGAGACCAAGGCGAAGCTCGGGGCGCCCAGCATCCTCGTCAACAACGCCGGCGTCTTCACCTTCGGGCCGCTCGAGGCGGTGACCGAAGAGGACTTTCACCGCCAGTTCGACACCAACGTTTTGGGGACGCTCCTCGCCACGCGCGAGGCCGCAAGCGCCTTCGACGGCCAAGGCGGCAGCGTGATCAACCTCAGCACGATTTCGAGCGTCAACCCGGTCCCGAACTCGGTTGTCTATTCGGCCTCGAAGAGCGCGATCGACGCGATCACCAAGGCCCTGTCGAAAGAGCTCGGCGACCGCAAAATCCGGGTCAACGCCATCGCGCCCGGCATGACGGAAACCGAAGGGTTCAAGGAACTCGGCATCACGATCGAGACCGCCAAGGCTATCGGGCTGCCAATCCCTCTGGGCCGGCTCGGTCAGCCGGATGACATTGCGCGCGTTGCGCTTTTCCTTGCCTCGGATCAGTCATCGTGGCTGACAGGCGAGCGCATTTCGGCGTCGGGCGGCCAACGATAGCAGACGTTATCGGGGGCGAAGTCCGCGATGCAAGGCTTGGCCCGTGTTGGGCGCGCCGAAACGCGGCCGCGTAGAGTAAGGCCGCCCCCGCGACAGCAGGAGCGGCGCGCAAGGTCAAGCCTTGTTCGGACGATCTTACTATCCGCAGACGGACGTGTATCTGCCGTTGAAGTCACGGTCGACGCGGCAGCCCACGTTAGGCTGACGCCGGCCCGTGAACGGCGCCGCAAACATTCCGAACACTGGTCCAATCACCGGAGGGCCATTGTTCCAGCCGTTATAGTAACCGCCCCGCTCGTAAGGGGCGTAGCCCTGGGTGACCGCAGGATCGTTGTTGTTAAAGCCGTTGAACGTCT
Source organism: uncultured Alphaproteobacteria bacterium (assembly GCA_963824475.1). Lineage (GTDB taxonomy): Bacteria > Pseudomonadota > Alphaproteobacteria > Rhizobiales > Beijerinckiaceae > Roseiarcus. Next base: position 322,789 of record CAWGPR010000002.1, read on the forward strand.
GGGCAAAGGCCGGCGTTGCGGCGAGCGTCAGCGAAACCGCGGTCGAAAGAAGCGCTAAGCGTGCGTATGACATGGCGTGCTCCTATGGGTTATCAGCCCTGAGTAACCAATCGCCAAGTCGCGAATCGGTTCCAGAAAACGCCGCAAAGTTGGACAAGCGCCCTAGTCCCATGCGGACTGATGCATTGGGTGAAATTTTATTCAGGAATCAGAACCTCAATAGGCGACTGCTGGAGAATTCCTGCCCAAGCGACGGGCGGGCCGCCATGTTCAGGCCCTGGTCCGGTGGCTTGCTGGGCGGGCGTCACATTCGACGCCGCAAGGACCGCCATGGGCCGCTTCGCCTCCACTGTCGCCTATTACGAGAGCGCCCGGCCGCCGTATGGCGCGGCGTTCTTTGCCGCCGTCGCAGAACAGCTCGGCCTGGATCGAAGCCAGCGCCTGCTCGACATCGGCGCCGGGCCAGGCATTCTGGCGATCGGCTTCGCCCCCTATTGCCGGGAGGTCGTCGGCGTCGATCCGGAACCCGCGATGGTCGAGGCGGCGCGGGCGGCGGCCGCGCGCGACGGTGTCGCGGTGAGGTTCATCGAGGGCCGTTTCGAGGACGTCGCCGCGAAGCTCGGCGCATTCGACGTCGTCACCATCGGTCGCGCGATCCACTGGCTCGATCCCGAGCCTGCCCGAACGGCGCTCGATCGCCCCGCGGGGTAGAGTTCTGGTGTGCGGCGCTTCCAGCGCTAAAGACGGGCGCAATCCCTGGCTCGAGGCCTTCAACGCGGTGCGCGATCGCTGGAAGGGCGAGCGGCCGGCGCGCGACCATCATACGTTTTTCGCCGACGGCCGGTTCGTGCGAGCCGGAACGATCCGCGTCGAGGGAACTTACGCCGTTCCCGTCGAGCGCCTGGTCGAACGGGTGCTCTCGATGTCGACCTCGTCGTCGGAGCGGCTCGGCGCGGAAGTCCCCGCGATGAAGAGCGCCATGCGCGAAAAGCTCGCGCCCTTCGCCGCCCAGGGCATGATCGAGGACATCGTCGAAGCGCGGGCCGAGATGTTCGAGCGCGCCGCGCCTCAATGAACGCCCCCAGAAAAGCGACGCAGCGATCCTGCGCCATCCGCTGCCCTTTAAGCATCAACGCAACGGGGAGAATGCGCTGAGCTGACTGTGGATTGTGTTTGAGGGCCGCTTTTTATGGCCCGGCTGATTTGAGCGAAATCGATTGGGGGCACCGATGAGCTGGAACGTCGTCCTTCAACTCGACACGGCCCAAGCGCGATCTTGTGAGCAGTTCGCGATACCCGGTCTTCGTCGGCCCTCCCGTATCCTCATCATCTGTGATCTGGGCCCCGAACCAACTGCGTTGCACGCGTTCCAGACGGAACGAGCGACTGTCGAGAGCGACTTTTTCTTGACAAAATCAGAAATAGGCTGTATTTGTATTCTTATTGGCGGAATCGACGCGCCGGGCCGCAGCCCGGCGAGGAGAGCCCTCGGCTGTTTGAAAACCTGCCTCACCGCAACCCGGCGCGCGAGCGGAAAAGGCGGAGAAATTTCCTTATTTTTTTCGCTCGTAACCCTTTGAAAAGCCCCGATTCCGAAAAATAAACGCTAGCAAATGCAAGCAAATTGACTGGCGTTTACCCGCATTTTATTTGCATTTGCTGTCTCGGAGCTCGCGCGCTGGTTGTCGAGCCCGAGATCGTGAGGTCATGCGGCGCGCCCGACCAGACGCCCAGAACCGGCGCGCAAAGGAGGCATTAGGCATGAACGACAGCGTTCAGGGAAAGCGCGTCCAATCCAAATGCGGCAGGCTCTTGGCGCGTGGCCGCGCCCCGCCGGTCAGTGTAGCGTTTCGATCGCGAGCGCGATGCCCTGTCCCCCGCCGATGCACAACGTGACCAGGCCGCGCTTCAGACCGTCCCGACGCATCGAGTGGATGAGCTTCGTGGTCAGCACTGCCCCCGTCGCCCCGATCGGGTGGCCGTGCGCGACGGCGCCGCCTTCGACATTGACGATGTCATCGGACAATCCGAGCTCGCGCGCGACGACGATGGCGATCGCCGCGAACGCCTCATTGATCTCGGCGCGCTCAATGGAGCCGATCTCCCATCCGGCGCGGTGCAACGCCTGCCTGACGGCTGGGATCGGCCCAAGGCCGAACATGCCGGGCTCCACCGCCGCAATGCCGTAGGCGACGAGCCGCGCGGTCGGCTTAAGGCCGCGCTTCTCCGCCCAGGCTTCGTCCGCGAGCACCATGGCGGCCGCCGCGTCGTTCAGTCCGGGCGCATTGCCGGCGGTGATCGAGCCGTTCGGGCGGAACGCCGGCTTCAATCGCGCGAGGGCTTCGAGGGTGGTGTCCGGCCGATTGGCTTCGTCCTCAACGAACTGGGTCGGCCCTTTTTTGCCATGGACCTGGACAGGCGCGATCTCAGCCTTGAAATGTCCGGCGGCCTTCGCGCGGGCGAAGCGCTGTTGCGAGCGCAGAGCCCATTGGTCCTGGGCTTCGCGCGTGACCTGGTATTTCTCCACCAGGTCTTCGGTATGCCAGCCTGAATGCTCGCCGGAGCAGGCGTCGTTGAGCCCGTCGCGGAGCACGCTGTCGTAAAGCTGTCCGTCGCCGAGTCGATATCCCCAGCGGCCGCGCGCCACGAGATAAGGCGCCTGATCCATGCTCTCCATGCCGCCAGCGACAGCGACATTGGCGGCGCCTAAGAGGATCTCTTGCGCGGCCGACACGATCGCTTGCGCCCCCGAGCCGCAGACGCGGTTCACGGTCATGGCCGGGACCGTCACCGGCAGGCCGGCCTGAACCGCCGCTTGGCGGGCGGGATTCATCTTGGCCCCGGCCTGAATGACATTGCCCATCGCCGCGGTCTCGACTTCCTCCGGCTTGAGCCCGGCGCGGTCAACCGCGGCGCGAATGGCGACAGCGCCAAGATCGGGCGTCGGCACGTCCTTAAGCGTCCCGCCAAAGGCGCCGATCGCCGTGCGGACGGGGTCGGCGAAGACAACTGAACGTGAAGCCATGGCTATCTCCTCGTGTTTTCGTATGTCACGCGCCCTAGCCGATCTGCCGAGCAGATACGACGGCCCGGTATCTGGGCGCGGGAGCGGAATTGGCGAATTTCGGCGCGAGCGCGAGGCGCGCCGCCTCGAAGCGGGTCCAATCGTCCCCATCCTGACGCGGGGGGATTGTCACCACTTCCCCCTGATCGAGACCCGCCAAGGCCGCGTCGACCATGTCTTCGGTCGACGACGCGATACAACTTGCCCGCGAGCGATTCCGTCTGCGACCGTGCGCCGGCACGAACCGCAAGGCTAGAGGCAAGGATTGACGACAAAAGCGGTTGCCACGGTGAGAGCATCATGCGTCGCTGCTGTGGATAAAGTTTCCGCTGTCGCGTTGCGGCGAGGCCCTCCCTCGCGCTATTGACGGTCGACCGCCGAAGGCGATCCGGCTGAAGCGGTGGGCGCCCAAGCCCATAGGCACGCGGTCAGCGTTCCGGCGAACGGCAATGCCTTAGAGCCCGTCCGGGAACTTAACGAATCGTTGGAATCGCTTATGATTCAAGGAAGCGGCCCGAATCACTTGGGAGGTCGCCGATGTGGACCAACGAAAATCGCACTCGCTACGACCGCGATGGACTGCGCTATCCCAGCGATTTGACCGACGCGGAATGGGCGCATGTCGAGCCGCTCATTCCGCCGGCCAAGCGCGGCGGCAACCGACGTCATGTCCATGAGCGCGAGGTCGTCAACGGCCTGATGTACGTCCTCAGCACTGGCTGCCAATGGCGCGCCGTCCCGAAGGACCTGCCGCCGCGTTCGACGCTTTACGATTACTTCGATCGCTGGAATTGGGACGGCACGCTCGATCGCATCCACGACGCGCTCTACGTGAAGTGTCGCGAAGCCGCCGCTCGCGAGGCGAGCCCGACCGCCGCGATCATTGACAGCCAGAGCGTCAAGAGCGCGGAAAAAGATCCTATGCGGGTGGACGGCGGCCCGACTTGGTAGGCTGAGCTTCCACACCAGCATGGAGGCAACCGATGCAGTCCGTCACCTCCGCGACCGCTGTCGCGACCACCGCCCTCGCGAATGATATCACGCTGTTCGCATCGCTCGAACTGAGCAAATCCAAATGGGTTGTGACGATCAATAGTCCGGGCAGCGAAAAGTTTTCCAAGCATGTGGTCGAGGGTGGAGACGGCGCCCGCCTGCTCGACCTTCTTTCGCGGTCGAGGGCAAAGGCCGAGGAGCGCTACGGCGTGCGGGTCAAAGCGATCGTCATTCAGGAAGCGGGATTGGACGGGTTTTGGATTCATCGCTTGCTGCTCGCCAATGGGATCGAGAGCCAGGTCGTCGATGCGGCTTCGATCGCCGTCGACCGGCGGCATCGGCGGGCGAAGACCGATTCGATCGACGGCGAGACGCTGTTGCGGACGCTGATGGCCTGGGCTCGCGGCGAGCGGCGGGTCTGTTCCATGGTTCGCGCGCCGAGCCCGGAAGAAGAGGATCGCCGGCGCCTGACGCGCGAGCGCGGCACGCTGATCAAGGAACGCATTCAGCACACCAATCGAATTAGGGGCCTGCTCAGCGGCCAAGGCATCCGGGATTACAATCCGCTTCGGCGAGATTGTTTCGAACGGCTCGAGGCGCTGCGAACCGGCGACGGCCGTGAGCTGCCGCCGCTGTTGAAGGCGGAGATACGCCGAGAACTCGATCGGATCGCGGTGGCGGCGACGCAACTGGCTGCGGTCGAACGGGCCCGCGACGCGCTCATCCGCACGAACGCCGAGGGGCGGAACAACCCCGCCGCCCACCTCCTCAAGCTCAAGGGCATGGGCCCTGAGTTCGCATCGCTCCTCTGGCTTGAATCGTTGTTTCGCAGCTTCGGCAACCGACGCCAAGTAGCGGCATATGCGGGATTGGCGCCCAGCCCCTGGCAGAGCGGCGGCGTCGAACGGGATCAGGGGATCTCCAAGTCGGGCAATCGTCGCCTGCGGCACACCATGATTGAGCTTGCCTGGTTCTGGCTGCGCCACCAGCCGGACTCGGCGTTGAGCCGCTGGTTTCAGGCGCGGGTCGGCGCCGGCAAGGGACGAGTCCGCCGCATCGCCATCGTGGCGCTGGCCCGCAAACTCCTCGTCGCCTTGTGGCGCTATGTCACACAAGGCGTCGTTCCCGAAGGCGCCGTGTTCAAGACGGCATGACCCGATGGCTCAACCCACTCTAACGATGGCTTGATGACTTAACCCCATTCCAGCGAAGCTGAACGCGACGGCTTCGCCGGATCCGGCGGGCGGTGACCGCGGATTAACCCCCGGGCTGAAACACGCCGTGAAAAAGGATGGTCCCGCCAACCCGAGCCCGACGCCCTCGAGCAGGAGGGATTATGGTCCGAGCCCACAAGCTCGACCGGATGTGAGGTGATGCGGTCGTCAGGGCTGCATGGCAAAGACGGGCTCACGCTTCGGATCCAAACGCCAAAGAGCATGCAACGCCGAAATCAATGAGCTTGACTGGAAACACCCCATGTGAGGGGGACCTGCATCGATCCGGCGGGTTACGACGCGGGCAAGAAGATCATGGGCAAAAAGCGCCATATCCTCGTCGATACGCAGGGCCTGTTGATGCATGCGACCGTCCACGCCGCCGACATCCAGGACCGCGACGGCGGCGCGACGCTGATGGCGACCTTGTTCGGCGCCTTTCCGTTCCTGACCAGGCTCTTTGCCGACGGCGGCTATCGAGGGCCGCAATTTCAGGCCGCCATCGGACGAACTCTGGCGCGCGTGAAGGTCGAGATCGTCAAGCGGTCGGATCAGGCCAAGGCCTTCGTCGTCCTGCCGAAGCGCTGGATCGGCGAACGCACCTTTGCTTGGCTCGGCCGCTGCCGACGGTTGGCCAAGGACTGGGAATGCCTCAACCGCAAGGCGCTCGCGTTCCTCCGCCTCGCCTCCATCCGCCTCATGCTGCGAAAACTATGCAATCCCACATGATGTTTCCGGACAGACTCTTAGATATTCTCATGGGGAACACCTGCCCTCCTGTCTGGTGATCCGCTTTGACATCGTGGGAAAGCCCTCGCCGGCTTGATCGAGCGGGACTAGAACCCGCCTTGACATTATGCGTATATGCGCCTAACTAAGCGCACATGCTTCTAATGTCAAGGACGGAAACTTGCAATGTCGACCGACGGATTGCCGCGGCCTGAAGAGTGCACCTGCCTGGCCGTCCGCCAGGCGGCGCGCCACATCACGCAATTGTACGACCAGCACCTGGCCGCAGCGGGCCTGCGCACCACCCAATACTCGATTCTCGTCAAGCTCAAGCGGCTCGGGCCGATGACCATCAATGCGCTGGCCGATGCGATGGTGATGGACCGGACCACGCTCGGTCGGAACATCCTGCCGCTCGAGCGCGATGGGCTTATCAGCATCGCACCCGGCCGCACCGACCGTCGCAGCAAGGAGCTGCGGTTGACGGGGGCGGGCGCCGAACGGCTGCGAGCCGGGCACGAGGGCTGGAAGCAGGCGCAAAGACAATTTGCGGCCGCCTTCGGCGATGAGCGCGCCGCCGGACTGCGCGCCCTGCTGCGCGAGGTGACGGCAACCGATCTTCCTGCCGAGTCCTCCACGACCGGCTGAACCCGGCCATCCAACGTGATCGAGCGGAGGCCGCTCATTTTCAATTCGTCGAGCCATATAGGCGTATATACGCTTTTGTTGGCTCCACAGCAAAACCGATGTGAACACAGGAGACAGCAATGAGCGCGATCGCCGGCGAACACATTGAAACGGCGCCGACCGGCGCGCTGACCAAGCGGCGGCTCAAGTGGCTCATGTATGCGGCGCTCAGCGGGCTCATAGCGCTCGGCGCGGCGCGCTACGGCTATGACTGGTGGACCGTTGGACGGTTCATTGAAAGCACCGACGACGCTTATGCCGGGGGCAACGTCACCCCGATATCGCCGCACGTGGCCGGTTTTGTCGCGCAGATCCTGGCTGGCGACAACGAATATGTGCGCGCAGGACAACCGCTGATTCGCCTAGACGACCGCGATTTTCGCGCCGCCCTCGACCGCGCGGCCGCGATCGTAGCGGCGCGCAAGGCGACTCTCGACAGCCTTGAGCGCAAACAGACGCTGCAAGAAACGGCGATCCGCCAGGCAAAGGCGGATCTCGACGCCAAGACCGCGCAGGCGGCCTTCGCCAAGGAGGATGACCAAAGGTATCGCGACCTTGCCCAGACCGCCGCCGGATCGCGGCAAAATGCGGAGCGCGCGTCGGCGCTGAACTTGGCGGCCGAGGCCAGCGTGGTTTCGTCCGCGGCCGGGCTCGACGCGGCGAAGCAGCAGCTCACGGTCTTGGACGCCGAGATCGCCGTCGCCAAGGCCGACGTCGCCCAAGCCGAGGCCGATCTCCATACCGCCGAACTCAATCTCGGCTACACCGAAATTCGCTCCCCCATCGACGGCTATGTCGGCAATCGAGCCGCCGAGATCGGCGCTTATGTCGCTGGCGGCGCCTATCTCGTCACAGTCATTCCGGCGCATGACCTTTGGGTCGACGCCAACTTCAAGGAGAGCCAACTTGAGCGGATGAGTCCGGGACAAGCGGCGACGGTGGTCGCCGACGTCCTCCCAGACCATGTCTTTCATGGCCGTGTCGTCAGCGTCGCCCCGGCGACAGGCGCCGTCTTCAGCGTGATTCCGCCTGAGAACGCGACCGGCAATTTCACCAAGATCGTTCAGCGCGTCCCCGTCCGCATTAAGCTCGATAACGACCCGATGCTCCGCGCGCTGCGGCCGGGGCTCTCGACGACGGTTGGCGTCGACACGCGATCGGCTTCGGGAGACGCGCAATGACCGCCGCCGCCACGACGGCCGCCGCGCCTTCCACCAAGAGCTGGGTGCGGAGCCTCGGGCCGTTCGTGGTGATGTGCGTGGGCATGTTCATCGCTCTGCTCGACATCCAGATCGTCGCCTCGTCTCTGCAGGACATCGGCGGCGGCCTGTCCGCGGCGCAGGATCAGATCAGCTGGGTGCAGACCGCTTATCTCATCGCCGAGATCATCATGATCCCGCTGTCGGGCTGGCTGACCCGCGTCTTCTCGACGCGCTGGCTGTTCACCGCCTCGGCGGCAGGATTCACCGCCGCGAGCATGCTGTGCGGGCTCGCCTGGAACATCGAAAGCATGATCGTGTTCCGGGCGATGCAGGGACTGTTGGGTGCCTCCATGATCCCGATCGTCTTCACCTCGACCTTTCACTATTTCCAGGGTCCGCGACGAGTCTATTCCGCAGCCGTGGTCGGAGGCATCGCGACGGTCGCGCCGACGCTCGGACCGGTGATCGGCGGCTTCATCACCGACACGCTCGACTGGCGCTGGCTTTTCTACGTCAACGTCGTTCCCGGCCTCGCCATATCGATCCTTGTTCCGCTTCTGGTGAAGATCGACGAGCCCGATCTTTCGCTGCTGAAGGGCGCCGATTATCCCGGCATCGTCCTGATGGCGATCGCGCTCGGAACCCTGGAATACGTGCTCGAGGAAGGATCGCGGTGGAATTGGTTTGACGACGCGACCATCCGCGATTGCGCGATGATCGCCACCGTCGCCGGCTTTCTGTTCGTCGTGCGCAGCCTCACCTTTCCGCGGCCGGTCGTCGACCTGCGCGCGCTGGGAAACCGGAACTTCACCCTCGGCTGCGTGCTCTCGTTCATTACGGGCATCGGCATCTTTTCCACCATCTACCTCACGCCGCTGTTTCTGGGCTACGTGCGCGGATTCAGCGCCTGGCAGACGGGCATGGCCATTTTCTCGACCGGATTGGCCTCGCTCGTCGGCGTGCCCATCTATGTCATGCTGGCGCGCAGGTTCGACACGCGCTGGCTCATGATGGCCGGGCTCGCATCCTTCGGTCTATCGATGTGGGGCTTCAGCTTCATCGCCCATGATTGGGGCGCGGCGGAGCTCCTCCTGCCGCAGGTCTTGCGCGGCTTTCCCCAGGTGTTCGCGGTGGCGCCGGGCGTCAATCTCGGCCTCGGCAGCCTGCCTCCGGATCGGCTCAAATATGCGAGCGGCTTGTTCAATATGATGCGCAATCTCGGCGGCGCGGTCGGCATCGCGGTCTGCGGCGCGATCCTCAATGACCGCACCAACTTCCACTTCCAGGCGATCGCGTCCAATTTGACGCCGGCCAACGGCGCCATGATGAGGCTTGTGAGCGAGGTCGCCGAGCGCTACGCCGCGATCCCGGGAAGCCCGCAAGCAGGCCATGAGGCTGCGCTCAAGCAGCTCTGGCTCCTCGCCTATCGCGAGGCGTCGACCCTCGCCTACGCCGACGCCTTTCTCGCCATCATGGTCGCTTTCATCTTCGCCACGCTGCTGGTTCCTTTCATGCGCAACGTCTCGGCCCCGAAGGTTCCGGCGCAGGCTGCGCACTGAGCGCCAAGCCTGCGCACCAGTTTACGCGTCTCAATCATTTCAGCGGCTTAACACCTCCTTCGCGCAACTTTCTTGGCGGGCTTTCCAAGTGGCCGCGCGCTGAAAAGCCGCGCGCCTCCGAGCCCAGTCCGGGATCGGAACAACAGCGGGGACAGAGCGTCTCAAGTTTAATCATTTGTCTATGATAATCAGATATTCTGAAAATGTCAAGACATCTTTCTGAATTACAGGATCAGGAGGGCCAGCCCGACGCTCGCCCTCGCGCGCCGAACACCCGCCCGCCATCACACGGTGAGCCAGCGGCGGACCTCGCTTTCGTTCATCGTCTCGCGCGCGCCTGACGCCACGACGGCGCCGCGGTCCATTACCGCATAATCGTCGGCGATGTCGCGCGCCCATTCGAAATATTGTTCCACCACCAGGATCGCCATCTCGCCCTTGCGGCGCAGATGGACGAGCGCACGGCCGATGTCCTTGATGATCGAGGGCTGGATGCCTTCGGTCGGCTCATCGAGAATGAGGAGCTTTGGACGCGTCACCAGCGCGCGGCCGATCGCCAGCTGCTGCTGCTGACCGCCTGACAGGTCGCCGCCCCGGCGTCCGAGCATGTCGTTGAGGACGGGAAACAGGCTGAAAATCTCGTCGTCGATGACGCGCTGATCGCGCGGCAGCGCCGCGAATCCGGTCATCAGGTTCTCCCGGACCGACAGCAGCGGAAAAATCTCGCGCCCCTGGGGCACATAGCCGAAACCGAGCTTTGCCCGCTGGTGGCCAGGCAGCGCGTTCACCTCTTTGCCGTTCCACTGGATCGAGCCCGAGGCGATCCCGTGCTGGCCGACGATGGCGCGCAGAAGCGACGACTTGCCGACTCCATTGCGCCCGAGCACGCATAAGATTCGTCCGACCTCGGCCTTGAGCGACACCGAGCGAAGCGCCTGGGCCGCGCCGTAAAAAAGATCGATGCGATCAACGGTCAGCATGGCGCCGAGCCTTCTCCCGCCCCCTGTAGCCCGTTGAGAGACGGGCGTCCTTCCGGACGCCCTATGGTGGGGGCGGGCAGGGGTGGGGGGTAGCGCCGAACGGAAATCGCGGCGCGTTCTACATGCTTGGTGTGCTCCGGCCGCTCAATCCCGTACGCGGGCGCGAATCGCTGAAGCATGGCGAGACCCCCCTCCCTAACCCTCCCCCACAAGGGAGGAGGGGACGGGTTCGCAACACGCCAACGTCGCTGGCGAGCCGCTGCGCGCACACTGGGATGCAATCTGAGCATTCAACGCCCCAGATAGACTTCGACGACACGCGGATCGGCGCTCACCTGATCCAGCGTGCCTTCCGCCAGCACTGAGCCCTCGTGCAGGCACGTGACCCTGACCCCAAGCTCGCGCACGAAATGCATGTCGTGCTCGACCACGATCACCGAATGATCGCGCGCGATTTCGCGTAAGAGATCGGCGGTCGCCGCGGTCTCGCTGTCGGTCATGCCGGCGACCGGCTCGTCGACCAGCAGGAGCTTCGGGTCCTGCGCCAGCAGCATGCCGATTTCCAGCCATTGCTTTTGCCCGTGCGACAGCGATCCGGCGACGCGGGCGCGATGCTCGGCAAGCCGCGTCGTCGCGAGGATGGCGTCGATTGTCTGCCGCGTCTTCGGGTCCTCGAGTCCGAACAGAGTCGCGCGCACGCTGCGCGGCGCCTTGGTCGCGAGCAGGAGATTGTCTTCGACCGTGTGATTTTCGAACACGGTCGGCTTCTGGAACTTGCGCCCTATCCCGAGCGTCGCGATCTCGGCTTCATCGAGCTTGGTCAGATCATGGCGCCCGTCGAACATCGCCTCCCCTTCGTCGGGGCGCGTCTTGCCGGTGATGACGTCCATCATCGTCGTCTTGCCGGCCCCGTTGGGGCCGATGATCGCCCGCATCTCGCCGGGCAGGAGCACCAGCGACAGGCTGCGCAGCGCCTTATAGCCGTCGAACGATACGCTGACGCCGTCGAGATAGAGGAGCGTTTGCGTGAGGGTCGGATTGGTCGTCTCGGCCAGAGTCACGGCTCGGCCCCCTCTTCTACAGCATCAACGGAGACAACCTCACGCGGTTTCGGCTCGCTGCCTCTGAGCGCGAGGCCAAGCAGGCCCTTGGGCAGAAACAACGTGACGAGGACGAACATGAGGCCGAGACCGTAGAGCCAATATTCGGGGAACGCGCCGGTGAAATAGGTCTTGGCGAAGTTGACCGCGATCGCGCCAAGCGCCGCGCCGATCAGCGTCCCGCGGCCGCCGACAGCGACCCAGATCGCCGCTTCGATCGAGTTTCCGGGCGCGAATTCGCTCGGATTGATGATGCCGACCTGCGGCACGTAGAGCGCGCCGGCGATCCCGGCGATGACCGCCGACACGACGAAGACGAACAGCTTATAGTTCTCGACCCGGTAGCCGAGAAAACGCATGCGGCTCTCCGCGTCGCGCACCGCGACCAGCGCCTTGCCGTATTTCGAGGCGATGATCGCACGCGAGACCGCATAAGCGATGATGAGCGCAATCGCGCTCGCTGAAAACAGGGCGGCCTTGGTCGAGGCGGACTGGAGCGAGAAGCCCAGCAGGTCCTTGAAGTCGGTGAGCCCATTGTTGCCGCCAAAGCCAAAATCGTTGCGAAAGAACTCCTTGAACAGAGCGAAGGTCATCGCCTGGGTGATGATCGAGAGATAGACGCCGGTCACCCGCGAGCGGAATGCGAACCAGCCGAAGGCGAGCGCCAGGAGACCTGGGACCAGCACCACCATCGCCATCGCATAGGGGAACCAATTGAATCCCCACCAGGCGACAGGCAGCTCCTTCCAATTCAAAAACACCATGAAGTCCGGCAGGATCGGATTGGCGTAGACGCCCCGCGTCCCGATCTGCCGCATCAGATACATGCCCATCGCGTAGCCGCCGAGGGCGAAGAACGCGCCGTGGCCAAGCGACAGAATGCCGCAATAGCCCCACACCAGATCGAGCGCGACGGCGAGGATCGCGTAGCACAAATATTTGCCGAGCAGCTGCACCAGATAGGGCGGCAGATAAAAGGCGGACTCGGGCGAGATCGCCAATGAGAGCAGCGGCACAGCGATCGCCGCAACGATGAGGATCGCGACGAAGACGACGCCGAGCTGATTGAGCCGGGCGCTCATGCTTCAACCGCCCGGCCGCGCAGCGCGAAGAGCCCTCTCGGCCGTCTCTGGATGAACAGGATGATGAAGATCAGCAGCACGATCTGGCCCTGGACGGCGCCGATCAGCGGCTCGAGCAGCTTGTTGGCGAGCCCGATCAGCAAGGCGCCGAACGCGGTGCCCCACAAATTGCCGACGCCGCCGAACACCACCACCATGAAGCTGTCGATGATGTAGCCCTGGCCGAGGTTCGGCGAGACGTTGTCGATCTGCGACAGCGCCACCCCCGCGATTCCCGCCACCCCTGATCCGAGCCCGAACGCCAGCATGTCGATACGCGCGGTCGATATGCCCATCGCCGCCGCCATGCGGCGATTCTGGGTCACGGCGCGCATTTGCAGACCGAACGGAGTGGCGCGCAGCACGAGTTGCAGCCCGATAAACACGACGGCAGACAGCACGATGATCCAAAGCCGGTTGGTGGTGATCGACAGGCCGCCCAATTCGAATGCGCCGGACATGAAGTGAGGATTGCTGACTTGGCGATTGTTCGCGCCGAACAGGCTGCGCACCCCCTGTTGCAGGATGAGCGACACGCCCCAGGTCGCCAGCAGCGTTTCGAGCGGGCGCGTGTAAAGGAAGCGGATCACGAGACGCTCGATCGCGATGCCGACGGCGCCCGAGACGACAAACGCCAGCGGGATCGCGAGGGCGAGCGACCATTCTTGCAGCGACGGCGGCAGCAGCGCCTGCACGACAAAGGTCGCATAGGCGCCCAGCATCACCATCTCGCCATGCGCCATGTTGATGACGCCCATGACGCCGAAGGTGATCGCGAGCCCGATCGCCGCCAAGAGCAGGACCGACGACGCCGAAAGGCCGTACCAGAGGTTCTGCGCCACGCTCCACATCGCCAGGCGCGTATGGATCGCGCTCAAGGCAGATGCGGCCGCGCTCTTCACGGCCGGATCCGTGGCCTTTTGCGCGATCCCGTCGATCAGGCTCTGCGCGTCCTGATTGCCGCGCTCCTTCAGCGTCGCGATCGCGGCAAGACGGTCCTGAGCTGAGGCTTTGTCGCTCGTCGCCATGATCGAGGCCTGGGCGAGCTTCAATGCGGCGGCGACGCGCGGATCGCTTTCCTTTGCGAGCTGCGCCTGAAGCGCCGGCAACGCCTTCGCGTCGCGGGTGTTGAACACGTCTTCCGCCGCCTTGAGCCGCTTGTCGGGGTCGGGATTGGCGAGAGTGAGCGACCCCATCGCGCCCTGAATGGCGCTTCTGAGCGCGTTGTTGACGCGGACCTTCTTGAAGGCGGCGGCGTCGACGCCTTCAACCGGCGCGCCGGTCTTGGCGTTGAGGATTGCGCCCGCGGCGGTCTTATAGGCGACGAGATGGTCGGCGGGATCGATCAGCAGGCGGTTGTCGCCGAGCGCGTCCAGAATCGCCGCCGCCTGCGAGGGCGCCTCGGCCGCCAGTTCGCTGACTGCGGCCTCAGTCTGGGGGAACTTGTCGGCGAGGAACTTGGCCAGCGTGTCGTCGAGCGCATCGGCGCGAGCCGCGCCCGACGACAGCAGCGCAACCGCGATGGCGAACGCGCGGAAGACGGCTAGTGCGTGACGCAATTGGGTCGAACCGCTGTCGTCATCATGTTCTCGCGGACCTCCGTGGCATGAGTAGCGAAAGGCGCTCGACAGCGGTCTCTCGACGCATCCTCACGGGCCGCCATCGGAGCCCGCGAAAGTGAAGAGGGAGCCTCCCCTCTCCCGCTTGCGGGAGAGGGCCGGGCGACCAATGTCAGCCGCCGCACTTGCCGGTCTTGACGTTGAAGTTGCCGCACGACATGGGCGGACGCCAATCGGCGATCAGGTCGCGCGAACCCTCGAGGTAAGGCGACCATTCCTGCGCCACGACAGTCCCCGGCGTCTGCCAGACCGTGTTCAGCTGGCCGTCCGCCTGGATCTCGCCGATATAGACGGGCTTGGTGATGTGATGATTCGGCATCATCGTCGAGAGGCCGCCCGTCAGATTGGGGACCGCCACGCCGATCATCGCCGGGATCACCTTGTCCGGCTCGAAGCTTTGCGCCTTCTCCACGCCCTTCACCCACATGTTGAAGCCAATGTAGTGGGCCTCCATGGGGTCGTTTGTGGTCCGCTTCGGCTTTTTGGTGAAATCATGCCATTTGGCGATGAAGTCCTTGTTCGCGGGCGTATCGATCGACTCGAAATAGTTCCACGCCGCCAGATGGCCGACGAGCGGCTTGGTGTCGAGACCGGCAAGCTCTTCCTCGCCGACCGAAAACGCGACGACGGGGATGTCGGTCGCCTTGACGCCCTGGTTCCCGAGTTCCTTGTAGAAGGGCACGTTGGCGTCGCCGTTGATCGTCGACACCACCGCAGTCTTCTTGCCGGCCGAACCGAAAGCCTTGATCTTCGACACTTCCGTTTGCCAATCGGAGAAGCCGAACGGCGTGTAGTTGATCATGACGTCTTCGTCGGGCACGCCCTTCAGTTTCAGATAGGCGGCGAGGATCTTGTTGGTCGTGCGCGGATAGACGTAGTCGGTTCCTTCGAGCACCCAGCGTTTGACCGCGCCGCCGTCGTCGCTCATCAGATAGTCGACCGCGGGAATGGCCTGCTGATTGGGCGCGGCCCCGGTGTAGAAGACGTTGCGCTCCGATTCCTCGCCCTCGTACTGCACCGGATAAAACAGCATGTTGTCGAGTTCTTTGAACACCGGCAGCACCGACTTGCGCGACACAGAGGTCCAGCAGCCGAAGACGACCGAAACCTTATCTTTTTCAATGAGCTCCTTGGCCTTCTCGGCGAACAGAGGCCAGTTCGACGCCGGATCGACGACCACCGCCTCGAGCTTCTTGCCGAGCACGCCGCCCTTCTTGTTCTGCTCGTCGATGAGCATCAGCATCACGTCCTTGAGCGTGGTTTCGCTGATCGCCATCGTGCCGGAGAGCGAATGCAGAATGCCGATCTTGATCGGTTCCTCAGTCGCCGCCATGGCTGGAGTCGATCCCAGCGCAAGCGTTCCTCCCAGCGCAGTCGCCCCTCCCAGCGCAGCCGCGCCCTCCAGCGCAGGCGCTCCACCCAGCGCGGTCGCCCCTCCCAGGGCTGCGCCGGACGCATAGAGAAAAGTCCGTCTCGTCAACGACATCTTCAACCTCGTCGCTTGCACCCGTTGAGCAGGGCGCGGAGCTCGGCCCCACTGGGGGCCGGGGCTGACTTCGCAACGAGCGTGCCAAAAAATCTCCAGCAATTCTGGTGGGTAGGCGCCGCGAAATCGAGCGCCGGCGCCGAAGAATTGTTCAGCGGCGTTGAACGGCGGACGCTTGCGCGCCTGAGGGCTCCGTGGCGCGATAGCCAACGCCGGGCTCAGTCTTGACGATCGTCGGCGTCGTCGGATCGCGCTCGATCTTGGCTCTCAGCTGACCGATGAAGACCCTGAGGTATTGCGTGTCCTCGCCATGCGCCGGACCCCAGACCGCGGCCAGAATCTGGCGATGGGTCACGACACGTCCGGCGTTGCGAAACAGGACGGCGAGCAGGTCGTATTCCTTTGGCGTCAGCTTGATCGGCGCTCCGTCGCGGGTGACGAGACGCTTGTCGAAGTCCATGACCACGCCGTCGATCTCCACCCGCTGAACGGGCTCAGCCGCGTGCGCGGCATGCCGCAGCGCGGCCCGGAGCCTCGCCGTCAGTTCGCCGATGCCGAACGGCTTCTCGACATAATCGTCCGCGCCGAGATCGAGCGCGTCGATTTTCTCCGCCTCGCGATCGCGCGCGGAGAGCACGATCACCGGCGTCGTCGAGAACTGCCGGATGTCGCGCAGGACGTCCTTGCCGTCGCGATCCGGCAGGCCGAGGTCGAGGACGATGAGATCAGGCGCGCCGGTGGCCGCAAGCCGCAAAGCCTGAGCGCCGGTCTCGGCCGTTTGCACCCGAAAGCCGGCGGCGGTGAGCGCGACGGTGAGAAACCGCTGAATCTGCGGCTCATCGTCGACCACGAGAACGCGCGGCCCTGTCATGCGGCCGGTCTCGGCGCGATTGGCGTCGCCTGGGCGGCGGGAAGGCGGACGACAAATCGCGTCCCGCGCCGGCGCACCGCCGGGCTCTGCGCCACGATCGTGCCGCCCATCGCTTCGACCAGGCGCCGCGAGATCGACAGGCCAAGGCCGGTGCCCGCCTTGCGCCCGTCGGCGCGCCCGCCCCGATAGAATTTCTCGAAGATGCGCTCGAGCTCCCCCGGCTTGATCCCCGGTCCCTCGTCCGTGACGCTGAGCACGACCTCGCCGCCTTCCTGACGGGCGTGAATAATCGCGCCGGCGTCGCCTGCATATTTGTGCGCATTATCGAGCAAGTTGAACAGCACCTGCTCGAGCAACTTGTCGTCGCCGCGCACGAAGGGCAGGTTGGGCGCGAGGCTGACCTTGACCGGCTGGCCCGGAAACGCCTTGCGGCTGCGCTCGACCGCGCCCTGCACAACATCGATGATGGAGACCAGATCGCGATTGACCTTGAGCCCGCCCGCTTCGATCCGCGACATGTCGATCAGGTTGGCGACGAAGCGCGCGAGCCGCGCCGTCTCCTCCTCGATCGACGACAGCAGTTCGAGTCGTTCGGCCGGGTTCATCTTGTCGCCCAGCACGCGCAGCGAGGTCGCCGCGCCGGCGATCGAGGACAATGGCGTGCGCAGATCATGTGAGAGGGAATCGAGCAGCGCGTCCCGCACCTTCTCGTTTTCCTGCATCGTCGCAGCGTTGACCGCCTCGCGCGCGAGCAGCGCCCGATCGAGCGCGATCGTGGTCAGACCGAGGATCGCGGTCAGAGCCCGCTCATCCTCCGCCGTTATCGGCTCATCCGCCGAATGCGGCTCAAAGCCGCAGACCGCAATCGACCCGCGCGCGGCGACCAGCGGCCGAAACTGATAGGCGACACGCGGCAACGTGCCGGTTCCCCACCCGGCGGGCTCCCTTTTCTGCTGCGCCCAATGCGCGGCGCCGAGAGCGGCGGCGTCGAGTTGCGCGTCGGGCGGCCAGGCGGCGCGAATCTGCAATTCGTCCCCCTCGGCGACCAAAAGCACAATGCGGCCGCCGAATGTCGCGTGCAAATGCGCTGCGGCCGCCCAAAGGACGTCGTCGGCGCTGGAGGCGCCAGAAAGCTTGCGCGAGTAGTCATAGAGGGACTGCGTGACCTCAGCATTCCCAATCACCATCTCGCGTTGGTCGCGAATGCGCCCGGTGAGCGATCCGGTGAGCACGGCGACGGCAAGAAAGATGAGTAGCGCGAACAATTCCTGCGGCTGCGCCACCGTGAACGTGTAGATCGGCTGGATGAAGAAGAAATTGTAGGCGGCGAACGAAGCAAGCGAGGCAAAGACTGCGGCGCGGGTCCCAAACTAAATCGCGCTGAACAGCACCGCGGTGAGAAAGATCATCGACAGGTTGGGAAGCTTGAGAACGGCGGAGAGCGCGTCGGCGACAGCGACGGCGACGGCGACCGAAGCGAGCGCGACTGCGAGTTCGGGTCCAAGCCCCCGCCGGCTCAGCAGCGGCTTCAGGCGCGGCCACCACGACTGGCGCGCCTCTTCGCCCGGAACAATATGAATCTCTATTCCGCCGGCGCGGCGCATCAGCGCCTCCGGCAGCGACCGCCCTAGACTGCGGCGCAACAGTCCCGCCCGCGATTGGCCGAGCACGATCTGAGTGACGTTTTCGCGCGCCGCGAGCCTGAGGATTTCGCTCGGAAAGTCGCTGCCTTGAAGGCGCATCGTCTGCCCGCCGAGACGCTCGGCCAAGCCGAACACTTTGGCGAGCCGGTTGGCGCGCTTGGCGTCGCCAGCCTCGCCGATGGTCTCGACCGTCACGGCGATCCAGTCTGCGTTGAGGCCGGTTGCGAGCTGGCTCGCGCGCCTGACGACCCGTTCCGACACTTCGTCCGGTCCGACGCAAGCCAGCAGGCGCTCGGACGTCGCCCACGGACCTTCGATCGCCTTCTGGCGCAGATAGTCGACCATCTGATCGTCGACGCGGTCGGCGGTGCGGCGCAGCGCCAATTCGCGCAACGCCGTCAGATTGCCCGGGGTGAAGAAACTCTGGGTCGCCCGCCGGGCCGTCTCCGGCACATAGACCTTGCCATCGTTCAGGCGCTGGATGAGCTCTTCCGGCGTGAGATCGACCAGAACGACGTCGGCGGCCTCCTGCAAGACCCGGTCGGGAACGGTTTCGCGCACGGCGACGCCGGTGATGCGAGAAACGACGTCGGCGAGACTCTCGAGATGCTGGATGTTGAGCGCCGTCCACACGTTGACGCCAGCGTCGAGCAGCTCCTGGACGTCCTGCCAGCGCTTGGGATGTCGGCTGTCCGGAGCGTTGGTGTGGGCGAGCTCGTCGACGACGATCAGCTTGGGCTTGCGCTTGAGCGCTGCGTCCAGATCGAATTCCTCAAGCGTCCGCCCGTGGTATTCAATCCTGCGCCGCGGCAGGACTTCGAGTCCCTCGACGAGCGCGCTGGTCTCGGCGCGGCCATGAGTCTCCACGAGACCGATGACCACATCGAGGCCTTCATCTTTCAGGCGCCGCGCGTTCTGCAACATGGCGTAGGTTTTGCCGACCCCGGGCGCGGCGCCGAGGAAAACCTTCAACCGGCCCGCAGTCTCCCGGCGGAACGCAGCGAGAAGCGCGTCCGGATCAGGGCGTCCTGCATCGGGTCGGCTGGTTGGGGCCATCGGCGCTCGTCGGTCGTCATGACGATTTTAACCCATCCAGCGCCAAATTCAGCCGCAAAACGTTAACCCTGGGCTCGCCGATCAATCCCAGAAACCGACCCTCGACCGCGCCCTCGACCAACGCCCGCACTCGGTCCTCCGGGAGGCCCCGCGCCTTCGCCACCGAGGCGACCTGGCCCAAGGCGTTCTCAGGCGAGACGTCGGGGTCGAGTCCGGAGGCCGATGTTGTGACGGCGTCGGCGGGAACAGGGCCCGCGCCCGCCATCGCGCGCCAGGCCTCGACGCCACCCTTCACCCGGTCGACGAGCGTCTTCGAGGTCGGGCCGAGGTTCGAGCCGGACGAATTGGCGGCGTTGTAGGGGTCATCAATCGTCTTCGACGGATCTTTGGGGTCCGGCTCGTTGGTCGCGGACGGGCGCGGGTGGAAATAGCGGTCGCTCTTGAACCACTGCCCGATCAGCGCCGAGCCGATGACGGCGCCGTTATTCTCAATCAGGCTTCCGTTGGCCTGATAAGGCATCGCGATCTGGGCGATTCCGGTCACTGCCAAAGGGTAGACAAGTCCGGTCAGGACGCTGAGCAGGACGATAAGAACAAGCGCGGGACGCAGGTGCTGGAGCATTGGTCGATCCTGACGGTTACGCGAGGTGGAGGGCGGCGACGACGAGATCGATCGCCTTGATGCCGACGAAGGGCAGGATCAGGCCGCCCACGCCATAAATCAGCAGGTTACGCCGCAGCAGAGCCGCCGCGCCCACCGGCCGGTACGCGACGCCCTTCAGCGCCAAGGGAATCAACGCAATGATGATGAGGGCGTTGAAGATGACCGCGGACAGGATCGCCGACTGCGACGACGTGAGGCGCATGACATTGAGCGTTCCGAGGACCGGATAGGTCACGGCGAACATGGCCGGCAGAATGGCGAAATATTTCGCGACGTCATTGGCGATCGAGAAAGTGGTGAGGGACCCACGCGTCATCAACAGCTGTTTTCCGATCTCGACGATCTCGATCAGTTTGGTCGGATTGGAGTCGAGATCGACCATGTTGCCGGCTTCGCGCGCCGCCTGCGTGCCGGTTTGCATCGCCACGCCAACATCGGCCTGGGCGAGCGCCGGCGCGTCATTGGTGCCGTCGCCGCACATCGCGATCAGCCGGCCGCCGGACTGCTCCGTGCGAATGTACGCGAGCTTATCCTCTGGCGTCGCCTCGGCGAGAAAGTCGTCGACGCCCGCTTCGGAAGCGATCGCCGCGGCGGTGACGGGATTGTCTCCTGTCACCATGACGGTTCGGATGCCCATCGCGCGCATCGCCGCGAACCGCTCCTTGATGCCCGGCTTCACGATGTCTTTCAGATGGATGACCCCCAACAACCGGCCGTCGTCGGCAACCGCCAGCGGCGTGCCGCCCGACATCGCGACCCGCTCGACCGCCTGACGAAACTCGAGCGGCGTTTTCTCAATCGGCAGCTTGAGATAGCGAAGGATCGAATCAATCGCGCCCTTGCGGATCGAGCGGCCGGAGACATCGAGACCCGAAATGCGGGTTTGAGCCGTGAAGGGAACGACGGTCGCCGTCGCCAGGTCGAGTTTCGGCTCCACGAGGCCGAAATCGCCCTTGGCGAGAGCGACAATCGAGCGGCCCTCGGGCGTATCGTCGGCGAGGCTCGAGGCGAGGGCCGCGGCGGCGAGATCTTGAGACTTTACGCCGTTGACTGGCGCGAACTCGGTCGCCATGCGATTGCCGAACGTGATCGTGCCCGTCTTGTCGAGGAGAAGCGTATCGACGTCGCCGGCGGCCTCGACCGCGCGGCCGGAGGTCGCGATGACGTTGAAACGAACCAGACGATCCATGCCAGCGATGCCGATCGCCGACAGAAGCCCGCCGATCGTCGTCGGAATGAGGCAGACGAGCAGCGCGATCAGGACGGTCGCCGACAGGTCGGTTCCAGAATATTTGGCGATCGGCCACAGAGTGACGCAAACGATCAGGAAGATGATGGTCAGCCCGGCCAGCAGAATCGACAGCGCCAGTTCGTTCGGCGTCTTCTGCCGCTCAGCGCCCTCAACCAGCGCGATCATCCGATCGATGAAGGTCGAGCCCGGCGCGGACGTGATCTTCACCTTGATGAAGTCGGACAGCACGGTCGTTCCGCCGGTGACGGCCGAGCGGTCGCCGCCAGCCTCGCGAATGACCGGCGCGGACTCGCCGGTGATCGCCAATTCATTGACGGAGGCGACTCCGTCGACGATGTCGCCGTCGCCAGGAATGATCTCGCCGGCTTCGACCAGCACGACGTCGCCCAGACGAAGATCGAGCGCATTCACCCCCTCGACGACGCCGCCAAGGTTTTCGGGATCGATATAGCGCTTGGCGCGGGTGTCGCTGCGCGTGCGCCGCAAAGCATCGGCTTGCGCCTTGCCGCGCCCTTCGGCGACGGCCTCGGCGAAATTCGCGAACAGCACCGTGAACCACAGCCAAGCGGCGATCTGGCCCGAGAACGAAGCCGTCCCGTTGTGGGTCACAAGGTCGCGAATGAAGAACAGGGTCACCATCAGCGACACCACTTCGGTGACAAAGATGACCGGGTTCTTCGCCAGCGCCCGCGGGTCGAGCTTGCGCAGGGCGTCGACCGATGCGGCGGCGATAATCTTGCTGTCGAACAGGCCTTGCGGCTTGGCTTTCGAAGCCATGTCGGTCTCCGATCAGAAGGTCTTGCCGTCGAGCATCAGGAAGTGCTCGACGACCGGCCCGAGCGAGAGGGCCGGGAAATATTGCAAAAGGTAGAGAATCACGATCACGCCGACCAACAGCCCGACGAACAGCGGCCCATCGGTCGGGAACGTCCCCGCTGAGGTCGGGACCTTCCTCTTGGCGGCCAGGGAGCCAGCCATCGCCAGCACCGGCACGACATAGGCGAAGCGGCCGAGCAGCATCACGAGCCCGCCCGTCGTGTTGAACCAGAGCGTGTTGCCGTTGATCCCGGCGAATGCCGAGCCGTTGTTGGCGTTGCTCGAGGCGAAAAGATAGATGATCTCGGAAAGGCCGTGCGGGCCGCTGTTTCCCAGACTGTCGAGCGCGGTCTGGAGCAGCACCGAAGCGCCCGTGAAGCCGAGCACCGAGAGCGGATAGATCAGCACCGCCAGCATCGCGAATTTCATTTCGCGCACCTCGATCTTCTTGCCGAGATATTCCGGTGTGCGGCCGACCATCAGCCCGGCGACGAACACCGCGATGATCGCGAGGACGAGGAAACCATAAAGTCCGGCCCCGACGCCGCCAGGCCAGATGCAACCGGCGAGAAGGTTGAACATTGGGACCATGCCAGCCAACGGCGTCAGCGAATCGTGCATATTGTTGACCGAACCCGTGCTGGTGCCGGAGGTGGCCACAGTGTACAAAATCGACATCGCTTGACCGTTGCGAATCTCTTTGCCCTCGAGATTGCCGGCGGAAGGGTCCACGCCCTGCGCTGCCAGAATCGGGTTGCCGGCGGTCTCGGACCAATAGGCGATGCCGACGCCGACGATGAAAAACACCGCCATCGCCGCCACAATAGCCCACCCCTGGCGCATGCCGCCGACCGCGCGGCCGAAGGCGAGAACGGAGGCGACGGGAATCAAGAGCAGCGCCCAGATCTCCAGAATGTTGGTCCAGGCGTTGGGGTTCTCGAACGGATGCGCCGCATTGGCGTTGAAGAAGCCGCCGCCATTGGTGCCAAGCTCCTTGATGATCTCCTGGCTGGCGACCGGCCCGATCGATATGGTCTGTTTGGCGCCTTCCAGAGTCGTGGCGTCGACCGCTCCGGCAAGAGTCTGCGGCATACCCAGAGCGACGAAGACCAGCGCCCCGATGACCGAGATCGGCAGGAGGATGTAAAGCGTGACTTGGGTCACATCGACCCAGAAATTGCCGACGGTGGTCGCCGAGGAGCGCGCAAAGGCGCGCACCAGCGCGAAAGCCATCGCCAGTCCTGTCGCCGCCGAGAGGAAGTTGTGCACGGTGAGACCGAGCATCTGGGTCAGATGGCTCATCGTCGTCTCGCCGCTATAATTCTGCCAGTTGGTGTTGGTGATGAAGCTGGTCGACGTGTTGAAGGCGAGATCGGGCGCGACCCCGTCGAAGCCGCGCGGGTTCAGCGGAAGAAAGTTTTGCAGCCTCTGGATTGCGTAGAGCGACAGAAAGCCGACAACGGAAAACACGACCATCGCGATCGTATAGGCGAACCAGTCCTGCTCCCGCGCCGGGTCCACCCCGGCCAGACGGTAAAGGCCGCGCTCGAGCGGTCCGATGACAGGGGTGAGAAAGTTTCTTTCGCCCGCGTACACGCCGGCGATGAGTTTGCTGAGCGGTATGGCGCAGCCGACCACCAGAACCAGCGTCAGTGCGATCTGCGCCCAGCCGACAAGCGTCATTGTGATGACCCTTTTGCCCTAGAATTTTTCCGGATGGATCAATGTGTAGAGGAGGTACAGGCCGAGCCCGATGGCGACGACCAGTCCGATGATCGGCTCACTCATCGCCTGCGCCTCCTAAAGCTGACGCAGGGCGATAGCGTACACGCCCATCAACGCCAAAAAAGCCAAACCGAGCGCCACGAATGCGACGTCGAGCATGATCGTCTCCTTGCCGGGGCGCTCCCTAACGCGGACCCACATAAGCTTTCGATTGCGAATTGAGCCGCCGGGCGTAAGGATTTCATAAAGCGCCCAAGCGCCGAAACTCGTGCTTACTTGGTCCCGTGCAGGTCACCATTGATTCTGATCAACATCGGCGCATCTCTGCGAATGCAGAGCGATCCGCACGACCTTTCCGGGTCAGAAATGGTCACGCTCAGGCTGCCCGTGCGGTGTCAAGGTTGTCCGATAGAGTTTGCAACGCCAGGATATTATCGTGTGTAGAATGTGTATTAGCGCTGCGCGCTCGACACATTCGTCGATGCGAACGCCCGGAAAGATGTGCTAGCAGGGTCGAATGCGCATCACGGGCATAGACGCGGGCTTGGCGGATGCTCGTTCGCCGACCGCCGGACCAGCCGTCACGATTCCGCGATAGCCCTGCATCCGGGCGTCGACGGCTTAACTCAGGAGAATAGCCTTGCTGCACATAACGCCAATGCCTCGGCGCCGGTGGCGCATCGCCGCGCTCGCGTGCGCGCTGCCGGTGGCGATGCTGCTCGCCGGATGCGGCAAGAAGCAGGAGGCGCAGGTCGTGGTCGGGCAAGTGATCGCTCACGTCGGCCCGGACGACGTCACCCAGCAGGAGTTGGACAACGAGCTTCGCCTCGCCAATGTGCCCGCCGATAAGCGCACCGACGAGATCGTCAGGGGGGCGCTGACGCGTATCGTCGAACGCAAGTATCTGGTGCAGCAGGCGCTCGCGGCGAAGCTCGATCGCGAGCCGACCGTGCATCTCGATCTCTTGCGTGCGCGGGAGCAAATCCTCGCCGGCGCCTTCGTTCAGCGCGACCTCGCAGGCAAGATGAGCGCGGTCTCCAAGAACGAAATCGACAGCTACATCCAAGGCCACCCCAAGCAGTTCGACCAGCGGGAGCTGTTCCAGATCGACCAGATTTCCTTGGCGACGCCGAAGAACGTGGAGGCCCTCGCCGCGGCAACGAAGGATTTCAAGTCGCTCGATCAGGTTGTAGCGAAGCTGAACGAGATGAACATCAAATTCAGCCGCGGCCCCGCAACTCTGGACAGCGCCGCCATGCCCGCCGAGATGCTGAAGGTGCTGGACGCCAGGAAGCCAGACGACATTTACTTCATACGGTCGCGTGGGAGCGCCAGCTTTTTCAAGGTGACGTCAGTGGATCAGAAGCCGTTGACCGGCGACCAGGCCAATGCGCTCGCGAGACGCGAAGTGCGGATCGATATCGGCAGGAAGGACGCGCAAGAGATCTCCAAGGCGGCGCTGGCGGATTCCAAATTCGAGGGGAACTATGCCCACATCATGGCGACCCCGGCGCCCGCCGCCGCTGCCCCGGCGCCCGCGACGGAAGGGACGATGCCGTCGGAGACGACGGAAAGTCCCCCTGGCGCGGCGCAGACGACCGAGCCTCCCGCTGGCGAGACCCAAAAGGACCAGCCAAAGAACTGATCGGCTTACGCTGTCGCGATCACCGGATCTGAGCCGCCGGCGCGGTCCAGTCAGCGACGCCCGAAAGGGGGTTCGATCCCCCAGCGGCAGGGCGCGTGTGACCATCCGCCGTTGGCCGGCGCTCGATCCGTCTCATCGGCGGTCTTGGTCGCGGCTTGGAAAAGGACCGGCCGCGCGTTTCGCGGCGCCCGGGTCGCCGTTGGCGTGGAGCCCGGCCGGCGAGGTCGAACCTGTATTCGCGCGCGCCAATGCACGTCGGCGGCCTTGCCGCCGACCGAGCATTCAAGGACGCGCGCAACTCGTTCTGGCGACCGGCGCCTTCAAAAGACAAAATCCGTATAGGGCCATCATAGGGCCATCGGCGATCAAGCGAATCGCGGAGGCCGGAGCGAAATCGGGCGGGGCGCGGTCCGGCTGTGAGCCAGCGAGGGATATCCAGGCACCCAGGCGCGCGCGTCTCCGTTCCGAGGGTATCGACCCTTTGCGCGCGGTCGAGCGCAAGCTCGCTTTATCGTTCTGGCGTCCTAGGCCGTTTCCGCACTGAGGCGCGCGCCTCTCCCATCGAATGAATCCGCCGCCGAACAACCACCATGAGTTGGGTAGACAATATTGTTCATTGAAAGCATAGACGCCCTATGATAGCGATGTAGAGGAGTATTCTACAAACTATGGCCGTCCAGACACAGTAGGCGATGTATGAAGTCGTTTAGTTACGCCGTGATTCTGCTGCTCTGCTTCGTTTTTTCTGCACAGGCAGCCAACGTTTATACCGGTTGCTCCGCCCCGTCATCGAACTTCAGACATAAGTGGTACTTTGATCCGGTGCATGGAAATACGCAGACGGCCGGCGCCACCGGCTTGCAGTCTGCGCCATGGAATAACCTCCAGGCCTTAATTCAAGCGGAGCCTGGCTATTCTTATCCCCTGCTGACAACCGCGCCCTATCGTCAGGTTCCGGTCCCAGGACAACCTGCGGTGAACAAGACCGGTCCGCAAGCAGGCCCGGTCGAGCCC
This sequence comes from uncultured Alphaproteobacteria bacterium, assembly GCA_963824475.1. Lineage (GTDB taxonomy): Bacteria > Pseudomonadota > Alphaproteobacteria > Rhizobiales > Beijerinckiaceae > Roseiarcus. The sequence continues at coordinate 349,229 of CAWGPR010000002.1, forward strand.
GGCGATGAAATCCTGCTTATGAGCGGAAACTACGGAAACGTCAGTATCGCCAGTCCTTCTCCGGGGATTTCGAACTACGATTTTGTGACGGTCGCAGCCGCGCCGGGGCAGACGCCCGTCCTGACTTCGCTTTTCATCGGCGAAACCAACAAGTGGGTGTTCAACGGGCTCAAGGTGCAAAGTCTTCAATCCGCCAACCTCAGCGGCGGCGCCCTGGTCCAGATCAAGGACGCCGGCGCGGCGCTTCCGACGTCCGACATTGTGCTCGAGAACATGACCATCTCATCCCAGGACAACGCCGAGGCCTGGAGCCAAGCCCAATGGATCGCGAATGCGCGCAACGGGTTCTCCGCCCTGAGCACCCCCCCGGGTACGAATACGAAGTGCATTTCGCTCACTGGCTCGCATATCAGCAATGTCAGGTTCGGCGCTTCGCTTGTGGCCAGCCAACTTGTCTTCTCGAACAATCAGCTCGATCATTTTGGTGACGACGGAATTGATTACGCGGCAAGCAATCTCGCCATCACCAAGAATGACATCCACGACAACCTGGACATCGGCGACGGCAATCATCCAGACGCCATGCAGGGCCAGATCGGCATCCTGGCGTCAGGCGCCACTGTAAACTATTTCCAGAATATCCTGATCGACAGCAACTTGATCATCCGGCAGTCGGATCCGGAGCTTTCGTTTCCGACTGGCCTGCAGGGCATCGACGCCTTCGACTCGGACTGGACGAATGTCACCGTGACCAACAATGTGGTGATCACGAGCGCCTGCTGGGGGATCGCTTTCGCGAGCATCCACAACAGCCTGATCGCGAATAACACGGTGGTCGCGGACGGTCTCGTGGCGACGCAGGGGTGCGCCGGGGCCAACGTTTCGGTTGGCGAGACAACGCACGAAGGCTTGCCCAGCAGCAACACCGTGGTCCGGAACAATCTTACGAGCCAACTCTTCGTCTCCACTCCCAATAGCAGCGTTGAAGCGGATCACAACGTCGCCATGTTGGGCAGCTTCAGCCCAGAAATTGCTTGGTATGTAGACGGGGCGCCCCAGTATATCGGCAAACCTGGGACCTACGCGAACAGCAACATCATCGATACCGGCGGGCCAAAGGGCGAATTCGTCAACTTCAACCCGGCGACGCTGACTTATAACGTGATGCTCAAGTCCGGCGCGCAAGCCATCGGCGCAGGAACCCTCGCGCCGACCCCCGTCGATGTCCCGCCCGCGCCGACCGTCGATATCCTCGGCGTCCCCCGCGAGGCTCCCTACACAGCGGGGGCTTATTCGTACCCATTCTGAACGAAAGATCATCGGCTAGTCGGCCAATTCAGTCAGATTGACGGGTAGAGGTGTTTGAGTTCGATGCGAGCGTTTGGGGTTGTGAAGTGCCAATTGGCCTTGGCGTGATTGGTATTGCGGTCCTTCTCCCAGGCGGCGACTTCCTCGACGAGGGTTTGTTTGTCAGGGATGCGGCGGTCGAGACATTGGGACGATAGGACGCCGAGTTCCGACTCCGCCAGATTAAGCCAGCTGCCGTGCTTTGGCGTGTAATGCCATTCGAACCGCTCGACCAGCCGCCTGGCTTCGGCGGGCGGAAAGGCTTCGTAGAGTGACGCCTTGCTGTGGATGTTGAGATTGTCCTGGACCAGAACGATGGTCTGGGCGGCGGAAAAGTGGATATCGGCCACGTCTTTCAAGAGGTGAGCATAATCCACGGCGGTGTGGCGATCTGTGACTTTGATATGGCGCCAACCTTCGAGCGGCGCGAACAGCATGAACAGGTTGGCGGTTCCATTGCGCTCGTACTCGCAATCGCAACGGGCCGGGCGCCCGGTTTCATCGGGATCGTCGCTCGCGTCTCGGCGAGGAGTTGCTTTGAGGTCTCGTCCAGGCAAACCAGCGGACGATCGGGATCGCGTGACCGCGTGTAGACGGCCAGCACGTCTTCCATCGCCGCTACGAACGCGCCGTTGGCCTTGGGCGGGATGACCCAGCACTGTCGGCGATGGGGCTGGAGAATGTTTTTTTGAGCGCCCGCCCGATCGTTGAGTCGCTGGCGCGATCGACAATGCGGAGTTCCACGACCTTGCTCTCCAACAACCGCAAGGTCCAGCGTGCGCGGCCCTTGGGCGGTTTGGAACAAGCCAAGGCAATCAGTTTGGCTTCCTTCTCGCCGTCGAAAATCCGCGCAACCGCCGGCGTCGCGCGTTGCTTGCGGCTCAACACCGCCTCGAAGCCCTCTTCCACCAGTTGCTTGCGCACCCGGTAAACCATGGATGGGCTGGTCTCCAGCGCTTCGATGATCCGGCCGTCGCTCCAGCCTTCCCCGGCTTCCGAGACATCGGCCTTCAACAAGATCCGCGCCCTCAGCAACCGCTGGGCCGGGCTCTTTCCTTTACGGATGAGGGCTTCAAGTTGCTCCCGCTCATCCGGGCTCAACCGCACCACATACTTCTTTACTGAAATCTCCTTCGCAGCCATGATCGCCTCCGTCGTCCGCACCGTCGACGAAGCGAATCATCAAAACCTTTCAAATTGATTGAAGCGGGCGACTAGGAGACATCAGCTCCGCGCTCGAGGATCGTCGCGCGGCTCGTCGTTCGCTGGGCCGACCTTTGCGGCGCGCAAGGCTCATTCGTTCCGAGTTGCAGAAAAGTGAGCTCAAGCTATTGAAAAGCTTGAGTCGCGCACAAAATCGCACACCCGTGACCGGCGAACCTCAACTCAATCCCCAAAACGGCGGTAGAAGCCGCGCGCGGCCTTGCGTCGGCGGGGCCCCGCGAACAATGTAAGCGGCTGGCCGAGAGGCTGTCCGCCCGACCAAATGGAATCCCCATCAAATGAATCGCTTCACATTACGCCCGAGCCCGTGGACGTCCTGGATCGCGGCCATGATCGCCCTTTTCTCGCTGGGCTTGATCCCATCGCCGGCTGAGGCGGACAGCCCCGCCGCCCGGCGCATCGAGGGCTATTATCAGCAGCTGATGCCGACGCTCCGGCAGGCCGGCCAACTCAGCGTGCGCGAACGCGATCGGCGTTTCACGCCCGCCATCACCTCCACTTTCGACATTGGCACTATGACGAGACTGGCGACGGGGCCCGCCTGGAGCAGCTTCTCGGGCGCGCAGCAGGCTGCGGTTCGCGAGGCCTTCGCCCGTTTCCTCGTCGCCGACTATGCTCATCAGGTGACTGACTACTCGGGCGAGAGCTTTGTCGTCGATCCGCAGACGAGCGCGGAAACGCGCGGCGGCGGCGAAGTCGTCAGGACGAAATTGCTCCAGCCCGGCGGCCGAACGGTGCAAATCAACTATCTTGTTCGCGGCGGCCGGGTGATCGACGTCTACCTCAATGGCACGGTGAGCGACCTTGCGACGCGGCGTGACGAGTTCGCCTCGATCCTCGCCGGCGGCGGCGGCGCAGACGCTTTGGTCAAGACATTGCGAGAGCGGACCGAGAGTTTGCTGGCGGGCTAGTCCTTCGGCCAACGGGGCGCCGACGCCCTTGCGGCCGTCCGCGAGCGTCCTGATCGTCTGCGGACTGAAACGCGAGGCGGCCATCCTGGCGGGACCAGGACGCGCCACGATCTGCGGCGACGCGGCGACTTTGCGCGCAAGGCTCGCGGAGGCCGCAGCCCTCAGGCCGTCGTTGGTGGTCAGTTGGGGCCTCTGCGGCGGACTGGACCCGCGGCTCCATCCCGGCGATCTCATTCTCGGCTCCGAAGTGGTCTCGAATGACGGCGCCGTCAGAACCGACGAGACTGTCACGACGTCGCTTGCGCGGCGCCTCGTCGACGCCGGAGCGGCGGTCGCCATCGAACGTGTGGCGGCCGCCAACGCTCCGGTCCTAACCGCCGGCGCCAAGGCGGAACTGCGCCGCGCCACGGGGGCCGGGACGGTTGATACGGAAAGTCTGACGGCGGGTCGCTTTGCGCTCGAACAGCGGATTCCATTCGCGACTTTGCGCGCCGTGGCCGACCCGGCCGAGCGCGACTTGCCGCCGCTCGTGTTGAAAGCCGTGGACTCCAACGGCCGGATCAACGCCGTGGCCCTCATCGGAGGGCTTATCCGCTCTCCTGGCCAGTTCACGGGGCTCTGCGCGGCCGCTCTCGACAGCAGGGCCGCATTCCAGGCGCTAGATCGTTGCCGCGGCCTTCTTCCCGGCCTTTTCCTCGGCCTCGGCGCGGCGGAGCTCTGACAGCTTCTGGGCGACGTTCTTGTCGAAAACGTACTGAGCCTCGCGCTGGCTTCCGAGCGGGATGTCCGGGGCCATTGCGCCCTCGGTCTTGACGCCCATGAGGGCGACACGCGCCGCCTTCCACGGCTTGGTCACAGTATCGCGCACCGCTGTCGCCTCGAACCCGCTGTGGACCATGCAGTCGGCGCATTTCTCATAGTTGCCGGTTCCATACGCGTCCCAATCGGTCTCCTCCATCAGCTCCTTGAAGGTTTTGGCGTAACCTTCGCCAAGCAGATAGCAGGGCCGCTGCCAGCCGAAAATGGTGCGGGTCGGATTGCCCCATGGCGTGCAGTGATAAGTCTGGTTGCCGGCCAGGAAGTCGAGAAACAAGGCCGACTGGTTGAAGGCCCATTTGCGCCCGCCGTTCCCGCGCGCGAATATCGTCCGGAACAGCTGCTTGGTGGCGGAGCGGTTGAGGAAATGCTTCTGGTCGGGAGCGCGCTCGTAGGCGTAGCCGGGCGATACGGTGATGCCGTCGACGCCGAGCTTGGTCACCGTATCGAAGAAGGCGGCCACGCGCTCAGGATCCGCGTCGTTGAAGAAGGTGCAATTGATGGTGACGCGAAAGCCCTTTGACTTGGCCGTTTTCAACGCCGAGACGGCGCGATCGTAAACGCCTTCCTGGCAGACCGATTTGTCGTGCATCTCCTGGTCGCCGTCGAGATGGATCGACCAAGTGAAATAGGGGCTCGGCGCGTATTGATCGATCTTCTTTTCCAAGAGAAGCGCGTTGGTGCACACGATCGCAAATTTCTTGCGGGCAATGACGCCTTCGACGATCTTCGGCAAATCCTTGTGCAGCAGCGGTTCGCCGCCAGCCATCACGACCACCGGGGCGCCGCACTCATCGACAGAGGCTAACGCGTCCTCGACCGAAATCCGCTTGTTGAGAATGGCGTCGGGATAATCGATCTTGCCGCAACCCGCACAAGCCAGATTGCACCGGAACAACGGCTCCAGCATCAACACGAGCGGGTAGCGCTTGCGGCCAGCAAGATGCTGCCGAACGATGTAGGCGCCGACTCTCGCAACCTGCCTGAACGGTATGCCCACGAACGATCCTTACGAAGCCAAGTTGATGAAGTCCGACCGATTCAATTCATGAGCTCCGCGGGCAAGCGAAAACTCACCGTCTCCGCCGGGCCGTCAAGGGTGGACACCTCTGACGGCGCGATCGCCGACAGGGTCCGAACCACGTCCTCGACAACGATCTCAGGGGCGGACGCGCCGGCCGTCACTCCGACCACAGAAGCGTTGCGCACCCATTCCGGGTCAATTTCGCTGCTGTCGGCGACAAGATAGCTCGGAATCCCGGCCTCGTCCCCGATTTCGCGCAGCCGGTTGGAGTTGGAGCTATTGCGAGCGCCCACCACGATGATGACGTCGGCGAATTGGCACAATTCACGCACCGCGGTCTGCCGATTCTGGGTCGCATAGCAGATGTCGCGAACATCCGGACCCACGACGTCCGAAAAGCGGCGATGCAAAGCGGCGATCACGCCGCGCGTATCGTCAACGCTGAGTGTCGTCTGAGTAATATAGGCGATCGGGATCTCGGTCTCGATAGGAAGCTTTTGCACGTCCTGCTCGTTTTCGACCAAGTGCACCGCGCCGTCAACCTGCCCGAGCGTCCCTTCGACTTCAGGGTGGCCGGCATGACCAATGAACACCAGGACGCGACCCTGAGCGATGTATCGTCGCCCTTGATTGTGCACCTTGGTGACCAGCGGACAAGTGGCGTCGATGGTCGGAAGGGATCGCAGCTTCGCTTCGTCTTCAACTTCTCGCGACACGCCGTGGGCGCTGAAGATCGTCACGGCCCCCGCCGGCACGTCCTTGAGGGTCTCGACGAAACGCGCGCCTTTCGCCTTGAGCGATTCGACGACATGACGGTTGTGAACGATCTCGTGGCGCACGTAGACTGGAGCGCCATGCTTGGCCAACGCCCGTTCGACGACATCGATGGCCCGGACAACCCCCGCACAAAACCCGCGCGGCTGGGCAAGAACGATCTTCATCCCCTCACCTTCTCGCCAAAGCCTCGACGGGTTCCCAAACCGCCGATGACGGGGCTCAGCCAAACCCGCGAGCCGTGACCGATTTCGAAGTAAACTCCATACGCCGCAAAATGTGCCCCGGGCAAGGGACCAGCCTCTCGTCCGCCGCTCGTGACCCGTCGATTTGTCGCAACCGCTGTCGCGCTCGCAGGGCTCCGAAGCGCTCCGAGGAGGACGAATGCAACTTGACCGCGAACCTCGATGCCAATACATGCCAATACATGAAAGCAAATGCGGCTAAACGCCAGTAAAATAGCTGGCGTTTACTAGCGTTTATTTTTCCAGATCGAGACTTTTCAAGGGCTTAAGGCCGATCCAATTAGAGAAAACCTGGCTCCTTCTCAACTCGCGTCTCAGGTTGTGCATAAAACGCCTCAAACGCCTTTCATCCCCTTTCTCCTCGGCGGCTCGCAGGCGAGGCGCGGGCCGCATTCCGGTATTTATGAAACGTATAGCATACGATTCTGATTATGTCAAATGAATGTCGCGTCCCGCGTTCGACAAGCCCTTGTAGCCGCGCTCGATAGCGCGTCGTAGACGGGCGTTCTTCAAGACCGCCCTACGGAGCGCGGCGGGCGCGGTCCGCGACCGCACCTCCACCCACGCAGCCCGAAGAGCCCCTGGAGCCGCGCTCGACAAGCGCGGCTGTGACGCCTTCAGAGCCCGCGGGGTCAGACCTGCGCCGGCGCGGCCATCGCCGCCCACTTCCAGTTGAGCGCCAGGACCACGGCCACCGCGGCGAGAGGGACCGCCGTCGCCCATGAGCCGATCACGGCGGCGGCCGTCGCCACCGCCCACAGGATCGAGACCAGGTGCTCCATCATGCCGACGAGTTTCGACTGGGAATGACGGCGAAGCACGAGGCCGCGACGGGATGGGGCTTGGCGCCAAAGATTGACCAGCGCGGCCGAGGCAATCGCCCCGGCGCCGAACAGAAGAGCGCAAAATCCCGCCCAGGGCGAAGCGAAGGCCAATGCGGCAAGGGGGAGAGCGAGGATGAGCGCAATCGGCTGGCCGATGGCGGCGATCTTGGCGCGTTCGATGACGGGCCGCGAGACCGGAGCGGTCATAAGAAAGTCCGGCGCGTCCTCAGCCGAAAGCGCGATCCAGGACAAGGCGCCGGCGAGTTGCGCCGCAATCACGACCAGGGCCGGCGTGAATGCAACCCCGATTGTGCCCGTCGGCCCGCCGCCTCGCCAGAGAATGACCGCGAGCGGCGTGGTGTAGGCGGCTTGCAACAGAAGTTGCGACATCAGCCAAGGATCGCGCCAGACGACGCGTTGTTCCTTGATGCGCAAGGCCGCGCTGACACTTGCGCCAAACCGCGACGCAGCCCTCGCCGAGGATGCCGCATTGGCCGGCGCGCCTGAAGAGGCGACCGCCGCCCGCGCGAAGCGTTCGCCGAAAAGGACGCAGGCGAGCGCAAAGACGAGGGCGCCGAAAGCTGTCCAGATGAGAACCGCCTGAGGATCGCCCGCCGCCGCGCGCACCGGCGTCCACAACAGGCTTTGGCCAAGGCTGACGCCTTTCGTAGGCGGCGCGAAAGCCGCGAGGATCAACGCGCGCATACCCTCGGGCAGCATGGCGACGACCTGCGCCCCAAGGACCGCAGACGCGCCGACCACGGTCGCCGCGATCTGGCTAAGCAAGCGCGCGCGGCGCGGCCCGACCGTCAAAAAGAGGCCCATCGCCAGAACGACCGCGAGGCCCGTTCCCGTGAGCCCGGCTGCAAGCAAAGCGGGATAGAACGCGAGCCAATGCGGATAGCCCCGCAGAGCGGCGACGTCGGCCAGCGGCGCCAACAAGAGACCCACCGATGCGACGGCGCCGATCGCAATCGACAAGGCGCGGGCGGCAAGCAGGCTATGCGCGTCGGCGGGCGAGGACAGGATCAGCTCGAGGTCCGAGCGCCCGAACAGCGTGCGCGTGAATTCGGTGATCAACTGGCCGACGATCCATGGGATCACCAGCGCAACGCCGCTGGCGAGGATCGCCGTGACCCGCGCGAGGCCATTGGGGGCGTTTTCGATGCCGATGAGCCAGCCGGCGACAGGCCAAGCCGCGGCGTGGAGCGCCACGAACAGGAGGGCGATCAGGACCCCCAGTCCTTTCGGCGACAATGAGCCGAACATCGACATGAGGCCGCGCAGGCTGAGGCGCAAATCGTGCGCGACGAAACGAGGAAAAGCGGCCGCGCCTGCAATCATGCGGCCAGCCCGGCCTCAGAGGTCAAATCGAGGAACACCGTCTCCAACGTCGCGCCGCCAGCGCCAACGCTTAAGCGCAACTCATCAAGCGTGCCCTCGGCGATCATCCGCCCATGCGCGATAATGCCGATGCGGTCCGCGAGCCGCTCGGCGACCTCGAGAATATGCGTGGTCATGATGATCGTCGCGCCCGCCCGCACTCGATCCGTCAGAATATCCTTCACCTGCCGGGCTGCGGCGGCGTCGAGGCCGGTGAGTGGCTCGTCGAGCATCAAGAGCCGCGGCTCATGGATGAGCGCGCCGGCGAGCGCCAGCTTCTGCCTCATGCCGCGCGAAAACCCCTCGCAGCGTTCGCGACGATGCGGCCAAAGGCCGAGGCTTTCGAGCAGTTCCTCCGCCAGCCGCTTGGCGCGGCGCCCCTCGACCGACCAGAGGCCGGAGACAAATTCGAGATATTCGAGCGGGTCGAGTTTGTCGTAGAGCATCGGCTCGTCGGGCAGCCAGGCGACGATGCGCTTGGCCGCGATGGGGAAGCGGCGAGCGTCGATCCCAAAGATCCCGATCTCGCCGGCGTCGGCGGGAAGAAGCCCCGCCACCAGGCGCAAGGTCGTCGTCTTCCCGGCGCCGTTGGGGCCGAGCAGCGCGTAGAATTCGCCGGGGGGAATCGTGAGGTCGAGCCGATCGACCGCCGGCCGGCCGAAGCTCTTGGTCAAGGACCGCAGCACAAGGGCCGGAACGTCTGGGGCGGGCATGAAGCTGTCTCGGCGCGGGCGATGCAACCCAGAGTAGAAGACGGCGCTTGATCGGGCGTTAAGATCGGCCGCCGTCACCCGCTCCCAGCGCCGAACCCCACGGCCAGGCCGCGAGCGCGGGCTCGGCCGGGTCAGCCAAATAAAAGCAAATAAACGTTGGTAAACGCTAGTAAAATTGCTTGCGTTTACTAGCGTTTATTTTTCTGAATTCGGGGCTTTTCAATCGGTTACGCCCGATTCAAATAAAAAAATCCTTTCCCCTGTCACATCGCGGCGGAAATGTCACAACCCCCGTTCTCTCGCCACGGGCAGCCCGCAAGGCGCGGATCCGATCCGGCAATTCTAAATATGTATAGCAATGCTTTTCTGGATTCCGCAAGACAATTCGCTCTCGACAGGAAAATCGCTCTCGACAGAGATGGCGTTCCTTCGGGTGAGCAGGCCCGATCGGCGTTTGCGGAGGCCCCGACGCGCAGACACAAAAAACCGGAGGGAAGTCGCATCCCCTCCGGCCAAATCGCCCCAAGCGCTACGCGCTCAGAACTTGTAGTTGACCGCCGCGCGGAAGATCGAGGCGTTGTAGCTGATCTTGCCGCTCGCGTAGACGCCTGGAAACGCCGCGGCCGCCGCAGCGTTTCCGGCCGTCGTGAAGTTGCTCGAGCCAAGGTCGGCGTAGAGATATTCGCCTCTGACCGTCCAGTTGTTGGTGAAGGCGTATTCGACGCCGCCACCGATCACCCAGCCGACGCGCGTGGAGCTTGGACTGCCGCTCCACAGAGAACCCGTCGTCGAGTCATAGACACTAAAATTAGAGCTCCCGCCGCCATAGGCGACGCCGCCCGTTCCGTAGATCATCAGGCGATTGTCCGGCGTGACGACAAAGCCGACGCGACCACGTGTGGTTCCGAGCCAGTCGAGGCTCGCTTTGCCGTTAACGGTCAAGAAGTCGCCCGAGAGGAGCGCAGGAACGCCCGCGCCGGCAAAGGGCACGCCGACGTTATTAAACGACTTGCTGAGAGTCGTCCCCTGGAAGTCGGTTTCGACGCCGAGCACGAAGGCGCCGGTCTGCCAATTATAACCGGCCTGGCCGCCGCCGATAAAGCCGGTCTGGCCCGACCCAAGTCCGCCCGGAAAGTCGGCATTGAGGAAGCCACCGTCAGTAGCGGCATTCGGGTCAACGATCGTCGCGTGACGGCTGCCGCTGCTAAAGATGCCGCCGGCGTTCAGACCGACATAGAACCCGGTCCAGGTGAAGGGAGGCGGCACGAACACGGGCGCCGGCGCCTCTTTTCTGGTCGGAAGGTCCGCCGCTTGGGCCGCGACTGTCCCAACGGCTGTCAGCGCCACAATTGCGACGCCCTTTAGCCAGCGATTGATCATCTTTGTTGTCTCCGTGATATTACGCGACGCCATACGTTTCACGCGTGCGCCCGCCGCCAATAACAATGCCCGCACTATAGGGTTCGGTTCCACGCGAGTCCACCCGACATTCGCAGATCTCTAGGTATTTGTGGTCTAATGTGGCAAAATCGCCACAGATTTGGGGCTCTGCTGTTAATTTTGCTTTAATCAACGACCAAACTCGCGAGCAGCACCGCAATGACGCCGGTCAGGAAAATGCCGTCGAACGTCCCGGCGCCGCCGATCGACGCCACTGAAGCGCCCAGGCTGCGCAGCTGGCCGAGATTGAGCAGATCGGCGCCAATCAGCACGCCGAGGCTGCCGCCGATATAGGCAATCGGCGCCGCAAATCGTCGCGACAGCACCAGCGCCACCCCCGCCGCCAGCAGCGGCGGAGCGATCGTCGGCACCGATATGCCGACGCCAGGAATCGGGGTCGCCATCCGATGGACCACAAAAGCGACGATCGCCGTCGCCACCGCGCCGAACGCCCAAAGGTTGTAGCGCACGAGCAGATAGAACGACAGCAGGATTGGAATCACCGCGCCCCCGACGTTGATCGCCAGAATCGTGCCCGGCCAATCGACCTCGACCGGGGCCAGAAACGGGACGCCAAAGATCTCCACCACCTCCCGCGACACGACGCGCTGTTCCGGCAGGCGAACCAGCGGCAGATTGATGTACGAGCCGAGCAGCGAGCCGAACAGCACCAGCGTGGCGACGCGGGAATCGAGGCCGAGCGCCGAATAGGCGCGGCCCAAGAGGCCGATCTGGAAGAGAAGCAGAAGACCAACCAGAATCGCGAAGAACAGGGTCGCGAGGCCAACGCCGAGCGGAAAGTAATGCATGTGAACTCAAGGGCGTCGGCCTCGGAACGTCGGCGGGGCGGGAGGCGGACGGCGGTCGCTCACGCGCCAGCCAGCGCCGCGATGATCTTCTCCGCGTAAGGCCTCAGCGCCTCAGCGTCCTGGAACGGTCCCCCCGGCGGCCGCAGCGCAACGCCCCTCCAGCACGGCAGCAGGTGAAAATGCAGATGGAAGACCTGCTGCCCGCTCGCCGGTTCGTTGAACTGCTGGAGCAGAAGTCCCTCGGCCTTCATGCCGGCCATGACCGCGCGCCCGACTTTTTGCACCGCCGGCATGAAGCGCGCCAAAACCTCGGGGTCGATGTCTAAGAGGGTGCGCGCCGGCGTCTTCGGGATGATGAGCGTGTGCCCCTCGGCGCGCGGCATCACGTCCATGAAGGCTAAGGACACATCGTCCTCGTAGACCTTGACGCAGGGCGCCTCGCCGCGAAGGATCTTGGCGAAGATGTTGTCGGGGTCATACGTCGGCGTCAAAGGCTTCTCCCATTTGCTCCGCCCCTTGCGCGTCGCCATCGCCGCGGCGGAAGGGCGCGTATTCCTCATAATGGGCGATCGTGCGCTCAACCGCGACCCGCTCGTGTCCGAGATAGTCGGCGATCGCCCGGGCCAAGCGCGCGTCGGCGAATTCATGCGCCGAATAGGTCAGCGTCGGCCGGTACCCGCGCGCGAGCTTGTGCTCGCCCTGGGCGCCGGCCTCGATCCGCCGCAATCCGCGGGACAGCGCGAAGTCGATCGCCTGATAGTAGCAGACCTCGAAATGCAGAAACGGCCGGTGCTCGATCGCGCCCCAGTTGCGGCCGTAGAGCGCATCGTCGCCGATGAAATTGATCGCGCCGGCGATATAGCGCCCCGCGCGGCGCGCCATGACCAGGAGCACGCGATCCGCCAGGGTTGAGCCGATCTGATCGAAGAAGGCGCGGGTGAGGTAGGGACGCCCCCACTTGCGCGAGCCCGTGTGCATGTAGAATTTGAAGAAGGCGTCCCAATGCTCCGACCGAATCGACGATCCGGTCAGCCATTCGATCGCGACTTCACCGTCTAGAGCGTCGCGCCGCTCGCGTTTGATGGCCTTGCGCTTGCGGGAGGCGAGCGCGCCGAGAAAATCGTCGAAATTCGCGTAGCCGTCGCAAAAAAAATGGAACTGCTCGCCAGTGCGGATGAGAAATCCAGCCTTTGCCAGCCGGTCGGCGTCCTCGGCGGTCGGGAAGGTCGCGTGAATCGACGACGCCTTCGTCTGCTTGCGCAATTCGCGTAAGCCCCCGATCAGCGCCTCGCGCGCGCCGGAAGGCGCGTCGCCGGCGACGAGGAGCCGGCGTCCGGTCACCGGCGTGAACGGCACGGCGACCTGGAGCTTGGGATAGTAGCGGCCCCCGGCCCGCTCGTAGGCGTCGGCCCAGGCGTGGTCAAACACGTATTCGCCCTGGCTGTGACTCTTGAGGTAGCAGGGCGCGGCGGCGACCATGCGTCCGCGCGCGTCCTCAACCGTCACGTGTACGGGCGTCCAGCCGGAGCGGGCGCCGACCGAGCCCGAGGCCTCGAGCGCTGATAAGAAGGCGTGGGTGATGAACGGGTTGCACCGTTCGCCCTCGGCCTCATCGAACGAGCGGCCCGGCGGATTGGCGCAGGCGTCCCACGCCGCCGCGTCAATGGCGGCGATCGACTGGACAACGCGCGCGGTGAAGGTGGTGGAAGACATGGGCTCAAGCGGTCCGGTCTGGGGGCAAGGCGCATCTTAGCACGCTCCGTGCCGTCTCGCGGCGAAGGGGAACCTGAGCCTCACGTAGATCGTCCCGAGCCGCGACCCCGCCCTTATGCGGGAGCCTTCAGACCTCGAGGCGATCGTCGCCTGGAATCGCGACCGGGAATCCTATGGATCGCCCCCACACCTACCGAGAAGAAGCCGACCATCGATAAGCTCTTAATCAGGCCCAGGCTCCAGGGCGGCGACCGCCATTCGCAACGGATCGAGGCGGATGCCGAGCTGATCCTTTCGGCCTTGGCCGCCAAGAGCGACATGACGCTGGACGTCACCCGGTCTTCTTCATCAGCCACTCGTGAGCGGGATCGTTATAAAAGCGCCAGACACGCTTCGGCCCGGCCATGACGTTGAGATAATAGAGATCATAGCCGTGCGGCGCGCCGACCGGATGATAGCCGCGCGGCACCAGCACGACATCGCCATCCTTGACCGTCAGCGTCTCGTCGAGCGAGCCGTCCTCGGTGTAGATGCGCTGGAAGGCGAAGCCCTGGGCGGGCTTCAGGCGGTGATAATAGGTTTCCTCGAGATAGGATTCGTCCGGCAGAGCGTCGCGGTCGTGCTTGTGCGGCGGATAGCTCGACCAGTGGCCGCCGGGCGTGATGACTTCGACCACCAGCACGCTCTCGGCCTCGGCGTCTTCGGGCAGGACGTTGCGGATGAAGCGCGCGTTCGAGCCCGATCCGCGGGTCAGCGCGCCAACGTCGCCTGGCTTGATGACGCGGGCCTTGAACTTGCCGCTCGCCGGGGCCGAGCACAAAGCCAGCTCGCAGTCCGACGCCGCCTCGAGGCTCGCCGCGCTGTGCGGGGGCAGATAGACCGACCAGGGCAGGCCGTCGAACACGTTTCCCCGCTCGCCGATCGTCCCGGAATCGAAGCCGTCCGCGGTTACGCGCGCTTTGCCTGACAGGATCACGACGCAGACTTCATCGCCGCCGGTGTCGAGCCTGGACTTCGCGCCTTGCTTCAGCGCCCGTGTCTCGAAGCCGACATAGCGCCATCCGGCGCTGGCCGGAGTGATGCGATGGCCGACGCCGTCGGGACCATGAGCGGAGGGATGAACGAGCAATTTCGATTGCGCCATGATGCGAACCTCCCAAAACTGAGCCGCCCCTTCTCCCATCGCGGGAGAAGGTGTCGCCGAAGGCGACGGATGAGGGTCTCGTGCAAATCCGCGCATCCAACGGGCATTAAGCGAACCCTCGCCCCCGACCCCTCTCCCAACGGGAGAGGGAGGACTACGCCAATCCCGCTTCCTTCAGCGCGGCGCGGATATGCGCGACGCCCTTTTTCGCATAGGGCAGCGCGGGCGCTTTCCTCGGGTCCTGCTCCGCCTCGAGCACGACCCAGCCGGAATAGCCCTTAAGCTCCTCGAATACCGAGACATAGTCGATCGCGCCGTCGCCCGGGACGGTATACACGCCGAGCTCCTTCCCCTTCCCTAAGATCGAATCGAGGAAGCTCCAATCGTCGGCGTTGGATTCGCGCATTTTCGCCTCGCGCAGATCCTTGCAGTGCACATGACCGATGCGCGAACGATAGGCGCGCGCGAGCCCCGCCGGATCCGCGCCGCCCCAGCGCGCATGGCCGGTGTCGAGCAGCAAATGCACGGGCGCCTTGGTGTGGGCCATGAGCGCGTCGATGTCGCGTTCCGACTGGATGATCGTGCCCATGTGGTGATGATAGCAGAGCTTGAGCCCCTCGTCGCCGAGCCGCTCGGCAAACTCGGTCATCTTAGCGCCGTATCCGGCCCAATCCTCTTTGTGGAGGCGCGGGCGCTCGGACAGAGGCTTGGAGCGGTCGCCGTGAATCGCGTTCGACGTTTCGGCCACAATGACGATGTCGGCGCGAGCGCCTCTGGTCATAGCGATATGCGATTTCGCCGCCTCGAACTCCTCGCGCGCCGAGCGCTTGAGCAATTCGGTGGAATACCAGCCGCCAACGAAAGTCAGGCCAAACTCCGCGAGCTTGTCCTTCAGCGCGGCTCCGTCGTTGGGCAGCTTGTGGCCCTTCTCCATGCCGACGACGCCGGCCTCCCTGGCCTGGGCAAGACAGGTTTCCAGCGGCGTGTCGCCGCCGATTTCCTGAAGGTCGTCGTTGCTCCACCCGATCGGATTGGCGCCGATGCGAATGCTCATCTCAGTCTCCGACCCGCTGAAGCTTCCGCGCCTCCTCATAGCCGCGCCGCGCCGCGCCGACCTCCGCCCGCTCGGAGACAGCTGGCACCGCGACGTCCCACCAGAAGCCCCCGGCGTCGGTCGACCCCATGGGATCAGTTTCGATGACGATCACTTGAGTCGATTTCGCCGCGCGCGCCGCCTTGAACGCCGTCTCGAGTTCCCCGATCGACGTGACCTTCACGGCTTCGGCGCCGAGCGCCCGCGCGTGGGCGACGAAGTCGACCTCCGGCAGCGCCTCATGCCGCGCGTCGCGCAAAAGATTGTTGAACGGCGCGCCTCCGGTCGCCTGCTGCAGCCGGTTGATGCAGCCAAAGCCGCGGTTGTCGTTGACGACAATGATGAGTTTTTTCCCCAGCATCACCGAAGTCGCGATCTCGGAATTCATCATCAGGTACGAGCCGTCGCCGAGGACCACGACCACTTCCCGGTCCGGCAGCGCCATCTTAACGCCGATCCCGCCAGCAATCTCGTAACCCATCGTGGAATAACCGTATTCGACATGGTAGCCGAGCGCAGCGCCGGCCCGCCAAAGCTTGTGCAATTCGCCCGGCAGTCCGCCGGCGGCGCAGACGACGACGTCCGACTTCTCGCCCGCGCGCATGAGCGCGCCCAGCACTTCGGCGTCGGTCGGCGCCGGCGCGTTGGTCGGCGCCGTATAGCGATTGGCGATCGGTTCCCATTCAGCCTTGGCCTTCGCGGCTTCGTCGCTCCAGGACCGCGGCGCCTTCCAGGCGTCGAGCCTGGAATCGAGCGCGGCGAGCGCCGTCCGGGCGTCGCCGACGACCGGCAGCGCGCGATGCTTGACCGCGTCGAACCCCTGCACGTTGACGCTGATCAACCGCCGGTCGGGGTTCTTGAACAGCGCCCAGGAGGCGGTGGTGAAGTCGGCGAACCGCGTGCCGACGCCGACGATCACGTCCGCCTCAGCTGCGAGCGCGTTCGCCGCGCCGGTCCCGGTGACGCCGACCGCGCCCATGGCGAGGGCGTGATCGACCGGCGTCGCCGATTTGCCCGCCTGCGTCTCGGCGACCGGAATTCCACGACGGGCGCAGAAGTCGATGAGCTCGCGCTCGGCGTCGGAATAAAGGACGCCGCCGCCGCAGACCATAAGCGGCTTCCTTGCTTTCTTGAGCACGGCCGCCGCTTCCTCGATCTCGCGCGGGTCTGGCGCGATGCGGCGCAGGCGATGCAGCCGCTGGTCGAAGAAGCTCGCCGGATAATCATAGG
The DNA here is from genome assembly GCA_963824475.1 of uncultured Alphaproteobacteria bacterium. Classification (GTDB taxonomy): domain Bacteria; phylum Pseudomonadota; class Alphaproteobacteria; order Rhizobiales; family Beijerinckiaceae; genus Roseiarcus. The sequence continues at coordinate 365,919 of CAWGPR010000002.1, forward strand.
CCTCGGTCTGCACATCCTGGCAGAAGGCGAGCGTCACCGGCCCGCACTCGGCCGGATCGGTCAAAACCGAGACCGCCCGAGTCAGCGCTGGCACGATCTGCTCGGGGCGCGCGATCCGATCGAAATAGCGCGACACGGGCTTAAAGCAGTCATTGGCGCTCACCGTTCCGTCGCCGAAGTCCTCGACCTGTTGCAGAACGGGATCAGGCCTACGGTTGGCGAACACGTCGCCCGGGATCAACAGCACGGGCAGCCGATTGACATGCGCGAGCGCGGCGGCGGTGATCATGTTGGTCGCGCCAGGGCCGATCGAAGTGGTGCAGGCCATCATCCGCCGGCGGCGCGAGGCCTTGGCGAAGGCGATTGCGGCATGCGCCATCGCCTGCTCGTTGTGGGCGCGATAGGTCGGGAGGGAGTTGCGCGCGGCGAACAGCGCCTCTCCCATGCCGGCCACATTGCCATGGCCGAAGATGGCGAATACGCCCTCGAACAGGCGCTGCTTGAGCCCGTCGACTTCGACTTGCTGGGCGCTCAGGAAGCGAACCATCGCCTGGGCTGCGGTCAACCGGATCGTTGTCATGGCGCACACTTTCTTGGCTCGATCATCGCTCATCGGCTAGCGGTGCTTCGATCGCCGCCTCCCGCATCATTCGCCCGCGCCCGAAGCGCGCCACAGATCGCCCAATCGCGCAAATGAGCCAGCCATTCGCTCGATCGCCTCGCGGTCGTCGATGCGGCCGGCGAACCACTCCGCCGCCGGCTCGGCGAAGATCGTGCGCCCGACCGCGAAGCCTTTGACCAGGCGGCAATGACGCGCGAGCGCGAAGGCCTGCGCCAGATCCTCTTCCGGCGCCTCGAGCCCGAGGAGCATAATTCCGCGGCACAAGGGATCGCCGGTTTCAATCGCTCGGGCAATGTTGTCCCACGCGGCTTTGCTGGCCTGGCCCTCGAGCTTCCACCAGTCCGGCTTGATTCCGATCTCATAGAGTCGCTCAATGACGCGCGCGATCGTGCGATCGTCCACCGGCCCGTTCTTGCTCGCGATGATCTCGATCAACAAGTCGCGCTCAAGCGTGCGCGCGGCGTCGTGCAGGCGCAGGAGCTCGCGCTCCTGCCGCGCCTTCATCTCCGGCGGATCGTCCGGGTGGTAGAAGCACAGGCACTTGATCGTATGCGCGACCGGCCATTCCATGAGCTTGACGCCGAGCGAGCCGCCGAACTCGAATTCGAGCGGACGCGATCCCGGCTCCTCGACCGGCCGGCCAATCCAGAAGCCGTGATCGAGCGCGCGGAACAGCGCCTCGCGCCCGTACTTGCCGTCGAGCAGCATGCCGTAGCCGGGCCGACCCGCCGCGACCTTGGCGGCAGCCTCGACCGCGAGCAGCTTGAAGTCGCTGATGCGCTCGCGCGGCGCGCCGGCGTCGTCGGCGATCTTCTCCAATTGCGCCCGATGGTCGATCGCCAGCGCCATGATCGAGGGCGGCTCTGGCCGGCGTGTCGTCGCCCAATGGATGTGATTGAGCGCCTCGTCTCGGCGTAGCGCGCGGTGGGGCGAGCCGCGCTTCAGGAAGCGGCTGAGTTCCGCCCAGGTTGGGTATTCGGCCGAGCATAAGAGACGCGAGACCGCGAACGCGCCATTGGCGTTGGCGAAGGCGCAGCAGGTCTCGAGCGGCTCATCGCGCAGCCAGCCGCGCAGGAAGCCGGACATGAAGGCGTCGCCGGCGCCGAGCACGTTATAGACTTCGACCGGAAAACCCGGCCCCTTGACGCCCTCCTCGAGCGAATCCGGGATCGCGTCGGGGAAGACGACGCAGCCCATCGGGCCGCGCTTGAGCACAAGGGTCGCGCGGCTCGCATGACGCACGGCTCTCAGCGCGGAGAGCGGGTCGTCGGCGCCGCCGGCGATCATCAGCTCCTCTTCGGTGCCGACGATGAGATCGCATTGCGGCAGGATGTCGCTCAGGCTTTTCGTAACCTCGCTCGATTTGATGTAGCGCTCCTCGCCCGCGCCATGGCCGGCGAGGCCCCATAGATTCGGTCGATAATCAATGTCAAACACGACTTTGCGGCCCGCGGCGCGCGCGATCCGCATCGCCTTTCGCTGCGCGGCGGCAGTGTTTGCGCGCGCGAAATGGGTGCCGCTCACCAGCACCGCCTTGGCGCTTTCGATATATTGAGGATCGATGTCGCCCTCGTCGAGCGCGCTGTCGGCGCAATTGTCGCGATAGAAGATGAGCGGAAAGGTCTTTTCGTCACGGATGCCGAGCAGCACGAGCGAGGTGAGCCGCACTGGGTCGGTGCGGATTCCCGCGACGTCCACGCCCTCGCGCGCGCATTGCTCGCGGATGAAGCGGCCCATGTGCTCGTCGCCGACGCGGGTGATGAGGCCGCTTTTCAGCCCCAGGCGCGCCGTGCCGATGGCGATGTTGGTCGGGCAGCCGCCGACCGCCTTGGAGAACGTCGCCATATCCTCCAGCCGGCCGCCGACTTGCGCGCCGTAGAGGTCGACCGACGAGCGGCCGATGGTGATGACGTCGAGGCGGGGATCGGAGGCCAAGCGCGGCTCCGGCTCACGGCTCGATCGGCGGATCGGCCGTGCCGACCACATTCTGATCGAAGTCGATGTTCGAGCCCGTCATCAGGCCGGACTCGTCGGAGCACAGGAAGGCGCAGGCGCGCGCCACTTCCTTGGGGTCGAGGAGGCGCCCGAAGGGCCTGGTCTTGACGGCCTCTTCGAGCCACCCGTCCTTGGCGCCGTGGTAGGTCTTCATGATGCGGTCTTCGCCGGGCGTCGACATCCAGCCGATATTAAGTCCGTTGACGCGGATGCGGAATTTGAGCAGCGAATGGGCGACGTTGCGGGTCAGGGTGGCGAGCGCGCCCTTCGACGCGCAATAGGCGGTGATGAAAGGCTGGCCGCCATGGGCAGACATCGACTGAATGTTGACGATTGAGCCCGCGATCTTCTCCCGACGCATGATGCGCACGCTCTCCTGGATGAGGAAGAACGGCGCGCGCACGTTCACGTCGAAGATCTCGTTGTAGCGCTCCTCCGTGGTGTCGAAAATATCGCCGCGATCGGTCAGCGCGGCGGCGTTGACCAGCGCGTCGACGCGGCCGAACCGTTCGTCCGCCTTGGCGACAACCTTTCGGCAATCGGCGACCTTCGCGAGATCCGCTTGGACGAATACGGTCGGGCAGCCCGCGGACGAAATTTCGCTCGCGACCCGCTCGCCCCGCTCTCGGTTACGGCCGCACGTCACAATCCCCGCAGCCCCGCGCTCGGCGAACAGCCGCGCAATTGCTTCACCCAAACCTTGCGAGCCGCCGGTGACGATTGCGATCTTGCCGCTCAGATTGGCCGGCCCTCGATAGCCTGGGCGCACGGACGCGCCGGCCTCAGGCGCGGGGGTGTTGGCCATCGGCGTTTTCTCCTCGGGCTAGGGGCCGCGCCAGCGGCAACGTCGTTACGCGACACTCTATGCGCCGCCCCCACGAATGAAACAAAAATTCTATTCCCAAGTCAATATGGAACGTATATTCTTTTTTTGACCGGGCACGAGTTGGACAATCGCGGCCGCAAGGGAGGAGCGCATGAGATTCGGGATCGTCGGAGCGGGTCGTATCGGCAAGATCCATGGCGGCAACATCGCCGCGCGCCCCGACAGCCAGGTCGTCTTTGTCGCCGACGCCGACCCGGCGCCGGCCGCCGCCCTCGCGAAAGCGACGGGCGCCAAGGTCGCCGAGATCGACGCCATCCTCGCCTCCAAGGAGGTCGAGGCCGTCGCCATCTGCTCGCCGACCGACACCCACGCCGATCTCATCGAGCGAGCCGCGCGCGCGGGCAAGGCGATTTTTTGCGAGAAGCCGATCGACCTCGACGTTGGCCGCGTTCGCTCCTGCCTCGAAGTCGTCAAGCAAACTGGCGCGACGCTGATGGTCGGCTTCAATCGTCGCTTCGATCCGAATTTCGCCGCGCTGCGCCGGCGTGTCGCCGACGGCGCAATCGGCGCTCTCGAAATCGTCTCGATCACCTCGCGCGATCCCTCGCCGCCGCCGATCTCCTATATCGCCCGGTCGGGCGGCCTCTTCCGCGACATGATGATCCATGATTTCGACATGGCCCGGTTCGTCCTCGGCGAGGAGCCAGTTTTGGTGAGCGCGATGGGGTCGGCGCTGGTTGACAAGGCGATCGGAGAGGCGGGCGACATCGACACCGCCGTCGTCATCATGGAGACGGCGTCCGGCAAGATGGCGCAGATCTCCAATTCGCGCCGCGCGACCTATGGCTATGACCAGCGGGTCGAGGCGCATGGCGTGAACGGCATGCTCCAGGCCGCGAATGTGCGCGAGACGACAATCGAGTGGGCGGGCGGCCACGGCTTCACCAGCGACAAGGCGCTCAATTTCTTCCTTGAGCGCTACGAGGCGGCCTATCGCAAGGAACTCGACGCCTTCATTGGCGCCGTGAAGGCCGGAAATAAGCCTCGTCCGGACGGTGAAGACGGTCTCAAGGCGCTGCTGCTCGCTGACGCGGCCTACCGGTCGTGGAAGACCAAGCAGCGGGTCACAGTCGGTTGACGCTGTTCGCCGCCGTTGCCGCTTGCGCCCGAAGCGGCGTCGCCCTATAGGCGGCTGCGTCAATGGGAAGAAGGAATGGCGCAGGCCCAGAAACGACGCCCGGCTTCGAACTGGGCGCCGATCGATGCGCCGCCCTCGAAGCCGCCGACATTCGTCGGTCGCCTGATTGAGGCCGTCACGCGTCGACGCTCTGCGCTTCGACGGCTCGGCGTGGCGGCGAGCGTCGTCATCATCACCGTTTCGCTGACGATTTTTCTGCGCACGCTCATCCGCGTCGATCCGAACAAGTTCAAGGCCGCGATCGCCGCAACCAGCGGCGATCAGATCATGCTCTCCCTCGCCTTCACCGCGCTGAGCTACCTCGCGCTCACCGGCTATGACGGACTGGCGCTTCGGCACCTGGGGCTCAAGGTTCCTTACCGCCTGACGGCGCTGGCGTCCTTCGCCAGCTATGCGCTTTCGTTCACGCTCGGATTCCCGTTGGTGACGGGAGGCGCGGTCCGCTATTGGATCTATGGACCGGCCGGGCTCTCCGCCGGCAAGGTCGCGGGTCTAACGGTCGTGGCCGGGATCACGTTCTGGCTGGGGATGGGACTGGTGGTCGGAGCCGGGTTCCTGTCGGCGTCCGATCCGGTCGCCGAGATCGATCATTTCCATCCGCTCGCCAATCGTCTGATCGGCGCTGGCGTCATCTGCGCGTTGATCGTCTATCTTGTCTGGATTGGCCGCATGCGTTGGCGGGACGCGGCGGTTCTTGGCGATTTCAAGCTTCCCGGCCCATGGCTCACGCTGGGGCAAATGGCGCTTGGCGTCATTGACGTGTGCTCGGCGGCGGCGGCGCTGTATGTTCTGTTGCCGCACGATCACCGGTTCGGTTTCCCCACTTTCGCGACCCTTTACTCCTTCGCCGCCATGCTCGGCATCGCCAGCCACGCCCCTGGCGGCCTTGGCGTATTCGAGGCGACGATCCTCCAGGGCCTCGGCGGCTCCCAGGACGCCGTGCTGGCCTCGCTCCTGCTCTTTCGCGGCGTCTATTACGTCGTCCCCTTCATCGCCGCGATGGCGATGCTCGGCGGCGTCGAGGCGGTGCGCCGCTGGCGTTCGCTGCGTGAAGCGATGTCGGACCCGTCCGACGATTGGCGCGCCGGGCGATGAAAAGCCTCGAGGCGCAAAAACTCGCCGAACTCGTGGGGTCTCCGTTCGCGGCGCAGCTGATAGGCGCGATGCCGGAGCCCGCGGTTATCGTCAGTGCGGACGAGCGCGCGGCGGCGGCCAACAAGCCGGCGCTGAATCTACTGCCTGGCTTGAGGGTCGGCGATCCGCTTGTGCTCGGCCTGCGCGCCCCCGACGTCATCGACGCGCGCCGCCGGGTGGTGGCGAGCGGCGAAGCCGAGACGGTGCAGTGGAGCGAACGCGTGCCGGTCGAACGGCTGTTCGAGGTGTGCGTCGCGCCGCTGGCGACGGCGCAAGGCGAAGTCGTCGCGACGCTCGTCACCTTGCGCGACCAGACCGAAGCCCGGCGCGTTGAGCGGCTGCGCGTCGACTTCATCGCCAACGCCAGTCATGAGCTGCGCACCCCGCTCGCCTCGCTGCTTGGCTTCATCGAGACGTTGCAAGGCTCGGCGCACGATGACCCAAAGGCGCGCGACCGTTTCCTCGCCATCATGCGCGAACAGGGGCGGCGCATGGCCCGGCTGATCGAAGACCTGCTGTCGCTTTCGCGCATCGAGCAGAAGCAGCACGTGCGGCCCGAAACCGTCGTCGATTTGGCGCAAACGACCCGCAGCGTCGTTGATGCGCTGACGCCGATGGCCAAGGATCTCGGCGTCGAGATCCATCTCAGCGCGCCGCAGGCCGCGATGGTCGCCGGCGACCGCGACGAACTCTTGCGCGTGGCTGAGAACTTGATCGAGAACGCGATCAAATACGGTGTCCGGCGCGATTCGGAGGCCGCCCGCGTCGTCGACGTCGCCGTCTCGACGACGGAAAAGGAGGGCAGCCTGAGCGTGCGAGACTACGGACACGGCATTGCGCCCGAGCACCTGCCGCGGCTGACCGAGCGATTCTATCGCGTCGATGCGACCCAGAGCCGCGCCAAGAACGGCACCGGTCTCGGCCTCGCCATCGTCAAACATATCCTGACCCGCCATCGCGGCCGGCTCACCATCACCAGCCGCGTGAACCAGGGCTCCTGCTTCGTCGCCACCGTTCCGCTGCACCCGACGGCGAAGCCCTGACCGCACTTGCGCGAGTTCGGTTTGGGCAAATAGACGCACGTAAACACGCACAAACGTTAGTAAAACTGCTTGCATTTACTAGCGTTTATTTTTCCGAATCGAGACTTTTCAATGGGTTACGGCGGATTCAAATAGAGAACACCGACTCCCGTCTCAAGTCGTGCGCGAAATGTCTCAAGCGCTTTCCATCTCAACTCCTTGCCATCGTGACGCCTCGCCATAGCGGCCTTGATCTGGTGAGCAGAATGAGATATAGCATGTATTCTGTTTTTCGTCAATAGATTGTCGCCTATGGCAAACAGCTGTTGATCGGGTGAGTTCGAAATATGGGGATGAACCCGCGTCGGCTGTGAAGGCGTCAGCGCAATGCGGGTCGGCGAACGCGATCGCGGTCGCGGCGACGCTCCTGGGCCGGCTGGTAGGCGAGCCCGGCGTGGTAGGCGCAATAGGGGCCGGACGCCGTCGGCGATCCGCAATAGCGGAATTCGGAAGTCGCCGGGTCGCCGAGCGGCCAGCGGCACATCGACTCCTTCAATTCGACGATCGTCACCCGGAGCGACATCGGCACCACCACGCTCTCGAACTCCGGCTGCTCAATCTGCTCGAGCGCCTGCGGGGCGATCGCGAGCGCGGTCGCCCCGCGCATCATCCGAGGGGCCGAGGCGTTGAGGCGCGGCCCGGCGACCCGGTGCGCGGGCGGCGGCGCCAAGCGCCGAGGACGCGGAACGCTCGCGCTCGACGATTTGGCCCGGCCCGCCAAGCCCAGACGATGGACCTTTCCGATGATGGCGTTGCGGGTGAGGCCATTGCCGAGCAAGTTCGCAATCTGGCTTGCGCTCTTGCCTTCCATCCAATGCTGCTTGAGCTGCTCGACTATCTCGTCCGTCCAAGCCATAGTCGCCTCGTTTCGTGGTTCCTTCACCAAGGCGGCGCGTGCGCAGAATCCAACCCCGTCGCCCGGCGGAGAGCCCGCCTGGCGCAAACGCTGACCAGCACTCGCTTTGAAACCGCCCCCACATCTCGTGGGCCTTGAGAGAAAAAGTACACTACTCGTTGAATCGCGCAAGAGTCTGCAAGGGCCGCCCAACGCGCTTTTCCCCAACTCTTAAGCGTTCGGCTTCTTCTCCGCGGAGCAACTCGTTCGAATGCGCGAGTCGCATCAAGGCGTTAGCTCAGCCGCCGCTCGCGGGCGCGAAATTGGCGCTGAGCCTGCGAAGGTTTCCCCGCTCGATTTGACCAAATCGACCGCTTTCCGCTATATTAAGAGGCTCTCGGCGGCCGCCCCAGCGGGGCGGCGTTTTTATTTCAGCCTCCGCGCGCCGATCTCGGGAGGCCGGATTCTCGAGACATCACAAGGAGTTGGATAGGTGAGCCTCGCCAACGCGACTTCCGCCATGGTTCCAACCTACGCCCGGACCAATGTCGCTTTCGAGCGCGGCGAGGGTTGCTGGCTCACGTCGACGACCGGGGAGCGCTATCTCGATTTCGGCGCCGGGATCGCCGTGACATCGGTTGGCCACGCCCATCCCCACCTCGTCGAAACGCTGGTAAATCAGGGCTCGAGGCTTTGGCACGTTTCAAATCTGTATCAAAATCCAGAGGGCGAGCGCTTCGCCCGCCGCCTGGTCGACGCCACTTTCGCCGACCTTGTTTTTTTCGCCAATTCAGGCGCCGAGGCGAACGAGGCGGCGATCAAGATGGCGCGCAGGCGTCATTCGATCGACGGCCATCCCGAACGCTATCGCACCATAACCTTCGAAGGCGCGTTTCATGGCCGGACGCTGGCGATGATCGCCGCCGGAGGCCAAGCCAAATATCTCGACGGTTTCGGCCCCAAGGTCGACGGCTTCGACCAGATTCCGGTGACCGATCTCACCGCGGTCGAGGCGGCGATCGGGCCGGAGACCGGGGCGATCCTGATCGAGCCGATCCAGGGCGAGGGCGGGGTGCGGGTCATTCCCCCGGCGTTCTTGCGCGGCTTGCGCGAGATCTGCGACCGGCATGACCTCCTGTTGATTTTTGACGAAGTGCAGACCGGCGTCGGCCGCACGGGGCGGTTCTACGCCTATGAGCACTGCGGCATCCATCCCGACATTCTCACTTCCGCGAAGGGCATCGGCGCAGGGTTCCCGATGTCGGCGTGCCTCGCCACCGCGGACGCCGCCCGGGGGCTCACCGTCGGCGTTCACGGGACCACATTCGGCGGCAACCCGCTGGCGATGGCGGTCGGCAACGCCACCCTCGACGTCATTCTCGCGCCAGGCTTCCTCGAGCGGGTGGCGAGGCTGGGATTGGACATGCGCCAGCGGCTGGCGGAGCTCAAGGATCGGCGCGACGCCGTGATCGAGGAAGTTCGCGGCGAGGGGCTGATGATCGGCCTCAAGCTGAAGGTCCCTCCGGCCGCTTTCGCCGACGCCGCGCTGGAGCGGAGGCTTCTCCTTATTCCGGCCGGCGACAACGTCGTGCGCGTGCTTCCGCCCCTCGTGGTCACCGACGAGGAGATCGCCGAAGGCGTGCGGCGGCTCGACGCAGTTTGCGAGGCGGTCGAGCAGCGCCTGACCGTGGCGATGAACTGAAACGAGCCATGAACGCGCCCGTTCATACCGAGCCGCGGCATTTCCTCGATCTGCTCGAGCTTTCGACCGGGCAGCTCCGCGGCATCCTCGATACCGCGGCGGCGATGAAGGCGGCGCGGGTCAAGGGCGCGAAGGCGCCGTCGCGTCCGCTCGCCGGCAAGACGCTGGCGATGATCTTCGACCGGCCCTCGACCCGCACCCGCGTCTCGTTCGACGTCGGCATGCGCGAGCTCGGCGGCGAGTCGATCATGCTGATCGGGGCCGAGATGCAGTTGGGCCGCGGCGAGACCATCGCCGACACCGCGCGGGTGCTGTCGCGCTATGTCGACGCGATCGTCATTCGCATCCTCGCCCATGACGACATGCGGGAAATGGCGGCGCATGCGACGGTGCCGGTCATCAATGGCCTCACCAAGCAGTCGCATCCTTGCCAGGTGCTGGCCGACCTGATGACGTTCGAGGAGAAGCGGGGCTCGATCCGCGGCCGCAAGATCGCCTGGTCGGGCGACTACAACAACGTGCTGTCGTCCTGGATCGACGCCTCGGCCCGGTTCGACTTCCGGCTCGAAATCGCCTGTCCGCCTGAATTGCAGCCGGGCAAGCAGCGGCTTGAGGCCGCGTGCAAGGCGGGCGCAAACATCGCGATCGGCGTCGACCCGGTCGCCGCGGCGCGCGACGCGGCGGCGGTCATCTCGGATTGCTGGGTGTCGATGGGCGACGAAGACGAAGGCCGGCGGCACAACCTGCTCGCGCCCTACCAGGTCAATCGCGATCTCATGAGCCACGCTGCAGCGAACGCCATCTTCATGCATTGCCTGCCGGCGCATCGCGGCGAGGAGGTGACGGACGAAGTGATCGATGGGCCGCAGTCGGTCGTGTTCGACGAGGCGGAAAATCGCCTGCACGCGCAGAAGGGCGTGCTGGCGTGGTGTCTTGGAGCCGCGCCATGACTATGCTCGAGCGCGCCGTCTCGGCCGAGGTCGTCGACGACATCGTGCTGCCGTTCGCCGTCGAATCCTTGAGCGTCCGCGGTCGTCTCGTGCGCCTGGGGCCGGCGATCGATCTCATGCTCAAGCGCCACGAATATCCAGAACCGGTGTCGAAACTGGTGGCCGAAGCGGTGACGCTCGCCGCGCTGCTCGGATCGACGCTGAAGACGAGCGGCCGCTTTCAGTTGCAGACCAAGAGCGACGGGCCCGTCACCATGCTGTTGGTCGATTTCGACGCGCCGTCGCATTTGCGCGCGCTGGCGCGCTTCGACATGGGACGGCTTGAGCGCGCTTCCGAGGCGGGAGGCGGCCTGCTTGGCCAGGGCCATATGGCCTTCACCATCGATCCGGGCGGCGACATGACGCGCTATCAGGGCGTGATCGCGCTCGAGGGCCAGGGATTGGAAGCGGCGGCGCATCACTATTTCGAGCGATCGGAGCAGATCCCGACGCTGGTGCGCCTCGCGGTCGGCGAAATTGTCACCGCCGGCGGCCGAGCCTGGCGCGCCGGCGGCCTTGTCGTCCAATACCTGCCTGAAGCCGGCGGGCGGCGGCTCAAGGCGGACTTCCCTCCAGGCGACGCCCCTGAGGGCGTCGAGCCGCATCGGGTCGTCGAAGACGACGCCTGGGCCGAGGCCAAGGCGCGCGCCGCGACGACGGAAGCCCATGAGCTGATCGATCCGACATTGTCGGGCGAGCGGCTCCTGTTTCGCTTGTTCAACGAGCGCGGCGTGCGCGTCTATGCGCCGACGCCGCTTGCCGCGGTCTGCCGCTGTTCCGCCGAGGGGGTCGATGCGATGCTGCGCAGTTTTTCGGCGGAGGAGATCAGGGACATGGTGGGCGACGACGGCATGATCGGCGTCACCTGCGAATTCTGTTCGACCAAGCGAATCTTCAACCCAGCCGATTACGGCGCGTAGGACTTAAGCCGCGCCAATGGAGGACAACGCCTTTGCGGCGAGGCTCGCCGAATCCCAGGCCGCGATCGAGCGCGAGCTCGAAGTCCTGCTCGCCGTGGGGCCCAAACCAGGCGAGCCGGCGCGGCCCAAGCGCCTTATCGAGGCGATGCGTTATGCGACGCTCGGTGGGGGAAAAAGGCTCAGGCCCTTTCTAACCATCGAGACGGCGCGCGCGCTTGGACGCACGGACAACGGCCCGAGGCGCGCAGGCGCCGCGATCGAATGCATCCACGCCTATTCCCTGATCCATGACGATTTGCCATCGATGGACGACGACGACTTGAGACGCGGGCGCCCGAGCACCCACCGCGCCTTCGACGAAGCGACAGCGATTCTTGCCGGCGACGCGCTGCAGGCGCTGGCGTTCGAGATTCTGGCCGATCCCGCGACCGACCCAATCGCCGAGGCGCGCGTTGCGCTCTGCATGGGCCTCGCGCGAGCGATTGGCCTCGCCGGCATGGTGGGCGGGCAGATGCTCGACATCGACGCCGAGCAGTCGACGGCGCCGCTTTCGGTTGAGGAGATTAAGCGCCTGCAGGCGATGAAGACCGGCGCGCTCATCAGGTTCAGCGTCGAAGCGGGAACGAGGCTCGCTGGCGCCGGCGCGACGGCGCGGGCTGCGCTTGGAGTTTACGGGCGTGCGATCGGCGCCGCGTTTCAGATCGCCGACGACATTCTCGACGTGGAAAGCGATGCGGTGACGCTCGGCAAACGCGCCGGCAAGGACGCTGCGCAGAACAAGGCCACCCTGGTTGGAGCGCTTGGGCTTGACGGCGCGCGCCGCGACCTCGCCCGCCTGATCGACGAGGCGATTTCCGCGGTTGACTCGGCCGGAGTGGGCGCCGAGGGCGACGTGTTGCGCGCGACCGCGCGCTTCGTCGCGATGAGGAAGAACTGAGGGTGCCCGCCTCCCGCGCCCGCTCAGCTCAGCGGCCCGCCGGCGTCTCCTCGTCCACGCCTACCGCATAGCCGAGGCCGCGCACGGTCTTGATGATGTCGACGCCGAGCTTCTTGCGCAATCGCCCGATGAAGACCTCGATCGTGTTCGAGTCGCGGTCGAAATCCTGCTCGTACAGATGATCGACAATCTCGCTGCGCGAGATGATGCGCCCTGAATGGTGCATGAGATAGGATAACAGGCGGTACTCGTGGCTCGTCAGCTTGATCACGGCGTCGTTGACCGTGACGCGCCCGGCGCGCGCGTCGAGTTTGACAGGGCCAACGGCCAGATCGCTCGAGGCGTGGCCGGCGGCGCGGCGCAGAAGCGCGCGCAGGCGCGCCAGCACTTCCTCCATATGAAACGGCTTGGCGACGTAGTCGTCGGCGCCGGCGTCAATGCCCTGGACCTTGTCGCTCCATCGATCGCGAGCGGTCAGGATCAAGACCGGCATCGCACGCCCGGCCTTGCGCCAGGCTTCGAGGACCGAGATCCCGTCGCGTTTGGGCAAGCCGATGTCGAGCACGACCGCGTCGTAAGGCTCGGTGTCGCCGCGAAACCAGCCTTCCTCGCCGTCGAACGCCCGGTCGACCGCGTAGCCCGCCGCCTCGAGGGCGGTGGACACCTGACGGTTGAGATCCCGATCGTCCTCGACAACCAAAAGCCGCATGGGTCGCCTGCTAACCCTAATTCCCGCCGAAAATCAATTCTTGGCTGGCGCTTCGTGCGGCTCACGAGGTTCATGCGGCTCACGCGTCGGGCGCGACGCGATCTTGCCGGTCGCAGCCTCCATCTCGACATGCACGAGGCGCCCGTCCCGATGCAAGAGGGTGATCACGTAGACGAAATCTTCTCCGGTGCGGCAAAGCCTCGCCGAGAGCGCCTCGGCCTTGCGTTGCGCGGCGGCGAACTTGAGCGCGGCGAACGGCTCGAGCAGGCGACGCGACTTGACCATCTCGCGCGTCTCGGCGGCGTTGAGGCAGATCGGCTTCGCCGCGGCATGCGGCTCGACTTCGGCGGCATTGGCCGCGGCGCACCCCATGAGGGCGCACCAGGCCCCGGCGGCGTTAGCCGCGGAGCACGCCAAAAGGGCGCACCAGGCCCCGGCGCGGCAAACCATGGCGAGCCCGGCCATGACGACAAAGCCTCTGTTGCGGACGCTGCAGGGCCATGTTCGCTTCGCCGGCTGAATGCAGTGTGAATGGTCGAGACGCACGGATTGAAGCCTCAAACGGACAGCGCGCGCGAAAGCGGGCGGAAAAGCGGCGACGCGCGTAGGGACATTGAAGCGCCGCGCGTTCTAGCGCATGAAGCGGGCCGGATGAGCTTGCCGCAAGCCCGCTTCCTTCAATCGCTGGCGTTTGTCGCGGCGCTGGCCGCGCCGCTTGCCCCGGCGCGCGCGCTTATCGGCGCGGCGTCCGACGACCGCTTCGCCGACCGGGTGGCGATGGTGCTGATTCGCGGCGGCGACAAGGCCGGCTTCTGCACGGGCTTGGTGTTAAGCCCGCGCATCCTTCTCACCGCTGCGCATTGTCTGAGGCCGTTGCGCGATATGGCGGTCCACTATCGCGACGCCGCCGGCGCGGCGGTCATCATTCCGGTCGACGCGGCGGTCGCCCATCCGCTCTACCGCGCCGACGCAATTCGAGCCCGCGTCGAATCGATCGACCTCGCCCTCATCCGGACCGCGCGGCCGCTTCCCCCGCGCTTCGGCGCCGCGACGATCGCGGACGGCGGACCGCCGGCGATCGGCGCGCGAGCGATCGTGACGGGCTATGGCGCCGCGCGCGAGGGCGACTGGTCGTCGGGCGGCACGCTGCGCAGCGTGACGCTCGCCGTTCGCGAGCCGGCGTCCACCGTACTCATTTGGGCCGCCGATCCCGCTGGAAGAGCGGCCGGCGCCTGCAGCGGCGATTCCGGCGCGCCGATCTGGTCGGCCGACGGATCGACCGCGATTGCGATCGTGGCCTGGGCGGAGGCGCCGCACGGGCGCGGTTGCGGCGGCTTGACGCAAGGCCCGTTGCTCGCGCCGCTGAAAGGTTGGATCGAGGAGACGAAAAGGGCGCTCGAATCAGGGAAATAGGGAGTTGCCCGCGGGCCCTGATTAAGTCGTCACGATGGAGCGAATCTAGAGAAACCGTAATGTTCGCGCCGCAGTTTCGGCGATGGACGCGCCGACATTAGGCGCTGGTCGCCGGATTTCGATCGCCGGCCGTCGCTCAATCTACGGAGAAATCAATGCAATTTGGACGAGCAAGGACGCTGTCAGTGTTGGCGTTGACCCTGTTCGGGTCGACCGCCGGGACGCAGGCGATGTCGCCGGCCGTCGTGCATGTCGACCTCATGGATCCGTCAACCGGTCCCTCGATCAAGTCGATGATGATCGAAACCGACCAGCAGAGCGTCAAGGCAGGGCCGGTCACCTTCGACGTATCGAACAATTCGAAAGCCTTGGTTCACGAGATGATTGTGGTGTCGGTCGCCAACCCTAGCGTGCGATTGCCGTATGACCGCAAGGATGACCGGGTGATCGAATCCAAGATCAAGGATCTCGGCGAAGCGTCCGATCTCAAACCCGGGGAGAGAAAAACTCTGAGCCTGACGTTGAAGCCTGGCGACTACATTTTGATGTGCAATCAGCCGGATCATTACAAGGCCGGCATGAAGGCGAACCTGATCGTGACTGAGTAAGCCGGGCCGGCTTTTCGGCCGCTAGAGCGTCCGGAGCTTCCGTCCAATTGAATGGCGCTCTAGTTTGGCGGCTTCGCTGACCCAAACGACAAGGCCGTTTCATGTCCTTCGCCCGCTACCCCTCGCTCATCGATAAGGTCGTCTTCATCACCGGCGGCGGGTCCGGCATCGGCGCGGCGATGGTCGAGGCCTTCGCCGCGCAGAAAGCCAATGTCGGCTTTGTCGATGTCGCCGTCGAGCCGTCCAAGGACCTGGTGGCGAAGATCGGCGCAACCGAGCCGCCGCCCCTGTTTCTTCAATGCGACCTCACCGACATCGCCGCGCTCGAAGCCGCGATGGAGGAGGTTCGGCAGCGCCTGGGGCCGATCAGCGTCCTGATCAACAACGCCGCCAACGACCAGCGCCAGGACGCGGACGAAACGAGCGAAGAGGATTGGGATCGGGCGATGGCGCTTAATCTCAAGCACCAGTTCTTCGCCGCCCAGATCGCGCGCCGCTCCATGCGCGAGCTCGGCGGTGGAGCGATCGTCAATTTTTCCTCAACCGCCTGGATGATCGGGATCGCCAGGCTATCGGTCTATTCCGCCGCAAAGGCCGCCATCGTCGGCCTGACGAACAGTCTCGCGCGCGAATTCGGGCCAGACAATATCCGCGTCAACGCCATTGCTCCCGGCGCGGTGATCACCGAGCGGCAACGCCGCCTGTGGATGAGCGAGAAAGACATCGCCGACTTCCGCGCGCGTCAGTGCATCAACCGAACCTTGCTCGCCGAAGATGTGGCGCGCCTGGCGCTCTTTCTATCCTCTGACGACAGTTCGATGATTACTAAGCAATGCTACCAGGTCGATGGCGGATTGCGTTAGTTCGCCTCGACAAAAATGGACTTGATCGCGCCATCTTGCGGGCGCATCTTTGCGATTCTACGGGCGGCCCGACACAAGACCGCCAGACAAAGGGGAGAGACGGATGACAGTTGCCCGCATTCTGGACGACAAGGGGCGCGACGTTATCACCACTCAGCCGCACCGCACCCTGAAGGAAGTCGTTGACCTGCTCGCAGACAGAGGCGTCGGAGCGGTGGTCGTTTCGGACGCTTCGCTCAGTGTCCTGGGCATACTTTCGGAGCGCGACGTGGTCCGCGTCATCGCCAAACAGGGCGCTTCCGCGCTCCAGGATCCCGTGTCGCGTTACATGACGCTGAAGGTCATCACCGTAAAGAGCGACGACACAATCGAGCACGTCATGCAGACGATGACGGCGGGACGGTTTCGCCATGTTCCGGTCGTCGACGGCGGTCGCCTGATCGGCATCATCTCCATCGGCGATGTCGTCAAGCGCCACGTCAACGCGCTCGACAGCGAGCGGCAGGCTTTGCGCGAATATATCGCGACCGCCTGACCTAATCGGCCGCCGCGGCGTCAAAGCGCGCTTCGAAAAAGTGGCGCCCGGCTTTTCGCGAAAAGCTCGCGAAATCTAAGGAACTTAGAGCCGTTGGCAATTCGCCAAGGGCTCTAAGCCCCGGCGGCGTCGATCCGCGCCGGTTCGATATGCTCCTTGATTTCGGCGGCCGCCTTGCGGACCGCCTCCCGGCCGAGAGCGATCAGTTCGTCGGCGCGATGAAACTCGAACATGCCGACGTCGCCGACCTTGAGCTGCACCAAGGCGTCCGGCGGATCGCCGGCCAGCCGGGAGCGCATGATGCGGTCCTGGAGAATATCGAAAGCGTTGACCATCGAGGTCATCAGGCCTGGCGCTGAGGCCTCCCCGCCGGCCCTGGTCGACCCGTTTGAGCCGCGCCACCAGCGCGCGATCATGCCGCTGCTGTCGGGCGTCGGTTCCTCGACCGCAGGAGGGTGCTCAGGACGGCCAAACGGGTCCTGAATGGCGGTGCCGCGGCCGAAGCGGTCGCTTGAGATATTGAGCGCAATCACGCGGTCGGCGCCGAGCGCCCGCGCGACGCTGACCGGGACCGGATTGACGATTGCGCCGTCGAACAGCCAGCGCCCGTCGATCTTCACCGGCTCGAACACGCCAGGCAAGGCGTAGGAGGCGCGGATTGCGTCGACCAGCGGCCCGCGCCGGAGCCAGATCTCGTGCCCACCGCCGATCTCGGTGGCGACTGCGGCGAATCGAACCGGCAAATCCTCGATGCGAAGGCCGCCAAGGGCCGACTCGAGCCTTGTCCGCAGCCGCTGGCCGCCGATCAGGCCGCTGCCGGTGAACGAGAAATCAAGCAGGCCAAACACCCGCCGCCGGGTCAAGGAGCGCGCGAAGGCTTCGAGCATGTCGAGCCGGCCGGCCGCATAACAGCCGCCAACCAGCGTGCCGATCGATGAACCGACCACGACATCGAGCCGCAAGCCCATCGCGTCGAGTTCGTGCAGCGCGCCGATGTGGGCCCAGCCGCGCGCGGCGCCCGCTCCGAGCACGATCCCGACTTTCGCGCGGCGGGAGCGTCCCCCGCCCGACGCGGGGTCAGGCTCAATTCTGCGATAAACCGCCCTGAACATCGCCCAATTCGCTTGAAAATAACCTCACCGCTCGCCTTCCGATTAGGAAACTTAAACTTGCGCCTTAGATGTCGCCAGACAATTAACGTCAAATTGTTGCGATCCGGGCGGACCCTGGGAGCCCGTTCGCGTCGCGCCGACCATTAGCCATCCGTGGTCGACGGTTCGATGAATACGAGCCGGGCCGTGTCGCCGTCCGTCTCCACCCGGCGATAGAAGCACGATCGTCGGCCGGTATGGCAGGCGCCGCCGTCGCCGGCGACTGTAACGAAAGCCAGAAACGCGTCCTGGTCGCAGTCGACCCGCATTTCGACCAGCGTCTGGGTTTGGCCCGAGGTGTCTCCTTTGCGCCAGAGAGCGCCGCGCGAGCGCGACCAGTAATGGACGACCCCGGTGGCCAGCGTCGCCCGCAAAGCGGCCTCGTTCATGTGGGCGACCATCAGCACGTCGCCGCGCGACGCATCGATCGTGACGCAAGTGGCAAGGCCGTCGGCGCCGAACTTCGGATTAAACCCACGGCCCTCCTCCCGGTTGCTTGCCGCATCAGGCTCAAGTTTGGCGCTCTCGTTCATCTCCGTCTCTCGTCGCGCGCGGCTTTCCGCCAGCGCTTTCCTAAGGCCTCGATTTCGGCTTTCTCGCGACCTATATAGGGACCTTAAAGATCGGGCCAGGATGATCAACGAGATCTATAATCAGCGTATCCTTGAGCTCGCGGGCAACATTCCGCGGCTCGGGAGGCTCGCGAACCCCGACGCCAGCGCCAAGGCCCATTCGCGGCTCTGCGGCTCGACGGTGGTGATCGACCTATGCGTCAAGGATGGGCGGGTGGTTGATTTTGCTCATGATGTGAAAGCGTGCGCGCTCGGCCAGGCGTCATCCTCGTTGATGGCGCGTCATGTCGTGGGCGCCACCGCCGAGGAGCTCAACGAGCTGCGCGACCGCGTAACCCGTATGCTGAAGGCGAACGGTCCGCCGCCCGAAGGCAAATGGGCCGAATTCGCCGTGCTCGAGCCGGTGCGCGACTATAAGGCCCGCCACGCCTCCACCTTGTTGACGTTCGACGCGGTCGCGGACGCGTTGGCTCAGGTCGCCGCGCGCGAGGCGGCCCAGGAGGCGGCGCCGGCGCCATGAGCGCGCTGGCTGCCGCGCCGCGCCGCGCCGCCCACGCGCTGATCCGCTTCTACCAGCTCACGCTCGCGAGCCTCGTCGGCCGGCAGTGCCGGTATTTGCCGACCTGTTCGGCTTACGCGGACGAGGCGATTGAGCGCCATGGCCTGTGGGCCGGCTCCTGGATGGGGTTGGCGCGCGTGTGCCGCTGCCACCCGTGGGGCGGATCCGGTTATGATCCGCCGCCCGATCGGCTTCCCCCCAACGCCTCATGGGCGCAACCCTGGCGCTATGGACGGTGGCGCTCGAGCGACTAAGCGAGCCTTGCCTCTATCGCTCCCGGCCTTTATGGACGGGCGCGGTTCCTAAGACAGTCTTGAAGAGATCCAATCGATGGCCGAGCCGCGCCGGGCCGCCGCAACTTTGCCTCGCCTCGAAGGCGGCCGCTTCCTCATCGTCGAGGCGCGCTATTACGAGGCGATCGGCGCCGACCTGCTGGCCGGCGCGACCCGCGTGATCGAGGCCGCGGGCGCGGCCTACGACCTCATTAGCGTGGCCGGGGCCTTGGAGATTCCGGCCGGCATAGCGATCGCCCTCGACGCGGCCAAGGCGGCGGGTCGGCCTTATGACGGCGCCGTCGCGCTCGGCTGCGTCGTCCGCGGCGAGACCTTTCATTTCGAGATCGTCGCCGGCAAGTCGGCGCGGGCGCTGATGGACATGTCGGTCGAGCGCCGGCTCGCGCTCGGCAACGGCATTCTCACCACCGAGACGATCGAGCAGGCCGCGGAGCGCGCCGACCCTGAACGCGGCGACAAAGGGGGCGACGCGGCGCGGGCGGCGATCGGGCTTGCCCATCTCGCCCGTCGGCTGGGCAAGCGATGAAACGGTCCGACAGGCGTTCGGCGGCGCGCCTGGCGGCCTCGCAGGCGCTCTATCAGATGGAGATCGCTGGCAAGGGCCTCAACGATATCCTCGCCGAGTTCGAGGCGCACTGGATCGGGCGCGAGATCGAGGGCGACGCCTATACGCCCGCCGACCCGGCCTTCTTTCGCGACGTGGTGTCCGGCGTGTTGCGCGATCAATTGCCGATCGACCGCGGCCTGGACGACACGCTCGCCAAGGGCTGGCCGCTGCGCCGGGTCGAAGCCCTCATGCGCGCCATCCTGCGCGCGGCGTCTTACGAATTGCGCAACCGCCCGGACGTGCCGGCGCGGGTGGTGGTGACCGAATATGTCGACGTCGCCGCCGCCTTCTTCGGCCCCGAGGAGAGCGGCATGATCAACGCGGTGCTCGATGCGCTGGCGCGCCAGACGCGACCGGCGGAGTTCGCCGCCGACCGATAAGTCGCCGGGAGACCTGTCCGGCGCTCCCGCTTGTGTTGGCGCCGCAAAGCATTTCCGCTGCGTCAAGTCGAAATGCGAGTTCGCCGACAAAATTTCTGTGGAAAACACATATCTGGCGATTTACTCCGCATTAACCATCGCCAATCACTTTCCTCGTGGTGTCGTCAGTCCTAACCTCCTGATTCGCGTTGCGAAACAAGTCGTTGAGGAGTGTCTTGTCATGCGTTTGGCCGACCTATCCGAGGGCTTCTCCGGCCTCAAACAATGGTCCGAGCCGGTCATCTACGATCGGCTGATCGCCGCTTACTGGAAACTCATCAGCGACCGAGAGCTTGCGCGCGATCTCACGCGCCTGCACGCCCGTGTCTGGCGCGCCCTCATTGGCGGCGACATGGAGGGCTTCGAGGAATTGCGCGAGACGCTGGTCGGCGCGCTCGAGCCGTGCGGCTTGACGCTCGATCATTTGGCCGAGGTCGACGGCGAGATCATGACCGAACTGCTCGATGTGGTGATGGCCCGCTACAATCGCTCGCATCGCACCGCCCGAGCCTATCATCTCGCGCTGATGGAGCTGGCCGGACGATTGCCGCCGGTGCGGCTCGCAGCTTGAGGGAGGCGCCGAGGCCCGCTTTACAGCTGCTCGCGCAGCCGTTTGCCTCTGATCTCGCGATAGAAGGGTCGTGGCCGGCGTTTGTCCAGGCCGCCTTCGAGCGCCTGCTTAAGGTCGTCGAGCGCTGCGCGCGTGATCGTGGGCAGATCGAGGTTCCTCGCTTCGTCGAGCGGCGTCCAGACGAGTTCGACCAATTCCGCCTCGGAATGAACGGCGCCGTCGACGCGCCCGGCGATGAAGCGCGCGTCGACGATGAGAAAGCGAGCATCGAAGCGCCTTGAGCGCCCGGGCGGGGTGATCGCGCGGGCGAGGAAGT
This sequence comes from uncultured Alphaproteobacteria bacterium, assembly GCA_963824475.1. Classification (GTDB taxonomy): domain Bacteria; phylum Pseudomonadota; class Alphaproteobacteria; order Rhizobiales; family Beijerinckiaceae; genus Roseiarcus. The sequence goes on from CAWGPR010000002.1 coordinate 386,775, forward strand.
CGATGGCGTCGAGCGCCGGATGAACGCCCGTCGCGGCGAAGCGGGTCCAGGCGCCGGGCGGGGGATTTTCCGGCGCGCCATAGTCGGAGACGCCGATGGCGAGACCCGTCTCCTCGAAGGTTTCGCGGATCGCGGCTAGCGCCAGCGCTCGCGCAAAGTTGGGCGAAGGCCGGCGCACGCGGGCGTTGAGCTTTTCCTCGACATGCGGATCGAGCGCGCCCGCCGCGGCCATGCGCCGGTCTTCGAGCTCAACCCGGCCGCCGGGAAAGACGAACTTGCCGGGCATGAACCGGTGGCGGGCGTGCCGCTTGCCCATCAGCACCCGCGCCATCCCACGCTCCGAACGTTCGACCAAGATGAGCGTCGCGGCGTCGCGCGGGCGCAGCGCGCGTCCCGGCTGGGCAGGGTCGATCACGTTTTGTTGCTGAGATGGGACCCGAACCCGTGCATGCACAAGGCCCATTGCTGGCCAACGATCGCCCCCTTGGCGCGAGGCAAGATAAGGAGACTCGCCACAAGGGTGACCAAGAGCCAGAAAATCGCGACCCAGAGGAGCGACGAATGCGGCCAGGCTTCATCCGATAGCAAGATGCCGGCGCCGACCCCATGGGCGACGATCAAGAGCGTCACGTAAGCCGGGGCGTCATCCGCGCGGTGTCCGCTGAGCTCCTCGCCGCAGATCTTGCAGCTATTGACGACCTTGAGATAGGAGCGGAACAGGCGGCCCCGGCCGCAGGCCGGACAGCGTCCCAGGAAGCCGCGCGTCATCGCCTCGCGCAGCGAGCGGTCTGGCGGGGGCGTTGGAACACGCCAAATGCGGGACATGTCGTTCATCGACGCTTGCCCTTATAGATCGGCTTGCGCGGCGCCGGCGCGCTCAGGCTTCGCGCGCCCCGCAACTCGGACGTGGGCCGCACAATCTCGAACCTGAGCGCCCCGGCGAATGGCGCGGCCTCGACCAGACGGACCTGGACCGCGCCGCCCAACCGGAACGTTTCCTTCGTTCGCGTTCCGACCATCGCGCGGTTCGCCTCCTCGAAGCGGAAATATTCGTCGCCCAAGGTCGCTGCGGGCACGAAGCCGTCGGCGCCGGTCTCGCTCAGTTTCACGAACAGGCCGGCGCGAGTGACGCCCGCGATGCGGCCCGCGAAAGCAGCGCCAACTCGATCGGCCAGATGCGCGGCGATCACGCGGTCGACGGTTTCCCGTTCGGCCGCCATCGCCCGCCGTTCCGCGCGGAGATATGCTCGGCGACCTGCGCCAATTCTCCCGCACGCATGTCGTTGAGGCCGCCCGGACCGAGGTTCAGCGCACGGATCAGCGCCCGATGGACAACGAGATCGGCATAGCGCCGGATGGGCGAAGTGAAATGCGCGTAACGGCGCAGGTTGAGACCGAAATGACCGTAATTCTCGTGGCTATATTCGGCCTGCGCCTGGGCGCGCAAAACCACTTCGTTCACGAGGGCCTCGACCGCTTGCCCGCGCACGCGGCTCAAGACGCCATTGAAATGCGACGGGCGCACGCGCTCGCCCTTGGCCAACTTGACGCCGATGGTGCGGAGAAACTCGATCAGATCGTCGAGCTTCTCCACGCTCGGCGCGTCATGAGCGCGATAGAGGAGCGGCGAATGCGCGGCTTCGAGCGTCTCGGCGGCGGCGACATTGGCGAGGATCATGAACTCCTCGATCAGCCGATGCGCCTCGAGCCGCTCCGGCCATCGCACGTCCTTGAGGCGTCCCTCAGCGTCGAGAACGAGCTTGCGCTCGGGCAGATCGAGATCGAGCGGATCGCGGCGCTCACGCTCGATCTTGATGACCGAATGGGCGGCGTAGAGCGGCTTAAGCACGCTGTCGACGAGCGGCTTCGTCGCCTCGTCCGGCTGTCCGTCGATCGCCGCCTGGACCTGCTCGTAACTGAGCTTGGCGGCGGAGCGCATCATGACGCGGTGGAACTGATGCGAGCGCTTGCGCCCGTCGGCGCCGAGGACCATGCGGACCGCGAGCGCCGGCCGGTCCTCGTGCGCGCGGAGCGAGCAGAGGTCGTTGGAGATGCGTTCCGGCAGCATCGGCACGACCCGGTCGGGGAAATAGACCGAGTTGCCGCGCTCGAGCGCCTCCCGATCCATGGCGGTCCCGGGATGAACATAGGCCGCGACGTCGGCGATGGCGACGGTGACGACGAACCCGCCCGGATTCTTCAGGATCGGAATCGAAGACGGCATGGACAGCGTCGTCGTGGTCCTTGGCGTCGGGCGGATCGATCGTGACGAGCGGCAGCGCGCGCCAGTCCTCGCGCGAGGAGCTCAGCCGAACGGGCCGCGCCGCTTCGGCTTCCTTCAGCGCCGCGGGGGAGAAGACATGGGGAATATGATGCGTCTCGAGCGCAATGAGGCTCACCGCGCGCTCGGACTTGACTGAACCGATCGTCTCGACCACGCGCGCGGGTGGGAGCCCCAGACGGCCCTCGCGCAACGGCTCGATGGCGACGAGGTCGCCGTCCCGCGCTTCGCCCGCCATGCCCGCGGGTACGACAAATTCGCGCCCCGCCGCACGCTTCTCGACCGGGAGCGCGCGTCCCGACCCGTCCGCCGCGACGCGATAGACAGCGAACGCGCGCGCCTTCATCTTGTCGAGGATCTTGATCACCCGGCCGGAATAAGCGGGCGCCTTAGGGCCAGCGTCGGCGTCGAACTCGACCCGCATCAACACCCGCGCACCCAGGCCCGGGGTTGGGGCGCGGTCGCGCTTCGCGCGAGAGCGGCGCACGAGAATGCGAGGCGCGGCCCCATCGCCGGTCCATTCCACTGGCTTGGCGATCAGCTCGCCGTCGCGGTTGAGCTCGACGACATCGGCGACGACGAGCGACGGCAGGCGACCCTCGACAGTCAACGCCTTCCGGCCCCGCGCAACTGCGCCTTCGGCCTGCAGATCCTTGATGAGGAGCTTCAATTCCGCTTTCGCTTCGCCCTTCACGCCGAAGGCGCGGGCGATGTCGCGCTTGGTGACTCGCGCCGGCGCCCGCTCGCCATTGGGGGCGGGGGCGCCGGCGATGAAGGCCATGACCTCCTCACGCGAAGGAAGCGCGGCGGCTCTCGGTTCCGCCGCTCCGCGGTCGAACTCTCGGCGCGCGCCGACTGACTTTTTGATTTTGCAAGGCTTCCACTTCATGAAGGGCCGCGGAAGCGTCCCATGGCGAAGGTAAGTTCGAAGGCCCGCGGAAACAAGCTCGGTGCGGCCGTCAGGCCACGTCTCAGACCTCAATCCGCCCCCCGGACGATCGGGCCGCCGGCCGAAGGCGGGTTTCAGCGCTCTACGATCGCCATGAGGATGGCGTCGCGAAACACGCCGTCGATCAAGCTCGCATTGCGCAGAAGCCCTTCGCGGACAAAACCTGCCTTTTCATAGAGGGCGATAGCGCGCTGATTGTCCGCGTGCACATCGAGCTCAATGCGTTTGAAGCCCGAGCGCCGGGCCTCGCCAAGAGTCGCCTCGAGCAGACGCTGCCCGAGGCCTCGGCCGCGCCATTCCGGCAGCAGGCCCATGCCGAGCGTTCCGCGGTGCGCCCTCGAAGGGAAGAACTCCCGGCGAACGTCGCACCACCCAACGACCTCGCGCCCGGCAAGCGCGACCAACATCGGATTCCCATTTTCGAGATTGCTCTTCACGAATCGCAACGTATCGGGTTCCGACTGGGCTTCGAGCATCGTCAGATATTTGCGCTCGCGTGCGACAACATCGAGGGCGCGTCGATAGCCCTCGACGTGATCGAGCCTGATCGGCTCGATCCGGACGGGTGTCTCGTTCAACGCTAACTGGCCTTTTCGATCCTGAGCAGCGTGAACAGTTTCATCGGCGCGAGCTCGCTGCGCTCGACAATGCGCGCGTCTGGGCGCGAATCGATCCAGTTTCCGACCGCTGAATAGGGAAAGTTGGGATGCCAGCCGAGCCAGGCCGCGGCCGTCTCCATCCGGCGCTCGATGGCGGCGCGAAGCCCGCCCGACGCCGCGAAGTGGTTCATCACGATCAGGGTTCCGCCCGGCCGCAGCACCCGCCAAGCCTCATCGAGCGCCCGCTCCGGATGAGGAACGACGCTCATCACGTAGGGCGCAAGCGCGACGTCAAACGCGGCGTCGGGAAATTCGAGCGCGGCGGCGTCCATCACATGGAGGCCCTTGACTTGCGCCAGCCGCTTGCGCTCGACGCGCGCGCGAGCCGCGCGCAGCATCGGCGCCGAAATATCGATGCCTGTCACCAGAACATTGCCCGGCAGAAGCGGCAGTTCGAGCCCGGTGCCGACCCCGACTACCAGGATCTCGCCGCCGGGACCCGCGGCCTCGGCCGCCGCGCGCGCAGCCGCGGCTCGGCCGGGATGAAACGGCAGATCGAAGATAAGGTCGTAGACCGGCGCCCAGCGGCTATACGCCGCTTCCGCCGTGCGCCCCGCATAGGCCTGCGTCGCGTTGATCGGATTCATCGTCGGGCCCTCCCCGACAAGCGCCTGCTTGCCCGCCCCTCGCCCAGACTGACCCAGCGCATTATAGCACATGCCCGATCCGCGGCGACGAGGCCTTTCCGTGAAAGGCTGGCGTGACGTAAGGGGCGCATCATGATTGACCATATCGGCCTTGCTGTTTCGAGTATGGAGCGGGCGAAAGCCTTCTATTTGAATGCCCTGAAGCCGCTCGGCATTGGCGTCATCATGGAAGTCTCGGCGGAGGAGACAGGTGGCGACGCCCACGCCGGCTTCGGCAAGGACAACAAGGCGTTCTTCTGGATCGGCACGGGAAGCAAGCCCAAGGGCGGCGCGCATGTGGCGTTCACCGCGCAAACGCGGCCCGAAGTCGATTCGTTCTACCGCGCGGCTTTGGCCGCCGGCGGGCGGGACAATGGCGCGCCCGGGTTAAGGCCCTACTACCATACGCACTATTACGGGGCCTTCGTCTTCGATCCCGACGGCAACAACATCGAAGCGGTGTGCCACCGCCCGGAATAAAGGCCTAGACCCCTTGCCGGCAGAATTATCGGCGCTTGCCGGATGCAGCCGATTTCGGCTTGGTCGCGGCGGCCTTCTTCGCCGCCGGCCGCTTCGGCGCGGCCGGTTTCGCCCTGGCCTTCCCGCTGTCGGTGGCCACAGTCTTGGCCGGCGGTTTCGCCGGCTGACTCTTGCCCCTCGCGGGCGCCTTTGCCGACTTGGGCGGCCGAGCCGCGGGCTTACCCTCGCGTTCGGCCAAAAGCTCCAGAGCCTGGGCGAGCGTGACCGAATCTGGCGCGGTTCCCTTGGGCAAGGTGGCGTTGACCTTGCCCCAATTGACATAAGCCCCGAAGCGGCCATCGCGGACGGTGACCGGCCCGCCGTCGGGATGCTGGCCGACCAGGCGGCCGATCACGCCGCCGCCCGCCGCCTTGGCTTTGAGCAGTTCGACCGCCTCGTCGAGGGTGAGGCTCGCCGGGTCGGTTCCCTTGGGGATGGTGGCGTTGATCTTGCCGTGATTGACATAAGGTCCGAAGCGGCCCTGCTTGACGCTGACCGCGCCGCCCTCCGGATGCTCGCCGAGAACGCGAGCGGCCCCGCCGCCGAATCGCGCGGCCCCCGCGCCGCTCTCCTTGGCGACGATAAGGTCGATCGCCCGGTTGGCGCCGATCTCGAGCACGTCGTCGTCACGGCCGAGATTGGCGTAGGTCTTGCCGTGCTGCACATAGGAACCATAGCGGCCGATGCCGGCGAGGATCGGCTCGCCGCTCGTCGGGTGGCGCGCGACCTCGCGCGGCAGCGCAAGCAACGCCAGCGCCTTCTCGAGCGTCACGTCGTCGGCGCTCAAGCCCCGCGGCAGCGACGAGCGTTTGGGCTTCTCGCCTTCCCCCTGCTGGATGTAATCGCCGAAGCGCCCGTTACGCAAGGTGATTTCTTCGCCGGTCGCCGGGTCCTGACCGAGCACGCGCAGGCCTGGCCGGTCGCCCTCGGCGCTCTCGGCGCCGGTCGGCGCCAGAACGCGTGAGTACTTGCAATCGGGGTAGCGTGAGCAGCCGATGAAGGCCCCGTATTTGCCGAGCTTCAGCGACAATTGCCCCTGGCCACAGAGCGGGCAGAGGCGCGGATCGACGCCGTCGCCACGATCGGGAAAAATGTGCGGCCCCAGAAGCTCGTTGAGGCTGTCGAGCACCTGCCTGGTGCCCAGGTCCTTGATGTCGTCGACGGCGCCAGAGAAATCGTTCCAGAAATCGCGCAGCAGCGCCTTCCAGTCGATTTCGCTGTTCGACACCTGGTCGAGCTTCTCCTCGAGATCGGCGGTGAAATCGTAGCCGACATATTTAGCGAAGAAGGATTCGAGAAAGGCCGTCACGAGGCGGCCCTTGTCCTCGGGAAACAGGCGCTTCTTGTCGAGCCGCACATAGGCGCGGTCCTTGAGCACGGCGATGGTCGAGGCGTAGGTCGAAGGGCGGCCGATGCCGAGCTCCTCCATCCGCTTGACCAGCGTCGCCTCGGTGTAGCGGGGCGGCGGCTCGGTGAAGTGCTGGCTCGCTTCGATTCGCTCCTTGGCGAGCTTCTCGCCTTGGCGCATCGCCGGCAGACGACCCAACTCCTCGTCCTCTTCGTCGTCCCGGCCTTCTTGATAGAGAGCGAGAAAGCCCGGAAAGCGCACGACTTGGCCGCTGGCGCGGAATTCGAGCTTGCGCGCGCCGGCTTGAGCCAGAATGTCGACCGTGGTGCGCTCGAGTTCGGCGCTCTCCATCTGGCAGGCGATCGTGCGCGTCCAGATGAGCTCATAGAGCTTGGCCTGCTCGGGCTCGAGGTGGCGGGCGACGTCCCGCGGGCGCCGCGTCATTTCGGTCGGGCGGATCGCTTCGTGCGCCTCCTGCGCGTTCTTGGCCTTGGCGGTGTATTTGCGCGGCGCGGACGGCACATAAGCGTCGCCGAAATCCTTGGCGATGAGGCGCCGCGCCGCCGCGACCGCCTCGGGCGCAAGATCTACGCCGTCGGTGCGCATATAAGTGATAAGGCCGGCCGCGCCGTCGCCGACGTCGACGCCTTCATAGAGGCGCTGGGCGATCTGCATGGTGCGCGCCGGCGCGAGGCCGAGCTTGCGCGAAGCCTCCTGCTGCAGGGTCGATGTGGTGAACGGCGGATAGGGGTGGCGCTTGACCGGCTTCGATTCGATCGCGGCGACCGAGAACAGCGCTTGCTCCAGCGCGATTTTGAACGCTTCGGCTTCGGCGCCCGAGCCGATGTCGAGCCGGCTGATCTTCTTGCCGTCCGCGCCGACCAGCCGGGCGGTGAAGGGCGCCTTCGCCTCGGTTCGCAAATGCGCGATGATCGACCAATATTCGCGCGCAACGAACCGCTCGATCTCGAGCTCCCGGTCGCAGATGATGCGCAAGGCGACAGATTGCACCCGCCCCGCCGAGCGCGCGCCCGGCAGCTTGCGCCACAGGACCGGGGACAGGGTGAAGCCGACCAGATAATCGAGCGCGCGGCGCGCCCGGTAGGCGTCGACCAGGGCCTCGTCGATCTCCCGCGGATGGCGCATCGCCTCCTGGACTGCGTCCTTGGTCACCGCGTTGAACACCACGCGATCGACGCGCTTGTCCTTGAGGAGCTTTTTGTTCTTGAGGATTTCATGAATGTGCCAGGAGATCGCCTCACCCTCCCGGTCCGGGTCGGTCGCCAGGATCACGCGGTCGGCGCTTTTCACCGCGCCGCCGATGTCGCTGAGGCGCTTGGCGGACTTGGCGTCGACTTCCCAGCGCATGGCGAAATCGTCGTCCGGGTCGACCGAACCGTCCTTGGCCGCGAGATCCCGCACATGACCGAACGAGGCGTAGACGCCATAGTCCTTGCCCAGGTACTTGTTGATGGTCTTCGCTTTGGCGGGCGACTCAACGATCACGACTTTCATTCAGGAAGTTTCCTTCGGCGGCCGGCGGCGCGGTTCCGGTCGTCCTCGGCCGTTCGGGCGCGGGATATGGAGACGCCGAGCCTCACTGTCAAATGGGGCGGCGCCGGGCGGCAGGCGTAAGGGACCCGAAAGAGAGGCTTTCGTCAGACGGCGGATTCGGCGTCGGTCCTTGAAAAAACTTCGCCTCTGAACGACAGCGCCGCCCGGAATGATTTGGCCTTGGCGTGGGCGAAGCGATCGCCAAGATTGAGCTGCGCGGGGCGAGGCAAGCGTTGCGTTGCCGAAGGGCGTCGTGCGAAAACGCCGCCTTCCCGCATTCCAACCCTGCGAGGCCGAAATGGCGGACGCCCCTTCCAAACCCGTCTGGTTCATCACCGGCTGCTCGACCGGATTCGGTCGCGAGCTGTCGACCATCCTCCTTAAGCGCGGCTACCGGGTCGTCGCGACGGCGCGCGATCAAGCGAAGATCGCCGATCTCGTCGCGGGTCATGAGAGAACCGGCCTTGCGCTTGCGCTCGACGTCGATCAACAGGATCAGATCGACGCTGCGGTCAAAGCCGCCGCGGCCCGCTTCGGCCGCATCGATGTCCTCGTCAACAACGCCGGCTATGGCTATCTCGCCGCTGTCGAGGAAGGCGACGACGCCGACGTGCGCGCGATGTTCGACACCAATTTCTTCGGCCTCGCCGCCATGACGCGCGCCGTGCTGCCGATCATGCGCGCCCAGAAGGCGGGGGCGATCGTCAACGTCTCCTCGATGGGCGGTTTCATCGGCTTTCCCGGCTCCGGTTATTACGCAGCGACCAAATTCGCCGTTGAGGGCCTGTCCGAGTCGCTCTCCAAGGAGGTCGGGCCTTTGGGGATCAAGGTGATCATCGTCGAGCCCGGCCCCTTCCGCACCGACTGGGCCGGCCGCTCCCTGAAGACGCCGAAGAAACCGATCGACGCCTACACGGAGACGGCGGTCGCGCGCCGGAAGCAGATCCAATCCTATAGCGGCGCTCAGGCCGGCGACCCGGTGCGAGCGGCCGAGGCGATCATCGACACGGTCGAGCGGGACAAGCCCCCTTTGCGGCTTCCGCTTGGCGGCTTCGCCTACGAGGCGATGGGGGCGGAGATCGAAGCCGTGCGCAAGGAACACGATTCGCTTGAGCGGATTGCGCGCGGCGCGGACTATCCGAAGGCGAGCTGAAGGCCGGGCGCTGGGGTAGGCTTTGGAATAGGCGCCGCGCCGGGGCGCCGTTGTCCCGCGTGGTCCTTCCGAGGAGGCGCGCATGGCGGATCCGTTCAACCTCGAGCGTTTCGTCGATGCGCAGGCGCCGATCTATGAGCAGGCGCGTCGGGAGCTTAAGGCTGGACGGAAGCAGAGCCACTGGATGTGGTTCATCTTTCCCCAGATCGCCGGCCTCGGACAAAGCGCCATGTCGATCCGTTTCGCGATCGCCTCGCTGGACGAGGCGAAGGCTTATCTGGCGCACCCCGTTCTCGGCCCAAGGCTTAGGGAGTGCGCGAGGCTGGCGCTCGATGTCGAGGGCAAAACCGCGCGCGACGTCTTCGGTTCGATCGACGAGATGAAATTCCGCTCGTCCATCACGCTATTCGCCCGCGCTGCGCCAGACGAAGACGTGTTCCAGCGCTGCATCGACAAATATTTCGCCGGCGCCCATGATCCGGGCACGCTTGCGCGACTTTAGCGTTTTGGTCCAATCATTCCGCGCTCTCAGAATCGCTCCGGAACGATGATCGCCCCGTCTCCCCCCGTGTTCACCCAGCGCCATTTGCTCGGCATCGAGCATCTGTCGCGAGAGGAGATCGTGGCGTTGCTCGATCTCGCCGATGAAGCGGTGACGATCTCGCGCCAGGTCGAGAAGAAGCGCGCCACCTTGCGTGGACGCACGCAGATCAATTTGTTCTTCGAGGCGTCGACCCGCACCCAGTCGTCGTTCGAGCTTGCCGGCAAGCGACTTGGCGCAGACGTGATGAACATGGCGGTCGGGGCGTCGAGCGTCAAAAAGGGCGAGACGCTGATCGACACCGCCATGACGCTCAACGCCATGCGGCCCGACATTCTGGTGGTGCGACACCACCACGCGGGGGCGGTGCATCTCTTGGCCCGCAAAGTCGATTGCTCGGTCGTCAACGCCGGCGATGGCGCGCACGAGCACCCGACTCAGGCGCTGCTCGACGCGCTGACCATCCGGCGCAATCTGGGCCGCATCGAGGGCCTTACCGTCGCCATCTGCGGCGACATCCTCCACTCGCGGGTGGCGCGCTCCAACATCCTGCTCTTGAGCAAACTGGGCGCTTATGTCCGGGTCGTCGGCCCTTCGACGCTCCTCCCGGCAGGCGTCGAGCGCATGGGCGTCGAAGTCGCCCGTGAGATGCGCTCGGGCCTCAAGGACGCCGATATCGTGATGATGTTACGCCTGCAGCGCGAGCGCATGAGCAGCGCCTTCGTGCCCTCCGCGCGCGAATACTTCCGCTATTTCGGGCTCGACGAGGAAAAGCTCGGCTACGCTAAGCCTGGCGCGCTCATCATGCATCCCGGGCCGATGAACCGCGGCGTCGAGATCGACACGCTGGTCGCCGACAGCGCACAGTCGCTCATCCGTGAACAAGTGGAGATGGGAGTCGCGGTTCGCATGGCGGTGCTCGAAGCGCTGGCGCGCAACATCCCGAACGCTTGAGATCGTCCGGCCATATGCGGATCTTGCGTCCTTGTCGCGCTGCTTACGTCAACCGAGCACGTATCGCGAGAACGCCAGAGCTTGTCGCGCGGCTTCGTCCATCTGGGCTTCGTCCGCGTTGTCGCTCAGATCGCGCCAAACCCTGATGTCGCCGCCCACCTGGCCGCCCATTTTGACGAAAGGCTCCATGACGACCGCGCCGCCATAACCGATCTCGCACAGCGCCGCTCCGATTTCGTGCCAGGGCAGTCGGCCTTTGCCCGGAACGCGCCGATTGTTCTCGCCGGTATGGAAATGGCCGAGCAGCGGGCCCGCGGTGCGGATCGCCGTGCCGAAACTATCCTCCTCGATGTTCATATGGAACGTATCGAGCATGACCTTGACGTTGGGCCTGCCGATCTCCCGGACGAAAGCGACCCCCTCTTCGGCGGTGTTCAGGACGTGGTTCTCGAACCGGTTGAGCACTTCCAGGCACAGGTCAATGCCGAGATTGGCTGCGAAATCGGCGAGGCTTGAGACGCCCTCCAGGCCTCGCGCCCTGTCCCCCGCCTTGTCGACGGGCCTGGAATAATCGACCGGCCAGTAGGAGTGGAGGGCGCCGCCGATGACGCGGATATCGAGTTTGGCGAGGTTGGTCAGCGTCTCTTCGAAAAAGGCCCGCCCCGCCTTTCTGATCGCCGGGTCGGCGGAAGACAGGTTTCTTTGCCGAGACGGACCCAAGCCGGCTGTGATCGCGATGCCGTTGTCTCGAGCGGAGCGGCCGACTTCGGCAATATGCGCCGGGCTATAGCTGTTCAGATGATGAGCGGCGATCTCGATGACGTCGAAACCCAGCTTGGCGACTTTCTCTACGTATTTCAGGCAGTCGGCGCTCCACTCCTGCTCCCAGTACGAATAATAAATGCCGAATTTCAATTGCGTCTCCATTCTTGAACACGGATCATCAATGCGCTCCCTGATGCGGCGCGTCCGTCGCGCCAACGATATGGGCGACGACGGCGTTCATGCTGGTGTCGCGGGTCGCGTCGTCGGCGATGACCTGGCCCTGACGCAAGACGACGATGCGGTCGGAGACCGAGAACACGTCGGTCAGTCGGTGGCTGATCAAGATGACGGAAATGCCGTCCCTCTTGAGGGTCCGGATGAGGTCGAGCACATGTTCGACCTCCCGCACGGCAAGCGCAGCGGTTGGCTCGTCCATGATGACGAGCTTGGGGTTAAAGGTGAGCGCACGGGCGATCGCGACCGATTGTTGCTGGCCGCCGGACAGCTGGCCGGTCATCTGAGTGACCGACGGAATGCGCGCTCCGAGGCGCGCGACCATCGCCTCGGCCTCGCTGCGCATGCGGCTCGTATCGATGAACCTCACGCCGGGGACGGAGCGCGTGAGCTCACGGCCGAGAAAAATGTTCGACGCGACATCGCGCATGCGGGCGAGCGCGAGGTCCTGGTAGATCATTTCGATGCCGGCCTCGCGAATCTCGCCGGGATCCTTGCCGACAATGGAGACGCCGTCGAAGCGGATCTCGCCGGCGTCAGGACGGTGGACACCGGTGATCGTCTTCATCAGCGTCGACTTGCCCGCGCCATTGTCGCCGACGAGCGCAACCGCGCTGCCCGCCTCGACCGAAAAGGTCACGCCGCGCAAAGCTTCAATGGCGCCGAAGGTCTTGCGGACGTCCTTGAGTTCGAGCAGGCTCATCGGCGCCAGCCCGCGCTGCTGTTGATGCGATCGAGCCAGACGGCGAGGATCAACACGGCGCCGATGGCGATCTGCTGGTAGAAAGGCCGAACGGCCATCAAGTTCAGTCCGTTCTGCAGCACCCCCATGATCAGCGCGCCGATCAGCGTGCCGACCAGACTGCCGCGGCCGCCGAACAGGTTCGTGCCGCCGAGAATGGTCGCGGTGATGGCGGTGAGCTCATAGCTCAGACCCGCGGTCGGCTCGCCCGAGTTGATGCGGGCGGCGAACAACAGGCCGGCAAGGCCAGAGAGCAGCCCGGAGAGGGTGTAGAGCAGCACTTTCATCCGCTCGACGCGCACGCCCATCGCCCGCGCCGCGCCTTCGTTGTCGCCGATGACCTGGGCGTAGACGCCGAAACGCGTGTGGGCGAGCAGCACATGCGCGACGAGTGCGGCGAGCAGCAGGACGATGACCGGGGTCGGCACGCCGAACGGCCGACCCTGGCCGAGCCAGACGATCTCAGGGGGCAGGCCATAGATCGAAACGCCGTTGCTGAGCACCAGCGCGAAACCGCGCGCGACGCCCAACATGCCAAGCGTGACGATGAACGGGGGGATCTCGCCTTTGGTGATGAGGAAGCCGTTGAGAGCGCCGGTGAATGCGCCCATCGCGAGGCAGCCGACGACGCCGATCCACCAGGGCAGATCGAGGTTGGAGGTCAGCATCGCGCCGACGACGCCCGAGAGCGCAAGGATCGATCCGACCGAGAGGTCGATGCCGGCCGAGCAGATGACGAACGTCATGCCGATCGACAACACGCCGAACACCGAGGTGGAGAGCAGAATGTTGAGGATGTTGGAGACAGAGAGGAAGGCGTTCGACAGCATCGCCATCGCCACGCAGAGAACCGCGAGCACGATGAGCGATTCGAGCCGTAAGGCTCCTGCACCGGCGAAGCGCGCGCGCCATGAGGCGGGTGCGGCGCGGGTTGACGCCGAAGTCATCTGACCATCCTCAAATCAAGCGGCGCCGCCCGTCCAGCCAAGCGAACGGGCGGCGCTAGGCCGGCCTACTTGACGTATTGCAGCAGCGGATCCTTGTTCGCCTCGATGACTTGCTTGGTCAGGACAAGAGTTGGGACGTAGGTCATCTCCGGGACCTTGTCGCCGGCGAGCAGCTTCTTCACGCCCTCGACCGCCTGCATGCCGACAAGATACGGCAACTGCGCGACCGAGGCGTTGAGCCGGCCGGCCTTGATCGATTTGACCGCGTTGGTGTTGCCGTCGACGCCAATGACAATGAGCTTGTCCTTGCCCGCCGAGCGCGCCGCCTCGACCGCGCCGAGCGCCATGTCGTCATTGGCGCAGCAGATGGCGACCAGGTCCGGGTTGCGCTGCAGGGTGTCGTTGGTGATGTTGGCGGCCTTGAGACTATCCCAGTCGCCGGGCAGCGAGGCTACGATGTTGAGGCCGGACGCCTGTTTCTTGAGTTCTTCGGCGAAGCCATGCGCGCGCTTCTCCCCGGTGATGTTGCCCGATAGGCCCTCGATCACCAGCACGGGACCCTTCGCGTCCTTGCCAAGCACGCTGACAAGATAGTCTGCGCCCTTCGCGCCCGCCGCCTCGTTGTCCGAGCCGATGTGGAAGGCGACGTCCACGCCGGCTTTCTTGGTGATGGCGGGATCGAGGTTGTTGTCCAGGTCGACGACCGGGATCTTCATCTCATTCGCCTGCTTGAGGCGCGGCAGCAAAATCGTCGAATTGATCGCCGCGGTGATCATGGCCGCCGGCTTTTTCTGCAGCATGGTGTTGCAGGCGTTGAGCTGCGGCTCGGCCGCCTGATCGGATTCGACCGCGTCCAGGAAGATGTCGACGCCGGCGTTCTTGGCGCCCACGTCGACCCCCTTCTCCATCGCGCCCCAGAAGGGGTTGGAGAGCGTCTTCATCAAGACGCCGTAGACCGGCTTGTCGCCGGCGAGAGCGGCCGACGTCGCGAGGCCGAGCGCGAGCGCCGCGATCGAGGCGCACAAAGTCAAACGTTTCAACATGGCTCACTCCCTTGATGTCGTTGGTGGTTCAGCAGACCTCCGCGACGGCCTTGAGCCGAGGGCGGGCGGGCCCGGTCGATTCCCTCACCTTGAGGGTGCAGGGAAGTTCGATGCGTTCGACCTCACTCGCCGCCTCGCCCTTGAGGCGTCGCATCAGGAGGCGCCAGGCGGCGGAAGCGAAATCGTCGACCGGTTGCGCGACGGTGGTCAGGTACGGCCTCAGCGCCCACATCCAGTCGAAGTCGTCAAAGCCGACAATTGAGACGTCGCCGGGGATTTCGAGGCCGAGACCGCGCGCGGCCTTGATCGAGGCCAGCGCGCAAACGTTGGTGAGGGCGAAAATCGCGGTCGGACGATCGGCGCGGTTGAGCTCGAGATCGATCGCGCCGCGCAAGCTCTCAAGGTCATGCCCGCCGTAGATGACGCGGTCGCGCTCATTAAGGCCCGCCTCGCCCAAGGCGCGACGGCAGCCGGCGATGCGCTGTTCGATATTGTCGAGGCGCTTGGAATGAGCGAGAATCGCGATGTCGCGGTGTCCGAGGTCGATGAGGTGGCGCGCGGCTGCGTAGCCGCCGGCGAAGCAATCGGCGCGCACGGTGTCGAATCCGGGCGCCTCGGCCCCGCGGTCGATGAGCACCGCCGGGGGCAAGCGCGAGCCATCCCCGCCGCTGTTCAGTGCGGCCATCGAATCGTCGCTCGCCGGTACGACGATAAGCCCGTCGATGCGGCGGGCGACAAGCGCCTCGACGCGGCGGCGCTCTTTCCCCGCGTCTTCGCTTGTGGAGACGATGAGAAGGTCATAGCCGTCGCGTTCCGCAAGCGCTTCGACCCCATGCACGAGGCTGGCGAAAAAGACGTTGGTGATGTCGGGGACGACCATGCCAATGAGGCGGGTGGACCGGCCTCGAAGAGCGCTGGCCGCGCGGTCGAGCCGATAGTCGAGCGCCGCGATTGCTTCGAGCACCTTGCGGCGGCTCGCCTCTCCGACCGGGCGGGCGCCATTGACGACATTGGAGGCGGTGGCGACCGACACCCCGGCGCGCAACGCGACATCCCGAATGGTCGGCGTTCTCCCCATCGACCGTGCGCCTCCCGGCGTCGCCGATACTCGAGCCGGACTCATCGCCGGCTTCTCTATAACGTTCTAGGCTACGTCTCGTTCCAGCTCCATGTCAAGCAATCCTGCCGTCAACTGCGCTCGATCGGCTTTGAGCGCGAGAGCGCGACCGTCTCGCGCTGGGCGCGGCGACAAGAGAGCGGCGGCAGGCCGCGCAAGATGAGACCGGCGTCGGCGACCGTCTGCCGGCCGATCTCGTAGAGCGAGTCGATCATCGCGCCGGCGCGGTGGGGCGAGAGCAGCAGGCCCTCGACCTTGCGCGCCGGATCGTCGAGCGGCGCGGGCTCCGTGGGAAAGACGTCGGTCGCCGCGCGGAAGCGCCCGCTCTCGACTTGGCGCAAGAACTCGGGGAAATCGACCACGCTCGCCCGGCTCATCAGCAGAAACATCGAGCCTGGCGCAATCATCTCGAACTCGCGCTTGCTTAAGAAACCCTGGTTCTCGCTGGTCACCGCCGCGAACACGACGATGACCTGGCTTGTCTTCAACACGTCCTCGAGCGACGCCGCCGCGACGCCGAAGCCGCGCATGAAATGCTCGGAAATCCACGGATCGTACGCCTTGACCGGGCAGCCGAACGGCTGAAGCAGGGGAACGAAGGCGCGCGCGAGATCGCCGAAGCCGATGAGGCCGACGCGCGCGCCATAAAGCGAGAAGCACCCTTCCGCGCCGTCGAGCAGCCATTTCTCTTGGCCCCGCCGCATGGCGCGGTCCGCCGTCGTCACGCCCCGGCAGAGGTCGATCGCCATTCCGAGCGCCATCTCGGCGACCGGCTTGGCAAAAGCCGAGCCCGGCGCCAGCACGTGGATGCCGCGCTCGAAGCAGGTCTCGTAGTCGACGTTCTGCAGGAAATTGGTCTCGACGTTGATGATGGCGCGCAATTTCGGCGCCCGGTCGAGACGGGCCTTCGGCATGTCGCTCTGGCCGATCAGGAGCGCCGTCTCGGGGAGAAACGACTCGAAGCGCTTGGCCGGCATGCGGCCGGGCCCCTCGTGGATCGCGAGCTCGCCAAGATCCTCGAGCCGCGCCCAGATCTTCGGCTCGAAGATCTCTTCGAAAGACCGCGGCTGCGGGTCGATCACGATCAGGGGTCTGGCCACCAATCTCCTCCCAGGGGGCTTCCTCCTGGCGCCGTGCGGCCAAGATGAAGCGATTCCATGTTACGGCGTCGCCCAGCTGGGGCCTAGATAAGCCCGAAGCAAACGCCAATAAACGCTCGTAACCGCTAGTAAAATTGCTTGCATTGACTAGCGTTTATTTTTCCGAATCGAGACTTTTCAAAGGGTTATGGCCGATTCAAATCAAAGGTCCCGGCCTCGTCTCAGGTTTTGTGCGAAACGTCTCAAACGCAGTTTTCCCCTCATTTCTGACCCGCCGGGCTCTGGCTCCGCCGGGTCTCGCCGGACGCAGGTTTTTGATCCGGCCAGCAGAAAAACTTGTAGCACGGATTTCTGAATTTAGCAAATAAAATCGCGCACCTTTTCCGGACGCTTCGAACGGATTCAATCGGGTGTTAATGTCCTCTCCGCCCGCCGTTCTGGGACAAGCGGTTCGGCGTTCTCGGGTCGCTCGGTTCGACTCTCACATTCGCAACGACCGTCACGATCATTCCCTTCATGCCGGACGGCTGGGATCCAAGCGCCGGATTCCCGGCAATGGCCGGCCTTGTGCCCTTCCTGATGAAAGATGTCGTTCTCCTGGCGGTCTCGTTCTACTTGCTCAAACAGGACGTGGTGCGATTGCTTGAGGCTGATCCCAGCGCGCGGGTTGCATTGTCCGAAGCCAGATAGCTTGCGCGTCGCCCCTGCGAGGGCGGCGCCGGTCGGAAATTGTCGGCGAGTACGGCCTGGAGTTGAGTCTCTCTGTGTGTCGGAACGGGCGCCGCTTGGCGGCTGGCGTATGGCCTCGCCACGCGCCGGCCGCCCTCGCCGAGCCCAGCCGCGCCAACGCTCATCGCTGGACGCGGACGATCTGGCGCGGCCTCGGGCCTGCGCGCCCAAGGCGACGACAATTCGCGCGTTCTCCCCTATATGAGCGCCATGTCTCGACCCTACAGCGCGCCCTTTTCCGTGGCGCCTATGATGGACTGGACCGACCGGCGCTGCCGGGCGTTCCATCGCATCCTCACGCGCCGCGCCCGGCTCTATACCGAGATGGTGACGGCAGACGCGGTCGTGTTCGGCCCGCGCGAGCGGCTGATCGGCTTCGACGCGAGCGAGCATGCCGTGGCGCTGCAGCTCGGCGGGGCGGAGCCCGGCGACTCGCCGAGGCGGCGCGCATCGGCGCCGAGTTCGGCTATGACGAGATCAATCTCAATTGCGGCTGTCCGTCAGACCGGGTGCAGAGCGGCCGCTTCGGCGCCTGCCTCATGCGCGAGCCCGATCTGGTCGCCGAATGCGTTGCGGCGATGGCCGCGGCGGTCGACGTTCCGGTCACGGTCAAGTGCCGCATCGGCGTCGACGAGCAGGAGCCGCGCGCCTCGCTGTTCGCGTTCGCGGAAGCGGTGAAGGCGGCGGGCGCCGCGGCGCTGATCGTGCATGCGCGCAAAGCCTGGCTCGAAGGCTTAAGCCCTAGGGACAACCGGTCGATCCCGCCGCTCGACCATGAGCTCGTCCATGCGTTGAAGCGTGCCCATCCTGACTGGCCGATCATCCTCAACGGGGGGCTCCCTGACCTCGACGCGGCGCGCGCGCATCTGAGCTATGTCGACGAAATCATGCTCGGGCGCGCGGCTTATCAGAACCCGGAGCTGTTGATCGGCGTCGATCCGGTTCTGTTCGGCGAGCCCGCCCCGGTCGCCGACGGGTTCGAGGCGATCGAGGCCTTCATGCCGGTGATCGCGCGCGGCTTAAAGCGCGGCGAGCGCCTGCACGACTACACCCGGCACCTGCACGGCCTGTTCGCCGGCCGGCCCGGCGCCCGCGCCTATCGGCAGGTTCTCGCGACCGAAGCCGTGAAGCGCGGAGCCGGGCTTGAGGTCTTGCGCGACGCCGTATCCCGCGTGGAGCAAGCGGCGGTGGCTGCAGCCGCGGAGTAGCGCGCTTACTTGGCCACGAGAACGAGCCGATCGCGTTCGACCGTGTAGCTCTTCAGCCGCTCAAGAAAGCTCATGCCGAGCAGGCTCTCATCCAACGCGCCGCGGCGGGCAACCAGCGCAGGCACGTTGCGTATGACGATCGGCCCGATCGCGATCTGGTCGAGCCGAACCTCCGCCGCCATCGCCGCGCCATTAGCGGTGGCGACGGGAGCGTCGAAACTGAGGCTGCCGGCGTCCACGCCCGCCCGACGCGCGTCAGCGGCGGTCAGCACCACGGCGGAAGCGCCAGTGTCGAACAGGAAGGTCACCCGCGCGCCGTTGACCCGTCCGGTGATCGCGAATTCGCCGCTGAGACGCCGGTTGACGATGACTTCCCCGCCCCGCCCCACCTGCGGCTCCGACGGAAAGAATTCGCCCGCGATGCGTCCGACAATATCGGAAGCCTCAAAGCGATAGGCGTAGACGCCGGTCAGCGCGATCAACAGCGCCGCCCAGATCGCGCCTGCAGTGACGATGCGGGCAATGTCGCTCGGCCGCGCCAAACGCAAGCTGGACAGGACGAGCCAGAGCAGAATTGAGGCGCCGATCGCGGCGCTGGCGAAACGGTGATGGTCGAGCCCGAGCAGGGTCGACTGCGGCGGCGTAATCATGAGCGTCGCCAACGCGACCGCCAGAACCACAACGGGAACAAGAAAGCGCATCATTGCGGCCGAGCGCGGGACGCGACCCGCCCGCCGCGCGCTGAGCGCGATCTGGCCTCAATCAGGCGCTGGCCAAGCCCGCTCATGACCGCGAGACGCTCGGCTTCGCTCATCGTCATCCAGGCGGCGATCTCGGCCGCCGTTCGGCCGCAGCCGATGCACAAAGCCGACAGCGGATCGATGACGCAGACGTTGATGCAGGGGGTCGAAATCGGCGCGGACACGTCTCTTTATCTAGGCGGCCGCATGGCCAATGAGAAGCCCGCACCAGGCGGCGATCTCGCCGCATTGTTGCGCGGCGCCGGCGACGTCGCCGGTCTGCCCGCCGATCGCGCGGCGAGCCAACGCGACCATCGCCAAAGCGCCCGCGCCGCTCGCCAGAGTTCGCGAGGAGCGCGTGGGCCAAGCCAAGCGCGACGACGCCGAGCGCGAGCCCAATGACAAGGGCCGAGCCCCAGGCCGCGGCGAGCGCGTTCGAGTTCGAGCGGCCCGGCCGCTGCGCCAGCCCCATCGGCGCGCGCAGGCGGCAGAAGCGCGAGCGGCGTCAGCGCGGCTGCGCGGGAAAGCGCGGCGACCAGGATCAGGCTGAGGGCCGCGCGCCAGAACCCGCCGTCGAGCGCCGCGGCCAGCGCGCCGACGCGCAGGATGAGCGCGAGCGCGAGCGCAATCGCGCCGTAGGCGCCGATGCGGCTGTCGCGCATGATCTCGAGCTTCATCGCCCGCGTCGCGCCGCCGCCGAAACCGTCGGCGACATCGGCGAGCCCGTCCTCATGCAGCGCGCCGGTCAAGGCGACGAGCGCCGCCGTCGTCAGCGCAGCGCGAAGGAGCAGGGGCACGCCGAGCAGCGCCGTCAGCGCGAGGATGAGCGCGCCGATGAGACCGACAGCGGCTCCGGCGATCGGCGCCGCCCAGGCGATGCGGCCCAAGTCGAGCGGCGCAGCCGGCCCCGGCCCGCCCACGTTGAGGCGGGTGAAAAAGCGCAGCGCGTCGGCGACGTCGCGCGCGGCGGGAGAGAACCGGCCGGGGCGGCCAGAGCCCATCAGGCGCCGCTCAGCTGGCCCAAAGGAATATGAGGACCGCCGCCGCTCCGATCGCCGTCAATCCCAATTCGACGAGGCCCCACTGGCGAACGAGCGCGCGCGCCGCGGCGACGTCGGAGCCGCGCAGCGAGCGGATCTGGTTGTCGAGCGGCGACATGACGAAAAAGGCGTAAAGCCAGCTTGCGACGATGATGAGGGCGCCGAACGCCCAGCGCACGTCCTGCGTTTCGAAATAGGCGATGAAGCCCGCGATCGCCGCCAGGAGCGCGAGGGCGGCGAGAAGCGAGACGCCGCGGCTGTCGCTCGGCCCCCATTCGCCGAGCAGCGCCGCATCGTCGAGCTTGAGGCGAGCCGGCTGCTCGACCCAGTTGACATAGAACGAGGCGCCGGTGAAGGCGGCCGCGAAAGCCAGCGCGAGCGTTCCCCAGATCATGACGGCTCCCTGTTGCGAGGGGCCCATCTAGCATGAAGCGGAGCGGAAAGCGCGCCATAGGGCGTCCGGAAGGACGCCCGTCTCTCGACGGGCTATGGGAGGCGGAGGGCTCTGGAGAACGGCGCCGCTTGACAAGATGCGGGGTCGAGCCCAGCCTAGCGATCAGGCGGTGGGGTTCGCCTTTTAAACGCCTCAGGGCCGATGACTCCTGCCAGGCCGTTTTGGCAGAGGGAGAAGTCATGGCTTGATTGCGCGCAACATCCTTCGGGGCGCCCTGGTCCTCGCGACGCTGTCGTTCGCTGAGAAGCCGATTGTCTCCCCAGATCCGGCGTCCTGGCTTGACCGGACCGCGCCCGTTGTCGCCTTCACGACGCTCGCGGTTCGTTCCGATAAGGACGATACTCTCAGCGGCAGGCTGGTCCCGACGCCGGGATCCTTCATGATCACACCCATGGAGATGACGCTCGCGACGTCTCTTCGGGCTGACATGGCATAGTAACAGAGACAAGACGTATGATATGGACTTATGTCGCAATCGCGATCGGCGGCGTGCTTGGATGCTGGGCCAGATTCGCGCAAACGAACCTGGTGCAAGCGGTCTACGGTCGCGATTTTCCGTTCGCGACGATGAGCATCAACGTGATCGGAAGTTTCCTAATGGGCTTCCTGTTCATCGAAACCCTGGAGCGCCTCACGCTCCCGCCAGCGCTTCGCACCGGCATCCTGACCGGCGTTCTCGGCGGATATACGACTTTTTCGACTTTCGAGATGGAGACTCTCCTGCTTGCCGAGGACGGAGAGCTTCTCAAGGCGGCGCTGTACGCTGTTCTGTCCGTCGGTCTCGGATTCGTGGCGGCGTTCGGAGGCGCCTATATCGCTCGGAATTTGTGAGCCGGAGCGCAGAATGGCCAATGACGTCCTCATGGTTCGGATCTATTTGAGCGAAGCGGATCACGGACGGCGCAGAACCTTGATGCGGGAGATCCTGACGCTTTTGCATGACCGGCATGCCGTGCAGGGGGTCACTGTCTTCAGAGGCATCGCGGGGTTTGGCGCAAGCGGGGAGGTTCACGCGGACGACCTCCTCCGGCTCACTGTCGATTTGCCCTTGGTGATCGAATTCTTCGATGAGCCGACGGTCGTGGAAGCGGCCCTCAATCTGCTCAAGGATCTGGTTCCGGGAGGACACATCGTATCCTGGCCGGCGCAATGTCATGGCGCCGCCTGCCCGCCTCCGAAGCCAGGCTGAACCCGCCGCCGGTCCGGCGCTCAGCCCTCGAGCTCCGCGACCCACACCTGCATCGAGCCGGGGGCGCGATTGGCCCAGAGATGATAGGGAAGAGCGACCAGTTGGGCGTCGCGGGCCGCGGGCGGCTCGGTCGAGTAGAGCGCGCCGGCTTCCTTGCCCGGAACAAGCCTCTTCGCGCTCGCCTCGAGCGTCACGACGCCGCCGAGCAGGTCAGTCCTCCATCCGGCCTCGATCGGCGCTGAGCGCGGCAGCGCCAGCGTCTGGACGGGTCCGCCGGGATTGTCGGCTTCCTCGACGCAATAGATCAACGGGCCACGCCTGAGCGCCGCCCGCCCGACATCCATGCGCACGTTCGGATGGGCGTAGAGCCGCTCGGCCGGCATCTTGAGATCGAGCGTCACCGCATCGCCCTCGCGCCAGAGTCGGCGGACGGTCGCATAGCCGTTGATGGGCTTGAGCGCGATCGGCTCGCCGTTGACGGCCGCGGTCGCGCTCTTCGCCCAGCCGGGAATGCGCAACTTGAGGTCGAAAGCCGCCGGCGCCTCGGGGGCGATGTCGATGCGGACCTCGCCGGACCAGGGATAGGCGCTCGTCTCGCTGAACGCGACTTTCACGCCCCCCAAGGCGACCGTGGTTTCGAACCCGCCATAGAGGTGGAAGGCCACGCCGTCCTCGCGCATCGACAGCGCATAGCCGGCAATGGACGCCGCCAGGCGCGACACGTTCATCGTGCAGCAGGGGCAGACGTGCCAGTCCCACCGCTTGTGCTGGCCACGGCTTTCGAGCGGATTGGAATAGAAGTAGCGCGTCCCATCGCGCGCGAGGCCGGTCAGCGCGCCATTATAGAGCGCAAGCTCCATCACGTCGGCGTAGCGGCCGTCGAGATCGAGATGCAACATGCGGTGGGCCCAGAAGATGAGCGCGACCGAGGCGCAGGTCTCGGCATAGGCGGTTTCGTTGGGCAGATCGTAAGGCTCGGTGAAACCCTCGTTGGTCTCTTTCGGTCCAAGACCGCCCGTCACATACATCTGCGCCGTGGTGACATCACGCCACAGCGCCTCGGATGCGCGTTTGAGACCCTCATCGCCAAGCTCGAGCGCAAGGTCGGCCATCGCCGAAGCCATATACATCGCGCGCACCGCGTGTCCCACGACCCGAGTCTGCTCGCGCACGGGGATGTGCGACTGGTTGTACTCATAGGTTCCGGCCCAGTAGCTCGCCGGATCCTCGCCGTGCGCCAGCGCCTCCTCGGTGAAATAGTGCGGCTCACGGCCCCGCTCGTCGATGAAATAGGCGGCGAGATCGAGGCGGCGGCGATCGCCGGTCAAGCGGTAAAGCTTGATGAGCGCAAGCTCGATCTCCTGATGACCGGGATAGCCGCGCTTCTGTCCCGGACCGCGGCCGAACACTGTGGCGATGTGATCGGCATAGCGCTCCATGACGTCGAGCATCTTGCGCCGTCCGGTGGCGCGAAAGTAGGCGATGGCGCCTTCGAGCAGATGCCCGGCGTTATAGAGTTCGTGATTGTCGCGCAGGTTCGTCCAGCGCTTCTCGGGCTCGCGCCCGTTGTACCAGCAGTTGAGATAGCCGTCGGGCGATTGGACGCGCGCGAGGTCGTCGACGATGGCGTCGATCTTCGCCTCGATGTCGGGATCGCGCCGATGGGCGAGCGCGTAGCTCGCCGCCTCGATCCACTTGCCGACATCGGAGTCCCAGAACACCTGCATGGTGAAACCATGGCTGTTCCTCGGGATTGTGAGCGGCGGAACGGGCTTCGGCAGCTTGAGCGAATCGAGGATGCCGACCTCTTTAAGCTTTGCATGCTGGCTCGGGATCGTGCGCTTGAGCACGGTCTCGAGCCGTTCGCGCCAGAACGGGCCGGTGATGCGGACATCCGCAAACGGGACCGCGGAATAGGCGCGCTCGCTCATCATCGTCCCTCTCTCTCGCCGCGGCGCTGCGCCCCGCATGAATCGCGAATGACGAGCGAGCACGGCAATCGGCGCACGCCCGCAAGGCTTCGGCCCGCCATCATCTCCAGAAGCGAGGCGCCCGCCTCGCGACCCAGCGCGTCGAGGTTCATGTCGACGCTGGTGAGCGGCGGCCTCGCCGCGTCCGTCATTACGTCCCAATTGTCGAAGCCGACCACGGCGACGTCAGTCGGCACGGCGAGCCCCATCTCGCGCAGCGCGTCAACGGCCCCGCGCGCGATCTGATCGTTGCCGCAAAAGAGCGCGTCCGGCGTGGCGCCGCGCCGCGAGAAGAGAGCCTGCGTCGCTTCGCGTCCCCAGGCTTCGGACCAGCGGCCGGGCCGACAATCGCCCGCCGCCGCCTTGAGCCCCGCCTCGGCCAGCGCCTTGCGCCAGCCCATTTCGCGCAGGCGAACCGCCTCGAACCGCTCGGGGCCGGTGATATGCGCGATTCTTCTGCGGCCGAGAGCGGCGAGGTGGCTGACGGCAAGTTTTGCGCCGCCCTCGTCGTCCGGCAGCAGGCAGAGCGCGTCCGGATTCTCGACCTGCGAGAACACATAGACCACCGGCAGGCCGCGCGCGGCCGGCTCGATCGGCGCGCGCCGGTCGGCGCGGCGCGCAGTGACCACGAGACCGTCGACGCGCTTGCCCAATAGCTGATCGATATGGCGCCGCTCGCGCATCGGATCGTCGGTGGCGTTGCACATGAAGACGGCGATGCCCTGATCGAACAGACGCCGCTCGAGCGCCTCGACGATCGGGAACGCGAACCTTCCGAAGCTGTCATTGGACAGAATGCCGACCGTCATCGAGCGCGCCCGATGCAGACTCTGCGCCAGATCGTTCGGCCGATAGTCGATCGCCTTGGCGATCCGGAGAACTCTGGCGCGCGTTTCGGCGCTGAGCCGCCCGTTGGCGTTGAGCGCCTTTGAGACAGTTCCGATCGAAACGCCCGCCAGCCGCGCGACGTCACGGATGGTCCGGGCTCCCGGCGCGACCTCGACGTCGCCGGATCGCGCGCCGTCAGATGAGCGGTCGTTCATTTGACGGCGCCCGAGAGCAGGCCGGAAATGTAGTAGCGCTGCAAGGCGAGATAGACGGCGAGACAGGGGATGATCGAGATGATGACGCTCGCCTGCAGCGCCCCCCAGTCGACGGCGCCGAATTTTCCCGCTCTCACGCTCACCAGCAAAATGGGCACGGTGAACGACGTATCGCGATTCATGAAAATGAGCGCGGCGAGAAACTCGTTCCAGGAATTGATGAAAGCGAACAGCGCAACCGTCACCAGGCCGGGGATCGCGAGCGGCAGGAAGACCCTGATGAGGCGCTGCCAGGTCGAGCACCCGTCGATCACCGCGGCCTCCTCGATTTCGCGTGGGATCGCTTCGAAACTGGCGCGCATCAGGAAGATCGAGAACGGCAGCTGCAGGATCGTATGCACGATCGCGAGG
Source organism: uncultured Alphaproteobacteria bacterium (assembly GCA_963824475.1). GTDB lineage: Bacteria > Pseudomonadota > Alphaproteobacteria > Rhizobiales > Beijerinckiaceae > Roseiarcus. Next base: position 412,091 of record CAWGPR010000002.1, read on the forward strand.
CCAAGGTGGGTGTTGACCAGCCCGACCTTGGCGAAGTCGAGATAGAGCGGGGTCAGAATCGCCTGGTAGGGGATCATGATCGGCGCAAGAAGGATGAGAAAGGCGATCTCCTTGCCGCGCGTGGCGAAGCGGGCGAGCCCGTAGCCCGCCGGCGCCGCGAGCGCGAGGCACGCCGCGATCGTCAGCCCCGCCACCAGCGCCGAGTTGCCGACATAGGTCGCAAGGCCCGCCTGAAAGCGAATGACCTTGGCGTAGTTCTCGAAGCTCAAGGCGCGGGGCAGATAGTGCGGCGGGATCGCTGACGCGTCGGCGGCGGTCTTGATCGAGGCGAGCGCTGAGAGAACGATCGGAGCGGCCATGATTGCGACCACCGCGATCGAGATCGCCACGATCGCATAGGTCGCGGGCGTGAGCGCGCGTCGGCGAGCGGCGGCTGCGACCGGCGCGTCGGGCGCTAGCGCGGCGCTGGTCATTGCGCCTCGCTCCTCGCCGTGAGCCCGATTTGCAGCGTCGAGAAGACGAAGATGATCAGGGTCAGCACGATCGATAAAGCCGCGCCATAACCGAGCCTGAACGACACGAAGGAGTTCTGATAGATCCAATAGACTGCGGTGAACGTCTGTCCGCGCGGCCCGCCGGAGGTCATGATGTAGAACTGATCGAAGGCCAGCATCGAGCCGATCGCGCTGACCAGCGTCGCCAAAAGGATGATGCGGCGGCTCAAGGGGACGACAATGAGAAAGGCGCGCCGCCAGTAGCCGGCCCCGTCGACGACCGCCGCCTCCAGGATCTCCCGATCGATCGACTGGATGGCGGCGATGAACAGCACCATGCCGAAGCCGACCACCTTCCAGGTGATGGAGATCACGACCGCCCAAAAGGCAAGATCGGCGCTGGCGAACCAGACGGTCGGCCGTGCGATGATGCGCAAGTCGACCAATAGCTTGTTGAAGAGGCCGACCTGTTCGTCGAACAGCCAGAACCAGAGCAGGCTCGAACTCGAAAGCCCGATGACCACGGGCAAGAAAACGACAGTGCGGGTGAGCCGCTTGAGCGGCGTGTTGTCCGCGGTCAATAGGGCGAGCGCGAAGCCAAGGACCATCAGGATCGGGGTCAGAACAACCGTATATTTGACCGTGAACAGAAGCGCGCGCCAAAAACTCGTGTCGTTCCAGATCCTGATGTAGTTGCCAAGGCCAATGAACTTGCCCCCGCCAAGCAGCGAGCGGTCGGTCATCGACATCGCGATCAACTGGCCGAAGGGGATCACAACGAACGCGGCGACGAACAGCAGAGCCGGCGCAACATAGAGCCAGCCCCGCCATTGTCCGGAAGTTCGGGTCCTACTCATGCGAACGGGAGCCGCGAAGCGAGAAACGGCCTCACTCGGCGGCGATCGCCTTCATCTTCTCGCGCGCCTCCTTGATCGCTCCATCGACGTCGCCGTCGAAGATTGCGCGCTGCAGCATGTTGATCCACGGGCTCGAGTCCGAATTGACCATGTCGGCGAAATGATAGACCCACGGCACATAGCCGACGCCAAGCGCCTTCGCCGTGGTGACGATGCGCGGGTCGGCGGCGAAATATTTGTTGTCGGCGAGCGCGGGCCGCGAGGGCAGAATGTTGTTCTTGGCGAGCCCCTCGAGCTGGGCTTCGTCGGTGAGCTCCCAGGCGATGAATTGCTTGGCGAGCGGCACATGCTTGGAGCCGACCGGGATCGCGACCACGTCGCCGCCGACAAAGGCCGAGACCTGCCCCTCCTTCACGCCCGGCAGGAAGGTGACGCCGAAATTCATATTCGGCACGTCATGCTTGAGGTCGGAGATCAGAAAGCCGCCGCAGCCCTGAATCCCGATCTTGCCCGACTTGAACATAGCGGTGAAATTCGCGCCGTTGTCCGTCTGGGCGCTTTTCGGCGCCAGGCCCTCGTCCCACATCGCCTTGAACGTATCGAGCACTTGCTTGACGCCGTCCCCGGTCAGCGCCGGGTCGTCGCCTTTGGCGGGCAGGATCTTGGAGCCGGCCGCGACCATCATCGGCGAGGTGGTGAAGATGTTGCATCCGGGGCACGAGCCCGAGAAATAGAAGCCGTAGGTGTCTGCGCCCAGCGCGTGGACCTTCTTCGCGTCCGCATGGATCTCGCCGATCGTGCGCGGCGGCTTGTCCGGATCGAGGCCCGCCTTCTTGAACAGATCCTTGTTCCAGATCAGGATCGAAACGTCCGGCGTGAATCCGGCGCCGTAGATCTTCCCCTCGTAGGTCGCGATGTCCTTGTAGGCCTGAGCGACGGAAGCGTAATTCGGATTGTCCTTGAGGTCAGCGGTGAGGTCGGTGAGGAATCCGGCCTTCATGAAATCGGGCATGTAGATGAGGTCGAAGGAAACGAGGTCGGGGACCTCGCCCGCCTGAACGCCGGTGGCGAGCTTGGTGACCATCTGGTTGTCGGGGATGGTGGTGAGCTCGATCTTGTCGCCGTGCGTCGCGTTCCAAAGGTTGATGAGGTGCGCCGCCGCGTTGGTGCCACTGGCGCGCACCCACATGGTCATCGTGTCGGCGAAAGCCACGTCAGCGAAAGCCGACGAGGCGATCAGCATGGCGGCGAGCCGGCCGCACGTCCTCCGCATGGTCATGACGTTCCTCCCTGCAGGCGTGAAAACTGCTTTGCTTGGTTGAAAAAGCCCCTCACCCAGTTCGGGTGAGAAAAGCTTTTCCCAATATTGTTAGCGCGGCCCTTTCTCGGCGGCAAGGCCGATCCGACGGCGGGGCAAATCGAAGGCGGCTATCGCCCGGAGGGCGCCGCCGCTCAGCTCTCCGCCAGCGCCTTCATGAGATGCGGGGCGAGCGGATTCTGGTGCGCCTGCGGAGACGTGAGGTCGAAGGTCGACACGGTGAGCCAGGCCTTGCCGAGGAAGCTGCGCTTCACAAACGCGGCGGCGAGATGCAGCCACCCGACCGCCATGCCGGAATCGACCAATCCGCCAAAGGCGGTGGAGGGAAAGCCGGTCAGGACATGGTTGGGCAGAAGGCCGGTCCAATGCTCGTCGAGCATGGGGCCGCCGGGCAGGCCCGACCACGGCCCGTCCGTGCGCCGCCAGGAGAACGCGCCCATCCACTGTCCGTCCCAGGGCGCGCCCGCTCGCTCGCGCAGCAACATCGAGGGGAAATTGTGCCGGTCGTTGAGCGGCAGGTTGCGTTGCGGGTCGATGAGCGCATCGGCGGAATTGGCGATGAGCACAACCTTGCGGCCGGCGAGGAGCGCTGCGCGCACCGGGGTCGTGAGCCGCGTCGCGAGCACGATCTCGGCGTCCTCGGCGGTCGCGGCGCGGTTCGGCCAGCCGATCGCGGCAAGCGCGCTCCAAGCTGCGCCGTCGATGGGGAACAGCGACGGCGCCACGCCGCCAAGCGGCGGGACGACGCACAATTCCATCGCGTTGCGCGACAGGAGGCGCCCGCCGCCGTCGCGCGCCTCAAGCTCGAGCAGAACGATGGCGATCGCCTCGGCGGCGCGGGCTGTCAGCGCAATCGTCGTTGGATCGGTTCCCAGCGCAGTCTCGCCGCTCTGATCGGCAAGGCGCCAAGTGAGCCGCGCGCCCTCCGGCGGCTCGGGGCGCCTGCGAGCCGCACCGAAACCTCGAAGCGCTCGCCGGCGCGAACCGCCGTGCGCGCCGTCTGCGCCATGATGAGCCATGGCCGTTGAAGGTTCGCCAACCTTCCAGCGAACGCGCGCGGACGGTTGCGAACGTCCATGAGGCCGTTCGATTCCCACTGCACGTCGTTGAGCTCGGTGATGACGTAGCCGGAGATCGGCCGCTCCCAGCGCAACGTCTCGATCTGGCGCTTGAGCGCGCGATACTGAAGCTCTTGCGCCGCGCTCACGAAGCCGTCGAGGTCGCCGAAGATCGGCGCGAGCTCAGCGTCGCGAAAGCGCGTCTCGATCCCATGCGGATAGGCGGCGCCGAGGTTCCAGTCATGCCCGCTCTCGAACCACCACGGCTCGCTTCCGTCTGTCTCCAGGATCTCGCGCGGATGGGGCAGCCCCCAGACGCCGAACTCGGAGCAAATCAGCGGCTCGTCGCCGCGCCGCTCTGCATCGCCGTGCGGCGAGAAGGTCCAGGCTGCGCGGCCTGCGAAGGCGCGCGCCGTCTCCGCGAAGGCCTCGTTCTGATGAGGAAAGCCGTTATACCAATGGAAGTCCTCGATGTCCGTCTTGAGGTGATAGTTGCGCGGGAAGCATGGGGAGTTGTCGATGAGCAGGCTGTCGGGGATCAGCGTCTTCGCCTCATTGAACGCCTCGATCAGCCAGCGCCGGTCGTCCGGATTGTCGTCGAGATCGATTCCCCATCCCTCGTTGAACAGCGTCCAGACGCATATCGAGGGATGATGCCCGTGCGTTAAGACCGACGTGCGGAACACCCTGCGCAACGCTTCGCGCGTCGCCGGCGCGAGGAACTGCATGTAAGGCATGTCGAGCCAGATGATGAGACCGAGCCGGTCGGCGAGATCGAAATAGAGGGGATCGGGAATCTTGACGTGGCAGCGCAGCGTGTTGAGGCCCATCGCCTTGGCGTTGGCGAAGCGCTGCTCGAGAAACTCAGCGCTCGGCGGGCGGCATTCTTCCTCGGGATGCCAGTCCTGATCGAGGGCGCCGAACATGGTGAACGGTTCGCCGTTCAGGAAGAGCCGGCCGTCTTTCGCCTCGAATCGCCGAAATCCGACCACCCTCTCGATCGCATCGACAGTTTCGCCGCCAACGATGAGTTCGACGACGAGGTCATAGAGATTCGGCGCTTCCGGCGACCATGGCTCAGCCTCGGGAAGGGCGAGCAGCGCGTCGAATCGATCCGATCGGAAATGATAGATCAGGCGCGCCGCCAATTCGCCGCCGCGCGACAGCGTCGCCTGGAGGGTCGGCGCATTGGCGGCGCGCGATAGCTCGCCGCTGATCGACACGACGCCGGTCTTGAGGTCGAACGACGTTTGGATGAGGACTTTGGCGAAGTGAGTTGGATCGCGCGCCTCGAGACGCGCCGGCTTCCAGATTCCGCCTTGCACTCCGTACCAGTCCTGCTTGCCGGTGAGCGACTGGCTGAAGCGGCCGCCGTTGCGGTCGTCGGGGACCCGCGCGTCGACGCCGAGCACGAACGAGGTCCTGCCGCCGAGCGCTTGGGTGAGATCAATCTCGATCGGGGTCCAGCCGTCGCCGTGAACGGCGACCGCCACATCGTCGATGAGGATCACCGACTCGTGGAAGACGCCCTCCAAAACGAGAACGACGCTCTTTCCCGCCCACTCCGGCGGGATCTGAACGCCGCGCCGATAGCGTCCGGTCCCCTGCGCGTTGCGCAACGCAAGAAATTGAGTCTGCCAGATCCCGGGAGTGCGGATCGTGTGGCGCTCGCCGTCGAGCCGCGCCGTTGGACCTTCGAATTCGAAGTCCCAGAGGCCGTCGAGCGAAAGCGTTGTGCGGCGGCCCGAGACGTCAACGTCCATGAGCGGCTCCGAGACGGGTCGATGGGCGAGGTCGGCGTCCCGGATTATTAAAATATCCGAAAAGCTGATACAGAACCCGTGAGGATGGACAGGACGGAGAATGTCGCGCAATTTCCTGGTGATCGATCCCGCGGAGCGGCCGGATGTTGTGCGCGGACTGGCCTCGCCCGCGCGGGCGCGAATTTTGCGCCTGCTGCATCGTCGCCCGGGCGTCAATGTCAACGACATCGCCGCGGCGCTTGGCCTTCCTCAATCGACGGTCTCGTCCAATCTGCAAATCCTCGAGGACGCTGGCCTCATTCGGACGGAAACGCATAAAGGGCGGAAAGGCCATCAGAAGCTCTGCTTCTCCGCGTTCGACGAAGTGCTGGTGATGCTCCGCGACGATGTCAGCGGCGTCAACGCCAACGCCATCGAGGTCGCGATGCCGATCGGCCTCTACACCAGCTGCGAAGTGAGCGCCCCTTGCGGCCTCTGCTCGCCGCGCGGGATCATCGGCCTCCTCGACGTGCCGGGGACCTTCCTCGACCCCGACCGAATGAATGCGGGCCTGATGTGGTTCACGCGCGGCTTCGTCGAGTATCAGTTTCCCAATAACGCCCGGCACGTCGGCAAGGCCGTCGCTGCGCTCGAATTTTCGCTCGAACTCTCCTCCGAGGTTCCCGGTACCGCCTCCGACTGGCCGTCCGACATTACGGTCGCGGTCAACGGCCGGGAGCTTGGCGTCTGGACCAGCCCCGGCGATTTCGGCGATCGCCGCGGGCTTTACACGCCCGACTGGTGGAAGCTCAAGGGCAGCCAATACGGCATGCTGAAGAGCTGGAGCGTGACGCGGGACGGCGCGTTCGTCGACGGGGTCAAGATCTCGTCGCTGACGCCCAAGGATCTCGACCTTTCGGCTCACCATTCGATCAGGCTCAAGATCGAGGTCAAGCCGGACGCGCGCCATCCCGGCGGCGTCAACATCTTCGGCCGCGGGTTCGGCAATTACGATCAGGACATCGTGCTGAGGCTCACGACCGAGTCGTGAGCGATCGAAGGATTTAGCCGCCATCACGCGAATCAGAGCGTCGCCCCTGTCTCGCCGAACAGGCGCGCATGGCTCTCGTTGAGCCTGAGGCCGACGGCTTGACCCGACTTCGCGTCGAGGTCGCCCTCGCCCTCGACGATCAGCTGCCCGGCCGGGGTGTCGACATAGAGGATGGTCGAATTGCCAAGATGCTCGATGATCTTGACCGCGCCGGCGAAGGCCGCCTTCAGATCGTTCGGATCGACGATGATCAGATGCTCTGGCCGCACGCCGAGCTCGGCCGATCGCGCGCCGGCGCTGGCGCTCACGCCAACCTCAGCCGTTCGCCCGCCCGGCAGGATCACGCTCGCCATTCGGCCGTTCATGGCGGCGATGTCGACGGCAAAGAAATTCATGCCCGGCGAACCGATGAACGCGGCGACAAACTTGTTCGCCGGCGCGTTGTAGAGCTCGAGCGGCGAGCCGACCTGTGAGATGACGCCCTTGTCGAGCACCACGATCTTGTCGGCCAGAGTCATCGCCTCCGTCTGGTCATGCGTCACATAGATCATCGTCGTGCCGAGATCGGCGTGGAGCTTCGCCAGCTCAACGCGCATCTGCACGCGCAGCTGGGCGTCGAGGTTGGAGAGCGGCTCGTCGAACAGGAAAACCTCGGGCTTGCGCACGAGCGCCCGGCCGATCGCGACCCGCTGACGCTGGCCCCCCGAAAGCTCGGCCGGACGACGATCGAGATAGGGCTCGAGCTGCAGGATGCGGGCGACCTCGAGCGCGCGCTCGTTTTGGATCCTTTTCGGCTGGCCAGCAACCGAGAGCGAGAAGGCGATGTTCTGCCTCACCGTCATATGCGGGTATAGCGCGTAGGACTGGAACACCATGGCGATGCGCCGCTGCGCCGGCGGCGTGTCGGTTACGTCCGTATTGCCGATGAAGCACTGGCCGACGGTGATCTTCTCAAGTCCGGCGATCATCCTGAGCAGCGTCGACTTGCCGCAGCCGGACGGGCCGAGCAGCGCGGTGAACGAGCCATTCTCGACCGCGAGGCTGAGATCGGTGATCGCGGTGACCGCGCCGTAGCGCTTCGTCACTCGCCTCAATTCGACATGGGGCGCGGCGGCGGCGGCGCCGCTCCCGTTTGTCGCGCCCGCGGCGCTCATCACTTGATCCCCGCCGACAGCATGATGGCGTGGGTCACTCGCCGCTGGAAGATGAGGTAGACGAGCGCCACCGGCAGCGCCGCGAGCATGGCGACGGCGAGGTCGCGTGCGTACCGCACGCCGAAGGCGTCGTGAACCTGGGTGATGCCGACGGTGATGTTCATCTTGTCCTCGGAACTGATGGCGAGGAACGGCCACAGGAACTGGTTCCAGGCGCCGATGAAGGTGATGATCGCCAGCGCGGTGGTGACGCCCCAGTTCATCGGCAGATAGATGCGGAAGAAAAGCTGGAGTTCGCTGGCGCCGTCGATCGCGGCCGCCTCGCGGAAATCCTTGGGCACGGAATCGAAAAACTGCTTGTAGATGATTACGGTGACTGGAGCGTAGACGAGCTGCGGGCCGACGACGCCGGCGAGCGTGTTGCTGAGCCTGAACTGGCTCATCAAGATGAAGTGGTTCACGATCAGCGCCGAAACAGGGACCATGAAGCTCGCCAGGATCATCCACCAAAAAAGGCGTCGGCCGGGGAAGTCGAGCTGCGAAATCGCGTAGCCCGCGCACGCGGACATCGCCACGACGATGACCGTCACGGCGCCGGAGGTGATAAGCGAATTGACGTACCAGAGGCCGATCTTGGTCTCCAGCAGCACGTGCCCGTAATTTTCGAGGGTGAATGCTCGGGCCAAAGCGCGACGCCTGGCCGCACGACCTCGTATTCCGGCTTGAAGGTCGTCACCAGTCCCCAATAGAGCGGAAACGCCCAGAACACGGCGCCGAGGAGCGTGGCCAGGCTGATGACGAGGCCGGCGAGATCGAGATGACGCAGGCGGGCAAGCCGGCGCGAGGCGATCTGCGGCGAGAGATCGGCGGCGGTTTCGACCGACGCGGTCATCGTACGCCCCGAGCGCGCAAGAGCTGGAACTGCAACACCGACAGGATCACGATCAAGAGGAACAGTACGACCGCCGCGGCGTCGGCAAGGCCTCCCTTGTTCATCTGAAACGCTTGCTTGTAGATGTACTGGACCATGACCATGGTTGCGTCGACCCGGCCGCCTTGCGCGAACAGATAGACCTGATCGAAGATCTTGAGCTGGAGAATGAGCTGGATCGTGAACACCAGCACCGTCACCGGCCAGATGAGCGGCCAGGTGATGCGTCTGAACTGGGCCCCGCGGCTCGCGCCGTCGAGCCCGGCGGCCTCGTAGATCTCGCTCGAGATGTTGCGCAAGCCGGCGATGAACAGAAGGACGTTGAACCCGAGCAGCCACCACACGGTGACGAAGGCGACGGCGGGCATGAAGAGCGGAATGGTGCGGAAGATCGAAAGATGCTGCCCGCCGTTCAGCGGAGCGATGACATATTGCGCGACGCCGAAGTCCCTTGTCGAAGATCCAACTCCAGAGGCGGAAGACGACCGACACCGGCAAGATGTAGGGGAGGAAGAAGGCGGCGAGAACGACGCTCTGCGTCCATCCCTTAAGGCGATTGACGCCAAGCGCCACAGCGAGCGCAAGCAGGGTGCTGGGAATGACCGACAGGATCACAAAATAGATGGTGTTCCAGACAGCGACGGAGAACAGGCGGTCCGAGGCGAGACGGAAATAATTGTCGAAGCCGACCCACTTGCCCGCGCCGATCAGCGGCGCGTTGGTCAGGCTTTGCTCGACCATCTTGATGGTCGGATAAACGAACAGCACGCCATAGATGACGACGAACGGCGCCATCAGAACGGCGGCGGTGAGGACCTCGCTGCGCTTGCTTCTGAGCATGGCCCGAGCGTTTCAAGGCTCCGTCGCTTGGCGCCGGCGGGGCGTGCGTCGACGCCGCCGGCGCAAGCGCTTCGAAGTCAAAGCCTACTTGGCCTGGCCCTGAAGATCATCCCGCATCTGTTTTGCTGCGTCGGCGGGGGCCATCTCGCCGTTCATCGCCGGCATCACGTAATTGCCGGCCGCATCGTAGACCGGCGACGCCACGCCGGCGAGCACGGACACCGGATCGAACACCGCGGTTTTGGCGAGCGAAACGTAGTCGGAGTTTGGTTTCAGCGCCTTGAACTCGGCGCTCTCCTGCACCGGCAGATACGCGGGAATGTGGCCGCCGCCCGCCCACTCGAGCGAATGCACGTTGAACCAGTGGATCGTGTCCAGAACCAGCTTGCGCTTCTCCGGCGGAACCGGATTGCCCTTGCGATTAGGAATGGCGAACGAATGCGAATCCGCCCAGGTGGCGGGATGAGCGTAGAAAGTCGGGATCTGGATCGCGCCCCAGTCGAACAATTGCCCCTTCTTGGCGAGATCGACCATGGTCGGCACTTCCCAGACGCCGTTGATGTGCATCGCCGCCTTGCCCGAGGTGAAGAGGGCGATCGAGGCGGGATATTCGGTCTTGGCCGGCGTCCAGCCGCTCTTCACCCACTTCTGCATTTCGGCGATCGCGGTGGTCGCCTTGTCGAGGTTATCGCCGTCGAGGAACTTGCCGTCCTTCAGGAACTGGCCATCCTGCTGGTTCAAGAGCGTGTAGAAGATGCGCCACATCGTGGCGTTGTCCGCCGTCGGCACCGAAAGCCCGGAGACGTCCTTGGTGGTCAATTTCGCCAGGGCTGCGTCAAAATTGGCGGCGCCGTCGAGGCCTTTCGGCTTCCCGTCCTCGCCGAGCAGGCCCGCCTTCTTGAGCAGATCCTTGTTGTAATAGAGGATGATCGAGTGGATATCGAGCGGCACGGCGTATTGCTTGCCGTCCGTCCCTTGCGCCGCCTTCCAGTTCGCGGGTCCGAAGTCGCTCGCCTTGATGCCTGCGGCGGCCAGCTCCTCGGGCGTAAGTACGTTCACGACACCGGTCGAGATTCCGAGCGGCATGCGCGATTCGTGATAGGTCATGACGTCCGGGCCTTGCCCGGTCGCGGTCGAAGTCTGCACCTTGGTGTAGAACGGCACGCCCCATTCAAGCGTGGTGGCGTCAATCTGGACCTTGCCTGCGTGCTCCTTGTTGAACTCGTCGAGCATCGCCTTCATGCGAACGCCGTCGCCGCCGCTTAAGAAATCCCACCACACGATGGTTTCGGTTGCGTGCGCCGCGCCGACCGTCAACGCCACGCTCGCCAGGGTCGCGTACAAGACCTTGCGGATCATCTCGACTTCCTCCCAAAAATGGCCCGGCGGCTTCCCGCGTTGCAGGCGCTCGGGTTCCGGGATCTGCGCCTTCGGGAAGCCTTGCGCGACGATGGTAGCTAGGAAAGCGCGAGGCGCCAAGGACTTTCAATCAGCGAACTTGATACTGAAGCCCTGAGATGATCCTCTAGCCGCTGCTGCCAGCGATGCTTGAGCCGCCTCGTTCTCCAGGGTTTCCTTGGCGGATCGCGCTGTCGGCCGCGGGAGACGCGGCTTGACGTGCCGCGCGGAAGCGGCTCCAATATATCGAACTTCTTGATATTGACGGGAGGGATCATGCGCGCCTCGGTCATCGCCAATCGGGACTACGGAATCGGAAAAATCGACGACCGCCTGTATGGCGCCTTCCTCGAGCACCTGGGGCGGGCGATCTACACCGGCGTCTACGAACCCGGCCACCCACAAGCGGACGCCAACGGGATGCGCAAGGACGTCATTGGCCTCGTTCGCGAATTGAAGGTCCCGATCGTGCGCTATCCCGGCGGCAATTTCGTCTCGGCCTACAATTGGGAAGACGGGGTTGGTCCGCGCGAGAAGCGGCCGACGCGGCTCGACTTGGCGTGGCACACATCAGAGTCCAACGCGGTCGGCGTGCATGAGTTCGCCCAATGGTGCGAAGCCGCCGGGACCGAGATGATGCTGGCCATCAACCTCGGCTCGCGCGGACTCGATCAGGCGCGCAATTTCGTCGAATACGTCAACGGTCCGACCGGCAGCGCCTGGGGCGACCTGCGCAAGGCCCACGGCCGCGCCGAACCGTTCGGAGTCAAGCACTGGTGCCTCGGCAACGAGATGGACGGGCCGTGGCAGGTCGGGCACAAGACGGCGCATGAATACGGCCGCCTCGCCAACGAGGTGGCGAAGACGCTTCGCGCCTTCGATCCCTCGCTCGAACTCATCGTCTGCGGATCGTCGAACTCCGACATGAAGACCTATCCCGAGTGGGAGCGCGTCGTCCTCGAGCATGCGTACGACGCGGTCGACCACATCTCGCTGCACATGTATTTCGCCAATCGCGCCAAGAACACAGCGGAATACCTCGCGCTTAACGCCAAGCTCGACGCCTATATCAACGCCATCGCCTCGACGATCGAATTTGTCCGCGCGCGGAAACGCAGCCGCAAGCGGGTGACGATTTCCTTCGACGAATGGAACGTCTGGTATCATTCCAACGCGCAGGACCGCGAGATCCTCGCCGGGGCCAAGGGCTGGCCGCACGCGCCGCGGCTGCTCGAGGACATCTACAATTTCGAGGACGCGCTCCAGGTCGGCTGCATCCTCAACACCTTCATCCGCCGTTCCGACGTGGTGAAGATCGCCTGCATCGCGCAACTGGTGAACGTCATTGCGCCGATCATGACCGAGCCCGGCGGCGCGGCGTGGCGGCAGACGATCTACTATCCCTATTTCTTCGCCTCCGTTTACGGGCGCGGCGAAGCGCTTCAGCTCAGCGTCAAGTCGCCCGCTTATGATTCCGAGGTCGCCGACAACGTTCCCTATCTCGACATCGCCGGCGTTCACGACGAGGCTGGCGGCGCGCTGACCTTTTTCGCCGTGAACCGACACAGCGGCGAGGCCCTCGACCTCGAGCTCGACCTGCAGGGATTCAGCGCCGCCAGGATCGTGGATCACCAGGTGATGACCAACGTCGATCTCGAAGCCGTCAACACGCTGAGCGCGCCCCTCGCCGTCGCGCCAAGGAAAGGGTCGGACGCCAACGTCAAGGATGGGCGGCTGACCGCGAGGCTGGCGCCCTATTCCTACCAGATGATCCGGTTGGCCCTCGCTTAGCTGCGGTCATCGCGAGCGCGCCGAGGGCGCCTTGCCGATCTCGGCGCAGAACTGGGCGATCGCGTCGAGCGTCGCCTGCGGTTGGTCGATCTGCGGCGAATGGCCGCAGGCCTCGAGGATGAGGCTCTTCACGGGCGCGGGCGAGCGCGCCTCGATTGAGCGGATCTGCGCGAGCGTTCCGTATTGATCGTCGACGCCTTGGATGATGAGCGCGGGGACGCGCCAGCGGCCGACCGCATCCTCGATGTTCCAGGCCCGGAAGCCGGGATCGAGCCAGGCCGTGTTCCAGCCGCGAAAGGCGATGTCGACATGCGCGTGATATTTGGCGAGCCTCGCCCGTAGGTCGCCAGTCTCGTAGGCGCGTCGGGCCTCCGCGATCGAGGCCAGGCCCGGCTCCTCGGTGAACAGGTGGGGCGCCATCAGGATGAGGCCCTTGATCCGCTCATCCGAATGCTCGCCGGCGTAGATCGCCGCGATCGAGGCCCCGTCGCTGTGTCCGAGCACGATCCCGCGCTCGAACCGGATCGCCTCAAGGACCGCGGGCAGGCTGAACCGCACCTCCCTGCTCATGTAATCGAGCGGGCGCGGCAGCTCGACCGGATCGGAGCCGCCATAGCCCGCGCGCGAATAGGCGAAGACCCCATGACCGGTCGCGGCCGCGAGCTTGGCCGGAAAGTCGCGCCACAGCGCCACGCAGCCGAGGCCCTCGTGCAGCAGGACGAGCGTCGGCGCCTCGTCAGGCGGCGGGCCATAGGCGATCGCCTCCAGGCGCTTGCCGTCGGCCTCGACCTCGCCGCGAACGCCCTTGATCCATGGAAAGGCCGTCATCGCGCGAGGGCTACGCCGCCGCGTCGAGCTTCAACGCCCGGACGGCGTTGCGCTTGAGAATGAGGTCGTGAACCTCCGGCTTGAATCCGGCCGCGCGGAAATCCTTGATCCATCGGTCGGGCTCAATGAGCGGGAAGTCGGAACCGAACAGCATTTTGGTCTTGAGCAGGCCGTTGGCGTAGTGGACGAGCTGCGGGGGAAAATACTTCGGGCTCCAGCCGGAGAGGTCGATATAGACGTTGGGCTTGTGCAGGCACACCGACAGCGCCTCATCCTGCCAAGGCCAGGACGGATGGGCGATGATGATCGTCATGTCGGGGAAGTCGACGGCGACGTCGTCGACGTGGATCGGATTCGAATATTTGAGACGCAAGCCGCCGCCGCCCGGCATGCCTGTTCCGATGCCCGAGTGGCCGCTGTGAAAGATGGCGGGCAGTTTGTGCGCGGCGATGACCTCATAGAGGCCGTAAGCCATGCGATCGTTGGGGAAGAAGCCCTGCAGGGTCGGGTGAAACTTGAACCCCTTGATCACGCCGGCCTCAATGAGAGCGCGCGCCTCACGCACGCCCATCTTGCCCTTGTGCGGATCGATGGAGGCGAAGGCCATCATGATGTCCGCATTGGCGGCGGCGGCCTCCGCAACTTCGTCATTTGAGATGCGTTTCGCGCCGATTTCGAACTCGCTGTCGACTGTGAACATGATGAGGCCGATCTTGCGCTCGCGATAATAGGCGATGGTCTCGGAAATGGTCGGGCGCTTGCCGACCTTGAAGTATTGGCTCGCGGCGGTTTCGTAGGGCTGCCAGAAAGCGTCCGCCGGCTGCCGACACGAAACCTCGGCGTGCGTGTGAACATCGATCGCGATGAGGTCGTTCACGTTCATCGCCTCACTCCGTTGACCTTAGATCACGTGCTCTCTCCACACGCGCTCGCCGACCCGGCGTCGCGGGCGCGGGACGTCTTCGCTCGTCTGTCAATTTTCCGCTATAACGTCCCATCGCTTGCCGACGGAAACTGCGCAGTTGTACGGCGCGTCGGAGATTGTTCTGTGTTCCGCCTCCACATATTTGTTGATTGTCATGGCATTGTTATGGTAGGTTACTGACGGAGCGAAGTTGCAATTTGGGCGGGAGGCATGAATGTTCGCAGAGTCAACGATGCTGCACGAGCGGTCAAGACCATCAATGGCGAAGGGCGAAGAGATCAGGTTGACGCCTTCCGAAGCCTGTCGGTTGATCGCGATCTGCATCGATCTGATCGATCTGTGCGCCAAGGTGACCGGGAAGATCAACCCTGCGCTGGCGTCGATCGTTAGCTACGCCCGCGACGAAGCCCTGGCCGAGGCGCTCGAAATTGGTTCATGACGTCAATGGCTAACGCTTATGGGCACCATCACAATTAAGTCGGCCGCGATAAAACTCACAGACACTATACTTGGGTACAACGAGCAGGATCTGGAGGAAACGCTTAAGGCCATCGCGGCCGACGTCGGCGTTGACCACATTGCGTATGTGCGCTTCGCCCCGGACAAAAGTTCCGACGCCAGTTTGCTTACCGGAACCGTGACCTACTCCTTTCAGTGGCAAACGCGCTATTTTCTCAAGCAATATGTCTTAATTGACCCCACGATTTCGTATGGAAGCAAGGCGGTTCTTCCTTTCGACTGGGACGAGTTGCCGCGCGACGATCCTGCGGTTCAGGCGTTTTTTGCCGATGCCCTGAACCACGATATTGGCCTTAACGGATTGTCGATCCCGGTTCGCAATCGGAGAGGCGTCTACTCATTGGTGTCTTATACCAGCAGCCACTCGAAGGAAGAGTGGCAATACTTCAAAAAGAACAATATGATAAAACTGCAATTGATCTCGGTTCTGATCAATTCGGCGGCCAGTGTAAACCTGAAATTAAGTAGCCCCCCAGTCAAATTATCAAAGCGGGAAGAACAGTGTCTCATCTGGGCTGCAAGAGGCAAGACGTATCAAGACATCTCCGACATATTAAATATATCATTTGGCAGTGTGAAGAGTTATCTGGATACGGCGCGGCATAAGTTGAACTGCGCGAATCTGACCCATGCAGTCGGGGTCGCCATTGCTACTGGCGTGATCCCTGCGAAGGCGCTCCAAGGTTCGTCGTTTAAGTGATTCTCGGAATGTCAACTCGCTCTTTATGTGGAATTGCAAGGATTAAAATTTAAGGTTAACATTCGTGGTCTCGTTGCAAGGGAGATGCCACGATGTTAAAGCTTATTGAAGGTTCACGCGCGTCATTATTTCCGATGGAAATGGACGCGATGTTTCGTAACAGAGCGCTTACTTTCTCAGAACGCCTCGGTTGGGACGTTGTTGTGAAAGATGGATACGAGCGGGATGAATTCGATGACGCCAACCCGTTGTATCTGGTATCGGTAGACCAAAATACTAATGAATATTGGGGATCGCTGCGGCTGCTGCCGACCACGGGACCCAACATGTTGCGCGATGTTTTTCCCTTCTTGCTAGAAGAGGGTGAATACATCGAAAGCGCGACAATCTGGGAGAGCTCGCGGATTTGCGCCGTCACCGCGGACGGCCAGCCTCAGCGCAGCCGCAATGGGGTCAACTTCGTGCTCAGCGAATTGATCGCTGGCATCGGAGAAGTCGCCATCCTCGCGGGCTTGACCCAGATCGTCTCGGTGTTCGACGCCCGGATCTATCGGGTGCTGAAGGCCGTCGGCTGCAATCCGCAGCTCATCGGCAAGCCGCGCCGGATCGGCGCCACCATGAGCTATGCGGGGCTCTTCGATACTGGCGAGGGCCTCCTGCAGGCTCTGAACGCATTCCGTGGAGAGCTCGGAATCGAGGCGCCGGAATCGAAGGAACTCGCCTTCGCCGCCTAAGAGCGCTCTTTGCCGCCTTCGGGAGGCGGGAGCGCGCCCTTTCGCAGCGTCCCCTTGGCGCAGCCAATTCACGACTGCGCTAAGGGGGGCTATCGTTTCGCGCCAGTTCTGTCACCAGCGAGACGATCGCCTCGCGGAGGGCGGGGCTTTTGACGCCGATAAAGGCCCGATGCAGACGCAGGCCTTGGTCCGGCAGCGTTAAATAGGCCCCGTCTCGATTTGGGGGCCGCCGGTCGTCTTCAAAACCAAAAAAATACACTGGCTTCACGCCTAAGACCTTGGAAAGACGAAGCAAGCGATCCGCGGTGATCCGTTTCGCGCCTTTTTCGTACGCGTAGATATCCTTGGGGTCTATTTGCAGTTTCTCGGCGAGTTGTTCCTGGGACCAGCCGATAGAGGTTCGCTTTTCACGTAAACGACCCCCGAGCGATATATCGATTTGGTTGGAGCTTTTGGCCACGATCCCTTTTCCAGCGCGATTTTGCAACGCGGTCGACATCGGCGAAACGGAGGCTAATTCCGTGAGCTCCTGCGATTGGGCCTGGCAATCGTCATAACGGGCGGTCCGAATCCGCATGTGGCGCCCCCAATCCGCCCGTCGCCGTCGAACGGGTCAGGTTTTGTATTGAACTGCAAGGTTTACCGGCCAACTTAACGATGCTTACTGGCCAGTGATGTGAGTTCAATAACGGAACGGGCGCGGGTGTCAAGACCCAGAGCCATTCGGTTGAACTACCCGCTTTCGCAGGTGCGAAGCACGGCTGGCGGAATCTCGCGATTCGAGATCGCCAGCGGTTGGACGTCGCCGCTACGCCAGGCCTGCTTAAGGCCCCGGGCGATCAATCCCGCCGTAGCGCGTTAGATTCTTGTGGAGAGCGCGGCAGATGGAATATTCGCTGCGCGCCGCGCCGGACGACGCCGGCTTCCGTCCGGCGGCAGGCTGCAACGGCTGCGTCGCCGCGATCATCGTTCTGCGGAGACGGCGTTGTTGGAGCTCACGGGGAAGGCTCTGCTGCGCTCGACATCCAGCGCCTCGCCTGTCTCGCCGACGGGAGGCGTCGAGTTCGTGCGTTCCGTCTCGTTCCGGCACGTTTGATTTCGTCGCCGAATTGACGCTGTCTGCGAGTTCGCGGGCAGCGGACAGAAGGAGCGACGCGGTGAGCCAGACGTTCATGGCTGCGGAGATCATGCAGGCTGGCGCGGTCGTCCGGCGCCAATTGGCCGCGAACGCGGCGTCAACCGCGGAAGTGGCGGCGGATTTGCGGGCGCGCCAACCGCCGTTTGTCGCGACGATCGCGCGTGGCAGCTCCGATCATGCGGCGCTCTACCTCAAGCACCTCGTCGAGCTCAAGGTTGCGCTTGCTTGCGCTTCGCTCGCGCCCTCGATGGCGTCGCTTTATCATGCGCCGCTGCGGCTCAAGGGCGCTGTCGTCATCGCCATTTCGCAATCCGGCCGAAGTCCGGATATCGTCGCCATGCAGCGCACGGCGAAGAATCATGGCGCGGCGACGGTCGCCTTCGTCAACGATGCGGCGTCCCCGCTCGCGCGCGGCGCGGACGCGTTGTTGTCCTTGCATGCTGGGCCTGAGCGCTCCGTGGCGGCGACGAAGTCGATGATCGCTTCGCTGGTCGCCGGCGCCTCGCTTGTGGCCCATTGGAGCGAAGACCACGATCTTCTGGCCGCGCTCGACAAGCTTCCTTCGGTTCTCGACTTATCGTCCGCCGCGCCATTCGCGGCGCCGGCGGTCGAGACGCTGGCCCAAGCCTCGTCTTTGTTCGTCGTCGGGCGCGGCGCCACGCACGCCGTCGCCGCCGAGGCGGCGTTGAAGCTCAAGGAAACCTCGGCGATTCACGCCGAAGCATTCTCGTCCGCCGAAGTGCTGCATGGGCCCGCCGGGGTCATCGGGCCAGGATTTCCGGTCCTCGCCTTCGCGCCGGCGGACGCCGCTCGCCCAGGGTTCTTCGACACGCTCGACCGCCTCGCCGCCTTCGGCGCGGCGCCGCTCGTCATCGACAGCGAGCCGCACCCACGCTGGCAGACCGTGGTCGCGCTTGACGGCGCCCACCCCTTGCTGACCCCGATCGTGGCGCTTCACGCCTTCTACCGCGTCGCCGAGGCGACTGCGCGCCGGCGCGGCCGCGATCCCGACCAGCCGCCCCATCTCAAGAAGGTCACCGAGACCTTGTGACCCCTCAGGGGCCTGCGGACGCGTGCGAGAAAGAGAAAATCGTGAAATAGTTTGACAAATTCAGAATTACGTGCTACATATTTCAGCATGCCGCCGGATCAAACCACAGGAGAACAATGAGCGTGAAATGCGCCAAGAGCCGAGAAGAAGCCTCCCTTTTTAGGAAATCTAGAGCGTGATGTGATGAGGTCGAACGAGGCTCGTCATTGCGGCCCCCGGGCTTTGGGACCCGGGGGGAAGCAATCCAGGGGATGAAGGGCCGGAGCGGCGGGCGCGGCGAACCCCACCTCATCCTGAGGGCGAGGCGAAGCCTCGCGTCTCGAAGGATGCTCCAGAGGGCGGCGCCGGAACAGCGTACTCAGGACGAGGCGGTAATACGCAGAACTTCCAAATCAGGACACTAGGATGGGATGGGATGTTCGGATAGCGTCAAAGCCGAGAGAGCCCTGTCAGCCTGTTCGCGATTCCGCTGGGCTTAGGCCTTTTGCGGTCGAGAGCGCGGATGCGGTCAGAAGCGCGAAACAAAAAGGCGATTAAATCATTGAAAACAAACAATCTGGCGAAATCGGCCGATTTCGCGTCCCAATGATCTCAATGACTTACGACCAGGGTCGCGAAACCGCCCGTTTCGTGAAAACGAAAGATTCCTTTCGCTTTCGCTGTTTTTGGGCCTTCTCGACGCCTGAAACGCAACGGCCGCTGGCCTCGACAATCGCCGGTGGGAGCTCACGGCCGAAAAAGTTGCGCAAAGGAGGCGTTAAGTCCCTGAAAGAATTGGCTGGCGTAAATTTGTGCGGGGCGCGACCGCTTTACTTCGGGAACGGGACCGGCTTGTCGGAGAGCGTCTGCAGATACGCCAGTATGTCGGCTCGCTTATGTGGGTCTTTTTCGCCGGGGAACGTCATCTTCGTCCCGGGGGCCATCGCTTTCGGGTCGGCGATCCACTTGTTCAGGACTTCATACGACCAGTCGCCGCTCACGCCTTTGAGCGCGTCGGAATAGGCGAAGCCGGGGACGGAAGCGACCTTGCGGCCAACGACATCCCACAGGTCCGGCCCGATTTTCGGGCCCTTGCCCTTCTGGAAGTTGTGGCAGGTCTCGCAGATCTTGGCGTCCTGTTCGCCCTTCTTAGGGTCGGCCTTGGCGAGCAAGACCGGCAGCGGCGTCTCGGGCGCCGCCTTCGGCGCCTCGGCGGGAGCGGTCGCGGCGCCCGTCGGAAGGGCGAAGCCTGGAACCTTGGGATTTCGCGGCGAAATGACGAGATTGCTGAAAGCAACCAGCAGCATGACGAACAACACCGACCCTAGCGCCGAAAGCGAGACCCAATTCACATTAACGTGGTCCATAGGCGGAGGGACTTTCGTCGGCTGGAGTGAGGTTTGCTCAGGAGGGCGGACGTTTCGTTTTGCGGAGTTGATTAGCCGCTTTGCGCTCGCCTTGGCAACACGTATAAGCCCTCGCGCCCCGAATTTGGCTTAACCGAAACCGATGGCCAATCCCATTGTCCTCATCCCCGCGCGCATGAACGCGGCTCGTCTTCCGGGAAAGCCGCTCGCCGACATTCACGGCGCGCCGATGATCGTCCATGTCTGGCGCCGGGCGATCGAGGCGGACGTCGGACCGGTCTGGGTGGCGGCGGACGATGCGCGCATCATGGAGGCGGTCGCCTCGGCCGGCGGCAAGGCCGTCATGACCCGTTCCGATCACCCTTCCGGCTCCGACCGCATTTTCGAGGCGTTAGGCGCCGTCGACGCCGACGGTGTCCACGATGTCGTGGTCAACATTCAGGGCGATCTGCCGACCATCGAACCCTCGGTCGTGCGCGCTTGTCTCGCGCCGCTCGCTGAGCTCGCTGTCGACATCGCGACGCTCGCGACGCCGATCACGCGCGAGCAAGAGAAGGACGATCCGAACGTCGTCAAGGTGATCGCGACCGAACTCGATCCGACCCGGCTCAGGGCGCTCTACTTTACCAGGGCGCGCGCCCCGTGGGGCGAAGGCCGCCTCTTGCACCACATTGGTCTCTACGGTTATCGCCGCGATGCGCTTCGACGATTTGTCGCGACCTCTCCATCGCCTCTAGAGCGGCGCGAGAAACTCGAACAGTTGCGGGCGCTGGAGGCCGGGATGCGGATCGATGTCGCGCTTGTTGACACCGCGCCGCTCGGCGTTGACGCGCCCGAGGATTTGGAGCGCGCGCGCGAGTTGCTCGCGCCAAGGACCTACGCATGAAGACAACGCATTCGATCGCTTATCAGGGCGAACCTGGGGCCAATTCGCATATCGCCTGCGTCGACAATTTTCCCGGCCTGAATCCGCTGCCCTGCGCGACCTTCGAGGACGCTTTCGCGGCCGTCCAAGACGGCGCGGCCGACCTCGCCATGATCCCGATCGAGAATTCGATCGCCGGGCGAGTCGCCGACATCCATTCGCTCCTCCCCGCGTCCGGGCTGCACATTGTGGGCGAGACCTTTCTGCCGATTCACTTTCAGCTGTTGGCGGTTCCGGGCGCCCGCATCGAGGACCTGAGGGCGGTCTACAGCCACACGCATGCGCTTGGCCAGTGCCGCAACATCATCCGCCGCCACAAGCTCAAACCGGTCGTCGCCGGCGACACGGCCGGCGCGGCGCGCGAAATCGCGGACTGGGCGGACAAGAGCCGCGCCGCCTTGGCGACGCGGCTCGCCGGTGAGATCTACGGCCTTACGACGCTCGCGTCAGACGTCGAAGATGAAAGCCACAACACCACCCGCTTCGTCGTGCTGTCGAGGGATGAGCGCTGGACAGCGGCAGGGGAAAGGCCGGTGGTGACGACCTTCGTCTTTCGCGTGCGCAACGTGCCGGCTGCGCTCTACAAGGCGCTCGGCGGCTTCGCCACCAACGGCGTCAACATGACCAAGCTCGAGAGCTACATGGAAGGCGGCGAGTTCACCGCCACCCAGTTCCTCGCCGACGTCGACGGACACCCCAACGACCCGCCGCTCGCGCGCGCGCTGGAGGAGCTCAAGTTCTTCTCGCGCGAAACGCGCATTCTCGGCGTGTACCCCGCCCATCCCTACCGCGGCAAGTTGCAGAGCCGGTCGAGCTAGAGGCGGCGCTCTATCGAAAGTCCTCCGGAAGCTGCGCTTCGACTTGACGGATCGCAGCCATCTTATCTTCATCGAGTAGATAACCGCCTGCGACTAGGTCGGCCGCCTTTTGGTGCGCTTGCTCGATGTAGTTCGCGCGCCCGCCATAGCGGCGCGTAAGCTCGTCGACCGAGAAAGCCTGCCATCCCGAGAAATTGCCGCAGGTGTCATTGATCGAGGCGATTTCAACCGGCGGCAGCGCTATCGGCCTAGCGAGCCCGAG
The DNA here is from genome assembly GCA_963824475.1 of uncultured Alphaproteobacteria bacterium. GTDB lineage: Bacteria > Pseudomonadota > Alphaproteobacteria > Rhizobiales > Beijerinckiaceae > Roseiarcus. The sequence continues at coordinate 433,971 of CAWGPR010000002.1, forward strand.
CGCCAGAGCGGCCTCGAGCATTGGGATGCCGCCAACGGGCGCGCCGTCAGGCCCGGTCTGAGGCGCCCAAAGCGGCGTTCCGTCGAGCCGGTTCACGCCCTGGAGGTCGATTGCAATAGGGGCGAGCTTGAAAGGCGCGTCAGGCGGGAAAGCGCGCTTGGCCGCGCGTACATCGCCGATCGAATCTGACAGGTCTAGAATCAGCGGGCGAAGGTACAGGGCGTCGCTGACTGTGCTCAGCGAGATTGGCGCGCCGCCATTGCACTTCATAGCCCCAAAGACAGCTTCCGAAAGCGCGCTGGCGCCCGAGGCGTGAGGAGCTGCCGTCGCATAGCGGTGCAAACCGGCGCTCCCGGGCGCTCGAGCGAAGATGCTGGCGCGCACCCGGTAAAAGTCGGTGAGCGAGATCACGTCGACCAACTCCGGGTCGTTTGCGGGTCGGGAGAGAAGCTTATCGGGCGTGAGCGGCGCCAGATCGGCTCGGGCGTACGGGAACTGGCGGGAGTCCGCCGCGAATCCATTGATCGCCAGCACGACGCCGTTGCCGTTGCGGGTGAACGCCCCCTGATAGACACCGTGGCCTGTCACGGGATCGGCGTTGAAGCCTTCCGCGATGAAGCTATTCACGAACCAGGCGCTTTGGCTCACGCCGGCCAGGATGCGGTGGCGGAAGGCCGGCACGGACTCGGACCCGCTTCGGAAGGCGCCGCCGAGCCAGCGGCCGAAATCCCTAACGGCGATCTCGCCGATCCCTTGCGCGCTGGCGGGCACGCCGGCGGCGATACCTGTTTGCCATTGAATCGCGGCGACGGAGATCTGGTGGCGGAGGAGAAAGGCGTCGCCCATGGCGCTCGCGACCGGCTCGGCATTCGCGCCTGTCACTGCGGCCGGAGCGCCGATGGCGCCTGGAAAAATGGTCCTCCCGCGATTTGGCGCTTCGACCACAACGACGTCCGCCTCGGATGGGGCTTCCGGCGCAACAATATGGAAGTTCACCTGATACGAAACCGTCGTCCGTCCGGCCGCAAGCTCCCTCAAGCCAGCAACCGGCTCGTCGGCCGAAGCCTCGCCGTGGATGGCGCCTTCGACATAGCGGTAGGTCAGGCCGGCGTAGCTTCCGACTGGCAGGACGCGGGCGATGTCGACGCCGGTGATTGTTGAAGGATTCGCTCGAGCCGCGCTCACCAAACTCGTCATTCCCACTGCCGCCAAGAACGCACTCAAAAGGAATCCATAAACTTTCATCGGCGGTTCACTCCACGGCCGCGATGCCGGCTACAAGCGGGCTGAGGGTCTCGATCGAGCGGGCGAAGTCGCGGTCATGGTTCGAGGAAGCTCGAACGGAATCAAGTCGAAGACGATGGAGGAAGACATCGGACGCGCTCACTCGCGCAGTCATTCAGGGTTCTAAGTCAAAAGTGATAGGTGAGGCCGGCCGAGAACGAGACGGGCCGGGCGTTCGTCTTGATCGTCGTCGCGGTCATTGGGATCGGCCCCAAGGGCGGAATGGCGTTGACACCACTCGAGTTGCCGGTCGCCCCCACGAAGCCCTGCTTCGCATCGACAAAGACGCCCCAGTGCTTGTCGAGCATGTAATCGAAGCCGCCCTGGACAACAACGCCAAGCGCGGGTTGGTATGAAAATCCGGTGCTATAGCCGTCCCGGACCGCCAAGGCGAAGGTCGGTGCAATCCCCGCCCCCAGATAAGGCTGGAATCCGCCGAACTGGGTGAAGTGATAGACGCCGGTTATCGGCACTGAGCTCGGCAACAATCTGCCGAGAACCGTTCCTGAAGGCGGCCCTGCGGGGGAGTACCCATTGATCGTGACCGTAGCCCAAACGGGAAATCCGGTTGCGGCCTCCAACGACCAATTCGGGGTGAAAAAATAACCGGCCTGGACGGACGCGCCGTACACGTCAGAATAGCTCGCGCCCAGGCCTGGAATTTGGAACTGGGGCCCGACGCCAACCGGGACCGTTCCGATTCCGGGGACGATGGTTCCTGCGATCGACTGCTCATAGAGGTTCGATGAGCTCCGGTCGAGAACGCCGAGAGCCCCAAGCCTGACGTACCACCCCGTGAAAAGGTTGGAGACGTCGGCAGCGGGCGCAGCCTGCGGGCTCGTCAGGTCCCCCGCACGGACCGCGCCAAAAGAGGACGCGAAAACCGCGCAGGTCGAAACGCAGGCTCTAAATAAGCTCCTCGGCCCTCTTGGGCCTGCCATAACCTTGTCTCCCCACCCAGATCGGCATGGGCTCCGCGCTCTCAAGGGCGCCAGCCACGCAAACCGGAAGCCGGGCAATTCGCAGACGATTTGAAGTAGCCTCCAATTGTGAACGAACCGGGACCTTTGCGTATTTCGACGGCCAGGGCGAGTCCGAATTCTCGTTCCTCATGCTCCGAACGCCGTCATTTCCGCCTATTCCGGGCAAACGCCGCCCACGCCTTCAGTCGTCGACCTTTCTCGACGAATGCGGCATGAGCAGGTTCTCGAGCCCTTCGTCATCGACGCCTTGCTCAACGATGCGCTCGCCCGGCATGCCCACCGGGATGCCGTGCTGGACGGCGAACTTGGGCGGCTCGACGATCGGCGGACCAAGAGCCTCGACCCTCTCCTCGAAGGTTGGGGGCTTGCCCTCCAATTCGGCGATCGCCGCGAACCAGAATTCCTCGCTTTGGCCTTCCGGCTGGCCTGCCTGTTCCCAAAGTTCATAGGCGCGTCTCCGGACGGTCTCTTCGATGCTGCTCATGATCGAACTCCTCTCGACCCGCACGACTGATCCGACGCCGAGTATAACGCGCTCCGCCGTTTCGGCCCATTGGGGTCTTCGCCGCAGCGTGCTACCCAATGCGCCTCAAAGCCGGCGAAATTGGAGGACGAACTCGGGCTCGTCCTTCAACCGCCGGGCGCGCGCCAGGAGGGGCTTCGGATTTCATGCCGCCGCCCAGCGACCATCATCGGCGCCGAATCGTCGTCATCGGCGGCGGAGCGGCGGGTGTCGAGCTTGCCACCCGTCTCGGCGACCGCCTGGGCAAGCGCCAACTTGCCGACATCGCCCTGATCGAGCGCAGCCGCACGCATTTGTGGAAGCCTCTGCTGCACTCGGTGGCGGCGGGCAGCATGGACCCTTCCGAGCACCAGCTCAATTACCTCGCCCAGGGGCATTGGCATCATTTTCGCTATCATTTCGGCGAGATGATCGGGCTCGACCGCGCCGCGAAGACGGTGCAGCTTGGCGCGACCCATGACGACGAGGGCCGCGAGATCGCGGCCCCGCGCAGCATCCCCTATGACAGTCTGGTCATCGCCATCGGCAGCGTGACCAACGATTTCGGCACGCCCGGCGCGGCCGAATTCGCCGTTCCCTTGGAGACCGCGGAGCAGGCGGTGCGATTTCACCACCGCTTGGTCAACGCCGGCTTGCGCGCCCAGGCGCAGAGCGAACCGATCCAGGCCGGGCAATTGCATGTCGCCATCATCGGCGCGGGCGCGACCGGCACCGAGCTTGCCGCCGAACTCTACCAGAGCGCGCGCGAGATGGTTGCCTACGGCCTCGATCAGGTCGACCCGGACCGGGACATCCGCATCATCCTGATCGAGGGAGCGAACCGAATTCTGCCCGCGTTGCCCGAGCGGATCTCGACCGCGACGCTCAAGATCCTGACCGAAATGGGCGTCGACGTGCGCACGAACGCACGCGTCTCAGCGGTGCGCGCGGACGGGATCGAGCTCGCGAGCGGCGAATTCATCCCCGCCGAACTCACCGTCTGGGCCGCCGGGGTGAAAGGGCCGGACGTGCTCGCCCATCTCGACGGGCTCGAAGTCAATCGCGCCAATCAGCTCGTGACTGACGCGACGCTGAGGACCACGCGCGACCCGGACATCTTCGCCATCGGCGATTGCGCGGCGGTTCCCCGACCGGGGTCCGACGTCCCCGTCCCGCCGCGCGCCCAGGCCGCCCACCAGGAGGCGTCTCACCTCGCGCGCCAGTTGAGGCGGCGTTTGCAAGGGCTGCCGCTGGAACCGTTTGTCTACCGCGACTTCGGCTCGCTGGTGTCATTCGGGCGCATGGGCGCGATCGGCAACCTCATGAACCTTGCGCTCGGCGGTCATCTGTTCATCGAAGGCATCCTCGCCCGGTGGGCCTACCGCTCCCTCTACAAGATGCACGAACGGGCGCTGCACGGAGTGGCGAAGACCACGCTCGACACAGTCGCGCGCGGCCTCTCACGACATGCCGAGCCGAAGGTCAAGCTTCACTGAGCGGTCGGCCTCGCGGGCAAATAAACGCAAGCAAATGCAAATAAATGACAGCAAAATTGCTTGCATTTACTGGCGTTTATTTTTCCGAATCGTGACTTTTCAATGGGTTATGGCCGATTCAAGCGGATTCCAACTCTCCCTTTCTCCTCGCGAGGCGTCTGCCAGACCGCGGGTCTGATCCGGCGATTACGAAACATATAGCATCTAATTCTGATTTCCGCAAGATGGTGGTGCAAAAAATCGCCCGACGGACCGACGCACCCAGCCAGGGCGGCGTGAGGGGTGGTGAGGAAATGTTCGGATCTTCAATAGTAGTTCACGGTTGCAAAATTAGGTCGATTTCATTGACCCGCAGCGTTTCGATCCGGCTTTGCAGGCCCCTGGACAGTGGCGCCAGCGCGTGTTGACGCGGGGAGAGATTGAGGGCTCGTAGGTGTAGAGATTGCGGCTGACAGCTTTCGATGCGCGAGCGGGAGCATAACTCGTTGGCCATAAAAGGTCATACGAGACTGTATATGCTCCCGATATGGCGAGGCGAGCCTAGTTCGGCGAAGGGCCCCGTGAGCCGACGCTGCCTGCCGATAGAGTTCATCGGGCGGAATCGTGAAAAACCTCTTGAAGTCAACTACAAGCGCGGGAAGGCTGTCACCGACTATATCGAGCTCAGCAGGACAAGATTCCAAATAGTGAAATCTCTCATCCGTGTTCTGTTCAATACGTTCACGACGATATTTTGTAATTGTATCTTTCTTTTCTATGAACAGTGACTCAGCGTTTTGCGCCTCAAACAAAAGCAACCCATTTAGGTCCCTCGGTTCACCGCCTGACGCCCTTTTCTCATAATCTTGCGCGATATCACAATCTTGCGAGCACAAAGTCATGATACAACTCGATAGCGCGATTTTCGACCGGAAAATATGTATACTGAGCAACGTGCGTCAGTATCTCGCATTGATTGAATTCGCAACTCATTCCCATCTTTGTATAGATGGGCGAGTTCTCCCGAGAGGACGGTGTCGTTTCAGCGTCTACGCCGTTTTCTCCGTGTATTTCAGGGGTACATGCCAACGTTTTGTCCGAAAAATCTAGTCACCAACTATATCAAAAGGCGTATTAGCTACCTGACTTATGCCCGCTGGAATAATGTAACGCTGCTCTATGGTTTTCTGAACATGACTCTTTTCTTTCTCCTGCCAATAATAAAGCTCACCTAGAGTTTCATATGCCTCAACTAACTCCTTCTCCCGAAGGTGTGATATCAGATAAAAGCACACAACTCGATATAGAGCCGCTACCGGCAAATCGGTCCAGGTCTGGCCGGTAACCTGAGCTGTCGTCTGAAAATGGGCAGCGCCAAAGGGACCATGATCCGATACATTGAATACTACTGTCTGGTCGCCCACAGAGGCGTTAATCCACGGGCTGCGGTCCAAGAGCAGAGTGCAATTCGTCTGAAATGGCCCACCGGAACGCTCGTCCGGAGAGACTGTGAAGTTGGTCAGCGACAGATTCTGCACGATCGATCTCCGTATGAGAAGTCATTGTAAAAGTCGAAATCAACTTTGTACGAACTCCTCGAATTAGAAGGGTCCTTAACCAGACCATTTTGTAATAAGAATCCTACACCGCCGTCAGGTAATCTAACCCGCACAAACCTCTGTAATTCATCGATGTTTTCTTCAATAAATGTTGCAGACAGCTCGCCAACAACATGCTTTCCAAGGAGTTTAGACCAAGGAACATCTGCCAAACCAACGGAATTTCTATTTATTATGTTTACGTATCGAAGCCCAATCCGGCTAAAATAGGCAGGACGATAAATATCTACAAGTGCTGATCTAATCATATTCAAAGTAGATCTGAATAATTCCCATCGGGTATATTTAGTAGTAGTCAGACCAACAAAATTGCTGTTCAAATCGATGGAGTTGGTTCCGTCCTCTGATCTGAATTTGTATCCGCCTCCACCGAATTGAGCCGCGAGCATTTCGGATAGCTCTGCCGGCAATACGGGTGGTACTAGTGGCAGATTTTGCGCATTTGCTTCGAACGTTGGAAACTCCGCTCTCACACGTTCCTGAAAATCAGCCGGCAACGCCGAGCCGATTTTCAAGATTGGCGGGTAACGGAACTGACACACCACCTGCGTAAGTGGGGCATGTGCATATATGACACGGATCGATTGGCTAAATAGCCCTTCCGCTCCTCGCGCTTTGCCCGCTTGTGGAGCGATTGCCGAAGTGGTCATACGACTCCCTAGTCCCGACCGAGGCCAAAGGCACTCTCTGAGTCGGCAGAACGGTTTATATTAGCGCCGCGTGCGAATGTCGACGTACCGCTACGATTTTGACGCGCGCAAGATACCTGAACCCGGATACCCCACACTAGGGATCAATGGGCACCGATTGATCCCGTACGGTGAACTCCAAATAAAAATTTGCTCCGCTCCTCCGGCTGCCCGTGAGCATTCTCGATCCGACGATTGGGAAAGATATAGCACCTAATTCTGGTTTCCGCAAGATGATGGCGCAAAAAATACCCGACCGGCCGATCGCGGCCCGGACGCCGACGATTCCATCCAGCCGAATCCCGTTCCGCCCGCCCGGCTCCGCTAAGGGGCGTCCTACAGGACGCCCGTATTTCGATGGGCCATATGGGGGCGCGGGCCGCTTTCAGTAGTCCATTCCTCCGGCCGGCATAGCCGGCGCGGGGGCTTCCTTTTTCGGCTTTTCGGCGACCATCGCCTCGGTGGTGATGAGGAGGCCCGCGACTGACGCCGCGTCCTGCAGCGCCGTGCGCACGACCTTGGTCGGGTCGATGATGCCGAGCTTGTAGAGATCACCGTATTCGTCCCGCTGGGCGTCATAGCCAAAGGCGTAGTCCTTGTGCTCGATCAGTTTGCCGACCACGACCGACCCGTCGAGCCCGGCGTTCTCGACAATGAGGCGGGCGGGGAATTGTATCGCCCGGCGAACGATGTCGACCCCGGTGCGCTGGTCGGCATTGTCGCCCTTGACGGCTGCGAGCGCCTTGGCCGCGCGCAACAGCGGAACCCCCCCGCCCGGCAGGATGCCTTCCTCCACGGCGGCCCGGGTCGCATGCAGCGCGTCGTCGACGCGGTCCTTCTTCTCCTTGACCTCGACCTCGGTCGCGCCGCCGACCCGGATCACCGCGACGCCGCCGGCGAGCTTCGCCAGCCGCTCCTGCAGCTTCTCCTTGTCGTAGTCGGAGGTCGTCTCCTCGATCTGCGCCTTGATCTGGGCGATGCGGCCCTCGATGTCCTTCTTCGCGCCCGCGCCGTTGATGATCGTGGTGTTCTCCTTCTCGATCTTCACGCGCTTGGCTTTGCCGAGCATCTGAAGGGTCACGTTCTCGAGCTTGATGCCGAGGTCCTCGGCGATCATCGTGCCAGCCGTGAGGACCGCGATGTCCTCAAGCATCGCCTTGCGGCGATCGCCGAACCCCGGCGCCTTGACCGCGGCCACCTTCAGGCCGCCGCGCAGCTTGTTGACGACCAGGGTCGCCAGCGCCTCGCCCTCGATGTCTTCGGCGATGATGAGCAGCGACTTGCCGCTCTGCACCACCGCCTCCAGAACGGGGAGCATTGGCTGCAGCGAGGAAAGCTTCTTCTCGTGAATGAGGATGTAGGGGTCCTCAAGCTCGGCCAGCATCTTCTCGGCGTTGGTGATGAAATAGGGCGAGAGATAGCCGCGGTCGAACTCCATGCCCTCGACGACGTCGAGCTCGATCTCGGCGGTCTTTGCTTCCTCGACCGTGATCACGCCCTCCTTGCCCACCTTGTCCATGGCCCGCGCAATCAGTTCGCCAATCGACTTGTCGCCATTGGCTGAGATCGTGCCGACCTGGGCGATCTCGTCCGACTTGGTGATCTTGCGGCTGTTCTTCTCCAGATGATCGCCGACCGCCTTCACCGCCGCATCGACGCCGCGCTTGACGTCCATCGGATTGGCGCCCGCCGCGACCGCTTTCACGCCTTCCTTGACGATCGCCTGAGCGATCACCGTTGCGGTCGTGGTGCCGTCGCCGGCAATGCTGCTCTGCTTTGTGGCGACCTCGCGCACCATTTGCGCGCCCATGTTCTCAAACTTGTCTTTGAGCTCGATCTCCTTGGCGACGGTCACGCCGTCCTTGCTGACGCGCGGCGCGCCATAGGACTTCTCAAGCACGACGTTGCGTCCCTTCGGACCGAGCGTGACCTTGACCGCATTGGCCAGGATGTCGACGCCGCGAACCATAAGCTCACGGGCTTCGCCTGAAAATTTGACCTCTTTGGCTGACATGATTGCTCCTTGGGTTCGATTGACTTTGAACGCTTGGCTGGAAGTTCGGAGTCACGCCTTCTTGCGGGCGGGCGCCGCGCGGGTTTTCGCGGCCTCGCTTTCGACGACCCCCATCACGTCGCTTTCCTTCATGATGAGGAGTTCCTCACCTTCGAGCTTGATTTCGGCGCCTGACCATTTGCCAAACAGAATGCGGTCGCCGGCCTTCAGATCGAGCGGAATGAGCTTGCCGCTTTCATCGCGGCCGCCGGGGCCGACGGCGATCACCTCACCTTCCTGCGGCTTTTCCTTGGCGGTGTCGGGAATGATGATGCCGCCTTTGGTCTTCTCTTCCGCGTCGACGCGTTTGACGACGACGCGGTCATGCAGCGGGCGAAACTTCATGCTTTCCTCCTTATGTCCAATCCTCCGAAGGGCTCACGACCCGTCGTTCCGCTGACGCGGATAGCCGAGGTCCGCGACCCCTGGTTCCGAATTCAGGCGCCATTTTACGCCGCTTTTTCCCGCTTCCGTAGCTCAGTTCTTGGTGGAATTGAAGACCGTAGGCGCGTCGGCCGGGCGGTCAGGGACGTGGCGGCCTCGTCCTCCCGGAAGCGCCGCGACCGTAAGCCTACCGATTCACTTCTTTCCAGTTGCCGGCGTCATAGCCGTCTGGGTCGACGACGACGAGCGTTTTTGCGGGGACCGCTCGCCGGCCAACGCAGCGCCAGGCGTAGATCGTGTCATGGCCGGTCGCGGCCATTGGGATGACGGTCGCGTCGGCGTTCGCGCGACAAAATGCGCTCGCGCCGGGCAGAGACCGGCGCGTGTTCGCCTTGCCGCAGTTCAGGCTGGCGCCGATCAAGCAAGCCAAAAGCCTGTCTTTAGCGCAGCGCGCGTAGCCGCCGCGCCGCACAACATCGACGGGAACGCCGAACGTGCTGGCGACGTCCTCCTCGAGGTCCTTCGGTGCGGGAGCCGGGACGCGCGGCCCCGCGCCCGAGGCGCAATACGCTCGACCGCTCGCGGCCGAGGCGGGAAAGGCGCATTGGAGTGCGCCGAACGCGAGCGCGGCGAAGATTGCGCATCGGCCGGGCCTGTCGCGCGCGAACATATCCGTCTCCTTGCTGGCGAGAGCGACACTGGCCTTGCCTGCCCGGCATCGTCAATCCACCGGCAGGCGCAAGGCGCGCGAGGCTTTTCGACAGGCGCCCGGAACGTGTAAGGATTGTGGAAGCGCCGGTCTCATGGGTGGGACGGCGCCTGGGAGGAAACGCATGAACGCCAGATCCACCGTCGCCAGTTTCGGCCGCGCGCCGATCTCGAGGCGCGGACTGATCGTGTCCGCCGGCGCCGCGGGCCTCGTGGCGGCCGCGCGGCCATACGGCGCTTTCGCCGCCGGCCCCGAAGCGACGCTCAAGGTCGGATTCATCAGCCCCCGCACCGGCGCGCTCGGCGGGTTCGGCGAGACCGACGGCTATGTGCTCGAGCTCGCGCGCAAGGCGCTGGCTTCAGGCCTCAAGCTCGGGGGCAAAGCCTACGCGGTCGACATTCTCGATCGCGACACGCAGTCCGATCCCTCCCGGGCCGGCCAGCTCGCCAAGACCCTCATCAATTCCGACAAGATCGACATGATGCTAGTCATATCGACGCCGGAGACGATCAATCCGGTCGCCGACGCGTGCGAGGCGGCGGGCGTTCCCTGCATGTCGACCGTCATGCCATGGGAGGCCTGGTACTTCGGCCGCGGCGCCAAGCCCGGCCAGCCCTCGCCGTTCAAATGGACCTATCACTTCGGCTTCGGCGGCGGCGAGTTCTTCAAGACCTACGTCTCGCAATGGAATCTGCTCGAGACCAACAAGAAGGTTGGCGTGCTCTATCCCAATGACGCCGACGGCAACGCCATCCGCGCCAATCTCGCGCCGGCTCTGGCCAAGGCGGGCTTCACGATCGTCGATCCCGGCCCCTACGAGGACGGCACGACCGACTATTCGGCCCAGATCGCGAAGTTCAAGGCGGAGAAATGCGAGATCTTCAACACTTTCCCGATTCCGCCCGACTTCGCCGCGTTCTGGCGCCAAGCCGCCCAGCAGGGCTACACCAAGATGGTCAAGATCGCCCAGATCGCCAAGACTGGGCTCTTCCCAAGCCAGGTCGAGGCGCTCGGCAATCTCGGCTTCAATCTTGCGAGCGCGGCCTACTGGCACAAGGCCTTCCCCTATAAGTCCTCGCTCACCGGCGTCAGCAGCGAGGAGCTCGCGGACGGCTACGAGAAAGCCTCGGGCAAGCAATGGACGCAGCAGCTCGGCGCGACGCTCGTCGCTATTCGACGCCGGCGCGGCGACGCTCACGGCAAGCAGCGACCCAACGAACAAGGCGGCCGTCGCCAAGGCGATGTCGACTCTGAAGACGGTCACGATCGATGGTCCGATCGACTTCACCAGCGGGCCGGTGCCCAACGTATCGCCCGGGCCGATCATCGGCTGCCAATGGGTCAAGGCTCCCGCCGGGTCCAAGTTCAAGCTCGACTTCCCCGTGACCGAGCATGCCACCGATCCGAAGCGTCCCGATCCAGGCGAAACTCAGGCCATTCAACAGCTGACCGCGGCGCGGCGCGCGAGATGTCCGGCTCGCGAGCCGATCGCCTTCTGCTCGAGGGGGAGGGCCTGACGAAAAGTTCGGCGCGCTCTTGGTGCTCGACCGGGTCGACTTTTCGGTCGAGCCGGGGAAGCGGTGGGCGTCGTCGGGCCGAACGGCGCTGGAAAGACGACCTTGCTCAGCCTGCTGGTCGGCGCGCACGCGCCGACCAGTGGACGGGTGCGTTTTCTCGGCGAAGACGTCACCTCCGTTTCGACAGCCGAGCGATGCCGGCGGGGGCTCGCGCGCACGCATCAGATTCCAAGACCCTTCAGCGGCATGACAGTGTTCGAGAATGTCTTCACCGCCGCCGCCCATGGCGGCGGGCTTGAGCACGCGGCCGCCTATGACAAGGCGATCGAACTCTCTTGCGCTCACGGGCATGACGGCGATCGCCAACCGGCGCGCGGAGACGCTCGGACTCATCGATCGAAAGCGCCTTGAGCTCGCCCGCGCCCTCGCCACCGACCCCGCCGTGCTGCTCCTGGATGAGATCGGCGGCGGATTGACGGACGCCGAAGCGAACGAACTGGTCGACGTCATCCTCGAACTGAAAGCGCGCGGCGTCGCGATCGTCTGGATCGAGCACATCGTCCACATCCTGCTTAAGGTGGCCGAGCGCCTCGTGTGCATGGATGCGGGACGCGTCATCGCCGACGGGCCGGCCCAAAGCGTCATGGCCGATCCGCGCGTGATCGAAGCCTATCTGGGCGGAGGCGTGGTGTGACCCTTCTTTCGGTCGAAGGGCTCGAAGCGCGCCATGGCCAGCTTAAGGCCGTGCGCGGCGTTAGTCTCACCGTCGAGAGAGGGGAGACAGTCGCGCTCGTCGGCGCGAACGGGGCCGGCAAGACCACACTTCTGCGCGCCATCGCCGGCGCGCACCGAATTGCGGCGGGCCGCATCGCCTTCAAGGGCGAGGACGTCAGCGCGAGAAGCGCGCACGCGCGCGCCGCGCTTGGGCTGGCGCTGGTTCCTGAAGGGCGCCGCTTGTTCACCCGCCTGACGGTGGAAGAAAATCTCCTGCTCGCGCGCTCCGCCGGCCGAACGGGCGCATGGACGCTTGACGCCGTGATGGAGGCCTTTCCCAATCTCAAGGACCGACGCCGCGCTCTCGCGGGCACATTGTCGGGTGGCGAGCAACAGGCGACAGCGATCGGGCGCGCGCTGATGATGAACCCGGAGCTTATGTTGCTCGACGAGGTTTCGCTCGGCCTGTCGCCTCTCGTCGTTGATCGCCTTTACACCCGGCTCGAGGCATTGAAATCGTCCGGCGTCGCCATGCTCCTGGTCGAGCAGGACCTGAAACGCGCCATGGCGACCGCAAGCCGCGCCATCTGCATGCTCGAAGGCGCGATCGTCATCGAAGGGCCGACAAGCGCGCTGAGCCGAGAGGAGGTTACGGAAGCCTATTTCGGCCTCAACAAATCGCGCGCCGAGGCGCCGCAGCCTTGATTTTCATCAACCAAATCCTTCAGGGCGTTCTGCTCGGCGGCTATTACGCGCTGATCGCCTGCGGGCTCTCGTTCATGTTCGGCGTCATGGGCGTCATCAACCTCGCGCATGGCAGCCTCGCGGTGGTCTCGGCTTACGCGCTCTACGTTTTGGCCGACCGCTTCGGGCTGCAGCCGTTTCTTGGCCTCTGTGTGGTTGCGCCGCTGATGGCGCTGGTCGGCTGGGCGCTGCAGCGGCTCGTGCTCGAACGCAGCGCGCGCGGCGGGCTTCTGGTGCCGGTGCTCTCGACCTTCGGGCTGTCGATCATTCTCGACAATCTGCTGTTCCAGGGTTTCGGCGCCGACACGCGCTCGCTCGCGCCTTACATCGGCGATCTCTCTTACGACAGCTGGTCGCTCACCGACGATATCGCGATCGGCAAGCTCGCGGCGCTGACCATGGCGGTCGCGATCGCTCTGCTCGGCGGAATCCAGGTCTTTCTCAATCGAACGCTGATCGGACGCGCGATCCGGGCGACCGCCGAGGATCCCGACACGGTCGGACTCGTCGGCGTCAACGCGCGGCGCGTCAACGCGATCGCGGCCGCGATCGCGATGGCGACAGTCGCGGTCGCGGGCGCCTTTCTGGGCATGCGCGCGACCTTCGACCCGTACGCGGGGGCGGCGCAGCTCATCTTCGCCTTCGAGGCGTCCGTGATCGGCGGGGCGGGATCGCTATGGGGCACGCTCATCGGCGGAATTGTGCTTGGCGTCGCGCAAAGCCTGGGCGCGTTCGTCTCTCCGCAAGGCTTCTTCATTGCCGGCCACGTCGCTTTTCTCGCCGTTCTGTTCGCGCGTCTCTTCCTGGGCGCCTTCGGCCACCGCTTCCGCGCCGCCCTCACGGGGAGCGCGCGGATGAACGCGGGCGCCGCCGTCGAGCGCTGGACGCCCGAGTCGCGCATTGCGATCGCCGCCGCCGCCCTCATTATCGCGCTGTTCGCCATCGGACCGGCGATTTTCAGCGCCAACGCCGTCGACAAGCTTACGACGCTGTTCATCTACGTCATCCTGGCCCTGATGTGGAACGCGCTGGTCGGATTCTGCGGCCTGGTGTCGATCGGCCAACAGGCGTTCTTTGGCCTCGGCGCTTACGCCGCGATCCGTCTCGCCGACTTTGGCGTCAGCGTCTATCCGTCGCTATTTTTGGGCGCGCTCATCGTCGGCGCGCTCTCCTGGCCGCTGTCGCTTCTCATGCTGAGGCTCAAGGGCGGCGAATTCGCCATCGGCATGTGGGTGGTGGCGGAATTGGCGCATCTCTTGGTCAATCTCGACACGCTGGTGCGCGGCGAAACGGGCACGTCCCTGATCGAACTCGACGCCTATGCGAGCGGAAGCCGTCGCGCGCTTACCTATTGGTGCGCTCTTGCCGCGATGACCGGGCTGCTCGCGATCGTCTTCTGGCTCTTGCGCAGCCCGCTCGGCGCGGCGATCCAGGCGATCCGCGACAACGAGGAGGCGGCCGAATCGATCGGCGTGCGGGTCATGAGCGCCAAGCGGCTCGTGTTCACGCTCGCCGCCTTCGGCGCGGCGCTGGCGGGAGCGCTCTGGGTGGCGACGGCGCTCACCTTCCAGCCGAAGGCTTATTTCAGTCCGCTATGGACGGCGTACATGATCTTCATGGCGCTCGTCGGGGGATTGGGGACCTTCGAGGGCGCGATTCTCGGGGCCGTCATTTTCTTCGCGATCGAGACCTGGTTCGGCGACATGGGCGTCTGGTATCTTGTCGGGCTCGGCGCGACCGCGCTCATCTTCGCGCTTCTCTTTCCGCGCGGCGTCTGGGGTTGGGTCGAGGACCGCACGTCGCTGAGGCTTTTGCCGATCGGGTACCGCCTCCGCTTCGCCAACCGGGACGGGCCGCGGACAATTCGGGCGAGTCAAGACCTGAGCGGCGGGAAAGCCAAGCACGAGACTGGGGCGGGAGGCTGAGATGCTTTTGGGAAAGACGATCGTCGTCACCGGAATTGCGTCCGGGATCGGCGCGCGCGTCGGCGAACTCGCCCAAGCGCTGGGCGCCGACATCATCGGCGTCGACATTAACAAGCCCGCGCGTCCCTTGGACGCCTTCATCAAGGCGGATATCGGCTCGGCTCAGGGCGTGGCTGAGATCGCCCAGACGCTGCCGCAGCGGTTCGACGCGCTGTGCAACGTCGCCGGCGTCTCCGGCATGATCGGGGCGGCAAGGACGCTGGCGATCAACTTTTATGGGCTCCGGGAATTGACTCAAAGCCTCGCGCCGAGGCTGCGCGAGGGCGGCGCCGTCGTCAACGTCGCCTCGATCGCCGGCTACGGCTGGCGCGCCAATCTCGAGCGCGCCAAGGCGTTCGTGAGCGCGCCCGGTTTTCCGGACCTCGGCCCGCTCCTCGCCGCGCACAAGGTTCCGGACGCTGAGGCCTATCCGTTGTCGAAGGAGCTTTTGCTCCTATGGACGATGCGGGCGGCGCACCAGCCGTTGTTCAAGGACCGCGGATTGCGGGTGAACGCGGTGAGCCCCGGCCCAGTGACGACGCCGATCCTCAAGGAATTTCGCCAGATCTTCGGCGATCCGCGCGTCGACGACGACATCGCGCGTGTCGGGCGTGCGGGCTCGGCGCCTGACATCGCGCCCGCGGTGCTGTTCCTGTGCTCGGACGGCGCGCGCTGGATCAACGGCGCCAATCTGCCGGTCGACGGCGGCCTCGAAGCCTCGATCAACGCCACTGTTCTCGGATTCTAAACGAGCGCTGGGCGTGAGGTCCGGCGAATACAGCGTAGGGAGGTCAGCATGAAGGTTGATTTCATCATCGACGGCGCAGCGGCTCCTGCCGCCTCCGGCGCCACATACGCCAGGCGTGATCCGGTCACCGGGGCGGTGGCCAGCGAAGCCGCGGCGGCGAGCGAAGCGGACGTCGCCAACGTCGTCGAACTCGGCGGCGCGGGCGTTCCCCGCCTGGTCGCAGACCGGCCCCAGCGAACGGCGCGCGCTTCTGCTCAAGGCCGCCGATCTCATCGAGGCGCGAGCCAACGAATTCGTAAAGCCGATGATCGAGGAAATCGGCGCGACGGCGCCGTGGGCGGGCTTCAACGTCCACTTCGCCGCCAGCATGCTGCGCGAAGCCGCCGCGCTGACGACACAGATCCTGGGCGAGATCATCCCAGCCGACAAGCCGGGGGTGATTTCGCTTGCGGTGAGGCAGCCGGCCGGAGTTGTGCTTGGGCTAGCGCCGTGGAACGCGCCGGTGATCCTGGGCGTGCGTGCGATCGCCGCGCCGCTCGCCTGCGGCAACACGGTGATCCTCAAGTCGTCCGAGGTCTGCCCCGCGACCCATCGGCTGATCGGACAGATCATGAATGACGCCGGCTTTCCCAAGGGCGTCGTCAACGTGATCTCCAACGCTCCCGACGACGCTCCGAAGGTCGTGGCGGCGCTGATCGCTCATCCCGCGGTCAAGCGGGTGAACTTCACCGGCTCGTCCAAGGTCGGCAAGCTGATCGCCAAGCTGGCGGCGGAGCATCTGAAACCGGTCCTGCTGGAGCTCGGCGGCAAGGCTCCGCTGATCGTGCTCGACGACGCCGACATCGACGCGGCGGTCGACGCCGCGGTGTTCGGCGCATTCGCCAATCAGGGCCAGATCTGCATGTCGACCGAGCGGCTCGTCGTCGACGCTAGGGTCGCGGACGCGTTCGTCGACAAGCTGGCCAAGCGCGCCGCCGCGCTGCCGAGCGGCGATCCGCGTGGTCCTGTCGTTCTGGGCTCGCTGGTCAGCATGGGCGCGGCCGAGCGGATGGATGAACTGATCGCCGACGCGATCAGCAAGGGCGCGAAGGTGGTCGCCGGGGGAAAACGCAACGGGACGATCGTCGAAGCGACGGTCATCGACCGCGTGACGTCTTCGATGCGCATCTACCACGAGGAATCGTTCGGGCCGGTGAAGCCGGTGGTGCGGGTGAGCGGAGAGGAGGAGGCGATCCGGGTCGCGAACGACACGGAATATGGCCTTTCGGCCGCGGTCTTCAGCCGCGACGTCCAGCGCGCGCTGCAAGTCGCCAAGCGCATCGAGTCCGGCATCTGCCACATCAACGGCCCGACCGTGCATGATGAGGCGCAAATGCCGTTCGGAGGCGTCAAGGCGTCCGGCTATGGGCGCTTCGGGAGCAAGGCGGTGATCGACGAGTTCACCGACCTTCGCTGGATCACGATCGAGGGTCCGCAGCAATATCCGTTCTGACCTTGAGGGCGAGGGCGGCGGAGCATCGACTTACGATCTCATCCCGAGGCTGCCCTGCACAAGCGGGGCGCCCAAAGGATGTTCCAGTTGATCGCGCGTTCTTCGAGGCCGCTCTGCGGCGCCTCTGGACGAGGTCGGTAGACGGCGCTCCGGCTCGGTCGAAAGAGAGCGCCGAAGGTTGCCCTATCGGGATGTTATAAGCCGACTTTGCGGCCAAAGCGCCACTGCTCAAGAAGCAGGATCTTGAACATCGTCAAGGGCGGGCGGATAGCCCGGCGCTCCCGTCGCCGACCCCATGGATCGGCGAAAGCAACGACTACGACCCGTCAGCGTAGCGTCGCAAAAGGGGCCGGCTCGCGACCGGCCCCTTTTCGGCCGTCCTCACGCACCGTCAGTCGGGCCGCGCAGCGGGGTCGGGCCGTTTCAACACATTCCAGCGGCAGCCAGCCGAGGCGAACCCCGGTCGAGAACGCGCACGCCGTCACACGAATTTGAAATCGCTGGCGTGCAAGCTGGAAGCGTTGACGCCCGTCAGGGTAATCACGTTCGAGGGATCATACGCAATGACGGTGTTTGCCCCAACCTGCGTCATATCGCTCTGCACGGCGCCGAAGTTTGCAAACATGGCCTGAGCCAGCACGATGTTATCGTGCAGCGGGCTAAAGCTTGTAATCGTGTCCTCACCAAAACTGCCCGTGAAGACAAATGTATCGTGACCGTGTCCGCCGTTTATCAGTGAGCTGACCGCCGTCACCGTGTCAGAGCCGTTGCCGAGCGTGATCGTGTCATACGATCCCAAGGCGTTCACCACGTCGCCATTGCCATTGCCGAGGGTGATCGTCTCGTACGATCCCAAGTCGTTCACCACGTCGCCGGCGCCGTTGCCAAGCGTGATCGTGTTGTTGCCGCCACCCTGGTTGTTCACCACGTCATGGTTACCGTTGCCGAGGGTTAACTTGTTGTTGGATCCGTGCCCGATCGTCGCCACATCGGCTTGGCCGTCGCCAACGAAAATCGTGTTGACCTGCGCGCCGAAAAAGCCGCCACCGAGGTAGACGGAGTCGCCGTCGCCATTGCCGAGGACGATCGTATTGCCCGAGCTCATGGCGATGTTGACGGAGTCGCCCTCGCCGTTGCCGAGGATGATTGTATTGCCGGAGCTTGGATAAAAGCCTGTGATATTCACCGCGTCGCCGGCCCCGTTGCCGAGGGTGACCGTGTCTCCTTGGCTGTTGACGAGGCTCACGGCGTCTCCGGCACCGTTGCCGAGGGTGATTGTGTCGTATTTGCTGCTGAAGTCAGACAGGTTGGGCGTGGCGTTCACCTTGTCGCCGGCCCCGTCGCCGAGTGTGATCGTGTTCTCGACGCCGCCAAAGAGGTTCACGGCGTCTCCGCGGCCATCACCGAGGATAATTGTGTCGTACAGGCTTCCGGGGAGTGATGGGTTGCCCACCTTGCCGAAGGCGTTCACGATGTCTCCGGCGCCATCGCCGAGGATGATCGTGTCGTATTGGCTGTAATCCGCGTTCACTGTGTCATTGGCGCCGTTGCCGAGGATAATCGTATCGTATTGGCTGGAAGCCGCGCTTACGGCGTCATTGACGCCATTGCCGAGGATAATCGTGTCTCCGTCGCTATTGGCGTCGGACACGGAGAGATTGCCGCCATTGCCAAGGATGATCGTCGCCATTTCCGGCTCCTCCAGTATCAGTCAAGTAAACCTTTAGCGCCGGGCGGATTCCGCCTCGTGAAAACTTGCTGTTGGCGCGTGGCGTCAGGTCAATCCGGCCGCGCTCAGCGTTCCGTGAAGTAAGCACCAAAACTCACAAATCGCAAGCGGCGTTTTACGCGGTTGCAGGGCACGGTTAAGTTTGGCGAGGATTTTGTCCGGCGCTGTGACCTAGAGCACACTGCGCTCAGCGAATTGAATCCGCGCGAACGAATGACCGGCTGGGCGCATTCCGCGCGTATCGGAACCGGTCTGGCACGTCAGCAAAGGTCGACACCGGCAGTATGGCTGCCGGTGGATTTCGTTGCCCTCAGAACTGATGTCCTTTCGCGCGGCGACTCGCTCGACGGCTGTGCGTCCGCCCCTGGGCCCTCAGTCGATCAGCTTGTACGCCGGCAGGGTCAGGAACTCCTCGAACGTGTCGGCAAGCGACATGTCCGAGAACAGCTGGGTCGCCTCCTTGAAGCGGCCGCCGTCGAACGCCTTGGCGCCGACCTCGCCGCGCACCCGCTCCATCTCGCCGGTGAACGCCTCGCGGAACATCGCCGGCGTCACCTCGCGGCCGTCGTCGAGCTTCGCCTTGAGATGCAGCCATTGCCAGACCTGGGCGCGGGAGATTTCGGCCGTCGCCGCATCCTCCATCAGGTTGTAGATCGGCACGGCGCCGCGGCCCCTGAGCCACGCCTCGATATATTGCACCCCGACCCGAATGTTCACGCCCAGTCCTTCCTCGGTGCGCTTGCCCTTGTGCACCTCGAGGAGCTCGGCCTGGGTCACGTGAACGTCGTCGCGCTTGACCGAGAGCTGGTTAGGGCCGGGCATGAGCCGGTCGAACACCTCCATCGCGATCGGCACGAGATCGGGGTGGGCGACCCAGGTGCCGTCATGCCCATTGGCCGCCTCGCGCTCCTTGTCGGCCCGGACCTTTGCGAAGGCCGCCTCGTTCGCTTGCTTGTCGCCCTTGACCGGGATCTGGGCCGCCATGCCGCCCATCGCGAACGCGCCGCGGCGGTGGCAGGTCTTGATGAGCAGGAGCGAATAGGCGCTGAGGAACGCCTTGCCCATCGTCATTTCCGACCGATCGGGGGTGAGGAAGGCGGGGTTCTTGCCCAGGCGCTTGATATACGAGAAGATATAGTCCCAGCGGCCGCAGTTGAGGCCGACAATATGGTCGCGCAGCTCGTAGAGAATCTCGTCCATCTCGAACGCGGCTGGCAGCGTCTCGATCAGCACCGTCGCCTTGAAGGCGCCGTTCGGGACGCCGAGCTCGCGCTCCGCATGGGAGAAGACCTCGTTCCAGAGCCTGGCCTCGGGATGGCTCTCGAGTTTCGGCAGGTAGAAGGCTGGCGTCGAGCCCTGGGCCATCTGGGCCTTGGCGCAGTGGAAGACGTAAAGGCCGAAGTCGAACAGCGAGCCGGACATTTCCTCGCCGTCAACGGCGACATGGCGTTCGGGCAGATGCCATCCGCGCGGCCGGACCATCAGCGCGGCGGGATTGCTCTTGACTGCGTAAAGTTTCCCGCTGGCGGGATCGGTGAAGTTGATCGTTCCGGTCCAGCGGTCCTTCAGGTTGGCTTGGCCCTCGACCATGTTGACGAACATCGGCGAGGAGGCGTCCTCGAAATCGGCCATGAACACCTTGGCGCCGGAATTGAGCGCGTTGACGATCATCTTGCGATCGACCGGGCCGGTGATCTCGACCCGCCGGTCGACAAGGTCGGCCGGGATCGGGGCGACCGTCCAGTCGCCGTCGCGAGTGGATTTCGTCTCCGGGAGAAAATCTGGCAGTCGCCCGGCGTCGTAGAGCTCCTGGCGCTCCATGCGGCGCGCCAACAATTCCAACCGCCGCCGATTGAAGCGCCGGTGCAGGCCGGCAAGGAACGCGAGCGCCTCGGCGCTGAGGATTTCGGACTGCCGGCCGCTGGGTTTGGCGTTGATCTCGACGCCGGCTACAGCCGAATGCGCTGTCATGAGGTCCTCCGCAAGGGCGTGGGGGTCTGCGACATGAGCGTAGACCTTTTCGCCGCCTTTGGGGAGGCGCCGCCGCCGCATTGCGGCGGCCGCCTTCGGTCTGGATCAGGCCGCGAGATCAGCCCGTCCGCCAGTCCGCTCCCGCCACGCCCGTCGCCTGACGAGCAGACCGGACGGGTCGGCGTCCAACGGCAGCGCCGTCACGTCATTGATATCGGATCGAGTAAGGCCGATGTCGCGCAGCTCATATTCACTCATCCGCGCCAATTCGGACATCGTGCGCCGCGCCGCGCTGACCCGAGCCGGCCAGGTGAGGATGCGCCAAAGCGCGTTCGCCGCCTGGGAGGCCATTGTGAATGAAGCAACCATCTCCGCCTCCTCCTTGAAGTGACGACGGTCCGTTCGGCGCAAAGGCCGGCGCCAGGAGCGGCCGTTCCGTTTCAGGATGCTCATTTATATAGTGCGCCCCATTGATCGGTCCAACGAATGTTTGTAGAGTAACTGATCGAAATTTCGGATGGGTTTCATGCTCGACACCGACCAGCTTCGCTCCTTTCTCGCCATCGTCGATTCCGGCTCGTTCACCAAGGCGGCGGAACGGGTGCACAAGACCCAGTCGGCCGTCTCGATGCACATCCGCCGGCTGGAGGAGCAATTGGGCTGCGCGCTGTTCGTCAAGCACGGGCGCGGCGCGCGGCTGACGGATGAAGGCGAGCGGCTGATCGAATTCGCCCGCCGCATCGTCCAGGTCGAGGCGGGCGCATTTGCCGCGCTCTCGCGCAAGGGCCTGAGAGGCGCCGCTCGCCTCGGCATTCCGGACGACTACGCCGAATCGTTCCTCGCCGAAATCCTCGCCCGCTTCAATCGCCGGCATCCGCTGGTGGAGGTCTCGGTCGTTTGCGAGGCGTCGACCGACCTTGCCCCCCAGGTCGCCGCCGGCGCGCTGGATCTGGCTTTGATCACCGACTACGAAGGACTCAAGGGGCTCGAACTTCTGCGCGAGGAGCCGCTGGTCTGGGTCGCCTCCGACCGATTCCGGTTGGAGGACGGAGCGCCAATCCCGCTCGCACTCGGCAGCCCGACCTGTTGCTGGCGCCGCGCGACCGAGCAGGCGCTGACCGCGACGCCGGGCGTGACGAGGACGCGGTTCTACTCCAAGAATTTCAGCGCGATCGGCACGCTCTTGCGCTCGGGGCTGGCGGCGACGATCCTGCCGGCGTCGCTGGTCGGTCCCGGCCTCAAGCGCCTCGGGCGCGCCGAGGGACTGCCGGAATTGCCCCTGAACCGCATGGGCCTCATCCACGCGCCGGGACGTCCGAGCGAGGAAGCCAAGGCGCTCGCCGAAGCGATCCGCGAGACCATCGTCGCCCCGGCGCGCCAAGCCGCTTGAGCGCACGCTTGAGGCGCATCGTCCTCGTCCGCGGATTGCCTTTGGCCCTGCCTCGGCCTATGCCCTCCCGCCGTCTCGTTCCCAAGGGCCGGGCTCCGCTTCCAAGCGCGCCCGCGAATGATTGACCATCCTCGAGGCCGCCGAAAATACTCATGACCGACGCGACTGCCGCAAGGGCCGGATTTATGCAATCGGCCTGGGCGAACCCGATCCTGCTGCTCGTTCTCACGACCCTGATCTGGGCCGCCCACTCGATCGTCGGCCGATTGGCGGTCGATCAGATCGGGCCGATGACTCTGACCTGCCTCAGATGGGCGGTGGCGCTGATCCCCATTCTGATCGCCGCGCGCCCGTCGCTGCGCCGGGACTGGCCCGCGTTGCGGGCGCGCTGGGTTTATCTCGCGGTCATGGGCGCCGCCGGATACACCGTGTTCGTTGCGCTCTTCTACGTCGCCGCGCATCATACGAGCGCGCTCAATCTCTCGATCATCCAGGGCGCCATCCCCGCGCTGGTTCTCATCGGGGCGCGCCTGTTCCTCAAGGTCCGTTTCAGCGCGTTGCAGGCGCTTGGCGCCCTCGTCACCATGCTGGGCGTGGCGGTGATCGCCGCCCAGGGCGATCCGGCAAGGCTCGCGGCGCTCGCCTTCAATAGCGGCGATGTGATGATGGTCGTGGCGGCGGTGCTCTATGCGGGCTACACCATCGGCCTTCGCCAGCGCCCGAACGTCTCCGGGGTCAGCATGCTGGCGGCGATGGCGGTCGCCGCCTTCATCACGTCCATTCCGCTGGTGATATGGGAAATCATGTCGGGCGGATTCGTCTGGCCGACCTGGGGCGGCCTACTGGCGCTGGCCTTCGTGGCGCTTGGACCGGCCTTCGTCGCCCAGCTCACCTTCATGCGCGGGGTCGAGCTGATCGGGCCCGGCCGGGCGGGCGTATTCGTCAATCTGGTGCCGGTGTTCGGCGCCATCATGGCGGTTGGCATCCTGGGCGAGCCATTCGCCGTCTATCACGTGCTCGCGTTATTGTTAGTTGTCGGGGGCATCGCCATTGCGCAAAGAGGCTCGAGCGGCCTTCAACGCTGACCGCCGCTTGAACGCGAGGAGACCGACATGGGCGCGTGGATTGAACTGAAGCCGGAAGGCGCGGGACCCATTCGAGCCTGGCGCGCCGATCCTGCGGGCCCTCCGCGCGGCGGGATCGTCGTCATCCAGGAAATCTTCGGCGTCAATTCGCATATTCGCGACGTCACCGACCGGTTTGCGGCCGAGGGCTATCTCGCCGTGGCGCCGGCGATTTTCGAGCATGTCGAGCCCAGGTTCGAGACCGGCTACGACGCTGACGCGAGAGCGCGCGGCATGGCGATCGCCGGCAGAATTGACCGCGAGCAGGTGCTGCGCGACGTCGCCGCCGCGATCGAGGTCGCCAAGGAAGGCGGCAAGGTCGCCGTGGTCGGCTTCTGTCTTGGCGGCACAGTCGCCTGGTCGGCGGCGGGGCGCCTCAAGGGCTTGAGCGCCGCGGTCGGCTATTACGGCGGCGGGATCATCGGGCTTAAGGACTTAAAACCCCGCGTCCCGACGCTCCTGCATTTCGGCGAGAAGGACCAGCATATCCCGATCGCTGGCGTCAAAGAGGTCGCCGCCGCCCATCCGGAGGTCGAGGTCCACATCTACCCGGCCGATCACGGCTTCAATTGCGACCATCGGGAGAGCTACGATGCGCCGAGCGCCGCGCTCGCCTGGACGCGCACGATCGCCTTCCTGCGCAAGCATCTGGGGTGAGGGGCGTCTACGCTGTCGTTCCTTGCCCGCGACGCCCCAACGCTTCTCTTGTCATCCCCGCGCCAGTCTTGTCATCCCCGCGCAAGCGGGGATCCAGGCAAGCCCCGACCCAGCGCTCACCGGTTCAGCACGTCGTACAAGTCCGCCCATTCGGGATTGAAGCTCTCAATCAGCTCCAGTTTACACTGGCGCTCCCATTTCTTGATGCGCTTCTCACGCGTGATCGCCTCGTTGATATCCGAATGGAACTCGTACCAGACCAGCCGAGTGACGCCATATTTGCGCGTGAATTCCCCGCCCGCTCCGGTCCGATGCTGATAGGCGCGGAGCGCAATATTGTTCGTCACGCCAACATAGAGAGTACCGTTGCGGCGGCTTGCCATGATGGTGACCGCGTAGCGCGCGCCGGCTTGCATCGTCGCATTCCTCGTTCTGGATTCCCGCTTGCGCGGGAATGACATAGGGGAGCGCGACAGTCATTCCTTTCTCGTTGTTTTGCCGCTCCGGTCTCGCGGCGACGATGAGGGTCGCCATGCGATCGTGCGTTGCCCATGCGCGGCCCCAATCTGCTCTTGTCATCCCCGCGCCAGTCTTGTCATCCCCGCGCAAGCGGGGATTCAGGCAAGCCCCTACCCAGCGATCAACGGTTCAGCACGTCGTATAGATCGGTCCATTCGGGATTGAAGCTCCCAATCAGCTCCAGTTTCGTAGCGCCCGCCGGCTGGCATGGTCGCGTTCCGTCGTTCTGGATTCCCGCTTGCGCGGGAATGACATAGGGGAGCGCCACCGTCATTCATTTGTGGTTGTTTTGCTGCTCCGGTCTCACGGCGACGAGGGTCGCCATGCGATCGTGCGTTGCCCATGCGGCCCCAACGCTTCTCTTGTCATCCCCGCGACAGTCTTGTCATCCCCGCGCAAGCGGGGATCCAGGCGACCACCGCTCCCAAGCGCTCGACAGGTCGTACAAATCGGTTCATCCGGGATTGAAGCTTTCCATCAGCTCCAGTTTCCACTGGCGCTCCCCGCCCGCTCCGGTCCGATGCTGATAGGCGCGGAGCTCAATATTGTTTGTCACGCCAACATAGAGAGTACCGTTGCGGCGGCTTGCCATGATGGTGACCGCGTAGCGCCCGCCGGCTTGCATCGTCGCGTTCCGTCGTTCTGGATTCCCGCTTGCGCGGGAATGACATAGCGAAGCGCGACAGTCATTCAGTCCTTTCCCCCTCTCGTTGTCGCTTTCCAGGAATTGCTCGCCTCCGCGCCAGAAGCCTACGCTTTCACGGGCGACTGGCCGTTGGTTTGATCGCGCGGCCGATGGGCTATCGATTGGCCGGCCCAAACGCGCGCGTTGGTCGAAGCCGTCGCGTCCGGACGGCGTCGGGAAGGGCGGCACACAAAAATTTCCTGCAATTGCTTGCGAAAACCAGAAATCTATGCTACACTTTTCTCAGTCGCCGGATCGGACCGGCGCGGGTTCGGTCGATGGAAGCGGGAAAGTTGGCCCGAGACGTTTTGCACACAACCTGAGACGAGGGTTCGGAATCCTTTATTTGAATTGGCTGTAACGCATTGAAAAGGCTCGATTTGGAAAAGCAAACGCTAGTAAATGCTAGCAATTTTGCTAGCGTTTATTCGCTTTTGTCGGCGCTTAATTCGCATTTGCTTGCAACGAACTCGCGCGCTGGTTGATCCGGCCCCGCGCCAGCCGGCTCGGCGAAGGTCGGCCCCGGTCGGGCTTCGTCCGCAAGCGCCGGCCCATTGCGTGGACCACCGGCCGGCGACGTGCTAGACGTCGCAGGGCTATTTCTGGAGGCGCCAGACAATGACCATGGTCTCGGACAGTCTCGCCAGCGCCCCGGACGCTGTCGATCACGCCGCGCTCGCCCTCTCGACGCCGCTTGACGAGATCGACGTCAGCAATCCCAAACTCTACCAAGAGGACGTGTGGCAGCCCTATTTCCGACGGCTCAGGCGCGAGGCGCCGGTCAACTATTGCAAGGAGAGCCCCCTCGGACCCTACTGGTCCGTGACCAAGCACAAGGACATCATCGCCCTCGAAGTGAACCACAAGACGTTCTCGTCGAGTTCGACGCTGGGCGGCATTGTCCTGCGCGACCGGCCGGCCGAACTCGAACTGCCGATGTTCATCGCCATGGACCCGCCCAAGCACGACGTGCAGCGCAAGGTGGTGCAGCCGATCGTTTCGCCCGAGAACCTCGCCAATTTCGAGGGCCTGATCCGCTCGCGCGTGCGCGACACCCTGGACGCTCTCCCGCGCGGCGAGACCTTCAACTGGGTCGACAAGGTCTCAATCGAGCTCACCTGCCAGATGCTGGCGACCCTGTTCGACTTTCCGTTCGAGGATCGGCGCAAGCTCACCTACTGGTCCGACGTCTCGACCGCCATCCCCTACCAGGGCGGCCTGATCGAAAGCGAAGAGCAGCGCGAAGCGACATTCCGCGACTGCCTCGGCTATTTCATGAAGCTGTGGAACGAGCGGGTCAACGCCGAGCCGCGCCCCGACCTGATCTCGATGCTCGCGCATGGCGAGGCCACGCGCAACATGAGCCCGCGCGAATATCTGGGCAATGTCGTCCTCTTGATCGTCGGCGGCAACGACACGACGCGCAATTCGATGACCGGCGGCCTCCTGTTCCTGAGCCAGAATCCGGATGAATTCGCCAAGCTGCGCGCCAAGCCCGAACTCGTAGACTCCATGGCGCCGGAAATCATCCGCTACCAGACGCCGATCATCTACATGCGCCGCACTGCGCTCGAGGACGTCGAGTTCGGCGGCCAGCCCATCCGCAAGGGCGACAAGGTAGCCATGTGGTACATCTCCGGCAACCGCGACGAGGAGGCGATCGAAGAGCCCGACCGCTTCATCATCGACCGCGCCCGTCCGCGCCAGCATCTGTCGTTCGGCTTCGGCATTCACCGCTGCGTCGGCAAGAACCTGGCCGAAATGCAGTTGAAGATCCTGTGGGAGGAGATCCTCGACCGCCTGCCCCGGATCGAGGTCGTGGGCGAGCCGAAACGGGTGTTCTCCGCTTTCATCCACGGGATCGGCGAACTCATGGTCCGAATTCCGGCCTAGCGTGGAGCGTCGACTTGGCGGTCCCCCCGGGGGGCTCGGGGCCGACGCGGGCCTCGTCTTGCGGCCTATTTCAGCGCCTGCGCCGGGATCACGCCGGTGGCGAAGGCGACCGCGGCCGCGTGGGTCAGATTCATGCAATGCAGCTTGTGGCGGGCGGTGTCGAGGTGCGTTTTCACGCTGCCAAAGGCCAAACCGAGGATCTCGGCAATCTCCTGATAGGTTTTGCCGCGCGCCGCCCAAAGCAAGCACTGCTCTTCCCGGTTCGACAGATGCACAGGAAAGGCGGGCAATTTGAAATTGATGTTCGCCGCCGAATCAATAAGGACGGAAAGGAGTTTGAGCTTCGTCAGATTGCCGGCTTTGTAGGCTTCCCATTCGTCCTTCGCCAGGTCGCTGGTGAACGAAACCAAAGCGACCACGCCGCGCCGATTGCGCAACGGAATCGACAGGCCGTTTCGCCCCACACTGTGGTTCAAGGCGTCGACGAAGAAGGCCTTTGTCGCCGGGTCGTCAACGGGCAGGGTGGACCAATCGAAGGGCTGCTCAGCCGCTCGCCCATAAGCAATCACCGGGTCGTGAGTTATATACTTCTTCACAAAGTATCGGTGCGTCCATAGCCTTGAATAGGTGACAACCGCGACTAAAAGGCAGATATCTGGGCTTTTATCCGGCGACAAGCGCAAATATGCGATGTGGCTAACACCAATTTCCGGAGCAATTACCTTCAGCGTTTCAGCAAGATCGCTGTCATCGTTGCCGAGAATCGTCTCGGTCAATCGCGCCGCCGCGAATTCGATACTGACGTTCGCGTCCCGCGCCTCGCGAACGATTGGCTTTTCCAGCACGGCGTCAAGGCTTGACATCGAAGATCCCGAGCATCACTTCATCTCGCGCATGAGCAACCATCCAGCCGGCCTGAGGATCTATTCGACCAGAGACGTGGCTGCACAATTCCAGCAGCTCTACGCAGATGCCGTATAACCTCCTTGCTTCACACGCCGATAGATTCAATTCTCCGACACACGGCCTTGTATCCTCTGGCTCGGGTGCTCGCTTTTTCAATTTCTTGGCCACTCCCCGCCCCCATACTTGATTCCGCCTCGAAAAGTAGTCTGATGACGTACGAGACGAATGACAAGCGACAAAGTTGTAGATGACAAAACGAGAACGGCATCAACGTCAGAGCTCGGAACACTTGCGGGCGAGCATTTCTGCTGCCTTTACTACTTGGCGGTTGCGAAGGGGAGCTGGCATTCCCTAACAACCCGTTTCATGAGCCCTCCGCGGGAAAGGGACCCGCGGGGCGATCAGGCGAAGGCGATCTCCTTGGCGCCCGGAGCCAGAACGGAGTGCTCGACGCCAGTCGCGGCGCGGAATGCCTTCAGGGGACCTTCGCCGGTGTCGAAAAGACCGGCGTAGCTCATGACGCCGCCAATCCGCTGCGGCGTTCCGATAATCTGGGGGTTGCATCCGGCGGCTTTCAGGACGCGGAAAATCCTGGCGTCGAATACGGAGACGATTTGCGTCAGCCCGGCGGCCACCGCGACTTCGCCGATGCCTAGGATGAGCTCGCTCAGGACATGATTGACGCCGCTGCGGCTCCGTTCCGGTTGGCGGGGGACGGCGGCCGCGCAGATTCGCGAGCTCTCCCATATGGTGGCGCTCTCGATGTATTCCCCGTCGAGCAGCTGAGGAAAGACGTCGCGCAGCATGTTCGGACCGGTGGTCGGCAGCAATCTCAAGGAGCCCCAGTATTCTTCGGTATCCGGATCGACGGATACAAGATACAGAGGATTTGCGGTGTCGAATACATCTCGCTCGTAACCATCTTTGACCACGACCTCCCAGCCGAGCCGGTCGGAAAAGGTTTCGGCTCTGTTGCGAAACATCGCATCGATCTCTTTTGGGAAAAAAGATGCATAGGAACCTTCGATAAGCTTCAACATCGCCCACTCCGTTTTACACACGAACGTTACGAAAGCTAAAGCAGCTTCCAGGTCAGCGGGGGCCGTCAAAGGGCAGTCCTGACCCAAAGTCGCCGCAGATTGTTCTTGTTTTGTTCATAATGAGAAAAAGGGGAAACGCCAGTCAACGCTGTGGCGCCCAGTCTTGCGGGCTTTCGAAAGGTTTGGTTAACCAGGAAATCGAAACGCGCCGCATTCCGGCGCTCAATCCCGATCCCTGCTGCGGCCATCGCTCGGCGGGGCTCATCTGCGACGATGGCGACGATGGCGGATTGCTCGGGGGCCAGCCCCGACGCTGGATCGTGGGCGCGACGAAAGATTTTTGAGGCTGGAACCGAGCGGCGGCCCGTGGGCCCGGCGATCAGGCTCTGTCGCTGGTCACACTGCGCCCGCCGCAAGAGGCGGCGGTTCCCGTTCCGCAAGCGGGATGGCGACCCGCGCGGGCTTGGCGCGCAACCCCATCAAGTGGCAGATCGCAAACACCAGATCGGCGCGGTTCATAGTATAGAAGTGCAGTTCCTCAACCCCATGGTCGATGAGGTCGATCACCTGCTCGGCGCAGACGGCGGCCGCAACGAGGCGCCGTGTCGCCGGATCGTCCTCGAGGCCCTCGAACCGGTCGGCTAGCCATTGCGGCACGCTCGCCCCCGCGCGGCGCGCGAAATTGGCGGTCTGCTTGAAGTTCTGCACCGGAAAAACGCCGGGCACGATTGGAACGTCGAGCCCGGCGGCTGCAGCGACGTCAAGAAAGCGGAAATAGACCGAATTGTCGAAGAAGAACTGGGTGATAGCGCGCGTCGCCCCGGCGTCAACCTTCCGCTTGAGAATCTCGATGTCATGCAGCAAGGTGGGACTCTGCGGATGGCGCTCGGGATAGGTTCCGACCGACACCTCAAAGCCCATCTCCGTGGCGTCAGCGACGAGTTCGGCGGTCGATTTATAGCCGTTTGTGGCGGCTTCGTAAGGCGCATCGAAGCCGGTCGGCGGGTCGCCGCGCAACGCCACGACGTGGCGGACGCCGGCTGAGTGATAGGCGCGAAGCGTCTGGCGAATTTCATCGCACGAGGCGCTGACGCAGGTCAGATGCGCCGCGGGCTTCATCGTCGTCTCACATACGATGCGCTCAACCAGCGCGTGCGTGCGCTCGCGGGTCGAGCCGCCGGCGCCGTAGGTGACCGAGACGAAGGCGGGGCTCAGCGGCTCGAGCCGGGTCGCCGCCTCCCACAAGCTGGCCTCCATTTCCGCCGTCTTGGGCGGGAAGAACTCGAACGAGACCTGAACACGCGCTCCCGCGCGGCTCAAAGGGACAGGTTTCGCGGCCATCAGGCGAACTCCGCCTCTGCCTTAGGGAAATCGTCAGAGATGACGCGCGGATCCTCGGCGATCCACAGCACGACGGTCAGCTTGCCCGCTTCGCCCTTGGCAGGCGGAACGCGCTCGGCGCGGATGGCGGCGAGGCCTGCCTCGGCGAGATAGCCCTCAACCTCTTCGACCGCGAAGCCAAGCCGACGATGGGCGAACTCGTCGCGCAGGAATTCCTGGTCATGGGCGTCGAAATCAACCACCGCGAGCCGCCCGCCGGGCGCCAGCGCCCGCGCGGCTTCGGCGAGCGCCCGCGCCGGATCGTCGAGGAAGTGCAGCACCTGATGGATGACCACAAGATCGTAGGCGTCGCGTTCGACGGGGGGCGCGTAGATGTCGCCCTGGCGTAAGGAGACATGCCTGAGGCCCGCCTGATCGATGCGGGCCCGCGCGAGCGCCAGCATCGCTGCGCTTTGGTCGACCCCGACGGCGCGCCCGGCGCGCGGAGCGAGAAGCTCGAGCATGCGGCCGGTGCCGGTGCCGAGATCGAGCAAATTGCGGAACGGCTTCACGCCGATCATGGCGATCAGCGCCGCTTCGACCCGCTCCTCCGGCGCATGCAGCGCGCGGATCTGGTCCCAATCGGCGGCGCGCGCGGCGAAATAGGCCGCCGCCTGCTTGCGCCGCGCTTCGCGTGCGATGTCGAGGCGGACGCGGTCGGCGTTCACCACCGGATCGGCCGGATCGAGACGGCCCAGCCATTCGCGCGCGAGCGCCCCGCCTGGTTCGGCGAGGCGGAAGAACGCCCAGGCGCCCTCGCGCTGCCGGGTGGCGAGCCCCGCCTCGACCAGCAGTCGGAGATGACGCGAAACGCGCGGCTGCGACTGGCCGAGAATGGCGACCAGCTCACTCACCGTGAGCTCGGCGGCTTCCAATAGGCACAGAATGCGGAGCCGGGTCTCCTCGCCCGCGGCCTCAAGGCCCGCAAGCAGAGCGCGAAAGCCGAGCGGAGTCCGTCGTTCATCAGACATAAGCATATCTTTATGTCTATTCTGACCCGTGTCAAGCCACGATCACGGCCGGAATCGCGCTGATGCCGGGGCGCTTGCCCGCCGGACCGGGCATCGAAAACCGCGCTTCCGTAGCGAAGCGATCCCCGATCCGCCGGCGGCGCCGGTGCGCGGTCGCGGAGGCCCTCGTCCGAGCCTTCATAAGGTTAACTACGGGTCAATCTGTAAAAATTGTCGTTTTGGGGTTGTATCCCCACCAAAATGGCTGTAAATCATGCCCGAACCTTACGGTCAGGTCATGTGATTATGGATGCGTGGGCTCGATGAGAAAAGCGGTGAAGTGGGCGTTGGTCGCGGCTGTCGGGTTCGTTCCCGTCGGCGCCAATGCGGCAACTTACGATTTTGATTTTTCGACGGCGGACTCGCTGTTCACCGTGACGAGCGCGATCACGACCGCCGACACGCTGAATGCGGTGGGCGGCTACGACGTGCTGTCGGTCTCAGGGACGATCTCCGGTCCGGGTTTCGGTCCGGGCGGCGGGGCGATCGCATTGGAGCCGAACCCCTCGCAGCCCCTTCCCGACTATACCGTATTCTTTCAATATGACAACGTATATTTTCCGGGCGCGCCAACATCAGTCGACGAGAATGGAATCTTGTTCAGCGCCGGCGGTTACAATTATAATTTATATTCGGATGGGCCGACTTACTATCTTTCGTCAGACAATCCCGCGGGCGGCTATAACCCTGGCGAGATGGTCGCGTTCAGCGCCTCGACACAGACCAATTCCGTGACCGGCGCGCCCGAGCCAGCGACCTGGGCGTTGATGCTGCTTGGCTTCGCCGGCCTCGGCCTTGCGGCTCGGCGGCGAGCTCGCAGGCGCATGGCGCTTGGCCCGCAGGCGATCGGACCTGCCCGGAAGGCGCAAGGCGCCGCACCGAGCGACTGTTTGCTCGGCTGGCCAAAACGTTCCCCGTCGACCGCGCGATCGAGGACGCCGACCCGAGCTCTGCGCCGCATTCGGGGCCAGTGAGCTCGAATCGATAAGCGCGCGGGGCAGCCGGCATCGCCGACGCCTCCGATTGCCCCGTCGGCGTCTTCCTCCCGGTGGCGACCCGTCTTTCGGCGCCACGACCCGCCTGATGAGCCGCTCGCGGCAAATTGCCGCGCAGTCTCGCTGCGGCCCCTATATAGAAGCGGAGAATGGTAGCGCCGTCCGCGAGGGATCGTGTAGAAGCCTTACGAGCACCGCGCCCTCCGTCCCCCGCAGATCCTGCTCGAAAGGGAAACTGACATGCCCGCCTCTGAGATCGTCATCGCCAGCGCAAAAAGAACCCCAGTCGGCTCATTCAACGGCGCCTTCGCCTCGACCCCCGCGCATGACCTTGGCGCCATCGCCATCAAGAGCGCTCTCGAAGCCGCGAAGGTCGACGCCGGCGAGGTGGACGAGGTGATCCTTGGCCAGATCCTCACCGCCGCGGAGGGCCAAAATCCTGCGCGCCAGGCGGCGATGAAGGCTGGCGTCCCCCAGGAAAAGACCGCCTTCGGCGTCAATCAACTGTGCGGCAGTGGCTTGCGCGCGGTCGCGCTCGGAATGCAGCAGATCGCGAACGGCGACGCCAACATCATCGTCGCCGGCGGCCAGGAATCGATGTCGATGGCCCCCCATGCCGCCCATCTGCGCAGCGGCGTCAAGATGGGGGAAATGCAGCTCGTCGACACCATGTTGAAAGACGGCCTCATTGACGCCTTTCACGGCTATCACATGGGCGCCACGGCGGAAAACATCGCCAAAAAGTGGCAGATCAGCCGCGAGGACCAGGACCGTTTCGCCGTCGCCTCGCAAAACAAGGCCGAGGCGGCGCAAAAGGCCGGCCGCTTCAAGGATGAAATTGTCCCCGTGACAGTGTCCACGCGCAAGGGCGACATCGTCGTCGACGCCGATGAATATCCGCGCGCCGGGTCTACCTACGACGCGATGGCGAAACTCAAGCCCGCCTTCTCCAAGGACGGGACCGTGACGGCGGGCAACGCCTCGGGCATCAACGACGGGGCGGGCGCCGTCGTCGTCATGAGCGCCGCCGAGGCCAAGCGCCGGGGGCTGACGCCGATGGCGCGCATCGTCGCATGGGCGACCGCGGGCGTTGACCCGGCGATCATGGGCACGGGGCCGATTCCGGCGACCCGCAAGGCGCTCGAAAAGGCCGGCTGGTCGGTCAGGGATCTCGAGCTGGTTGAGGCCAACGAGGCCTTCGCCGCCCAGGCGCTCGCGGTCAATAAGGACCTGGGTTGGGACCCGGCGATCGTCAACGTCAATGGCGGCGCGATCGCGCTCGGCCATCCGATCGGCGCTTCGGGCGCGCGGGTTCTGACCACGCTGTTGCACGAAATGGCGCGCCGCAACGCCAGAAAGGGCCTGGCCACGCTCTGCATCGGCGGCGGCATGGGCATCGCGATGGCGGTCGAACGGTAGTTTCCGCCGCCCGCCTCAAACCGGGCGCGCCGATCCAACGGCGCGCTTAAAGAATCTTGGGAGGAAAACATGGCGAGAGTGGCAGTGGTCACGGGGGGCACGCGCGGCATTGGCGCGGCGGTTTCCAAGGCGCTGAAGGCGGCGGGAAACGAGGTCGCGGCGACCTACCATGCCAACGATGCAGCGGCCGCCAAGTTCAAGGCGGAGACCGGCGTTCACGTCTACAAGTGGAACGTGACGAACTATGAGGACTGCGTGGCCGGCCTCGCGGAGGTCGCCAAGGACCTCGGCCCGGTCGACATTCTCGTCAACAACGCCGGCATCACCAGGGACGCGATGTTCCACAAGATGACCCTGGACCAGTGGTGCGACGTCATCAACACCAACCTCAATTCCCTGTTCAATATGTGCCGTCCAGTGATCGAGGGCATGCGCGAGCGCGGTTTCGGCCGCATCATCAACATCTCCTCGATCAACGGCCAGAAGGGACAAATGGGCCAGGCCAACTATTCCGCTGCAAAGGCCGGCGACCTCGGCTTCACCAAGGCGCTGGCGCAGGAGAACGCCAACAAGGGCGTGACCGTCAACGCCATCTGTCCCGGCTATATCGCGACCGAAATGGTCATGGCCGTTCCCCAAGACGTGCTCGAAAAAGCGATCCTGCCACAGATTCCGGTTCGTCGCCTCGGCCAGCCCGAAGAGATCGCCCGCTGCGTCATGTTCCTCGCCTCCGACGACGCCGGATTCATCACCGGCTCGACCCTGTCGGCCAATGGCGGGCAGTACATGGCTTAGGGTTGCAGCTCAATCGCCTCGTACGGTGACGACCGCTTTGGGCGGAAAGCGCGCCTACAGCGGTCGCATCGGGAAGGACCGGAGTCCGCGCCATAGCCGCCATTCCATTGCGACGCTGGCACACAAACGACCGCGCCAAGATGGACCGCGCTCGGGACCCGGCGCGCGGTCCAGCTCGAACCTGAAATCAAGTCATGCCGCTCCTCAAGAGCAGCGAATAAAGTTCTACGTATAGCGTCGTTGCTTGTAATGTGATAAGAATAATACCGCTTTGCAAT
Source organism: uncultured Alphaproteobacteria bacterium (assembly GCA_963824475.1). GTDB lineage: Bacteria > Pseudomonadota > Alphaproteobacteria > Rhizobiales > Beijerinckiaceae > Roseiarcus. Next base: position 468,639 of record CAWGPR010000002.1, read on the forward strand.
ATACTTCGACGCTGCGGGGAATGCGATGCAACGTCTAGCTTTGATCGCCTGGGCGTCGATCACATGTTTGATGAGCCAGGCCGCCGCGGCGCCTCCGGACATAGCGTCGGATTTGTCTTTCATAGAGAATCAGGTCTCAAAGACTCTGATGTCGCTGGGTTCCCCGGCGTCCGGATATCCCGTCTCGGGGGGCGACAGCGGACCGTGGAAGACGACGACTCCTTCGGACGGCGCCGAGGGATGGACGAGCGGGTTTTTCCCCGGCGAGCTATGGCTCCTGTATCAGGCGACAGGCTCGCCGCAGTGGCTCACGGCGGCGCAGACATGGACCGCCCCGCTGGCCACGCAGGCCTCGTCGACCGGCCGGCCGGACCCCACTGACATCGGCTTCATCATCGGGACGAGTTTTGGCAACGGATATCGGCTGACGGGAGACCCGAGCTACAAATCGGTGCTCATCACCGCAGGCAAATCTTTGGCGTCGCTCTACAATCCGACGGTTGGGGCGCTTCGCTCCTGGACCTTCACGCCATACGAACCTCCGAACTTTGCCGTGATCATCGACAGCATGATGACCCTTGGACCGTTGCAGTGGGGGGCCAGCAATGGCGGCAGCTCGACTTGGGCGGGAATCGCGGCGACCCACGCCCAGACGGTGGCCACGAACCTCGTGCGCTTGGACGGCAGCACGTTCGAGGTCGCCGTTTTTGACCAGACGACCGGAGCGCTCAAGAGCCAGGGGACATTCGCCGGGTATTCCGACAGCTCGACCTGGGCCCGAGGGCAGGCCTGGGCGTTGTATGGATTTGTGCAGGCTTATCAGACATCGGATAACCCAGCATTCCTGACGACGGCGGAAGATGTCGCGAACTACTTCGTCGCCAATGTGCCGGCGAACGATGACTATATCCCTCCCTGGGATTTCGACGCGCCGGGGTCGCAACCGGTGGACACCTCTGCGGCGGCCATCGCGGCGGACGGGCTCGTCATCCTGAGTACGGTTGCCGGGACGGCTTCCCTCAGGATGCAATACCTCACGGACGCCGAGAACATACTGGAGTTGCTCAGCGCCAATTACCTTGACGATGGGCTGCTTGGCGAGTCCGTGCTGCTCGATGGCTTCCCGGGCGTGGGTGGGACGAATACCGCGTTGATCTACGGCGACTATTATTTCACCGAGGCGCTGCTGCGATTGCAGAACGTGCTCGACGGCAAGCCCGGCTGGGTGCTGTATAGCCCGGTCCCCGAGCCATCGACCTGGGCGATGATGATGGTCGGCTTCGCGGGGCTTGGCTTTGCGGGCTATCGGACGTCGCGAAAGACCGCCGCCTTCGCAGCGTAACACAGGTTTCGTTAGAGATTTGAAGGAAGGCCCGTCCGAGTGGGCGGCGGGGGATGTCCGCTCTTGGGCGCATTCCTTCCGTATGGACCCGAACAGGGAATGCGCGCTTTGGGTCCGAAACCGGTCCAACGGATTGGGGCGTTGCCCTTGAGGCGCGGCGCCTCCGAATTGACAGCCCGACAAGCGGGCTTCGCGATTGCTGTCGGCAGCAAAAAGAGTTGTCGGCAGCGAATTGACTTGACAAAAACAGAAATATGCGATATACATGTTCTCTTGATCGGAATCACTTTCCCCGCTTGGCGGTAGCCGGGCGGGAACGAGGGACTGCGGCTGTTTGAAACGTTCCAGACCACAACCACCGCGCGAAGCCGGAAAAAGGAGGAGGATTTCTCTATTTGAATCACCCGTAACCCTTTGAAAAGTCCCGATTCGGAAAAATAAACGCTAGTAAACGCTAGCCATTTTACTAGCGCTTAGGTGCGTTTATATGCGTTTTATGCGCGTTTATGCGCGTTTGCTTGGCTAGAAGTTCGCGCTTTGGTTGTATCGGAGGCTTGGGGATGGCTCGCGCCGCCGATAGCCTGCTCCGCGTCGAACCGCGCCTCGACTTGCCTGACGATCGCGCCCAGGATGCCGTTGATCGCGAAATCCTTGGGCGAGTAGACGGCCGCGACCCCCGCCGCCTTCAACCGCTCCGCGTCGGCGGGCGGAATGATCCCGCCGACGATCAGCGGCACGCGTTCGAGTCCAGCCGCGCGCAAGAGCCTGAGCACCTCTTCCGTGAGTGCGACATGCGAGCCCGACAGGATCGATAAGCCCACGCAGTGGACGCCCGACTTGGCCGCCTCGACGATTTCGGCCGGGGCGAGCCGGATGCCGTCGTAGACGACGTCCATGCCGGCGTCCGTGGCCCGGGCCGCGATCTGCTCCGCGCCGTTGGAATGGCCGTCGAGGCCCGGCTTGCCGACCAGGAATCGGATCCGGCGGCCGAGCTTGAGCGAAACGCGTTCGACCTCTCCGCGCAGCGGGTCGAGGTCCGCGGCTTCCTGTCGCGCGCGCGGCGAGACGCCAGTCGGGGCGCGAAAGACGCCAAACTCCGCCTTGAGCGCATCGCCCCATTCGCCGGTCGTGACGCCGGCCTTGGCGGCCTCGATCGAGGCCGGCATGATGTTGGCGCCGCTCGCGGCCGCGGACCTGAGCGCTCTGAGGGCATCGCGAACGCGCCCTTCGTCGCGCTGCGCCCGCCACGCCTCGAGCCGGGCCACCTGCTCAGCCTCCGCCTCGGCTGACGGGACCATGATCGAATTCTCGCCGGCCGTCAGCGGCGACGGCTCGGAATTGGTGAAAGCGTTCACGCCGACGACGATCTGCTCGCCGCGCTCAATTCGCTCGAGCCGGCGGGTGTTGGATTCGACGAGCTTTGCTTTCAGCACGCCCGTTTCGATCGCCTTGACCGCGCCGCCCATCGCGTCGATGGCGGCGATCTCCGCTTGCGCCTCGCTCTTCAGCTTGGCGACCAGCGTTGCGATCTCCTCGCTGCCGTCGAAAATGTCGCCGAATTCAAGCAGATCGGTCTCGTAGGCCATGATCTGCTGCAGGCGCAGCGACCATTGCTGGTCGAACGGCCGCGGCAGGCCCAGCGCCTCGTTCCAGGCCGGCAGCTGGACGGCTCGGGCGCGCGCCTTCTTCGACAGCACCACCGACAGCATCTCGATCAGGATGCGATAGGCGTTGTTCTCGGGCTGCTGCTCGGTGAGCCCCAACGAATTGACCTGGACGCCATAGCGGAAGCGGCGCTTGGAGGGATCCCGGACGCCGAACCGGTCGCGGGTGATCTCGTCCCACAATTCGACGAACGCGCGCATCTTGGCGAGCTCGGTTATGAAGCGCATGCCGGCGTTGACGAAGAACGAAATCCGGCCGACGACCTCCGCGAAGCCCGCTTCGTCGACCTCGCCCGATTGGCGGACCCGATCGAGCACGGCGATCGCGGTGGCGAGCGCGTAGGACAGCTCCTGGACCGGCGTCGCGCCCGCCTCTTGCAGGTGGTAGGAGCAGACGTTCATCGGGTTCCACTTCGGGGCCTCCCGGGCGCAGAACAGGATCATGTCCTTGGTCAGCCTGAGCGAGGCGTCGGGCGGGAAGACGTAGGATCCGCGGGCCAGATATTCCTTGATGATGTCGTTCTGGGTCGTCCCCTGAAGCTGGCTGCGAGGCGCGCCCTGCTCGTCGGCGACGGCTATGTAGAGGGCCATCAGCCAGGGCGCGGTGGCGTTGATCGTCATCGAGGTATTCATCGACGCGAGGGGAATGTCCTCGAACAGGGCCCGCATGTCGCCGATGTGGGAGATCGCGACGCCGACCTTCCCGACCTCGCCGCGGGCCAGGATGTGATCACTGTCGAACCCGGTCTGGGTCGGCAGGTCGAAGGCGATCGACAGCCCCGTCTGTCCCTTGGCCAGGTTCTGGCGATAGAGTTTGTTCGACTCGCGCGCGGTCGAATGGCCGGCATAGGTGCGGAAGATCCAGGGCTCGTCGCGACGCGTCGCCGGCGCCGCAGTCGTTGGTCCGTTCGCCTGCGCCATGATTCACTCGCTTTTAGGCGCGTCCGGCCGGCGTCGCCTCACCCGCGCCAAAGGAATTGTGCATAGCACAATTACAGAAAAGACGGCGCGAGGCCACTGTCTCCGGTCGAGGCCGGTCATCGCTTCGCGGGCGGCGGGAATTCACGCCGAGAGAGGCAGCCAACCTTCTTGGGCTCAGCGGTTGGCGACCGCGCTTGCCGTCACGACCGTCATCAACAATCCGCCGGCGACCGCGATCATCGTCAAATAGGGTTCATAGGCGGCATAGGGTTGAAGCCACCAATCGCGCACACAAAGTCCCGCGTAGGCCCCCAGCGTCGCGTAGAAAGCGTTCCAATATGGACCCATTCCGTAGCGGCCAACGATGTAGTCTATCGCGAAGCCGACAGCAAAGAACGCGACGACCACGCTTAACAGGAACGCCGCAAAGTCGAAACCCTCGAGATTTTGAACCAATTGCCATAACGGCCAGTTCGACATTGCCGCAGGTCCTTGTCCCGCTTCGGCCGCCCAATGTCCGACGCCGATCCGTTTTGTTTACGCGGGATTTCCTGCTGCGCCGTAAAATTCCATCGCTGCAGCGAAACGTCGTTGACCAAAGTCGGATTGATTTTCTTGTGTTCACGCGCGATGGTTGATTGTGCGGCGCAATAACTGGACCAATTTCAACACGAGCCGCATCGCAGGACCCGTGAGGGAGCCATGAACACTCGCCCCGTGGGCGCCGAGCCGCTTGCTGTGGCGCAAAGCAAGGATCTCTACGAAATCGGCGAGATTCCGCCGTTGGGTCACGTGCCGGCGTCGATGTACGCTTGGGTCGTGCGCAAGGACCGGCATGGACCGCCGGAGAAATCAATGCAGGTCGAGGTCGTCCCGACCTGGACCCTCGATAGCCATGACGTGCTGGTGCTGGTGATGGCGGCCGGCGTCAATTACAATGGCGTGTGGGCCGCGCTTGGCGAGCCCGTCTCGACCCTGGACGTCCACAAGAATCCCTATCACATCGCTGGCTCCGACGCGTCCGGTATCGTCTGGGCGGTCGGCTCCAAAGTGCAGCGGTGGAAGGTCGGCGATGAGATCGTCGTTCATTGCAATCAGGACGACGGCGACGACGAGGAATGCAACGGCGGCGACCCGATGTTCTCGGCGTCGCAGCGCATCTGGGGCTACGAGACCCCCGACGGTTCGTTCGCCCAGTTCTGCCGCGTGCAGGACAGGCAGCTGATGGCGCGCCCGAAGCATCTGACCTGGGAAGAATCGGCCTCCTATACGCTGACGCTCGCCACCGCCTATCGGATGCTGTTCGGCCATGAGCCGCATCGGCTGAAACCGGGCGACAACGTGCTGGTGTGGGGCGCTTCAGGAGGCCTGGGCGTGTTCGGGGTCCAGCTTTGCGCGGCGGCTGGCGCGAACGCCATCGGGGTCATCTCGGACGAAACAAAGCGTGAGTTTGTGATGTCGCTCGGCGCCAAGGGCGTCATCAACCGCAAGGACTACAATTGCTGGGGCCAGCTGCCGAAGGTCAACTCGCCCGAGTACAACGCCTACATGGCGGAAGCCCGCAAATTCGGCAAGGCGATCTGGAACATCACCGAGAAGAAGGACGTCGACACAGTGTTCGAGCATCCCGGCGAGCAGACCTTCCCGGTCTCGTGCTTCGTGGTGAAGCGCGGCGGCATGGTGGTGTTCTGCGCCGGCACCACCGGCTTCAACCTCACCTTCGACGCCCGCTTTGTCTGGATGCGGCAAAAACGCATCCAGGGCTCCCATTTCGCCAATCTCAAGCAGGCCTCGGCGGCGAACAAGTTCGTGATCGACCGGCGGATCGATCCCTGCATGTCGGAAGTGTTTCCCTGGTCGAAAATCCCGGTCGCGCACACCAAGATGTGGAAGAACCAGCATAAACCCGGCAATATGGCGGTGCTCGTCAACGCGCCGACCACCGGCTTGCGCACGTTCGAGGACGTGCTCGACGCCGCGCGGGGATAAGCGGGCGCGAGGTGGCCGCCAAAGTCAGGGATTTGCCTTCGTTCGCGCCACCCGGTAAAGCCACCCTTTCCTCCGACCTCGCCGCGCGAGACGACGACGCGCGGCGGCTGTTCTTGACAGGTTTGCGCGCGGTCGCTCGTCGTCTCGGCGACCTGGGCGCCGGGGCTGGCGTCGGGCGAACGAGAGCGAGTGAGCGCAATGACGGTCGCGGAGGACAGGGATCAACGAAAATTGGAGGCGGCCGAGCGGGCTCTCGCCTTGGTGACGCCCGGAATGAAGCTCGGCCTCGGCAGCGGCTCGACAGCGCATCACTTCGTCGATCTCGTGGGCGAAAGTGTCAAAGCGGGTCTCGACGTCCGTTGCGTCGCGACCTCTGAGGCCACGGCCGCGCAAGCGAAGGCGCTCGGCATCCCGCTCGCGACGCTGGACGAAGTCCCGGAGCTCGATCTGACGGTCGACGGCGCCGACGAAATCGATCCCAGGCTCAGGCTGATCAAGGGCGGGGGCGGCGCGCTCTTGCGCGAGAAGATCGTGGCCGCAGCGTCTAAGCGGATGGTGGCGATCGCCGATTCGACCAAGCTGGTGGCGCGGCTCGGCGCCTTTCCATTGCCGATCGAGGTCGTTCCTTTCGGCCTCGCGGCGACCCGGCGCCATATAGAACGCGCCTTCGCAGAGCTCGGGCTCAACGGGCCGATCCGCTTGCGCGGCGGGTCCTCGCCGTTCGTCACTGACGGGGGACACTATATTCTCGACTGCTCGCTTGGCGCCATCACAGAGCCCGAACAGTTGAGCCAGACCCTGTCGCCGATCCCCGGTGTCGTCGAACACGGGCTGTTCGTCGGCCTTGCGCGCGCGGCGATCATCGCCGGGGCCGACGGCGTCGAAGTCCTCGGCGACCCGAACTGAAAATTGTATCGCACCTCCAGGAGTTTTTCATGTCCGCCCGCGCTGAGATCGCCAAAGGCCTTGCCCTGTTCCTGCTCGCAGCCTTAAGCGTGTCGGCAAGAGCGGCCGACACCACCTCGCCCGCGGCCCCTGCGCCTGCGACCCAAGCCCCCGCTGCCCCCGCGGGGCCATCGCCGGCCGCCATCGCCGCCGCGGACAAGGTCCTCGGCGATATCGGCCTCAAACAGTTGATCGCGATCGTCGTTCCCGGCATGATGGCGGAGCTCGAGACAAACGTCACCAGGACTCGGCCTGAGATCAGGGATTCGCTGCGCGCGACCCTGAGAGCCATCCAACCTGAATTCGATCAGACCGCGAGGCAGACTTACAGCGAGGCGGCCGCCCTGCTCGCCTCGCAAATGTCGGAGAAGGAGATCACCGAGGTCGCCGCTTTCTTTGAAAGTCCGGCGGGCAAGAAATATGTCGCGGTCACCCCCATCTTTCTTCAGAAGCTTTCCGATGTCACCGGCGCCTGGCGCGAAAAGCTGTCGACCGACATCCTTGTGCGCGCCCGCCAGGAGATGAAGAAGAAGGGCGTCGATTTCTAATAGCGCGCGTTTTTTGTCGCGTCCTGGAGCGCGGCTCGCGAAAAAGTGGGAGCCGGTTCTTCGCGAAAAGCGCGCGACATCAGGAAGCCTAGAGCCTTTGGCGGTTCGACCAAATCGCCGAAGGCTCTAGCGACGGAGAGCTACGATGGCGTTCGACGTCGATTTCTTCGTGATCGGCGCAGGCTCAGGCGGCGTACGGGCGGCCCGCATCGCCGCCGGTCACGGCGCCAAGACGCTGGTGGCCGAGGAAAGCCGGGTCGGGGGCACTTGCGTCATCCGCGGTTGCGTGCCGAAGAAGCTTTACGTCTACGCCAGCCGCTTTGTTGACGACTTCCGCGACGCGGCGGCGTTCGGCTGGAGCGTCGGCGAGCCGACGTTCGACTGGCCGACCCTGGTTGCGGCCAAGGACAAGGAAATCGGCCGCCTCAGCGACGCCTACCGCGACAATCTGGCCCGTTCGGGCGCCAAGTTGGTCGAGCAGCGGGCGACCGTCGTCGACCCCCATACGGTGCGGCTTGCCGACGGCCGCGAGCTCTCCGCCCGCCATATCCTCATCGCCTGCGGCTCGCGTCCGACAATGCCAGCCGGCGTCGAAGGGCTTAAGCACGCGATCACTTCGAACGAGATCTTCGATCTCCGCGTCTTCCCGCGTCGCCTGCTCGTGGTCGGCGGCGGCTATATCGCGGTCGAGTTCGCTTCGCTGTTCCAGCGCTTGGGCTCTGAGGTCACGCAAGTCATGCGCGGGCCGAACGTGTTGCGCGGCTTCGACGATGACATGCGCAACGGCATGCGCGATGCGATGGCGAACGCCGGCGTCGTCCATCGGTTTGGCTGCCTCCCGACCTCGATCGAAAGGGGGCCCGACGGCGCGTTGCGCGTGACGCTGTCCGACCACACGGTCATCGAAGTCGATCAGGCGCTGATCGCGACCGGCCGTCTCCCCAACACCACGGGACTTGGCCTCGAGGCGGCCGGGGTCGATCTCAGCCCCGCGCATGGGGCGGTGAAGGTCAATGAGAATTGGACCAGCAACGTGCCGTCGATCCACGCGATCGGCGACGCCACCCACCGGGTCGACCTCACCCCGGTCGCCATCCGCGAGGGCCATGCGCTGGCCGACTGGCTGTTTGGGCCGGGCGCGGCGCCGATCCGCTACGACACGATCGCGAGCACGGTGTTCGGCACGCCGGAACTGGGCGCGGTCGGATTGACGGAAAGGGAGGCGCTGCGGCGATTCCCGAAGGTCGATGTCTACAGGACCGATTTCCGGCCGCTGAAGGCGACCGTTTCCGGCGGACCCGAGCGCACGATCATGAAGCTCGTCGTCGACGGCGCGACGCAACGCATCGTCGGCGCGCATATCCTCGCGCGCGAGGCGGCTGAAATCATCCAGCTCGTCGCCGTCGCGATGACCATGGGCGCGACGAAAGCGGACTTCGACGCCACCGTCGCCGTGCATCCGACCGCCGCCGAGGAATTGGTGACCATGCGCTCGGCCCACGCGCGCTATGAGGACGGCATGGAGATTCCGTGACCGCCTCGAAGTTACGCGCGCCAATGATTTCAGGGGATTAACGCCTCCTTTGCGCAACTCTTCGTTCCTTCGGTTTCGTTCCAAAGACCTCGTTCTGAGGCGCCGCGAAATGTCGGGCGTCGAGGAGGTCCAAAACAGCGAAAGCGAAAGGATCATTTCGCCAAACGAAACCAGCGGCTTCACGATATCGGTCATAAGTCATTGAAATTATTGAGCGGAGAAATCAGATGATTTCGCGAGATCTTTTGATTTCAAGGACATACTCGCCATTTTGTTTCGCCGTCTTTCTTGTCAGTGCGTTGGGGCAAGAAAATCCGCTCGCGCTCGCGTCGGAGGTTGTGCGAAACACGCCCCAAGGGTCCATTCCATCTCCTTTCTTCTCGGTCAGGTCGCCGCCCGAGACCAAATCCTGTGATTAAGGAAATGATAGTTCGGACTTCTGATTTTGTCAATCTTTTTGTCGCGGAACAATCGTGGATTTGGTGGGATCGGCCTTCTGGCCGGCGAGTCCCTTGCGAAAGCGCGTCGCGCTAAGGTCAAAGCCCGATCTCATTAGAGGCGGCGCAACCGCTTCGGGCGGATTCCGGCCGCTGGCGAGTTCGCGATGCAATGGCAAGAATGCGTAAATAGCGGCCATTGCGCGAACGGCGTGGCGAATAGGTAAAATCGACCAAACGCGGACGTAGCCCTTGTGCAAATCCAAACCCGTCTTAGGGGCGGCCGCGGCGCAGGCCGACACGACAAGCGTCACGGGCGCCGGAGCGCATACGGCAAGTCGCCAGACCGGCGGCTCGCCGTCAACCCCGGGTGGGAGCCGATGCGGAATTCAGCTCGTATGGTTCTGAGCAGGGGCGTGAGCGTCCCTATAGTAATCCGTTGTGACAGAGTTCCGATTCCGATCGAGAGCGGCATTACGCCAGCCGCGTGTCTCGCAGTTGGGACCGATCGCTGATTCTGCTAACTTGAGACCGCATGCTTTGGCAAAGAGAGCGCCGCGATGAATGACGAGGAACTCGCAACGACACTAGAGACTCTCGCCGACTCAGTGAGATACGCTCAAGCCGTGGGCTGGGTGAACGGTTTCTTGCTGGGAGAGATAGTCCATGACCTCGCCGTTCGCGCGAGAAATCGACACGATTATCTCGCGGGTATGTTCGGGCGCATAAGCGCGCGTTTGGATAAACTACCGAACGAGAAAAATTTGCCTCGCGTGAGCGACCTGGCGCGCGAGGAGCTTTCGAAGTTTTTCGCTTCGGTCGCAAAGAGTCAGTAGCGCTCGCCGTTACAAAGGGAACGAAGGACAAAGGGAGCGGGCCGCATTACGCGGCGCCGCCTACCCTCGAGACGTGCGTCATTCGACGGCAGCCGACTATTCCCCCTCCACTCCGATTGCATAGGCGGTCTCGCCGTGAACCGCGTCGTCGCCGACCTTGAGCATCGCGTCATCCATGCGCAGCGGCACGATGAACGAGATCACCTTGAGGATGATGTAGGTCAAGATCGCGTTGTAGACGATGATGAACAGCGCGCCATAGATCTGCAGCAGCAAACTGGTGCGGGTTGCCGAAGAACAGGCCCGTCACGTTGACGCCGGGCGCATCCTTCTCGGTGCCGATATATTGCAGCATGGCAGGATTGGCGATGAGGCCGACCAGCAGGCCGCCGGTTAGGCCGGCGACGCCGTGGGTGGAGAAGACGCTCAGCGTATCGTCCACCCGCATCATGAAGCTGGTCTTTTGCAGCCAGTTCATGCTCATCCACGGAATGATGCCGGCGACAGACGCCGATGATGATCGCGCCCCAACCGTCGACATAGCCGGCGGCGGGGGTGATCGCCACCAGGCCCGCGATCATGCCGTTGACCGCGCCGAGGACCGACGGCTTGCCGTAGGCCATCTTGTCCATCAGCGTCCACACCAGCAGGGCGACCGCGGTCGCGGTGTTGGTGTTGAGCACCGCCGCGCCCGCATCGGCGTTGGCGAAATAGGGGTCGCCGCCGTTGAAGCCGTTCCAGCCGAGCCACAGGATGCCGGCGCCGGCCAGCGTGATCAGCAAGCTGTTGGGCGGAAAATGGTCGCGATCGGCCTGCAGCCGCGGGCCGATGACCCACGCGGCGACGAATCCCGAGGTGCCGGCGGCGAGATGGATCACGTAGCCGCCGGAGAAGTCCGCCACGCCCAGGCCGGCGAGCCAGCCGCCGCCCCACAGACTGAACGCCCCAACCGTATAGACCAGCGTCATCCACACCGGACAGAAGATCATCCACGCGGTGAAGTTCATGCGGCCAAGCACCGAGCCGGCCAGGATGATGACGGTGATGGCGGCGAACACGAACTGGAAGAAGATGAGCGTCGCCATCGGAAAGGCGAGTGGCGGCATGCCGGACGCTGCCGCCGGAATTGTCGCCTGTCCGGTCGTGAATATGGCCGACGTCGCCGGGCTCGGCATGCCGAGGAACGGAAACCATTGCGGCCCGAACCCCATGTTGTAGGCCGAAAGAACCCAGACGACGAGGACCGAAGCGAAGGCGTACATCGACATGAAGGCGGAATTGATCGCCCATTTCTTCTTGACGATGCCGCCGTACAGGATGGTCAGTCCTGGGATGCTTTGCAGGCCGACGAAGGTTGCAGCCGCCAGCTGCCAGGCGTTATCGCCGGTGTCGAGCCATTGTGGTGATGCTACAAGCGCCATGGTCATATCCCCGCTTATGATTGATCTGACGTCCCCCCCAAGGGAGCGGTCGTCGGGCGCCGAGCCGCCGGAAAAACGCCGCAAATGGGCCAGCAAGAAATCATGCCGGAAGCTGCTATGGCTTGCACTTTCCCTATGGTCGTGTCGGCGCCCTCAGGCTTCGCTTGCTGAAAAACGCGTCAATCTGAGCAACAAATAGGCTGGGAATGAAAAATGATCGGGCGTCCTTGACCAATTCTTGCATTTGCCGCTGCGTGATCCTTACGTCACGCTTGCAAGCGCGAGGAAGTGGGTTACGGATCAAGGCCATGCTGACGCCACGCTTATTTGCGGCCTACGCCCGAGCTGCGGCGATTGTCGCCCTGGCGGCGGGCTTTGTGATTTTCGCCTGCGGCGGCGCCGCGCAGGCCGAAGCGGTCTCCGTCACCTGCACCAATCCGTACAGCGGCGCGACTTGGCGAATTGCGATCGATTACGATCTCAAGACCGTCGATTCGAATCCCGCCAGCATCGATGAAACGCAGATCTGGTGGCGCGATGGCAAGGACGGCTGGCGCTACACGCTCGATCGCAAGTCGGGCGCGCTGACGGTTGTCCTCGCCTCGGCGACCGGGGGAAACTTTCTCTTCGATCAGTGCCGGCTGCCGTAATTCAGCGATCGGAGGCAGAGCGGCGCCCGCCGTCATGAGGTTGAAGGGAGCTGCATGCGATGGCCGAGAGCGACGCCGGCGTGCGGGCGAGCGTCGGATTTTGCTCCGAAAAAGGGCCGCGCAAGCAGAATGAGGATTTCGCCGCCGCGGTCATTGGCGCGGAGCTGCCCGAGCCGCGCCGCGAGGTGGTGGCGGCGATCGCCGACGGCGTCGGCGGCGCCAGGGGCGGCCGCGTCGCCGCGGAGCTCGCGGTGCGCGGTTTTCTCGACGGCTTCTGGGACTTGCCGGAGACCATGGAGGTCAGCCGCGCCGGGGCCAGGGTCATCAGCGCGCTCAACACATGGATCAACGCGCTCGGCCGCCAGGATCCCGAGCTCAAGGGAATGGCCTGCACCTTCACCGCGCTCGTGCTGCGCGCCCGCATCGCCCACCTGCTGCACATCGGCGATACCCGCGCCTATCGGCTCAGGCGCGACCGCCTGACCTGTCTCACCAAGGATCACGCCCGCGAGGGCGGTCCGGGCCAATCTCGCGTGGTCACCCGCGCGCTAGGCGCCGAAGCGGACGCGCGCCTCGACTATGCGGCCGAGCCGATGGCGCTGCACGACCGCTTTCTATTGTGCAGCGATGGCGTGCACGGGTTCCTGACCGATGACGCCATCGCCGAGGCCTTGCGGCAGCGCTCGGCGCCTGACGACACCGCGCGCGCGCTGGTGGCGGCGGCGCTCGATTCCGGGAGCGCCGACAATTGCACCGCGCTGGTCATTGACGTGGTCGCGCTGCCGACGGCCGCCTCGGCCGACGTCGGCGGCGCGATCATGCAACTGCCGCTGATCCCCACGCCGGTCGTCGGCGAGACGGTTGACGGCTTTGCGCTCAAGGCGCTCATCTCGGACGGCCGGTACAGCCGGCTGTTCGGCGCCGTGGACGAAGTCGAGGGCGGCGAGGCGGCGCTTAAGTTCCCGAAGCCGCAGGTCGCCGCCGTCGCCACCCATCACGCGGCGTTCGTGCGCGAGGCGTGGGTCGGGGCGCATGTGCACAGTCCGTGGGTGGCGCAGATCCTGCAACTGCCGCCCGGTCGGCAGACCTGCCTCTACACCGTCATGCCGCTCTATGAGGGCGAGCTTCTCGAGACGCGCCTTGCGCGCCGTCCGGCGATGAGCCTGGAGGAGGGGCGGACGATCGGCGTCGGCCTCGCCAGAGGGGTCGCCGCCCTGCATCGCTTGGGTGTCATCCATCGCGACATCAAGCCGGACAATGTGATCCTCGAAAGCGGCGGCAAGCTTAAGCTCGTCGACCTCGGCGTCGTGCGCGTGCCTGGCTGGGAGGATTTCCCGCCCGAGGATATTCCCGGCACGCTCGCCTACATGGCGCCTGAGATGTTCAAGGGTGAAGCCGGCAATGAGGCGACCGACATCTATGCGCTGGGCGTGACCATGTTCCGCGCTTTCAGCGGCGAGTTCCCTTATGGCAATCCGGACGCGACTAGCCCGCCGAGGCGCGAGCGTCCGAAGAACCTCGCCGCCTTGCGCCCCGATCTGCCCGCCTGGCTGGGAGCGGTTCTCGGGCGGGCGATCGCCGCCGATCCCGCCGAACGCTTCCGAGACGCGATGGAATTCGCCGCCGAGATGGAGGCCGGGCCGCCACTCGCGCCCGCGCCGGCGCGCCGCCCGCAGACGCTACTCGAGCGCGCCCCCGCGCGCTTCTGGCAAGGTGTCTCCGCGCTGCTAGCGCTGGCGCTTCTCGGGTCGCTTTTTTGGCGACGATAGAGTGAATCAGCACCCTCCCGTCCTAGGCCGTCGCCCGCTTTGTGCGCATGGCTGCAGGCAGCGCGGAGGCGAGCGCTTGGGCTTCACCGCCGGGAGATAGGGTAAGTTCGCACCGCCGTTCTCGTTGCCGGCCCTCGCCGCCGATGGCCCGTTTGCCCCCACCGCAGCGCCCACAGGCGCGATTGGGAATGACCGCTTAACGTCGATTCGCGACATCGAATCGCTTTCAACGAATTTCCGCTTCGGGTCGAAAGAGGTCGAACCTTGACCCTAAAGAAAGCTCTGCGGATCGACGTCGATCGCAACCCGAACCCCGCCGCGCGGCTCAGGCGCCGCCGCCAGCATGGCGCGCAGAAATCCCTGCAGGTCCGCTGACCGCGGCGCCTTGGCGGCGAGGCGGAAGCGGTGGCGCTTGCGCATGACCGCGATCGGCGCCTCCGCCGGGCCGAGCAGGACGATCTCGTTGTCGTGAGGCTGCCCGCCGAGCGGCGCGACTCGCCAGTTCTTATCCCCCGGGAGGCGATGGGCGGCGCGCGCCAGCGCGCGCGCGTGCGCTTCCGCCGCGCCACGGTCCTCGGCCGAGACGATGATCGCCGCGAGGCGCCCGAACGGCGGCAGGCCGCCAAGCCGGCGCTGCTCGGTCTCCTCGCGGTAGAACCGCTCGGCGTCGCCGGACATAAGCGCGGCAATGACCGGATGTTCCGGCTGCCAGGTCTGCAACAGCGCGCGTCCGAGCCTGTCGCCGCGCCCGGCGCGCCCGGTCGCCTGGCGCAGAAGCTGGAATGTGCGCTCGGCCGCACGCGGATCGGCGTTGGCGAGGCCCACATCCGCGTCGACGACGCAGACAAAGGTCAGAAGCGGGAAGTTGTGCCCTTTGGCGACGAGCTGCGTGCCGATGATGAGGTCGTAGGCGCCGCGCGCCGCCGCATCGAGCTGACCACGCAGGGTCTCGATCCCGCCTGGCGTATCTGATGACAGAACCAACGTGCGTATGTCGGGAAAGAGGACTTCCGCTTCCTCGGCCAGGCGCTCGACCCCTGGCCCGCAGGCGGTCAGAGTGTCGGCCTCGTGGCATTGAGGGCAAACTTTAGGCCGGCTCTCGACATGGCCGCAATGATGGCAAACGAGCGCCGCCCGGAAACGGTGCTCGACCAGCCAAGCCGAGCAATTGGGGCATTCGAACCGATGCCCGCAGGCTCGGCAGAGCGTGAGGGGCGCGTATCCGCGCCGGTTGAGGAACAGCATCGCCTGCTCGCCGCGGCTCCTCGCCTCCTCGACACTGGCGACCGCGCGCGGCGCGAGCCACCGGCCCCGCGGCGGACCTTCGCGTCGGAGGTCGACGGAGGCAATCTCCGGCAGCCGCGCCGGGCCGAAGCGTGTGGGGAGGCGGAGCCAGCGGTAGCGTCCGCTTTCGGCGTTGAAGCGGGTCTCGATCGCCGGCGTCGCGGAAGCCAGCACAATCGGCGCCTTCTCGAACCGCGCGCGCACCACCGCCATGTCGCGCGCGTTGTAGATGACGCCTTCCTCCTGCTTGTAGGCGCCTTCGTGCTCCTCATCGACGACGATGAGGCCGAGGTCGGCGAACGGCAGAAAGAGCGCCGAGCGCGCGCCGACAATTGCCCGCGCCTCGCCGCTCGCGGCCGCGGTCCAGACCCGTTCGCGCTGGCGCTCCGTCAACCCGGAATGCCATTCGGCCGGTCTTGCGCCGAAGCGGCCCATGAACCGGTCGAGAAATTGCGCGGTGAGCGCGATCTCCGGCAAGAGCACGAGCGCCTGGCGTCGCTCACGCAGCGCTTCGGCGACCGCCTCGAAATAGACCTCGGTCTTGCCCGATCCGGTCACGCCTTCGAGCAGCGCAGTCGAGAACGCGCGGTCAGCGACCAGCCGGGCAAGATCGTCGGCCGCGACGCGCTGGTCGGGGTTGAGCAGCGTAGGGCGGAAGTCGTGGTCGAGCGCCGCCGCGCCCTTCTCCGGCGCGAGCGCAACAGCGGCGAGCGCGCCGTCGGCGACGAGGCCGTCGATGACGCTTGTGGAGCAGCCCGCCCGCGCGGCGAGGGCAGCTTTGGGCGTCGGCGCGCCGCCGCCAGCGAGCGCCGCGAGAACGCGCGCCCGCGCCTCCGTCATGCGCGCCGGCGCTCTTCCGGTGGGGATGAGGCCGAATTTCGGCGCGGGCGGCGCGGCGACCTCGCCGGCGCGGATCGCCATGCGCAAGAGCATCCCGCGCGGAGCTAACGTCCAGCGAGCCGTCCAGTCGATGAAGTCGCGCAGCGCCGGACGGAGCGGCGGCCAGTCAAGGACCTCGGCGATCGGCTTGAGGTTGCCGCCGCCGGACTGACTCGTGGCCCACACCACGCCGGTCGCGAGGCGGGCGCCGAGCGGCATGCGCACGAAGGCGCCAGGTTCGAGCTTTGCGCTCACGGGCGCGCGATAGCTATAGGCGGTGTCGACGGCGACGGGCGCCAGCACGTCGACCACCACTTCCGATGACGCCCCGCCAAGGTCGAGCTCCGATCGTTCGTTCGTCATGGCGCTGAGACAAAAAAGCCGGCGGGATTGCCGCCGGCCGTTCTTGCTCGCGATACGAGGTTCGCGTCCAGCTTATTCCTTCGCGGCTTCCTTGGCGGCCGCCCTCGCGCCGGGCGCTTCCGTCCGCTCGGCGATGCGGGCCGATTTGCCGCGGCGGTCGCGCAGATAATAGAGCTTGGCGCGCCTGACTTTGCCGCGCCGCACGACTTTGACCGAGTTGATCATCGGCGAATAGACCGGAAAAACGCGCTCCACCCCCTCGCCATAGGAGATCTTGCGCACCGTGAAGTTTTCGTTGAGGCCGTGGCCGCTGCGCGCAATGCACACGCCTTCATAGGCCTGAACGCGGGTGCGCTCGCCTTCCGCCACCTTCACGTTGACGACGACCGTGTCGCCAGGCTGGAAGGCCGGCATTTTGGCGCCGTGCAATTTCGCCGCGTGCTCGGCCTCGATCTGCTCGATGACATTCATGTGAATAACTCCTGCCGTGACGCCGGGGATGGACCCTGGCGAAGCGCTTCGGCGCGCTGTTTTCAGTTGAGGCGCGGCTCATATACCAAGGCGCACGGAGAGTCGAGCATTTGCCGCGGCCCTTCCGCCGAAGGCGGCGCGCTCGCTTGGCGACACCTGTGCGCTCCAGGCGTAAGGCGATCTCGCGGTTCCGCACAGGTTTGTCTCCCGCCGGGGTTGATTGCGCGACTCCGATATGGCCGCTAAACCGTGACAGGGCCTCGCGAAAAATGATTCGCGGCGAGGCAAACGTGACGAAACCGTGGGCCGCAAAGCCCGCGCCGAGCCGAAGGGTCGCGACGATGAAATTCGAGCGCTTGCGCCTGACCGGCTTCAAGAGCTTCTGCGACAGCGCCGAGTTCAGAATCGAGCCGGGGCTGACCGGCGTCGTTGGGCCGAACGGTTGCGGCAAGTCGAACCTCGTCGAGGCCTTGCGCTGGGTGATGGGCGAGAGTTCGTTCAAGAACATGCGCGCCTCGGGCATGGAGGACGTGATCTTCGCTGGCTCCGGCAGACGTCCCTCGCGCAACAACGCCGAGGTCGGGCTCCTGCTCGACAATTCCGACCGCCGCGCGCCCGCCGCCTTCAATGATTCCGAGACCATCGAGATCACGAGGCGCATCGAACGCGACTTAGGTTCGACCTACCGCGTCAACGGCAAGGAGGTGCGCGCGCGCGACGTGCAGCTCCTGTTCGCCGACGCTTCCACCGGGGCGCGCTCGCCTTCGCTGGTGCGCCAGGGCCAGATTGGCGAGATCATTTCCGCCAAGCCCCAGGCGCGGCGGCTGATCCTGGAGGAGGCGGCGGGAATCTCCGGCCTTCACTCGCGTCGCCACGAAGCGGAGCTTCGGCTGAAGGGCGCCGAGGACAATCTCACCCGCGTCGAGGACGTGCTCAAGCAGATCGACACCCAGGTCGACAGCCTCAAGCGCCAGGCGCGCCAGGCGAACCGCTATCGCGAACTCGCCGGCGCGATCCGGCGTCACGAGGCGCTCGCGCGCCTCATCGCCTGGCGCGAGCATGAGGCGACGTTCGCCGACGCGCGCCGGCGCCTTGACGCCGACCTCGTCGAGGTCGCGGAGCGCACGCGCGCGCAAGCCGAGGCCGCGCGGCTGCAGGCGCTCGCCGCCGCCGCCCTGCCGCCCTTGCGCGACGAGGAGGCGCGCCGCGGCGCGGCCTTGCATCGCATCGCGCTCGCCCGCGAGGCGCTCGACGCGGAAGAGAAGCGCGCGAAGGAGCGCGAGGCGGAGCTTGACCGGCGCATCGCGCAATTCGCCGGCGATCTTCAGCGCGAGGAGGCGCTGATTGCGGATGCGGCCGGCGTCATGGACCGGCTTGCGGCAGAGGACGCCACGCTTGCTGAGCAGGGAGCGCAAGCCGACGAAGACGCGGCGCGGGCGCGCGAAGCGGAGCAAGAGGCCGAGCGCCGCCTCACCAGCGCCGAGGCTGCGCTCGCCGAAGCGCAGGCCGCCGCGTCGGATCTGAGCGCTCGTCGCCGAGCGCTCACTGGCACGGTCGAGGAGGAGGGGCGGCGCTTCACCCGCCTCAAGGCGGAATACGCGGCGATCGAGCGCGAGCGCGCCGCGCTCAATGTAGCGGGCTTCGAGGAGGCCGAGCGCGCGGCGCGCGCTCAGGCCGTCGCCGAACTCGGCGAGGCGCTCGCGGCATCCGAACGCGAAACGTTGGCGGCGGAGGCGCGCCACGCCGAGGCTCGGGAGATCGAGGCGCGCCGGCGCGGGCCTTTGGCCGAAGCCGAACGCGCGGCGCAGACGCTGGAGACGGAGGCGCGGACACTCGCGAGCCTCCTCGGCTCGGACTCGAGCGGCCCCTGGCCTCGGGCGGTCGATGCTGTCAGCGTCGCGCGCGGCTATGAGGCCGCGCTTGGCGCCGCGCTGGGCGATGATCTCGACGCCTCGGTCGACGAGGCGGCGCCTGCCCACTGGTCGCTGATCGAGCCTGCCGGCGACGACCCATTGCTGCCGGCGGGCGCGGATCCGCTTGGCCCAAGCGTCGCGTCGCCGCCCGCGCTTGCCCGTCGCCTCGCCCAGGTCGGGGTGGTCGCTCGGGCGGAAGGAAAGCGGCTTGCCCAAGACCTCAAGCCCGGGCAGCGGCTGGTCTCGCTTGAAGGGGATCTCTGGCGCTGGGACGGCTTCGTCGCCGCCGCCGAAGCGCCGACTGCGGCCGCCCGTCGCCTGGCGGAGAAGAATTGTCTCGGCGACCTTGAGCGCGAAGCCGAGGCCGCGCGCCAGACGGTTGCGGCGCTGAGCGTCGAAGCTGCGAGCGCAGCGAGCGCGGCCAGCGCCGCCGCCGCTGCGGAAGCGGAATGGCGTCAGCGGGCGCGCGCCGCGCGCGCGGCGTCGGACGCCGCCCGCGACGCTTTCGCCCAATTCGAGCGCGAGCGCGCCCGGACTCTTTCGCGCCTGTCGGCGGTCGAGGAGGCCGTTGCGCGCGCCGGCGCCGCGCGCAACGAGGCCGCCGAACGCAAAGCCGCCGCCGAGGCCGCGCTTGAGCAGCTTGGGCCGGGCGACGACGTCGCCCAGAGCCTCGAGCACGCGCGCGAGGCGGCTGCGCGCGACCGGACCGCCTTCGCCGAAGCGCGCGCGACGGCGCAATCGATCGCACGCGAGACTGAGGCGCGCGCCGCGCGGCGCGCCGCGATTGGCGCCGAGCGGTCGTCCTGGAGCGAGCGACGCGATCGGGCGCAAAGCCGCATCGGTGAACTTGCCGACCGCCGGGCGGAAGCGGAACGGGAAAAGGCCGCGCTCGCCGAGGCGCCGACCGATTTCGCGCGCGCCCGCCGCGCGCTCGCCGACGAACACGATCAGGCGGAAAAAGCGCGCAAGGAAGCCGCCGACGCGCTCGCGCTAGGCGAAACCGCGCTGGCCGACGCCGACCGCGCCGCCCGCCAGGCGCTCGAAGCGATGAGCGCAGCGCGGGAGGCGCGCGCGGCCTCCGAGCAGCGCCTTGAGGGGGCTCGGCTCAGGGGTGAAGAGCTCAAGCACGCGATCGCAACCGAACTCGATTGCGAGCCAGCGGGCCTCGCCGCGCTCGCTGCCCACAAGGGCGACGCGCCGCTCCCCGGCGGCCTCGAGGTCGAGCGCCGGCTCGAGAACCTGCGCCAGGAGCGCGAGCGGCTCGGCGCGGTCAACCTGCGCGCCGACGACGAACTGGTCGAGGTTTTGGCGAGCCGCGACAAGCTCATCTCCGAGCGCGACGACCTCGCCGAAGCGATCAAGCGTCTGCGCAGCGCGATCCATACCTTGAACCAGGAGGGGCGCGTGCGGCTCGTCGCCGCTTTCGAGGTCGTCAACACGCATTTCAGGGATTTGTTTTCGACCCTGTTCGAGGGCGGCCAGGCGGAATTGCAGCTGATCGAATCCGACGATCCGCTCGAGGCGGGACTCGAGCTCCTCGCCCAGCCGCCCGGCAAGCGGCCGCAGACGCTGACCCTCCTCTCCGGCGGCGAGCAGGCGCTGACGGCGCTTGCGCTCATCTTCGCCGTGTTCCTCACCAACCCGGCGCCGATCTGCGTGCTCGACGAGGTCGACGCGCCGCTCGACGACTATAATGTCGAGCGCTTCTGCGACCTGCTCGAGGCCATGGGCAAGCGCGCCGACACACGCTTCGTCGCCATCACCCATAACCCGATCACCATGGCGCGGATGGACCGCTTGTTCGGCGTCACCATGGCGGAGAAGGGCGTGAGCCAGCTCGTGTCGGTCGAGCTGGCGGAGGCGGAGCAGTTCGCCGAGGCGGGGTGAGAGGCCAAGCCAACAGAACAGGCGCAGACTGATGGAGGTTCGGCCCCGTAGGCGCGAGTCGCGCTCGGCGAGCGCGGCTACAAAGAGGTGGGCCTTACGCGGCGCTTGCGGACAATTCGCCCGCAGCGAGCATTTCCCGCCGTAGCCACTCGGGCGACATGTCGAATCCATTGGGCCAAGTCGGCGCGCCGAACTCCAGAAACGCGCGCGCGAAAAAGGCTGGGTCGCGCAAGGGTTCGATCATCGGGCCCGGCTCGAGCACGAGCTTCGAGCAGTCGTGGGTCCCCGCCTGCCCGTTGCTAAAGCGCACCCTGAGCCCGTAGGGCGAGACAACCGCGAGCTCAACGACCTTCGTCAACATCGAGACCTGCTATCCTTTCCGGGGCGTGTCCGGCCTCAGCGCGACGCCAGTTTGACTCCAGTTCAGCCCGATGTCTCGCCGTCCACTCTTTGACGAGATGGGCCGCGTTACGCGGCAGGCGGCCTTCGATGACCTCGCCAGCGTCAATAGAAACATTGGCTTCGAACTCGCCGTAGGCGGCATGGAAATGGGGCGGCGGATGCTCTCGAACATACATTCGGATGTAGATGCCATAGAAATACGAAATCGTCGGCAAAACCCAAAGCCCTCAAGCTGTTGAACAGCGCCTCGATTTTCGGTCACGAGACGCGATGCCGAGGGTTAGCTCCCGCCGTCCGCTCCAACCGTTCGGCGATCCAGAGCTTAACCAGCGCCTGCCGGGTTACGCCAAGACGCCGCGCCTCGCGGTCGAGCGCTTCGACAACCCAGGTTGGAAAATCGACGTTGACGCGCTTGAGCTTGAGATTGGGGCGGCGCGCCTTCGTCCAGTCGACATCGCCAGAGATGTCTGCGCCCGCGTCGAATTTCTGGTCGAAATCACGCGCTTTCATAGGCTTCGATCTCCTCCTTGCGCGACCTCCGAACCGAGATGATTCGCGTCCGCTCGCCGCGCCTCACGCAGACCGCAGACCAATGCCGGCCGCGGATGCGGCCAACGACGAGAAAACGCGGCTCATCGACGGTTCTTGCCGGCGCTTCAATGAGCGATTCATCCAACCAAAGTGTCTGGGCTTCGACGAAATCGATTCCGTGTTTGGCTTTGTTGGCCGAGCTCTTCTTGGGATCGAACTCGAACTCCACGCGTGGATGATAGGATAAATATTATACCCTTTCAATACCAATTCTCTCCCTTGCGCCGGTGGGTTGGAAGGCGCGCTTCGAATTGGGCGCCAGCGCGACGCACTCGCGCCGTCATTGTTTGCTTTTATCGAGAACTGTCGCGCCTCGGGAGGAATCTTGTCCGCGGACGCGAAACGCGTCTCGATCGAGGAGGTCCCCCATGGAAGAGACAATGATCAGCGAATATGCGCGCCAGCTCAAGGACGCGCATGGCGATCGCGCCATCGCCGAAGCCGCTCAACGCGCCGTCGAATGCGAACGGAACAAAGACCAAGAGGATGCGAAAACCTGGCGGCATGTGGAAGCCGCGCTGAAGACAATGCAGGGTCCGATCGCAAGCTGACTTCGGGCCTCGCCACGCCCTGCCTGCTCGGCGTCGCGAGCGAGAGCGGGAGCGTGGCGATCCAGGGATGAAGGGCGGTGTTCTGCGGTCCCGTGGCTTGCTTCGTCCCGGGCGGGTCAAGCCCGCAGGTTCCTCGCAATTGACGCGCGAACGCATTTCGGTCCAGACGGGCCGCCGACCAATCCTCACGCGCGCCCCGCCTTCCACTTGATCGAGCAGCCGATCGAGGGGACCTGGTTCGCGGGCGCTCGCGCGCCGGCGGCGATGGCGCGCATGGCCTCCAGGAGCTCGCGGCGCGCGCCCGGAGGGGGCGGCGTCGTCCGGCCCTCGTCGAGCCGGCCGCGATATTTGAGCTTAAGCTCCCGGTCGAAGCCGAAGAAGTCGGGCGTGCAGACCGCGCCGTAGGCGCGCGCTGCGTCCTGCGCCTCGTCGTGCAGGTAGGGGAACGGGAAGTCGTGCTTCCTGGCGAATTCGCCCATCTTCGCGAACGAATCCTCGGGATAGCTCGCGGCGTCGTTCGAGCAGATGGCGGCGAAGCCCACCCCTTCGCCCATGAGCACGCGCGCGTCGGCGGCGAGCCGGCCGATCACCGCTTTCACATAGGGGCAGTGGTTGCAGATGAAGACGATAACCGTCCCCTTCTCGCCGGCGATATCCTTCAGCGCGTAAGATCGGCCGTCCGTCGCCGGCAGCTGAAAATCGGGCGCTCTTGCGTCAAGAGCGATTTCCGTTTGAGCAACCGCCATCGTCGCCTCCTTGGCTGTTCACTGACGGAGGAAGTTTACTGCGTCTGAGAAGCCTCCGGAAGCAACGCCAGCCGCGACCAAGAGGCGGCGAAGATCAAGCGATGTCAGCGCGGCCAGTTCCTCCTCATATCGATAGCCCGGCGCCGCTCCGGCGAAGTCCGCGGAGGTCGCAGGATGGGTGTAGATTTCGGTCACCCCTTCCGGCAAATGCGCGATCAGCCCTTGAAGCCGCGTTTGGGTCATGGCGCCGCTCCAGGCGAGGCCGAAAACATGGTCGGGCGCGGCGACGCCCGCCCACTTGAGACGCGCGCGCTGGAGGCGCGCCGCGAGGGCGAAGGCCGAGAGATGCGGATCAGCGGCTTCGACCCGCGCCAGGATCGCCGCCGGCTCGAAGGGAGCCCGAACCGCGGGGACCCTAAATTCTTTCGCCAGCTCGAGTATCGCCGACAGGATCGAGGGATGCAGGTGAAAATGCTTGTGCGCGGTGACGTGATCGAGCTTGAGCCCGGTGGCGCGGAAGGCCTCGAACTGGGCGCGGATCTCCGCCCGCATTTGCCTGCGCACATGGGGCAGAAAAAACATCGCCGCGCCGGAGAGCGCCATATTCGCCCGAAAGCGCCCGCGCGCGTCGACCAGATCCGGGACGGTCGAGGCCGGCAGAATCGGCTCCGCGTCAACCAGCGTGAGGTGCAGTCCGACCGCAAGCCGCGGCAGTCGGCGCGCTAGCTCCACAGCCGCAGCCGTCGCCGGCGCTCCGACCATCAGGCTCGCCGCGGTGAGAACACCCTCGACATGCGCGCGCTCAACCGCCTCGTTGACCTCGTCGGCGAGGCCGAAATCGTCCGCCGTAACGATCAGATATTTCAGTGCGCGATCTCGCGGCGCTCGCGCAAGAAGCGGAAGAACTCCATCCCCTCGCGCAGGCGCCGCTTCAGCATGTCGGGACTCGTCGCCATCTCGCCGACAATCGACGCGATCTTGCTCGGACGGAAATAGAAGCTGCGATAGAAGGTTTCGACCGAATTGAAAATTTCGGTATGGCTCAAACCCGGATAGCTCAAGGCGGCGATCTGCCTGCCATCTTCATTCACCAGGTCTCCGGTGGCGTCGTCGAGCCAGCCTTTTTCCAGCGCCTGCTTATAAAGGAACGTCCCGGGATAGGGCGCGGCCAGCGACACCTGAAGCGTCTGCGGGTTGACCTCCTTGGCGAATTCGATCGTCTCCTTGATCGTCTCATGCGTCTCGCCGGGCAGGCCCATGATGAATGTGCCATGCACCGTCACGCCAAGCTCCCGGCAATCCTTGGCGAACCGCTTGGCGACATCGATCCGCATGCCCTTCTTGATGTTGTAAAGGATTTGCTGGTTCCCGGACTCGTAGCCCACCAGCAGCAGACGAAGGCCGTTCTCGCGCATCACTTTCAGCGTCGCGCGCGGCACGTTGGCCTTGGCCGTGCAGGACCATGTGACGCCTAGTTTGCCAAGCTCCCGGGCGATCGCCTCCGCCCGCGGCAGGTCGTCGGTGAAGGTGTCGTCGTCGAAGAAGAATTCCTTGACCTCCGGAAACGCCTTTTTCGCGTAAGCCATTTCCTCGATCACATGGCCGACGGAGCGGGTGCGGTAGCGATGCCCGCCGACGGTCTGCGGCCAAAGGCAGAACGTGCAGCGCGATTTGCAGCCGCGCCCGGTGTAAAATGACATGTAGGGGTGCTTGAGATAGCCGCTGAAATATCGATGAATATTCAAGTCACGCTTATAGACCGGCGTGACGAACGGCAGGTTGTCCATGTTTTCCAGGATCGGGCGGTCCGGATTGTGCTGGATCTGGCCATTGGCGTCCCGGTAGGAGAGGCCGAGGATCGACTTTAAGTCCCGCCCGTCGGCGACTTCCTTGATCGTGAAATCAAATTCGTTGCGCGCGGCGAAATCGACGACCGGCGCGGCTTTCAGGGTTCCTTCGGCGTTGACCGCCGCCTTGGCGCCGATCAACCCGACTTTCAGCGCCGGGTTGGCGTCTTTGAGAGCCGCGATCGCTTTCACATCCGAGGCGAAGGAGGGCGTGGACGTGTGCACGACAGCCAGGTCGAAATTCCGGGCCTCGGCCACAACCTCGGCGAGGGAGGTTTTATGCGGCGGCGCGTCGATCAGCTTGCTGTCTTCCACCAGCGCGGCGGGCTGCGCGAGCCAGGTCGGGTACCAGAACGACGGGATCTCGCGCTTCGTCTGGTATCGGGCGCCGGCGCCGCCGTCGAACCCGTCGAAGGAGGGGGCCTGAAGAAACAGCGTGCGCATCACCTCATCGCCTTTCCATAAGATCCGGAGCCGACTGGCGGCTCAACGGTCCCCAGCAGCGTTCCGTCCCGCGCAACCGCGAAATCCTGTCCCCGCCAGCTGACCCGCGTCGACCAAAAGCTTGCGAAATAAACGATAAACGAGAGAATGTCTCGGGCGACAAGGAGAGCATAGTCGGGATTTGGCAAATCAAATTCGCGCGTGAGCCGATACTTCAAGAACAGGCGGCACGCCAGGGCGCCCAGGATCGCCGCCAGCCCCAAGGCGTCGAACCCACGAAGGGCGGCCCCGATCAGCGCCAACGGCAAGGCGTGGGTGAAGCCGCTGCCAATATATCCGGCCGGATCGACGGTGAAAATCGTCCGCGCCCAGCGCAGTTCATGCCGAACCATCTCGCTCAGCGATTTTTCTTCGAATGCGTGAGCCACCAGCATGGGGGGAAGGACGACCCGGAATCCTGCCTCGCGCACCGCCTTGCCGATGGCGTAGTCGTCGGCCAGTTGGTTGGCGACCGTCTCGAAACCCCCGATCCGCGACAAGGTTTCGCGCGTGAGCGCAATTGTCGCGCCGACGCACGGCCGCGCGAGTCTAAGCGCGAGCCCAAGGAGCGTGCTCGGCAGGAAATGATCGTGCGCCGCCATGGCGGACAGCCGCGACCAGAAGCCGCCGCTTGGCAGGCCGCGATAGAGGCAGGTGACGACGCCGACGCCGGGCTCGGCCAATGCGGCGGCTAAAATCCGCAGATAATTTGGATCGACAGCCACATCGCTGTCGGAAACGACAATGACGGGATGGCGCGCGACTTGCCCCATGTTGATGAGATTGGAGACCTTGCGGTTGGCGCCGTGCGCCGCGCCGTTGATGACCAGTTGAAGATCGAGCCCGGGATGGCGCGCAATCAGCGATTTCACGACCGGAATTGCGCTGTCGTTGGGATCCTGGACGCCGAAAACGAATTGAATCCTGCCCGGATACTCTTGATGGAAATAGGTCTCAAGATTGTCGGAGAGTTGCGCCTCGGCGCCATACAGCGGCTTCAGGATCGAGACGTCCGGCCATGGTGTCGGAGCCGGAGCCGCCGGCCGTCGGACGAACCAGTGCGCCACCCATGCGGCGCCCAAGGCGCATAATGAGCCAAAGACGCTGGCGGCGATGAAAAGCAGCGACAGCCACCCTATCGTCAGCGCGCTGATTTGTTCGAGACTAGAGTTCATGGTTCGATCGCCGCGACCCTCGAACGACACAATGACGGCGCGGTGACGCTTTGCGGACAGTTTTGTGACAAAAGCCCCGTCAGCGACAGCAAGACAGATCACGAGGCCGCGCGCGCGAATTCGCGCCGACCCGAGGGCTTCTATGCCGCAAAAGTGAGTTGGCGTCTCCAGCTTCCGGCTGCTATTTCGCGCTTGGAACCTTGAGGCGGTCGGCCGGCTTTGCGTCCGGATCCTGGCCCCTCGGTCCGCATCGCTTGCGCCGCTTGCGATTGGAGCTCGTATTGATGACGATGCAGCGTCTTGCTTTCGGCGGCGTTCGTTCGTGTTTTGCCGCCCCGTTCTCTGGATCGGATCTCATTCTGCGCGCGCCGGCTCAACCCGGGACAGCGCATCCCGGCGTTCGGCGGACGGACGAGCAATGATCGCCTGGGGAATGAACCGGCTCGCCGGCGCTCTTTTCGGCGACGACGAGACGAGGCTTACGCCGGAGTCGCTGATCGCCGCGGCGGCCAAGGCCACGCGCCTCGATGCAAAGCCGCTTGCCGACCCTCGCCTCAACGAAGCGCTCGGCGCCCTTACCTCGAGCCTCCGCAGAGAGGCGTCGCTTTCGCCATTCGGACGCCTCGCGGCAGGCTGGGACCTCAAGCGGATGCTCTCGACGCTTCTCATCTTCGCGGACGCGGAGCGCGAGGATCCGGCGATCCTGACCCGGCCGCTCGCGCCGCCGATCTTCATCGCCGGCCTGCCGCGCAGCGGCACGACCTTTCTGCACGGATTGTTGGCGGAGGATCCCTTGAACCGCGCCCCCCGCATTTGGGAGGCGATCTATCCCTATCCCAAGCATCGCGCAGCGGAGTTCGGTGCGGGGCGCAGAAAGGTTCAGCTGCAACTTAAGAGCTTCAACCGCCTCTCGCCCGGGATCAGGAATCTGCATCCGATTGAGGCGGACGCGCCGGAGGAATGCATCGAGTTCACAAGCCAGGTGTTCCGCAGCCCGCGCTTCGACGACGTCTATCGCGCCCCGTCCTATCGCGCTTGGCTCGACTCGTCCGGCTATGACGAGGGCTATCGATTCCTGGCGCGGTTTCTCCGTCATCTCCAGGGCTCGGGCCAGGCGCCGCGACGCTGGATCCTGAAATCGCCCGAACACGTGTTCTCGTTCGATGCGCTCGCCCATGTGTTCCCTGACGCGATGCTGGTGCTCGTGCACCGCGACCCTGGACATGTGCTCGCTTCCGCCGCGCGGCTGACCGAACTCCTGCGCGCGCCCTTCACCACCGCAATCGACCGGCGCGAGATCGGCCGCAAGGTCGCTGATTACTGGCAGGATGGGATGCGGCGCATGGTCAAGATTGCCGATGATCCGTCCTTTCCGTTGCGCTCCCGGGTCGTGCACGTGCGCTATCACTCGCTCGTCGCCGATCCGGTTGGCGCGATCGGGCGGATCTACGATGCGTTCGGACTTGAGTTGTCGCGGGCGGCGCGGGCGGCGATGGCGGCGAAGGTCGCCCAGGCTCCAAATGGCGGCTACGGCGCGAACCGCTACCGGCCCGAGGAATTCGGGATCGATCCGGAGCGCGAGCGGGAGCGCGCCTCGGTCTATGCCGAACGCTTTGGCGTCGCGACGACGTAGGCGGTCTTTGCGGCCCTTCGCGCAAAAAGCTGTGCGACTAAAAGATTACCTCTTGCGGCTGCGCCTCTAACTAGAGCGGTTTCCGGCCGGGTTAAATCGTGCGGTGTTCCCAACGCGCTGGAAATGTGATTCTTGGGGTGCGCCGAATCGGAGGCGGCGCGGGATGGGGCCCTTGTCGGTGGATTTGCGCAAGCGGGTGGTTTCGGCGGTTCGCGAGGAAGGCATGAGCTGCCGTGCGGCGGCGCAGCGGTTCGGGGTGAGCTTTTCCAGCGCGATTCGTTGGGTGGCGGCGTTGCGCGAGCGCGGCAGCTACGCGCCGTTGCCGATGGGCGGCGACACGCGTTCGCAGCGCGTCGAGGCCCACACGGATTTCCTGCTTCGCCTTCATCGGCGCGAGCCTGACCTTACGCTCAACGAAATCTGCGACCGTCTGGAGCGTGCGCGAGGCGAGAAGGTGTCGCCGTCTATGATCTGGCGCTTTTTCGACCGCCACGACATCACGTTTAAAAAAAGTCCGCGCACGCGAGTGAGCAGGGCCGCCCGGACGTCCTTGAGCGGCGACGGCGATGGTTCGACTGTCAACTCGATCTCGATCCGCTGAAACTGGTGTTCGTCGATGAGACGGCGGCGACGACCAGCATGGCGCGCCGCTTCGGCCGGCGCCGGCGCGGCCAACGTCTGCGCTGCGGTGTTCCGCATGGGCATTACAAAGCGATCACCTTCGTATTCGGCCTGCGCCTGAGAGGCGTCATCGCGCCCAAGGCCTACGACCACGCCATGAACGCCGAGACGTTCGAAGCCTGGCTCGAGCACCATCTCCTGCCGACTTTGGAGGAAGGCGACATCGTCGTGCTCGACAATCTCAAGGCTCACAAAAGCCCGAGAGTGGCGGAAATCCTGGCCAGGAAAAACTGCACGGTACGATACCTGCCGCCATACAGCCCGGACTTCAACCCCATCGAGATGGCGATTTCCAAACTGAAAAGCGCGCTGCGAAAATTGGCCGAGCGCACCGTTGTCGGACTTCTTGCTATCCTGGAGGGCTGCGCCGCTCTCTTCAAGCCGGCCGAATGCGAAAACTATTTCGAGGCCTGCGGGTATGATCCCGGCGAACTCCAAGCCCTCAACACAACCTGAACGGATTCCGCTCTAGTCACGCCGGGCGCTTGCCGCGGCATCCCGTCAAGGGCAGATTTGACCAGCGGCGGCGAATCAAACAAGCGCGCCTGGGGACCGGGTTGGGACGGTGAGGCTTCTGAGGCTTATTTATCGGCGCTTGGCCGTTTTTGTGCTGGGCGTTTTCAGCGTCTGGCTGATCGTCTTCGTTTTCCGCATCACCGACCGCAGGCTGCCGACGATTCTGGCGCTGAGCGTGGCCTATGCGCTCGCGGCCTATGTGATCCTGCCACGCATCGTGCGCATGAGCGTCAAGATCTTGCAGCGCAAGAGCGTGCCGAGCTTCACCTTGAGCGGCGACGGGTTGCCGGGCGATCCGGTCAATCTGGTGCTCATCGGCGATTTCAGCAAACTGCGCGCCGCCTTTGCAGCGGCAGGGTGGACGGAAGCGGACACGCTCAATCTGACAAGCTCCTGGCGGATGGTCGTCGCCTTCGTGCTCAACCGGCCCTACCCGGCCGCCCCGTTCAGCACCCTCTTTCTGTTCGGGCGTGGCCAGGACGTCGGCTTTGAGAAGGCGATCAACGGCAGTCCGCGCAAGCGCCATCACGTCCGCTTCTGGTCGCTGAGCCTCGAGCAGACCGAGGAGACCCTCGGCACCGCGGAGTTTTGGCTCAACACCGACCGCCCTGCCGACGAGGAGTCGGCCCTATGGGTCGGCGCCGCGACCAAGGACACTGGCATGTCCTTCACCCGCTTCACCTTTCAGGTCACCCACGCGACCGATGCGGACACCAACGCCGAACGCGACTTGATCGTGAGCGAACTGAAGGCGGCCGGCGCGATCGCCAGCGTCATCTCGTATCGGGCCGGTGAGCGTCTGCTCGCCGGGCGCGTTAACCATTACGTCACCGACGGCGAGGTCGCCGCGGCGAGCTTGGCGTAAGGCCGGGGAGCGGAGCTCGTGGGTGGCGAAGGTCTCGTCGTGCGCGGGATGACCGAAGGCGATCTTAGGCTTGCGCTCGATTGGGCGGCGGCGGAAGGCTGGAATCCCGGCCTTCATGACGCGCATTGCTTTTACGCGGCCGACGGGCAAGGATACTTTCTCGGCGAACTCGACGGCATTGCGATTGGCTGCGTCTCGGCGGTTCGCTACGGCTCGGGCTTCGGGTTCCTGGGACTCTACATCGTCAAGGCGGAATACCGCGGGCGGGGCCTCGGCCTTGAGCTGTGGCGAGCCGCGCTAGACCATCTCGGCGACCGCGTGGCCGGCCTCGACGGCGTCGTCGCCCAGCAGGAGAACTACCGCAAATCGGGCTTCCGGCTCGCCTTCCGCAGTATCCGCCAGCGGGGCGCGGGCGGCGGCGCGGCGCCCCCGGTCTGATCGACCTCCTGACGGTCCCGATCGATGAGATCGTACGCTACGACGGCAGCGCTTTTCCGGCGCCCCGCGAAGAGTTTCTCAAATCCTGGATTCGCCAGCCGCAAGCTGTCGCCCTCGGCGCCAGGCAAGGGAAAAGCTTGAAGGGTTACGGCGTTCTGCGGCCTTGCCGGGAGGGCTTCAAGATCGGACCGCTGTTCGCCGACGACGAGGAAACCGCCGAACGTCTCTTTGCGGGGCTCTTAGCTCGTGCGCCCGGCGCGCCCGTCTTTCTGGACACGCCAGAGGCCAATCCGGCCGCGCTGGCGCTTGCGGCGCGCCACGCCATGACGCCTGTTTTCGAGACCGCCCGCATGTACAAGAATGGAGCGCCGCGGATGCGGCTCGATCGGTGGTTCGGGGTGACGACTTTCGAGCTTGGGTAACGACCCGGCGCATCGCCGGCCGCTTGACAAAATCGGAACATAGAGAAAAATACTTCCCTTTTAGCGAAAGACCGGGTATGATGCCATCGGTCGTTGGTCAGGGCTTGCCGAGTCTGCGTCGCCCGCCCTTTGTAGGCCGCAATCGGCGGCGGTTGCCGTCGTGGAGTGGGGGTCGGAAGGAAAAATCTCTTTAAGGCCTTGAAATCGCTCATTTCCCGGAAGGAAAACGACGTCGAGGAACCTCTTTTCCAGGGGTTTCGGCGAAGATTTTCGCTGGAAAAGGCGCGTCTTGCCCCGAAAACGCGTCGCTTTTCGCTAAAAAACGTGAGCGGTTCCCGGGCGCAGCTGGCCCAATCCGTCAGTCAAGACGCTCGCGCCTTACCACCGCCCGCGTGGCGACTGCACCGTCATGACCTCGATCCGGCCGCGCGGACCGATCCAGCCGGACATGACCCAACTCGTCAGGCTGACGACGATCGCGGCGAAGACCGCTGACCAGAACCCTGCGACCATGAAGCCCGGGAGAAGCCAGGCGACGAGCAAAATCATCAGGGCGTTGATGACGAGCAGGAAGAGGCCGAGCGTGAGCAACGTGATCGGCAGGGTGAGAATGACGATGACCGGGCGCACGAAGGCGTTGACGATGCCGAGCAGGAGCGCCGCGGCGATCAGAGTCTCGGTCGAGCTGAACGCGACCCCGTGGACGATCTTGGAGGCGAGCCAGAGGCCGATCCCGACCACGACCGCGCGAATGAGGAACCCTTCCATGGCCTACCTTCCTGTTCACCCTCCTCATTTAGCGATCAGGGGCGCGATCCGCCATAGCGCGATGACACGCGGGCGCGGACTGGCTATGTACGGCGCAGAGGTTAGCCCATGTCCGACAACGCCACTCGCCCTGTCACCCTTCTCGCCGCGGACGCCCCGGCGCGCGCGTTCCGCAGCAACTATCCCGAGCCGTTCGCCTCCCGCATGGTAGGACGCGACAAGCGGCCGCTTGGGGAAATGTTCGGGCTGACGAATTTCGGCGTCAACCTCACGCGCCTTGCGCCGGGCGCCAGCTCGGCCCTGCGGCACGCGCACACGAAGCAGGACGAGTTCGTTTACATCCTCGAAGGGCGCCCGACCCTCGTCAACAACGCCGGCCGCACGGAGCTGAAGGCCGGCATGTGCGCCGGCTTCAAGGCGGGAACCGGCGACGCCCATCGCCTCGTCAACGAGACCGAGGAGGACGTCGTCTACCTCGAAATCGGCGACCGCTCTGCAGGCGATGCGGTCGACTACCCTGACGACGACATTGCGGTCGTGACGATCGACGGGCAGCGACGGGCGGCCCACAAGGACGGGACGCCTTACTAAGCGACACCGTCGCTAGGCTCGTGGCGGCGCGCCTGCGGCTCACGAGCCATCGCCAAACAGAGGCTTGGTTTTCGGCTAGCTTTCATCGAAACGGCCCCTTCGATCGGTTGCATCGACCGCAGGCCGGGCCCCAAGTACGAGCGCCGCCCCGTCGCGCCCTCCGATCAACGGCGCATTTCCAGTTGACAGGCCGCGCCTTGAGGCAACATAAGCCTTGCCGCAACCCGCCTCGGCCAGCCGCGGGCGTTTTCGTCCGCAAGAGTTGATCCTGGTGGACGCGGGGGAGTGTCCCGAGCGGCAAAGGGGGCGGACTGTAAATCCGCTGGCTAAGCCTTCGTAGGTTCGAGTCCTACCTCCCCCACCAGCCACTCGGCGTGTTTGTGATTTCGAGGCTAAGACTCCAGGAAGGCACGACTTATCAATGGCTTGGGAGGAGAAGAGGCGATCCTTGGCCGTCTCTCTCGGGCTCGGCTCTTCCATTGGCCGAATTCGGCGGCTTTGTCTCCGACGCGAGAAAACCGTTTCGTGCCCGACGCAGCTGTCGAGAGCCCGAGACCGGTTCGAATGTCGTCGGAGCAGGGTTCGAGTCTCGGACGTTTCGTGTGACGATCATCCCGTCGGGTGACCGGCGTCATTGGCTCCGATGACGCCGAGCACTTGGGAAAGCGAGCCACCGACCTCGCCGCCGATCTCAGGATGGCGACAACATCGCTCGCTAAGGATCGTAAAGCCTTGCGATGTTGATCCGCGCTAGAAGAGGTTCGAACGCAGGCCAAGCGCCTGGTGCTGCTCGGCCCAGTCGGCGGGCAAGTCCATCATTCGGGTGAGTCCGATCCCGCGCGGGAGGCGGCGCTCGACGATGGCCTTGACGAGATTGGGGGCGAGGAAAGCCAGCGACAGCAGCATCGATGCCGATCGGACGGAGCGGTGTTCTCGGGCGGCTATGTCCGCCATATCCAGGACGCGTCCAGCCACAAGGTCGTCAAGATAAGCGCGCGCCTTGGCGATCGCGGCCAGAAGATTCGATCTCGTTTCAGATGTGATCGCGCGGGGATCGTCTCGCGGACCATCGGCTGGAGGAATGAGGTCGTGGCGCACCCGGGTCGGCGGTTTTGACCACGGGACCAAGAACTCGACTGGATTGGCCATTCGCGGCGCCTTCGGGGTAAAGCGCGATGACGAGTTCGCTTTGCTCGACCGTGACGCTGTCTACCATCTCGTCGACAATGCGCCGGTCCTGGACACTGTTTCGACCGCCACCGCTGCTACCATCTCCATGCCCGTCGCGAGGCTCACCGGTGCCGCGGCCCCGGCTCGAACGAGGGTTCGCGGATCCGGCCTCACTTGAGCTGAAATCGGCGGTGGCAGGCGTTCCGTCAGCGCCATCGTTCGGAAAAAGGTCGGCCAAACCATCGAGAACGGCCCGCTCCACATCGGGGGCGGGAACGCGAGTGATGGTTCCGGCTTCGCCTCGCCCTTCGGTGGTGGCTCTCGAGATGTAGTAGCGATAGCGCACCCCATGCTTGATCGCAAAGCTAGGGGTCATGCGGTGGCCGCGATCGTCAAACAGTTTTCCAATCAGGAGAGCTTCCGAACGTGATCGCCTGTAGCCGATCGCGGTGGCCTGCGCTGCGAGGCGGGCCTGAACCGCCTCGAAGAGGTCGCGATCTACGATCGCGGGATGCTCGCCCGGGTAGCTGTGCTGACCATGGTTGATCTCTCCAACATACATCCGGTTCTTCAAGAGATAGGCCAAGGGTCCCTTGGTGAAGGGAATGCCGCCGATGACCTTGCCCGAACTCAGCCTTCGCTTGCGGGTGACAATTCCCCGCTCGTTGAGCTCCCGCATGAGGACGAGCAACGAGCCACCGGACAAATAGCGATCAAAGATCAGGCGAACGGTTCTGGCCTCATCCTCGTCGACGACGAGCTTGCGGTCCAGGACCCTGTATCCCAGCGGTACGACGCCGCCTACCCAGATGCCCTTCTTCTTGGAGGCGGCGATCTTGTCGCGGATGCGCTCGCCCGTGACCTCTCGTTCGAACTGGGCGAAGGAGAGCAGCATGTTGAGGGTCAGTCGCCCCATGCTAGTCGTCGTATTGAAGGACTGGGTGATGGAGATGAACGAGACGCCGTGGGCGTCGAATAGCTCGATCAGCTTGGCGAAGTCGGCCAGCGATCGTGTCAGGCGGTCTACTTTGTAGACGACGATGACATCGATCCTTCGCTGCTTGATCGCCTCCAGCAGCCTCTGGAGAGCAGGGCGCTCGAGGCTCGCGCCGGAGAAGCCGCCGTCATCGAAGCGGGTCCCAATCAGGCCCCACCCTTCCTGGGTCTGGCTTTTGACGTAGGCGGCGCAGGCCTCGCGCTGGGCATCGAGGGAGTTGAAGTCCTGCTCGAGGCCATGATCAGTAGAGACGCGGGTATAGATGGCGCACCGCCGCGCCGCGGGCTTGGAGGCGGAGGCGCGGCGGTTCATGGCTTCGCCTCGCTTATGCCAGGCCTCTCATCCGATCGCGCCTCCTGAGGCCCGGTTGGTCCGGCGAGGCCGAAGAACCTCGGCCCGTTCCATCGGACGCCGGTGATGGCGCGCGCGACATGCGAGAGACTACGGTAGGTCTCTCCATCCCAGATGAAGCCTTCGTTGAGCGCCATGACGCGATGCAGATGGCCGCCCCACTCGCGGACGAGCACCGAACCTGGCTTGATCCGCCTGGCGGGGCTGAGCGAACCCGACCTGTCCGCGCCAGCTTCCGCCGATCGGCGAACACCTTCGAGGGCTCGACGGACGTCGTGATCAAGATCGCCATAGGCGTCCGCCTGGAGACGATAGGCAAGGATTCGCGACAATAGAGGCTTGGTAAGATGCGCGGGCGCGTTCCGGCCGAAGACGTTGCGCCACTGCAAGCGGAGACCGCCGAGATCGAGCGCCGACAATTCGCGAACTCGCTCCGCGAGGGCGATTACAGCACCGACGGCTGGCGCGCCGCCAGTAGGGGCCAGCCCACTCAGCGACGGGGCGGTCGTCTCGACCCGGAATCGAGACGGGCTCGGCGACCCGGGCTGCCCGCGTTTGGAGCCGGCATCGAGGGCTTCCAGGAGACCGCCCGTGGACGCGATCTCCTCTCGGGCCGGCCGAGGCTTCGGCCCCGACGTCGCCACCTTACCGAGGATCCCTGACGTCGCCGTCACTTGTTCACCGTCTGGTTCGGCGACGCGGCGATGCGATAGACTGAAGGACTCTGCTTGTCGGTGCGTTCGAGCTGAATG
The DNA here is from genome assembly GCA_963824475.1 of uncultured Alphaproteobacteria bacterium. GTDB lineage: Bacteria > Pseudomonadota > Alphaproteobacteria > Rhizobiales > Beijerinckiaceae > Roseiarcus. The sequence continues at coordinate 504,471 of CAWGPR010000002.1, forward strand.
TCGTAACCACGTTTGCGCAAACCGGTCAGCGCTGCGCGCGCGGTATGCGGCAGCCAGTTCGTCGCGCCGGTCAGGTCATCGATTGTCGCACCCTCCTCAGTCGACATTATCTCGACAATGCGATCCAGTTTCGAACCCGCGCGAGGGACGCGCGCTGGGACTCGATCCGGGCCGGGCTGAGATTCGTCTGCTCCATCATTCTCCGGCGCAACCAGGTCTCGCTCTGAGACCTTGGAACGGGAAGGCGGAACATGAGCACCCGCACGCTTCCCGTGCTCGGAGATCCTCTCGCTGTCGGCCGTCTTGCCTCCGTTTTCGGCTGCGACTGTTTTCAGTCCAGCGGCTGTCAGCTTGAGGGCGTGGGGCTTTCCGGTTGCGGCGTCCTCGCGCCACGCTGGCGCTCCTGCCTTCGCCTTGACCTCCTTGACCAGTCCGGCGCCCACAAGGGTCGCCACTGCCTTTGCGAGTGCGGCGCCCCTCAAATTCGATGGAACAGTCAAGAGATGATCCTCGCGCCGCGCCGCGTTGGTCATCAGTTCGCGCTGCAGAGTGGTAAGCTTGCCGGACATTGGACCCTCCATTTGCGAAGGGCCCGGCCAATCCGGTCCCCTCACTGATGCAAGCCCCGGATCGGCGTCAGCCGACGAGGCGGAGGGTTATTCGGGCGGCTTTACTCAACCGCCAATGCCTACATGCAAGCTCTCTTTAGAGCCGAAAGCCAATCCTTTCTCAGCGTTCCCCGGCTGCAGTTAACGAAGTCGGCAGCGCTCGCAGATTGGGATGTCGCGCCGATGGATGTCGTCGACGCGCAACGTGAATCTCTGCAGGAATTACGTCGCACGGTCGTGGACGAGTTCACGGCCGCGGTAAGGAAGTTCGTACCTGTGGTTCGAATCCTCGATCGCGGATGACGATCTCAGCGCCGTTGAGCGACAGGTAGTCGAGCTTCGGGCCGTGGTCGTCATGGCCTGCGACGATGAAATCATTCCCCTACAGGAGCGGATCTAAACAGTCGGGGACGATGCGGATTTGCAGGAGGTCTATGAGACAGAGCGGCACCTGCTGTACGTCGCTTGCACGCGCGCTCGAGATCATCTCCTGGTCTCCGGCGTCGACCCTGTTTCAGAGTTCCGGGATGATTTCGTGAAGGGTGAACACGCTCAGCGGCGGGTGTCAGCGAGGTAGGCAAGGGCCTGCGTGACAAACCCCTGATCAAATCGGATGGGCATAGGGACGGCTATAAACGCCCAGTGTGAGCGCTTCGCCGGGCGAGGGCGGCTTGTGGCGCGTAAAGAAAGTCTCGAAGGCAAAGAGATGTTCGTCGCCATTATCATCTGACAGGACAAGGTTTGCGGTACCCAGCGGACCTCCGCTCTGAGCGCCGCAATAGGATGCGACCGCGCGGAACAGCTCCGCTTCAGTCACGCGGCTGAACCGGACAGCAAAAGCTCGAGACTGTATGCAGTGTCGGCAAGGTTCTGCCGGATTAAAGTCCTGTGGACGGCGGCTGGCGTGCGGATGGCAAGTCAACATGCCCACGACCGGGCGCTCGCTGCCGACACTTTCGACGAAGCGCCATAGCGTGCTGGAAAATGTGTTTCCGAACTTCCCATGCAGGGACTGGACAGAGGCTATATTCAGACGGTGGTCGCGCGCCTGAGCGGTGAAGAGATCAAGGCGCTCCTCACTTGAGTTGACCGCCTTTCTTTTTGGCCGCTACTGCGTCTTAAGCGCGAGGAACAGCGGTAGTTTTTTTACCCGTCTGTTCCTCAAGCATGTCGTGGAACCTCCGCAACATCATCAAGATATGCTCGCCTTTCGCCATGAACCTTTCAAACCGCCATTTCTCGAAAAACTCCCCGATGACGCTTGCGTCGTCCTCAAGGAATTTGTGCCAGACCACCCAAGGCTTCGCGTCAGCCATGTTCCAAGCGCCATGAACCATCAGGTTACGCTCATCGGCCAGACCCCTGAATCCGTCTTTAAGAGCGTCAAGCTGTAGCCCTTCTTCGTGGCGTTCGACGCTCTCCAAAACCGCGATGAAATTTTCCGTCGCGGGAGCGCGGGCGAGCTTCAGCTTTTTCTTCAGGTCTGCGTCCATCAATATCCACGAAATTTCGATAATTTCCTGTTCCATGCGCCCGAACACAACTACCGCGTCGGCTATGGAAAGTTTGACCCATTCGGGCAGCTCCGGCGACAGGCGAACACCCTCGGGCATCGGGACGTGCATTAGTTCCTCCTTGGCCGCCATGCTACGGCTTCGCTAGAAGCCGCCCGATCGGTTATTGCTAGGGCGGAGGCTCCAATGAAGATTGACCAGAACTACCTCAAGAAGCTGCTGGAAACCTTCGAGGCCGCTCCTGCTCCAATTTTGGATATCATCGAGCTTCAGGCAGCTGGTTTGGATTACAACACCGATCAGTTTGTCTTTCACATGGGGATTCTCGACGATCAAGGGTTCGTCGAAAGAGATGACAGGGAGCCCGGATTTGGACTTGAGCGAGGTGCCGATGGATACATGTCGTGGGCGGTGCTCCCCTTGCGATTAACAGCGCGGGGCCATCAATTCATTGAAGCTCTACACAACAAAGAAGTCTGGGCGACTATCAAGAGGGACTTTAAAGACGCCAGTATAAACACCTTGTGGGATGTCTCGCAAAAACTTCTCGACGGTTACGTGAAAAAGAAAATCGAAGGACTACTGAATGGCGAGATCAAGATATAGACGGCGTGTTGCACAAGCGGCCCCCGGCCGGCCAAGCTCGTGGCGGTCGCTCTCGCCAACCGAACCGCCCGCATCGTCTGGGCGGTGACGGCGCGCGGAGACGGTCTGAAACTCGATTTCTCTATCCGGTTCTTCCGGCTAGGAGAAAAGGCGTATATGTCGGCGGCGCTGCCGAGATTTGGCCGCAAAACGGGGGGCGTTCGTATGCCTGAATGGCCGGATGACCTGTTCGACTTTACGTTTATCAGCAATTTCGATGCAAGGTTGGACGCCCTGGCCGCGATGGCAGAACCGGAGGTCTGGGACTACCAAGTCGCGGCCCAACCGAGACCCAAGCCAATCCTCTATAATTATCTGCGGTACACCTATAGTAAGCTTGCCGCAGAAGACAAAATCATGCTTTCCGAGACCGGACAAAACGTCGTCTTTAATACAGGATTAGTGACCAAGAATCAGGAACCGATCTATGCTTACTTCGATCGCAATCAAAATCCGGAAAGACAACCATGGTTCCTAGCTGATTGGAAACGGCGCGAAGAGCATGACTTAGTCAAATTCCAGAATTTACCTGAAATGGCACATTACTTCAACGTGCCGGCCTCTCTCGTTTTTGATGTTTCCAAGGATTTTCGTGCCAATATTGAGCATATCATTGCCGACAACAAGGAGAGGTTTTCCCCTCCTTACAACACAATGGATGACTATCAACTCCAAGTTTTCCTCAAAGGGGCGATTGACACGGCAAGAGAACGGGTGAGGCGCAATTACAAGACCGCAGTTCCACAATTCTACCGCGGCAAAATCCAATTGCTTTTGCCTCTCTGTATTACGTCACCGGCGCGAGCAGATCTTGCGCTTGTTATAGAGGATCATGGCGCATTCTATAGAGCGGCGACTTGTCTCACCTTGGATATGGCCTACAACAACGCCAGACAACTAGCGAAGCCAGACAGAGATTGGCTCGCACCGTAAGCGTTCCTGCGATATGTCGCATAAGCTCCATTACGGAATGCTGCGATCGGCGTGCTCTTGGCGGGCTTCCGCGAGCTTCGCGGCCAGTGCCTCCGCATCGACTTTTCCGCAAGAGCTGATTACGAAGGTATCTTTTTGTCCTTTTTCCTCCGCGACACTACCTGAAACGTCGGCTTATCAAGGTGCGACTCTATTTTTCGAAACCCTCTTGCGGTGACCATCTCCTTATCTCGGGTCGCCGGCGCCGGATTGGATCGCTGACCAGTGCGAGGCCATCGCGGAATAGCGCATAGTTGTATTCGGGCCTCCCGCGCCGCCGGGCGAGGTCGTCTCCATCAACGCCAAAGCCAACCGGATCGAACGTCGGCAACTCAAGCAGTTCGGGGAGCCCTTCGCCGCCAGCTCGGATCATGCCGCTCAGAGCGTCGAGGAACGTCGTGCAGGCCGTCTCCTCCATGACGAACCAGACGATCTGCGGCCCGCGTAGCGAACCCTGAGAGATGAACCTTTCCTCCATCAGCATCCACCACATCGGGTGATCCCAAAACTCATAGGGCAACCACCTCGACGACACGGCCGACCAAGTCGCGAACGCGCTCCCGAGATACCACCTCCCGTCATAAGACAGCCTGAAAAATGCCACTGGCGCGGCATCGGCGGGCTCTTCGCCGGGATCGCGGGCCCAGTCAATCCAGTCGAGCACTGAGGTGGCGCCCATGAGGTGAAAATTCGAGCGGTGCGTAGCAAGGACGATTGAGGTCGGCGCGGCGCCGCGGCCGCTGGGCGCTTGCGGAGTTGCCGGTCCCGGCGACTTCTTTCTTAGCTTGGGAACCCTGGTTTCGGCCAAGCTGAGAAAGGCGCCAGGCGTCCCCGGCCGGGAGCCGAATGCGATGGAGTAGCCGTGAAGAACTTGGCCGTGGGGCGATAATGTCGCGAGGTAGGGCTTTACCTGCCGGGCGTATTTTCACTTCGCCTGCGAAGCTACGCTTTTGCCCGTAGCGGTCGCGGCGAACGAGCCACGGGCCTCCGCCAGTACAACCCCATGGCCGTCGGCATTTCCCCCGCCATAGACGAAGTCGGCATGCGGATCGAGCGCCTTGGAAAGACAGGCCGCATTGTCGCGCCAAACATACCCCAGCGAGTTCATGTAGAGGTCGGTGATTCCGGTGCCAACACGCGCGGCGAACGACGTCCGCTCAGTGTCCGCTAGGTCCACGAAGTCGGGTGACAACCCGAAGACTGGACCATCGGAGATCAGGCACTCCAACAATGGGAGAGCGCTCCTCTGCAATGCCGCCAACAGTTGAGGACGAACATGTCGCGTCGTTGCTGTCCTCGCCACCGCCGGCAAACCTCAAATTCGGCGTGGGGTCCGGCGCAGCGAAGTGCAGAGAGATCGGGCTCGGGATATGCTTATGCTTAGTGTGCGTCGCCAACTCGACCGCTTTGTGGTGACTCCATAGACCGGCTGTCAAAACTGAGAGGCTCATTTCCGATGCCTATCCCGTCGCCATTCCGGTTCCGAACGACGTCGTCCGTTCGCGTAATCATGGCATCTGAGCTTCTTGCATAATCCCTTGAGCGAGGTGAATTTTCCTGCGCCGGGCGGGTGCACCTAGCTGGGTCAGGCAGGGGCGGTCCTGTAGTCGACGACACGGATGATCTGATCGACGGCGAGGGCGACGATGCCGAACATGAGATGGCATTTGACCTTGAGTGCGCCGCGGACGCGGAGAAATCTGGCGCCGAACTCGTCTTTCAGACGGGCGTTGACGCGTTCGGCCATGGTGCGGAAATCGTAGATCAGGTCGTCGAAGTCGGGCCTGTGGATGAGCTTCAGGCGCTCGACTTCGCGGCCCCATTCGGCCTTGGCTTGGTGGTCGGCGCGAAAGTTGCGGTCGACGATAGGAGCGTGGCCCAGCGTCCGGCTCTGGTCGTGGATCGCGGCGGCGTCGTAGGCGGCGTCCATGAGATCGTAGAGATAGGCGACGCGGGCGCTCGTCATGGTCATCAAGGGAATGGCGGCCTGGCTGTCGTGGACGGAGGCCGAGGTCAGCACGCAGGAGACTGGGATTTGGCCGCAGGCCACGTCGATGTGGAGTTTGTACCCGGTCCAGGTCTCTTTGTAGCCCTTGCTGTTTTTCTTGCAGCCGACGTCGCAGGCGGTGGGCAGGTCGGCGAGCATCTGGCTGAGGTTCTGCGTGACCTGCCGCTTGAGACGCGTCGGCTCCGGCCTCGGACGCTGTTCGCCCTTGCGTGGACGTCCGCGCTTGCGCGGCGGCGCGGGATTATCGGGCGCCGGGGGATCGTCTTTGCCGTCGTTGGCCGTGTTCTGGACCGGCTTCTCGCGCGCTTCGATCTCGGTGGCGTCGCGCGCGATCGCCCCGATGATGCGTCCCCCGAGCGCACGCTCGATCAGCGCGGCGTGGATCTTGTCTGGCAGCGCGCCGCGCGCGAATTCGGCGAACGCCCGGGAAAACGTGGCTTCGGAAGGCACTTGCGAGCGTCGCTCCCAGCCGAGGATGCGACGCAGGGACTTGTCGACGTCGAGGCGCTCGATCAGGGCGCTGGTGGTGGGAACGCCCAGGACCGCCTTGGCCACGAAAGCTCGGGCGAGGGCGCGGCGGTCCTCGGGCGGCCGGCCCGGCCCCCTGGGCGGCTCAGGAACGAACGCTTCGAGGCCGATCACGTCGAGCGTGGTGACGAGACGGCCCAACGCTTCGGTGATCGGATCGTTGTCCTCGCGCATCCAAGGGAACAAAAAGCCCTGGATGTAGCTCCAGCGAGCCTTCATCGCGTCGAGAGGGTCGTCTGTCATGTCTACAGCCACGGCTGAAGCAAATCGGTTTCTACGATAACAGCGCCACACCTGAACAACAATCTAAATATATTTCACTATCCTACTTGACAACGATAACAACCGCTCTAAATACTATAGCCTTACCCGACTGAATTCGTCAATCTATTTGCAAGAGGCTCATCTGTGTCGACATTTTCCGACGGAGTTGAATGATTTTTTCCACCAACTCCCCCGTTATCGGCTTTTCCCCGCGCAAAACCCTGCCGAGATATGGTCCCGTGACGCCAAGCAGCTTGGCGAGCTTATTCCGGCCGCCAACCTCATCCCGCAGCCGCCGCAGGTTTTCAAGCGCCCTGTCCATCGCGGCTGCTTTTGGATGGGCTTCCTGGCGCAGAGCCTCTGCCGCGCGGAAGAGCTTCATCAAAGACGCGTCGGCGATGCGCTTGCCCTCGCGAAGGCCGGCAAGCGTGTGACGGGAATAGCCCTCCACCTTTACGAGGCCAATCGCTGGATTTACGGCGACGGCGCCTTCGGGCTACGCTTGGCGGCCTGGATCGCCCGGAAAGCGCCAGACATTTTAGTCGATACTACGACCCTTCTCATGTTTCGCCTGCGGGAGGTCCCGGACGCGATCCAGCCTTCAGACAAGATCGCTGAAATGGCGAAGCAAGCTCGCAAAGTCTGTCTATTCTCAAAGAGGCATGAGTGGTACTGGCGCAGCGATCCTCGCTTCTCAAAAATCCTCGATCCCAAACGAATTAAGTTGGCTTTCGCCGATGAAATTGGGTTGAAGCGGTGGCAGAGCGAATTAAACGCGATTATCCTTCAGGCGACGGCGAAACTCCTGACGGGTTCCAGCGATGACGGTCAAGAGGTCGGCAAAGGTCATTAAGCTGCAGCCGCCTCTGCGATGCGCCGAGCCGACGCCCGCCGACATGGAATTGGAACAAGACGACATTGCCTGGGCGACCCGCTCCAGCATGTGGCAAAGCCGCGTGGCGAAGGCGTCGGCGCGGCGGACCAAGCGAGCTAAGGCGCCGCCAGCATTAATTCTAGCGGGACAGGGCGTGTCGCTGCGCAGTCGAAAATGGCGCGCTGACCATCCAAAATGGATTTACGCACTCCCCGCAGCGGCGCGAGATAATCCGTTATTTCCGCCGCGACGTGGCGCTGCCCCAACGCATTATTTTATTGGACGGCAGCGGCAGCAGTTCCTTCGACGTTCGTCGCCCTATCATTTAGCCGGCAATCGCAATGCGGCGCATCCGGTCAATGCGATATTGAATTACGCCTATGCCGCGCTCGAAAGTGAAATTCGGATCAAAGCCATTTCCGATGGCTATGACCCGACAATCGGCATCATGCACGAGGGCGGCGACGGGTCGTCGAAATTCATTTTCGATTTAATGGAGCCCGAGCGGCCGAATGTTGATCGCGCGGTATTGGATTTCGTCAAAGCGCATGTCTTCGACCCAGCGGACTTTGTCATTCGCGCCGACGGTGTTTGCCGACTTAATCCGGAAATGGCGCGGATGGTCGGTAACCGTCCGGCATAGGCCGCGGGGGCTGGCGCTCGGGGCCGAGATCAGCACTCCTCGCGCGGCTTCGTTTCCCGGTGGATCTTGATGAGCTCGACGAGGCTGTCGACGCCGTCGTCGGTGAAGGCCATGACGCTTTCGTCGCCGAGGCTCAGGACCCAGATGAGGCCGTCCTCGGGCTCCATTTCGATAGCGACGTCGAAGAGGAAGTCGACGTCCTCGCCGAGGTCTTTGGCGACGCGGTCGATGGTCCTGACGCGGGAGACCTTGTTTACGTGCATGGGTCAGGCCGCGAGCGCCGCGATGGCCTGAGGCCGCGGCCGCCAGTTCCAGGGCAGCAGTTCGTCGAGCCGATGCGCGGGATGGCCGGCGATGCGTGAGAGGACATCGGCGAGCCACGCCTGCGGATCGACGCCGTTCATCTTGGCGGTGACGATGAGACTGTAGATGGCTGCGGCGCGCCGCCCTCCGCGATCAGACCCGCAGAATAACCAGGATTTTCGCCCGAGCGCCGCACAGCGCAGCCCGCGCTCAGCGGCATTGTTGGACATGCACACGCGCCCGTCGTCGAGGAACAGCGTGAAGGCCGGCCAGCGGTTGAGCATGTACTGGATCGCCTTCACCAGGTCGTGCCCGCGCGACAGCCTCGCCGCCTGCTCCCGCATGTAGGTCATGAGATCATCGACCAGGGGCCGGCTTTCGGCGCGGCGGACCGCCAGGCGCTGTTCGGGGCTCCTGCCGTTGATCGACCGCTCGATCGCAAACAGCGCGTCGATGCGGCGCACCACCTCGATGGCGATCGGCGACAGCGGGATCTCGCTCTTTCCGACGGCCTTGCGGCGCGCGTTCTCCTCGACGTCGGCCAGAACGAAGAACTTGCGCCGTGCATGCGCCCAGCACGCCGCCTCCCGGATCGGGCCGGGCTTGCGGTCCGCGAGATAGAGCTTGTTGTAGCCGTCGTAGGCGTCCGCCTGCAGGATGCCGGCGTAACCCGCGAGATGCGCCTGCGGATGCTCGCCCCGCCGGTCGCGCGAGTAGTGGAAGATCGCGGCCGGCGGCCCGGCGCCGCCGAACGGCTGATCGTCGCGGACGTAAATCCAGAGCCGGCCGGTGTCGGTCTTGCCTTTGGCCAGCACCGGCACGGTCGTGTCGTCGCCGTGCAGGCGCTCGGCCGCCATGACGTGGGCCTCGATCAGGCGCCGGAGCGGATCGAGCGCCGTGCAGACCGCGCCCACCGCGTCGGCCATGGTGGAGAGCGCGATCGGCGCGCCCTCGAGCGCATAGCGGTCGGCCTGCCGGTTCAGAGGCTGGTGCTGGCCGAACTTTTCGAACACGATCATCGCCAGCAGGCTCGGGCCCGCCCAAGCCCTCGGGATCACGTGGAACGGCGCCGGCGCCTGGCTGATCTTCTCGCAGTCCCGGCAGGAGAACTTCTCCCGCACCGTCTCGATCACCTTCCACCGCCGGGGCGTCGTCTTGAGCGTCTGCGTCACGTCCTCGCCGAGCTTGCGCAGGCGGTTGCCGCCACAGCACGCGCAAGCCGTCGGCGGATCGATCACCACCCGTTCGCGCGGCAGATGATCGGGGAACGTGTCTCGCTCGGCGCGGCGGCGAGTGAAGGGGCGCACCGTCGTCGTCTTCGCGGCGGCTTGCTCAGCCGCCAGTTCGTCTTCGGTGGCGCTGGCCGCCAACTCCTCGAACTCGAGCGCCAGCTGGTCGATCAGACGCGCCGACCGTTCCGACCGCTGCCCGTACACCTGGCGCTCGAGCTTGGCGATCCGGAGCTTCTGCGCGGCGATCAGCGCCATGTCTTCCGACGCTTTCGCTTGCGCGACCGCTAGTTCCGCCGCGACTTCCAGGCGCCGCGTGCGCTCGGCGATCAGCGCCACCTTCAGGGCGGCGACGTCGTCGGGAAGCGACTCAGGAGCGGGATCCATGCGACACAGAGAATCACAGTTCGCGTGATTTGAGGCGCCCTAAAAAGCGTGTGATCCCATGTTTTTCTTCGCTTCGCCGGCGCTTCCGTCGTCGCGCTCAGCCCGCGCTCTTCGGCCGCCACGTCAGTTGCGGATTCCTCCAGTCGATTCCTTCCAGCATGTAGGCCATCTGCGCCGGCGAGATCGACACGACGCCCCCCTTCGCCGACGGCCAGATGAACTTTCCCCGGTCGAGCCGCTTGGCGTAGAGCGACAGCCCGACGCCGTCGTGCCAGAGGATCTTCGCCAGATCGCCCCTGCGCCCGCGGAAGAGGTAGAGATCGCCGCCGTGCGGATCGCGCTTCAACTGCTCCTGAACCTGAAGCGCCAGACCCTGCATGCCGCGACGCATGTCGGTGTGGCCCGTCGCGATCCACACCCGAACCCCGCTCGGTATCGGGATCATCGTTCGCCCAGAACGCTCAGAACCCGCCGAAGCGCATCGGCGTCGACGTTGTTGTCGACGCGCACGCGGCTCCCGGAGCCGAGTTCGATTTCGATGACGCCGGACCTCGTTCGGCGTCCGCTCGTCGCCGGGCGCGACGGTCTCCCCGCCTCCGATCCGGACGCCGCCGCCATCGCTCCGATCTCGACCGGAAGCAAAATCGAGTCGTCTCTCCTGGCCGGTTCCCCCGTGCGCGCCAGCCTTCGCCATGTGAAGAGCAGGCTCTGCGCCACCCCGTGCCGTCGAGCGACCTCGCTCACCACGGCCCCCGGCATCAGTGTCTCTTCAACGATCCGCGACTTCTCGTCCTTGCTCCACCGCCGTCGGCGCTCGATCCCGAGAACCTTCCCATCCATCTCTGCGTGACCTTAAGGCTAGCCCTAAGGTCACACCCTTCGCGACGACTCAGCTCCCAAGCAAGGCGGCCGCCCCCGGACGGTTACGATGGTCGCGGCGAAGGTTTCTGCATAGAAAATCTTCGACGCCGACCGGCCGGAATCGACGTATTGCGCACGTAGCACACCGAGGTCCTCGGACGCCTCAGTTGGGCGGGAAGCAGCCAGACGCAATCGAGCGCGACATGTTCGCTCAGTTCGGCGCAAACCACTCGCTCTTGAACTGATGCCCGTCTTGCCATGTGCTGATCGTGGCCTCGTCGTCGCATTTGGCGTAAGCGGGCTCTCTCGACATCAAAAAATCCGTGTCGTTGATGCGACCAAAAAAGAAACAGGCGTCCTTGTATTCTCCAAGCATCCGATTTTTGAGATGCAGGGTTAACTGAAGGAATATTGTATCGAGCTCTCGGCTTTTGAAAGTTGAAATCCCAAAATCTCGCACCTCGGTATCGATCGTCATGACCTCCCAATGGTCTGCCAGCTTGTCGGCCAGCCACGCGGCATACGCCGGGTAGAATCCGGCGATCTGACCGCTCTGGTCCCTTGTCCAAGCGATGATTTCAGAACCTAAGGCGGCCGCTGCCGCCTTTGCACGGTCGCCAAATTTCTGTCTCAAGGCCGCTTGTTGCGCGGCCTGTGTGGCGCTTAGGTCCTTCGCACGCAAGGAAGCGAGCCGCGACTGATCAGCGTTTCGTTGCGCCCGCTCAGTCTCCTCTTGGGCGGCAATTCTGGCCTTTTCGGTGAGCGCCCCGTCCTCTCGCTCAACGTCGGTCGGAAAAATCCATAAGCTGGAAAGCGCGTAGGGGATGCCTTCGCGCGCCAGCGCAGCGGTCACCGTCTTGAGATCGGCCGCGGAAGCATAGACCGCTCCGCATTGTCGCTTTTGGATGTTGACGAAGGCGTCGTCGATGTTCGTGTCCTTGATGACGACCTTCGTCTGCATTTCAAGGTTGAGCTTGTCTTCGTCGCGAAGGAGCAGTTGTCGGTGGCTTGGAACCTCGCCTCCGACAGCGAGGCAGAGGTTCGAGGATTCGGTGTTCAGAAGCACGACGCCAAAGCCATCCGGCGCTCCGTCGGCTACATTGGCCTTGATCTTCTCAATCTGGGCACGCTGGGCGTCCGCGGCCTTGTTCAGGTCCGCCGCAGTGACCTCGGCGAACTTGCGATAATCGTCGTCTTCATTGGTCTTTATTAAAGCCAGTGCGTCATCTCTCTTCGTTCGAAGGAAGGCGTTCCGCTGCGTCGCCACGATATCGTAGCTGAGTAGCTGTTCCGGATTGCAAGACTCAACCGTGAAGGCAATCTGTCTCGTGTCGGCTTTGGCCAATACCGCCTGTTCCGCGGTGAGCGCCAAGCCAGCCGGGTTTTGCCCGAAGAGACAAATGCGAGCCTGATTTTGAGAGAACACGAAGTCCCCTCTGAGATTTTCGGCGATGTGGGGAGCTTTTGCGTTCGCGTTGTAAAGGATCTCCACATCATCGAGATCGCCTTCCACGAGGAACCGGTTCTTCTCGGTAGTGGGCAGCTTAAGTGCAGGCACTGGGTTAGTCGTCGTTGCCGCCGTCGTCTCCGTCTTTTTCTCCAGAGATTTGTTGTCCTCCTTCTGGGCCGCGACGAAGTCGGACTCCAGATTGGCTTCTCTAATGGTGACATCAATCTTGTCGACCAGCGGTTGCAGTTGGTTCAGATCGGCACGCTGAAGCGCGGGGTTGAGCTGCTTGACGAGCGCCGCCAAAGCCGGGGTCGCATCTGCCAGAGGGTTCTTGCCGATATAATCGAGAATGAAGTCACGCTCTTGCTGTCCACGGCGGATCGCGTCGAGCAGATATTGGGCTTCCCTCTTCTTCTGTGCCTCGACGAGGTCGGCTAAGTGCTGTTGATAGTCTTTGTCGTGGCTAAAGGCGTCTGCAAGCTCTTTTGATTTACCCTCGATCTCGTCAGGATCACCATTCTTTACCGCGGACTTCAGACCGGTGATCCGGTCAACGTAGTTGAGAAGATTAGGTGAATCCGCGTGTTCTTTGATAAACGCGGCTGCGTCGTCGAGTTGCTGGTTTGCGGCGGCTATTGCCCGCTCGGCTCGCGCGGCTCGGTCCTTCTCGATCTGGGCGGGGTCCTGGGTCGTCGGAGCCGGGGAGGGAGAAGGGGTTGGGGCGTAGGGGATGGGCGGGGGCTGTTCGACCGGGCCTGCTGGCAGAAGGCCTGGATTGACGGCGGTTATCCGCAGTCGGCCTTTTCCGGTATCGTCGAAGTTGGCGGCCCAGATATATCCAGCCCCGCCGCCCATATGGAACACGGGCAAACCTTCGCGGGCGGACTTCCGGGAATCGGCGAGGAAATCGATGACAAGGCCAGCGGTGACGGGTTCGCCGCGACGAAGCGCCTCCATGGTAGATTCATCAAGCTGGGTTAGAGTTACGTCACCCCACGAGGCGATGATCGAATGCGGTGCGTCCGGACGAGGGTCGCCCGTGAGAACTCGAGCGGCTTGCCCGAAATACTGCGAGAGACGATCGATTTCGCGCTCCGCGTCGCCGGGCGAAAAATACGCGGGTATGACGTCCTGCAAAACGAAGACTGCGATATTGGCGTCCGAATGAAGGATGGTCACCCAGGAATCATAAGGGCCGAACTTTCCCGTCATGGGATGCTTGATCGCACACCATGTGAAGCCAGGGAACTCATCGCTGGGTTTACACTTGTAAGCCCTGTAGACAGAGCTGTCGGGATGGACGGCAGCGCCCACGGCGAGACCGTCCACGACGAAATCATGGTCGTGCGAGGCCACCACAGGCGAAATGGCGACCTTGGCCCGAATGGCGGCTTCGTGGGCGCATTGCGCAAAGAGTGTTTGAACTCGGGGGTCGTTTGGACCGAGGCCGTTGGCCGCCAAGCGATCTGCCGATAGGTTGTGCGCCTCGAGGCAGCTATAATCTGCGATCGGACGATCTTGCCACTCGCGGCGCGCCTGGTCTCTTAGCGCCGAGTTTAGGATCGCTCCAAGAATTCCACCGAAGTTCGGCGGCGCTTGACCCGCGATCGCTGGCGGTAACACCGCGCCAAGAAGGAGTGCGATGGCCACGGATCTTGCCAAGGATCGCACGGCCGTCCCCGACATCGCGCCTGCTCCACTGAACTGGGCTTATCAGCAAGCCTGTGCGCCAGTCCTGGATGTGTCAACCTGAATGTGTCAAATAGGCCAGCGAAGCGTACACGGCGACGCGGGACGAACGTCCGCTCAGGGTCGACTTGACCCGTTCGCCGTGCCGCCCCGTCCAATGACCGATGTTTAGCGCACAGCGGCCGGCGGGTGCCGACGCTGAGACCATTGCGGATCCACCGCGGAGGCTCGCGTCGTTCCGTAATGGAGCTTATGCGGCAGGCGATCACGTCGGAGGCGAATTGTCAGCGCCCAAGTCGGAGGCCGTCGAAGCTTATCAAGCCGTCCCCTTGAACAGTGGATCGCGCGGTAGCAGCAGCCTTCAGCATCTCTTGCACAATGATTCCCCAAAAACCAAGGGACTCCAAGAGGAACCCATTGACAGACGCGACGAGCACGTAGCCATCTACAACGCAAGCGCGGCGACGGTGTCGAGGCTATATCTTTGAGGCGGAAAACCGCACGATGACGCGGCAAACATTCCCAACGAGTCCGAGCCAGGCCGTTATTAAGCGGCTGTTCGCACACTCTGGGAATCGCTGCGCCTTTCCGAAATGCGCGAGCCCTATTGTGCAGGAAACCGTTGTCGTCGGCGAGATTTGCCATATCAAAGCGGCAAGCCCGCAGGGTCCGCGATATGACCCTGGGCAAACAGCAGAGGAGCGCCACGGGTACGACAATCTGATTTTGTTGTGCGCCAACCATCATACGATCATCGACGACGACCAGAGGCTTATACGGTTGAGCGGCTTATCAAGATGAAAGCCTACCACGAGGACAGAAGCACAGCACTTACGGAGGAAGAGGTCGATATCGGCGTGCGCGTTTTTGCCAATCAGGCCGTGCGATCGGATAATCAGTCCGGCGGGATCACGGCCCACACCATCCATCAGACTTTCAATGTACAAAGCCCGCTCAGCGATCCCGCGCAGGAGGAGCAGCGTCAGGCGGAGAAATTGCGGCGACAGAGCGAGGCGCGCCGCTATCTGGCGCCCGAGCTAAACCGCACGATCGAGCGCGTGCTCTACATTCACAGCCGAGCTATTGCGAACTTTGTTTGTGCCTCCGCCGAGCACAGCATCAAGCCAGGTGACCGCAAAGAAGATTTCATTCCGCACTGGCCTGCACTCTATCCCAATGCCCCGCAGTGCGGAGACTTGGCGGCTGACGACGCAGCGGCGCTGATCGCCTTTTATGATTCACTCTATTCGCTCGCCGATTTCGTGAATGGCTGGTGGGAACGCGAAGGCCAGTTGCCCATGAATATCTTCAACATCATTCTGCATAACGCCCATAAGAGCTTAGAACTCGCGCTCATTTGCATTGGGAAATTCGAGCTGGAGAGGCTGTATCCACCACCTTATGAGTTCTTGGGGAACAATCTCTTATCGCGTCGAGCGTTCGTTGGCCGCTGCGGCTGAGGCTCGAAAACGTCATATAGCGAGGTTCGAGGCTAAAGCCGCGAATAAGGCCCCGCCGCTGCCACAGAGACCCAGACGCGCATGAAAGGTAATGGCTACGCGTGGCTCTGTTGCGGCGGTCTTACGGTGCGGGTGGTATAATATCCTTTATCGGAGACTGGCGGATCATTCGTCCCCGTGAGTTGCGGCTTCAAATCAACTTGTCGTTCTGCGAATACCAACGTCATCATTCCTTAAAATTGATTTGACCACGGCCCAGTCGACGCCTCTAAACCAACATCCTATCTTGGCAGAGCTTTGAACGCCGATGACCTGCAGGGCGAGGGACGCGTCCCAGAGCGCTGAACTGGGCGTAGAGTCCACGTAGGCCCAAATGGACGCTCCGCTCAGCCCTTTTAGGCTCGTAACTTTCTGAGGCGGGTCACCCGCTTCCAGGTTCTCTGGGAGATAATAAAACTGGTCGATACCTGGCTCTGGGAATTCGACCTCGGGTAGATAATCAAGAAGGCTGGTTTGAATGCTAAGGACTTTTTGCGTGACGATCCCCGCCTTGAAAGTCGCCCCTTCGAAGAGATAGCCAGCCAAAATAAAGTTTGCGCAACTGTCAGGCGTCCCAACATTTCTAAGTGTTAGAAATCCCCATCCTTCCTTCAAGACAGCGATCGTTGATGAGCTCTTTAATTCCAAGACAGCGACATCAGTTTTGAAAGGCATTTTTGGGCGGAACACTTCGAACGGACCCAACGTGTTCAAAGCAGCCGGACGCAACGCGCTCGAAGCAGCTGGATGGAATGTATTCGAAGCAGCACTTTGTAATCGCGAAGGATAGGCAATTGCAGTTAAATCTATGCCCGGGCTGTTAAAATCATCGGGGTCCTCTTTCAAGATGTGCGCGGCTGTAACGATGAAATATCGCTCGTTAATATAGAAGAGTGTGCCCGTTCCAAGCACCGCCATGCGCTCGCCAGCGTCAGCGAGCAGGGGGAGGCTCGCCCTAAGAATAAACGCATGGACGGCTTTTCGCCGTAGCTCGACATCGTCCAAACCCAGATCAGCCATGGGGGTACTTTCCTTATCTCTACAGCTTAAACTCGTGATTCGTTCGACTTCATCCTGCGCTATTCCAGCACTGGTTCGGTCGTAAAGCTTGGTCCGCATGCTTTCATGTGCCGCTCGAGATCGGCACGGGCTGAGCGGCGGATGGCCGCTCGGCTAGCGAGGGTACCTCAGTACGATAACCGGCGGAGGAAGGTGGTGCACCTTCCGCGCGGGCAGTTGCTAGGCTAGAAAAAACCTTCTTTCTCGTATTTCGCCCACATCACGCTTGCGGCCGTCGGGGTCATTCCGCATTGCATGGCCGCGTTCTCCTGACAGCCCAGCCGCGCCAGATGCCGGGACGACAAAAGCAGCCCGCCGGCGAAGGTGTCTGCCTGCCATTCCGCGTCCCGGTAGACGGGGTGATTGTCGTCCCGAACGCGGGCCATCGCGACCTTGCGATGCAAGAGATAGTGACCGAGTTCATGGCAGGCTGTGAAGCGGTGGCGCCCCACATCGTTCCACGCGCCTTCGTAGACATCCTCGCGCAGCTTGACGCAATTCGATCCGGCGAGGACCAGACCTTCTTCGGCCCCCATCTCGGCATGACTGCAGACGTCGAGATGAAATCCCTCTTCGAGGGCCGGAAGCCTGAACTCAAGCACGTCCATAATGGGGAAGCAAACATCGTCCTCGCCGACGAAGACCGAGCGGACCTTCTCGGCGAAATCCCACAGCGTCCGAGTCGAAACGGCGGCAACGAGAAGTCCCTTCCGCTTGCGCTTGAAAGGAACGTCACCAGCGGTAGATTTGAACACCTGCTTCTTGATCTCCTCGAGGAACTCCGGCGGCAGATCGTGCAGCTTGCGCGCGAACGCGGCCACTAACTCGCGTTGGCTCCCCTGCAGACCGTCGATATCGACAGCGGTCTTGCTGCGGTCAGCCGCTCGCTGGAGCTCGAGCGCCTCGGCTTGGGTCAGGCTCAGCGCCTTTACGACAGAATCCACATAGCCGGCCGGGATCGGCTTCTTGCCTGTCTCCACGGCCGAGATGAACGACGAGCTGAGGTTGAGCTTCTTGGCCAAGTCGAGAAGCCGCAACCCCTTGTCGAGTCGTAGTTTTCTAGTGACGATGCCAAATGGTGTGATCATGCAACTCAGACCTCCCCTCTTATAGAATAAGCCGCATTCGGACACAAATCAACCCAATTGGAAAAGTTTTTAACCCTGGGGGTTGCGCGGCACCGGCACCGCTCCCATCTCAAAAAGCGCACGCCGAAGCAGCGCGACGGGTCGTGCCCAAGGAGACGAGCGCGACTATGGCCTATTTGACCGACAAGACCCCGGGGTTCGACCGAGACCCATTATTCCATCCGCTAGACGCGATCCTTGCCGACATCGCCATCGCGGTTCAGCTGCCGCCGGGCCTGCACGCCAAGGCCTGCGAGCGCTATGAGGCCGTGCGAACTTATGCCGAGCGCCCTGGCAGCCCGCTGGAAGGCCAGATCCTGCGGTTTTATCCGCAGGGCTCGATGGCGATCGACGCGACGATTTCGATCCGGGGTACTGACGACGAATACGACCTCGACATCATCGCCGCACTGGCGATCGCGCCCGACGCGCCCCCGGGCGAGGTGCTTGACCTCCTTTACGAAGCGATCGTCGGCTATCCGACGAGCCAGAAGGTCGAGCGCCAGACCCGATGCGTGACGGTCCGCTACGCCGACCGGATGCATCTCGACGTCACACCGGCGGTCCGACTGCCGCACGGCGCCGAGCGCGAGAGCCACATTTTCCATGCCCATCCGGACGATCCGCCGCGTCTGCATCTCCACGTGCCGATGAACGCCTACGGCTTCGCCGACTGGTATCGGGGCCGCACGCCGCAGGAACAGTGGTTTGCGCATGCGTTCGACGAACGGCTGCGCAAGGCCTACGGCATGGACGCGCGCGCCGACGCCGAAGTGGACGAGGTCCCCGGTCAGGCGGCGCTCACGATGAAGAGCGTCACCACGGTGGCACTCCAGCTTCTCAAGCGGTTTCGCAACATCGTCTATGCGGCAAGCACGGGGCGCATTCCGCCCTCGGTCATGATGTCTTGCTTTGCCGGCCATGCAGCGCAGCCGGGTCTGTCCCTGTCCGACATGGTCATAAGGCAAGCGCGTCTGATCGCGCGCGAGCTACGCCAGGCGGGTCTACGGCGCGAGAAGGTGATGGTAATCAACCCCGTCTTTCAGCGAGACTGTTTCACCGATCGCTGGCCGGAGAACGAGTCGCAGCAGGAGGAATTCGCGGCCAAGCTCGCGGGCCTCGCCGAGGGTCTTGAATACATTAAGCGCCAAGAAACCGACCTCGAATCCCTGCAGGATTGGATGCGCGAGCAGTTCGGCGATTATGTCGTCTCTGGGGCCATCCGCCGCTTCAACAAGCGTATCGGGCAGGCCGTGCAGAGCGGGGCGACCACCTACACGCCGCGCGGCGGTGTCTATGTACCGAGCGCGCCGGCGCTGGTTGGCATTGGGGCGGCAGCGAGTAGCCGGGCGGTGGCGGCGACGCCTCATACCTTCCGGGGGGACCGCCGCTGATCCCCTCCATTAACACCCAGATCGCGGCGATGCGCGCCTCATGGCCGAGCCTTCGGTCCGAACGGGTCGATGGGCGCACGGCGCGCTGGCTCGGGTCGCTGAAGCCGCTGCTGCGGACCTATGAGGTACAGGTGACGTACCGGGCACCGGTGATCATCGAGCTGATCGATCCGCTCTGTCAGCAACCGCGCGTCCGGGTCCTCTCCCCGGTGCTGAAGCGGCGCCGTGGGGATGCCGAAGGCAACCTGCCGCATGTCTATTGGGATGATCCGAAGTGTCCCGCTCTGTGCCTCTTCGATCACGAGACGAGCGAATGGACGCCGATTGATCTTCTGGCCGACACGACCATTCCTTGGACCATCGACTGGCTCACTTGCTACGAGGGCTGGCGCGCGACGGGAGAATGGGCGGGTGGCGGTCGCCATGCTCCGCCCTTACCTTTGCAGGAGACCCACCCGTGAACTATGTCCCGCCGCGTCGCTCCGACGGCACCATTCAAACGCGTCGACCTCAGCAACCTTGGCCGAGCGATCGGTCGTTTCGCATCTTGTCGATTGACGGCGGCGGCATCTGCGGCATCCTGCCCGCCTCGGTGCTGGCCGAACTGGAGCATCGCTTCCTTGGTGGCCAGTCGGTCGCCCGCCACTTCGACATGATCGCCGGAACGTCGACGGGGGGCATCATCGCCCTCGGTCTCGCGCATGGGCTCACCGCGAAGACGATCCGGGACTTCTACCTGCAGCGGGGCACCACTATCTTCCCGCCTCCGTCATCCGTCGGCCGCCTGAAGCGCTGGCTGCGTCAGAAGCATCGCTACGTTTATGAACGTGGGCCGCTCGAGGACGAGCTTCTGCGGATTTTCGGCGACGCCGTTCTTGGCCGGGCGCAGACGCGCCTATGCATTCCCGCCTTTGAAGGCCGCCACGGCGAGCCGTGGATTTTCAAGACGCCACATCACCCGCACTACCAGAAGGACCGCGTTGCGAATTCCGAGGCAATCCGGCCAGGGATTCCGATTTGATGTCGGCCACCATTCCGATTTGATTCCGGCCACCATTCCGAGATGAAGCCGGCCACCTGAGCCGGTCACGGCTCTCAACGTTTGCTCCCCGCGGTTCATCAACTGCGGCACTCCTGGCCCGTCGATGGTCGACGAGGAGATGGGGGATGCCGGCGAAGCGGGAATTGAGCATGCGACAATTGCGACACTTATTGCGGCTTTACCATGATGGGGTGAGCGCGCGCGAGATCGGGCGACGTCTGGGCGTGGCGCGCTCGACGATCCAGGATAATCTGAAACGGGCGGCAGCGGCCGGGTTGGCATGGCCGCTGGCGGACGACGTCACCGACGAGGCTCTGGAGCGCCAACTTTTTGGTCGCGCCGGGGTCACGCAAGGCCAGCGGCGGCGGGTCGGGCCGGACTGGGCGGCCTTGGCGCGCGAGCTGAAGCGTCCTGGCGTCACGATGACGATCCTCTGGGAGGAATACCGAGAGGCCCACCCTGAAGGTTACGGCTACAGCCGCTTCTGCGACCTGCTTCGTGGATTCGAACGGCGGCTGACCCCGGTGATGCGCCAGCACCATGTCGCCGGGGAAAAGGCGTTCGTGGACTATTCGGGCAAGCGGGTCGGCATCGTCGATCCGTCGACGGGCGAAATCCGCGAGGCGGAGATTTTCGTCGGCGTGCTCGGCGCCTCGAACCTCACCTATGCCGAGGCGACCTGGACGCAGACGTTGCCGGACTGGACCGGCGCCCACGTGCGCATGTTCCATTTCTTCGGCGGCGCGCCGAAGCTGCTGGTTCCCGACAATCTCAAGAGCGGGGTCAGCAAGGCCTCCTTCTACGATCCCGAGATCAACCGGACCTACGGGGCCATGGCAGCGCATTACTCGGTCGGCGTCCTGCCGGCGCGGCCGGGAAAGCCGCGGGACAAGGCAAAGGTCGAGGCCGGGGTCAGATTCGCCCAGACCTACATTCTGGGGCGGCTGCGCGGGCTGACCTTCTTCTCGCTCGCCGAATGCAACGAGGCGATCGCGCTCGTCATGAACCGCATGAACGATCGTCCCATGCGCAATCTCGGCCTGAGCCGACGGGAGCTGTTCGAGAAGATCGAGCGCGACGCCCTCATCGCCTTGCCCGCTGACGATTGGGAGTTCGCGGAGTGGAGGCGCGCGCGGGTCAATCTCGACTATCACATCGAGGTCCACGACTTTCTGTATTCGGTTCCGCACCCACTCATCCGCGCCGAGGTCGACGTGCGGATCACCGCGCGAACCGTCGAGATTTTTCATCGGGGCCAACGCGTCGGCGTCCATCAGCGCCGTTACATGGGCCGCAAGCACGGCACGGACCCCGACCATATGCCCAGCTCCCACCGGCGCTACGCCGAGTGGACGCCGGATCGGTTCCGCCGGTGGGCCGGCAAAATCGGGCCGAACACCGAAGGCTTGATCAGCGCCGTGCTCGCCAGCCGGCCGCATCCCGAACAGGGGTTCCGCACCTGCCTCGGCATTCTGCGCTCTTGTCGCGGCCTCGATCCGGTCCGCGTCGAAGCGGTGTCGGCGCGCGCCGTCGAATTGGGCGTCCTCAATTGCAAGGGCGTCGCCTCCCTCCTCGCCCGCAAACGCGACCCCGTTGCCGCCAAGGACAGCCGTCCGGCCACGCTCTTCGACCACGCCAATCTGCGCGGTCCCGGCTACTACCATTGAGAGAAAATCCCATGCTCGCTCACCCTACGCTCGACCAGCTGAACGCCCTCGGTCTTTACGGCTTGGCCAAAGGGTTCAAGGAACTCGAACACAAACCTGAAGCGCGCGGCCTCGATCATGCCGAATGGCTCGGTCTGCTGCTCGAATACGAGCTGACGTTGCGCCGGCAAAAGCAGTTCGAAACGCGCGCCAGGGTCGCTAAGCTGCGTCATCCGGCCAGCGTCGAGGACGTCAACTATCAGATCCCTCGCGGGCTCGACCGCGCGCTCTTCCTCAAGCTCGCCGCTTGCGATTGGATCGCCGAGCGCCGCAATTTGCTCGTAACCGGGGCGAGCGGCTTGGGCAAAAGTTGGCTCGCCTGCGCGCTCGGCCACAAGGCGTGCCGAGAGAACATGTCAGTCCTCTACACCCGGATGCCCAGGCTCTTCGCCGATCTCGCCATCGCCCATGGGGATGCGCGCTATGCCAGGCTTCTGCGCTCCCTGGCGCGCGTCAAACTGCTCATCCTCGATGATTGGGGACCCGAAACGCTCACGCCCAATCAAGCGCGCGATCTACTCGAAATCGTCGAGGATCGCTACGACAAAGGCGCGCTCATCATCACCAGCCAGGTTCCCGTGGACCGCTGGCATGATTTGATCGGCGTTCCCACCCTTGCCGACGCGATCCTCGACCGCGTCATTCACAACGCCTACCGCATCGATCTGGCCGGCGAGAGCTTGCGCAAGCGGCGATCCTCGCCATGAAATCGAAGAGCGCTCGAAGGCTGGCTCGCTCGACCCTCGGCGCGACAAGGCCGTGGATAACGGCGGGCTGCGCTACGGCGCAATGGAAAGCGCGCTTCGCCCGCCGTTACCCACCGCCACTCGAGCTTGCGGAGATCCAAATCCAAGCTCGCTTGACCAACCGCTCCGGGCAAAACATCATCCCATCGATCCGCGGAAGCAGATGCCAGGTGGCCGACATCAAATCGGAATCCCGGCCGGCTTCAAATCGGAATCGGTGGCCGGCTTCCTGTCGGAATGCCTGGCCGGCTTCCTCGGAATCCGCAGACCGCGTCGAGCGGATGGTCAAGGTGGCGTTATCGACCGCCGCCGCTCCCACCTATTTCGAGGCCCTGCCGAACAACGGCTATGTGATGGTGGACGGCGGCCTATGGGCGAACGACCCGGTGATGAACGCCCTGGTCGACGCCTTGGCCTGCTATGACCTCGATCGAGCTCAGGTGCAGATCTTGAGCCTCGGCTGCGGGGAGACCACCTTCAAGGTCGATCAAGCGAAATCGCGCGGGGGTCAGATTCAGTGGCGAGAGGTTATCCTAGCCGCGATTCGCGCGCAGTCGCTCAACGCCCTCGGCCAAGCCTACCTCCTTATAGGGAAGGATCACGTGATGCGCATTGATGCGCCGGAGAGCTCTACCCCGATTGCTCTCGACGACGCTCGGCGCGCCCGCGAGGACCTACCGACGATGGCACGATCCCTGGTCGAGGGGGCAGGCCGAGAGATCTCCCGGGTCTTCTTCGCCGACAAGGTCGATCCATTCGTTCCATGCCCATTAACACAACAGTGGCCCAGGCCGCCCTGAGAGAGCTTTGAACACCGCCAACCTTATCGCGAAGCCGCCACAACCTCTTCGAGCGCCTATCAAGTAGTTCAATTCTCGTTAGGAAGGTTATAAAGAGCCGCAAACGTGACTGACACAACCATGGCGGAAATCATGCAAACATAGGCGAATTCCCAAGTCGCTTGGATAATTCCATAAAGCGGCGGTTCAATCGGGAGGTTGAGAAAACCAAAGTGGCATAGGCCGCAGAACACCCCTAAGCAAAGGAATCCGTATAGATACAGTCTTGCTAATCGTTCCTTGGTATCCTTCGTTTTGTCCGCCCAAATCACAGAAACGACAGCCGCAACCACCACGGATACCGCTAAGCTGGTAGCATCTGCCTGCTTTTGCCAATCGGGGTTTGAGAAGATCGTCAAGTGTTGGAAAAGTCCTTGCCATAGATTTATCAGGGCAATGAGGGGTCCAGGTACCCATGCCGCTAAAGCCACCCATGGTCCCTTTTTTAATTCATTAAATAGCATCCCGAGTGTGTTTCTGGTGCCAACCAAGTCTTCACTTCCACCTCTCTTTGGCGGCTCCGCCGAATTGTCCTTCGAATTCCTTATCACTTGCCCGGTATGAAAAGGGGAAGGAGGATTGCAGCCAGTTCCTGGTGATCTCGGTTTGTGAACTGCAACACTCCGGCTCCCATATGCCATCCGACCGTGCTGGATATTGGAAAGGCCAAGTATCCCTTACCGAAAGCCGATTTTTCGGACCCCTCCACCACCAGCGGAACCGGCCCGTCCTTGTATACACGATTGAAAAAAAGTGCTGCGCCCTCGGCAGCGCCCCGAAACACGATCTGGACCAAAACCTGATCGAGCCGACCTTTCTCCGCTTTATCAAACCGCGCGACATCATACTGAACGATTGGGGTATACTTCGTTGCGGTGCTCTCAGTGAATTCGACGTAGCCGTTCAGATCGAGAAGTGATCCCTCTGGATTAGCCCTATCGGTGGGGAAGAAAAGATGAATTGGGTAACTCGATTTCGTTGGCTGTGCGCTCGGCGGCGCTGCAGCTGCCGCTGCCTCCCCTTGAGCAGGAGGACAGTTTGGATGCTGAGTAAGGACATCTGCAGGCTGCGGTTGCGTATTCATAAAATACGCCACTGTGGCCTGTCCTGCGCCGTCATATTCAATGCAGCTATTATAAATTCTTGCGCCAGCTGGATCACCGTCCAACGGGCGCGGGTCATCCAGACTAAGGTGCTTGGGGACCCATACGTCTTGCAAAGAGGTTACATACCAGTTCACGTGCAGTGAATGAGTAGCGTCATTGTTGTGCACGCAATCGTAGAACAGGGGCATATTGCCAGAGCTGTCCAACCGCGATTCGGTATCGAAGTCGAAGCTACCCATCGGATGGGGTTGAGGCGCTGGCGGTTGGGGGCAAAACAACGGATCGCTAGGTTGGGCGGTCACCTGATTCGCAGAACTGAGAGCAACCAAAATAGCGGTCACAATGCCCCATGGCTGGCTGATTCGGTTGCGCATGGAGGATGACGTAAACTGCATACCGCGCATCTGCGTTGCCCCGCGGTCTCGCAAGTCCGCACCGCCCTTTAGCATATTGACCTCCAATATGGGCCAAATTCCTGCAAAATGGGCTATTGCGATGAAATCCGCAGTCGCCCGACGACCAGCTTGTTGCGACAGGAGGAGGGAGCAAAATTGGTGCCATTGGCAATGTGGATCAAACTTAGCACAACTTTGGCCGCCTCTGGGCTCGCCGTCAAACCGAAGGCTGGAAAATTACCTGATACCTGCTTCCGCCTCTCCTCTCGAGCCTTTCCGCGCCACAAGTTTCCGCCGGCGATTATCCAGTACGCCGTCTGGCTTATCGCGACGTCGAAGACCTGCTTGCTGAGCGCGGTCTGGATGTCTCTGAGGAAACGGTCGCTTGGCGCCGTGTCCGACCGCGACGGGGCGCCCTCGAAGCGCGCCGGGTTGTCGCGCTGTTCGACCGACGCATAGAACGCGTCCATGTCGACGTGGATGATCTTGCGCATCGGCACTCGGCTACCATACCGGGCTGGGAACACAAAGAGAACTGTCGGGGCTCGACGGCGGGGATGGTTGTTGCCCTCCATATGGGCCGTATGGCCGGTCAACGAACCAGCCGAATGGCCGGACTGTCCTGCGCCACCACGAAAGTGAGGTTTGGAGCGCCGTCTTCTCGCCGGACGGGACGCGCGTTGTAACCGCGTCACGCGACCCCACCGCGAGGCTGTGGGACGTTGGAGCCATTCCCAAGGGCAATACTTTCAAGTTGCCTGCGATTGGCTGCCCGACCACGATCTATCGACATCGCACGACTACGGCCTGACGAATCTCGAACCGATCTGCCAGGGCGATCCGCCGTCGCCGGATTGGTCGGCGCGCTGAGGCTCTCGGGAACGTCTGCAGCCGGCCGGCGACTGGTCTCGCATTGCGTTGCATCGTGCGCTCTGGGAAGCGCGTTCACCGCGGACATTTAGTGCAACATAAAGGACGTTGGACTGAACGGCTCCGCCGTAGGTCGGCGCTTCCCGCGCGGCATTTGAGTTGAGGCTATTTTCCTTGGAGCTGGCGCCGTCGCGCCGGCTTGCTCGAACCAAGGGAGACCTCGATGACGCCGTTGCGATTGCAGATGATCGAAGACATGAAGTCGGCGGGGTTGGCGGCTGCGACGCAGACCGTCTACATCGACGCGGTCCGTCGGCTGGCCGCGTACTACCGCCGTTCGCCGGATCAGCTGAGCGAGGAAGAGGTACGGCGCTACCTGCTCGGTCTGCGTGAGCGCGGGGTCGCGCTCGGCACGTTCAGGGCCTATCAAGGCGGCATCCAATTCCTCTATCGCCGGACGCTGGATCGCGACTGGGCGCTGTTTCAAAAAAAAGAATTCGCCCGCCCAAACAACTACGGCTTCCCGAGGTCCTGTCGGACGAGCAAGTCCGCGCATTGCTGGGCGGCGTGAGGATACCCGTCCACAAGGCCTGCCTCGCCCTCATGTACGCCTGCGGCTTGCGCATAAGCGAGGCCGCGACCTTGGAAATCGGCGCCATCGACCGCGCCAATATGCAGCTTCGCATCATCGGCAAGGGCGACCGGGAGCGGCTCGTGCCGTTGCCGCAGCCGGTGCTGGATGGCCTGGGGGCGCTCTGGAAGACCCACCGCGATCCGCGCTGGCTATTCCCCAATCGTTCCGGCGCGCCGGCCAATCAACAAGTGCTGCGCCGCACCTTCCAGGACGCCGCCCGCGCGGCGGGGATCAAGCGGCGAGTCACGCCTCACGCGCTGCGCCACAGTTATGCGACGCGGTTGCTCGAAAGCGGCGTCGACACCCGGGTCGTGCAAATCCTGCTCGGCCACGTCCACATCGCCACCACCGCCATCTACACCCACCTCACCGAGCCGACCCGCGTCTCGCTCAAAGCCATCCTCGACGGATTGATGACCGGCCTCTGACGCGGCCGATCCGTCGTGATCGAGGTCGCGGACGTCTTTCGCCGCTTCGCGGACGAGTACCTGTCGGCTCATGGCGCTTCGATGCCGCCCTCGCACCGGCGCGCCATCGCCGACATCCAGGCCTGCCGCACCGAGGTTCTCGGAGGGCGGCTCTGGCGTTGCGAACAATGCGACGCCGAGGTCTTCTCCTATCATTCCTGCAAGAACCGGAGTTGCCCCAAATGTCATAGCCGACAGACCGAGCGCTGGCTCGAAGCCCGCAAGGCCGAGATGCTGCCGACGCGCTATTTCCACGTCACCGTCACCGTGCCCGAGCAACTACGGGACACGCTGCGCGCCAACCAGCGTGACGGCTACGCCCTCTTGATGAAGGCCGCCGCCGAGGCCATCGTCGAGCTCGCTCGCGACCGACGCCATGTCGGAGCGACCGTCGGCGTGCTCGCCGTCCTGCACACCTGGACGCAGCAACTGCTCTACCACCCCCATGTCCATTGTCTGGTCACAGGAGGCGGCGTTTCCGACGACGGCGCCGATTGGCGACCGGCGCGCCGAGCCTTCCTGGTTCCCGTCAGGGCCTTGGCCAAGCTCGTCCGCGGCAAACTCAGGGCCGGGTTGCAGAAGAGCCGTCCCGACTTGGTTCTGCCCGACGCCGTCTGGTCGAAGCCCTGGGTCGTACAATGCACGCCCTGGGGCGAAGGCGAGCAGGCGGTGCTCGATTATCTCGCCCGCTACGTCTTCCGCGTCGCAACCACCAACACCCGCATCGTCGGCCTCGACGACGAGGCTGTCGCCATCCGCCACAAGCATCGCAAATCCAATCGCTGGCGGATCACCCGCATCCCCGGCCAGGAGTTCATGCGCCGCTTCCTCCAGCACGTCCTGCCGAAGGGTCTGCACAAGGTCCGCTACTTCGGCCTCTGGCATCCCGCCAAGCGCAAAGACGCTGCCCGCGCTCGTCTGCTGCTTCTTCTCGACCGGCAGACGACGCAACCTCGCGGCCGGATCGGCGCGGACGCCGCTGATCCATCGGCCAACCCGAAAACGTCGGACGATCCGCGGGTCTGTCCCTGCTGCCGCAAAGGCCTTCTAATGTTCGTCCGCCAGCTCTCCCCGAAGTGGGCCCAAGGACCATGACGTGCAACTCTGTCGCCCGATACGACCTCCAAGTCCATGCATGCCTCGGCCACGCCGCGCATCCGTTTGGCCCGGCGCCGCCAAACTCCCGCTCTGTCAGCGCGAAACGAAGTCCATTGGCCCCGTCCCCGCAATTTCCAAGCGCGCAATGGCGACCAAGGCGAAGCCCAGAGCCTTCCACCTGTTCTCCGTCGTCGCCTCCAACGCCCGATCCCGACTGAAATTTCCATCAGCAGTAGCTGAACCCTCGGTTCCAACCGCGTTCAGTCCAACGGAGTTTTTGCATCGGCTTCGCGACGCAAAAACTCTTAATTCGTTATGTTACGCTAAACGCGCATGGATTCGGATGGCTCTTCGAAGGCTCTTGTCACGACCGGCTCCCGCGCTCTGACCAGGCCGGCCGACGCCGCGCGTCTCGTGCCGGCGATCGTCGCCGCGGCCGGCGACAAGGCCGCGCGGCGCTTTCTGGAATTTTTCGCGGTCACCATCGAAAACCCCAACACCCGCCAATCCTACTTTCACGCCTGCCGGCGGTTCTTCGACTGGTGCGAGCGCAAAGCCCTCGATGAGCTGGTGGCGATCGAGCCGATGCATGTCGCGGCCTATGTCCGGGGCTTAAGCACGGATTTTGAAAAGCCGACCGTCAAGCAGCATCTCGCGGCGATCCGCATGCTGTTCGACTGGCTCGTCGTCGGCCAGGTCGTCGCCAGCAATCCCGCTCACTCCGTGCGCGGGCCAAAACACGTGGTCAAGCGCGGCAAGACCCCAGTGCTGACGCCCGCGGAAGCGCGCAGGCTGCTCGACAGCATCGATGTGACCACCCTCGTAGGCTTGCGCGATCGAGCCCTGATTGGACTGATGGCCTATAGCTTTGCCCGCGTCAGCGCAGCGGTCGCCATGCGGGTCGAGGACTATTTCGCCACGGGTAAGCGCTGGTGGGTGCGGCTGTATGAGAAGGGTGGCAAGCGCCACGAAATGCCAGCACATCACAACCTGGAAGCCTATCTGGATGCCTATCTGCAGGCAGCAGGGATCCTCGAGGCGAAGAAGTCCCCCCTCTTCCGGTCGGCCCGCGGCCGGACGGACGCTCTAACCGAAAGCAGGATGAACCGCGTGGATGTCTATCGGATGATCCTGCGGCGGGCGCGCGAGGCCGGGGTTAGTGGGGATATTTGTTGCCATACGTTCCGCGCCACAGGCATCACCGCCTATCTCGAAAACGGCGGCACGCTCGAAAACGCGCAGCTCATGGCAGCGCACGAAAGCCCAGGCACGACGAAGCTCTATGACCGCACGGGCGACGAGATCACGCTTGATGAGGTCGAGAGGATTGTGATTTGACGCGCACGTACATAGGCAGCGGCACAAGATGGACAACGATGCAGCAGAACAAATGCCCGTAACGGGGATACTTCGCGATGCCCTAGCTGGGATTGCTCTGCTGTGCGGAGCGTGGGTCGTACAAAAGTTCGGAGAGACACTATTTGGCACATCGATACCCCCATTGATCTCCGCAATGCTTCGACTATCGGAGCTTTCTCTCTTCTTCTCATTTGTTTATATTTTTATTAGATCTTTGACAAAGGTTATCATTGGTTTAAACGCGCTTATTACCAATTCTGACCCACCACTGACTCAATTGGTAACATCCCCGGTAGCATGGATCTTCATTACGCTACGCGGTGTTGGCAGTAGTGCAAAAATAGGAATTATAATTGGGACAATTACCGCACTGATCGTTGATTTGATTATAGTCTTATCTCAGGTATCATATTTGTTTAGCGTAGCGTTGCTTGTAATTGCATTATTTCTTATTGGGATCGGCTTCGCTGCGGTCACTGCTGACGCTAAGAATTTAACTCACGCGGTCACCCTGTCCGCTTCTGGTGGCGGACTTTTTTTCTATTTATCCTTTGTATAAGCTTGCCAGTCCTTGCTATCGCATTCGCTGGACTTGCCGAGCGTTGGACGGGTTTGCTGCAAGGCTTCCTAAAGGTGCTTCCATTCGCGGCGCGGTGAAGACAGGAGACGAAATCACGCTCGATGAGGTCGAGCGGATCACGATTTGAGGAAACAATCGGTGACAGAACCCGTCGTCCCTAGAGAAGTCATGAGCGCGGTAGAGCAATTTGCTGCTAAAGTGACTATTCCTGTGTTGTATGATCATCCAAAAGCGCTTGACCAGATTGGCACGGGTACTTTGTTTGAGATCGATCACCGCATATTTCTAGTCACGGCCGCTCATCTTTTTAAGGATGCCGATCCTTCCAATTTCTCGATCCCTAATCCTTTGACCACGAAACTAACCACCTTGGGGCCATACAATATTTTCAGGGCTAAGGAAGAGAACGTCGATATTGCCGTTTTGGAGCTTTTGCAGGAATCCGTTATTGCACATGCAAAAGCTGGATGGTGCGTTCTCACACTGAATAATACTGGACACGCCTCACAGGATGGATTGTTTGCCCTATCCGGTTACCCAGGAGAGCGGGCCAAGCGCGAAGGAGAACGCATTGGCGGGAGCCTTTTGACCACATACTCGAACCGGATCCTGGAAATCCCGGAAGGCGCGAGACCACCGGTTCACCCCCGTCTCGACTTATTTTTCTACTATGACTTGGAGGTAACGAAAAGTAATGGCGCAACGATCAAAGCGCCGCACTTAGGAGGAACCAGCGGCGCTCCAATCTGGGAGTATCGCGAGCCCGCAAAAACGTGGGTTTGGACTCCTGAACAGTGCTTAAAATTCGTGGGCGTGCAGTCTGCGTTTCTTGAAGGTCGATATTTCCGTGCAAAGAGTTGGGCTGCTGTTCTTGAGATTTTGCGGCAAGCAGATGAAAGTCTGGCAGCGATCGTCGCCACTCATGAGGCGGGGAACGCCATATAAGATTGGGGTCGACGGGTCGCTTTTGCGGACTTTCGCTCTGGCGCGCGATTATTTTCCTCGCAACGGGCCCATATGGGAAGTAAAACACAAAGAAATTTTGGATGGACATGCAGTCGCAAATGGGCGGAACCGGCGTTGAGCAAAGGATGGCAATTCTCCGGAGTGCGGCCGATCAGCAGATCGCCAAGCCCTTTCGGACCCACGGATGGTCGGCTGAGATTACCAGCGCCAAAGACGACGGCGAATATCTCGTTATCAGCGCTGTAAAAAATGGAGTCACCCGCCGCGTCGCACTGCTGTACTCCTCTGCAACCGATAACAGGTTCTACAAGAAACTGGATTCCGAGGTTGATCGTACCTTCACCAATGGCGAACTGTACCATCCTGAAAGCTTCGCTTACGGACTGACGAACCCGGTCGTTCCTGTCGATCAATTTTTCCCGGTTCTGGTTGCCTGGAACAAGGAGTTGCATCCGGAGACGCCGCGCACTCCTGCAAGGCGGCGGCCTTCCAGAGTGCATGTGCTCATGGCGGAAAATCCGCTTGTCAGCATCTGGGCACGGCTCGATCAATTCGCCAGCATGAGCTTGGCGGAGAAGCTCGTTAGGCGGCGCGCAAAAGAGCAATCCACAAATATACCCGACGAGAATGTCAGGAGCAAAAGTGCGGGCGTGGCCTTCGCCTTACGAAACGCGTCCGATTACTTCCGCGCAGTTCCCTTTGAAAGCCTAAACAAGAGAATTTTGAGCCTCTACTACGGCACGCTCGCATTGGCGTTCGCAGAGATGCTATCTTCGCCAAGTGGTCCCGTTGACCTCGATGAAATCGAGGGCGTCACGAAATTTGGTCATGGCTTTTACACGCTAGGTTCTGGGCTTAGAGGCTTTGGTGACCTTGGCGTTGGCATTTTGGCGACCGGGTTCTTGCCGCGTTGGGCAGATTTTCTTGGCCACGATATAACCGCTTATCCAAAGGCGAAGCCAAAGTCCGAAGACGATGTATCAAAGCTTCCGGCGCACGCCTTCTGTACCCTCCGGGAGTTGCTTTCCGCAATTCCCGAAATTTCGGACCTATTCGCCGAAGTCTTTGATAGTGAGCCTTCTTGGATCCTGCCGATGCCGGACATGGAGGCAAACCAACAATCGTTGTTCAAACAGTCGGCGCTCAAGAGCACTTACATCAAGCTTGTCGATCGCTCGGGTAAGATCGCACAGACAAGGGTTGAAAACACTGGATGGCCGATCGCTGAGCTTTCGCGGGTGCCTGATGCTCCAGACGGCCAGGTATTCCGTGCCCGGGTCGATCATCCGGAAAGCGATCATTGGTTCGACGCCCTGCCGTGTCATCAAAGCCCATTTGAAAACAACGGCGCACTGATTTTGCCGCCCCTGCGTGATTTCAACGAATATCGCGTCGTGGCGATGGGCGTCCTCTATGCGCTGTCGATCTTGGTCCGCTATATGCCGCGCACATGGCGGCGCGTGGAGGGCGGCGACCTTGATCAACATTTTGCGCTTGTCAAAACTGCGGTCGGCGTGTTCGAACGCATTCTTCCTCAGGAATTTTGGAATCGATCACCGGAGAGCGTATCGTCGCGGCCCAACCTGGGAGTTTCTGGGGTTGATGTAACCTCCCCTCGCTCGCACTTTACATACCGGATGACAGAGCGTTTCAGGTCATCCGGCGTTAACGTCCTCGGTCGAACCGGAATTTCATGGCACCTTCATCTATATCCCAGACCTTATTCAAGAGCGCATATACCTTCGTGGCGACGTCGTTCAGTTCTTGACCGATCTGTTCAAGTTCTTCGATTGTCGGTGTTGTCACATCCCATGAGACCGTTTTGTTTGATTTGTCTTTATCGTACCGCGAACGGCTCACGCGCTTGAATTCACGGCTATCCACTTCAACCATTTCCCCCCATACACCATGCACGATTTCATTTCGCCTGTTCTTTGCCTGTCGCGCGACCTCAATAAGGTCGAGTACTTGTTGACGACAGTATGTCGAAAAATAATCGGTGATTAGGCCAGAAAGGCGGTCTAGCGTTGCCTCGAGACCCTTATGCATATACTTAAAGCGAGTTTCTTCCGGTGGCTCGTCGGAAAACGCTATCACATACACAAGAACGATCTCTTCCAGACGCGCCGCCTCAATGGCCAGACGGCCAATGTGGGGAAAATATTCAACCAAGCGCGGTGTTTCGGCCATGATGCCCTCGTCATTTCCCTTTCGACGCCGGTTCCTACTGTATCGGAATGATGAAATGAGGCGCTCGATATAAGCGGGAATGCGAGATCGGCAGCGTGCAGCCAGCCGATAGCAGCTTCAATTCGATGGCGGACGCCGCGCTGTCCTCCAATCGAGGATCGAGCACAACCTCTTCAAAAACGCCATTCACATTGAGCTTGTACTTGAACACTTTCCCCACACCGCGCTTCGGGTCTATGTCCTGAAACAGGAGTCGCACCTCCTCCTCGTGCTCGAACGCCTCACGCTTGATGCACAATAGATCGGCGAATTTCTCGCCCTGCCCCCCGATCGCGACATCGAGAAAAGTGATCTGTTTCATCAGGGCTGTTATCTCGGCTTCGGTCTTGTAATCGACGGCACCGATAAAAAACTGGAGGTTGGGTGCTGTCGAAACCACTTTCTTGAAATTGTCGAACAGCTTCCGAACCGTCGTCCCCACCTTTACGCCCATTTTATTGTGGCTGTAGATGCGCCACATGGCATCGCTTTCCGCCTTCTTCGACCAGCACTGTCCATACCAGTTCGCAGCAAGATTCTTCAGTGAGATAATTTCCCCTGTCGAGTTGTCCTGGACTTCGGTCGCTTCGAGAAAAAAGCTCTCGAACGGATCATCCCATTTCGTAGGGTTGACCAAGGCGTCATCGCTGCTCGCGAGCAGTTCCTCAAACCTGTTGAGCGCGTATATGCGGTAGATGGGCTGGTTGAGGTTGCCGATGTCGAGGCGGATAACGTTTCTTTCGTTCGTGTCGTTCACCCTGCGCTCCTCTGCCCAGTGCCTTCCGCCAAATGACCTTTCCCTTTTGAGAGCCGCGCTAGGCGCGGAAGTCGCCAACTCTGTGCGGCCTTGTTAGCGAACTAAAAACCTATCAGTCATCTTGTGAATGATATACGACGTTGGACTGAACGGCTCCGCCGTAGGTCGGCGCTTCCCGCGCGGCATTTGAGTTGAGGCTATTTTCCTTGGAGCTGGCGCCGTCGCGCCGGCTTGCTCGAACCAAGGGAGACCTTGATGACGCCGTTGCGATTGCAGATGATCGAAGACATGAAGTCGGCGGGGTTGGCGGCTGCGACGCAGACCGTCTACATCGACGCGGTCCGTCGGCTGGCCGCGTACTACCGCCGTTCGCCGGATCAGCTGAGCGAGGAAGAGGTACGGCGCTACCTGCTCGGTCTGCGTGAGCGCGGGGTCGCGCTCGGCACGTTCAGGGCCTATCAAGGCGGCATCCAATTCCTCTATCGCCGGACGCTGGATCGCGACTGGGCGCTGTTTCAAAAAAAAGAATTCGCCCGCCCAAACAACTACGGCTTCCCGAGGTCCTGTCGGACGAGCAAGTCCGCGCATTGCTGGGCGGCGTGAGGATACCCGTCCACAAGGCCTGCCTCGCCCTCATGTACGCCTGCGGCTTGCGCATAAGCGAGGCCGCGACCTTGGAAATCGGCGCCATCGACCGCGCCAATATGCAGCTTCGCATCATCGGCAAGGGCGACCGGGAGCGGCTCGTGCCGTTGCCGCAGCCGGTGCTGGATGGCCTGGGGGCGCTCTGGAAGACCCACCGCGATCCGCGCTGGCTATTCCCCAATCGTTCCGGCGCGCCGGCCAATCAACAAGTGCTGCGCCGCACCTTCCAGGACGCCGCCCGCGCGGCGGGGATCAAGCGGCGAGTCACGCCTCACGCGCTGCGCCACAGTTATGCGACGCGGTTGCTCGAAAGCGGCGTCGACACCCGGGTCGTGCAAATCCTGCTCGGCCACGTCCACATCGCCACCACCGCCATCTACACCCACCTCACCGAGCCGACCCGCGTCTCGCTCAAAGCCATCCTCGACGGATTGATGACCGGCCTCTGACGCGGCCGATCCGTCGTGATCGAGGTCGCGGACGTCTTTCGCCGCTTCGCGGACGAGTACCTGTCGGCTCATGGCGCTTCGATGCCGCCCTCGCACCGGCGCGCCATCGCCGACATCCAGGCCTGCCGCACCGAGGTTCTCGGAGGGCGGCTCTGGCGTTGCGAACAATGCGACGCCGAGGTCTTCTCCTATCATTCCTGCAAGAACCGGAGTTGCCCCAAATGTCATAGCCGACAGACCGAGCGCTGGCTCGAAGCCCGCAAGGCCGAGATGCTGCCGACGCGCTATTTCCACGTCACCGTCACCGTGCCCGAGCAACTACGGGACACGCTGCGCGCCAACCAGCGTGACGGCTACGCCCTCTTGATGAAGGCCGCCGCCGAGGCCATCGTCGAGCTCGCTCGCGACCGACGCCATGTCGGAGCGACCGTCGGCGTGCTCGCCGTCCTGCACACCTGGACGCAGCAACTGCTCTACCACCCCCATGTCCATTGTCTGGTCACAGGAGGCGGCGTTTCCGACGACGGCGCCGATTGGCGACCGGCGCGCCGAGCCTTCCTGGTTCCCGTCAGGGCCTTGGCCAAGCTCGTCCGCGGCAAACTCAGGGCCGGGTTGCAGAAGAGCCGTCCCGACTTGGTTCTGCCCGACGCCGTCTGGTCGAAGCCCTGGGTCGTACAATGCACGCCCTGGGGCGAAGGCGAGCAGGCGGTGCTCGATTATCTCGCCCGCTACGTCTTCCGCGTCGCAACCACCAACACCCGCATCGTCGGCCTCGACGACGAGGCTGTCGCCATCCGCCACAAGCATCGCAAATCCAATCGCTGGCGGATCACCCGCATCCCCGGCCAGGAGTTCATGCGCCGCTTCCTCCAGCACGTCCTGCCGAAGGGTCTGCACAAGGTCCGCTACTTCGGCCTCTGGCATCCCGCCAAGCGCAAAGACGCTGCCCGCGCTCGTCTGCTGCTTCTTCTCGACCGGCAGACGACGCAACCTCGCGGCCGGATCGGCGCGGACGCCGCTGATCCATCGGCCAACCCGAAAACGTCGGACGATCCGCGGGTCTGTCCCTGCTGCCGCAAAGGCCTTCTAATGTTCGTCCGCCAGCTCTCCCCGAAGTGGGCCCAAGGACCATGACGTGCAACTCTGTCGCCCGATACGACCTCCAAGTCCATGCATGCCTCGGCCACGCCGCGCATCCGTTTGGCCCGGCGCCGCCAAACTCCCGCTCTGTCAGCGCGAAACGAAGTCCATTGGCCCCGTCCCCGCAATTTCCAAGCGCGCAATGGCGACCAAGGCGAAGCCCAGAGCCTTCCACCTGTTCTCCGTCGTCGCCTCCAACGCCCGATCCCGACTGAAATTTCCATGAGCAGTAGCTGAACCCTCGGTTCCAACCGCGTTCAGTCCAACGGAGTTTTTGCATCGGCTTCGCGACGCAAAAACTCTTAATTCGTTATCATTCACGAGACCGTTATCGCGACCACCCCTGCTTGCAGCAATCCACAGTTCGAGAGCGCGCTGTCATCCGCTTCTGCTCTTTGGATTCTCGCGGTGTCGAGATGCCAATCCGGATCGAAATGATTTTTGGCTTGGGCGTGAATCGAGCTGAGCTTCTGGCAAAATTTCGATGCTTCGGGACTGCATCGCGCGCCCTCACTATCGAAAGAGTTAGTGCGAATTTTCCGTCCGATTGTCGAGGCCGTGGCACGGTCAGAGCAGCCCCAACTTTTTCGTCTGACAGCGCGCGCTGGTTCACACGCCGATGGTTCGGAGACGGCATAACGAAAGCGGGGCAACGCTGAAACGTCGTGTCCAACCCAGCTAGCACACGGGCAATCACGGAACCGAATCGATCGTAAATAGCTCCCGTGGTTGTGAGAGCCCGCGCAACGCATACCGTCCCACCGAGAGGAGGCGACGTTTCATCTCACCGACATCTGCGAATGCCGTCGATAATAGAATTGGCTGATCAACCGAGCGGCACATCGCCGCAATGCGGCTTGCCTCATTCACCGCCGGTCCCAGGACGGTAAAGTCAAGCCGCTCACGGCTTCCAACATTGCCGTAGAAAACCTCGCCGACATGAAGACCGAGATACATATCAGTCGTAGGCTTCTTTTCAGCCGCGCGGCGCTTGTTTAATTTGGCGACGCCTTCTCGTGCTGCGATTGCAGCAGCCAATGCCGCACTGCACGCGTGCGTGCGGTTTTCGGCCGTGAAGATGGCGAGAGTGCCATCGCCGATCAGCTTGAGAACATCGCCGCCATGTTCCTGGATCGTCGAGACGATCACGTCGGAATAGTCATTCAGCAACGAGATGACCTGCTCGGGCTCGGTGTCGGTAATGCGCGTGAAGCCGCGCAAATCACTGAACCAAACAACGGCGTCAATTCGCTCGGCAATGCCGCGCACAATTCGGCCACGCAGAACCCGCTGACCAGCGTCGCGGCCAAGATAGGTTTCCATTAGCGTTCGGGTCATGCGCACCAGCGAGACCGATTTGATGGCCAACGCCAGGTACGGAATGACACGCTCAAGCGCGATTAGTTGATCCTCGTCGAATCCAGTGGCTGCCTTCGTCCCCCACGACGAGTACAAAGCATCCATTTCACCGATGACGCCGTCGGCGGCAAAGCGTGTGAGGACTGCGACATACTCAGTCAGCCCGGCTGCATACCACTCAGGAAGCAGCGAAAACTCGTCGACGGTGTCGGGGCCGAGTCGCCGGCGTAGCAGGGAGGCGCCCGTTTCCAGCATCCTATAGAAGGGGCTACGCTGCCAGACCTCGGTTGCCTGAGCATCCAAAGATACGGCGCCTGTTGCATTGCATCAAGCCCCTCGAAGCTAGTGCGGCCGTACTCGTGCACCGGAGATTCGTCAGGATAGCCCCAGCGAAACAAGCGCCCTTCGTGGACTGGATGGAGCGTGTCGATAAACACGTGCGCGCGGGCAAGCGAAATCCCGGCTGCGACGCAACGATCGCAGAATCCAGCGATAATGTCAGTTTCGGGAGTGCCAGCAAGGCCGGCTTCGGTCAGCCAAGCCGGCAATTCGCTGAGAAGCTTTTCATCCATAGCGCGACTATACAGAAGTCCATGCCCCTGCCCCGGCACATTTCGAATTCGTGGCTCTGCGTGACTTGGCTGAAGTTAGTTAGGCAATTCAAGAACGGAAGGCCTTCCGTTGATCCAGCTAACGCTGAACGTCGCAATTCACGTCAGGACTCACTCTTTGCCAATCACCTCCGTCGCTCATTTCCGGCTTGTTCCTCGCATTGAGTGGTGGCTGCTTTGGTTCATCGCGGGGCATCGCGGTCGACCAGGCCAGGGTTTCCTTTGTCGTATCACGGTTGATCGGATCGGGGCCTCAGGCCCGTTGGCGAGCCAAGGCTTCGATCGCTTCCTCCGCGGCGCGGAGGCCACTGTCATAGGCGCCGTGGGCGGTCGAGAAATCATCGGTATGCGTCGCTTCGCCGGCGAAGAATAGGCGCTGTTCGAACGGAAGCGCCAGGTCTTTCCGCGCCGCCGCATAACCGGGAAGCGCGTGACTATAGGCTCCGCCCACAAATGTCATTCGGCCCCAGTTCGACGCGACAAGTGGATGCAGGTTGCGGCTCACGCTCAATCCGAACAGATCGGCAAGCTCATCGGCCGCGTGGGCAAAGCCTGCCGCCGGCCCCGTCTCCTCTACCATCCGGGCGGCTCCGTCGCCCACAAAGCACTCAATCACGGGCCAACCGAATGGACGGATGTGGTAGACACCGGTGCGGCGGTCGCGAGGATTCCCAATCACGCGCGTCTCGGGGGCGAACGAACTCTCGCCCACGATCTCGATGAAGAGCTTTTCGTCGCGTCCAAGCGGGAGGCAAGCCGCGGCATGACGCCAAGCGTCCAGACCAGGTGGTAGCCTGATTGCGCTCCCGGCCAGCACCGCGGTCGAGACGGTAAGGATAGCCGCCCGGGCGCGCACGGAGCCTACTGGCGTCGTCAAGTCCACGCCGCGTCCGTCTAGCTTGATGGACTGGACCGGCGTCGACAGGCGCAAGTCGATTGGGTGAGGGAGACTGGCGGCGACAACTGTTCCGTATCCAGATGGGGTCCGCCAATTGCAGCCGGTGGAAGCAGCGTCATAAGCGGTATAGTCGGCGACCGAGGTCTGCTCCAATCCAGCGCCGTTCATGAAGCCGCTTATCGCCTGAAGATAGGCGTTCCACTCGCCTTCCGGCTCCAACGCGTCCGCGGCGCAGTCGCTGGCGGGCGGCGTGGCCTCCATCCGCTGCTCCCAAGCAGCGTAGGCGCGCCTCGCGGCAGCCTGGTCCGTTTGCGAGAAGCCGATATCCTGATATTGCCGGCCCCACGGAGGAGCGCGACGATCAACCGCAAAGCCGGCCGCCTCGGCAATGCGAGTCCATGGGTTGCGGTCGGCGGAATGGAGCCATCCGCAGCCCAGATCGAGTCGCATACCCGCGACTTCGCAGGTCCAAGCTCGCCCTCCGACCCGCGCTGTCGCCTCAAGCACTATCGCCGAGAGATGACTCGCCGCGAGCCGCCGCGCCGCGGCAATGCCCGCGGCGCCGGCCCCGATTATCACGACGTCCACGTCAGCGGCCATTTGCTGCATACTTGGGGGTTGCTTGTCTTGTGTCGTCCCACCCTTCCCGCAAACAGCAGCGGCTGCCGCAGGTCTAAATCTCACGAAATGGGAGTTCAGCCTCCGCACCCATATTGGGCAACCGAAAATTTGAAAGCGTCACCCCGACCAACCGGATCCCTTTCTGCGGCGGCAAAACAGTTCGGATCAATTCGAGGGCAAGTTCATGCAGCTTGTCCCTTGTTTCGATCGGCGTTTCGATCGATCGGCTGCGAGTGGATATTTGAAAGTCGGCCCATTTGATTTTCACCGTGACTGTCCGGCCACGAGCGTTCGCTTTCTCGCACCAGGCCCACACGTCGTCAGCCATAGCGATCACGCCGGCCTCGATTTGAACGGGATCAATCAGATCCTCCGGGAAGGTTGTCTCCGATCCCGACGATTTTCGCTCGCGGTCGGGTTGAACCGGACGATCGTCTCGACCACGTACGATTTCAAAATACCAGCTGCCCGCTTTGCCGAACCGCTCTTCCAGGAAGGCGAGGGTATGACCTCGCAAATCCGCGCCTGTCTCAATGCCAAGCGCGTGCATCTTGGTCGCCGTCTTCGGGCCTACGCCATGGAACTTCGCTACCGGTAGGGTCGCAACAAAGGCTTCCGCTTGGTCGGGCATGATCGCGAATTGACCGTTTGGTTTGCGATAGTCCGATGC
Organism: uncultured Alphaproteobacteria bacterium; assembly: GCA_963824475.1. Taxonomy (GTDB): domain Bacteria; phylum Pseudomonadota; class Alphaproteobacteria; order Rhizobiales; family Beijerinckiaceae; genus Roseiarcus. Next base: position 544,712 of record CAWGPR010000002.1, read on the forward strand.
GAGCTTGGCGAGGAACTTGTTGCAGGAAATTCCGGCCGAGGCCGTGAGCCTGGTTTCCTCGCAGATGCGCGCCCTGATTTCCTTGGCGGTCTCCCACGCAGTCGGGATGCCTTTGAGATTGTCGGTTACGTCTAGATAGGCTTCATCGAGAGAGAGCGGTTCGACCAACGGGGTGTAGTCCTTGAAGATCGCTTGAACCTGTTTGGACACTTCGCGGTAAACGTCGAACCTTGGCGGGACAAACACGAGTTCGGCGCACTTCCAAATCGCGACGGTTGACGGCATCGCCGAGCGGACTCCGAAACCTCGCGCCTCGTAGCTCGCCGCAGCAACGACGCCGCGTTTGGCTGGATACCCGACCGCCACCGGCTTTCCCTTGAGGGACGGATCGTCACGCTGTTCTACCGACGCATAGAACGCGTCCATGTCGATGTGGATGATCTTGCAAATCCGCCCTTCGTCCATCGGAGGGTGCTGATTCCTGACGATGTCGCCCACCAAAACGAGATGATGTCGCCCGTCGTAACGGAATGATGCCGCCCACCAAAACGAGATGATGCCGCCCACCGGAACGGAATGATGCCGCCCGGGGTTTTTGACGGCGACGAGCGCCTCCGCTGGCCTGTTTAGGGTCGCTCCTTTGGCAATCCAAGGGAGCGATCGATGCCAGCGGAAAGAGTTTCGATGCGCCAGGCGCGCGAGATCATTCGTCTGAAGTTTTCAACCAGCCTGCCGACGCGCGAGATCGCGCGGCGTCTTGGCCTCGCGCCTTCGACGGTTCGAGAGACGTTAAGTCGTTTGGACAGCGCTGGGCTTTCTTGGCCGTTGCCGGAGGGGATCGGCGACGCCGAACTGGAGGCGGCGCTTTACGCCAATCGCAGAAGCAAACGGGGACACCGCCGCCACGCCGAGCCGGACTGGCCCACGGTCCATCGGGAGTTGAAGCGCAAGCACGTCACTCTGCTGATCGTCTGGGACGAATATATCGCGGCCGACCCCGGCGGTTACAGCTATTCGCGGTTTTGCGAACTCTATCGCGGTTTTGAAGCGAAGCTGTCGCCGACGATGCGGCAGACGCACGCGGCGGGCGAGCGGTTGTTCGTCGATTACGCGGGCGACGGGGTCCCGGTGGTCGTTGACCGGCTCACCGGGGAGATCCGCATGGCGCAGATCTTCGTCGCCGTGCTCGGCGCCTCGAGCTTCACCTTCGCGCACGCGAGCTGGACGCAGGCGCTCCCCGACTGGATCAACGCCCATGTGCGCGCGCTCCAGGCGATCGGCGGCGTCCCGCAATTGCTCGTGCCGGACAATACGAAGACCGCCGTCATCAAGGCCTGCCTTTACGATCCTCAGGTCAATCGGACCTATGCCGAAATGGCGGCGCATTACGGAGCCGCCATTTTGCCGGCGCGGCCGCGGCGGCCCCGGGACAAAGCGAAGGTTGAGCAGGCCGTGCTCATCGTCGAGCGATGGCTGCTCGGGCGGCTGCGTCACCGAACCTTTTACAGCCTGGCGGACGTCAACGCGGCGATCGCCGATCTCATGACGCACCTCAATGAACACCGCCCGATCCGCCGGCTCGGCGCAACGCGCCGGCAATTGCTGGAGACGGTCGATCGGCCATCGCTGAGGTCCCTGCCGGCCGAGCCGTACGAGTTCTCGGAATGGCGGACATGCCGCGTCGGCATCGACTATCACGTCGAGGTCGCCGCCCATTATTACAGCGTGCCCCATCGTTTCATCCGCGCCGAGGTCGACGCGCGGATGACGGTGCGGACCGTCGAGATTTTCCTCAAGGGCGAGCGGATCGCCGCGCATGTGCGGGCAAGCGGCAACCACAAGCACACCACCGTCTCCGAGCACATGCCGTCCAGCCATCGGCGCTATGCCGGCTGGACGATTGAACGCATCCGCGCCGACGCGCGCCTGATCGGGCCGGCGACGGCGGCCCTGTGCGAACTGATCCTTGAGGCGCGACCGCATCCCGAGCAGGGCTTTCGCGCCTGCCTAGGCATCGTCCGGCTCGCGGGTCCCCATGGCGCCGAGCGCCTGGAAGCCGCCGCCGAACGCGCCATCGACATCGGCGCGCGGACCTACGGCTCGGTCAAATCCATCCTCGACAACAGCCTCGACCGGCGTCCCGCGCGCCAGCGCTCCACGGACGGAACGCCGATCCTGCACGCCAACATCCGTGGGCCGCGCTACTACAATTAGGAGAAACGGCTTGCTCAAGCATCCCACCCTCGATCAACTCAGCGCCCTTGGCCTGCATGGCATGGCCAAGGCCTTCGCCGAACTCGTCGCCAACGGGGAAGCCGGCGGCCTCGGCCATCACGAATGGCTCGGGCTTCTGCTCGATCGCGAGGCGTCCTGGCGGCAGGACAAGCGCTTCGCGGCGCGGCTGCGCGTCGCCAAATTGCGCCAGCACGCAAGCGTCGAGGATGTCGATTACCGAAGCCCCCGCGGTCTCGACCGCGCGCTGTTCCAAAAGCTGGTCGAGGGCGAGTGGATCAGCGCCCACGACAATTTGGTTCTCGTCGGTCCGACAGGCGTCGGCAAGAGTTGGCTGGCCTCAGCGCTTGGCCACAAAGCCTGTCGCGACAATCGGTCGGTCATCTATCAGCGGGCACCCCGTCTGTTCGAGGATCTCGCGCTGGCCCGCGGCGACGGGCGCCATCCCCGCATCTTACGCAACCTCGGCCGAGCCGACCTTCTCATCCTCGATGATTGGGGGCTTGAGCCACTCGACGCCGTCGCGCGGCATGATCTCCTGGAAATCCTTGAAGAGCGCTATGGACGCCGCTCCACGGTGATCACCTCCCAGCTTCCGATCAACCGTTGGCACGAAATCATCGGCGATCCCACCTACGCCGACGCCATCCTTGACCGTCTCATCCATAACGCTCATCGCATCGAACTCGCCGGCGAAAGCCTGCGTCGGACACAAGCAAAGCAATCAAGGAAGGCTTGACCCAACACCACAGCCGGTGACAACAATCCATCGGCCAGCGAGGCTCGCGACCCGGGCGGCATCATTCCGTTACGGTGGGCGGCATCATTCAGGAATCCCGGGCGGCATTATCCCGTTATACCCGGGCGGCTTCGTCGGAATCGGCATCGGAGGGTATGGTACATGAATACAAGGCCGACGGCCTCAAGCGTCTCGGCTCAACTCGGGGCTGCGACAACAGCAACATCGATCCGTCTGAGAGATGAGTGGAACCCATGCCGAAAAAGAAGACCGCCGTTCGCAATCCGTGGACCAAGGATGATCTGCGACAACTTAAGGCCCATTCGAAAACAAGAACACCCGTGGTGGAGGTCGCGAAGGCGATGAAACGAACCGAGGCGGCGGTCCGGCAAAAGGCGAAGACAATCGGGCTCGGTCTTGGTCATCGCCGTTGAGGACGCTCGCCCTGATCGACTCTTCTGATGGCACCCGAACGTGAAGTTCGGATCACCGATCTCCGCTCAGCAATGCAAGGAAGCCCACCTTCGGGCATGTCGGCCGCGGCTAGATAACAGACTTGAGACGATCAACGTCACATCTTCCAGTGAACCACCACGCTCCTTTGCTGTCGTCACCCGCGATCGTCGATTAAGCATCCGACGCGGCTAAGCGAAGCGCAGGAGTTAGCGCCACATCCTGGTCTAGAAACTAGCGCAAAATCGGAGATGGCTCTTGATCAGCGAGCGCCGTCCGGGTGACGTCGCCCTCTCACTCGCCGAGCGAATCGAGATCAACCTCGCCGAACCGCACCAGGATCACCGCGTCCTGAAACTCGCCTGTCGCCGGATCGCCGATGCGGGAAAACGCCAAAGCGCCCGCGTGTTCGAGTGCGAGCGCGCGAGCCCGGTGTTCGGCCACGATTGGAACTCATGACCTCACGAGCTTCACCGGGCCTCAGCTCGCCTTCCGCATCCCGATCAAATGCGATGACGACATGATAGGTCACCGGCAATGTCAGGCCGGCTTCAAATTGTCCGCTGAGGATTTGCCGGTGCGCCTGTCGGCCACGACCTCGTAAGCGATCTTCTGCCCTTCATTCAGGGCACGCATGCCCGCCCGTTCGACGGCACTAATATGGACGAAGACGTCGGCGCCGCCGGCGTCAGGTTGAATGAACCCGAAGCCCTTCGTTGCATTGAACCATTTCACTGTGCCGGTCGCCATGGCGCGCTCCTCTGGAATAGCCCGACGAACCTAGCCGAGCCGCTGTTCATTGCAAGGCAAAGCCTAGGCGATCAGCGCTGGCGTTGTCGTCACATCCCGAGAGGTCGCATGGTTCCGACAATGATGCGACAATGACATGTCGGGGTCGCGCCGTAGACGCCTCGGACCGAATCTCGAGAAAGCTCTACAATGAACACATCCGAACTCGTCCGAAGCTTACGGAGGGGCGTGGCGTAAGCGAACCCAAAGCCAAGTTGAATGTGCGAGGAAGATGATCGATCACCGCCAGTACGCGCCTGCGACAGTCCGTAATCGCGATTTCATTCTCGATGTTCTTCGCGATGTCCTGCCGACGACGGGCATAGTCCTTGAAATCGCAAGCGGCTCGGGCGAGCACGTCGTTCATTTTGCGAGAAATTTCCCCAGTCTCGCTTTCCAACCTTCCGATCCAGAGCCGGACGCCTTACGGAGCATCGCCGCATGGGTGAAGGCTGCACAGGTCACGAATGTGCGCGCGCCGATTGTCCTGGACGCCTCGCAATCACCTTGGCCAATCGCTTCGGCTGACGGAAATCATCTGCATCAACATGGTCCACATCTCGCCTTGAGATGCGACGCTCGGATTGATCAGGGGTGCGGCTGCGATACTCCCTCCAGGGTCACCGTTCTATCTCTATGGCCCGTACAAACGCCAAGGGTTCGCAACGGCCCCGAGCAACCAAGCGTTCGACCGGAACCTTCGCGATCGCAACCGGACCTGGGGTCTGCGAAACCTCGAAGCGGTGGCGGCGGTGGCGCAATCCGTCGGATTCTCGGTTCCGACTATCACTGAAATGCCCGCAAACAATCTGAGCGTGGTGTTCCGCCGGATGTGATCCTGACGGCGCGCTTACGACCAGCCAGCGAACAGTCGCTTTAGGTCGAACTGCGGTCTATTCGGACTTTGTCGCGGGAACGAATGTGTTTTTCGGCTCCCACCCCTTTCGGCGTCCAACGTTGACCCAATCAGGCGTCTAAACTCTGGAATAAATACAGCGGTTTACGGAGCGCGTGACGGGGTCAGTGTTGGACTCCAATTTGGCGGTCAAACGCCGCGCCGCTTTACAGCTCGACGCAGATGTCCTCCCGCCAATGTTATCGATCCCGACGCGGGCGACCGACGACCTGGCAGCCGGCGTCCATGCGACCCACTTTTTTCAAAAGTTGTACACTAGATTACCATCATCAAAGCTGAGGAATGGCGTTCGGCCAGCTTCCGCGAGAGAAGGGCGCCGAATCATTGGCGCTCGTCTCGCCCGTGAGGACTCGACCCTCCCCTCGCCGCCATGGGTCGATGGCGCTCACCAGAGCTCAATCTCTCCACGGTCCAAGATCAACACCTTTCGCTCCAACACGCGCGCTCGGAAACGCGCTCCCTGCGTCGTCGCGAACAATTCGATGCGAATCGTGTCGCCGGGATAAGCAGGCGCCGCGAACCGCACCGACATCGATTTGAGCGTTTCCGGACGACCCGGCGCGAAATGCTTGAGCGCAGCCCGGCACACGAGGCCGAACATATTTAATCCATGCGAAATCGGGCGCTCGAAGCCGGCGTCCCGCGCGATATCGGGGTCGGCGTGGATCGGCATACCTGCACTACGTCCTCGATCTGTGGGCCGAGCGCTGGCGACGGCGCGAAGCCAAGGGCGACATGGTCATCGTACGCTACGCCGACGACGCGATCTTCGACTTCGAGTCGGAGACCGACGCCCGCCGCTTCCTGGATGCGATGCGTGAAAGACTGGCGGCGCTTGCGTTGACGCTCCATCCGGACAAGACCCGTCTGATCGAGTTCGGCCGTTTCGCAGCGGCCGGCCACGGTTTTCGGCCGCAGCGAAGCCCGCACTCGGCTCTGGCTGCCCTGGACAAGGCCTCGATGATGCAGCGCGTGAACTTTGTGCTCGATGTCGACATCCGCACTTTCTTCGATTCCGTCGACCACGGATGGCTGATGCGGATGGTGGCGCACAGGATCGCCGACCCCCGGGTGCTTCGCTTGATCGAGCGATGGCTGGGAGCCGGCGTCCTCGAGAGCGGCCAATGGAAAGCGGTGGAGGCGGGCACGCCGCAAGGGTCGGGGATCAGCCCGATCCTTGCCAATGTGTTCCTCCACTACGTCGTCGACCTCTGGGTTCACCAGTGGCGAAGACGTCGGGCAGCCGGGCAGGTGATCGTCTGCAGATATGCGGACGACATGGTGCTCGGCTGTCAGTTCGAGGCGGATGGGAAGCAATTCCTCGCGGACCTCAAGGACAGGCTGGCGCAGTTCGGCCTGTCGCTCCACGAGGGCAAGACCCGGCTGATCGAGTTCGGGCGGTCCGCCGCCCGCAACCGAGCCGCCGCTGGGCGGCGACGCCCGGAGACCTTCGACTTTCTGGGCTTCACGCACTACTGCGGCAAGACCAGGTCGAACAGGTTCACGGTCAAGCGGAAGACGCAAGCCAAGCGCTTGGTCCGAAAGCTGGCGGGATCCAAGGAGGATGTCGAGACCGTGCGCGCGTTCTTCCAGGATCTGCGCACCCGAGGGCTCGGCGATCCGCTGCTGATCGTTTCCGATGGGGCGCCTGGAACTGGCGGCGGGCATCCGCGCCGACTACGCCGATGTCCTTCCGAGCGCGTTCACCTGTTTTGACGACGACTTCGGGGCCTGCATCGCCCACCTGCGCCTGCCGGTCACGCATCGGCGCTTCGCCAGGACGACCAACCTGCTCGAACGGCTGTTCGTCGAGGAGCGGCGAAGGCTCAAAATCATCCCCAACGGCTTCGGCGAAAAGCCGGTGCTCAAACTCATGTTCGGCGCGCTCATCCGCGCCGCAGAGCGCTGGCGCGGCCTGCGCTTCACCGAGTTCGAGTTGCGCCAGATCGCCGCCGTCAGAAAGGAACTCGACCAGGAATACGAGGACTTCGATCACGCCGCTGGCAAGGTCATCCCAGCCCCGCGTTTCCAGCAAATCCGCGCCTTGACCTTGGAACAGCGCCATGGGCATGCCCGATTTACTGGATACCATTGACATGAGGGTCTAAATCAAATGAACGAAATGGATGGAATCGAGCGTAACGCCGCGGGCATGAGCCGGAGGCTCCTGCTGGATGCAGACTTGCCAGGGGCAACCATCATCGCGGGGGCGCAGCCAAGGCCGCGCCGCTTTTGCCAACCGGGGGCGAGGAAGGATTTCGCATGAGGGAGGCCGGGAAGAGGCCGCGGCGCGAGAGACGTGCGGAGGCCTAACACGCGCTCGACGAAGCGATCGAGGAATCCTTTCCTGCGAGCGACCCGCTTGCGAGCACGCGAACAACCGCGGGCGCCCCCGATCATACGTCGAAGGCTCCGCGGGGCGGCCAGCCGGAGCGGCGTGGGTGAGCCCCATTTCCATTGATGTTTTGCTGAGCCACTCAAAGAGGCGTCGAGTAACGAAAGCCTTTCTCCGCAGTCCGCGATTGGGGGCGAGCGGAAGATCGCAAAATGGCCAGCGTCCGGGCAACGGCGCGTTCGCGCCGTCGCCGTTATTCGCGCGCGCCCCCACTTCCGACGCCTAGCGGGAGGCCGCCGGTCTCCGCCCTTCGCCAACTCTTGCGCGTGGAGGAGGCGGCGGGGCCGATGACGCTTCGAGAGGCGCGGAGATGGGCGGCTCCTTAAAGGCAGCCCCTCGCGGATCCTTCTCCATATTCTCGCCTTCCGCGTCCTGCGCCTCGACGACGGCTACCGCGGCCGCCCAATGCCGTTCCGCCTGGTCTTCCGGGCAGCCTGCCTGTTCCCAAAGGTAGTAAGCGATCTCACGAATACGCTGGTCTCTTTCGTTCATGCCTACCTCCTATCGTCGCCCCCGCGCCGAGCCCACAGAGCTTTTAGTTCCAACGCACGCCGGCTCCCAAATTTCTCCTCAGGCATCGCACAGTGTTGCATTCACGCCGGCTGCTTCAGCGCGGTCGTGTCGACCGGCATCTTTCGCAAGCGCTTGCCTGTTGCTGCAAAGATCGCGTTGGTGACAGCCGGGACGATTGCCGAGGTCCCAGGTTCGCCCATCCCGCCCGGCGCCTCGGAACTCTGGACGATATGGACCTCGATCGCCGGCGCCTCGTTTATGCGCAGCATCTGGTAGGTGTCGAAGTTGGCTTGCTCGACGCGGCCGTCCTTGAGCGTGATTGCGCCGTAGAGCGCAGCGGTGATGCCGAAAATGATCGCGCCCTCAATCTGCGCCCGCACGATATTGGGATTGACCACAATGCCGCAATCGACCGCGCAGACGACGCGCCGGACACGAACCGAGCCGTCCTTCGCGACTTCAACTTCGGCGATCTGCGCCATATAGGTCCGGAAGGTGTTCTGGACGGACACGCCGCGGCCGACCCTGTCAGACAGCGGCTGTCCCCAGCCGGCCTTTTCCGCGGCGAGATCGAGAACCGCTTTGGCGCGGGGCGACTTGTCGAGGAGCGCCCGCCGATAGGCGACCGCATCCTGCTTCGCCGCCGCCGCCAGTTCGTCGATGAAGCTTTCGGTCACAAAAACATTGTGCGACGGGCCGACGCTGCGCCAGAAAGCGGTTGGAATGCCGGGGGGCTCGACCCGCAGATACTCGACGCGCAGGTTTGGAATTGCATAGACGAGATTGATCGCGCCGTCGGTGCTGTCGGGGTCGAGACCGTTGTTGAACGCTGGGGGAAGCCATCTCGCAAGGATCGAGGAGCCGGCGAAGCGGTGATTCCAGACGACCGGCATTCCCTTCTCATCAAGGCCGGCGGACATCCGGTCGAACCAATAGGGCCGATACATGTCGTGCTGGACGTCTTCCTCGCGCGTCCACACGACCTTGACCGGACCGTCAACGTGTTTGGCGATCTCAACCGCGCGAGCGACGCCGTCAATCTCCAGCCGCCGGCCGAACCCGCCGCCGATCAGGTGATTGTGCACCACGACTTTTTCCAGCGGCAAACCGGCAGCCTTCGCCGCCGCCGCCTGGGCTCGCGCCAGCACTTGGGTGCCGACCCAGACTTCGCAGCCGTCGTCACGGACATGGACAGTGCAGTTCATCGGCTCCATCGCCGCGTGTGCAAGAAACGGAACCTCATAGATCGACCTGACCTTGACGGCGGCGCTCGCCATCGCCTTGTCGACATCGCCGATATTCTGCGCAACCGGCCCTGAATTGAGCGTGGCTTTTTCCAGCGCGCTTGCGATCTCTTCGGTGGTGAGCTTGGCGTGCGGCCCGTCGTCCCATTCGATGACCAGCGCGGCCAACCCCTTTTTCGCGGCCCCCATGTGGTCGGCCACGACAGCGACGGCGTCGTCAAGCCGCACGATCTGACGCACGCCGTTAACCGCCCTGGCCGCAGCATCATCGAGGCTCTTTACGCGGCCGCCGAACACGGGTGACTGTACGAGCGTCGCGATCTTCACGCCCGGCGGCCGAGCGTCAATGCCGAAGACGGCTGATCCGTTGACCTTCGCGGGGGTATCGAGCCGCTTGGCCGGAGTGCCGATGAGCTTGAAATCCTCTGGACGTTTGAGGACGATGCTTGCGGGGACGGGCATGCGAGCGGCGTCGGCGGCAAGCTCGCCATATGTGACGCGTCTCCCTGTCGGTGGATGAAACACTTCGCCGGTTTGCGCCCGGCAGGACGCCGGATCGATATTCCAGCGCTGCGCCGCGGCCGACACGAGGAGCGTTCTTGCGACAGCGCCGGCTTCACGCATCGGCTTCCAGGCTGCGCTTATCGCGGTCGAGCCGCCCGTCGCCTGCACGCCGGCGAGCAAAGGGTTGCCGTACAGTTTTGGGTTGGGCGGAGCATGCTCCACCCGCACTTGCTTCAGGTCGACCTCCAGCTCTTCGGCGATCAGCATCGGGATTGCGGTGTAGTCGCCCTGGCCCATCTCGACATAGGGCATGGTCAGGACGATTTGCCCGTCGCTGTCGATGCGGATGAAGGCGTTCGGCGCAAAACCGCCGGCCTCGGCGGCCTCACCGGCGCCGTTGGCGTACGGCAGGCTCAGGCTCAGCATCAGGCCGCCGCCGGCCGCCGCTCCTGCCTGGAGGAACCTGCGCCGGGAGAGATCGTTCGCCGAAAAAGATTCCGGATCGGCGGAGCGATGAGCGATGCGATCGAGGATCATTGTCATCCCTCCCTTCCGGCCGATTGCGAGGCCAGCTTGATCGCTTCGCGAATGCGGACATAGGTCCCGCAACGGCAGATGTTGCCGGACATCGCGTCGTCGATATCGGAGTCCGTTGGATGTCGGTTGCTCGCCAGCAGCGCCGAAGCGGACATGATCTGGCCCGACTGGCAGTAGCCGCATTGAACGACCTCCCGATCAAGCCAGGCCTTTTGAATCCTTGCGCCAGCCGGCGTCCCGCCGATCGTCTCGATTGTGGTGATCGCGGATGCGCCGATGCTGTCGACGCTGGTGAGACAGGAACGAGTCGCGGCGCCGTCGATATGCACCGTGCAGGCGCCGCACAGACCTACGCCGCAGCCGAACTTTGTGCCGGTCATGCCGAGAACGTCGCGCAACACCCACAGAAGCGGCGTGTCGCCGTCGACATCGACGCCGTGCGTGCTCCCGTTGATTTTAATTGCGATAGCCATGGCTACCTCCGGGTTATTTGGAATTGCTTGCGAAGGACAGTCTTCATGACTGGCGCTCTAGCGCTCATTCAGCGGCGCGCCGCAAGGCCGGTTCGAGTTCGGCGTCGAGTTCGCGGCCGACCGCGGTCACCTGCTCATCGCCAAATTGCCCGAAGAGTGTGGACGGCTTGTCGTATTCAATGGTCGCGCGCCCCGCCGCGTTCTCGTACAGCACGACCCGCAGCGGCGCATAGAGCGCCGCCGGAATTTCGCGCCGAGTCATCCTCGTCGCAGTAAGCGGGTTACCGATTTCATATTGCAGCGCCTTTTGCGGCCGGTCAGTGACTTGTAGCAGCGCGCCGTGATCGCGCTTCAGGAAGATGAAAAGCTCCGAGCCCCGCTCCAGCTCCTTTGCACGCTGTTCATCACCATCAGTCAGGGCCGCGCTTATCGCGGGATCGAGTAGGGGAATGGCGCTCTCAAGCGCGGCCGCGACTTCCGCGAATGTTTTCGCCGAATCGATCTTGACGTGCTCGATCTGCAATACTCGCCGCGTGATGGTAGAATCGGCCACCGCTACCTCCATTCCAGTCAGCATCATCAGAACGAAGGACGCCAGCATGACCAGTGGAGCGGCCTTTGATATGCGGCTGTGCCGCACAATATCGAGACTTGCAGCCGGTTCGCGAAGGCCGCTGTGACGCTCGACGTCGCGCAACACCCAGAGAGGGATGTCGCTGTCGACATGGACCGTCCGATCGGCGCCGTCGACCTTAATTGTGGGGGCCATGGCTTTCTCCACGAAAGATCAAGGGATGTGGTCTCTATTGGCGCGGAACCGCATTGGCGCGCTGCGCCTCGCCCTGGCCAAAGGAGAAATTCTCGCCGGGCGCTTCGCAAATCGTGATCATCAGGTCGTCCGGCGATATGCCGGCCGCCGCGGCGACGCGGCTATTGACGTCCTTCAAGAGCGCGAGCCGCGTCTCTTTCGACCGCCCTTCAATGAAAGTGAGATCGAGGATGATCAGGTCGTCGGTATAGCGCATCCCGACGAACGACGGCGTGTGGAGAAAGCGCTTCTTCGGGAATTCAAAGATGAGCTGGTAGAAGTCGTCGGGCGGCACGCGAAGCGTGTTCATCAAGGCGGCTTGGATGGCGCCAGAAATCTTGGCGAGTCGGTCCTCGTCGTAGCGGCCTTCAACGATATGGATTTTGGCGAGCGGCATGGGTTGACCACCCCTCCAAAACCTCGCCTTACGATCGGGGCGTGCGGAGTTCCGCGCCACCGGCGATTTCGTTCCACTTCCGGCATGGCAGGTCCGGAGCTGCGTCCTCCAACCGCTTCTGAATTCGCACGAGGCGCGGTTCGAACCCTGGCCCAAGACAGAAGCCGCGGCGGCGCGCCAGTCCGATCATCCCCTCGTTGGTCCGCAACGTGTCGCCGAAGAGCAATTCGATGCCGTCGGCCGCCGCTTTGCGTTCGATTTCCTGGAGCAAGGCCGAGCCGAGGCCAAGGCGCCGCCAGTCGTCTGCAATCGACATGGAAAATTCGCCCGCCAGGTTCGCGCATGAAAGCGCCACCCGCGCCTCGCCAACGACCGTTTCACGATCCTCTGCCGTCGAGGTTAGGAGCAGCGTCAGAGTGTCACGACCATTAGCGGCCAATGCGCGCGCCAATTCCGACGCCGGGAGTTCGTTTGCGGCGCCCAGGAACCGGTTGTAACGCGACTGCGCAGAAAGCCCTCGGACATAGGTTTGCAAGGCGTCGCCGTCGCTCAAGCGGGCCGGACGAAGAGCCAACCGAATGTCCGGCCAGCCCTTCGCTCGCAGCATTGGGAACTCCGAATGGCCTGGGTCGAGGGCGCTTTCGTCAGCATGCGCGTACGGCGTAGGCGGAACGAAACGGTCGTATAGAAGCGCGGTGGCCATCGGCGTGAACCCTTGCAATGACAGGTTGCGTTTGACGCTTGACGAGGTTGCTACTGCGGCAGGTTCCAGTGAGACCCCAGAACCCTCCACATCATTTCCCGCTCCATGCTGTCCGTGATGCGTCCGCCCGAGCGCGCCAGGAGGCGGCCAATCTCCCGGTCGACCTCCCTCTGGCGCTGCGCCTCGAGGGCGTCGGTTAGCCGGCGAGCCAGTCTCCCGAGCTTGGCGCCGATGGCGTTGGCGACTGGCGCCGTGCGATCGGCGCACAGGCCGAGATCCCCGCTGTGCGTCATGTCGGCCAACGGAGCAACCTCATGATTGACCATGGCTTTAAATGAGATATGCTCATCCGCCATGCTCGACACTACAAAAGGGTGGCAGGAAAATCATCGAATGACAAAGGATGTTGTCTCAGCTTATGGATGAGAAACTCTCATGCATGGCGCTCCTCCCCCGCTAAACGCGCTTCGCGCTTTCGAGGCCTCCGCTCGGCATCTCAGCCTGACCAAGGCGGCGTTGGAGCTGAACGTCACGCCCGGAGCGCTCAGCCACCAAATTCGAGGACTCGAAGATCATCTGGGCCTAAAACTCTTCGACCGCGGCGTGCGGTCGATCGCCCTGACGGCGGCAGGCAAGGCGCTTCAGCCGGGCTTGCAGGCGGGCTTCCTCCATATCCGGGACGCGCTGGCGAGCCTTAATAGGCTGGGCGACACACGCGTGCTGGTGATCAGCACCCCGCCCGGCTTCACCTCGAAATGGCTGGCGCCGCGGCTCTACCGCTTTTCCATCGCCTATCCCGAAATCGACGTGCGCGTTTCCTCGTCGATCAACAACGCCAATTTCACAACCGACGGCGTCGACGCTGCGATCCGCAACCTTCCGGTCGGTGCGGCGCGCGATGAAGCCCTTGAGGTCGAGAAGCTGATTGATCAATCCCTTGTGCCGGTCTGCAGCCCGGCCTTCGTCGAAAAACACGGGCCCTTCACGTCACCGGACATGCTCAAGGGCGTGCCGCTGATCCATGACGACAGTTTGTCCAGTCGCGCCGAGATGCCGACTTGGGCCGACTGGTTTGCAGCGGCCGGCGTGAGGGACGCCGACGTCACTCGCGGCCTTCGATTTAACAGCGCCGATCACGCGCTCGAGGCGACTGTCCAAGGTGCCGGCGTGCTGCTCGCTCTCGATGCGCTTGCCTACGACGATCTGCGCACGGGGCGTCTGGCGATGCCTTTCGGCCTCATCCTCCCTTCGGGCCGCTGCTATTCATTCGTTTGCCCGAAGAAGCGGCGAGACTCGGCGAGTGTGCAGGCCTTCCGCGCATGGCTCAGGCAAGAGGTGGCCGCCCTCGACTGGAGCAAGCTTGCGCCGCACGCAGCCGATTCGCGGCTCGCGGCGGGATCGTCCGCGACACGCTGAATTGAAGCTTCATGCGTCGTCTCCGCCTTAGCCAACCGCAAAATCGCTTCACAATAGCTCTGGCCTGGCTCGCGGGATAGTTGAGCCGATCAACCACGCCCTGCGGTAGCGTGATGAAATAGCCACCCTTCCCGTCCTGGCGAGCCTCGGCCTGCGATCCCTCGGACGAACACCTCATCTATCCCGACGCTCCGCGGCCCGGCGAGCGCCGAGCTGGCCGAGCGCCTCTTCAAACCAGTCGCAGCGATGGCGCATCGCCAACACCACAATTATGGTAATTGAATTCCATTAGCGGTCGGGGCAATCCTACGGTATCGTTGTTGGCACTAGACGAGCCGCCGACTTATCGTAGGAGGTACGATATGAATTTGTTATCGCGACGGAGCGTTCTCGCCATCGCCGCTGTTGTCGACGTCGCGTTGCATTTACGCTCGGCTCCGGTTGCCGCCAAAGATTTGGCGGCGCGTCACAAATTGCCCCCTCGTCATCTGGAGACATTGCTCCAGGGCCTGGTCCACGCCCAGATCCTCAAGGGCGTGCGCGGGCCTCTGGGCGGGTATGAGCTGGCGCGCGAGCGCCGGCGCATCACTGTGGGCGAGAGTGTGCGCACTGTGATGTCGCTGAGCACTGCCGATCCGGAAGATCTCGGCGCAAACTCGGTGTTGCTTGAGCGTGTCATCGATCCGGCCGTGCGCCGGGCCGGCGAAACCTTCCTCGCCAATCTCGATTCGATCACGATCGAACAGATGTGCGAAACGGCCGAGAAGGCGCATGTGCTCGACGACGAGAAGGTCAGGGGCGATTCCGCTATCTAATGGCGCGACCTTCAATGCGTGCGAAGGCGATCGCATCTGCTTTTGGCAAAAAAGTCCCCGCAACCTGGATGCGGGTCAGGCGCGGGGCAAGCCGGCGCGCGCGGACTAGGGGGCACCCTACAACGCGCCGGTTGTATGTGACAATACTCCACGTGGCAGCGCTGTCAATTACCGGCCAAGAATAGCCGCAAACAAAAAGGGCGGCCCGAAAGCCGCCAGAGTTGAGGAACTTGCAGGGGAATCGCTTACCCTGCGACTAGACTTCCGAGGGCGACATGAATCATGGCCTGGGAGCAGTCGATGCGCTCCTCGTAGTCCCGCACGAGGATCGTGTCCCCGATTGTGGTGTAGCCGGCTCTGAGGTCGGCGCTTTCCGGCAAGGGCCGGGTTGGTCAGATGACCATGGCTGGCAATCCGACGACGGGATCATCGCTCAGGGCGGCGATGGTTTCCAGCGTCATATAGCGGGCGCGCTGGACGGCCCATTCGTCGTTCTGCTCCAACAAG
The DNA here is from genome assembly GCA_963824475.1 of uncultured Alphaproteobacteria bacterium. Lineage (GTDB taxonomy): Bacteria > Pseudomonadota > Alphaproteobacteria > Rhizobiales > Beijerinckiaceae > Roseiarcus. The sequence goes on from CAWGPR010000002.1 coordinate 560,153, forward strand.
ATTGCGCCGACGAGCCGGACGATAGCCTCGTCGTTGGGAAAGATGCCGACGACGTCGGTGCGGCGTTTGATCTCGCCGTTGAGCCGTTCGAGGCCGTTGGTGGAGTGCAGCTTCGACCAATGCTCGGCGGGAAAGTCCATATAAGCGAGGACGTCGGCCTCGGCTTCGTCCATGAAGCCGGCGAGTCTGGGGAGCTTCTGTCTGAGCTGATCGGCGACCCTGCGCCACTGGGTCTTGGCGGCCTCGGCGCTGGCTTGCGCGAAGGCGGTCGCCATGAAGGCGGAGACGACGCGTCGGCTGCTCTTGCCGGCGTGAGCCAGCGCGTTGCGCATGGTGTGGACGCGGCAGCGTTGCCAGGTGGCGTTCATCAGCTTGGCGACGGCGGCCTTGATGCCCTCGTGAGCGTCGGAGATGATGAGCTTCACGCCCCGCAGCCCGCGCCTTCGCAGCTTGCGCAGGAACTCGGTCCAGAAGGTTTCGGCCTCGGAAGGCCCGATGTCCACGCCCAGCACCTCGCGCCGGCCGTCCGCGTTGACCCCGACGGCCACGATCACGGCGACCGAGATGATGCGATGGTTGCGGCGCACTTTCACATAAGTCGCGTCGATCCAGACATAGGGCCAGTCGCCTTCCAGCGGCCGGTCGAGGAAGGCCTTCACCCGCGCGTCGATCTCCTCGCACAGCCGGCTGACCTGGCTCTTGGAGACGCCGGTTGCGCCCATGGCTCTCACCAGATCATCGACCGAGCGGGTCGAGACGCCCTGGATATAGGCCTCCTGGATCACCGCGCTCAGCGCTTTCTCGGCCATCCGCCGCGGCTCGAGGAAACTCGGAAAGTACGAGCCCTTGCGCAGCTTGGGGATGCGAAGCTCCACCGTCCCGGCACGCGTTTCCCAATCCCGGTCGCGATAGCCGTTGCGCTGGGCGAGCCGATCGGGAGAGCGCTCGCCAAAACCAGCGCCGGTCCTCGCGCCAACCTCCATCTCCATCAGCCGCTCGGCGGCGAAGGCGATCATCTCGCGCAAAATGTCGGCGTCGGGGGCCTTCTCCACAAGCGTGCGAAGGTCCATCATCTCGTCGGTCATTGGAGGTTCCTCGGTTTGCGTTTGCAATTCGCAACCCGAACCTACCGAAAAACCGCCAATGACCGCCGCAAGCCGCTCCCTCGCTACAGCGCTATGAAAAACGCGCTTCGCGAGCGGCTTGCTCCAACCCGGCTACACCACCAAGTGGGACACGACCCGCACGAGCCGGCGCCACCGGGTCATCCATCCGAAGGTGCGCTCGACGACCCAGCGGCGTGGAAGGACTTCGAAGCCCTGCGCGGTATCGGACCGTTTGATGATTTCGATGGTGAAGTCGAGGAAGGCGGCCCTGTCCATGAGCTCGGTGCGGTCGTAGGCGCTATCGGCGAACAGGTGCTTGAGCCAGGGCCAGCGCTTGCGCACGCTGTCGAGGATCATCTGCGCGCCAGCGCTGTCAGAGACCGTTTGAGAACCCTTTCAACGGCGGGTTCGGGCGTGATTCAAGCTTGGGATGTGGACCCCAGCGACGCGTGGCCGGATGGGCGAATTTGAGAAGAAGACCAAGCGCCACTCGCGGAAGTTGGGTCGCGCCAGAGTCCTGACGCCTATGTATGCGGCGGGGTAAATGACTTCTGACCCCTATTCTCTCTGCTCCCGCGAGCTGCTGCCGGCCGACGTCAGTCCTTCGTGACCGCCACGCAATCGACCTCGACGTCGAAGGGCCCAGTCCACTCAGGCACGCAGAAGAAGATGCGGGCTGGGGTGCGAATTCCGAGGCAATCCGGCCAGGGATTCCGATTTGATGTCGGCCACCATTCCGATTTGATTCCGGCCACCATTCCGAGATGAAGCCGGCCACCTGAGCCGGTCACGGCTCTCAACGTTTGCTCCCCGCGGTTCATCAACTGCGGCACTCCTGGCCCGTCGATGGTCGACGAGGAGATGGGGGATGCCGGCGAAGCGGGAATTGAGCATGCGACAATTGCGACACTTATTGCGGCTTTACCATGATGGGGTGAGCGCGCGCGAGATCGGGCGACGTCTGGGCGTGGCGCGCTCGACGATCCAGGATAATCTGAAACGGGCGGCAGCGGCCGGGTTGGCATGGCCGCTGGCGGACGACGTCACCGACGAGGCTCTGGAGCGCCAACTTTTTGGTCGCGCCGGGGTCACGCAAGGCCAGCGGCGGCGGGTCGGGCCGGACTGGGCGGCCTTGGCGCGCGAGCTGAAGCGTCCTGGCGTCACGATGACGATCCTCTGGGAGGAATACCGAGAGGCCCACCCTGAAGGTTACGGCTACAGCCGCTTCTGCGACCTGCTTCGTGGATTCGAACGGCGGCTGACCCCGGTGATGCGCCAGCACCATGTCGCCGGGGAAAAGGCGTTCGTGGACTATTCGGGCAAGCGGGTCGGCATCGTCGATCCGTCGACGGGCGAAATCCGCGAGGCGGAGATTTTCGTCGGCGTGCTCGGCGCCTCGAACCTCACCTATGCCGAGGCGACCTGGACGCAGACGTTGCCGGACTGGACCGGCGCCCACGTGCGCATGTTCCATTTCTTCGGCGGCGCGCCGAAGCTGCTGGTTCCCGACAATCTCAAGAGCGGGGTCAGCAAGGCCTCCTTCTACGATCCCGAGATCAACCGGACCTACGGGGCCATGGCAGCGCATTACTCGGTCGGCGTCCTGCCGGCGCGGCCGGGAAAGCCGCGGGACAAGGCAAAGGTCGAGGCCGGGGTCAGATTCGCCCAGACCTACATTCTGGGGCGGCTGCGCGGGCTGACCTTCTTCTCGCTCGCCGAATGCAACGAGGCGATCGCGCTCGTCATGAACCGCATGAACGATCGTCCCATGCGCAATCTCGGCCTGAGCCGACGGGAGCTGTTCGAGAAGATCGAGCGCGACGCCCTCATCGCCTTGCCCGCTGACGATTGGGAGTTCGCGGAGTGGAGGCGCGCGCGGGTCAATCTCGACTATCACATCGAGGTCCACGACTTTCTGTATTCGGTTCCGCACCCACTCATCCGCGCCGAGGTCGACGTGCGGATCACCGCGCGAACCGTCGAGATTTTTCATCGGGGCCAACGCGTCGGCGTCCATCAGCGCCGTTACATGGGCCGCAAGCACGGCACGGACCCCGACCATATGCCCAGCTCCCACCGGCGCTACGCCGAGTGGACGCCGGATCGGTTCCGCCGGTGGGCCGGCAAAATCGGGCCGAACACCGAAGGCTTGATCAGCGCCGTGCTCGCCAGCCGGCCGCATCCCGAACAGGGGTTCCGCACCTGCCTCGGCATTCTGCGCTCTTGTCGCGGCCTCGATCCGGTCCGCGTCGAAGCGGTGTCGGCGCGCGCCGTCGAATTGGGCGTCCTCAATTGCAAGGGCGTCGCCTCCCTCCTCGCCCGCAAACGCGACCCCGTTGCCGCCAAGGACAGCCGTCCGGCCACGCTCTTCGACCACGCCAATCTGCGCGGTCCCGGCTACTACCATTGAGAGAAAATCCCATGCTCGCTCACCCTACGCTCGACCAGCTGAACGCCCTCGGTCTTTACGGCTTGGCCAAAGGGTTCAAGGAACTCGAACACAAACCTGAAGCGCGCGGCCTCGATCATGCCGAATGGCTCGGTCTGCTGCTCGAATACGAGCTGACGTTGCGCCGGCAAAAGCAGTTCGAAACGCGCGCCAGGGTCGCTAAGCTGCGTCATCCGGCCAGCGTCGAGGACGTCAACTATCAGATCCCTCGCGGGCTCGACCGCGCGCTCTTCCTCAAGCTCGCCGCTTGCGATTGGATCGCCGAGCGCCGCAATTTGCTCGTAACCGGGGCGAGCGGCTTGGGCAAAAGTTGGCTCGCCTGCGCGCTCGGCCACAAGGCGTGCCGAGAGAACATGTCAGTCCTCTACACCCGGATGCCCAGGCTCTTCGCCGATCTCGCCATCGCCCATGGGGATGCGCGCTATGCCAGGCTTCTGCGCTCCCTGGCGCGCGTCAAACTGCTCATCCTCGATGATTGGGGACCCGAAACGCTCACGCCCAATCAAGCGCGCGATCTACTCGAAATCGTCGAGGATCGCTACGACAAAGGCGCGCTCATCATCACCAGCCAGGTTCCCGTGGACCGCTGGCATGATTTGATCGGCGTTCCCACCCTTGCCGACGCGATCCTCGACCGCGTCATTCACAACGCCTACCGCATCGATCTGGCCGGCGAGAGCTTGCGCAAGCGGCGATCCTCGCCATGAAATCGAAGAGCGCTCGAAGGCTGGCTCGCTCGACCCTCGGCGCGACAAGGCCGTGGATAACGGCGGGCTGCGCTACGGCGCAATGGAAAGCGCGCTTCGCCCGCCGTTACCCACCGCCACTCGAGCTTGCGGAGATCCAAATCCAAGCTCGCTTGACCAACCGCTCCGGGCAAAACATCATCCCATCGATCCGCGGAAGCAGATGCCAGGTGGCCGACATCAAATCGGAATCCCGGCCGGCTTCAAATCGGAATCGGTGGCCGGCTTCCTGTCGGAATGCCTGGCCGGCTTCCTCGGAATCCGCACTGGGGGGTTTTTCGGGAAGTAGCGCTTGTAGACTTCGTTGAAGGCCTTGAACCGGTCTGCCGAGATGCACAGCACATTGCACTTCAGCACATGGTCGAGGTCCGACCCGGCGGCCTCCAGCGCCTTCTTCACCTGCTCCAGGATCAGCTCAACCTGGCGCTCGAACGGGGCGTGGACGACGATCTCGCCGGTCTCAGGATCGAAGGGCGGCATGCCCGAGACGAACACCATGTTGCCGGCGCGGGTGCAGGTGGACACCGGCGCGCCCCACTTCTCGAAATTGCTGTCAATCGGCTCGACCCGGATGATCTCTCGTTGCATGCGTCCGTTCCTGGTCCATGTGTCGCCAATCTAAGGTCTTAGAGACCGTTGGAGAACCCATTGAACGGCAAGTTCGGGCGTGATTCAAGCTTGGGATGTGGACCCCGGCGACGCGTGGCCGGATGGCCGAATTTGAGAAGAAGACCAAGCGCTGCCCGACGGATTTGACCGACGAGGAGTGGGCGCAGATTGGGCCGTTCCTGCCTGGCGCGGCCGGCAGCGCTACCGTGATCACCGACTCCGGCGGGTTCTCGGTTTTCCTAGACACGGCTTCGGGCGGCCAGGCGCAATCCATCACTACTCGTCGATCCAAACGCACGTCGATTTGCCTCCCAGTATCGCCGACAAATGGCGCGTAAAACGGACGGGGCGTTACTCCCAAGTTATCGAAGTACTTAAGCGGGCATTTCACCTCAAACCCAAGGGTGTTGCCAATCTTCGACAAAACTTGAGGGAGATATACCGACTGCGAGACCTCGCAGTCCATCCATCCCGGAAGATGGAAGCGCCAATAGTCCACCCAGAACTAGGCGTGGGGTTGAGTGGCGATTTGCGTACTTTAGAGCGTTCAACGCAGAGCTAATCGTGAATGCAGCGTTACGGATTCTATAGGAGCCGGCCTATCAGGGAAAGCCGAAACATCCAGAGATTCAGAAATACATCGATGGGTTGCGACCAAAGCTCGCCGAGTTGCTTCCCGATAGCCGTCCATCTGGCGCTACTTGAGCGGCCGCGGCTTAACTATAGCAAACCCACAAACATCGGCATAACTATGGACTTCGAGCATAAGGTGTTCGCAAACCAAGTTCCTATCGTAAGAGGGTTCGTTTACCACCTCATTTACCACCGAGTCTTGCTAAAAGGCTATCAAAAGCATCAACTGCAGAACGAGTTCTGGACATTGACCATTGACGCACTCTGGGCGCCTAAACACGTGCGGCTGCCGTTTAGTGTGTTGCGGATCTGTCACCTTTCGCAAAAAGGGCAGTGATCCACAACTTGCCGTTGAGGCGACACAAAGAAACCTGATTAGGGCGATCAAAGTCCAATAGTTGAGAATCAGCAGTCGATTTGCTCTCAGAAGGACAATGATGTCGGCGTCATCTCGATCCGAAACTCAAGAGGCCCTCACGCAGGAGTTGCGGAACGCCCCAACGTCATCGCCCGCCTTCGATCGGGATTTGGCTGCGAAGATCGGAACTCGCGTTGCAATGAGGCGGAGCCTTTGCCGACTCTCTAAGCTGCAGTTAGGGGCAAGGCTCGGCATCGACACAGCGGATGTGTCGGCTTACGAGCAAGGCGAAAAGCGTATGAGCTGTAAGCTCCTGCTTGAAACTGCCAAGCAACTGAACGCTACGCCGCGTTTTTTCTTTCAATAATCTAATTACGAGCCAGGACGTTTTGTCGCGGTCATTTGGCCCACGTAGGGTCAGACCGGCATATGCTTGACAGCGGGACCTTAGGAATCTGGGTCCCAAAGGACTTCGATAATTCCTGCGCCGCGGTTGTATTCCTCGACCCTCACATTCAAGTCTGAATCTTAGGCCGCCTTCCAATCTTCTGTGGTGTAACCTCGAAAGAAGTAGTCTGGCCGCACGTCCAGCAATTTAGCGATACGAAGCAGGAGATTAGCATTGATGCGCTCTTCACCCGCTTCACAGGCAGCGAGGTTGTTGCGATCAATACCCAGTAGCTCGCTAAGCTCGTGCTGGGTCATCCCCCGCGAAGTTCGTTTGACGCGAACACAACTCCCTATGAACATGTCGATTGAGGACGCACGGGTGGTGACATCCACAGAGGCTTCCGACTGAACCAGCTCATCTGCAGGCGAGTTAGCCAAAGTGAACATTCCCATCACTCCCTCAGGTTGCTTAACGCTTAATCTCAACCTGAGATAGAAATGTGGTCACTTTATGTCAGGGGCGGGCATGCGCGGAAGGGTGCCCTTCCTGGTCCTATTTTAAGCGCCAACGTCGAGGTGCATGTGCGGCATGGCACGCGACCTCCAGACGGCGGCGAGGGCCACTCATCACGCTGCAAACCTTCCTACACCATTCGGCCGGATATTCGAGCCGATCGATGGAGTTCTTCGGGTTCAAGGTCCGGAAAAGACTTTATTGCAGTTCAAGATTGTTCTCTGACGCAATGTCATCTCTCACATAGGCCAGCATAGCAGCAGCCGCAGGATCAATTTCTCCAGTAAGCTTTGCGCATAGATTGACAAGCTCGGTGCACATGACTAACATAAGACGCAGATCCTGCTTTGACAGTTGTGACTTGTCTGTAGCTGAGTCTGGCTTCTTATTCATCCGCGCCGCCATTTCTCCCTCCACGCCCCTTCAATGACAACCTTCGACCCTTAACAGGAGGTTTAACTCTTGTCTAGTGTAATTTTCGTTTAAAAATGAATCATGTCGAATTTAGCATTACACGAATACGCTCGATGACGGGTAATAAAGTCGTTTTTACTACTGCCAGGTTGTATTTGAAGAATGACGAGCCTCTTGCAAATAGATTGACGAATTCAGTCGGGTAAGGCTATAGTATTTAGAGCGGTTGTTATCGTTGTCAAGTAGGATAGTGAAATATATTTAGATTGTTGTTCAGGTGTGGCGCTGTTATCGTAGAAACCGATTCGCTTCAGCCGTGGCTGTAGACATGACAGACGACCCTCTCGACGCGATGAAGGCTCGCTGGAGCTACATCCAGGGCTTTTTGTTCCCTTGGATGCGCGAGGACAACGATCCGATCACCGAAGCGTTGGGCCGTCTCGTCACCACGCTCGACGTGATCGGCCTCGAAGCGTTCGTTCCTGAGCCGCCCAGGGGGCCGGGCCGGCCGCCCGAGGACCGCCGCGCCCTCGCCCGAGCTTTCGTGGCCAAGGCGGTCCTGGGCGTTCCCACCACCAGCGCCCTGATCGAGCGCCTCGACGTCGACAAGTCCCTGCGTCGCATCCTCGGCTGGGAGCGACGCTCGCAAGTGCCTTCCGAAGCCACGTTTTCCCGGGCGTTCGCCGAATTCGCGCGCGGCGCGCTGCCAGACAAGATCCACGCCGCGCTGATCGAGCGTGCGCTCGGGGGACGCATCATCGGGGCGATCGCGCGCGACGCCACCGAGATCGAAGCGCGCGAGAAGCCGGTCCAGAACACGGCCAACGACGGCAAAGACGATCCCCCGGCGCCCGATAATCCCGCGCCGCCGCGCAAGCGCGGACGTCCACGCAAGGGCGAACAGCGTCCGAGGCCGGAGCCGACGCGTCTCAAGCGGCAGGTCACGCAGAACCTCAGCCAGATGCTCGCCGACCTGCCCACCGCCTGCGACGTCGGCTGCAAGAAAAACAGCAAGGGCTACAAAGAGACCTGGACCGGGTACAAACTCCACATCGACGTGGCCTGCGGCCAAATCCCAGTCTCCTGCGTGCTGACCTCGGCCTCCGTCCACGACAGCCAGGCCGCCATTCCCTTGATGACCATGACGAGCGCCCGCGTCGCCTATCTCTACGATCTCATGGACGCCGCCTACGACGCCGCCGCGATCCACGACCAGAGCCGGACGCTGGGCCACGCTCCTATCGTCGACCGCAACTTTCGCGCCGACCACCAAGCCAAGGCCGAATGGGGCCGCGAAGTCGAGCGCCTGAAGCTCATCCACAGGCCCGACTTCGACGACCTGATCTACGATTTCCGCACCATGGCCGAACGCGTCAACGCCCGTCTGAAAGACGAGTTCGGCGCCAGATTTCTCCGCGTCCGCGGCGCACTCAAGGTCAAATGCCATCTCATGTTCGGCATCGTCGCCCTCGCCGTCGATCAGATCATCCGTGTCGTCGACTACAGGACCGCCCCTGCCTGACCCAGCTAGGTGCACCCGCCCGGCGCAGGAAAATTCACCTCGCTCAAGGGATTATGCAAGAAGCTCTGACATTTGAGTTAGCCGTGGGGCAACAGCCTGGGCGGGCTATGGGGGTACTGCAATGAAAAAAGCCCCATGCGGGGAGGTATCCGCACGGGGCAAAAGCGTGCGCCTGTGGGAGGATTGTGGTGCGGCAGCGCCCGCTGACGTTACGCTCTAAAGTTGTTACAACTAAAATGCAATTAGACATAAATGTGGAGAGATTGCCGCTAAATCGTGGCTGCTTGACGGCGCCAGCTGCAACTCTGACCTTGCAACGCCCGTCAGGCGTCGAAAGTGAGCGAATTCCAATGTCTACGATCCGCGTGAAACCAAGATTCGCTGCTGGCGGACGGACCGCAATCGGCCGAGCCGCGGCTATCCGGGTTGATCGGCTCAACTATCTACGCGAGCCAGGCCAGAGCTATAGTGAAGTGATTCTGCGGTTGGCTAAGGCGGAGTGAGCCCGAAAGCTTTTCGAGCCTGCGAACAAGAGCGCAAGCGCGAACAGGAACAAAGGATTACTACGCCGAGTTGTTCATTTGGCAGCTCGACCGAATCCAAGGGCGCGCCCTTTCGCCCCGTGCGGCGGTGCGGGTTCCTTTCAGCCCTGCGCCGGCTTGCGCGGGGTGATCGACCCATCCAGATATGAGCCGGCTTAAATGGGAGTGAGGCCGACAAAGTCCGCGGATGAACTGCGCGAGATCGTTTCTACGCGCCTGCGCACGCATCCCGAGTGCTTGGGGGTTCGAAGCGTCATCGTAATTTCTCTCGAACGTCCCGCAAACCATCTTCCGAATTGGAAGGCCCTTTTTGCAGCGGACGGAGCGGGGCTTGCCCCGCAAAGGCCTTCGTGATCGCGCTAGAAGTTTCAATGGAATTCGATCTGGCGCCTAAGCATCGATGATCGTCCCCCTCTTATTTGGGGAATGGAACTTTTGTGTCTTCCGAGGAGTTTGTTGTTCACGCGCGCCATCTCCCGGCCGGGAAAACTGCGCGTCGTCTTTCGCCTCGCGCGGGGGGTTCGCGCGGGGCGATTGGACCCACAATTCTGCGGATTTGACGGTCCAGTCATCCCTATCGCAATCTCCGGCTCTCGCCCGCCCATTCTCACCGCAGGCGCGCTCTTTTCGCCCCGCGTAGACCCCCAATACGCGGGGCGATTACCGCCCAGCTCACCCGCACATCGGCCCGCACTTGAGGCTGACACCGGTCGGTAGGAACTCGACGCCGGCCAATTCGAGCGCCATGCGTATTGCGTAGACCGCGCACGGTTTCAGCTCCGCGCCGTTCTCCAATCGCACGATCGTGTCTGTCGCGACCCTGGCCCGCGCCGCTAATTCCTTGACGGTCATGTTGAGTAGGCCGCGCCCGGCCCGACACTGCGCCGCGATCATTTTCAGACTTGCATACCATGGCCGCAGGGTGCCGCGCCCGGTCATAGCGTCGCACGCCGCGCCGTCACAGCCTTGACAGGTCAACAGCGTACCTCCGAGCCGCGGGCGCCGCCCGATGGGAACAATGCCGGCGCTGGTCGCGTTTTGCCTGTAGCGCGCTTACTTTGCCCCCGCCCAAAGCGCGCGGCCCCGCGGTCGAGTGTGCGTGTGTGTGTCCCCTCCCCGCGGGGCACCCACACAGCCGCCCCAGGACGGTTGTGTGACTCCTAGCTACGGTTGCGCCAGATGAGCGAGCGCAGTCGGGAGCGGTGTTGGCGGGATGCAGGAGCCAAGGGAAAATCTGCAGATGCGGGAAAATTCTTTGATCCAATTGTGCGCCGTCCTTTGGGTCGAATGGGAGGTCGCGATTCGGTCTCCGCATTTATGCTAGTTGCCGTTAGGTTGTCGCAACCATAAGGTGCTGTCGCGCCTCGGGCTGCCGCACCCTTCACGAGACGCGCACAGCCCCGCGCCGTTTCCACCCTGCGGCGCGGGGCCTCCCGTAAAGGCAAGATTGGCTATCCGGTCACACTGCCGCGCGGCAAGGATTCGATCTGGAGTCCGTAAAGGTATGTCATGGAATTGGCTGCGCCGCTGGCGCGAACGAGACGATGGCGACCTCGTCAAGCCGGATGAGCCGTTGGCGGACATTGACCCGCTCGAGGAGCTGATCCGCGTCGTCAATGAAGCCCAAGAGCGCGACGCCGAAGACGAACGCCGGCTATATCATCCAATGCGCGCCGATCGGCCCTCATTTTTTCAACGACGACGGCCCGATCGGCGCTAACCGAACTCTGAGCAGGCTAGGGCGCCCGGGGCTCATTGCCCGGCGCATGGGAACGCCTTGCTGAGCGTCTCCGCCATTGCAGCGCCGTAAGGCTCATCGGCCATCTTTGGATTGTCTCTTAGGAACTGCTCGAAGGCGCTCATGATCTGGCCTCCCTTGAGATCGGGCGAAGCGCAATAGACCCGCTTTCCCGCAGCGGCCCCGCCCCAGGAAAACCCACTGGCAAAGGCGCTCGCTATCACTTCGGCGACCATCCTCATGCCGGGGTCTTCACCCTTCCAGCTCTCAAGCAACCGTTGTGCGGATATGTCCGGGCCATCGGCGTGCGCCGCAGAGGCGATCAGCGCTACGGCAAAGGCTCCGGCAGCCACTTTGTACAATTTGCTCATGCCGTCTAATTATGCAGCAAGAGAAGCGTGAAACAACCTTTCAGGCGATGGGGCCAAAGTGAGGGGGACTCGGACGCGTTCCCTGGTCAACGCGATCCTCGGCAAGGTCCCAGGCAAAACTAGCCGGCTCGACACCCCAACCCGTATGGCGATGGACGCCGATTTCAGCAACCGCCCCGAGCCAACTCGTGAGGCCCGACCAACGTTCGTTCGGACGCCGGAACCTAAGCGCGTCCTGAAGGAGCGGAAATAGATGCGTTGCCTTTTTGTCGCGGCATTGGCGACCTGTCTTACAGGTCAGATCAGCCAGGCGCTCGCCTATAGTTGCAACAATAATTACTACGCCATTCGTTCGGGCACGTCGTGCATTCGCCATCCTGCGGTGAGGAGCACGAGAAGCGCACCGCGGAGTGCCGCGATGGCAGCGTCAGCTTTTCAGAGCATCACCGTGGGACGTGCTCCTTTCACGGCGGAGTCGCCCATCGGGATTGAGCTGGCACGGACAGCGGGCTTTCATTGCCATACGATTGGCGCGCGCCTAAGACGCCGCCCGCAGAGCGTCCAAGCTGAGCTTGATCAGGCCTCCTCCGAGCAGGCCACGACAGCCTCAGGTCAGGACCAACGCTTAACAAAGAGTGACTCGGACAAGGGCGCGGCGATTATCCCAATCGATGCGCTACCGCGGAACAACTGACTTCGGAAGAGCCGCCGGGCGGTACGACAGAGAGGACTTCCGACCCTTCTCCATTGGCCGGACCCGCAGCGGGCTGCGGGAGCCGCCGCGCCCCTGAGACGAGTTTCCAGCCGGTGGAGCGCGACACAAAGAATCTCAGGCCAGGACGGTTTGGGTCCATGAAAATCCGGCCTCGCAGTTCGGTCGGTGCAGAGCTTGCATGTCGTTGTTGCAGGGTCAGGTCCAAGCACAATTCGATTTATTAAGGCAGCTCTGGCCGACCCGCTCTTAAGTGCATTTGAATACAATCCTACGCATTTGGTTCAGCTAACCTCCACGAGCAGCCCTTAGAGACCTTACGCAGAGGAGCGAAAGCAGATTATTGCTCTCGCGTAGGGGAAATCGCAGCAATGGTTGCTCTGGACGAGTCTTGGCCGAGGCGTGTCGGCGCAATTCGCTCAATCACTACTGAGATCGTTGCGGCCATCTTTGTGTCGGCCTTTCTGACATCCCTAGTGATCGCCTTGCGCGTGAGCGTTGCGTGCATGACCCTCACCGCTGGCGAGCTCTGGCAGATCATTTTTTCGATTTCGGCAGCGCCTACGGTTTTGATCGGCTGGATCACTGCGATCCGCATAAGGCAAACGCTTACACGGATAGAGCTAAAGCATGAAGAGCTCGTCAGCTCAGCGAGGATCGACGGGTTGACGGGCTTGCTGAACCGACCAGGGTTCTACGCTGTCGCAGCCGAGGCTTTTGAGCAAACACGGCGTTCGGGACAGCCGGTCTCTGCGCTCCTGTGCGACATCGATGCCTTTCGTGGCCTCAATGAGAGATATGGGCACAAGGCTGGAGACCGCGCTCTCAAAAACTTTGCCGAGGTAATCGAAAAGTCGATCGGACGCTGCTCCGCAATACTGGGACGACAGGGCGGAGACGAGTTTGTGATCCTTTTGCCCGGCATTGACCTCAACGAGGCTACAATGATTGCAGAGCGTCTTTGCGAGGCCTGCGAAGCGCGTGCGCTTGTTCACCAACATCCCGCAGCCAAGTTCACCATCAGCGTTGGCGTGGGAACGGAAACATTTGGCGCATCCGAGCTGGGAGGGCTCCTTAGGCAAACGGATGCGGCGCTGTATCGGGCCAAGCGAGCCGGTGGAAACCAGGTCGCGTCGGGGCAGGGGCCGTTAGTTCAGCGCTATTCAGCGCCCAACATAGGACGGTTCCCGACGCGCTCGGCCAAACTGTTCGTACCACTTCACCAATCCTTGTAACCTAGGATCGGGGACGTCCGCTTCGAAAGGTCTTAATGTCGACGAGCGACCTCATTATGGCAGCGTCGAACATCGAATTGATCTGACCCTATGGATGGCGCTCGTTCATCGCTGCGCGATTACCCGAAGTCTGAGCCTCCGCCTCGCACATATAAGCCCCGCTCTTCGTGCGGCCGTAATCGCGTGTCCCGGCGAAATGGTAGATGTGCGAATGCTCATTGACCCAAACGACCGTTGATCCGGGACAACGATACTGAGCTTCCTGCGCCGACGCAGATCCGCCTCCGGTCGACGCAGGGCTTCCAGCGGGCGGAGCTGCTGGCCGCTGCCACGGAAACAATGAACCCGATTGTGTCGGCGCTGGCGTAGGCGCAGGAGCCGGCGTTGCTGGCGCAAATCCGCCCTGCGGCGGAGCGCTCGTCGTCGAGGCGAGTAGCACCCGGCAAGATTTCAGGAACTGGGGCCAAGTTGCGCCGCCTGTTGTTCCAGCTGCCTTTGCGGCTTGCCACTGCGCGCCACACTGGTTCATGACGCTTTGATTTCCGGTGGCCGTCGAGGTGGTCGGAGCAGGAGCAGAGGCAGGCTGCTGCCACGGAAAGAGGGAGCCAGTCTGAGGCTGGGTGCTGGGAGCAGGCGTAGGAGCCGCTCTCGCAGCTCCGGAACCAAGCTGCGCTCGGCATTGGGCTAGGAACTGAGGCCACGTCGCGCCATTCGTCGTTCCTGCCGATTTGCGGACTGCCATTGCTCGCCGCATTGCCTCATGACGCTTTCAGCGCGGGTGGTCGCCGTCCCAAGCAAGATCGCAGCGGCCAGCACTGATTGAATAACTCGTTGCATCGAGACCTCGCGCAAAGATGCAACAGGCTTAGGGCAGGAGGATCGAAAATAGGCGGCGGAAGGTCGCTAGGAGCATACCAGTCGGCGTCGCCGTTTCCCCACGCGGCGCGCGCTTGCCAGCTAAGCGCGAAAGACCCGCCGTCAATTCCGCTCCGGCCAGCACTCCGAGCACAACCCCTGTAAGAAATCCAAACGCGATGGCGGCGGACATAAATCCTCCTATGGTGCGCGCTGCGGCGCCAACTAGACTTGTGTGGACGTGGGTGGTGTGATGGGCGCCACTATGAGCGACGAGCCGCGTCGACTAGGTTGCGGGGGATCAGCGAAGCGTCCTCTCCGTCAACCCTCGTAACGCGGACGATCACGATCCGCGGGAGCAGACCCAACGTTCTCGACCATCTGAACGATCGCCAGCCGAACCCGAGGATCGGTGATCCGTAAGAATGCCCGGACGAGCCGCGCGCCTTGTTTCGGATCATTGACCTGTGAAAGACCAGTTTCGATCTCGGAAGACGCGGCAAACGTGCGATGGGCTATTCGGCCCGTGCCCCGTTCCAACATTTCGCACACCCTCCAGGGGACCATCGAAAGTTCGTTGGGTGTGCTCTGGCATGCGACGCGCGGGCCAGCCCCTGTAACGCTCAGCGAGGTCCCCATCGCCCGAGTGCCGCAAGATTTCATAGCTGACATCCCGATCTTCAACTTTCCGGTAGGTTAAATCGCGTACATCTCGAGCCGCAGTGATTTTTGTCACAGCCCTCAAACAAAAAGGCGACCCGCCGGAGGACGCCGAGCACGCAATCAACTCGACCATCGTGCGGGCGCATCAGCATGCAGCCGGCGTAAAAGGGGGAATCAAAATCAGGAGGCGCTTGGGCGCTCGCGCGGCGGCTTCTCGACCAAAGTCCACTTGCGCACCGACGCCAAAGGCCGGCCGCTCGTGTTCGAGCTGACCGGCGGCCAGGCGCATGAGGTCAAGGGCTACGACGCGCTCATGGAGCTTTTCGAAGCCCAGCCGGAGAAGCTCCTCGGCGACAGGGGCTACGCGCCGACGCGATCCGCGATGACCTCGAAGAGCGCGGCATCGAGCCGGTCATCCCGCCGAAGGCGAATCGAAAAGAAGCGATCCCATACGATCGGGAGGCCTACAAGCGCCGCAACCTGATCGAGCGTTGCGTCAACGCCCTCAAACAATTCCGACGCATTGCCACACGATACGAGAAGACCGCGAGGGCCTTCCTCTCCATGCTATGCATCGGAGCAGCAAGGCTCTGGATCAAAACCGTCAACACGGCCTAGCGCCCCAAAAAATCCTCAAGGGAATCAGCTATACGCGTACCCCCACGCCGCCGCCCTAAATCGCTACGATTCTAAAACCCGAACCGCCGTTACCTTGACAGCACCCGGCTGATTGGTTGCCGCCGTGCTTCAACCTCGGGAGACGTAAAGAAAGGAAAAGCGTCGGCATGGCCGTCAGATGATCTTGCGAACTTCTACCTCGAAGCTGAGCACATGGTCCAACGCGATACGTTCCGCGCCTTCGGCATCGCCACGGCAGACCGCCTCAAGCATAAGAATCTGTTCCTGCACGACCTTATCGAGCCCCGGCATCAACGCAGGGAATCGCCTCATCGCGACGTAAAGGATTCGAAGCGAGAGATTGTGGTAGTGGTCGAGCGTGTCGAAGAGGTAAGAATTCTTGGCGGTGCGGTAGATGAAGCGGTGGATGCGCCGGTCGAGCGCGAGCAGCGCGTCAAGTTCCGATGGTACAGTAATGGCCCTCAGCGCGTCGATCAGCTCTCTCGCCTCGCGGCGCTCCGGCTCGCGCAGACGTTCAGCGGCCAATCGGGTTGCCCAGGAACTCGATCCTCGCACGCGCTTCGTAGATCGCGGTGAGGTCGCTGATATCGATCTTGCTGACGAAGGTGCCGCGGCGCGCGATGACAACCACGAACCCATCGCGCTGCAAGCGCTGCAGAGCCTCCCGCACCGGAGTGCGACCGACATCGAGCCGCCGCATGAGCTCGGTTTCGCGGAGCAGCGTGCCCGGGGCCAATCTGATCGTGATGATGTCCTCACGCAACCGTACGTAGGTTCGTTCGGCTAACGTTGGATCGGTCTCCACGTAGTCGAGCTCCCTTTCCGGCGTCCAGGCTTCCATTCGGCTTGTCTCCATTTCGCCGCACGACAGGGGAGGGTTCGCGGCAGAATCCGCTTGACAGCGGATTTTAATAATATACCCAATAATATATCACGAATATATCGATACCACAAATGGGAGGTGAGGATGGCCGCGAGAAGCGCTTTCTCAAGAAGGTTCGCCAGCGCCGGGTTTGCTGTCTCCGCTAGCTTTGGACTCAGTCTGTCGGCGCCGGCGCCAGAGACCGCGCGGGCCGATAGCCTCGAGACGCTCGAGCCCGGCGTCCTCCAGGTCGCGATCGAGCCATACATGCCCTACACAGCGTTGAAGGACGGCAAGCTTGTCGGGCTCGACAGTGACATTCTCGCCACGATAGCGAGCAAGCTCGGCCTCAAGATCGAGACCAACGTGACTGATTTTCCCGGCATGCTCGCCGCGGTGCAGTCTCAGCGAGCGGACATCACGATCGGGGGCATTGCTTGGTCCGACGCGCGCCGGAAGGTCGGCTTGTTTACCGACCCGCCGTACTACTCACCCCCCGCCATGGCCGTACACGGTACGGCTGACTATCCCGACGTCGCAAGCCTCGAAGGCAAGGCCCTAGGCACCGTCACTGGATATGTCTGGGCGAAGTCAATCGCTCAAGTGCCAAAAGCCTCCCCGCACACCTACCCGACCGCCGACAGTGTTTTCGAGGATCTCTCGTCGGGAAGACTTGACGTAGGTTTCCTGGATCCGCTCCTGATCGTTTATCAACAACAGCAGCGCCCTGATATGAAGTTTAAGGTCGAATATCTCGATCCGCCGACTGCTGAGCAAGTGGCTGCGCATCCAGACTACAAATATTTCCAACCATATATGACCGGCTTCTACCTGCCGAAGCAAGCGCCGAAGCTCACCCAAGCCGTCTCGGACCAGATCGATGCGATGTACAAGGACGGCTCACTTGCCGCGCTGGTCATAAAATGGGGCGGTGACCCGAAGCAGTTCTTGATCCCGTCGCCGATTATGGCCGCCGAGCGGCGTGGCGTCGACCGTCCGGACACGTGGTCTCCACCCTCGATCGCGCCTTGAGCGCTTGGGTGCGCACATGACCTCATCTTTACCCTTCGCCGATCTGTTTCAGGTTCCCTGGAACGAATATGCCAGCAATCTCGGCATCGGTCTGGTCAGGACCCTCGGCTATACCGTCGCAAGCTTCATTGGCGCGACAGTGTTAGGCCTTGCGCTCGCTTTGATGCGCTTGAACCATCTGCGCGTCGTTCGCGTCCCAGCGGCTCTCTACACGGAGATCTTCAAGAACGTCCCGCTGCTCGCGATTATCTTCCTCACATATTTTGGGTTGCCCTCGGTGGGCGTCAAATTCAATGTCTTCGTCGCCGGCGTCCTAAGCCTCGTGCTGTTCTATGCGGCCTATTTGTCGGAGATCTTTCGCGCGGCTATCGCCGGCATCCATCCTGGCCAGAACGAGGCGGCCCACGCGCTCGGCCTTGGGCGAGGCATGACATTTGGTCATGTCGTTCTGCCCCAAGCGCTGCGGCTCGCGTTGCCCGGGACAAACACGATGTTCGTCGATCTGATCAAGTCGACGTCCCTGTTGGTGACGATCTCGGCCGCTGAGCTGATGACCGAGGCGCAGTTGATCGCCTCTGAGACGTTCCGCGCGCTCGAAGTCTATCTGGTCATAGCAGCGATCTACTTCGCGGTCTGCTACCCGGTCTCGCAATGCCTGCTCTGGCTTGAACGCAGCATTCAAGCGGGCGTGCCGCTGTCGCTTGGGCGCCGCCGGAGACTCGGGCTGGCGAGGGCCCTTCTCGAGAGCGGAGCCTAGGCCATGGCGCTCGAGACACTCGAACTCGACCCGTAACCCGAAAACAGCGGGTGCGCAGCCTGCGGTGAGAATCAGCGGCCTCCGAAAATCGTTCGATGGAAGGCTGGTGCTTGGCGGCATTGATCTCGACGTGCCGGTGGGGCGGATCGTCAGCATCATTGGCCAGAGCGGCGGGGGCAAGACAACCCTGATGCGCTGCGTGAACTTGCTCGAACGCCCCGATGGCGGCTCCATCGCGATCGGGGATGAGACGATCTTCGCCGATGGCGGGGTTACGTGCCGCGACCTTGCCAAGCTACGCCAACGCGTCGGCATGGTGTTCCAGCAATTCAACCTGTTTCCGCACCTGACTGCGGTGGAGAACGTCGTCCTGGCGCAGATGCACGCCGCGGCGATCGGCGAGCGCGAAGCGGTCGAGCGGGCCGTACGGTTGCTTACGCGTGTTGGCCTCGCCCGGCGAGCGATGGCGTATCCGGAGCGCATGTCAGGCGGGGAGCAACAGCGCGTTGCGATCGCGCGGGCTCTAGCCCTAGGTCCAACCGTGCTTCTGTTCGACGAGCCGACCTCGGCGCTCGATCCAGAATCAACGGGTGAGGTGCTACGCGTGATGCGAGAGCTCGCGAAAGACGGCATGACGATGATTCTCGTCACCCATGAATTGCCCTTTGCACGAGAAGTGTCGGACTGGGTCGTTTTCATCGACGGCGGTCGAATTATCGAGCAGGGAGCCGCCGCGGATGTGCTTGACAGGCCGCGGGAAGCGCGCACGGCCGCTTATGTCGCTCGATACGCCGCACCCGCCTGAGCATCGCATCCAATCGCGCGCCACAATGCTCCCTTGAGCATTCTGGTTGTCGAACAACGTCGGGATCTCGGGTGGCGTCGTGAGCTGGAGCGTGTAGTGCGCCGGCTGATTGTCGGCCTTCAAAACGCACGCGGATGAGATGAGCAGGATTTCGACGGACATCGCTGTCATAGGCGGCGGCGTCATTGGCTTGGCGATAGCGCTGCGACTTCGCGCTGACGGACGCGAGGTTGCTGTGGTCGAGCCCAACGAGCCCGGTTCGGGCGCGTCCTATGGCAATGCTGGAACGATCGCGGACTACGCGATCATCCCGGTCGCTACCCCCTCGGTGCTCCGGAACTTCGTCTCGCTCCTCCTCGACCCAGACAGTCCTTTGGCGATCCGCAAAGCTGCGCTCCCAACTCTGTTCCCCTGGCTGGCGCGATTCGCGTATGAATCCCTCCCCCATCGCTACCACAACAATGCCCGACGCATGGCTGAACTGGTCTCGGACGCCTCATCGGCGTGGACCGAGCTATCCGCTGAAATCGGCGCGTCGAACCTTTTGAATGCAAAGGGCTGTCTCTATCTCTATCGTACGAGCAAGGCGTTCAGGGCTGCGACTTCCGACATCGAACTGCGTCGGAGCTACGGCGTTTCACAAGAGCTCCTCTCCGCCAACGACGTGCTTCAGCTCGAGCCCAGGCTTCCACGCTTCGAAGGCGGCGGTCTCTTCTTTCCGAAGGCCATCAACTTTACCGATCCCGGCCAGGTGATGCATCTCTTGTCTGCGGCGGTCCGGCGGACGGGCGTGGATTTCATCAAGGCCTCAGCGACTTGCATTGCGCGCGAACGGGACGGCGTCCGCGTCGCCGCGCCGCCCTTCGAAGTGCGAGCGCGGACCGTGGTGATCGCCGCTGGCGCCCATTCGCGCAAGCTTGCCGCCGAGATCGGCGATCCAGTCCCGCTCGACACGGAGCGCGGATATCATATCGAGTATGACATGGCGGAATCGCCCATCGAGCGACCGGTCTGCCCGGCGACCCAAGGCTTCTATCTCTGCCCACTGCGAGGGCGACTGCGCATTGCGGGCATGGTTGAACTCGGTGGCCTTAAAGCTCCCCCCAACCCGCAGCTCCTGCAAGCATTGGCGTCGAATGCGCGTCGTATCTTT
Organism: uncultured Alphaproteobacteria bacterium; assembly: GCA_963824475.1. Classification (GTDB taxonomy): domain Bacteria; phylum Pseudomonadota; class Alphaproteobacteria; order Rhizobiales; family Beijerinckiaceae; genus Roseiarcus. Next base: position 580,258 of record CAWGPR010000002.1, read on the forward strand.
CCGGAGCTCAGCGCGCCGAGCCGCACATGGCTCGGCTTCCGCCCTTCGATGCCGGATTCAGTACCGGTCATCCGACCTTCAAAAGGAGGGCGGGACGTTATCCTCGCCTTCGGTCATGGGCATATCGGGTTGACCCTCGCGCCGCGCACCGCCCGCCTGGTCAGCGCGATGCTGGCCACCTGATTCGCATCCCGGGACGCGTTCATGGTCTATCAAACCGCATCGAGCCGTCAGAATTGGGTCTTCGCCGACCTGAAAGAGTTGATGGCCAAGGCGACCCCGCCACGCTCCGGCGATATGCTCGCCGGAATCGCAGCGGGTTCTGCCGAGGAAGCCGTCGCGGCGAGGATCTGCCTTGCCGACGTTCCCTTGAAGAGATTCCTCAGCGAAGCCGTTGTCCCCTATGAGACGGACGAAATCACCCGGCTGATCATGGACACTCATGATGCGGCGGCCTTCGCGCCAGTCTCCCATATGACTGTCGGCGAGTTTCGGAACTTCCTCCTTTCCGAGCAAGCCAACTCCCAAAGCCTGAGGCGGATCGCGCGCGGCGTCACGCCGGAAATGGCGGCAGCGGTTTCGAAGCTGATGCGCAATCAGGATCTCATGCTCGCCGCAAGCAAATGCAGAGTTGTGACACGCTTCCGCAACACCATTGGCTTGCCTCACACGATGGCTGTGCGGCTACAACCAAACCACCCGACCGATGATCGCCGCGGGATTTTGGCGTCGGTGATCAACGGACTGATGTATGGCTGCGGCGATGCCGTGATCGGCATCAATCCGGCCTCCAACTCCGTCGAGGTCATGGCGGAGTTGACCCTTCTTTTCGATGAGATCATTACCAAACTGGAGATTCCGACGCAGTCCTGCGTCCTGACCCATGTGACGACGACAATTGGGCTCGTCGAGCGCGGCCTGCCAATTGATCTCGTTTTCCAGTCGATCGCGGGAACAGAGGCGGCGAATCGTTCCTTCGGTATCGACCTCCCGATCCTGAAGGAAGGGCGGGAGGCGGCTCTTTCGCTAAAGCGCGGCGCGCTCGGCGATAATGTGACGTATTTCGAGACTGGACAGGGCTCGGCGCTTTCAGCGAATGCCCATCATGGCGTCGATCAGCAAACTCTCGAAGCGCGCGCCTACGGGGTAGCACGCGAGTTTTCGCCGCTGCTCGTTAACACGGTCGTGGGCTTCATCGGTCCCGAATATCTCTACGACGGTAAGCAGATTATTCGCGCGGGTCTCGAGGACCATTTTTGCGGCAAGCTTCTTGGGCTGCCGATCGGTTGCGACGTCTGCTACACCAATCATGCTGAAGCCGATCAAGACGACATGGACACGCTTCTGACGTTGCTAGCGACGGCAGGCGTCACTTTCATCATCGGCGTGCCCGGCGCTGACGATGTCATGCTGAACTACCAGTCAACCTCGTTCCACGATCAGCTGTATGTGCGCGAGCTTCTTGGGCTCAAGCGCGCTCCAGAATTCGAGGCGTGGCTGGAGCGGCAGGGATTGACGGACAACTCGGGCCGCCTGCGCGCCGAAGGCGCCGCAATGCCGCTGCTTTCGACTTCGCTGGACCTCGTTGGATGACAGACCTCCCTTCGGAGCGACGGGCATCCTCTCTTATGGCTCGCCTTGGCGGCTTAACGCCAGCCCGCGTTGCACTCGGACGCACCGGCGCGAGCCTGACCACGAAAGAAGTGCCCCGCTTTCAGCTGGCGCATGCCGAGGCCCGCGATGCGGTTCACGTCCCGCTGGACGGCGAAGCTTTGGCCACTGGAATCATGGCGTTGGGCTGCAACGTCGTGCGGGTCGAGACCCCAGCGACGCGGCGCGACGTCTATCTCCGCCGGCCAGATCTGGGACGGCGTCTTGAGGCGGAGAGCGCCGAGCGTCTCAACAAGCTGCGATGCAATGATTTCGAAATTGCGATCGTCGTTGCGGACGGCCTTTCCTCGCGTGCGGTCGGCATTAATGCCGTACCCCTGCTGTCGCAGCTCATCCCTAGGTTCATGCGGGTCGGTTTGACGCTCGCCCCGATCGTTGTTGCCGAAGGGGCGCGCGTAGCGCTCGGCGACGAGGTAGGGGACCAACTCGGCGCGCGACTGGTTCTCGTTCTGATCGGCGAACGGCCTGGTCTGTCCTCGCCTGACAGTCTCGGAGCCTATCTCACCTACGCCCCTCGTCCCGGACTGACGGATGCGGAGCGGAACTGCGTTTCGAACATTCGCGCAGGCGGGCTCGATGTTGAAGCGGCGTCTTCCAAACTCGTCTGGCTCGTCATGAAAGCGTTCGCTGCGGGCATGAGCGGAGTGCAGCTCAAAGACGACAGCGACGCGAGCGGCCTGCTTCTTTCAGCGCTGAGAAATTCAAACCCTTACAAGCTGCCAAACAAGTAAAGCACATCACGCAGGATCAAATCCTCGCCCGCGCGCCGTCTGTAGCCGCAGGCCTGCCACATGATGACATTGCCGAATGACATTGCCGACCCAATTGGATTTCGTGATCCCGCCACTTTTCGTCACGCGTTTCGACGATGGACTGGCCGCTCCAAGGCCCTTCGCCGCCCAAGGGGTGGTCCGAATTGGCCCGCACTTCGTCAAGAGAGGGAGCGGCGGACACGGCGACCGTGTTCAGGAGGTAGCGTCGGCGCGAGATGGCGATCGAACGCTCTCGCGTCGGTTGCTGGCGCCTGGCCGCCTCGATTCACGTACAACATCCCTCTCCACGTTGGTTACGTTGATAGGCCAAATCGTCGGGGTGCGGCCGGTTGCGGGGCGGCCCAGATCAACGTGGGAGTACCGGACATGACGCTCACTTGCACCTCCATTCCGAGATGATCGGACGGAGATCCAAAAAAGGTGCCGTGAAGCGGGATCGCGTGGCGAGGATCGGGCGCGGTCGCAACGGTGACCAGGCCGATGTTGCCGACGCTGCCGTTCGTAGGATCGAAATCGATCCAGCCGGCGCCGGGCAGATAGATTTGCGCCCAGGCGTGGGTCGACCCGTTCGTCGCTTCCCGCGGATCGTCAAGGGGGACTGCGAGATACCCCGAGGCGAACCGCGCGGCGAAGCCAAATGAGCGAGCCGCCTCGATCATCAGCATGGCGAAGTCGCGGCAACTGCCATGGCCGAGGCGCAGCGTCTCCAACGGCAGCTGGATTCCTTTCGCTTCACGCCGCCTGTAGCGGAAGCCGTGATGGATGCCCTGTGACAGCCGTGCGAGAAGCTCGAAAGCGCTGATCAACCCGCTCGGGGCCAGGAATTCCTTAGCCCAGCAGCCAACCTCGTCGTTCGGATCGGGCTGATGACGTTCGATATATTCAGCAAGATCCCGCAACTCGCTGACGCTATAGTGGACGGGCAAGGCCCATCCGGCGTCTTCGAGATCACAAGGCGAATGCTCGAGACACACGATGCTCTCGAAGCTCAGTTGCTTGGACCGACCCGAAAACCGAGCGATCCCCACAGAATTGCCGAATGCGTCCTGAACTAAGCGGAGACTCGTCGGCTCCGGGCTGATCTTTAGGTCCGCTTGGATCACTCTTTGATCGTGGGAGCCGCGTGGATGGAGCATCATCCGGTGTTCGCCGAAGGCGACGGGTCGGCGGTAGCGATAGGTTGTGACGTGCCGGATGGTGAGGAAAGACATGATTCTGCGGTGAGAATCATGAACAATTCGTGGCCATTCAACATGTGCCGATGCCTGTTATGGGTCAACTTGTCCACAATGCACGCCTGGCAAATCTGAGCTTCCAAACCAGATGAAGTCCAATCCCGAACCATCGACCCAGGAAGTGCTCGCCGGCCTCGTCGAGCGAGTCACCTTCCACAACGCCGAAAACGGCTTCTGCGTTCTCAGGGCGAAAGCGCGCGGCCACCGTGATCTGGTGACGGTCGTCGGCCATGCTGCGATAGTCTCCGCCGGCGAGTGGATCACCGCATCAGGCGAATGGATCAATGATCGCGCCCACGGTCAGCAGTTCAAGGCGCGGTTTCTCAAGACCTCGGCGCCGAGCTCGATGAACGGGATCGAGAAATATCTCGGCTCCGGGATGATTCGGGGCATCGGGCTTGTCTACGCCAAGAAGATGGTCAAGGCCTTCGGTGAGAAGGTCTTCGATGTCATCGAGGCCGAGCCCGATCGCCTTCGAGAGGTGACGGGTATCGGCGCGGTTCGAGCCAAGCGGATCAGGGACGCTTGGGCCGAGCAGAAAGTCGTCCGGGAGATCATGGTCTTCCTTCACAGCAACGGGGTGGGAACCGCCCGGGCGGTTCGCATCTTCAAGACCTACGGCGCGGACGCCGTGCAGGTCATGACCGAGAACCCCTATCGGCTTGCCCGGGATATTCGCGGCATCGGTTTCAAGAGCGCCGACGCGATCGCGATGAGGCTTGGCATCGAAAAGACCGCCATGATCCGACTGCGTGCCGGGATATCGTACGCGTTGACCGAGGCGATGGACGAGGGTCATTGCGGATTGCCGACAGATCGATTGATCCCGCTCGCGGAGGAATTGCTCGAAGCGCCGAAGGAATTGATCCCAACTGCCCTCGAGCTGGAACGATCCGAGGGCGCTGTGATCGCTGACACGGTTGGCGACACCGCCTGCATTTTCCTGGCGGGCCTCTACCGGGCAGAGAAAGCGATCGCCGAGCGGCTGATCCGCATCGTAAGCGGCGGGCTGCCCTGGCCACGGATTGACGCAGAGAAGGCTGTGCCCTGGATCGAAAAGCGCAGCGGGCTGAGCTTGCCGACAGTCAGAGGGCGG
>CAWGPR010000003.1:0-823265 GCA_963824475.1 uncultured Alphaproteobacteria bacterium
GCGGTCGGTATCCGAACGACCCCGATTGGAAGTCCGCCTCGAAGATCGGTTCCAATATGAGCTTGAGCGCACCCTGCGCCACGCGGTCGCGGATCGCAGGAATAGAAAGGACGCGGACCTTGCCGCCATCCTTCGGGATTTCCTGCCTCCGGGCCGGCAACGGCGCATAGGAGCGCCCGACCAGTTCGTCCGCGATCTGCTCAAGGAAAGCCTCTACGCCCTGCGCTTCGATAGCCTCGAAGGTCACCCCGTCACTTCCCGGAGCCCCATCGTTCCTTTTGGCCAGCGCATACGCCTCGCGTAGCGTTTCCAGCTTGCAGACATGGACGTACAATCCCCAGAACTTCCAGGACGTCTCAGCCTTCGCCTTGACGTATATTCTCCGCCTCAGGTCCTGCAAATCGATGGACGCCTTTGTCATCTCGTCCTTGCCTTCCTTGTGATCGGAGACTTTACAAACAGCAGGGCTCCTTCGCTCCACGGGCGTTACCCCGCCTCACCGCTACTGCGAACCCATCCGTCACCCTCTCGCCTTCGATCGACTTCCCGGTTGAGCCGGTTATACGATCAACCCTGCTCCGGCGATTTCGCGCCGGGACGAGGAGGGCTTCTCCAGTTGCTCGGCATGTCCTTGCCACCGTGCTGTCGCTTCCACCCCGCCGAAGTGAAGGAGCCGCTTCGGTCAGATTTCGGCTCCCCATGCTGCCTTCGCCCTCCAGTTGCGGGCTCGGCCTTCGGGGCTACGCATTTTCGAGGCCACATTCGCGTTTACTTTCATTACGGCCCGGCGGCTCGTCGTCTCCCCGAGGGAGACGTTGTCGATAGGCTTCAGAGTCTTGGTTTCCCGCCACCCTGCTATCCAAACTACGGGGCTTCTGACTCTTGCCCCGGCAGGCCTTTCTCCTGCTGAACATGCCAGCCTTCGCTGGACACACAACCGGACGTGCGGATTGCCCGCATCCGGCTCTCGGACAAAGACCTCACGCCTTCGTCCACGACACGTCGTGCCCAAGCCGGCTCAGGCGTACGAGCCCGAAGTGCCCGTAGAGGTGCGAGAGTGGATAGCTCCCGCCCCTTCGCCGCCTGACTTTGTGCTTGGAGCGCAACCACCGGCGCACCCGCGCCGCCGCGTAGGCGTCAAGCGCCCGATACGCCTTGCTGAAAGCGCCTACCGAAAAGTAGTTCGCCCATCCGCGCAGCATGCGGTTCACTTTGCCCACCAGCGTCGTGGTCTCTTGCCATGTGCACGATCGCTCGGTCAGCGCGTGGATTTTCTCGACCGCGCGCTGAATGCTCTTCTTTGATGGCCGGTAGCCGATACGGGCTTGGCCGGTCCTCGCCGAATACATCCGCCCGAACGTGTACCCCAGAAAGTCGAACTCACTCTCCGGCACTTTGCAGACGCGCGTCTTTTCCTCGTTCACCGTCAGCCTCAGCTTGCCCATGATCTCCCGCAGTCGTTCCAAGGCTTCTTCGCCTTTGCCCCTTCTGCACAGGATCACGAGGTCGTCGGCGTAGGTCACGAGCCGCGTGCCGAGGGTTCGCTCGAGCCCGAACATCTTCCATCCCAGCACGAACCGGCGCATGTAAATATTAGCCAGCAGCGGTGAGATGGGTGAGCCCTGCGGGATGCCGCGCCGCCTGTCCCGCGCCTCGGTCGTGCGTGTCTTCCGACCGCGATTGTCGGTTTCTTCCACCGGGCAGTCCAGCCACATCCTGATCAGATGCAGCACGCGCCGATCAACGATCCGGCGCGATACCGACTTCAAAAGCTCGGCATGGGGAATGCTCCCGAAGTAGTCCGCGAGGTCGGCGTCCACAACTTCCGGATGGCCGCGAAACAGCAGCTCTTCCACCTCGATCACCGCCTGTTGGGCGTTTCGCCCGGGACGGTAGCCGTAGAGTTCCGATGGGAGGTCGGCTTCGAAGATCGGCTCCAGCACCAGCATCGCTACTGTCATGCAGACCCGATCCCGCAAGGTTGAGATGCCCAGCGGCCTGAGTTTGCCGTTGGCCTTCGGTATGTACACGCGTCTGATTGGATCCGGTCGGTAAGTCTCCTGCCTGAGCGCGAGCGCCAGTTCGCCCAGCCATCGCTCGACCCCATACGCCTCGACGGCCTCGAAGTCCTGACGGTCCACGCCCGGCGCGCCCTTGTTGGAGCGGCACTGGGCATAGGCATGCGCCAGAATGTCCTCGCGGCTGATCTTGTCGTAGAGGGCGTAGAAGCGATAGCCGGGTTCTGCCTTCGCTTTCGCGTGCAACGCCGTCTGCAGTTTCTGAACGCTGTCCGGAGTTGATAGGTCGCCCAATCTCCAGGTCCCTCACTACGTCTTGCGTCTGTCTTGAACTGAGGCCCCTTCCCTCCCCCGGCGTTACCCGGCTTCAGCGGTACTGCGAACCTCTCCGCCACCCCACAGCGCCCAGCCTCTCCCTCGCGGGCGTCTGGTTGGTCATCCCTGACCGCGCTTTGGGGCTTCCCGTGTTGCGCGCGCTTTCCTTGTGTACGTGCTGCCGCCAGTACCCCGGTGCAGCGAACTGGGCGTCGTCTTCGCTCATCTCGCCCAGCCGTATCAGCCTTCCCCGAAAACGTCGTCGGGTCGGCCTGCACATCGTCCTTTTCGAGATCCCATGAGGCGGTGGTGGCGACCGGCGATTTGGGAGCATGAGGTCGCTTACCGCTCACTCTGGAGGCGACTATGCAATTTGTAGCTGATCAATCCGTAACACCGACGACGATCGAGGCCGATCTTTGCGCAATATTTGTCTCACTGGAACTGAGCCGATCGACCTGGCTGGCCACATCGCTGTCGCCAGGCCGCGGGGAGAAGATGTCAAAGCACAGCGTGGCCGCCGGGGATATCGCTGCGCTGCTGGCGCGCTTTTCGGAGCTCAGGAGGAAAGCGTGCGCGCGGACCGGAAAATCCTTCCCGATTATCGTCATTCAAGAAGCGGGGTTGGACGGCTTCTGGATTCACCGTGTCTTGCTGAGTGAAGGAATTGAGAGCCATGTTGTCGATGCAGCCTCAATTGCGACTTCGCGCCGGCGGCGTCGGGCCAAGACAGACAGGATCGATGGCGAAACTTTGCTTCGCGCGATGCTCGCCCACAAGCGCGGCGAACCGCGGGTCTGTTCGATGGTTCGGGCGCCAACGCCTGAAGATGAAGACCGCCGCCGGATTTGCCGTGAGCGTAAGGTGCTGATCATGGAACGGGTTCAGCACGTCAACCGGATCAAAGGATTGCTCTTCTCTCAGGGCGCATCCGGGTATGAGCCGTTGCGTCGCGATCGGCGGGCGCGGCTGGATGCGCTCCAGACTGGCGATGGCCGTCGCTTGCCCCCACATCTCAAAGCCCAGGTTTGTCGAGAACTCGATCGGCTCGAATTGCTGCTCGAGCAGATCAAGGCTGTGGAGGCCGAGCGGGACGCGTCGCTCAACGCGGAACAAACCAAAGTGTCGGCCCCGCCGCCGATGTTGCTGGGTGTCCATGGCGTTGGGCCGGAGTTCGCTTCGGTCCTCTGGTCTGAGGGACTCTCCCGACACTTCGATAACCGCCGACAGGTCGCCGCTTATGCCGGCCTTGCCCCGACGCCTTGGCAAAGCGGGTCGGTCCATCACGAGCAGGGCATCTCGCAATCGGGCAACCCACGACTACGGACAACGATGATCCAGCTCGCCTGGCTTTGGCTACGCCATCAGCCCGGTTCGGCACTCACCCTCTGGTTCAAGGACCGAATGGAACGTAACGGCGGTCGTTGGCGCAAGACGACGATCGTGGCGCTGGCGCGAAAGCTGCTGGTCGCGCTCTGGAAATATGTGAGCGCTGGAGTCGTGATCGAAGGCGCCATGATTAGGCCTGCCTGACGATAGCCCGTCTTCCACGCATCCAATACCGTAATCCTCAGGACCTGATCAGTCCTGACGGATCCAGGTGGACGAACCGAAGCAAGCCGTGGCCTGAAACGCCGTTTGCGAGAAAGGTTCTCGTCTTCCTGAGCCCTGCCCGCCGCAAGCGGGATGTTGGTGCAGCCGTCGCAAACGGCGACCGTATGTGAGGTTGATCGTGCTCGGAAACGAGCCGCGTCACGCAAGCGGGCTCAGAACCTCGGATGCCGGACAATCAACCGCTGGAGACTGATCACCCAGAAACGACAAACTTGACTCCCACCTGCTCATGTGAGGCTTGCTCGGCGTATCGCGGTAGGGACGCTCATTGCTGAGCGCCCCCCGCACAGATCCGGACGGGCCCAATTCGGGCATCCGGCTCCTACCTCGGGTGTTTGACGTCAAAGCGCACGTCGGGCCAAGGATGAAGGATATGCGGCTGGGGGAGCCAGTCATCGGCGAGCTTCGTCATACGCTCCCATGTGAGGCCGTCTTTCTGGCTGCGTCGCCGAAGCGCTCGTCGCCAGAGGTCGGTCACGTAGTGCCGGAACGCGGAGAGCGCCCTGCTGTTGGTCGGGACTGCGTAATAAGCAAAGTGCCCTGTGACGACCTGCTTCAACCACCGGCCCTGGCTAGAGCGGAATCCGTTCAGGTTGTGTTGAGGGCTTGGAGTTCGCCGGGATCATACCCGCAGGCCTCGAAATAGTTTTCGCATTCGGCCGGCTTGAAGAGAGCGGCGCAGCCCTCCAGGATAGCAAGAAGTCCGACAACGGTGCGCTCGGCCAATTTTCGCAGCGCGCTTTTCAGTTTGGAAATCGCCATCTCGATGGGGTTGAAGTCCGGGCTGTATGGCGGCAGGTATCGTACCGTGCAGTTTTTCCTGGCCAGGATTTCCGCCACTCTCGGGCTTTTGTGAGCCTTGAGATTGTCGAGCACGACGATGTCGCCTTCCTCCAAAGTCGGCAGGAGATGGTGCTCGAGCCAGGCTTCGAACGTCTCGGCGTTCATGGCGTGGTCGTAGGCCTTGGGCGCGATGACGCCTCTCAGGCGCAGGCCGAATACGAAGGTGATCGCTTTGTAATGCCCATGCGGAACACCGCAGCGCAGACGTTGGCCGCGCCGGCGCCGGCCGAAGCGGCGCGCCATGCTGGTCGTCGCCGCCGTCTCATCGACGAACACCAGTTTCAGCGGATCGAGATCGAGTTGACAGTCGAACCATCGCCGTCGCCGCTCAAGGACGTCCGGGCGGCCCTGCTCACTCGCGTGCGCGGACTTTTTTTAAACGTGATGTCGTGGCGGTCGAAAAAGCGCCAGATCATAGACGGCGACACCTTCTCGCCTCGCGCACGCTCCAGACGGTCGCAGATTTCGTTGAGCGTAAGGTCAGGCTCGCGCCGATGAAGGCGAAGCAGGAAATCCGTGTGGGCCTCGACGCGCTGCGAACGCGTGTCGCCGCCCATCGGCAACGGCGCGTAGCTGCCGCGCTCGCGCAACGCCGCCACCCAACGAATCGCGCTGGAAAAGCTCACCCCGAACCGCTGCGCCGCCGCACGGCAGCTCATGCCTTCCTCGCGAACCGCCGAAACCACCCGCTTGCGCAAATCCACCGACAAGGGCCCCATCCCGCGCCGCCTCCGATTCGGCGCACCCCAAGAATCACATTTCCAGCGCGTTGGGAACACCGCACGATTCAACCCGGCCGGAAACCGCTCTAGGGATGGGTTGATGCATTCGACGCCGTAGCTCCGCCTTGATGTCCTTCAGCTTCGCACGCATGCGGTCGCGTCGGGTCTTCCGGTGGAGTTGGAAGGATCCCTGGCGGGATTTGCCGCAAATGAAGTTGAAGCCCAAGAACGCAAAGGTCTCCGGTTTGCCGAGCCCGCGTCGCTTGCGGTCGACCGCCGCAAAGCGGCCGAACTCAATCAGGCGGGTCTTGTCCGGGTGTAGCGTCAGCGCAAATTCCCCGAGCCTTTCGCGCATCGCGTCAAGGAAACGGCGTGCGTCGCCTTCACGCTCGAAGCCGACGACCAGATCGTCCGCGTAACGAACGACGATCATGTCGCCTTGAGCCTCCCGCCGTCTCCAGCGCTCAGCCCAAAGATCGAAACAGTAATGCAGGTAGATGTTGGCGAGGAGCGGCGAAGTCACCGAACCTTGTCCTGTTCCCCTGTCATCGACCGTTACGATCCCATCTTCGAGGATGCCCGCCTTGAGCCACTTCTGGATCAGGCGGATGATGCGCTTGTCGCCGACCCTGTGTCCCAGGAAGCGAACCAGCCAGCTTTGGCTGACCGCCCCAAAGAAATTTTGGATGTCGGCGTCAAGTATCCAGTTCACCTTCCGTATCTTGATCGCCGTCGATAGCGCGTCCAGCGCATCGTGTGGCCCTCGCCCGGGTCGGAACCCGTACGAGAAGCCGCAGAAGTCGCTTTCGTAGACAGCATTGAGCGCCATGACGGTTGCGCCCTGGACGATCTTGTCTTCCAGGGCGGCGATCGCGAGCGGCCGCTGCTTCCCGTCGGCCTTCGGTATGTACGTCCGGCGCGACGGTTGCGGTCGGTAAGCTCCCCGGTGGACCCGCTCTGCAAGAGCCTCAACCCTCGGTTCGAGGTCCGCCTCGTAGTCGTGCCACGTCACGCCATCCACGCCGGGGGCGGCTTTGCGCTTAAGCGCGTAGAACGCAGTCCGGAGCGTGTCGGGGTTGATGTGGTGGAGGAGCGCGGTGAACTGTCCCTTCTTCCTCCGCCTTGCGGCTTCTCGTACGCGGTCCAGCGCCTGGGTCACGCGCCCCCGGCTCTGGGTCCGGTGCGTGCTTTGCTGGTCCGCGTTCCCCTTGGTCCCCGGTCTTGGCTCCGCCGGCTCCTGAGCCAGTCGCCCGGCTTCGTTCGTCGGCTTCGTTGCTACTATGCCGGAGTTCTGACTTCTCTGGATCGTGCATCGGCGGCTACGGCTCCTCACCTTCCCGCCGCGGACCATGTGACCAACAGGGCTCATGGCCGATCCAGAGATCTCCCGGTTCCCGCGCAAGGAGCGTCCATACATGCCAGGGTCTAAGACCACGCCGGGTCGGTCGGGCGCTCGCGTTAGCGCGCCCGACCGTATTGCCTTCCGATGAGTAAACGGCGTCGGCGCCCGGGATGACAACGGTTTCGCGGCTCGATGGCTGGCCTATATGCTCCCCTGCCGACGCTTCGCCGACGTCCTCGCGGACGTCTGCGCACGGCTCGGGGCCGATGTGGGTCGCTACTCCTTCATCGCAGTGGACTTTCACCACATACTCCTTGCCGGTCTCCCGGCGCACTTACTCGCGTTGCGGCCCGCACACTCGCGCCGTCACCTATACGTGACCACCTACACCGAAGGCTTCAGCCATTTCGTCACCTCCATGACTGCTCCGGTTGCTTCCGGCTGGAGCGTTCGCCGGGTGGGGCTTGCACCCACTGGAAAGCGCCGCCTTCTCACGGCGCACACGTTAAGCAGACATTTCCGATCGCGGCGGGGGATGTGCCCGCGATCGTCAAGCGATCAACAATGCGCAGGCGAGGATCGTTCTCCTTCGCACCCGGATGCGGCGTGCAGGCGCTGGAGCTGAGCGCCGTCGCTACGAGGTAGCGGCGTTCGCGGCGGCAATAAGCCTCTCACAGGTTCGGCCGTTGTGGTTCTTTAGAAAGGTAATCCTGGGCCGTTCCCTCTGTGACGCGCGTCACAGACAAACCGGCGATTCCTGTCATGGTTGCTTCGTCGTCTGTCGATTTAGGGAGCCGTAAGGGCTAAGCCGATAGGGGGGCGATTTTCGACAGGACGGGCGTGCCCAGAATTGGCAATGATGTTCGTTACGGCCCATGCCCTCGTAGGGCAGGAGAAAATTAATCACGACGAGGCTGTCGCAAGAATAGCGCGGTTCACCCATTTTGAACTAATCGCCAGTAGAGGAGTTATCCCATGAGCGGGTTTAAAATACTTAGCAATAAGCTGCGTGCAATTTCGCCCAGCAGCGAAATACAACATAAGAACCGCAAGCATCTATTCGATCAACAGATGATCCTAGCAAATCGGTTAGCTGAATTCAACCGATCCCAGCGCGAGGCGAGAGCGGCATATCGGAAAGCTTTAGATAAATTGCTTTCGGAATCAGGAACACAGCACCTCCCGTCGGGCGGATCGTTTTCGTCCAAAATCGTGTCACGCGACTTGGCCGGGCAAACATCTGGGCAAACATCGAAGTCATCAAGTTTTCCCCATCCGCGAGGTGTCCCGCTAGATACCCAAGTAATGCCATTGGTTGGATGGGTCATCGGCACTCCATCGACAAATACGAATAACGGTAGCGGCAGTGGAGATTGGGGTGGAAATTGGCCTACGCCCCCTGGACCAAAGCCCACTGACGTCTTTCTTGGATTGAACGCAGGCACAGTAGAAACGTTCGGTGGCGGCCAACCGGGGGGAGGTTCTGCCACTGTCTGGGGTTACGTAGGGCAGTATTTGCAAGCGGTCGACCAGAGGGATTGGACAGCTGCGTTGATGACAGCGAACGCCAATATAAACGCGGCTTTTGACCCATCGTGGAGTGTCACAAACTATTTCTCCGTGTTTAGCGAGAACGCTAATTTGGTCTTTGTTGCAAATATACTTTTCTTAATTTACGACGCTCCGAGCTGGCAAATACGTGAGATCGTATGCTTCGCCGCTCTTGCCGATCTATAACAACAACGACGCCAACTCGGGGTCTGCTGGAACACTTGGCGGAGCAATTGCGAACAGCACCTGGAGCGGCACAGCGTCGCTTCCGGAAGCACTGGTGCTCTCTGACCAGTACTTTGGGGTATTTATCCAATTTCAGGGCTGGGCATCGGCGGCCGGTGCCTCGACGGGAGTCGTTGTCCCTGGGAGCGAAGTGGAAGCCACTTTCACCGGCAGTTTTTCATCGTTCGAAGTCGACCTGCCGCTTATCAACGCTTGATTGTTAGGCGCTTAGCGCAACCGAAGAGCCCCTTGGTCACTTGTCTGTTATACCATTGCGGAATGACCGCTATTTGCGCATTCTTGCCATTGGCCGAAGGGCGGGAATCCGCCCAATTGCGACATCCTGTCGGGCGCGAAGCGTTTGATTTGAACCCCTAGGCGGATTTCGTCGCGGTTCGTCGCGGCCTGGCCAAAGCCCCCCAGAGGGCGAGCGCGGCGATAACCAGGTGCACGTATGCGTTCTGAAGGAAAAGCGTTTGGGGGCCAAAGTCCTTCATGAGCACCGAGGCGAGCGCCGGAGCGACGATCGCGGCCACGCAATAGATGAACAAAAGCCCGACTGAGATGAAGATCAGGTCATGCGGAGCGCCATTGTCGTTGGCGAGAGAAACCGCGAGCGTGTAGAGCGAATAGGTCGTCAGGCCGACAAGAAACCCGAGGACGAGCAGCCACGCGCCGGGCGCCGTCAGACGGCTCAAGGCGACTTCGCAGGCGGCGCCCGCGATCGTAACCGCGGCGATCACCAGCCGGCGGTCGACGCGGTCGGAGATCGCGGCGATCGGCAAAACGCCCACCGCTGACCCCAGCACGATCGAAGAGGTGAATAGGGGCGCGCTTGTCGGCGTCATGCCGATCCCGACGGCGAAAACCGGACCAAGCGCGAACATGGCGCCGTTCGCCGCGCCGGCGGCCAGCACGGCTAAACACGGAATCGGCGCCCTGCGAAGGAGCCAGACCAGGCGAGGGCGCACGCTTCGCGGTTGCGCAGGCGGATCGACGCTGGTCATCGCCATCGGAACGATCGCAAGCGCAAGCAGCGCGCCAGCGACGGCGAAGGGGGAAAAGCCGCCCGCTCCAAGCGGCTTAAGCGCCAATTGTCCGCTCGCGGAAGCGGCGAAGTTCGCGATTTGGTAGAGGGCGTAGAGGACGCCGCGATTGGCGTTGGTCGCCTTGGCGTTGATCCAGGCCTCGATCACCGCGTACAGGCCCGCGAACACAAGGCCGATAAGCGCGCGGCAGCCGAGCCAGGCCCATTGGGAGAGCAAGACTGGCATGAGGATCACGGAAACGACCGCGAGCGCCACAAACGCCGCATAGGCCCTGATGTGTCCGCCGCGGCGAATGATCGCGGGCGCGGCGAGGGTTCCCGCCAGCATTCCTGCGAAATAGACAGAGCCAAGCAGGCCCACGGTGAGGTCCGGGAACCCCTCGATGCGGGCTCTCAGCGGCGTCACGATACCCACTAGGCTATTGCCGCCGATCAGCATCAGCACGGACAACAGCAGCGCGGCGATTGAGGAAAAAGCGGTCACACGGCGAATCGACGTCGGCCCCTGATTCGGCCGTCGTCTTACACCATAGGCCGCCGTGCGACGTGGAAAAGCCCTCGCGCATTCGATAAAATGCGGGCTTACCTCGAAAATCGGCATATTGGCCTTAAGCCGCGCACTGTATAAGAACGGCGTGGCGTTCAAGCGGCGCCCTGCCGCTCTGCCCTAGGCCATGGAAGATGCTGAACCAACGTTGGAGCCCTGATAGCTGGCGGACGAAGCCGATCGCGCAGGCGCCGGTCTATTCCGACCGCGCCGCGCTGGCCGAGGCCGAGCGCCAGCTTGCCGGCTATCCCCCGCTGGTTTTCGCCGGCGAAGCGCGCAAACTCAAACAGGCGCTTGGCAAAGCGGCCGACGGCGCGGCGTTCCTGCTGCAGGGCGGGGATTGCGCCGAGAGCTTTGGCGAACATTCGGCCGACAACATCCGCGATTTCTTCCGGGTTTTCCTGCAGATGGCGGTCGTCATGACGTTCGCCGCCGCTTCGCCGATCGTAAAGGTCGGGCGCGTCGCCGGCCAGTTCGCCAAGCCCCGCTCCTCCGACTTCGAGACGATCAACGGCGTCACCCTGCCGGCCTATCGCGGCGATATCGTCAACGACATCGAGTTCACGGCTTCGGCGCGCGAGCCCGACCCGCGCCGGCAGCTCGAGGCCTTCCGCCAGTCCGCGGCGACCCTCAACCTTTTGCGCGCCTTCGCCAATGGCGGCTACGCCAACCTCGAGAATGTCCATCGCTGGATGCTCGGTTTCGTCAAGGACAGCCCCCAGTCCGAGCGCTACGAGGAGCTCGCTGACCGGATCACCGAGACGCTTGGATTCATGCGCGCCGTGGGCCTCGACCCCGAGGCGCATCCGGAATTGCGCTCAACCGACTTCTACACCTCGCACGAAGCGCTGCTGCTCGGCTACGAGCAGGCGATGACGCGGCTCGAATTCGACCTCGGGCGACTATTACGCGACCTCGGGCCATATGATCTGGGTCGGCGACCGGACGCGCCAACTCGGCGGCGCTCACGTCGAATTCTGCCGGGGCTTGAAGAATCCGATCGGCCTCAAATGCGGCCCGTCGCTCAGCCCGGACGAGCTCATGCGTTTGATCGAAGTGCTTGATCCTGACGAGGAGCCTGGCCGGCTGACGCTGATCTGCCAATTCGGCGCGGACAAGGTCGACGCCGCGCTGCCGCCGCTCTTGCGCGCGGCCAAACGCGAGGGCCGCAAGCTGCTGTGGGTCTCAGACCCGATGCATGGCAATACGATCAGGACCTCGACCGGCTACAAGACGAGGCCAACCGAACGCATCGCCCAGGAGGTGCGCAAGTTCTTCGCCGTCTGCCGCGCCGAGGGCGTCTACGCCGGCGGCGTCCATCTTGAGATGACCGGCAAGAACGTCACCGAGTGCACTGGCGGAGCGCGCGCGATCTCGGAATCGGATCTGCACGATCGGTACCACACCTATTGCGATCCGCGCCTCAATGCGGAGCAATCGATTGAAATGGCTTTCATGGTCGCCGATCTTCTTAAAGTCCAGCGGCTCTCCGCGCCGGAGCGACCGGTTCGGGCGGCCGAGTGAAGGCTCGGGCCTTGCACGCCCTGGATCGCGCTGATCGGCGGCGTGCGTTATTCTCTGCCGGGCGTGTTCGAGACCGTGCCGCTTAAGGCCGAGTTCAACGGCGCTCTATCTGCGGCGCGACCGATACGAGGCGTGGCTCTCACATTCCTTGCGTCCACTCGGGGCAGCTCGTGCTTCAAATGCGGATCGTCCCGCCCTCACCAAATGACGGGCAGTTGCCTCAGCGAGACCCTCTCCACGATTTCCTGGGCCGCGGCTACGCCGACATTGTGAAAGACGCGGACCAACTCCGCGACCATCCACTGGACGGCGCGAAAAAGGAACTCGCCATCCATGGCGTACGGCTTTACGTCACCGCCGACGCGACCGATCCCCCGGTCGCTGCGCATCTCGTACACGGCAACCAGGACGCGAGGAATCTGAATCCTGACGGAGCGCGGGAACCTGGACGGAAAGTTCTCTAGCTCGCGGCACGCCTCAGGGAAGTTGTCAGGCTTTTGCGGGCCTGGGGCGTAATGGCCGTCCATGTGGCCTCTTAGAATCGTGTAAATAGTCTCACAGAGATTCCCAGAGTTCAAACCGACTTTCGGCCAATCGCGTGAAGACACATCGGTGAGCACGGCCTCATACGAACTCGATTAGCGGATCCAGGAGACCCACCGGGATCGTCAAAAGCGCGTCTCGGACTGTGGTTGCCACGCCCTATCACCGGTGTTCGGTTCACCTTTCGGTAGCACGGCTTCGCTCTCACGCGCCAACCTTTTTTGGGCGCCGGCCGCGCGCCAGGCGTCGGTCGTGGCGGCCGAGGTTCAGCGGCTCTGGCAAAGGATCAACGCGAAGCTCGATGGGAAACGGCGCCTCAAAGCAGCGTAGGGCGGTTCCGACTTCGGCCAAATCGCTAATCGGCTTGGCCGGCTATCGCGCCCACAAAGTCGCCTGAACAATCGGTTGACGGGTCGACTGACAATGCAGTAGGCCAACTCCGGGCGGCCTTCTCCCTGGTCCGACCGGATGCGATACAGCTGGGTTATCGCATGTCATTCTTGGAAACTGCACGCTTATGGGCCCCTTCTCCCGCAACCAATGTCGTGACAACCTCCTTGGCCCACGCGGCAAGTGATCCTCAACGAAAGCTGGCTCGCCGCATCCGAGCGCGCATGCGGTGGCCGCTCGCGATCCCCCGCCCGGAGACCTGATGCGCCTCTCGGACTACGCGCAGAGCCGCGACAACAATTTCACTCTTCTGCGGCTGCTGGCGGCCTTTACGGTCGTTCTTTACCATAGTGGCCCTGCCCTCGGAATCGACGGGCGCGACCTGATTTACGACTATGTCGGGCGAGAGGTCGGCGAGATGGCGCTCGACATGCTGTTCGTGACGAGCGGTTTCCTTGTCACGGCGAGCCTGTTCAATCGCGGCGACCTCAATCATTTCCTGTGGGCCCGCGCTCTGAGGCTCTATCCCGCGCTCTGGCTCATGCTGCCGGTCACCGTGTTCGTCCTCGGCGCCGCGCTGACCACCCTGCCGGTCAAAGACTATTTGACGTCGCAGACGACATGGGAATACGCGCGCAAGGGAGCGACAATCGTTGGCGGCGTGCACTGGTCGCTGCCGGGCGTGTTCGAGACGCTGCCGCTCAAGGGTCAGTTCAACGGGTCGCTGTGGACGCTGCCAATCGAAGCGCGAATGTACATTTACCTGGCGGTCGGCTGGATTCTTTTTGCGTGGGCGCCGCACATCCGAGTGCGGGCGCTGAGTTTCGCCGCGCCGGTCGCGGCAGCAGTGATGTTCGTCACGGCTGTGCGCGACCACGCGCATGGGTTGGCCAACAACGCGAACGTCGCGATCTTGATGTTTTTTATCGGCGCGTCCCTCTATTTCTGGCGCGAGAGCCTGTTCATCAATCGGGTGACCTTCGCCGCATTGCCGCTCATCGTCGCAGGCGCGGCGCTTATCGGACCAAGCGTCGCCTTCCCCGTCTATCTCCTATGTGTGGCGCCGTTCGTGCTGCATCTCGCTTACATCCCCGGCGGGAAGATCAGGGATTTCAACGCTTGGGGCGACTATTCGTACGGCGTCTATATCTACGCTTTCCCCGTCCAGCAGACGCTTGCGCTTCTGTTTCCCAAGATGTCGCTCGCGGCGATGGCCGGAAGCGCCGGGGGGATCTCGTTTGGCCTTGCCTTCTGCTCGTGGAACCTGGTCGAGAAGCGGGCGATGGGGCTCAAGGATGTCTGCGCCGAGGCCACGTCTCGGGCGCTGCGTGCGGGCCTGGCCGCGGCGCCCTTTGCACGCTGGCGCGGCGCCCCCAAACCGGGCAAGCTTTACCCGAACAACTGAGCTTGGTTCTCCTTGGATTTATTTTCGGTTTCCTCGGGCTGTCGCTGGCCGGGCGGCCGGTCGTCTACGCTCGTCCACGAGAAAGGAGACCAGGGAACCCCCAGTCGGGAAGAAATCGTTGGTTTTTCGCGCTCGACCCCTCGTCGGCGGCCGTCTCGGTCGCGATCGCGATCCTGTCATGGAAGCCGATCGAGGAGCGCGCGCTTGGCCTGAAGGGCGATTTCGCCGAGGCGACGTCGCGCGCCTTCAATCTCGGCCTGGCCAAGATCGCTAGCGTCGTGCGCTGACGCGGATTTGCGTTCGCCCACGCCACGCCGCATGAATCCCCGCCTGGAGGACTCCGTGATTCTCGAGACCTATACGCGTGTGTTTGTCGATACCAACTCAATCGAGGGCGCCATCGCCTTTTACAAAGCCTTGCTGTCAGGCGAGGAGAGCCTCCGCTTCCGCTATCCGGAAACAGGTCTGGAACTGGCGGCCGTCTCCTCGCCGCGCCTCTCGGTGCTGATCATCGCCGGACCGCCCGAGAAACGGGCGCCTTTTGAGGCGACGCGTCTCACCATCAAGGTCGATGCTTTGGAACCTTTCGTGAAAGTCCTGAAGCAGGCCGAAGCCGAGCAACTCGAGCCAGTTCAGCCGACGCCGGTCGGGCGGAAGACCCGCTTCCGGCACAAGGATGGACTAGTCGTGGAGTACGTCGACCACACATCCCCGGGCGCGTCCTGAGGCTGCCACGCCGACGCCGGATTTGCCCCCCATCCGATTGCGCGCGCCTTCCACGCCGCGCTAAATCTCGCTCATGGCCGCTTCCATCAGCAACCGCCTCACAATTGCGCTCGCGCAAATCCCAGCGATCGTTGGCGACATCGCGGGCAACCGCGACCGTCTGCGCAAAGCGCGAGCGGAGGCCGCCGCCTTCGGCGCCGACATCGTGATGGCGCCGGAACTCTACCTCTCCGGCTATCCGCCCGAGGATCTGGTGCTGAAGCCTGCCTTTCAGGAAGCCTGCCGCGCGGCTTGCGAGGAGCTGGCGCGCTTGACCGCCGACGGCGGGCCGGCGGCGCTGGTCGGCCTGCCCTGGGTCGGCGAGGACGGCAAGCTGCACAACGCCATGGCGCTCCTCGACGGCGGGAGGATCGAGGCGGTGCGGTTCAAGTTCGACCTGCCCAATTATGGCGTGTTCGACGAGAAGCGCGTCTTTGCGCCGGGGCCGTCGCCGGGACCGATCGTCTTTCGCGGCGCGCGCGTCGGCGTTCCGATCTGCGAGGATATCTGGGGGCCCGACCCGGTCGAGTGCATCCTCGAAACCGGCGGCGAAATTCTGCTGGTCGGCAACGCGTCGCCTTATGAGCGCGACAAGCTCGCCATCCGCCAGAACGTCGCGGTGGCGCGCGTCGTCGAGAGCGGCCTGCCGCTCATCTATCTCAACATGGTCGGCGGTCAGGACGAGCTCGTGTTCGACGGCGGCTCGTTCGCGCTCAACGCCGACCGCACCTTAAGCGCGCAATTGCCTGCCTTCCGCCCAATGGTGGCGCGCACCGTGTGGGAGCGCGGCGAGGGCGGCTGGCGCTGCGTCGAAGGCCCGCTCGAAGTGGTCGAGGAGGGCGACGAAGCGGACTATGCGGCCTGCGTGATGGGTCTGCGCGACTATGTCCAGAACAACCGCTTTCCGGGGGTGGTGCTTGGCCTCTCCGGCGGCGTCGATTCGGCTTTGTGCGCCGCGATGGCGGTTGACGCGCTGGGGGCTGAGCGCGTGCACGCGGTGATGCTGCCCTATCGCTTCACCTCGAACGAATCGCTCTCGGATGCGGCCCAATGCGCCAAAGCGCTTGGCGTCCGCTACGATATCGTGCCGATCGCCGAACCGGTCGAGGGCGTGGAGCATGCGCTCGCGCGGATGTTCGCCGGCAAGGCGCGCGACATCACCGAAGAGAACATCCAGAGCCGCGCCCGGGGCCTGATCCTGATGGCGATCTCCAACAAGACCGGCGCGATGGTGGTGACGACCGGCAACAAGTCGGAAATGTCGGTCGGCTACGCCACGCTCTACGGCGACATGAACGGCGGCTTCAACCCGATCAAGGACCTTTACAAGATGGAGGTCTTTCGCCTCGCCGCGCTGCGCAACCGCTGGAAGCCGATAGGAGCACTCGGGCCGGATGGCGAGGTGATTCCTCAAAACATCATCGTCAAGCCGCCGAGCGCGGAATTGCGCGAGAACCAGAGGGATGAGGATTCGCTGCCGCCCTATCCGGTGCTCGACGGCATTCTGCACGGACTGGTCGAAAAAGAGATGCGCATCGCCGACATTGTGGCTGAGGGTTACGATTCGGAGACGGTGCGCAAGGTCGAGCGTCTGCTTTATCTCGCGGAATACAAGCGCCGCCAGTCGGCACCGGGGGTCAAGGTGGGGCCGAAGAATTTCGGCCGCGACCGGCGCTATCCGATCGTCAACCGCTTCCGCGACCTGGGCCTTAAGGCGCAAAAGCCGGATGCGTCGATTGCGCCGCTGAAGTCGGCGGGGACGAGCGAACGGTTCGAGGAGTAGAGGGTGGGTGGCGCCTCGCGAGCCGCTGCATTTTTTGCTCTTATAGCGTCAGCTGTTTGGACAGAGTTCGACCTAGGGCTGTGTTCGCGCCTCGCGCCGGACTGCTTCAGCCACTTTCGGACACCAGGCAACTCATTTCGGGAGGGATTCAGACATGCTGGGAAATATGGCTCGCCTCGCTTATGCCGGGCTGGTCGGCGCCGCCTTCGCCGGCGGCGGGTCTTCCAGAGCGGCAGCCGAGCCGGCGAGCGAACAGGATGCGCATGCGATCGGCGTCGAGGCCTATCTCTACTTCTACCCTCTCGTCACCATGGACCTGACCCGCAAGCAGCTGACGAACGTCGCCAAGCCGGAGGGCTTCGAGGCGCCGATGAACGCCTTCGCCAGCGTTCCCGCTTTCTTACGGCGGACATGAAAGTCGTCGTCCGGCCAAACTTCGACACGCTCTATTCGAGCGCCTGGCTCGACTTGACCAAGGAGCCGGTGATCGTCTCGGTCCCCGACACGCATGGGCGCTATTACCTGCTGCCGATGCTGGACATGTGGACTGACGTGTTCGTCTCGCCTGGCTGGCGCACGACGGGAACGGCGGCCGGCGACTTCGCCGTGACGCCTCCCGGCTTTACCGGTTCGCTCCCGGCGGGCGTCATTCGCATCGACGCGCCCACGCCCTATGTCTGGATCATCGGCCGCACCAAGACGGATGGGCCGTCCGACTACGACGCCGTGCACGCGATCCAGGCCGGCTTCAAAATCACGCCGCTCTCGCAATGGGGCAAGGCTGCCGAACCTGTCGTCGGCCATGTCGATCCCGATATCGACATGAAGACGCCGCCGAAGGTCGCGGTCGATGCGATGCCGGCGGGCAAGTTCTTCGCCTACGCCGCCGAAATCCTCAAATCGCAGCCGCCGCATATCACCGACCAGCCGATCCTCGCCCGCATGCGGCGAATCGGGATCGAGCGCAGCAAGAGTTTCGACATCGACAAGGTTGATCCGGCGATCAAATCCGCGCTTAAGAGCGCGCCGGAAGACGCCCAGAAGCTGATGGCGTGGAAGGTGAACAGCCTTGCCCGCGTCGTCAACGGCTGGTCGATGAACACCGACACGATGGGCGTTTACGGCAATTATTACCTCAAACGCGCGATCATCACCCAGTTGGGTCTCGGCGCGAACCTGCCGGAGGACGCGATCTATCCGATCAACCTCGCGGACGAGTCAGGCAAGCCGCTGGATGGCGCGAGCGCCTATACTTTGCACTTCGAAAGGGGCGCCGCGCCGCCGGCCAACGCCTTCTGGTCGATCACGCTCTATGACGCTCAGGGCTACCAGGTGGCGAACAGCCTCAACCGGTTCGCTCTCAGCAGCTGGATGCCGTTCAAATATGATCCGGACGGCTCCCTCGACCTCTATGTCCAGAACGCGAGCCCTGGCGCCGACAGGCAAGCAAACTGGTTGCCGGCGCCAAAGGGACCGTTCAACCTCACGATGCGGATCTATGCGCCAAAGAGCGAGGCGCTGACCGGAAAGTGGAGCCCGCCGCCGGTCACGAAAGAGAGCCAGCCAACCTTGGCGCCGGCGCAATAGCTTGTCCTCACAAGCGAGGGCGCCGCACGCGGGGCGGATCGTCGCCGCCCCCGCGCGGTCCTTCGCGCCTCCCAGCTATCCTGGGACCTGATATAAGCGACATCGCCAGGGTCGAAGCCCCCACGGAGGCATTTCCATGCAAAACGTCGCGTTCAAGGCCGGAGATACGATCATCTGCGAGGGCGACGAGGGCGATACGGCGTTCTTCATCGTCAGCGGAGCGGTCGACGTCGCAGTCGGCCGCGGCGCCAATGCGAGAGTTGTCGGCAGGCTTGAGATCGGCGACGTATTCGGAGAAATGTGCCTGATCGAGCCGGGGCCGCGATCCGCGACCGTCACCGCGGCGTGCGATACGGAATGCCTCGCGGCCTCGTATCAAGAGTTCATCGCCGCAATCGAGGAGAACCCGGAACGCGCCGTCGGGTTCATGAAAACGCTGGTCCGCCGTCTCCGCAAAATGAACGAATTGCTCGAGAGCGCGAGCCCGGAGCGGCGCGGGCTACGCGCCATGCTCCTCGATTGCCAGCCGTCCGGAGGCTCCCCCGAAGCCGCCGCCCTATCCTGGACGATGCTGTGGTGAGTCGCCGGCCGCCCAAGCGTCGCCCCTTCCGACGATCGGTCTTAACTGTCGTCTATTGTTCACAATCCAGCGTTAATCGAAGGGGAGCAGGGGGAGCCCATGACCGATGTCTCGGCCGATCTTCAGCGGGAGCTGGACCAATTGCAGGCGGCCTACAAGGCGGCCGTGGACAATTGGGTGGCTGCGATCCGCGAGGAGGAGGCGCTCGCCTCCGGCAACCATAACGTCGCGGAGCTCGACAAATGGGAGGGCGCCCATTACCGCGAGCATAAGCTGCACAAGGAAGTCGATTTCCGCAAGCGCCTCTATGAAGACGCGCTGCGCCGCGAATTCTTCGGCTTCTGATCTTCCGAGCTCCTGGCGCGACTGATCGAGCCGCGGCTTCGATCTTGTCGAACGCCGAATTCAACCGATCTTGACAGGGCGTCGCAGTTCACGCCAAGTCGAACCGAAGGACTTCGGGGGCCGAGGCGCAGGACCGGCGCGACCGGGCCGTCCGCAGGGCAGCCTGGTGGAGCGTCCGACTGTCGGATGAACAAAATCGCCGCCGATCCCACTCAACCTTATCGCAGCCTGATCGCCGGTTACACCGACGCGATCCGCCAGAGCGATTTCAAGGCCAATATCGCGTTTCTGTTCGTCGCCTTCATGATGGGTTCGGTTCTCTGGAACTACACGTCCTTTCCGAGTTACCTGTCGGTCCAGCTCGTGCTGGTGCCTTTTCTGATCGTCTATTTCTTTTTGTTCATGGTGCTTATTCCGCGCTATCCCAAGCGCGGGGCCAAGAGCTTCCTCGTTGCACGCAATCTGACGCCTGCGGATTTCGAGTCCGTCGCCCAGACTGCAGACGACCTCGAACAGTTAAAGCTCACTTGCGCAGTGCTGTCCGACATTCTTTGGTGGAAGACGCAGTGCATCCGCGTCAGCTTCCTCGTGTCGATCGTTTGCGTGTTCCTGACCATGGTTCTGCTTCTCTACGTCGCATTCAGATGATTCAGGCGCCCGCGGCCGGGGTCGCTCGGCGCGTTTGAACCGGCCGCTCCGGCCGCGTCGAAAGCCGAAATTCAACCGATCTTGACAGGGCGTCGCAGTTCACGCCAAGTCGAGCCGAAGGAGTTCGGGGGGCCGAGGCCGAGGACCGGCGCGGATGGGCCCGTCCGCCGGCCGGCCTTGTGGAGCGTCCGACTGTCGGATGAACAAAATCGCCGTCGATCCCGCTCAACCTTATCGCCGCCTGATCGCCGCTTATACCGACGCGATCCGCCAGAGCGATTTCAAGGCCAATATCGCGATCCTGATGGTCGCCTTCATGATGGGCCCGGTTCTCGGCAATCACTCGCGCTTTCCGAGCTATCTGCCCATCCCGTTCGTCATGCTGCCGTTCCTGATCGTGTACATCTGTCTGTTGGCGGTGCTGATCCCGCGCTATCCCAAGCGCGGCTCCAAGAATTTCGTCGTCTCGGCCAACGCCAAACCCGCCGATTTCGCCAATGTCGTCGAGGCCGAGGACGAGCTTGAGCAGCTGAAACTGCGTTGCTCGGTCCTGTCTGAACTGCTGTGGTGGAAGACCCTCTACATCAGGATCAGCTTTTTTGTCGCGATGGCGAGCATTGTGGCATGCATGGTCTTGCTTCTTTATATCTGGTACGGAGGAAGGGGCCGATAGACATGATCCACTCGGTTCGATGGCGCAACGCATTACCGGCGGCTGCCGCCCGAGGCGCCTCCTCGCTTGCCTCGCAGGGCGGCTGATGACCAGGGACCGCGACGCCCAATTGCGCAATCTGATCGCCGGCTACGGCGATTCGATCCGGCTCAGCGACATCAAGGCGAATATCGCCGTGCTGTTCGTCGCGATCATGATGGGCACCGTTCTCCAGTTTCGCGCTCAATACCCCTGGTATCTGAGCGTGCCGGTGATTTTGGCGCCGTTCATCGTCATGTTCTTAAATCTGCTCGTCTCCGTCTATCCCCGGTTTCCCCGCTCGGGACGCAAGCGGTTCCCGCTCTGGCGCGGTGCGAGTCCGGCGGATTTCGAGTTCATCGCCGATCCGGTGCTCGAAGCGGAGGAACTGCCGGTTCGATGCGCGCTCTTGTCGCGAACTCTCTATTGGAAGAACGTCACCCTCCAGGCCGCCTATCTGATCGCGATGGCGACGCTGTTCGCTGGCGGGGTGCTCTTGTTCGTGACCTGGCTGCGCCACTGACGCGCGCGTTAGGACAAGCGCCGAGCTGGCGGCGAGGACGCCGCGTTCGGTTCCGAGGTTTGACGGCACTGGTCATCCAACTTATGAAAGAGGCGCGCCCCGACCACCAGGGCATAAAAAATCAGATATCAAAGCTGGATTGACTGAGCCGATGCTGCGGCCGGCTTGGCTTGAACATGGGAGAGAAACGATGCTCACGATCAAGGCGGCGCTTGCCGGAACCCTTCTCTGCGCGGCGGCGACGAGTGTGGCGTGGGCCGAACCCAAGACAAACCTGCTCAGTCAATGGTCCGAGGGCTCCGATGCGGCGGCGATCGCCAAGCTCGGCGAGATGTTCACCGCCGCCGGCGGCAAATGGGAACAGACTTCGATCGCGGGCCATACCGCCAACACGCTCGCCAAGCTGCGGGCCGACGTCGTCGCCGGCAACGCGCCGCCGGCGGTGCAGCTCAAGGGTCCGGAAATCGCCGAGTGGAACGAGACCGGCATGACCGCCAACCTCGACGACCTCGCCAACAAGGAGGGCTGGGACAAAGTCGTCGCGCCCGAGCTCTTGCCAGTGATGAAGCCGACCGGTCACTGGGTCGCCGCGCCGATGAACATCCATCGCATCAACTGGATCTGGGGCTCGACCAAGGCGATGGAGCAGGCGGGAATCAAGGAGTTGCCGAAGACCTGGGCCGAATTCAACGCCGACTGCGACAAGGCGGTCGCGGCCCATCTCATCTGCCTCGCCCATTTCAGTCAGGACTGGACCGACGCGACGACGTTCGAGGTGGTCGTCTACGGCCAGAACATCGACTTGTTCCGCAAGGCCTTCGTCGAGGGCGACACCAAGGCGATGCGCTCGCCCGACATGGTCAAGGCGTTCCAGCAGATGCGCCTGATGGTGTCGAAATACATGGATCCCGGCATCGCCGGCCGCGACTACAACACCGCGACCAGCATGATCGCCAAGGGGCAGGCGGCGTTCATGATCATGGGCGACTGGCAGATCGGCATCTTCACCGCGGCGGGACTGAAGACGCCCCAGGACTACCAGTGCGGGCAGGCGCCGACCGACTGGGGCAAGCCCGGCTTCATCCTCAATTCGGACTCGGTCGTCTTCTTCAAGCAGAAGGACCCTGACTACGTCGCCGGCCAGACGCTGCTTGCGCATCTCATCATGTCGCCGAAGTTCCAGACTGTGTTCAATGAGGCCAAGGGCTCGATTCCCGCCCGGCTCGACATCGATCTCAAGGATTTCAACCCCTGTCAGCAGCAGTCGCAGAAGGCCTTGCAGGCCTCGATCGCCGACGGCACGCTGGTGCGCTCGATGGCTCACAACATGACCATCCTGCAGAAGTATCGCGGCGCGATCCTCGACACCATCACCGCCTTCGTCAACAACCCGAAAACGACCCCGGAAGAAGCCGCCAACGCCATGGCGGACGCCGTCGACGCGCAAAAGTAAGCAGTCCAGGCCGGTCGCGCGGCGCCTCAGTCGCGCGGCCGGTTCTTGCGTCCGATTGAACGCATGCCCATGTCGAACGCCCTGAGCGCGAACCAGGCCATCCAGACGAAAGCGGGCCTGCGCGAAAAACTGGGAGCCTGGACTCCGAGGATCGCGATCGCGCCCGGGGCGGTGGCGAGCCTCGTCTACGTGTTCGGCTTCACGCTGTGGACCCTCTACATCTCGGTGTCCAACAGCACGATGCTGCCGACCTACAAATTCGTCGGCCTCAAGCCCTATTTCGATCTTTGGTCGAACGAGCGCTGGAGGATCGCCTACGGCAACCTCTTCTATTTCAGCGCCTTCTATGTCGTCCTGTCGCTTGCCGTCGGTCTTGCTCTCGCCATCGCCATCGATCAGCGCGTACGGGGCGAGGCGGTGTGGCGGACGATTTTTCTCTATCCGCTTGCGGTCTCGTTCGTGGTCACCGGTGTGGTGTGGAGCTGGCTCTATAGCCCCGACGCGGGCATCGAATTTCTGGTGCGCAGCCTCGGCTGGCACGATTTCACCTTCCGCCTGATCACCAATCGCTACACTGCGATCTACGCCATCATCGCCACCGGCGTCTGGCAGTCTTCCGGCTTCGCGATGGCGCTGTTTCTCGCCGGTCTTCGGTCGGTCGACCCGGACCTCGTCAAGGCGGCGCAGATCGACGGCGCGGGCCCCATGCGCATCTACCGCAAAGTGATCCTGCCCTCGATTGCGCCCATCTTCGTCGCCGTCGCGGTCGTGCTGCTGCAATTCGCCATCAAGACCTTCGATCTCGTCGTCGCTCTGACCCATGGCGGACCGGGGATCTCGACCACTTTCCCGGCGACCTACGTCTATGACCTCATGTTCCAGCGCGGCGAGATCGCCGTCGGCGCGGCGGCCGCGATCATGATGCTGGCGGCGCTGGCGGTGGTGCTCGTTCCTTACGCGCTGTGGACGCTCTGGCGTTCGCGCCGCGAGGCGGCCCATGGCTGACGCGACCTTGGATCTTGCGCTCGATTCGCAGGCGCGCGGCGAGAGCCTCCGGTTCACCTTGCGGCGGGTCGCGATCTACGCCTTCCTCGGCCTGTTCGCGCTCATCTATCTGCTGCCGCTGTTCGTCGTCATCGCCAATTCGTTCCGCGAATTGCCCGAGATCACCCAGAACGGGCTGATCGCCTTGCCACACAGCTTCTCGCTGAAGGCCTGGCCGCAGGCGTGGGCGCATTACTGCGTCGCCGGCACCTGCGAGGGCATCAAGCGCAACTTCTTCAATTCCCTCTATATGACCATTCCGGCGACGATCGCCTCGACGCTCGTCGGCGCGCTCAACGGCTACGTGCTCTCGAAATGGCGCTTTCCCGGATCGGAGACGCTGTTCGTGTGCATTGTGCTCGGCGTGTTCATGCCGGGCCAGGTGGCGCTGCTGCCGTGGGCTTATATCCTCGGCGCGCTGCGGCTCTCGAATTCGGTCTATGGACTCATTGTCATTCACGTGGTGCAGGGGCTGTCGTTCACGACGCTCTTCTGCCGCAATTATTACGTCAACATCCCCGACGACCTCATCAAGGCGGCTCGCATCGACGGCGCCGGTTTTTGGCGCATCTTTTTCAAGATCATCCTTCCCCTGTCGCCCCCGATCCTCATCGTCACCGTGATCTGGCAGTTCACCGGCATCTGGAACGAATTTCTGTTCGGCGTCGTTTTCACCGGCGGAACCCAGCAGCCGATCACGGCGGCGCTGGTCGCGCTCGCGACCAGCCAGATGAACGCCCATCCTTACGATGTCGCGAGCGCTGCGGTGATGATCGGGGCCATTCCGCCGCTCCTGATCTATCTCTTCGGCGGCAAGTATTTCGTTCGCGGACTGACCCAGGGCGCCATCAAATGACCGGGCAATCATGGCGACGCTGACCATCTCGCGGCTCTTCAAGCGGTTCGGCTCGGTCGAGGTCCTCAAGGGCATCGATCTCGAGGCGCAGACGGGCGAGTTCGTCGCCCTCGTCGGGCCATCGGGCTGCGGCAAGTCGACTCTGCTCGCGATGATCGCCGGCCTCGAGAGCGTGAGCCAGGGCGAAATCCGCATCGACGGAACCCTCGTCAACGCGGTCGCGCCCAAGGACCGCGACATCGCCATGGTGTTCCAGTCCTACGCGCTTTACCCGACGATGACCGCGCGCCAGAACATGACCTTCGGCATGGAGAGCCGCGGCGTGCCGAAGGCCGAGCAGGACGTTGCGATCAAGCGCGTCGCTTCGCTGTTGCAGATCGAGCCGCTGCTCAACCGCAAGCCCGGCCAGTTGTCGGGCGGGCAGCGCCAGCGCGTCGCCATGGGGCGCGCGCTGGTGCGCGATCCGAAGCTCTTTCTGTTCGACGAGCCATTGTCCAATCTCGACGCCAAGCTGCGCGTCGACATGCGCACCGAGATCAAGAAGCTCCACCTGAGGGTCGGCAAGACCACCATCTACGTCACCCATGACCAGATCGAGGCGATGACGCTCGCCTCCCGCATCGCCGTCATGCACCAGGGCTCGATCCAGCAATTCGACGAGCCGCAGGCCGTCTACGACCGCCCCGCCAACATGTTCGTCGCCGGCTTCATGGGCTCGCCGTCGATGAATTTCATCCCCGGCGAACTGACGAAGCTCGACGGCTGCCCTGCGGTTCAGATCGCGCTTGGCCACGGCGAAACGGCGACGCTGCCGCTGCCGCAAACGCCCGCGTCCGTCCCCGCGAACGGCAAGGTTGTGCTGGGGGTGCGGCCGGAGCACCTGTTTCGCTATGATCCGAGCCTGAAGGCGCAGAAGGCGGGGCTTGCGATGCTGACCGCGCCCGTCGAAGTGGTCGAGCCAACCGGCGCCGAAACCCATGCGGTGTTGAAGGTCGGCGAGCAGGAGATTGTCGGGCGCTTCGACCCCGACGGCGCGCCTCGCCTCGGCGAACTGTTGCCGCTCGGAATCGACATGGGCCATGCGTGCCTGTTCGATCCCGACACACAAGCCCTCATTCCGCAGGTCGCCGCTTGACGTTCGCCACCTATCCGAGCCTCGCCGGACGCACGGTGTTCGTCAGCGGCGGCGCGACCGGCATCGGCGCCGACATCGTGCGCGCCTTCGCGGCCAATCACGCGCATGTCGCCTTCGTCGACGTCCAGCGCGCAGAGGGCGAGCGAATCGCGGCGGCGGCCAAGGCCGAGGGCGGGACGGCGCTCTTTCTCCCTTGCGACGTGACCGACATTCCTGCGCTGCAAGCACGAATCGCGGAGGCGCACGCGAAGCTTGGGCCCATCGCGGTCCTGGTCAACAACGCGGCCAATGATGAGCGCCACGCGGTCGCCGACGTGACCGCCGACTACTGGGACCGGGCCCAGAACGTGAATCTTCGGCATCACTTCTTCCCCGCCCAGGCCGTCCACCCGCAGATGCGCGAACTTGGGCACGGCTCGATCATCAATCTCTCGTCGATCGCCTGGCGCGGCGCGGCCGAGATGCCGGCTTACGCCACCGCCAAGGCCGGGGTCATCGGCCTCACCCATGCGCTGGCGCGCGCGTTCGGCTCCGATAACATTCGCGTGAACGCGATCGAGCCTGGGGCGGTGATGACCGATCGGCAGCGGCGGCTGTGGTACAAGACGCCGGAATCGATCGACGCGATCGTCAAGCGCCAGGCCATAAAGTCGGCGCTCATCGGCGAGGACATCGCGCGCATGGCGCTCTTTCTCGCCGCCGACGACAGCCGCATGGTCACCAAGCAGTCGATCACCGTCGATGCGGGGCTTCGATGAATGAAATTGCGAAGGCGCTTCAGCCGGAGGCGCGCGGGCAGGCGTTCGCCTTCGGTCTCAATCCGTATGGCCTGACTTATCATCTCGGCCTGCAAGGCGCGGGCGGACCGCGCGCGAACCCCAGGGGCGCGGGCCTCGAAGGCTTCATCGCGATCGCGACCGAGCTTGGCGCGAGCGTTCTCGAGATCTACGACCCATGGCTAAGGGCGCTGAGCGACGATGAGCTCCGCGCGCTGCGCGACCGGCTCGCTGGCTCCGGTATGACTCCGATCGTCAGTTCCGGGCTGATGATGGGTCCGTTCGAGAGCGCGCTGCGCTCGGCCCGCATTCTCGACGCCAAAATCATCCGTCATGGCCTGACCAATGTCCTGTGCGGCGACCGTCACGCGCTTGGCGACAAGTGGAGAGAGCTCGTCGCGGAGGTTCGCGCCGCGCTCGCTGACCGCGGCCCGCGCGCGTCGGACGAAGGCCGAGTTCTGGCGATCGAGAATCATCAGGACTTCGGCAGCGACGAGCTTGCGCAATTCTGCGAAACGACGCGCGGGGTCGGCGTCTGTCTCGACACCGGCAACACGTTTCCGGTCGCCGAGGCGCCGCTCGACTTCGTCCGCCGCGTCGGTAGCCATGTGCGGCATGTGCATCTGAAGGACTACCGCGTGCAGTTCACCGACGAGGGCTATCGCCTGGTGCGTTGCGCCATCGGCGATGGCGCCGTCCCGATGGCGGCCATGCTGGACATCCTGGCGGGGCAGGGCCGGAAGCTCGGCGCGGTGCTCGAGCCGGGAGCGCTGGAGGCGCGGCACGTGCGGTTTCTCCGTCCGGAATGGTGGCGCTTCTATGCGCCCAAGTCCGCGCCCGCGCTCGCCGCCTGCCTCGCCGCCGCGCGGGTCAACCGCCTCGCCGACGAGGCCGACTACCGCACGCCCTGGGAGCGCGGCGAGGATCATGCGATCGCCGACTACGAGCTCAACATGATCCGCCGCAGCGCCCGCAACATGCGCGCGCTCGGCCTTGGCGCTTAAGACTGGAGACTGATGGCATGACCAAAGAGCTCGCTGGCAAGATCGCGTTCGTCACCGGCTCGGGCCGCGGGCTCGGGCGCGTGATGGCGGATCGATTGGCCGAGCTCGGCGCGGACGTGGCGATCCATGACCTCACCTGGACCGCGCCCGCAAAGTATGGCGAGGCGGCCGATCTCGACGCCGTGGCCAAGGTGATCGGCCGGCATGGCGGAAGGGTCGCGGCGGTCAGCGGCAATATCGGCGACAAGGCGGCGGTCGCGAAAATGAGGCAAGAGATCGAAGCCAAGCTTGGCAGGGTCGACATCCTGGTCAATTGCGCCGGCGGCGACATCGGCGCCAAGGGGGGCAAGCCCGAGCCGAACGACGCGCTCGGCATTCCGCTCGAGGACATCAGGGCGCTGACCGAGAACAACCTCTATGGCACGATCCTCGTCTGTCAGGCGTTCGTGCCGCCGATGGTGAAGGCGGGGAGCGGATCGGTGATCAACATCGGCTCGGCCGCGGCGCAATTCGGGGTGACGAACGGGGTCATCTATGCGGCGCTCAAGGCCGCGGTCATCCACTATACGCGTTGCCTCGCCAAGGAGCTCCGCACCGAAGGCGTGCGCGTCAATGCGGTGAGCCCGGGCGCGACCAAGACGGCGCGCTTCGAGGCGACGCGGGCCGTCGATCCCACGATGATGGATTCGTCGATCAAGTCGCTCATCCGTTATGGGGAGCCGGACGAGATGGCCGACGCGGTCGCCTTCCTCGCCGGTCCGCGGAGCAAATATATCAGCGGCCAGGTGCTTCGGGTCGACGGCGGCGAAACGCTGTTCCCTGGATGAGCAACGGCTGAGAACATGAGCAGGAGGGCGAAGAGTGTCGGACGCCAAGCGTTTTGAGGGCATGACGGCGGTGGTGACGGGTGGCGCTTCGGGCATCGGGCTCGCCGTCGCCAAGCGGATCGCCGCCGAGGGCGGGCGGGTCACGATCTGGGACCAGGATCCCGCGCGGTTGAAGGCGGCGATCGCGGAAATCGGCGCCCAAAGCGGGCGAGCTGACCGGGTCGACGTCACCGACCCGAGCGCCGTCGAGCGCGCGACCTTGGCCGCCGTCGCGGAGATGGGGCATATCGACATCCTCGTCTGCTCGGCGGGCGTGGCGGGCCAGAACGCCCTCGTCATCAATTACCCGATCGAGGAATGGAAGCGCGTCTTCGACATCAACGTCAACGGCCTCTTCTACTGCAACCGCTTTGTCGCCAAGCTCATGAAGGAGCGAGGCTACGGGCGCATCGTCAACATCGCCTCGATCGCCGGCAAGGAGGGCAATCCGACCGCCTCCGCCTACAGCGCCTCGAAGGCCGCGGTCATCGGCCTCACCAAGTCGCTCGGCAAGGAGCTCGCCAAGGACGGCGTCTGCGTGAACACGATCACGCCCGCGACGATCGAGACGCCGATCCTCGCGCAAGTCTCGGACGCCCATATCGCCTACATGCGCTCCAAGATTCCGATGGAGCGGTTCGGCACGGTCGAGGAAGCCGCTGCGCTCATCTGCTGGCTGGCGAGCCGCGAGTGCTCGTTCACCACCGGCGCCGTGTTCGATCTCTCGGGCGGCCGCGCCACGTATTGAGGCTGACGTGAGCGCCGAGGATGTGCGCAAGCGCAATCGTGCGTCTATTGAGATGGGCGATTTGATCGAGCCTCTGCGCCGCATGGGCCTCCTGAGAGTCGGAGAATCCGCCAGTGTCACACCTCTGACCGGCGGAGTGTCCTCGGACATCTCGCTTGTCGAGGCTGGCG
This sequence comes from uncultured Alphaproteobacteria bacterium, assembly GCA_963824475.1. GTDB lineage: Bacteria > Pseudomonadota > Alphaproteobacteria > Rhizobiales > Beijerinckiaceae > Roseiarcus. Next base: position 29,062 of record CAWGPR010000003.1, read on the forward strand.
GGCGGCGCTTCTGCGTCAAACGCGCGCTGCCGAGGCTCAAGGTCGCCGCCACGTGGGAGGCCCCGGTCGAACGCAACGCGGCTGAGGCGGCTTATATGCGCACGGTAGCGCGCTGGCTCCCGCGCGCCGTTCCGCGCGTCCTCGGCGAGGACGCGAGGGCAGGGTGGTTCGCGATGGACTATCTCGCGCCCGAGCAGCATCGCTTATGGAAGACGCAACTTCTCGCCGGGATCGTGGAAGTGGATTTCGCCGCTGCGGTCGGGCGCGATCTTGGCCTCATCCATGCGCGGAGCGCCGCCGATCCGAACATTCCGGCCGCGTTCGCCAACGACTGCACGTTCGAGGCGATCCGCATCGAGCCCTACCTGCGCGCGACGGGCCATGCCCACCCTGAGCTTGCGGCGCGCTTTGACGAACTCGCACAGACGACGCTCACGACCAAGCGCGCGCTGGTTCACGGCGACGTCAGTCCGAAGAACATCCTTTGCGGCCCGGCCGGACCGGTGTTCCTCGACGCCGAATGCGCCTGGTTCGGCGATCCCGCGTTCGATCTCGCCTTCTGTCTCAATCATCTTTTGCTCAAGGGCGCGCGCGAGGGCGCCAACCGGACGCGCTATGGCGCGGCCTTTTCGGCGCTTGCGGGCGCTTATCTCGCCGGCGTCGATTGGGAGAGCGCGGACGGCCTCGAAGCGCGCGCGGCCGGCTTGCTGCCGGCTTTGTTCCTCGCCAGGGTCGACGGAAAGTCGCCGGTCGAATACCTCACCCGCGAGAGCGAGCGCGTGGCGGTGCGCCAATGCGCCGCGCCGCTGATCGCCGATCCGCCGCGCCGCCTGATGGACGTGGCCGACGCCTGGGGCAGTGCGCGATGAGCGAACCCGTCATCCGATCCCTTGTCGCGCGGCGCATCTGGGATTCGCGCGGCCGACCGACCGTCGAGGCGGAAATCGCCCTGAGCGACGGCGCGGTAGGGCGGGGAATTGCCCCTGCCGGAGCCTCGCGCGGCGCCCGCGAGGCGATCGACAAGCGCGATGGGGACAAGCGCTTCGGCGGTCTCGACGTGCAGGACGCGCTGCAAGGGATCGCCAAAGAAATCGCGCCCCCGCTCATTGGTCTCGACCCGTTCGATCAGGCCGCGATCGACGCGAAGCTCATCGCCCTCGACGGCACGCCGAACAAGGCGAGGCTCGGCGGCAACGCGCTGACCGCCGTTTCGCTCGCTGTGCTCCATGCCGCGGCCGCAAGCCAAGGCTTGCCGCTCTGGCGCCATCTCCTGGGCGAGAGACAGGCGGTCATTCCGCTGCCGGAAATCCAGATCTTCGGCGGCGGCGCCCATGCCGGACGGCGTACCGACATCCAGGATTTCATGGTCGTCGCGCCGCGCGCCAAAAATTTCGCCGAGGCGCTGGCGGTCACGGCGGAGGTCTACCATGCCGCTGGCGCCATCATGGCGGAGCGCGGCCTCCTGCAGGGCGTGGCCGACGAAGGCGGCTGGTGGCCGGCGTTTTCGACCAACGAGGAGGCGCTCGAAACGCTGATGCGGGCGATCGAGCGCGCCGGACTTGCTCCGGGCGAGGACGTAAGCCTATCGCTCGACGTCGCCGCATCGGAATTCGGCCGATCCGGCCGCTACCGCCTGGGCCTCGAACAGCGCGAGCTCGATCGTGACGCGCTGGCCGAGATGCTGCTTGGCTGGTGCGCCCGCTATCCGATCTTGTCGATCGAAGACCCGTTCGCCGAGGACGATGATAAAGGGTTCGAGCAATTCGCCGCCGCGGTCGGCGACCGCATCCAGGTGATCGGCGACGATTATCTCGTCACCAGCGCAAGCCGCGTCGCCGAGGCGGCGCGCCGGAGAAGCGTCAACGCGGTGCTGGTCAAGGTCAACCAGGCGGGAACCGTCAGCGAAGCCAAAGCCGCCTGCGACGAGGGGCGCCGCTCCGGCTTTGGGACGATCGTCTCGGCGCGTTCGGGAGAGACCGAGGACACATCGATCGTTCATCTCGCGATTGGCTGGGGCGCCGGACAGCTCAAAGTCGGTTCGTTCGCGCGCTCCGAACGGATGGCGAAGTGGAACGAGGCGCTGCGCATCGAGGAGGCGCTAGGCTCAAAGGCGCGCTTCGCCGGGCTCGACGAGACGCCAATGCGCCGGCAGGCGGCAAAATCGGCGCAAACGGCCGCTGGAGGTCGCGCGGGATGACGAAGAGTCTCGCCATCGAGAGCGGCGCGCTCGCAATTCCAGAGCCGGACGCAAGCGGCGTTCGCGTTTACAAGGGCATTCCCTACGCCGCCCCGCCGATCGGGCCCTTGCGCTGGCGCCCGCCTGAGCCCGCTCTCGCCTGGACGGGCGTCCGCCCGACCCATACCTTCGGCCGTAATTCGCTGCAGGGCGTCGTCTGGGACGACATCGATCCTTACGCCGCCGGCGTCTCCGAGGATTGCCTCCATCTCAACATCTGGACGCCGGCCGCTCCGGGCGACGGCGCGCGCTTGCCGACGATGGTTTGGATTCATGGCGGCGGCTTTGTCGCAGGCTCAGGCGCCGAACCACGCTACGACGGCGCGCGCCTTGCGGCACGAGGCGTCATCGTCGTCACCCTCAATCATCGGCTCAATGCGCTGGGCTTCCTCGCTCATCCGCAGCTCACCGCCGAATCGGACCATCGCGCGTCGGGCGCCTACGGCATGCTCGACCTTGTCGCCGCGTTGCAATGGGTCAAGCGCAACATCGCCGGCTTTGGCGGCGATCCCGCTAAGGTCACGATCGCCGGCGAATCCGCAGGTTCGCAAGCGGCGAGCGCGCTGATGGCCTCGCCGCTCGCCAAGGGACTGTTCGCGCGCGTCATCGGCGAGAGCGGAGCGATGTTCGCTTCCCCGAGCCGCGCGCCGGCGTCGCTCGCGGAGGCCGAGGCCGCCGGCCTCGACTTCATGCGCAAGGTGGGAGCGAATTCGCTGGCCGAGCTGCGCGCCGCCCCCGCCGAGGCGATCCTCGCCGCCGCGCCGGGACTCGGCTTCCGCCCCATTGTCGACGGATGGTTTCTTCCGCGCCCGCCGGCCGAGATTTTTGCCGCCGGTGAGCAGAGCGACGTCCCGCTGATGGTCGGCTGGAACAAGGACGAGGGCTTCAACTTTACCTTACTTCAGGGCAACGACGCGAAGCACTCCTATTCTGAACTCGTCCGCTCGATCTTTGGCGAGCGAACGGAGGGGGCGCTTCGCGCCTACCCAGGCGGACCGCCTGAGACTGACGCCGCCTCGGCGCGCGCCCTCGGCGGCGACCTCGCCATCATCCACCCCACCTGGGCCTGGATCGAGGCGCAGAAGCAAAGCGGACGCGCCGACATTTTCCGCTTCCGGTTCGACCGCGCGCCTCTCACTCCACAGGGTTGGTTTGGCGAGCGCGACAGTAGCGACGCCGGCGCTTTCCATGCCGGCGAACTCCTCTATGTCTTCGACAACCTCCACGCTTATCCGTGGCTGATCGACGATGCCGACCGCGCGCTGGCGAAGCTGACGTCGAGCTACTGGATCAACTTCATCGCCAACGGAGACCCCAATGGCGCCGGCCTGCCGCTCTGGCCGTCCTACCGCAGCGCCGGCGCCCCGGTGATGGCGCTAGACACGGCGCCCAAGGCGGGACCGGAGGAATGGCGAGAGCGGCACATGTTCCTCAGGCAGACGACGGACGGAGGCAAGGGCGCGGATTGATCGCGAGACGCTCGCGATCAATTATTCCGTCAGGCGCGCGTAGGCTGCGGCGAGCGACAGGATGATCGCCCCGTAAAGCACCTGTTTGATCGGCTCGGAGACATCGAGCAGCGTGAGGAGACCGGTGAGAACGGTCAGGATCAGCGCGCCAACTATGGTCCCTGCATAGCCGCCGCGGCCGCCGAAGATCGAAGTGCCGCCGATGACCACGCAGGCGACGGAGGGCAGCAAGTAGCTGTCGGCGAGGCTGAGATCGGCCGCGTTCGTCCCGCCCACCAGGACCAGTCCCGTGATCGCCGCGAGAACCGCGCAGAGCAAATAATTGGCGAACAAGACGCGCCAGACCCGCACACCGGCGAGATGGCAGGCCTCGCGATTGTCGCCGACTGCATAGAGGAGGCGGCCGAACCCGGTCCGCTGCAGGCCGAACAAGATCAACGCCCCGATGACGAGCCACAGAAACAGGTCGATCGGGATCAGCCCGATCACCTTTCCCGCGCCCAGCGTTTGGATAACCTCGGGGACATGCGGCTGGCTCGCCATCATATGTTGACTGTAGACGATCATCACGCCGCCGGTCATGAGCCCGGTGCCAAGCGTCATCACCAGCGGCTGCACGCGCAAGAGCGCAACCCCGATCCCGTTGACGAGGCCGACGACTGCGCCGAGCAGGAGGGCTACGCCGATCGCCGGTGCGGTTCCGGAAGACGCGTTGGTCGCCAAGAGGTAAGCTGCTCCGGTCGCCACGCTCGCCACCGAGAGGTCGATGCCGCCCGTCAGCATCACCATCGTCTGTCCGCCGCCCATGATCGCGAGCGGCGCGGCGAACAGAATGGTGTTCGAGGCCCAGAGCGGCGTGACCGTCCCGGGCCTCACCAACTCGACGCCGAGGACGAAAACCGCCAACAACAGGATTAGCGCATAGATCGTGTGCGCGCGCAGGAAGCTTAAAACCAGCCTCATTTACGTTCCTGCAGATAGGCGAACAGGCCCGCGACCATCACCACCAGCACGATCAACGTGCCCTGGATGACCTGGCCGTAGTTCGGGTCGATGCCGAGGAACACCAAGTCCATCGGCGCGAGCGTCAGCAAGAGCGCGGCGATGACTGGCCCCACCATTCCGCCGCGGCCGCCCGCGAGGCTGACGCCGCCGATCACGACAGCGGCGACGCTGCTTAGCGTGTAATAGGCGCCCGCCAGGGGAGCGCCGATTCCCGTCGTCATGGTCAGGGCCATGCCGCCGACGGCGCAGGCGACGCCGCTGAAGACATAGGCGATCGTACGCGCTCTCATCACGTTGACGCCGCTGCGAAAAGCGGCGACCGGATCGCTGCCGGCGGCGTAGATCAGAAGCCCGATGCGGCTGAGCCGGATCGGCAGCCAGATCGCGGCGACGGCGACGATCATCACCACCAGCGCGTTCGGCAGCCAAGGTCCGAAATCCGCGCCGGCGGCGATATTGAGGTAGTCCGCGGGCGCGCCTCCGCCGGGCCGCTCCAGAATGAGCAACGCCACGCCGCCCCAGATGAATCCAGTGGTCAGCGTGGCGACGACGTCGGGAATACGCGAGGCGGCGACGACGAGGCCGTTCAACAGCCCCAGCCCCGCGCCGGCGGCCAGCACGAAGATCGAGATCGCGAGCGATTGGCGAAAGTCAGCGTGCTGCATCAGGCTGGCGGAGAGGACGTTCGACACTGCGATCATCGAGCCGACCGAGAGGTCGATGCCGCCGCTGATGACGACAATTGCCTGCGCCGCGGCGGCAAGCGCGAGCGGCAGAGCGCCAAGCGCCAAGGATTGAATTTCAAACGAACCAAAATCGGGATGGATGGCGACCGTCGCCGCCATCGCCGCGGCGAGCAAGAGCGGCATGCCGAGAAATCGGCTGGCCCGCGCGAGCCTCCTCAAAGAGGCGCTGTCGTCTCGAGCCGCCGCGGCAGTCATGCGAGCGCCGCTGCGGCGCGGGCGTGGCCAAGGCCGTGCGCGGCTCTCAGAAGGCGTGCTTCGTCAGCTTCCGCGGCCGGCATTTCCGCGGAGATGCGGCCTGCGAACAGAACGATCGCCCGATCGCAGGCCAGGCGAATTTCAGGCAATTCCGATGTGAACAGCAGAACGGACAGGCCCTGATCGGCGATCTCGCGCATGAGCGAATAGATTTGCTGCTTGGTGCCGATGTCGATGCCGCGGGTCGGGTCGAAGCAGAGCAGGGTCTTGAAGCCGGCGGCGATCCAGCGGGCGATGACGACCTTCTGCATGTTGCCGCCGCTGAGGCGTCGCACTTCCGCCGCCGCGCGAGTGTCGATCTGCAATTTCCGCACGGCGGCGTCCACACGGCGCCTCTCCTCGCCCATCGCAATCGGGCCCCAACTGCGCAATCGGCCAAATGCGGCCAGCGCCACGTTCTCCTGCACCGAGCGTTGCGGCAGGAGCGAAACCAGCCGATTGGCCGGGACTAGGACGAGCCCGGCGCGGATCGCGTCAGCTGGATGCCGCAGTTTCAGCACACGCCCTTCCGCGCGCACCTCCCCGGCGTCGGCTCGCCTGACGCCAGCAACGCAATCGAACAGTTCCTCCTGTCCCTGACCCTCCAGAGCGGCCACTCCGAGCACCTCGCCGCGACTGACCTGGAAAGAGACGCCATGCAGCGCATGGCCATAAGCAAGGCCGTCGACTTCGAGCGCCGGCGTCTCATGCGCCGCTGCGGGACGGGCGGCGCGCGCCACTGGGGCCGCCGTCGCCTTGGCCACGTCCGAGCCCAGCATGAGGTTGACGATCGTCTCTTCGGCGCCCTTGGTCGGCGTGACGCCGACGGTGATCCCGTCGCGCAGCACCGTCGCGCGGTCGCAGAGCATGGCGATCTCGGCCATGCGGTGCGAAATGAAGATCACGCTCGCGCCACGGCCACGAAAATCCCGTACGACCTTGAACACGCGCTCGGAGAGATCCGCGGGCAGCGCGGCGGTGATCTCGTCCAGCATCAGAACGCGCGGATCCGACGCCAGCGCGCGGGCGAGATCGATCAGCCGCAAGTGGGCGAAGTCGACGTCGCGCGCGACGGTCGCGAGATTGACCCGCTCGACGCCAAGCTCACGCATCGCCGCCCTGACCCGGTCGAGGGAGACGCGCGCGAGCCGCATGTTCTGCGCCAGGGTGAGATCGGGAACGATCGCCGGATCCTGATAAACGGACACGATGCCGGCCCGGCGCGCCTCGGCGGGCGATCGAAAGGCCACAGGGCGCCCCGCCAGGGCCATTTCGCCCTCATCGGCGGGGAACACGCCGGTAATGATCTTGACCAGCGTGCTCTTGCCCGCTCCGTTCGCGCCCACCAGCGCATGCGCTTCGCCCGGCCGCACCTCGAGGTCCGCCGAGCGCAGGGCCCTCACCGCTCCGAACGTCTTCGCGACGCCGCGAATGCGAAGAAGCGGCAGAGCGTCGTTCATGCGTCCGCTCCAAAAAAACGGCCGGCGGGTGTCCCGCCGGCCTTCCGGGCCCCTTGGGGCGCCTATTCAACCGAGGTCAGGGACCCTTGCAAGCGATGATCTGATCCATCGTGTAGTGGGTGTAGGGCGGCACGTTGACAGCGACGCTGTAGAAGGGGTCGAGCTTGGGGTTGTAGGCCTTCTTGAGCTCGGCCATGCCGGTGTCGTTGTTCCAGATCGTCGGCGTGATCTTGATTAGGTGCGGGTGCTCATTCTTCGCCAGGATGTCGAGCGCCAGGCCCAGTCCGGCGCCGCCGACCGCCGGCGGATTGCTGACCGCCGCTCCCTCGAGGCCCTTGCTCTTCAAGTCGATGAGCTGGCCGATAAAGCCGTTGTTGTCGGCGCCGACGACGGGGACGAACGGCTTGTCCGCGGTCTTGTAGGCGTCCACCACCGTCGAATCGATGCCCGAGGTCCAGACGCCGTCGATCTCCTTGCCCGAGGCCAGGAGGTCCTTGGTCGCCTGCGCGGTCTTGTCGAGCGCCCAGCCGGTGAACACCGTGGTGACCTTGATGTCGGGATAGCTCTTCAGCACCTCCATGAAGCCCTCATGGCGATCCGCGTCGGCGGGAACCCCGTCGATGCCGCGCATCTCGACCACCGCGCCCTTCCCGCCCAGTTTGTCGAACAGCCACTTTGCGCCGAGCTTGGCGTATTCGACCTGGTCGTTCGTCAGAACGTAGGCCTGCGGCGCCGAGACCGCCTGGTCGACCGCGACCACCACGATCCCCTTGTCCGCCGCCTGCTTGATGACTGGGTTCAGCGCTTCGCGATCGGAGGGGTTGATGATGATGATGTTCGCGCCAGCCGAAATGAGGTTGCGGATGTCAGCGATCTGTTCCGACGGACCGCCATTGCGGTTGGCGACGACAACCTTCGAGACCTTGCCGGACGCTTCCGCCTCAGCCTTGATCGAACAGATCATCTCCTCGCGCCAGCCGTTGCCGATCAACGTATTGGAGACGCCGACGACATACTTGTCCGCCGCTTGCGCTCCGCCCGCCGCCATCGCCAACGCCGCGAGTGAGGCGCTCATAAGAATTCGCATAAGTTTCACCATTTCCTCCCACTCAAGACGCCCGGTCGCGCCGGGCCGACGCATTCGCCAAATCCGCTCAACCGAAACGGGCGGACGTCCACACTCCATTGTTCCGGCTGGACTTGACCGCCGCTTCAATAAACGCCACGCCCCGCGCGCCGTCCAGCACGTTCGGGGTCAATTTCGCGCTTCTTTCGGGCGTACGCCCGGCGCGGCGGGCCGAAATCAGTTCCGCCGCGCCGCGGTAGAGGTTGGCGAAGCCCTCGACATAGCCTTCGGGATGGCCGCCCGGCATGCGCGAGCCTTCGACCGCAAGCGGCGTGTTTCCCGGCCCGCCGCGCCGCAGAATCCGAGACGGTTCGCCATAGGGCGTGAAGCGGAGCGTTTCCGGCTCCTCGCCCGACCATTCGAGTCCGGCGCGAGCGCCATAGACCTTGAGACTTAGATTGTTGAGATTGCCGACCGCGATCTGGCTCGCCGCCAGCACGCCGCGCGCCCCGCCTTGAAACCGCATCAGCACGTGCGCATTGTCGTCGAGTCGGCGCCCCGGCACAAAGGTCGTGAGATCCGCCGAAACCGCCTCGAGTTCGAGTCCGGTCACGAACAGCGCCAGACTGTGCGCGTGGACGCCGATGTCGGCGAGGCAGGCGGAGGCTCCCGCGCGGCCAGGATCGGTGCGCCATTCCGCCTGCTTGTGTCCGTCGGCGTCGATCGGCAGGGTCAGCCAGTCCTGGACATACGCCGCGTGGACGACCCGGATGTCGCCGATTTCGCCGCCCTCGATCATTTCGCGCGCCTGGCGCACCATCGGGTAGCCGGTATTGTTGAGGGTCACCGCAAAAATGAGCCCTTTGGCGCGGGTGAGCTCGACCAGCTCCGACGCTTCGGCGAGCGTCGTCGACAGAGGCTTGTCGCAGATGACGTCAATTCCAGCCTCCAGAAACGCTTTGGCGACGGGAAAGTGAAGGTGGTTCGGGGTGACGATGACGACGGCCTCTATGCCGTCCGGGCGCGCCGCCTCGCGGACCGCCATTTCGCGATAGTCCGAGTAGGTCCGGTCAGACGCAAGCCCGATCTCGGCGCCCGACGCGCGCGCGTTTTCGGCGTCCGAAGACAGAGCGCCGGCTTTCAGCTCGATCAGATCGTCGAGTCGCATGGCCATGCGGTGAACCGCGCCGATGAAGGCGTTGCGTCCGCCGCCGATCATGCCGACGCGCAGGCGTCCGCCCTTCAGTCCTTCGACGGCGGTCGCGTGGACCATCGGCTCAGCCTCGAATGCCGAGCAGCTTGAGGTTGGTCGCGCGGTCGGCGCCGGTGGCGGCGAAGTCGTCGAACACACGGTCGGTCACTTCGATGATATGATCGGCGATGAACTGCGCGCCCTTGCGTGCGGCGACCTCGGGATGCTGCAGGCAGTCCTCCCATTCGTACACCGCCCACCCCGCGAAGTCATAGCCCGAGAGCTTGGCGAAGATCGCGTTGAAATTGACCTGTCCATCGCCGAGCGACCGGTCCCGTCCGGCGCGCTCGAGCCATGCCTTGTAGCCCCCATAGACGCCCTGTTTCGGCGTCGGGTTGAACTCCGCGTCCTTGACGTGGAACATCTTGATCCGGTCGTGATAGGCGTCGATGAAGCCGAGATAGTCCATGCATTGCTTGATGAAGTGGCTGGCGTCGTAATTGATGTTGCAGCGCTTGTGACCGCCGACCGCGTCGAGAAACATGTCGAAGGTATCGCCGTCGAAGACGTCTTCGCTGGGGTGGATTTCGAAGCAGAGGTCGACGCCGTTCTCGTCGAAGACGTCGAGGATCGGCTTCCAGCGGCGGGCCTGCTCTGCGAAGCACTCCTCGATCAACCCGGCGGGCCGTTGCGGATAGGGATAGAAATAGGGCCAAGCGAGGGAGCCGGTGAAGCTCACATGCTCGGTGAGGCCAAAGCGGCGCGAGACGCGAGCCGCCTTGCGCACCTGGTCGGCCGCCCAAAGTCGCCGCTTCTCCGGGGCACCGCGCACGGACGCCGGGCATTGACCGTCAAACAGCGCGTCATAGGCCGGATGAACGGACACCATCTGGCCCTGAAAATGAGTGGAAAGCTCGCTGATCGCGATGCCGATGTCGGCGAGCATTCCCTTGATCTCGTCGCAATAGGTCTCGCTGTCATAGGCGCGATCGAGGTCGAACAAGCGGTGGTCCCAGGTCGGAATTCTGAATCGCCTTGTATCCGTAATCCTTGGCCCATCGCGCGATTGAGGGTAGTGAATTGTGCGGCGGCGTATCGGTTGCGAACTGAGCCAGAAACAGACCCGGGCCCTTGATGGTTCGCATCGCGTTTTCTCCCTCAGCGGCCTCCGCCGCCTTCATGCAGAAATATTGTGTCGCATCATCGATACTGGCAAAGAACTTCCATTTGTCAATGGCGATTGATCGCCAGCAGGGGCTCTTCTCGCCAAGAAATTTCTAGAGTTTGACATTCGGAATTTCTGATCCAAGATTGGGCGAACAAGAGAACCTCTCGGGGAGGGCGGCGCATGAACGGACGGGTGGTCGTGGTCACCGGGTCAACCCAGGGCGTCGGCCTGGCCATCGCGCAAGCGGCGGCGCGCGCCGGCGCCGAGGGTCTCGTGGTGACGGGCAGAGACGCGGGCAAAGGCGCGACCGCAGCGGCGGAGGTCGAGCGAAGCGGCGCGCCTGCCCTGTTCGTGGCGGCGGATCTCGAGCACGCCAGCGCGCCGGATCTGATCTTCGACGCCGCGCTCAAGCGGTTCGGCCGCGTCGACGCGCTGGTCAATTCCGCCGCTCTCACCGACCGGGGATCGCTCGCGGAAGCTGACCTGAGGCTCTGGGAGCGGCTCTTCGCCGTCAACGCGCGAGCCCCATTCTTTCTGATGCAGCGGCTCATCAACCACCTGCGCGAGCGCGGAGCGCCCAGCTCGATCGTCAACATCCTCTCGGTGCACGCTCGCGGCGGGGCTCCGGAGCTCGCGGTCTACGCCTCGACGAAGTCGGCGCTGGCCGGGCTGACCAAGAACGCGGCGAACGCCCATCGTTTCGACCGCATTCGCGTCAACGGCGTCATTCTGGGCTGGGTCGACACCCCTGCCGAACGGCATATGCAGGCGGTCACGCTTGGCAAAGGCGAGGGATGGCTCGCCGAAACCGCCGCGAAAATGCCGTTCGGGCGCCTTTTGACCCCGGACGACGTCGCGCGGCTCTCGCTGTTTCTTCTGTCCGACGCCTCGGAGCCGATGACCGGCGCTCTGATTGACTACGCGCAGCACGTCTTCGGCGGACTGGACTGAGGCCCGAGGCGATGCGACGCCTCAATCGCAGCCGTTTGTTGGAGCTGGCGCCATCGGTGCGCCAGCCGCAATATGATCGCGACAACCTTCAGATTGGCATCGCGCATATCGGCGTCGGGGCTTTCCATCGCTGCCATCAGGCCGAATTCATCGACGATATGCTCGAGGCGCGATTCGGGCGATGGGGCGTGCTCGGCGTGAACCTCGTGGCGCCGAGCCTCACCGATCTCCTGGCCCCGCAGGACTGTCTCTATTCCCGCACGCTACGACAGGACGAGCACGCCGAGACCCGTATCATCGGCGCGCTGCGCCACGTGATCGACGTCAAGGACAAGGCGAGCGCCGAGGCCGCCATCGCCGCGCTCGGCGGGCCTGAGATTTCTGTCATGACGATCACGGTCACCGAAAAAGGCTATTGCTTGACGCCGTCGACCGGCGCGCCCGATTTCGACAATCCGGCGCTTCGCGCGGACCTTGAAGGCGCCTTTCCACCACGCACGCTCCTCGGCCTGCTGGCGCTTGCGCTCGATCGGCGGCGGCAGGCTGCGGGAGCGCCGCTGACGCTGATCAGCTGCGACAACGTTCCGTCCAACGGTGCGCGGCTCGGTGCGGCGATGCTGGAGTTTGCGGGTTTGCGCTCGGCGGCGCTGACGCGGTGGATCGGGGACCGCGTCAGGTTCCCATGCACGATGGTCGACCGGATCGTGCCGGCGACAACGCCGGACGACGTCGAGGAAGTCTCTGGCGCGCTTGGCGCGCTTGATTCCGCCGCGGTTGTCGGCGAGCCGTTCCGGCAATGGGTCATCGAGGATAAATTCGCCGGCGAGCGGCCGCCTCTGGACCTCGTAGGCGCGCAGTTCGTCGCCAACTCGAAGCCTTACGAACAGATCAAGATGCGCGTCCTCAACGCCGCGCAATCGACATTGGCGCACCAAGGCGCGCTCGTCGGCCACGAATTCACTTATCAGGCCGCAGCCGATCCGGTGCTTGCGGCCCTCACTCGCAGGATGCTCGAGCGCGAAACATCCGCCACGCTGCCGAAGCTCGCGGGAATGGAGGCTGCTCCGTACATAGATCTGTCGATGACGCGCATCCGCAACGCCGCCATTCGTCACCGATGCCATCAGATTGGCGCCGACGGATCGCAGAAGATTGTCCAGCGTCTCATCGATCCTTTACGCGAGCGTCTTGCAGCCAGCCAATCGGCCGACTTGCTCACGCTCGCGGTCGCCAGCTGGATCGCCTATGGCTTGAGCGGCGCGCGTCGCTTCGGGGCGCGTTGGACGCCGGCGGACCCTTATGCGGACATCGTCATCGGAATTGGCGAAAAGGGCTCCGACTGGGGAGAATTGGCCAAGGCCGTTCTCGCCATCGCCCCCATCTTCGGCGCGGATATGGCGCGCTCGCAGCTCATCGAACCGATCGCGCGGCATTTGCGCGGCCTGCTTGACGGAGACGTGCGCGGCTACCTGACGGAGCGCCTCGGCGATGAATAGAGGCAGGTCCATCGAACGGTCCGATCGCGCCGCGGCAGTCGCGAACGCCGGCGTCGGCGCAGCGCTCGGCTACTCGCGACCTGGAAGCTATGAAGAGCTTCGGGCGGTGCTGTCCTCCGGGACCGCCCGGCTCCCCAAGAAGCTTCGCCAGGTTGCGATCCATCTTTGGCAGCATCCGACCGCGGTCGCGCTCGGCACCGTGACCAGCGTGGCCGGCGAGGCCGGCGTGCAGCCCTCGACCTTGGTGCGGTTCGCGCAAGCCTTCGGTTATAGAGGATTTTCTGACCTGCAAGAGGTGTTCAAGGCCCATCTTGCGGATGGAGGCCGGGGGAGCCGCGACCGAGCGCAACCGCATTGGGAGGGCGCTTCGAGCGGGGAGGCCGCGAGCCTTGTCGACGGGTTCATAGGCTCGTCCGCAACATCGCTCGCTCGCGTGCGGGACCGGCTCGACCTCGCCCAATTCGAGGTCATGAGCCAGACGCTGGCGGCGGCGGATCTCATCTACATCATCGGCTCCAAGCGCGCCTTCTCGCTGGTGAGCTACGTCTCGCTCGCGCTCGCCAATCTCAGCGTGCGCAACCTTGCGCTCGATAATGTCGGCTCGAACGCATTCGAGCTCCTCCGTTGCGCATCGGCCGCCGACGTGGTCTTTGCCGTCAGCTTTACGCCTTACAATTCCATTACGCCGGAATTGGCCGCTTCCGCCGCCCAGCGCGGCGTTCCGATCGTATCGATGACCGACAGCGCGTTCAGCCCGTTGGTTCCGGTTTCGAAGGCCTATATCGAGGTGATTGAAGAGAGTTTCTCCGGGTTCAAGTCGCTTTCCGCGACGCTCGCGGTGGCGATGGCGCTGGTGCTGCGCGTCGAGCAGCGGCGCAGCGAAGCGGCCTCGCCCGTGCACGCCCCGTCGAGCTCGGTCCGGCCCCGCCTGAAGCTGGAAGACGATTGATCCGCGCAAGCGGCCTTAAGCTTTTCGGGAGGATATCAGATGCGCAAATGGCGGATCGTCGGCTTGAGTTTCGAACACATGCACATGGGCGACCTCCTGCGCGAGGCCTACGAGCATCCCAATGCCGAGATCGCCGGGGTGTGCGACAAGGACAAAGCGAGGATGGCAGACACGATCGCCAACTTCTCCATCCCCACCGAGCGCGTCTATCGCGATGCCGCGCAATGCGTGCGAGAGGCGCATCCGGATCTTGCAATCCTCTGTCCGGCGACCGCGCGACATGCGGACGTGGTCGAAGAGGTCGCCGCGCTCGGCGTCGACATCCTGCTGGAAAAGCCTTTCGCCGCCTCGCTCGCCGACGCCGACCGGATCCTTGCGGCCATCAAGAGGTCGGGAGTGCGGCTCGCCATCAACTGGCCTTTGCGCTGGTATCCGCCGCATGTGACGACCAAGCGGCTGATCGACGAGGGGCTCATCGGCGACGTGATCGAGGTTCACTTTTACGACGGCAACCGCGGTCCGCTCTATCATCGCGCCGACAAGGTCGTCGTGTCGGACGAGGATGTGCGGCGCGAGAAGCCGACGTCATGGTGGTACAGCAAGGTCGCGGGCGGCGGCAGCCTGCTCGACTATCTGGGCTACGGCGCAACGCTCGGGACCTGGTTCATGAACGGCGAGGCGCCGATCGAGGTGACCGCAGTCGTCGATCAGCCGCAGCGACTCGAAGTCGACGAGCATTCCATCACCATCTGCCGCTACGCCCGTGGCCTGTCGAAACTCGAAACGCGCTGGGGGACGTTCACCGATCCCTGGACCACGCAGCCGCAGCCCAAGTGCGGTTTTGTCGTCGTCGGTTCGGAAGGCACGATTTCGAGTTATGACTACGAGCCGCATGTCAGTGTTCAAACTCGCGTCGACCCGACGATCCGCCAAATTCCTGCCGACGAATTGAAGGCGCCGTTTCGCAACCCGGTTGAATACGTGCTCCATTGCAAGGAGCAGGGCCTGCCGTTCGAGGGGCCTCTGGACCCCCCGCTCTGTCGGACCGCGCAGCGCATTGTCGACACTGCGGCGCTCTCCGCGCGTGAGCGGCGCACGCTGGCTCTGCTGCCATGACTGAGATGGAAGCGGGGAAGGCCGAAGGACCTTCGGCCGACGATTATGCGTTGGTCGCCAAGGCCGCGGTGGAGGTCGAAGCGCCGGACTTGCCCTATCGTCCCCCAATGCCGCGCAACCGTGGCGCGCCGATCGCGCTGGTCGGCGCGGGCGGCATCAGCGGGGCGCATCTCGACGCCTATGCGCGCCACGGCCTCAACGTCGTTGCGATCTTCTCGCGCGACCTCGATCGCGCCCGTGCGCGGCGCGACGCCTATTTCCCTGGAGCGCGGGTCACCGACGATTTCAATTCTCTGTTGCGCGATCCCAACGTGAGCGTTCTAGACCTCACCGCGCACGCGGACGTCCGCCTCGACCTCATGCGGCGCGCGCTGAACGCTGATAAGCACGTGCTGTCGCAAAAGCCGTTCGTCGAGGACCTCGACGACGGCCGCGAACTCGTTGAGCTTGCGGAGCGGCGCGGCCTCAAGCTCGCGGTCAATCAGAACGGCCGCTGGGCGCCGCATCTCGCCTATATCCGGGAGGCGGTCTATGCTGGCCTCATCGGCGAAGTCACTGGCGTTCATGTCGAGATCCGCTGGAACCACGGCTGGATCGCCGGAACGCCGTTCGAAGCCATGGACGATCTCATCCTCTGGGATTTCGGCATCCATTGGTTCGATTTTCTCGCGAGCGTCATCGACGACCGCGCCCATCTCGTTCATGCGACGGCCGCCCGAGCCGCCGGACAGACCGCGCGGCCCCCGCTGCTGGCTCAGGCGCTCATCGCCTTTGACGGCGGTCAGGCCTCGCTTGTTTTCGACGGCGCGACCCGATATGGCGCGCGCAATTCGACTTCGGTCATCGGCGCGAAGGGCGTCGTCTCCAGCATGGGGCCCGACCTCGGCCATCAGTCGGTCGAACTCTATACCGAAGCGGGAGTCGCCAGGCCGCGTCTTACGGGCGCCTGGTTCAACGACGGCTTCGCCGGCGCCATGGGCGAACTCTTGTGCGCAATCGAAGACGGGCGGGAGCCGCTGAACTCGGCGCGCGGCAATCTTTGGTCGCTCAAGCTGTGTCAGGCGGCGCTGCGCTCGGTCCAGAGCGGTATCCCCGCGCCTGTCTGAGCGACGGAGACAACCGAACCGTCAGCAGGGCGTCGCCGTCGCCTGTGATAAGATCGCGGGGGAGAAACGCGATGGCGAAGGGAGACGTTCAAACCTCGGAAAGGCCGCTGCGGCCGCTTCAGCTCGACCCCGAGCGCGCCAAGCGAGCCGACAGGCCGCCCTATGCGATCGTCGACATCGGCTCGAACTCGATCCGGCTCCTGGTCTATGACCAACTCGGCCGGGCGCCGCTGCCACGCTTCAATGAAAAATCGCTTGCCCGTCTCGCCGAAGGACTGGCTGACACTGGCGCAATCGCGCCTGACCATTTTCGTCGAGCGGTCGAGGCCGTGCGGCGATTCCGCGCCATCGCCGAGGCCATGGGCGTTGCTCGAAATCGACGCCGTGGCGACGGAGGCCATGCGTCGCGCTTCGAACGGGCCGAAGCTTGCTCTGGCGATTGAAGCGGAGTCAGGCCTGAAGGTGCGCATCCTCAGCGGGGCCGAGGAAGCCCGGTTCGCGACGCTCGGCGTCATTTCCGGCTTCTTCCGGCCAGTCGGGGCGGTCGGCGACATGGGCGGCGGCAGCCTCGAAGTCGCGGAAGCGATCGATGAGCATGTGGGAGATGGCTGGGTCAGTCTGCCGCTCGGCGCCCTGCCGGTCGAGGCGATGCTGGCGGCGGGCGTCTCGGCGGCGAAGCGGCAAATCGACGAAATTCTGCGTTCGCGCCTACCACGCGCGCTGGCAAGGCCGGTGTTCTACGCGGTCGGTGGCGGCTGGCGGGCGCTGGCGAAGGCCCACATGGACGCGGTCGGCGCGCCGGTCAGAGTCGTCCACGGCTATACCCTCGCCGCCGCCGAGGCGCGAAAATTCGCGCGAGCAGTCTCGCGGCTCAGCGCAGCGAAACTGGCGGCGACGCCGGCCGTGGCGGAACGCCGGGCGCGCACCTTGCCGGCGGCGGCGCTGACGTTGGATCGCGTGCTGAAATACCTGAAGCCCGGACGCGTCGTCTTTTCCGCTCTCGGCCTGCGCGAGGGATTTCTCTATTCGCAGCTGAGCCAAGAGGAACAATATCTCGATCCCCTGATCGAGGGCGCGCAGCTGATCGGCCTGCCGCTCGCGCGCGTGCCCGAATTCGCGCCCGAGCTTGTGTCCTGGACCGAAAACCTTTTTTCGCCCGAAACCGCCCCTGAGAAGAGGCTGCGCGTCGCCGTCTGCGCGCTGTCCGATATCGCCTGGAGAGACGCGCCCGACCTCCGGGCGGAAGAGAGTTTTCGCCGGCTGCTCGAGTTTCCATTCATCGGCGTCACCCACCCGGAGAGGGTGTTCATCGCTGCCGCGATTCACGCGCGCTACGTCGGCCGACCGGACGCGCCGTGGCTGAGCCCGGCCATTAAGCTGCTCACGCCGGCGGATCGCCGCCGGGCGCAGATCCTCGGCCGCGCGATCCTGCTCGCCTATCGCTTTTCCGGCGGCGTGCCGGCCATGCTGGAAAGCGCGCGATTGCGCATCGAGCCAGATAGCGTGCGGCTCGAAGTCGCCGCGGCCGCCCGCGCCCCCGACAGCGAAGTGGTGATCGACCGGCTCAAGCTGCTCGCCAGCGCCATTGGCGTCAAGCACAGCGAGGTCGTCGACATCGACGCGGTCGCCGAGCGGGCTGATGAATGAGGATCGGGGAATCTCGACGCTCAGCCACAACACTGCCCGACCACAACCCAATCTGTGTTCGGAGCAAGGGCAAATATATCGGCGAGCTGTTAGCCATCGGCGCAGACTGTCGGCGGCGGCCTGGGCAAAGCGCAGCAAGAGCGCGCGGCGGCTGGCCGGCGCCATGCGCTTGAGTTCGGCTTCGCGCACGATCTCCGCGCCGTAAGAATCGGCGACGATGAGGCCTGCCTCCAGGGGCATCAAGTCGGCCGGCGTGCCCTCCGAGATGGCGAAATAGAGCCGGTCGCAGCCGGCGGCGTCGTCACGCCATTTCCGATCGGCGCGAAAGTCCGCCGACGACGACTTGACCTCGACGATCAGCACCTCGCCGTCGCGATTGACCGCCGCGATGTCGCGCGGCGCCGGTCGGTCAGCGAAAGTTCAGTCAGGCTCGAGAAGCCGCGCGCCCGGAGCCGCCGCCGCACGCCGCGCGCGATCATCAGCGCCGCTTCCGATTGGCGTCCGTCCGCCGGAAGCGCTTGTCTTTCTTTCCACATCAGGCGGCTCTCGCGTCGGCAAGGATCATCTCGGCCGCCTTTTCGGCGATCATCATGGTCGGCGAGCCGGTGTTGCCGGAGGTGATGCGCGGCATCACGGAAGCGTCGGCGACGCGCAAGCCGTCAAGACCCTGGACCTTGAGCCTTTCGTCGACCACCGCCAACGGATCCTGCGCCGATCCCATTTTCGCGGTCCCAACGGGATGGAAGATCGTCGTGCCGATCTCGCCCGCCGCCCGCACAAGCTCATCGTCCGACTGCAGGCTTGCGCCGGGCTTGAGTTCTCGCGGCGCGTATCGCGCAAGAGAGGGCGCCGCGGCGAGGCGGCGCGTAAGACGGATCGAGTCCACCGCGACCCGCTCGTCGGCAAGCGCCGAAAGATAGTTCGGCTGGATGGCGGGCGCCGCGCGCGGATCGGCGCTCAGGGCGTGGGTCGAGCCCCGGCTCTCCGGGCGCAGGTTGCAGACGCTGATCGTGATCGCCGGATAGGCGTGCATGGGTTCGCCGAAGCGGTCCAGCGAGAGCGGCTGGACATGGAATTCGATATTGGCGGTGTCGTAGTCGGGCGAGGACTTGGCGAACAGGCCAAGCTGCGAGGGCGCCATCGTCATCGGCCCGCGCCTGCGCACCGCGTAGTCGAGCCCGATCATTGCCCGCTTGAACAGGGACTGATAGTCGACATTGAGCGTGCGCGCGCCCTCGATGCCAAAGATTGCCCTGAGCTGCAGATGGTCCTGCAGGTTTTCGCCGACCCCAGGCAGCGAATGGACTACGGGGACGCCGAGCGCCCTGAGACGATCCGGCGCGCCCACGCCCGAAAGCTCCAGAAGCTGCGGCGAGCCGATTGCGCCCGCCGCCAGGATGACTTCGCCGCTCGCCCGAGCCTCGCGGCTCACACCGTCTTGGCTGTAGCGCAAGCCCACGGCGCGGCGGCCCTCGAACAGGATGCGCTCGACATGCGCGCCGGTGGCTAGGCGCAGGTTCGGCCGCTTGAGGATCGGCTTCAAAAACGCGGTCGCCGCGCTCCAACGCCGCCCGCGACGCTGGTTGACCTCGAAATAGCTCGAACCTCCGTTGTCACCGCGATTGAAATCGTCGATCTTCGGAATACCAATCTCGACCCCGGCCTCGCGCACGGCGTCGAGGATCGCCCACGAGACGCGCGGGCGCTCGACCCGCCATTCGCCGCCCTTCCCATGCAGGGCGCTCGCGCCGCCGTGATGGTCCTCCTGGCGGAGGAAATAGGGCAGCACGTCCTCCCAGCCCCAGCCGGCAAGGCCGAGCTGGCGCCAGCCGTCGTAGTCGGCCGCCTGGCCGCGCATATAGATCATGGCGTTGATCGCGGAGCAGCCTCCCACCACCCGGCCGCGCGGATAGGCGATCGAGCGGCCGCCGAGGTTCGCCTCCGGCGCGGTCTTGAACATCCAGTCGGCGCGCGGATTGCCGATCGCGTAGAGATAGCCGACGGGAATGTGGAACCAGATCCAATTATCAGCGCCGCCGGCCTCGACGATGAGCACGCGGTTGCGGGGATCGCGGCTCAGCCGATTGGCGAGCACGCAGCCGGCCGAGCCGGCGCCGACGACAATGAAGTCGTAGGTTTCCTCGCTCATGCCGCGACCGCCCAGCAGGCGACGTCCCGCCCCTGCTTGCTCTCAAGCGGCGGCTTCTCGGCGCGGCAGCGATCGAAGGCCAATCGGCAGCGCGGATGAAACGGACACCCCGGCGGCGGCGCGAACGGCGACGGGGGCTCTCCGGAAAGCAGGATGCGCTCGCGTTTGGCGGTCGGGTCGGCGACGGGCGTCGCGGACAGGAGCGCCTGCGTATAGGGATGCTGCGGACGGTCGAAGATCGCATCGCGCTCGCCGAGTTCGACCGCATTGCCGAGGTAGATCACCATCACCTCATCGGCGATATGCCGCACGACCGAGAGATCGTGCGAGACAAACACATAAGCCAGCCCGAACTCCTCCTGCAGACTGGCGAGCAGGTTGAGCGCCTGAGCGCGGATCGAAACGTCCAGCGCCGACACCGGCTCGTCAAGCACCAGGATCTTGGGCTTCAGCATGAGCGCGCGGGCGATGGCGATGCGCTGGCGCTGGCCGCCTGAGAACATGTGCGGATAGCGGTGATAATATTCGGGCCTCAAGCCCACCTTGGCCATGATCGACAGAGCCTCAGCTTTACGCTCCGCGGGCTTAAGGCCAGTGTTGACGAGCAGCGGCTCCTCCACCGCCTTGCCGATCGTCTGGCGCGGGTTGAGCGACCCATATGGGTTCTGGAACACAATCTGGATTTCCCGCCTGAGGCGCGCCCGCGTCTCCGCGCTCGCGTGAGCGACATCTTCGCCGTCGATGAGGAGCGAGCCGGCGGTTGGATTCTCGATCATAGTCAAGAGCCGCGCCAACGTCGATTTGCCCGAGCCGGACTCGCCGACCACCGCCAGCGTGCGCCCCGCTCGCAGCGAAAAGGACACTCCGTTAAGCGCCTTGATCGTCGCGCGAGAGCGGAACACGCCGCGCGAGACCGAGTAATCGCGTGTCAGGTCCTTCGCTTCGAGCACGGCGCTCACGAATCCACTCCTTGGAGCTCAAGCGCGTTGGGAATCCCACGGATAAGCGGCGTCAGACATCGCGCGCGGCCAAGCGCGGCGTCCGCCGGCTGCGGCGCGACCTCATGGCAGGCGTCGAAAGCAAAGGCGCAGCGCGGCGAGAATACGCAGCCGCGCGGCCGGTCGAACGGCCCTGGCACGACGCCGGGAATCGCCGGCAGGCGCCGCCCGCTCGCCCGCTCCGGCAATGCCGCCAGAAGCGCAGCGGTATAGGGATGATGCGGATCGGCGAAAAGTTCGCGCGTGCTGTTCGTCTCCATTTGCTGGCCGGCGTATTGGACGATGACCCGGTCGGCAGTTTCAGCGACCACCCCCATGTCATGGGTGATGAGCACAAGCCCCATTCCGTTGTCGCGACGCTCCCGCATCAGAAGATCGAGGATTTGCGCCTGAATGGTGACGTCGAGCGCCGTCGTCGGCTCGTCGGCGATCAGGAGCTTCGGCCGGCAGGCAAGCGCCATTGCGATCATAACG
Source organism: uncultured Alphaproteobacteria bacterium (assembly GCA_963824475.1). GTDB lineage: Bacteria > Pseudomonadota > Alphaproteobacteria > Rhizobiales > Beijerinckiaceae > Roseiarcus. The sequence goes on from CAWGPR010000003.1 coordinate 50,524, forward strand.
CGCTGGCTCATGCCGCCCGAAAGCTGGTGGGGATAGGCGTGCGCCCGGCGCGCCGGATCGGGAATGCCGACTTCCGCCAGAAGGTCGACGCTGCGCCGGTCGCGCGCGGCGCGGCTGAGGTTGAGGTGGGTCTTCAGCGTTTCGCCGATCTGAAAGCCGACAGTGAAACACGGATTGAGCGACGACATCGGCTCCTGGAAGATCATCGCCATGTCCTTGCCGGCGAGCCGGCGCCGCTCATCTGCGGTGATCGACAAGAGGTCCGCGCCATCGAAGGCCATGCGGTCCGCGGAGACGGTCGCGGTCGGAGGCAATAGGCCCATCGCCGCCAGCATCGCCACCGACTTACCGGAGCCCGATTCGCCGACGATCGCCAGCACTTCGTTGCGCTCGAGCGTGAGATCGAACCCGTCCACCGCCTTGAACGCGCCGTGCTGTGTCGCAAACGAAACGCTAAGATTGCGGATTTCGAGCAGAGGCGGCGTCATCAGCCCCTCCGCATCTTGGGATCGAGCGCGTCGCGCAGGCCGTCGCCAGTCAGATTAATGGCGATGACGGTGATGAGAATGGCCAAGCCGGGGAGTGTAACAATCCAGGGATCGGAGCGGATGAATTCGCGCGAGTCTGCGAGCATCGAGCCCCATTCCGGCGTCGGCGGCTGGGCGCCGAGCCCAAGAAAACCGAGCGCCGCCGCCTCGAGAATGGCGCTCGATACGCCAAGCGCCGCCTGCACGATGAGGGGGGCGAGGCAGTTTGGCAGCACGGTCGAACAGGCGAGCCGGAGCGGCCCGACGCCGACCACGCGCGCGGCGGTCACATAGTCCTTGCCAAGTTCGCCGAAGGCGGAAGCGCGCGCCAGACGCACGTAGCCCGGCAGATAGACGATCGTCACGGCAATGATGGTGTTGGCGAGGCTCGGCCCGAGAACCGCAACGACGAGCACAGCGAGCACCAGGCTCGGCACGGCCATGATCAAATCCATCAGGCGCGTAATGACCACGTCGGCAATTGGGCCGGTCATCGCCGCCGCGAGCCCGAGCGCCACGCCGACAATGAATGACACGCACATCACCGAAAGGCCAATGAACAGCGACACCCTGGCCCCGAAGATGAGGCGCGACAGCATGTCGTGACCGTCGCCATCGGTTCCAAGCACGAATCGCCATGAGCCGCCGACTTCCCATACCGGCGGCGTCCGCACTGCATCGCGGAACTGCTCGATCGGCGAATGGGGCGCGACGACGTTCGCGGCCAGCGCCAAGAGAACGATGACGGTGAAGACAGCGAGGCCGAACACCGCGCCTCGGTTTTCCCGGAACGCAGCCCAGAACGACGCCAACGGCGAAGGCTGGGTGAGGACCGCCGCTGCATCCTCGCCGATCGGCGTCGTCAGCGCTGCGACGTCAGCGGGCATGACAAATCCTGGGATCGATCACACCGTAGACGAGATCGACAATCAGATTGACGAGAACGACGACGGCTGAGATGAGCAGGACGCCGCCCTGCAGCGCCGGATAGTCGCGCCGGCTGATCAATTCGATGAGCCAATGGCCGACCCCCGGCCAGGAGAAGATCGTCTCCGTCAGCACCGCTCCGGCCATCAGACTGGAGACCGAGAGGCCGATCACCGTCACCACCGGCAGGAGGGCATTGCGCAAGGCGTGAACGCCGATGACCCGCGCCGGCTTGAGCCCCTTGGCGCGCGCGGTGCGCACATAGTCCTCGCTCAACACCTCGAGCATCGAAGAGCGGGTCATACGGGCGATGACAGCGAGCGGCACAGTGCCGAGCACGATCGCCGGCAGGACGAGGTGTCGCAAGGCGTCGAGGAAAGCGCCTTCCTGGTCGGACAGGAGCGCGTCAATGGTCATAAATCCCGTCGGCTGATCGAAGGAATAGTTGATGAGGTCGATCCGGCCCGAGACCGGCAGAAGCCCGAGTCGCACGGAAACGAACATGATAAGCAGCAGGCCCCACCAGAAAATCGGCATCGAGTAGCCGAACAGCGACACCGTCATCAGGGCCTGATCATAGAAGCCGCCGCGCTTGACCGCCGCAAACGCGCCGGCCGGGACCCCGACCGCAATCGCAAACAGCATGGCGAAGAACGATAGTTCCAACGTCGCCGGGAACAGGGTCAGAAACTCGGTCAGCACCTTCTGCTGCGACGACAGCGACACGCCGAAGTCGCCGTGCGCGATGCGCCAGACATAGTCGAGAAACTGCCGCCACACGGGCTGGTCGAGGCCAAGCTCATGGCGGAAGTACGCCAGCCGCTCCGGCGACATGCCATGCTCGCCGGTCCTCACCTCCACCGGGTCTCCCGGCACAAGACGGATCGCCGCGAAGGTCAGGAACATCAGCGCCAGGAATGTCGGGATGGTCAGCGCGATGCGGCGAAGGAAGTAGGCGAGCATGGCCGATTCTAAAACAACGGGCCCCGCCTTGCATCATGGCTGGCGGAGCCCGGAGCGGCCTTTACTTAAGGTCGACGCCTTCGAACGCGTGCGTTCCAAGCGGGCTTTGCTTATAGCCGGTCACATTCGAGCGCATGGCTTCGAACACGATGGAATGGGCAAGAAGGAGCTCGGGCTGCTCGTCGTGTTCGATCTCCTGCATGCGCTGATAGAGTTTCGCCCGGTCGGCCTGGTTCGTCAGGGTGCGGGCCTTCGCCAGCAGTTCGTCAAACTCGGCGTTGCACCATTTCGTCGGGTTGCTGTCGCCAGGCTTGCCTCCGGGGCAGCCTCGCAGGAAGAAGAAATTGTCCGGGTCGCCGTTATCTCCGGTCCAACCGTACTGGCCGGTGATCTCCTCGCCGGCGGCGAGGCGCTTGCGATACTCGCCCCACTCATAGGTGACGAGCTTGGCGTTGACGCCGATCTTGGCGAGATCGGCCTGCATCATCTCGCCGATGCGCTTGCCGTTAGGGTTGTAGGGCCGCGACACCGGCTGGTACCAGAGATCGATGTCGAGCGGCGTCTTGACGCCAGCCGCCGCGAGCATGGTCTTCGCCTTCTCGGGGTCGTAAGGCACGTCCGGAATCTTGTCGTTAAAGGACCACATCGTGGGCGGGATCAGCGTCGTCGCCTTCGACCCCGCGCCAAGATAGACGTCCTTGATGATGGCGTCGCGATCGATCGCCATCGCCAAAGCTTGGCGCACCTCCTTCTTGTCCAACGGCGGCTTGGTGACATTGAAGGCCCAATAGGCGACGTTGAGGCCCGGCATGTTGATCACCTTGAGGGTGGGATCCTTCTCCATCTCCGCAAGGTCGGCCGGCCTTGGATAGGCGTTGATGTGGCACTCGCCCGCCTTGAGCTTGGCGTAGCGCGCCGTGGCGTCGGGAGTGATGGCGAACACGAGGTCGTCGACCAGCGCCTTCTCGCCGTAATAGTCTTTGTTCGCCTTGTAGCGGATGACCAAATCCTTCTGATAGGAGACGAACGAGAACGGGCCGGTCCCGACCGGCGCCTGGTCGAACTGCTCAGGCGTCCCCTTCTTGAGCAGGAAGTCGGCGTATTCCTTCGACCCGATCGCCATGAAGTCCATCGCCAGGTTGGCGAGGATGGCGACATTCGGCTCTTTCAGCTTCATCACGACGGTGTAATCGTCGGTTTTCTCGACCGAATCGAGCAGCTTCGGCATATCCATGTCGTCGAAATAGTCATACTTGCCGCCCGAGACTTTGTAATACGGATTGTCCGGCTTCCACTGGCGGTCGATCGAAAACAATACGTCATCGGCGTTGAAGTCGCGCGTTGGCTTGAAGTCTTTCAATGAATGGAACTTGACGCCCTTGCGCAGATGAAAGGTGATGGTCTTGCCGCCGTCAGTGACTTCCCAGCTTTCGGCGAGGCCGGGAACGACCTCGGTCGTGCCGCGCTTGAATTCGGTCAGGCGATTGTAGACGGGCCGCGCCGCGTCGAAGCTGGTGCCGGTGGTGTTGATCGCCGGAGTGAAATTCTCCGGACTGCCTTCCGAGCAGTAGACCAGGGTCTTCGCCGAAGCGAAGCCCGCGCCCGCGAGCAAGGCCGCCAGTCCGAGGCCGGCAAACGTGAGCGCTTTCATTGCATCTCCTCCTGACAGGTCGCGACGACGAACGCAGTCGCCATCGAAGCCCTTTTTCGCTTTCAGCGCAATGGCCTCTGGACCGCGTAGTGGCGCCCCTAGAGACGGGATGGCCTCACCTGAAAAACCCGCGCGACGCCTCTCTTATTTGTGTGCATGATCCGGTTGCGCATTGATCCGGCGACGCAGCGCCGGTCACGTGGGAAGCGGACATGGATGCGAAAGATGCGATGCTGGCGGAGCTGAGGGCTCGGAACCCAGGTCGAAGCCTGGGGCAAAAATTCTACACCGACCCTGATTTCTACCGCCTCGACCTTGAAACGATCTTTTATCGAGATTGGCTGTTCGCCGGCCACGATTGCGAGATACCGGCGCCCGGCGATTATTTCACTCTGCAGATTGGAGACTATCCGATCATTGTCCTGCGCGGCGCCGACGGAACGATACGCGCCCTCCACAATTCCTGCCGGCATCGCGGTTCGCGCATATGCGCAGCCCCAAAGGGCGCGGTGAAGCGCCTCGTATGTCCTTATCATCAGTGGACCTACGATCTTGCCGGGGGATTGATCCGCACGCGTCACATGGACGCAGCGATCAACAAGACGCAGTTCGGGCTCAAGCCCGTCCACTGCGAAAGCGTCGGCGGTTACATCTTCGTGTGCGTTGCGCCCGTTGCGCCAAGTTTCGAGCCCTTCCGAGCCCAGGCGGAAAGATATTTATCGCCGCACAAGATCGCCGACGCGAAAATCGCCTTTGAGAGCACGATCGTTGAAAACGGCAATTGGAAGCTCGTCTGGGAAAACAACCGCGAGTGCTACCACTGCGCGGGGAACCATCCGGAACTCTGCCGGACGTTCCCCGAAAAGCCGACGATATCCGGAATAGATGGCGTTGTTAGCGATCAGGAGATCAAGGCTCACTGGAATCGATGGGAGGCCGCGGGGCTGCCCAGCGTCTTCCTGCTCTCCAACTCGGGGCAGTTCCGCACCAGCCGAGTTCCGCTTCTAGACGGAGCGGTCAGCTATACGATGTCCGGGCGCGCCGCCGTCGCCCGACCGCTCAGCGACAACGTTATCGAGCCTCGCGTCGGATCGCTGTTGCTCTTCCACTATCCCTCGACCTGGAATCACGTGCTGGGCGACCACGCCGTCAGCTTCCAGGTTCTCCCGCTCGGTCCGATGCAGACGCAGGTCCGGACCAAATGGTTGGTTCACAAGGAGGCTGTCGAGGGAAAAGACTATACGATCGAGGAACTGACCCACGTTTGGCTCGCGACCAACAGCCAAGACCAGCGCGTGGTCGAAGAAAACCAGATCGGCATTCGCTCGCCCGCTTATGAACCCGGACCCTACGCGCCCGATCATGAGGACGGGGTCACCCAATTCGTCGACTGGTACTGCCGGACGATGCAGCGCGGGCTCGGCGGCGCCCAGGCCAGCATCAGTCGCGTCGCCTAGAGCTCGGGCTTCGACAACCAGCGCGCGAGTTCCCCGCAAGCAACCGCCAATAAGACCCACCCAAATGCGCCCAAGCGCTAGCAAAATAGCTGGCGTTTACGAGCGTTTATTTTTCAGAATCGAGCCTTCTCAAAGGGTTGCGGGCGAAAAAATAAGGAAATCTCTCCTCCCTCTTCCGCTCGCGCGACGGGTTGTGGTCAGCAAGTTTTCAAACAGCCACGCCTCTCGTCTCCCGGCCTGGCAGGCTCCGAACGGGAGGAGATTCCGCCTATCTGAATACTTATAGCGTCGATTTCCGATTTTGTCAAGAGAAAGTCGCTGTCGCTCCTTCCGTCCGAGAGCGATCTGACTGGGGCGCGCGACGCGCCCCGTCTCCCGCCAGCGCCGAACACAATCTTCCGATCGGGGCGCCCCGCCTCGAATTCGACCCAAAAGCAGGACGCGCCAGAACGCTCCGGACTGGTTTCAGTGGCTTGCCGCCAGCGCTTCGAGCCTCCCGATGAGGGCCTCCGGATCGCCCGAAACCGCGACCTGCTTGAGCCGGCTCTTCGCGCCGGCGACAACGCGCGCGCTGGAGGCAGGGATGTCCAACCGTTCCGCCAACAGCGCGCACAGGGCTTCATTGGCTTCGCCCCCTTGCGGAGCGCTGCGCACGCGCGCCGCGAGCACAGAGGACCCGTCGGCAAGATGAGCCACGCCGTCGATCGCGTCGCGTCCGCCCTTCGGCGTCAGGCGGCAGGAGACGACGACGCCGTCCTTCGTCCTGCGCCAGGGCGCGCGGTCGCCCGTCATCCGGGTTCGCCCTCGTCGTTCATGGGATGCAGATCGCGCACCATCGCCTTGGCGCGCTCGTCAAGCACATGCGTATAGATCTGCGTCGTCGCGATGTCGGCGTGGCCAAGCAGATCCTGAACGACGCGCAGGTCGGCGCCGTTCTGCAATAGATGACTGGCGAAGGCGTGGCGAAGCACGTGCGGGCTCACGCGCGCGGACGCAATTCCCGCGGCTGCGGCGACGCGCTTGAGATCGCGAGCGAAGGCCTGGCGCGTCATATGGCCGCTCGCGCTCTCGGCGGGAAACAGCCAAGGGCTTGCGGCCGCGCCCTGCGCGGCTTGATCGAGCAGGGCGCGAAACACGCCGATCGCGGCGCGGGCGGGTCCGGAGAGCGGCGCCAGGCGCTCCTTATCGCCCTTGCCGAGCACGGGGATGAGCGGCGACTTGGCGGTTGCGATCAACTTCTTGAGGCTCAAGGCTTCCGACACGCGCAGGCCAGATCCGTAGATGAGCTCGATGAGACAAGCGACGCGCGCCGTCTCCAGCCGCTCGCGGAGCCGGCGCTCCGCGACATCGAGCCCCTCGCGCGCGGTCGCGATCAGGCGCTCGACCTCAGCCATGCTCAACAGCTTGGGCAACGGGCGCGATCGGCGCGGACCCTCGACCGCCAGCGTCGGATCGTCCCGCCGCCAGCCTTCCGCATAAAGAAACTTGTGAAACTGACGGATCGCCGACAGACGGCGGGCAAGCGACGCGGCGCTCAGCTTCTGCGCGCCGCGGGCGGCGAGAAACCCGCGCACGCCGGCTGCGTCCGCCTTTAGCGCGTCGATCCCCTTAGCGTTCAGATAGGTTTCGTAGTCCGCGAGGTCTCGCCGATAGGCCTCGATCGTATTCACGCTCGCGCCGCGCTCGGAGGCGAGCGCCTCGAGGAAGCTCACGATGTGAGAAACCCTCCGCGTCTTCATAGGGCAGCCTACTCCTCCCCGTTCTCGAACAGGGTCGGATGTGACCCTTCGCGGCGCGGTTCGGCGAGGCCGAGATGGCGGAAAGCGTGCGACGTGAGGAATTGTCCGCGCGGCGTGCGCTGCACAAAGCCGAGTTGGATGAGATAGGGCTCGATGATGTCTTCGATTGCGTCGCGGGGCTCGGACAGAGCGGCGGCGATCGTCTCGACGCCGACCGGACCGCCGCCGAACTTGATCGCGATCGCGTCGAGATAACGTCGATCCATCTGATCAAGCCCGATCGCGTCCACGTCGAGCAGCTTGAGCGCCCTGTCGGCAAGCGCGCGCGTGACGCTCTTTGCGCCTTCGACCACGGCGAAGTCGCGCACGCGCCTAAGCAAGCGCCCGGCGATGCGGGGCGTGCCGCGCGAGCGCTTGGCGATCTCGTTCGCGCCGTCATCGGCAAGGACGAGGCCGATCACTCTGGCGCTGCGCGCGACAATCCCCTGCAGCTCTTCGGTGGTGTAGAAATTTAGCCTAATCGGAATGCCGAATCGGTCGCGCAACGGGGTGGTGAGGAGCCCGGCGCGGGTCGTCGCGCCGATCAGAGTGAAGCGAGCGAGATCGATCTTCACCGAGCGCGCCGCTGGTCCGGCGCCGATGATGAGGTCAAGCTGGAAATCCTCCATCGCCGGATAAAGGATCTCCTCCACCGCCGGATTGAGGCGATGAATCTCGTCGATGAACAGCACGTCGCGCGGTTCGAGATTGGTGAGCTGCGCCGCCAGATCACCCGCCTTGGCGATGACCGGGCCCGAAGTGGAGCGGAAATTGACGCCGAGCTCGCGCGCAACGATCTGGGCCAATGTCGTCTTGCCGAGGCCGGGCGGACCGACGAACAACACGTGATCGAGCGCGTCGCCCCGCGCTTTGGCGGATCGGATGAAAACGCTGAGATTCTTGCGCGCCGCTTCCTGGCCAGCGAAGTCGGTCAGGAACTGCGGGCGAACCGGCGTGTCGTCCTCGGGACGCTTATCGGCCGAGACAAGCCGGCGAGGAGCCTCGGCCACGTTAGCGACCTTCGCGCGCGAAGAAGGGACGAGGCCGCCCGGTCATCGCGATCCCTTGGGGATATAGACGACGCCGGGCAGCTTCGCGAAATGCGCCTCGCAGGTGAGCAGATCGGCGTCCATGTCGACGGCCGTTGCATAGATGATCGCATCGGCCATCGCGAGCGCATGATCGCGGGCGATTTCAGCCGCTTCAAGCGCAAGCCGTGTGGTTAAGGCAGTCACGACGCATTGAGTGGAAAATGCAATCGTGTCGTCGGCCGCGTCTTCCGAGACCTCCCGCGTCAGGCAACGGGCCAGTTCATATTGCACGATCGTCGGGACGATCCAGCCTTCCTTCGGCGGGATCTCCCTACCAATGGCGCGGCCGACCGCGCTGTCAGCCAGCCATTCGAGCCATGCCGAGGTGTCGACGACGCGCATCAATATCGATCATTGCGGTCGCGGTAATTCTCGAAATTGGCGCCGCGGGCGATGCCCACGAGCTCCTCGCGTTCCGGCACACGAACCATCAACACGCCCTTGCCCTTGTCGATGAACGCGATCTTCTGACCGGGCCGCCAAGCCAAGCGTTCACGTAGCGCCTTGGGGATTGAGCCTGGTATTTCGACGAAAGCTTCGATGTACCGGTCATTTTTTACCCTTCACCCATCGATCATGATACCGCAAAATTGGGTCACTGCGCCAGTTCCTTGAGGCCTGCGCGAACGAGCGCGGCGGTCTCGGCCGCCGGTCCGAGCTGAGCGGAAATCCTGGCGACAGCCGCGGCGGCCTGAGGCTGGGCGTAGCCGAGGCCGACAAGGGCGAGGACCGCGTCCTCCGCGGCCTTGGCGAGCTTGGGCGCGCGCTCGAAACCCGCCTCCGTGTGGGCGAAATCGGCGGCGGCGAGCGCCAGCGCCTTGTCCTTGAGCTCGAGCACGAGGCGCGCGGCGAGCTTCGGGCCGACGCCTGGCGCGCGCGCCATCATCGCCTTGTCCTGCCGCGCGACCGCCGCGCTCAACGCCTCCGCCGACAGAGCGCCGAGGATCCCGAGCGCGACCTTGGCGCCGACTCCCTGCACGCTTTGCAACAGGCGAAACCAATCGCGCTCGCTGGCGGTCAGGAATCCGTAAAGCCTGATCGCGTCTTCTCGCACATGCGTCTCGATCAGCAGCTCCGCCGGCTCGCCGGCCGCGGGCAGCGCGCGCAACGTCCGGGCCGAGGCGGAGACGAGGTAACCCACGCCGTTGACGTCGAGGATCAGGACCTCTTCGTCCACGCTGTCGACGACGCCCTTGAGCTTGCCGATCATGCCGCGCCTTTACAGTCCGCTGCGATTCGGTCGAATCGCAGCGGACTGTAAATTCCTTTGATCTCGCGCGCTTCTTCGCGAAAAACCGGCCTCCACTTTTTCGCGGCGCGCTCTCGCCCGCGCAGCGCGATGCTGGGCGTGGCAGATGGCGACCGCAAGCGCGTCAGCCGCGTCCGGAGTCGACGCGGTCGAGGCGGGCAACAGCATCCTCACCATCATCGCCACCTGCCGCTTTTCCGCGTGCCCGACGCCGACGACTGTCTTCTTGATGAGGTTGGCGGCGTATTCCGCCACCGGCAGGCCGGTCAAAGCCAATGTCGCAAGCGCGACCCCGCGCGCCTGCCCGAGCTTCAGCGCCGATTGCGGATCGCGGTTGATGAACGTCTCCTCGATCGCCGCCTCATGCGGCCCCTCGCGTTCGATGAGCCCAGTCAGCAAGCGATGGATCGCCGCCAGGCGCTCGGCGAGCGAAGTCGCGGCGTCGGTCTCGATCGAACCACAGCCGACGAAGCTCAGCCGCGACCCGGCGGCTTCGATCACGCCCCAGCCGGTCGCGCGCAGGCCGGGATCGACGCCGAGAATGCGAATCGCGCCGAGACTCATGGGACGTTTGATATACGAATTCACGCGTGAACGCATTTGGCGCGCAGCTCTCATGGCGTTCGTTGTCGGTAGCGGTGGGTTCGGGGGCGTCATCCCCCGGACTATGATCCCGGCGCATGACGCCAAAGGCTCGGAGGCGAGAGCCCAAAAAGGCCGGCCAACGGCTACCGCGATAAGAGCCCTACAAAGCCCGCCGATAGCAAAAGCTGTCGATAGCGAATTGGCTTGACAAAAGCAGAAATGTGCGCTATACGATTCTTATGGGCAGAATCCGATCCGCGCTTGGCCGGCGGCTGGGCGAGGAGAAGAGAAGCCCACGGCTGTTTGACACGTCCGTCCACAACCTATCGAGCGAGTCGGGGCGCTTGGCGGTTTTCCTTATTTGAATCGGCTGTAACTCATTGAAAAGTCTCGATTCGGAAAAATAAACGCTAGCAAATTTACTAGCGTTTAGGCGCGTTTATGTGGGTTTTATTGGCGTTTGCTTGCATGGAGCTCGCGCGCTGGTTGAATCCGGGCCTCGCGCGGCCCGTTCCGGGGCCTGGCCGGCAAATCGCGTCCCTTTCCACCGACATTTGTGTTGGCCCATCTTGGCTCACCAGCCGCGGCTGCGATAACCTGCCAATGAACGAACTGGCTTTCGTCTTAAAGGAGCGGCATTGAAGACGACGAAGAAGAAGGTCGCCCCGCCGCCGCTTCCCCCGACCACGCCCCATTTCGATTTCGAGCGCGAGGCGTTCGCGAGCGGCCATCGATGGGTCGCCGGCGTGGACGAGGTCGGGCGAGGCCCGCTTGCCGGGCCGGTCGGAGTGGCCGCGGTCATTCTCGATCCCGACGATCTGCCCGAGGGGCTCGACGATTCGAAGGTGCTGCCCGCGCCCACGCGCGAATCCTTATGCGAAATCATCTTCGCCAAGGCGCTCAGCGTCTCTGTCGTTTTCGCCAGCGTCGAGGAAATCGACCTCTTCAACATCCGCGGCGCCGCGCTTCGCGCAATGGCGCGGGCGGTGGCGGGCTTAAGCCTGCGTCCTGACTTTGCGCTGATTGACGGCCGCGACTTGCCGGATGGCCTCATCTGCCCGGCGCGCCCGATCATCGACGGCGACGCCCTCTCGATGTCGATCGCCGCCGCTTCCATTGTCGCCAAGACAATGCGCGACGCGCTGATGCGCAACCTCGGCCGCGACTATCCGCAGTACGGTTTCGAGGAGCACGTCGGCTATGCGACCGTCGGACACCGGAGGGCGCTGGCGTCCGCAGGCCCGTGTCCGTACCACCGGCGCTCGTTCCGGCTCGAGCCGGAAAAAGAATGACCAGCTGTCCAAAAAGGTTTCAAAAGGGTTGAGATCAATTTTCCTCTAGAATGACTTAGGCCGTACGAAAACGGCACAGCGGCATGGCGGGGAGCATAACCGGACCTTTACTTTAGACCGAGCATAAACGACGCGCCGGCTCGAACGGTCTGGCACATGCGTCGAATGGTTGCGTTGATGCGTATCGCGCGTGCCGGAGCGTTTCGCCTCCCCGCCCAGCTTCAGGTTTCGCGTACTGGCGCCGGCGAGGCGAAACGCCCGGCTGCAATCCTCCGGGCGCTCGGGAAGGAGCGCCCGGCCCCGCGCGACGCCATCCTGATCGGCGACTGCGTGGAGGAAATGACCAGGCTCCCGGCAGCCTCGGTCGATCTCGTCTTCGCCGATCCTCCTTACAATCTGCAACTCGAAGGCGCGCTCTCGCGCCCCGACCAGAGCCTGGTCGACGCGGTCGACGACGACTGGGACAAGTTCGCCGATTTCGCCGAATATGACGCCTTTACTCGCGACTGGCTGACCGCGGTTCGGCGGCTGATGAAGCCGACCGCCACGATCGTGGTGATCGGCTCCTACCACAACATCTTTCGGGTCGGCGCCATTCTGCAGGATCTGGGCTTCTGGATCCTCAACGACATTGTGTGGCGCAAGGCGAATCCAATGCCGAACTTCCGCGGCCGCCGGTTCACCAACGCCCACGAGACCATGATCTGGGCGGCGCGCGGCCCGGAAGCCAAGGCCTATACGTTCAATTACGAGACCTTGAAGGCGGGCAACGAGGACGTGCAGGTCCGTTCCGACTGGTTCCTGCCGATCTGCACCGGGACAGAGCGGCTCAAGGACGAGACGGGGCGAAAGACTCATCCGACGCAAAAGCCCGAAGCGCTGCTAACGCGTGTGCTGCTGGCCGCCTCCAACGCCGGCGATCTGGTGCTCGATCCGTTTTTCGGCTCCGGGACCACCGGCGTCGCAGCCCGGCGTCTGCGCCGCCCATTCATCGGCATCGAGCGCGATCCCGCTTACGCTGAGGCCGCACGCCGCCGAATCGACGCCGTTGAGCCCTTGCCCGAAGAGGCGGTCGCGGCCGCGCCGACACGCCGCAGCGAACCGCGCGTGGCCTTCTTAAGCGTCGTTGAAGCCGGGCTGGCGCGCCCGGGCGAACGACTGGTCGACGCGGGACGCCGTTTTAGCGCCCTGGTGCGGGCCGACGGCGCCCTCGCCGCAGGCCCCGCCGTCGGCTCGATCCACAAGATCGGCGCCCTTGTGCAGGGGTTGCCTGCCTGCAACGGTTGGACCTTCTGGCATGTCGAGCGCGGCGGGCGGTTGACGTCGATCGACGAACTGCGCGCCGTCATGCGCGCGGCGATGCGGGAAGCGGCGGAATAGGGCGCTGGATCATCTCATCGCGTCCTCTTCGGCGCACGTTTCGCCGCGCCGAAATCGCTGGCGCGCAACAGGAACACCTCGCCGGACGTGTCCTCGGTGTCGAGCCACACGAACGGCAGATGCGGGAACTCGTGCTCGAGCCGGCCGCGGGCGCCGCCGACCTCGCAGAGAAGTGTCCCGCCCGCCGTCAAATACTGAGGCGCCTCGCTCAGGATCCGGCGCACGATGTCGAGGCCATCCGCCCCGCCCGCATGGGCGATCGTCGGCTCGGCCGCGTATTCGGGCGGAAAGCGCGCAATCGTCTCGGCGTCGACATAGGGAGGGTTCGCCAGGATCAAATCGAAGCGTTTGTCCTTGACCGGGGCGAATAGATCGCCGCGCTTCAGCCCGATGCGGTCTTCAAGACCGTGATCCTTGAGGTTACGCTCGGCGACTTCGAGCGCGTCGGGCGAGACGTCGACCGCCTCGATGCGAGCATTGGGAAAGACCCGTGCAGTGAGAATGGCGAGGGAGCCGCCGCCGGCGCAGAGATCGAGGACAGATGCGATGCGCTCAGGGTCCCCAGTCAGCGCATTGTCCTCGGCGAAAGCGGTCATGAGAAGCTCGCCGATCAGGCTGCGCGGTACGATGACGCGCTCGTCGACATAGAACGGCACGCCCTTGATATAGGCGCGGTGGACAAGATAGGCGGCGGGCTTGCGGGTCGTCGCACGCGCCTCGATCAGCTCAAGGAGCCGCGCCCGCTCGTGGCGCAAGAGCCTGGCGTCGAGAAACGGATCGAGCGTGTCGATCGGCAGGCCCAGACCCTCGAGGATGAGAAAGGCCGCCTCGTCGAGCGCAGTCGTCGCGCCGTGGCCGAAGGCGAGGCCGGCGGAGAGAAACCGGCCGACCGCGTAGCGCAGCCAGTCCCGCGGGGTGAGGAACGTTTCGAGCCGCTCGTCGGGCGCCCCTCAGACAAGAGCGGCCTCCTCAAGCCCGGCGTTCATGCGCTGCTCTTGCACTCATGCAGGAAGCGCTTGCGCTGTTTGCCGAGCAACCCTCGAGCGTCAGCCTTCTGGGCGCATTCGATCGACTTGGCGGACCGCTCGGCCGGGTCCTTCTCGGAAGCAGGGAGAGGAGTGGAGGCTGGCCTTACCGGCGCGGCCGGGCCGCCGCCGTCCATAGTCACCGCAGCGGTCTGCGCTGCGACTCCTAAGGTCAAGAGCGCCTCCGAAGCAATAAGAGCGAACGCGCAAGCCCAAACCAGGGTCACAACTCGTATATTCAAAAATCTTCCTGTCGCGCTTCGATGGTTAAGCTGATTCCTTGGCCGCTTATAAGGGCCACGTGCGGAATTTCAAGCCAAGCGAAGCGCGCCGCACTTGTACAACAGCTCAGAACTGCGTGAGGATCGCGACCATCACAACGAGCCCCAACGGTGGTCGACGGATTTTCCCGTTTCTTGCGTCGCCTTTGTCCTCGCCTAAACGCCGCTCGCGCCCGCGGGCGGACAGAGCTCGCGGCGACCCCCAAAGTCTGCCGCCTGGGCCGCGCAGTCTCAATTCTCGGCGACTGCGTACGTTGCGGCGCAAAAAAAGGTTTCCGGGCCGAGCAAAAAACGCCTATCTTGTGTTGACCCCGGGCGTCACTCTGGGACCGGCAACATATGGCTAATTCCACTCCGACTACGATCAAGAAGTACGCCAACCGTCGTCTGTATAATACGGCGTCGAGCGCGTATGTCACCCTCGCCGATTTGGCGAAGATGGTGAAGGCGGGCGAAGATTTCGTCGTCTACGACGCCAAAACCAATGAGGACATCACCCGCTCGGTTCTCACTCAGATCATCTTCGAGCAAGAGGGAATTGAGGGGCAGTCGCTGCTGCCGACGGCGTTCCTGCGCCAACTGATTCGTTTCTATGGCGACAGCATGCAGGCGCTGCTGCCGAGCTATCTCGAATTCTCCATCGACCGATTTTCAGGCGAGCAACAGGCGATGCGCGAAGCCGCAAGCCGCATGTTTGGTCCAGAGGCGTTCTCCACGGGTTCCTTCGCCGCTTTGCAGGAACTGACGAAAAAGAATTTCGCCGCGTTCAATCAGACGCTCGCGATGTTCTCGCCGTTCGCGGGGACGGCCACGGCGACGGAATCGCCGCCCAAGAAGGCGAATTCCGAGGACGATATCGACGAACTGCGCAATCAGCTTTCCGACATGCAAAAGCGCCTCGAATCTTTGGCCAAGAAGACTGAAGCGCCTTAAAATCGATCCTTGCGCGCGCGGAGCTCCCCAAACACCGCCGCGGGCTCAGCCCCGGTCATGCCGACTGCAGCCTGAACCGCTGGCTCCTCCACGCGCAGAAACGGATTGGCCGCAAGCTCGGCTGCGACGGTCGTTGGCAGCGTCGGACGGCCTGCGGCGCGCAGCCTTGCAATCTCCTCGATTCGCGCCTTCAAGACCGGATTGTCAGGCTCGATGGTGATGGCAAATCTGCCGTTCGCCTGGGTGTATTCATGGCCGCAATAAAGTCGGGTCTCGTCGGGAAGGGCGGCAAGCTTGACCAGCGAGCTCCACATCACCGCGTGAGGCGTTTCGAACACTCGGCCGCAACCAAGAGAGAAAAGCGTGTCGCCGCAGAAGGCGGTTTCGTTGTCCTCGAAATGATAGGCGATATGACCGAGCGTATGTCCCGGAGTCTCGATGACTTTCGCCGCCAGCGATCCGACGCGGGCATAGTCCCCCTCCCCCACCTGGCGATCGAGGAACGGAATTCGCGCCGCGTCCTTGGCCGGACCCCATAACCTCAGGTTTGGGAATTTCGTCTTCAGCTCTGGAACGCCCTGGATATGATCGGCGTGATGATGGGTGATCAGGACGTCCGATAAATTCCAGCCTCGCTCCGCCAGAGCGGCAAAGGTCGGCCCCGCTTCTGGGGCGTCTACGCACGCGGTCGCGCCCGTCGTCGAATCGTGCACCAGCGCGCCGTAATTGTCCGTAAGACAAAGATACTGATGAACGCTCAGCGTCATAACAGGAGGCTCGGTGATTTCGGTTCTCGGTTCTTCCAGGCGGGCGCTTGGGCGCGGCTCATGCCCGAAGCCGCCAGACCGCTGCCCCTAATATAGCCGGGCATGAGGCCGCTGTCTTTCCTCTACCACTCTATTCTGGGCGGATCTTCACTCCCTATGCATTGCGAAAGATGGAGAGGTCGTCCAAAGTCGCGGTCCCGTTCGGCCACTATCGATGCCTCTCGACGTCCTCAGCTTGCAGAGCTTTTACGGTTCGCCCCTCGGCAGCGTCGCTCGCAGGCTCATCGGGCGCGTGATACGGGGGCGCTGGGACAGCAGCCTTGGCCTTTCCGTCGCCGCGGTGGGCTATGGAACGCCCTACCTCGAACGATTGCGCGACGGCGCTCGCCGATGCCTGGCTTTGATGCCTGCGGAACAGGGCGTGACGATCTGGCCCGGAGCCGAACGTTGCGCCGCGGCGCTGGTCGACGCGCAGATGTTGCCGCTGCCCGACGGCTCGATCGACCGACTGTTGGTGGCCCACGCGTTGGAAGCCGCCGATCGGCCGAACCCGCTGCTTGAAGAACTGTGGCGCGTTACGGCGCCGGAGGGACGAATGATCGTGATCGTTCCTTCTCGCAGGGGCGTTTGGGCGCGGGCGGACAGCACGCCATATGGGCAGGGCCTCCCCTATTCGAAATCGCAACTTCGCGACTTGCTTCATCGGGCGGATTTCTCCCCGATCTTCTGGGGTGAAGCGCTTTATGCGCCGCCTGTCGACAGGCCCTTCCTGATGCGGTCCGCGCCGACGATTGAGCGGCTCGGCGGAACGCTTGGGCTGCCGTTCGCGGGCGTCCACATCGTCGAGGCGATCAAACAGGTGCATCGCCCGGTCGGCGTCCGCGCGGTCGCCCGGGCGCGACTGGCTCCCCTCAAACCGGCTCTCGCGCCAAGCGCTCGGCGACAATGCCACTCGGAATGATCCGCCTCTCGGTTTTCGGGTTGGCGCCGCCGACGGGCCGTGCTTGTAAAGCCGTTCATTGACCCTCCAAACAAGGCGAATCCTCCATGCCCGATCGTCTCTTGGTCCTTTTGCGCCATGGTCAGAGCGAATGGAACCTTAAGAACCTGTTCACGGGATGGCGGGACGTGGATTTGACTCCCGCCGGAGTTGAGGAAGCCAAAGAGGCCGGACGCCGAATGAAGGCGCATGGGCTCACCTTCGACCTCGCCTTCACCTCGGCGCTCGTCCGCGCCCAACGCACACTCGCATTGGCGCTGGCCGAGATGGGGCTCACCGGCCTGCCCGAAAAGCGGGATCAAGCTCTCAACGAGCGCGATTACGGCGATCTCGTCGGCCTCAACAAGGACGATGCGCGGAAGAAATGGGGCGAGGAGCAGGTCCACAAATGGCGCCGCAGCTACGATGTCCAGCCGCCGGGCGGAGAAAGCCTAAAGGACACCGTGGCGCGCGCGCTGCCCTATTATTGTCAGAACATTCTGCCCGCCGTTCTCGGCGGCAAGCGCGTGCTGGTCGCGGCGCATGGGAATAGTCTCCGCGCGCTGGTCCTGGTGCTGGACCGCCTCACGCCGGAGACCATCCCCACCCTCGAGCTCGCGACCGGCGTCCCGCTCGTCTATCGGCTCAACCCCAACTCGACCGTCGCGACCAAGGAGATCCTGACGGCGTGACGGCGTGACGGCAACCCACCGTTAGCCTTAACGATTTGTGAAGATGCTCGGCTACAGCTTGACCTCACGTGATTCGTCGTTCGCGGAGGTCAGCAATGTTGGCGAAGACTTCGATCTTTGGGATTGCAGCAATCGCGGCGTGCGCGTTTACGGCCGGCGCTGCGGCGGGCCAATACGAGTTTCTCGCCGCGCCGCAGATCAATCTATCGCTCGTCTATCGCCTTGATAAATTGACGGGCGACGTCATCGCGTGCCAGTTCGCACACAATCCGGGGCGAACCGATGTCGGTCCGGGAGCGTTCGGCGTCACCACCTGCTATCGCAGCGGCGACGGCGCGACCAAGCAGGAGCCCAGCGAGTATGGACTCATCGCTACGCGTCATGAGCAGGAAGGCGGCGTGTTTCGTGTCGACTATCGAACCGGCGCGCTCAGCATTTGTTATCTATATTTCCAGCGCGAGAAGCAGGGCGATCACGAAGCGATTGCGGACCAGTATGTCGTGTGCACGCCGCAGTGGAAGCAGCCGATCCCCGCACATTCGGGTGGCGAGGTCAGCGAATTGCCCGCGGCGGGTCCCGCGCACAACTGACGCGTCCCTACGGCCAGCCGCTCGGATTGGCTAGAGCGGCCGGCCTTGTTCGCAAACGACCAGGATACGATTTTCGCGCCGGCGTCCGGCGCGGGCAGAGCCGCGATCGCGGTCTTGCGCATGTCCGGCCCGAAGTGTTCGGCCGCGCTCCGAACAATTGCGCCTGGGCCTGAGTTTCCGGATCGCCGCGCCGTCCTGCGAACTCTGCGCCACCCTCACACCCACGAACCGCTTGATCGGGCCTTGATCACCCGGTTTTGCGCGCCGCGTAGCTTCACCGGAGAGGAGATGGCGGAAGTCAGCGTCACTGGCGGGCGCGCCGTCACGTCGGCGGTCGTCAAGGCGCTGGCGCTCATTCCCGGACTGCGGTTGGCCGAGCCCGGGGAATTCGCCTGGCGCGCCTTCATGAATGGGAAGATCGATCTTTCCGAGGTGGAGGGGCTTGCCGATCTGGTCGAGGCGGAGACGGAGGCGCAGCGGCGGCAGGCTCAACGCATCGCCGGCGGGGCGCTCAGCCGTGAGTGCGAGGCGATTCGCTTGAGCCTTCTGGGCGCGATGGCGGCCGTCGAAACGCAGATCGATTTCTCTGACGTCGAGGACGCGTCGGATTTTACCCTCGAGTTGGTCAGACGCGCTGCGGGCCGCGCAATCGACCGCATCGACCGGGCGCTCGCCACTGCGGATGCGGCCGCGCGCCTGCGAGAGGGCTTTACCGTCGTTATCGCCGGGCCTCCGAATGTCGGCAAATCGACCCTCATGAACGCGCTGGCCGGCCGCGATGTCGCGATCACGTCCCCCATTCCCGGAACCACGCGCGATTTGATCGAGGTGTTTCTCGATCTGCGCGGCTATCCAGTCATTCTGGTCGACACGGCGGGCGTGCGCGAGAGCTGCGATCCGATCGAACAGGAAGGCGTGGCGAGAGCGCGCCGACGCGCCGAGAGCGCGGACCTGACCCTTTGGCTAAGCGACGGCGGAGACAACCCAGCGCCGAGCATGGGATGTCCCATCTTGGCGGTACGAACCAAGATCGACCGCAAGGGCGGGCACCGCTTGGCGCCAAGCGCTGCGGACCTTGCGATATCAGCAAAAATGGGGGCCGGGGTCGACCGGTTGCTTGACGCCATTGCGGAATTGGCCGAAGAGCGCATGTCGTCGAACGAGCCAGCCTTGTTGACACTGGAAAGGCACCGGCGCGCTTTTCAGGACGCGCGCCAGTCGCTGGCCTCGGCGCTGGCGCCGAGCGCCGCGGAGCCAGAGTTGATTGCGGAGGATTTGCGACGCGCCGCCGCGGCGATGGATCGCATTGTTGGGCGAATCGGCGTCGAGGATGTGCTCGGGGAAATCTTTGCCCGATTGTGCGTTGGGAAATAGGAGCGGAATCGTTGCGTGTTTCACGTGAAACAGGCGAACGCTTGAGATGAGATTTGACGTCGTTGTGATCGGCGGCGGTCATGCCGGGTGCGAAGCCGCGACAGCGGCGGCCCGCTGCGGCGCACGAACCGCGCTGGTCACCCATCGTTTCGGAACGATAGGCGAGATGTCGTGCAACCCGGCCGTCGGCGGCCTCGGCAAGGGCCACCTGGTGCGCGAGATTGACGCGCTGGACGGCGTGATGGCGCGCGCGGCCGATGCGGCCGGCATTCAATTCCGCGTCCTCAACCGCCGCAAAGGTCCGGCCGTCCAGGGGCCTCGGGCTCAGGCCGACCGGAAGCTTTATCGGCGCGCCATGCAGGATCTCACCGCCGAGACCTCGAACCTGACCGTCGTCGAAGGGGAAGCGGCTCAGATCGCGTCCGCAGCCGGCGCCGTCACGGGGGTCGAGTTGGGGGACGGCCGCACGGTCGCTTGCTGCGCCGTCGTGCTGACCACCGGCACGTTCCTTCGCGGCGTCATTCACCTCGGCGACCAGCGGACGCCGGCCGGGCGATTCGGCGATC
Source organism: uncultured Alphaproteobacteria bacterium (assembly GCA_963824475.1). GTDB lineage: Bacteria > Pseudomonadota > Alphaproteobacteria > Rhizobiales > Beijerinckiaceae > Roseiarcus. The sequence continues at coordinate 70,631 of CAWGPR010000003.1, forward strand.
CCCCCTCGGTTTCCCTCGCTCGAAGTCTCGACGCGGCCGGCTTCGCGCTCGGTCGGCTCAAGACCGGGACGCCGCCGCGACTTGATGGCTCGACGATCAACTGGGAGCGGCTCGAGGTCCAGCACGGCGATCCCGAGCCTGAATTCTTCTCCTCGATGACGACGGGAGTCACGGCGCCGCAACTCCCTTGCCACATCACGCGCACCACCGCCGAGACCCATCGCATCATTCGCGCGGATTCGCATCGCTCCGCCGTCTATTCCGGCGCGATATCCGGGCGCGGTCCGCGCTACTGTCCATCGATCGAAGACAAGGTGATCCGCTTCGCCGATCGCGACAGCCACCAGATCTTTCTCGAGCCCGAAGGCGTCGACGATCCCACCATCTATCCGAACGGAATTTCGACCTCGCTGCCGGCGGAGACGCAGAACGCTCTTGTGGCGACGATCCCGGGGCTCGAGCGCGCCCGCATCCTCCGTCCGGGCTATGCGATCGAGTACGATTATATCGACCCGCGCGGGCTCGATCCGACCCTGGAGGCGCGCCGGCTCGCGGGCCTGTTCCTGGCCGGACAGATCAACGGCACCACCGGCTATGAAGAAGCGGCGGCTCAAGGGTTGGTTGCGGGAATCAACGCTGCGCGCAAGGCCGGCGGCCAGGCGCTCACAACCTTCGACCGCGCCGAGTCCTACCTCGGCGTGATGATCGACGATCTCACGACCCATGGAGTCACCGAACCTTATCGCATGTTCACGTCACGAGCCGAATTTCGGCTGTCGCTGCGCGCCGACAACGCCGACGAGCGCTTGACGGCGAAGGGAATCGCGCTCGGCTGTGTCGTCGCGGAGCGGGCGCGCGCCTTCGCCCAAGTCCGGGATCAGCTGGAGCAGGCCCGAGCCACGCTCCACGCCGCGACCGCCTCGCCGCGGGATCTCGAGGCGCACGGTCTTCTGGTCAACCGCGGCGGGGCTCGCCGCTCGGCCTTCGAACTCGCGGCGCAAGCGCAGTTTCCGATCGCTATTCTTGCTCGCGTCTGGCCTGAACTTGCCGAGATCCCCGCTAACCTTGTGCGCCGGCTCGAGGCAGACGCTAAATACTCCGTTTATCTCGATCGCCAAGCTGAAGACGTCGCCCGCTACCGCCGGGACGATTCGACGATCCTGCCAGCCGACCTCGACTACGCCCGCCTTTCGGGGCTCTCCAACGAAATCAGGCAAAAGTTCATCGCCGTTCGCCCCGCGAGCCTGGGTCAAGCCCGCCGCATCGAGGGCGTCACTCCGGCCGCTTTGGCGCTCATTGCCGCGCATGCGAGGCGGGCGGAACGACCCTCTGGCCGCAATCGGGCCGCCGCGGGGACGTGAGCCGGCCGCCGAAGAGTTTGGCGGACCAACTCGCAGACAATCGTCAAGCGGCTTTGCGCCTTGTCCCTGTTTCACGTGAAACAGAAGATCGCCTGGCGGCCTTCGTCGATCTACTCGACCGCTGGCGCAAGACGACAAACCTCGTCGCCAACTCCACTTTCCCGTCCGTCTGGACCCGCCATATCGCCGATTCCGCCCAGCTGATCGGTCTCGCGCCAGAGGCCAAACGTTGGGTCGACATGGGCTCCGGCGCCGGCTTTCCTGGCCTCGTGATCGCAATCCAGCTCGCGGACGTCCCCGGCGCCGTCGTCCACTGCATCGAAAGTGATCAGCGGAAGTGCGCTTTTCTACGCGAAGCGGCGCGGGCGACGGGCGCGGCGGCGAGAATTCACCCCAAACGCGTCGAAGCGATCGAGCCTTTGAGCCTCGGAGCTGTGGACGCCGTGACCGCGCGCGCCTTCGCCCCCTTGCCGCTGACGCTCAAATTGGCGAGACCGTGGCTGGAGCGCGGCGCCACGGCCGTGTTTCCGCGCGGCGAATCAGCTAGAGACCAACTCGCGGCGCTGCCTGAGGCGAACGCTTATGCGATCGAAGCGCTTCCCAGCGTCGTCAACCCGAAGGCCACGATCCTGCGCATTCGCCAAAACTGAGACCCGAGCCAAATGACCGCGATCCCTCCCCTCGTTCGCGAGCCCGACGCCGGGGGACGCCCGCGCGTTCTCGCCATGGCGAACCAGAAGGGCGGGGTTGGCAAGACAACCACCGCCATCAACCTTGGAACCGCGCTCGCCGCGATCGGCGAGCGGGTCCTCATCATCGATCTCGATCCCCAGGGCAACGCCTCGACGGGCCTCGGAATCGATCGCAAATCCCGCGTGACCTCGAGCTACGACATGCTGGTCGGAGAGCGGTCGTTGCGCGACGTCGTCATTCCGACCTCGGTGCCGCGCCTCTTCATCGCCCCCTCGAGCATGGATCTTCTCGGCGTCGAGCTCGAAATCGCTGGGCACGAGGACCGCTCCTATAAGCTGCGCAACGCGCTGCGCAGCTACGGCACCCCCAATCCCGAGAACCCGGAAAGCGTCACCTATGTCCTGGTTGATTGTCCGCCGTCGCTCAACCTGCTCACCATCAACGCTCTCGCCGCCGCCGACGCCGTCGTCGTCCCGCTGCAATGCGAATTCTTCGCGCTCGAAGGCCTGTCGCAACTGTTGACGACGGTCGAACAGGTTCGCAGCACGCTCAATCCGGGCCTGACGATCCACGGCGTGGTGCTCACCATGTACGATCCCCGCAATAGCCTGGCCGGCCAGGTGGTCGCGGACGTGCGCGCCTACATGGGCGATAAAGTCTACGAGACGGTCATCCCCCGCAATGTCCGGCTCTCTGAGGCACCTTCGCACGGCAAGCCCGCGCTGCTTTACGATCTCAAATGCGCCGGCAGCCAAGCCTATCTCAAGCTCGCGTCCGAAGTCATCCGGCGCGAGGGTCGTTGGCGCGCCGCCTGACCACACGCTCGATTGAAGGAGCCCAAAGAGCTATGGCCGAAGACGTAAGCCGGGCCATCGAAAATCGCCCTCGCCTCGGGCGCGGATTGGCGGCGTTGTTGGGAGGCGCAAACGCACCGCATGCCGAAGGCGCGCGCGGCCCGCGTCAGACGCCGATTGAATTCTTACGCCCAAATCCGCGCAACCCACGAAAGCGGTTCGACGATGCGGAGCTTGATGAACTCGCCGCTTCGATCAAGGAGCGCGGAATTATCCAGCCGGTCGTCGTGCGCGCCATTTCCGGCGCATCGGATCTTTTTGAAATCATCGCCGGCGAACGCCGCTGGCGAGCGGCGCAGCGGGCAGGGCTGCACGAGATCCCGGTCATCATCGTTGACGCAGGCGACCGCGAAGCGCTCGAAATCGCCATCGTCGAAAACGTGCAGCGCGCCGACCTGAACGCGCTCGAGGAAGCCGCCGGATACGCGCAGCTGCGCGAGACTTATGGATATTCGCACGCCGACATCGCCCGCGTCGTCAGCAAAAGCCGAAGTCACGTCGCCAACACCTTGCGACTGACCAATCTGCCCGAACACACCCGTAGCCTTCTGGCGGGCGGCACGATTTCGGCCGGGCACGCGCGCGCGCTGCTCGCAGTTTCCGACCCCGACGGGCTCGCCGACCGCATCGTCGCCGAAGGCTTGACCGTCAGAGACATCGAACGCTTCGGCGGGAATTCGGGCAAGACAACACGGCCGCGAAAAGGAACTGAACCGGTCGATGCTGACACGCGCGCGCTTCAGGACAAGCTTGCGCTGGCGCTTGGGACAAAAGTGACGATCCGGCACGGCGGCGAGAGCGGCGAGATTCGCGTCGCCTTTCGCAATCTCGATCAGCTCGATGACTTCTGCCGCCGACTGTGTCAGCCGGCGGAGGGCTAGAGCGAGATGCGGTCGGATGGAATCGTCATCGCGAGGAGCGAAGCGACGCGGCGATCCAGAGCTGCCGCTCCGGCCCTTCATCCCCTGGATTGCTTCGCTTCGCTCGCAATGACGAGCCTGGTTCGACCTCATCACATCACGCTCTAGTAGCCCGCTGGGTTGGGATTGACGCGCTTTCCTGCCCGCTGTTGTCCACGCCTTGCGCCTCCCTTTTGCTCGACGGCTCCGGCGTCGGGTCGGCCGCGCCGCATGGCCTCGTGATTTCGGACTTTGACAACCAACGCGCGAACTCCCGAGCCAGCAAACGCTAATAAACGGCGCCCAAATGCGCCTAAGCGCTAGCAAAATGGCTAGTCGGCCGATTTAGTCAGATTGACGGGTAGAGGTGTTTGAGTTCGATGCGAGCGTTTGGGGTTGTGAAGTGCCAATTGGCCTTGGCGTGATTGGTATTGCGGTCCTTCTCCCAGGCGGCGACTTCCTCGACGAGGGTTTGTTTGTCAGGGATGCGGCGGTCGAGACATTGGGACGATAGGACGCCGAGTTCCGACTCCGCCAGATTAAGCCAGCTGCCGTGCTTTGGCGTGTAATGCCATTCGAACCGCTCGACCAGCCGCCTGGCTTCGGCGGGCGGAAAGGCTTCGTAGAGTGACGCCTTGCTGTGGATGTTGAGATTGTCCTGGACCAGAACGATGGTCTGGGCGGCGGAAAAGTGGATATCGGCCACGTCTTTCAAGAGGTGAGCATAATCCACGGCGGTGTGGCGATCTGTGACTTTGATATGGCGCCAACCTTCGAGCGGCGCGAACAGCATGAACAGGTTGGCGGTTCCATTGCGCTCGTACTCGCAATCGCAACGGGCCGGGCGCCCCGGTTTCATCGGGATCGTCGCTCGCGTCTCGGCGAGGAGTTGCTTTGAGGTCTCGTCCAGGCAAACCAGCGGACGATCGGGATCGCGTGACCGCGTGTAGACGGCCAGCACGTCTTCCATCGCCGCTACGAACGCGCCGTTGGCCTTGGGCGGGATGACCCAGCACTGTCGGCGATGGGGCTGGAGAATGTTTTTTTGAGCGCCCGCCCGATCGTTGAGTCGCTGGCGCGATCGACAATGCGGAGTTCCACGACCTTGCTCTCCAACAACCGCAAGGTCCAGCGTGCGCGGCCCTTGGGCGGTTTGGAACAAGCCAAGGCAATCAGTTTGGCTTCCTTCTCGCCGTCGAAAATCCGCGCAACCGCCGGCGTCGCGCGTTGCTTGCGGCTCAACACCGCCTCGAAGCCCTCTTCCACCAGTTGCTTGCGCACCCGGTAAACCATGGATGGGCTGGTCTCCAGCGCTTCGATGATCCGGCCGTCGCTCCAGCCTTCCCCGGCTTCCGAGACATCGGCCTTCAACAAGATCCGCGCCCTCAGCAACCGCTGGGCCGGGCTCTTTCCTTTACGGATGAGGGCTTCAAGTTGCTCCCGCTCATCCGGGCTCAACCGCACCACATACTTCTTTACTGAAATCTCCTTCGCAGCCATGATCGCCTCCGTCGTCCGCACCGTCGACGAAGCGAATCATCAAAACCTTTCAAATTGATTGAAGCGGGCGACTAGCGTTTACTAGCGTTTATTTTTCGGAATCGGGACTTTTCAATGGGTTACGGTCGAAAAAATAAGCAAAAGCTATCCTCCTTCTCGCCTCGCGCGGCGGGTTGTGGTCAGGAACGTTTCAAACAGCCGCGGCCTCTCGTCTCCCGGCCCGATAGGCGCCGAGCGGGAACAGATTCCGTCAATGGGAATACGTATAGCGTCAATTTCTGATTTTGTCAAGAAAAAGCTGCTCTCGACAGTCGCTCGCTCCGTCTCGAGAGCGATTCGACGGGGGCTCGTGACGCTTCCATCTCCCACCGCCGCTGAACACAATCTTTCCGATCTGGGCGGCCCGACCCTCGCCTCGGCCGTCGCGCCCGGAACCGCGAAGGAAAATCCGCCGCAACGCCTGGAAATCATTTGGCGGAAGGAAAACGAAGCTTAAGCAGCCCTTTTCCGGCGCATTTTGCCAGCGTTTTCGCCGAAAAAGGGGAGATTTGTCCGGAAAAAGCAGCCCTTTTCGCCCAAACGCCCGCTCTTTCCCGTTCAGCGGCTCCCGCCGCGCCTCCGCGACGCCAGCGTCCACAACGCGCGCGTCGCCAGAACGGCAGCGAGCCGCGACTCGGTCCGAACGCGGGCGCTGGCCAATCGAACCGCGGGCAGTCGCTCAGCGATCGACTCCGTGGTCCACCGCTCGGCCTGTTTTGCCAGCGCGCGTCGCGCCGATACCGGCAATTTCACGAATAGCGCCTGGCATGCGGCATCGAACGAACGGCCCTGATCCATTTCGAGCCTGAGCCGGTGTAAGAGCGTCAGTCGCGCAATAAGCCGGATCATCAGATAGTCCGCTTCGCCCCCGTCATGGAAGAACCGGGCAAGCGAGGCCTCGACCGTGGGCAGGTCTCCGAGCAGCGCGTGGTCGATGACTTCGTCGAGATTGGACGGGGCTGCGTCTGAGACAATCGCTTCCACATCTTCGGCGGTGATTTGCGCCTGTCCTCGCCCATAAAGCATGAGTTTCGCGATCTCTCCGCGCGTCGTTCGGCGGTCGGCGCCGACCATGTCGATGAGCGCCGCGCGCGCATCCGGCGCAATTGTAAGCCCGGCGGCGCGCGCTTCCGCATCGATGAGAGATGCGAGCGCACCGGCGTCGTCGGAATAGCATTCGATCGAGGCGCGGGTGCCCGAGCTTTCAAACGCGGCCCTGAGGCCCGTTCCCTTCTTGAGTTGTCCGGCCTTGATGACGATTGTGCAGTCGGTCGGCGGCCGGACGAACAGAGGCTCGAGCGCTGGCAGGAGATCGCGTCCCTGCGCGTCGATCCAGATCGCCCTACTCCCCCCGAACATCGAGATCGCATAGGCTTCATCCGCAAGCGCGCCTGGGTCACGCGCAACTGCATCGCCCTCAAGCCGCACGAGCCGCATCGCATCTAAATCGTCGCCGATCCGGCTGCGAACGATGGCCTTCATCCGTTCGTGCGCGAGCCCCTCATCGGGCCCATGAACCAGATAGAAGCGTATCTCCTCCGGCAGTCGCTGAATGAAGCCGTCGGCGGCGGCGCTGTTCACGATGCTCATGGCGTCGACCCCTGAGCCAAGCGCGCGCCGCTTGCCAGAGTCGGTCGGATTGAGGCCAACTTAGGCTTTCGCACAAACAGGAAATCGTCTAGTACCTCTGCACAGAGGTTATGACGGGTTGAAGGGCTGGTAAGATTTCTGGGTTGATTAGGAGGCGGATGCTTCGAGCGCTGCCGGGTTTGCGGGTGATGAAACCCTTGCGCTCGAGGGTGAGCACTGGACGGAAGGCGGAGTGACGGCGAAGAAGCGCTGGATGTCGGCTTCCGCGGGTGGCCGTCCGATGGCAAGCGCATAGGCATGAATAAAGGCCAGGTACTGGCCCTGCTTGTCGGTGAATTTTTGGATCGCGGAGTCCACGCCACATAGTTTGATTCAACTGGGCCTCGAATCACAAGGAGGCCCTCATGAATATCCGCTATCGCATTGATCTGATGGCCGAAGAGCGTGACGAACTTGGCCGGCTGCTGAGCGCCGGCAAGTGCGCCGCAAGACGGTTGAAGCGGGCGCAAATCCTTTTGGCCGCCGCCGACGGCGTTAGCGATCAGGAGATCGAGCGAACAATCGGCGCCAGCGGCTCGACGATCTACCGCACCAAGCGCCGGCTCGTGGAATGCGGTTTGGAGGCGGCTTTGAGCGAAGAGCCGCGCCCGGGCGCTGGGCGCAAGCTCACCGGCAAGCAAGAAGCTCTCTTGGTCGCAACGGCCTGCGCAAAGCCGCCGACAGGACGGGCCCGCTGGACGCTCCAGCTGTTGGCCGGCGAAATGATCAAGCTGACCGACCACCAAGAGCTGTCCCGCGAGACCGTCCGCCGCAGGCTTTTGGAGAATGACCTCAAGCCGTGGCGCAAGGACATGTGGTGCATTCCCGAGGTCGACGCCGAATACGTCGCCCGCATGGAGGATGTGCTCGATCTCTACAACGAGGAGCCAGACCCTCAGCGCCCGGTCGTCTGCTTCGACGAAAGCCCGACCCAACTCATCGGCGAGGCGCGCCGGCCCATTCCCGCTAAGCCGGGACAGCTGGAGCGCTTCGACTGCGAATATCGGCGCAACGGCACGGCCAATCTCTTCGTCTTCCTCGACGCCCACAAATCCTGGCGCAGGGTCAAGGTCACCGACCGGCGTGCGGCGCAGGACTTCGCGGGCTGCATGCGCGATCTCGTCGACATCCACTTCCCAAACGCCGAGAAAATCCGCCTCGTGCTCGACAACCTCTCGACACACTCGGCAAGCGCGCTTTACCAGACCTTTCCAGCGCCGGAGGCAAGGCGCGTTCTGCGCCGCATCGAGTTCCATTACACCCCAAGGCACGCAAGCTGGCTTAACATGGTGGAGATCGAGATCGGCGTCCTGCGCAGCCAGTGCCTCGATCGCCGCATCGACAGCCGAGACCTTCTCGTCTCAGAGGTCGCCGCCTGGCAACAGCAGCGAAACAACTCCGGCGCGTCCATCAATTGGATGTTCACCCCGGAAAAAGCCCGCGCCAAAATGGCCCGCGTCTATCCAACCCCCATCAATGAGTCATAACCTCTGTGCAGAGGTACTAGCACACGACCCCGCTTTCTCTCGACGCAACGTGACGGACCATGGCGACTTTCAAGCTCCTGCTCTTTCCTGGCGATGGCGTCGGCCCCGAGGTTATGGCCGAAGCCGAGAAGATTATCGATCATTTCAATAGCGAAGGCGTGGCCAAATTCGAGATCGAAAAAGGACTGGTTGGCGGAGGCGCCTACGACGCGCATGGGCAAGCGATCAGCGACGCGGATATGGCGCGCGCCGCCGAGGCCGACGCGATCCTGCTGGCCGCCGTCGGCGGTCCGAAGTGGGACGGCGTTCCCTATGAGGTTCGCCCCGAGGCGGGGCTTCTGCGCCTGCGGAAGGAGCTCGGCCTTTACGCCAATTTGCGGCCGGCGATCTGCTATCCGGCGCTCGCTTCGGCTTCGTCGCTCAAACCCGAGGTTGTCGAGGGACTCGACATGATGATCGTGCGCGAGCTCACCGGCGGCGTCTATTTCGGGGAGCCGAAGCAAATCATCGATCTTGGCAACGGCCAGCAGCGCGCGATCGACACTCAGGTCTACGACACCTATGAGATCGAGCGGATCGGGCGGACCGCCTTCGAGCTCGCGCGCAATCGCGCGAGCAAGGTCACCTCCGCCGATAAACGCAATGTGATGAAGTCCGGGGTGCTGTGGCACGAGGTGATGACCGCGCTCCACAAGCGGGAATATTCCGACGTCAAGCTCGAGCATCAGCTCGCCGACGCTCTTGGCATGCAGCTGGTCCGCTGGCCCAAGCAATTCGATGTCATTGTCACCGACAACCTGTTCGGCGACATGCTGTCCGACGTCGCGGCGATGTTGACCGGCTCGCTTGGCATGCTGCCGTCGGCCTCGCTCGGCGACGCCGATCCGAGAAGCGGCCGGCGCAAGGCCCTCTACGAACCGGTCCACGGATCGGCGCCTGACATCGCCGGCAAGGGAATCGCCAACCCGATCGCGATGATCGGGTCGTTCGGCATGGCGCTGCGTTATTCGTTCGGACTTGGCGAGGCCGCCGACCGGCTCGACGCGGCCATCGCGGGCGTGCTTGCGGCCGGTTTGCGAACCGCCGACATCCGAGGGGAAGAGGGCGCCACGGTGTCGACGAGCGAAATGGGCGATGCGATCGTGAGGGAGTTGGCGCGGAATTCCGGGTAGACCCCGATCGTCTGCGAGCTTCACAGCCGGGAGGCGGCGCTGGGCCGAACCGACGACCAAGCGCCGCGGCGCCTTCGGTCCAATTCCGCGCGACGGACGCGGAGCTTGCATCTTGCGCACTTCCTCTATAACAAACGATCCGTTCGGCAAAGAGAACATATTCTCTCAGGAATGTGGAAAGGTAAGCCGTGGGGGACGCAGGGGCGCTTCTGAACGGCGCAGTCGCGCAATCCATTTCGCCGGATAGCCTGACCCTGCGCTTGAATCCGGACTCGCCGCTGCGCATGGATTCGGGGGCGGTGCTGGCGCCGCTGACCATCGGCTACCAGACCTATGGCGCTCTCAACGCTGCGAAGTCCAACGCTCTTCTCATCTGCCATGCTCTGAGCGGCGACCAACATGTCGCCAATCCGCATCCGGTCACCGGCCGGCCAGGCTGGTGGGAGACTATGGTTGGTCCGGGTCGGCCGTTCGATACGAACCGGCTTTTCGTTATTTGTTCGAATGTCATTGGCGGGTGCATGGGCTCGACTGGACCGACGTCCATCAATCCGGAGACGCGCGAGCCCTTCGGCCTCGACTTTCCCATTGTGACGATCGCCGACATGGTGCGCGCGCAGGCGCTCCTGATCGATCACCTCGGCATCGACACGCTGCTTTGCGTGGCAGGCGGTTCGATGGGGGGCATGCAGGTCCTGCAATGGGCCGCGACCTACCCCGATCGCGTCTTCGCCGCCCTTCCGATCGCGACGGCCGCGCGCCATTCCTCGCAGAACATCGCCTTCCACGAGGTTGGCCGACAGGCCATCATGGCTGATCCCGACTGGCGCGGCGGGCGCTATCTCGTCGAGGGCACGCGGCCCGGCAAGGGCCTCGCGGTCGCGCGCATGGCCGCTCACATCACCTACCTGTCGGACAGCGCGCTGCATCGAAAGTTTGGGCGAAACTTGCAGGATCGCGCGGCGCGCACTTTCTCCTTCGACGCGGATTTTCAGGTTGAATCCTACCTGCGTCACCAGGGCGCGATCTTCGTCGAACGCTTCGATCCCAACTCCTATCTCTATATGACGCGGGCGATGGACTATTTCGACCTCGCCGCCGACTACGGCGGATCGCTCGCGGGCGCGTTCAAAGGCTCGCGAACCCGCTTCTGCGTCGTCTCATTCACCTCCGATTGGCTCTTTCCCACCAGCAACTCGCGGGCGCTCGTTCGCGCCCTCAACGCCGGCGGCGCTTCGGTCTCCTTCGTCGAGATCGAGACCGATCGCGGGCACGACGCCTTTCTGCTCGACGTCCCCGAACTCTTCGACACCACGAGGGGCTTCATCGACGCCGCGGCCCGCGCAAGGGGCGTCGATTGAGCATTGCTCAAACTCTGGCTTCCTCGCGCGTCGACCTGTTGCGCGTGGCGGAACTCGTCGCGCCGGGATCCAAAGTTCTCGACGTCGGCTGCGGCGACGGGGAACTGCTGCGCCTCCTGGCCGAAGAGCGGAACGTCGACGGGCGCGGAATCGAGCTCTCCCAGCACGGCGTCAACGATTGTGTCGCCAAGGGATTGTCGGTGATTCAAGGCGACGCCGACGCCGATCTCGCCGACTACCCGGATGATGCTTTCGACTATGTCATCCTGTCGCAGACGTTGCAGGCCACGCGCCAGCCGCGCGTCGTGCTCGAGCACATGCTGCGCATTGGCCGCCGTGCGATCGTCTCCGTGCCGAATTTCGGCCATTGGCGCATTCGGGCCCAGGTCGCCTTCCTCGGCCGCATGCCGGTGACCAAGAGCCTTTCCCATTCCTGGTACGATACGCCGAACATCCATTTCTGCACGATCGCCGATTTCATCGCGCTGGCGCGCGAGGTCGGCGCGACAATCGACAAGAGCGTCGCGCTCGATCCGCGCGGGCGGCCGCTCAATCCGGTTTTCTCGCAATGGGCGTGGAATCTCATGGGCGATCAGGCAATTTTTCTGCTGCATCGCAAGCGGTGACCAACACGCGATCGTTGACAGCGCCTCCGCCGCGACGTCAACTGCTGGCCGTTCGCAAGGAGCCTCTTCCCGATGCCAATCCGCTCCGCCATCAAGGACCTTGTCCCCGACGTTCAAACTTGGCGCCGTGAGATCCACCAGAATCCCGAGCTCATGTACGACGTCGAGGCGACCGCTCAATTTGTCGCCGACCGGCTTCGCGCCTTCGGCTGCGACGAAGTCAAGACCGCCATCGGCCGCACCGGCGTGGTCGGCGTCATTCGCGGGGCCAAAGGATCGAGTTCGCGCGCGATCGGGCTCCGCGCCGATATGGACGCGCTTCCGATCGAAGAGGAGACCAACCTCCCCTATCGCTCCAAAATCCCCGGCAAGATGCACGCTTGCGGCCACGACGGGCACACCGCCATGCTGCTCGGCGCGGCCCAGCGCCTTGCGCAGACACGCGACTTCGCCGGCAACGCCGTCGTCATCTTTCAACCCGCCGAAGAGGGCGGCGCCGGCGCGATGGCGATGATCGATGACGAACTCATGGACCAATTCGCGATCGAGGAAGTCTACGGCATGCATAATATGCCGGCGCTGCCGGTCGGCTCCTTCAAGCTCAGGAAAGGGCCGACAATGGCTTCGGCCGACGAGATCACGATCACGGTCGAAGGCCAGGGCGGTCACGGGGCGATGCCGCATCAATGCATCGACCCGGTGGTCGTGGGCGCTCAGATCGTGATCGCCCTGCAGACCATCGCCTCGCGCAATGTCGATCCGCTCAATTCTTGCGTCGTCTCGGTCACGCGCTTCGACGCCGGCACGGCCAACAACATCATTCCCCAATCGGCCTGGCTCAATGGCACGGTCCGCACGCTCAAGCCCGCAACCCGCGACGCGGTCGAAAAGCGAATCCACGAGATCGCCGCCGGTCTCGCCGCGGCGGGCGGCGCGACGGCGCGGGTGGAATACCGACGCAGCTATCCGCCGACCGTCAATCATGGCGCCCAGACCGACTTTGCCGCCGCCGTCGCCCGCAAGGTTGCAGGCGAATCCCACGTCGATTCGAACGCCGCTCCGGAAATGGGTGCAGAGGACTTCTCCTTCATGCTCGAGGCGCGGCCGGGCGCATTCATCTTCATCGGCAACGGCGACACCGCCAAGCTGCATCACCCCTCATATGACTTCAACGACGCCGCCCTGCCCTACGGCATGAGCTACTGGGTCGAGCTGGTCGAGACGGCGCTCGCGCCCTAGCCGCAGGCCAACCCCTAGCGTCTGTCCAACCGGCCGAGTCGGGGTCGACCGGTTCGGGAAATGCAACCTCGGCGCGAAGTCCATTCAAATAAAAGCAAACAAACGCGCATAAACGCTAGTAAAATAGCTTGCATTTACTAGCGTTTATTTTTCCGAATCGGGACTTTTCAATGAGTTACGGCCGATTCAAATAATAAGATTCCGGCTCCCGTCTCACGCTGTGCGCAAAACGTCTCAAGCCCATTCCTCCATCTGTCTCTCCTCGTCAGGCTCCAGCCGAGGCGCGCGCCTCCGGTTCGGTGAATAGGAAAATATATAACACGGATTCCGTTTTTTGTAAAGCGATTGTCGATTCTTTTGCCTGCCATCGGGAATTCGAAATGTTCGCGAAACCCGAGAGCCGGCTCTAACCCGACAGCGCCGCGCGCGAATTGCTGGGATCGAATCGAGCCTAGCTGAATGTAGAAAACGTGGCCTCCGCCAAGGGCGGGATTGCAGCGGGCCCTGCGAACGCCCCGACGCGAGGCACGACAGACGCTTTGGCGATGCCGCGCGTGGATGGCCGCGTCAAGCGCGGCCAGGACGCTGCTGAGGCGTCGAGTGACAGCCGGAGCCTCGCTCGCCCCAATCAACAGTTCACACTACAAGAGCCCTTTTGCGGATTCGCGCCCGGGGACCACCCCAGACGTGATCGCCGATGACCCGGCCCGCCCGAGCTGCAGATGCGCGACGCCTCAGCAGGAAGTTTGCCGCTTCCAAAGACTAAAACAGCCCCCATTCGTCATCATAACATTGCCGCCCTCGACCGCTGAAGCCTCAGGGGACGACCCCCCAAACGACTGATTGGCCGTCGTCATCGGGACCACGCAATGATAATCCGGAGGTCCGGTTGTGTCCCTGGTCTGCTTGAAGGCGCCGCCGATCCCGCACATGTCGGCATAGTTGTTTTTAACGATAACATTTTGGTATATGCCGTAGCCAGCCCACCAAACGGACTGGTTCGTACTGCAGCCAGGACCCGTACAGAAGACACGGCCGGCGGCGCCAGTTGAATTGATGATATTTCCCACCCATACGTTGTTCTCGTAGTCGGCTGTATCCACAGTGGCTCGAAAGATAAGGCCCCAGCCACAGTTGTTGGTCCGGCAAGTCACGGTCCAGGGAACGTTCAGGGTGTAATCGCCAAGCGATCCGTCGCACGTGTCGTTCGGGCACCCGGCGATGACCGGCACGGGGGCCGGTGGAGGGGGATTCTTGTAAGCGTCGAAGGGGTGGATGCCGCCGATCGGCATCCCGACGCTCGGATGACTCCCCGCAATGCTCATGTTAATCGCGGTCACATGCAGGATATTGCTTCCAGCCGTTGAGGTCCCCCTCAGGCTCCCGGCAGGCTGATTGACGATCGCACAGGTAAAACACGAGGTTGCGCCGGCGCCGATGTTTGGCGCCAGCCAAGTATCAAACTTCTCCACCAAGGAATTTATGCCAGAACAATTGCATACTTGGCGGCTTGGTCCCTCCGGGCCGTTGTAGAACGAGGTCATCCAGCCGTCGCCGTGGGCTGCAAAGCCGGTGGAGTCATACATATTGACCCCTTCCAAATAATTGTGGCTGGCGTTTAACGCCCCAGTCGCGAAACACCGCGATGGGCAATGGATAAAAGCGTCGTATTCAAGGTTCAGTGGGTTATTGATATTTCCTAATCTTGGTCCGCCATTCAAGAAATAATAAAGGTACTTCGAACCAGGAGGGGCCCACATTGCATCCATAACGCCAGTGGTATCGTCACGAAGCCTGAACACCGAATTTCTAATCGTCAGAGACGAACATCCCGAGAAGTTATACGCGGCCACGCCGATGTTGTGATACGTCGCATTCAAATCAAAGACAAAATAGCTATCGTGAATGACACACGGCCCGGTCAGGCCCGAACCGAGGCTAAGCCCCATGGCATGACCGGTCGCGTTGCCCTGATAGGAGAAATCAAACGGGCCGATGTCGACCTCCTGCGACGTCGGCCCGCCGCAAAAGATCACATTCTTGCCGCCCTTGGAGCAGTGGGCAGGATTGCCGTTGCTATAATTTGGGCTCGAGGCATTGGTCGGATCGGTCGCGCTGCCTGGACTTGCAAACCCGGTTCCAACCGTCGAAACGCCGACCGGGTAGTCCACTCCGGCGACCGCCCACGGCGGATGGCAGTTTGGCTCCCCTTTGCAGCCGCCTTTCGTGACATAGGACTGGCCGCTCTGCCGAGCGTAGCCGCTGAAAAAGTCCGGGTGCTGGATGGTGTAGGCGCTCGCTGGAGGCGCGCCCGCGCAGCCATCGTTAAAGACCGTGCTCGCCCAACCGCCACAAGCGCCAGACGGAGACGGCAGCGGCGGGGAGGAGGTTTGCGCGAGCGCGCCGGGAATGAACCCGGGGTTATGCGCCGCTTGAGCCGCAGCGAGCGCGGCGATAACGCCGATCAGAACGCCAAACCTCATCTGTCGCGCTCCCAAATTTCGCCGAAACCCCTGGGCCGCCGAGACGCGGCGCTCGACGCACTGAGAACTTATGGCGCCTCAGACGATTGGCGCCAGAGAGAAGCGCACACAGCGCGGGATCTTCCGACCCTGCTTCTCAGCGCCCAGAAGAAGCGCCAGCCGATCAAAGAACGCCAAAGGTTTCGAACGCTTCGCGCGCGCTCAAGCCTCCCCGAATGGCGATCGCGACCCTGTTCTCGGTGGATGCTTTCGCCAGAGCCGCTTCGATCGCCTCGACCTCGACTTCGGCGGGAATGACAAGGACGCCCTCGCGATCGCCGAAGATGAGATCGCCGGGCGCAATCCGGACCCCCTCGATTTCGACGCCCACGCGAAAATCGATCACTTTGCCGCGCGGGCCCTGGTCTTGCGCGTATAATCCGCGGCAGAAGGTCGGGAAGCCGAGCGCCTCGATCCCCGCCGCGTCCCGGACGAAGCCATTGAGCACGGCGCCCGCGGCGCTGAGGTAGCGCGCGCGGGTGGACATGAGCTCGCCCCACAGCGCATAGCGGAAGGAGCCCCCGGTCGCGACATAGACCTCGCCCGCGCGAAGGTCGTCGAGCGCCTCCAGCATCAGCCCGAACGGCTTGGCGACAGCCACGCCAGCGGAGCCCGAGCCTTCATCGAAGACGTCGGCCTCGAGGACGGGCATGGCGCGGCCGACCAGCTTCATGTCAGGCCGAAGCGGGCGTAAGGCCTGCGGCAGGAACTGGCGCCGCCAACCCATCTTGTCCAACACGTCGCCCACGACCGCCGTGAACAGCTTGTCGCGCAGATTGGAGAACAGGACGTCTTCCTCAGTTCTGGCCATGTTTGCCCCTGTCGCCTATTGCCGCTCGAGCTCCTCACGCAGGATCTCGAGCCCGAGCCATTCGTCCTCGGCGCCAGCGAGCGCGTCGCGCAATTCCGCGTAAGCCTTGGTCGCATCCATGAACGCGGCCGGCTCGCGGGCGGGAAAGTCGGCGTCGGCGAGCCTGCGCTCGAGCGCGTCGAGATCAGCTCGAAGCTTTTCGATCCGCTCCGGCAGCGCCTCGAGCGCCCGTCTCTCGTTGAACCCAAGCTTGCGCTTGGGCAGCGCCCGGTCGGCGGGCGACCGTTTGTCCGGCCTTTCCGCCGTCTCGATCGGGGCGGCGAGCGGACCGGCCAACCCACGCCCGCGCTGGGCGACCATGTCGGAATAGCCGCCCGCATATTCGACCCACCGTCCGTCCCCCTCGCCGACAATAACCGACGTCGCTGCGCGGTCGAGAAAATCGCGATCGTGACTGACGAGCAGGATCGTTCCGGCATAGTCGCCGAGCAACTCCTGGAGGAGATCGAGCGTCTCGATGTCGAGATCGTTGGTCGGCTCGTCGAGAACCATGAGGTTGGACGGCTTGGCCAAGGCTCTCGCAAGCATGAGCCGACCGCGCTCGCCTCCGGACAACCGGCCGATCGGCGTCCGGGCCTGCTCGGGCGGGAACAGGAAGTCGCGCATGTAGCCCAGAACGTGCCGCCGTTCGCCGTTGACTATGACTTGATCGCCGCCCCCGCCGGTCAGCGCGTCGACGAGGGTCGTTGTCGGCTCAAGCGAGGCGCGCCCTTGATCGAGAGAGGCCATGGCGACGTTCGCGCCGAGGCGCACCGAGCCAGAATCGGGCGCGAGAGCGCCGGTCAAGAGGTTGATGAGCGTCGTCTTGCCGGCGCCATTGGCGCCGACGATTCCGATTCTGTCGCCGCGCATGACCCGGAGCGAGAAATCGCGCACGACCGGGCGATCGCCATAAGCTTTGCTGATCCGCTCGGCGTCGATCACCAACGCGCCCGACGCCTTGGCGTCTTGCGCGATCATGGCGGCCGAGCCGGTCGGCCTTATCGCCTCGCGCCGTCTGAGGCGCAGATCGGCAAGCTCCCCGACGCGCCGCATGTTACGCTTGCGGCGCGCAGTGACGCCGTAGCGCATCCAGTGCTCCTCGCTGACAATCTTCCGGTCGAGCTTGTGCCCCTCAAGCTCCTCCTCCTCGAGCTTGGCGTCGCGCCAGGCCTCGAACGCGCCAAAGCCCTGGTCGAGGCGGCGCGTCCGCCCGCGATCGAGCCAGACCGTGGCGCGGGTCAAGTCGGCGAGCAGTCGCTTATCATGGCTGATGAGCGCCAGCGCCGAGCGGCTCTGAGCCAAGCGCGCCTCCAGCCATTCGATCGCGATGAGGTCAAGGTGGTTGGTCGGTTCGTCGAGCAGCAGGATGTCGGGCTCCGGGCTCAAGGTCCTGACCAACGCAGCCCGACGCGCTTCGCCGCCGGAAAGACGGTCGGGATCGCCGGCGGGGTCGAGTCCGAGCTCGGCCATCATCGCCCTCGCCGCATAGGGGTCGTCGAATTCATGAAGCCCGGCCAGCACATAGTCGAGCGTCGTCTTAAAGCCGGACATGTCCGGCTCCTGCGGCAGATAGGCGAGTCCCGCCGAAGGCTGGACGAAGCGGGTTCCGCGGTCAGCCGCCATCTCGCCCGCCGCGACGCGGAACAGAGTCGATTTGCCCGATCCGTTGCGCCCGACGACGGCGATGCGGTCGCCGGCGGAAATGGACAATTCCGCGCCGTCGAGAAGCGGCGCACCGCCGAGCGTCACGACGGTGTCTCGCAATTGTAGGAGGGGCGGCATATGAATATGTCCCGGCGCGGCGGCGGTCACGCTTAACGGCTGGCGGGGGAAAGGAAAAGGCCCATGGCGACCCAGGCGACTCTAGCGGCGTTGGCGAAATTGACCAGCTTGCGCGAGGGCGTTCTCGCGCGGACGGCGCGAGCGGATTTCGCCGACGATCCGGCGCGATTCAAAGAGTTCAGCGTCACCCTCGACGATCTCCTG
Organism: uncultured Alphaproteobacteria bacterium; assembly: GCA_963824475.1. Classification (GTDB taxonomy): domain Bacteria; phylum Pseudomonadota; class Alphaproteobacteria; order Rhizobiales; family Beijerinckiaceae; genus Roseiarcus. The sequence continues at coordinate 88,852 of CAWGPR010000003.1, forward strand.
TTTGACTATTCCAAGCAGCGCATCGACGCCGGGGTCTTAAGCGCGCTCGTCGACGCCGCCAAGGCGTGCGGGGTCGAAGCCCGGCGCGACGCGATGTTTGCAGGCGTGAAAATCAACGTCACCGAGAACCGCGCCGTCCTGCACACCGCCTTGCGGAATTTCTCCGGCAAGCCGGTCCTGGTCGACGGCCACGACGTCATGCCGGACGTGATCGGCACGCGGGAAAAGATGCTGAGCTTCGCCGCCGACGTGCGAGAGGGCCGGGCGCGGGGCGCGCTCGGCCAGCCGATGACCGACGTCATCAATATCGGCATTGGCGGCTCCGATCTCGGCCCCGCCATGGCTGCCCGGGCACTGTCGCCATTCGCGCCGCCGCAATTGCGCAGCCACTTCGTCTCCAACGTCGATGGGGCCGACATTGGCGACACCCTGCGCGGGCTCGATCCGTCGCGGACGCTGTTCATCGTCTCATCGAAGACCTTCACCACGCTCGAGACGATGACCAACGCGGCGACCGCCCGCGCCTGGATCGCGCAAGGGGTCGGCGAAGCGGCGGTCGGGGACCATTTCGCCGCCGTCTCGACCCAGCTCGACAAGGTGGCGCAATTCGGCATTCAGCCGACCCGGGTGTTCGGCTTCTGGGACTGGGTCGGCGGCCGCTATTCGATCTGGTCAAGCATTGGTTTGCCGCTCGCAATCGCGATCGGGCCTGATCGTTTCAACGAATTTCTCCGCGGCGGCTACGAGATCGATCAGCATTTCCGTGAAGCGCCGATCGAGCGCAACATCCCGATCCTGATGGGGCTGCTCAGCGTCTGGAACCGCAACATCCTTGGCCACGCCACGCACGGGGTGATCCCGTACGACCAGCGGCTCGGGCGCTTCCCTGCCTATCTCCAACAATTGCAGATGGAGAGCAACGGCAAGCACGTCCAGCTCGACGGGTCGCCGGCCAATACGGCGACCGGCCCGGTGGTGTGGGGCGAGCCCGGAACCAATGGCCAGCACGCCTTCTTCCAGCTGATCCACCAGGGAACGGAAATCATTCCCCTCGACTTGCTCGTCGCGGCGACGCCGACCGACGCCGACGGGCATCATCACGATCTTCTGGTCGCCAATTGCCTCGCCCAGGGCCAAGCCTTGATGCACGGCCGCACCCCTGAGGAGGCCGAGGCGATAACCCACCGGCAGGGGGCGAGTGAGGCGGAAGCGGCGCGCCTCGCGCCGCACAAGAGCTTTTCCGGCAGCCGTCCGACGAGCACGTTCCTTTATCGCCGTCTCGACCCGCGCATGCTCGGACGTCTCATCGCCCTTTACGAGCACAAAGTGTTCACCGAAGGCGTCGTTTGGGACGTCGACTCCTTCGACCAGTGGGGCGTCGAACTGGGCAAGGAGCTCGCCTCAAGCCTGGCGCCGATCGTCTCCGACTCGGCCACGAGCACAGACGAGCTCGATCCATCGACCGCGGGGCTGGTCGCGCATTTGCGCGAACTGCGCGCGGCGGGCGGGAGCGGCTGAGGGCTTTCGTTCCCGACGCGCGAAGAAAGCAGATTTACATTTGGGCCGACGCGGCCATTTGTCGCCGCGCTCGCCGAGCGCGGCGGCGCGATCAACGATCGCGCCTTGTCTCATGATTTGCGGCGTCTGGTCCGGCAGGATTGGACGCCGCCGGCTTGAGTCGCAATCAGGCCGGCGGCGGGAGGGGATGGGTCGTGATCGCGCCAATCCCAAGGGACTGATTTGTAGTTTGACCACCCCTCTCTTTTCCCAGCGGCCTGAACGGACACCCGGGGATCAAGCCCCCGAGACAAGACAAGGACTGAGAAAAGATGGGATCAACCGTAGCACGAAACGTCGGCGTCGACATTTCGAAAGACACGCTCGACGTCGCGATCCACCCCGAGGGCAAGGGCTTCCGCATCGCCAACACCCCGCAAGGCCATCGCGCCCTCATCAAAAGGCTTGAGGGCTTCGAGATCGCCCGAATCGTGTTCGAGGCGACAGGGGCTTACCATCGCCTCCTCCAAAAGGCGCTCGTCGAGGCCGGTTTGCCGTGGGTCAAGGTCAATCCCCGGCAGGCCAGACGCTTCGCTCAGGCGGCAGGCAAACTCGCCAAGACCGACCGCTGCGACGCTCTCATGCTCGCCCGCATGGGCGCTGCTCTTGAGCTCGAGCCGAATGTCCCCGTCAGTCCGACGGTGGAGACCATGAAGGAACTCGTCAACGCCCGTCACGCCCTCGTCAAGGACCGCGTCGCTGTCCTCAACCGCCAGGCCATCGCCGTCTCAACTCTCATCAAGCGTCAGCTCGCTCAGAGGCTCCGCCAGATCGACAGCCAGATCGAAGCCATCGACAAGCGCCTCAAAACGCTGCGCAAGGCCGACGCAGACGTCAGCGAGCGCTTCGACATCCTGACCAGCATTCCAAGCTTCGGCGAGGGGACCGCCAATGTGCTGATGGTCGAGACGCCCGAGCTCGGGCGTCTCGACCATCAGCAGGCCGCAAGCCTCGTCGGGCTCGCGCCGATCGCAAACGACAGCGGACAGTCCTACGGTAAACGATCCATTCGCGGCGGCCGGCCACGGGCCAGGCAAGCTCTCTATATGGCCGCCCTCAGCGCCATCCGGTTCAATCCGCAGCTCAAAATCAAATACCAGGCCCTCATCAATGCCGGAAAACCCGCCAAGGTCGCCCTCGTCGCCGTCATGAGAAAGCTTCTCATCCTCGCCAACGCCCTCATCCGCGACAACCGAAAATGGGCCCCCACAGCCCCTTGACCAACACGGACACTACAAAAGCCGATCCGGCGGACGCCGAGCCGCGGCGAGGCGACGCGTGGCCTTCGCGAGCCAGGCGCGGGTCGAGGAATCGACCCGTGGCGATAAGCTCTTGCGCACGCGAGCGTGGTACTCGTTGAGCCAGGCGATTTCGTCGGCGTCCATCAATTTCGGCTCGACCGGGCTGAGGTCGATCGGCGCGAGCGTCAGCGTCTCGAAACCCAGCATCGACCGTTCGCCGCCGGGAATCGTCCGCGCCTCGACCACGACCAGGTTCTCGATCCGGATGCCGAACGCGTTCGCCGCGTAATAGCCAGGCTCATTCGACACGATCATGCCCGGCGCCAGCGCGGTCGTTCCGGTCTTGGAAAGGCGCTGGGGACCTTCATGGACCGAAAGATATGAGCCTACGCCATGTCCCGTGCCGTGGTCGAAATCGAGCCCGGCCCGCCAAAGCGCGGCGCGGGCGAGCGCGTCGATCTGGGCGCCGTTCGTTCCCGACGGAAAGACGGCGCGGGCGACCGCGATATGACCTTTCAGCACGCGAGTGAACCGGTCGCGCATGAGCGCGCTCGGCCGGCCGACCGCGATCGTGCGAGTGATGTCGGTCGTGCCGTCTTCATATTGCGCGCCGCTGTCGACGAGAAAAATGCCGCGCTCGATTTTCCGATTGGATTCTTCGCTGACCCGATAGTGGGGGATGGCCGAATTCGGGCCAAAGCCGGCGATGGTCGGGAACGAGAGGTCCCTCAAAGCGGGGCTCGCTCGCCGGAATGTCTCCAGAGCCTTGACGGCGTCGATTTCGGTGAGGCGGCCTCGCGGCGCCTCGGCGGCGAACCAGGCGAGGAAATTTGTCATCGCCGCGCCGTCCCGCTCATGCGCGGCGCGCGCGCCCGCAAGCTCGGCCGGGTTTTTCTTCGCCTTCATGAGCGTGATCGGATCGGCGCCGATGTCGGCCTTGCCGCCCGCTCGCTCGATCGCCTGGGTCAAATAGGCAGGCGCGGTCGCGGCGTCGAAGGCGACATGCAGGCCTTTCCGGCCCAAGTCCTCGACGAACTTGAGCAGGGCGTCAGGCTCGAGCACGTCCGCATGACGGCTGAGACTCTTGAGCGTCGCCGGCGTGAGTTTTCTTCCGTCGAGAAAAAGGACCGGACGCCCCTCAAGCGGGAGATAGGCCCAGCCGAGCGGCAGCGGCGTGTACGAGACGTCGGAGCCGCGAATGTTGAACAGCCACGCCAGATTGTGAGGATCGCTGATCAAGAGACCCTGCGACGACCCGATCGCCTGACGCACGCGCGCGATTTTCGCCGCCGCGCTTTCGCCCGCGAACCGCAGCTTGTGCGGCGTGATTAGGCCGAGCGGCACGGACGGCCGATCGGCCCAGATCGCGTCGATCGGGTTGGCGTCGACCGCAACCAGGCCGGCGCCGGCTTTCTCGCAAGCCGCCGCGAAGCGCGCGACCGCGTCGGGCGTGTGAAGTCGCGGGTCATATCCAAGCTTGTGGCCCGCCTTGAGATGACGCGCGATCCATTCGCTTGGCGGGTCTTCGGTGACGTGGCGAAACTCGAAAACCGATGCGTCCGCCTCGTTCTTAACCTGCTCCGTGTACCGGCCGTCGACGAACAGAGCCGCCGAATCTTTCAGCACCACCGCAGTCCCCGCCGAGCCTGCGAAGCCCGTTAGCCACCTGAGACGCTCGGCGTTGGCTGGCACGTATTCGTTCTGGTGCTCGTCCGCGCGCGGAACGATGAACCCTGCAAGGCCATCCTTCGCCAATTCGGCGCGCAATCGGCTCACACGAGCGGCCCCATGCGAAGGATCGCCCAATGCGACGAAGGACTGAAAACAACTCTCAAACACCCGAAACAGTTTCTGAAACAGCGGCGTCCTGCGCGGTGACGACCCGGCCGATGAACGGCAATTCGCGATAGGAATGGGCTACGTCCATACCGTATCCGACCACAAAAACGTCCGGGCAGACAAAGCCGACGAAATCGGCGCCAATTTCGACCGCCCGTTTGCCGGGCTTCTCGAGCATCGTGCAGACAAGAACCCGCCGCGCGCCGCGCGCGATCAGAAGATCCTTGGCGAACGCCAGCGTCCGGCCCGATTCGAGGATGTCGTCGACAAGCAGAACGTCCCGGTCGCGGACCGAGGATTCGATGTCGCGCAGGATCTTCACCGTCCCGCTCGACACGGTCCCGCTCAAATAGCTCGACAGGTGAAAGAACTCCACTTGCGGCTCGAGCCCGACCCGATGCAGGGCGCGCAACAGGTCGGCCGCGAACATGAATGAGCCCTTGAGGATCGCGACGACAAGCAGGTTCTTCGGCTTCGCCGCGGCGATCTCCCGCGCCAGCGCCTCCGTTCGTTCGGCGATCGTCCGCTCGTCGTAGAGAACCTTGACCTGTCTCTCGCCGCTCATCAACGGGACTCTGTGAACGATCCTTTATTGCCCGGCTCGACGAATTTTACCAGAACCTCGCGAACGCCGGCCGGAGGCGCCGCCAGCCGGGCTCGGAATGGGACTCCCTCGCGAGCGCCGAGCCGAGCCCTTGGCCCCCGCGCCGTCCATACGTAAAGCTCGCGCCCATCTTCGGCCCGCAGCGCCAAGCGCAAACTCGGCACGGGCGTTTGCCTGTCGCGCAGGTTCGCAATCTCGCCTGTGACCAGAAGCTCCCCCTGGCTTTCAGTTTGCTGCGTAACCGTCGCCCGCACATCGGCGATCGATAAGCCCCGAAGATTAACCGGCATTCCAACGCCGGCATAGACGGCCGCGGTCGCCGGCGCGATCGAGACGATCGCAGCCCGAGCTGCGATCATGGTCGTCGCTGCAATGACTAAGCCGACCAGGCCTAGAGCTGGGGCTGTAGCGCTTGCGGCGCGCCAAGGCCGCCGCGGGGAGCGTTGATCACGATTTGCGCCCAACTTGTGGTCCTCAGTCATGACGCCCGACCTCGCGATTCCAGTGGAGTCTCCGACGGCTGGCATTTGGTTGGAAACACGGTTAAAGGCGCGTTAAGCGGCAACCCTCGCCGTCTCCGGGGATCGCGTTGCTACGGTTCGAAAACGTCGGTTTGCGCTACGGCATGGGGCCGGAGGTCGTCGGCGATCTCAATTTTTCCGTGGAGCCGCAAAGCTTTCAATTCCTGACCGGCCCGTCCGGCGCCGGCAAGACCACCCTCATGAGGCTGATGCTGCTCTCGCTCCGGCCGACGCGGGGGACGATCCGCGTCTTTGGTCGCGACGCCGCGGCGCTGACCAAAGACGACTTGACGAAGCTCAGACGACGGATCGGCGCCGTCTTCCAGGATTTTCGTCTCTTGGACCATCTCACGACTTATGAGAACGTAGCGCTGCCGTTGCGGGCTATGGGTCGGGAGGAATTGGGCTATCGGGCGGAAGTGGTCGAGCTTTTGCGTTGGGTCGGTCTCGGCGATCGGATGAACGCGTCTCCCCCTGTCCTTTCCGGGGGCGAAAAGCAGCGCGCGGCAATCGCTCGCGCATTGATCGTTCGCCCGGAATTGTTGCTGGCGGATGAGCCGACCGGCAATGTCGATCCGGGCCTCGCGCGGCGTCTCCTGAGGTTGTTCGTCGAACTTCACCGGCTCGGCACAGCGGTTGTCATCGCCACGCATGATCTCCAGCTTATGGACCAATTCGGCTTCGCCCGACGGCTGGTCGTCGGCGACGGCAAACTGACGATTTTTGACGGATTGGGTTCATGAACGAACCGATCGTCGAGCCTGTCCTCGCTGTTGAACCGGAGCCCGCGTTCGAGACCAACGCGCCGCTCATACCGGGCGACTCGGTCGCTGGGCGCGCGCTGGTCGTCGTCATCGCGATCATGACTTTTCTCGCCTGCCTGACCGCGGGCGCGGCGCTATTGGTCGCCGACGCCTCGCAAGCCTGGCGCTCGGACGTGCTGCGCGACGCCACGATCCAGGTGAAGCCTCGACCCGGCGACGATGTCGAAAGCCTCGTCGGCAAAGCCGTCGCCATCGCGGCGCAAGCGGCTGGGGTCGAGTCCGCCCATGCGCTTTCCAAGACCGAATCGGAGAAGCTTCTCGAGCCCTGGCTCGGCGACGGGCTCGATCTCAGTCAGCTGCCCATCCCCCGACTGATCCTGGTCAAGCTTCGCGGCCAACGCTCAGAAGACCTCACGACGTTGCGTAAGGCGCTCGCCTCAGCGGTGCCGCAGGCCGATCTCGACGACCACCGGATTTGGGCGGCGCGCCTCGGCGCCATGGCGGACGGGGTCGTCACGCTCGCGGCCGCTCTCTTCATGCTCATGATCGTGGCGATGGGCACGGCGATCGGGTTCGCCACCCGCGGCGCAATGGCGGGCAATCGCGAGATCGTCGAAGTCCTCCATCTCGTCGGCGCGACGGACGCGTTCATCGCCAGGGAGTTCCAGACCCATTTCCGTCGCTTGGGCCTCCGCGGCGCAACGATCGGCGGACTGGCGGCGATCGCTTTCTTCGCCATCGCCTCGTTTCTATCTTTCTGGTGGGCGCATTCGCCGGGCGGCGAGGAGATGGCGGCGATGTTCGGCTCGTTCGCGCTCCGCGCCTCGGGCTATCTCGCGCTTGTCGTGGTGTGCGCCGTCGTTACCCTGCTGACCGGTCTTCTTTCGCGCGAGATCGTCATGCGCCATTTGCAAACGCTGCAATAAAACCGCAGCGATCTTCCTCCGTGACCCCTCGATCTCCCCGATGCTGACAACGCGATCGCTGCTTTTCAATGCGCTGTTCTATCTGAACCTGCTGGTTCTGATGATCATCGGCCTGCCGACCATGCTGTTCGGCAGGAAAGCCGTCTTTGCGCTCGCCCGGCTCTGGGGCGCGATCTCCGTCTGGCTTTTGGAGAAGATCTGCGGTCTTCGGCTGGAATATCGCGGGGTCGAGAACATTCCCCCTGGCGCGATCCTCATCGCGGCCAAGCACCAGTCGTTTCTCGAGACCTTCGCGCTGCTCAAATACGCGCCCGACTTCGCCATCATCCTCAAGCGCCAGCTTACCTACGTTCCGCTGTTCGGCCTTTATCTCATCGTGTCGAAACAGATCGCCATCGATCGCGCTCGCGGCAGGCAAGCGTTGCAGCAAATCGCCGGCGCCGCTAGCCCCGTGTTCGCCGCAGGACGACAGGTGTTCATCTACCCGGAAGGAACGCGCCGGCTCCCCGGCGCGCCGCCGAAATACAAACAGGGCGTCACCGCGCTCTACATGGAGACGGGGGTCGCCTGCTTGCCGGTCGCCGTCAACACAGGCCTCTTCTGGCGCCGCCGCGGCTTCCTACGCCGACCGGGCCTGGCGGTGATCGAATATCTGCCGGTCATCGCTCCGGGGCTTGGCCGCGCCGAATTCAGCAAACGCCTGCAGTCGACGATTGAAACGGCCTGCGACCGCCTCAACGCGGAAGCGGTCAAAGAGGACCCGTCGCTGGCGACGGTCCTTGCGGAAGGGGCGTGCAGCGACGCGGAAACGCTACGTTCACCTTGACGGTAATCCTGGTTTGTTCTATTAATGTTCCCGTAATAATCAGGGTCGGGACAATGACGCTGGCGTACGAGAATGAACCGATCGACGAGCCATGCGGGGTCTCAGAATCGCCCGCGGCTCAATGGATCGCGCCCGTGAGCGATCGCGCCAGTAAGGCCCGGGGCGCCTCCTTGGCTGCGCTGGCCGGCATGCCGATCTCCTCCCGGTTTTGTTCGTGGATCGGGCTGTCGGGGCGACGCTACGTCTTCTCTGTCTATCCGGCGTCGGAGTGCCCGGCGTTTCGCGACGCCGTCCTGCTGGCCGCAGTCCGCGACATGACTGGGCAGCGGCGCGCCATCTTGGTGCGCGAGACTGGAGCGTTTCCGGAACCGGTCGTCGCTGAGGCTCAGCGCGAACTCCGGGCCTTTGGCCCAGGCGTTGAGTTCCATCTTCACCTGCTGGCTGCGTCGCCTGCGCAACGAGCGGCGACAGTCGCCGATCTGGCGATCGCCGAGGCCTGACGACGCGAGCGCTCTCAGGTTCTCAGTTTGGCGCTCAGCCATTCGAGATCGCGATCGCGTATCCCTATCGCCTGAAGATGATCGTGGGTCTCGAGAATATACTCCGCATTGTCGCCGGACTGTCCCTTGCCAGCGCGCACATATTCAAGCATCGCCTCGCGATCGAGGCGCCCCGCATATTGGTCGTGCAGCCGGTCGGCGACATAAGTCACCGCGAGGACCCGGTCACCGCATTCAAGCGTGACTGGCGCGGTCCGCTCGACATAGACGGCAGTCACTTGCTCGCGTTCCCGAAGGTAGCGAATCGTCGCCCCGCGCAGCGCCGCGTCAACCTCGAAGGCCACCCCCGGACAGGCGCCGCCGCGATCGAGGCCAAGCACGAGTCCAGGCCGCTCGGGCGAGCCGCGATAGACGTGCGAGAAGACGCACAGGCTTCGTCGCCAGCCGCGCAACAGCGCCTTGCATCGTCGCGCATAGGCGAATCCGGGCCGCCACATCAGCGACCCGTACCCGAACACCCAGAGGCTCCCGTCTGCAACGGGCGCGCTGGCGTCCGCAGACGTCACGGAATCGTCTCGTCGCCTTCGACGGCGCGCCGGCCAAAATCCGGCGCCGCCGTCTCCTGGCCCTCGGCGACGATTCCGAGCCGGATCGCTCGCGTCCGGGTGAAAAGCGCGAACAGTCCGTCGCCGTCCTCGCGCCGGATCATTCTCTGCAGCGCCGTCAGATCTTCGTTGAACCGTCCGAGCATCTCCAGCACCGCGTCCTTGTTGTGCAGGAAGACGTCGCGCCACATGGTCGGGTCGGAGGCCGCGATGCGGGTGAAATCGCGAAACCCGCCGGCCGAGAACTTGATCACCTCCGAGCGGGTGACCTCTTCGAGATCCGCTGCGGTGCCGACGATGTTGTAGGCGATCAGATGCGGCACATGGCTGGTGATCGCCAGCACGAGATCGTGGTGCGCGGCGTTCATGATTTCGACATGCGATCCAAAGGCTTCCCAAAACGCCCGCACCTTCGTGATCGCCTGTTCGTCCGTCCCCTCCGGGGGAGTGAGAATGCACCAGCGGTTGATGAACAGGCTCGCGAATCCGGCGTCCGGGCCCGATTGCTCGGTGCCAGCGACCGGATGGGCCGGAACCAACCGCGCATGAGCGGGCAGCGTGGATTTGAGCGCCGCGATGACGGTGCCCTTGACCGAACCGACGTCCGATACGATCGCGCCTGGCTTAAGCGCCGGTGCAATGGCGCGTCCGATCGCCTCGTTCGCGCCGACGGGCGCGCACAGAATGACGCAATCGGCGCTTCGCACCGCGCGAGCCGGATCGTCGGTGACGACGTCGCCAAGCGAGAGCGCCTTCGCGCGCTCCAACACCCCGACCGAATGGTCGGCAAGGACGATCCGCCGCGCGGCACGGCGCCGGCGCGCGGCGCGCGCGATCGACGAGCCGATCAGCCCGACGCCGATGATCGCCAGCTGTTCGAAAATCGGCTCGGCGAGCGGCTCCCCGAGCCGGTCAACCACCTCTGCCTCGCATAAACTCGGCGAGCAAAGCGACCACGCCGTGATTGGCCTCTTCTCCGCCGACAGTGAGACGCAGGGAGTCCGGCAGCCCGTAGGCCGCGACCGCCCTGAGGATATATCCGCTCGCGCTCAAGAACGCGTCCGCTTCTCCGGCGGTCCGGCCGGATTGCTTGGGGAAGGTCAGCAGCAGAAAATTTCCGACGCTCGGCGTCACCTCGATCCCGAGCTCGGCGATCGCTTCGGCCAGCCACGGCAGCCAGCGCGTGTTGTGCGCGATCGCGCACTCGATATGGGCCGCGTCGCTCAGACTCGCGACGCCGGCGGCCTGCGCGGCTCCGTTGAGGTTGAACGGTCCGCGCACCCGATTCAGCGCGTCGATGACATGCTCGGAACCGTAGCCCCAGCCGATGCGCAGGCTCGCAAGCCCATGGATCTTGGAGAAGGTCCGGGTCATGACGACGTTGTCCGCGGTCGCGGCCAATTCGAGCCCCGCCGCATAATCGTTGCGGGTGACGTATTCGGCGTAAGCCGCGTCAATCACCAGAAGCGTGTGCGGCGGCAGGCCGGCGTGGAGGCGCTTGACCTCGGAGAACGGGATGTAGGTGCCGGTTGGGTTGTTCGGGTTGGCGAGATAGACGACCTTCGTGCGTGCGCTCACCTTTGCGAGGATCGCGTCCACGCTCGCGGTCCTATCCGTCTCCTCGGCGACAACCGGAACCCCGCCCGCGGCCCGAATGCAGATCGGATAGGTCAGAAAACCGTACTGGCTATAGAGGCCTTCGTCGCCTGGATGCAGAAAGACATGCGCCAGCAACGCCAACAGTTCATCCGAGCCGTTGCCGCAGATGATCCGTGCTGGCTCAAGACCGTAGCGGCGGCCAATCGCCTCGCGCAGCGCGGTCGAAGCGCCGTCAGGATAGAGTTCGAGGCGTTCGGCCAACGCGCGGACCGCCTCGATCGCCTTGGGCGACGGGCCAAGCGGCGACTCGTTGGAGGAGAGCTTATGGACCCTGTCGAGCCCCGGGACATGGCTTTTACCCGGCACGTAGGGGTCGATCGCCAGGATTTCTGGGCGCGGCTGAGGTTTAAGGGTCGCGTGGGACGTCATGAGCGTCCGATTAGCCTCAATTTGCGCCCTTGCGCAATGTCGAGACGTCAAATCGCTCCGCATGTGCACCGACCTCGGAGGCGCGCACGTCGGCGCCGCCAGCCGATCGCAGGGCCGCGCTTACCGCGTCCGGCGCAATCGTACCCGGCCGGGCGACGAGAAGCGCAAGTCCCATCCCGTCGGCTGCCGAGCCGATCGCTTCGGCTCCAATCGTACGCAAGGCGTGAGGGATGTCGGGGCGCCAGCGCTCGAGGGTGACCGATTCGAGGATGACTTCGCGCGCCGTTCCGTCGACCAATGGCTTCGAGATCACGAACACCGGCAAGCCCGCGGGATGATCGGCGCGCTCGACGAACGGCAGCCGCGCGATGATCTTCGGCGCTTCAGGCGGCGCCAGCTTCGTCCACCAGGCCCCAGCTCCCGGCCCCCCGTCCACGGCGAACATGCCGAGGTCGCCAACCGAATCGGCTACCGCCCGGATCACCTCGCCGGCCCCGAAATGCGCCGCGCAGGGAGTGGTGAAGCCAAAGTGAAAACGCGCCGAGTCCCGCATTGCCGCATCGCCGCCCGACACGTCGACGTGAATGCTGTAGGGCGCCTGGACATAGGTGAAAGTCGAGATGATCACCCGCCAGATGCCTTCGACGGTGTCGAGCGGCAGACGACCCCGGTGCCTCTCGACGATCGCACGCATCATCGAGGCTTCCCGCGCGGGACGAAACGCCGAACCCCCTCCCTGACGGGTCTTGATCTCGATCAATTGGTCAATGACGCGCCCTCGCTCGATGAGGAGCTCGTGCATTTGCGCGTCGATGCGGTCGATCTCGACTCTGAGATCGGCGAGCGTCGGCTGCAGTGGTTGCGGCACGGGCGACCCTCTCCTTTCGACCAGCTGGCGTGAGCGGAGATCCAGTTATGCCCGAGAGCCGGGGCAAAGCGGCTCAGGTGTTCATCGACTCGAAGAAATTCGCGTTGGTCTTGGTTTCACGCAGCTTGCCGAGCAGGAATTCGATCGCGTCGACCGTTCCCATCGGATTGAGAATGCGCCGCAGCACGTACATCTTCTTCAGGATGTCCGGCGGCACCAGCAGCTCTTCCTTCCGGGTTCCCGACCGGGTGATGTCCATCGACGGGAAGGTGCGCTTATCCGCCACCTTTCGATCGAGGATGATTTCCGAATTGCCGGTTCCCTTGAACTCTTCGAAAATGACCTCGTCCATGCGCGAGCCGGTGTCGATCAGCGCGGTGGCGATGATGGTCAACGAGCCGCCCTCCTCGATATTCCGGGCCGCACCGAAAAACCGCTTGGGACGTTGAAGCGCGTTGGCGTCGACGCCGCCGGTCAGCACCTTTCCCGAGGACGGCACGACGGTGTTGTAGGCTCGCCCCAGCCGGGTGATCGAGTCCAACAGAATGACCACGTCGCGCCCGTGCTCGACCAGCCGCTTGGCCTTTTCGATCACCATCTCGGCGACCTGAACGTGGCGCACGGCGGGTTCGTCGAAGGTTGACGACACAACCTCGCCGTTCACTGAGCGCTGCATGTCCGTCACTTCTTCCGGCCGCTCGTCGATAAGCAGAACAATGAGATAGCATTCCGGATGATTGGCGGTGACCGACTGGGCGATGTTCTGCAACAGCACCGTCTTGCCGGTGCGCGGAGGCGCGACAATCAGGGCGCGTTGGCCCTTCCCGATCGGCGCGACGATATCGATGACGCGCGCGGACAAATCCTTTCGGGTCGGGTCCTCAACCTCGAGCCGCAGGCGCTCATTGGGATAGAGCGGCGTCAGGTTATCGAAATGGACCTTGTGCCGGGTCGTTTCCGGATCTTCGAAATTGATCGCGTTGCACTTGAGCAGCGCGAAATATCGTTCCCCCTCCTTCGGGCTTCGGATGACGCCCTCGACGGTGTCCCCCGTTCTGAGTCCCAACCGCCTGATTTGAGACGGGGAAACGTAAATATCGTCGGGACCCGGAAGATAATTGGCGTCGGCCGATCGCAGGAAGGCGAACCCGTCCTGCAAGATCTCGACCACGCCCTCGCCGATGATCTGCACGTCGACGCTAGCGAGCTGCTTGAGGATCGCGAACATCAGCTCCTGCTTGCGCATGATCGACGCGTTTTCGACGTCGTTCTCCTCGGCGAAGGCCAAGAGCTCGGTTGGCGATTTCTGTTTTAATTCCTTGAGTTTCATTTCCCGCATGGGCGGACCTTTACTTGGACTTCCGGTCCTTGAGACCCGCAAAGCCACTGACTTGGTGGATGATGGCGCTGACGATTTGAGGCGGAAGTCGGTCGTGTCAGGGCCGCGCGACGGATATTGGACCGGGCGATCCAGCGCCGCTTAAGAACCCGCGTTGATGACCGCGGGCGACGGTTTATAGTCGCGTTCGAGGAATTTTTCAACGGCCATTTGTGGCCCAGGCGGTTTGTTTTTCAAGACGCCTCAGAATGGCTTCACCACCGCCAGAACGACGATCACGATCATGAGCGCCGTCGGAGCCTCGTTCAAGGCCCGATAGAAACGCGCCGGCCGCTCATTGGCGTCCTCGGCGAAAGTTCGCACGCAGCGAGCAAAGTAGCCGTGCAGCCCGGCAAGGCCAAGAACCAGGATGAATTTCGCCTGCCACCAGCCCGCCCGCCAATCTTCGGTCAGATAGACGAGCGTGAACCCGGTCAAGAAGACGAGGATCATCGACGGATTGACGATGGCCCTAAGAAGCCGCCGCTCCATCACCTTGAAGGTTTCCGAGAGGTCGGAGCCCTTTGGCGCCTCGGCGTGGTAGACGAACAGCCTAGGCAGATAGAGCATCCCCGCCATCCAGGCGATGATGGCGATGACATGCAGAGCCTTGACCCAGAGTATCATGCTGCATCCGGCGCCGGCGAGCAGCTTGCTCAGCCGCTCGAATGACCGACGGCATTAGGGGGTAGGTTCCGCGAACGCAAGGCGGAGCGTCTGGGGCGCCAAAAACCATACAAATAAGATTTTGAACTGATTCTTCTTCTTAACGGCCCCGTTTGCGCAAATTCGATTCAATCCAGAGTGTCGAACAGTCACATTTGCCGCAAAGGCGGTGACGCTCGCGGGTGGAGCCTCGTCTTGGTTAACGTTTCGTTAAGGAACTGCGGCCACAGCCAAACATCATGTGCATGTTGTTCTAATTATCCCCGCAATTCATATGCATCTTCGCCCGGGCCTCCAAATCTGTCCAGATCGGGACGGCTGTGACTCGTTGAACGCGTCACGTTGCGCGGCAACTGACGACTTCCGCCCGACCGTCCAATTCTCCACGCCTGTCCACAAGCCACCACCCCCGTTATAACCGTCTGCGATTGACCTTCGGGGCGCCGCATTGGGCCGCAGCTACTTCCATCTTCATCTGGTCTCGGACTCGACCGGAGAAACGCTGATCGCCGCCTCGCGCGCCGCTGCGGCCCAATATCAGGGCGTCGCTTCGATCGAACATGTCTATCCGCTGGTGCGCACCGCGTCCCAACTCGATCGGGTGATTGCTGAGATCGAAAACGCGCCCGGAATCGTCCTCTTCACGCTGGTCGATTCCGACCTTTCCAAGCGGCTTCAGGTCGGCTGCGAGGCTTCAGGCTCGCCGTGCTTGTCTGTTCTTGAACCAATATTGATGTTGTTCAAGTCCTACCTGGGACAGAACTACACGCCGAGAGCCGGCGCACAACATATGCTCAACGCCGACTATTTCAAGAGGATCGATGCGCTCAATTTCACCATGTTGAGCGATGACGGTCAGACGCCGGAAAATTTGGATCATGCCGATATCGTTTTACTTGGGGTGAGCCGCACTTCGAAAACCCCGACCAGCATCTATCTCGCCAATCGCGGCTATAAGACCGCCAACGTCCCGATTGTTCCCCGTCTGCCCTTGCCGAGAGCCATCGACTATCTTCGCCGTCCGCTGATCGTCGGCCTTATTGCCTCGGCGGACCGAATTGTGCAGATCCGGCAAAATCGGCTTCTTTCGCTCAACGCCAATTCTGAGACCGAGTATGTCGATCGCATCGCGGTCGCCGAGGAAGTCGCAGCGTCCCGTCGCCTGTTCGCCGAACGGGGCTGGCCGACCATTGATGTGACGCGCCGCTCGATCGAAGAGACGGCGGCGGCGGTGCTCGACCTCTATCGCGCTCACCGGCTCAAGTTCATCGCCGACGGTTGACGTCATGCGGGAAGCGCGGACATCGCTGCCGCCGCTGTGGCGTGGCGCCGGGCCATTGGTTCTGGCCTCGAGGAGCGAAAGCCGCCGCGCTCTCCTGTCGGCGGCGGGACTGGACGCTGAGTTCGTCGCGCCCGAAGTCGACGAGCGCGCGCTCGAAGATGGGTATCTCGCGGGCGGCGGATCGCTCGAAAATGTGGCCGTCGAGTTGGCGCAGGCGAAGGCTCTCGCCGTCAGCGCGAAGCGTCCGGACGCTTACTGCATCGGCGCCGATCAGACGCTCACGCTCGAAGGCAGGATCATCCACAAGTCTCGCGATCTCGTCGAAGCGGCGCAAACGCTGGCCGCGCTCGCGGGGAAGACGCATCGCTTGACCTCGGCGTTCTGCGTCGCCCGCGCCGGCGAAGCGCTCATCGTCCACAGAGATCATGCGGACCTGCAAATGCGAGCCCTCGATCCGGGCGAGATTTCGCGCTATCTCGAACGCGGCGGGCCTGGCGTGTTGTCCTCCGTCGGCGTGTACCAGGGCGAGGGTCTCGGCATTCATCTGTTCGAGCGCATTGAAGGGGATCATTCCGTTGTTCTCGGCCTGCCGATGTTGAGCCTCCTTGCTTGGATGCGGCGCGAAAATCTGATCTCGCTATGATGGAAACGCGTGAGCGGCGCGCGGGGGTGGCCGGATGGCCGGTCGAGCACTCGCGGTCGCCGATGATTCATCGCTACTGGCTCAAAGAGCTCGGCTTAGCGGGAAGCTATGAGAAGTTCGCCGTTCGACCGGGAGAATTTCGTGAGTTCGCCGCCAAGATCCGCGAAGGCGAACTTGCTGGCGCCAACGTCACCGTGCCCCACAAGGAAGCCGCCTTCAACGCCTGCGACCGGCGAACGCCGGTCGCAGAAGCGCTTGGGGCGGTCAACACGTTATGGCGAGAGGACGGGCGCCTGTGGGGCGACAACACGGACGTCGCCGGCTTTCTGGCCAACATGGACGAAAGCGCCTCGGGCTGGGCGGAGCAGCGGAAGCTAGCCGTGGTCATCGGCGCCGGCGGCGCGGCCCGAGGAATCGTCTACGCATTGGTCACGCGCGGCTTTGAGCGCATTGCGATCGCCAACCGGACGCAAGCTCGAGCGGAAGCGCTCGCGGCTCATTTCGGCGGCTCGATTACAGCGCTGGCTTGGGCGGATCTGGCGACGCAATTGCCCGACGCGGACTTGCTCGTGAATGCAAGCTCCCTTGGCATGGCTGGACAGCCGCCGCTTGCGGTCGATGTCGGCCTCTTGCCGCAGCGCGCGGTGGTGGCCGACGCGGTCTATGTTCCATTGCGCACTCCGCTTATCGAAGCCGCGAGCGCGCGTGGACTGCGGTCCGTGGAGGGGCTGGGCATGCTGCTCCACCAGGCGGCTCCCGCCTTCGCGCGCTGGTTCGGCAGGGAGCCTATGGTGACGCCGGCGCTGCGCGCGCTGGTCGAAGCCGAGGTCACCGCGACGCACGAGGCGGCGCAGTGATCGTCGGCCTGACGGGCTCGATCGCAATGGGGAAATCCACAGTCTCGGCCATGTTCGCCGAGCTCGGCGTCCCGACATTCGACGCCGATGACGCCGTGCGCGACTTCTACGCCGGAGACGGGGCGAAGGCGGTCGAGACGGAGTTTCCGGGCGTTGTGGTCTCAGGCCGGGTCGATCGCGAGCGCCTTGGAGCGCGGGTGTTGGGCGACGCGGAGGCGCTGCAGCGCCTCGAAGGGCTGGTCCATCCCGCAGTGGGAGAGGCGCGCGGTCGGTTCCTGGAGCGCGCGGCGGCGGCCGGACGGCGGGTCGTCATCGTCGACGTGCCGCTATTGTTCGAGACCGGCGGGGAAGCGAATGTCGATCTCATAATCGTGGTCAGCGCGCCGCAATCCATTCAGCGCGCGCGCGCCTTGGCGCGCGCCGGCATGACCGAGGCCAAACTCGACGCGATTCTCTCCCGCCAAACCCGGGATGCGGAGAAAAGGCGCCGCGCCCATTTTGTCATCGACACGCGCGGTCCGCTCGAATTGACGCGCGCCGTCGTCGGTCAATTCATGCGCTCAGTCGGGTCGATGGCGGGAGGGCGAACGCGACATGCGTGAAGTGGTGCTCGACACGGAGACGACGGGTCTCGATCCCGCGGACGGACATCGGGTGCTCGAGATTGGCGCCGTCGAGATCGTGCATCAAAGCCTGACAGGCAATGTCTTCCACGTTCTCATCAATCCCGAGCGTGACATCCCTGAGGACGCGGTGCGCGTCCATGGCCACGCCGCCGCTGTTCTCAAGGACAAGCCCGTCTTTGCGAGCATCGTCGACGATTTTCTCGCTTTCATCGGCGATTCGAATCTCGTCATTCACAACGCCGATTTTGACATGCGCTTTGTCAACGCCGAGTTGGCGAGGCTTGGCCTCGCCGCCATCGGCATGGAGCGCGTTGTCGACACGCTGACGCTGGCGCGAAAAAGGCATCCCGGACAGCCCAACAGTCTCGACGCTCTATGCGATCGCTACCGCATCGACCGCACGCGGCGGGTGAGGCATGGCGCGCTGCTCGACGCTGAAATTCTTGTCGAGGTCTATTGCGAGCTGATGGGAGGCCGTCAGCGGTCGCTCATGTTTGGCGAGGCGCTCCAACTCGCCGGCGCGCCCCTCGCCGCGTTTGCTCCGCTTTATGCCGAGCGGCCGCGAAGGCTACCCTCGATCGACCATGCCGAGGTGAGCGCTCACGTTCGATTTATTGAAAGCTTTGGCCGCGACGCGATCTGGTTTCGCTATCTGACCCAGCCGGCCTGACTTCCTCTTGGCAAAAGAATCAGGCCGTCTGTTGCTGCGGTTGACCGCCGGCCGAGGCCAATCGCTGCAGATAGAGCGCCTGAAAATCAATCGGATCGATAAAGAGCGGCGGATAGGACCCGCCGCGCACCGCGTCGGCGATGATTTGGCGCGCGAACGGGAATAACAAGCGCGGCCCCTCGATCATGACCACGGGCTGAACTTGTTCCGGCGGAAAGTTCTCCACCCGGAACACGCCCGCATAGTTGAGCTCGAACTTGAACATCGTATCGGCGCCTTGGCCGGCGCCACCTTCGAGCATGAGGCTCACCTCATAGTCTGATGGAGCGAGCTGACGCGCGTTCACATTGATCTGGATCGAGATGTTGGGAGCCGCTTGCTGTGGGCCCAAGGTGCGCGGCGCGTTGGGATTCTCGAACGACATATCTTTCGTATATTGAGCCAGAACCGAAAATCTCGGGCCGGCCTGAGGCGCGCCAGCGCCATTGCCGTTCTGATCAGCCATCGTCAAACTGCTCCTTGCAAGCGACCCGAACGCCTCTTGGCGGTCGTTTGGGCAACCCCGACGCGCTCGGGTCGCCTAGCATGGCGTCCCCATCCAAACAAGCGCGCCCCGACGAAGGATTATCGCAATGCGCTAACCCGGCTGAACAACGCCTGGCTGGCGTAGCCGTCGGGCGTAAGGCCATTGCGCTCCTGAAAGGCGCAGACGGCCGAGCGCAGCGTATCGCCGATTTTCCCGTCGACCTCGCCGACGTCATAGCCCATTTTCTTCAATTTGACTTGAAGTCTCTGGATTTGGGCCGAGGTGAGCGGACGGTCGTGGATCGGCCATCGGGCGACAAGACCGGTTCCGCCGGTGATGGCGTCGCCGAGCAGGCCGACAGAGAGCGCATAAGCCGTCGAGTTGTTATAAGTCTTGATGACGTCGAAGTTGCCGGTGACCAGAAACACCGGCCCATTGAGCCCGGCGAGGATCAAAAGCCGTCCCTCACCCGATTCCGGCAATGGAGAACCATCGGCCCGCACCACGCCGCGCGCGGCGAAGGATGAGAACGGCGCCGGCGACGAGGAATCGGCGGTGGTCAAGGTGAATTTGGCCGGCAGACGAACCTCGAAACCCCAGGGCAGGCCTTTCGTCCAGCCGTGTTTCGCCAAATAATTCGCGGTTGAGCCGATTGCGTCCGCTTCGCTCGTCCAAATATCGCGTCGGTCGTGACGCTGGAAGGCGACGGCGTAAGCCAGGTAGCTCGACGGCATGAACTGTGTCTGTCCCATGGCGCCCGCCCACGAGCCGCGCATGAGAGAGGGAGCGATGTCGCCCTCCTCGAGGACGGCAAGCGCGGAGAGCAATTCGTCACGGAAATAGTCGCCCTGAAAGCGGATAAAGGCGAGGCTCGCAAGGGCCTGAATGATATTGTTCGACCCGACAAAACCGCCAAAATCCGTCTCCAGGCCCCAGACGCCCAAGAGCACGGCGTCGTCGACGCCAAAGGTCTCCTTGGCCCTGGCGAGCCAAAGGCTTTCGGAACGCGCTCTGTCGCGACCGCGCTCGATGCGGTCTGCTGACACGGCGCCCGCGACATAGTCCCAAATCGGACGCGCGAACTCGGGTTGCGATTCCGCGCCAGCCACAACTTTGGGATCGAAGGCAACCCCGGCAAAAGCGTTGTCGAAAGTGGCGCGCGAAACCCCTCGTCCCTCGGCAAGCGGCCAGAGCGCGTCAACGAATTCGCGGAAGGTTGGCTGATGCGGCGAAACGGATTTGGCGCCGGCGGCGGCGCCGGCAGAAAGCGCGACGCTGGATAACGCAAGCGCGACAATGACGCCGCGCAGCAGGGCGAGGCGCACAGGGCGTCGGCCGCGCTCGTTCCGGATTCTGGCCATGGCTTTAGCGGCAGGCGGAAACAGTCTCGACTAAAGACTGCGCCAAAACGAGCAAAAAGCAATGGCGCGGCTCAAGAGGGCGGGCGGCTCAACCGCCGATGTCTTCCGGACCCGGCATGGAGATGATGTTGTAGCCGGCGTCGACGAAGTGAACCTCGCCCGTCACTCCTTCCGAGAGGCCCGAGAGGAGATAGAGGGCGGCGCCGCCGACATTCTCAATCGTGACTGTGCGACGAAGCGGAGAATGGGCGCGCTGGAAGTTGAACATGAAGCGGGCGTCAGCAATGCCTGCGCCCGCCAAAGTGCGGACTGGTCCGGCGGAAATCGCGTTGACGCGAATGTTTTCCGGGCCAAAGTCTGCGGCTAAATACCGCACGCTTGCCTCCAACGCGGCCTTGGCGACCCCCATCACATTGTAGTTGGGCACGACCCGCATCGAACCGCCGAAGGTGAGCGTGAGCATCGCGCCGCCCGACGGCATGAGCGTAGCGGCGCGTTTGGCGATCTCGGTGAACGAGAACGCCGAGATGACCATCGTCCGAATGAAATTCTCGCGGCTGGTGTCGGCGTAGCGGCCCCTGAGTTCGTTGCGGTCGGAAAATCCTATGCAATGGACCAGAAAATCGAGGCTGCTCCAAGCCGCGACAAGCTCGGAAAACATTGTCTCGACCGAAGTCAAGTCTTCGACGTCGCAGCGAAAGAGACGGTCTGATGAGCCTAGCTCTTCGGCGAGGGGCGCGACCCGCTTGCCCAGGGCGTCGTTCTGATAGGTGAAGGCGAGCTCGGCCCCTTCGGCGCTCAAAGCCTTGGCGATGCCCCAGGCGATCGAGTGATCGTTCGCGACACCCATCACGAGCCCGCGTTTGCCGCTCATCAAGCCAGGTCTCATGGGCCACGCTCGTCAGTCAGGTCTTCAGGGAGATCGGCGACGGGGAGTGACTGGGGCATTTCGCCTTCGTCGCAGCGGAGGGGAGGATCTGGAGTTCAAGCGTTCACGTGCTTGACTACGAGCGTTGCGTTTGTCCCGCCAAAACCGAAGGAGTTCGAGAGCACCGCCCTCAATTTCACGTTGTCGCGGCGCGAGCGCACGATCGGCATGTCGGAGAAAGCGGGGTCGAGCTCATCGATATGCGCGCTTTCGCAGATGAAGCCGTTCTGCATCATAAGCAATGAATAAATGGCTTCGTGCACGCCGGTCGCGCCCTGAGAATGCCCGGTCAGCGACTTGGTCGCCGATATCGGCGGACACTTGTCACCCGAGCCAAAGACTTCGCGCACCGCCTCGATCTCCTTCAGATCGCCTATCGGGGTCGAAGTCGCGTGGGGATTGATGTAGTCGATCGGGACCCTGACCCCCGCCAGAGCCTGGCGCATGCATCGCGCCGCGCCTTCGCCCGAGGGCGCAACCATGTCGTGTCCGTCCGAAGTCGCGCCGTAGCCCGCGATCTCGCCGTAAATCTTGGCGCCCCGCATCTTGGCCCGCCCGTATTCCTCGAGCACCAACACGCCCCCGCCGGCCGATATGACAAATCCGTCCCGGTTCTTGTCATAGGCGCGCGACGCGCGCGAAGGCGTGTCATTGTAGGCGGAGGACAGCGCCCCCATGGCGTCGAACAGCACCGACAAGGTCCAATCGAGTTCCTCGCAGCCCCCGGCGAACATCACATCCTGCCGATCGGCGAGGATGTGCTCGTAGGCCGCGCCGATACAGTGATTGGACGTGGCGCAGGCGGAGGAAATCGAATAGCTGACGCCCTTGATCTTAAACCAGGTCGACAGAGTGGCCGAGGCGGTCGAGGACATGGACTTTGGCACCGCGAACGGCCCGACGCGTTTGGGGCCCTTGGCGCGGGCGACGTCGGCGGCTTCGACGATGGCCCGCGTCGAGGGACCGCCCGACCCCATCATGATGCCGGTCCGCTCATGCGAGACCTCGTCGGGCGCAAGACCGCTGTCCACGATCGCCTGATCCATCGCGACGTGGCACCAGGCCGTTCCGCCGCCATGGAAGCGCATCGCCCTCCGGTCAACCACCTCTTCGGGGCGGAGCGTCGGCGCTCCATGGACTTGCGAGCGAAAGCCAAGCTCCGCAAGTCGATCGGCGCGGGTGATCCCCGATTTGCCGGCGTGAAGGCTGGCGATCACTTCCTGCGCGTTGTTGCCGATCGAGGACACGATGCCCATGCCGGTGACGACAACGCGCCTCATTCGCTTGCCCTCCCCCTTGGCCCGCGAAGGTCAGGCCAAGGTCGCGGTCGAACGACTGAATAAGCCGACGCGGATATTCTGGACCTCGTATATGCGTCGGCCGTCGCCCTCGAGCCACCCGTCGGCGACGCCGAGGATCAGCTTGCCTTTGAAGACACGCTTCATGTCCACGCCATAGATGACCTTTTTTATCGTCGGCAGCACCTGATCGGCAAATTTCACCTCCCCGACGCCAAGGGCGCGGCCGCGTCCAGGCAGACCGAGCCAACCGAGAAAGAAGCCGGTCAATTGCCAGAGCGCGTCCAGACCGAGGCACCCTGGCATCACCGGGTCGCCCTTGAAGTGGCAGCCGAAGAACCAAAGGTCGGGCTTGATGTCGAACTCCGCGCGCACGCCTCCCTTGCCGTTCGCGCCGCCCGTTTCGGAAATCTCGCTGATCCGGTCGAACATCAGCATCGGCGGCAAAGGCAGTTGCGCATTGCCCTCTCCGAACAGCTCGCCACGACCGCAGGCGATGAGATCCTCATAATTGAAACTGGTACGCCGTTCACTCATGCGCGCGGTCTGTCCCTGGGACCGCGCCAGGCGCGGAAGCCTCAAGGCGGCGTGGTAACACAGGCGTCCGCTTACAGAAAGCGTTCCGGCTTAAGTTAACGCCCAGGAATGGCTAGCCGTTTCGGCGCCAAACTGGGTAAGATGGCGTGGCTTGGGACCAAATGTCGCAGGGGCGCGGACGCGCGGCGCGACGTAGGCGTTCAGTAACGCGGAAAGTCAGCCGAGGCGATGAGACCCTCGCTGGTCATGACCACCCATCCATCGCCTCTGAGCTCGATACGCTCCACGCGTCCCGCCCCCGGGAGAAAGTCTCCCTGACGGACTTCGCGCTCGCCATAGCGCCCGCCGACCAGCGCGACGTCATCGCGAGCGTCAAGCACGACGTACCCGCGCAGAAGCGGTCTTGGCCGTTCGATTGAGCTCGTCCTATCCATCGAAACGTTGTCGAATTTTGGCCGAGCCGGGGGTTGCTTGGCCTGCGCGGCTTGCGGCGGCGTTGGAGGCGGCGGCGCGGCGATTTTCTGCTCGAGCTTGTCAATGCGCGTCGAAAACCCAGCGGTGAGGGCGGTCGCCTCGTGGTCGACGCGCTCGGTGAGCTTGTCGACTTTCGCGCTTGCTTCGTGATCCAGCTTGTCGACGCGTTGCGAGAGTTGGGTCAAAGCCCCGCTAAACTCCCGCGTCGAGACCAGGTTTGACCTGATTTCGCCAACCGACTGACGCAAATCGGCCAGGCCGGCGTTCGACATCGCGCTGTCGATCGCGTCGAGACGCACTTTCAGCGACTTGAGGGTGTGAGCCAGCGATTGGTTTTCGCTTGCCTGCTCAGCGAGCGCCTTGGCCTGCTGACTGTCCTCCACGAACAAGGCGCCGGCGACGGCGACAACAACCGCAAGCGCCGCCGCGGCGGCCACATGGAATCGGGACGAGAAGAGCCTGTCCGCAGTCGCTGCTCGCGGCTCCCCTGCTGATTTGGCTTCGGGGCGCTCGACGACTATGAGGTCGCGCGAGGGACTGGATGGAGGCGGCTCGCAGCCCGCTCCCGAACTTTCGAATTCGCTCATGGATGAACACCCGTGGGTAACGAAGCGTTTATTCCAGTCTCCGCCAATGGGATTAATGAATTGTTGACCGTCACGTAGCGGTCTTGCCGAAATTGGAGGCGCTCGACCTGCTGACCCATGGTTTGGGCGCAGACGGGCTGCGGCGGCAAGGGCGGGGACGTGGCGCGGGGACTTGATCGGCGCGCGCCTCTGTCGAGACCGCGCGGCCTTGCTTCAACGGTCGATGTGTTTGTTAGACAGCGCCGAGCCTAAGGCCCGCCGCGTCCTTCCGGATGCGATCAACCATGGCGCGCACGCCATTGGAGCGCTGAGGCGTCAGATGTTGCTCAAGACCGAGCTCGCGAAAAGCGGCGAGCGGATCTGCGGCAAGGATCTGGTCCGGCGTCCGGTCGGAAAAAAGCGCAATTGCGATCGCGATCAGCCCTCGCACCAGGTGAGAGTCGCTATCGCCGCGGTAGTGCAGGATTTTCTCGCCTTCCGCGTTCGTTTTCAGCTCGCACTCCAGCCAAACCTGGCTGACGCAGCCTCGCACCTTGTTGGTGTCGTTGTGGGCCTCCTCGGTCAGCGGCTCGAGCGTATGACCGAGTTCGATGACATAGCGATACCGATCCTCCCAGTCATCGAGAGAGGCAAAGTCCTCGCGTATGCCGTCGATCGCCGACAAAGGATGCGCCACCCTTATTGCGTCGTCCATGGCCCTTATATGGGTTTCTACGAGCGGTCGACCAGCGCCCGCATCAGAATCCATGTTCGGGTAAGGTCCACGGCGGCCGTCGTAATAAAGCGGAAACCATAGCCCAAGGACCGCCGGATGGGGTTGTAATTAGGGAAGCACCCGACTCTAGACTTAAGATTGATTTAATCAGCCGCTGCGATTTTAAAGGAAACGCGCGACGATCCCAAGCGCCTGCACGGGATACGTCCGCATCCATCCGTCGTTCCGTCGGGCTAAGCTATGTCGGCCAATCGCTACGCTGCGATCCCTCGCCAAAGGCCAGCGCGTCCGGCCCGCCATTCCATTCTCGGCTCTTTCAAACGCGAGACGGAATCGAACGGCGCCGTGCTCTGAGGAGAGAAGACTTGGAATTAGCGCTTGCACGCATAAAAAGCAATCTGGGCCAACTCCGAGGGCCCATCCAACGTTCGGCCCAGGACACGCTGAGACGAAGGATCGCCGGGCGCGTGAAGGCCGCGCACTTGCGATATTACCTCGGAGCGGCCCTGTCGCTCGCTCTCGTCGGCATTGCCGTCAACGCGCTTCTCTTGCAGCGCGAGCGTCATCCTGCCCCGCTATTCGGGTTCTCGCCGCCGAAACCTCCCGCCGCCGCTCCCGCGCCAGCCTCCGCGCTCCCTCCAAAGCCCGCAAGCGCGGAACACGACGCCCCGCCCGCGCAGCCGTCCGCGGCTCTTCCACCGGCGCGGCCGGCGGCCGCAGCTCCGATCTCCCCGCCGGCGTCCGATCCGATTGCCGAACTGTTGGCCGGAGAAACCCACGATGACGCCTCGCATCTGACCCTGGCCGCTCAAACGGCGCTGGCCAAACTTGGCTATCCGGTCAAGCCGGACGGGAAAGAAGGGGCCGCCACCGAGCAAGCGTTGCGGGATTTCGAACACGCTCATGGGCTCCCTCCCGCGACCGAAATCACCGAGCGGCTCGTCAAGCAGCTAACCGCCGCGGCGCGCGGAGGGGGACACTAAGTCCGGTGCGTTTGCGCTCCGACATCTGGGTCGCGGCCTATTTGCGCCGATGCGGAGTGGAAGGGGTGAGCGCGGTCCTCCGCCGGCGCGGCGCCGCCGAGGCTGGCGCCATTTTCGTCAAAGTCGATCACTTGAACGGACGTGCGACGCTCTATGAGCCTGCGCCGCAGTCGGTTGCAGCCGCCGCGCAGCCTGGCGTCGAAAGGCTTTTCGCGCGCGCACATAGGGAGCCGTCCATCGACTCCAATGCGGCCGAGGAGCGGCTCAAACGGGAACTCTCATTTGATCCGGACCTTTGGATTGTTGAGGTCGAGGATGGCGTAGACGGCGTCTGGCTCGATCTCGCGCCCTAAACACGCCCATCCCAAGCCCCACCTTCGTAGCGTCGAAGCGCAAGGCTGGAGGCGCCCGCCATTGTTGGTGAGAATAATGAGACCGCGCTCACCATGGAAAGGCGAAGATTTGGATCCGAATTGAGTTAAACATTGTCTCAAATCGACATCCAGCACGCTTCCTTCAACCTTACTCGCCGCTTAACCAACCCCCTTAACTTCGACGGCGCGCTTCGTCGGAGGCTGCTCAAATTAACGGGGTCGAAATCGGGCGGTCCTACTTTCGGCCCGGTCGGCGGCGCGGAAAAACCGGGTTCGCCGCCGGATGGGGTCTTCGGAGCAGGAGCAAACAAGTGTTCAAATCAATGAAGAAGTTCGCCGCCGACGAGTTGGGCGTCACCGCGATCGAATATGCGCTGATCGCCTCGCTGATCGCGGTCTTCATCATCACCGCGGTCCAAACGGTCGGGACCAAGGTCAGCACGGTGTTCAACGAGGTCGGCAACACGCTCAAGTAGAACGCATCCGCCTTAGATCGGATCCTTCGCGCCGTCGCGCAAACCGCCTCGGCGCCAAGCCTCGCCCTTCGCCGGGTCCAATCGGGGTGGATGTCGCGACCGGCCTCCGATCCGGTTCCCGCTCAATCATCAATGCGGCCGAACAAACCAAAATGGCTTCGAATCTTCTCCATCTTTCCATCCTCGCCTTCTTTCCCACCCTCATGGCGCTCTCCGCGTCCATGGACCTGTTGACCTTCACGATTCCAAATCGGCTCTGCGTCGCTCTTGCGCTTGGATATTTGGTTTTCGCGGCGCTGCTTGGCGTTCCGGCCGTTGATATCCTTCTTAATATTTCTTGCGCCCTGGCGATTCTGGTCATTGCATTCGTCATGTTCAGTCTCGGCTGGGTCGGCGGCGGGGACGCCAAGCTGGCGGCGGCGACGGCGGCCTGGCTCGGTTGGACCGCTATCCTCGACTATGGTGTCGCCGCGGCCCTGTTTGGCGGAGTTCTTACGCTGGTCATTCTCGGCGCGCGGATGGCGCCTCTACCCGCCGTTTTCAGCCGCGTCGATTGGCTGGCGCGATTGCACAATGCAAGCGCCGGCGTTCCTTATGGAATTGCGTTGGCGGCGGCGGGGTTGATGCAATTTCCGAATTCATCCATCTGGACGGCGGCCGCTTAAGGCCACCATTGGGGCGGCGTCGACCGTCTCCGGGCTAGGACTCTCGCCAGCAATCGCTGGCGAGCGCGATTACCGCCCAGGGCGGCGCCGGCTGAAGCGACCGGCGATTGAACGGCGGCGCCCATCATCTCATCGACGATCGGCCGGCGGAAACCATAAGCCCATGACCCCGTTTCGATGCGTTCTAGCCGTCCCCTGGACGGCGCCAAGCCAAGTCCATTCGGTCATCTCTCCACAACTCAGAAATACACGCGTCAAAGGCCCGAACAGCGACAATACGATAATCGAGTGGACAGTTGTGGAAGCGAGGTCGAAATTATTCGCGGCAATATTCTCGACCTCGGCTCCAGTTGAGGAACATGCCACGCCTCCATCTGCGGAACTTCACAACAGCAACGTGGTTCAGACTAGGTTATCTCTATTAGTCGAAAGAGCTCCATCACGCCTTCTGGTTCAATTCGATACTTTAAATTAACCGTACCTTGACGATTACGATGTCTAAATCCTGCGAGTAGAGGGTCAGCGGGCGAAGGGCGGCGGTTTCATGAATCGGAAGCTGATCATCGTCGGGGCGATCGCCATTCTCGCGTTCGGCGGGACATATGTCTTCTTGCGAAACGCGGCCAGTCCGGCGCCGAGTCCCTCAGCCGCGGCGCCTCCGAAGCTCGACGTCGAGCAGGTGCTTGTGGCCAGCCAGGATCTGCCGATGGGGACGGTGGTCAATGAGGGCGCGACGGCTTGGCACCCGTGGCCGAAAGCGGACGTGTCCGAATTGATGATCACAAAGTCGGCGAAGCCCGACGCGCTCAAGGACGTCGAAGGTTCGATGACGCGGGTGGCGTTCCTCCGCGGCGAGCCGATCCGCCACGACAAGCTGGTCAAGGCCGGGACGGGCGGGTTCATGTCGGCGATCCTGCCGAGCGGAAAGCGCGCTGTCGCGATCAAGATCGATAACGAGGGCGATTCGACGGCCGGTGGATTCATTCTCCCCAATGACCGCGTCGATGTCGTCCGGCTCGCGCGCGACGACGAAGCCACCAAGGCTCGGGGCGTCGAAGTTATGACGGCCGAGCCGATCCTCGCCAATGTGCGCGTCCTCGCCATCGGCCAGAACGTAGAAGAGCAGAACGGCAAGAAGGTCGTCACCGGGGCCAACGCGACGCTCGAGCTCGATCCGGATCAAGTCAACCTCATCATCCTTGCTCAACACGCCGGCAATTCGAATCTGCATCTCGTTCTCCGCAGTCTCATCGATAGCGGCGGGCCAGCGAAGACGGTTGTCAACCCCGATGGCGCATTGACAGTCGTCCGCTATGGCGCCGCGCAGCAGGCGGCCCGGTGATTCGCCCCCTTCCATTTGCCGCCAGTTCGCAAGAGACGGAGCCCCGCGACATGAGGTTCGATCGCACCCGGAGACGGCCGAACATCATCATTTGCGCCGCCGCGGCGCTGCTTGCGATCGCGCCGGTTTCGAACGCCTTCGCTGCCGAAGGCGGCGACTTCCTGCGGGTCGGCGGCACCTCCGATCCGTCGACCCAGCATCTGCAATTGGGCGTCGGCCAATCCGTCATCGTCGATTTGCCTGATGAGGCGGGGGAGATCTATGTCGGCGATCCTGGCGTCGCCAATGCAATCGTGCGCTCGGCGAAGCGCGTCTATATTTCCGGCGTCGCCAATGGCCAAACGAGCATTTTCGCTCTCGCCAGGGACGGACGAAAAATCGCGACCATCCAGGTCTCGGTCGGGCGCGCAGTCGCCGAGTTGTCGAACCTGCTCAACACCGCCATCCCTGGTAACGAGATTCACGTGCGCACGGTCGAGAACACGATCATCCTCACCGGATCCGTCGCGTCGGCCGAGGAAGCTCAAAAGGCGCTCGATATCGCTAACGGCTTTGTCAATGATTCGTCGCCCTCCGGAGCGGGAGGCACTTCAATCTCCATCTCGAGCGGCGCCAATAGCCCGGGGGCCAACGGCTCTGGCTCGAGCGCCAAGTCTTCCAGCCCCCAAGGAAAAGTGATCAACGCCCTGACCATCCGCGGGCTCGATCAAGTCAGCCTGCGCGTGACGGTCGCTGAGATTCGCCGTGACATCATCAAGCAGCTCGGCGTCAACTTGAGCGGCAGCGGGCCAAACGGAAGTTTTACGCTCGACAATCCGTTCGCGATCAACGGGACTGTCGCGACCTCCGAAGGAATCCTGAACTGGGTCAAGGGGGGTCAGAATCTTAGCGCGACCCTTCAGGCGTTTGAGCGGCAAGGCGTCGCCCATACCCTCGCAGAGCCGACGGTGACCGCAGTGTCCGGCGAAAGCGCGAAATTCCTCGCTGGCGGCACGGTGCCGATCGTTGTGGGCCAATCCTGCTCCGGTGGGGCCTGCTCGCCCACGCTCGCGCAGCAGCCCTATGGCGTCACCCTCAACTTCACGCCCGTTGTCCTTTCGCAGGGCCGCATCCAGCTCAGGATCGCGACCGAGGTGACGGACGTCGACTACTCGACCCAGATCTCTTTCGCGGGCATCTCGGTTCCGGGTTTTCGCACCCGCAGCAACACGACCACGGTCGAATTGCCCTCCGGCGGCTCGGTCGCCTCGGCCGGCCTCATCAGCACCCAGACGGAGCAAGCGATCAACGGCTTTCCGGCGCTGATGAATGTTCCGGTGCTCGGCGCGCTATTTCGTTCGCGAGATTATCAGCGCAACGAGACCGAGCTTCTGATCACCGTGACGCCCTACATCGTTCATCCGGTCGATCCGAGCCAGATCGTTCGGCCTGACCAAAACTTCCAGGACGCCAGCGATCCGCAGACCTGGTTCCTCGGCCGCGTCAACCGGATCTACTCCACGTCGCAGTCGCTCGAACCAATGCCAGGCTATTCGGGCAAGATCGGTTTCATCACCCAATAGGCCTTGCGCGCTTGGCCAGGAATTTCCCCAAGAAACCGAGAAGGACAGCTCTCATGGCCGCTCTTCCTGATGCACGACTAATGCTCGCCGCGCAGGTGTTGAGGCTCGGTCTCGCCGCCGCCGCCGCCGCCGCGCTCAGCGGCTGCGGAACTCAGTATGCGTCCTCGGACCCCGCGTTCCCAGGCGACTTTCAGCAACGCCATCCGATCGTGGTCGCCGCCGCGCCGACAAGCGTCGATCTCTATCCCGTCGGCGGCGCGCTCGACGAGCGCTCAATCGCCAACATTCGCGCCTTCGTTGAACGCTATCGGCATTACGGCTCAGGCGCAGTCATAATTCAGACGCCTGCGGGAACGAATCCAAACTCGATAGCCGTTTACGAGGTGCGAAGAGCGCTTGTCGCCGCGGGCGTCAAAGGGAGAATCGCCGTCGGCGCCTATCTGCCGCCGAACGACGGCGCCGCGCCGCCGGTGCGCGTGTCGTTTACGGGCCTGAAGGCGATCGTCCCGACACAATGCGGTCAGTGGCCAGAGGACCTAGCTTCGGGATCGTCTGTCGAAGGGTGGAAGAACGAGCCTTACCATAACCTCGGCTGCGCCACCCAATCGATGATTGCGGCCCAGGTCGATGACCCGCGCGATTTCGTCCAACCGCGCGCGCTTGGCCCATCCGACGTCGCCATGCGCACCCGAGCCATCGAGGCCGTCCGCGACGGCAAGGATCCGCGCACGCAGTGGACGTCAAGTCAGACAGACATGGATGTGACCCCAATCGGGGCGCAGGTTGGCGCGGGACAGTGAACCAATGAAGGCGCACCACGCCGCCGCCGCAATCGAGGGCGACGCGCCCATGGACCGAGCGCGCGCGCAGATCGATCCGGTGCCGCGCGTCTCGATCCAGGCGTTCTGCGAATCGTCTGATATCGCGGCCGTGGTCAGCGCTGCGATATCGGATCGCCGAATGGCGAAAGCGCATGTCAAGCAGAACATGGGCGGCGCGCCCGCCGCGGTTGAAGCCTACAAAAGCGCGCCGACGCCGAATGTTATCGTGCTCGAGGCGCCCGCCAGTCGAGACGCGCTGCTCGCGCAGCTCGAAGAGCTCGCTGAATATTGCGACGCGGGAACCAAGGTGGTCGTTCTTGGCAAGCTCAACGACATCGTTCTCTACCGGCAGCTGATCGCGCGGGGGGTGAGCGAATATTTGGTCGCCCCCTTTGGCGTCGTCGACTTCATTCAGGCGATATCCCAGCTTTTCAGCGTGCCCGGGACCAAGCCACTTGGGCGAGTGATCGCGGTCGTCGGCGCCAAGGGCGGCGTCGGAGCATCCACCGTCGCCCACAATCTGGCGTGGAATCTGGCGTCGCTTACTGAAATGGCGACGATCATCGCCGATTTCGATCTCGCGTTTGGAACGGCGGGGCTGGACTACAATCAGGATCCCCCTCAGGGCGTTGCGGAGGCGGTGTTCGCGCCGGATCGCGTCGACGCCGTGCTGGTGGACCGGCTGCTCTCCAAATGCGGCGACAAACTCAGTCTCTTGGCGGCACCCTCCACTCTTGATCGCGTGCTCGACTTTGCCGAGGTCTCGTTCAACTCGCTCATCGACGCCATGCGCGCCTCGACGCCCTGGATCGTCCTCGATGTGCCGCACCTGTGGTCGGGCTGGGCCCGACGAATCCTCGTCTCTGCCGACGATGTCATCGTTGTCGCAAGCCCAGACCTCGCCAATCTTCGCAACGCGAAAAATCTGATCGACAACGTGAAGGGCGCCCGGCTGCACGACGCGCCGCCGCGTTTGGTCCTGAACGGCGTCGGCATGCTCAAGCGGCCGGAAATCGCCGCCGCAGAATTCGCCAAGGCGGTTGAGACCGATCCGACCGCGATCATTCCGCACGACTCGAAGCTGTTCGGCGGGGCGGCGAACAACGGGCAGATGATCGCCGAAATCGAACCAAACGGCAAAACAGCGCAGGTCTTCGTTGATCTCGCCTCCACGCTTGCGGGCCGCCCCGACGCGCGCAAGCCCAAACGAGGCGTTCTTGAGCCGCTCATCGCCAAACTCGGGCGCAAGAAGAAATGAACGGCTTGCAAACGTCCCGCCCCGCATCCGCCAAGCGCTGGCGCGAGCGGAAGGGCATCTGAGCGATGTTCGGCAAGCGTACGAGCGGGAGCGTCGGCGCCCAGGTCGCCGTATCGCGCGTCGCTTCGGTGAGCGTGGTGAACGAGGCCCCTAAGCCCCCGCCCGCTCCGATCGCGCCGGTTCAGACTGAACGAAGGTCAGAGACCTATTTTCAGACCAAATCGCTGATCTTCGGCGCTCTTATCGAGGCGATCGATCTTGCCGCGCTGTCCAAGCTCGACCCGGAAAGCGCGCGCGAGGAAATTCGCGACATCGTACACGAGATCGTCACCATCAAGAATTTGGTGCTGTCGATCGCCGAGCAGGAAGATCTGCTCGATGACATCTGCAACGACGTCCTCGGCTTCGGTCCGCTCGAGCCGCTGCTGGCGCGCGACGACATCGCCGACATCATGGTCAATGGGCCGACGCGATGCTTCATTGAAGTCGCCGGCAAGATCCAGCTCACCAACGTCCGTTTCCGCGACAATGCGCAGTTGATGAACATCTGCCAGCGGATCGTGAGCCAGGTCGGACGCCGCGTCGACAAATCCTCGCCGATTTGCGACGCGCGCCTGCTCGACGGCTCACGCGTCAATGTCATCGCGCCGCCGCTCGCGATCGACGGCGCGGCGTTGACGATCCGCAAATTCAAGAAGGACAAGCTGACGCTCGATCAATTGGTCAAGTTCGGCACGATCTCGCCGGCGGGCGCGGAAATCCTCAAAATCATCGGCCGCGTCCGTTGCAACGTCATCATTTCCGGCGGCACGGGCTCCGGCAAGACGACTCTTTTGAATTGCTTGACCAACTATATCGACGCCGACGAGCGCATCATCACCTGCGAGGACGCCGCCGAGCTCCAGCTCCAGCAGCCTCATGTCGTGCGGCTCGAGACGCGTCCGGCGAATTTGGAAGGCGTGGGCCAGATCACGATGCGTGACCTGGTCAAGAACTGCCTGCGCATGCGGCCCGAACGCATCGTCGTCGGCGAGGTTCGCGGACCGGAAGCCTTCGATCTGCTTCAGGCCATGAACACCGGTCACGACGGGTCGATGGGCACGCTCCATGCCAACTCTCCGCGCGAAGCGCTGAGCCGCATCGAATCCATGATCACAATGGGCGGATATGCGCTGCCGATGAAGACGATCCGCGAAATGGTCACGTCCTCCGTCGACGTGATCATACAAGCCTCCCGCCTTCGTGATGGATCTCGCCGGATCACGCACATCACCGAAGTCATCGGCATGGAAGGCGACGTCGTGATCACGCAGGACCTGTTCGTCTATGAAATTCTCGGAGAGGACGCTCAGGGCAAGCTGTTGGGTCGGCACCGGTCGGCGGGAATCGGCCGGCCGCGTTTCTGGGAGCGTGCGCGCACCTACGGAGAAGAAGCCCGTCTGGCGGCGGCGCTGGATATCTCGGAAGTCAATGAAGCGTAGAATTCGAGTGAGTAAGGGGTAGTCGGCATGGTCAATCCGATAGCGGTCGCGGGATGTCTGGCGATTGGAGTCGGCGGGCTGGCGTTCGCCTTCGTCGGCGGAGACTCGCGGGCCGACAAGCGTCGCGCGGCCGTCGCAAGAACCGACGCCAAGGCGCTGAGCGCATCAACGAGCGTCGATCGAACAGCGCGCAAAAAGCAGATCGCTGACGGTCTCCGCGATATTGAAATGAAGGGAAAACGGCGCGTCAATCTGGCGACCCGGATTGAGCAGGCGGGACTTCTCGATCACCAAGCAGCAATATTGGATCGGAAGCGTGCTCCTGGGCCTGGTTTGCAGCGCCTTGGCCTACCTGCAATCGAGAAGTCTCTTGCTCACGCTTCTTGTCGCCGTGACGGCCACGGTCGGGCTGCCGCAACTCATGCTGGCGCGTCTGCGCATTCGCCGCATCAACAAGTTCGTGGCCAACTTTCCGACCGCGATTGACATCATTGTGCGCGGCATCAAGTCCGGCCTGCCCCTCGGCGATACGGTCCGGATCGCCGCCGCCGAGAGTCCCGAACCGGTGAAGTCGGAGTTTCGCAGGGTCGTCGAAGCGCTGTCGCTCGGAATGACCTTGCCGGAGGCGATCGAGCGGATGGCGCAGCGGGTTCCGATCGCCGAAACAAACTTCTTTTCCATTGTCATCGCCATCCAAGGCAAGTCGGGCGGGAACCTTTCCGAAGCCCTAGGCAATCTTTCTCGCGTGTTGCGTGAGCGTAAGAAGATGAAGGGAAAGATCACCGCCATGTCCATGGAAGCGAAAGCATCGGCGGCGATTATCGGCGCGGTGCCGTTTCTCGTTGTCGGCGCGCTTTACGTCTCATCGCCGAAATACGTCATGTTGTTGTGGTCAACAAGTCATGGCCGAATGATCTCCATGATTGCGATCTTCTGGATGGGAATCGGAATCGCAATGATGAAGAAGATGATCGCGTTCGACTTTTAATCGAGCCTCAAGCCCATGATGGACGAAATTGTCGCCAAGCTCTCGGACGCTCATTTCCTCGCTATTCTGTTCGCGGCGATCGGGTCGGCTGCGACGGTGCTTACCGCCGCGATGCCCTGGCTGCAGCCGGACACATTGTCGCGCCGCATCAAGGCGGTCAGCTCCGAACGCGAGCGCATCCGGGCCCGCGAGCGCGAGCGGCTGCAGGCGGCTCAGAGCAAAACCACGCTCAGGGTGAAGCCGAGCGGCCTTGTCAAGCAACTGGTCGAAACCCTCAATCTGACGAGCTGGCTCAGCACCGAAAAGGCCAAGATCCAATTGGCCATGGCCGGCTTTCGCGGCGCGGGGCCAGAATACGCCTTTCTCGCGTTTCGCCTGGCGGCCCCGATCGCCTTCTTCCTCCTTGCCGTTGTCTATCTATTTCTGATCCTCAAGTGGAGCCAGCCGGCGATGATCAAGCTCGGCATTGCCGTCGGGGCGGCCTACCTCGGCATCAAGGCCCCCGAGCTCTTCCTGAAAAACAAGACTGCCAAGCGGCAGAAGGAACTCGAACGGGCCTTCCCCAACACCCTCGACCTGCTCTTGATCTGCGCCGAATCCGGAATTTCGATCGAACATGCGGTGCGCAAGGTCAGCCAGGAAATTGGCGTCGAAAGCGTGTCGATGGCCGAGGAAATGGGTCTTTTGGCTGCGGAAATGTCTTATCTCGCCGAGCGGCGAACCGCCTTCGAGAATCTGGGCTTAAGGACCGGGCTGGATTCCGTTCGCTCGCTCACCACCGTGCTTTCGCAGTCGGAGCGCTACGGCACGCCGCTCGGAGCGGCGCTTCGGGTTCTGAGCCAAGAGAGCCGCGACCAGCGCATGGCCGCGGCCGAGAAAAAGGCCGCGGCGCTGCCGCCGACCCTGACCGTGCCGATGATCCTCTTCTTTCTGCCCGGACTGTTCGCGGCGATTCTGACGCCGGCCATCATTCAGATCAACAACTGGAGCTAGCCGCCGCTTTCCGGGCCCTCGGCGATTGTGTCGAATCGCTGAGGGTTCAGAGAAATCGGAAATATCCAAATTGGCCCATATGGAGTGAGCTGCTGGGGTGCGGAGAGACCTGCGGCGGGTCTGAGGCGTCATGGCCGCCCCCGGACTGTGACCCGGGGGTGTCCCGGCCATGACGGTAGAGGCTCCGAGGCGCCGCCGCTAATGCTGCAAGAGTCGCGAAATTCCTTGCTTATTCCAGAAATGTCGATATGATGATTGCTGACAGTCCTCAAGGCGGAAGTCAATATCCAACCGCGCCGCCTCTCAAGGCCTCGCGGCCTCGAAAGCCTGCCCTGAGCTTGTCGAAGGGGCGTTCCGTCTGCTGCGCGCGGCTCTCGCCCTCGTCGCCGCGGAGGTCGGAAGGAAAATCCGGCTTAAGGCTTTGAAATCTCTCGTTTCGCGGAAGGAAATGAGCGCGCGCCGGACCCTTTTCCGGGGTTTTGGCGCTGATTTTCGACGCGAACGGCGCGTTTTTCCCATGAAAAACGCCCCTTTTCGCCGCCAACGCGAGCGTTAGGCGGGCGTCCGCCAATCCCGCCAGGTTACGCCTTTCGGGTTGCGCCGCTCGGCCGGCAGGCGCATGATTCGATTCGTGCCACAACGCTCAGAAGCCACCGAACCGGCCCTCGTCTCGCCGCAGTCGCCGTCGCGCGACGCTGCGCGCGCAGCGCCGCTCATCCGTCGCCCGCATGAGGCCTATCCGTCATACCTGGACGGGCTGAATGAAGAGCAGCGACAGGGGGTCGAGGCGCTCGACGGCCCCGTTCTCATTCTTGCCGGCGCAGGCGTGGGCAAGACGCGCGTCCTCACCACCCGTATCGCGCATATCATTTCTACGGGCCGCGCTCGCGCCTACGAAATCCTGGCGGTGACCTTCACCAACAAGGCGGCGCGGGAGATGCGCCGACGCGTCGCGGCCTTCGCCGGCTCGGAGCAGGCGATGCCGTGGCTCGGCACGTTTCATTCGATCGGCGCCAAGATCCTGCGCGTGCACGCCGAACTGGTGGGCCTAAGGCCCAATTTCACCATCCTTGACACCGACGACCAACTGCGCCTGCTCAAGCAGCTCCTCCAGGCGGAGAATCTGGACGACAAACGCTGGCCGCCGCGAGCCCTGGCGAATCTCATCGATGGGTGGAAGAACCGGGGCATCGATCCGAAGAGCGTGCCAGCGAGCGAGGCCGCAGTGTTCGCCTCCGGCAAGAGCGCGGACCTGTACGAAAGCTATCAGGCTCGTCTGAAGGCGCTCAACGCGGTCGATTTCGGCGATCTGCTGCTCGAGCCATTGCGGCTCTTGCGCGAACACAGCGACGTTCTCGCCGCATTCCGGCGGCGCTTCCGTTACATCCTGGTCGACGAGTACCAGGACACCAACGTCGTTCAGTATCTTTTTCTCCGGCTGCTAGCCCAGGCGAACGGCAATCTGTGCTGTGTCGGCGACGACGATCAGTCGATCTACGCTTGGCGCGGCGCTGACGTTGAAAACATCCTGCGCTTCGAGAAGGATTTTCCCGGCGCAAAGGTGATCCGGCTCGAGCGCAATTATCGATCGACTGGGCACATCCTCGCGGTGGCGTCGGGACTGATCGCGCATAACCGCGGCCGGTTGGGAAAGACGCTGTTCACCGACAAGCCGCCAGGAGACCGGCCGACGGTCACCGAGGCGCCGGACGCTCAGGAAGAAGCAAGGCTCATCGGCGAGGCGATCGAGGCGGCCCAGCACAAAGGCGTTTCGCTTGACGACATCGCCATCCTGGTGCGCGCCTCCTTTCAGATGCGCGAATTTGAGGAGCGCTTCATCGCCTTGGGGCTGCCTTATAAAGTCGTCGGCGGCCCGCGGTTCTACGAGCGGGCGGAAATCCGCGACGCGTTGGCCTATCTTCGTTGCATCGCCCAACCCGACGACGATCTCGCTTTCGAGCGCATCTATAACCAGCCCAAACGCGGCCTCGGCGAAGCGACGCTCGCGATCTTGCATGAGCACGGTCGGCGAACCGGTCTATCCCTGACGCGCGCCGCGCGCTCGCTCGTCGAAACCGAGGAGCTGAAGCCGCGTCCCCGCCAGATCCTGCGAGGCCTCCTCGACGACTTCGAGAGGTGGCGAAATCGGGCCGAGCAGATTCCTCACGAAGAGCTGGCGCAGGTCGTTCTTGAGGAGAGCGGCTATATCGACATGTGGAAGGCGGAGCGCACCCCTGATGCAGCGGGGCGCCTCGACAATCTGAAAGAGCTCGTCCGATCGATGGGCGAATTTCCCGATCTCGGGGCGTTTCTCGAGCATGTGTCGCTGATCATGGACGTCGAGAGCGGCGACGAGGGCGAGCGCGTTTCGATCATGACCCTTCATGCGGCGAAGGGACTGGAGTTTGACCTCGTCTTTCTGCCGGGTTGGGAGGAGGGCCTCTTTCCCAATCAACGCTCGCTCGACGACAATGGCCTGGCCGGGCTCGAGGAGGAGCGCAGACTGGCCTATGTCGGCCTGACCCGGGCGCGACTACAGGCGCGGATTTACTACGCCCTCAACCGGCGCGTGCGGGGCTTATGGCAGGCGTCGATTCCATCCCGGTTCATCCAGGAATTGCCGAGCGACCACATTGAGGCGGATGAATTCGCCGGGCCGGCGGACCGCGCTTATGGCTCGTGGCCGTCCTCGGGTCTCGAAGCCGGATTTGCCTCCCGTTACGATACTCCCGGCTGGCGCCGCGCCGAGGCGCGGCGGCGCGATTCGGGTGAATCCGGCTCGCGAACCGTTAGACCTCCAGGGTCGATTTTCGAAGGCGCGGCTCACAGACAGGGATCGTCCGCTTCCGCTTTCCACGCCGGCTCGCGGGTGTTCCACAAGAAATTTGGCCCAGGCGCCGTAGTCGCCGTCGACGGCTCGAAGTTGACTGTCGATTTCGACAAGGCGGGTCGAAAACTGGTGATGGACAGTTTCGTCGCCGCCGAGAGGTAGCCGCACCGATCGCCACGACGGCCGCAGCCAATCGGGCGCCAGTTCCCCTCGCGGCTCAGGCAGCCTTCGTTCTGGGTTTCACTTCCTCGGTATAGGCGTCGATGAGCGCCGCGGTTATCGCGGCCGGTTTGTAATTATGCGGGCCGATCTCGCCGACCGGCGTCACCTCGGCTGCGGTTCCGGTAATGAAGCATTCGTCGAATTCGCCAAGTTCAGCGGGCAGGATTCGCCGCTCGATGACTTCAAACCCACGCCTGCGGGCGAGATCGATAACTGTCGCTCGGGTGATGCCGGCGAGGAAGCAATCGGCGATGGGGGTGTGAATCGTTCCGTTCTTGACGAAAAAGATGTTGGCGCCGGTGCATTCGGCCACCCGGCCCTGCCAGTCGAACATCAAAGCGTCCGCATAGCCACGACGTTCGGCCCGGTGCTTGGAGATAGTGCAGATCATGTAGAGGCCGGCGGCCTTCGCCAGGGCGGGAGCGGTCGCCGGATCTGGCCGGCGATAGTCCGCGATATCGAGCCGAATGCCCTTCATCCGCTGGGCGGGGTCGAAATAGCTTGGCCACTCCCACACCGCAATGGCGAGGTGGATCTTGTTATGCTGGGCGGAGACGCCCATCATTTCCGAACCACGCCAGGCGATGGGCCGCACGTAGGCGTCGGCGAGATGGTTTCGCTTCAACACTTCGGCCTTGGCGGCGTCGATCTCCGCGAGGCTCCAGGGCACCTCAAAGTCGAGAATTCGAGCAAACTCCCTCAGCCGTCGGGAATGGTCGGCTGATTTGAAAATGCGCCCGCCATAGGCGCGCTCCCCTTCGAAGACCGCGCTCGCATAGTGGAGCGCGTGGGTCAGAACGTGGACGTTGGCTTCGCGCCACGGGACCATATGGCCATCCATCCAGATCCAGCCATCACGGTTGTCAAAGGTTTGGGCGGCCATGGCGATTTCCTCTGTCGGTAGCGAGCGGTTTGGTTTTTTGGCGATTGGAGTTACATGGATCGCGTCGCTGATGGTGTGTAGGATAGCAAGAGGGCCGAATTATGTCAACATTACTGACCTAATGGGCTCATTGATGCCGTCCGACGTTTCCAAGCCGGCTCCAGTCGCGCAACCGCGCCGCGGCGAAGAGCCAATGTACGAATTGATCGAACTCTTCTTCTTCGCCTACCGCGACTTTGTGGGCGACGCCGACCGACTGCTTGAGACTTATGGGTTCGGGCGCGCTCATCATCGCGTCCTCTATTTTGTCAGCAGACGACCGGGGCTCACGATCGCCGAGCTCCTGGAGATATTGCGGATCACAAAACAAAGCCTCAACCGCGTATTGCGGGAACTCGTCGACAAAAATTTCGTGGAGATCCAGGCCGGGGCTCTCGATCGTCGCCGCCGGCAGCTTTATGCGACGCCGGACGGCGAGCGGCTGGCGCTCAGGCTAGCCTCGGTTCAGACGCGTCGGTTCGCCTTGGCGCTGGAACAATTGGACGACTGGGGCCTCCCGTCGGCGAAAGCCTTTCTCGAGGCGATGATCGATCCCCAGAAGGCGTCGCACGACACCGCGGGTCGGCAGGAGCCGACGAAACGGGCAGGTCAGGCGCAGTGAGCTCGGCGCCGACTTCGTTCCAGGACGACGCCCCCCACGTTCTCGTGGTTGACGACGACAGGCGGCTTCGCGCCTTGTTGTCCACCTATCTTGTCAAGCACGGCCATCGCGTCACGGTTGCGCCCACGGCCGCCAAGGCTCGCGCCTTCCTCGACGGGTTGGCTTTTGACATCATCGTGCTCGACGTCATGATGCCGGTCGAGAACGGGTTCGACTTCGCCGCCGATTTGCGCGGACGATCACAGGTGCCAATTCTCATGCTGACGGCCCGCGGCGAACCGCAGGATCGCGTGCGTGGGCTCGAAATCGGCGTCGACGATTATCTCGCTAAGCCGTTTGAGCCGCGCGAACTGCTGTTGCGGATCGGCTCGGTGCTTCGACGCACCCGAGCCGCGCCAGCAGGCAGCCCGGAGGCGACGATCGTTCGCTTCGGACGGTTCACATTCTCGCTCGAGCGGGGAGAACTGCGCGCGGGAGACGAGCCGGTCCGCATTACCGAGCGTGAACGCGAGATGCTTCGCTTGCTCAGCGCAAACGCCGGCGCGATTGTTTCTCGCGAGGCGCTATCGGGATCGGGCGGCGCCGCCCAGGAGCGAACGGTTGACGTCCTTGTCAATCGGCTGCGGCGCAAGATCGAACAAGATCCTGCCAATCCGACACACTTGCAGACCGCGCGAGGAGCGGGATATCGGCTGATAGCGGACCGATGAACGAGCGACCATCATTTCGCAGCCTGCGCTTGCTGGCGCAGATCCGCATTCTTTGGCGCCGCGCGTCGCGCAGCCTCGCAGAGATGCTGCCGAAAGGCCTCTACAAACGCTCGCTCCTCATCGTGGTCGTGCCGATGGTTCTGCTCCAGACCGCGGTGACTTTCGTATTCATGCAGCATCACTGGGATTTGGTGACCCGCAGGCTCTCCGAGGCGGTGGCGCGCGACGTTGGAGCGTTGACCGACCTTTATCAAAGGCTGCCGCCAGGGGAGAGCGACGCCCTCTTGGCCAATCTGGCGTCCGAAAGGTTCCGCATGGATGCGACGTTGCTTCCGGCTGGTCCGTTGCCGCCGCGAAGGCCTCGATCCTTTTACGGCGCATTGGATCCGCTCACGCGCACCCTTCCCAACGAGATCAGGAAGCAGATTGCCCAGCCTTTCTGGGTCGACACCACCGGCCGATCCGGGCTCATGGAAATACGCGTCGATCTCGGGGAGCGAGTGCTTCGCTTGGTGACGCGCCGCGCTCTCGCCTATGAGGCGAACGCCCATATTTTCGTGCTCTGGATGCTTGGAGCGATGATCGTCCTTCTGACGGTCGCGATCATTTTCCTTCGAAATCAAATCCGGCCCATTTTGCGGCTGGCGAAAGCGGCGGAAGATTTCGGTAAAGGAAGAAATCTCGACTTTACTCCGCATGGCGCGCGTGAAGTCCGGCAGGCGGGTCGTGCCTTCATTGAGATGAAACGGCGAATCGAGCGAGCAACCGAACAGCGCACTGCGATGCTGAACGGCGTCAGCCACGATCTACGCACCATGCTGACCCGATTCAAATTGTCGTTGGCGCTGCTCGACAGTTCAACCGATAGCGAATTGCTGCAAAAGGACGTTGATGAAATGGGGCAGATGCTGGAGGGATATCTTGCCTTCGCGCGCGGGGACACGGGCAAATCAACCACCCGGGTCAATATCCGATCGATCCTTGAGGACCTCCGCGCGGCTTCCGAGCGGCACGGGGCTTCCCTTGGCGTGGAGACCCGAGGGGATCTCGACATTCGCATCCGGCCGATGGCGATGAAACGGTGCGTCGGCAACCTGGTCGCAAACGCCCAGCGTCACGCCGAAACGGTTCGCGTTTCGGCCATCCGCGAGGCTCAGTTCGTATCGATTGTCGTCGACGACGATGGCGCCGGCATTGAGCCTGCCTATCGGGAGGACGTCTTCCGCCCGTTCTACCGTCTGGACGAAGCCCGCAACCAGGATGAGGGCGGCGCGGGGTTGGGGCTCGCGATCGCGCGCGACATTGCCCGCTCCCATGGCGGCGACATTACGCTTTCCGATAGCCCCATGGGAGGCTTAAGGGCGGCCGTCCGTATTCCCGTTTAACTTCGCCGCGGCCGAAGCACGGGGCTTCAAACCGAAGCGCTGATCCAACGCGACAATTCGCTCTTCGGGCCGGCCCCGGTCTTGGTGGCCACTTGCTTGCCGCCTTTGAACACCATCAGCGTCGGGATCGACCGGATGCCGTATTTGCTGGCGACGCCGGGATTCTCGTCGACATTGAGCTTGGCGATCTTCACTTTACCGTTCATTTCGGTGGCGATTTCTTCGAGCGCCGGCGCGATCATGCGGCACGGCCCGCACCATTCCGCCCAGAAGTCGACGACGACCGGGTCGTCGGATTTGATAACGTCGGTCTCGAAACTCGCGTCTGTGACTTTGGCCGTTAGTGACATAGCGCCCTCAATGACGGCGTGCTTGCCGTATTTGATAGCTAGGAACCAACCCGAGCGCCGTCAAGCCGGCGCGCGGAATCCGTGATCCCGGCGCCGCGGCTCCGATCTGGCCTTGACAGGGATAAGGCCGTCCCCTAGCCGAGCGCCCATCGATGGGGCAGGAACAGGCGCAGATCGTCCGGCAGATTAGCGGTCTCAGCGAGATCTCTGACCGCTACGACGCGATTCTTTGCGATATCTGGGGCGTCGTGCACAATGGCGTAGCCGCCTTCGCGCCAGCTTCGGAGGCGCTTGTTTCGTTCCGGCGTCGGGGCGGCGCGGTCGTTCTGATCAGCAACGCTCCGCGTCCTTCTCCGCCCATTGGGCGGCAAGTGCTGAGGCTGGGGGTTTCGCCCGAGGCGTTCGACGCCATCGTCACGTCGGGCGACGTGACGATTGGATTGATGGAGCGTCAAGCCGGCGACCGGGTCCTCCACATCGGGCCGCGGCGCGACCTCAATCTCTTCGACGCCGCCATGGAAGCGACCGGCGCGCGGCCGAGGCTCGTTTCCCTCGAAGACGCCCAATATGCGCTATGCACCGGCCTTAGAAACGACGAGACCGAAAGGCCCGAAGACTATGAGCCGGAACTGCGGGCGATGGCGAACCGCGGCATGGCGATGATCTGCGCCAACCCGGACATCGTGATCCACCGCGGCGACACTCTCATCTACTGCGCGGGAGCGCTCGCGCGTCAATATGAGGAGCTTGGCGGTTCGGTCGTCTACGCTGGCAAGCCTCACGGGCCGATCTACGACCGGGCGTTGA
The DNA here is from genome assembly GCA_963824475.1 of uncultured Alphaproteobacteria bacterium. GTDB lineage: Bacteria > Pseudomonadota > Alphaproteobacteria > Rhizobiales > Beijerinckiaceae > Roseiarcus. The sequence goes on from CAWGPR010000003.1 coordinate 132,470, forward strand.
CGCTCGCTGAGCAAGCTCGTGGCGCGCCGATCGAGAAGCCTCGGGTGCTGGCAATCGGCGACGGCGTGAGAACGGACATCGTAGGCGCGACGCGAGCAGGGTTGGACGCACTTTTCGTCACCGGAGGCATTCATCGGTCCTTGCACAAGGCGACGCTGGAGTCGCCCGCCGATCCCGTTGAACTTCAGCGATTGTACGACGAAAACGGGGTGCGGCCGGTCGCCGCCATCCCCATGCTTCGGCCATAGGCGGCGCGGCGTTGGCGCTGTTTCAGACGCTCTATTTCGAAGATCTCGCGCTCGGCATGCGCGCGACGATCCGCAAGACGGTCGAGAATGAAGACGTCATCGGGTTCGCCGAACTTTCGGGCGACCACAATCCGATCCATTTGTCCGAGCACTTCGCGCGTAAAACTCGCTTTGGCGGCCGAATCGTTCATGGGCTCTATACCGCGAGTCTCATTTCCGGCGTCATTGGCATGCGGCTGCCGGGACCGGGCGCTGTCTATATCTCGCAAACCTTGAACTTTCTCGGTCCAGTCAAAATCGGCGACGTCATCGACGTCGGCGTCGAGGTGGTCGAATTGACCGAGAAGAACCGCCGCGTCCGATTGCATTGTGAGTGTCGGGTCGGCGACCGGGTCGTCCTCGACGGCGAGGGCGTTCTCAGCGTCCCGCCGACGCCCAAGCTTAAGTCCTCCTCCGTTTGACCGTCTCCAGATCCAAGGCAGTTGCGTGGGCTGCGAAACGCAGGTACGGGGTCGGCGGAATCCCGAGGATCGGCAGGACTTGAATGACCCACGGCTTCGTGCTCGCCACGGACCCGATGCTGCCGCCGCACGGGCTCATAGGCGCGGTCTACGCAATCGGAAATTTTGACGGCCTGCATCTGGGGCATCGAGCGGTCATCGAGCGCGCCGTCGCCATGGCCAAAGAGAGAGCCGCCCCGAGCGCTTTGTTGACCTTCGAACCGCATCCCGCCGACTTTTTTGCCGGACGCTCGGTCGTGTTTCGCCTGACGCCGCCGCGGGACAAGGCGGCAGTCTCCGCCCGGCTCGGACTGACGGGCCTTGTCCTCATTCCCTTTGACGCCTCGCTCGCTGGCATGAGCGCGGAGGAGTTCATCGCGAAGATTCTGGTTGCGCGGCTCCGGGTCGGCGCCGTGGTCGTCGGATGGGACTTCCATTTCGGCAAGGGCCGATCCGGGTCGCCAGCGACTCTCGCCGAGGCCGGCTTAAGACACGGCTTTGGCGTCGAGATCGTTCCGAAAGTCGAGAATGGCGCCAGCGTCGTCTCTTCGAGCGCCGTCCGCAAGGCGCTCGAGCAGGGGGACCTCGCCGCCGCGGCGAGAGGTCTCGGACGCAACTATGCGGTTTCAGGCCAAGTGATTTCGGGCCAGCGTTTGGGGCGCACCCTTGGCGTGCCGACGGCGAATATCGCGCTCGAGCCGACCAATCGGCTCGCACATGGAATTTACGCGGTCGTGGCCCGAGTCGACGGCCGTGTCTTTCCGGCCGTCGCCAGCTTTGGCACCCGCCCAACGGTCGATGACGGGCCGCCCCTGCTCGAGGTTCATCTCCTGGACTTTGACGGCGACCTCTATGGGCGCGAGATGGAGGTCGAGTTCATCGAACGCATCCGCGATGAGCGCAAGTTCGATTCACTTCCCCTGCTCGTCGCCGAAATGGCGCGGGACAAGGAGCGGGCGCGCGCCATTCTCGAGCCATTGGCTCCTGAGTGGAGGCGGACCTCATGACCTCGGGCTTCGGCAACCAGCGCGCGAGTTCGCCGCAAGCAAACGCCAATAAAACCCACACAGACGCTCATAAGCGCTAGTAAATAGCTAGCGTTTACTAGCGCTTATTTTTCCAAATCGAGACTTTTCAATGGGTTACAGCCGAAGAAATAAGGAAAAGTCCCTCGCGCTTCGACTCGCGCGGCGGGTTGTGGTCTGGAAGGTTTCAAACAGCCGCGGGCTCTCCTTGCCCGGCTGCCGGCCAGGCGGGGGTGATTCCGTTTAAGAGAATATATATAGAGCCTTTCCGATTTTGTCAAGATAATTCGCTCGCGACAGTCAAATCCCTCTGCCTCGGGAGCGATCTGACTTATGGAGCCGTGACGCTTCCCCAAGACGCTCTGGGCGACGCGTTGAACGCGGATTTGGCGAATTCCGCCAAATCCTCTAATGCCACGCCGCCGCTCCAACGAAACCCGAATTTTTGGCGCCCAAGCTCATGTCCGACGCGTCCGTCTCAGGCCTCGATTATTCGCGCACTCTCTACCTACCGAAAACGGATTTTCCGATGCGGGCCGGTCTGCCGCAGAAGGAGCCGGAGATTCTGGCTCGCTGGGCGCGCGAGAATCTCTACGCGGCGCTGCGCGAGAGCGGCAAGGGCCGCCCCAAATTCGTGCTCCACGACGGGCCGCCCTACGCCAACGGCAATGTCCATATCGGCACGGCCCTGAACAAGACGCTGAAGGACATTGTCGTCCGTTCGCATCAGATGACGGGCAAGGAATCCAACTACGTTCCCGGCTGGGACTGTCATGGGCTCCCGATCGAATGGAAGGTCGAGGAAGAATTCTATCGAAGCAAGGGTAGGTCCAAGCCGGATTTCTTGGATTCGCAAGCCATCATCGCGTTTCGCAGGGAATGCCGCGCCTATGCGGAACATTGGCTGGGGGTGCAGCGCGAGGAATTCAAGCGGTTGGGCGTCGTCGGCGATTGGGATCATCCCTACACAACGATGAGCTATCCCGCCGAAGCGCAGATCGCCCGGGAAATCTTCAAATTCGTCGCCAACGGGCTGCTCTATCGCGGCTCGAAGCCGGTGATGTGGAGCGTCGTCGAGAAGACGGCGCTCGCGGAGGCCGAGGTCGAATACGAAGACCATGTCAGCGATACAATCTATGCCGCGTTCCCGATCGAGTCCGAGGACGCCTCCGTCGTCATCTGGACCACGACGCCGTGGACGATTCCGGGCAACCGCGCGATCGCCTTCTCCCGCCGCATCGCCTATGGGCGCTACCGGGTGACGGATTCGTCTGCCGACAATTGGGCCAAGGTGGGGGCGACATATGTCCTTGCGCAGTCTTTGGCCCCAAGCGTGTTTGACGCGGCGCGGGTCTCGGCGTTTGAGTTTCTCGGCGAGGTCCAAGGGGATGCGCTCGCCTCGATGGTCTGCGCCCACCCTCTTCATGCGCAGGGCTACGGGTTTGTGGTCCCTCTGCTCGACGGCGACCACGTGACGGAAGATACAGGCACGGGCTTTGTTCACACCGCTCCCGGGCACGGGCGCGAGGACTTCGAGCTCTGGACGGCGAACACACGGCTTCTTCAGGAGCGCGGGATCGACACCCGCATTCCCTATACGGTCGACGAAAACGGCGCCTTCACCGAAGAGGCGCCGGGCTTCGAAGGCAAGCGCGTCATCACCGACAACGGGAAAGTCGGCGACGCCAACCGAGCTGTCATCGATGCGCTGATCAAGGCCAGGGCGCTCGTCGCGCGCGGCCGGCTCAAGCACCAGTATCCGCACAGCTGGCGGTCGAAGACGCCGGTGATCTTCCGCAATACTCCCCAATGGTTTCTGGCCATGGATCGGCCGTTCGCCAATGCGCAAGGCGGCAAGACGCTGCGGGCGCTTGCGATCGACGCGATTGAACGCACGCGATGGGCGCCGCTATCGGGCGAGAACCGGATCAAGGGCATGGTCGCGAACAAGCCGGATTGGGTGCTGTCTCGCCAGCGCGCCTGGGGCGTGCCCTTATCGATTTTTGTCCGCAAGGACGGGCACGAAATCCTGTTTGACGAGGAGGTGAACGCGAGAATCGCCGACGCCTACGAACGGGAAGGCGCCGACGCATGGTTCGCCGCCGGCGCGAAGGAGCGTTTCCTCGGCGCAAAGCACGACCCCGAGGCCTACGACAAAATCGACGACCTGGTCGAAGTCTGGTTCGATTCCGGCTCGACGCACGCGTTTGTGCTCGAGGATCCGATTCGCTTTCCTGGCCTCGCCGGAATCAAACGCGGGGTCGACGGCGGCCCCGATACAGTGATGTATCTCGAAGGCTCCGATCAGCATCGCGGTTGGTTCCAGTCGTCTCTCCTCGAAAGCTGCGGCACGCGCGGGCGCGCGCCGTTCGACATCGTGCTGACCCACGGCTTCACGCTCGACGAGAGCGGGCGCAAGATGTCCAAGTCGCTGGGCAACCAGACTTTCCCGCAGGACGTCATCCGCGCTTCGGGCGCCGACATCCTGCGCTTATGGGTGGCTAGCGTCGACTATACCGACGATCAGCGCATCGGCCCGGAAATCCTCAAAGCCGTCAGCGATCATTATCGCAAGTTGCGCAATACGATCCGGTGGACGCTGGGAACTTTGGCCCACCGTGAGGAAGGCGATTCAGTCGGCTATGCGGCAATGACGGGACTGGAACGGCTGATGCTGCACAAGCTCGCCGAACTCGACCTTAAGGTTCGCGAGGCTTACGACAATTTCGACTTCGCACGTGTCATCGCGGCGCTCACCGCGTTCATGAACGCCGACTTGTCCGCCTTTTATTTCGACATCCGCAAGGACGCGCTCTATTGCGACGCGCCATCCAGCGTCCGGCGGCGGGGGGCGTTGGAGGCGATCGAGCACATCTTCCGCGCGGTGACGATTTGGCTCGCGCCGGTCCTCGTTTTCACCGCCGAGGAAGCGTGGGCCGCGCGCGGCGCCGCTCGTCGCTCGATCCATCTCGAACAATTTCCGGCCATTCCCGCCGAGTGGCGGGACGACGAACTGGCAAGGACGTGGGATACGATCCGGATGCTGCGTCTTGCTGTCACCGGCGCGATCGAAATCGCCCGGGCAAACAAGCTGATCGGCTCCTCTCTCGAAGCGGCGCCGCGCCTGTATTTGACCGATCCCGAGCATTTGAAGGCGCTTGAAGGCGTCGATTTCGCGGAAGTCTGCATCACCTCGGGCATCGCGATCGAATTCGGGACGCCGATCCCAGAAACGGCGTTTCGTTTGCCTGAAGCGCCGGACGTCGGCGTCGTCGTGGAGGACGCGCAGGGCGTCAAATGCGCGCGCTCCTGGCGCTACTTCGACCCCTCAACGGCTTCGCCTGATTTTCCCGACGTAACCCCTCGCGACGCGCAGGCGCTGCGCGAGCTGAAAGCCCTGGGTCGCTTGCAATGAAGCCTCCCGCGGTGGGAGGCATGGTCGCGCTCGCCGTCGTTCTCTTGGATCAAATCGCAAAAATTGCCGTTCTGTCGCGTTTCACCTGGTCCGAAGTCGATCCGAGGCCTCTGGCGCCGTTCCTCGATTTGACCCTGCGGTTGAACCGGGGCATTTCGTTCAGTATGTTCGCCCGCGAGTTTGAGTCGGGGCAGGCGGCTCTGCTCGCGCTGACCTTGGCGGCGACCGGGTTGCTCGGGTGGTGGCTGGTTCGATCTCGATCCGTACTTCCCGCCATCGGCCTTGGATTGATAATCGGCGGCGCGCTCGGCAATGCGATTGATCGCCTTGCGCATGGAGCGGTGATTGACTATCTCGATCTGCATGCCTTTGGGCGTCACTTCTTCGTCTTCAATGTCGCTGACGCGGCCATTAACATCGGGGTCGTGCTGCTGATTTTCGACCTGTTGCTCATTTCGCGCGCGCCAAAAAGTCGAAGCCAAGGGAGTCCGCCTTGGGGCGCGACCTGAGTTCGGCAAAATCGCCCCGCCGTTCGGCGCGGCGGTGGGGTGACCGCACGTTGCAAACGTCATCGAATAGCCGGAATTTGTGGCGAGACACGACGCTGAACGGCTGTCACAAATATTGCGGAGGGCAAGCGGTGGGGCCGATGGGCGTTGGTTTGCGATCAGCGGCGGTCGCGTTGGCGTTGACCTCCGTGAGCCTTGTCAACTCAGCCGCCTGGGCCGGCGACGATGGCTCGGCGCCGCTCTGGCAAGGAATTGGGTCGATGTTTGCTCCAGCTCTTGGACTGACTGGACTTGGCCTTGGCGGGGACAAGCCGCCTCCGATCGACTATCGCGAACACGGGAAGCTCGTCTTGCCGCCAAATACGGACCTGCCGCCTCCCGGCTCCTCCGCGGCGACCGCCGATCCGGCTTGGCCCGTGAATCAGGAGGCCGTGCGCCGGAAGGCGCTGAAGGAGGAGGGTAAGAAAACGATCGCCGGGGTGGGCGATGCGCGTCTGCGCTACACGCACCCGTTCCCTGCGGGCGAGCCCGTGACCGTTCGCGCCGTCACTCCCGATGGACAAACGGTGAAGTGCGAAGGCGCTTGCGGATCGACCTCAACGGTGCTAGGCAACATCAATCCATTGAACTGGTTCGGAATGGGGAAGAAGGAGCCGCTCGGTCCCGAGCCAGACCGCGAGTGGCTGACCGACCCGCCGAAGGGTTTCCGCGCTCCGGTGGAACCGGTTGTGGGGTCGGCCAAAAACTGATCCAATTTAACTCATCATCAAGCCGCCGTTCTCGCGGTTCGAACGCCGGAATTCGAGCAGGGGTCGATTTCCGGCTTGGCGATCCAAGCAAAGGACGCTATTCTAATCGGGAAGGATTCGCTGGCAGCGCAAATTCCGACGCTTCAAGGCTCGGCCCCGAATCGACGCCAATCATGGAACATCCGGCGCGGGGGCAGAGTTGCGGAAGATCGCGGAATTAGGGTCAGGCGGGGCGACCTGCGAAAAGGCCTTCCGGACATAGGACGCAATCCGAGCGCGGCCAACGGACGGCCCTCGTTAAAGGGAATTTGCACGGGATCAATGCGATCGTTCGTGTCCGTGCGTCGGGTGCGATGAGATCAGCTCATTCAAGTGACGCGAAAGCGTGAACGGCTGTTCTCGCGCCAAATTCGAGAAAGCTTGCCGAAATCGATCGGAAGCGCTCCGGCTTAACCGGATGGATGTTGGGAAATCAAAATGAGACCAGGTCAGAACAAGAGGATGCGCGGGCGACCGACAAACAATCGGCGGGGGCCCAATCCTTTGACGCGATCCTACGAATCGAACGGACCGGATGTCAAAATACGCGGCAACGCGCATCATGTCGCCGAAAAATATCTCCAGCTCGCGAGAGACGCTCACACCGGCGGAGATCCGGTCGCGGCGGAGAATTATTTGCAGCACGCCGAGCACTACTTCCGCCTTATAGCAGCTGCTCAGGCCGCGCAGGCGCTCGCACAGAGCGGTCAGCAACGACCGCCGGGAGAAAGCGAGGACGACCTGGAAGACGATGGCGACTTCGGCACGCTGTCGGATCGTTTCGCCTCGCCTGCGGAGCGACAGAGCGCTTATCAGCAACCGCAACACGGATTTCAACCGCAACCGAGCGCGCCGAACGCTCCACAACCGTTCGCCGACAGGCCGGCATATGAAGCCGAGCGTCAGGGCGGTAACGATCGGGGCGGCTTTGCGCCCCGGCAGGAGCGTCAGGGCAACCGATTTCCGGACCGGGGTCCGCGACCCGACCGGCCGTTCTCCGAGCGGAACGAGGGCTATCGCGACAATCGGCCAGGGCGTGACGGTCGTCCGCGGGATTTCCGGCCCTATCGCGATTCTCAGCCGCAGCCGGCAAGAGAAGCTGCCGTCGAGGCGGGAGCGCCAACTGGGCTTCCGTCCTTCATAACGACAAGCCCGAGACCCAACAACACGGATCCGGCCGCGGGGCCGCCGTCCGACGCCGAAGCTTCGCCGACGCCCATCGCGGCGCCCGAGGCTGGTCCCTCGGCCTTCGAATCGCCGTCAGAGGGAAGCGGCTTCCCAACCCGAGGCCGGCGCCGGCGTCTGCGGTCGCCATACGGATTTGGCGGCGCCAATTCAGGTGAAACAGAGCAGCCGGACACGACACCGGAAATCACCGGCGACTCTCCGGCGACCGAATAGTGACTGTCGGCGCAGGGGAAAGCGAAAGTCAGGCCAGTGCTTGGCCTAGCCGTTGATGACGATGCGTTCTCAGCCGATCATGGGGATATCGGCTCTGTCGCTAGACGCCCTCACTGGATGTCCCTCGGGAGCGGCGCTGGAATGGCCGCCAGGGTCACGCTTTCAGGCGAAGCTGACACGCTGAGCGCCGCTTGACATTCGCGGGCCAAAAGCGCCGTGAAATAAAGTTGAATGGAATGGCCATCGATCGTTTCTTTGGCGAGGGCGTTGGTCAGGATGTCGGCTGTGCTGTGCGACAATTTGGCGTTTGTGCCCTTGGCCTCGATGCGTATCGTCATGGCGTCGCCTTCCCCCGAGATGTCTACGGCGACGACGCCGCCCCGGGGTATGGCGCTGGCCGCGATGAGGCAAAGGTTGAGCAAGAGCTTCACGGAGTTTCTCGACGCCATCCGCCGGGCTGCGCTCCACTGCAAGACCGCGCGTCCGTTGGCAAAGATGTCCCTCGCCGCCTTTTCAGCATCGCCCGTGTCGATCAATGCGCCGAATGAACCCGCCGCCCCGAAAGCCAGGCGGCAGAATTGAAGCCGCGCTGACGCTGAAATCGCGCTCTTCTTGATGAGCTCCATGGCCACAGCCCGCATCTCTTCGTCCTGCTCGCCGTCGAGCACTTCAAGGCCGTTGATGATCGCTCCAACCGGGCTGATCACGTCGTGGCAAACGCGCGAGCAAAGCAGCGCGGCGAGGTCGAGCGGGGTTAGCGAGGCGATCATCAAGTTGGTTGATCCTGGGTTTCGATATCGGGACCTTGGCGGAGACAGAAGCCGTGTCGCCGGCTATGGCGTTCGATTCCTCTCTAGCCGATTCGCTGCCCGCTCGCGATGCAAGCTCGCAAATTCACGCCAATGAATGAGGGGGACGACTTGAGCTCGGTTGTCCGGGATCCAAATCTCTTCGCGCTCGATTCCCACACGCGCGACGAAATCGCGCTGTTTCTCGCCAAGGCCGCGCTGGCCGCGGGACCGGCGGTGATGGAGGAATACGAGCGCGGCTGCGAGGTCGCTTCCAAGGCGGATGGCAGTCCGGTTACGTCAGCGGATCAGCGCGCCGAAGCCATAATCTGCGAACGTCTCGCGAGCATCGTCCCCGCGCCGGCAGTCTGCGCCGAGGAAGCGATGGCGGCCGGATCGCAGCCCAGCGTCGGCGAGCGCTTTCTGCTGGTCGATCCGCTCGACGGGACGCGGGAATTCCTAGCCCAGAACGGCGAGTTCACGATCAACGTGGCGCTGGTCGAGAGGGGCGCTCCGATCGCCGGCGCCGTGTACGCGCCCGCGATCGGCCGGTTGTGGGTCGGCGGCGAAGTGGCCTTCGCCTGTGAAGCGCGCCTTGGCGGGGATTTGCCCGACGAACGATTACGGCGGCGAATCCGAACTCGTCGCGCGCCGTCCAGCTTGATCGCCTTTGCGAGCCGTTCGCATCTCGACTCGAGAGTCCGATTCCTTCCTCAAAGGACTGCCGATCGGCGAAATGCGGTTCGTCGGTTCGTCGCTGAAGTTTTGCCTCCTCGCCGAGGGCCTCGGCGACGTCTATCCGCGATTCGCGCCGACGATGGAATGGGACACGGCTGCCGGCGACGCGGTGCTGCGGGCGGCCGGCGGCGTCGTTCTCGATCCTTCAGGACGGCCGCTTTCGTACGGCAAGGTCGAGGGCGGTTTGCGTAACGGCCCCTTCATTGCGTGGGGTGACGCAACTGCCGCCAAGCAATTTGATGCTCAAACACGCGGGCGCGGGCGCGCTGGCTCATAGGGGTGAATTTGGAGCGCGCGGAGAGGCGAAGCCTCGAAGGAGACAAAAAGGGTGAGCCATGATCCCGTTGAGCAATTGTTAACCTTCGCCCTTCGACACTAAGGGCGATCGCAACGATCGACCGATTCTCAAGGGGGCCGCAATGAACAATGTCATCCCTTTCCGGCCCGCGAACAGTCACCGCCCAATGGCTTCGGGTGACCGCGGCGCTCAGATCTTGTTCTTCACTGGCGTGCGGTATCAGCGTACGAGCGAAGACCCGCGGCAGCCCCAAAACGCCCGGCGAAAGCGCCAGGCCGCCGAGGGTGGAAGCGGACGGAAGAGCCAGCGCTAGCCGGGCGCCGGGACCTCGGAGCGTTTACGGGCGAAAAGCCTTTTGCCGCCAAAACGAGCGTTTTGCACTGAAAAACCTTACTAAAACCGCCAGGACTGGCCCCAGCGAACCCCGTTTTCCTTCCGCCAAACGAGTGATTTCATAGCCTTATGGCGAATTTTCCTTCCGACCCGGTCGAATAGCCCCTCGTGCGGGCGAACGCCTCTCGATAGCTCCCATCGGCGCGTCCCTTCCCGCCGCGGAAGCGCAAGCAGCGAGCCGCCGACTCTGACAGCGATGTTGAAATCATAACCCACATTTCTGGAAAAGGCAAGCTTTTGCGCTATTCGCGAATCTGCTGATTTTGGGGCTTCCCCTCCGGCATGCGTCAGCGTCGGGACCGAACCCGCGTCCACTTGCCCTCATTCGACGATTCCGGTATGAGCCGCCGCGGGACACCTCTCCCCAACGAGAGGCGCCCATCTGAAAGGATGGCCAATCATGACGACCACGACGCCGGGCGTTCGGCCCGCAAACCCTTGTTTTTCTTCCGGCCCATGCGCCAAGCGCCCCGGCTGGACCCCGACAGTTCTCAGCGACGCGGCGCTCGGCCGTTCGCATCGCGCCAAGCTCGGCAAAGCCAAGCTCAAGCTCGCGATAGACCTTACCCGCGACGTGCTTGGCCTTCCCGCCGACTATCGCATCGGCATTACCCCGGCCTCCGACACCGGCGCCGTAGAAATGGCGCTCTGGACGCTTCTCGGCGCGCGCGGCGTCGATGTTCTCGCCTGGGAAAGCTTCGGCGAGGGCTGGGTGACGGACGTCGTCAAGCAGCTCAAGCTCAAGGGCGTGCGAACGCTCAAGGCGCCCTACGGCGAATTGCCGAACCTCGGCCACGTCAATTTCGACAACGACGTCGTCTTCACATGGAACGGCACCACCTCGGGCGTCCGGGTGCCGAATGGCGACTGGATCGCCGGCGATCGCCAGGGATTGACGATCTGCGACGCGACATCGGCCGCTTTCGCGCAGGACCTCGACTGGCCGAAGCTCGATGTCGTCACCTTTTCCTGGCAGAAGGTCCTCGGCGGCGAGGCGGCGCATGGCGTCATCATCTTGAGCCCCCGCGCGGCCGAACGCCTTGAGACCTACACGCCGCCGTGGCCGCTGCCGAAGCTCTTCCGCCTTACCAAGGGCGGCAAGCTCACCGAGGGCTTTTTCGAGGGCGAAACCATCAACACGCCCTCCATGCTGTGCGTCGAGGACTATATCGACGCGCTGAACTGGGCGAAGTCGCTTGGCGGATTGAAGGCGCTCATCGCCCGCGCCGACGCCAACGCCAAGGCGATCGCGGACTGGGTCAAGCGGACGCCGTGGATCGATTTCCTGGCCCGCGCGCCGGAGACACGCTCCAACACCAGCGTTTGTCTTAAGGTCGTCGATCCGACGATCAGCGCGCTGGGCGCGGACGGTCAGGCCGCGTTCGCCAAGGCGCTCGCGAGCTTCCTCGAGAAGGAAAAGGTCGCGTTGGACATCGGCGCCTATCGCGACGCCCCGGCAGGCTTGCGCATCTGGTGCGGCGCGACCGTCGAGACGGCCGACGTCGAGGCGCTGACGCGCTGGCTCGATTACGCCTTCGCGCTCGAGAAGATGAAGCTCGCCAAAGCCGCCTGACCGTCCAATCGCGCTCGACCAGGCGCCGGAGGGTGAAGCCTCCGGGTCTCGGCCGGCCAAGGCCAGATCGCAAGCGGCTCCGACGCAAACAATCCCGGCGGCCCAGACGCCGCCCGCCAACTCAAAGGCATCCGCCATGACTCCCCGCGTTCTCATCTCCGACAAGCTTTCCCCCGCCGCCGTCGCCATCTTCAAGGCGCGCGGGGTCGAGGTCGACGTCAAACCAGGACTCGATAAGGAGGAGCTGGCCAAGATCATTGGCGACTATGACGGGCTCGCCATTCGCTCCGCCACCAAGGTCACGGCGAAGCTGCTCGAGCGCGCCAAGAAATTGAAGGTCGTCGGCCGCGCAGGCATTGGGGTCGACAACGTCGACATTCCGGCCGCCACGGCTCGAGGCGTGATTGTGATGAACACGCCGTTCGGCAATTCGATCACCACCGCCGAGCACGCGATCGCATTGATGTTCGCGCTCGCGAGGCAGATCCCGAGCGCCGACGTCTCGACCCAGGCGGGAAAATGGGAAAAGAACCGGTTCATGGGAGTCGAGTTGACCGGCAAGACGCTCGGCGTCATTGGTTGCGGAAATATCGGCTCGATCGTCGCCGCGCGCGGGTTGGGATTGAAGATGCGGGTTGTCGCCTTTGATCCGTTTCTGAGCGACGAGCGCGCCCAAGAGCTCGGCGTCGAAAAGCTTGAACTGGACGATCTCCTGGCGCGCGCCGATTTCATCACCCTGCACACGCCGCTGACGGCGCAGACGCGCAACATTCTCTCGGCGGAGAACTTGGCGAAGACCAAGCCGGGCGTCCGCATCATCAATTGCGCCCGCGGCGGCCTGGTCGACGAAGCCGCATTGCGCGCCGCGCTCGACAGCGGCCATGTCGCGGGCGCGGCGTTCGATGTCTTCGTCGAGGAGCCGGCGGCAGCCAACCCGTTGTTCGGCCATCCGAACTTCATCGCCACGCCGCATCTCGGCGCCTCCACCAACGAAGCGCAGGAGAACGTCGCGCTCCAGGTCGCCGAGCAGATGTCGGACTACCTGACGCGCGGGGCGATTTCGAACGCGATCAACTTTCCCTCGATTACGGCCGAGGAGGCGCCCAAGCTCAAGCCGTTCATCGCCCTCGCGGAGGGTCTCGGATCGTTCGCCGGCCAGCTCACGCAGGCGCCGATCGAGAAGGTCACGCTCACTTATGAGGGCGCGGTGGCGGAACTCAAAGTCAAGGCTTTGACGTCAGCCGCGATCGCGGGCCTGCTGCGTCCCTCGCTCGTCGACGTCAACGTCGTGTCCGCGCCCGCGGTCGCTGCCCATCGCGGCATCGTGGTCGAGGAAATGACCCGCGCCGCGGATGGCGACTACGAAAGCTTTATCACACTCACCGTCACGACGGCGCAGCAAACGCGGGCGATTGGCGGTACCGTCTTTCATGACGGCAAACCGCGCATTCTTTCGATCAAGGGCATCAAGGTCGACGCGGAATTCACGCCCTCGATGATCTATGTCACCAACGAGGACAAGCCGGGTTTCATCGGCCGCTTCGCCGGCCTTCTGGGCGACGCCGGCGTCAACATCGCGACCTTTGCGCTCGGGCGCGACGAACCCGGCGGTTCGGCGATCGCGCTGGTCTCGATCGACGGCGCGGCGCCGCCCGAGGTCATAGCGAAAGTGAGCAAGATCGATGGCGTGCGTCAGGTCGCCGCGTTACGCTTCTGACGAAGGACCGTTCCCATGAGCGATGATGCGGAAAAGCGGGGGCCGGACAGCGAGCCGGCGCCGCGGTCGCGAGTCGACGCCCGTCTCTTGGAAATCCTCGTGTGCCCGGTGACGCGAGCGGAGCTCACTTACGATCCCGTCCGGCAGGAGCTCATTTCGCGCGCCGCGCGGCTCGCCTATCCAATCCGGGACGGCGTGCCGATCATGCTGCCGGAGGAAGCGCGCAAGCTCGACGATTGACGGCGGGGCCCTTGTCCCCTCACCCCGAGCCCTGTCGAGGGACGGGAGAAGGTGGCCCGCGCGCGAAGCGCGGCCGGATGAGGGCGCGAACCCTCACCCCCGACCCCTCTCCCCTAGAGCGAGATGCGGTCGGATGGAATTGTCATCGCGAGGAGCGAAGCGACGCGGCGATCCAGAGCTGCCGCTCCGGCCCTTCATCCCCTGGATTGCTTCGCTTCGCTCGCAATGACGAGCCTGGTTCGACCTCATCACATCACGCTCTAGGGAGAGGGGGGCCCCGCGTTAAATCGACGGCGCCCACTCGGTCGGCCGGTCCTTCGCCACGGACTCGCTCGCGCGCTGCGCCTCGCTCGCGCCCATCGTCGCGCGCAGAACTTCGGTCACGCCGCTCCGGGTCGCGGTCGAGAGCAGAAATGGCTTGGCGCGCTTCGCGTCCGGCCCAAGAGCCGGGCCAAAGCTGCGGATCGCGCGCTTTAAGCGCTCTGTCTGCTTCTGGAGCGTCTCTTCGTCGACCGCGTCGACCTTCGATAGCGCGACAATCTCAGCTTTTTCGGCAAGACCAGCGCCATAAGCCGCGAGCTCGCGGCGGACGGTGCGGTAGTCGGCCCCGGCGTTCGTACCCGTCGCGTCGACCAGATGCACCAATGCGCCGCAGCGCTCGACATGGCCGAGGAAACGGTCGCCGAGGCCATGACCTTCATGCGCGCCCTCGATGAGGCCTGGAATGTCGGCGAGCACGAACTCGCGCCGATCGATTCGAACCACACCGAGACCCGGATGGAGGGTGGTGAAGGGATAATCGGCGATCTTGGGCTTCGCGGCCGAAACGGCGGCGAGGAAGGTTGATTTGCCGGCGTTCGGCAGACCGATGAGGCCGGCGTCGGCAATGAGCTTGAGCCGCAGAAGAAGCGTCCGCTCGACGCCGGACTGGCCCGGATTGGCCCGGCGCGGGGCGCGGTTGGTCGAGGTGGTGAAATGGGCGTTGCCAAAACCGCCATTGCCGCCGGCCGCGACGACCACGCGCTCGCCCGGCTCGGTGAGATCGGCGAGCATCGCGCCGCTCTCTTCGTCGAAGACCTGCGTTCCGACCGGCACTTTGAGCACCGCGTCGGCGCCGCGGCCGCCGGCGCGATTTTTGCCCATCCCGTGGATTCCGGTCTTGGCCTTGAAATGCTGCTGGTAGCGAAAGTCGATGAGCGTGTTGAGGCCGTCCGCGCATTCCACCACGACGTCGCCGCCGCGCCCCCCGTCCCCGCCGTCAGGTCCGCCGAACTCGATGAATTTCTCGCGCCGGAACGAGACCGAGCCCGCTCCGCCGTCGCCCGAGCGAACGTAGACCCGCGCGGAATCGAGAAACTTCATCGCCTTCAGCCTATCACGGGACCCGCGCCAAGGCGGCGGCGGACGCCTCGCGCCGTCGCGCGGCGACGCCGGCCACCCAATCCGCGCGACCAAGGCGGAAGCTGTGGCATTCAACCATGCCCCCGCGCGCCGGCGCGCCTTGTCGGCCCGTCCCGAGGAGCGCAAAACCGCACTTCTCGAGCACGGCTTTGGGGGCCTCGTTCTCGACCCTGACGCCGGCCAGGATCTCGACCACCAACGTCAGACCGAAGGCCGCGTCGATCATCGCTTCGGCAGCCTCGGTCGCAAGACCCTTGCCCCAAGCCTCCGGCGCCAGCACAAAGCCGAGCGCCAGGCGGTCCGCGCCGCGCAACTCGAGGCTGATGGACCCGATGGCGTCGCTCTTGCCCTTGGCCGGGGTCATGACCAGGGTCAGGTCGCGTCCGGACGCATTGGCTTCCCGCGCGGCATAGATGAACCGCTCGGCCGAGCCGGGTGGATAGGGGTGGGGAATGCGGGCGGTGTAGCGGGCGACCTCCCATTGGCTGCAAAATTTATGGACCGCCGCGGCGTCGCAGATTCGGGGCCAACGCAGCCAAAGCCGCGGCGTCTCCAGCCGGAACACATCGTCTCTCGCCAGATCCGGGAACATAAAACCTCCCGTAGAGCGCCCCGTCCGGGGCCGAAAACGACGAAGGGGATGCGGCGGGCACATCCCCTTCGTAAGCTTAAGCTTACCGGACGAATGAGCAGGCACTTTGGCCTTTAAATCTCATCTCGAAAAATTTTCTTTTCGAGAACGTCCGCGGGGGCTTGTCGCCGAAGCGGGGTTCTCGTCTTTTCCCCGCTTTATTCTGAAGCGCTAACCGTGCGTACCGACACGTATTGGCGTCCGTCGCCTTTTCGCTCAAAAGCGACTTCGCCGACGGCGGTGGCGAACAGCGTATGGTCTGTGCCAACGCCGACGTTGCGGCCCGCGTGAAATTTCGTTCCTCGTTGGCGTACAAGAATCATGCCGCCAATGACGCGCTCGCCGCCGAACTTCTTGACGCCCAGACGCCGCCCGGCCGAATCGCGGCCATTGCGCGATGAACCGCCTGCCTTTTTGTGAGCCATAACCTTCGCTCCGAAACCTTGCTAGCCGCCGGCCCTAAAGGGGGGCGTCCCAATTTGATCGACCTTTAGCGCATTCGAACGCGCCGGGGAATTGTTCGCTCCACCTATTCGGAGGGCGCCGCGGCTGTCGCCGGGGTTTCGCCGCCGGTCAGAATGTCGGTCACCCGCACGATCGTCAGGTCCTGCCGGTGGCCGCGCTTGCGCTTGGAATTCTTGCGCCGGCGCTTCTTGAAGGCGAAGACCTTCGGTCCGCGCGTCTGCTCGACGATCTCGCCGACCACGCTTGCGCCGGCGACGCGCGGCGCGCCGACGTGGTTGGCCGCGCCGTCGAACAGCGCCAGCACTTCGTCGAACACAATCCTGGCGCCCGCTTCGCCGGGCAGCGCCATGACGGTGATCGTGTTGTCGGCGGCGACCTTGTATTGTTTGCCGCCGGTCTTGATGACTGCGAACATCGTTCTTTCCCGTGTTCCGCCCGGCTCAGTACGCATGGAGACGCGCGGCCGGCTTCTTGGCAGTTGACCGAAAATGCGGCTTTCGCCGCGGGCTTGACGCTCGCGTTTTGAGCTAAGGCGCTCAAAACCAAAAGCGCGGCTTGGCGGCCGCGCTGGAGCAGGGCGAGCCTATAGGCGGAGCTTGGATCAAAGTCAATCGGAGTTCAGGACCTGTGAGACGGGCTGGTCTCGGAGCTGAGGGCGAAGCGCCTCGCGGCGAGTGAGCTTGGCAAAGGCGCCGATCTGCTGGACTTCGGCGGTGGACGCGCCGGGCCTTGCGATGTTTCGGCCCAAAAAAGCAGGTCATCAAGAGAAACGATGTCGCCTCCGCACTGTCCACCGACACGTGATTGCAATGATGCCTGTTTCGCACAAAGCCTGGTAGTTGCTTATCGGACGGCTTGCAGACATGATAAGCCGTTGATCCGCAGACTTCGGCAGCAAAGAGTTGCTGGGGCTCGATTACAAAGATTGCGGCATTTCGTGCTCGCGGCAATGGGGGCGGCGGCGCCCCACGCGGACGGGCGTCAGGTCGCTGATCCCGTGCTCAAGAAACCCATGGCCTGGCGAAAGCCAGCCCCCTTGCCAAGCGCGGCGAGCTCGCCGAGCGAGGCGGTGAGCGCGGGGCTCGCTCAGCGCCATCCCGTGAGCGTGAATTCTCCGAATTCAAGATCTGCGCGGACCCCACAATCTTTAACGGCTGCGGTTGCTTGCGGCGCGAGACGCGTAAGCTAAACCCCATACCCCTGTTGGGTCGGGAGTGAGCCGACCATTGACGACGTCCTCAGCTTGGCCGGCCGAGGGACGCGACCGTTTCGGATTGGGTTGCAGCCCGTCGTCGCGAAGCTCGGCAGGCTCATGCTCGGCGTCATCGCCCGCCCACGGGGCCGCGCGGTAGCAGTTGGGGAAAGTCTCAGGCTCGCGCCCATCCCCTCTGGCGTCGGCGCCGCGAACGATGCAATCGTCGCGCTGCGCGCCGTCCATCGGGAGGAAAGCTTGAGCAGTTTGTTCGATCTGACCGGCCGGGTCGCGATCATCACTGGCTCCTCGCGCGGCATCGGCCGGGCGATCGCCGAACGACTGGCCGAGCATGGCGCGACGGTCATCATCTCCTCGCGCAAAGCGGACGTCTGCGCCGAGACCGCCGCCGCCATCAATCGCGCTCGCGGTCGCGAGGCGGCGAAGCCAATTCCCGCCAACATTTCGTCCAAGGAGGAGCTCCAGCGCCTTGTGGACCAGACGAACAATGCCTTTGGCCGGATCGACATTCTGGTGTGCAACGCAGCGTCAAATCCCTACTACGGGCCGATGGCCGGCATCTCCGACGAGCAATTCCGCAAGATCCTTGAGAACAACGTCCTCGCCAACCATTGGTTGATCCAGATGGCCGCCCCGGGCATGCTGGAGCGCAAGGATGGCTCCATAGTCATCATCTCCTCGATCGGCGGGCTCAAGGGCTCGCCCGTCATTGGCGCCTACAACATCTCCAAAGCCGCCGACCTTCAGCTGGCGCGCAATCTCGCGGTCGAGTGGGGGAAGCATAATGTCCGCGTCAATTGCATCGCTCCAGGCTTGATCAGGACTGACTTCGCGCGCGCGTTGTGGGAGAATCCGCAGACCTTGAAGGCGGTCACCGCGAGGACGCCGCTTGGGCGAATCGGCGAGACGGACGAGATCGCCGGGGCCGCCGTCTATCTCGTCTCGAAGGCTGGATCGTTCATGACCGGACAGACCATCGTCATCGATGGCGGCGCGACGATCGCCGGGTAAAGGCAGACAATCGCGCAATGAGGCCGACGAGCGAGGTCGATTCCAAGACTGCTTATTCCGCCTTCGAACGGATTCCAGGCGCGCTCGACAGCGGGGCGCTTGTCATCTGCGATCACGCCTCCAACGCCATTCCTTCGGATTACGGCACGCTCGGCTTGCCGCGCGAAGCGCTTGCGCGGCACATCGCCTATGACATCGGCGCCGCTGACGTGACCCGCGCCCTTGCCGGGCTGCTTGGCGCGCCGGGTGTGTTGTCAAACTACTCGCGCCTGGTCATCGACCCGAATCGGGGCCTGGACGATCCGACGCTGGTCATGCGCTATTCCGACGGCGCGATCGTTCCGGGCAACGCGTATATCGACGCCGCTGAGATCGCTCGCCGCAGCGCGCGATTCTGGGCGCCTTATCGACAAGAGATAGCGGCGATGGTCGATGCAATGATTGCGACCGGCGAGCCCCCAGCCCTGATTTCGATCCATTCGTTCACCGACGTTTGGCGCGGATTCTCCCGTCCGTGGAAAATTGGGATCTTATGGGATCGTGATGAGCGTATTCCGAAACCGCTGATCCAGGCGCTCTTCGCGGAGCCCGATCTTCGCGCTGACGAGGTCGGCGACAACGAACCGTATGACGGCGCCCTGGCCGGCGACACGATCGACGCCATCGCCACTTCGCACGGATTGGCCAACGCGTTGATCGAGATCAGGCAGGACCTGATTGCGGAACCGACAAACGCGCTGGGATGGGCCGAACGCATCGCCCGCCTGCTGCGACCGATTCTCGCCGGTCGGCGGTCACGCGCGCCAGCGCATTTTGGCACTCGCGCGCGGCGGACTGTTCATGTCCGGGGAAAACCCTCTTCCGCGCCTTGACGCGAACAGACGTTCGGCGCGATCCGTCGCGTTCCACGAACGCAGCGAGATCCCAGCATGAATATGGCGAAAGCAACCGACACGAATTCGACCACGGCGAGCGAGGTCAACGCGGGTCATCTGCGCGCCTTCATTGAGCGGATCGAGCGCCTCGAAGAGGAGAAGAAGGCGCTCGCGGGCGACATCAAGGATGTCTACGGCGAGGCCAAGGCGAACGGCTTCGATGTGAAGATCATGCGAAAAATCGTATCGATCCGAAAGCAGGACCGCGACAGCCGAATCGAGGAGGAGACGGTGCTCGATCTTTACCTGGCCGCGCTGGGGATGAATTGATCGGTCACGCTTGGCGCCAAGGACGCTTAGACGGGCCGCGCGCGCCCAGAAGGCGTTGGCTCGGCTCCGATGCAACATGACTTGGGCTGGAGGCGACGACCGGTTTCTCATCAACCATGATCGTGTCGGAATGGCTGGACCGCCTCTGTCGTCGTGGCGCTCCCATCTATAGCGTGGCTCATAGCGCTGACGCGCCGCCCGCCGCGAACGGGCCGGCGCAGGGGCCGTTGCGTCAATTCGGGTCGGAATGGCGTGCGCGGCGGCGCCTGCAAAGCACAGGCTTATCAGGTGTACGATTTTGTGCGCGACGTAAGCAGTTCAAAGTCTTAGGCTCATTTTTCTGCAACTCGCGCAACTTTCGACAAGACGCGCGCGCGAACCGGGTGATAACGCAAGCGCCGGCTGCGGTTTGCTGAGTCGACCGCCAACTTGATTCTAGCAGCGTAATTCCTGAAGGGTTGCTCAGACCGCCTGCCAGAAGCACAGCATTAAAACTTAACACCGTCAGTCATGAAAATATTCAACTTGTTCACCTCACAATATTGTGAGGCGAATTCAAGTCGGCGAGTAAACGATTCCATAGAGTAGCCGGAGATTCGCCACGAATAAATCGGAGACCGCCGTTGTTTTGGTCGTACGCACCGCGACTGCGGCCGCAATCGGAGTGTCTATGAGCGAGTGCGTCAAGCTTGTTTCGCTGGCTACTGCGGTCCCGCCTTATGTCTTGAGCCAGTCCGACGTCGCGGCCGCCGCGAACCAGTGTTTCGGCGGGCGCTACGACGAGTTCGAGCGCGTTGCACGAGTTTTCAAGAGCTCTGGAATTCGCCGGCGACATGCGGTGCGGCCACTCGATTGGTATCTTACGCCGCTGGGCTGGCCAGAGCGCGCAACCGCCTATCTTGAGGGAGCATGCCAGCTCTTTGTCGATGCGGCGAACCACGCTCTCGACGCCGCCGAACTTGATGCCACACAGGTCGACACCATCGTCACGATCTCATCGACCGGGGTCGCGACGCCCAGTCTCGAAGCAAGGGTCGCCGGGCGCTTGGGGTTTCGCGCCGATGTCGAGCGGGTTCCCGTCTTCGGACTTGGCTGCGCCGGCGGTGTCTCCGGGTTTTCAATTGCCTCCCGCCTCGCCTGCTCACGTCCAGGCAGCATTGTGTTGCTCGTCGCGGTCGAAGTTTGCACGCTGGCCTTCCGGCTCGACGAATTGACCAAGGCGAATATCGTCGCCACGGCGCTTTTCGGCGACGGCGCGGCCGCTTGCGTACTGAGGGCCTACGATGGTGGCGGCGCCGCTGCCGTTGAGATGAGCGGTCAGCATACCTGGCCTGACACGCTCGACATCATGGGCTGGAAAATCGATCCACAAGGCTTCAGCGTCATATTTGACCGGGCGATCCCGCCATTCGCGCAACAGCATATCGCACCGGCGATTGCCGGCATTCTGGCGCGCGGGGGATTGGTTCTCGAAGATGTCGATCGCTTTGCCTGTCATCCAGGGGGCTCGAAGGTCATCGCGGCGCTCGAACTCGCACTGTCGCTCGAGCAAGGTTCTCTCGACCATGAACGCGCCGTGCTGGCGGAGTACGGCAATATGTCGGCGCCGACCGTGCTGTTCGTGCTGGACCGTATCATTCATGCAGGCCTGCCTTCGCGCACATTGCTGATCGCGATGGGGCCTGGTTTCACTTCGAGTTGCGTTTCCCTAAAGAGAGCCGCGTGACCGCCGCCGCTCTCCTTCTTGGACTGGTGACCGCGGAACGGATCGCCGAACTCTACCTCGCGCGCCGCAATACAGCGGCGCTTCTTGCGAAGGGCGCCTTCGAGTTTGCTCCCCGGCATTATCCAGCAATTGTGCTGATGCACGCCCTCTGGTTAGCCAGTCTGTGGATTTTCGGCGCGACGCATACGATTAGTCCAACCTGGCTTGCAATCTTTCTGTTGCTCCAGGTTCTGCGCGTTTGGATTCTGATGACGCTTGGCCCTCGTTGGACCACTCGTATCATCGTCCTTCCGGGAGCCGCGCTCGTATCGAATGGCCCCTACCGCATTGTCTCGCACCCAAACTACCTCGTCGTTGTTGGAGAGATTGCCGTCCTACCCCTTTGCCTTGGCCTACCTTGGCTTGCTCTGGTCTTCTCCGGAGCAAACGCAATTCTGCTATCGATCCGGATCCATGCCGAGAATGTCGCATTGACCGGATCACGCGATGTCAAACGCGCCTGAGCACAATATCCCGGCCGCTGCGTTAGTCGCGACGTCGATCGGCTTTGCAATGATGTGCGTCGGCATGTTCATGGCGATCCTCGACGTGCAGGTCGTGGCGACCTCATTGCCGACAATTCAGAGCGCGCTGGACATTCCGCCGGACCAGATGAGCTGGGTGCAGACCGCTTATCTTATCGCAGAAGTTGTCGCGATCCCGCTGACCGGCTTGCTCACGCGCCTCTTAAGCATGTGCTGGCTGTTCGTGCTGTCCATTTCCGTCTTTACGCTGGCTTCTGTGGGTTGCGCCGCCAGCGACCATTTCCCGGTGCTGATCGCATGGCGAGTTTTGCAGGGTTTTTCCGGGGGCACGTTAATCCCAAGCGTCTTTTCAGCGGTGTTCCTTCTATTTCCACCCGCGCGGCAGGGCATTGCGACCACGTTCGCTGGCGGGCTGGCGGTGCTTGCGCCTACGGTTGGACCCATCGTCGGCGGTTGGATTACCGAGACCTATTCCTGGCACTGGCTGTTTTTGATCAATGTCGCGCCTGGGATTGTTTCGGCGACTCTCGCCGGCGTCCTGTTGCCAAAAGAGCCGATGCGGCTCAGCGAGGCCCGCAAACTCGATGTGCTGTCGTTGCTCCTGTTGGCGATTGCGCTTGCGGCGCTGGAAGTAGCGCTTAAGGAAGCGCCGACGCGCGGCTGGAGCTCCGGGCTCGTAGCGGGCCTATTGGCGATCACCTTCGCAAGTTCGGTCGGATTTGTCAGGCGCACGCTCAACGCGTCACGCCCGATCGTTAGGCTCAGGACTTTCGCGGACCGAAGTTTCACGATCGGTTGCGTCCTCAGTTTCGTGCTGGGGATCGGCCTATTCGGGTCCGTCTATCTCATGCCAGTTTTTCTAGCCTTCGTCAGAGGCCATAACGCTTTGGAGATAGGCGTAACCATGCTGGTCACGGGGGTAACCCAACTGCTGACGGCGCCGATCGCCGTTGCGCTCGAACAGCGAGTCGATGCGCGGCTATTGACGTCCCTGGGATTTGCGCTGTTTGGAGCCGGTCTCGGGCTCAGCGGACTGCAGACGCCGGAGAGCGATTTTGACAGTATGTTTTGGCCGCAGATCATTCGCGGACTCGCGATCATGTTTTGTCTGCTACCCCCGACTCGCTTGGCGCTTGGCCACTTGGCGGCAAGCCGCGTGCCCGACGCTAGCGGCCTGTTCAATCTGATGCGCAATCTCGGCGGCGCCATAGGGCTCGCCATGATCGACACCGTCATCTACACCCGCTCGCCCGCGCTCGGGGCAGCCTTCACCGAGAGATTGGAGGCCGGGGATATCGACGCCGCCAAGTTTGTCGGCATACCCCTTGACATGTTCATGAGCCGCCCGACTGCCCCGCTCGAAGGTCCAGCCCTGGCGATGGTGCAGTCGCTTGTCGAAAAGGCCGCGTTGGTTCAGGCGATCAACGAAGCCTGGATTATGATCGCCGTTTTGACGATTGGCGCGTTGCTCTGTGTGCCTTTCGCCAAGGCGTCGCCGCGTCCGGTATAGGGGCGCGGCCGTCGCTCCCATTATTCCGCCGCTGGCGACGAATTGCCGCCGAGGTCGAAACCGGACCCACGCGCCACGCCGATGCGCTTGATCTCCCATTCGAGCGCAATCCCGCTCGTCTCGAGCACCCGGCGCTTAACCTCCTCGCCGAGGGCTTCGAGATCGGCGGCTGTCGCAGCGCCGGTATTGATGAGAAAGTTGCAGTGCATGGTCGACACCTGGGCGCCGCCGAGGCTTAAACCCCGGCACCCCGCCTTGTCGATCAATTCCCACGCCTTCATGCCCGGCGGATTCTTGAACGTCGAGCCGCCAGTCTTCTCGCGGATCGGCTGCGAGGCTTCGCGCGCGCGGGTGATGCGCTCCATCTCGGCTTCGATCGCGGCCGGATCACCCGGGCGGCCCTGAAACGTCGCGCCGGTGAAGACGATGTCGTCCGGAGCTGAGCTATGGCGATAAGAAAAGTCCATGTCCGCGTTTGAGAAAACGCGCCTCGCGCCCGTCCGGTCGAGCCCATGCGCTTCGATGAGCGCGTCCCTGACCTCGCGCCCATGCGCGCCGGCGTTCATAACCAACGCCCCGCCGATCGAACCGGGCACGCCGCGCAGGAACGCGAGGCCCCCGACGCCCGCCTTTGCCGCGGCCTTGGCGACATACTGGTCGGGCGCGGCGGCGCCGGCGACGACGCGACAATTGTCCGCAATCGCGACCGCGCCGAAGGCGCGGCCGCCGAGCCTTATGACGAGGCCGGGAATTCCGCCGTCACGTACGATGAGGTTCGAGCCGAGGCCGATCGTGGCGAGCGGGATCTCGCGCGGTAGCACAGACAGAACGTAGGCGAGATCGTCCTCGTCGGCTGGAGAAAAGAGAGCCTCAGCCGGACCGCCGACCCGGAACCAGGTCGCGTCCGCTACGGAAGCGTCGGCGACGAGGCGTCCCCGCAGCTTGGGCGCCCGCGCCTTCACCTCGTCGACAAGATTGGGAAAACGCATCGGCGACGCATCAGGCCTTGTCGAGCGCGGCGAGTTCGCCGGGCAGCGCGTAGGCCCATTGCGTGATCGAGCCGGCGCCGAGGCAAATGACATAGTCGCCTGCTTGAGCCAGCGAACGCACCATGGGAGCCAATTTCTCTGGCGAGGGCAGCATCAGCGCATGGCGATGGCCGTGGGCGGCGATTGCGGTCGCCAGCGCCGCCTTGTCGACGCCTTCGATCGGCGATTCGCCGGCCGGGTAGACGTCGGCGACGATGACCGTGTCAGCGTCATTGAAACAGGTGGCGAAGGCGTCGAACAGCGAGGCGAGGCGGGTGAAGCGATGCGGCTGCACGACAGCGATCACCTTGCCTTCCGTCGCCGCCCGCGCGGCTTTGAGCACCGCGGCGATTTCGACCGGATGGTGGCCGTAGTCGTCGAAGATCGCGACGCCGTTCCATGTCCCCGTGCGGGTGAAGCGCCGCCGCACGCCGCCAAAGCCGGCGATCGCCTTGCGGATGACGTCGATCGGCGCGCCGAGCTCGTGCGCGACCGCGATCGCGGCCGTGGCGTTGAGCGCGTTGTGCCGGCCGGGCATTGGGAGCGCGAGATCGTCAATGAAGGTGGCGCGGCCGGTCGCCCGTTCACGGATCAACACTGAAAACCGGGTGACGCCGCCGACAAGGTTCACGTCCATGAGGCGCACGTCGGCCTGTGGATTTTCGCCGTAGGTCAGAATTCGGCGGTCTTCGATTCGTCCGACGAGCTCCTGCACGGTCGGATGATCGACGCACATGACGGCGAAGCCGTAAAACGGCAGGTTCCCGACCAGCGCCAGAAAGGCGTCCTTGATGGCGTCGAAGGTCTTGAAGTGGTCGAGGTGCTCAGGATCGATGTTGGTGACGACGGCGATGTCGGCGGGGAGCTTGAGGAACGTGCCGTCGCTTTCGTCGGCCTCGACCACCATCCAGTCGCCAGCCCCGAGCCGCGCGTTCGTCCCATAGGCGTTGATGATGCCGCCGTTGATCACTGTAGGATCAAGCCCCGCGGCGTCGAGAAGCGTCGCCACCAGCGACGTCGTCGTCGTCTTGCCATGCGTGCCGGCCACCGCCACGCATTGCTTGAGCCGCATGAGCTCAGCGAGCATCTCGGCGCGGCGGACGACCGGGATGCGCCGCGCGCGCGCCGCCACGACCTCCGGATTGTCGCGCTTCACCGCGGACGAAACGACGATGACCGCTGCGGCGCCGAGATTAGCCTTGTCGTGTCCGACGAAGACCGTCGCGCCCTGCTCGCGCAGGCGCTTGACGTTGGCGTTGTCGCTGAGGTCCGAGCCCTGAACCTTGTGCCCGAGGTTAAGCAGAACCTCGGCGATGCCCGACATGCCGATGCCGCCGACGCCAACAAAGTGGATGGGGCCGATCTGGCTCGGCAGTTTCATGGGCTTCCGACCTCTCCCGCGCGGCCGGCGGGCGGCCTCGACTCACGAGCGGGACGAAATAGGCCAGTTCGCGCGATTTGGGAAATGGCGCTGAGTCCAGTCCGAGCGTCGCGTCCAGGCCGCGCTTTGTCATGGCGGAAGGCGGTCGGCCCTCAATCGCCTTCGTTGCGAAGGTCGGCTATGAAATCCTCGATGCTGGCGAACGCCCTGGCCCGACGGCCTTCGCGTTCGGCGATGGTTCTGCTGGTTCCAGCGTTCGGCGCGTTCACCTCAAGCGGGAACCAGTGCTCGCCTGCGCCCACCATGAGCAGACGGATGGCGTCGGATATCGACAAGCCCATATCGGCGAGGGCGGCGGCGGCGCGCTCCTTCACGCCATGGTTGCTCCTGGCGCGAGTAGCGTCGGTTATGGGCATTGCGATGATCCTGTGTGAATTTGTAACTCTGTCGAGCTACAGAGATTTCACAGGTTGGACAAGCCGGCTGCTCACAGAATCGAGCGATCGATGGCGAGTTCCGCCTCTGCGAGGGTTTCGGGCCGCCCGACATGGACCCAAAGGCCGTCGAGGCGAACGCCAAAGAGTCGGCCCTTCGCCGCCGCGGCGTGAAAGTAAGGCGCAAGGCGGAACACTTCCTCCGTCTCGCTTGCGAACAATTGCGGCTTGACGATCCCGACGCCGGTATAGACGAAGGGCGCGACGTGACGCGGCTCGCGCGGCTGAAGTTGTCCGTCATGCATCATGGCGAAATCGCCGGGCCAGTCGACGCCGACCGCCCCGGCGCCAGCCGCGACCAACAGCAGGATATCCATCGCGTCGGAATCGAACGTCCGGGCGAGGCGCGCAAGATTCGAACGCGGCCCCTCGATCCAGAACGCGTCGGTGTTGCAGATCAAGAACGGATCGCCGCCGATCATCGGCAGCGCGCGCTTGATCCCGCCGCCCTGATCGAGCAGCTGCGATCGTTCGTCCGAGATGAGGATTTTTGGCGCTCGCCGCTTGGCCAGATGCGCCTCGATCTGGTCGGCAAGCCAATGCACGTTGACGATCGCCAGCTCGACGCCGCTCTCCGTCAGGCGATCGAGACAATGATCGATAAGCGTCCGGCCGCGAACCTTGACCAAGGGCTTCGGCAGCGTCTCGGTGATCGGCCGCATCCGCATCCCCAGTCCGGCGGCGAACACCATGGCCGTCTTGGGAACAGGCGGGCTCATCGGGGCATCAGGGCTCAGGATCGGATTTATCAGGCAGCGGGCCGAGCGCCCGCGGCAAGTGGTCCTGATACCAGAGCGCGAGCGGCCGAAGCAACGGATGCGCGAGGTTGCGCGCCAGGTAGCGCTCGATCCGCGGCAGGTGGCGCAGGTAGTCTGGCTTGCCGTCGCGCTTTTGGAGGCGGGCGAAGAGGCCGAGGATCTTGGTCGCGCGCTGGGCGCCCATCGCGGCATAGGCCGCCGCAAACCGCTGGGCGTCAAACGCGGGGTCGGCGGCCGTTCTGCGCCGCATATAGAGGGCGGCGAGGCGCATCTCGAGATCCTCCGGCACGTCGACGCGCGCGTCCTGCAGCAGCGAAACGACATCGTAGGCGGGCGGGCCAATCACCGCGTCTTGAAAATCGATGAGGCCAATGCGCTTCAGCCCCTGCCGGTCCGGCAGCCAATGCAGATTGGGCGAATGATAGTCGCGGAGCGTCCAGGTGGCAGGCTCGGCCAGGATCGGCTGAAGAAGCTCGCGCCAGATTGCCAGGAACTGCATGCGCGCCCCCGACGGCGGCGTCACCCGAGCGATCGCAGGCGCATACCAGTCGAGCGCCAGCTCGACCTCGACCAGCATCGCTTCGATGTCGTAGGCCGGCAGCTCATAGGGTTCCTCGCCAGCCGACAGGCTTGGCGGCAATTCGCGGCCGTGCAGATCGGCCAGGAGGGCGATCGCCGGCGCATAGCGCGCGCCATCGGGAACGCCGCTTTGAGCGATGGTGGCTGAGCCGAAGTCCTCGATCAGCGCCAGGCCTTCGTCGATGCTATAGGCGATGAGGGCCGGCGCCGAGTAGCCGAGGCTACGCAACCCGTCGGCCATGGCGATGAAGGCGCGGATGTCGGGCGAGAGCTTGGCGATGGCCGCGTAAGGTTTGCCAAAGCGCAGGATGGGCCCTTCCGGCCGAGGCGGGGAAATCATCAGGATCGCCGTCTCGCCGGATGGCTTGATGAGCCGCTCATAGGCGCGAACGGACGCGTCGCCCTGGAGGAATTCGCGCCTTGCGTCGCTCCAACCGGCGCGTTCGATGATCCTCGCGACGCCGAGCGCCAGCGCCAAGCGGGGGGCGATCGCACCGAATCCGCGCAACGTCAGCAAGCGAAATTCAGGACCGCGGTTCGGATCAAACCGGATGTCGACCTCGAGCCGGTCGGCGGGCAGCGCCTCCGCCACCTTCTCCGGCCACTCGACAATGGCGATCGCGCCGTCGACGGCTTCCTCCCAGCCGAGATTGGCGAGCTCCGTTGGGCCGCGCAGCCGGTAGAAATCGGCATGGACCACCGGCCCGCGCGGGGCGTCATAGACCTGCATCAAGGTGAAGGTCGGGCTCGGCGCCTCGAGTTCCGGCGCCTCAGCGAGGACGCGGATGAGGGCGCGGGCGAAAGCGGTTTTACCGGCGCCGAGATCGCCGGTGAGACCAACGAAGTCCCCTAGCTGAAGCCAGGCCGCCTGCTCCGCGGCGATGGCCAAGGTCGTCGCCTCGTCCGGCGCCTCGAAGGTCCAAACGCCCGCTTCCTCCCTCACGCCGACGAGACCGCTCATACCCTTCTACTGGACCGATTGCGTCTTGAGCGGCGCCATAAGTTGCGGGCTCGGCGACCACGCCGCCATTGGGTCTACGGGAAAAATGCAGGTGACTGTCGTGCCCTCCCGGGGCGCCGTGTCGATCAAGACCCGGCCGCCATGCAGTTCGACCATGGCTCTCACGATCGACAAGCCAAGGCCAGGGCCGCGATGCCGCGAGCCGTTCGGAAAAGTCTCGAACCGCTCGAATACGCGATCGATCATCTCGGGGGGAATGCCGCGTCCGCGATCGCTGACCTTGAACACGATCTCGGCGCCGCGCCGCATCGCCGCCAGCGTGACTGTCTGGCCCGCCTCCGAATAGTTGATCGCGTTGGAGAGAAGATTGAACAACACCTGGCGCACCCGCCGGCCGTCAGCGCGCAGGGAGCCGACGCCGTCGGTCATGACGATGCGCAATTCGATCGCTGCTTCGCTCAAACGATCTTGCACGCCCGACGCCGCCGCCTTCATCGCCTCGGCGACGTCGACGTCCTCGAGCCTGAGCTCCATCGCCCCGGCGTCGATCGAGGCTAGATCGAGAATATCGTCGATGATGGCGAGCAGCGCGTGCGACGAATCAGTGATGAAGCCGGCATATTCGAGCTGTTTCGGATTGAGCGGGCCCACGCCTTCGCCGGCCAGGAGCTGGGTGAAGCCGATGATGTTGGTGAGCGGCGTGCGCAGCTCGTAGGAGACATGGTTGACAAAATCGTTGCGCAGCTTTTCGGCCGCGATGAGCGCCTGATTTCGCTCAGTCAGAGCGCGCTCGATGTTGACGCCGGCGGTCACGTCGAGCGAGGTCATCAGCGTCGCTCCGTCCGGCAACGGCAGGGCGGCGCAATCGAGGATGAGCCCGTCCGTGCGTTCGATCCGGACCGCTCGGCTTTCGCGATGCTCGGGAAGATCGACGATCACAGCCCTGAGCTCGTCGAAAAGCTGGGGATCGTAGCACAGCGGCTTGCAGCCGCGCGCGATCTCGTCGATATGCGGGCGGTCGCGCAAGGCGGCCGGATCGATTTGCCAGAGTTCCGCAAAGGCCGGGTTGAACAGTTTCGTGCGCCCGTCCGCCCCGAACGCCGCCACCCCTTCCTTGAGCGCATCGAGCGTCTCGCCCTGCACGTGGGTAAGCGCGGCGACCTGGGAAGCGAGCGCGTAGCTCTGCGTCGCGTCGTCATAGAGATAGGTGACGCCGCCTTTCGGATTGGGACTTGTGACCACCCGCAGCGCCCGGCCGTCGGGCAGATGCCACACGGTTTCGCTCGGCTCGATCGCCTGGTAAGCGTTCAATTGCTGCGCCTTCCAGGCGCGGAAGTCCACCTGTTCGGGCAATTGTCGCTTAGCGCGCAGCCGATCAAGGATTTCGCCGTCGGTCGGACCTTGATCAAGGAATGCCGGCTCAAGCGACCAGATTTGCCGGTAGGCCGCGTTGTAGAGCGTCAGCCGCTTGGACTTGTCGAAGATCGCAACCGCCGTCGACAGCCGATCGATCATGCGCGAATAGTCGTCCTCATTGCGCTCCATATCCGCCTTGAGCGCCACGATTTCGGAAACGTCGCGAGCGACCCCGGCCGACCCGGCCGCGGTGCGCGTCTCGATCGCGTCGAAGGTTCGGCGCTCGCCGCCGACAACCGCCGAGGCGCGACGCCTCCAGGCGCCGGTCTCCTTGAGCGCCGCCGTTGCTTCGCGGCGCATCGCCGGATCGAACATTTCGCCGCCCCTCTCGATCGCAGCCTCAACGTCGGGCGCGTCGACGGCGCGGGCGTAAGGAATGTTGCACCAGACGATCCGGCCTACGGCGTCGCGCGTCCATGCCGGGATGTCCGCGGTTTCGAGCGCGCCGCGTAGGCCGTCGAGAGCGCCCTCGGCTTGAGCGAATTGATCCCGCAATTGCGCCAATTGAAGCCGCTCGCCCGAGACGTCGCGGATGCGCATCACCGCGCTGCCGGACACCGGGCGCCCGTCAAGCTCGAGATGGCGGCCGCGCAGGCTGACCGCGGCGGCGGCGAACGCTTCGCCGCGTGTGAGCAGCCGCTCCGTCGCCTGTTCAATCCTGGCGGACTGGGCTGGATTGAGCCATGAGCCGAAGGCAAGCACGCGCGACGACAGCGGCGAATCGGCGACGAGGGCGAAATCGCCCTCGATTGTCGGCTCCGCGTCCAGACGATCCCAGGAGATGAGGATTTGCGGCTCGCTGCGCAGCATCAACGCTGTGCGGTCGAGCTTGCCGTTGGTCCGCGCAAGCTCTGTCTCGAGCTCGCGAACGCGGCGCGTCCAGATCCTGCGGCCTATGAGATGAAGAACGGCCGTTATCGTCGCCAGCAGCATCAGCGACAGGATGACGAGGCCGGCGACATTGGCCTGGACCGACGCCATGTCGAACGCCAGCCGCGCGGGTTCCTCTAAGGACTGGGACAGGTCCTGCGCGCACGCCAGCGCGCCTGCGAGCAGGTAGAGCGCCAAGCCTACGGCCGCCTTGGCGGCGACCGCCGGGTCGAGCCTTCGCGTCCGCCCGCCGATTCCGGAGCGCTCGGCCCCGCTGAACCCCCGCAACGAATCGCCTCCTTAAGAGACTGACGACGATGTCTCGCGCCGGCCGGGTCGTCGTCCGACTCTTTCCTTCCGCCAAGAAGGTGCGAATCAGCCTCTCACCAGGATTACGAAATGTTTGCCGCAAAGTCGTTAACCATGAGCGTCGAGGCGGGAAGGACAGTTCCCGGACCGGACGCTAGGTCTCGTGGTTATGGGGTCCCCGAGCGACAAGATATGGCGATTTGCGCCCGTTCGTCGCTGTCGCGGAGGCTGCACTTTTGTTTAAATTTGTTTGTATTCTGGGCGGCCAGGAAGCATTTTCCGCTCAGCTTGCATCGTATCCTGCGGCGGCGAGATCGTTGACGCATTCTTGCGGGGTGAGGGTGGCGGCGCCGAGGGCGAACAGCTTCCGCAGCCGCTGTTCGCCCTGCCGGCTCAGGCCCTTGGTTCGTCGCTTGCCGGCGGAGCAGGGTTCGCGCGGGGTCATGCCGGCCCAGGCGGCGAAGTCCCGCCCACGGGGCGTCCATACTTGACGGTGCTGGACGTGCCTCTAGTTCTTGATGAACGCGCCGGTGCGCAGATCGGTCAGCGCCTGGCGGATCTGGTCCTGCGTGTTCATGACGATCGGCCCGTGCCAAGCGATCGGCTCGCGCAGCGGCCGGCCGGAGATGAGAAGGAAGCGCACGCCCTCTTCGCCCGCCTGGACGAGGACCTCGTCGCCGGCGCCGAACACGATGAGCGAGCGATTGCCGACCCTGTCGCGAACCAACACCTCCTCGCCGTCGATCTGCGCTTCGCGCAGCACGCCAAACGGTTCGGATGAATCGGCGAATGTCGCCGAGCCTTCGAAAATATAGGCGAACGCCTGGCGGAAATCCTCGACCTTGAGGCGCTTCTTCTTCCCCGCCGGCACCGTCACGTCGAGGTAGCGCGGCTCGGCGGCGACGCCGTCGACCGGGCCGGTCTTGCCCCAGAATTCGCCGCAGATGACGCGCACGCGCGCGCCGTCGTCGTCGATCACCTCGGGGATCGCGCTTGCGGGAACGTCCTGGTAGCGCGGCTTGGTCATCTTGAGATGCGCGGGCAGGTTGGCCCATAGCTGGAAGCCGTGCATGCGGCCTTTGGTGTCGCCGGTCGGCATTTCCTGATGCAGAATGCCGCTACCAGCTGTCATCCATTGCACGTCGCCCGAGCCGAGCTTGCCGCGGTTGCCGAGACTGTCGCCGTGATCGACGCTTCCCGCCAGCACATAGGTGATCGTCTCGATGCCGCGATGCGGATGCCACGGGAAGCCGGCCAGATAGTCCTCGGGCCGATCGCCGCGGAAATCGTCCATCATGAGGAACGGGTCGAAATCGGACGTGTCGCCGAAGCCGAAGGCGCGGCGCAGCCTAACGCCCGCGCCCTCCATCGTCGGAACGGACTGGCTGATACGCTTGACGGGACGAATGGACATTAAGCCCTCCTGGTCGAACTGAAAAAAGATTTGGCCTCCGAAATACTGTAGGAGTTCCAGAGGTGAGACCGACGAGTTCTTTGATCGGAAACCGTGCTGGCGGCGAAGATAGGTATAGGCGGCGGTCGCCGCAAGTCTATCAATAGAAGCGATCGTATCTATCGGTGGGCGTGAAGGCTCAACCCCCTCAGCCTTGCGCGGCCGGCCGTCCGCCGACCTGCGTCGCCGCCTCCGCCCCGGCGGCGGCCGCGCGCTCGAGCGCGAGCTCGATCTCCGCGCCGGCCAGACGTTGGCTAAGAAAAGCGGAGACGAAGGCGTCGCCGGCGCCGGTGGTGTCGACCGCCTCGATCTGCGGAGCTCTGACGCGCCAGCGGCGCGCGCCTTCCGCGGCCTCGGCGCCGGACGCGCCGCGCTTGACGACGACCAGCGGGTAATAAGCCACAAGCCGGGCGCACTGGGTTTCGGGATCGGCGGAGCCGGCGAGAATCGCGGCTTCCTCTTCGTTGGGGAACAGGATGGCCGCGCCTTGAGTCCAGGCGAGAAACTTGTCCGCCCCGACCTCGCGCAGGAATTCCGCCGACGCCGGATCGATGCTGACCAGCTTATCCCCCGCGCGTCGCATTGCATTGAGGACCGCTGCGCGCGGGGAGGGAGCGAAGAACGAATAGCCGGACAGATGGATGTGGGCCGCTCCCTCGATCAGCGCGTCGGGGATGTCGCCGGCTTCGAGCGCATCGTTGGCGCCGCGGTCGGTGAGGAAGCTGCGCTCGCCGTCCGCGTCGACGAGCGCCACGAGCCGCCCGGTCTCATGCTTAGGATCGCCGACGAGATGCGGCGCAACCCCGATCGCCTCGAGGCGCGCCGTTTCGCTTTGGACGTCGCTTGAGCCGACTCGGGCGACGAAGTCGACGCTTACGCCAAACGAGGCGAGCCACGCCGCTTGATTGGCCGCCGAGCCGCCGGGCCGAACGGTGATCGACGCGCGCCGGTCCGAGCCCCGCACGAGCGGCCCTTCCGGCCGGACGATGACGTCCGTCATCACGTCGCCGATGACGAGAATGCGGGGCGACGCGATCATGACGGCGCGACGGGCGCGCGGATTGCTGGGACTGGCGTCAAGCCAGCAGTTTCACGAAATTCCGCCTGCGGCCGAAGCGCTCCTTGATGGCTGAGACATAAGCTGTCTGCTCGAGGGGGGGACGCAAGCGGCCCATGCGGGCGATGAGGCCGGCGGCCTCCTCGTAAGCGCGATTGCCGCCCCCGTTCGCGAGCTCATCGACCCGCTCGGCATAGACTTCCAAAGCCTCGCGCGGATGGTCGGCTTCGCTTTCGCGAGCGAGGCCTTCTTTCACCGTCCGTGAGACGCGATGCTTTCGCGTCATCGCCCAGGCCACGTCGAATCGCTTCTCGTGCATGAGAATTTTGACGCCAAGATCGGCGGGGCGGCCGAAGGAGAGCCCGGTCTCAGCCGCCGCCCAGCGCTCAACCAGCGCGAGCGCCTGGTCGCGAGCCGCCTCGCCGCCCGCCTCGCGCCAGCGCAGGTAGACATTGAAGTCCGGCGCGCGCTCGAAAGCGCGTTTGAGAACGGCTTCGGCTTCGCCTCGGCGGTCTGCCTTCATGAGAAGGTTGGCGGCGAAGAGGACGAGGCGCGCGTCAGAAGGGCCGTCCTCGAACGTCCAGAGCCCCTCCTCAGCCCAGCGCAGCGCCTCGTTCGCGCTCTTATGCTGGAGGCAGAACTCGGCGAGCTCGAGGTATTTCCAGGGCGACGACAGGTCCTTGGCGCGCAGCGCGATCCGCGCCTCGACATCGCCGTCGCGCTCGGCGAAGCGGTCGAGAATTCCTGAGAGGCCATAATAGTTTCCTTCAGCCTTCTGCTTGCTGCGCCCGGTCAGCGGCGGCAACTTCTCCCACGCTTCGGTCGCGAGCCTCCGGTATTCGGCCAATCCGGCTTCGCCGAGAACCTCGGCGTAGAGCCAGGCCGCGCCGTCGAACGTTCCATAGCCGTCCCCGGTCTCCCGCTCAAAAAGGTCGCGGGCGAGCGCCACCGGGTCGGGACCGGCCCCGCGGGCGGCGCGGAGGTGGATGTCCCGCGCGCGCTCGAGCAGGGCGCCGCATTCGCCATCGGAATCATCAATGGACTCGGTTGCGCTTTCGATCCGGTCGATCGCGCGCTCGGCCAGGTTGAGGACGAGTTGGTCGTGCCTGGAATTCGAGAGCGTCGATGGCGTCGAGCGCTTCGTCGACGCCCTCGGCCCAGCCGCCAACCTCCCCATACTCAATATAACCGCGGGCGGCTGTCGCCTGGTCGATCGCCTTGCCGAGGCGCGCCGCCAGCGTCTTGTCGTCGGCGCCGTCGGCGGCCGAGGCGATCTCAAGCTTGCGGAACAAGGCCGGGTCGCGCTCGGCAAGCTCGACGATCATCGCGACGAGAACTCCGTTCGGCTTACCCGCGAGGTGGGCGCGGATGCGCGCGAGCGCGCCGGCGCCGACTGACTCAGGGCCGGAATCGCTCTCGTTCGCAGCGAGCCCAGTCGCGACCATGTGCTTGCAGAAGCCATGGTCGTCGAAGGCGGGACATGTGCACTCGCCCTTGATCGTCTCGCCCTTGCCGAGGAGATTGACGCGGTAGTCCTCCGTTCCCATGACTTTCGCCAGCACCCGCCTGGGTTCGATGGCGAGGATCTCGACGCGCCCTTCCCGATGATAAGCTTCGCCGCGGGCGAAAGCCGCGCCTGCGAGGCGCCTCAGAGCCTCGACGTCGAAGCGCGGGAGGTTTTCGACTGTCATCTACAGCGCGCCTTCCTCGCCCGATCGCCTTGTGCGCCGGCCGAGCGGCGGACAGCAGCGAACGGCGTCCTGATTCGCTGGTTAAGGATAGCACCGGACAGCGGTGCGGCGAACGCCGAAAGCCTGACCGATCGGACGAGCTACTCTCCAGCCGCGGCGGCAAGCGTCTGCACCACCGCGATATTTTGCAAAAGGTCTTGCGGCAAGCCGTGCCGCTCTTTCAGATACTCAGGGCTATTGTAAGAGATCCACACCTGCCCTCGCAAATCTTCCGCAACCAAAATCTTCAGCGGAAGATCGATGGCTGCGCTCGGAGCCGCCAGCATCAGCGGCGTGCCGCCCTTTGGATTGCCGAAGATCAAGAGCTTGGTGGGAGGCATTTTCAGCCCCGCCTTTTCGGCTTCGCCGCTGTGGTCGATGAGCGCGAACAGCATCACTCCCCTGGACTTGAGAATGGCGATGAGCTTGTCGACCGTCTCGTCTACGGAATGATGGCTCGCAATTTTGACGATCCCTTCTTCTTTCTGCATGGGCCAAGGCCTCCGACATTGAGAGAATGGAAATCACGAAGATGCAGGGCGGGCCGCCAATGTTTCATCGTGCGCCTCGCGCAGCATCTTGCGCCAACAATTTAGCTTAACCGGAGCAAACAATGACGGACAAGCGAAACGTCCCAGACGATGAAGCCGCGGTGCGCGATCTCATCGAAGCCTAGGCGGGACGCCGTGCGGCGGAATGATGAGCGTTCACAGCCGCGCCAGCTCCGCCGCCGCCTGCGCGGCGAGCATGATGTTGTTCTTGATCAGCGCGATGTTGGCTTCGAGGCTTTGCCCGTCGGTAAGCTCGAACACCCGCTTCAAGAGGAATGGCGTCGCCTCCTTCTTGCCCACCCCTTGCGCCTTCGCTTCCGCGACCGCTTCGGCGATGCGCGCCTCTATCGCCCCTTCCTCGAGCGCGTGATCGTGTGGAATCGGATTGGCGATGAGGAGGCCGCCGGGGCCGATGTCGTGCTGCAGGCGGATCACGCGGGCGAGATCGCGGAGCCCATCGCAGCGGTGCTCGAGCTTAAAGCCGGACGAGCGCGCGTAGAAGGCGGGGAACTCGTCGGTGCGGTAGCCGACGATCGCGACCCCCTGGGTCTCCAGGAATTCGAGCGTCTTCCCGAGGTCAAGGATCGATTTGGCGCCGGCGCAGACGACGGCGACCCGAGTGCGGGAAAGCTCGACCAGATCGGCGGAGATGTCGAACGTTTCTTCGGCGCCGCGGTGCACGCCGCCGATGCCGCCGGTGGCGAAAATTTCGATGCCCGCAAGGGAGGCGACGTACATCGTCGCCGCGACCGTCGTGCCCGCCGAGCCCTTGCGCGCGGCGACCAGCGCGAGATCGCGGCGCGAGGCTTTCACGACGCCGCCGGAAAGCTCGCCGAGCCGCTCGATCTCCCCGCCGTCGAGGCCCACCCTCAAGCGGCCGTCAATGACCGCGATCGTCGCCGGAACGGCGCCCATCTCGCGCGCCGCCTCCTCGACGGAGCGCGCTGTCTCGATGTTGCGCGGATAAGGCATGCCGTGGGTAATGATCGTCGATTCGAGCGCGACGATCGGTTTTTTCGCCGAGCGCGCCTCGGCGACCTCGGGAGAAAAATCCATAAGATCGGCGACGCCCATCGCTCAACGCTTTCATCGTGGCGGCCGCGAGCGGCCGCTTCAAGGTTACCGGTAATCTTGGCCTCCGATCAATGGCGGTTCGCGGTCGCGAATCGCGCAATTCTGTCATTGCGACGAGCCATAGGGCGTTCTTAAAGAACGCCCGTCTTTCGACGGGCTATGGCGACGAAGCAATCCAGGGATCGGAGGCTGCCCTAGGCGCCTCTTGATTGCTTCGCTCGCAATGATGATGCCTTCGGAACGGCTCGCGTGTCGACCAGCTTGCGGTCGGCCGAATTCACGCTACGCTTGCCCAAAGCGCGGACCAAATCGAAAAGTCGATGGACGACAAGCCCGAGAACGTTCCGGTCCAGCCCGACCTCGCGGCCGCGATCCGGCAGGCGCGAGTCGAGAACGCCGAGCGCGCCGAGGCGATCGCGGATTTGCGCGAGCTCGAAATCGGGCGCCTGAAGGCGCTCGAAAGCGCGCTGAAGCCCGTCATCGACCAGGCGCCGCCGGACGTCGACCTTTTCGACCTCGCCCTGGCGCCGGGCGAGCATCCGCGTTTGTTCATCGACATGATCGCCTTCGTCGACATGGCGCACGACAAGCGCGCCTATCGTTTCTTTCAGGACACCCGCTATGGCCGGGCGCTGATCGCCGAAAGCCAGTCGGCCGACGCCATCGCCGCCGCCGTGGCCGACTATGTCGCGCGCCGTCTGGTCGAGCGCGAACGCGCATTGGCCGCCGACTGGCGCGCCGCCGCGGCGCTCCAGCCGCGACCGCAGCCGGAGCCTAACGGGCCGCCTGCCTGGCCCATCCCCCAACCGCGCACGCGCGCTCTCCACCTTCCTCCTGTCGGCGGGACTGAGCCCGCGTCCGCAGCCGACGAGCCGAAGGCGCAGCGCCGGTTCGCCGAGCGGCTTGGCGACGCATTGAGCATGTTTTTGATGCTTTTGGGGTCGATCACGCTCGCGCTTCTGATCGGACTTGGCGCCTATTGGGCCTGGACGACCCGCCTGCGCGACCTTTGGACTCAATGGATCGGCGCGCCGCCGTTCTGAATATCGAGCGCGGGCTTGATTCGCCTCTCGCCTCGCACGACAATTGCGTATCGTCCGATCGCTGGCCCCCGCGCGAAGGCCGACGGAAATCATGAGCAACGCTTTTTTTTACGATCTGTTGGCTTCGATCGCCGATCGGGGCCGCTCCATGCTCAAGATCAAGCCTTGGCCGAAGGACGCGGACAACCGCGCCGACCAGTTGGTCGAGACTTGCCGCGAGCTGGTCGCCGGGCGCGGCGAGGCGTCCGGGGTCGCGCTCGCCGCCGAGATCGTTGGGCGCTACAGCGCGCTCGATCCGTCGGACCATGCCGCGTTTTTCCGCGCGCTTGCGGATGATTTCGGGCCGGATCGCGAGCGGGTCATGGCGGCGATCGCCAACTTCGGTTCGGACGGCGACGAAGCTGCGGCGAGCGAAATCCACTACGCCTCCGAGCCGCGCCGTCACGAGCTGTTCCGGCGGCTCAATCGCGCGCCGGGCGGCACCGCCGCGCTGGTCGCGATGCGCGCCGACCTGCTCCAGCTCGTGAACCAGAACCCATCGCTCACGATCGTCGATCGCGATTTTCTGCATCTGTTCGGTTCGTGGTTCAATCGGGGGTTTCTGGTGTTGCGCCGCATCGACTGGTCCTCGCCGGCTGCGCTTCTCGAAAAGATCATCCGCTACGAGGCGGTGCACGAAATCGGCGACTGGGATGAGCTCAGGCGCCGCATCGATCCGGCCGACCGGCGATGCTACGCGTTCTTCCATCCGAGGCTGGTCGACGAACCGCTGATCTTCGTCGAGGTCGCGCTGACGCTTGCCCCGCCGGCGGCGATTGCGCCGCTGCTCGCGGAGAAGCGCGCGCATATCGCGCCGGACAAGGCGCGGGTGGCGGCGTTCTATTCGATCTCCAATTGCCAGCAGGGCCTCGCCGGGGTCAACTTCGGCAATTTCCTCATCAAGCAGGTGGTCGAGGAAATCCGCCGCGAGCTGCCGGCGATCGAGACTTTCGTCACGCTCTCGCCGGTTCCGGGCTTCCGCGCCTGGCTCGAAACGACCGAAGACCCAGCGATCGCGCCGATGAAGAGCGTCGCGCTCCAATTGGCGTCCGAGGGCAATTGGCCGACGCCGGGCGTCACGTCGAAGCTGCGCGCCGCGCTCGAGCCGCTGGCCGCCTACTACTTCCTGAAGGCGCGGCGTCCTGACGGCCGGGTCCTGGACCCGGTCGCGCGCTTCCATCTCGGCAACGGCGCGCGGCTTGAGCGCAT
Organism: uncultured Alphaproteobacteria bacterium; assembly: GCA_963824475.1. Classification (GTDB taxonomy): domain Bacteria; phylum Pseudomonadota; class Alphaproteobacteria; order Rhizobiales; family Beijerinckiaceae; genus Roseiarcus. Next base: position 171,741 of record CAWGPR010000003.1, read on the forward strand.
CGACTGGGAGGGGGACCTGTCGCCCAAGGGGCTCGCCGAGTCCTTCGGCGTCATGGTCAACTATCTCTATGACCTCGACGAGATCGAGCGCAATCACGAAGCCTTCGTCAACCGCGGCCAGATCGCCGCTTCGGCAGCGGTGAAGAAGCTCGTTCCGGCCGGTCCGTCGCGTCTGCGCGCAGCCTTGCCGAGCGCCTTGACGTCGAACGCGTGAGCGGCGCCGGCGCGCTTCCGCCCTCGGTCCGCGAGATTCGAATCCTGTGGAAACGGACGCGCGCTCCTGCGAAGTCGCCAAAATCGAGGCGCCCCTGGTCTATAATGCCCTCATGGATACAGCCGCTGATGAGATCGCCACCGTTCGCATCGAACTCGCGGATAGCGAGCCCGCTGATCTGGCGCGAGGTCGAGGTCGCAACCTCCATCTCCCTCAAAACCTTGCACGCCGTCATCCAGGCGGCGTTTGGATGGCAAAATTACCATCTCTGGGAGTTTTCCCTCGGCAAGCGTCGCTACGGGCCGCCGAGTGGCGCGGGTTGGGGAGAGGAGCCGCTCGTCGACGCAAGCAAGGTCCGACTGGCGGACCTGCTCGGGCCACGTAGGACGAAGATCGATTACCTTTACGACTTTGGCGACAGCTGGGAGCATCGCCTGACTGTTTCCAACGTTCGAGCGGGCGATCCGGATCGTTCTTATCCTCGCTATGTCCGCGGCGAGCGCAACGGTCCGCCGGAGGATTGCGGCGGAATTCCGGGCTTCTACGACAAGCTTGAGGCGGCGGCCGACCCGCGCCATCCGGACCATCGGGAGATCAAGAGGTGGCTGCGCGACTACGACGCGGAGACGATCAACGAAGCGCGCATCAAATATGCGCTCGAACGCATCGCCAACCGCAGACCCGGCGGAAAAGCCGGAATTGGCAAAAGGAAATCGGCCTAGCCTGACTGACGGCGTAAGATCTCGCCTCGAGCACCATGGATAGGCTTTCGCCATGATGATGGTCGAAAAGCCGTGACCGCAACCGACATCAGCAACGTCGCGCCGGACTCGAGCCTCGCTGTGACGCCGTCCAGCGCCGGCAACCATGACGCCACAAGGTTGTTGTGATAAACGGGTCGGAAGAAGCATCCAGACCGGCGACCCTTTCGTAAGTCCGTTTCCGCGTCTCCGGGTTGCATAGGAGTTCATTCCCGTGCATGTGTCTGTACATCGCAAATTGTGTGGGGATGGCGTCCCGGAGAGGACTTGAACCTCTGACCCCAGGTTTAGGAAACACTTGCCGCGCACCGACTTGAGCGGCCGCAGCCGGACAATCCTATCAGTCTAACAGCATGAAATCATTAGTATACGTCCCAATTGTCCGCTTATGTCATGGACAAGGATTTACAAACCAAGTCGCGTTCAATATGTTACCCCTAACAGCCCTGGGTAACGCCCAGCGGCGTGGGGAGAGCCAAACATGCTCACGAACTTATTCATCGAGAAGCTCAAGCTCCCGCCAAGGCGGCGCGAGATCCCCGACGGCAAGGCGCAGGGCCTCTACCTCGTGGTTCAGCCCTCCGGCGCGAAGAGCTGGGCGCTGCGCTACCGGTTCAACGGTCTCCCGAAGAAGCTCACGTTCGGCCGTTACCCAGCGATCAACCTGGCCACGGCCCGCAGGCGCGCCGCGGAGGCCCTCGGGAGAGCGGTGGCGGGCGAGGACCCGGCCGCGGCCAAGCAGGCCCAGAGGCGCGCTGCGAAGGCCGAGCGCGAGGCCGAGGGCGACCTGGTGGAGCGTGTCGTCGAGCAGTTCGTGGAGCGGCACTGCAAGCCCAACACGCGCGACTGGCGCTTCACCGAGCAGATGCTCGGCAAGGAGGTGGTCCCCCGCTGGCGGGGCAAGCGCCTCAGCCAGGTCTCCCGCGCCCAGGTCCACGACATGCTAGATGAGATCGTGGATCGAGGTGCGCCGATCCGCGCCAACCGCGTCTTCGCCCAACTGCGAAAGATGTGCAACTGGGCAGTCTCCCGTGGCATCATCGAGCGCAGCCCTTGCGGTGGCCTGGTTGCGCCGAGCCAGGAGACGCGCCGCGACCGCCTCCTCAGCGATCAGGAAGTGAGGCTGGCCTGGCGCGCGTTCGAGGAGGTCGGCTGGCCGTTCGGCCCGATCGGGAAGCTCCTGCTCCTCACCGGCGGGCGCCGCGACGAGGTCGCCTCGATGCGCTGGGGCGAGCTAGACCTCGCCGCCAAGACCTGGACGCTGCCCAAGGAGCGCACCAAGAACAAGCGCGAGCACGTCGTCCCGCTGAGCGAGCAGGCGCTTGAGGTCATCAAGTCGCTCCCTCGCATCGAGGGCGGGGACGGCCTCGTCTTCACGACGACGGGGCAAACCCCGGTCAGCGGGTTCAGCCGGGCCAAGCGCGCGATCAACGGGGCGATCCTAGAGCAACTGCGAGGGGGATCGGGAGACGACAAACACAACGGTGTTGTTGAGGCCGCAGCCGTGCCCCACTGGACGCTGCACGACCTCAGGCGCACCGCGGCGACGAACCTCCAGAAGCTGGGCGTCCGGCTTGAGGTCACCGAGGCCGTGCTCAACCACGCGAGCGGCAGCCGCGGGGGGATCGTTGGCGTCTACCAGAAGTATTCGTGGGACGCCGAGAAGCGCGCGGCGCTGGATGCGTGGGCGAAGAGGCTCGCCGTTATAGTGGGCGGAGCCGAGCCCGCGTCAAACGTCGTCGAGCTAGCCGGGCGTGCAGGATGAGGCTCGGCGCGTGCGTGGCGTCCTCGGAGCACCGAGGGCATAAACCCAACGCCAACCCTGGGGAAAGGCCGCCACGGACGCGCCCAAACTCGTCGGCAAACGCGCCAGAGCGGATACAAAGAAAAAGCCCCGGCGGAGCGGGGCTGATCTTTTGACCGTTTTGGACCAGGGGCTGGTCAGGCCTCGACGCGCACGCTGCCCCACCTGCGGAAAGTTCCACAACCACTGGCGCGCGGTGTTGCGCGCCTTGCCATCCTCGAACCTGGCGAGATAATCACCGACGGTATCGCTCTTCTGCGCCCTGGCGAAGTGGTCGAACGCGAACGATCCCTCGCGGTGCGGATTCTGCGCCGCCACGACGACGATCCGGCCGTCGCCGTTGCGGCGGGGAGAGGCAGACGCCTTGGCCCGGACGCTCCGTGCTGGCCGCGATTCGTCAGCGAAGGCTTTCTTGGACTTGGCTGGCTCGTCAACCTCAACGGGCTTGGCGGCCATGTACGCGGCGTAAGCCTCCTCGACCGCCTTGCGAGCAACCGCAGTATTCGGAAACTGGCTCTTGCGGTCTGCCCCACTTGCCGTAACACTTGTCCTGACACGGAGGATTTACACGGCCCAAAGGTTGTGGTATGCGCCGCCCCCTATGGCAGCGACCTCCCTGCCCGCCAGGCTTCCAAACCCGGGCGACTATTAGGAGCCGTCCGGCGGCTGGCTTTGCCCAGGACCCGCTGAAGCGAGGAACAGCAAGATGAACGAGCGACTCAACCTCTGAGCGCCGTCGCCCTCGCTCCCCTTAACGGTCGGCTCGGCGCGGTGCTCCTAACCTGAAGGAGGCCGCCGCAATGGCGACGACGAACACGAATACCCCCAGTGCGCTCATCCCCCACTCGGCTCTCGCAGCCAGCCTGGGAGTGCACGTGCGGACCCTCAAGAGATGGGTGGCGAACGCCTCACTCAACTTCCCGCCCGCCATCACGATAAACAAGAGACGATACTACGACCGAGCGACGGTGGACGCGTGGCGAGACGCCCAGGTCCAGGCCGCCATCGCCGCTCACGGGAGGGGGAAGTGAGCGCCCACGCCTACGCGGAATTTCTCAAGGCCGGCGTTCCATACGACAACTCGATCCCCTGGATCGAGCTGGCGGACGTGGACAGCTGGGCGCGCTTCGAGGGGCGCGTGGAGGACTACAAGACCCTGCGCGCCATCCTGTCTAAGGAGCGGGACCTGAGCGAGGATGGGGTCGGGGCGACCGGCTGGGGCAGGACGTACGCCGACGCGTGCGACCAGTTCTGCGAGGCCAGGATACGCATGCTGGGCCCGCACTCGCTCGACCAGTTCCGCAAGGCCCGCCAGTGGCTCAGGCAATTCCCGAAGCTCAAGCGCGTGAGCCGTTGTGGCACGAGCTACGGCCTCGAGATCGGCTATTTGACGAACGGGGTATTCATCGCGGCCGCCATCGCCGAGGGGTTCCCCGTGGAGCAGGTCGAGGGCACCCCGAACGCCGCGATCGGGGTGAGCGGTGCGGCGTGGCGGTGAGATACAGGCAAGAAGATTTCAAAGAAGAGCCCCGCGCCGGGAAGCAACCGGGCGGGGCCAGAGGAAGGATAGTCAGGATGAACGCGATGGATATACCTCAGGCGGCTTCTATTGTAAACCCTAACTCCACCGGTAACGCCTGGTCTGCCTACCCGCGCTGGCTCGACGAGGAGTTTGGACTGATCCTGCCCGCCGAGAGGCTGGCCAACGACAACGACGGGGCGGGCTACTACGAGGTCGAGCCAGACTTCGAGAAGCTGCGCAGGTTCGCCGCGCGGTTGTTCATCACCGAACTCCTCGATGGCACCACGGGGGACGTTTACGTCTGCTCGCTCCCGAACGACAAGGGCGGCAAGCCGGGTGAGAAGCACATCGCGACGCGGCACGTCGAGAAGATCATGAGCTTCGTCAACCGCTGGGACAAGGCCGGGCGGGCGATCTACTACTCAATCGGGACGATCGCCAGGGGCAAGCCCAGGGCAAAGGAAAACGTCGTCGAGAACTCATTCGTCGGCGTCGACTTTGACGCGAAGGAGCGGACCGTGGATGACATCGTCCGATCGCTCTTCGCCCTGCCTCTGCCGCCCACGCGCATCCACTTGTCCGGCCGGGGAGTGCACGGGCTGTGGCGCTTGACCGAGCCGTGCATTGACAAGGAATACTTCGACGCCGCGGCAACGCGTGTGCGTGACGCCCTCGGCGGGGACGCGGCGTTCAACCCGTACTGTGCGGCCCTGATGCGCCTGCCGACCAGCCACAACACGAAGGACGGCGCCTGGCGCGAAGTCACCGTCGCACGAAACGGAGGCCGACGGTGCGCCTTAGAAGCTTTCGAAGGGTGGGCGGCGACTATGATCGGGTCACCCAACCCGTATCTTGAGGCTGCAGCGCTCCTCCGGTCCAAGCCGCCGATGGACGCGAGCGCCAAGCTGGCCGCGATGGCTCCTGGCAACATCCACGACACGCAGCTGCGCGCCACGGCGAGCCTCCTCAACGGGGGAGCCAGCGAGGACGAGGCGTTTGAGGTGGTGATGGCCGCCACGCGGCGCGTCGGCGACGCTTCATGGGACTGGGCGCGTGAGGAGCGCGACGTCCGCAAGATGGGCGAGGACTGGCGGCGCAAACGCGCGGCTGATCGAAGCGCCAAGCAAACACAAAAGACGATCGGAGGCAAGGAACTCGGTATATTTACGCCGTGGGACAAACTCGAGCCGGCTAGCTACGATTGGCTCTGGCCGCACTGGCTCGCCCGGGGTGAACTCCAACTCATAGCCGGCGCGATCGGCGCTGGGAAGACGACGGTCGCCCTGTCGTTCGCGGCGACTGTGACCAGCGGCGGCGAGTGGCCGGATAGGAGCCGGTGCGAGAGGGGACAGGTGCTCTTCTGGTCGGGCGAGGACTCGGTCGAGAAGGGGCTGATGCCGAGGTTCATGGCGATGGGCGGCGACCTCAGCCGCATCGGCGCCGTCGACGTCGTGAAGGAGGATGGCAAGAAGAGGCGCTTCGACCCAGCGTCTGATACCGACCTCCTGCGCGAGGCACTCGAAGGTCAGAGGAGGCGGGGCGAGCCCGTGTCGCTCATCGTCATCGACCCGTTCATCGTCATCGCCAAGACGGACAGCAACAAGAACGCCGAGACACGGCGCGATATGCAGCCGCTCGTGGACTTGGCGAGGGAGTTCGATGCCGCGATCCTCGGGGTAACGCACTACACGAAGGGGACGCAGAGGCAGGCCGTCAACGAGCGCGTCACGGGGTCGCTCGCGTTCGGCGCGCAGGCGCGGGCGATATTCGCCGCCGTCGTCCAGGACGGCGAGGCGGAGGCGAACGTCCCGAAGCGTTCGCTGATAAGGACGAAGTCAAACTTCGGCCCGAGCGGCGGAGGGTTCGGCTACGACATCGAGGTGACGGAGGTCGTCGCCTCGAACAAGCCGATAGAATGCACGATCGTGAAGTGGGACGACGCGATCGACGGCCCGGCCCAGCGGCTCGTTGACGAGGCCGAGAATGGCGGAAAAGGCGGGAGCGCTCTCACGGACGCCATGGTATTCCTCGCCAACGTGCTGGCGGGCGGCCCGCGCCTGATGAAGGAGGTTGAGGAAGAAGCTGGAGCGAACCTCATCAGGTCGAGGACCCTGCGCAGGGCAAAGGATGAGCTCCGCGTCACTTCCGTGAAAGGGGACGCCGGCTGGACCTGGACGCTGCCGCCCGGAGTCTCGGCGCCCACGGGCGGGCCTGGTCGCATGCGGACGCTGCCAGATTAACGTTCCAGTCACGTAAGTGCGCCTTCACGAACGCGCCGCCGTGCGTGCATGCGAGCGTACACCCCGGGGCTTGGCCACCTTGGCCACCTTGCCGCCGAGGGGTCCCAACCCCCAGGGTGAAACCATAACGGGAACAAAGGGTTGTCCCTAGTTCAACTTTTATAGTCTTCTTCTCTTCTTTGGCCATCTTGGTGGCCAAGGTGGCCAAGGTGGCCAAGGTGGCCAAGGGTTTGGTTAACGTGCCCCGCGAGGGTATCCACACGGCGGCGGTGGCAGGCCCCCGTGGGCCTCCAAGGGAGGGCGGGCCGCTGCCGGGGGCTGAAGGATCGCGAGCGGCGGCCTCTCGCGGCCCTCAGAGTTCCCGGGCGGACATTTGAGCTTCGGTGGGTTAAAAGGTTAAGAGAACTAAGTTTGTTTACCTTTTTTCTCTTCGCGCACTACTAAAAAAAAATAGGAAACTGACTTAGTTCTCTTAATCTCTTAGTCGCCCTCCGCTCAAATGTCCCACGCCGTCCGCGATAGTCACCCACACCCCTGGGGGCCGCGCCGTCCGTCCCGCACCCGGGGGCGGCCCGCGCGCACCCTGAGAGCCCCTGGAGGCCGGGGAGCGCCTTACCCACGCCCAAGGTCGTGGAAGGCCGCCACGCACGCTCTGAAGCGCCCTGGCAGGCCAGGTTGGCCGCGCCGCCCCTGCGCGCTCGCGCCAGGCCTGGCCGCGTGCGATCGCTGCCAGATTGACGAAGGTCGCGCCCTCGCGAGCGCACACACCTGGCGCGCACAGACGGCCCGCCAGCGCCTCTGGGCCCCTGGGCCATAAATTCCCCGCCCCGTCGGCCAAACGGCCGCCACGGGCGATCTGAAGCGCATTGGCGGCCCGTCTAACATTACCGTCGTGTTTGGTCAGGCCAGCGCCGACCGCCGCGCCCCGCCGCCGGGGGGCGGCTGGAGGGATCGCGAGCGGCAGTCTGTACCGGTTGATGATGCGCAGCCGCCTCCAGCGCAACGCTCCGGTCAATTAGGAGTCATGCAGGTAGAGATGGTCATTTCGCCGCCTTCGCGGTTTTTTACAAGAAGCCATCCCATACCTTTGTGATGACTTAGCGCTAAACCAACTGTTCTTCCTGATCCGTCGACCCATAGAGTGGCGGCGGGCCATGGAGTGGCGGTGGTGTCTTCTACCACCAAGGCGTCATAGGAGTGCCAAGGGGCGTTCTGAACGGCTGGCGCAGTGAAGTCCGCCGGGAGCGACGTTAGGTCTTCCAGCGTGACCACGCCTCGCAGTTTGGGGTTGTCGGCGTGATCGATAAGCATGACCGCGTCGTATCTGATCGGCGCGACCGTCGTCTTGCAAATGTATGTGGGGTACGGCTTGGCCGTCTCTGCCCTGGCCGCCCCGGCAAGACAGAGTGTGCTGAGCGCGATCGTTGTGGTAATGAATTTACACGTGGTTTTATCCATATCTGCTACCTCCCAAAGATGATCTGGTCACGCGTTCGTCAAGTTCCGAGACTTCTCCTTTGCGGGTTTGGCGTCAATATCTACTAACCTCGGCGCTAGTTTCTCCCGCCGCCTCAGGGCGCACCGCGGCGACGAACCCCCAAGAAGCCCGGCGTCCCCGTGTCGACCCGCTGATACTCAGTCAGCGGCTGTCCTGACTTTGACGGACGCTGCATGACAATAAACACCCATATATAACAACGGTTTACGGCCTGGCTACTGGTGTGATAGGGTGGCGCTGACCGACCTTGGGTATGCGCCGGGGTAACAGAACATCGTGGAAGCTGCCTCACATACGCCGACCCTCGCCCAGCGGAACGCCCGGGCTGCGGCCATAGGCCGCCAGAAGGTCAAGGACGCGATCGCGGCTGGCAAGAAGCCAAAGGACCTCCAATCCAAGGTGACCAACGGGAGGCGCGTCTTCGCCATCGGCGGCGACGGGCGGGGGGCCTGGACGCGGCGCTGGAAGGACCTGCACGGGGCGCACGTCGCCGACCTCGGCGGCCTCGACGGGCTGAGCGAGGCGCAGGTGTCACTGTGCCGCCGCTGCGCGGCGATCGAGGTCCAGCTGGAGCAGATCGAGGCCTCCATGTTCGATCGGAGCGGCCGAGATGGCCGACCTCGACCTCTACAATCGGCTCACCGGCAACCTGCGGCGTCTCTTCGAGACGATCGGCCTCCGCCGCCAGGCGCGAGACGTGACGCCAACGCTCGCGTCCTACGTTGCGCAGCGGGGCGCTCAGACCGTTGACGCCGACGCTGCGCGCGACGAATACGCCGAGGCCTGGTTGGCCAGGCTGGGCGAGGACGCCCCCGGAGGCGCGCCTCCGCCATGAACATCATTCAAGCCATGGACGACCCCAACTTATTCGGCCCCTCGTTCAAAGGCCCGACGTGGGACGGCTGGCGCGCAGTGCTGAAGGCGGCGTTCGCCCTCCCAATGAGCGCGAGCGAGGGAGAAATCTTCAAGACTCTAGCCCAGCGCGATCCCCCCAGTCGGCGCGTCAAGGAGTTGTGGGTCGTCGCCGGCATGCGGGCCGGCAAGGACTCCATCGCCTCGCTGATCGCGGCGTACGCCGCGGCGTTCACGGACTACCGGGCAATGCTCCGGCCCGGCGAGGCGGCGAGCGTGCTCTGTCTGGCCTGCGACCGCGACCAGGCGAAGATCGTCCTCAAGTACACCAAGGCGCACTTCCAGCGCTGCACCCTGCTACGCGGCCTCGTGCGGCGCAGGAGTTCGCGCGGCCCCAACACCGAGGACGGGTGGCTCAACGGCTCGGGGGCCCTCGAGTTGTCGACGGGCGCGGAGCTCACCGTGGCTACGCGCGCGTTCCGCTCGATCCGCGGGCGCAGCGTCGCCTGTTGCATCTTTGACGAAGTCGCCTACTGGCGGGACGAGTCCTCAGCGGTGCCCGACGTGGAGGTCTACAACGCCGTCAAGCCGGCGACGGCGACGATCCCGAACTCCATGATCGTCGGCATCTCTTCGCCGTATAAGAAGAGCGGCCTGCTCTACCAGAAGTGGAGAGACCACTTCGGGCGGCCCGATGATGAGGTACTCGTCATCCACGCCCCTACGCGGACGCTGAACCCGCTCGTGAACGAGGCCACGGTGGCGAGGGCGCTGGAGGCGGACCCGGCTGCCGCGCGGGCCAACTGGCTCGCCGAGTGGCGCGACGACCTCTCAAGCTTCATCGAGCGCGACCTGGTGGAGTCGTGCGTAGACGGCAACGTCAAGGTTCGCCCGCCGCTGCCCCAGGTCTACTACCACGCCTTCGCCGACCCGAGCGGCGGCCGCGCTGACAGCTTCACTCTCGGCGTCGCGCACGCGGACAACGACGCGGTCATCTTAGATGCGCTCGTCGAGATAGAACCGCCGTTTAGCGCCAGCGCCTCCGTCGAGCTCATCGCCAAGACTCTCAAGCAATACCGCGTGTCGCAGGTGACCGGCGACCGCTACGGGGCCGAGTGGGTGGTGCAGGCGTTCGAGCGCTGCGGCGTCATGTACACGGCGAGCGAGCGCGACAGGAGTGCCCTCTACGCAGACGCACTGCCGCTGTTCACGAGCGGGCGCGCACGTCTGCTCGACAACAAGAAGCTGGTGGTCCAGCTCTGCGCCCTGGAGCGCCGCACGACGAGCGGCGGCCGCGACAAGATCGACCATCCCCCAAACCTCCACGACGACCTGTCGAACGCGGCCTGCGGGGCACTGGCGACGGCTGCGAGCGTCGAGGCTCCGCTCAAGATTTCGCCTCAGATCATGCAGCGCGTTCGCCAAGAAGCCGCGTTTGCCCGTGACTGCCGCAGCGCTGGAGTGGACCCGGCGCGTTACCATCGCAGCACCTACTTTGGCCGCACTACTTACCGCCGGCCCGCCGTCGGCTCTTCTACTAACGATTACTAACTCATAAACCTAAGGAGTAACTCACCATGTCTTCTTCGTTTCGAACTCGCCGCCCCATCTCGTCGCCTCGCTACGGGCGCGACCAGGAGGGCGGGGAGGGAACATCAAACGCACGACGCGGCGCGCGCGAGCAGGGCTGGAACACGGACAGTCCGGACGGCAGCGTCTCCGTCGAGGACATCAAGTCGTTCCTCCAGGACAAGCTCGACCCGGACGACTTCGACCAGCTCGAACAGATGATGGAGGCGCTGGCCGATAGCGACGACCAGGACGACCAGGACGACGGCGACGACACAGACTACGGCAACATGATCGAGGAGGACGAGGAAGGTCCTCCATTTTATGGCCAGTACGGCGAGAGCTCTCGCAAGCCGCTGGACACGGGCAACGCGGCGGACAGACGCCGCTTCAACCGTAGGTTCCCTGGCGCTGGGGACATCGCTCTCGACGACAACTTTGGGGTGCAGGCCGTCAGCCGATCGCGCGCAGTCACGTCGCGGGACCAGGCCGGGTTCTTCAGCCGCTTCCCCGACGCGGCCCGCATAAAGTGAGACGGCGATGAGCAAGAAGGAGCAAGCGCACGAGCCCAGCGCACGCCGAGCCCTGGCCGACGCCATCCAGGCGCGCGACGACTTCAGGCGGGAGGTCGAGCAGTTCGCGGAGGCGCGCGAGCGTGTGCTGACGGACCTGCGCAAGGCGCGGGACGCCGAGGAGGAGGCGCAGTCGGCCGTCGAGGCGGCGGCGGACGTCGACCGCGAGGCCCTGGCGGAGGCCTACGCCGCCGGCGCTGAGCCCCCGCCTGAGTCGGACGCGAAGGAGGCGAAGGCGCTGGAGGCTCTGTCTCTCGCCCGCCGGAAGGTCTCCAACCTCCAGGCGATCTCCCAGACGCTGGCCAAGAGGGAGATGGAGCGGAACGGGTCGCTCCAAGTCCTCAACACGAAGGTCGGCGAGGCCGTCAAGGAGCTCGTCCTTCAGAGCCCCGAGGTCGAGCGCCTCGTCAACGACTACGTCGCCGCCAAGCGCGCCTTCAACGTCTACTTCTCGACGGCGCGCTGGCTGGCGTTCCAGGGGCTGATACCCGCGCATCTGTCTGAGGTCGCGCCGCGTCCGCACGAGACCTATTTTCACCCGCCCGACCCCGCGTGGGAGAACGCGATCGAAGCGCTCTCCAAGGACGCGAACGCGCAGCTCCCCTGATGGGCGCGCGCGAACTCGAAGTCGAGCGGGCCTGGCGGCAGCACGATCCCGCGCAAGCTGCCGTGCCCAACTGGGCGAAGAGTAAGGCGCGCAGCCTCATTGACTCAGTTGCAGTGGACGGCGCTCGCGTCATGGCCGCCTACCAGAAGAGCGACTTCTACACGACCGTAGACGACTGGCTCCACAAGACGAAGGTTGGAAAGCAGCGAGCGTTCGGCAAGATCCAGAGCGCGTTAGCTCCGTCTCACGTCCGCGAAGACGCCGAGTCTCTCGTGGTCCAGTCGCTGATGGCCTACGGCCCCAACGTCGCCATCGATCACGCGCGCTACGCGCAGGACGCGGTCAGCGTGCTGGTCGTCCGCCTCACGGGCAAGAGCTTCGAGCCGTCCCTGGCTATGGAGGTTCCGCTGCACGCACTCGGGCGTGTGTTTGAGCGGGGCGCGACGACGCCTGTTGAGGTGAAGGCGGCGCTGCACCAGGCGGCCGAGCACTTCCTGGCGGTGGACCGTGGGGCGATGGAGCGGGCGGCGGAGACCGGGGAGAGCGTCTCGATGCCGTCGGGGAACGGGCTCCTCCTGGGCGAGGTGATCGAGGCTGAGCTCCCCGACCCCTCCACCGTCATCGGCAACCCGCTCCGCCTCTTCTTCCGGGCGAGGACCTGGATCGGCGCGGAGAGCGCGATGGCGGACCAGGTTCCGCCTTCACCGGCGTCAGACGCGGCTGAGAGCGTGCTCTGCTGTAGGCGCGCTCGATGACGACGCTCACGGACTCAATGAAGGCGAGCGCGCATCTTCCGTCGACGCCAGACGCCGCTCCGCAGGGGCGACGATCCGGGCGGGACGGTGCTGGCGGCGGCTCTTATCGTTCGAAAGGATCACGTGATGCCGAGGCTCAGGAGAGTTCCCGGGTTCGCTCCCCCCGCCCAAGAGCGTCTTGACGCAGCCAAGTTGGTGCGCCGCGCTCGCGCCAGGGTGCAGCGCGCCAGCATCAAGGCCCTGCTCATCGGCGCGTTCGCGCGCGAGTCCTTGGAGGGCGCACAGGCCCATCGTCCGCGCCGGCGTCCATGATGTCTTGGCATCTTCGCCCCGGGTATCGCGCCGCAGCTGTCGCAGCTCACCGTGGAACAGCTCCCTACCGCCAGCTCCGCCAACGCGGGGATGGTCTACGTGGTGACCGACGCCGACGGCCCGACGTGGAACCAGCCGCTGACCGGAGGAGGGACCACCGTCTGCCTCGCCGTCAGCGACGGGTCCGCCTGGACTCCGCACTGAGGGGCGCGCCGGTGGCCGAGGAACGCCCGTGGCGGCCATCGCACTATCCGGGCGCGTAACCACACCCCGCACCGGTGTGAAGGCCGCCACGCACGCGCCTAAGGCCGCCCGCAGGCCTCCCGAGCGGGAGCCTATGGCGAGCGAGCTCGTCCGGAGTGTCGCCCACCATGAGGCGGGCCACGCCGTGGTTGGCGTCGCCCTGGGGTTCAGACTCCACAGCGTCGAGGTTGACGCCCTCGGGGGCGGGCGCGCGTTCTTCACGCCTCCGCCCCTGGCGGACCGCGACCCGTGGTACGCTGTGGTCGGCGCGGCTGGCCCTGCCGCCGAGCGGCGATGGCTCCGATCCGAGGGGGTGACCCTGGACGACATCTACGGGGAGGACGGAGACGCAGGGGACGCCGCCGACTGGAGGAGGGTGAGGGGAATTGCGCGGGCGAGCGGCTACCCCGTGGACGACTTCTGGAGGATCGCCAGGTGGATGATAGAGGACGCACGCATCTGGCGCGCGTGCCAGTCGCTCGCCGCGGACCTGGCCGCCCGCCTTGAATCGGACGGGGAGTTCGCCTCGGTTCCCGGTCCCGAGGCGCTGGCGATCATGGGCGCTCACAGCGAAACAGCCACCATCGCGGCTGCTGTTTCTCGCACGTCCTTGTGACGAAACTATCGCGTAAGATTGATGAATATCGCCCGACGCGCTATTCCGAACTCCATGCGTGAAGAACCGACTCACTCGCAGGAAAACAGACACCCTACCCAGGCACCAGACTGGGTTCGCTTGCCCGGGCGGATCGGAAATACGCTCGTCGCGATTGTTACGATCGTCGCCGGCCACGGGACTTGGCACCTGCTCCTGGCGCATTCCTTCCACTACAGAGATTGATCTAGTTCGGCTCATCATTGTCCAGAAAGTTGATCGTTCCGGAGATTATGCAGTCGTCGCGGATCGTGAGGAGCGCGTTCTTTCGGTAGTTGCTGTGTGTCTTCGACCAGGAGATCACACTGGCGGCTGCGTCGTAAGCTCTCGCTCCTGCCGCGGTCAGCGCCGGGACGGCGTCCATGAAGACCCGGCCGCTGTTGAAGATGTCGGCGATGAGGTCCCGTGGGTCGTCGAATTTTCTTAGATTCTCGTCTTCAATTAGGGCGAATGCGCTGTTTGACCAGCTTACACAGAACTCCACTTGCTGGACGCAGTGAGGAGGGGTCTGGGGGCCCATGGGCCAGGGGCAGTGGTCTAACGACCCTCCATGAGCGAGGCCAGATCCGGCGCTCGTTAACATTGCAGCGATTAGACACTGAGCGTAAGAGCCCACTATCCATCTCCGTTCGATCAATTCCGCCCCCGCCTGCGCGCTAGTCAGCTCTCAGCTATGCACCCTGTGGGTAGGCCCGGCGGCTAGTCAAGGCTCCCCGGCTGTTACCCTAGTAGTACCCCAAGACGGAATCTCTCTTCAACCTGAGGTCCAAAATTTCACGTAAGTACTTGATTTTACTGGCGTCCCGGAGAGGACTTGAACCTCTGACCCCAGGTTTAGGAAACCTGTGCTCTATCCAGCTGAGCTACCGGGACCCTCAATCAACGCCGTGGCGGCGAAAAAACCGTTATGGACAAGGCGAGCCGCCGCGCGGCATGCCCTTAGCATGAATTTCCGCTTCGCGCACCGCCGCGGCGCATCGGTCTGGCGCGCCAGGCGCCTCTGCGGCGCTTGCGCCGCGCTCACCGCCATTGTTCTCAGCCCCGCCTCCCTTGCCGCTTGCGGCCGCCCGGCCGGGCGCGTTCAAGCCGTCAGCGTCGATGAGCGCCTCGATATCGAGCTGAACGACGGTAGAACCGTGAGGCTCGGCGGGCTGGACGCGCCCAACGCCGATCGAGGCGCGCCCGAAATCGCGAGGGCCGCGCGCGATTTCCTGAACGAACGATTGCTTGGCCGGGACGCGGACCTTATGCTGTTGACCGGCGGAACCGATCGTTGGGGCAGGACGGTTGGCGACCTTGTAGTCCCCGATCCCGTCAACGGGTCGGCCGGCTCGACCGCCGCGGCGCTGCTGGCGGCGGGCTACGCCCGCGTGCGGCCGGAGTTCGAGACCCGGGGCTGCGCCGCCGAACGTCTGACGATCGAGGACGGCGCGCGCCAAGGGGGACTGGGAATATGGCGCGACCCTGAATTCACCGTGATCCAGTCGTCCAATTCGGCGGAGCTGCGCCGGCGGTCCGGCCGATTTGTGGTGATCGAAGGCATGGTGCGAAGGGTTGGATTTGCGCGCTCCCGCCTTTATCTTGAGCTTGTGCCCCGCGATGGTCCGACGATCGTGGTCGCGCGCAAGCTGGAGACGGCCTTGGCGCGAGCGGGACGGCCGGTCGGCGGGCTCGTCGGACAGACGATCAGGGCCCGCGGCGCCCTCGATGACCGGTTTGGTCCGAGAATCGAGGTCGGCGACCCGGCTATGATCGAAATTGCGCGTGGCGTCGACGCGCCAGGAGAAGCGAGACCGCATCCATGAGCGGCCGGTCGGACAATCTGGGACGCATGGCTGCTTCCTGGCGCGGCCGGCGCGTTATGGTCGCGCTGGCGGCGATGCTGACGCTGGGCCTTGCGGCTTGCGCGCCGAACGATCCCCCGACGATCACAGCCAGCGTCTTGCCCCCGGCCGCGCCGCGCGTCGTCGAGAAGCCCAATCCGGAACGCAAGCGGCTGATCCAGGTGTTCGGCGGCGTCTACTTGGCGCCGGCGACCCAGGCGTATCTCGACGGGGTTCTCGCCAAGCTCGCGGCGGCCACGGACGCTCCGGGCCTGACCTACCGTGTCACTGTGTTGAATTCGCCGATCGTCAACGCCTTCTCCCTGCCCTCCGGGGATATTTTCGTCACTCGCGGCCTTCTCGCCCTCGCCGGCGACACGTCAGAAATCGCCGCCGTGATGGCGCATGAAATCGGCCATATCACCGCACGCCATGCGGCCCAGCGGGCCGAGTTCGAAAAGACGACGGCGTTGTTCTCGCGCGTCAATTCGCAATTGCTCGCCCAGCGCGAAGCCCAGGACGAAGTCGAGGCGCGCTCGAAGCTCGCGATCGCCCGTTTTTCTCGCGAACAGGAATTCGCAGCCGACCAGATCGGCATCAGGACCATCGCCCGCGCCGGATATGACCCCTACGGCGCGGCTCGATTCCTCACCGCGCTCGGCGAGTGGAGCGCATTTCGCGCTTCGGTCTCGGGCGCGGGCTCCGCCAATCGCCCCGATATGATGGCGACCCATCCCTCGACGCCGGAGCGCATCGCCCAGGCGACCGAAACGGCGCGCCAGTTCGGCGCGCCGGGGACCGGGGAAACCGGGCGCGACGCGTATCTTGCAGCCATCGATGGCCTCGCCTTCGGCGACGATCCGGCCCAGGGTGTGGTGCGCGACAACGCCTTCATTCATCCAAAACTCGGTTTCGCCTTCGAGGCGCCGGAGGGCTTCACGCTCGACAATCAGTCGGCCGCGCTGATCGGCGTCGGGGAAGCGAGCGGCGAGGCGCTGCGCCTCGACAGCATCGCGATTGCGGATTCGACCCCCGTCACCACCGCCATCGGTTCGGACTGGATCGACGGCGTCAAGACGACATCCATCGAATCCAAGAAGATCGACGGCCTGGAGGCGGCTACGGCGACCGCTCAGGGCGACCAGTGGAGCTTCCGCCTCGGGGCCGTGCGCCTGAACGGTCGGCTCTATCGCCTCATTTACGCCGCCCACAATCTTTCGCCCGCCGTCGATTCGCGCTTCATGGCCTCGCTCGATTCGTTTCGTCTCATCAGCGCGCAGGACTCGGCGCTGGCCGCGCCGGAAAAGATCAAGATCGTCGAGGCGGCGGGCGGCGACACCCCCGAGACGCTCGCCGCGCGGATGGGCTTCCTGCCGCAATGGCTCGATCAGTTCTTGATTCTCAATGGCTTGGAGCGGGACGCCGCCGTCGTTCCGGGGCAGCGCTATAAGATCGTCGTCCGTTGAGCGCCGAAGCCGCGAGCGCGGGCGAGCGCGGGCGCCTCGCCGGCCGCCTCGTCATCGCCACGCACAACCCCGGCAAACTGCGCGAGATCGAAGAACTGCTCAGCCCCTTCGGCGTCGAGCCGCTCGGCGCCGCCGCGCTCGGCCTCAATGAGCCCGATGAGACAGGATCGACCTTTCGCGACAACGCCGTCCTGAAGGCTCGAACCGCCGCGCTCGGCTCAGGGCTCATGGCGCTTGCCGACGATTCCGGGCTTTGCGTCGAGGCGCTCGATGGCGCGCCGGGCGTCTATTCGGCGAGATGGGCCGGCGCAACCAAGGACTTCGGCGCCGCCATGGCCCGGGTCGAGAGCGAACTTGAAGCACGCTCCGCGCCCCCGCCGTGGCGCGCGGCTTTCATCAGCGTGCTGGCGCTCGCGTATCCGGATGGCGCCGTCGAAACCTTCGAGGGCCGGGTGGACGGGACCCTTGTCTTTCCGCCCCGCGGAACGGCTGGATTTGGCTACGATCCCATCTTTCGGCCGGACGGCCATGAGCGCACCTTCGGCGAGATGAGCGCGGAGGAAAAGCACGGGATTCCCGCTGACGGATCTCTGGCCCTGTCGCATCGCGCCCGCGCCTTCCAGAAGTTCGCGCGCGCACGGCTTAAAGAAGGCCGCCGGCCAACGGTAAGTTGAACGATTTGAGGGTGGCCGCGCGCGGCGGCTTCTGGCAGAAGAGCCCCGCCCAGGCCGGTCGGGCGGAAGGACGGGGGTCCTTGATGCAGGTGGAAGAGACCGCAATTCCGGCGGTCAAGATCGTGACGCCGAGGAAGCACGGCGACGCCCGAGGGTTTTTCTCCGAGGTTTACAACCGCTCCGACTGGGACAAGGCGGGTCTTCCATTCACCTTCGTGCAGGACAACCATTCCTATTCGGCGGCGGTCGGCACCTTGCGCGGGCTGCACTTCCAGACGCCGCCGTTCGCGCAAGCCAAGTTGGTCCGCGTGACGCGCGGTCGTATCCTCGACGTCGCGGTCGACATTCGCCGCTCGTCGCCGACTTTCGGCCAATATGTCGCGGTCGAGCTCTCGGCAGAAAACTGGCGTCAGTTGCTGGTCCCGACCGGATTTGCCCACGCTTTCATGACTTTGGAGCCCGACGTCGAGGTTCTTTACAAGACGACCGCGCTCTATTCGGCCGCCCATGATCGCGGCGTCGCCTGGGACGATCCGGCGATCGGCGTCGCCTGGCCGTCGCTGGCCGGCGGCCCGATCCTCTCGGACAAGGATCGCCGATGGCCCCGGCTCAAGGACGCGGCGGAACTGTTCGAATGATGCGGATCGCGGTCACCGGATCGAAGGGCCAGGTGGCGACGTCCCTGCTGGAGCGCACGGGCCTTAAGGCCGAGGTCGTCGCGCTCGGCCGCCCGGCGTTCGATCTCGCCGATCGCGACGCCGTCCTTGCCGGGCTTAAGGCGGCGCGCCCCGACGTCGTGGTCAACGCCGCCGCCTATACCGCGGTGGACAAAGCTGAGGCGGAAGAGGCGGTCGCGGTCCGCGTCAACGGCGAAGGCGCAGGCCATGTGGCCGAAGCCGCGGCGCGGCTCGGCGCTCCCCTCCTGCATCTCTCGACCGACTACGTGTTCGACGGCAAGCTCGACCGTCCTTATCGGGAAGACGATCCGACTGCTCCCGCCGGGGCTTACGGACGCTCCAAGCTTGCCGGCGAAAAGCTCGTCGTCGAGCGCTGCCAAGACAGCGTCATTCTGCGCACCGCCTGGGTCTATAGCCCGTTCGGCGCGAATTTCGTCCGCACGATGCTGAGGCTCAACGAGACGCGCGACGAGGTCGGCGTGGTCGCCGATCAGCGCGGCAATCCGACCTCGGCGCTCGACATCGCCGACGCCTTGATCGCGATAGCGGGAAGGGTGAAGGACGACGCCTCACCGGCGCTAAGGGGCGTCTTTCACATGACTGGCTCGGGCGAGGCGACCTGGGCGGATTTCGCCGAAGCCGTCTTCCACGAGGCCGCGGCGCGCGGCCGGCGCTTAACCCGCGTCAAGCGCATCACGACCGCCGATTACCCAACCCCCGCCCGGAGGCCGGCCAACTCCCGCCTCGACAACGAAAAGCTCAGTCGCGTATACGGCTTCAGGCTGCCGGAATGGCGCCAGTCGGTGGCCGTCTGTTGCGCCCGCCTTCTGCCATGATCGTCGGAACGGGCCGCGTGCCCGGGTGGACGATTGTGGCTCGAGATTCAATCAGGGAGTAACCGCCAAGGTGTGGCGTCGGAATGGCGGGCTCATCCACCGACCTCATCCTGAGGGCCGTGCGAAGCGCGGCGTCTCGAAGGATGATCCAGATGGCGGCGCCGTTCGTGCGTTTCGAGACGCGCCTTCGGCGCTCCTCAGGACGAGGTCCGAGGGGAGAGCTTGAGACTTACCTCAGGGGTCTTCATGCAGCGCAAAGTGCTTGTGACCGGCGGCGCGGGATTTATCGGCTCGGCGGTGTGCCGGCGCCTGGTCGGCGAGGGCGCGTCCGTGCTCAACCTCGACGCGCTCACCTACGCCGGCAATTTGCAGTCGCTGGCTGCGATCGACAATGCGCCGAACTATCGCTTCGCCAAGGTCGACATTTGCGATCCGAGCGCGGTGGCTGAGGCGTTCGAGACGTTCGCTCCCGACCATGTGATCCATCTCGCCGCCGAGAGTCATGTCGATCGCTCGATCACGGGCAGCGGCGCTTTCATTAAGACCAATGTCGTCGGCACGTTCACCATGCTGGAGGCGGCGCGAGCCTATTGGCAATCGCTCAAGGCGCCGCGGCGGGACGCGTTCCGCTTCCTGCATGTCTCGACCGATGAAGTCTATGGCTCGCTCGGCGATGACGGCGCGTTCGTCGAAGGGACCCCATACGATCCGAGTTCACCCTATTCCGCCTCCAAGGCCGCCGCGGATCATCTCGTCTCAGCCTGGGCGCGCACCTACGGCTTCCCGGCCCTGATCTCGAACTGCTCGAACAATTACGGCCCCTATCATTTCCCCGAGAAGCTCATTCCGCTGATCATTCTCAACGCCATTCATCTGAAGCCGCTGCCGGTCTACGGCGCGGGCGCGAACGTGCGCGACTGGCTCTATGTCGAGGACCACGCGCGAGCGCTCGATCTGATCGTGGCGCGCGGCCGGATCGGCGAGAAATACAATGTCGGCGGCCGCAACGAACGCCGCAACATCGACGTCGTGCGGCGTATTTGCGCCATCCTCGATGACCTTCGCCCGAGGCCAAGCCCGCACGACTCCCTCATCTCTTTCGTCGCCGACCGCCCAGGACACGATCTGCGCTACGCGATCGACGCCAGCAAGCTCGAGCGCGACCTTGGCTGGCGCGCGCTCGAAACGTTCGAGAGCGGCATCGAGAAAACGGTGCGCTGGTATCTCGACAATGAGTGGTGGTGGCGCCCGCTGAGGGAGAAGGTCTACGCCGGCGAACGTCTCGGCGTCATCGCCGAGGCCGGAACTTTGGCTTAAACGACGCGCGGGGCTTCTCAGGCTATGAAGGGCATCATTCTGGCGGGCGGCGCGGGCACCCGGCTGCATCCGATCACGCTGGCGGTCTCGAAGCAGCTGGTCCCCGTCTACGACAAGCCGATGATCTATTATCCGCTGTCGGTCGTCATGCTCGCCGGGATCCGCGAGACCCTCATCATTTCGACGCCGCATGACCTGCCGATGTTCCGCCGCCTGCTCGGCGACGGCTCGGAATGGGGCATCCGAATCGAATATGCGGAGCAGCCTCAACCCAACGGGTTGGCGCAAGCTTTCGTCATCGGCGAGGCGTTCGTCGCCGGCGGGCCGGCGATGCTCGTCCTCGGCGATAACATTTTCTACGGCGCGGGCTTAGGCGAGCAGCTTCGGCGCGCGGCTCAGCGCGAGCGCGGCGCGACCGTGTTCGCCTATCACGTGCCGGACCCGGAGCGATACGGCGTGGTTGAATTCGATTCGACCGGCCGCGCCATGTCGATCGAGGAGAAGCCCGCCGCGCCCAGGTCGCACTGGGCGGTGACCGGGCTCTATTTCTACGATTCCAGGGTCGTCGAGATCGCCAAGGGGCTCAAGCCGTCGGCCCGCGGCGAGTACGAGATCACCGATGTCAATCGCGTCTATCTCGAAGCCGGAGCGTTGAGCGTCGAGCGGATGGGACGCGGCTTTGCCTGGCTCGACACCGGAACGCCGGACTCGCTGATCGACGCCGCGAGCTTCGTCAGGACGCTCGAGCAGCGGCAGGGGACCAAGATCAGCTGCCCGGAGGAAATCGCCTTCGACCTCGGCCTCATCGACGTCGCCCAATTCAAGCGCCTCATCGCGCGGTTCGGCAAAAGCTCGTACGGGCAGTATCTCCAGTCCGTGCTCATCGAGCGCAGCCAGTCCACGGAGCGGCGCTGACTTTGCGCCGGCCAGCCTTGCCCCATGAAGGCGAGGAACGGCGCGATCGTCACTGCGAGCTTTCCGCGAACGGAACGAACTGCGCCACAATTCTGGATCAGTTATGCCGGTCGGCGCGTTGAAATCTTGTCGTCGATCGTCGGCGATTTGCCGCTAGCCGGCCGCAGAAGTAACCTCTTGGACCGCGCCTGGAGCCGAAAGGATAGCGCCGATGACCGAGAAGCGGCGACCCGAGGAGCAGCAATCGCGCCCGTCGAACGGAGGCGCCTCGTCCAATCTGGACCGCGCGCTCAAATCAATCGTTACGGTTCACTCCACAATTCCGGAGGACGCTTTCACCGCCCAGACGCTCGGCGAGCAGCGCTCCGGCAGCGGGGTCGTCATCCGCGACAGCGGTCTTGTGCTGACGATCGGCTATCTGATCATGGAGGCTGAGAACGTCTGGCTCGCCGATTGCGACGGGCGAGTCACCCCGGCTCACGCGCTTGCGATCGATGCGGAAAGCGGCTTTGGCCTCGTGCAGGCGTTGGGCGACCTCAATTGCCCCGCGCTCGAGCTCGGCCGCTCGAGCGAGGCGAAACTCGGCGATCCCGTAACCGTTGCGGCCGGCGCCGGGACGAAGCCCGTGCGGGCGATGATCGTGGGAAAACAGGAATTCGCCGGCTATTGGGAATATTTCCTCGACGAGGCGATCTTCACCTCGCCCGCCCATCCTTTCTGGGGCGGCGCTGGCGCGATCGACCGCGACAGCAAGCTGATCGGCGTCGGCTCGTTGCATGTCGAGCAGCTGAGCTCGCGCGCGGGCCCGCGCGACATCAACATGATCGTGCCGATCGACCTTCTGCCGCCGATCCTGGACGATCTCCTGACCTACGGCCGGGTCAACAAGCCGGCGCGGCCATGGCTTGGCGTTTTTTCAGCCGAAAGCGGCGATGAGATCATCGTCGCGAGCGTCGCCGAAAACGGGCCGGCCGCCGCAGCCGGGATCCGCCGCGGCGACGTTCTCGCGGGCGTCGGCGGGGCGGAGATCGAAAACCTCGGCGATTTTTATCGCAAGGTCTGGAGCCGCGGTCCGGCAGGCGTCGAGATTCCGATCGAAATCATCCGCGACGGGCGGGCGATGGGCTTGCGGGTGCGTTCGGCCGACCGCTCGACCTTCATGAAGCGCCCGCGCTTGCAATAAGGTCAAAACCCAATCGACGGCGCCCGGAGACCGACCGCTCTGGGCGGATTGCTGTCGTAGGCTGATAGTCCGGTTAAGGATGGAGATCGGCCTGATGCGCATCGGTAGGGTCGCGCCAACAGGGGCCCTTCCCCCGAAAGACAAACGCATCATTCTTTCTATCGGGCTTCGTCCCTGGAAGCTCGACGAGGCAGGCCGATCCGCGCCTTCAATCGCTCAGCACGTCCCCGAACAGCTCCCAGCTTTCGCCGTTGAATGTCGCGAGCTGCATTTGACGGATCGGGCTGTAGTTTGTTGGGGAAGTGTTGATCTTGATGCCCGGCAGCAGCAGCGGCAGCTCGAGGTTCTTGAGGTTGGCCGCCTGTTTCATGATGTTGTCGCGCGAAAGATCATCACCGCATTGCTTGAGCACCTGGACCATCGTCCCCGCCGCGACGAAGCCTCCTACGGCGTTGGAGTCGGGGAACTCGGTCGGCGACATGTATTTATCGGTGAACGCCTTCCAAGACTGGACCCCCGGATCCTCCTTCCAGCGTGGGTCGTTCACATCTTTGAGCCACAAGGCGCTGATAAGGCCTTTCGACTTGTCAAGACCAGCGGGCTTAAGGGTCCCGACGAGCGATTGCGAGCCATAGAATAAGTAGCGCACCGCGTTCCAGCCTAGATCGGAGGACTTGCGGATCGCCTGGGCGGCGAATTTGGATACTGCGGCGATGACGAGTACGTCGGCGCCGGAGCTTTGAAGCGCGACGACCTGTGAGTCGACCGTCGGCTCAGAAATCTCGTAGGAGGCCTCCTTAACGATCATGCCGGCATGCTCTGGGCCGAGAACGTCCTTAAGCCCGATCAGATAATCCTTGCCGAAGCCGTCGTTCTGGTACAGCACCGCGATCCTGGCGTCCGGCTTGGTCGCCAGGATGTGTTTGGCGAAGATACGCGCCTCGGTCCGGTAGTTCGGGATGAAGCTCATGGTCCAGGGAAAATGCTGCGGGTCGGCAAACACGCTGGCACCAGTCAGGAGAGACAGTTGCGGGATCTTGTTGTCATTGAGATATTGGCGCACCGCCAGGTTGCACGCGGTGCCGAGCATCTGGAACAGGAGCGCAATGTGTTCCTCTTCGACCAGCCGACGCACCTGCTCGACCGTCTTCGGCGGACTATAGGCGTCGTCGAGGCTGATGAGGTTGATCTTACGGCCATTCACCCCGCCCTGCTCGTTGATCATCTTGAAATACGCGGCCTCAGTGCGGCCGATCACGCCATAGGCCGAGGCGGGGCCGCTATAGGGCAGGGTCTGCCCGATCTTGATTTCCGTGTCCGTGACCCCAGGCGCATTTGAGGCGCGGGCGGCTCGTGGTCCCAAGGCCAGAGCGGCTGCCGAGGCCCATTGAACGAAAATACGGCGCGAAATCATGCGTTTCCTCCTCGAAGATTTGTTTTTTCGATCATCGCGCTAATGCTCGCGCGACGGCGATTTTTAACCGCCTCAAGGCCAGATCTGCCCGCAACAATCGTTTTATAAAGGCCGGCCCGGCCCCAAAGCTTGACGCTTTTACGACAGCGTTACGCCAATTTTATGGCCAGTGCAGCGGTGTCAAAGCAGGAACTTCCGCTTAGCGTCCGCTTGCGGTCGGACGATGGTCGTCGTGAACTACCGCTCGGGGTCGAAACCGGTCCCGCTGATTGAGTTTTGACCCTAAAGGCCGCTCTAGCCGCCGGGCGGACGCGCGTCAGCGATCTCGTTGACGAGCTTGCGCATCATCGCTTCGCCAAAGGTCCTGAAATCGTCGATCGGCACCACGAACGCGCCGGGGCCGCCGATCACGTTCTCGCGGTAATATTGGGCGAGGCCGCCCGGCGGGTTGGTGTGCATGGCGAGATAGCCGCCCATCATCGCCGCCTTCTTGTTGAAGATGGCGAGCCCGTTGATCACCGCGCCCGCCCCGACCGCCGCGTCGCGCGCTTCGGTCACGAGGCGGCCCTGGTTGCTGGTGCCGTCGCCCGAGACGTCGATCACCCGCCGGCTGGTCTCGAACGCGCTCTCGGCGAACAGGGCGAAAGAGAAATCGATCGCCGCGCCGATCGCGGTCCGCCCGAGATAGGAACGTGGCGCCGCGGTCATCGCGGCGGCAAACGCCCGCGCGTCCGCCAGATTTCGGATCACCGCCCAGTCGGCCACCACCCGCTCTTCGCCATCGCCCGCCCACTCGACATAAGCGAGAGCAATTGCGCCACGCGGCCCAGTGGAGATCGCATCGATGAGTTGCTGGCTCAGGATCGCGTCCGCGTAGCCGCGCCGCTCCAGCGCGAACTCGTCGTCGTCGATGCTGCGGGAAACGTCCGCGGCCAGCACGATCGCGGCGTCGACCGCGACTGGCGCGCCGGCGGCCCTCGGCGCGGTCGCTTGAGGCGCGGCGAGCGCAAGCACGGCGACGGCGCACAACGCTGGACCGATCCGCAAGCCGCCGCGCATGAGAACTGCCTCCGCCCCCGCCGGCAAGAGCATAGCTACCTCAGCGCTGAACCGGAAGAGCTGCACACCGCCTGCCTTGTCCATCGAGGACGCAGGCTTCCGGCCCACCAGTGGCAGGCGTTCTGAAAGCGCGCCTTGATAGCGTCGATCGTAGCTGGCGCCCCCGTATTTGACGCGGTGACGGAGGAAGCAGGCTTGCGTATAGGCTTGCTTCGCTCAGTTTCCTCTTGGCCAAATCGCAATCATCCGACCTCCTGCAGTTCAACCAAAAAGTGTATGTTGTAAAATGTGTCCAGTTCTTAAAATTATCCGCGACAGTTTGGTCAGTATATTTGTGGAGTACCGCCAAAGCTTTGTTCATGCTTGCAGTCGACGCTTTGACTTTCCCCATTTTGATACTGCGCTTGAGCCGGACCCCAAGGTGGCTCGCGCGGACATAGACTTTTGAGTCAGGCTCTCATTCCCAGCGTCATTGGCCCAATATTGGCGCAGCCGTCGTGTTGGTCAAGCTCTATTCCCGTTACTAACTGCGTTTCCGATCTGCAGGGCAAGATTTGCATTGCTGGTTCCCTGATTTGCTGGTCCAATTGTAATGATTAGGTCATGCGTTCGCGTGCGACCAGTGCTGAAGAAGGGCGTGTTGACAGTGTTTGCGGACCACCGAACCAACTTCCAAGTTGGCGTCACATTTCCGCTCGATACGATTATAAACTTGATTTCGTTGGATACGGAATAAGGACCGAGGGCAGCTCCCCCTCCACTTGCACCTCCACCGGTTGGAACTCCAGCGGACGGGAGCCAATTGGTGACTAGCATAGCTCCCAGTAGCCATTTCTTGATTCCTAAATCGCTTTCGAGGATAAAAGGTGAACTTGTAGCAGGCTTCCAATTAAGTTTGACAAACGGATCATTCTCCTCCGAGAAGCAAATCGAGTGAGGTGTGTTCTTCCTCATGAGCCATGCAATTGAATAATATGGGTCAAACTTATCTATCCGCGTGGCGGTGGAAGAAAGATTGGCCCCAAATCCCAGACCAAATAACTGCGGCGTTGTCACGGTATTTCCCGGGCCGAAGGCCTTTATTGCGTTTGCCATTACATTATTGTAAGTCACTCCGGGGTTCAAAGCTATGGACTCATCAACTTGGAGGCTCAGGCTTATTTGGGCACCCCAGTTATTTGGAATAAGTTGCGTCGTAGTATGCAGCTCACCGTAGGTTCCAGAATTCTCGTTATAGCCGTTAACCACTTGAACCGCATCCTTCAACTCGCAGTAAATTCTCTTCCTGATTTCGAATTCGATCTGCGCCGTAGCAGAAATCTCCGGCTGATCTTCCACAGGGTTCGCGGATACGACAGCAGGTCTGTCGACGTCCCAAGCCTCCTTGATGTCAGGAACCGTCAACCCACATCCCGCGAGCGCCGACGACATAATGCCAACCACAAGCGGCGGCTGGTGTTTTCGGATAAGCAAGGCGGCCCCCATGAGTTTGCATGTTCTATTTGGGCTGCGTCTTAATGAAATTTTCCATCTTATCCACGTTTTGTGTGTGGAAAGTTTGAATGGACTTGAATTGTTCGTCAGTAAGATAGACTTTGTACTCGCAAACAGGTGGAAGGTGATCTGGTGCGTGGCAAGGACTATCTGTTTTTACCGGTGGCGGGATTACTGTTGATTGATCGCTCTCCGCTGCACCAACTTGATAGTATGTCAGTACAACTAAGATACCGACGGCTAGACTACCTAGGATACCCTTCATATTGACCTCCAATTTGATGGTGGCGAGTTAAAAGTTCACGAAAGCTTGCCCGGACAGCAGCCAAGCAACGGCCGTTAACGAACTGATACCACCGGCCTACAAGGTTAGCCGAGCGACTAAGCTCCAAGGTCCGGTTGTCCACAGAAAAATCCAAATCGCCGCTCGTCAAAGAGCTCGACGGAGAGGATGCGCAGCAGCGGCCGATAGAACATCTATTTTGCCACCGTTCACCACGATCGCTCGCGCAAGTTCCGGATTTAAGGCTGACCCGTGATAACGCAGCGAATACTTCATGCGGTACCGGAGAGAGGGCGCGAGAGGAGGTCGAAATCAAGGACGACCCGAAAAGGATCGCCGCGGGGGGGCGGTGCGTCCGAAGCCCGTTCTTAAGAACGGGACTTACGTCGCCTTATGACGCATCCTTGATTTGGATCTCCTCTCGCGCGTGAGTTTCGCGGCGGACCGCGGGCCAATCGTTTGCGTTTAGTTCGCCGCGAGCATGCCCCTCAGGGTGTGGGATTCGCCGTCGAGCATTGCGTAGACAATATCGTTGATGCGCCACTCGCCGCGTTCGAACACCATGGCGTAGGTCAATTGCTCCCGCGCGCCGTCGCCCCTGGCGAACTCGGCCAAAACTTTCGCTTCGTCGCGATTTTCCGAGATCGGAGCGACGCTGAGCGCCACCATATGGGGCGCCAAGTCGCTGAATGGATCGCGGAGGGCGGCCGGCGGCCCGTTGCGCACGCCGGCGATGATCTCGTCAGCCGCGATCGAGCGCAACAGCGAACGCGAGAAAAACCGCGCCCGCAGCGTGTTGTCGCCCATGACGCCGTCGCCACGGCCCTGGATGGCCGTCTCATCGGCGGCGTAAGCGGCTTTGACGGCCGCCTCGGGAGAATGTCGGTTGATGCCTGCTTCGGCGGCTAGCCCAAACGGAAGGAGGCAGGCCACCGCGACCCAGATCCTCTTCATAGTGAAATCCCTTTCAATTGATTAACAAAAAATTAACGCCATCGCGCACCGTCCGCTGTGACGGCCGTCACACTCCGGGAGCAAAGGAAAACGTCGCGGGATCTTTCCAGCCGACTGGTGAACCACTAACCGATTATGTATAATTGGTGGCGGCCGCGTCCTCCAGCCCGCCCGAGTTCGCGTAAAGTAGGTCTTAAGCCTTTGACGAAGCTCGCTCGCGCACAGAACTGCGTCCCGTCCCGTGGCGAGCCTCCCACCGCGGGTTGAGGACCGCTTAGCGCCTTCGGTCCGCGAAGGCTTTGGCGAGAAAGAGCCCGCCGTGGCGAAGGCCCTCGGCGTCGATTCCGTGGCCGGTCCCGAGCGAGAGATGCCACTGGGTCGGAATCGACGCTTGAGCCAGCGCTTCCGCCGCCATGAACATCGCGTCAAACGGGATCAATGGGTCCTGATCGCCATGGATGAGCAGGATGGGCGGGGGCGCGCCGCGGGCGTCGCGCGCAGTCGCTTCGCTGAGCCGCTCCGGCCCGATCAACAGCCCGGAGAAGCCGAGGATCGCGGCCGGCGCACGCGGCCGGCGGAGCCCGACATGCAGCGCCATCATCGCGCCCTGGCTGAAACCGACCAGCGCCAGCTTCGAATCGTCGAGGCCAAGCCGCTTGAGCTCGGCGTCGAGAAAGGCGTCGATCGCGCCGCGCGCCTTGACCGCGCCGTTCCAGCGCTCGGCGCCGCCGCCAGGATCGTCGGGCGACCGATTGGAGAGCGCGAACCATTGGCGGCCCATCGGCGCCGCCGGGCTGCGCTCAGGCGCGTGCGGCGAGACGAACGCGGCCTCGGGCATGAGCGCGCGCCATTGAAGCCCAAGCTCGATGAGATCATTGCCGTCCGCGCCATAGCCGTGCAGAAACACCACCAGCTGGCTGGTTCGGCCGGCGGCCGCAGCGATGCGGGGTCCGTCGAGGGCGGCGCTCATCAGACAGCGGCTCCGGGCTGATCCGGATCTGGCTTATCGCGAACCATCGGCGAGGGCCATCCCCGAGCGCGCCTTGACGCCCCGATAGTAGGCCCAGAGCATGCGCGCGGCGACGCCTCTGAGCGGGCGCCAGCGTTCGGCGATCCGCTCGAGCCTCGCCGCGTCGGGGCGCCGTTTCAGGTTCAAGGCGAGCTTGGCGCCTTCCTGCAGCGCAAGGTCGCCGGCGGGGAAGGCGTCCGGGTGGCCGAGGCAGAACAGGAGGAAAATATCCGCCGTCCATGGGCCTACCCCTTTGACCGCGACCAGCGCCTTATGGGCGTCCTCGGCGTCGAGAGCGCCAAGGCCCTCAAGATCGAGGCCGCCCTCCGCGATCGCTTGGGCGACCGCCCGCAAGGCGCGGATTTTGGCGTTCGACAACCCGCAGGCCCGCAAGTCCTCCTCCGTCGCCTTGGCGATTTCAACCGCCTCGAGCGGGACGATCAGCGCCCGCAACCGGCCGAAAATGGCGGTGGCGCTGGCGGTCGACAGCTGCTGCGCCACAATGATCGCGGCCAGGCCCGCAAACCCCGCCTCTCTGCGTCGAAGCGGCGGAGCGCCGCCGATCGCGATCAGGCGGTCGATCAGCTCCGGGTCCTTGGCGCGCAGGCGCTCAGTGGCTTCGCGCAGGGTCTCCTCGTCGGAGATCGGGGGCCCCGGATGGTAGACCCTTTTCTTCGCCGATCGCGCGCGCCGGGTTGCTCGGACGCCCGGCTTACGCACCCGCACTGCCGCCATGGTCGATGAGATCCTGGCGACGGCTCCGGTCCTGCGCTTCGCGCCTTCGCCGAACGGGCCGCTCCATCTTGGCCACGCCTATTCCGCACTCATGAACGAGCGCGTCGCCGGCGAGTTGGGCGGACGCCTGATTTTGCGCATCGAAGACTTGGACCGCACGCGCTGCAAGGCGCAATTCGAGGCCGCCATTGTCGACGACCTCTCTTGGCTCGGGCTTCGCTTTCCGGCGCCGCCGCGCCGGCAAAGCGAGCACGGCGACGACTATGCGGCGGCGCTCGCCCGCCTCGATGAGCGCGGCCTGGTCTATCCCTGTTTTTGCAGCCGCGCGGAGATCGCGCGCGCCGCAAACGGTCGGCGCGACCCGGACGGCGCCCCGCTCTACCCTGGAACCTGCCGCGCCCTCTCCTCGGCCGAGGCGCGCGACCGCCTCGCCCGCGGCGACAAGGCGGCGTTCCGACTCGATATGCGGCGCGCCCTCGACGCCGCGCCGGCGGGTCTCTGCTGGACCGAATATGGCGAGGGTTCCTTTCCCTCGCCGCGTCCGGCGAGGCCCGAAGTTTGGGGAGACGTCGTCCTCCGCGGCCGCGATCTGGCGGCGAGCTATCATCTCGCGGTGGTGGTCGACGACGCCCTGCAGGGGGTGACCGACGTCGTGCGTGGGCGCGACCTGCTCGCCGCGACCGCGGTCCACCGCCTGTTGCAGGGGCTGCTCGCTCTCCCAGCGCCGCGCTATCGGCATCACCGGCTCGTTCTCGACCAGAACGGAGCGAAACTGTCGAAAAGCCGTCAATCCGTGTCGCTCGCCGAGCTTCGCGGGACAGGCTTGAGCCCGGACGAAGCGCGTGCGGCGCTGGGGTTCGGCGCGGGCGCCGACGGCGGACTTTCGGTTGAGCTCGATTGAAACTCCGCGGTAGCGGAGACGGGCGTGGGCGCGGGCCTCTCCGCCGACATCGCCACGGCGGAGGGGGCTTCGCCCATGAGCTGGTCGATGCGGTCGCGTTCCCGCTTGAACGCCGCGAGCATCTTGCCGTCAAACTCGCGCGTGCGCGGAAGTTTGATCGCCATCGGGTCGACGAAGTTGCCGTTGATGATCACCTCGTAGTGGAGGTGCGGGCCGGTCGCCAGTCCCGAATCGCCGAGATAGCCCACGGTCTGCCCCTGGACGACGTGCCCGCCTTCTACGATCCCGCGGCCAAAGCCGGACATGTGGTTGTAAGTCGTCACATAGCCATTGGCGTGCTGGATCTCGACCCGCCGTCCGTAACCGCCATCCCACGCCGCCTTGATCACGACGCCGTTGCCCGCAGCGTAAATCGGCGTCCCGATCGGCGCCGCCCAATCGACGCCGGTGTGCATGCGCGCATAGTGCAGAATTGGGTGAAAGCGCATCCCGAACGGCGAGGTCATCTCGCCTTCCGCGATCGGCTTGCGCACCAGGAACTTGCGCATCGAGCGGCCGTTCTCGTCGTAGAAGTCGACCATGTTGTCGTCGGGCGTCTGGAATCGGTAATACTTGAACGTCTGATCCCGGACCGTCATCGAAGCGCAGAGCAGCTCCGGCCGCGGATTGATGTCGTCAGGATCGGAGAAGAACGCCTCGACCGAGTCGCCTGGCGTCGTTGCGCGCTGGAAGTCGACGTCGTTGGCGAAGACTCTTGTCAGTACATCGATGATCGATCGTGGCAGCCCCTGTTTGAGCGCCGTCTCGTAGAGGCTCTCATAGAGGCTCATCCCGCCGCCCGAGCTTTCTTCGTCCGATGCTCCAGGCTTTTGCGGCGCCTGTGCGGTGCGCAGCGCCACCGGCTTGTAGCCGCCGCTGTCAGTGATCGCGACCGTCGCCTTGAGCTGATCGTCGGCGTACACCGAGATGCGGGCTATTCCCGGCTTCTCCCCTCGAACGGCCGGCTCCTCCGGCAGGAGAATGATCTTCTGCCCCTCTGCAACCGGCGATTCCCCGCGCTTGACGCCGAACGCAGCCAGGATGGCCTGTACGGCCTCAGGGCTTGCGCCATTTGCCTTGAGCACGTCCTCGAAGCTCTCGCCATTGCGCATTTGAACGAGCTTCTCGTTTGGAGACGCGTCGTCAGGGCTCGCCTTGACGACATTGCTCACATTCTCGGGAATCATGCGCACTTCGATCGAGGCGAAGGGCGTGCTGGGACTCACGCTGCCTACGGTCGCGTAGGCGGAGAGCTCGCGCAGAGCTTCGCCGGCCCGGCTCGTCCGCATCAACAGCATTTGTGGCGGCAAGGATTGAGAGGCCGCCTTTTGGACGTCGGCGGGCGCTTTCAGCGTTTCGACGACCTGCGCTTCGGCCTCGGCCTGCGTCAATTCTCCCGAGGTCTGTTCCTCGTCGCTCGGAGTGAGGTCCTCGACGCGAAACGTCACCTCCGCATTATCTTGCACCGGCCCCGGATCGGGCGGCGCCTCGGCGACATCCGTTCCGCCGTTCGTAATCTTGAGGGGGTTGAACGGGGGCACCGCGTCGGCGAACCCGGTCGGAGTCATGGTCAAGGTGGTTTCAAGACGGGTGAAGGGCCGCGCCTTCACCACTTCCCTGTCCCCGACCTTGATGAGTGTAGGGGCTTTAAACGTCTGTTTGTCCGAGACAATATCGACGGGCCGCAACAGCCGGTCGCCTTTGCTGGGGTTGACGCCGCCTTCTTGCGAGTTCGCGGTGCGCGCCGGCGCGGCGAACTCGGGCGCCTCGGCGAAATCGTATTGGCTGTCGAAATCGAGATAGAGCGCAGCGCCGATCAGGGTCACGCCGCAGAGACCGGCCAACGACGCGCCAGCGAGCCAACGAAGCGAGGCGATGCGCCGCTCGTTGCGGTCGAGCCGATCCTCGCCCAATCGAATTGGCGGCTCGACTCCAAGGTCGGGGCCGGCCGTCGAGCGGTCGCCGCGGGAGCCCAGCCGCGGAAAAGCAGCCGCCAAGGTCGTCAAAACTGCTATTTAGCTCGCATCTAGAACTGTGATTTCGCCCGCCTTTGACGCCCGCGTTGAATCAGACGGGCTGCGAGATTTGTTACCGCGCATGGCCCGCTAGCGCAAGTTCGCCTCCCCGGCCGCGCTGTTCCCTCCCCAACGCCTCTTGCCTTTTGCCATGTTCTCTTCCGTTATACGGCGGCTCGCCATAGAGGGGACCCTATGCAGCTGATCGGAATGCTTGATTCGCCTTACGTGCGTCGGGTCGCGATTGCGCTGATCGTCGCCAAAACTCCGTTCATACACCGGCCAATTTCGCTCTTCCGGCACATCGATCAGTTTTCAAACCTCAACCCGCTCTTGAAAGCGCCGACCCTCCTGACCGATGACGGAGCAGCGTTGATGGATTCGAATGTGATTCTCGATTATCTCGCCGGCGTCGATCCGCGCATCGCCACGCTGACGCCGGCAACGGCGGCTGAGCGCCTGATGGCGCTGCGCGCGACCGGCCTCGCCCTGACGGTGATGGAAAAAGCGGTGCAGCGTCAGTATGAGCGTATGCTGCGCCCTGCCGAAAAGCAGCACGAACCATGGGTCGACCGGGTTATGGGTCAATTGACGGCGGGTTTAAGCGCGTTGGACGCCGAACTGCCTGGCTCGGGATGGATTGGCGGGGAATTGGGCCTGGCCGACATTACCGTCGCCTGCGCCTTTGGCTTCACCCATACTGTTCTGGCCGATGTGGTGGAGACCAGCCGCTATCCCAATCTCACCGCGTTTTGCGCTCGCGCCGAAGCGCTTCCGGCGTTTCGCGCCGCCCCGCCGGAAGATGGGGCGACGGCCTCCGTGATAAGCGATTGACGAAGCGCGGCCGAGCGCCGAGAGCCGTCCTTTTGGAAGAGGGAGCGCCGCGTGGCTGACCAAAGCGAGAGAATGCGCGCCGTTGTCGCGCCCCGCCCGGGCGGTCCGGAAGCGCTCGAGATTCAGCTCCGCCCGCGTCCGGTTCCAGCCGAGGGCGAGGTTCTGGTCCGAGTCGAAGCCGCAGGCGTCAATCGGCCCGATGTCCATCAGCGCCAGGGCCATTATCCGCCGCCGCCCGGGGTGACCGACGTGCTCGGTCTGGAAATTGCCGGGGAAGTGGCGGCGCTTGGGCCGAACGCCGGGGTTCACCGCCTCGGCGCACAGGTGACGGCGCTGGTCCCCGGGGGCGGTTACGCGGACTATTGCGTCGCTCATGAGACCAATGCGTTGCCGATTCCCGCGGGCCTCACGACGATCGAGGCGGCGGCCATTCCGGAGACCTATTTCACCGTCTGGACCAATGTGTTCGCCCGCGGGGCGCTGAAAGCCGGCGAAACCTTGCTGGTGCATGGCGGGGCCTCCGGCATCGGCACCACGGCGATTGCGCTCGCCAAGGCGTTCGGGGCGCGCGTCGTCGCCACTGCCGGATCGGATGAGAAAGCCGCGCAATGCGAGCGTCTGGGCGCCGATCTCGGCGTCAATTACCGCAAGGACGACTTCGTCGCGCTGACGCTTCGCGCAACCGGGGGCCGTGGCGCCGACGTCATTCTCGACATGGTCGGCGGCGACTACGTTGAACGCAACTATGCCGCCGCGGCGCTGGACGGGCGCATCGTTCAGATCGCGTTTCTGAAGGGCCAAACCGCGACGATCGACCTGAGGCCGATCATGACCAAGCGCCTCATCCACACCGGTTCGACCCTGCGCCCGCGCTCGCCGGCGGAAAAGGCGGTGATTGCTGAAGCTTTGCGCGCCAAAGTGTGGCCGCTCCTGGAGGCCGGGCGCTGCCGGCCAGTCATCGACTCGGTCTTCCCCCTCCCGGAGGTCGCAAAGGCGCATGAGCGGATCGAGAGCGCCGAGCATGTTGGCAAGATCGTGTTGACGATGTGAACGGCCCCCGCCAAACGGCGAACTTGAAATGCATGGCCGGAGGTCGCATCTTTTGGTTGCAGGGGTCCGAATCAACCCCGCGGAGAGGAATGCGACGCTGATACCCACGCCTCACCCCGCTGCGGTGCTTGACGCACGCAGCCCGGCCGCCTCCGGCAACCCGCTGAGGGCCGACCCCTTGTCGCAGATCATCGTTGAAGGACTCGAGGACGCCAAGGCCGAAGACATCGTTTCGATCGATCTTCTCGGCCGGACGACCCTCGCCGACCGAATGATCATCGCCTCCGGCCGTTCGAGCGTGCACGTCGGCGCCATCGCCGACCGGGTGGTCAAAGCATGTCGAGACGCCGGCTATCCTTCGCCAAAAGTCGAGGGAATGCCGCTCTGCGACTGGGTCCTGCTCGACGCGCAGAACGCCATCGTGCACATCTTTCGTCCAGACGTTCGACGGTTCTATAACCTTGAGAAGATCTGGAGTGCGGATCGGCCCGGAGAATTGGCCAAGAACTAGCCATGCGCCTCGCGCTGGTTTGCGTCGGCAAACTGAAGGCGGGCCCGGAACGTTTGCTGTTCGATCGTTACTTCAAGCGGCTGACTGAAGGCGCGCGGGGCGCGGGGCTTGCCGGTGTTGATTTGCGCGAGATCGGCGAATCGAGGGCCCGCCGGCCGGATGAGCGGCGGGCGGAAGAGGGCGCCGCGATCCTGGCCGCCCTGCCCAAGGGCGGCGCGCTGGTTTTGCTCGACGAGCGAGGGGCGTCGGCGACCAGCGAAGAATGGGCGTCGGATATCGCGCGGGCGCGGGATCAGTCGCGAACCGCCTATGCGGTGGCGATCGGCGGGCCAGACGGCCTGGACCCGTCGCTCGGCGCCCGGGCGCATCGGATCCTAAGCTTCGGCCAAATGACCTGGCCCCATCAGCTGGTCCGGGTGATGGCCGGCGAACAGCTTTATCGGGCGATGACGATTCTTGCCGGACACCCCTATCATCGCGGCTGACTTACCGAAGGTTCGATCATATTTTCGTTACTGGACGACCCTCGCGGTCAGCGACAAGGCGGCCGAGGGCTGGAACGACACGATCGCCCCGATATTGGCTAGATTTGATGATTGTTGCCGCCGATGCGGCGACGGCGAAAATGGATAAGTTGCGCGGGGGCAGCCATATTGGCGGCTTCGCTCGCCGCGGCTTGCAGCGCGCTCGCCGACCCAGCCTCCCCGCCCGAGCCGACCGACCAACAACGCGCGGACAAGGAGATAGAGCTGCGCGGCGTCGAGGACACGCTGCGCCAGTCGGAGGCGCAGCGCCGGGCCATCGAGGCCCAAATCGAATCCGTTCGCGCCGACCGGGCGCGCCTTTCCGCCGCGCTCATCGAGACCACGGCCAAGGTGCAGGACGCCGAGCGCGGGGCCGCCGCGGCCACTGACAGGTTGGCGAGCCTCAACGCCACCGCAGAAGAACTTTCGCGCTCGCTCGAGCGCCGGCGGGGAGTGATCGCGGATGTGCTGGCCGCCCTGCAGCGGATGGGCAGCAATCCTCCTCCCGCCATTCTCGTCAAGCCTGACGACATGTCGGAAGCGGTGCGCGCGGCTACGGTTCTGAGTTCGCTCATACCGCAACTGAAATCGGAGATCGACGCGGCGCGCCGCGACCTCGACGCCCTCGCCAAGACCCGGGAGTCGATCGCGCGGGAGCGCGACGAGCTCGCTGAGAAGAGCCATGCGCTTGCGGCCGACAAAACGCGCCTCGCCGCGCTCATCGACGCCCGCCAGCAATCTCTGGCCTCGGCGCAGGACGCGCTCGGCTCTCAGCAGCAGCGCGCGGACGAACTCGGCAGACGCGCGACGTCGCTTAAAGATCTCATCGCCCGGCTCGACAGCGAAAACGCCGCTCGCAAGGCCGTGGCGGCCGCGGCGCATGCGGCTGAAGTCGCGGCGGCGAATGAAATCGAGGCGCGGGCGCAAGCCGCGCGCGGCGCCGATCCGGCGCGGCTCAAGCCCGAAATCGCCTTCGCCGACGCCAAAGGACAGGTGCCGCTGCCCGCCGCGGGCGCGATTCTGAAGACATTCGGGTCGCCGGACGACCGCGGAGGGACCGAGAGGGGGGTCTCCTTGGCGACGCCAGCCGGGGCGACCGTCTCCGCGCCGGCGGACGGCGCGGTCCTTTTCGCCGGCGCGTATCGGAGTTATGGGCAACTCTTGATAATCGACGCGGGCGGAGGATATTATGTTCTGCTCGCCGGAATGGATCGAATCAATGTTCGAGTCCGGCGAGTTCGTCCTCGCGGGAGAACCGGTCGGCGGCATGGGCGACGGATCTGTTCGTATGGCGACGGCGGCGGCAGTTGGCGCAGCGCGGCCGGTGCTCTATATCGAGTTGCGCAAGGACGGAACTGCGATTGATCCGGGGCCGTGGTGGGCGAAGTCAGACATCGAAAAGGCGCGCGGATGATTCGTAAAGCAGGTTATTTGGGAGTTGGGATCGTTTTGGGAGCTGCGGCCGCCGCCACAGCGCCGCAAGCGCTGAAGTTCGTCAGTCCGGCCGCTTACGCTGCGGCGGCCGACACCTATCGGCAGCTCAACCTGTTCGGCGACGTGTTCGACAAGATCCGAAACGATTATGTCGAGAAGCCTGACGAATCCAAGCTGATCGAAGCCGCGATCAACGGCATGCTCTCCTCGCTCGACCCGCATTCGAGCTACATGGACGCCAAGGCGTTCCGCGACATGCAGGTCCAGACGAAGGGCGAGTTCGGCGGCCTCGGCATCGAGGTGACGCAGGAGGATGGTCTCATCAAGGTCGTGACGCCGATCGACGATACGCCGGCCGCCAAGGCGGGCGTGCTATCGGGCGACGTAATTACGGCGATCGACGACCAGCCAACGCAGGGCCTGACGCTCGATCAGGCGGTCGAGAAAATGCGCGGCTCGATCAATTCGCCGGTCAAGCTCAAGATCGTCCGCGGCCCCAAGAAGGAGGCCAAAGATTTCACCATCGTCCGCGATCTCATCCACGTCCAGTCGGTGCGCTCGCGCGTCGAGGACAACGACATCGGCTACATCCGCATCACGCAGTTCACCGAGCAGACCGAAGACGGCCTGAAGAGCGCGATGGACAAGCTGCACAGCGAGATTCCGGCCGACAAGTTCAAAGGCTACATCCTGGATCTTCGCAACAATCCCGGAGGCTTGCTCGACGAGTCGATCGATGTGGTCAACTCATTCATAGACCGGGGCGAGATCGTCTCCACCCGCGGCCGCACCCCCGACGAGACGCAACGGTTCGACGCCAAGCCGGGCGGCGACCTGTCGGGCGGCAAACCCCTCGTGGTGCTCATCAACGGCGGCTCCGCCTCGGCGTCGGAAATCGTGTCCGGCGCGCTGCAGGATCATAAGCGCGCGACGCTGATCGGCACCCGGTCGTTCGGCAAGGGCTCGGTGCAGACGATCATGCCGCTCGGCGAGAACGGCGCGCTCAGGTTGACGACGGCGCGCTACTACACGCCGTCGGGGCGGTCGATCCAAGCCAAGGGGATCGAGCCCGACATCAAAGTGCTGGAGGACGTGCCCGACGACCTCAAGGGCAAGGACGACATGAAGGGCGAGGCTTCTCTCAAGGGCCATCTCGCGAACGGCGCCGAGGATACGACGGCCTCCCAGGCTTATGTCCCGCCGGACGAGAAGGACGACAAGCAACTGCTTGCCGCCATCGATCTGCTGCACGGGGTGAAGCGCCCAGAGCCGGCGGTGAAGGCGGATGCGGCCCCGGCGAAGACCGACCCGTCTGCGGCGCCGTCCGACCCGGGCCAGACGGCCCCCGCCAAGCCGAATTGATGCGGGGAGCCGAGCGTCTCTCGATGAGGAAAGGTCTCTCCTACCTTGCGTATGGAGTCGTGGCTGGCGCCGTGTTGGTCGGCGCCTCGCACGATGTGCTGCGGGCCGCCGCGTCAAGCACGAACGACAAGCTCGCGCTCTTCGCCGAAGTGTTCAACAAGGTGCGCGACAACTATGCCGAGAAGCCTGACGACGAGAAGATGATCAAGTCGGCGATCAACGGCATGCTGGCGTCGCTCGATCCGCATTCGAACTATTTCGATCCCAAGGCCCTGCAGGACTTCCAGACCAGCATGAAGGGCGAGGAATTCGGCGGCCTTGGCCTCGAGGTGATGATGGAGGGCGGCCTGGTCAAGGTCGTAAGCCCGATCGACGATACGCCGGCTGCGCGCGCCGGGATGTTGTCCGGCGATCTGGTCACGCGCATCGATGATACGGCCGTTAAAGGTCTCAGCCTGAAGGAAGCGGTCGATAAGATGCGCGGTCCGGCCAAGTCGACGGTGAGGCTGACCGTCGAGCGCGGATCGAACCGGGACATCAAAGAGTTCACGATCGTGCGCGAGATCATCCATGTTCAGTCAGTGCGCGCGCATCTGGAGAAGGGCGACATCGGCTATATCCGCGTCACCCAGTTCAACCAGGAGGCGTACGACGGGGTGCGCAAGGCCTTCGACCATTTCCGGGCCGACCCAGGGCAGGCGAATTTGAAGGGCTATATCCTCGACCTGCGCAACAACCCCGGCGGGCTGCTCAACCAGGCTGTGGAGATCACCAACGCCTTCGTCGATAGCGGCGATATCGTTTCGACCCGCGGCCGAAATCCAGACCAGGGGCAGCGCTACTCCGCCCGCCCCGGCGTCAACCTCTCGCAGCAAAAACCGGTGGTGGTCCTCATCAACGGCGGTTCGGCGTCGGCCTCGGAGATCGTCTCCGGCGCATTGCAGGATCTCAAGCGCGCAACGCTGATCGGCACGCGGACATTCGGCAAGGGGTCCGTCCAGACCATCCTGCCGCTTGGCGAGAACGGCGCGCTCAAGCTGACCACCGCCCGCTACTACACGCCGTCGGGCCGCTCGATCCAGGCCAAGGGCATCGATCCGGACATAAGGGTGCTCGAAAACATTCCCGACGATCTTAAGGGCAAGGTCTCGAGCATGGGAGAAGCCTCGCTCGCCGGCCATTTGAAGAACGACGGCGAGGAGGAGAAGGGCTCTGACGCCTATGTGCCGCCGGACCGCGACAAGGACACGCAGCTCGAGGCCGCCGTCGAATTCCTGCATGGCGCCAAGGCCGAGACGCTGCGCAGCCCCGATTCCCCGGCGACCGTGACCTCGCAATGATCTTGGCCCGCTGGCTTACGGCCGTCGCGCTGATCGCGGCGCCGGGCCTGGCTCAGGCGCAGGAGGGGTCGGGGTGCAGCGGGTTTCGATGGCCGCTCGACCGTGAACGCGCCGCGTTGGTCCGAACAGACAAGCCTTCGCTTCCCAACGGCGGAGCGCTCGCCTACGACGCCGCGACGACGCTTCAGCTTCAGCCGCTCTCAGCCGCCGGGTTGCCAAAGGTCCCGGAGCGCCCGCCGAGGTCGACTAACTCGTTCGCGGGCCATTTCACCATATCCCCGCCGGCGAAGCCGGGCATATACAGGGTCACGATCTCCTCGGAGGGCTGGATCGACGTCCTCGACGGCGGGGCCTATCTGCATCCGACCGCGTTTACCGGCGCGACAGCCTGCGAGGGCGCGCGCAAGAGCGTCAAGTTCGACTTGCCGTCCCGCCCGCTGGCGCTGCAATTCAGCGGCGTCTCGCGCGATCAAATTTCCGTCATCGTTTCGCCCGACCAATAGTCGGCCGCCTCGGCCGGCGGTCCGTCAATGCCGGAAATGCCGCATGCCGGCGAAGACCATCGCCACGTCCGCTTCGTCGGCGACCGCGATCACATCAGCGTCGCGCACCGATCCTCCGGGCTGGATGACCGCGGTCGCGCCGGCTTCAATCGTCGCAACCAGGCCGTCGGGAAATGGGAAAAAGGCGTCGGAGGCGACGACCGAGCCCCGCGTGCGCGGCTCGGGCCAACCCGCCATCGCGGCGGCCTCCTCGGCCTTGCGCGCGGCGAGACGCGCGGAATCGACCCGCGACATCTGGCCCGCGCCGACGCCCACAGTCGCCCCATCCCTGGCATAGACAATGGCGTTCGACTTCACATGCTTGGCGACCCGCCAGGCAAATCTGAGGTCGGCCATTTCGCTTGCAGTCGGATCGCGCTTTGTCACGACCTTGAGCGCTTCCTCTTCGAGCACGCCATTGTCGCGATCCTGGACCAGGAGTCCGCCTGCGACCGTTCG
Organism: uncultured Alphaproteobacteria bacterium; assembly: GCA_963824475.1. Taxonomy (GTDB): domain Bacteria; phylum Pseudomonadota; class Alphaproteobacteria; order Rhizobiales; family Beijerinckiaceae; genus Roseiarcus. The sequence continues at coordinate 212,195 of CAWGPR010000003.1, forward strand.
CACGGTCAAGGTTGGCGCTCTCGGATCGGGAAGCGAGCCGGCGAGCATAAGCCTCAGGTTTTTCTTCGCCGCTATAATCGCCAACGCCTCGTCGTCCGCCTCCGGGGCGATGATCACCTCGGTGAAGATCTCGACGATTTTGCGGGCTGAGGCCGCGTCAAGCCTCCGGTTGAGCGCCACCACACCGCCGAAGGCCGACACCGGATCTGAGCTCAGCGCCTTTTCATAGGCCTCGAGCAGGGTCTCCCCGATGGCGACGCCGCACGGATTCGCGTGCTTGATGATCGCGACCGCCGGGCGCGTTGGGTCAAATTCCGCAACCAGCTCGTAGGCGGCGTCGGTGTCGTTGATGTTGTTGTAAGAGAGTTCCTTGCCCTGGATCTGGCGCGCGGTCGCGACGCCTGGGCGCGTCTCGGCGGTCAGGTAGAGCGCCGCGCGCTGCTGCGGGTTCTCGCCGTAGCGCAGCGCGCCGAAGCTCGGGTGCAGAACGCCGCCGAAGGCGCGCCATTTCGGCGCGGGCTCCTCTATCTCTTGCGCCAGCCAGTTGGAGATCGCCGCGTCGTAAGCCGCGGTGCGCGCGAAGGCTTTCTGCGCCATCCTGCGGCGGAAAGCGAGGCTGGTCATCCCCTGGTTGCGCTTGAGCTCGTCGATCAGCGCGGAATAGTCGTCCACGTCGACGACGACGGCGACATCGGCGTGATTCTTGGCTGCAGCGCGGATCATCGCGGGGCCGCCGATATCGATGTTCTCGATCCTTTCGTCAAACGACGAGCCGCGCCTCAGCGTCGCTTCGAACGGGTAAAGGTTGACGACCAGGAGGTCGATTGGCGTGATGTCGTTGGCGATCATCGCCGCCTGGTGGGCCGGCTCGGATCGAATCGCCAGCAATCCTCCATGCACCCGCGGATGCAGCGTCTTGAGTCGCCCATCCATCATTTCCGGGAAGCCGGTGATCTGCGCCACGTCGACGGCGGCGAAGCCGGCGGCGTTCAGCGCCGCGGCCGTGCCGCCGGTCGAGACGAGTTCGACGTCGAACGGTTTCAGCGCGCGGGCGAGATCGACAAGGCCCGTCTTGTCGGAAACGGAGAGGAGCGCCCGCCCGATCCTGACGATATCCGTGGCCATCAGCGTCAATGCCCTCGTTCGATCGCGCCGCTTTGCTGCGGTGCAATAACACAGCTCGAGCCGGTCACGAAATCGGGCGAAGGGGAAACTGCGTTCACCAAAATGTCATGGCTTTTGCGCGCGCACGGACCATTGTCCGGCCCCGGGCGTTTCCTATCTGACAACCAGTCAATGGATCGAGATTTAAGGAGCAACCCATGCTCAAGACAATCGCGTTGATCGGCCTTACCGCCGCCCTTGCCCTCCCGTCGGCCCCGGCCTTCGCCGTCAACGGCAACTCATCGTCCTACGGCACCGAAGGTTATGGCCCGACCGTTCCGACACAGTCGCTGACGCCCTTCCAGCGCTCCTGGAATCACGCCAATGAGAGCAAGGAGCGGGCGAGAGCTGGGGCGGCCTGGCTCCGTCATCACAGTGGCTACGGCCACTATCACCGCACTCACAATCCGTGAGGGAACCGCGACGCTGTGCGCTCGATCACTGTTATCGCCGCCGGATGGTGAGGTAACATCGCCTCTCCGGCTTGCTTGAAAAGGAAAATCCGATGTTCAAAACCATTGCAGCGGTTGGCTTTGCCGCCGCTCTCTCGCTCGTGTCCGGCGCAGCTCTCGCCGAACAGGGCAACTCGTCGTCCTATGGGACGGTCGGTTGGGGTCCCGTGATTCCCACCCAGTCGCTGACGCCCTTCGACCGCGGGTGGAACCACGCCAATCAATCCAAGTATCAAGCTTACGACAGCGCCGAATGGCTTCGCCAGCATGGGAAGGGCCTGTTTCCCTTCTTCTGACGAGGCGGGGCGTCGCTGCCCTGCGCTCGCAAATCGCGCGCGACGGCGCCGCAACCTTCTGATCAACGCCCCCGCGCGCGAGCCGCACCGGCGCAGTTCACCAAAGGAAGAGACCAATGTTCAAAGTTGCTGCGTTCATCGGCCTCGCCGCCGGGCTCGTCTTGTCCACTGCGGCTTTCGCCGAACAGGGCACATCGTCGTCTTACGGCACGGTCGGGTGGGGACCGGTGATCCCCACGCAGGCGCTCACGCCCAAGGACCGCGACTGGAACCACGACAATCAGGCTTTGTACCAAGCCGGAGACGGGGCTGAATGGCTTCGCCAGCATGGGAAGGGGCTGTTTCCGTTCTTCCAATGAGGCGGCTCCCCTTTCGCTAACCCGCCTTCATGAGCCGCGCGGCGAAAAACCCGTCCAGGCCCGAGCGCCGGGGATTGTCGCTCCATAAATGGCAGGGAAGCGTGCGCAAATCTCCTGACGGGGTCACGCACTCGACGAGGCCGCCAATCTCCTCGGGCGCGACGGCCCAGCGCCGCACGTCCGGGTTGCGGCGCAGCGCGGCTGTGATCTGCGCCTCGCCCTCCTCCGGTTCGAGCGAGCACACGCAATAGACAATCGCGCCGCCCGGCCGCGTGAGCGCGATCGCCTTGTCGAGCAATTCAGCCTGCAGCTTAACCAGCGGAGCAAGGTCGCCCAGCCGCTTGATCCAGGCGACGTCGGGGTGGCGGCGGATGGTGCCGGTCGCGCTGCAAGGCGCGTCCAAGAGCACGGCGTCGAACGGGGCCATGTCGAAGGCGAGCGCGTCGGCCACCACGATCTCGGAATGAAGGCGCAGGCGCTCGAAATTGGCGGCGAGCAGTTTGAGCCGCTCCGCCGAGCGGTCGACCGTCGTCAGATCGGCGCCCGCCGCAGCCAGTTCGGCGGCTTTTCCGCCCGGCGCGGCGCAGAGGTCGACGGCGCGCATGCCGGGATCGGGCCGAATGAGCCGGGCCGGCAGCGCCGCGGCGGCGTCTTGCACCCACCATTCGCCGTCGGCGTAACCTTCAAGTCCGGCGACCGGCGCATGCGTGTCGAGGCGCACCGAGCCGGTTGGCAGGACTACTCCGCCAAGCCGCTCAGCCCAGCCGGAAGCATCGCTTTTGACGCTCAGATCCAGCGTCGGCTCCGAACGATGCGCTGCGGCGATGGCGCGGGCGACGGTGTCGCCATAAGTCGAGCGCCAGCGCTGGGCAAGCCAGGCGGGGGTATCGTCGTCGAGGGGATCGGAACTCACCAGAATGGCGTCGCGATCGCGAGCGATGGCGCGCAGCACCGCATTGGCGAGCGCGGCGAATGGGGCGCTGCCGGGATCGGCGCGCGTTGCTTTCACCGCGAGATCGACCGCCGCATGGTCGGGCGTATCGAGAAACAGAATCTGCGCCGCAGCGACGATGAGCGTCCATTCCAGCGCGCCGCCGCGCCTTGGCATGCCTTTTTCCAGTCGCTGGGCCAGCGCCTTGCGAATCGTGCCGAGCCGGCGCAGCGCGACAGTGGCGATCGAGCGCGCCAACGCCCGGTCGCGCGGGTCAAGGCCCCCTCTTTGCTGCGTCAGATCGGCGGCGAGCCGCTCCTCGAGCGGGCGCGACAGGGTCAAGGCTTCGGCGACGGCGCGCGCCGCGGCGACTCGCGCCGCCAGTCCCGGCGGCGGAGAGGCCGACGGTTCCGGACGGCGCGCATGAAACCCGTGCGATTGTCTCGCCAAACGACCCTCGCCTCGAATCAGAATTTCCGGCCGCCCATATGGGATTATACCCGAAATCTAAGGCAGGCTTGCGTCCGGCTCGTGGGCGCGAATGGGGAGCGCCAAAAGGACCGGGCTCAAGGGATTGCAAATCTTCAAAGCCACGGCGACATGATGCTCGCAAGGGGCGAAGCGAAAATTGAGCGACCAGGATATGAACGACCAGCCTCCCGACTCAGGCCCCCGCCCGCAGGTGGACACGCCAGTCGCGCGCGATCTGCCGCCCGCGGCGCGACGGGCGCTTGAAGAGGCGGAGGCCCGTCGCGCGGAGCGTAAGCCGGAGCCGCCGCCGGAGGTCAACGGCCGGGGCGGCCTCGATCCGGCGCGCTATGGCGACTGGGAGGTGAAAGGGATCGCCAGCGATTTCTAATCGAAAAATGGTGCGGTTCGGTCGAACCAGGGTCGTCATCGCCAGCGGAAGCGAAGCGATCCACAGGAATTTAGGGGGCCGTCCGCCTCTGGATTGCTTCGTCGCGGTAGCCCGTCGCAAGACGGGCGTCTGTCCGACGGCTCAAGGGCTCTTCGCACCCACGCGTAACCTGCCTTAGGGTCGGTCAAACAATTCCAAGGCGCGAGAACGTCAGCCATTTCACAAGATCCAGCACCGCCGCAAACACGCAGGCGGCGATGAGCGTTGCCGTTACCAGCACAGCTGACAGCGGTGCCGTGGCAATTCCGGCGATGGCCACGGTGCAGGCGATCGCCACGTCCAAGAATGACGACCCGGCTAGCCACGGGCTCGGGCGAATGCTCCACAAATGCGGGCGACCTCGGATCGCGTAAACCATCGCTTGGCTGCCGAACACCAACGTAACGAAGGACAGCGTTTGCAACGAGGGTAGCGCGAGACGGAATGCGAATGCGCCGAGTGCGAGCACCGCACAGCAAAAACCCACCAGGCTGATTCCGAGTATCACACCGGCGATCGTCAATTCGTTGATGCGCCATGCATTTGGCGCGGGCGTCGTGCGCACGTTGTCCGTGGTAAGCGACATCGCCAGGAAATCGCCGGCGATCATCACGATCACCATCAGCAATGGCGTGAGAATCGCCTGCCCGGTCATCATCAGGCCGGCCAACAGAAACAGCACTGTGACGATCTTCTTTGTGATGGAGTTGATCGTGTAGTTCTGGATGCGTTGAAATGTCGTTCGGCCTTCCTTAACCGCAGCCACGATGCCCGGGAGCCCTGGCTCGGTTAGCACCATGCCGGCGGCCGATTTGGCGACGTCGGTCGCGGTTGAAACCGCGATGCCGATCTGCGCCTGCCGCAATGCCGGGGCATCGTTGACGCCGTCGCCGCACATGCCCACGGTGAAGCCGCCGGCCTGAAACGCTTTGACAAGGTTATACTTATCTTCCGGAAGCACGCCGGCGAACACGGCGAAGGATGTCGGACGCACCTCCTTGGGGATCGACCCGGACGGGCACATGGCGCCGGCCAAGCCGACGGCTTTGGCGACAATCGCCGCCGTTTGCGGCGCGTCCCCGGTCACCATTACCGTGCGCACGCCAAGCGCCTGCAATTCGTTCACCAGCGCGGCCGAATCGCTGCGGGGAGGGTCGCTCAGGGCGATCAGACCTGCAAGCTCCATCGCTGTGGCCGGCCCCACCGCCACGGCCAGCACGCGGAATCCCTGGCCCTCCAATCCGCTTGCCGCCGATACCGCGGCCGGTTGCGGCTGGGCGAGGCCGCTGACCACAGCGTAGGCGCCCTTGACCACGCGTTTCATTTCGCCCGCCGAGTCCCCGGCCAGGGAGGTTATCGTCGCCTCCGACATTTTCACGGAGGGGTCGAAAGGGACGAATTTGACCAGAGTCGGCGCATCGGCGGCGGGCGCGCCGGCGGCGACGCGGATCGCGGCGTCGACCGGATCCTGACCGCCATCCGAACTAGCGAGGGCCGCCAAGGTCAGAACGCGCTGGTTGTCGAACCCTGGCATGGAACGGACGCTCGCCACCGTCAGGGCATTTTTCGTCAATGTGCCGGTCTTGTCAGCGCAAAGCACATCCATTGTACCGGCCTCATCGACGGCGGCGAGTTGAGTCGGCAGCACGCCCAGTTTGGCCAGCGCGGTCGCGCCGATCGCACCGGCGAGCGTGAACGTGGCCGGCAAGGCGACCGGGATCGAGCCGAGCACCGCGGTCAGCACTAGCGGTACAATAACCACCAGCGGAAGGCGCAGGATCGCGGCGTAAAGCGCCAGCACGACGATGACGCAGCCAGCGAAAACGACGAGGTTGCGCACCACGCGCATCACGGCGAGTTGCTGTGAGCTGATGACATGGGCGGTGCTGACCAACTCCGCAGTGCGACCGAATTTTGTGCGAGCGCCGGTCGCAGTGACCTCTGCTGTAGCCTCGCCTCGCCGAACCAAAGCGCTGGCATAGGCCTGTCGTCCCACCCCGGCGTCAATCGGCACGGACTCGCCGGTGAGCATGGACTGGTCGAGGAGAACGTTTCCCGCGATCAGGCGCGCATCTGCTGGAACGACGCCGCCGAGCGAGAATTTAATAATGTCGCCGGGTACCAGATCGGCGGCGGGGATACTGACCCAGACGCCATCCCGGCGGACCGAGGCCGTCAGCGCGAGGCGCGCATTCAGGGCCGCCAAAGTATGCTGCGCCCGTCCCTCCTGCACCAGGCTGACGACAGCGTTGAACGCCAGCAGACCAGCGATCACGGCGGCCTCGACGTATTTGCCGAGCCCGAGTTCGAGTACGATCGCGGCCTCCAGCATCCAAGGTACGGGCGCCCAGAACTTCTCCAGCGCGCGCCGCCACGGATGCTCCGTAGTGTCCGGAATACCGTTGGCGCCGAAGCGCTGTAGCCGCTCCCGCGCCTCTCCGCTGCTCAGGCCGGCGGCGTTTCCGAGAGGCAGGTCGCTTTTCATGCCCGCGGCATACCTTCGTGGCGATCATCGTCAAGGCCGCGGAATTTCCCGCGGGGACGACGGGGTCGGCTTTAGCACGCAGGGCCCGGCTTTAGCACGAAGGACACGCTCAATGGCCGCGCCGGGCTTGATCCGGTGCGCTATGGCGACTGGGAGGTGAAGGGGCTCGCGAGCGATTTTTAGGCCAGACTAGCTTTGCGGGCCACTCGCGGCCGCCTTCCCCACTTTTCACAACCGGAAATGGCAGCGCGGCCGCAATCATTTGCCCCTCCGGGATGCTCCGACGCGGGATCGGTCTTATCGCGCTCCACCCTCTTGCCCGATCGCGCCGCAGCAGCATAGCCTTCATGCGCTCGCAGGCCTTCTTCAGGCTCCCGACGTTCTCGGAACGGCTTAAGTCGCACGCTCGCTTAAAAGCCGCGTATTTGATACAAACATTGTTGTCACTGAATTCCGCGGCTTCGCATGACTGACATTGCTATTTGGGTTATCGTCATTCTACTGGGCGCCATCGTCTATATCGTCTGGCGTGGTCTCAAAATCACTCGTGATCAACACCAGAGCACTATGGCCGCACTGTCGAGTCTCGGCGACACCCATAAGCTCGGCTACGAGGCGCTGACTCTCGCGATGCAGCGCCTTGAGCAGCGGGTCAGCCAACTGGAGGAGCGGCGGTAAGCCTGCGCTCCCAACAGTCGCTAGGCCCTAGCTGGCGCCGCGCCCCTGCGAGCAGAAGTTCGCGCAATTGATTGCGAAAAACGGAATTCCGTGCTATACGTATTCCCATTCGCCGGATCAAACCGGCCCGCCAGACATTGCGTGGGGAAATGAAGGCGGAAAATACATTTGAGACGTTTTGCACACAACTTTGAGACGCGAATCGAAATTGTTTATTTTTTCGCTCGTAACCCATTGAAAAGTCCCGATTCGGACAAATAAAACCAAGTAAATCCAAGCAAATTTGCTTGGTTTATTTGGATTTGCTTGGACGGAATTCGCGCTCTGGTTGTGTCCGCGGCCGCGCGCCGACGGCTTGGCGGCGGCGGAAGGATGGCTGGTTCAGGCCGGAACGATCGGCGCCTTGGTCTTTCTGAGCGCCTCCATGAACTGCTGGTTCAACTCGAGGTGGGCCTTGACGAGTTCGGGCGGCGTCAACGCCAGCCACTGGTTGAGCGACAGGTCGGCGTAGTAGCTGCTCTTGAACATCTCCAGAAAGCGCAAGCTCGTGGAGCCCGTGTTTTCGATGTAATGGCCCATGGCGAACGGGACATAGCCAACGTCTCCGCCGCGGAAATCGAACGTCCTCGCCTGGCCGTTGGCCGCGAACACGCCCATGCGCGCTTGGCCTGCGATGTAATATTGCCATTCGTCGGTGTTGGGATGCCAGTGCATCTCCCTCAAGCCCCCGGGCTCAACCTCGACCAGGGCCGCCGCAATGGTCTTGGAGGCGGGAAATACGCTCGAATTGGTGATCCGCACCGTTCCGCTCTTGGTCCGGATCGGCTCCTGCGCGAGCATGTGATGGCTGAAGGTTTGTGGGACCGGCTCGGCGCCCATGAGCCTGTCGGGGCCGAGCGGGCCAGGGACCGACGATTTGAAGATGTAAAGCTGGCTCGGATCGGGCGTATGTCCGAACAGCGTCGCCGGCACGCCGAAATTCTTGCCCAGAACCTCAGAGGGCGTGTGCTTGAACCAGTCGCTGAGCAAAAACGTATCGTCCTCGTCAAAGTCGCCATCGTCGAAGACGAGGAGGAATTCGCACCCGTCCGGGCCAAGCCCCTGGATCGAATGGGGAATGCCGCCGGGAAAATACCAGAGATGGCCGACGCCGACGTCGTCGACAAAGTTGCGGCCCTGCTGGTCGATCGCGGTGATGCGGGCCGTTCCATAAAGCATGTAGGCCCATTCAGCCTGCTTGTGCCAATGAAGCTCGCGCACGCCGCCAGCGTTCAGCCGCATATTCACTCCGGCGATCGTTTTCGAAACGCCAAGCTCGCGCGCGGTCACCTGTCGCGTCCAACCGCCGCTCGACTGCCTCACATGCGCGTCCGCGAAGGAAAACCTGAGATTGGGCAGGGTTCCCGAATCCGTGGCCGGCGGATTGATGAGGTCCGGGTTCTGAGCCTCGCGCGCCACGTCGCCGGGGACCGGATCGGAGCCGCCGACGCCGGGCGCCCGGCTCGGCTCGGGAACCTGCTCGGCGGACTCAGCAGCCGAGGCGGTCATCGCCGCACCCGCGACCATGGCGGTCGAGAGAAGATCCCGTCGCGAGAATTCACCCATCGCTTCCTCCCATTCGGCGGCAATATGCAGCGGCGCCGTCCAGCCAAGCTTAACGCAGTGTCTTGTCCGCGCGTTCTGCCTGTCAACGATCGAACGCGATCAAAACGGCGTGACGAAATCCAGGCCTTGATGATCCCGGGCTGCGCCAAGTTCATCATACCGGGCCAATGTGACAACGCCCACCATCAACAAGGCGGCTTCGGCGCAAGCATGGAAGCGGATTTCTCGATGCGGAACACGATATCGCGATCGACGCGTTCGACTGTTTCCAACCGGTCGCCCGTCATGCCGAGCAAGTGCGGAATGTTGATCGCCGCCAGCGGATCGGTGCAGCGCACTTCCAGCCGATCGCCGGGCGCCAAGGATTTTAGCGCCCTGCGCGTCTTGAGCGCCGGCAGCGGACACTTCAGTCCCGTGAGGTCCAACCTGATGATGGTCATGGCTCGACTTGCGTTCGGAAATCAGGCCGGAAACTGAGGCGCGGGAGGCAATTTGTAATATCAATCGCTTAGATCGTGGCGGAGAGGGAGGGATTCGAACCCCCGGTACGCTTGCGCGTACTCCGCATTTCGAGTGCGGCGCGATCGACCACTCTGCCACCTCTCCGGGGCCGGCGGCGACGCTCGAACGCTCGCCGCGGGGTCGGCGCGCCGCTTAGCATGGGCGATCATCGCCGGCAAGACGGCCAGGCGCGGCGGAGCAGGCCGGGGAACATGGCCTAGCTTTCGGCCTCGACCGACTCCCAGGCGATATGGGCCACCAGCGGCACCGACTCGCCCAATTGGCGGGCGAGCTCCGGATTCGAGGCGTTGCCGTCGAGCGAGCGCTTGTAGACGCCCTGGTGGATCGCGATGCTGCGGAAAAAGCTGAAGGCGATCAGGAAGGTCCAGTCGGGAATGCTCTTGAGCCCCATTCGCTGGCAATAGGCGGCGACATATTCGGCTTCGGTCGGGATGCCGTTCGCCGCCCGGTCGACGCCCCCCAAGCCGCGATACTTGCCCGCCGGCAGCCGCCATTGCATGCACTGGTAGGCGAGGTCGGCGAAGGGGTGGCCGAGCGTCGACAGCTCCCAGTCGAGGACCGCGAGCAGGCGCGGCGAGCTTGCGTCAAAGATCATGTTGTCGATGCGCCAGTCGCCGTGCACCAGCGCGACGCGGCCATCGTCCGCCGGAACCTTGTCGGCGAGCCAGGCGATGAGACGCTCCATGTCCTCCAGCCGCGCCGTTTCGCTCGACCGGTACTGGTCGGTCCAGCGTTGGTATTGACGGACGAAATAGCTGCCCGGCTTGCCATAATCCGACAGGCCCGCCGCGGCGACGTCGATTAAGTGCAGCCGGGCGAGCCCCTCGTTCATGGCGTCATAGATCGGCCGCCGATCCTGGCGCTCGAGCTCGGGGAGCGCCGGATTCCAGAGCACGCGGCCATCGACGAAGGTCATGAGATAGAAGGCGGTGCCAATCACGCCCTCGTCTTCGCACAACGCCAGCGCTCGCGGGGCTGGATAACCCACCCCTTCCAGCGCCTTCAGCACCCGAAACTCGCGCTCGATCAGGTGCGCGCTTTTAAGCAGCTTGCCCGGCGGCTTGCGCCGCAACACGTAACGGCCGCTCGCGGCGTCGATGAGATAGGTCGGGTTCGACTGTCCGGTGGGGAACTTCTTCACCGCGCTCGGGCCGCGCCAGCCCTCGACGTGGGCTTTGGCCCATGCGTCGAGCGCGCTCGTATCCTCTGGAAAGGCGCCGCTCACTGCGTGCTCGCCTCATTGGTGTAGCGCTTCATCTCGGCCTTGGCGATTACCCGCCGGTGCACGGCGTCGGGCCCGTCGGCGAGGCGCAGAGTGCGCACATGGGTCCACATGCGGGCGAGCGGGAAATCCTGGCTGACGCCCGCCCCGCCATGCAATTGCACCGCCTGATCGATCACTTCGAGCGCAACCCGCGGCGCGACCACCTTGATTTGCGAAATGAGCGGCGCCGCGGCGCGCACCCCTTGCGTGTCCATCGCCCAGGCGGCTTTCAGGCAAAGCAGTCGGGCCATTTCGATGCTCATGCGCGCTTCGGCGATGATATCGGGATTGGCGCCGAGCCGCGCCAGCTTTTGCCCGAACGCGCTGCGCGCGGCCCCACGGCGGCACATGGCCTCGAGCGCCCGCTCGGCCTGGCCGATCGCGCGCATGCAATGGTGAATGCGCCCGGGCCCGAGGCGCCCCTGCGCGATCTCGAAGCCGCGTCCGCGGCCAAGCACCAGCGCATCATTGGGAACCCGCACGTCATGGAAACGAATGTGCATGTGGCCGTGCGGCGCGTCGTCGTCGCCGTAGACCTTCATCGCCCTCAAAATCTCGATGCCCTTCGTCGCGGCCGGCGCCAGCAGCATCGAATGGCGCGCGTGCGGGCCAGCGTCGGGGTCGGTCAGCGTCATGGTGATATAGAGCGAGCAGCGCGGATCGCCGGCCCCGGACGACCACCATTTCTCGCCGTTGAGCACCCATTCGTCGCCCTCAAGCCGCGCATCCATCGCGATGTTGGTCGCATCCGACGAGGCGACCCCGGGCTCGGTCATGAGATAGGCCGAGCGCGCGCGACCTTCGAGCAGATCTGGCAGCCAGCGCGCCTTCTGGTCGGGCGAACCATAGCGCTCGATGACTTCCATGTTGCCGGTGTCGGGGGCCGAACAATTGAACACCTCGGAGGCGAGCGGCGACCAGCCCATCTCCTCGGCGAGATAGGCGTATTCGACGGTGGTGAGGCCGTAGCCCTTGTCGGAGCCGGTGAGCCAGAAGTTCCACAGGCCCTTGGCGCGCGCCTTGGCCTTCAGCGATTCGCGGATCTCGATCATGCGCTTGGTCGGCTTGAAGCGATCGCCTTCGCGCCCGACCTCGCCCTCGTATTCCGCCTCGAGCGGCATGATCTCGTCTCGCACCATCGCCCGGACGGCGGCGATGAGCGGACGGACTTTGTCGGTTTGGCCGAGATCCAAGTGCTCCTCCCTCGAGTTTGCCTGGGCGATATGACGCTTAAACCGCGCGCCCGGCAAGGAGGAGACGCCGGCTCCGCCCGGCTTCCCGAAAGCGCGCGATCCGAGCTCCAGCGGCCAAAACAAATGAGAGTAAACGCCAATAAATACGAGTAAACGGCAGTAAATACGAGTAAATGCTAGTAAATTTGCTAGCGTTTACTAGCGTTTATTTTTTCGAATCGGGACTTTTCAATGGGTTACGGCCAATCCAAATAGAGAAATTCCTGCGGTACCTGTTCTCGCGCCGCGGGCATGGCGGGGTGTTCGACGTCTCCCGTGAACCGGCGCTCCCGGACGCCCATGGATTCGACCGGACCGGCGTCTTGATCGCCGGCGCGCTTGGCCCTGGCGACCGGAAGCGCCAATCGGCTCATGGCGAGATGGATGGCCGTCTCATCGCGTCCGGCTTCGGGATCGAACAGCCGTGCGGCCTGATCAAGCGCCGCCAGGTCCATTCTCGCAGCATCGATCCTTTCCTCGTAAGCGGCAATCGTCGCGGCGATCTCATCCCGTTTGCGGCGCAGGGCGGAGGCGATGTGCATCCATTAAAACTAGGACATAATAGAAACATTGTCAAGACTAATCTGAATTACCGCAACGCTCTTTTCTACCTAAGTCTCGGAAAAGATGGATAAAATGATCCGAACCAGAGTTGCCCCGTCGGCATCGCCACCGCTCCGCCGCAGGCAGGGAAACTCCTCACGGACCCGAGGCCGGCTTGGTTGCTTGGGCGTTCGGCAGCCATCCTGCCCATATCCTTGATATCCAAAGCACTCTGGTCAGCGGCCGCAATTTGGCCCGCCCCAAGCGCCGTTACGCGTCCCGCGCCGAGGAGCGCCAGTAAGCACCAGGCCTCGCTCTGCGCTCCTTTTTGTTCTTGTTATTTATCCGCACTATGAGAACCGCAATGACAATGCTTACGGCTGTAATCGCTCCCCATATCAATACAACTTTTGGCGCAACTATAATTCCATACAAAAGCGCCGCAAAAAACCCTATCGCCGCAGATCGAGGCCAACTCATATGCGCATCCTATCACCCCCCTCCCGATTCGGCTCAAAGACGACCGTGACACTCGACAGGGTTGGTACTTGCAGGCGCTTCGTGGCAAGAACTCCTAAGCGCAACGCGTAGTGAGAGATCAGTATGGCAAAACGTCAGGTACGAATCCGACATTCAAAACGATATACAGCGTCGAAATTTCGTCCTTATGTGGCCGCACTTGGACAATTTGCTCTCGCTTGGAATGATTTGCAGGAATCTCTCGGCGCGCTGTTCTGGACCTTAATGAGCCCCCGCCCAGTTGAAGGAGCCTTTGTTCATCAAGAGCCCCTCTTTGTTTGGCACGCAATAAGATCTGATCGGTCACAACGGGAGATGCTGAAAGCTGCTGTAAATCACCTTACAATAGATTGGCAAAGATCATTACTCGTATCAGAAACTAATTGGATTGTTGACAGAGCTAATGAATTAGAAAATTGGAGAAACGATGCGATACATTCTCCACTGTTCTTCGCGGAAGGACTTGGTGCGACATTAGGCAATGGCGTACGACCCGCCTCTTGGCAGTTTAATCCGCGCGCTTTAGGTCTAGCAAAAAGGGATGACTTGTTGGTAGAATTTCGTTTCTGCCGTGACATGGCCATTACTCTAGCTGATTATGCTCACTTGATTGACCTCGCCCTAATTAATTTTCCGAAGCGCTCGTGGCCAGAGAGGCCTGAACTGCCGCATCGGAAACCGAGAAAGAGTAAGTTAGCCACGAAAATCTCACATCCAAAGACTTAGGGGGATGATGGCGCTACCTGGAGCCACAGATGGTCGCTGAGACCAATCTTGGCACGCTTTGGGTGGCGCACAACCAAGAGAACATACCATGCCAATAAGTTCAGATACGGAATAACAGATAATGATTGGGAACTGTATGCTTACATCGTTACGGCGGCTCAATTCGCTTGACATTCAATACGTACGTCCGTATTGAATGTCTATGCCCAAGCCATCCCACCGGGACCGTATCCTCCAAGCCGGCCTCAAGGTCATGTACCGCAAGGGCTATGCCGGCGCGGGCGTGCGGGACATCGTGGCCGAGGCGCCGGCCCCGCAAGGCTCGTTCACCAACCACTTCCGCTCGAAGGAGGAGTTCGCGCGCGAGGTGCTCGACCTTTATTTCGAGAATCTCAAGCAACTCGTCGCCGAGACGCTCGGGGACGAGACCCGCACGCCTCGCGAGCGTCTCAGGCTTTATCTCGACATCATCACCGACCGCCTCGCCAAGGCCGAGTTCTGCCGCGGCTGCCTGATCGGCGACTTCAGCCTGGAGGCCGCGCCGCAAAGCGAGATGCTGCGGACGCGGCTCGCCGAGATCTTTGCCGAGTGGCGCACGCTGTTTGCCGCGTGCATCGCGAAAGGGCAGGCGGCCGGCGAAATCGCCCGGACATTCGCTCCGCATGACCTCGCCGACTTCCTGCTCTCCTCCTGGGAGGGGGCCATCCTGCGGATGAAAGTCGAGCGCAACGCCGAACCGCTGGAGCGCTTCAAGCGCATCGTTTTCGCCACAATGTTCAAGGAGCCGTCGCCATGAATGAAGACATCAGCCTGCCCAAACTCTCCGTCCTCGATTCCGAGATGGCCTATCGGGAGGCGGGCCCGAGCGACGCGCCGGTCGCGCTCTTCCTCCATGGCAATCCGACCTCGTCCTTCATCTGGCGCAACATCATTCCGCTTGTCGCCGACGTCGCCCATTGCATCGCCCCGGACCTCATCGGCTTCGGCCAATCGGGCAAGCCGGACATCGCCTATCGCGTCGAAGATCATGTGCGCTATCTCGACGCATTCATCGCGAAGGCTAAGATCGGGTCGGCCTACCTCGTCGTCCAGGATTGGGGAACGGCGCTCGCCTTCCGCCTGGCCGAGCGGCGGCCGGATTTCGTGCGCGGCCTCGCGTTCATGGAGTTCATCAGGCCGATTCCGAGTTGGGAGGAGTTCGTGAGGGACTCGCAAGCGCGCGAGATCTTCCGCAAGTTCCGTACCCCCGGCGAAGGGGAGAAACTGATCCTCGAAGACAACATGTTCGTCGAGCGGGTGCTGCCGGGCGGGATGCGGCGCAAGCTGACCGAAGACGAGATGGCGGTCTATCGCGCGCCCTTCCCAACCCCGCGGTCGCGCTTGCCCACCTGGCGCTTTCCGAACGAGATACCGATCGCGGGAGAGCCGGCCGACGTCTATGCGATGATGGAGCGCGCGCATGCGGCGCTTGCGGCATCGACCTATCCGAAGCTTCTCTTCTCGGCCGACCCCGGCGCGCTCGTCTCGCCTGCGCTCGCGGAAGACTTCGCTCGCAAGCTTAAAGGTTGCCGGCTCGTCAAGCTCGGGGATGGCATCCACTTCCTGCAGGAGGATCATCCTGAGACGATCGGTCGATCGGTCGCGGCCTTCATCGACGAGGTCGAAGGCCGCGCCGGCAAGAACGCGGCCTAGTCGGGGGCGCGGAGTCAACGACCCAATCGCGGTCGAGCGTCGAGACTCCGCTGTCGTGGGTCTCAGCCGTCAGCGTCGCGTTCGGATCAATTCACCAGCGGCGGCCGATCGCCGCGACCGTTGAGCGCTCCGGGCGCCCAGTTCACGCCGTCGCGCATGGCGTAGAAAATGTGGGCGCCGATGCGGTCGACCCGTTTCAGGTAGCCGACCCAGAACGGCGACACGTAATTCGCGTGGTAGTTGACCGCCACCCCGACCTTGGGGTTGTAGTTTGCGCCGCTCACCACGGCCGCAGCGATCCGGGTCGCGACCGCCCACGGGCCCGGCTCTTCGATGCGCAGCGACTTGCCTTCGCAGGCGAAGGTGAACTGGCAGGCGAACGGGCGGTTGCGGTCCTGATAGACGACGCCGCAGACCGTTGTCGGATAGATGCCGCTGCGCACGCGGTTGAGCACGACCTGCGCCACCGCCGCCTGACCCTCTTCGGGTTCGCTGCGGGACTCGAAATAGATCGCTTCGGCCAGGCAACGCATCTGGCGCGCGCTGTCCTTCGGGTCGATGAGGGCGGCGTAGTTCGGCTTGCCGTCTCCGATGGAGAGCTGCGGGACCGTCGTCAGCCCCGAGCCATCGCTCTCGACGACGACCACGACCCCGTCGCTCGAGGTGGGCGAGGAGGAGTTGAGGGCGAATTCGAGTGGCGGCGCCGGCGTCGCGCCGTCGTCGAAGGTGATCGCCGCGGACCCCGGCTCCTGCTCGCCGCCGTCCGCCGGCCGGGGCGGGCTCATCGTATGGCCCGGATCGAATTCGCCGTTGCGGGGGTCTTCAAGCTCGCGCGGCCAGGACTTGAGCGCGTAGGGCTCGGCTTGGGCTCGCTTGCCGTCGAGGCGTCTTGCGTTGAAGCCGGGAGGGCCGATGAGCGGATCGCCCTTGGCGCCGCGATCGACGGCGGGGAACTTCTGTCCCGGTTGCTTCAGCGCATCATTCGGCTCGCTCTCGTCTGCATCCGCCGCGAACTCGTCTCGATCGCCGGCGACATAGCGCGCCTGGACGATCGGCAGCGGCTCGCCGTCCTCATCCACTGCGCGGAGTGGGCGCGCGGCGAGGATCGCCGGGTCGAGCGCGCCCGAGGCGCCGATCATTCGGCTGCGATCGAAGGCGCTCGTGAATTCGAGCGGCTCCTGTTCCGCTTCCGCGGTGATCGAGACGAGCACTACGAGGGCCACGCACCAGGGCGCGGCGACCGAAAGAGCCCATCCGATACGCGAACGACCCATACCCGAAGCGAGCGCCCGTGCGTTGGTTTCACGTCCCCGCGCTGCGACTTTAAGAAAAAGCGCGCAATGCGAACCATTCCGGTTATCGGCGCTTAACCTTGCCGGGCCGTTACCAAGGGTGAGGGCAGGGCGTCCCGGTTTGGGGCAGGGGGCGCTGTCGGCGCCGTCCATCCGAAGCGGCGCTTAAGTTTCTTCACCCGCTCGAAAGCGGGTAGACAGGCTGAGGCGCCGGCGGATGGCTCGCGGCTTCAAAGGATCGCGGCGGCCCAAGACGTGTCGGCCAGAGGTTTCAAGGAGGGGAAAAAGTGAGAAGCGCCATCCTCGCGTGGGGATCGCTGGTGTGGGATCCGCGCGAACTTGAAACCGCCGCCGGGTTCGCAGCCAATGGTCCGCTGCTGCCGATCGAGTTCTGTCGGATTTCGGCCGACGGGCGCCTCACGCTCGCGATCGACGAAACCTTCGGCGCCATGTGCAAGGCGTATTCGGCGCCGAGCGCGCTCGAGGATCTCGATGCGGCGATCGAGAATCTGCGAGCGAGGGAAGGAATGCCGGACGCGTCGGCCGTCGGCTTCGTCGAACTTGGCGCCGGCAGGCAGAGCGACGTCGCCATGGATCGGCATCCGCAAGCCGTGGCGACCATCGCCGCCTGGGCGGCCGAGAACAGTTACGACGCCGCGATCTGGACGGCGCTCAAGAGCAACTTCGATGAGCCCGACAAAGGCGGCGAGCTCTTCTCCGTCACCGCGGCGATCCGATATCTCGAAACGCTGGCAAGCGAGGACGCCGACAAGTTCGCCCGCGCGCTGACCTATATCCGCAAGGCGCCGCCCGAGGTTGAGACGCCGGTGCGCGAGGAGGTCTTGAAGCGCTGGCCTGATTAGCGGCGCTTGCGATAATCGCCGTCGAATTCACACGACGGGCCCTCTGCGCCGGCGAGCCGGCTATAGCCGACGACATCGGCGACCAGGATCGCTGCGAGTTGACCCATCGCAATGCTATCGCCCCAATCAAGGCGTAACATTCCCTTGTCGCTGGGGGAGGAGGCGACAATGAGGTTCACGACGATCAGCGCTTGGCCGCGGCGCCCGCCGTCATGGCGCAAGACCTTGGCCCATATGCGACAGCTTCACCTGACCGAGACCGAACGGGAAGAAGAGTATCGCCTCAAGGCCATGTTGCACTGGCATGACCCGGTCGAGAGGGTGAGAACGCTCCACCATCGCTGCCACACGCATACGCTGGTCGACGACAATCCGGCCTCGGGTTGACGGGCTGCGGTCGCAGGGCGCGTGGCGATTCCCCGGCAGACTGAAGCGCTGGCCGGAAGCCAGAGCCGATGAATTTTCCATCCAGACCGCCAGCGCCAATGTGAGAAGCGGCTTGCGGCCTAAATCTTGGCCACCAGCATTGGCAGGACGATATCGAGGCACTCGGTAAGACGATCACCGCGCGCCACCGCCTCGCCCATCATGAACTGTCCGATGAGCGCGTGATACACGAGCCGGGCGCGCCCGAGGGCCTCGGCGGCGTTAAACCCGACGCCCATGAACAGAATGAGCAAATAGTCGAGACGTTGGCGATCCACCTCCTTTAGCGCGGACGCGGCGGCGCGATCTTGCGCCGCCCAGCTGCGGATCGCTCGATCGAGTTGGCCCTCGATCACGGAGACAATCGTAAACAGGTTTGCCAGTTTGGCGCGCGCATCCCCACCCTTCGCCTCCACGGCGTCAATGATGGCTGTCGTCGCTCTCGATCGCCACGCCTCGAGAAGGGCTTCGAGCAGCGCGTCGCGATCCTTGAAGTGCCAATAAAAGCTCCCCTTTGTCACCTTCAGCGCCGCTGCCAGCCGCTCGATGCGTACGGCGTCGACCCCGTCGCGCGCCATGGCTTTGAGCCCTGCGTCGATCCACTCCTGTCTGCCCAAGCGCATGCTTATCGGACCATACGGTACCGTATTGACTGTGGCAACGTCACGGACTAGCGTCACCATACGCAGTCGTATGGACAGAAGCGAGGCGGCGCTATGGTCGACGTGGTCAAAACAACCGTTCCCCATGACAGCCTGCTCCAGACAACATTGGCCGACGCGGATTTTTACGACGCCTATGAGGCTCCGCTGAACGACCGGGCGCTGTCGCCCACCGAGATATTTCTGCGCGCATCCCGCGCGACCCCACAATGGGTCGGTGTGGCAATGACGCTTCGAAACCAAATTGTTCGCCGCCTTGGGCTCAAGGACGTGGGGACGATGAGGGAATACGGAGGAAAATCCGCCGATACATACCGGGTCGGCGACCGGTTGGGCATTTTCCACATCTTCGGCAAGACCGAAAACGAGCTCTTGCTGGGTATCGACGACCGCCATCTCGATGTGCGCGTCTCGCTGATGAAATCAGAGCAGAACAGTCTCAGTCGCTACGTCGTTTCGACAGTGGTTCATATGCACAACCGCCTGGGCCGCATCTACATGGCGCCCGTCGGGCGGATCCATCCATTGGTCGTGAGGGCGATGATGCGGCGGGCGGGGGTTTGACGAAATGGCGGCCACGATTTTGAGACGCCTTCTGACCTTCGCTGTTGTATCGCGCGTCGCCAGTGCGGTTTGTGTCCTGCTGGCTGGCGCCTGGCTGCTGGCGCCGCATATCCTTATGAATTTGTGGCAAATCGAAAGCAACGACGTGGCCATGCTCCTGTCGAGGCGGAGCGCGGCGCTGTTTCTGGGCATGGGTTTGATATTGTGGCTTTCGCGCAATTCGCCGAAATCCGCAGCCCGCGATGCGATAGCATCTGGGTTGTTTGTGGCTTGCGCTGGCCTGGCGTTACTCGGCGGCTACGAGTTCGCCTCCGGGCGCGCGGGGCCGGGAATTTGGCTGGCGGTAGCCGTCGAAGCCGCATTGGCGGCTGCATTCGTCACCGCGCGCAGCGCTACGCAATAGCTCTCGACGGGGCGGTGTTTGAGAACCGGTCAAGAATAGTCAGCTCGCAACGATCCTTTCTCGTGAGAGATCGCTACTTCACCTCGAGTTCAAGCTCTTGGTGGGCGCGGCGCCAGTGCGCGAGGTCGCGGCCATGAGGCCGGCCTTCCTCGATCCAGATGCCATAGGCGCGTTCCCGGATCCGATGCTCGTCGGGCCGGCTGGCGAGTTCAATCGCCAGCGGGCGATTGTCCGACGCGGCCGGCGCTTTCTTCTTGCCTGATTTCCCTTTGTTGCTTGGCGTCTTCGCCACTTTGCTGCTTGGCGTCTTGACCATGAGTAAGTCCTCTTGCGGCGTTCATTTCCCGCGGGCGCCCGTTCCTTAAGGATCGGCCGGCCGCGCTCAAGACAAACGTCCTCGATCATGGTTAAGAATGAGTTACCGGCGCCGCCCAGGCCTGAGGAACGGCCCCGCCTGCAAGTCAATCGGAGGAGAGCCCGCATGCTGCTCACAGTGCAGGCGCTGGACCATTTGGTTGTCCAGGTCACCGACCTTGAGGCGTCAGCCAAGTGGTACGCGCGCGTGCTCGGCATGACCCGCGAGGACATTCCGCCCACGGACGGCAATCCGCCGCGGACCGAGATGAAATTCGGCCGCCAGAAGATCAACCTGCGGCCCATCGCCATGAGCAAGGAGGATTGGTTCACCGCCGATCATGAGGCCGCGGGCGGCGAGGACCTTTGCTTTCTCACCGATGCGAAGCCGGACGAGGTCGTTCGCCATTTGCAGGCTCAAGGCGTCGCCATCGTCGCCGGCCCCGGCCCGAGACGGGGCGCGCAGGGAACGCTGATGTCGGTCTATTGCCGCGATCCGGACGGCAGCCTGATCGAGATCGCGTCCTACGTCGAGGGGTAGGGCGGCATGCAATTGACCGCCGCGGCCGTCATCGCGACCCCCGGATCAAGTCCGGGGGGAAGCGATCCAGGGATGAAGGGCCGGAGCGGCCGGCGGCTCTGGATCGCCGCGTCGGCCTTCGGCCTCCTCGCGATGACCCTTCCAGCCGAGAGCAACCCGCTTAGCAATCCTCTCCTATAAACCATAGACGATATGTATATCATTGAGCTATGCGCTCAGCGCCGCCGTCCCTCGTCGCTAGGCGTGTCGCCGTTGCGGAAAAGCGAGCTCAAGAGCCTGAAAAGGCTTCGTTGGAAGCAAAATCGCACACCCCCGCCGAATCGCGCCGGACGCAAGCCAAGGTTACTTGCCCACGACCCCGTCGAGCCAGGCGATGAGGTCGCGCGTCACCTCGTCGCGGTTCGTTTCGTTCAGCGTCTCGTGCCGGGCGCCCGGGTAGATGCGGGTCGTGAGCCTGGTGAAGCCGGCGCTCTTCAGGTCGGCGATGAGGCCCTGGATGTTGGCCCCGTCCGGATCGCGGCGAGGCTCTCCGGGCCGGTGACGCGAGGCAGCGCGTCGAGCACGTCGATCGCGAGCTGGGTCGTGAACGGGAAGCCGCACAGCGGATCGGCGACATAGGCGTCGACTTGCCTCTCGTCGCGCGAGAGCCAGTCGAATTCGGTGCGCGTTGGTCTGAACGGCTTGTTGAAGTCGCCGAACCACATCTGGAAGATCACCCGGCTTTTGCCGCGCTTGCCAAGCCGCAGGCGCTCGGCGCGGGCGATAAGCCGGCCAAGCGTCGCAATCGCCGGCGGCTTGCCGCTCGACCCGGAAAGGGCGGCGCCGGCCAGCGCGTCCGAATGTTCGGCGATGAACCCGCGCCCCAGGAACGAGCCCAGCGAATGGCCGAGGAAGATGATCGGGGTCCCCGGCTGCTCGGCGGCGATCAGGCGGTTCAGGGTCCAGAGGTCGCCGACGACCTTGTCCCATCCCCCTTCGTCGGCGAAATGGCCGAGATCGGCCGCGGGCGCTTCAGGCCCGTGGCCGCGAAGATCGCTGGCGTAGACGCCGTAGCCGGCGGCGTTGAGCGCCGTGGCGAGACGCGCATAGCGAGCGCTGTGCTCGGCGAGACCATGGGCGATCTGCACGATCGCCCGCGCGCCTCCCTCCGGCAGCCAGCGACGCGTAAGGAGGGCTTGGCCGTCGTCGGCCCGAAGCGTGAACTCGCTTTCCGGCATTCCCGCGCCTCGTGTCGCCCGCGGTCGCTAAGCGCCCGGTTTCTCACCAAAAAATCTGGCGCCGATCCGCAGGCCGCGTCAAGCGGGCGGGCGACAGGGAAATTCTCCTCGCCGAATCGATCGCGATCGGTTAGGAGAGAAGTCCCATGGCGCGGTATATCTTCATCACCGGCGGCGTGGTTTCCTCCCTTGGCAAGGGTCTCGCTTCAGCGGCTTTGGGCGCGCTCTTACAGGCGCGCGGCTATACCGTCCGCCTGCGCAAGCTCGACCCCTATCTCAATGTCGACCCGGGCACGATGAGCCCGACCCAGCATGGCGAAGTGTTCGTCACCGACGACGGGGCCGAGACCGACCTCGACCTCGGCCATTACGAGCGCTTCACCGGCCGCAGCGCCAACAAGCAGGACAACATCACCACCGGGCGCATCTACCAAGAGCTGATCGCCAAGGAGCGGCGCGGCGACTTTCTCGGCGCGACGGTGCAGGTGATCCCGCACGTCACCAACGCGATCAAGGACTTCATCCTCGAGGGCAACGACGGCGTCGACTTCGTGCTGGTCGAGATCGGCGGCACGGTCGGCGACATCGAGGGCCTGCCGTTCTTCGAGGCGATCCGCCAGCTCGGCAACGACCTGCCGCGCGGCCATGTCGTCTACATCCACCTGACTTTGTTGCCCTTCATCCCGACCGCAGGCGAGCTCAAGACCAAGCCGACCCAGCACTCGGTCAAGGAATTGCGCTCGATCGGCGTCCAGCCGCACATCCTGCTTTGCCGCTGCGATCGCGAGATTCCGCGCGACGAGCGGCGCAAGCTCGCCCTCTTCTGCAACGTGCGTGAAAGCGCGGTGATCGAGGCGCGCGACGCGCGTTCCATCTACGACGTGCCCGCGCTCTATCACGCCGCCGGCCTCGACCGCGAGGTGCTGGCCGCCTTCGGCATCGAGCCCGCGCCCAAGCCCGACATGCGCCGCTGGGACAGCGTCTCCAAAGCCTACCACAACCCGGAGGGCGAGGTGTCGATCGCGGTGGTCGGCAAGTACACGGGGCTCAAGGACGCCTATAAGTCGCTGATCGAGGCCTTGACCCACGGCGGCATGGCCAATCATGTGCGCGTCAAGCTCGACTGGATCGAAAGCGAGATCTTCGAAAGCGCCGACCCGGCGCCGCGGCTCGAGGGCGTGAACGGGATCCTGGTGCCCGGCGGCTTCGGGGTGCGCGGGGCCGAGGGCAAGATCCTGGCGGCGCGGTTCGCGCGCGAGCGAAGAGTGCCCTATTTCGGCATCTGCTTCGGCATGCAGATGGCGGTCATCGAGGCCACCCGTTCGCTCGCCGGACTATCTCAGGCCAACTCGACTGAATTCGGCCCGACGCCGGAGCCGGTGGTTGGCCTCATGACGGAGTGGCTGCGCGGCAACGAGCTAGAGAGGCGCCAGGCGGCCGGCGATCTCGGCGGCACGATGCGGCTCGGCGCCTATCGCGCATTTCTCAAGCCCGGCTCGCGTATCGCGGAGATTTATGGAGAGACCGAGATTTCCGAACGCCACCGCCACCGCTACGAGGTCAACACCGCCTACCGCGCTCGCCTCGAAGCGAAGGGCCTCGTGTTCGCCGGCATGTCGCCGGACGGCCTTTTGCCCGAGACGATCGAGCTCGCCGACCATCCTTGGTTCATCGGGGTGCAGTTCCATCCGGAGCTCAAATCGAGGCCGTTCGATCCCCACCCGTTGTTCGCAAGTTTCATCGCCGCGGCCAAGGCGCAAAGCCGGCTGGTGTGAAAGCGCGGAAGCGTTCGTCACCGTGAGGCGGCCGGCGCGAACTCCGGCGAGCGCGAGGATGTCTGGGCGCCAAGATAGGCGGCGCGCATCTGCTTCAATGCGAGGAGCGCAAGCAGCGCTGTGGCAATGTCCATCGCCACCGCGACGCCGAACACTGGCGTCCAGCTTCCAGTCGCGACTCTCATCGCCGCGGCGACCGGTCCGCCTAGGATCGAGCCGACGCCCTGAGCGATATAGAGGAAGCCGTAATTTGTCGTGGCGTAGCGGCTTCCGAACGTGTCCGTGAGCGTCGAGGGGAACAGCGAGAAAATCTCGCCCCAGCCGAAGAAGACGAGGCCCGAGAGTACGACAAAGGCTGGCGCGTTGCGGCTGAAGAGGAGCAACAGCAGGATCGCCGCGGCCTCGAGCCCGAAGGCGAGGCCCATCGTATTTTCGCGGCCGATCCGATCCGACACCCAGCCGAAGAAGGGCCGCGTGAATCCGTTGAGCAGGCGATCCACCGTCAGCGCGAACGGCAGAGCCGCAAGCCCCATCACTAAAACGTCGGCCACGCCGAAATCGCGGGCGAAATTGGCGAAATTCGACGTCACCATCAGCCCGCCGGTCGACATCATCGCCATCATCACGAACATCAGCCAGAAGATCGGGGTCTTCAGCATGTTGACCGGCGCAACGTCTTCCCCTCGCGCGTGCGTTCGAGCAGGGGCAGGCGCTTCACCCGGCTTAGGCTCGCGCAGCCCGAGCGCAGCGACAACGCCGACGCTGCCGAGAATGACGCCGAACACGATCAAGGTCATTGGCGCGCCGGAGGAGGCCAGCATGGAGGAAAGGGGAAATGTCGTCAGCATGGCGCCCATTCCGTAGCCGGCCGCCACGATTCCGATCGCGAAGCCGCGCCGGTCGGGAAACCACTTCGCCATCAGGCCAACGACGCCGACGTAGACGACGCCGGTTCCGATGCCGCAGAGGAGTCCGTAGGTCAGGAACAGCATCCAGATGCTATCGACCTGAGCCGATAGGACCCACCCGAGCCCGGTCAGCGCCGCTCCGACGGCGACCAGCGCCTTCGTCCCGAACCGGTCGACGAGCCACCCTTGGGCAGGCGAAAACAGCGTCTGCAGGACGATGAGCAGCGAGAAAGTGATCTGCACAGCCGGCAGCGCCGCTCCGGTCGCGGCCTGGAAGGGCTTGACGAATAGCGTCCAAACGTACTGCGGGCTCGAGATGGCCATCATGACCAAAAGACCAAGCAGAAGCTGGACTCGTCTCGTCGGCGAGGCCGCGCGCGAAGGCATCGGACGCTCCGCATGAGGGGAGAGGGATCGGACGCGTGCAAAAGTTGCGTCTATCGCCGAAGCAAGCTGCGTGCCGTCTAGGCCGACGAGCGCCTCACCCTGCACGAGAGCCGGATGACCTGGCGAGGCGCCGGGTTTAAGGAAGGATGGCCGAGCAGTTTATGCAGCGGAGCCGAAATCGGTCTCCGCCTTCATTTTACCGTCGTTTTTGCCTGTAGAGCGCGACCGCGCCGACGATGACCAGCCCCTGAATCAATTCCTGATACCAGGAGCTGACGTTGAGGATGACCAGGATGTTGTTGGTCAGGCCCATGAGCAGCACGCCGCCAAGCGTGCCGATCAGCCCGCCCTGGCCGCCGAATAGACTCGTCCCGCCGAGGATCACGGCCGTGATCGCCTGAAGCTCAGCGCCTTCGCCGGTGACCGGATCGCCGACCCCGGCGCGGGCCAGGTACAGCAGGCCCGTCAGCGCGGCCAGCGTGCTGCACAGCACGTAGACCCCGATCTTGACCCGATCGACGCGGATGCCCGACAGCCGCGCCACCTGTTCGTTGCCGCCGATGGCGAAAATGTAGCGGCCAAACGCCGTCCGCCGCAGCACGAAAATCCCGATGAGAGTGAGCAGCGCCAGAAAAATCACCAGCACCGGGACCGGCCCGAGCTTAAGGTCATACAGGCGTAAGAAGCCAGGCGCGGCTCTGCCGACCGGGGTAGTCGTGACTGTATAAGCGACGCCGCGCAAAATGCTGTAGCCGCCGAGCGTGACGATGAACGGCGCAATCCGCACTTTGGTGATCAAGAGGCCGTTGACCAGACCGACGATCGCGCCCATCGCCAATGTGGCGGCGACGGCGACGCCGATATTTTCCGGCTTGCCGTTCATGAGGATGGCCGACATCAGCACCGACAGCTTGATGACCGAGCCGACCGAGAGGTCGATGCCGCCGCTGATGATGGCGAAAGTTTCGCCAATCGCCACCGTGCCGAGAAACGCCGCGGTCCGCAGCACGTTGAAGATGTTGCGCTCGGTCATGAAATTGGGCGACGACAGCGAAGCGTAGACGGCCAGGATCAGAATCAGGCCGTAGACGATCATGAGCGAGGCGTGCCGGCGCAGACCAGGCGGAACGCGTGAGGCCCCGCGCTCGGAGGGGGACGACGCAATCGCGCTCACGCCAGCTTGCTTTCTGCTCGGCTGCCTGTGGTCGCCAGCTCGATAATCCGTTCCTCGCTAGCCTCGCTGCGGGCGAGCTCGGCGACAATCTCACGCTCGTGCATGACCAGAATCCGGTCGCTCATGCCGAGGATTTCCACCAGATCCGACGAAATCATCAGAATGGCGACGCCGCGCTCGGCAAGCTGGCGCATGAGCTGGTAAATCTCGAATTTGGCCCCGACGTCGACGCCGCGCGTCGGCTCGTCGAAAATAATGACCGACGGCGACGTTTGCAGCCATTTCGCCAGGACGACCTTCTGCTGATTGCCGCCGCTGAGATACTGCGCCTCAAGCTCCGGCGAGGCCATGGCGATCGACAATTCGCGCTGCGCGCGCTCGATCGTTTCGGTTTCCTTGCGGCGCTGAATGACGCCGAAGCGCGTCAGCTTATCCAGGCTCGCTAGCGTAATGTTGCTGCGAATCGACTGTTCGAGGAAGAGCCCCTGGGTCTTGCGGTCCTCCGGCACCAGCGCGAGCCCGGCCTCGACCGCCTCTTTCGGGCTGCGCGGCTGAATCAGCGTGTCCTTAAGCAGGATTTTGCCGGACCGGAGCGGGTCCGCGCCGAACAGCGCCCGCGCCACCTCGGTTCGACCCGCGCCGACCATCCCGGCAAGGCCGAGAATTTCGCCCTCGTAGAGCGTCAGGCTGGCTGGGCGCCACAGTTGTTCGGTGGTGACGTTCGTAGCGGTCAGCACTGGCGCGCCGCGTGGACGAGCAGCGCGCGGGAAAATCTCCTCGAGCGGCCGGCCGACCATCATCTGAATGAGCCGGGCGCGCGTAACCTCGCTGATCGGCTGCACGCCGACAACCCGTCCGTCCTTCAAGACCGTGACGTCGTCGGCGATCTCGAACACCTCGTTAAGCCGGTGCGAGATGTAAATGATCGTCACCCCCTGTTCGACCAGCGAACGAATAGTGGCGAACAGGCTGTCGAGTTCCTGTCCGGCCAGAATCGCTGACGGCTCGTCCATGACGATCAGGTCGGCGTTCTGCGACAGCGCTTTGGCGATCTCGACCATCTGCTGGCTGGCGACGGTCAAATCGCCGATCCGCGCCGACGGCGAGAGCTGAGCGCCGAGCCGGTCGAGCAGGTCGGCGCTTTCTTTCGCCATCCGTCGCGTGTCGATGACCCCGAAGCGGTTGCGCGGCTCGCGGCCGAGGAAAATGTTCTCGGCGACGGTCATGAACTGGACGAGATTGAGTTCCTGATAAATGATGCTGATGCCGGTCGCCATCGCCTCGCGGGCGGTGAAACCGGCGTAGCGTCGACCCTTGAAGACGATCTCGCCGCTGTCGGCCTGATAGGCCCCGGCGAGGATTTTGATCAGCGTCGACTTGCCGGCTCCGTTCTCGCCGAGCAGCGCGTGGACTTTCCCTTTGCGGCAGGAAAACGAGACGTCGCGCAGCGCCTGGACGCCGCCGAACGCCTTCGAGATATTCAGCATTTCGAGAATCGGGGCGTCGGTCATGGTCTGTCAGTCAATTCGGAAGGCGGAGAAAACATTTGCTATTTCAGAAATACCTGCTATGGTTATGAGGTACGCCAAAACCGAGATCCTCATGCCCAACCGTTCCGAGCCGCCGCGGACTCCGCTTGCGCTTCCCCGCGAGTAGATACGCCCAGGTTCGGAAGCTTGGCGGAGGGTGCAGAGCCGCGGTCCCGGGCGTCGAGCCGGAAGGAAAATCCACCGTAAAGGTTTGAAATCATTGGTTTAGCGGAAGAAAAACGAGGGCTTGGCGGCCCTTTTCCTGCGGTGTTATCGCGATTTTCGGCAGGAAAAACGCGTTTTGCCGCAAGACATTGCGCTCCGCGTGAGCCCAAGGCGCGCAAACCTAAGGAGGACTTTGAAGGGCGCGCGGGGACGCGGCCGGAACCGCATCCCCGCGCGATTTGAATAGCTACTTGGTCATGTATTTGAGTTCGACCATCTTCGACTCGGGCAGGAAGATCGGCGGGAAGACGTCGTCGCTCCACTTTGGATTGAAGAAGGCGTCGATGTTCGACACGTCGACGTCCTGCGTCTTGTCCATCGCGCTGCGGAAGTCGATGAAGCGCGGCACCGGCTCGCCATTGAGAATCTTGAGCGCAGTATCGATGCACAGGATCACCATCGCATTGGGGTACTGGCCGGCGTGAAAGCTGATGTGGCCGTCCTTGATCTGACGCAGGAGGCCGTTGCTGTAGTCAGCGCTGGCGATTGGCGGAACCGGGAGCTTGGCTTCTTGGAACGCTTCGATGACGCCCTGGGACATCATGCCGCCGTCCGACCACACGCCCTGAATGCTCTTGCCGTACTTGGCGATCCACTGCTCGGCGATCTTCTTGGCTTCGCTGGTCGACCACTGGCCGTACTGCTCGTCCAGAATCTTGATGCCCGGTTTGCTCCGCCAAACGGTGGCCGCGCCTGCCTTGGCGATCTCAGCCGTGTCGACGCCGGGGATGCCATCCATGACGAGGATGGCGCCGGAGCCGGCAAGCTGGTCGGAGAGCCAGTTCGCCGCACGGGCGCCGAGGTCGTACAGGTTGGTGCCGACTTCGGTCACGTAGCTGTCGCCATCGACGCCGCTGGCGCATAGCACCACCGGAACGCCCTGCGCGGCGGCGCGGTCGACCGAGGCCGCGAGCGCCGCGCGGCCCATCGGCACCAGGATCAGCGCGTCGGGGTTCTGGCTCAACAGGTCCTCGACTTGCGGGACCTGCTTGTCGGCGCTGCCGTCGGCGCTGGCGTAGAGCAGTTCGGAGACTTTGCCCTTGCCGAGCTGATCGACATGGTAGCGGGCTTCCTGGTCGAACAGCGCGGCCCACGAGTTGGTCGGCCCCTGCGCGGCGAGCGCAATCTTGTAGGGGCCGCTTTTCTTGAACTTCGAGGTGTCGGCCATCGCGCCTTCTCGGGTGACGACGCTCTTAAGGTAGGGGCTGGCGTTCACCTCGGCCTCAGAATATTTCTGGGCGGCCGCGGGTTTGGCGTCCTCGGCGCGGGCGAGCGCGCCGCCCAGAATCACCATCAGAACGGACAAAGCGACTGTCTTTTTCATGGGTTTGCTTCTCCTTAGATCGACGATACAGCGCGAGGGGAAGGTTGAAAGCTCATGACCGGCGTCCAGCCAGACTGTAAAGCGCGACCGCGCCGATGACGACCAATCCCTTGACGATCAACTGAGCCTGCACCTCCATGCCGATGATCAGCAGCAGACTGCTCAGGAACGTCACCAGCATCACGCCCGCCATCGCCGCGACCAGGCTGCCGCGACCGCCGGAAAAGGCTACCCCGCCGACCACCGCCGCGGCAATCGAGTCGAGGTCGAAGCCGCGACCGAGATAGCGGTCGACGTAGCCGACGTAGCCGCTCAGGATGATGCCGGAACCGACGACCAGCAGGCTGCAAATGACGTAGACGGCGATCACGTAACGGTCGACCGGAATGCCCGACAACCGCGCCGCTTCGCGATTGCTGCCAATGGCGTAGACCCGGCGGCCGAACGGCGTCATGGACAGGATAAACGCCAGCACCGCGGTGAAGGCGATCCAGATGACGAACGAGACCGGCAGCGGCCCGAGCGACTGGTTGAGCACTTTCAGGCCGTCCGGCACCTGGCCGCTCGGGATGCCCTGGGTGTAGGCGCTCTGCGCGCCACGGATCAGCACCAGCATGCCGAGCGTCGCCACAAACGGCGGGACGTTGCGCTTGGTGATCAGCAGCCCGTTCGCCAGGCCGATCAACGCGCCGAAGCCGAGCGAGATCAGGAGGCCAGGCAAGATACGGCTGTCCTGACCGGCGCCCACCTGAGCGATCACGACCGAGGTCAGCACGAGCACGCCGGTGACCGACAAATCGAGACCGGCGACCAGCATGACCAACGTCTGGCCGAGGGCGACCATGCCGAGCTGCGAGGCCGAGCGCAGAATCAGAAACAGCGACTCCGGCCGGTACACTTCCGGTCGAACGACCAGCGCGATCAGCAGCAGCAGCGCCAGCGAGCAGTAGACGCCATAGCGCCGGATCACCAACCGGGGCGACCACCAAAGCGGGTGGGCGGGGAGCGATTCTTGACCGACGCTGCTCACAAAACGGTCACGACAAATGCTCGGATAGGCAAGAAGCGGTAGGCCAGAGAGATTGACAGCAAACGGGGCGCCAAAAGCCGCTGGCGTCGGCGGCCCAGCGAGCGAACCGCTATTTCTCGGTATATTTTTTGGCCCACTCGACCCCATCCCAGGTGAGCATCTTCGTCGGGACGATCTTGATCAGGTAGCGGGGTCGGTCGTAGGTCGGCACGAGATATTCCGGCCCGTGCTCGCCGAGGAAACGCACCGCCATGCGGTTGGCGACGTCCAGGCACTGGTCCTGCATCGGAGCGGGGCCAAAGACGATCTCAGCCTTCCCTTGCGCCGTGATGCGCTTATAGGTCCCGCTGTCCTCCGCGCACGAAATGCCGACATTCGGATTGTTCTTGATATGCCCGACCCAGGCCGAGCGCTCGCGCGGGACGATCCAGAAGGCTTCGCCGTCCCATTCCTGCCAGGTCGGGGTAACGTAGGGCACGCCGTTCTCGTCGATGGTGGCGATCCGCGCGACGATCGGCTCGGCCAGAAATTCTTTGATTTCCGCCGGTGTGAGCTTGCGGTTTTTTCCCATCCATTCAGGGGTTTGTTTGTCCGTCACCTCAACCTCTCTATCCGTCCGCCGGGATCGATCGGCGCGCCGGCAGAACTCGCGCCGCCCGCGAAGACCTCCGCGCCGCCGACAACCTCACGGAACCGACGATGGTCGAAACGCGGCATATTGTCGAGTGTTTACAGCGCCTGGTTCATATTCCAAGCGTCGGGCCGAGGAGCGCGAAACTGCGCTCGGGCGCGCGCGAACTCCGCAGCCACGTCCTGCCCAGCATGGGGAGGACGCGGCGGCGAAGGTTGACGCGTCGATCGAGGCCGCAATGGACAAATCCCGAGGCGTTGGGTAGCAGAGGGGCAGCAAGGCTGGTTTTCGTGTGTCGAAGGATCGAAAACGGCTAATGCTTTCAAAATGATGGAAGGATGGCCGAGTGGTTTAAGGCAGCGGTCTTGAAAACCGCCGTGGGCGCAAGTCCACCGTGAGTTCGAATCTCACTCCTTCCGCCACGACGACAAAGCCCGGCGCGGCGGCTCTCTTTTGGCCCGGTAAGTCCGGCGAAGTTCGCGATCACTGATCGGGCGGCGCACCGCCCTGCCCTGGATCGCATCGGGCGTGCGCGCGCTTGACCTCGGCAAGGCTGTGGAAGGTGCGCGAAGCGATGCTCGCGCAATAGTCCTCAAGCGAGCCGTTTCCCTCAGGCGGACTGCCTCCGTCCGGCGGCGGCCCCTGAGCATCGGGAGGATCGTTCGGTCCTGGAACGACGGGCGAATGCTCGAACAGGCCGGGTGGATATCCGTCTTCCGCCGCCAGCGCGGGGCTCGCCGCCAGCACGGCTAAGAACGCGAGGATTGAGCTCTTCATGGCGGTGACAGATGCCATTGCGCCGCGCGGACATCAACAGCAGGGCGTGAGAATATCCAGCGGCGCTTCCGTTAGGCTCTAAGCTTGACAGGATATTGCTCGGAGCCCAGGCCGCTCCGATGACCTCATCCGCTATCTTCACGCTCGGCGCGCGCGGTTCGCCATTGGCGCTCGCGCAGGCGAACGAGGCGCGCCGCCGGCTGGCCGAGGCGCATGGCTGGGAGATCGAGCGGATCGCGCTTCAGGTCATCCGAACCACTGGGGACGCGATCCAGAATCGGCCGCTCGCCGACGCTGGGGGCAAGGGCCTGTTCACCAAGGAAATCGACGCCGCACTCCTCGCCGGGGCGATCGACGGCGCCGTGCACTCGGCCAAGGACATGCCTTCCCTCATGCCCGAGGGCGTTACGATCGGCGCCTATCTGCCGCGCGAAGACGTGCGCGACGCGCTGGTCTCGGCGTTGGCCGACACGATCGAGGGCCTGCCGCACGGGGCGACGTTCGGCGCCGCCTCGCTGCGCCGTCAGGCCCAGGCGCTGCGCCTGCGCCCGGACCTCAAGCCCGCGCTCCTGCGCGGCAATGTCGAGACGAGGTTGGCCAAGGCCGAGTCCGGCGCGGTCGGCGCCACGCTGCTCGCGCTCGCGGGCCTGAAGCGGCTCGGGCTCGCCCATCGCGCACGCGCCGTGCTCGACATCGACAAGTTCCTGCCCGCCCCCGGCCAGGGCGCGATCGCCATCACCGCGCGCCGCGCCGACGCGCGCGCGCTCGAGGCGCTGAAAGCCATCTCGGACGGCGAGACGATGGCCGCCCTCACCGCCGAGCGCGCCTTCCTGGCCGAACTCGAGGGCTCGTGCCGCACGCCGATCGCGGGCCTCGCGCGCCTCGAGGCCGGGAAGCTCAGATTGCGGGGTGAAGTACTGCGCCCCGACGGCTCGGAGCGCTTCGATGTCGCCGCTGAGGGGGCGCCCGTCGACGCCGAGCGGCTCGGGCGCGAGGCCGGGCGCGACCTCGCGTCCCGCCTGCCCGAAGGCGTGCTGGTTAAAGGCGGGTAAGCGGGAGGCCGACGCGTGACACGCCGTCGTTCGGTGCTACACTGCGGCGCGACGGCTTCGGTTGAGGCGATCTGGCGGGCGCGACGCTTGCGCTCTTGACGCCCGCATCCCGTCCGCCCCACTGCACGGCGCGCGCGACCGGAGCGCGGACAACATCGAATGCGAGGATCACGGCCATGGCTAACGAGCAGATGATGGCGCAGATGTCGACGAAGCCCGGCTTCATCGCCGCGCTCGACCAGAGCGGCGGGTCGACCCCGGGCGCGTTGCGGCTCTATGGGATTCCGGACAGCGAATATAAAGGCGACGACGCCAAGATGTTCGAGCTCGTGCATGAGATGCGGGTGCGCATCATCACGTCGCCTGCTTTCAAGGGCGACAAGGTCATCGCCGCTATCCTGTTCGAGCGCACGATGGACGGCGAGGCGAAGGGTAAGCCAGTCCCGACCTACCTGTGGGAGGAGCGGGGCGTGGTTCCGATCGTCAAGGTCGACAAGGGGCTGGAAGCCGAAAAGGACGGCGTCAGCTTGATGAAGCCGATGCCCGACCTCGACAAGCTCCTGGCCCGAGCGGTGAAGCTTGGCGTGTTCGGCACCAAGATGCGCTCGGTCATCAACCTGGCGTCCAAAGCCGGCATCGCCGCCATCGCCAAGCAGCAGTTCGAGTTCGGCGAACGGATCTTAAGCCACGGGCTCACGCCAATCCTCGAGCCGGAAATCTCGATCAAGAGCCCCGACAAGGCAGGCGCCGAGCGGATCCTGCTCGACGAACTGACCAAAGGGCTCGACGCCCTGCCGGCTGGCCGCAAGGTGATGTTCAAAGTGACGTTGCCGGAAGTCCCCGACTTCTATGCGCCGTTGACCAAGGACAAGCGGGTCGTCCGCGTCGTCGCGCTATCCGGCGGCTATTCGCGGGAGGAAGCCTGCAAGCGCCTCGCCAAAAATCACGACATGATCGCGAGCTTCTCGCGCGCGCTCGCCGAGGGCCTCAAGCGTTCGATGTCCGACGCCGAGTTCGACAAAGAGCTGGCCCACGCGATCGACGAGATCTATCAGGCCTCGACGGTCAAGGTCTGAGCGCGTGGCGGTCAGGTTCTATTATGCCTCGGGTTCGCCCTACGCATGGCGCGTCTGGCTCGCGCTCGAGCGCAAGGGCGTTCCCTATCATCGCAAGACCCTGTCGTTCGACGCCGGCGATTTGAAGACGGCGGAATTCGGCGCGCTCAATCCGCGCCGCCGCGTGCCGGTCCTGGTCGACGACGATTTCGCGCTCGCCGAATCCGCGGCGATTGTCGAATATATCGAGGATCGTTGGCCCTTGGGACCCGACCTTTTCGCCTCCGACCCGCGCCGGCGCGCGATCCAGCGGCGCATGGTGCGCGAGGCCGATCAGTACCTCGCCCCGGCCGGCAACCGTTTCGTGACGGGCGAGGGCTCCGAGGACACGCTGAACGACCCGCGGCGGGAGCTTGCCCTGTGGGAGGACGCCGCGACCGCCGACTTTCTGACCGGCGAACTTTCGGCGGTCGATCTTACGGTCTATCCGTTGATGGCGCTCTTCCTGCGTCTCGCCGCCCGCAGGAAGGATTTCGTCAAGGACGACGCGCACGGCGATTATGCAGCCGGCGCTCCCAGTCGAGCGCCTGGCGCACGATCTCGTCGAGATTGTCGCGAGTTGGCTTCCAGCCGAGCACCCTCTTGGCCCGCTCGGCCTTGGCGACGATGGACGCCGGATCGCCTGCGCGCCGTCCCGAAAGAGCAACCGGAAAATCGACCCCCGACACCCGTTTGACGACCTCGACGACCTCCTTGACCGTCTCTCCGTGTCCGTAACCGCAGTTGCAGACCACGCTGGCCCCGCCGGCGCGCAGATAGGCGAGCGCGCTCAAATGCGCATCGATAAGATCCGTCACCTGGATATAATCGCGCACACACGTGCCGTCGCGGGTCGGATAATCCTGGCCGAAGATCTCGATCTTCGGATGGAGCCCAAGCGCCGTCTGGACGGCGCGCTTGATGAGATGCGTGGCGTTGGGGGTCGACTGGCCGAGGCGGCCCTTGGGATCGGCGCCGGCGACATTGAAATAGCGCAGCGCGACGTAGCGGAAGTCGTAGGCCCGGGACGTGTCCTCAAGCATCCATTCGACCATCAGCTTGGACCGGCCATAAGGTGAAATCGGCGCGGGCGAAGCGTCCTCCGACACCGGCTCGGCGCCTGTTTCGCCGTAAACGGCGGCGGTTGAGGAAAAGATGAAGGTCTTGACCCCGCCGTCGACCGCCGCCTCGATCAGCGAGCGCGCATTGGAGACGTTGTTGAGATAGTAGCCGAGCGGGTCGCGGACCGACTCCGGCACCACGATCTTGGCGGCGAAATGGGCGATCGCGTCGATCGCGTGCTCCCTGATCAAGCGCGCGACCAGGTCCTTGTCGCCGGTGTCGCCGACGACGAGCTTCGCCCCCTCGGGCACGGCCCAGGCGAAGCCGGTGGAGAGATTGTCGAGAACGACGACCGTCTCGCCAGCGTCGAGAAGGC
The DNA here is from genome assembly GCA_963824475.1 of uncultured Alphaproteobacteria bacterium. Lineage (GTDB taxonomy): Bacteria > Pseudomonadota > Alphaproteobacteria > Rhizobiales > Beijerinckiaceae > Roseiarcus. The sequence continues at coordinate 247,227 of CAWGPR010000003.1, forward strand.
CGAGGACCATGTGGCCGCCGATATAGCCCGCCCCTCCGGTGACCAGAACGCCCATACCCGCCCCTTTTTTGGTCCGCCCAATAAGAATCCACCCGGAAAAGCCGCATGGAACGGCTCGGCCGGAACTGATAGTCGGATATCAGGAATTCGCCGCGCTCGCCTCTCTTCCCCCTCTCGCCGACCGAGGAAGTAAACATCCATGGACAAACCGATCCGCAAAGCCGTGCTGCCCGTCGCTGGCCTCGGCACGCGTTTCCTCCCCGCCACCAAGGCGATTCCGAAGGAGATGCTGACCGTAGTCGACCGGCCGATTCTTCAGTACATCGTCGACGAAGCGCGCGAGGCGGGAATCGAGCACTTCATCTTCGTGACCGGCCGCAACAAAGGGATCATCGAGGATCATTTCGACACGGCTTACGAACTCGAAGACACCCTCAAGCGACGGGGGAAATCGGTCGAATACGCCGCGCTGATGGCCGATCTTCCGGCAGCCGGCGCGACCAGCTTCACACGCCAGCAGGCGCCGCTCGGCCTCGGCCACGCCGTCTGGTGCGCGCGCGAAATCGTTGGCGCCGAACCGTTCGCGGTCCTGCTGCCGGACATGGTCACCAGGGGCGGATCGCGCGGCGGACGCTGCCTCGCCCAATGCGTCGCCGCCTATGAGCGGCACGGCGGCAATATCATCGCGGTCGAGGAGGTCCCGCCCGCGGAGACCCACCAATACGGGATCGTCGGCGTCGGCGCCGACCACGGCGCGACCTTCGAGATCACCAAAATGGTCGAAAAGCCCAGGCAGGGGACGGCGCCTTCCAATCTCATCATTTCGGGGCGCTATATTCTCCAGCCAGAGATTTTTCAGATCCTGGAATTGATCGAAAAGGGCGCGGGCGGCGAGATTCAGCTCACCGACGGCATGATCCAGCTCGCCCGCACCCAGTCCTTTCATGGGGTGAGATTCGACGGGCGAACCTACGACTGCGGCTCCCGGCTCGGGTTCCTCACCGCCAATATCGCCTTCGCGCTCGACCGCGGCGACATTGCTCCGGGGCTGAAAGAGGAACTGCGCCGGCTGGGCTTTTCCCCGACGGGCATCGTCTGACCGGGCGGAAGGGGCCGGACTTTTGCCGCATGGCGGGAGGACCGTCGTTGCGACCCCCGGGGTTTCGGACCCGGGGGGAAGCAATCCGGAGCCGCGGGCTCACAGGGTGGAAATGCAATCGCTCCTTTCAGGGGTGACGACTCAGGGCGGATTCCGGCCGCTGGCGAGTTCGCGATGCAATGGCAAGAATGCGCCAAGTGCGGACATTTGACCGTTTGAATGGCGCGGCTAACGCGCCCGAAGCGTCCAGCGCCGAATAAGCGGCAGCATCAATGCAACTAGCCACCCCATTGCGCGCCAAAGTTAATAAAAGCGACCTTGGACAGCCACAGCCTCATCCTTGGCGACAAGCGCAGCGTCCTCGCCTGGCGTCCGGTTCGGCGTAGCCATCCGATTGCCCTTCGCCGCAAAGCGCCTCCCTACCCCGGCTTGACCGAAGGGACGTGAGCAATTACGCATCCTGGTCGGCGAGATCGGGACGGCGGGGCCAGCAATGTTGTGGGGAATGATTTGCAGGCGGCGTCGATCGGCGGACTTAATCCTTATGCCCGCGTTCTCTCTTCTCACGCTTTTGAATTGTTTCTCAGGAAGCACAGCAACGGCTGCGACTATATCCATCAATCAGTCCCGAAACGACCCGACGCAAATCATTATGAGCGGTGAATTTGTTCCTGAAGACCTGGACCGGTTCGTTGCAGTATCCGCCAATGCTAGGACCGCCGTCATACGCTTCAATAGCCGCGGGGGGCACCTCCAGACCGGTCTTTTGATTGGGCTGATCATACGTCAAAGAGGCTACACAACAGCCGTGGGAGCAGGTTCGCTCTGCTATTCGTCTTGCGCTTTAGCTTGGCTGGCAGGGCGAATTCGACTGAACGACGTTAGCTCTAAAGTCGGCTTTCACGCGGCGGCGGATGCAAATCACAATTACAGTCCAGAGGGCACCGAGATGATGCGCGCCTACGCCAGAAGCCTTGGACTCAGCACGCTGGCGGCCAAATTCCTAACCGACGCGACCCCCGACGCTATGCGATTTCTCACTGCCGACTCGGCCAAGGAGCTTGGAGTGAATGTGATCTGGGTTGGAAACGGACGGCGGCAGTGAAAACTCCTGCCGCATTGAGACGCGGCTCGCCAGAGCCACTTCGACCAACCATTGCGTAGGAAGGTCAGCGCGACTCGGCCCGCCCGCAGCCGGAAAGGCTTAGAAAGATCGCCGGCTGATCGGACTTGTCCAAGCGGATAGTGCAAGGACGAATTGGCGCCGCTCCTTATGCCCAAAGCGCGGTGAGGAGGGGCGATCCGCGCTCGATCGATAAGTCACGGATAAACCGCTCGGTGAACTCACGGGCAAGGATGCCGCAAGCCGTCGTAGCCGAGGTATGTCCCGCTCGCCGGATTGTACGATTTGAACCTGCTCGCGCAGGAGGCCGAGGACACCACACCTTCGTCCTGCGGGTAACTGGCATAGCCGGAGCCATAATACGGATATTGCGAACCAATGATCGCGCCGCTGAGCAAGCCTAAGCCGAGGGCAGCGCCCCCGTAACCGTAGCCGTCTCCGTATCCGTATCCGTATCCGCCGCCGTAGCCGCCGTAGCCGCCCTGCCAGCCACCGCCGCCGCCGCGCCACGCACTACCGCCGCCGCGATGAAAGCCGCCGCCATGAAACCCGCCGCCGCCATGAAACCCGCCGCCGCCTCCATGAAACGCGCCGCCGCCGCCGCCCCCCCGCGCCATGACCGGAGTAGCAACTAGCGAAAGACCGAGCGCCAGAGTCGCAATCGAGACGCTGCAAGTGTTGAAGAAAGTCGTAACCACGTTGAATACTCCTAAAGCATGCTAAGTCTCCTAAACCCGGGACATAGCGAACCGGTTCCCATAAAAACTTTCGTATCTGAGCGCCGTGCGCTGCAATAGCCTCGGAATCTACCCACACGGGTCGCGGAGGCCGCGAGGTCAATGTCGTGATTGAGGGTGGTGGGCCCCGGTTAGCAAAGTCGCCGCACGCCGGCATCGCTGCGCGAGCGTGTTAGGCGGATGCGGCGTGAGAAATCACCGGGTCGTGACGACCGCCCTCTCCCAGACCGCGTCGTCCACGGCCACGGTCCGCAACGCCCCCTTCACGTCAACTCCCGCCGTTCGATTGTCCGCGACGAACGTCTCCTCAGGGTCGTGAGCGGTTGAGCCTTGCAGTCGTCGCTCCGCCGAAGGCGCCGGCCTCGGCGGCGCGCTCGGAGTTGGCTGCCGGACCAAGGGAATTCACGATTATGCGACATTGTCTTGACGAAAAACAGAAATCAGAGCTATGATCCTCGGTGATGACAAAACTTGGCCGCCAATCGAACCCGCACCCCTTGCCAAGTCGCCGGCCCCGTCGAGAAAGGAAAGGGGAGCCGTATGAGACGTTTTGCACACAACCTGAGACGCCGGGGGATTTCCTTGTTTGAATCGGCCGTAACCCATTGAAAAGGCTCCATTCGGAAAAATAAACGCTAGTCAATGCAAGCAAATTTACTAGCGCTTATGCGCGTTTGTGAGGGTTTTATTTGCGTTTGCTCGCATCGAGCTCGCGCGGTGGTTGTATCGATAGCCCAGCGCTGGACTCCCGGGGCGCGGCGTCGAGGCGCGCGGGTCGCGCCGCGTCGCTCCCGGATTGCGCCCTTTTCCATCTCCCGCGGCGAATGATAGACAGCGATATGATTCAGGAACAGACCAGCGCCGTCCTGTCGGCCCTTCGCACCATCTTGAACGAGCGCAAGGGTCTCGAGGCGCTCGAGGAGGCGATCCGGACTGCGGGGAACAGCGGACTTGGGGCTGCGTTCTCGGAAGCGGTCAAGACGATCTCGGCCGCGCCCGGCCGGGTCATCGTGACCGGGATCGGCAAATCGGGGCATATCGCGCGCAAGATCGCGGCCACCCTCGCCTCGACCGGCGAGCCCGCTTTCTTCGTCCATCCGGCGGAGGCGAGCCATGGCGACCTCGGCATGGTGCAGGCCGGCGATGTCGTTCTGGCCATCTCCTGGTCGGGCGAGACGGCGGAGCTGGCGGCGATCGTCACTTTCGCCAAGCGCTACGCCATCCCGTTGATCGCGATGACTGCTGAGGCCAACAGCACGCTCGGCCGCGAGGCCGATGTTTGTCTCACGATGCCGGACGCGCCGGAGGCGTGCCCCAACGGGCTCGCCCCGACCACCTCAACGACGATGCAGCTCGTGCTGGGCGACGCGCTGGCGATCGCGCTGCTCGAGGGCCGCGGCTTCACTGCGCTTGACTTCCGCGCCCTTCATCCAGGCGGCAAGCTCGGGGCCAAACTCAGGCATGTGCGGGAAGTCATGCACACCGGCGACCGCGTTCCGCGCATCAGCGCCAGCGCGCGGATGGCCGAGGCGATCGTCGAAATGACCTCGAAGGGTTTCGGCTGCGTCGCCATATTCGAGGACGGCGGCCGGCTCGCCGGCATCGTCACCGACGGCGACCTGCGCCGTCACCTGAAGCCGGATTTCTCCCTCGATACTCCCGTGGTCGCCGTCATGACCCGGCGCCCCGCACCATCGCGCCGGATGCGCTGGTCGCCGAGGCGCTCGAGCAGATCAGCCACAAGATCCAGGCGCTTCTGGTCGTCGAGCGCGGCCAAGTGGTTGGAATCGTGAACTTTCACGACCTCATGCGCATCGGGGCGTTCTAGAGGGGCGGGCTCGAGGAGGCAGGCGATGGCCGACAAGATGAGCCGGATCGGCGAGATCGTCGAAGTCATGCTCGACACCTGGGATTTGCCGGCCGATTGCAACGAGGGCGAACTCTTCACCTACGCCGAGACGCTCTATGACCGGATCGCGGCCGGCGACAGCAGGCAAGAGCTCTACGCCTATTTGTCCGGGGTGCAGGTGGATCAGCTCGAAATGGCGAAGTCGGACGACTTCAAGCGCATCGTCGATCGCGCCGTCGAACTCGCAAAGCGCCCGGACTGAGCGCTTGCTAAACCTGCATGGCTTCGCGCAGAACAATGTCGGCGGCCGCTTAAAGCGCCGCCTTTCCCTCCGGGACAAAGAGCGGAGGACGCCATGTCCGCTGTGACACTCGTTTCGACGATCACCTGTCCCGTCTGCGGGCATAAAGAAACCGAAACGATGCCCACGGACGCCTGCCAATATGTCTACCAATGCCGCGGCTGCTCGGCGCTGATCAAACCCAAGCCTGGCGATTGCTGCGTGTTCTGTTCATTCGGCGACGCGCCGTGCCCGCCCATACAGGAAGCGCGCGCGAACGGAGTGCGAATGTCCAATTGCTGTTAAGCTTGTCCGAAGGCGACGGGCGCCGGGTCTGCGAATCCGGACGCAAGGCGCAGGCCGTCAGTCCGGATTTTGAGCGGCCGCTTCGCCGGACGGGGCAAGAAAATAGGGCTCGACCGTTCCGGTCATCTTGATCACCAGCGGCGCGCCGCGCCGGTCAAGCGCCTTGCCGGCCGCCGCCCGGATCCAACTTTCGCTCACGCAATATTCCTCGACGTCGCGCCGCTCGACGCCGCGGAACTTGACGCCGACGCCGCGCGCAAGCGTCGCCTGGTCATAGAACGGACTCGAAGGGTCGACGCTAAGCCGGTCGGGCGGAACGTCGCTCATTGCGCAAGCAGTGCGGGTCGCGACGCGCGGCGGCCGAGGCGATCAGCCGGCGAGCGCCTTCACCCGCTTGGTCAGGCGCGAGATTTTGCGCGAGGCGGCGTTCTTGTGCATGATGCCTTTTTGCGCCGCCCGGGCGACCCTGGGCTCGGCCTCGCTCAGCGCCTCCGCTGCGGCCTTCGGGTCCTTGGCGGCGATCGCCTCCTCGACCTTGCGCACATAGGTGCGCATCTCGCTGCGGCGCGACTTGTTGACCGCGGTGCGGCGAATGGTCTGGCGGGCTGCTTTCTGGGCCGATTTGGTGTTGGCCATCGAATTTCATATCCCTGCGCGGCGCGCAGCCGCTCAAAAAACAACGGGCCGGGTTTTAAGGCCCAGCCTTGCTCGGGGGGCGCTTATAGGCCGGTCAGGCGCAAGGCGTCAACGCCCGTTTGCTTATTTCGAATGGAAAGCCTTCAGCGCGTCGGCAAGGCGCCCATGAGCGCGCCTACTCGCTGCGTCGTCTTGAGGCCAGCGCCCGTCAGGACGAGGACGGTTGTCTCACTCGACTGAATGACGCCGCGCTCCAGCAGCTGTGAGAACGCGGCGGCGGCAAGCGCCGAGGTCGGCTCCACATAGAGGCCGATGCGAGCGAGTTCGAACAGCGCCTTTTCGATCTCGGCTTCGGAAACCGCGACGGTCGCGCCGCGGGAGCGCCTAAGCGCAGCCAGGACTTCCCGGGCCCGCACGGGGCTGGCGATCGACGCGCCATCCGCGATCGTTGGACGGGCCTCGACGGGAACAAGATCGTCGGACCCGGCGATGAAGCTTGTGTGAAGCGGCGCGCAATTCATGGGCTGCGCCGCGAACAGCCGCGGCAGGCTTGCGATCTCGCCGCGGCGCAGAAGCTCGCTGAAGCCGATGTCGCAGCCCATGACGTTGCTGCCCGCGCCAGTCGGGATGATGACGTTGTCGGGCGCGTTGAACCCAAGATCCTCCCAAAGCTCATAGGCCAGCGTCTTCGTCCCCTGCAGGAAGAACGGCTGCCAGTTGTGGCCGGCGTAGAATATCGCAGCCGCCTGACGCATCGCCGCGTCGCTCGTGTCCTGACGCGTTCCAGGAATGAGCTCGATCTCGGCGCCATAAGCGCGCATCTGCACCGTCTTGTCAGGCGAGGTGGAGGCGGGTGCGAGAATCTTCGCCGCAACGCCGCCGGCCGCCGCATAAGCCGCAATCGCCGCTCCGCCGTTGCCGGAGCTGTCTTCGAGCAATCTCGTCACGCCCTGGCCGCGGAGGATCGAGATCATGACCGAGGCGCCGCGGTCCTTGAAGCTGCCGGTCGGCGAAAACCACTCGAGCTTGAACAGCGCAGGAACGCCGCGCCAGCTGCGGGAGATAAGGGGCGTCAAGCCCTCTCCGATCGTGATCGGATCAGGAACCTCAACCGGCAGGGCGGCCGCGTAGCGCCACAGCGATCGCACCCGCGTATCGATCAGGTTACGCCCGATGCCGGGCAGGGCCGTGATCATGAGCGGGGCGCCGGTGTCGGAACGCCACCGCGGCGCCGAGATCGGATATTTTTGGCCGCTTATGGAATTGACATAGGCCGGCGAGTCCTTAAGCGACTTCAAGTCATTCGGCATGGCTCCGATCATGGCGCCTTGCAGACGGATCTCGCAAACGGATGAGGCGCGGGCGGCCCGTCGGGAACGGGCCGAAGGGTCAGTTGTGCGCCAGCGGCGCGGTCGGTCCGCGGAAGCGGAATTTCGGCGCCCGCTTCTCGGCGAACGCCGCCTTCCCTTCCGCGAAATCGGGGCCGAAGGCTCCGGCTTCGGTCAGGGCGCGATAATCCGGCGTCTCGTGGCTCATGCCGGCCATGATCGCGTCAACCGCGCGCTTGCAGCCTCTGACCGAGGCCTGGCTGAGCTCGGCCAAGCCGCGGGCGTAACCGAGCACTGTCTCCTGCAATGCGGTCTCGATCCGCCGGTCGATGAGTCCGATCGCCAGCGCCTCATCGGTCTCGATCCTGCGCGCGGTGAAAAGAAGATCCTTGGCCCGGGACGGTCCGACAAGTTCGATGAGCCGGCGGGTCTCGGCGTGGCCATAGACGAGGCCGAGCTTTGCCGGGGTGATGGCGAGATGGGCGTCGTCGGCGCAGAACCTCAGATCGCAGCCGAGCGCGAGGCCAAGCCCAGCGCCGATCGCGACCCCGCGGATGACGGCGATGGTCGGGCGGTCGAGGCCCATCAGCGCCTTGAGGCCGTCCTGGACCGCATCGCCGTAGTCGCGCGTCGCCGCGGCGTCGCGGTAGACCTCGCCGAGTTCGACAATGTCGGCGCCGGCGCTGAAATGCGCGCCCTCGCCCTCGACGAGCGCCACGAGCAGGTCCTCTTGCGCCTCGATCGCGGCGCGGATCGCCGGCAGCGCCCGCCACATCGCGCGGGTAATCGCATTGCGGCGGTCGGGACGGTTAAGGACGATGCGGGCGAACGGCGGCTCGAAGCGCAGGGATATATCGGTCATGAGGCCCTCAAGGCGCGCCGGAGAGGACGCTTTTTCCCTTCTCTAGCATTTTCCGGCCGCCACGGACGACGCTAAGCGCCGCGGCGTCGACTCTCGGCGGACTGGAGCGAACGCCGGTCCTGGCGTAGCGTTGAGCCGGCGCCGGTTGAGGGTCCACGCGCGGGGGAAAGACTGAATGACGGACGGCGAAACTTATCCGCGCGACATGGTCGGCTACGGGCGCACGCCCCCATTCGCCGACTGGCCAAACAAGGCGCGCGTCGCCGTCCAGTTCGTCATCAATTACGAGGAGGGCGGCGAGAACAACATCCTGCACGGCGACGCCGCATCCGAAGCGTTCCTGTCCGAGATCATCGGGGCCGCGCCCTGGCCCGGCATGCGGCATATGAACATGGAATCGATCTACGAATACGGCTCCCGGGCCGGATTCTGGCGCCTGCATCGCCTGTTCACCGAGCGCTCGGTTCCGGTCACGGTCTATGCGGTGGCGACGGCGATGGCGCGCAATCGCGAGGCCGTTCAAGCGATGAACGAGGCGCGGTGGGAAATCGCCACCCACGGGCTCAAGTGGATCGACTATCGCGACACGCCGCCCGACGTCGAAGCGCGCCACATCGCCGAGGCGGTGCGGATTCATGCTGAGGTCGCCGGCGCCCGCCCGCTCGGCTTCTACCAGGGCCGCACGTCGGTCAACACCGTGCAGCTCGCCATGGAAGATGGCGGGTTTGTCTACTGCGCCGACACCTACGCCGACGATCTGCCTTACTGGCTCGAGGGACCGCGCGGCCCGCAGCTCATGATCCCCTATACGCTCGACGCCAACGACATGCGCTTCGCCACCGCCCAGGGTTTCAACACCGGCGATCAGTTTTACGCCTATCTCAAGGATTCCTTCGACGCGCTCTACGCCGAAGGCGACGTAGCGCCCAAGATGCTGAGCGTCGGCCTGCACTGCCGCCTGGTCGGCCGACCCGGACGCGCGCCCGCGCTGATGCGATTCATCGACTACGTCCTGGGCCGCGATCGGGTCTTTATCCCGACCCGGCTCGACATCGCCCGCCACTGGATCGCGAAACACCCCCCGCCAGGCGGCTGGAAGCCCTCCAAGCTTACCCGGACTTTGTTCATCGAACGCTTCTGCGGCGTTTACGAGAATTCGCCATGGGCCGCGGCGGCGGCCTACGACGCGGGGCTGACGCCCGCGGCCGATTCAGCAGATGGCCTCGCCAAGGCGCTCGCGGCCGTCGTCGCGAGAGGGACGCCGGAGCAGAAGCGCGCGCTGATCGAGGCCCACCCGGATTTGGCGGGCAAGCTCGCGCTCGCCAAGACGCTGACCGGGGACTCGACGCGCGAGCAAGCGAGCGCCGGACTTGACCGGCTCACGCCTGAGGAATTGCGCCAGTTCGCCGAGCTCAACGACGCCTATCGCGCTCGCTTCGGCTTTCCCTTCATCATGGCGGTGAAGGCCAAGAGCAAGGCCGACATTCTCGCCGCCTTCCGCCGTCGTCTCGCCAATGACGCGGAGGCCGAGACGACGACCGCGCTCGGCGAGATCGACCGGATTGCGGCGCTCCGGCTCCAGGACATCCTGCCTTGAGCGCGGAGGTCCGGATCATTCGCGGCCGGGTCCTCTCGTTCACCAATGATCCCGCCGTCAGCGGCTCGCGCGCTTATTCTCTCATCGACGACGGCGCGGTTCTCGTCGCCTCCGGCCTCATCGAGGCGGTCGGCGAGGCGCGCGACATTCTCGCGCGCGCGCCGCGCGGCGCGCTCATCGATGATCACTCGGGCTCGTTCATCATGCCCGGCTTCATCGATGCCCACGTCCATTATCCGCAGACCCAGGTGATCGGCTCGTACGGCGCGCAGCTGCTCGACTGGCTGCACAACTATACGTTTATCGAGGAGCAGAAATTCGCCGATCCCGGGCATTGCGCGCGCATCGCGACGTTCTTTCTCGACGAGCTCATTCGCTCAGGCACCACGACGGCGATGGTCTATTGCACGGTGCATCCTGGGTCCGTCGACGCGTTCTTCAGCGCGGCGGAGGAGCGGGCCATGCGCATGATCGCGGGCAAGGTGATGATGGACCGCGACGCGCCGGAAGGACTCTGCGACACCGCCCAGCGCGGCTACGACGAGAGCAAGGCGCTGATCGAGCGCTGGCGGGGCCGCGGCCGGCTCGATTACGCAATCACCCCGCGCTTCGCGGTGACGTCGACGCAGGCGCAACTGGAGGCCGCGGGCGCGCTCGCACGCGAATTTTCGGACTGCTACGTCCAAACTCACGCCAACGAGAACAAGGCGGAGATTGCGCAAGTCGCCGCACTGTTTCCCGAAGCGCGGAGCTATATCGACGTCTATGCGCGCGCCGGCTTGACAGGCCCCCGTTCGGTCATCGGCCATTGCATTCATTTGCAGGAGAGCGAGGTCGCGGCGCTCGCCGAAAGCGGCTCTGTCGCCGCGTTCTGCCCGACGTCGAATCTGTTCCTCGGCTCGGGCCTATTTGATCAGGCGCGGCTCAGCCGTGCGGGGGTGCGGATCGCGCTGGCGACCGACGTCGGCGGCGGCACGAGCTATTCGATGCTGCGCACGGCCGCCGAAGGCTACAAGGTGCTGCAGCTCAACGGCCAGTCGTGGCCGGCGCTTGAGGCTTTTTACCGGATAACCTTGGGCAACGCCCGGGCGCTCACCCTCGACGACCGGATCGGCTCGATCGAAGCCGGCAAGGAGGCGGATCTCGTCGCGCTCGATCCGCGCGCGACGCCGACGCTCGCGCACCGGATGGAGACCGCCGGCGGCGATCTCGAGGTCGAGCTGTTCGCTCTCCTCACGCTAGGCGACGATCGCGCCGTGCGTGAGACTTATGTCGCCGGCGAACCGCGGAAGGAGACAGGCGGCGCCTAAGCGTCAGAGCCTCTCAATCACCCGTACCAGCGCCGCGCGCACCTGGTCCGCGACCGTGGAGAGTTTGGGATTGCCGACCGCCTGCATGGCGGTCGCCGGGTCAATCGATGAGACTTCGACCTCACCGTTGTCGTAGCGTTGCACGATGACGTTGCACGGCAGCATCACGCCGATATTCGCTTCCTCTCTCAGAGCCTCAAAGGCGAAGTTCGGATTGCAGGCGCCGAGGATGCGGTAGGGTCGGAAATCCTGGCCGATCTTCGTTTTCAGCGTGCCAGCGACGTCAATTTCGGTCAAGACGCCAAATCCTTCGTTCTTAAGGGCGTCCTTGACGCGGCCGATCACTGCGTCGAACTCTCCGTGCGTCTTGCGGGTTATGGCGTAGCTCATCTTCCGCTGCTCATTTCAGAGGGTTACCGGGCCGTTGTGCGAGCGCCAGCCGTTCATGCCCCCGGCGAAGTGCCTCACGTCGTCGCGGCCGATCGACCGCGCCTTGTTCAGCGCATTGCGCGACCGTCCGCCGGCTTGACAGACGAGAACAACCGGCTTTCCCTGCGGCAGGTCCTTGGGATCGAAAGACGACGTCGGCATGTTGAGAGCGTTCGGAATATGGCCGGCCGCGAACTCGTGCGGCTCGCGGACATCGACCACCGTCCAGGCGTTCGTTCCGACGGCCTCTTCCAGGTCGCCAAAGTCGACGACGTCCGGATCGGAGCCGGCGCCGAAGCGTGAAAACATGTTCCAGGACATCATTCCTCCTGAGGTCATGCGGCGTCGGCCTTCGACGCCGCGAACTGCGCGTAGGCGCCGAGCGCATGGCTCGCATACATCGCCGCAGGTCCGGCCCCCATATAGATCGCCATGCCCAGCGTTTCGAGGATTTCTTCGCGGCTCGCGCCCCGATCGACCGCCGCCTTGACATGGAAACCGATGCAATCGTCGCAACGCGACGCGACCGAAACTGCGATCGCGATCAGTTCCTTGGTCTTGCCGTCGAGCGCGCCTTGAGCCAGCGCGCTCTGAGCCAGCGCCGAAAAAGCCTTCATCACCTCCGGCGCCCCGCCGCGCAGGTTTCTGAGCTCCGCGCTAAGGCCGCGGCTGAAGTCGCGCCAGTCTTTCGTTTCCATCTCAGGTTTCCTTCCGCTCGTTCGATCTCTAGGGCGTTCGCTCGGGCCAGCGGCTCGAACGATAACATAGACATATTCGAATATATGAGTTGAACAAGAGTCGGTTCACGGTAATTTGTTCTGGCTCTTATGCGGCCTTACGGGGTTCCGCGTGTTGATGTGCCTCAAGGAAGGCAGTCGAGGCGCAAATTTGGTTATACATATTTTGGTATTGTAATTTACCGGCAAAAAGGCCAATGAGATTCCGTCAAATGTGCTTGACCGGACACGTCGCAGCCGACAACCTGAGCGCCATGCGGATACGTCCCTTCTCGACGCCTGGCCGTTTCTGGCGCGGGAATCTTCACGCGCATTCGTCCCTCTCCGATGGGGCCTTGAACCCTGTGGAGGTTGTCGAGGCCTATAAACGCGCCGGCTACGACTTTGTCCAATTGTCGGATCATTTTCTCGACCGGTTCGATTGGCCGATCGCCGACACCCGCAAACTGCGCTCCAACAACTTCACCACCCTGATCGGCGCCGAAGTTCACGCCATGGGAACGAGCGCCGGAGAATATTGGCATATCGTCGCGACCGGGTTGCCGTTCGATTTTCCCCATGCGGCGCCGAACGAGAGCGGGCCGCGGCTGGCGGAGCGGGCGCGGGAGGCGGGCGCTTTTGTCGCCATCGCTCATCCCTCCTGGTCGCAGCTGACGATCGAGGACGGGCGTTCGCTCGACGCCGCGCATGCGGTCGAGGTCTATAATCACTCCTGCGCGGTCCTGACCGATCGCGGCCACGGTTTCTATCTGCTCGACCAGCTGTGCAACGAGGACCGGCGGCTGACCGCCGTGGCCGGCGACGACGCGCATTTCCACAATGGCGACCTGGATGCCTTCGGCGGCTATGTCATGGTCAAATCTGAATCGCTCGAACCCGAGTTGCTGCTCGGCGCGCTGAAGGCCGGCGAGTTCTATTCCACTCAGGGTCCGCGCATTTACAACATCGAGCTCACACCCGAGGAGGTGCGGGTCGAGTGCTCTCCGGTCCATACCGTCGCGCTCATCACCGGCGCGTCGCCGGCGGTAAGCCGCATCGGGCGCGGGCTCACCCAAGCGACGATCGAATTCGCCGAAGCAAAGAAATGGGCCTGGCGCGACCCTCCGCCGTTCAAATGGTTCCGTATCGTCGCCATTGACGGCCCGCGGCGGCGAGCTTGGACCAATCCGATCTGGGTCGACGCACTGAATTGATACGAGGCTGGGGAGCCTCCCGGCCCCTCGAGCAGCCGTTCTCCCTTGCGCGGCGGAGCCCGCGCCCATAAATGCGGCGGTTGCCGCCCTCCTTTCAGGACATTTCATTCATGGCTGACGATTTCGCCGCCCGCGCGCCCGGATGGCACGCGACGACCATCCTGATGGTGCGCAAGGACGCACGGGTCGTCATCGGCGGCGACGGCCAAGTCAGCATGGGTCAGACGGTCGTCAAATCCAACGCCCGCAAGGTTCGCCGTCTCGCCAAGGGCGACGTCATCGCCGGTTTCGCCGGCGCGACCGCCGACGCCTTCACCCTGTTCGAACGGCTCGAGGCCAAGCTCGAGCAATATCCCGCCCAGCTTGCGCGCGCCTGCGTCGAACTGGCCAAGGACTGGCGCACCGACCGATATCTGCGCCGCCTTGAGGCCATGCTCATCGTCGCCGACAAGAGTTCGGCCTTCACGCTGTCGGGCTCGGGCGACGTGCTGGAGCCCGAGGCGGATGAATCCGGGTCGGCGATGGCGATCGGCTCGGGCGGCAATTACGCGCTCGCCGCCGCCCGCGCGCTGATGCCGATGCCGCTCGAAGCGGACGAGATCGTCCGCCGTTCGATGCGCATCGCCGCCGAAATCTGCGTCTACACCAACTTTAATCTGATCGTCGAAAGCCTCTGACCTCATGACGGATCTGTCGCCCCGCGAAATCGTCTCCGAACTCGACCGCTACATTGTCGGTCAGGCGGACGCTAAGCGCGCCGTCGCCATCGCTCTGCGCAACCGGTGGCGGCGCCTGCGCCTGGCGTCGCCGATGCGCGAGGAGGTGATGCCGAAGAACATCCTGATGATCGGCCCGACCGGCTGCGGCAAAACCGAGATCGCTCGCCGGCTCGCCAAGCTGGCCGGCGCGCCGTTCCTCAAGGTCGAGGCGACGAAATTCACCGAGGTCGGCTATGTCGGGCGCGACGTCGAGCAGATCGTCCGCGATCTGATCGAGGTCGCGATCGCGCTGGTCAAGAGCCGCAAGCGCAAGGACATCGAGGCCAAGGCGGAGCTCGAGGCGGAAGAGCGGGTGCTCGACGCGCTCGTCGGCGCGACCTCCTCCGCCGCCACCCGCGAGACCTTTCGCCGCAAGCTGCACGCGGGCGAGCTCAACGACAAGGAAATCGAGGTCGAATTGCCGCAGAGCGGCGCCGGCCTGCCGATGTTCGAACTGCCGAACATGCCCGGCGCGTCGATCGGCGCGATCAACATCGCCGACATTTTCGGCAAAAGTCAGCGCACTAAGGCCAAGCGGATGACGGTGGCTGAAGCGCGAGAGCCGCTCATCGCCGCCGCAGCTGACAAGCTGCTCGATCAGGACGCCATCGTTAACGACGCGGTGGCCGAGGTCGAGAGCAACGGCATCGTCTTCCTCGACGAAATCGACAAGATCTGCGCGCGCGAGGGACGCGGCGGCGCCGACGTCTCGCGCGAGGGCGTTCAGCGCGATCTTCTGCCGCTGATCGAGGGCACGACGGTGGCCACCAAGCATGGCGCGATCAAGACCGACCATATTCTCTTCGTCGCCTCCGGCGCCTTCCACGTCGTCAAGCCGTCCGACCTTTTGCCCGAGCTGCAGGGCCGCCTGCCGATCCGCGTCGAGCTCAATTCGCTGACCGAGGACGATTTCAAGCGCATTCTCACCGACACTGAGGCGAGCCTGATCAAGCAATATGTGGCGCTGATGCGCACCGAAGGCGTCGAGCTCGAGTTCAGCGACGACGCGGTGGCGGCGATCGCCCGGCTCGCCGCCAAGGTCAACGGGTCGGTCGAGAACATCGGCGCGCGGCGGCTGCAGACGGTGATGGAGCGCGTGCTCGACGAGGTGAGCTTCACCGCCGCCGACCGGAACGGCGAGAAGGTTCTGATCGACGCCGATTTCGTCGAGCGCCATGTCGGCGATCTCGCGGCCAACGCCGATCTGAGCCGGTTCATTCTATGAGAAAAGCTATGACGAGGACTGCAATTATTTAATCGCACGCTTATCGTCAGCGCCGACTTGCATCCAAAACGGGCTCTGACGCAATTTCGATGACGTGGCCGCTATCCCAAGCCCATGATGCGGGCCTGGAGGAGGTCGAGGTTTCCGCGACCATACATCTGACGTTTGACGAGCTTCAGCTTGCAGATTTGGCCTTCGGTCTGCCCGTTGGACCACGGCAAGGCGATTGCCGCCTCGATCGCGGCTTTGTCTTTGGACACGCCGTTGGCGAATGCCGCGACGAGGCTGGCCTGGGCTCTGCTGATCCAGGCGTCCAGGTCGGCAAGGGCCTTTCGTCGAATGATGCCCTGGAACTCCAGAATAATCTCTCGCGCCTCCACCAGAACGGTGACGCCGCTCTCGATGGCGGCGACTGTTATCGTCTCGGCCCTTGACAGCCGCTCTCGGCCGACCGTCAGGAGGCGCGCAACGGTGCGGGCGGATGGGGCGCGGGCCAACGCGGCTGGATCCGCCTTCTCAGCCTTTTTGCGCCGCGCGCTCCATTCGCTTACGACGCGAAGGCAGCCTCGGAATCCGCGCAGCCGGAGTTCC
This sequence comes from uncultured Alphaproteobacteria bacterium, assembly GCA_963824475.1. Lineage (GTDB taxonomy): Bacteria > Pseudomonadota > Alphaproteobacteria > Rhizobiales > Beijerinckiaceae > Roseiarcus. The sequence goes on from CAWGPR010000003.1 coordinate 263,287, forward strand.
CGCCATAGGGCCGATCCATTTCGGCAGCCGGCGTCCCATTGCTCGTCGAGCCAGGGAAGATAGGACTCGAGGGAGCCTTGTCGGACACGGAAGACGTCCGAGCGCTGTCCGCGAAGAATTTTTCGGATCAGTCCGCGGCTGTACCCTGTGCGGCGCACGATCTCCTTGATCCCAATCCCTTGCTGGGACAACGAGAGGATGGCGGCGTTCGTCTCCTCGCGGCGTACGTACCCCTCGTACTGCAGTTTCTCGGCAAAGGTTAGAAGCGACGGATCAACCATCGCGGTTCCCATGGCTGCCCTGATCTGGCGCATAGACTTCCGAACAGCATCGAGAAAGGCGCCGCTCGCGTTCTCCATCAAATGCCAGCGGTCGGCGACCTGGATCGCGTGCGGAAGCGCCCGCTGCGCGGCGGCCCCGTAGCCGCCTCCACGATCCCTGGCGACGACACAGATCTGCGATTGCTGCGCCAACCAAGCTTCAGCGGTGGCTGGCTCTCGATCGGGCAAGAGAGCGATCGTCGCATGTCGTTCAAGGTCGCAGACCAGCGTGCCGTAGCGATGATTGCGCCGCCAGGCCCAGTCATCGATGCCGACAATCGTGGGCGGAGGAAAGCTTCGTGACCCACGCCGGCGCACCATGCGCAACAGCGTGTCGTTGCTCACCTCGACGTTGAGCCGGCGCGAAAGAGAGGCAGCTGGTCTCCCTCCGAGCGCAATGGCCAGACAGTGGACCACATCGTCGAGGCGGCTCGTACGTCTGGCTCTTGGCTCGGCCGTCTCGAACCGTTCGGCAAAGATCCGCCGTTCGCAAGCCGCGATGTCGCAGAAGAAGCGGCGGGTCCGCAAAATCAGCGCTATTCGCACGCCTGCGGCCGGAAGATCAGCCAATCGCCTTCGATATTGGCTGTGCACGCGGCTACAAACGCTTCCGCACATCGGACATCGGCAAACGCTCGCCGAGACCCTTATCCCGATTACGAAGCCACCATCGTCTCTGGTCGCGCTCTCTACGACAAATCCGCGCGGAACAAGTTCCGCAACGTCAAACCCCTGCATAGCTCTGATCCCCAGCCCGAATCAGAGCCAAACCGGCGCCTCGACTTCATCAAAAGTGAGTCAGACCCTATGTATGACCCCAGGAGGTATTGCTCTGAATAAAATCGCTCGGCCCACTCCGGAAGGTAATCATAGGGCAAGAATATATCGTGGAAGTGCACGACAACTCCCGGGTTTAGTCGGGGCAGCACATCCATGAAAACCACCGTGACATCAGAATTTTGAAAGGTCCGATGTGAGCTGTCGACAAAAAGAAAATCACCCGACTCCAACTCATCGACGACGCTAGGGTCAAGCTCCTCCAGGGGCTGGCGGATTACAGTATCGCAGAGCTTATCAATCTCGGCGCGCGGGTTTGGATCGATTGAGGTTATTCGAGTCCCCAGCGCGTGTTTGCGGATCGCGCGACGGGCGAATTTAGTCGAATATCCTGAGCCGATCTCGACGAGTCTCTTGGGACGAAATTCCAACAGCATGCCGTAGAGCGCGACCGCGTCTAGGCTGGTGAAAAACGTCTGGCCCCCAGCAGGGGTCAACGGACTCCGGCGAGCCTTCGCCCGGGATTTGGCTCAACTCTTCCTTCAACGAGCAAAAGGCGGAAAGTCGCTTCGCATACTCTTCGCGTCCCGCTTCAAGAATCGTCGTAAGCTGCCGGTGGGGAGGTTTTCCGTATCCATATCGAGGCGAGCATTTGACCGGGTAGTCGATTATAATGGGGAAGCTAGGCGCGATTATTTCAGTCAGGCGAGGGCGATAATATTTCCAAAAAACGTAGCGGGATAACCTTTTGCCAATCATTTCCACTCCTCTCTGTTATTATAAGATTAATGGACTAAACGCTTAAATCTCATAAAATGGGCAAGTCAACTTGCGTCATTTTTAGAAAGCCTGTCGCCGCGCCTTTTGACAGCCAGTCGCCATTGGAGTTGGTTGCATCTCTCGCGCTAACGCGCGCGTCCGCGAAAGTTGCGCGCATGGTTCCCGCATATACCTGTCCAGCCTCGCTTAATTAAGCTGTTTTTGCAAGTGGGCTTTGCGCCGAATCGCCGTACGGACGCGTCCAGGCGAGACGGCTTGATGCGAAGGCTAAACCACGACAAATCTTACTTTGGCCGGTCAGGCGCCCTCTTGGTCTAAGAGAGCCTCGGCGTATAGGCTTGCGTTTCAGGGGCCGCGGGCGCTCTGCGCGCTCCCAGACAAGAACGGCTCTACTAACGTCCGCGCAATCGATGAGGTCGCCATGGTCCCGCTCGTTCTCACCTTCGTTGGCGACGACAGACCCGGCCTCGTCAACGCGATTTCGGAAAAGGTCGTCGCCTTCGGCGGGACCTGGCTCGAGAGCCGTTCAGTGCGGCTCGCGGGCAAATTCGCCGGCGTGGTGCTCGTTAGAGTTCCGGACGAAAGCCTCATCCCGCTCGAATCCGCGCTGGCGAAGCTCGCGCCTTCCGGCCTGCGCGTCTCAATCGACCGCGGCGCGGCTGCGGAGTCCGAGAAGCCGGCGCGGACAGTCCAACTCGACGTCGTCGGCAATGAGCGGCCGGGCATCGTGCGCGACGTGACGCAGGCGCTGACCCGCCTTGGCGTCAACATCGAGGAATTTGCGAGCGGCCTCGAAGGCGAGCCGTTCACCGGCGTTAAGATGTTCCACGCGACCGCGCGGCTCAGCGTCCCCGAAGGCCTCAAGCTCGACGATCTGCGCAAGGCGCTCGAGCGGCTGGCGGCCGAGATCATGGTCGATCTTAACGTGGGCGAGGGCGAGCCGGGCGCCTGACCCATAAAACCCTCCGCCCCTTGCGCGCCGCGAATGGCGTTGCCATAAGGGCCGCCCGCAATTTCCTCCCTCCAACGGACGACGATGGCGAAGTTTCCCGAACGCGTGTTTTCCGGCGTTCAGCCGACGGGCAATCTGCACCTCGGCAACTACCTCGGCGCGATCAAGCGCTTCGTCGAGATGCAGAAGACGCATCCGTGCATCTATTGCGTCGTCGACTTGCACGCGATGACCCTGCCGCATGAGCCTGAGCAGCTTGCTCGTACCACGCGCGAGGTGACCGCGGCCTTTCTCGCCTGCGGCATCGATCCCAAGGCCAACATCGTCTTCAACCAGAGTCGGGTCGCCGAGCATGCCGAGCTGACCTGGGTGTTCGATTGCGTCGCCAGGCTCGGCTGGCTCAACCGCATGACCCAGTTCAAGGAGAAAGCGGGCAAGGACCGGGAGAACGCGTCGATCGGGCTTTACAATTATCCGGTGCTGATGGCCGCCGACATTCTCGTCTATCGCGCGACCCATGTTCCGGTCGGCGACGACCAGAAGCAGCATCTGGAGCTCGCGCGCGACATCGCGCAGAAGTTCAACACTGATTTTGCCGCTTCGATCGCCGCCCACGGCCATGGCGACGCCTACTTTCCACTGCCCGAACCCTTGATCCAGGGGCCCGCGACACGGGTCATGAGCCTGCGCGACGGCGCGAAAAAAATGTCGAAGTCCGACACGTCGGAGAACGCCTATATCGCGCTTACCGACGACCCCGACACGATCGCGCAGAAGATTCGTCGGGCCAAGACCGACCCCGAGCCGCTGCCAAGCGAGGTCGAGGGTCTGGCTCGTCGCCCCGAGGCCGATAATCTCATCGGCATCTTCGCCGCCTTGAACGACGAGACCAAGGCCGACGTGCTCGTGCGCTTCGGCGGCGCCCAGTTCTCGGCGTTCAAGACCGCGCTCGCCGACCTTACGATCGACAAGCTTGCGCCAATTCGCGCCGAAATGCTGCGGCTTGCCGCGGATCCTGCCCATACAGACAAGATCCTCGCCCAAGGGGCGGAAAAGGCGCGCGCCATTGCCCGGCCGAACATGGACGCGATCAAGGACATCCTCGGGCTTTTGCGCTAAAAGCTGACCCGCGCCGTCATCGCTTCCCTGCGGGTCGCGCCCGGACTCACGAGCGGGAGGCGCTGACCAGCACCGGGTCCGGCTTGTAAAGCGCGGGGAACAGTCGCTTCAAATTAGAGATCTTCGGCAGGTCGTTGTAGACGATGTACGGGTAGCCCGGATTCTTCGCCAGGAAATCCTGGTGATAATCCTCGGCGCGATAGAACGTCTTCCCCGGCTCGATCGTGGTCGCGATCGGCGCCTGGAACACATGCGCCGCATTGAGCTCAGCGATATAGGCTTTCGCCACTCGCGCCTGTTCGTCGTTCATCGGAAAGATCGCCGAGCGATATTGCGTGCCTTCGTCCGGGCCCTGGCGGTTGAGCTCGGTCGGATCGTGCGCGACCGAGAAATAGACCTGCAGGATGCGCCCGTAACTGATCTTGCGCGGATCGTAGGTGATCTGAACCAATTCCGCGTGTCCAGTCGTGCCGCTCGAGGTCATGTCGTAGTGGGCGGTCGCTTTGTCCCCGCCGGCATAGCCGGAAACCGCGTTCGTCACGCCGGCCACATGCTGAAAGACGCCTTGCACGCCCCAGAAACATCCGCCCGCAATCACCGCGACTTCGGACGTCTTGCCATTCGCCTGCTCGTCGAGAGCGGGCGGGGGCGCGAACTCGCGCCTCTTCCGCCGTCGATCGCGTGGCGACGAAGCCGGCTGCGGTCAGAAGCGCAACGAGAATCACCGCCGGGAAAGACGAGCCTCTTTTGAAGGATGAGATCATGGGCTCAACTCCATTGTTTGTAATCGCGAATCATGAAAGCGGGGGCTCGCATAAGCCGCCACTATGGCGCCAACGCGACAGCGGGCCAGCATCACGCAGTTGTGTCATCACACCTTATTGAGAGCCTCGTCAGCCGCGGACGAAGTTCGTTCGCGCGGGCGCTCTGTTACAGGACGAAGCCCTTGACCGAACGTAAATCGCGAGACCGCCTTCAGGCTGTCGTCGCCGGCTTGAAGGTCAGCGCGAGGCCGTTCATGCAATAGCGTAAGCCCGTGGGCTTCGGTCCGTCATCGAAGACGTGGCCGAGATGGCCGTCGCATCGCCGGCAGGTCACGGCGCTGCGGACCATTCCGAAGGAGCGGTCGTCGTGCGTGTTCACCGCATTGTCGAGCGGGACCCAGAAACTCGGCCAGCCGGTGCCGCTGTCGAACTTGGTCGAGGATGAGAACAGATCCAAGCCGCAGCCCGCGCAGGCGAAAACGCCCTTACGCTCCTCATGCAAGAGCGGACTGGTGAAAGGCGGCTCCGTCCCTTCCTTGCGCAGGATTGCGTATTGTTCGGGCGTAAGCTTGCTGCGCCATTCGGCGTCGGTGAGAACGATATGGGCCTCTTCGGCCGCCCGCGCGTCCGCGAATTGCAGCAGATTTGCGCTCGCGATCGCGGCAAGGCCGCTCAGAGCCGTTCGGCGCGTCAACATTCTCGACCTCCCTGGCGTTGGGGATTGAAGGATCGTTCCCGGTCCGCAGCGCCTATACGTTCGAGACGGAGGCCGGTTACAGGGACCGGCGAAATTCTTTGATCACCCGCCGGACGGCCCCCGATGGCGCCGGCAGTTGACCGAAGGACGCCGCTGCTCAAACATATCCTTGGCGTCGCAAAGCCCCAAACCGTCAGGCCTCGCGCTCCATCGTCGTCGGCGTTCGTCTCGCCTAAGAGGAAACACCCCATGGCCGCCATCAATTCGGTCGCCGACCTTGCGATTGAGCGCGAGGTCGCGCTGGTCACGATCAACTCCCCGCCGGTGAACGCGCTGTCGCAGGCCGTCCGCGACGGTCTCAAGCGAGGCGTCGAGGCGGCGGAAGCGAACGGCGCCGTCAAGGCGATCGTCATCATCTGCGACGGGCGGACCTTCATCGCCGGCGCCGACATTGCCGAGTTCGGCAAACCGCCCGCGCCGCCCCACCTTCCCGAAGTGCTTGACGCAATCGAGAACGCGTCAAAGCCGGTGATCGCCGCGCTGCATGGAACGGCGCTTGGGGGCGGGTTCGAGCTCGCGCTGACCGCGCATTACCGCATCGCCGTCCCGTCGGCCAAATGCGGCTTGCCGGAAATCAAGCTCGGCCTCATCCCCGGCGCCGGCGGCACGCAGCGGTTGCCGCGGCTCATCGGCGTCGAGAAAGCGCTGGACGTCATGCTCTCGGGAACGCCGTTCGGCGCCCGCGAGGCCAAGGAATGGGGCGTGGTCGACGAGCTTGCCGGGGAAGGAAGCTTACGCGAATCCGCGATTGCCTTCGCCCGCCGCCTCATCGCCGAGAAGGCGCCCTTGAAGAAGGTGCGCGACCGTTTCGAGAAGCTCGAGCCGGCGCGCGGCTATCCCGAGGTCTTCGAGGCGATCCGCAAGGCCAATGTGAGAAAATTCCGCGGTTTCGAGGCCTGGGAGAAGGCGATCGAGTCGGTCAAGAACGCGGTCGACCTGCCGTTCGACGAGGGAATCGCCAAGGAGCGCGCGATATTCACGGCGCTGCTTTCGACCACCCAATCCAAGGCGCAGCGCTTCGTCTTTTTCGCCGAGCGGCAGGCGGCGAAGGTTGCCGACATCCCCGCCGACGAGCCGACCCGGAAGATCGCCAAGGTCGGCGTGATCGGCGCCGGCACTATGGGCGGCGGCATCTCCATGAATTTCCTCTCCGCCGGAACCCCGGTCACCATCGTCGAGACCTCGAGGCAAGCGCTCGATCGCGGCGTTTCGATCATGCGTCGGAACTACGAGGCGACCGCCAAAAAGGGCCGCCTCACCATGCCAGAGGTCGAGGAGCGGATGGGCAAGCTTTCTCCGACGCTCGACTTCGGCGCGCTGGCTGACGCGGATCTGGTGATCGAAGCGGTCTTCGAGGACATGGACCTCAAGAAGAGCGTGTTCGAACGGCTCAATTCGATCGCCAAGCCGGGCGCGATCCTCGCCTCCAACACCTCCTACCTCGACATTGACGCAATCGCCGCCAAGACCAAGCGTCCCGAGGACGTGCTCGGCACGCATTTCTTCTCGCCGGCCAACGTGATGCGCCTGCTCGAGATCGTGCGCGGCGCGAAGACCTCGAAATCGACGCTGGCGACCATCGTCCAGCTTGCGCCCAAGATCGGCAAGGTCGGGGTCGTCGTCGGCGTCGCGCACGGCTTCGTCGGCAACCGCATGCTGGCTCAGCGCCAGCGCGAAGCGATGAAGCTTATTCTCGAAGGCGCGACGCCCTGGGACGTCGACCGCGTGCTCGTCGAGTTCGGCCTGCCGATGGGCCCGTTTGCGATGAGCGATCTCGCCGGTCTCGATATCGGCTGGTCGGCCGCGACGTCGAAGCGCGCGACGATCCGCGAAATCCTGTGCGAGGAGGGCCGGCGCGGCCAGAAGACCGGCGCGGGTTTCTACGACTACGACGAGGCGCGCAACGCCCAGCCTTCGGCGCATGTGGAGACGATCATCCGCGAGTTCGCCAAGTCGAAAGGCGTCGAGCAGCGCATGATCGACGACGGCGAAATCCTCGAGCGCTGCATCTATCCGATGATCAACGAAGGCGCGAAGATCCTCGAAGAGGGCAAGGCGCAGCGCGCCTCCGACATCGATATCGTCTGGATCTACGGCTACGGCTGGCCGGTCTATCGCGGCGGCCCCATGTTCTATGCCGACACAATCGGATTGAAGACGGTTCTGACCAAGCTCAAGGAGTATGAGGCCAAGTTCGGCGACGACTTCAAGCCTGCAGCGCTGTTGGAGAAGCTGGCGGCGGAGGGCGGGACGTTTTCGAAGCCGTGACGCGTTACCCTCATCAACCACCCGGAGCACCCCATGCGTGAAGTCGTCATCGTCTCCACCGCGCGCACCCCGATCGGCAAGGCCTATCGCGGCGCGTTCAACGACACCCACGCCCAGACGCTGGGCGGCCACGTGATCGCCAGCGCCTTGAAGCGCGCCTCGGTCGAGGGCGGCGAAGTCGACGACGTGGTGATGGGCGCGGCGCTTCAGCAGGGATCGCAGGGCGGCAATGTCGCCCGCCAGTCGCTGTTGCGCGCCGGCCTTCCGACCAGCGTCGCCGGCATGTCGGTCGACCGGCAATGCGCCTCGGGCCTGATGGCGATCGCCACCGCCGCCAAAGAGATCGTCGACGACGGCATGAGCGTTGCGGTCGGCGGCGGGCTCGAATCGATTTCGCTGGTCCAGAACGACAAGATGAACCGCTATCGGGCGATGGACCCTTGGCTCGTCGAGCAGCGCGACGACGTCTACATGTCGATGCTCGAGACGGCCGAAATCGTCGCCCAACGCTACAAGATCTCGCGCGAGCGGCAGGACGAGTACGGCGCGCAGTCGCAGGCGCGCGCCGCCGCTGGCGTGACCGCCAGCCGCTTCGACGCCGAAATCGCGCCCTTAGCCACCGTGATGAAGGTCGTCGACAAGGCGACCGGCGCCGTCTCCGACAAGGCCGTCACTCTCAAGCATGACGAGGGCATCCGCGCCGACACCACGCTCCACGGCCTCGCGGCGCTCAAGCCCGTTTTCATGGAGGGGCTGCATCTCAAGCAGCCGGGCTCGTTCATCACCGCGGGCAACGCCTCGCAACTCTCCGACGGCGCCAGCGCTTGCGTATTGATGGAGGCCAAGCTGGCCAGCCAGCGCAACCTTGAGCCGCTCGGGATCTATCGCGGCATTGCGGTCGCCGGGTGCGACCCGGACGAGATGGGCATTGGCCCGGTGTTCGCCGTGCCCAAGCTGCTCAAGGCGCATGGCCTCAAGGTGGATGACATCGATCTCTGGGAGCTCAACGAAGCGTTCGCCGTCCAGGTCATCTACTGCCGCGACCGGCTCGGCATCGACAACGACAAGCTCAACGTCGACGGCGGCGCGATCGCGGTCGGCCATCCTTACGGCATGAGCGGCTCGCGTCTCACCGGACACGCGCTGATCGAGGGCAAAAGGCGCGGCGCGCGCTATGTGGTGGTGACGATGTGCGTCGGCGGCGGCATGGGCGCGGCCGGCCTGTTCGAGGTCGCCTGAGCCTTAAGGGACGTCCGCGTGGCCGAATCGAACCCCATGGCGCCGCTCGCGGCCTTTCGCGGGCAAAAGCCGCCGGCGCCTGCGTGGTTCGAGCGCGTGCTTGCGATTGAGCCCGAGCGGTCGTTCGTCGCCGTCGAAGGCGCCGAGGTCGAGACCCTCGCCTGGGGCGAGCGCGGCAAGCCGGGCCTCATATTCCTGCACGGCGGAGCCGCCCACGCCGACTGGTGGAGCTTCATCGCCCCTTTTTTCGCCCGCGAGCGCCGCGTCGTCGCGCCGTCGTTCACCGGCATGGGCCGTTCGGATTGGCGCTCCTCGTATGATTTCCGCCAGTTCGTTCGCGAGGCGCGAGAAACGGCGCGCGCGGCGGGCGCCTTCGAGGCCGGGCCGCCCGTTGTCGTCGGCCACTCCTTCGGCGGCCGCATCGCGGTCGGGCTCGCGCACGATTTCGGCGACGAACTCGCCGCGGCGGCGATGGTCGATCCGCCCTTCTTCGCGCCGAAGAACGAGCGAAACCCTGCTCCGCCCCGCCCGGCGAGCCGAGAGCATAGCGTGCGGCCCTCGCTCGAAGCAATCATCGCCCGGTTCCGTCTCGCCCCGCCGCAGGCCTGCGACAATCTGTTCATTCTCGACCTTATCGCCCGGCGCTCGGCGCGAAAGGCCGTCGGCGCCGACGGTAACACTGGCTGGTCGCTGAGCTTCGACCCGCACTTCTGGGAGAAGTTCGAGCGGCTCGATCCGGTCGCGTTGGTCAAGGCCGCGCGCTCGCCGCTCGCGGTCATTCGCGGGGCGAAGTCGCAACTCTTCCAGCCCGAGGACGCGACCTATCTCCTGAGCCTGATTGCGCCTGGCTCTCCTTATGTCGAGATCCCCGAGGCCGAGCATCATGTGATGATCAACCAGCCGCTCGCGTTTGTCGCGGGCTTAAGGGCGCTGTTGGCGGCCTGGCCCGCCGCCAAGCCGGCATAACCTCCCGCTCGTTTGGCGCCGGAGGCCAACCGGCGCAGCGCCAGTCGCCGCCTTCGCGCATATTGACTTGGGTATTAATCTCCTTTGTCGCTTGAATGGTGATCTGTCTCACTTCGCGCGCCGCTGTCGGCGCGGTAAAGGCTGGTCGTTTTCCGGCATTCGACGCCGGCTCAGACATTCTTGATCGCCGAAACGAACAAGGGGGATGCGATGAGCGTGCAGCAGCCGAACGACGGCCTAAAGGGCCTCGCGCCGGTCGAGCCTCAGAAGCCGGCCGGGATCATGCCGAACGCGCAGCACCAGAGGTTCCGCGGCTTCATGAGCGGCGCTCCTTACGAGCTCGCAATCGTCGAGTTTGACGATCAGGGGCGGTGTTACGACCGGGGGCAGATGGATGCGGTCGCCGAAAGGCTCGACGCGCTCGCGCCGGAGGATGCGCGGCAGGGGCAGGACGTGATCCTGGTCGCATTCGTGCACGGATGGAAGCACGACGCCCGCTCGGACGACGACAACCTGTCGGCCTTCCGCGTGCTTCTGAACAACACTGTCGATTACGAGAAGTCGGCCGTCGCGCCGGGCGCGAAGCCTCGTCCGGTGCTTGGCGTCTTTGTGGGCTGGCGCGGCCTGTCGGATTTCGGCTTGGGCGACGCTATTGCCGACGCGACTTTCTGGGGCCGGCAGGCGGCTGGACAGCGCGTGGCGGTCGGATCGGTGCGCGAATTGTTTGGGAGACTGCGCCACTATCGCAACCGCCAACAAAAGCGCGGCGGGAATCCGCTTCTGGTGATCGTCGGTCACAGTTTCGGAGGGATGATCGTCTATTCCGCCCTCGCGCAATCCCTCATTCAGGCCGCGTCCGCGCCGGTCGGAAGGATGACTCCAGAATTCGCCGACCTCGTGCTGCTGGTGAACCCGGCGATCGAAGGCGCGCGTTACATTCCGATTTATGACCTGGTGACCAGCGCCGCCTTCAAGGCGCGCACGACGAAGCAGCTTCCGGTGTTCATGTGCGCGCAGGCGGAGAACGATCAGCCGGTCGGATTGGTGTTCCCGCTCGGCAATGCCGGGCATGCGATCGACGAGGCGACGATAGGCAACTTGGAAAAGGAGTGCGTCACGCACGCGCTTGGCTTCGTGCCGAGTTTCCGCACTCATGCCTTGGCTGGCCCGGCCGGGGATAAGCCCTTCGCGCTCGACCCGCCCGGAAGCGTTGGGGCCAATCCGTTCTGGGTGGTGGGAGCGGCGAAGGAAGTGATCAACGGTCACGGCGGCATCTGGCAGACGCCGTTCCTCCTTTTCATCGCCAGCCTTGTCTTCCGGCATGTGCAGGCTTCAAGGCAGGCGCCGAGCGGCGCCGTGACGACCGAGGCGCCGAGCGCGGAAGGCGAACCATGGGGCGATCTCGCGGAATTCGCGAAATCCATCGGCCCGATCAAACTTCCTCAGCCTTGAAGGCGCACGGCAAGAGGATGACCAGCGCTCGTGGGTCGAGCTTCACTCCAGCCTGACCGTCACCGCGTCGGACGCGCCCTTGGCGTCGGTCACCGACACGCGGGCGAAGCCGGCGCCGTCCGGCTTCCAGGCCGACTGCCGCCTGATCTCGGCCTCGCCGACCGGCTCGCCATTGACAAACCAGGTGAACGGCGGCGCGCCGCCCAGCGCCTTCAACGCCAGCGGATGGTCGTGCGCCCCTTCATTGAGGCCGAGGTCGATGCGGGCGCCGTCCGGCGGAAACGCGATCTTGAGCGACGCCGTCTCCGGGGCGGCGAATGTCCTGGGCGCGTCTTGGCGCAAATGCCGCAACGGCGGCGGCAGATCGGCGGTGACGCTCGCCTTCAGCACGCCCTTCGGCGGCGCAATAAGCTCGACGCTCCGCCCCAGCCGCTCAAAGGCGTCGAACAGGATCGGCGCGGCCGCCTCACGGCCGATGAGGCCGGCCGTTGGGCCATTGTCAGGGCGCCCGACCCAGACTGCGATCGTCGTTCGCCGGTCGAAGCCGATCGCCAGCGCGTCGCGAAAGCCATAGGACGTTCCGGTCTTGAAGGCGATCCGGCCTTTCAGCGCATTGGCTGGCGGCGGCGCGCCGCGCAAGATGTCCGCGACGTAATAGGCAGCGACCGGATCGGTCACCCGCCGTTCGCCGATGACCGGCGGCTGGCCGTCGAGCCGCTCGATCAGCGGCGGGGCCTCGCCGCCGCGCGCGAAGCCCGCGTAAAGCCGCGCGATATCGGTCAGCGAAATGCCAAGTCCGCCAAGCCCAATGGCGAGGCCGATCGGGGTATCTTTGGGCAGGGCGATTTCAGCCCCGGCGCTGTGCAATCGCGCAAGGAAAGTCGACGGGCCGACGTCGGCCAAAAGCTCGACCGCCGGCAGATTGAGCGACATCTGCAGCGCTTTGCGCGCCGTGACCGCGCCCTCATAGCCGAGGTTGAAATTCTCCGGCGCGTAGGCCCCGTAGCGCATGGGGCGGTCGAATAGCCGCGTCTCCGGATGGGCGAGGCCCTGCTCGAAGGCCAGCGCGTAGATGAAGGGCTTCAGCGCCGAGCCCGGCGAGCGGGGGGAGCGCGACATGTCGATTGCGCCGTCGCGCGAGGCGTCGTCATAGTCCGCGGCGCCGACACGGGCGCGAATCTCGCCGGTGGCGTTGTCGATGACGACAATCGCCGTAGACAGTTTCGGCCCGAGCCGCGCGATGCTTTCTTTCGCCAGAGCCTCGAGCTTCGCCTGCAGCCGCCCGTCAATCGAGAGCTTGATGACTTTAGCCTGTTTGTCGGCGGCGACCGCTTCCTCAGCAGCGTGCGCGGCGAGCGCCGGGAAGGGCAGCCGAGCCTGCGGAACCGGCTCCCGCTTCGCCGCTGCGGCGTCGTCGGCGCTGATGAGGCCGCGTGCGGCGACACGGTCAAGCACGCGATCGCGCGCCGCGCGCGCTGCGGCGGGCGAGCGATCCGGCCGCTGCGCTTCAGGCGATTGCGGCAGCGCTACCAACAGCGCCGCCTCGGCGAGGGTGAGCTTAAGCGGCTCCTTGCCGAAATAGGCGAGCGACGCCGCCCGCACGCCTTCGAGATTGCCGCCGAAGGGAGCGATGGTGAGATATCGATCGAGCGCGCCCTGTCTGCCGACCATGCGCTCGATCTCCAGCGCGCGGGCGATCTGCCTGAGTTTGGCGCCGACTGTGCGCTCAGGCCGCGGCTCGATCAGCCGCGCGACCTGCATGGGCAGCGTCGAGCCCCCCGAGACCACATGGCCGCGGATCAGCCATTGCGCGCCGGCGCGAATAAGGGCGCGAACGTCGACCCCGTCGTGCTCGTAGAAGCGGCCGTCCTCGTAGGCGACGAGCATCGCGACGTAGCGCGGGTCGACGTCATGCGTGGTCGCGGGCAGCCGCCAGCGGCCATCGGGCAAGGTGAAGGGCCGCAGCAACCGGCCGTCACGATCGACGACGATCGTTGAGCCCCCGAGCGAGGCAGCAACATCGAGCGGCCCGAGGCTCGCTGTGTAGCGGTTCCAGAAGAAAGGCGCGCCAAAGCGCGCGGCCGCTACGAGCGCAAGCGCCGCGGCGAAGACGAAGGCGAGGAGGCGAGGAGGGCGTATCATGCCGCGCCCTCATCCGGCCGGCTACGCCGACCACCTTCTCCCAAAGGGAGAGGGGGAATCCCTTCTCCCTCCGGGAGAAGGTCGCCCGAAGGGCCGGATGAGGGCCTCAGCGCCGGATGAGGGCCTCGCCGCCTCACTTCGCCCTCACCGTGAGTTCCCCAAAGGCGGTGCGGCCATAGCGTTCGGGGTCGTACATGTCTTCGGCCGTCGCCGGAGGATAGATGTAGCGGCCCGGCGCGACGGCGCGCACGACATAGGCCATGGTGATGAACGCCGACTGGCCCTCGGCGCGATCGAACGCCGCTACGAAGCGGTCGTCGCGGTATTCGGTGTGCGCGGGCTCGACGTCCCTGCTGAGCCACGAGAAAGCTTCGACCGAGCCGCCGTCGACCAGGGCCGGATTGTCGATCTCAAGACCTGCAGGCAGCCGGTCGACGACGAGCAGGCGGGCGGGACGCGCCTGCGCCTCGGTCACCTTGAGCGCCACCACGACGCGCTCGTTCTGCGCCATGCTTTGTAGGGCCTCGATCTTGGTTCCGTCGAGCTTGTAGAACGACCGCTCGATCGCATAGCCGTTAGTCGCGGCCGGATCCGGCTCGATCGGCGCGCCGGAAACCGAGACAACCAGTCGCGCCGGGTTCTGACCCGCATTGGCGACGACGATCGATCGCCCCGAGAGCGTCGGTCCGCTCCAGCGCCGGTAAAGCGCGCCCTTGACCGGCTCGCCGTCGACCCGGAATTGGGCAAGGCTAGCACGGTCGGCGAGCGCCTCGGCGGCGAGCGTCATCCAATTCATTTCCTGCGTGCTGACAAACGAACGCTGAGCCCGCGCCTGCTCAAGCACGGCGCCGGCGCGCGCGATCGCGTCGCCTTGAATTGCGCCGCCGAGGTTGGCTTCGACGACAAGCGCAAGGACGGCCGCGGCGTCGCGCAGCCGCGAGCCAAAGTCGGGCCGCGAGACCCCTTCGTCGCGCTCGGCGTCGAGAGCCTTGAGCGCTGCGCCGAACGCTCCGGCGGCGCGCGTCCGGTCGCCGAGCATGGCCAGCGCGGCCGCAAGCTGAGCCTTGCCGAGCGGAGTCGTGAAGGTCTCAAGCTTGGCGTCGGAAAGATAGCGCAGATCGCCGATCACGGGGCGCCCGTTGCGCGCGAGAACATAGAGCGCATAGGCGAGCGCCGCGGAATTGTCCTTGTTCGGCTCCGGGGCGTTGACGACCTCGTTGCGCAGCCTATCCAGCGCCTGGTCGAACGCTTGCTGAGGCACGGCGAAATTGCGCTCCCGCGCACCGGTGAGAAAATCGGTGACGAAAGCGTCGAGCCAAGTATCGTCGTCAGTGCTGTCGGCGCTCCACATGCCGAACGCGCCGCTCGCGCTCTGGCGGCTGAGCTCGCGCTCGATCGCTTGGCTGATGCGTCCGTCGAGATCGGGATCAACGCCGAGATGCTCGATCGAGGCGAGACGATTTACGTACAGCAGCGGCATGGCGACGCTGACCGTCTGCTCCGAGCAGCCGTACGGGTAGCGTTGCAGCGCCGCCAGCAGCGCCGGCGCGTCGAGCGCGCCAAAGGGGGAAGCGGAGATCGCGATCAACCCGGTGCCGGGAATGAAGTCGGCGAGGAGATCGCCGGAGATTGTCTGACTGGCTCCGCCTGGCAGAGGCGTCACCGTGCGCCGGTAGGATTGAGGCGCGCCGGAGGCGACGCCGAGTCTGAAGTGCTGGGTCAGATCCGTCTTCGGCCCCGTCAGTCTGAGGTCAAGATCGGCCACGCCGACGCCGGCGGCCGCGATCGGCATCGAGACCGACTGGCGTTGATGCAGGTCGAGCCGCACCGCCTTCGTCATCGCGTCCGCGTCGGCGGTGAGCGGGCCGTGGATGTCGAGGTCGAGCTTGTAGGCGCCCGCTTCGCCCTCGACATTGTCGAGATCGACATGCATTTCGGAGCGGTCGCCGACATTGAGGAAGCGCGGCAGGGTGGCCGCGACAACGACCGAGTCGCGCACCGTCACGTCGGCTTGCGCGGATCCGACCTTGTCTTTCGACCAGGCGACGGCGGTCAGCCGCACCGCGCCGTTGAACGCCGGCAAATCGAACGAGACGGTGGCGTTCCCATGATCGTCCACCCTGACGACCCCCGAGAACAGCGCCAGCGGCTCCTGCGTCGGCAGATTGCCTTCGAGGGCGCCGCCCGCACCGCCGCCGGTATGAATAGCGCCGGCCGCGCCTTGCATGCCGTCGATGAGCATGCCCCAGAGGTCGCGGATCTCGATCGGCAGTTTGCGCTGCCCGAAGAAATAGGCGCCCGGGTCAGGCGTCTTGAACCCGGTCAGATTGAGGATGCCGACATCGACCGCAGAGACGGTGACCCGCGCCTCTTCGCCCGGCGCAAGGCCAGCGACATGAACAGGCAAGGTCATGGATTGGCGCGGCCGCGCGAGCGGCGGCGCGTCGAGCTTAACGTCGAGCGTATGGGCATCTCGATCAATGGCGAACCAGGCGACGCCGATCGCGCGGCCCGGCATGCGCTTAGCCTCAGCGTCGAGTGGGCGATGGGTCAGCGCGACGGCGTAGGCGCCCGGGCCCCAGTCGGACCCGATGGGGAACGGGACGACATTGTCGCCGGCGACGAGATCGACGTCGATGAAGCGCTCGATTTTGTCGCCGACCAGCGCGACGGTCGCCTTGCCGGCAAAAGCTGAGGCGATGCGGAGCTTGGCTTCTTCGCCCGATGCGTAGTTCGTCTTGTCGAGGGTCACGACCACGTTGTCGGGCGTATCGGCGCTGGCGGTCCCCGACCAGCCGACGTCGAACGTGACGCTCGTCTCCTCGCCGTCGAGCGTCTTGACGTCCAGCCGGTGCGCGCCCCAGCCGACGCGGGCAGAAAACTTGGCCGGCGCGTCGGCGCCGATGTCGATCGTCCCGCTCGCGATGCGTTTGGAGGACTTGACCGGCTCATAGCTCCAGCGGCCGTCGGCGTTGAACCACTGGTAATCGTTGGTGACCTGATAGAGCGACCAGGCCGCGCCCTTGCGCGCAATGCGCGCGCCGTCCGGCGCGACTGCGACCGCCTCGAAAGTCGCGACGTCGCCCGCGCTCAACGACGCGTCGAAGTCTCGTCTGACTCCGACCATTACGCTCTTCGCCCGCACGGGCAGGGTGAGCGTGCGCTCGACCGTGCGTCCCCCCGGCTCGCCAACATCGACGATCAGCTTGGCTTGAAGCGGGCGCGTGCTCGAGCCTTCCGGCAATTCGACCGAAAGGTCGGCATGGCCTTTGTCGTCGGTCTGAACCTTGTCGGAAAACTGGTTCTCGATCGTAGTGAAATCATCGTCGGCGAGGCCGGCGACATAGCCGGGAAAGCCGGCGAGCGCCCCTCCTTCGACTGTTTCCAGCCGAATCGCGCCAGTGACGTCGAGCCCGCTCGCCGGCGCGCCGTAAAGAAACCGCGCATCGAGCGAGACCTCGACCGGCGCGCCCGGATCGATGATCGGCTTCGCCGGATGCAGGCTGAAGTCGAGCCGCTCGGGAATGTAGTCCTCGAGCAGGAATTCGACCCGGCCGATGCTCAAGCCCTTCGGATCGGCGTAAGCGTCGATCGACCATTTGCCCGCCGCCGAGCCCGGCAGCAGCGGGATGGCGTAAGAGCGCCCGCCGAGACCCTCGTCGGCCAAGGTCGCGCGCCTATACTCGACCCCGTCCGGCCGCTTGACGACGAGCGTCAGCGGCAAGCCGGATTTCGCGACGCCCTTGGAGTCGCGCAGAAGAGCCGTGGCGAACACGGTCTCGCCGGAGCGGTAGACGCCGCGCTCAGTGTACAGGAATGCGTCAAGTCCGTTGGGGGGGTCGCGGCCGGCGACGCCGCGATCGGTGAGGTCGAAGGCGTTCTGAGCGAGGCTCAAGAAGCCGTAGTCGCCGGCCAGCGTGGCGACCAGAAGACCGGGCGCCGAACCGCCCTTTCCGCGCGAGAGGCCCGGATCGAAATCGACGCGCCCGTCGGCGCCGGTCGTCTTCGTCGCCAGCACTTCGTTGTTGCGGGCGACGAGCCTGAGTTCGACGCCGGCAACCGGCGCGGCGGACCCCAAAGATTGGACGAGCGCATGCACGCCGTTGTCGCCGGAGATCGCGGTGAGCCCCAGGTCGGAGACCACCATCCATTGCGCCGCGAGCTGCACGGTCTCGTCCGCGTCTGGATTGGACGGGTTGGCCGCGCCCTTCCACGGCCGCGCGGTGATGACATAGACGCCGGGCTCGAGCTTGCCGACCGCGTCGAGCACCGGGAAGTCGGTGACCACGTCCTGGTTGAGCTCGGAGGCGACGTCCATCGTCCCGCTCCAGACCTTCGCTCCGTCCTGCGATGCGATCTCTTCCGCCCGCGACGAGTTCGATGGGCTTGAGAAAATCGTCGCGGTTGACGGTCGCCAGCAGATTGCGGTCGCCGACGCGATAGACGTCGATCGAGACCTTCGCTGTATTGACGGTGACGAGCGGCGCGCCTTTTTGTCCCTGGCGCGGCAGCACATAGGCCCTGCCGGCGAAATGCGCCTGCGGCGAGCGGTCGCGGACGTAGATCTCGTAATCGGCCGACGTGAGCAACGACTCGCCGACCGCCGAGGGCAGGCCCTGGCGCAGCACGATCGCGTAGCGCTCGCCATGCTTGAGGCCTTCGACGCAGATCTGCTGGTCTTCGTTCGAGATTGCGGTGTCGGATGACCCGGAGACCGCGATATAGGGCGAAAAATCGGTCCGGCGGGCGAGCGGTTCGGAGAAACTGAAACAGACGCGCGGCAAGGCCGATTCATTGTCGACCTTGTAGTCGAGAATGCGGAAGCCGTGCTCGGCGCGCATCGCCTCATAGGTCTTGCGCACGTCGACCGAGTCGTGGCGATCGAGCGAGGCTTTCAAGGCGTCGAGCGCGGGGCGCCAAAGCTCGTGGCGCGCGAGCAGGTCCGCGAGCTCGGCGAGCGCCGCAGCCTGGGCCTCCGGCGTCGTCGAGCGCAGATAGGCGGCGTAGGCCGCGGTCGCTCCGCGGGTGACGAGCTCATAGCGGTCGTTCGCCTTTGCGTCGTCGGCCGCGGCCGCGACGCCGGCGTAAGCAAGCCAGTTAGCGGGGTCCTTGGGCGCGGCGATGATCGCCGCGCCAGCGAGCTTCTCGGCGGCGCTGAAGTCGCCGCCGACGACGGCCTTGGCCGCCTCCGTCAGCAATTGCTGCGGCGTCTTGCCTTTGACTTGAGCGCCAATCGCCGCCGTGGCGACGCGCAACGTTTCCGTGAGCCGCACGGCGTCGCTGGCCATGTCCTCGCGCCCGAACGGCTTGATCTCCGCCGCGCCGGCGTTAGCCCCAAACAGGATCAGAAGGACGACGAGCGAGCGCAGAGCGTGAAGCATGATTTTCGCCTCCCAATGCAATGCGGCGCATCTCGGCCTCCCGAATCTTAGCACGGGTAAGGCGCCGTCGACCAAAAACTGCCTGGGGCGCGACCCTACAAATATGGCGCCCCCCTTTCAGCTTGATTTCGCGCCGGCACGATGAACAGTCTCGCGAGCAAGGCGCATCGAGCGCAAAAGCGACCGCGGCGCAATCCGGAGAACCAATGAAACAGACGTCCGCCCGTCTCGCCTTTGCTCTGGCCCTGAGCTTCGTCTCTCCGGCGGCTTTCGCCCAGACGCCGCCCCCCACCCCGGTCGTCGACGCTGCGCTGGCGGCCCAGAAGGCGGCGTTCCTGGCTCTGCCGGAAGCGAGCCGCAAGGCCGCGCAGGAGGCGCTTGTTTGGCTCGGGCTGTACGTTGGCGTCAACGACGGCGAGTTCGGCAAGCGAACCCGCGACGCCATCCTCGCCTTCCAGGGAAACGTCAAAGCGCCCGCCGACGGAGCGCTCTCGGCGCCTGAGCTCAAGGCCTTGCTCGCCGCCGCTCAGAAGGCGCGCGACGCCGCCGGGTTCAAAACGGTGAGTGACGCCAAGAGCGGGGCCAGGATCGGCGCGCCCCTCAAGCTCATGAACGCCCGCGCAGGCGCAAGGCTCGACTTCGCCTCGAGCGCCGACGCCGACCTCGGCGCCCTCTACGCGCGCCTGTCGGCGCCCACGCCCACCCGCAAGATCGTCTACAAGGCGATCAAGCCGGACGCTTTCTTCGTCGTCTCGGGGCAGAACGGGGCGACGATGTTCTATACCCGCTTCGATAAGAACGCGGCGGCGAACCCGCCGATGCGCGGCTTCACCTTCGCCTATCCTGCCGTGCAGGCGGCTCAGCTCAACCGGGTCGCGATCGCGGTCGCCAATTCATTCGAGCCGTTCCCTGAGGCCGCCGCAGCGCCGGCTGCGAGCGAGTCCGTCAGCGCCGCGACTCCCCCCACATCGGGCGCAGGTCAGCCCGCGGCCGCTCCCCAGCCGGCCGCGACCGCGCTCGTCATCGCTCCCGGCAAGGCGCTGACCGCGCTTGAAGCGCGCGACTGCCCGAACCCGACCGTCGCCGGCAAGCCCGTGCGGATCGAGCGCGCCGACGCCGCGACGGGGCTTGCGCTGATCGCCGGAGATTTTTCCTCGAAGGGGGCAGCGCCGCGTTTCGGCGCGCCGGCGCAGGAACTTGTCGTCCTCGGTTTCGCAGGATCGCGCCTCTCGGCAAGCTCGGCATCGTTCGCCGGCGGCGAGTCGCGGCCCGCCATCATCGCGGCGGTGGACAAGAGCGCCGGCGGCGGACCGGTGTTCGATCGAAAGGGCGCGCTGGTCAGCCTCGTGGCGCCGATCGCCGACGACCCCAGGCGCGTGGCCGGCGTCGCGCTCGCCGCGCCGCACCCCATGATTGCCCCCGAAGCGGTTCGCGCCTTCCTCGGCGCCGGCGAACCCGAGACAGGGAACGCCGCCCCGCTCAGCGCCGGCGACATCGCCGCGCGCGAGAAAGGCGCGCTCGTCGCCGTCTTCTGCCGGAAATGAGCGCGGCGGATAAATCTCCTTGACAAAAACAGAAATGCGCGGTATACATGTTCTCTTAAGCGGAATCGACGCGCCTGGCCGCCCGCCTGGCCGGAGGGGCCGTGGCTATTTGAAACCGTCCGTCCACAACCGTCGCGCGAGCCGGAAAAAGGGGAGAGATTTCCTTATTTCTCTCGCCCGTAACCCATTGAAAAGTCCCGATTCGGAAAAATAAGCGCTAGTAAACGCGAGCAGATTTACTAGCGTTTAGACGTATTCATATGCGTTTAGGCGCGTTTATTGGCGTTTGCTTGGCCGGAAGTTCGCGCGCTGGTCGTCGAAGCCCGAGGTCATGCGACGGCCGACCTAACGCCCAGAACCGTTGGGCGAAAGACCTTGAAGCGACAGGCCCCATGAAAACTGCGTCGATCCCAATGCAGCGGCTCGAGCCGACATTCCGAATGCTCAGCCCAACCTCATCACCTCCGGCGCCAGGAAGTAGAAGAGAACCCCGATCAGGATCAGATACAGCAGCAGAATGAGCGTCCAGCCCATATTGTGCCGGATGATCTGCCCTTCATCGCGCACAAATCGGCTGGTCGAAACACCCACGCTCGCCGTCTGGGGCGCAATCGGCTTGCCGATCTCGGCTCCCACCGAATTCAGGGACGGCAACAGCAGTGGTGGGAAGCCCAACAGCTTGCCCACCTCCGCCTGGAAGGCGCCGAACATCGCGTTGGTCGATGTGTTGCTGCCCGACAGCGCGACGCCGATCCATCCCAGGATGGGCGCCACCACCACAAACCACCATCCGAGCCTCGAGAATCCGTTGGCCAGCGAAGCCGCCATTCCCGAATAGTTGAACACGTAGGCCAGCCCGAAGATGAACACGCCGACCAGCAGCGCGCCCCACATCTGGTGGAACGTGCGGGAGAACACCTCCCGAAGCTGTGGACCGCTGACCCGCAGCAACAGCGCTACAATAATCCATGATGCGCAGATGGCGCTCCCGCCAATGAAGGGAGCGAACGAGAACACCGCGCTCACCACCTTGGCCAGCGAGAGCGACGAGTGCGCCGCGACGGAATACTTGAACAACACGATGCGCGGCAGGCTCGACCACGGCCCGGTCCACAGAACGACCACCACGATCAGGACAAGGAACGGCAGCCAGGCGCGGAACACTTCCGCTGCCGGCAACACCCGCCCTGCCTGCGCCGCGGCCGCAGCTTCGGCCGAGACGGGCGCGCCGCCATAGCCAAGAACTTGCTTCGGCCGCCACAGCT
Source organism: uncultured Alphaproteobacteria bacterium (assembly GCA_963824475.1). GTDB lineage: Bacteria > Pseudomonadota > Alphaproteobacteria > Rhizobiales > Beijerinckiaceae > Roseiarcus. Next base: position 285,013 of record CAWGPR010000003.1, read on the forward strand.
TCAGCAGGACCAACAGGCAGACGAAGCAAACAATCGAGCCGGTGATATCAGGCAGATAAGGTCCGAGATACACCGCGACCGGGAACTGCCCGGCGATGTAACCGAGTGAGCCTACGATCGCCAGCGGCCATCCTTCGCGGAAGCCGGCGCGTCCGCTGACCAGGTAGATGAGCACCCAGGGGGGCAGCAGCGCCAAGATTGCAACGATGTGCCCAATGGAAGATGAAAGCTGAAGCAGCGGCAATCCTGTGACCGCGGCCAGCGCCACGATCGGCACGCCCAAGGCGCCGTACGACACCGGCGCATTGTTGGCGATCGCCGCGACACGGATCGCGTCCAGATCGGGAATGCCGACCGCGATCAGGATCGGCGCCACCACCGCCCACGGGTAGCCAAACCCGACCAGCCCCTCAAGCAAGGCGCCGAACGCCCAGGCGAACAGCAAAGTCTGCACCCGGACATCGGCCGTGCCTTGGGAGACCAGCCAAGTGCGGAAGCTCTCGAACGTGCCGGTGATCGTCAGCGTGTTGAACAGCACGACGCCCCAGAAGGTGATCCAGTTCACCGCCCAGATGCCGGTCAGCGAGCCGAGCGCATACGCGGCCAGCCCCAAATTGAGCGGCATTCCCCAAACCACGACACCGAGGCACAGGGTGACGATCGATCCGATCAGCGTCGCCAGCCAAGCGGTCATGCGCAGCACGGCCAGCAGGAACAGCAGTAATGCGACTGGGATCAGCGCCACCAGCCAGACCGCAAATACACTCGGGAGCGGGTTGAGAACCTGATCGAACATCGTTTCCTCCCCAGCCCCTCGGCGGACGCGCTCCGATCGTTTTCCCGAGCACGACTCGGCCCCGACGCTTCTCATAAGGCGCGCCACGGCGGCAAATCAAGTTCCGGCCATTCGCCGGGCCTGCGCTCGGTCACGAACGTCCGAACCGCGCCCGAAACCCGGCTCAAGACTTCCGCTAACCGTCCATGTCCCATTTTTCGGCGCTGGCGCCGGCGAGTTCGCGCACCCGCTGCTCATCAGCGCCGAAGGCGCGCGCCTCGCCCTCGTAGACGATCCGGCCGTCGTCGAGCACATAGGCGCGATCAGCGATCTCGACCGCCGCGCGCACGTTCTGCTCGACGAGCAGGACCGAAACGCCATCGCGCCGCGCCGCGACGACGATCTTGAACACCTCCTCGACGATCAGCGGAGCGAGGCCCTGCGAGGGCTCGTCGAGCATGAGCAGCTTGGGGTTCAAAATGAGCGCGCGGGCGATCGACAGCATCTCCTGCTCGCCGCCGGAGAGCTGGGCGCCCTTATTCGTCCGGCGCTCGGCGAGGCGCGGAAACGCTTCGTAGACGCGGCTGACGGTCCACGGGCCCGGCCGCTCGACTGGAACCAGCAGGTTCTCGTCCACGGTCAGGTTGGCGAAGATGCGCCGCCCCTCCGGCACATAGCCGACGCCCGCCTCAGCGATCCGATAAGGGGGAAATCCGGTCACGTCCGCGCCGAACAGCGCGACCCTACCGGTGCGCGGGCGGGTCAGCCCGATCAGGCTGCGCAGCGTCGTCGTCTTCCCCGCGCCGTTGCGGCCAAGCAGCGCGACGATCTCGCCCTCGCGCACTTCGAGGCTCACGCCGTGCAGGATGTGACTCTTGCCATAGAAAGTATGGATGCCCTCGGCCTTGAGCGCGATCATGCCGCCGCCTTGCCCAGATAGGCCGCCTGCACCGTTTCGCTGTCGGCGATTTCCTGCGGCCCGCCCTCCGCCAGCACCCGTCCCTCGGCGAGCACCATGATGCGGTCGGCGAGGTTGAAGACGACGCGCATGTCGTGCTCGATCAGCATGATCGTCAGCCCCTCCTGCCGATGGAGCCGCCGGATGAGCCGAGCGATGTCATAGGTCTCCTGGTCGCCCATGCCCGCGGTCGGTTCGTCGAGCATGAGCAGGCGGGGGCGTAGCGCAAGCGACATCATGATCTCCGCCGCCCGCTGGTCGCCGTGCGACAGCGCGCCAGCGCGCATGTCGGACTTGTCGGCCAGTCCGCCCAGTCTCAGGAGCTCGGCGACGCGCGCCGCCACCGTTGCACGCGCCTTTCCGGCGAGCCACGGCCTGAGACGGTAGCCCGCCGCGATCTCGACCGCGACGCGGATGTTGTCGGCGACCGAGAGATCGGGAAAGATCTCGGTGATCTGGAAAGTGCGGGCCATGCCTCGCCGCACCCGCTCATCCGGAGCAAGCGCAGTGACGTCGCGCCCCTCGAAGCGAATCGAGCCCGTGGTCGGCGCGAACAGCCCGCTGACCAGGTTGAAGAATGTCGTCTTGCCGGCGCCGTTCGGACCGATGATCGCGCGCAATTCGCCCGGCTCGATGGTCAGCGACACATCGTCGATGGCGACTAGGCTGCCGAAGCGCTTCGATGCGCCGTCGACCTGAAGCAGGGTCACGCCTTCGCTCCGCCGCGCAGCATGCCCAGAACTCCGCGCGGAAAGAAGCGCACCACCAGCACGAACACGAGGCCGATCACCGACATCCAGTTTTCGGTGTGGCTCGAGACGTAATCCTGCAGCGCGACGAAAATCGCCGCCCCGATCAACGGACCCCAGAACGAGCGCATGCCGCCCAGCACCGCCATGATGACGAAATTGCCGGAGAGGTCGAAGCGCAAAGCCCGCGGATCGGTGAAGTTGTTGAGCAGGGCGTAGAGGGCTCCCGCCACGCTGACGAAGAGGCAAGAGATCACGAACGAGATCCACACGTGCCACTCGATCGGCACGCCGAGAAATCGCGCGCGGCGCTCATTCTCACGAATGGCGATCAGCGAGCGCCCGAAGGGGGAATTGAGGAGCTTCGCCATCGCGCCGACGCAGATCGCAAAAATCACCAGCGCGAAATAGTAGAATGCCTTGTCGTTCTTAAAAATGTCGAGCCGGGCGAAGCCGAAGTCGATCGGCAGGCGATGCCAGCCGGTGAGCCCGTCGTCGCCGCCGGTCACCGCGTTCCAGCGGAAGGCGATGAAATAGAAGACCTGGCCGAACGCGATCGTCACCATGGCGAAATAGACGCCGCGCAGCCTGACGATGAGCGCGCCGATGATCATCGCCGCGATCGTTGCGACGACGACGCCGAGCCCAATGGCAGGGATCGAGCCTGCGCCCAGATACTTGATCGCCATCGCCGCTCCGTAGGCGCCGAGCCCGAAATAGGCGGCATGGCCGAACGAGAGAACCCCGGTGAAGCCGAGCAGGAAGTTGAGCGACATCGCCGCCAGCCCCATGACCACGATGCGGGTGGCGAGCTCTGTATAGCCGCCGATCGCGCCCATCCAGAACGGCATAAACAGGAGCAGCAGGCAGACCGCGGCGTCGAAAGCGCGGACGCGGGCGCCGCTCAATGCACTCTCCCCTCTTCGCCGAGCAAGCCGCGGGGCCGGACGAGCAGCACGAGCCCCATCATCACATAGATCACCGCCTCGGTGGCGGAGGGAAAATAGACCGCCGCCAGCCCGGAGGCGACGCCGATCATCAAGCCGCCAAGAAGCGTTCCGAGCAGACTGCCGAGGCCGCCAACGATGATCGCCACGAAGCTCGGCATGATGAGGTTGGCGCCGATGGTGGGCGAGAGGCCGAGCAGGCCGGCTGCCAGCACGCCAGCGAGGCCGGCCATGTAGATGCCGATGCCGAAGTTGAGGCTGCGCAGCACCCTGACGTTGACGCCGAGCGTCGAGACCGTATCGAGGTCGCGCGTGCCGGCGCGAATGCGCATGCCGAGGCGCGTGTATTTGAGCACGGCGAACAGGCCGCCGACCGCCGCCGCGACGATGATCACCATGAACACGCGATAGCCGGTGATGAAAAAGAACTGGCTCGACAGCGAGGTCATAAGCCAGGCGGGGACCTGAAACGGCACGCTCTGCGCGCCCCAGACGAGGCGCGTCATGTCCTCGAAGATATAGGCGAGGCCGAAGGTCAAGAGCAGGCTGTAAAGCGGGTCTTGGCCATAGAGCGGGCGAATCAGCAGCCGCTCGACGATAAGGCCGAGCACGGCAGTGAGCGGGGGGGCGAGGATCAGCGCGCCCCAAAATCCGATATAGGGGATCAGGGTGTAGGCCAGATACGCGCCGAGCGCCAGAAATCCGCCGTGGGCGAAGTTGATGACGCCGCTGAGATTGAGGATCAGCGACAGGCCGAGCGCCATCAGCGCATAGAACGCCCCGACGATCAGGCCGTTGAAGACGTTGAACAGGACGACCTGGGTCATGCGCTATGTTCGCCGCCCGCGCCGCCTGCGGCGGCGCGAGCGAGCCTGCCCCCTTCGGCTCGCATGATCGTCAGGTTGGCCAGGTCATCTTGCACTCGGTCTCCTCGAGCGTGCCGGCGACATCCTTGCCATTGACGACCTTGGCGACCTTGAACAAGTCATCCGGCGCCGAGCCCTTGGCCTGCGCGTCGCCGACGAACAGCGAGGCGATGAGCTGATTCTGGCCGGCGCGGTAGAAAGCCGGGTTCGGGCCAAGCGCGATTTCGGGCGGCAGATGGAAGTCTTGCAACGCCTTGGCCATGTCCACCGCCTTCAACGATTTGGCTGCTGCTGCGGCGTGCGCGCAGGTCCAGACCGAGACATAACCGAACCAGGTGCGCGCGGTCGGCACGCGCCCGGTGCGTTTCTTCGTCGCCTCGACGAAATCCGCGACATGCGGCACGCCCGGCTGGTTCCAGTACCATTCCATGACCCAGGTGCCGATGCGCGCTTCCGGCGGCAGGCCTTCGAGCGGCTCCATCTCCTGCTGAGCGCCGGCGAGATGCACCTTGTTCTGAAGCCCGAACTGCACTGCCTGTTTGAGGGCGTTGAGCATGTCGTCGCCCTGAACCAAGAAGATGATGACGTCCGGGTTCGCCGCCTGCGCCTTGATGAGATAGGAGGAAAAGTCCACCGTGCCGAGCGGCGTCAAGTCGCCGCCGACCCTCTCGCCCCCGAGCGCGGCGATGGCCTTGATCATGCCGGCTTCAAGCGTATGGCCGAACGCGTAGTCGGGCGTGATGTAGTAGAACTTCTTGCCGTATTCCTTAACCAGCGCGCCGGCGACGGCGTTCGCCTCCATCTGCGTGGTGTTGCAGACGCGGAACACGTTCCAATGGCAGCTCTTGCCGGTGACCGCGTCGGTGTGGCCGCCGGGCACGATATGCAGGACGCCCTTTTCGTTCGACACCTGCGCCATGGCGAGCGCCAGCGCCGAGTTGACGTTGCCGAGCAGGAAGTCGACCTTGTCGCCTTCGATCAGCTTGCGCGCCTTCTGCACCGCCGTGCCGGCGTCGCCGCTCGACGAATCCTCGACGAGAAGCTCGACCGGGCGGCCGAGAATGCCGCCCTTGGCGTTGATTTCGTCGAGCGCCATCTGGCAGCCGATGAGCTCGTTCTTGCCCGGCGCGGCGTACGTGCCGGTCAGCGGATTGTCGAGCCCGATCCTGACCGCGTCGGCGGCGCGGGCGCGGATGACGAATGGACTGGCGAATTGAGCGGCCGCGACGGCCGCCCCCGTTTTGACGAGTGTGCGGCGGTTAACGCCGGCGAGCCAATTGGACTTGGGCAAGCTTCTCTCCCTGGTTCGGATGGTTTTCGCTCCAGCTCGGCGTGAGCGCCTGGCCTGACGATCCTGCGGGTTGTTGATCGTGCAGCACTTTCGTCGATGCGCGCTTAGGCCGTCAAGCCAAACGGCGCAATCAGCGAGACTACCCATTAGTCGAATATCACATGATACGACAGTCAATTATGACGTCGAGCGGGTCAGCCGCCAAAAATGACGCGCCGGAAGCGGACGCTGGCGACGGTGAAATAGACGACGCCGATGACGAACATCGCGACCAGCGGACGCCAGACAAGGGTGATGTCGGCGCCGCGGAACAGCACCGCCTGGGCGAATTGCACGAAATGCGGCGTCGGGCTGATCGTTTGAATGAAATATTGCAGCCAAACTGGCATGCTCTCCATCGGCGTGCTGCTGCCCGAAAGCAGTTGCGTGACCATCAGCACCGGCATGGCGAGCAGGCCGAACTGGCCCATGGTCGTCGCCAGGGTGCCGAGCAGGATGCCAAGCGCGGCCACGACGAGCGCATAGATCGCCGCCCCGAGCAGGAACAGAAGCAGAGACCCGTTAATCGGCGAGCCGATCCACCAGTGAACGACGAACTGCAGCGAAAACATCGCCGCGACCAGAATGACGAGGCCGTTGGCGATCATCTTGGCGAGCATGATCTCCGACGGCACGACCGGCATGACCAAGAGGTGCTCCACTGTGCCCTGCTCGCGCTCGCGGATCAGCGCCGCGCCAGTGAGGATGACCGTCAGCATCGTGATCTGGTTGATGACCTGGGTCATCGCCGAGAACCACGCCGTCTTGAGATTCGGATTGAAGGCCGCGCGCAACACAAGATTGATCGGGACGCCGGTCGAGGCTTCGCGGCCGCCAATGAACCGCTGGATCTCGTTTGCAATCGCCGTGTTGAGATAGCCGGCGCCATTGCCGGCCTGCGCCACCGCCGTCGCGTCGACATTGATCTGGATGCCGGTCTTGCGCTGGGCGCGAACGTTGGCCTCGAAATTCGGCGGGATTTCGACGACGAACAAGAGCTTGCCCTGGTCCATCATCGGATCGATGTCGGAAGCGGTGATCTGCACCGGCGGCTGGAAGGTCGGGCGCGTCAGCGCCTCCGCGATCTGGCGCGATAGCTCTGACCCGTCCTCGTCGACGATGCCGACCGAGAGATTGGTCGCTTCCGTCACCGCGCCGGTGGCGACCGTGTTGACCGAAATGCTGAACGAATAGACGACCAACACCAGCATCACCGGGTCCGCCCGAATGCTTCTCAGCTCCTTGATGACCAGATGGAAGATGTTGACCACATGGTCGACGAAGGTCAGCGGCTTGGCTTCGACGAGATGCGGGGCTTTGGGCGCTGAGGCCTGGGACATCTCACGTCTCCTGCTTGCGAAGCAAGGCCAGCGACAGGGCCAGGAAGACGAGCGCGATGAGCGCGATCGCGGCGATGTCCCGCCAGAGATCGACGATGCCAAGCGCCTTGGCGAATACGCCGACCGAAATCTGCTGGTACCAGGACGAGGGGAACGACAGGCCGATGATCCTCGCCCCGCCGGAGAGCGAGGAGACCGGCGCGAGCATTCCGGAGAAATTGACCGCCGGTACGATCGAAAGGATCGCGGTCGCGAAGACGGCCGCGACCTGCGTTCGGGTGAAGGAGGAGATCAGAACGCCGAACCCCACGGTCGCAACAACGTAGACGAGCGTTCCCACGAGGAGGACGAGGAACGGTCCCTTCGGCGGCACGCGGAAAATGAAAATCGCGATCATGAGCAGGGCGAAGAAGGCGATCATCGAGACCGCGACATAGGGCAGTTGCTTGCCGATCAGGTACTCGAATCGGGTGATCGGCGTCGAGCGGAAGTTGGCGATCGAGCCCGTCTCCTTCTCGCGCACGACCGCGATCGCCGACATGATCGCCGGAATCAGGCACAAGAGCAGCATGAAAATGCTGGGCACCATCGCGTTGACGCTGAGAAAGGCCTGATTGTAGCGGAAGCGAGTCTGGATATCCTCTGAACTCCATGCGTTGGCGCTGCCCGGACGATGCAGCGACCGCTGCAGTTCCTCGCCTTGCATTCGGATTACCCGTGTCACGTAGTTCTTCGCGGTTTCGCCACGAAACGTCATGGCGCCATCGACCGTCGCATCGACCTCCGGCGTCCGGGCGTTGAGAAGGTCGCGGCCGAAACCGGGCGGCACTTCGACTACGATCTGGGTGTTCCCACTTCTAAGCCGTCTCTCGGCCTCGCCCGCCGACGTGATCGGCGGCTGGATGGCGAAATACCGCGACCCGTCGAAACCCTGAAGCAGGTCGCGGCTCTGGGGCGTGTCGTCCTGGTCGAATGTCGCGGTCGCCAGGTTCTCGATGTCGAAGGAGATGCCGAAGCCGAAGGCGAACATGAGAATGATCGGGCCAAAGAGCGCGAAAGCCAGCCGGATCGGATCGCGCAAAAGCTCGACCGTCTCGCGCCGAGCGTAGGCCCATAGCCGGCCAATTTTGAAGCGCTTCGGCCGCTCGCTCGCCTCGACTTCGGCGGCGGCCGGCGGCGGCGCTTCAGCCTTTTTCGACATGTCGATGCCCGCCGCCTCGGCGAGATAGCCAACGAAGCAGTCCTCGAGCGACGCGCTGCCGCGCTCTTTGACCAGCTCCTGCGGCGCGCCGACGGCGAGCACCTTGCCGGCGTGCATGAGCGAGATGCGGTCGCAGCGGTCCGCCTCGTTCATGAAATGGGTGGTGACGAAGATCGTCACCCCGTCGTCGCGCGAGAGGTCGATCAGCGTGCGCCAGAAGGAGTCGCGCGCGATCGGGTCGACGCCGGAGGTCGGCTCGTCAAGAATGAGAATGGAGGGCTCGTGCAGCACGGCGACCGCGAGCTGCAGGCGCTGCTTGATGCCGAGCGGCAGGCTGTCCGGCCGGGCGTTGACGACCGACTTCAGATCATAGCGCTCGAGCAGTTCCTCGATCCGGCCAGCGACCTTTTCCGGCGGAAGATGATACAGCTCGGCGTGCAGCTGCAGATTCTGCGCGACCGTCAATTCGCCGTAGAGCGAGAAAGCCTGGGTCATGTAGCCGACGTTGCGCCGGGCCTGCATGTCGTTCGAGCCCATCGGCTCGCCGAACAGCTTGCATGTGCCGCTGCTCGCCGGCAGGAAGCCGACCAGCATTTTCATCGTCGTCGACTTGCCGCAGCCATTGGAGCCGAGAAAGCCGAAGATTTCGCCGCGCGCGATCTTGAAGCTGACGTGATCGACGGCGATGAAATCGCCGAACTGGCGCGTGAGCCCCTCCGCCTCGATCGCCGGCGTCTCGTCCGGCGAGGCCACGCGCGGACGCACGACCACCTTTTTGTGCAGGGCGCGCTTGACCTCGGGCATCATCGCGATGAAGGCTTCATCGAGATTGGGCTCGCCCGTCTTGGCGAGCAGCTCCTTCAGCGTGCCGGTGGCGATGATCTTGCCGTCGTCCATCCCCATCAGCCAGTCGAAGCGCTCCGCCTCGTCCATGTAGGCTGTCGCGACGATCACGCTCATCTGCGGCCGGCGCGCGCGGATCGTGTTGATGAGGTCCCAGAACTGGCCGCGCGACAACGGATCGACGCCAGTCGTCGGCTCGTCGAGGATGAGAAGGTCCGGGTCGTTGATGAGCGCGCAGCAGAGACTGAGCTTCTGCTTCATGCCGCCGGAAAGCTTGCCGGCGGGACGCGCCTCGAACTTCTCCATGCTCGTCGCGGTGAGAAGCTCGGTGATCTTGGCGCGACGCTCGGTCGCCGACAGTCCGAACAATCGGCCAAAAAAATCGATGTTCTCGAGGACGGAGAGCGTCGGATAGAGGTTGCGGCCGAGGCCCTGCGGCATATAGGCGATGCGGCCGCGAATCTCGCGCAAGGTTTCCTGGTTGGCGATGCTCTTGTCGAAGACCACGACCTCGCCGGCCTGGATCTTCTTCACGCCCGCGATGAGCCCGAGCAAAGTCGACTTGCCGACGCCGTCGGGTCCGATCACGCCAACCATGATGCGGGCCGGGATATCGATGCTGACATCGGCGAGAGCGACCGTCGCGCCGTACCGGTGCGACACGGCCTTGACCCGCGCGATCGACTCAACCGTCATTTGGCGTCGGGCGTCTTGGTTTCGGCTGCGTTGTTGTCGGGAATCTTAGGTTCGGGCGCGGTCCCCTGAGGCGCCGCGCTGTCGGCGGCCGGCGCGGCGGAGGCTTTGCCCGCCGGCGGCTTTGGCAGCTTGACCTGAAAGTCGGCGGGCCATTCCACGTCGGGCTTGGTGCGGACGAACCCCAAGCCGCGAACGCCGGTCTTCACGCGCGTGTAGAACTGCTGGAGAACCTGCGGATCGATCTTCAGCTTGATGCGAAACATGAGCTTCGCGCGTTCGTCCGTGGTCTCCACCGTTTTCGGGGTGAATTGCGCGTCTGCGGCGACAAAGCTCACGCTCGCGGGAATGACGTAGTCGGGGACTGGATCGAGGATAATGCGGGCCTCGTCGCCGACCGCAAGCCGGCCCGCGTCCGCGGCGGGCAGGAAGATCGTCATATAGACGTCGGTGAGGTCGAGAATCGTCACGATCGGCGCGCCGGCGGCGACGACCTCGCCGGCCCGTGCAAGCTGGTACTGCACGCGGCCGTTCCGCGGCGACACGAGGGTTAGATCATCGATGATCGACTGGATGCGATCGACCTCCGCCTCCGAGTTCGCAATATGGGACAGGGCCTGATCGCGCTGCGACGTGAAGCTCTTCACCGCCGCGGCCGCCGAGTTGAAGTTGCGCTTGCGCTGCTCGAAGACCTGCTTGGTGATGAACCCGGTCTTCATCAGCTCCTGGCCGCGCTCGAAGTCAGACTTGGCGAATTCAAGCGCGCTTTGTCGCGACACGATCTCGGCTTCGGCTGCGGCCAGCGCGTCGTTGGCTTTGCGCACATCGGCCTGCGCGGCTCGCAACTGGGCTTCGTACTCAGGGGAGGAAATGCGCGCGATCACCTGGCCCTGCGTGACGGGCGATCCTTCCTCAACCGTTACTTCGGCCAGCCGACCGGGATATTTCGAGGAGACGTCGACCTGGGTCGCCTCGATGCGCCCGTTCGACTTGACGACGCCGTCCGGCAGCGTCTGCCCGCGCAGGCGCGCAATGAGGTTGCGGATGAGGCCCTGAGCGTGCGCCGAAGGGACCAATGAAACGCCAGGCTTCGGCTCCCCGCTCACGGAGAGGGCCCACGTCCCGACACCCAGCAGAAGGGCCGACGTGGCAACGCGTCGACGAAAGGTCACCATGGGTCTCCTCCGCACGTCATCCGTACCTGGCCTTATCGCCAGCGGGACCCGAAATCTCAGAACGCGGCGCTCGTTTCGAGTCGCGACGCGGCGGCGAACCGGACGCCCTCAGGCCGGCCCTCTTGGTCCAAGCCCTCCGCCGCTTTACTAGGCAAGCGCGTCCGTGATGTAAAGCGCGAACGGGGAGGGAAGAATGGCTGCGAGAAAAAGTTTAAACAGGGCAAAAAGGCCCGAGAACAAGAAGAGATCGGACGGTCACGCGAAGCTCGGCGCCAAGGATTACGGGCGCGAACTCGCCCGGCTGCATGGCGAACTGGTCAAGCTGCAGCTCTGGGTTGTAGCCAAAGGACTGAAAGTCGTGGTCGCGTTCGAGGGCCGCGACGGCGCGGGCAAGGGCGGGGTCATCAAGGCGATCACCGAGCGGGTCAGCCCGCGCGTCTATCGCGTCGTGGCGCTGCCCGCGCCAACCGAGCGCGAGAAGTCGCAGATGTACGTCCAGCGCTACATGCGGCATCTGCCCGCGGCCGGCGAGATCGTCATCTTCGACCGCAGCTGGTACAACCGCGCGGGCGTCGAGCGCGTGATGGAATTCTGCTCGATGGAGCAAGCAACGCGCTTTCACGAGGTGACCCCGGAATTCGAGAAGGCGATGGTCGAATCCGGCATCCAGTTGATCAAATATTGGCTGGAGGTGAGCGAGGAGGAGCAGACCCGCCGACTCGAGGCGCGGATCGACGATCCACGCAAGATCTGGAAATTGTCGCCGATGGATTTGAAGTCCTATAGCCGCTGGTATGACTATTCGCGTGCGCGCGACGACATGTTCAAAGCCACCGACACGCCCTGGGCGCCTTGGTATGTGGTGCGCTCCGACGACAAGCGGCGCGCCCGGCTGAACGTCATCTCCCACCTCTTGAAGCAGATCCCGTACAGGGAGCTGCCGCGCGATAAGCCGACTTTGCCGAAGAGGCAGAAGGCTCACGGCTATGTCGAGCCCGACTACCCCTACAAGTTCGTTCCGGAGCTGAGCTGGTGAGGCGGGTTGGATTCGACCGGCTTGGACCGACTAGAGCAGATTGCAATTCCGTCGAATCGACCTTGTAGACGCAGTCGTTGACCGCGTCGCCGCGCTCCAAAGGGCGGTCTTAAAGAACGCCCGTCTGACGACGGGCTATCGAGCGCGGCTACAATTGGCCGCGTCGACCCAAATGCAATCTGCTCTAGAGCACGGCTTCTCCAAGCGAGACCTCGACCAGCGGCGACAGCAGGATGATCTCGGAGCGTGCATTCTTGGCGCCGAGAATCAGCACTTCGGATTGAAAGCCGGCGATGTTGCGGGGCGGCATGTTGACGACGCAGGCGACCAGCCGGCCGGTGAGCTCGGCCTCGGAATAATTGGTGATCCGGGCGCTCGACCATTTCCGGCCGAGCGGGCCGAAGTCGACCTCGACCTTATAGGAGGGGTTTCGCGCCCGCTCGAACGGCTTGACCGCGACGATGCGGCCAATGCGAATGTCGACCTTGGCGAAGTCGTCATAGACGATCGGCGGCTTTTCCATCAGGCCTTCAGCGCTTCCTGATGCGCCTTGACCATGTCGGCCAGACTCTCGAAGCGAAAGTCGTATCGGGGCGTCTGCGCCAGGGCCATCGCGGCGCCGGACCCTTCCTGGCCGTGGCGCCGGTGAATCCAGCATGAGGCGAGCCCAAGCTCGTTCGCGGGGCCATGGTCGTGGAACAGGCTCTCGGCGGCGTGCAGGATCTGGCTCTTCTCAATCCCGAGCGTCTTGAGCTTGGCGAGCATGTAGTCGAAATTGCGGGCGGAGGGCTTGTAGGAGCCGCAATCCTCGGCGGTGTAGACCGCATCGAAGTCGACCCCGAGCTTTTCGTTGCTGAAGGAAAAGCTTTCGTTGTCGACATTCGACAGGATAGCCAGTTTATAGCGCCGCTTGAGATATTGAAGCGAGGCGGCGGCGTCGGCGAAGGCCGGCCAGTTGCGGATCGACCGGCCGTAGGCGACGCAGTCGCTCCAGGTTGTCGCGACACCCCATTCCTCGGCCAGGCGGCGATAAACGGTCGCGAGCACATCGCGATAGAGCTTCGCCGGCGTCTGGCTCTGCTGCGAGGATTCATGGCGCGCATGCGCTTCGAGGATTTCGTCGCGCTTAAGCGCCCGCGACGCTTTGCTCGTCAGGGGCTTCAGGGCCTCGATCATCCCCGACTCCCAGTCGATGAGCGTGCCGTAGCAATCGAAGGTCAGGGCCTTAAAGTCGGCGAGCTTGGCCGCCGACTCGCGGCTCGATGCTGATGACTGGGGCGATTTCATTGGGTGTTGGTGGAGCCAGACGGAATCGAACCGACGACCTCTTCAATGCCATTGAAGCGCTCTCCCAACTGAGCTATGGCCCCGTTCTCCAAAAAATCGCAGGCGGCTCCGATTGGGGCGAAGCGCGCTTCCTTCCGAGGGCGAGGGGTATAACCGCAAACTTGCCGCGCCCACAAGGGCCGTGGGCCAAAAAAAACCGCCGGGTTTCGCCTCCCGTCTCCAACGCCGCCCCCGGACTCCGACCCGGTCCCTTCAGGTTTCCTCGTCGGGGGCGATGTCGCCGTCGATGAGGTTCGTGACGTCGTCGTCGTCCTCCTCTTCCTCTTCCAGGAACGGATCATCCGCCGCGTCGTCCTCGGCCTCCTCCTCGACTTCGATGTCGTCGACCACCGGTTCGGCGGCCTTCTCCTCGCTCGCCTCGACCTCATCGAGCGACACGATGTCCACGCCGGCAGGCGCCTGCGCAAGCTCGGCTTCCTCTTCCTCAGGCTTCGCCGCCGCCCGCACCCGCGCCGCGCCCTGAAACACGGTCCCGCATTTCGGGCAGACGATGGGGTCTTTATTGAGATCAAAGAATTTGGCGCCGCAGTTCTGACACTGGTGCTTGCTTCCGAGTTCGGGTTTGGCCAAGGCGATTTATTCCCCGGTGGTTAAGGACGGAATTTGGGCGGGCTCCGGTTAGTCGCGGCCCCCAGCCTTTGTCAATGCGCTATATGGATCGGCGGTCGACAGTTTCCAGCGCCAATGATACGAGCCCGGTCCCCCGGCCTGGCGCGGCCGTCGCCGGCAGCAAGGAAGGTCGTCCGTGTCCGCTCACCCGTCGCCTCTTTCCGCGGCGTCGCCGCTCAGCGCCAGGCGCGCGAGACCGCTGAAGGGGCGGGTTAAGCCGCCGGGCGACAAATCGATCTCGCATCGCGCGTTTCTGCTCGGCCTTCTCGCCTGCGGCGAGACGAAGGTGGAAGGGCTGCTCGAAGGCGACGATGTGCTCAGGACCGGCAAGGCTTGCCAGGCCCTCGGCGCCGTCATCGAGCGTCGCGGCCCAGGCGCATGGCGAATTCGTGGCCCAGGCCTCGGCGCGGTCCTTGCGCCGCGCGAAACGCTCGACTTCGGCAACGCCGGCACTGGCTGCCGCCTGATGATGGGCGTCGTCGGCGGCCACGGAATCACCGCAACCTTCGACGGCGACGCCTCCCTGCGCAAGCGCCCGATGCGGCGCATTCTCGATCCGCTGAGGCTGATGGGGGCTGAGGTTCTGTCCGAAGCCGAAGGCGGGCGCTGTCCGATCGTGCTCAAGGGCGCCCGCGATCCCGCGCCGATCGAATACCGCACCCCTGTCGCCTCGGCGCAGATCAAATCGGCCGTGCTGTTCGCTGGCCTCAACGCGCCGGGCGCAACCACCGTGATCGAAGACCAGGCCTCGCGCGACCATACCGAGAAAATGCTTAGCCATTTCGGCGCCGAGGTCGCCGTCGCGGCGGAAGGCGCGGGGCGGCGCATTACGCTCGTCGGCCGGCCGGAATTGCGTCCAACGACGGTCGTGGTTCCGGGCGACCCCTCGTCGGCGGCGTTCCCCATCGTCGCCGCCCTGATCGTTCCTGGCTCGGACATCGTGGTCGAGGGCGTGATGATGAACCCGCTCAGAACCGGGCTCCTCAAGACGCTGAAGGAGATGGGCGCCCATATCGAGGCGCTCGATGCCCGCCTCGAAGGCGGGGAAGAGGTGGCGGACTTGAGGGTCCGCGCCGGCACGCTTCATGGAGTCGACGTTCCCCCCGCGCGCGCTCCTTCGATGATCGACGAATATCCGATTCTGGCGGTCGCCGCCGCCTTCGCCTCTGGCGCGACGCGGATGCGGGGGTTAAGCGAACTCAAGGTCAAGGAGAGCGATCGTCTCGCCGCGGTCGCCGCAGGGCTCAAGGCGGCGAACGTCGACTGCGCCATCGAGGGCGACGATCTGATTGTCGAAGGCGGGCGCCCGCGCGGGGGAGGGCTCGTCGCGACCCATATGGATCACCGGATCGCGATGAGCTTTCTCGTCATGGGGCTCGCCAGTCTCGAGCCGATGACGGTCGACGACGTCGCGATGATCGCCACCAGCTTCCCGGAGTTTCGCCCGACGATGGAGCGGCTCGGCGCGCAATTCGTGTGAGCGTCAATCGACCGCGATCCATCGCCCCTCGCGGCTCGAGCGCGCGATCGCGTGGACGGTTCGTTCGATGGCGAGGCCGGCCTCGAAATCGATGGTCAAAGCCGGCCGGCCCAGGATGCGATTTAGAAGCTCGTGGGCTTCGATGATCTTGAGGTCGGTGAAGCCCATCTGATGGCCGGGCGCGGCGATGAACCGCTCATAGGGAGGATGTGCCGGGCCCATCAAGACCTGCTTGAACCCATGCGCCTCCTGCGGCCCGTCCGCCACATAGATTCCGACCTCGTTGAAGCGCTCCTGGTCGAAGACGATCGCGCCTCGCGCGCCGAAGGCCTGCAATTGAAGGCGCCCTTTCCGGCCCCAGGCGCAGCGGCTGACCTGGATCGTTCCCGACGCGCCATCGGACATCCTGAGCAGCGCGGTGGCGACGTCGCATGTCTCGACCGGTCGGCGTCCGCCGCCGTCGGGGCGATCCGGGTAGGGCTTGCTCATCTCGCCGAACACCTCGCTTGGGGCGCCGATCAGGGTCGCGATCAGGCTCAAGGGGTGGACGCCGAAATCGTCCAGGGCGCCGTAGCCGGACCTCTCCTGACTGCGCCAGGAGAGGGGCGCCTCCGCGTCGGCCATGAAGTCCTCGTCCATTTCGAGGCGAAAATGGGTGAGCGGGCCGATCGCTTCGCCCTTCAACAGCTTGCCGATATAGCGGACGGCCGGGCTCTGGATGTAATTGTAGCCGAGGATGGCGACCTGGCCCGAGGCGCGCGCCGCCGCCGCCATGCGCTCGGCTTCGTCGAGCGAAGGCGCCATGGGCTTTTCGCACCACACGTGCTTGCCCGCTTCGAGCGCGGCAATCGCCATCGGCGCGTGCAAGGCGTTGGGGGTGGTGATCGAAACGACTTCCACCCCAGGGTCCGCGATCAGCTCGCGCCAATCGTCGGTCGAGGCCTCAAAGCCGAACTCGTCGGCGCGCCGCCGCGCCAGCCCTTCCTCGACCTCGCACAGCATGACGCGCCGCACGATCGGCGTGTCGTCGAACACCGCGTGAACGCCCGTCCAGGCGAGTGCGTGACATTTGCCCATGTAGCCCGTGCCAATCAGTCCGACGCCGATGGTGCGCATGGTTCGCCTCCCCAATTCCGCGCCCCGACTTGGCGCCGCCCAGCCAATACAAATATTTCATCCGCTACACAGATTGGAATATCTGTTCTATTTATATCGGGCTTGAGGAGAATAGCGTAGGCGAGCGGGAGCGTCGCCCGGCGCGAGGGGAAACGATGAGCTATCAGGCAACGACCGAACCGCCGGAGAGCTTCGACGACTTCCAGCGCCGGCTGATCGAGATTGAGCCGCACCTGCCCAAGCGTCTTCGCCAGGCCGCGGCTTATGCGCTCGAACACCCCGACGAATTCGCGCTCGGCACCGCGTCGGCGCTGGCCCGCAACGCCGAGGTGCAGGCGTCGACCCTCGTGCGCTTCGCCCAGACGCTGGGCTTCGCCGGTTTTTCCGAGCTGCAAGAGGTGTTTCGCTCGCGCCTGCGCAACCGTTGGCCGGACTATTCGGAGCGCCTGCGGGCGCTGCAGCAGAACGCCCGCGACAGCGGCGATCCCACCCATCTCCTGTTCGGTTTCGCCGATTCCGCAGCGGCCTCGATCGCGCGGCTGCGCGAAGTCGTGCAGCGGCGGGAGCTTGACCGGGCGGTCAGCCTTCTGGCCGGCGCACGAACAATCCACTGCCTCGGTCAGCGGCGGTCGTTCTGCGTCGCCCACTATCTGACCTATGCGCTCTCCCAGCTCGGCATCCCGTGCTCCCTCATCGATAATGTCGGCGGGCTCGGACCTGAAGAGCTGGCGCAGGCCGGCGCGGGCGACGCGCTGATCGCGATCAGCGTCTCGCCTTATGCGCCGTTCACGGTCGAACTCGCCAAGCGCGCCCGGCGCGCCGGCGTGCCCATCGTCGCGGTCACCGACAGCGCTCTCTCCCCGCTCGCGGGCCTCGCCGATGTCCGGTTCGAGATCGTCGAGAGCGACTTTGGCTCGTTCCGCTCGCTGTCGGCGACCTTCTGCCTGGCGATGACGCTCGCCGTCGCCGTCGGCGAAAAACGGGAACAAGCGGCGGCCTGATCCATTCTACTCGGCAAGCGCCCGCCTGGCGGCGAAGGAGACCTTGGGCACCAGAAACGCGGTCGCCGCGACCATGAGCGCGATCGCGAACATCGATACGAAAGTGAGGTGAAGCGACTGTTCGAGCGCGGCGCGAAGCCCCGCGTCACCCGCCGCTTCGGTCGAACCTTGCTCCAGGAGGTCCCGGAGTTGATCTGACGACGCTCCGGCGTGGCCGGATCGCAGGAGACCGAAATTGAGCACCGCGCCGAACACGGTTGCGCCGAACGTGCTGCCGAGGCTGCGGGCGAACAGATAGGACGCGGTCACGCTTCCGCGCTCGGACCAATCGACGATTTCCTGGATCAGGATGATCGAGGCGCTGCTGAGGAGACCCATTCCGAGGCCGACGACGAGCGATCCAAGGCCGGCGACCAGGGGCGAATTGTCCCGGTTGAGGAGCACGAAAACCACCGCTCCCGCCGGCACAAGGGCGCCGCCCACGCGCAACACGGCGCGCACGCCGAAGCGGCGGAAGCCGCGCACGCCAATCGTCGCGCCGACCGGCCATCCGAGCACCATCGCGGAGAGGGCGAAACCCGCGATCAGCGGCGATTTCTGCATCACCCCCTGCACGAACACCGGCAGAAAGGTGGTGAGCCCGATCATCACCATGCCGGTCAGCAGCGAGGCGCCGTTGGCCGCGGCGATCGGGCGGCGTCCCCAAAGTTTAAGCGAAATCATCGGCTCGGGAGATCGGCGCTCCTGCAGCACGAACAGCGCGACCGCAGCCGCCGCCACCAAAGTGGTGAGCCCGATTTCGAGCCGGCCCGAGGTCGAAAGCGCGGTGAGGTCGGCCATGATGGCGGCGATGGCGACCGTGAAAATGCCGGCGCTCAAATGGTCAATTCTGCCGCGGCCGCGGACGCGCTTTTCGTGCAGATAGGCCCAGAACCCGGCCGCGGCGAGCGCGCCGATCGGCAGATTCATCCAGAAGATCCAGGCCCAGGACAGATGCTGGATGATGAGGCCGCCGGCCAGCGGTCCGAGCACCGCCGACAGCGCCCAGACGCTAGCCAGCCAGCCCTGGATCTTCGCCCGCTCGTGCGCCGCATAAAGATCGCCGACGATGGTCATGGCGGTCGGCTGGACCGCGCCCGCGCCGACGCCCTGGGCCAGCCGGAAGACGATCAGCGACGGCATCGACCATGCGAATCCGCATAAGATCGAGCCAAAGAGGAAGATCGCGATCCCGACCAGCATGACCCGCTTGCGGCCGGCGAGATCGGCCAGCTTGCCGAACACCACGGTGGTCGCGGTCTGAGTCAACAGGAACGCCGAGAACACCCAGCTATAGAGCGGCAAGCCGCCCAGCTGCGCGACGATCTGCGGCATGGCGGTCGAGACGATCGTCGCTTCGATCGCGATCATGAAATTCGCCGCCATTACGGCGACGAGCACCAGCGGACGGTGAGTCGTCAGGGAGGGCATGGGGGACTTCTTGGGAGGTTGCCCCCGCCTTTAAGGGAGAAAGCGCGCCGGCGCCAATCGCGATCGCGTGATTGGGGGGCGGGCGGCGGCACATTGTTGAGCTCGCGGCCCGCCTCCCACACAAAAATCGTGAGCCTTCCGCTTCCCCGCATCCCCGATCTTACGTTATCCTTCCCGGTATCAAGGAGAACTTCATGCAGACCCGCCGCCTCGGCCGCACCGATCTTTCCATCGCGCCGCTCGTGTTGGGCGGCAACGTGTTCGGCTGGACGGCGGACAAAAAGACCTCCTTCGCCGTGCTTGACCGGTTCGCCGCGGCGGGCCTGTCCGCGATCGACACCGCTGACGCCTATTCCACTTGGGTTCCGGGCAATCAGGGCGGCGAATCCGAGACGATCATCGGCGAGTGGATGGAGGCGCGGGGGAATCGCGGCCGCATCATCGTCATCACCAAGGTCGGCTCGCCCATGGGCAAAGGAAAGGAAGGGCTCAAGGCCGGTTATATCGCCGAGGCGGCCGAGGCGTCGCTCAAGCGCCTCAAGACCGACGTGATCGACCTTTATCTCTCGCACTGGCCGGATATGGCGACGCCGTTCGAGGAGACGCTGGGCGCTTATCAGCGCTTGATCGAACAGGGAAAAATCCGCTGGTGCGGCGCGTCCAACCTGAACGTTGCGATGCTCGAGGCGGCGCTCGCGGCGGCCAAGGCCAAGGGGCTCCCGCGCTACGAGGTCCTGCAGCCGGAATACAATCTCGCCGACCGTCAGGGATTTGAACGCGGCCTTGCCGACCTCTGCGCGCGGGAGGAGATCGGCGCCATCACCTATTTCAGCCTCGCCAAAGGGTTCCTGTCGGGCAAGTACCGCAGCGACGCCGACCTCTCGAAGAGCCCGCGCGGCGAGGCGGTCAAGGCCTACCTCAATCCACGCGGGTTTCGCATCCTCGGCGCGCTCGAAGCGGTCGCCGCCCGGCACAAGGCGAAGCCGGCTGAAGTCGCGCTGGCGTGGATCATGGCGAGGCCCGGCGTCACCGCGCCGATCGCCAGCGCAACCTCGGTCGAACAGGTCGACAGCCTTATCCGGGCGACCGAGCTTAAGTTGACGGCGGCCGACATGGACGGGCTCAACGCCGCCAGCGCGCCCTGACGCCAACCCCTGTCCCGTGCGGCGTGAGGGTGTGAGCCTCCGCCTCGTCCTGAGGGCCGCGCGAAGCGCCACGTCTCGAAGGACGCTCCATTTCGGCGCCGCACCGGTGAACTGGAGCATTCTTCGAGGCCGCTTCGCGGCGCCTCAGAATGAGGGGGTGAGAACACCCCCGTTGCGATAGCGCGTCATTCCCCGGCCGGCCGGTCCTCGCCGCGCAATTCGCGGCGCAGGATCTTGCCGACATTGGTGTGCGGCAGCGAATCGCGGAATTCGACATGCCGCGGCGTTTTGTATCCGGTCAAATGGCGGCGGCAGTAGGCGACGAGAGCGGCCTCGGTCAGCGTCGGGTCCTTGCGCACGACCACGAGCTTGACCGCTTCCCCGGTCCTGGGGTCGGGAACGCCGACCGCGAGGGGCTGGGCCTGATTCTGGAAAACCGACATTTTCTTGCCAAACGGCGCACTTCGTTCTATTTTTGTTCTCATGATGATCAGCGAAGCCCCGAAGCCCAATTCCGCCGAAACCCCGTCCCGCGCCCTTGTTCGCCGCGGCAGGTCCGCCGCGGTGCGAAGAGCCACGCGGCTGGACAGGGCCGAGCGCGAAGTGCGGATCATCAGCCTCCTCAATCGCGGCGTTTCGGTCGCCGAGATCGCCGCGCGCGAGGGTCTTTCGGTGAAGCGGATGCGCAATCTCGTTCGGGAGATCCTCGCTGAGCGCATGCCGCAGCCCCCGGCCGAGTTCCTCGCGCTTCAGGTCAGCCGCCTCAATGAGGCGCTGCTCGTGTCTTTCAGCGCGATGCGCACGTCTGTGGCGGGAACAAACTTCGAGGCGATCGATCGGGTCGTCAGGATCGTGCGCGAGCTCGACCGGTATCACGGATTTGCCGCCGTTCCGCGGCCGCGCGAGGAGCTTGAGATGCGCCGGCTTCCGCCGCCCCTCGAGGGCCCGCTCGTGCTCGAAGCCCCGATCCCGAGCGACTCGGAAATGGCGCTGCAAGCTATTGAAAAGGCTTAATTCGGACTCGCGAATGGCTCCCTCTGGGAGAAGAGGGGGTAAGTCCGCGAAAACGCGCTTAAGCCGGCCGGTCCTCGCCGCGCAATTCGCGGCGCAGGATCTTGCCGACATTGGTGTGCGGCAGCGAATCCCGGAATTCCACATGCCGCGGCCGCTTGTATCCGGTCAGATGCTGGCGGCAGTAGGCGACGAGATCGGCCTCGGTCAGGCCCATGTCCTTGCGCACGACCACGAGCTTGACCGCTTCCCCGGTCCTGGCGTCGGGAACGCCGACCGCGCCGGCTTCGAGCACCCCGGGATGGCCCATCGCCACGTCCTCGATCTCGTTCGGATAGACATTGAAGCCGGAGACATTGATCATGTCCTTCTTGCGATCGACCACGTACACGTAGCCGCGTTCGTCGACCCGCGCGATGTCGCCGGTGCGCAAGAAACCGTCGGCGGTCATGACCATGGCGGTTTCGTCCGGCCGGTTCCAGTAGCCGGCCATGACCTGCGGACCCTTGATGCACAATTCGCCCGTTTCGCCGACCTTGAGATCGCGGCCGTCGTGGTCGCGAATGGCGATGTCGGTCGAGGGCAGCGGCAAGCCGATCGCGCCGGTGAAATGGTCGACGGTCAGGGGATTGGCGATTGCCGCGGGAGAGGTCTCGGTCAACCCATAGGCTTCAATCAGCGGCTTGCCGGTCGTTGATTGCCACCGCTCGGCGACCGTGCGCTGCACCGCCATGCCGCCGCCGATTGCGAAATGCATGCGCGAGAAATCGAGCTTACCGAAGTCCTTGTTGTTGAGGAGCGCATTGAACAGCGTATTGACGCCGGGGATGACCGTGAACGGCGTCCCGCGCAACGCCTTGACCAGGGCCGGAACGTCGCGCGGATTGGCGATCATGAGATTGGACGCGCCGATCATCAGCGGCACGAAGCCGTTCACCTGCAGCGCAAACACGTGATAGAGCGGCAATGCGGCGACGAAGATTTCGCCTTCCCCATGGATCGCCGGAGCGATCCACGCGTGAATCTGGCGTAAGTTTGCGACCATGTTGCGATGGGTCAGCATCGCCCCCTTCGGCACGCCTGTGGTCCCACCGGTGTATTGGAGAAAGGCGATGTCGTCCGGCTTGACGGCCGGGTCCGTGAACGGGCGCCGCGCGCCCAAGGCCAGCGCGCGATTGAACCGCATGGCGTGAGGCAGATGAAATGCGGGAACAGCGCGCCGGACGTGGCGGACCACCGAGTTGACAAGCGGCCCCTTGACGCCGCCCAGTTGATCGCCCGCTCCGGTGACGATCACGAATTTGAGCGCCGTCCCGTCGGCCGCCTTCTCGACTGTGGCGGCGAAGTTCTCGAGGACGACGATCGCCTCCGCGCCGGAATCGGCAAGCTGGTGTTTGAGCTCGCGCGGCGAGTAGAGCGGGTTGCAGTTGACGACCACATAGCCGGCGCGCAGGGCGCCGAATGCGGCGATCGGATATTGCAGCAGGTTCGGCATCATCAGCGCGACGCGGGCGCCGGTCGGCAGGCCTGCGACGTTTTTGAGATAGCCTGCGAAAGCACGTGATTTTAGGTCGAGTTCGCCATAAGAAACCGCCTTGCCCATGCTGACAAAGGCGGTCCGGTCGCGGAACTTGGCGACGCTCTCGGCGATGAAATCGCCAAGCGAGCCGACGGCGCTTAAGTCAATCTCGGCCGGCACGCCCTCGGGATAGGACTTGAGCCAGATCCGTTCCATCGCATCACCGTTGCAAACGCGTCTCAAGCCCGCCGGCCGGCGGCTACGAGGCGACCGCGCGCCTTAAGCGCCTCGCGCGAATACCGTACATGACATGAGGTTGTCGACGGCGCTGGCCAAGCTCAGAAGCGGCCGCACAAGCCCCAGCGGCGGGCGCACGCCCGCGCGCCGCGCCTAAGTGCGGCGGACCAAGACTAAAGCAGCGCCTTTTTGGGGTCGCCGACCATGAATTCCCGCGTCTCGGGGTCCACCGAGTTCAACAAATCGTGAATGAATTTGTCCTGAATCTTGAAGCTTTGCTCGGCTGGGACGCCGATCGTTGACACCCGGAACAGCGCTCCGTCGGGAACCCATCCCCTGAGGCCGTATCCGAGCTTCAGCGCCTGGCGGGCCCAATTGCTGTTCGAATTGTCGTAGCCGATCCGCATCCAGTAGCTGATCGGCTCAATCCGGTCCTCGCGCTGGGCGACAAGCCTCGTCACCTTGAGCGGCGGCGCCGACGGGGAATAGTTGAGCTTAAACGGGCTCGCCCGCGACACGCGGAAGCCCTGCGCCGTGTAGCACACCTCCGGATGATGCAGCTGCAAACGGTCGCTCTGGCTTTCGCCATAAGCGACCATCAGCATCACCACGTGCCCGTCGGGGTCGACAAAGCCGCGCGACGCCTCCTGATTGTAGATCGTGGCTTCGAGCGAATCCGGAGCCGGCGGCGCGACGACGTTGAGGCCCTCGACCGGCTTCCAGTCCCCGAATTGGGTGGGCAGACGCTGGTCGATATTGAACACGTCGTGGGTGCGCGCCATCAGATTGCGCGGCGTCATCGCCATCGCGAGCAGCATCGCGCCCAGCATCGCCACGCAGGCCAGGAGGATATTGGTCGAACGCGCCATGTCAGGCTCCGGCGCCCGCGGACCCCCGCGCGCGACCGTCAACATAGTTGCTCGCCCCGCCCCGCGCAACGCTGCTAGCCCAGAGGGCGCCGACGACCCGCCGCCGAAGGCGAGCGTCTCGGAATTTACCCTGATAGAGCGCGAGCCACCCGGACGCGAGAGAGACCGCCGGTGGAGCGGGGGCTTGCCGGGCGAGCGGAATTGGGGTCGAAGAGACGCTTTGCGACCACGAGCGCCGCTCGTGAGCCGATACGCAAATCCGAATGAGGATGAGGCCGACCCATGACCAGCGAGGACGTTCTCGAGCGCTTGGGCTTTACCGCCGCGGAGCTTTCGGGCGGTTCGCTCTCCGTCCGCTCGCCGATCGACGGCGCCGAGATCGCCCGCATCCGGGAGACGCCAGCCGCCGACATGCCGGGTATCATTGAGCGCGCGCACAGCGCCTTTCTCGCCTGGCGCGAGGTTCCCGCGCCGCGGCGAGGCGAGCTCGTGCGCCTGTTGGCTGAGGAATTGCGCGCTTCGAAAGAGGCCCTGGGCGCGCTCGTCACGCTGGAAGTCGGCAAGATCGTCTCCGAGGGCCTCGGCGAAGTGCAGGAGATGATCGACATCTGCGATTTCGCCGTGGGCCTGTCGCGGCAATTGTACGGCCTCGCCATCGCCTCGGAACGCCCGGGCCATCGCATGACGGAAACCTGGCACGCCATGGGGCCGTGCGCGGTCATATCCGCCTTCAATTTCCCGGTCGCGGTGTGGTCCTGGAACGCGGCGCTGGCGCTGGTGTGCGGCGATTCCGTCATCTGGAAACCGTCGGAGAAGACGCCGCTCTCGGCGCTGGCGACGATGAAGATTCTCCGTCGCGCCCGTGAGCGCTTCGGCCCCGACGCGCCTGAAGGCCTGGCGCAGATCGTCATCGGCGGTCCGGCGATCGGGGAAGCGCTCGCCTCCTCGAAACGCGTGCCGATCGTCTCGGCCACCGGCTCAACCCGCATGGGCTCGATCGTCGGCCCCAAGGTCTCCGCGCGGTTCGGCCGCCCGATCCTCGAACTCGGCGGCAACAACGCGATGATCGTCGCCCCCTCGGCCGATCTTGACATGGCGGTCCGGGCGATCGTCTTTGCCGCCGTCGGCACCGCGGGACAGCGCTGCACCTCGCTGCGCCGGCTCATCGTCCATCGTTCGATCCGCGCCGATCTCACCCGCCGCTTGGTCAAGGCCTATTCGAGCCTGCCGATCGGCGATCCGCGCAAGGAGGGGACGCTGGTCGGTCCGCTGATCGACCACGGCGCGCGCGAGAAGATGCAGGCGGCGCTCAAGCGCGCGGAAGCGGAAGGCGGCAAGGTCCACGGCGGGGGGACGGTCGCTAAGGGCGTTCCGAACGACGGCGCCTATGTCGAGCCGGCGATCGTCGAGATGCCGGACCAGTCGGGCGTCGTGCGCGAGGAGACCTTCGCGCCGATCCTCTATACGCTCGGCTATGACGCGCTGGACGAGGCGATCGCGATTCACAATGACGTCCCCCAGGGCCTTTCGTCGTCGATCTTCACCCTGAACCTGCGCGAGGCGGAGACGTTTTTGTCGGCGTCCGGCTCCGACTGCGGCATCGCCAACGTCAATATCGGCCCCTCGGGCGCGGAGATCGGCGGCGCTTTCGGCGGCGAGAAGGAGACGGGCGGCGGGCGCGAGAGCGGCTCCGACGCCTGGAAAGCGTACATGCGCCGGCAGACGAGCACGGTGAACTATTCGGCCAAGCTGCCGCTCGCCCAAGGGGTGCGGTTCGATTTCTAGCGCGGCGATGGGACAGCGCCTCTCTCCAAGCCTCGTCCTGAGGCGCCGCGAAGCGGCCTCGAAGGAGGCGCCGCGCTGCCGACCCCGCGCGACCCTGATGCCTGACGTCGTTGTCATCGGCGGCGGCCATAACGGCCTTGTCGCCGCCGCCTATCTCGCCGCCGCGGGCCTCAAAGTCACCGTGCTCGAGCGCCGCGCAGTCGTCGGCGGCGCGGCGGTGACCGAGGAATTTCATGCCCACTTCCGCAATTCCGTCGCCGCCTACACGGTTTCGCTTCTGAACCCAACAATCATCCGCGATCTCGATCTTCATCGCCATGGGCTTCGCATCGTCGAGCGACCCTTATCGAATTTCCTGCCCCTGCCCGACGGGCGATATCTGAAGGTCGCGCCGGGGCGCACCAAGGCCGAAGTCGCCAAGTTCTCCGCCTGCGACGCCGACCGGCTCGACGCGTATGAGGCGCGGCTTGAGCGCCTGACCGATGTCTTGCGCGCGCTCGCGCTCAAGACGCCGCCCAATCTGGCGACGGGACAGGGGCTCGCCGCCAATCTCGGCGCTCTCCTCGATACCGCCAAGGTCGGAAACCGTCTTCGTTCGCTCGGGCTCGAAGGGCAGCGCGACCTTCTCGAACTCTTCACCCGCTCGGCCGGCGACGTCCTCGACCAATGGTTCGAGAGCGATCCGATCAAGGCGATCCTCGGCTTCGACGGCATCGTCGGAACCTACTCAAGCCCCTATGCGGCGGGCACAGGCTACGTGCTTCTCCACCATTGCTGGGGCGAGGTGAATGGCAAAAAGGGCGTCTGGGGCCATGCAATCGGCGGCATGGGCGCGATCACCCAGGCGATGGCCCGCGCCTGCGCCGAGCGCGGGGCGGACATCCGCACCAATTGCGCAGTGAGCGAAATTCTGGTCGAGAAGGGCCGCGCCGTGGGCGTCGTCACCGACAAGGGCGAGAAGCTCGCGGCCCGCGCGTTGGTTTCCAACCTGCATCCGAAGCTCACCTTCGAGAAGCTTCTCGATCCGGCCGTCCTGCCCGCCGACTTCCGCGCCCGCATCGCCTCCTATCGCAGCGGCTCGGGCTCCTTCCGCATGAACCTGGCGCTCAGCGAGCTGCCGAGCTTTACGGCGCTTCCGGGCCACGCAGCTGCGGAGCATCACGGCGCGGGCATCGTGATCGCGCCAAGCCTCGCCTATATGGAGCGCGCTTATCTCGACGCCCGGCTCACCGGCTGGTCGGCCGCCCCGATCATCGAAATGCTGATCCCCTCGACCCTCGACGATTCGCTTGCGCCAACGGGTCGCCACGTCGCCTCGCTGTTCTGCCAGCATGTCGCGCCGACGCTGCCGGACGGGCGCTCATGGGACGATGAGCGCGAAACGGTCGCGAACCTGATGATCGACACGGTCGATTCTTACGCGCCGGGCTTCGAGGCGTCCGTTATCGCCCGCCAGATCCTTTCGCCGCTCGACCTCGAGCGCGAGTTCGGCCTTGTCGGCGGCGACATCTTCCACGGGCGCTTGAGCCTCGACCAGCTCTATTCGGCCAGGCCCGTGCTCGGACACGCCGACTACCGCTCGCCCGTTCCGGGCTTATACATGTGCGGCGCCTCGACCCATCCGGGCGGCGGCGTCACCGGCGCGCCGGGCCACAATGCGGCGCGCGAGATGATCCGCGACTTGCGCGCCCGGCGGTAAGCGGACCTCGTCCTGAAGCGCCGCGAAGCGGCCTCGAAAGTCTTGCCCTGAGCTTGTCGAAGGGGACGTGTGAGCTCGCACGAACGTTCGCGCCGACTAGACCATCCTTCGAGGGCCCCGCCTCCGCGGGGCCGCCTTGAGGCGTGAGGTCGCTGGCCCCACATTAACGGGCGCCGCGCGGCCCGAGGCGCGCTTCGGCGCTTACGGCTTCTCCCACGATCCGCTCTTGGCGGAGCGGAACAGGGCGTCGATGACCCGCATGTTGGCGACCGCGTCCTCGATTCCGAACTCGAGCGGCGAGCCGTCTTGAATCGCGCGGGAGAACGCGTCGCCCTGCAGCGTGTATTGATCGCAGGTGGCGAATTGCTCGACCCGGCGCCCGCCGCCGATGAGATCGGCGCCGGTGTCGATGACGATTTCGGCGGGCCGTTCGGGCGGCGCGTTGAACGGGATCAAGACCTCGATCCTTCCGGCGTCGCCGACGATCGTCACCCGCTGGTGCGCCGACAATTGGGTGCCGACGGTGAAGGTGAGGCAGCGTCCGTTGGGGAACTCGAGGATGGCGCTGGCCAGGCGATCGGTTTGAAAGTTCGGGTCGCGGTCGATTGTCGCAACGACCCGCGTCGGCTCCGCGGCGAAAATGTAGCGGGCGGTGAGAATGGCGTAGCAGCCGATGTCATAGAGCCCGCCGCCGCCAGGGGGCCGGTTGCGCACATTGGCGGGGTCAAGCAGTCGGTAGGAGAAGAACGTCTGGATCGCGCGCAATTCCCCGATCGACCCGTCGCGGGCCAGTTCACGCGCGCGGCGCCACTGCGGGTGGTGACGCACCATGAAGGCCTCGGCGACGAGCTTGCCGGAGCGGTCGCGCGCGTCGATCAAGGGGCGCGCTTCCTTAGCGTCGAGCGCGATCGGCTTCTCGCACAACACGTGCTTCCCGGCGGCGAGCGCGCGAAGCGTCCAAGGGACATGCAGTTCATTAGGCAGCGGATTGTAGACCGCTTCGATCTCGGCGTCGGCGAGCAAGTCCTCGTAGGAGCCGAACGCGCGCTCGATGCCGAGCTTGTCCGCGGCCGCTCGCGCCTTGCCAAGATCGCGCGAGGCGATCGCAGCTATATGCGAGACCTCGCCCCGCTGCATCGCCGGGATGACCTTTTCGACGCCGATCTTGGCGACGCCCAGCACTCCCCATTTGACCTTGCGCAACCGCTTCCCCTCCCGCTGAAAAGGCCGCCCTGCCGCGAGCGGCGGAAATCCCTACGCCTTTGGCGCCGGCACGCGGCCATCGGCCTGCCGCGCCAGCATCCAGCCCGGATATTCGGGCTTGAGCGCGCTGACCGCGTCGAGTTTCGCGATCTCTTCGGACGTGAGCTTGAGCTCGGCGGCGGCGAGATTGTCCTCAAGCTGCTCAATGGTTTTGGCGCCGATAATGACGCTCATCACGCCTTTGCGTTGCAAGAGCCAGGCGAGCGCAACGCGCGCCACGGAGGAGCCGTGGGCCTTGGCGATCGGCGCCATCGCGTCGATGATGTCGTAGGCCCGTTCCTTGTCGACCGGGGGGAAATCAAACGTCGTGCGCCGCGAATCGTTGTCGCCGCGCTTGTCGCGGGTGAATTTGCCGGAGAGGAATCCGCCGGCGAGCGGGCTCCACACCATGATACCGAGCCCCTGGTCCTCGACCAGCGGCACGATCTCGCGCTCAAGCTCGCGACCGGCGATCGAATAGTAGGCCTGCACCGTCTCAAAGCGCGCGTAGCCGCGCTTGTCCGAAACGCCGAGCGCCTTCATGAGCTGCCATGCGGCGAGGTTCGAGCAGCCGATCGTGTTGACGAGACCGCGGCTCACGCAATCGTCGAGCGCGCGCAGGGTCTCTTCAAGCGGCGTCACGGGGTCGAAACCGTGGATCTGATAAAGATCCACATGATCGAGGCCCAGCCGTTTCAAGCTGCCGGCGATCTGGTCCATGATGTGGCCGCGCGACAGGCCGACCGCGTTCGGCCCCGGCCCCATTCGGCCGCGCACCTTGGTGGCGATGATGACGTCCTCGCGCTTGACGCCGAGGTCGCGCAACGCTTGGCCGACGTGAGTCTCGGACTGGCCTTCGGAATAGACGTTTGCCGTATCGATGAAATTGACTCCAGCCTCAAGAGCGCGGCCGACGAGCTTGGTGCAGGCGACCTGATCGAGCGTCCCAATATTGCGCCACATTCCGCCGGCGCTGCCGCCGTGAAAGGTCATCGCACCAAGGCAGATTTCGGAAACGAACTGGCCGGTCCGGCCAAGCGGTCGATAGCGCATGAAACGTCAGTCCCCATGTGGAAGGCGCCGCGTGCAATGGCGCGGCCTTGCGAAAGCCCCATTCAATCGCGTGCGCCGCGCTCGCGCAAATCGCTGTTTCGTGAACACCGCCGCTTGAAGCGCGCGCTGCAGCAAAAGGCGCCGTCAGGCCGCCTCTGCTTCGACCGGCGGAGCCATGGCGCCGGTCATCATAGCGACCGCGTCCGACATCGTCACCTGCTTCGGATCAACGACGGTCAGGCGGCGGCCCAGGCGGTGAATGTGAATACGGTCGGCGACTTCGAACACATGGGGCATGTTGTGCGAAATGAGGATGATCGGCAGCCCGCGCTTCTTCACGTCAAGAATAAGCTCGAGCACGCGCCGCAACTCCTTCACCCCGAGCGCGGCCGTCGGTTCGTCCATGATGACGACGCGCTTGGCGAAGGCCGCGGCGCGCGCGACCGCGACGCCCTGGCGCTGGCCGCCCGACAGCGTCTCGACGGGCTGGCTGATGTTCTGGATCGTCATCAGGCCGAGTTCGTTGAGCTTCTCGCGGGCGAACTTTTGCATCGCGGCGCGGTCAAGCGCGCGAAAGAAGCCGCCGATCACCCCGGTCGATCGGATCTCGCGTCCCAGGAACATGTTGTCGGCGATCGAGAGCGCTGGAGACAGCGCCAGATTTTGGTACACGGTCTCGATGCCCGCAGCCCGCGCTTCGATCGGGGACTGAAAGCGCACAATCTCGCCGCCAAGCCAAATCTCACCGGAATCGGGGATCACGGCGCCGCAGAGAGCTTTGATCAGCGTCGATTTGCCCGCGCCGTTGTCGCCGATGACGGCGAGGATCTCGCCGGGATAAAGATCGAAATCGGCGTGATCGAGGGCGGTGACGCGACCATAGCGTTTGACGAGTTGTCGCGCGACGAGAATGGGTTCCACGCTCACTTGGAGACCCTCCGGATCCACTGGTCGAGCGCGACGGCGATGATGATCAGCACCCCCACGGCGAATTCCTGCCACAGCACGTCAAGGCCGGCCAGCGACACCGCTGAGCGGAACACGCCGACGATCAGGGCTCCAATCAGCGTCCCAATAATCGAGCCGCGGCCGCCAAACAGGCTGGTGCCGCCGATCACCACCGCGGTGATGCTGTCCAGGTTGGCGTTCTCGCCGGCAGTCGGACTGATCGCGCCGACGCGGCCGATCAAAGCCCAGCCGGCGATCGCGGCGATAAGGCCGGCGAGGACGTAGACGCTGAGGAGAATATGATCGGTGTTGATGCCCGCAAGGCGGGCCGCTTCTGGGTCGTCGCCCGTGGCGTAGACGTGTCGCCCGTAGGCCGTGCGGACGAGAACGTACCAGACGATCGCCGCGACGATCAGCAGCAGGAAGGTGCCCCACATGATGCGGGCGGAGCCGATGGCGACCTGATTGCCCATGATCTGCAGGAACCAGGCCTTGTCTTCTATGTCCTGCATTCCGATCGTTTCGCTCTGCGAATAGAAGGTGTTGAGCGCGCCAATGATGCTGAGCGTGCCGAGCGTCACAATGAACGGGGGCATTTTGAGACGTGTGACCAGAATCCCATTGAGGTAGCCGAAGACGGCGCCGACCAGAAGGCCGAGCGGAAAGGCGATGATGATCGGGACGCCGTCGAGCACGGCGAGACGACCCATGACCACCGAGGAAATGACCATGATGACGCCGATGGAAAGGTCGATGCCTGCAGTCAGGATAACCAGCGTCTGCCCTACGCCGAGAATGCCGGTCACCATCACCTGCGTCAGCACGGTCGAGAGATTGCTCGCGGCGGTGAACCGCGCCGGGTTGACGGCGACGCCGAGCAAGAGGCCGAGCACCAGCACGACGAAAGGCACTGTCGTCGGGTAGACATGCAGGAAACGCTGCAGGCGCTGGAGGAAGGTCAGCCGCTCTTCGTCGAATGAAGCGAATGTGCTCGCCGCGCCAGTCAGGACCTTTTCAAACTCCGGCGGCGCAGCGCGGCCCGTGTCGGACGCTTGGCTCATCGTTTCCTCGTTCGTTTCCCCGCATCGCGCCTCTTGGCGTCCTGAGCTTAGGGCCGGCGGCTGCGGCGAGAGACCGCGGACGCCGGCTCTTCTTTGGCTTTAGGGAAATTAAGCTCCCAATGCTCGGCAAATCAACCCCAGCAGAGCTTCATACCCTCTTCGACGCTGATCGAAGGAACGCCCGGCACGGGATGGTCGGTTACAAGTTTCTCGCCGGTGTCTTTGCTCTCCGGCTTCTTGCCGGACTTAATGTACTCCGCGATCGCCTCGACGCCGTCAGACGCCATGAGGAGCGGATATTGCTGGGAAGTTGCGCCGATGATGCCGTCCTTGACCCATTTCACGCCCTGGCAGCCGCCGTCGACCGCAACAATTGTCACGCCCTTCTCCCGGCCCGCCGCCTTGAGCGCGGCATAGCCGCCGTAGGCCGCCGGCTCGTTGATCGCATAGACGAGATCGATGTGGTCCGCTTTCTGCAGGATGTTCTCCATCGCCTTGCGGCCGCCTTCGGTCGCCCCTTGCGTCACGTCGGAGCCGACGAGCTGCGGGCTGTCGCTCTGGGCATAGTGCTTGGGATCCTTGACCGGGATGCCAAAGCCGGTGAGAAAGCCGTTGTGGCGCAAATAGTCGACCGTCGGCTCGTTGGGCGATAGATCGAGCGTGGCGATCTTGGCCGTCTTGGCCTTGTCGCCGAGGGTCGCCTTCGCCCACTCGCCGATGAGTTCGCCGGCCTTGAAATTGTCGGTGGCGAAGTTGGCGTCGGCCGCTGTGATTGGGTCGAGCGGCGTGTCGAGGGTGATGACGAGAACGCCGGCCTTGCGGGCCTTTTCGACGGTTGGCACGATCGCGGTTGAATCGCTCGGGACCAGCAGGATGCCCTTGGCGCCGGCGGCCATCAGCTGCTCGATCGCCCTTACCTCTCCGTCATTGTCGCCGTCGAACTTGCCGGCATAGGCTTGCGGGGTCAGGCCGAGCTCCTTGGCTTTGGCCTCGAAGCCTTCCTTCATTTTGACAAAGAAGGGATTGGTGTTGGTTTTCGTGATGAGGCCGACGATATCGCCGGCATAGGCAGGCGCGCCCATAAGGGCAAGAGATAGCGCAGCCGCCGCGGCGGACGCGAACAATCCAGAAATCTTGGACACAGGTTTCCTCCCGATGAAGTCGACAGCAACGTCGATCCACTCGCAAGCGGCCGGAAGTGAGCCTGCCTCGCTGCGACTGTTTTCGCGCCGTCGCACTCCCTTAGGGCAAACTTTTGGCTGAGAGTCAAGGATAATTACACCCGGTTGAATAATCCTTGACAGACGCCGTATTCAGCACAATGATGCGCGCAAGACGTATAGACAATGCAGAGGCGGAGGATGAAGGAGGCGCACGGCGACCCAAGCGCGTACGCGGTGCGTGGGGACGAGGGCGGTGATGTGACGCTCGCTTCGCCGCTTGGCGCGATCTCCCCGACGAACACCGGCGGGGCGAATCAGGCGGGCGTGCGGCTCTACAATGAAAGGTTGTTGCTGTCGCTCGTGCGTCGCTTCGGTCCGTTGTCCAAGATCGAGGTCGCGCGATTGACGGGACTGTCGGTGCAATCGACTTCCGCGACGATGAACCGGCTGCAATCAGACGGGCTCTTGAAGCGAGAGGCCCCGCTGCGTGGCCGAGTTGGACAGCCGACGATCCCCATGTCGATCGATCCAGAAGGCGCCTATTCGTTCGGGCTCAAAATCGGGCGGCGCAGGTGCGATTTGGTGCTGATCGATTTTCGCGGCGCCATTCGCCAGCGCGCCCACCGCGCCTACGCCTTTCCGACGCCAACCATGATCCTCGATTTTGTCCGAATTCGCTGCCGTCGCTCGATCGTTCGCTCAACCCCTTGCAGAAACGGCGAATCGCTGGCCTTGGCGTCGCGGCGCCGTTTCAGTTGTGGGACTGGGAATCCGAGATCGCCGCCCCGCCCGGCGCAATGGACGCGTGGCGCCACTTCGACGCGGAAAGTGAAATCGCCGCTATCTGCCCTTATCCGACGACGCTGTGCAATGATGCGACCGCCGCCTGCGCGGCCGAGTTCTTCTTTGGTCGCTGTTGGCGCTATCGCGACTTCCTTTATTTCTTCATCGGCGAGTTTCTCGGCGGAGGGTTGGTGCTCGACGGCGCGCTGCGTCCGGGACGCACAGGCAACGCAGCCGCGCTTGGATCGATGCCGATCATGGCGAAGAGCGATGGCGACCGCCCTCCGCAGTTGATCGCGTGCGCGTCAATTTATCAACTGGAGCGCCGGCTGGAGGCGGCCGGAAAAGACGCCTCATCAATTTGGGCGACGCCTGAAGCATGGGGCGAATTCGGGCCGCAACTCGACGCCTGGATCGAAGACGCCGCGTCCGCGCTGGCCTATGCAACGGTGGCTGCGATCTCCGTCATCGACTTTGAGGCGGTGGTGATCGACGGCGCCATGCCTGCGACGGTGCGCGAGCGTCTGACCGCTCGCACCGCGCAGGTCTTCGCCGGCCTCGATCGGCGCGGGTTGAGCGACGTCGACATTGTCTCGGGCTCGATCGGAGCCGACGCCGGCTCGATCGGCGGCGCGGCGTTGCCGCTCATTAAGCTGTTCGCCCGCGACCGAGAAGTTCTATTCAAGGATGCAATGAGCCAAGCGAGCTGAGACGCAAAGGCCCGCGCATCGCGCGAACTTGGCTCTGAGCGTTTTGATCGGTAAGTCTGTTGGTTGCCCGGACACGGGCGAAACCGTCCTGACCGCATTTTTTTCAACGACCGAACAGAGGCGTTATGGCCGCACGCATTGTCAAGATTGAGCCATTCGATCTCGTCGTCTTTGGCGGCACCGGCGATCTGGCTTATCGCAAGCTCTACCCGGCGCTCTTTCACCGCGAGCGCCGCAATCAGTTCTCCGAGCCGACCCGGATCATCGGAGCGTCGCGTCGCCACCTCGATCGCGAGGCGTTCCGCGCCTCAGTGAAGGACGCGCTGACGAAATTTCACGTCGTCGACGACGAAGCGGGCGCGGCGTCAGAACAATTTCTGTCCCGGCTCGACTTTGTCGCGGTCGACGCGATGAGCGATGGCGGATGGGCGGACTTGAAGGCCTTGCTTGGCGCCGACGAACGCATCCGCGCGTATTATCTCGCGACCGGTCCTGACTTGTTCGGTCCGTTGGCGAAGCGCCTCGGCGCCGAAGGGCTTGTCACTCCCCGCTCGCGCATCATTGTCGAGAAGCCGATCGGCAGCGACCGCGACAGCGCGGCGGCGATCAACGATGTGATCGGCTCCGTCTTCCTGGAGCGCAATATTTTCCGCATCGATCACTATCTCGGCAAGGAATCGGTGCAAAACCTGATGGCGTTGCGTTTCGCCAATATCCTGCTGGAGCCGCTGTGGAACAACGCGCACATCGATCATGTGCAGATCACCGTCGCAGAAACGCTCGGCGTCGAGGGACGAGGCGGCTATTATGAAGAAGCGGGCGCGATACGCGACATGGTTCAGAACCACATGATGCAGCTCCTCTGCCTCGTTGCGATGGAGCCGCCGAATTCGCTCGAGGCGGACTCGTTGCGGGATGAAAAGCTGAAAGTGCTGAAGGCGTTGCAGCCGATCAACGAAAGCAACGCCTCCAATCTCACGGTGCGCGGCCAATATCGCGCCGGCTTCGCCGATGGCGGTCCGGTTCCCGGCTACCTGCAGGACATCGGCAAGGAAGAGAGCGACACGGAGACTTTCGTTGCTCTCAAACTTGCCGTCGCCAATTGGCGATGGGCCGGGGTTCCGTTCTATCTCCGCACGGGCAAGAGGCTGCCGCAGCGCTTTTCGGAAATCGTCGTCGGATTCCATCGCGTGCCGCACGTCATATTCGCGATGCATCCCGACGGCATACCCGCCAATCGCCTGGTGATGCGCGTACAGCCGGATGAAGGGATCAAGCTGTGGATGATGGTGAAGGAGCCGGGTCCAGGCGACATGCGGCTGCAACATGTGCCGCTCGACATGAGCTTCGCCAAGGCCTTCGGCGTGGCCCCTGCCGACGCATATGAGAGGCTGCTGATGGACGCGCTCCGCGGCAACGCCGCCCTGTTCATGCGGCGCGACGAAGTCGAGGCGGCATGGAAATTTGTCGATCCCATTCGCGACGCTTGGGCGCAATCGGGCGAACCGCCGCGGCCGTACGCCGCCGGCACGTGGGGCCCCAACGCGTCCGTCGCCTTGATCGAGCGCGACGGACGAACCTGGAATGAGGAATACGAATGATTGGGACCGATTTTCATCGCCGCGAATTCGCCGATGGCGAAGAGCTGGCTCAGGGCCTCGCCGACTGGACGGCGGAGCATCTGCGGGAAGCTATTGCAGCGCGAGGGGTCGCGCTGCTCATCGTCTCCGGCGGCAAGTCCCCGGCGCGGTTCTTTGACTTGCTTTCGAATAGAGACCTCGATTGGCCGCGGGTTGCAATCACTCTTGCCGACGAGCGTCGCGTGGCGGACGACAGTCCGCGGTCCAACGCTCGACTGGTGCGCGAAAGGTTGCTCCGGAATCGCGCGCAAGCCGCGAGCTTTACGCCGCTTGCGGACGTTCGCTTGCCAGAAGACCGGGAGCTGGCCGCAGCCAGCGCGCGCATCGCCAATCTGCCTTCGCCAGCGGATGTCGTGGTGCTGGGGATGGGCGACGACGGACACACCGCCTCGTGGTTCCCCGGCGCCGATGGGCTCGCCGAAGCGATGGACCTGGGGGCTCGGCAGCTCGTCGCCCCAATCACCGCGGCAAACGCCGGCGAACCGCGCCTCACCCTCACTGGACGAGTGCTCTTGCGCGCGAGGGCGATCGCGCTCGAGATCGAGGGCGAGGCCAAGCTCGCCACTTTCGCGGCTGCGCTCGAGCCCGGGCCGGAGGAGGCGATGCCCATTCGCGCCGTGCTGCGACGCGCAGCCGATCGCCTCACTGTGTTCAGCGCCAAACAGGCCTGATTCGGATGGTCTGCAGCCTGGCGCGATACAAAGAAAGGTTAAGACGCGGGTAGACGCCTTCATGTCTTCACGAACGGACAGTCGCCCTTGTCCAGGGGGCGAAATGCGTCTTCGGGTTTGATCGTCGAGACGAGCTCAAAATAGTCCCAATCGTACTTCGATTGGGCGGGAGTCTTCGCCTTGTAGAGATACATCGGGTGGAGCTTGCGTCCGTCGACGCGGATCACTCCCTTGCCGAACAGCGGATCGTCGGTCGGGATCGCCTTCATGGCGTCGACGAGCTTGACGCCGTCGTCGGCGCTTCCGACCTGCGCCATGGCCTTCATGAGATGTTCGGTCCCCGCGTACATGCCCGCATGCATGTCGTTGGGCATCATTTTCTTGGGATGAGCGGCCTGGAAGCGCTTGGCGAAGGCGCGCGTTCCGTCATTCGCGTCCCAGTAGAAGCCGGTGCAGATCATCGCCCCGTCGACGATATCGAGCCCGAGCGAGGGAATGTTCGTGATGTTGAGGATGAGACCGGCAAGGCGTTGCTTCGCGCCAAGACCGAATTCATGCGCCTGCTTGATGCAATTGTTGAGATCTCCGCCCGCATTGGCGAGGCCCACGGTGTCGGCGCCCGAATTTTGCGCCTGCAGAACGAACGACGAGAAGTCGGGCGTGTTGAGCGGATGGCGCACCGAGCCTAAGACCTTGCCGCCCGCGGCCTGAACCGCGGCGGCGCAATTGGCCTCGAGGTCCTTGCCGAAGGCGTAGTCGGCGGTGATGAAGAACCAGCTTTTTCCGCCCGCCTCGGTCAGCGCTTTGCCGAGGCCTCTGCCCAAGGCGTAGGTGTCGTAGGTCCAGTGAACGAAATTGCGCGAGCATTTCGGACCGGTCATCACCGAGGACCCGGCGCCCGAGCCAATGACCGCCTTGTTTTTCTCCTGGGCGACCGCGATGACCGCCAGTAGGTCCTGCAAGAACAAGGGCCTCGTGCGCGCTGCTCTCTTGCCCTGTTTTTGACGTGTCGAACACGTGGATGGCCGGGACAAGCCCGGCCATGACGCCCTCACAAGCCGTCGCGGGGTTCCACCCCGTGCTTCGAAACCCACCCGACCAACAGGTAGCGCGACAAGAGCCAAATATCGCGCCGCTATCCCTTAAAGCGCTTCTCGAACCAGTGATCGGCGTACGGGTTGTCATTGAAGCGGGCGATTTCCCGGTAACCCTCGTTGCGGTACAGTGCATGCGCTTCGGTCAGCGCGCGGTTGGTGTCCAGGCGCAGCGTCTTCAGCCCTGCCTCGCGCGCCGCGGCTTCGAGCGTTCTGAGCACCCGGCGAGCCACGCCCATGCCGCGGGCCGAGGGCGCGGTCCAGACGCGCTTGATTTCTCCCGTCGTCCTGTCGATGCGCTTGAAGCCGCCGCATCCGACCGCGTCGCCGTCGAGCCGGGCGACCACAAAAAGGCCCGCCGGAGGGGCCATGTCCTCGACGCGGGCCGAGTCGTCCGCGGCGGGGTCAAAGCCACTCTCGAAACGCGCCTTGAGCTCTCGGAAATACGCATCGAGGCACCCACGCGCATCGGCGCTGTCCGGCGCTTCCGCGGCGACCTCAACCGAGGCGGCTCGGATCAGTCGCTCAACCTCGCCCATCGCCGTCAGTAGACGGCCCTGCTGAGAGGCGTCGAGGGGCGCCAGCATCGACGCCGCGAGTTGATCCGAGAGCCTGTCATAGGCCGCGCGTTCCGCGCTTCCCTTGCGGGTCAGGCTCACACGGCGGCGGCGACCGTCCCCAGCCCCTTTCGCCACCGCGATCAAACCCTGCGCTGTCAGGGATTGCAGCAAGCGGCTGAGATAGCCCGAAATCGAGCTTAAGCTTGCTGCGGAGCATCTGGACGTCCACGCCATCGGCGCCGATTTCGAACAAAAGCCGGGCCTCCGCCAGCGGACGGCCCCGGCGCAGGTAGTCGACCTCGAGCGCGCCAACCCGTTGAGTCACCGCGCGGTTGAAGCGACGAATTTGGCGCAGCTGGCTCTCGTCCATTCTCTGACTTTAGTCAGATATCTATCGATTTCAAGCCTCCGGTCGGCCCACGCTCCGCTGCAAGATCGCGCGCCTCGGCGAAATGGCGCGGCCCGAAGACGCAAAAGCTTGCCGGCTGCCCAGAACGCCGCGCCGGATATTGTGATCGGCGGCGGGGGGCCGCCCCGCAACGGAACCGATTGCAGGCAAGCCGGAAACAGCGCTAGACTGAATTCCAGCGCAACTGGCGCGCGCCGTCCTTGCCCATGCTCTGCATCTCGCATCGCGGTTCGCGCCCAAGAAAAAAGCGTCGATGCCGGCGCGCTGCGCGGAACGCGCCGCCCGCCGGAAACGTTGAGGGCGATGGGGCTCCTTGGTTAGGGAGACTACGATGCCAAACCTGGAATACGCACTAGCGTCAGGGCATTCGGTTCGCTATCTGGACGTCGCGCCGATGATTGCAGCGCTTCGGTTCCAGCCCTCCGATTTCGAATACGCTCATGGCTGGCTGAACCATGTGCCAAGCCGCCATCGCTTCCAGTTCGACCGGAGGGGCCGGGTGACGATCGATGCGCTTTGTGGGTGCGCGGCTATGTCGGTGAGGCCCGAGCAGGCCGACGAACTCCATTCGATGTTCAAGACCTGGCGGCAACACTATTGGACGCCTATGGAGCAGAACCGGGAATTCGCGTCGCACTTCAAAGAGCCGAACGCGTGGGCGAGATTGTTCCGCGATATCCGTATGGCGTGGCGGCGCTTCCGGCGCGAAGCCGAGCCAGTCACAATTCCGGTGGAAGCCGTGTCGGCGACGCCGGCGGAATAGTCGGACCGCTCGGTTGCGAGAGACCGCTCCGTTCTCGGCGGAGCGGGGTAGGCGCGTTCCGCGGAATCCCTACGGCGCTGGCCGCGCCGCGGGGATTTCACGTTTGCGCCGTTGATCCGGAGCGTCGCCGGTCGTCCTTCCGGCGAGGGCTGCCGTCACCAGCGCGAAGCGATGATATACATATAGGAATAGTTTAATGCTATGTCTTCGCAGGTTTCGAGTTGCAGAAAAATGAGCTTAAGCCATTGAAATCGCCTCATCGGACGCAAAACTGAACACCCCCTCGCACAGTGAATTCCAAGGGCGGGTCAGGCCAAAGGATGCCCCGAACAAACGGTCTCGGCGGCGCCCGGGCGCGGCGCGCGGCTACTCGATCTGGGGGCGGCGCGGCCTCGAAAAGGCCTGGCGTCAAACAATCCCTGACGACGAACCGCCGATCGCAGGACGCTCCTTGGCCTTGATCTTGCGATAGTTCGACGCCCGATAGACGGCGATCGGATCGAGCGCGCCGCCGTTGCGCAAGCGCGCTTCGGCCAGGATCGGGGACACGTCGGCGACAAAGCCGGCCTTCAA
The DNA here is from genome assembly GCA_963824475.1 of uncultured Alphaproteobacteria bacterium. GTDB lineage: Bacteria > Pseudomonadota > Alphaproteobacteria > Rhizobiales > Beijerinckiaceae > Roseiarcus. The sequence goes on from CAWGPR010000003.1 coordinate 324,884, forward strand.
AATACGGTGAGCGAGCATGACGTCGTTCGTCGCCTGCGCTGCGGCAAGGGCGTCCCGGTCGACGATCAGCGCCTGCGCATAGGCGCGCTGCGTTTCCATTGCCGAGGCCATCAGGCTCTCGATCGGATCGGTGACGTTGTGCGACTGATCCAGCATGTAGGCCGGGTCGAAGCCCGGCGCGCCGCGCACGGCGGCGTCAACGAGTTCATTGAAAATGAGGAACAGGCGGAACGGGTCGATGGCGCCCGTGTCGAGATCGTCGTCGCCGTATTTCGAATCGTTGAAATGGAAGCCGGCGAGCCGGCCTGCCCGAATAAGCCGCGCCACGATCTGTTCGATGTTGACGTTCGGCGCATGGTGCCCGAGATCCACTAGGCAGTGGGCCTTCGGTCCCAGCGCCTCAGCCGCCATGAGGCTCGTGCCCCAGTCTGAGATAACCGTCGAGTAGAACGCCGGCTCGTAGAGCTTGTGCTCGATAAACACGCGCCAGTCGCCGGGCAAGCGAGCGTAGACCTCGGCCATCGATTCGAGATACCAGTCGAACACGCGGTTGAGATTCGATTGGCCGGGAAAATTCGAGCCGTCGGCAATCCAAACCGTCAGCGCTTTCGACCCGAGCTTCTCGCCGATTTCGATGCATTCGACATTGTGCGCCACCGCCTGGTCGCGCACCGCCTTCTGGCTCGCGCTCAGCGAACCGAACTTATAGGACAGCTCCTGTCCCGGCTGATCCTGAAAGGTGTTGGAATTGACCGCGTCGAAGCCGACGCCGAGCGACGTCGCTGCTTCCTTCAGCGCGCGAAGATCGTCGACCTTATCCCACGGGAGATGCGGCGAGCAGGTCGGCGTCGCGCGCGTGAGTTGATGGATTGTCGCACAATCCTCGAGCTTGTCGAAGATTCCACGAGGCTCGCCGGGACCAGGAAATCGCGCAAAGCGCGTGCCCCCAGTTCCGACCCCCCAGGTCGGAACGGCGACCGCGAAGGCGGCGACCTCTGCGGTGATGGCCTCGATATCGACGCCGGCGCGTTCAAACCGCCGGCCGAGCGCCGCATAGTCCTCCCCCTGCGCGGCGCTGAGCTTGGCGTTCTCCTCGGCGATCAGCGCGTCTGGGATGCGGTAGGACATGGCCGCTCCGTTTCCGGTCGCTTGCTTTAGCGGGTGAAGCTCACCGCGTTGCCCGCGTCGACGTTGAGGATATTGCCGGTGCTCTTGGCGGACAGATCGGAGGCGAAATAATAGACCGCCTCGGCGATGTCCTCGGGATACACGGACCGTTTCAACAGCGAGCGCTGCCTGTAGACCTCTTCGAGCTCGTCTTCGCTCACTTTGTTCGACGCCGCCCGTTGCGCCCGCCATTCCCCCTGCCAGATCTTCGAGCCGCGCAGCACCGCGTCCGGATTGACCGTATTGGCGCGGATGCCGAACGGCGCGCCTTCGAGCGCGAGACAGCGCGCAAGATGGACTTCCGCCGCCTTGGCGGCGCAATAGGCCGACGCGCCTGGCGAGGCCGCGAGCGCGTTCTTCGAGGCGATGAAGACGATGGCGCCGCCGAGGCCCTGATCCTTCATGATTCGATAGCCCCCGCGCGCGGAGAGAAAATATCCGGTCGCCAGGATCGAAATGTTGCGGTTCCAAAGCTCGAGCGAGGTGTCCTCAAACGCCGCGGCAGAGGCGATGCCGGCGTTGGCGACGACGATGTCGAGCCCGCCAAAGGCGAGGAGCGCCTCGTGAAAGGCGGCGTCGACCCCGGTCTCGCTCGTCACGTCGACACGAACACCGCTGACCGTGTCCTTACCGAACCGCTTGCCGAAATCGGTAACCGCCGTATCGAGGCTTTGGGCGTCGATGTCGGCGAGCACGACGCAGGCGCCCTCGCCCATGAGCCGAGCCGCGATCGCTTTTCCAATTCCGCCCGCGCCGCCAGTCACCAGCGCGACCCGCCCGGCGAGCGATTTCGGCTTCGGCTGGCGCTGAAGCTTGGCCTCTTCGAGCAGCCAATATTCGATATTGAAGGCTTCCTGCTCCTCAAGTCCGACATAGCGGCCGACGCCGGTCGCGCCACGCATCACGTTGATCGCGTTGACGTAGAATTCCGCGGCGATGCGGGCGGTCGACTTGTCCTTGGCGAACGACAGCATGCCGACGCCAGGGACGAGATAAATAACCGGGTTGGGATCGCGCATTGCCGGCGAGTCCGACCGTTTGCAGCGGTCATAATAGGCCGTGTAGTCGGCGCGATAGTCGGCGAGATCCTTGTCGAGCAACTCAACGACTGAGTCGAGGTTCCGTGCATTTGGGTCGAAGGGCAGCACGAGCGGGCGGATCTTCGTCCTGAGGAAGTGGTCCGGACAAGACGTCCCGAGCGCCGCCAAGGGCCTGAGATCGCGAGAATTGACGAACTCCAATACCGCCGGCGCGTCGGTGAAGTGTCCGATCTTGCGCTCGCTCGCGGAGATGTGTTTGCGAATGGCCGGCAAGAGCTTCGCCGCGACATCCCGCCGGTCCGCCCGGGACAGGGCCTCGACGCGCGGACCCCCGAACGCCGCTCCATGCGCGTTTGCGCCGAGCCAACGGGCGGCCTTGTTGATCATCTCGAGCGTGATTCGGTAGCATTCCTTCGAGGTCGGCCCCCACGTGAATAGCCCGTGACCGCCGAGCGCCGCGCCTTTCAGGCTCGGATTGGCCTCAGCCATCTCGCCCAGCTTGAGCCCGAGGTCGAAGCCCGGCCGCTGCCACGGCAGAAAGCCGAGTTCGCCGCCGTAGATCTCGCGCGTCAGCGCTTCGGCGTTCTCGCTCGCGGCGATCGCGATCACCGCGTCGGCGTGAACGTGATCGACATGCGGGTGCGGAACGAAGCCGTGCAGCGGCGTGTCGATCGACGTTGCGCGCGGATTGAGGTTGAACGTGCAATGGTTATAGAGCGCGACCATCTCGTCCTCATGCGCAAGGCCGCGATAGATCGATTTGAGGGTGAGGAGCTTGTCGAGATAGAGCGTCGCGAAGCCGTCGAGCTTCATCGAACCGATGTCGCCGCCGGAGCCCTTGACCCAAAGGACTTTGGTCGCCGCGCCGGTCAGTGGGTCCGCGGCGGTCACCTTGGCCGATGTGTTGCCGCCGCCGAAATTGGTGATGCGCAGGTCGCCGCCGAGCAGATTGGAGCGATAGAGCAGCTGGCCGGGTTCGTCGAGGGAAGCTGCGTGCTCGTCGTCCCAGAGGTCAGGCAACGGAGCGTCAAAACGAAGTTGGTCGCCGCCCATGGGTCGTTCCTCTCGATGCGCGCGATTTTCATCAATCAATAGGCAAGTGATCGAAGGACGTCAATGTTTTTGCGCGATTGCGCAGCGCAATGAGCGAATTTGATCGAGCTTGATTGACAGCGTGTTGGGCCTTGTGGCAGTGAAAGCGGCAACGATCAACGATCGGGGGAACGACAAGGGCTATGCGCGAGAGACAGCGCGTCGAGATCGTCCGCAATCTGCTCGCCGCGCAAGGCTTCCTCTCAATTGCTGACCTGATGGCTGCGACGGGCGTATCCGCCGCCTCGGCGCGACGTGACGCCGGGCGCTTGGCGGCGGCCGGCTACGGCGAGCGGGTCTACGGCGGCATCCAGGCGGTTCGCGGCGCGCCGTCCCGGCGGATGACCCACGGGTCGCTCGAGACGCCGGCGTTCGACATCAGCCGTGCGATCAACGTCGAAGCCAAGCGCGCCATTGCGCGTCGCGCCCTGGAAATGTGCGTCGACGGCGATGCGATCATCATCAACGGCGGCACAACGACGTTCCAGATGGCGGAATTCTTGCGCCATACGCGGCTCGAGATCTTGACCAATTCCTATCCGCTCGCCGAGTTCCTCATTCGTGAAACGCAGAACCGCGTCGTCTTGCCCGGCGGCGAGGTCTACCGCGAGCAGAAAATTATTGTCGCGCCATTCGATGACGACGCAATTCAGCACTATTCGGCCCGCATTATGTTCATGAGTGCGATCTCGATCGGCCCGCTCGGTCTGATCGAAGGCGATCCGCTGATCGCGCGGGCGGAGATGAAACTTCTGAGGCGAGCGGATAAACTGGTGGTTCTGGCCGACGCTTCGAAATTCGCACAACGCGGCAGCCTCGTCGTTTGTCCCCTCACGCGTATCCATGCGCTCATAACCGACCCGGGCGCCCCGCCGGAAGCGCTCGCCATGCTGCGCGACGCCGGTGTGGAGATCATCGTCGTCGATCCCGAGACGCGCGCAACGGAGGCGGCGTGAGCGCGGCGCTGGAGATTGACGCTGCGCCCGGCCGGGCCGCTCCGCTGCTCGAGGTGCGCGATATCGAGAAAACGTTTCCCGGCGTGCGCGCGCTGTCGGGCGTATCGTTCGACGTCCGCGCGGGCGAGGTCCATGCGCTGCTCGGCGAGAACGGCGCCGGCAAGTCGACGCTCATCAAGATCGTGTCCGGGGTTTACCAGCCCGACCTTGGCTCGATTCTGGTCGACGGGAGGGCGGTCCGCTTTTCCTCGCCTGACGATGCGCGCCGCGCGCGAGTCGCGACGATCTATCAAGAACTGCTGCTGTTTCCCGAGCTCAGCGTCGCGGAAAACATCTTTCTCGGTCACGCGCCGCTGGCCGGGGCGGGCCGCATCGACTGGCGTGCGATGCGCACGGAAGCCGAGCGGCTGCTCGAGGCGCTCGAAATCGACGATCTTTCCCCAGATCAGATTGTCGGCGCGCTGAGCGTCGGCAACCGGCAGCGGGTTGAGATCTTGCGCGCGCTCTCGCACGACGCTCGCATCCTCATCATGGACGAGCCGACGGCGGCGCTGACCGAAAGCGACGTGACGCGTCTGTTCGACGTCGTCCGCCGCCTCAAGCGGCGCGGCGTCGGCATCGTCTACATCAGCCACCGCCTCGACGAGATTTTCGCGATCGCCGATCGCGTCACGGTGTTGCGCGACGGCGCCTTTGTCGGCGCGCGCGAGGTCTCCGACACCAACGCCGCCGAGCTGGTGCAGATGATGGTCGGGCGGCGGATCGACAACCTCTTTCCGAAAACGCAAGCGCCGATTGGCGCGCCTGTCCTCGAGGCGCGCGATCTCGTGCGCCGACCGCTGACTAAGGGCGTCAGCCTCACGGTGAGAGCAGGCGAGATCGTCGGCCTCGCCGGCCTCGTGGGATCGGGCCGCAGCGAACTCGCGCAGACGCTGTTCGGGATGACGCCTGCCGAGTCCGGCGAGATTCGGCTCAACGGCGAGAGCGTGCGCATCAACTCGCCCGGGATCGCGCGGGCGAAGGGCGTCGCTTACGTGCCGGAAGATCGCGGCGCGCAGGGCCTGGTCCGGCGGATGAGCGTTCTGCACAACTTTTCGCTCGCGGCGCTCGGCGCGCTCTCGCACGCCGGATTTATTGATCGAGCGAGCGAGCGGCGGATGGCGCTAGAGGGTGTCGCGCGGTTCAGCGTCAAGACAAGCTCAGTCGATGAGATCGCCGGGCGGCTTTCCGGCGGCAACCAGCAAAAAATCGTGCTAGGCAAGTGGCTCGCCAACAATCCCAAGTTGCTCATCCTCGATGAGCCGACCCGCGGCATCGACGTCGGCGCCAAGGCCGAGATTCACCGCCTCATGAGCCAGCTTGCCGCCGAGGGGGTCGCCATCCTGATGATTTCGAGCGAACTGCCCGAGGTGTTGGGCATGAGCGACCGCGTGCTTGTCATGCGCGAGGGCCGGCTCGTGGCCGAGTTCGATCGCGCCGAGGCGACCTCCGAGGCCGTCGGGGCCGCGATGATGGGCGGAACATCGGGTGCGGGGAAGGCGGCGTGAGCGCGACCGCAATCGCCAGCCCAGCGAGCGCCCGGGGCGCCGCGTTTCGCCGACTGGTCGGCCAGGAGGCTCTGCTCGCAGTCGCGATTATCGGCCTTGCGATTGTTGTCGGCCTCATCAATCCGCGTTTTCTCGCCACGCGCAATCTTTCCGACATTCTGCTCGGTAATGCGTATATCGCGATCGCGGCCGTCGGCATGTCGATGGTGATCATCTCCGGCAACATCGATATTTCCGTCGGCGCCCTGATCGGGGTTCTGGCGACGATCAGCGGGTCGCTCGCCGTCGCCGGCGCGCCGGTGGTCATCGCCTGGCTCGCGGCGCTTGTCATCGGCGTCGCGGTGATGGCGGCGCAGGGCGCGGTTATCGCCTATCTCCGCATCCCGTCGATCGTCGTCACGCTCGGCATGTTGTCGATCCTCAAAGGCGGCCTCATCAGCGTGACCGGCGGGAAATGGATCACCGACCTGCCGCAGAGCTTCCATCTCGCCGACCTCGTCCTGTTCGGCGTGCCGATGCCGGTCGTCATCATGGTCCTCGCGACCGTGCTAGCGGCGCTGTGGATGCGCCATTCCCCGGCGGGCCGGGCGATCTACGCCACTGGAGGGAACCCCGAGGCCGCCCGCCTCTGCGGCGTCAATCCGCAGCGCACCGTGCTCATGGTGTTCGCGCTGCATGGTCTCTTCGCCGGCCTCGCCTCGCTCGTCTACGCGACGCAGCTCCGGGTCATCCAGTCGACGACCCCGCAGGGTCTCGAGCTCACCATCATCACCGCGGCGGTGGTCGGAGGGGTCAGCATCCTGGGCGGCGTCGGAACTGTCGTCGGCTCGACGCTGGCGGCCATTCTCATCGCCGAGATCACAAGCGCCCTCGTATTCATCAACGTCTCGCCCTATTGGACGGACGCCTTGCGCGGCGCGCTCATCCTCGCCACCGTCATCGCCGACATCTTGCGCCGCCAGCGCCGCGCGGCTCAGGGGTGGAAGCGATGAGCGTAGGCGTCGAAACCCGCGTCTTTCGCGCTCCGCGCTGGCTCAAGCGGCACGAGACGTTGCTTGCGATCATCCTCATAATCGCGCTCATCGGCCTCGGCCTGTTGAACGACCGCTTCCTTACCCTCGACAATCTCCTGAACCAAGGCCGGCTCATGACCGAGATCGGCCTCATCGCGCTGCCGATGACTTTCGTCATCATCACCGGCGGCATCGACATTTCGGTCGGCGCGATCGTGGGTCTCTGCGCCATCATGCTCGGCTATTCGTGGAAGACGTTTGGCTTTCCCCTGCCGCTGGCGATCGCCTTCGCGCTCTTCGTCGGCGCGCTCGCGGGCTTTGTCAACGGCCTTATCATCACGCGGGTGAAAGTGCCGCCGCTCATCATGACGATCGCGACGCTCGCGCTCTATCGTGGTCTGGCCGAGGGCGTGAGCCAGGCGCATTCGGTGCGCGGCTATCCGGAATGGTTCTACTTTCTCGGACAAGGCAGCGTCTTCGGCGTACCGACGCAGCTTCTCCTTCTCGTCGTCCTCATCGTCATCGCAGGCGTGGCGCTCGACCGCACGACCTTCGGCCGGACGCTCTACGCGATCGGCGCGAACGAGACAGCGGCGCGCTTCTCAGCGCTCCCGGTCGATCGGATGAAGCTCATCGTCTACACGCTCTCCGGACTCGCCTCCGGCCTCGCCGCCTGGGTCCTCGTCTCGCGGGTGACCACCACGCGGATGGACATGGGGATCGGCTACGAGCTCGACGTCATCGCCGCGGTGGTGCTCGGAGGAACCAGCATTTTTGGCGGCTCCGGCACCATCTGGGGGACCGTGATCGGCCTCGTGATGATACAGCTCTTGAAGAACGGTCTGGCGTTGACTGGGGTCAAGGGCGACGCGACAATCGTCGTCATTGGCGTTGCGCTCATTCTTTCAGTGCTCGTCGCGAGCTCGCTCGAGCGCCGCCAGGATTAAGAAACACGAGAAATCGGCCGCGCTCTTGCGGCGAGTGAGGGAAGGAAGCGAACATGAAATCGAGAACCCTGTTGACCACGGCGGCGGCCTTCGCCCTGGCGGCGTGGACGACCCAGGCGAGCGCCGCGGGAAAATGGGACGGGGCGGACGATCTGCCGACGAGCCCGCTCGCCTGCGACGCGAGCGGCGCGGCGGCGCCGGCGGCGGCCAAACCTTACGACGGCGGCCAGCCGACCAATCCGCCTGACAAGGCGGGCAAGGAAATCACCCTCGTCGATGTGCCGAAGCTGATCGGCATCGGCTACTTCAACGCGACCTCCAAGGGCATGCAGGATGCGGCCAAGGAGCTCGGCAACGTCAAGGTGACGACCGACGGGCCGACGGAAGCCAAAATCGACGAGCAGATCAAGTTCATCGACAATTACATCACCCGCGGCGTCGACGGCATCCTGTTCGCCGCCAACGATCCGGTCGCGATCGCGCCGGTCCTCAAGAAGGCTTTGTCCAAGGGCATCCACGTCGTCGGCTACGACGCTAACTCGACTCCCGACGCGCGCGAATGGTTCGTCAACCAGGCTGAGTTCAACGGCATCGGCAAGTCCATGATGGACTCGATGGCTAAGGAGATCGGCGAGGACGGCAGTTTCGCCATCGTCACCTCGACCTTCACGACGCCCAATCAGGCCCGCTGGATCGCCGAGATGCAGGCCTATACGGAGAAATGCCATCCGAAGATGAAGTGGCTCGAGACGGTCGAGGCGCAGGAGGACAACAATCTGTCGTTCAACCAGGCGACCACCCTCATCAACAAATATGGCGACAAGCTGAAGGGCCTGTTCGGCATGACCTCGGTCGCCACCCCCGCCTCCGCCGAAGCCGTCACCAAGGCCGGGCAGTGCGGCAAGATCGCGGTCGTCGGCCTCGCGACGCCCAATGCGATGAAGCCCTACCTCAGGACCGACTGCGTCAAGTCGGTGGTGCTCTGGAATCCGATCGACCTCGGCTACGCGGCGACTTATGTGATGCGCGCGGTCGTCGATGGCAAGCTCAAGCCGGGCTCGACCTCGGTCGAAGCGGGCAAGCTCGGCAAGCTCAACGTGGTCAACGGCAGCGAAATCCTGCTTGGGGCCCCGTTCATCTACACGAAAGAGAACATCAACAAGTTCGACTTCTAAGACGTTCCCGCCCGGTCCCCCTCTCCCCCTCATCCCGAGCTTGTCGAGGGACGGGAGAGGGGTAGGGGCGAGGGACTGAGCGCATGAACGGATGCATCGCGGTCTTCGACATCGGCAAGACCAACATCAAGCTCGTCGTGTTCGATCGTGGCGGAGCGATTCTGGCCGAGCGCTCAGCGCCCAATGCGCCGCTCGCCCCGGACGCGACATGGCCCTATTTGCGGCTCGACACTGGGCGGGCGTGGGCCTTCCTCATTGGCGCGCTTAAGGATCTTGGCGCGCATTTTTCCATCGAAGCGATCTCGATTGCCGCGCACGGCGCGGCGGGCGTCCTTGTCACGGACGAAGGCGAAGCGCTGCCGGCCGTAGACTATGAGTTCGACGGCTACGGCGCTCTCGCGGCCGAATACGACAAGGTTCGGCCGCGGTTCGAGGAGACGCTATCGCCAAACCTGCCGCGCGGGCTCAATCTCGGGCGCCAAGTCTACTATCTTCAGCGCCGATTTCCGACTGAGTTCGCGGCCGCGCGCGCGTTCCTCGGCTATCCGCAATATTGGTCGTGGCGATTGAGCGGCGTTCCGGCGACCGAGTTCACCTCGGTCGGCTCCCACACCGATCTTTGGCGCCCGAAGGAGGGCCGGCTCTCAAGCATGGTCGACAAGCTCGGCTGGCGGCGGCTTTTCCCGCCGATGCGCAAGGCCTGGGATACGCTCGGAACCCTCAAGCCGGAAGTCGCGGCGGCGACCGGGCTTCCGCCAAACGTGCGCGTCGTCTGCGGCGCGCACGATTCAAACGCCTCCCTCGTGCCCCATCTCATGTCGAGGCGCGATCCCTTCACCGTCATCTCGACCGGCACCTGGGTCATTATCATGGCGGTTGGGGGAAAAAGCCGTCTCGACCCGGAAGCCGACATGCTGGCCAACGTCGATGTGCGCGGCGTTCCCGTGCCGACCGCGCGCTTCATGGGCGGGCGTGAATTCGCGGTGCTTGCCGGCGACGCGCCGGCCGATGCGGACGAAGCTGACGTCGCTGGCCTGGTCGCATCCGGCGTCATGGCTCTGCCCGCCTTTACCGACCAGGGCGGACCGTTCGGCGCGCGCAAGGGGCGGATCGAGGGCGGGACACCTGCGACGCCCCAAGCGCGGACAGCCCTCGCCACGCTCTACGCGGCTTTGGTCAGCGCGCACGTCCTCGAGCGGCTCGAGGCGCCGGGCGACCTCATCGTCGAAGGCGGGTTCACCCGTTCGCCCGCTTTCGCCGCCGTTCTTGCCGGGCTCATGCCAGGCCGGCGGGTTGTGATCGCGCCCGCGGCGGCGGGCGCTGCGGCTGGGGCGGCGATGCTTGCGCATTGGGGCGAGCCGCACCCGCCGCCGCGGCTCGAACCTGCGCGCGCCTGGGTCCTGCCGGGACTTAAGGCCTACCAGGAGCGCTGGGAGCGGGCGCTTTAGTCCAGCAGGCGCCGTGGCCCCGGTCGAAGGCTGACGCCACAAGAGCCGTGGTTTTAATTTGACAAAATCAGAAACATGCGCTACGGTTTTTCTCTGAGCGGAATCAAGCCGCGCCTGACCGGCAGGCGGGGAAGGAGAGGCGCCGCGGCTGTTTGAACCGTTCGATCACAACCCGCCGCGCGAGCCGGGAAGGAGGACAGCTTTTGCTTATTTTCTCGACCGTAACCCATTGAGAAGTCTGGATTCACAAAAATAAGCGCTAGTAAACGCCAGCTATTTTACTAGGCCGTGTGGACGAATTTTGGAGAGATGGCGCTTTTGGGATTCCCGCGGTGAATCAGGCATGATTCATCAGGACTCCGACCGAATCGGAGGCCGGAGTCAATGTCGACAAAGATGGATGATGACGATTGGAAGCACACGCTTGCGGTGTTCCGCGCCTGCCTGCCTCGGCGCGGCCGGAAAGCCGAGGACGACCGCCGCTTCCTCGAGGCGCTTCATTTCTTCACCGTCGAGAACGTTCGCTGGCGCGCGCTGCCGGAGCGCTTCGGTCATTGGAACAGCGTGTGGAAGCGCTTCGATCGCTTGAGCAAGGCTGGCGTCTTCGAGGCCTTCTTCGACACGCTCGCGTCCATGAGCTCCACGGCGCATCTCCTTCAGATGTTCGACTCCACCGTCGTGCGCGCTCATGTATCGGCGGCTGGAGCAAAGGGGGGCAAGAAGGCCAGGCGCTCGGGCGCTCGCGTGGCGGCTTCACCACGAAAATTCACGCAAAATCGGACGCCTCCGGGGATATCATCGCCTTCGACCTGACCGGCGGCGAAGCCTTCGACGGGCGTCACTTCGAAACCCTGCTCGATATCGGGCCCGACATTCAGCCGCGCGCCGTCATCTGCGACAAAGGCTACGCCAGCAAGGCTAATCGGGACGCCGCGAGAGCGCGCGGCATCGCTCCGGTCATCCCCCACAAGGCGAACGAAAAGAACAAGCCAGCCTTCTTCGCACGCACCCTCTACAAAGCCCGCGCACGCATCGAGCAGGGCGTCGGACGGCTCAAGCGCTTCAAGCGCGTCGCGCTCCGCTGCGAAAAGACCGAACGAAACTTCAGATCAATCGTCAGCTTCGCCGCCGGCCTCTGCTTGATCAAATTCGTCCACACGGCCTAGCGCTTAGGAGCGTTTGGGTGGGTTCTATTTGCATTTGCTTGCACAGAGTTCGCGCGCTGGTTGTCGAAACCCAAAGCCCGGCGGCGCGTCGCGGCGTCGGCGTGCAACCTTCCCGCCACGATCTCGTTACACATTGGCGGGGGCAATGCGGGGCGCATTGAGCGGGCGGACCCCATGTCGGCGACAGCCACGCATGCATCGGGAGAGGTTTCGACGCTTGTTCCGGCACGGCTCGAGCGCCTGCCGTGGGGCCGCTTTCACGTCCTGGTCATTGTCGCGCTGGGGATCACCTGGATTCTCGACGGCCTCGAAGTCACGCTCGCGGGCTCCGTCGCGCCAGCCTTGAAGGACAGCCCGGCGCTGCGATTCTCGGATTCCGAGGTCGGCTTGGCCGGCAGCGCCTATCTTCTCGGGGCAGTCGTCGGCGCGCTGTTCTTCGGCTGGCTGACCGACCGGCTCGGGCGCAAGAAGCTCTTCTTCACCACCATCGTCGTCTATCTCGTAGCGACAGCGCTGACCGGGCTCGCTTGGAACGGCTTCTCCTTCTTCCTGTTTCGCTTCCTCACTGGCTGCGGCATCGGCGGCGAGTACTCTGCCATCAATTCGACCATCCAGGAGCTCGTCCCCGCGCGCTTCCGCGGCCACATCGATCTCATGATCAACGGCAGTTTCTGGGTCGGAGCGGCGCTCGGGGCCTTGGTCGCGGTCGCGCTCATCAATCCGGCGCTCATCCCTTCAGAGTTCGGATGGCGGCTCGCCTTCCTGACCGGCGCTGTTCTTGGCGTGGCCGTCTTCTTCATGCGCATGTGGATTCCCGAGAGTCCGCGTTGGCTCGTGATCCACGGGCGGGAAAAGGAGGGCGAGGCGGTCGTCGGGGGGATCGAACGCCGATTTCTTGAAAACGGCGCCGAGCTCAAGCCGGTTCCGCCGGATAAGGCCATCCGCCTGCGCTCGCGCGACCATACGCCGCTTTCGGAAGTGTTCGACACGCTGACCCGGCGCCATCGCGTGCAGACTTTCGTCGGGCTCACGCTGATGGCGGCGCAAGCCTTCTTCTATAACGCCATCTTTTTCACCTATGCCCTCGTGTTGACGAAGTTCTACTCGGTCAGCACTGGCGCCGTCGGCTGGTACATCCTGCCTTTCGCGCTCGGCAATTTCCTAGGGCCGGTCGTTCTCGGGCGCCTGTTCGACACTTATGGGCGCCGTCTCATGATCACCGTGACCTATGCGCTCTCGGGCCTGTTGTTGCTCGCCGTCGGCGCCGCCTTCGAGAGGGATCTGCTTTCGGCCGCCGCCCAGACTGTCGGCTGGATGATCGTGTTCTTCGTCGCCTCCCCGGCGGCGAGCTCGGCCTATCTCACAGTCAGCGAGACCTTCCCGCTGGAAGTCCGCGCGCTGACCATCGCGACCTTCTACGCCATCGGAACCGGCCTCGGCGGCGTCGCCGCGCCGGTCGTTTTCGGCAAGCTGATCGAAAGCGGGTCGCGGCAGAGCATTTTCGGGGGCTACGTGTTCGCCGCCCTTCTCATGTTCGCCGCAGCCATCGTCGCCGCGCGCTACGCCGTCAACGCCGAGCGTAAATCCCTCGAGCAGGTCGCGACGCCGCTCTCGGCGGTGGGGTAGGGTCCCGCTGCCGCTCTTGTGCTGCGTCCTACCGCGAGGCGAACCGCTGTTTTGCGGCGTCAATGACGGGGGTATACAGACCCACAAGCGTTCCTTCGGGATCGCGGAACTGAGCCGCGCAGTTGCCCCACGGCATCATCGACCGCGGTCGGGGTCGACGAGATCGTCTCGGCCGGTGTGGGTCGGGTTTGGGGCGTGCGGTGACCGGCTCGAGCCCAGGATCCAGCGACGATTCCGGTTCTGTCTTCGCGGCGCTTTCACCGTGACAGGGTTTGGAGCGCGCTTGCAAGCGCTCGCATATCCGCCCATGCAAATCGCTTATGCGCCGGTTGCCTTAGCAGGAAAGCTGGGTGGAGCATGGCGAGCGCCGGTATCTCGCGTCCAATTTGGCGCGGATAAACGAACCACGAGCCCCGCGTGCGCATAATCCCGCTTTGGACGCGCAGTATCGTGCGCGTCGCGGACCCGCCAAGGCAAACCAGGTATTCAGGATCGGCAAGCTGGATCTGTCGCTCAATGAAGGGCAGACAGATCTGGGTCTCCTCGGGCGTGGGGGTTCGGTTGCCCGGAGGCCGCCATGGAACGACATTCGCGATGTAGACCTTCTGTTCGATCGAGTCCGATTGCGTTCAGCATGCGATCCAGCAATTGCCCCGCTCTTCCAACGAATGGACGCCCGATGCGATCTTCCTCCTCCCCCGGGGCCTCGCCGACGAACATGACCCGGGCGCCAGGGACGCCGTCCGAGAACGCAAGTTGCGTGGCGGTCCGCTTGAGCGCGCAGCCATCGAATTCCGCCAAGACGCATCGCAGCGTTTCCAGATCGGGCGCGGCTTGCGCCAGCGCGCGAGCCGAAGTCTCTGCAGTGTCGGGCGGCTTCGGCGCGCGGGCGTCTTGAGGCGCGTGCGCTCCTGACGCTGCTTGCGAAGACTTGCGCATCGACTCCGACGCATTCGGCGCGGCGCGCTCGTCTCCGTCTACCGTCGGCCTGTCGGAAAAACGATTACGCGGCATATCATCAAGCGCGTCAGTGACGCCGACCCGAATCCACCAGCGGAGCGCCTCCCTGGCCTCGAGGGCGCTCAGGTGAAGATCGGTTAACTCGTTCGTCGAAGCCATTTGATCGCATCTGACTTGAATGCTTGCGCAGCCGCGCGAAGACAAACTATCATATTAAGCCTTGAAACGGCGCCGCGCGACGGGTTGGGGCTGATCGAGCGAAAGCTCTTAGCGCAGGCTGCTGCGCGCCCCGGCCCTGGTGGCGAAAGGGACGATGGCCCAAGCTTCGACACTGCCCGCGCGGGAATCGATGACTTACGATATCGTGATCGTCGGCGCTGGCCCCGCGGGCCTGGCAGCGGCCATCCGGCTCAAATCATTGGACCCCGACATCTCAGTTGTCGTCGTGGAAAAGGGCTCGACGGTCGGCGCGCATATTCTCTCGGGAGCAGTGATCGATCCGATTGGACTTGACAAACTCACGCCAGACTGGCGTTCGGATGCGGAATGCCCGCTCAAAACACGAGTTGCAGCAGATCGTTTCTATTATCTGACCGGGACGGGCGGGGTGCGATTGCCCAATTGGGCAATGCCGAAACTGATGCGCAACCATGGCAATTTCATCGGCTCGCTCGGCGCAGTCGTGCGCTGGCTCGGCGCCCGCGCCGAGGCGCGCGGCGTCGAGATCTATCCCGGGTTTGCCGCGACGGAGCTTTTGTATGGCGACAAGGGGGAGGTCGTCGGCGTCGCGACGGGCGACATGGGCGTCGGCCGCGACGGTCATCCGAAGGCGGGGTTCACGCGGGGGATGGAGCTATTGGGCAAATATGTACTGCTCGCGGAGGGAGCGCGCGGCTCGCTGTCGAAACAGGCGGTCGCTCGTTACGGTCTTGATTCCGCAAGCGAGCCCCAGAAGTATGGAATCGGTCTCAAAGAATTGTGGGAAGTCTCCGACGATCATTTTTCGCCGGGTCTCGTTCAGCATGGTTTCGGTTGGCCTTTATCAGGGGGCGCCAGCGGCGGTTCATTTCTCTATCATTATGGCGCCCGGCTGGTTTCGGTAGGATTTGTCGTGCATCTCAACTACGAAAATCCGACGCTTTCCCCGTTCGACGAGTTTCAGCGTTTCAAGACCCATCCGATGATACGCGGGACCTTTGCGGGGGGCAAACGGATAGCCTACGGCGCGCGCGTCATTGCGTCGGGCGGTTGGCAGTCGGTGCCGAAATTGGTCTTTCCTGGAGGGGCTTTCATTGGCTGTTCGGCGGGGTTTGTAAATCTTGCTCGCATAAAGGGCTCTCATAACGCCATCCTGTCGGGAATATTGGCCGCCGAGAAGGTGCGCGAGGCGCTGGCGGCGGGTCGGGCAAACGATGAGTTGAACGACTACGAGAATTCTTGGCGAGGCTCGGATATCGGCCGCGATCTTTATAACGTACGCAATGTCAAACCGCTGTGGTCGCGATTTGGCCTTGTCACTGGCGTCGGGCTTGGCGGATTCGATATGTGGACGAATGAACTGTTCAAGGCTTCGATTTTCGGCACGCTCAAGCACGGTAAGCCCGACAGCGACACTTTGAAACCACTATCCGAGGTGACTCCAATCGTTTACCCGAAGCCCGATTCGGTGTTAACGTTCGACAAAGCCTCGTCCGTCTATCTTTCGAACACAAATCACGAAGAAGATCAGCCCGTTCATCTTCGTTTGCGCGATCCCAACGCCCCGATCCGCGATAACCTCCCTCGTTTCGGAGAGCCCGCACGACTTTATTGCCCAGCCGCGGTCTACGAAGTCATCTACGCGAACGACGCGCGTCGCGCAGACCCGCGCTTTGTGATCAACGCGCAGAACTGCGTCCATTGTAAAACTTGCGACATCAAAGACCCGGCCAAAAACATAGAATGGACCCCGCCGGAAGGTGGAGGCGGACCAAACTATCTCGATATGTGAGATGCGGCGCAAAATTGCCGTTTTCGGCTGTCAGCGGGAAGCGCGGGAATGACGCGGCAGCTTCCATGCTGGCGCTTCGCTGACAGGTGTAGGAAATCGTAAGACATGCAGAGCCGTTCTCAATCGTGGACCCTGCGGGTAGCCCTTTTCCTGGCTTGGGCTTCGTCATTATCGAGCGGGGCCGCCTCAGCCGCAGCTATTCAGACCGAAGCGGGATCGGAGAAGTTGGAGATCGGAGACAGCCAACCCGGAAATTATCTTTCGGCTCTTGTCGCCAGCGCCGATCGGGACACGCTGGCCGCGGAAGTCTACTACCGGGAAGCGCTGCGAGCCGATCCTCGGAATCCCGATCTGCTGGAGCGCGCCTTCGCTGCCGCTCTCTCGAATGGCGACGAACCGAGCGCTAATTCTCTCGGCGAACGGCTCCTTATGCGCGATCAGAACAACAACTTGGCGCGCCTTGCGATTGCAGTTCACGATATCGAACAAGGACAATTTGCGACTGCGCGCGCCCACCTGGCAAGCGCGGACGCGACGCGCGGGCGCGATGTGACCACCGCGCTCCTTTCCGCTTGGTGCTATGCAGGGCAGTCTGACCTCCGCCACGCGCTTGACGCCCTCGACCGCATTCACGACCGCTCAGTGCTTGCCTTTCGCGATTATCACGCAGGCCTGATCGCCGGTCTGCTCGGAAACTCTGCAGAGGCCGCGCGGAGGCTCAAATCCGCATATGACAATGACAAGAACAGCCTACGCTTCGCCGATGCTTACGCGCGGGTCTTGGCGGCGGAGGGCGATCTGGCTGGAGCGACAAAGATATACGAGGACTTCTCTACTGTTATTCCTCACCATCCGCTCATCGAGCGAGCGCTCGCGGATCTGAAAGCGAATCACGCACTCGATCCGCTCGTTCTTAGCGCCAAGGACGGCGCCGCGGAGGCGCTCTATGGCCTCGGAAGCGCCGGGAGTCGCCAGGGAGACGAGCTTCCGGCACTCGTCTATCTTCGGCTGTCGCTCTACCTTCGACCGTCAAGCGATTTGACCGCAGTAACGCTGGCCAGTCTTTTCGAGCAGCTAAAGCAAGGTGACCAAGTCATCGCCGCCTACCAATTGGTCCCGTCATCATCGCCATTAAAAATGGGAGCCGATATTCAAATCGCGCTTGAGCTCGACAGTATGGGGAAAAACAATGAGGCGAAACGACGCCTCATGGACATCGTAGCGGCGCGGCCGCACGATGTCGAAGCCCTAAGCTCATTGGCGGAGCTGCAACGCTCCGACAAGAAATACGCCGAGGCGGCTGCAACCTACGATCAGGCAATCGCTGCAGTTGGAATTCCGCAACGGGACAATTGGACGCTGTTTTATTTCCGTGGAATTTGTTACGAACGCTCTCAACAGTGGCCAAAGGCCGAAGCTGATTTCAAGAAAGCTTTGGAACTCAATCCTGATCAACCTCTCGTCTTAAATTATCTTGGTTATTCTTGGATAGACCAGGGACTTAACCTAGAAGAAGCATTCAAAATGCTACGTAGAGCAGTTGAACTGCGTCCTAACGACGGTTATATCGTGGATAGTCTCGGGTGGGCCCACTTCAAGCTAGGACAATACGCTGAAGCGACTGAGACGCTGGAAAAGGCGATTAACCTCAAACCTGCCGATCCCGTTCTGAACGATCATTTGGGGGACGCATATTGGCGGGTCAACCGCCGCATCGAAGCGCACTTTCAGTGGAATCACGCTCGGGACATGGGGCCGGACCCCGAAGATCTCCCAGCGATTCTCAAGAAAATTGAGGTTGGACTTCCGGACCTGACAAGCGACACCGCGACGCCAAAGGCATCGATGCAAAAGGAAGGCGGGGGCTGAGCGGCGGCATTCGGCTTCCATGCGATGGCTGCGCGCTCCGGCAAAGATCAATTTAACTTTGCGCGTGATCGGCCGACGCAACGACGGATACCATGAACTCGAGAGCCTCGTCGCGTTTGCCGGGCTAAGCGACTGGCTCGGGTTTGAGCCCGGCGACGATCTCATTATTGAAGTTCTCGGTCCTCGCGCTGATGAGGTTGGGCCTGTTGATGAGAACCTTGTGGTGCGTGCTGCGCGCTCGCTCTCTGCGCGTGTGCCGGGGTTGAGACTTGGTCGGTTCCGATTAATCAAACGGTTACCAGCCGCGGCGGGACTTGGCGGAGGTTCAGCGGATGCGGCGGCTGCTTTGCGGTTGCTCACCGACCAGGCGGGATTGTCAGTCGACGATCCGCGGGTGCGCGCTTCGGCCTGTGCAACGGGAGCAGACGTGCTTGCCTGTCTTTCTCCGCAAGCCCGGATCATGAGGGGTATTGGCGACGAACTCGGTCCGGCGGTTCAGCTGCCAAACATTTTCGCCGTTCTCGTCAATCCCCGGGTTCAAGCACCGACGCCGAAGGTTTTCGCTGCCCTTGGCCTTGCGCCTCGATCGAAGCTGGAGTCACCCGGCCGGTCGCTTCCTGTGGCGGGATCTGATACGGTTGCCTTCTTGGATTCCCTCTCTCGGTGCGGCAACGATCTGGAAGCTGCGGCGATCCGGGTAGCGCCGCCGATTGCCGCTGTGCTCAGAAGCTTGTCCCAAATCCCCGAGGCCAGGGTGACTGGGATGTCGGGCTCGGGAGCGACTTGCTTCGCCCTGTTTGGCGATCGGCGCCGTGCTGCAACCGCGCGTCGAATTGTCGCGACGGAGCATCCGGGGTGGTGGGTCGAGGCGACCGACCTTCACTAGCTCGACCTGTCGCGCCAAAGGGAGCGGTCCTTGTCGCGTGCCCTGGATTTTAGGCCGCTCGAAACGCTGCACGCCCGAAGCCGTCTCAGCCGCAATGACGTTAGGCGAGATTCACTAATAATTTGAATGCGTTAAATGCCTGACCCGGAGAAGAATTGACTCGCCCTCGCGATCCTTGCGGGGTTTTTTGTCGCACGTCTTTTTTTCGCCTTCACCATGGGACTCGGGATCGATGAAAGCTATACGATCGCGATTTCGCGCCGCCTATGCCTTTCCTACTTTGACCATCCCCCATTGCATCTGTGGATCACCCATTTCGCCGCTCTCGCAGCGGGTGAGAACGCCATCGCGCGGACGCCCTTTATTGTGCTCTTCTTTGCAACGGGTTGGATCACTTATCGATTTGCCTGCCGGCTGTTCGGTTCTCGGGCGGCGTTAGTCGGGCTCTTCGCCCTCAACGTGACGCCATTCTTCTTCGCCTCCACCGGAAGTTGGATCGTCCCTGATGGTCCGCTGCTTTTTGGCTTGGCGGTGGCGGCGTGGGCGGCGAGCCGACTATTCTTTCCGGACCCGCTCAAAGAGGCCTCGGCTTGGCGACTCTGGCTCCTCATCGGCGTCGGCCTAGGTCTGGCTGGACTGTCGAAATACAGCGCGGTGCTGACCGCGGGCGGACTGGCCGCGTTCGTACTGCTTTCGCCCAAGCAGCGGCGGTGGCTCAAACATCCTGCGCCGTATGTCTCGGCAGGCGTCGCATTGGCGATGATAACGCCCGTCATCTTGTGGAATGCGCGGCACGGTTGGGTGTCATTCGAATTTCAAGGGGAGCGCGGCGCGCCCAGCGGAGCACTGCGCCCGGCGCAGTTTCTGACGATGGCCCTCGGCGAAGTCGCTTTTCTGTCGCCCTGGATATTCGTCCCTCTTGTCGCGGGCATGATGAGCGCGTTCCGCCACTGGCGGGACGACCGCTACCTGTTTCTGCTTTGTCTCAGTCTACCGCCGATCGTTCTGTTCACCCTGACGCCGCTTTGGGGCGGTCGTGGTCAACCTCATTGGGCGATGCCCGGGTGGTTTTTTGCATTCGCGTTGCTGGGCGCATGGGTAGACCAACTCCGCGTCTCAGCTCGCGCGCTTCGCCGGTGGGCTTTTCTTTCGTCGGCGCTGCTGGCCGCGATCGCCGGGCTCGCCGTCGTGCAAACGTCTACGGGCTGGCCGTGGGTGATTCTGACTGCCCACTCCCGCTTTGCCGATCCCACGCTGGAGGGCTTTGAGTGGCGCGATCTCAAGAAGGCGCCGATCTTCGACCAGGCGCCCAGCTTCGTCATCTCGACGAAATGGTCAGATGCGGGAAAAATCGCACTCGCTCTTGGGCCTCAGGTCCCCGTTTTCGTGCTTTCGAACGACCCACGCGGCTGGGCTTTCTTGAACGAAAGCGGAAGGTTCGTTGGGCAAAACGGGGTCATTGTCACGCCGGCCGCGGAAGTCCCGTCGACTCTCGCTGTCGCCGGCCCCCTATTTGCTGAACTTGGACAGCCCCAGCTTTACGCGCTTGGTCGTCGCGGGCGCCCTGAGATCAGCCTTGCCCTCATCCCTGCCAGCGGCTTGACCCGCAGGCTTCACATGCCTTATCCGGGCACGGCCGGCAGATAGCGTTGATCGACGCCGAACGAAATTAGCGTGGCGTGGAATGGCTACCGATGCAACGCCAGGGCCGTCGACCCCGACACTTTCGATCATCGTCCCAACCTATCAAGAATCGGCCAACATTCCGGTTCTCTTCGAATGCGTCAAGGTTGCCCTCGACGGTTTGCCATGGGAGATGATCGTCGTCGATGACAATTCGCCGGACGGAACCTCAAACGTAGCTTTTGCGCTCGCGGCGAAGGACCAGCGTCTTCGTTGCCTGAGACGCGTAAACCGCTCGGGTCTAGCCGGCGCTGTCATTGAGGGGTGGATGTCGTCGAGCGCGGACTTCGTCGCGGTTATCGACGGCGATCTTCAGCATGACGAGTCCGTCCTGCGCGTGATGTACCAAGTTCTTGCCAAGGGGGCGGGCAATCTGGTGATCGGGACCCGGCTGAGAAAGGCAAGCGGCGGAAGTCTCTCTCCAGCGCGACAGAGGCTGAGCGATATGGGCGCATGGTTCTTCGGGCGAATCGCGGGGGCGGCCGTTACGGATCCAATGAGCGGCTTCTTCATGATCCGGCGTGAGATCGTGTCGCGTCTCGCTCCGTCTCTTTCGCCCGACGGTTTCAAGATTTTAGTCGACGTGATCCTTTCGGCTGGCGGCGAGCTGAAAATCTTTGAAGTCCCTTACCGGTTCCGCAAGCGCAACGCTGGCGAGTCCAAACTGACGCCGCTGGTTGGCATCGACTTCCTTGGGCTGGTCGTTCATCACGCCACCGCGGGCGTCCTTCCAATCCGCTTTGTTTTGTTCGCCATGGTTGGAGCAAGCGGTCTCGTCGTCCATATCGTAACGCTTTCAGCTGTCCTTCACTGGTTTGGCGCGTTGACCTTCGATTCTGGACAGCTCATCGCCACCGTTGTTGCAATGGCAAGCAACTTCATCCTGAACAATGAAATCACCTATAGTTCCTATCGGTACCGTGGGCTTGGCCTAATTGAGGGCTTCGCCGGTTTTGCGCTCGGATGCAGCGTGGGGGCTATCGCCAATATCGACGTCGCTTCTTGGCTATATAATGCGAATGAAACGTGGTGGGTTGCCGGGCTTGCGGGCGCGCTGTTGAGCGTCGTTTGGAACTATGCGGTGAGCACGAATCTCATTTGGCGACCGGGTCGCCGCCGCTAAAAAAGGCGGCCTGAGCCGCTTAGAATTCGGGATTTGGAAAGAGGTCGCCTGCCTGGGGATGAGACGGAGCCGATAGCCTCCGGTTCGCCGCGAATCAACGCCATGCCTGTAGAAGCCACAGACTTTTCGTCAGGCTCTCAGTTGGCCATAGGGACAAAAGTGTGATTACATTCGGTCCCGCTCGGGGATCGGGCGGGTTGACGGTCGGCCCAAATTGCCAAGGCCAGGAGGAGCTTCGATGGAGGCCGCCCAGTCCGACGCCTTGGTCTTCTTCGGCGCTTCCGGCGATCTTGCTTATAAGCAGATCTTCCCGGCTCTTCTGGGTCTGGTGGCCGACGAAGGCGTCAATGTCCCCATCGTCGGCGTCGCCAAGGCCGGCTGGACGGTCGAGCAGTTGCGGGCGCGCGCCAAGGACAGCATCGAGAGCCATGGGCGCGCCGACGCTGCGGGCCTCGCAAAGCTATTGGGCCTGCTCCGATATGTGGATGGGGACTACAACGATCCGCAGACCTTCGCTCAACTGAAGCAGGCGCTCGGCGGCGCCAAGCGGCCGCTGCACTACCTCGCGATTCCGCCCAGCCTATTTGGCGTCGTCGTGTCCGCGCTCGCCCACAGCGGGCTCAACGTCGACGCGCGCCTCGTCGTTGAGAAGCCATTCGGCCGCGATCGCGAGTTGGCTGAGGCGCTCAACCGGACCCTACTGGCGCATTTCCCCGAGAGCGCGATCTTCCGCATCGATCACTATCTGGGGAAGGAGCCGGTTCAGAACATCCTCTACACGCGGTTCGCCAATGCGATGTTCGAGCCGCTCTGGAACCGCCACTTTATTCGCAGCATCCAGATCACCATGGCGGAATCCTTTGGCGTTCAAGACCGTGGGAGCTTCTACGACGCCGTCGGCGCCCTTCGCGACGTAGTTCAGAACCACATGCTGCAGGTCCTTGCCGTCGTTATGATGGAGCCGCCGACCGGCGAAGAGCATGAGGCGCAGCGAGACCAGAAGGCCGCGCTCTTGAAGGCGGTCCGGCCGCTGGACGCGGCGAGCGTCGTGCGCGGGCAATATCGGGGTTATCGAGCGGTTAAGGGCGTGCGGCCGGATTCGACGGCCGAAACCTATGTCGCGGTGAAACTGTTCGTGGACAGCTGGCGCTGGGCGGGCGTGCCGATTTACATTCGCGCCGGCAAATGCCTGCCTTTGACCGCCGCCGAGGTCAGGGTCGACTTCAATCCGCCGCCTCGTTCGACGTTCGACGAAGTGACTGGCCCGTGCAGTTATCTGCGCATGAGACTGGGCCCGGACGTCAACTTCGGCATGGGCTTGCGGATGAAGCACCCCGGAGAGCGCATGACCGGCGACAATGTCGAGCTCATGCTGATGAGACGGGTCGCGTCACAATTGCCTCCGTATCAGCGCCTGCTGGGCGATGCGATGCACGGGAATAATGAGCTGTTCGGGCGCGAAGACGTCGTTGACGCCCAGTGGCGCATCGTGGAGCCGATCGTGAAGGACCCCCCAGCGGTCCAAGAATACGAGCCCGGGACCTGGGGCCCGGACGCCGCTGACGCGCTGATCGGCGCCGACGGCCCGTGGCGAAATCCGGCGCCACCTAAGACGGAAGTTCACGATCAACATTAAAAATCTTCGGGGTGGGCGCCTCGCAAGAGACCCGCTGGCGAGCCTTGCAGTCCGTTCAGGGCGACGCCAAAGTTGCGGGTGGCGACAGGCGCGCGCTGCGGACGGAGCGCCGGTGCTGACGATATTCGAACGCGGCTCGCCGAAACGCGGACATCACGTTCGAAGACCTCAGACCGCCGCGCGCTGAGCCAAGCGTTTCGGTAAGCTACGGCGCACTGTGGCGCTTTTTCGGCGGCACACGATCAGCCACAAAAAAAGACCCCATGCGGCCGGACAGGATCGCCCGGACATCGCGAAGCGCGTCAATCAAGGCGTTCGCCCTTTCGTCACTGTACGGTAATCGGGCTGGCGACTCGCGGGATCATTATGATCGAGTTGTGCAGCGTCATCGTGCTGACTGAGAAATAGATCCCGGTCGGCTGGAACGGATACTGCACCTCGCCGAGAATGACATAATTGGTAGGGACAGAATTGGCAGGGATATCGCCGCAACTGGGATTATCATTGCTGCCCGAGCCGGAAAAGGCCGAGGCGATCGACGGATCCACCGACAATTGCTGGCCCGTCGGGCGGGCCGTTCCGTTAGCGTTCGCCCAGCTGCCGCAGACCGTGCCGGTCGCGGTCCCGTTCGAATTGACGGTGACCAGCAATTGCGACACTTCGACCTCAACGCCGCTCGCGTTATAGGGGTAGAGGATCAGATTCGGATAGGCGAGAATCTGGTTGAGCTCTGCTGCTGTGATCGTGGAGACGTTGGTGTTGTTGGCTTGGGCGAAAATGTCGGCGACCGTGGTCGCGGCGAGCGTCACTCTGCGTTGCACCCCGTAGGCCTGGCCGCCAAAGACTACAAGGCTCATCAGCATGAGGGCGAGCGGCAGAATCATTGCCAGCTCAACGGCCGCCAGGCCTTTGGCGTCGGCGAGAAATGCGCGTGCCCGCCCCTGGAATGCGTGCCGAATGCAGATTTTTCTGCTCATCACAGGGGCTCGATACGGAACACCTGGGTCGAGGTCATCAGCATCTTGCCGTTGCCCAGGTTTGCGAAATTGAGGCCGAGTGGACCGCCGTAGACCGGCCACGGATACATCACCACCAGCATCATATCGGTGCCTGAGGCGCCGGAGTTGGCGCCGACATCGACCGTCGGCGTACCCACGACAGTTCCGTTGGAGTTGAATGTCGGCAGCAGAGAGGTGAGACTTGTCGTGCCGACCGGCAGAGGCTCGAGTTCAACGGTCACCTCCGAGCAGTTGAAAAGCGCGGTCAGCTCATTGCAGATCTCGGTCTGGAACTGCGCCGCCGTCAGCGAGGTGCTCTGATTGGTGAGAACGACCCTTGCCGCCTGCTCCGCCGTCAATTCGAAGAACGCCTTGACCAGGAAGATCGTCCCCGCCTGCAGAGTCGCGAGCACGACGCCGATGAAAATCGGAAAGACCAACGCGAATTCGACCGCCGGCGAACCAGTCTCGTCGCCCGCCAGCTTTCGCCCCAGGCGGCTCGCGCCAGCGAAGAATTCGCTCACGGACCTCATCGTCGCCAGACCGCAACCTCGTTTTGACGGCGAATCCTGCGCGCGAAGGCCTTACCCCGGTCTTATCCTCGACGCGTAATTTTTGCTAAAGATGCGAGCCAATTGGCGCGCGGATCGGAAAGAATCGGATCCCCCGTTATTAACGTTGCCTGATCGTTAAAATGATGCGCGCAACAATGATGCGCGCATTGGCCCGATCCGGGTCCGCCCATTCGTTCCTGACCACGGCAGTCTCGACCGCGTTCAGCGAGACGGCGGCGGATCGCCGACAGGCGCGGTTGGATCGCTCCCGCCTACCGCGCGGATGGTCAGCGCGGACCACGGCGCGGCGATGTCGAGCGTCAAGTGGGCGGCGTGCTGCAATTCCTGGCCGGCCGCGTCCGTCTGCACCGCGTTGGACCCGAGCGCGGCCATCGTCCAGCGCCAGCGAAACGTCGAGCTCGTCGAACGCGGTTCCGCCGAGCCGCATGTCGGCTCGACGTCGATCGGCCGGCGCCGGCTGCGGCGCAGGGCGTCCCCCAAGTTTCGGCGCAGCCTACTTCACAGATCCGTGAGGTCAGGTCCGTGAGGCGCCCCGCTTTGCGGCCGAAACACGGCAGAGAGCAGGCGGGCGACCGATGCGAAACCCCCGTCTTGCCATTAATTCGCTGTTAAAGCCTTTCACTCAGCCTCATCGGACGGACGCCCGGAGCGCCACGGCTTGCGAGTCAAATCGGAGTTTAAGCAGCCCTTATGCGCGACGATTGTTTTGAGGTTATCCCTGACGCGGGCGACGAGCGCAGCGCCGGCAGCGTGCTCACCCGCATCTATCGCGACATCGGCCTCGCCGCGGTCGCCGAGGCGTTGAGACTGCCGACGGACGGCTTTGAACCGGAGATGCTCGAGTCGCTCGAACGCGGAGAGCTCTATCTGCTTCCGCCTGCCGGCGCGCTTGCGCACGCCGGGGCGGACGCGTAACAGACGGCCGGGCGAACAAGCGCCTGACGCGAGCGCAACCGATGGTTCACTTGACGAGGCGCGGGTTACTCGTCGGCGGCGGGGCAGCGGCGGCGACGTTTTCGTTATCGGGTTACGCGACGGCGTATGAGACCGGCTCAGCGCTTACCCTCACCGAGTACGCGCCGCGGCTCCGCAATTGGCCTGACGATCTCGAACTCAAGATCGCGGTCGTCGCCGATATTCATGCATGCTACCCTTGGATGTCGGAGGAGCGAGTCGGCGAAATCGTCGACCTCGCCAACGCCCAGAAGCCGGATCTCACGGTGCTGCTCGGCGACTATGTGTGCACGCACCGGTTCGTATCTGGGTATGTGCCGCCCGGCGCATGGGCCGAGCAGTTGGCGCGTCTCGAGGCGCCGCTTGGCGTCTACTCAATTCTTGGCAATCACGACTGGTGGTCGGCGGCCATTCCGACCGACCCGCCAGACAACTCTCTGAGCGTCCGCCGGGCGCTCGCCGCAGCAGACATTCCGGTGCTCGAAAATCAATCGGTGCGATTGTTCCAGCGTGGGCGGCCCTTCTGGCTGATTGGTCTTGGGGACCTGCTGGCGCGTGTGCCTAACCCGCGCCGCGGTCACGGCGCGGACGATCTCCCTGGGGCGGTACGCGCGATCAACGACGACGCGCCGGCGCTCCTTCTCGTTCACGAGCCTTACCTCTTTCCGTGGGTTCCCGATCGGATCGCTCTGACGCTCGCGGGCCACATGCACGGCGGGCAGGTCAATCTTCCGATCGTCGGCCCGCCGGTGCATCTCCTCAAACGGCGTTCGGGGAAATACATCTATGGGGAATACGCGCTGAGCGAACGGCGAATGATCGTTTCGGGAGGGCTCGGAACGTCGTTGGCGCCGGTGCGCATCCTCCGACCGCCGGAAGTCGTGATGGTCAAGCTCGGCGGCGACGGCCGGCTCGCCTGAGCGCCGACCGTCAGAGCGTCGTTATGTCCTCGTCGCCGTGGTCGTCCTTGCGCGGCGCGCGGCTTCCACCTCGCCGCGCCCTGCGGCCAGCCTCAAAGGCCGCCTGTGCGAGCGCAGTAAATGGGCTCGCCAGCGCGCTCAGTCGGTCGACGCCCGCGGCTGCTCGCTCGCCCCGCGTCAAGACGCGGTCCAGTTCCGCCATGGTCTTGGACAGGGCAGGCTCTTCGTCGTCGAGCCAGACCTGAATCACCCGCCCCCAGGCGAGCGCCAGGCCCTGGAGCTTGACGGCGCCGGCCGCGCCCTGCGCTTCGATGCCGGCCGCCTCGAGCATGAAGCGCATGGAGTTCGTCGCCACCTGATTCATCGCCAGGGCGGCGACGGGCTCGCGCCGCAGCCATGCGATCGCCTCGCGAACGCCCTCGCGATAAGGCGTCATCGCCTCCAACCGGCGCATCAGGACGTCAAACAGGCGCTCGCGTGGGCTCTCATCCGCAAGCTCCCCAGTGTCCTGCGCCAGGACGGCGCGGTCGATGCGGCGCGAGAAGCCGGCGAGCACGGCGCCCTTTGAAGGGAAGACGTCGCGGAAATCCGCCAAGGAGACGCCGGCGGCCTTGCAGATGTCGCGGATCGAAATGTCTTCGAAACGTGTTTCCGCCGCGAGCTCCATCAAGGCGTCGACGATCTTGCCGCGCGTGTCGGTAGGCGCCGACTTGCCCTCGCTTTTCGATCTCGTCGCCATGGCGTGCTCCTCGGTGGTGGTTTTCGGAGTAATCTAGGCGCTTAGCCACGCGCCGCCAAGCAAGCCTCGCTATCCAGCCATCTCCGCCGCGCGGGCGCGGGCCGCGGCCGTGGCCCGCATCATGAGATGCTCGAGCCCTTGAGCATCCTGGAGCACGGCGAGCGCGGCGGCGGTGGTGCCGCCCGGCGAAGTGACGTTGCGGCGCAGCGTCGCGGGCGAAGTCGCGCTTTCGCGGCGCATAAGTTCCGCCGCGCCCTCGACCGTGCCGCGGGCGAGGCCCATCGAGAGCTCCGTCGGCAGGCCCAGTCTCTCCGCCGCGGCGGCGAGCGCCTCTGTGAGGGCGAACACATACGCCGGGCCCGAGCCCGAGATCGCTGTCACTGCGTCGATCGCGCCCTCGTCCTTAAGCCAGAAGAACGCCCCGACTGCGCGGAGCAGGCGCGCGCACCAGCGCCGTTGCTCCGCGTTGACGTCCGCGTTGGCGAAAGCCGCGGTGACGCCCCGGCCGATTGCAGCCGGCGTATTGGGCATCGCCCGCACGACCGCCCGCGCCTGAGGAAGCCGCGCCATCAGGTTGGCGATGGTCTTGCCCGCGACGATCGACAACAGGAGCGTCCGTTCGGCCGCGAGCGCGGCGATCTGTGGCGCGACCTGGTCGAGGCTCTGCGGCTTGACCGCGAGCACGAGCATCTCAGGCGGGGCCGCAATGGGTGGGTTGAGCGCAACGCCGCGGCTCGCGGCGAGCGAAGCGATCTCGGGCGACGGATTGGGCTCGAGAATGGTCAGCGACGATCCCGGGAGGCCGGCGTCGAGCCAGCCCTGCCCCATCGCTCCGCCCATCTTGCCAGCCCCGACCAGGACGAGGCGCGCCGGCCATTGGGTCATCTTTTCTCTCCCGTCAGGTTTAGGCGAGACGCGGGAAACATTTGCTCGATTGTCGCATTTTTGCCTCGGTCGGTAGCTTTCGGCAAACGACTTCTAAACTAGGTTGGACTCAACCGGCGGGTTTCGCTAAAAGGTTTGTGGCGAAACCTGGACGGGTAACCCCAGGTGGGTCGCTCGCGGTTTTGTGAACAGCTCCTGGGCTTACGCTCGGTAACTTTCGTGAAACCGGTAAGTTTTATGGTAAGAAAATCATTAGCGGTGTGATCGACGGGGCGGCTATGAAGACGAATGTGGTCATTGTGGGGCTTGTGCTGGCCGTGACGGCTTTGGCGAGCGGCTGCACGCCGATCGTTCAATCCGGACTTCCCGACCCGCAGCTGACTGCGCGCGACAAGCAGATGATGGCGCTTGCGGAACCGGACGAGTGGAAGATCCCCACCCGCCGCAGCATCGTCGGGTATCAAACGCCCGAGAAGCCGGGCACCATCATCGTCGATACGGGTCAGAACTATCTCTATTACGTTCTGCCCCACGGCCAGGCGATCCAATACCGGATCGCAAGCGGCGCCGAATATATGGGGTGGACCGGCCGCGCCGAGGTCGGAGCGATGAAGGAATGGCCGACCTGGATGCCGACGGCGTCGATCATGGAGCGCTGGCCGCAGTTCCAGGTCTATAAGCAGCACGGACCGTTGCAGGGCCAGTGGGACAATCCGCTCGGCGCCCGCGCCCTCTATCTCTTCGTGGATAACAAGGACACCCTCATCCGCATTCACGGCACCAACGAGCCGTCGGAAATCGGGGGGCATGTGTCTTCGGGCTGCATCCGCATGCGCGATATGGACGCGATCAACCTCTATAACCGGGTGCACGTCGGCACTCCGGTGGTGGTGATCAGCTAAAGCGCTCTGCATTTGGGTTTACGCAGGGACGGTGCCGACGCGTCTCCTCCCCCCTTGCGGGGGAGGACCAAGGAGGGGGGTCGCGCCGTCCTACGCGACAAGAGAGCGGCGGCGCATTCGATAATCGCCTCGGTCCGCGCGACCCCCCACCCCTGCCCGCCCCCACAAGAGGGGCGGGTGCGCTAACGCCATCGATTCCACCCAAATGCAGCAGGCTCTAGCCCCCTCACCGGAACGGCGGCTCGTCGAAACTCCTGAGCTTGCGGGAGTGCAGCGTGTCGTCCTGGCTCTGCAATAGGCCGATGGCGGCGATGCCGATCTGCAGATGCTCGGCGATCGCCCGCTCGTAGAAGGCGTTGGCGGCCCCAGGTAGCTTGATCTCGCCATGCAGCGGCTTGTCGGAGACGCAGAGCAGCGTGCCGTACGGCACGCGCATGCGGAAGCCCTGGGTGGCGACGGTCGCCGATTCCATGTCGACGGCGATGGCGCGCGAGATGTTGATGAGCCGTCGTTCCTTTGACCAGCGCAATTCCCAATTGCGGTCGTCGTCCGTGACGACGGTGCCGGTGCGCAAGCGGCGCTTCAGCGCCTCGCCGCGGTCGCCGGTGACCTTCGCCACCGCCTCCTGTAGCGCAACCTGCACTTCGGCCAGCGCGGGGATCGGCGTCATCAGCGGCACCGCCTGGTCGAGGATGTTGTCGCGCCTGAGATAGGCGTGCGCGAGCACATAATCGCCAATCACCTGCGACTGCCTCAAGCCGGCGCAGTGGCCGACCATCAGCCAGCAATGCGGCCTAAGCACCGCGATATGGTCGGTGATGGTCTTGGCGTTCGAGGGCCCGACGCCGATGTTGACCAGACTGATCCCACGCCCGTCGGCGCGCACGCAATGATAGGCGGGCATCTGGAAGCGATGCCAAGCGACTGCGCTGACTCGCGCCTCGGCCTCGGCCGGCGCGATCGCCGCGTCGATGACGATGTTGCCGGGCAGAACAACTTTCTCGACGCCCATTCCGGCATGAAGCTGCTTCAAGCCCCATTGCACGAACTGGTCGACATAGCGGTGATAGTTGGTCAGCAGCACCCAGGGCTGCATCGCCCGCCAGTCGGAGCCGGTATAATGCACGAGACGGCGGAGCGAATAATCGACGCGCGGCGCGTCGAACAGGGCGAGCGGCCGCTCAGGGCCGAAGTCGAACTCGCCGTCCGCGGTTTCGTCGCCGATCGTGGCCAGCGAAGGCACGGGAAAGAAACGCGCGAGCTCCGCCGCGTCGGCGCCGCCGCGCGTCAGCTCATCGCCGCTTTCGATGACATAAGGATAGGGAATCTCCTGCGCTCCGACGCCAACCTCGATCGTGGCGCCGTATTCCGCGACCAGCGGCTCGAGCTGCTCGAGCAGATAGCCGCGAAACTCCGCAGGCTGCGTGACCGTCGTCGCGTAGACGCCGGGTTCGCTGAACTTAGCAAATGCGCGCGGGCTCGAGAGGGCCGGGCCATTGGGCGCATAGATCAGGCGCAGTTCAGGATAGCGGAACAAGGCGCGGGTCGCAGCCGAAGGCTGCTCGCCGTTCTTGAGAAAGCGCTCGACCGCGCCGCGCAAGGCGTCGGTCGCTTCCTCGTACAGCCGAACGAGGCGGTCGACCGCCTCGTCGGGCGTCTCGACCCGCTCAAACGGACCTTTGACATTGTCGTTCGACGGGACGAGCACCGAAACGGTCTCCTCAAAAGCGAAATCGGACAGGCGACCCGGACCCGGCCGCCGCGCCGAGCGGCTTAGCCCGTCCCGGCGATGCAGGCGATCTCGACAGTATAAACCGGCGCGGCCAGCTTGGCCTCGACGGTCGCGCGAGCGGGCCCATGCCCGGCGGGTACCCACGCGTCCCACACCGCGTTCATTTCGGCGAACGTCGCGATGTCAGCTAGATAAATGGTGGTCGACAGAATCTTGGTCTTGTCGGATCCGGCTTCGGCGAGCAGACGCTCGATCGTAGCGAGGATCTCCTTGGTCTGATCGGTAACGCTCTTGCCTTTCGCCTGATCGGCGACCTGACCGGCAAGATAGATCGTCGAGCCATGAATGACCGCCTGCGACATGCGCGGGCCGGTATGCAGTCTGGTGATGGTCATAGTCGATGCTCTCAAACCCGAACAAGGTTCGGGACCGCGCCTATAAAGTTGCGTTTGCCGATCTCGACGCCGCTTGCGCGCAAGATGTCGTAAGCCGTGGTCAAATGAAAATAGAAGTTCGGCATGGCGAAATGCAGCAGATAGTCGGCGCCGGGAAGCTTCAGTTTATTGGCGCCGGCGGGAATGACGATCTCCCGGGTCTCAGCGCCCTCCATCGCCTTGGCGTCGATCGATTTCAGCATGTCGAGCGTCGCGTGGATGCGAGCGCGCAACTCGGCGATGGTCGTCTCCTTGTCCTCCTTGACGGGCGGGTCCTTGGCTGCCAGCCGGAACGACGAGTTCTTGGCGTGATCGCAGAAGGCCTGGACCTGGCGGACGAGCGGCCACATGTCCGGGCTTAGCCGCATGGCGAGATAGCTGTTCGGGTCGAACTTGCGCGCCTGCGCATGCTCCTCCGCCTTGTCGAGAATGGCGAGGAAAGCGTTAAGCGAGCGCTCATAGATCGGCACGCTGCTCTGATAGAGCGAAAGGGACATCGGCTTCAATTTCCTCCCAAAAATGTCGCTGCGGCGGGCTATGGATGCACGCAAAATGTGACGTTATCAACTTGCTGTGGCCGCCGCCCGGTCGGTCCTCAGCCGGGCCGCTCCGGTGGTTCAAGATAGGGCTCGACCACTGCCCGCGCCTCCGCGCTCGTGACGACAGGGAGGATTTCGAACGTCACGCCTGCGCCGCGCCACTCGAGAATCCATGCTTAAATCAGCCTGAGATCGTTGGAGCGCATGAGCTGGAAGCAGCGGGAAAAGTTGCATTCGATCCAGCTGTCGACATATTCGAGCCCCTCCGGCAGCGACCGGCCCTCCTGGCGCAGGCGCTGATAGACCGGAACCATGTCGTTGTCGCGGAAACGCTCGATGACCATGAACAGCATCGTTGTCGACCTTGGCGGCCCTCTAGCGCGCGTAAACGCCGCCCGCGTCAGACCTTTAGCGGGAGCGGATGTCCTTCAACCTCAGGCAGACTGGGGTCGAAGCATGCCCATTTTGGCGCGGATTGGGTCCAGATGGTCGCCGTGGGCGCCGCCAGGTTTGGATCGTCGAGCGTTCCCGCCCGCACGAAGATAAGAGTCGGCCGCTCCTCCGCCTCGCTGAACACATCCGACCCGCATCGGGCGCAGAAACGCCGGTGCATGGTCGAGCCGCTGTCGGCTTTGCATACGTAATCGGTGAGCGGACCGGAAACGGCGACGTCCTCCGTGCGGAAAAGGGCGCTGACCGCTCCGGTTCCCGCGCCGAGATATTGGCAGACGCGACACCAGCAATATCGCGCGCCGAGCGGCGCGTCGGCCTTGATTTCGTACCGCACCGCCCCGCATAGACATCCGCCTGCAATCGCCAAGGGTCAGCTCCCCATGAACCGGCTCGAATGACGATATGAGAAATCGGAAGCGCTCGCCAGCGAGTGGGGCGATCCGCCGCGGCCTGCGGGCCAAGGTTGAGGTTGCGGACGCGGCCGAGGCGGATTACAAAGACAGTTCAATCAAGTTCAGGAATTCGCTGGTGAGGATGGTTCCGGCCGTCCGCCAGCGGCATGCGACGCCGATGGAAATGAAGAGCGCCCCGCATCCCGATGTCTGCTATGGCGTGCTGGTTCGGAAGCTCGCTTCCGCTGGCGTGCGTCCGACCCGGCAAAGGCTCGATCTTGCCCGCACGATCTTCGGCGGCGGGAACCGGCACTTCACCGCCGAAATGATCTTTCATGAGACGCGGTCGATTTCATTCGCGCCGACGCTTGGCACAATCTACAACACGCTCAACGAATTTTCGCGCTCCGGCCTCCTGCGGGAGATCGCCATCTACGACGCCAAGCTC
Source organism: uncultured Alphaproteobacteria bacterium (assembly GCA_963824475.1). Taxonomy (GTDB): domain Bacteria; phylum Pseudomonadota; class Alphaproteobacteria; order Rhizobiales; family Beijerinckiaceae; genus Roseiarcus. The sequence goes on from CAWGPR010000003.1 coordinate 358,179, forward strand.
TGGTACGACACCAAGACCGGGCCTCACTACCACTTCTATCGCGAGGATACGGAAGAACTGTCCGACATCCCCGAGGACTTGTTGCCTGAGTTCGAGATCCCGGCTCCCGACGGCACGAGCATCGCGGCCATCGACGTGATCGTAAGGCTGAGAAAGCTCTGACGAGCAGGCGTCTAGAGCAGATTGCGTTTGCGTCGACGCGGCCAATTGTAGCCGCGCTCGCTGAGCGCGGGACGCGGTCAACGACCGCCTCTACATGGCTCGATTCGACCGAATTGCAATCTGCCTTAGGCGCCTTATGACGCCTTTGTCCATTCTCGAACTGGTTCGTGTTACGCAGGAGACCGACGCCCGCGGCGCGCTCAACAACGCCCGCGACGTCGCCGCCCACGCCGAGAAATGGGGCTATCGGCGCATCTGGGTGGCGGAGCATCATAACATGCCGGGCATCGCCAGCGCGGCGACTTCAGTGGTGCTCGCTCATATTGCCGAGGGGACGACGACCATTCGGGTCGGGGCCGGGGGCATCATGCTTCCCAACCATGCGCCTTACGTTATCGCCGAGCAGTTCGGAACGCTGGCGCGGCTTTTTCCTGATCGCATCGACCTCGGCCTCGGCCGCGCCCCGGGCACGGACCAGATCACGTTGCACGCTTTGCGTCGTCCGCTGGAGGCCGCCGAGAACTTCCCGCAGGACGTTCTGGAGCTGCAAGCGTTTCTGGCTCCAGTCAGTCCCGGCCAACGCATCCAGGCCGTGCCGGCGGCGGGAACGGAAGTGCCGCTCTGGATCCTGGGATCGAGCCATTTCGGCGCAATGCTGGCCGCCGAGTTGGGGCTCCCATATGCGTTCGCATCGCATTTTGCGCCCGATCATCTGATCTCGGCGCTTGAGATCTATCGCAGCCGCTTCAAGCCATCGGAGCAGCTCGACCGGCCCTATGCAATGGTCGGGGTCAACATCATCGCCGCCGAAAGCGACGACAAAGCGCGGCGGCTCGCCACGACACAGCAGATGTCGTTCACCAACATCTTCCGCGGCGCCCGCGGCTTGAGTCAGCCGCCGATCGCCGACATCGAAAGCTATTGGACGCCGATGGAGAAGGCGCAGGCGAAAAGGATGCTGGCGCGCTCCATTGTCGGCTCTCCCGATACTGTCCGCAAAGGCGTGGCCGCGCTGGTTGAGGAAACCGGCGCCGACGAGCTCATCGTCGTCTCCGACGTCTACGAGCATGCGGAACGGCTGCGTTCCCTCGAGCTCATCGCTCGGGCCGGCGGGCTCCCTCGAACGGCCTAGTCGTCACGCCGAGCGTTCAGCCAAGCCATGGACGTTTTGCGGCGAAAAGCGACGCTTCTTGCCGGCAAAAGGCGACTTCTGCGCCGAAGGCGCTCGCTAAATCGCCCAAAAAAGGGGCCATTTAAGCGTCGGATTCCTTCCACCAAACTAGCGATTTCAAAGGCTTAGAGCGGATTTTCCTTCCGTCTCTGGGGCGCGACCCTGAAAGCACCCTTCGAAGCCGCGGCCCGGCGCCTGAGCCCGAGGCCTTCGGAGCAGCGCACAAGGTCTCCCCTTTGGCGATCTCGAAATCTCCCCTTTGGCGATCTCGCGATCATAGCCTGGTATTCTGGAAAAGTAAATCTATTTCATCGTTTTTTCTGATTCTACCGAGCAGGCGGAAAAACCGGCTCCCGCCCTGGCCGATCGCTCTACGCCGCCGCCTTGCTCCGCGCCGCGATCGCGTCGGCGATGGCGAGCGTCCGGCGCGCCATATCGGCGTGCAAGAGCTCCACCATGCGGCCGTTGAGCTGGATCACGCCCTTGCCTGCGTTCTCGGGCAGCGCGAACGCCTCGATGATGGCGGCTGCGTGTTCCACCTCCGCGGAGGTGGGAGCGAACACCTCGTTGCAGATGTCGATCTGACTGGGGTGGATCAGGGTCTTGCCGTCGAGGCCCATGTCGCGGCCTTGCAGGCATTCCAGGCGGAAGCCGTCGAGATCCGCAATGGCGTTGAAGACGCCGTCGACGATGTCGACGCCATGGGCGCGCGCGGCCACCACGCAGCTGGCGACCCATGCGGTCATGGTGGGGCGGCCGGGGGTGAGCCGCGCCCGCGTTTCCTTGGCGAGATCGTTGAGGCCCATGACCATGACCGCGAAGCGCGAAGTCGAGTCGGCGGCGACCGCGGCGATCGAGCCGGCGTTCAAAACCGCGTTCGGCGTCTCCATCATCGCCCAGATGCGGGTGCGATCGGGCGCGCCGGATTCGCGCAAGGTGCGGGCGGCGGCCATGATCGCCCCCGGACCATCGACCTTGGGCAGCAGAATGGCGTCCGGCCTGGCGCCGGAGGCCGCGACGAGATCCTCTTCTCCCCACGGCGTATGCGGCCCATTGACCCGGATGACGACCTCGCGGCCGCGGAAGGCCCCTGTTCGCACGGCCTCGGCGACTTGTTGGCGCGCGGCCGGTTTCTGATCGGGGGCGACTGAATCCTCGAGATCGAGGATCAGCGCGTCAGCCGGCAACGTCTTGGCCTTCGCCAAGGCCTTGCCGTTGGACCCGGGCATGTAGAGAACGCTGCGACGCGGGCGAGCAAGCATGAACATCTCCGGACCGTAATCGTCAACATTTAACGATAAGTTTGCTGCGGCGCCAGAGGACAGTTCGCCGCAGCAGCATTGTATTTACTCGGGTCCGGTCGGCGATCGCTCGACCCAACGAAAACGTGAAGCCGGTGAGTGCGGCGTTGGTCGTGGGCGCGGTGATCGGGGTGGCTTCGGCAGGGTCCTATTTCTTCATTGTCGACCAGCCGATCACCGCCGCCGATCTTGACGCCGTCTCGCAACAAAACGCCGCGCCTTTGCCGGCGTGGGGGGCTCGGAGCGTGATGTGATGAGGTCGAACCAGGCTCGTCATTGCGAGCGAAGCGAAGCAATCCAGGGGGAAGGGCCGGAGCGGCAGCTCTGGATCGCCGCGTCGCTTCGCTCCTCGCGATGACGATTCCATCCGACCGCATCTCGCTCTAGAGCGCGCTGCGGCTCAGGCGGCAAGCCAACGCGCCATACGGCGCGTCGCTTCGGCCATCTGCTCGGGGTCGCGAGCGAAACAGAGACGCAGATGACCCTCGCCGCCTGGACCGAAGGCGCCTCCAGGCGCTGCGCCGACGCCGGCTTCGTCGATGAGCCTCAGCGCCAGCGCGCGGGAATCAGGAAAGCCATCGACCGAGAAGAACAAATAGAACGCCGCCTCCGGCTTGAAGAAGCGAACGCGCCCGGTCTTGGCCAGTCCTTCGCATAAGATATCGCGCGCGCGGCGGCAGCGCTCGATCTGCCAGGCAAGAAAGGCTTCGCCCTGCTCGAGCGCCGCGGTCGCGGCGCGCTGATTGAAGACCGGGACCCCGGAGGTCGTGTATTGCACAAGGTTCTCGATCACGTCGCCGAGCTCCCGCGGGGCCTCGAGCCAGCCGACACGGAAGCCGGTCATCGCCCAGTTCTTGGACATCGTCTGAACAAACAGGATCTTATCGTCGGGCGCCATGACGTCGTGGAACGAGGGCGCGCGCACGCCGTCGTAAGTGATCCGTCCATAGATCTCGTCGGCGATGATCCAAAGCCCATGCCGGCGCGCGATGGCGAGCGTCTCGGCGATCTCCTCACGTGTCGCGACGAACCCGGTCGGGTTGGCGGGGGTGTTGAGAAAGATGAGGCGGGCTAAGGGCGTCACCGCCTTCTCGAGCTTGCCCGGATCGAGGCTCCAGCGGCTCCCTTTGTCGAGTCGGACCGGCACCGCGCGCGCGCCGGAAATTTCAAGCGCGCCGACGAAATTGGGCCAGGCGGGCGTGGGGATGATCGCCTCGTCGCCCGGGCCGACGATGAGCCGGGTCGCGATCTCGATTGCGTGCATTCCGCCGATGGTGACGAAAAAATTCTCGGGCGAGAATGCGCCGCCGCCCGGCGCCGCGCCATAGACCTGCGTCATGTAAGCCGCGACCGCCTCGCGCAATTCAGGGACGCCGCGCTGGGCGGTGTAGAAGGTCTCGCCGCGGTCGAGCGACGCCTTGGCCGCCTCGCTGATGAACGGCGGCGTCGGCAGGTCGCCCTCGCCGACCCACAAGGGAATAAGCCCCTGCCGGCCGCGGCCGTAATTGAACACTTCGACGATGCCGCTCGTCGCGACGTCACGCATCGTGGGCCGGATCAGATCGGGCCAGTTGGGCGCGCGGGGCGAAACGACGTTCATTTCGGCCTCATGGACCAGCGCTCGGGGGCGCGCAAGGGCCGGCAAGGATTCAGCCATCGGTCTCTTCGCGCGCGAGATCATCGAGGATCGGACAGTCCGGCCGATCGTCGCCGTGGCATGCGGCGACCAGCTCTCGAAGCGTGTTCGCCATTCCCTGCATTTCAGCGATCCGCGACTGGAGATCGCCGATATGCGCCTCGGCGATGCGCTTGACTTCGCGGCTCGGGCGGCCGCGATCGCGCCATAGCGCCAGCAATTCGCCGATTTCCGCAATCGAAAAGCCGAGCCGGCGCGCCCGCCGGATGAACCTGAGCTCATGGATCTCGCGGTCGCCGTAGTCGCGATAGGCGTTCGCGCGGCGCTCTGCGGGACGCAACAGGCCGATCGCCTCGTAATGTCGGATCATCTTGGCGGTGACTCCGCTCGCGGCGGCCGCCGCGCCGATGTTCATGTGAAGAATCCGCTTGACCTTCCCATCATGGGAAGGTTTACGCCTGCACTTCATGGAACACAAGCACCATTTGCCGACGAGTTCGGCCGAGGCCAAGAGCTCGCTCGCCAAGGACCCCGTCTGCGGCATGTCGGTCGACCCCGCGACGGCCAAGCATAAGGCCGAACACGCGGGCGCGACCTATTACTTCTGCTCCGCCGGCTGCCGCGAAAAGTACATCGCCGAGCCAATGCGATACCTTGGTGCTGTAGGCGCGGGCCATAGCCCGTCGAGAGAAGGGCGTCCTTTCGGACGCCCTTTGGATCGCGCCGGCCGCGCTCATCGAGCGCGGCTACAACGCCAAGATTCCGCGCCCCCGGGCGCGATCTACACCTGCCCGATGCATCCGCAAGTTCGTCAGGACCATCCCGGGAACTGCCCGATCTGCGGCATGACGCTGGAGCCGGTGGTCGCCACGGAAGCGACTGGCCCCAGCGCTGAGCTTGTCGACATGACTCGGCGCTTCTGGGTCGCGCTCGCGCTCTCCATTCCTGTGTTCGCGCTTGCAATGGGCGGGCATCTCGCCGATCTGCATCAGTTCTTGCCGGAATGGCTTTCCAACTGGATTCAACTGGCGGTCGCCACGCCGGTCGCGCTTTGGGCGGGCTGGCCGTTCTTCGAACGCGCCTGGGCGTCGCTCAAGAGCCGCAATCTCAACATGTTCACGCTGATCGCCTTAGGCGTCGGCGTGGCTTGGGCGTATAGCGTCGTCGCCACGGTCGCGCCGCACCTGTTCCCGCCGGCGTTCCGCGGCGCTCATGGCGCGGTCGCCGTCTATTTCGAGGCGGCGGCGGTCATCACCACCCTCGTCCTGCTCGGGCAGGTGCTCGAGCTCCGGGCGCGCGAGCAGACCGGCGGCGCGATCCGCGCGCTGCTCGATCTTGCGCCAAAGACCGCGCGGCTGGTCCATGGCGATGGCGCGGACGAGGAGGTCGCGCTCGAGGCGGTCGAAATCGGCGACGCCTTGCGCGTGCGGCCGGGCGAGAAGGTCCCGCTGGACGGCGAAGTCATTGAGGGGCAGAGCGCGGTCGATGAGTCCATGCTGACTGGGGAATCAATGCCCGTCAGCAAGGCGATCGGCGACCGGGTCATCGGCGGAACGATAAACGAAAGCGGCGCTTTCGTCATGCGCGCCGACAAGATCGGCCGCGACACCGTGCTGGCGCAGATCGTCCAGATGGTCGCGCAAGCGCAGCGCAGCCGCGCGCCGATTCAGCGCCTTGCCGATCAGGTTTCCGGCTGGTTCGTGCCGCTCGTCATCGCAGCAGCCGTCGCCGCCTTTGCCGCGCGGGCGATCTGGGGGCCCGAGCCGCGCATGGCTTACGGCTTGGTCGCGGCGGTCTCGGTGCTGATCATCGCCTGCCCGTGCGCGTTGGGCTTGGCGACGCCGATGTCGATCATGGTCGGCGTAGGGCGGGGCGCACAGGCAGGCGTTCTGATCAAGAATGCGGAAGCGCTCGAGCGGCTCGAAAAGGTCGACACGCTGGTCGCCGACAAGACCGGCACGTTGACCGAGGGCAAGCCCAAGGTTGTGGCGCTCAGGCCCGCGCCCGGGGTCAGCGAAGATGAACTGCTCAAGCTCGCGGCCAGTCTTGAGCGCGGCAGCGAGCATCCTCTGGCGGCTGCGATCGTGCGCGCGGCGGCGGACCGCAATCTCGCGCTCGCCAAGGTCGACGGCTTCGAGAGCGTCTCGGGCAAAGGGGTGACGGGAATCATTGACGGACGCAAAGTCGCGCTCGGCAATCGGCTCATGATGCAGGCGGCCGGAATCGACGTCGGCGCGCTCGAAGGGCTGGCGGACGAATCGCGCAACGACGGCGCGACTGCGATCTTCGCCGCGCTCGACGGCAAGGCGAGCGGCGTGATCGCGATCGGCGATCCGATCAAGGCGACAACGGCTGACGCGGTTCGCGCGCTCACAGAGGCGGGGGTCCGGATCGTGATGCTCACTGGCGACAATCGCGCGACCGCCGAAGCCGTCGGGCGCAAGCTCGGCGTAGCCGAAATCGAGGCGGAAGTTCTGCCGCAAGACAAAGGCAAGATAGTCGAACGTTTGCGCAAGGAAGGGCGGATCGTCGCCATGGCCGGCGATGGCGTCAACGACGCCCCGGCGCTTGCGGCCGCCGATGTCGGGATCGCGATGGGCGCCGGGACCGATGTCGCCATCGAATTCTGCGGGCGTCACCTTACTCAGGGGCGATCTTCTCGGCATCGTCGCCGCGCGGCGGCTCTCGCAAGCGACGATGCGGAACATCCGGCAGAACCTGTTTTTCGCCTTCATCTACAATGCGCTCGGCGTGCCGATCGCCGCCGGCGTTCTCTATCCGGTGACCGGACTCCTGCTTTCGCCGACCATCGCCGCCGCGGCGATGGCGATGTCCTCGGTTAGCGTGATCGCCAACGCGCTCAGGCTAAGGACGCTCGCACTCTGATCGATGGGGCCGCGACGCGGGGACCGACGCGCCGCCCACCCGTTAAGCGATTGATTGACCCGGCGCCTCGGGCGGCTCGCGCCCCGAATAATTGACACCCCATTAATTGATATGCCATCTATCCGGCGCTCATGCCGCCCGCTCCAAAAGACGCACGCGCTCGATTGGCGCCTCTCATCGCCCATGTGGCGCGTGAATGGCGCCGCGCGGTCGACGGGCGTCTGCAGGTCTATGGGCTCACGGAAGCGACGTGGCTGCCCTTGCTTCGGATCGCGCGGGCCGAAACGCCGATGCGGCAGAATGAGCTGGCGGCTTCCCTGTCTCTCGATGGATCCTCGGTCGTTCGCCTGCTCGACGCGCTCGAAAATTCGGGCCTTATCGAGCGCTGCGAGGACCGCGCCGATCGGCGCGCGAAGAGCCTCGTGCTTACGCCGCGCGGACGTCGGACAGTCGATCAGGTCGAGCGCGTATCCCTCGAAGTTCGCGACGTCGTCCTCGGCGAGGTCTCGGACCAGGACTTGGCGTGCTCGCTCGGCTTGCTCGAAACGGTCAGGGACCGGCTCCTGAGCCTCGCGGATGCGCGACCGGAGACGACCGAACGCAAACGGTCGGCGGGCCGATGAACTTCAGTCCCCGACGCGCCGTTCCGCTCTGGCTCTTGGGGCTGTTCACCTTCAGCGGGCCGGTCGGCATGCACATATTCGTGCCCGCGCTCCCCGCGGCGGCCAAGGACCTTCACGCGACGCCGGCTGCTCTGGAGCTGACGATCAGTCTCTACATCCTGGGTCTGGCTGTCGGTCAACTGGTCTACGGACCCGCGTCGGATCGGTTTGGCCGTCGGCCGGCGCTGCTCGTCGGCCTTTCTATATTCACGATTGCGAGCATCGCCGCGATGTTCGCCCCGGACACCCATACGCTCGTTCTTGCGCGCTTTTTTCAGGCTGTGGGCGGATGTTCGGGGCTCGTGCTCGCGCGCGCCATCATCCGCGACACGTCGCAGGCGCATGAGGCCGCGCGGCGACTGGCGCTCACAAATTTGCTTGTGACCGCGGGCCCCGCGGTCGCCCCGCTTATCGGCGCCGCGCTCAGCAGCTTCTGGGGGTGGCGAACGATCCTGATGGGGCTCGCCGCGTTGGGCGTAGCCAATTTCGCGCTGGCGTGGCGCATTCTGCCGGAGACGCGGCCGGAGGCGCTTGTCGTCAGCGCCTCGAGATACGCGCGCGACTACGTCGGCCTGCTCGGCTCCCGGCAGTTTCTGGGCTACGCCGTCGGCGGCGCTTGCGCGACGACCTCCCTCTATGCGTTCATCGCCTGCGCGCCCTTCATTTTTGTCGATCGGCTGCACGTCCCGAGCGCCAGCGTCGGACTGTATCTTGCTCTCCTCGTCTCCGGGCTCTGGCTTGGCAGCCTTCTCGCTAGCCGGTTGATTGGGCGCTTTTCGTTGGCGCGATTTCTGGTCGTCGCCAATGCGCTTAGCGTTGTGGCGGCGGCTTCGTTTCTCGCCCTCGTGATTGCCGACCGGGCGACTCTGGTTGGAATTGTCGGGACGATGTTTGCATTCAGCGTCGGGGTGGGCGCTGCGGCGCCCGCCGCCCTCGTCCAGGCCATCAGCGTGAACCCGCGCGTCACTGGAACGGCGTCCGGACTTTATGGCTCGATCCAGATGGCTGTCGGAGCGGCGCTGGTCGGGCTCGCTGGCTTGGGCGCAAACCCCGCGCTCGCCTCCGCCGCCGTGCTCCTTGCCGCTGGCGTCGTGGCGCAGGCGTCTTTCTGGGTGGCGCGAAATCAGAGCGCCGCCCTTGTCGAGCCGGAGAGCAAAGCCGTGTCAGAAGCGGCTAACACAGCAGCGGCCGAGTGAGCTTTAAGCGCCGCGCTCGGCCAGCTGGTCGCGGATCTGGGTGAGGAGAACGACTTCCTGGGTCGGCGGCGCCGGAGGCGGCGGCTCCTTGGCCGCCTGCTTCATCAGAGTGTTGATGCCCCTGATGACAATGAACAGCGCTACAGCCACGATGAGGAAATTGATCACCACGCTGATGAAGTCGCCGTAGGCCAGCACGCCGCCCTGCTTTCTCGCGTCGGCAAGATTGGTCGCGGTCACCGCGCTCGATAGGGGGATGTAATAGTTGGTGAAGTCGGCTTTGCCGGCGATGCCGATGATCGGCATGATGATGTCATTGACCAAAGCGTCAACGATCTTGCCGAACGCCGCGCCGATGATGACGCCGATGGCGAGGCTGAGCGCATTGCCTTTGAGCGCGAATTCCTTGAATTCATTCCACATGGGCTATCGTCCTGGCAAGGGGGACCCCGGTTGCGGCGGCCCATTCCGCCTCCGCGCAAGCTAGCCGAGCCGTCCTGAGAGATAAAGTCTCCGCTCGTCCCGGCGCGCTCGAGAAAACTAGACAGATTGAGGCGAGGCGCCTCGTCGGCGCTCACCCTCTTCCGCTGAGGGCTGCTCGAAAATCACCGCCCAAAGCCGCCCCTCGCCCATGGCCAAACTCAAATTCCTCAGACCGAAAAATGGGATCAGCGCGATAAAAAGAATGGCGGAGATGCTGAGTAATCCGGTGAGGCCGCCGCCCCCGATCGCTGGCAGGCTGTCGGCGATTGTCTTTCCCCGTAGCAGTCCTTCGACCGTCTTTTCGAGCACGTGGGCGACGAGAAAGAGGACCGTCAGAAGCAGAGTTCTCATAGAGGATCGGATAGATGAGCGGCCTCTTGCGTAGCCAGCGCCCGGGATCGAAGATCTCGAACAGCATCATGACCTTGGCGAAGACAAGGGCGTTGATGAAGGCAAAGCCCTGCATGGCGAAATCGAACCCGTGCTCGCGCAGGACGACGCCCTGGTTGAGGACGAAGACGCCGAATAGAATCCAAAGATAGAAGAACAGCACGAGGAATCTGCGAAACTCGTCGACCGCTTTGGCTTTGAGCGACTGGGCCCGATGCGCGTTCGCGCTGGTCGCGGCGGCCCCGCCCACGCCCGTCGAATCTTGCGTCATCGGATCACCTCACGGCTCACCATGGGTCGAGTCCGCGCCCGCCGCAAGCGCCTTTGCGACCGCCTTGCTGGCGGCGTTCGCCCGGCGCGGCTACGGTGACGTTCGATTCGGTTGGAGGGCGAAATGTTCGTCGACTGGCTGCTCGCAAGCTTCCATCACCTGGCGGTCTTTTCGCTCGCCGGGATCCTGTCGGCGGAAGTCTTCCTGACCGCTGGGCCGATCGACGACCGAATGGCGCTGAGGCTCGTCCGCGTCGACGCCTGGTACGGCATTTTGGCGGCGCTCGTTGTCGCCGCCGGGGTTTTGCGGGTGTTCTTCGGCGCCAAGAGCTACGAGTACTATCTCGTCAACATATTCTTCTGGGCCAAGATGGCGCTGTTTGTCGGCGTCGCGCTCCTCTCGGTCGCGCCGACCTACATGTACTTCGTCTGGCGAAGGCAGGTTCGCGCCGACCCGTCATTCCGCCCGCCGGCGGACGAAATCGCCCAATTGCGCCGGATCTTATATGTTGAGGTGGGGCTGTTTGCGCTTATTCCGATTTGCGCGGCGGCGATGGCGCGCGGCTACGGGATGTGAGGGGCGACTAACGTCCCATGGCCGCCATCGCGGCGCGGGCGCGAGCTTGTTCGACCTCATGCGGGTCGACGGCCGGGGCGGCGGAGCCCCAGGAGTTGCGAACGTAGGTCAAGACGGCGGCGGCCCGATCGTCGCTCAGCTTCCATGCGAATGACGGCATGCCCGGACCGGTCGGCTCGCCGGCGGTCGCCACACTGCGCGCGCCTTCGATCAGGACGCGGATGAGGCTCGCCGGATCGGCCGAACGGACGTTGGGCGATCCGGCCAACGACGGGAAAAGAGAGGGGACGCCTTTCCCGTCCATGCCATGGCAGGCCGAACATTCGTCGACATAGATCGCGCCCCCGGCGATCATCATCGGATCGGAGGCGGAAACCGCCGGCGGCGGCGAAGATGTCTGGCCTGGCAGGCCCTTGAGATAAGTCGCGATAGCGGTGAGGTCGGCGTCGGTCATCTGCGAACTCGACAGCGTGATCTCCTCGCCCATGATTCCGGTCGAGGCCGTGGTCGCGTTATGGCCATTCTTGAGATAGGCCACGATATCGGCGACGCTCCATCCGCCGAGGCCCCGCTCGCTGTCATTGGTGATGTTGGGGGCGAACCATCCCTGCAGCGCGTAGCCCTGAAAGCCATGCGCGCGATCATCGCCGCCGAGCTGAGTTTTGGGCGTATGACAAGCGCCGCAATGCCCTAGACCTTCGACAAGATAGGCGCCGCGATTCCATTCGGCGGATTTCGTCGGGTCCGGCTTGAATTCGCCGCTTCTGAAATAGAGCGCGTTCCACGCCGCCATGCCCTGACGAACGTCGAAGGGGAAAGGCAGCTTGTTGGAGACGACGGCGTTGCGAACCGGCTTCACCGTGTTGAGGTAACCGCGAATGGCGAGCGCGTCGCTCTCGGTCAGCTTGGTGTAATAGGGATAGGGCATCGCCGGGTAGAGCAGCTTATCGTGATACCCCTTGCCCTCGCGCAGCGCGCGGACGAACGTTCCGTCGCTCCAGGCGCCGATCCCGGTGTCGGCGTCGGGCGTGATATTGGCCCCGACCACGACGCCGAACGGAGTTTCGATCGGCCGGCCGCCCGCATAGGGTTGGCCCGAGCCGGGCGCGGTGTGACAGCTCGCGCAGTCGCCGGCGATGGCGAGATACCGCCCCCGCTCGATCTGGCCGAAATTCTGCGGGTCCAGGCTCGTCCCGACCTTGTCCTGCGCGCGAGCCGCCGAGACCACGCTCGACGCAAGGATCAAAGAGGCGATCGCGGCGCCCGCGATCCGGCGCGCGAGCCGTTCACGCATGGACGAGAGGCCCCGGGTTCTTGAGATATTGGGTTCTGATCGCCTCCGCTGACCAGTATGCGAGCGCGGCAACGGTGCCGGTCGGATTGTAGCCGGCGTTTTGCGGAAAGGCGCTCGCGCCCATGACGAACAGGTTGGGGACGTCCCAGCTTTGCAGATAGCGGTTGAGCGCGCTGGTCGAGGGGTCGGTTCCCATGATTGCGCCGCCGCACAGGTGCGTGGTCTGGTACTGGGTGACGTCGTAGGGCGCCTTGCGATATTGCTTCACAACTTCCTTTGCGCCCATCGCCTTGATGATTTCGGCGAATTTGTCGGTGAGATAGGCGTTCTGCTTCACCTCGTTGTCGTGAAAGTCGATCGTCATGCGCACCAGCGGACGGCCGAACCGGTCCTTATAGAGCGGGTCGAGGTCGAGATAGACGTCGCGATAGCTATAGAAGCTCCCGTGCACGCCGGTGCCCGGCGTCACTGTGCTCAGGTAATTGTCGCGCACCGCGGTCTTCCACTTGGCGCCCCATCGCGGCGCGTCCGGCGGAACGTGCGTGGTTTGAATCGGACGCCCGCCCGTTTGCACCTGTCCCATGTATCCGCCGCCGACGAAGCCAAGCGGGCCATGATCGAAATTGTCGCCGTTGAACTCGTCGATGCACATGCCGATTGAGCCGGAGGCGATGAACGGATTGAAGTTGAATTTGTCCTTGTCGAAGAACCCGAGGACGTCGGAGATTGTCTGGTGGGTGAAGTTGCGGCCGATCACCCCCTGATTGGCGACCGGATCGTAAGGTTTTCCAATGCCCGACATCATGAGGAGGTGAACGTTGAAGATGGTGAAGGCGGCGAGGATGACGAGGTCGGCCGGCTGCTCCCACTCTTCGCCGCTTGAGTCGACAAAGGTGACCCCGGTCGCGCGCTTGCCGGAGGCGTCGACATTGATGCGCGTCACCTCGCATTCGGTGCGGTAGCTGAAGTTCGATTTTCTCACCAGCACCGGAAGAAGGGTTGTCTGCGGGGAGGCTTTGGAATAGTTGCCGCAGCCGAACCATTCGCAGAAGCCGCAATAGGTGCAGGGCCCGAGCCGGACGCCGAGCGGGTTCATATAAGCCCGCGACAAATTGCCGGAGGGCTGCGGAAACGGTTTGTAGCCGAGTTCCCGCGCCGCCTTGCCGAATAGCGTGTGGCTGAACGGCTGCGCTTGCGGCGGAGTGGGATAGGGCCGTGAGCGCGGGCCCTCGAAGGGATTGCCGCCTTCGAGAATCTGCCCTTTCAGATTGCCCGCTGCGCCCGATGTCCCGCAAAGATACTCGAACCGATCGTAGTGCGGCTCAAGGTCGTCGTAGGCGACGCCATAGTCCTGGATCGTCATGTCTTCGGGCAGAAATTTCGCCCCGTATCTTTGCGTCAGATGCGTCTTGAGGATGAAATCGGACGGCAGGAAACGGAACGTCTCCGCGTTCCAATGGACGCCCCCGCCGCCGACGCCATTCATCGGCATGAACGCGCCCCAGGTGCGGATCGGCAGCGCCTGCTCGCTCATCTTGTTGCGAAAAGTGAAGGTCAGCTGCTCGGGACGCAGGAACAGCTCATGGCGGATGCGATAGCGGAGTTCATCCTGGACGTAGGTGGTGGGAAAATCGGTCGGCGCGTCGCGCCAAGGCCCGCGTTCGATCGCAACGACGTCGAGACCCTCGTCGGTCAACTCATGCGCGAGGATCGAACCCGTCCAGCCGAGGCCGATGATCGCCACGTCCTTTCTAGGCAGCTTCTGGGCCATGGGTTGATCTCAGGTCTTGTGGGCGTTCCAATCCGCCCGTCCCATCAGGCTGACGGGCGGACGAGGATAGCGCTCGTTATGGCGGTTGACCCAGTCGCGGTAGTCGTACCGGGCGCCCGGAAAGCCGATCATGCGCCACGAGCACATGTCGCGATTGCCGCCGTAGATCGGATCGGCGAAAAATCCCTCCTGCGCATTCTTGAGCAGAAGCTCGAAAAAGGCCTGCCCATCGACGCCGTCCAGTTTGGCTGCGCCGCTCTCGAGGCCGCCGACGATCGCGTCCTTGTCCGCGTCGCTGAGGGAAGCGAACGCGCCGCCCTTCTGCGCCTTGCAATATTGGTCGAGCGCCGCCAGCGCCTTGCGGTATTGCACCGCAGGCCCGTCTGCGTCCTGCGGCCCTTGCTGTTTCGTTCCCTTGATGAACGGCGGGCTGAGATAAAGGCCGGCTCGACGCCCGTAGGGGCCGGCAAGCTGCCGATCGATGTAGACCGCGCAACCGGCGTCCTTGCCGCCGGGCGTGTCGGGGTCGGGCGGGATCAGGCGATCCACCAGCGCCTCGACCGCGGCGCCCTCGGCGGGGTTGAAGAAAACCCACGGTTCTTTGCCGATTGGCGTCGGTGGGGAGCCGGCGGCCGGGCGCCAGGGGAGCGATTGCGCGCGGCCGATCGCGGTTCCGCCGATCAGCAGGAACGCGACGCTTCCGAGCAATTCGCGCCGATGAAGCCTCAAGCCCCGTCCTCCCCGCGAAAGCAGCTTAACCTTAGGACACTTCAGGCCGCGCGACAATGAAGGTTTCGATGTTCGCCGTGAGCTCGACCCTAAGGACGAAAAGCGCGAACCCCGAGCGGACTAAGCCTTAAGTTAGAAAGAGCCTAGCCGAGACCTGCGACGTTCCCGTGAACCGGTCGCGCCGGGCGGCAGCCTGCGGCGAGGCTGATTCAACCCCGGCAATCCGTTTTCTTCCGCTCAGTTCCAACTGACCGTATCGTTCAAAGGCAGCGGTCCGGAAGACGGCGCGGTCAGCGATCGGTTGCCATTGCAGTCGCCCCCGCCCGGGTAGCATTCCCAGGTGACGCCGCCATCCGGATTCTTGCGGTAGTATTTGTATTGGACGACCCCGCCGGCGGGGAGGTTGATCGCATTCTTCCAGTCCGGATAGCTCGCCGAGTCGAGAGGAAGTCCGAGATTCGTGTTCCACTTGCCGAGCGCGTCTGTGTCGCCCGTCACATACACATATTGGCCCCACTGCGTCGCGGCGGCGGCGCTGATATCGACCTCGACCTGGCCGGGCGCCGGCGGCGCAACGCAGGCGTGATATCTTGCGCAGACGGCGAGCGGGATATCGAGGACTTTGCCGGCGGCGATATCGGCCAGCAAGTTGATATATTCGCCCTGCGCCCAATTGAGCGGGGCCATCGACCCAGTGGAGTTGCCCGGAGATTGGCCGGGAGGATCGGCGACCGTCCAACCCGAGGGCGTGTCGGCGTCGGCAGGGAGAGTGACGGTTGGATTCCAGATCTGCTCGGAAATGAAACCCTGAGGAGTCGAGAAGGCCTTCAGCGCCGCGAGATAGGGCGCTCCCGCAGCGCCGTTCCCCGTCGCCGCGATTGCATAATTGCCGCGCTCCGCGTCGAAGATCGGCCATAGCCTGCCGCGACCTTGCGCGCCGTCCTGGAATGGAGCGCCGGCGTTGGTTTCTCCGTAGCCGTCGTAATTGTAGCGAAACCAGGCCATGTCGGCGCCCGCGCCGACCCTCTCTCCGATCACGTTGTCGTAGGCGACAAGGCTGTTCGTGATGGTCGGGTCGTTTGGCGCTTTCACGCCCATTCGGACGAGTTCGAGAAACCCGCCGTCGATAATGTCGATCGCTCGATGGGAGCCTCCGCCATTATTGATGTTGATGATCATGTTGGCGTCAGGACCCATGGACGGGTTCCAGCCGCCCGGACGGGGGCCGCCTCGCGGAGAGGAGGTGTTGATCCGCATGTATGTCGAGGTGTGGTTGCAATTCCAATTGACGTTCGGGCAGCCCTGACTGGTGTAGGTCCAGCCAGTCAGATTTTGCTGCCAATAGTCGGCGGCGCTGAGCCAATTGCCCGCATCGGCCGTGTCTCCGTTCTCGAGAGCGATCTCAGCGGCGCTGACCAGTCCCGCGATCTCAGCGGCTATGGTCGACGGCGAGTAGCCGCTGGTCTCCTCCCAGCGCTCCTGCTCGGTCCACGGGCCATTGGCGAAGATGGTGTTCGCTATGACTTTGATCTGCGGCCAGAACGGATCGTAGACGGCGGAACCGAGTCGGTAAGCCAGAATGATCGGCATCGCCTGCTCGTCCATTTGCACGGCGTTCCGAAATGGAGTCCCGCTCACGAAGGCGTTTTGCGGGAACCGGCCGCTCGCCGGGTCTAAGTCGGTGTTGAAAAGCCAGCGCACGGCGTTGGCGGCGGATGCGCTGTCCCCGGCCGTGATGAGGGCGTCGGCGAATTTGAACATATCGCGCGACCAGACGAGGTGATAGCCCAGGTTGTCGTCGCCCGCGGCGAAACCCCAGGGGGTCCCGATTCCGGCGATCATCGCGCCGTTCGTCTTGTCTTGCATCGTCTTCAAGGTCATCGCCGACAGATAATATTGGTCGTCGGCTGTCCCATTCTGGGTGCTGAGCCCGGCGGCGTAGTTGCGCCAGGCGTTGTCGTAGAGGCTCTGCTGGGCCGAAACATTTTCAGCGAGCGTGTTGCTGGCGGCGGCGATGGCCTGAGCTTGCGTCGCGCCGAAGCCAAGAGCCACCTCGAAGGCGATCGTCGTCGCCGAATTTCCAGCGGTGCTGAGCCAGCCCATCTGGGCGACATTGCCGTTTGATGCGGCATTGTACGCCCACCGCATCGTGTAGGGGTTGGGATTGTTCACATTGAGGTCCTGCCAGCCGTCATTCACTCCGACGTAGCCGTTCGAGACCATGGTGATTTCGTTCTGGACGGTCCACGGGAGCGACGCGCGTAAGGCTGAGAATTCAGAGCCGTCGCCGCTGCCGGCTGCGAGGTACGTATCGGCGCCTGAGATCACGGTCATCGCGTTGTTGTTCGCCGCGACGTTCTTCAGATACGGTTTCAAGAGGAGATAGAGATTGAAATCCGCGACCGCCTTGCCGTTGAGAGCTTCAAAAGCGGTTTGCTGAACGAGCGTGCTGTTTGCGGGATCGGTGAAGATGGACTTGGTGATCCGCCAGTTGTGGGCGCCGTTGCTGGTCACCGCCTGCCAGCGCATCGATCTCGGGTCGGGTCGGGTGACTGTCCAGGCTTGGTTCTTCTCCTCGTCGAGAAAGGTCCTGGCTGCGTCGCCGACCAGAAATTCCATGTTCGACGACGCCAGCGTATCGATCGTCGGATAGTAGACCTCCGATACGTTCCCTCGAAAGCCGGTGAAGTAGACGGAGGAGCTCGTGGAGTTCACCGCTGTTCCGACCATCGATTTCTGGGAAGAGTCGTGAACCGGAGGCAGCCCACAACAATCCGGCGCCGGACCGGTCGATTGAGCGAAGCCCGCGCCGTTTCCCTGGCTCGCCGCCAGGAAGACGCCAAGGCCAACCAAGGTCGTGAGCCTCATGCGGATTTCCCCAGCGAAGAAGCGCAAGCGGCTCGTCCTTTAGCACGCCCGGGCCGGCTTTGCGTCGACGCCGCGCCAACGCCGGTCGTTTCGGCCGCCGGCCGGCAACGCCCGCAATCAAGCGCCGCCGTCTCTTCCCCCGCTCGCCCGTGAGTGCGATAAGAAGCTGCGAGGTTCGCGCCCATGCCGATTTGCCGTCTTGATCCCTTGACCATCGACCGCATCGCCGCGGGCGAGGTGATCGAGCGGCCGGCGGCGGCGATCAAGGAACTCATCGAGAACGCGCTCGACGCCGGGGCGAAGTCGATCGAAGTTATGATCGAAGCCGGCGGGCGCAGGCTCATTCGGGTCGTCGACGACGGGCATGGGCTGGACGAAGCCGATCTCGCGCTTGCCGTCGAGCGGCACGCGACCTCGAAACTGCCCGACGGCGATCTCACGTCCATCGCCACTTTCGGCTTCCGCGGCGAGGCTTTGCCCTCGATCGCCTCGGTGTCGCGGCTCGAAATCCGCACCCGCAGCCAAGGCGCGCCGCATGGCCTCAGGCTTCTCGTCGAGGACGGGATCAAGAGCGCAATCGAGCCCTGCGCATGCGCCATCGGCGCGCGGGTCGAGGCGCGCGACTTGTTCGCCGCCACCCCCGCCAGGCTCAAGTTCCTCAAATCCGATCGAGCCGAGGCGCTGGCCGCGGCGGACGCGGTCAAACGCCTGGCCATGGCCTCGCCCGAGGTCCGCTTTTCGTTTGCGACCGACCTCGGCTCAAGCTTCGACTGGCCGGCCGCAGGCGCGGGCGAAGCAGGCTTCGCCGAGCGGCTCCGCCAGGCGCTCAGCGACGATTTCGCCTCAAATTCGGTCGCGCTCGAGGCGCGCCGCGAGGCGCTAAGGCTGTCCGGCCGGGCCGGCCTGCCGACCTACAGCCGGCCGAACGCCTCCCAGCAGTTCCTGTTCGTCAACGGGCGTGCGGTGCGCGACAAGACGCTCGCGGGCGCATTGCGCGGCGCGTACATCGATTTCCTGCCCCCCGACCGGCACGCGGTCGCGGCCCTGTTCGTCGAATGCGATCCCGCCGAGGTCGACGTCAACGTCCATCCGGCAAAAGCCGAAGTGCGGTTTCGCGACCCCCAAGCCATCCGCGCTCTCATCGTCGGCGCGATTAAGCAGCGCTTGAGCGAAGCGCTGCATCGCGCCTCGACCACCGGCGGGTCGGCGACGATCCTCGCCATGCGCCCGCCGCAAGCCTACCGCGGATCGTCCTATTCCCCCCGTTGGGACTGGCGCGCCTCGCCCGCGGCCCCGCGGCTCGCAGAGCCGGCGCAGGCGAGCTTCGCTCAAGGCGGCTTCGCCGAAGCCGCGCCTTCCGCGCCGCCGGCGGCTTGGGCGAGCGAGCGCGACGTCGCCGCTCCCCTTGGCGCGGCGCGGGCGCAGGTGCACGAGAACTTCATCATCGCCCAGACGAAGGACGGCGTGGTCATCGTCGACCAGCACGCGGCGCATGAGCGCATCGTCTATGAGAAGCTCAAGCGCGAGCGCGAGACGGGCGCGATCGAGCGGCAGACGCTTCTGACCCCGCTGGTGGTCGATCTCGATCCCGACGCGGCGGCGCTCATCGACGCGCATGCGGCGCAATTGTCGGCGCTTGGCCTCATCGTCGAGGGGTTCGGCCCCGGCGCGGTGATGGTGCGCGAAGCGCCCGCGGCGATCGCTCAAGGCGACCTCGCGGGCCTCGTCCGCGACCTCGCCGCCGATCTTGCGGCCGACGACGGCGCCCAGAGTCTTGAGCGCCGGCTCGACCGGCGGCTCGCGACCTTCGCCTGCCATCACTCTGTGCGCTCAGGGCGGTCCTTGAAGCCGGAGGAGATGAACGCGCTCCTGCGCGAGATGGAGGCGACGCCGGGCGCGGGCCAGTGCAACCACGGCCGCCCGACCTATGTCGAGCTCAAGCTCGCCGACATCGAGCGGCTGTTCGGGCGAAGGTGAGCGGCGCTTCGCGTGTCGACTTCGCCTCAGAGTTGAGCTTCGATCGCCGCCTTGTCGATCACCGACCAGACCTCCGCAATTCTTTCGCTGTGTAGGTGTATATACACTCACAAGGATCGTCCGCCGGGGCGATCACCCGAGGAGTGACAGAAAAAGGCGCCTAAACGATTGAAAGGATTAAGTCGCTGCCAGAACTTGGCGCCTGGCCGGTCGTCATAACCAGCGTTCCTTGTTCCATTGGGCGAGCATGGCCTTTCCGCGGAACGTGCGCGACGGGCCGACCCTCCCTAGCCGCCCATCAAGCGACTTGAGGTTGTCGCGGCTCAAGGCTAAAGGGCCGAGCGTCTCCGCCCAGACTGAAAGAACCCAGGCCGTTGAGCGAACCCGAACCCAAGGTCGACGAAAAGCTCGCCGTCGCCCATGGCCTGAAGGCGGACGAATACGCGCGCCTCGTCGCGCTGATCGGCCGCAACCCCACCTTCACCGAACTCGGCATCGTCTCGGCGATGTGGAACGAGCATTGCTCTTATAAGTCGTCGCGCCTTCACTTGCGCAAGCTGCCGACCAAGGCGCCCTGGGTTATTTATGGTCCGGGCGAGAACGCCGGCGTCGTCGACATCGGCGATGGGCTCGTCTGCGTGTTCAAGATGGAGAGCCACAACCATCCCTCGTTCATCGAGCCCTATCAGGGCGCCGCGACTGGGGTCGGCGGCATTTTGCGCGACGTCTTCACCATGGGCGCAAGGCCCGTCGCCGCGCTCAACTTCCTGCGCTTCGGCTCGCCCGACCATGCCAAAACCCGACGCCTAGTCGCTGGCGTTGTGGCGGGGATCGGCGGCTACGGCAATTCGTTCGGCGTGCCGACGGTCGGCGGCTCGGTCGGCTTTGATCGCCGCTATGACGGCAACATCCTCGTCAACGCTTTTGCCGTCGGTGTGGCCAGACGGGACGCGATCTTCACCTCGAAGGCGACCGGCGTCGGCAATCCGATCGTCTATCTCGGCTCGAAGACCGGACGCGACGGCATCCACGGCGCCAGCATGGCGTCCGCGGCGTTCGAGGCGGACGCCGAAGAGCGGCGCCCGACTGTCCAGGTCGGCGATCCGTTCGCCGAGAAGCTGCTGCTCGAGGCCTGCCTCGAACTCATGGCCTCCGGCGCGGTGATCGCCATCCAGGATATGGGCGCGGCGGGTCTCACCTCATCGGCGGCCGAGATGGGGGCCAAGGGCGATCTCGGCGTCGAGCTCGATCTCGACCGCGTGCCATGCCGTGAAACAGGCATGAGCGCCTACGAGATGATGCTCTCCGAGAGCCAGGAGCGCATGCTGATGGTGCTCAAGCCCGAGAAGGAGCAAGAGGCCGAGGCGATCTTCGGCAAATGGGGGCTCGACTTCGCCGTCATCGGCAGGACGACCAATTCGCGGCGGTTCGTCGTCAGCCGCGGCGGCGAGATCAAGGCGGACCTGCCGATCAAGGAGCTCGGCAGCGAGGCGCCCCTCTATGACCGGCCATGGACGAAGTCCCTGCCGTCGCCGGTTCTCGACGCCGCGTCGATCGCGCCGCCAATGCCGACGGACGCCGCACTCATCAAGCTGATCGGATCGCCCGATCTTTGCTCGAAGCGCTGGATATACGAGCAATATGACACGCTGATCCTTGGCAATACGACCCAAGGCCCCGGCGGCGACGCCGCGGTGGTGCGGCTCGGCGACGGGCCGAAGGGCTTGGCCCTGTCGACCGACTGCACCGAGCGCTATTGCGCCGCCGATCCGCGCGAGGGGGGAAAACAGGCTGTGGCCGAGGCGTGGCGCAACTTGATCGCTGTCGGCGCGCGCCCGCTCGCGCTCACCGACAATCTCAATTTTGGCAACCCCGAGCGCCCCGAGACGATGGGCGAACTGGTGGAGTGCATCGAGGGCGTGGCTGAGGCCGTGCGGGCGCTCGACTTTCCGGTCGTCTCGGGCAATGTCTCGCTCTACAACGAGACGATGGGCGAAGGCGTTCCGCCGACGCCCGCGATCGGGAGCGTCGGTCTGGTCGAGGACGTGACCAAGACGGCGACCCTCGCTTTCAAGGCGGCGGGCGAGGACATTCTGCTTATCGGCGGGACGCCCAAGTGGCTCGGCCGGTCCGCCTGGCTCACGACGGTCTTAGGTCGCGAGGAGGGCGCGCCGCCGCCGGTCGACCTCATCGCCGAACGCCGCAACGGCGAGTTCGTCGCGTCGCTCATTCGAGGCGGGAGGGTCAGCGCCGTTCACGACCTGTCCGACGGCGGGCTCGCGGTGGCGCTGGCCGAAATGGCGATGGCGGGAGGTATCGGCGCGAGTGCCGAGGCCAACGGCGCTGAGCACGCGTTCTTCTTCGGCGAGGACCAGGGCCGCTACGTTCTGACCTCAGCGCCCGGGGAGACAGCGGCGATCGCCGAGGAGGCGAAGCGCCTCGATGTGCCCCTCTTGCGCGTCGGCCTCACCGGCGGCGAGACGTTGAGGCTTGGCGGCGCGGCGCCGGTCGCCCTTGCGGCGCTCGTCGAAGCATATGAGACTTGGCTGCCGGACTATATGAGCCGCACTTTGGGGACAAACCCATGATTCCGTTCGTCATCGTCAAGACCAAGGCGGGTTTCGCCTATATCCGGCCCGAGCACGTGGTCGCGATCAATGCGTCCGATTCGGACGACTGCGTGATCCTCATGACCGACGGCGTCACGATCGCCGCCGCGGAACCCGCCGAGGACGTCGTGGCGCGGCTCGAAACGGAGGCCGAGGAGGAGGACCACGCCCTCGAAGCTATCAAGGAGCACAACGCCCATGGCCATGTCGCAAACCGAGATTGAGACGATGATCCGCGAGGCGTTTCCGGACGCGCGGGTTGAGGTGAAGGATCTGGCGGGCGACGGAAACCATTACGCGGCCAAAGTCGTTTCCTCTGCGTTCAGGGGCAAGACCCGCGTCCGGCAACACCAGATGGTCTACGAGGCGCTGAAGGGCCGCATGGGCGGAGAACTCCACGCGCTGGCGCTGACGACGTCGGAGAGCTGATGAGGGCGCCGAAGCCGGCGCCGACGGCTTCCGCGGGCGCCATTTCCAAGCCTGTTTCTTGCGATACCAAAGGCTTGCGGCGCCATTTCCGATCCGCCTGCGCCTAGCTCAGACAATATAACATATGCCGTAGGTTGATGAGAGATCGCTTTTTGCCCAAGCTGGGCTGCAGTCGGGCGAATTCAACGTTCTGGCGACTCTGCGCCGCTCAGGCGAACCCGTACATGCTTTCGCTCACCCGGCTCTATGAAGCAGCAATGACCTCAAAATTCCCATCTGAGCAGCTTGCGCGATGTGCCTGTCGTAAAGATGCGCGGAGATACATTTAGGATGGGGTCCGAAGGCACGGGGCGGTCGCCCGGAAATCGCGCGTCGCTGTGACGACAAAAAGCGCGCGAGGCCGGAAACACCGGCGCGAGATCAACTCGAGCGTCTGAGCCTTCCGACCGCGATCCATCGGGCGGCCAGCAAAGCGGTGCGGACCACTTCACCAACGACCAAGGAAAGGAGCGCATTATGAAAGTCCTAATGGTTCTTACTTCTCACGACCAGCTCGGCAACACGGGCCGCAAGACTGGCTTTTGGCTGGAGGAACTCGCTGCGCCTTACTATGTCTTCAAGGATGCTGGGGCCCAGATCACCCTCGCATCGCCCAAAGGCGGTCGGCCGCCGCTCGATCCCAAGAGCAACGAGCCGAACTTCCAGACCGACATCACACGGCGGTTCGAAAAAGACGCCGACGCCAACGCTCAGCTGGACAGGACGGTGCGCCTCGATAGCGTCAAGCAGGAAGATTACGATACCGTCTTCTACCCCGGTGGCCATGGGCCGATGTGGGATCTCGCCGAAGACAAGAACTCGATCAAGTTGTTGGAATCCTTCCTGGCTGCCGGCAAGACGTTCGCGGTGGTCTGCCACTCAACCGGCGCGCTGCGCCACGTCAAAACCCAGGATGGTAAGGTGCGTGTGCCCTTCCTGAGAGATGGGTGACAGTTCGTTCCGGGGACATGGGTTACACAATTGGGCCTTTTGCGTGGAGAGCAAAATGCCCTGGAAGGAGTGTAACCCGATGGACGAACGCTTAAAGTTCATCGCTCGATTGCTCGACGGGGATAAGATGGCTGGGTTGTGCCGCGAGTTCGGCGTCTCTCGGAAGACTGGCTACAAGATCCTCGCCCGCTACAATGAGATCGGCCTTGACGGGCTCACTGACCGCTCGCGCCGGCCTTATCGCCACGCCAATCAACTGCCCTTCCAGATCGAGACGCAGATCGTCCGGCTGAAGCAGGACAAGCCGAGTTGGGGCGCGCCGAAGATCAGGGAAAGACTGGCGCGGCTCTATCCCGATGTGCATACGCCAGCGATCAGCACCGTCCATGCGGTTCTCGATCGCCACGGCCTGGTCAAACGCAGAACGGGACGGCGGAATAGGGCGAAGGGAACGGCGCTTTCTCGTCCCGGCCAGCCCAACGATCTGTGGTGCGCCGACTACAAGGGCGAGTTCATGCTCGCCGATCGTCGCTATTGCTATCCGCTGACGATCACCGACTTCGCCAGCCGATACTTGTTCGCTTGCGAGGCGCTCTCGACCACCAAGGAAGCCTACGCGTTCCCAGTGTTCGAGGCCGTGTTCAAGGAGTTCGGCCTGCCCAAGGCCATTCGCACCGATAACGGCGTCCCTTTCGCAAGCCCCAATGCCCTCTTCGGCCTGAGCCGGCTGTCGGTCTGGTGGCTCAGGCTCGGCATCGAGATCGAGCGCATCAAGCCAGGCTGCCCGCAACAGAACGGCCGCCATGAACGCATGCATCTGACCTTGAAGCTCGAGACCACAAAGCCCGCCGGCGCCAACTTCCTCCAACAGCAGGCCAAATTCGACGACTTCATCGAATGCTACAACAACGAGAGGCCGCACCAAGCGCTCAACATGCGATGCCCGGCCGAGCGATACGCGCCCTCAACCCGCCCCTACAAGGGATTGCCGGACCTCGACTACCCGTTCCACGATAAAATCGTCACCGTCACCACATGCGGCCGAATCTGCTTCAATCGCGAGAAAATCAATCTCAGCACCGTCTTCGCCGGCCAGCGCGTCGGCATCAAACAGGTCAGCGACCTCATTTGGCTCGTCAGCTTCATGGATTATGATCTGGGCTACTTCGACCACGAGACATGCCGGCTCGAACCGATCGAAAACCCCTTCGGGCCGAAAGTGTTACCCATGTCGCCGGAATAAAACGAAACCCATGTGCCCGGAACGGACCCGTGTCGAGGGCAAGACGGTGACCGGATTCACCGACGGCGAGGAAGAAGCGGTAGGATTGACGAAAGTGGTGCCCTTCCTTGTCGAAGACGAAATGATGAGCCTCGGCGCCACCTTTTCCAAGGTCAAGGACTGGGGCGTTCACACGGTCGCCGACGGCCAGCTGATCACCGGCCAGAATCCGGCCTCGTCCGGCCCGGCGGCCAAGCTTCTGATCGATACGCTGAATAAGAAGGCAAAATAGTCAGGCCCGCTGAATCCGGCGGCGCCGACATGCGCGCCTCCCCTCCTCTTCGGTTTGCGGCGGAACTAGCAGCGGAGCGGTCGCTGCAAGAGCAGAAGGCTCGGAGGCCAAGGCAGCCGCGGGACGCATCAGCTGTCGAGACTGCACGGGCCCTTCTACGCCGGAGACGGCGCGGCTGCTTTGCGGACGCTCGCGGACGGCTACGACCGGCGGGTGCGCCAGATCCGAAGGTCGCAGCCCCCAGTGATTCCGGTAAGCCCGTGATTTCGGCTTGCAACAACGCGCCCCGGCCCCGATATCCCTTCCGCCGCGCCGTTTCGGCCGGAATTTCCATGTCCAACATTCTTCGAGAGGCTCCACTTGACCGCCGACGCCCAGACCCCGACCAGCGAAGCCGCCACCCAGAGCTTCGAGGCCGACGTTTCGCGCCTGCTGCATCTGATGGTCCATTCGGTCTATTCCGACCGCGAGATTTTCGTCCGCGAACTCGTTTCCAACGCCGCCGACGCCTGTGAGAAGCTGCGCTATGAATCGATCGCCAAGCCTGAACTGATCGAGGACGGCGCCCCATTCGCGATCGAGATTGCGATCAACCCCGAGGCCAAGACGCTGACCTTCTCGGACAACGGCGTCGGCATGACCCGCGAAGACTTGACCCAAGGGCTTGGCACGATAGCCCGCTCCGGCACCAAGGCCTTCCTCGACAAGCTTGCGGCCGAAGACGCGAGCAAGGAATCCGCCGCCCTCATCGGCCAGTTCGGCATCGGCTTTTACTCGTCCTTCATGGTCGCTGACGAAGTCGTCGTCGACACGCGCCGCGCCGGGACCGGCGAGGCCTGGCGCTGGTCGTCCGACGGCAAGGGCTCATTCACCATCGCGCCGCTCCCGCTCGAAAATGCGCCGAAGCGCGGCACCCGCGTCACCCTTCACCTCAACGACGCATCGGAGGAATTCGCCCAACCGAGGAAGCTCGAGCGCATCGTGCGCGACCATTCCGGCGCCGTCGCGGTGCCGATCGACCTGATCGAGAAGCTCGGCGCCGAAAAGCGTCGCATCGCCGACGGCGCGGCGATTTGGGCCAAGCCCAAGTCCGAGGTGACGGCGGAGGAATACGCCGAATTTTACCGAGGCCTCTCGGGCCAGTTCGACGAGCCGGCGCTAACCTTGCATTGGCGCGCGGAAGGGCGACACGAATATACCGTGCTCGCCTTCATTCCGGGTTCGCGGCCGTTCGATCTGTTCGATCCGGCGCGAAAGGGGCGCAACAAGCTCTATGTGCGACGCGTGCTCATCACCGAGGACGCGGACATCCTCCCCGGGTGGCTGCGTTTCGTGCGCCTCGTGGTCGACAGCGCCGACCTGCCGCTCAACGTCTCGCGTGAATTGATCCAGAAGAGCGACGTCTTCGCCGCGATCCGCAAGGGCGTGACCAACCGCGTGGTGCAGGAGCTCGGCAAGCTCGCTGACGCGGAGCCGGACAAGTTCGCCAAGATCTGGGAGAATTTCGGCCCGGTTATCAAGGAGGGTCTGTACGAGGACCCGGAGCGCCGCGACGGCCTGTTCAAGATCGCCCGCTTCACTTCCACCACCAATCCCGCGGGCGACCGGACGCTGGCGAAATATGTCGCCTCGTTCCGCGAGAACCAGACGGCGATCTATTATCTCACCGGCGACGACGCCAAGCGCCTGGCGGCGAGCCCCCAGCTCGAAGGGTTCCGGGCGCGTGGCGTCGAAGTGCTGTTGCTGTCGGACCCGGTCGACGCCTTCTGGGTGTCGACGGCCGCAGGCTTCGACGGCAAGCCGTTCAAGTCGGTGAGCCAAGGCGCGGCCGACATCAAGTCGATCGCGCTTATTGAGGGGGCCAACGCCCCGGCCGAGGCGACCGGCGAAGTGGCGACGCTGTTCGCCTTCTTCAAGCAGACGCTCGGCGATGAGGTCGCCGAGGTTCGCGCTTCGGATCGCCTGACGGACAGCGTCGCTTGTCTGATCGCGCCGGAATTTGGTCCGGACCGGCAGCTCGAGAAGATGCTCGCCGCGCATGGGCGGATCGCCGAGCGCGCCAAGCCCATTCTCGAGGTCAATCCCACCCACCCGCTGACCCTCGCGCTTGCCGGGCGCTTCAAGGAGGGGACGGACAAGCCGCTGATCGAGGATGCGGCCTGGCTGGTGCTCGATGAGGCGCGGCTCATGGAAGGCGCGAGCGTCGAGGACCCGCCGGCCTTCGCGGCGCGGCTGCGGCGGGTGATGGAAAAGGCGCTGGGGTAAGGGGCTTGGAGGCGCGATCGCCGATCGCGCCGGCCGCGCTCGGGCCGAGCGCGGCTACACGATTGAGCAAGAGCTTGCCCAACGGGCGCGGCTTTGCCAAAAGGACGCAGCCTCGATGGAGCCAGAAGCTTTGAACGCGATCAACCCCGCCTTCGCGCGGATGGGGGAGGAGAACGCCTTCGCCGTGTTGGCGAGGGCGGCTGAATTGCAGCGCCAGGGGCGCGATATCATCAACCTCGGCATCGGCCAGCCGGATTTCAAAACGCCGCCGCATATCGTCGAGGCGGCTGTCAAAGCGCTGCGCGACGGCGAGCACGGCTATACCGACGCGACGGGAATCGCGCCCCTGCGCGAGGCGGTGGCGGAGGACTTGCACCGACGCCTCGGGGTCGAGGCATCGCCGGGTGACGTGCTCATCGTCCCCGGCGGCAAGGTGACGATGTTCATGGCGATCCTGATGTTCGGCGAAAAGGGCGCCGACATCGTCTATCCCGACCCGGGCTTTCCGATCTATCGCTCGATGATCGAGTTCACTGGCGCGCGGCCGGTTCCCGTTCCGATGCGCGAAGCGAACGGCTTCGCCTTCTCGGCCGAGGAGGCGCTGAAGCTGATGACGCCCGAGACCCGCCTCGTCATTCTCAATTCGCCCGCCAACCCGACCGGCGGCGTCACCCCTGGCGAAGAAATCGACAAGCTCGTCGCCGGGCTCGCGCAATGGCCGAGCGCCGCCATCCTCTCGGACGAAATCTATGGGCAATTGACTTACGACGGCCTCGCGCACCGCTCGCTTATGGCCTATCCGGAGATCCGTGATCGGCTCATCCTGCTCGACGGGTGGTCGAAGACCTACGCCATGACTGGATGGCGGCTCGGCTATTCGGTCTGGCCAAGGGCGTGGCGTGACGTTGCGCGAAAGCTGGCGGTCAATTCCTATTCCTGCGTCAATTCGGCAGCGCAGTTCGCCGGGATCGCCGCGCTGAAGGGGCCGCAGGACTCGGTTGACGCCATGCGCACGGAATTCGACCGGCGGCGCAAAGCGGTCGCAGCCGGCCTCAACCGTCTTCCCGGCGTCCGCGCCGTGACGCCGAAAGGCGCGTTCTACGCTTTCCCAAACATTTCCCGCACAGGCTGGAAGGCGAAGCCCCTCGCTTCAGCCCTATTGCAGGACGCGGGCGTGGCGACGATCGGCGGACCCGATTTCGGAATCCATGGCGAGGGTTACTTGCGGCTCTCCTACGCCAACTCGTTGGAGAACATCGAACGCGCGCTCGAACGGATGCAGGACTTTCTCAGCCGTCCCGCGCGCGCGGCCTCGGGCCTGTGACGCGCTCTTTCATGTTCTTTAGTGTGACGAAGGTGATGATGCGACTCGTTGTGTTTGCCGCCGCCGCGATCGCCCTGTGCCCGTTCGCCCAAGCCGAGGCCGCGCGCCCGTCGCAAGCCGCCTGCGACGCCGCCAAGATCGGCGCTCGCGAACTTGCAGAGTGCCTGAGGACCAACGCCGATCGGGCCGACAAGGAACTGGCGGCGGTCGTCGACGCAGCGATCAAATCGATTGATGCGCGCGAAGGCTTGCTGTCGTCGCAAAAGGCGCGTTGGCGCCGCTCGCTCAGTGACGCGGAGGCGCAGTGGGTCGCGTGGCGCGATTCGGAATGCCAGGACGTCGCGCCGTTTGAATCGGGCATGGAGACGAAGGCCGGCGATCCACGACTGCGCTGCATCATCGATTATGATGCGGAGCGCGTCTCGAGCCTCAAGGCGCGCTATCCTTGAGACGCGGCCTGGCCGCGCTTCGCGTGGATCTTCGTCTACGCCAATCACGGCTAAGAGCCGCTGAAGGAGGTCAAAATCTTGGCGACTCTCGAAGGCCTCGGCTATGCCGTCGATTGGGTTGACCGCGGATCTTATTGGCGCGAGGACCCGGTCCAGGTAGCTCGCCTGCATGCCCGCGACGAAGCGCGCGCCCTTTTGATCGCCCGCGACATGCCGGTGCTGCGCAATGGTGAGACAGGACTCGATTCCCTGTTGCCGATGAGCGAGATCGAGGCGCTCGGAGGAGCACAAGTCGAAGCGCTGCTAGGGCTTGCGCCCAATGGCGCGCCGATCTTCGCTGCTCTGTTGCCTGACGGGGCGGTGGAGGTGCGCTCGGACGCGAGCGACGGCTTTCTCGACCGGCGCGTTCTGGTCGTGCCGGGTCGCGAAGACCTGAAGCTCGTCGACCTGCGATCGATCGCCATGGGCGGTCTTGTGCCGCCCGCCCAGGCGGCGATGTTGGCCGCGGCCAAGGCGTTGATGCACTGGCACGCGCGGCATCGCTTCTGCTCGAATTGCGGAGCGCCTACTGAGGTCGCAGTCGCGGGTTGGCGGCGGGATTGCAATGTGTGCAAGGCGACGCACTTCCCGCGCACCGATCCAGTCGTCATCATGCTTGCGGTCGAGGGCGACGCTTGTCTGCTCGGCCGCCAGCCCAGGTTCCCGAAGGGCATGTATTCGGCGCTAGCCGGGTTCGTCGAGCCAGGCGAAACGATCGAGGCTGCCGTCAGGCGTGAAATCCGGGAGGAGGCCGCTGTCACCTGCCGCGCCGTCCGGTACTTTGCCTCGCAGCCATGGCCGTTCCCCGCGTCGTTGATGATCGGCTGCTTTGCTCAAGCGGAAAGCCGGAGCCTCGAGGTTGATCGGGTCGAACTGGAGGACGCGCGTTGGTTCGGCCGCGATGAGACGGTTGCGCTCCTCGAACGACGCCACCCTGACGGCCTAACCGCTCCAACACCAATGGCGATCGCCCATCACCTGCTAAAGCGGTGGGCGTATAAGGAGGTCATATTTAACGAGTGATATCGGTTATTTTGTGGGCGAAAAAAGAGCGGATCGGCTAGGAGGGGGCCCGCCGATCCGCTAGCCTTCGTGGAATGCCTTCGGCCCGTCTTGGCGCTCGGGGGCTGGGGGGCAAGAAAACCGAGCTAACCGCGAACCGATTCCACGCGGCACGTTTCCAATATGACGGGCCGTTGCGGCATGCGCTTGACGACAAACTGGCCAAACTAAGGCATCTTGTAAAAAAAAATGCGTTGTCTTTTATCGACAATTGTTAACAGGGCAAACAAGAATGATGATCACGAACAAGTGAAAAGGTTTATTCGGCGGCTTTGCGTTCGTTGTGGAACAAAATTCACGCTCAGTCCGTTGTTTGGTCTTTCTTCACCGATTTTTCAGCTGCGGCTTTGGCAGGTTTATGAGCGGCGATTTTCTGTGGGAATGTCGCGCAAACTTCAGCTTGGATTTGGACGAAGGCTGGGTGGGCGCCCCTGCATCTCCCTCTTGCCGATCCGCGAGTGCGGAAGTCCCCTCAACAGAAATGGTCTTGACGCCTGCCGACCCGGTCGCGGCAACCGCGCCGGTCGGGCGAGCGCCTAGCGCTGGACCCTTCCAACCGGGCGCTGGACCGATATAGACGGGCACCGGATCGAAGTGGATCCTTCCGTTGGAAAGCTCGGTGTGGGCGATCGCGACCGGCGCGAACAGCGCCGTCAAAGGGTTGGCGGGCATTGCGGCATCCGCCGCTACCTGAGATGGGCCGCCAGCGCCCTCCTCCTCGGCGGCGACGATGAGGGCCGCATTGCGATGCAGGCAGACGTCGACGCGCATATCGGGCGGGGGGCCTGAACCCGAGGGCAGCGATTCCAGCGAGCCGTTGCCGCCCCCCATGGCGAAGCCGCGGTCGAAAAGGTTCGCCGCTTCCTGATTGCGCGATCTTGCGGTTGGCGCGCCGAGCACGACCACGATCAACCGCCGTCCGGAGTGGTTGGCGCTCGCCACGACGTTGAAACCCGCCGGACAGGTAAAGCCCGTCTTCATCCCGTCGGCGCCGGGATAGCGGCCAAGCAAGCCATTGTGGTTGGGTATGTACTGATTGCCGAGTTGGAGCGCGCCGATACTGAACAGATCGGCATGATCAGGAAATTCATGCAAGAGCGCACGAGCGACGATCGCCATGTCGCGGGCTGAGGACACGTGCGCGGGATTGTGCAAGCCGTTGGGATTGACGAAGTGCGATTCATGCATGCCCAACCGCTGCGCCGCGGCGTTCATATCGTCGGCGAAGGCTTCAACCGAGCCCGAAACACCCTCGGCGACCATCACCGCCACATCGTTGGGCGACTTGACCATCAGCATCTTGAGCGCATTGTCGAGGGTCACTTCCGTGCCAGGCCGAAATCCCATTTTCGACGGCGGCATGCGCGCGGCGCGAGCCGACATGATGAGCGGCGTGTCGAGCGTGAGCTTGCCATTGCGCACCGCGTCCAACGCGACATAGACCGTCATCAGCTTGGTGAGCGAGGCGGGATACCAGGGCGCGGTCGCTTCGTTCTCCATCAGCACCTGGTCGCTGTCCGCGTCGACAACGAGGTAAGGCGTCGCGTGCGCGGAAGCAGCGCCGAGCGCCAGCGCGACGGCCACGCCCAACATCGCGCGTCGCGCCATTGAGCATACGCGAATCGGCATGATTGGTTTCCCGCCAGGTCCCGAACCAATCCCTTCCTAGTGGAGAACGGCAGCAACCTCAAGCGACTGCGGCGCCGACGCGCGCTCTGTCAGGCAATCCCTGGCGCAAATGGGAACCGCCTGCTTTGCGCCGTTTTGCCTTAGCACTTAGACGATGTGGAATCGTTGTCGCTTCGGATCCGCAGGCTCTCCCGGCGGGAATGGCCCAGCTAGAATCGCGCCGCAGTCCTCCGCGAGGCCGGTCAGCGCTGCTTCCGTCGCCCCGGCGGCGAGCGGTCCGAGCGCCTCGTCGACGGCGATTTGCCATTGTTCGTGGGATATGGCCCGCGCAGCGTCCTCGGCTGGAACGATCCGGATGTAATGTTCGGCCAGCGATACGTAGATGAGCGCGCCGCACCGCGAGCGGTCGATTCCTCGGAGAGCGAACTGCGCCAGCGCCGCTCGGTGGCCGGCTGAGCGCGCCACGCGCTTCGGGATAAGCCAGCGCCGCGCCGGTGGGAGCGAAGTCAGCACCGCCGCCAGAATGGCGACAAGGAGCTGAGCGACGTAGATGCGGTGGGCGGAAAGATTGGTGAACAACAGCAGCGGCAGCGGCGTTAAGAGCGCGAGGATGCCGGCGCCGAGCAGAAACTCCGCGTCCCAGGAAGCGGAGGCGCCAGCGAGCACACAGACGAGCGGGGCGCGGGTCTTGAGCTGTGCGGCGTCGAAGGCGGCTTCGACGCGCTCCGACGCGCCTGGCTCGAGGATCATCACCAGCCTCCCGAGGCGCCGCCGCCGCCCGACGAGCCGCCGCCGCCGGAAAAGCCCCCGCCAGACCCTCCGCCCCCGCCGAAGCCTCCGCCAAATCCGCCGCCAAAACCTCCGCCGCGGCCCATGCCCATCGGAATGAAGATGACGTTGCCGCCACCTCGCCGGCCGATGCGGCTGATCACGAGCATGATGAACAGAAAAATGAGGAATGGCGCGAGCGCGTCGAGCAGCGACGCGTCATGCTCGGCGCGCATATCGGTCGGCTTCGGCTTCCATTCGGCCGAGTTGGTGGTCAGCGCGGTGATGATGTCGTCGACGCCGCGGGTGACGCCGCCGTTGAAATCGCCGGCCTTGAATTGCGGCGCGATCGCATTGGATATGATGATGCTGGACACGGCGTCGGTCAGCGTACCCTCGAGTCCATAGCCGACCTCAATGCGCACCCGACGCTGGTTCGGCGCGATCAGGAGGAGAACGCCGTTGTTCTTTTTCGCCTCGCCCAATTTCCACGCGCGGAAGAGCTCGTTGGCGTAGGGCTCGATCTCGTCGCCGCCGAGCGAAGGCACGGTCGCCACGACGAGCTGGATGCCGGACTTCTGCTCGAGACCGGCGAGCTTGCCTTCGAGGTCGGCGATCGTGACCGGCGAGAGAATCTTCGCCTGGTCGACAACTCTTCCGGTCAGCGGGGGAAAGTTGGCCGCCGCAAACGCCGCGCCGGTCCATAGCGCGGCGAGGAGGAGGACAATCAGCGCCCGCGGCCAGAGGCGAGGCATTCGGACGCTCCGTTTAAGAGGACTAGAACTTCACTTTGGGCGCCGTCTGGGCCTCGGCTTCGGCGGTGAACGGAGCCAATGGCTGGACGGAGCGGAACACCGTCTGCGCCCACAAGACGGTTGGGAACGTCCTGAGCGAAGTGTTGAAGTCCTGCACCGCGGCGACATAGTCCCTGCGGGCGACGGCGATACGGTTCTCGGTGCCCTCGAGCTGGGACTGTAGCGCCAAGAAATTCTGGTTCGACTTGAGGTCCGGATAGTTTTCGCTGATCGCGAGCAGTCGGCCGAGGGCGCCGGACAATGCGTTTTGCGCGTCCTGCAACTGCTTGACTTTCGCCGGGTCGGTCAAGTCGTTGGCGTCGACGTGAATCGAGGTCGCCTTGGCGCGCGCCTCGGTGACCTGCGTGAGCACGTCCTTTTCCTGTTTGGCGTAGCCCTGAACGGTGGCGACGAGATTGGGGACGAGGTCGGCGCGGCGCTGATACTGGTTCTGGACTTCCGCCCATGCCGCCTTGGCGGCCTCCTGCTTGGTCGGGATGACGTTGTAGCCGCAGGCGGAAACGGAGACGCCGATCAGGGCCAGCACGGCCAACGATCGCAACCGCTCAAGTATGCCCATTGACAACCCCTCCCGGCTAAGACCCCGAGGCTTCGCGGGGTGAGGCGATCATAGGGCGCCCGACGCTGTTAGGCCATCTGCGACGGGGTCCTGCCTCAGACGCCCACAAGCCTGCCTGGGCGTGGTCAGCGCTTCTATGCCCCGGACGCTCCTCTCAGGACCGCGCTTGATCGCCTCGCCCGCATTCACTAGAAACCCCGGCGACCGCGTGGGGACGCCGACCCCCGACCTTGGTATCTTCGTTAAGCCGCGTTTGGCGCGCCAAAAACAGGACAAGACATGCGCGTTTACTACGATCGAGACTCCGATCTCAACCTGATCAAAGCGAAGAAAGTGGCGGTTGTCGGCTACGGCAGCCAGGGCCACGCGCATCTGCTCAATATGCGCGACAGCGGCGTCAAGGAGATCGCGGTCGCGCTGCGGCCGGACTCCGCCTCGGTCAAAAAGGCGGAAGCGGAGGGCGTCAAGGTGATGGAGGTCGCTGCCGCCGCCAAATGGGCCGACATCGTGATGATGCTGACGCCGGACGAGCTGCAGGCCGACATTTATCGCGCTGAGCTTGCGCCGAACATGAAACAGGGCGCGGCGCTGATGTTCGCCCATGGACTCAACGTCCACTTCAACTTGATCGAGCCGCGCGCCGATCTCGATGTGCTGATGGTCGCCC
Source organism: uncultured Alphaproteobacteria bacterium (assembly GCA_963824475.1). GTDB lineage: Bacteria > Pseudomonadota > Alphaproteobacteria > Rhizobiales > Beijerinckiaceae > Roseiarcus. The sequence goes on from CAWGPR010000003.1 coordinate 392,671, forward strand.
CGAAAGGCCCCGGCCATACGGTGCGCTCCGAATACAAGCGGGGCGGGGGCGTGCCGTGTCTCATCGCGATCTATCAAAACGCGAGCGGCAACGCTCACGATCTTGGCCTGTCCTACGCCTCGGCGATCGGCGGCGGCCGCGCCGGCGTCATTGAGACGTCGTTCCGGGAGGAATGCGAGACCGATCTGTTCGGCGAGCAGACGGTGCTGTGCGGCGGTCTGGTCGAACTGATCCGGGCCGGCTACGAGACCCTGGTCGAGGCCGGCTATGCGCCGGAAATGGCCTATTTCGAGTGCTTGCACGAAGTGAAGCTGATCGTCGACCTCATTTATGAGGGCGGCATAGCGAACATGAACTACTCGATTTCCAACACCGCCGAGTACGGCGAATATGTCTCCGGCCCGCGCCTCATCACGCCGGAGACGAAGGCCGAGATGAAGCGGGTGCTTGGAGACATCCAGTCGGGCAAATTCACTCGCGATTGGATGCTGGAGAACCGGGTCAACCAAACCTCGTTCAAGGCGATGCGCGCGCGCGCCAACGCCCATCCGATCGAAGAGGTCGGGGCGAAATTGCGCGCCATGATGCCCTGGATCGGCGCGAACAAGCTGGTGGACAAGGCGAAAAACTGAGGCTGTCGGGAAGGGCCGAGCCGAGGCGCGGACGGCGACAATCCGGCTCGTTTCCGCTGGACAGCTCGCCGGGCCTTTGCTAGATGCCGTGGCCTTGCCCGGTGCCGCGTCCGGCCAAGACGATGGGCGCATAGCTCAGTTGGTAGAGCAGCTGACTCTTAATCAGCGGGTCCAAGGTTCGAGCCCTTGTGCGCCCACCATCGAAATCAAACACTTATACCAAAGGTCATAGCGACTGACCGATGTGGGCCCAGTCGCGCATTCCGATGGATGTGATGGTTTCGGGTTTGGCGATGAGCTTTCGCCATGCGGCGCATGCAGCGTCGATGATGGCGTCGTAATTTTCGAAGACGGTGTTTGAGAGCCAGTTCCGGCGGAGATATTGCCAGACGTTCTCGACCGGGTTCAGCTCCGGAGTGCGGGAAGGCAGGAAGATCGGCGTGATGTTGTCGGGCGCGTCGAGCTTGCTCGTGGTGCGAACTTCGACGTCCAGGCAGCCGCGTTTGATGATCGTACGAAGGATCTGGCCCTCCGGATCGCCGATTGCGCGCCGAATCTCGCGAACGCACAAGACCCGTCCCCGATTGCGGGCCAACGTCAACAGGAGGTTGAGCACTTGGGACGCAACGCCCCTTCGGTTCCATTGCTGTCGCGCAACGAGCCGCGATCCACATCCAGCGCCACGTTTCCGAACCGGAGCATCTCCATAGGTCCCGCCCCGAGCCCCGTCTGGGTCTGTCGCAATAGGTCTGCAAATTGCGGCCTCGAAGCGACTCGCACGTCGGCTTGCCGAGCATCGTCGCGCTTTGGCGACGTCAGATTGAAGGAATCCCCGCTTGGCGTAGACCCTCAAGAAAGAACTCTTTCATCCACGCATGGCGAAACGGACTGTAGGCGCGCATGAGCGCGAGCGTGTATCTTGAGTCGCGAGTGAGGAGTTCGGTGGCCTGCTCCCGCGCCTCCTTTATGCGCCCGGCGTGTGCCAGTGACGCGATGAGATAGCAACGCGCGGTGTTGTACTCTGGCGCGCGCCCAGTTGCTCGTTCAGTCGCGTCGATCGCAGCGTTAAACTCGTGCGCAAAGAAATGCGCGGCCGCGCGCAGGTTGAGACGATTGATCCCCTCCAACGAAAGCGGATCGAGCCGCTCGCTCATGTCCGCGCGGGACAGCGCCGTCGCGAAGTCGCCGTTCGAAATCGACACCCACCCGCCGCGAATATAGGCCTCGGCGCAGTTCGGGTTCGCGGCGATCGCCCGATCGAGAAGCGCCGATCCCTCCTCATACACGCCGGCCAGCAGCGTCAGCACGAAACCGCAGCGGGCCAGAACCAGAGGATCGCTTGAATCCGACGCCAGCGCCTCCCGGGCGAGGTTGATCGCCCGGTCCCTCGCGCCATCATGGTTCTCCTCCCACCCAGCGAAGCTGCCGAGCGCCCAAAGCCACGCCAGCATGCTGCGCGCCTGAGCAAAATTCGGATCGCGCTCGACCGCCTCTTCCAGCAGGCGCTTTGCAGCGCCATGTCCCGCTTAATACCAAAGGCCCCGCGAGCTGACTCACATTGTGGATTCACAGAGGGCGAGATTTCTGACTCCATTGGCGTGGGGAGATTCGCGCCATGCCATCAGCGGTCAGATTGCGAGACGACTATTCGGCTAAGGAGCTTCGGGCGCTCGCCCGGCGCTCGAAGGACGCCAACCAGAGCCGGCGGCTTCTGTCCTTGGCCGCGGTTCGGGACGGGATGGACCGAGGCGCGGCGGCGAAGATCGGCGGCATGGACCGGCAGACGCTGCGCGACTGGGTCCATCGCTTCAACGCTTTCGGACCGGAGGGTCTGTTCGACAATTGGACGGCGGGTCCCAAGCCTCGCCTGTCGGAGGAGCAACGGGCCCAGTTCGCGCAGATCGTCGAGGCCGGGCCGGATCGTGAGAAGGACGGCGTCGTACGCTGGCGGCGGATCAACCTCAAGCGCGTCATCGCCGAGAGGTTCGGCGTCGACTTTCACCCGCGCTATGTCGGAAAGCTTCTGAAGAAGCTCGGCTTCTCGCATATGAGCGCACGGCCCCGTCATCCGGCTCAGGATGAGCGGATCGTCGAGGGATTTAAAAAAACTTCCCGCGCGCGCTGAAGGCTCATCTCGAAGGGCTGCCCGAGACGACGCCGGTCGAGATCTGGTTTTCGGATGAGGCCCGGATTGGCCAGAAGAACGGCCTTGTCCGCCAATGGGCCAGGCGTGGAACGCGGCCAAGGCAGCCCGCCGATCAGCGCTATGACAACGCCTATCTGTTCGGCGCGATCTGTCCCGCTCGCGGGGTCGGAGCGGCTTTGGCGCTTCCTCGTGCCGACACCGACATGATGCAACTTCACCTCGACGAAATCTCGCGCAATGTCGCTACGGGCGCCCATGCCGTGCTCCTGCTCGACCGGGCCGGATGGCACATCACGGGCAAGCTCGACGTGCCCGACAACATCACGCCGATCTTCCTGCCCTCGCGCGCGCCGGAACTGAACCCGGTCGAGAATGTCTGGCAGTATCTCCGTCAGAACTGGCTTTCAAACACCGTCTTCGAAAACTACGACGCCATCATCGACGCCGCATGCGCCGCATGGCGAAAGCTCATCGCCAAACCCGAAACCATCACATCCATCGGAATGCGCGACTGGGCGCATGTCGGTCAGCCGCTATGACCTTTGGTATAAGTCCTCGCGTAGAAGTCGGGCATGGCGCGCAGGTAGAGGTCATAGGCGGTAAGATCCGCCGTAGGCTTGCGCACCGCACGCTCGATTTCGGCGCGACGAACGCTTGGCTCCAGAACGCCTGTGACCGCGGTCGTGATTTGATCTTGCAGCTTGAAGACATCAGCCATGACTCCGTCGAAGCGGTCGGCTCAGACATGGCTCCCCGTCTCGGCCTCGACGAGCTGGCCAGTGACGTTCGCCCGCGTGGCGCACGCTGCCTTCGAGGACGTAGCGGACCCCGAGCCGCCGCCCGACGTCGCGGACATCCACGCTCTCGCCCTTGAAGGTGAAGGCCGAGTTGCGAGCGATCACGAGCAGGGAACGGAAGCGCGACAGGGCCGTCGTAATCTCCTCCACGATCCCGTCCGCGAACCATTCGGCGTTCGGGTCCTCGGGGATGCTCTGGAACGGCAGGACAACCAGCGACGGCCGACCTTGGTCTGTCGGAACGGCCGACGAGCGCTCCGGCGCCGCGGTCGAGCTCTCGGATTGAACTTCGACGTCCAGGCAGTAGCCGCGTTTGATGATCGTGCGAAGGATCCGCCCCTCGAGGTCGCCGATCGCGCGCCGAACCTCGCGCACGCATTGAGCGATGCTGTCCTCGGTGACTGTCACATCCGGCCAGACGGCGTCGAACGGCGCATCGCGCGACATCACGCGCCCGGGATTGCGCGCTAGCGCCAGGAGAAGGTCGAGGGACTTCGGCCGCAGGGCAATCTCGGCTCCATCGTTGCTGCGCAATGAGCCGCGGCCGACATCGAGCACCACATTTCCGAACCGGAGCATCTCCACGGCAGGGCTCTCCGAGCTCCGTCTTGGTTCATTAGCGCACAGCATCCGCGCGCGCATGGGAAACGATTTGGTTTCGGCTCCTCAACTTTGTGGGGACGATGCTCCCCGGCGGACTCGAGCGAAATCTTGGGCTCAAGAAACTAAGAAATTGTCCGTCGCATCCGATGCTTTCTTCTTGTCGGAGCGGAGCCTGGTCTTGCTCGCGCGGAGAAAATTCTACCGCGGACCACATGGAATTTCGGGGCGCCTTCAGCAAAGTTTCGGCAAAAAATCAGAGCCCTCTCCGGACTTGAAAGCCGCCCCCAGGGCAAACGGCGCGGGTCAAGAAAACAGCGGAGTTTCATTCATGTCCGAGATTGTCACAACGATTTTGCCGCCGGCGGAGCGCCCGGTCCTTCGCTCGCCGGCAGACCCGCGGCGCGCGCCCTTGCGTCTCCGCTCGTCAGGTCGCCGATCAGAATCCGTTCCCTCGTCCGACCCCGGGCGCCGCCTTCTCGACCTCCCAGGCTGCCCGCAGCCGAAAGCCGGGATCGGCGAGCCGCTGAGCGAACGGTTCTCGCCCGACTTGCTCGGTCAGGGCGCGCTCACAGCCTCGGAGGTGATGAGCCCGGCGTTCCTCTTGCTGGTGCTGATCGCTGCGGCAAGCGGCCTGATCAATTCAGGAAACACGGCCGTGGGCGTCGCGATCGGAGGCGCGCTCCTCGCGTCCGGCGTTCTCACATGGCTCACGCTTACGGATCGCCCTTCACGCTGGCGGTCGACGCTCTGTCTGGCGCGGGACGCGACGGCGACCCTGGTGGTCATCTCCCTCTTCGCGCTCGCCTATATTTCGAATCCTTTTGGGCAGGCGGCGCTCATGACTGCCCCGGTTATCCTCATGGCCGCAATCATTGCGGCCTCCATGCCGGGGCAGCGCTGGCCGGCCCTGCGGCATTTGCCGGTCTACCTTCTGACGGATCGGCTGATCAGCTTCGTCCTCTACGGTTACGCGCTCGCCAACGTGCACAACGTGACGTGGGGAACGAAGGGTCTGACCGACGACGCCGCGGATCAGGAAGTTGAGAAGCAGCGCATGCGCCGATTGCGCAACGTGGTTGCAGGCGCGATCGTCGCGATCAACGTCACGTTGATCGCGCTGGGGCTCTGGCGCCATGGTGCCTGGATTACGGGCGAGAGCTCCGTCGTCGAGGTTTTCACCCTTCTCTTCCTCGCTGTCGCGGCGCTCGCGGCGGCTGTGTGGATCGTATCCGCTTGGCGGTCTCTGCCAGCGCTCTTCCGGTGGCGATCGCCCGAGAGTCGCTTCCTTGCGCAGAGGGTGGAGATCCTGCGGGCGACCCAAGAGGCGTAACGCGGCCCGGCCCCGCCGTCCCGTCGGCGGCCGGTCGAACCGATCCAACCATGCGACCCAGACTGGGCTGGGGCCCGAGCAGCCCGCCCTTCGCCCGCGACAACTCACCCCCCGTCTCGGACGCGATGCCGCGCTCGAAATTCCGGAGGAAAAAATGCAAGCGATAATGTCGAATACAGGCTTGGGAGCGGCGGGGTATGCGCTGATCGCTCTCCCCGCCGCACCGCTCATCTCAATCTATTTTCTGGCGTATTTCGTGATCGCTGACCGATTTGACGTCCCCAACTCCTGCCGCCTCGACCCTTATTTGCAATATGCGGTTCCCCGAGGTTGAGGAGCGCAAGGTTCAATTGGATGCCTGCTCACGATCCAATCGTGGGGGCCCACCGCTTCGGATTGGCGCGCGTCACGAGGACGACTGAAGGAGACGGCGAAGATCGTCAGGAATCCGCGCCGGGCGCCCGTCGCGAATCGCCGCGACCAGCGCCACGGCGGTGACAAGCTCCTTGTCGGCGCGCAGGACGCGTTGCTGAAACTTGATCGACGCGCCGCGCGCCGTCGCGACGCTGGTCTCCACCGTTAGCAGATCGTCCATCATCGCCGGCGCCAGATACTCGATTTGCAGCGAGCGCACGGCGAAGGCGACGCCTGAGTTCTCCGCCAGTTCGCGGTGCGCGTATCCACGCCGGCGCAGCCACTCGGTGCGGCCCCGTTCGAGAAACCGTAGATAGGAGGCGTGATAGACGCGGCCGGAAAAGTCGGTGTCTTCATAATAGACGCGAACCCAAAGCGCGTCCGCCGGGGGGTGCGACAAGGTTTTGGCTCCTGGGGCTGAGCGAAGAAAAGGCGCGTCCACGCTGTCCCGTCAACAGAGGAGCGTAAAGTCTGCGCGACGATTTGTCCGAACGCCTCGCCGGGGTAGGGATATTCTACAGACGCGGCGCCAACCAGATGTTTGCGGGCAGCTCTGGCGGATGCGATGTGATTCCGTTGAGGAGCGCGCCCAGGATCGGATCGACCAACGCCTCGACATCGTTGGGCGGCCCGACGAAATCGTCGATCGCGAGCATGGTGAGACCATGCAGCAGGGACCACATCGCGAGCGACGCCGCGGCGGCTTGACGCGGGCTCGCCAGGGTTGAAGGAAGTGCTCCCGACCGGACTGCGTCGGCGAGCGTGGCGTCAACGACCGCCCGCGCCTTGGCGGCCGCCGCTTTCTCGATCGCCGGGCGTCCCGCTTCGGGGCTGGTCAGCGCCGCGCTGAACATGAGGCGGTAGAGCGCCGGACGGGCAATGCCGCAGGCGACGAACGCTCGCCCGCAAGCGAGCAGCCGCGCCCGCGCGTCTGTCAGCCCTTCAAGGGAGGAAAGCGCGCGCTCGGCCAGCGCCTCGAAGCCGCGCGCGGCGACGGCTGCCAAGAGGTCGCGCTTTTCTGGGAAGTGCTTGTACGGCGCATTGTGGCTGACGCCAGCGCGCCGGGCGACCTCCCGCAGCGAGAAGTCCCAATCCTGTGTTTCGTCGATGAGCGCCAGCGCCGCCTCGACCAGCGCGGGGGCGAGATTGCCGTGATGATAGGGGCGAGGAGCAGGGCGGCGGACCGGTTTAGCCACAAAAATCTCCAGGCGCGAGTTGACACCGCCAACTTTATCGCTCTATATCGAGTTGTCACTGCCAACTTACCGGGAATGGACCCGGAAGTCGAGCAAAGGAGAGCTCCATGCCCGTCTATCAATGCGTTACCTCGCAAGTCCTGACCCCCGAGACCAAGGCGGCCATCGCCAAGGGATTTACCCGCATCCACGTTAAATCGACCGGCGCGCCGGAGCCGTTCGTCAATATCGTCTTCGGCGACCTGCCGCTGGGTTCGCATTACCTCGCCGGCAAGGTCCGCGAGAACGGGACTCTCATCAACGCCATCGTGCGCGCCGGTCGAACGCTGGAGACTCGCCAGGCCCTTTTGAAATCCCTGTCCGCGGCCTGGGCGCGTCTCACCGGACAGCCCGAACGGAATTTGGTCCTCAGGGTCGAGGAGGCCGACGCGTCAACGATCATGGAGGCTGGCTTGATCATGCCTGAGCCGGGTGCGGAAGCCGCCTGGTTCGAGGCGAACAAGGCGATCCTGGGAGAGATGCAAACCGCCGCATAAGCAAGAGGCAGACCGCAACGCTTTCGTGTCCATTGCGGCTTTCGTCACGTGCTGATGATCTCATGCCTAGCAAATGGTCGCGCGCTTCTCGTCCGATTGGAGATTTGCTCGCCCTTCGTTGGAACGCTAAGACGTGCGCCTCACCCGTGCCGCGAGGGAGGCAACCTTGGCTGATCAAGCTGACATCGGCGTCTTCGGATTGGCCGTCATGGGCGCCAATCTGGCGCGAAACGCGGCGCGGCATGGGTTCGGCGTCGCGGTTTTCAACCGCAACCATGAGCGGACCGATGAGCTCATGGCCCAGCACGGCGGTGAAGGCCGCTTTTCCCCGGCCAGGGCGCTTCCCGAGTTTATCGCCAGCATCGCCAAGCCCCGCCCCATCCTCATCATGGTCAAGGCGGGCCCGCCCGTCGACGACGTGATCGACGAACTCCTGCCTCATCTCGAGGAGAACGACATCATCATCGATGGGGGCAACTCGCTGTTCACCGACACCGCGCGCCGCTACCAGACTTGCGAAGCGAAAAAGATCCGCTTCGTCGGCATGGGCGTCTCCGGCGGCGAGGAAGGTGCGCTCGAGGGCCCCAGCATGATGCCCGGCGGCGACCGCGAGGCCTGGGACCGGATCGCGCCGATGCTGACCAAGATGGCGGCCCAGGTCGATGGCGCGCCCTGCTGCGCCTACATTGGCCCGCAAGGCGCCGGCCACTATGTGAAGATGGTGCACAACGGCATTGAATATGCCGACATGCAGCTCATCGCCGAAGCCTACGATTTGATGAAAAGCGTGTACGGCCTCGACGCTCCGGCGATGGCCGAGATCTTCCAGACCTGGAAACAGGGCGATCTCGACAGCTACCTGATCGAGATCACCGCCGCTGTCCTGCGCAAGACCGACGCAGGCACGGGCAAGCCGCTGGTCGACGTCATCCTCGATGAAGCGGAACAGAAGGGGACGGGCCGATGGGCCGCCCAGTCCGCCCTCGAGCTCGGGGTGCCGGTGACCGCGATCACCGAGGCGGTCTACGCCCGCAGCCTTTCAGCGCAGCGCGCGATGCGGCTGGAGATGGACAAGAAGACGCCGCATCCGGCGCTTGCGACGCGCAAGCCCGAAACGGCGGAGATCAACGCCGTCCGCGACGCGCTCTACGCCTCCAAGATCATCGCCTACGCGCAAGGGTTCGAGCAGATGTCGGTCGCCTCGGCGCAATTCCATTGGGACCTCAAGCTCGGCGACCTGGCGACCATCTGGCGCGGCGGGTGCATCATAAGGGCCCGTTTCCTCGATCGCATCAAGGAAGCCTACGATCGAAATCCAAAACTCGCCAACCTGTTGCTCGATGACTATTTCCGGCAAGGGGTCGCGCGCACGGAGGGCGCATGGCGGCGCGTGCTTGCGCTGGCGGTCGCCAACGGCGTGCCAACTCCGGCGTTCTCTTCGGCGCTCGCCTATTACGACGGGCTCAGACGGGCCCGCGGACCGGCGAACCTGCTGCAGGGCCTGCGCGACTATTTCGGCGCCCACACCTATCGCCGCCTCGACAGGCAAGGCAGTTTCCATACGCGCTGGGGCCAGGACGGGAGCGAGGCCAAGGTCTAAGCGCGGCGGCGACTCGGCGGACCTAGAGGGCGCGGCCTCACGCACCTTTTACTGACGCGGTTCGCAATGCCGGTTGCGAGGAAGGGTTCCCGTCTTGGAAACTCCATCATCGTTTTCTAGTCTCAATTCATCGTCGCGCTGATCGGATGGGCCGATGCCCGGCGCCGCAAGTGAAATATTGTGGGAGACCCGCGATGGCGTCGTTCAGATTGGCTCTCGCTACTGCGTTGGTCCTGGCTTTCGCCCCCGCTTTCGCCCAGAATGCGCCAATCGTCTCGGCGCGCGCGACCATCAAGACGATAAGCGCTGACGGCGCGGCTTTGAGCGTGCGCACGCGCGCGGGCGAGGATCAAACGGTCCACCTCAATCCAAAGACCCGCTTCGTCCTCGTCGTTCCAGCGACGCTTGCCGACGTGAAGCCCGGGACCTTCATCGGCGTCGCCGCCTTGCCAGGCGAGGGCAGCGAACTCAAGGCGATGGAAGTGCACATCTTTCCCGAGGCGATGCGCGGGACCGGCGAGGGCTTCCGCCCCTTCGATCTCGCGCCGAAAAGCTCGATGACCAACGGCAACATCTCTGCGCGCGTCGACGCGACGACCGGCCCCAAGCTCACCGTGACCTACAAGGGCGGGGAGCAGACCATCGTCATCGATCCGAAGACGCCGATCGTCGCCCTTGCGCCGGGCGCGCGGACCGACCTCAAGCCCGGCGCGGCGATCATCGCGCGCGGGCCCAAGCAGGGAGACGGCTCGATCAACGCCGCCTTCGTCCTGGTCGGCAAGGACGGGCTCGTCCCGCCCATGTGATCGGCCTCAGCCGGGCCCGTCCCAGGACGGGGCGATTTGCTGGCGTGAGCGTCCCGTGCTAGCGGTGCACGATTCTTCCGCGGGGCAACGTATTCATGAGGGCGTGGTCGAGGGCAATCGAGGCTAAGCCGGATTCGCGCGCGCCGGATTCGTTATTTACCTTCGTTCTCATCAAGCCGACCCATTACGACGACGACGGCTATCCGATCCAGTGGTTTCGCTCGGTCATGCCGTCCAATACGCTCGCCTGCATGTTCAGCCTGGCCGAGGATGCGCGGAAGCGTGAAGTGCTTGGCCCCGGCGTCGGGATCAACGTCGACACCTATGACGAAACCAACCGCCGCGTCGTGCCGAGCCGGATCATTCGCGACCTCGAGCAGAAGGGCGGGCGAACCCTGATTGGCGTCGTCGGGGCGCAATCGAACCAGTATCCGCGGTCAATTGACCTCGCGCGCGAGTTTCGCGCCGCGGGCTTGCAGGTGTGCGTCGGCGGGTTCCATGTCTCGGGCTGCATCGCGATGCTGCCGGAGATGCCGGAAGAGCTGAAGGCGGCGCAGGCGATGGGCGTCTCGCTGTTCGCCGGCGAAGCCGAAGAGCATCGGCTCGACGAGGTGCTTCTCGACGCCTGGCGCGGAGAATTGAAGCCCCTCTACAATTTCATGGACCACCTGCCCTCGCTCGAGGGCGAGCCGGCGCCGATTCTGCCGCGCAAGCATGTGGTGCGCACATCCGGCAAATATTCGAGCATCGATCTCGGCCGCGGCTGCCCCTATCAGTGCTCGTTTTGCACCATCATCAACGTTCAGGGGCGCAAGAGCCGCTTCCGCACCCCCGACGACCTCGAGCAGATCATTCGGGCCAACAAGGCCCAAGGCATCAACCGGTTCTTCATCACCGACGACAATTTCGCCCGCAATAGCGACTGGGAGATCCTGCTCGACCGCGTCATCGCGCTCAAACAGGAAGGCATCCACGTCGGCTTCACCATCCAGGTCGACACCCTCTGCCACAAGATCCCCAACTTCATCGAGAAGGCGACCGCGGCGGGCGTCCGGCGCGTGTTCATCGGCCTCGAGAACATCAATCCCGAAAATCTGATCGCGGCAAAGAAACGCCAGAACAAGATCACCGAATATCGCGTGATGCTGCAGAAGTGGCGCGCCCACGGCGCCTTGACCTACGCCGGCTATATCCTCGGCTTTCCCGCCGACACGAAGGAATCGATCCTGCGCGACATCGAGATCATCAAGCGCGAACTGCCGCTCGACATTTTGGAATTCTTCTTCCTCACGCCGCTGCCGGGCTCGGAGGATCACAAGAAGTTGCTCGCCAAGGGCGTCTGGATGGACCCCGACATCAACAAGTACGACCTCAATCACCGCGTGTCGCATCACGCGAAAATGACCGATGCCGAATGGGAGGAGGCTTACCGGGCGGCATGGCAGTCGTTTTATACCTTCGATCATATCCGCACGATCTTGCGGCGCGCCGCGGCGATTCCGAACGGACGCCCTAAGCCAATCTTAAGCACGATCGGCTGGTTCAAGCTGATGACCGATTACGAGGGCGTTCATCCGCTCGAAGGCGGCGCCTTCCGGCTCAAGTACCGGCGCGACCGCCGTTACGGCCTCAAGCTCGAATCGCCGTTCGTCTTTTATCCGCGCTACGGCTATGAGATCGTGACGAAAGCGTGGAATTATTTCCGGTTCTTCCTCCGTACGCGTCGAATCCTGAAGGAGGTTCTCGAGGCGCCCGACCGCTCCGCCTACAGCGACCTCGCCATCGAACCGCCGCGGGACGACGAATTCGAGCAGCTCTCGCTCTATCACGCCACCAGCGGCGGCGAAGCGGCGCTCGCGCGCAAGGCGCTCGGCGACAGCATCCGCGAATCGGCGCGCCCCGCCGCCGTCGCCATGTCCGCGACGCCGGCGCAATAATCTGAGGCGATGATCGAAGCCGCCCAGGTCAGAGCCGCGCGCGCCCTCATCGGCTGGTCGCAGACGGAGCTTGCCGACGCCGCTGGCGTGCCCTTGTCGATCGTCGAGCGGTTCGAGACCGGCGCGCCCGACCACATCGCCGAGGAAGCGGTCGATAAGATGCGCGCGGCGCTCGAGACCGCCGGCGTCGCGTTCATCCCCAGGAATGGCGGCGGCGCAGGAGTCCGGCTGCGCAAGGGCCGCGAGTCGGAGTACATCGGCTGGGACGACCTCAACGCGTCGAATGACGAGTAGAACGCGTTCACCCGCGCAGCGACGCGCCGAGCTTGTCGAGTAGGTCCCCGGTCCCGCGTTCGCGCGATCCCGCGTCATCGTAGCCGTCGAGAAACGCCCCCTGCTCGTCGACCAGGAGTTTCGTGCGTCCTTGCCCCGCGGGCTTAATCTGCAGGGTGGCGAGGGAGACCGAGATCTTCCGCTTGTCGAGATGCATCTCGTAAGTGTAGACGATCCGCTCGCACGGAACGATGTCGTGATAGATCGCGTCGAACGTCGTCGTGACCCCGCCTTCAAAGCCGCCTTTGACGCGCTCGCGGCCGCCGACCCGGAAGTCCATCGCCCGCTCGATGAGTCGCCAGCCTTGAGGCCCATAAAACCAGCGGCTCTTGGCCGCCTCGTCCGATAGCGCCTTGTACACCTGGTCCGACGTCGCCTCGTAGGCGCGCTCCAAATGGAAGGCGCCATGGACAACGGACCGGCCGCCGCCGTTTGCGTGCAGGCGCGCGACTTCCGCCTCGAGCTTGTCGAGAGTTTGGCGCCAGCCTTCGGGCGCGCCCTTGAGCATTCGCTCCGCCTGCCCCGGGTCGGCGACCGTATAGGTCTGCACCACCTCCATCAGCGTGCCGCCCGCGGCGGCGGCGCTGAAAGTAACCCGAGTGACGGCGCTGAACAGCGGCCCGCCGCCGCAAGGATCGATCACGTGATGGTCGATCGTCAGCCGTTCGGGGGTCACGACTTCGGTGAACGTCCCCCTGGTCCAATAGTCGACGCCTTCAGGCGAACGCATGCAGACCTCGAACGCGCCGCCGACCCGCATGTCGACTTTCGCCTCGGGAACCGAATAGCCGTCCGGGCAGAACCATCGCTTGATGTGGTCGGCGGAGCTCCAGGCCCTGAACACCGTTTCGCGCGGCGCGGAGAAGACCCGCGACACGCGTAAGGGCGCCGGCTGAATCTCGAGCCTTGCATCATCGACCTTGTTCATCGCTCTTTCCTTCGTTGTTCAGGGTTTTGAGTTATTCGCCGAGCCGATCGAGGCGGCGCTCCCATTCGAGGCGCCGCTCGGCGATCCATCGCTCGGCTTCGGCGAGCGCGGCCGGATTGACGCGGCAGGTGCGCACCCGTCCTGACTTCTGCGAAACGACGAGCCCCGAGGTCTCCAGCACCGCGAGATGCTGCATCACCGCTGGCAGCGATATGAGAAACGGCCGCTTGAGTTCACTGACCGTTGCCGGACCCTGCGCCAGCCGCTCGACCATCGCACGGCGGGTCGCGTCGGCGAGCGCCTGGAACGCCCGGTCGAGCGGAGTCTCATAGTTAAGCACGTGCTTTGGTATCACGCCTGCAATAGCTAAGCAAGGGCTTTAGTATCGCTCCTGGAGAGTGAAGCGCCCGCCGCGCCTTGAGCGCCGCAGGCCAGAGCCTCCAAGCTTGACCGTGGCGGGGATCGGGCGTTGAAACGGCGCTTCGGAGTGCGCGCCATGCTTGTCGACGGCAAATGGTCCGAGACCTGGAAGCCGGTCCAGGCGACCGACGCCAAGGGCGGCTTCGTCCGTCAGGTCTCGAACTTTCGCAATTGGGTCACGCCCGACGGCGCGGCCGGGCCGACCGGGGAGGGCGGCTTTCGCGCCGAACCGGGCCGCTATCATCTCTACGCCGCGTATGGCTGCCCGTGGGCGACGCGCGTCTTGATCGCGCGCAAGCTCAAGCGGCTCGATGACGTCGTTTCCGTTGCGATCGTCGAGCCCATGATGACCGACCAGGGCTGGCGGTTTGGCGACTATCCCGGCTCAGACCGCGACGCGGTGAACGGCGCAACTTATCTGCACGAGATCTACACTCAGGCCGATCCGCGCTTCACCGGGCGGGCGACGGTTCCGGCTCTGTGGGATAGGCAGCGCCGGACGATCGTCAACAACGAATCCGCCGACCTTTTGCGGATGTTTAATTCCGGCTTCGGCGCGCTCGCCGACGCCTCGATCGACCTTTGCCCGGAGGATTTGCGGGCCGCCATCGACGCGCTGAACGAGGCAACCTATGCCTCGCTCAACAACGGCGTCTACCGCGCCGGATTTGCGACCACTCAAGCCGCTTACGAGGAAGCCTTCTGGCCGATATTCGCCACTCTCGACATGTTGGAGCGAAGGCTCGAGGCTGGTCCGTTCCTGTTCGGCGACCAGCTTACGGAAACCGACATTCGCGTCTTCGTGACCCTCGCGCGCTTCGACGCCGCCTACCACGGCCTCTTCAAGTGCAACCTGCGGCGCATCGCCGATCACGCGAATTTGACCGCCTACCTTGCCCGTCTGATTGCGATTCCGGCGCTCCGCGATGCGTTCAACCTGGACCACATCAAGCGCGGCTATTATTCGATTCATGCCCTCAACCCGACCCGCATTGTCCCGCTTGGCCCCGAGCTTAAGTGGGCGCCGCGTCGGGGGTGAGACCCTAGGCAGCCGTCAAGTCGAAGCCCAAATGGTTGTCGATCGAGCGCCGCGCTTGGCGCGCCGCCGCCGGCCGCCCGAAGCTTTTGGAAACTGGAGCCCATGGACATGAGCAGTTCGTCCGAATACACGCCGCCGAAAGTCTGGACCTGGAACAAGCCAAGCGGCGGCCAGTTCGCGAACATCAACCGCCCGATCGCCGGCGCCACCCACGACACGGAGCTCCCGGTCGGCCGCCATCCCCTCCAGCTCTATTCGCTCGCGACTCCGAACGGCCAGAAGGTTACGATCATGCTCGAGGAGCTCTTGGCTCTCGGCAAGAAGGGCGCCGAATACGACGCCTGGCTGATCAGGATCAACGGCGATCAGTTCGGCACCGGTTTCGTCGCCATCAATCCAAACTCGAAAATCCCGGCCATGGTGGATCGCAGCGGTCCGAAGCCGATCCGCATTTTCGAGATCAGGCGCGATCCTGCTCTACCTCGCCGAGAAGTTCGGCGCGTTCCTGCCGACCGATCCCGCCGAGCGCGCCGAGTGCTTCTCCTGGCTCTTCTGGCAAATGGGCGCGGCGCCTTTTCTCGGCGGCGGCTTCGGCCATTTCTACGCCTATGCGCCAATCAAGATCGAATACGCCATCGATCGGTACGCGATGGAGGTGAAGCGGCAGCTCGACGTCCTCGACCGCCGCCTGGCGGAGAGCGAATACGTGGCGGGCCCCAATTACACCATCGCCGATATGGCCATCTGGCCCTGGTACGGCGGCCTGGCGAGAGCCAACAGTTACGGCGCGGCCGAATTCTTAAGCGTGCAGGACTACAAGAACGTCCTGCGCTGGGCCGATGCGATCGCTGCCCGGCCGGCCGTGAAGCGGGGACGCATGGTCAACCGGACCAGCGGCGATCTCTCCAGTCAGTTGCATGAGCGCCATGACGCCAGCGATTTTGACCTGAAGACGCAGGACAAGCTCGCGCCCGAAACCGCGTCGCCAACGCCCGCCGCCTGAGCGGATTTCATTCCCGGCGGCGCGCGACCATTTCCGTGGCCGCCGAGGATCAAGCCCACGCTTTTCGTCGGGCGGCTCGGCTGCCCATTTCTTTCGTGCGCGCTGCGATGCTAGGCTCACGGCCAAACAAGGAGGCTGTTCATTCGGATCGCCGCGACAATCGCCGCCTTCGCGTTTCTCTGGTATGCAAGCTTTCGCACCGTCGCCGCGAGCCGCGGCGCGGTCAATGTCATCGCCAAAGCGGTCTTCCTCATCCTGACCTGCCTCGCCTGCGTCGCGATCGGTTTCTTCCTGCCGATGGTCCCCGTCATCAGCTCCATCATCGGCGGCGCATTCTGGGCCGGTTTGCTGGCGACCGCCGGCTCGCTCGCCGGCATGGGCCTATCGGACGCGATCCTCATGCGGCTCGAGGCGCGCGAATCCGGCGCGCCGACCGGCGCCCCTACGGCGCACAAAAAAACGCGACCGTGAGCAAAACCCGCAAGTCAGCTTGCGGCGAGCGCCTTCCCTCGCCGCAAAGGAATCCCACGTGAGTCGGCCGGGCCGCGCGCCGCCCTGATGACCCGCCTCAACATCCACGGGCTCGGGTTCACGCTCTTTCTCGGTCTGCTCACCGCCCTGCCGCCGCTGGCGATCGACATGGCGCTCCCGAGCCTGCCGCTGATCCAGGCCGATCTCCACGCGCCGCAAACGGAAGCGGCGGCCGCGATTGCGATCTTCATCGCCGGTTTCTCGAGCGCGCCAATCGCGGTCGGCCCGCTTGCCGACCGGTTCGGCCGCAAGGCGATCATGGGCGCAGGCCTCGTCCTGTTCACGCTGAGCGCCGCGGGCGCGGCGCTCGCGCCCTCGATCCGTGTGCTGCTCGCCTTTCGCCTGGTGCAGGGGGCAAGCGCCGGAGCGGTCGGCATCCTGCCGCGGGCGATCATCCGCGATCTGTTCGAGGGCCGGGAGGCGCGCCTGCAGCTTGCCGCGGTCTCGCTCGTGTTCAGCGTCGCGCCCCTGATCGCGCCGGCGCTTGGCGCGGCTATTCTGTTCTTCGGCTCCTGGCGCTTGATCTTTGCCGTGCTGACCGGCGTCTCCGTTCTCGTCACGCTGGTCGCGCTCGTCTTGTTCGAGGAATCGCACGCGGTCGAGAACCGCCGCAGTCTGAAGCCGTCGACGGTTCTGGCGGGGTATCGTCGGGCGCTGACCAATCCCGCCTGCGCGGGCTTTTCGCTGCTCGGAGGCCTCCTGTTCGCGGGTCTGTTCGCTTACGTCAATGTTTCGCCGCTCCTCTTCATGCAGGGGTATGGGGTGTCGAAGACCGGATTTGCGGCGCTGTTCGCCATAACGGCCTCAGGCGTGATCGTCGGCTCCTCGACCAACGCCTGGCTGCTCAACCGCCATGTCAGCCCTAAAACGGTGTTCGGCGTGGCGCTGGCGCTCGAATGCCTAGCCGCGCTCGCGCTGCTCATGGTCGGCCTCGCCGGCTTAGGCTCGCCGCTCGTTGACGCTGCGTTGGTGATGGTCTTCATCTCGGCGTTCGGCCTCGTTTTTCCCAACGCCGTCCACGAGGCGATCCATCCCCTGCCGGAGATCGCCGGCCTCGCCTCCGCCGTCGT
The DNA here is from genome assembly GCA_963824475.1 of uncultured Alphaproteobacteria bacterium. Taxonomy (GTDB): domain Bacteria; phylum Pseudomonadota; class Alphaproteobacteria; order Rhizobiales; family Beijerinckiaceae; genus Roseiarcus. Next base: position 409,992 of record CAWGPR010000003.1, read on the forward strand.
CACTACGACGCAAATGCTGTTCGGCGCGCTTGGCGGCGTCACCGCCGCCGCGCTCTACCGCGACGCCTCGCCCACCGCGCTTGGCGTCATCATGAGCGCCGCGGCGCTAAGCGCCAGCGCGCTCTACGCCTTGTGGCTGCGGCGGAAAGTCGAGGGGTGAGCGCCGCCAATCGCAGCGACAGTGGCAAATGCGAAGGGTTCTCAAAAGCGGCCAAAGGAGGCACTGCCGCCGTCCTTGTGGGCGCTATGGACAGTCTGCCGGTCCCACTGTAATCGTATCGTCAAATATCGGGGAGGATGGAGATGTCGGCCAAGGCGCCTCGTGAGCCGCGGACCGTACGCGCGCCGGCCCAACGGGTGGATGCGCCTCCCACCCAGGCGAAAACAAAACGCCTTCCCCCGGCCTTTGCCCTGGCTTGGCTGCACCTGCTGCCGACTTCCGCTTTTCCGATCAGGTCCCAGGACGATTTTGCCGCCAAGATTTCGGCGTTGCTGCTCGGCCGCGCGCCGCCGGCGGGGGCGGCGCAAACGACCGGCCACGCCCTGCCAGTGGGAGCCAAATCGCAATCACGCAAGAAGGGCCGCGCGTCCTGACGTCGAGCGCCGGCGGGGGAAACTGCCATGGGCCTCTGGTTCCAGAATGGCTATACAGACCCAGTGTACGTTGCCATGCTGTGGTATGATGCAGGTTGCAGCGGCGAGCCGTGGCGAAAGAGCGGCTGGTATCAGGTTGCGTCCGGGTCATCGGCCGAGATCGTCGGCGCAAACCTGCAATCGATCCCGGACTCGAATTTCGCCTGGTTCGCTCAAGCCGATTGGGCCGATGGCCCATGCTGGTCAGGCGACCCCGCCCACAACTGGTATGCGATCCCACACAACGCCGCTTTCGATCAATGCTATTCGGACAATACCGGCTGCAACGCGGCCTATCCCTTCAACGCCGCCACGCTGAGCCGGTCTTCATCGGACTGGACCATTGTTCTGCTGCAGCCAGGCGCCGCCGGGCAGGGGTTCCAGGGATGTTCGTTCGGGTTCGCCGGGCAGCCGACCGCGCACCTGCTCAATTTCACCGTGCCGGCGCAGCTTGAGTCGAACTGGTGTTGGGCGGCGGTCTCGACCGGCGTCGCCCACTATTACAACAGCGCCAGCACAGTCACTCAGTGCCAGGTGGTCAACGCCCAGCTTGGGCGGACCGATTGCTGTCGCAACCCCAGCTCCTCGAACTGCAATGTCACCGGCTACCTCGACAAGGCGTTGACCTATGTCGGTCACCTCAAATCCGAACAAGGCTCGGCCGCGACCTATGCCGACACATCTGCGGCCGTGAACGGCGGGACGCCGCCCTGCATCCGCATCGGGTGGTCCGGCGGAGGCGGCCATTTTATTGGCGTCTTTGGCACCGAGCCTACCAACATGCTTTGGGTGACCGACCCGATCTTCGGCCAATCGCTGGTCAGCTACGCCACCCTGACCGGCGGGACCTATCAAGGCAACGGAACCTGGACCAACACCTATTTCACTTCCTGACGCCGGAGAGACGCCGTGCCGATCGAAACGCCCGAAGCTCCGAAGCCGTCGATTGAAGCCCTGCACGCTACGTTGCCGGCCCTTGTCGCCAGCGCCGGCGTAAGGCAGGCGGCGCCGAATTTCGCCGCGAGCCTCCTCGCGTCGCCGCAAAACCTGTCGAGCCCGGCCCTCTCCTACCCGGTCTATGCGCTCGGACTGACCGACGTCGCATCCGTGGCGGGCCTCGGAAAAGCGAAACTCTCGGCTTGGCGGCACGAGTTCACGAGCGGCGACGAGGTGGTGTCGGCTGAGGTCTCGGCTGGCCCGCGCCCGCACTTCGCCGGCCTCAACGTGAACTCCAGCTTTCGCTCGGTTCAGCACGAGCTGCGATCGGCCGCCGAGGCGGGCGGCGACTTTGCCGGTCAATCCTATGAGCCAAGGCTGCTGCAGATTTCGGCCCTCGGCGTCCGCGCGCTGTGGCTGAAATCGAAATCGCGTTCGCACGCCGACGTCGTGATCCCGCTTGCGCCGACCCGACGCGAACTGACCGCCAATCGGCATTATTCGCCGGCCGAGTTCGTCGCCGCGCTCAAGGGCGCCGCCGAGACGACTCTCGCGGCCGATGCGCCCGGGAAAGGCGCCTGAACGACTTTCACCCCCCGGACCAGACGCGGCCAAGCCAAAAAAGCAGAAAAACTGGCGTGCAGCTAGGCCAGTCGCTGTCCGACATCTCTGGAAATCTGGCTTTTCGTGACTATTTCGTGGGCTACGTGGCTCGCGCGCCTTAGGCCGCAAGCCGCTTTCCCTCGCCTTTCAGAGCACAAGATGAACAGGACATATGCTGCCGTAATGGACGTCGCCATCTCCGAGGGCGGCGTGACGTTCACCGCCTATTTCGCCGATCGAGAGCCGATCGAACGGGAAGCTCACCGTCGTTGACCTGACGCCAAGCTCCTGCCGCTGGCCGACCGGCAATCCGCGCGATCTCAAGACGTTCCGATATTGCGGCGGGGCTGCGCAGGGCGGTCCCTATTGTGAACGCCACGCCCGGCTCGCCTACCTGCCGCGACTGCCGCGAGCCGCCTGACCTGGCCGGGGGAGATGGCGAGCGCGATCGGATCGAGCGCGCTGACGTCGCGGGCCGCGCGGGGGTGGGCCGCGCGCGTTTTCAGCGGGTCAATGCGAATTCCGGCTCCGTTCGGTTCAGCGCGAGCCGCGGTCGGAGGCTGCCGGCGGAGCTTTGGCCGCCGGTCCTGCGCGGCCCCGCTGCTCCGGGTCTCCGCTTTGGGCGTCCGAGCTGTGGCTTAGGTCGGTTATTATCCGTCTCGCTGTCGGCGGGCGAATTGACGGCCGTCCTGCGTTCAGCCCCGCGATCCTCTTCGGCCTGGACCTGAAATTCCGATCAACGATTATTTTGTTGCAAAAAACAGAAATCGTGCTATATTTGAAAGTGGCGGCGGATCGAGCCATCCGCGCCAAGCGGTCGGAAAAAGAGGAGAAGGTCTGGGTGAAGTCGAGCTATGCGATTGAGACGTTTTGCGCACAACCTGAGACACGGACCCGAATTCTCTATTTGAATCGCTCGTAACCCATTGAAAAGTCTCGATTCGGAAAAATAAACGTTAGAGCATTTTCATTATTGGCGGCGATAGCCTGAGTTTGCGAGATAGTTTGCGCATTCGTCAGGGGTGAAGGTTTCAAGCGCGCTGGCGATGGCGCGGATGAGGGCGTCGAAGGTTCGCGCCGCGGCCTTGCGCAGGAGCGCTTTCAGCTTGGCGAACCACTGCTCGATCGGGTTGAGATCGGGGCTGTAGGAAGGCAGGTAGAGCAGACGGGCGCCAGCGTTTTCGATCGCCGTCCTGACGCCCTGCCGGTTTCGTCGACAAACACCAGATTGTGCGGGCGCCATTCGGCCTGCCGCGCCTGCCATTGCTGGCGCGCCTCCGCGATGTCGGGGCGGTCGTGCTCCGCGGCGCGCTGCGACTTTTTTTGAGCGTCAGCCCGAGATGACGGACCCGCGCCCACAGACAGCCGACGCTGACCTTCGCGCCATGATCGTTGGCAAGCCAGGCTTGCAGCTCGACCAGCGTGATGTCGGCCTTCTGCGCCAGCTGAGCGCGCAACGTCTCGTCATAGGCCGCAAGCTTCGGCTTCGGCCCGCCGCCCGACTTGTGGGCCGTCACGTCGCCGGTCGCGCGACGCCGGCCAAGCGCCTTGTAGATATACGACACGCTGACCCGAAACATCGGCGCGGCCGAATAGACGCCGAGCCCGCCGTCCACCGCCGCCATCACCCGCTCCCGAAGGTCCTGCGAGTAAGCCACGCCCATGATGCTCCCCAGCGCCGATTCGATTGGCGCAGAGAATCATGGTCGCAAGCCAAACGGAATCCCCCTCGATTCCGTCAGACCTGAAAATGCTCTAGTGTCCTGATTCGGAAGTTCTACGTATTACCGCCTCGTCCTGAGGCGCCGCGAAGCGGCCTCGAAGGACGCATCCAGTACGCTGTTCCGGCGCCGCCCTCCGGAGCATCCTTCGAGACGCGAGGCTTCGCCTCGCCCTCAAGATGAGGTGGGGTTCGCCGCGACATTCTTTGTTAATCGAACGAATTTCGAATCCAGGACACTAGAGTGTCCTGCGCTTGGGCTCAATCGGAGGGGGCTTCCCGCCTCGGCGAGATTTTGATTCAACCTTGCCGGCTTTTGCGGAGGCCAGCAGGAGATGGCGAAGCGGTATTCGCAAGAGTTGCGCGACCGGGTGATCGACGCGGTTAAGAGGGGCAAGATGAGCCGCCGGGCGTGTCAAGGGGTTCTCGCGGCGTACGGGCGCGGACCGTCCCTTCGGCGCGCGATTCATGAGGTCGGCGTGGACAAATCGTGCCCGAGCAGATCGCCGATCTTATCGATCGTCCTATCGACCGACGCGCGGTCGCGCGGCGGGTCCTCAAGAGCGAAGTGCCCCTGCTTGGGAAAGATGGTGGTGACCCGATCGCCCCAGGCGGCTTTGACCGCGGCGAGGATGCGGGCCTTGTCGTCGATCAGCGTGTAATGGGCGGCGGGAAAGCGCCGCTCGACGTCCTTCAGTTCTTTCTCCTTGTGGACGTAGATCAGCACATCGCCGCCGAACGCCTCCCATAGGCCGGAGCGCGAGATCTTGCGCGGCTGAAAGATGGCGTCGCCGTCCGACAGGATGACGGCCGATCCCCATTTCCGCACATGTTCCACAACATCGAGGGCCTTCGGATAGATGCGATCGGCGAACGGATAGTCCATAAGCCAGTTGGCGGTGACTGGGATCTCCCGATCATAGCGATGTTCGAGTCTCAGGCGCTCGAGCGCGCCGAAATAGTCGGCGTAGTCAACTGCGCCCCATTGCTCCTCGAAGATTTCCCAGTAGCGCGCGCACACCCGCTCGCCATGCGCGGCTTGCAGCCGTTCTCGAAGGTCGTGCTGAATCCGGTCGTTGTCGAGGAGCGTATTGTCGACGTCGAACAGAAAGACGGCGCCGGCGGCTGAATCCATGACGTTGTCCCTTGGCGAACGATGCGGCTCGCTATCCGCGCTCGCCAACAAGCGCTGCGCGCCGCGCGCGGTCAAGCCGGAGCGGCTTCTCTCCAATGCGGCGGCCAGGTGTGCTGAACGATGGGAAGCGCCTGCATGCGATCGATCCAGGCGGCGAGACGCGGCCCGATGAGAAGGGTGATCGAAGCGGCCGAACCGCGCGCGGCGGTCTGTTTTCGGCGCTGCGTCCTCGCGGCGGACGTTCGACGCGCTGCCTTTTTGGGCTTTACAAGCAGCGCTTGAGCGGCTTGATTGGGTTCGCCTTCACTGGGGGGAAGCGCATGCGCTCGGCCGACCGGCGAGAATGAGCATGGACGACATTCTCGTGACGGAAGGCCTCTGCAAGAGCTTTGGCGATTTCCGCGCGGTCAGCGACGTTTCTCTCCGCATCCGGCGCGGGACGATCCATGCGCTTATCGGACCGAACGGCGCGGGCAAGACCACCTGTTTCAACATGCTGTCGAAATTCGTCGCGCCGACCGACGGCCGGATCACGTTCAACGGGCGGGACATCACCAATCTCAAGCCGGCGGACGTGGCTCGGCTCGGGCTCGTCCGCTCCTTCCAGATTTCGGCCGTGTTCCCTCATCTGACCGCGCTCGAGAACATTCGCATCGCGCTCATGCGAAAGCGCGGCGACTCGTTCGACTTCTGGCGGTCGAAGGCGGCGCTCAAGCCGCTCAACCAACGGGCGCTGGCGCTGCTCGACGACGTCGGGCTTACGGGCTTCGCCAATTCGAAGGCGGGCGAGATCTCCTATGGCCGCAAGCGAGCGCTCGAACTGGCGACCACGCTGGCGATCGAGCCGGAGATGATGCTGCTCGACGAGCCGATGGCGGGCATGGGCCACGAGGACATCGATCGCACGGCCGACCTCATCCGTCGCGTGTCCGCGAACCGCACCATCCTGATGGTCGAGCACAATCTGCGTGTGGTCGCCAATCTCTCGCACCGCATCACCGTGCTGACGCGCGGGCGCGTGCTGGCCGAGGGCGACTATCGCGAGGTGTCGGAGAACGAGGAGGTGAAGCAGGCCTATCTCGGAGTGGGGCATGGCTGAGGCGGCTCTCGTCCCGCCGCCGGCCGCGGCAGATGCGACGGTGCTCAGCGTCAAGGGCCTGCAGGCCTGGTACAACGAATCGCATATTCTGCACGGGGTCGATCTCGACGTGCGGGAGGGCGAGGTCGTGACCCTGCTTGGACGCAACGGAGCCGGCAAGACGACAACGCTCAAGGCGATCATGGGCATCGTCCGCAAGCGAACAGGTTCGGTCGTCTTCGACAGCAAGGAGCTCATCGACCTTTCGATCGATCGCATCGCCCGGCTCGGCGTCGCGTTCTGTCCGGAGGAACGGGCGATATTCGCCTCCCTCTCGGTCAAGGAGAACCTGTTCCTGCCGCCTCAGATCGCGAAAGCCGGGGCGATGAGCGTGGAGCACATTTTCTCGCTCTTTCCCAACTTACGCGAGCGGCTCATGAGCGGCGGCGGGAAATTGTCCGGCGGCGAGCAGCAGATGCTTGCGATTGCGCGAAATCTTGCGAACCGGCGCGCGATTTCTGATGCTCGACGAGCCGACCGAGGGGCTCGCGCCGGTCATCATCGAGCAGATCGGCCGCACCGTGGCCGAGCTCAAGCGGGCGGGGTTTACGATTTTGCTGGTCGAGCAGAATTTTCGCTTCGCCTCGACTTTGGCCGATCGGTTTTTTGTCATGGAGCACGGCCGGATCATCGACGCCTTCGCCAACTCGGAATTGGCCGGCAGAATGGACAGGCTGCACGAGGCGCTGGGGGTGTGATGACGCCTGTCGAACGATGGGTCCGACCGTGAACCTTTTCGGCCACACGATCACCATGCCGGAGCTCTACGGTCAGCTGCTGATCGGCCTCATCAACGGCTCTTTCTATGCGCTGCTGAGCCTGGGGCTCGCCGTCATTTTCGGCATGCTGACCATCGTCAATTTCGCCCACGGCGCCTTCTACATGATGGGGGCTTTCGCCGCCTATTTCCTGCTCCAATACGCGGGCCTCAACTATTGGTGGGCGCTGATCCTCTCGCCGCTCGTTGTCGGCGCGATCGGGGCGATCGTCGAACGCCTCTTTCTCAAAAGGCTCGCGGGCTTCGATCCGCTTTACAGCCTGCTCCTCACCTTCGGCCTCGCGCTCATCATTCAGGGGCTGTTTCAGAACTATTACGGCGCTTCTGGCATGCCTTACGCGATCCCAAAGCAGCTGAGCGGCGCCTACAATCTTGGCTTTATGTTCTTGCCTGTGTATCGCGGCTGGGTGATCCTGGCCTCGGCCGTGGTGTGCTTCGCGACCTGGCTCATCATCGAGAAGACCAAGCTTGGCGCCTATTTGCGCGCGGCGACCGAGAATCCGACCATGGTGCGCGCCTTCGGCATCAACGTGCCGCGCATGGTCACGCTGACCTATGGCTTCGGCGTCGCGCTCGCGGCCTTCGCCGGCGTGCTTGCCGCCCCGATCAACCAGGTCCGTCCGGGCATGGGGGCGGACATCATCGCCGTCGTGTTCGCGGTCGTGGTGATCGGCGGCATGGGGTCGATCCTCGGCTCGATCCTGACCGGCTTTGTGCTCGGCGTGGTCGAAGGGTTGACCAAGGTGTTCTACCCGGAGGCGTCGAACACGGTGGTGTTCGTCATCATGGCGATCGTCCTTCTGATCCGGCCGACCGGCCTGTTTGGGCGGGCGGCCTGACATGGACATCGAGGCCTCCGTCGCGCCAGCGGATATGACGATCCAGGACCGCCGCGTCAGCGCCATCGCCTTCGCGGTCATGGTCGCCCTGATCGCGATCGCGCCCTTTTTCGCCTATCCCTTCTTCATCATGCAGGCGATGTGCTTCGCGCTGTTCGCCTGTGCGTTCAATCTTCTGATCGGCTACGCCAACCTGCTGTCGCTTGGGCATGCGATGTTCCTGGGGCTCGCCAGCTACGTTTGCGCCCATGCCGCCAAAGTGTGGGGTTTGGAGCCCGTCTCGGCGATCGCGGTCGGCGTCGTTGCTTCCGGCGCGCTCGGCTTCGTCACCGGAGCCCTCGCCATTCGCAGCGCCGGCATCTACTTCGCCATGATCACCGTCGCTTTCTCCCAGATGGTGTTTTTTGTCTGCGTCGAGGCGCCGTTCACTCACGGCGAGGACGGCATCCAGGCGGTGCCGCAGGGGCGCGCGCTCGGGTTCATCGATCTCAGCAATCCCTGGATTCTCTATTGTTTTGTGGCGGTGATCTTTCTCTTTGGCTTTCTTGTCGTGCAGCGCGCGGTCAATTCGCCGTTCGGCGAGATCCTGAAGGCGATCCGAGAGAACGAGCCGCGCGCCGTCTCGCTCGGCTATCGCGCCCTGCAGTATAAGCTCGCGGCCTTCGTCTTGTCGGCGGTCATCGCCGGGCTCGCCGGCGCGACCAAGGCGCTGGTCGTCCAGAACGCATCGCTGACCGACGTCTCGTTCTCAACCTCGGGCGAAGTCGTGCTGATGACCTTGGTCGGGGGCATGGGCACTTTCTATGGTCCGGTGGTCGGCGCGCTCATCGTCGTCGCGATGCAGAACTACCTCGCCCAGTTCGGCGAGTGGGTGACCGTGATCCAGGGGGTGGTGTTCGTCGCTTGCGTGCTGGCGTTCCGGCGCGGCATCGTCGGCGAACTCGCGGCGCGGGCAAAAATTTCGCTGTGAGCGAGCGACAGTCGAGCGGGAGCTTAGCGAAGGCGCCTGTCCGCGGGATAGCACGGAGATCAAGAGAAAAGCGACGCCGATGTGTAAAATAATATTTGACATATGTAAAGCAATGTTTTACAGTACGAGTCAACCGAGAATCGAGAGGGGATGATCGGGAGTTTCCGGCACAAAGGGCTCGAGCAACTTTTCGAGGATGACAACTCAAAAGGCGTCAACGCCGAGCACGTCCGGAAACTCCGCCATATCCTCGCTCTGCTCGACGCAGCCCAGGGCGTCAGCGACCTTGATTTGCCGACCTTCCGGCTGCACTCGTTGAAGGGCGACCTCAAAGGATTTTGGTCGCTCACTGTGCGCGCGAACTGGCGCGTTATTTTTCGGTTCGAGGACGGCAAGGCTTTTGATGTGGACCTCGTTGATTATCATTGAAGGAGCAGAAAGCCATGCCGATGAAGAATCCGCCGCACCCCGGCGAGATGGTTGGCGACATTGTCGGGGAAATGGGCTTATCGATCATTGACGCCGCGCGAGGCCTGGGCGTTACACGACAGCAGCTCCACAATCTCATCGCTGGCCGCAGCGCCGTCTCGCCGGAGATGGCGTACCGGCTGGAAAAGGCGCTCGGCAGCACCGCCGACGCCTGGTTGCGGCTGCAGGCCAACTACGACCTGGCCCAGGTCCGCGCCCGCGCTAGGTCGATCAAAGTGTCCCGTCTCGCGCCGGGAGCAATGTAGAGGTTCCCCATCCGCATCGAATCCGGGCGGCAAGGAATCCGCGGCAGCGGAATTCGGACTGGGTCAAGCAACCCCGCGCAACAGCGCGAGCAGCTCGCGATGCATGATCTCGTTGCCGCAGCAGATTGAGCCGGTCTCGAGGAAGTTGGCCTCACCGTCGGCGCCGGTCACGAAGCCGCCGGCTTCACGAACCAGGAGCGCGCCGGCCGCAATGTCCCAGGAATTGAGGCCTCGCTCCCAGAAGGCGTCGAACCGGCCGGCGGCGACATAGGCGAGGTCGAGCGCGGCGCAGCCCATCCGCCGCACGTTGACGATGCGCGCCATGACAGCCTTAAGCTCCGCCATGAATCGAGGATGCTGCGCTGCCTTGCCGAGGTGGGGAATGCCGCAGCCGAACAGCGCCTGCGACAAGTCGCTGCGCCCGGCGACCCTGAGCCGGCGATTGCCGCCGAACGCCCCCTGCCCCTTCTCCGTGACGTACATGTCGTCGTTGGCCGGATTGTAGATGACGCCGGCCACGATCTGCCCCTCGCGCTCGAGCGCGATCGAAATCGCGAACAACGGAATCGCGTGCAGGAAGTTGGTCGTCGCATCGAGCGGATCGATATGCCAGGTGTGGCTCTTGTCGGAGCCTTCGACCCGCCCGCTCTCCTCCATGACGAAGCCGTAGCCGGGGCGCGCCTTGGCGAGCTCCGTGTAGAGGCTCCTCTCCGCGCGCTTGTCGGCAAGACTGACAAAGTCGCCTGGCCCCTTCATCGACACCTGCAGTTCGCCGACTTCGCCGAAATCGCGCTTAAGCCCACGGCCGGCCTTGATCGCGGCGCTGGTCATGACGGTCATCAAGGCGGAGCGGATCATGGCGTTTCGTCCATCGGTCGACAGCGGGCAAGGAGGTTTATGGGAGGCCCCGTGGCGAGGCAACCGCGTCGCAGCCTGACTCAGTAGATGTAGGGCATGAGGCGCCAGGTGCGGGTCCGATAGGCGTCGTATTCGGCGCCGAACGTCTCGCTGAGCAGCCGCTCCTCAGCATCGATGCGCGCGAGTACGACAATGAGCATCAGCACGGCGATAATCACGCCAACGCCGGAACGGAACGCCAGCCCCCAGCCGAGCGCGAGGAGAAAGAGACCGAGATAGCTCGGGTGGCGGATGACCCCATAAAGTCCGGTGGTGACCAGCCGGTGTCCGGGCTGGATCGCAACCAGGCCGCTGAAGCGGCGCCCGAGCACGAACACCGGCGCAAGGCGAAGCGCGCCGCCGATCGAGTAAACGAAAAAACCGACCCAGCGCACCGCATCGCCGCCGAAGGTTAGAAAGTCGATCCGATCGGTATAGGCAGGCAGGTAGGCGTCGATCAGGCCGAGCGCGGTGAGAGCGGCGATCACCCAACGATTGGACCGATCCTCCCTGACGCCGGCGCCTATGTGGCCCTCGCTGAACAGCGCGGCAAACCCCAGTGCGATCGTGACGACGGTCACCGCGATCAGCGGCGGGTGCGAAAAGAACCGCCTCGCGCCGCCCGCTCCGCCGATCGCCAGTCCCAAATAGGCGGCCAAGCTCAGAACCGTAAGAGCGGCAAGCCGCAGCGTGGTCATGGCTCGTTCTTTCGCGCGCGCAGCCAGGCCGGGACGCGGACAAGTCCGCCCGCTTATACGCGCTGGCCATCTCCGGCGCCACGATTCGAGCTTGCAAAAGGAAGCGAGGCGGACGATTCGTTCGTGTTCGCGGCCGCTCAGCGGCAGGTCCAGGGGAAACATTGGTCCCATGCCGTCTGACATCGAAATCGCGCGCGCTACGCGCCTGAAACCGATCGCAGAGATCGCCGCGAAGATCGGCGCGCCCAAATCCGCCCTGCGCCCGTTCGGCCGCTTCATCGCCAAGCTCGAGTATGATTTTCTCCGCAGTCTCGCGAACCGCCCGGATGGCAAGCTCATTCTTGTCACGGCGATCAGCCCAACCCCGGCCGGCGAGGGCAAGACGACGACCACCATCGGCCTCGGCGACGCGCTCAACCGCATCGGCCGGAAGACGATCGTCTGTCTGCGAGAGCCGTCGCTTGGACCTTGCTTCGGCGTAAAAGGGGGCGCGACCGGCGGGGGTCACGCTCAGGTTGCGCCCATGGAGGAGATCAACCTCCATTTCACCGGCGATTTTCACGCCATCACATCGGCGCACAATCTGCTTGCGGCGATGATCGATAATCACATGTACTGGGGCAATGCGCTCCGTCTCGATCAGCGGCGCATCGCCTGGCGGCGCGTGCTCGATATGAACGACCGCGCGCTTCGAGAGATCGTCGTCGGCCTTGGCGCCGGCAATGGTTTTCCGCGCGAGGACGGTTTCGACATCACGGTCGCCTCGGAGGTGATGGCTGCCTTCTGCCTTGCCTTGAGCCTCGAGGAGCTCGAGGAGCAGCTCGGCCGCATGATGGTGGCTCATGCCCGAGACAGGCGGCCAATCACCGCGTCTGACCTCAACGCGGGCGGCGCCATGACTGCGCTGCTCAAGGACGCGCTCAAACCCAATCTCGTGCAGACGCTTGAAGGGACGCCCGCGCTTGTGCACGGAGGCCCGTTCGCCAACATCGCCCACGGCTGCAACTCCGTGATGGCGACGCGAGCGGCGCTCAAACTCGCTGATTATGTCGTCACCGAAGCGGGCTTCGGCGCCGATCTCGGCGCCGAGAAATTCTTCGACATCAAATGCCGCAAGGCTCAACTCAAGCCGTCGGCGGCGGTGCTCGTCGCCACAGTGCGCGCGCTCAAAATGCACGGCGGCGTCGCCAAGGACGCGCTTAGCGCGGAGAACCTTCCGGCGCTCGAAGCTGGCCTTGCGAACTTGGCTCGCCACATCGCCAATCTGCGCAAGTTCGGATTGCCGGTCACGGTCGCCATAAACCGGTTTGAGACCGACTCTGCGACCGAACTGGCATTCGTGGAAGCCGCTGTGGCCCGGGAGTTCGCGGTCAAGACCGTGGTGTGCGATCATTGGGCTCGCGGCGGCGCTGGCGCGGAAGGTCTCGCCCATGTGGTCGCGGCTCTTGCGGACGCCGGCGAAGCGGACTTTCGGCCGCTGTACGGCGACGAGATGAGCTTATGGGACAAGACGCGAACAATCGCGCAGGAGATTTACGGCGCCGCCGACATAACGGCCGAAGCGTCGGTGCGGGCGAAATTTCGGGAGCTGGAGTCGGCCGGCTGGGGCCGCTTGCCGGTATGCGTCGCCAAGACCCAATATTCGTTCTCGGACGATCCTTCTCTCATCGGCGCGCCAAGTGGGCACGTTCCAAGGATCCGCGACGTTCGTCTCCGCGCGGGCGCAGGGTTCGTCGTCGTGCTGATGGGGGACGTCCAAACGATGCCGGGATTGCCGCGCACTCCCGCCGCCGAGAGGATTCGCGTTGTCCGCGGCGAGATCGATGGTCTCTCTTAAGCGCCTGCCGGGATTCGACGCTCAACGCGGCGGCGGCGCGTCCTCGCGCAGCAGCTTCTCAGCTTTTAGCGCTCGCCACAGCGCAGCCGGCAGCTTTGCGCCCATCATTGCAGCGTTCCGCCTGACTTCACTCGCGCGCTGCGCGCCGGGTATGACGCTGACGACGGCGGGGTGACCGAGCGGAAAACGCAGCGCGGCTTCCGGCAATCCGACTTTGAAACTTTTGCATATGTGCTGGATTCGGCGCACCCGATCTCGCACCTCTTCCGGGGCGGGTCCATAATTGTAGTGAGCGTCCGCCTTCACGCCCGTCGCGAGTATGCCGGAGTTGAACGGACCGCCAATCACGACGGCGATGTTCTTTTCCGCACAGAGAGGCAAGAAGCTCGTCAGCGCCTCCTGCTCGAGAAGGGTGTAGCGGCCCGCCAGTAGGAAAACGTCGAAGTCGCCCGCGCGCGCAAGCCTCTCGGCGATCTCCCATTCATTGACCCCAGCTCCGATCGCTTTGACCGCTCCGGACGCGCGCAATTGGTCCAAAGCCCGATAGCCCCCAGTCATGAATTCCTCAATGCGCGCCTCCGCGGTTTCCCTGGTCTTGTGGGTGATGACGTCGACGTCGTGGCAGTAAACGATATCCGCTTGGTCGAGACCGAGACGTTCGAGCGAGAATTCGAGCGAGCGCATCACGCCGTCGTAGGAATAGTCGAAGCGCTCCCGCCGCGAGGGCGTCTCAAAGAAAACGCCCTGCCCTGAACGTTTTTGCGGCTCACAGAGATCGAGCAGCCGGCCGATCTTAGTGGAAATCAAATAGGAGCCGCGCGGCTTCGGACGCAGGAATCCATTCAGGCGGGTCTCGGAAAGTCCCAGCCCATAGTGCGGCGCAGTGTCGAAATATCGACAGCCCGTCGCCCAGACGGCCTCCAGCATCACACGCGATTCTTTCTCCGTCATGGGTCGATAGAGGTTGCCGAGCGGCGCTCCGCCGAATCCGAGTTCGGTGAATTGCAGCTCGACACCCCGGCGAGTAACGAATTTACGTACTCGCGCACTCCGCGCGTTCGCCGCGGCCGCCATCAATTCTCCCCTCCCCGGTAAGCACGAGAACACCTGGCGCCGCTCTGGGCGCGTGGAGCCCGGCTCTCGTGGCTCGCCCTCAAATGATCCCCCATATGATAAGCGCTAAGTCAGCGAGAGGAATCGGGGCAGTGCGACGATGCTCTTTGCCTAATCAATGCATAAACCTGCAGCACTCCATGGGACAAGTCCAGCCACGCTACCCATTGAGGCCTTCTGGCGCTCAGGACATTCTCAAGGATTTTTCCACTATGCTATTTTTTCTCACGCAACCACGCGCGATCCCTCGAGGCGATAAAGGCGCGAAGTCGCGGCAGGCTTGGATGGTCTGGGGCTCTCGCCTCCAGATCCGCGAGAATCTTCCGCAAGGCCCTGCGTGCAACCGGCCAATTGTAGGAGCCTTGCCTCAACATTAGTCGCGCGTGACGGATCGACCGGCGCACGATTTCATCAATTAAGGGGTCCATCGCGGCGCCCGCTGCCTCTCCGTCGGCGACAATTGGAAAAGGCAGTGGCAAACGCGGCGCCGTTGACGTGACGGGGAAACGTCCCAATTTGGCGCAGAGCGACGTAACGGCATCTGAGGGTCATGGGCGGTCATGCTCGGATCACGCGCGTCAATTTGGGATCTCGCGGTGCCTCCTTGAATCCCGCAATCGCGCTGATCGGCGTGCTCCGATCGCCTTACGTGGGAACGCGCTGGCAGTAGCCAAGGCGTTTGTTGAGCTGCTCAATCAACTCTTGCGCGGCCTCAGGGATGACGGCGCCAGGGGGGAATATCGCGTCCACGCCCGCCTCACGGAGGGATGCGAAGTCCTGTTGCGGGATGACGCCGCCAACGACGATCATTGTCTTTTCAAGACCGAGCTTGCCGAGCGCCCTCTTCAAAGCCGGCACGAGCGAAAGGTGCCCGCCGGCCAATGATGAAACTCCAACGATGTGGGCCTGCCCTTTGGCCGCAAGCGCCGCCACTTCCTCAGGCGTTGCAAACAGAGGTCCAATTTCGACGTCGAAACCGAGATCCGCGAACGCCGAGGCAATGATCTTCTGCCCGCGATCGTGCCCGTCCTGTCCCATCTTGGCGACCAGAATCCGCGGAGCGCGACCCTCGTTCTCGGCGAACGCGCGGGTCATCGCGATCACGCGGTCATTGGCCTGCGCGTCCGGTCCAGCCTCCGAGAGGTAGACGCCGGAGATGACGCGGGCTTCCGCAACGTGACGACCGAACGCCTTCTCCAGGGCCAGGGAGATCTCGCCAACCGTTGCCTTCGCCCGCGCCGCCTCGACGGAAAGTTGCAAGAGATTGGCCTGGCCTCGCGCGCCTTCGGTGAGCGCAGTCAACGCCGCCTGCGTCGCCTTCTCGTCCCGCTCGGCGCGGAGGCGCTGAAGCTTTTCGATTTGCCGCGCGCGCACCGCCGCGGCGTCGACTTTCAGCACGCCAATGTCTCGCTCGACCGTCGGCGCGTAGATGTTGACGCCGATCACGGTCTGGCGGCCGGAATCGATGCGCGCCTGCGTACGCGCCGCCGCCTCTTCAATGCGGCGCTTGGGCACCCCGCTCTCGATCGCCTTCGCCATCCCGCCGAGGCCTTCGATCTCGTCGATATGGCCCTGCGCCCGCGCGGCCAGTTCGGCGGTAAGGCGTTCCACATAATAGGAGCCGCCCCAGGGATCGATGACCCGCGTCGTTCCGGTCTCCTCAATCAGGAAAAGTTGAGTGTTGCGGGCAATACGAGCCGAGAAGGGCGTTGGCAGCGCCAGGGCCTCATCGAGCGCGTTGGTGTGCAGCGACTGCGTATGCCCCCGCGTGGCGGCCATCGCCTCGATTTGCGTGCGCACGATATTGTTGAAGGGGTCTTGTGCGGTCAGGGACCAGCCGGAAGTCTGGCAATGGGCCCGCAAAGCGAGCGACCTGTCCAATCTCGGCCCGAAGGGCTTGACGATGCCCGCCCAGAGCTTGCGCGCGGCGCGCAGCTTGGCGACTTCCATGAAAAAATTCATGCCAATCGCCCAGAAGAACGACAGCCGCGGGGCAAACGCATCGACGCCCAATCCAGCGGCGACGCCGGCGCGCAAATATTCGATTCCGTCGGCGAGCGTGTAGGCGAGCTCAAGATCCTGCGTCGCTCCCGCCTCCTGCATGTGATAGCCGGAGATCGAAATCGAGTTGAACTTCGGCATATTCGCCGCGGTGAAGGCGAAAATATCGGCGACGATCCGCATCGAGGCTGCGGGCGGATAAATATAGGTGTTGCGGACCATGAACTCTTTCAGAATATCATTCTGAATGGTCCCCGAGAGCGCCGCCATCGGCACGCCCTGTTCCTCGGCGGCGACAATGAACAACGCCATCACCGGCAGCACTGCGCCGTTCATCGTCATCGAGACGCTGATCGAATTGAGCGGGATGCCGGAAAATAGCGCACGCATATCATAGATTGAATCGATCGCGACGCCCGCCATCCCGACGTCGCCCGCTACGCGCGGATGGTCCGAGTCGTAGCCGCGATGCGTCGCCAGATCGAAGGCGACGGACAGGCCCTTCTGACCCGCGGCGAGATTGGCGCGATAGAAGGCGTTCGATTCCTCCGCGGTCGAGAAGCCGGCGTATTGTCGCACGGTCCAGGGCTGCGTGAGGTACATCGTCGGATATGGACCCCGCAAAAAGGGCGGGAGCCCGGGCCACTCACTCGAGAGGTCGACGCCGTTGCGATCGTCCGGTCCGTAGATCGACTTGACTTCGATACCCTCGGGCGTCGCCCACATTCGCGATGCTCCCGCATCGACCTGCTTCGATGGAGCCACGAATGGGACGTCCGAGAAGTCGGGGATTTGGGTCATGACGTCATCATTCCTGCGCCTTTTCGAGCAGATTGCAATTCCGTCGAATGGGACCTGTTGACGCGGCTCGTCTGACGGAGAGCGTCTTTCCGGACGCCCTTTGGACCGCGCCAGCCGCGCCTTGTAGACGCGGTCGCCGACCGCGTCGCCGCGCTCATCGAGCGCGGCTACAATTGTACGCCAATGCGGGCATAGAGCCGCCGCAGCGTCGCGACAGCGTCTCCTCCGGCGAAAATGAAATCATCGACGCCTGCGGCGCGCAATGCTTGCTCGAATTCCCCCGGCCGGCCAGCAAGCGCGACGCCCTTCACGCCCAAAGCCTTGAACGCCTTCGCGAAGGCATCCGCCTGTCCTGCGTAGGCGTCGTCGGTCCCGCAGAGGCAAACGAGCGGCGCGCCGCTCGCTCTCAGGCGCTCGACTGCCTCTTCAGCTGTCGCGGCTTCGCCATCATAGATAGCCTCGAAACCACCTGCCTCCAGCCATTCGCGCATGAACGCGACGCGGCGCCGATGCTTGGATTCTGCCCCCAACGCGGCGAGATAAACTTTCGGCCGCGCGCTGGTGCGCTGAAGAAACGCGTCGGAAAGATCGCGCGAGCGCTCAAACGGCTCGGCGAGCCGAATTGGCTTGAGGCCGCTCTCCGCAAAAGCAAACGCCTCGCGCTCAGGCGCGCCAACAGCAACCTCGACCGGCCGCTCGGCGAGATCGGCGTGCGCGCTGACGCCGGTGATCGGCGTCTTCAATTGAGCGACGTTCTTCGCCAGCGCCGCCGCGCCGGCGGCGACCTGTCGTTGGAAGGCGCCGGTCGCGAGCGCCGACGGCAAGCCGCCCTCAGCCTCGATCTCCTGAAAGAGCCGCCAGGCGTTATCGCAAAGCGCCTTGGTCAGCGCCTCGAACGCTCCGGCGCCGGCAGCGGGGTCGGCGACATATCCGAGGTTGGATTCGCGCAAAAGAATGAGCTGGACGTTGCGGGCAAGACGTCGCGCGAGGCTGTCGGGAAGCCCGACGGCTAGAGTATGCGGCAACACGCTGACGCTGTCAGCGCCGCCGAGGCCGGCCGAGAACGCCGCCGTCGCGCCGCGCATGACATTCACATAAGGATCGCGCGTCGTCATCATGCGCCAGGCGCTCTCGGCCTGCACATGGGCCGCGCGAGGCTCAAGGCCGCAGGCTTCCTCAACGCGCGACCAGGCAACGCGCAACGCGCGGAATTTCGACAATGTCGCCAATTCATCCGCGTCGGCCGCGAGCCGGAACGCGATCAGCGTTTGGGCCTCGCCAGGCGGCGCCCCCGATCCTTCTAGCAGCCGCAACAAGCTGACTGCGCCGGCAAGCGCAAAGGCAAGCTCTTGCGCCGGGCTCCCGCCGGCCGCATGGACGGCGCGCGCGTCGGCAACCAAGAACGGCCCGTGGAAGCCCTTGCCCCGTAGTTCAAGCGCGGTTTCGACATGGCGCGTCGCTTGAGCGCTCCAATCAGACGGGAACGGTCCGCGCGCCGAGACCGCGAAAGGATCGAGCCCGAACGCGACCGCGCAGTCCTGAGGCTTTGCGCCCGAGCGCTCGACAAGTGCGCCAAAACGAAGCGCCTGGTCGGGGCCGTCGGGCCCAAGGTCGAGTTCGAAATTCGCCCCTGCATCGAAACGGATCCCATCGAAGGCGTTGTGAAGCGAGGCCGAATCGAATCGTCTGAGGCCAAAACCGTAGGCGCCGAGCGCGCCGGAAAACACGATCTGCAGACCGTCCGCTCCATTGGCGAGGTCGTCGAGCGCCTGGGCGTTGGCCTCGTGGGCGTCAGGATGGTCGAGTCGCGCGATGACGCGCCAAGGACCCCCAGGTCGGATAGCCCTTGGGCCTTCCGCTGGCGGATAGACGGGTTCGATCCGAACGCCATCCGCGGTCTGGGACACAAGCGATTCGAGAGCCGCTCCGTTGAGCGCCGCCTCAGCGACTCTACGCCAATCGGCTTCGGTATAAGCGGGAAAAAGGCTTGCGACCGCGCCCAACGCCGACCCCGCTAGATGAACTGGGAAAGCCCGGGAATCGACGCGGAGATTTCGCCTACAACTTGATCGCCTGCGACCTCGCGCGCATAGGCGAAGACTTCCTTGCCCAGCGTCTGGATCTGCTCCATGTCGAGGCCCAGACTTAACAATTCCGAGCCGAGCGCCATAAGCCCACCGCCGCCCATCGCCCCGGCGGCGACCCCCATCAGGCCCTTCAGGTCACCGCCCATGCCTTCGCCGCCGGTTTTCGTGCTCGAAGCAATAATGGAGGGAAAAGCTGGCGCTTTGTCGAACAGATCCTTAACGGCTTCCTTTGGCGCCTCGCGCTGGATGAAATCGCCTATCAACGCGACCGCCTTGCGGGCGACGTCCGGGCTCAAGTCCGCAGCGGTCGCGACGCGGGCTATTAGGTTCTCCATTTGAGGCTCCTTGGCCGTGCGGAAAAGGCCCGCATCGATTATTTCCCCGCTTGCGGGGCCGAAATCAAGGAGTTCCTTGGAGCCCTCGGCGGTTCGATCGAACCGCCGGCGGATCCATGAAATCAGAAAATTAAGAAAAGCCTTCCCTTTGTTAGAAACACCAGCTATGATGGCCAGATCGGCCGAAAGCCGAGACCCTATGTCCAACCCTTCCGAGGCCGTCAGCCATGGCGAAGATCGTCCGCGAGTTCGGCCGTTGATACGGGCGTCATGCCCAGATTTCGCCGACACGCCAGAGGTCGGAAGGAAAATTCGCGCTAAGGCCTTGAAATCGCTCGGTTGGTGGAAGGAAAATGAAGCTTGGCGGCCTTCCCTTCCGCGGTCCTGGCAGGGATTTTCGCGCATTTCGCGGGCAAAGGACGCCTGTTTGCGCTCGCAAACGGAGCGGTTTCGCCATCGGCCGCCGGCGGCGGTCGGAACATCGATCAGAACGCTTGGCCGACTCGGTCGATTGTGGCGCCGCACAATCTTCAAGCCATGATTTTGTCACATATGTAAATCCGCATTAACAACCTTTCTAAGGCCCGCAGTCCCGAAATCTCCCTCTTCTCAGCCCTCACTCCCTAATATCATATACCTGATGCGCCGCTTAGCGGTCGGCTAGGGCTCGTCGGCTGGAAGCGAGAAATGCATTTAAAGCATGCCTGTGCTTCTGATCCCGCGCCTACCATTGAGCGTCATGGAAGCTTATGTTGCGGTGCGGTAGGACCAGCGCCTGCCGGAAAAGGAGTAAAATATGACCTCTCTCAAGACGATTTCGGAGAAGCTGACCGCTTGGCGCCGGTATCGCGAGGCGGTGCGTGAGTTGTCCCAGCTTTCTGACCGCGAGCTGGACGATATCGGCATTCGTCGCGGCGATATCGAATACATCGTGCGTCGTTCCGTCGTGGGCAAGGCTTCGGCCTGATTTCCAAGTCCTGACAAGCCGAGACGCGCCGCTTTAAGGCGGCGCGTCGGCCCAGGGCGGGGGCCCCAAACCGATCCGTGATTATTACGGCCAGAAAATGCGTTGACGATGGCGCGAAGCTTTGTGACAAGCTCGCCCATGCGTCCGATCCACATCATTGGCGGAGGACTGGCCGGCTCGGAAGCCGCATGGCAGGCGGCGAATTCCGGGATCCCGGTGGTCCTGCATGAAATGCGGCCTGTCCGAGCGACGGCCGCGCACCGGACCCCTCATCTGGCGGAACTCGTTTGCTCGAATTCCTTCCGATCCGACGACGCCTCGACCAACGCAGTCGGGATCTTGCATCGCGAGATGCGCGTCCTCGGCTCGATCGTCCTTCAAAGCGCCGATGCGCACCAGGTGCCGGCCGGAGGCGCGCTCGCGGTTGATCGCGACGGCTTCTCGCAAGCCGTCGAGGCCGCCCTTCTCAGTCATCCGCTTGTTACCGTCGACCGCGACGAGATCGCCGGCCTGCCGCCGGAGGACTGGGATAATGTGATTGTCGCGACCGGCCCGCTCACGTCCGCGGCGCTGGCCGAGGCGATCGGCCGGCTGACGGGCGAAGGAGCGCTCGCCTTTTTCGACGCGATCGCGCCAATCGTCCATCATCATTCGATCAATATGGACGTGGCGTGGATGCAGTCGCGCTACGACAAGGAAGGGCCGGCCGGCGCCGCCGGGGCCTATGTCAACTGTCCGATGAGCCGCGATCAGTATGACGCCTTCATTGACGCGCTGCTCGAGGCGGAAAAGACCGAGTTTCGCGAATTCGAGGGCACGCCCTATTTCGACGGCTGCCTGCCGATCGAGGTTATGGCCGAGCGCGGGCGCGAGACCTTGCGCCACGGACCGATGAAGCCGTTCGGCCTCACCAACGCCCATGACCCGAAGGTCAAGCCCTACGCTGTCGTCCAGCTCAGGCAGGACAATGCGCTCGGCACGCTCTTCAACATGGTCGGCTTCCAGACCAAGCTCAAATACGGCGAGCAGAGCCGCATCTTCCGCATGATCCCGGGGCTCGAAGGGGCGGAGTTCGCAAGGCTCGGCGGCATGCACCGCAACACCTATCTCAATTCGCCTCGCCTGCTCGACGCGCGTCTGCGCCTGAAGCGCTCGCCCCGCCTCCGGTTCGCAGGCCAGATCACCGGTTGCGAGGGCTATGTTGAAAGCGCCGCGGTCGGCCTCATCGCCGGGCGCTTCGCCGCCGCGGAACGGCTAGGCCACGAGCTTGAGCCGCCCCCTCCGACGACCGCAATCGGCGCGCTCCTCAACCACATCACCGGCGGGCATATCGAATTGATCGACGCCGGCCCGCGCTCGTTTCAGCCGATGAACGTCAATTTCGGCCTCTTTCCCCCGATCGCCGAGCCGCGGTTCGACGAGGCCGGAAAGCGTCTGCCAGGGCCGGAGCGCGGGCTCGCCCGCAAGCGGGCGCTCTCGGCCCGCGCTGAGCGCGACCTGGCGCGATGGATGGAGGGGGCGCGCGAGCGGACGCCGTTTGCGGCGGCTTAGGGCCGGCCCGCGAAATTATACGCGCGGGCCCGGTGTACGATTTTGCGCGCGACTCAAGGTTTTCAGTCGCTTAAGCTCATTTTTCTGCAACTCGAAACGGCGCAGCAGCGCTCGTCGCCGGGCGTCGGCTGATTAGTACATATGTGAGCCGTTCTAATAGAAGCTCGGCCGCGCCGGCATGGACGGCGCCAGCAGATGCCCTTGTCGCAACTGCCCGAATGGAGCAGATTGCAATATAAGCAGACGGCGCGCGGCGAACGCCGCGTTCTGCAAGGTTCGCGAACATGCGGATAGGCGCGTTCGAACGCCGCGCAACGAACCGGAGGGGCGCCATGATGAAAATTGCGGGCCGCAGTCTGTTGCCAGCCGTGGCGATCTTGATCGGCGCCGCCGAATTCGCGGCCGCTCAAACGCCGCACGCAGGGATGGCGATGGCCAAGACCACTCTCCTCGTCGCTCAGCTCGACGCTCGGCAGGTCGTCGGCGGCGCTTCGTCGAGCGCAACGGGGATTGGCGCGTTCCTGCTCGATCCTGCCACGCGCACCCTGCGCTACAGCCTGACCTACGAGGGCCTGGAGTTGGGCGGCCCGACGAGCATAATGCTGCGCAATTTTGGCAAGGGCGGGAACGGCGAGGTCATCAAGACGATCTGCGGCCCTGAGGCCGAACGTTGTCCGAGCGGCGCCGGGGCCACGCTGTCAGGAGCCTTCGATGGCGGCGGCCGTTCGCTCGAAAACAGTCTGATCGGCGAATTCGACTCAGGACGCGTCTACGTGGAGATCGTCGGCGCCGACGGCAAGCCGGAAATTCGCGGTCAGCTCGGCCCCAACACCGCTATGGTGATGGTCATGAGCTACGTGGCGCATCTCGCGCCGATTGAAGGCTCACAATCGAAGGGCGCCGGCACGGCGGTGGTAAGCGAGACCTACCTGCCCGGCGGCAAGACGTCGGTCTTCTACGCCGCGACCGTGGCCGACACCTCGAGCGCGCCGACCAACGTCGCGCTCGTCGGGGGGCCTGCGCCGTCGCCCGAGGCGCTTGCGACGCGCTCGTCGCTGCCGGAGCTTAAACTCAGCCCGTCGCGCAACCGGGAGACCGGCGGGTCGCTGTCTGGCGTTTACGTCGTGAACAACGCGCTCCCGAACCCGTTGCTCGCATCCCGCCTCATGAGCGCGAACAAGGGTCAATCCGGAATTGTCGTCGCGACGAGCCGCTTCCCGCATGGCGAACTCTACGGCGCTCTCGTTCCGGTGCGCTGACCGCTGGCCCGAGATTGTCCCGCCCGCATGGGCCGAACGTTATTACAGACCTGGGGGGAACGTTATGACGCCCTTTCGTTTATTCTTTTCCTCGACCCTAGCCGTTTGGAGCCTCGTGGCGGCCAGCTCGGCAAGCGCTGACCCCTGCGCCGGCGGCGGCGCCCTCACAATCACCGCTTCCGCCGACAGTCTGACGTTGACGCCGACGGCCGCGACGACTTTCAATTTCGGCGAGCACGTCATCCTGACCGCCGCCGCAAGCGGCTTTACGATCATGAGCTATTCGTGGTTGATCGACGGGCCGACCATCAAGGACTACAGCGAAACACTCGGCACTCAGAGCAGTCCGCCGCTGCCGTCGGCGACGCCATGGAGCACGACGCCGCTCGGCGCGTCGGATCTCACGGCCGCCTCGGTGTTGTTCTACTGGGTTCCTTCGGCTGCCCAATTCGAACCCAACAACGGTCCGTTCACGCGCAATGTCACGCTCAGCGTGACGCAGTCCGGCGGGGGCTCTTGCAGCGCGGCGGCGACTTATACGGTGGAGCGCAACGAGTCCGACATCACGAGGCAAGCCGAAGACTTCTACACCTCGAACCATCGCGCGGCGACCGAGACCAATCCGCTGGATGGGCGAATGGTCGACGAACACATCTACTGGCACATGAACATCGACGGCGACCAGTCCAGCTTCCCCGCATGGATGGGATTCCTCGCCTGGCACGGGGAGTTCATCCGCCGTTTTGATCTGTGGCGGCAGGAATTCGGTTATAACCCTGTCGCGCCCTGGTATCCGGGCCGGGCGCTTCCGGCCGGTCCGCAATTCGACGCCGACGCGGGCCTGCGCAACGTCTATGATCCCGACAACAATCGCATGCCCACCTATTATACGATCGTCGGCGGGTCGGCCGCCGATGGCGGCGGCCAGACGAAGCTGGCGGATTATGCGACTCTGGACGATCTCACCTTCTCATTCGAACGCGGGTTCCACGGGCAGGTTCACTGCAACATCGGCCCACTTGGCGGCAGCTTCTTCGAGACCAGCGGCCCGGACTACGGCAGCATGTGCAATGCGAGCTCCCCGAAGGACCCGATGTTCTGGCGCTGGCATGGCTTCATCGACACGATGTACCGAAATTATTGCGCGCTCAGAGCCGGCGCCTGCGCCTCGCCTTCGCCCGCCGATCCTTCGGCCGATCCCTGGATGGCCGACAATCCAACCGACATCGCGGATAACGGCACGGTCCCCTCGCCCGGCGTCCACTGGATCAGCCCCGACGTATGGAACCGACGAGCGCAAGTGACGACCGACGCTTGCGTGGCGCCGGTGGACGCGTATGGGGACCACGACACGAGCGGCGGGGTGGTGCGCGATTGCGGCACATCCGCCGATCACGAAAATCCGGTCACCGGGGTTACGAACTATCTCTACGGGACCCTGCGCAACACGCGACCGAATTCGCCGCGCGTCGTTTACGCCGAGGTTGGGGTCTATTACGCCCTCGCTTCCACCGGGCTGCACTATCCGACCAATTTCACCATGATTCCGGAATCGCGACAGTTCACCACGCTTTTCCTCGAGCAAGGAACAACGAGCAGCATCGGTCCGATTCCGTGGACGCCGCCGCCGCTGCCGCCGGCGAACGACCATTACTGCCTCTACCTGCGCGTTCTCAGCGTGCAGGCGACGCCCCCCGTCGAGACCGGGAACATTAACGCGGACGCGGCGAACAACAACGATCTCGCATGGCGCAACATCAAGGTCGTCGCGCCCGGAGACAAGAGCCCGCCAGGGTTCTTCACGGTGCGCAACATCAGCGACAGGGCTGAAAAGCTCGCGCTGCGGTTCGAAATTCCGTATGACCTGCGGCGATCGTCCACCGCTATTCGTGTGACGCTGAGCCCACTCCTGACGCGCGCGTTGCGGGACGGGAAAGGCGGGTTCGAAGGCCTCAAACCCGATGGCGAGGGGACCTACCTCATCACAGGCGCCCGAGCGACAATCACTGGCTTGCAGATGGCCCCGCGCGAGCAAGGACAGGTCGAGGTCCGTTTCGGCCCAATTCGGCGCAACGCTCGGGGCGACGTGACGATCACCCAGGTCAGCGACAAAGGGGTCGATGGCGGAGTTACGTTGCGTTTCGCCGGCAAGTGATGGGAACTTGATCGCCCGCGGAGTCCAAACGTCGCCCCTCCGAGCGGCATTGCGCCGGCGCCAGCTCGCTGCCCAGGATTCCGCTGGCCGTCGAGCATAGCGAAAAGCGGCTGTTAAAAGGCGGCGCGCGGCTTTGGGCGATCAGCCGAACGGGCGGCCGTTACAGCGGCAAGCCGGGATTGCGGCGGCTCCTCCCTCTTCTTCCTCGGATAAGGACCGAGCGGAAATCTGCTTGCGTCCAGATGTCGAACACGGCAGCTTGGCTTGAAGGGGCGGCGCATGGAGGCCGAGGCTCAGGCTTAAGGCCAGTCGAGGCCAATCACGGTTCAGGGAGGATAAAATGGCGCCATATGAAACCAGAGCCTCGCGCTCAGCCATCCTGCGCGGCGCGCTTGGCATAGCTTCGGCCGCTCTTGCGCTCGCCGTCGCCCAACCGGCCTCAGCCGACGATAAAGCGCCGATCAAGATCGGCGTGATCGCCGAGGCGCAAGCGGTAGCGGGCTCCTCGATCCCGCAAGCGGCGCAAATCGCCGCCGACGAGATCAACGCCAAGGGCGGCGTCGACGGGCGCAAGATCGAGATCGTCTCCTACGACAACCATTCGTCCTCGGCCGAATCGGTGCGCGCGTTCCAGCGCGCCGTCAACGAGGATCACGTCAACGCGGTGATCGGCAGCTACATCAGCGAGGTCGTGCTGGCGCTCGAACCGTGGTCGGCGAGGCTCAAGACCGTGTTCATCACGCCGGGCGCAGCGTCCGACGTCATCACGCAAAACATCGCCAAGGACTACGAGCACAACAAGTACACCTTCCACGGCTACTTGACTTCGGGGGCGCTGGCGGGGCTCACGTGTGACGCCGCTAAGGA
This sequence comes from uncultured Alphaproteobacteria bacterium, assembly GCA_963824475.1. Lineage (GTDB taxonomy): Bacteria > Pseudomonadota > Alphaproteobacteria > Rhizobiales > Beijerinckiaceae > Roseiarcus. Next base: position 436,046 of record CAWGPR010000003.1, read on the forward strand.
TATGCTGGTCGACGGACTGAAGATGAAGACGGCGGTGATCATGAGCGAGGACGCCGCCTGGACGACGCCGCTCGACGCCGGCTACGAGACCTGCCTGCCGAAGATCGGGCTCAAAGTCCTCGACCACATCCGCTTCTCGCCCGACACCACCGATTTCACGCCGATCTTCAACAAGATCGAGGGCCAGAAGCCCGACGTGATCATCACCGGCATCTCGCATGTCGGTGTGCAGCCGACCGTGCAATGGAAGAGCCAGCAGGTGCCGATCCCGATGTTCGGCATCTCCTCGCAGGCGACCAACTCCACATTCTGGAAGGACACCAACGGCGCGACCGAAGGGGTGATCTACCAGGGCGTTTCGGGTCCGGGAGTCGCGGTCGCGCCCAAGACCCTGCCGTTCGTCGACGCGTTCGTGAAGAAGTTCGGCAATACGCCCTCTTATTGCGGCTACACGGCCTATGACGACGTCTACATCATCGCCGACGCGATCAAGCGCGCCGGAAGCCTCGACAGCGACAAGCTCGTCGACGCGATGGAGAAGACCGACTACGTGGGCACGATCGGCCGGGTTCAGTTCCTGCCGAAAGGCGATCCGCATGTGCACGGGCTCAAGACCGGCAAGGGCTTCATCACCGGTTTGATGCTGCAATGGCAGAACGGCAAGCAGGTGAACATGTGGCCGGCGGACCTCGCCAACGGCAAGCTCGAATTCCCGTCCTTCGTCAAGATCGCCTCGGGCAAGTGACCGCGGGCGAACCCGCCGCCGTCCAACCTTAGCCCTGGAGGCGGCGGGATCGCTCGATGCTGTTCTGGCAGATCCTGATCGACGGCTTCGCGATCTCCTCGCTCTACGCCTTGGGCGCGACCGGCTTCACCCTGATTTTCGGCGTCACCGGGGTGCTCAATCTCTCGCACGGGGCGATCATGGTCGCGGCCGCGGTCGCGGCCTGGGCCGCCTCGGGAAACCTGGGGGCGGGCGCCTATCTCGCCGCCGCCTTCGGCGTTGTCGTCGCGCTCCTGCTCGCGCTCTTAACCTACTATCTCGTCGTCCGGCGGCTGCAATTGTCGCGGGCTGTGCGCGAGGAGGAGAAGGAAATCTTCATCCTCACCGCGACGCTGCTCTGGGGCATCATGATTCAGGAGGCGATCGCGTATCTCTACACCAACAACGCCAAGACCGTGTTGCCGATCGTCGACGGCGTGGTGACGATCCTGGGCGTGCGCACGCCCGCGAACGAGATTTTCACCGCGCTCGTCTGCTGGGCGACGATCGGGGGCTTATGGCTCTTCGTCAACCGCACGCTGGCCGGCAAGGCGGTGCTCGCCGCGTCGATGAATCCGCGCGGCGTCACCTTGCTCGGAATTGAGCTCGCAACTGTCTATGTCGGGGTATGGGCGATCTACGGCGCGCTCGCCGGCGTCGCCGGCGTGCTGCTCGGCATGTTCCTCGGCGTCTCCTCCTATAGCGCCGGGCCACTGACCGCGAGCGCGTTCTCGATTGTCGTCCTGGGCGGCCTTGGCAGCGTGTCCGGCTCGCTGATCGCCGCTTACGTGGTCGGCTATCTCGAGACCCTCACCGCCTATCTTATTTCGCCGGCCTATCGCGCGATCCCAGCCCTCGTGCTCCTGGTCGCGGTGATGTACGTGCGCCCGCGTGGCTTGTTGGGCAGGCGTTAGACCATGGTGCGGCGCGCGCTCGTTTCCCCGCCGGTCCTGATCAGCCTGATTGTCGTTCTTATAGCCGCGGCGCTGCCGCTCTATGTCTCGGGCTATGTGCTGGGGCTGCTCACCATCGCCTATTATTTCGGCGTGTTCTCGATGGCCTGGGACCTGCTGTTCGGCTTCGCTAACGAAGTGAACTTCGGGCCCTCGTTCCTGATCGGGCTCGGCGCCTATACCGCCGGCATCCTCGATAGCCTCTATCGGCCGCCGATCGCGCTCTGCATCGCAGCGGGCGTGCTTGCGTCGATGATCGGCGGACTGGTGCTGGCTTTGCCGGCGCTCAGAGTGCGCGGTCCCTATTTCGGCCTCACCACGCTTGTCGCCGTGCTGATGCTGCAGAACTTCGTGGTCGTCGCGGCGGGCCTGACGGGCGGGGAGATTGGCCTTACGGTGCCCGACGTCATCTCGGTCGACGACAAGGTCAATTACTGGATCGCGCTCGGCTTCATGGCGGTCAGCGGCGCGATTCTATACGGGCTCACGCGCTCTCCGGTCGGCCTCATCCTGCAGGCGAGCGGCCAAGACCCGGTCCAGGCTGGGGCGCTCGGGTTCAACGTCACCAAACACAAGCTTGCGGCGTTCCTGGTCAGCGCGTTCTTCTCAGGGCTCGCCGGCGCGCTGATGGTCTTCTACCTCGGCACGGCGTCGGTCGGGACGTTCATCGACGTCACTGTCGGGGTGCAGGTGATCATCGGCGCCGTCCTTGGCGGACGGCGCACCATTCTCGGCGCGGTGCTGGGGGCGGTGTTTCTGGTCGCGCTCGGCGAGAGCTTAAGACCGCTCGGCGATCTCGCCACCTTCATCGTCTCCGCGGTCGCGCTCGTCGTCGTTCTCTTCTTCCCGGCCGGCTTGCTCGGCATGGTCAAGGGCGCGCGAGAGGCGACATGATCACTCGCGCGCCGAGGCTCGAGGTCGAGGGCCTCCAGAAGCGATTCGGGGGTCTGACGGCGGTGAGGGACGTCAGCTTTTCGGTTCGCGCCGGAGAGATTCTCGGGCTCATCGGGCCGAATGGATCGGGTAAGTCGACGGTGATGAAATCGATCCTCGGCGTCGAGCGGCCCGATGCGGGAGCGGTTCGGGTCGACGGCCGGGAGGTGGCGGGCTGGCCGCCGCACCGGATCGCCCGGCTCGGCGTCGGCATGGTGTTCCAGCATTCGCGCCCGCTGCATCGGCAGACGGTGCTCGAGAACATCCTGCTTGGGCTTCTGCCCGATCGATTGCTGGATCTTCTTCCCAGCGCGGCCGCGGACGCGAAAGCGCGCGCGATCGCCGCGCGCGTCGGACTGGCAGGAGTGCTGGGTCGCCGCCCCGCGACGCTGCCGTTCGCGGACTTGCGCAAAATCGAGATCGCCAAGGCGATCGCCCGCGATCCGCAGGTGGTGCTGATCGACGAGCCGTTCGCCGGCTTGACCGCGCGCGAGACCGCGTCGTTCGCCGAGCTCATCGTCGAAATGCGCAACGATGGGCGGGCGGTCCTCATCGTCGATCACAATGTGAAAAGCATGTCTGCGCTCGTCGACCGCGTTTACGCCATGCACGTCGGGGAAAAGATCGCGGAGGGATCGGTCGCGGAGGTGATGGCGAATGAGACCGTGCGCAGGGTCTATCTCGGCGGCGCGATCGAGACGGCGGCACGGCCGGAATCCGCTTTCAGCGACGCCCAGACGCCGTTTCTCGAAGTCGAGAATTTGAACGTCGTCTATGACAAGGCGGAGGCGCTGGAGAATGTTTCGCTCCATGTGCATCAGGGGGAATTTGTCGCCGTCGTTGGACTGAACGGCGCCGGCAAGACGACGCTGTTCAACGCTGTCTCAGGGCTCATCCGCTATGCCGGCGACATTCGCCGACAAGGCCGATTGCTCCGGGGCCAAACGGCGGCGACGATCGCGCGCCAAGGCATCGTGCAATCGCCCGAGGGGCGCGACCTGTTCGGCTTGATGACGGTCGGCGAGAATCTGGACATGGGCGGGCACAGGCTCGCGGACAAAGACCGAAGCGAGCGCCGCGATTGGCTGTTCGATCTGTTCCCGATCCTGAAGGAGCGGCAGAGCCAAACCGCCGCGACCCTGTCGGGCGGCGAGCAGCAGATGCTGACCATAGCCCGCGCGCTGATGATGAAGCCCGATCTTCTGATCCTCGACGAGCCGACGCTCGGCTTGGCCCCGGTCATCATGGAGCAGATTTCAAAGGCGCTCGAGCGGCTCCGGCGGACGACCGACATGACGGTGCTGCTCGGCGAGCAGAACGTCACCTTCGCCCTGCCCCACGCGGACCGTGTTTACGTGCTCGAACACGGCCGGATCGTCTGGGAGGGGGAGCCTAGCCGCTTCGCGGCTGAAGCCGGGGCGCGGTATTTGTAAGGATCAACCTATGAGGACAATCCCAATCTCAGCTGAATGCGGCGACTATTGTTTCAATGGGCAGAAACAGGATGCGGCTGTCAGCCGGATATTCGATGAATTCCGCACAGGCCAAATAGAAGCGCTTCGCGGCGTCGTCCTTGGCGTGAACGAGCGCCGCGGCGATGCCGATGCTTTGTGAGGCCACGGCGACGCGGCGGAGGACGTCGGACAGGATGTCGGCGCCGATGCCTTTCCCCGAGTGGTCGCGGTTGACCGCGAGCCGACCGATCACCGACACCGGAATGGAATCGGGCGCGTTGCGCCGGATCTTGCCCGGCGCACGAGCGCGCTCCACTGATCCGGCGGAGATGCAAAAGTAGGCGATGACCCTATTTTCCTCGCAGACCACATAAGTCCTTGAAAATCGGCTTTCGTTCTTCAGGGCGCGGCCCTTCAGCCACTCGTTGAGCGCAGGTTCGCCGCAGTCGAAGCCCGAGAGATCGTGATCGAGGCTCAAAGGGACAGGCGCCGAAAACATTGATGTGGGAGACTATCCAGAACCCTTTTGTCTCTCCCACGCCGGAATGCGGCGCAGCAGCGCTCTGAGCTTTGGCCCCGGCGCGGGGGGATTGTCGAGGGCGCGCATGAAACCGTCGTAACGTTCCGGGTCGAGCGAGAAGAGCCGCTGGTCCAGCAGCACGTCGATCGCCAGACGCCTGGCGCTCTCGATCATGAACTCGGTGCGCGTCTTGCCAAGGACCGCCGCCGCGTCGTCAATGAGTTGACGGGTCTGCGCCCCGACGCGCAGGTTGATACTGCCTTTCGTGTCGGCAGCTGCGGAGGGCTTGACGAGTTCAACGGCTCCGGCGCTTCCGGAGGCGGCGCGGCTTTTCAGCATTCGCGCACCATCGCTTTTTGTATATGCAATGTCAATACAAATGATTGTGTGAGAGAGAACCGCCGAACACCTCCGCTCCATGGAGATTGCCTCGCCCTCACCGCGCTCGCGCCCAGCGCCAGATCGCCCATTGGCGGCGAAGGGCCGAGACTTCGCCCACGGCGTCGAACGGGTGGTCCGAAACGCGATCGAGCCGGTCGAGGTCGAGCCGCAACGGCGCAAGCGGAATGAAGGCCGGCAGGATCGCCGGATCTGAGGCCTTCAGCCGGCGCTCGGCCTCGGCGAGTTCGTCGCGCGCCGTTCGCCGCAGTTCGGCGCAGGCCGCAATGACGCCGGGGCTCAAGGTGCGGGCGTCGAACTCGGCCGCGCCCGCTCCGTGGCGGGCGGCGATGTCGGCTGGAATGAGCGTCGGCGCCGAGCCCGCCTTGAACGGCAGCTCCTTAAGCGCGCGCGTCAGCGCCAGCGCCATGCCGGCTGGCGCATGCGCGTCCGCCGAATCGAGATCCGCGCCGCCTCCCGCGATTCGCGCCGCCAGCCGCACGCGCGCGCCCTCGCTCTCGTCGGCGAAGGCGCGAAAGGCGGCGAGGTTGAAATCGTCCTCCGGCGCGATCTCGTGCAAGCGCGCGTCCAGCATCGCCTCAAGCCATGCTTTCGGCAGCGCGTAGGCGTCGATCGCCGCGCCAAGGGCGAACGCGACCGGGCTGCCGGCCGCTTCGTCACGCCGTTCGCCCGCGATGGCTTCGCGCCACCAGGCAAGCCGTATCGCCGCCAGACTGGGATTGTGCGCGCGCTTGAGCGCCTGACGGATTTCGGTGTCGAAGCTCGCCAGGGCGAAAAGCGCGTCGCGCGCGCTGGCGCTCGCATAGAGCGCGCCGAGCCACTGATCGCGAGCGTGAGCGCGGGCGAGCGCCGCGCAATGGTCGTAGGCCTCCGCAAGCGGGTCGGCGCCCGGGGAAACGCGCGCGGTCAAGGCGCGGCGATCAGCGCCGCAGCGACCCGGCGGCCTTCCGATTGCATGACGTTATAGACCCTGAGCGCCGGACCGGTCGCCATCGCTTCGAAGCGCAGGCCCGCGCGGCTCAGCGCGGCTCTTAACGTTTTCGGGATCGGCGCCATTCGCTCCCCGGTCCCGACGACAAGGAACTCGATCGAGGCGGGGTTCTCCGCGCATTCGGCCAAAAGCGGCGCGAGCACGTTTGCGTCGAGATCGTCGACGCTTGTCGCCTCGATCGGCCGCACGCCGTTCGGCGTCGCCAGGATCGAGCCCCCATGCGACATGCCGGCGAAGGCGAAGCCGCCGTGGCCGTGCGCTGTGATCGCGTGGCTGCCGGGCGCATAACCTCGCCGCGGCTCGGCCTCGCTCACGCTTTCTCCTTCGCCTTCACGTCTTTCACATCCGCGCCGGCGATTTCCTTTTCCCGCATCCTGTCGAAAGTGTCGGCGCGCACGCCCATGTAGATGAGCATCGGCGAGCAGATGAAGATCGACGAATAGGTGGCGACGAAGATGCCCCAGATCATCGCCGCCGAGAACGAGCGGATGACATGGCCGCCGAGGAAGAACAGCGCCAGCAGCGCGAGAAAGACGGTCGTCGCCGTCATGATGGTGCGCGGGAGCACGGCGTTGATCGACATGTCGATGATTTCGGCGGTCGACAGGCGCTTGTATTTGCGCATCACCTCGCGGATGCGGTCGAGCACGACCACCGTCTCGTTGAGGGAATAGCCGACAATGGTGAGGATCGCGGCGATCGAGGTCTGGTTGAACTCGAGTTGCGTCACGCAGAAGAAGCCGACGGTCAGCAAGAGATCGTGCATCGTGCCGATGATCGCGCCGACCGCGAACTGCCACTCGAAGCGGAACCACAAATAGGTCAGGACCGCGATGATGGCGACGACCACGCCGAGCGTGCCGCTCTGCACGAGCTCGCTCGAAACGGTCGGACCCACCGATTCGACGCTGCGAAAATCGTAGTCCGCCGAGAAGGCGTTCCGAAGCTTGGCGATGGCTGCCTGCTCACCCTGATCGCCTCCCGGCTGCACGTTCAGCTTGAGGATGACATCCGATTCGCCGCCGATTCGTTGCACTTCGACCGGACCAAGACCGAGGCTCTCCGCCTTGGAGCGAAGCTCGGCGATATGCGCCGCGCCACTCTTGGCGCGCATGTCGACCTGGGTGCCGCCGGCGAAGTCGATGCCATAATTCATGTCGACGAACAGGAACATCAGGACCGAAACGATCGACAGGAACGCCGACAGCGGATAGCTCACGCGGCGGAACCGCATGAAGCCGAACTTCGTGTTCTCGGGCGCGAGCCGAAGCAGTTTCATGCCGCAAGGTCCGTTGTGTGCTTCGCCCCGCTCATATCGGCAGCCTCTTCGGCCGAGCCCGGTGATACCAGAGCGCGATCATCATGCGCGTCATGGTGACCGCGGTGACGACCGAGGTCAGAATGCCTAAGCCCAGCGAGACGGCGAAGCCGCGCACCGCGCCAGAGCCGAACAGATAGAGGATGAGCGCCGCCACGAACATCGTCACGTTGGAATCAATGATGGTTGCGAAGGCGCGGCGGAAGCCGGCGTCGAGGGCGGATACGACCGAGCGGCCGAGATGCGCCTCCTCGCGGATGCGCTCGTAGATAAGGACGTTCGAATCGACCGCCATGCCGATGGTGAAGACGATGCCGGCGATGCCGGGCAGCGTCAGGGTCGCGCCGAGCAGCACCATCGAGGCGAAGATGAACAGAATGTGCACCGCGAGCGCGAGATCGGCGAAGACGCCGAAGATGCCGTAGGTCGTGATCATGTAGACGACGACCAGCACCGCTCCGACATAGGCCGCGCGCTTGCCGGCGTCGATCGAGTCCTGGCCGAGCCCAGGGCCGACCGTGCGTTCCTCGACCACCGTAAGCTTGGCCGGGAGCGCGCCGGCGCGCAACAGAATCGCCAGGCTCGAGGCTTCTTCAAGGGTGAAATTACCGGTGATCTGGCCGGTGCCGCCAGTGATCGGCGAGCGGATGACCGGCGCCGAAATGACCTTGCCGTCGAGCACGATGGCGAACGGACGGCCAACGTTTTCCGACGTGACCTGGCCGAACTTCTGCCCGCCGCGCAGGTTGAAGCGGAAGGTCACGTCCGGCTCGCCGGTCTGCTGGTCGAAGCTCTGCTGCGCGTCGACCAGGTCCGCGCCGTCGACCATCACGCGCTTTTCCACCTGGATCGTTCCGCCGCCCTTCTGCATCGGCAGCGTCTCGACCTCGTTCGGCGGCTCGCCCGGTTGGGCGACCAGGCGGAATTCGAGCTTGGCCGTTTGGCCAATGATTTCCTTCAATCTCGTGGTGTCCTGAAGGCCCGGCACCTCGATCAGCACCCGATCGGAGCCTTGCCGCTGGACGACGGTCTCCTTGGTGCCCATGGCGTTGATGCGGCGGTCGAGCACTTCAATCGATTGCCCGACCGCGTGGCGCATCTTGTCGGCGATCGCCGCGTCGGTCAGTGTCAGCCGCACGCCGTCGGCGGTTTGCGTCACGTCGAGCGTGCGCCCGTTTCCGCCCGCCAGCGGGCCGCCGATCGGCTGGCTCAGCGACTGCAGAAGCTCGAACGCCTTGGCGCGCTCGGCCGGCTCGGCGATGCGGACCAGGACACTGCGCGGCGGCTCAACCGCGATGCCGCCGGAGATGGCAATCCTGCCGTCGCGCATTTTCTGCCGCACGTCGTCGCGCAGCGCCTCGATCTGGCCCTTGATCACCGAGGCGCTGTCGACCTCCATCAGCATATAGGCGCCGCCTTGAAGATCGAGGCCGAGGACGATCTGGCGCATAGGAATGAAGCCGGGGAGCCGCGCGGCGAGCGCGTCGACCGTCTGAGCCGGCATGAAGCTCGGTACGATGACCAGCATCGCGGCCGCCACGAGCGCCAGGACGGAGGCTAATTTCCAGTTCGCGAAACGGAGCATCAGGCTTTCTATCTAGGAAAGAAATCTCAACCGCGGCCAAGCGGGGGGCCCGCCCCGTCAGGGGTTGGGGGCGTCCTTCTTGGCCGGCGGCGACTTGGCGGGCGGCGTTTCCTTGACCGGCTCGCCCTTGGCGCGCACTTCAGCGATGCCGGAGCGGGCAAGGCGCACGCGCACGTTGGGCGCGATCTCGAACTCGACCTCGTTGTCGTCGACCGATTTGGTGACCTTGCCGATCAGGCCGCCGGTGGTGACGACGACATCGCCGCGCCGCGCCGCCCGCACCATCTCGCGCTGCTCTTTCGCACGCCGCTGCTGGGGCCGCCAGAGCACGAAATAGACGATCGCGATCATGGCCACGATCGGCACCAGCTGAACCAGTGTGTCGCTGGCCCCAAAGGGGTTAGCGCTGCTGGCTTGCGCGTAGGCGGCGGTAATCAACACGGGGACGGCAGCTCCGGCGACGCGAAAGCCGCGCCGATTTCGGGGTCATCGGAAAAGGCGTCGCTTATATAGCCGCGGGCTGCGCGAAAGCAACGCCGCGCCGGTGGAGGAAGCGGTCGCGCTGGCGCGTTTCGCCCAATCCAGCCCTTTCTCGCCTGGCGAGCCTTTCCTCTTAAGCCCGCCATCGTTATAACGGCGCCCCGCGATTTGCGCGCGGGATTGGAGGGGACGGGAATGAACAAGCAGGTCGCAGAGTTTATCGGGACCTTCGCCTTGGTGTTTTTCGGCGTCGGGGCGGCGGTCATCGGCGGCATGGGATCGGGGCCGACCGCCGTCAACCTGTTGGGGATCGCCAGCGCCTTCGGTTTCGCCATCGTCGCCATGGCCTATGGCATCGGGCCGATCTCCGGCTGCCATGTCAACCCGGCGGTGAGCTTCGGGGTCTATGTCGCCGGCCGCATGAGCGTCGCCGACATGATCAGCTACTGGATCGCCCAGGTTTTGGGCGCGATCCTCGGCGCCGTGGTGCTCTATCTCATCCTGTCCGGCAAGGCCCAGGGGTGGACCGGCGGGCTCGGCCAGAACGGCTGGGGTCCGGGCTACCTCGGCGAATACAACGTCGTCTCCGCCTTCGTCTACGAAGTGGTGGCGACGTTCCTGTTCCTGGTGTGCATTCTCGGCGTCACCCACCCGTTCTCGCCGACCGGCTTCGCCGGTCTCGCGATCGGGCTCACGCTGGCGGCTATCCACCTGGTCGGCATCAACATCACCGGCACTTCGGTCAATCCGGCCCGCTCGATCGGCCCGGCGCTGGTCGGAATCGCCTCGAACCCCCGCGCGGTCGCGCAGCTGTGGCTGTTCATCATCGCGCCGCTGATCGGCGCCGGCGCGGCCGGACTCTTGTTCAGGGAAAGCGCGCTGTTGGACCAGCCGAAGAAGGCCTGAGCGAGAGCGCCCGCCGCTCGACCTTGCCAGCGCGAGCCCGGCGGGCGAAAAGCCCGCCATGCTGCATATCAGCGCCCTCACCTATCGGCTCGGCGAGCGTCTACTGATCGACAACGCCACGGCGGCGCTGCCCTCAGGCGCGCATGTCGGGCTCGTGGGGCGCAACGGCGCCGGCAAGACCACGCTCTTCCGCCTGATCCGCGGCGAGCTTTCGCCCGAGAGCGGCGCGGTGATTGTCCCCAAGGGCGCCCGTGTCGGCAGCGTCGAGCAGGAAGCGCCGGCCGGCGCGGAAAGCCTCATCGACTTCGTGCTCTCCGCCGACACGGAGCGCGAGGCGCTGATGGCCGAAGCGGAGACCGCGAGCGAGGGAGAGCGCGTCGCAGAGATCCAGACGCGCCTCGTCGACATCGAGGCCCACACGGCCCCGGCGCGAGCGGCGCGAATCCTCAAAGGGCTCGGCTTCGACGAGCCGGCGCAGCGCCGGCCGCTTCAGGAATATTCCGGCGGCTGGCGCATGCGGGTGGCGCTCGCGGCGGTGCTGTTCTCCGAATCCGACCTGTTGCTGCTCGACGAGCCGACCAACTATCTCGACCTCGAAGGCGTGCTGTGGCTCACCGACTATTTGAAGAGCTGCCCGGCGACGATCGTCGTCATCAGCCACGACCGCGATCTGCTCGACGATGTCGCCCAACAGATCCTCCACCTCGACCGCGGCAAGCTGACCTTATGGACCGGCGGCTACTCGAGCTTCGAACGCCAGCGCCGCGAGCAGCAGATCCTTGCCGGCAAGGCGGCCAAGAAGCAGGAGGAGCGGCGCGCCCATCTGCAGGACTTCGTCGATCGCTTTCGCGCCAAGGCGTCGAAGGCGGTCCAGGCCCAGTCGCAACTCAAGATGCTGGCGAAAATGGAGCCGATCGCGGCGATCGTCGACGAGACCGTGCAGCCGTTCAAGTGGCCGCCGGTCATGAGACGCCTGAGCCCGCCGATCGTGACCATGGAGAAGGTGAGCGCGGGCTACAATGGGCGCGCGGTCATCGCCCGCATCGACCTCACGCTCGCCGACGATGACCGCATCGGGCTCCTCGGGCAGAACGGCAACGGCAAGTCGACCTTCGCCAAGCTGATCGCGGGTCGCATCGAGCCGCTTGCCGGCAGAATCACGCGCGCAAACCGGCTTCAAGTCGGCCATTTCGCCCAACATCAGATCGACGAGCTCGAGCCGGGCGGCAGCGTCTACGACCATGTCGCCGAGCGCATGCGGGGAGCGCCTGAGGCGAAGATTCGCGGCCGCGCGGCGATGATCGGCTTTTCCGGCGCGCGCGGCGATACGAAGGTCGAGGCTCTGTCCGGCGGCGAGAAGGCGCGCCTCATGATGGGGCTTGCCGCGTTCGACGGACCGCAGCTCCTCATCCTCGACGAGCCGACCAACCATCTCGACATCGACAGCCGCGGCGAATTGATCGAGGCAATCAACGACTATGAGGGCGCCTGCATTCTGGTTTCGCACGACCGGCGCCTGCTCGAGGCCTGCGTCGACCGGCTGTGGCTGGCGGCGAACGGAACGGTCAAGCCGTTCGAGGGCGATCTCGCCGACTACAGCCGGTTCGTGCTCGGCGGCGCCGAACAGCCGGAACAACGATCGAAGCGCGGAGCCGCCTCGCCGCCGCCGGCGGCGGGCCCGAAGCGTGAGGCTCAGCCGCTCAAGCGCGAGCTCGCCGCGCTCGAAGACAAGATGACCCGCTTCCACGATCTCCTGCGCCGGGTGGACGAAGCGCTGGCGGAAGCAAGCGCGCGCGGGGGCGACCCGGTGAAAATCGCTGAATTGGCGGCGAAGCGCGCCGAGCTCGAGCGCGCCCTGACCGCAACGGAAGAGGCGTGGTTCGAATTGTCGGCGGAGGCCGAGGAGATATGAGCGGGACGATGCTCCGCGGGCTGGCGGCGGTTGCGGCGCTATTGCTGCTCAAGGCGACCCCTGCGCTCGCCGCCGAGCCCAAGCCCTGGCCGGACAGCTTTGTCGGCCGGCTCGAGGCGCTGGCGCTGATCGAGAGCCTCAACGCCGATCTCTTGAGCCATGACAGCGCGACGCTTACCCTCGAACGCTGGTGTGCCGACCATCGCCTCTCCGATCCGGCGCTCATCGTTGCCGAGCGGGTGAGCGACGCCGTCAAGCCGGCGAGCGCCGAGGTGCGCGCCGCGCTTGACGTCAAGCCGGACGAGCCGCTTGGCTATCGGCGCGTTCGCCTCAAGTGCGGCGATCATGTGCTTTCCGAAGCCGACAATTGGTACGTTCCATCGCGTCTCACGCCCGAGATGAACCATGTGCTGGAGACGACCGACACGCCGTTCGGCAAGGCGGTCGGGGCGCTCCATTTTCGCCGCCATACGCTCTCCGCGGACTTGCTGTGGCGGCCGCTGCCGAACGGCTGGGAGATGGGCCCAGCGGCCGCTCCGGACGACAAGGGCGCGCTTGCGATTCCCGACCATGTGCTTGAGCACCGCGCGGTGCTGTCGACGCCCGACGGCGAGCCGTTCAGCGAGGTGGTCGAGACTTACACCAGCGATGTCCTGGCGTTCCCGCCGCCGAAATAAGCGTTGCGTCTCCACGCCATTCCGCCCTTCCCTGAGCGGCCGGAAACGCGTAGGCGTCCTGTCCTAGCCAGTGACCCGGCCGCCGCGCCGAGGGTCGAGCCGGGGAGAGAACGCCGATGTTCGTCGACGGCCTGTTTGCGGGCAAGAAAATCCTCGTCACCGGCGGCGGCACTGGCCTCGGCAAGGCGATGGCGGAGCGGTTCCTCAGCCTCGGGGCCGAGATCGCCATCTGCGGCCGGCGCAAAAGCGTGTGCGACGCGACCGCCGCGGAGCTCATGAAAGCGCATGCCGGGCGCGTCTCGAGCTACGGCGTCGACATTCGCGACGCCGCCGCGGTCGAAGCGATGATCGAGGAGATGTTCCGCGAAGGCCCGCTCACCGGCCTCGTCAACAACGCCGCCGGCAATTTCATCTCCCGTACCGAGGACCTGTCTCCGCGCGGGTTCGACGCTATCGCCAATATTGTCATGCATGGCACATTCTATGTGACGCAGGCGGTGGGCAAGCGCTGGATCGCCGCCGGGCAGAGAGGGAGCGTGGTCTCGATCGCGGTCACCTGGGTGCGAAACGGCGGCCCGTTCGTCGTCCCCTCGGCGATGAGCAAGGCGGCGATCCATGCGATGACCATGTCGCTCGCGCAGGAATGGGGCCGCTATGGCGTTCGCCTCAACGCCATCGCTCCGGGCGAAATCCCGACCGAGGGCATGAGCAAGCGGCTGATGCCAGGCGCCGAGCCCGGCGCATCCGCCGCCCGCAATCCGATGGGTCGCGTCGGTCGGATGGAGGAATTGCAGAATCTCGCGACGTTCCTGATGTCCGACGGCTGCGAATGGCTGAACGGCGAGACGATCGTGATGGACGGCGCCGAGGCGCTGGCGACCGGAGGCAATTTCTATGAACTGCGCCGATGGGGCGACACGGAGTGGAAGGCCGCGCGCGAAGCGATCCAGGCGTTGAACGCGCGCGACAAGGCTGAGCGCGGCTGACGCGAACGAGAGGCGGAATCATGGCCAAAGCGGGCGGAATGCGGAGCTACAAGCTCACCCAGTTCGGCGCGCCGCTCGCCGAGGTGATCGAATCGCCGCTTGAGACGGCGCAGCAAGCGCTCGACGATTTGCGCTCCGGTCGCGTGCGCGGCCGCGTTGTGCTGACCGCGTGAACGACGGCGTCGCATCGCGCCATGCTCCGATCCTGGCGATCATCCCGCCGCCGGCTCAATTCGCGCTGACGTTTCTGGTCGGGATCGGACTCGATCGGTTCATGCCATGGCGGCCGGCGTGGATGGCGATCGGCGGCGTGCATTGGGCGGGCCTGGCGCTCGCGGTCGCAGGCTGTTCGCTCGCCGCCGCGGCGGCGGGACGATTCGTGCTGCGGCGCACGACGCTCCATCCGACCGGACAGCCGGCGCGCCTCGTCGTCAGCGGCGCGCACGCCTGGTCGCGCAATCCGATGTATTTGTCCTTGACTATTGTCTATGTGGGCCTGGCGCTCGCGCTCGGGAGAGCCTGGCCGTTGGTCTTGGCGGTTCTCCCGTGGGCTTCGATGAATTGGGCAGTCATTCCATTCGAGGAAGCGCGCCTGCGCGAAACCTTCGGCCAAACTTATGTCGATTATTGCCGCAGGGTCCGGCGCTGGATTTGAAGCGGGAACCCGTCACCATTCCGGCGCGCCGCGGGCCGCCTCGGCGAGCGACGCCGCGAGAAAGGGCGCAAACGAGCGCCAGACTTCGACATGGAAGATCGCCTGAGCGCGGCGCCAGAGCACGATCTCCGCTTTGTCGAACAGCGTGCGCGTCGCGAAGCCGACCGGAAAGGCCTTGAGGCTTAGATCGAGCGGGCAGCCGGCGTTGAGGACGCGCGCCGCGGCCGGCCCGCTGGCGATGAGGCCGATCTGGCGATGCGAGACGTCGACGAGACTATGCGCGGTTCCCTCGAGCACCAACTCCAGCACTTCGGCGATTGCCGCGGCGTCGGCGCTGTCCCCGATCAACAGCCATTCGTCCGGGCCGAGCCACAGCGCCGCGCGCTTGTCCCCTTCGCCCGCCGGGCCGAGCTGCGAGGGCGGCTCGGCGCCGAACACCATCCCGCAGGCGACGCGCACCGCCTCGCCGCCCCGCAGAATGAAGCACGCCGCCGCCGGCGCCTCCGCCAAGGCGAACCGCGGCCCTGACGGAAGAGCCAGACCTTCCAGCGGCGAGCGGGTCGTGAGCGCAGCGTCAGCCATTGAGGCGCGCTCCCGGCTTGTCATAGAAAGCCGGGCCAACGACCGTCACGCCGACCGCGCCGCCGGGCATCGGGACATGGAGCTTGGCGCCGATTCGCGACCGCCCCGCGGCGATAAGCGCCAGCGCGATCGGACGGCCCACAGTCTCGCTGCGGTAGGACGACGTGACGTGGCCGAGCGCGGACGAGCCGGTCGGCGGGCTCGGGCTTTCCGTCACCTGTGCGCCCTCTTCCAGCCGGACGGCAGGATCTTCGGTCAGAAGCCCGACCAGCTGCTTGCGATCCGCGGCCAGCATATCGGGCCGCGCGAGCGAGCGCTTGCCGACGAAGTCTTTTTTCGCCTTGCCGATCGCCCAGTCGAGGCCGAGATCGGCGAGCGTCACTGTGCCGTCGGTCTCCTGGCCGACGATGACATAGCCCTTCTCGGCTCGCATCACATGCATCGCTTCGGTTCCGTACGCTGAGCCGCCGTGCTTTTGAACCTCGCGCCACGCCGCCTCCCAGACGGCGCGCCCGAAATGCGAGGCCACGTTGATCTCGTAGCCGAGCTCGCCGGTGAAGCTCACCCGCATGAGGCGCGCAGGGACGCCGCAGACGCGCGCTTCACGCACGCTCATATGCGGCATGGCGTCATTGGCGAGATCAACGCCCTCGATAAGCGGCGCGACGCAATCGCGCGCTTTCGGTCCCTGCACGGCGATGGTCGCCCATTGCTCAGTGGTTGAAGTGAGCCAGACCCTGAGATCGGTGAACTCAGTCTGCAGATAGTCCTCCATATGCGCGAGCACGCGTGGGCTCCCGCCGGTCGTCGTCGTCACATGGAACCGGTCGGGCCCAAGGCGCGCGATCACTCCGTCGTCCATAAGGAAACCGGCCTCGCTCAGCATGAGGCCGTAGCGGCAGCGCCCGACCTCTAGCTTCTGGAAGGCATTGGCGTACATCCGCTCCAGGAATATCGCCGCGTCTGGACCGACGACCTCGATCTTGCCGAGCGTGGAGGCGTCGAACAGGCCGACGCTGCCGCGCGTCGTCCGGCACTCGCGCGCGACCGCGTCGTGCATCGACTCGCCCGGGCGAGGGAAATACCAGGCGCGTTTCCATTGGCCCACATCCTCGAATGCGGCGCCGTTTTCGGCCGCCCAGTCGTGAATGGGCGTGCGGCGGATGGGATCGAACATTTCTCCGCGCGCGGGGCCAGCGAAGGCGCCGAAGGTCACCGGCGTATAGGGCGGGCGGAAGGTCGTCAGGCCCACTTCGGGGATCGGCTTCTTGAGCGCCGCGGCGGCGATGGCGAGCGCGTTCATGTTGGCGAGCTTGCCCTGGTCGGTCGCCATGCCCGTGGTTGTGTAGCGCTTGATGTGCTCAATCGAACGCATGCCCTCCTGGACGGCCAGACTTACGTCCTTGGCGCAAACGTCGTTCTGGAAATCGACGAACGCTTTGGCGCGACGATCGGCGCGAATAGGCGGCGGGACGACAGGCGCGGCGCCGAACGCCGGAAGGCGATCGGCGACGGCGTAGGCTCGCGCAGCCGGCGCGGCGAAGCCGGCCGCGGCCGCCGCGGCGCGCCCCGCCGCACCGCCTTCCATGAGCGCGCCTGCGAGATCGAAGGTCGCATTGCACGCGCCGGCCGACCGCTCGCGCTGCGCCGACGCTCCCGGTTTGAACGCCTGCAGAGCCTCGTCGAAAACAAGCTTGCCCCGCGATTGCGAGAAGAGATGCACCGATGGCGTCCATCCGCCCGACATCAAGAGCGCGTCGCAGGCGACAGCGCGCTTCACGCCGGCAACGTCCAACCGCACCGCCTTGATCCGAAGGCGTCCGTCGACGCCGAGGATCTCGGCCCCGGCGATGACCTCGATCCCCGCGGCGCGCGCGGCGTCCGGCAGCGCGCCAAAGGCCTCTGGGCGCAGATCGGCGATCAGATCGATGCTGACGCCTGCCTGCTTCAGGTCGAGCGCGGCGCAATAGGCGCTGTCGTGCGCGGTCGCGACGACGACGCGGTCGCCCACGCTCGCGCCATATTGATTGCAATAGCGCCTCGCGGAATCGGCCAGCATCACAGCCGGGCGGTCGTTGTCCGGGAAGACAAGCGGACGCTCGATCGCGCCAGTCGCCAGGACCACCTCGCGCGCGCGCATCTGCCACAGTCGCTCGCGCGGCAAGTCGGGATCGGCGATGAGGTCGGCTTCGGCGATGCGCTCGTTGAGGGCGACGAAATTCTGCGCGTAATAGCCGAACGCCTGCGTGCGCGTCATCAGCCGCACGTTCGGCGCCAACCGCAGCGCGGCGACCGAGTCGTCGAGCCAGCTCCGCGCGCGTTTTCCCTCGATCTCGGCCTCAGCCTCGGCGAGGAGCGAGCCGCCCAGCGAAAGATTTTCGTCGCAGACGACCACCCGCGCGCCGCTTTCGCTCGCGGCCAGCGCCGCCGCGAGGCCTGCCGGGCCGGCGCCGACGATCATGACGTCGCAATGGTCGAAGGTGCGCTGATAGCGGTCGGGGTCGGCTTCGCGCGGTGGGGCGCCGAGGCCCGCGGCGCGGCGGATCATGGGTTCATAGAGGCGCGTCCAGGCCCAGTTCTTGCCGAACAGGTTCGGACCCATGAAGGTCTTGTAGTAGAAGCCGGCGCCGAACAGCGGCGAGGCGAGGTCGTTGACCGCGCCGAGGTCGAATGTGAGCGAGGGCCAGCGATTCTGGCTGGTGGCGCTGAGGGCATTGTAGAGCTCGATCTGCGTTGCGCGCAGGTTCGGCGTGAAGCGACCGGGCCCGCGCGCGAGGCTGACAAGCGCGTTTGGCTCCTCGGCGCCAGCGCTCAGGATCCCGCGCGGCCGATGATACTTGAACGAGCGCCCAATCAGGTGAACGCCGTTGGCGATGAGCGCGGAAGCGAGCGTGTCGCCGGCGTAGCCTTGATAGGCGAGGCCGTCGAAAGTGAAGGCCAGAGGCCGCGAACGGTCGATCGAGCCGACGCCGGCGACCCGAAACGGCTGGCTCATGCGCCCCGCCCGGCCCCTTCGGCCGCAGCGTCAGGCCGAGGCTCGCCCGCTTTGTAAACCGCGAGAATCTTATCGCTCAATGTGTCGCGCAGGCAATTGAAGAAACGCCCGCAGCCGAACGCATGGCGCCAGCGCTCGGCGAGGACCCCTTTCGGATTGGAGCGGAAGTAGAGGAAGTGCGCCCATTCCTGGTCGGAGAGCGTGCTCGGATCGGCGGGGCGCGCGATATGCGCTTCGCCACCGTAAGCGAATTCGATTTCCGGCCGCTCCATGCCGCAATAGGGACAGGCGATCAACAGCATGACGCGGCGCTCAGTGCGCAACTGCCGCCGCGGCGGCTTCGTCGATGAGACGGCCGGAGCGAAAGCGGTCGAGCGTGAACGGCGCGGCGATCCGATGCGGTTCGCTCCGGGCGATCGTGTGCGCGAACACATGGCCCGAGCCCGGCGTCGCCTTGAAGCCGCCGGTGCCCCAGCCGCAATTGACGAACAGCCCCGGAACCGGCGTCAAGCCGATGACCGGCGAGCGGTCGGGCGTCACGTCGACGATGCCGCCCCAGTTGCGCAGCATGCGCATGCGACGCACCGTGGGGAAGAGTTCGCAGATCGCCTCCAGAGTGTGGTTGGCGATGTGCAGGCCGCCGGTCTGGGAATAGGACATGTAGGCGTCGGTGCCGGCGCCGATGACGAGTTCGCCCTTGTCCGATTGCGACATGTAGGCGTGGATGGTGTTCGACATCACGACGCAGGGCATCATCGGCTTGACCGGCTCGCTGACCAGCGCCTGCAGCGGATAGCTCTCCAGCGGCATGCGGACGCCAGCCATCGCCATCACGACCGAGGTGTGGCCGGCGGCGACGACCCCAAGCTTCTTGGTCGCGATCACGCCGCGCGTCGTCTCGACGCCCGAGACGACGCCGGACGTGTTGCGTCGGATCGCCGTCGCCTCGCAGTTCTGGATGATGTCGACGCCGCGCGCGGACGCCGCGCGCGCATAGCCCCAGGCGACCGCGTCATGCCGGGCCACGCCGCCGCGCCGCTGCAACGCCGCGCCGAGGATCGGATAGCGGACGTCGCGCGCGATATTGAGGATCGGACAAAAGGCCTTGGCCTCTTCCGGCGTCAGCCATTCGTTGTCCACGCCCGCCAGGCGATTGGCGTGGATGTGACGTTTTCCCACCTGAACGTCATGCGCATTATGCGCCAGCATCATCACGCCGCGCGGCGAATACATGACGTTGTAGTTGAGCTCCTGCGACAAACCCTCCCATAGCTTCAGCGCGTGCTCATATAGCGCGGCCGATTCCTCCCAGAGGTAATTGGAGCGGATGATCGTGGTGTTGCGCCCGGTATTGCCGCCCCCGAGCCAGCCCTTCTCCAGCACCGCGACGTTCTTAAGGCCATGCTCCTTGGCGAGATAATAGGCAGTCGCGAGCCCATGCCCGCCCGCTCCGATGATGATCGCGTCGTAGGCCGCCTTCGGCTCAGGATTGCGCCATTGCTCCGGCCAGCCGGAATTGTGCGCGAGCGCCTGCAACGCCACATTGGCAAAGGAAAATCGCAACTTACGCGCCTCAAGTGATTTCGGCGGCGACGATTGCTCGCTTCCGCTCGCGATTGCGAGAATAATTTCTTGGGCGCGGCGAAACTTTGTTGCTCAGACACTCACGCCAGGGTCCTCGGCCGTCCTTTAAGGCCTGTAGGCGATTCGAGTCGGTTGTCCGCCTTTCGCCGGAAAAAAGCGCCCCGTTTTGCCCACAAAACGTAGCGGGCGCCGGATATGCGTAAATCAAATGCCGGAGCCGCTAACGCGAGCAGCCGACGAGATCCTTCTCCTCGATGGCGAACACCTTGCCCGCCTCGATCCGCACTCCCTTCGCCATGCACACGCGTCCGTCGGCGAGCTTGAGCCGCGCGTCGTACGCGCCCGTCTTCACGTCGGTCACCTTCAACCGCTCGTCGTGGTCGACCTCGCCATCCGGATCGTTCGCGCATTGGTTGGGGCCGAACGTGGACGCGCCGGCGGGCGCGAGTTCGAGCGACTTCACCGTTGACGACGTGAGGTTCCAGAAGCGCGTGTCCTTCGCGGTCGCAGGCTGGGCGAGAAGGATCGCAGCGACGCCGAGCATGCCAAACGGAATCGCGCGTTTCATCATCCCTCCGAAGGCGGGCGTTGGGGCGCGCGCACGACTAGGCCGCGCGGCTTGGAGCGCGCCGTCTGAATTCGAGCGCGCCATCCTCGATCGCGCTGAAGCGTAAGGCCATTACGTCGAGGGCGTAGTTCTGATTCATGCGCCACGGCTCCCGCTCGCCCTGCTTGGGCAGCAGATCTTTGGCCCTTTGGATGTAGCCCGAGGTGAGAGGCAAGGTCGGACCGTCGGCGATCGGGACGTCGCCCCGGCGCGGGGTGCAGATCGAGTAGCCGCGGCGATCCATATGATTCAGGAGCCGGCACACATAATCGGCGATCAGATCAGACTTGAGGGTCCAGGAGGCGTTGGTATAGCCGAAGATGGACGCCAGATTCGGGATGTCGCTGAACATCACGCTCTTATAGGTGGTCGTGGACGCGATATCGACCGGCGCGCCATCGACCTCGATCGCGATCCCGCCCACCAGCCGCACCCTAAGCCCGGTCGCGGTGACGATGATGTCGGCCGCGAGCTCCTGACCCGAAGCAAGGCGCAGCCCGGCCTCAGTGAAGGTTTCAATCTCGCCATTGACGATGGACGCCTTGCCGTTTCGCATCGCGCCGAATAGGTCCCCGTCCGGGACCAGGCACATGCGCTGGTCCCAAGGTTCGTATCGGGGATTGAAGCACTCGGCGGCGTCGATCGCCGGTCCAATTTCGGCTTGCGCGAGCTTGATGATTTGCGCCCGCACCGCCGCCGGCTTGCGCCGCGAAAGGCGATAAAGGTGCATCTGCAGGAGGATGTTCTTCCAGCGCACCACGGCGTGCGCGAGGCGCGCCGGAAGCCACTGTCCGAGCCGTTTGGCCATTGCCTCCTCGGACGGGCGCGCGACGATATAGGTGGGCGACCGTTGCAGCATGACCACATGCGCCGCCCGTTCCGCCATCGCCGGAACGATCGTCACCGCCGTCGCCCCGCTGCCGATCACCACGACTCGCTTGCCGTCGTAGCGCAGGTGTTCGGGCCAGTTCTGCGGGTGCACAACGGCGCCGGAGAAACTTCCCATGCCGGGCCAACCTGGCATGTAGCCTTCCGCATATTCGTAGTAGCCCGTGCACAGGAAGAGAAAGCTGCATGAGAGATTGAGCTTTTCGCCGTCTGGCCCGTCAACCTCGAGCCGCCACTGAGCGGCGGCCGACCGCCACGAAGCGCGCACCACCTTGCAGCCGAAGCGAATACGGCGATCAACGCCGTACGCTTGCGCGGTGTTGACCAGATAGCGCAGAATCGAGGGGCCGTCGGCGATCGCCTTTGAACTGTCCCATGGACGAAACGCGTAGCCGAAAGTCGACATATCCGAATCCGAGCGGATGCCCGGATAGCGGAAGAGGTCCCAGGTGCCCCCGATCGCGTTTCGCGCTTCAAGGATGGCGAAGGTCGTCCCCGGACGCTTTTGAACCAGGTGGCAGGCGGCGCCCACCCCCGAAAGACCAGCGCCGACGATGAGAACGTCGTAATGCGTCCCCGCAGCCCCGGCTGTCGGGGCATCGCGATCAACGCGCGTCGCCGGGGTCACGTCGTTCATGACCCTTTCTTCTAGACCGCCCGCTTCTCGGCCGGCAATGCCTGAGATGTCGAGGCCGGCCAGCGTTGCAGCAAAGCGTCCCAGTCATCGGCGGGGAAGAGCCCGTTCGTTGATCCGGCCCGGCCCGCCCACTATGCTCGCCGGGCAAGAAGTGGCGGCTCGTCAACGTCCCGTGATCGGGAAACGCGTAAGCGCCGTCTGGAGAAGGCCATGACCCTCGCCAACATCCTCGTTCATCTCGATTCGAGGCCCCGCACCGCTCAGCGCCTGGCCCTCAGCCTGCGCATCGCCGAACGGGCGGGGGCGCGGCTGACCGGGCTGTTTGCGGAACAGGCGGAGGCTCACGTGGTCGGGACGGTCGCGACTTGGCCGAGCGCGCCTTATGTCGCGGCCCGGGAAAAGGCGCAAGCCGAGTTCGCGGCCGCGACCGCGCCGCTCAAGGACCGCGCCGCCTTGATCAACCTCAATCGCGGCAGCGACCACGAGATCATCGCCCGCTTAACCGCAATCGCGCGCGCGTTCGATCTCGTCGTTCTCGGCCAGGCGCAGGATGACGTTCCCGCGCCGGCCAAGTTGCCGGATGCGGTGATCGCCGACAGCGGCCGGCCAGTCCTGGTCGTGCCCTATGTGGGAACCTATCCTGACATCGGCGCTCGGCCGCTCATCGCCTGGCACAACTCGCGCGGCGCGGCGCGGGCGACCTTCGACGCCTTGCCGCTGCTCGCCGGCGACTGCGAGGCGCTGGTCGTCGAAGTCGGCCGCAAGGGCGACGAGCGCTACGAATTCGCGGACCTGCTGGTCACCAATCTGGCCCGTCACAAGGTGAGGGCGCGCTACCAGCATTCCATCGTCGAGGAGATCACGGTCGCCGACACGCTGCTCAGCGCGATTTCCGACCATTCAGCGGACCTGATGGCGATCGGCGCTTTCGATTCGGGCGACCACGCCTGGTTCGGCCACGGCGCCGGCACTCGCGCCATTCTCGCCCACATGACCGTGCCCGTGCTGTTCTCGCATTGAGGCAGCGCCGGCCGAGGTCGTTCGGTCTGTCACGAAAGCGACGCTTTGCGGCGCCACGCCGAGGCGCTAGGCAGGGGCGCATCGCCGCCGATCCGTCTTTCATGTTAGGGCTTCCCCTATGAACGCTCCCGCTTTCCCGATGCTGACCATCTGTGGACTTGACGAACTCGACGGTCACCAGGGCCGGGGCGTCACTCATGTTCTGTCGATCCTCGACCCCGAATGGCCCGAGCCAGCGGCGTTTCAGGCGTTCGATCCGCACTTTCGTACGACGCTCCGCTTTCACGACGCGATCGAGCCGGACCCGGGCGTTCTGTTGCCGCAGAAGGCTGACGTCGAGGCGATCCTGGCTTTCGGCCGCGACGCGGGCGAAGGGCCGCGCCTGCTGATCCACTGCCATGCCGGAATCTCTCGCTCGACCGCGGCGACGCTGATGATCATGGCGCAGGCTCACGCGCATGAAGCGGAGGATGCGATCGCCGAACGGCTGATCAAGATCAGGCCGCAGGCGTGGCCGAATTCGCGGATGATCACGTTCGCCGACGAGCTGCTTGATCGCCGGGGCCGGCTCGTCGCCGCGACCGGGGCCATCTACGCGCGGCAACTCGCGGCTCGCCCGGAGCTCGCCGAGATCATGCGCCGGGGCAATCGCGCCGCAGAGGTCGAAGTGGGACTCGGCGGAACGAAACCCGGCCCATTCCAGCGGGCGATGCGGGTCGTGGCGCGGCTCGCCATGGACGAGGATTCGCGCTGACGGTCGGCGCGCCGTCCACCCCATCACGCTCGGGGCTGGCTTTTCGATTTTCGAAGGCCTGCGGCGTATGATGAGCCCGGCCGACATCGGCTCACCGATCGTGATTTATGTCGTGCTGGGGGCGGAAGCGCTCTTCGACGGCGCCTCGTGGGTGGTGGCGTTACGAGCGTTCCGCGCGTTCCGCATCTTCCTGCTCACGGACGCGGCGGAGATCATCCGCGGCCAGTCGATCAATCTCGACGGCGGCGACACGCCGTACTGAGGGTCAGGCGTTTGACGGCCAATGCTGTGGAGGCTCGTCCAGCCGCACCGCCACGCCTTTGAGTTCCGGAGACGGCGGCGGATAGAGCCGCATCACCAGCGGATCGTGGCCCGGCACGATGTGGTCGGGGCTCGGCGCAATGGACCTGAGACGGCCATAACCTTCGAGCGTGTCGCCGACATGGAGGGTCGTCGTGAACGGCCGCCCGCTCTCCATATGTTCGTAGTAGTGAGTCACGTCCGAAGCCAGCGCCAGCCAGCCTCGCTGCGTATGCACGCTGACGAACTGCAAGCCCGCCGAATGCCCGCCCGCCAGATGGAGGCGCAAGCCAGGCGCGAGCTCTGCGTCGCCGTTGTGAAAGACGACTCGCCCGCGATAGTTGAGCCGAACCATGCCGACCACGTCCTCGACCTCAAACGCGTGCGACAGGAATGGGTGGCGCATATACTTTCCGGTCGCGAACGCGAGCTCAGTCTCCTGAAGATGAAAGCGCGCCTTCGGAAATCGATCGAAATTGCCGACGTGATCGTAGTGGAGATGGGTGATGATGACGTCCTCGACGTCCGCGGCGCGCACGCCGAGGAGCTCGAGCGCATCGACTGGATTGCGTAGATAAGTGCGCTTGCGCTGAGCCGAGACTTCTTCGGTGAAGCCGCAGTCGATGACGAACCGGCGCTCGTCGCTGACCGCGAGCCAGCAGAAATAGTCCATCGGCATCGGCCCGTCATGCGGATCGCCGCCGATGAAATTGTCCTGCCGGCGTCCCTCGCGGGTCGCGTAGCGCAGCGCGTAGACCTGATAGCGCGGAAGCTCTTTATCGTCGGCCATGGCTCCCGCGCCCTTTACCGCTCAAGTCGATCCGCTGTCGGCGGGCCTTGAGGCTACGCCGCGCCGGCTTTGGCGACAGGCGCGAGAGCGAGCTGCATCAAGGCGCCCACATCCGCGCTGCGGTCGAGATCGTCGACGGCGGCTTCCAGCGCCTTGGCCGCGTCCGCGCCGATCGCCTTAGCCGCAGCGGCTCGGAACCGGTGGCGAATGAGGTCGAGATCCGCCGGGATGACGTCCTGAAGGCGATGCGAGAGGACGCGCCCGTCCTTGAGCCGGACCGTCACCTCGGCCCCCTGTTTCATGGGGAACGCGGCCGTGAAATCGTCGCCCGCATGAACCGTCACTTTGGCCGCCAAAGCGAGCAGCGCCGGATCATCGAGCTTGAGATAGCTCGCTTCGTCGACCGATCCGCGCAGAAGCGCGCTCGCGACCGCGTACTGGATGCTCATCTTCGCCTGGAGGACGCGCGCGAACGGGCCGGAATGGTCGCAGCCGGGATAGGCCTTGGCGGCGCGCGACGCGCTGACATCGACCGAAACGACCTCCGATGGATCGAAGCCTTTGTCCTTGGCCAGCGCCACCGCGGCGAGGCAAGGGGTTTGAGCGAAATTGCAGACCGGGACCGGCTTGAAGAACACGGACATGATCTCCGGCTCGCCCTCGAACAGGCGAACATCGGGCGCCTTATGATCGGGCCGATACGCAGTGAGCAATCCCGCTTCCCCGTCGAGCGCTTTTTCCGAGCCATACGCCCCGAGCGCCGCAAGCTGAGCGGCGGTCAGACCATTGCGCGCCGCGATCCCGGCCTCGAAGAACATCTCGTCGGCGCCAGTGTGAGGCCATTGGTTCTGCCCGCCGACAAAGTTGGCCGCGAGCGAGAGCGCGCTCGCCGTCGCGGCCTCGCCGAGGCCGAGCAACCGGCTGCAGGCGGCCGCCGCGGCAAGGGGTCCGGTGAAGCCGGTCGGCCGGAAGGTCCGGGCGAATTCCGGAGTGACGATGGCGCGGCCGATGCGGCCGCCGACCTCGTATCCGACGATTGCCGCGGCGGCGAAGCTGCACCCATCCACGCGCCGCTGCTCAGCAAGCGCGAGCAGAGGCGGCAGCACGACGATGCCGAGATGGCTGACGCTGCCGGTGTGCATGTCCTCGCGCACAAGTCCATGTCCAGCGACGCTGTTGGCGAAGACGGCGTCGATCGCGGGCGCTTTCACGCTCGTCCCTACGATCGAGCAGGGACCGGCTCCGGCTGTGGCCAGGGCTTGCGCCTGCCGGGCCCAAGGCAGCCCATGCGCTTCGAAAGCGCAGGCAAGGAAGTCGAGCAGGCAGATCTTGAGTTTCTCGCGAGCGGCGGCGGAAATGTCGCTGTCGCGCTTGGCTGCGATCGCGGACGCCATGAGGACGGAAAGCGGGGCGCTGCGCGTGGTGGGCGCTTCCGCTAGGGCGACGGAACTCGACATCGAGACCTCCCGGGTGTTGGTTTTCGCTTAACTGCTGTTGGTCAGCAGGCCTATGTACGCAAATTCGACGGAACCTTCGCCTTGGAGGGCGCGCGATCCGCGGGCTGATTGCTTCCGCGAAGGATCGCCTGAACTTCGTCACGAATGAGACGGGCGACAAGACGAGTGGCGACGCTCATTGGCCGCTGAGTCGAAGTCGCAAGCAAAAGCTCACGCATCAAGGTCGGCTCTGTCAGCGACCAGCTGCGAATGCGCCCGGCGTTCAAGAGGTGCTTCACCGCGCCCTCCGACAAGACGGTGTATCCCACGCCCCGCTCTACGAGGCTCAGCGTCGACGGCATGGCGTCGACCTCGAACACGACGTTGGCGACGACACCGAGCTTCTCAAGCTCATTGTCGATGAGGACCCGCAAGCCATGCGGCCGCGCCGGCAAAATGACAGGAATGTCGGCCAGTCGCTTGGTCGGCACGCGGTCGCCGCCCAGGCCGGCCGGATCGTCGACAGCGCCCAAAAGGATCAGTTCGTCCGAGAGCAAAGGCTCGGTCTGGAGCGTCGAGAGCCGCGGCGCCTGATAGACGACGCCGATATCCACCCTGCCGGTCGACAGCCATTCGGCGACGTGGCCGCTAAAGCCTTCCGCGACATGAAGAAGAATCCCAGGGAAGGCCTCGCGGCAGCGCACCACGAGCGGACCCGTCAGCATCCAGCCGATCGAGGGCGGCATCGCGATGGCGACGCGGCCTTTCGGCTCCGCTTTCAGGGACCCGATTTCGGAGCGAGCCTTCCCGACGAGGCCAACAACGCTGCGCGCATAGGTCTCGAGCACCTTGCCCGCCTCGGACACGACGACCCCGCGTCCGTTGCGGTAGAGGAGTTCGACGCCAAGCTCCGACTCCAAGAGCTTGATCTGCCGGCTCAGGATCGGCTGGGCGACCGACAGACGGATGGCCGCCTTGGAAAAGCTCCCTGATTCCGCAACTCCCAGGAAGTAGTCGAGCTGCTTCAATTCCATCGAAAAGGGTTTCGAACCGGCGGCGCCCGGCGCCCGGGCGCCAGATTGGGCGAAATTAGCAAGCACAATCTCGCTCCGCAATGCGATCCCTCGCTAGCGCTGAACGAAGGGGTTCGCGACCTCGCCGATCGTATCGATCCAGACGCTCTTTTCCTGCAGGTATTCGCGGATCGCCGTGAGCCCGCTCTCACGCCCAATGCCAGAACGCTTGTAGCCGCCGAAGGGCGAAAGGTAGCTTATCGCGCGATAGGTGTTGACCCAGACCGTGCCCGCCTCGAGGCGCTGAGCCATGGTGAAGGCGGTCCCGATGTTTTGGGTCCAGACGCCAGCCGCCAGGCCGTACTGTGTGTTGTTGGCGATCTCGATCGCCTCTTCCTCGTCATCGAAAGTGATGATCGAGAGGACCGGTCCGAACACTTCCTCCTGAGCGATGCGCATGTCGGGCTTGACTTCGGTGAATACGGTCGGCTCGACGAACCACCCTTCTCCGCATTCGGGACGCGTGGCTTTGGCGCCGCCGAGCACGCAGGAGGCCCCCTCGCTTTTGGCGATCTCGATATAGTCGAGCACCTTCTTGAATTGCGGCCGGGTCGTCACCGGCCCGACCTGAGTTGTGTCGAGCAACGGGTCGCCCATGCGCGCGGTCTCACCGAGCGCAACGAGCTTGTCGACGAATTCGTTATGGATCGAACGGTGGATCAGCGCGCGGGACCCCGCGATGCAAGTCTGCCCGGTCGCGGCGAAAATGCCGGCGACGACGCCCTTGACGGCGTTGTCGAGCGCGGCGTCCTTGAACACGATATTGGCCGATTTGCCGCCAAGCTCGAGCGTGACCGGTTTGATGGACTTTGCAGCAAGCTCGTAGACGCTCTGTCCGGTGCGGTCGCCCCCGGTGAAGGCGACCTTTGCGACCTGCGGATGAGAGACAAGGCGCTCGCCGATCTCGGAGCCAAATCCGGTCACGATGTTCACGACGCCGGGCGGAAGGCCGGCTCTCTCGAACAGGCGTCCAAATTCGAGCGCGGAGACTGAGGAGAATTCCGACGGCTTCCAGACGACCGTGTTGCCGGCCGCCAAGGCGGGCGCAAGCTTCCACGTTGCGAGCATCAACGGCGAATTCCACGGCGTGATCGCCGCCACAACCCCGAGCGGCTCCTCGCGCGTGAAGTTGATCATGCCGGGCTTGTCGATAGGGATGACTTTTCCCTCGATCTTGTCCGCGAGGCCGCCGAAATAATTGAACCACTGCGGTACGTAGCGGAGCTGCGTCCGCATTTCGGTGATGAGCTTGCCGTTGTCGCGTGTTTCGATCTCCGCCAGCCGATCGGCCTCGGCGGCGATCAGATCGGCGAGCTTGCGCAGAAGCGCGCCGCGAGCCGACGCGCTGATCTTGGCCCACGACGGCGCTCGGAACGCCTTCTGCGCGGCTTCTACTGCACGATCGACATCAGCGTTTTTGGCCCGCGGAACGAAGGCCCAGGCCGCGCCGAGATAGGGATTTTCGGTCTCGAACGTTTCGCGCGCCTCGGCGTCAACCCACTCGCCGCCGATCAACATCTGATAGCGCTTCATGAGCCCATCTCCGCGCCTGAGCTTATTGCGTCAGGCGCCCTTCTCAACCTCGGCGAACGCCTCGCGGGCGATCCGGAACGAATTGACGCCGGCGGGAATCCCTGCGTAGATCGCCACCTGCAGGAAGACTTCGCGGATCTCATCCTTGGTGACGCCGTTCTTCAACGCGCCTTTGACATGCATCTTGAGCTCGTGCGGGCGGTTGAGGCAGCTGATCATGGCAAGATTGAGCATGCTGCGCGTCTTGTGAGGCAGGCCCTCGCGTCCCCAGATCGCGCCCCAGCAATATTCGGTGGTCAGCTCCTGCATCGGCATGTTGAACTCATCCGCCGCCGCGAACGACTTTTCGACGAATTCGGCGCCGAGCACTTTCTTGCGAATCTCGAGGCCGCGGTCGAAGGTTTCCTTGTTCATTTCAGTCTCCAATGTCTCAACGCATGGGCAGCGAGCGTCGTCCGCGCGGGCGGCTGGCGCTCAGCCTCTGACCTCGACGCCGGCCCATTCCTCCACGACGCGCGTGATCGAGGTGAAGTCTGACGTCGGCCCGAATTTGGCGTTCGTGACGGCGAGCATCTGGCGCACCGCCGCGCCGACCACCATCGGCACGCCCAGACTCTCCGCTTCGTCGACGCAGAGGCGGACATCCTTATAGGAGAGCCCGGTCGCAAAGCCGAAGTCGAACGTGCCCGGCAGAATTGAGCGGGGAAACTTGTCTTGCGTCGCGCTGTTGCGGCCGCTGCCGGCATTGATGATATCGAGCATGATCTTCGGATCGATTCCGGCCTTGACGCCCATCACCAGCGCTTCGGAAGAGATGGCCAGCGCGGCCGCAGCCAGCAGATTGTTGCCGAGCTTTGCGACCTGAGCGAGGCCGGCCTTCTCGCCGACAAAGAAAACCTTGCCAAAGTTCTTGAGCAGCGGCTCGGCGATTTCAAACGTCGCGCGCGGACCGGAGGCCATGACCGCGAGCGTCCCGTTCTTGGCGCCTGCCACTCCGCCTGAGACGGGCGCATCGATCCATCCAACGCCGTAAGGCTCGAGGCCCCGCGAAACGCGCGTCGCCATGCCGGGCCCGCTCGTCGACAAATCGACCACGGTCTTCACGCGCGAACCCTGAGAGACGCCGCCGAGGACCACCTTTTCGACAATGTCGGGGGTGGGCAGGCTCACAAACGCGAGATCAACCGAATCGAAGACGTCTTTAGACGAAGCGCCAACCGCCGCGCCTGCGTTCTTCTGAGGCGCCGTCGCATCCGGGTTTGTGTCGAACACGACGAGGTCGAAGCCGGCGCTGATCAGTCGCAGGCTCATCGGGCCGCCCATTCGCCCGAGTCCGATAAAGCCGATCCTTGGCGTCGCCATCCCGAGTGATCCTCGCGCGATTATGCTCGGGTGAACTGCCCGATCTTGTCATTCCTCGCGGACTCTAGCCCACATGCCTGATAAGCCGCACCGCCAGCCTCGACATAACAGAAATATCTCGCTTGCAGCATGATGGCGCCTCGCGCCCATCGCACGATGGCCTTCATGTCAGGCGACACGGCTCGTCTCGCCATCGGCGAGAGCAAGCTCCACAACGTGCAAGCCCGCCGCCGTCGCGCGTGAAGGAAAGACGTTTCTGAGCCGATCCTCGTGCACCGGAATGACGCGCTTGTGCTCGCCGCCGACCGCCTTCAGCATGTCAGCGCTGGTGAACAAGAGGTTCGACTGGCTGCCCGTCGCCAAGCCGATCGGCACAAGCTGCGGATCGTTCTTATCGAGCCCGGTAAGGTTATCGTAGGTGTAGATGAGATCGCCGGCAAGGATGAAGGCGTCCGCGCTCGCACGCGCGCCGTCGTTGCGCACGGTCACGTACATCGAGCCATAGGTGTGGGTGTCGGCTGCGAGATGGAGATCGATGCCGGGCAAGACGTCCTCGAGGTCTCCGTCGACCGCGATCATGCGGCCTTCGCGAGCGAGCCGCGTCGCCTTGACGATGTCGGCGGGGTCGGCGGCGCCGACAAGAAAGCGAAATTCGGGTCCAAGAGTCAGCGCCCATACCCACTTATCGATTTCGCGCTTCTGGATATAGAACTTGGCGTTGGGAAAGAGGTCGAGCCCGCCCATGTGATCGAAATGCGCGTGCGTGATCAGAACTGTCGTGACATCGGTGGGCTTAACCCCGCATTCCGCGAGAACTTCTGAAGCGGGATGCCAGTTCGAGACGCCGTAGAGATCGGCGAGATACTTGCCGTACTCTTTGTGATCGTAGCCGGTGTCGACGAGGATCACATGGCCTTGCCCTTTGATCAGAACATAGGCGTAGGGCAGGTTGCGGATGCCGACATATTGCGGACCGTAGAGCATGACGCTCTGCGGAAATTTGTTCACCGCGGCATAGTCGAGCACCCAGATCGAATATTTGCCCATGACGCTCCTCGCCTGTTCGTCGCCGTTTATCCAGCGAACCGCGCTTCGAAGGCGGTGACGCCGCCGCCGTGCATGGCGCAGCATGCCTGCCTGAGATCGACCGTTTCGAATCCGGGCGCTGTCCGCGCCACAGCCCGAAGATGCCGCTCGGCTTCCTCAACAAAGTGGAAGAGGGCGTCTCCGTCCTGATCGGTCGTGGACAGGGCTGCGGCGAGCGCGCTTTCGAGCGCCGCGAGCGCTGCGCCGAGATGACTTCGATGGTGGGCCGCCCCGTTCGGCGCGCGCAGGCTGTTCAGGCCTTCGGCCGCTTCGCGAATGCGTTCGCGAGCAGCCGCGAGGGGTTCGTAGTCGACGATCGCGCGAGGACCGGCGATCGTGCGCTTCAGTACGAAGCCTGAGAGTTGGATCAGGCCCCGACGCAGGCAATCATGCAGAGGCTCGGCGTCGCACATATAGCGCGCGAGCGGGTCGGCCAAACTCAAGCGCGCCTCCCTTCTGGTTTAGCGGGACCTCCGCGTCGTCTGCGCCGCGCGCCCGCTTGGCGGCGGGACGCTCGGTCGCGTTGCTGCCGGTCGCCCTGCTTCACGTACGCTAGCAACGACAAGCTTCGTCAGGCATTCGAACCCGATAGATAACAGTTATAGCGATTTTGGGCGGCTGGTTCATTTCACTTCGCCGACGGCGGTGGCAAAATGCGGGGATAGACCAAAGACCGGATAGTCTCTGACCGGGAGGAGACGACAATGGCCAATCCGATGGACAAGACCGACAAGCAGTCGCCGGGCGTCTACAGGCGGCGTATCGGCGACGCGCTAGTCACGACGATCAACGACGGCTTCCTCGACATCAGCTTCGAGATTTTGAGGGGCGCTGGCCTCGAGGACTTCCGAGGGCTGATGCGCAGCGCATTCCGCGACGGGCCGCCGCGGCTGACCGTCAACGCCTTCGTCATCCAGACTGACTGCAATACGATTCTTGTCGATTCAGGCGGCGGCTCCACCACTGTCTATTCCATGGGCCGGCTCCCGGAGAATCTGCGCGCTGCGGGCTTCAAGCCCGACGACTTCGACACCGTGCTCGTGACCCACATCCATCCGGACCACACAAGCGGCCTTCTGGATACGGCTGGAAAGCCGGCTTTCCCCCGCGCGGAAGTGATCGTGCACGAGGACGAGATCACATTCTGGTCGGACAAGAGCCTTCGCGACGGACGTTCGGCCGCGGCGACGCCCTATCTCGATTCCGCCGACCGGGTCCTCGACGCCTATCGCGAACGGTTCCGTCCGAGCCAGGGCGGAACGGTTCTCCCCGGCGTGACGCAACTGCCGCTTCCCGGCCATACCCCGGGACATTGCGGCTATCGTCTCGATTCTGCGGGCGAAACCCTGGTGATGTGGGGAGACACCGTGCACGTGCCGGAGATCCAGATTCCCCGGCCCGAGGTCACGAGCGAGTACGACATCAGCGAGCCGCTCGCCGCGGAAAACCGCTTCAAGATCTTCGACTATGTCGCGAAGGAGCGCCTGCTGGTGACCGGCGGCCACCTCCACCTGCCCGGCTTCGCCCATCTCGTCCCGAACGGACGCGGGTTCCAGCTGGTGCCGGAAGCCTGGAAGGTTGTGATCTAGTCAGGCGGCAATGCGCTAACGACCGAACCTTCGAAAGGGGTGACAGGGGCCAAGCAATCGGCCCCTGTCACAAAGCCTGTCCTCTTTGGGACAGGACCGTGGTCCCGCGGGGAGAGCGCGGGCCGGCAATGTTTCCGCCCGCACTCTGATCAGTCCTTCACCTCGACCCACTGCTTGCTGGCGGCGTCATATTTGACGAGCGTCAGCTGGTCGGCGTTGATCGTGATGTGGTTCTTCTCCGAGAAGCTGAGGTCGCCGGTGATGCCCTTGAAATTCTTGACCGAGTTGAACCCCTTCTGCAGGTCCGCCGGCTTCACCGACTTCGTGTCGTTGACCACCTGCGCCAGCATCATGATGCTGTCGTAGCTCGTTTCGGCGAATGGGGTCGTGTCGAGATTGAAGCGCTTCTTGTATTCGTCGCGGAACGCCGTGAGCTCGGGGCTCGGATGGAGGTCGGAGGTGAGCACGGCGCTGATCGTGCCGTCGGCGATGTCGCCGGCGAGCTTCGAAAAGGTGTCGTCGGCGTTGGTCTCGTCATTACCGAAGACCATGGCGTTGTAGCCGGCCGAATGCAGGTCCTGGACGAACGCCGCCTGGTCCTGCGGCGTCAGCCACGCATCGATGCATTTGATGCCCGCCGCCTTGGCGGCGTTGACCTCGGGCATGAGGCCGGTGGTCGCGCCGGTCGACCAGTTCTCGGTGATCGTGTGGTCGATCCCGATCTTCTTGCCGGCCTTATCGTAAGCGAGCTTGATGCCGTAGAGGCCGCCCTGCCCGTAGGTCGCCGGGTCATGCAGCACGGCGATTCCGTCCGGGCAGTGCTTGAGCGCGTATTCGCCGATCTTCTCGCCCCAGGCGAAGGTGTTGAGGCCGAAATCGAACACCCAGGGATTCGGCGGACCAGTCGGCCCTTCGGTGTTGACGGTGAGGCCGCCGTCGTCGACGACGCCGATGGTCGGGAACTTGTGCCGGATCGCGAGCTGCGCAGTGACCGGACCGGTGTCGGGCGAACCGGCGATCGCGATCGCCCCAGCGGCGATGAGCTTCTCGTACAATTGCCCCGAGACCGTCGCCGACGCGTCGTCGTTGTGCGGGTCGAGCTTGAGCTGGCGGCCAAGCACGCCGCCCGAGGCGTTGACCTTGTCGACCGCCATCTGCGCCCCGTTGACGGTCGCGACGCCGGTCGACCCGTAAGCGTCGGTTGTTCCGGCGATGAGGCCGATGAGGTACGGTTCTCCAGCGGCGAGGGCCGGGCTTTGTGCGGCGCATAACGCGGTCGCGGCGGCGAGCGTCGCCCAAGTGGTGGCTTTCATGAGCCTTGTTCCTCCCTCAATGCGAGCGGTTTAGGTCGGGCGCGAGAGTTCGACACGCCTCATGCAACCGTCCGTCAGCCTCGCATTTTCCTTGCGCAGATCTGCGGTGTTGTCAAAGCAACGACGATCGGAAAACGAGCGCTTCCGAATAACCCGTGATCGACCGATTGCTCGCGCACGAGCGTCGAGACGCGCGCAAACCCGAGGTCTGCCCGACGGTCCCATAAGGGTCGATAATCACTAGGCTATTTTGGTCAGGGATGAGGCGGCGGCGGCGCCACAGCTCGCCCTCCGCCACCCGCGAAAGAAATTCCGTTCCTTGAGAGCTGCGGGGTCCAGCGGGCGGGTTTCCGGCGGCGCGCACATACCTGTTATGTCGGCGCTATTCATTGCTGCGCCTGCAATGTAGCGACTAGCTACTTTGCCCAAGCCGCGCGACTCGCTTGCCCGGGGAAACCTGATAGGCTTTGAGCCACGCCTTCGGGGCGGCAGCCGAAGCTTGTGGCTGTCCCGACCGCGTCCGGCGAAGCGCCGTGAGAAGCGCGTGCCGGCGCTTATCGTTTCGTGGGACGCCAGGGAACAGGTCCGTGCTTCAGTTCGTGGTGAGCGGCGTCGCCATTGGGGCCGTGTACGGGCTCATCGGGATGGCGCTGGCCATCACCTTCTACGTCACCCGCATCATCAACTTCGCCCAGGGGCAGATGATGATGGCGACGGTGATGGTGACCGCGGAACTTTGCGCCGCGGGCTATCCGACATGGGCGGCGGCGATCCTTGGCCTCGGCTGCGCCGCCGTTCTCGGGGTTCTTTCGTACCTTATTGCCGTTCGCCCTATCCTGGCGTTCAACCGCTTCAGTTTTGGCTGGCTCGTCAGCACCTTGGGCTTTGCGGTCATCCTCGAGAATGCAGCCGCCTATATCTGGGGACCGACCTCGCAGGCCTTTCCGCCGATGTTCGAGGAAACAAGCTTTCACTTGTTCGGCGCAGTGCTGACCGGGCAGCAGCTGCTCGCGATCGTAACCGCCGCGGTCCTGACGGCCGGCTTCGAGCTGGTGCGGCGCGGCACGCTGTTCGGCAAGATCGGCATGGCGACGGCGGCCGATCCGGAGATGGCGACCGCCGTTGGCGTCAACACGACCGTGGTCGCGATCGTCGCCTTCGCCGCCTCGGCCCTTTACGCAGGAGTGGCCGGGCTCCTGATCGGGCCGACCACCTTCGCCAACCCCTATCTTGGGGACACATTCGGCACGTTCGGTTTCATCGCCATGATGATCGGCGGCGGAACCGAAAAGCCGATCGCGGCGATGTTCGGCGGCCTTCTGCTCGGCGTCTGCGCGGAGGGCGCGAACGCGATGATCAATTCGCAGGCCTCCGACTGGTTTCCTTTCATCGTCCTCGTCGTCGTCCTGATCGCCTCGCCGCGCGGCCTGTTCAGCGCAGGAAACCTCTTCCGCTCCCGCGGGCGCGCCGCAGCGGCGGCGCAGGCCTAACGGAAGCCCGTGGAGACGGAGCGCATAGAGGCGCCGCGCGCGCCCTCCGCGCTAGCTGGCGCGGGATTTAAGCCCCGGCTTCGGACGATCGGCGTCGCCTTGTTCGTCGCCGCCTACCTCGCAGCGACCGCGCTCGTCGCGCGCTCGGACCTCGGCGTCCAAAGTCTCGTGCTGGTCGCGGCGGTGTTCGGCATCCTCGCCATCAGCCTCGATCTGGTCGCCGGCATGCTCGGGCTCTACTCGCTGGGCCAGGGAGGCTTCTTCGCTATTGGCGCCTATTTCACGACGATCGTCGTCAACAGTCTTAGCTGGAACGTCTTCCTCGTCCTTCTGATCGTGCTCGCGGTCGCGGGCGTCACCGGCCTTGCGGTCGGCGCGATGTCTCTCAGGGTCAGCGGGCTCTATTTTGCGATCACCACATTCATTTTCACGCTCGTGCTGACGGTGCTGGCGACCGATCTTAAGATCACCGGCGGATTGCAGGGATTGCTCGGGCCCGCATTTCCCGACTTCCCCGGAGGCTTGGAGGCGCTCGGAACGCCCGTGGCCTGGTGCGTCATGCTCGCTCTGCTCCTGTGCATCGGCTTCGTCTGGAGCATCCGCCAGTCGCCGCTCTATCCGGTGCTGTTGTCGATCCGTGACGCCGAGCGCTTCGCTGAGGCGGCGGGCGCGCGCACCTCGCTCATCAAGATCGGCGTGTTCGGCGTCTCCGCCGCGATGGCTGGCGGCGCCGGATGGCTGTTCTCGTTCCTCGGCGTCGTTTCGCCCGGGCAGTTCGATTGGGCGGTGTCGCTGAACATTCTCGTCATGGTGCTGATCGGCGGCATCAACACGACCCCGGGGCCGGTGATTGGCGCGGCCTTCGTCTCGATGTTCCCCGCGCTCGTCAACATCAACCCCTGGGTGCAGGAGATGGTGTACGGCGCGCTCTCGATATTGGCGGTGACCCTGCTGCCGGGCGGCGTGATGAGCCTCCTCAAGCGCGTCGCGGCGCTCGGCGGAAGCGCGGCGTCCGAAGCGGAGCCGGCCGCCTCCGCCTTCGGAGGCGCAGATGCGCCGGTGGAGGCGGGCCTCTTCCGCAAGTTCGCGGCTGGAAGCGCAGGCGCGGCGCGCGCAGGCGTTCCCGAGCCGGAGTACGCCGTCGAGTGCCGGGGCATCCAATTCAGCTATGGGACCGGCCTTAAGGTTCTGCGCGACGTCGACCTCGCGGTGAAGCGCGGCCACATCCATGGACTCATCGGCCCGAACGGATCGGGCAAGAGCACGCTTGCCAATGTGATCGCCGGGCGGCTGCAGCCGCTCGCCGGCGCCACCCTCATCAAGGGGGTGCGCGTCGACGGCGCTTCGCCCAGCAAGCGCGCCAGGCTCGGCATGCGCAGGACCTTTCAGGCGGCCGAACTCGTGCGCGAATTGACGCCGATCCAGAACGTGATGGTCGGCCTGTTCGACCTCAAGCCGCGTATCATTCAGCGGGCGGCGTTCTGGCCGCTTCTGCCGTCCGGTCGGCGCGACCTCGCCTGGATGGAGGGCCGATCGCGCGAGGCCCTTGAGATGGTTGGCGCTGGGGCCTGGGTCGGACGAGCGGTCGGCGACGTGCCGCACGGCGTCGAGCAATTGACCCAGCTTGCGTCCGTCTGCGTCGCGGGCCCGGACATCATCATCCTCGATGAGCCGGCGACCGGCTTGTCGGCGCGCGAGGTCGACCACCTCGCCGAGATCCTGACCCACCTCAAGGCGCAGGGCGTCACGATGATCATCATCGAGCACCAGACGCGGTTCCTGTTTCCGATCTGCGACCGGGTGACCGTGCTCAATGCCGGTGAAGTGATCCTCACTGGAACCGCGGACGAGGTGCGCGCGCATCCGGTTGTCCGCCAAGTCTATCTGGGCGAATGAGGCTGGACCAATGATGAATGGGCAAAGCCCGGCGCTCGACGTCACCGCGCTCTTTGCGGGTTACGGTCGCTTCGACGTCGTGCGCGACATTGGACTCAAGGTCGGCAAGGGTGAAGCCGTCGCGCTGCTCGGCCCTAACGGCGCTGGCAAGACGACTGTCCTCAAGGCGATCATGGGCCTGGTCAATCAACGCCGTGGTTCGATCCGGGTGGATGGCGAAGACGTTTCAGCATTTCCAGCCCATCGCGTGGCGCGTGGCTTTGCGGCGATTGCGCCCGAAGGGCGGCGCCTTTTCTCGACCAGACGGTCGAGGACAATCTTTTGCTCGGCGGGCTGCATCTGCGCCACGACCGCGGGCGCCTCCAGGCGCTCTTGAAATCCGTCTACGACCTGTTCCCGGCCCTTTACGAATATCGTCGACGGCTCTCGTCGTACCTCAGCGGCGGCGAACAGCAGATGGTTGCGATCGGGCGCATGTTGATG
Source organism: uncultured Alphaproteobacteria bacterium (assembly GCA_963824475.1). Taxonomy (GTDB): domain Bacteria; phylum Pseudomonadota; class Alphaproteobacteria; order Rhizobiales; family Beijerinckiaceae; genus Roseiarcus. Next base: position 473,996 of record CAWGPR010000003.1, read on the forward strand.
AGCGATCCAAAGGTGATGCTGCTCGACGAGCCCTCGGTGGCGCTGTCGCCGGTCGCCGTAGGGCTCATGGTCAACGCGCTGCTTGAATTGCGCAAGCGCGGCGCGTCGCTCCTGCTCGTCGAGCAACGCATCGATGTCGCGGTGCGCGTTTGCGACCGCCTTTACGTGATGACCCATGGCGCGATCGTCGACGAAATGACCCCCGACGACGTCCGCAACGACGGCCTTTCGATCATCAACAAATATCTGGGCTAAGCGACGCGCTTTCAGATGGAATCGCAGTCGGCAATATTGTCATTCCCGCGCAAGCGGGAATTTAGAGAATAGTCAATGGCTTACTGGATGCCCGCGTTCGCGGGCATGACAGGCGATGGTCTCGAACCCCTGCTCCCATCGTCTGGGGCGGCGGAGTTCTGAAAAACAGGTCTTAAACATTTTCTTTACAAAAATCAGAACGCACGCTATATCTCTATCCAAGGGACCCCGCAACCGGAAGGCGGACCGGGCGAAGTGAGAAAGGAGAGCGATGGCGCTTGAGACAATCTGCACAGGGCTTGAGACGGGATCCGTTTTCCTTATTTGAATCGGCTGTAACCCATTGAAAAGTCTCGATTCGGAAAAGTAAACGCTAGCAAATGCAAGCAAATTTACTGGCGTTTATGCTTGTTTACCGTCGTTTTGCTTGCGCTTATTTGCGTTTGCTTCGCGTTGCGGCGCGGACGCGAGGGCGTTCACACCCCGAGCGAGGCGTTCTTGAGCGGCAGCGAGCGGATGCGTTTGCCGGTGACCGCGAACACGGCGTTGGCGATCGCAGGCGCAATCGGCGGCGTGCCCGGCTCGCCGAGCCCGCCCCATTTGTCGCCGCCGGACAATACGAAGTGGGTCTCGATGACCGGAGCGTCCGACATGCGCGCGATCGGGTAGGCGTCGAAATTGCCCTGTTCGACGCGGCCCTGCTTGATGGTGATCTCGCCGAACAGCGCAGCCGTGAGGCCGTAGAGCACCGCGCTCTCGATCTGCATCGCGGCGGTGAGCGGATTGACGAGGTGGCCGCAATCGACGCAGGCGACGACGCGCTGGACCTTGACCTCGCCGCTCGTGCTGACCGCGACCTCCGCGATCTCGCCGACGATGGTGCCGAACGCTTCGTGGATCGCGACGCCTCTCCCCACTCCCTTCGGCAGCGGCTTTCCCCAGTCGCCCTTCAAGGCGAGCGTGTCGAGCACGGCGAGGAAATCAGGCCTGCCCTCGAGCAGCGCGCGGCGGTATTCGACCGGATCGCGCTTCACCGCGTGGGCGCATTCGTCGATGAAGCTTTCGACCGCGAAGGCGTTCTGCGACGACCCGACCGAACGCCAGAACATGACCGGCACATGGGTGTTCTTGAGGTTGACGCCGACCTTGAGCGCGTCCGCCCGATAGGGACAGTTGGAAAGCCCCTCGACCGCCTGGCGCTCGACCCCGTTCTCGACCTTGCCCCAGCCGAGCGAGCGCGTGATCGAGCCGACCGCGGTCGTGAAGTCGAAGCCCGCCGGCGCGCCGTCTTCGCGCAGGGCCGCGCGCATGCGCAGCGCCGCCTGCGGGCGATAGCGATCGGCGCGAATGTCCTCTTCGCGCGTCCAGATCAGCTTGATCGGCCGCTTCATGGCCTTGGAGACCTCGACCGCTTGGGTCAGTTCGTCGTTGACCGCGCGCCGGCCAAACCCGCCGCCGAGGAAGCAATTGTGGACGAAGACCGCCTTCGGATCGACCCCGCCGGCCTTCGCGGCGTAGGCGAGCGCCGATTCCGGAGCTTGCGTGCCCATCCAGACGTCGATCCGGTCTTCCCGCCAATGCGCGGTCGCGTTCAGCGGCTCCATCGGCGCGTGCGCCAGATAGGGAACCTCGTACAGCGCTTCGACCACTTTGGCCGGCTGAGAGAAGGCGGCGTTGCTATCGCCATGGCCGCCGCCGTCAGCGAGCGGCCCATCGAGCGCGGCGCGATATTCGGCTGCGAACATGGCGCTGTCGGTGGCAGCGGCTGGGCCGAAGTCCCATTCGACCGGCATCGCGTGGAGCGCTTCCTTGGCGCGCCAGAAATTGTCCGCGACGACCGCCACGCCATTGGTCACCGCCATAGCGGCAATGATTCCGCGCCGCTTGGAGATAGCAGAGAAGTCGTAAGCCTTGAGCTTGCCGCCGAACACCGGGCAATTGGCGACCGCCGCATAGGCCATGCCCGGCAGACGGGTGTCGATTCCGAAGCGCGCCGCGCCGGTCGATTTCAGCGTCGTATCGATGCGTTTGACCTCCTGGCCGATCAGCTTGAACTGGTCGGGCGTCTTGATCGTGGGCTCCGCGGCGAGCGCGACTTTGGCGGCGTCCGCCGCGAGCTCGCCGAAGGTCGCCGAGCGCCCGGAGGCGTCATTGCGCACCACACCGCCGCTGGCGATGCACGCGGCGGGCTCCACGCCCGATCGCGCCGCCGCCGCCGCGATGAGCCGCGCGCGGGCGGAGGCGCCCGCCTGCTGCAGGAACACGCGCGAACTGCGCACCGACCGCGAGCCCCCGGTGCCCATCGATTGATACACGTTGTTGTCGACGAGGTTGCGGTGGGCGGAAGCGTATTCGACCTTCACCTTGGCGAAGTCGCATTCGAGCTCCTCGGCCAAGATCATCGCCATCGAGGTCAGCACGCCCTGCCCCATGTCGGACTTGGCGACGCGGAGCGTGACGGAATTGTCGGGGTCGATGACGACGAAGGCGTTGATTTCGTCGGGCGCCTTGCCGGTCTCCGGACTCCACGGTTCGCCGCCGACGGTAGTCGCGCCCGCGAACTCGGGGGCGAACGCTGCAATGGCGAGACCTCCGGCGGCGGAGAGGCTGGCTCGAATGAAGGCGCGTCGGGAGAGAGCGATCGTCATTGAGTCCTCCCTTAGATCTTGGTCAATTCGGCGGCGCGATGCACCGCGGCGCGCATGCGCGGGTAGGTCCCGCAGCGGCAGATATTGGACATCTCCGCGTCAATGTCCGCGTCGCTCGGATGCGGATTGTGCGAGAGGAGCGCGACCGCGGCCATGATCTGCCCCGATTGGCAATAGCCGCATTGCGGCGCGTCGGCCTCGATCCAGGCCTTCTGCACCGCGTGCAGCTCCTTCTCGCCGAGGCCCTCGATGGTCAGGATCCTCTTGTCGGCGCCGGCGTTGACCGGCGTGATGCACGATCGGGTCGCCTCGCCGTCGATGATCACGGTGCAGGCGCCGCACAATCCCGCGCCGCAGCCGAATTTCGTTCCGACCATCCCCAATTCGTCGCGCAGCGCCCAGAGCAGCGGCATTTCCGGCTCGACGTCGAGGGCGATGTTTCGCCCATTGACAACAAGATTGATCATCGTCCTGCGGCCTCCATTGGAGCCGAGCTTAGCACCTGAGAAAGCACGATTGAGGACGGCTGGGGCGGGGGGAGATCAAATTGGCGAGAGGCGAACGCTTCCAACGTGCATATCGCGCGAGACCGGCGGCGAGCGAGGAGCAGCGCCGTCTCTGGTGCGGGCGATTGATCGCGCCTTCACTTGACGTCTCGCGCTCCTCTCCCTCTTCTGCGATCGTACTTACCAATGAGCTCCTCCCAGCGCCTTTCCCATCTGTGCGTCCGCCCGCTTGCCGGAAACCGGGCCCGCGGCTGGCTGACGGCGGGACCGTTGCGCATTCCTTGCGCGCTAGGGCCAACGGGAATCGTCCGCATCAAGCGTGAGGGCGACAAGGGCACGCCCGCGGGACGGTTCCGGCTCTTATGGGGCTATTACCGGCCTGACCGTGTGCGGTTGAGAGCGGCGGGAGCGCCGCTGAGGCCCCTGCGTCACGACCTGGGCTGGTGCGAGGATCCATCGAGCCCGCGCTACAATCGGCCTGTGCGCTTGCCCGCGCCTGACTGCACGGACCGGATGTGGCGCGCCGATCATCTTTATGACCTGACCTTCGTGCTCGACCAGAACTTCACGCGTCGCGCCAAGGGGCGCGGCAGCGCGATCTTCTTCCACCTCGCGCGCCCGGGGCTCACGCCGACCGCCGGCTGCGTCGCGATCTCCGCCGCCGATATGCGGAAGCTCGCGCCACGCCTGGCGCGTGACGCAGTCATGGCGATCGGGTAGGCGCTCCGACCGGCGGTCGGCCGGCAATGACGGAATCGACGCCGGGCGGCTCGCTTTCCTATGATCGCGTGAGCCACGTTTCGAGGACCACGTTTTGAGGCCATTTCAATTCGCCGCCCTCGCTTTTCTCTGCCTCGCTCCGGCCGCGGCGAGCGCCGATCCAGTCATTTCCCCATTCGCCACCGCGCGTCCGGTCGTCGCCAGGCACGGCATGGTCGTGACCCAGGAAGCGGCGGCGTCGCGCGTCGGATTGGACATACTGAAGCGTGGAGGCAACGCCGTCGATGCGGCAGTCGCGGTCGGCTTCGCGCTCGCGGTCACTCTTCCGCGCGCCGGCAATCTGGGCGGCGGCGGCTTCATGCTCATTCATCGGGCCGACCTCAACCGAACGATCGCCATCGACTACCGCGAAGCCGCGCCAGCAGCGACGACCAAGGATGTGTTCCTCGACGCCAACGGCGAGGCCGATCCGTTCAAGTCGCGCTATTCCGGCTTGGCGATCGGGGTTCCCGGAACCGTTGCCGGCCTCGAGCTCGCCTGGCGCAAATATGGCTCGGGCAAATTCTCCTTCGCCGACCTGATCGCGCCTTCGATCGCGCTCGCGCGTCAAGGCCTCGTCGTCGACGACGACGTCGCCGATTCGCTGCCGCTGGCCGCAAAGGCGCTCGCCAGGTATCCTTCATCGGCGCGGATCTATCTGCGCCCCGACGGCGGCGTCCCGCAGGCCGGCGACCGCATCGCGCTCGACGATCTCGCGGCAACGCTCGAGACGATCGCCGCCAACGGCGCTGCGGGCTTCTACACTGGGCCGGTGGCGCGAAAGATCGCCCAAGCGGTCAATGCGGCGGGCGGGCGCATGACGATCGAGGACCTCGTCAATTATCGCGCCGTCGAGCGCAAGCCGGTCTGCGGGACCTATCGCGGCTATACTGTCGTCTCGATGCCGCCGCCCTCGTCCGGAGGGGCGCATATCATCGAAATCCTCAACATTCTCGAAGGCTTTCCGCTCGCCGCACAGGGTCTCAATTCCGCCGCCTCGCTGCACGAGATCGCGGAAGCGGAAAAGCTCGCCTACGCCGATCGCGCGGCTTGGCTCGGCGATCCCGATTTCGTCAAAATCCCGCTCGCCGGCCTCATCTCCAAGGCTTATGCCGAGCATTTGCGCGCGCTCATTGCGCCCGACCGGGCCCGCCCCGCCGCCGACATCCGCCCCGGCGAACCCCAACGCTACGAGAGCGATCAGACGACGCATTTTTCGATCGTCGACGCCGACGGCGATGCGGTCGCCAACACCTATACGCTCAACCTGCCCTATGGGTCGGGCCTGGTCGCGGAGGGGACCGGCGTGCTGCTCAACAACGAGCTCGACGACTTCGCCGCCAAGCCCGGCGCCGCCAACGTCTACGGGCTCCTGGGCGGCGACGCCAATGCGCCCGGGCCGATGAAGCGTCCGCTCTCCTCGATGAGTCCGACGCTTGTGTTCAAGGACGGCAAGCTCGTCATGGCGACCGGCAGCCCCGGCGGCTCGACCATCATCTCGACGGTGCTGCAGATGATCCTCAACGTGGTCGACCACGGCCTCAATGTTGCGGAAGCGGAGAACGCGCCGCGCGCGCACGACCAGCTGTGGCCGGACGAATTGCGCATCGAGCGCGGCATGTCGCCGGACACGATCCGCCTGCTCGAGGCGATGGGGCATAAGGTTGTTATTCGCAACGCCATGGGCTCGGCCAATACGATTTTTCGCGCGCCGGACGGCGAGCTTGAGGGGGCGTCGGATTTGAGGCAACGCGGGACGCTGGCGGTCGGATACTGATTCGGCAAGCGCGGTCAGGGAGGAAACGAGACTCATGACACTGAACGTCGGCGTTATCGGAGTTGGGAAGATCGGGCAGGAGCACATTCGCCGGCTGACCGAAACGCTCGCGGGCGCGCGCGTGGTCGCGCTCAGCGACGCGGATTCGACGCCGGCGAAGGAAGTCGCGGCGCGGCTGCCGGGGGCGAGCGTCTACGCGGACGGCGAACAGCTCATCGCCGCCAAGGACGTCGACGCAATCATCGTCACGTCGTGGGGCGCAACCCACGCGGCTTACGTGCTCGCCGCGATCAAGGCCGGCAAACCGGTCTTCTGCGAGAAGCCGATGGCGACCACGGAAGCCGACTGCTCGGCGATCGTCGATGCGGAAGCGGCATTCGGACGCCGGCTCGTCCAGGTCGGCTTCATGCGCCGCTTCGATGCGCCATATCGCGCGATGAAGGAGGAAATCCAAAAGGGCGCGATCGGATTTCCGCTGATGTTCCACAGCGTTCATCGCAACGCTTCGTCTCCCGCTCATTTCAAGGCGACCATGGCGATCACTGATACCGCCGTACACGACATCGACATCGCGCGGTTCCTGCTGGACGACGAGCCAGTCGCGATCTCCGTCAGGGCGCCGCGCCGAAACCGCCGCGCCGGCGGCGTCGCCGACCCGCTGCTTGCGCTCATGGACATGCGTTCGGGCGCGCTGGTGACAATCGAGACCTCCGTAAACATCGCTTATGGCTACGACATTCGCGGCGAGGTGATCGGCGAAACCGGAACAGTCAGTCTCGCCGAGCAAAGCGACGTCGTGATCAGGACGAATGGCGCGTTCTCAGGCCGTGTGTTCGAGGACTGGCCGGACCGCTTCGGCGCCGCCTTCGACGCGGAGTTCCGCGCCTGGATCGGCGCCGCCGCCAAAGGCGGCGCTGCAGGCCCGAGCGCCTGGGACGGCTATGTCGCCACCGCGACGACACTGGCCGGAGTCAGAGCGCTCGAAAGCGGCGCGCGCGAGGCGATCAAGCTGAGAGAGCAGCCGTCGCTCTATGCGCTTTGATCGGCCCCCGCCCGGCCCCGACGCGTGATGGGCGGCGCGCGAGGGCTCCTGCGGCGGGCCGCGCACTTCTTTACTCGACTGTGTCATTTCAATAGTTTAGCGCCTCCTTTGCGCACGTTTTTCGCTCCCTAAGTCTCGCCCCGGAGCCTGCTGCATTTTGGATCGACGCGTCTGGTCGAGCGCGCCGCGTGACCTCATGATCTCGCACCTCGGCAACCAGTGCGCGAGTTCTCCGCAAGCAAACGCCAATAAAACCCGCACAAACGCTCGCAAGCGCTCGTAAAAGAGCTAGCGTTTACTAACGCCTATTTTTCAGAATCGAGCCTTTTCAAAGGCTTGCGGCCGAAAAAATAAGGAAAAACTGTCCTCCTTCTCGCCTCGCGCGACGGTTGCAGTCTTAACGTCTCGAACAGCCACTCTCGTTTCTCGGCCCGGCAGTCCCCGAGCGAGAAGAGATTCCGTCTATCTGAATATGTATAGAGCGCGTTTCTGATTTTGTCAAGGGAAAGTCGCTCTCAACCGTCTCGTCTCGACAGCGACTTGACCGGGAGGCATGACGCTTCCCATCTCCCCTCCGGCGCTGCGCGAGCCTGCAATTCATGAAGCCATCGGTCGATCCGGTGGAACCGCCGAGGGTTCAAGCACGCTGTAAAGAGCCCGCGCTTCGGCCGCCGGGCCGCGCCGCTCGCCCACCGCCTCGACTTTCACCGCGACCCATTTCGGCCCTTGCGCGAAGATCAGCACATCGCCGCAACGGACGGGGCGGCTCGGCTTGTCGACTGGGGCGCGCGTCTGGCCGCGTACGAGGCGCACGCCGCCACCCTCGACGATGCGCGCGGCGAGGCTTCTGGTCTTGAAAAACCGGGCGCGCCACAGCCAGACGTCGATCCGGCAGGCGTCTTCCGTCACGAGGGGGCGCGTCCGGCGGTCCGGCGGCGCCGGGCCTTGGCGCGCCTCGCCCGACGCGCAGCGGCGGAGTTTGGCTTCGTGAGCGCGGCAAGCGCGGCGAATGGGGTCGCGACGGGACCGGCCTTGGGCGCCGGTTCGTCGGACGCCGAGCGCCGGCGGCGAAACAGCGCGCTCTCGGCGCCTTCGCGGTCGCGCACGCGCGCGAAGCCGAGCGCGCGCAGGATGTGATGCGCGTCCTCGCGCCGCCAGCGTAAGCTCGCCAGCAGCGCATCGGTGACGTCGATACCGCCGGCGCCTTCGGGCCAGGCGGCGCGCGCAAGCGCGTCAAGCCGCTCAAGCTCGGCGATCGGCGCGGCGATCTGCCCCACGGCGCGCAGGCCGCGCAGCGCGAGCGCCTGCGGGCGCGGCGCCGGATGCGGCAGCGGATTGAGCGTCCCTGCGTCCGGTCGCCACGCGGGGTTCGCGAGTTCGGCATAGGCGAACGCGAGGAGCTGCGCTTTCGGCTCGAGAAGGGACGGCAGATAGAGGCTGAACGCGCCGAAGCGCACGCCGAGCGCCTTGAGGGTCCGGCGCTCGTTGCGGCTCAATAGCCTGATCCGCGCATCGGCCGCGCGACGGTCCAGCGCGCCGAACTGCTCGACGAGCTGGTAGGCGAGGCCGCGCGCGAGCCCTTTGAGGCGCCCGTCCTCGATCGCCTCCTTGAGATGCTTGAGCGCGGAAAGACGCTCGCTCGCCTCAGCGGCGGCGAAAGCTTCGAGGCGCCGCGCTGCGCGCTCGCGTTGCGGCTCGGCGCCGAACTCGCCGATCAGGCGCACGCGCGGCGCGAACGGCTCGCCGCCGACGATTTCGCCGGCCGGTTCGCCGCGCCAGTTGACGACGCCGCCGGCCGCAAGCGCAAACGCCTCGTCCTCCTCGCTCGCCAGCGCGCCAAGCCGCCGAGCGACCTCGGGCGCGACGACTCGCTCGACGGCGCCGCGCAAAGCGCGATTCTCGAGCGCGGTCGCGCCCCGCTCGGCCTCGAAATGGAAGCCGGCTAGCCGGCCCACCAGGTGGCCTTCGACCGTCACCGCCCCGTCAGCGTCGATGCCGCCAAGGATCGGGCCGGCGCGCTGACTCAAGCTGCGCAACAGCGCGCTCGTGCGCCGGTCGACGAAGCGTTGCATCAGCGATTGGTGCAACGTATCGGAAAGCCGGTCCTCGAGGGCCCGCGCCCGGCCCTGCCAGGTTGGCGGATCGGCGAGCCAGTCGGCGCGATTGGCGACATAGGCCAAGGTGCGCACCCGAGCGAGCCGGGACGACAGCGCATCGATGTCGCCGTCGGTCCGGTCGAGAGCGGCGAACTGGCCCTGCATCCAGTCTTCGGGAAGCCTCCGATCGCCTTGGGTGAGATGCTCGAACATGGTCCCGACCAGGCGCGCGTGCTCGTCCTGCGTGGCTTTACGGAAATCCGGCGTCTGGCAGACCTCCCACAGGCGCATCAGGTTCGACCGATCGCGGCTGCGCCGGATGATCATTTCATCGGTCGAGAGTTGGCGCAGCGTCGTTTCGTCCTGGCTCTCCTCCGAGAGCCTGAGACCCGGCGCGGGCGGCGACGCAGCCAGCGAGCGGATGAGTCCGTGAAGCGACTGAAAATCGAGCTGATGATTACGCCATTCCGCGGCCATGACCGACGGAAAGACATGGCCTTCGACTGCAGCGACGACATCCGGGTCGATTTCGGGCGCGTCGCCCGTCACCCCGAAGGCGCCGTCCTTGCGAAAGCGGCCGGCGCGCCCGGCGATCTGAGCGATCTCCTGCGAATAGAGCCCGCGCAGGCGCCGTCCGTCGAATTTGCGTAAACCCGCGAACGCGACATGGTCGACATCCATGTTCAGTCCCATCCCGATTGCATCGGTCGCGACCAGGAAATCGACTTCGCCGGACTGGAACAGATTGACCTGCGCGTTCCGCGTGCGGGGACTGAGTGAGCCCATGACGACGGCGGCCCCGCCGCGCTGGCGGCGGATCAGTTCGGCGATGGCGTAGACCGCGTCGGCGGAGAAGGCGACGATGGCGCTGCGTCGAGGCAGGCGGGTCAGCTTCTTCGGGCCGGCGTAGGTCAGCTGGGACAGTCGTTCGCGAAACTGGATCTCGGCCCCGGGACAGAGCTGCCGGATCAGCGAGGCGACGGTCGCCGCGCCCATCAGCATCGTCTCGGCCGACCCTCGCGCATGCAGGAGCCGATGGGTGAACACATGGCCGCGTTCGGGGTCGGCGCAAAGCTGGATTTCATCAATGGCGAGAAATTCAACCTTGCGGTCGAGCGGCATCGCCTCGACCGTGCAGACGAAATAGCGCGGTCTCGCGGGGACGATCTTTTCTTCGCCGGTGATCAGCGCGACCTCAGCCACGCCCCGCGCCTTGACCACCCGATCGTAAATCTCGCGCGCAAGCAACCTCAGCGGCAGGCCGATCATGCCCGAGGCGTGTCCCAGCATGCGCTCGACCGCCAGATGGGTCTTGCCGGTATTGGTCGGCCCCAGAACGGCGATGAGCCGCGAGGCGTCGCCCCGCGCTGGCGAGCGATTCATGACCCATAATGTGGACGACGACGGCGCGCGCCGCAAGCCTTTCTGGTTATTGGGCGCGCGGACCTTGCCACGCGGGCCGTCGCTGCTATTCCTTGACGCGGGAAGGCGGGGGCCGCTCTTGCCGTTCAGCGCCGAAGGCGCCAACCTTGGCTGAAACAGTCGCCGCCGCAACGGGGGGAACGCATCATGCACTACGGGCAACTCGAAGGAACCGACCTCGTCGTCCTCGACAAGCGCTTTGCGCAGCTCTTCGCCGGCTATATGCGGGTGACCCGCCACTGGACCGGCTCGATCTGGGCCGAAGGTCCGGCCTGGTTCGCCGCCGGCCGTTATCTCATCTGGTCTGACATCCCCAACAACCGCATGCTGCGCTTCGTCGAGGAATCGGGCCAAGTGTCCGTTTTCCGGCAGGCCTCCAACAATTCGAACGGCAACACGGTCGACAACCAGGGCCGGTTGGTCACCTGCGAACATTTGACTCGTCGCGTGACCCGCACCGAGTTCGACGGCTCGATCTCAGTCCTCGCGGACAAGTGGGAGGGCAAGCGTTTCAACTCGCCGAACGACGCCGTGGTCAAATCCGACGATTCCATCTGGTTCACCGACCCGGCCTACGGCATCGACGGCGACAACGAGGGCGAGCCGGCGGCGCCCGAGATCGACGGCTGCCACGTCTATCGCGTCGACCCGCAGACGGGCGCGATCACCCGGCTCATCGACAACATGGCGCGGCCGAACGGCATCGCCTTTTCGCCCGACGAGAAGCTCATCTATGTCGCCGACACCGGCGCGACGCATAAGGCGAATACGCCGCGCTGCATTCGCCGCTACGCCGTCGACGCGGATGGCAAGAGCGTGAAGGGCCCAGGCGAGATCTTCGCCGAATTGGCCCCGGAGGACGGATTGTACGACGGCTTCCGCGTCGACCGGTCTGGACGGATATGGACGAGCACCGGCAAGGGCGTCTACTGCTACGAATCCGACGGAACGCTGATCGGCAAGATCCTGATCCCTGAAATCGTCGCCAACGTGACTTTTGGCGGCCCGAAGCGCAACCGCCTGTTCATCTGCGGCACGACGTCGCTCTATTCGATCCTGCTGATGACCAACGGGTCGAAGCTCGGCTGAAGGCGCAGATGAGCCGCCGCGACGTTACGCCGGCGCTTCCGTGGCGGTCTTCGTCTGTCGGAGAGTTCCGCTTGCGACGGACGGCTTCAGTGGGCGGCCGCGATCGGGCCGCGCCCATGAACTGCCCTCCCGGATTGCGCGGTCCGTTCGGCTTTCGGCCCGCATCTGACCGATCGCACGCGCGCCGGCAGGGACAGTTGCCGGGATTGTCGCCAAGCGGGCGCTGATCCGAGCGGTCTCGTCCTCTAAAAGCTTGAGGAACGTCTCGGCCAGGGGGCCCATGGGCTGGCGCATCGGCTCGATCAGCACCAGATCGAGAATCAGTTGCGGTTCTATGATCACGTTGATTGTAAACAAGTCGCGATCGATGTCCGACGCTATCATGATGCCTGGGAAGATGCTCACCCAATCGGTATTGGCGATGAGATCGAGCGCGCCAAACATCGAATCGATCTCGAGCACTTGCCGCACACGGACGCCATTGGAGGCGAGGTACGTGTCGAGGGTTCGGCGCCGGGTGTTCGGCGGGCTTGGCAAGAGCAAATTGAGTGGACCGACGTCCTTGAGACGGATTGGCGTCATGTGCGCGCGGCGCGAGGTGCGTCTCGACACCAGCACTTCCGGGGTCGAATGGAAGAGTCTCGTATCCAAGCCGGGCGCGCCCTGAAACGCGGGAACAATGGCGAAGGCGTGTTCCCCGGCGCGCACGCGCTCTGTCAGAAGAGCGCTGAAGCCCTCGACGATTCTGACTTGAGCGTTAGGGTTCTCCCCCACAAACGTCGCAAGCGCCGGACCCAGCACGGAGCGGGTCATCGTTGGCATCAACCCGACAATGATTTCCCCGCTCAAGCCTGATCCGAACCTCTTCATTTCGTTCTTCGAGGCCTCGTGCACGCGCAGGATCTCGATGCAGTACCGATAGTAGAGATCGCCGGCGGGGGTCGGATGGATCGCTCCGGTGTCGCGGGAGAAGAGCCCCGCCCCGAAACGCGCCTCGAGCTTATGGATGTGTTGCGAAACGCCCGATTGGGTGGCGTTCTCGCGGTGCGCGGCAGCGGTAAACGAGCCTTCCTCGTAGGCCGCAACGAACAGACGGATCTGCCGAAGACTTTCGCTCATTGTTTCAACGATGCTAGCAACCTTGGGGCTTGTCATCAATGCGACGCGCGCTTCCGCCCTTGAGCGGCGCCGCAAGCGAGAAAGCTACCATCCGAAGTCGATGGCGAACGTCCCTCCCGCTCGTTTGATACGCCCGACATGCGGCGCTTGAAAGTGGCCGGGCAGCAAAAGCGCGTTCTCAGACGCGCAGAATTCAAGCAGCTCGCGCCGGGAGGCCGCCGCCATGTGCTTGTCCCAGCACACGCGAGTGCTCCATTCCCACAAGGGAACCTGGATCGGCGAGTGCAGCATGTCGCCGGCGAAGACGCCGATCGCCCCCTGCGATCTGAGTTCGATGCGAAGATGGCCAGGGGAGTGGCCGGGCGCCGGGCGGAGCGTCAGATGGTCGATAAGCTCATGAACGCCGTCGACGAGGCACGCCTTGCCCGCCTCCACCACCGGATGGATCGAGTCCTCGAACACGTGCTTGAACCAGGGCTGAGAGCATGGATTTGAGGCGTCCTTCTTGGCGGCTTCGTACTCGGTCCTCGAAAACACGTAGCGCGCGTCAGGAAACGTCGGCGCCCAACGCCCGTTCTCCAATCGGGTGTTCCATCCGACATGGTCGACGTGAAGATGCGTGCACAGCACATAGTCGATGTCATTCATGGTCACACCCAGCTCCGCCATGCGCTGGCAGTAGCGGGTGTCAAGCATGTGCCCCTCGACCAGACCTGGACGGGGCTTGTCATTCCCCAGGCAGGTGTCGATCAGGACGTTGTACCGGCCGACCCGCACGAGCCAGCTGTGGACCGGCATGGCGAAGTGGCCGCTCTCAGCGTCATAATGGGTGGGACACAGCCAGCTCTCGTGGGGCTTGACCGCGTCTCGATTGAAGTCCGGAAACCAGCCTTGCATGGTCTCGCCCAACAGGGTGCTGTCAAGCACTCGTCCAATCTCGACGCCGCCGATTCTGCCGACGCTCTTCAAGGGCGCTTTCCTCCGTCGCTTCTAAAGACGCATCGGCGCCTCAAGCGCTGGTCTCTTCGGTTGCCGACGCTTCCGCAGCGCGCCCGACTACGGAGAGCGCGCCCTTGAGGAACGCGTCGACGCGATCCTCGATGACGCCGTCGATCCCTTCGTCCGACAGATTGCGATAAACGTGTCGCTGGATCGCGAGATAAAGGACGCTCCCTTGGAGGGCCCAGACAAGCTGGAGGTCGCGCTCGCTGAGCTCGTCGTCGGACAGCCTGGGCAGGCCCGCCTCGTCGCGCATAGCGTGGCAGATCTTGTAGATGATCCGGGTCCTCAGCAGGTCGAGATAGTTCTTGTTGATCTCACTGCCCAGCAGACCCGCGTAAAGGAAGATCCGAATCCAATAATAATCCATGATCCGCCGCGCATATTCCGAATAGAACTTCAGCAGCCTCTGGCGCAGCGGAATCTTGCTGTTGGCGAGAAGCACCTCCCAATAAGGGTTCCAGCGAGACAGGTAGACCTCCTCGTAAACGCGATCGATGAGGTCGCCCTTGGTCGGAAAATACTTGAACAAAAGCGATTGCGACATCCCGAGCTGGCGAGCGAGCTCGCGCGTCTGGCCGCCGAACCCGACCTCCGCGAAGAAGCGGATGGCGCCGTCGAGAATCAATTTCTCGCGGACCTCCCGGGTCAGCCTCACGCGCGCCAATTGACCCTCGCCTCCCGCGAACAAGGTTTCGACGCGCTACGCTATCTTAGAGAGAGCAAATGCTCAATAGCTCTGATGCGCGACCCGATTGGACGGAACCGACGCCATCCGGCTTGGGCCGAAGCGATCCCGCGCGCGGCGCGAATCCGCGCGGCGCCGAACGTTTATCGTCATGGCCATGACGCCCTGAGGCCCAGATTTTCCCCATATTCCGATTCGCCGTCCGACCGTTTGCGTTGCCTCCCGCACCACGCTTCGGCATTGACATCCGTCGTCTCGGCGGCCTAAGAGACGAATAAGAGATCGATCGATCAATAAGAGGGAACGCGATGGGCGAAGCTCCGGCGAAAACGGTCACGCGCGAGATGATCTATGAGGCGGCCAAGGCCGTGTCGAATTGGGGCCGCTGGGGCGCCGAGGACCAGGTCGGGACGCTCAACACCATCGCGCCCGAGGACATCGTCGGCGCGAGCCGCCTGATCCGGAAGGGCAAGGTGTTTTCCCTTGCGCTGTCGCTGAAGGAGCCGATCCAGTCCGGCCTGTTCGGGGGACGGTGGAATCCCATTCACACCATGCTGGCGACGGGGACCGACGCCGCGGCCGGCAATCAGGACGTCCCGTTCCCTTACCTGCGCTATGCCGACGACGCGATCAACATGCCCTGCCAGGCCTCGACGCAATGGGACGCGCTTTGCCACATCTTCCTCGATGACAAGATGTACAACGGCTACGACGCCAAGCTCGTGGGCGCGAGGGGCGCGAAGAAGCTCGGGATCGAGCATGTTCGCGACAAGATGGTCGGCCGCGGCGTCCTGCTCGACGTCGCTCGCCTCAAGGGCCTAGCCTCTTTGCCTGACGGCTATGCGATCCGCTCGGCCGAGCTCGACGCCTGCGCCGCCGCCCAGCGCGTCGAGGTTCGCAAGGGCGACTTCGTCATCGTGCGCACGGGCCATCAGGAGCGCTGCCTCGCCAAGAGAGACTGGACGGGATACGCCGGCGGCGATGCGCCAGGCCTTGCGTTCGAAACCTGCTACTGGCTCAAGAGCAAAGATGTCGCGGCGATCTGCACCGACACCTGGGGATGCGAGGTCCGGCCGAACGAGACGGACGCGGCGAACCAGCCGTGGCATTGGGTCGTCATCCCGGCGATGGGCATTTCGATGGGCGAGATCTTCTATCTAAAGGAGCTGGCCGAAGACTGCGCCGCCGACAAGGTGTACGAGTTTTTCTTCACGGCGCCGCCGCTGCATCTGCCCGGCGCCGCGGGTTCGCCGATCAACCCGCAAGCGATCAAGTAGAGCCGGGCAGGCGGGAGACGGCGCAAGAGGAGGCGCGAATGGCTCGATTCCTCAAGCAAGGCCGCGACGCGGACTTAATCGCGGCCGACGACGCCAAGGTGCGGGCGACGGTCGAGAGCATCCTGGCCGACATCGCCGCGCGAGGCGACACGGCGGTGCGCGAACTGTCGGTGAGGTTCGATCGCTGGGACCGCGAGGACTTCCGGCTGACCGACCGCGAGATCAAGGACGCTCTCTCAGAGCTCACGCAGCGCAACATCGACGACATCAAGTTCGCTCAGGCGCAAGTCCGCAACTTCGCTCAAGCGCAGAAGGAGGCTCTCAGAGACATCGAAGTTGAGACGCTGCCCGGCGTCGTGCTCGGGCACAAGAACATCCCCGTGAATTCGATCGGCTCTTATGTCCCGGGCGGGAAGTACCCGATGGTGGCCTCCGCGCACATGTCGGTCGTGACCGCCAAGGTCGCGGGGGTGCCGCGCATCGTCACCTGCGCGCCGCCCTTCAACGGCAAGCCGGCGGCGGCGATCGTTGCGGCCCAGCATCTGGCGGGAGCGGACGAGATCTACTGCCTGGGCGGCGTGCAGGCCGTCGGCGCCATGGCCATCGGCACCGAACGCATTCGCCCCGTCGACATGCTCGTTGGCCCCGGCAACGCCTATGTGGCCGAAGCCAAAAGGCAGTTGTTCGGTCGCGTCGGCATCGATCTGTTCGCCGGTCCAACCGAGACGCTGGTCATTGCCGACGAGAGCGTCGACGCCGAACTCTGCGCGACTGACTTGCTCGGGCAGGCGGAGCACGGGCCGACCTCGCCTGCGGTGCTGCTGACGACTTCCGAAGCGCTGGCGCGAGAGACGATGCGCGAGATCGATCGCCTGCTGGGCATCCTTCCGACCGCCTCGATCGCCCGCGTCTCCTGGGCGGACTACGGCCAGGTCATTGTGTGCGACAGCGACGAGGAGATGGCTCGAGAGGCGGACCGGATCGCTTCCGAGCACGTGCAAGTGATGACCCGCGATCCGGATTTCTTCCTTAAGCGGATGACGAACTACGGCGCCCTGTTCCTGGGGCCTCGCACCAATGTCGCCTACGGCGACAAGGTCATCGGCACGAACCATACGCTGCCGACAAAGAAGGCCGCGCGCTACACCGGGGGCTTATGGGTCGGCAAGTTCCTGAAGACCGTCACCTATCAGCGCGTCCTGACCGACGCGGCGAGCGCGATGTTTGGCGAATATTGCTCGCGGCTCTGCATGCTGGAGGGTTTCGCCGGCCATGCCGAGCAGGCGAATGTCCGGGTGCGCCGTTACGGCGGGCGCAACGTGCCCTACGCCCAAGCGGCTGAATGACCGAGATTCCCCGCACGCCGACCTTCCGCCTGGACGGGAAGCGCGCGCTTGTGACCGGCGCAGGGAGAGGCCTCGGCCTCGCCGCCGCGGCTGCTCTCGCCCAAGCCGGAGCTGAAGTGATTCTGGCCACTCGCACCAAAGGCGAGATCGAGGCGGCGCGCGACGCGATCGTGGCGGCGGGCGGCGCGGCTGAGGCTGTTCCGCTCGACGTCACCGATCTCCCTGCGATGCAGGCCTGCATCGCAGGTCTGCCCGCGCTGGACATTCTGGTGAACAACGCGGGCGCCAATCGCCCGGCGCCTTTTCTCGAAGTGGCGGCGTCGGATTTCGACCACGTCATGGCGATCAATCTCCGGGCGGCCTTCTTCGTCGCGCAAGCGGTGGCCCGCAAGATGACGGAGGAGCGCCGAGCGGGCTCGATCATCAACATCTCGTCGCAGATGGGACTGGTCGGAGGCGCCCGGCGGTCGGTCTATTGCGCCTCGAAATGGGCGATGGAGGGCTTCACCAAGGCCGCGGCCATCGAGCTTGGGCCGCTCGGCGTTCGCGTCAACACGATTTGCCCGACCTTTGTCGAGACGCCGATGACGCGTCCGTTTTTCGCCGACGCGGCTTTCCTTGGCTCAGTGCTCAAGAACATCAAGCTCGGCCGGCTCGGACAGGTTGAGGACATCATGGGCGCGATCGTTTTCCTGGCGAGCGACGCCTCTTCCCTCATGACCGGCTCGGCCCTCGTCCTGGACGGCGGTTGGACGGCGGATTGACAGTCGCCCCTCGGCGCCGCCCTGGCGCTCATGGCGAGAGGGACAACAAAATAAGACCAGCCCTGGGCTGACAGCCAACGACTTGGCCCAGCGCGGAAGTCTATCTCTTGCCCCGTCGTAGGACGCTCTCGGCGGCCGGACGGCAAAGTAGGAGGGAGGCGAATGAGCAAGGACGGACTGAAAGCCAAGAGCATGGTCCGCGACGGCATGAGGATCGACATCGACGTTCCGATCCCGATGGACGACGGACTGGTGCTCAGGGCGGACGTGTACCGTCCCGTCGAAGAAGGACAGTTTCCAGCGCTGCTCAGTTATGGCCCCTACGCGAAAGGGCTCGCCTTCCAGGAGGCCTATAAGCCCCAATGGGACAAGATGGTCTCCGAGCACCCGGACGTGCTCGCCGGATCGACCAACAAATATCAGACCTGGGAGGCCCTCGACCCTGAGAAGTGGGTTCCCGACGGCTATGTCTGTGTCCGGGTCGATTCACGCGGGGCCGGCCAGTCGCCGGGCGTGCTCGACGTCTGGTCCCCGCGTGAGACGCTCGACTTCTATCATTGCATCGAGTGGGCGGCGGCCCAGCCGTGGAGCAATGGGAAGGTCGGGCTCGCCGGCATCTCCTACTACGCCATGAACCAATACCAGGTCGCGGCCCTTGAACCGCCGCATCTGACGGCGATGTGTCCGTGGGAAGGCGCGTCCGATTTCTATCGGGACATGGGCCGCCATGGCGGCATCCTCTCGACCTTCACCCTCGGCTGGTTCCCGCGCCAGGTCTCGACCGTGCAGTACGGGCTTGGGACACGAGCCGCGAAGAGCTTCACCACCGGCGACTCCGTCGCGGGTCCGGAAACGCTGTCGGACGAGGAGCTCAAGCGCAATCGCGTCGAGTTCGGCCAGGAAATCAAGAAGCACGCGTGGATGGACCAGTGGTATCGCGATTTCAATCCGGACTGGTCGAAGGTGAAGACGCCGATGCTCACGGCCGGCAACTGGGGCGGACAAGGCTTGCATCTGCGCGGAAACGTAGAGGCGTTCGTCCAAGCCGCCTCCGAGCAGAAATGGCTCGAGGTGCACGGCCTCGAGCACTGGACCCACTTCTACACCGATTACGGAACCAAGCTTCAGAAGCAATTCTTCGATCACTACCTGAAGGGCGCCGACAACGGCTGGGACAAGTCGCCGCGCGTCCGCTTGAATGTACGCCACGTCGATTCGACCTTCGTCGAGCGTTTCGAGAACGAATGGCCGCTCGCCCGAACCCAGTGGACGAAATATTACCTCGACCTCAATGAGAAGGCGCTCAGCGCGACCCCGCTCAAGGCCGGGCAGAAATATCGATACGAGGCGCTAGGCGACGGCCTCACCCTCTCCCTGCCTCCGTTCGCCGAGACGACCGAGGTCACGGGGCCGGCGATGGCGCGCCTCTTCGTCTCGTCGACGACGGCCGACGCCGATCTTTTCCTCGTCCTGCGCCTCTTCGATCCCGATGGCGCCGAGGTGACGTTCCAGGGCGCGCTCGATCCGAACATCCCGATCACGCAAGGGTGGCTGCGCGCCTCGCATCGAAAGCTCGACCCGGCGAAGTCCCTGCCGTACCGGCCTTACCACACGCACGACGAATATCAGCCGCTTGTTCCCGGCGAGGTCTACGAACTCCTGGTCGAGATCTGGCCGACCTGCATCGTCGCGCCCAAGGGATACCGGATGGCGCTGACGATCCGCGGCAAGGACTACGAGTACGACGGCCCGCTCAGCGAGTTCGCCAAGACCTTCCACTACGCCCACCGCGGCGTCGGCCCCTTCCAGCACGCCGACCCCGACGACCGGCCGAAGGAAATCTTTGGCGGCCAGGTGACGCTCTACTCAGGCGGCGCGCGCAATTCCTACGTCATGCTGCCGATCGTGCCGCCGCGGGCCGGGTAATGCCTCTGGTTAAGGCTGATTGACCAATCCGCGCGGCAACGCTTTGGCGCATCAGCCATAGGTCGCACGGGCTTCCGATGGTAGTTCCGGATTGAACCCGCAGAAAACAAGTCGGGCTTACTGAGTGGAGGAAGAGAGATGCCTATCGGGAAGAGATTGTTGCAGGTCGCGGCGCTGCTCGGACTGTCGCTCGGCTTCGCCTGCGGCCAAGCGAGCATCGCATTCAGCCAGGACGCCGCGGCCGCCGTCGCCGCCGCGCAAAAGGCGGCTCAAGAGGCGCTGTCGTCGCCGAGCGAATGGAAGGGTCCGACGACAGGTCCGAAACCAATTCCAGGCAAGCGGCTCGCCATTATCACCTGCGCCCTGCTGACCGAAGGCTGCAACCGCCCGGCGCGCGCGGCGACCGAAGCCGCCAAAAAGATCGGCTGGGTCCCGACGGTCTTCGAAGGCCAAGCCGACACCGGCAAGCAGCTCGCCGCCATCAACGCGGCCGTCGACGGCAAGTAGGACGCGATCGTTATGATCCTCATCGATCCGATCCAGGTCAACGAGGGCGTTCAGAGAGCCATCGCCGCCAAGATTCCCGTCGTGACCCTCGGCCAGCCGTTCTACACCAAAGAGCGAAAGGCGCTGTCGCAAATCCCGGACATTTCCCACGACTGGCTGAAGACCGGGGAGCTGATCGGCGACTACATGATCTGGAAGTCCGACGGCAAGGTCGACGCGCTCTTGCTCGATAACCCTGAGACCACCGTCGTCGAGTACGGCCAGTTCGCCGGCACCAAGGGCAAACTCACCGACCCGAAGGCGTGCCCCGATTGCAAAGTGACGGTGGAGGATTTCACCATCGCACAGATCAACTCTCAGCCGGCGCAGCTCGCCGCCGCCGCAGTGCAGCGCGATCCCAAGATCAACTGGGTCTGGTGCTACGATTTCTGTCTGGCGAACGTGTCGACCGATCTCATTGCGCGCGGTCTGCAAGACCACATATCGGGGGCGGGCTTCGACTGCAACGCGCAGAACCTTGCGCTCATCAAGGACGACAAGGTGCAGCGCGTCTGCATCGCCGATCCGCGCGACTGGGAGGCCTGGGCGACCGTCGACACCGCCAACCGGCTGATGCAAGGTCAGCCCGCGGTCGATCAGAGCATTCCGGTCCGGTTGTTCGACAAGAGCAACCTCGCCGACCTGACGCCAGAGGACCTCAAGGAAGGATGGCAAGGCGGGATCGACTACAAATCGCATTATGAGAAGATGTGGGGGGGTCACTAGCCTACTGCGGGCCGCCCGCGGGAGAAGGCGACGAATCTCCCGCGGCGTCTGGCCTGACCTTCAGCGGACGCCACGAACCTAACAAACGATGACGGAAGACACCCCGACGGCATTGATGGTGACCGGAGCGACGAAGCGCTTTGGAAACGCGCTCGCGCTCGACAATGTGAGCCTTCGCGTCGCTCAGGGAAGCATTTGCGCGCTGCTCGGCGCCAATGGTTCGGGCAAGTCGACGCTCATTCGGGCGCTCGCCGGCTATCACCTGCTCGACGCCGGCGTCGTCAAGATTCACGGCGAGGAGTTGAACCCCCACAGGCTCGCCGAGCAGGGACGAGCGGCGGGCCTCCGCTTCGTCCACCAGGACCTCGCTCTCATCCCGGATCTTTCCATCATGGACAACCTCGCGCTCGAGCGTGGCTATGTGCGCGATCGAGTGGGCGGCATCCGATGGAGGCGGGAGGAAGAGCGCGTGCGGCGCGAGCTGCAAAGCGTCGGCGTCGAGGCCAGCCCGCGCGAGCGCGTCGCCCACCTCGGGCCGGTCGATCGCACCCTCGTTGCGATCGCGCGCGCTCTCGACCGTCTGGACGGCAAGCACAACATCCTCGTTCTGGACGAGCCGACCGCTCGCCTGCCGCAGTCGGAAGCCGCCAAGCTCCTCGCGCGGCTCGTGGCGTTAAAGGAGCGCGGTCTGCCGATCGTCTACGTGACGCACCGGCTGGACGAGGTCTACAAGCTCGCCGACGCGGTGACGGTGCTGCGCGATGGTCGGGAAGCGTTCAGCGGACCCTTGTCGACGCTCGGCGGCGACGACCTTCGCAGCCTCATCACAGGAGGCGGGGCGAGAGCGAGCCGGCCCCTTGCGGCTGCTGACGCGCGCTCGGCCGACGCCCTCGTGCTCGAGGTCAAGGACGTCAGTTCGCGGCGATTGACGAATTTAAGCCTCAAGGTGCATCGCGGCGAGGTCTTGGGCGTCACCGGGCTCATCGGCTCCGGCCGGTCCGAGCTTGGCCGAATCGTCTATGGCCTGCAGGCGCAGACGGGCGGCGAGGTGCGTATCAACGGCAAGATGATCGCCGGGGCGCTCGCGTCGAGGGGCGTTGGCTACATCCCGCAGGATCGGCGCGCGGGTCTCTTCCCGGGGCTCTCGGTTCAAGAGAACATCACCATCACGGCGGCCGAACGGCTCAACCAATGGTACGGGCTCTCGCCCAAGCGGGTCCGGGATGCCGCCATGCAGGTTATCCGCTCGTTTCAGATCCGGCCCGCCGATCCCATGGCTCCCGTGGGCATCCTTTCGGGCGGCAACCAGCAGAAGGTCGCGCTGGGAAAATGGCTGCAATTGCCGCTCGAGCTCGTCATTCTCGACGAGCCGACCCAGGCGATCGACATCGGTACGAAACAGGACCTGATGACGACGATCAAGGAGCGCGCGCGGGCCGAAGGGCTCGCGGTGCTCTGGCTCGAATCGGACATCGAGGAACTCGTCAAATACGCCGACCGAATCATCGTGATGAACGCGGGACGGATCAGCGCGGAATTTGCAGAGCCGCCGTTCCGCCTGCCAGAGGTGCTCGCCGAGGCCTATCGCATGAACGAGGATCCGGTGGCAGAGAAAGGAGACGCCGCGCATGCCGCACGCATCGAGCATGGAGCGTGAAGGCCGGAGCGATGTGCTGCGCGCCGGGCTTGGGCGAGCCTGGTCCATCCTTTACAATTACGGGCTTCTCGTCGCGCTTATCGTGCTGGCGGCCGTCTTCTCGCTTCTCAGACCCGACACCTTTCCCACTCTCGCCAACGCCGGCTCCATCCTGACCGGAAGCGCGGCGCTCGCCATGATCGCCGTCGGGGTCACGCTGCCTTTGATCGTCCAGCAGTTCGATCTGTCGGCCGGTTTCATGGCGACATTCGCGAGCCTGCTGGTCGTCGGGCTCTTGTCCTTCAACCACGCGCCGGTGTGGCTCGCGATCCTGGTCGCCCTCGTCGTGTCTGCTCTCGTCGGACTGGCGAGCGGGCTTCTCGTCGCCTACGCCAAGCTGAACTCTCTCGTCGTAACGCTCGCCGGCGGCTCGCTTCTGTTCGGCGCCTCGGAGATCTACTCGGGCGGCGCCACCATCTACCAAAACGTTCCGAAGGCCTTTCTGGCAGTCGGCCAATCGCGCGTCGCGGGAATTCCGCTGCCGTTCATCTATGTGATCGTCGTGGCGCTGATCGCCTGGTACATCCTCGAATACCGGCCGCTCGGCCGATACATGTACGCCATCGGCGGCGGCGAGGAAGGCGCGCGCCTGGTCGGCATCAAGGTCGACCGCCTCATCGTGCTCGTTTTCGTGGCGTCTGCCGTGATGGCGGGACTCGGCGGAGTCGTTCAGTCCTCCCGGGTCGGCTCCGCCAACCCGAGCGTCCTCCAGACGATGCTCCTGCCGGCCTTCACCGCGGCCTTTCTTGGCGCGACCTCGATCCGGCCGGGTCAGTACAACATCTGGGGCACCGTGATCGCCGTCTATCTGGTGGGTCTCGGCACGACCGGCCTCTTCATGCTCGGCGCGTCGTCCTACACCGAACCGGTTTTCGACGGCGCCGTGTTGCTGGTGGCGATCGTGCTCGCCAAGCTCAGCGCGCGGCGTCTCGCGCGCTCTTAAAATCAACCCCGATAGGTGTTCGCCCATGAATCCCGCCGAGAAGGTCGCAATAGGCAAGACAAAGCTGAAGGTCACGCGCCTTGGCCTCGGCACCGGCCTTCTCGGCGCGGTGCATGACGACGGCCCCTGGAGCGAGATCATCAAGACCGCTTGGGACGCGGGAGTGCGCAGTTTCGACACGTCTCCTTACTATGGCTTCGGCACGTCCGAGGTTCGGCTTGGCCGCGCGCTCTTGAAGTACGATCACCGAGACTACGTCGTTTCGACCAAGGTCGGCAGGCTGCTCAGACCAGACGCGCCTGAAGATCCCTTCGCCGAAGCGGTTTACTTTCCCAAGGGAAGGCCCGCTGGAGCGCTGCGCAGCGTGTACGACTATAGCGCGGCGGCGACCCGCCAGTCGCTCATAGAAAGCCGGGAGAGGCTTGGGCTTGAGCGCATCGACATCGCCCACATTCACGACATCGTCGAACTCGCGAGCGGCGTCGATCACAGCCAGGAAGCGATCAAGGAGACCTATCCGGTCCTGGCCGAGCTTCGCGACCAGGGCACAATCACCGCGGCCGGAGTCGGCGCCCAGGTCAATCAGGTGTTGATTGATCTCGGCGAGGCCTGTTCGTTCGACTGTTTCCTCATCGCGGGCCGCTACACGCTTCTCGATCAGTCCGCGATCGACGAGGTCCTGCCGCTCTGCTTGCGCAAGAGCATCTCGGTCATCATTGGGAGTCCCTACAACACGGGTATCCTCTACGATCCGAAGCTGGACTCGACCTTCGACTTCATGCCGGCCCCGCCGGAGATGATCGAGAAGGCGTTGAAGCTGAAAGCTGTCTGCCAGAAATATAACGTTCCGTTGCCGGCCGCAGCGATTCAATTCCCCTTCGGTCACCCCGCCGTCGCGCAGGTTCTAACGGGCGCGAAGGCCGCGAGCGAGATCACGGATAACATCCGGCTCATGCAGACGCCGATCCCGCCTGAGCTGTGGGGAGAGCTGCGCGACAACGGTCTCGTTAATCCGAAGGCACCCTTGCCCGGCGAGCTAAAGCGATGACCGGCTGAGGCGGTTCGAGCGCCATTCGACCGCTGGGGTTCTCTCGCTCTCGCCCACGTTCGCCAACCGAAGATCTCAAAGCCAATCGGGCGGAAACATCGTGACGGCTTCCTCGGCGACCAACCGGGCCCAGCCCGCCCGCTTGCCTGTTTTCGGCCTGCTGGCGCTGGCGACCGCGAGCTTCGTCAGTATTCTCACCGAAGCCCTTCCGGCTGGGCTGTTGCCGCAGATGGCCCATGACCTCGGCGTGTCCGAGGCCGCGGCCGGGCAATTCGTCACCATATACGCGATTGCGTCCCTCATCGTGGCGATCCCCGTCACCGCTATGACCCAGGGCATGCGGCGGAAGCCGCTGCTCTTGACCGCGATCGGCGGCTTCGCGGCCGGCAACATCGTCACGTCAATCTCGAACGACTATGCGCTCACCCTCGCGGCGCGCTTCTGCGCCGGCGCCGGCGCCGGCCTCTTGTGGGCTTTGCTGCCGGGTTACGCCTCGCGCATGGCGCCTCCCAATCTACGCGGGCGGGCGATCGCCATCGCGATGGTGGCGGTGTCGGTCGCGATGTCGCTTGGCGTCCCGGCCGGAACTTTCGTCAGCAAAGCGATCGGGTGGCACGCCACATTCGCCATTCTCAGCGCGTTCGCGCTCGGCCTCATCGCCTGGATCATTCTCGGAGCGCCGGATTTTCCGGGGCTAGCCCCCGGCAAGCGCGCGTCGGTGCGTCAGGCGCTCGCGAATCCCGGGGTGCACGCGGTGCTGATGATAACCTTCACCTTCGTCCTCGCCCATAATACCAAAGGCCCCGCGAGCTGACTCACATTGTGGATTCACAGAGGGCGAGATTTCTGACTCCATTGGCGTGGGGAGATTCGCGCCATGCCATCAGCGGTCAGATTGCGAGACGACTATTCGGCTAAGGAGCTTCGGGCGCTCGCCCGGCGCTCGAAGGACGCCAACCAGAGCCGGCGGCTTCTGTCCTTGGCCGCGGTTCGGGACGGGATGGACCGAGGCGCGGCGGCGAAGATCGGCGGCATGGACCGGCAGACGCTGCGCGACTGGGTCCATCGCTTCAACGCTTTCGGACCGGAGGGTCTGTTCGACAATTGGACGGCGGGTCCCAAGCCTCGCCTGTCGGAGGAGCAACGGGCCCAGTTCGCGCAGATCGTCGAGGCCGGGCCGGATCGTGAGAAGGACGGCGTCGTACGCTGGCGGCGGATCAACCTCAAGCGCGTCATCGCCGAGAGGTTCGGCGTCGACTTTCACCCGCGCTATGTCGGAAAGCTTCTGAAGAAGCTCGGCTTCTCGCATATGAGCGCACGGCCCCGTCATCCGGCTCAGGATGAGCGGATCGTCGAGGGATTTAAAAAAACTTCCCGCGCGCGCTGAAGGCTCATCTCGAAGGGCTGCCCGAGACGACGCCGGTCGAGATCTGGTTTTCGGATGAGGCCCGGATTGGCCAGAAGAACGGCCTTGTCCGCCAATGGGCCAGGCGTGGAACGCGGCCAAGGCAGCCCGCCGATCAGCGCTATGACAACGCCTATCTGTTCGGCGCGATCTGTCCCGCTCGCGGGGTCGGAGCGGCTTTGGCGCTTCCTCGTGCCGACACCGACATGATGCAACTTCACCTCGACGAAATCTCGCGCAATGTCGCTACGGGCGCCCATGCCGTGCTCCTGCTCGACCGGGCCGGATGGCACATCACGGGCAAGCTCGACGTGCCCGACAACATCACGCCGATCTTCCTGCCCTCGCGCGCGCCGGAACTGAACCCGGTCGAGAATGTCTGGCAGTATCTCCGTCAGAACTGGCTTTCAAACACCGTCTTCGAAAACTACGACGCCATCATCGACGCCGCATGCGCCGCATGGCGAAAGCTCATCGCCAAACCCGAAACCATCACATCCATCGGAATGCGCGACTGGGCGCATGTCGGTCAGCCGCTATGACCTTTGGTATAACATCCTCTACACCTATATCGCGCCGTTCGTTGTTCCGGCGGGCTTGGGCGAGCGCGTCGACCTTGTCCTCCTCGTCTTCGGCTTCGCCGCGATTGTGGGCATCTGGATCACGGGGGTCCTGGTCGACCGCTGGCTGCGCACGCTGATCCTGGCGAGCAGCCTCATCTTCGCGGGCGCGTCGCTCGCACTTGGGCTAGCGGGACGCGATCCGGCGGTCGTGTTTGTCAGCGTCGCCGCCTGGGGGATCGCTTTCGGCGGCTGCGCGACGCTGTTCCAGACGGCGCTTGCGATTGCGGCCGGCGACGGCGCTGACGTCGCGCAATCGCTGCTCGTGGTGACGTGGAACGGCTCCATTTCGGGCGGCGGCGTCATCGGCGGAATTCTCCTCAATCGGGCCGGCGTCGGGTCGTTCCCGTGGACGCTTCTGCCGCTGCTCATTGTCTCCTTCGCGATCGCCCTCCGGACCAAGCGGTTTTAGAACGGGCCAAGGAGCGAGTGGGTCCGCTCAACCGGCAGCATATAACGTCAATAATATGTGATACAGTACCACTCTAGTTTCGAGTTGGAGTTGCGAGTTGCAGAAAAATGAGGTCAAGCGACTGAAAAGATTGAGTCGCGTGCAAAATCGTACACCGCATGCGCGCGTGCAATTTTAAGCCCGCGGCCAAGCTAGGCCTTGGCGCTGCTTTCGCTCACTTGTGTGCAGCCGGGAGCTTTCGCTCGTCCCATGCTTTCCGGAAGCCTGCGACCCCGCGCTTGGCTGCGTCGACCGGTTTGAGATTGTAGACGGAATCCGGATAGGCCTCGGCCCACCTGCCGTCGTCGGAGAAGACCTCGAGATCATACCAGCCCTTGAAGCCGCCAGCGTCCAGCGCGCCGAAAAAAGCTGGCAGGTCGAAGTCGCCGTCGCCCGGGAGTAGCCGGTCGGCCCAGCTGCGCGGTCGGCGCCGGTCGTTGACCTGAATGCAGATGAATCGATCTGCGTATTTGCGCAGATCGTCCACAATCCCGGGCAGGTCCCAGAAGTGCCAGGCGTCGAAGATGACGCGGATATTGGGGGCGCCGATGTCCTCGAGGAGGCTCAGTGTTTCCGGCAAGGTCCAAATCAGCGAGCCGGCGTCCTTGCGGATGGCTTCAAATCCAAGCTCGACGCCGACCTCGCCTGCCGTGTCGGCGGCGGCTTTCAGACCCTCGACGATCGTGCGGCGGTCTTGAACGGGATCATCGCCGGGAGCGCCGGCAAGCACCATCACTCCAACCGGATCGAACGCCGCGAACCTGCGGATCGAGGCGCAAAGCTCCTTGCGGCGGTCCATCGGGTCTCGCGGCTCACGGAAGTAAGCGTCGGGCACGATGCAGGGGACTTCGGGAACGCAGATGGTCGCCTTAAGCCCCGATGCGCGCAGCGCCTCGATGCTCCGAGCGTCCTGTCCTTTGGGGAGCTTGAACTCCCAGATGCCGATGCCGTCGACGCCGGCGGCCTTATAGGCGGCGAGGTCCTCTTCGAACGTCGCCGGGTAGGTGGTGGTTTCGCTGATCGAAAACGGGGGATAGGGCACGCGTTTCCTCCGATGGGATTGGCCGAGCGACTAGGCGTTTACTCTGGCGCCCCGCCGCATCAAAAAGCGATGGCAGCCTTGCCAAGCGCAAAAAGCGGGTTTGTGCCGCTTGCCAGAACGCACCGCTATTTGGGGTCCGCGTGACCCGAGCCCGCGAGATCAAGGATGCGCAGCGCCAGCTCTAACGTGAGGCGTTGCTCGCCGTTCCGTAGGCTCATTCCGGTCAATTCTTCGAGCCGGTTCAGCCGATATTGAACCGTATGGACGTGCACCCCAAGGATCTGAGCGGCGAGCGAGACGCTCGATCGGTTCTCGAAGTAGGTGCGCAGCGTGCCGATCAGCTCGCCATTTCGTTTCTCGTCGTGCTCGATCACTTTGCCGAGCGTCCGGCGGCTGAAGTCCCGCACGTGTTGGCTTGAGCTTGCGCCGATGATGAACCGATATGCGCCGAGGCCTGCCGCGTCGACGACCGCGCTTCCTTGCCAAGGCCGTATTTCCGCGGAAAGGCGGGCTTCCTGATAGCACTGGGGAATGAGCTGGGGATCGCTGACAGCCTCGGTCACCGCGAAGCGGACCCGCACGCCGGCGGACGACTCAACCAGCGACGAAATCGCCTCAAGTTTCTCCGTGGCGTTGAACCGGCCTTCTCGCTGCGCGACGGACCAGGCGAGCACGACGCTTTCGCCGTAAATCGCGGCGACGGTCGCCGCCGCCGAGGTTCGCAATACCTGTTCCGCGATTGAGCGAACCTCGCGCAGGATATTGACGTCGGTGCGGCCTTGATCTTGGTCGGATCCGCTCGTGCGAACCTTGCCGACCGCGAGTCGCAATGGGGGCGGCAGCGCCTTGAACGAGGACGCGCTCTTTGGGGCGTCGCCGTCGAGCAGCGTGGTGAGAAGGTCGGCTCGTCGTCGCACGAGGCCTTCTTCAAGCGCTCGTTCACGGACAAAGACCGTCGACGCAATGAGCGCCGCCATATCGGCCAAGGCCTCGTTGACGTTTGGCGACGTTGGCGTGGTTGCCTCCAATAGAACGTATCCGAGGAGATCCGGGCCGCTCACGATCGGACTGACTGTAAGCTGAACGCCGTCGATAGCGCCCGTGTGGCGATGATGGTCCTGCGCGACACGGCGCAAGAGCTCTAGGCAGCGCTCAGAGCGCAACAGTTCCTTCAGGTGCTCCGCGTGGGCTTGGTTGAGCTCGGCCGACCGGACCCGCGTGAGCCCATCGAGGATATAGACGCGCGACGACGTTAGGTCTGCGAGACGGTTCGCGAGCGCCGGAAGGCCCAGTTCCTGCCTCGCGATCTCAGACATCGAATCGAGTGCGGAGAGGCGCCTGTTCAGGTCGTCTCGCTGACGGGTGATCTCGTCGTTGAGCACTTCAAGCCGCACCCGCTTGGTATGCTCCGAACCATAGAGCTGCGCGTTGACGATCGCGATGGCCGCGATCTGCGCGAAGTCCTCGAGCATCGCGAGGTCAGTCGGCGTAAACGCCGTTTCTCCCAGCAGAGCGTCAACGACGAGCGCGCCGAGGCGCGTTCCCTTGAAGATTAGCGGAGTCGCCATTGCGGCTTTCGGGGAACGCAAGCTCGCCTTCCAAAACTCACGATAGGTTTCAGGTTTCGCGTTGGCGACGGCTTCTTTCACGGCTTCCGGATCGGCGTAAATCGTCCCGCGTCCGGCGACAAACGCCCTTCCCGCGGCAGCTTCGCCGGGCTCGAGCGACAGCTTAAAAATGCTGGGCCCAAAACCGACGGAATCCGAGACAATGAGGCGGCCTGTCTCCGAGTCAGCCAAGTAGAGAGTGCCGGCGTCGGCGGCCGGTATGACTTCAATCGCGCGAACGAGAACCTGACGCACGATCTCGGCCAGGTCGAGTTCGGACGTAAGCATCCTCGCCACACCGAGAAGCGTGGTGAGGCGCCGGACGCCGTAGTCCGGCGAACGCTGGTCCAGGGATGAAAACGCGGAGCGGGACTTTTGGCCAGCGCCAAGCGGGACGGGCGGCTGCGGCCGAGAATTTATCGGAGATTCTCCGTCCCTTTTGCGTTTGAGTTCCCTCATCAATCCTCCCTGGGCGCCTGCCGCGCTGTATTGCGGACAAGTGAAGGCGACAACTCTCCGCTCGTCAACCGGAACGAGCTGCTGGTCGCGATTCACTTGCCATCTGCGGAGCCTCTCACAGCCGTCTCACCCTCGCCGGCGCGCGGCTCGCCTCGCCAAGGGCGCCTTTTTGCGCCCTTGAACAGGGGTCTGCGTACTCAGCCGCGCGTTGGGCCGCGAGGAATCCAAAATCTCCGCCAACTCATGCGGTGCGCCCTAAAGGCCAGTCGGATCAGATAAAAGCGCTAAGTTTCGGGATCGCCTTGCCGATGATGAGCGTATTCATCGTGCGCGCGCCCTCATACGAGTAGATGGCCTCGGCGTCGGCGAGGAAACGGCCAAATATGGTTCTCGAGCCGGATGCCATTGCCGCCGAGTGACGATCGCTCCCGAAAACGGCCAACGGGGCGCGGCGCGAATGCATGATGGGGACGCGCGCAAAGGGACCGCCGAGCCGGCTAAGTCGATATCACTCGCTCCGGCTCGTGGAGGCGCGGCGCGCCAAGCGTCTTCATCACGAAGCGCTCATAGCCCGGCTCGCTGCTGCCCTTGCGCACTTTCCGCAGGAAGTATTTCTCGAAGCCCACCTTGGCGAGGTGCACCCAATAGCCCTGGCTCGACCAATTGGCGTTGCGGGGCGGTATCTGCGGCAGCGCGACGAAAGCGACGCCACTGTCGCCAAAGTCGGCGAGACAAACGGCGTTCCAGGTTGCGACATGGGTCGGCTTGCGACCGTCGATGAGGTCGGCGATGTTGTGTGCGGTCGCCGTCACCATCGATTCGATCATGTAGCCGGTCTTCGGCACGCCCACCGGAACAGGCGTCGCCTCATAAGGCGGAATCGCGGTGCACACGCCGACCGCGAACACGTTGCGGAAGCTCGGGTTCCGCTGATGTTCGTCCATGGTCACGAAGCCGCGCGGGTTGGTGAGGCCAGGAATCCATTTGCCGTCCTCGCCCTTGAGGCAATCGACGCCGCGAAACGCGGGGATCATCATCGTAAATTTCGAGGTCAGCTTGTGCGTCTTTTTGACCGAGCCGTCGTCATTGACCTCGGTCGCCTCGACCATGTCCGGCGCGACCCGGTCGATTTTCGCATTGGTGATCCACTTGATGTCGCGATCACGGAGGATCAACTCCAGTAGGCTCTTGGTGTCGCCGACGCCGCCGAGCCCGAGATGGCCGATATAGGGTTCGGAGGTGATGAAGGTCATCGGCACGCGGTTCCGGATCTTCCGGCGGCGCAAGTCGGTGGCCGCGGTCAGCGCATATTCATACGCCGGCCCGAAACAGGACGCGCCCTGAACGGCGCCGACCACCATGGGGCCGGGATCCTTGCAGAACGCCTCCCAGCTTGTCGCCGCAGCCGCAGCGTCGTCGGTGTGGCAGATCGAGCGCGTGTTGGCTTGTGGCCCAAAGCCTTCGATTTCGTCAAAGGCGAGCTTCGGCCCCGTAGCGATGACGAGATAGTCGTAAGGCAGCGCACGCCCGTCGTTGAGCAGCACTTCGCTTTTCTCCGGACGCACCTGCTTCGCCCCACAGGCATGGAAACCGATCCCAAGGCGCGCGAAAACCGGCGGCAGGTGGACCTTCACGTCTTCGGGCTTGCGCCAACTCACGGCGACCCATGGATTGGATGGGACGAACTGGAACCATTCCGATTCCGAGACGACGTCGATCTCGGCTTTGCGGCCGAGCTTCTCACGAAGCTCGAAGGCCATGGGAACGCCGCCGATTCCGGCGCCCAGAACAACAACACGCGGCATGCGAGCCTCCCTGCGCTTTTTCTCTCGAGGCCTTTCCAAGCCTCCGATCCCTTCTCTTGCGTCCTGTTCGCGGCCCGCGGCCATGATCCAGATCAAGGCGTGGGCTGCGCCCGCTCTCTATTTGAAAGCCGCGCCCGGTCCGACGCCGAGTCGCTTGAACACGATCGCGGCCGGGCAGAAGCCGGTGAACGACGCCTGAATGAGATTGAGGCCAGCGAACGTCGTCAGCAGCAGCCAGTAAGGACTGAACAGGTGGGCGAGTGCGAGGCTCACCAGAACGATGCAACCCGCAAAGGCCATGACGGCGCGGTCAAGTGTCATTTTGCTCTTCTCCTTATCTTGGGGGGTGACGCCTCCCCGTCACAGTGCGGCGCGCAATAGAGTTCGTAGAGCAGTCCGATCAGCCGCGTGATCGGTTTGCTGGAGAGCGAATAATAGATCGTCTGCGACTCGCGGCGGGTTGCGACGAGCTTATCCGCTCTAAGACGCGCAAGATGCTGGGAGAGCGCGGATTGGCTAAGCCCGATCGCCCCCTGCAGCGCGCTCACCGAGCGCTCGCCCTTGAGCAGCTCGCAAAGGATCACCAGGCGGTTGCGGTTGGCCACCGCCTTCAGCATAGCCTCAGCGACGCCGGCCTTTGATTGCAGTTCCTCTAAATTCATGATTGCTAATTTAGCAGATACGAATATATAGTCAAGGCCTCAAACAGGGATTTTATCGATGCGCCCCATTATCATCACGGCAGCCCTGCTGCTTCTCGCGGGAGACGCCTTAGCCGCTGAGCCTTTCGTCGTCCATCTCGCCGACATCGCGGACCAGAAGGCGGTGATCGGCGCCGTCGAGCCCGTCCATGAACTCGCCGCCCGCGCCCGCATCGGCGGCACGATCGCCTCCCTCACCGTCAAGGAAGGCCAGGAGGTCGCGGCGGGGGCCGAGATCGCCGTCGTCGCTGATCCAAAGCTTGTCCTGAAGAAGCAAGCAATCGATTCCCGCATCGAGTCGCAGCAGTCGCAGCGCGACAAGGCCAAGACGGACTATGATCGCGCGATCGAATTGCAGAAGCGCGGCGTCAGCACCCAGGTCCAGGTCGACACCACAAGAACGGCGCTGGACGTGGCTGAGCGCACGCTGGACGCGATGCAGAGCGATCGCGGCGTCATCATCCAACAGATGAAGGAAGGCGCGGTGCTCGCGCCCTCCGCAGGCCGCATTCTGAAGGCGCCCATGCAGGAAGGCTCGGTCGTCCTGCCCGGCGAGACGATCGCCACCCTCGCCGAGGACCGCTACATCCTGCGCCTGCAACTGCCCGAACGCCACGCGCGCTTCATGCGCGCCGGCGACGTCGTGCAGATCGGCGCGCGCGGCCTCGAAGACACCGGCGAACGGCGCGAGGGCAAGGTTCGCATCGTCTATCCCGAGATCGAGGGCGGCCGGGTCATCGCCGACGTCGAGGTTCCGAGCCTCGGCGACTATTTCGTCGGCGAGCGCACACGGGTCTATGTCAGCACAGGCACGCGCAAGGCGATCGTCCTGCCGCGGGCCTATGTCTATCGCCGCGCCGGCGTCGACTACGTGAAGCTCGCCGACGGCGGCGAAACGGTGGTCCAGATCGGGGAGTCCCACGGGGCAGCCGACGTTGAGATCCTCTCCGGCCTCAAGGACGGCGACAGGCTGGCTCAGCCATGAAACTCGGGCTCTCGGGGCTGCTCACCCGCGCCTTCATCAATTCGCCCCTGACGCCGCTATTGCTGCTGGCGGCCATCGTCGCCGGCGCGCTGGCGCTCTACTCGTTGCCGCGCGAGGAAGAGCCGCAGATCAGCGTCCCGATGGTCGACATCATTGTCCAGGCCAACGGCTACAAGGCCGATCAGGCTGTCGAGCTGGTGACGCGTCCGCTCGAGGACATCATCAAGGGCATCGACGGCGTCGAGCATGTCTATTCGCAGACCGAGGACGACCGCGTCGTCGTCACCGCGCGTTTCCTCGTCGGCACGGATCAGGATTCTGCGATCACGCGCGTGCATGAGAAGATCCGCGCCCACATCGGCGAACTGCCCAACGGCATCCCCGAGCCGCTGATCGTCGGCCGCGGCATCAATGACGTGGCGATCGTCGACCTCACGCTGTCCGCGAGGCCGGACCGCGCCGGCCGATGGTCGGACAATGCGCTCTTCCAGGTCGCGGAGGAGCTGCAGCACGAACTCACCAAGGTCGACAATGTCGGCTCGACCTATATCGTCGGCGGCAGCCCGAACCAGATCCGCGTCGAGCCGGATCCTGAGCGCCTCGCGGTCTATGGCGTCACGCTGAGCCAGCTGATCGACAAACTCACCAACGCCAATCGCTCCTTCCTCGTGGGCGCCTTCCGCGAAGGGGGCAAGTCCCTTCCAGTCCTCGCCGGGCAGACGCTCCAGGGCGTGCCCGACATCGGGCTCCTGTTGCTGACGACGCGCGACGGACGGCCCGTCTACGTCAAGGATGTGGCTGACGTCACGGTCGGGGCCGCCGAGCCTGAGCATCGCGCCTGGACCATGACCCGCCTCGCCGATGGCGAGCTGCAGCGGCGTCCCGCGGTGACGATCGCCGTCGCCAAGCGAAAGGGCGCCAACGCCGTCGCGGTGGCGGAGGACGTGATGGGGCGCCTCGACGCCGTCAAAGGCCGCGTAATCCCAACCGACCTCGAGGTCAGCGTCACCCGAAACTACGGCGCGACGGCGTCCGAGAAGGCGAACGAGTTGCTCTTCCATTTGGGGCTTGCGACGGTCTCTATCGTCGTCCTCATCACGTTCGCCATCGGCTGGCGCGAGGGGCTCGTCGTGCTCATTGTCATCCCGACGACGATACTGCTCACGCTCTTCGCCTCCTGGCTGATGGGCTACACCATCAACCGCGTCAGCCTGTTCGCGCTCATCTTCTCAATCGGCATCCTCGTCGACGACGCGATCGTCATCGTCGAGAACATTGCGCGCCACTGGGCGATGAACGACGGCCGCAGTCGGACCGACGCCGCGATCGCAGCGGTGGCGGAGGTCGGCAATCCGACCATCGTGGCGACGCTCACCATTGTCGCCGCGCTCCTGCCAATGATGTTCGTGTCGGGCCTGATGGGACCCTATATGAGCCCCATTCCCGCCAACGCCTCGATCGCGATGCTGTTCTCGTTCTTCATCGCGGTGACGGTGACGCCGTGGCTGCTGCTGCGCTTCGCGCGCAAAACGGTTGTGGCCGCAGGGACGGCGCATGGGATTCGCGCCATCGGCGCGATGGGCCGCTTCTATGCGGCGATCGCGCGGCCGCTGCTCAAGGGCCGCATCCGGTCGAAGGTCTTTCTTCTCACCGTCGGCGCCGCAACGCTCGCCGCCTGCACGCTCTTCTACACCGAAGCCGTGCGCGTCAAACTACTGCCCTTCGACAACAAGTCCGAGATCCAGGTCGTGCTCGACCTGCCGCATGGCGCGAGCCTCGAGGACACCGACCGCATGCTGATGATGGCGGCCGAGCGGCTCAAGACCCTGCCCGAGCTCGTCTCGATCCAGGCCTATTCGGGGACGGCCTCGCCGTTCAACTTCAACGGCCTCGTCCGCCACTATTATCTGCGCGAGAATCCGGAGCAGGGCGATCTCTCGATCAATCTTCTGCCGAAGGGCGAGCGCTCGCGCGCGAGTCATGCGATTGCGCTCGACATCCGCCGGCGGCTCGCGGATCTGCCGCTGCCCGACGGCTCGGCGCTCAAGGTCGTCGAGGTTCCGCCAGGCCCGCCGGTGCTGTCGACGCTGCTGGCCGAGGTCTACGGGCCGGATGCGCAGACGAGGCGCGCCACGGCGGCGAAAATTCGCAAAGCCTTCGAGTCGGTCGATTTTATCGTCGATGTCGACGACAGCTACGGCAAGCCGTCGGACCGACTGCGCTTCTCGATCGACCAGGAGGCGCTCGAATTCCACGGTGTCGAGGAGCAGGCGGTCTATGATACGATTGGCGCGCTCGTCGGCGGCGCAAAGGTCGGCTTTTCCCAGCGCGGCGAGGGCCTGAAGCCGATCGACATCAGCGTGAAGCTCCCGAAGAGCGCCATGACCCTCGACGAACGGTTGCTCTCCACTCCTCTTCCTGCGGGTGGAACCGTGCGGCAGGGCGCCAATGTCGAGCTTGGCGACGTGGTCAGGGTCACGCGCGAACGCGCATCCTATCCGATCTTCCGCCACAACGGGCGCTTCGCCGAAATGGTGAGCGGCGACGTCGCCGGGCGCTTCGAGGCCCCGGTCTACGGCATGCTTGCGGTTCAGGACGCGCTCACCAAGATGGACTGGGGGCCAGGCGGTCCTCCGCAGATCAAGTATCACGGCCAGCCGCTCGACGAATCCCATTCCACGCTGCTGTGGGATGGTGAGTGGGAGGTCACCTATGTGACGTTCCGAGACATGGGCGCGGCCTTCATGGTGGCGATCCTCGGCATCTATCTGCTCGTCGTCGCACAATTCGGCTCGTTCCTGCTGCCGCTTGTCATCCTGGTTCCCGTGCCCTTGACGCTGATCGGCATCGTGCTCGGTCATTGGCTGCTCGGCGCCGCGTTCACAGCGACCTCGATGATTGGCTTCATCGCGCTCGCGGGCATCATCGTGCGCAATTCGATCCTGCTGGTGGATTTCATCCGCCATCGCCGCGCCGCCGGCGACGTCACGCTGCGGGAGGCGCTCGTCGAGGCCGGCGCGACGCGGTTCAAGCCGATCGTGCTGACGGCTGCGGCAGCGATGATCGGCGCGGCCTTCATCCTGACCGATCCGATCTTCCAGGGCCTCGCCATCTCGCTCGTCTTCGGCCTCGCCTCATCGACGGCGCTGACAGTGCTCGTGATCCCGGCGATCTATGTCTGGCTGAGGGACGACGAGTCAGCGCCGGCGAGTGGATCCCGACGGGCCTCAGCGCCAGAGTCGCCGTTCGTCGAGTGAGGATCAAATGACGGCTTTGGGTCGATTCCTCGGCGCCGCCTCATGGCGGTGAATGGCCGCTATTGGCGTGCGCCGTGAGAAGGCGGCGCTTTCCAGTGGGTGCAAGTCCCACCCGGCGAACGCTCCAGCCGGAAGCAACCGGAGCAGTCATGGAGGTGACGAAATGGCTGAAGCCTTCGGTGTAGCTGGTCACATATAGGTGACGGCGCGAGTGTGCGGGCCGCAATGCGAGTGAGTGCGCCGGGAGACCGGCAAGGAGTATGTGGTGAAAGTCCACTGCGATGAAGGAGTAGCGACCCACATCGGCCCCGAGCCGTGCGCAGACGTCCGCGAGGACGTCGGCGAAGCGTCGGCAGGGGAGCATATAGGCCAGCCATCGAGCCGCGAAACCGTTGTCATCCCGGGCGCCGACGCCGTTTACTCATCGGAAGGCAATACGGTCGGGCGCGCTAACGCGAGCGCCCGACCGACCCGGCGTGGTCTTAGACCCTGGCATGTATGGACGCTCCTTGCGCGGGAACCGGGAGATCTCTGGATCGGCCATGAGCCCTGTTGGTCACATGGTCCGCGGCGGGAAGGTGAGGAGCCGTAGCCGCCGATGCACGATCCAGAGAAGTCAGACTCCGGCATAGTAGCAACGAAGCCGACGAACGAAGCCGGGCGACTGGCTCAGGAGCCGGCGGAGCCAAGACCGGGGACCAAGGGGAACGCGGACCAGCAAAGCACGCACCGGACCCAGAGCCGGGGGCGCGTGACCCAGGCGCTGGACCGCGTACGAGAAGCCGCAAGGCGGAGGAAGAAGGGACAGTTCACCGCGCTCCTCCACCACATCAACCCCGACACGCTCCGGACTGCGTTCTACGCGCTTAAGCGCAAAGCCGCCCCCGGCGTGGATGGCGTGACGTGGCACGACTACGAGGCGGACCTCGAACCGAGGGTTGAGGCTCTTGCAGAGCGGGTCCACCGGGGAGCTTACCGACCGCAACCGTCGCGCCGGACGTACATACCGAAGGCCGACGGGAAGCAGCGGCCGCTCGCGATCGCCGCCCTGGAAGACAAGATCGTCCAGGGCGCAACCGTCATGGCGCTCAATGCTGTCTACGAAAGCGACTTCTGCGGCTTCTCGTACGGGTTCCGACCCGGGCGAGGGCCACACGATGCGCTGGACGCGCTATCGACGGCGATCAAGATACGGAAGGTGAACTGGATACTTGACGCCGACATCCAAAATTTCTTTGGGGCGGTCAGCCAAAGCTGGCTGGTTCGCTTCCTGGGACACAGGGTCGGCGACAAGCGCATCATCCGCCTGATCCAGAAGTGGCTCAAGGCGGGCATCCTCGAAGATGGGATCGTAACGGTCGATGACAGGGGAACAGGACAAGGTTCGGTGATTTCGCCGCTCCTCGCCAACATCTACCTGCATTACTGTTTCGATCTTTGGGCTGAGCGCTGGAGACGGCGGGAGGCTCAAGGCGACATGATCGTCGTTCGTTACGCGGACGATCTGGTCGTCGGCTTCGAGCGTGAAGGCGACGCACGCCGTTTCCTTGACGCGATGCGCGAAAGGCTCGGGGAATTTGCGCTGACGCTCCACCCGGACAAGACCCGCCTGATTGAGTTCGGCCGCTTTGCGGCGGTCGACCGCAAGCGACGCGGGCTCGGCAAACCGGAGACCTTTGCGTTCTTGGGCTTCAACTTCATTTGCGGCAAATCCCGCCAGGGATCCTTCCAACTCCACCGGAAGACCCGACGCGACCGCATGCGTGCGAAGCTGAAGGACATCAAGGCGGAGCTACGGCGTCGAATGCATCAACCCATCCCTAGCCAGGGCCGGTGGTTGAAGCAGGTCGTCACAGGGCACTTTGCTTATTACGCAGTCCCGACCAACAGCAGGGCGCTCTCCGCGTTCCGGCACTACGTGACCGACCTCTGGCGACGAGCGCTTCGGCGACGCAGCCAGAAAGACGGCCTCACATGGGAGCGTATGACGAAGCTCGCCGATGACTGGCTCCCCCAGCCGCATATCCTTCATCCTTGGCCCGACGTGCGCTTTGACGTCAAACACCCGAGGTAGGAGCCGGATGCCCGAATTGGGCCCGTCCGGATCTGTGCGGGGGGCGCTCAGCAATGAGCGTCCCTACCGCGATACGCCGAGCAAGCCTCGAAAAGGACGATGTGCAGGCCGACCCGACTGCAATTTCGGGGAAGGCTGATACGGCTGGGTGAGACGAGCGAAGACGACGCCCAGTTCGCTGCACCGGGGTACTGGCGGCAGCACGTACACAAGGAAAGCGCGCGCAACACGGGAAGCCCCAAAGCGCGGTCAGGGATGACCAACCAGACGCCCGCGAGGGAGAGGCTGGGCGCTGTGGGGTGGCGGAGAGGTTCGCAGTACCGCTGAAGCCGGGTAACGCCGGGGGAGGGAAGGGGCCTCAGTTCAAGACAGACGCAAGACGTAGTGAGGGACCTGGAGATTGGGCGACCTATCAACTCCGGACAGCGTTCAGAAACTGCAGACGGCGTTGCACGCGAAAGCGAAGGCAGAACCCGGCTATCGCTTCTATGCCCTCTACGACAAGATCAGCCGCGAGGACATTCTGGCGCATGCCTATGCCCAGTGCCGCTCCAACAAGGGCGCGCCGGGCGTGGACCGTCAGGACTTCGAGGCCGTCGAGGCGTATGGGGTCGAGCGATGGCTGGGCGAACTGGCGCTCGCGCTCAGGCAGGAGACTTACCGACCGGATCCAATCAGACGCGTGTACATACCGAAGGCCAACGGCAAACTCAGGCCGCTGGGCATCTCAACCTTGCGGGATCGGGTCTGCATGACAGTAGCGATGCTGGTGCTGGAGCCGATCTTCGAAGCCGACCTCCCATCGGAACTCTACGGCTACCGTCCCGGGCGAAACGCCCAACAGGCGGTGATCGAGGTGGAAGAGCTGCTGTTTCGCGGCCATCCGGAAGTTGTGGACGCCGACCTCGCGGACTACTTCGGGAGCATTCCCCATGCCGAGCTTTTGAAGTCGGTATCGCGCCGGATCGTTGATCGGCGCGTGCTGCATCTGATCAGGATGTGGCTGGACTGCCCGGTGGAAGAAACCGACAATCGCGGTCGGAAGACACGCACGACCGAGGCGCGGGACAGGCGGCGCGGCATCCCGCAGGGCTCACCCATCTCACCGCTGCTGGCTAATATTTACATGCGCCGGTTCGTGCTGGGATGGAAGATGTTCGGGCTCGAGCGAACCCTCGGCACGCGGCTCGTGACCTACGCCGACGACCTCGTGATCCTGTGCAGAAGGGGCAAAGGCGAAGAAGCCTTGGAACGACTGCGGGAGATCATGGGCAAGCTGAGGCTGACGGTGAACGAGGAAAAGACGCGCGTCTGCAAAGTGCCGGAGAGTGAGTTCGACTTTCTGGGGTACACGTTCGGGCGGATGTATTCGGCGAGGACCGGCCAAGCCCGTATCGGCTACCGGCCATCAAAGAAGAGCATTCAGCGCGCGGTCGAGAAAATCCACGCGCTGACCGAGCGATCGTGCACATGGCAAGAGACCACGACGCTGGTGGGCAAAGTGAACCGCATGCTGCGCGGATGGGCGAACTACTTTTCGGTAGGCGCTTTCAGCAAGGCGTATCGGGCGCTTGACGCCTACGCGGCGGCGCGGGTGCGCCGGTGGTTGCGCCTCAAGCACAAAGTCAGGCGGGGCGGGAGCTATCCACTCTCGCACCTCTACGGGCACTTCGGGCTCGTACGCCTGAGTCGGCTTGGGCACGACGTGCCGTGGACGAAGGCGTGAGGTCTTGTCCGAGAGCCGGATGCAGGAAACCTGCCTGTCCGGTTGTGTGTCCAGCGAAGGCTGGCATGTTCAGCAGGAGAAAGGCCTGCCGGGGCAAGAGTCAGAAGCCCCGTAGTTTGGATAGCAGGGTGGCGGGAAACCAAGACTCTGAAGCCTATCGACAACGTCTCCCTCGGGGAGACGACGAGCCGCCGGGCCGTAATGAAAGTAAACGCGAATGTGGCCTCGAAAATGCGTAGCCCCGAAGGCCGAGCCCGCAACTGGAGGGCGAAGGCAGCATGGGGAGCCGAAATCTGACCGAAGCGGCTCCTTCACTTCGGCGGGGTGGAAGCGACAGCACGGTGGCAAGGACATGCCGAGCAACTGGAGAAGCCCTCCTCGTCCCGGCGCGAAATCGCCGGAGCAGGGTCGATCGTATAACCGGCTCAACCGGGAAGTCGATCGAAGGCGAGAGGGTGACGGATGGGTTCGCAGTAGCGGTGAGGCGGGGTAACGCCCGTGGAGCGAAGGAGCCCTGCTGTTTGTAAAGTCTCCGATCACAAGGAAGGCAAGGACGAGATGACAAAGGCGTCCATCGATTTGCAGGACCTGAGGCGGAGAATATACGTCAAGGCGAAGGCTGAGACGTCCTGGAAGTTCTGGGGATTGTACGTCCATGTCTGCAAGCTGGAAACGCTACGCGAGGCGTATGCGCTGGCCAAAAGGAACGATGGGGCTCCGGGAAGTGACGGGGTGACCTTCGAGGCTATCGAAGCGCAGGGCGTAGAGGCTTTCCTTGAGCAGATCGCGGACGAACTGGTCGGGCGCTCCTATGCGCCGTTGCCGGCCCGGAGGCAGGAAATCCCGAAGGATGGCGGCAAGGTCCGCGTCCTTTCTATTCCTGCGATCCGCGACCGCGTGGCGCAGGGTGCGCTCAAGCTCATATTGGAACCGATCTTCGAGGCGGACTTCCAATCGGGGTCGTTCGGATACCGACCGCAACGGACAGCTCATGAAGCGGTGGACCGCGTGGCGCGAGCGATCGTTCAGCACAAGACGCGCGTCATCGACATCGACTTGCGCAGCTATTTCGACAATGTCCGGCATGATCGGCTGTTGGCGAAAGTAGCCCAGCGCGTGGACGATGCCGACGTCATGCATCTGCTGAAGATCATGCTCAAAGCCAGCGGGAAACAAGGCGTTCCGCAGGGTGGGGTGATCTCGCCGCTGCTCAGCAACATCTACCTCACCGAGGTTGACAGGATGCTGGAGCGGGCGAGGGAGGCCACGCGCTACGGCAAGTACACCTCCGTCGAATACGCGAGATTCGCTGACGACCTGGTGATCTTGATCGACGCCCACCAGCGACATGACTGGCTGATGGCGGCGGTGGAGAAACGGCTGCGCGAGGAACTGGCCGAGCTGCAGGTCGAAATCAACGAAGAAAAGAGTCGAATCGTGGACCTCCGCCGAGGCGAGAGCTTCGGCTTTCTGGGGTTCGACTTCCGCCGAGTGCGTAGTCTGCGGGGCGTATGGCGCGCCCACTACACGCCCAAGCTCAAAAAGCGGACGGCGCTGCTACGCAAGCTCAAGGATGTGTTCCGCCGCCACCAATCGCAACCGGTTGATCGGGTCGTGAAGTTGATCAACCCGGTGCTGCGCGGTTGGGTGAACTACTTTGCGGTGGGACACGCCAGCGAGTGCTTCGGCTTCGTGAAAGACTGGGTGGAGAAGAAGATCCGGCGCCATATGCTGCGAGCCCGGAACCGACAGGGCTTCGGCTGGGCGCGGTGGAGTAGGGGATGGCTGTATCAGACTCTGAAGCTGTTCGATGGCTACCGAGTGGTTCGACCAGCGCCGAAAGCCGCTCCGGCAGGATAGGCCCCATAATCCTTGAGGCGAAGCAAACAGGAGAGCGCAGTGCGGGAAATCCGCATGCTGCGTTCGACGAGGCGGGGGCTGGAAACGTGGCACGGCCGAGATGGTGTGACACTCGCAGACGAAAGAGCGAGCCAACAGGGAATACAAACTTCGGCCTAAACCGGCGCGTCAGTCCTCGACCCTACCGATGAGGGGAGTGTGGAAACGGAGCCATGGCTGAGCCACTAAGGCACCGCCAGACGAAAGGGGCGGCAAACAGACATGCTCAACCTAAAGCCACCGCGCCACACTTCTACTCTACGCATTTGGCACGTTTTTGGAGCGAGGCCACGTCGCCTATCGACATTGAGTGGCCATTGCAAATCGCGACCTTCGGCGTCGCGGTTGGGCAAAATCTGCCATTTGACCGACAAAACGAAGCACGCGGGCATTGCGTCCGAGGCGTGGCCGGTGTTACCTGATGTTGGACGCAAAGACGGCCGCCCGGCTCGCACTCGTCGCGAAGCCGGCGCGCAGGCTGTGGCCTGAATATCGAACGGCTGTTCGTCGAGGAGCGGCGAAGGCTGAAGGTCATTCCCAATGGCTTCGGCGAGAAGCCGGCGTTCAAGCTCATGTTCGCCAGCGCTCATCCGAGCCGCTGAGCGCTGGCGGGCCCTGCGATTGACCGAGTTCGAACTTGCGCCAGATCGCCGCCGTCAGAAAGGACCTCGACCACGAATATCACACTTCAACCACGCCGCTGGCAAAGGTCAGCCCAGCCCCGCGTTTCCAGCAAGCCCAGGCCTTGACCAGATCGAGCGCATGTTCGCAAGACTCAAGGTTTTCCGCCGGGTGGCGGCACGTTATGACAAGCTCGCCAACAGCTTCCTCGCTGGCGTCCTCATCGCCGCAATCGTAAACTGGTGGCTCAATTGAGTCCGAACCCCAGCTAGCTGAGCTAGGCCGCTCAGACCGATGAAAATTTCGCCAGCACCTGCGGGAGAGCCGAACTCGTGCAGCGCATAGGCGTTCAATGCGCTCCCGGAAAGCGGGGTAAGTTTAACGCCATCGAAGAGATAAAATCTATAGCCATAGCCCTCAAGCACTTCTCGAATCCCTTCGCTTTTATCGGTGTTATCGCGCACGTCGAAAACTTCGATGATCACGACCGAAGGCCGCCG
The DNA here is from genome assembly GCA_963824475.1 of uncultured Alphaproteobacteria bacterium. Classification (GTDB taxonomy): domain Bacteria; phylum Pseudomonadota; class Alphaproteobacteria; order Rhizobiales; family Beijerinckiaceae; genus Roseiarcus. The sequence continues at coordinate 517,820 of CAWGPR010000003.1, forward strand.
TTGATCGTTAAAAATTTCGCGTGCTCCTCTCAATACGCTGAGTTCCGCCCCCTCCACATCCACTTTCAGAACATCGATTTTCGCATCGCCGGGAATCAGATAGTCCAGCGTGTCGGACGGAAGCGTCGCGGAAAGCTTCTCGCCTCGGTCAACGATTGAGCTTTTGGCGCTGTCCCTATGCTTGTAGAATGACAGAGTTCCGACGTGATCGGAGACACAAGTTTGCCTCGCGACAATGTTGCGCAAGCCATTCGAACTCAATATTCTCGGCCAAAAGGCGATAGGTGTCTGGATCAGCCTCAAAGGCGAAAACAGAACCGGTCCCGTCGACCAGTCGGGCCGCGTTCATGGTATGCGAGCCAATGTTCGCTCCAACATCAACAAAGACCATTCCTTCTTTCAGATAGGTTTTCAGGAAGTCGAAAATGGTGTCGAATTTCGTCCCGAAATAACAAATCAGGCGGCCGTTTCCGTCGATTGGTCGGGCGGTGAGCTTGAGCCCATCGAGCTCCAGCGACATATTCCGGGAAAGGAATTTGTGGATCTCCCAAGACAGCACCCCGCTCGACACTCGGACGGGATGTTTTCGGAACTCCGGATGGGACAACAGCCAACCTAATCGCGACATTGGGCAATCCTAAAGTGTTCTTGATCGGCGCGCGTCCGCCGCCAGTCGGTCAATCGCTGAGCTGAACGTTCAACCGCGCGAGAAATTCCGAGAGATCGTCGGTCACGAAATCGGCGACGTCCGCTGCATCCGAGATCGCTTGGTCATGCGGCTCGCGGTGATCCAAGCGTCCGGCTTTGGTGGTCACCAGGGTCGTCGTCATGCCCTTCGCCTTCGGCACCGCCAGGTTTCTCGCCACGTCCTCGAACATCGCCGCTGCTAGAGGGTCGACCTCGCATCGCTCGAAAAAGATGTCGTAGGCGCCCTCCGCAGGCTTTGGCGTGAGGCCGGCCGCGACGATGTCGAAGGCCTCCTCAAACAGCCCATCGAGGCCGAGCTGCCTCGCGGTGAGGATCGCATGGCTTCGCGACCCGTTGGTGAAGATCAGCTTGCGCCCCGGCAATCTCCCGATTTCGCGCGCAAGCAGCGGGTCAGGCTGAAGGCTTGAGCGGTCGATATCATGCACGAACTCCAGAAACCGCTCGGTCAGGTCGAGGTGCTCCTGCACCAGCCCGCATAACGTCGTGCCGTGACGCGAATAATAATGCTTGTGCAGCGCGCGGGCCGACTGACAGTCGATGCCGAACAGCTCGACCAGGAACAGCGTGATTCGCTCGTCGATCCTCGGCCAAATTCCGCTGTCCGGAGGGTACAGGGTGTTATCGAGATCGAAGACCCAGGTCGTGACGTGGCCAAACCGCGCCCGCAACGTCTCATCGGACGGCAGACGGAACGCCGCCGGCGGAATCAAAGGCGCCATGGACATACACTGATTTTAGGTGGCAAATTTAGGCTCCGTCGGGGCTGAAGGTCTCGGCAAGATTAGCGGCGACGCCTTGAGCTTTCCATAACAATCGGTTGGCGCCCCATCAGGTTCGGGCGAGCGCGTGCTCGACCGCTTTCCGCATCATGCTTGAGAAACCCGCCGCGCCGACCGCGTCAGGTTTGACCCAAAAACAGTCGGCCGGGGCGCCGCCTTCAAACTCCGCGGCGTAGACCGTCAGCCTCAACGCGAAATGAGTGAAGACCTGCTCGACTTCGCCCGGCAGCCGCCGCCATCGCGCGGCGACCGGAGCAGCGCCAGCAAGTCCGCTGTCAGCGCCTTTGCCCGTCCACGGCGTGCCCGGCAGCTCAATGGTCGAGGCGAGAAGGCCATGAGGCGGGCGGCGGCGAGCGAGAAAGGCGCCGTCGGAACGGCGGGCGAAAAACACCGCGCCCTGCCGGCTCGGTCTCGCCTTCGCCTCCGTGCGCCGGGGATAGGCTTCGGGGGTCCCGGTGCGGAACGCCGCGCAATCCGGCGCGAGCGGGCAGGCGCCGCAATCGGGATTGCGCGGGCGGCAGAGGATCGCGCCGATGTCCATCAGCGCCTGAGCGAAATCACCGGCCCTATCGCGCGGCGCCAGCGCTTGCGCCGCCGATGCGATTTCGCTTCGCGCCCGAGCGATCGGCTCTTCCAGGGCGAGGAGCCGCGCCAGAACGCGGGCGATATTGCCGTCGACCGGCGCGGTCTGGCGGCCGAAGGCGATCGCCGCGATCGCCGCGGCGGTATAGGGGCCAACGCCCGGAAGCGCGCGTAAACCCGCCTCCTCGCTCGGAAACCGTCCGCCTCGCCGGGCTATCTCCTTGGCGCAGGCGTGCAGGTTCCGCGCTCGCGAGTAGTAGCCGAGACCGGCGAAAGCGCTCATTACGTCTTCGACCGGAGCGGCGGCCAGATCCTCGACCCGCGGCCATTTGGCGATGAAGGCCTGATAATAGGGCGTCGCCGCCTGGGCGGTCGTCTGCTGCAGCAGCACCTCGGAGAGCCAGACCCGATAAGCGTCGGGCGTTTCCCCGGGCGCAGCGCGCCACGGGAGCGCGCGGCGGCAGGGATCCCACCAGTGAAGCGTACTACCGACGATCGCCTTTCGCTTTGCCTCGGACCCGAGCGCGCTTACATTGGCGCTCATGTGGTTGGCCTCATGCCTCAGACTCTCACCTTCCGTGCCGCAGCGATGATGAAGCCCGGACGCGGCGGCGCCAAGCGCTTGGCTGAATTCACTTCCGGACTGATTGCCGAGGCGCTGGCCGCGCGCGGCTTGGGCGAGGCGAGCCTGATCGCCGACTGGCCAGCCATTGTCGGTGAAGCGCTTGCGCGTCACGCGCGGCCGATCGAGTTGCAATGGCCGCCTCGGGCCGCGAAACGCGATCCCGACGCGCCGGCCGCTCCTGCGACCCTGGTGCTGAGGGTCGAAAGCGCCTTTGCGCTCGAGGCGCAGCACAGCGCGTCGGTGATCGTGGCCCGGGTGAACGCGCATCTCGGCTGGCGATGCGTCGACAAGATCGCCTTCCGGCAAGGCCCGCTGCCTCCGCTCAAGGACAAGCGCCACGCGGCGCCAGCCCCCTCCGATGCGGCGGAAGCGGCGGCGCGCGCCGCTGCCGCTCGAATTGAGGATGACGGCTTGCGCGACGCCGTCGCGCGGCTCGGCGCGCGGGCGATCGACAGCTCGGCGCGCGTGCGCCGGGCGGCGGGCGCCCCAACCGCGAAGGGAGATTAGGCTTGATCTCCCGCCATCCGCTCGCCGAGCGCACAATCGTGCGCATGAACGGGGCGGGCAACGCCATCCTGGTGCTCGACCTGCGCGGTTCGCTCGACCGACCAGCGCCGGAGGACGCGCGCGCCATCCATCGCGCGCCGGGCCTCAGCTACGACCAAATGATGGTCATGGGCGATCCGAGAACTCCGGGAACCGCGGCCGACGTGCTCATCTACAACAATGACGGCACGCTCGCGGGCGCGTGCGGCAACGGGACGCGCTGCGTCGCCGATCGATTGTGCCGCGAGCTCGGCGTCGACGCGGTCAAAATCGAGACCGAGGCCGGCGTGATCGCTTGCGAGCGGCTCGGACCTTGGTCCTACCGCGTCGACATGGGCGCGCCGCGCCTCGAATGGAAGGACATTCCGCTGCGCCGCGCGGTTGCCGACACGCGCCGCGTGAACCTGTGGCCCGATGGCGAAGGTCCGGCGGATCTGGGGCCTGCGTCCGTGGTCAACATGGGCAACCCGCACGCGGTGTTCTTCGTCCCCGACCTTAAGCGCATCGACGCCGCGAAGCTCGGCCCGAGGATCGAGGTTCATCCGATGTTCCCGGAAAAGGCCAATGTCACGTTCGCCGAGGTCCTTGCCCGTGACGACGTGAGGGCGCGCGTGTGGGAGCGCGGAGTTGGCCTCACGCTCGCCTGCGGCTCGGCCGCCTGCGCGACTTTGGTCGCGGCGGCGCGCCTCGGCCTCATGGAGCGCAAGGGAACGGTGCGTCTGCCGGGCGGCGACCTCATCATCGAGTGGCGCGATTCGGACGACCATGTGCTGATGACCGGCCCGGTCGAATACGAAGGCGCGTTCCTTCTCGACGACGCATTGTTTGAAGCCGCGGCGCCGTGAAGGTCGGCGCTGACGGGGACGACAGCGCGGGCCAGCGCTTGGGCCGCGTCGACACCGTCGATTGCGCCCGGGGCCTAGCGCTCATCGGCATGGGCGCCTACCACCTGAGCTGGGACCTCGCCATTCTCCAGCTTGCCCCGCCAATGCTGCCGTTCATGCCGCCGATGCGGCTCCTCTCGCATACGGTGGCGAGCGCATTCCTCGCTTTGGTCGGCGTGTCGCTGGCGCTCGCCCATCGCGACGGCTTCAGGCGCCGCTCCTTCTGGGAAAAACTCGCGATCATCGTTGGCGCGGCGGCGCTGGTGACCGCATTTACCGTCGTCTTCTTTCCCCGCGAGCCGATCACCTTCGGCATTCTCCATTGCATCGCTGTCGCGAGCCTCATCGCCGCGCCGTTCGTGACCGCGCCGGCATGGGCGAGCCTCGCCATGGGCCTCGCGACGATTGCGGCGCCGTGGCTCGGCCGCTCGACCCTGTTCGATCCGCCTTGGCTCCTGTGGCTGGGCTTAGGTCAAGCGCTGCCGAACACGCTCGACTGGCGCCCGCTTCTGCCGTGGGCGGGCGTGGTCTTCATCGGCCTTGGGGTCGCGCGGCTCCCTGGCGTCATGGAGAGGCTGACAACCCGCAAGCGTTGGCGCGCGAAATCGAACGCGGCGCGAGCGGTCTGCTTCGCAGGGCGGCATAGCTTGGCGGTCTATCTCCTCCATCAGTTCATTCTGTTCCCGCTCGTGTGGGCGGTGGCCGCTTCAAGCCTCATCGCGACCGTACCGGCGCCGAAGCCCGACAGAAGCGCCTTTCTCGCCGCCTGCCAGCACGCCTGCGTCGCCGAAGGGCGGGCGGCGGCCGAATGCGAGACTGGCTGCCGATGCGTCGCCGACGCGGTCGAGCGCTCGGGCGACGCCGACCGGCTGGCGACGGTCACCCCTGAGCGCCGGGCCGAGCTCAAGCGGCTGGCCGACGCCTGCATGGGACGGTAAGGCGCGGCGGGCGACCGGGGCCCTGGGGCGACTTCCGAGGAGCCTCCGGCGAGATCGGGCGCGCCCGCGCACAAGTTTATGCGCGCCAATGAGTTCAGGAGTTTAACACCTCCTTTGCGCAACTTTCTCCGGCCGCTCGCGAGCGGCTCGCGATCTGAGGCGACTAAGAAGGAGGGGACGCGATAGGCCGTTGCGTTTCGGGCCTCGATAAGGCCCAAAAACAGACGAAAGCGAAAGGAACGTTTCGCCAAACGAAACGAAGGGTTTCGCGACGAGGGTCGTAAGTCATTGAAATCATTGGGGTGCGAAATCAGGGGATTTCGCGAGATTGTTTGTTTTCAAGCACTTAACCGCCTTTTTGTTTCGCGCTCTCGCCGCATGCGCTTCCCCGACCCGAAAAGGCCGAGGTCCAGCGGATCGCCCTTTGAAGCCGCGGCCTGAGGCGCTTCAGTGCGAAGTTCGAAGGGCGGAGCGGATTGGACATCGCGCCTTGGTCTTGACGATCGCCATCATAGCCGATGCTTCGGAAAATGTCAACCTTTTTATCAACTTTCTGCTTTTCAAGGTACAACCAACGGCCGCGCTCGGCTCCATCGCCGGAGTGCGCCAACTCGCGAGGCCTCCTCAGTCGAGGCCGACCATCACATCGGTCGCCTTGATGACCGCATAGGCCTTCTCGCCCTTCTTGAGCTTCAATTCGTCGACCGCTTCATTGGTGATCAACGCTGTCACCACCGCGCCCCCGCCCAAGTCGATGCGCACGTGCGCCGTCGTCGCTCCCTTGATCACGTCGACGATCGTGCCATGAAGCTTGTTGCGCGCGCTGATTTTCATGGGCCTTCCTCCTTCGGGATTTGCTTAAGTGACCGAAGACGCGCTATCTACCACAGCATATAACGTAGGGCAACTCTTCCGGGACAAGGGATAGCCCAGACCGCCTTCGCGAGCTCGCCGAGCAACGGAGATCATCCTTGAAGCTGACCGCGCTTGCAACCGCATTTGTCGCGCTTTTGACATTGCTTGCGGCTCAGGCCCAGGCGGGCGTGACCCATGTCGCCGTCGCCGCCAATTTCACCGAACCGGCGCAAGAGATCGCGGCCCTGTTCAAGCAGAAGACAGGACACGAGGCGGTGCTGAGCTTCGGGGCGTCGGGCGCCTTCTTCACGCAGATCACTCATGGGGCGCCGTTCGAGGTGTTCCTGTCTGCTGATTCCGAGCGTCCGAAGGCTGCGGTCGACGGCGGATTCGCGGTCGCCGACAGCTTGTTCACTTATGCGATCGGCAAGCTGGTGCTGTGGAGCCGGGTGGTCGATGTGACGAATGGCGAGGCGGCGCTGAAGGCGGGCAATTTCTCGAAACTGTCGATCGCCAATCCGGTCGCGGCGCCCTACGGAACCGCCGCGGTCGAAACGATGAAGTCGCTCGGCGTCTATGACGCGCTGCAGCCCAAGATCGTGCAGGGCAACAGCATCGCGCAGGCGTTCCAGTTCGTCGACACAAGGAATGCCGAACTGGGCTTTGTCGCGCTGTCGCAGCTTCAAGGGGTGACGGCTGGGACGCGCTGGGAGGTTCCGCAAAAGCTCTATCCGCCGATCCGGCAGGACGCCGTGCTGTTGAAGACCGGAGCGAACAGCGAGGCGTCGAAAGCCTTTCTCGACTTCCTGAAGGGTCCAGAAGCCCGCGCGATCATCGAGCGGTTCGGCTACGGTCTGGGATTGGGCTACGCAGCGAAGTAAGCGCGACGTGCCGGGCCTGCCTTCCGAAATCTGGGTCCCGATCAAACTCACGATCGAACTCGCAACGATAACGACGCTCGCGCTTTTGGTCGTCGCAACGCCGCTCGCCTGGTGGCTTGCGCGTTCGCATGCGGCGTGGAAGGAGGCGATTGCCGCCGTCGTGTCCCTGCCGATGGTGTTGCCGCCGACGGTGCTCGGCTTCTATCTCTTGATCGCGCTCGGTCCCGACGGACCCGGCGGCGCAATTGCCTCCCTGTGGGGCGCGCGCACGCTCGCCTTCACGTTCACCGGTCTCGTCATCGGCTCGATCATTTCGTCGATGCCGTTCGTCGTGCAGCCGATCCGCAACGCGTTCGCCGCCGTCGGCGACCGGCCGCTCGAGGTCGCCGCCACGCTGCGCGCTTCGCCCCGCCGCGCCTTCTGGACCATCGCGCTGCCGCTCGCGAGCCCCGGAACTCTCGACCGGAGCGGTGCTCGGTTTCGCCCACACGGTCGGCGAGTTCGGCGTCATCCTGATGATCGGCGGCAGCATCCCCGGCCGCACCCGGGTCATGTCGACCGCCATCTTCGACTTCGTCGAGACGATGCGCTGGCGCGAGGCCAACATGCTGGCGGGCGGCATGGTTGCGTTCGCCTTCGCCGTGATCCTGTCGATGATCCTGATCGAAAAGCGGTTCGCGCGGGCGCGCGCATGAGCGACGGCGCGACGATCAGGGCCGCGTTCAAGGGCGTGCTCGGCTCCTTTTCGCTCGACGCCGGCTTCACGGCGCCGGCCAGAGGCGTGACCGCCCTGTTCGGCCCGTCAGGCTGCGGCAAGACCACGGTGCTACGCTGCATCGCCGGCCTGCAACGGCTCGCCGACGGACTTTGCATCGTCGCCGGCGAGGTCTGGCAGGACCCGGACGGCGCCTTTCTGCCAACCCATCGGCGCCCGCTCGGCTATGTGTTCCAGGAGGCGAGCCTCTTTCCGCATCTCTCGGTGCGCCGCAACCTCCTGTTCGGCGCGCCGCGCCACGACCCCGACGCCAATCAGGCAAAGATCGCGTTCGACGAGGTCGTCGAGCTTCTCGGCATAACCGCCTTGCTTGACCGCTCTCCGGGCAAGCTTTCCGGCGGCGAACGCCAGCGGGTCGCAATCGGCCGCGCGCTCCTGTCGCAACCGAAGCTTCTGTTGATGGACGAACCGCTCTCGGCGCTCGACCGCGCGACCAAGGACGAGATCCTGCCGTTCCTCGAACGCCTGCGCGATCGGCTGTCGCTGCCGATCATCTACATCACGCACTCGATTGCGGAGGTCGAGCGCCTCGCCGACCAGATCGTGTTGATGGACAAGGGGCGGGTGATCGGCGCCGGACCCCTGGAGGAAATGCAGAGCGATCCGGCCCTGCCGCTCGCGACCGCGCGCGACGCGGCGGTCACGCTCGACGGCGTGATCGAAGCGCACGACGACTGCTACGGCCTCGTCACGATCAGCGTGCGCGGCGGCTCGCTGACCGCGCCGGCCCCTCCTGCCCCGGTCGGCGAGCGGCGGCGCATTCGCGTCATCGCCGGCGACGTGAGCCTCACGCGCGAAGCGCCCGGGCCGAGCTCGATCCTTAACGTCCTGCCCGCGCGCATCGCGTCGATGAAGCCAGTCGACGCCAACGAGATCGTCGCCGTACTGGCGCTGGGGCCGGACGGGGCGGGCGCGCGCCTGCTGTCGCGCCTGACGCGAAAGTCGTGGGAGGCGCTTCATCTTAGCGAGGGAGCGAGCGTGTACGCGCAGGTCAAGGCGGTCGCGCTCGCGCCCGGGCGCGGGGAGCTGGGCTGACGGCCTTCACGCCCCCGGGGCTTTCGTCCGCCCGCGAGGGCGTTATAGCCGCGGCGAACGCTTGCTGCATTGGGGCAAATCGCCGAGATTGGTGTTGAACTTGGGCCTGCCGAAGGCCGACGCCGCCTGCCTCGCGCCGCGTGAGGGATCAAAACACCGGGAGCCCGGGACGGAAACATGCTGATGATGAACCGGAGGGAAACGCTGAGGTCCGCGCTCGCCGTCGGGATTGGAGCCGCCGCCGCTGGAAATCTCTCCCTTGCGGCGGCAAGCGAAATGATCACGCTTCCGTTCGGCAATGGTGAGCGTCCGCTCGTCGCCTTTCCGGGCAAACGCCCGCTCATTGTCTTGACAAGCCGCCCGCCGCAGCTGGAGACGCCGTTCAGCGTGTTCGACGATGGCGTCTTCACGCCGAACGACGCGTTCTTTGTCCGCTATCACTTGGCCGGAATCCCGCTGAAGATCGATCCGGACGCGTTCCGTCTGAACATTCAGGGCAAGGTCGACACCCCCTTGTCGCTATCGCTCGCGGAGCTGAAAAACGGCTTCGAGCCGGTCGAACTGGCCGCAGTCAATCAATGTTCGGGCAACAGCCGCGGCTTTTTCGAGCCAAGGGTCGCCGGCGGTCAACTCGCCAATGGCGCGATGGGCAATGCGCGATGGAAGGGCGTTCCGCTGAAGGCGATTCTGACCAAGGCCGGCGTGCAGGCCGGCGCCGTTCAGGTCTCCTTCCAGGGGCTGGACCGGCCGGTCCTCCCGGAGACGCCGACGTTCATAAAAGCACTCGACCTTGACCACGCGCTCGATGGCGAGGTGATGATCGCCTATACGATGAACGGTGAAGACCTGCCGTGGCTGAACGGATTTCCAATCCGGCTGATCGTGCCAGGCTGCTACGGCACCTACTGGGTCAAGCATCTGAACGAAGTCACGGTGCTGGACGCGCCGCTCGACAGTTTCTGGATGAAAACCGCCTACCGTATCCCCAATAACGCCTGCGCCTGCACCGAGCCTGGAAAGGCGCCGTCGAGCACCGTCCCGATTGGCCGCTTCAATGTCCGCTCGTTCATCACCAACATCGCCGACGGCGCGACGGTCAAGGCGAACAGCAACCTTAATCTGCGCGGCGTCGCGTTCGATGGCGGTTACGGCGTCTCCGACGTCGCGGTCTCCGCCGATGACGGCAAGACGTGGACCGAAGCGGCGCTTGGCGAGAACCTCGGCAAGTACTCGTTCCGCGAATGGAAGGCCAATGTCTCGCTTGAACCTGGTAAGCATCGCCTGATGGTTCGGGCCGCCAATCGGATAGGGCAAACCCAACCACTGGAACCGCTCTGGAACCCGTCCGGCTATATGCGCAATGTCGTCGAAGTCACCAATGTGATCGCCGCATGAGAGCTACAAAGCGCCGTACGATCACGTTCCTGCTTTCGCTCATCGCCGTCGCATCGCCGGCGATCGCCGAGCCGATGGTCTATCAATTGCCCGCGGAGACCGCGGAACTAAAACCGGGCCCGCGCGTCGAAACAGCAGCCGTCTGCACGGCGTGCCATTCCCCCGACTACCTCAGCACCCAGCCTCCGGGGAAGGGCAAGGCCTTCTGGCGGGCCGAAGTGCAAAAGATGATCAAGATCTACAAGGCCCCGATTGGGGAAGACGACGCAGCGACAATCGCGAACTATCTCGCGGCGACCTATTGAGCGCGCGAAAGCGCCTCACACCTTCCTGCGTCGCGACTTCGCGAACGTGTCGAAGGCGACCGCCAGCACGATGATGACGCCGATGACGATCTGCTGGATGTAGGACGACACGTTCATCAGCACGAGGCCGTTGAGCAGCACGCCAATGAGGATCGTGCCGATGACGGTGCCGAAGATCGTTCCCGATCCGCCGAACAGGCTCGTACCGCCGATCACCACCGACGCGATGACAGTAAGCTCATAGCCGGTGCCGGCGACGGCTTCCGCGGAATTGAGCCGCGCCGCGAGCACGAACGAGCCGAGCCCGGCGAAGAAGCCCATGATCACATAGACGCTGGCGATCACGCGATTGACGTTGAGGCCGGAAAGTCGCGCGGCCTCAGGGTTGCCGCCGACCGCATAGACCTGCCGCCCGTAGCGGGTGTAGCGCAGCGTAATGTGAGCGAGCGCCGCCGCCGCAAGAAAGATGATGACCGGGATCGGCACCGGGCCGATCTTGCCCTGGCCCCACCAGGTGAACGACGGCTGGAAACCGGAGATCGGCCCGCCGGCGGCGAACAAAAGCGCCGCGCCGCGAAAGGCCGACATGCCGCCAAGCGTCACCACGAAGGGCGGGACCTTGAGCCGTGTGATCGCGAGGCCCTGGAGATAGCCGCCGGCGACACCGACCGCGACCGCCGCGAGCGCGGCTAAGCCCCAGCCGTAACCCACGCCCCCCTCGCCGACGGTGAACCGGTTCTCGAGGCCGCCCTTGGCGACCGCAGCGCCGACCAGTCCGGCGAAGGCGAGCAGCGAGCCGACCGAAAGATCGATGCCTGCAGTCAGGATCACGAAGGTCATGCCGACCGCGAGCAGGCCGGTGATCGACACCTGCCGCATCACGTTGAACAGGTTGATCTCCGACAGAAAGCGCGGCTGCATGATCGCGAACAGAATCATCAGCACGATGAGGAACAGCAACGGCGCGAATCGGGCGACGAAGCCGAAGACGTCAACCCCCTTGCCCTCGGCCGCTTCCAGCCTCGCCTCGCTCATGAAGACTCCCCGTTCAAGCCGCAGAAGCGGCGGCGCCGCTGTCATGCGCGGTCATCATCGACATCAGGATCTCCTGCGTCGCGTCATTGCGGGCGATCTCGCCGGTCACGCGGCCTTCGCGCATGGTCACGATGCGGTCCGAGACGGCGAGAATCTCCGGCAGTTCGGACGAGATGACGATGACGGCGACGCCCGACTTGGCCATCTCGATCAAGATATTGTGCACCTCGACCTTCGAGCCGACGTCGACGCCGCGCGTCGGTTCGTCGACGATGAGGATCTTCGGCCTCAGCGCAAGCCAGCGCGCAAGCACGACCTTCTGCTGATTGCCGCCGGAGAGCAGGCCAGCCTGCTGGTCGGCGCTCGCCATGCGGATGCTCAGCAGGCGGCGGAACTCGTCGACGAGCGCGCTCTCGCGACCCTCGTCGATGAACCACCCGCGGCTGATCTGGCCTTGGGCGGCGATGGTGATGTTGGTGCGAATGGCGAGGCGCAGGAAGAGCGCCTGTTTCTTGCGATCCTCCGGCACGAGGCCGATTCCGTGCCGCATCGCCTCCTGCGGGCTCGTGAACGCGACCGGCTTGCCGTCGATGCGAATGATTCCGTGGTCGAACTTGTCGGCGCCGAAAATCGCGCGGGCGGTTTCGGTGCGGCCCGCGCCGACGAGACCGGCAAGGCCGAGAATCTCGCCGTGATGCGCCTTGAGCGACACGCCAACCAGCTCGATGGCGTTCGGATCGCGCGCGTTGCGGCGGCGGGTCAGGCCCTCGACCTCGAGCGCGACCTTGCCATGCTCGGGAATTGGGCGTTCGCCATAGAGCGCGCCGACGTCGCGCCCGACCATCATGCGGATGATCGCGTCGACATTTGTGTCGGCGACGCGGCCGGAGGCGACATAGTGGCCGTCGCGCAAGACCGTGTAGCGATCGCAGAGGCGGAAGACTTCCTCGAGCCTGTGGGTCACGAAAATGATCAACAGGCCCTCGGCCTTGAGCGTCCTGATGATGCGCGCGAGGTTGGCGACTTCCGCCTCGCTCAGCGCCGAGGTGGGTTCGTCCATGACGATGAGACGGGACTTCATCGAGAGCGCGCGGGCGATCTCGACAAGCTGCTGCTCGGCGACGGAAAGATCGCGCACCGCGGTCATGGGATCGCGCTTAAGGCCGATGCGCTCCGCGATCGCCTTCGTCTCCGCGGCCATGCGCCGCCAGCTCACGAACAGCCTCGAACCAGGTTCGCGCCCGATGAACACGTTCTCGGCGATCGTCATATCCGGGGCGAGGGTGAACTCCTGGTAGATCGTGACAACGCCGGCGCGCTGGGCGTCGTGGGGCGTCGCAAAAGCGACCGGCTCGCCGAACAGCTCGATTTCGCCGGCGTCGGCGCTCTGCGCCCCGGACAGGATCTTGAGCAGCGTCGACTTCCCGGCCCCGTTCTCGCCCAGGAGCGCGTGGATCTCCGACGGTCCCACTTCGAGATGAACGTTCTCGAGCGCGCGCACGCCGGGGAAGCGCTTGCTGACGCCGGTCATCTTGAGAATCGGGCTGTCCGACTTTGCCGGAGCGGATGAAAGCGCCGCAGGGGCGTTAGCCATTCAGGAGCGCTCGCTCATTCAGGGGCAGTTGAGGAAAAAGGCGCGCCGCGAACGGCGCGCCATGGCCTACTTCACTTCGTTGAGGCGCTCGGCCAGGTTGAGATTGTCCTTGGTGATCGCCTGGGGCGTCAGGAGCGTGATCTGCTGCACGGGCTTCTTGCCGGTCTTGAGGTAATCGGCCAGGATATCGATGCCGGTCGCGCTCTGCTTGCCGGGGAACTGCTCGATCGTCGCGGTGATCTCGCCGTCGCGGATCTTGCCCAGAGTCTCGGGCAGCGCGTCGAAACCGATGATGACGATGCCCTTGAGATTGCGCGCCTTGACCGCTTCGAGCGCGCCGAGCGCCATGTCGTCGTTGGCGGCGACGATCACTTGCGGCGGCGAGGCCATGCCGGCGAGCGCCGCTTCCGTGACCGAGAGGCCTTTGGCGCGGTCGAAGCCTGCCGTCTGCTCGAACACGATCTGGTACTTATCCTTGGCCTTGTCGAGCACGTTGTGCAGGCCCTTGTTGCGGTCGATCGCCGGGCTCGCGCCCGATTGGCCCTGCAGATTGATGATGGTCGCCCCGTTCGGGAACATTTTTTCGACCAGCTCGCCCTGCGCCTCACCGCCCTTGACGTTGTCGGCGCCGACATGGCCGAGGATGCCGGTGACGGACGGCACGCGACGGTCGACCGTCACCACGGGAACCTTGGCGTCCACCGCCTCTTGCAGCGCCGGCGCCATCGCGTCGACCTCGTTCGGCGACAGCACGATGCCCTTGACGCCCTTGGCCAGCGCCGCCTCGATGTCGGCGGTCTGTTTCGGCGAAGACACCTGGCCGTCGCTCTCCAGCGGCGTATAGCCCTGCTTGACCGCCTCGGCCTTGAAGGCCGCCATCATATGGACGAAGAACGGAAAGGTGAGCCCCGGGACTGAGACCAGAATGAGTGGCTTGTCTTCGGCAAGAGCGGGCGCGGAGAGCGCCATGGCGAGCAGGCTCGCGGTCAGAATTCGACGGGTGATGCGCATCAAATGGTCCTCCCTGGCCGGCGAAGTAACATGTTAGCCGGCGTCGAGCGGACCATGTCCGAAATCGGGCGCGGCGACAAGGGCGACCCTCACCCCCAATCCCTCTCCCAGCGGGGAGAGCGGGGTCACACCGCCTCGATCGCCATCGCCGTCGCCGATGCAGAGCGAAGCGACGCCGCGCTTTAGCCCGCGCGCGCCCGAAGCGCCGATCAGGTGGTCGAGCGCGCAGGCGCCGCTGTTGACGTTGACCTTTTCGGACAGGGGGCCAAGATCCATGTCGCCGCCCTGGCCCCGGCCCCAAACGCCCGAGGACGGCGACCTGCCGGGGCCTTGCGAGGAAACGACGGGAGGGTTCGAATGCCGCGATTTCAAAACATTCTGGAGACGGTCGGGCACACCCCGGTCGTGCGGATCAACCGCCTCGCCCCTGACGGGGTCAATCTCTATGTGAAAATCGAGGCCTTCAACCCGTTGGGCTCGGTCAAGGACCGCCTGGCGCTAGGCGTCATCGAAGCGGCGGAGCAATCCGGCGAGCTCAAGCCCGGCCAAACGGTGATCGAGGCGACGAGCGGCAACACAGGCATCGGCCTCGCCATGGTCTGCGCCGCGAAGGGCTATCCGCTCGTTCTGACGATGGCCGAGACCTTCAGCATCGAACGGCGGCGATTGATGCGCTTCCTCGGCGCGAAGGTCGTCATCACGCCGGCCGCCGAGCGCGCGGTCGGAATGGTCAAGAAGACGATCGAACTGGCTAAGACCCATGGCTGGTTCATGACGCGCCAGTTCGAGAACGAAGCCAATCCGGATTTCCATTCCCGCACCACCGCGCGCGAAATCGTCGACGATTTCGCCGCCGACAGGCTCGACTTTTGGGTGACCGGCTACGGCACCGGCGGCACGCTTAAAGGCGTCGGCCGCGTTTTGAGGAGGGAGCGCCCCGATACGAAGATCATCGTCTGCGAGCCGTCCGACGCGCCGCTGATCGAATTGGGGATCGAGCAGAAGCGCTTGGTCGACGGGTCGCCAGCCGCCCCGCATCCGAGTTTCAAGCCTCACCCGATGCAGGGCTGGACGCCTGACTTCATTCCGAAGCTGACCGGCGACGCGGTGGAGATGAAGCTGATCGATCGCGTCCTGCCAATCTCAGGCGCCGACGCCATTCGCTACAGCAAGGAACTGGCGACGAAGGAGGGCATTTTCGTCGGCATCACTTCGGGCGGAACCTTCGCCGGCGCGCTGAAGATCGCGGCGGAGGCCCCAAAAGGCGCCAACATTCTCTGCATGCTGCCCGATACCGGCGAGCGCTATCTCAGCACGCCGCTGTTCGCCGACGTTCCTGTCGACATGGCCGAGGAGGAACTTGCGATTCTGCGGTCCGTCCCCGCCGCGCAACCCGGCGCCTGACCTCGGCTTAGCAATCGGCGGGCGGCGCGTTCAGGCCGCTTCGATCGCCATCGCCGTCGCCTCGCCGCCGCCGATGCAGAGCGCGGCGACGCCGCGCTTCAGCCCCCTTGCGCGCAGCGCGGCGATGAGCGTCACGAGGATGCGCGCGCCCGAGGCGCCGATCGGATGGCCAAGCGCGCAGGCGCCCCCGTTCACGTTGACCTTTTCGTGCGGGAGGGAGAGGTCGCGCATCGCCGCCATGGCGACGACGGCGAAAGCCTCGTTGATCTCGAACAGGTCGACGGAATCCCCGCTCCAGCCGGTCTTCTCGAACAGCTTTTTCAGCGCGCCGATCGGCGCGGTCGGGAAATCCTTGGGCGCGGCGGCGTGGGTCGAATGGGCGACGACGCGAGCAAGAGGCGCCGCGCCGCGGTTCTCGGCCTCGCTTTCGCGCATCATGATGAGCGCGGCGGCGCCGTCCGAGATCGAGCTCGAATTGGCGGCCGTCACCGTGCCGCCGTCACGGAACGCGGGCTTGAGCGTCGGAATCTTTTCGGGGCGCGCCTTGGGCGGCTGCTCGTCGGTCGCGACGAGCGTCTCGGACTTGCCCGCCCTCACGCTGACCGGCGCGATCTCCCAGGCGAAATCGCCGTTCGCAATCGCGCGGTTGGCGCGCTCAAGCGAGCTCAGCGCATAGGCGTCCTGCGCATGCCGTGTGAACTGATAGTCTTGGGCGCAGTCCTCGGCGAACGTCCCCATGAGGCGCCCCTTGTCGTAGGCGTCTTCGAGGCCGTCGAGAAACATGTGGTCGATGGTGCGGCCGTGGCCCATGCGGTAGCCCGTGCGCGCGCGGTCGAGCAGATAGGGAGCGTTGCTCATGCTCTCCATGCCCCCGGCGACGACGACGTCCGCCGAGCCCGCGCGCAAAAGGTCGTGGGCGACCATGGCCGCCTTCATGCCCGAGCCGCACATCTTGTTGATCGTGGTCGCGCCAGCCGCAAGCGGCAGCCCGGCGCCGATCGCGGCCTGACGCGCCGGCGCCTGCCCCTGCCCGGCCGGCAACACGCAGCCCATCAGGATTTCGTCGACGCTGTCGCCTGCGATCCCGGCCCGCTCGACCGCTGCCGAAATGGCGCGCGCGCCCAGCGCATGGGCTGGCGCATCCTTCAAGTCGCCGAGAAAGCCGCCCATCGGCGTACGCGCCGCGCCGACAATCACGATGCGATCTGTGGTCATGGGGATCGGCTCTCCGCTGGCGTTTGAGCAGTCTGAGTCCGCGGCATGGTTGGCGTGCAATGCCGCTGCTTCACATATAAGCGAGGGGCGAGCGATTAGGAACGCCGGCAAGCGCTCGAGGGGTCATCGCAGGAGCTTGAATGCGTGCGGCGACCAATCGTTTTTCCCGATGCCGGGAATGCACCACAGCATGCAAAGCGCCTCGATCGGCCGCGCCGCCTCGATCGCGCCCATATCCTCCGTGTCCCAACCAAACTGATCGAGAATACGCGCGACGGTCTTCTTGGCGTCCTTGTCATTGCCGCAGATGAACATGGTCGGCCTTCCGCCGGCGAACACGGGATTGACCATCTGCCCACTGCCGACCGAATTGAACGCCTTGACGAAATGAGCGGATGGGTAGGCCTTTTGCAGCTGCTCCATCAGCGACTCGTTCTGAGGGGTGAAGAATGACAAGACTCCATTGACGGGCGGCCCGCCGCCGATCGGATTGCAGGCGTCGATCACCGTCTTGCCCTGGAGCGCGTTGGAGCCGATCAGCGCTAACGCCTGTTGCGCAACCTCTCCTCCGACCGCGAGGACCACAACATCGGCGAACGCGGCAACTTCCGCGAACGACTTGACCTTCGCGTCCGGATTCTTCGCTGACCAATCCTTCAGCTTGGCCGGATCGCGGGTGCCGATCTCGACCTGATGGCCGTGTTTGACAAAACCGGCCGCCAGCGTTTGTCCGACCACGCCCGAACCGATGATCCCGACTTTCATTGACGGTTCTCCTCTTTGAGTCCCAATCCTAAACTATGGGCGCCTCAGGGCGTCCACAAGGATGGCTATGCCGCCGCAATGAAAGCCGACCGCCCTGCTTATTCGTTTCGGCTGGCGACAGCGAAGGATCTCCCACGCCTTCGCCACTGGCTCGATGCGCCTGAAGTCCGACGCTGGTGGGGGAACCCAAGCGAGCAATTCGAACTCCTGCGCGCGGACTTGAACGAGCCGCTTATGACGATGCGCATCGTTTCACTCGGCGAACGGCCGTTCGCCTATTCGCAAGACTACGACGTGCACGCCTGGCCGCAGCCTCATCTCTCCCATTTGCCGCGTGGATCGCGGGCGATTGACAGCTTCATCGGCTGGCCGTCGATGGCCGGGCGCGGTCACGGACAAGCGTACTTAAGGCTGCTGGCGGAGCGGCTCTGCGCGGAAGGCGCGCCGCTGGTCGCGATCGATCCGGCGGAACGGAATCTGCGTGCGCAGCGCGCTTATGAGAAGGCCGGGTTTCGCGTTGAGGCGAGGGCTGTGACCGAGGCCGGCCCGGCGGTGCTGATGCTGTACGAGCCTCGACGCGTAACGGGCGGCGTGCTCTCGTCGTCCTCGTAGGTCGTCGAGGCGATCCAATTTATGTGGGGTCTAGCTTGCTCCAGCGTTCTTGGAATCCGGCGCCGGACGCTTGCCCGCCATGGAGGATCCGGCCGCTCGAGTTGTTCCACGTTCATCTTTGATCATGGTTTGCTCGCGCGCATGGCGCGTGCATGGTAACGATACGACCCCATGACCCTCTCGAGCGAAGAGATTGAGCGCTACGCCCGCCAGATCGTGCTGCATGGGCTGGGCGGGCCCGGCCAGAACAAGCTCAAGGGAGCGCGCGCGCTCGTCGTTGGCGCGGGAGGCCTGGGTTCGCCGGCGCTGCAATATCTAGCCGGGGCTGGGGTCGGGACGCTCGGCATCGTCGACGACGATGTCGTCTCGCTCTCCAATCTGCACCGACAGATCATCCACGCGACGGATGACGTCGGGCGGTCGAAGACCGAGAGCGCGCAGGCCGCGATTCACCGCATCAATCCGCACGTCGTCGTCGAGCCGATCGCGATGCGGCTCGACGAAAAGAACGCGCAAGCGATCGTTCGACGCTTCGATGTCGTGCTCGACGGCGCGGACAATTTCGCAACCCGCTACGCGCTGTCCGATGCGTGCTTCCATGAGCGCCGACCGCTCATCTCCGCCGCGCTCGGCGAATTCGACGGCACGTTGACGACGCTGAAGCCCTATGAGAATGGAGCGGACGGCAAGCCCAATCCGACCTATCGTTGCCTCTTTCCCGAGCCGCCGGAGCCGGGAACCATCCCAACCTGCGCCGAGGCCGGAGTGTTGGGCGCGCTCGCTGGCGTGCTCGGTTCGCTGATGGCGCTCGAGGCCATCCGCGTCATCGTCGGCGGCTTCGGCGACGGCGACGAGGGTCTGGTCGGGCGGCTGTTGATGATCGACGCGCGCGCGATGCGGTTCGAGACGCTTCGCTATGCCTGGGACCCGGACAATCCGCTCAGCGGGAGAGGCTCGCGGAGCGAGGTTGTTCTGGCGCGCGAGGCTTAGATTCACCCGGGAGCTGGCCGAGGTGCGAGCGGCTCACTTGGCGGGATTGACGAAGTCGACGCAATTGCTGCGGCCAGAATCGACGCAGCGCTGAAGTCTGCGGCTGTGACCCAAGGCGTGGAAAACCCAGTAGCCGACGAGGACGAGCGCCAACACCGCGAGAAGCGCGATGACATTGCCGAATCTCCGGCGCTCAAACTCTTCCTCCGCCTCTCCGCGCGCCGGCGGGTTCAGGCGATGAAGCGCGAGTTCCTCCAGTCGATCTTGCGCCATGCCGGAGCCGTGAGTTGTATTGGCGACGCTAAGTTGATGTTTGACTACCACCTTTGCGCCTCAAGGGCCATGCTTTGTTGGCTTTCCTCCTCAAGGAACGCCCGGCATATCGACGCGCCCCGGCCGCGGACTGACGCCGGACGCGTAGCCTCAATTTAAACATCTCCGGTCAGGGTAACATAACCCTCTCAGCGCATAGTGTGAAACGCGCGGGGACTCCCGCCCGTTCCACCGGAGATAGGTATGCCCCTCGCCAGACTTTGCTTTTCCGCGTTCCTTTGCGCCGTCTCCGTTCCGGCCTTGGCGGCCAATGACGGTCTCGCAATCCTCAGCCTGCAAGAGCCTCAAGCGCCCGCGAGCGCGCCCGCCGACGCTGCGCCGGTCCCCACCCCCGCCCAAGGGCGATATGGCGGCGGCTTCATCGAAATGCTGTTGACCGGCGGCGCGTCGCAAGAGCCGCAGGAAGCCGCATCGCTTGCGACCGAACCGCCGCCGGAGGCGGAAAGCGAGCCCGAGCCGCGATTCCAGCGACAGGAAGTCGACTATACGGGACGAGAGGCGCCGGGCACGATCGTCGTCGACACGCCAGACAGGTTCCTGTTTCTCATTGAGCCGGGCGGGCGAGCGCTGCGCTACGGCATTGGCGTCGGGCGTCCCGGCTTCGAATGGTCGGGCGTCAAGCGGATCAGCCGCAAGTCTGAATGGCCCGACTGGACGCCGCCGCCCCAGATGCTGCTGCGCCGGCCAGACCTGCCGCGCCATATGGCTGGCGGCCCCGATAATCCCCTCGGCGCGCGAGCGCTCTATCTCGGCTCCTCGCTCTACCGCATTCATGGCACCAACGAGCCGTCGACGATCGGCCACAACGTCTCGTCAGGCTGCATCCGGATGATGAACGAGGACGTGATCGACCTTTACGATCGCGTCCCAGTCGGCGCGAAGGTCATCATCCTCTAAGCCGGCAAGGCGCAGCCGAACGCGCCTTGCCGATGATCGAAGCGAGCGAGACCGTCAGACGTCGTCGTACCCGCCGCCGTCGTCGGACGAACCATCCGAGCCGTCGAAGGTCGAATTGTCGAGATTGTCGAAGTTGGCGTCCTGGACGCCCGGCGCGCCGGGATCGAACTGCTGGAAGTTGGCGTCGCTGCCGGCGTCGGGCTTGTCGCCGTAATAGTTGTTGATCTCCGTCATCTCCGGCCTATCGCCGGCAAGGCCCGAGCCGCCGAACCCCGTGGCGCTCGCCCCGCCCCCAAAAAGGCCGCCGCCGCCGCCATGGCCGCCGAACAGGCCGCCCAGGAGATTGCCAAGGACGACGCCGCCGGCCACGCCCGTCGCGGTCGAAGCCGCGTTCTGCAGGAAGCCGCCGCCGCTCGAGGGCTGGGGCTGGCTCCATGGGCCAGGTTGCGGCGGATAGCCCTGTGGAGGCGGCGGGGGATAGCCCGGGGGCTGGGCCGGAGCATAACCCGGCTGGGCCGGCGCGTAGCCCCGCGGCGGCGGGGGCGCCGGCGCACGCTGGTAGGCCTGCGGGTCAGAGTCCGGGCGGGGCGGAGCGGAGGACGCGCCGCCGCCAAAAATGGACTTGCCAAGATTGCCGAGAAAACTGCCGTGTTCCTGGCCCTGCTCGGCGCTCTGCCGCGCCGTCGCCTCAAGTTCGGAGATTCGGTTCGCCGCGGCCTCCAAAGCCTGCTGCTGGACAAGCACGGTTTGCGCAAGGACATAGGGCGCGTGGGGCGCGGCTCGAACCGCGTCGTTGATAAAGGATTTCAGCCTCGGCGTCGCGCTGCGTCGCGGCGGCCGCGTTGACGCGCTGGAAAAGGCCACCGAGCATCTGGCGTTCTTCGGGGGTCATATCGCTCTCCCTGCGGCCGGATGGCCGCGCCCGGCATATAGCGACGCGCGCGGGCAATCCAAGTCCACAGCCTGGGTTTTTCGCTCCGGCAAGGCGCTCCTTGCGCGCGAAGACCGGCGGCGACGCGTCTTTACTCAGGCTTGCCGATCGTTTAGGCGATGGCCGCAAATGGCCCCGGCTCGGCTTTTGCCGCTGCGCCGGGGCTTCGCACGTTTTCAAGTCAGCGGAAAAGCAATCGGCGATGGCCAATGTTGTCGTTGTCGGCGCTCAATGGGGCGACGAAGGAAAAGGCAAGATCGTCGACTGGCTGTCGGTCGGGGCCGACGTTGTGGTGCGGTTTCAAGGCGGCCATAACGCCGGCCATACGCTCGTGATCGACGGCAAGACCTACAAACTCGCGCTGCTTCCATCCGGCATCGTTCGGCCCGGGAAGCTGTCGATCATCGGCAACGGGGTCGTCCTCGATCCCTATCATCTCGTCGAGGAAATCGAGAAGCTGCGCGGCCAGGGGGTCGAAGTGACGCCGGCGAACCTCAAGATCGCCGAGAACGTCCCGCTGATCTTGTCGCTCCACCGCCAACTCGACGCCCACCGCGAGTCGGGAAGCGCGGGCCGAGCCAAAATCGGCACCACCAAGCGCGGCATCGGCCCGGCTTATGAGGACAAGGTCGCCAGGCGCGCGATCCGTCTCATGGACCTCGCCGACCCCGATGCGCTGGACGACAAGATCGATCGCCTGCTCGCCCACCATGGGCCGCTGTGCCAGGGCTTAGGCTTGCCGCCGCCGAGCGCCGGCGCCGTTCGCGGCGAATTGTTGGCGGTCGCGCCCAAGGTTCTGCCGTTCATGGCGCCGACATTCGAGATTCTCGACAGCGAGCGGCGCGCGGGCAAGCGCATTCTGTTCGAAGGCGCGCAAGGCGCCATGCTGGACGTCGACCACGGCACCTATCCGTATGTGACGTCATCGAACACAGTCGCAGCCAACGCGGCGACGGGCTCCGGTCTCGGGCCCAGGGCGATCGGGTATGTTCTAGGCATCGCCAAAGCCTACACGACGCGCGTCGGCGGCGGCCCGTTCCCGACCGAGCTTGACGACGAAGTCGGCCGGTTGATCGGCGAGCGCGGCCGCGAATTCGGCACCAACACCGGGCGCCCGCGCCGGTGCGGATGGTTCGACGCGGTGCTCCTGCGGCAGGCGGTCCGCACCTGCGGCATCGACGGCCTTGCGTTGACCAAGCTTGACATTCTCGACGGCTTTGAGACCATCAAGGTCGCGACTCGTTACCGCCTGAACGGCGAGGAGATCGATTATCTTCCCGCTTCGCAATCCGCCCAGGCGCGCATCGAGCCGCTTTATGAAACGATCGAAGGCTGGAACGGAGCGACGAGCAAGGCGCGGTCATGGGCCGACCTGCCGGCGCAGGCGATAAAATATGTGCGCCGGATCGAGGAATTGGTCGGCGCGCCGGTCGCCTTATTATCGACGAGTCCTGAGCGCGACGATACGATTCTTGTGCATGATCCATTTCAGGACTAAGGGACCCTCCGCGGCATCACGCGGAGCGGTTGAGCGGACGCTTCATGGCTGATTATCATTCGCTGCTCATGCGAGCGGTCGCCAATTTGCCCAACGCGGGCACGCCGGCGACGCGCGGGGCGATCTATGGCCGCGCCAGAAAGGCGCTGCTCGAACAGCTCAGGAGCTTGCGTCCGCCGCTGCCGGAAAGCGACATCACGCGCGAAGAGAAGGCGCTTGACGCAGCGATCGCCGAGATCGAGGGGAGATACGGGCCGGAACAGGGCGCTGAGCCTTCCGCTTCGCCGGCCGCGGCGCCGCTGACCCAAACCTCGCCGCCAGCCGGAAAGCCGGGCCCCGCGCCCGCCCCGTCGCCGAAGGTCGCCCCGCCGCCCGCGCCCGCTCAGGCCCCCCCCGCCCAGCGCCCCAGCCCGGCTGCGGCGTCCGCGCCATCAGCCTCATCAGCGCGATCGCCTTCCCAGGCGGGGTCGCCAGGCCCATCCGGGCCGACCCAGAGCGCGGCTGTTCAGGTCGCCGCTGCGCAGCGGCCACAGCCGCCCACGCAGGGGCGGACCCAGCCGCCTGCGAGCCCGCCGCCGCAAGCGCCGACCGCGCCTGCCGGCAAGCCCGCCGCAGTCGCGTCGGCGGCCGCGGCTTCGCCGGCTCGATCCCAGCTGGCTGCTGCGATGGGCAGTTCGCTTGGCGGCCGAGCCGCCCCCTCGGTTGTGGCCAAGGGCGGCAGGGACGAGGGTTTGCCGGGGGTGACGGCGCTTGACTCAGCCAGGGCGGTCCGACCGCCGAACAGAGCCGACAACGGGCACGAATCAGGCGCGCCGCCCGTGGTTGTGACCCGTCGCGACGAACTGGTGCAGGCGGTCGATGCGCCCGAAGTCGCGGCCGAGATGGACCGGCCCGGCCTAGCCTCCCGGCCAGATGCGGAGATCCAGCGCCCGGTCGCGCCGGGCGCCGACGTCGCCAAGCCGAAACCGTGGCTATGGATCGCGGCGGCGGTCCTTCTTGGCGTCGTCCTTGCGGTCGCGGGAGCCGCGATCCTGATGCGCCAGAAGCCGCAGGACCTCGCCATCAAGCCGCCCGTCGAGGCGCAGCAGCTTGCCCCGCCGCAGCCCTCGGCGAAGATCGCCGAACGCGTCGAACCGGCCCCGCCCCCATCTCCCGCGCCTCCAGCTCCGGCGAGCGGATCGCAAACGGCCCAACCGAGCGCTCCGGGCGGGACGCCAGCGACCCCGGCGCCCGAAGCGGCGAACCCGCCCGCAGCGCCGTCGCCGTCAGCCGGCCGAGCGGCTATGCTGGTCGCCGCGGCCGACAATCCGCAGAAGCCGGTCGTGAGCTTAGGCTCGACGACGTGGTCCCTGATTCCTCCGGCGCCGGGTCAGCCAGCGACGGTCGCGGTGAAGGCTGAAGCCGACATCCCCGATCTCAAGATGCACGCCACCATGACCTTGAGAAAAAACACCGATCCGACGCTGCAGGCGACCCATACGATCGACCTCAAATTCTCCTTCGCCGAAGGCGCTCCGATCGCCGGCTTCAAGGATGTCGGCCTGCCGCAGATGCGCAAGGAGGATTTCGACCGCGGCGGAGGCCCTGACCAGCGTCAAGGTCAAGATCAGCGACACCTATTTCCTTATCGCCCTTGCCAAGGGGGAAAGCGACACCGCCCGCAACCTCGACTTGATGGAGACGCGCACCTGGTTCGACTTCCCGCTGCTGCTCAACGATGATCGCATCGCCAAGGTCGTATTCCAGAAGTCGCCCGAGGGCCAGGCGATGCTGGAAAAGGCGTTCGAGGCGTGGAAGTGAGCGGACGGCCTATCCCCGCAGATTGAACACCCGGGTCGAGACAAAATAGCCGTCCTCGACGACGCCGAAGGCGATCGGCGTTCCGAAGCACTCGATGTAGGCCCGCCCATGAGTTGGGGCCGCGCCGCGAAGAAGCAGTTTCTGGCCGCGCCGAAGGATCGCGGCGCCCGAGCGATCGGTGCGCACGACCGGGATTTCGGCCAGTCCCGCCTGCAAGGGCAGAATGGCGCGAGCCATCAGCTCCGCGTCATCCGGCAACCGATCGAGCGGGATCGCGGCATCGACGGAGAACGGGCCGACGCGCGTCCGGCGCAATTCGACCACATGCCCGTAGCAGCCGAGCGCGCGGCCGAGATCCCGCGCGATCGCGCGCACGTAGGCGCCCTTGCCGCATTCGGCCTCAAGCACCGCCGCATCGGCCTCAGCCGATATCAGTTCGAGCCGGTAGACATGGATCGGGCGCGGTTCAATCTTGAAGGTTTCGCCTTCCCGCGCGAGGTCGTAGGCGCGCGCGCCGGCGATGCGAATGGCGGAGAAGGTCGGCGGCGTCTGCAGGATGGCGCCGACAAAGCTCGGCAGGAGACTTTCGATTTCGGCCGGAGTTGGGCGCCGCTCCGAGCGTGCGACAATTTCTCCTTCGGCGTCGTCGGTCGCGCTTTCCTCGCCCCAACGGACGCGGAAGCGGTAGGATTTGGCGCCGTCCTGAACGACCGGCACGGTCTTGGTCGCCTCGCCGAAAGCGATCGGCAACACGCCCGAGGCGAGCGGATCGAGCGTGCCGGCGTGGCCCGCCTTCTTGGCGTTGAACAGGAACTTGAGCCGCCCGACAGCCTGAGTTGAGGAAACGCCGGTCGGCTTGTCGAGATTGATCCAGCCATCAATCTCGAGCCGGGACGAACGCTTCTGCCGCGGCTCTCCGCGGCGGCGCCCTTCGCGCGGCTCGGGGCCGGACAGCCTGTCTTCGCGGGCGTCGCCGGTCATTCCTCATCCTCGCCGCCAGGATCCTTCAGATCCCGCGCCACTGCAGGCGATCTCAAGAGCTCGTCCATGCGCGCCTGGGCGTCGAAGCTCGTATCAAGAGCGAAACGCAGCTCGGGAGCGAACTTGAGATTGATGCGGCGCGCGACGAGCGTGCGCAGTTCCTTCTTGTGGCGTTCGAGCGCCTCCACCGTCGCCCCGGCGCCTTTGCCGCCGAGCGGCATCACCAGAATTGTCGCCAGCTTAAGGTCCGGCGACATGCGCACGACGGGAACGGTCAACGGATGGCGATCGAAAGCGTCGTCGCGCACCTCGCCGCGAGCGAGAATGTCGGCGACCGCGTGACGGATGAGTTCGCCGACGCGCTCCACCCTGTGGCTTGCGGCGCGGGGTTTGGATAAGGAACGGGGCATTGCGCCCTCCTTTGAGGCGCGGCGTGAATGCAACATCCGGGCGGGCGCGAACGGCGGTTCAAATCGACCCGAGCCGAGCCGAAAAAGCGGGCAGCGCGGCCAAGGTCAGCGCCTCTTCGGGACCTTGTTCAACGATGGTCCGCCAACCGGCGGGGCCCGGACTGGAGTGGACGAACGTTCGCCGCCGCTCGGCGTCGATGACCCACAGCTCACTGACGCCATGGCGCGCATAGAGACGCGCTTTCAAGCCCCGGTCGTAGCCGAGGCTGGTCGCGGCGACTTCGATCGCCAACAGGATGTCCGAGCCCTTGACCTCTTCGAGTTTGATGCCTCTCGGATAGATCACGAGATCCGGTTCGACGAAGGTGTCCGCGCTCAGATAGATCGTCGATTCTACTCCGAGCCAGAGGTGATCGGGCAGCGCGCGAGCAATGCCGATAGTGAGCGCTGACTTGATGAGCTCGTGCGTGTGGGTCTTCGCCTGCATCGGCACGATCTCGCCTTCGATCAGCTCGAAGTTCTCGTCTTCCGCAATGATGCCGGCGTCCTGCATGCGCAGGATTTCGGCCACCGTGAACGAACGACGGTCGAAGCCCTCGGCGGCGCGGGTAACATTGGCTCGCATGTCTTCTCGTTCCGTGCGCGCTTCATTACAGCGCGCGACGGATCTCCTCGACGTTATAGCATTCGATGACGTCGCCGACCCGCATGTCCTGGTAGTTCTCGAACGCCATGCCGCATTCCTGTCCGGCCTGTACCTGGGGAACCTCGTCCTTGAAGCGCTTGAGCGTCGACAGCTTGCCCTCGTGCACGACGACGTTATCGCGGATAAGGCGCACGTGCGCGCCGCGCTGCACAACGCCGTCGGTCACGCGGCAGCCCGCCACCACGCCGACCTTGGAGATGTTGAACAACTCGAGAATTTGAGCGTTGCCCAGCATCGTCTCGCGCAACGTCGGGGAAAGCATCCCGGAGAGCGCCGCCTTCACGTCATCGACGAGGTTGTAGATGATGTTGTAGTAACGGATTTCGACGCCGTCATGCTCGGCGAGGTCGCGCGCCTCTTTATGCGCGCGTACATTGAAGCCGAGGATGACCGCCTTCGAGGCTGTGGCCAGCGTCACATCGGATTCGGTTATGCCGCCCACGCCGCCGTGGATGACCCGCGCGGCGACCTCCTCGTTGCCAAGCTTCTCGACGGCGGCGGTGATCGCCTCGACCGATCCCTGCACGTCGCCTTTGACGACGAGCGGCAGCTCCTTGCGTCCGGTCGCCTTGAGGTTGCTCATCATGTCGGAGAGCGACGTCTTGACGGCAGGTCCACGCGCGGCGAGCTTCTCCCGCTTCTGGCGCTCGCGATATTCCGTGATCTCCCTGGCGCGCGCCTCCGTCTCGACGACAGCGACGCGGTCGCCCGCCTCCGGCGCGCCGTCGAACCCGAGCACTTCGACCGGCGTCGATGGCCCAGCCGACTCGACGGCCTCGCCCTTGTCGTTGATAAGCGCGCGGACGCGCCCCCAATGCGACCCAGCGACAACGAGTTGCCCGACACGAAGCTTTCCGCGCTGCACCAGCACGGTCGCGACGGGGCCGCGGCCGCGATCGAGCCTGGCCTCGATGACCGTTCCCTCCGCTCTGCCGTCGGCGTCGGCGGCGAGATCGAGAAGCTCGGCTTGCAAGGCGATCGCCTCGAGCAGCTTGTCGAGATTGACGCCCTTGGTCGCCGATACTTCAACCGCGAGCGCATCGCCGCCAAAGGCTTCAACCTGCACGTCGTGCTGCAGGAGCTCCTGCAGCACCCGCTGGGGATTGGCTTCGGGCTTGTCGATCTTGTTGATGGCGACGATGATCGGAGCCTTGGCCGCCTTGGCGTGACGAATCGCCTCGATCGTCTGCGGCATGACGCCGTCGTCGGCCGCGACCACCAGCACGACAATGTCGGTGACCTTCGCGCCGCGGGCGCGCATCGCGGTGAAGGCGGCGTGACCGGGGGTGTCGATGAAGGTGATGGTCTCGCCGCCCGGGGCGACGACCTGGTAGGCGCCGATGTGCTGAGTGATGCCGCCCGCTTCGCCCGCAACCACATCGGCGTGGCGAATCGCGTCGAGCAGCGAGGTCTTGCCGTGATCGACATGGCCCATGATCGTGACGATAGGCGGGCGCGGGACGGGCGCGCCTTCGTCGTCGGGCCGATCGAAGAGGCCTTCCTCAACGTCGGATTCGGCGACGCGCTTGACCGAGTGCCCCATCTCCTCGGCCACAAGTTGCGCGGTGTCGGCGTCGAGCACGTCGGTCAGCGTCACCATGCGGCCCTGGCGCATCAAAAGCTTGATCACGTCGACCGCCCGCTCGGACATGCGGCCTGCGAGCTCCTGGATCGTGATCGCCTCCGGCAGGACGATCTCACGTGTGATTTTCTCTTTTTGGTCCTGCCCGCCGTGACCTTTCAGCCGCTGCGTGCGCCGACGGAACGAAGCGACCGACCGCGTGCGCTCCTCTTCGCCTGAAGTCGCACTGGTGACGGTCAGCCGGCCGCGGTTGCGCTGCTCGCCGCCGCGCGCCGGCCGAGGCGTCGGCACGACGACCTTCTGTCCCGGCAGGCTCAGCGCCGGACGCCTAACGACCCGCCGCGCTTCTTCCTCTTCGCCGCCAGCGGCTCGGGCGAGCGCTCCCGGAAGAACACTGGGCGCGGTCGGCGGCGCAGCGCGGGGGACCGACGGGGATGGCGCCGGTTCGCCGCCGGAAAGGCGCCGGCGCGCCTCGTCCTCGGACTGCCGTTTGAAATTGGCTTCCTGCGAGCGGCGAAGCTCCTCCTCGCGCTTGCGCGCCTCCGCGGCCTCGCGCTCGAGGCGGTCGCGCGCCTCGCGCTCGCGCCGGGCCTCGGCCTCCGCCCCCTGGCGGCGGCGATCCTCCTGCTCCTGCGCGCGCGCGTCGCTCAGCGCCCGGGCGCGCGCCTCGCGCTGCTCCTCCGTCAAAGTAGGCAGGACGACGCCGGTCTTGGGCGGCGGTGGCGCGGTAGGCTTCGCAGGCGCGGCGGGGGCGGCCCGCGCGGCGCCGGCAAGCAGAGGTTTCGCCGGGCTTGGCGCAACCGGCGACGGAGCGTCCGGCGAGGCCGTCGCAGGCCGCGCTCCCGCCGGGGTCTCTCCAGGCGTCAGAATGCGCCGCTTCACCTTCTCGACGACGACCGCCTTGCTGCGCCCATGCGAGAAGCTCTGTCTCACCGTGCCCTGCTCAACAGGGCGCTTCAGGTGCAAAGTCGCCTTCGGCGGCGCGGCCGTCACAGTCTTGTCGCTATTACCCGTTTCACTCATGCCACTTCCTAACCGCTTGGCTTTTCAGCCAATTTGACGGAGCTACCAAACCTTCCGGCCTCGTCGGCGTTCTCGCCGCCGCGCTCTGTTCCGGTGGCCGCATCCGCTTCGCTGTCGCGATAACGGCGCAAACGATCCGCCCTTGCGAGAAAGGCCGAACTCGCCGCCCCATGTTTGAGAGCAGCATGTATCACATTTGCCCGCCCCAACGCCAAATCCAATTGGCGCGACGTAAAGAGATCGACGCGCAAGATAGCTCCCGCCTCCGGGCCGAGTTTCGCGCGCAACGCTTGGGCCCGCTTGGCCGCTCCGTCGGCCGCCCCGTCGCTCGCCTGAATCAGCGCTGCGACGCCGCCAGCCTCGATCGCCGAGTCGACTTTGAACGCGCCGGCGACGACGAGGCCTGCCTTGTTGGCGATCGACAGCGACTGCAGCGCGTCACGCTCCAGGAGCGCGTCGACCGTCTCGGCCAGCGACGCCGGCGCCGCCGCCTTGGCGCGAAACGCGCGTGAAAACGCCTGTTTCGCCGCGGCCCGGCTTACTGTCTTAAAGCTCAGCCGCGTCCATACCCCGCGTCCGGGCAGCTTGCGACGGATATCGGGGACGACCGATCCGTCGGAATTGAGCGCGAAGCGCAGCATCGCCTCGGGAACGTCCTTGGTCCCGGTGACGATGCAGGTCCGCTCCGACCCGGCTGTTTCGCTGCTCGTCCGCAATCGATCGATCCCGTCGCTTAGGCGCCTTCGCCTGCTTGCGCTTCCTGCTCGTCCTCAGGCGCGGGCGCGTCGATCCAGCCGGCGCGCACGCGCGCGTCCAGGATCATGGCGTCGGCCTGCGCCCGCGACATGTCGAAACCGCTCAGGAACCCGGGCTTGGTCGTCTCGCCGCCGTCGCCCCGTTCGGTCCAGCCGACGAGGTCGTCGCTCGCGCAATCGGCGAGATCCTCGAGCGTCTTGACGCCGTTCTCTCCGAGCTTGACCAGCATCGGCGTGCTGAGGCCCGCGATCTCCTTGAGATCGTCGGACACCCCCAGCGCCTTGCGCTGTTCGTCAAATTCGGCTTCGATCCGGGCGAGATGCCCTTGTGCGCGCGCCTGGATTTCGGCCGCGGTGTCGGCGTCGAAGCCTTCGATCGAGGCCAGCTCGCGCGGCTCGACATAGGCGATTTCATCAACCGTGCGGAAACCTTCCGAAGCCAGGAGCTGGGCGACCGTCTCGTCGACGTCGAGCGCGTCCATGAAGGTCTGCGTGCGCTCGGCGAATTCCTTCTGCCGACGCTCGGACTCCTCGGCCTCCGTCAAGATGTCGATGTCCCAGCCGGTGAGCTGCGAGGCGAGGCGCACGTTCTGCCCGCGCCGGCCGATCGCCAACGACAACTGATCGTCGGGAACCACGACCTCGATGCGGGTCGAGTCTTCGTCGAGCACCACTTTCATCACCTCGGCCGGCTGCAACGCGTTGACGATGAAGGTCGCGGCGTCCGGAGACCAGGGAATGATGTCGATCTTCTCGCCCTGCAATTCGTTGACAACCGCCTGCACGCGCGAGCCTCGCATGCCCACGCAAGCGCCGACCGGATCGATCGAAGAATCATTCGACACCACCGCGATCTTGGCGCGCGAGCCTGGATCGCGAGCGACCGACTTCACCTCGACGATGCCGTCGTAGATTTCCGGCACTTCCTGGGCGAACAGCCTAGCGGTGAATTGCGGATGGGTGCGGGAGAGGAAGATCTGCGGGCCGCGGGCCTCACGCCGGACGTCATAGACGTAAGCGCGGATGCGGTCGCCGGGCCGGAACATCTCGCGCGGGATCAATTCGTCGCGGCGCACGACCGCCTCGCCCGCGCCGGCGCCTCCGAGATCGACCACGACGTTGCCGTATTCGACCCGCTTGACCGCGCCGTTGATGATATCGCCGATGCGATCCTTGTAGACCTCATATTGCTTGTCGCGCTCCGCCTCGCGGATCTTTTGCACCAGCACCTGCTTGGACGCCTGGGCGGGGATGCGGCCATAGTCGAATGGCGGCAGGGATTCGGCGATCCAGTCGCCGATCTGAGCCGAGGGATTCTTCTTCTGCGCCTCGGTGAGCGTCATCTGCGTCGCGTCGTTCTCGACCTCGTCGACGACGAGCAAGAGCCGCGAGAACCGGATCTCGCCGGTCTTCGGATTGATCTCCGCGCGGACTTCGGTCTCCTGGCCGTAGCGCGAGCGCGCGGCCTTCTGCATCGCGTCCTCCATCGACGCGAGCACGATCGATCGGTCGATCGATTTCTCGCGCGCGACCGCGTCGACGATCTGCAACAGTTCAAGTCGGTTGGCGCTAACGGCCATGGGTTATTCTCCTTCATGAGGCCCGAGCGGCTTTGGCGCCGCGCCGCGGGCCGCGGCTTTGGATTCGTTCGTCTTGCGCTTGCCGTCCGGACCCGCCTCACGGCTGGTCCCCGTTCTGCGGCCTGACGCTCGCCGCGTGTCTTTGAGGGCCGCCTTCTCGCGCCTGAGCGCGGCGCGGATGAGGTCCTCCGTCAATACGAGCCGCGCCTCGGCCATGCCGCGGATCGGCAGTTCGACCTCGCTCTCGCTGTTGTCGTCGGCGATCAGCGCCATCCGCGCCGCGGGCCCGTCGGGTCCGGACGCGACGGCGGTGAGGCGTCCGCGAAAACGCTTGCGTCCATTGACCGCGACCGCCATCTCGACGCGCGCCTCGTGGCCGACGGCGCGGGCGAAATCCGATTCGCGCACCAGCGGCCGATCGATGCCCGGCGAGGAAATCTCCAGCCGATAGGCTTGCGCCATCGGCTCCTCGACGTCGAAGACCGGCGATAACGCTACGCTCGCGCGTTCGCAATCCTCGATCGACATCGCCCCGTCGGGACGCTCGGCCATGATCTGAATCGTCGCGCCCGCGGCGGAGGAAATCTTGACCCGGACGAGCCGGTAGCCCAGATCCCGCAGCACCGGCGCAGCGATACGGCCGACGCGCTGGCTTGGGCCCGAATCCTCGATCAGACGCGCCTCGTCGAGTCCCTCGACGGGCTCAGGGACGGTTCGATGCCAGGCTTCGACCATACGACCTTGGACAATAAAAAAGAGCGGGTCCCGGCCGGGGCCCACTCTCAACTTGTCTCTCCATTCGGAGAGCTATGAGATGTTGTTAACCGCCATATAGGGCAACGGCTGCGCCAGCGCAAGGGCAAAAGACCGGACGAGAAGGCGTTTTCGTGCTCGGCGTCCGACCCCGGCAGCGGCAAAAAAATGCTCTCGTCGCCGTCATACGCCGAATGCTCATCCTCGCCAACGCGCCGCTCGGAAAACAGGCGCATTGGAGCCCAAAATCCCGCTTCGCCAACACCGATCCTCCAGGCTGGAGGATCGGCGGCGCCGCCTCAAGCATTCTTCGAGGCCCCGCTTCGCGGGCTCCTTAGCGACGGTGTTGGCGGTGGTTTGCCCCGCGATAATCGAGCAGCCCGCGAGCCATCAACGCTCTTCCCCAGAGGCAAACAGTCCCTGCGGCCGCACGATCAGGGTGACCACCATCACGGCATAGATGATGAAGGCGCCGATCGAGGGCGCGTAATATTTGCCCGCGACATCGAGCACACCCAGCAGGAGCGAGCCGAATAGGGCCCCCATGATCCCGTTCGAGCCGCCAATGGTGACGACGATGAGGAACGTCACCAGGAACTTCACCGGAAACGAAGGATCGATGCCGCCGACGACATCGGCGGCCAGCGCTCCCCCTAAGCCCGCGAGTCCGCTTCCGACCGCGAAGGCGACGGCGAAGATGCGGTCGACATTGATGCCCAAACCCTGAGCGACGCGCGCGTCGTCCACCGCCGCTCTGAGCTGCGCGCCAAACCGGGTCTTGATCAGGAATGTTTGCAGCGCCGCGGCGATCGCGCCGCACACGGCGATGATGAACAGCCGGTAGACGCCGATGCCCACGCCATGGATCTCTATGCGCCCGCTGAGCCAGGCCGGCAGATGAACCTGCTGCGGCGCATCGCCGATGAGGTAGGCGGCGATCGGCATCGCCATCAGCACGAGGCCAATGGTGAACAGCACCTGATCGAGCGGGCTTGCGCCGTAGAGCCGCCGATAGAGGGTGCGCTCGAGCGCGACGCCGAGAAGCGCCGGAATGACGAAGGCCGCCGGCAGGGTGACGAGAAACGGAGCGCCGGCGCGGTTCATGAGCAGCGCCGTCACGTAACCATTGCGAAAGCGCCGTGGGCGAGGTTGATGAAGTTCATCAACCCCAGCGTCACCGACAGTCCGCTCGCCAGCACGAACAGCAGCATGCCATAGGCCACGCCGTCGAGCAGGATGGTCAGCATCGAGCGCTTATCGTCTCCTGGCGGTCTCGGCGGTCAGTGCTTCGCGGCTTTGTAGGGATCCTTCACGTCGGGGATGGTCGCGAACTCGACATTGTAAAGCGCGCCGTCCTTCTTCTCGACCTTGCGCACATAGATGTTCTGCACCATGTCGCGCGTTTCCGGATCGATCGAGACCGGCCCGCGCGGGCTCATCCAGCTCATGCCTTTCATCGCCGCGATCAGCGCATCGCCGCTGGCGTCGCCCTTGGTCTTCTCGAGCGCCTGATAGACGAGCGCCATGCCGTCATAGCCGCCGACCGCTATGAAATTCGGCCGCATGCCGTTGTTGGCCTTTTCGAATGCGGCCACGAAGGCTTTGTTCTCGGGCGAGTTGTGGGCGGCGGAATAATGGTGTGTGGTCACCACGCCGAGCGCCGAATCACCGATGTCGGCGAGGAGGTCGTCGTCGGTCACGTCGCCGGTGCCGATCAGCTTGATCCCGGACTTGTCGAGGCCGCGCTCGACGAATTCCTTCATGAACACCGCGCCCTGGCCAGACGGCACAAAGACGAACACCGCGTCAGGGGCGTCGTCCTGCACGCGTTGCAGGAAAGGCGCGAAATCCGGATTTTTCAGCGGCACGCAAATCTTTTCCTTGATCGTTCCGCCACCCTTCTCGAAGGCGTCGGCGAACCATTTCTCGGCGTCAATGCCGGGGCCGTAGTCGGTGATGAGGGTGACAACCTTCTTGATCCCGTTCTTGACCGCCCATTGGGCCATTGGGACCGACGCCTGGGGCAGTGTGAACGAGGTGCGGACGATATAGGGCGATTTCTCGGTGATCATCGCGGTCGCGGCGGCGGTGACGATCTCGGGGACCTTCGCTTCCGTCGCAACCGACGCGGCGGCCAGCGCGAGCGGCGTCAGCCCGAAACCCATCAGAACCTTGGCGTGGTCGTTGCCGACAAGCTCCTCGGCGAGGCGCTTGGTCACGTCCGGCGCGCCGGTGTCGTCCTTGATCTCAAGGACGATTGTCTTGCCGGCGACCGTGTCGCCGCGCTGTTGCATGTAGAGTTCGGCGGCGGCGCGTTCTTGCTTGCCGGTCGAGGCGAAGGGGCCGGTCATCGGCAGGATCATGCCGATGGTGACGGTGTTGTCGTCCGCTCTGGCCACGCCTGTGCCCAGCGCCGCGCCAAACGCGGCGGCCAGCATCCAATATTTCAACATCAACCCTTCTCCTCCCGCTCGGCTTTCACGTTGGCCAACCTGCGATTGTCGTATGTCCCGACGCTAGCCCCTCGGGCGCAGGAGCGAAAGAGAGACCTTGGGCGTATGTCGATTGGCGGAGGCGCCGGGCAGACAGCCGAAGGTGGGGTTCGCCTCTGATCTGATACGTTGTGGCATGTTCATTGCCCCGCCAGTCATTCCCGAACTTGACGTTGCCGATCTAGGCCGATCCTTGAGCTTCTACGTGGACGCTCTTGGATTCAGTGTCCGCTTTGAACGCCCCGAGGAGCGGTTTGCATATCTTACCCGCGGACCCGTCCATTTGATGCTCGAACAGGCAGATGGGCCCGGACGCCGGTTCCGCACGGCTCCCCTGGAATACCCGTTCGGGAGAGGGATGAACCTTCAGATCCAGGTTCCCGACGTCGACCTTCTTCACGCGCAGGCGTTGAGGGCAGGTGCGACCATCGATATCCCGCTTGAGGAGCGCTGGTACCGACAGGGTAACGAAGAAGCGGGCAATCGGCAGTTCGTCGTCCTCGACCCAGATGGCTATCTCCTTCGCTTCTTCAGCAGCCTTGGCAGACGGCGATCTGCGCAGTCGCCCGCCGCCCGTTGACCTGTACGATCGCTCAATGCAATCCGGCTTCGGTCGATCGAAGATGGAAGGGGCATAAATCCTCGCTGGCGAAGCGCCTTAGCAACTCCCTTCAGCCCTCGCGGGCGGCCGGATCGAGCGCGGCGAGAATCCGGTCGGCGAGCGCGCCATAGTCGGCGACCTCCGCCGCGTTAGCGCGCAAGCCGAGTTCGCCGATGGCCTGCTGCCAGCCGACGCAGGCGCGCGACATCTCGCCCTTAAGACCAAGCAGATCGACGGTCAGCGCGACTTCGCGCATTTCCGCCGCCCGCCGGACCCCATGGGTCATCACCCGCTCCAGCATATAGGCCGAGCGCTTCTTCCAGTCGAAGCCGGGGTAGGTGTCGTCGAGCGAATCGAGGACGGTCTCGATGACGCCTGCTTTCCGCCCGGCCAACACGCATTCGCAGACGAGCGCCTCGAGTTCCCTTCATCATGATGGATCGGATCATCTTGACGGACGAAGCGGCGCCGACCGGGCCGTCGTGGATCTTGGCCGACATGCCGAGTGACGCGAGCGCCGCCGCCGCGGCTTCGACATGCGGGCCGCTGATCAGGAGCGGAGTCCGGTGCAGGCGCGGATGAACCGGCGCCATCACGGCGACGTCGACATACCGTCCGCCCGCGGCCTCGACCTCCTGCGCGGTGCGCGA
Source organism: uncultured Alphaproteobacteria bacterium (assembly GCA_963824475.1). Taxonomy (GTDB): domain Bacteria; phylum Pseudomonadota; class Alphaproteobacteria; order Rhizobiales; family Beijerinckiaceae; genus Roseiarcus. The sequence goes on from CAWGPR010000003.1 coordinate 553,746, forward strand.
CTTAGTTTGCGGGGCGCAGGAATCGCAATCGAAGAAGAGCGCGCCTTTCGTGAGGCCCGGCAGCGCCGCCATCGCGGCTTCGTGCGCCTGATCGGCGGTGACGACGGAGAACACCGCCTCCGCGCCCGTGACCGCCTCGGGCGCGGTCGAAGCGCCAAGCACCTTCGCCGCCGCGTAGTCGGCTCGCTTCGCCGTTCGGACGGCGTGATCGGGCGAATCGGTCTTGATGTCGTACGCGCAAATGCGCGCCTTGAAGTCTGGGTTGGTGCGCCAGCCATCGAGGAAGGCGCGGGCCGCCTCGCCGAAGCCGAGAAAAGCGATGGAGCCCGAGCTTATCGTTGAGTCCGGCATGGGGTCGCCCAACCTATCCCTGCACGCTTAAGGCAGTTTCGCGCGCTTAACTAATGAATGATGGGCGCAGGCGCCAGCGGTTCGGAGGCCGCGGCTCGGTCGTCCCAGACTCGAAGTTTGCGGCGGGACCGCCCTTCGCTAATATCTCTCGCGACACAACTTGCCCGCCGCAAGGGAGGAGCCGGCTTCCATGAATCAGGCGTTCCGAACGGCCGTCTTCCCGCTCCGCGTCACGTCGTGGCGAAGCCTTTGAGCGGGCGGCTCACTGGCTTGTCTTCGATGGCGACCCGGCACATCCTGGCTGATCTGGCTCGGGACTATGAAGCCCGCAAGGGAACCCACGTCGAAATCCGCTCGATGGGCGGCGTTGAAGCCGCGAAATTGGTGCGGGCCGGCGAGGCGACGGACGTCGTCGTGCTGGCTTCGAAGGTCATGGCGAGCCTGGAGGCTGAAGGCCATCTCGCCAAAGGCAGCATAAAGGACTTCGCGCGATCGGAGATCGGCATTGCCGTCCGCGCGGGCTCGCCACGGCCGAGCATTGCAAACGGACAAGCGGTCAAACAGGCCATGCTGGATGCGCGAAAGATTTGCTACTCGACCGGCCCGAGCGGCGATCACTTGAAGGCGTTGTGTGAGACATGGGGCTTCGCCGACTCCGTGTTGGCGCGCGCGCTTGTCGCACCGCCGGGCGTGCCGGTGGCCACGCTGTTGGCGAACGGCGAAGCCGATCTCGGTGTTCAGCAACTGAGCGAACTCATTGGTCAACCCGGCGTCGAGGTCGTCGGTCCTCTGCCGCCCGAGATTCAAGCCGTAACCGTGTTCTCGGCCGGCGTAGCGAGCAAATCCGTGGACCCCGAGGCCGCGCACGCCTTCGTCGCCTTTATGACCTCGGCCGAGACTGCCGGCGCAAAACGGCGCTATGGCATGGAGCCGGCATGAATCCGAAAGAGGCGCGCCTATGATCATCGATTGCCACGGGCACTACACGACCGCTCCCAAGGCCCTCGAGGCGTGGCGCAACCGGCAGATCGCCGGCATCAAGGATCCCGCCCAGGCGCCCAGGGTCGCGGAGCTCAAGATCAGCGACGACGAGCTTCGCGAGTTGATCGAATCGAACCAGCTGCGCCTGATGAAGGAGCGGGGCTGCGATCTGACGATCTTCAGCCCCCGCGCCAGCTTCATGGCCCATCACATCGGCGATTTCGCCATAAGCTCGACCTGGGCCTCGATCTGCAACGAGCTTTGCTTCCGCGTCTCGAAGCTCTTTCCCGACCATTTCATCGGCGCGGCGATGCTGCCGCAGAGCCCCGGCGTCGATCCCAAGACCTGTATTCCCGAGCTTGAGAAAAGCGTCCGGGACTACGGCTTCGTCGCCATCAATCTCAATCCCGATCCGTCCGGGGGCAGATGGACCAGTCCTCCGCTGACCGATCGCTCATGGTATCCGATCTATGAGAAGATGGTCGAGTGGGACATCCCGGCGATGGTGCATGTCTCGACCAGCTGCAATCCGTGCTTCCACACCACCGGCGCCCATTACATCAACGCCGACACGACCGCGGTCATGCAGTTCATCCAGGGCGATCTGTTCAAGGATTTCCCGACCCTGCGCTTTGTCGTTCCGCACGGCGGCGGCGCCGCGCCTTATCATTGGGGCCGCTATCGCGGGCTCGCGCAGGAATTGAAGAAGCCGCTGCTCACCGAGCAATTGCTGAAGAACGTCTTCTTCGACACCTGCGTCTATCATCAGCCGGGCGTCGATCTCCTGACCAAAGTGATCCCTGTCGACAACATCCTGTTCGCCAGCGAAATGATCGGCGCGGTGAGGGGCATCGACCCTGAGACCGGCCATTACTACGACGACACCAAGCGTTACATCGAGGCGACGGGGAACCTCAGTCCCGAGGATCGCCGCAAGGTCTACGAAGGCAACGCACGGCGGGTCTATCCGCGCCTCGACAAGGCGCTTAAAGCGCGAGGCCGATAGCGCCGTCACGCTGGCGTCCAACCGATGATACAACCATCGCGTGAATCTCCTGCAAGCAAATGCAAATAAACCGCACCCAAAAGCGCCTAAACGCTAGGTAAATCGCTAGCGTTTACTAGCGCTTATTTTTCCGAATTTAGGCTTTTCAAAGGGTTGCGAGCGAAAAAATAGAGGAATCTGGCTCCGCTTCGCAACTCGCGCGTCGGGTTGTGATCAGGAACGTTTCAAATAGCCATACGCTTCTTCTCTCCCGCTCGGCTGCTGGCCAAGCGAGGAGAGATTCGGCACACAGGAATCTATATAGAGACAATTTCTGATTTTGTCAAGGAATTGTTCAGGAATTGGTTCGACACAAATTGCCGTGACCGAAACACAATCCGTTGGACCGGTTTCGGACCCGAAGCGGAACTTCTTTCTCTTGTTACCCGCTCGCTTGTCCGTAATCCAACATCAGAAGCGGTCGCGCCGCACCGTCAAGTGAGGCGGGCCGCTTCTAATTCCCGCTTGCCAGTCAGCGCTCCTCCTTCCTCGGGAGCTTTTCTGCCGGAGAGTCGATCCAATATTGAGAGGACACCTCTGGGAACAGCGATGACCTTCGACCAGTGTTGAATATTCTGATCTCACTAAGCTTCATTACCGCACCACCTTGTTTGCTCATTGTGTTATAGCTCGGCTGATGGGCAAATATTAGCAACGATTCTATGACGTCAATCACGTCGTTATCAGGGACTGGATAAGACTCTATTTGATATTGATGTTTCCAATTCTTAAAATCGCCAATTGACGCGGCATAATAACTTACCGCATCTGGCTCCCATTGGAGCCACGCGTGCTGATGAATTCTGTGCTTGGCCCCCTTCATCGTCTTGCCAATGTAGAGCGGAACGTTTCGGCCGTACAGTCCGTGCGTTCCGTAGATAATGTAAAGCGCCGTGTTGTCTGGAATTTTATCGAGAGTCTGGTCGTTAAAGGGTCCTTCCCAATAAACGTCGAAAATACGTTCAGCTGCCATCTCCACCCACTCCTCTGCGGCCCTCAGCGAATTGGATTCTCTGCTCTTAAAGGCAATGCCGCTCCGGCGTCATTTCGTCGCCGAAGGGCGACTTAGGCACAGCTGAGACATTCAGTAAATTCGGTATCTTTTGATTTTTCAATATGCAAATTCAGCTCGTCTCGCTCAAACTGATCCCCTGCGGCGATGAAGGTGACCCGCGTCAGGTGCTGCTCACAAGATCGGGGTCCGCCGCGCCCCGGTTGCGGAACGAGCAGGTTGCGGTACGTCGATTATGGGTGGACACCGGGCCTACCGGCATCACCAAGGAAAGCCCGCTCCCCGCCCAAAGCGGCCCGAACCCAAGTAAGGCTCATGAGCTGGCGCCCCACAGCGGATGGCGCCACCCGGCCTCACGGCTTCCGGCCGCCAAACCGACAGCAAAATGTGAACGGAAACGCCAATTCAAATGAATTTCCATCGCACTACGCAGTAAAGTCGCGCGATCTCGCCGAACCCGGACCGGGCGCGTTGCGCCTGCGTCGGCATAAGGACTATGAAGTCGGGCGCGGGCCGATCTGCGCGTCTCGAAGGCGCGGCCACGCGGGAGGCCGAAGGAGGGAGCGATGACCGAACTCGGTGTCGTCAGACGCAAAGTCAAGCGCGCGGACCGCGCCGCCGTCGATGAGCTTGGCCGCTGTGGCGTGGCGACCGTGCATGAGGCGATGGGGCGCCTCGGCCTCATGAAGCCCTACATGCGGCCGATCTATCCCGGCGCGCGCGTTTCCGGAACGGCGGTCACGGTTCTCCTGCACCCGGGCGACAATTGGATGATGCATGTCGCCGCGGAGCAGATCGAGCCGGGCGACATTGTCGTCGCGGCGCTGACCTCAGACTGCACCGACGGCTATTTCGGCGATCTCTTGGGCACGAGCTTCATGGCCCGGGGCGCCAAGGCCCTCATCATCGACGCCGGCGTGCGCGACGTGAAAACGCTGACCGAGATGGGCTTTCCCGTGTGGAGCAAGTGCGTAAGCGCCAAGGGCACGGTGAAGGCGACGCTGGGCTCGGTCAACGTGTCCGTGGTCTGCGCCGGCGCGGCGGTCAGGCCTGGCGATGCGATCGTCGCTGACGACGACGGGGTCGTCGTCGTGCCGGCCGAATGGGCGGGTAAGACAGCCGAGGCGGCGAAAGCGCGGGAGGCCAACGAGGACGACAAGCGCGCCAAGCTCGCCGCCGGCGTGCTCGGCCTCGACATGTACAAGATGCGTGAGCCGCTCGAAAAGGCGGGCCTCAAGTATGTCGACTGAAGGCGCTTGAAAAAGTGAACGACGTCGCCAAGCCCGTCACCGGGCCGTTCGAGAAGACCAAGGGCTGGCTCGACTGGTTCGAGGGGCCCAGCAAGCCAAGCTTTTCGCTTCCTCCCGGAGCCATCGACGCCCATTGCCATGTGTTCGGCCCGGGCGCTGAGTTCCCCTACGCGCCCGAGCGCAAATACACGCCCTGCGACGCCAGCAAGGCGCAATTGTTCGCGCTGCGCGACCATCTCGGTTTCGATCGCAACGTCATCGTGCAGGCGACCTGCCACGGCGCCGACAATAGCGCCATGGTCGACGCCCTGCTTTCCAGCGACGGCCGGGCGCGTGGCGTCGCCACCGTGCGACGCGACGTGACCAACGCGGAATTGAAGCGGCTGCATCAGGCGGGCGTGCGCGGAGTGCGGTTCAATTTCGTCAAGCGGCTGGTCGACTTCACGCCGCGGGACGAGCTGAAAGAGATCGCCGAGCGCATCATCGAGCACGACTGGCATATCGTCGTCTATTTCGAGGCGGCGGACTTGGCCGAGCTTGAGGATTTCCTCTCCGGCCTGCCGACGACCATCGTCGTCGACCACATGGGCCGCCCCGGCGTGACGAAGCCGGTTGACGGCCCGGAATTCGCGCGCTTTCTCAAGTTCATGGATACTTACGAGAACGTCTGGTGCAAGGTGACGGGCGCCGAACGCCTGTCCGTTTCCGGTCCGCCGGCGCTGAACGGCGAACGGAACCCCTACCGCGACGTCGTCCCGTTCGCGCGCAAGGTGGTCGAGGAATTTCCGGGCCGGGTGCTATGGGGCACCGATTGGCCGCATCCGAATCTGAAGGACCATATGCCAGACGACGGGCTCATGGTCGACATCATTCCCCATGTCGCTCCCGCAGCCGATCTTCAGGACCTGCTCATGGTCGACAATCCGATGCGGCTCTACTGGCCTGAGGAGAGGAGACGCTGAACCATGGCGCTCGAAAAGCCCTATCTCGATGTTCCCGGCACGACGATTTTCGACGCCGATCAGTCCCGCCAGGGCTATTGGCTCAACCAGTTCTGCATGTCGCTGATGAAGCCCGAGAACCGCGCCCGCTTCAAGGCCAACGAGCGCGCCTATCTCGACGAATGGAAGATGACCGAGGAGCAGAAAGAGGCAGTCCTGGCGCGCGACCTCAACCGCTGCATCGGGCTCGGCGGCAACATCTATTTCCTCGCCAAGATCGGCGCGACTGACGGCAAGAGCTTCCAGCAGATGGCGGGCAGCATGACCGGCATGACGGAAGAAGAATATCGCGACATGATGGTCAGGGGCGGCCGCTCGGTCGAAGGCAACCGGCGCCTCGGCGAGGACGGCGACGCCCAGCCGCACCGTCAGCCTCAAGGCGCGTCGGCCGCACGCAGGAAGGACCCTTAAGATGGCGACGATCACCGCCTCGGTCTACACCTCGCACGTGCCCGCGATCGGCGCCGCGCTCGACCAGGGCAAGTCGGGCGAGCCCTACTGGAGACAGGTATTCGACGGCTACGAATTCTCCAAGACATGGCTCAAGGAGCACCAGCCGGACGTCATCTTCCTCGTCTTCAACGATCACGCGACCGCGTTCAGCCTGGACTTTATCCCGACCTTCGCCATCGGCACGGCGGCGGAGTTCGCGCCCGCCGACGAAGGCTGGGGGCCGCGTCCGGTGCCTAAGGTGATCGGTCATCCCAAGCTCGCCGCGCATATCGCGCAGTCGGTGATCCAGCAGGATTTCGATCTCACCATCGTCAACAAGATGGACGTCGATCACGGTCTGACTGTGCCCTTGAGCCTCATGTGCGGCCAGCCCAAGGCCTGGCCTTGTCCGGTCATCCCGTTCGCGGTCAATGTCGTCCAATATCCGGTTCCCTCAGGCGCGCGCTGCTTTGCGCTCGGCCAGGCGATCCGCCGGGCGATCGAGAGCTATGACGAGCCGCTCAAAGTGCAGATCTGGGGCACCGGCGGCATGAGCCATCAATTGCAGGGCCCGCGCGCCGGCCTCATCAACGCGCAATGGGACAACGCCTTCCTCGACCAGCTGATCGACGATCCCAAGGGTCTGTCGAAGATGCCGCATATCGACTATGTGCGCGAGGGGGGCAGCGAGGGCATCGAGCTCGTGATGTGGCTGATCGCGCGCGGCGCGATGTCCGACCTCGCCGGCGGGGCGAAGCCGAAAGTCGTCCATCGCTTCTTCCACGTGCCGGCTTCCAACACCGCCGTCGGTCATCTCATTCTGGAGAATGCGCGATAGCGCTTCTTCGGTCCGAACCGTCATTGCGAGGAGCGCGGCGACGAAGCAATCCAGGGGAACGTCGGGCGCCTGCGGTCTCTGGATCGCCGCGTCCCCGCGGGTCCAAAAGCCCGGGGGTCGCAATGACGGGGTCGACCTCTAGCCTTCGGAGACTCCCATGCCCAACACACTCAAGGTCGCGCTTGCCGGCGCCGGCGCCTTCGGCCTCAGGCACCTCGACGCGATCAAGCAGATCGGCGGGATCGAGGTCGTCTCGCTCGTCGGGCGCGAGCTCGACAAAACCAAAGAGGCGGCGGCGAAGTACGGCGTCGGTCACGTCACGACCGATCTCGCCGAGGCCCTCAAGCTGCCGGGGCTCGACGCGGTGATTCTGGCGACGCCGACGCAGATGCACGCCGTGCAGGCGCTTCAGTGCCTGAACGCCGGCAAGCATGTGCAGATCGAGATTCCGCTCGCCGACAGCCTGAAGGATGCGGAGGCTGTGGTCGCGATGCAGAAGGAGACCGGGCTTGTCGCCATGGTCGGCCACACCCGCCGCTTCAACCCGAGCCATCAGTTCGTGCGCCGGCGCATCCTTGAAGGTGAATTCCATATCCAGCAGATGGACGCGCAGACCTATTTCTTCCGCCGCACCAACATCAACGCGCTCGGGCAACCACGCTCCTGGACCGATCATCTCTTGTGGCATCACGCCGCGCACACGGTCGACCTGTTCGCCTATCAATGCCGCTCACCAATCGTCAAAGCCAATGCCTTGCAAGGGCCCATCCACCCCACGCTCGGCATCGCCATGGACATGAGCATCCAGCTGAAGGCGGAGAATGGCGCGATCTGCACGCTGTCGCTGTCGTTCAACAACGAGGGACCGCTCGGCACCTTCTTCCGCTATATCGGCGACACGGCGACCTACATCGCGCGCTATGACGATCTCTATAACGGCAAGGACGAGAAGATCGACGTGAGCAAGGTCGACGTGTCGATGAACGGGATCGAATTGCAGGACCGCGAGTTCTTCGCCGCCATCCGCGAGAACCGCGAGCCCAACGCCAGCGTCGCGCAGGTGCTGCCGTGCTACCGGGTGCTCGACGACCTCGAGCGCCGGATGGGGTGATTGTCGCGCGCGCAGCGATCGCATCACTCCTTGCTGTGCGCCTTTTTCTCGGAATGCGCGGCAGATGCGGCGGGCGGGGCAGGTGCGGAGGGGGCGGTCTGACCGAGGCCCACCGTGATGGCGAAGAGCCGCCACTGCCCGTTGACCGGCGCGTAGACGAGATCGAAATTGATCTGCGCCGGCGCCGACGGGAAGAAACCCGTCATTCGCATCATGCCCTCGGCGTCGATCTGCGGCAGCAGCGTCAACTCCGGATCGAGCACCGCGACGCCCGAGAGATCGAGAGACTCGTGACGGAGGCCGGCGAAGATTTCGCCGAGCCGCGCCGCGCTGTTCGCCTGGAAGGCCGGCGCGCCGAGATCGCGCAGCACGGTAATTCCCGGTCTTGTTCGCCTGATCGAGCGCGATCAACGTCGAGCGCACCAGGATCAGCACGCCGTTGCGGTCGATGCGCGCAAGCTTCGGCTGCTGCTCTGCAGCGCCGATCGGCGCCGCCGCGCCCGCCAGGATGGCGGCAAGGATGAGGAGCTTGAGACCCGGCTTCGATTTCACCATGCCCATGTCGCGCCCACGCGCGCGCCGACCCCTCCCTCACGAAAACCCGCGCCGACTCCGGCGTTGAGGACGAGGTTGTCGCTGACGCGGAGTTGCGCCGATCCGCCGAAGGCGGACTCGCCGCGGAACGTGCCTACGTTAGCGGTGATAGCATATCTCTTGTTATCCGGCAGGGCGGCCGCGCCAAGCGCGATCGCGATCGCCGTGCCTTCGTAGGCGCGCGGGATCGATTGCTGCATGGAGTTCACGCTCTGCTGGAGCCCGGCGACGCTCTGCTCCATTCCGCCGACACTGGCGCTGAGCGCCGCGATGTCCTGCGGGCCGTAAGCCGACGCCGCGGCGTGACCTCCCGCGTCGGTGCTTATGAATTTGGTGACGCCGCTCTGGGCGGCGGCGCTCGCCGCCGACGCCACGCCCGGCACGACGAGCGTGGTCGCGGACGTGCCGAGCGTCACTTGATTTGGCGCGGTGCTCACCGCGCCTGCGCCGATCGCCGTCGAGCCAGCGAAGCCGTTGGTCGAGGCGCCGCGGCCAAGCGCGGTCGAGTTGGCGCCCGTCGCGACGGCGCCCTGGCCGATCGCCGTGGCGTTGTCGCCGACGCCCGGAGCGACGCCCGCGGTCGCGCCGGCGCCGAACGCCGAGGCGTTATTGGACAGGGCCTGCGCGCCCGAGCCGACGGCGGTGGTCGGGTCCGCCGAGGCGACGGCGCCCTGGCCGATTGCGGTCGCCCCGATTCGGGTCGCGCTCGCCCCTTGGCCGATCGCGGTCGCCCGGTCGGCGATCGCGGCGGCGCCTTGGCCATAAGCCGTCGCCGTCGCACCGTAGGCGACGCTCTGCGCGCCCGTCGCGGTCGCGGTCGCGCCGTTGGCGGACGCCTCATAGCCTGTCGCGCTCGCCTGGACGCCGATGGCGCTGCTAAATGAGCCGATCGCCGTCGCCGCCGTGCCGTTCGCATTGGCGGCCTGGCCGAAGGCGCTCGCGTTGACGCCGTTCGCGTTGCTGAACTCTCCGGTCGCCGTGGCGCCGCTCCCGTTGGCCACGCTGCCGACGCCGACCGCGGTGGCGTTCGTCCCGGCTGCGTTTGCCGCCTGGCCGAAGGCGCTGGCGCTCGCGCCGGTCGCGGCGCTCGCCACGCCGACCGCGGTGGCGTTGGTTCCGGCTGCGTTTGCCGCCTGGCCGAAGGCGCTGGCGCTCGCGCCGGTCGCGGCGCTCGCCACGCCGACCGCGGTGGCGTTGGTTCCGGCTGCGTTTGCCGCCTGGCCGAAGGCGCTGGCGCTCGCGCCGGTCGCGGCGCTCGCCACGCCGACCGCAGTGGCGTTGGTTCCGGCCGCGTTTGCCGCCTGGCCGAAGGCGCTGGCGCTCGCGCCGGTCGCGGCGCTCGCCACGCCGACCGCGGTGGCGTTGGTCCCGGCCGCGTTTGCGGCATAGCCGAATGCGCTGGCGTTCGTTCCGGTCGCCGCGCTGCCGGCGCCGATCGCCGTGGCGGCGTCGCCAGCCGCGTTAGCCAGTTCGCCGAAGGCGCTGGCGCTTGCGCCGGTCGCCTGGCTGGTCGCTCCAATGGCGGTCGCCGCCGCGCCGCCGGCGCTCGCTCCCTCGCCGAAGGCGCTGGCGGTCGCCCCAGTTGCGTTGCTGGCCGCGCCGGCCGCCGTCGCCTCAAGGCCCGCGGCGTTGGAGAACGCGCCGAAGGCGCCGGCGTAATCGCCCGTGGCGACGCTGCCGGCGCCGGCCGCCGTCGCCTCAAGGCCAGTGGCGTTCGAGAAAGCGCCGAACGCGCCGGCGAAATCGCCCGTGGCGATGCTGGCGTCGCCCGTCGCGGTCGCCTGCGCGCCGCTGGCGGAGGAGTCGAAGCCGCTGGCGGTGGCGTAAGGACCCGTCGGCGCTGGCGTTGGCGCCGGTCGCGGTCGCTCCGCCGCCATTGGCGTCGGCGTCCGAGCCGCAGGCCGTGGCCGTCGGGAAGCCATTGTCGGAGGCGCCGCCTGCGCCGCCGGGAATAGGCCCGGCCCCGGTGAATGAATTTCCGCAGGTGAAAGCTTCGGCGGGAAGGGAGAAAGCCAGCGCTCCGGCGGCCGAGGCGACGCCGGCCAGCGAAGCCGCGCGGAGCCGTCGACGGGAGAGCAAACTCAGTTTCCGGAGATTGATGCGCATGAAATCCGCCTGACTTTTGCCACGGATTGACCCGGAGAATGTCACTCTCCCGCCACACCTAAGCGTCGCTCCGCTCCGGGGCGCAAGCGCAATCTTGCTTGATGCTGGGTTCGCGGAGTCGATTTGCCGACAGTGTTGCGCGTCAGGCGCCTTCTGAACGCTGTTGTCCAATTTTCTGGTGGATTTTCAGGCTTCTAGCCTGATTCGCCAGCGTAGCTGGTTGCCAGCAATCGCCACGCTGCCGCCTGACTGCGGACGAAACGAGCAATATCAGAATCGAGGCGCGTGCGAATCGCGCCCAAAGGGACGCACGGCGAAGGCAGAGCCGCCAATTCCTGTTCCTCGGCGACACGCGCCGCGCGCCGGCACGAAAAGCGGTTGGCGACGGGCTCCGCATATCGAGGACGCGAACGCCCGGCGTCAGCTACCTCAGCTCGGCCGTGAACTTCTGGATCTTCTTGCACGCCTTTTCGAGCTGCTCGAGCGACGTCGCGTAGGAGACGCGGAAGTTCGGCCCCTGGCCGAACGCGCTGCCCTGCACAACGGCGACGCCCTCCTCGTCCAGAAGCTCGGCGGCGAAGTCGACATCGCTCGCGAGCACCTTGCCCGACGGCGTCTTCCTGCCGATTGCGCCGGCGCAGGACGGATAGACATAGAACGCGCCTTCGGGCTTCGGGCACTTCAGATGCTGCGCCTGGCCCAGCATCGACACGACCAGATCGCGCCGCTCCTCGAACGCCTTGCGGCGCACGGGGATGAAGTCCTGCGGCCCGTTCAGCGCCTCGACCGACGCCCATTGCGCGATTGTGCAGGCGCCCGAGGTCTGCTGACCCTGCACCATGTCCATCGCCTTGATGAGTTCGGCCGGGCCGGCGGCGTAGCCGATGCGCCAGCCGGTCATCGCATAGGCCTTGGAGACGCCGTTCATGGTCAGCGTGCGCGGCTTCAAGGCGGGCTCGATCTGCACAGGGGTCGTGAACTCAAAGTCGCCGTAGACGAGATGCTCGTACATGTCGTCGGTCAGCACCCACACATGCGGATGGCGCATGAGCACGTCGGTGAGCTCTTTCAGTTCGTCGCGCGTATAAGCCGCGCCCGACGGGTTCGACGGCGAGTTCAATACCAGCCACTTGGTGCGCGGCGTGATCGCGCGCTCGAGATCCTCGGGCTGAAGCTTGAACCCCTTGTCGATCATCGTCGGCGCGATCACCGGCGTGCCGCGGTTGATCGCCACCATTTCCGGATAGCTCACCCAATAGGGCGCCGGGATTATGACCTCATCGCCCTCGTTCATGGTGACCAGGAAGGCGTTGTAGAGGATCTGCTTTCCGCCGGTGGCGACGATCGTGTCGGAGGGCTTGTAGTCGAGCCCGTTCTCACGGCTAAATTTGGCGGCGATCGCTTCGCGTAAGGGGGGAATGCCGAGCACCGGCGGGTACTTGGTCTCGCCGCGCTTGATCGCCTCGATCGCGGCAAGCTTGATGTTGTCGGGAGTGTCGAAATCCGGCTCGCCGACCGAAAGCGAGATCACCTCCCGCCCCTTGGCTTTGAGGTCGCGCGCCTTCTGCGTCATCGCGATGGTCGCGGATGGCTTGACGCGAGAGAGGACGTCGGCGAGGAAGGCCATGGGAGACGAGCGCCTTTCGGGTGCGGGGGATTTGAGCGTCGCACCTATAGTGAGACGAGCGCTCGGGGACAACCCCGGCTCTTCACAGACCGCCGGCGCGGCGCGACAGAACCTCAGCCGGTCCCTCCGACTGCCGCCGATCGCTGGAGGGGGAAGCGGAGAACAAAAAGCCGCCACTGCGACAGGCGATGACGGCGCCTGTCGGGCGCGGGTCATTGACCGCGTTAGCCGCGCTCAGGCGACGCCGCCATCGCCCCATCCTTGCGGATGAAGTCGACGAAGGCGCGCAAGGGCGCCGGCATGTTGCGGCTCGGATAGTAGAGGAACGGCCCCGAGAAGCTTTGCCGCCAGTCGGCCAGCACCTCCGTGAGCTCGCCGCGGTCAAGCGCCTCGCGCAGGAACTCCTCGAAGGTGCAGATGACGCCCAGACCCGCGATCGCGGCGTCGAGCTCGAGTTCGATCGCCGAGGCGATGAGCGGTCCGTCCACCCTGACGCGCACAATCTCGCCTAAGCGTTCGAACTCCCAATCGTTGACTGCGCCGCTCGCGAACCGGTGCCGGATGCAGGCATGGTTGACGAGGTCGCGCGGATGGCTCGGGATCCCGCGGGCGGCGAGATAAGCCGGCGCCGCGGCGACGAAGAAGCGCTGCACGCGCGGCCCGATCGGAACCGCGATCATGTCGCGCTCGATGCGCTCCTCGTAGCGGATGCCGGCGTCGAAGCCCGCCGCCACCACATCGATGAAGTCGTCGTTGGCGGCGATCTCCAGCGTGACGCCCGGATAGGCGGTGAGGAAGCGGCTCGCGATGGAGGGGAGGATTTTCATCGCCACGATGATTGGCGCGTTGAGCCTGAGCGCGCCTCGCGGGCTCGAGCGGAAGCCGTTCACCACGTCGAGCCCGCTCTCGATCTCGGCAAGCGCCGGGGCCAGGCGCTCGAGCAGGCGCTGGCCGGCCTCGGTCGGCGCGACGCTGCGGGTGGTGCGGTTGAGCAGGCGCACGCCAAGCGCGGCTTCGAGCCGCCGCACCGCTTCGCTCAAAGCCGAGGCGGAAGCGTCGCGCCCTTGCGCCGCACCGCGAAAGCCCCGCGCGCGGGCGACGGCGACGAAGGCGTCGAGATCGGCAAGGCTGGGGCCGGTCATTGTGCGCGTTTCAGCACGAACAGGGCGAATAAATGGCATTATGGCACAGAGAGCGAGCGCCTGGAAAGTCGGCGCTGTCGGAGGACTGTTCGGAACTATGGCGAGAAGAACCTGCGGCGAACGTATGAAGGCGTCATGGCCGCCCCCGGATCACAGTCCGGGGGCGGCCATGACGCGCCATAGAGCCGTGGATTTATTTGGAAGGAATTCGCGCTTTGGTTGTATCTGCGGCTCCCGCGGGGGAAACCGGGCCTATCGGACCGACCCAGCCGCCCGCGCCAGCGCCACGAACCGCCCGACGTCGACCTCCTCCGCCCGCATCGTCGGCTCAAGCCCCGCCGACGCGATGAGCGCGGGAAGGTCGAGCCCCCGCGCGGCGGCGAAGCCTTTCAGCGACTGGCGCAGCATCTTGCGGCGCTGGCCGAACGCGGCCTGGGTGAGAGCGGACAGAGTTGCGGCGTCGCACTCCTCCGGGCTTGTGCGCGGAATGAGCTCGACCACGCTCGAGGTGACTTTCGGCGCGGGAATGAAGGCTTCGGGCGCGACGTCGAACAGGATCCGCGCCTCGGTCCGCCATCCCGCCAGCACCGCGAGGCGCCCGTAGTCCGCGCGCTCAGCGGGGGTCGCGACGATGCGCAGCGCCACCTCGCGCTGGAACATGAGGATCAGGCGATCATAGAACGGCGGCCACGGATCGGCCTCGAGCCATTGGGTCAAGAGGGCGGTCGCGACGTTGTAGGGCAGGTTGGCGACGATGCGGATCGGCATGGCCCCGGCCTTGTCGATCAGCGTCTGAGGCGCGACGCGAAGCGCGTCGCCTTCGATGAGCTCGAGACGTCCCGGCCAATGCGCGGCGATTTCGTTGAGCGCCCCGAGAGCGCGCGCGTCGCGTTCGATCGCGATCACCTTCTCCGCCCCCTCCGAGAGGAGCGCCCGCGTGAGACCCCCCGGGCCGGGTCCGACCTCAACCACGGCGACGCCTGGGAGCGGCCCCGCGGCGCGCGCGATCTTTCGCGTCAGGTTGAGGTCGAACAGGAAGTTCTGCCCGAGCCCCTTGCGGGGATTGAGCCCGTGCGCCGCGACCACTTCGCTCAAGCGTGGCAAGCCGTCCGCGGCGAGAGTCATCGCGTCAATCGGTCGGCGAGCTTGAGCGCTGCGATGAGGCTCGCCGGATTCGCGAGCCCCTTCCCGGCAATGTCGAACGCCGTGCCATGATCGGGAGACGTGCGCACGAACGGCAGACCGAGCGTGACGTTGACGCCTTCATCGAAGGCCAGCGTCTTAACCGGGATCAGGCCCTGGTCGTGGTACATCGTGAGCGCCACGTCGTAGCGCGCCCGCGCCTTGGGATGGAACATCGTATCGGCGGGGAGCGGCCCGACGACGTCGATCCCCTCGGCCTTGAGCGCCTCGATCGCGGGCTTTATGATCGTGATCTCCTCCCGGCCCATCGCCCCGCCCTCGCCCGCGTGCGGATTGAGGCCGGCGACGGCCAGACGCGGCCGCGCCACGCCGAAGCGGGCGGTGAGGTCGCGATCGACCACGCGGGCCGTCCTGATGATGAGTTCGGCCGTCAGCGCCTTGGGCGCATCGGCGAGCGGGATATGAATGGTGACTGGGACGACCTTGAGCGTCTCCGACCAGATCATCATCACCGGGAAGGCCGGCGGGCCCCAGGCCTCGGCGAGCGCGCCGAGATATTCGGTGTGTCCGGGGTATTTGAACCCGGCCTGATAAAGCGCGGCCTTGGCGATCGGGTTGGTCACCACCGCGCGCGCCTGGCCTTGATGGACCGCTTCGACCGCGCGCTCGATCGATTCGATTGTCGCCGCGGCGTTGGCTGCGCTAGGGCGGCCGGGTGCGTCTTCGACCGCGTTTTTCAACGGAACGACCGGCAGGCCGTTCGAGAACGCGGCCGTGGCCCCGGCGGGATCGGTCTCGATGATCGGGACCGCGAAGCCCGCGCGCTTGGCGGCCGCGGCCAGAATGCTGGGCGCCGCGAAAACGACGAACGGCGCGTTTGGCGTTCGGTCGCGCCAGGCGGCCAGCGCCAGTTCCGGGCCGATCCCCGCCGGGTCGCCCATGGTCATCGCCAGCGGCGTCGTGTCGCCGGTCATGTTCGAGGCTCCAAGGGCGGCTTCGCCAACCGGACGATGAGACGATCAGAGGCCGACGTTCGTCCTGACGTCGCCGAGCGTGCGCAGCACGAGTTGAATCATCAGCGTCTGGTTGCGGATCGACGGGTTCAAAATGGCGGGGCCGCCCGGGAACGCTTGGTAGATGGCCGGCTGGGTGACATTGGACGAATACGTGAAATTGAGGGTCGTGCACTCGTCCTTGTAGCCGAGGCCGAATGAATAGCCGACGGGGTAGAAGATCGGCGTCTCCTGTCCCAGCGTGTCGTAATAGTGACGCGACATGTCGAGCACGAGCGATCCGTTGACCGACCACCGATTCTGGAAGCTGTAGCCCAGGTTTCCGCTCAGGCCTTCGCGCGGGAATTCGAATCCCAACTCGGGTTGCGCGGCGTAGAGAGCGTAATCGACGCTGCCGGTTACGCCGGCATAGCTTGCCTTGGCGATCCCGTCGAACCGTGCGAGTTGCAGCGTCGAACTGTCGAACTGCTGTTTGCTCATGAGCGTAATCGGGTTCGAGAACGGCTGCAGCGTCTCGCCGAACACGAAGTTCGAGTACCTCTTGTCCAAGCCGGACTCGAGCCCGGTGTTGGTGGGATCATAGAGAGTATAGGAATTCTGTCCGGCGACCTGGACCGATTCCCCGCCGACAAAGTTGGCGTGGCCTCCGTTGGCGAAGTCGGCGGTGTACTGGAATCCGTAATTGAGCCGCGTGCCTCCCTCGACCCGATCGTAGCCCGAGAACTTGTTCCAGGCGAACAGGTTCGTATCGTCGAAAACGAGGCTCTGCGAATCCTCGTTGGGCTGGATTCTCGGGATAATCTCGCTCGGCCGGGCGATGAACTGGGCGATCGGCGTGATCGTCTGCGTCCCCCAGGACGACGTGGACGTGAACGGAAAGCGGTACTCGAGGCCGGCGCCAGCCATGCCGCGCGCGAAGGCCCCCTGGCTCGAGCCGGAAAAGAAGGCGGCCTGGCTCGAATTTGCGACCGTGCTCGTGCCGAGCGCGCTGGCGTAGGTGATCGATCCGGTTTCATTGAGTTCGGTCGCCTCGCCGTCGAGCCGCGCAAACAGGTACGGCTTCCAGACCTCCCCGATGGGATCGATGTAGCCGCGCCGCCACGAGACCTGTCCCGACGCGCGCGTGTAGTCGCCGGCGATGCCGTTCAACATGCATTTGCCCGGAAAATACGTGTTCACGACCGTGTTTCCGACTTGCGTCTCGCAGACGTTATAGAGGTGATAGGCGGCGTCGAAGGTCTGCAGGCCGGTCGACTGGAACGCGGCGTTGGTCTGGTTGATGTTGGCGATGTTGGCGTCGACGGTCAGTTCGCCTCCGAGCCCGTTGGTGCGGTCGGCGGGGACATTGATCACACGGTTGTAGTCGAAGACCGGCGCGACGGCGACCGGCAGCGTGCGATTGTCGTCGTTCATCGTCGTGCCCTCGAAATGATAGGCGCTGAGGTCAAAGTAACTCTGGGTGCCCTGGCCGCGCAGATACGCCGTCGAGACAACGTCCTGGAAAAAGAAATTGTCGAAGTTGATGCCCTGAAGCCGGTAATCGTTGAGGAAGAATTTGTCGCTCATCCATGTGCCGTTCCAACCGAACTGCCACATGTCATTGAGAAAAAAGTTGCCGGTGCTCTCGAGCGCGCCGCGCAGGCGCAGATCTCCCGCGCCATAGGGAAAGGCGGGGAAGGCGCCAGGCTGCTCCTGGTCGATCCCGATCGCCCGAATGTTGTACATGCCGTTGGATAGTCGCTGGCGCCAATCGATCTCTCCCAATAAACCCTGCTTTGAAAGATACGTTGGGGTCAGGGTGAGGTCGTAGTTGGGCGCCAGATTGATGAAATAGGGCAAGCTGATGCCAGTGCCGAGGTAGCCCCCGGAAACGAGCGCGGGCGCCAAAAGGCCGGTCTTCTTGTTGACGGTCGAGTCGGCTGAGGAAAAATAGGGCATGTAGAAGACGGGGAAGCCCCAGAACTGGAGCTGAGCGTCCTCGTAGTAGATGGTGTGGGTCTCCTGGTTCTCGATGATCTTGGTCGCCTTCACCTGCCAGAATGGCGGCCGTTCCGGATGGTCCTTGCACGGTTCGCAGGCGGTATAGGCGCCTTTCTCAAGCACCGTGATATCGCCGTTCGAGCGCTCCACCCGAGGCGAACTAAAGCGCGTCTTGTCGGTCGTCAGAACCTGGACGCTGTCGATAAAGCCGTCGCGAAAATCGTCGCTGAGCGCAAACCGGCTTCCGTAGATGATGTTGCCATGCTCATCCGTCATCTTGGCGTGGCCTTCCGCGTAAACGCGCTTGGTGGCGCGGTCGTAAGTTACGCGGTCGGCTTGAAGCACGCGGCCCTGGTAGAAGAGCTGAACCGAACCGACGGCCGAGATTGTGTTTTTGTCCTTGTCGTAGACGAGCTCGTCCGCGTCGATGACCAGCTTGTCCTGCGGCTTGGCTTGCGTCGACTGGGCTTCCAGGGGAGGTGATTGCGCGGCCGCGGGGCCTGTGAACAATAGGGTCCACGCCGCAGCGGCCGCGACTGCGAACGACAGTGCGATACGTGCCGCCCACGTTTGGCGGCGATTGGACTTAAAGGAAAAGCTGACGGCGAAACCCATCAACCATCCTCTTGTTGCAGCAGCACGTACACGCCAAACATGCAACCGACAATCCCGGGCGACCACCCCGCCACGGAGGCGCTGAGGAAGCCGGCTCCACCGAGATCGGTGACCACTTTGGTGGCCACATAAAGCATGAACCCCGCCAGGACGCCACCGGAAACCATATATTCGATCCCGCCCATTCGGAAGAATCTTAACGAAAAGCACGCGGCCACCAGCACCATCGACGCCAGCATCAGCGGGCGCGCCAGAAGCTCATGATATTTCAGCAGGTAAGCTGTCGGATCCAATCCCGCGCGCGCCGTCTCTTCGGCAAGCCCGGGCAGCCGCCAGAACGACACGGTTTCGGGCGCGACGAACGCCTGGGCGACCTCGCTCCGATCAAGGTTCGTGGCCAAAAGGTAGGTGGGGGCCGTTGAGGCTTCGAAACCCGGGGTCACCACCACGACATTGTGCAACACCCAGTATCCGTCGCGTAGCTCGCCTGAGGCCGCCTCCAGTCGTTCGACAAAATTACCCTTTTCGTCGAAGTTGAAAACCTCGATGCCGTTGAACTCGACGCCGCCCGCGCTCCTGCCAGCGGCGCGAATGACCGCCTGGCCGTCCACGCTTTTTTGTCGAATCCACAGTCCGATCGAGTCCAAGGCCAGGCCGCCGAACACTTTGGACTCGATCTCATCCGACTTCTGCTTCATCCATGTCGATGCTGGATTGTAGGCGACGACCGAGAACACTCCGATGAGCACCATCACGACGAGCGGAGGCGTCAGGAATTGCCAAACAGATACCCCGGCAGCGCGCGCGACGACCAACTCCATCTTGCGCGATAAGTTGAGGAACGCGATCATCGATCCAAACAGAACCGCAAACGGCAACGCCTGCTCGGCGACCGTCGGAGTTCGCAGGAACGACAGGCCCGCCATCAGAATCCCGGTGGCGCGCTTCGAATCGCCTGAGCGACGCAGGAGCTCGACCAAATCGACGGCGTAGATAAGGACAAAGACGACCATGAAGGCGGCGATGACGGTGCGGGCAAAACGGCCGGCCAGATAGAATGACAGCGTCCGGCCAATCACGCAGGAATCCTTGCGAGCGGCTGCGCGAGCGCCACGATTGGTCGTCTGAAGATCACCGCCAAGGCGCCAAGGCACGCGGCAACCGGGACCGTCCAAACGAAGATGGCGGCGGACGGAACGCCGACGGCAAGCGTCGTGGCCGCGATGCCGAGCATACGCACGCCGAAAAACGCCAGAACCGCCCCAGCGATCGCCAGCCCCCGTCCCTGACGGGTCGTACGCGCCTCTCCGAGCGCGGCGAAGGCAATGAGACCACCGGCGACGGCGTACAGGGGGCTCGCCAGGCGGTCGAGCAGTTCGCTGCGAATATGTCCGAGCAGCGCCGGATCCGACCGGTCCCGCGCGTCGGGGGCCATCAATTGCGCAGTCGAGCGTTCGCGCGGCCTTTTCATCGCGCTGACGGCGTGCATGAATTGCGACAGGTCAATGGTGTAGTCGTCAAAAGTCACCATCGCCGAATCGCCAGCCGACTGTGGCCGCAATAGGACGCCCTTGGACAGCTGGAGGTAACTTGTTCCATCCCGATCGACTGTTTTTCCCGCCTCCGCAATATAGGTCGTGATCCGAGCGGGATCACGCTGGTCCTGCATGAACACCCCGTGCAGCGACCCATCGGGCGTGCGCTCGCGAAAGTGAAATACGAATCCCGATTCGAGCTGGGAGAAAGCGCCCGGACGGGCAAAGTTGGCGATGAAATCGGCGTGAACGAACGTCGTCAGATTCTCGATCGCCCCGAAACTCCAGGGCAAAACTTGGATATAGAGCATAGCCACAATCGCAAACACCAACCCCGACAGCAACGCCATTGGACGCAGCAGCCGAAAGGGGGACACGCCTGAAGCCGCCATAACGACGAGCTCGCTGTCGCCGTTGAGCTTATTGAGGGTGTAGAGGACCCCGGCAAACAGCGCGACCGGCGCGATGAAGGCGACCAGCGAAGGCAGCGCCAGCCCCGTGATCATGAGAAATATCAGTATGGTCTGGCCTTTGCTGGTGATCAGGTCGATCTGCCGCAGCGCCTGGGTCACCCAGACGACGCCGGTCAAGACCACCAGGCCCGAGACAGCGGCTGTTGTCGCCGTCCGCAGCAGATAGCGTTCAATTTGGATCATCGCCGCCGTATTGTCTGGAGGGTGAGCGGCCGCGCGTCAGCGCGCGGCCCACCGCCCGGAGCGCCCGGCCGACGTATTCTCTCTCGTTGCAAGGCGACTTGCTCCTCTCGTCGGCGTGAGAACCTAACCGGCTGAAATGTGCCGCTCAATCGCGGCGGCTTATTGACGAGCGTGGCAAAACCCCCCGATATGGCGCCGCCCGCCAGCGACGCCGCGCCGGTTGGCCTGAAGTCATCGAATCCCGGACAAAGGATATGCGCTGGTCATGAGCGGAGCCGTCAAGATCGCCTTTGGGGCCCTCTCCGCGCCCAAGGGCAGCGCGCTCATCGTCTTCGTCGGCGCCGACATGAAACCCGCCCCGACCGTGACGGCCCAGTTCGGCGATCTCGAACCGCTCATCCGCGCCGCGGCCAAGGCGTCCAACTTTCGCGGCGCCCAGCGCACCGCGCTCGACATCCTGGCGCCGGCCGGCCTGGACGCTTCCCGCCTGGTGGTTATCGGCGTCGCTCCGGGCAAGGACAACGCGCCGGTCGACTTCATCATCCTCGGCGGATTCACTTTCGGCAAGGTGACCGGCGCCAAGCGGGTCGAAGTTGCATTCGAGGCTCCGTCGGGAATGTGGGACGGCCCGGCAGCCGCCGATTTTGCGCTCGGCCTTCGCCTGCGCGGCTACCGGTTCGACAAATACAAGACGCGCAAGAAGGACCCGGAGGACGACAACATAGAGGCGCCCGATTTTGTCATCGGCTCGAGCCACGCGGTCGCCGCGCGCACGGCCGCCCAGGAGCGCTTCGCCGTCGCCGAAGGCGTCGAACTGGCGCGCAATCTGGTCAACGAGCCGCCCAACGTGCTTTTTCCCGTCGAGTTCGCCGATCGCGCCAAAACGCTGGAGAAGCTCGGCGTCGAAGTGGAAGCGCTCGACGAGAAGGCGATGGGCAAACTGGGGATGAACGCGCTGCTGGCCGTGGGACGAGGATCAGCGCGCGACAGCCGCCTCGTCGCGATGCGCTGGAACGGGGCGCGGTCAAAACGGACAAAACCGATCGCCGTCGTGGGCAAGGGGGTCTGTTTCGATTCGGGCGGAATCTCCATCAAACCATCGTCCGGGATGGAGGATATGAAGGGCGACATGGGCGGCGGGGCTTGCGTTGTCGGGCTCATGCACGCGCTCGCCGCCCGCAAAGCGAAAGTCAACGTGGTCGGCGTCGTCGGCCTGGTCGAGAACATGCCCGACGGCGACGCGATCCGGCCGGGCGACATCATCACTTCGATGTCGGGGCAGACAATCGAGATCGTCAATACGGACGCCGAAGGGCGGCTCGTTCTGGCCGACGCGCTCTGGTACGCTCAGGAGACCTATTCCCCGAGGGCGATCATCGACCTTGCAACGCTGACTGGCGCCATCATGGTCGCGCTCGGGAATGAGGTGGCTGGACTCTTCTCTAATAATGACGAGCTCGCGCAACGGCTTGCGGCCGCAGGCGAGGCGTCGGGCGAAAAGGTCTGGCGCATGCCGCTCGGCCCGGCTTACGACAAGCTGATCGATTCCAAATTCGCCGACATGAAGAATACCGGCGGCCGCCACGGCGGCTCGATCACCGCCGCGCAGTTCCTGCAGCGGTTCGTCAAGGAGACGCCGTGGGCGCATATCGATGTCGCAGGCACCGCGATGGGTTCGCCGCCATCGGACATCAATCAGTCCTGGGGTTCGGGCTGGGGCGTGCGTCTTCTCAATCGTCTCATGGCCGATTCCTACGAAGATTAGGGTCTCATTGACGAATTGATTCGAGACTCGGGCGGAGGGGTCAGGATGCGGATTCGGTCCACCATCTTCGCGCTTGCCGCCGCCTGGGCCGCGTCAATGGAGCCGGCGTGGGCGATCGCCGGATGTGACGCTTTTTCCAGCGCCCTGCGCGCCGAGGCGAGCGACATGCAGGTCGAGTTCGGGCGCGCTGTCGTCGTGTCCCGGACGCGTTCCGATTCCAACGTGTTCGACGTCACGACAAAGGTGGACATTGACGCGACCCTCAGTTGTCGCGGCGACCAAATCCAGCGCTTCGAGGCGCGCATCAGCGAACCGGCGAACGCTCGCACGACCACGAATTTCGAGCGCTTTCAGGCGGCTGCGCTGAAGGCGGCGCTGGGCTGGGACGCGGCCAAGAGCCGCGGCGTCCTGCGCGGCATGAGCGCGGATGCGAGTGAGTATCTCGCCGCCTCGCGCCAGCGAGGCGACGTCTATGTCGCCGGCAAGATCGAAGAGCACGAACCCGGCGGCGTGAGCCTCGGACTGATGGCGACCGGCGTCGACCGCACCTTCGTCATCGTCGGGCCCGCTGGCGAGTGAACGAGGTCCGATTTCATCATCTTGAGCGCCGGCGCGTCGATCAGGCGCTGCCCCGCCTGCTCGAGCGCGCGCTGGAAGAAGGCCGCCGCGTCGTTCTCCGCGCCTCTTCCGACGAGATGGTCGCCGCCCTCAACGAGCGCTTATGGACCTACGACGACGCAAGCTTTCTTCCGCATGGCGCGGCCGGCGACGGCGATCCGACGACCCAGCCGATCTTCCTGACCAGCGAGGTGGAGAATCCCAACGCCGCGACGATGCTGGTCAGGCTTTCCGGCGTCGAGGCGAGCGAGGTTGACGACGCGTTCGATCTCATCGTTCTCATGTTTGACGGACGGGACGAGGCGTCGCTCGCCCACGCGCGGGGCGAATGGCGGCGGCTCAAGGACCAAGGCCGGACGATCAGCTATTGGCGAGAGAGCGACGAGGGCGGCTGGGACCAGGCGCGATAGCAAGGGGTGTGCGATTCTGCGCGCGACTCAATCTTTTCAGTCGCTTAACCTCATTTTTCTGCAACTCGCAACTCGACGCGGTTTTGTCCGACGCTTGACGGCTGGAGTAAAAGTGTATATACACTGAAACATGGGAGCGGAAGAAGTCGATTTTGTCGCCTGCCGGCAATGCGTGTGCACCGCCGCGCGACGCCGAAGCCGGGAGCTGACGCGCGCTTTCGAGAAGGCGATGCGAGGAGCGGGCGTGCGGGGCACCCAGTTCACCCTGCTGGCGACGCTCGTTCAGACCGGCCCATTGCCCACGACCCGCCTCGCGAACCTCCTCGGCCTTGAGCGGACGACGCTGACGCGGAACCTGCGTCCGCTCCTTCGGGATGGGTTGGTTCGGATCGACGAAGGCGAGGACCGACGTGTCCATAAAGTCGCGATCACGCGGGCCGGCGAAGAGGCCGCCCGCCGCGCCTTCCCGTTCTGGAAGACGGCGCAGGACGCAGCGCTAGCGGCGGGCGCAGAGTCCAGAGGGGACCAGCCGTAAAAATTTGGCATATAGGTGTAGTTACACTGAAAGGAGCTCATCATGTTCGATATCCTATCCACCGTTGAGCTGACGGTCAGCGCATCGATCGCTGTGGGCTCTCTCGCGTGGGCGATGGCTGAGACCGCGCGCGGCCGGACTGCGGTTCTGGTCGCGCTCGGCGCATGGTTTGCGTTTGTGTTGGCGCTCGGCGCGACCGGCGCGCTCAGCCCCGCGGGTGGGGGCGCGCCAGCGCTCGGCCTCACCGTCGTTTTACCCATTGTGGCGCTGGTCTGGGCCTATTTCGCACGACCCTCGGTGCGGACCGCGGTGGCGGGAACGCCCTTGCCGGCGCTGATCGCCCTCCATGCGATCCGCCTGCTGGGATTCACTTTCGTCGTTCTCTACGCCGAGGGCCGCCTTCCCGCGCCCTTTGCGCCGAGCGCGGGATGGGGCGATATGCTCATCGGCGCGACCGCGCTGCCGCTCGCCTGGGCGGTTGCGCGATTGGGCGCGCGCGTGCGGCCGCTCGTCTTGTTATGGAACGCGCTCGGGGTCGCCGATCTCGTCATCGCTCTCACGCTCGGACCTCTGTCGGCGCCCGGTCCGCTTCAGGTTTTCGTAGGGCCCCCCGACAGCTCGCCGATGACGACGTTGCCGTGGCTCATCATTCCGGGCTTCCTGCTGCCCTGTCTCATGTTCCTGCATGTCGTCATCTTCCACCGGCTGCTCGCCAGGAGCGAAGCCTCGAAGCCGGCGCATGCGTGGATCGGCGGCGGCCAAGCAAAGTCGGCCTGAAACATAGGTCGCAACGTGCAAAGGCCGGACGTCGGCAATCGACACGACGCCGGCGCTATCGCACCATGTGAGAAAGTCCCGCGTCGCCTTCGCGTAGGCGCGCCGCGTATGCTTGTTGCGGATGTTGGCGGCGAAGAATTCCCAAAAGCGACTCTCGGCGCGCTCGCCGGCCGCAGCGACGAGCGCGGTGTGCGGTCGACGATGACCGGAACCAAGGTGGTTCATGGTGCCGCCTGAGCCGGCCGGCACGCATCCACGATCCGGAGAAGATGGCTTGCCAACGTGATGATTTCTGCGGCCTCGTCTGGATCGTCGAGACCGACTTTCCGATGCGATTGCGCATTCTTGTAGGTCCCGATTGCACCGGCAAAAAGATCACTTAGAGCCTGTCGCTCGCCGGCCTCCGCAGCCCCGTCCGTGAGGGGGCCGTTGTTTATATCGAAGGCTTTGCGCATGAGCGGCGCGCCGATGTCCTTCGCGGTGAAGCCGCCCGCGTCGCGAACCGCGACCTCGACAGCCTTCATGGCTTCAAAGACGGCAGTATCGTATTTGCCTCGGTGATAGAGCGCCCAAACGTCCTCGCGGATCGTCGAATGCAAGGCGTCCTTCGGAATTCGGCGGGCGCTGAATGCGCGACGCGGCTCAGGCTCCCTCGCAAGTTGCTGTGCCCTACGGCTGAGCATCCGAATTCCGTGTGGACCAATCCATCCGGGGTCGCGCACCAGTAGTCCTTGGCCCTCAAGCCACGCCCAGGCCTCTATAAGCGCAACCCGAATTTCGCCGCGACGGTTCGGAGGATATTGACCGGGTAGCCGCCTGCTTGGTCACTGCCGATGATCGTTGGGAAGAAATTGTCCGGCTGTAATAATCGGAGGGAAGGAGAACGAGAGAAAAACCACAGCACGGGCAGCATGCGCAAGCCCAGCTCCTCGGGCTCCAACGCAACTAGCACATCAGGATCAGGGATCAGGTCGACGAGCTGCACCATGTCCGAATCATTTTACGAATAAACATACGATAAAGGACATTATCATACATAATCCGCTAACCTGCTTGGCGGGCGGGTGCGCTAACGTTGGGAGTCAGACGCTAGAACCCCTCGCCCTTGTCCTCTCCCCACATAGGGCGTCGAGAGGCGCCCGTCTTTCGACGGGCTTTGTGGAGAGGCCCGAGCGGCCACGCGGACCCGGCCTAAAAACAGCGACGCCGGGGACAGGCCCCGGCGTCGGAGGTAGATTGGCGGACTGGCCAGCCGGCCTTTCGCTACCGCATCGAAACGGCGGCGCGCTGTCCTCCCAGCCGGCGCGCCGCCGCCCGTCCCCTCAGGCGTAAGATTTGGCGTTACGCCTTGGGGAACGGGACGGCCACGAACCGGGCGCCGTCGGCGGTCTGAATCCGCATCATGACCGCCTTCTTGCCCTGGCTCTTCGCGCTCTCGATCCCGGACTTCACGTCCTGAGGCGTCGACACCGGCTTGCCTGCGACATCGAGGATGACGTCGCCCGTGGTCAGGCCTTGGGACGCGGCCGTTCCGTTGGGATCGACGCCGACGATGGCGACGCCCTTGTCGCCGGAGCCGGCGACCTCCTTTGCCGGAGCGATCTGAATGCCGAGGGTTGCGCCCTTGTCATTCTCCGCCTTGCCGTTGTCGGCCTTGGCCACGGTCTCGCTCTTCTGATCGGCGAGCGTGACCTGAGCCGTCTTCTCTTCGCCGTTGCGCAGATAGGTCAGTTCGACCTTGTCGCTGGGCTTGAACGAGCCGATACGCAGGGTGAGATCCGCCGCGTCCTTGACCTCCTTGCCGTTGAGCTTGGTGATCACGTCGCCAGGCTTGAGGCCGGCCTCGGCCGCTGGCGTTCCCGGCATCGTCTGGTCAACGATCGCCCCGCCGGCGCTCTTCACGCCCATGCTCTCGGCCATCTCCGAGGTGAACGGCTGGATGTTGACGCCGAGATAGCCGCGCGGAACGACCCCGCCGTGCTCGAGCGCCGAGATGACGGTATCCGCCGTGGTCGAGGGAATGGCGAAGCCGATGCCGACGCTGCCGCCCGAGGGAGAATAGATGGCGGTGTTCACGCCGACGACCTGGCCCTGCATGTTGAACGTCGGGCCGCCTGAGTTGCCGCGGTTGATCGGGGCGTCGATCTGCAGGAAGCGATCATAGGGGCCATCGCCGATGTCACGGCCCTCGGCCGAGATGATGCCAGCGGTCACCGTGCCGCCGAGACCGTAGGGATTGCCGATCGCAACCACCCAGTCGCCGATCCGCGGCATCTCCTTGGCGAATGTCACGAAAGGATAATCGCCGGCCTCGTTCACCTTGAGCAGCGCGAGATCGGTCTTCGGGTCGGTGCCGACCACCTTGGCGTCGAGCGTCTTGCCGTCTTGCGTGGTCACGGTGACGGACTTGGCGTGGTCGACCACGTGGTTGTTGGTGACGATGTACCCGTCGGACGAAATGAAGAAGCCCGAGCCTTCGCCCATCATCATCGGGTGACGGCCCTGAGGCATGCCGCCGCCGTTGGGCAGGCCGCCAAACTGCTTGAAAAACTTCTGAATTTGCGGCGGGAGATTGTCCATCTGGCCGGAGAGATCCGCGGCGTCGCTGTCATTGGCGACCATCTTGACCTTGACCGACACGACCGACGCTTTGACGCGGTCGATGAGCGGAGCGAAGGACGGGGCGTTCTGGGGCAGATCGGCGGTGGAGACGGCCGCCGCATGGGCCGGGTGCATCGGGGTGAACGCGCCCTCGCCGAGCGCGCCGGCCACGCCAAGCGCGGCAACCGCGACTGAGGCGAGGATCGTGTTGCGCCGCCCCCGTGGGCTCGTGAAGTTGGAGAAAGACATCAAGACCTCCGTTTTCTTGTTTTGACCGCGTCTCTGCGGGCACCGGGAGGGAGAATGGCCCAGCGCGCCTATCCGGCAATTGGCCGGCGCATTAAGCTTTCTCAAGGAATGAGGCGACCGGACGGAGCCGCGCGCCGATTTTGCGCCATTGACGCGAACGAATGGCCTCAACCGGGCGATGGCGAAGGCTTTCGCCTCGACGCAGAACCCCTACCGATTCGCGGGCGTATTGATGACGAGCTTGTAGTCAGGCCGCTCCGCCGGAGCGAATGTGTGCTGAGTGAAGCTCACGAGACCATCGTCAGGATGATTGAACAGGCGAAGCCCGCCTTCGCGGATCTGAACGGCCTGCTCATCCCATGCTTCCGCGAAGAACGCGCTCTCGCTGCGGAGCGTTTCGACGAATATCTTGACCTGGGCGTCGCGAAAGGTGCGGGCGAAGTCCGCGCGAAACTCGGCGAGCAGCCGTCGCGCCCTGTCCTTCCAGGCCGGAATCAGCGCGCGAGCGGGCGGCTCAAGGAACACATACCGCAAGAGGTTGCGTTGACAATCCCCGTCCAGCCAGCCGTGAAAGAGCCGCGCCGCCGCCTCGTTCCAGCAGCATGCGTTCCAGAGGCGATCGAGGCCATAGGCCGGATGTTCGATGGCTTTGACCGCGGCGATCAGGGAGGCAGGCGCGTCCGCAGAGGACCCCCGCGGTCCTTCCGGATCGACACGTCCCGCAAGCTTGAACAGATAGTCGCGTTCGGCGCGCGACATGGATAACGCTTGCGCGATCCGGCTCAGGGCCTCGGGGGAAGCTTGCACCGGGCGGCCTTGTTCGATCCACGTGCACCAGGTGACGCTGATGCCGGCCCGCGCGGCCAGCTCCTCGCGCCTGAGACCCGACGTTCGCCGCCGTCCGGTCGCCGTCGTTGGCCGCATATGCTCGCGATGGGCGCGCACGAACTCGCCCAGGAGCCGCCTTTGGTCTGCTTCGAGCATGGCAGCCCTTGTAATAGGATAAGTTTCAATCTTGTAACAGTGTAAGCGTGAATGGAAAACGGCATACGCCCCGGGGAATGAAAGGATCCAGGCATGAGCGAGGCCCATGAACGAGTTGTCGAGGCGCAGTTCGGTCCTCGAGCGCGAGCCTATGTCGAGAGCGCGGTTCACAGTCAGGGCGCGGACCTCGACGCGATCGGCGCGCTCGCGGCGAAGCTGCGCCCGGAGCTGGCCCTCGATCTCGGCGCCGGCGGGGGCCACGTCTCCTATGTCGTCGCGCGCCATGCGCGCCGGGTCATTGCTACGGATCTGTCGCCAGAGATGTTGGCGGCGGTGGCGCAGACGGCGCGTGAGAAGGGCCTGAGCAATATCGAGACCGCTGAAGCCCCAGCCGAGCGACTCCCCTTTGAAGACGAGACGTTTGACTTTGTCGCCTCCCGATATTCCGCGCACCACTGGCGCGACTTCGACGCCGGGCTTCGGGAAGCGCGCCGTGCGCTGAAACGCGGCGGCCGGGCGGTGTTCGTCGACGCCTATTCTCCCGGCCAGGCGCTCCTCGACACCCATCTCCAGGCCATCGAATTGCTGCGCGACCATTCTCACGTCCGCGATTACACTTGCGCGCAATGGGTGGACGCGCTCGCCCGCTCCGGCTTCGCCCTCGAGGCTTGCCGGACTTGGCGCCTCAGGATGGATTTTCCCGTCTGGACAGCGCGCATGCAAACGCCCGAAGAGAATGTGAAAGCGATCCGCGCGCTCCAGAACGCCGCCTCCGCAGAGACCAAGACGCATTTCGCGATCGAGCCCGACGGCTCGTTTCTCCTCGACGTTCTGATGATCGAGGCGTCGACCGCGTGAGCGCGAGCGGCGCCGCGCGTTGGCCTGAGCTACTTCCGGAACTCGTCCTTCACTGCGGCGTACAGAGCCGCGAAGCGCTCACGCTGCCGGGCGAAGAGGCCGGCAAGCTTCGGATCGGGCTCGGTGACGTCGGCGACCTCCGGCTTACCGCAGACGGCCTCCGGCGGCTCGCCGGTTGCGGCCATCCGCGCAAGGCGCGCGGCGCCATAAGCCGGGCCCGTCTCGCCCCCCTTCATGCGCAGGACGGTAAAGCCGGTCGCGGCGGCGATCATGCGCGTCCACAAGGCGCTCTTCGCGCCGCCGCCGATCAGGCCGACGCGCTCTATTTTCGCGCCGGCGAGGCCAAGACAATCGCGCGCGTCCGCAAACGTCAGGGCGACCCCCTCCATCACCGCGCGGGCGACGTCGACGCGCGACGTCGCCTCGCTCATGCCGAACAGAACGGCACGCGCGTAAGGATCGTCGAGCGGCGTCCGCTCGCCGCTGAGATATGGCAGAAAGAGAAGCGCGCCGGGGCCAGGATAGTCCGTCGCCGCCTCGCGCTCGAGCGCGTCCGGCGACGCCCCGAGAAGCCGCCCGGCAAAAGCGAGCGCGCCGGCGCCATTGAGCATCGCCGCCATGGCGTACCACCGGTTTGGCAGCGCATGGGCGAAAGAGTGCACGAGGTTCTCCGGCGCGCTCATGTATCGATCGGTCGCGACGATGAGCTGGGTCGCAGTTCCGAGCGAGATGAAGGCTTCGCCTGGCGCGATTGCGCCCAAGCCCACCGCGCCAGCGGCGGCGTCGCCCCCGCCGGCCGCCAGCAGCACGCCACGCGGCAGGCCGAGCGCGTCCGCGGCTTCCGGCCGAATTTGGCCCACAGGCGCCGATCCTTCGAACAAAGGCGGCGCCCAGGCGAGGTCCGCGTCACAGGCGTCGAACGCTTGCCGAGACCAGTCTCGCCGGGCCTCGTCAAGAAGCCATGTCCCCGCGGCGTCGCTCATGTCCGAGCCCCGTTCGCCGCTAAGCTTGAGGCGCAAGTAGTCCTTCGCCGACAGGACCACCTTGATGAGGCGGCGATGGCCGGGCTCGTTTCGCGCTAGCCATTTCAGCTTCGGCCCGGTGAAGCCCGGCATCGGTTTTACCCCGACGACTCGGGCGAGGTCAGGATAGTCGCTCGCCAGTTCGTCCGCCTCGCGAAAAGCGCGGCCGTCATTGTGCAGGATTGCGGGTCGCACCGGCTTGTCGGCGCGGTCGAGGAGCACCGCGCCGTGCATCTGGCCTGAAAAGCCGATCGCCCTCAGCTCGCCGATCGCCTTGCCGGCGGCGCCTTGGAGGTCGGCGATCACGCCAGCCATCGCGGTCGCCCAATCGTCGGGGTCCTGCTCCGACCAGCCAGGGCGCGGGCGGTCGGGAGAATAGGCGCGGGCGGCGCTCGCGACCGGCTCGCCGCGCTCGTCGGTCAGGAGCGCCTTTAGGCCGGAGGTTCCACAGTCGAGCCCGAGATACATGGGCCCGCATTGTGGGCCGCGCGCGAAGCGCCCACAAGCGGGAGGGCAGGATTAGGGGCTAAGCCAGTCGGGCCGTTCTTATGCTCGTCCGGCCTATCAATGCTGCCAAGCCTCCTCGCAGCAGGACGAGAATGGCGCCGATGCGCGCCAAGCCCAGGCGGGATTGGCGTCGTCTTCGTCCAGCTCGACGCCGCGTTCGAGAATATACCTGAGGCCGGAAAGGATCGGCTGGTCGGCGCCGCGCGTCGCTTCGTTGACCCCCTGCCAATCGCTTTCGCCCGCTTGGCGGGAGAAACGACGAACAAGCCCGGCGGCGAATAAGCCGCTGTTCAGGTTCCTTTTCTCCGCGTCGCGTGAGAAGCGGCGCGCGAAATCGCCACCGATGGAAGCAACGGCCGCGCGCGCGACATGCGGGTTGGAGCAGGTCTTGACGATCTCGCGGACGATCATTGGCAGCCTCCCTTCTCGCGTAGGCGCAGCAATCTTATGACAATCGAATTTGTTCTCAACGTGTCATTGCTCAAAAAAATCTTTTGAGCTCGAGAAGGTCAACGTTTAGACAGCGCTATGTCAACGATTTGTCACATTGTAGATCGTGCGCCGCAGCATGAATTGGACTTTTGTTCTCACGCCGTTACAATCGTTCCCGGCATTTGCTTGGCGCAACCTCGGTTGCTTAATTAGGTGGTCGCCTGTTTACTTGTAATTGCCAGAACAAACACGGTATTAGAGCCGCGGAGCCTCTCAGCCGGCGCGTATGCAGCTCGCATGCCGCGCCAAATCTTTGGCGATGATCGCGCCGGAGAGGAAGCATCCGTGCAGATGGCGACAATCATTCGGCGCCGGCTCGCCCGCGCCCTGATGCGCGATTCCTTGACTGCCGATCCGCGCGGCTCGTTTGCAATCCGGGGGCTGGATTGAAATGCCGGAGCGAGGCGCCTCCAGAGCGTTAGCGGCGAGCGTTTCGCTCGACCGCTCCGCCCCGGATTGATGTCGGTTCGACTTATACCAAAGGCCCCGCGAGCTGACTTACATTGTGGATTTACAGAGGGCGAGATTTCTGACTCCATTGGCGTGGGGAGATTCGCGCCATGCCATCAGCGGTCAGATTGCGAGACGACTATTCGGCTAAGGAGCTTCGGGCGCTCGCCCGGCGCTCGAAGGACGCCAACCAGAGCCGGCGGCTTCTGTCCTTGGCCGCGGTTCGGGACGGGATGGACCGAGGCGCGGCGGCGAAGATCGGCGGCATGGACCGGCAGACGCTGCGCGACTGGGTCCATCGCTTCAACGCTTTCGGACCGGAGGGTCTGTTCGACAATTGGACGGCGGGTCCCAAGCCTCGCCTGTCGGAGGAGCAACGGGCCCAGTTCGCGCAGATCGTCGAGGCCGGGCCGGATCGTGAGAAGGACGGCGTCGTACGCTGGCGGCGGATCGACCTCAAGCGCGTCATCGCCGAGAGGTTCGGCGTCGACTTTCACCCGCGCTATGTCGGAAAGCTTCTGAAGAAGCTCGGCTTCTCGCATATGAGCGCACGGCCCCGTCATCCGGCTCAGGATGAGCGGATCGTCGAGGGATTTAAAAAAACTTCCCGCGCGCGCTGAAGGCTCATCTCGAAGGGCTGCCCGAGACGACGCCGGTCGAGATCTGGTTTTCGGATGAGGCCCGGATTGGCCAGAAGAACGGCCTTGTCCGCCAATGGGCCAGGCGTGGAACGCGGCCAAGGCAGCCCGCCGATCAGCGCTATGACAACGCCTATCTGTTCGGCGCGATCTGTCCCGCTCGCGGGGTCGGAGCGGCTTTGGCGCTTCCTCGTGCCGACACCGACATGATGCAACTTCACCTCGACGAAATCTCGCGCAATGTCGCTACGGGCGCCCATGCCGTGCTCCTGCTCGACCGGGCCGGATGGCACATCACGGGCAAGCTCGACGTGCCCGACAACATCACGCCGATCTTCCTGCCCTCGCGCGCGCCGGAACTGAACCCGGTCGAGAATGTCTGGCAGTATCTCCGTCAGAACTGGCTTTCAAACACCGTCTTCGAAAACTACGACGCCATCATCGACGCCGCATGCGCCGCATGGCGAAAGCTCATCGCCAAACCCGAAACCATCACATCCATCGGAATGCGCGACTGGGCGCATGTCGGTCAGCCGCTATGACCTTTGGTATTAGGCCGGTCCCGCTGTCGGAGTAACCTGTCGCTTGCGCGCCGAGCGGTTTAGGGGGCTGCTCGCCTAGGCGCGTGCTCCGGAGTTCAAGTTCTGCTCCAGGCCATAAAGGCCCGCTATGGCGCCGGACAGCCAGCCGCCAGACCAATTGTGTGCGTCGTTGGTCTGGTTCAAGGACGTATACATGACGCCCTCCGACGTAAGCAGGTTGCCAAAGTCGGTGACTTGAGTCTGTAAATGCTGGCCCCTCGGAAATAAGGATACGATCTTGGGCGGTGAACGAGGCGTCGTGAGCGTCGATGAAGCTGGCGTTCATCTCATAATTGTCTTGGAAATTCGCCTGCGTCCCGTAATCATCAGCTGAGCTCGACCCGTAGTCGTCGTAAGACGTCATGTCACCGGGAAAATCAAACGCGGCGACGGCAGAAAAGACGGACGGGTGTTTCAGCTCGAGGTCAAGCGCGCCGTATCCCGACTTCGAGAAGCCAACCAGCAGGTTCTGTTCGGTTCCGGTGGTGGAGAAATTGCTATCGACCCATTGTGGTAAGATATCCGCCACGAATGTCTCGTAGTCGATGGTCGGATCGTTCGGATTATCGGCATACCACGAGTTCATTGGGAAGATGGGCTCGATGATTGTCGCGTTGTATTGATCCTCAACGTCCAGATTCGCAAGCTCGTCAAGGCCACTGCCGTATGTTGACTGGGCGAGACCACCTTCGACCGGCAGAGCGTAAAGGAAACTATGCGGATAATCTGTTGAGGGGTCTTGCGGGGTCAGCACTCGAACGGCGATTGGCTCCGAACCTACAGCGTTCGTAATATCGTATACTTGTGCGCCGTTGGCGTCCGTTCCTTCATAGACGAACTGGGGCGGAGAGGGTGGCGGAACGCCGATCGTTCCGTCGCCGTTCAAGTCATCGTTGAAACTGGCCTCATACGACGCCACCTGCGCGCCTGACCCCTGGAATGGGATCGAGAGCTCATTGCCGCTGCTGTCGGTCAACCAAATCTGATACTGATCGGCGCCCGGGATCGACCAGGCCACCTCATATCCGCTCGCCGTCTGCGCCGCGGCGATCGGCGTCCAGGCGCCATACTGGGCGAATTCGCCGACTGTGACTGGCGACCCGCCATAGCTCAGCTCGACCGCCGGCCCGCCATTCGGCTGAAGATAATAATTGGTCCCGTCCGTCAGCAGGCTCATCGTGTCGGACGACTCGATCACTGTCGCGTCGGACGTAGGAATTCCGATCGTTCCGTCGCCGTTCAAGTCATGGTTGAAACTGGCCTCATACGACGCCACCTGCGCGCCTGACCCCACGAATGGAATCGAGAGCTCATTGCCGCTGCTGTCGGTCAACCAAATCTGATACTGATCGGCGCCCGGGATCGCCCAGGCGACCTCATAGCCGCTCGCTGTCTGCGCCGCGGCGATCGGCGTCCAGGCGCCGTAGGAAGCAAACTCGCCGACTGTGACTGGCGACCCGCCATAGCTCAGCTCGACCGCCGGCCCGCCATTCGGCTGAAGATAATAATTGGTCCCGTCCGTCAGCAGGCTCATCGTGCCCGAGGACTCGATCACTGTCGGGCCGATCGTCCCGTCGCCGTTCAGATCGTAATTGAAGCTGGCCTCGTAGAATTCCACCTGGGCGCCTGACCCCTGGAATGGAATCGAGACCTCATTGCCGCTGCTGTCGGTCAACCAAATCTGATACTGATCGGCGCCCGGGATCGACCAGGCCACCTCATATCCGCTCGCCGTCTGCGCCGCGGCGATCGGCGTCCAGGCGCCATACTGGGCGAATTCGCCGACTGTGACCGGCGCTCCGTCAAAGCTCAGCTCGACCGCCGGCCGGCCATTCGGCTGAAGATAATAATTGGTCCCGTCCGTCAGGATCCCGTCGCCGTTCAAGTCATGGTTGAAACTAACCTCATACGACGCCACCTGCGCGCCTGACCCCACGAATGGAATCGAGAGCTCATTGCCGCTGCTGTCGGTCAACCAAATCTGATACTGATCGGCGCCCGGGATCGCCCAGGCGACCTCATAGCCGCTCGCTGTCTGCGCCGCGGCGATCGGCGTCCAGGCGCCGTAGGAAGCAAACTCGCCGACTGTGACTGGCGACCCGCCATAGCTCAGCTCGACCGCCGGCCCGCCATTCGGCTGAAGATAATAATTGGTCCCGTCCGTCAGCAGGCTCATCGTGCCCGAGGACTCGATCACTGTCGGGCCGATCGTCCCGTCGCCGTTCAGATCGTAATTGAAGCTGGCCTCGTAGAATTCCACCTGGGCGCCTGACCCCTGGAATGGAATCGAGACCTCATTGCCGCTGCTGTCGGTCAACCAAATCTGATACTGATCGGCGCCCGGGATCGACCAGGCCACCTCATATCCGCTCGCCGTCTGCGCCGCGGCGATCGGCGTCCAGGCGCCATACTGGGCGAATTCGCCGACTGTGACCGGCGCTCCGTCAAAGCTCAGCTCGACCGCCGGCCGGCCATTCGGCTGAAGATAATAATTGGTCCCGTCCGTCAGGATCCCGTCGCCGTTCAAGTCATGGTTGAAACTAACCTCATACGACGCCACCTGCGCGCCTGACCCCACGAATGGAATCGAGAGCTCATTGCCGCTGCTGTCGGTCAACCAAATCTGATACTGATCGGCGCCCGGGATCGCCCAGGCGACCTCATAGCCGCTCGCCGTCTGCGCCGCGGCGATCGGCGTCCAGGCGCCGTAGGAAGCAAACTCGCCGACTGTGACTGGCGACCCGCCATAGCTCAGCTCGACCGCCGGCCCGCCATTCGGCTGAAGATAATAATTGGTCCCGTCCGTCAGCAGGCTCATCGTGCCCGAGGACTCGATCACTGTCGGGCCGATCGTCCCGTCGCCGTTCAGATCGTAATTGAAGCTGGCCTCGTAGAATTCCACCTGGGCGCCTGACCCCTGGAATGGAATCGAGACCTCATTGCCGCTGCTGTCGGTCAACCAAATCTGATACTGATCGGCGCCCGGGATCGACCAGGCCACCTCATATCCGCTCGCCGTCTGCGCCGCGGCGATCGGCGTCCAGGCGCCATACTGGGCGAATTCGCCGACTGTGACCGGCGCTCCGTCAAAGCTCAGCTCGACCGCCGGCCGGCCATTCGGCTGAAGATAATAATTGGTCCCGTCCGTCAGGATCCCGTCGCCGTTCAAGTCATGGTTGAAACTAACCTCATACGACGCCACCTGCGCGCCTGACCCCACGAATGGAATTGAGAGCTCATTGCCGCTGCTGTCGGTCAACCAAATCTGATACTGATCGGCGCCCGGGATCGCCCAGGCGACCTCATAGCCGCTCGCTGTCTGCGCCGCGGCGATCGGCGTCCAGGCGCCGTAGGAAGCAAACTCGCCGACTGTGACTGGCGACCCGCCATAGCTCAGCTCGACCGCCGGCCCGCCATTCGGCTGAAGATAATAATTGGTCCCGTCCGTCAGCAGGCTCATCGTGCCCGAGGACTCGATCACTGTCGGGCCGATCGTCCCGTCGCCGTTCAGATCGTAATTGAAGCTGGCCTCGTAGAATTCCACCTGGGCGCCTGACCCCTGGAATGGAATCGAGACCTCATTGCCGCTGCTGTCGGTCAACCAAATCTGATACTGATCGGCGCCCGGGATCGACCAGGCCACCTCATATCCGCTCGCCGTCTGCGCCGCGGCGATCGGCGTCCAGGCGCCATACTGGGCGAATTCGCCGACTGTGACCGGCGCTCCGTCAAAGCTCAGCTCGACCGCCGGCCGGCCATTCGGCTGAAGATAATAATTGGTCCCGTCCGTCAGGATCCCGTCGCCGTTCAAGTCATGGTTGAAACTAACCTCATACGACGCCACCTGCGCGCCTGACCCCACGAATGGAATTGAGAGCTCATTGCCGCTGCTGTCGGTCAACCAAATCTGATACTGATCGGCGCCCGGGATCGCCCAGGCGACCTCATAGCCGCTCGCCGTCTGCGCCGCGGCGATCGGCGTCCAGGCGCCGTAGGAAGCAAACTCGCCGACTGTGACTGGCGACCCGCCATAGCTCAGCTCGACCGCCGGCCCGCCATTCGGCTGAAGATAATAATTGGTCCCGTCCGTCAGCAGGCTCATCGTGCCCGAGGACTCGATCACTGTCGGGCCGATCGTCCCGTCGCCGTTCAGATCGTAATTGAAGCTGGCCTCGTAGAATTCCACCTGGGCGCCTGACCCCTGGAATGGAATCGAGACCTCATTGCCGCTGCTGTCGGTCAACCAAATCTGATACTGATCGGCGCCCGGGATCGACCAGGCCACCTCATATCCGCTCGCCGTCTGCGCCGCGGCGATCGGCGTCCAGGCGCCATACTGGGCGAATTCGCCGACTGTGACCGGCGCTCCGTCAAAGCTCAGCTCGACCGCCGGCCGGCCATTCGGCTGAAGATAATAATTGGTCCCGTCCGTCAGGATCCCGTCGCCGTTCAAGTCATGGTTGAAACTAACCTCATACGACGCCACCTGCGCGCCTGACCCCACGAATGGAATTGAGAGCTCATTGCCGCTGCTGTCGGTCAACCAAATCTGATACTGATCGGCGCCCGGGATCGCCCAGGCGACCTCATAGCCGCTCGCCGTCTGCGCCGCGGCGATCGGCGTCCAGGCGCCGTAGGAAGCAAACTCGCCGACTGTGACTGGCGACCCGCCATAGCTCAGCTCGACCGCCGGCCCGCCATTCGGCTGAAGATAATAATTGGTCCCGTCCGTCAGCAGGCTCATCGTGCCCGAGGACTCGATCACTGTCGGGCCGATCGTCCCGTCGCCGTTCAGATCGTAATTGAAGCTGGCCTCGTAGAATTCCACCTGGGCGCCTGACCCCTGGAATGGAATCGAGACCTCATTGCCGCTGCTGTCGGTCAACCAAATCTGATACTGATCGGCGCCCGGGATCGACCAGGCCACCTCATATCCGCTCGCCGTCTGCGCCGCGGCGATCGGCGTCCAGGCGCCATACTGGGCGAATTCGCCGACTGTGACCGGCGCTCCGTCAAAGCTCAGCTCGACCGCCGGCCGGCCATTCGGCTGAAGATAATAATTGGTCCCGTCCGTCAGGATCCCGTCGCCGTTCAAGTCATGGTTGAAACTAACCTCATACGACGCCACCTGCGCGCCTGACCCCACGAATGGAATTGAGAGCTCATTGCCGCTGCTGTCGGTCAACCAAATCTGATACTGATCGGCGCCCGGGATCGCCCAGGCGACCTCATAGCCGCTCGCCGTCTGCGCCGCGGCGATCGGCGTCCAGGCGCCGTAGGAAGCAAACTCGCCGACTGTGACTGGCGACCCGCCATAGCTCAGCTCGACCGCCGGCCCGCCATTCGGCTGAAGATAATAATTGGTCCCGTCCGTCAGCAGGCTCATCGTGCCCGAGGACTCGATCACTGTCGGGCCGATCGTCCCGTCGCCGTTCAGATCGTAATTGAAGCTGGCCTCGTAGAATTCCACCTGGGCGCCTGACCCCACGAACGGAATCGAGAGCTCATTGCCGCTGCTGTCGGTCAACCAAATCTGATACTGATCGGCGCCCGGGATCGACCAGGCCACCTCATATCCGCTCGCCGTCTGCGCCGCGGCGATCGGCGTCCAGGCGCCATACTGGGCGAATTCGCCAACGGTGACTGGCGTCCCGCCATAGCTCAGCTCGACCGCCGGCCCGCCATTCGGCTGAAGATAATAATTGGTCCCGTCCGTCAGCAGGCTCATCGTGCCCGAGGACTCGATCACGGTGAGGTCATCACTGCTCAACTTTAATCCCCAGCTTTAAACTTGCGGATGGATGAGAAATTCTCTGACTGCTGTCAGAACAACGATGCCAAGGTGAGCGGTCGAGACGTTGAAACGGTCCGCTCTCGCACGCCAATCAGCTAGCTTCCCCCATGCACACCGTTTCGCTACGTTAATTGCAACCATTTGGTTGTCAAGAGATTTCTGTTTTAAGGATGTACGCGGCTCTCGGTGGGAAGGTTGCGTCGGATTGGCGTTCCTTTTGGGCTCGACGCGCTGCTCCAGCCCGATAGCTAGACAGCTAAGGCGACATCTTCGGGTAACTCCAACGTACGTTTGTATCTGGGCGGCAAGCGAGTGGGAGGTGGGCAAGGGCGGGCGCTGAAATAGCTGAAATGACAGCGCAATATAGCAGCAGTATCGACCGACAATTACACGGAGAACCCTTTTGCGCGTGCTGGTCCTATTCGCCCATCCGGTCGAGACCAGCTTCGGCGCGGGTTTGCATGTGACGGTCGTTAAGACCTTGCGTGCGGCCGGCCATGAGGTCGACGATTGCGACCTCAACGCCGAAGGGTTCGATCCGGTCATGACCCGCCAGGACCGCGTCGACTACTATGACGTCCCCGGGAACCGGCGCCGCGTCGCGCCCTACGTCGACCGCCTGCTCAAAGCCGACGCGCTCGTCTTTTCCTTTCCGGTGTGGAACATGGGCTTTCCGGCGATCCTCAAGGGCTTCGTCGACAAAGTGTTTCTGCCCGGCGTCAGCTTCAATTTGAAAAACGATGGCGCGTACGCGCCTTCCCTGCACAACATCAAACGGCTCGGCGTGGTTTGCACCTATGGCGGGAGCCGTTGGATAACCTTTCTGATGGGCGACCCGCCGCGCCGGTTCCTCAAACGCACAATGCGCTTGAATTGCGCGCCGGGCGCGGCTTGTGACTATCTCGCCCACTACGACATGGATCACACGACGCTCGCGCGCCGCACCCGTTTCCTAAAGACGGTCGAACGGAAGTTTTCGGCCTGGTGAGCCGCCAGAGCGGCTGGCGAACGCCGCCGGGAAACGAACTCGTGGTCGTTGGCTGGGGCGGGAGGATTCGAACCTCCGTATGGCGGAATCAAAATCCGCTGCCTTACCGCTTGGCTACGCCCCAACGCGCCGCAAGGCTGGTTGGGCCTGGCGGAAAGCGGGCCGGACAATAGTTCGGGATCTCCCCCATCGCAATGGCGGGCCGGGCGATTTTGGCCCAATGGCGTTACGAAGGCGCGTCTCGGTCGAGCCCAGTTTCATGCAAACGCCTTGAGGTCGGCGTTGGCGCCGCAGACGAGAACGCCAACCCGCTCGCCGCGGTCGGGCCGATAGGCGCCGCCGGCGATTGCGGCGAAGGCCGCCGCGCCGCCCGGCTCGGCGATAACGGAAAGGTCCGCCCAGAGGCGGCGCTGGGCCTCGGCGATCGCCATGTCCTTGACCAGGACGACTTGGCTCACGAACTTGCGGGCGATGTCGAAATTGAGCTCGCCGACCCGTTTTGCGCCGAGCGAATCGGCGGCGAGCGACTTGACGGACACGTCGACCGGCTCATTCGCCTCGAGCGCCGCGTAAAGCGCCCGCGAACCTTCCGGCTCGACGCCGACGACCTTGACCCGGCCCGCGAACCAAGCGGCGACGCCGGAAATGAGCCCGCCGCCGCCAACCGCGACCAGGACCGTATCGAGCTTTCCGAGCCCGAGGCGTTCGAGGTCCTCCTCCCATTCCTTTGCCAGCGTGCCTTGGCCCGCGATCGTCTCGACGGCATCGTAAGGGTGAACCAACAGCGCGCCGGTCTCGGCGACATAGGCGTCGCAGCGCTGCTGCGCCTCGGCGTAGGACGGGCCGCCGATAACGGCTTCGGCTCCATAGGCC
Organism: uncultured Alphaproteobacteria bacterium; assembly: GCA_963824475.1. GTDB lineage: Bacteria > Pseudomonadota > Alphaproteobacteria > Rhizobiales > Beijerinckiaceae > Roseiarcus. The sequence continues at coordinate 594,320 of CAWGPR010000003.1, forward strand.
TTGATCTTCGCGATCTTGGCGGGCGGCGCCATTTCCGGCACGAAGACGCGCGCACGGATCCCGAGCTTCTGAGCTGCGAAGGCGACGGCGGCGCCATGGTTGCCGCCCGAAGCGGTGGCGCAGCCGGCCTTAGCCGCTGGCCTGGTCAGGAGATTGTGGAAGGCGCCGCGCGCCTTGAACGAGCCGGTCGCCTGCAGGCATTCGAGCTTGAGCGAGAGCGGCGACGCGGCGGCGGCGACCGGCGACTCTGTCTCGAGGATCGGCGTCCGGCGGATGTGCTCGCGGATGCGCGCATAGGCGGATCGGATGTCGGAAGGCGTAACGGTTGCTGTCATCGGGAAGAGCGAGCTCCCAACGCGCCTCGCGTCTTTTTGGGCAACGCCGCAAGGACCATCGCGTAGCTTCGCCTCACATATTCCTTGAGATCATCATCACTGAGCGAACGCGCGTCGATGCGCTGGACCCAGGATAATCCGCGTGAGGCGAGGTAGGGGGCGGGGCGCAAGCCGGGCAGCTCTGTCAATATGGCGAAGCTCGCTTCGGAGCATTTGAAGGTCACGGCGAATTGTGGTCCATCGGACCATCCGCCGACGGCGAAGACCTTGTCCCCAATCTTCCAGACGCTCGCGCCGCCCCATTGGACGACCTGCGTGGCGTGCGGCAGGCTTGCGCAAAACGCGTCATAGTCTTCGCGGGTCATGCGAATAGGGCAAGATCTTTCGCCAAACGAAAGAAAAGGTTTCGTCTACCACTCTGCAAGTCCTTGAAATTATTTGATGCGAAACGATCGGATTTCGCCGGATCGTTTGTTTTCAAAGAGTTGAGGGCGATTTTATTTCGCCGTTTCCCGCCGACGACCCTCGTCGGGAAAAGACGCGGCCTCCGGGTCTGAACCCTCGCACATGATAACCGACGATTCGGAAAAATGGAAGAATTTGGCGCCCGCTATAGCTTGATTGCGTCCTTGAGCTCACGCAAGCGGTCGAGCTTCTCCTGGGCCAGGCGTTTCTGGTCTTCGTTCGCGTCAGCGACGTCTTCCTCCGCGTTCTTGATCTCCTGCCCGAGCGTGTCGGCGCTCAAGTCCTCGAACGGGATCGCCGTCTCCGCGAGCAGGATAAGGCCTTTCTGGCTTGTATCGGCAAAGCCGCCGCGCACGAACACGCGACGATGCTTGCCCTCCGCATCGTCGATTCCGACCACTCCGGGACGCATCGAGGTCATCACCGGCGCGTGATCGTCGAGCACCAGGAAGTCCCCTTCGGCGCCCGGCACAAGCACGGACTGAGCGGGGCCGTTGAACAGCACCTTGTCCGGCGACACAAGTTCGAAATGGAAAGTCGGCATGGACTTACCCCCGGGTGCGACGCGCGGCTTAAGCCTCGGCGGCCAGCTTCTTGGCCTTCTCGACGGCCTGCTCGATGGTGCCGACCATGTAGAAGGCGGCCTCTGGCAGATTGTCGTACTTGCCTTCGACAATGCCCTTGAAGCCTTTGACAGTGTCCTCGATCCTGACCTGCACCCCAGGCGTGCCGGTGAACACCGCGGCGACGTCGAAGGGCTGCGACAGGAATCGTTCGATCTTCCGCGCCCGCGCAACGATCTGCTTATCCTCTTCCGACAATTCGTCCATGCCAAGGATGGCGATAATGTCCTGCAGCGCCTTATAGCGCTGCAGGATCTGCTGCACCTGGCGGGCGACGTTGTAGTGCTCCTCGCCGACAATCGCGGCGGTCAGCATGCGCGAGGTCGAATCCAGCGGATCGACCGCCGGGTAGATGCCCTTTTCCGAGATCGCGCGGGAGAGCACGGTCGTCGCGTCGAGGTGGGCGAAAGTCGTCGCCGGCGCCGGGTCGGTCAGGTCGTCGGCGGGAACATAGATCGCCTGCACCGAGGTGATCGAGCCCTTTGTCGTCGTGGTGATGCGCTCCTCCAAGGCTCCCAAGTCGGTGGCGAGGGTCGGCTGGTAACCCACAGCGGACGGGATGCGCCCGAGCAGCGCCGAGACTTCCGAACCTGCCTGGGTGAAGCGGAAGATGTTGTCGATGAACAAGAGCACGTCCTGGCCCTGGTCGCGAAAATGCTCGGCGACGGTGACCCCGGCCAGTCCGACGCGCATGCGCGCGCCGGGCGGCTCGTTCATCTGGCCAAACACCAGCGCGCATTTCGACTTTACGGTCGAGTTGCGATCATGAGGATCGGCGTTGACCTTCGATTCGATGAATTCATGATAGAGGTCGTTGCCTTCGCGGGTGCGTTCGCCGACGCCCGCGAATACGGAATTGCCGCCGTGGGTCTTGGCGACGTTGTTAATCAATTCCTGGATGAGCACCGTCTTGCCCACGCCAGCGCCCCCGAACAGGCCAATCTTGCCGCCTTTGGCGTAAGGCGCGAGCAGGTCGACAACCTTGATGCCGGTGATGAGAATCTGGGCCTCTGTCGATTGCTCGACATAGGTGGGGGTTGGCTGATGGATCGCGCGGCGAGCCTCCATGTTGATCGGCCCGGCTTCATCCACCGGTTCGCCGACCACATTCATGATGCGCCCGAGCGTGCCCTCGCCAACCGGCACCGAGATCGGCTCGCCGGTGTCGGTGACCTCCTGGCCGCGCACGAGGCCCTCGGAAATGTCCATGGCGATGCAGCGCACGGTGTTCTCGCCGAGCTGCTGGGCGACTTCGAGCACGAGGCGATTGCCGTTGTTGATTGTCTCGAGCGCGTTGAGGATCGGCGGCAGGTAGCTGTCGAATTTCACGTCGACGACGGCGCCGATCACCTGGGTGATGCGGCCGGTGGCATTCGCGATATTCGCCATTGGTGTTCGTCCTCGTATTCTTCGATTTCTTGCGCCGCGGAGGGCGCGAGGTCCGGTCAGAGCGCCTCGGCGCCCGAAATGATCTCGATCAATTCCTTGGTGATCATCGCCTGGCGGGTGCGGTTGTAGCGCAGGGTGTATTTCTTCACCATGTCGCCGGCGTTGCGCGTCGCGTTGTCCATCGCGGTCATCTGCGCGCCGAAGAACGAGGCCTGATTTTCAAGCAACGCGCGATAGATGCGCACCGTGACCGCGCGCGGCAGCAGCTGGGCGAGGATTTCGCCCTCGTCCGGCTCATAATCGTAAGTCGGCGCCGTCTCGTCTTTCGAGCCGAGCTCGGGCGGAATGAGCTGCTGGACGGTGGGGATCTGTGCGATCACCGACTTGAAGCGCGAGTAGAACAGGGTGCAGACGTCGAACTCGCCGTTCTCGAACAAAGCGATGGCCTTTTCGGCGATCGGCTTTGCGGTCTCGTAGGCGATTGCGCGAATCGCGCGCAGGTCGATCAGCTCCAGGATCTGCCTCTCATGCGTGCGGCGAAGCTGATCATAGCCTTTCTTGCCGACGCAAAGGATCTTGACCGTCTTGCCTTCCGCCGCGAGCGCAGTCGCCTTCTCGCGCGCGAGGCGCACGATGGCGGTGTTGAAGGCGCCGCACAGCCCCCGCTCGCCCGTGCAGACAAGAAGCAAATGAACCTGGCCCGAGCCGCTGCCGACAAGCAGGCGAGGGCCCTGACCGTCGGTCGCGGCCCCGGCCAGATTGGTCAGCACCGCTTCGACCTGCTCGGCATAGGGGCGCGCCGCTTCGACCGAGGCCTGCGCGCGGCGCAGCTTCGAGACCGCGACCATTTGCATCGCCTTGGTGATCTTCTGCGTCGACTTGACCGAGGCGATCCGGTTCCTGAGGTCTTTTAGCGACGGCATCGCTCAGCGCCTCCACGCGCCCCCGCTTGAAGGCCTGGTTGGGTGAGGGATCGGCTCATTTCAGCTGAAGATCGCAGAGTAAGCCTCGACCGCCGCCTTGAGCTTGGCTTCGACCTCGTTGGTCAGATCGCTGGAGGAGCGGATCGCCTCCAGAATGTCCGGGTTCTTCGCCCGCAGAAAAGCGAGAAGTCCATCTTCAAACGGCCGAACCTTGTCGAGCGGCAGCTTGTCGAGATAGCCGTTGACTCCGGCGTAGATGACGCAGACCTGCTCCTCCATCTTGAGCGGCGAGAATTGCGGCTGCTTGAGGAGCTCAGTCAGGCGCGCGCCGCGATTGAGCAGGCGCTGGGTGACGGCGTCGAGATCGGAGCCGAACTGCGCGAACGCCGCCATTTCGCGATATTGCGCCAGTTCGCCCTTGATCTTGCCGGCGACCTTCTTAGTCGCCTTGGTCTGCGCCGCGGAACCCACGCGCGAAACCGAAAGGCCGACGTTCACCGCGGGCCGGACGCCCTGGTAGAACAGGTCCGTCTCGAGAAAGATCTGCCCGTCGGTGATCGAGATGACGTTGGTTGGGATGTAGGCCGAGACGTCGTTGGCCTGCGTCTCGATGATGGGAAGCGCGGTGAGCGAGCCCGATCCATTGTCCTTGTTGAACTTGGCGGCCCGCTCGAGCAGGCGCGAGTGGAGGTAGAACACGTCGCCAGGATAGGCTTCGCGGCCCGGCGGGCGCCGCAGCAGCAGCGACATCTGGCGATAGGCGACCGCTTGCTTGGAGAGGTCGTCGTAGACAATGACCGCGTGCATGCCGTTGTCCCGGAAGAACTCGCCAATCGCGCAGCCGGAAAACGGAGCGAGGAATTGCATCGGGGCCGGATCCGAAGCGGTGGCGGCGACGATGATCGAGTATTCGAGCGCGCCGTGCTCCTCCAGAACCTTGGCGAACTGGGCGACCGTCGAACGCTTCTGTCCGACCGCGACATATACGCAATAGAGCTTCTTCGATTCGTCGTCGCCTTGGTTGAGCGACTTCTGATTGAGAATGGTGTCGAGCGCGATGGCGGTCTTGCCGGTCTGGCGGTCGCCGATGATGAGCTCGCGCTGGCCGCGCCCGATCGGGATCATCGCGTCGATCGCCTTCAAGCCGGTCGCCATCGGCTCGCTCACCGACTTGCGGGGAATGATGCCGGGCGCCTTGATGTCGACGCGGGCGCGCTTTGCGGCGTTGATCGGGCCCTTACCGTCAATCGGGTTGCCGAGCGCGTCGACGACCCGGCCGAGAAGCTCCTTGCCGATCGGCACATCAACGATCGCGCCGGTGCGCTTGACCGTCTGGCCTTCCTTGATCTCGCGGTCGGCGCCGAAAATGACGATGCCGACGTTGTCGCTCTCGAGGTTGAGCGCCATGCCGCGCGTGCCGTTCTCGAACTCGACCATTTCGCCGGCTTGGACCTTGTCGAGACCGTAGGCGCGCGCGATGCCGTCGCCGACGCTGAGCACCTGACCGACTTCGGTCACCTGCGCTTCGGCGCCGAAGTTGGCGATCTGAGTCTTGAGGATCGAGGAAATCTCTGCGGCGCGGATATCCATCAGCCGACCTCTTTCATGGCAAGTCGAATGGCGTTGAGCTTGGTTTTCAGCGAACCATCGACCATGCGCGAGCCAAGCTTGACGATCAAGCCGCCGATGATCGAGGCGTCAACCTTCATGTCGAGAGCGACCTCCCGGCCGCCGGAAGAGGCGCGCAGCGACTCTTTGAGCGCCGCGACATTGGCGTCGGTCAAGGGGCTCGCGCTGGTGACTTCCGCCCTCGTCACCCCCCTGGAAGCGTCATACAGTTTGCGATAATCCGCGATCATTTCACGGATGAAGAACAGGCGGCGCTTCGTCGCAATCAGCCGGATGAAGTTGGCGGCGATCCCGCCGATGCCGGCGTCGGCCATGATCGCGTCTAGAGCCTTGAGCTGGTCGGCGGCGGAGAACACCGGGCTGCGCACCAGCCGTTCAAGATCGGGGCTTTCGGCGATGAGGGCGTCGAATCTCGCTAGTGCGTCCGCGACGGCCTCGGTCTGTCGATCGTCCTGGGCGAGCGAAAACAGAGCGGACGCGTAACGTCCGGATACGCCGGAAACGATCGTGTCTTCCTTTGGCACGCGCCACCTCGCAAAGACGCTTAAACTCTGCCGCGCCGCCGGGTTACGAAGGCTGCGCGAGGCTCAGGAATATTTGACGATTCCGCGCTCGAACTTGACCGCGCGGCCCAGCCCGCCCGAAAGGCGGGCGTTGCCTAACATAGGCGTTTTCGCGGCGCAACCCGGAGACGCGCTGAGGGGCGCGCGGTCGTAGAGGCCTTCACGCGCGCTTCCCGTCGCTCTCAGTTTCGCGCACTGACTTGGCCAGGGCTGCGCCGGCAGTCGAGCGAAGGGACGAAGCGAGCGCCTCGATCGCGGCCTCCCGGGGCGAGCCGCGCTTGAAGACCAGCCTGACCAAGCGGGACGCGCCGTCGCCGACAATCCTCAGACCCGCGATCCCGGCGCCCGAGCGCCGCCAGTCGGCGTAGGCGAGGAGGGGCGCGAGAGTCGCCCCTTGTCCGGCGGAGGCGAGATGACGTAGCGTTTCGAGGCTCGTCCCGCGGACGTCCGCGCCAAGCGCCGTCTTCTCCGCCGCATTGCAAAGCGCCAACGCCTGGTCGCGCAGACAATGGCCCTCGGCCAGCAAGAGAAGGGTGCTCGGATCGATCTCCTCGACGTCGATCGAGGCGCGCCCTGGCTTTCCGGAATGACCGGCGAAGACGAGGAAGAACGGCTCGTCGTAGAGCCCGATCGCCGCGAGTTTGGCCTCGCGGGGGTCGGTCGCAATCACCGCGGCGTCAAGGGCGCCGTCGCGCAGGCGCGCGAGAAGCCGGTCGGTCAGGTCCTCCACCAGATAGAGGGGCGTGCGCGGCAGCGCCTCTACGAGTTCGGGCAGCGCGATCGGCAGCAGGTAAGGCGCGACGGTTGTTATGACGCCAAGGCGCAGCTCGCCGGCGAAGGGATCGCGCGCCGCTTGAGCGGCGGCGGTCACGCCCACCACCGCGGCGAGCGTCGCGCGCGCCTGCGCCACGACAGTCGCCGCCCTGTCGCTGACGCGAGCGCCGCGGCCTTCGCGGTCGAACAGGCGAAGGCCGAGCTCGGCCTCGAGCTTGAGGATTTGACCGCTCAACGTCGGCTGGCTTACGTTGCAGGCCGCCGCGGCGCGGCCAAAATGACCGTAGTCGGCGACCGCGACCACATATTCGAGGTCTCGGAGGTTCATGGGACAAAAGATTGGCCATGCCGATCGGTTGTCAAGATATAATCGATTGGACCTATTGGCGCTCTGGCGCTATCAGTAAATCGGCGACTGTCCAGGAAGCGCTCCATGAGCTTTCCAGGGACCGCCAAAACCGACGACATCGCCGATGCGCCTCGGCCAGCAAATATGCGGATGATCGGGTTCACTTGTTTGATCCATCTCAACGCCGACGGCGGTGACGCCGACAGCCTGGGAACCGCAGCGCGGAGGCGCGAGCCGACGGCCATGCGCCGCCTGCCACGGACCCGTATCATTTTCGTTCGACAGATCATGAGAAGCTGAACACGATCGGAGAGGCAAAGATGACAACTGAAAGCAAGTGCCCCGTCACGGGCGGAGCCCACACAAAGACGAACCTCGACTGGTGGCCGGACCAGCTCAGTCTTCGGGTTCTCCACCAGCACTCGGCCGCGTCCGATCCGATGGGGGAGGCGTTCGACTACGCCAAGGAATTTCAAAGCCTCGACCTCAACGCGGTGGTCAAGGACCTTCACGCTCTGATGACGGACTCTCAAGATTGGTGGCCGGCCGACTTCGGCCACTACGGGGGCCTGTTCATTCGGATGGCGTGGCACAGCGCCGGCACGTATCGCATCGGCGATGGCCGCGGCGGGGGCGGGCGCGGTCAGCAGCGCTTCGCGCCGATCAACAGCTGGCCGGATAATGCGAACCTCGACAAGGCGCGCCGGCTGCTATGGCCGATCAAGCAGAAACACGGCCGGAAGATCTCCTGGGCCGACCTGATGATTCTGGCGGGCAATGTCGCCCTCGAGTCGATGGGTTTCAAGACCTTCGGTTTCGGCGGTGGGCGCGAGGATACGTGGGAGCCCGACGAGGACATCTATTGGGGTCCCGAAGGCACATGGCTGGCGGACGAGCGCTATAGCGGCGAGCGCGACCTTCAGAATCCGCTCGGCGCCGTGCAAATGGGGCTGATCTACGTCAATCCGGAAGGGCCGAACGGCAAGCCGGACCCGGTCGCCGCGGCCATTGATATCCGCGAGACGTTTAAGCGCATGGCGATGAACGACGAGGAGACCGTCGCGCTGATCGCCGGCGGCCACACCTTCGGCAAGACCCACGGCGCCGCCAATGACAAGGAATATGTCGGCCCGGAACCCGAAGGCGCTCCGATCGAGCAGCAAGGGCTCGGCTGGAAGAACAGGTTCGGCACGGGCAAGGGGGATGACGCGACCACCAGCAACCTGGAAGTCGTCTGGAGCAAGACGCCGACCAAGTGGAGCAACAACTTCTTCGCCAACCTGTTCGGCTACGAATGGGAGCTGACCAAAAGCCCGGCCGGCGCCTGGCAGTGGCAGGCGAAGAACGTCGAACCCTCGGTCCCCGATCCCTTCGATCCGTCGAAGAAGCGGCTGCCCACCATGCTGACCACAGACCTGTCCCTCCGGATCGACCCGGCTTACGAGAAGATCTCGCGGCGCTTCTTCGAGCATCCGGATCAATTCGCGGACGCGTTCGCCCGCGCGTGGTTCAAGCTCACGCACCGCGACATGGGTCCGAAAGTGCGCTACCTCGGACCGCTCGTTCCGAAGGAGACGCTCGTCTGGCAGGACCCGATCCCCGCTGTGGATCACCCGCTGATCGACGACACGGACATTGCCGCGCTGAAGGCGAAAATCCTCGCGTCCGGCCTCGCCATTTCCGAGCTGGTGTCGACGGCCTGGGCGTCCGCGTCGTCGTTCCGCGGCGGCGACAAGCGCGGCGGAGGGAACGGGGCGCGGATTCGCCTTAGCCCCCAGAACGACTGGGAGGTTAACCAGCCGGCTCAGCTCGCTAAGGTCCTCCAGAAACTCGAAGCGATCCAGAAAGAGTTCAACGCTTCGGCGTCCGGCGCGAAGAAGGTGTCGCTTTCCGACCTGATTGTTCTCGGCGGCGGCGCGGCGATCGAGAAGGCTGCGAAGGCCGCCGGCCAGGACGTGAAGGTTCCCTTCACGCCGGGGCGCGCGGACGCGTCGCAGGATGAGACCGACGTCGAGTCCTTCGAGCACCTGGAGCCGGTCGCCGATGGGTTCCGCAACTATCTGCGCGGCAAGCAGAGGCTTACGCCTGATGAGCTGTTGGTGGATAAAGCGCAACTCTTGACGCTTACGGCGCCGGAGATGACCGTTCTGGTCGGCGGCTTACGCGTCCTCGGCGCCAACCACGGGGGGTCCAAGCACGGCGTCTTCACCAAGACGCCCGGCGCGCTGACCAACGACTTCTTCGTCAACCTGCTCGACATGGGCACGGAATGGCGGCCCGCCGCCGGCGCTGAAGGCGTGTACGAGGGGCGCGACCGGAAGACCGGAGAGGTCAAGTGGACCGGGACCCGCGCCGACCTCGTCTTCGGTTCGAACTCGCAGCTCAGGGCGCTTGCGGAGGTTTATGGGTCTTCCGACGGGAAGGAGAAGTTCGTGAAGGACTTCGCCAGGGCGTGGGCCAAGGTGATGAACCTCGACCGCTTCGACCTCATCTATCGGAGCGAGCCCGCGCTGAAGATAGCGGCGGAGTAGCAAGCCGTCGCCTCGGCCCCCGGAAAGGCCAGAACAATCGAAGGGCCGCGTGGGATGGAGTCCCCGCGGCCCTTCGTGTCTTTTTGGCAGCCTGACCGTCCGTCTGCGCTCCGGCGGGCTTTGGGCCAGGGTCGAGCGCCTTCAGGCCTGAATCCCGTTCCCTTCCCGCCCCCGCCCTGCTATCCCGCCCGCCATGACCGTCCACGCGATCGAGAATATTCGCAATTTCGCGATCATCGCTCACATCGACCACGGCAAGTCGACGCTCGCCGACCGGCTCATCCAAGAGACGGGGACGATCGCCGAGCGCGAGATGGTCGAGCAGGTGCTCGATTCCATGGACATCGAGCGCGAGCGCGGCATCACCATCAAGGCTCAGACAGTCAGGCTCGAATACCGGGCCAACGACGGCAAGCTTTATGTCCTCAACCTCATGGACACGCCCGGCCATGTCGACTTCGCCTACGAGGTGTCGCGATCGCTCGCGGCTTGCGAGGGCTCGCTCCTGGTCGTCGACGCCAGCCAGGGGGTCGAGGCGCAGACGCTCGCGAATGTCTATCACGCCCTCGACGCGGGGCATGAGATCGTGCCCGTGCTCAACAAGGTCGACCTGCCGGCCGCCGAGCCTGAACGGGTCAAGGAGCAGATCGAGGACGTGATCGGCCTCGACGCCTCGCAGGCGATCGAGATCTCGGCCAAGACCGGCTTCCATATCGATCAGGTGCTGGAGGCGATCGTCAACCGCCTGCCTCCGCCGAAGGGCGACGAGACGGCGTCATTGAAGGCGCTCTTGGTCGATTCCTGGTACGACGCCTATCTCGGGGTCGTCGTGCTGGTGCGCCTGATCGACGGCCATTTCAGGCGCGGCATGCGCGTCCGCATGATGGGCTCGGGCGCGGCTTATGAGGTCGACCGCATCGGCGTGTTCCGGCCGAAGATGACCGAGACCGCCGAGATTGGCCCCGGCGAGATCGGCTACATCACCGCCCAGATCAAGCAGGTCGCAGATACGCGCGTCGGCGACACGATCACCGACGATCGGCGCCCAACGTCTGAGGCGCTGCCGGGCTTCAAGCCGGCCCAGCCGGTCGTCTTTTGTGGCCTCTTTCCAACCGATGCGGCCGATTTCGAAGACCTGCGCGCGGCGATGGGGAAGCTCAGGCTCAACGACGCCAGCTTCTCCTATGAGATGGAGACCTCGGCGGCGCTCGGCTTCGGCTTTCGCTGCGGCTTTCTCGGCCTCCTGCATCTCGAGATCATCCAGGAGAGGCTCGAGCGCGAGTTCAACCTCGATCTGATCGCGACCGCTCCCTCGGTCATCTACAAGATCGCGCTGACCGACAACTCGGAGATCGAACTGCACAATCCGGCCGACATGCCCGACCTGGTCAAGATCGCCGAGATCCGGGAGCCGTGGATCAAGGCGACAATCCTCACCCCCGACGAGTACCTTGGCGCGATCCTCAAGCTCTGCCAGGACCGGCGCGGCGTCCAGGTCGATCTCAACTACGTGGGAAAACGGGCGATGGTGGTCTACGAGCTGCCGCTTAACGAGGTGGTGTTCGACTTCTACGACCGGCTGAAGTCGATCTCCAAGGGCTACGCCTCGTTCGACTATCAGCTCGCCGACTACCGCGTGGGCGATCTGGTCAAGATGTCGATCCTGGTCAACGGCGAACCGGTCGACGCGCTGTCGATGCTCGTCCACCGCGATCGCGCCGAGTTCGCGCGGCCGGGCGATGGTCGAGAAGCTGAAAGACCTCATCCCGCCGCACATGTTCCAGATCCCGGTCCAGGCGGCGATCGGCGGCAAGATCATCGCCCGCGAGACGATCCGGGCTTTGCGCAAGGACGTCACCGCCAAGTGCTACGGCGGCGACGCCACCCGCAAGCGCAAGCTGCTCGAGAAGCAGAAAGCGGGAAAAAAGAAGATGCGCCAGTTCGGCAAGGTCGACATCCCGCAGGAAGCCTTCATCGCCGCGCTCAAGATGGATACGTGAGAGCGGAGCGTCATGCGAACTTCGCCGCAGGCGTTTAGCACTTGCGCCGGGGGCGCTGGATCGGGAGGAATGTCATGATCGATTGCAGGTTCTTGGCGGCGCTGGCCGGCGCCGCGTTGATGGGGTCGACGGCAGGCGCTGAGACGCTGCCGACGCACCGCATACCGGCGGCGCTGGCGGTCGAGGCGGCGAGCGAGACGGTCGCCGCCTGCGCGAAGCAGGGCTATCACGAGACGGCGCAGGTGGTCGACGCCGACGGCGTGATCATCGCCACCGTTCGCGGCGACGGCGTCGGCGCCCACTCGCTCGATAGCGCGCTCGCCAAGGCCTATACCGCCGCGTCGTTCAAGAACGACACGCTCGCCCTCTCCGAACGGGCCAAGGGCGAGGACTCGATCGCGCCGCTCGCCAAGCTGCCGGATGTGATGTTCTTCGGCGGCGGCGTGCCGATCAAGCTCGGAGACGAAGTCATCGGCGCAATCGGCGCCGCGGGCGCGCCCGGCGGCAAACTGGATGACGCCTGCGCCCGGGCCGGCCTGGAGAAGATCAAGGACCGCTTGCAGTAGACAAGGGCGAACCGGCAGCGGCGCTTACCGCCCGCCCTTCGGCGCCGCGCCTCTTCCAATATCGCCGCCGCCCTGCGATCCATGTCAGCCGATGTGCGCGGTCGAGATCGGCAAAGAGCGGATCCACGCCGAACGCGCCAAAGACAGGCGATACGAGCGGCGTGACCTCGGGGGGAATCTACCGCGATCTTATACCAAAGGCCCCGCGAGCTGACTCACATTGTGGATTCACAGAGGGCGAGATTTCTGACTCCATTGGCGTGGGGAGATTCGCGCCATGCCATCAGCGGTCAGATTGCGAGACGACTATTCGGCTAAGGAGCTTCGGGCGCTCGCCCGGCGCTCGAAGGACGCCAACCAGAGCCGGCGGCTTCTGTCCTTGGCCGCGGTTCGGGACGGGATGGACCGAGGCGCGGCGGCGAAGATCGGCGGCATGGACCGGCAGACGCTGCGCGACTGGGTCCATCGCTTCAACGCTTTCGGACCGGAGGGTCTGTTCGACAATTGGACGGCGGGTCCCAAGCCTCGCCTGTCGGAGGAGCAACGGGCCCAGTTCGCGCAGATCGTCGAGGCCGGGCCGGATCGTGAGAAGGACGGCGTCGTACGCTGGCGGCGGATCGACCTCAAGCGCGTCATCGCCGAGAGGTTCGGCGTCGACTTTCACCCGCGCTATGTCGGAAAGCTTCTGAAGAAGCTCGGCTTCTCGCATATGAGCGCACGGCCCCGTCATCCGGCTCAGGATGAGCGGATCGTCGAGGGATTTAAAAAAACTTCCCGCGCGCGCTGAAGGCTCATCTCGAAGGGCTGCCCGAGACGACGCCGGTCGAGATCTGGTTTTCGGATGAGGCCCGGATTGGCCAGAAGAACGGCCTTGTCCGCCAATGGGCCAGGCGTGGAACGCGGCCAAGGCAGCCCGCCGATCAGCGCTATGACAACGCCTATCTGTTCGGCGCGATCTGTCCCGCTCGCGGGGTCGGAGCGGCTTTGGCGCTTCCTCGTGCCGACACCGACATGATGCAACTTCACCTCGACGAAATCTCGCGCAATGTCGCTACGGGCGCCCATGCCGTGCTCCTGCTCGACCGGGCCGGATGGCACATCACGGGCAAGCTCGACGTGCCCGACAACATCACGCCGATCTTCCTGCCCTCGCGCGCGCCGGAACTGAACCCGGTCGAGAATGTCTGGCAGTATCTCCGTCAGAACTGGCTTTCAAACACCGTCTTCGAAAACTACGACGCCATCATCGACGCCGCATGCGCCGCATGGCGAAAGCTCATCGCCAAACCCGAAACCATCACATCCATCGGAATGCGCGACTGGGCGCATGTCGGTCAGCCGCTATGACCTTTGGTATTATCCGTCGGGCGCATCGGAAGGGCGGCTTTCGGGCCGCCCTTTTTCCTTTTGGGGATGCGCTCAACGTTTTCTCATTGGATAGGTAATTGACAGCACGATCGCGTGGAGTATTGTCACCACAACCGACGCGTTGTAGGCGCCCCCCAGAACGCGCCGGCTTTCCCCGCGCCTGACCGCATCAGGCGCGGGGACTTTTTCAACCTGCGGGGGGATGGTCGCACTGGTCAACCGCGGCAAGCGGTGCCGCCCGGCCACATCCTACGGGAGGATCGGCAGTGGCACAAAAAAAGAGTAGTCACGGGACCCCGTGGACAAGTGGAGACGTGCGCGAACTCAAGGCGTATTCGAAGGCTAGAACGCCGCTACCGGAAATCGCAAAGAAGATGGAGCGAACCGAGGGGGCGCTGCGGCGAAAGGCGGGAATTCTCGGCATCCGCTTGGGACATCGCCGCGCTCGCCGCTGACTTTCCGGGGGCGCTCACCGGCAGCGGCCCCGAGCCCTAGCAGGGTGTTGAAAAACTCCTTCGCCGCTCCCGAGACCCGTATGGACGAGGTCGAAATAGCCGCTCCGCTTCCTTGGCCCGAAGCGGTCGCCAGACCCCGTCGCACATTGGTTTGCTGGCGCGACCGCCGTCATCGAGCGGGGCGACCAAGAGCAAATGATGGCTCAGTAGGAGTAATACATGTCGAATTCGACCGGGTGCGGAGTCATCTCGAAGCGTTGGACCTCGCCCATCTTGAGCTCGATGTAGCTGTCGATGAAGTCGTCGGAGAAGACGTCGCCCGCCTTGAGGAACGCGCGGTCCTTGTCGAGGTTGCCGAGCGCCTCGCGCAGCGAGCCGCAGACGGTTGGGATCTTCTTGAGCTCCTTGGGCGGCAGATCATAGAGATCCTTGTCGATCGCCGGGCCTGGGTCGACCTTATTGACGATGCCATCGAGCCCCGCCATCAGCATGGCCGCGAAGGCGAGATAGGGATTGGCGCCTGGATCGGGGAAGCGCACCTCGACGCGTTTCGCCTTCGGATTGGACGTCCAAGGTATCCGGCACGAGGCCGAGCGGTTTCGCGCGGAATAGGCGAGCAACACTGGGGCCTCGAAGCCCGGCACCAGGCGCTTGTAGCTGTTGGTCGTCGGATTGGTGAAGCCGTTGAGCGCCTTGGCGTGCTTGATGATGCCGCCGATATAGTAGAGGCATTCCTGGCTGAGGTCTGAATATTTGTTGCCGGCCATCACCGGCTTGCCGGCTTTCCAGATCGACTGATGGACATGCATGCCCGAGCCGTTGTCGCCATAGACGGGCTTGGGCATGAAGGTCGCGGTCTTGCCGTAGCTCTGGGCCACCATGTGGATGCAATATTTATAGATCTGCAGGTGGTCGGCCATGGTCACGAGCGGGCCGAACTTCAGGCCCAACTCATGCTGCGCGGAGGCCACCTCATGGTGGTGCTTCTCGACGACCGCGCCCATTTGCGCCATCGCCGCCAGCATTTCGCTGCGCATGTCCTGCGCTGAATCCTGCGGCGGAACCGGGAAATAGCCGGCTTTGGTGCGCACGCGGTGGCCGAGATTGCCGCCTTCGTAGGCTGTGTCCTGATTGATCGGCAGTTCGATTGAATCGATCTGGAAGCCGGTGTTGTAGGGGTCGGCCTTGAACCGCACGTCGTCGAACACGAAGAACTCGGCCTCGGGGCCGAAGAACACCGTGTCGCCGATGCCGGTCGACTTGAGATAGGCCTCGGCTTTCTTGGAGATGCCGCGCGGATCGCGGTTGTAAGGCTGGCCGCTCGCGGGATCCAGGATGTCGCAGTTGATGACCATCGTCGAAGCGGCGAAAAACGGGTCCATGCACGCCGAGGTCGGGTCGGGCATCAGCGTCATGTCGGATTCGTTGATCGCCCGCCAGCCGGCGATCGACGAGCCGTCGAACATCAGCCCGTCGGCCATGGCGTCCTCGTCGACCAGGCTCTGATCGAAGGTCACGTGCTGCCACTTGCCGCGCGGATCGGTGAAGCGCAGGTCGACATATTTGACGTCATTGTCCTTGATCGCCTTCAGGACATCCTTGGCGGTCTTCATGATTTGCCTTTCCTCGAGATTAAGGTCCGTATGGTCCCCGTTCGCCGCGGGAGCGGCGAAATCGCCTTTTGAGTAGCCCCCGAAATGGTTTCAGACCGCGTCCGCGCCAGTTTCACCGGTGCGGATCCGGATGGCCTCATCGATTTGCGATACAAATATCTTGCCATCGCCGATGCGGCCCGTCTGGGCCGCGGCGCGGATCGCCTCGATCGCCGGGCCGAGATTCTCGTCCGAGACGACGACCTCGATCTTCACCTTGGGCAGAAAGTCGACGACATATTCGGCCCCGCGATAAAGCTCGGTGTGGCCCTTCTGGCGGCCGAAGCCTTTCGCTTCGAGGACGGTGATGCCCTGGATTCCCGCCTCCTGCAGCGCCTCCTTCACTTCGTCGAGCTTGAACGGCTTGATGATCGCCTCGATCTTCTTCATGTGCCGCGAAACTCCTCATCCGCGCTGCCGCCGCCCATGCTTTTGCCCCCTCCGGGCCGCGGCGGCCGCATAAGCGCGGGCGGCGCTCCAATAGCATCGGATGGCGGATCGCGCTACCGGCCGCTCGCGTGAGGTCAGGAAGACGGTGGCGACCATCGTGGCGCCTTTCCAATAGGCATTCGGCTAAAAATCGGGCGGGCTGATCAGACTGTCGGTCCCCATTCCCCTGAGGCGAAGATCCGCCACGACGTCAGCCCCGCCTTGGCGACCACGATTCGTCCGGACTTGGCGACGGCGACAAGGTGGGCGAACACACGTGGATGACGCCAAGCCATCGGCTTCTCCGGCGCGCAAACGGCGCGATATTCGTCGCTGTCGGCGTCTTCCATGAGGATCGTGCCGACGAGGTCCGGGCGCAATTGCCGCGGCAAGTCGCGACGGGTCAGCCATTCGCACTCGAAGTCGCGACAAACCTGTGGCCGCTGGGCGTAGATCGCGCAGCCGCCGCCGACGCGGCAATTGACGCATAGCGGTCCCGCGGGCTTGTTGAAGTGCGCGATCTCCAGCGCCGAGCAGCACATCGTGCACGCCCCGCAGGATTTTCCCGGCGCCGCCGTCATCAGATCCCTCGCGCTGCCGCCCGCCCGGCGAATCCTGGCGGGCTCACATCATTCCTATCATTGTTCGACCCTCAGGAGAGGCGGATATGCAAGTCCGCGTCGAGCGCGGCGCGCTCGCCTCCGCAGGGCCTCCTTTCGCAGCGGGCGTGAGCAGCAGCGATCGCCGCGATCGGATCACGCGACCACAGCGCCCGCTTGTGCGAGAAAGGCGCTTTCGAGCCGGCCTCGACCGCCGGAACTTATGGGACCGGCCCCACGTTGTTTCGGCAGCTCTCAAAGGAGGCTGTCATGGACAAAGAACATATTAAAGGCGCCGCGGACAAGGCCAAGGGCGCCGTGAAGGACGCCGCCGGAAAGATGATGGACGACAAGAAATTGCAGGCCGAAGGCAAAATGGACAAGGCGAAGGGAGAAGCCCGCAAAGCGCTGGGCGACGCCAAGGACGCGGTTCGGCACGCCAACGACAAGTAGGCTTGCGAGCTGCTAAATGCGGAAAGGGCGGCCTTGGGGCCGCCCTTTTTGCGTCATGCGCTTATGGCACGGCCGCAGGGCGTCTGCGTCGTGAAGCCGGCTTCTAGCTCTGAGCGCTCTTGCCGCCCGTCCACGCCTGGTCATTGGAAGCTCGCGTTTCGACGGCGGAAATGCGCAAATAGCCGTCGTTCCTGACGTCGCTCCAAATGAGACAAGCTGATTTCCCATGGAGGTTGCTCATCGCGAGCGGACGACGCGCTCGACCAACCGAGGCTTGCAGATCGGAAGGGCGGCAAATCGCGCCCGAAGAGCGAGTTCGATGGTACTGTGCGCGGGCTGGGCTGACGAAAGGCCCGCGCAGAGGTTGGAGGGGACTCCATGAAATTAGGTCGAACGCTAGGTCTTTTGGCGACGGCGGGCGTTGCCGCGCTCGCCCTTGCGGCCACGTCGTCAAGCGCGCTCGCGCAGGACGGGAAGCCGAACATCATCGTCATCATGGGCGATGACGTCGGCTGGGAGAATATCGGCGCCTATCATCAGGGCCTGATGTACGACACGACGCCGAACCTCGATAAGCTAGCCAGCGAGGGCATGCGCTTCACCGATTATTACGCCGAGCCGAGCTGCACGGCGGGCCGCGCCAATTTCATCACTGGGGAATTGCCGATTCGCACCGGCCTCACAACGGTCGGTCAGGCGGGAGCAAAGGTCGGGATGCCCGATGCCGCCCCGACGATCGCCACGGCGCTCAAGACGCTCGGCTACGAAACCGGCCAGTTCGGCAAGAACCATCTCGGCGATCTGAACCAGTATCTGCCGACGCTGCACGGGTTCGACGAGTTCTGGGGATACCTATATCACCTCGACGCGATGGAGGACCCGTTCTGGCACTCCTATCCGCCTGCGCTGAAGGATACGATCGGCCCGCGCAATCTGTTGCACACCTTTGCGACCGACGTAGACGATCCGACAGTGGAGCCGCGCTGGGGCAAAGTCGGCAAGCAGAAGATCGTCGACGAGGGCCCGCTGCCGCCGCATCCGATGGCCGGCATCAAATACAATATGGAGACGGTCGACGAGGACATCCTCGATCATACGCTGAAGTTCATCGACAAGGCGGAGAAGGACGGCAAGCCGTTCTTCGTCTGGATGAACCCGACGCGAGTCCATGTCATCTCGCATCTGTCGCCCAAATACGCCGCGGACCTGACGCCCGAAAACCAATGGTATCTGGAAGAAGGCGTGATGAAGCAGCTCGACGACGTCGTCGGCGGGGTGATGGACAAGCTCAAAGCCGACGGCCTCGACAAGAACACGATCGTCGTCTTCACCACCGACAACGGCACGGAAAACTTCACCTGGCCCGATGGCGGAAACACGCCTTTCGCCGCCGGCAAGGGGACGGTCATGGAAGGCGGCATGCGCGTGCCGATGATCGCCCGCTGGCCCGATCACATCCCAGCCGGCAAGGTCGAGAACGGCATCTTCTCGGGGCTGGATTTCTTTCCGACCCTGGTCGCGCTCGCCGGCGAACCCGGCATCAAGGAGGAATTGCTGAAGGGTAAGCAACTCGGCGATAAGACCTACAAAGTCCATCTCGACGGCTACGACCAGACGAACGTGCTGACCGGTAAGGGACCGTCCAACAGGCATGAAATTTTCTATTTCGCCGAGGGAACGCTGGGCGCCGTTCGCATCGACGACTGGAAATATCGCATGATCAACCAGCCGGACGGCTGGCTCGGCGGGACGGTCCATCTCGATTGGCCGATCCTGTCCAATCTCCGGCTCGATCCCTTCGAACGGATGCTATTCGCCAAAGGCAACAATGGTTCGATGGGTTACGGGATGGACTTCTACGCCCACGAGTTCTGGCGCTTCGTGTTCCTGCAGCAGAAGGTCGGCGAATACGCTCAGACCTTCATCGAATATCCTCCGATGCAGCGCGGCGCGAGCTTCAATCTCGAAGCCGTCAAGGCGGAAATCGAGGAACGCATCAAGGCGATGAAAGGCAAGATGGAATAGCGGGAATTCTGCAATTGTAACGGCGCCGCCTGAGCCCCGCGCTCAGGCGGAGTGTAAGCGGTGGCGAACCGAACGACTGCTTCACCTCGAAACCAGTCAAGCTGATCGGGCTCTGACCCTAGAGATCGAGCACGACGTCGTCGCGCGGCCGGCTGCAGCAAATCAGCAAATTGCCTTCCGCCGGCGGCTCGATCGGGTCGGGAAGATAGTCGACGGCGCCGGCGATAAGCCCGGTCTCGCAATTGTGGCAAACGCCGGTGCGACACGCCCACCGCACCGGCACATCGCAGGCCTCGGCCAGTTCCAGCAAGCTCTGAAACGTCGAATCCCAGGGCAGGGCCAAATTGCTTCTGGCGAAAGACACCATCGGCCCCGCGCCAGAGGGCCGGTCAGGCGGATGCGGCGGTCGGAGCGGAACCGCGGCGACGCCTGGGGTCAGCGCCGGACCAGAGCCGAAATTCTCGCTGTGCAGCCGCTCGGCTGAGACACCCCAACTGGCCAGATCGGCGGTCAGCCCGCTCATGAACGCAGTCGGTCCGCACAGATAAAAGTCCGCTTCGCGCGATACGTGCAACTCCTTGAGGACCTGCACGCCCAAGCGCCCAGGGCCATCGAAATCGAGCCCCGGCCGGTCCGTGGGGCCGGGCGCGCTGTAACGGATGTGGCTGTGGCTTCCGGGCAACAATTTGAGCAGCGCCTGAACTTCCGCGGCAAACGCATGCTCTGCCCTATTGCGGGCGCCGTGAATCCACCAGATTTCTCTGCGCGAGCCGCCGGCCGCCAAGGCTTGCAGCATGGCGAGCACCGGGGTGGCGCCGATGCCGGCGCTGAGCAGGACCACAGGGCCGTCGCCCTGCTTTAGCGTGAAGCTGCCGCGTGGCGCGCTGGCGTCGATGGCGTCGCCGACCCGGAGACGGTCCTCGACATAGGCCCCAGCCGCGCCGTTCGGCTCCCGCTTGATGCTGATCCGCCAGCGCTTCACGCTAGGATCGCCGGACAGCGAGTAGCTGCGCAGCAACGCCGGCGCCTCGGGTGCGGGCTTCAGCCGCAGCACGATGAACTGGCCGGGCATTCCCGCCGCGAGCGGACGGCCGTCGCTCGGTTCGAGCATGAGCGAGGTCACGTTGCTGCTCTCGCGCCGCTTGTCCACGACCCGCAGCGGCCGGAACCCGGCCCATGCCGGCGCCGGCCCAGCCGTGGGCGCCAACCCGGGATTGCCGGCCGTCGAACCGCCTTTGCGCTCGTGTTCGAGCAAGATTTCGAACGAGGAGCGCCAGCCGGCGCTCAGCGCCGGGATGCGCAGCGCCCGCTCCAGCCCGTTTCCGTCGTGTCCGGGCAAATAGAGCAGCGCATCCGTCTCGGCGACGTTCATGCGCTCGGGACCGGCCAAGACCTTGACGATCTCGTCGCCGGCTTCAACCTCGCCCTCCTCGAGAACGCGAAAATAAAAGCCCGGTCTGTGATGGGCCACAAGGAGCGCGGCCATTCGCGGCTCGTTCATCCGGATGCCGACCCGGTAGCAGGTGACGCGCGGCTGCGTCACCTCGAGCAGCGCGCTTCCGATCCGGTAATGGTCGCCGATGCACACCTCTGTGTCGGGCAAGCCGTCAACCGTGAAATTCTCGCCGAACTGGCCGTAAGCGAAGTCATTGCGGCCAAGCTGAGCCTGCCAATAGCGGTACGAATCGATCTGATAGACAAAGACCGCGCGATGCTCGCCGCCGTGCCCTTGCAGATCGCCTTGACCATCCCCGTCGATGTTGAGCCGCCGCGCCATTCGACGGCCTTGGACCGGCGTTTTCCACACTCCGGTATGGACAGTTTTACCCTGCCACGCAATGTCGCGCGGGAGCCCAACATTGACCGAAAGCAAGCGCGCCATCTTTTCCTCGTCGCTGAGCACGGGAGGGTCGCCGCCAAGGCGCTCTAACAGAAATCGGCGCCTGCGTCCTTAAGGCCGAGAACGGCTGTCGCGCCGATATCGCGATGAGCCTGGCGGGGGCGCGGTCTCGGTTGTCAGCGAAGCCGAAGCGTCCCGGCTTCGACAATCCTTTCGCAACGTTTCAGCTCGTCGCCGCTCAGGCTTGAGCCTCGATGGGCGCCCGCTTGCGGCCGCGCGCCGTCGCCACCCGATAGGCGCCAGGCGTGAGGCCGACCGATTTATGGAATTGGCGGGTGAACGCCGCCTGGTCCGCATAGCCGCATTCGAGCGCCAATTCGCTCAAAGGGGCGCCGGTGTGGCGGAGCCGATCACACGCCCGGTCGATGCGAAGGCGGGACAGATATTGCCCGGCGGAGAGGCCGCACAGAGCGCGGATTCTTTGATCGAACTGGAACGGCGAAAGGCCGGCTCGCGCCGCCAGCTCCGGAATGCGCAAGGGCTGGTCGAGATGGTCGTCGATATAGGCGAGCGCGGCTGAGAGCGCGGTCGAAACCGGCGTCGATCCCGACAAAGCCGGCGCGTCGCGCGAAACGCCGGCGAGGCCGCGAATGGCGCCGGCCGCGTCGATCAGCGGCTCCTTCCAGGTCAGGCACCAGCCTTCGCCGCCATCCGGATAGAGATGGAGCTCCATCCGGCCCCGGACCGACAGTCCTTCGGCGATGACCTTGAGATCCTGCGCCTCGAAACGCTCGCCGAACGGAGCTGCAAAGACCTCGCTCGCCTTGCGGCCGATCAGCGCATGGCTGTCAGCGAACCCGCAGCGACGGGCGAGCGTATCGTTGACCGCGACATAGCGCGCCTCGTGATCCTTGATGAAGAACACGATGTCTCCGATGCGGTCGAAAAGCTCGACCTCCGGAAACGGGCGCCCGATTGCCGCGGCAAGCTTTGCCGCTGGATCGCTCTCGACCGCGGTGCGCGAAATAAATTTGCGGATTCTCAACCCTCAGCCTGCGTTTTCATCAAGAGCGGATCGCCAGGACGTGCGAATGTCTGGCCAGCGAATGCCCGACTCTAGGGAGCCTTAAGATGTCCTCGCAAGTCTTTTCCGGAACCATTCCGGCCCTGATGACGCCCTGCGGCGCTCATCGGCGGCCCGACTTCGACGCCCTCGTGAAGATGGGAAAGCATCTTGTCGGCGCCGGAATGTCGGGGCTGGTCTATTGCGGCTCGATGGGCGACTGGCCGCTGCTCACGATCGAACAGCGGATGGAGGGCGTCGAGCGCTTGGCGAAAGCCGGCCTGCCGGTCATCGTCGGCACGGGCGCGCAGAACACCGAGCAAGCGGCCGCCCTCGCCCGCCACGCTAAGCAAAAAGGCGCGAGGGGGCTCATGATCATCCCGCGCGTGCTCTCGCGCGGCTCGTCGGCGGCGGCCCAGCGCGGCCACTTCGCGCGGGTGCTGGAGGCCGCGGTCGACCTGCCTTCGGTCATCTACAACAGCCCCTATTACGGCTTCCAGACTAAGGCCGAGCTCTTCTTCGAACTGCGCAAAGAGTTTCCTCATCTGGTTGGGTTCAAGGAGTTCGGCGGCGCGGAGTCGCTGAGCTACGCCGCCGAGCATATCGCCGGGCGGTCGGACGACATCGCGCTCATGGTCGGCGTCGACACCCAGGTGTTCCACGGCATCGTCAATTGCGGCGCCTGCGGCGTCATCACCGGCATCGGCAACGTGCTGCCGCGCGAGGTGTTGCGCCTGGTTGAGCTTTGTGAGCGCGCCGCCAAGGGCGATGTCGAGGCGCGGCGGCTTGCGCTCGAGCTTGAGGGCGCCCTTAGCCCCCTCTCGGTCTTCGACGAGGGCGTCGATCTCGTGCTCTACTTCAAGCGCCTGATGACGCTCGAAGGTCACGACGAATATGCGTTGCACTTGAACGCTTTCGACGCGCTCAGCCCATCGCAGGAGAGCATGGCGAAGCGGCGGTTCATGACGTTTCGCGCCTGGTACGCTTCCTGGCCCGGCGCCAAGGATTGAGCGCGGTGCGCGTGATAAACTCTCATACCGAGGGCGAGCCCACGCGCGTGATCGTCGACGGCGGGCCGCCGCTTGGGCGTGGGCCGCTTGCTGAGCGGCTCGCCCGTTTTGCAGGCGAGTTCGATCATTTCCGCCGCCTCGCCGTCAACGAACCGCGCGGGCATGACGCGATCGTTGGGGCGCTCATCTGCGAGCCGCACGACCCATCATGCGCCGCCGGCGTCATTTTCTTCAACAATGTTGGATATCTCGGCATGTGCGGCCATGGCGCGATCGGTCTTGCCGTGACCCTCGCTTATATGGGCCGGCTCAAGCCTGGCCGCCATCGCTTCGAGACGCCGGTCGGAACGGTCGGCGTGGAGCTCGTCAACGCCTGCACGGCGACGGTCGAGAATGTCGAGAGCTATCGTCTGAGCGAGGCGGTCTCGGTCGAAGTCGCTGGTCTCGGAACCGTGCGCGGAGACGTCGCCTGGGGCGGCAACTGGTTCTTCCTCACTTCGTTTGCGCCTTGCGATCTCGTGCTCGCGAATGTGGGTCGGTTGACGGAGGCCGCGACCGCGATCCGCGACGCGCTGACTGCCCAGGGCGTCCGCGGCAAGGACGGCGCCTTGATCGACCACATCGAGTTCTTCGCCCCGTCGCTGTCGAACGACGCGAACAGTTGCAATTTTGTCCTCTGTCCCGGCGGCGCCTACGACCGGTCACCGTGCGGAACCGGAACCAGCGCCAAGCTTGCGTGCCTCTGCGCCGACGGAAAGTTGCGCCCGGGCGAGGTTTGGGTGCAGGAGAGCATCATCGGCAGCCGCTTTCGCGCGAGCTTCGAACCTGGGCCCGGCGGCGGCGTTCTCCCGCGCATCGCCGGACGCGCGTTCATCTGCGCCGAGAGCAAGCTGGTGCAGGACCCCGCCGACCCCTTCCGGTACGGCTTTGGCGGTTAGGCGCCAGCCTAATCCCTCGCTCGTTTAGCCAAATCCTCATGCTTGACAGCCCCGTCCGGGCCGTGTCTGTGCACGGCCTTTGTGACAGGCGCGCGAGCCGAGTCGCCCGTGTTCTGTCGGGGAAACCGCTCAATGAAGACGGCCTTGGTGTTTCCGGGTCAAGGCTCCCAGGCAGTCGGCATGGGGAAGGCGCTGGCGGACGAATTTTCCGTCGCGCGAGAGGTGTTCAACCGCGTCGACGCCGCCCTGTCACAAAACCTTTCCCAGCTGATGTTCGAGGGGCCCGAGGCCGAACTTACGCTCACCGCCAACGCCCAGCCAGCGCTGATGGCCGCGAGCATCGCGGCGCTGCGTGTTCTCGAGAGCGAGAAGGGCTTCAACGCAGCCCGGCAGGCGGCCTATGTTGCGGGACATTCGCTCGGCGAGTATTCGGCGCTTTGCGCCGCCGATTCCCTCACTCTCGAGGACACGGCGCGTCTTTTGCGCCTGCGCGGCGCGGCGATGCAGAAGGCGGTTCCGGTGGGCGAAGGCGCGATGGCGGCGATCCTCGGCCTCGAATTCGGGACGGTGGTGAAGATCGCGACGCAGGCGGCGAGCGACCTCTACCTCACTGGCGCGATCTGCCAGGCCGCGAACGACAACGGCGCCGGTCAAGTCGTCATCTCGGGCACGACGGCGGCGGTCGAGCGGGCGATGGAGCTCGCCAAGCTCGCTGGCGCGAAACGGGCGTTGCTTCTGCCGGTCTCGGCGCCGTTTCATTGCGCGCTCATGCAGCCTGCGGCGGAGGCGATGAAGGAAGCGCTGAAGGGAGTCACGATTCATCCCCCCAAGCCGCCCCTGGTCGCCAATGTCGAAGCCAAGGCGGTGACCGACCCGGATGCGATCCGATCGGGCCTCGTCGCCCAGGTGACCGCAACAGTGCGCTGGCGCGAGAGCGTGGCTTATATGAGCGCGCATGGCGTCATGCGGTTTATCGAACTCGGCGCGGGCAAGGTGTTGACCGGTCTCATCAAGCGAATTGCGGAGGGCGTGACGGCGATCGGCATCGGCTCGCCCGCCGATGTCGCAGCCTTCGGCGCCGCGGCGAAGCCCTGACCAACCTGGCGAGAGGGACGACGCCCTTGTTCGATCTGACAGGAAGGACAGCGCTCGTAACCGGCGCTTCGGGCGGACTCGGCGCCGCAATTGCGCGCGCTCTTCATGCGCAGGGCGCCGCGGTGGCGCTCTCGGGCACTCGCCGCGACGCGCTCGAAGCGCTCGCCGCCGAACTCAAGATTCGGGCGCATGCGGCGCCATGCCATCTCACCGACGCCGCCGCAGTCGAAGCGCTCGTTCCGGACGTCGAGGCCGCGCTCGGACCGCTCGACATTCTGGTCAATAACGCCGGCGTGACGCGCGACGCTCTCCTCGTTCGCATGAAGGACGCCGATTGGGAGTCCGTTCTCGCGATCAATCTGACCGCGGCGTTCCGCCTGTCGCGGGCGGCGTTGAAGGGCATGCTGAAACGCCGCTATGGCCGGATCATAAACATGACGTCGGTTGTCGGCGTCCAAGGCAATCCGGGCCAAGGGAATTACGCCGCCGCCAAGGCCGGCATGATCGGCATGTCCAAGGCGCTCGCGGCCGAGGTCGCGACACGGGGCATCACCGTCAATTGCATCGCGCCTGGCTTCATAGATAGCCCGATGACCCGGGCGCTCGACCAGAAACAGCGCGATGCGATCCTCGCATCGATCCCGATGGCGCGCCTTGGCTCGGACAAGGAGATTGGCGCGGCGGCTGTGTATTTGGCGAGTTCAGAGGCGGCTTACATCACCGGACAGACGCTGCATGTGAACGGCGGAATGGCAATGATTTGATGGCCTTGGAGTCGCTGGAAAGCTGCAGAGCGACAGGCGTCCCGCCCTCTCGCGTTGACCGGAAAGATATGCTATCGACGCCGTTTGTCGCAGGGCGCGGGAGGGCGGATTTTCGAGCGTCGGCGTCGGCGAACCCCGAACGAACCTGTCAGCGCCTTCCGGCGCGGAGCAGACGGTCGAAGGGCGAGCGTCGTCCCCGGAGGGGTCGATCGGGGAATTGATCAATAAGTCGGGCGACGAGGCCTGATGCATAAGGGAAAAGATGGACATGAGCGACGTCGCGGAGCGGGTGAAGAAGATCGTTGTCGAGCACCTCGGCGTGGAGACCGACAAGGTCGTTGACAGCGCCAATTTCATCGACGATCTGGGCGCCGACTCGCTCGATACGGTTGAATTGGTGATGGCTTTCGAAGAAGAGTTCGGCGTCGAGATTCCCGACGACCAGGCCGAAACGATTGTGACCGTCGGCGACGCGATTAAATATCTTGAAAAGGCGTCGACCAAAAAGTAGCCGCGGGGCGCGCTGAGCCGGCCGCGGACCGGCCTTTCTCAAGACGCTTTTTTCCTCGAGGTGCGTGGGCCGGCGTTCAGTCCGGCCCTCGTCGTGTTGGGCCCAGCACTAAACCGTGGCGCGGTTGAAGAACGGAAGCGGGAACAGTTAGAGTACGGGCATGGGTCAAATGAGGCGGGTCGTCATTACAGGTCTTGGCATGGTGTCCCCGATGGCATGCGGGGTCGAGGCGACGTGGCGGCGCCTTCTCGCCGGCGAGTCGGGAGCCTCTCGGGTCGAGAACTTCGACGTTTCCGACCTCGCCTGCCAGATCGCCGCGCAAGTGCCGCGCGGCGCCGCTCCCGACGCCTTCAATCCCGACGACTGGATGGACCCTAAGGAACAGCGCCGGGTCGACGACTTCATCATATACGGCATGAGCGCCGCGACGCAGGCGCTGCGCGACGCAAACTGGGAGCCCAAGACCTACGAAGAGGAAATCGAGACCGGCGTCCTGTTCGGCTCGGGCATCGGCGGTCTCGGCGGCATCTACGACGCCTCCATCACCTTGCACGAAAAGGGACCGCGCCGCATCTCGCCGTTCTTCATTCCCGGCCGGCTCATCAATCTCTTGAGCGGCCAGGTTTCGATCGCCCACAATCTCAAGGGCCCCAACCACGCGGTCGTCACCGCATGCTCGACCGGCGCGCACGCGATCGGCGACGCCGGGCGGCTCATCGCCCTTGGCGACGCCAACGTGATGGTCGCCGGCGGCGCGGAATCCGCGGTCAACCGCCTTTCGCTGGCGGGCTTTTGCGCCTGCCGCGCCCTGTCGACGGGCTTCAACGACCGGCCGAAGCAGGCTTCGCGTCCCTATGACCGCGATCGCGACGGTTTCGTCATGGGCGAAGGCGCGGGATGCGTGGTGCTCGAGGATCTCGAGCACGCAAAGGCCCGCGGCGCGCGCATCTATGCCGAGCTGATCGGTTACGGCCTTTCGGGCGACGCCTATCACATTACCGCGCCCGCGCCGGACGGCGACGGCGCCTTTCGCGCCATGAGCATGGCTCTAAAGCGCGCCGAGATCTCCCCTTCCGAGATCGACTATGTCAATGCGCACGGCACCTCGACTCCGGTCGGCGACGAGATCGAATTGCGGGCGGTCGAGCGCCTGCTCGGCAATTCGGCCGGCAAGACGACCATGTCCTCGACCAAGTCCTCGATCGGCCATCTCCTCGGCGCGGCTGGCGCGGTGGAGGCGATCTTCTCCGTCCTGGCCATCCGCGATCAGATCGCGCCGCCGACGCTCAATCTCGACAATCCCGCGGTGGAGACCGCGATCGATCTTGCGCCTCATGCCGCGCGCAAGCGGCCGATTCAGGCGGCGCTCTCCAACTCCTTTGGCTTTGGCGGCACAAACGCCTCGCTCGTCTTCCGCGTAGCGAACTGACCAGGGATTCCGCGGGCAATTCGGTGTTTCCCCGCGGCGCCCGGTCGGCTAAACTTGGCCCACGCCTGCGGCCGGAGCGTCCGGCTCCGGGCGGGATTTGAACGGCAAGATCAGCGACGGAAAGCGAAAAAGCGGCAAACGACATGAGCGGAGATCACGATTCCGGCGACGGAGACGCCTCTCGTCCGCGCGTGAGCCTCAAACCTACGCTCAGCGGTCCGGCTCCGCCGCCGACCCGACCGCCGCGCAAGCCGCGCCGGATGGGCCTGTCGAGCCTCAGCGGATTGCTCACATTTGTATTGCTCGGAGCGCTCGCGACCGTCGGCGCGCTCGCCTGGCTCCTGAAGGAATCGCGAAGCCCCGGCCCGCTGGCCGCCGACAAAGTGGTCATGATCGTGCGCGAGGACGACGCCGGCAGCATCGCCGATCAGCTCGAGCGCGCGGGCGTGATCGACAACGCGATGTGGTTCAACATTCTCACCCTTCTCGATGGCAATCGCGGCGCCTTGAAGCGCGGCGAATATGCGTTCAAGGCGGGCGTGAGCATGAACGAGATCGAGAATGAGCTCATCGCGCATCGTGTGGTTCGGTACAAGTTCACCATCCCCGAAGGTCTGACCAGCGAGCAGGTCGTCGACCGGCTCCGCGAGGACACTGTTCTCGCCGGCGAGATCAGAGAGACCCCGCGGGAAGGCTCGCTGATGCCCGACACCTATTATTTCGAGCGAGGCGACACGCGGCTGTCGATCCTGTCGCGCATGGAGAAAATTCAGGCGAAGACGGTCGGGGAGATATGGAAGGGCCGCGCGCCGGATTTGCCGATCAAATCGCCGGGGGAACTGGTGACCCTGGCCTCGATCGTCGAGAAAGAAACGGGCAAGCCGGAAGAGCGGCCGCACGTCGCTGGGGTGTTCATCAACCGGCTCGAAAAGCACATGCGGCTCGAATCCGATCCGACCATCGTCTACGGCCTGGCTCTGGGCAAGGGCACGCTCGGCCGCAGCATCACCAGAGCCGACCTCAATCAGTCGACGCCCTACAACACCTATATTATCGAGGGCCTGCCGCCGGGGCCGATTTGCAACCCAGGCAAGGCGGCGCTGGAAGCGGTCGCCCAACCTTCGCGTAGCAAGGACCTCTATTTTGTCGCTGACGGAACCGGAGGGCATGTGTTCGCCGAAACGTTGGATCAGCATCAGAAGAATGTCGCCCACTGGCGCCAGATCGAGAAGGACATCAAAGACAAGCTCGCGCCGGACGTGACGCCGGGGCCCGCGATCCGCGGGTCGATCGAGCCGGTCGATCCGGCGCAATTTGGCGCGCTTGTCGCGCCGGGACAGGGTCAAGCTCCCGTCTCGGTCCTCGCTCGTCTGAGCAAGATCGGCGCGGACCGGAACACGAAGGATGGCGCGCTGGCGTCGCTTGTCGCTGCAGGCGTCAAGTCGAACACGGAAATGAGCGACGGCTCGACGACGGGCGTTGCGTTCACGGATTCCGGCTCGCCAGGGGCGGGCGCGGGGCCTGTCGCGTCCGGTCTGCTCGCGCCCGCGGCGTTTGGCGCGCTCGTTGCGCCGTCCAAGGGACAATCGGCGCCGGCCTCGGTTCTCGCCCGTCTGAACAGAATCGGGGCTGACCGGAACGCGAAGGATGCGGCGCTGGCGTCGCTCGCCGGTCCGGGCTTCAAAACGATCGAGGAAAGCGGCGCCATCGTCGCCGGCGTCAACGACGCGCCGGCGGAAGGCCTTGCGTTCGGGGACGCCGACCCGCCGGGGGCGGGCGCGGGGCCGATCGCCTCGGCTCCCCTCTCGCCGGCCATGCTGGCGGATGAGAAGGCGCGCGAAGCCAAGTATGGGACGGCGACGCTGGTTTCCAACGTTGCGATCGACAGCGCCGGCGCCGCGCCTGCTCAGGCGTCGCCGGGAACTGCTTCCGGCCGCCCGCGCATCTACGACGCCTCTGAAGGCACCCCGCTCGACCCCCTGCTCAACAAGACCTACGATCTGAGCTACGCGAAGGTGGTGCCGGCCGATACAATGAAGTGAGGGCGCCGGCAGTCGCGGCCTCTCCTCACGCTTCGGCAGAAAGGCGCTCATGCACGAGCGCGAGCGCGATGGCGCAGGCGTTCGAGACGTTGAGGCTCTTGATCGCGCCGGGCAGATCAAGGCGGGCCATTCGATCGCATCGCTCGCGCGTCAGCCGTCTTAGGCCCCTGTCCTCGGCGCCGAGAACCAACGCCAGCGGACGCGTGAGCGTCTCATCCGTGAGCCGAAGTTCAGCCTCCGAGTCGAGCCCGATCCGCCAATAGCCCATGTCGCCCATCTCGGCGAGCGCCCGCGCCAGATTGGGGACGCTGCAAATCGGCACGTGCTCGAGCCCGCCCGAGGCCGATTTCGCCAGCGCGCCGGCGAACTCGGGCGAGTGGCGTTCGGTGGTGACGAGCGCGTCGACGGCGAAGGCGGCGGCGGTGCGCAGAATCGCGCCGAAATTATGCGGATCGGTAATCTGGTCGAGAACCAGGACCAGGCCGTTGGCCGGCAGCTCCGCAACGTCGATCGGCGCGAGCGGCCGCGCCTCGAGCAATAGCCCTTGATGAACCGCATCGCGGGGGCTGCGGGCGGAAATCTCCTCGGGACTCATGATCCTGGTCTCAAGCCCGCGCGCTGCGATTTCGGGGCCGAGCCGCTCGGCCGCCGCGGGCGTGGCGTAGAGGCGGATAAGCTCGCGCTGGCGCGCTTTAAGCGCCGCCACGACGCTGTGAAAGCCGTAGATGAGCGAAACCTTGGCCTCCCGCCGCTCGCCCGGACGATCGCGGGGCCCCACGCGCGCCGGCGGCCGCCCTGTCTCGGCGCCCTGCGCTCTCGTCTGCCCGCCGGCCGCGGGCGGCGGCTTAACCGAACCGAGGGTTGGGGGAGGGGGCTTTGAGCGACGGTTGCGATTACGGGTCATCGGTGAGCACGCTCAATAGGCTTTAAAACCTAAATCTGCGCTGCGAGGGATCGTCGCATCGATAAATACTGATTGCGTCTGTTATTAGCCACATTGCCCAGTTGCAGAAAAGTGAGCTTAAGCGTTTGAAAACACGGAGTCGCGCGCAAAACTGCACACCCGCCTCGAATGAGTGTAAATGACCTTGCCAAGCGCGCAACGACGGCGACGAGACGCTCGCCGCAGAGCGTCTTGCGGGCCTAGCCGTCGCCGTCGTCGGGAGCCACCGCGGTTCTCGCTGGCCCGATGGTGGGCGATGCAGGCCTTTAAGATCAATGACTTAACCGGATTTAGAGGCCCCGAAAGTGGTCTATTTCAAGTCGCGATATGTTGCATTTCAATGAGTTAGGTTGATTTCCATGAAACAGCGGCGATTCCACGCGACATGAAACGCAACATGAAAGCCGCAACAACTCAGTGCCCATCACGCTGGTCGCGCTTGGAAGGCCTGACGCGGCGAAGCGGTAACTCCTGGCTCCTAGAGCGTGATGTGATGAGATCGAACCAGGCTCGTCATGTATGGACGGGTGCGCCGGGAGACCGGCAGGAGGTAGGAGGTGAAAGTCCTCTGCGGTGAAGGTGTAGCGAACCGCACCGACCCCGAGTCATGCGCGGCGACCCGCGAGGGGCGAAGCGAAGCGTTGACAGGGGATAGCGCAGGCCAGCCATTGAGCGGCGAAAACCAACTTCGGGGCGCCGATGCTTTCCGTCCTGCAGAAGGCGATACGGCCTATGTCGCGATCGCGAGACATAGGACGGCCCCGCGTCGTCGTAGACACTGGCATGCGCTGACGCCTCCTGCTCGGGAACCGGGATATCTCTGGGCCGTCCTTGCGGAGTTTTGCAAGGACCGCGCCGGGAAGGCCGGAGGCCGAAGCCGACGATGAACGGACCAGAGAAGTCGGACTTGCCCATAGTAGCAGTGAAGCCTGCGAACGAAGCGGTGCGCGCCGCCGAGGAGCAAGTGGAGCCAAGGGGCGGGACCAAGGAGAATGCGGACCAGCAAACCACGGTCCGGACGCAGAGCCGGGAAGCCGTGTCACATGCGCAGGCTCGCATACGAGAGGCTGTAACCAGGAATAGAACGCAGCCGCTGACCACGCTTCTGCATCATGTCAGCGTCGATGTTTTGCGAGCGGGGTTCTTCGGACTGAACAAGACCGCCGCGCCAGGCATCGATGGGGTGACATGGACGCAATACGAGGAGGGCTTGGAGGCAAACCTCCAAAACCTTCACGCACGCGTGCATGCGGGAGCATATCGAGCGCTGGCCTCCCGTCGACGGTATATTCCGAAGGCGGATGGGCGGCGTCGGCCGCTGGGTATTGCTGCGCTGGAGGATAAAATTGTCCAAGCGGCAGTGGCGGCGATCCTGACGCCTATCTACGAGGCGGAGTTCTTGGGGTTCAGCTACGGGTTCCGGCCTGAGCGTGGACAGCACGATGCGCTGGACGCGCTCGCGTACGGGCTGGGGAAGCGGCGGATCAATTGGGTCCTCGACGCGGATATCCGGTCGTTCTTCGACACGATCAGCCACGCATGGCTGATACAGTTCATTGAGCATCGGATCGGCGATCGGCGGATTGTCAGGCTGATCCGCAAATGGTTGGCGGCAGGGGTGCTTGAGGAGGGCCGAAAGATCAAGACGGTGGAGGGGACGCCGCAAGGCGCGGTAATTTCGCCGCTGCTCGCGAATGTCTACCTGCATTACGTCTACGATCTCTGGGTTTGCCAATGGCGGCAACGTCAAACGACGGGCGATATGATTGTCGTGCGCTATGCGGACGACACGATTGTCGGCTTCGAGCACCAGGACGACGCGACAAGGTTTCTTGAAGACCTCTCAGCGCGCATGGCCGATTTCGAACTCGGCCTCCATCCCGAAAAGACGAGGCTCATCGAGTTCGGCAGGAAGGCGATTGCCACCCGCCGCGCCCGAGGTCTCGGCAAGCCGGAGACGTTCGACTTCCTTGGGTTCACGCACTATTGCGCGACCCGACGAAGCGGCGGCGGCTTCGTGTTGGGAAGGACGCCAGTTCGCAAGCGGATGCGGGCGAAGCTGAGACAAATCAAGGAACAGCTCAAGGCGACCCGCCACGACGGCGTCGAGGCGCAAGGCAAATGGCTTGCCCAGGTGCTTCGCGGCTGGCTGGCCTACTACGCCGTGCCGATGAGCGCGCCGGCGATCACGGCGTTCCGGCACCATCTGGTCGATCGTTGGCTCCACGCCATCCGGCGGCGGGGACAGAAGCATCGGCTCGCATGGCCGCGAATGAAGGTAATCGCCAATCGTTACCTGCCGTATCCGCGCATCCAGCATCCGTGGCCGGAACAGCGGTTTCTCGTCAATCATCCGAGGTAGGAGCCCGGTGCGGTAGCGCCGCACGCCGGGATCTGGTGCAGCGAGGCTAGCTGCCATTCTAGCGGGTGAAAGTCCCGCCAACAGAAGGAGTTCAGACCACTGTTGTAGTGATATCCAGCGGCAGGAAAGGTGACTGACCTGCTGGAAGCCTGGAAGTAAAAGTCCTCTGAGGCTGGGGAGACCTGGTCTGATCCGTCACAGGAGGGCGAGCAACCTGACAGGCCGTAGCGAAAGTGAATCGAGAAGCCCTGAAATACGTGCCCTGCGTGAAACGGATCGCAGGATCAACGGGAGTGCCGAGCTGTTCAGATCCCGGCGAAGGCCATGCTCGGCATCGGAGACTGAACGATGACGATGACGAGACTCCCCGGGGTCATAGAGAGCGGCATGTTGGGAAGGAATGGACAGCGAAAGCCCGGAACCACTCGTGGGTCGCCTAGGCGCTCCCGCACAGCGAAGGCATCGCATATAAGCCGCCATGCGGCGAAGTTGCGATGTGCCTGCGAGTGGGGCGGATGGGGCCGATTAAGTGATGACGGAACGGGACAGAACAACCCGATCCCGAGCGAGGGCCTCTGGGGCGGAGGATCACCCAACCTCCGCGGCGGTGCATCGGCGAGCAACCAATCCCGACACTGAGCGGGATATCGACGTTGTCACGTGATGCACGAAGGGCGAATGCAAACCAAATTGATCGTCAGTGTACGCCGGGAGCAGGCTTGAGCAGACAAACGATCCGGGAAGGCATCGCCTGACAGGCCAGCCTTTCAGCCGTACTGGGGAAAACCCGCCGTACGGAATGTTAGGGGGGATTGAGGAAACGTCGGCATCATTCGAAGCCCGGTCCGCGCCTCAATCCTACCCGACTGCGGGGGGCGGCCAGCAATGGCCGTCCCTACCGCGACCCCCCGTTTCGCAAGGGGCTTTTGAAGGCTTCGGCGACTGGTCTGGAGCGGTCATGTATTCGGCCTTTCGAGCGCGGTTCGAATGACCGCGGGCCACGATGGGTGCTGCGGATCGGGTTCCCAGCATTGCGGCGCGCTTTTGAAGCGCGATGACGAAGCGGAGTGTCCCGACCCAGGTCCTGACCATTTTGCCGTCGCTTTCCTTGGCTCCTTGCTCAGCCTGCCTTCGATCGGGTCTGATCGAAGGAAGAGGGAATGCGTCTTTCGCTCAGGCCGCCGCGGGCGCGTACTCCTTGCCCGAGGTGAGGACCGCCCAGACGATCCTAGCGGTCTTGGCGGCCTGCGCCATCACCGCCACCTTCATCGGCCGCCTGGCGAGAATGCCGCGCTGCCATTGAGTTGCGCGCTCATCGCGCGAGCGGGCGTTGCGCAGGAGCGTGACCGCCCCGAGGGCGAACAGTTTGCGCAACCGGCTTTCCCCCTGCCGGCTCACGCCCCTTATACCAAAGGCCCCGCGAGCTGACTCACATTGTGGATTTACAGAGGGCGAGATTTCTGACTCCATTGGCGTGGGGAGATTCGCGCCATGCCATCAGCGGTCAGATTGCGAGACGACTATTCGGCTAAGGAGCTTCGGGCGCTCGCCCGGCGCTCGAAGGACGCCAACCAGAGCCGGCGGCTTCTGTCCTTGGCCGCGGTTCGGGACGGGATGGACCGAGGCGCGGCGGCGAAGATCGGCGGCATGGACCGGCAGACGCTGCGCGACTGGGTCCATCGCTTCAACGCTTTCGGACCGGAGGGTCTGTTCGACAATTGGACGGCGGGTCCCAAGCCTCGCCTGTCGGAGGAGCAACGGGCCCAGTTCGCGCAGATCGTCGAGGCCGGGCCGGATCGTGAGAAGGACGGCGTCGTACGCTGGCGGCGGATCGACCTCAAGCGCGTCATCGCCGAGAGGTTCGGCGTCGACTTTCACCCGCGCTATGTCGGAAAGCTTCTGAAGAAGCTCGGCTTCTCGCATATGAGCGCACGGCCCCGTCATCCGGCTCAGGATGAGCGGATCGTCGAGGGATTTAAAAAAACTTCCCGCGCGCGCTGAAGGCTCATCTCGAAGGGCTGCCCGAGACGACGCCGGTCGAGATCTGGTTTTCGGATGAGGCCCGGATTGGCCAGAAGAACGGCCTTGTCCGCCAATGGGCCAGGCGTGGAACGCGGCCAAGGCAGCCCGCCGATCAGCGCTATGACAACGCCTATCTGTTCGGCGCGATCTGTCCCGCTCGCGGGGTCGGAGCGGCTTTGGCGCTTCCTCGTGCCGACACCGACATGATGCAACTTCACCTCGACGAAATCTCGCGCAATGTCGCTACGGGCGCC
Source organism: uncultured Alphaproteobacteria bacterium (assembly GCA_963824475.1). GTDB lineage: Bacteria > Pseudomonadota > Alphaproteobacteria > Rhizobiales > Beijerinckiaceae > Roseiarcus. The sequence continues at coordinate 629,721 of CAWGPR010000003.1, forward strand.
CATGCCGTGCTCCTGCTCGACCGGGCCGGATGGCACATCACGGGCAAGCTCGACGTGCCCGACAACATCACGCCGATCTTCCTGCCCTCGCGCGCGCCGGAACTGAACCCGGTCGAGAATGTCTGGCAGTATCTCCGTCAGAACTGGCTTTCAAACACCGTCTTCGAAAACTACGACGCCATCATCGACGCCGCATGCGCCGCATGGCGAAAGCTCATCGCCAAACCCGAAACCATCACATCCATCGGAATGCGCGACTGGGCGCATGTCGGTCAGCCGCTATGACCTTTGGTATTATTCGCCGCTTGCCAGCGGACGATGTCTCGCGCGGGGTCATGCCGCCCCAGGCGGTGAAGTCGCGCCCGCTCTTAAACCGCCGTCCGTCCCCGATCGCCGCCACCCCCGCATGGGCGGTCAGAAAGCCGACGCTTTTGAACGCGGGCGAGCCGCCCCAGGTCCGGATCGGCCTTGACGATCGCCTTGATCGTGTCCTCGAGCGCCGCGATCGCCGGCGTGAGACTATCGAGCTGGGCGAGAACGAGGCGCAACGCGCCGATGAGCGTCTGCGGAAGCCCCGGGTCGTCGCTCGTCAGGCGCTCCCTCAGTTCGGCGAAGCCGCGAGCCCCCTGCGCCGCCACGACGCCGAACTCAGCCAGCATCGCCCGCAAACTGTTCATCGCTTGCGTGCGCTGCTTGACCGGCAACTCGCGCGAACGCTCCAAAGCCCGCGAGGCCTGTTGCTCCTCGCTCTTGATCGCAACCTCCCGCATGTCGGGCCGCCTGGCCGCAACGTGAGAAGCGCCGCGGCGTCGCGTGCGTCGGTCTTGTTGCGCTTGACGAACGGCCTCACATACGCCGCCGGGATCAGCCGGAGGTCGTGGCCCAGAGCCCGCAGCGTACGGCCCCAATAATGGGAGGTCCCGCAAGCTTCGAGCGCCACCAGGCACGGCGGAAGCTTCGAGAAAAACTCGATCATCCGCTTTCGCCCGAGCCGCTTCTTGTCGTTTTTCATGGAATAGGGACCCCGTTGCGGGGCTGATTTGCATCCAATCGGGGGGCTGACTCACTTTTGATGAAGTCGAGGCGCCGGTTTGGCTCTGATTCGGGCTGGGGATCAGAGCTATGCAGGGGTTTGACGTTGCGGAACTTGTTCCGCGCGGATTTGTCGTAGAGAGCGCGACCAGAGACGATGGTGGCTTCGTAATCGGGATAAGGGTCTCGGCGAGCGTTTGCCGATGTCCGATGTGCGGAAGCGTTTGTAGCCGCGTGCACAGCCAATATCGAAGGCGATTGGCTGATCTTCCGGCCGCAGGCGTGCGAATAGCGCTGATTTTGCGGACCCGCCGCTTCTTCTGCGACATCGCGGCTTGCGAACGGCGGATCTTTGCCGAACGGTTCGAGACGGCCGAGCCAAGAGCCAGACGTACGAGCCGCCTCGACGATGTGGTCCACTGTCTGGCCATTGCGCTCGGAGGGAGACCAGCTGCCTCTCTTTCGCGCCGGCTCAACGTCGAGGTGAGCAACGACACGCTGTTGCGCATGGTGCGCCGGCGTGGGTCACGAAGCTTTCCTCCGCCCACGATTGTCGGCATCGATGACTGGGCCTGGCGGCGCAATCATCGCTACGGCACGCTGGTCTGCGACCTTGAACGACATGCGACGATCGCTCTCTTGCCCGATCGAGAGCCAGCCACCGCTGAAGCTTGGTTGGCGCAGCAATCGCAGATCTGTGTCGTCGCCAGGGATCGTGGAGGCGGCTACGGGGCCGCCGCGCAGCGGGCGCTTCCGCACGCGATCCAGGTCGCCGACCGCTGGCATTTGATGGAGAACGCGAGCGGCGCCTTTCTCGATGCTGTTCGGAAGTCTATGCGCCAGATCAGGGCAGCCATGGGAACCGCGATGGTTGATCCGTCGCTTCTAACCTTTGCCGAGAAACTGCAGTACGAGGGGTACGTACGCCGCGAGGAGACGAACGCCGCCATCCTCTCGTTGTCCCAGCAAGGGATTGGGATCAAGGAGATCGTGCGCCGCACAGGGTACAGCCGCGGACTGATCCGAAAGATTCTTCGCGGACAGCGCTCGGACGTCTTCCGTGTCCGACAAGGCTCCCTCGAGTCTCTATCTTCCCTGGCTCGACGAGCAATGGGACGCCGGCTGCCGAAATGGATCGGCCCTATGGCGGGAACTCCGGCTGCGCGGATTCCGAGGCTGCCTTCGCGTCGTAAGCGAATGGAGCGCGCGGCGCAAAAAGGCTGAGAAGGCGGATCCAGCCGCGTTGGCCCGCGCCCCATCCGCCCGCACCGTTGCGCGCCTCCTGACGGTCGGCCGAGAGCGGCTGTCAAGGGCTGAGACGATAACAGTCGCCGCCATCGAGAGCGGCGTCACCGTTCTGGTGGAGGCGCGAGAGATTATTCTGGAGTTCCAGGGCATCATTCGACGAAAGGCCCTTGCCGACCTGGACGCCTGGATCAGCAGAGCCCAGGCCAGCCTCGTCGCGGCATTCGCCAACGGCGTGTCCAAAGACAAAGCCGCGATCGAGGCGGCAATCGCCTTGCCGTGGTCCAACGGGCAGACCGAAGGCCAAATCTGCAAGCTGAAGCTCGTCAAACGTCAGATGTATGGTCGCGGAAACCTCGACCTCCTCCAGGCCCGCATCATGGGCTTGGGATAGCGGCCACGTCATCGAAATTGCGTCAGAGCCCCGATTGGATGCAAATCAGCCCCGCAACGGGGTCCCTATTCCATGAAAAACGACAGCGACAGCGCTCTTGAACCTTGTGCGCGCGTTGTACACGCCAGAAAGACGGTCGCTTCTCACTCTTGCGCGTTGCGCGTCTGTCGCTGGGGCGCTGAGCGTGGCGGGCCCCGTTCTTGCCGACTCGGATCGCCCTGACCTCGAAAACGCGACCGGCGACGATCCAACTCAACCGTTAGGCAAGATCGAGCTTCTTGACCGCTACACCGAAGCTCCCGGTCCAGGCGCCGAGGAGGGAACGACAAAACGAGTTGAAGCGAACATGCCGTTTGCCCGGATCGAGGCCCCGTTCAGGCTCGCGCCGCAATGGGAGTTGAACTTCCGAGCCGAAATTCCAGTCGTATGGACAAACGCGGCGGCGCCAAAATCCAACCGGCGCGACTGTGTCCGGCTTCGGTAACGTGCTCACACAGGCGTGGGTCGTGCATGACCTCGATCAACGCTGGGCGGTCGCGCTCGGCGGGCAACTGATCGCGCCCACCTCAACCAATGGAGTGGCGACTGACGCCTGGGAACAGGTCACGGGCCTCGTCGTTCGCGCCATGCTTCCGGAGATCAGTTCTGGCAGCTATTTTGCGCCGCAGGTGCGTTACGGAATTGATTTCGAAGGCAACGACTACGGTCGGATGCTGCGGCAGTTGCGCATCGCGCCGACCCTCAACATCAATCTGCCGCACAGCCTGTTCTTCACGCTCTATCCCAGCCCGGACATTCGACTGAACTATGGAGCGCCGGTGTGGAACCAGACGGGGCGATTGTTTCTGCCGCTCAACTTCATGGTCGGCTGGAAGCCGACCGAGCACACAGTGATTTCGGCGGAGTTCGGCGTTCCGATCATCAGGGATTTTCCTGTCTACACTTTCAAGACGCAATTGAGAGTGGGCTACTTGTTTTAATTCCGGTTCAGTCGACATTTGCGGCCTTGGGGCCGCAGCTACCGCCGAACTCGGGATCGACCGCCTTCATGACCATGGGCGAAGGAAAACAATCGGGTCCAGAACTCGCATCAACCCGCCGGCGTGAGCACGGCAGCCTGAAAGTACCCGTCCAAAAGGTTCGTGATCAGTTCCGGGCGTCTGCTCCGAGTTGGTTGGAACATTTGTCGAGACGCAGTGTGAATGTCCGCTATGCGCGCGAAGCGGACATTGCAGGATCTTTCCGGGTGCGTCCCCTTGCGAGCGGAGAGTGGATCGTTGGCTTATCACAAGGAACGGCGGCTCTTCCGCCAAAACCGGAACTCAAGACACGCGACGCGGGTCCAAGGGAAGGCTTCTTGCGCCGCTACGCCGATTTGCGCATGATCAACGGGGCCCTCAACGCGATCGGCAAAGTTCTTGTTCGCCTCATCGGCAATTCCCTGTATTAGAGCGCTTCCGACGACACTGCTCGGGGCTTAGCACGACCACCCCCGTCATCGGTCCCCGTTACGAGATACGCGCCTTTCCCCTCGAATTGCACAACCAGATGAAAAGCCATTTGCGCGGCATTCTAGAAAGCAGCGCGCATGACCTGAAGCATTTTCAGACAGGAGCAGCCCGCGTTTGTCTTCGCCGGCGCGCTATACCTCCGCCTTGCAAAACCTAGCCTGGCGTCCTTTACAGCCCACGTCCAACTCTGCCAGCATTTGCGTGCATCGTCGGCGGTAACCTCGATTGGCGGGAGAGGTTCCAACAGGCCGAGTGAGCCAGAGAATGGAAGACGTCGGCTTCACAGAGAAAGTCTTCTCCGCGGCAAAAATAACCGCGGTCGTCGATAAGTTGGCCTTGGAAGGTGCGTCGCTGGTCGATGCTCTCGCAGACGCAGATGTGAGCCTCTCGGATCTGAACTCGCCAGCAGCTCGCATTTCCAGGAACCAGCTGATCCAGTGCTATCGAAACGCGATCGCGCTGTCCCGGGATCCGCATCTCGCTTACGCGATCGGTTCGAGTGTCCACCTGTCCGCCTATGGAATGTATGGCTATGCGATGCTGTGCAGCACCAATTTCCGCAGCACCATGGACTTCGCGGTCCGATACCATCAGTTGGCCACGCCCCTTGCGACCATTGCGTTCGAGGAGCGCGATGGTGTTGGGATATGGACAATCGAACCGCTGCCGCATCCGAAGATCGATTCCCAGCTCTACCGCTTCGTCGCGGAGCTGCAGATCGCGACCCATATCTCCTTGCAGCGCGACATCATGGGCGAAGGGTTCCAGCCGCGCGAGATTCTGCTCGCTTATCCGCCGGCCGCGGACTTTCACATCCCGAGTGCGATCGTCGGCTGTCCAGTAACATTCAGGCATCAGGCCAATCGAATCATATTCAACTCGTCGTATCTCGACGCGACGCCAAAGCTCGGCAATCGCACCACGTACCCTTCCGCGATTGCGCTTTGCGACGCCTTGCTTGAGGACCTCACGTTACGGATTGGCGCGGTCGGCAAGATCCGAGCCCTCCTGTTGCCGGACCTCGCGCGGCGTCCGACTCTTGCTGCGGTGGCGAAGCAAATGAGGACGACGCCCCGGACGCTGAGACGACAGCTCCAGTCCCAAAACACTTCATTCCGGCAATTGGCGAATGAGCTCAGGATCCAGGTCGCCTTGCGATACCTGCGCGAAACACGGATGACGACGCAGGACATAGCTTTCGCACTCGGGTTTAGCGACGCAGCCAACTTCCGCCATGCTTTTCGGCGATGGACAGGTAAGACGCCTAACGAATTTCGGCAGGGGACGACAGCGAGCGCATGACGGCCGTTTGGATGGCCGATTTGCACCCCCTCCTGGCCATACGGAACCTTGACGCAGGAGCGCCCGAAGACGAGCGTGCCCCAGCCGTCCTCTTTGGCGAATGACAAGATGGGAGGGACGCCGATGAACGAGAGAATAATCTCCGTAACGCCGTCGGCCTATTCTTATCCGTTGCTGATCAAGCAACTCCTCTACGCGCCGCTCGCCCAGGCACCGCGCCAGGAGATCGTCTACCGCGACCTGAAGCGCCTGACCTACGCCGAGCTGCGCAACCGGATCGGAAGGTTGGCGAGCGCTCTGGCAAAAATTGGCGTACGCCCTGGCGAGACGGTCGGGGTCCTCGACTGGGACAGCAACCAATTCCTTGAAGCCTTTTTCGCCATTCCGATGATGGGAGTGGTGCTGCAGACGGTCAACGTGAGGCTTTCTCCTGAGCAGATCGTCTACACGATCGACCACGCCGGCGCATCGACGCTCCTCATCAACGATGAGTTCGTCGAACTCGTGCAGTCGATTCTGCCGCAGATGCCAAAGGTCAAGACCCTCGTTGTGATGAGCGATCGTCAGGCGCCAAAGACTGGCGACCTTCCGTTTGTCGGCGAGTATGAGGAGCTCCTTGCGGCCGTATCCCCGGATTTTGACTTTCCGGATTTCGACGAAAACGCCCAGGCGACGACCTTCTACACAACCGGCACCACGGGCCAGCCCAAAGGCGTCTACTACAGCCACCGCCAGCTGGTTCTGCACGCGATGGCCGAGCTCGCCTTGTTCGGCCTGGCGGCGAACCACGGTCAATTCCATCGCGACGATGTCTATATGCCGATGACCCCGATGTTCCATGTTCACGCGTGGGGCTTTCCGTGGGCGGCGACGCTCGCTGGCGCGAAGCAAGTCTATCCCGGACGTTATGACCCCGCGCTCCTTATCAAGCTGATCAAGACCGAGGGCGTAACCTTCACCCACTGCGTGCCGACAATTCTCCAAATGCTGCTCGACGCGGCAGCGAAGGCCAACGTCGATCTCGCCGGACTGAAGATGGTGATTGGCGGCTCGGCGCTGCCTAAGGCATTGGCGAAACAGGCGATGGATCGCGGCGTCGACGTGTTCGCGGGCTATGGCATGTCCGAGACCGGCCCGCTGTTGACGGTCGCGCATCTCAAGTCGAGCGATCTCGCAGGCGATCCGGACCAGCAGGTTGGGATACGCTCGAGAGCCGGGAGGACCTGCCCGCTGGTGGACCTGCGCATTGTAGATCCCGACATGAAAGAGGCGCCTCGCGACGGGGTAACGTCAGGCGAAGTGGTCGTGCGCGCCCCATGGCTGACGAACGGCTACTTCAACAATCCCGAGGCCTCGGAGCAATTGTGGGCCGGCGGCTATCTTCACACCAGCGACATCGGGGTGATCACCCCCGACGGTTATCTGCAAATCACGGACCGCATCAAGGACGTCATCAAGACCGGAGGCGAATGGATCTCGTCGCTTCAGCTTGAAGATATCATCATGCATCGCGCCGGCGTCGCCGAATGTGCTGTGATCGGCGTCAAGGACGCGCGTTGGGGAGAAAGACCGCTCGCCCTTATCGTACGCGATCCCAAAGCTGAGCCAGCGGTTACCGAGGAGGATATAAAAGCTCATGTTCTCGCGTTCAGCGACAAGGGGGTGATATCGAAATTCGCCGTTCCGCAGAAAATACTGTTCGTTGACGCCCTGGCCAAGACGAGCGTGGGCAAATTCGACAAGAAGGCGCTGCGCGCCCAATACGGCGACGCCGCATGACGCGCGGCGCTGACCAACCCGGCCTCGAGCCGCTGCCGGATTCGCTTTCCGAAGAGGCCGCGCGCAACACGCTTGCGCTCAATCCGCTTGTCGGCCTCAGGGGCAAGGATTTGGTCGACAGCGCCGCGATCCTGCTCAAGGCCATGGTCAGCGAGCCGATCGTGGCCGGCGAGCAGTGGCTTGGATTCTTCGGCGAACTCGGGAAAATCGGCGCGGATCAATCCAATCGGGCCCAATCGCCCGGCGACAAGCGCTTCGCTGACCCAACGTGGAAGAATAGCGCAGCGCACCGCAAGCTCCTTCAGACCTATCTTGCGTGGGGCGATGCCTTGAACGGTTTCATCGACAAGACAAGCCTGAGCGATATCGACAAGACGCGCGCCCGCTTCGTCGCGAACATTTTCATCGACGCGGCCTCGCCCGCCAATCACCCGATGAGCAACCCCGCCGCGGTGCGGCAGTTCCTGGATACCGGCGGGCAGAGCCTCTGGCGCGGATTTAAGAATTATCTTGCCGATCTGGCCGAAAATGGCGGGTTGCCGGCGCAGGTCGACAAATCGCCGTTCAAGCTTGGCGTCAACATCGCGACAACGCCAGGGGCGGTCGTTTTCCGCAATGAGGTCCTGGAAGTCATTCAGTACAAGCCGGACGGGCCGGAGGTGCGCAAGCGCCCGATTGTCGTGACGCCGCCGCAGATCAATAAGTTTTATTCCCTCGACCTTTCCCCGGACAAGAGCCTCGTCCAGTATCTCTTGAAAAGCGGTATCCAGGTGTTTTGCGTCAGCTGGCGAAACCCGACCGCCAAGGAACGCGATTGGGGGCTCGACACCTATGTTGAGGCGCTCGACGAGGGAACCGACGCGGTTCGCGACATCACCGCCTCAGACGACGTGACGATGATGGGCGCATGTTCGGGAGGGATCACCTCGGCCGCCTATGCCGGCTGGCTCGCCGCCAAGGGCGAAGCAAAAATCAAGAATTTTGTCTCGCCGGTCTGCGTGCTCGACATGGCGAGCGCGGGCGACAGCGCGCTCGGCGCGCTGGTGACGCCGGAGACGCTGCGAGCGGCAAAGGAGGGTTCGCGGCTTCGAGGCGTGCTCGACGGGCAAGATCTGGCCCGAATGTTCGCCTGGATGCGGCCGAACGATCTCATCTGGAATTATTGGGTGAACAACTACCTGCTGGGCAATCAACCGCCCGCGTTCGACATCCTCTTCTGGAACGCCGACACCACCTCGCTGCCGGCGCGGCTGCATCATGACTACGTCGATATGTTCTCCACAAATCCGTTCGTGAACGCCAATAAGCTGGTATTGGGCGGCGTCGCCGTCGATATGCGGCGCGTGAAGCTCGACGCCTACGTCGTGGCGGGGGTGACGGACCACATCACCCCGTGGAAAGCCGTCTATCAGACGGCCAAGATCTTCGGCGACAAAACCACGTTTGTCCTGTCGAGCAGCGGCCATTTGCAGAGCCTTCTCAATCCGCCCACCAACCCAAAAGCATCGTTCGTCGCAGGCACGGCGAAGGCGCGGGACGGAGATGCATTCGCAGCCTCTGCCGAAAAGAAGGCGGGCAGTTGGTGGCCGCACTGGCGTGATTGGCTGTTCGAACGCTCGGGCGCGGAAGTCCGCTCGCCGGCAAACCTTGGCAACAATCGTCATCCCCCCGGCGCGGCTGCGCCCGGAACCTATGTCTTTGAGTGATGGTCGAGGCCTTCGCAAACCGCAAGCAGGGCGTCATGCCGGGCGATGAAGCGGATCCAGCCGCGTTCGACATCACGATGATCGACGTCGGCAAGCAATCCTTGCGTGTCGCGATAAAACGTGGCCCGAAAGATCGTCCCCCGCTACTGTTGTTCAACGGCGTCGGCGCCAACCTCGAACTGGCAAAACCGTTCATGAGAGCGCTCACGCACACCGAAGCCATAATCTTCGACGTACCCGGCGTTGGCGGGTCTCCGCCACCCGCTGCTCCTTATCGACCCTCGACAATCGCGCGCCTTGCTTCGCAGCTCTTGAGCCAACTGGGCTATCGGCGCGCGGATGTCGCCGGCGTGTCGTGGGGGGGCGGGCTCGCGCAGCAATTCGCTCACCGGCACTACGACATGTGCCGAAAGATCGTGCTGGCGGCCACGTCGCCTGGCGCGCTCATGATTCCCGGCGACCCGCGAGTGTTGTGGAAGCTGGCGACGCCTCGCCGCTACATCGACAAGGGCTTCATGCGTAGTGTCGCGCCGGAGATTTACGGGGGCGCGTTCCGGAACAATCCGGAGATTCTCACCGCCTACGCCAAGGCCATGACGGGTGCGAGCGGGAAGGGCTACCTCTATCAGCTCATTGCTATGGCTGGATGGACAAGCTTGCCTTGGCTCTGGACGCTGAAGCAGCCGGCGCTGATATTGGCCGGACGAGACGATCCGATCGTTCCGCTCGCGAACGCCCGTCTGATGGCCGGGCTGATGCCGAACGCAAAACTCACGATCCTCGATGACGGTCACCTGTTTCTGGTGACGAGCCCCATCGAGTTCAGCTGCGATCATCGAGACGTTCCTCGCCGAATGAAAAAGGACCGGCCATGAAACATGGGTGTGAACGGTCGTCGCGAGGACCGACGGCGTTGAGCTTTCGCCAGTCGTCAGGCAGCTCGGCGAGCGTCGGCCGCGCGCCGATTGTCCGGGCGAGCAGGCTCGTTCCGGAGGTCGCCGGTGCCTGAGTTCACTCTATCGGATCTTCCCCGATTTGTCGGAAAGGAACTCGGCGTCTCGAGCTGGGTCACGGTAGATCAGTCGCGCATTGACCAGTTCGCCGAGTGCAGCGGCGACCGGCAATGGATTCACGTCGATGTCGAACGCGCGAAGCGCGAGAGCCCATATCGCGCCCCGATCGCCCACGGTTATCTGACGCTCTCCCTCGTCGCTCCCCTGCAGATGGAGATCGGAGCTGTTCCGACCGACGCCGGGGCAGCGTTCAACTATGGACTCGACAAGGTGCGCTTCCTCGCGCCGGTCAAGGCAGGCGCGCGCGTGCGATTGCGCGTCGCGCTGACCGATGTCGAAAAGAAGGGGGGCGGGGTCGTTCTCAAGACCAGCAACACGCTGGAAATCGAGGGATCGGACAAGCCGGCGCTCATTGCCGAATCGCTCGCCCTCATCACCGAGCGCAAAGCGCACTGAACCCGCAGGAAGCGGCGTCAATGAAGAGGAGGACAGAATGGCCGCAGAATCCCTATTGGACCAGATCAAAAACTTCGGCGCCCGGCTCGGCCTGCCGAAGGTCGATGTCGACAAGCTCATTGATCTGCAGCTCAAGAACATCGATGCGATCGCGCAATCCGCTCACGTGGCGGGCGAAGGCGCGAAAACTCTCGCCGCCAAGCAGCGCGAGATCATCGGCGCGGCATTCAAGCAGACGTCGGACATGGTGCGTGACTTCCATCCCACTGGAGATCCCCAGGAAATTCTCGCCAAGCAGAAGGACTACGCCAAGAAAGCTTTCGAGCTCACTGTACAGAATACCCGCGACCTCGCCGATTTGGCCAAAAAGACGACATCCGACGCGACCACTATCGTCCAGGAAAGGCTGCGATCGAGCCTTGGCGAGCTGCGTGACAGCATCACGCGCACGCGAGGCGGCTCCTGAGCAACGGGCCAAACCAGGTCGCCGTTGATCTGGGTTCCGCGGAAAAGCCAACTCGGGCCTATGCGCGGGTGCGTCTTGCGGAGCCCTCGCGGGCGTCGCCCGAGTCACAGCGGCAGATCTGACGGTCTTATCGGTCATGAGAGGATGACATGACGCTTACGTCGGCTGAACGACCGCGGGCGAAGGAGTTCGTCCCGCCGCCCATAAATGGCGATTTCTATCGAATCGCCGACTTGCTCGATCCCCACGAGCGAAAGGTCGTTGGCCGAGTGCGAAGTTTCATGGAGGCGGAGGTCGCGCCGATCATCGAGGACTATTGGGCGAGAGACCAGTTCCCGCACGAAATCGTGCCAAAGCTCGCGGCGCTGGACGTCCACATCGCCGGGGTCGGCTATCAGGGCTATGGGACTGCGGGCGGCAGCTGGATGTTGAGCGGTCTCATCGCAATGGAGCTGGCGCGCGTCGACTCGTCGATCGCGACCTTCTGGGGCGTCCACACCGGGCTCTCCGCCGGGTTCGATCTATCTTTGCGGCGATGAGGCGCAGAAGCAGCGCTGGCTGCCGCCGATGATGCGCTGGGAAAAGATCGGGTCATTCGGATTGACCGAGCCGCTCGTGGGCTCTGCGACGTCCGGCGGCATGTTGACCACATGCCGCAAGGACGGCGACGCATGGATCCTGAACGGGCAGAAGAAATGGATCGGCAACTCCACCTTCTCCGACATCAATGTCATCTGGGCCCGCGATGAAGCCTCCGGCCAGGTCAAGGGCTTTGTCGTCGACAAGGCGAATCCCGGGTTTTCGGTCGAGAAGATCAAGACCAAGATGGCGCTCCGCGTCGTCCAGAACGGACTGATTACCCTCAAGGATTGTCGCGTGGGCGAGGCGGATCGCCTGCAGAACGCCAATACGTTCAAGGACTGCGCCAAGGTGTTGCGCATGACCAGGACGGGCGTCGCATGGTTTGCCGTGGGGTGTGCGATGGGAGCCTACGAGCACGCGCTTCGCTATGCGCTCGAGCGCAAGCAATTCGGCAAACCGATCGGCGGTTTCCAGCTCGTCCAGGATTTGCTCGTGCGCATGCTCGGCAATGTCACCGCTTGCCAGGCGATGATGCTGAGGCTCGCGCAGTTGCAGGACCAGGGGCTGATGGAGGACGAGCATGCTTCGCTGGCGAAGGCCTTCACCACCGTGAAATGCCGCGAGACCGTCGGCTACGCGCGCGAGCTTCTTGGCGGCAATGGCATTCTGCTCGAAAACCACATTGGCCGTTTCGTCGCCGACGCCGAGGCCATCTACTCGTATGAGGGCACGCGCGAGATGAACACGCTGATCGTCGGCAAGGCGATCACGGGACTTAGCGCCTTCATCTGATTCGAGCGGTTCTTGGCGAGTCACCGTCTGCGAGCCGGCGCAGTTCTTCGGCTTCCCGCAGCCGGAGACGCGGATGTTGAGTGGCGACACATGACAGAGGCAGAGAAGCGCCAGCGACTGAGACAAATGCGCCTGGCGGCTCTGAGCGCCGTGGCATTGATGCTTGTGCTCTTTGTCGCAAGCTCGCTATTGCGGGACCGCTTTTCGGCCGCCCAATGGCTGCGCGCGTTCTCGGAAGCCGGGATCGCGGGCGCGCTCGCCGACTGGTACGCTGTGGTCGCCTTGTTCCGTCATCCGCTCGGACTGCCATTCCCGCACACCGCGATCATCCCAAAGAACAAGGATCGGATCGCGGACAGCGTCGGCGCATTCATCGAGACCCATTTTCTCACCTCTCAGAATGTGGTCGATCGGCTCGCTCGACTCGACCTCGCCGCGACGATGTCCGAATGGTTGCGCCAGCCGTCCAACAGCCGCGGTCTCGCGGATCTTCTGTGCGACCTTGTTCCGCCGACCCTCGAGACGGTGGACGACGCCGAGGTTCGGACGCTTGTCGAGCGATTGGCCGTTTCGCAGATGGAGTTGGTCGACCTCGTCGCGGGTGCCGTCGCGTGATGTGTTGGAATTCGGGTGACGCGCTCTCCGATAACATGAAGGTATCGTTTCAGGCTGCAAGGTCAATCGGCTGATCAATGGGATTTGTGGCGAGGGTCTGCCAACCATCAACCTTGCGCATGTTGATCTGACCTGAGGCAAGCAGGGCCCAGAACAGCATGGCAGCGGTGTCTGCAGACGGCAGCACGGTCTGCGTCTTGATCCTTCGCTTGAACTCCTCGTGCAATCGCTCGATCGCATTCGTGGTGCGGGCGCTGCGCCATTGGCTTGGCGGCAGGCGGGTGAAGGTGAAGAGGCGGTCGCCGGCCTCCTCCAGGCTGTCGGCCACGGCGCGGTGTTTGAGCCTCCATTTGCGGATGAAGACCTTGCGGCGTGCTTCGATCTCCTCACGTGTCGCCGCGTAGATCATGTCGTTGTAATCCGCGGTGATCTCGTCATGCAGGCGCTCGGGCGCGTGTGCGAAAAGGTTCCTGTGCTTGTGGACCGTGCAGCGCTGGACCGGCACGCCATCCCAGACGGCGGCGATGGCCTTGTCGAGCCCCGCGGCGCCGTCGACAATGAGGAACTCGGGCCGCTGCAGCCCGCGCTTGATGAGATTGTCGAGGACAGTGCGCCAGGCCTCGCCGCTCTCACCGCCCATGCTCTTGATTGCGAGCAGCACCTTCTGCCCGTCCGCGCGTACGCCTAGCACAACCAGCAGCGAGATGGAGGTCGCTTTGCGGTCGAGCCGCACGCGCACCACGGTGCCGTCGAGAATGAGCCGCACGATCGGCTCCGCGGCCAGCGAGCGGTCGCTCCAGGCGTCCCAATCGCTCTTCACCTTCCGCCAGACACGGCTGACGACATCCTTGCCGACCCCTTCGGCGAAGAGCGCCCTCAGCGCGCGGCGGACGCGGCGCGTGTTGGTCCCGGCAAGATAGGCCGACGCGATCAAGGCGTCAGCAGCCAGCGTGCGGCGTTGGTAGGCCCGCAGCGCCTTGCTCTTCCACTCCACCGTCGTGCCGTTGTCACCCTCAACCCGGGCGCGCGGCACGGTGATCTCGGTCGTCCCGAAGGTTCCGGTCAGTGACCGCGGCCGGCTTCCGTGGCGATGGCCCACGAGCCCCGAGCCGTTCTCTTTCATTCCCCGGCGGCCGTAGCGTGGTCGATCAAGCGCGGCCGTGAGCTCGCCGTGAATGAGTTCTTCGATGAAGTTCCGCGCACGGTCCCGCAGCGCGGATTCGATCGGATCAAACCAATTGTCGAAAAGCACTTCGTCGACCGAACAGGCCGCCGTCTTTGTGGCATCGCTGGTCATGGCTTGGTCTCCAATCCAGCGCTTCAACGCCGGATGATTCGAGGTTGATCACCCCGGAGACTACGCCACCCTCGATTCCTACCACTCCCGCGACGGCACCTCGTCGCGGTCGCGGACCGACTGATCACGACAATCGTCGAACTCGATCTCGACCGAGCGCTGGCGAAGCGGGTGCTGCTGTGGCTGCGTGACTGGATGTCGAGAAACCGTACCGCGATCAAGGTCGAATTCGGCCGCGCCTCCCGCTACACGCCGGGCTTCCTCGACGCCTATATCGTCAATCGTTTTGTCGATGGCGTCGCCGCCCTCCTCAATGACGCAGCCGAAGATCCCCAGCATCAGATTTGGGGCGAGATCGACCGGGCGATTAATGAGTTGCGCGAGAATCTTCGAACTTCGCCGGCATTGCGGAAGCAAATCACGGACGGCGGGAAGGATGCGCTCAGGAGCCTTGTCCGCAACGGCGCGGCCCGAACCCTCTGGGATGAAATCAAGCGCAGCGTGATTGCCGATCTGGCCGATGACCGTTCCCGGATTCGATCCTGGGTGAGCGAGGTGTTTCAGCGGCTTGGCGCCGCGATCGCCGAGGATCGGGGCGTCCAGCGGAAGTTGAATGCCTGGCAGATCGCCATGGTCGAGAGATCGTTGCCTCTCTCTCGTCCCGCGATCGGCCGCTGGATCGCGGACATCGTCAAGAGCTGGGACACCGAGCAGATCACCGGCAAACTCGAGACGGAAATCGGCACCGACCTGCAATACATTCGATTGAACGGCGCCATCGTCGGAGGGTTGGTTGGCCTTGTGCTTCACGCTGCGGCTTGAGGCCGGGAGACAGACCGGCCGGCGGGTCGAGACCACAGACTGGGCAACCTGTCGCCTCAAGACCCGCCGCTGGCCGATTTCGAACCTTTTCAAAGCGCAGGAACCCTGCGAATTTCGCGATATAGGGAGCTAAAGGGCTGAGTTCAAAGGCCGGAAGGGAGACGATCGCTGAAGCGATACACGAACGACGCCGTTCAAAAACCGATTTCGGGAGGACTCGATAAATGAACGCAACACCCAGGGTGCGGCTGACGCTGGACAAAGTCGTGGTGCGCGTCATCCAGCTTCCGCTGCGCCGCCCGATCGTCGCCAAGCTGGGTGAATTCAAGAACTTTCCGTTCATCCTGATTGACGTGCATACGAAGGAAGGCGTCGTCGGCCATAGCTATCTCGAGCCGTACCGCGCCACCGCGATGAGATCTATCGTCGCGCTCATCGAGGACATGGCGGAGCAGCACCGCGGTAAGCCGGTCGCGCCGTTCGATCAATTCGAAGAGGCCGTGCGCTCGCTGCATCTATTGGGCCGGCAGGGCGTGATGCTGATTGCAATTGCGGCGCTCGATATGGCGATGTGGGACGCGCTAGCCAAAGCCTTGGGACAGCCCTTGGTCGTAACGCTGGGCGGCACGGTAGGGCCGGTCCGGAGCTACAATACCAACGGGCTTTGGCTCATTCCCATCGAGCGCATAGCGGACGAAGCAAGCGCGCTCGTCGCCGAAGCCGACTTCAAAGCGCTAAAAATCAGGCTGGGCCGAGAGAGCGTCAAGGACGACCTGAAAGCCATCGCCGAGGTCCGCCAGGCGGTCGGCGACGAAATCATCCTGATGAGCGACTTCAACCAAGGCCTGTCGTTCAACGGCGCCAAGCGCCGGCTGCATCAACTCGACGATCAGGGACTCGAATGGTTTGAAGAGCCTATCGTGTTCGATGACTTCGCCGGCTCTGCGCGGCTCGCAAATGAGCTGAAGACCCCAGTGCAGATTGGCGAGAACATCTATGGCCCGCGCCATTTCCTGCAGGCGGTCGCAGCGGGCGCGGCGGATTGCTACATGCCCGATTTGGAACGGATCGGCGGCGTTACCGGCTGGCTGCGATCCGCGGCGATCGCCGGCGCCGCAAATCTGCGGATGTCGACCCATCTATATCCGGAGTTTTCCGCGCATCTAATGCGCGTCACCGAAACCGCGGACTGGCTGGAATGGCGGGACTGGGGCGTTCCGTTCCTGGCGGAGCCGTTCGAAATCCGCGAGAGCGCGATCCACATCCCGGACCGGCCGGGCGCAGGCATCGCATGGGACGAGGCTGCTGTGAAGAAGTTCGCGATCTAGGCTTGCGACATCGAGAAGGGGAGTGACGCCATGAACGCGCCCGGAATTTCCATCCCCGACCTCTCCATCCCCGCCGAGTTTCAGGCGTGCTTCACCGCGCAGCGCGCGGCCTTCCTCAAGACGCCGGAGCCGAGTCACGCCGAGCGGGTCGCCGACCTCAAGTCGCTCACGCGTCTCATCAGGGAAAACCAGAGCGCCATCGTCAAGGCGATCAACGCCGACTATGGCGGCCGCAGCGAATTCGAGACCATATTCGGCGAGATCTTCGCCTCCCTCGATGGGCTTCGCGACGCGCAAAAGCGCGTCGGGCGCTGGATGCGGCCGCGCAGGCGGAGCGTCGATCAGCTCCTCTACCCCGGCGCGAGCAATCGCCTTATCCCGCAGCCGATTGGCGTCGTCGGCGTGATCGTGCCGTGGAACTATCCGATCTTCCTGAGCTTCGGGCCGCTCACCGGCGCTCTTGCCGGAGGGAATCGGGCGATGGTCAAGATGTCGGAGAATTCACAAGCTTTGGCCGAGCTCCTCGCCGGGATTTCGCCAAAGTATCTGCCCGAGGACAAGCTTGCCTTCTTTGCCGACGGGGGCGGCCGGGGGCCGGCGTTCTCGTCGCTCCCGTTCGACCATCTCTTCTTCACCGGGTCGGGGACGACCGGGCGGGCGGTCATGGCCAACGCCGCCCGCAACCTAACGCCGGTGACGCTCGAACTCGGCGGCAAGTCGCCTGCCGTCGTCGCGCCGGGCTACCCGATCGCGACGGCCGCCGAGCGCATCCTCTGGGCCAAGACCTTCAACGCCGGGCAAACCTGCGTCGCGGTGGACTACGCCTTCCTGCCCCGCGGGTCCGAGGACGAATTCGTCAGCCATTGTCGGGCGCTGTTCGCGAAGCGTTATCCGGACATCAACGGCCCCGACTTCACTTCGATCATCGATCAGCGGTCGTATGACCGGCTTACCGCCGCACTCGATGATGCGCGCGCCAAAGGCGCCAAGCTCGTCAATCTCGCTGAGGGTCAGACGCCCGACAAGTCGAAGCGCCGCCTCGCGCCGCACATTGTGCTGAACACGACGCCTGAGATGGAGCTGATGCGGCGCGAGATCTTCGGCCCAATTTTGCCGATCCTGACCTACGGCGAGCTCCAGGAAGCAGTCGACGCGATCAATGCTCGCGACCGGCCGCTTGCGCTTTATCCTTTCGTCCGCGACGCGGAGACCCGCCGTTTCCTGATCGCCAACACCCGTTCCGGCGGCGTCTCGGTCAATGACGCGATCCTGCATGTCGTCCAGCACGACCTGCCGTTCGGCGGCGTCGGGCCGAGCGGCATGGGGCACTATCACGGCCGCGAGGGCTTCGACACGTTCTCGAAGCTCAGGCCGGTGTTCCAGGAGGGCTTCATGTCGGCGGTGCAGACCTTCATGCAGCCGCCCTATACGCGCTTTTCCCGCCGCATCATCGACCTCATGGTGTGGATGAAGAGCTGATCTGATCGCAGTTTCATCTGAGTGGGAGGTTGCCGTGACAGAAGGCTTGCTCGAGACGTCGATTGGCAAGGAGATGCAGACCGTGAGCGTAGCGGACTACGTCGTGCAACGCATTGCCGACGAGGGCGTCGCGCATTGCTTCGGCGTCGCCGGAGACTATTTGTTCCCGATGTGCAACGCGGTCGAGAGCAGCCGAAAGGTCAAATGGATCGGTTGCGCCAATGAATTGAACGCCGCATACGCTGCCGACGGCTACGCCCGCATCCGCGGCGCTGGCCTGCTCGCGACCACCTACGGGGTCGGCGAATTGTCGGCGCTGAACGGCGTCATGGGCGCGAAAGCCGAGCGCTCGCTGGTCTTTCATGTCGTCGGGATGCCGTCCTATCAGAACCAGCGTTTGAGCAGGATCGCCCATCACACTCTCGGCGATGGCCAGTTCGGGAATTTCGCCGGCCTGTCCGCGGCGGCGGCCTGCTGCTCCGCGCTCATCAATCCGGACAATTGTGCAATCGAGATGGAGCGCGTTATCGCTGAGGCGCGGCGCAACAATCAGCCCGCCTATATCCTCGTTCCGTCCGATTATGCGCTGGCGCCGGCCGCGCCCGCCGATGCGCGCCCGCTGACCCTCAAGTCAAACGAGGCGGCGCTCAAAAAGGCGACCGCCGCCATAAGCGACCGGCTCAAGGGCGCGAAGTCGGTTGTCGTCCTGCCAGCCTTCACGATAGCGCGCCTCGGGCTGCAAAATGAGTTGCGAGACGCGATCGAAGCTCTGGGTTGTCCTTTTGTGACGATGGTGATGGAAAAATGCCTCATCGGCGAAGGACACCCGCAATTCGCCGGCCTCTATGCTGGCGCGATGTCGGCGCAGAGCGCCCGCGAGATCGTCGAGGGCGCCGACCTCGTGCTCGATCTCGGCGGCGTCAATCTCAACGACATCACCACCGCCGCCTACTCGGCAAAACTCGATCCGGCGCGGTTCGTCACGATCGGTCTCAACGACGTCCGGATAGGCGAGAAAGTGATCAGCGGCGTCCGCCTTCAGGACATGCTCGTCGAACTCGCCAAGCTGAAATCGCCCGCCCCGCCATTTCGTCGAACCGTCGAAAGCGCGCAGCCGCCCATCGCCGGCAAGCCATCGGACATGATCACGATGGATGCGCTCTATCCGCGCTACGCCGGCTTTATCCGCAAGGGAGATACGGTCGTTCTCGAAACCGGGAGCTCCACTCTCGGCTTGACGCCCGTACCGCTTGCCGACGGGGTCCGCGTCGAGGCGCAAGTCTTGTGGGGGTCGATCGGGTGGGCGACGCCCGCCGCCTTTGGCGTTGCGCTCGCCGATCCGGGCCGGCGCACGATCCTCATTACCGGCGAGGGCTCCCACCAACTAACGGCGAACGAGATCGGCAGCATGGGGCGGTTCGGCGCCAATGTCATCATCTTTGTTCTCAACAACGACGGCTACCTGATCGAGCGGGCCTTGGAGGAAAATCCGGACTGGTCCTACAACGACCTTGCGCCGTGGCGGTATGCGGAATTGCCGTGCGCGCTCGGATGCGCCGATTGGTTCACTGCGCGGGTCACGACGCTCGGCGAACTCGACGCGGCGATGAAAGCCGCCCGCGAAAGCAAGTCCGGCGCGTATATCGAAATTGTTGGCGACCGGATGGACATGCCGCCTATCCTCGCATTCGCCCATCGCCGGTTGGGAACCATGTACGGCGACGCGCCCTAACGCCGCGCAAGCCCTCGAACGTCGGCGTCAAGTTCTATTGCACTTCAATTGAGGCTGCATCGAGCTCTGAACATCGCGGACGATAGAGTGATGTTGCGGCCCGTTCGAGAGTGGAGACCGCTCAAATGTGGCGCCAACTTCCAAAAGACCGTCTATCGGATCAGGTTATGCGGACGTTGTCGCGGCGGCTTGGCCGACCCAAAGGTCTGTTCGCAGAGCCGAAGCCAGGGACGGTCGTCAGAAGGTCGTCCTCGATGATCAGTTGGGGTCCGCGTTCAAGTCCTGCCCCGATACAGTATGCCGGAACGCGCCACCTACGGCTTCAGCCGGAGACAGCTTTCTCGCGCTTACCGCCCGTTCGATTGACCCACCCGTAAGTTTCGCAATGGGTCATATTGACCCGTCCGCGGCGCCATCGGCGAATGACCGATATTTGCGCACAGCGGACACGACCTAAGCGGTACGTTCGATCGCAGCCGTGGAGGTCCCGGACGACCATCCGGGGCAAACTTCGACTCCGATTGAGACCCAAAATTCCACCCAGAAATCAGCTAGAAAAATCGAAGAAGGTGGAAATCGTGGTTGGTCGAACTGGCGCGCGGCTCCGATTTCAGGCCCCCCGGGGGTCGCAATCGAGGGGGGTGCCGAAGCGAGGGCTAAGGGGGTCTCCGCAAAGCCGTGGGCGTCGGCCGGATGGTCACCATGGAGGGCCTGCACGAATGCCGTCAATGAGTGCCGATCTGAGAGGGCCACGGAGCCGCGCGGCCGGGGTTTACCCCTTTTGCCCCGCGTCGTCTGCATGGCCGGCGATCGTCGGCCGCCCAAGGACTTGAGCCTGTTGCGCTTTGGCGAGCGCAAAGGCCAGTCGCCGCGCAGCCTCAAGCGCGGAGGTCACGCCGATGTTGACCTGATTAACCTGCACGTTGTTCGTCGCGCTTGAGGGCGGGGCGTCCTGGTACAGCCCGAGGATTTTCGCGAGCTTCTCAAGAGCTTGGATTTTGTCATGGGTTTCGAATTTCACGGTGCCGGACTTGGTGGCGACGCTCTTGACCTGGGCCGCTTGATCCTTGGTGAGGAGACGCGAGGGCCTCGGAATAATGACATCCTCGAAGCCCATCACGTTACCGTCGGCGTCGACCTTCGCCCGCCTGTCCCACTGCACGACGTCGCGAGCGTCGGCAAATGCGACCCGCTCCAACTCAAGAAGCACCCGGGTACGAAGATCATCAAGTTTTTTCTCTCGGCGGTGGCGAGCCCGTGTCTGCTCCTTGATCCGTTCCTCCAGCAGCCAATTCACACGAAGGTCGACCTCAGGCGAACGTCGCAAATCCCAGCGGGCGTCATCGCCGCCGGTGTATCCGGCACGCTTGTACGCCACTTGGGCAGGTTCGCCTTCCGCGATCATCTGAGCGAACAATTCCCTCCGCGCATTGCTGAGAGGCTTCGAAGGGTCCACGGCGCCCTTTAGACGCCTGGCGGAGGTTTGGCTGGGGCGTGCGTGCATTGGTCGCAACTTCGTGGGTCAACAGGCTCGCGCTCAATATCCAGAACCACAGGTTGGGTCATCACCAACTGGCCTCGGCGCTCGCGAAGGCCCTGGCCGATATATTCGCCGCTGATGCCGAAGCGCGACCGGCTGCGGCCCTGGCTCGAGCGGAAACCGGCACCCACGTGCCCCGCCTTCTTCGCGGCGCGCATCAGCTCGACGACGAAGGTCTGTGGCCGCCTGCCGCCGCGATTGCCGCGCTGGATGGCCGGACTGGACGCGCAGGTCGTCATCGCGCGCGCCGTCATGGATCGAAACCGCAGTGCACTGCAGGCGGATGGCGGTCGGAGTATTGATTTCGTTCAACATATCGCCAGAAGCGCCAGCAGCGCGTGTCGTTAGCGTTGATGAATTCTTCAATCTTCCCAACCACATGCGCCCGGCCGGCGGCGGCGCTTTTATCTTGCCGTCCATGGTCGGCGCGTAAGCGTCCGGTCTCTGCACGGACTTTGGGTAGTGCAATTGCGCGGCGTGTCGGGCTCCTTCGCAGTCTGGAGGAGCTCCCGTGAGTTTGAGACATTTTGAGAACAAAGCTCGTCAATCCTGGTGGCTGATTCACATCGAAGCCTGGCGTCAAAGCGGGCTGGGGCGGGCGAAGTACTGCCGTCAGCATGGTCTGACGACGACAACGTTCGGTCGCTGGCTGAACTACCTGGCCGGCAAGGAAGCGGCCCGCAAGCAGGCGGGATATCAGGCGGAACTGCGTCGTCAGCAGCGCCGCGAGGCTCAAGAAAAGCGCCGGAAAAGGCGCGTCCGCTTTCGTTTTGGCGTGAGCACGGATGTGCGCAATCGCGCCCTCCAGGCGTACTGGGCGATGCACGTCGAGGCGATGAACTGGAGCGGGATGAGCGTGCGGGAGTACGCCGCCGCGCTGCATTTGTCGCCGACCTCTCTGCGCAAATGGCGCGACCGGCTGGACGACGGCAAGGTTGATATCGACTGGCGAGCGCATCTTCATCCCTCAGCCCGTCCGGTCGCTGGCACTAGTGCTAATAGGGCGCCGCCGGAAACGGGCTTGACAGCTCCGCCGAGCGGCGATCCAGGCTCGCCTCGGCAGATTCTGCGGCGCTTCTTCACCGACGAACAGAAGCGCGCCATAGCCCTGGAGAGCGACCAGCCCCGCGTCAGCGTCTCGCAGGTCGCGCGCAAGCACGGGATCGTCACGGGGCTGCTGTTTCGGTGGCGCGTGCAGTTCGGCGTGGCGCAGCGGAAGCGCGCGAAGCTTGCGCCCGTCGCGCTCACTGACGACGCGCCGACGACACTTCTTCTGCGTGATCTCGTGCAGCCGCCGGACGGAATGACGGCGATCGACCTGCCTGGCGGCCGGCGCGTGTTCGCACCTGCCGGCGTCGATCCACACGCCGTTCGTGAGCACGTCCTCGGTGAGGGCGCGGAACCATGATGATCGTTCCGGCGGGCGTGAAGGTGCATCTGGCGCTGGGCTACACCGACATGCGCAAAGGCCTCGACGGACTCGCCATGCTGGTGCAGCAAACGCTGAAGCAGGATCCATTCTCGGGCCACCTGTTCACCTTCCGCGGCAAGAAGGCGTCGATGCTGAAGATCCTGTTCTGGGACGGAAACGGACTTTGCCTGTTCACGAAAAGGATCGATCAGGGCGCCTTTGTTTGGCCGACGATGGCGGGTTATGACGGCTCGATCACGTTGACGCCGGCGCAGCTCGCCATGCTGATCGAGGGCATCGACTGGCGCGCGCCGGAACGCGTATGGAAGCCGGCCCTGGCAGGCTAAAAAGCTGCGGAAGCCCGCATAGAATCGAACGAATTCGCTTCTTCGAATCAGGCGATTCGGGTAGATTCGGACATGCCGTTCGATCTTGACGATTTGCCTTCCGAACCGGCTCTTCTGCAGCATCTCGTTCGCAATATGGCCGCCGCCGTCGAGCACCGCGACGGCGAGATCGAGCGCCTGAAGTCGATCATCAAGACGTTGCAGCGGGCGCAGTTTGGCCGTCGGTCCGAGCGCCTTGATCCCGATCAGCTGGCGCTCGCTCTCGAAGACATCGAGAGCGATCTCGCCCGCGGGGAGGAGAAGCGTCCGCCTCGCGAAAAGCAAGCGGGCGAGCGGCCCTCTCGTCGCAAAGCGTTGCCCGGCCATTTGTCGCGCGAAGAGGTCCGCCTCGATATTGAGAGCA
The DNA here is from genome assembly GCA_963824475.1 of uncultured Alphaproteobacteria bacterium. GTDB lineage: Bacteria > Pseudomonadota > Alphaproteobacteria > Rhizobiales > Beijerinckiaceae > Roseiarcus. The sequence continues at coordinate 652,973 of CAWGPR010000003.1, forward strand.
TGATCTGCAGCTGTTGCGGCGGTGCGCTGCATGTTATCGGCGAGAGCGTGAGCGAGATGCTGGATTGGGTTCCGGCGCAGCTGCGCGTCATCCGCACCACTCGTCCCAAATACGCCTGTCGGACTTGCGAGACGGTGGCGCAGGCGCCGGCGCCAGAACGGCCGATCGCCGGCGGCTTGGCGACGCCTGCGCTGCTTGCCCAGGTGCTTGTCAGCAAATATTGCGATCACACGCCCCTGTATCGGCAGTCGCAAATCTTCGCCCGCCACGGCATCGACCTTCCGCGTTCGACGCTGGCTGGATGGGTCGGCGGCGCTTGCTGGTGGCTGGAGGCGTTGCACGAACGCCTTGCCAGGAACGTGTTCGCTTCGGACCATCTGTTCGCCGATGACACGCCCGTGCCGGTGCTCGATCCAGGCCGAGGGCGCACCAAGACGGGACGGCTGTGGGTCTACGCCCGTGAGCAGAGAGCATGGGGTGGGCCAGAGCCGCCGGCCGCCGTCTATGTTTATGCGCCGGACCGCAAAGCTGAACGTCCGACCTCGCATCTCGAGCGGTTCAGCGGCGTTCTTCATGTCGACGGGTATGCTGGGTTCGAGCCGTTGGCGGAGAAAGGGGACGTCGTGCTCGCCGCATGCTGGAGCCACACGCGACGCAAGTTCTACGAAGTGGCGCAGGCCACGAACGCGCCGATTGCGGTAGAGGCGCTGCGCCGCATCGGCGAACTCTATGCCGTCGAAGCGGACGCTCACGGTCAGTCGCCTGCGAAGCGGCTTGCGGCTCGCCGCTCTCGCTCCAAGCCAATCGTCGACGCTTTGCACGCCTGGCTCAAGGCGCAGCTTCCGTTGCTGTCGGGACGGAGCACGCTCGCCGAAGCGATCAGGTACGCGCTGGCGCGCTGGCAGGGTCTGACCCGCTTCTTGCACGACGGCCGCACCGAGTTGGACACAAATCCTGTCGAGCGCGCGATTCGACCGGTCGCTCTCGGAAGGAAGAATCATCTCTTTGCGGGCAGCGACGGCGGCGGCAGTCGATGGGCTGTGCTCTGTTCGCTGATCGAGACCTGCAAGCTCAACGGCGTCGAACCCTATGCATATCTGAAGGACGTGCTCGAGCGCATGGTCAACGGATATCCGATCAACCGTCTCGACGAACTGCTGCCGTGGGCTTGGCGCGCCGAGGATCACGTCAAGCCCTGATCAACGTGTCGCCGCCGGACGCTTACGTCGGCGCGTAAGCGTCCGGTTTCCGCACGGTTCCGCAGATGTGCCCTGGCGGTCCATATCGGGCTCCTTCGGATGTTGGAGGATCTCCGGTGGGGTCGAAACGATACGGGAACAAAGCGCTCAGGGTTTGGTGGTCGATCCATGTCGAAGCCTGGCGCAAGAGCGGCCTTTCGCGGCGCAAATACTGCCGCGAACATCGGCTCTGCGAGGAGACATTTACGCGCTGGCTGAACGTGCTCCTGAGCGCCGAAAAGCTGCGTGCGGACAGGGAGTTGGCGCGCGAGCAGAAGGCCAAAAAGCGTCGTCCGAACCTGTCGACCGACAAGCGCAACCGCGCCGCCCAGGCGTTTTGGGCGATGCACGTCGAGGCGCAGCGATGGAGCGGAATGACGATGCGCGACTACTGCGATGCGCACCGCATCTCGTCGCACAGCATGGCGCGATGGCGTGATTTGATCGACGCCGGCGAGACGCCGAGATCGGCCGCCGACGATTGGTGCTGGTGAGCTCGCTTCAGTCGCTCATCAGTGCCAATGCCCCTGCAGATGCGTGCGCTTCCGCCTCAAGAGGGACGCCAAGGAGAGGGATGAGGTAATCACGCGCCTTCGGGGCGAGTAAACCATCAAGCGCTCCGGCTTCGTCGTCATGAAGCGCCAGCCGCGGCCGGCGACACAATCGGCGAGATGTTCGACCGGGCCAGTTCGCCGAAACTCGGGGACGCCTTTTCCGTATAATTTCCGTACGGCCAAAGTTTCGAAAGGCTATGAAGCGTCTAATGCATTGAAATGATTGGCGCTCCCAAGGGGACTCGAACCCCTGTTTTCGCCGTGAGAGAGGGATAACCCGCACTTCGGCGGACGTCAGCGAACCAAGTAGCGCCTTGAAACAACAGAAAATCATATCGTTAGCGGCCTTGCGCGTTCGTTGGCGTTCGTCTACGCTTATTGGGCACAAGTTGGGCACGCGCCCAAGGAGTTCCCAAAATGGCCCGCACAGTCCGCGACACGAACCTTGAAACCGGCACCGCCCGACGTCGGCTCACTGCCCGGCGAAAGCCCTACTGGCGCGTCCTCGAAACCGGGCTGCATCTCGGCTATCGCCGCACCAAAGAGGGCGGCGGCTCATGGGTTGCCCGCCGCTTCGTCGGCGAGGGCCGGTACCTGGAAACTAAGATCGGGACGGCGGACGATCTGCAAGACGCTGACGGCGTGGCACTGCGATCGTTCAGGCAGGCTCAGGAAGTGGCGCGGGAATGGTGGCGCAACGAAGAGCGCCGGGCGCTTGGACACGGCCCCGACGATGGCCCCTACACGGTCGCAAAGGCGCTTGAGGCCTATTTCGCAGACCGCGAACGGCGGGGCTCCAAGGGACTAGCAAAGGACCGCGCCGCCGCAAACGTTCGCATCCTGCCCGCACTCGGTAAGTTAGATGTGGCGAAACTGACGACGCAGCGCCTTCGAGACTGGCACACGGGTCTCGGAACTGCGCCTAAGCTCACTCGCTCTGCCCGCCTCGTGAAAGCCCGCAAGGAAACGGTAATCGACGCCAAGGATACTGACGCCGTGAGAGCGCGCCGGGCGACCGCCAATCGGACGCTCACCGTCCTGAAGGCTTCGCTCAACCATGCGTATCACGAGAGCCGAGTAGGTAGTGACGAGGCATGGCGCAAGGTGAAGCCATTTCGGGAGGCGGACGCACCTATAGTGCATTTCCTGTCGGATGAGGATTGCCGAAGGCTTGTCAATGCCTGCGATGGCGCATTTCGCGATCTAGTCCGCGCTTCGTTGCTGACGGGTTGCCGCTATGGAGAATTGACTAGGATGCGCGGCAGAGACTTCAACGCCGAGGCCGGGACGATCACTGTTCAGCTTTCGAAGGCGGGCAAGCCTCGTCACGTCGCGCTCACCGAGGAAGGCCGGGCGCTCTTTGCGAAGCTCACTGCAGGGCGGCCCGGTTCCGATCCGATCTTTCTCCGCGACGACGGCAAGACGTGGGGCGCATCGCATCAACAACGGCCGCTGGAAGCGGCAAGCGGGCGCGCGAAGGTCGAGCCGGCTGCGACCTTCCATATCCTGCGCCACACCTATGCGTCATCGCTCGCTATGCGCGGCGTTCCAATGGGCGTCATCGCGGCTCAACTCGGGCATGCGGACACGCGAATGACCGAACGGCACTATGCGCACCTAGCGCCGAACTATGTTGCCGAAACCGTGCGCGCGGCGCTGCCGGCGCTTGGCATCGTCGAAAGATCGAACGTAGCCGCGTTGGCAAGACGATAAATGCTAGACGACGACATGGGGCCAACGTGAACCGCAAGCGCAGCGGTAAGGCCGCGGGCTGCACGGGCAAAGGGACGACTGTTCGCGCCGGGCGCAAAGCCCCGACGCATTTTGATAAAGCGTTCGACGCGAGCTGCAAACTTTTTGAGGCAGAGGCGAAGCTCGCCGATGCCCCTCCCGGGCGACGTGGACGGCTCAATAAGAGGGTTCGCGGCGAAACGACCAAGCTTGAACGCCTGACGGAACGTGACCGTGAAACGACTAGGCTGCTTGCCGAGTACCTCCGACAGCATGGCGAGATGACGAACATCTCGGATTTTATCAAGTGGTCCAAGAATCAACGCGCGCTGACCATGGTAGAGGAACGGGCAGTGCGCATTCGCCTGCAAAAACAGTACGGCGCTCGTGGCGAGCCAGGTCGAAAGCCCAACAAACAGTAGCTGTTCCGCGGTCTGAATTATTGCGTATTAGTCGGCCCGAAACTTTGGTCTTGTCTCCCCGAACCCGCTGGAACCTGCGCGGGTACGTGGAGTACGAACAATGGCAAAACCGACATCTCTGGCAGCGCCCCCGCTCGCGCATTCCGTCGAACAGGCGGCAACACGAGCAAATTGCGGGCGCACTACCGTGTACGCTGCAATTAAGGCTCGCGCCCTCGCGGCCCGCAAAATCGGTCGAAGGACTATCATCCTTGATGACGACTTGCGGGTGTGGCTCGCCTCGCTCCCGATGCGGGAGGTTGCGTGATGTTAGACCGCATCACGTTGCTTCGCGTCGGCGCCCCAAGGGTGCTCGCAAAAATCTGGCAGACGAACGGCCAAATCACGCCCGTGGCAAACGCAACTTGGTTTGAGGCCAAGGAAATCCCGGTCGCGTCCGTTCAGGACATGTGCTTCGTACTCGACCTGATCGAAAAGCGGCGTGGCATCGCGCTCGTCAAAGAGGCAATCGCGCCGGGGGTCGACGTGAACCGACTGCGCCGGAGGTGTTCGCCCGGGGTCGATTGGCACACAGGCGAGCTGTTCCCGGCTGGTCTCGTCGCGGTTCCGCGCGCATGGATCATTCTCGACATTGAGAAGCTTCCGCGCCCGCGACGGATCGATTTTGATGATGGCGCAGCCCTTGCCAGCTATGCGCGCGAACGTCTACCCGATACGTTCAAGCCCTCGGCTTGCGTTTGGCAGTTGAGCGGAAGCTCTGGCCACTCCTCGCAACTGGACGTAATTCGCGTCCATCTGTTCTTCATGTTGGACACGGCCGTGTTTCCAGCAGCATGGAAGGGCTTCCTCGCGGGATTAAAATTCGTCGACCGGAGCGTCTTCGACAAAGGGAAGCTGATCTTCACCGCCGCGCCGATCATTCGAGACGGCTCAGACCCCTTAACTCATCGGCATGGCATCTTAGGCGGCGAACCGGCCGTTATCGTCCCAGATGCCATCAACGAGCAAAGCGCGCGCATCGCCAGCGGCACGAGAACAAAGCGCCCTCCACTTGTCGCGCCCGCCGCGCCGATGCCCGATGCAGCCGCCGCTTTTGTCGAGATCGTTGCGAAGTCGAACATACTTCGCTCGCATCACGCCGCGTATCAAAACGACCGTGCGCGCCGGCTGGCGTTCTGCGCGCTTTTGAGAAACGCGTTTGGCATCGTCGATGAAGGGGCGCTTGCGCAAGCGTTTCGCGACGCCTGCATCGGCGAAGACGACGCGAACGGCGAACACGACGTTCGGCAAGCTGTTGGCTGGGCCGCGAGCGCATCGCCGACGGATCGGCAGTTCTCCGTACGCAAGCTGCTTTGCGACGCCTCAATAGCGTTGCGCTCTTCGGGCGAGGCTGACATCGCTGCGCGCGCGGCGCGCCTCGCAATGGTTTTCTCACAACTCGAGAACAGTGCGGCGTGACCGCCGAGGAAGGTGCATCGTGAGCAACGCGGCTCTAAGTCCACAAGACATGCAAGCTACGATGATGGCGGCGCTTGCTGGCTCCGTCGTAGACCCGACCCAGTTTCAGCAGACCGACGCAGGTAACGCCCTCCTGTTCGTCGCGATGAACAAAGAGGACATTCGCTACATCGAAGCATGGCGAGCCTGGGCTCATTGGAATGGGAAGCGATGGCAACTCAAGTCTGACACCGCGCTTCTGCCTCTGGCGCGGCAGGTGACCGAGCATATGTTCAATTGGGCCGGCACACTTGCGGATGCCCCTCGCACGGCGTTGCGCAAGCACGCCTTGGCGACGCAGAGAGAGCAACGTCTTCATGCGATGATCAATGTGGCGAAGGGCGAGGCGAGCATTCGCGCGGAGCCGAAGCAGTTCGACGCCGATCCTTGGCTCTTGGGTTGCGAGGACGTTACCTTCGATCTGCGCACCCGCAAGCCACATGCGCCCCGACGCGAGGACTTCATCACGAAATCGACGGGGGTCGTTCCCGACCGGGATGCGTCCTGCCCCAACTGGCTGGCCACTTTGGATTGGGCGATGCAAGGCGACGTTGAGACGATCGAACATCTGCAACGCATCGCGGGATACATGCTGACTGGGCTCGTCTCGGAGGAAAAGCTTTTCGCCTTCTTCGGCGGCGGCTCGAATGGAAAGACAACGATCGCCATGACGCTCTTCAACGCGCTCGGCGAATACGCCGCAAAGGGCAGCAGCGACGTGCTGTTGCAGTCACAAGGCGAGAGGGGCGCTGCATCTCCGGATGTTGCGGCGCTCCACGGCAGCAGGCTCGTCGTCGTCAGCGAAACCGATGAGGGCTGCGCAATTGCGGAAGCCCAAGTGAAGGCAATCACGTCGAATGAACCCATCCCGGCGAGGAAGCTATATCGCGACCCCTTCACGTTCAATCCAAGTCATAAGGTGCTCTTGATGACGAACCACCGGCCGTTTGTGAAGGGGAGCGACGACGGCATATGGCGCAGGATGAACATCATCGGCTTCAACGCCAAGATAGCCGACGAAGACAAGGACCCGAACTTCCGCGAGGAGAAACTGCGTCAGGAACTGCCAGGCATCCTCGCATGGATGATCAAAGGCTGCTTCAAGTGGCAGTTGGACGGACTGAAGCCGTCAGCCGCCGTAAAGCACGCAACCGCGGCCTACCGCAGCGAGATGGACTTCATTCAGCAGTGGCTGGATGAACGGACTGTCGTCGATCCGCAGGGGAGCATCACGCGCTGCGAGGCCTATGGCAATTACAAATTGTGGTCCGAGCTTGAGCACGCGCCGACAGTCGGCAACCGCCGGTTTGTCGAAGAGCTGCACGGACGGGGCTTGCGCACAACCAAGAGCAACGGTGTCCGACTGTTCAGGGGCTTGCGGCTACAGGCGTTGGGTCCGGGGCTGCATCTCGTCGCCGGGACGGCGGCCAATCCATGATGATAATCGCGCCGTCGTCGAGGATTCGGGGCAGATAGGGCAGATATGGGGGCGTTTTGAGTATTTTTCTCTTATGCATCTTCATGAGAGAAAAATCTCAAAACAGCACTTGAAGTGCCCTATCTGCCCTGAATCCTCGGCGACGGCGAGAGTTGCTTTGGCGGGCTCGCCGACGTCCATAGGCTCGCGGTGATGGCCGAACGAGAGTTGCCGCTGACCTAAAGTTTTTGGCTTTTTGGAAAAGGCCACGACCTAGCTCTGTGGCTCCCGAAAAGTGGAAGAGGAAGCCCGCGATCATTCTCCGGTCTCCCCCGATCGACGGCAGGGCCATCGGACCCGCGCGTTAGTACCATCAACTAAAACATTGACACATTCGCATATAGGAATGCCTTGAGTTGAAAGGGCATGTCCAACTTGGCCAGGTTGTCCAAGTTTCTTGGGGAGCATAATGCGCGCGTCAAATTCGGACGCCGCCAAGTTCTAGGAGCTTGCCAATCATTTAGGCCCTCCGGCGCGGCTCTGGAGCCGCCGTATTCACCGCAACAGACGTCCCGCGCGAATGGCATGTCGTGCCTTGGGCCTTCATTCCCAAGCAGTCTGTTGCCCGTCTACCAGAAGGGCCTGGCTGGGCTGGGAGCGCTTCGCTTCACGCCGCTGTATAGGCGAGCAATTAATGGCGTTGGTTCAGGCAACAAGGAGATAGCAAAAGGCTAAATAGCGAGTACTATGATAAATGAAACTGATGCTTTATCGATATAAATTTAGAAATTAAGACGCCGGACTGGCACGCAGTATACGATCTTTTTTTACAATAAATGCTAACTCAGCGTTCATTTTCTTACGATCAACTGGGTTGGCCGGGTTCTATCAAATATAATGGCCCATGGACACGTCCTTTCGGGTGGCCGAAGGGCGTGCACCGGTCCTCAAAAAGTAAGGGCGCGATATCGTATGTTTAACTTCGAGATGGTTACCGCCAGACCTGTTAAGTTTAGCGTCTCCACTGTCATGTATGGAATCGTCGGTGCAGCGATTGTTTGGATCGTTTGGGACACGTTTAATTTCACGGTCATTGCTTATCATACTATTAAGGCGAGCGTGGCCTTTGTCATGTTCGGTACGATTGGCACCGTGGTTGTCCTGGTTGGTTGGACCGTTTGGTTCTTCGCCGAGAGGCTCATTTGCAACATAGCAAGCAAACCACAAATTTACAAATTCGATCTCAAGTGGAGCTTTATAGCCTATTGTTTTTTTGGTAGTGCGGTATTGATTCAGTTATTATGTTTGTTGGCTACTCGATATAACCAATCGTTCGTCAAATACTTGCCGATCAACTCTTATGAACAAGACGACACAGCGTATGTACGACAGGACTACGCAGCCGCTTTGCCGCTTTCGGGGCCGTTAACGGAGCAGGAAATGGCATCTAAGGAATACAACTTCGGCCGCAGTTACTACCAAGGCCAAGGCGTGCCGCAGGACTACGCTGCGGCCGCGAAGTGGTTCCGCTTGGCGGCGAATCAGGGCTACGGCAACGCGCGGGTTGCTCTCGGTCTCATGTACGTTCTTGGCTATGGCGTCGCTCAGGACTACGCCGAGGCTGCGAAATGGCTTCGCTTAGCCGCGGATCAAGGATTCGCTCAGGCGCAGTCCCCTCTCGGTGACTTGTACCGCAGCGGGCAGGGTGTCGCTCAGGACTACGCCGAGGCCGCGAAATGGTACCTGATGGCGGCGGATCAGGGCGACGCCTACGCGCAGGCCAGCCTTGGCTACGCATATGCGAATGCCCAAGGCGTCCCACAGGATTATGCAGAAGCCACCAAATGGCTCCGCTTGGCGGCGGATCAGGACAACGCCGGGGCGCAGGCTGGTCTCGGCTACATGTATGCCAACGGCCGAGGCGTCCCGCGGGATGATGCCGAGGCCGTGAAATGGTACCGCAAAGCCGCCGATCAGGGGGTTGCAGAGGCTCAAGCCACCCTTGGCATCGCGTATGAATATGGCCACGGCGTCGCGCAAGACTATGCAGAGGCGGCGAAATGGTACCGCTTGGCGGCGGATCAGGGCTACGCCCAGGCGCAACATAATCTCGGCGTCAAGTACGAGCATGGCCAAGGCGTTCAACAGGACTACGCCGAGGCGACCAAGTGGTACCGGAAGGCGGCGGACCAGGGCTTCGCCGATGCGCAGCGAGGCCTTGGTTTCGCCTATGAGAATGGCCACGGCGTGGCGCAAGATTATGCCGAGGCGGCCAAGTGGTACCATAAGGCGGCGGAACAGGGCTATGCGCAGGCGCAAACTGACCTCGGTCGCGCCTATTGGAACGGCCAAGGCGTTCCACAAGATGATGCCGAGGCGGTGAAATGGTACCGCAAGGCGGCGGAACAGGGCTTTGCCGAGGCGCAAACTGACCTCGGTTTAGCATATTCGAATGGTCGGGGTGTGCCGAGGGACTACGGGCAGGCGATCGCCTGGTATCTCAAGGCCGCCGACCAAGGTTTCGCGGCGGCGCAAACTAACCTCGGTTTTGTTTATTGGATCGGCCAAGGCGTCGCGCGCGATGATGTCCAGGCCGTGAAGTGGTTCCGTAAAGCCGCCGATCAGGGGGGAGCCTACGCCCAGCAAAACCTCGGCTTGATGTATGATCAAGGGCAAGGCGCCCTACAGGATGATGCCGAGGCGGTGAAATGGTACCAGAAGGCCGCCGATCAGGGGCTTGCTCAGGCTCAGAACAACCTCGGTTCTGCCTATTGGCACGGCCGAGGGATTCCGCAGGATAATGCCAAGGCTGTGAAGTGGTTCCGGAAGGCGGCGGAACAGGGGGATGCTTACGCCCAGAGCAACCTCGGCGACGCCTATTCGAAGGGCCGAGGCGTCCCGCAGGACTACGCCGAGGCGGCCGAATGGAACCGCAAGGCGGCGGAACAGGGCTACGGCCAGGCGCAAACTGACCTCGGTTCAGCCTATGCGAACGGCCGTGGCGTGCCGCGGGACTATGGGCAGGCCGTGGCGTGGTATCGCAAAGCAGCCGATCAGGGGCTTGCCGAGGCGCAGTTCTCACTTGGAATCGCGTATGAAAGCGGTCGAGGCATTCCGCAGGATCATGCCGAGGCCGCGAAATGGTGGGGGAAAGCGGCGCAGCAGGGGTTCCCGCCGGCCCAAAGTTGCCTGTCAAACCGACCGGGGTGTGGCGCAAAGTAATACGCCCGCATATAGGGTGTAGCTTGGTCGCGCGGCTACCCTCGGGCTTAGAGTAGTTTTGTCGGCCTCGCCGCGGGTGACAGGAAGACAGATAACAACAAGAGGATGGCCGAGGTCATGGATGTGGTGGGCAGTGTGGGCTCAAGCGGGTGGCGGCTTGTAACCAAAGCTCAACAAACTTCGTTTAATAATAAGCCACGCCCACTGCTTGCACTGGTTTTCACATCCTGGGGGAGAGCATGCCTGAATGGTTCACGGGCCATCGCATAATCGCGTTGGCGATACTTCTTGTTGGTTTGAGCCAAACCTGGGTGCAGCGATACGAGACTATTTATGTCAACAACGTGCCTGCTTTCCACAAAAATCGGCTTACTGGAGTGGTATGCCGTAGTAATGAGGAATGCTGGCTAACAGGCGAGATCCCCGCTTTTTAGCCTTCGTCAAGGACTAACGCAACAGTAATATATAACAAAATGTAATTGTGAAAAATGTCTAAAATCTGCAGAAAATCTATGAGTGACCATCAAGCCCCCGACCCCATATAAATTTATTCCCCCCTCGGGGGCCTCGACTGGGGGGAGCATGCTTTTGAAGGCGGAGCGCACGAACCCTTACGCGGGCCGTTAGGCTGGGCAGCGTGTTGGCTCGCGGAACGAAACGGCACAGGCGCTGACGACTACGTTCGCGAGCGTTCGCCTACGTTTATCGGGCATATGTTGGGCACCGATCGCCGACCCTGGTCCAAAATCCAATTAAACCTTTGAAACAATTGGCGCTCCCAAGGGGACTCGAACCCCTGTTTTCGCCGTGAGAGGGCGACGTCCTGGGCCGCTAGACGATGGGAGCGGTGCGGCGGCGTGAGAAACGCTTATATATCGGCGGGAGGGAAGTGAGGCAAGCGCGCGAGGACGCAACTGATCAGCGCCGCAGGCCTGGGTTCACCTCTCGTTAAGCTTGCGGCGCAGAACTTGCTTTCCTACGATCGCGATTCGGAGAGAGCGGCGTACGAACGTCGCGACGGAGTTTGAGAACCATGACCTTGGGGAGCCTCGCCCGGCGCCCGACCATATTGATCGTGCTCCACCAGGAGCATTCGACTCCGGGCCGCGTCGGCCTGGCGCTTAAGGCCATGGATGTGAGGCTCGACATCCGCCGGCCCAGCTTCGGCGAGCCGCTGCCGCAGACGCTTGCGGACCACGACGGGGTCGTGGTGTTCGGCGGCCCCATGGGCGCGAACGACACGCTCGACTGGGTCAGGCGGGAGATCGAGTGGCTCGAAACCCCGCTCGCCGAAGACAAACCGCTGCTCGGCCTTTGCCTCGGCGCGCAAATGCTGGCGCGCGCGCTCGGCGCCCGGGTGTTCAGTTACGAAGACAAGCGCAGCGAGATCGGCTATTATCCAGTCGAGCCCACGCTCGCCGGCGACCGGCTGTGCGCGGCCCCGTTCCCGCGCACCGTCTACCAATGGCATTCCGACGGCTTCGATCTGCCGGAGGGCGCCGAGCTCCTAGCCGTCGGCGGGGCGCATTTCCCCCATCAGGCCTATCGCTATGGCGGGCGTGCGGTCGGCCTCCAGTTCCACCCGGAAGTGACCTACCACATGATGTGCCGCTGGACCCATCGCGGCGCCGAGCGCTTAAGCCGGCCAGGGGCGCTGAGCCGGCCCGAGCATCTCGGCGGCTGGTTCCAGCATGACGGCCGCGTCGCCGCATGGCTCGAGGCGTTCCTGCCGGCCTGGCTTGCGGGGCGGCTCATGGAGGGAGCGCCGAAAGCTTGCCCCGCAAGCCCCTTGAACCGCGCCCCAGAGCGGGAGGCGCCCGCGGTCCAGCACGCCGAGGCTTAAGCGCCTCGCCGCCGGCTGATATCCCGAGCTTCTGCTTTCTGCAACAAAATGTCGACTCATTCTTTAATTCATTATTCCGGCGACAGGTTGCGAGCCCCCGCCGGGCCGAGCGCCGCCGCTGCGAGCGGTCAATCCCGGATTGAGCGATACGCGATTGCTCGCGACCCTTTGCGCCGGTCAAGATCGGCCCCGTGAACGGGCGGAAAGCATAAGAAAGCGGTCCTTGGCTGAGGGCGTAGGTTGCGCCAGGAGCGCCCGTTAGAAATGGCGCCGCCATCCGCGCGCTGGCCTCCCCAATTGCCAGCCCGATGATTACGTCTTGTCGAACGCGGAGTTAGATGACCGGACTCGACATGCTGTCGGCGCGTCGTTCGTGATGAGAACCGAGAGAGATGAACGGTGAAAAAGGGTCCCAGGCTGGCGCTGTGGTTGATCGCAGCGATCGTCGCGGGAGGCGTGGCTTTCGCGGTTCTGCGCCGACCCAAGCCAGCCGAGACTGCGCCGGTCGAAGCGGCCGTCCCGGTTGTTGCAGGGGCCGTGACGCAACGCGACATGCCGATCCTCATCAACGCGCTTGGCACGGTGCAGTCGATCCAGGCCGTCAACGTGCAGAGTCGGGTGAACGGTCAGATCATGCAGGCGTTTTTCAAGCAGGGGGAGCTCGTCAAGGCGGGAGATCCTTTGTTTCTCATCGATCCCCGGCCTTATCAGGCGGCGCTCGACCAGGCTCAGGCGCAGCTTGAGCATGACCAGGCCCTGGTCGCCGAAGCCAAGACCGATCTCGCGCGCTATCAGAAGTTGGAGGCCGAAAACTCAATTGCTCAGCAACAAGCGCAAGACCAAGCTTATGTGGTCCAGCAGGACGAAGGCACGGTCAAGCTTGATCAGGCGAATATCGAAAACGCCAAGCTCAACCTCGACTACGCCCACATCAACTCCCCCGTGACGGGCATAGCCGGAGCGCTCCAAGTCGATCCCGGGAATTATGTGCAGGCCGGGGCCGGCACAACGCTTGTGACCATCAACCAGATCTCGCCGATCTATGTGACCTTCCCCATCCCGCAGAGCGAACTGGACGAAGTTAGCGCCGCCCAGACGAAGGCGCCGCTCAATGTGCGCGCCCTGTCTCAGGAAGGAAAGACCTTGGGCGAAGGAAAACTCACCTTCATCAACAACCAAGTGGTTGCGACCACCGGCACCGTGGCCCTCTATGCGACGTTGCCCAACGACAATCAAGCGTTGTGGCCGGGGGAGTTCGTCACCGTCGACCTTGCGGTCGGGATGCGCAAAAACGCCGTCACCGCTCCGGTGGGAAGCGTCATGTCGGGTCCGCAGGGCGACTACGTCTACACGATCTCGGCCGACAATGTCGCCCACCGCGTCCCGGTGCTGGTCGTCGCCCGCCAGAACGGGTTGGCCGTGTTTACCAAAGGCGTCTCGCCGGGCGAGCGCGTCGTCGTCAACGGGCAGTACAATCTCGAAAACGGCGTGAAGGTCGCGATCGAGCTGCCCAAGCCGAACGCGAGCGCAGCCCAATGAACATATCGGAAACTTTCATTCGCAGACCGATCGCGACCGCGTTGATGACGGCCGGCCTGTTCGTGTTCGGCGCGGTCTGCTTCAATCTCCTGCCGGTCGCCGCCCTGCCTAACGTTGAATTCCCGACCATTGTGGTGTCCGCTCAGCTCCCGGGCGCGGGCCCCACCGTGATGGCCTCGACCGTGGCGACGCCGCTCGAAGACCAGTTCAGCGGTATTCCGGGGCTCGCCTCGATGACCTCGACCAGCGGGCTCGGCACGACGTCGATCACGCTCCAGTTCGACCTGAGCGTAGACATCGCTGCCGCAGCGGGCTTCGTCGAGCAGGCGATCCAGGCCGCGAGCGCCCTTCTTCCCAAGAATCTTCCAAACCCGCCGACCTACAAGGAGGCCAATCCGGCCGATGCGCCAATTCTCATCTACGCGGTTCATTCCGACGCTTATCCGATCCAGGAGCTCGATCAATACGCCAACATCCTCGTCGGCCAGTCGCTCTCGCGAGTGAGCGGCGTCGGCCAGGTGAGCATCGCCGGGCAGGCTCAGCCCGCCGTGCAGGTGAGGCTCAATCCCAACGCGCTCGCGGCGAAAGGACTGGGTTTCGCGCAGATCAGCGCCGCGCTGACGTCAGAGAGCGCTCTCCAAGCGACGGGCAATCTCGAAGGCCGTCACGAGGAATTTCCGCTCGACGTCAACCAGCAGCTGACCAACGCCGCCCAGTTCCGCAAGGTGATCGTGGCCTACAGCAACGGCGCGCCGGTCCAGCTGGGCGACATCGCGACCGTGGTCGACGGGCCGCAAAACCCCCGCACGGGCGCTTGGTTTGGCACGCAGCTGGCCGAGGTTCTGTTGGTCTTCAAGGCGCCCGGGGCCAACACGCTCGACGTCGTCGACAGGATCAAGGCGATGATGCCGCAGCTCGAAAAGTCGATCCCGCGCACGGTGCACGTCGATCTCGTCTCCGACCGCTCCCTGTCGATTCGCGCCTCCGTCTCGGACGTCGAGTTCACCCTCGTGCTGGCGCTCGCGCTCGTCGTCATGGTGATCTTCCTTTTCCTGCGCAAGTTCTGGGCGACCGTGATTCCGAGCATCACTTTGCCGGTCGTGATCGTCGAGACATTCGCGGCGATGTATCTGCTCGGCTACAGCATCGACAATCTGTCGCTCATGGCGCTCACGATCGCCATCGGGTTCCTTGTCGACGATGCGATCGTGATGATCGAGAACATCGTTCGCCATATCGAAGTGGGGAAGCCGCCCCTCCAAGCCGCCCTCGACGGGGCGGGAGAGATCGGCTTCACCATCCTCTCCATCACGCTGTCGCTTGCGGCGGTGTTTATTCCGGTCGTCTTCATGGCGGGCGTGGTCGGGCTGCTTTTCCACGAATTCGCGATCGTTACGATTCTGGCGATATTCCTCTCCGGCTTCGTGTCGTTGACGCTGACGCCGATGATGTGCGCGCAGTTTCTGACCCGCGACAGCGGCGAGCAGCAGGGCCGCTTCAGCCGCTGGCTCGAGCGCGGTTTCGACCGCATGCGCGATATGTACGACCGAGGGCTCACCTGGGCCCTGCGGCGCCAGTTTCTGATGCTGCTCGTCACCATCGCGCTGATCGTCCTGACCGGGTACCTCTACGTCGTGATCCCGAAGGGGTTCTTACCCGAACAGGACACCGGCATGATTATGGGCCAGGCGCAGGCGCGCGAGGACATCGCCTTCGAGGCAATGTCGGAAATCGTGAAGGAATGCGCCGCCATCATCCTCAAGGATCCTGCCGTCTCCGGCGTCGTCAGCTTCGCCGGCGCAACCGGAGGCAACGCGACCGAGAACACGGCGCGCGTGTTCATCCAGCTGAAGCCCTTCAATGAGCGGCCGTCGGCGCAGGAGGTGATGGCGCGGCTCAGGCCAGAGCTCGCCAAGGTGATCGGGGTGAGGTTCTACATGCAGGCCGTGCCGGACATCCGAATCGGCGGCCGGCTCGAGCAGGCGGAATACCAGTATACGCTGACCGACACGAACACGGACGAGCTCAATCACTGGGCCCCGCTTTTGCTCGCAAAGCTCCAGAGCATGAAAATCCTGTCCGACGTCGCCTCGGACCAGCAGATCAACTCGACCCATGTCGTCGTCGAGGTCGACCGCAATCTGGCTTCAAGCCTCAATGTGCCGATCGCAAGCGTCGACGCTGCGCTCCAGGACGCCTTCGGGCAGGCGCAAATCGCGAATATCTATCTGCCGACCCAACAGGCGTATCTGATTCTTGAGGTCGAGAGGAAATTTCAGGCCGGGCCGGAGGCGCTGTCGAGCATCTACGTCACGAACGCGACGGGCGGGCAGGTCCCGCTGTCGGCGGTCACGCATCTGACGCGCACGGTCGAGCCGCTGACCATCAACCACCAGGGGGTCTTCCCCGCCGTGACGCTCTCCTTCAATCTCGCCCCAGGCGCGTCGCTGAGCCAGGCAGTCGACGCCATCACCGCGGCGAAGGCGAGCCTCGGCGCGCCCCCGACCCTGGTCGGGGAGTTCCAGGGCACGGCGCAGGCGTTCCAGGCCTCGCTCGTCACCATGCCGCTCCTGGTCACCGCGGCGATTGTGGTGATCTACATCATCATGGGCATGCTCTACGAGAGCTTCATCCACCCGATCACCATTCTCTCCGCCCTTCCGGCGGCCGGAGTGGGCGCGCTCCTGATCCTGCTCGCAACCGGCTACGATCTGACCCTGATCGCGCTCATCGGCATCCTCCTCTTGATCGGCATCGTCAAGAAGAACGCCATCATGATGATCAACTTCGCGCTAGCCGCCGAGCGCGAGGGGAAAATGAGCCCGGTCGAGGCCGTCCGCCAGGCGTGCCTGCAGCGCTTCCGCCCGATCATGATGACGACGGTCTGCGCGCTGATCGTGGCCCTGCCACTCGCGCTCGAAACCGGCGCGGGCGCGGAGCTGCGCAGGCCGATGGGGATCGCGATCGTCGGCGGTCTGCTCGTCTCCCAGTGGCTGACGCTCTACACGACGCCGATCGTCTATCTCTATCTCGACCGGCTCAATGCGTGGATGAGCGGGCTGTTTTTGCGCCGCAGGCTGAAACCGGGGGACGCCTAGAGCAGATTGCAATTCCGTCGAATCGACCTTGTAGTGTCCGTGTTGGTCAAGGGGCTGTGGGGGCCCATTTTCGGTTGTCGCGGATGAGGGCGTTGGCGAGGATGAGAAGCTTTCTCATGACGGCGACGAGGGCGACCTTGGCGGGTTTTCCGGCATTGATGAGGGCCTGGTATTTGATTTTGAGCTGCGGATTGAACCGGATGGCGCTGAGGGCGGCCATATAGAGAGCTTGCCTGGCCCGTGGCCGGCCGCCGCGAATGGATCGTTTACCGTAGGACTGTCCGCTGTCGTTTGCGATCGGCGCGAGCCCGACGAGGCTTGCGGCCTGCTGATGGTCGAGACGCCCGAGCTCGGGCGTCTCGACCATCAGCACATTGGCGGTCCCCTCGCCGAAGCTTGGAATGCTGGTCAGGATGTCGAAGCGCTCGCTGACGTCTGCGTCGGCCTTGCGCAGCGTTTTGAGGCGCTTGTCGATGGCTTCGATCTGGCTGTCGATCTGGCGGAGCCTCTGAGCGAGCTGACGCTTGATGAGCGTTGAAACGGCGATGGCCTGGCGGTTGAGGACAGCGACGCGGTCCTTGACGAGGGCGTGACGGGCGTTGACGAGTTCCTTCATGGTCTCTACCGTCGGACTGACGGGGACATTCGGCTCGAGCTCAAGAGCCGCGCCCATGCGGGCGAGCATGAGAGCGTCGCAGCGGTCGGTCTTGGCGAGTTTGCCTGCCGCCTGAGCGAAGCGTCTGGCCTGCCGGGGATTGACCTTGACCCACGGCAAACCGGCCTCGACGAGCGCCTTTTGGAGGAGGCGATGGTAAGCCCCTGTCGCCTCGAACACGATTCGGGCGATCTCGAAGCCCTCAAGCCTTTTGATGAGGGCGCGATGGCCTTGCGGGGTGTTGGCGATGCGGAAGCCCTTGCCCTCGGGGTGGATCGCGACGTCGAGCGTGTCTTTCGAAATGTCGACGCCGACGTTTCGTGCTACGGTTGATCCCATCTTTTCTCAGTCCTTGTCTTGTCTCGGGGGCTTGATCCCCGGGTGTCCGTTCAGGCCGCTGGGAAAAGAGAGGGGTGGTCAAACTACAAATCAGTCCCTTGGGATTGGCGCGGTCACGACCCATCCCCTCCCGCCGTCGGCCTGATTGCGAACTCAAGCCGGCGGCGTCCAATCCTGCCGGACCAGACGCCGCAAATCATGAGACAAGACGCGGTCGCTGACCGCGTCGCCGCGCTCCAAAGGGCGTTCTTAAAGAACGCCCGTCTGACGACGGGCTATGGAGCGCGGCTACAATGGGCGCGTCGACCCAAATGCAATCTGCTCTAGTGTCCCTGACTGACAGAAGGATTCCCCGGAAGTTCGCGCATCACATTCCTCGGCAGGGTCGCCGCAGGGCGTTGAGGGTTAGGGTCAGTACACGAGCGCCTGATCCCGGCTCGCCTCGACCTGATCGGCGGGCGGAAGGAGGGCGGCTTTCCGCCCAGAGCGGTCGCCACCCCGACAGACGTTTGGGGTTCCGGTCCAAGAGCGGATGCGACGAGAACCGTGCGCCCACGAAGGCGGTCAGAAGAGCGACCCCTGGCCCTCGTCTTTGCCCGGCTTTGGGCGGCGGCGCGGCAAGAGCGCGGGCGGAGTCAAGGGCGGACCGACCCGCCCGCCCGCTATCGCGCCGATCTTTCCGTCGGCGAATTCGATCTCGAGCCGCTGCGCCTGTCTAACGTCCTCTGCGCGCCACAGGGGCTTTTGCGTCTCATCGCGCACCAGCGCGAAGCCGCGCGACAACACGCCGCGATAACTCATCGCGCCCAAGAGTTGCCGGGCTGAGAAAAGCTGAGCCCGTCGGCTTTGCAGGCGTTCGTCATAGGCGCGGACCATGCGAGCGGCGAGCCGCTCGACCGTCGCCGCCTGCTCGCCGCGCCGCCTGGCCAGGAGCGCCGCCTCGCGGACAAAGACCCGGCCGACCGCGTCCGCCGCCCGGCGCGGCCGTTCGATCAGGAACGGCCTCACTCTGGCCAAACGCCCGCTGAGCCCTCTCAAGCGCTCGCGCTGGCCGGCGAGCCGCGCGCGAGGCGAATGACGCGCGAGTTGGCGGGCCAGCCCAGCCGTCCGCAGCGCGCGCTGGTCGATCGCCCCGCGCACGCGCCGAGCAAGCGCCTCCGCCGCACGGTCGAGGCGCTGGCGCGGACCGGCTATGATTGCTTCGCCCGCCGGCAGCGCTCGGGCGAGCGCGCGCACTTCCGAGCGGAGGCGGCTCGAGAAGCGCAGGATCGCGCCGCGGCGGCGCGCGTCGAGTTCCGCGATCGCGGCGAGGAGCTCGGCGCGGACCGGCACGGCGAATTCGGCCGCGGCGGTCGGCGTCGGCGCGCGCAGGTCCGCCGCGTGGTCGATCAAGGTCCAGTCGGTCTCGTGGCCGACGGCGGCGATGAGCGGGATCGCGCTGCGGGCGACCGCGCGCACCACGGCCTCGTCATTGAAGCTCATGAGATCTTCGAGCGAGCCGCCGCCGCGCGCGACGATCAGCACGTCCGGCCTCCCTGCCCTCCCATCGATGGGCAGCGCGTTGAAGCCGTCGATCGCCGCGGCGACCTCGGCCGCGGAAGTCTCGCCCTGGACGCGCACCGGCCAGACGACCACCCGCACGGGAAAGCGGTCGGCGAGACGATGCAGGATGTCGCGAATGACGGCGCCGGTCGGCGACGTCACCACGCCCACCACTCTTGGCAGGAAAGGGACTTTACGCTTGCGGGCGGCGTCGAACAGCCCTTCCTCGGCGAGTTTCCTGCGCCGCGCTTCGAGCAAAGCCATCAGCGCGCCGATTCCGGCGAGCTCGAGCGCTTCGATCACGATCTGGTAGCTCGACTTGCCGGGGAAGGTGGTCAGTCGACCGGTCGCGACGACCTCGAGCCCCTCCTCCGGCTTGAGCCGCATGCGGCTCAGCGTGGTGCGCCAAATGACGGCGTCGAGCCGGGCGTTGGCGTCCTTGAGGCAGAAATAGGCGTGGCCAGACGAATGGGGCCCGCGATAGCCGGAAATCTCGCCCCGGACGCGCACATAGCCGAACCGGTCCTCGATCGCGCGCTTGAGCGCGTTCGCCAGTTCGCTGACGGTGATTTCGGGCGCATTGGCGCCGCGCGCGTCCGCTTCCGCCATCGGCTCATTATGCCCGATCCAGCCCGCCGAAGCCAATAAGCGGCGCGAGAGCAGGGCTATGGCGCGCTCAAGCGAAACCCCGTATGAAGCGCCCCAGCGCGGCTTGACGGCGCCGCCTTGTTCACGCCGCGATGCCGGTCTCTAACCGCCTTCGCCCGACGAAGGCGGCGCGGGCGCCCGAGGATCGCGAAGCGCGCGGAGGCGATTGACGAGATGAAGGCGGCCAACACACGCATGCGAAGGGCGCTGGGACCGGGCAGGATTCTGGCGTCCGCCGGCGCTTTAGCCGCGCTTGCGGTTTCGATCGCCGCTTTCGGCGGCGCCGACGCGCTGGCGCAGAACGCCGGCGAGTGCGCCCGCTTGCAGCAGGCCATCGCCGCTCGTCGCGGCTCGAGCGGCGCGCAGGCCGCCGTCGAGCGCCAGCGCGCCGAGCTTGGGCGCACCAGAGCCTACGCCGGGTCGCTCGGTTGCGGCAATCGCAAGTTCCTGATGTTCGGTTCGGATCCGCCCCCGCAATGCGGCGAGGTCAACGCCCAAATCTCGCGTATGGAGGCCAATCTCGCCGACCTGCAGGCGCGCGCGGGCGGCGGGGCCGGCGATCTGGTCGCCCGCTACAACGCCGAATGCCTCCGCGCGGCGCCGTCAGGGCCCAGCAACGTCTTCGAGGCTCTGTTCGGCGGCATAGCCAGGCTTGCAAATGGCGGCCAGGAGCCCGAGCCCCAGACGGACGCCCGGTTCGAGGATCACGGCGAGGAGCCGCACAATGGACCGTCAGGGCAATCGGACGAGAACGGGGGCGTCCACGCGCACGCCGGCTCTTATGCGGTGTGCGTGCGCACGTGCGACGGCAGTTTCTTCCCCGTTTCCTATACAGGGGCCGGAAGCCGGGCGGACAGCCTGGAGGACGTTTGCAGGGCCTTGTGCCCCAACGCCGACATGGCCCTCTATTCGTTCCCGTTCGGCGGCACGATCGAAGAGGCTGCCTCGCCGTCGGGTGAACCTTACGCAAATTTGCCCAATGCCGATAAATTCGAGCATACCTTCGATGCGAGTTGCTCCTGCCGACGCAAGGGGGAGAGCTGGGCGGAGGCGCTCGCCGGCGCGGAAGCGCGCTATGGCCACGAGAAGCACGACATTCTGGTGACGCCGGAGAAGTCTGCGGAGATGGCCCGGCCGATCATTGATCCCAAGGCCAAGTCGGTTACGGATCCGAAGGCGAAGCCCGGCGCGCCAGGGACGCCAAGCGCGTCCGTGGTCGCTGGACCCGGCGCCGCGCCTGCCTCAGGGCCCGGCGCCATCGCAACGCCCGGCGCGTCGTCGACCGACCCGGGGACCGCGCCCGTCCTCGACGCCAACGGCGCCGACACCAAGCTCAGCGCGGAAGCGGCCACAGTCAGCCGGGAGACGTCCGGCATCGCCGGGGGCGACCTGCAGAACGCGAAGAGCTTCAGCGTCAATCAGGGGCGAACGGTGGAATCGACCGGACCCGACGGGGTCAAGCGCTCGGTGCGGATAGTCGGGCCAGCGCTTTAGCGCGGCCGATCAGCGGCAGCAGAGCGGCAAGCTCCGGCCCCGCCTCCCGGCCGGTCAAGGCCAGTCGCAACGGGTGAAACAGGGCCCGTCCCTTGCGGCCGGTGAGCTCCTTGAGCCGGGTCGTCCACGCGCCCCAGGTCGACAGGTCCCATGGGTCCTCGGGCGCGCACGAAGCGGCCAGCTTGAGATAATCCGCGTCCTCGACGATCGGCGCAACCTCGCCTTCCGTCACCTGCCGCCAGATCGCCATATCGTCGAGACGCAAGAGATTGCCGCGAACCGCCAGCCACAGCGCCTCCGCCTGCCGTCCGGCGATTCCGAGCGCCCCAAGCCGGTCGGCGACCGCCGCATAGGGCAGGCGATGGAGCGTGCGCGCGGAAAGCGCCTCGAGCTCGGCCTCGTCAAAACGCGCCGCGCCGTGGGAGAGTTGCGAAAGGTCGATGAGCTCCGAGAGCTCGTCGAGCGAGGCGACCGGGCGCACCGCCTCTGCCGAACCGACCAGCACCGCGAGAGCGGCGACGGCGAGCGACTCGATTCCCTTTGTGCGCAAAGCCGCAATCGAGAGCGCGCCGGAGCGCTTCGACAGCCCCCCGCCGCCGGCGTCGGTCAAAAGGTTATGATGACCGAAGCGCGGCGTCGCCCCGGCGAGCGCCTCGAAAATCTGGATCTGCACGGCGGTGTTGGTGACGTGATCCTCGCCGCGAATGACGTGCGTCACGCCGAAGTCGATGTCGTCGACCACCGAGGGCAGCGTGTAGAGATAGGTTCCGTCCTCGCGGCGCAGAACGGGGTCGGACAGCGAGGCGCAATCGATGTGGCTCTCGCCGCGCACCACGTCGTCCCAGCGCACGGTCATCGGTTCGAGGCGAAAACGCCAATGCGGTTTGCGGCCTGAACCTTCGAGCGCGGCGCGCTCGGCCGCCGACAGGCGCAAGGCGGCGCGGTCATAGATCGGCGGAAGCCCGAGCCCCTGCTGCCGCTTGCGCCGCCGGTCGAGCTCCTCCGCCGTCTCATAGGCCGGGTACAGCCGGCCGAGATCTTTGAGCTTGGCCGCGGCCTCCTCATAGGCCGCCATCCGCTCCGATTGCCGGCGCACCAGATCCGGCTTGATTCCGAGCCAAGCCAGATCCGCCTCGATCGCGTCTGCGTATTCCGTCTTTGAACGCTCGAGATCCGTGTCATCGAAGCGCAGGATGAACGTTCCGCCGTGGCGGCGGGCGAAGAGCGAGTTGAGGAGAGCGGTGCGGGCGTTGCCGATATGGATGCGCCCGGTCGGCGAAGGCGCGAACCGGACGACCGGAAGAGAGGCCATTCGCCTTCATAGAAGCGTCGCGCTAGACCCGCAATATGGTGTGACAAGGCCTTGTGATTCGGGTAGGGTCAGCGCATGACTATTGGCGCCCTGGCGGCGGGGATTTGCGCTACCAGCGCGGGGATTCACGGGCTGAGCGTCGTGCTCGCCGCCCGCCGGTGCAGGCGACGGTCAGGGCTCCCGATGGCGCCGCCGACGGATGCTCCGAGCGTCACAATCGTGCAGCCGCTATGCGGCGTCGAGACATTCTCGCGCGAAACGCTGCGATCGATCTTTGCGCTCGACTATCCAAGCTATGAGATCATCTTCTGCCTCGCGAGCGGCGATGATCCGATCGCCCCCCTGGTGCGCGGCGCGATCGAGGCCAATCCGAGCCGCCCCGCGCGTCTGCTCATCGGCGATGACCGGATCAGCGCCAATCCCAAGCTCAACAACGTCGTCAAGGGATGGAAGGCGGCGCGTTACGATTGGGTGATCATCGCCGATTCCAATGTGTTGATGCCAAGCGACTATATTCAGCGGTTGCTGGCCCGCTGGAGCCCCGACACCGGCATCGTCTGCGCCCCGCCGATCGGGTCTCGACCCGAGACCTTCGCCGCCGAGATTGAGTGCGCCTTTCTCAACACCTATGAGGCGCGGTGGCAATATGCGGGCGATTCCACCGGCTATGGCTTCGCCCAGGGCAAGACGATGCTGTGGCGTCGGGAGACGCTGGAAGCGGGCGGAAGCATTGAAGCTTTGGGGGCGGAGATCGCGGAAGACGCCGCGGCGACCAAGCTCATCAACGCGCAGGGACTAAGCGCCCATCTCGTCGACGAGCCTTTCCAGCAGCCGCTCGGCCGTCGACGCCTGCGGGACGTCTGGTCGCGACAGGTTCGTTGGGCGCGGCTGCGGCGAGCTACGTTTCCGCTCTTTTTCGCGCCCGAGATTTTGACGACGAGCCTCTTTACCCTGGCGGCGGCCGGCGTCGCCGCGCCGGTTTTGGGGGTGAACGTCGCCCTCGCCGTCGCCGTGACGGCGATCTTTTGGTACGGCGCCGAGGCCGTCCTCGCCTTCGTCGCCGGCTGGCCGCTGTCCTGGCGAATGCCCTTCGCCTGGGTCGCTCGCGACCTCATGCTGCCGGCGCTGTTCGCCCAGGCCTGGACTGGCCGCAACTTCGTCTGGCGCGGCAACGCGATAAGCATCGACGAAACGGTGTTCGGCGAAGCCGAGTCCGAACCGCGGCCACAAATCTGACCAGACAGATTCGGGTCCGCTCGCGAGCGATCCGCCCAACTTCCGCTCAACTGACGGGCTAGCGTTTGATCAGCGTCAAGGAGCTGGGCTCTCGCTCGTGTTAACGAGATTGTCGATAGCCTCGCGGTCGAACATCAAGAAATCCGGTGACGCGGGGGAGGAGGTCAAAATGCGGTTCCTGAGCGACGATGTGGGCTTGCGCGTTTTGAACGCGCTCCATTGGGATCTGGCGGTCCCTCGGGACCGGTTGAACGTCGATGTTGAGAACGGTTGGGTGACGGTTTCCGGAATAGTGGACCTGCCTTATCAGAGGACCTGTGCTGAGTGCGACGTGCTGAACGTTGCAGGCGTGGTCGGGGTCACCAACCTGATTCGCGTGGCGGCGTTCAATCAGGGGCCGAAGCCGCAGCCTGAAATGGCGCAAATGCAGCACTGATTCGCGGTCGCGAGCGCCGGCGCAAGACGACGGCGCTCAGACGGATTTCAGCATTCCGCCGTCGACGAAGTAGGTTGAGCCGACCGAATAGCTCGCGCGATCCGAGCAGAGAAAGACGAAGAAGTTGGCCAATTCCTGCGGCGTGGCGAAGCGCTTGACTGGCGCGTGTTCGCGCGCGACGCTGTCGAGATAGGCTTGCCAGTCGCCGCCCTTGTCGGCGGTGAGTTGTTTTGCGGTTTTGATCCAATCCGGCGTGAGGATGAGACCCGGGTTGACGCAATTGACGCGGATATTGTCGCCGATGAGTTCGGTCGAAAGCGTCTTCGAGAACATCATCAGCGCCGCCTTGGTTACATTGTAGATCGGCTCGTACCACAGCGGCTGGGCGGCGCAGATCGAGGCGTTGTGCAGAATGACGCCGCCGCCGCGTTTCTTCATCAGCGGCGCGAGGCCGCGCGCCAATCTCACCGCCGCCATCACGTGCAGATCCCAGTAGGCGTGCCATTTCTCGTCCGGCGCCTCCATCACCGTCTCGTTGCTGCCGGCGCCGGCGTTGTTGATGAGAATGTCGGCGCCGCCGAACAGCCGCTTGACGTCGGCGATGAGGTCTTCCGTCCCCTGGCGCGTGGCGACGTCGCAAGCCAGTCCTTCGGCCCGGACGCCGAAGGATTTGGCGATCCGGCCGGCTTCCCCGCGAACCCGCTCCACGTTGCGAGCGGCGATGACGATGTCGACGCCCTCGGCCGCGAGGCCCTCGGCGATCGCAAGACCAATGCCGACGCTGCCGCCGGTGATGACGGCGACCTTCCCCTTGAGCCCGAGATCCATCCCGCCCCTTCCCACTTTTTCGCGAGCCGCACTCAGGCTTTACCAGCACGTATAGCCGCCGTCAGCCAGCACGATCGACCCGGTCATCAGACTCGCGGCGTCGGAAGCGAGAAACATGACGACGGCGGCGATCTCATCCGGCTCGCCGATACGCGCCATCGGCGTGTTGTCGATCCAGGCGCCGAACATCGCCTCGTTGGTCCTCGCGAAAGCGGTGAGCGGGGTATTGATGTAGGTCGGCGCTACGGCATTGACCCGCACGCCGCGCGCGCCCCATTCCGCCGCGAGCGATTTCGTCAGATGATGCACAGCCGCTTTCGAAGCGTTGTAATAGGCCTGCGGCTGCGGCTTGTTGACGATGACGCCGGACATCGAGCCGACGTTGATGATCGAGCCGCGTCCCGCCGCAAGCATGTGCCTGCCGAACGCCCGACAGCACCAGAAGAGGCCGTTGAGGTTGACGTCGATGACGTTCAGCCAGTGCTCGTCGGTGACGTCTTCCGCCGGCGTTTCGGACCGTGCGATGCCGGCGTTGCAAACCAGGATGTCGACGCGGCCCTTTTCCGTCATCACCCGCGCTGCAGCGGCGTCGACCTGCTTCGAGTCGGTGACCTCCATCTCGATGACGTCGGCGCCGTAGCCTTTGGCCTTCATCGCCGCTTGAGCTTGCCTGGCGACCTTCAGATTGCGGTCGGCGATATAGACGTGCGCTCCGGCCTCGGAAAGCGCTTCCACGCAGGCAAGGCCTATCCCTTGCCCGCCGCCGGTGACGACCGCGACGCGGCCTTTGAGATTGAAGCGATCGAGATACATCGGCCCGAAGCCTCCACGACGGATGTCGTCAGCTCATCCAGTTGCCGCCGTCGACGTTGAGCGTCTGCGCGACGACGTAATCGCTGTCAGACGAAGCGAGGAACACGGCGGCGCCGACGTGGTCTTCCGGCAATCCCATGCGCCCGAACGGGACCGCCTCGCCAACCAGGCGCTTCTTCTCGCCGAGCGGACGATGCTCGTACTTGGCGAACAGGGCGTCGACCTCGGTCCACATCGGCGTGTCGACGACGCCTGGCGCAATGGCGTTGACGTTGATGCGGTGCTTGATGAGGTCAAGGCCCGCCGACTGGGTGAGGCTGATGACGGCGGCCTTGGAAGCGCAATAGACCGCCACCAGCGCTTCGCCGCGGCGGCCGGCCTGCGAGGCCATGTTGATGATCTTGCCGCCCTGCCCACGCGCAATCATGCGCTTGGCGACCGCCTGAAGAGCGAAGAACAGGCCCTTGACGTTGACGGCGAAAACCCTGTCGTAGCTGGCTTCGGTCACCTCGACGATCGGCGCCATATCGAAGATCGCGGCGTTGTTGACGAGAATGTCGACCCCGCCCCATCGCTCAACCACGCTCTCGACCGCGGCCTCGATCGAGGCCGTCTTGGTCACGTCGAGCGCGATGGCGACCGCGTTGTCGCCATGGCGCGCCGCGGTCTCCTGCGCGTGAGCCAAGGAAATGTCGGCGATGGCGACCCGCGCCCCCTCGGCGACATAGCGATCGGCGATCGCCGCCCCGATGCCGCGCGCGCCGCCGGTGACGAGCGCGACTTTGTCCTTAAGTTTCATTCTTGCGTCGCCATTGTCGTCATCATCGGACCGCCGGTTTGCGGGCGCGATTTGTCACCCTCAAGCCTTGTCCGACAAATAATTCGCGACCGTCGAGCGAACGCCGCGCGCCCAGAGCGCGGAGAGCGCGTTGGCGAACGCGGCGACATAAGTGGGGTCCTCGGCGAGCTTGCCGAAGATGTCGCTCAGCTCGAGGAAAGCGCGCGGATCATGGCGCGCGCGCTTCGCCGCCGTCTGAATACGCTCCCAGCTCGGGTCGTTCGCCGCGATCGGCTTGCCGCTCTCGGTCTCGCCGTAGCAATAGCGGCACCACAGAGCCGACACGAGCGCCAGGCCCTTGATGGGTGCGCCGGATCTCAGGCGATCGGCGGCGGAGGGAAGAATGAACTTCGGCTGCCGGTTCGAGCCGTCGAAGCACAGGCGCTGGATCGTGTCGCCGATTTTCGGATTGGCGAAGCGGCGTGCGACCAATTCGCGATAGTCGTCGAGACTGGTGTTCGGCGGCGGCGGGACAACCGGCTGGATCTCGCGCTTGGTCAGCGTCTCGAGGAACGCGCGGATCTCAGCGTCCGCCATCGCCTCGTGAACGAAATGGATGTCGAGCAGCCCCGCCGGATAGGCGATCGCGGCGTGACCGCCGTTGAGGATGCGGATCTTCATCAATTCATAGGGCGAAACGTCGGACGTGAACGTGACCCCGACCGTCTCCAGCGCCGGCCTGCCGGCCGGGAACCTGTCCTCCACCACCCACTGCCGGAACTGTTCGCAGAAGACCGGCCAATTGTCCTCAAGGCCGCACTTGTCGCGCAAAAACGCCCGTTCCCGGTCGGTCGTCGCCGGCGTGATGCGGTCGACCATCGAATTGGGGAAGGCGACGCTCACGCGAATCCAGCGCGCGAGTTCGGGATCGGCAAGCTCGGCGAGGCCGGCGACGGCGTTCTCGGCGACATGACCGTTGCCGGGGATGTTGTCGCAGGACATCACGGTGAAGGGTGCAATTCCTGCAGCGCGGCGGCGCTTGAGCGCCGCGGCGATGAGACCGAACGCCGTCTTCGGGGCTTCCGCGTGCTGGGCGTCGTAGACGATGTCGGGATGGGCGGGATCGAAATGCTGGGTCGCCGGCGAGATGTAGTAGCCGCCCTCGGTGACGGTCAGCGAGACGATGCGAGTGCTGGGCTCGGAGAGCGCGTCCATGAGCGCCGCGATATCGTAAGGCCGGATAAAATCGATCATCGGACCGGTGACGCGGATATGCGTCGTCTCCGCCTCTTGCTCGACGATTGTCGTCAGCCAGTCTTGTTCCTTAAGCTTCTCACGGATCGTGACGTCCGCATCGCGCACCCCCGACCCGATGATCGCCCAGTCGTGATCGCGCCCGGCGTTGAACAGATCGTCGAGATAGACCGCCTGATGCGCGCGGTGAAAGTTGCCGACGCCAATATGTACGATGCCGGCGCTAAGGTCCGAGCGTCGATATTTCGGCGCCGCGACGCCTGCCGGCAGGCGCGCGAGCGCCTCGGCTGAAAGTTTGACGGTCATGATTTCGAATCCGCTCATGAATTGACGCGCTCGCCGCCCGTCCGCCGTCAGTTGATCCTCCTGCCGTCCTTGTCGAACCGGTGCAGGTGCGCTTCTCGCGGGGTGACGAAAATGTTCATGCCCGGAGTCAGCGGCGCCTCGCCCTCGAGGCGCAGGGTGAGCGGCCCGACGCTGTCGGCGTCGGCATGGACGAACGTGTCCGAGCCGAGGTGCTCGGCAAGGCGCACCTTCGCCGGCCACTCGCCCGCGGTGGTCGATATGTCGGCATGTTCAGGCCGGATGCCGATGGTCTCGGCGCCGCGCTTGGCGGCGGACGGGCCCTTGATCAGGTTCATGGTCGGAGAGCCGATGAAGCCGGCGACAAACAGCCCATTGGGCCTGTTGTAGAGCTCGAGCGGCGAGCCGATCTGCGCCACCGAGCCGCGGTCGAGCACCACGATCTTATCGGCCATGGTCATCGCCTCGACCTGATCATGGGTGACATAGATCATCGTCGTCTTGAGGGCCTCGTGAAGCTCGCCGATCTCGACCCGCATCTGCACGCGCAGCGCCGCGTCGAGATTGGAGAGCGGCTCGTCGAACAGAAACGCCTTCGGCTCGCGCACGATCGCGCGCCCGATCGCGACCCGCTGACGCTGGCCGCCGGAAAGCTGGCGCGGCTTGCGGTCGAGATAATCGGTCAGGTTCAGCGTCGCGGCCGCCTTGCGCACCTTCTGCTCGATGACGTCGGACTTCTGTCCGGCCATCTTCAGCGCGAAAGCGATGTTGCCGCGCACGCTCATGTGCGGATAGAGCGCGTAGGACTGGAACACCATGGCGAGCCCGCGCTGCGCCGGGCCGACGTTGGTCATGTCTTTCGCGTCGATCAGCACCTGCCCGGAGGTGACGTCCTCAAGACCGGCGATGAGGCGCAGAAGCGTCGACTTGCCGCAGCCGGACGGCCCGACGAACACCGCGAACTCTCCGTTCTCGATGCTGAGATCGACGCCGTTGATAACGCTGATGGCGCCGAACGCCTTCCGCACGGTCTTCAGTTGGATGCTGCCCATGGCTGCTTTCCTTCAATCCTCAATCATTTCACTGCGCCGAAGGTCAGGCCTCGCACCAGCTGTTTCTGCGAGAACCAGCCGAGGATGAGGATCGGCGCGATCGCGAGCGTGGAGGCCGCCGAAAGCTTGGCCCAGAAGAACCCCTCCGGCGCCGAAAAGGAAGCGATGAACTGGGTCAGCGGCGCCGCGTTGGAGGTCGTCAGATTGAGCGTCCAGAAGGCTTCGTTCCACGACAGGATGACCGCCAGCAGCATGGTCGAGGCGATGCCCGGCACCGCCATCGGCGTGAGCACGTAGATGATCTCGTTGAACAGCGACGCGCCGTCCATGCGCGCGGCTTCAAGGATGTCGACGGGGATCTCCTTGAAATAGGTGTAGAGCATCCAGATGAGGAGCGGCAGGTTGAGGAGCAGGAGCACCAGGCCGATGCCGATCAGGTTGTCGAGCAGGTGCAGGTCGCGCGCCAAGAGATAGATCGGAACGAGCACGCCGACCGCGGGCATCATTTTGGTCGACAGCATCCACATCAGGAGATCCTTTGTCCGCTTGCCCGGCGCAAAGGCCATCGACCAGGCGGCGGGAACGGCGATGAGGAGGCCAACGAGGTTCGCGCCGATCGAAAGAATGATCGAGTTCGACGCGAAGCGCAGATAGTTCGACCGCGCCTGCACTTCGAAATAATTCTCGAGAGTCCAGTTGAAGAACAGGAATTTCGGCGGCATCGCGATCGCGTCGAGTTCGCTTTTGAAACTGGTCAGGAACGTCCACAGGATCGGGAAGAAGATTAGGAAAGCGACGACCCAGGCGAGGATCGACACCCTGACGCGCCTGCCAAGGGATTGTTGCAACGCCATCGGTTCAGCCCTCCAGATTCTTGCCGATGATGCGCATCAGGAAGATCGCAACGATGTTGGCGAGAATGACGGCGATGATGCCGCCGGCGGACGCGCCGCCGACGTCGAAGTCGAGCAGCGCTTGTTTATAGACGAGGAAGGGTATGTTTGTGGTCGCCACGCCCGGGCCGCCGCTGGTAGTCACGTAGATTTCCGCGAACACGCTGAGCAGGAAAATCGTCTCGATCAGGATGACGACGGTGATCGCGCGGGCGATATGGGGCAGCACAATGTAGCCGAAATAGGAAATCGGCCCCGCCCCATCGAGCGAGGCGGCCTCCTTCTGCTCTTCGTCGAGCGACTGGAGCGCAGTCAGGAGAATGAGGCTGGCAAACGGCAGCCATTCCCACGAGACGATGATGATGATCGACAGCATCGGCCAGTTGGTGAACCAGACGATCGGGGAAAAGCCCAGCGATTTCGCGATCCAGGCGAACAGGCCCGAATCCGGATTCATCAAGAGGTTTTTCCACACCAGCGCGCTCACCGTCGGCATGACGAAGAACGGCGCGATCACCATCAGGCGCAGGACGTTCTGTCCGAACACCGGCTGATCCATCAGGAGCGCGACCAGGATGCCGCCGCAAACGCTGATGACGAGCACGGAAACGACAAGGACGAGGGTGTTGACGAGCGCCGCGATAAAATTGGGATCAGAAAGAAAGGAGGTGTAGTTCGCAAGTCCGACGAAGCTGATGTTGTCCGGATCGAGCAGGCTGTAATGCAGCGTCGAAAAATAGAGCGTCATCGCCAGCGGAACGATCATCCAGACGAAGAGCAGGATGACCGAAGGGGCGACGAGAATGCGCCCTGCCGTCGTGGTTTGCTGCGTCGCCATCCTTGTGGCCCTCTCCTCCCGCGCCTTACGCGCCGGTCGCCCTTCTGGGTCGCCGATGCGCCTTACATGCTTTCCCTGCTCCTCTCCTTCCCCCTTCTCGCGAAACGAGAAGGGGGCGGGGACGGGGAGGACGCGCCCCTGCCCGCCGCCCATGCGTGAGATACGCGACGCTTTAGCGGCGGGGAAGCGATTTAGCTCACTTGATGTAGCCGGCCTTCTTCATTGCCGCTTCCGTGCTGGCCTGGGCTTTCGCGAGCGCATCGTCGACGGTCATCGTTCCCGCGAGCGCGGCCGAGAAATCCTGGCCGGCGTCTGTCGCAATGCCCTGGAACTCGGGGATCGCGACGAACTGCACGCCCGTGTAAGGCACCGGCTTCACCGTCGGATGCAGCGGGTCGGCCGAATTGATCAATTCCAGCGTCAGATCGGCCCATGGAGCCGCCTTCACATAGTCTGCATTCTTGTAGAGCGAGGTGCGGGTTCCGGGCGGAACGCGCGCCCAGCCGTCCTTCGCGGCGACGAGGTCGGTGTAGTGCTTGCTGGTCGCCCAGGAGATGAACTTCTCAGCCGCGTCCGCCTTGCTCGTTCCGGCCGGGACGGCAAGCGACCACGCCCAGAGCCAATTGGCGTTCTTGCCGAGCCCGTCGTTGGGCGCGAGCGCGAAGCCGACCTTGTCGGGAACCTTCGACTGCTTCGGATCGGTCACGAAGCCGGCCGCAACCGTCGCGTCGATCCACATGCCGCACTTGCCGTCGCTGAACAGGGCGAGGTTCTCGTTGAAGCCGTTCGAGGACGCGCCGGGAGGACCGTCGGCCTTCAACAGCGCGACATAGAAATCGAGCGTCTTCTTCCACTCCGGCGTATTGAATTGCGGGTTCCATTTCTCGTCGAACCAGCGCGCGCCGAAGGAATTGGACATCGCCGTCAGGAAGGCCATGTTCTCGCCCCAGCCCGGCTTGCCGCGCAGACAGACGCCATAGACGCCCGCCGCCTTGTCGGTCATCTTGTCCGCGGCCTGCTTGATGAAGTCCCAGGTCGGCTTCTCCGGCATTTTGAGCCCGGCCTTCTCCATGAGATCGGTGCGGTACATGGTGAAGGAACTTTCGCCGTAGAACGGGGCGGCGTAGAGCTTGTCGTTGGACGAGAGGCCGGCGCGAATCGGGGGCAACAGGTCGCCGACGTCGTAGTCAGCGCTAAGCTTGTCGAGGGGCACGAGCCATTTTTTCTTGGCCCAGATCGGAACTTCGTAGGTGCCGATGGTCAGAATGTCGAACTGTCCGCCGTGCGTGGCGATGTCGGTCGTCACTTTCTGGCGCAGCACGTTCTCTTCGAGCGTGACCCAGTTGAGCTTGATGTCGGGATTGGCCTTGGTGAAATCCTCGGTCAGCCCCTGCATGCGGACCATGTCGCTGTTGTTGACCGTTGCGATCGTGAGCGTGGTGTCGGCGTAAGCGGGAAGCGAGAAGCCTGCGAGCGCAACGGCGCCGAGCAGCCCCTTCACAAGAACCTTCATAGCGTTTCCTCCGATGCGGCCATGCCGTGATGGGCATTTGCCAAGCTACCGGGCGAATATTCGCCATATCCGTCCGCGAAGTCAATGCGAATTTGTCGCAGCGGCGCGCAAAAATCCAGATGTCCAGTCCAAGTCTTTGACGCTTCAGCCTTTTTTTGCTCTGGTCAGCGCTGGAGCAGATGCTCCGCCGTCGCCTCGTCGGTCACCAGGCCCGAAATGAGCCGCCCGGCGAGCGCCCCGCGCAGCGGCGCCCGCCGCGACGGCCCCATCGCGACGCCGATCACGAGCCGGTTGTCGGCGCGCCTGAGCGGCGCCGCCGCAACCCGCTTGTTCGTGCCTTCAGCCAGCACCTCCCCCGCCGCGTCGAACGCCCAGCCGGTGATCTCTCCGATCGCGCCAAGGTGCCGCAGGGCCTCCGCCTCCTGCCGGGTGATGATGCCGTCCTGCACCAGCGGCGCGGAATCGCCGACCGACCCGACGCCGACGAAACTCACGTCAGTGCGCTCGACAAGGTCGAAAAAACTCTTGACCGAGGCGAGGCTGGTCAGCAGTTCGCGCTCCTCGACCGAGCGGGCGATGACCGGCAGCGGCATTGGATAGTGCGGCGCGCGCACGCTGTCGGACACGCGAATGATGACGTCGTAGAACGAAGCCGAACCGTCGGTCTTGGTGGTGCCGACCAGCGCCACCAGCTTGTGCTGCGGGCATTCCATCGCCGGCAATTGGTCGGCGACGGCGCGCATCGTCCGGCCGGTGCCGATGCCGATGATCGCGGGCTCCGGCCGGCGCAGCCAGCGTTCGAATTCCGCCGCGGCTGCTTGGGCGATGCCGAGCGTCGACGACGTCGACGCCGGATCGGTCGGAGCGACTTCGCAGAACCTCAAGTCGTAACGGAGCTTGAGCGCCGCGGCGAGCTCCATGCAGCGCGCGATCGGATGATCGAGCCTCACCTTGATGAGCCGCTCGCTGATCGCCAGCGAAACCAGGCGCTGCGCCGCCTGGCGCGAGATGCCGAGCTTGCGCGCGATCTCGTCCTGGGTGTTGCCGGCGACGTAATACAGCCATCCGGCGCGCGCGGCCTCGTCGAGCCGCAAACCGTCGTGGTCGGATTTGCGCGCCATAACCTCAGTCCGCGCCCGCTCGCGCCGCCCGTGCGGCGACGAGGTCGGGCAACCGCGTCATGTCGTCGAAGATGAGTTCGGCGCCGGCCGCGGTCAAATCCGCCCCTTCGCTCGCCTGCGAAAAATGACTGGCGCCGACAAACCCGAACACCGTCATGTCCGCGGCTCGGGCGGCCGAGACTCCCGCCACGCTGTCCTCGATGACGAGGCAGTCTTTGGGCGCAGCGCCCATCGCGCGCGCCGCGTACAGGAAAAGATCGGGACTCGGCTTTCCCTCCGCGACCTCAGCGGCGGAAAAGATATTGGGAGCGAACAAGTTCTCGTAACCAGCCACCCGAAGCGCGAGGCGCAGCCGCTCGGGCGCGCTGGAAGACGCGACGCAGACGCGCGCGCGCAAGCCCGCGACCGCCTGCCGCACGCCCTCGACGCCCTTCAACTCGCGCGCGAAGGCGCTGAGAATCTCACGGGAAAGATCCTCAGGAAACGCCGTTGGCAACGGCGCCCCGAGCTCGGCTTCGATTCGGCGCACGACCGAATCGAGGCGCATTCCCAGGAAACGCTCGCGCGTCTCCTCATCGGTCAGGCGAAGGCCCGCCTCGCCGAGCCTGCGGCGCGTGACGCCAAGCGCGAGCACTTCGCTGTCGACCAGCACCCCGTCGCAATCGAAAATGACCACTTGAGGCCAGCGGGACTTGCGATTGAGTTCGCGAATCTCCCGCTCGGTCTGGCGCAGCATCTCGAAGGCCCGCCGCTTTCGCGCGTGGAACGCCGCGATCGCCCCGCCGGCCGGCGCCGCCGCGCCAGGCGCGATCCTCGACATGGACGACATCGCTGAGGCCATGGTCTGCGCGCCCGCCGCCACCGCGCCCACCATCGCCGAGCCGAGAAGCACCGGCTCCGGGGTCTCCGGCGATTCG
Organism: uncultured Alphaproteobacteria bacterium; assembly: GCA_963824475.1. Taxonomy (GTDB): domain Bacteria; phylum Pseudomonadota; class Alphaproteobacteria; order Rhizobiales; family Beijerinckiaceae; genus Roseiarcus. The sequence continues at coordinate 687,506 of CAWGPR010000003.1, forward strand.
ACCGTCTTGCCGCACGCGTCGGCGATGATCTGGCGGACCAATGCGCTGCGCGCGGCGCCGCCGCTGACGACGATCGAATCGAATTCATAAGCCGAGCGCTCGAGCTTGCGCACGATCTCGGCCAGGCCATAGGCGAGGCCGCAAAGCGTGGCGACATAAAGTTCCTGCAAGCTCGCGGCGTCTTCGCGCAGGTCCATTCCGATCACGCCGCCGCGCGCGCCCGGGTCGGCCGTCGGCGATCGGCTTCCGATGAAGTCAGGCAGGACGTGCAGACCCTCGGCGATCAGGGCCGCCTGCGACAGGGCGCCGGCGCGCGCGACGATGTCCTTCTCTAGCGCCTGCAGCGCGAGCGGCCCGGCGCGCTCCGAGAATTCGGCAAATGCCGGGTGCAACCGCAACAGATGATCGATCGCTCCGCCGAACGCCGACTGGCCGCCGTCGATCAGCCATTGACCGGGGGTCAGGGCGCCGAAATGCGGTCCCCAGACCCCGTCGACGAATCGCGGCTCATCGGACAGCGCCATGCAGCTCGACGACGTGCCGAGGATCAACGCCAGACGCCGGCGCGGATCGGCCGGCATGTCGCCTGCACGCGCCCCAAGCGTGCCGGCGGCGCCGGCGTGCGCATCGATAAGCCCGGCGCCGACCGGGGCGCCCTGCCGCAAGGCCATCGCCGCGGCGGCTTCGGCCGTCAATCCTCGCCCGAGCGGCGCGCCCGGGGCCGCCATCTTGGCGCCGATGCGTGCGTAATGATCGTCCTTGAGGAAGCCGAGGCCGGTCTGATCGAAGAATTCGTCCGGCCAGCGCTTCTCATGCGCGAGATAGCCAAATTTGCAGGCCGCCGGGCAAGCCGAGCGGACAAACGACCCGGTGGCGCGAAAGGACAGGAAATCGGTGAGATCGAAGAAGTGCCCGGCCTTGGCGATCGTCTCGGGCCTATGCCGGGCGAGCCAGATGAGCTTCGGCGCGTGCATCTCGGGCGAGATCCTGCCGCCCACATAGCGCAGCGCCTCATGCCCGCCGGCGTTGATCCGCTCGGCGTCGTCGATGGCGCGATGATCCATCCACACCATCACGTCGCGCTCGGGCGCGTCGTTCGGGCTCACCGACAGGGGACGCGCATTGCAGTCGAGCGCGACCAGCGAGCACGTTGCGTCGAAGCCCATGCCGCGAACCGCCTCGGGCGCCACCCCTGACGCCTCGACCGCTTCGCGCACCGCCGCGGTCGCCGCGCGCCAGATGTCGTCGGACGACTGCTCGACGATCTCGCCCGGCTCGCGCCAGATGGCGATTGGCCGCCGAGCGCTGGCGATCAGCTGTCCGGCGAAATCGAAAACGCCGGCCCTGGCGCTCAAGGTGCCGACGTCCACTCCGATATAGGCCTCGCGCATGGTATCCCTGGCTTGCGGCGGGAGAATTCTCCGTTTCCGCCGTCGCTGGCAAGCGGAAGCGCTTGAGGCGGGCCGGCGCTAGCCCGCGGCCGCGAAGCCGACGCGTAGAGCGAATTGCGTTTGGGTCGAACCGCGATCGTCATTGCGAGCGAAGCGAAGCAATCCAGGAGTCGTCAGGCGCCCTACGGCCCCCTGGATCGCCACGTCGCTCGCTCCTCGCGATGACAATTCTACCGAAATGCAGCAGGCTCTGGAGCCGCAGCGGTTCGATCGCATCGCCGAGGCTCTATAAGTCAGAAAATAGAGAAATGTCTTCCCTTTTACAGAACGGCCTGCTAGGGTGGCCAGATCGCGCCAAAGCTGCGGTTCCGATGACCGACGGCCTCATGCCTCAAGGAGCGATGCGGAGCATCGCGTCTCGAAGGATGGTCCAACTCGCAGCCTCGATGAGAGCGCCTCGCGATCCGTTGGACCGGGTTTTTGGATCGGGAGAGCGCGTGCGGCGAAAGCGCGAAACGAAAAGGCGGTTAGCCCATTGAAAACAAACAATCTCGCGAAATCGCCCGATTTCGCACCCCAATGATTTCAAAGACTTACGACCAGCGTCGCGAAACCGTTCGTTTCGTAAAGCGAAAGATTCCTTTCGCTTTCGCCGTTTTTGAGCCCCGTCCACACCTGAAACGCAACCGCCCGGTCGTCTCCCGCCCTGAAGCGCACCAGTACCAGGTCTTGGACGAGGCTGAAGGAGCGAAAAAGTTGCGTAACTCCCAACCACCTCGTCCTGAGGCGGCGCGAAGCGGCCTCGAAGGACGCTCCGGGAGGCGCAAACGAGGCAAGGAGCTGGACCATCCTTCGAGACGCGAGGCTTTCGCCTCGCCCTCAGGATGAGGCCGTGGGGTTCGGCGCCGTTCCGAAGCTCCACCTTGGGAGTTGCAAAGTCGCGCAAAGGAGGTGTTAAGTCCCTGAAAGAATTAGCGCGCGCAAACTTGTGCGCGGGCTCCAATTCGTCGGGCCTCGTTGTCCGAACGTCAGGCGGGCAGGCTCAGAAGGCCAGCCGCGCCCGAACTCGAGCCCGAACAGGAGGCGCGCGCCCGTGGCGTTCCACGCAAGCGCGCTGACCGCGCCGTCGCCCGGAAGGCGCGCCAGGATTTCGGCCCCGTCGGCAAGGCGGCAGAGCAAAACGAGCCCGTCGGCGTAGCCGACGGCGACGACCAGCGCCTTCGGATGAAAGGCCACCTGGGTCACCCGCGCCTCACGCACGCCGCATTCGCGCGGGGCCTTGCCCATCGGCCCGTCCTTGTCCTTGAACGGCCAGACGACGGCGGCGTCGGCGCCAGACGTCGCGAGCCATTGGCCGTCGTGCGACCAGGAGAGCGAGCGCGTCTTGGCCGGATATCCGGTCATGCGCATGTTGCGCGAATCCTGAAGCCGCCAGCCGTGAAGCGCGTTCTCCTGCATCGAGGTGACGAGAAAACGGCCGTCGGGAGAGAACGCGACGTCGAGATGCGCGCCTTTCCATTCCAGGGTTTGCGGCACCCTTTCGACCTTCGGAAACCAGAGCGTCGCGCCGTTGTAATGGGTCGCGGCGAGGCGAAAGCCCTTGGGCTGAAAAGCGAGGCCGCGAACCGTCGTCGGCGCGCTCCAGGCCATGACGGCCCCGGTTTCATCGCGCGCGCGAACCTGCTTCCCGGCGCTCCAGGCGCAGGCCTTGCCGCGCAACGCCAAGGCGTCGATCCACCGGCCCTTCTCGTCGGCGATCTGCTGGGCGCCGCCGTCGGCCCGCACCGCGACGACGCGCCCGTCGTCGCCGCCTGCCAGCAGCGTCTTGCCGTCGCTGATCGCCGTCAGCATTGCGGCGTCGGGGTGGGCGGCGACGCGCTTCTGCTCCTCCGGTTCGCCGATCAGCACGACCCCGTCAGCCACGGCCAGCGCCGGCGCGCCGTCGAGGAAGGCCGCCGCCACGACATGCGCGCCCGCGTCGAACAGCCGCGCGTGCTGAGCGAGAGAGGTCGCGCTCTCAGATTCGGTCATAATTCCCCTCATCCGGCCGACTGCGTCGGCCACCTTCTCCCCAAGGGAGAAGGGACGCGCCCCCTCTCCCTCGGGGAGAGGGCCGGGGTGAGGGTGATAGCGCCGTCAAGCCGCGCAGGCCAGGAATCCGTTGCGGATATCCTCTTCCATAAGGTCCCGGCCGATGAACACGACCTTCAACTCCCGCTTCTCGTCGGGCCTCCACTCGCGCTGCGAATCGCCGTCGAGCATCATGTGCACGCCCTGGAACACGAAGCGCTTGGGGTCGCCCTTCATCGCGACAATGCCCTTGCAACGCAGGATATTCAGGCCCTGCTCCTGGGTGACGCGGTTGATCCAGGGCATGAACTTGGCCGGATCAACATCGCCCTCGAGCCGCACCGCCACCGACTGCATGTCCTCATCGTGATAGTGCTTAAGACCATGATGATGGTGGCCGCCGTCGTGGCCATGATCGTGGTCGTGGTCATGATCCTCGGCCACGAGGAAGTCGGGCTCGATGTCGAGGATACGGTCGAGATCGAAGGCGCGGCGCTCGAGCACGTCGTCAAGCGCGACGTCGCATTTCTTCGCCCGATGCAGCGACGCGTAAGGGTTGATGGCGCGGATGCGCGCCTCGACCTCGCGCAATTCCGCCGGGCTCACGAGGTCGGTCTTGTTGATGATGATGACGTCGGCGAAGGCGATCTGGTTCTTGGCCTCGGGCGCGTCGCGCAGCCGCTGGGCGAGCCATTTGGCGTCGGCGACCGTCACCACCGCATCGAGCCGCGCCGCCTCGCGCACGTCCTCGTCGACAAAGAAGGTCTGCGCCACCGGCGCAGGATCGGCGAGCCCGGTCGTTTCGACGATGATGGCGTCGAACCGGCCCTTTCGCTTCATCAGTCCCTCGATGATGCGAATGAGATCGCCACGCACCGTGCAGCAGATGCAACCGTTGTTCATCTCGAACACTTCTTCGTCAGCGCCGATGACGAGTTCGTTGTCGATGCCGATCTCGCCGAACTCGTTGACCACGACTGCGTAGCGCTTGCCGTGGGGCTCGCTCAAAATCCGGTTGAGCAGCGTCGTTTTGCCGGCGCCCAGATAACCGGTGAGGACGGTGACGGGAATTTTCTCCGGCTCGTGGCTCATGGTCACGCGCTTCATCTCCTCGATGAGAAAGGGATCGGTGCATCATATAGGACCGGGCGGCGCCCCTGGGTAGGGGCGGCCCGGAGCGAAGAACCCTCGCCGCTACCAGGAGCCCGAGCCGAAACCGAAGCTGCCGCCAATATAGGGGCCCGTCCATCGCCACGTTGGGGGCGTGACATAGGTCGGCTGCACATTGACGAACGGCGGCGGCAGTTCGTCGCCAGGCAAGGTCGCGGGCGGAGGTCCGAGGACGACGGTTTCCTCCGGGATATAGCCAAATATGCCGCGCCAGGAGGCGTGGCACCAGCCGCGGGCGCATTTCAGCAACTCGATTTCGGCGCTTTGGGGGATGCGCTGCACGACGCCGGCCTTGCCGCTAGGACCGGCCCGCATCGCAACCGGCGCGCCGGTCATCGCCAGTTCCGCCATCGCTGGCGCGACAAGGGCGATGGAAACGCCAAGCCCAAGACAGAGACGCACAATCGTCCTCATATTTTCGTCGCCCGCCATGTTGGGCCTTTCGGACCGAAGGCCGGTTCGATGCGGAAGTTGTCGTCGGCTGTCATTTTGCCGAGCGGCAGGGGCTCGTCGGGCATGACGAGCGTCGCTTGATCGCCAACGAACATGATGACGTGACGCTTCTGTTCGAGCAGCGCTTTCGCCATCGCACGCAGGGCGTCGAAGTAGGGCGCTCTTCGCCATGCGGCCGGCGAACCGGGGTCGACCTGGCCGTAGATGAATCCGTTCGTCGGATAGATGGACAGCACGAACCGCGCCCGATCGGGCTTCCACTCCGGGGCCATGGCCCCATCCGTCATCCACAAACAGAAGAAGCGCCGGCACTGATCGGGCGGAGCGTCGTGGATCGCGCAGCCCTTCCCCGGAGCGCAGTGCTTGCACCATGCGCCGGGCGGCTTGGCAAGCTCGGGCAGCGCGTAGACCTTGCAACAGAGCGTGCAGGCGCCGCATTCGCGTCCCGGCGCGGCCGTGTAGGATGTAAGGAGCATGGCGGTGGAGGACATTGCGCGCGTCGCCCGGCCGAGTTTGATGCGCCGGACCGCTATCCCGACCGGCTCAAGCTGGCAAGTTCCGCCGCCGCCGTCAGCGCGAACCAATACGCGTCCCGGCACCGCCCGTCGAAGAATGGCGCAGGGAGGAATGCGAAGCCAACGATACTCCGCCGAATAACGAAAGCCGTGTCTATGCGTTGGTTGCCGATGGAACCATAACGTGAAATCTTTGACGTTGCTTTTTCTTGCTAACGACGGCAATCGAATCGAAGAATTGAATGCTCTCTATGTCTGACATGGATCGATCATTGTTCAATCCCTTCTCGAAATAGTGTTCGTGAATCGTATCGATTTTATCTTTCAAGAACTCAACGGCAGTCCCTTGTCTCTTAAGCCCTCCTTCAAACCCAGGCCAGTACGCAGTGTGCATGTCCTCGATTATGTAAAGCCCTCCTTCGCTGAGAAGAGGAAACAGCACCTCGAAGCTGGCGCGCTGATGGCTGGCGACGTGCGAACCATCGTCGAGCACAACGTCTATTCCGCCCATCTCGGTGACGACGCTGCGAAGAAATTGAGGGTCGTCTTGAGAGCCGATGCGAACGTTTGCGAATTCGCCATCATGGGCAGCGCAGGTGGGATCGATATCGATGCCGAATATCACAGCCTCACGGCCAAGGAACTTTCGCCAGAGACCAAGCGATCCGCCCTTGGACACGCCGATCTCAAGCATCTTTACCTTCGATCCGACATATGGCGCAAGAATTTTATCGTATATCGCAAAGTAGTGGAGCCATTTGTGAATGATGGGACCCTTGTTGGCGAAAAAGACTTCTGCACAAGGCCCGCGGTAGATCGCCCTGAACTCGTCGCTGGGCTGCGCGGCAAAGCTGGCGAAGGGCGGAATGGGTGAAAGGGCGGGGAGGGGAAGGCGTCGGCCAAGATAGAATTCGACCCGTCTGCGGAGGTAACCAAGCGAACGAACGAAAGTATAATTGCTCATTATTTCCTCTGAGAGGCTGTTGAAGCCTGCCGCGGAGTAAAGAGTGCCAGAAGGAGGGGCGTACCGAAAAATGCGAAGCACCAATAGGTAGGACATTCGCAAGGCGGCCGCCGGTTCGGCGGACTAGCTACTTTATTCCGGCGGTCGCGACAAGCATCACCTCGGACGCCCGCCATTCGTTGCTTGGCTGGGGTTGCGGCGGCGACCGGCCGTCAACCGCGTTCCGTCGCCGAAAAAAGGTATTCCACATCGTCGAACGAATCGACCGGGAAAACGTAAAAGAGGCGCAATGTCTCGTTTCCCGTCTGGCGGATTCCGTGTTCGGCCATGCCAGGAATGAACACCGCGCTACCGGCCTTTACCGGGATTTCGCGGCCGTCGAGGCTCATCAAGCCGGCGCCGGCGAAGACGTAATAGATTTCCGCCGGCGCGTGCCGGTGCAAACCCAGCCACTCCCCGGGCCGAAACTCGGCCACGCCGCAGGTCATGTCCTCCGATGGGGTCGCTCCTTTGGAAAACAGGGTCCGCCAGCGAAGCCGGCCGCGCACCGGATCGTCCCACCCGTCCGGCCGCGCGTCCGCCTCGTCGAGCGCGAACGGCTCGCCTCGATTCGAAATTGGGTTCATCCGCCCCTCCCAAATTCACGCAACCGCCAGAACCACTCCGCGTCAGGCGGAGCCCACGCCGCGCCGCTCTGGCGCTGAGACCGCGAACTTCCCGCCGCAAGTCACCACGAGCGCCCGAGGCGATCCAGGGCGTTGATGAGGATTCCGTCAATAGGCGGCGCGACCATTTACCGGTTTAACTCGCCCCTGGCGTGGTCTTTCGCCGAGCCGTGGAATGGCGCGGCTTGTGACCTCGCCTCGATTTCAGTCGGCTCTCAAACCTTGTCGAGTTTCGCGCGCACCGCGAACCGCAAGCTGCCGCCGGAGCTTTCCGGGACGATCTCATCGACGTCGAGCGCCCTGGACCAACCGGCGGCATCCGGTCGAAGACAAAGCTCGCGACCAGCCGGCGCGTTCCCCTTCGCGTGGGCGAGCGCGGTCAGCGCCACCGAGCGGCTGCCGCCGATGAGGAGCAACGGATCGCCGTTGGAAAGCGGCTGGATCAATGCGGATTGTTCGAGCTTCGCGCCGGCGGCGCCAGAATCAAACACCGGCTCGATCGAGGCGCGAAACGAGACGCCGGCGTCGTCCTTCCAGACGCGCTCGATCTTTTCTTGCTTTGCATATTACCCTACAACCCGAGGAACCCACCATCAAGCAATTGCGACAGCTGCAGGGTTGAGACATCGTCGAGGGAGGAACAATCGTTGCGCCAAATCGTCCGCAACTGGCGGGCCCAGAAGCTGACCTTGCATCCGAACTCCCAATGACGAGACGCGATGCGCGCCGACGCGCGTTCCGGCGGACATGCTGAACGGCCTCGCCTTTCCGTCCTGCGACGGTCTGACGATTGGCTTCGCGCATGTCGCCTATCGCGCAGCGGAGGAATTCGCCGCGCGGCGAACCGGCGCCGCGCACTTCGAGGTGCGCACGCTGGAAGAGCTGGAGCGCCGGGCGCGTGAAGCCGACGTGCTCGTCGTATCGGGCCTGTGGCGCAACGCGCTCATAACAAGCGCGCCGAAGCTGCGCTTCGTGCAATCCTTCAGCGCCGGCACGGATCAGTTTGACAAGGCGCTGTTCATGAAGCGCGGCGTCCGGCTGGCCAGCGCCCAGGGCGCCAACGAACGCGCGGTGGCGGAACACGCCATCGGGCTCATTCTCGCGCTTACGCGTCAGCTTCATCTGGCGCGCGACAACCAGCGGGCGCGGCGCTGGCGCGGCATGATCGGCGATCGCGCGCTGCGCGAGCAGGAGCTCAGCGGCAAGACGCTGGCAATCGTCGGCCTCGGCCGCATCGGCATGCGCCTCGCTGCATTGGCGTGCGGCTTCGACATGCGTGTGATTGGCGTGCGCCGCACCGCGAGACCGGAGCTCGAGGTCGCTGACGACGTCGTCGGCCAAGCCGACCTCGCCGAAGCGCTCGCGCGGGCCGATGTCGTGGCGCTGACCTGTCCTTTGACGCCAGAAACTGAAGGCCTGATCGGTCCAGCCGCGCTGGCGGCGCTGAAGCCGGGGGCGTTGTTGATCAATGTGGCGCGCGGGAAGGTGGTCGACGAGGCGGCGCTGCTCGCCGCGCTCGCCGACGGACGGGTGCGCGCAGCGGCGCTCGATTGCTTCCACGAGGAGCCGCTGCCGGTCGACTCCCCTTTCTGGGCGCTGCCGAACGTGCTGATTACGCCGCATACCGCGGGCGAAACCGAACGCTACGAACAGAACATCGTTGACATTCTCGTGGACAATATCGAGCGCCTGCTTCGCGGCGAAACCGTATTGCGAAACCAGGTGGTGTGATGGCCGGCCGCTGTCGCAGTCTGCGCTGCGCGGCAGGCTACCCAACCGCAAAAGGGTGAACCCGCATGGCCTCGGTCGAAGTTTCCGACGTGCGCAAGAGCTTTGGCAGCTTGGAGATCATTCACGGCGTTTCGATTAGCGTCGAGGACGGCGAATTCGTCATTCTGGTTGGGCCGTCGGGATGCGGCAAGTCGACGCTGCTCAGGATGATCGCGGGGCTCGAGTCGATAAGCAGCGGCGAGCTTCGCATCGACGGGCGCATCGTCAACAACGTGCCGCCCAAGGAGCGCGACATCGCGATGGTGTTCCAGAACTATGCGCTTTATCCGCAAATGACGGTCGCGAAAAACATGAGCTTCTCCCTCGAACTCGCGCGTCGGCCGAAGGCCGAGATCGTCGAAAAGGTCAACAAGGCCGCCGATATCCTCGGCCTCAAACCCCTGCTCGAGCGCTATCCGCGCCAGTTGTCGGGCGGCCAGCGACAACGGGTCGCCATGGGGAGGGCGATCGTACGCGATCCGGCGGTGTTTCTGTTCGACGAGCCTTTGTCGAATCTCGACGCGAAGTTGCGCGTGCAGATGCGCGCCGAAATCAAGGCGCTGCAGCAACGGTTGGCGTCCACGACAATCTATGTCACGCACGATCAGATCGAGGCGATGACCATGGCCGATAAGATCGTAGTCCTGCACGACGGCGTGGTCGAGCAGATCGGCTCGCCGCTCGAACTTTATGATCGCCCGGCCAACCTGTTCGTGGCCGGGTTTATCGGCTCGCCGGCGATGAACTTCATCAGGGGGCGTTTCGAAGGCGGCCCGCCGCCAACGCTTCTCACCAGTTCGGGCGCAAAGGTCCCGCTCGGCGCCGCCCCGCGAGTCGCGGCCGGCTCGGAGATCATCGTGGGCGTGCGGCCGGAACACGTAAGCCTCGGAGGACCGCGCGCGATGCCCGCGCAAATCATGGTCATCGAACCGACCGGATATGAAACGCAGGTGGTCGCCAACTTTGCCGAGCAGGACATCGTTTGCGTGTTTCGCGAGCGCTTGAGCGGCCGCCCAGGGGACAACATCGCGCTGACGTTCGAAGGTCCGTTGCACTTCTTTGACGCGCAAACGGGCGAGGCCATCGCCGCCGGCTGATCCGAGAACGGCGATAGCCTCGAACGCGCGCAGCCTTGCGACTTGTCAGGTAACCGGATTAACGTGGTGATGCCCGAACGAGGCCAAACAGCGCGGGCGGGAGGATTTCGCCATGAACGGTTATCGCGTGAACCGCCGGTCCTTGCTCATCGGCATGGCCGCCGCCCCGGCCATCATTCGCGCCGCGCGCGCCGCGCCGATGACGTTGCGGCTGTCGTCCTCGTTGCCGAACAATCCGAAGTTCGCCAACGGCCGGGTGTACTACGATAACCTCATCAAGCGCCTTGCGGCCGATGGTCTCGCCGATCGCATCGAGGTGCAATTCTTCCCCGACAATCAGCTCGGCCAGGAGATTGACGTCGTCAACTCGGTCAGTCTCGGCGTCATCGACCTGATGGTCACCGGCACCTCGATCTGGGCGAATGTCGTGCCTCTGATCGGCCTACTCGATCTCGGCTATCTGTTCGAAAGTTTCCCGCAGCAGACCAAGGCCCTCGACGCCGGCGCGGCCAAGCCGCTGGAGCAGGCGCTGAAGGCCGGCGCCAACGTGCACATCATCGGGTGGGCCTATAATTTCGGTTCGCGCAGCGTGCTGTGCAAATCCTCTATCAACACGCCCGCGGATCTGGCTGGGAAACGAATCCGGACGCTGCCCAACAAGATCATCACCGAATGCTTAAGGCTCATGGGCGCGGCCGCCACGCCATTGGCGTTCGGCGAGGTTTATACCGCCCTCCAAGCGGGCGTCCTGGACGGTTTGGAACATGACCCGCCCACGATTGTCGCCAGCAAGTTCTACGAAACGGCCAAATTCTATTCGCTGACCCAGCACAATTTTTCCGCCCTCGGCGTGTTCTGCAGCGGGCTCACGCTCAATCGGATGGAGGCGCCGCTGCGCGACCAATTCCTGAAGGCGGCGGCGGAAGCGGCGATCGACACCAGGGCGCGCGGGCTCGAGGCGGAAAAGGAGGCGATGGAGACCTTGAAGCAAAAAGGCGTCGAGATCATCGCTTGTGATCGTGAGCCGTTCCGGAAGCTGGTGCTGCCGCAGACCGACGAATTCATCAAGACGCATCCGGAGGCGAAGCCGATCATCGACATTGTCCGCAGCACCAAGGCGTGACTGCGTCGCTGCCTCGTCTGCGCCGAGCGGTCGGCGGCGGGCTGGCCTCGCTGCTCGTTCTCGTCGACACGATCGCCGCCGTACTGTTGGCGGCGGACCTGATCGTGGTGTCGCTGTCGGTATACTATCGTTACGTGCTGGCGGCGCCGATCGAATGGGCGGACGACGTCGCGCGCGGGCTGATGGTGGCGCTGAGCTTCTTCGGCGCGGCGGGCGCGCTCGCCCGCAATGAAAACGCCGGCGTCGCCTTCTTCGTGCAGCGACTGAAGCCGCGAGCCCGCGGGCGTGTCGACGCCATGGCGGCGTTGGTTGTCTTGGCGACCGCCGGGTCGATAGCGTGGAACGCGATTGCGCTTGGGCGCTTCACCACAGGCCAGACGACTGGATCCGGCCTGCCGCTGGAATTGACATTTTATCCGATGGGCGCCGGCGCGCTGTGTATGACCATTTTCGCGCTTGCCCAATTCTGCCGGCGAAAGCCGTCGGATATCGCCTTTGCCTTCGTTCTCGCGGCGGCGTTGGCTGGAGCGGCGTACGGCTGGAGCTTCATCGGGACGGGCGCGGCGCGCTCGGGCCTGCCGATGGTCTTGGGCTTCGTGGCGTGCCTGGTCGGCGGAGTTCCGATCGGGTTTGCGCTAGCGTTCACCGCGCTCATCTACATCTGGATCGATGGCGCGCTGCCCGGCCTCATATTCGCTCAGCAAATGGCGCGCGGCATCGACAATTTCGTCCTGCTCGCGATTCCGTTCTTCATCCTGGTCGGCTACCTGATGGAGGCGAACGGCATGTCCGTGCGCCTGATCGCGCTGCTCGAACGTCTGGTCGGACGGGTCCGGGGCGGGCTCAACGTGGTGATGGTGTTGTCGATGGTGATCTTCTCCGGCATTTCCGGTTCGAAGATGGCCGACGTCGCGGCGGTGGGCTCTGTGCTGATTCCGGCGGCGCGGCGCTCGGGGCAGAACCCCGGCGGCGCGGTGGCGTTGCTGGCGGCTTCCGCGATCATGGCGGAGACCATTCCGCCGTGCATCAACCTGATCATCCTCGGCTTTGTCGCCAATCTTTCGATCGGTGGCCTGTTCATGGCGGGATTGGCGCCAGCCGGTCTGATGGCGCTCGTGCTTATCGGCGTCGTAATCCTGCTTGGCGGCGACGCGCGGTTACCCGACGAAGCCCGGCTGACCTCGGCGTCGCTGGCGCAATTATGGCGCGGCGCAATCGTCACGCTTGGGCTTGTGGTCATCATCTTCGCCGGCTTCAGGTTCGGCGTCGCCACCGCGACCGAGATTTCTGCCTTCGCCGCGCTCTACGCGCTGCTGGTCGGCGGCCTGGCGTTCCGCGAGCTTGGACCCCGCGCCGCGGCGCGAAGTTTTATCAACGCCGCGACCCGCTCGGGGCTGGTGCTGTTCATCGTCGCGGCGGCGCAATCGCTCGCTTTCGTGCTGACCTTGCAGCAATTCCCCCATGCGTTGGCGCAGGCAATGATCGCGCTGTCGCAGAATGCCGGCGCATGGCCGTTCCTGCTTCTGTCCATCCTCATCCTGATCGTCATGGGCTCAATTCTGGAGGGCGCGGCGGCGCTCATCATCTTCGGCCCGTTGCTGATCCCGGTTGCGGGTCGGATCGGCGTCAACGGCCTGCACTTTGGCGTGGTTCTGGTGATCGCCATGGGAATCGGGCTGTTTGCGCCACCGCTCGGGCTCGGGCTCTATGGCGCTTGCTTGATTGGCGGCGTGCCGATCGAGAGGACGGTGAGGCCGATGCTGGGCTATCTCGGCTTGCTGTTCGTCTGCCTCTTGGTGATCGCCTTCGTTCCCGGTCTGACGCTTTGGCTGCCGCATCGGCTCGGCTATCAGTAGGACGCCGGACATATTGTTTCGCGGCTCGGGATGCTGGCTAACCGTGCGGCCAAGACCTGCATCAGCCGAGAGACGGACGTCGTGCGCCCACTCGGCTTGACCGCGCGGCGCCGCGGGATATGGTCCGCCCGCGCGCCCGCCATCGCAACTCCCCAGCGAAGCCGTGCGCGCCAAACCAACAACGGATCTTCCTGTCATTCTCAATCGAGACGCTTGAACCATGCCGCATCTGTTCAGCAAACTTCGCATGCGCGACGTCGACTTCGCCAATCGCATCGGCGTCTCGCCAATGTGCCAGTATTCTTCTGTCGACGGCTATGCAAACGATTGGCATTTCGCGCATCTCGCCTCTCGGGCGGTTGGCGGCGCGGCGCTGGTGTTCACGGAGGCCGCCGCAATTTCGCCCGAGGGCCGTATTTCGCCGCAGGATCTCGGCGCCTGGAGCGAAAGGCATTTCGAGCCGCTCGAGCGGATCGCGCGCTTCATCGATTCTCAAGGCGCGCGCGCAGGCATCCAGCTCGCGCATGCCGGACGAAAGGGCAGCACCTATCGGCCAGGCGCTGGGCAAGGCGCCGTTCCCGAAACGGCCGGCGGGTGGCGCCCGGTCGCTCCGAGCGCGGTCGCGTTCAGCGACACTTACGCCAAGCCGGATGAATTGACGCTCGAACAGATCAAGGCATTGCAGACCGCCTTCGCGATCGCGGCTGAACGCGCGGTCGCCGCTGGCTTCGCGGTGATCGAAGTTCACGGCGCCCACGGCTATTTGATTCACGAGTTTCTGTCGCCGTTGAGCAATCGCCGCACTGACGCCTATGGCGGCTCGTTCGACAATCGGACGCGGTTCCTTTGCGAATGCGTCGCGGCAGTGCGACGTGTGCTGCCCGAGCGCTGCCCGCTGCTCGTGCGAATCTCGTCGACCGACTGGGTTGAAGGCGGATGGGACATCGACCAATCGGTCGAACTCGCGCGCCAATTGCTCGCTCTCGGCGTCGATGTGATCGATTGCTCGTCGGGCGGCAATGTCGAGAAGGCGGACATTCCCGTCGGGCCTGGATATCAGACGCCATTCGCCGAGCGGATCCGGCGTGAGGCGAATATCGCCACTGCCGCGGTCGGCATGATCACCGCGCCGGCGCAAGCCGACCAGATCATCCGCAACGATCAGGCCGATATCGTGCTGCTCGCGCGCGAGATGCTGCGCGACCCCTACTGGCCGTTGCACGCCGCGCAAGAACTCGGGCAGGTCGTGCCCTGGCCGAGGCAATATCTGCGCGCTGCGCCGAGCGGGACGCCCGAACGCATAGCCACGTCGGCTCCCGCCGATCGGGTCAAGCAAACTGTCGCTTCGTGAGAGATGGGCGGGATCTCTTGGCGGAGCGGTCCCGCTCGCGGTAGGCTCATCGCCGCGCCGGTTGCGTGGCGCGGTTTGGGGGAAAGGGCATGCGCCATTCGTTCATTTCCTGGCTGACGGCGGCGGCGATCGCTTTCGGACTCGCTCTCGCCGGTCCAACTGCGGCGAACGCCCAAAGCGTCATGAAAATCTGCTCGAGCCAGTGGAAAGAGGCCCAGTCGGCGGGAACGACCAGCGGCCAGACCTGGCCGCGGTTTCTGGCGCAATGCCGTGCGAACCAGAGCGCCGGCGCCGCGCCGACCTCAGCGACATCCGCTCCCGCACCCGCCGCTCAATCTGGCTCCTTCTTCCCATGGTGGCAGCCGTCGGCTCCCACTTCCGCGCCGGCGTCGAATGCCGGCGCGCCTTTGGCCGGCCAAAGCGTCATGAGACAATGCGCGAGCCAATGGAAAGAGGCCAAGGCGGCAGGAACGACCGGCGGCCAAACCTGGCCGCAGTTTCTGGCGCAATGCCGTGTGAGCCAACGCTCTGCGGCCGCGCCGTCGTCGGGGACATTCGCTCCCGCGCCGGCGCCGGCGCCTGCCCCAACGCCCGCGCCTGCCTCTCAGTCAGGGTCGCCGTTCCCATGGTGGCAACCGTCGGCTCCCGCATCAGGCTCGCCCTCGGTCCCGCGGCCCGGCGAATACACGACCGAGCTCCAGGCGCGCGCCCGCTGCCCATCGGACACCGTCGTGTGGGTCAATACGCCGACGGGCATCTACCACTATTCGGGGACCCACTATTATGGGCGCACCCGCAGGGGCGCCTATATGTGCGAGGCTGATGCGCGCGCGGCCGGGTATCGCGCGGCGCGGAACCGCGAACGTGAGGCCCAGTCCCATTCAGGGTGAGATCGACGTTCCGCAATCAGGCGGAAAGTGGCGTCGCATTGCTCCTCTATCCGTTCCGTCCAACGCTCCGCAGCTAGCCGGTTCCAATCTCCCGAGCGACTTTAGTCCGTTCAATTGGCCGACGCTAAGATTCCGGCCGCTCAAATCCAGGTTTGGGGACAGGGGACTTGGAACATGGCAGTGAAGGTCAGGGGCCCCTCGGTTGACCCGAGCCTGCTCCTTGCGACCACGGGCCGCGGCCGAACCAAACTTGAGTATCGGAGCGAGAGGGTCATTTTCTCGCAGGGAGACGCCGCCGACTCCGTCTTTTACATTCTGCGGGGCAAGATAAAAGTTGGCGTGACCTCCAAGCAAGGGAGGGAAGCGGTCGTCGCCCTGCTGGGCGAGGGGGACTTTTTCGGCGAAGGCTGTCTGATCGCCCAACCCTTGCGTTTGGCGACCGCCGCTTCAATGACCGACGCTACTGTGATGCGCATCAAAAAAACGGAGATGATCCGCCTCCTTCATACCAAGCCCGGTTTTGCTGAGGCGTTCACCTCTCACCTGTTGATCCGTAACAGTCAGTTTGAGGCGGACCTCGTGGACCAATTGTTCAATTCGAGTGAAAAACGCCTGGCCCGCACTCTGCTGCTGCTGGCGAATTTCGGCAAGGAGGGAAAGCCCGAACCCATCATCGCGAAAATCAGCCAGGGGACGCTCGCGGAGATGATTGGGACGACCCGGCCCCGCGTCAGCTTCTTCATGAACAAATTCAGGAAGCTCGGTTTCATCGAGTACAATGGGCGACTGCAGGTCCACAGTTCGTTGTTGAGCGTCGTTCTGCGCGACTAGAGGCGGTTAGGAACTGATTAACTGTAAATTCTGAGGGTTGCGGGATGTCGATGTCCCGCAAGCCTTATCCCTCTGATGTTTCCGATTGCGAATGGGCGCTTGTCGCGCCTTATTTGACGCTTTTGCCGGAGGAGAGTGCGCAGCGCACGCACGCGTTGCGCGAGGTGTTCAACGGCATGCGCTATATCGTGAAGACGGGCGCCCCATGGCGCTGGATGCCGAATGACCTGCCGCCATGGGAGATCGTCTACCAGCAGGCGCAGCGATGGCTGAAAGCGGGATGCTTCGAGACTCTGGCTGAGGACTTGCGCGTCATCTTGCGTCTTGCAGCGGGCCGAGGCGCGCAGCCAACCGCCGTCATCATCGACAGCCGGACCTTGCGCTCGACCCCTGAGAGCGGCGCTCGCGCCGCTTATGACGGCGCCAAACGCAAGAAGGGATCGAAGCTCCACTTGGCCGTCGACACGCTTGGCCATCTTCTGGCTCTGCATGTCACGCCCGCCAACGCGGATGATCGCGCCGAAGTCGGCCGTATCGCCAAGGCCGTTCAAGCGGAGACCGGAGAGAACGTGAAGATCGCTTTCGTTGATCAGGGCTATACCGGGGAGAAACCAGCGGCCGCTGCCGCTGAACGCGGCATTGCCCTCGAGGTCATCAAACTGCCGGAGGCCAAGCGCGGTTTCGTGTTGCTGCCCAGACGATGGGTCGTCGAACGATCCTTCGCGTGGGCCACCCGCTTCCGAAGACTTGTCAAAGACTACGAACGCTGTGCTCAAACCCTGGCAGACCTCCATCTCATCGCCTTCGTCTGCATCATGCTCAAAAACGTCGCTAAACTCGCCGCGGGTTCCTAACAGCCTCTAGTCGGCCGATTTAGTCAGATTGACGGGTAGAGGTGTTTGAGTTCGATGCGAGCGTTTGGGGTTGTGAAGTGCCAATTGGCCTTGGCGTGATTGGTATTGCGGTCCTTCTCCCAGGCGGCGACTTCCTCGACGAGGGTTTGTTTGTCAGGGATGCGGCGGTCGAGACATTGGGACGATAGGACGCCGAGTTCCGACTCCGCCAGATTAAGCCAGCTGCCGTGCTTTGGCGTGTAATGCCATTCGAACCGCTCGACCAGCCGCCTGGCTTCGGCGGGCGGAAAGGCTTCGTAGAGTGACGCCTTGCTGTGGATGTTGAGATTGTCCTGGACCAGAACGATGGTCTGGGCGGCGGAAAAGTGGATATCGGCCACGTCTTTCAAGAGGTGAGCATAATCCACGGCGGTGTGGCGATCTGTGACTTTGATATGGCGCCAACCTTCGAGCGGCGCGAACAGCATGAACAGGTTGGCGGTTCCATTGCGCTCGTACTCGCAATCGCAACGGGCCGGGCGCCCGGTTTCATCGGGATCGTCGCTCGCGTCTCGGCGAGGAGTTGCTTTGAGGTCTCGTCCAGGCAAACCAGCGGACGATCGGGATCGCGTGGCCGCGTGTAGACGGCCAGCACGTCTTCCATCGCCGCTACGAACGCGCCGTTGGCCTTGGGCGGGATGACCCAGCACTGTCGGCGATGGGGCTGGAGAATGTTTTTTTGAGCGCCCGCCCGATCGTTGAGTTGCTGGCGCGATCGACAATGCGGAGTTCCACGACCTTGCTCTCCAACAACCGCAAGGTCCAGCGTGCGCGGCCCTTGGGCGGTTTGGAACAAGCCAAGGCAATCAGTTTGGCTTCCTTCTCGCCGT
This sequence comes from uncultured Alphaproteobacteria bacterium, assembly GCA_963824475.1. Classification (GTDB taxonomy): domain Bacteria; phylum Pseudomonadota; class Alphaproteobacteria; order Rhizobiales; family Beijerinckiaceae; genus Roseiarcus. The sequence goes on from CAWGPR010000003.1 coordinate 705,375, forward strand.
CGAAAATCCGCGCAACCGCCGGCGTCGCGCGTTGCTTACGGCTCAACACCGCCTCGAAGCCCTCTTCCACCAGTTGCTTGCGCACCCGGTAAACCATGGATGGGCTGGTCTCCAGCGCTTCGATGATCCGGCCGTCGCTCCAGCCTTCCCCGGCTTCCGAGACATCGGCCTTCAACAAGATCCGCGCCCTCAGCAACCGCTGGGCCGGGCTCTTTCCTTTACGGATGAGGGCTTCAAGTTGCTCCCGCTCATCCGGGCTCAACCGCACCACATACTTCTTTACTGAAATCTCCTTCGCAGCCATGATCGCCTCCGTCGTCCGCACCGTCGACGAAGCGAATCATCAAAACCTTTCAAATTGATTGAAGCGGGCGACTAGTGACCTCGGCGTGCGCCGACGTTATTTCCCGGGCATGTGGTCATTTTTGAACAGCCGACGCTTCTCGAACCTGCCATCTTCCCTTTTTGGTCAGGAGCGCCGGCTCGACAGCGGTGCTTTCGCGTCGGTCCCGGCACCGACTCACCCAATGGTTGACTTGCCCAAGCTCAACTTCCGTACCCAACCGACGGTGGAGGAGGGACCATGATTCGACGGATTGTGATCGAGGCCGAACCGCCCGACGATGCTCAGTCGATGTTTCGTGTGTCAATTGACGCGAACCTCATCGCCAAAGGCGTAACGGCGGGACAAGCTCACTATCTTGTCGGCGAAGTGCTCGGGCGAATTGCGCTCCCGGAACACGCTGAGATGGTGACGTTCGACGCAGACGGCGGTGCTTGAGCGCGGTACCAGGCGAAGGAAGCTCGACGCCAAAGCGACCCCGCACCAAAGGCGGAGGTTGAGACTTGGGGGCGTGACGCGCAGTCGTGAGATGATGATGCCTCGTCGCGCTAAGGCGCGGCGCCGCTGCCGCGCCGTTTCACAATCAGCCGTCGAAGGTTCGCTAGCCCTGACTCCCGACGGCGCGGAATAACGCGCGTTCAATACGACGAAGTTAACCCAAAGATCCATCGACACGCCGCACTCGGATTCGGCTGAACAGCGCTGTGCGCCCTCGAGCGTCGAGACGCCAGTTTTCGATTGGAGAACTTCGATCGGCGAGCGCGCGCCCTTGCGGTGGAGCATTGGCGGCGACTCTGTGTGACGCGCCTCACGGTACGTCATGCTCAATTCATCTCCAATTCATAGCCACAGCGATAAGCTGGCGCCCGATCTGGCGCGAAGAGACAGAAAGTTGGCCGTTGTTAAGAAGATTGCCGCAGGCTGCTTTTTGTCAACTCGCTCCCGCGCGCGCCCGCCGCGGCAAAGTGACAAATGGAACTTGAGATGTACCCATCTTCCCAAACGCATGCGCGCTCGGGTCAGTCCGATCCCGATCATCATTTCCTCCACACAAACGTCTTTCTGCGCCACGCGAGCGGCGCCTCGGGGGAAGCCGAGGAGCACATCGATAGGATCTTGACCCAGGCTGCCGTTGCGAGACGTCGAGTTTGGGTCAGCAGCCTGCTGTTCGCGGAGCTTAGACCGTCGATGTTTGTTCCTGGGCGCTTCGACACTCTTCACGAGTTGACGCGGTATATCCGCTCGCTCGCGACGCTGGTGACGCCGGATCCCAATACGATGTTGCGTGTGGCGCGGCTCCGCGACGCGAAATGGCAAAGACCTGCCGACATGCGTGGAGCGGACGAAAAGCCGCGAATGATGTCGTTTGGCGACGCCGTCCAGATTGCCTCGGCCTTGTGGGTTAAGGAAGCGGGCGGCGTATCCGATCTCAAGTTCCTCATGTTTGACGACTGGAGCTCCAACGAAGCCAACGGCGGCGGGCGTCTCTCGCTGCTACGCCTTCAGGATTATGCGGTGGACGCTCGAGCCAATTCGGACGTCATGGCGGCCGTGCGGCTGCCGCGCATCCAGCCTCTTCGCCAAGCGCGCTCGCTCCCGCAAAGGGAGCCAGCTGAGTGAGAGCCCTCCGCCGCTTCCATAGCTAGGTCTTCGCGCGGTAAATTCCTGGGCCTGCGCAAAAACTAAGGGCTAAAGCCGTCAGTTCCGCTTCAACGCTACACCCGCGCCTGCCGCGGGCGGATGCGGCAGATCGCTCTGGACCTTCGCGAGCGCCTCGAGCGCCGCCTTCGTCTCGCAGCGCCAAGGCGCAGCGCGCGCTCCCCCTTCACCTTGCGCGACCGAGATCAAAAGCTGCTCCGAAGCGGCTAGGGGCTCGCCTGCCGGCGAGGTCATGTCGAGCCATAGGCGCATCCGCTTGTCGTCGTGCTCAAGCAGATGACAGGAGACCGAAAAGGCGTCGCCTTCCTTCGCCTCCTTGTAATAGTGCAGCATCATCTGCAGCGTGTAGATGGATTGGCCACTCTGCCTGCGCGCGGCGGCGTCAAGGCCAATGCGGTCCATCAGCGCGTCGCCCGCGCGACTGAAGACCAGCGCGTAGGCCGCGTCGTTCATGTGGCCGTTGTAATCAACCCATTCCGCGAGCACAGTTGCGTTCAACACGGGAAGCGCGGACCCATGGCGCATGGCGTTCTCCCGAACAAAGATTCACAGCCGGCCCGGCAGACCCTCGGCCTCGGGCCAATATTTTTGCACCAGAGCGAGAAGCTCGACAAGGAAATCGTCGCGCCGCGCCTCGAGTTCCCGGATCGAGCGGCCGGCAGCCTGCTTTTCGCATCCGTCCGCAACCTTGTCGATCAGCTCTTCGGTCAGTTCGGGGGCGACGAGCCTCGTCCAGGGCAGTTTCAGCGCCGGGCCGAACTGATGCAGCATATGGCGCATGCCCCCTTCCCCGCCGGCCAGATGGAAGGTGAGGAACGTGCCCATCAGCGACCAGCGCAAACCGCAGCCGTATACAACAGCGGCGTCGACCTCCTCGGTGGTGGCGACGTCGTCGTTGACCAGCCACAACGCCTCGCGCCACAGCGCCTCCATCAGCCGATCGGCGATGAAGCCGACGATTTCCTTACGCACCGGAAGCGGACGCATGGCGACCGAGTTATAAAACTCTGTGGCGCTGTCGATCGTTTCGGACGCAGTTCGCTCGCCGCCGACCAGCTCCACCAGTGGCAAGAGGTAGACGGGGTTGAACGGATGGCCAACTAGCATCCGCTCGGGCCTGCTCATTTTTGCCGAAAGGAGCGTCGGCAATAGGCCAGAAGTTGAGGAGGCGATGATCGCGGTCGGATTGGCGGCGTCGATGTCGGCGAGCAGGTCCTGTTTCAGCGTTTCGCGCTCGGGCGCGCTCTCCTGAACAAGATCGGCGTCCGCGACGCAATCCGCGAGCTTGGCGTGAAAAGTGAGTCGTGAAGGACTGGCGCCGGAGGCGAGGCCCCGGCGGCTCATCGCCGGCCATGCGGCGTCGATCGCGGCCCGGGCTTTCCTCTCTGCATTGGGTGCCGGATCCCACGCGGCGACGTCGAGGCCCGCGCCAAGAAACCGGGCCGCCCAACCCGACCCGATAACGCCGGCGCCGACCACGGCTGTGCGCTCGACTGGCTTCGCCATGCGATCCTCCCGATGGGGCGCGCCCTTTAGGTCTGCCGCTTGAGGCCGAGCCTGGCGCGCGCCTCGGCGGGCGTCACGATCGAAGCGCCCATGCGTTCGACGATCTCGCGGGCGCGATTGACCAGCGCGCCGTTGGTCGCCGCCACGCCGCGCTCGAGCCAGATGTTGTCCTCGAGGCCGACCCGCACATGACCGCCGAGCAAGACCGCCTGGGCAACGAACGGCATCTGCATCCGGCCGATGGCGAAGCTGGCCCAGTTGGCGCCCGCGGGCAGATGGTTGCGCATCGTCAGCATCGCTTCGGTCGTGGCCTCGGCGCCCCAGGGAATGCCGAGGCAGAGCTGGAACATGGGCGGCGGGTCGATGAGGCCCTCGGCGATGAGCTGCTTGGCGAGCCAGAGGTGTCCAAGCTCGAAACATTCGATCTCCGGCTTAACCCCCACCGCCTGGACGCGCCGCGCCATCTCGCGCAGGACCCCTGCGGTCGCCAGGAACGCCCCGTCGCCAAAATTGAGCGAGCCGCAATCGAGGGTGCAAATCTCGGGCTTAAGCTCCTCGACATGGGCGACGCGCTCGCTCGCGTCCGCCATGTCGGTGCCCGGCCCGCCCGAGGCCGGGTGGGAGGGATCGAAGACAAAATCACCGCCCATGCCGGCGGTGAGATTGATGATGACATCGACGCCAGAGGCGCGGATCAAGCTGACCGTCTCGCGGTAAAGCTTCTGATCGCGCGCAGGCTTGCCGCTCTTGGGATCGCGCACATGGAGATGCACGATCGCCGCGCCCGCCGCATGCGCCTCGAGCGCCAACTCGGCGATCTGGCCCGGCGTCACTGGAATCGCCGGGTGCTTGCCGACCGTGTCGCCGGCGCCGGTCACGGCGCAGGAAATGATGACGTTGGCGTTCAAATTTCCCCCTCGCCGGCTTTTAGCGACTTTGCGCGATGGCGTTCGGCGGCGCAAGACGACGCCTCAACTGGTCATGTCTGCCTGGGCTCCGACCCGTGCGGTTGGTTTCCGTGAATTTGATGCGAATTTTGCTCCAAGGCCTTGCATTATGATGGTTGGTATAGCACTATTGATTTTAATATAGCATATCATGATATATAAAACATGATAACTGCGACCCAGCTTCGCGCCTCGCGAGCGCTTCTCGGCATCGATCAGCGCAAGCTCGCCAAGCTGTCAGGGCTGTCGTTGCCAACTATCCAACGCATGGAAGCAAGCGAGGAAGTGATCCGCGGCAATGTCGACTCTCTGATGAAACTCGTGGCGGCTCTCGACACGGCGGGGATTGAGCTGATCTCCGACAACGCTGCGAGCTCCGCGGGCGGCCGCGGCGTGCGGCTAAAGAGGACCGCGCCTTGACGCTGAGTCTGCTCCTCGGCTGCGTGGGTCTCCTCTTCGGCGTCGTAGTGCTGGCCATCGCGATTGGCCGATCGCCGGCGGCCACGTCGGTGGTCTACGGATTGTGTTTGGCCGCGTCGCTCGTGTCTTGCGCAGCCGGCGCCGCTCAACTGCTCGACGGATCGGCGCCGGTGACCCGTGTGCTGCCGCTCGGCGTTCCATGGCTCGGCGCTCATGTGCGTCTCGATGCACTGTCCGCCTACTTTCTCGCGGTCGTTGGATTGGGCTCGTTCGCGGCGAGCCTGTTTGCGCTCGGTTACGGACAGCACGAAGAAGCGCCGCAGCGGGTGTTGCCGTTCTATCCCGCCTTTCTGGCTGGCATGAATCTCGTTCTTATTGCCGACGACGCCTTCACCTTCTTGGTGTCGTGGGAATTCATGTCTCTGTCATCATGGGCGCTGGTGATGGCGCATCACCGCAACCCAGACAACGTTCGCGCCGGTTACGTCTATCTTGTGATGGCGGGCTTCGGCACGCTCGCGCTGCTGCTCGCGTTCGGTCTCATGGCGGGTCCAGACGGGGGCTACGCCTTCATGGACATCCGCGAGAGACATCCGTCGGCGGCGCTCGGCGCGCTCGTTTTGATCCTCACGCTCGCAGGCGCCGGCTCCAAGGCAGGCCTCGTGCCGCTTCATGTCTGGTTGCCGCTCGCCCACCCGGCCGCGCCAAGCCATGTTTCGGCGCTGATGAGCGGCGTGATGACCAAGGTCGCCGTCTACGGATTCGTGAGAATCATATTTGATCTGGTCGGCCCGCCCGCCTGGTGGTGGAGCATGCTCGTGCTCGCCCTCGGCGGCGTGACCGCGGTGATGGGCGTGCTCTATGCGCTGATGCAGCACGACCTTAAACGTTTGCTTGCCTATCATACGGTTGAGAATATCGGGATCATCTTCATTGGGCTCGGGCTCGCGCTCGCATTCAAGGCGCATGGCATGGCCTTGGCCGCCGCATTGGCGATGACGGCCGCCCTGCTGCATGTCCTCAACCATTCGGTTTTCAAGAGCTTGCTGTTTTTCGGGGCTGGCGCTGTCCTTGCCGCAACTGGCGAGCGCGATATGGAGCACCTTGGCGGGCTCATCCGCGGCATGCCGCAGACCGCCTTCGCGTTTCTTGTCGGCTGCGCCGCGATTTCGGCCTTGCCGCCGCTCAACGGCTTTGTGTCGGAGTGGCTCACTTTCCAGGCGATTTTGCTGAGCCCGCAGTTGCCGTCCTGGGGCCTCAAGCTTCTCGTGCCAGCTGTCGGAGCGCTGCTCGCGCTGTCCGCGGCGCTTGCCGCCGCCTGCTTCGTCAAGGCGTTCGGCGTGACATTCCTCGGCCGCCCCCGCGCCCCAGCTGCCGAGCGCGCGCGGGAAACGGACCGGCTCTCGCTCGCCGCGATGTTCTTCCTTGCCGTGCTTTGCCTGATCGTGGGCGTTGTGCCCGGGTTGTTCATTGATGCGCTCGCGCCGGTCGTGCAGGCATTAGCCGGCGCCCGCATGCCGGTGCAGGTTGGCGTCGAGTGGCTTTCGATCGTGCCCATCGCCGAGAGCCGCAGTTCCTACAACGGACTGCTCGTTTTCCTGTTCATGGTCACTTCGGGCACGCTTGCCGCGTTCGCGATCCATCGGCTAGCGTCCGACAGGCTCCGGCGTGCGCCAGCCTGGGATTGCGGCTATCCCGATCTGAGCCCGGTTACGGAATACACCGCATCGAGCTTCGCACAACCGATACGGCGCGTGTTCGGCACGGTCGTGTTCCGCGCCCGCGAGCACATCGAGATGCCCGCGCCGGGGGACATGCGTCCGGCCCGGCTGACCGTCGAGTTGCACGATCTGGTCTGGGAGGCGCTCTACGCGCCCGTCGCCAGCGCCGTGGGCTTCGCAGCCGACAAGCTCAACACCCTGCAATTCCTAACCATCCGTCAATTCCTGAGCCTGGTCTTCGCCGCCCTTGTGATCTTATTGGGGGCGCTGGCGATATGGCCGTAATCCTCGATCTCGCCGTACAGGGCGTGCAGATGCTCCTGGTGCTGCTGCTGGCGCCGCTGCTCACCGGTCTCGTGCGCAAGGTGAAGGCGCGGCTCATGCGCCGGCGCGGGCCGCCGCTGATCCAGCCCTATCTCGATCTCGTGCGTCTCATGCGCAAGGAGGTCGTTTTGGCGGAAAGCGCCTCATGGCTGTTCCGCGTCATCCCTTACCTCGTCTTCGCCGCTACCTGGGTTGCAGCCTCATTGGTGCCGACCTTCCGCGCCGGCCTTCTGTTCTCATGGTCGGCTGATCTCATCGCCATCATCGCGCTTCTCGGCAGCGCACGCTTCTTTCTGGCGCTAGCCGGAATGGATGTCGGCACGAGCTTCGGCGGCATCGGGTCCAGCCGCGAAGTGATGATCGCCTCGCTCGCCGAGCCGGCGATGATCATGGTCGTCTTCACGCTCGCGCTGGTCGCCGGCTCGACGCAGCTTTCTACCATCGCGGGCGCGCTCCTCTATTCCGAGGTCGGGCTGCGCGTCTCGCTTGGGCTCGCGCTCTTCGCCCTCATCATGGTCGCGATCGCCGAGAATGCGCGCATTCCGGTCGACAATCCGGCGACGCACCTTGAACTCACCATGGTCCATGAGGCGATGGTGCTTGAATATTCAGGCCGCCACCTGGCGGTGATCGATCTCGCCGCCGAACTCAAGCTTCTGCTCTACGTTTCGCTGATCGCCTGCATCTTTGCGCCCTGGGGCATCGCGCCGCCAGATACAGACGCGAGCGCTTTGGCGCTGGGGTTCGTGAGCTACCTCGGCAAGCTTGCGGCCGGGGGGCTCCTGCTTGCGCTGTTCGAAACGTCGATCGCGAAAATGCGCGTATTCCGCGTGCCGGAGTTCCTCGGCGCCGCCCTGATGCTCGGGCTTCTGGCCACGCTTCTGCTGTTCGTCTCGCGGAGCCTTTGATGCGCGGACTCAATTTTGACGTCGCCCATCTACTCGCCGGATCGCTGGTGCTGATCAGCTTCCTTGAGCTCTATCAGGACCGCCTTTACGCGCTCCTCAATATCTTCGCCCTCCACGCGCTGGTGCTGGCGCTCTCTGTCGCGTGGCAAGCCTACGTACAAGACGCTCCGCATCTTTACGTTACCGCCACTATTGCGCTTGTGTTCAAGGCGATCGTCATTCCGGTCGCGCTGCACCGGATCATCGTGTCGCTCGGCATCCACCGCGAGATCGAAAAAGTGGTCGGCATCGGCGCCACCATGCTGTTCGGCATCGGGCTGGTCGCGTTGTCGATGGTGGTGATGCTGCGGGTCACCGCCGAGGCTGGCCCCCTCGCGCGCGAGGACCTTGCCTTCGCCCTGTCGATCGTGCTCCTCGGGCTTCTGATGATGGTGACCCGGGGCAACGCCGTAAGCCAGGTGGTCGGTTTCATGTCGCTCGAAAACGGCCTCGTGCTCGCCGCGACCGGCGCGAAAGGGATGCCGCTCGTGGTCGAGATCAGCTTCGCCTTCTCGATCCTGATCGCCTTCATCGTGATCGGCATTTTCCTGTTCCGCATCCGCGAACGCTTCGACACGGTGGACCTTGAGGCCCTCGACAGTCGCCGTGGAGAGCGGCAATGAGTTTCAACCCCGTGGCTGCGGTCCTGATCATCCCAGCGGTGGCGGCGGCGTTGCTGGCCATGCTGCCGGGCTATTGGCTCTCGGCGCAACTCAATGTGATTGCGGCGCTCGGCACGTTCCTTGTGGCGCTCTGGCTGCTCTTCAACCGGCCGCCGGGCGGCCGGTATCTCCAGGTGGATGATCTCAACAACGTCTTCATCGTGCTCACCACCTTCGTGGGCTTCACCACCAGCGCCTTCAGCGCGAGCTATATCGGCCACGAACTGGAAAACGGACGGCTGACGCCAAGATTCCTGCGGTTTTATCACGCGATGTACCAGGTCCTGATGTTCGCGATGAATCTTGCGCTCATCGCGAACAATATCGGCGTGATGTGGGTCGCAATCGAGCTGGCGACGCTGACGACCGTGCTCATGGTCGGCATCTACCGCACGCACGAGGCGCTCGAAGCCGCCTGGAAATACTTCATCCTCGGCAGCGTCGGCATCGCGCTTGCGCTCTTCGGCACGATCCTCGTCTACATGGCGGCCCGGCCGGTCATCGGCGAGGGCCTTGACGCCATGGTCTGGACTAACCTGCTCGCCCGGGCGTCGCAGTTCGATCCGGCGCTGCTCAACGTCGCCTTCGTGTTCCTGCTGCTCGGCTATGGCACCAAAGTGGGACTCGTGCCGCTGCATGCGTGGCTGCCCGATGCGCATGCCGAGGGACCGACGCCGATTTCCGCGGTGCTCTCGGGCCTGCTGCTCAACGTCGCGCTCTATGCGCTGTTGCGCTTCAAGATGCTGCTCGCGGCCAATCCGGACGCCCTCGCCCCCGGGCCCTTGATGGTGACGATGGGGCTCATGTCGCTCGTATTTGCGGCGTTCATGCTCTACCGGCGGCGCGACATCAAACGGCTGTTCGCCTATTCATCAATCGAGCACATGGGCATCATCGCGTTTGCCTTCGGCATGGGCGGGCCGCTGGCGAACTTCGCTGGCCTGCTGCATATGACGATGCATTCGCTGACCAAGTCGGCGATCTTCTTCGCCGTCGGCCACGTGACGCAGGTCAAGGGTACGCAGCAGATCGCCAAGATGGGCGGTTTGACCGAATCCAACCCGGTTCTTGGATGGGGCTTGGTGCTCGGCGTCGTCGCAATCGCCGGGCTGCCGCCGCTCGGAATCTTCATGAGCGAATTCCTGGTGGTGACTTCGACTTTCGCGCGCCAGCCATGGCTCGCAATCGTTCTCGTATTTGGCATCCTCACTGGAATCGGGGCGCTGTTCCTGCAACTCAATCACGTCGCATTCGGCGAACCGCGCGGCGCCAACGCCGAAGCGAAGGCCTCCTACGCGCCAATGTTCGCGCATCTCGCGCTGGTGGCGGTCGCGGGCGTCTATATGCCGCCAGCGCTCGTTTCTTGGTTCCAGCACGTCGCGAAGCTGCTCGGATAGCGCGATGGCTCTGATCGACAAGATTGGCGGCTCGAAAGTCGACCCTCATCGTCCTTGGCCTCGCCTCGTGGTGAACGAGGCCGGCTGGCGCGCCGTGGCCCGGGAATTGTCGGCCGGCCGCCTGACGCTGCTTGGCTTGTGGGGCGAGCCACACGCTGCACATATGGCCGTGCTTGACGAGGAGACGGCCGAGATCGCCGTCGTGACAATCGAATGCCCGGAAGGATCGTTTCCCTCAATCGGCGCGCTACATCCGCCCGCCATCCGGCTGGAACGCGCTCTGCGAGACCTTTACGGACTGATCCCGGAGGGCCTTCCGGACGCGCGGGCGTGGCTTGACCATGGATCTTGGGGCGTGCGGCGCCCGCTCGGCGCCTGCGACGATTGGGATCAGAAGCCGCAGCCCTATGCTTTTCTGCCCGCGGAGGGCGAGAGCCTGCATCAGATTCCGGTCGGACCTGTTCATGCCGGGATCATCGAGCCCGGCCACTTCCGGTTCACCGCCAACGGCGAAACCGTTGTACGGCTTGAGGAGCGGTTGGGCTACGTCCACAAGGGCATCGACTCGCTGATGACCGGAGCGCCGCTCGACAAAGCGGCGCGGATCGCGGGCCGCACATCGGGCGATAGCACCGTGGCCTACGCTCTCGCCTTCGCCCGGGCGGTCGAGGCCGCGCTGGGAATCGAGGCGCCCCCGCGGGCGGCCTATCTGCGCGCATTGATGGCCGAGCTCGAACGCCTCGCCAATCACCTGGGCGATATCGGCGCCATCTGCAACGACGCCGCGTTTGCGCTCATGCATGCGCAATGCGGCATTCTTCGCGAACGCGTCCTGCGCGCCGCAGACGCGTGCTTCGGCCATCGCCTGATGATGGACCGTGTTGTTCCCGGGGGCGTGAGCCACGACCTTCCGGCCCAGGGAGCTTCAAACCTGCGCGCGTTGCTCGACGAGCTGCGGCGGGTTTTCCCCCGGCTGGTCGAGCTTTACGACAACACCGCCTCCTTGCAGGACCGCACGGCCACGACCGGCGTCCTGCGAGCGGAACTCGCGCGGCAATTCGGCGCCGGCGGTTTTGTCGGTCGCGCCAGCGGCCGCGCTTTCGACGCCCGCAGGCGGCCCGGCTATTCGCCCTACGATCAGCTCGAATTCGACGTGGCGCGCTTCGATGCAGGCGATGTGAATGCGCGCGTCTGGGTCCGTATCCGCGAGGTTGAGCAGAGCATGAATCTCATCGAGCAGATTCTGCGCCGCATGCCAGCCGGACCGATCAAGATCGAGACTGACGCCGAAGGACGGTCCGCCGAAGGCATGGGTTTGGTCGAAGGGTTCCGCGGCGACGTGCTGGCGTGGGTCAGAATCGACAATGGTCGGATCGCGCGCTGCTGCCTGCGTGACCCGTCCTGGTTCCAGTGGCCGCTGCTCGAGGCGGTCATCGAGGGCAACATCGTCGCCGACTTTCCACTCTGCAACAAGTCGTTCAATTGTTCGTACTCGGGACATGATCTCTAGGCCGTCGCGATGCGCAGGACCCTGCTAGAAAGCCTGATACGACAGCCGGTCACGGAGGCGCCGCCCGCGCCGGACGAGGCGGCGCTGAAAGAGCTTGCCGACAGCCTCGACCGCGCCGCGCGGCGCCGGCTTGGCCGTAGTCTCGCGATCCGCGAAGTCGACGCCGGCTCCTGCAACGGCTGCGAGCTGGAAATCCATGCGCTGGGCAATGCGTTCTATGATCTCGAACGTTTTGGCCTGCGCTTCGTCGCTTCGCCCCGTCACGCCGACGTGCTGATGGTGACCGGACCCGTGACCAAGAACATGCGCCAAGCTCTGGAACGCACCTACAACGCCACGCCAGACCCGAAATGGGTGGTGGCGATCGGGGACTGCGCTCTCGACGGCGGCGTTTTCGCCGGCAGCTACGCTGTTGTCGGAGGCGTCTCCAGCGTCGTGCCTGTCGATCTGCACATTCGCGGCTGCCCGCCGTCACCAGTTTCGATTCTGAAGGGATTGATCGCCCTGGTCACGTCTACGAATCATCAAGCAGGGCTCGGCTGATGACGGTCTGAAAGCCGAATTCCGCATCAGTTCGCGAACACCCGCTTGAAGATCGCATCCACGTGCTTGAGGTGATACCCCAGATCGAATAACGCCTCGAGCTCCCGCGCGCTCAAGACCTTGGCGACATCCTTGTCGGCCTTGAGCAGCTCGAGGAACTCGCCCTCATTGCGCCAAACGCGCATCGCGTTGCGCTGGACGATGGCATAGGCGTCGTCGCGCGCCACGCCCTTCTGGGTCAGCGCCAAGAGCACGCGCTGCGAGTGGATGAGGCCGCCGAGGCGGTCGAGGTTTTTCCGCATGGCCTCCGGATAGACCACGAGCTTGTCGATCACGCCCGCGAGGCGCGCCAGCGCGAAGTCGAGCGTGATCGTCGCGTCGGGAGCGATCATGCGCTCGACCGACGAATGCGAGATGTCGCGCTCATGCCACAGCGCCACGTCCTCGAGCGCCGGCGTCATCGCCGAGCGCACCATGCGGGCCAGCCCGGTAAGGTTTTCGGCCAGGACCGGATTGCGCTTGTGCGGCATGGCGGATGAGCCCTTCTGCCCTTCGGCGAAGAACTCCTCCGCTTCCATCACTTCGGTGCGCTGCAGATGCCGGACCTCCGTCGCCAGCCGCTCGATCGACGACGCGACGACGCCGAGCGCCGCAAAGAAGGCCGCGTGGCGGTCGCGCGGGATCACCTGGGTCGAGATCGGCTCCGGCCTCAGGTCGAGCTTGGCCGCCACGTAGGCTTCGACCCGCGGGTCGATGTTAGCGAAAGTGCCGACCGCGCCAGAAATCGCGCAGGTCGAGATCTCCTCGCGCGCCGCGAGGAGCCGCGTCCGAGCGCGCGCAAACTCGGCGTAGGCGAAGGCGAGCTTGAGGCCGAAGGTCGTCGGCTCGGCGTGGATTCCATGCGACCGGCCGATCGTCGGGGTCATCTTGTACTCGAAGGCGCGGCGCTTGAGCGCCGCAAGCAGTGAATCGACGTCGGCGATGAGGATGTCGCTCGCCCGCCTGAGCTGCACGGCGAGACAAGTATCGAGCACGTCAGAGCTCGTGAGCCCCAAATGGACGAACCGCGCGTCGGGGCCGATGAATTCGGCGAGGTGAGTCAGGAACGCGATCATGTCGTGCCTCGTCACCTTCTCGATCTCATCGATCCGCGCGACGTCGAACTTCGCCTTCGCCCCCTTTTCCCAGATCGCCTTCGCCGCCGCTTTCGGGATCACGCCGATCTCGGCCAGCGCCTCTGCGGCGTAAGCCTCGATCTCGAACCAGATGCGGAAGCGCGTCTCGGGCGACCAGACGGCGGTCATCTCGGGGCGGGAATAGCGCGGGATCATAGGCGGCGCCGCTTTCTGTTTGTTCCTTCCGGGCGCGGTCTATAGGAACGGAAGCCCAGAATTGAGGAGCGCGCGGCCATTGCGGCGCGTCCAAAAAGGAGACTGCTCGCCCTATGCCCTCGCACACCGTCGACGCCATCGTGCTTGGCGCGGGAATTGTCGGCGTCTCGGCGGCGCTCGCGCTTTCTACGCGCGGCCGAACCGTTGCGCTCGTCGACCGTCTGCCCGAAGCTGCGGGCGAGACCAGCTTCGGCAACAGCGGCATTGTCCAGAGCGAAGGGGTCCTCCCCTATCTCTTTCCGCGCGCGTTGAGCGAGATCGCGCGGGCGGCCGTGAACCGCGATCCGCGCGCCCACATCCGCCATGGCGCGCTGCCTTCGATTGCGCCTGCGATCTGGCGCTATTTCCAGACCTCGACCCAGGCGAGAAAGGAAGCGACCGGCAAGGTCATGGCCCCGCTGTTGTCCGCCGCGGCCGGCGAGCACCTGAGGTTCGCTGAGGACGCCGGCGCCTCCGGGCTTTTGCGCTCCGGCGGCTGGATCAAAGCGTATCGCAGCGCCCACGGGCAGGATTTGGCGCACGCCGAGGCCGAGGAGCTCAAGCGGTTCGGAGTCAAGCCGATCTTCCTCGACCGCGCCGAGCTCGCCGCCCTTGAGCCTCATGTCGGGGACAAGGCGATCGGCGGCGTGCACTATGCCGAGCCGCTGTCCACGCCCGATCCGGCCAAGCTCATCCAGAGCTATGCGGCCCTGTTCATCAAGCGCGGCGGGCGCATGGAGAGGGGCGACGCGCTGAGCCTCGAACCTTCGGGCGCCGGCTGGATGGTCACGGCCGATTCGGGCCGCCTCGCCGCCCACGACGTCGTGATCGCGCTGGGGCCATGGTCCGACGAGCTCGCGCGGCGCTTTGGCCTTCGCCTGCCGTTCTTCGTCAAGCGCGGCTATCACATGCATTACGAGGCCAAAGGCAATGCGGGGCTCACGCGTCCTGTCCTCGATCTCGAGCGGGGCTATCTCATCACGCCGATGGCGCGGGGCCTGAGATTGACGACCGGGGCCGAATTCGCCCGGCGCGACGACCCGCCCTCCTCCGCCCATCTCGATCGGCTCGAGCCGTTCGCGCGGGAGCTATTCCCCATCGGCGCGCGCAAGGACGCAGCGCCCTGGATGGGGCGGCGGCCCTGCCTGCCGGACATGCGTCCGATCATCGGGCCATTCCCGGGCAAGCCCGGCCTCTGGCTCGACTGCGGCCACCACCACCTGGGCCTGACCCTCGGCCCCATCACCGGCCGACTGCTGGCGGAGCTGATGACCGGCGAGGCGCCGTTCGTCGACCCCGCGCCCTTCAAGGCGGAGCGGTTTGCAGCCTGACCATCCGCGAGGCGGCGCGAAAGCGTGGGGCGGCAACCAAGGCGCGAGTTCCGTGCAAGCAAATGCAAATAAAACCCGCCTAAACGCTCCTAAGCGCTAGTAAAATAGCTAGCGTTTACTAGCGTTTACTTTTCGTAATCGTGACTTTTCAATGAGTTACGACCGAGAAAATAAGGAAAAGCTATCCTCCTTTCTGCCTCGCGGCAGGGTTGTGGATGGTGACGCGTCAAACAGTTGCTGAGTTCGGCCTCTCAGAATTGTATAGCATCAACTTTCCGATTTTGTCAAGACAATTCGCTATCGACCGGAAATTCGTTATCAACGGCGCATGCATGGGCTTTTCGCCCGGCCCCGCCTCGCCCCGGCCCAGCCCGCTACTCCGGCCGCACCCAGTCGGTCAGGCTCAGCCCGTCCTCGAGGCATTGCGTCGGGCGGGCCTTGAGGCCGGCGGCCTTAAGCGCCGCGTCGGGGTCGCCGCCGAACAGCGGCAGGCCTCCGGGTAAGCGCACTTTCACCGCCCGGCTCAAGTGGAAACAGTCATAGCCCAGCTTGAGAAACAGAATGTAGACCTGCGGCCCGCCGATGACGGCGATGGTCCCTGACTTCAAGCCCAGCGCCGCGCACGCCGCCTCCAACGACGCCCCGGCAGGATTCCAGAGCCGCGCTTTCGGATTCTCGGGGTCGGGCGCGAGGCTTCCGACCTGGCGGGTGACGATGAGCCGGCGCCGACTCGATCGAGTTCCGGTTGGCCTTCGGCGGAATGGCGCCCGTTCACAACCGCGTCGGCCCGATCGAGGCCGCTCTCGAATTGTCGCCGGTCGGCTTCGAATTGGAGCGAGGCGGGCTGGACCCCGCTCGCATCCGCGATCATGCCATCGGCGGAGACGATGACATAGGCTTCGATCCGATAGGCGCCGATCATGCGGCGCGTTATTCGTGGCTGTCCGAGTTGACGAGCGACAGGAACTCTTGCCGCGTTTGGGCCTGGTCGCGGAACACGCCGAGCATCCGGCTGGTGACGAGGTCGGCGCCGCGCTTGCGGACGCCGCGGTCGATCATGCAATGGTGCGCAGCCTTCACGACCACGGCGACGCCACAGGGTTTCAGCACCTCGTCGACCGCGTTGGCGATCTGCGCGGTTAGGCGCTCCTGAATCTGCAGCCGCTTGGAGTAGATCTCGACCACCCGGGCGAGTTTGGAGATTCCCACGACCCTCTTGTCGGGAATATAGCCCACCCAAACCCGGCCGATGATCGGCGCGACATGGTGCTCGCAATGGCTCTCGAAGGTCACGCCGCGCAGCACGATCATTTCGTCGTAGCCATCGACCTCGCTGAAGGTCTTGCGCAGGACCTCATGCGGGTCCTCTTCGTAGCCGGCGAAATATTCCCGGTAGGCGCGCACAAGGCGATTGGGCGTCTCGATCAGGCCGTCGCGATTGGGGTCCTCGCCGATCCACTTGAGGATGGTGCGGAACGCGTCCTCTGCCTCGGCGTCGCTGATCGTCTTGCCGCCGCCGGAGGCCCCTTCAAGATTCTCTTCCCTCAGCGCCATGGCTCATTGTTCCTTGTTCGCGCGCGCCCCATGAGGCCCCGCCGCCATTTAGGCGCCGGGCGCGGTTTCTTAAAGGAGGCGGCCTATCCGGCAACCTTGGAGAAGTCCGCCACGGCGTGCATCGCCTCGCGCAATTCGTTGAGCAATCTCAACCGGTTAAGGCGCAAAGCGGGGTCGTCGGCGTTGACCGTCACGTCGAGGAAGAAGGCGTCGACGGGCGCGCGCAAAGTGGCGAGCGCCCGCATCGCGCCCTCGAAGTCCTCCCTACCTACGCGCTCGCGCGCCGCCGCGCCCGCCGCTGCGAGGACGTCGGCGAGGTCTTTTTCGGCCGGCAGCGCGAGCAGGGCCGGATCGTGCTTGCCCGCAAATGCGCCGACGCCGTCCTTCTTTTCCTCGGCGCGCAGGATGTTGGCCGCGCGGCGATAGCCCGCGAGCAGGTTCTTGCCGTCCTCGGTGTCGAGCAGGCGCCCCAGCGCCTCGACCCGCCAGACGATCATGAGCAGATCGTCCTGGCCGGGCAACGCGAACACCGCGTCGATGAGATCGTGCCGCGCCCCCTTCTCGCGCAGGTAGACTTTCAGCCGGTCGGCGAAGAAGGCGAGGAGGTCCGTTCGTGCATCTTCAAGATCGTTGAGTGCATTATCGTCATAGGTCATCAGGTGCGAGACGGCTTGAGTCTCCTTTTGGGACCAGCGCTCCCGGACGGTCGGCGAGATGCGAGCCCTGTTAGCGAACGACGTCGTAAACAAGGCGCTTGGATATGGGCGGAGAAAAGCCTCCAAATACTGATCCGCTAAAGGGGTGCTAAAAACGTTGAGAAGGCGTAACCGCAGCCCGTTCTCGAGCACAATGCGGATCACGCCGAGAGCCGCGCGCCTCAGCGCATAAGGGTCCTTGCTGCCGGTCGGCTTCTCGTCGATCGCCCAGAAGCCAACCAGCGTGTCGAGCTTGTCGGCGAGGGCGACCGCGATCGAGACCGGCGCAGTGGGCACGCGGTCGCTCGGCCCTTGCGGCTTGTAGTGATCCTCGATCGCGTCGGCGACGCTCGGCTCCTCGCCTTGCGCGAGAGCATAGTAGCGGCCCATGAGTTCCTTGAAGCTCCGGGAATTCGCCGACCATTTCGGTCGCGAGATCGGCCTTGGCGAGATGGGCCGCGCGCGCCGCAAGCTCAGCGTCGGCGCCGACTTTCGGCGCAAGCTCGCGAGCCAGCGCCTCGATGCGCGCGATCCGCTCGCCTTGCGTCCCAAGCTTCTCGTGGAACACGACCCGCTCGAGCTTCGCCAAGCGCTGGTCGAGCGGCTTTGCGGTCGTCTTCGCGTCGGGCAGGGGCGCACGATCGGTCAGCCAGAAGTGGCGGGCGTCGGCGAGGCGCGCGCGCACGACACGGGCGTTGCCGGCCGCAATCGCCGCGCCGCCGTCTGGCGCAATGAGGTTGGAGACAAGGACGAACTTGTTGGCAAGTTTTCCCTCACCGTCGCTCGCTCCGGCGTCATGGCCGGCCTTGTGCCGGCCATCCACGCCGTTCCGCGTCGCGGCTCCGTCCGTTTTCGCACCTGACGGCGCCCCGTGGATGGCCGGGTGGGGCCCCGCCATGACAGAAGAGGCGGGCGCCTCTCGAAGGACGAAGCATTTCTGATTGGCTCGGATGGTGGCGCGGATAACCTCCGCCGGCAGGTCGAGGAACGCCGCCTCGAACTCGCCCATCAGCACGACCGGCCATTCGACCAGGCCCGCCACTTCTTCGAGCAGGCCCTCGTCCTCGACCAGCGTAAGCCCTTGGGCGAAGGCGAGCTCCTTGGCCTCGGCGAGGATGATCGCCTTGCGCCGGTCGGCGTCGAGCACGACCTTGGCCTTCTGTAAAGCGTCGACATAATCGTCGTAGCGGCGGACGTGGAAAGGCTTGGGCGCCATGAAGCGATGGCCCGAAGTCACATCGCCCGCCTTGACGCCGTCGATCTCGAACGGAACGATCTCCGCCGCATCGTGCTGGGTGGCGAGGGTGCACACGATTCCGCGCAGTGGGCGCACCCACCGCAGAGAATCGGGCTTCGCCGAGGCCGCGCCCCAGCGCATCGATTTCGGCCACGGAAAGGAGCGGATAATGGCGGGGATGATCTCGGCGATCGCGTCCTTGGTTTCCCGGCCCAGCTTCTCGATCACCGCGACATAGAACTGGCCCTTCTTCGGGTCGGTCTCGACGCGCGCATCCTCGATGCTCTTGAGGCCCGCGCTCTTCAAGAAGCCCTGGATCGCCGCCTCCGGCGCGCCGACGCGTGGGCCCTTGCGCTCCTCGCGCAAGTTGGCTTGCGCGGCCGGCAAGCCGACGACATGCAGCGTGAGGCGCCGCGGCGTGACGAAGCTTTGCGCGCCCTCATAGATGAGATTGCGCTCAACCAGCGCGTTGGTGACGAGCCGCTTCAGGTCCTCCGCTGCCTGCCGCTGCATGCGGGCGGGGATTTCTTCGCTGAACAGTTCGAGCAGAAGGTCGGGCATACAAAATCCGAGGCAGTCGCACGATCGCGACTAGCGTCCCCGTCCCCCCTGTGGGGGCGGGACAGGGTGGGGGGTCGCGCCAAGCGCGGAGATTGGGTTGGCGACGGGCGCTGCAACGGCTAACAACGACCAGCCCCCCCTCCTCGATCCTCCCCCACCATAGGGCGCCCGAAGGACGCCCGTCCGTTGGACGGGCTTTCGGGGGAGGAGGCGCTGAGGCGTCGACGGTCCTGGAAGCGACGTCACGCTCCCCCTCCCGCCGTCTTGAGCCACGCCGCGCCGCAGGCGCGGGCGAGTTCTCGCACCCTCAAGATATAGCTCTGGCGCTCGGTGACCGATATGGCGCCGCGCGCGTCGAGCAGGTTGAACACGTGGCTCGCCTTGATGCACTGGTCATAGGCCGGCAGCGCCATGAGGTGGCGTTCGCCCGCCTCGCCACGCTTGAGTAGCGCCATGCATTCGGCTTCGGCGTCCTTGAAATGCTGGATGAGGACGTCAGTGTTGGCGTGCTCGAAATTGAAGCGGGAATATTCCTCCTCCGCCTGCAAAAACACGTCGCCGTAAGCGACGCGTTCGGCGCCCTCGCCGCCGTTGAAATTGATGTCGTAGACGCTTTCGACGCCCTGCACATACATCGCCAGCCGCTCGAGGCCATAGGTCAGTTCGCCGGAAACAGGGGCGCACTCGAAACCCGCGACCTGCTGGAAGTAGGTGAACTGCGACACCTCCATGCCGTCGCACCAGCATTCCCACCCCAAGCCCCACGCGCCGAGCGTTGGGCTTTCCCAATCGTCCTCGACGAAGCGCACGTCGTGCAGGGCCATGTCAACGCCGATTGCGGCCAGCGAATCGAGATAAAGCTCCTGCAGGTTCTCAGGCGAAGGCTTCAAGATCACCTGATACTGGTAATAGTGCTGCAGCCGGTTGGGATTCTCGCCGTAGCGTCCGTCCTTGGGCCGGCGCGACGGCTGAACGTAAGCCGCCTTCCAGGGCTTCACGCCCAGCGAGCGCAGCGTCGTCGCCGGGTGGAACGTGCCCGCGCCCACCTCCATGTCGTAGGGTTGCAGCATGACGCAGCCCTGTTTCGCCCAGAAGGTCTGCAAGGTCAGGATAAGGCCCTGAAAGGACTTCGTCGGGTCGAGGCTCGCGTCTTTGGCGGACAGCATGGATGTCTTGTCGCCCATGGTCATGGCGCGGCGACCCTAGAGTTGCGGGCGCCGATGGTCAAACGCGGAGAGCGCCGCAGCAATTCACGCTTGCGCAAGCGAATTTGCCACGGGTAGCGTCAGCCGCTAGAGCGGATCGATGAAATGAGGGAGGCTCGCCCATGCGTCCGTCCAAACGCGCCGCTGACGAAATGCGCGCCGTGAGCTTCGAGCGCGGGGTGGCGCGTTATGCGGAAGGCTCATGCCTCGTCCGCTTCGGCGACACGCGTGTGCTGTGCGCGGCCTCGCTCGAGGACAAGCCGCCGCCGTGGCTGCGCGGCCAGGGACGCGGATGGGTGACGGCCGAATATGCGATGCTGCCGCGCGCAACCCTCACCCGAACCAAGCGCAAGTCGTCGGCCGGCAAGGTTTCCGGCCGCAGCCAGGAGATTCAGCGCCTGATCGGCCGATCGTTGCGCTCGGTCGTGGATCTGCCGCGCCTTGGCGAGCGGCAGATCACCATTGATTGCGACGTGCTGCAGGCGGACGGCGGCACCCGCACCGCCTCGATCACCGGCGCCTGGGTCGCGCTGCGCGACTGCCTCAACTGGATGGCGCAGCGCTCGATCCTGCGCGACAGCCCGCTCAAGGATCATGTCGCCGCTGTCTCCTGCGGCATCGTCGCCGGCGAACCAGTCATCGATCTCGACTACGCCGAGGACTCGACCGCCCACACCGACGCAAATTTTGTCATGACCGGCTCTGGAGGCTTGGTCGAAGTTCAGGGCTCGGCGGAGGGCGCGCCATTCTCCGAGGACGAACTCATCCGGATGCTGGCCTTGGCGCGCAACGGCATCCGACAGCTGGTCGCAATGCAGAAAGCGGCGATCACATAGCGCCCGACTTCATGTGGCGCGGACCGCACCATCGCGAGGGCCGCTCAAGGGTAGCCGTGCGAAAAGATGTCCATGGCCTCGAATCCAGCGAGGTCGAGGCGCACGCGATCGGGCAGATAGGCGAAGGCGGCGCGGACAAGTCCATCTCGGGCCTCGCGCTTCAGCATGGCGTCGAGCTTCTCGCGCAAGGCGTGCAGGTGCAGCACGTCCGAGGCGGCATAGGCGAGCTGCGCCTCGCTCAAGGCGTCCGCGCCCCAGTCCGACGATTGCTGCTGCTTGGAGATCTCGACCCCCAGAAGCTCGCGCGTCAGGTCCTTGAGCCCGTGCCGGTCGGTGTAGGTCCGCGCGATCTTGGAGGCGATCTTGGTGCAATAGACGGGTGCAGGCATGACGCCGAACGTATGATGCAGGACGCCCATGTCGAAGCGGCCGTAGTGGAAGAGCTTCACGACCGTCGGATCGGCCAGCAGCCGTTCGAGATTGGGAGCGCTCGTCTGGCCGGGAGCGATCTGCACGATGTCGGCGGTCCCGTCGCCGCGCGACACCTGCACGACGCAGAGCCGATCGCGGCCGACGGCGAGTCCCAGCGTCTCCGTGTCGATGGCGGCCGCCTCGCCAAAGGAGGCGTCGGCGGCCAAGTCGTTGCGGTGAAACCGGATCATCGTCGCCGCAAGGCCTGATCTCGCTCAAACTGCGACGGGTTAGATACGCGCGCAGCTATGGATAGAGCCGCCTTCGCAGGGCGTCAATCATACCGATTCGAGAGGAGGTCGCGAAGCCGCCAAACGTGGCGCGACAGGACTCATTCCGTCGTCGGTTGAGCGATCCCGTCAGGCTCCGCGTCGACGCCGGAAGGGCTTGCGACCTTGAGCAACTGAGCGTCGGGCCTTGGCGCCGCTTAGCGGCGCCTCAGGGCGAAAGATGGCGCCCGGCTCCATCCCCGGGCGTGACCGGCGGAGTGGGGAGGGATCGATCTTGATCGCCAAGCCTGGAGACGGCGGCGCAGAAGACGTAGCCGACGCCCCGCACCGACCGGATCAGTGGAGGGCGATCGGACCCGTCGGCCAGCTTCTTGCGCAGTCGCGCGACCATCGTATCGATGGAACGATCAAAGTACGTCCATTCGCGTCCGCGCAACACAGAGAGAAGTGCGCCGCGAGAGAGAGGCTGGCCCGGCTGGCGCAGAAAGGCCATGAGCAGATCGTACTCGGACGACGTCAGGTCGACCCGCTGCCCGGCGGAACTGATGAGGTCCCGCGCCACTTCATCAAGGCTCCACCCGGCGAACATGTAAAGTCGCTCGATCGGCCTGACGGCCTGCGCGCGGCGGGTATCGGCGTCGCGGCGCCGAATGGCGTTGTCAATCCCAGCCAGCTCCTGGCCAGCGTCTTCGAGAATATGCATCTGCATCGCGTCCCGCCTTCGATTACCGTCGACCTTGCGAATCGTCACCGTAAATGATTCGAAGCAGGACATGTTCCATTGTCAATAAGTTACGATAGGTCAGGTAGATATTTATTTGATTTGGCGGCAGCCAACGAGTTGACCGGCGGATTCACGAACTCAGTTCTTTTTGATCATTTCGTTCTTACGATAAGTATTCCTATCGGTATTTCGACGTTCATGCCGATACGTCAATTGTCACTTGGCAAGGATGGTTCAAATCTTCGCCGTTCCAATGGCGGCTATTGTTTCTTCGTTACCAAGGGTCCCGGGCGGGCAACACGCGAATGGTTGCATTTCCGCCGCTTATGGAATGAGCAAATTCCCTGTACAAAGAACGAATCCTACTGGGGGAGACGTTTCGGATGCGCGGCGTTCCAATCGACATCCTGCGAGCCTTTGTCGCCGTCGTGGAGTCGCGCGGCTTCACCCGCGCCGCGGAGGAACTGGGACGGACCCAGCCGACGATCAGCCTTCAGGTGAAAAGGCTTGAGGAGCTTCTCGAAGCGCCGGTGTTCAAGAAAGGCGGGCGGTTCGAATTGTCCAGCGTGGGAGAGGTTTGTTTCGATTACGGAAAGCGCTTGCTGCGGCTGCATGACGACATGCTGGACGAGCTCGGCCGCAACAATCTGAACGACGCAATGCGTGTGGGCGTGCCCAGCGAATTCGCCCTCATTCTGGCGCCGCGGCTCGATGAGCTGCGCGCCAACTCCCAGGTCCCCACGACATTTGACGTGATCGTCGACAGCTCGCAGGCGCTTTCGGCCGCCTTTCGTCAGAACGCTCTTGACGTCGCCTTCGTCGTTGGGACCGGCGAGAGCGAGCCCCACAGGATCGAGCAATGGCGAGGACAGCTGCGCTGGTTCGGCGGGACATTGAATGATGATGAAGACAATCGGCCGCTGCCGGTCGTTCTCCCGCCGCAAGGGTCGCCATTTCATGAGGCGGCTGTCGGCGCGCTGCGCGCTCAGGAACGCAGATTCGAGATTGTCTGCACCTGTTCAAATTTCGGCGTGCTCGCAGCCGCCGCCGCGGCCGGTCTTGGCGTCACCCCGATGATCGATGGGCTCGCGCCGGAGGGATTGGGAGCGTCCGCCGACAGGAATCTTCCGCTTTTGCCGGAGGTCACGCTGTTGCTCCTGGCGCGTTCGCAGACGTTGGCGCTCGCCAGCCGCCGCTGGGTGGCGAGCCTGGTCGAAACGCTTCAATCGGAGTGAGGGAACAGCAAGAGGTTCAACCCTATTGCATTTTGTCACAATTCGTCACGCAGTCCGTAATCCGATCGTGGCAGAATTGGGTGGTCCGCAAATCCAAGGGGGATTGCCGATCATGCAAGCAGTGCTGGACCAACCGACTGCCGAACCGGACGGCCGCCTCCGCTCTCAGGCGACGGACGAGAATGGGGAGCTGGCGCTGCTCACGCAGTTCATGCGCCACGATTCCGTTGCTTCGCTGGCGAACGCAATCGCCGAGCGTTTGGGCGGCAGCGTTCAAGGCGGAGATCTGATCGTCGCGGCGGGGCTCGGCTTCAGCGGCAGCGACAGCTGCGGCTCGAGCGGCGCAATCCGAGTTAACCCACGCGCAGGACTTCGCCGCTAGAGTCGCCGCGCCAGCCTGGCCGCTACGCGTCTCTCCGACACGAGCCTCGGCGAATCGCCCATGACAAGCACGACATCCACTTATCTCGGCGTATCGCAGAATCTATCCCGCTATCAGGCGATGACTGCGGCCGAGCCCGCAGTGAAAACCGCGACCGCGTATTACGAGGCCAATATCGGTTCGGTTACGTCGGTCCAAGACCTTGTCGACAACTATCGGCTGCTGTCCTACGCGCTCGACGCCTTCGGCCTCGGCGACCAGATCAACGCGAAGGGGCTCATCACCCAGGTGCTCCAAGGCGGAGTGTCCAATCCGAAGAGCCTCGCCAACACCCTGGCGAATCCGCAGTGGAAGGCGTTCGCCGCCGCGTTTGATTTCGTCGACAGCGGCGCGACCTCGCCTTCGTCGGCAAGCGCCGTCAAGACGACAACGAGCGACTATGTCGAGCAGCAGCTGGAAAGCGACCAGGGTGCCCAGGACGTGGGCGTTCAGCTTGCGCTCTATTTTCAACGGGTCGCGCCGACGGTCACCAGCGAAGAGGGGATCTTGGCCGATCCTAACCTTCTGCAAGTAGCGGCGACGATCATGGGGATCTCGCCCTCGGCCGCGAGCGACCTGCAGCCGCAGACGCTTTCCGAACTCATGCCGCTTTCCGACCTGCAAGATCCCGCCAAGCTCCAGCAGCTGACCGAGCAATTCACGGCAATGTACGATTACACCTACGGGCCCGCCTCCGGCGCGACCACGGGCCTCACGGTCGATTCCGGCAATTCGAGCTCAACCCAGTCAGGCGCCGCGAGCGTTCTGGCCAGTATCATCAGTTCAAACGGCTCCGTGCTCGGTAGCGCGCTCAACGATTTCACTGGCGCGACGCAGCCGACCTTCTCGACGGCTTTGTTGTCGAGCATGCAGAGGCTTTCGCTGGGCGGCTGAACGCGTCGCGCGGCCAGGCCAATTCACCCAGAAAGGCCCGCGCAAGCGCCGTCCTCTAAGCGGGGCTGCATGCTTCGGCGCGACGCCAATGCCTAACGCCCCCCACACAAGCGTCCGCGCGGCCACGAATGACGCCCAGTCCGGGTCTGACGCGCTCTACGCCGCCGCTGTCATGCTGTGGCGCGAGCGACGGCGCGACGAAGCGATCAAGCACATGGACGAGGCGCTGCGACTCAAGCCCGATTTCGCCGACGCCCTGTGCATGGGCGGATACATGCTGAGCGAATGCGGCAAGCCTGAGCCGGCAATGCGTTTCTATCGGCGCGCGCTCGAGCTCGACCCCATGCTGGTCGTCGCCCATGTCAACTACGGTAAGCTCTTGTTTGGCGCAGGCCAATTCGCGGAGGCGCTCGCTTTCTTCACAGCGGCGACGGCGCTCGCGCCTGATGATCCGGACGCTTGGTGCAGCCGCGCTGGAGCTTCGCGCGAGATGGGGCGCCTCGAGGAATCGCTCGCAGCGGCAGAGCGCGCGCTTGAGCTGCGCCATGACTTTCCTGAGGCCGCGATCAACCTCGGCAACGCGCTCTTGAAGCTCGATCGCAGCGAGGAGGCGCTTGAGGCCTACCTCCGAGCTTGCGCGCCCGGGCCGTGCTTGGCCCGGGCGTTGTTGGGTCAGGCGCTGGCGTTACGAAGTCTTGGCCGTTTCTCTGAAGCGATGGCGGCGTTCGACGCCGCCAAGGCGCTCGGCAGCCGCGAGGCTGTGGCGGGCAAGGGCTGCCTCATGCTGACGCTCGGCGATTTCGAACATGGGCTTGAGGGCTACGAGGCGCGCTGGCTTAAGGGAAAGTCGCTCGCCGAGGCGCTCGGAACGCGCTTCGAGACCTGGAGGGGGCCGGGGCGGCGAGGCGAGCGCGTGCTGGTGCTCAACGATCACGGCCTCGGCGATACGATCCAGTTCTTTCGCTATCTGCCAGTGATGGCCGCGGCCGGCGTCGATGCGACCTTCGTGTGTCCGCCGCGGCTCCATCGGCTTCTTAAATCGAACGCTAGGGTTCGATTCGCCGATCGGCCGCCGGAGGGGGAGCGATTCGACGCGCAGATTGCGATCAGCAGCTTGCCGTACGCTTTTGGCACGCGCCTCGAGACAATTCCAGCAGCGGTCCCCTATCTCGCGGCCGAGCCAGCGCTGCGCGACCAATGGGCTCGCCGCATCGGCGCCGATGGCTTCAAGATCGGCGTGGTTTGGCAGGGCAACCCAGATCCGGAGGCCGACCGCGCCCGCTCCGTGCCCCTCGCGGCCCTCGCGCCGCTCGTAGAGGTCGCAGGCGTAAGAACTCATTTCGTTGCAAAAAGGCGCAGGCGAAGAGCAGCTTTCCAATCTGGCACCCTCGATGCGGATCGAGACGTTGGGCGCGGATTTTGACGCCGGCGCCGACGCCTTCGTCGATACGGCGGCGGCGATGACCTGCCTCGATCTCGTCGTCACTTGCGACACTTCGATCGCGCATCTCGCGGGGGCTCTCGCTATTCCCGTTTGGGTCGCGCTCAAGAGCGACGCAGAATGGCGTTGGCTGACCGGACGCGCCGATTCGCCCTGGTATCCGACCATGCGTCTCTTTCGTCAGACGCGCCGGGGCGTTTGGCGCGACGTCTTCGAGGCCATGGCGCGCGAACTCGCAGCGCTTACCGCTCGCCATGCCGCGCCGCGCATGATTGCGACGCCATGCTCGCTCGGCGAATTGATCGACAAGATGACGATCCTGCGTCTCAAGGCCGAACGCATCGGGGAGCCAGACAAACTCGCCAACGTCCGGCGCGAACTGGCGCTGCTCGAGCGGCTGGCGCAGGAGGACGGCGCGTTGGGGCCGCCGATTGATCTGCTGACCGACAAGCTCGCCGGCGTGAACGCGCGCCTCTGGGTCATCGAAGACGCGATTCGCGCGTGCGAACGCGAAGGAGACTTCGGGCCGCGCTTCATTGCGCTGGCGCGATCGGTCTACCGCGAAAACGATACGCGCGCCGCGATCAAGCGCGCCATCAACACGCTCGCCAGCTCGGCTCTGGTCGAGGAGAAGAGCTATGCGTGAGCAGGCTCAGTCCGGAATCGCGTAGTAGCGCTCCCTCAGCGCATATCGATCGCAAGGCCGCAGCGCGCCCGCCGGCGCGGCTGCATGCAGCCGGACTCCAATCGTCGATCCGCGCCGCCAGATGATCTCCATTTCGCGCACGTCGGACGTTTCGTCGATATGCACCGCCAACCGAGGCGGAAGCGCGATGTCACGCGCGAGCGCGAGACGCAGACCGTCGCGAGATCGGTCGCAGATCCGGCCCTCGCACAGGAAACGATAAGTCCCGTCGAGCAGCTTGGCCGAGCGGAGGCGGGTTCGCTCCCGCGGACCCTGGCGCTGATCGGCGCGCTTGCCTTCGGGCGGACGCGCTTCCGGCGAAACGACCCAATAAGCGACCTCGCCACGCCCAGCGAGTTTGCGGCCGACCTTAAGCGCCGCCTCCGGTCGGGCGCGCCAATCCTGCCGCTTGATCCCTTGGAGCATCGTCTGAGGGGCGGCGGCGTGATCCGCACACCGGTCTCGGATTAGGGATTCGTTATCCATCTACGAATGACATGAAGCAATCAACTTCTTACATACTTCGTTAACCAAGACTGGGGTAGTTTTTCGTCTCGCAGAGGCTTTTGTCAAGAAGAAGTTAGCTGAGCTAATAGGATAATAATAATATTCATTCGCCTTAGTTAACAATACAGTTCTCATTGCCCAAATAATTGTCAAGACTTTAGTTTCCTAAACGGCAGCGTTTGTTTCGTACGTGTTGAGTGCCGGTGTTGGCGTAGCGGAAGGCGTTCCCTTGTCAATTCAGTAGGTTGGAGCACGGGTATGTATATTATTATCGACGATCGGGACATCGTGGCGGGAGGCTACGCCAATGGTTTTGATCGCGAGGGGGTTTCCTCAGCCGGAATCGAAGCGTCCGAGTTTCGCGAATGGATCGGCAAGATCAGCGATTCGGACATGAACGCAGTCGAGGCGTTTGTGATTGGCGACTGCAACGAGCGCGAGTCGCTCTCGAGGTTAATCCGCGAGCGGTCGGACGCGCCGGTTCTTTGTCTCAACGAGCGTCACTCGCTCGACGACACGCTGTGCCTGTTCGCCGCCGGCGCGGACGATGTTCTGCGCAAGCCGGTGCATGTGCGGGAGATCGTCGCCCGGGTCGGGGCGATCAACCGGCGGGTGTTCGGCGAGAAGGGCAATGTGACGGTCGGCGAACTGCGCGTCTACTTTGACGGGCGCGAACCTGAGGTGAACGGCGAGCCTTTTCCTCTCCCGCGTCGGGAGCGGCGGATCCTCGAGTTTCTGCTACGCTGTCGCGGCCGGCGCGTCAGCAAGACGCAAATCTTCAACGCCGTCTACGGGCTCTTCGACGAAAACGTCGACGAGAACGTCATCGAGAGCCACATCAGCAAGCTGCGCAAGAAACTCAAGCATCGGCTGGGCTTCGACCCGATCAATTCCAAGCGGTTCCTCGGTTATTGCATCGAGAAGTAGACCGCCTCCAATCGAGCTGAACCGTCTTTGCGCAATACCGTAGGGCGCCGGTAAGAGCGCCTTTTTTCGACTGACGATGGTCGCGAAGCAATCCGGAGGCTCGTCGTCCGCGTCGCCCTGAATTGCTTCCTGCCTCACGAGAGGCCGCGATCCGGCTCGGAGGGAAGCCTCTTGGGTCTCTTGTGCCAGCGCGCCGCGTTCGCCGCCTGAATGGTTTTCCGCCTGAAGATATGGCTCCCCGCGCGCCATCGTGGAGGAGGAGCAGCCTTGCCGGGGGCGGGCAAGCGGCGCGCGGGGAACTGGGGCGATGCTCTTGATCCTGACGCCAGGGCGGCTCGAAGAAGGCCGCCCGGCGCGCTGCTGTTACTGGAACAGTTTCAGGATGAGCTGCGCGTTCTGGTTCGCGATCGACAGCGACTGGATGCCGAGCTGCTCTTGCGTCTGCAGCGCCTGCAGCTGGGTCGACGCCGTATTCATATCCGCGTCGACCATGCCCGAAATGCCGTCGGAATAGTTGGTCATCAAGGCGGTGTTGAACGTGGCCGCTGTCGTCATGCGATCTTGCGTGGCGCCGATCTGGGCGGCGTAGTTGGTGACTTGTGCCAAAGCCTGGTCGGCGGCGCTCAGAGACGTTTGCGCATCCGTGGCGCCGGTAATGCTGAGGTTGGTCAGGTCTACGCCGCTTTGTACGAGCAAGTTCTGCGAGTTCGGCGTCGTGACCGTCGTGGACACCCCATAAGACGCCGCGTTCGCGAAGGTGAGAGTTCCACCGGTCCCTTCCTGGGCGAGTGTGTTGCCGTTGGCGTCGAGCGCCGTGTAGGTCGTCGTCGTCACGGTGCCGTCCAGCCCCATCGACTGGACCGTCAGGGCCTGGTTGGCCGTATCCTCGTAGACCGCATTGTTGCCGTATGTCGCCGTAGGAGTGCTGTAGCTGACGGCGGTGGTGTCCGCGGTGTCAGCCGCAAACTGAGTTTGCAGCTGGCTCATTGTGGCCGCGTCTGTGACGGTTGACTGGCTCGTCGATGACGTCGACGTCGTGCCGGTGCTCAAGCCATAAAGCGCCTGGCTGGTGAAGGAGATGGTGTTGATGGTTCCGCCGCTCGCGCTGGCGTTGTAGCCGGAGACGAAGTTGAGCGCCGTGATGCTGCCGTTCAAGACGTTCAGGCCGTTGAACGAAGCCGCGTTCACCGCGTCGGTGAGCTGCTTGCCGAGCGAAGCGAGCGATGTGTTGATATTGGTGATGTTGGCGCCTGGCTCGGTCGCCTGCGTCAGGGCGGTCTGAATCGAATTGATTGTCGTGATGACCGAATTGATCGCTGAGCTTGCGGTCGCCAGAACTGACTGCCCCTGCGATAGCGCATCATTGGAGGCCGACACGACGCCGCTGTCGGAGTTGAGCTGGGCGGCGATCGACCAATAGGATGAATTGTCGGCCGCTGTGGCGACGCTGAGGCCGGTCGAAACTTCGTTCTGAACGGTGTTCAGCGATTGCTGCGTCATACTCAAAGCTTGCAGCGCGCTCAATGCGCCCGGGTTGTTTAAGACTGAATTCATGGGAGTGCTCCTGTCGAAAATGTTCACGCTGATGGGGCGACATTTCGGACTCGCACCGAGACGACGGACCGGCCGCATGCCCTTAGGCTCGCGTCGGGAGCCTAACCGTCGTGTAGAGCCGGGGCGAAGCGCGCTCATCGCGCTCGTCCTCGCCCGGGCCAGCGAAAACTAAGGGCTGAACCGCTAATGGCCGGTTAATCGGCGCAAAAATTCGCTCGTTGCGTCCATCCGGACGGCGCTCGCGGCCGCCCGCGCAATGCCGGCGCAAGCTCCGCTTCCGAGGATAGCCGCCGGGAATTCCTCACTCAGGCCCGGATGTGGCGACGAACCTGCTGGCGCAAATCGAGCGGCTTTGGGCGAACCTGCGGGGGCTCGGCGTCCGGCGTCTGTCCGCGTTGGCGTTGATCGGCCTCGCCGCCTTCGTGGCGACCGGGCTCGCGGGCTATTATCTGAGCCGCCCGACGATGGAGACGCTCTATTCGGGTCTCGATCGTGACGACATCGCCGCCATCGGCGCCGCCTTGCGCGAGGCGGGCGTGCCTTTCGACGTCAACGCCGAGAGCACGGTCGTTCTGACCCCAGCCGGACAGGCGGCCGCCGCGCGGATGATCCTGGCGGAAAAAGGCCTGCCGCGCGGCGGCGCGATCGGCAACGAACTCTATGACAAGCTCGGCTCGCTGGGACTGACGTCCTTCATGCAGGACGTTACGCGCTTAAGAGCGCTCGAAGGCGAACTCGCGCGCACGATCCAGATGATGCGCTCGGTCAAGGCGGCGCGGGTGCATATCGTCCTCGCCGACGAAGGCTCGTTCCGCCGCGAGCGCCAGCCCTCCTCGGCGTCCGTGGTCATCCGCACCGATGGCGGCGACGACCGCGCCATCGGACAGGCGATCCGCCACCTCGTCGCCTCGGGGGTGCCCGGAATGAAGCTCGAGGACGTGACTGTGCTCAACGTCGACGGCAGCCTCTTGGCCTACGGCGCCCAGTCGGTCGAGAAGTCGCCGGACAATCTGCTCGCGCTCGAAAAGGAAGTGTCGCAGCAAATCCGCGAAAACGTCAGCCGCACGCTGACGCCTTACCTCAGCGCCCAAAATTTTCAGATTTCGGTCGCGGCCCGGCTCAACGCGGACAAGACGCAAACGAACGAGACGATCTACAATCCCGATCAGCGCGTCGAGCGGTCGGTGCGCGTCACCAAGGAGCAGCAAAGCTCGCAGAACGCGGCCGGAGAGCAGCCCGCAGGCGTCGAGGCCAATCTTCCGAAGCCGAAGACTTCGGGGGGCGAGTCGAAGCAGTCGAGCGACCAAACGCAAAAGCGCGAGGAGCTGACAAACTACGAAGTCTCGTCGAAGTCGATTTAGACGACCAGCGCCGGCTTCGTGGTCCAGAATCTCTCCATCGCCGTGCTGATCAACCGCGCCGCCCTCGCCGCCTCGCTCGGCGGCAAGCCATCGGCTGACGCAATCGCCGCCCAAGTCCACGAGATCGAACAGGTCGTCGCCTCCGCCGCCGGCCTCAATCGTGAGCGGGGAGACGCGGTCAAGATCTCGGTCGTCGATTTCGTCGATTTCGAGCCGCGACCTCGAGCCCGCGCCCGGTCCCTCGCTGGTCGACATTCTCGCTCGGCAGACGGGATCGATCCTCAACGCCGGCGCCATCGTGGCGGTCGCCGCAATGATGCTCTGGTTCGGGGTGCGGCCTGCCGTCAAGATGGCGTTCGCTCCTCCGCGCCTCGTCGCGGCCGGGGACGCGCGCGGCGCATCGGGCGGCCAAACGCCCGCACTCGCGGCGCCGGACGGCGCCGGTCAGCCCGGCGAAAGCATCCTCATCGAGACCGACTCGGATCGCGACGAATTCATGCAGGCGCTGCTCGCGCGGCGCGACAACGGTCCCGAGCGCAAGCTGCAGAAGCTGATCGACTTCGATGAGAACCATGCCGCCGCGATCCTCAAACAATGGATTCGTCAAGGAGCGAACGGATGAAACCGCTATCGATCGCCGACTATCTTGATCATCTCGGGCGCGCGGCAGGCGAGAAGGCGCCGCCGCGGCGCGAGAACTCGCCATTTCGCCCCCGGAGCCTGCCAAGCCCGCAGAGCGACGCGGCGAAGTCGAGGCCGGTCTTCGAACGTGCGGCCAAGGCGAGCGGCGTCGGCGAAACGCAAGGAGAGGACGCTCCCCGGCGCACGCCATGGGCGCCAAAGCCAGTTCCGCTGGCGGCGCGGCAATCGCCGTCGGACGAAGAGCCGGTCAAGCCCGAGGACATGTCGGCCAAGCTCACCGAAGCTTATGCGCGCGGCCGCGAGGAAGGCCTGGCGCATGGGCGCGTCGAGGCTTCGGACCGCCACGCGGCTGAACTCGCCGCGGCGCGGGAGCAGGCGGAAACGCAGCGGCAGGAGTTTCATATCAACGAATACATGGAGTTCGAAGGGGCGATCCGGTCAGGCTTGAGGCAGGTCGAGAACAATGTCGGCGCCGCCGTCACGCGCATCCTTGCGCCGTTTCTTTCGGAGGAGGTCGTAAAGCGCGCCGTGGACGAGTTGAGCAAGGCTGTCGCTCGGCTCAGCGCAGGCGGTTCGCCTGGATTGATCAAGATTTGAGGACCGGAGCGCATGCTTGCGCTTTTGCGCGAGCGGATCGCCGATCTGCCGATTGAGGTCGAGTATGTCGAAGGCGAGGGGGTGCAAACCGTCGTCGAGGCCAACGCCACGCAAATCGTGGCCGAGCTTCGCCCCTGGGCTGAGCTTTTGGCTTCGTTCGAGGCCTAAGCCGCGCCGATGACCGCGCCACATCCGGAAATCATCGTCGTCAGGCGCCGCGGCTCGGAGGAGGACGAGCATCACGGCGGCGCCTGGAAGATCGCCTTCGCCGATTTCATGACTGCGATGATGGCGTTTTTTCTCGTGCTGTGGATCATCAGCGCCACCGACAAGAACACCAAGACGCTCATCGCGCGCTACTTCAATCCGGTGAAGGTCGAGGAGCCGGCGAAGGCGCAGAAAGGCATCCACGGCGTTCCGGAGAAGGACGCCTATGCGGCGGGCGCGGACGCCGCTGCGCCAAGCGGCGGGAAGCCCTCTTCCGAGCGCAGCGAAGCGACGGAGGAAAAGGCGGACGAGGGCGCGCCCGCGGGTTCGTCGGACCAATACGAGCGACCGCGCCCGCCCACCCCCTCGACCGTGCCGCCGCCGGATCCGGCGAAACCCTATCCGACCATGTCGGAGCAGGAATTGTTCAGCGATCCTCGCGCCAGCCTCGACAAGATCGCCGGCGCGCCGCCGCCAGGGCCTCGCATCGATCCTTCGGCGGCGATGAAAGGCTACGGCGAAGTGGGGCCGAGCACCGACGAAGCGTTGCGCGATCCGTTCCGTCCGCTCGGCAGCGACCAGGCGGTCAATGTGGTGGCCCACGATCCCGGCGCCCCGCCCGCGGCCGCCGCCCCCAGCGACGAGCCGGTTTCCATGTCGACGTCGATTGCGTCAGAGGCCGGGTCGCCGATGGGCTCCGCCGAAGCGCCGGGACCCGCCGAAGCTCAAGGCGCGGGATCGCCCGCTCCGGCGACGCCCTATCCGCCGGCGCCCGACGCGGCCGAAGCGCGCCAGACCGCCGCATCCAACCTGCTCGCCGACTTGAAGAAGCGGTTGGCCGGCGAGGCCAAGGCGATGCAGGGCCCGCAACTCGACGTCCAGGCAACCGAGGATGGCCTCCTGATAAGCCTCACCGACCGAGAGAATTTTTCCATGTTCGCCATCGGCTCAGCCGAGCCGCAGCCTCGCGTCTTGCGCATGATGGACGCGATCGCCGCGAGCCTGCAAAGCCTGCACGGCGCCATCATCGTACGCGGCCACACCGACGCGCGCCCCTACCGGTCCGCGACCTACGACAATTGGCGGCTCTCCTCGGCGCGGGCGCAAATGGCCTATTACATGCTGATTCGCGGCGGGCTGCCGGAAAAGCGGTTCGAGCGGGTCGAGGGCTACGCCGACCATCATCTCAAGGACCCTTCCCATCCGCTCGCGGCCGAAAACCGCCGCATCGAGATTCTCGTGCGCGAGGGCAAGCCATGACCCTTCCCCGGGCCGCGTTGGCTTTCGCCGCATTCGCTGTCCTCGCGCCTTCTGCGGCGTTCGCCGATTCGGCGAAGGTCTCCGACCTCGTGGATGATCTGCAGCGGATCCAGCTCAAGATCGCCCAGGGCGACAAGGCGGCCTACCCGGCTCAGCTCAATCAGTTGAAGACGATCGGCGCGGCGATCGCTTCGACCAGTCCTGAAACCTGGAAAAGCAAACGCGAAGCGGATTTGCTCGTCATCTATATCCTGAGCGGGGGATCTCTCGCCGATGTCGCGCCGCTGCTCAGAGGCGACGCGCTTATCGAATCGGAGCGGTCGCTCGCGCGCGGCGCGCTCGCCTACGTCACCAATCACGAGGCCGACGCCATCGGTCTGCTCGGGCAAACGGATCTGACCGCGCTCGACGCGCGCCTCGCGGGCGAGGTCGCGTTCGCCCGCTCCGTCCTCGAGACGAAGCGGGACGCCAAGGCCGCGGTCGAGCTTCTCGATTGGTCGCGCCTGCTTTCGCCGGGCGGATTGGTTGAGGAAGCAGCGCTGCGGCGCGAGATCGCCCTTCTTGCGGAGGCCAAGGACGTAAGCCGCGTGGCGATGTTGATGCGGCAATATGTGACCCGCTTCGCCGCCTCGCTCTACGCCGGGGATTTCTTGCGCGATCTCGCGGGCCCCGTCGCGCGGCTCGGTCTCGCCGACGATCCGGCCAATTATAAGCTCCTGTCGAGCGCGGTGGCTGCTTTGCCGGCCGACAATCGGCGAGAGTTTCTGCTTAGCCTAGCCAAATCCGGGCTCGTCAGCGCGAAATTCGCCGCCGCCGGGGCCGCCGCGACCGAGGCTCTCGAAGGTTCGAAAGCCGACAGCCAGGAGGCCATGCGCGCCCGCCTTTATCTGGCGGCCAGTCGCCTGTTCTCGGACGCGTACGACGCGGCGGTCGCCGATTTGCGGACTCTGTCCGCAACGAAACTCGACCGGGCCGACGCCAGTCTGCTGGCTGCGGCGCGGCGCGCAGCGGCGGAGTTGCGGATCGCTCCCGAGATCGGGGTCGTCAATACGCAGGACCCCGCCGCTTTAGGCGAGGACGACAAGAATAAAGCCAGCGGGCCCGCACTGACGATCGAGCAAGCGCAAGCTGCGCTCCTGCGCACCTCGAGCCTCGTGCCGACACAAAATGGAGGCTCGCCATGACCGCGCCCGCCGCCGCGCCCTCGTCGGAGCCAATCGCGCCACCCGCGCCGCGCGCGTCTCCCCAGCCGCCGGCCGATCGCTTCGCCTTCGCCGCCGTGCTTGACTCGATTCCTGGCGCAGCGACGAAAGCGGGCGCTTCGGCCGCCGAGGGACAGCCCTATCCTTCCGAAGAACCGCGACAGGAAGAGGCTGCGCCCGGACAGCCGACCAGACATTCGCTGCTCAACGACGGCGCGCTTCTGGCGTCGTTGCCGTTTGCGCTGCGCGCCGCCTCGGCGATGGATGAGGGTTCGCAAGCCGCGGACCACGCGTCTTCGCTCGCTCCGGCTGCAACGAAAGCGTCGGGAGCCGAGGCCAGCGGCGCACCCGTCGCCCCTGGCGCCAAGGCGGCGACCGTCGGGCGGCTGATTGGCGAACGCGCCTTTCACTTCGGCGCCTCCGCGGGCGCGATGGCGAACCGTTCGCTCGCGATCGACGCACAGTTCGCGCCGGCCGGCGCCGACCTTGCGCCCCGAGCGGGTCAAGGCGGCGAAAACGCTCTGGCCGCAGACTTCGCGCAGGCCCAGGCCATGGCGGCGAAACCATTCGCGGCCGCCGTTCCATCGAGCGACAGCGCGCCGGCCCCGGCGGCGATCGCTTCCCGAGCAGCCGGAACCGCAACAAATCGCGTGAGTCCCCACCCGTGCGCCGACGCACGACGCGGCGCGAAGCGGACGCAAGCCTGAAGTCCAGGCGCCCCCGCCCGTCACCCGGGTCGCGACCTCCGCCGCGGCCCATGCGCCAGCGGAACCCAGCGGCAAGCCGAACGACGGCCGCCTTCACGATCCGGTCGGGTCCGCAGCGCCCACGACAGCGCAAACCGGTCCGTTTGGCGCACAGCTGTCGGCGGCTTTTGCCGCGGGGTCATCGTTCGCACCCAGCGCCTCGACGCCGAGCGTCGCGGCCGTAGACACCACGCCACGTGCGAGCGCGCTCGCCGCCAGCCCCGCGGCTGTCGGTCCGCCGGTCAGGGAGATCGACGTCGATCTTTCGCCGGGCGGCCTCGAGGACGTCTCGATGACCATGCGGCTCGCCGGCGACAAGCTCTCGGTCGTCATCCGCGCCGCGAGTTCTCAAACCCTAAGTTCAATCGAAGGAGCGCGCGACGCGATCGCCGATCGCATGGCGGCGATCGGCCAACCGCTCGAACTCGCTCATTGTCAAGCAGGCGGGCGTCAACGCTGATGGGAATGCGAACGGAAACACGGCTTCCGCCGACGACGGCTCGGCGGGGGAGACATGGAGATCGGCGCAAGGCGCCGGCGAGCGCGGCGGCTCGAACGATGCGAACCTGTCTCGGCGCGGCGCTGGTCGCGGTCGCGGTCTCTAGCGGCGGCGCCGCCGTCGCCGAGGGATCGCTTGATTGCGAGCGGGAAATGACGCGCGCGGCGGCGCTGCACGGCGTGCCGCTCAACGTGCTTTATTCGGTCGGCCTGACCGAGACTGGGCGCCGGGGCGAGCTCAGCCCCTATGACATGAACGTCGACGGCCAGGCGGTGCATTCCGCAAGCCTCGCCGAGGCGATGGCGCGCTTCGCGCAGGCGAAGGGACGCGGGGCGAAATTCATCGACATCGGCTGCATGCAGATCAATCACCGCTTCCACGGCGCCGACTTTCGTTCCTTGAGCGAAATGTTCGACCCCGCGCGCAACGTCGAATATGCAGCAAACTTCCTGAAGGCGCTGCGCGCGCAGGAAGGTTCGTGGACCCTGGCGGTCGCCCGCTACAACGCCGGTCCAGCGAATCCGGCGGCGGAGAGAACCTATGTCTGCTCGGTCATCCGCAACATGATCGCGAGCGGCTTCGGCGGCTGGACGGCCAACGCCCGCGCGCTCTGTCAGTAGCCGCCTGTAAAGGCGCCGACCGGACGCCGCCCCCGCGCACAAAGTTACGCGACTCAATGATTTCATGGGTCTAGGTGCGCTTTCGCGCAACTTTTTTGGCGAGCAAGCTTCGACCTCGCCCCGATCCGACGAGGACAGGCGGCCGACCGGGCCGTTTCGTTTCGGGCCTGGACGAAGCCGAGCAGGGGCCAAAACGAAACGCTCATTTCGCCATG
This sequence comes from uncultured Alphaproteobacteria bacterium, assembly GCA_963824475.1. Lineage (GTDB taxonomy): Bacteria > Pseudomonadota > Alphaproteobacteria > Rhizobiales > Beijerinckiaceae > Roseiarcus. The sequence goes on from CAWGPR010000003.1 coordinate 742,581, forward strand.
CGAAACGAAACGTTTCGCGTGGGCCGTCGTAAGTCATTGGAATCCTTATGCGCGCCGAATCACTCATTTCGCGGTTTCGTTTGTTTTCAATGGCTTAACCCCGTTTTGGTTTCGCCGTTTTCGTCGTCGCCGCCGAGCCGGGCTCGCTTAAGATTTTTGTCTCCGGCTCCGCTTTGGGTCGATCCCACAACCATAGCTGAAATTACGAAATATGTCAAGATAAATTTCTTAATTACAGAATTTATAGACTTCGATGATCCGACTGCGCCGCCCCGGCGCGAACGGGGCGAGCGGCGCCGAAGGATGAGAGAAATAAACGGCTACGGACAGTTACCGTCACATGCGTGCGCGGGGGGCGACCAAGAACGTCGTCGTGACCGTCGCGCCGCTGACGAGACCGAATACAATTACGGCGAGGAGAAGAAGCTTGTGCGTGATCGCCCCTCAGCAACCATTGCATTGAGCGTGCGCGGGCTGGGCTGTGAATGAAGAGTAAGCCGTCACGCCTCCGGCGAGGGCCAGCGCGGTCAGGGCAAGGAGCAGGAGCTTGCGCATGACGGCCCCTCAGCAGCCGCTGCCGCCGCAGTCAGCGTGCGCGGGCTGGGCCGTGAATGAAGAGTAAGCCGTCACGCCTCCCGCGAGGGCCAGAGCGGTCAGGGCAAGGAGCAGCAGCTTGCGCATTCAGGATTCTCTCAACAACCGTCGCCTTGACACGCGTGGGCAGGCGCAGCCACGAACGTCGTCTCGGCCGTTACGCCACCAGCAAGAACAAGGGCAGTCAGAACGGCGAAGATGACCTTCCGCATGTTCCCCTCAGCAGTTGTTGCAGCCGCCGCCGTCAGCGCGTGCTGGCCCCACGGTAAAAGTGACAGTCGCGGCGACACTCCCTGCGAGGGCCAGCGCGATCAAGGCAAGGAGCAGGAGTTTGCGCATGTTCCCCTCAGCAGGGGTTGCCGTCACAAGCGCTTGCTGGATCGGAGGAAAGTGTGGAGTAAGCGGTCAAACCACCGGCGACAGACAGCGCCAGAAGGGCGAGGATCAAAAGCTTTCGCACGGGCCGTTCCCCAGCCACAATGGTTAATCCAAAGCGCGAAAGTAATTCGGTGTCAACTTTGGTTTTAGGGAAACCGGGTCCGCGGCTCCCGTAGCGTTATTTGTTGGTCTCGACCGAAGAACGGCGCCGCGCGTCGACTTCCGCCGACGCCGTCGAGATGTCATGGCCGGGCTTGACCCGGCCATCCACGCAGCGCCGGCGCCGTTTTTGCGGATCTCTTCTCGTTTGTATAACATTATCAGTAATTTGATCGCAAGATTCGTAGTTTTTGTGGATGGCCGGGTCAAGCCCGGCCATGACGAAAAACCGAAAGGTGTATGATGCGGAGCGACCCCCGATCGAATCGCCTGCCCCTCAGGCCTCGACCTTCTCCTTGTACGACCGCCAGCGTAGCGCGGCTCCGCTGGATTGGGACTCCGCCATCGCCGTCGCCACGATGCGCTCGTGATCGGGCGACTTGTGGCAGGCGGGATCGGCGTTGCGCGCGTCGCCGGTCAGCGCCAGCGCCTGACAGCGGCACCCGCCCCAGTCGATCTCGCGCCGGTCGCACGAGCGGCAGGGCTCGCGCATCCAGTCCGTGCCGCGGAAGGCCTTGAAGGCGGGGTTTGAGCGCCAGATGTCGCCAAGCGAATGATCGCGCACATTCCAGAATTCGAGGCCCGAAATGGACTCGGCGGCGTGGCAGGGCAGCGCCTTGCCGGACGGAGACACGTTGATTGCGATCCGCCCCCATCCGCCGGCGCAAGGCTTGGGATAGCGCGCGTAATAGTCAGGGATCACCATGTCGATGACGAGAGCGCCCTTGAGGCGAACGCGAGCCGCCTCCACCAGCGCAATCGATTCCTCGACCTCTTTTCTCGGCGGCATCAGCGCGGCGCGGTTCAGGAGCGCCCAGCCGTAATATTGGGTATGCGCGACTTCGAGCCGGCGCGCGCCGAGTTCGACCGCAAGATCGATGAACATGGCCACCTGATGCAGATTGGCGCGATGGATCACCGCATTGATGGTGAGCGGCAGGCCGGCCTTGATCACATGAGCAGCGAAGGCGCGCTTGCGCTCCCATGAACCTGCATAATGGCCGAGGCGGTCGTTGGTCTCCTTGTCGGCGCCCTGGAAGGAGAGCTGCGCATGGTCGAGGCCGGCGTCGGCCAGTTCGCCGGTCAGTTTCTCGTTCACCCCGATCCCCGAGGTGATGAGGTTGGTGTAGAGTCCGCTTTGCGAGGCGTGGCGAGTGAGATCGACAATGTCGCGCCGCGCCGTCGGCTCGCCGCCGGAGAGATGCACATGCAGCGCGCCGAGCGCGGCGGCCTCGCTGAACACCCGCTTCCAGGTTTCCCCGTCAAGTTCGGCGCCGGGGCGCTCAAGCGCGAGCGGATTGGAGCAATAGGGACAGCCTAGCGGACAGCGATGGGTGAGCTCGACCAAAAGCCCGATCGGCGGGGCGGGCGGAAGCGGGGTGTGAGCGGTCATGTCTCGAGCACTCTCTTGGCCTTGAGGTCGGCGAGCATGGCGACGACGTCCTTCTCGATCACGGCCGGCGGCGCCGTATAGCGCGCCGCGAGTTCAGCGACGATCGCATTGAGATCGCGCTCGCCGTCGCAGAGCTCGAGCACGGCGGCGGCGGTGTCGTCGACCTCGAAGATCCGCTCCGGCGCGAGCAGCGTCCATCGCGCGCGCGCCTCATCGCGCCTGAGCCTCACTCCCCTTGGAAGATGCGGCCGCGATTGAGAATGGATCTCCGTTATATCGTTCATTTCGCCTTCAATCCGGCCGGAACGCTCCCGGAGGGATCGCGCCGTCGACATAGGCGTGATGCAGCGCGTCGAGCTGCGCCCATAATACATCGGTCTTGAACGTCAAGGCGGCAAGGGCGCCTCGCTGTTCTTCGACGGTGCGCGCGTTGCGCTTCACGTAGTCGAGCGCAAACTGCGCGTCCTTCGGCGCCTGATCGAGCCGGCGGCGGAAATAGGCGACCACCTTCTCGTCGATGAAGCTGTAATTGGCGAGCATCCCGGCGATGCGGCGCTTATGGATTGCCGGGGCGAACAGTTCGGTCAGGCTGGACGCCACCGCTTCAACCAGCGCCCGCTCGCGCACGAAATGCACATAAGCCTCGACGGCGAACTTGGTCGCCGGCAACGCGCCTTCCTGCGAGATCACATAATCGCGGTCGAGCCCCAATCCGTCGGTGAGGATGAGCCAGCGCTCGATCCCGCCCTTGTCGTCGCCGAAGCCGTCATGGTCCATGACGCGGTGCAGCCACTCGCGGCGCAATTCGCGATCCTCGCAGCGTCCGATCAGGGAGGCGTCCTTGCGGGGAATCGCCGCCTGGTAGACGTAGCGGTTGAGGGCCCAGGCCTGCACCTGCCCCTTGCTGAGCTTGCCGTCGTGCAAAAGGCCATGGAACGGATGCAGGTCGTGATAGCGCTCGGGGCCGATGGCGCGTAGCGCCGCCTCGAGCGCCTCGGGGGTCATGGGTTCCGACGGCGCGTGTATGTTCATAGGCAAACCTCCATTCCGTCGAAGGCGATCTCCCAGCCGGCCGCTTTCACCTTCGCCTCTTCAGGCGATCCCTCGATGAGAATCGGGTTCGAATTGTTGATATGGATCAAGATACGCCGCGCGTGCGCCTGGCGCGCAAGCGCTTCCAGCGTTCCTCCTGGTCCCGACACGGGCATGTGGCCCATGCGCCTCCCGGTTTTGTCGCCAAGGCCGTTGGCGATCATTTCGTCGTCGGCGAATAGCGTGCCGTCGAAAAACAACACGTCCGCATTGGCGATGCGGGCCTCGAGGTCCTCCGTAACATGGGTGCAAGCCGGCGCATAGACGAGTTTTTTGCCTGCCGCTTCCGCCGCGATTGAGACCGTCTCCTCGCCGATCTCGTCGGTGCTGACGTTGCCCTCCTCGAGCCACAGCGGAACCTTGCCGGGAACCGCGAACAATTCGAGCTTGATCCCGGGCAGGGGCTCGAATGGTTCGCTTAAGGCGACGGCGCGGCGCGGCGCGACGGCGCGATCGACAACGTCGAACATGCGATTGGCCCCGATCGCGTCCAGCGTCGCCTGCGTGCCGAAGACTGCGAGCGGCTGGCGCTCGCGCAGCGCCAAAAGGCCAGCCGAGGAATCGACCTCGGCGTTGGTCAAGACGACGGCGCCGATCGGCGAATGGCGCCCTTCGCCCTTCGGGTGCAGCGCAGGCGTCGCCAGGATTTGCTGACGCAGATCGATCGAGGCGTTGAGCAACAGCCAGTTGTCGCCGTCGACGGTGAGCGCAATGCCGGCTTGAGTGCGCGGCTTGACTTGGCTGTCGCCGCTCCAGGCAAGGCGGCAAACCCGGCAGCCGCAGTTCCACTGCGGCACGCCGCCGCCGGCGCCCGAGCCGAGCACGAGCGCTCTCAGCCGGGGGCTAATGGGGGACATAGTTGAAGCTCGTCGCGATGCGGGCCGAACCGCCGGGGGGCGCGGGAAAGCGAGACCCCTGCACGAGGGCGCGAGCCGCCGCGTCAAGGTCGCTGTCGCCGGAGGATCGCGTGATCTCGAACGAGGTCACCGCGCCGGAGGGGCCGATGGCGAATGAAACGCCGACGACTCCCTTCGCGCCCCGGGCGCGCGCGGCGGGCGGATAAAAGAGGCGACTGCGGATGATGCCGCTCACCTCGCCACTATAGGCCGAAAGCGAGGCGGCGCTCGCGGGCGCGTTGGTCGAAGGAGCGCCGCGCGACGCCTGAGTGGCGGAGCGGGATTCCTCCCGGGCCGGTCTCGGCTCGGCCCGCCTCGGCTCCGGCCGCGCCTCAGGTCTCGCCGCTTCGCGCAAGGGCGGACGAGGCTTGGGCGGCGGGGCCTCGACCGGCTTCGGGGGAGGAGGCGGCGCAAGCTCGACCGGAGCGGGAGGCGGCTGAGGCCTCGGCGGGGGAAGCGGAGGCTGCGCCTCGGGCGGCGGCGGGGGAGGCTGCTCGGGCACCGGCGGCGGAGACTCCTCAGGCGGCGGGGGAGGCTGCTCGGGGATCGGCGGCGGAGACTCCTCAGGCGGCGGGGGAGGCTGCTCGGGCGCCGGCGGCGGAAACTCCGGCGGGGGAAGCGGCGGTTGCTCCTGCGGCGGCGCGGGAGGCTGCTCGGGGGCCGGCGACGGGGGCGTAACGGGGCTCGGTGGCGAAGGCGGCGGCTCTGCCGCAGATTTCTCTGGCGGCTTCGGCTGTTCGGCCGCCGGCGCCGGGGCTTCCGCGGGCGGCGCTTCGGGCTCAATGTCGACGACCACTTCCCTCGGCGGTTCGACCGGCTTGGGCTCCAGATAGACGATCGAGAGCGCGGCGGCGTGCAGCGCGATCACGATCATGACGACGACTGGGCGGAGCCAGGGCGGGCGGAGGGGCGGCGGCTCGAAGGCGCGCCCGTCCAGCGTCGCGGCGGTCACGGCGCCGGCGCGTTTGGCGCTGCTTTAGTCGGCGCCTTTGGCGGCGCGGAAGTCGGCGAGACGGCGCCCCGGGGTCCCGACACGATGGCGATGCGCGTCACGCCGTTCGCCGCGAGCTCGTCCATCACCGAGACGACGTCGCCATAGGACGCGTCGCGGTCGCCGCGCAATTGCACGACGCCATTGGAGTCGCCGAGCTTCGCCTTGACCTTCGCCGCCAGCTCATCGCGCGACACCGGGTCTTTTCCAACCGACAATGCGCCGTCCTTGGCGACGATGATGACGACCGGCTCCTTGGTTTCGAGCGGTTGCGCAGTCTTGGCGCTGGGCAGGTTCACTTTGATGCCGGTCGCCAGCATCGGCGCCGTCACCATGAAGATGATGAGCAGAACAAGCATCACGTCGACGAGCGGCGTGACGTTGATCTCGGCCAGCGGCTGATAGAGGCCTTCGCCGATCTTGCGCGGACTCATCGCCATCAGGGCGTCTCGGCGCGGCGGCGGGGCGCGTCATCGCGCGTAACTTCCGCCGGACGGGCGAGCAACGCCAGCGCGCGCTCTTCGACGAACGAGGCCATGTCCTGTCCGAGCCGGCCGTAGGCCGCGCCGATGCGGTTGTAGCCGATCGAGGCGGGAATCGCGGCCGCAAGACCGTACGCGGTCGCGGCAAGCGATTCCGCGATGCCGGGGGCAACCGTCGCCAGCGACGTGTCCTGCGATTGGCCGATAGCGGCGAAGCTCGACATGATGCCCCAGACGGTGCCGAACAGGCCAACAAAGGGCGCGACCGAGGAAATCACCGCAAGATTGGGGAGGCCGCCCTCGGAGCGCGTCAGGAGTTCGCGCGCCGCGCGCGCCATCGCGTCCGAGATGCGCGACCTCAGTTCGCCGACCGTCTCGCCCGGAATGCGGCGGCGCGCCTCTTCATCGCCCGCGGCGGCGACGGCGGTGAGCGATTTCGCAAGCGGGCCGCCAGCGCGCGCCTGGCGAACGGCGCGGCGAAGGCGCACGACCGAAACCGCGCCCTCGATGATCAGCACCCAGCACCAGAGCGAGGCGACGAACAGGACGGCCATGACGGCCTTGCCTACGAGGCTTGCCCCGAGGAACAGGCCGACCGGAGAAAGGTCGATTCCCTGCATTCATCCGCCTGGTTGCTAGCCGATCGCGTCTTCTTTTGCGCGGCCCATCGGAGAGGTCAGCGCGGGCGCAAAAGACGCATCAGCACGCGGCCCGCATGCGTACGCGCTTCCTTCGCATCCACCGTTCCGTCGCCGTCCGTGTCAGCACGTTTGAAGACCATTTCGACGTAATTGAGGTATTCGTCCTTGGTCAGAGTCTTGTCGTTGTCAGGATCGGCGATCGCCCAATCCTGTTGCAGAACGCGGCCCCTAAGCTCGGCGCGATCGAGCGTGCCATCGTGGTCATGGTCGAGCTGGTCGAAGACCTTGCCGGCCGCCGCCTTCGCTTCATCGAGGCTGATCGTCCCGTCGTTGTCCGTATCGATCCCCCCGAACACTGACGCCGCGAGCGAGGGCGAGAGCGCCGACGTCAAAGCCAACGCCAGCAGCACAGTTCTCCGTCTGATCAATCTCACAACAATGCCCTCGGTTCGCTCCCTCGCCCGTCTTTTTGCGCATTACAACGTGATCCGCAAGCCGCCATAGATAGCGAAGGGCTTCGTGGACCCGAGGCTCGTTGGATTGGTCAGGTAGGGCGCCGTGTTGGGCAGATTAGTGATGTCGAATAGAGCGCCACCGGTGTAATACCGCTGATCGAACAGGTTCTGGACGAGGCCATAGACCTGCACTTGCTTGCCGATCTGATAGGACGTGTGCAGGCCGAAAACCGCATAGCCCGGGACTTGGGGAAGCGCGCCATTCTCATTGCCGATCATGACCTGGCCCGACGCAGCGACCATGTCGGCGCCGACCTTCCACTTGTCGGTCACCGCGTAGTCGAGACCCACTTTCACCGTATTCTTCGGAATGCCGGCGATCGGCGCGCCATTGGTGATCGGAATGTCCCCGTTCGCGTCGGCCAACGGATTGTACGGCGACAACTCCTCAAAGGTCGTGAGATAGACCGCGTCAATATAGGTGTAGTTGGCGTAGGCCGTCCACCTGTCGCCGGTCCACTGGGCGCTAAGCTCCGCGCCCTGTCGCAAGGTCGTCCCGACGTTGGCGTAATAGCCATAGCCGGTGACCAAGCTCTGCTGCGGCAGGATGTCATTGGCGAGGGTCGTGCGGAAGAGGCCCGCCGACCATTGCAGCTTGCCCCATTGGGGACCCAAACCCAATTGGCTTAGAGCGTTCTGCCCTCGGAATCCCAGCTCGAAAGTCTGGCCGACGACCTGTTGGAGTTTCGGGTCCGAGACGAGAAAATTGTCGATGATGCAAGGGTGAGTGGGATCGGCGCAACCGAGCTCGAGCGGCGTCGGCGCGCGGTTGGACATTGCGTAGCCCGCGTAGAAGTTGATGTCAGAAGTGATCTTGTAGGTGAGGCCGACGGTCGGATTGACGTGGTAGAAACTAGAGTAGCCGTTGAGGAGAGAGCCGCTCGCGCCCTCGAGATTGATCCCGGCGAAATTGAAACGTCCGCCGCCGGTCAGCGTCAGGCGGTCGGTCGCGTTGAACGTGTCGAGCGCGTAGAGGCCGGCGTATGTGTTGTTCGCATTGACCGCGATCGGCGCCAGAAAGCTGCCGGGCTCATCGATAAGGTAGGGGGAGCCGATCACGGGGAACGACGTGTTGTTGTCGTTGACGAATGTCCCGAGCTGGCTGTTGCCGGTGAAACGCGTCCAGCCGTAATCGAGCGAGGCGCCGACGGTCAGCGTATTGTCGCGGCCGAAAATCTTGTCGGTGTCGACGGCCTGCCCGCTTGCGCCGAGCGAACGCGATTGCGTCCAGTTTCGGTCGATCTCGCCGAGGTCAAGCGTCCCATCCTGCGAGATGTCGGGGATGATTCCGCCCAGCGTGTCATGCGCCGGGCTCCCGTTAAGGCAAGAGAACGGCGGACAAGGGCTCACGCTGGTCGGGTTGCCGTCGACATGCGCCTGGTTGAAGGCGCGAAAATAGGCTCCGCCCTGGAAGCTCAGCGTGTTCGAATAGGCGTAGCTGCCGGTCCACGCGAGCATCGCCATCTTGTTCTCGGTCGTCTGGGGAACGGTGTAGACGCTGCCCCAATTGTTCTGCAGTTGCTGGATCGGCGTGAAAGAAGCGGCGCCGAACTGGGTGTCCCCCGCAGTGAGTTGCAGGTGCGACTCAAACCCGTTCGCCTTGTAGCCGACGTCGCCGTAGAAGTTGGTGAGCTGTGACGCTGAGTCGATCCGCCAACCGCCGTCGTTGATCTGTGTGGCCGCCAGATAGACCGAATAGTCGCCGACCTGCTTGCCGTACTGAAGCTCCTCTTGCGCGCGATAGAACGAACCGCCGCGAAGATCGGCTTCAAAGCCGTCCCAGGTGAAGCCGTTCTTCATCGTCACGTTGACGGCGCCGCCGAGCGCGTTGAGCCCGAAGATCGGGTTTCCGGCGACGATCGACATCTTGTCGATCGCGTTCTCGGGTATGAGGTCCCAGTTGACGGTGTCGCCGAAGGCCTCATTGATGCGCACGCCGTTCTGATAGACGGCGAGGCCGATCGGCGTTCCGGTGACCGGCGTCGCGTCGAAGCCGCGATAGCTGACGTCTGGCTGGAAGTCGTTGCCCGATACGTTGCCGACAGTGACGCCAGGCGTCTGACGCGCCAGGGTGTCCGGGAGCGTCGTATCGTTGAAAGTTTGAATGTCCTGTGCGCCCGTCTGCCAGACCGCGAAGGGAGATTTCGCAACATCGATCTCGCCGCCGCCGAGCGGCGTCGTCGCGACCACGTCGAAGGTCGGGAGCACGATTGTGTCCGCGCGAGAGGAGGTCGCGAGGACAGCGAGAACGACGATCGTCGCAATGCGCCAGGCGATTGTGTTCGCCATTCCTCCCCTCCGTTCCGCCTCGGCTCCCCAACGGAAGGAGTCGCGAGCCAGCCCAGACGCAAAGCGTTTCTTGAGCCGCCCGCGACCCGAGCAGAATAGCCGCGCGGAGCGCCGCAAGACATTTCAATGATTGGAAGTTCTGCCGGGCTGGTTTCCTGCATACGTCGGGAGCTTTTCCCGATCGCCGAGCGGCGCGGGCGTCGCGAAACGCGCCTCCACCATGACCCCGCCCTCTGATGAAGACCCAATGACAACCCGGCCGCCCAACATGCGCACCCGATCGCGCATGCCCGCGAGGCCCATGCCCAATTCGGCCTCGCCGTTCCATCCACGGCCATCGTCCGCCACGCGAACGACGAGTCCAGCCAGCGCCGGATCGCGCAAGCTTGGCGTCTCGACCGGCGTTTCGAACCTGAGCGACGCCTCGATCCGCGTCGCGCCGGCGTGGCGAAACGCATTGGTCATCGCCTCTTGCACGAAGCGATACGCCATCAAGCTTGCGCGCTCGCCCAAGGCGTCAACGCGCGGGTCTATGTCGAGCGTGACGGCCATCTTGGGCTCGGCGCGGCGCCAATGCGCGACAAGCGCCTCGAGCGCCTCGACAAGACCGAGCTCCTCGAGCGCGGCCGGCCTGAGGTCGGCCAGGATGCGCCGGTTCTGGCCTTGCAGCTCCCCGACCTGGGCCTCGATCGCGCTCGCCGCCGCGCGCGCGGCGGGTTGGTCGCCGATTGTCTTCGCCAGCACCGCTGCGCTTGCGCGCAAGGCGAAGAGATGAGGTCCGAATTCGTCGTGCAGTTCGTGCGCAATGAGCTGTCGCTCCTCGTCGTGGGCGTCGAAAACGCGCTCCATCAATTCGTCGTTGGCGCGATTCAAGCCGTCGAGCGTATCCGCGAGGCTGTTGATCTTGGCGTTGAGGGTGCGGATCTCCGGAGGGCCGCGGTCTTCTGCACGGGCGGAATAGTCGCCGGCTTCGAGCCTCGCGAGCGTCGCTCCGGCCACGCCGAGGGGCCTCATCGCGCGGCCGACCAGAAGGCTCGTCACGCCGATCGCCGCGAGCGCCAACAGCCCGCCCTCGAGCGCGTTCTCCCGCGCTTCGTCCCAGACCTCATCGATTTCATCGGCTGGATCGGCGACCAGGATGATTGACTCCGTCCCGCCGTTTTTCATCGCAACCGGAATGACGGCTGTTTCAGCGGGCGCGCCGACCAGAGCGCGAAACCAGCGCGGCGCCTCAGATTCCGTGTTCGCCTCGCTGAGTATCGAGGCGGTAAGCGATGGATCGCCGATTCCTGCGCGGACATGGCGCAGGTGCTGCAGACCGGCGACGAGGTTCTTGATCACTTCCGGCGCCGGCGCCTCAGGCGAAAGCGCCAGGGTGGTTGCGACGAAATCCTTGGTCAGCCGCATCGCGCTTTGCGTTTCGGCGCGGGCTCTCCCGCTCGCCCGCAAACCGTCGTGGACCGCATCCGCTAAGAGCCAAAGAGCGAACAGCGACGCGAAGATGAGATTAACCCGGTTGCGCAGGGAGATTGTACGCCACATCGGTCGGACGCCTCTTTTGCGCTTCACCGTTGATTTTGCCCGCGCCGCTGTCAATGCTGCGCAGAAATCGCGCCGCCGCGTCCCTTTTTCCCTTCGCGGCGGGGCAGGCTCGACGGACGATCGGATCGTCGGTCCGGCAGGGGAGACTTCGGGCCGTGCGGGTTCTCATCGTCGACGACCATCCGATCATCGTCTCGGGGTGCCGGGCGCTTCTGGAGGGCGAGCCAGACGTCGAGGTCCTTGAGGCGCAGGACGGCGCGGCCGGTTTCGCCGCCTTTTTCAACCTCAAGCCCGACGTCGCAGTCATTGACATCAATCTGCCCGGATATTCGGGGCTCGAGCTCCTGCGCCGCATTCTCGAGCGCGACCCCAAGGCGCGGCTCGTCATCTTCAGCATGAACGACGATCCAACCGTCGCCGCGCGCGCGATCGAGGCCGGCGCCACGGGCTATATCGCGAAGAACGACGACCCGGCGCTGTTTGCCGACGCGATCAAGACCGTGGCGAATGGCGGCCGCTATCTGCACCCTGAAATGGCGCGGCGGATCGCCTTTCTGCGCGCCGGGCCCAGCCCCGACGCGATCTCGAATTTGAGCGCCCGCGAACTCGAAATCCTCCGCCTTCTGGCTGCGGGCCGCACGATGGCGCAGATCGCCGACCTTCTCAGCGTCTCCTACAAGACGATCGCCAACAACTGCACCCAGCTCAAACAGAAGCTGGGCGCGCGCTCATCCATGGATCTCATGCGCATCGCGATGGGCGTGGGGAGCTGAGCGGAGCGGGAGCCGCGGCTTGCAAAGCGCGCTGGGCGGCTGAGACAAACGAAAAGCACGCGGGAGAACGATTCTCCCGCGTGCTTCTCTCGACCGAGAATGCTCGGTGATGAACCGGCCTAAGGGCTGAACGGGTGCTTGGCGGCGTCGCGTTGGCTGACGACTTCGGCAGGCGTCGGCTTACCGTTGACGGCCCGCTCGATCGATTCCTTGACGGCGCGATAGTTGAAGTCGTGGATCTTCTTGTCGTCGGCCGCTTCCCAATGGATGAAGACGCCGACGCAGATGAAGACGTCGTCGGCCTCCGCGGCGGGAATCGTTCCATCGGCGACGCTGTCCGCGACCGCCTTGGCGACCGCATGTTGCGCGGGGCCGAACATCTGCACCGCCTGCTTGGCGCCCTTGATCGTCACCTTGTTGAACAAGACCGTGGAAGGCTTGGTGGCCAGATTGGGGGCCAGAACGGCGAGAAGGGATGTAAAACCGTCCTTGTTGTTGGTCAGCGCGTTGGCGAAGGCGGATTCCGCCGCGCTGCCCCGCGGACCAATGATGAGGTCGATATGGGCGACTTCATTGCCATCGCCGACCAGCGACTCGCCAACCATAAGCTTGTTAATCTTAGCCATGCTCACTCCTCCCTGGGATAAAGCCAAACCACATGCGTCCCCTGCCATTTTCGACCAGGCGGACTGGCTATCCTTGTTGTCAGCATCCCGCCGCAGCAGGATCGGTTGGCCGGATAGTCACGGGGCGCGCTGCCCCGTAAGCCCAACTCAAGCATCGTTAGCGCGCAAGGGCAAGATGGCGGCCGCGCATTTGTCGTGGCGGATGGCGGAGAGACTCGATGCGAACAGCGTCGCCACGGTGAGATCCGCGCTCGTTCCGGGGTTGATCCCGCGCGATTTGAGCGCCGCGTCCCAGCTCAATAAGCCGTCGGCGAGGCTAGCCGGATCGTGAGTCGCCGCGAACGCGTCGCGCCAGTTGGCCGCCTCCTGACGGACCGCCTCTGCGGTCGCAGAGTCAAATTTTCGCGCAATGTGCGTGTCGGGAATCTCGGCGAGAAACGTCAAATAGACAGCGAGCGTCGCCCAGCGCGCATCGCTTTGTCGATCGCCGGCTGTCGCCAGCGCCGGCAAGCCGAGCGAGAAAACGTCCTCGTAAGTCGTGACGTACTGTCGCGCGATGCGATCCCGATCCGCCGCGTCGCCCATGGCCTCGCGCAGCGTCGCGACGGCAGACGCGTTCACGTCGTGCCGTGTCGCGCGTCCGAGACCGCCAGGATTGGCGGCGACGATGGCGGAGAAGACGTCGGCGGCGTCTGCTCGGTCGAGACGATCGAGCACTCGCGCAAGCGCCGGGCGCAAAGCCGCGTCCGGCGCCTCCGCGGCCGCCGCAAGCGGCGCGCACAAAAGGATAATGCCGAGATTGGTGTTCTGACCGACCGCTGAGAGCGTCGCCTCGACTGCGGCGCGGACGCGGGTTCCGACCCGCGCGCCCTTGGCCGCGATCGGAGCGGCGCTCGCCTCGGCGCTGCGAATGAAGTCCTTTACCTCCATGCGGTGGCCGGGCGCGAACCGATGCACATTGCCTGGCTTGGGCGCGTCGAGCTCGGCGAGGCACGCCTCGATATAGGCGGCGGCCACCTGATCTTCGCAGCCGGTCATGGAGCGCGCCGTTGCGCCGGACCGGGGGCAACCATGTCCATCAGCGCCGATGCGATCGCGTTAGCGATGTTGCGCTTGCTCACCTTCTGCAGGCCGCTCCACGCCGGCATGCTGTTGACCTCGAGCACGGTCGGGCCCCCATCGGCACCTAGAAGCACGTCGACGCCGGCGATAGCGGCGCCGACCGCTTCCGCCGCCGCAACGGCGAGACGCTCCATCTTCGGATCAGGCGCGACGGCCAACGGTTCTCCGCCTTGCTTGACGTTGGTGATCCATGTCGAGGCCCGGCGCATCATCGCGGCGATCACGCGGCCACGCAGGACGAACAGCCGAAAATCTCTGAAATCCTGGGCTCCGTTCGACTGAAATCGCTGCAGATAATAAACCCCGGCGACGGCTTCGGGGCCGGGCAAGTCCTCCGGTCGCCGAATCAGGCGCAAGCCCTTCCCTTGCGCTCCGAACAGCGGCTTGAGCACGAGCGGACCGCGGGACGCTTCACGTTCGACAAGGGCGCGCGCGGCGTCTGGCGATTCCGTCGTCCAGGTCGGAGGCGTCGGCACGCCGGCGCGGGCGAGCAGAAAGCTCGTCATCGACTTGTCGACACAGCGTTCGATGGCGCGCGCATCGTTCCAGACGACGACGCCAAGTTCCCTCAACGCGTGCAGGACGCCCAGGCGTTTGGTGACCGCCTCGAACGAGCCGGCCGACAGCGTGCGGACGTGCACGGCGTCGGGCAGTCGCGATCCCAGGACGGGCAACGCCAGTCCGCTCGCGCTTCGCGTATCGAATCCGCACTCCGCAAGATCGATGCGTTCGACGCGCGCGCCGGCAGCAGCGAACGCCGCTTCCATTTGGCGCGCGTGCCAATCGCGCTGATCGCTGACGACCAGAATCGTAGCGCGGTCGGCGCTTGCCGCCCCGTCAAGCGAACGAGGCATCGAGCAATTTGTGATGCACAGCGCCGCTGTGAAAACTCTCTCCGCTTTCGATCGCAGTCACGATGACCTCGGCCGGAGAGAACAGCATGGGATCGATGGCGTAGAAATCGCCCTTGAAGCGCTTGAAAATCTCGGCGAACGGAGCGCCGAAATCGCGCGACGCGCGACTGGGAAGCGCCTCGGCGAGAACTCTTCGCCTCCGCGGCCGGTCCGGCGACGAAAAGCTGGACGCGTCCGCCGTATATGATCGCGTCGTTGGTGCGGCCCATCGCGGTGACGAAATCGGGATGCGGGGGGCTCAAGGGCGCGGCGCCCATGCCGTCGACGATGCGCTCGAGCGGAAACTTCAGCTCATGCGCTTTGTGCAACGCCACTTCCAACACCCGCGCGATCACCTGCGTTCCCCCGGCCAAGCTTTGCGTCGGGGCGTAAATCACCGTCAGAGCCGAAGGCTTGACCCCGCAATCGCGCGTCACTTTCTCCACGATCTCGGGCGGCGGCGGATGTCCGCTTTCGATGACGAGAGCAGCGACATCGGCTTCGTCCCGATAGCCGATGTCTTTGAAGACCGCCTCCTTTTGGGCAAGCGCGCGAGCGGGGCCCGAGCCGAGAGCGAAGAACGCGTCCTTGCCGGTCCCATGCGTGAGACTCCAACCTGCATATTGGCTCCCGAGGCAAGCGATGACCGGCTGCGGAGAGCTGACCGCAATCGTCCAGGGCCAGCGCGGCGTCGCGTTGTCCGGCGCAAGCCGCACGGCGCCAAGTCCGCCCATACAGATTTCCGCGATGCGCAGCCCAGCTTCGAGGCCGCCGCGCTGGCTGGCGCCGGCGTCGATCAAGGTTTCTCCGAGCGGCCCGTGGACAACGCCGAGGTTTAAGAGCGCAGCGTCGCGGCTGAGCGCAGCCGTCAGTTCGGCGGCGCGTCGATTGACGCTTATGGTCTCGACGTCGCTCAATGGTCCGCCTCCTGAACGAGAGCGATAATTTTTTGCGCCCGTTCATTGGCGCACATTCGCGCCAAATCGACGGTGGCGCCAGAGGCGAGCGCCGTGCACAGCGGATCGCCGGCGGCGATGCGTGTTCCTGGCGGCGACCGATCGACCGCCCAATCCGGCCAATTCCCTCCCCCGCGCACGACAATATCGTGAGGGGCGTAAACGATCTCGGCTGCTTTGAACGCGATGGTCGGCGGCGTTGGCGTCAGGCGCCCTTCGCAGGCGGCGACATGACGCGCAACCAGTGGGTCCTCATTCGATTCGAACACGTCCAGCGTCGCTCCGGGCCGTGGGTTGATCTCTATGAGCCAGACCGTTTCATCCGAGACTAAGAAATCAACGCTGTTGAGGCCGACAAGATCCAACTCGGAAGCGATTGTGGCGACGGAGCGGGCGATTTCGCTCGCTTGGGCAGGGCCGACGTCGACGGGTCCGGCGGCGCCGCCATATCGAAACGGCGACGACGGCGTTGGCGCGGTCCATTGCGTGCTGAGGCCGATGATTTCAGCTTTTTTTTCGGCCGCGAGGAACAAAGCCGAGACGCTCCGTCCGCTGACGCGACGTTGATAATAACAATCCGGGGGAGCGCGACTCGGACCATGAGCCGCCGCGACATGATCGCCTCCGGCGCCGCCCCGCTTCTTGATGAGCCAGAGCTCGGGTTCGTCTGGCGGGTCAAACGCAATTGGGGGATGTCGAACACCGTTTGTCTCGCAAATCCGCGCGAGCGCGAGTGGATCCTTGGCGCGCTTCAGCGTTTCCGCATCATTGCCAAATACACATGTCCTGCGAGCGATAGCCGCGATTGTTTCCGGCTGATGCTCGAAGCCTCCGCCATAGATGAGCCCAATCGGATCATAGGCGCTGGTCAGCATTTCAACGGCGCCGGCGACCTTGTCGAGTGTCAGCCCATTTGACAGTCCGCCGTCGAGCTTCACTGAGGCGAAGACTCATTTCTCGCGTGTCGTCGTCGCCAAAGACATCAATCGCGAGCGGAGCGAATCCGGCATGGGCCGCGGAGGAAGCGAGGGAGCGCGCTGAATAGCCCACGACGATGATCGCCGGACGGTCAGTCATCGACGCCGATGTTCGGGAACTTGGCGGCAAGGGCTAGGCATTTCCTCGGCGTGCGCTATTGTTTGTCGCCAAGCTGCGATCAATCGCAATGCGATTGAACCCACTGACTTTCGATTTGTCTAGTCGAGTCCCAAATTCCCGTCCCTCGGCTGCAATCGGAGGCGTCGATCTTCGGTTGGCGCGGGACCAATCTGGCGGAGCGCATGTCGCTGAAAGATCCAATCGGCGCCGGGGCCGCAGCATCGATCGACGGCGCGCCCGCTTCCCTCGACGACGCGGCCGCCGCCGCGGCTCGCCTGTTGGCCCAAAGCAGTCAACCGCTCATCGCGGGGTTGGGCGCGGATATCGACGGGGCGAGGGCGGCGATCGCGCTCGCTGAACGGGTCGGCGGGGTCATTGAGCATATGCATTCGGCGGCGTTGTTGCGCGACCTCGACTCAATGCGCGAGACCGGCGTCATGCTCACGACGCCAGGCGAAGCGCGGGTGCGCGCCGACGTCGTGCTGCTCGTCGGCGACTGCCTCATGCAAACCTGGCCTAATCTCATCGAGCGGCTGTTGCGTCCGCCGGCAAAGCCGGAAGGCGTGGACGTCATGCGGCGCATCGTTCGGCTGGCGCCGCGCGCTGACGCGAGAATTCCTGGCGTTGACGGCGACATCGAGGTGTTCGCCGCCGGTCTCGGCGCAACGCTCGCCTCCAATCTCGCTGCGCTGCGCGCACGGGTCAAAGGACGTCCCGTCGCACAGGCGCAAATTCTTTTGGCCGCGATCGAACTCGATCGCGGCCATTATCAAGGCCGCGCGGTTTGGCGTCGCGGTTTGGACGGCGGCTAGTCTCGGCGCGCTCGAAATCGAGATGATCAACGGCCTCGTGCGCGACTTGAACGAAACGACGCGGTTCTCGACCTTGCCGCTTCCCCCGCCGGACAATGGCGCGGGCGTGCTCGCCGCTTGCGGATGGACAACCGGCTTCCCGATGCGAACAGGATTCGGCGCCGGCGCGCCCCTCCATGATCCTTGGCGGTTTGACGCCGAGCGACTCGTCGCGTCAGGGGAAACCGACTGCGTGTTGTGGATCTCCGCCTTTGGGGCGGCCCCGCCGGCATGGCCAAACGCGATGACCGTCATCGCCTTGTGCGAACCAACGACCCAATTCGCCAAAGACCCGAACGTGCGCATCGCAATCGGGCGCCCCGGCGTCGATCATGATGCCGTCATGCACTCATCGGACGCAGGAACCCTGGTCGCCGTGACCGCCTCGGCCCGCAGCGCCGCCCCGAGCGTCGCGCAGGCTCTCGAGCGCATCGCCGCCGGCCTCGGAGAGGCGAACGCTCCGCCATGCTGACCCGCATCAGAAACGCGCACATCGTCGATCCCGCCAACAGGCGCGATGAAATCGGCGATCTCTGGATCCGCGACGATATGATCGTCGCAGCTCCGCAAGGCGCCGCGCAGGCGGATGAAACGGTCGACGCAAGCGGGCTTATTGCGATGGCCGGGGGCATCGACATCCATTCGCATATTGCGGGCGCGAACGTGGACACCGCGCGTCTCATGCTGCCGGAACAGCATCGCGCCCATGCGCGCCGGCCCGCCACGACGCCGCTCTCCCAAGTCGGATGGACGACGTTCGAGACCGGACGGCTTTATGCCGAGATGGGCTTCACCACGGTGGTCGAGCCGGCGATCGCGCCGCACAACGCCCTGCACGCGCATCTCGAACTCGCCGACACGCCGATCATCGACAAGGCGATTTTGACGCTTCTCGGCAATGACGATTTCGGGCTCGACCTGATGCGGTCAGGAGAGAGCGCAAGCGCGATCCGCGATCACGTCGCCTGGACATTGCAAGCGACACGCGCGCTTGGGATCAAGGTCGTCAACGCCGGCGGCGTCGCGGCGTTCAAGGACAACATCCGCAGCTTTTCGTTTGACGACGCCGTTCCCTATTACGGCGTGACCAGCCGCGCGATCGTCAAGGCGCTGCAACGGGCGGTCCATGAGATCGGCGTGCCGCATCCCCTGCATGTTCACTGCAACAATCTCGGCCTGCCTGGAAACTTCGAAACGGCGCTCGCGACGATCGCCGCAGCCGAGGACTTGCCGCTGCATTTGGCGCATCTTCAATTCTATGGTTACGGCAAGGAGGGCCCGCAGGGCTTTTCCTCCGCCGCGCCTCAGCTCGCCGAAGCGGTCAACGCCGCCAAGACCGTCACCATCGACGTGGGTCAGGTGATGTTCGGGCAGACGGTGACGATCTCGTCCGACGTGATGCGGCAATTCTCGGCCCGGAGTCAGGCGCGGCCGAAGAAGTATGCCATCCTCGACGGAGACGCGAATGGCTTTGGCGTCGTGCCTTACGAATATCGCGCCGGCAGCTTCCACAACGCGGTGCAATTCGCCGTCGGCTTGGAGCTCTTCCTGCTCATCGACGATCCCTGGCGCGTGTTCTTCACCACCGATCACCCGAACGGCGCGCCGTTCACGACGTACCCCGATATCTTCGCGCTGCTGATGGACAAGGACGTGCGAGCCCAGTGGGCGTCCCGACTGCCCGCCGAGGCTCTCTCAGTGACGACGCTCCGGTCGCTGACCCGCGAATATACTTTGAGCGAAATCGCGACGATGACGCGCGCTGCCCCCGCCAAGCTGCTGGGCCTGCCCGATCGCGGCCATCTCGGCGCAGGCGCGCGCGCCGACGTCGCGCTCTACCGCCCCGGCAAGGATATTGCGCAGATGTTTCGCGCAGCGGCTCGCGTCTACAAGGACGGCGAGCTTGTGGTGCGCGACGGCGAGGTGACACGCTACCGGTATGGGCGCGCGCTGCATGTGACGCCGGCCGTCGAGGCCTCGATGCGGCGCCGCATGAGAGAATATTACGACGCGCGCTACGGTCTGCCATCCGACTTCATGCGCGTGCCCGAAGGCGCCATCGGGCGGCCGCAACCCTTCGAGGCCGTCGCATGCGCGAGCTGACGGTCAACGGCGTCGCCATCGACGACACATTCGCGGAAGCGTTCGACATGCGCGCGACTGCGATCGTCATCACGGCGCCGACGGAGCGCTGGGCGGCGCAGGCGGCCGAGACAATGACGGGCTTCGCCACCTCGGTCATCGGGTGCGGCTGCGAGGCGGGCGTCGAGAGCGTCCGGTCGCCCCAACAAACGCCGGACGGGCGCCCGGGCGTGCGCGTGCTCATGTTCGCGGTCTCGACCGCGGAGTTGCAGAAGCAACTGCAAAACCGGGTCGGGCAATGCGTGCTCACGAGCCCCGGCTCCGCCTGTTACGCGGGGATCGACGCGGGTGAGGATAAGCTCAAGCTCGGTGACGCGGTTCGTTTCTTCGGCGACGGCTGGCAGATCGCCAAGCGGCTCGGCGCTCGCCGATATTGGCGGGTGCCGGTGATGGACGGCGAGTTCGTCTGCAAATCGACCACCTATCTGACCAAGAAGGCGGTCGGCGGCGGCAATCTCATTGTCATGGGGGAGAGCCCGGCGAAGACGCTCGCGGCGACGGAGGCGGCGGTGAAGGCGATGCGCGAGGTCGCCGACGTCATCATGCCGTTTCCGGGCGGCATAGCGCGGTCGGGGTCGAAAGTCGGCTCGAAGTACAAGGGCGCAAGCGCTTCGACCAACGACCTTTATTGCCCGACTTTGAAGGGCGCCGTCGACAGCGCTCTTACTCCCGAGATTGGCTCGGTGCTCGAAATCGTCATCGACGGCCTCACCAGCGAGGCTGTCGCCGAGGCGATGCGGGCCGGGCTCGCCGCGATCGTCGAACTGGGCGCCGAGCGGGGCGCGTTGCGCGTCGGCGCCGGCAATTACGGCGGCAAGCTCGGCCGGCATCACTATCATCTCAAGGATCTCCTCCCTTGAGCCCGATGACCTTTTCGCTGCGCGCGCCGCCGGCCCAGCGGCTCGATCTGTCGGCGCTCACCCCGCAAAATCTCGTCGGCAAGACCATCGCGGAAATCGCCGCACTCGAAGTGGGAACGACGCGCGTGCGGGTCGCCGCGGGAGACGTGTTCCGCATTCGCGAGGGCGATCCCGCCGCGATCGTCATCGAAGGCGGCAGCGCGCGGTTCGATCGCGTCGGTACGGGGCTGAGCGCAGGTTCAATCCGCGTCGAAGGGGAGGTCGGCGTAGAAGCCGGCCGCCTGATGTCGGGTGGACAATTGACCATTGGCGGCGCCGCCGGCCCGTTCGCGGCTTCCGGAATGAAGGGCGGAACGCTCACAATCGGGGGCGACGCCGGCGAACGGCTCGGGGGTCCCTTGAGCGGCGAGACGGTCGGCATGAGCGGCGGCGTTTTGCATGTGCGCGGCGCCGCGGGGGAGCGTGCCGGCGACCGGCTGAGGCGGGGCGTCATTCTGATCGAGGGCCGCGCAGGCGCCTATGCCGGCAGCCGCATGATCGCGGGCACCCTGGCGATCGGCGGCGAAGCGGGCGACCTGCCTGGCTATTTGATGGGCCGCGGCACGATCCTGTTGGGGCGAGGCGCGACTCTTTTTTCGCCGACGTTCGGCGACTGCGGCGAATATGAGCTGGTCGCGGCGCGGCTTCTGGCCGACTACGTGGCTCAAGCCAGCGCGGAGCTGGCGGGACTGTTCCGCCGGCCGCTGCGGCGTCTGGCGGGCGATCTGGCCGCGCTCGGCAAGGGCGAGATTCTGCTCCCGCGCCCCTAAGGCGTCGGGACAACGTCACGCGATCGGTTCACTCGCGGAAGGCCCGATCGAGGTTGATCGCCTTCGTGAGATACGGAACGCTGGCCTTGTCGATGCGGGCGGAATCGACGTCCAGGCCAGACGTGTCGGCGCCTTGAAGAAGCGCGCCGCGCAGATCCGCGCCGCTGGCGTCCGCCTCGCGCAGCGTAGCCTCTGAGAGATTGGCGCCGGAGAGCTTGGCGAACCGCAAGTCCGCGCGGGCGAGATTGGCGTGCGAGAGGTCCGCGCGGCTGAGATCCGCGGATTTGAATATCGCGCGCATGAGGCCCATCGACTGGTTCTTCTCGTCGGCGCTGCAATCCGTATCTTGAAATCGGGCGCCGACGAGATGTGCGCCGGTGAGATCCGCGGTCACCCGCGCGCCGTTGAGATCGGCGCCGTCGAGACGCGCGCCCGCCATCTGCGTCGCGAACAGGCTCGCCTTGACGAGGCTGGCTCTGGTGAGATCGGCGCCAAGCGCCCAGGCCTGGTCCAGGGTCGCTCCATCGAGCTTGGCGTGCGAGAGGTTCGTGTGGTTGAGCCGCCCAGCGCGCAAGTTTGCGCCAGACAAGTCGAGGCCGGAAAGATCGAGGCCGGAAAGGCGCTTGCCGGTGAAATCGGCGCCGCGCCCGGCGGGCGCAGCCTTGACCGCCGCCTCCACTTGGGCGCGCGTCATCTCGGCCGTCGTCATGTCCGGCGAGGTGAGATCGAGGCCGCGCATGGCGTCCTGCGCATCGGCCGCGCAAATTGGCGCGATCGCGAGCGCAAGTGCGAGCCATACTTCCATCAACCGCACGAACGAGCCTTCCTGTGCCCGGACTGCGACAAACTCAGCGCCACGAGCCGGCCGGCGATCGTATCGATCAGATCTTCTCGTCGCCAGGGTAAGCGCAACGCCACCGCGTCACCCGCTTTGCCGGATGCTGGTCCGACCATTGGGCGATATACGGCGGAGCCTGCATCATGCATTGCATCAGCAACTCCTGCGAAGAGAACTGAAGCCGCTGTTCATCGCATTGGCTCGGCGCAGTGAGCGCGCACACCGTGAGAATCAGCTCGATCATCGCCTACCTGTCTTCAGCCGCCCCGTCCCTCCATCCAGCGACTGTGGCATTTTCGTTGAGCCGCGGCAACATTCCGGCTTGACGCGCGCTCGGGAGGACGGTCACCCGCCGGCAAGCGGTTTGTCGCGCGCGGCGCTTGGCAAAGCGTGCGAAGTTTCGCAATGTTCCGAGGAATTCGTTTAAGCCGCAAATGGCGAATGGATCGAGGAAAAGAGGCGCGCAGTTGAAGGGCGTTCAGGTCACGGCGTCGGCCCGCCTGCATCTGGGTTTTCTTGATCTCGCCGGGGATCTTGGCCGACGGTTCGGTTCGATCGGTCTCGCCATCGACGCGTTCGAGACCCGCGTTCACCTTCGCCAGGCGCCGAGCTTCGAAGTTTTGGGCGAGGAGCGCGAGCGGGGCGCGATGCTTGCGCGCCGCATCGCCGAAAGCCTTGGCCTCGATACCGGCGGGCAGCTCATCATCTCGAAGGCAATTCCCGCGCACGCCGGGCTCGGTTCCGGGACCCAGCTGGCGCTGGCGATCGCGACCGCGTTTCGCCGGTTCGCGCAATTGCCCCTTAACGCGCGAGAGGATGCCCGCCTGCTCGCTCGCGGCGCGCGTTCAGGCGTGGGCGTCGCCTTGTTCGAGCGCGGCGGCCTGGCGGTCGACGCCGGCCGGGGGCCGAACACCGACATCCCGCCGGTGGTCGCGTGGATGAACTTCCCTCGGGATTGGTGCATTCTTCTGATCCTGGACCCGCGCGTCGAGGGCGCGCATGGCGCGGCGGAAGCGCGGGCGTTCGCCGGGCTGCCGCGTTTTCCTCCCCATGCGGCGGCCGAAATCTGCCGCCGCACGCTCATGCAAATCCTGCCTGGGGCCGCCGAAGAGGATCTCGAGGCGTTCGGCGACGGCGTCGCCAGGGTTCAAGAAATCGTCGGCGATCATTTTGCGCCGGCCCAGGGCGGCGGCCGCTTCACCAGCGCCGCCGTGGGCCGGGTCGCGGCCCGATTGAAGGCGCTTGGGGCGCGTGGAATCGGCCAGAGCTCCTGGGGGCCGACTGGCTTCGCCTTGGCATCCGATCCCGACCATGCGCAATTCCTCGCTCGGCGCGCCGGCGCCGAGCGCGAACCGGGGGTCGAGATCAAAGTCTGCAATGCGCGCAATCGCGGCGCCGAAATCTTCGAGGAAGAAGACGTGTCAATTCCATGATCGCTTGGGAGGAACAATGGCCAAGAACATCCTGCACATGATCACGCCGCTGGCGCACATGAGCCCCTTCGACGTCAATATGGCGCTCGACGCCGGCTATGACGCGACGGCGTCCTACACCAATGTCTCGCTGGACGAAGTCACGGGTCTCGTCCAGGACGCGATGTTCTCACGCTCGCCGCGCGACGCGACGCGGACGGGCGTTTTCATTGGCGGCAAGGATGCGCTCGTCGCCCTCGGCATGCTCGACGCCGCCGGCAAGGCCCTTCTGAAGCCGTTCGAGATCTCGCTGTTCGCCGACCCTTCCGGCTCGTTCACCACCGCCGCCGCGATGATCGCCGTCGTCGACGAGACGCTCAAGGAGAAGAAAGGCCGCGCGCTTCGCGGCGCCGCCGTCTCGGTCTTTGGCGCGACTGGGGTAGTGGGAACCGCGTCGGCGGTGATCGCTGCGCTTGAGGGCGCAGCCGTCACCTTGGCCGCGCGAGACGGAAGTGATCGCACGGCTCGGCACGCCGCTGAGGTCAATCGCAGGTTCGGGGTCAACCTTGCCGTCGCCGACGGCTCGACGGCTGAGGCGAAGGCCGCGATCCTCGCTGCAACCGAAGTGGTCCTGTGCGCGGCGAAAGCGGGCGTGCGCGTGATCAACGCCGCCGAGATCGCCGGCGCCGCGAAACTCATGATCGCGGCCGACGTCAACGCGGTGCCCCCGTCCGGCATCGAAGGCGTGGATGCGCACGCCAACGGCGCGCCGCTCGGCGAGCGCGGCGCGCTCGGGATTGGCGCGCTTGCGATCGGCAACGTCAAGTATCGAACCGAATCAGGGCTGTTCAAGCAGATGACCGAGAGCAAGACCCCGCTGCGCCTCGACTTCCGTCAGGCGTTCGACCTGGCGCGCACGCTGGCGTGAGGCGCAATTGTAGCCGCGCTCGGTGAGCGCGGCGGACGCGGTCAGCGACCGCGTCTAGAGCTCCAATTCGATGGAATTGCAATCTGCTATCAACTCAGGCGCCTCGGTCGAGGACGCCGACCGGCCGCACGTCGCTCGAACCCGAGGCGCGCTCGCGACGAATTTCGATCCCGACCTCGCCCTCGATCACATCGAGCTTGCGGATATTGACGCGAATGCTGCGCACGCGCGCGTGCTGCAGCAGGACCGCAGCGACCTCTTCCGCGAGCGTCTCGATGAAATCGACATGGCCTCGTCCGACGACAAGACGGATCGCGTCGAGAATCACGTCGTAGGAGAAGATCGAGCGCATGTCCTCGGCATGCGTCCCGGCGCGCCGCACCAGAGCCTCGACCTCGAAGACGACGCGCTGACGGATGACCCGCTCGAAATCATAGGCGCCGATCGCGGCGGAGACGACAAAGTCGCGCACGAACACATGGTCGAGTTCGCCTTCCTGGTCGCGACCGCCGATGATCCCGCGAGCGAGCAACCGCCAATCGATCTTTGGCGAAGCGTCCGGGTCCGGCCTCTCACGCGGGATCAGATCGCGGATCAGAGCGACGGCCTGCGGGTCGATCGCGCCTTGCCGATCGTGGGCGTGGCAAAGCGCGCCGCGGAATCCGAGCACGTCCGGACGCACGAGCAACAGTCGCGGAACGTCAGGCGCCTCGAGCGAGCCCGCCAAGCCGCTCATCAAGTTGAGTGCCCGGCACTGCGTGCAGAATTGGCTAAGCTCAACGACATCGAGATGCGCGATGAGGCGGCCGCGCGTCTTGTCGCGCGTGTCGAGCATCGCGCCCTTGAAGCCGAGCGCCGAGAGCTTGGGGAGGAGAGCGAAGTCGGGTTTTTCGTCGGCGAACATCATGCCGACAAGGCGGACGTCGCGCGCGAGGCCGCTCAAGGAACCGCCGAGCCGATCGAGCATCGGCGCGTCCACAGCGAGCTTGACGTAATCGACGCCCATCGCGGCCAACGCCCGCGCGCCCGCGGGCAACATTTCTTCGTCGTATGGCGGATCGCCGAGCGCCGCGCTCGTCTCGCTTCGTCTTGCGACGGCGGCGATCGCCTCGCGCGCGGTGTCGAGCGGGACGGCCCCAAGCGCGCCCCGCCGCGCGTCTTTCAGATCGACGACGTCGGCCCCAAGTTGCAGGACGACCTCGGCCTCGGCGGCGTCGGCGACACTGGCGAGCATGCGCGTCATCGCGTCGCGTCCCGATCCGCGCGGTCGCCGAAAGTCCCGTCGCACGGGCGTTTCCTGACGCTGAACGAGGTCAAGCGCAACGCAACCCTTGAAGTTCGGCGGCTTGATTGGCCGCAAGCGCAATCCTATCTTGCGCTCAAGAGGAAACGCAAATGCATGCTGCGGTCTGCGCCGTTCTCGCGATGGCGATTGTAGCTCCACTCGCGCCGCAGGCGCTCGCTCAGCCCCGCGCGAAGATCGATCCGGATTGGCCCTGCCAGCAGATCAAGACGCCGACGTTTTCGCTCGCCTCCATTTGGGCCGGGCCTCCGCTCGATCTCGACTCTCAGACTTGGCGCAATGAAAGCGAGGTCGCGGATCTCGAGGCGAAAATGGCGCAGCGACGCGTCCCGATCGCCGAGGTGGAGGCGGCGACCGCGGATTTCAAGGCGAAGGCCGGCCCCGACGCGGACGCCAAGGTTCTGCGCGC
The DNA here is from genome assembly GCA_963824475.1 of uncultured Alphaproteobacteria bacterium. GTDB lineage: Bacteria > Pseudomonadota > Alphaproteobacteria > Rhizobiales > Beijerinckiaceae > Roseiarcus. Next base: position 768,573 of record CAWGPR010000003.1, read on the forward strand.
CTTCGCCGCGGCGTTTGAGGACTTGTCGCAGCAACGCTCCCAAGTCATCGGCGGCCTCGATCGATTTGGCCGCAAGCAGAACGCGCTCGCCGACCGCATCCGGGCGGAGAACGAGGCGGTTCAAAAAACTTCAGACCAGAAGAGTGACAGCCAGGCGGCACCGGGCGTCAGCGGTCAAGACAAGCTGGTTTGGGACCTCCGCGTCTACAGCGATCGTCATCAGACCGCGAGTTACGTTTGCGAGGTGCCGACGCTCATCGAACAGCGTATCGGGGAGATCGCGCGCGCCGTGCAGAAGGCCCTGGCTCCGTAGCAGCCGGCTTCCCGCCATGGCGTATGCGCGCGCGCCTAGGCTCGGGCCCGACGGATCAGGGCGAAATCGGCTTGTCGTTCTCGTCGAGCAACGGGACGCCGTAGGAGCGCAATATCGCTTGAATTTCGCTCTGATTCTCGGAGATCAGCTTGTTGAGGGCGCGCTTCCAATTCTGGTCGGAATGCCGCACCCCCATCACGATGCGATAGATCATGCGGGTGTCGCCCTGGTCCTTCACGAGCGGGACGACCGTGGTCGGCGTCTTCGCCTTCGTCGCGTAGTAACCCGCGATCGGACCCCAGAGCAACGCGACATCGATGTCGCCGTGGTCCAGGTCGTCCATCATCTCATGGGTCGGCGAATCGAAGCGCGTATCGACGACCAGAGCGTAGGATTTGATGTGGCCGAGCAATCCGTTTTCGGCCAGCAAAGTCGCGGGCGGGGTGCCGGCGACGATGCCGATCTTCGCCGTTTTCAGACGCGGATCGCTGAGAGAATCGAGGCCCTTGAGAGGGCCGTCCCGTCGATATGCGGCGACGTAGCTCGTTCGATAATAGGGGCTGGTCGGCTGAACCAAGTCGTCGCCTTGAGCGATTCCCAGGACGACGTCGCAACGATGGGCGTTGAGCGTGTTGCGGATGAAGCCCGTCGCGTCGGGATAAAAAGTATAGGCCACCGACTTGCCGAGTTTGCGCGCGAACAGTTCTGCGATCTTGTTTTCAAAGCCTTCGCCGGCCTCGTTGGAGAAAGGCAGGTCCCGCGGATCCGCGCAGGCTCGAAAGACATGCGGGTCGACGAGTTCGATCGACCCTTCCGAGCTTGCGTCGTCCTGAGCCCGGCCGACGCCCGGCCAGACCAGCCAGGCAAGGCACGCGAGCCCAAGCGCGAAAAGACTACCTTCCACCAAACGCCGTCGACCCCACACCTTTGAATCGTTAGTCATCATCAATCGGGGCCCATGCATTTGTCTTCCGCAGCAGCGAAGGCTGGAGGCTTGGGAGCGTGTTTGTCGGGTCGTCCGCGCCCAACCGCTCCCGTGGAACGGGCGCGCAGATAAACATAAATGTCATTCAGGTAGCACATCACATTCTTGTTGTCCGCGAAAGCCGGCATCACCAGGTCGTTGCCGTTCAGGAGGTCCTTTCGTCCGCTGACGACGATTCCGAAAAACTCAGCGTAGCTCATTGTCTTCAGTGAATTGGCCAGCGCCGGCGCATAGCTCGATCCCGCGCCATCTGGGCCGTGGCAGACGATACATGCCGCATTATAGCGACGGAAGCCAGAAAAGGTGTACCAGTCGACCGTTCCGTCCGCCTCGATCTTGTAGGTCGGATCGCCGTCCTTATCGTGCCACATACCTTGGTCGTCTTGCTTGACCGCGGTCGGGTCTCCCGGCATGTCGGCGAGAGCGACGAGCGGCGCGCTCAAGGCGAGCGCGAGCCCTAGGCCGAGTACAAGTTTGGAAGTCGTCACGTTTGTTTCTCTGGGTGTCGGCGGCAAACAAAAAAGGGTCCGGCGCGTGCTTTGCGCGCATGCGCCGGACCCCGTTGTCCCCGTGGAGTCGGTTCGCCGCTCAGTCGCTTGGCAGCGCGAACACCGTGAGCGTGCCGCCGAGCGTGGTGTAGTTCGATAGCGCCGCGTAACCGCCGACCGCGCCCAGACCATCGGTCGGCTTGGTCAGGCCGGCAGCGAGGCCGATGCCCGCCCAACCGCCGACGCCGGACAGGATCGCCACATACTGGCGACCGCCGTGCTCGTAGGTCATGACGTTGCCGATGATGCCGGACGGAGTCTCGAACTTGTAGAGCTCCTTGCCGGTCTTGGCGTCGACCGCCTTCAGATAGCCTTCAAGCGTGCCATAGAAGACGACGCCGCCCGCGGTCGTCAGAGCGCCCGACCAGACCGAGAACTGCTCGGGATCCGACCAGACGATCTTGCCGGTCTTGCCGTCCCAGGCGATGAAGTTGCCCATATTCGACTGGCCGGGAGGCGGATACATCGACAGCGTTGCGCCGACATAGGGCTGACCCGCGGTGTAGCTCACCTTGAACGGCTCGTAATCCATGCAGACATGGTTGGTCGGCACGTAGAAGAGCTCGGTCTGAGGCGAATAGGCCGCGGGCTGCTCATCCTTGGACCCCAACGCCGCCGGGCAGATGCCCTTGTGGTTGACATCCGCCTTCTCCGTCGAATACGCAGCGACGAGTTCCGGCCGGCCATAGTTCTTCGAGGACTTGTCCATGTCGATCTTGGTCGCCCAGTTGACCGCCGGGTCGTACTTCTCGGCGACGAGCAGTTCGCCGGTCGCGCGATCAAGCGTGTAGCCGAAGCCGTTGCGGTCGAAGTGGGTCAACAGCTTGCGATCCTTGCCGTCGATCTTCTGGTCGGTGAGGATCATCTCGTTGACGCCGTCGTAGTCCCACTCGTCGTGGGGCGTCATCTGGTAGACCCACTTCGCCTTGCCGGTGTCGACGTCGCGGGCCCAGATGGTCATCGACCACTTGTTGTCGCCTGGCCGCTGCGACGGATTCCAAGTGGAAGGATTCCCAGAGCCGTAATACATCAGATTGAGTTCCGGATCGTACGAGAACCAACCCCAGGTGTCGCCCCCGCCGATCTTCCATTCGTCTCCTTGCCAGGTGCTGGTGCTGGAGTTTTTTCCGACCGGCTTGCCGAGGGCGGTGGTCTTTTCGGGGTCGATCAGCGTGTCGGAATCGGGGCCTTCGGAATAGGCCCGCCAGGCAAGCTTGCCGTCCTTCAGATCATAGGCGCTGACCCATCCGCGGACGCCGAACTCTCCGCCGGAGACGCCGATGAAGACCTTGTCCTTGAAGACGAACGGAGCGTCAGTGCCGGTCTCGCCCTTCGAAGGGTCGCCGTCCTTCACCGACCAGACGACATTGCCGGTCTTGGCGTCGAGCGCCACCAGGGTGGTGTCCGCCTGATGGAGGAAGATCTTGCCGTCGGCGTAGGACAAGCCGCGGTTGACAGTGTCGCAGCACATCACCGGGATGACGTTGGGATCCTGCTTGGGCTCATACTTCCAGAGGATCTTGCCGTCGTTGTTGAGGTCGAGCGCAAAGACTGTATTCGGGAACGGCGCATGAACGTACATCACGTCGCCGATGACGAGGGGCGCGCCTTCGTGTCCGCGCAACACGCCGGTCGAGAAAGTCCAGGCGGGCGCGAGCTTATGGACATTCTCGGTGTTGATCTGTTTGAGTTCCGAGTAGCGCGTATTGGCGAAGTTCGCGCCGGGGATCACCCATTGGTTGGGGTCGGCGGACATTTTGGCCAATTCATCACTGGCCACGGCGTATCCGGCCGTAAACAGGGCCGTGACGCCAAAGCAGCTTGCAAGTAAGAGCTTACGCATTGTCTCCTCCCGGTTAGACTTCCAGCAAAGCGGTTTGAACCGCGTCACACGTCTTTGCAGCGACAGTCTCAGTTGGGATAGTGTCGGCAGCGTGTCACGACAAGGCGAAACGAGCGGAGACGCTCGCGGGAAATTTCGCCTCGCCTCCGAAAGTGCGCCAGGGCTCCCTTTCCCCGACGCTCGTGCAGCCGAAACCAATGAAAGGATATGCCGATCGAATTTTGAGCGCAAGGGGCAAACATCAGCGATCGTCACTATAGCGTCATAGGCATTGCCACTAACTTCCGAGCTTTTTGAGAAAGTTCAGTCATCTCACTTCAGCAATACGCTTTATTGAAAGAACAGATTCTAGTTATGGATTTTAGAGATGCGCCTGCGCAGGCTGCTATGGCCAGGCGCCGAGAACTCAGCTGCCCAGCAATCGCGGCGGTTCAGAAACAGCGCACTTCCCCCTCCGCCTGAGCGCGCCGCAGTCGGGCGAGGGCGTCGCGCGCGACCGCAGCGCCGCGGAACATGCCGCCGATCCGTCCGGGTTCCTGGTCCATCGACGCCACGGTAGAGGCGGCCACATAGGCGTCGTAGGGAAGCAGCGAAGCGATGACGTCGATCGAACACGAGCATTGATCGAGCGCCTCGCGCGTATCGCCGTTGGTCTTCATGCAGGCGAAGACATATTCGGCGCGCGCCGATGTCGGGTAGTCGTTGGTCGGACCGGACCCGGCGACGCCCTGAGCTGTGCTCGCGAGATAGGCGGCGGCCAAATACGAGGCTACGCTTGTCAAGCGCATGATCTGCTCTCCCTAGACGCCCCTCGACTGCTCTACAACGATCGCCGCACTCGGCCGGAGCGCTCGCTCGTCCGTGGCGAGCAATGCGACCGCGACCGCGGGCGCGCAATGCGAGGCTTCCGCGGGGGCGGAGATCAGCGACGAGAATCCGACGCAGGACCGCCGCAGGCGGCGCGCGGCTTCCGCCGCCACGCCTTCCCCGACGCCTGCCGTGATCACTGGCGCCGCAACCGCCACATCGTTGCGGGATAGCCGCAACGAAGCCGCGTCGGCGATTTGGCGTATTTGCGCCTCCGCAAACCAGGCGGCAAGCCCATCCCATTCCGAAGCAGCGCCTTCGTCCGCCTCGCGTCCGATCATCCGCGCAAGACGCGCCCGCGAAGCCTCGACGCTTTTCTCGCGACCGTCGGCTGTCGCCATTTTGTCCGCGCCGTCGGGCAGGTCGCCGAGAATGCGATGCACATCGGCGCTGCTGGCGAAATATTCGTTCATCAAGGGCGTCCACGCGCCGCGAAATGGCGCCCGCGAAGCCAATGACATGACGAAGCTGCGCGTCATTCCGGTATAGATCAGTTCGCCCGAGGCGAGCCGTTCCGCGTCGCTGTAGCCGACGGCCGCGACCCGGCCGGCGGCGATTGGAATGATATCGGTTGTCGTCGAGCCGATATCGATGAACAGCGCGTCACGAAGCTCAAGCGCGACGAGCGCGGCGCTCGCATGCCAATTGGCGGAGGCGATGTCCGCGGCGTGCTGGGCGGCTTCGCCAAGCTCGACGAATCCGGCCCGGCCCGCATAGAGGCTCAAGGAGGCGGGGGTGAGATGATTGGCCGCGATCGCGGCCAGACCGGCCACGCCCTCTCGCCGCGAGGCAAACACGTCGCAGAGCTCGCCGGTCATGGTGATCACGTGATGATCGGCGGGGCCCAGCTCAGCGCGAAGCGCGTCGAGCGCGGCTTCCAGGCTGTCGAGCCCCAGCCAAAGCGGCGTCGCCGCCTGAACCACCGCTTCGACGCGGCCGTGCTTCACGCGCGCCGCTTTCAAATGCGCTCCCCCGATGTCCCAACCGATGACGACGCTCACCGTTCCTCCCAACTGTCCGAGGCGACGCTAGATCCTAACAAATTGGAGGGTCAAGCAAGCCGCCGTCGACAGCCAGTCAGCTCAACCCCTAAAGTAGCGGCGATGAAACGGGTTCTGGCTGAAGTCGTTAAAGGCGTAGCGGCGCCCGCTCGCCACGCCGAAGGCCTGCGCCTCGGGCCTCGAAGGCTCGCGTGAGCAGCGCCGCGCGCGCGTTGCGCGGGCGCCTCGCCGTTGTGAAGTTGGGCGGCAGCCACGCAACCGGGCCGCACCTCAAGGACTGGCTTGCGGCGATCGCGGCCGAGGCAGGCGCAATCGCAATCGTGCCGGGCGGCGGCCCCTTTGCGGACGCGGTGCGAACGGCTCAGGCCGCAATCGGCTATGACGATCGCGCCGCGCACGCTATGGCGCTGATGGCGATGGCGCAGTTCGGTCGCGCGCTCCAGAGCCTCAATCCCGCCTTGAGGCTGGCGGCGTCGCGCGCCGCGATCCTGCGCGCGCTTCATAACGGCAAGGTCCCAGTCTGGTCGCCGGAACCGATGACGCGCGCCGCCGCGCTGCCGGAAACCTGGGAACTGACTTCCGACAGCCTCGCCGCGTGGCTGGCGGGCGCGCTCGGCGCCGACCGTCTGGTGCTGGTCAAGCACGGCCGTTTCGAGGGGGCGGCCGTCAGCGCCGAGGACCTCGTCGCACGCGGCGTCGTTGACCCGCTATTCCCACGCTATCTTAAGGAGAGCGGCGCTCGCGCTTGGCTCGCGGCGCCAACCGACAGCGGGAGACTCGCCGAAGGGTTGCAGCGCCCCATATTTCCTGAAATCGTGTGAGAGGACCTGAAATAAAGACCGCCGGCAGCCAAATGATCAAACGCCAAACGCCGCGCTGGGGATGGGCGCTCACTGGATCCGGTCATTTCCTGAAGGAAAGCCTGGCCCTGATCCATGAGCTCGAACATGTCGACCTCTTCCTCAGCAAGGCGGGAGGAGAAGTCCTGCGCATGTACAAGCAGGAACTCGAATTGCCGCCCTCCGTGCGCATTTATCGCGACTCGTCGGCGAGTTCGGTGACGGTCGGACAATTCTATTACGGAATCTATCATACGTTGATCGTCGCTCCCGCGACTTCGAACGCGGTCGCCAAATTCGTCTACGGGATCTCCGACGATTTCATCACCAACGTCTTTGCCCAGGCGGGAAAATGCCGCGTCCCGACCATTGTCTTCGCCTGCGACACGGCGCCCGAACTCGTGACGGAAGCGCCGAAAGGCATGGTGAAGGTCTATCCGCGCGCGATCGATTTGGAGAACCGCGAGCGCCTGGGAGGTTTCGCCGGCGTGACGACGGTCGACTCGATCGCCGAGCTTCGCCAAGCCATCGCCCAGCGACGAAGCAAAGTCGCGGCATGAGGGAGCGCATTCTGTTTTTGACCGGTCGCCTCGCCCAGAGCCGCCTCGAGAAGGTTCTGCAGGGGATGGAGCCGACGGCGTTCGACTGGGCGATCCTGAACGTCGGGGTAAAGGTCGCGGCGCTGATGACCGAGCCCATACTCCTGCGCAGGCTGCCGCGCCCGATCAACGCCGATCGCGTGGTCGTTCCGGGCCGCTGTCGCGCCGATCTCGCGCATCTCACTCAGGAATTTGGCGCTCCGTTCCAGCGCGGACCCGACGAATTGAAGGACCTGCCCGAGTTCTTCGGCAAGGCCGCCGCTCCGCTCGACTTGTCGCGCTATGCGGTCAGAATCTTCGCCGAAATTGTTGACGCCTCGCAGATCCGCCTTGAGGCGATTGTCGCCCGCGCCGAACTCTTGCGCGCCCAAGGCGCCGACGTGATCGATCTCGGCTGCCTGCCGGACACGCCCTTCCTCCATCTCGAGGAAACAGTGCGAGAATTGAAGGCAAGGGGTTTCGCGGTCAGCGTCGATTCGGCGGAGCCCGACGAACTGCGTCGGGGCGGAGCCGCCGGCGCCGATTATCTCCTCAGCCTCACCGAACACAATGTCGCCATCGCCGCAGAGACCGGCGCCCGACCGGTGCTGATCCCGGCCCAGCACGGCGATCTCGCTTCGCTCTATCGGGCCGCAGAAGAGGCCGAAAAACGGGGTCTCAAGGCCATTCTCGACCCGGTCCTTGATCCCATTCACTTCGGCTTCGCCGACTCGCTCTCCCGCTATCGCGAGGCGCGCGCGCGCCTGCCCGACGCGGAAATGCTGATGGGGTCTGGCAATCTGACCGAGCTCACCGACGCCGACTCGGTTGGCGTTACGGCGTTGATGCTCGGAATCTGCTCCGAGCTCGCTATCGCCAACGTGCTGACCGTTCATGTCAGCCCGCACACGCGCCGCACGATTCAGGAGCACGATGCGGCGCGGCGCCTCATGTACGCGGCGGCGGCGGACCACAGCTTGCCGAGAGGCTATGGGTACGCGTTGCTGCAAATCCACGATCGCGCGCCATTTCCGTACTCCGGTCAGGAGATCGCGGAATTTGCCGCGCAAGTGAAGGACAAGAATTACCGCATCGAGGCGGCCGAGGACGGAATTCACGTCTACAACAGCGCCGGCCATTTCGTCGCCGAAGACGCTTTTGCCCTGTTCGATAAACTCGGAGTCGAATCCGACGGCGCGCACGCATTCTATCTCGGGGCCGAGTTGACGAAGGCCGAAATCGCTTTTCAGCTCGGCAAACGATACGCGCAGGACGAGCCGCTCAATTGGGGTTGCGCAGTCGATCGACGCGCCGAGGACAGGACCCGCCTGAGCGAGGCGGGCCACACGCTGCGGTCGCGTACGGCGAGCGAGTGACGTCATGCCGTTGATCCGCGAAGCCATCGTCACCACCGTCAACGCGCTCGGCGAGCCTCATCTGGCGCCTCTCGGGCTGATCGCCGAAAACGACGGATGGATCCTGGCCCCGTTTCATCCCTCGACGACGCTCGATAATCTGCGCCAGGCGCCGTTCGCCGTTGCGAATTTGACTGATGACGTGCGCATCTTTGCAGGATGTCTCACCGGGCGTCGCGACTGGCCGCTCGCCCCCGCTGAGGTTGTCGCCGCGCCGCGCTTGGCGGCGACCTTGTCGCATCTCGAACTCGTTGTCGTCGAGGTGCGCGAACATGAGCTGAGGCCCCGCTTCGTGTGCCGCGTCGCGCATCGCGCCTCGCACGCGCCTTTCCAGGGCTTCAATCGCGCGCAAGCGGCGGTGATCGAGGCCGCCGTGCTGGTGAGCCGACTGCATCTCTTGCCCCGCGCCGAGGTCGAAGCGGAACTCACGCGCCTCGAGATCGCTGTCGGCAAAACGGCCGGCCCCGCCGAGGCCGAAGCCTGGAATTGGCTCAAGGACAAGGCGGCGCGGGTCTTCGCTGCTGACATGACGCAGTGAGAGGATAGCGTTGGCTGTTGGTAACCGGTGAGTTCGAAGTATCGGAAGGAACCTGCGGTGGCTGTGAAGGCGTCATGGCGGAGCGCGAGCCGCCGCTTTCGTGACGCCTCGGAGGCTTAAGCTTGCAGGCCATCCCGGTCATTGACCTCATGCGCGGCGAGGTCGTCCGCGCGCGGATGGGCGATCGCGCCTCCTACCGGCCGCTTCGATCGCCCCTGTCGCCGACCAGCGACCCAATTGCCGTCGTGCGCGGCCTTTTAGCGGTCCATCCGTTCCCTACGCTTTATGTCGCCGATCTCGACGCGATCCAGCGCAACGGGGACAATTTCCCGGCGCTGCGACGCGTTCGCGCCGAGTTTCCGGCATTGCAGATGTGGGTCGACAACGGGGCGGCGGACGCCGCCGCGATCGAGGCTCTCATCAGCGCTGATTTAGGGGCGCCGGTCATTGGCAGCGAGTTGCAACGCGACGGCAAGCTGCTCGCGCAGCGCCGGGACTCGAGGCAGGTCGTGCTCTCGCTCGATTTTCGCGGCGACGCCTTTCAAGGCCCGCACGAGATCTTGGCCGAACCGGCGCTTTGGCCGCAGCGCGTCATCGTGATGACCCTCGCCCGGGTCGGCAGCGGCGCGGGGCCCGATCTTAAGCGGCTGGCCGCGATCCGATCGATCGCCGGCGGGCGCGAAATCTATGCTGCCGGAGGCGTGCGCGACGCGGCCGATCTCTCAGCGCTCAAAGCCGCGGGCGCCGCCGGCGCCCTGATCGCGAGCGCGCTGCACGAGCGGCGGGTTGTTGGAGCCGACCTGGAGGCGATCTGAAGTCGCGCTTCGCCGCGATCAGATCTTCTTGCCGTCGGGACCGAACTGCTTGAGGTAGGCGATCACATTGGCGATGTCTTCATCAGACTTCAGGCCAGGGAAGACCATCTTGGTCCCGGGGACCTTTGCTTTCGGGTCTTTGAGGTATTCCTTGAGGGTCGCTTCGTCCCAGGTAATGCCTGAATTCTTATTGGCGTCGGAGTAATGGTACCCCGGGTAAGTGCCAGCGTGCCGGCCGACGACGCCGTTGAGAACCGGGCCGACCATGTTCTTGGCGCCCTCGCCGATCTGGTGGCAGATCTTGCATTTGGCGAAGACCTTCTCGCCGGCCGCGGCGTCCTGCGCCGCCGCCGCGCCCATCGAAGCGACGAGGGCCGCCGCAGCAACCGAAAAACTCAACAGCTTCACATTCTTCTCCCTGATCTGGGTTATCCCCCCGAGGCGCCCTGCGGGGACGCCAGCCGTCGCGCAAACGCTTGTGACTTAGCAATTGCGGCAGCCGAGGGATAGGGGTGCGCGAAACGGGGGGCGGCGAGCGTTCAAAGCAGGTGACGCGACGCGCGAAGGGTGCTAGTTAGCGTCCTTGTGGGATCCGAACGGCCCCCACGAGGAGAGAAACTCAAGGAGCTCAAGTCATGAACTGGAACACTCCTGTCGTCGTCGAAGTTTGCGCGGGCATGGAAGTCACGGCTTATCTGTCGGCGCAGATGTAACAATAAGCGGGTCTGTCCGCCTCCCAAGGGCGGACCAACGTGGAGAGAAGGCCGGCCAAGCGAGCGGCAGATCGTTGAGCCTTCGTAGAGGGGCCGCCCTGCGGCCCGGAGCTGCAAAGCGGCTAGTGTGCTAATCTCCATGCTGTCGAGTTCTAGCTATCTCCAGTGGAAGTTCCGCTGGCGATGAACGCCTCGATAGACCCGCCGAGTTGGGCGTCCCGGCCTCCCGATGTGAAGCGCGCAATGCGTCGCAGGGACCCATCGGAGGTCGACGTCCCGGAATGAGACCGCAGAATTCCCATTGAAGCTTGCCTAAGAGACGGGATGCCGGAGGCCGCGGGGGCCTCTTGCTCGCGAGGAGGGTCTTGTCGTCGCCCGCCTCGGACCGTCGGCGAGGTTTGTCGTCTTCGATGGAAAAGGATCCGCCCCGCAGAATGATCACGTTTCAAGCAAAGCTTAACTGGCGCCAGGTTTCTTGCCGCCCTGGTTGGAAAGCGCTTTCCGCCCTTGTCGCCGCCGCTTTCGCTCTGGTCACGGGGTTGGTCCAGCCCGCCGACGCAGACACGCTTGCCGTCAAAGTCGGCGTCATCCACGAAGCCCATTCTCGCGAAACGATCTCGATCCTCGATATCCCTCCCGCGGACGACTTCATCGCCGGGGCGCGCATGGCGATGGACGACAACAACACCACTGGCCGCTTCCTCGACCAATCCTTCTCGGTCGTCGACGCCAAGCTCGCGCCAGGCGAAGATCCGATCGCGCCGCTGAAAGAGATGCTCGCCGACGGGGTGCGCTTTTTCATCGTCGATCTCCCGGCCGCCGAGGTTCTCGCGGTCGCCGACGCCGCCCGCCCCTCAGGCGCGCTGGTGTTTAACGCGGGCGCGCCTGACGAGCGTCTGCGCGAGGAGGATTGCCGCGCGAATGTGATCCACGTCGCGCCGACGCGTTCGATGCTGACCGACGGCCTCGCGCAATACCTGATCTGGAAGCAGTGGAGACGCTGGCTCCTGGTGGTCGGCTCGCATCCGGAGGACCAACTGCTCGCGGAGGCTTATCGACGCTCGGCGAAGAAATTCGGCGCGAAAATCGTCGAGGAGCGCGTGTACCAGGACACCGGCGGAGGCCGGCGCTCGAACTCCGGCAGCGTCCAGGTTCAGCGGCAGATGCCGGTTTTCACCCAGAACGCCCCCGGTTACGACGTGCTCGTCGCAGCCGACGAAAACGACGTGTTCGCCGGCTATCTGCCCTATCGCACCTGGGATCCGCGACCGGTCGTCGGCTCGGCAGGATTGCGGCCGGTGAGCTGGGACCCCTCGCACGAACTCTGGGGCGCCGCGCAGTTGCAGAGCCGCTTCCAGCGCCTTTTCAAGCGCGGCATGAACGCGCGCGACAACCAGGCTTGGGTCGCCATGCGCCTGATCGGCGACGCCGTCGCGCACACCAAATCATCCGATCCCAAGACGATACACGACGATATTCTGTCGCCGGGCTTTGCGCTCGGCGCGTTCAAGGGACAGGGGCTCACCGTGCGCGACTGGAACCAGCAGCTGCGCCAGCCGATCCTGCTCACCGACGGCCGAGGCACGGTCTCGGTTTCGCCCCAGGAAGGTTTCCTGCATCAGACGTCGCAACTCGACACCCTTGGCCTCGATCGGCCGGAGACCAAATGCAAACTTCACTGAAACGCTTGGGCCGCGCCGCCGGCGCGCTCGCCCTTCTGGCGAGCCTTGGCGCCCTTTCGGGCCCGGCCCAGGCGACGACTCGCCTATATCACCAACGAGAAGGGCAATTCGATCTCGGTCATTGATCTCGATAAGCTTGAGGTCACGCGCACCATCAAGACCGGCCAAAGACCGCGCGGCATAGCGTTGACCAAGGACGACGCGCTGATGTTCGTTTGCCTCGGCGACGACGATACGATTGCGGTTATCGACACAAAGACCCTCAAGGAGGTCGGCGAGCTGCCCTCCGGCCCCGATCCCGAGCAATTGCGCGTGAGCCCGGATGGGAAGCTCGTTTTCGTCGCCAATGAAAACGATGCGCTTCTGACCGCGATCGACATCGCGACCCGCAAAGTGGTCAGCGAATTTCCGGTCGGCGTCGAGCCCGAAGGGGTGGCGGTCAGCCCCGACGGCTCGATCGTGGTCAACACTTCCGAGACGACCAGCATGGCCCACCTCATCGACTGGCGGAACAAGAAGGCGGTGGCCAACATTCTGGTGCACCCCCGTCCGCGCTATGCTGAGTACAACAAGGACGGCTCGGAGCTGTGGGTGTCGTCCGAGGTCGGGGGAACGGTCAGCGTCATTGACCCGGTCAAGCACGTCATTGCGCAGACGATCACTTTCGAGGTGCCGGGACTCGCGAAGGAGCTGATCCAGCCGGTCGGCATTCGTTTCAGCGCCGACGGCAAGCTGGCGTTCGTCGCGTTGGGTCCCGCCAATCGCGTCGCGGTCATCGACGCAGGCGACCAAGCAGGTGACCAAATATCTGCTGGTCGGCCAGCGCGTCTGGCAACTGGCGCTGACGCCGGACGGCAAGTATCTCCTGTCGACCAACGGCGTCTCGAATGACGTATCGGTCATCGACGTGGCCGCGCTTAAGGTGATCAAATCGATTCCGGTCGGTTCGTTTCCTTGGGGCGTCGCGATCTGCGAAACAATGACCGTCGTCGCCGAGGCGACCTCGAGGGCGACCGTCAGCGCGCTCTCGGTCGAGAACGTGTCCCACGCCTATGGCGCGCGGATCGCGCTCGATGACGTGAGCTTCGACGTTGCGCCGGCCAGTTTCACCGTCTTGTTGGGCCTGAACGGCGCGGGCAAGAGCACGCTGTTCTCGGTGATCACCCATCTCTATGTGAGCCGATCGGGCGCAGTGCGCATTTTCGGACGCGACGTCGCGCGTAAGAGCGGCGCCGCTCTCGCCCTCCTCGGCGTCGTGTTTCAGCAGCGCACGCTCGATCCCGATCTCAGCGTGGCGCAGAACCTCGCCTATCACGGCGCCTTGCATGGCATCGGCCGGCGGGAGACGCGCGCGCGAGGCGCGATCCAACTCGCCCGCGTCGGTCTCGCCGACCGGGCCGGCGACAAGGTGCGCTTTCTTTCCGGCGGTCAGATGCGGCGGGTCGAGATCGCCCGCGCGCTCCTGCATCGGCCACGCATGCTGCTGCTCGATGAGCCGACGGCGGGGCTCGACATCAAGGCGCGGGCCGGGATTCTCGAGGTCGTGCGGGGTCTGGTCGCCGACGAAGGGATCGGCGTCCTTTGGGCCACCCATCTGGTCGACGAGATTCGCGACGACGATCATGTGATCGTGCTGCACAAGGGCCGCGTGCTTGCTGATGGCCCGTCGCGTTCGATCGTCAGTGCGGCGGGCGCGCGTTCGATCGGCGAGGCGTTCACGTCATTGACAGACGGCGGCGCGGAAGGAGGCGAAGGGTGAGCGACGCCATCCTTGAGAGCGAGCGGCCGTTCGGCTGGACGCAGCGCCTGATCTGCCTCTACGGCATCGTATGGCGGGAGAGCCTGCGTTTTCTTCACCAGCGCGAGCGCTTCATCTCCGCGCTGGTGCGCCCGATGGTCTGGCTGTTCATTTTCGCCGCCGGGTTTCGCCAGACGCTCGGCGTTTCGATCATGCCCCCCTACGATACTTATGTCCTCTACGAGGTCTACATCACGCCGGGACTGATCGCCATGATCCAGTTCTTCAACGGCATGCAATCCTCACTCTCGATGGTCTATGACCGTGAAATGGGCAGCATGCGCATGCTGCTGGTCAGCCCCGCGCCGCGCTGGTTTCTCCTGACGTCGAAGCTGATCGCGGGCGTCGTGGTCTCGATTCTGCAAGTCTACGCCTTCCTTGTCGTCGCCTATTTCTGGGAGATCGAGCCGCCGACCTGGTGGGGCTATCTGACGGTGCTGCCGGCGCTGGCGTTGTCCGGTCTGATGCTCGGCGCGCTCGGCATGCTTCTGTCCTCGCTCATCAAGCAACTCGAGAATTTCGCTGGGGTGATGAACTTCGTCATTTTTCCGATGTTTTTCGCCTCCTCCGCGCTCTATCCGCTGTGGCGCGTGCAGCAGGGAAGCCCTTGGCTGGCGACCGTCTGCCAGCTCAATCCCTTCACCTATGCGATCGAATTGATCCGCTTCGCCTTCTATGAGCAGGTCAATTGGCTGGCGCTCGGGGTCGTGGCGGGCTGTACCGCGGCGTTTCTCGGCGGCGCCGTGATCGCCTACGATCCGGCGCGCGGCATGCTGATGCGCAGGGGCGGATGATGCTCGGCGGAGTCCAGAGAACGCTATGATCAAACGATTGGTAACTGCCAAGGCTGGACTTTGGAACGGTCTCGCCTCAACTGACCTCATGCTGAGGAGCCGCGCGGAAGCGCGGCGTCTCGAAGCATGCTCCAGCTCCCGGCTCCGTAAGTGCGCACGGGAACGTCCTTCGAGGCCGCTTCGCGGCGCCTCAGGACGAGGGGGTTGGGAGTTGAAACACATGCTCATCGCCGCCCTCGCTTTCGCCGCAAGCGCCTATTTGGCGTCCGGCGCCGAAGCCGCCGATCGCCTGCGCATCGCGATCCAGAAAACCGGAACGGCGTCGTGGGAGATCGAGGTGATCAAGGCGCGCGGGCTCGACAAGGCCGCGAATCTGGACATCGAGACGACCGAGCTGGCTTCCACCGAGGCTGGCAAGATCGCGCTCCAGGGCGGCGCCGCCGATATGGTCGTCGCGGACTGGCTTTGGGCGGCGCGCGAACGGGCGCTTGGCGACAAGCTCCTGTTCACGCCCTATTCGAGCGCGCTGGGCGCGGTGATGGCGCCGAAGGATTCGCCCGTCCACACAGTCGCCGATCTCTCCGGCCGATCCATTGGCGTCGCCGGCGGGCCGCTCGACAAGAGCTGGCTCATGTTGCGGGCCGTGGCGCTCGGCGGGGGGCTCGACCTCGCCAAGGACGCGCGGCCGTCATATGGCGCGCCGCCGCTCATCGCCGAGAAGCTTGCCGAGGGCGAGACCGAGACGGCGCTCGAATTCTGGAATTTCTGCGCCGATCTCGAGGGGCGCGGCTTCCGTCGCGCGATCGAAATGGCCGACGTCGAGAAGGCGCTCGGCGCGAGCGGCCCAGTTTCGATGGTCGGCTATGTGTTCAGCGAAGCCTTCGCCGCTTCGCACAAGGACGCTCTCAAGCGCTTTTTCGCCGCGACGATTGAGGCGCGCAAAATCTTAGGCGAAGATCCAAGCGCCTGGGCGCCGATCAAGGCGCGGCTCCGCCTGAAAGACGATACGGCGCTCGCGGTCTATCGCCAACGCTATCTCGAAGGCGTGCCGAAGCGAACCGTCGCCGAGGAGGCCGCTGACGCGCGGATCCTCTATCGGCGGCTCGTGGAGGTCGGCGGCCCAGAGCTGGTCGGCGAGGCCAAGGAACTCGACGCCGGTCTCTTCTACGATCCCGCGGCGAGCGAATAGGACGTGGCGACGCGTCTCATCTCGCTCATTGCGCTGCTTGGCGTGTGGCAGATCGCCGCGCATTTCGGCAATCCGCGCTTGCTTCCGGGCCCCATGGCGGTGTTCACGACGATGAAGTCCGAGGCCGCGTCGGGAGCGCTGTTCGCAGCGCTCGGCGTCACGCTCGCCCGCGTCGCAGCGTCGTTCCTGCTCGCGATGGCGGCAGGATCGGCGATCGGCTACGCGATGGGACGCAATGCGCTGTTTGATCGCGCGGCGGACCCGTGGGTTATCGTGCTCTTGAACCTGCCTGCGCTTGTCATCATCGTGCTCGCTTATATCTGGGTAGGCCTCAACGAAGCGGCGGCGATCGGCGCCGTGGCGCTCAACAAATTGCCGGTCACGGTCGTCACCATACGCGAGGGCGTGCGCGCGCTCGACGCAAGGCTCGACGAAATGGCGCGCGTGTTCGGCTTTTCGCCACTGAAGCGGCTTTCCCATGTCGTTGCGCCGCAACTCGCGCCCTATTTCGCCGCCGCGACCCGTGCGGGCTTGTCGCTCGTCTGGAAGATCGTGCTGGTGGTCGAGTTGATGGGGCGACCGAACGGCGTGGGGTTCGAAATCAATACCGCGTTCCAGTTGTTCGACGTTGCGCTCCTGCTCGCCTATGCCCTGCCCTTCACGGCGATCATGCTCATCATCGAAACGCTCATGGTGCAACCCTTTGAACGTCATGTCTCGCGTTGGCGACCGCGCGCGGCTTGAAGCGCGCGTCGCGAAAAAATCCTTCCGAACCGCCTCGGGACAGAGCGTTCCGGTGATCGCCGATCTTGCCTTCGCGCTCGTGGAAGGCGAGACCGGCGCGCTGATCGGGCCGTCCGGCTGCGGCAAGTCGACGCTGATGCGCATTCTCGCCGGCCTCGACCGCAATTTCGAGGGCTCGGTCCACGTCCCGGCGCACGGCCGCGTCGGCATGGTTTTTCAGGAGCCGCGGCTCTTGCCGTGGCGCAGCGTCGAGGACAATGTGCGGCTCGCCGCGCCGGACGCCACCGAAGCCGAGGTCGCCGCCCTGTTCGCCGCGCTCGGCCTCTCCGAGCACCGCACGCATTTTCCAGGCGAGCTCTCGGTCGGTCTCGCGCGCCGCGCGGCGCTAGCGCGCGCGTTCGCCGTTCGCCCGACCTTGCTCTTGCTCGACGAGCCGTTCGTTTCGCTCGATGCGCCGCTCGCCCGGCAGTTGCAGCGCGATCTGGCGCGGCTGGTCGAAAGCCGTCGCATGATCACCGTGCTCGTCACTCACGACGTCGACGAGGCGGTTGCGCTTGCCGATCGAATCTTCGTGCTTTCCGCGCGCCCTGCGCATGTGGTGGGCGAAATCCGGGTCGAAAGCCCGCGCTCGGCGATGAGCGGCGAGGAGAGCCAGGCGCTCGCGGCGCGGATCGAGGCGCTGCGGGGGGCGGGCTGAATCACTCGGGCGCTCGGAGCCTTAAATCGGAAATGTTGAAGGGATCGTGGCGCAGCGGCGGTGGCTCTGAATTGCTTCCCCCCGGGCGCCAAAGCCCGGGGGTCGCAATGACGGCAGGGTCACTTGTCGTCGTACTTGATGTAGGCGAACCGCTGATCGCCCGTGGGCGTCCCCTCGAGCGCGCCGCCCTCCTTGCCGGGACGCCACGAGACGAAGTCCTCGATCTTGCGCGCAAGTTCGAAGTCCTTGTCGGTGATTCCCTTGGCGCTATGATTTTTCAATTTCACCTCAACCCACGCATAGGACGCGGCGATATCGGGATGATGCCAGGCGGCCTCTGCGAGGTGGCCGACCGCGTTGATCACCATCAGCGTGCCCTTCCAGCTCGAGGTGCGGAAAGTCCGTCTGATCCAGCCGTTTTCGTAGCGCCAATGCGGGAGCTCCTGTTCAAGCCGCGCCTCGATCTCGCCTGGTTCATAGACGCGCTCTTTCGATTCTGGGCTCATGACGTTCCTCCGATCAGCAGGCGGCGACGCCCGCGCGGCTCCCGGCAAAAAGCGGCGTGCGGGGACACCGATCGCATGTCCGACCCATATCAGCAGCGCTTCGACCGCCCGTCCAGACCCAAATCCCGTCACTTCACGAGCGGGCAGCCGCCTTGGTCAAGCGGCCGGAACGCGGCCTCGGGCGGGATCGTCTCGATCAGATCGTAGACATCATACCGGCTCTTCGATTGCTGCGGCGCCTTGACCTTGAACACATACATCGTGTGCGTCGCGCGCCCGTCGGCGCGCACGACGACAGGACCGAAGAGCGGATCGTCGATCGGCGACTTCTTCATCTCAGCCAGCACCCGGTCGCCTTCAATGGTCCCCGCCGCCTTGACGGCGCGCAAATACGCCAGCGTCGCCGAATAGGCCGCGGCCTGGTCCTCGGTCGGCATTTTGCCGCCCATTCGTTCCGCGAAACGCGCGCTGAAAGCACGAGTCGAATCGTTGAGATCCCAATAGAACGCTTCCGACAGAATGAGGCCCTGCGCCGCGTTCAGTCCAAGCGCGTCGATGTCGGTCACCTGCAGGAACAGCGCCGCAAGCCGCCGGTCGGGTCCGACGACCTGAAACTCGGACGCCTGGCGGATGGCGTTGATCGCGTCGGCGCCGGTGTCGGCGAGAGCGATCACCTTGGCGCCTGATGCTTGCGCTTGTAGCAGATAGGAGCCGAAATCGGTCGCGCCGAGCGGATGCGAAACGGAACCGAGCACCGAGCCGCCCGCCTTCTGGATCGCCTCGGTCGCGTCGCGCTGCAAAGCCTTGCCAAGGGCATATTCGAAGCTGATGAAGAACCAGGTCGCACCGCCGGTTTTGGTGATCGTGCGGCCGATGGCCGAACCGAGCGCCCAAGTGTCGAGAGCCCATTGGACCGTAGTCGGTTGACAGAATTTTCCCGTCAAGTCGGAGGTCGCGGTCGCGGAGGCGAGCATCGTGCGATTCTTCTCGCGCATGAGGGTGTTGACGGCGAGACCGACGCCGGAATTGGCGAGGTCGACGATCGCATCGACGCCCTCCTCGTCAACCCACCGCCGCGCAATCGCGACCCCGATGTCGGGCTTGTTTTGGTGATCAGCGGAAACGATCTCGACCTTGAGGCCGCCGGCCTCCTTGGCGAAGTCCTCGGCCGCGAGCTCCGCGCCGACCAGCGACCCTTTGCCGACCTGATCAGCGAACGGACCGGAGAAGTCGCTCAACACGCCGATCTTGATCGTGCCGCCCGGAATTTGCGCCGACGCGTCCATGGTCAAGCTGGTCAGCGCCGCAGCAGCGAATGAGGCGCGCAAGAGCGACCGCGTGAATGCAGGCATGGGCGATCCTCCTCAGTGTGGCCAGGACGCCAAAACCGGATAGCGCCGGACTCGAGGTCATACTGCGATGATCGGGCCCACCGGACAAGCCCAACGCAGCAGCCCAGGGGCGGCGCCGATGTGCGACCATGCCTTGCGGGAGCTTCGCGCCCGAATAGCCCGGAGCGCGAGTGAAGCCACGAATCAGAGGCTTCTCTTATTCAGGCCGCTTTCGCGGCCGGGGCGCGAGTGAGCAGCCGGCAGAGACGCGCGAGGGTTTCCCGCTGCTGGGGCCGCGGCACAACGAGATCGACCATTCCGTGGTCGCGGAGGTACTCCGCCCGTTGAAAGCCCTCCGGCAGGCGCTCGCGAATGGTCTGCTCGATGACGCGCGCGCCCGCGAATCCGATCACGGCGCCGGGCTCGGCGATATGCACATCGCCGAGCATTGCGTATGACGCCGTCACGCCGCCGGTGGTCGGGTTGGTCAGGATCACAATATACGGCAGCTTCGCGGCGCGGAGACGTCGGACGGCGACCGTTGTTCGAACCATTTGCGCCAAGGCGAACATGCCTTCTTGCATTCGCGCGCCGCCTGATGTCGTGAAAATGAGAAATGGCGTCGCTCGCTCGATCGCCGCCGAGACGCCCGCGACGATCGCCTCTCCGGCCGCTAGCCCGAGAGTTCCTCCCTGGAACGCAAAGTCTTGAACAGCGACGGTGACGCCTTGCCCCTCAAGCTTGCCAAATGCGACAGTAACCGCATCCGCGGCTCCCGTTTTCACGCGATTTTCCTTCAACCGATCCGAGTAGCGTTTGATGTCGCGAAACTTCAATGGATCGGACGGCGTTTCAGGGGTGGTGAATTCCTCATAGACGCCATCGTCGAAGAGCGAGGCGAGCCGGGCCCTCGGGCTGATCGGCATGTGATAGCCCGAGCCGGGGACGACCATGAGATTGGCTTCCAGATCCTTGTGGAAGACCAACTCGCCGCTTTCGGGGCACTTGACCCAAAGATTTTCCGGCGTATCCCGACGCAGCAACGAACGAATTTTCGGCGGAACAACGTTGGAGATCCAATTCATACGCTGTCTTGCCTCCGTTGGATCAATCGCCGAAGAGCGCTCACTTCGCCGCGGCCCGCACGCCTTGCGCCAGTTTGTTGACGAGCTCGGTTGCGGCGGCCACGGTCGACGAGGTCGCCGCTCCGCCGTCGAGCGAAAGTCTGATCGCCTCAACAATCGACGAACCAACCACCACCCCGTCCGCGGTTTCTGCGATCGCCTTGGCGCTTTCGGCGTTCTTCACCCCGAACCCAACGGCGACGGGCAGATCCGTGCGCCGCTTCAGGCGCGCCACGGCTTCGGCCACCTGTTTGACATCCGGCGCGGCGGCTCCGGTGACGCCGGTGATCGATACAAAGTAAACAAAGCCCCCAGCGTTCGTGAGAATCGCCGGCAGACGGTCTTCGCTTGTGGTCGGCGCCACCAGACGAACGAAGGCGAGCCCGCCTCGCCGCGCGGGCAGGCAAATCTCGTCGTCTTCTTCAGGCGGACAATCGACGACGATCAGCCCATCGACGCCCGCCGCTTTGGCGTCTCTCAAGAACGTCTCGACGCCATAGACGTAGATGGGGTTGTAATAACCCATCAGGATGAGCGGCGTGTCTGGATCCCCAGCGCGGAACTGTTTCACCATCCTGAGGGTCGCTGGCAGCGTCTGGTTGGCTGCAAGCGCCCTGCGCCCGGCGCCCTGAATGGCGGGACCGTCCGCGATCGGGTCGCTAAAGGGCATGCCAAGTTCGACAACGTCCGCTCCGGCCGCAGGCAAAGCCGCAAGGATCGCCGATGACGTCTCGGGGTCCGGGTCGCCGGCCATAATGAAAGTCAAGAGCGCGGCCCGGCGCTCGGCGGCGACGCGTTCGAAGCGCAAATCAAGGCGTGCGGTCATCGGCGGCTCGTTACCACGCCGACCAACATTGCGAAAGCAGCGGCTGGAAGGCGGCGATGGGGAGACTCAGTCCCTGGCGCTTCGAATCGAAAAAGCGCCTATCGACTGTGCGAGCGAATTTCGATAGATCGAACGCCAAGACGTCTTATCCGAGGCACGACGATCGCGCATTCGCCGATCCGGGGGGAACATGAAGCTGATTCTTTTGATTGTCCCCTGTGTTCTGGCGCTTTGGGTCCCACTCTACAACTCGATTCCGCCCGTCCTTTTCGGTATTCCGTTCTTTTTCTGGTTCCAGCTTGTCCTTATTCCGATCTCTGCCCTCGCAATTCTTGCCGCGGATCGGGTCGGTAAGGACTAGGCATGTTCGAACACCTCAACATCGTCGCCACCGCCGTCTTCGTGTTCTTTTTTGGCCTAGTGTCGGCGCTCGGCTTCGTTGCGGCGCATTGGAAGGCGGCTGATCTCGGCCACCTCGACGAATGGGGCCTCGGAGGCCGGCGCTTTGGCCGTTGGATCACCTGGTTCCTGCTCGGGGGCGATCTCTACACCGCCTATACGGTCATCGCGATTCCCGCCGTCGTCTTCGCCATTGGCGCTTACGGGTTCTTCGCCGTACCCTACACGATCATCATCTATCCGTTCCTGTACCTGACGTTACCGCGGCTGTGGGCGGTCTCGCACAAACACGGCTACGTCACGGCCGCAGATTTTGTGCTTGGCCGCTACGGCCACAAAGGGTTGGAGGTTGCGGTCGCGCTCACCGGAATCCTGGCGACAATGCCTTACATCGCGCTGCAGCTCGTCGGCCTGGAGAAGGTCATTCTGGCGCTCGGCTTCTCCGGCCAAGGGATCATGGCGCACGCGCCGATCACGATCGCGTTCGTCATTCTCGCGCTCTTCACTTACAGAAGCGGGCTGCGAGCGCCAGCGATGATCGCATTCGTCAAGGACGCGATGATCTACATTTTCGTCATTGCCGCCATTGTGATCATTCCCTACGAACTTGGGGGCTTCGGCGCCATTTTCGAAGCGGCGAGCAAGGCGTTTGACGCGAAGATCGCGGCGAATCCGAAGCTCGCGGCGGGACTGACGCTCAAGCCGGCGCAGGTTGGTCCGTACATCACTTTAGCGATCGGTTCGGCGATGGCGTTGTTCATGTATCCGCACGCGCTGACAGGCGCGCTCGCGGCTTCCAGCGGGCGCGCCATTCGCTTCAACATGATCACGCTCCCCGCTTATTCCTTCGTGTTGGGCCTCATTGCCTTGCTTGGGCTGATGGCGATCGCCGCTGGCGTCAAGGTCGAGACTCCGCAGGACGCCGTGCCGCAGCTCATGCTTTGGGCGTTCCCTGACTGGTTCGCAGGTTTTTGCTTCGCGGCGATTGCGCTTGGCGCGCTCGTGCCGGCGGCGGTCATGTCGATCGGCGCGGCCAACACCTTCACGCGCAACATTTGGAAGCCGTTCATTCACCCGGAGATGTCGCCTCAGGAGGAATCGCTTCTCGCCAAGCTGGCTTCGCTCGCCGTGAAGATCGGGGCGCTCGCCGTGATCTTCTTCATGCCCACGCGATTCGCTCTAGACCTGCAATTGCTGGGAGGCGTCTGGATGGTTCAGATATTCCCGGCGATGATTTTGGGGCTCTATACCCGCTGGTTCAACGGTTGGGCGTTGCTGCTCGGCTGGGCGGCGGGCATGATTGTGGGCACGTCACTCTCTTGGACCGGGAAGGCCTGGGCGCCGGTGCATGCGCTGAGGTGGGACATTCCGCTTGTCGGCGACGTCGACCTCGGTCTTGGCTTCGCCGCCTACAATGGACTGACGGCGGTGCTCGTCAACCTGCTTCTTGCCGCAACGCTTTCATTGGTTCTGCGTTCTCATGCCGGCGATGAAACTCTGCCTGAAGACTACGACGACCGTGCGTTCGCTTGAGCAATGGCCTATGGATGGGCGGAGCGGAGTAGCCGCCGGATCGTCTTTTGGCCTGCGGCGTGTCCCCGGCGGTGAGCGGCTCCGCGCGCAAGGATGTTGTCGCCGGCCATGATCGGATGCCGTCTGCTTGCATCAAGGAGCTTGTGATGGTGGAAGTGGGGCCGAGCTCCGCGGAGAACGACCTGTCGGGCGCGCAGCCACAGCCGCGCCATGACTTTTCTGTTGTTCAGGGCTTCCAGGTTGTCGGCGGCGAGGATCATGGCCGCGCGTCGGCGGGCGACCAAACTTGGCGCGACGCCCTGAGATTGGAATTAGAGGCGCGCGCGGCGCGCCTTCACCAGGCCGTCGACGCCGCAATCGTGCTTTCGAATGATGGCATAATTCGTTGGCTAGGCGATCCAGTCGCCCGACTGTCGCTCGGCCCAAATGTACTCAACCCCAGCGCCGTGATCCTCGCCGACGAATCATTGCCCGTTGAGTCTCGAGAGACGGTAAAGACTCGGATCGAACTTTGGATTGCGGCAACGACGCGACGCATTCTTGGGCCGCTCTTCGCGCTCGAAGCCCTGCAAGAAGGGTCGGAGATCGTTCGCGACTTGGCTCGCGAGCTCGTGCAGTCGCTGGGGGTTTTGGAGCGCGAACCGATCAAGGCGAAGATCAAGGCGCTCGCTCAAGACGACCGAGCCGAGCTGAGAAAGCAAGGCGTGCGCTTCGGCGCCTACTATATCTTCGTCCCCGCGTTGGTCAAACCCGCGCCAAGGAGCTTGGCCCTTCAGCTGTGGGGCCTCCAAGCGCCGAGCGACGCCAGTGAGCTTCCTGGTATGCTTGGGCCGGTTGCCTCGTCCGGCCGCACGTCTCTGCCGTTGGATAAAGGGATCTCGAAGGAGGGGTGCCGGGTCGCCGGTTATCGACCATGCGGCGAACGGATTGTGCGCGTGGACGTCGTCGAACGCCTGGCCGGAATGATCCGAGCCGCGATCGGCGCCGAACACGCAGAAGTAGCGCCTGGGCGTCCAAGCCATCGGCCGGCGAAAGGATTCGTCGTCAGCGGAGAGATGACATCGTTAACCGGGTGCTCAGGCGAGCAATTCGCTTCGATTTTGCGTTCTATGGGCTTCCGGCCGGTCGAAATGAAACGATCGGACTTTTTCGGACCTCCGTCGGCCAATGTAGCGGCCGGACAAACCGAATCGCTCGCGCCGGCGGAAGATCAAGGTGCGACGGCGCAAGATCAAGCGCCGCCGCCGACTCCTCACGAAGAGCAGGCCCCGATCGATACGGTTTTGGCCGCGGCGCCTCCCGATGCGCTTCCTGATACGGTCACTGAGGTGGCTGATGCGGTCGCGGAGGCTGCTGACGCCGTCGCGGAGGGTACGCCGCCCCTCATCTCTGCAGATCCTTCCGACGGCGCCTTAGACATGAACCCCGACGCCGAATCCGCCTCCGCCCAGACATCAAGCCCAAGCTGTGAATCAGCAAAAAATGCTGACGTGGTCGTCGTCTGGCG
This sequence comes from uncultured Alphaproteobacteria bacterium, assembly GCA_963824475.1. Lineage (GTDB taxonomy): Bacteria > Pseudomonadota > Alphaproteobacteria > Rhizobiales > Beijerinckiaceae > Roseiarcus. The sequence continues at coordinate 793,158 of CAWGPR010000003.1, forward strand.
CCCCGACCATCGCAGGATTGCGCTCAATCGCGAGAGGCCGGGCAAGCAACCAAGAAGCGGAACGCCGGGGCGCTTGGATACGGACGGTCATGGCTCAGATCCGACGCCCAAACAGGCGCGCAAGGCGGCTGAGCGCTTCCCCGTGAACTTAAACCCACCCGATCGGGCTCATGCTGACGAAAAACGTCGCCAACGAACGAGCGATTATGATATGCCCCGATCGAACCCAACAGCTGCGCCGCAGCATAAGGCCAAGGTCGACCCGAACTCACCCTTTGCCAAGCTTCTCGAGCTCCGTCCGCTCCTTGAGGAACAAGCGAACAAACGCTCTTAGCTGGGCGGCCGCGAACGGCATGGGCTGCGCAAACGCATCGGAATGGTCTAGAAGGCCGCAGGAAAGCGCAGATTCCGTCGCGTAAGTGGTTCACGAGGACATACGTATGACTTATGTGGTTGTCGAAAACTGCATAAAATGCAAATATTTAGATTGCGTAGAGGTGTGCCCGGTTGATTGCTTCTACGAGGGCGATAACATGCTCGTCATTCATCCCGACGAGTGCATCGACTGCGGGGTGTGCGAACCGGAATGCCCTGCAGAAGCCATCAAGCCGGACACCGAACCCGACCTTGCCTTTTGGCTTAAGTTGAACGCGGAATACGCCAAATCTTGGCCAAATATAACAAGCAAAAGAGAGCCGCCGCCCGACGCCAAGGAATTCGATGGGCGAGCCAATAAATTTGCTGAATTTTTTTCGCCTGAGCCCGGGGATGGCGATTAAGCCCATTCCCCGTGCTCCGCGGTTCGAGCCGCTCGCTTAACCAAGCGCTGTCGCAGCTAATATCCGGGGCTCATCTTCTTCTTTGATTTTTCGACGAATTTGTGCTAAACGACAAATTAATCGTCCAGCGGGAATTGCCGAGCGTCGACAGTGAAGACGCAAGTGATTTCGTGATTTCGCTGGCAAAAGTCAACTTGCCGTTTTGAAGAGCGGTGTTCGTGCACGGATTTGGAGCAGTGTTCGTGCGCGGACTTGGAGTGCATGCGGGAATGTTCGCGCGTGGAGAGGTTAACGATGGCGGCCCGTAATAAATCGAAGAAGACAACAAGATCAAAGACAACGAAAACAGGATCCGCCTCGAGCGCGAAATCAGCGTCGAAGCGCGCCGCTAAGGGGGTGTCCTCGTCCAGCGCCCGAAATCGGGTTGGCAAGAGCAAGCCAGCGTCGAGTACAAGAGTTGCGCGCAAAACTAGTAAAACTATTCGAGCGCCAATGAAAAATGACGCAACGAAACTTTCGAAGAGAAAGCGGAAAAGCTCCGATGTCGGGACGACGCATAGATCGGGCGGAGCGAAGAGGTCCGCCATCGCCGCCCATCGGAAAGCGGCGGCGTCAAAGAGCGTAAGCAAGGCGACAAAACCCGCAACCGTCGCTAAGGGGGCGTCGACCGTTCGGGCGCGTTTGAAGGAAAAGGAAGCGAAATTGCCGCCAGAGACCCGAGGGGCGCAAGAGCCTCGAGCCGCCGCTGACAAAGGGGCGACGCCCCTTGCTGGATCGAAGCCGAACCTTGATCGCAGCGTTCACATCACTGGTCCGATTGAATTGGCGTCGTCTGCAAAATCCAGCGCGCCCGCCGTCAAGGTCCAGAAGGCGGGAGGCTCGGAAGAGGTCTCCTCGGCTACGAAGACGTTGAAGAGCGCAGGCCAGCGTCAAGGCTTCAAGCTGAACGAGTTCGTCGTCTATCCCGCTCACGGAGTTGGTCAGATCGTCGCGATTGAGGAGCAGGAAGTCGCGGGTTTCAAACTTGAGCTATTTGTAATCAGCTTCTGGAAGGATAAGCTCACGTTGCGCGTCCCGACGTCCAAAGTCTCAGGCGTTGGAATGCGGAAGATATCCGATTCCGAGACCGCCAAACGCTCGCTGGAGATTTTGACCGGCCGGGCTCGTGTCAAGCGCACGATGTGGTCGCGACGGGCTCAGGAGTACGAATCCAAGATCAACTCCGGCGATATCAACGCGATCGCCGAGGTCGTGCGCGACCTTTACCGTTCGGAGGCGCAGCCGGAGCAGTCGTATTCGGAGCGACAATTGTACGAGGCCGCGCTCGACCGGATGGTTCGCGAGATCGCGGCGGTCCAGAAGTCGAACGAGATAGACGCTTTGAAGACGGTCGAGGCGCAACTTCAGAAGGGTCAGAGTCGAACTTCGAAGGCCCTGGGCGCGCAAAGCCCAGCAAGCGAGATCGAACAAGCTGCCTGAGAATTCCGTGCTCAAATGAGGTCGGTTCTTCGCGCGTGTCAGGCAGTGTGATCGCCGTCTGCGATGCGGTTGGACTGACATTGCCGCCGCGAATCGGAGCGCGATGTGCGCCAAATCGCCTCGCAGGCAGCGGGGTGATAGGGCCGTTCTCACCGCGGCGACCTTAACGGCATCATCAATTTGCAGCTGAATAACGAAGGCTCGGGCGAACTACGCCAAGCTCGTCTTGGGCCTCGGCCCGCCCGTCGCCCAGTCGAGAAGCTCGACGGTGTGGACGACCGGCACAGTGGTTCCGCTGGCGATTTGAGTGAGGCAGCCGATGTTGCCGGCGGCGATAAGATCAGGCGAGGTCGCCGCAATATTCGCCACCTTTCGGTCGCGGAGCTTACGCGCGATCTCCGGCTGCAGCAGGTTGTATGTGCCCGCCGAGCCGCAGCACAGATGCCCTTCGGGCGGGTCGAGCACGACGAACCCCGCTTGCTTCAACAGCCGCTTCGGCTGGTCGCGGATTTGCTGCCCGTGCTGCAGCGAACAGGCGCTGTGGTAGGCGACGCGCTGGCCCGTCGGATTGACGTGAGCCTGCAGCCCGATTTCGCTCATCAACTCCGTAACGTCCCTCGTGAGCGCCGAGATGGTCTTTGCGGCCTCCGCAAGTTCGGGATCGTTGCGGAACATGAAGCCGTATTCCTTGACGGTCGTGCCGCATCCGGATGCGTTGATGACGATCGCATCGAGTCCGCCGTTCCTGATCTCTCTTGTCCAAGCAAGAATGTTGGCGCGCGCGTAAGTCCGCGCGTCTTGTCCGAGATGGTGGGTGAGCGCGCCGCAGCATCCCGCGCCCTCGGCGACGACCACCTCACAGCCATGACGGGTCAGGAGCCGGATCGTCGCCCCGTTGATCTCAGGCGCGAGAACCTGTTGGGCGCAACCGCTCAGGAGCGCGACCCGACGGATTCGCTTCCCCTCACTTCTGAAGACCTGCGGCCGATCGACCGGCGACGGCGGCGGCAGCGTCGAGGGAACGAGCGCGAGCGCCGCCTTCAGCCGCTCCGGCAGAAGCCCGGCGAATGGCGCGCCCAGGCGGGCCGCCCACAGCCCCATGCGAAACAGGCGAGGGCTCGGCAGCACGATCCCGAAGGCGCGCCGCAGCAGCTGGTCGAACCAGGGCCGCTTGAACGTCTTCTCGATATGGCGCCGGCCGTGATCGACGAGGTGCATGTAGTTGACGCCCGACGGGCAGGTCGTCATGCACGAGAGACACGAGAGACAGCGGTCGATATGTTTGACCACCTCTGGCGTAGCCGGGCTGTCGTTCTCCAGCATCTCCTTGATGAGATAGATGCGGCCCCTCGGACTGTCGAGCTCGTCGCCAAGCAGCACATAGGTCGGGCAGGTCGCGGTGCAGAAGCCGCAATGCACGCAGGCGCGCAATATCTTCTCGGACGCGCTGACGTCGGGATTGGCGAGTTGCGCGGCGGTGAAGTTCGTCTGCATCAGAGACCTTCCTGCATGCGCCCCGGATTGAGGATGCCGCGAGGGTCAAAGCCTTTCTTCACCCGCGCGGTCAGTTCGGCGAGCGCCGCGCTCAACGGCTCGAACACCGGCGTTACGGCGCGAATCGCCTCCGGCGCTGCGACCAGCGTGGCGTGTCCGCCCGCTGATTTCACGGCGGAACGGACGACGGCGGCGCCAGCGTCGGGACCGGCCTCTCCGGGATCGAGGCTCAGCCAAATCAATCCGCCGCCCCAATCGAAGTAGAATTCCGCCGACGGCAGCACCGACAGAATCGCATGCGCCACCGTCGCAGCGCGACTCGGCGTCGGACAGAGCCGCCAGACGATGCGCGAGCCCGGTTCGAGCAGCGGCTGAACGGCGCCGATCTCCGACCAGAAGGCCTCAGTCTCCGCGTCGTCGAGACGCGCGCCGCGCCCGACCAGAGCCTCGAGCGCTTCGGCGCGATAGGCGACCGACGGCCGCGGGCCTTCCAGGCGCAAAGCCGTCGCCGCGCCAAGGCCCGCCGCGACCGCGCCGATCTTCGAACGGCGCGCCGCGGAGCCAGGCAAATGCGCGGCGCCGGAGACCTCGAACGGCGAATTGAGCGCATCCGCCAACGTGGAGATCGCGATTTCGTCCGCAAGCCCATGCAGCACGATGGTGGACGCGGTCTCGGGCTTCGGCATGACTTTGAGCGTAAGCTCGGTCAGCGCCGACAATGTGCCATAGGCGCCCGCCTGCAGCTTGCACATGTCGTAGCCGGTGACGTTCTTGACCACCTTGCCCCCGGCCTTCCAGACGTCGCCGAAGCCGTTCACGGCGGAAAAGCCGAGGATGTAGTCGCGGGCCGATCCGGCGCGCACGCGGCGGGAACCGGCCAAGTTGCAGGCGATCACGCCGCCCAGGGTCTCAACGCCCTCCGCGCCCAGCAGAGCGCGCCAGTCTGGCGGCTCGAAAGCGAGCATCTGCCGGTTCTTCTTAAGCTCAGCGTCGATCGCGGCGAGCGGCTCGCCCGGCCGCGCGGTGAGGACAAGCTCGGCGGGCTCGTACGCGACGACTCCCTTAAGCTGCGAGACGTCGAGGACATGATCCGTCTTCATCGGGCGGCCGAGGGCGCGCTTGGTGCCGCCGGCGACGATTTCGAGCGAACCGCCTTCCGCGGCGGCCCAGGCGATGGCCTCGGCCGTTTGCTTGGCGTCCGACGGTTGCAACAACGGCACTGTCGTTCGCCTCAGAAGCGTGGAAGATCGGGAAAGGCGAGCTTGCCGGCATGCACATGCATGCGGCCGAGTTCAGCGCAGCGGCACAACTGCGGAAACACCTTGCCGGGATTGAGCAGCCCCTCGGAATCGAAGGCGCATTTCAGCCGCTGCTGTTGATTGAGGTCGATCTCGTTGAACATCGTGTCCATGAGATCGCGCTTCTCGACGCCGACCCCATGTTCGCCGGTCAGCACGCCGCCGACCTCGACGCATAGCCTCAAGATGTCCGCGCCGAACGCCTCCGCCCTGTCGAGTTCGCCGGGCTTGTTGGCGTCGTAAAGGATGAGCGGATGAAGATTGCCGTCGCCGGCGTGAAAGACGTTGGCGACGCGCAACCCGAACCGTTCCTCCATCTGCTTGATCCGCTGGAGGACGCGGCCGATCTCTCTGCGCGGGATCGTTCCGTCCATGCAGTAATAGTCCGGCGATATCCGGCCGACCGCGGGAAACGCCGCCTTGCGCCCGGCCCAGAAAAGCAGACGCTCCTCTTCGGACTGGCTCGCCCGGCAGCTCGTCGCCCCGTTGCGCTCGGCGATCGCCTCGACCTCGGCTATGAGATGATCGACTTCGGCCTCGCAGCCGTCGAGCTCGACGATCAGCAACGCTTCACAGTCGAGCGGGTAGCCCGCATGGACGAAGGCTTCGGCCGCCGCCACCGCTGGCCGATCCATGATTTCCATTCCGCCCGGAATGATCCCGCCGCCGATCACGGCGGCCACGCAGTCGCCCGCGCCCTCGACGGTGGAAAAGCCGATGAGCAGCGCGCGCGCCCCCGGCGGTTTCGGGAGAATTCGGACGGTGACTTCGGTGACGATTCCGAGCATGCCTTCGGAGCCGACCATGACGCCAAGCAGGTCGTAACCTGAGGAATCGAAATGCTTGCCGCCGAGGCGCACGATCTCCCCCTCAATCGTCACCATTTCGACGCCGATCACGTTGTTGGTCGTGAGCCCGTATTTCAGGCAGTGCACGCCGCCGGAGTTCTCGGCGACATTCCCGCCGATCGTGCAGGCGATCTGGCTCGACGGATCGGGCGCGTAGTAGAGCCCCAGACCCTGCACGGCGTGGGTGATCCCGAGATTGGTCACGCCGGGCTGGGCGACGACGCAGCGGTTGGCCACGTCGATCTCGAGGATCTTGTTGAATTTGCCCATGCCGAGGAGAACGCCGTCGGCGAGCGGCAAGGCGCCGCCCGAAAGCGAGGTTCCAGCGCCGCGCGGGACCACCTTGATTGTGTTCGCCGCGCAATAGCGCATGACCTCGACGACCTGCGCCGCCGTCTCAGGCAAGACGGCGACCATCGGCGGCTGCCGATAGGCGGTGAGCCCGTCGCATTCGAAGGCGCGCAATTCGTTCGGCCGATCGATCACGCCTTCGCCGGGGACGATTCGCCTTAAGCCTTCGACAATCTCCGCGCGGCGATCAAGGACGGCGCGATCGGGTTCGGGCATGGCGAGCATAGGCGCCTCCAACGGCTTAAGACCATCCATGGGAACAGATATTGCTGGTCGGCGCAAAACCTAGAGACGGTGCGGTTGCTTCCGGTCGTCGCACGGCGACGGTCTGTGAACATTTTTTCGGTCTTGGCCGGCTTTTTTGCCACGCCGCTAAGCTCATAATGTCTTGGCTGGGCTTCTCCCGGCCATCACGCCATTTTCGTCTCAGCTCCGCCCGCAGCAAGGTCCTAGAGCCTTTTGCTCTTGAGTTCACGCGCGGACCGCCCCGACGCGTCTCCTCCCCCACCCGGGCCGCGCTTGCGCGGCCCGGGCGCAAGCTCTTGTGGGGGAGGATCAAGGAGGGGGGTCGCGCCGTCGGCGCATTCGATGATCCCCTCGGCCCGCGCGACCCCTCACCCAAAAGGGCGTTCTTAAAGAACGCCCGTCTGACGACGGGCTATGCCCGCCCCCACAAGTGGGGCGGGTGCGCTAACGCCACCGGGAGAAGCCCGGCCATGACGATTGGGGATAGCGCCGGAGCCGTAACAACTAAAGTGAATCAATAGCTTACGACGTCACCACCAAACAAGTGCTTGCGTTAACCAGAAACATGTGCTATCTATATTCTTATTCGTCGAATCCACCCGCGCCTTGTTTGAGCTCGCCGGGAGACAAGAGATGGAGAAGCGCTTTGAGACAGTTTGCACACAGCCTGAGACGTGGTCCCGAATTTGTGTATTTTTGTCGCTCATAACCCTTTGAAAAGTCTCGATTTCGGAAAATTAAACGCTAGTAAATAAAAGCAAATTTGCTAGCGTTTACTAGCGTTTGTGCGAGTTTTATTTGCATTTGCTTGCGCCGAACTCGCGCTTTGGTTGCACCCGCGATCCTCAGGCGCCGGGTTTTCGATCATTGGGCGTCGACGAGAATGGCGCGGAAGTCGTTGACATTGGTCAGCGTCGGTCCGGTGACCACTTGGTCGCCGAGCGCGCGGAAAAAGCCATGGGCGTCGTTGTCGGCCAGCGACGCCCTGGCGTTGAGGCCGAGGCGTCTCGCCCGCTCAAGGCTGTCCGGGGTCAGAAGTGCGCCCGCGACCTCCTCGGCCCCGTCCACACCGTCGGTGTCGCCGGCGATGGCGAAGATTCGTGGCCGGCCGTCGAGCTCAACCGCCATCGACAGCAGGAACTCGACGTTCCGCCCGCCGCGCCCCGTTCCCTTGACTGTCACGGTCGTTTCTCCGCCGGAGATGAGCACGCACGGAGGGGCAGCCGGTTGGCCGTGCACGGCGACCTGGCGCGCGATTCCGGCCATCACCTTCCCGACCTCGCACGCCTCGCCCTCGATCGCGTCGCCGAGGATGAGCGGATGATAGCCGGCCCGGCTCGCGATCTCAGCCGCGGCCTCGAGCGAGGCCTGCGGAGCGGCGATGATGCGCGTTTCGCTGCGAGCGAAGGCCGGGTCGCCGGGCTTGGGAGTCTCGGACTTACTGTCGTCAAGGAGCGCCTGCACCGACGGAGGCGCGACGATGCCGTAGCGCCTCAGCACAGCCTTGGCGTCGGCGAGCGTCGTCGTGTCGGGCGTCGTCGGACCGGAGGCGATTACCGACGGGTCATCGCCCGGGACGTCGGAAATGATCAGAGACACGATCCTGGCCGGCGCGGCGGCGACCGCCAGCCGGCCGCCCTTAATCGCGGAGAGGTGCTTGCGGACGCAGTTGATCTCATTGATGTTGGCGCCGCTTCTGAGCAGCGCCTTGTTCAAGGCCTGCTTGTCGTCCAGCGTGATCCCCGGCGCCGGCAAAGAAAGCAGAGCGGACCCGCCGCCCGATATCAGGCAGAGCGCGAGATCGTCGGAGCCGAGGCCCTTGACGAGATCGAGAATCCTGCGGGCCGCCATTTGTCCCGCGGCGTCGGGAATGGGATGGGCGGCCTCGACCACCTCGATCCGCTTCATGGGGCCGGCGCCATGGCCATAGCGCGTGACGACCAGGCCGGCGAGCGGTTTGTCATTCGGCCAATGGGCTTCGACCGCGCGGGCCATCGAGGCTGCGGCCTTGCCGGCGCCCACGACGACCGTGCGCCCCGCGGGCGGCGGGGGAAGGTTCGCAGGAACAGCTTTGTCCGGGGACGCCGCGGCTATCGCGGCGTCGAACATGTCCCGCAACAGCCGCCGCTCTCCCATGGAAGGCGCCTCCCCGCCTCTTGTTCCCCCGATGCCTCAGGCAGACGCCTTTTCCTGGCCGATTTCGTGGCGAGCGAGACCTTCGAGCACGCGAGCCATGCCGGAATGGTCCCACGCAGCGCCCCCTGCCGCCACCGCCGCGTTGAAGAGTTCCTGGCATGTGGCCGTATTCGGCAGGCTGACGCCGAGAGAGCGCGCACCCTGCAGCGCGAGGTTCAGATCCTTCTGATGGAGGGCGATCCGGAAGCCGGGCTCGAAATTGCGCTTGATCATGCGTTCGCCATGAACCTCGAGGATGCGAGACGCGGCGAATCCGCCCATCAACGCCTGGCGCACGCGGGCCGGATCAGCGCCAGCCTTGGAGGCGAAGAGCAGCGCCTCGCCGACCGCCTCGATCGTCAGCGCGACGATGATCTGGTTCGCGACCTTAGTCGTCTGTCCGTCGCCTGCGCCGCCGACGAGCGTGATGTTCTTGCCCATGAGCGCAAAGATCGGCTTGACCTTCTCGAAAGCGGCCTCCGGGCCCCCGACCATAATCGTGAGGCTCGCCGCTTTCGCGCCCACTTCGCCCCCGGAAACCGGCGCGTCGAGATATTCGCAGCCGAGCGCGTTGACCTTCTTGGCGAACTCCTTGGTGGCGATTGGCGAGATCGAGCTCATGTCGACGACGATCTTGCCGGGCGAAAGCCCCTCCGCGACGCCTTCGGGGCCGAAGAGCACCGACTCGACGTCGGGCGTATCGGGAACCATGGTGATGATCACCTCGGCGTTCCGCCCGACCTCCTTCCCGTTGGCGCAGGCGACGGCGCCCTTATCGGTCAGTTCTTTCGGCGGCGCGCGGCGCGTGTGAACGAAGAGCTGGTGGCCGCCGTCAAGGAGGCGCCCGGCCATCGGGCGTCCCATGATGCCGAGACCGATGAAACCGACCTTTGCCATCTTATTTCTCCAGCGTCAGTGAAATCGCGCGTTCAGGCAGCCGTGTTGGCGACGCAATCGTCCTTTGTCGATCTTAGCCGTCAAGCGGACGAACGCCAGTTAGGTGTGATGTTGCCGAACGAGCTTGCAAGGCGCCCCCTGAACTTGCAGGCCATCTCATCGTCACTTCCTCGCAAACCCCGTCGTTGTTCAGGGACCGGATTGCCTCCGAGTGCGGCTGATGTCCCAAGATTTTGGACCGCGACCAGTTCGCCGTGCTCGATCGCCGCGGGTCTTGAACCTCGTCGCCTGGGCGCAGGACCGGGAACGGCCGTGAGCCGCTCTACCCCGCCTGTCCGCCTTGCCTTGGCCTGCTGGCTATGGCAGGAAGCCGAGCGCTTCTTAGGCGCGGCGCGCTTCCGATGCTGCAGTAGCTCAGTGGTAGAGCACTCCCTTGGTAAGGGAGAGGTCGAGAGTTCAATCCTCTCTTGCAGCACCATTTTTCTTAAATGGTTTCAATTGTTAGAGGGACGACCCCTCCCTCTTCCCCCGGTCTTCGACCTGGAACAGAACCTGAAAGATGCCTCCAAAGTGGGGGAAATCTCGGGGAGCAGGTTCACTATCCGTTCGGCTCTCTTGCAACGCTACCTAGAGCGGCACGCAGTGGCCGTCAGCCTCGCCGACGCAAGGCGAACCCTCATCAGTGGTGCTGAGATGGCAGCGTCCACGTTCGAGTGCGGCTGGTGGAGTTGGTCCGCATGCGGTGCAGTCGTTCCGCCACAAGAAGGCAGCTGCAATAGAAGCGACAGTTAGCAGACGCCCAAAATGAAAATCGGCCGGGGATGCCCGCCCCGACCGATTTGAAGAAGTGACACCAGCTACAGCGTCATGGCTCTTATAGAGCCACGTGGCGCTCAACACAAGGAGAAGCGCCATGAGCTCCAAGAAGTCAGTTGCCGAATTTTCTCATCACGGCTGTGACATCAGCGAAAATTTTCTCAGCTCGCCTGACTCGGCTGTCACGGCGATGAAATCGCAAAGCGCCCTCATTTCTCTAGACGTGAGCGCGGGGTCCGCCGAGACCGATGTCACGCTCCTAAGCAATGATAACATTCATACATCACATGCCAAGAAACTCGAGCGGTGTAGGGTTGATTGCAAAACTCTCAGAAAGACGGCGCTTCGCCGAAAATACCCTTTCGAGGCGATCGCCCATCGCAATATGCTCCAACGAGCCAAGCCTCATGTTCACGTCCGGTTTCGCAAGTTCCCGGAATTCCTCTTTGAGGTCGGTCCGAAACCATTTCCCAAAGCCACCCTCAATCGCATCTACAACCCTGACCCCGAGTACGCACCGGGTAAGGTTCAATGGGCGGATGCGCACACGCAGAGCAACAACCGAAGCACCTCTCGCCTGTTCGATGATCCCGATGGCAATCAGTACACCGTGGGCGAGCTCGCGAAGCGGCAGGGCCGTACCCCGAATGCGATCCACCAGCGCCTGCGTAGGGGCTGGAGCTATGCCGAGATCGTTAATGGCAAGCGATCTTCGCCCGAACCAGTTTCGCCGCCTAGCCCAACCTCCAATGAGGTTGATGACACCAAGCCCGCTACGATTTTTGTCACCATTCCTGATCTCAAGCCTGTCTGGCTGCAAGAGATGGAGGCTGCATACGACGGCAAGTGGCACGACCTGTCTGCGAGGGAAAAGAAAGGGCTGCGCGAGATCGCGGAGCGCGGCGCCGGCGGAGGGCTGCGACTCCACGTGGAGGAGGTGGTCCGCAGCGCCATCAGGAATTGGTCTCGGTTTACCGCGCGCGCCAAGTCCAGAGAGGGCGCGTACGGCATCCCCGATAGGCCGACGGTCGACTTCTTACAGAAATTCATCCGCGTGGCGGTGAACCTCTACCTCGAAGAGAACGACCTCGAATTCAAAAACTCCGCCGTCCGGCCACGGGAAAAGTCATGTGCTCCGCTTGAGACCGTCAAGGAACATGAACAGGCGGAGGCCACGTTAGCCCCAGCGCCGGCTCCCGAGCCGACATTTGAAGACATACCATACAATCCACCTGGGTTCGCTTGGGACCCGGATACTTGGCAAGCGTTGCCGGCTGCTCAGAGGGAGCGCGACGCCAGGGGGTATGCTAAAAATCGGCTTGAGCCCTACAACGCCGAGTACACGGCGAAAACGGGCAAGCTCCCGCCGCCGGAGTGTCGCTGTCCGTTCAACGTCGAGGCGTATTTTAGCTACTTTTATCCGCCCGGCTGGGAGGATGAGAACTGGACGAGGTCGTCCGGTTAAAGACGAATAACAGGCTGGTGTTAGACCCGTGGCAAGTCGACATCCGATGGTGCAGGCACCTGCACTGCGTCAGGCGCAGGGGAAACCAAGACATCATCCTCCCCCGCCACTCACAACCCAGTGGGGGCTGGAAAATGGCTACACGGCCTCCTAGTGAGCCTATCCGCAACGCAGGCGCATCTCATGTGGACGATCCGCGCCGTCGGGGGTGATACTCGCGCGGCGGTAGCCCCTATGGGATCGTCTCGTTGCCGACCCGGCAGCGGTGACGGTCACTAAAGACGAATGACCCGCTGGTAGTCGAGCCACGGCAAGTCTGACATCCTGCTGCCGGATGTATGCAGGCACCTGCACAAGCGCCCGTTCCAGCCGACCTGCCCAACTCGACGGTGGAGAGCTTCGACCCGCCGAGACAGACCACGCCGCCCAGAGCTATCAACTCGCCCAGGCGCTTGGTTCGTGCAGGCACCTGCACAACGAATTGCGAGAAGGGTGGGCCGATGAGCAATCGTGCGATCCACACGTTCGTGGGTCCCCTGTTCCAGATCAGGGAGCCAGGCAAGTCCAGGCGCGCTTGGAAGTGGGCCTACAGCGTCGTCCAGTCCTACGGCTCCCCGTTCACGATCAAGTTCGACACCAGGGTGGAAGCCAGCGCTCACCGGGCCAAGATGCTCAAGAGCAACGAGCCCCACACATACCCCGTCTCCAGCCACAAGGTGCTCACAGGCGTCCAAGCCGCCATAAACCAGGTCTACGAAGACGGCATCAAACAGACCTATGAGCCCCCGTTGGTGGTGATCGACTCGTTGGCCACGATCCAGCAGCAGGGAGTGTCGGTAGTAGACAAGTTCGAGCTGCCGCACCCAGATAGCATGCCTGATGGGTGGTGGGCGACGGCGTGTCTAGACGGGCAAGAACCTCTCGAAAAGTGATGTCTCACTGATGTCTCAAACAGGCAGTTTTGAGACATGACGAAATTCGGCCTGAGTCGTGCAGTCACCTGCACAAAAGCTGGGTCGTAATAGTGGAAGGAGCTAGGTCAGGTGACAGACGAAGAATTGCTGCGATCAGCCTACGCCAAAAGCCTGTCCTGCGACGAGATCAGCGACAACATATGGGACGAAGCAGTGCGTACGGCAGCACCGGCGATAAGAACGAAGGCGGGGTGTCGCAAGCGCAGAAGATCGCGACCTGGCTCGCGACGCATGGGCTGCCTGACTACGTGGTCGACCGCGTGCGCGACCAGGTCAAGGGCAACGTCAACCGCTTCGACCCTGGCGGCAAGGGCGGTGAGCGCCCGCGCCACGGCGAGTATGAGCGGCCATAAACAGTCCGCTGGTTCTGAAAGGCGATCTCGGCAATCCGCCGGCGGCAAGGTGAAGACGACGTGGAAATAGGGACCGGCACATCTAAATGCCGGACCTCCACGTCGACACGATCAAGGTAAGGGTGCGAAATTTCCGATAGTGTGACGGCAGATCCTAACCCCGCGTAGGTGGAGCACAGTGGACACCGGCTTCGTAGACCTCGACATATTGCTCACGAGAATTCGGCAGGCGCAGTCGAAGGTCTATTTTCTCGAACTCGGTGAAGGCCTACAAGGCAGGCGCTCTGCGCGCGTCACTGACCTCCGCCTGGGTCGCACTCGTTTACGATTTGATCGCCAAGTACCGGGAGCTGGGCGCCCTCGGCGACGCTGCAGCGACGGCGTTCATCCGATTGTGGGACGCCGCGACGGCCGCAGGCGACGTCAGACGATTGCTGGAGCTCGAAGCGAAAATCATCGAGGATGCCACGACCAACACTCAAATCGTCAACCGCATTGCCCGCACGCACCTTGAGCGGCTGCGCGAAGACCGAAACTTCTGCGCCCACCCGGCCTTCTCGGCGGAGGCGGAGTTGTTTGAACCGTCGCCGGAACTCGTGCGGCTCCACCTCGTCAATGCGGTCGATCTAGTCCTGTCGCAGGAGCCCTTGCAAGGCAAGGCAATCTTCGATCTCTTTGATGTCGATGTGCAGTCGAGGGGGTTTCCCACAACGCACGCGCGGATCCTGGACTATGTCCAGCAACGTTACCTTGAGCGTGTCCGCGCCCAGAACATCCGGAATTTCGGAACGATCCTGGCTAAATCGTTGCTCAAAGGCGTGCCGCCCCAGTGGGAGCCGGAGCAGAACAAGATCGTCTCCACCTTGGTCGCCGTGCGGGATAGGGCGGCCCCGTCGTGGCCGGATGTTGCATCGGCAATTGTTAGGCTCATTGACAACCTGGAGCCGGAAAAGCGGCCGCGCGCCATCGACTTCATCGCCGCCTTTCCGGATTTCTGGCCCTTGCTGCAGGAGCCGACACGGACGGTTCTGCAAGAGACCGTCGACAAGTTCGACCCTCAAACCCTGACGGACTATCGAATGTTGGCCGGCGTGAGCGTGCCGTATTTCCGTGACTCGCTGCTCGCCGTGATCGCTGCCCTCGACCGGGACGGCTTGGCGAAGGCGATCGCCGCGCACCCGCTCGCCGACCTTTGGCCGCGTGCGGTCAATCTCTACAAATCCTCCATTAGCTTTCGCGGATCGGAAGCGAACTTCCGCGACCTCATCGCGCCGTTCGCTGGGCGGCTTGGCAGCGAACAGCACGACCAATTGCTCGACGCGGTCACCGAGAACGGACAAAATTGGCAGGCCGTCGGCACGCCGAGCCTTCTGCTGGGGCTACTCCGTGACGCGCCGCCCCGCGAGCGGCCCACGCATGACGCGCGGAACCGCTTCTATCGGCATCTTCGCATGCGCCGTGTAGGCGGTTATGGAGACGTCCTGACCTTGTTCCAGGCCGACGGCTGGGGGTTTCCGCCGCCGCCGCCGCCGGACGACGAGGAATAACTCCGGAAGGTGAAATGGAGCGGTGCGGGAAGGGGGTTGGCCCCTTAACGGTCTTCCCACCCCGATTTGCTAAGCTGCCGATGGAGCGGCGGAGTGGAAAAAATGTCGGGTCGAAGTTCAGCAGCTTTGCTGAAGCGGGTTCAAACGTTGGCGACCAGGGACAATAACGATACGATCGAGCTGGCGGAGGGTCTCTGGGACCTGAGGGCCTTGCCTAAACCCCCCGATGGAGATCGGCCGACCCTCAATGACCTTGTCGCCCGCACGAAGCTGAGCAAGCGCGCGGTCTGCTATCTGCTCAAAGTTTGGCGGACCTTCAGTGACCTCGACATCCCCCGCGAGCGCCTAGCCAGCATTGGGTGGACGAAGCTGGCGGTTATTGCCGAAAATTGCGAACCGGGCGACGAGGAGCATGCCCTGGCCCTCGCCGAAGCCTCCACCTTGAAAGAGCTTCCAGCGTTGCTGAAAGGCGGAGTGCCTAAGCCGAAAGCGCGCACGGTCCTGCTCCGATTGACTCCAAGGCAGCACGCGCACTTCGAGTCTTTTCTGCTGGCGCATGGCGCTCGTCGACCAAAGAAAGGCCGGGGTCTCTCGGGCAAGGAGAAAGCCCTGATGAAGGCGCTCGGGCAACTGTGGGCCGCTTGAGGCGAACGACACGAGTTCAAACCACGGCGAGCCGAAATCCTACCGGATAAGTGCAGGCACCTGCACAGAAGTATATCGCGACGGAAGCGGTGCACGTTCGCTAGGGAGGGGATGCTCAAAGAGCTATCAGCCTACCCCGTCCCCTCAGACAAGCTGCCCACGGCGATTTATGAGGCTCCAGCGCACGAATACAAGGAGGGCTTCATCTACGCCTCGCCCGTCTCCGACCTCCAGGTGGTCAAGGTCTCTGACCTGCCGCTCACCGATCCAACAATGGGTTGCACGGGGTTCAGGAAGACATCCAACGCCACTTGGACCCTGTCCAAGCCCGATGTCTCACAGGGCGGGGCGACATGAGTGGCGTTGGAGGTGGCTGCACGCAGCTGGCAACGGGGCCTGATGACGGTTTCGATCATGGGATACTGCTCGTGCAGGTGCCTGCACCGAGACGGGGCCGAGGTCGAGGCGTATGTCCACGCCGGGATCGCGCTGACGACCAAGCACCCTGTCGCGCGGACCTCGACCACTTCAAAGGGATGGTTGCCATGTCTGGCCTGCCCGTTCCGAAGCACCCGTGGACGTCAGCAGGGATACGTCGATAACGCCCGAGGCGACTCATGTTCGAGTCGAGAGCGCGAAATGAAGAGGTGGCTGGGTGACGCCTTTAAGGTGTCGCCACGCATCCACGTTTCATAGCGCTGTCATCGCTGCTAGCTTGGCTACCCTCGCTGGTGTTCAGTCGCTCGAAGGGGAGGACCTCATCGCGTCGGCATGGAGTTCCCGTGCGTCGCCGGTCAGCTATTCGGCGTCGGCGAAACTGATGCACTGGTTTGTCGCGGCTGCAGTCATCGCGCTCCTCGCTATTGGCCCGGTGATGAAGCGGCTCGTCCCCGAGGGCTCGCTTAGGGACAATCTCTATAACTTTCACGAGGCGCTGGGCGCGCTTGTCCTGATCGTCATGGTCGTGAGGCTCGCCAGGCGCATGGCCTTCGGTGTGCCGGCCCCAGACGCGTCCGTGCCGCTCGTCGAGCAGTGCGCCTCGCTCTGGGCGCAATACCTGCTCTACACCCTCCTGTTCGTCACGACTGTACTCGGCTGGGCAGGGACCAACGCGTACGGCGATCCGGTCAGCGTTTTCGGTCTGTTCGACTTTCCGGCCATTGTCGGCAAGGATCAGCCGCTATCAGACCAGATTTTCGTCTGGCATCTCATCTGCGGAATTCTGATCGGTGTGATCGTCGCCCTCCATATCGCGGGCGCGCTTTACCATTGGCTCATAAAAGGCGATCGCGTTCTACAGCGCGTGCTGCCGGGGAATTGAGCGTTGGAAGAGACGCACGCGGTTTCGGCCGTGAGGCGCGACGGCGGTTTCGGTCATCTTAGCTCTTGATACCCTTCCATCGTCACGACGGGGCCGTCATGGATGCTCGGAACCCCAGACCGGATGCGCGCTGGTGCAGGTGCCTGCACAGAAGCGTCCGACCCGAGATCGAGGCGTATGTTCACACGGGGTCGCCCTGGCGGCCGAGTGCGCCTGTCGCGGCGACCTCGACCACTTCAAAGGGATGGTTGCCATGCTTGGCCGCGCCGACCGATTGTCGTAGTCGACCTGGGTCGTGATGGGTCGAGCGAATGCGGTCCAGGAACTGACACCGGGGGGCGACGGCGCTATCGGACGCTCGAAGGGCCGACCGGTGGCCAGCACGCGCGTCAAGGCTGCCTTGGGATCGAGCGCAGTCGTCGGTCGCCGCTCGAGGAATGTCTCAGAAGGGCGCATACCGACCCTACGGTTGTCGCCTATGGAACGCCCGCAATCGACGTAAAGCGGACATTTCGATTACGGAGTGGCGTCGGGTTGCCGGGGATGGCCTTGGGCACTTTTGCACCTGATTTTTGCACAGCGTTAAGCCGCTGATGTCGTCGACCGCCGGACGCGGTGCAAAACTCTTGCAGACCGTGCGGAAACTCCACGACTTCGGCGTTGAGAGGCGTGGGAGCGAGTCGCGTCGGAATTTGGGCTATTTTGGCTTTGTCGATCGCCGGATGCGACCTGAGAGGCGTCTGGGCGCCCATATCGGCACGGATAAGCCCGATCGCCCTGCATCAGCCTGCGACGGCGGCGGTCATCGCCTCGACGCCGAGGATGTTGAGGGCGCGGCGCAAATTGTAGGCGAGCGCCGTCAGGCTGAACTCGGCGCGCACGTTCGCGAGGCCGCGCATCAGAAAGGCGCCCTGATACATCCACTGCTTGATGCTGCCGAACGGATGCTCGACGACTTCGCGGCGACGGTCGAGAATCTCGGCTCTCGCTTTGAGGCGCTTGGCCATGCGGTCGAGCACAGCCTCGTTTTCGAGGCGGGAAACAGAGCGCACGTCGTTCGTGCATCGCGCGCGCATCGGGCAGTCACGACACGCTCGTCGATTGCCGTAATCGACTTTGGCAAGATCGCGCAGCCGGCCGTGGCGGATCGGCGTCAACAACTTCCCGGCCGGGCAAACATAGGCGTCGCGCCCCGCGTCGTAGTGAAACTCGTCCTTGCGGAAGAAGCCCTCGCGCACCGAGGAGCCGCGTTGCGGTCTGGGAACATGCGGGATGCAGCCGGCCTTCTCGCAGGCCTCGATGTCCTCGACCTTGAAGTAGCCGCGGTCGGCGACGACGTCGATCGTCTCGACGTCCAGAATCTCGCGGGCCGGTTCTGCGGTCTGCGTCAGCAGGCCCATATCGACGACCTGGTTGGTCACCGCTTGCTCGACGATCAGCTTGTTCTTCGCGTCGACGGCGACCTGGATGTTGTAGCCAACGCCGACCTTGGTATGCGCGGCCATGGCGCGGCTGTCGGGATCGGTTAGCGATATCTGGTCCTCGCCGGTTCGCTCGAGTTGCGCCAGCATCGCCTGGTACCGGCCGCGCTTCTCGCCGAGCGCCGCGATCTTCTCGGCGAGATTCTTCGTGCGCGCCCCACCAGTTGTCGCCCCATCCTCGATGTCGCCATGGTCGAGCCGTTCGAGGTATTCGTTCAACCGCTCGTCGGCCGCGCGAATGAACTCTCGCAACGACGCGCGGGTGAAGTTGCGGTCCTTGTTGTTGACCGCCTTGATGCGGGTTCCGTCGACCGCCAGCAACTCGCGACCATAGAGGCCGAGCCGCCGGCACAGCAGCACGAACTGGCGGAACACCGATTTGAAGGCGCCGCGACTGTCGCGTCGGAAGTCCGCGATCGTCTTGAAGTCCGGCTTGAGGCCGCGCAACAGCCAGATGACCTCGATATTGCGCTGGGCTTCCCGCTCCAGCCGCCGGCTCGATCGAACCCGGTTCAGATAGCCGTAGATGTAGAGCTTCAGCAGATCGCCGGGCGCATAGCCCGGCCTCCCCGTCGCCTTCGCTTCGACCCGCGCGAACCCGGCGCCCGCAAGATCCAGTCCTTCAACGAAGGCGTCGATGAACCGAACCGAATTGTCCACCTCGACGTAATCGTCAACCGCCTCCGGCAACAACAGAAGCTGGTCCCGTCCGAATCCGGCGATGTGAGTCATGCGCAATTCTAACGTCGCCAACGCCGCAAAGGAATCCGCTCAGGCTGAGTTTCCGCACGGTCTGCTTGATTTATGCAACATGGGGCGCGATCGTGTCCTAGCCGAGGGCCGGATGGCGGCGCCAGCCCAAGTTGCTCACTCCAACCATCACGCCGTCCAGCTTCAAGAATCCAGCTCCGCATTTCCACGCCGCGACAGGAGCACCAAGTCGGCCGCTTCCTCGGCATCCTTGAGAAGCGTCTTGCGCGGCGTGCCTATCTGCGCACGCATGGTAAGGGCACGAGCAAAATCAATGAGCTGGCGGGCGCGCACGGCTACGGGAAAGTCGGACGGGATTTCGCCCGCGCTGATCGCGTCCCGGAACCGACCTTCCACCAGCGCTGCCCCGCCGGCGGCCGCGTTTTGCAGGAACTGCCGGACCTCAAGGTCGTCCACAAGCGGCGCGACGCACACGAGAAGGCATCCCCGCGCGCGTCCTCTCTGGGTCGCAGTCTCGACGGCGTGCTTCAGGAAGCCGGCAAGCAAGTCGCGAAGCGTCTGCGGCGACAGCAGCGCCTTCGCGGCGAGAGCGCCTTTCTTCTCTGCATAATCCTTGAGGACGCGCAAGAACAACGTCCGCTTGTCGCCGAAAACGGAATACAGGCTCGGCCGTCCCACACCCATGCCGGCGACTAGATCGTCGATCGTGACGCCGTCGTAGCCTTTCGACCAGTAAACCTGGGTCGCCTTTTCCAGCGCCTCCGTCTCGTCGAAGCTGCGCGGCCGTCCACGCGGTTTAGGGGCATTCCGAACCATTCAGTTAAAAACTCCTTGCAATGCAGCTTTGATTGCGCCAATATATAACCAAATAGTTCGAAAGTAGCAAGCTGACCCTAACATCGCGGGCCTTACGAATCGACCTTCCCTCTTCACAATGGAACCACCCATGAAACATTCGATCACGCTCGTCACGGGCGCCACCTCCGGGCTCGGTTATGCGGCAGCCCGCACTCTTGCCGGAGAGGGCTGGCGCGAGATCATCGTCACCGGGCGCAGCCTGGGTCGGGCCCAGGAAACGGTCGCTCAAATCGCGGCTGAGACCAAGACACAGGTTTTCACGCCGTTGGAGCTGGATCTGAACGCACCGACCAGCGTTCAGTCCGCCCTCGCCGCGCTGGTCAAGCGAGGTCGGCCGATCGATTTCCTACTGCTCAATGCCGGGCTGGTCCCTACCAAGGCGCGCGTGATCACTGCGGCGGGCGTCGAGGCGCTTCTCAGGCCCCGCTGATCGGCCATCATCAACTGACTGTCGGTTTGCTCCGCGCCAACCTGCTGAGCCCCAACGCGCGGATTGTTATCGCCGGTGCGGAGCCTGCCCGAGGGGGCGTCCCCATGTTCAAGTACACCGACGTGCCGGCCTTCGCGGCCAAATACCACCAGGGTGACCGAACCGCCGCTGTGGAAGCCCTGATTCGCAATGGGCCGAACGTGAAGTACGTGCCCAACAATGCGTATGCCGACGCGAAGCTCATTATCGCTTGGTGGGTCGCGGCGCTGGCGCGCCGGCTACCCTCCGGCATGGCCGTATACGCTGTCTCGCCCGGTGGGGCGACCGACACCAAGGTGGTGCGAAACGCTGGCCCGCTGTTGAAGTATCTGTTTATCCCAATCGTGAACCTCATTCCCGGCATGAATCAGACGCCGGAGACCGCGGCCCGTCGCTACCTCCAGGCGTCGGAGTTCGGAACCGACGTCTCAGGGCAATTCTTCGCCTCGGCTCAAGGGAAGTTCTCAGGCCCAATTGAGGCGCAGCGCCACCCACACCTCCACGATCGCGCCAGCCAGGAAGCCGCGTGGCAGGCCGTCGTCAAGGTCTCCGGTATCGACTTGTCTTACCCAGCATCCGTGAGCGCCGTGTCCTGAAGGAGCGCCGGTCGCGGCGAAAGGGTCGCGGTGACTAGCATCAGCCAGCGATGGCGGAGCTACGTGCTCGTCCACGGGGTCCTACGGTATTTTGAAATAACCAGTTCAAAAATCCCTTGACCACAGCCTCTGCGGATGAGTATCATACAAAACAGTTCAAAAGTAGCTAGGCGCCCTGGCGTCGCATGGAGAGTACGCATGGAACGGTACGAAGCGAAGCGGGCGGTGGTCATCGGCGGCACCAGCGGCATGGGACTCGCGACGGCGAAGATGCTTCTCGGTGGGGGGGCGCGCGTTCTGGTGACGGGTCGCTCGCAAGCCGGCCTGGAATCGGCGCAGAAAGAGCTTGGGAAGGACGCCATCGTGGTTTCGAGCGACGCGCGCTCGTTGACGGACATCGACGCCCTCGCCTCTCGGGTGAAGGACGAATTCGACACCTTCGACCTGCTCTTCGTCAACGCCGGGTTCAGCACCCCAGCGCCTCTTGAGAGCATGACCGAGGCTGTCTACGACGAGATGTTCAACTTGAACGCCAAAGGGCCGCTTTTCGCGGTGCAGAAGCTCACGCCGCTAA
Source organism: uncultured Alphaproteobacteria bacterium (assembly GCA_963824475.1). Taxonomy (GTDB): domain Bacteria; phylum Pseudomonadota; class Alphaproteobacteria; order Rhizobiales; family Beijerinckiaceae; genus Roseiarcus. The sequence goes on from CAWGPR010000003.1 coordinate 814,535, forward strand.
TAAACCGGGGAGGCGCCGTCGTCCTCACGACTTCGATCGCCAACGTCAAGGGAATGCCCGGCAACGCCGCATACGGAGCCGCCAAGGCTGCGCTGCGATCCTTCGCTCGGACGCTCGCCGCCGAGCTGCTTCCTCGGGAGATTCGCGTCAACGCGGTGACGCCCGGCCCCACAGACACGCCGATCATCGGCAAAATGTTTCCCGATAAAGACGCGGCCGGCCAGCTTAGGGAAAAGATGATCGGTATGACCCCGATGAAGCGCTTCGGGACGTCGGACGAAGTCGCCAAGGCCGTCCTCTTCCTCGCGTTCGACGCGACCTTCACAACCGGCGCCGAACTACCGGTGGACGGGGGTATGTCGCAACTCTGAAGGCAGCACGCGAAATGCATCGAAATTTAATCTGAGGAGCCAATGACAGACACAGCGAACCATCTGGTCCCAGAGCAGGGGAAACTTCATCGCGCGCTCGCGGTCGTCTTCGCCTGGTTGCAAGCGATGGAATACACCAGCTTTGACTACACTCTCGATCGCATCGAACGCTTGGAACGGGAGGTGGGACAACTAAAGGAGGAACTGCGCCAAAGCCGCGATACGGGGCCCGTCGATGCCCACAACGGCAGCGCCGCTGGGCTCGAACATTGACGGCACCGGTAAGTCGCCTCGTTCCGCGCGCGTCGCGGACCAGAACGGGCCTATCTCAAAAACCTTGCAGACCGTGCGGAAACTCAGCCTGAGCGGATTCCTTTGCGGCGTTGGCGACGTTAGAATCGCGCATGACTCACATCGCCGGATTCGGACGGGACCAGCTTCTGTTGTTGCCGGAGGCGGTTGACGATTACGTCGAGGTGGACAATTCGGTTCGGTTCATCGACGCCTTCGTTGAAGGACTGGATCTTGCGGGCGCCGGGTTCGCGCGGGTCGAAGCGAAGGCGACGGGGAGGCCGGGCTATGCGCCCGGCGATCTGCTGAAGCTCTACATCTACGGCTATCTGAACCGGGTTCGATCGAGCCGGCGGCTGGAGCGGGAAGCCCAGCGCAATATCGAGGTCATCTGGCTGTTGCGCGGCCTCAAGCCGGACTTCAAGACGATCGCGGACTTCCGACGCGACAGTCGCGGCGCCTTCAAATCGGTGTTCCGCCAGTTCGTGCTGCTGTGCCGGCGGCTCGGCCTCTATGGTCGCGAGTTGCTGGCGGTCGACGGAACCCGCATCAAGGCGGTCAACAACAAGGACCGCAACTTCACCCGCGCGTCGTTGCGAGAGTTCATTCGCGCGGCCGACGAGCGGTTGAACGAATACCTCGAACGGCTCGACCATGGCGACATCGAGGATGGGGCGACAACTGGTGGGGCGCGCACGAAGAATCTCGCCGAGAAGATCGCGGCGCTCGGCGAGAAGCGCGGCCGGTACCAGGCGATGCTGGCGCAACTCGAGCGAACCGGCGAGGACCAGATATCGCTAACCGATCCCGACAGCCGCGCCATGGCCGCGCATACCAAGGTCGGCGTTGGCTACAACATCCAGGTCGCCGTCGACGCGAAGAACAAGCTGATCGTCGAGCAAGCGGTGACCAACCAGGTCGTCGATATGGGCCTGCTGACGCAGACCGCAGAACCGGCCCGCGAGATTCTGGACGTCGAGACGATCAACGTCGTCGCCGACCGCGGCTACTTCAAGGTCGAGGACATCGAGGCCTGCGAGAAGGCCGGCTGCATCCCGCATGTTCCCAGACCGCAACGCGGCTCCTCGGTGCGCGAGGGCTTCTTCCGCAAGGACGAGTTTCACTACGACGCGGGGCGCGACGCCTATGTTTGCCCGGCCGGGAAGTTGTTGACCCGATCCGCCACGGCCGGCTGCGCGATCTTGCCAAAGTCGATTACGGCAATCGACGAGCGTGTCGTGACTGCCCGATGCGCGCGCGATGCACGAACGACGTGCGCTCTGTTTCCCGCCTCGAAAACGAGGCTGTGCTCGACCGCATGGCCAAGCGCCTCAAAGCGAGAGCCGAGATTCTCGACCGTCGCCGCGAAGTCGTCGAGCATCCGTTCGGCAGCATCAAGCAGTGGATGTATCAGGGCGCCTTTCTGATGCGCGGCCTCGCGAACGTGCGCGCCGAGTTCAGCCTGACGGCGCTCGCCTACAATTTGCGCCGCGCCCTCAACATCCTCGGCGTCGAGGCGATGACCGCCGCCGTCGCAGGCTGATGCAGGGCGATCGGGCTTATCCGTGCCGATATGGGCGCCCAGACGCCTCTCAGGTCGCATCCGGCGATCGACAAAGCCAAAATAGCCCAAATTCCGACGCGACTCGCTCCCACGCCTCTCAACGCCGAAGTCGTGGAGTTTCCGCACGGTCTGCTTGATTTTTGCACCGCCCGCTACGCCCGCTTCGGGCCGATTTTGCAGTCCCGGAATGTCCGCTGTTTGCGTGCGCCGTGAGAAGGCGGCGCTTTCCAGTGGGTGCAAGTCCCACCCGGCGAACGCTCCAGCCGGAAGCAACCGGAGCAGTCATGGAGGTGACGAAATGGCTGAAGCCTTCGGTGTAGCTGGTCACATATAGGTGACGGCGCGAGTGTGCGGGCCGCAATGCGAGTGAGTGCGCCGGGAGACCGGCAAGGAGTATGTGGTGAAAGTCCACTGCGATGAAGGAGTAGCGACCCACATCGGCCCCGAGCCGTGCGCAGACGTCCGCGAGGACGTCGGCGAAGCGTCGGCAGGGGAGCATATAGGCCAGCCATCGAGCCGCGAAACCGTTGTCATCCCGGGCGCCGACGCCGTTTACTCATCGGAAGGCAATACGGTCGGGCGCGCTAACGCGAGCGCCCGACCGACCCGGCGTGGTCTTAGACCCTGGCATGTATGGACGCTCCTTGCGCGGGAACCGGGAGATCTCTGGATCGGCCATGAGCCCTGTTGGTCACATGGTCCGCGGTGGGAAGGTGAGGAGCCGTAGCCGCCGATGCACGATCCAGAGAAGTCAGACTCCGGCATAGTAGCAACGAAGCCGACGAACGAAGCCGGGCGACTGGCTCAGGAGCCGGCGGAGCCAAGACCGGGGACCAAGGGGAACGCGGACCAGCAAAGCACGCACCGGACCCAGAGCCGGGGGCGCGTGACCCAGGCGCTGGACCGCGTACGAGAAGCCGCAAGGCGGAGGAAGAAGGGACAGTTCACCGCGCTCCTCCACCACATCAACCCCGACACGCTCCGGACTGCGTTCTACGCGCTTAAGCGCAAAGCCGCCCCCGGCGTGGATGGCGTGACGTGGCACGACTACGAGGCGGACCTCGAACCGAGGGTTGAGGCTCTTGCAGAGCGGGTCCACCGGGGAGCTTACCGACCGCAACCGTCGCGCCGGACGTACATACCGAAGGCCGACGGGAAGCAGCGGCCGCTCGCGATCGCCGCCCTGGAAGACAAGATCGTCCAGGGCGCAACCGTCATGGCGCTCAATGCTGTCTACGAAAGCGACTTCTGCGGCTTCTCGTACGGGTTCCGACCCGGGCGAGGGCCACACGATGCGCTGGACGCGCTATCGACGGCGATCAAGATACGGAAGGTGAACTGGATACTTGACGCCGACATCCAAAATTTCTTTGGGGCGGTCAGCCAAAGCTGGCTGGTTCGCTTCCTGGGACACAGGGTCGGCGACAAGCGCATCATCCGCCTGATCCAGAAGTGGCTCAAGGCGGGCATCCTCGAAGATGGGATCGTAACGGTCGATGACAGGGGAACAGGACAAGGTTCGGTGATTTCGCCGCTCCTCGCCAACATCTACCTGCATTACTGTTTCGATCTTTGGGCTGAGCGCTGGAGACGGCGGGAGGCTCAAGGCGACATGATCGTCGTTCGTTACGCGGACGATCTGGTCGTCGGCTTCGAGCGTGAAGGCGACGCACGCCGTTTCCTTGACGCGATGCGCGAAAGGCTCGGGGAATTTGCGCTGACGCTCCACCCGGACAAGACCCGCCTGATTGAGTTCGGCCGCTTTGCGGCGGTCGACCGCAAGCGACGCGGGCTCGGCAAACCGGAGACCTTTGCGTTCTTGGGCTTCAACTTCATTTGCGGCAAATCCCGCCAGGGATCCTTCCAACTCCACCGGAAGACCCGACGCGACCGCATGCGTGCGAAGCTGAAGGACATCAAGGCGGAGCTACGGCGTCGAATGCATCAACCCATCCCTAGCCAGGGCCGGTGGTTGAAGCAGGTCGTCACAGGGCACTTTGCTTATTACGCAGTCCCGACCAACAGCAGGGCGCTCTCCGCGTTCCGGCACTACGTGACCGACCTCTGGCGACGAGCGCTTCGGCGACGCAGCCAGAAAGACGGCCTCACATGGGAGCGTATGACGAAGCTCGCCGATGACTGGCTCCCCCAGCCGCATATCCTTCATCCTTGGCCCGACGTGCGCTTTGACGTCAAACACCCGAGGTAGGAGCCGGATGCCCGAATTGGGCCCGTCCGGATCTGTGCGGGGGGCGCTCAGCAATGAGCGTCCCTACCGCGATACGCCGAGCAAGCCTCGAAAAGGACGATGTGCAGGCCGACCCGACTGCAATTTCGGGGAAGGCTGATACGGCTGGGTGAGACGAGCGAAGACGACGCCCAGTTCGCTGCACCGGGGTACTGGCGGCAGCACGTACACAAGGAAAGCGCGCGCAACACGGGAAGCCCCAAAGCGCGGTCAGGGATGACCAACCAGACGCCCGCGAGGGAGAGGCTGGGCGCTGTGGGGTGGCGGAGAGGTTCGCAGTACCGCTGAAGCCGGGTAACGCCGGGGGAGGGAAGGGGCCTCAGTTCAAGACAGACGCAAGACGTAGTGAGGGACCTGGAGATTGGGCGACCTATCAACTCCGGACAGCGTTCAGAAACTGCAGACGGCGTTGCACGCGAAAGCGAAGGCAGAACCCGGCTATCGCTTCTATGCCCTCTACGACAAGATCAGCCGCGAGGACATTCTGGCGCATGCCTATGCCCAGTGCCGCTCCAACAAGGGCGCGCCGGGCGTGGACCGTCAGGACTTCGAGGCCGTCGAGGCGTATGGGGTCGAGCGATGGCTGGGCGAACTGGCGCTCGCGCTCAGGCAGGAGACTTACCGACCGGATCCAATCAGACGCGTGTACATACCGAAGGCCAACGGCAAACTCAGGCCGCTGGGCATCTCAACCTTGCGGGATCGGGTCTGCATGACAGTAGCGATGCTGGTGCTGGAGCCGATCTTCGAAGCCGACCTCCCATCGGAACTCTACGGCTACCGTCCCGGGCGAAACGCCCAACAGGCGGTGATCGAGGTGGAAGAGCTGCTGTTTCGCGGCCATCCGGAAGTTGTGGACGCCGACCTCGCGGACTACTTCGGGAGCATTCCCCATGCCGAGCTTTTGAAGTCGGTATCGCGCCGGATCGTTGATCGGCGCGTGCTGCATCTGATCAGGATGTGGCTGGACTGCCCGGTGGAAGAAACCGACAATCGCGGTCGGAAGACACGCACGACCGAGGCGCGGGACAGGCGGCGCGGCATCCCGCAGGGCTCACCCATCTCACCGCTGCTGGCTAATATTTACATGCGCCGGTTCGTGCTGGGATGGAAGATGTTCGGGCTCGAGCGAACCCTCGGCACGCGGCTCGTGACCTACGCCGACGACCTCGTGATCCTGTGCAGAAGGGGCAAAGGCGAAGAAGCCTTGGAACGACTGCGGGAGATCATGGGCAAGCTGAGGCTGACGGTGAACGAGGAAAAGACGCGCGTCTGCAAAGTGCCGGAGAGTGAGTTCGACTTTCTGGGGTACACGTTCGGGCGGATGTATTCGGCGAGGACCGGCCAAGCCCGTATCGGCTACCGGCCATCAAAGAAGAGCATTCAGCGCGCGGTCGAGAAAATCCACGCGCTGACCGAGCGATCGTGCACATGGCAAGAGACCACGACGCTGGTGGGCAAAGTGAACCGCATGCTGCGCGGATGGGCGAACTACTTTTCGGTAGGCGCTTTCAGCAAGGCGTATCGGGCGCTTGACGCCTACGCGGCGGCGCGGGTGCGCCGGTGGTTGCGCCTCAAGCACAAAGTCAGGCGGGGCGGGAGCTATCCACTCTCGCACCTCTACGGGCACTTCGGGCTCGTACGCCTGAGTCGGCTTGGGCACGACGTGCCGTGGACGAAGGCGTGAGGTCTTGTCCGAGAGCCGGATGCAGGAAACCTGCCTGTCCGGTTGTGTGTCCAGCGAAGGCTGGCATGTTCAGCAGGAGAAAGGCCTGCCGGGGCAAGAGTCAGAAGCCCCGTAGTTTGGATAGCAGGGTGGCGGGAAACCAAGACTCTGAAGCCTATCGACAACGTCTCCCTCGGGGAGACGACGAGCCGCCGGGCCGTAATGAAAGTAAACGCGAATGTGGCCTCGAAAATGCGTAGCCCCGAAGGCCGAGCCCGCAACTGGAGGGCGAAGGCAGCATGGGGAGCCGAAATCTGACCGAAGCGGCTCCTTCACTTCGGCGGGGTGGAAGCGACAGCACGGTGGCAAGGACATGCCGAGCAACTGGAGAAGCCCTCCTCGTCCCGGCGCGAAATCGCCGGAGCAGGGTCGATCGTATAACCGGCTCAACCGGGAAGTCGATCGAAGGCGAGAGGGTGACGGATGGGTTCGCAGTAGCGGTGAGGCGGGGTAACGCCCGTGGAGCGAAGGAGCCCTGCTGTTTGTAACGTCTCCGATCACAAGGAAGGCAAGGACGAGATGACAAAGGCGTCCATCGATTTGCAGGACCTGAGGCGGAGAATATACGTCAAGGCGAAGGCTGAGACGTCCTGGAAGTTCTGGGGATTGTACGTCCATGTCTGCAAGCTGGAAACGCTACGCGAGGCGTATGCGCTGGCCAAAAGGAACGATGGGGCTCCGGGAAGTGACGGGGTGACCTTCGAGGCTATCGAAGCGCAGGGCGTAGAGGCTTTCCTTGAGCAGATCGCGGACGAACTGGTCGGGCGCTCCTATGCGCCGTTGCCGGCCCGGAGGCAGGAAATCCCGAAGGATGGCGGCAAGGTCCGCGTCCTTTCTATTCCTGCGATCCGCGACCGCGTGGCGCAGGGTGCGCTCAAGCTCATATTGGAACCGATCTTCGAGGCGGACTTCCAATCGGGGTCGTTCGGATACCGACCGCAACGGACAGCTCATGAAGCGGTGGACCGCGTGGCGCGAGCGATCGTTCAGCACAAGACGCGCGTCATCGACATCGACTTGCGCAGCTATTTCGACAATGTCCGGCATGATCGGCTGTTGGCGAAAGTAGCCCAGCGCGTGGACGATGCCGACGTCATGCATCTGCTGAAGATCATGCTCAAAGCCAGCGGGAAACAAGGCGTTCCGCAGGGTGGGGTGATCTCGCCGCTGCTCAGCAACATCTACCTCACCGAGGTTGACAGGATGCTGGAGCGGGCGAGGGAGGCCACGCGCTACGGCAAGTACACCTCCGTCGAATACGCGAGATTCGCTGACGACCTGGTGATCTTGATCGACGCCCACCAGCGACATGACTGGCTGATGGCGGCGGTGGAGAAACGGCTGCGCGAGGAACTGGCCGAGCTGCAGGTCGAAATCAACGAAGAAAAGAGTCGAATCGTGGACCTCCGCCGAGGCGAGAGCTTCGGCTTTCTGGGGTTCGACTTCCGCCGAGTGCGTAGTCTGCGGGGCGTATGGCGCGCCCACTACACGCCCAAGCTCAAAAAGCGGACGGCGCTGCTACGCAAGCTCAAGGATGTGTTCCGCCGCCACCAATCGCAACCGGTTGATCGGGTCGTGAAGTTGATCAACCCGGTGCTGCGCGGTTGGGTGAACTACTTTGCGGTGGGACACGCCAGCGAGTGCTTCGGCTTCGTGAAAGACTGGGTGGAGAAGAAGATCCGGCGCCATATGCTGCGAGCCCGGAACCGACAGGGCTTCGGCTGGGCGCGGTGGAGTAGGGGATGGCTGTATCAGACTCTGAAGCTGTTCGATGGCTACCGAGTGGTTCGACCAGCGCCGAAAGCCGCTCCGGCAGGATAGGCCCCATAATCCTTGAGGCGAAGCAAACAGGAGAGCGCAGTGCGGGAAATCCGCATGCTGCGTTCGACGAGGCGGGGGCTGGAAACGTGGCACGGCCGAGATGGTGTGACACTCGCAGACGAAAGAGCGAGCCAACAGGGAATACAAACTTCGGCCTAAACCGGCGCGTCAGTCCTCGACCCTACCGATGAGGGGAGTGTGGAAACGGAGCCATGGCTGAGCCACTAAGGCACCGCCAGACGAAAGGGGCGGCAAACAGACATGCTCAACCTAAAGCCACCGCGCCACACTTCTACTCTACGCTCACCGGACGGCTGGAGTCGACGTACACCGGACATTCGCCACCGCTCAATCCGCGGCCGCCTTCCTCGCTCCAGCGCGAAAAGCGCCCGGACGACGCATCGTTCCAATCGTCAGGCAATCCTGTCGACAGCGGCCGATCTTGAGGACATGCATGATGCCGCTCACGGTACCGCGATCATCCCTGCGCTCGGAGCCCGATTGATTTGGTTTGAAACAAAGATGGTTAACTAGCTCTTAACCCCAGGTCGCCTCAAAGCCGGTCGCCGCAACTCTTGCAGGCTGGAAAGGAGAAACAGACATGGTCGATCCTCATGGCCGTTTCGTCTGGTACGAGTTGATGACGACAGACATAGAATCCGCCAATGCCTTCTACGCCAGCGTCGTGGGCTGGGGCGCGCGGGATGCCT
>CAWGPR010000004.1:0-198032 GCA_963824475.1 uncultured Alphaproteobacteria bacterium
ATGCGGCCCGATCTGGTCCTCGCCGACTACAATCTGCCGAACGGCATGAACGGGGTTCAAGTCTCGCAGAAGCTGAGGCAGGAGCTCAATCGGCGAATTCCATTCATCATTCTCACCGGCGACATTTCGACCGACACCCTGCGCGATATCGCGCTTCACGATTGCGTCCATCTCCACAAACCCGTCAAACTGAACGATCTGACGCGGGCGATCGCGAAGCTCCTGGCGAAGCCGCCCGACCCGCTGGTCCTGCCTCCCCATCATGCTCATGAAGGCGTCGAGCGCTTCGGGCGGAGCCACGATCATCGTCGTCGACGACGACGATCTCGTTCGCGAGGCGATACGCGCCGTGCTCGAAGACGACGGCCGCGTCGTCGAGAGCTATGCAAGCTGCGAGGCGTTTCTCCAGGCCTTTGATCCCGGCAAGTCCGCCTGCCTGCTGATCGACGCCTATCTGCCGGGAATGAGCGGGCTCGAACTGCTCGAGAAGCTCCACGACGGACGGCCATCGCTTGCCGGCGATCATGATCACCGGCAACGCCGACGTGCACATGGCGGTCGAGGCCATGAAAGCGGGCGCGCTGGATTTCATCGAGAAGCCGATCGGCCGCGAGGAACTCATCGCAAGCATCGAGCGGGCTCTCGAACTGTCCAAGGATTCCGGCAAACTGACGAAGGTGCGAGAATCGGCGGCGGCTCACCTCGCGGGCCTGACGCCGCGACAGCGCGACGTGATGGAACGGGTGCTCGCCGGCCAGCCCAGCAAGAACATCGCGGCCGATCTCGACATCAGCCAGCGCACCGTCGAGAACCACCGCGCCGCGATCATGAAGAGAACCGGGTCGAAGTCGCTGCCCGCGCTCGCCCGGCTGGCGCTTCTCGCGTCGGGCGGAGCCGAGAGCAGCCGAACGGGCCCTGAGACGCTGCGGCGTCGACGCCTTCAACCCGCGAGAACATGACCGAGAGCCGCGAGCGGACGAATGCGATCGCAGACGATCTTGGTGGTGGCCAGAATCGGCGCCGAAAGGATCGCGCCGGGGACGCCCCACAGCCAGAACCAGAAGACGAAGGAGACGACGACGAGAACCGGATTGAGCGTAAATCGTCGGGCGAGGAGCATCGGCGTCGCCGTCTCGCCCTCGATCACATGGATGCCGACATAGAGCGCCGCCGGGAGCAGGGCCTGCCAGGTCGAGGCGATCGTGAGCGCGCCGGCGAACAGGAAAATGAAGAAGGCCGCGGCGGGCCCGAGAATGGGCACATAGTTCAGAATGAAGGCGACCGTGCCCCAGAGAACGGGATCGCCCACTCCGGTCGACGCCATGACAAGGGCGGTCGCGACGCCGACGAGCGCGTTCATGATGGTGATGGTGAGGAGATAGGCGGAGATATCGCGCCCGATCTGCTGCGAGATGTCGACCGCCTGCCGCTTGCTGGCGAACCTGGGCAAGACCTCGACCAGCCGCCGCAGGAAACTGTCCCCCGCCAGAAGCAGGAAGTAGAGAAACATCACGGTCGTGAACAGCGCCGCCGGCGAAGCTTCGCGTCCCGGCGAAGACGCTCGACAAAATCGCTCCGCCGTCCAAGAGGCCCGGGCGAGCTTCGCTGCGGGCCCGCGGCGCCGAAATTGTTGGCCGCCGCCAGAAATGTCTGAAGCGTATTGATCGGGCGCGTCGAGAAAGCGCAGCCGCTCCACGATGCGGGGAATGCCCTCGGGCAGCTTGGCGATCCACGCCTCGGCGGGCCCGGAGACCGCGGCGCCAATGTCCGACGATCGTCGCGAACACGACGAGAATGAGCACAATCGATCCCAGCGCCCTGGGAACCCGCAACCGTTCGAGCGCGCGCAAGGCCGGCTGCATCAGAAGATTGAGCATGATCGCGAAGATCATCGGCAGGACGATTTCGCTGGCGACATAGGCCGCCGTCAACGATCGCAAGAACAAAAATTCCGCCGAGAAAGAACGTCTTCGCGTCGGACGGCAGAGGCATATCCGCCAACAATTCTTCGGTCGCTTCGATCTCGGGCTGCTGATCCGAATCGGGCATGGCGAAACTCCAGATCGAGCCCCAGATAGCTCGAGCGCGGATGCCGAAATCAGCGCTCTCGATAACGCCGGCCGCTCAATGGCTGCGATCCAGGTGAGGTCGCTGACGCTCGACCCAAACGGAATCGCAGGCCGTCGCCCCTCCCGAGCGCTGCGAGAACGCAGGCCGGGGACGCGACCAGGCGAGCGCGGGTCAGACTAGCGGCCCATGAGCCACAAGACGACGAGGACGATCAGGACGATGCCGAGAACGCCGCCGAGGCCAGGCGCGCCGTAGTAGCTGTGCGCGTAATATCCCCCGCCTCCTCCGAAGAGGAGGATCAGGATAACGATGAGGAGAATCGTGCTCATATGCCGGCCTCCGGCCAGGTGAGACCCGTCGCGACCGGAGCGGCGGCGGTTACGGCTTCTTCACCGCGTCGCGCACGGTGTCGTTCAGGCCGCCGACGGCGTTCTGAATCTTGCCGACGGCCTTGTCGGCCTTGCCGTCGCTCTGCAACTTGGCGTCGCCGAGCACCTTGCCGATGGTCTCTTTCGCGGCGCCTTTGATTTCCTTGATCGAGCCTTCGATTCTGTTCTTGTCCATGACTGGCGCTCCTTGCGTCCGGCGAAGATGCGTACGGGCTTGGGTCTGCACTGTTCGCATCCCGCATCGCGACATTAGGCGAAGCGTTCGAGCGACAGGCAGCCTCGGAAACTACTCATTCGACGGGCCCGCCAACATCGTGAATGGAACCGCGACGGCCAAGCGACTCGCCCGCCTGCTCTTGCTCTCCCCCCGCAATCATGCGGTTCGCGGGTTTGAACGAAGATCGGCTATTGGCGCGTCGCAGGACTTTATCGAGCGCTTCCGCGAAGGCCAGCGTGGAAGGCAAGGACAAGGGGCTTCGTTTCTTAGCCGGCGCGCGCGTTTCGCGACGTCGAAAGCCCGGCGCCGCAGCGCCTCGTCGTCGGGCCAAAGGGGGGCGGTCATGGGTGGCTCCGGCTTTCTCGAAACTTCTAATCGTCGAAATCGACCGCACGAGAATCGGCTCCGGCTCCCAAGCCATCGCGATTTCAGGCGATCTGCCTCGATGACCGCCGCTAGAGCGGGCTGCTTTTGGTTGGAGTCGAAGAAGGGATTCCGGAATCAGTTATGTTCTGATTCAACCTGTTGGCTGGGCGGAGGCCAGCAGGAATGCCGAAGCCTTATTCGCAAGACTTGCGTGATCGCGTGATTGACGCGGTGGAGAGGGGCGAGATGAGCCGGCGCGCGGCGGCGCGGCGCTACGAGATCAGCAAATCCGTGGCGATCAAGTGGCTTGAACGCTTTGAACGGGATGGCTCGAGAGAGGCTGTCGGGCACGGCGGCCACCGGGCGTCCAAGCTGATGCCACACCGTGATTTTCTGCAGGCCGCGCGGACTGAGAAGACGGACATCACGCTTTCCGGCACTGTGCGATCGCCTTTTGTGCGAGCGTGGCGTCAAATCCGACACTTCGATGATGAGCCGCTTCTTCCGCCGTCTGGGCGTTACGTTTAAAAAAAGACGCTTGTCGCGCGCGAGCAGGACCGCCCGGACATAAGCCGCCATCGCGCGCGCTGGCGAGCCTATCAGGGCCGCGTCGATCCCAGGCGATTGGTGTTCATCGACGAGACCTGGACCAAGACCAACATGACCCGGCTGCGCGGCTGGGCGCCGAAAGGAGAGCGCCTGGTCGACAAGGTCCCGCAGGGCAAATGGAAGACCGCGACTTTCCTCGCCGCCTTGCGCAATGACCGGATCGACGCGCCCTGCCTGTTCGACGGCCCGATCAACGGCGAACGCTTCCGCGCCTATGTCGAACAGTTCCTCACGCCGACCCTCAAGCCGGGCGACGTCGTAATCCTCGACAATCTCGGCTCCCACAGGGGAAAGGCGGTGCGACAGGCCATCCGAGCCGTCGGGGCGCGCCTCGTGTTCCTGCCCAAATACTCGCCCGACCTCAACCCGATCGAGCAGGTGTTCGCCAAGTTCAAGACTTTGCTGCGAAAGGCCGAAGCCCGAACATACGACGCCGTCGCAAACGCGAGCGCAGCCATCCTCGCTCAATACCCACCCGAAGAATGCGCCGCCTATGTCAAGAACGCAGGATACGCGTAAACCCAAATGCAGAAGGCTCTAAAGGTTGCGGCGGCAAGAACGGCGCAGAGGGCGGCGGCTGAAAGAGCCAATCGCAACTGGACCGCCTGTCTTCTGTGCACGGGACCGCCCCATTGCGTAGCCGATCGCCCTGGCCTTCACTTTCGCGCCAATCCGAACTCCGCGCATGTCTTGAGGCCACGGGCATCAGACGGCGGGGGCATCGGAGAAACAAGCGTCGGAAATTACTCAAACCAGAGCGCGACGCCTCCCGGCTTCGACGAACGCCGCGCGGCTGTCGGCATCGGGAGGGGTCAGTGCAGCGCGGCGCGTCTGCGCATCGTCTCGCGTCTAGGTACTTTCCGAACCTACTGCGTGGGCTGGTTTCGTTCGCATGAGAGATTGCAACCCCAAAATTCGCGCTATGCTTAGCGCAACGCAGGAGCGAGGTTCCATGCACCAAGAGGCTGCATTCTCCGCGATCCGCCGCGCTCTCATGCGCTTGCTGTCCGATTTCGCCGAGACGGTTCTGCGTTTCGTAAGCGCGCAAGAGAATTGATCCGCTCGTCGGACCTCGATCTACGCGGTAGAGGCCGCGAGGCGCGGCCCTGTCAAAGAAGCGAGAGCTGTATTTTCGAACTGAGACGATAGAGGTCCTTCCGACCCGTTCGCAAAAGGCGCAAACCATGTTGCAGGTCATTTCCCCTCTGAAGGGCTTCGCGATCGAGGCGAGCGACTGGCAGGATCGGAACTGTCGTCGATTATCTGTTCGACGACGCGTCGTGGAAAGTGCGCTGGCTCGTCACCGATTGCGGGACGTGGCTGACAGGGCGCAAGGTGCTCATCCATCCGTCGGCCATTTCGCGAGAGGACCTCGAGCAGCAGCAATTCGTTGTTGCGCTGACGAAGGCCCAAGTCGAAGACAGCCCCAAATTGCTTGAAGATCAACCAGTCTCACAGCAAATGGAGAATCAGCTTTACAGTTATTACGGCTGGGACCCACTCTGGGGCGGCGCCAATCTCTCGGCGATCCCAGGCGCTATGGCTTCGCCGTTAATGGCGCCGCCCTATTTGGGCCTGGGTCCAACCGACGAGGCCGAAACTGCCGGCGACGGCCGGTTGCGGGGAGCCGATCCGCATCTGCGCAGCGTCGTCGAAGTGACCGGATACCGTGTTCAGGCCGTCGACGGGGAAATCGGACATATTGAGAATCTCATGATCGACGACTGCGGACTGGAGCGTCCACTATTTCATCGTCGACACCCGCAATTTGTGGTTTGGCAAGCACGTGCTGATTTCGCCGCTCGCAGTGAAAGCGATCGATTGGCTCGACCGCCATGTCGAGCTCAACGTGTCTCGCGAACTCGTGAAGGCGAGCCCGCCCTGGGATCCGCTCGTTGCATTCAACGATGAATATGCAAAGCGGCTCCACAAGCACTATGGGTGGTCCGGATCGCGTGTGTAACGCCGGAGGCGTAATCGTGGGGCGCGTTTTCGACAGCGCACGCGTTTGACCTTCGCCCCCCGCCAAGTCGCGCGCATTCCAAGTCGTGACCTGCCCGGGCGGAGTCAAGAACGCCGACCCCGCAAGCAACGGTGTCTCGCTCAGCGCTTCTGAGTAGATTCCGAGTCTGTCGCCGCGGGGTCGAAACTGGCAAGTTTCGCTGAGCGTCGGATAACCCGGATAGTCGAACGTCCTCGGGTTTTCCTAACTCATCTGCGACCTTCAGCTCGCTGCGCAGAAGCGTCTGCGCAGTCCGGCGTCCGTCGCCTTAGGAGGATCAAATGGAAATGGTTGGCTCAGTCGTCGCCGTCTATGGAGACCACAATTCAGCCGAAGCGGCGGTGAAAAAACTGATCGCGTCGGGCTTCGAGACGAAGAATCTCAGCGTTGTCGGGAAGGGATACCATACGGACGAAAAGGTCGTCGGCTTTTACACCACAGGCGACAGAGTGAAGTTTTGGGGAACGCGCGGCGCATTCTGGGGCGGTTTTTGGGGCCTCCTTTTTGGCGGCTTGTTCATGACCATCCCTCTTGTAGGCCACGTCGTTGTGCTTGGCTATCTGGCTACCGTGGTGCTCGCGGGAATCGAGAACGCGATCGTGGTTGGCGGCTTGAGCGCGCTTGGCGCAGCGCTCTATAGTCTCGGTATTCCCAAGGACAGCGTGCTCGCTTACGAGACCGCCATTAAGGCCGATGACTTTCTGGTGATGGCGCGCGGCTCAGCCGATGAAACGGCGCGCGCCAAGACAATACTCGCCACGACTAACCCCTCTCGCCTGGATGTGCACGAAGGCTTGGACGCGGCGAAAGCCTCGAAACCTCTCGTTCATGCGAGTTAAGCGAACGGCGCGGTCGCGGTGGCTTTGAAGATATTTTGGTCAAGAGCGCGGCCGGGCTTACATGTGCGACACGCTGCTCCCTGTTCTCGAGCGCGTGCGGCGCGCTGAACCAACGTCGAAAGCAGCGCTCTCATATGGGATCGGGTTAGGTAGATTCCGAAACTGTTTTCGCTAAACCGCCTAGGCCAGTGTTACTTTGGCCCGTTAGCGTCGGCGTCAAGCGAAGCCGCGTCGATTTTTCGCGGATGGGGGCGCCACGAAGGTCGCGACGCGAAGGAACAAGGCGGCGCCCGCTTGATGAGAGCTCGATTGCTGCGCGCGACGGAAGGCTATGCACATGAGGACAAGCGTCCAGCTCGGCACGCCTAAATCGACGCGTGGCCAGGGTCGAAGGAACTTCGTTCATGAAAGCTCATGCAGATCACCCCAAGGCTCCCGAATCCAAAACTGGATCAAGGCCTGACGCCAAAGACAATTTGCAAACCCTGCCTCTTCCTGAGGTCGAGAAAAAACTGAATTCGTCGCCGGATGGCCTGACTCAGGCTGAGGCGGAGAAGCGGCTCGCGCAATATGGGCCGAACGAGATCGCGGAGAAGAAGACCAATGAGCTTCTGAAGTTCCTCTCCTATTTCTGGGGTCCGATCCCCTGGATGATCGAAGCGGCGGTGATCCTGTCGGCGGCGGCCCGGCACTGGCCGGACTTTGGCATCATCCTCGTTCTGCTTTTGGCCAACGCCGTGGTCGGATTCTGGGAAGAACATCAGGCGGGCAACGCCATCGCCGCCCTGAAGGCGACGCTCGCGATCAAGGCAAGGGTGAAACGCGACGGGAAGTGGGTTGACCCGGCGGCGCGTGAACTGGTGCCGGGCGACGCCATCCGCTTGCGCCTAGGCGACATCGTGCCGGCCGATGCGCGCTTACTGGACGGCGACGAGATATCCGTGGACCAGTCGGCGCTGACCGGGGAATCTTTGCCCGCCACGCGCAAATCCGGCGACGCCGTCTTCTCCGGTTCGATCGTTCGTCGCGGCGAAATCGGCGCGCTGGTCTACGCGACGGGCGGCAAAACCTACTTCGGCAAGACGGCGGAACTGGTCGAGACGGCGGTCACCGTCAGCCATTTCCAGAAAGCCGTGCTGAAGATCGGCAACTACCTGATCATGCTGGCGGTGGCCATGGTGGCGGTGATCATCGGACTTGGCATCTATCGCGGCAATCCGATCGTCACGACGTTGCAGTTCGCTCTTGTGCTGACGGTGGCGGCGATTCCAGTGGCGATGCCGACCGTGCTGTCGGTGACGATGGCGGTCGGCGCCCGCCTGCTCGCCAAGAAACAGGCGATCGTGAGCAAGCTGGTCGCCATCGAGGAACTGGCCGGGGTGGACGTGTTGTGCGCCGACAAGACCGGAACCCTCACCCAGAACAAGCTGACGCTCGGCGATCCGTTCTGTCTGGATGCGATCACCGCGGATGAGCTCATCCTCGCCGGCGCATTGGCTTCGCAAGCGGCGAACGACGATACGATCGATCTCGCTGTTCTTGGGGGCCTGAAGGACAAACAAGCGCTGAAGCCCTATCAGGTCACACATTTCACGCCGTTCGATCCCGTGCGCAAGCGTACCGATGCCACGGTCAAGGGCGCGGACGGAAAAACGTTCAAAGTGACCAAGGGCGCGCCGCAGGTCATCCTGGCGCTGTCGGCGAACGCGGCCACGGTGAAGTCCGCCGTCGACAAGGCGGTCGACGACTTCGCCGAGCGCGGCTTTCGTGCGCTCGGCGTGGCGCGTGCCGAAGGCGACGGCAAATGGCGGCTTCTTGGGGTCCTGCCGCTGTTCGATCCGCCTCGCGTAGACGCCAGATCGACGATCGCGACCGCGGCCGAGATGGGCGTGAAGATCAAGATGGTGACAGGCGACGCGCTGGCGATCGCCCGCGAGATGGCCAAAACGCTCGGCATGGGCTCCAACATCCTCGACGCGAACACTCTCGGCGACTCCAAGACCGAGGAATCTGCGGCGATGACCAAGTCCATCGAGGACGCTGACGGATTCGCTCAAGTGTTCCCCGAGCACAAGTTCCATATCGTCGACGTGCTGCAGAAGCACGGCCACATCGTCGGCATGACCGGCGACGGGGTGAATGACGCCCCCGCGCTGAAGAAGGCCGACTGCGGCTTCGCTGTTTCCGGAGCGACGGACGCGGCTCGCGCGGCGGCGGCAATCGTGCTGGTGGCGCCGGGATTGTCGGTAATTATCGATGCGCTCAAGGAGAGCAGGAAGATCTTCCAGCGCATGAACAGCTATGCGATGTACCGCATCGCCGAGACGCTGCGCGTCCTCCTGTTCATGACGCTGGCGATCATCATCTTCAACTTCCATCCGCTGACGGCGATTATGATCGTCATGCTGGCATTGCTCAACGATGGCGCGATCCTGTCGATCGCCTATGACAATGTCACCTACAGGAACCAGCCCGAAGCATGGAACATGCGCCTGGTTCTTGGGATCGCAACAGTGCTGGGTCTCGTCGGCCCGATCGCCGCGTTCGGGCTGTTTTACCTCGGCTACCGCATTTTTCATCTCGGCCATCCAGAACTCCAAACGATGATGTACCTCATGCTCTCCGTTGCCGGGCATTTGACGATCTTCCAGACCCGTACGCGCGGTCCGTGGTGGTCCACACGCCCGGCGTGGATACTGTTGGCCGCGGTAGTCGGCACCCAGGCCGTGGCGACGCTCATTTCGGTTTATGGCGCCTGGCTCGTAACGCCGCTTGGCTGGAAGTATGCAGGGTTCGTTTGGGGCTATGCCTTCGCCTGGTTCCTCGTGACGGATCCGGTGAAGCTGCTCGCCTATAAAGTGCTCGATGGTGTCAAAGCCGCCCCCGCGCCCAAACCTGAGGTCAAAACCGGGGCCAAGTCTGAGACAGAAATAAAGCCGGAAGCCAAAGGCGAGACCCAGCCCGAAGCCGAAGCGGAGGCAAAGCCCGCAACTCAACCTGAGGCCAAGCCTGAGGCCGGAGCCGGCAACGCCAAACCCAGCCCTCAGCCCGACGCCAAAAGCGCGCCCAAAGCCGAAGCCAATGCAGGACCGCCCTCCAAGCCGGACGCCAAGGCCGACGACGCCAGGCCGGACGCTGAGGCTGAACACAAGCTCAAAGCCAAGGGTCAGCCCCAACCTGAGGCCAAGACTGCGTCCCGGCCTGAAGCCAAGGCGGCGCCCGAGCCCGAGCCGGGCGCAAAGGCCGAGCCCAAGCTCGAAACCGAGCCTAGACCTGAAGCCCAAACCGGAGTCGAGACTTTGCTCGACATGTCGCTCGGCGACCTTCTCGTGGCCGGCCTCATCAAAGACCCGGAGGATGCCGGGCGCATGATCGCCGCGGCTGTCACCCAGGCTGAGGCGCCCATCGCGGCCGCGAAGGCGCCTGAAACCGGAGCCGCGCCTAAGGCCGAAACCCAAGCCGCCCCCAAACCGGGGGGCGAAGCGAAGGCGCCGCCTGATCCGACTCCGCAGGCCGCCGAGTGACTCGATCGACGACACGAACCGCAGCAGACGCCGGAAGGACGCACATGAACATTGACTGCAAGGACTATCGCGTGCGGGAAGGCGATAAAGTCCATCTCACGAAATGGCCGACCAAGGTCGACCCAGTGTACAAATCCAAGGAACAGTACGAGACGCTGCTGGAAGAGCACGTCGCCAAGCTCAGCGCGATGCAGCATCTTCATTACGCCTCCGATCGCCACGCAATCTTGCTGATCCTCCAGGCGACGGATGCAGCGGGAAAGGACGGCGCGATCCGTCATGTGATGTCAGGCGTCAACCCTCAGGGCTGCCGGGTCTACGGCTTCAAGCAGCCCACGGAAGCCGAATTGGAGCACGATTTTCTCTGGCGCACCTCTCGTGACCTGCCGGAGCGTGGCAGGATCGCGATTTTCAACCGGTCCTATTATGAGGAAGTGCTGGTCGTCCGTGTGCATCACGACATTCTACACCAGGAGGCCATCCCGGATGCGCCGCATCATGACGCGAAGGTATGGCGCGAGCGCTACCGATCAATCAACGATTTTGAAAAGCACCTCACCGTCAACGGGACTCGCGTCGTCAAAGTCTTTCTCCACCTGTCGAAGGAAGAACAGCGCAAACGCTTTCTCGAACGTATCGACGACCCCGATAAGAACTGGAAATTCAGCGACGCGGATTTGAACGAGCGCAAATTCTGGGACGACTACGCCGAAGCCTATGAGGAATGCCTCAGCGCGACGAGCACTGATGATGCGCCCTGGTTTGTCGTTCCCGCCGACGACAAGGAAAACGCGCGGCTGATCGTCTCCAAAATCGTCCTCGACACGTTCAAAGGGCTGAAGATGAGCTATCCGAAAATGAGCGCCGAACGTGAACGCGAACTACAATCGATCCGCAAGGAACTCGCGAAGTGACAGCGCGGCCGAGCGGGCCGAGGCGTCTTAACCTTACCTTCGCCGCCGCCGACCGGCAGATCGCCACCTTTCCCCGTCGCAGGACGTCATCGGCGTTTCACCGGGGTCAATCCGGGCGCCTTCAGTCGGATCGCGCTTTGCTGCGATCGATCATTTTCGCTGTTTGATAGACCGGGTGAAAGCCCACTGTTTCGCCGCCTTTCCCTCACCTAAAGCGGGCGAGTTCATCGGCTTCAACTTCTTCCTCGACGCGATCATCAACTGCGCGCAGGAGCCAATTTCTGCAACGCCCCCGCTGCTAAGCCCGAACGGGGACTCTTGGCGTAGGTAGTTTCCGAGGCTGCCGCGGGCGTTCAGCGGGCGCGTATTATGCCCTCCGCGCGCCGGATAAATAGCGCGGCCATATCGCCGCGGGCGATGAATTGTGCCGACTGGGCGTTGGCGCGTCAGAGCCCGGCCGCCGGGTTCCGGCTTGCGACCTCTTCGGCAGCGCGAGCCCATCGGGAGACCCGATAATTGTCGAACCTAGAGTTGACGGCTAAGCCCGCAATCGCGATGCGTGGCTTCCTTGGATTCTCGCGGAAGGCGTCGCCATGGGATAGCGAGCGGCCGATCCGCGAGGAATTATTCAGCGGCGAACGCCTTGAGGCCCACGCGAAGAGTCTTGCGGTCGCGCAAACCGTAGCTTCCCATGCGACCCGGGGTCTGCCTCTGGCCGCCCGACTTGCCGACAATAGCGTGGTCCTCCTATCGGCCTATCGATCGATCGTGAAGGCAATTGACGACGGGCGCGCGATCACGCCGGCGGGGGAGTGGCTGATCGACAACTATCATTTGGTGGAAAGGCAGATCCGTGAAATCAGCACCGATTTGCCTCCGGGCTATTATCGCCAGCTCCCAAAACTCATCACCGGTCCATTCGCGGGTTATCCCCGCGTCTTCGGCATGGCGTGGGCCTTCGTCGCTCACACCGACAGCTGCTTTGATTCCGACATCCTCGTTTCCTACGTCAACGCGTATCAGGAGGTCCAATCCCTCACAATCGGTGAGCTTTGGGCCGTCTCGATAACGCTACAAATTGTTTTGATCGAAAATCTGAGGCGGCTCGCGCAACAAATTACCCTCAGCCGCACCGCGCGCCACGAGGCCGATAACCTGGCCGACCGACTTCTCGGAGTGAGCGGGCGCGCCGCGGAGCCGGCGTCGGTCGTTTTTGCGGGCCTTGGCGCGCAGCCGCTTTCCGATCGCCTTCGCGGTCCAACTCGTGCATCGGCTTCGCGATCAAGATCCGAAGTTCACGCCAGCGCTGGCTTGGCTCGACGAGCGGCTGGCGAAACAGGGCCTGACCGCGGATTCGGCCGTGCGCGAGGTCCATCGCAGCCAAGGGGCCGCGAACGTGACCGTCCGCAACATCGTGACGAGCCTGAGGGTCATCGCCGAGGTTGACTGGCAGGTCCTGTTCGAACGCTATTGTCTCGTCGATGACGTCCTGGCCTCAGGATGCGCATTTCACGACGTGGATTTTGCGACCCGCAACCTCTACCGAAACGCGGTCGAAGAACTGGCGCGGAGGTCAGACCACGACGAACTCGAGATCGCGCGCCGAGCCGTCGTGGCGGCGCACGCGCCCCATCCGTCTTGCGAGCCTCCGGAGCAACTACGGCATAGCGACCCCGGCTACCATTTGTTTGCCGGGGGACGCCGCGAATTCGAGCGCTCGATTGGCTTTCGTGGGTTCGGGCTGGCCCGCGCGCGTCACGGCAAGACAAAATTTCGATGCTTACGCTGCGGCGATCCTGGCCACGTCCGCGATCGTTCTGGCGGTTCCGCTGACCGCGCTTGCCTGGTTGGGCCTCGGCCCGATTCAGCTCGCAATGCTCGCGGTTCTCGGCGCCATTTCTGCGATTGACGCGGGTGTGGCGCTTGTCAATCGAGCGGTCACGCTTTTCGTTCGCCCAGCGCCGTTGCCGGGCCTCGACCTTCGCAGCGGAGTACCCAAATCGTTGCGTACGCTCGTCGCCGTGCCGACGCTCTTGACCACGCCCGAAGACATCGAGGAGCAGGTGGAGCGGCTCGAGATCCACCATCTTGCCAGTCCAGAAGGCGATCTGCACTTTGCTCTGCTATCGGATTGGATCGACGCGGACGTCGATCGAGCGGAAGGCGATGCGGAACTGGTCGCTGTCGCACGCGCGGGCATCGAACGCCTCAATCGACGCTACGGCCCCGCGCCCGCGGGCCCGCGGTTCCTCCTGCTTCACCGTCGGCGAGTTTGGAACGAAAGTGAGCGGCGCTGGATCGGCTGGGAACGCAAGCGCGGCAAACTCCATGAATTGAACCGACTTCTACGAGGGGCCACCGACACCACTTTCATGGACATGGGCGGCGCAGCGCCGTCGCCTCCGCCAGACATTCGATATGTCATCACCCTGGACTCGGACACAAGGCTGCCGCGTGACACTGTCCGGCGGCTGATCGGCAAGATGGCGCATCCGCTCAACCGCCCGCGTTTTGACGCGGAGCGCGGCGCGATCGTGGAAGGCTATGCGGTTCTCCAGCCGCGAGTGACGCCCTCGCTTCCCACTGGCGGCGAAGGTTCACTGTTTCAGCGTGTCTTTTCGAGCTCCAGCGGCATCGATCCCTATGCCGCGGCCGTCTCTGACGTCTACCAGGACCTATTCTGCGAGGGCTCTTACGCAGGAAAAGGCATCTACGATCTCGATGCGTTCGAGAACGTCCTCTCGGGCAGGGCTGCAGACTCGACATTGCTGAGCCATGATCTGTTCGAGGGGACTTTCGCACGCGCGGGCTTCGCCTCTGATGTCGAAGTCGTGGACGATTTTCCTTCGCGGTACGATGTCAGCGCTCGGCGTCATCACCGGTGGGCGCGCGGAGACTGGCAACTCCTGCCCTGGATTTTCGGTTTCGCCGGTACGGGCGGCCGGGCGCCGACCGTCAAGGACGAGCTGCCGCGGATCGGTCGCTGGAAGATGATCGACAACTTGCGACGAACGCTTAGCGCGCCCGCTTGCGTCTTGGCCTTGGCGATCGGCTGGACGCTGTCAGTTTGAATTTGCGCTCGTCTGGACGACGTTCTTGCTTGCGACCATCATTTTGCCAAGTCTCATACCCGCGATCTCTGCAATTCCGGGTCGTCGTCCGGGTGCTGCGATGTCCGGGCACTTGCGAGCGCTGGGGGGAGATTTCCGTCTCGCAGCGACTTTGTCGTTGTTGAATGTCACGTTCCTGGCGGATCAGGCCTGGTTGATGGGCGACGCGATCGCGCGGACGCTGTGGCGGCTTTTCGTCAGTCGCCGACACCTGCTCGAGTGGACTCCCGCAGCACAGACTGCCGCCGCAAAGCGTCTCGATCTTCAGGGGTTCGCCGTCCGAATGTCGGGAGGGTTTGCCCTCGCCGCGACAGCGCTACTTCTGGCGCTCCTTTTCGGGCATGGAAGTTGGTCGATTGCCACGCCGTTCGTCACGCTGTGGCTGATTTCGCCCGCTGTAGCGCGTTACGTCAGCTTTTCTCCGAGGCATCGAGACCAGCACGAGGATTTCGGAGGCTCGATCACTGGCGTTGCGTCAAATCGCGCGCCGTACCTGGCGGTTCTTTGAAGCATTTGTGACAGCGGACGACAATATGTTGCCGCCGGACAATTTCCAGGAGGATCCCACATCCGAGGTCGCCCACCGAACATCGCCGACCAACATTGGCTTATATCTGCTTTCTGTGGTCTGCGCCCGCGACTTCGGCTGGATTGGAACGGCCCAAACCATCGAACGGCTTGAAGCGACGCTTGCGACAATGGCTCGCATGCCGCGTTTTCGCGGACACTTCTACAACTGGCACGACACCCGCGATCTCAAGGCGCTCGAGCCCAAATATGTATCCTCCGTCGACAGCGGCAACCTGGCCGGCCATCTCATCGCGATCGCCAACGCCTGCAAGGAATGGAGGCAATCGCCGATAGTCGCCGCCTGCCGTTGGGCCGGAATCGCCGACACGCATGCTCTGACCGTTGAGCAGGCGGTTCACCTGCGTCTCGGTCCTCGAACTCAGACAGTGACTCCGCGCCAACTCGAGGATTCGCTTGCGGCGATGACCAATACTCTGTCGATCGCCGCTCCGTCAGAGGAAGCGCTCGCGACTCAATTATCGGAACTCGCCGCCGAGGCGGCGATCATGGTCGACATCGCCAGCGCGATCGCCCTCGAGCGGAGCGATGGAAGCGGATCGGATCTTTTATACTGGGCGCGGGCGAGCCTGACCGCAATTGAGGCGCATCGCGCAGATCACAAGTCTTCTGCTGAGGCGGGCGCATCCAATGCGGCCAGGCTGCTCGTCCTGGAGAGCGCATTCCGCGCGATGGCGATGGCGATGGAGTTTGGTTTTCTCTTCGACCCGGTGCGCCAATTGCTTTCGATCGGATTTCTCATTTCTGAATCGACCCCAGATCCCAATTGCTACGACCTTCTTGCATCGGAGGCTCGGCTGGCGAGTTTCTTCGCGATCGCCAAAGGAGACATACCCGCCCGACACTGGTTCCGGCTCGGTCGCGCCGCAACGCCAGTTGCCCGCGGCACGGCTCTGATCTCCTGGTCGGGTTCAATGTTCGAATATCTCATGCCACCGCTCGTCGTGCGCGCGCCCGTGGGGAGTTTGCTGGAACAGACGGATCGGCTCGTCGTGCGCCGTCAGATCGAATACGGAGCAAAACTCGGCTTGCCTTGGGGGATCTCCGAATCCGCCTACAGTGCCCGCGATCTGGAATTGACCTATCAATATTCCAATTTCGGCGTGCCCGGTCTCGGACTGAAACGGGGACTGGGAGAGAATAAAGTCATCGCGCCCTATGCGACCGGCCTGGCGAGCATGATCGATCCCTCGGCCGCGGTCACGAATTTTGAACGTCTGGCGACAATGGGCGCGCGGGGCCGGTATGGATATTACGAGGCTGTGGATTTTACCCCAACGCGGGTTCCGGAAGGCGAGCGCTTCGCTCTCGTCCGCGCCTACATGGCGCATCATCAAGGCATGACGATCGTCGCGATCGCCAACGCGGTCTTTGACGGCGCAATGCGAGAGCGGTTCCATGCCGAGCCTATCATTCGGGCAACGGAATTGTTGTTGCAGGAGCGGGTTCCTCGCGAGGTCGCATCGACGCGGCCTTGGGCGGCGGAGGTCAAGTCTGCCGCGCGCGCCATCGACACAGATACCTCGGGCGGGCGCAAAATTGTTTCCGTTCATCAATCCGCGCCGGCGACGCATCTTCTTTCCAACGGGAGCTATGCCGTGATGATGACCGCGGCCGGCTCCGGTTACAGCCGCTGGGGCGACCTCGCCATCACACGATGGCGAGAGGACGCCACGCGAGACGACAGCGGCTCTTATATATTCCTTCGAGACAGGCTGAGCGGCGCCGTTTGGTCGGGAGGTTTTCAGCCGACTGGCGCCGAGCCCGACGAATATGCCGTCGATTTCAACGAGGATCGCGTCAGGATCGCCCGACGCGACGGGAATCTGACGACAACGCTTGAAGTGCTTGTTTCGGCCGAAGACGACGCAGAGGTTCGGCGCGTTTCCATCTCCAATGCGGGAAGTCGGGCGCGCGAGATTGAGATCACATCGTATTCCGAACTCGCTTTGGGGCCACAGGGCGCCGATGTCGCGCATCCCACCTTTGCGAAACTGTTCGTCGAGACCGAATATCTTGCGGATTTCGGTGCGATCCTCGCGACGCGGCGAAAGCGGAGCCCTTCGGAACCCGAAATTTGGGCGGCGCATCTCAGCGTCGCCAATGGCGAAGCGGTCGGCAAGCCGGCGTTCGAAACCGACAGGGCGCGCTTCCTCGGCCGCGGACACGGCGTCAGCGCGCCGATCGCAATGCTGGATGCGCGGCCGTTGACCAATTCGGTCGGAGCCGTGCTCGATCCGATCTTCGCGTTGCGCCGCCGTGTTCGCATCGCCGCTGGAGCGACGGTTCGCGTCGACTTCTGGACCATGGCTGCGGGGACGCGGGCAGCGCTCTTAGATTGCATCGACAAGCATCGAGACGCAGCGGCCTATGAGCGCGCAACGACGCTTGCGTGGACTCAGGCGCAGGTGCAACTCCATCACCTTGGCGTCAACGCCAGCGAAACTGGGCTTTTTCAACGCCTCGCAAGCCACGTCATCTTCGCTGGCCGCGATTTGCGGCCCTCATCGGATGTCATCCGGCATGGCTCAGGTCCGCAATCGGGTCTGTGGTCTCAGGGCATCTCGGGTGATCTGCCGATCGTGCTGTTGCGAATCGCCGAGATCGAGAGTCTCAGCGTCGCCCGCCAGGTGCTGCAAGCTCATGAATATTGGCGGATGAAGCAGCTCGCTGTCGATCTCGTCATTCTGAACGAGCGCAAATCGTCATATGTGCAGGACCTTCAGGTGGCGATCGAGACGCTGGTGCGCGCTAGTCAATCGCGGCCCGCTCCCGGGATTGATCTCCGGCTAGGCCGGGTCTTCGTTCTTCGGGCGGACCTGATCGCCGCCGAGACGCGCTCGCTGCTTGTCTCGGCCGCCCGCGTTGTTCTTGTGGCGCAACAGGGAAGCTCTTTCTGATCAACTCGATCGCATCGCCAACCCGATCGAGCCGACCCGTCCGCTCAAAGACACCCCGCTGGCTCGCCCAGAGCGACCTGCGGTCCTTCGTAGACCCGAGCTCGAATTCTTCAACGGGCTGGGAGGATTTGCGGCAGGAGGCAAGGAATATGTGACGATACTCGGGCCCGGCCAGTCGACGCCGGCGCCCTGGATCAACGTCATCGCCAATCCGAGCTTCGGCTTCCAGACCGCGACCGAAGGCAGCGGTTACACTTGGTCTGGCAACAGCCGCGAAAACCAGCTCACCCCGTGGTCCAACGATCCTGTCAGCGACCCCCCGGGCGAGGCTTTCTATGTGCGCGACGACAAAACCGGCGAGGTCTGGAGTCCGACGGCAATTCCCATCCGCGAGGCCTCGGCGACCTATGTCGCCCGTCATGGTCGGGGTTATAGCCGCTTCGAGCATACCGGCCACGGGATCTCCGCCAATCTTCTTCAGTACGTCCCCGTCGAAGGATCGATCAAGATATCGCGCCTCCGGTTGACGAACAAATCGAACCTGACCCGCCATCTCAGCGTGACCGCCTATGTCGAGTGGGTGCTCGGCGCATCGAGATCCGCCACTCTCGCATTTATTGAAACCGAGATCGATGCAACGACAGGCGCGATCTTCGCACGCAACCCCTCGAATATGCTTTTCGGTTCGCGGGTCGCTTTTGCCGACATGCGGGGCGCCCAGTGCGATTGGACGGGCGATCGTCGTGAGTTCATAGGCCGTAACCGGACACTCGCGAATCCGGCCGCGCTAGCGAGCGCGTCACCGCTGTCCAACACGGTTGGCGCGGCCTTGGACCCTTGCGCCGCGATGCGCGCCAAGCTGGAATTGCAACCAGGGAGCGTGGCCGAAGTCGTGTTCTTTCTGGGAGCGGCCGCAACGCGCGAGGACGCCCGCGCGGCGATACTGGCCATTCGCGCCGCCGATCTCGACGTCCTGGAAGCGGACATTGCGCGAGCCTGGGATGAGACTTTGAGCGCGATCGAGGTCAAGACTCCCGACCGCGCGATGGACCTTATGCTCAATGGCTGGCTGCTCTACCAGACGCTCACGTGCCGTATTTGGGCCCGCTCGGCGTTCTATCAAGCCAGCGGAGCCTATGGCTTTCGCGACCAATTGCAGGATGGCATGGCGCTCGCCGCTGTCCGGCCCGACCTGACTCGCGAACACCTGCTGCGCGCGGCCGCCCGCCAGTTTGCCGAGGGCGACGTGCAGCACTGGTGGCTGCCGCATTCCGGTCAAGGCGTTCGGACCCGTATATCCGACGATCGTGCTTGGCTGGCCTATGCAGTCGCACAATACGTTGAGACAACGAACGACACGCTCGTACTCGACGAATTGATTCCTTTTCTCGAGGGCGCGCGGCTCGAAGCGGGCGAAACGGATCGCTTCTTCGAGCCGACGGTTTCGCGAGAGAGCGCAACTCTCTTCGAGCATTGCGCCGTTGCGCTCGATGCAAGTCTTGCCGTGGGCCGGCATGGGCTTCCGCTCATTGGCACAGGCGACTGGAACGACGGGATGAACCGCGTCGGAGAAAAGGGCGAGGGCGAAAGCGTCTGGCTCGGATGGTTCCTGCATGCGGCGCTCACGGCGTTTGCGCCGTTGGCGCTGGCGCGCAACGAGACGAAGCGCACGGAAACATGGACGGCGCACGCGGATGCGCTGAAAGCCGCCATCGAGCGCGAGGCCTGGGACGGCGAATGGTATCGCAGGGGCTATTTCGATGACGGCGCGCAGCTCGGTTCGGCAGCGGACGACGAATGCCGGATTGATTTCATCGCGCAATCCTGGGCTGTCTTGTCAGGCGCCGCGACGCACGATCGCGCCGCCCGTGCGATGGCCTCGCTCGATAAACAGTCTGATTCGGCGCGAGGACGGATTGGCGCTCTTGTTCACACCTCCGTTCGACAAGACGACGCACGATCCGGGGTACATCAAGGGCTATCCGCCCGGCGTTCGCGAGAACGGCGGCCAGTATACGCACGCGGCCACCTGGTCGGTGATGGCGTTCGCTGCTCTAGGTGAGGGCGACAAGGCGGCGGAGCTTTTCTCACTGCTCAACCCCATCAACCACTCGCGAACCCCCGCCGACGCATATCGCTACAAAGTCGAGCCCTATGTCGCATGCGCCGACATATATTCGACCGCGCCCCATGTCGGGCGCGGGGGCTGGACCTGGTACACGGGCTCAGCAGGCTGGCTGCAGCGCGCGGGGGTCGAGAGCCTGCTCGGCCTGCGACTCCGGGGAGCGTTCTTGTCTGTCGATCCCTGCATTCCCAAGGCTTGGGCCAAATACGAGGCGACGGTGAAATATCGAACCGCGCGATACTCGATTTCTGTCGAGAACCCGAACGGCGTAAGTCGGGGCGTCACCTTCGCAGAAATAGACGGAGTCGGGATCTTCGAACGCCCGCTCCTCGTGGCGCTCCTGGACGACGGGGGTCAACACAGGGTCTACGTGCGACTTGGCTGACAAGTCGCCGCTCGCTCGCGAAATGGAGTCTCGTCGGCGCGCGGATTGTGCCTTTCTTCCCCATGGCGAGCCCATCCTGAGCCTCCGGTCGGTTGGCGATACCGCAACGCAATATGGAGGCTCGTTTGATCGCGCTTCGGATTCGACACCGAACGACCTATGCCTATCGCCGCCCGGTCAGTTTGGGCCCCCATCGACTGATGCTTCGCCCGCGCGAAGGCCGTGATCTCCGATTGATTTCGACCGAGATCAAGGTGACGCCCGAGGGCGCCCCGACTTGGGGTCAGGATGTTTTCGGCAACGCTGTTGCGACCGTCACCTTTCCCGCATTGACGGACGTCTTGGCGATCGATGCCGCCGCGGAGGTCGAACTTCACGCCTCGGCGTGGCCGGTGTTCGACATAGCGGCCTCGGCGATCGTATATCCGTTTCGATATTCGGAAGACGAATGGACGGATCTGGGCGCAATGACCGTCCAACAATACGCCGATCCGGACGGGCGTTTGCGCCGATGGGCGCGAGATTTTGTCGCCGGGAATCGGACGGATACGCTTTCTCTGCTGAAGGATCTCAGTGCCGGCGTTCCTTGCTGGATAGGCTATCAGAGCCGGGATGACGAGGGCGTCCAGTCGCCGGTGCAGACACTGGCGCGGGGCTGGGGCTCATGCCGAGACTTCGCAGTGCTTTTCGCCGAGGCGGCGCGCAGTCTGGGCTTTGGCGCGCGGATCATATCGGGATATCTCTTCAATCCAGACGAGAGACTTGCGGGAACGTCAGGCGCAGGATCAACGCATGCCTGGGCGGAGGTCTACGTGTCAGGCGCCGGCTGGATCAGCTTCGACCCGACGAACCGGGGGGTCGGCGGATTCAATCTCATCCCGGTCGGAGTCGCTCGCGACATCCGTCAGGTCATGCCGGTCGTCGGCAGCTTCGTCGGCGCCAGCGACGCCTTTCAAGCGATGTCGGTCGAGGTCGCGGTCACCAAGCATGCGAGTGCGAATCGCGCCGAGGCTCACTCATGAGAGCGAGCCGGCAGCGCGGATCGGGGTGGCAAGCCGACCGGCTCGGCGCCACGATGAACATCCAGCCGCAAGGCCGACACCGTCAGCACGCTGCTCAAAAGCTTTGGATCCAAGGAGAAATGACCCAAAGCTCGTCGTCCATCGATGCAAGGTAGGAGGACGCCTACGCGACTTTTGGTCGTCCGGCCAAAACGAAGGCGCTCAGCTGATTATCGAACCCAGATCTAGCAAACCAAAACCGAAAAGGGCCGACGGACGGCGAAGATGCCGTAGGTAATTTCCGAACCTAGCGCGGCGCCGAAGTCACTCGATATGCTGCAGTGCAACCGCAACCCCAACCTCGTGGATTTATGTCGGCGTCGGGCGATAGGTTCACCTGGGTCGACAGGTTGGGGGGCGTCTCTTTTGTTTTGGAAAAACATCGTTCTGCTGAAGGCGTGCGTTGCCAATGCCGCGCACTCGCGCGGCGTCTGATCGATCTTTGAATTGGTGGAGCGGTTGGGAAGCACATCTCGACCAATCCCCGAAGGGAGAAATTCGTGACAATAACAAACCAGTCCGTGTCAAAGGCGGCGCCTGCAAAGAGCGCGCTGGGCCCGGAATTGCCCACCTTGCCCAACCTTTTGGTGACGGCGCCCGGAAACATGATGTCGGCTTGGCCGGAGTACGTAGTCGACGCGTTCCAGCGTAGCATTCTCTTCCTTGATCTGCTGCGGCAGCGCGGCGATGAAGAGATCGAGATAACATCTCGACCGTTGGCGACCGTCCTCAGTTTCCGCGATGAAGTGCTGATGGATGGTCGGTCGCTGCCCCGGCCAATGAACTATACGCTGTCACGGATCGTGCCTCCATCGGGCATCGAAATCGACCCGCGAAAACGGCCGGTCGTTGTCGTAGATCCGCGGGCGGGGCAGGGACCTGGCGTCGGTGGTTTCAAGGCGGAGAGCGAGATCGGCGACGCCCTCAATGCCGGCCATCCGGTCTATTTCATTGGCTTCGGTGCGACGCCTGAACCGGGCCAGCAGTTCCTGGATGTCGTCGAGGGACAGGTGAGCTTCTTCGAGCGTGTGGTCGAGCTCCATCCGGATGCGCCGCGCCCGTTCGCCATTGGCAATTGCCAGGCCGGCTATCAGACACTCATGGTGGCCGTCTTGCGGCCTGATCTGTTTGGGCCTTGCCTGGTTGCTGGCTCGCCAATGTCGTACTGGCAGGGCGTGCATGGGAAAAATCCGATGCGCTATGCTGGTGGCCTGCTCGGCGGCAGCTGGCTCACTGCGATGGCCAGCGATCTCGGCAAAGGGAAGATCGACGGCACCGCGTTGATCCTGAACTTCGACATTCTGAACCCAGCGAATTGGCTGTGGGGCAAGCAATACGAGGTCTATACGCACGTTGACACCGATGCGGCGCGCTACCTCAAGTTCGAAAAATGGTGGGGAGATTTCATCCAACTGAACGGAGACGAACTGCAGTTCCTGGTCGACAACCTCTTCATCGGCGACAGGCTGACCCGCAACCAGCTTCATTCGCGCAATGGCGCGATCTTCGATCTTCGCAGTATCGCCTCGCCGATCATCGTGTTCACCTCGATGGCCGACAACATTAGTCCGCCGCCGCAGACGCTCGGCTGGATTCTCGATCTCTATCGGGACGTCGACGATATCCGCGCCACCGGCCGAACGATCGTGTACTGCGTGAGCCAGGAGATCGGACATCTCGCCATCTTCGTCTCCGCCAAGGTGGGCGCCAAGGAGGACGAGGAGTTCGTGCAACTGATCGACGTCATCGACTGCCTGCCTCCCGGTCTTTTCGAGATGGTCATTGCGCCGCGGCCCGCCAACGTGCCTGCCGCCGGCTTCGTCACCGGCGACTGGATTGCCCGCTTCGAAGCTCGCTCGCTCGATGACGTTCGCGCGCTTGGGCGCAATAGCCCCGAGGATGACCGCGCTTTCGCGGCCGTGGCAAGGCTTTCGGAACTGAACCTTTCGCTTTATCGCACTTTCTTGCAGCCCATCGTGCGCGCGCTCGTCAACCAGCCGATGGCGGATCTGGCCTTGGCTCTGAATCCGCTGCGGCTCAGCTATACGATTTTCGGCGATAAAAACCCCTGGATGAAGGGTATGCAGCCGCTTGCGGCCGCCGTTGCGGCCGCGCGGAGGCCAGTAGCGGCCGACAACCCGTTGCTCGCACTGCAGAAGCAGGTATCCGACCAGATCACGACCGCCCTGGACGCCTATCGTGACGCGCGCGACCCATTGGAAGAGCAAATGTTCTTCGGCTTCTACGGCTCGCCTTTCGTCCAGGCGCTCCTCGGCATCAACAAGGACAGCGTCGTGCGGCCGGTCCCCGAAACATCGCCTGAAAAGCTGGCGGCGCGACAGGCCCAGACGGACGCGTACGAGGCGATGCTGAAGACTGGGGGGTTCGACGAGGCGCTGACCCGATCGGTCCTGTATGTCCGCGCCGCCGATCGAGCGCTCGACCAGCGCTGCGCGCTCGCGCTGAATGTCGCGCGCCAACAACTCATGCATCTGTCGCTCGCCGAGTTCAAGACACTGGTTCGGGACCAGTTCTTTGTCCTCCAGCTTGAGCCCGAGCGCGCGATAGAGGTACTTCCGTCACTTGTGACGGAGGTGGACGCGCGGAAGAAACTGCTGAAGCAGGCGCGCGCGATCGCCAGCGCGGGCGACCCCCTGACCGAGGCCGAGCGCGACCGCCTGGCCCGGCTGGCGCAAGCGCTGGGCGCGCCAATCGAGAAGCCGCCGGCGCCCACGACCTCGGGCCGACTGACCGACGCTAGGGCGACCGCCAGACCAGGAGCCGAGTTGCACTGAGACGGGTGCGGACGCTGCTTGAGGAAAAAGCTATGACGACGCTGGAAAGGCCTGAGTATTGGCATTGCCAATGAGCACAGCCTTGCTTACGGCTGCGCCAGGCATTTTCGCGCCGCGGGCGCCGAACTGGCGATCACCTATATCAACGCCAAGACGGAGCCTTATGTGCGACCTCTGTCGCGAGCGCTGCAAAGCGAAATCTTCATGCCTTGCGACGTCACCGCGCCAGGCCGAACTCGAAGCCGTTTTCGGGCGCATCGCTCAGGACTGGGGACGCCTCGATTTCGTGCAACACTCTGTCGCTTATGCCTGCAAGGAAGATCTGAGCGGACGGATCACGGATTGTTCGGCGGACGGATTCGCCATCGCCATGAACGTCTCCCTTCAATCTTTCCAGTTTTTCAGGAAAGCAAATTGGCACAGCGCTGACGCGTCAATCCTCGGGACATCACCATGCCTTCGGTCGAGAACAAGACGTTCGGAGAAATCACGGTCGGCGATTCCGCGTCGACCGAGCGCACGTTGCAAGAAGGCGACGTGCGGGCCTGGGCCGCCGCCTTTGGCGAAGCGGGCGCGCTCGCCGGCCCAGCCGAAAGCCAGGCGGCTGCGGGCATCATCACTGGCATCCTGACCGCGCTGGTCGGCTCAGCCCTTCCCGGACCTGGAAGTTCGATCCGCGCGGCCTCGGTGCAAATCAAGGGCGCGCTGCCCATCACCACCGTGATGACGGCGCGGCTCGTCGTGCGAGAGAAACGGCCAGATCAAGGGATTGTGGTGTTGGACGGCCAGTGCGCAGACCCCAGGGGTCAGGTCGTCGCGACCGCGATCCTGGAAGTTCTGGCGCCCACGACGCGCCAGCGCCTCGACATCGCCGAGCATCGGCTCGATGGGCTGATCGAGCGCTGTCGAAATCTCAAACCGATGCCGACCGGGGTCGTGCATCCGTGCAGCGCCGATGCGTTGGCCGGGGCGGTGGAGGCTGGGGAGGCCGGGCTGATCCTGCCCGTTCTTTACGGCCCCGAGAGCGAGATCCGGCAAATCGCCGATCATGCGCACCTGGACATCGCCAAATGCCGTCTAGTGGCCACGGATGGCCCCGAAGACTCGGCGCAGAAGGCGGCAATGGCCGCTGGCGCCGGCGAAGTCGCCGCGTTGATGAAGGGCAGCCTGCACACCGACGTGCTCTTGCACGCGATCATGCAGAAAGACGCGAAACTCCGGACCGGGCGGCTGATCAGCCACTGCGTGATGGTGTCGGCGCTTACCTACGCGCGCCGCTTCGTCCTCAGCGATGTGGCGCTGAACATCGCGCCCACCACTGACCAGAAGCGCGACATCTGCCAGAACGCGATCGGTTTCGCGCGCGCACTCGGAATCGACTTGCCAAAAGTCGCCGTGCTGGCGGCGGTCGAAATGGTGCAGACCAAAATGCCGGCCACGCTCGACGGGGCGATTCTGGCCAAGATGGCCGATCGAGGGCAGATCGGCGGCGGCGTCGTCGACGGGCCGCTTGACCTCGATGCGGCGGTCGATACCGAGGCCGCGCGGATCAAGAATATCTCCTCTCCAGTCGCGGGCTGCGCCGATGTGCTGATTGTGCCGAACATCGAGGCCGGCAACATGATCTATAAGAACCTCGCCTTCATGGCCGATGCACAGATCGCGGGCCTGGTGGTCGGCGCCCGGACGCCGGTGATCCTGACCAGCCGCGCTGATACGCCGGCCGCGCGCCGCTTTTCGGCTGCCGCGGCAGTGCTGTATGCTGACGCGCTGGCGCGCGATCCTGCCATCGTGCTGCCCGAAACCGCGGAGTGATCGGCCATGAGCGAGGCCATCATCGTCTTCAACGCGGGCTCCACCAGCGTGAAGTTCGGCGCCTATGAAGTGGCGGGAAAGGGAACTCTGACCTCTATCAGTCACGGCGAGGTCAGCGACATGCAGACCGACCCACAGTTCGTTGCGAAGAACTCGGCCGGTAAACCGCTGGAGACGCACGATTTCGGCAACGGCCGCGCGATCGACCACCGCACCGCGCTCCATTTTGTCGTCACCTGGCTCGAGAAGAACATCGCGAGGATGAAGGTGGTCGCTGCGGGACATCGGGTGGTGCTCGGCGGGACAAGGTTTGAGGCCCCGGTGTTGATCGACGCCGATGTGCTGGCTTATCTCGACTCGCTCGTGGCCATGGAGCCCTCGCATCAGCCCTACAACGTGCGTGGCGCCCGTGCGCTGGCCCAAGCCTTTCCCGGCCTGCCGCAGGTGGCTTGTTTTGACACCTCGTTCCACAGGACAATGCCAGAGGTGGCGCAGATCTACGCTCTCCCGAAGGACGTGCTCGACGCCGGCGCACGACACTGGGGCTACCACGGCATCTCCTACGATTACATCAGCCGGCAGGCGCCGAAATACGCGCCCGGAGCGCGTCGAGTGATCGCCGCGCATCTTGGGGGCGGCGCCAGCCTATGCGCCATGCTGGATGGAAAGAGCGTTGAAACGACGATGGGCTTCGGCGCGCTGACCGGACTTCCGATGGCGACCCGGTCCGGCGATGTGCCGCAGGACCTCCTCTTCTACCTCCTGCGCCGCAAGCTGTTCGATGACGCGTCGCTGGAAAAGATGCTGTCCGAGCGCGCGGGCCTGCTCGGTCTGTCTGGCGTCAGCGGCGACATGCGGCTGCTGCAGGAGAGCGTGGATCCGCGGGCGGTCGCCGCGGTGGAGTATTTCGTCTATGCGATGACGAAATATGTCGGCGCCTACGCGGCTGTGCTTGGCGGGCTAGACGCCTTTGTCTTCACCGCCGGCATCGGCGAGCACTCAGTCCCCGTGCGCGCGGCGCTATGCAACAAGATGGCGTGGCTCGGCGTTAAGCTGGACCAGCCGGCGAACGTGGCCGGCGGGCCGCGCATTTCCGCCCCGGACAGCGGCGTATCGGTCTGGGTCATCCCCACCAACGAAGAACTGATGATCGCGCAGCACACGCTGGCGCTCGTTCGCCCGTAGAAAAGTTCCTAATGGGTCGGTTGGAGGTAAGGGAGCAAGCGAATAGGGAGCGAACGACGCAGAAAAGGCGGGCCGAAGGGCAGGCGATCGGCCGCTCGCGCGGCGACTGCACAGCGAAAGTTCATGCAATCTCATCGAGCGTATGTTCTGGCGCCTCGAGGACGGGCGAGTCCACGAGCGTGGCCGCAGCTGTCGTCGTCGCCTCCGTCATCATCAGGCGGACTTGATTGAGCCTGGAGCCTGGCGGCGCTCTGCGCACCGTCGAACTTCGCGACGGTCCTCGTAAACTCGTCTTCGCAGTCGACCACGCTAAGGCTGCGATTTGCGCCGTCGCCGAGGGGCGACATTGTTGAATAGGTATTTTCCACCCCTGTTCGCCGAGGCGGAAACGATTATCGTGTTTCGCGACCGAAGCGGAACAGGGCTGATCGTCATGCGCGCAGTGATTGCTTTGATAGTGATCATTTATCTTGTTGGCGTTGGCGTCGTGCTGTCGCCGACAATTCAAGCCAAGTGGAATGGCGCTTCGGCGTCAAACCTCGCCGCAAGCATAGGACAGGCTCTGCCCAACGCACTCGCGTGGCCGGCAGGAATTTACCACAGCATGACCGACCACGGTTGACCGCGTTTGATGGAGCGGCGGATCGCGGTTTTGGTCGCAAGGAAACACGCGACAAGGTGGGCTGTGAATCCTCGCCCGAGTCCAAAAATGACGAGAAATCGCTTCAGTGACTTATCGCGACGGTTTACTGCCCCTTTCACGCGAAGGCGCACTTTTTGATCCCTCGCCGTGGCGGGTAATTCTGGAAACTTGGACAATGTAGCGCTTCGGGGCGAGGGCGGCTGAAGCGGCCGCCTGAGTAAATTCCGAATTCTTGCATGCCCCAAATCATGGCGGCTCAATGGGGCAGCCATGGCGCAGGAGGCGTTCATGAACTGGGATCGAATACAAGAGAGTTGGAAGCAGCTCAAAGAGAAATTCGTGTTGCAGTGGTTCAGGGTGACTGATGATAACGGCAAGGGTCTGCAACTGATCGGCGCGGAGATGTCGGGGGACGATCGAAGCGTCACGCAACCGGCCGCCTTTCGCCCCGACGACCGCGGAAAGCGGAGCGAGTTTTCGTTGCACATTGGCTGCTGAATTGCCGCGTAGAAGTGGGCAATTTGCTGACGTGGTCGCACGACCCGAGCCGGCTCGACGGAAGGTCTAATTTGTCCCGTCCAGATTTGTCCTCAAAGGTCAGCTGAACCCGCGAGCCTGTACCGGCGAGATTGGGACCTTGAGAGGGTCGTAAATTACTCAGGCCGGCGGCTCGCTCAGATCGACGGCCCGGCATTCTGTGACGGCGACGGGGCTTGCGTGAAGTGACTGGGCTCCGCCCCTCCAAGCGTGATCAATTCATGAGTAGAATCCGAGGCTGGCTCGTCGTTAAGCCCTGTGGCTATCTGAAGCCTCGATTCAGAAACCCTGCGCGCTGGATTCGGTCGTAACGCCTCCCGGCGTCGATTGAGCCGCCCCGTCCGAAGCCGGCGGGGACCGATCAGAGGAAGGATCCCCGGTCATGTTTTCCGTTGAGGCCCTCTTCGTCTTCTTCGTCCTTTTCGCCGTCGTCGTTTGCCTGATCGCCTCCGTTCGCATCCTGCGTGAATACGAACGGGCCGTCGTCTTCACCTTGGGCCGCTTTGAGCGGGTCAAGGGCCCGGGCCTCGTCCTGCTGCTCCCCTTCATTCAGGAGATGGTGCGGGTGGACTTGCGCATTCAAGTCATTGAAATCCCCAGCCAGGACGTCATCTCCCACGACAATGTTTCGATGAAGGTCGACGCAGTGCTCTACTTCAACGTCGTCAATCCCGAACGGGCGATCATCAAGGTCCAGAACTATCTGCCGGCCACGAACATGCTGGCCCAAACAACCTTGCGCGCCGTGCTCGGCCAGCACGAGCTCGACGAAATGCTCTCCGAGCGCAAGAAGCTCAGCGCCGACGTGCAGAGCATACTGGACGCCCAAACGGAGACCTGGGGCATCAAGGTCAGCAATGTCGAGATCAGAACCGTCGAGCTCACCGAGAACATGGTGCGGGCGATCGCCAAGCAGGCCGAGGCGGAACGTGACCGCCGCGCGAAAGTCATCCACGCCGAAGCGGAGTTCCAAGCCTCGCAGACGCTCGTCAATGCCGCCAAGATCCTCGGGAGCATTCCGGCTGCGATGCAGCTTCGCTATCTCCAGACGTTGACCGAAATCGGCGCCGAACAGAATTCGACGGTCGTCTTCCCCATGCCGATCGACATCATGAAGCCCTTCCTCGAGATCATCGAAAAAGCAGATCGGTCGATCCCGCGCCCCAACGGGTCGGACAAAGCCGCCACCACGTTGGAAAGTCCCGTGGAACATTGAAAGCCGTTTTCGGGACACAGAGAGAGGCATAAGGACAATGAACGTTCCCGTTTCACCGCGAGACATGCACGTCCACGACGACGCCACCGCGAACGGGCAGGCTGTCTTGGATTTGGACGAATTGCGCCTGCTCGACGCGTACTGGCGCGCCGCAAACTATCTCTCGGTGGGTCAGATTTACCTCTACGAAAACGCGATGCTGCGCGAGCCTCTCACGCTGGCGCATGTCAAGCCGCTTGTGGTCGGGCACTGGGGAACGACGCCCGGGCAGAATTTCATCTACGTCCATTTGAACCGGACGATCCGACTGCATGATCTCGACATGATCTACATCGCCGGTCCCGGCCACGGCGGCCCGGCCCTGGTCGCCAACACCTATCTCGAGGGCAGCTACAGCGAAATCTATCCCGACATCAGCCGGGACGAGGCCGGGATGAAACGGCTCTTCAAACAGTTCTCCTTCCCCGGAGGCATTTCGAGCCATGTCGCGCCGACGACGCCCGGCTCCATTCACGAGGGCGGGGAACTCGGATACTCGCTCAGCCACGCCTTCGGCGCCGCGTTCGACAATCCGGGACTCATCGTCGCCTGCATTGTCGGCGACGGCGAGGCGGAAACGGGCCCCTTGGCGACCGCTTGGCAATCCAACAAATTTCTCGATCCGATCACCGACGGGGCAGTTTTGCCGATCTTGCACTTGAACGGCTTCAAGATCAGCAACCCGACAATCCTCGCGCGCGTCGAGCACGAGGAACTCGAAAAGTTCTTCCGTGGCTGCGGGTGGGATCCGCTGTTCGTCGAAGGCGACGAGCCGGAAGTGATGCACCGCCTGATGGCAAAGACCGTCGAAGCAGCCATCGAAAAGATCCATTCAATTCAAAAGCGCGCCCAGGAAAACAAAGACCCCGCGCGGCCACGCTGGCCCATGATCGTCCTCAGATCGCCCAAAGGCTGGACCGGGCCGAAGGTCGTGGACGGCCTGAAAATCGAAGGCACGTTTCGGGCGCATCAGGTTCCCCTGCTCGTCGACGCGGCGCATCCCGACCATGTCAAGCTGCTGGAAAGCTGGATGAAGAGCTACAAGGCGGAAGAACTCTTTGATGCGAACGGAACGCTGAAAGTCGAACTCGCCGAGCTCGCGCCGAAGGGCGCCCGTCGGATGGGCGCTAACCCGCACGCTAATGGCGGCGTCCTTCTGCGCGATTTGCAAATGCCGAACTTTCGCGACCACGCGGTCTCCGTCCCTGCGCCAGGCGCCGTGAGCGCGCAAGATACCATGGTGCTCGGCAAATTCCTGCGCGACGTGACGCGCCTCAACGAGGACAAACGCAACTTCCGCATCTTCGGTCCGGACGAGACGCTTTCCAACCTTCTCGGCGATGTCTTCGAAGTCACCAATCGTCAATGGGACGCCCGCGAAGTGGTCGGCGATGAATTTCTCGCGCCTCAGGGCCGCGTCCTGGACTCCATGCTCAGCGAACATCAATGCGAAGGGTGGCTCGAGGGTTATCTTTTGACGGGGCGACACGGCCTGTTCAACAGTTATGAGGCCTTCATCCGCATCGTCAACTCCATGTTCAGCCAGCATGCGAAATGGTTGAAGGTCACGCTCGAACTGCCGTGGCGGCGCAAGATCGCGTCGTTGAATTACCTCCTCGCGTCGCACGTCTGGCAGCAGGACCATA
The DNA here is from genome assembly GCA_963824475.1 of uncultured Alphaproteobacteria bacterium. Classification (GTDB taxonomy): domain Bacteria; phylum Pseudomonadota; class Alphaproteobacteria; order Rhizobiales; family Beijerinckiaceae; genus Roseiarcus. The sequence continues at coordinate 30,976 of CAWGPR010000004.1, forward strand.
ATGGCTTCACCCATCAGGACCCCGGCTTCCTCGATCACGTGATCAACAAGAAGGCGGACATCGTTCGGGTCTATCTGCCGCCGGACGCCAATTGCCTCTTGTCGGTGTTCGACCATTGCCTGCACACTCGGCACTACGTCAACGTCGTCGTGGCGGGCAAGCACGCGCTGCCGCAGTGGCTCACCATGGAGCAAGCCGTCGTCCATTGCACCGAGGGAATCGGCATCTGGCAATGGGCGAGCACCGACCAGCATGCGGACCCGGATGTCGTGATGGCGTGCTGCGGCGACACGCCGACACTCGAGGTTCTGGCGGCCGTATCGATCCTGCGCGAACATCTGCCCGATTTGAAAATTCGGGTCATCAATGTCGTCGATCTGATGCGACTCCAGCCCTGCGCAGAGCACCCGCATGGACTGAGCGAAACCGACTACGACTCGCTCTTCACCAGGGATCGGCCGATCATCTTCAATTTCCACGGATATCCCTCGCTCGTCCATGGGCTGACCTATCGCAGAACCAACCGGAACCTCCATGTGCGAGGGTACAAGGAGGAGGGCACGATCACGACGGCTTTTGACATGCGGGTGCAAAACGACATCGATCGCTTCCATCTGGTGCAAGATGTCGTCGATAAACTACCACGCCTCGGCAGCAATGGCGCCTACTTGAAACAGGCGATGCGCGACAAGCTCATCGAGCACAAGCATTACATCGACGAGCATGGCGAGGATTTGCCCGAGATCCGGAACTGGACCTGGGGCGCGAGCGCGACGCCCGACACGAAGTAGGGGGAGCCCGGGCGAAGAGCGCGGCCTGCGCCGCGTCGCCCGCCTTTTCGCCAGCGGCCGAAGGACCGATCGCCTGATCACCCGGTAGGTCTAGCGAGAGGCGCCCGGCCTTCGACGACGCGCGGGAATAGGTCGATATCGCTCACCCGTCGTATAGATTGCGTTGCAGATGTGATCCGTCCACCGCGTGAGCGCGCGATCGCCGCCTGGGATGCTTCAAGGATCGAGTGGGACGACGAAGGTGGCATTTTGCGGGGCGATCCCAACGGGGGGACTGGAGCACAATTTCCGGCAACCCGGCTGTCACGCTACTATAGCGCGATCTGGTTTAGCTGAATCGAGGGGATTGAACGAAGCCGCTACCGCGGCGTGGGTGTCGAGGTTTAGCGAGCAGCTCCTGGCTGAGAAGATGTGGGTGTCAAAGCCCATCCCTCAGACAGGAGCCCCCGATGGCCGAGTTGAGCCCTCTTCGCCGCCGCATGATCGAGGACATGACGATCCGGAACATGTCGCCGGCGACGCAGCGATCGTACATCAGCGCCGTTTCGAAGTTCAGCCGATATTTCGGCCGGTCGCCCGAGCGGCTGGAACTTGAGGATGTGCGGGAATTCCAGGTCCATCTGCTCTCGACGGGCATTTCCTGGGCGAGCCTCAACCAGATCGTCTGCGCCCTGCGGTTCTTTTACGGCATCACGCTCGGCGAGGCGGAGGTTCCCGAGCGGATCGCTTATGCGCGCGAGCCGCGCAAGCTGCCCGTGGTGCTGAGCGCGGACGAGGTCGTGCTGTTTCTCGAATCCGTTTCGACCCTGAAGAGCCGGGCGGCATTGACCACGGCCTATGCCGCGGGGCTGAGGGCGTCGGAGGTCGCGGGACTGAGAGTGGCCGACATCGACAGCGCGCGGGGCGTGATCCCGGTTCGGAACGGCAAGGGAGCGAAAGACCGCAACGTGATGCTGTCGCCGCAGGTGCTCGCGATCCTGCGCGCTTACTGGAAACTGGCGCGACCGAGGACCTATCTCTTTCCCGGTCGGGACGAGGACCATCCGATCGATCCGACGGTCTTGCACGCCGCTTGCCGATCGGCCGTCAAGGCCGCCGGCCTGACGAAGCGGGTCACGCTGCACACCTTGCCCACAGCTTCGCGACCCATCTCTTGGAAAGCGGAACCGACAATCCGGATCATTCAGGTTCTGCTCGGCCACAACAATTTGTCTTCGACGGCGCGCTATACGCAGGTTGCCGCCCACACGATCCGGGCGACGCAGAGCCCGCTCGATCGGCTGTCGCGGGAGGTGATGCCGCCGGGATAGACAGGCGCGGCGCCGGCCGTGGCCCATGCCGGTTCTTCCATCCCCCGACCGACGAGCGAAGTCGCAGATATCCTGCGTCGCCATGGCGAGGCCTATCTTCGCGACCACGCCGGACATGTCGGGCGGACCGAGCGGCGCGTCATTAGCGCGATCACGGCATGCCGAACGGCGGTGCTTGGCGGGCACGTGGAAGCCTGCGACGATTGCGGTGCGACGCGCATCGCCTACAACGGCTTTGTCACGCCGGCATCAGCTTGTTGGACGTTGGTAGGCGCGCTAGCCAAGGGGCATGAGGAAGATCAGCTACGCGGGATATCGGTTCCCGCCTGAGGTCATCAATCAGGCGATCTGGCTCTATCTCCGGTTCACACTCAGCTTTCGTGACGTCGAGGATTGGCTCACGGACCGCGGAATTGCAGTTTCCTACGAAATAGTCCGACGCTGGGTGAACCACTTCGGGCCGATCATCGCCGCGCAACTGCGCAAGCGCCGCCCGAAGCCGCATCCACATCGGGCTGGTAGCCTTCTGCTTTCAACCGTACGAACTCCTCGTCAGCGATCGGCATGGCCTCGCTCGTGTCGTCGGGATGAATGATGACGGTGCGGAAGCAGGAGAACTCCCTTTGCGATGGAGCGAGGGCGCGTTCCAATTTCGCGAGACGGCTTCCCAGCGCAGACATGGTCATGCGAGCGCTGAATACCGTTCATGATGATGCAGCCGAGGGCGACATCATGCACCTCTCGCTCTCGGAGCGATGCAAGTCCAAGGTCGACGGCGAGCTGGAGCTCATCGGCATCAAGGTCGCAGCGCACTTCGCCGAGAAACCTCGCTACACGCCTGGCAAGACGGCTCAGTAGACGAAGCCCAACAGGAGGCTCAGGAAGCTCTTCGGCGTCGTCGACCGTAGTCACCCTACACACGGGAACGCCAGCCAGCGGGCTCCCCTGAGCCGCCTGGGGCAGATCGCCGATGGGGCATCAGTGACGTGGTGACGCTGGAACGCATGGCCTTGCGACCATGTTGCAAGCGCAAGAGACGGATAGCCGAGCCATCTCCTCGATGAACTCTTTGAATGGATCGCTCATGGATTGAACTCCAGCCGTTAGCGGGGCGCACGCTGCATGCCCGCATCGACTCGACGTTCCTGGGTCGCTGAAGGCCCCGTCGCCCTGGAGCGCTCCGCGAACGAGCGGATGGACTGCGGATGAGTGATCATGGTCAGACCCCTATACGTACGCAACCAATCGCCTCTGCGCGCAGGTGTCGCCGTCGATGCAGCGCTCCGTCGTTTCGATAGAGCGATGCCCTGCGAGGAGTTGGACGTCGCGCAGGCTGCAGCCGGAGCGGTGGACGTTGCGGGCGGCCATCGTGATGAAGCTGCGCCGGCCGGAATGCGACGAGCAGCCCTCGTAGCCAAGCTCCTTGAACAGCGCCACGAACCAATTGACGACGCTGTTCGCCTTCAAGTGCGAGCCGCGATAGGAGCGGATCACCGGCCCGACCGGCGCGGTGGTGCGCACCAGCCGCTCCAGGGCGCGCCGCAGGTCGGGATGCATGGGAATCCGCCGTCCCCCGCGCTTCTTCGCGATGACGTCGCGCACGTGGATCGTGCCGGACACGCGACCCTGCGCGTCGAGCACCATCGACCAATCGAGGCCGGCGATCTCGCAAGCGCGCAGGCCGGCTTTGATCGAGAGCAGGATCATCGCGCGGTCTCGGGCGGGGTGCGAGGAGCGCGAGACGCGGCGCAGCATGCGCTTCAGCATCGGGGGCGTGACGACTTTGGCTTGTTTGCCGGGCATGAGAATAGTCTCCTGAGGTTGATGGGCATGAGGGCGCCAGCGCCGTCGATGGTGCGGCGGCGCGGCAGTTGGCCTGCGTGTTGGGAGGTTCTCCCGCTCGCCGGGAGCTCGTTCGGCGCTCAGTATTCGTCGGCGCGCATGATCGTCAGGACGCGCGTGGTGACGGCGGGATCGGCGGGGTCAGGCGAGCCCATCTCGGTCGCGCGGTCGTAATAATCGATCTTCCAGAAGCAGCGGACGCCGCCTTCGTCGACCGCGCCGAAGTCATGCTCGCCGTGGGGATCGTTGTCGTCGGTGAAGGCGTCGAAGGCGCGGACCTTCGCGAGCAACGACTTGCGCCGGTCAGCCGGCGTGGCTTCGACGCCCGCGGTGATCACGACCATGCCGCCGACAAAAGTGCGGCGGAAGGCGTCGTTGAGGGCGCGGATGCGTCCGGCGTTGGTCACAGTTGTGCTGGTCATGGCTTCAGTCTCTTGAGGTTGGGGATGGGATGGCGCGCCCGTTCTGGGGCATGCGCGGAACGAAGAGGGGCGACCCGCAGGCCGCCCCATGGAGTTTGGAGGGTGGCTGTTCTGCGCGTCACTTGCCCGTGACGCGGAACTCGGGATGCGGAACGGCGACGTCCTGCGGCCGGCTCTTGAACGCCGGGAATTCCGGGCTGTCGAACCACTCGAGGGTGAACTCGCCGGGCTCGATCCGCTTGATGGTCGCGAGCCAGAAGCCTTCGAACTCGCGCTTCTCGTTCCAATAGGCGGCCAGGACCCTCGCGCCGACCCGAAGGGTTTCTCGAGCGGTCGCGCTGTCCGGCTTGTCGATCGCCGGCGCAGCCGGGGTTGCACGAGACGGTCCAGCCGTGATCGCACCCGCCGCGCCGATGTTCGTGCTTTGTTCTGACACGGGTTTGGTCGTCGCTGCGGCGTTGTCCGGCTTGGACGCGTCGGGGGCCTCCGCTCCCTTGCGGACGTGTTCCTCGATCTGCCGATAGACCGCCGCAGAGACCGAGCCGACGATCATGCGACCGCTGCCTTTCAGGACGCCCTCGTGGGCCCCGGCGGCCAGAGCCCTCTCCGCATCGGTCTGCAGTTCGATCACCGAGAACTTCAGCGCCTCGGCGGCGGCCTTGACGGCCTCTTTGTCTTCGGCGCGAAACCACGAGGCCTGCGTCAGCTCGGGGCTGCCGGGGGTGCCATAGACAAGGACGGCGGGGAGCGGGTTTGGTTTTGGTTGGGTTGCGGTAGTCATTTATGAGCTCCTGGAATCAGAAGGGACCCCGATGGGGTCCCCAGGGTTGCACGCGAACGACACGCAAACGCGATCACGATGGTGGGTGTGGGGATAGGGAACGCTTGACGCGCCCATGAATTCCCACGCCGCTATTATGCCACATTTGTACTGATATGTCAAGTGTTTTGATCGCGCCGCGCACTAATGCAAATGTAATCTGTATATTAGGCCGACGGGGTGCCCCGAGTGACTTGGAGCGAGCTGGACCCCGGATTTAGGACCATCGGCTGGCGAGCGCTGTGGATATGCCGCTTCGCTTGGACAACGCAAACGCGTTGCCCACATAGGCCACAACGACCATTCCGTTCCGCAACACATCCAAGCAGGTCGCCATGCTCAGTTCCCCGTTCTGATACAGCCTTGAACCACCTCTCTCCCGTTTCGCTTACCGACTGCTTACCGGTTTCAGGTTTAACGGCCTGCCCATCGTCGGTGAGGACGTTGCAAGCATAGTCGAAATCGTTGAAATGCATGCCAAAAATTTTGGCGCGCCCGGACGGGTTCGAACCGCCAACCCTCGGTTTCGAAGACCGATACTCTATCCAGTTGAGCTACGGGCGCGCTTGGAGCGGGCCCGCCATAGCATAAAGCGCCGGCGCGGCGGAAGCGCGCCGGCGACGGCTCGAGCTTCAATGCCCGGGGGCGCGATAGTCGAGCACCTTCTTGGAGGCTTGGTCCATTTCTTCGGGCGTCAGCAGCACAACGGTTTTGGTCGCGACAGCGCCACTCTTATTGACTGCGAGCGACAGCGCCGCCGCGGTCACGTTATCCGGCAAATCAGCGATCACGAAAGCGTCGGCTCCGCCGAAGGCGAAATAATAACACTCAAGCTTGCCGCCAATACCTTCCATCAACTTCGCGATCGCCTTCCGACGCGCTGTGCCGCCTTCCTTTGCTATCCCCTTTGCGCCCTCGGTGGTGAAATGCGCTTCTACCAAATATTTCGGCATGGCGTCCTCCCTCCTTCTGGCATGCCGCCCGCGCTTTGGCTCGACGGCCCGTTCACGCTATATCCAACACGAGGGAGCCGCAAATCGGCTCAACAAGTCGCGACAAGGAACAGCCTGGGAAACGGCAGAAGAACGGTCCCGTCTGGCTCCGCCGGATAGGCTGTGGCGATGGCCCCCTCGTAGCGCGCAAGGAAGTCTTCCCGCTCGCTCGCCTCGAGCGGGTCGAGGAACGGGCGCAGACCCGTTCCCTTCAGCCATTCGACGACGGCATGCGCGCCGGCAAGGGGATGAAAGTAAGTTGTGCGCCAGAGGTCCACTTGGCGCCCATGGGGGCGCAGCAGGCGGAAATACCACTCCGCGCCATGGCGCTCGGCGCGCGCGTTGGCGGCGTCCTTGAGTTTCGCCGCCCATGGGCCCTCGGCTGCGATCTCGCGCATCAGGCGATGCGATGGCTCCTCGAGATTGTCGGGCATTTGCGCCGCGAGCGCCCCACCCGGCTTGAGCTTGGCGATCAGCGCCGGGAGCAGCGTCTCGTGGCCCGGAATCCATTGCAGCACCGCGTTGGCCAGGATGACGTCGAGCGGCTCCCTTGAGCGCCATTCGCGAATCTCCGCGACCTCGAAGGCAATGTCGGGAAGCCGCTTTCGCGCCGCCTCGATCATGTTGGGGGAGGAATCGACGCCGACGATGCGCGCCTCGGGGTAACGTTCGCATAACACTTCGGTCGAATTGCCGGGACCGCAGCCAATGTCGGCGGCGTTCGCGGCGCGTATGAGTGGAATTCGCTGAACGAGATCGCGCACGGGCCGAGTGCGCTCCTCCTCGAATTTGACATATTGAGCGGCGGACCAGGACATCCGGACGTCCTCACGAGCACGGGTCCGCGTTCCTTGCAGCGCCGCTTCGCGAGGCGCAAGAGCTGCGCCGATCCTGTCTTGCTTTCGCCACGCGTTGGGGCCTAGCTTTTGCGCCCGGCGGACGATTCCCGTCTCAAGGCAGACTTCCCATGGCGATTCTGGTCCTCGGTCTCGTGATCTTTCTCGGGCTTCACTCGACCCGGATCGTCTCCGAGAGCGGCCGCGACAGAGCGGTCGCGCGGTTCGGCGAGGGCCCCTGGAAGGGGATTTATTCGGCTCTTTCGGCGATCAGCTTCGTGCTGATCGTCTGGGGCTTCACGCGGGCGCGCCTTGAGGCGCCCGAACTCTGGACGCCCGTGCCCGGCGCGCGGCACATCACGATGCTTCTGATGCTGGTCTCGCTGATTCTGCTCGCGAGCTATCTCTTCAAGCGGAGCCATATTACGGCTGCCGTCCATCATCCGATGCTGTGGTCGGTGCTGTTGTGGAGCGCAGGCCACCTCATCGCCAACGGCTCGGCGGCGGACCTCGTGCTGTTCGGCGCCTTCCTCATCTGGTCGGCCGCGGATCTTGCGAGCTCCTACGCGCGCGACCGGCGGAACAGCGTGGTCTATCCGGCGCCAGAGTTCGCCGCCACGGCCGGCGCTGTCGTCGCCGGCCTGGTCGCCTATGGGCTGCTTATCGGCTTCCTGCACCTCTGGCTGTTTGGCGTCTCGCCAATCGCGGGATAGGCGGAAGCAGCCGACGTAAAACGTTGATTCGCATCCATTCCCGCCGCATACTGACGCCTCAAAGTGTGCGCGATTGACGCGCCAGGGAGGCGAGCGAGCCATGGCCGACAAATCCAAAACCAAATCGAACGGCGGCGGCAAGCGGGCATTGCGATCCCGGCTCTGGTTCGACAATCCGGACAACCCAGGAATGACGGCGCTCTATCTCGAGCGCTACCTCAATTTTGGCCTGACGCCCGCTGAGCTGCGCTCCGGCAAGCCGATCATCGGCATCGCGCAGACCGGCTCTGATCTTTCGCCCTGCAATCGCCATCACCTCGAACTCGCCAAGCGCGTGCGCGACGGGATCACGGCGGCTGGCGGCGTCGCATTCGAATTTCCGACCCACCCCATTCAGGAGACGGGCAAGCGGCCGACAGCCGCGCTCGACCGTAATCTCGCCTATCTCGGGTTGGTCGAAATTCTGATGGGCTATTTCCTCGACGGGGTGGTGCTGACGACCGGCTGCGACAAGACAACGCCGGCCTGCATCATGGCGGCGGCGACGGTCAACATTCCCGCTATCGTTCTCTCCGGCGGTCCAATGCTCAATGGCTGGCACCACGGCCAGCGGGCCGGATCTGGCGTCGTCGTGTGGAACGCCCGCTCCGATCTCGCGGCGGGCAAGATCGACTACGAACAGTTCATGGAGATCGTGACCTCTTCCGCGCCCTCGGTCGGCCATTGCAACACCATGGGCACGGCCTCGACCATGAACGCGCTCGCTGAAGCGCTCGGCATGAGCCTGCCGGGCTGCGCGGCGATCCCTGGGCCCTACCGCGAGCGCGGCCAGATGGCCTATGAGACGGGTAAGCGGATCGTCGAGATGGTGTGGGAGGACCTGAAGCCGTCCGACATCCTGACGCGCGAGGCGTTCGAGAATACGATCGTCGTCAACAGCGCGATCGGCGGATCCACCAACGCGCCGATCCACATCAACGCCATCGCCCGCCATATCGGCGTGCCGCTCTCGATTCAGGATTGGGAGACGGTCGGGCACAAGGTGCCGCTGCTCGTCAACATGCAGCCGACCGGAAAATATCTCGGCGAGGAATTCCACCGCGCCGGCGGCGTCCCGGCGGTGGTCAACGAACTCATGAAGCGCAAGCTCATTCATGAGAAGGCCCTCACCGTCAACGGCAAGACGATGGGCGAGAATTGCGCCGAGCGGCGTTCCGACGATCCCGACGTGATCGCGCCGATCGACAAGCCGCTCAAGGAGAGCGCCGGCTTCCTCGTGCTCTCCGGGAACCTGTTCGACGACGCGATCATGAAGACGAGCGGCATCGACGACGATTTCCGCGCCCGCTTCCTGTCCAACCCGAAGGATCCGGACGCTTTCGAGGGGCGGGCGATCGTGTTCGACGGGCCGGAAGACTATCACCACAGGATCGACGACCCGAAGCTCAAGATCGACGAGCACAGCATTCTGTTCATTCGCGGCACGGGGCCGATCGGCTATCCCGGCGGGGCGGAGGTGGTCAACATGCAGCCGCCGGCGGCGCTGATCAAGAAAGGGGTGCTCGCCCTGCCCTGCGTCGGCGACGGCCGGCAATCGGGGACGACCCGCTCGCCGTCGATCCTCAACGCGTCCCCCGAGGCGGCGGCGGGAGGAGGGTTGGCGCTGCTCAAGACCGGCGACCGCGTGCGCATCGATCTCAAGAAGCGCGCCGCCAACATCCTCATCTCTGACGAGGAGCTGAACGAGCGCCGCGCCGCGCTCGCCAAGCACGGCGGCTACCACTATCCCGAGAGCCAGACGCCCTGGCAGCAGATCCAGCGCGAGATGGTGGCGCAGTTTGACGAGGGTATGGTGCTGAAGCCCGCGATTCACTACCAGCGCTTGGCGCAAACGATGGGCGTTCCAAGAGACAATCATTGACGGGAGAGCGGATGGTGCTTCAGTTGACCGGTGCCTCGTGTTTGCCGTTTGACGTCAGATCGCCGAAAGGATCGACAGCAAATGCCGAAGGAGCTAGAGCCAAGCGACGCGGTTCGACACGCGAAGAGGTAGCTTGCCTCAATCTATTCGGATGAGCGCATTGAGAATCTCGGTTTGGAGGAAGTCCGTTGGAAGGACGGAAATTGGGAGATCACACTAGGCTTCGATCGGTATGCCAATCGCATTTCACAAGAAAGTGACAGTCGCGCCTCAACGATTCTCGCGGCACTCGAAAGACCCCGGCGCGATTACAAGGTCATCGTTGTATCTGGGAAGGACAACTCCGTCATCGAAATGAGGAACCGCGAGGCGGCGTCGGGGTGACAAAGGCGGTCGCGATCGATACCAATCTCTTGGTCCTTCTCGTCGTCGGGCTGACGAGTCCGGAATACATCAGGAGACATCGAAGGCTGCATCCGACATACAAGTCGAGGCATTTCGAACTGGTCCAAGGGCTTCTAGTTAGGGCGCCAAGAGTCATTTGCACCGCGCACATACTCGCGGAGGCGTCGAACCTTCTTCGTCAAATTGGCGACCCGATGCGCTCGGAGATCATGGCGAAATATGGAATGTTCATCGAATTGGCTGACGAACCGGTTATCCCCGCCAAGCAGGCCTCCCGCTCGCCGAATTTCATTCGCCTCGGCCTGACTGACGCCGCCATATTGTCGCTCGATCCGACCGATGTCCTCTTGCTGACGGTCGACCACGACCTGCACATTGCATGCAGCCAGCGCGGCTTTGAGGTCCACAATCTTGCGTCCTACTTGTACGAATGAGATCGGGCAGGGGCAGACCTCCTGCGCGCGCAAGGACAATCGTTGAACAAGAAGAAGATTTGGTTATACGGCACGTTTATCCACACGATCAAAGATGGACATGACGATCCCCACGACGCCCCGCCCCATCGGCCCCTTGGCCGACGCTCATTCCGCCAAGCGGCCGGAGCGAGTCACGCTCGAGGGGCGGTGGGTCACACTGGCGCCGCTCGACCCGGCCGCGCACGCTGAGGCGCTTTATGAGGGTTCGAACGGCGACGAGGCGCGCGAAAGCGTGTGGACCTACCTGTTCGACGGCCCCTATCGCAGCCTTGACGAATTTCGCGCCGCGATCGAGCTCAAGGCTCGCTCCGCCGATCCGCTGTTCTTCGCTGTGATCGACAACACGTCGGGGCGCGCGGTCGGTTACCAGACGCTGATGCGCGTCGACGCCGCCAATCGCGTCATCGAGGTCGGCAACGTCATGTATACGCCGGCGATGCAGCGCACGGCCGGCGCGACCGAAGCGCAATATCTGTTCGCCGCTTATGTCTTCGACGAGCTCGGCTATCGCCGCTACGAGTGGAAGTGCAACGCCCTCAACGCGCCATCGAGAAGCGCGGCGAACCAATTCGGCTTCTCGTTCGAGGGAATCTTTCGCCAGCACATGATCGTCAAGGGCCGCAACCGGGACACAGCCTGGTTTGCAATGCTCGACGGCGAGTGGCCCAAGCGCAAGGCGGCGTATGAGCGCTGGCTTAAGCCGGACAATTTCGATCATGAGGGCCGTCAGAAGCTGAGACTCTCCGAGCTCATGCCGAAGGGGAATGAATGATGCCCACGATCGCGGAAAAGCGCGCCCGCTTCGCGGAGCTGCACGCGTCTCCGGGCTGCTTTGTGATGCCTAACCCGTTCGACATTGGCTCGGCCAAATATCTCGCTTCGCTCGGCTTCCCGGCGCTCGCGAGCACGAGCGCCGGCATGGCGTTCGCCGCCGGAAAGGCCGACGGGGCCGTCGACCGGGCGTACGCGTTGAGCCACATCCGCGATCTCGCTCAAGCGACCGATCTGCCGCTCAACGCCGATTTCGAGGCCGGCTTCGCCCGCGACGCGGAAGGCGTGCACGAGAGCGCGCGGCTTTGCGTCGGCGCCGGCGTCGCCGGCTTTTCGATCGAGGATTACACCGGCGACCCTGGCGCCCCGCTCTATGGTCTCAACGAAGCGGTTGAGCGTCTGCGCGCCGCGCGCGCGGCGATCAACGCGAGCGGTGAGACAGTCATGCTCACCGCGCGCAGCGAGGCGATCCTGCGTCAGGCCGGCGGCCTTGCCGAAGCGCTGCGCCGCCTCGCCGCTTACGCCGAAGCGGGCGCGGACGTGCTTTACGCGCCGTTGGTCAAGACGCCGGCTGAGGTCTCGGAGGTCGTGCGCGTCGCGGGAAAGCTGCCGGTCAATGTGCTCGCCGGCTGGCCGGGCTTCACCAAGCATGAGCTCGAGGATCTCGGCGTCAAACGGATCAGCGTCGGGGGCGCGCTCGCTCGCGCCGCCTGGGGCGGCTTCATCCGCGCGGCGAAGGATATCGCCGAGCATGGGCGGTTCGACGCCTTCGCCAACCTGCCGACCATGAGCGACATCACGGCGGCGTTCGCCGACAAAGGCTAGAGCCTGCTGCACTTCAGCGGAAGCGAGCGCGCTAGCGCACCCGCCCCCCATAGCCCGTCGAGAGACGGGCGTTCTTTAAGAACGCCCTTTTGGTCAGAGTTCCTTCGGATAAGCCCCCCGAGCCGCCAATCCGTCCAAAATTATCTCCAAAAGTAATTCCGCGCGCTGGGGATGATCTGAATCGGAGTTACCTGCCAGTCCATTGATGAGTTGCGCCAGAGCGTCCGCGTCGATGTCCGATCGCACTGCACCGGCTTCTTGCGCCCTGACCAGAACCGTTGCCAGCGCCGATGCCGCCTTGGCTCGGGCGCTCGCGAGCAATTTTGGATCGGACTCGAACAGCGGGGCGAGGTCGCCAAGCATTGATCGCTTCGCGTGGAGTCCGTCGATATATGTTTGCAACCAAATTCGCAGAGCTGAACACGGGTCGCGGTCCAGACCCAGCCGATTGGCCATCTCCACCAAATCGTCCAGAATGTCGCGGAAGATCGCTTCAGCCAGTCCCGCGCGATTCCCGAAAGAGCGATAGAGCGACCCAACGCCAACCCCGGCGAGCCGGGCGATATCTTCCATTCGGGCCGAGCCGCTCTGCTCGGCAAAAAGCTTCTTGGCCGCGGTAAAAATGCGCGCCCTATTTCGGCGCGCATCAATGCGGCGCAGCTTCGACGAGCTATCGGCAGCGGGCTCGTCTAGGTTCGTCTTCTCACCTGGGCGCATCGACCATGCGTGAATCAAATCCGGTTTCTTGATTGACGGTTCGCCCATAGGCCCACCAGTTCTCGCGAGCGGTCTCAACGACAGTCATCATCACATCTTGAATTCGAATGCCGACCGCTTCTACGATGTTTTTTGCTACGGTTTCGAACAACTCCGCTTTCAGTTCCGCTGAGCGGTGGTTAAACGACATTGAAATCAAGATCATTTTTTCGCTGCGCACCTCGCCAAAGAAATTGGGATCGTAAATCATATTCTCCGGATCGAGCTCGAAGGTGACCTGATTGTAGTCGTCATCAGGCAATTTGAGCACTCCGATGAACGCCTTCTTGATCGCTCCGGCCAGAGAGCGGCGGAATTCTGGGCTGGTGCCCTTTTTGAGATAAACGCTGATAAGGGGCATTGGACTTCTCCGAAACGGAAGTTACTTCCGTTTAATACGGAATGAAATTCCGGTTGTCAATTAGGGCGGCCCAAAGTGGCCCCGGCGACACGCACATTCACAGCGCTGCCGAACGGCTCAGAAACATCTTCCGACCCCTGCAAATCCCCCCGCCGACTTTCTCGAACCTCGTTAGCGTAGGATTTGGAACAGATTCTGCGATGACCCCTTTTGGGTGGGGGGTCGCGCAGGCCGTCGAGATTATCGAATGCGCCGCTGCCCTCTTGTCGCCTAAGATAGCGCGACCCCCCTCCTCGATCCTCCCCCGCAAAGGGGGAGGAGGCGCGCCGGAGCGATCCCCGCGTAAACTCAAAAGCAAAAGGCTCTAAAGCCCCGCTGGCCGCGCTCAGCGAGCGCGGCTACAATCCGCCGCGTCGACCCGAACGCGATCTGCTCTAAGCAAGACCCGCCGGTCTCCTCAAATCCAGCGTGAGCGGAAACTCCGGATGCGGCGCCTCGGGCGCCGGCTCGTAGGCGCCGGGCGTGTGGCCGAGCGCCTCGAAGCGCGCAAGACGCCGCGCCTCCGCTTCGTTCGAGTTGACGGGGAAGGTGTCGTAGCTGCGCCCGCCCGGGTGGGCCACGTGATAGACGCAGCCGCCAAGCGCGCGACCGCTCCAGGCGTCGAAAATATCGAACACCAAAGGCGTGTGAACGGAGACGGTCGGATGCATCGCCATGGCCGGCTTCCAGGCCTTGTAGCGCACCGCGCCGACCGCGACACCGTTGGTCGCAGTTCCGGCCAAGGGAACGCGGCGGCGATTGCAGGAGACAACGTAGCGCTCGGGGTCGGAGGTCGTGAGCTTCACTTGCAGGCGCTCGGTCGAACTGTCGGTATAGCGCGCGGTTCCCCCGATCGCGCCCGTTTCCCCCAGCACATGCCACGGCTCCAGCGCCTGGCGCAGTTCGAGCTGAACGCCCTCGTATTCGACCTCGCCGCAGAAGGGAAAGCGGAACTCGGCCTGCGCTTCGTACCAGTCGGAGCGGAAGGCGAGCCCATGCGCCCTAAGATCGGCGAGGACGTCGAGAAAATCCTCCCACACGAAATGCGGCAGCATGAACCGGTCGTGCAGCGAGGCGCCCCAGCGCGGCAGCGGTCCGTCCAGCGGATCGCGCCATAGCCTGGAGAGGATCGCGCGGATCATGAGCTGCTGCGCGAGGCTCATGCGCGCGTCCGGCGGCATTTCGAAACCGCGGAACTCGACGAGGCCAAGACGGCCCGTCGGCCCGTCGGGCGAATAGAGCTTGTCGACGCAGATTTCCGCCCGATGAGTGTTGCCGGTCACGTCGGTGAGAAGGTTACGCAACAGACGATCGAGGAGCCATGGCCGCGGCGCGACGCCTCCCCCGGGCTTTGGGATTTGGCTAAGCGCGATCTCCAATTCGTAAAGACTGTCGTGGCGCGCTTCGTCGACGCGCGGCGCCTGACTGGTCGGACCGATGAACAGGCCGGAGAAGAAGTAGCTCAAGCTCGGGCGCCTGAGCCAATAGATGATGAGGCTCTTGAGCAGGTCGGGACGCCTTAAGAAAGGGCTGTCGAGCGGCGTCTGCCCGCCGACCACGACATGATTGCCACCGCCGGTTCCCGCATGCTTGCCGTCGATCATGAACTTGTCGGCGCCGAGGCGCGAAAGCCGCGCCTCCTCGTAGATGGCCTCGGTCGTCAAGACGCATTCGCGCCAGCTCGACGAGGGATGGATGTTGACCTCGATCACGCCCGGGTCCGGCGCCACGCGGATGACATTCATGCGCGGATCGACCGGAGGCGGGTAGCCCTCGATCTGCACCGGCAGGCCGACCTTTTCCGCCGCGGCTTCGGCGGCGGCGACCAACTCGAGATAATCGTCGAGCCGCTCGACCGGCGGCAGGAAAACGCACAAGCGTCCATCGCGAGGCTCGACGGTCACCGCGGTGCGGACAGCGCCGTCAATGTCGCCGAGCCGCTGCTCGACACGCTCCTGCGCCTCCCCTTCGGCCGCGGCGAAGGAGGCGACCCGCTGCGCGCGCTCCCGTGGGTCGTGGAAATCGGGCAAAGGCCCGCGCGGCTCGGTCGGATCGGCCTCGACGATATAGGGGAAGGCGGACGGCGGAACATGAGGAAGGGCGCCCAGCGGCAGGCGGTAGCCGACCGGGCTGTCGCCCGGGACCAGATGCAGCGCGCCGCGGCGGGTCTTCCATCTCTCGCTGCGCCAGCGCGCGCCATCCGCCTTCGCCTGCCAGCGCTGAACGGGGAGCACATAGCCGGAAGGCTCGGTCAGTCCGCGCGAAAAGACGCGAGCGATGCGATGGCGCGCCTCGGGATCCTTGAGCTCAGAATTCTCGGGCGAGACGTTCGGCGGCAGATTAGCCTCTTTCACCAGCCACTCGGCCGGGTCCTCGTAGGCCGGCGCAACAAAATCGGGCGCGACGCCAAGCTCGGACGCGATCGCGCCAAGCAAAGCCTCGGCGTTTTCATTGGTCGCGCCGGTCTCCTCTCCCTCCGCAGCGATGCGCTGAGGGTTCAGCCAGATCGGCTTCAAGTCGCGCCGCCAGTAGAGCGAAAACGTCCAGCGCGGCAGGGATTCGCCCGGATACCATTTGCCCTGCCCGTAGTGCAGGAATCCGCCGGGAGCGAAACGGTCGCGCAGGCGGCGGATCAGCCGGTCGGCGAGCGCGCGCTTGGTCGGGCCGACCGCGTCCGCGTTCCACTCGGGAGACTCGAAATCGTCGATCGAGACGAAGGTCGGCTCGCCGCCCATGGTCAGCCGTACGTCGTCGGCGACGAGCTTCTTGTCGACCTCTTCGCCGAGAGCGTCGAGCGCCTTCCACGCCTCTTCGGAAAACGGTTTGGTGATGCGCGGATGTTCGGCGACCCGCTCGACCCGCATGTCGAAGGCAAAGTCGACGTTGGCGAAGCCCGCATAGCCGCCCGAGATCGGCGCGGCGTTGCGGTAATGGGGCGTCGCCGCGAGCGGGATGTGGCTCTCGCCGGTGAGCAGGCCCGAGGTCGGATCGAGCCCGATCCAGCCGGCGCCGGGAAGATAGACCTCGGCCCAGGCGTGGAGATCGGTAAAGTCGTGGTCCGTGCCGGGAGGGCCGTCGATAGCGACCCGATCGGGCTTGAGCTGAATGAGGTAGCCGGACACGAACCGCGCGGCCAGCCCCAGGTTGCGCAGGATCTGCACCAGAAGCCAGCTCGAATCGCGGCACGAGCCCGACCCGCGCTCGAACGTCTCCTCCGGGCTCTGCACGCCCGGCTCCATGCGGATGACATACTGAACTTCGCCCGCAAGGCGCCGGTTGAGCTCAACCACGAAATCGACTGTGCGCTTAGGCGCGCGATCGATCCCACTCAAAAACGCTTGGAGCCGAGGTCCAGCGTGCTCGGGCGTGCGGTAGATGATAAGGTCGGGCCTGAGGTCCTCGCCATATTCGAACGGCCACTTTTCCGCGCTCTCCTCGACGAAGAAATCGAACGGGTTGTAGACCGTCATGTCGGCGACGACGTCGACCTCGATCTTGAGCTCCGTCGCCAGTTCGGGAAACACATAGCGCGCGAGCCAATTGCCGTAAGGATCCTGCTGGTGGTTCACGAAATGGTCGGCCGGGGAGACCTTCAGCGAGTGCGATATGACCCGGGTGCGGCTATGTGGCGCGGGCCTGAGCCGGATAATCTGCGGGCTAAGGGACACCGGGCGGTCGTATTTGTAATGCGTGAGGTGATGGATGGCGGCTCGCATCGACATGGCTTGCGCAGGCTGGGACAGATCAAAAGACCCTTTCACAATCTGCTGCGCCGCACAATCGCTTGCGCCTGTAGCCGCGCTCGTTGAGCGCGGCCGACGCGGTCAGCGACCGCGTCTTGTCTCATGATTTGCGGCGTCTGGTCCGGCAGGATTGGACGCCGCCGGCTTGAGTTGCAATCAGGCCGGCGGCGGGAGGGGATGGGTCGTGACCGCGCCAATCCCAAGGGACTGATTTGGAGTTTGACCACCCCTCTCTTTTCCCAGCGGCCTGAACGGACACCCGGGGATCAAGCCCCCGAGACAAGACAAGGACTGAGAAAAGATGGGATCAACCGTAGCACGAAACGTCGGCGTCGACATTTCGAAAGACACGCTCGACGTCGCGATCCACCCCGAGGGCAAGGGCTTCCGCATCGCCAACACCCCGCAAGGCCATCGCGCCCTCATCAAAAGGCTTGAGGGCTTCGAGATCGCCCGAATCGTGTTCGAGGCGACAGGGGCTTACCATCGCCTCCTCCAAAAGGCGCTCGTCGAGGCCGGTTTGCCGTGGGTCAAGGTCAATCCCCGGCAGGCCAGACGCTTCGCTCAGGCGGCAGGCAAACTCGCCAAGACCGACCGCTGCGACGCCCTGATGCTCGCCCGCATGGGCGCGGCTCTTGAGCTCGAGCCGAATGTCCCCGTCAGTCCGACGGTGGAGACCATGAAGGAACTCGTCAACGCCCGTCACGCCCTCGTCAAGGACCGCGTCGCTGTCCTCAACCGCCAGGCCATCGCCGTCTCAACTCTCATCAAGCGTCAGCTCGCTCAGAGGCTCCGCCAGATCGACAGCCAGATCGAAGCCATCGACAAGCGCCTCAAAACGCTGCGCAAGGCCGACGCAGACGTCAGCGAGCGCTTCGACATCCTGACCAGCATTCCAAGCTTCGGCGAGGGGACCGCCAATGTGCTGATGGTCGAGACGCCCGAGCTCGGGCGTCTCGACCATCAGCAGGCCGCAAGCCTCGTCGGGCTCGCGCCGATCGCAAACGACAGCGGACAGTCCTACGGTAAACGATCCATTCGCGGCGGCCGGCCACGGGCCAGGCAAGCTCTCTATAGGGCCGCCCTCAGCGCCATCCGGTTCAATCCGCAGCTCAAAACCAAATACGACGCCCTCATCAATGCCGGAAAACCCGCCAAGGTCGCCCTCGTCGCCGTCATGAGAAAGCTTCTCATCCTCGCCAACGCCCTCATCCGCGACAACCGAAAATGGGCCCCCACAGCCCCTTGACCAACACGGACACTACAGCGGATCGCCCGCAAAGCCGCAGGCGGTAAGCGTCTCCAGCATGTGCGGCGGCGCGGGCGCCTCGACCTCGATCGGCGGCTTCGACTTCGAGAGCGGCACGACGACCTTGCGCGCCAGCAATTGGAGGGACACGTCGGCGCGTTCGCCATAGATCGCGTCGCCCAAAATCGGCCAGCCTTGCGAAGCGCAATGGACGCGCAATTGATGCGTGCGGCCTGTCTGCGGCGCAAGTTCAAGCCAGGCGATCGGCGCGCCGCGCCAGACTCCGCGTCCCTTGACCCGCCAGAGCGTCAGCGCTTTTTGACCCTTCGGATCGACCTTCATCCACCAGCCGCGCTTGTCGTCGAGCCGTCCGAGTGGCAGATCGATGGCTCCGCCTTCGCCTTCAGGCGCTCCCGCGACAATCGCCCAATAGGTCTTGGCGATCTTGCCCTGCTTGAACAAGAGCCCCAGTTTCTCTAAGGCCTTGTGATGCCGCCCGAGCACCAGGCAGCCCGCGGTGTCGCGGTCGAGGCGGTGTGCGAGCGACGGCTTGCGCGGCAGGCCGAAGCGCAGGGCGTCAAAATCGTCCTCAAGGCTCGGGCCGCCTTTTGGACCGGCGTGAACAGCGACGCCGGCGGGTTTGTTGAGCACGAGCATCATCCCGTCTCGGTAGAGCAGCCGCGCTGTCGTTTCTTCCGGCGTCATGGGGAGAAATGGTATGCCAACATCGGCCGCGCGCGCATAGGGGCGGAATCAGGAGATATGTGGCGTTGGTAGAGGACGAGGAGAAGAAGGCGAAATCGGGCCTCATGCGCCGGTGGTTCGGCGGCGGCGAGGCGCCGGTGAACGACGATCCAGGGCTCGAAAGAGAGGCGGACGTATTGGGCGCCCGCGCGGCCGAGGCCCCTCCGAGCGCCGCCCCGGTTGCTTCGGCGCCGAAGCAAAGCTGGCTCCAGCGCCTTCGCTTGGGCCTGTCGCGCTCGTCAACGGCGATCGCGCGCGGCGTGACCGACATCTTCACCAAGCGCAAGCTCGACGCCGCCTCGCTCGACGACCTCGAGGACGTCCTCATCCAGGCCGACCTCGGCCTCGCCGCGGCGTCTCGCATTCGCGAGGCCGTGGCGCATGGGCGCTACGAGCGCGGGATCAGCCCCGAGGAAGTGAAACAGATCCTCGCTGACGAGGTTGCGCGCGCGCTCGAGTCGGTCGCGCGCCCGCTGGTGATCGATCCGGATAAGCGCCCGTTCGTGATCCTGGTCGTCGGCGTCAACGGGTCGGGCAAGACGACGACCATCGGCAAGCTCGCCGCCAAGTTCAGGGCGGAAGGGAAGGCGGTTTTGCTCGCCGCCGGCGACACCTTCCGCGCCGCCGCGATCGAGCAATTGCGCATCTGGGCGCGGCGCACGTTCTCCGCCATCGTTGAGCGCGACCAGGGCGCGGACGCGGCCGGGCTCGCCTTCGACGCGCTGACACGCGCTCGCGAGCTCAACGTCGACGTCGTGCTGATGGACACCGCCGGCCGATTGCAGAACCGCACGGAACTGATGAGCGAACTCGAGAAGATCATCCGGGTGATGAAAAAGGTCGATGCCGACGCGCCCCACGCCGTGCTGCTCGTGCTCGACGCCACCGTCGGGCAGAACGCGCTGAGCCAGGTCGAGATTTTCGGCCGGATTGCAGGCGTCACTGGCCTCGTGATGACCAAGCTCGACGGCACCGCGCGCGGCGGCATTCTGGTGGCGATCGCCGACAAATTCGCGCTGCCGGTGCATTTCATTGGCGTCGGCGAGAGCGTCGACGATCTCGAGCCGTTCGCCGCGCGCGACTTCGCCGATGCGATCGCCGGGATTGAGAGAGAAGCGGCATGACAGCGCCAACGAGCAGAACGCCCTTTACCGAAACCGCCGCTCCGCCGCAGCGCAAGGCGCTTAATCCGATCGTCAAGTTCGCGCTCGAGCTCGGGCCCTTGGCGCTGTTCTTCATCGTCTTCTCGAGGCTCGGCATTTTTGCCGCAACCGCCATCTTGATGGCGAGCGTAATGGTCACGCTCGCCGTCTCCTACGCCGTGCTCAAGCGCATTCCGATCATGCCGCTGGTGACGGCGGTGATCGTCCTCATCTTCGGTTCGCTCACCCTCATCTTTCATGACGAGACCCTGATCAAGATCAAGCCGACCGCGCTCTATCTTCTGTTCGGCGCGGCATTGTTCGTGGGCCTCTGGCTCAAGAAGCCGCTACTCAAAATCCTGTTCGACGGCGCGCTGCATGTCACCGAAGAAGGGTGGCGCAAGCTCACCTGGCGCTGGGCGTTCTTCTTCCTAGGCCTCGCGGTTCTCAATGAGATCGTCTGGCGCACCCAGTCGACCGACCTCTGGGTCAAGTTCAAGACCTTCGGCTTCCTGCCGCTCACCCTCCTGTTCGCGCTCGCCCAGGCGCCGCTCATCATGAAATACGAAGCCAAGGACGAGGAGCCGGGCGACGAACTCTAAGGCGCGCAACCGGCCCAGGCTGAGCTCGGCTCGCGGAAGGCTTGAGGAACAGCGATGTTCGATACGAAGATTGCGGTGGTCGTGCGCGAGGATCTCGCGACGTGGCGGAAGCTCAACGTCGTGGCTTTTCTGGTCAGCGGCGTGGTCGGCGCGAAACCCGAA
Organism: uncultured Alphaproteobacteria bacterium; assembly: GCA_963824475.1. GTDB lineage: Bacteria > Pseudomonadota > Alphaproteobacteria > Rhizobiales > Beijerinckiaceae > Roseiarcus. The sequence goes on from CAWGPR010000004.1 coordinate 51,898, forward strand.
CTTGTCGGCGAGCCTTACGAGGACGCCGCCGGCAACCCGTACAATCCGCTGATGATCCAGCCGATGATCATCCTTGGCGCCGACCGGGAGACGCTGAAAGCGATTTACGGGCGCGCGATGGAGCGCCGTGTCCGCCTCTCGCTCTATATCGAGGACATGTTCACGACCGGCCACGACGCGGCCAATCGGGCCGCCGTCAAGCAATATGCGCCGGAGGCGATGAATGTCGTCGGTCTCGCGCTGCGCGAGGACAAGAAGATCGTGGACAAGATCACCAAGGGCGCACGGATGCACCCCTAGAGCTACGCGCTTTTCCGATGGAATCGCAGCCGTCCTGACATTCCCGCTCGTAAGCGGGAATCTGAACTCTCGGCAAAGCCTTGCTGGATGCCCGCTTTCGCGGGCATGACAACCGCTGCGGCTATTGCGCGGCGGTCTAAAAGCTTCAGCGCGCGCAGATCCTGACCGCGCCGCGCGCGCCCCACATGGCGCAGGGCGAAAAACTGAAGTGATAAGTCCCGGTGGCGGGGGCGATGAAGGTCAGAACGCCCGGCGCCTGCGGAGCGCCAAAGAAGAATCCGCCGGGCCCCTCCACGTTCGGGTCGCGCGGCCGCGAAACGGTCGCGGCGCTTCCGCTGCGCGGATCGTAGTCGGTCGCCTCGCCCGTCATTTGAGCCGAAACGCTCTGCCCGGTCGAGAACTTGCCGATGAACGAGTCGCTGAGCCGCGATAGGTCCAACAGACCTGACGTCCGGTGAATCGGATTTGCGCCACGACGTCACGGCTGCAGGACGTCGCCAACGCCGGACTCGATAACGCCGGGGCAAGTGCAAAGGCCGCGGCTAGAGCCGCGCGCCTATGCCGCTTTACGCGTCTCAGGACGTCAACCGCTGCTCGCATCGCCGTTGGTCAGCGCCGCGAGCCGGGCTTCCTCCTCCTCGGTCAAGCGTGGCGTTTCACTGGGGACGCGACGGCGGGCGAAAAGCACGACCACGAGGCCAAGGCCAAGCGTGAGCACGGGGCTTAGCCACAACAGCAGGGTTTCCGGCTTGAAGGGGGGTTTCAAGAGAATGAAATCGCCGTAGCGGGAGACCAGATAGGCGCGCACGGAATCGTTGGATTCGCCTTGCCCGATGCGCTCGCGAATGAGGAGGCGGATGTCCCGCGCGAGGGGCGCGTCGGAATCGTCGATCGACTGGTTCTGGCAGACGAGGCAGCGCAATTCGGCCGAGAGCGAGCGCGCGCGCGCCTCGAGCGCCGGGTCCTTCATCACTTCGTCCGGCTGCACGGCGAGGGCGGGGCCGGCGAACACGGCAAGCAGGGCGAGCGCAGCGCCCAGGAAGGCGGCTTTTTGCCGCCACGACCTCGTCCTGAGGAGCGGCGCCGAAGGGGACGCGTCTCGAAGGACGGTCCAGCGGGCGCCGCCTAGAGCAGATTGCAGTTTTGGCGAGTCGGACTTGTAGACGCGGTCCATAGCCCGTCGATAGACGGGCGTCCTTCCGGACGCCCTTTGGACCGCGTCGCCGCGCTCAGCGAGCGCGGCTACAATCGGCCGCATCAACCCAGCCACAATTTGCTCTAGCCTTCCGAGGCGTCCTTCGAGACGCCCGCGTCGCGGGCTCCTCAGGACGAGGGGATCGGGTAACAGACCGAGCCAGCGCATCATCATTGCGCCGGTTGCGCCAGCGAGCGCGCGCTCGCCTTCGCCCTGACGGCCGCGCCGAAGCGAAGGCGCCGGTCGGCGAGCGACAGCGCGCCGCCGAACGCCATCGCGGCGCCGCCGAGCCAGATCAGCGTCACCAGAGGCTTCCAATAGAGACGGGCGGGCACGGCGCCGTCTCCCGTCGGGTCGGCGATCGAGACATAGACCTGGCCGAAATGAAGCGTCTTGAGGCCGGCCTGGGTCGTGCTCATCTCCCGCGAAGCGAACTGGCGGCGAGCCGGCTCAATCTCAGCGACGACAGCGTCGCCGGAGCGCACCGTCACCGACGCGACCGTCTCCTTGTAATTCGGCCCGACCCGCTCCCCGACAGAATCGAGCGTGATCGAATAGGGTCCGACCTCAGCGGGGACGCCCTTGTGCAGGGTCGCGATCGTCTCGGCGCCAAAGCCGAGGCCGGAGAGGCCGAGCAGGGTCACGCCGACGCCGAGATGCGCGAGCGCCCCGCCGAAGAACGACAGCGGCAGGCCGAGCGCGCGCTTCAGCGCCGCGCCGGGATTAAGGCCCGGACGCCATGCGCGCATGACGACTTCGATCAGTGTGCCGATGATGACGAAGACGCCCAAGCCCATCGCGAGCGGCGCAAAGATCGAGCCGCCCCTGAGCCAACCTACACCAACGACCGCGGTCACGGCGCCGACGATAATGGCGAAACTCAGCCGCTGCACAACGCCCAAGAGGTCGCCGCGCTTCCAGGCGAGCGAGAAGCCGAACGGCGCGGCAAAGCAGGCGGTGAGCATGAGCGCGCCGGAGGTCAGGTTGAAGAAAGGCGCGCCGACAGTGATCTTTTCGCCGGTTAGCTGCTCGAGCGCCAGCGGATAGAGGGTGCCGAACAGCACCGTCGCGCATGCGGTGGTCAGAAGCAGATTGTTGACGACGAGGGCCCCTTCGCGCGAGACGGGGGCGAACAACCCGCCCTGCTTCAGCATCGGGGCGCGCCAGGCGAAGAGGACGAACGAGCCGCAAATGAACATCGCCAGAATCGCCAGGATGAAAACGCCGCGGCGCGGATCGTTGGCGAAGGCGTGGACGGAGGTGAGCACCCCCGAGCGCACGAGAAAGGTGCCGAGCAGGGAAAAGGAGAACGCGAGGATGGCGAGAAAGATCGTCCAGACCTTCAGCGCGTCGCGCTTCTCCATCACCGCGACCGAATGGAGGAAGGCGGTGCCCGCGAGCCACGGCATGAGCGAGGCGTTCTCAACCGGGTCCCAGAACCAGAAGCCGCCCCAGCCCAGCGTGTAATAGGCCCAGAAGGAGCCGGCCGCGATGCCGATCGTCAAGAAGCTCCATGCGACCAGCGTGAACGGGCGCACGAAGCGCGCCCAGGCCGCGTCGATGCGGCCCTCGATCAGCGCCGCCGCGGCGAACGAATAGACAATCGAGAAGCCGACATAGCCGAGATAGAGCACCGGTGGATGAATCGCGAGACCAGGGTCCTGCAGAATCGGATTGAGGTCGCGTCCCTCGAACGGCGCCGGCGCGAGGCGCTCGAACGGGTTCGAGGTCAAGAGAATGAAGGCGAGGAAGGCGAAGCTGATCAGGCCCTGAACGGCAAGCGCGTCGGCGCGCAGCTCACGCGGCAGAGCGCGGCCGAACAGGGCGACGAGCGCGCCGAAGATCGCCAGGATGAGGACCCACAGCAGCATCGAGCCTTCGTGGTTTCCCCACACCCCGGAGATCTTGTAGATCGTCGGCATCATGCTGTTCGCATTCTCGGCGACGTTGAGAACCGAGAAATCCGAGCTGAGATGCGCGTTGACGAGGGCGGCGAAGGCGATCGCGATCAGCATGAGCTGGATGAGCGCGGCGTTGCGCCCGACGTCCATGAGCCCGCCGTCGCCGACGCGCGCGCCCCAGAACGGCGCGACCGTCTGGGCGAGGGCGGCGGCGAGCGCGAGCACGAGGGCGAAATGGCCGATCTCGACGATCATGGCTTGGCGACCGCCTCCCCTTCCTGCCAGCTGCCTTGCTTTTTGAGCGCGTCGACCACCTCGCGCGGCATATAGCGCTCGTCGTGCTTGGCGAGAATGGTCTCGGCGCGCATCTGCCCGGACGCCTCCAGCACCCCTTCGGCGACCACGCCCTGACCCTCGCGAAACAGATCGGGCAGAAGGCCCCGATAGGAGACCTTGAGATCGTGGGCGCCGTCGGTGACGACGAACGCGACCATCTGGTCCGCGGACTTGACCACCGAGCCCGGCTTCACGAGGCCCCCGACGCGCATCCGCGCCCCCGGCTGCGCCGCCTTCTGCACGACTTCGGTGGGGCTATAGAAGAACACGATGCTGTCGCTCAGCGCGTAAAGCGAAAGTCCAGCCGCTGCGCCGACGACGGCGAGGGCGGCGGCGATGAGCGCGAGGCGGCGGCCGCGGCGGGTCAATTGGCGTCTCCGAGGCCAAGGTCGCGCGCCAGCGCATCCAGGCTGGCGACCGCGTTGGCGTTGGACGCGAGCGCTTTATGCGCATCGGCCAACGCCGCCTTGGCCTTGTCGGCCTCATGCAGCACCGCATAGGCGCGAATAAGGCGCGACCATTCGTCGACGCTCCCGCCATTGCTGGCGAGCCGGGTCGCGAGCCGGCTCACCATGCCCTCGATCATCGGCCGCTGCGCCTCGGGAATGGCGGCGGCGTCCGTCGCCGGCGCAGGCCCACCTTTGAGCGCCGCCAGCCGCGCGCTCACCACGCTCCGCCAAGGCGCGTCGGGCGGCGAATCGGCGAGCAACGATTCGTAATCCCGGGTCGCGTCCGCCTTCTTGCCGTCCTGCTCCGTGGCGAGCGCGAGATAGAAGCGCGCCTGCGGCTGGCCCGGCTGTTCGGTGAGCGCGCGATCGAACTGCTGGCGCGCCTCGTCGGTGACGACGCCGCCCGCCGCGGCGACCAGGGCTTCGCCGTAAGCAGACCGCCGCAAGGGGTCTTCGCCGAGAAGACGCAGCGCCTCGGCATAGGCGTGCGCCGCGTCGCTATAGCGCTCAAGCCGCATGTAGACCGGCGCGATCACCGCCCAGCCCTTGCCGTCGTCGGGCTTGGCGATGAGCCGCTTCTCGACCGCCGCCACCGCCGCCTCGATCTCGCCATTCGTTTGCGGCCCGATCTGGCGGCTCGCCAACGGCTCGTCAGGCATCGTGGGCTGGCCGAGGCGCGCATAGAGGGGAAAGGCGACCGCCGGCAGCCCGACGGCGATCAGCGCGGCCGCCGCCAGACGGTAGCGCCGGCCGGCCGGCGGCGGCGCTTGTGAAGGGCCGGACGCCGCCGCGATGAGGCGGCGCGCGGCTTCGGCGCGGGCGCTCTCCGCCTCCCCCTGCGGCAAGAGGCCGCGCTCGACGTCGCGCCTGATTTCCTCGAGTTGCGCCTTATAGAAGGCCGCTTCGTTCGCCGCGGGGTCCGCTTTCGCGCCCGACGACGGGCGAAGCAGCGGCCAAACCGCCGCGAGGACCGCGCAAGCGGCCATTCCCGCCAGGACGAACCACACCATCAATGAGCCTCAGGCAGCCTTAACGAAAGGCCGCGGAAAAAGTCCGCGCTCTGTTATCGCAAAGCGAAGTTGAGGTCTCGTCAAAATCTCAACTGGTCATTTTCCAGCTTCCGTCCGCCTGCTTGCACCCCGTCCCCCGGCCATGGGTAGGCCGGCCGGCGACATAGATGGTCTGCGAATAGGCGCGGCAGCCCGCGCCTGTCGCGGCGCCGGGCTCGACAAAGCCGAACACGCCATGGGCGCCGCGCCACGAGCGCCGCTGGCCGGAGTCGAGCGCGGCGGTCTGCGCGCTCCACGCCGCCGCACGGTCGTCGTCGGTGAGCGACGCCCCGACCGGCCCGCCGAGGACGCCGCCTAGCGCCGCGCCGGTCGGAATCGCTGGGGCGGGGGTTGCAGCCGACGTCGGGGCGACACTTGACGCCGCGGCGCCGGCCGGCGTGACGGAGGCGACGGACGGCGGCGCGCCTCCCGAGCCGACGCTCGAACAGCCGGCCAGGCCGATCGCCCCCAGCGCGATCATGAGAAGGGTCGGCCGCATTGATGCTCCTCCCGAAATCGTAAGCGCGCGCCTCAAATGCATGGCAGCCTGAGGATCGCTCGCAAGCCCCCGAGCGGACTTTCGTCGAGTTGCAACGAACCGCCGTAGATCGAAGCGAGTTCGACGACGATCGACAGGCCAAGGCCCGAGCCGGGGCGCGATTCGTCGAGCCGCTTGCCGCGCTCGAGAGCGGCCGCGCGCGCGCTCTTGTCGAGGCCACGACCGTCGTCGTCGATCTCGGCGATGAGAAAGCGGGCGGCGTCCTTGTTCTCCGCGGTTGCGGCGCGCGCGGCATGGATCGACACCCTTTCGCGCGCCCATTTTCCCGCATTGTCGAGCAGGTTGCCGATGAGATCCGTGAGATCCTGCGCTTCGCCGCGGAACTTGAGACCCGGCTGCAACTCGACGTCGAAGGTCAAGGCCCGGTCGCCATGCAGCTTCTCGTAAGTACGGACGAGCCCGTCGACGACCGGCTTCACCTCGGTCGCCGCGCCGAAGGTCCTGGCGCGAGCGGCGGCGCGCGCGCGGTCGAGATAGAACGACACCTGCCGGCGCATGATCTCGGCCTGTTCGCGCACCTTTTCCTTGAGGCTCGGACTCTCCAAATCGGCCTCGTTCATCAGCACGCTGAGCGGCGTCTTGAGCGCATGGGCGAGATTGCCGACCTGGGTGCGCGCGCGCTCGACGATCTCACGATTGGCGTCGATCAGCTGGTTGACTTCGGTCGCCAGCGGGGCGACGTCTTGCGGAAATTCGCCGGCGATGCGCTCGGCCTCGCCGCGGCGGATCGCGGCCACCCCTTCCCGCAGGACCCTCAGCGGACGCAGGCCGAATCGAACCGCAAGCGCGGTTGAGCCGATCAACGCCAGCGCCAGCGTCAGGAATGTCGCCGCGAGCGCGTATTCGAAGCTGCGTTCCTGGCCCTGGATCGCGTCGGCGGGAGCGGCGACCTGCACCAGAAAGCGCCCGTCCTCGCCGGCGTCGATCTGGCGCTGGATCATCCGCACCTCGTGCCCGCCCGGCCCGACGGCATAGCCGCTGAGGATGGCGCCGGGGTCATTCCCCACCTTTGGCAGTTGCGGCAATTGGGTCGCGAACAGCGATTTCGAAGCGCGCATTTCCGGCGGGTTCACGTCGGTGCGGGTGATCTGCCAGTACCAGCCCGAGTAGGCGAGCTCGAATTGCGGCGCGATCGCCGCCGGCGCGCTGGTTTTCCCCTCCTCATTCGGCGCCGCGATATTGGCGACCAGCGCCTTGAGATAGACCCCGAGCTGGTCGTCGAAGTTGGCCTCGGTCCATTGCTTGTTGAGCGCGCTCAAGCCCAGCCCCGCAAGCGCGAGGATGAGGATGCTCCAGAACGCCGCCGAGAGAAAAAGGCGCGAAGCGATCGAGCGCGCGCTGAGCGCCTTCACCATGAAATGCGCGCTTACGGCACTTCCCGCACCGCTCCGCGCGCCGCGCTGGTTGCGAACGCGGCGTAGGCGCGAAGCGCCGTCGACACCGCCCGTTTGCGCGGCTTGGCGGGCTTCCAGGCGCTCGCGCCCTTGTCCTCCATCGCCGCTCGGCGACGGCTCAGCTCCGCGTCGTCGACGAGGAGGTTGATCGAGCGGGCGGGAATGTCGATCGCGATCATGTCGCCCTCTTCGATCAGCGCGATCGCGCCGCCCTCGGCCGCTTCCGGCGAGACGTGGCCGATCGAGAGCCCGGCGGTGCCGCCGGAGAAGCGGCCGTCGGTGATGAGCGCGCAGGACTTGCCGAGCCCGCGCGACTTGAGATAGCTGGTCGGATAGAGCATTTCCTGCATGCCGGGTCCGCCGCGCGGCCCCTCATAGCGGATCACCACGACGTCGCCGGCCACGACCTTGCCGCCGAGAATGCCCTGGACCGCGTCGTCCTGGCTCTCGAAGATGCGCGCCGGGCCTTTGAATTTGAGATTGCCGGCGTCGACCCCCGCCGTCTTCACAATCGAGCCGTCGAGCGCGATGTTTCCGTAAAGCACTGCAAGGCCGCCGTCCTTGGAGAAGGCGTGCTCGACGTCGCGGATCACGCCCTTGGCGCGATCCTCGTCGAGCGAGGGATAGCGAGCCTGCTGGCTGAACGCGACCTGGGTCGGCACGCCGCCCGGCGCGGCTGAGAAGAATTCCCGCGTCGCCTTGCTCTTCGCGCGCATAATGTCGTTGCGCGACAACGCGTGCTCGAGCAACTCGGCGTGCGCCATCCGCACCTCGCGATTGAGCAGGCCGGCGCGGTCGAGCTCGCCCATTATCCCCATCACTCCGCCGGCGCGATGGACGTCCTCGACATGCACGTCGGGCACGGAAGGCGCGACCTTGCACAGGCACGGCACGCGGCGCGAAAGCCGGTCGATGTCGGCCATGGTGAAGTCGACCTCGCCCTCGTGCGCGGCCGCGAGCAGGTGCAGGACGGTGTTGGTCGAGCCGCCCATGGCGATGTCGAGCGTCATTGCGTTCTCGAACGCCTGGAACGTGGCGATCCCGCGCGGCAGCGCGCCTTCGTCGCCCTCTTCATACCAGCGCCGGGCGAGATCGACGATGAGATGTCCAGCCTCGACGAACAGGCGCCGCCGGTCGGCGTGAGTGGCAACCACCGTGCCGTTGCCGGGCAGAGACAGTCCCAGCGCCTCGGTGAGGCAGTTCATCGAATTGGCGGTGAACATGCCCGAGCATGAGCCGCAGGTCGGGCAGGCGGAGCGCTCGATCACGGCGACGTCGGCGTCGGAGACCTTGGAATCGGCGGCCGCCACCATCGCATCGATGAGGTCGACGCTGCGCGCGCCGGTCGAGAGCTTGACCTTGCCCGCCTCCATCGGCCCGCCGGAGACGAACACCGCCGGGATGTTGAGGCGCAGCGCCGCCATCAGCATGCCGGGCGTGATCTTGTCGCAGTTCGAGATGCACACCAGCGCGTCGGCGCAATGGGCGTTGGCCATGTATTCGACGCTGTCGGCGATGATCTCGCGCGAGGGCAGCGAATAGAGCATGCCGTCGTGACCCATGGCGATGCCGTCGTCGATGGCGATGGTGTCGAATTCCTTGGCGACGCCGCCCGCCGCCTCGATCTCGCGCGCGACCAGTTGGCCGAGGTCCTTCAAATGCACATGTCCCGGCACGAACTGGGTGAAGGAATTGGCGATGGCGATGATCGGCTTGCCAAAATCGCCGTCGCGCATGCCGGTCGCGCGCCATAGGCCGCGCGCGCCCGCCATGTTGCGGCCGTGGGTCGAAGTGCGGGAGCGATAGGGAGGCATGTTTCGCCTGTGGAATGGAAAAAGGTCGGCGCGCTTGCGCCGATGGGCCGTCATAATCGCATTTTATCCTGGCCGCCAGCAAGGGCATTCCCTCTCCCGTGTGGGACAGGAGCCGGGGTGAGGGCCACGCCCCCACGCTGCTCGCCGCATTGACTTCGCGGTCCCGGATTGCGAGAAACGGCGCCTTCCGTGGCGCCCCTGAAAGGGCCGGCGCGGGTGTAGCTCAATGGTAGAGCAGCAGCCTTCCAAGCTGAATACGAGGGTTCGATTCCCTTCACCCGCTCCAATTCTGCGCCGACTGGCAGATCTTTGCGGTTTGAAGTGCGGCTTGGCTGGCATAATTCTTGATTAGAGAATTCGCGCTATGTTTCAGGCTTCGTTGCGCGTCAATCGGCGGAAGGACGATCGGAAGGTTCGTTAGGAGAGGAAAACAACCCGCGGGGGCGTCCGATCTTAAGGAGGTCCTCATGTTGAACTTGCGTTTTCTGGTCTTGATCGCCGCCTTGGCGATCCTGCCCCAATTCGCGCTTGCGAGTGAAACCAGCAATTGCGTCGACATTTCGGTGCCGAAAAAGGCGGTTGAAGCGCACAACGGCAAATGGATCGAACTGACGCCCGAGCAGTGGGAGTTCCTGCGCGGCATCTACGCCATGAATCCGCTGACCCCGCCTGGGTTGCCCTATGGCGACAAGGCGGCGCGGGCCAAGGTCGACGGCGATTCCGGCGGTCTTATTTTCTTCATCGATGGCGACAAGGCCTGCACCCCAATGCCGGTCCCCGACAAGCTTCTCAGCATGATGGATGACGTGGCGACCGCGAAAATCAACCACGAAGGCAGCGGGCTCTGATCCGGTCCGAGCCCGCGAAGGGGCTGGGCCGAGTCCGCGCGAACGCGGCTTGCCCTGGACCGGAGCTTCGGCGTACTCCGACCTGACTGCAGGCGCGACGCGAATCGGCCGTCAGTCGGAAGGACTCTGGCCGAGCAAAAACATCGGTTGCGAGCGATGAAGCGCGGATTCGTCTGCAGCGATCAAAATCTCGGCCCGGAGATCACTTCGAGATACCTGGGGCCGCTCCATTCCCCTTCATTGTGCTTGTACGACAGCACCGGGCCGCGCCCGAGAACATCTTCCCAATCATCGACCTTGAACTGGCCGAGGAAGAAACATCTTGGCGGGTACGAGTCGGCGGCGACGCCGCCCTTGTACTTCAGGGTCGATCCCCCGGGGTACGGATCAACATACAGAAACTCCGTGGCGGCTTCGTTGCACCCGACGATGAGCACCGTGTGACCGCCTGTGCGGGTCGCCTGCAGATGGCCATCTTTCAACATCCCGGTGTTCGGGTCCATGGCGCAGCCGACCAGCACAGGATGTCCGCGCTTCACAAACCCGGCGATCGCCTGCCTCGCTCTGCCCATCACATCGGGGTCATACTCCACGTCGTCGCGGCTGGTCACCTTGCGTAGCGGCTTGTGGTAAGATGAATCTTTTTCAAAGCTGTGGCTGATCACCTTTCCGATCAACTTCTCTCCGCTGGACTTGGCCACCCGCCCGCAGGCGAGCGACGATTGCATTTTCGCGACATTGGCGTCGTTGACCTGGTTGAAAAGGTTGTTGGTGGCGCTGTTGAGCAGGCGCTGGAGCTGGAAGAGCAGGGTTGGGTTCGAGCTGCGGCCGACGTCGGCCAAAAGATCTTTCACCATTCCGGCGTGGTACTTGAACTCCCCCGCCAGCGCCTTGAGCGGATTGCTGATGGCTTTGTCCTCGCCCTTGCCGCTGATCGTGGCTGCGCCTTCGCCCACCGCCTTGAGGGCGAAGCGCCGCTTGCTGATGGTGGATGGCTTGTCGCTGCTCGGCCGGTCGATGAGCCTAACTTCGACGACGCCTTGCTTGTCCAGCTCGATGTCGGCCGTCTTGCCGTCTGCGTCGGTCGAACCCCATTGCTCCAGCACGACCTCCTTGCCCAGGTGGATCGCGATCTTCTCGTTGTTGTCGTTTTCCTCGGCCCAAAGCCTCGTTCCATCGGGTAACTGAAACTGACTCATGCGACTTCTCGCTCCTGCGCGAATCCGATCCGGCTGATGCAATAGGAAAGACTGACAAAAGCGCGCTCCGGGGGTCAAAAGCGGCGGCTTTTTTCGCGTCTCGGAGCCCGCCAGCGAAAAAGGCGGCCGTGCGGGGCTGACGTGAGGAGTGCGAGAGGCGCACTCGAGCGCTCTGGGACGTTTCAGGTCCCGGACAACGCCGCGAGCCCGCGTCGGCCTCCGCCTCAGGGATGGAGGATGCTTGGGGCTCGAGGACGTCAGCAAGCCCTGTCGTCGCGAGGCGTGAGGGGGGTCGCGGGTCCTGAGCGCGCGGCATCCGCGTTTGATCACCGGCAGAGGCGAATTGTCGTCCGGCGCTGCGCGAGCGAAAATAAGATCCCGTGTCTCTTCAAGCTCTTATGACAAATTACACTATTGAAAAGTATTAATATCGGCGTGCGCGTCACGTCTTGTCCGAGTTGCAGAAAAATGAGCCTAAGAGCTTGAAAAGCTTGAGTCGCGCGCAGAATTGCACACGCGCTCGGCCTGTGCTTTGGCGCGGCCCCGCCGGCCCGCCTTGATCACGGGATTGAAGCCCGCTGGCCGCGGCCGCTCCGCTCGCTGGCGGGGGCGAGTTGACGCGGCGATGGAGCTTACGCGACCCTTCGCCGATCGACGCAAAGGGGGATTAAGGATGACTTTTGTCTGGCGGGCGGTGCTGGTCATGTGCGTCATTTTCGCCGGCTGCATGGTCGGCGTTCTGTTGCGGCATTTGCTCCCCAGCCAACATATCGCCGATGCGAAGAGCGCGATCACCACCATTCAGGGACTGGTGGGCTTGTTGCTTGCGCTGGTGTTGGGGCTTCTCGTCTGGACCAGCTACGGCGTCTATTCGCAGCAGCAGTCCGAAGCGCACACCCTTGGCTCGCAGATCCTGCAGCTCGATCTTGCGCTGGAGCGTTACGGCCCCGCGGCCGATCGCGGTCGCGAACTCTTGAAGCAAGAGCTTGTGGCCTCTCGCGAGCGCTTCTGGGGCGGGGGCGGCGGCGCCGAACCGGTGCGGCTGACCTATGGCCAGTCACGCGCCGAGTTGCGCGACTTCGACGGATTCTTCGCGACGCTCAAGCCCCGCGACGACGAGCAACGCCATCAGCTAGACACGGCCCGCCAACTCTCAGCCTCAATCGTGCAAACGCATTATCTGATGTCGAGGCAACTCAGGAGCCCGATTCCAAACGCGCTGCTCATCAGCGTCGTCTGTTGGGCGACGCTGCTGTTCACCTGCGTTGGCGCGTCATCGAGCGTCAACGCGCTGGCGATCACTTATGAGGCGCTGGGCGCCGCCGCAGTCGCGAGCGCCATCTATCTCATTCTCGAATTCAGCCAACCTTACTTAGGACTGTTCAGGATATCGCCCGAAGGCGTCGACCATGTCATCGCCGAACTGTCGGCCAACAAGCCGCGAAGCGGTTGAGATCCCGCCGCAGTGCTGGGTGCGTCCCAATAGGCTTGAGCGCGCGCGACCGGCTGAAGCTGCGTGCTCGCACATGCGCGCCCGCTCGCCGGACCTGTGACGCGCGTCACAGCGCTGCGCAGCGCCCATCGTTAATCCCGGGAGCTTCAGCGGAACCGCCGAACCGAGACGCGAAGCTCGGCTGAGGTCCGCGGTTACGATGAGGTTCGTGATGAGCATTGTCGAAAAGCGATCCGCCGGGCGCGACGTCGATCCTCTCGCCGAGGGCGGGGAAATGTCCCCGGTGACAAGCATCTGCGTCGGGCTCGTCTTGGCGCTGGCCATCTATCTTCTTGGGTCGGCGATTCTGCTGCGGGACCCCAACACGACAGTCCCGCAGAACAGAGTCTCGACCGAGACGCCATTCGTCGGCCCCTAAGTAGGCCCGGCTTCGCCGGCGTTGCGAGGCGCCGGCTTGCCGGGAGTTCACAGTTCAAGAGGAAAACAGTTCAAGAGGAGATTGTGACATGACCCGTATCGAGAAACTGGCCGAATTTGGCAGCGATTACGCGCACGCACCGCCCCGCGCGCCGACCATCAAGACCTTGGCTCTGGTGGCCGCCTTACTGGTCTACGCCGCCGGGTTCGTACTCCTCTATCCCATTGTCGCAAGCAGCGTGGCGAAGAGCGTCTCCGAGGGCAACGACCCGGCGCTGCTGCAATTCGTCGGCCCTTGATTGCTCGGCGCGCTGCGGCGCCAGCTGAGGATCGCAGTCGAAACTATCTGTCGGCGCCCAGCCGATCGGCGTAAACGTACTCAATTCCCTGAGGGTCCGTGACGATGTGCTTTCCATCTTCGCCGCATCGGATCCATTGCGGCCCGATCGGCGCCTTCCCCCGGCCGCCCGGGATATCGAGCATGTAGGTCGGCGTCGCCAGCCCCGAGAGGCGGGCGCGCAAGATCCGCATCAATTCCTGACCTTTGGCGATTGGCGCCCGCCAATGCGCGGTGCCCGGCGCTAGATCGCCATGATGCAGATAATAAGGCTTCACCCCCGCCTCGACGAAGGCGCGCATGAGCTCGATCAGCGTTTCCGCGTCATCGTTGACGCCCTTCAAGAGCACGCTCTGGCTGACCAGCATCGCGCCCTCAGCCGCAAGGCGCCCGCAAGCGGAGCGCGCGGCATCGGTGAGCTCGCGCGGATGGTTGGCGTGCACCGCGACCACCGTCGTCTTGCCCTCGGCCATCAGAGCGCGCGCCATCGCCTTTGTCACCCGCTCCGGCGCGGCGATCGGCAGGCGCGTATGCCAGCGCAGCACTTTGACATGGCGGACCGCCGCGAGCGCCTGGGTCGCCTCGGCGATGCGGCGGGGCGACAGCGTCAAAGGATCGCCGCCGGTCAGTATGACCTCCCAGATTGCTGGACGCGCCCGCACATAGTCGAGCGCCGCGGCGAAGTCGGCCGCGCTCAGCGACCCGGAGCCCGGGCCCACCCGCTCGCGGCGAAAGCAGAAGCGGCAATAGACCGCGCAGACCGCGACCAGCTTGATCAGCACCCGATCGGGGTAGCGATGCACCAGCCCCTTGACCGGGCTCATGGCGTCGTCGCCGATCGGGTCGTCGCGCTCGGCGGGATCGCGGATGAGCTCTCGTGGGTCGGGCACGAACTGACGTGCGATCGGATCGGCGGGGTCGCTGCGCTGGACGAGCTCGGCCAACGCCGGCGTAAGGCCAATCGCGTAGCGCGTGGCGATTGCCTCCAGTTCCTGAAGCCGCTCCGGCTCGGCGAGGCCCGCCTCGATGAGATCTTTGGGGCTGGTCAGGCGACGGGGTCGGAGTCCTGAGGTCATGCGGCCTACAATAGGGGGAGATTTGCGGGCAGGCGCTCGCGCGCCGCGCTACGCTGCTCGCTTCGTGGGTTCCGTTATGGGAACGGCGCCGGGATCGCAAGGCGCCCTGGTCGATCGGCCGCGAGGCGCCGAGCTTCAACGAGCGCCGCCCTGCGGTCTCGACTTTTGACGCGCAAAATAGTTCGATCCAGGACGATCGGCTGTGCGGTATGTCCCTGGCCAATCAGGGGAAAGGCGTACGAGTGGATGGTCGCGGCTTATCTGCTCGATCGAGTGTGCGTTTCGTTGTCGCGTTGGCCGCGGTCATGGTCGCGTGCAGCCCCCGGGACAGCGCCCAGGCTTTCGACTTCTTCGGACTCTGGAGTTGGGGCGAAAGCCCCCCGCCCGTCTCGCGGACGGCGATCTCCTACGCCGTCACCGTCAACGTCGAGGGCGGCGACGGGTCGCTCAAAAACGCCGTCCAGGACGCTTCGTCGCTCTACAAACTGCGGAAGGACGCCCCTCCCGATGGCGACGCGCTCGCCCGGCGCGCGGAAAGCGATTTCGGCCCGATCATCGACGCGATGTGGGGCGCCGGATACTACAACGCCACGGTCACGATCTCGATCAACGGCGCCAGTCTGAGCATCCTCTCGAGCGACATCGCAGCCTTTGCACGCGGCGCGGAAAGCTACCGCAACCGCGCCGTCGCTCCTGTATCCATCAATGTCAATCCCGGGCCGCTATTCACTCTCCGCTCGATCCGCGTGCTTGGGCCCGACGGCGCGGAGCTTTCGGAGGCCGAACTCCCAGCGCGAATCGTCCGCCTCAAGCCCGGCGACCCCGCGGCGGCCGCCGAATTGCGTGCGGCGCAGGTCCGGATCGTCGACTATTTCCGAAAAGAAGGGCGGCCGTTCGCCAAGGTGGCGGCGGTCGCCCCCGTCGTCGATCATGCGGCCGATGTGATGGACCTGACTTTGACGGTCGCTCCGGGCCCGATCGCCCCATTCGGCGAAGCGACAATGAACGGGCCACACGACTTCAATCCGGCCATCGCCCGCTCCTTCCTCTATATCCATCCGGGCGACCCCTATTCGCCGCGAGCGATCGAAGACGCCCGGAACACGATCCGCCAAATCCCGGCGGTCGGCGGGGTGCGGATCACGGAGGGAACGCCGCTCGACGCCTATGGCCGTCTGCCGTACACGGTCGACGTCGAGGATCGGCTGCCTTACGCGGTGGGCGCCTCGGCGAAATATTCGACCACCAATGGGCCTGCCGGCCAAGTCTATTGGGAAGACCGCAACGTGTTTGGGGGCGCCGAACAATTGCGACTTCAGGCCGACGTCTTCTACGCGCCGCCCTGGTACATAACTTCGCAAGACCTCCAAAGTTTTTCGATCCACGATCTTGGATGGCGCTTCGCCGCGAGCTTCCTCAAGCCCGCTCTGTGGGGCACGCCGAACGACCTCCTCGTCGACGCCCTGGACGAGCGTGTCAGCACGAGCGGCGCCGGCTTTTTCGGCTACGAGGTGGAGGACGCCGACGCGACCGCCGCCTTGCGGCATCGATTCGGCCAGAATTTCTGGATGCAGGCGGGGATCGAGGCGCAGACCGGCGTCGCGACGGATTTCCTCGGGCGGGTCAATTACACGCTGGTCGGCGTCCCCGTTTCCGCGAACTATGATACGACCGACAGCAAGCTCGACCCGACGCGGGGCGTGCGGCTCAACGCTTCCGTGACGGGATTTCCGAGCGCGCTCGGCTCCTCCGTCGATATTGTGCAGGGAAAAGCGCGCGCCTCAGCCTATTACTCGCTCGATCCGGACTCGCGCTTCGTGCTCGCGGGCCTGGTCGGGCTTGGCGCGATGGGCGGCGCGGACCTCGCCGACATCCCCGCGAACTGGCGCTTCTACGCCGGCGGCGGCGGCTCGGTGCGCGGCTACGCCTATAATACCCTCGGACCCACCGGCCCGTTCGGCATCGCAGTGATTGGCGGGCGCAGCCTGTTCCAGGCGTCGGCGGAATTGCGGGTCAGGGTGACCGACACAATCGGAATCGTGCCATTCTTTGACGCTGGCAACGCCTTCGCGACGAGCTTTCCGAATTTCAGCGAGCCGCTGGCCACATCGGTCGGCGTCGGCTTGCGGTATTATACCGCAATCGGGCCGATCCGCGCCGATGTCGCCTTTCCGCTCGATCGGCGCGACGCGCGCGGGCCGGTGGCGTTCTATGTCAGCATCGGGCAGGCTTTCTGATGATGCGACGTCTGCTCTTCCACAGGCTTATGGCGCTGCTCGTCGCGCTCATCGCGCTGAGCGGGCAGGCGCGCGCGACCGAAGCCGACAAAGGCGTTCTCGCCGATCTGCTTTCTCGGGCGCTGTCCTCGGAAACGACCAGCGTCTCGATCGGCGCGGTCGACGGAGTGCTGTCCTCTGACGCCTCGATCAGCGACATCGTCCTTTCCGACCGGAATGGCCCGTGGCTCAAAATCGACAAGGTCCGGCTGATCTGGAGCCGGCTGGCGCTGTTCAGCCGGCGGCTCGAGGTCGATCAATTGACCATCGGGCACATGCAGTTTCTGCGTCGGCCGCTCCCCTCCGCAACGCCGCCGTCGGAAGGCCGCGGGCCGATCCTGCCGGAACTTCCGCTCAAGGTTATCGTCAAGCAATTCGGCTTGCAGGAGCTGTCCCTTGGCGAGCCGGTCGTCGGTGTCGCGGCTCGCTTGCAGATCGACGGTAAAGCAACATTGGGGCCGCCGTCCGAGGGCCTCGATCTCAGCCTGACCTCAAAGCGCCTCGACGCGCCCGGTGAGTTCAAGGCCGTCATGACCTATGTGCCCGCAACCGATAAGCTTACCCTCGCTGTCAATTCCGAGGAGCCCGCGGGCGGAATCTTCGCTCATCTCGTCAATCTCCCGGGCCTGCCGCCCGTCACACTCGCCTTCAACGGCGCAGGCGAGCTCGACAATTTCGACGCCAAGCTGGACTTCTCGGCTGGAGCCGACGTCTGGGCGCGCGGCGACGTTGTCGTCGCGCGGCAGGGCGCAGGACGGAAGCTCACGCTCGATCTCAATTCCCGGCTCGAGGGCATGGCGCCCGCCATCATCCGCCCTGTCTTCGCGGGGGAGACGACGCTCAAGGGCGATCTCTTCTTCAACGACAATTCGACCATCGCGACCCCCGGCCTGCACCTCGTCTCCGCCAACGCCCGCCTCGACATCGAGGGGGGCAGGTCGGCGGACAGCGCGTTGGGCATCAAGATCCACGCCGGCGCGATCCCGGGCGCCACGCAGATCGGCAAGCTCGACCTGAA
This sequence comes from uncultured Alphaproteobacteria bacterium, assembly GCA_963824475.1. GTDB lineage: Bacteria > Pseudomonadota > Alphaproteobacteria > Rhizobiales > Beijerinckiaceae > Roseiarcus. The sequence continues at coordinate 69,519 of CAWGPR010000004.1, forward strand.
CGCTTCGATCGCCGGGCCGGCCTTGAGTCCCACAATCGAAGGCTCATTCGACGCGGGCGACATCCACGTTGAGCAAGGCACGCTCGACCATATCGCTGCGACTTTCCGCGCCGTCCCGAACGGGTCGCTTGTCGAGGAGTCGACACGTATCGCCTTCGAGGGCGAGGGCGCGATGAGCGGCCTTGCGCTCGCCGACCCGGCGCTTGCCCGCGCCATCGGCAGCGAGGCGAAGCTCACTTTGCGCGGCTCGGCTTCGGTTGGAGGGGACATCGCCTTCGACACGCTCGACCTTTCGTCGCACGATCTCGATGCGCGCTACTCGGGCCTGCTTGCGCCAACAAAGGTGCAGGGCCGGTTGGAGGTCACGGCTCACGACCTCAGCCGCTTCGCGCCGCTTGCCGGCGGCGTCCTCAAGGGCGAAGCGCGCCTCACCGCCGATATCGACGGCGCGCCGCGCTACGGCGCGCTCACCGCGACAATCGACGCGCATGCGACGCATCTCGCCACCGCCTATCCGATGCTGGACCGCGTGACGGGCGGCGACCTCCGCCTGACTGGCGCCGCGCGCACGATGCCGGGCAGAGGCTTCGGCTTCACCGATCTCTTGGCGAGCGGAACGCACGGCTCGGCAAGGCTCAGCGGCGATTTCGGGCGCGACAAAGTGAACCTCGACGCCAGGATCGACGTACCGCAAGCCAGCGTCCTCGACCCCCGTGTCTCGGGCAAGGCGGAGATCGTGGCGACGCTAACGGGCGTTCCCGACGATCTCAACGCCGTGCTGAAAGCAACCCTGAGCGAGGGCCGTCTACTCGACCGCAAGACGTCCGGGATCGCGCTTGAGGCGCAGGCGAGTCACATTACCGGGCAGGTCGAAGCCACCGCGTCGGCCTCGGGCGACATTGACGGTCATCCGTTGCAAGGCTCGGCCCATGTTGCGAAGACCGCCGACGGCGGCTGGCGCGTCGACAATCTCGCGCTGACGTTGGCCTCGGCGCAGCTCGCGGGCGCCGTCTCGATCGGCGCGGATCAGCTGGCGAATGGCGAGCTCAGCTTCAGCGCGACGAATCTCGACGATCTCTCGCCGCTCGCGCTGACCAAGATGAGCGGCGCGCTTCAGGCGAAGGTCAGCGCTTCGGCCGTGGACGGCCGGCAGGCGGTGGCGATCGGCGCGAGCAGCGACCGGATGGCGTTCGGCGCGAGCAGGTTCGAAGGCCTCAAGGTCGACCTGAACATCGGCGATCTCTGGGGCGCCCGGAGCGTCTCGGGCCTCGCCCGGCTCGCTCGGGCCGAAGTCGGCGGGCAAACGATTTCGGACGTCAAGCTGACCGCGACGGGCCGAGGCGATTCCAGTGACCTCGATTTCGCTGGCTCAGTGTTCGGCTCTGCCCTGACGGCGCATGGCCATTTGTCCGGCGGTTCGCCGATCCGGCTCGACCTCACGACGTTTACCGCACAGCGCGCCGGCCGAAAAATCGCTCTCGCCGGCCCTGCCGCTATCACTTACGGCGGTGACGGAATCGACATCAAGAATCTCGTGCTGCGCGTCAATTCGGGCCGCTTGTCGCTCTCCGGCCACACCGGGTCCACGCTTGACCTCCACGCAACCGCGACCGCCCTGCCGCTCGCGGCCCTCGATCTCGTTTCCCCGGGCTTCGGCGCGTCAGGGACAGCCGACGGCGAGGCGACGATCCGCGGGACGCCGAGCGATCCGTCCGGCGACTGGCGCATCCGGCTCAGGCAGGTCAGCTTGCCGCAGACGCGGAGCAACGCCCTGCCGCCACTCGATATCGCGGCGTCGGGCCGGCTCGCCGGAGGGCGGACGTCGGTCGACGTCACCGCCAATGCGGGCGGCGCCAATTCCCTTCACGTGACCGGATCGGCGCCGCTGTCGGCGGAGGGAGCGCTCGATTTGAGGATCGATGGCCGGCTCGACGCCGGGCTCGCCAACACCGCTCTATCTCTTTCCGGCCGTCGGATGACCGGCGCGCTCACGCTCGCGCTTCAATTGCGCGGGACGGTGGCGAAGCCACAGGCGCAAGGGTCGGTCCGGCTCGTGAACGGCGGGTTTCGCGACGACGAGACGGGTTTCAGGCTCACCGGAATCACCGGCGCCCTTGTCGCCAACGGCGATACGATCCGCATCGATCGGTTGAGCGGCGCCACGCCCGACGGCGGGACGATCTCGGCGACCGGCGACGTGCGGCTCGACCCAGCCGCCGGCTTCCCCGGTTTGATTCGCGTAACCGGCCGGCACGCGCAGGTCGTAGCCAACAGCGTCGTGGCGGCCACCGCCGACCTTGCGCTCACCGTCAGCGGCAAGCTTGCCCAGAAGCCGACTATCGACGGCCGCATCACGATCGTTTCGATGGACATCACCGTGCCGGAGCGCTTCAGCAGCGTCTCTGCTCCCATTCCTGGCACGAAGCATGTCAATCCGACGCCGACGGTCCAGGCTCGCCTGGCCAAGATCGGCAAGGCCAACGCGGCGCGCGGCCGGGCGCCTCTGTTCGACGCGACGCTTAACCTCATGATTTCCGCGGCCAACCGCATTTTTGTCCGCGGCCGCGGCATCTACGCGGAAGTGGGCGGAAATCTGCATGTCGCCGGGTCGGCGCGCGATCCGCAGGTGACCGGCGGCTTCGACCTCTTGCGCGGCTCGCTGGCGCTCGTCGGCCAGCGGCTAGTCTTCACCCGGGGGCAAGTCCGGTTTCATGGCGACGTGATTCCCGACCTTGATCTTGTCGCCGAGACAACCGCGACGGACATCACGGCGCGCATCGCGGTGACTGGCCCCGCGACCCAGCCGACCTTCGCGATCACTTCGCAGCCGAGCCTGCCGCAGGACGAAATCCTGTCCCGCATTCTCTTCCAGCGGCCTTCAGGCAGCCTCTCCGGCTTCCAGGCGCTAGAGCTGGCCAACGCCGTCGCGACTCTTTCCGGGAATGTTGACGCCTTCGAAGGGCTCCGCAAGACGCTCGGCGTCGACAGCCTGGACATCTCCACCAGCGCGACCGGGGGCGCCCTGGTCGGCGCCACGCGGGCGATCAACGACAGGATCAGCGTCGGCGTGACGAGTGGAGCGCGGCCGTGGGACAACGGCGTCAATGTCGATCTCGACGTGACCCGCCACCTCAGGCTTCAGGCCGGCGTCGATGCAAGCGGGGGATCGAGCGCCGGCGTCGGAGCCGAATGGGAGTACAAATAGCGGCGCGCCATTAAGGCTGCGGCCGGCTCCGCGGCAGCGTACTCATTCCGACGCATAGCGGGCGCTGGCTTAAGCAAGACAGCGCCCCTCTTGGCGCGGATTTCGGAGGCGGAAATATGCCAAGATCCATTTCAAAGCCGATTGTCGCGGCGCTGGTCGCGCATGAGCTGGCGTCCAGCGCTTCGAGCTATGCGCAGAGCCTCCTTAGGCGGCTGCCGGAAGCGCCTTCAGCCCGTGTTTTTCACTTTCGAATGCCTAGTCTTCGCCGATCGAACGCCAAACGAAGCGATCACGTCACGACTGGTGCGCACGAGATTTGCGCTTGGGCCCTTCGTTCCGACGCTGCGGCGGCTGACCCGCGCGCCTTCGATGAGGAGAATGAGCGTGTCGGCCAGAAGCTCCGGCTGCGAGGCGCCGGCGGCCTTACACAAATCCGTCAGGCGACCGCGCTGACGCATTTTGAATTCTTCGATCACCCGAAGACCGGGGTGGCCTTCCTCCGTCAATTCGACAGCGGCGTTGGCAAGATCGCAGCCGCGCTCGTCTTCGGCGATAAATCTGGCCGCCTTCTCCATGAATCCGTAGACCTGACCAACCGCGTCTCCGGGATTCTCAGCCTCGATCTCGGCCCACACCTCGTCCGACTTTCGCCCCTTGTAGTTCAAATACTCAAGGATGAGCTCGTCCTTTGAATCGAAGTGACGATAAAGCGCCATTTTGCTGGTGCCCGCCGCCTCCGCGATCGCTTCGACGCCAACGCCACGAATGCCTCGGCGGTGGAAGAGATCTTGCGCGCAGGCGAAGATCCGGTCGCGCGGCCTCGCAACCCGCGCAATATGACCATCCGGATCCGAATTCGATTTTTCTTTGTTCATGGCTCTTGACGAGAACGATACCGTTCGGTATCACCTTTGATACTGATCGGTACCATTCTGCGCTTGCGAAGTCAAATTGCGCGAGGTGGCCGGAACCCGGAGTCGAAAGGAACATCCGACATGGCGTATCGAAGCGCCCAAACAATCGACGACCTTCTGGCGGATGCGCTCATTCAGAAGGTCATGCGCGCCGACCGCGTGGAGCCTCAAGCGCTTAAGAATTTGCTGGATGGGACTGCTCGTCGCATCGCCGAGTCGCGGCGTGCGGGCTCCGCGCAGATCGGGCAGGATCTCGGTCGGCGCGGCTCGTTCCGTGGGCCGCTCCTCTTGATGCGGCCTCCGACGCGCGCAACGGGCGGCGAGTGCGGAGCATCCCTCTGCGGCTGACTTTGCTCCGCTAAAGCCGAGGCGATCGAGTGGTCGGCTTTTTCATCCAGCGTCCGATCTTCGCTTCGGCCATCGCCGCGATCCTCGTGTTCGCTGGCGGCATCTGCTTTTTTCTGCTGCCGGTCTCGCAATTTCCGGAGATCACGCCCCCGCAAGTCGTCGTCAGCGCCAACTACCCTGGCGCAAGCGCTGAGGTCGTTGCGGACACGGTAACGACTCCGCTCGAGGAGCAGATCAATGGCGTCGAGGGCATGACCTACATGTCCTCGGCCAGTTCAAATGACGGCTCCTCGACCATTACCGTCACTTTCAAGGTCGGCTACCCGCTCAACATTGCCGCGGTCGACGTGCAAAACCGGGTGTCGCAGGCGGCGTCCTCACTTCCGGCGATCGTCAATCAGGGCGGCGTGACGATCAAGAAACAGAACCCGAACTTCGTCCTCATCGTCAATCTGACGTCGCCGGACCGTTCGGTCAATTCGGTGACGCTGTCGAACTACGCCTACCTGCAGATTCTCGACCAGTTGAAGCGGCTTCCAGGCGTCGGCGACGTCCAGATGTTCGGCGAGCGCCGCTATTCGATGCGAATTTGGCTCGATCCGGACAAGCTCGCCAATCTTGGCATAACCGCTGTCGACGTCCAGAACGCCATCGCCGAGCAGAATGTCCAGGTCGCCGCAGGAAAGATCGGCCAGTCGCCGGCTCCTCCGGGGACCCCCTTTGAACTACAGGTCAACGCCCAGGGACGGCTCAGCGATCCGCAGGAATTCTCGAACATCATCGTCCGCGCAGACCCGGCGAGCGGCGCCGTGGTGCGCCTCAGGGACGTCGCGCGGGTGGAACTCGGCGCGTTGCAATATTCATCGTCCGCCTATTTCGGCAAGGACCCCACGGTCGTCCTGGCGATCTTCCAGATGCCTGGCTCCAACGCGCTCGACCTGCAGCGGCAGGTCAAAGCGAAGATGGAGGAGCTTTCGAAGCGCTTCCCGCCCGGAATCGCGTATGCCATGCACTATGACACGACGCGGTTCGTGTCGGCGGCGATGCACGACGTCGTGATCACCTTGACCGAGGCGCTGCTGCTCGTCGTGCTTGTCGTTTACGTCTTTTTGCAGAGTTGGCGCGCGACGGTCATACCGACGATAGCGATCCCCGTCTCGCTCATCGCGACGCTGGCGGTGATGCAGGTCTTCGGCTTCTCGCTGAACATGCTGAGCCTGCTCGGTATGGTGCTAGCCATCGGGCTCGTCGTCGACGACGCGATCGTCGTGGTGGAGAATGTCGAGCGGCAGCTCGAAGCCGGTCTGCCGCCAATTCAAGCGGCGAAAAAAGCCATGTCGGAGGTGACCGGGCCAATCATCGCCACGACGGCGGTGCTGATGGCCGTTTTCATCCCCGTCGCTTTCATTCCCGGCGTCGCCGGGCGGCTCTACAACCAGTTCGCGCTGACGGTGGCCATCTCAGTTGGGATCTCGGCCTTCAACTCGCTGACCTTAAGCCCGGCGCTGAGCGCCGCGTTCCTGCGTCACGGCCCGAAAGGGCGCTTCGTTCTGTTCCGTTGGTTCAACGCCGGCTTTGACTGGCTCGGGCACGCCTATGCGCGCGCGGTCAGGCAATTCATTCGTTTCGGGTGGGCGCTGGTCTTCATCTTTGTTCTTTTCCTTGGCGGCGCCTATGTGCTGTCGCGCTCCATCGCGACCACTTTTTTGCCGGTTGAGGACCAGGGCTATTTCTTCGTGATCGTGCAATTGCCGGACGGGGCGTCGCTCGAGCGCACCGACGCCGTGGCGCAGAAGGTGCGCGATCTTTTGCAGGCGACGCCCGGCGTCGAAATCGCCGGCTTCATCAGCGGCCTCAATTTCCTCACCAACGCCGCGCAGTCAAACTCGGCGATCGAGTTTGCGGTCTTAAAGCCGTGGAGCGAGCGCGGACCGGAGGAAAACGCGTCAGCTTTGGTTGCCTCGGTGCGCCCAAAGCTGCTCGCAATCCCGGAGGCCTTTGCGCTGAGCTTCGATCCGCCTTCAGTGAACGGGCTCGGGACAACCGGCGGCTTCGAATTCGAGGTCGAGGATCTGGCGGGGCGCGGAGGCCCGGCGCTGAACGACGCGACTCAGGCGCTGATCGGCGCCGCCCGCAAGCAGCCTGAGCTCAACCCGCAATCGCTGTTCACCTCGTTCTCCGCCTCGACGCCGCAGCTCTTCTACGACCTCGACCGCACGAAGGCGAAGCTGCTCGGCCTCAGCCTGCCGGACGTCTTCAATACGCTGCAAATCTATCTCGGCTCGCTCTATGTGAACGACTTCAACCTGTTTGGCCATACGTTCCGCGTCACTCTGCAGGCCGACACAAAGTCGCGCGCCTCTCCGTCCGACCTCAGCAAGCTTTACGTCCGCAACGGGTCCGGGGGCATGATTCCGCTCAATGCGCTTGGCCGCCTGAGGCCAATCGTCGGGCCGGAGACCGTGCCGCATTACAACAACTACGCTTCCGCGCTCATCAACGGCGCGCCCGCGCCTGGCTTCAGCTCTAGTCAGGCGGTGGCCGGGATGCAGCGCGCCGCGGCTGAGGCGCTGCCGCGCGATTTTGGCTACGAATGGACGGGCGTGACCTTTCAGGAGCTCAGCGCCGGCTCGCTCGCCACGGTCGTGCTGGCGTTGGCGATCTTCTTTGTGTTCATGATCCTCGCCGCGCAGTACGAGAGTTGGTCAATGCCGTTCATGGTGCTCTCTTCTGCGCCTCTGGCGCTGGTCGGCGCGCTTGCCGCGATCTGGATCCGCCAGATGCAGATCGACGTTTATTCGCAGATCGGCTTCGTCATGCTGATTGGTCTTGCGGCGAAGAACGCGATCCTCATCGTTGAATTCGCCAAACGGCGTCGCGAGGAAGGCCTCTCCGTGGTTGAGGCGGCGATGGAGGCGGGGCGGCTTCGCCTGCGTCCAATCCTGATGACTGCCTTCGCCTTCATCTTTGGCGTGCTGCCGCTGATGTTCGCAACCGGCGCGGGCGCGGCAAGCCGGCAGTCGCTCGGAACGGCGGTTTTCGGCGGCATGGTCGCTGCGACCGCGCTCACGCTCGTCTTTGTGCCCGTCTTCTATGCCCTGATCGAGCGCGTTCGCGAGGGACGCGAGGCCGAGACGGTTGCGCCGCATGCCGGCGCCCATCTTGCGCCCCGCGCCGAAGCAGCCGAATGATCGCGAGGAGTCTTTGCCATGCGCGTCTTCAAGTTTTCCCTCGCTGCTCTCGCCACGATCGGCGTTGTGGCGATCACCGGCGTCCGCGTCGCGGGCGACCGCGCCGACGGGGCCACGGCCTCCGCGTCTCGGCCCGCGATGATGGCGATGCCGGCGCCGGTCGTTCCGGTCATCAAGAAGACGCTGCCGATTTATCTCGAGTATCCGGGCCGGATCGAGTCGATCCGCAGCATCGCCTTGCAGGCGCGGGCGTCTGGCTACATTGAGTCCCAGCTCGCTCCTGACGGCGCCGATGTTAAGAGCGGCGACCTCCTCTACCAGATCGATCCGCGCGACCTTCACGCCGCGCTCGATCAGGCCAATGCGCAGGCCCAGCGGGACCAAGCCTCGCTCGAATATGCGCGCGCCAATTTCGGCCGCGGCGAGGAGCTGGTCAAAAGCGGCTTCGTCACCAAGGACGCCTACGACCAGAGGGCGAGCGCGATGCATCAGGCTGAAGCGGCGCTAGTGGCTGACCGGGCTGCGGTCGAGGCCGCGAAGCTCAGCCTCGGCTATGCGGAGATCACCGCCCCATTCTCTGGCCGACTGGGGCGGAATATGGCGGCGAAAGGTTCGCTGGTCGGACCCACGACCGGGCCGCTCAACACGCTGGTTCAGCTTGATCCGATCTATGTCACGTTCAACCCGAGCGAGTCCGAGCTTGCCGATATCATGACAGCCCGCGCCTCGGGCGACGTTGAGGCTGAGATTTCTGTAGCCGGCGAGCCGCAGCTGACCCGCAACGGGAAGCTGACCTTTCTCGACAACGGAATCGACAAGGCGACGGGCACCATCGTTGCGCGAGTCACCATCGCGAACAGCGATTTCCTCTTGCTGCCCGGCCAGTATGTCCGGGTGCGGCTGCACCTGAAGGACGAGCCGGACGCGCTGATGGCGCCGATGGCGGCGCTTGGGTCGAGCCAGACAGGCAGATACGTCTATGTCGTCGGCGAGGGCGACAGGGCGGAGCAGCGTCCCCTCACGCTTGGGCCGACCGACGGCGAGTTTGTCAGCGTAGTGAAGGGCCTGAACGAGGGCGACCGGGTCATCGTCGGCAACTTGCAGAAGATCGGCCCTGGCTCACCGGTTAAGCCCCTGCCGCAAGAGAAGACGCGCGATCCTTGAGCTGAGTAGGGCCAAACTAACGGGCTCCTTTCCGACCAGAGCGCCCTGCTTTTGGGTTGAATCGGAGCGGACGCCCGGATTGGGGAGATTCTTGTTCGGCGCCGGCGGGAGATGGGAGGAGATGGGAAGCGTCATGGCTCTACGGTCAAATCGCTCTCGAGACGGAACGAGCAACCGTCGAGAGCGACTTTTCCTTGACAAAATCGGAAATAGGCGCTATACATGTTCCCATTGGCGGAATCGATCCGCGCTTGGCCGCCGCCGGGCGGGGAGGGAGAAGCCGCGGCTGTTTGAAACATTCGATCACAACCCGCCGCGCGAGCCGGGAAGGAGGATAGCTTTTGCTTATTTCTTCGACCGTAACCCATTGAGAAGTCTGGATTCACAAAAATAAGCGCTCGTAAACGCCAGCTATTTTGCTGGCGCTTAGGAGCGTTTGGGTCGGTTTTATTTGCATTTGCTTGCACAGAGTTCGCGCGCTGGTTGTCGAAGCCTGAGATCATGAGGTCATGCGGCGCGCCCCACCCGACGCCCGGAGCCGGCGGGCAAAAGGAGGCGCAAGGCATGAACGACAGCGCTTAAGAAAGCGCGTCAATCCAAATGCAGCAGGCTCTAAGACACCGCTTCAAACGGCGCCGCTGCGCGGGCAGACTCAACTTTGCGTGTCCAAACCCGCACCGGTCTCGCCCGACCTCGCAAGCTATGTTCGCCCCGATCCTCCAATTGGTCGAGACGCTCGGCTGCGATTTCCGGAGATAAGGCGTGGATGGCCCGAATAACAGCGTCACCGACAACCAATGGCGTCTTGAGTACCCGAGTCAGCGCCTGCAGGCGAGCGGCCGTGTTGACCGTATCCCCGATCGCCGTGAACGCCATGCTGTGTTCGCTTCCGACATCGCCAAGCACGACCGGACCGTAGTTAAGACCGACGCCGATATCGAGCCGAGGCTCTCCCTTCCCCTTGCGCTCGTCGTTCCAACATTCCAGCGCATCGAGCATCATCTCGGCACAGTCGAAGGCGTTAAGGGCGTCGGTAGAACTTGCAGCCGGGACGCCGAACACCGCGAAAATCCCGTCGCCCATATATTGGTCGACGATGCCGCCGCTTGCGAAGATCTGCGCTGTCATTCGGGTGTGAAACTCACGCAATAATTCGAGCACGTCTTCGGGCGCCATGACCTCCGCCATTCGCGTAAACCCGACCATGTCGGCAAACAGCACTGCGACCGTCTCCCGACGCCCCGCTCCGAGCGGTTCGTCCTGGGCGGCCAGCAACTCGACAATGTTCGGCGAAAAGTAGCGCGAAAGATTGTTCCGTGCTCGTTCAGCCGCCATGCGCTGCCGGTCCATCTCTCGCAGTTTTGCGATATTGGCCAGCGCTTTGCGGACCGTAATTTCGAGATCGCCCAGATCTACCGGCTTGGTGACGAAATCAAAGGCGCCGCGGTTCATTGCGGTTCTCAGATTCGTCATATCGCCATAGGCCGAGACGATTATCGCCTGGACCGCCAACTGCCGCTCGCGAAGTTCGCTGAGCAACGTCAACCCATCCATCACCGGCATGTTGATGTCGAGCAACATGAGTTCGATATCAGGTTCGGCCGACAGCGCCGTCAGCGCCTCCTCGCCGTGGTGAGCGAAGCGGAAATCGAATTCCTCGTCGCGGATTTGGCGGCGGAAGCGTTGCCTTATCAAGAGTTCGAAATCTGGCTCGTCATCTACGGCGAGGATCTTGGCTGAAGTGACCAATGGGCTCCCCTTAAATCGATGGTTCGTGCAACTGGCGCAGACGAAGTCTCAAGAAATCAAAGTCGACTGGCTTGGTCACAAAATCAGCAGCGCCGCATTCGGCAGCGCGGCGGCGCCTTTCATCGTCGCCGTAGGCCGTCAGCATCATCACCGGCAGCTCGGGCCGTCTTTTCTTGATCTCCCGCAGGAGCGCAAGACCATCCATCCCAGGCATATTAATGTCTGACAAGATTACGATCAGTTGCGGCTCGATATCGCCGGCAAGACGTTCAAGCGCTTCTGAGGCCGAAAGTGCAAAATGCAGCACATAAACCCCCTCCCTTGCCTCACGTCGAAATTGCTGGCGAAACAGGACCGCGACATCGGGCTCGTCATCGACAATCAAAATGCTGACAGGCATGCTACTCAGACCGAAGGATTCGGCGCGTCTTTGGGGCTGAGGCCCCGTGGGAGACACACAGTGAACTCGGTGAACTCTCCGAGAGCGCTTGAGACCTCGATCGTCCCACGATGCTGTTTGGTGACGATTTCATAGCTGATCGACAGTCCGAGCCCCGTGCCCTCGCCGGTCGGTTTCGTGGTGAAAAACGGTTGGAAGAGCTTATCCCTGATCTCGGAAGGAATGCCGCCGCCATTGTCCCGCACCCGCACCTCAACGGCTTTGCCGAGCTCGTGAGTGGTGACCTTCAATGTCGGTCTGTATTCTCCATTGTTTGTTTCTCGCTGGCGCCGATTCGTCGCGTAGAAGGCATTGCCGTAGAGATTGAGGAGCACTCGCGTCATATCTTGAGGCACAAGCGCAATCGGCGCGATATTTTCGCCGTAGGCCCTTTCTATCGTGACGTTGAAGTTTTGGTCCTGAGCTCGGGCCCCGTGATAGGCAAGATTGAGCGACTCGTCGACCAATGCGTTGAGATCAACCGTTTCGCGATCGCCGCCGCCGCCACTGCGGGAATGAGCCAGCATGCTTTTGACGATATTGTCCGCGCGCCTGCCATGCTCGACAATCCGTTGGAGATTGCCAATCAACATATCGCTCGCCTCGTCGACTTCGCGCCGCCGCCGCTCGTCGAGCAACGCGAGCGCCGGGGCGACCGCCTCGTTCAATTCATCCAGCAGACCGACAGAGAGGCCGGCGAAGTTGTTCACGAAATTGAGCGGATTCTTGATTTCGTGAGCGATCCCGGCAGTCAGCTGACCCAGTGACGCCATTTTTTCAGCCTGAATGAGGTTGGCCTGGGCCGCCTTCAGGTCGTGCAGCGCGGCCTCCGCTGTGTCGCGCGCAGCGCGGGTTTCCAGCTCCGCGTGCTGTCGTTCGCGTTCCAGTCGGTCCCGATCGACCAGGCTGTCGCGCAACATGCCGAGGGTTCTCGTCATAGCTGCGATCTCAGGGACGCCAGAAGGCGGCATGGCGACGTTCAGTTCACCGCGCGTGATGGAAGCAATGCCGCGGTCCAGCTGCTTGAGTGGAACGGTGATCGAGCGCACGGTCAATGCAGTGAAGCCCAATGCGAGCACCAGCGCGCCCAATCCGCCGACTATCGCAAGGTTGACGGCGAATTCCGCCTGGCGCGTGGACGCATCTCGCCGAGCCAGGGCCTGTTGCTCGACTCGCTCCACGATCTTGTCGAGCCGGTCATCGATAGCCATGATATAGCTCTTCGCCCGGGCCAGCAAAGCGTTGCCGGCGGCGCTGTCGTCGCTTGAATAGGCGAGAGCCGCTTGTCGCGCCAAATCGGTCATCGTGTAGACCTCGCCGCTGATAGCGGCGACGACCGTAGGATCAACCGCGGAAATCGCCTTCAGATCGGAATCCAGCCCCGCCTTGGCGACGTCCGCCGCTTGCTGAGAGCGAGCGAGCTGCGTGACGGCGGAGTTGATGGCCCAATACTTCAAATCGCCGAAGTGCTTGCTGGCCGAATTGGCGCTCCTGACTACGGAGACAAGCCTGGCTTCTTCGGCGAGACTCTGCGAAGTCTTGGACCAACTCTCGGATCAGAACCGCAGACGAGCCGGCGAGGATCGCCAGCAGCAGGACTGACAAAAGGATCAGCCTTAGGCGAATCGAGATATTCGGCATGAATCTCGTTTCAAAAAGACCACCGCGCCCAGACAAAGCCGCGCGCAGTCGCGCCAACCCTGAAGCCTACGATTCCATGCTCTCGCCGAGGCCCAGGTCACACGGCGCCCAGCGCGCGATTCTCGCACTTAAACATCATCACATAGTTGGCGAGTCAGCAAAAGGGTGTCTACACTGGAGGTGAATTGTGCGACGAAACGGACGCTCAGTCGCCGGTGTCTCTAGGGAACCATGTGATGTGGAGCCAAAGGGAGGAAAAGATGAAAGCCATGAAACGCCAATGCGCTCTTATTCCTTTTGTTATCCTTCTGGGCTTTGTGGATGTGGGCGCCGTCCGCGCGGACCCCACTTCGTTCAAGGTTCCGCTCACCGGCGTGCAATGCGTGCCGCCGGTAGACACGACAGGCTCGGGAACTGCTGAGCTGACATACGACCCGGCGACCCGGGTCGTGACCTGGAACATCGCTTACAGCGGGCTGTCGAGCGCGACCACGATGGCCCATTTCCATGGGCCAGCCAAGCAAGGCCAGAACGCCCCAGTCGTGATATGGCTCAGCACACAGGGCACTCCGCCCACGAACCCCATGACAGGTACCGCCACGCTCACCCCGGACCAGGCGAAGCAGTTCACGGCCGGCGAGTGGTATGTCAATGTTCATACTCAATCCCACCCTGCAGGGGAAATCCGCGGTCAGGTGATCCCTCCCAAGAGCTGAAGGCGAAGACCTGACGGGCTCATAGGAGATTGACCAGGAAGGCTGTGGCGACGGCGCAGCCGAGCAACAGGAGGCCCGCCCGCACCGGACTGCCGATCCGCGGCGCGGCAACGCTTGCGGGCAAGACCTTCGTTCCCGTGAGCATCGGGCGCAACAGGTTCTGCCCCTTGATCGCCGCAAACCCCGCGATCACCAAAACATGCAGCACGATAGCCGCCAGCAGCGCATCCCACAGGATCGCGTGGGAGGACTCGATCGCGTTGGCGGCCCATGCGGGCACAAGCTCGGTCAGCGGCCCGACGTCAGCGATGTCGTTGGCGACGTAAAGTCCGGTCACCGTCTCAGCGAGAAGCAGCGCGAGCAGGAACAGGACCATCCAGCCCCCCGCCGGGTTGTGCCCCACCTGGCGGTCCGGCTCTCGCCGAAACGCGTATTTCAGATGCTGAACGGCCTTTCGGGGAGAGGTGAGAAAGTGGGAAAAGCGAGCTGTCTCGCCGCCAAAGAAGCCCCACAGCAGCCTGAACAGCAACAGAGCAAGCACTGCGTCGCCGACCCACCCGTGCCAGACCATCCAGTTCAGTCGCCACGTCGCATAGGCTGCGGCGACAAGCGCTACGATGAGCCAGTGGAAGAGGCGGATAGGAGCGTCCCACACAAGAACGACGCGCGGTGCGGTCCGCATGCGTTTAACCGTCTCGGCATATTCGCTCGGGAGATTATCGCAATATCGGCGATGGTCGTCCATGCCGGCGGCGGCATGGGCTTTTGTCGTGAAATCGTGTCCGGCCACGCGGGGCAAGCGGCCACGCCGTCACGAAACCCGATACCCTTTGCCGAAGGCGGCGACCAAGCGCTCGGCCGGTCAGCAAGCCTTTCGTGCCCTCGAGGTGGGATGGTCGCCGTCGTCAGAACGGATTCCAAGTCGCCTGCTGGGTAAACTTCAGGTAGTTGACGTTGACTCCCAGACGCCAGCCCAGTCCGGTGCGGATGGGAACCACGACGACGCCCTTCGCGCCCAGCGCGGTGAAGCCTAAGCCGCCAACAAAATAGGCTGACCCATTCAATCCGCCAAACCGATCAAAAATCGCTCCCGTTTCCGGCAAATTGTAGACCAGCATCATGGTCCGATCGCCGTCGGCTCCGGCGTCAAAGCCAACCGACGGTCCCTGCCAATAGACCCGTTGGCTTCCGGCGTTCCGGGTAAACATTTTGCCTTCGCCGTATCTGAGCCCGGCCACGAATGCACCGGAGGCCTCTTGACCAAGAATGTACGCATTCGGCAGGCCCCAGTGGCGGCCCGCTTCCTGAACCGCCTCCGCCAACCCGCGCGACACGCTGCCAAAGAACCGATGGCCGCTGTCGACGATTTCATCGGCGGAAAACGGCTCGGGAGCGTCGGCTCTCGCCGGCGTCGCGAAGGCGACGGCGCCCGTCGCCGCTATGGTCAGAAGCTCTCGGCGCGTCATATTCTTCATGGCGACATCCTTCGAGGCGGCCAATCCCTGGCGCTGCCCGGCGTCGCGGCTTAAGTCGGTTCCTGCGGCGGCGCGTCGAGCGCTGACGCATGGTCAATAGTCCCCACGAGTTGACAGAAAATTAATGATGGCCGGCTTTTCGCCGGCGTTGGCTTGCCCGATGGCGCATCTCGTGGGTCGGATGCGGGGACGCCTCTAGTCCAAGACTTGGACGATGCGGTTGTTGTTGAGGTCGATAATGGCGCGTTTGCCGTTGACGATCGCCCTGCCATAGCCGGGCCGATCCGGGATCGGGGTGGGATTAACCCCATTCGGGAGCGCTTGACCCTGCGTCGGGTCTCCAACGATCGTGACGCGGGGACCGGTGCCGACGGCCCCATAGTCCGGGGTCGAGAAAGTCGACTTGCCGGAGGACTTGGCGGGCGGCAACCCGGGAGGGGCATAGACGCCGCGCAGCGTCTGGTCCTGCGCGTAACCTAAAGACCCCATTCCCAGTAGAGTCACAAACGAAAGAACAAGCGGGCGCATGATGCTCTCCGCGGCGCGGAACCCTCCGATCGAGCGCAGAACGGCAGCCGACTGCGAGGGTAGCCTAGAACTTAGCACGCGGCCTCGATCAAAGCCAGGACGGGCGCTGCGCATTGGCCGGCCAATCAGAGCTGGGAGAGCCATACGTCGAGCACCGCGCAGCGGCGCTCCTCAAGCACCACCCTCAGACCCTCCGCGATCGCCGCCTCGACGTCTTGCGCACGCTTGACGACCCGCGCAAAGGCGCCGCCGGCCGCAGCGGCGACGCCGGCATAGTCCGGCGGCGGATCGAAGCTCAGGTCGAGATCATCGGCGCGGCTGGCGAAGCCGTCCGGATGAATGGCGAGGGCGGAGAATTTGGGCGCCTTCCAGCCGCGATTGTTATAGATGATTTGTAGAAATGGCGTGCGGTAGCGGCGCGCCATCCAGTGGACGGTGGACGGTTGCGAGAACATGTAGGAGCCGTCGCCGCTCATGACGACGAAGGTCCTCTCGGGAGCGGCGAGCTTCATGCCGATCGCCGCGCCGCCGCTCCAGCCGAGCGAGCCGCCGCCGCTGGCGAACATCGTGCCGGGAAGTTCGCGCGCCATATGATCGCAAATCGCCGGATAATTGGTGATGCCTTCATTGAGCACGATCGCCTCTGGCCCGACCTGACGGCGCACGCAGGCAGTCAAATATTCCGGCGTGATGACGTCGCCGCTCGGCGCCTCGAGGCGCGCGAGCTCGGCTTTCCGCTCTCGATGTCGCTCGGCGTAGTGGCGGCGGCGGCGTTCAGCGGCTTCGTCGTCGATCGCGATGCGGTCGAGCCGAGCGTTCAGCTGCGCGAACGCGGTCGCCGCGTCGGCCCGATAACATTGTCGCGCCTTGATCGACCAGAGCGGCGTCGATTGCTTGAGCGGGTCGCCGTCGATGATCGCGATCGCGGCCCCTTCGCTCGGCTTGCTGACGGTAGGAATCCACGGCACGTCGCTATCGACGACGAGAATGAAATCGGCTTCCGCCAGCGCGCGGTTCTGGAACGGGTGGTTCCATTGGTTGCCCTGGTACAGCGGATCGCTGTGCGGATAGTTGACGGTGCTCGGCACGGATTCCAGCACGCCCGCGCCGAGCCGGCCGCTGAAGCGGACGAGTTCTTTCACGGCGGCGGGGTTGCGGCCGACATAAGAAGTGACGATGAGCGGCCTCGCGGCTCTTTGAATCGCGTCGATCAGATTCGCGACGGCGGCCTCAGGGAGCGGCGTAGGCGCGATCGGCGGCCAATCGGCGACGTCGATCCCGACGCTCTGAGTTTCCTCTTCCATCACTTCGCGCGCGCCGACGAGGTAGACCGGTCCCTTGGGGTCGCTGTGAGCGAGCTGCAGCGATCGATGCACGATTTGCTTCACGTTGCGGGCGTTGCGAAGCTCATTGTCGTATTTCATGTATTGGCGGACGATGCCGCGCTGATCGGAGACGTCCTGGATCCATTGGATGAATTCGTTGCGGCTGCCGGTCGCCTCGCCCTCCTGGGTGGACGGCGACAGGCCGGCGAAGACGAATGCCGGAATGCGCGCTTTGGCGGCGTTGTGGACCGCCCCGCCCAACGACTGCGTGCCGCAGTCGACGTGCACCACGACCGCCTGGGCCCGCCCGGTCAATTGCGCGTAGCCATGGGCGCAGGTCATCGCGACCATTTCGTTCGGACAGGTGACGACGGCGGGGATCGCCCGGCCCAAGGATCGCGCCTCGGCGATCGCCTCGATGAGAGCCGGATGGTCGCTGCCGAAATTGGCGAAGATATAGGAGACGCCCGCTTCCTGCAGCGCCTCGAGCATTGCGGCGCTCGCGGTATACATTTGATCTCCTCCCGATCCCGCGCGTCGCGTCAACCCGGCGCTCGACCGTCAGCCACTCGCAGAGCCGGTCACCGCCCGGGATTCTGGCCCCTGAACTTCGCAGCGAGTTGATCGGCGCCCCTCGCCAGAATCGCGGTGTCGGAACCGACCGCCACGAACAGGCAGCCAAGCTCAATGTAGTGCTGGGCCAGCTCGGCGTCGCCGGACAAAATCCCCGGCGCGCTGCCGGCGTCTTTGATCTTGAGAATCATGTCGTCGATGATCTTGACCACTTCGGGATGGTTGGGTTGGCCGAGATAGCCAAGCGCCGCCGCAAGATCGCCCGGGCCGACAAACACGCCATCGACGCCCTCAACGCGCGCAATGCGTTCGAGGTTCTCGAGCCCGCGCTTCGTCTCCACCTGCAGCAGAAGACAGATCTCATGGCTCGCCGCCTCGGCGTATCCCTTGATCCGGCCAAAGCGCGAGGCGCGGGTCAGGGCCGCGACGCCGCGGAAGCCGTCCGGCGGGTAGCGAACGGACATGACCGCGCGACGGGCCTCCTCCTCCGTTTCCACATAGGGGATCAGCAGCGATTGGGCGCCGATGTCGAGCAGCCGCTTGATGATCACCGGATCGTTCCAGGCCGGCCGCACCACGGGATGCGCCGTTCCGCCGGAGGCCGCCATAAGCTGCGTATGCACCATCGGCAATTCGTTCGGGGCGTGCTCGGTATCGAGCAGAATCCAGTCGAATCCGGCATCCGCGAGGATTTCGACCGCCAGATGGCTGGACAGGCTGTGCCAAAGCCCGATCTGCAACCGTCCGGACTTCAGCGCCTGCTTGAAGGGGTTATGAAGCCTATCCATGGGTGAAAGCCTGAGGGTCTCGAGGGGTGAGTTCATTTGACCGCCGTCGCCCCGGATTCACGCCGAAATGATGATCGCGAGGCCGCGGATTCAACCAGGACGCGAATTTCCTGCAAATAAAAGCAAATAAAAGAAAGTAAAATCGCGTTCATTTGCTTTCTTTTATTTTTCGGAATTGGGACTTTTCAATGGGTTGCGAGCGAAAAAATAAAAAGCAATCGACTCGCGTCTCAAGCTGTGTGCGAAACGTCTCAAGCAGCTTCCTTTCCTCTCTCCCACCTCACGCTCTCTCTTTTCCTCGACAGGCGCCAGGCCGGCGCGGAGCCTCGATCCGGCGAATAGGAATATATGTAGCACGGTTTCCGTTTTTCGTAAAGGGACGAAGCGACATTTTTTTCGTGCTCCGGCCCCGACGACCCCGCAAACGCATCGCAGCCTGGAGCCTCCTGCATTTGGGCAGAATCGATGGCGTTGGCGCACCCGCCCCCCATAGCCCGTCGAGAGACGGGCGTCCTTCCGGACGCCCTATGTGGGAGCGGGCGGGGGTGGGGGGTCGGGCGGACCAAGGAGATTGTCGAATGCGCCGCTGCTCTCTCGTCGCGTAGGACGGCGCGACCCCCCTCCTCAATCCTCCCCCACAAGGGCTTGCGCCCGGGCGCGCGCAAGCGCGGCCCGGGTGGGGGAGGAAACGCAGCGGAGCGATCCCCGCGTAAACTCAAAAGCAAACGGCTCTAGTGGATCTCCGGGTCCGGCGTCGGGGCGCCGCGCTCGAGAAAATCGAAGTCGCATCCCTCGCTCGCCTGACTCACGTGCTCAGAGAACAGGCGCCCATAACCGCGCGCGTAGCGAGGCGGCGGCGGCCGCCAGCCCGCGCGGCGCTGGGCGAGCTCCTCGTCGCTCACCTGCAAGGTCAGGCGGCGGCCGGGAATGTCGAGTTCGATGACGTCGCCATCATGCACCAGAGCGAGCGGGCCGCCGATAAAGGATTCCGGCGCGACATGCAGGACGCAGGCGCCGTAGCTGGTGCCGCTCATCCGCGCGTCGGAGACGCGAACCATGTCGCGGACACCTTTGGCCAGCACCTTTTTCGGGATCGGCAACTGGCCCCATTCAGGCATGCCCGGCGCTCCGATCGGCCCTGCGTTCTTGAGCACCAGGACCGAATTCTCGTCGACCTCGAGATCGGGATCGTCGATGCGGGCCGCCATGTCATTATAGTCTTCGAACACGACCGCCTTTCCCGCATGCTTGTGCAGGCGGGATTCGGCGGCGGGCGGTTTGATGATCGCGCCATCGGGAGCGAGGTTGCCGCGCAACACGGCAAGGCTGTCGGACGAGACAAGCGGATTGTTCAGCGGGTGAATGACGTCTTCGTTGTAGATTGTCGCCCGCTCGACATTCGCGCCGATCGTGGCCCCGTTCACGGTGCGGGCGCCGGTTTTGAGCCTTCCTCCGAGCGCCAGTTGCTTGAGCACCGCGGGCAAGCCGCCGGCGTAGAAAAAATCCTCCATCAGAAACGCGCCCGAAGGACGGATGTTGGCGAGCAGCGGCGTCTCCCGCGCTTGTCTGTCGAACGCCTCCATGTCAAGCGCAAGGCCGGCGCGGCGGGCGAGTGCGATCAGATGCACGACGGCGTTGGTCGAGCCGCCGATCGCGAGGACCGCGGACACAGCGTTGTGGATCGAATCCGCCGTGATCAGGTCTGAGGGCTTCAGATCGTCCCAGACCATGGCGACGCTGCGCTTGCCGGTCAGCGTCGCCATCACCGCATGGCGAGAGTTGGCTGCGGGGATCGAGGCCGCGCCCGGCAGCGTCATTCCGAGCGCCTCGGCGGCGCTGGTCATCGTCGAGGCGGTGCCCATCGTCATACAGTGACCGGGGGAGCGCGCGATGCCGTGTTCGATCTCCGCCCAGTCCTGAGCGGTGATCGCGCCAGCGCGCAGTTCCGCCCAGTATTTCCAGACGTCGCTGCCCGATCCCAGCGCGGCGCCACGCCATGCGCCGCGCAGCATCGGGCCCGCGGGCATGAAGATCGCAGGGACATTCATCGAGATCGCCCCCATGAGCAGTCCGGGCGTGGTCTTGTCGCAACCGCCCATCAGCACGGCGCCGTCGGCGGGATAGGAGCGCAGCGCCTCCTCAGTCTCCATCGCGAGAAAATTGCGATACATCATCGTCGTCGGCTTCTGGAACGGCTCGGAAAGCGTCATCGCCGGCAATTCGACCGGGAAGCCGCCCGCCTCCCACACGCCGCGCTTCACCTCCTCGACCCGCTGCTTGAAGTGGGTGTGGCAGGCGTTGATGTCGCTCCAGGTGTTGATGATCGCGATCACCGGCTTGCCTGCATAATCGGAGCGGTCGTAGCCCATCTGCGCCGTGCGCGAGCGATGGCCGAAGGCGCGCAGATCGTTCACCCCATACCAGCGATGACTGCGAAGGTCTTCGGGGCGCTTGCGGGGCATCGTTGGTTGTCCTTTCTCGGATTGGCTGGGTTTCATCTTACATCAGGCTCGGCAGGGTGAGCGCAATGGAGGGAAACGCGATCAGGATGACGAGCCGCAGGATGTCGGTGGCGATGAACGGCAGGACGCCCTTGAAGATGGTGGCGAAGCTTATGTCCTTGACCGCGGTCTTGATGACGAAAACGTTCATGCCGACCGGCGGATGGATCAGGCCGAGCTCGACCGTCATGACGATGATGATGCCGAACCAAATCGGATCGAAGCCGAGCGCGGTGACGACGGGGAACACGATCGGCACCGTCAGGATGATCATCGCCATCGCGTCCATGAGACAACCGAGCGCGAGATACATCAGCATGATGAGCGCGAGCACGCCGTAGCGGCCGACGCCGAGGCCGGTCATGAATTCGGTCAGCTTTTGCGGCGCCTCGG
Source organism: uncultured Alphaproteobacteria bacterium (assembly GCA_963824475.1). Classification (GTDB taxonomy): domain Bacteria; phylum Pseudomonadota; class Alphaproteobacteria; order Rhizobiales; family Beijerinckiaceae; genus Roseiarcus. Next base: position 90,469 of record CAWGPR010000004.1, read on the forward strand.
TGACGGTGAGGAAATAGCCGAACAGGAGCGCGCCGATCAGAACGGTGAACACCGCAGCGGCGGTGCGGGTCGCCTGCAACAGGGCCGCGAGCACGCCCGCGGCGTTCAGGCGCCGCCGCGCAACCGAAATGAGGAACGCGCCGCACGCGCCGACTCCGCCCGCCTCGGTCGGCGTGAACAGGCCGCCGTAAAGCCCGCCGATCACGAATATGAACAGCGCCAAGGCCGCCCAGACGTCGCGCAACGATTGAAGCCGCTCGCTCCAGCCGCTGCGCGGGCCGGCCGGCAGAAACCCTGGCCGCACGAGGCCGATGGCGGCGATCGTCAGCATGTACATCGAGACCGCCAGCATTCCCGGAAGGATTCCGGCGATGAACAGCTTGCCGATGTCCTGCTGGGTGATGAGGCCATAGACGGCGAGCACCGTCGAGGGCGGAAAGATGGCCCCGAGCGTTCCGCCGGCGGCGATCACGCCCGCGGCGAAGGATTGGGGATAGTCGTATCGCCGCATCTCGGGATAGGCGACGGTTGCGAACGTGGCGGCGGTCGCGACCGAGGAGCCGCTGATCGCGGCGAAGCCAGCGCAGGCGGCGATCGTCGCCAAGCCCAGTCCGCCCCGCCAATGGCCGACAAAACTGTTGGCCGCCCGGAACAATTCGCGACTCATTCCAGAGGCCGACACAAACGCGCCCATGAGCAGGAACATCGGGATGACGCCGAACGTGTAATCGGTGACCGTCCGCATCGAGGTCTGCCCGACCATCTTCAGCGCCGGGCCCGCGCCGACGATCGCGCCATAGCCGGTCACGCCGACCAGGCCCATCGCCATCCCGACCGGGACGCGCAGCAGAATCAGCCCGAACAACGCGACGAAGCCGAGCGCGGCCGCCGCATCGGAACTCATCGCCTTGGCCTCATTCCAGCGCCTTGGCGATCGGGTCGGGGTTCAGCTTTTCGGGGTGAAAAATGAGCCGATAGGTGCGCACGGCGATGAGGATGACGGCGGACACATCGCCCGCCCAGGCGACGGCGAAGAAAGGCCAGGTCGGCAGATGAAGATCGTAGGTCAGGACATGGTCGGCCCGCGTCGAGCGCACCTTGTCGAACAGCATCGCGGTCTGAACCGTGACGACGAACAGCAGCACGAGCGTAGCGAAGACGTCGATCACGCGCTTGCCGCGCGGGCCGGCCGCGGCCCAAACGAGGTCGACCGTGATGTGGCCGCCGCGATAGCTGGTCGCCGCAATGCCCCAGAAGATGAGGATGCCGAGCAGCAGGCGGCCGAAATCGTAGGAATCGGGAATCGACGCGCTGAACAGATAGCGCAGCAGGACGGAGACGAAAATGTCGACGGCGACAATGCCGATGAACGCCGCCGCGGCGAGCTCGATGCCGTCGATGAACCGATCCATCGCATTGACGGTCATTCCCGCCTGCCGGCGCTCCGCTGCGGTCATGGACCGGCGCCGTATTTGGCGATCGCGGCGTTGAGCTCGGCGAGCGCGGCGTCGGGATCGGCGCCCGCCTGCTTCACCGCCTTAGCCCAGCTCGCCTTGAGCGGCTCGACCGTGGCGCGCCACGCCTGCATCTGATCGGGGGTGAGCTTGTAGACATCGTGATGAGCGGGATCGGCTCTCATCCGGTCGCGGCCGGCGGCTTCAAAGTCGCCCCAAGGGCCGGCGATCTTCACCGCCCAGTCGGTCGTGCAATGATCGTCCATCACCTTCTTTTGCGCAGGGCTCAGCGATTCGTATTTGTCCTTGTTCATCGAGAAGGTGAACACGGTCGTATAGAGCGGCGCGTCGATGTGATATTTGACGACCTTGTCGATGCCGAACAGATAGAGCGAGCCCCAGGGGAAGGTGATCGCGTCGGCGACGCCGCGCTCGAGAACTTCGCGCGCCTCCGGCGCCGAGGCCTGAACATTCGTGCCGCCGAGCCGGGTCACGAGCTCGGCGATCGTGCTCTGCGCCGGCCGCACTTTCACGCCGCGCAAGTCCTGCGGCAGGACGATCTTCTTGCGGGCGTGCAGCGCGCCGGGATCGTGAATGAAGGCGAGGCAGAAATGCGTATCCTTCATTTCCGTCGGCGCGTATTTCCGATACCACGAGTCGAGTGCCGCGGTGCCTTTGCGCGCGTCGCCGAAGGTGAACGGCATCTGGCCGATGGCGATGATCGGAAAACGGCCCGGCTGATAGCCGGGATTGACGTAAGTGATGTCGGCGATGTCGTCGCGCGCCATGTCGTAATGATCGAACGCCTTGCCGAGCTGCTCCGATGGAAAGATTGTGATCTTGATCGTGCCGTTGGAGGCCTTGGCGATGTCCTCCGCCCATGCCTTGGCCGCCGCGGTCAGCGGGTGCGCCGGGGGGACCCAGAGCGAAAGCCTGAGGTCGACCTCCTTGTCCTCAGCGAACGCCGGGACGCCGATTCCGAGCGTCAGAGTGGAGATGAGGAGGAGCGCCAGCGCCGCGCAGACTCGGCGAACGGTGGAAAAGCGTCCTCGGATCGCGCCGGGCTCGATCAATCTTGGCATCTCTCCTCCCCTAAATCTCGGCCGCTCGTATGGTTGTCGGATCATCTCGCAGGCGCGGGCGCGAATCGTCAAGCGCCCGAGCCGAGCGACGGCGCTCTCTCAGCCGGTTTCAGATCTTTCTGTTCTTCGCGTCCCAGTTGCGCTCGAGGTTGGCGATCAGCGCCGGGCTGAAGTGACAATAGGCCTGCTCGCGCGCGTAGACGGAGGCGTAGCGGCGAAAGAGATCGAGCGACTCCTGGCCGACCCTGATGGCGCGACGGTTGCCGATGGCGCTGACGGCCCCGGCGCTTGTAAGGCCCTCGACGACGCGGTCGACCGCGGCGTCCATCTCGGCTGCGGGCGCGATCTCATCGCAGATCAGGCGCCCCTCCGGGCTATCGCACTCGAGTTTGCGCTCATAGAGGATGGCTTGTCGCGCGATGCGATCGCCCACGAATTTTGGCATGCGCAAATTCGCGAACCCGGGAATGATCCCTTCCTTGCGCGCGGGCAGGGTCAGGAAGGCGTCGGATGCGGCGACAACATAGTCCATGCACAACACCGCCTGGCAATGGCCGCCGATGGCGAAGGTGTCGAGAGCCGCGATCCACAATTTTTCGACGCCGCGGCCGTTCGCGTCGTCGGGGACGCTGTCCGGCGCGGCGACGCCGCGCAGGAGCTTATGGACGTAGCCGAGGTCGCGTATCAGGAACCAAAGGTAAGGAATCTTGCCGAGATAGAGATGGGTGAGATTGATGCCCGCGCCGAAAATGCGCTTGCCCCGATATTTCTCGTTGTCCACCGCGACGCCGCGCATGACTGCGATCTCGGTCGTTCGATCGAGCGTCGCCACGTCGACGGCAAGCTCGGTTTGGGCCAAGGTCGTGTCGTCCTCGGCGTTGAGGAAGCGCGGATTGATCATGTCGAGATGGACGGCTTTGCCTTTTCGTGTGAGACGCGCGGCGCCGAGATCGAGCGAGCCGCGCGCGGCGAAATCGGCGGCGAGCGCGGCGCTTTCCGGCCGCGGCAGCAACATGGCGTGACACAGATGCTCGCCGATGCGCGGGCGCGAAAGCACATGCGCAAGGAAGAGGCCCTGGTCGATCTCGACGCCGTCCTTGTCGCGCTGGGGATGAGCCGCCTCGGCCTCGACCTCCTCCCACGTGGGGACCAATCCGGAAACGAGATTCGCAGCGGCGTAGACGAGGTCGTCGAGGCGGCGGAAGATTGAGCAGCGCTCGGTCAGGAGACCGTAAACCTGCTCGACGTGGGCGGCGAGAAACGATTCGCGAGACGCGCGGGTGGCTGATAACAGCGCCTCCGCAGCCGCCTTTTCGGCCTGGTCTCGCTGCGGCTTTAGCGGCAGCGCCCTAAGCAGGGTCGTCGACCGGCGCCAAAAGGCGCCGTAGCAGCTTGCGTCGGACTCATACTCGCCCGTCGTGACCGGAAAGGCGTCGGACCATTCCTGCGCCGCTTGCTCCGGCAGGCCGGCGGCGCGCATGGGCGCCAGGGCGGATTCGATCGCCGATGTCATGCCTTGGGCCTGTTGTCGATGACGCGCTTCGCCTTGCCGAGCGACCGTTCGATCGCACCCGGCTTGAGCACGGTGACTTTCGCGCTGACGCCAATGCGTCCTTTCATCTCGTGCGCGAGCTTGCCGGCCGCATGCGCGCGCGCCTCGTCCGATTCGGCCAACGAACGCGCCTCAACCTGAACCTCCAGTTCGTCCAGCCGGCTTTCACGGGTCAGAATGAGCTGATAGTGCCCCGAAAGACCAGGAACGCCGAGCAGAAGCTCTTCGATCTGGGTCGGAAACACATTGACGCCGCGCACGATCATCATGTCGTCTGTTCGGCCCGAGACTTTCTCCATCCGTCGCATTGAACGCGCGGTGCCGGGCAGCAGTCGAGTCAGATCGCCGGTGCGGTAGCGGATGACCGGCATCGCCTCCTTGGTCAGCGAGGTCAGGACAAGCTCGCCTCTCTCGCCCTCCGGCAGCACGGCGCCGGTAACGGGATCGACGATCTCGGGATAGAAATGATCCTCCCAGATGTGGAGGCCGTCCTTGGTCTCCACGCATTCGCCGGCGACGCCTGGACCGATCACTTCGGACAGGCCATAGCTGTCGAGGGCGTCGATGTCGAAGGCGTTTTCGAGCTCGTTGCGCATCGCATTGGTCCACGGCTCGGCGCCGAAGCTGCCGAGTTTCAGAGAGGAGCGGCGCGGGTCGAGCCCCTGGGCGCGGAACTCGTCGACGAGGCACAAGGCGTAGGACGGAGTTGCCATCAGGATGTCGGGGGCGAAATCGTGGATGAGCTGAACCTGTCTTGCGGTCATCCCGCCCGAAACGGGCACGAGCGCGCAGCCCAGCCGCTCGGCGCCGTAGTGATAGCCGAGGCCGCCGGTGAAGAGGCCATAGCCATAGGCGATATGGGCCATCATGCCTGCGCGCCCGCCCGCGGCGCGGATCGTCCGCGCCATGACGTCGCTCCACATGGCGAGATCGTTCAGCGTATAGGCGACCACCGTCGGCTTGCCGGTCGTGCCGGATGAAGCGTGGACGCGCGCCAGCTGATGTCGCGGTACGGCCAACAGACCGAATGGGTAGTTGACTCTGAGGTCCGCCTTGACGGTGAAGGGAAAGCGCTCGAGGTCCGCGAGGGCGCCGAAATCGTCAGGATGGACGCCGTGCTGATCGAATTTGGCGCGCATCGCCGGGACGGCGTCGTAGGTGCGACCCAGCGTAGCCGCAAGCCGGCGCGTTTGCAGGGCGATGAGCTCGTCGCGGGAGGCCGTCTCGATCGGATCGAGCAAGCTTTTGTCTGGCGCTTTGCCCAGCCTCATGAGGATGATCTGACGTCAGCCGGGATGAGCCAGTCGAGCTCGACCGCGCGAGATGCCGCCGATGCGGGCATATCTCCTCCCTGGCGCGCGGAATTGGCCGCGCGCGGGCCCATCTCACAGGCGCGGCCGTCGGTCGTCAAGAAGGCGCCGCGCCAAGCGGATCAGGTCGGCGCCGCGCCATCGCTCGATACAGCCCGGGCTATTGAGCGAGAAAGCTCAGAAGCGTTGCGTTGAAGGGTTGCGTCGCCTCGAGATGCCCGAGATGGCCGACGCCGTCGAAAACCTTCACTCTTGCGTTCGCCATGCGCGCCGCCAGCGCTTGGGCGAGAGCCGCGTTCTGGCCCATCTTGGCGCGCAATTCCGGCGGCGCGAACGGACGCCCCGGCGCGTTGTGGTCATTCGCGCCCATGATGAACAGGGTCGGCCGATCGATGAGCGGAATCTCGTGCGCCACCGGCTGGGAATAGATCATCTGGTAGGAAGCGACGAACGACTTGAGCCAGCGCGGATATTCGCCGCTCTGCTTGATCTCTTCCCGCAACTGGACGAACGGCTCGATCGCGCTCGACGGCAGGCTCAGCGCGTAGTTGGTCATGAGTTGCTTGCGATAGCCGTCCGCGGTCAGCGCTTGCTCGCGCTTGGCAAGCTCTTCGTTCGTCACCGGCGGAACATAGAATCGATAGTCCTCCAGGCCGATCGGCGAATAGAGGACAAGGTGATCGATGCGCGGTCCATAGGCGCGCGCCAGCCTGACCGCGAGCATCCCGCCCATCGAATGGCCGACCAGATCGAAGCGGTCGACGTGAAGACTATCGAGCAACGCGATCGTGGCGCGCGCCATCGCGTCGAAGCTATATGCGAAAGTGGGTTTGGAGGACTTGCCGAAGCCGATTTGATCCGGGGCCACGACCCGATAGCCCGCCTCGGTTAGCGCCTTGATGGTCGGCTCCCAATAGCTCGAAGGAAAATTTCGGCCATGCAGGAGGACGACAGTCCGCCCATTCGATGGACCCACCGGCGGCGCATCCATGTAGGCGAGACGCAAATCCTCGCCCTCGAGCGTAAGCGGCATGAAATGGACCGGGTAGGGATAGGGGAATCCCTCGAGCGCGATGCCCATCGCCTCGGCGCGCGCCGAAGGCGAAGCGAAAGCAGCGAACAGAATCGCTCCGATCGTCAGACTGCACGCGATGGCGCGGCGAAGCGTCATAGAGTAACCCCCGAGATGTGAGCGCGCCGCCGTCATTCGCCGGGCGTGAGCGCGCGCGCGAAGAGCCCGATTCAGCCGATCGGCGGCGCCGCTAGCGCGACGGTAGCGAAGCACGTGTTGCAGCGACGAGCGTGGATTCGCGCGCGTTTCTATATGGACACGGTCATCAGACAATATTATAAGTTCAGGACCGTGGCCAGTCCGACGCGGGCGCCAGACGATAGGCCCCTGGACGGGCGGGTGCGAATGACGCGCCTTAGCGGCGATGGGAGGACGCGAGATGGCGCTTAAACGATGCAGGACGGCCGCATCGAGCAACTTCCGCCCTGATTGAATCCGGATCGCCGGCGCGCCGTTCTTCTGGGTCGCTGCTCAAGTTCGCCAAACCCAGCTACGATTACGGCTCGCGACCAAGGAACGTCGCATGAAACGAGTTGCATTCGCCGCGGTCGCCGCGCTCGTGCTGGTTGGGCGCCCGGCGCGGGCCGATGACGCCGCTGCGGACTTCGTGAAGCTGTTCAGCGATGTGTGCATGGCCAAATTCGGGCATCTCACGACGGTTTGGGACTGGGCGGACAGCCAGAATTTGCCGCCGATCACCAACCCGCAGGCGCTCGCGGTGTTTGCGGGCAAGCCGAATCGTGACGGCAAAATGCTGTCATTCGCCGGCGGCGGGGTGCCTGGTTCCGGCAAGGCTTGGGCGGTGCACGATCCGGCGGGGCAATTCGTGCTGGCGACGCGGCTCGATCCGGAATCCTGCGTCGTGTGGGCGCAGAAGGCGGACCCGGGCGAAGTCGACGCGGCTTATGCAAAGATGGTGGAGCACGCGGTCGCGCCCGGCGTCGAAGTGAAGCAAGCCGATGACCGGACGGTCAACATCCCTGGCGGCGCCGTGCACATCCGCGTCTACCGCGTCTGGTCGGGGTCGGCGCTCAATAGCTATGCGCTGGCGGTGGCGACGGTCAGCCGACCGGGGGGGCCATTCCAGGCGATGCTCGAGACGCAGCGGCTTGTCGAGCGCGACGACGCGGTCAATCCGATGGTGCCGCTGGAGCCGCCGGGTTAAGACGATGCATCATTTTTTTGCGCTTCCGACCGGTATGGCGTTGTCAAAGGCGCACGCAGTATCTCTCGATCTACAACGCCTTGCCGATGTGTAAGGTTAAAGTAGAGCACGACGGTGATCCGTCAGTGTAGTTATAGAAACGAACGTCTGAGGAGGAGACTATGAGACTTGGAAGGCTGAGATTCGGATTACTGCCGACCCTGGTGGGCGCGGCGGGGCTCCTGGCGTTGGGGGTGGCGTCAACCGTCCCAGCGCGCGCTGACGAGCCGCTGATCCACTACAACGGCAACACCCGCGATTACTGGGTGCACCCGCCCGCAGATTGGTACATGGGCGACGAGACGGCGCAGCAGCATGGCGAGCATCCCTATCCGGGGCAGCCGCTGCCGACGCCGCATGACGAACTGGTAGGCCTCGTCAAAGACAACATCAAGCTGCTCCCGGGCTTCCATATCGAAGTCCTGGCCAGTGGCCTCGACTGCGCTCGCCAGATGGTGTTCGGCAGCGACAACACGCTTTACGTCGGCTGCTGGACCGACCACGTGTTCGCGCTCAAGAAGCAGGGCGACCAGTGGGTGCCGAAGACCATCATCAAGGGGCTGCGGCAACCGACCGGGATCGGCTTTTACAACGGCAACCTCTACGTTACCGACATCGACAAGATCTATCGCTACAAGGATATCGCCAACAATCTCGACAACCCGAAGGGCGAGGTCGTCTATAGCGACTTCCCGCCGTACACCTCGCACGGCTGGAAGTACATGGTTGCGGATCCGCAGGCGCCGGGCTGGTTCTACATTCCGGTCGGTCCGCCCTGCAACATCTGCCTGATCCCGGCTGGCACGGCGCAGTACCGCCATGTCAACCCGGACGAAGGCCTATCGGAGGTGGCTGCGCTCGGCCAGCGCAACAGCGTCGGCGGCGACGTCGATCCGCGCTCCGGCCAGCTCTGGTTCTCGGAGAATGCGCGCGATTGGATGGGCGACAACCTCCCGTCCGACAAGCTCAATCACCTGACCAGGTGGGGTGAGCACTTCGGCTACCCATACTGCCACCAGGGTGACCTTCCCGACCCGAAGTACAGCATGGGCCACAAGTGCGACGAATTCGCCCCGCCGGCGCTCAACGTCGGGCCGCACATGGCGCCGCTCGGGATGAAGTTCTACACCGGGAACAACTTCCCGGCTGAGTTCAGGAACAACATCTTCCTCGCCGAGCACGGCGGCTGGAACCAGTTCACGCACACCGGGGCCCGGATCGTCCGCATCCAGACCGACCCGGATGGCAAGAACATCTCGCAGGAGCCGTTCGCCTGGGGTTGGATCAAGGACAACAAGTACTGGGGCCGCCCGGCCGACGTGGCGATCAACCCGATGGATGGCTCGCTCCTGGTCTCGGATGATCAGGCCGGCGCGATCTATCGGATCTGGTACGACGCAAGCAGCAAATAGATCTCCCTATTGGGATCAGTGCTCGCCCTGGCGGATCAAGACGTCAGGGCGAGTTGTTTTGCTCTGACCGACGTTATGAAAACCGTACGACCATGCGAATTCCCACCTGCATCATCGCGGCGCTCAGCGTGGCCGTTCCCGTCGCTGCGTTGGCGGCGGAGGGGAATCCAGCCGCCGGCAAGGCCAAGGCGGAGGCCGCAGGGTGCTTCGCATGCCATGGCGTCGATGGCGTCGCCACCGAGAACGGGCTCGCGACCGACAAGAATGTGCCGAACCTGGCCGGAGAGCCGGACCTCTATCTGCAGTTCCAGCTCGTGTTCTTCCGCAAGGGCGTGCGCAAGAACGAGATCATGAACGCGATGGCGGAACAGCTCAGCGACGACGACCTGCGCAACGTGTCGGCATATTTTGCCTCGCTGCCGGCCCCCAACGCGCCGGCGCCGGCGGACACTGCGCCCGAGGACACCGAGCTTGGCGGCAAGGTGGCGGCAGCGATCCACTGCACGAACTGCCACGGCGACCATTTCGAGGGAGTCGACAACATCCCGCGGCTCTCAGGTCAGCGCGAGGACGCTCTTTACAAGGCCCTGCGCGACTTCAAATCGGGTGCTCGAACGTCGACCGGCGCCGCGGGCATGGCGGATGTGGTGTACCCGCTCGGCGACTTGGAGATGAAAGCGCTGGCCCACTACCTGTCGCGGCTGCATTGACGTGCCGGCGCGGCGGAGGCCGCGCTGAGAAGGACGCTTGATCCGGATATGATGAACCTCCCGCTGCCGAGGACGCAATGACTTCGCGAACGCCCAGATCGACGAGCGGCGGCGGCCATCCCGGCCCGCTGGAGGGCGCTCGGGGCAGCGTCACCCGTCGACGGCTGATCGAGGCCGGCGCCGGCGCGGCGGCCGCGGCGATGGTTTCCCGCCGAGCGCTGGCGCAAGAGGGCGACAACTTGCCGCCGTCGATACCGGAATGGCAGCTCCAACCCGGCGAAGAAACACTGAGCCAACCTTATGGGCGGCCGTCCCAATTCGAAGCCAATGTCGTGCGTCGTTATCGCCAAGGCTTGCCGGAACCGCCGACGCGGTTGTCGTCGTTCAGCCTGACCCCGCTTCAGGACCTTTGCGGAATCATTACCCCGAACGCGCTGCACTACGAGCGCCACCATGCCGGGGTTCCGACGATCGACCCGCTTGAACACCGGCTCATTGTCCACGGCATGGTCGAGAGGCCGATCATCTTCGCCATGGAGGATCTGACCCGCTTTCCGTCGGTGTCGCGCGTCCACTTTCTCGAATGTTCCGGCAACACCCAGAATTGGCGCGCGCCCAAACCTGAACTGACGGTCCAGGACACGCACGGACTGCTCAGCTGCTGCGAGTGGACCGGCGTTCCGCTGGCGACCGTTCTGGCGGAAGCCGGCGTCAAGCCGGAGGCGAGATGGATGCTGGCCGAAGGCGCCGACGCAGCGGCGATGACGCGCAGCATCCCGATCGAAAAGGCGCTCGACGACGCGCTGCTCGCCTATGCGCAGAATGGCGAGCGGCTGCGGCCCGAGCAAGGCTACCCGCTTCGTTTGCTGTTGCCGGGGTACGAAGGCAACACGAGCGTCAAGTGGCTTCGGCGGCTCAAGCTCGGCCCGGAGCCGTTCCAAACGCGCGAGGAAACCTCGAAATATACGCTGCTCATGCCGGACGGCTTGGCGCGCCAGTTCAATTTCGTCATGGAGGCGAAATCGGTCATCACCCTTCCGTCTGGCGGACAGCGGCTCGGCGCGCCGGGGTTCTATGAGATCTCCGGCCTTGCGTGGTCGGGAATGGGCAAAGTGGCGCGAGTTCGAAGTGTCGACCGACGGCGGCGCCTCGTGGCGCGACGCGGCGTTGCAGGAGCCGGTCATGTCGAAGTGCCTGACGCGGTTCCGCTCACCCTGGCGCTGGGACGGCGGCGCGGCTACGCTTGCGAGCCGCGTCACCGACGAGACCGGCTATGTGCAGCCAACTCGCGAAGCGCTGCTCAAGGTGCGCGACGTGCGGTCCTATTATCATTACAACGGAATTCAGAACTGGAGCGTCGCGGCTGGAGGCGCAGTGACCAATGCCGGGTAGAATCCTCTGCCTCTCGGCGCTGGCGATCGCCGCGACATTGGCCTCAGGCGCGGTCCATGCCGCCGAGCGCTACGGCTTCGGACGTCCGGCGACGCCGCAGGAAATCGCGGGTTGGGACATCGACGTTTCGCCCAGCGGCGCCGGACTGCCACCCGGGCGCGGCGACGTGCGGCGGGGGGAGGCGATCTTCGCCGCGAAGTGCGCCAGCTGCCACGGCGCCCATGGCGAAGGCAAGCCGATGGGTCGGCTGGTTGGCGGCGTCGGCGCGCTGCGCGACAAGAAGCCGGAAAAGACGGTCGGCAGTTTTTGGCCCTACGCCACGACGCTGTTCGACTATGTGCGACGCGCCATGCCGCTCAACGCGCCGCAATCCCTCAACGCCGATGAAGTCTATGCGGTTTCGGCCTACCTGCTGTTCCTTAACGGGATCGTCGCGCAAGACGCCACGCTGGACGCGGATACTCTCGCGAAGATCAAGATGCCTAACCGCGACGGCTTCGTTAGCGCCTTTTCGCCGCCGGGCGCGGCGAAACCCTAGAGCCGTTTGCTCATGGCTGTCGTCGGCGCGTCCGCCCCCACCACCGTCCTTCGGACGGTCCCCCTCCCCCGCCGCTTTGCGGCAGGGGAGGATCGAGAGCCTCGACCGTCGCGGCCGCCGGATCCTCCCCCGCATGGCGGGGGAGGGAACCGCGCGAAGCGCGGTGGACGGGGCGACAAACTCCAGCCGCTCGGGAGAATTCATGATCATCGATCTGCGAACCTACACAATGGTCCCTGGACGACTTGGCGCCTGGCTCAAATTGTACGAAGCGGAGGGCATGCCCATCCATGTCCGGCATCTAGGTCAGCCGATCGGCGTCTTCACCACCGATGTCGGCACAGTCAATCAGGTCGTATTCTTGTGGGGCTTCGAGAGTCAGGCGGCCCGCGAGCGCCGGCGCGACGCGCTGGAAGCCGATCCCGACTGGGTCGCCTATCGCCGGAAGAGCGCCGACGCCGGCAACGTGCAGCATCAGGAGTGCAAGATCATCAGGTCGACCAGGTTCTCGCCGATGTAGCGATGGCGCGGCGGCTTCGCCCGGCTCTCATCCTTTGCGAGCCTGATCCACCATATCGCGGAATTTCTTGACGTTGTCCGCGCCGGCATAATCGGCAATGCGTTGGTAGGCGGGCTCCATCAAGGCGCGGAACGGCGCGAGATCCGGCTGCGTGGTTTCAATGCCGGCGGCCTCGAGCTTCGTGATCTGATCCGCTTCGCCCTCGGCCATCAGTTTGCGCATCAGGTTGCCGGCGGCCACGCTCTCCTCCCGGAAGATCGCTTGCTGGTTGGGCGTCAGCTTCATCCAGGCGTTCACTCCGACGGTGTGGATCATGTTATGGGATGGACGTCTCCCGCTTTCCTGCCAGCATTGCCTGGCACAAAAAGGAGGAAAGCATGTCGCTTAAGTTACTCGCCATAGATCTCGGTAAGCGCTCGTTTCACTGTCACGGAATCGACAGCGACGGGGTGGTCCTTTCGCGCAAGGTTAGCCGGTCCAAACTGCTCGAGACGATGAAGGACCTCGCTCCGGAAACCGTCGCCATGGAGGCCTGCGCCAGCGCGCATTTCTGGGGCCGTCGCTTTCTGGCCGATGGCCGTCAAGTTTTGCTGATCAATCCTCGATTTGTGAAGCCCTTCGTGAAGGGGTCCAAGAACGATGCGGCAGATGCGGAGGGAATTTACGAAGCCGCTTTGCGCCCGACGATGCGGTTCGTTCCGGTCAAATCCACCGAGCAACAGGATCTGCAATCCCTACATCGTGCACGGGAGCGGGTTGTCTGCGCTCGAACTGCGCTCATCAATCATATGCGCGGGCTTCTCGGCGAGTATGGCGTCATCCTACCCCAAGGCGCATGGCGCTTTCTGGCACAGGCCCAGGACGCCATCGCGGCTGCAGAGCTTTCTGATCTCACGCGGGAGCTCTTCGCCGACATGCTCAATGAGCTTCGCGCTCTCGATCTCCGGCTCGACAAACTTGATCAGCAGCTCTTGAGTCTTTGCCGAACGAACGAAGCCTGTCGGCGGCTCTCGAAGCTGCCAGGCGTCGGCCCTGTGATCGCAACGGCGCTCGTCGCCGCGGTGGACGACGGCCGCCATTTCCGCTCGGGGCGAGAACTTGCGGCGTGGATTGGCCTCGTGCCTCGTCAATATACGACCGGCGGCAAACCTCGGCTCGGCGGGATTGGAAGGCGTGCCAATCATTATCTCCGACGCCAGATGATACATGGCGCTCGGGCCGTCATGTTTCGTTTGGCCAAACACGACGATAGTCGTTCCCAGTGGCTAAAAGGGCTAGCGGCGAGGCGAGGCTTCAATCGAGCGATCGTTGCACTCGCCAATAAGACCGCGCGGGTCGCCTGGGCTCTACTCACGCGTAAGGAGGACTATTTGGCCGCCGCATGACCGCCGCGCTTCGGCGCTGAAGCGGAGGCCGTCTGGATGCGAGGTGACACCTGATGGTTCGTCGGCAAGGACCGCAACTTCAAAGCCTGATTTACGACAAGGCCTCCGTGGCCGATCATGTTATGAGGCCAGAAGCAGCGGACTCCCATCAAGGCCAGGGGCGCGAACCGTCCCGCAACAGGCCGGATAGATTCGTGCATTCCAGCTGCCGCACCAACAGATCGCCTTGCGCGGGAGACGTCCATAGATTGTTGTAGATGTGCCGGGTCATCGCGAGGTGCTTCTGCACTTCGTAGAACTTGTTGTAGTAGATGACGGCGATCGGATTCTCCTCTCCGTCCACAACCTTCTGCGCCAGCGCCAGATAAAGCTCGGGGAAGGCGATTGCCTGCACGACCGCGCCGAGGGCCTGCATCGAAGCCTGAATCTGCAATTCTGGCGGCGTGCGGAGCTTCAGCCCTTTGACGTCCTCGGGGGCATGGATCGGCCGCACGCTGTTGGTGACGTTGCGAAAGCCATAGTCCCAGTTGCGCAACAGCACGAAACCCTGCTTTTCGGCCAGCGGCGCAAGCCAATCCATCGCCGGTCCGTCGAGGACGCGAAACACCAGCGCCCGGCTGTCGAAGATGAACGGGAGCATGACCGCACCGAAAGCTCTGTCGTATTTGTCGAGCTGACCCTGGGTCGGCAGCCCCATGTCGATCGTGCCGAGCTTGATCTGCTGGGCCTGCTCCGGGGGGCCGCCGAGCTGGTTGTTGGGAAAGATCATTACCCGGATTGCGCCGTTGGTGCGTTCGGCGACCCTGCTCGCGAATTGCTTGGCCGCGATATTCGCCGGATGGTCCTCCTGGGCGAAATGGGCAAACCGCAGCGTCAAAGGCGCCGCCCCGCGCGCGACATGGGGCGCTGCCAACGCCGCCGCGGCGGCGGTTCCGATGAGCTCTCTGCGGTTCATGACGTCCTCCCTTGCAAGCCTGTGCTCGCCTTCGAAGCGGCTTAGCCGTGAAATCCGAAATGATTCGGCAACGCCAGCGCAAACCAGGGCACGAAAGCCACGATCAGCAAGCCGGCCAGCACCACGGCGAGATATGGCAGCATGGCGCGCGAAGCGGGCTCGATGTCGCTTCGCATGACCGCGCAGCAGACATAGAAGCCGACCCCGGCGAGCGGCATGAAGCCGCCGACGCCCATCGCGATGATGAGGACAATTGCGAAGTGCAAGCCGCTGAATCCCAGCTTGACGGCGATCGGCAGCAGCAACGGCGCCAGCACGTTGAGCGACGGCAGTCCTTCGAGCAGCACGCCGACAAAGATCAAGAGCCCAATCGAGGCGAGCATGAAGAAAGTCGCGCTGGCGTGGCCAGCGGCGAGGAGGTCGACGAGGCGCTGCGGCAGATAGGCGATCGTCAGCACCCAAGAAAAGGCCGACGCGGCGGCGAAGATGAACATGAGCACGCCCGTCAACGCGGCTGTGTTCTCCAGCGCCCGCAAGAAGCCTGCGATTGTCAGCTCACGATAGACGAGCATCGAGAGGACGAGCCCGTAGACGACGGCGAGCGCGGCGATTTCGGTCGGAGTGGCGAGCCCAAAAAGGATTCCGGCCAGCAGCATGCCGGGCATCAAGAGCGGCAGAATCGCGTTGAGGCCAGCGCGCGCGATCACGCGCGCTGGAGCTCGCAAGGCGGGCTGTGCGCCAGCGCGGCGAGCGCGGAGAGCGATCAGCGCCATGAGGCAGAGAGCAATGACCGCTGCGGGTAGGAGCCCGCCGATGAACATGCCCGCCACCGATACATTGGTGATCGAGCCGACGATGAGCATGGCGATGCTCGGCGGCACCGTCTCGCCCATCACTGCGGACACCGCGAGCACTGCTGCGCCTTCCGGCGCCCCGTGGCGTGCGGCGATTTCATCGCGCATGATTGTGCCGACAGCCGCGACGTCCGCGGGCTTCGACCCCGAAAGTCCGGATATGACATACATGCTGACCACCGCGACCTGGAGCAGGCCGCCGCGAAGATGGCCGACGAGCGCGTGAACGAACCGGATCAGCCGCGCGCTGATGCCGCCGCGCTCCATCACCAGCCCGGCGAGGATGAAGAAGGGAACGGCGAGAAGAATGTAGTTCCCTGCCCCGGCGACCATCGTCTGCGGCAGCACGACGAGCGGCGCGGCGCCGGTCGTCCAGAGATAGAACGCCGAGGCGAGGAGCAGCACGAAGCCGACCGGCACGCCCGCGAATATCGCCGCGAAAAACAGGATGAGCGCTGCGATGAGCGAGGAATCGTCGCCCAAGGCCGGCAGCCATGATCCATAGGTCATCGCGGCCGCGGTCGCAAAGAGAAACAGCGCGGCGACAATCAGCGCCAATCTTCCATGCGTGCGCCAGAGGCGCTCGGCGGCGCACTCGGCCATGAGCGCCATGCCGATGGGAAGCGGTAGAGCGATCAGCCCGGCTGGAACCTGCAAGATCGGCGTGCGCTCGGCCCAACTCGCGGCGACAAACTCAATCGAGACGACCCCGATCAGTCCGGCGACGAAGAAAACCACGACGTCGGCGAGCGCAAGGCAGATGCGCTCGATCCGCGTCGGGACGAGGTTGAGGATGAGGCGGACTTGCGCGTGATCGCCGCGTCGATAGGCGACGGCGCCGCCGATGAACGCGAGAATCGACAGGACCAGCCGCGCGATTTCGTCGGACCAGAGAAACGATTCGTGGAAGACGAGCCGCGCCAGAACGTTGGCAAGCACAAGAAGGAGCTCGCCGAGCAGAGCGGCGACGACGACCGCTTCAGCCGCCCGGTCGATGGCGCGCTGAGCGAACGGCTCCGCCGCGGCGCCAGGGCCCACCGCTTCGGCGCCGGACATTAATCCCGTCGGTGTGCAGTCGCCGCGCGCCGACACTTCGCCCTACCGCGCCGCCGTGTTCGCCGTGGCGCATTGGCCGAGTTCAGCTCCAGAGTCTCCTCCATCTCGTCATGGCGTTCCTCCGTATTGTTTTTCTTGTGTCGCGGCCGTGTTCGTGGGCCGCGACCTGGCGGTTCGCGTGTCGACGCGGCGCCGGCGAAATAGTCGGGATTCAGACGGCGAATGCTTGGAATGTCGGTCAGAAGCCCGTCGAGATGAACGCCCATCGCCTGAGCGGCGCGCGCGCTGTCGCCGGCTTCGATCGCCCCGGCGATGGCGCGGTGTTCGGCTATGGCGCGCGCCATGCGCCCCGCTTGCGGCAAGGTCAGGCGCCGATAGCGGTCGACGTGAACCTTGACTTGCTCGACCAGCGTCCAAATTCCACGATAGCCCGCGGCCTCGGCGATCGCGCAGTGAAAGGCCTCGTCCGCCTGATGGAAGGCGTCGCGGTCGCCGAGGCGGCTTGCTTCGCGCTGGCGTTCGAGGTGGGCGAAGAGGGCGATGATCTGGCTGCGTCGCGCCCGCTCGGCGGCGAGCCGCGCTGAAGTCTCTTCCAGCGCCCTGCGAATGACAATCGCCTCGGGCAGCGCGGCGAGCGGAATGCGCGCCGCGAACGTGCCCGACTGCGGGAAGATCTCGACCAGCCCTTCGTCGGCCAGTTTGCGCACCGCCTCACGCACTGGAGTGCGACTGAACCCGTAGGATCGCGCCAGCTCAGCCTCGGAAATCGGATCGCCCGGCAGACGTTCGAGCGATATGAGCTCGGCGCGCAGATCGGCATAAATTCGCACCCCAATTCCGGGACGGCGGACGGCGGCCGCCCAGGGCTTGCGCACGGCAGAGGCTAGGCCCGACGGAAACGCGCTCACATTGTTTCGCCTCGCCCTCATCGCCTCTCTTCCCCCTATCGGCCGCGATTAGTATACTAGTATTTTGCCTTAAGCGCCAAGGTTGCTGGCGCGGGCAGCGCGCGAAGCGTGGCGACGGTCGGCGGGCGTGCACGCCGTCGCCAGCGGGAGGGCTTGGCGGTATGACGGACTATCGTCGTCTGTTCGATCTGACCGGCAAAACGGCGGTCGTGCTGGGCGCAGCGTCCGGCATCGGCAAGTCTTCGGCCGAGGCGCTGGCCAACCTGGGCGCGCGGGTTCTATGCGCCGACCGCGACCTCGATCGCTGCGAGGCGACCGCCGCCGGCATTCGCGCGGCCGGCGGGTGGGCCGAGGCGATGGCGACCGACGCTGCGCTGGCCAGCGACGTCGCGTCGCTGGCGGCGGCGGCCAAGGCCAAATTCCCGCGCATCGACATCGCCGTCACGACGCCGGGATTGAATATCCGCAAAGCAATTCTCGATTACACCGAGGAGGACCTTGATCGCGTCCTCACCCTCAACATCAAGGGAACCGTGTATTTCTTCCAGGCGTTCGGGCGCATCATGATGGATCAGGGCGGGGGCAGCCTGATCGCCTGTTCGTCAGTGCGCGCGGTCACGATCGAGCCGGGCCTTGCCGTCTACGGCAGCACCAAGGCGGCCGTCGTCCTCTTGGTCAAGGGCTTCGCGTCGGAGGTCGGCCGCTTTGGCGTGCGCGTCAACGCGATCGCTCCGAGCATCGCGGAGACGGCGCTGACCGAACCGTTCAAGCAGCGGCCCGACATCCACAAGCTCTACGCCGCGCATACCGTGTTCAATCGCTGGAGCGCCGCTGACGAAGTCGCGTGCGCCGTGGCGTTCCTGGCTTCCGATGCGGCGAGCTACGTGAGCGGGAGCACGCTATTCGTCGATGGCGGCTGGACGGCGATCGATGGCCCGCCCACAGGGCTGACGCAACTCGCGCGATGACGTCGCGGGACGCCAACCCGCGGCGCGGCTCCAGCTCCCGCCGTCACTCTGCCTCCGCCAACCGCGCGGACTCCGCGCGCCGCGAGGCGCGGGAGCTTATCTCCTGATATCGGCTCAGAGAGTTGGAAAGGTGGCGCCGCGCCGCCTTGCGTGCGGCCGCAGTGTTCTGATCGCGAATGGCTTCGAAAATTGCGACATGCTCAGCCTGGATCTTGCGCAGATACCGAACACGTTCGTTGTTGGCGCCCGTCTCGACATTGATGATCTGTCGGGGAATGATGAAGTTGCCTAGAAACTCGAGAAGTTGCGGAAAATAGCGATTGTGGACGCAGCGAAAGATTGCCAGGTGGAACCGGAAGTCGGCGTCTACAGCGTTGCCGCCGATTTCAATTTCAGCCTCGACTGACTTCAGGGCAGCCTCGATCTGCCTCAGGTCGTGACTGGTCCGGCGCTCGGCTGCAAGCCCGGAGGCTTCGATCTCGAGGCCCATGCGCAATTCAAGGATCTGCAGCACGTCTTTGGCGGATTTGACTTCGTTCGGATCGATCCGGAACGGACGGCGCTGAACGTCCGCCGGCACGAAGGCGCCCAGGCCTTGGCGCGTGATGACCAGGCCATCGGCTCGGAGCGCCGCGACGGCCTCGCGCACCACAGTGCGGCTGACGCCGGTCGATAGCGACAGTTCCTGCTCGGTCGGCAGGCGAGCGCCCGGCTGCAGGCGTCCGCTGAGTATCTCGGCGGCAAGCCGCTGAGTCAGCTCCTGAGTCCGATTGAGCGCTGGGCCGAGCGCAAGCGAAATGGTTTTGCCTTTTTTCACGAGTTCGCCAATCGATTCCCCGCCTGACAAATATTACACTGACCGCACCTGCGACAAGAACAAAAGCCAGCGCGCCGCAATCGCCAACAATCTAGAAGCGAACTCCAGCAGCCTGTTCCGCCGACCCGCTTGCTTAGTCGGCTGCGGCCCCCAAGCCTTGGCGCGTCCCGGCCGGTTCCATCGCGTCGCTCATTGAACATATCAGATATAAGGTCATCATACGAATCTGCTTGTCGGTCTGCTGCTTCCAAGATACGATGTCGCAAGGGTGGTGCATCGTCCGCCCGATTGAACCGATCAAGGGGAGAGAACATGTCCTGGACGGCGCCCGTTGTTGTGGAAGTGTGCATCGGCATGGAGGTCACCAGTTACGCGTCGGCTGAACTCTGATCGTTTCCGGGCGGGCGCATCTGCATAGGCTTGCGCCGGTCCTAAATCTTGCGCTGGGCCGCGAATTTCCTCGATAGAAAAGACGCTACCCCGGTTATCGCATCAAGGATGCGCGAGTCGGTATGTCCGTGACTGTCGGCAGTTGCTGCTTGAGGGAGCCCACTGAAGCCGCACCCATCCGGCGCTCTGGGCTTCTCGATTGAAGAGGTCGCTTCATGGCGCGTTCCCCCGAGCGGTTGAAGGCGGCCATCGCTTCGGGATTGCTGTCGTTTCCAGTCACGCATTTCACAGGCGATGGCGCGTTCGCGCCGGGCCCGTACCAGGAACACATCGACGATCTCGTCGGTCACCGGCCAGCGGCTCTGTTTGCGGCTGGAGGAACCGGAGAGTTTTTTTCGCTGCAATCGGCCGAACACGAGGCCGTCATCGGCGCTGCGGTTAAGTCGGCCAACGGTAGGCTGCCCGTCGTGGCCGGCGTCGGATATGGCACGGCTCTGGCGATCGAGTTCGCCCGGAGCGCGGAAAAGGCCGGCGCGGACGGCGTTCTGCTGCTGCCGCAATATTTGATCCAGGCCGAGCAGGAAGGGCTTTACCGGCATATCGCAGCGATCTGCCACGCCGTCGGCATCGGCGTCGTCGTCTACCATCGCGACAATTGCCTGTTCGAACTCGACACCGTGCGAAGACTGGCGGATCAGTGCCCGAACTTGATCGGCTTCAAGGACGGCCACGGCAATATCGAGCTGTTGACGTGCCTTCGCGAGACCCTTGGAGACCGCCTGGTCTATGTTGGCGGGATGCCCACAGCCGAGGTTTTCGCGGCCGCCAATCTGGCGATCGGCGTCTCGACCTATTCGTCCGCGATCTTCAACTTTCTTCCTGAGTACGCGCTGCGATTCTTCGCGGCGCTCCATTCAGGCGACCATGCGTTCACGCATGAGGCGATGCGTAGTTTCTTCGTTCCGTATCTAGCGCTGAGGAACCAGCGTCGCGGCTATGCGGTGAGCATCGTCAAGGCCGGCCTGCAAGTCGTCGGCAGGCCCGCCGGCCCGGTGCGCCCGCCTCTGCTGGATCTCACCGCGGATCAGGAAGCGACGCTGGCGGGAACTCGTGGCGCGCGCGATGACCGCAATGGAGACCTCGGCGCAGACCACGATTCGGGCGCAAGAGGAGGCGTAAAGCGCCGGTGAGGCCGAGAATCGCAGCCGGCTCGGAGCCTTGGCGCCCAGTTGCCGCCCGGTTGCCGCCCGGTGTAGGCTCCGTCGAAAGAAGCGCTTCGCAGCGCCACCAAGGGAGGACGACATGGTCGACATCACCAGGCGGCGAGTTTTGCAGTCCGGCAGCGCGGCGGGCTTGCTGCTATTACCGGGCGGCGTCGCGCGCGCGGCGCCGACCTGGAATGGCCCGGCGCCGGAACCTGCCGCGCAGATCCGCGTTTTGCGCTGGAAGCAATTCATCCAGGCGGAGTTCGACAGTTTCGTCGCCAACACCAAGAAATTCACCGAGCAGACCGGCGTCAAAGTGCGCATCGAAGCGGAAAGCTGGGACGATATACGACCGAAATCTGCGGTCGCCGCCAATGTCGGCGCCGGACCCGACATCATCATGGGCACGCTCGACGATCCGTTCAAGTTCCCCGAAAAGCTGATCAACCTCACCGACCTCGCCGAATATCTCGGCGCCAAATACGGCGGTTGGTATCCGATCGCGCGCAAATATGGGATGCACGACGATCGCTGGATCGCGCTCCCGCAGGGTGCGACCGGCGGCTGCATGAACTATCGCATTAGCACGATGCGCGCTGCCGGTTTCGACGAGTTCCCCAAGGATACCGCCGGCTTTCTCAAATTGTGTCAGGCCTTCAAAAAGGCCGGCAAGCCTCCCGGCTTTGCGCTCGGCCACGCGACCGGCGACGCCAACGGTTGGACTCAATGGTGTCTGTGGGCGTTCGGCGGCAAGACGGTCGACGACAAGAACAATGTCGCGATCAACTCGCCCGAAACGGTCGCCGCCCTCGAATACGCCAAAGAGCTCTATGCAACCTTTATCGATGGCGTGTTGTCGTGGCTCGATCCGAGCAACAACAAAGCGTTCCTCGCCGACCAGATCGCTCTGACGCTGAATGGCATATCGATCTATACGGTCGCCAAGAACTCGCCCGATCCGGCCCTCAAGGCGATCGCCGCCGACATGGACCATGCCAATATGCCGATCGGCCCGGTCGGGCGGCCGACCGAGCAGCAAAATATTCTCAACACCTACGCCTACACCTACACCAAATATCCGAACGCGGTCCGCGAATATCTGCGCTTCATGTGGGAAAAACCGCAGGTCGACTATTGGGAGACCCAGTCGAACGGATACATGGCGCCGCCGTTGCCGGCCTGGAACGACAATCCGATCTGGACGGCCGATCCAAAGGTTACTCCGTTCCGCGATGTTCTGAAATACGCGCTGGACGACGGCTATTCCGGCTCCCTAGGAACTGCGTCGGCCGCAGTCATGGGCGACTTTGTGGTCGTCGACATGTTCGCCGAGGCGTGCACCGGGAACAAGTCGCCCAAGGCGGCGGCGCACGATGCCGCGGAGCAGGTGAAACGGTACTACAACGCCTGAGCTGAGCCGGCGTCCCCCCGCCAACTACGTTTCAGCCCTTCTCCCAGGCGAGCGATGGGGAGACCGGGCGGAGAAGACATGAAAGGGAGGCGAGCATCCGCCGAGTTTGCTTCTCGCAACGCGACTGCCGGGCCCGCGACTGATGGCTTCCTTGACGCCGGCCCGGCGAGCGGCGCGACCGATCCCGGCGCGGCGACGACTTGCGTTTCGCCTGCTCGACGATCGCCATATTCTCGGCCTGGTCATGATCGCGCCGGCGGCGGCGTTTTTGCTGGTGTTTCTCGCCTATCCGCTTGGGCTGGGTTTTTGGCTTGGCATGACCGACGCCACGATTGGTCAGGCGGGTCGCTTCGTCGGGTTCGCCAACTTCGTCTCCCTCGCCCATGATCCGATATTCTGGCTCGTGGTGTTCAACACGACGCTCTATACGGTCGTGGCCAGCATCCTGAAATTTGGCTTGGGTCTCTATCTGGCGCTTTTGCTCAACCGCCGGCTGCCGATGAAGTCGCTCATCCGCGCTGTCGTGCTCCTGCCGTTTGTCACGCCAACCGTGCTTTCGGCGATCGCCTTCTGGTGGATCTACGATCCGCAGTTTTCGATCATCTCCTGGTCGCTCATTAAACTTGGCGTCATCCACCAGTACATAGATTTTCTCGGCCAGCCCTGGAACGCGCGTTGGTCGGTGATCGCCGCCAATGTTTGGCGCGGGATCCCGTTTGTGGCGATAACGCTCCTTGCTGGGCTGCAGACGATCTCCCCGTCACTGTACGAAGCGGCCACGCTTGACGGCGCCGGATCCTGGCAGCGCTTCCGCTTTGTCACCCTGCCGATGCTGTCGCCGATCATCGCTGTCGTCATGACCTTCTCGGTGCTGCTCACCTTCACCGACTTCCAGCTCATCTACGCCATCACCCGCGGGGGCCCGATCAACGCCACACATTTGATGGCGACGCTGTCCTACGAGCGGGCCATCACTGGAGGCCGCCTCGGCGAGGGCGCCGCCATTGCCGACGCCATGGTGCCGTTTCTCCTAGCGGCCATCCTGTTCAGCTATTTCGGACTGCAGCGGCGACGCTGGCAGCAAGGCTCGCGAGACTGACGATGGCTGCGAGCGACGCGTCCGAAGGCATGGACTATCTCGAGCGGCTGCCGCGCCGGTTTGTCACGCTCTATCTTCCGCTCGCTGTCTTCCTGTTCGTCCTGCTGTTTCCATTCTACTGGATGACGACGACGACCTTCAAACCGGACGACGAGCTTTACGACTACAAGCGTTTTAATCCATTCTGGGTGCATTCCCCGACGCTCGAGCACATCAAGAAGCTGTTCTTCGAGACGAGCTATCCATCATGGCTCATCAACACCATGATCGTCTCGGTGGCGTCGACGGTGATCTCCTTGTTTTGCAGCGTCTGCGCGGCCTATGCGATCGAGCGCCTGCGGTTTTCCGGCGCGCGCTACGTGGGGCTCGCCATCTTTCTCGCCTATCTCGTGCCGCCGAGCATTCTGTTCATTCCGCTGGCTGCGATCATCTTCAAGCTCGGCCTGTTCGACAGTCTGTGGGCGCTGATCCTGACCTATCCGACCTTCCTGGTGCCGTTCTGCACCTGGTTGCTGATGGGTTATTTCCGCACGATCCCCTATGAGCTTGAGGAATGCGCGCTGATCGACGGCGCGACGCGGCTGCAGATCCTGTGGAAGATCACGCTGCCGCTGGCGGTTCCTGGCCTGATCTCGGCCGGCATTTTCGCCTTCACCCTGTCATGGAACGAATTCATCTACGCTCTGACCTTTATCTCCTCGACGGAGAACAAGACCGTTCCAGTCGGCGCCATCACCGAACTGGTCGAAGGCGACGTCTATCACTGGGGCTCGCTGATGGCGGCGGCGCTGTTTGGCTCGCTGCCGGTGGTGATCATGTATTCGTTTTTCGTCGAGTACTATGTCTCGAGCCTGACTGGGGCGGTCAAGGAATAGCCTTAAAAAAGAGTGGAGCCGGCGAGCGATCCGCGGCCAGCGAAGGCTCTGCGGCGGCCACGCATAAGTTTACGCGCGCCAATGATTTCAGTGGCTTGAGTGCGCTTTCGCGCAACTTTTATGCTCCGAGCGCTGAGCCTCGTTTCGCCCTTCGAAACGAAACGTTTCGCTTGAGGTCCCTTAAGCCTCTGAAATGATTGAGGGCTGCAAATCAGCCATTTCGCGATTTCGTGTGATATCAAGGGCTTGAGGCCGATTTTGTTTCGCTGCGTTCTCGTGCAACGCCTTCGGGGCCGTTTCGGCCTGCCTGAGCGCCAGCGCCTCGCGCGCGGCGTCGAGGCGCCCGAGCCTATCTTCCATCTTGTCGACCTCGCCCCCGACCCTTTGGAATGCGGCCTTGAGCCGCAGGCGCTCGGGCGCAAGGCGGTTCAGATGGTCGAGGATGCGAACGAAAACGTGCGCGGCGGACGGCTTGCCGGCGTCGAGCTGGGCGCCGATCAGGTCGAGCGCCCGCTCGAGCCGCGCGATCTGCAGGAGCGCGAAATCGTCGGCCGGATTGGCGTTCCGGCGGTCGAGGTGCTCGCGGACGATCTGTTGCACGCGGCGGACGCTCAAGGTTTCCGACGCGGCGATGGCGCGGATCGAGTCTCCGCCCATCAGGCGAGCGAAGATTCTTTGCGCGCGCTGGCGCGCCTCGGCTGAGGAACGGACTCGCTTGGCGGCGGCGGACGCGGGCATGGGGCTTTCCTTCGGCGAAACGGAAAGCATAGCCCATATTCTGGTATGTGGCAAGGATTTGTCGAAAAATCTTGGCGTTAGGTAGCAATCTCACCTGAGCTTTTGATAGACGATGCGGCGCGGGTTCACCGCATAGCGCATAAAGACATACTTATGAGCCTCTTGCAAATAGATTGACGAATTCAGTCGGGTAAGGCTATAGTATTTAGAGCGGTTGTTATCGTTGTCAAGTAGGATAGTGAAATATATTTAGATTGTTGTTCAGGTGTGGCGCTGTTATCGTAGAAACCGATTCGCTTCAGCCGTGGCTGTAGACATGACAGACGACCCTCTCGACGCGATGAAGGCTCGCTGGAGCTACATCCAGGGCTTTTTGTTCCCTTGGATGCGCGAGGACAACGATCCGATCACCGAAGCGTTGGGCCGTCTCGTCACCACGCTCGACGTGATCGGCCTCGAAGCGTTCGTTCCTGAGCCGCCCAGGGGGCCGGGCCGGCCGCCCGAGGACCGCCGCGCCCTCGCCCGAGCTTTCGTGGCCAAGGCGGTCCTGGGCGTTCCCACCACCAGCGCCCTGATCGAGCGCCTCGACGTCGACAAGTCCCTGCGTCGCATCCTCGGCTGGGAGCGACGCTCGCAAGTGCCTTCCGAAGCCACGTTTTCCCGGGCGTTCGCCGAATTCGCGCGCGGCGCGCTGCCAGACAAGATCCACGCCGCGCTGATCGAGCGTGCGCTCGGGGGACGCATCATCGGGGCGATCGCGCGCGACGCCACCGAGATCGAAGCGCGCGAGAAGCCGGTCCAGAACACGGCCAACGACGGCAAAGACGATCCCCCGGCGCCCGATAATCCCGCGCCGCCGCGCAAGCGCGGACGTCCACGCAAGGGCGAACAGCGTCCGAGGCCGGAGCCGACGCGTCTCAAGCGGCAGGTCACGCAGAACCTCAGCCAGATGCTCGCCGACCTGCCCACCGCCTGCGACGTCGGCTGCAAGAAAAACAGCAAGGGCTACAAAGAGACCTGGACCGGGTACAAACTCCACATCGACGTGGCCTGCGGCCAAATCCCAGTCTCCTGCGTGCTGACCTCGGCCTCCGTCCACGACAGCCAGGCCGCCATTCCCTTGATGACCATGACGAGCGCCCGCGTCGCCTATCTCTACGATCTCATGGACGCCGCCTACGACGCCGCCGCGATCCACGACCAGAGCCGGACGCTGGGCCACGCTCCTATCGTCGACCGCAACTTTCGCGCCGACCACCAAGCCAAGGCCGAATGGGGCCGCGAAGTCGAGCGCCTGAAGCTCATCCACAGGCCCGAATTCGACGACCTGATCTACGATTTCCGCACCATGGCCGAACGCGTCAACGCCCGTCTGAAAGACGAGTTCGGCGCCAGATTTCTCCGCGTCCGCGGCGCACTCAAGGTCAAATGCCATCTCATGTTCGGCATCGTCGCCCTCGCCGTCGATCAGATCATCCGTGTCGTCGACTACAGGACCGCCCCTGCCTGACCCAGCTAGGTGCACCCGCCCGGCGCAGGAAAATTCACCTCGCTCAAGGGATTATGCAAGAAGCTCTTATGTATGCAAATTCTTATCCCTATCAAAGCATTACAGGATTCTTAAATTTCGGTAAGATTATTAACTTTTGTTAGGATAGGGGCGTCCGCCGTCCACAGGCGGCCTCGACTCCTCGCGCAACTCACCGTTTGCTCCAAAGGAACTGGCGGCCCGAACGCGCTAACGTTCGGGCCGCTGGCTTGCGGGGGTGGTTAAAGGCCGGGCCAGAGGCTCAGTTGCATGGGTCCTCTCTGGGGTTCGACTCCCACCACCTCCACCATGTGGCCGCGTAGCTCAACAGGATAGAGCAGGTTCCTACTAAGTTCCCGGTTGCCCGTTCGAGTCGGGTCGCGGCCGCCATTTTTTGAATCAGGAACGATTCAGTGTCCACCGAAAAGGTGACCAATCACCCTACAAAAATTAGTTGAGCGGCTTGGAGAACGTGATTCCAGATGCATAAGTTTAGCCGCGATCGGGTGTCCCAGGGAAGCCGAAACCTCCCGCTCCAGCAGCTTGAATGCCGAAAAACCTCGATGGGTCTTAGGACAAAACGCTATCGCCTCATCAGCCTCTCTTTACGCCTTGTCCTAGACCGGAGGCGCTGACGCGATTTCCCCCAGCGCCGTCGGCAGGAACCACTCGCGGCACACATCTTCGTATGTTCGCGGCAGGAGCGCAAGCTGACGCCATAGCTCCATGATATGCATCTGACGCGGGACCACCTTCCATTCTTTTGGACGCTCTTCTTTCGGAATGTGGGATCCAAACAGTTCGATCTCGCCGGTTTCGTGAAAACGCCGCACGCGATCGCCCCACCATTTGACAGGTATCCACATTTCTATATCGTCCCAGAAATCGTATGTGACGATGCGGCGAGCGAAATAGCGGGCGAGCGCTTCGAGTTCTTCGTCGCTACGCGCCCAGCCCAGCTCAGCGAACTGGTATACGAAGCGCTGAAACGCGGCGAAAAGCTTGGGCCGCTTGGCGTACCACCGGAGCGCAATGAGACCGACATCAGTACCCACCTCGTTACGTGTCGGAACATGGATCGTGCGACTGTCTTTACCCCGGTAATCTTTTTGCCGTGGGACCAGAATCTTATCGATGTAGTCGTTTAGGCACACGAAGGCGCAACGCTTCGCGGCAAGATCGGCGATGACCAACAGAACTGGCACGCCAACCCCCATCCGCTCGACCGTGACAAGCTCCGATGTTTCTAAGGCGAAGCGGTAGGTGTCGACGTGTGCAACAACATCGTCCCTTTGCAGTTGCTCGGGAGCTTTCTCAACGTTTCCTCGGCCGAAAATGGTAAGAGGAGCCACCTTAGCAGACACGATGCTCTTGAGCTGAATGAAGATATGCTCGCCGAGCGTTTCGTAAGTCGGCTGCGACTTGCCGACTTTAGAATCCGCAGAATCCGCTTGGAAGGTCTCCAGCTCGAAGTCTAGTCCGTAGTCCGGGTGGTACTCTCGTAACACCCAGTGTTTAGGCAGGTTACTGCGAAGCAATTCCTGACCAGCGCGATCGATCAAATGCTGCTCGGATTGTTTTTTTGCGCCGGTCATCCAACTGTTCCTCTCCCTTGCACCTCTAGCTCACCACACCGAGCGACGTGTGGCACCTGATGCCTTCGGCAGGTTAGACTCGGGATGAAGGACAATGTCTGACGCGACCTATGCCGCCAGCTGACGAACCGCTTTCTCGCGTTTCCCGCCTGCTCATAGGGCCGATTTTGAAGGGCAGCAAAGGTCGGAACCGGTCGAACTAATTGGATTTTGACCCTTTTAAAGCATTGGTGGTTGGTCGCTGGCGGATCGCGGTAATTCAAAAACAAATGCGGCTTCACCGTCATGGCTGACTCGAAGGGGGTTTGTCGCGGCTCAAATCCGGGCCGGCCATGACCAAAGAGCCATCTGGTTGCGCGAAGGCTAAGGCCCTATTCGAACAAAACCACCTGCCTGACCCCGATTCCCTCGCGCAACCGATCGAAGCCTTCGTTGATCTCCTCCAGCTTCAGGCGATGGGTCAGCGGCTGGTCGACCGGCAGGCGGCCGGCGCGGAAGAGCGCAAATCATACGCGCCGCGTCGCGCTGGGGAGCCGACGAGCCGGCATAGGCGCCTTTGAGCGTCCGCGCCTCCGCGACCAGCGCGAGCGCCGTCGGCAGGCTCGCGCGAGGCGGACCGGACTTACATCGCCATCGCGTCCTTCGTGCACTTCTTGACGAATGAGGTCATTGCGGCGCCGGCGAGCTTCTTGTCCTTGGCCTGGGACTCGCACGACGTCCTTTCGCATTTGGTCATGAAGCTGGTCTTGGCGGCGCCGGCCAGCTTCTTGTCCGTCGCCTGTGTCATGCAGGCGTCTTCGGCGTAGGCGAGCGCCGGCGCTCCGGCAACGCCGAGCGCGAGCGCGACCAGCGCGAGCGTCTTGATCATGGCGTAATCTCCCGAATAAGGCCGCCCTTTTGCGGCCATGAATCCAAGCATAACGGCGTGAACGCGCGGTGGCGAGAGGCCTGGGCTGGCCTCCCGAGACGCAAGTTTTCGCCGTGCTCGTATCAATCTTGGGCGAAATGTTGCAAAAGGCGCGGCCTGAAAACCCACCCAACCGGAATGGAGCGATGAGGCGCCCGACGAACCGGCTCTTGGCTCTGCTCGCGCTCGCGCTGCTTGCGCTCGGCGCGGGGGCGCAGCTTGCGCTCATTCACCCTCCCGTTCCCCCGCTCGTCTTCGTCGCGGGCGCCGCGATAGTGGCGCTGCTGCTCGTGCTTCGCAACCTTCCGCTCGGCGCTCGCCGGCCAGTTGTGTTCTTGGTTGTGCTGGCTTGCTGGCCGCCGTGACCGGCGGGCTCGCCTATTTCCAGTTCGCCATCAAGCCCACCATGATCAAGACTTTCATGGCTGCGGCGTTCGCGCCGAAGCCGACGGCGGTGACCGCCGAGGCGGTCAAAGTCGAGAAATGGCCTCCCGAGCTGACGGCGATCGGAACGTTGCGCGCCTACCAGGGCGTCATCATCGCGCCGCAGGCGGCCGGCGTGGTGACCGCGAAACATTTCGAGTCGGGTGACGACGTCGAAGCCGGCGCGCCGCTCATCAATATCGACAATTCGGTCGAGCAGGCCGACCTCGCCAACGGGCTTGCGCAACTGAAGAACGCCGAGGCGACGCTCGTGCGCCAAAAAACACTCCTCGTGCAGGGCAACACCCCCCAATCGACCGTCGATGCGGCGATCGCCGCCCGCGATTCCGCCGCCGCGACGGTTGAGCGCACGCGCGCCGTCATCGCCCAGAAGGCGATCAGGGCGCCCTTCGCCGGCAGGCTTGGCCTGCGCAACGTCGATATCGGGCAATATGTCGCGGTGGGGACGAGCCTGGTTACGCTGCAGCAGCTCGATCCGATCTATGCCGACTTCCCCGTGCCCGAGGAGGCGCTGCGCTCGCTCGCCGTCGGTCAGCGGGTCAGCATGACGGTCGACGCCATCCCTGGCCGCAGTTTCGAGGGCAAGATCGAGGCGATCAACGCGCGCGTCAGCGCCGAATCGCGCAATGTCACCGCCCGCGCCGTGCTCGCTAACCCCGACCGCAAGCTTTTGCCCGGCATGTTCGCCAATCTGACGGTCACGACAGGCGAGCCCGCCTCGGTGCTGACCGTTCCCCGCACCGCGATCGTTTATAGTCTCTACGGCGACAACGTCTTTGTCGTCAGAGCGGCGCCGCATGCGCGCGAGGAAGGCGGGGTAAGCGACCACGGCGGCCCGAGCGGCCTCATCGTTGAGCGGCGCTTCGTGCGCGTCGGCCCGGCGCGCGGCGAGAGGATTGCGATCAACGAGGGCCTGAGGGCGGGCGAGCGCGTGGTGACCGCCGGCCAGATCAAGCTGCAGGCCTATATGCCGGTCACGCTCGACGAAACCGCCGCGCTTCCGACCCCCACTGAGACGGCCCGGCCGTGACGAATCGCCGATGAACGCCTTCACCGATCTCTTCATCCGCCGGCCGGTGCTGGCGAGCGTGGTCAGCCTGCTCATTCTGCTGGTCGGCGGAATGGCCGCCTTCCGGCTTCAGGTGCGGCAGTTTCCCGAGACCTCGAACACCACGATCACCATCACCACGACCTATCCCGGCGCCTCCGCCGACGTCATCAAGGGCTTCATCACCACCCCAATCGAGCAGGCGGTGGCGAGCGCCGAGGGAATCGACACGCTGGTCTCGACCTCGCAACAGAACGCGTCGACGATCACCCTCAATCTCCGTCTCGACGCCAATCCGGACCGGGCGATGGCCGACACCCTGTCCAAGGTCAATCAGGTGCGCGGCCTCCTGCCGCGCGACGCCAACGATCCGGTCGTGGTCAAGCAGACCGGCCAGGGCTATGCGCTCATGTACCTGTCGTTCAACTCGGACGTGATGACCCCGTCCCAGATCACCGACTACCTGACCCGCGTCGTCCAGCCGCGCCTGCAGACCGTCGACGGCGTCGCCAACGCTCAGATTCTCGGCGGACAGACCTTCGCCATGCGCATCTGGCTCGACCCGACCCGCATGGCGTCCCTCGGAGTGACCGCGAACGACGTGCGCGCCGCGCTCGCCGCCAACAACTTCACCACCGCGGCCGGCGAGGTGAAGGGCGACTACACCCAGATCAGCGTCAATGCGCTGACTTCCCTCGACAGCGCCAAGGCGTTCGGGCAGCTGGTGATCGCAGCCCACGGCGACGCGCTGGTGCGTCTCGGCGATGTTGCGAAAATCGAGCTTGGGCCCCAAAGCGTCGATTCCTCTTCGGTCTTCGACGGCCTCAAGGCGGTGTTCGTCGGCATCTATGGCACGCCGGAGGCCAATCCGCTGACGGTGATCAACGGCGTGCGCGCGATCATGCCGAGCATCCAGGAGCAGTTGCCGGCGGGCTTGAGGGC
Organism: uncultured Alphaproteobacteria bacterium; assembly: GCA_963824475.1. GTDB lineage: Bacteria > Pseudomonadota > Alphaproteobacteria > Rhizobiales > Beijerinckiaceae > Roseiarcus. The sequence goes on from CAWGPR010000004.1 coordinate 121,840, forward strand.
GACCATCGCCTATGATTCGACCACCTTCATCCGCGCCTCGATCTACGAGGTCGCCAAGACGCTCATCGAGGCGGCGGCGATCGTGATCGTCGTGATTTTCCTCTTTCTCGGCAATCTCCGTTCGACCTTCATTCCGATCGTCACCATCCCGCTCTCGCTCATCGGGGTGATGATCGCGCTGATGGCGCTCGGCTATTCGATCAACCTGCTTACGCTGCTGGCGCTCGTGCTCGCGATTGGCCTCGTGGTCGACGACGCGATCGTCGTGGTGGAGAACATCCACCGCCACATCGAAGAGGGCATGACGCCGTTCGACGCGGCGATAAAGGGCGCGCACGAGATCGCGCTGCCGATCATCGCCATGACCATCACGCTCGCGGCGGTTTATGCGCCGATCGGCTTCGTCTCCGGCGTGACCGGCGTTCTCTTTCGCGAATTCGCGTTCACACTCGCGGGCGCCGTCATCGTCTCCGGCCTCATCGCGCTCACGCTGTCGCCGATGATGTGCTCGAAGCTGCTCAGCCACGAAAAGAGCGAGGGCTGGTTCGCGCGGACGCTCGATCGCGCCTTCCTCAGCCTCCGTCGCGCCTACAAGCGCCGCCTCCACAGTTCCCTCAATTTCCGCGCCCTCACCATCCTTATTCTCGTCGGCGTGCTGGCGCTCACCGCCGTCATGTACGTCTCAACGCCGCGTGAGCTGGCTCCGGAGGAGGATCAGGGCATTCTGCTCTCGCTGGTCAAGGCGCCGCAGGTCGGCAATCTCGACTACACAGAGCAAGCGACGACGCGTCTGGTCAATGAAGTGCGCGGCACGCCCGAAATCGCCCACATCTTCACCATCAACGGCGTCCCCAATGTCCGCAACGCCTTCGTCGGCTTTCTCCTCAAGCCGTGGGATGAGCGGAAGAAGAACCAGAAGCAGGTTCTGACCGTGCTCCGGCCGAAATTCCTCGCAGTCCCGCAGGCGCAGGTGCAGGCGTTTTCGCCCCCCGCGCTGCCCGGTTCGACCGGGGGCGCGCCGATGCAATTCGTCATCCGCACCACCGGCGACTACGCGACGCTCGCTGACGTGGCGCTTAAGATGCAGCAGGCGGCGCGGGAGAGCGGCCTTTTCCTGTTCACCGACGTCGACCTCAAATTCGACACACCGCAATACGTGTTCAAGGTCGATGCGGACAAGGCCAACCGCATCGGCGTCAACATGTCTGATGTCGGCACGGCGCTGGCGACGATGCTGGGCGGCAACTATGTCAATCTGTTCAGCCTCTACGGCCGCAGCTATCAGGTCATTCCGCAGGCGCCGCGCGAGTTCCGCTTCGATCCCGACTGGCTGACCCGCTATCAGGTGCGCGCCCGCAACGGCGAGCTCGTGCCGCTGTCGGCGGTGGCGACCGTCTCGGAAGAGGTGCAGCCCAACGCGCTGACCAGCTTCCAGCAGCTCAATTCCGCCACCCTGTCGGGCGTGCCTTTTCCCGGCCGGACGCTCGGCGAAGCGCTCGATTATCTCACGGCGAAATCGAAAGAGATCTTCCCGGAGGGTTACACTTATGACTTTCAAGGCGATTCTCGCCAGTACGAGCAGGAGGGCAACGCGCTCGTCTATGTGTTCGTGTTCGCGCTCATCGTCATCTATCTGGTGCTCGCGGCGCAGTACGAGAGCTTCCGCGATCCGCTCATCATTCTCATCGCCCTGCCGACGGCGCTATTCGGCGCGCTGCTGCCGCTCAACATCGGCGGAGTCCTCGGCTTCGCCAGCATCAACATCTATTCGCAGATCGGCCTCGTCACGCTGATCGGCCTCATCTCCAAGCATGGCATCCTGATGGTCGATTTCGCCAACCGGCTGCAGGAGACCCGCGGCCACTCGCGGCGCAGCGCGATCGAAGAGGCGGCGGCGGTGCGGTTGAGGCCTATTCTGATGACGACGGCAGCGATGGTGGTCGGCATGGCGCCGCTCATCTTCGCCCACGGCGCCGGCGCCGTCTCGCGCTTCAACATCGGCGTCACCATCTTCGCCGGCATGGCGATCGGCACGCTGTTCACGCTCTTCGTCACTCCGGCGGTCTACACGTTCCTGGCCCGCGACCACGCGGCGCTGATGGCGAAAGAGAAAGCGCTAGGCCACCTCAAGAAAGAGGAGGTTGAGGTCGGCTGAGGCCCGACTTGCGCCGCTGCGCTTGCCGGCGGAAGGAACTCGGGCCGGGCGCGGTTGCGCCATCAACGCGCCGGCCAACGCCAACCTGGATGAAGGTTCGTCATGGCAGACTGATGGACGTCCTCAACGCCCGCGCCAGGGACCGCGTGATCTCGCTTGTTGGCCGGATGCGAGGCTCCCAAGGGCGGCGGCGATCAAGGCTCGACGGAGCATGCGCGCGCCCCAGATACGCGATTTGCACTTATGGGACAGGGATGTCGGGGAACGCAAGCCGACAAGCGGCCGCAGCGCAACGCGCTTTCCCCAACCGACCGTCCTGTCATTCTCGCACGGCCGCGATCCAAGGATGGCCAAAGCCTTGCCCGACGCCCGCTTTCGCGCGCATGAGAGAAAAATGCGGCGGCCGACGCCCCGGGGAAACGACCATGGCAACGATAGTGGCTGGAGACGCAAACGAAGGGCGGCGCACGGGCGTCGGCAAGATCGCGCTCGCCAGCCTCGTCGGCACGACGATCGAGTTCTACGACTTCTACATCTTCGGCACCGCGGCGGCGCTGGTGTTCGGACCGATGTTCTTCCCGAAGTCCGCGCCTGAGACTCAGACCCTGAATGCCTATCTGACATTCGGTCTCGCCTTCCTTGCCCGGCCCGTAGGCTCGTTCCTGTTCGGCCATTTCGGCGATCGCGTCGGACGCAAATCGACGCTCGTCGCCACCATGCTGACCATGGGGCTTGCGACCACCCTGATCGGCGCGCTGCCCTCTTACGCAATCGCGGGGGTTTTCGCGCCGCTGGCGCTCGCCGCGCTTCGCTTTCTGCAGGGCGTGGGGCTTGGCGGCGAATGGGGCGGGGCGGCGCTGATTGCGGTTGAAAACGCGCCGAAGGGAAAGCGCGCGTGGTATGGCATGTTCCCTCAGCTCGGCCCTCCGATCGGCTTCCTGATAGCGACCGGGCTCTTTCTTCTGTTGCTCGTTAGCTTTGGCGAGGCGGCGTTCGTCGATTGGGCGTGGCGAGTTCCCTTTCTCCTCAGCGCCGTTCTGGTGGCGATCGGACTCTATGTGCGCGTCTCTCTGGAGGAGACGCCGGCGTTCAAGGCGCTTGAGCAGGACCGCCGCGTCGCCGTGCCTCTGACGGCGATCCTTCGAGACCATCTGGCGCCGCTGATCCAAGGGTCGCTGGCGATCGTCGTCTGTTACGCGCTGTTCTACATCTCGACCGTCTACGTGCTGGGTTACGGCGTGCGGGCGCTCGGGATCCCGCGGACAGACTTTCTCGGATTGCTGTGCGGGGCGATTGTCTTCATGGCGCTTGCGACCCCGCTCTCGGCCGCCCTCGCTGACCAACTCGGCCGGCGACCGGTGCTGCTCGTTTCCGCCGTCGTCGCGATCGCTGTTGGCCTCATGATGCCCGCTCTGCTTTCGGCCGGGACGGTCGGCGTTTTCATCTTTCTTGCACTTGCGCTCGGGGTGATGGGGCTCACCTTCGCTCCGCTCGGGGCGCTGTTGCCCGAGCTCTTCCCAGTTCCCGTGCGCTACACGGGCGCGGCCAGCGCATACAATCTCGGCGGCATCCTCGGCGCCTCGTTCGCGCCGTCCTTGGCTCAGCTTTTGGAGGCCCGCGGCGGTGTCGCCTGGGTCGGCTATTATATCGCCGTGGCGGGCGTGATCAGTTTTCTGGCGGTGTTCAGCATGAGGGAGACGTTGGATCGACAGCCCGGAAGTCCGGGAGTAGGCTTAGCTCCATGATGTCGCGGCGCTCTTCGCACGATAGCGATTTCTACGCATGGAGCCTCGAACAGGCCGCGCTGCTGCGCTCTGGCCGGGTCGGCGAAGCCGACCTCGAGGCCATTGCCGAGGAAATCGAGAGCATGGGCAAGACCGAGAAGCGCGAACTGGTCAGCCGCCTCACGGTTCTCCTGCTGCATCTCCTCAAATGGAGCCATCAGCCGTCTCATCGCGGCAAGTCGTGGCGCCTGTCGATCGCCAATGCTCGCAACGAGATCATCGATCATCTCGAGGACAATCCCAGTCTTAAGGCCATACTCGATAGTGTGATGGAGCAGGCTTACCGATCGGCGCGTCTGAAGGCCGCGATTGAGACGGAGTTTGACGAGGACGACTTCCCGGCGCGCTGCCCGTGGAGTTTTGCCGAGGCGATGGATGAGGGATTCTGGCCGGAGTAGTTCTCACTCCGGCCAGAAGTCCTGATCGGCCGCCTGCTCCATCGTCCAGGGGCACGCCTCGCGCAAGTCCTCGGCCGCAAGCCCCGTCTCCTTTCGCGCTTGGGCGCGGGCGTCGAGCCAGACGTCCTCTTGCCAATCGCGGTCGCGCATCACCGCCTTGAGGCTCGGCGTTTCCTTGATCGCGAGAGCGACTCGCCGGCGCTGATCCCTGATTGTAGAGCGCGAGCTTTTGCTCCGGTTCTCAGGTTGGCTTCGCCATTTGAGGAGGTGAGCCAGCAAGACAGCCATACGGCTTGCCAGTTCGCGCTTTTCGCTTTTGCCCACGTCTTCGATCTCGTCGGCCAGAGATCGGCGAACCGCCCGGGGCGCGCAAGAACCGCGCCTGCTCATGAGACCACAGGATCACGTCCTTGTCGTAGGATATCGCGACGGATCGCGCGCCAGCCGTCTTCGGTCGCCGACCGGACGCTGCGCCTGCTTTGCTGTCGCTCATCGTTTGTCCTCGTGCATCGCCATATATCGCGCACTTGCCCCCGGCCCGCAAACCTGCTATGCGCCGCGCCTTCCTGAAACCCGTGGGAGAACGCCCGGCCGCCAGCCGGGGCTAACGTTCGCACCACGAACTGCAACCTGGCGTAAGCCTTGAGGGCGATCCCTGAGGCCTGCGCCCCTGCATGGAGCAGCCTCATGGCGAAGAAAATTACCGGCTACATCAAACTGCAAGTCCCGGCAGGAGCGGCCAATCCGTCGCCGCCGATCGGCCCCGCGCTCGGCCAGCGCGGCCTCAACATCATGGAATTCTGCAAGGCCTTCAATGCGCGCACCGCGCAAATGGAGAAGGGCGCGCCGATCCCGGTCGTCATCACCGCCTACCAGGACCGCTCGTTCACCTTCGAGATGCGCCAGCCGCCGGTGACCTTCTTCTTGAAGAAGGCGGCGAATCTCAAGCTCGGCAAGAAGCCCGCCTCCGGCGCCAAGACGCCCGGCCGCGGCTTCGTCGGCAAGGTGACGAAGGAGCAGGTGCGCGAGATCGCCGAGAAGAAGATCGCGGATCTCAACTGCGACACGATCGAAGCGGCGATGAAGATGATCGAAGGCTCGGCCCGCTCGATGGGCCTTCAGGTGGTGGAGGGCTGACCGATGGCGCATCACGGCAAGAGAGTTCTGAAGGCGCGTGAGTCGGTCGAGCGGACCAAGCTTTACAAGCTCGAGGACGCCGTCAAGCTGGTCAAGACCAACGCCACCGCCAAGTTCGACGAGACGGTGGAGCTTTCGATCAATCTCGGCGTCGATCCCAAGCACGCCGACCAGATGGTCCGCGGCGTCGTCAACCTGCCGAACGGCACCGGGCGCACGCTGCGCGTCGCGGTGTTCGCGCGCGGGGCCAAGGCGGACGAAGCGCGCGAGGCGGGCGCCGACGTTGTCGGGGCCGAGGACCTTGTCGCCCAAGTGCAGGGCGGCGAAATCAACTTCGATCGCTGCATCGCCACGCCCGACATGATGCCGCTGGTCGGGCGCCTCGGCAAGGTGCTGGGCCCGCGCGGGCTGATGCCGAACCCGAAGGTCGGCACCGTGACGATGGACGTGAAGGCGGCGGTCGCGGCGTCGAAGGGCGGTGCAGTCGAGTTCCGGGCTGAGAAGGCTGGCATCGTGCAAGGCTCGGTCGGCAAGGCTTCGTTCGGCGACGACAAGCTGGCCGAGAACGTCCGCGCCTTTGTCGATGCGGTGAACCGAGCGAAGCCTGCTGGGGCTAAGGGCCACTACCTTCTGCGCGCCGCCGTGTCTTCGACGATGGGGCCCGCCGTGCGGCTCGACCTCGCGACAGTGCAGACCACGGGCGCTGTCGGGGCTTAAGCGGACGCGAAACTCGCCCTCACCCCCAACCCCTCTCCCAGAGGGAGAGGGGAGCGCCCTTCTCCCTTTGGGAGAAGGTGGTCGGCGCAGCCGACCGGATGAGGGCGAGCCGCAAATGAGCAGTTCGACGCCTCTGCCGATTGACGACGCGCTGCCGGCCCTGCGTTCGGCGCTCGCGGCGCATTCAAACGCCGTGCTGGTCGCGCCGCCCGGCGCCGGCAAGACGACCCGCGCGCCGCTCGCGCTTCTCGACGAGCCGTGGGCGAAGGGTAGGCGCCTCATCCTGCTCGAGCCGCGCCGTCTCGCCGCCCGCGCCGCCGCCGCCCGCATGGCCGCGACCTTGGGCGAAAAGATCGGCGAGACGATCGGCCTGCGGGTGCGGCTCACGAGCCTCACATCGAAACGCACGCGGATCGAGGTCGTGACCGAGGGGGTGTTCACCCGCATGATCCTCGCCGATCCCGCGCTTGAGGGCGTGGCGGCGGTTCTGTTCGACGAGTTCCACGAGCGCTCGCTCGACGCCGACCTCGGCCTGGCGCTGGCGCTCGACGCGCAGCAGGGTCTGCGCGAGGACTTGAGACTTCTCGTCATGTCGGCGACGCTCGACGGCGCGCGGGTGCGCGCGCTTCTCGGCCGGTCCTCTCACAACCAGGCGCCGCTGATCGAAAGCAAGGGCCGCGCCTTCCCCGTTGCAACGCGATATGTCGGTCGCGACCCAACCGCGCGTATCGAAGACGACGTCGCGCGCGTCACGCTCGACGCGTTCAACCGCGAAAGCGGCTCGATCCTCGTCTTCCTGCCGGGGCAGGGCGAAATCCGCCGCGTCGCCGAGATCCTTGAGGCCCGAATCCGGTCGCCTGACGTCGATATCGCGCCGCTCTATGGCGCGCTGGACAGCCGTGCGCAGGATCTCGCCATCGCCCCGGCGCCTGCGGGGCGGCGCAAGATCGTGCTCGCGACCTCGATCGCCGAGACGTCGCTCACGATTCAAGGCGTGCGCGTCGTCGTCGACAGCGGGCTCATGCGCGTCCCGGTCTATGAGCCCGACGTCGGCCTGACGCGCCTCGAGACAGTCCGCGTGAGCCGAGCCAACGCCGATCAGCGGAGCGGGCGCGCGGGGCGCACAGAGCCCGGCGTCTGTTATCGTCTGTGGGAGGAGGCCGCGAACGGCGGGCTTCAGCCTTACGCCGCGCCCGAGATTCTCTCCGCCGATCTCTCGGGGCTTACGCTCGATTGCGCGCTTTGGGGCGTCGCCGATCCGGGAAAGCTCGCCTTCCTCGACCCGCCCCCGCGCGCCGCGCTGAAGGAGGCGCGGGCGCTCTTAACCGCGATCGGCGCCGTCGACGGCGATGGGCGCATCACCGAGGAGGGTCGCGCCATCGCCAGCCTCGCACTGCCGCCGCGTCTCGCGCGCATGGTGGTGGACGCCGCCCGCGAGGGCGAAGCGAAGATCGCGAGCGAAATCGCCGTCGTGCTGACCGAACGCGGACTCGGCGGCGATGGGGTCGATCTTGCCACCCGGATCGAGGCATTCCGCCGCGACCGCTCGCAACGGGCCGATGACGCCAGACGTCTGGCGCGCGGACTGGCGGCGAGGGCGGATGCCCTCATCCGGCCTTCGGCCACCTTCTCCCAAAGGGAGAAGGGCTCGCCCCCCTCTCCCTCGGGGAGAGGGGCCGGGGGTGAGGGCGCGTTGCTCGCCTCGGCCTACCCCGATCGCATCGCTGTCGCCCATAGGGCGTCGAGAGACGCCCGTCCTTCGACGGGCTATGGCCGGCGCGGCGAGTTCCTCATGGCCAATGGCCGGGCGGCGGCGCTGGAGGCGCATGACCCGCTGGCCGGGGAGCCATTCCTCGCCATCGGCGAAATCGCCGGCCGCGCGGCCTCGGCGCGCATCCTCATGGCCGCTGCGCTCACGCTCGACGACATCGAACGGATCGCAGGCGCTTCGATCGAAACCGCGGACGAACTGATCTTCGACCGCGCCTCCGCCTCCTTGCGGGCGCGCCGCCGGCGGCGGCTCGGCGCACTGATCCTCGCCGAGCAGGCGCTCTCCGTTCCGCAGAACGACGCGGCTGCGCTCGCGCTGGCGCGCGGCGTCCTTTCGCTTGGAGTCGCGCGCTTGCCGTGGACAAGAGCGCTCAGGCAGCGGCGGGATCGGGTCATGTTCTTGCGCCGCGCCGAGGGCGAAGCGTGGCCGGACCTGTCGGACGGGGCGTTGGCCGCCGACCCCAGCTGGCTCGCGCCGTTCCTCGCCGGCAAAACGAAGCGCGACGAGATCGGGGCTGACGACCTCGCCAGCGCCCTCGACGCGGCGCTGCCCTGGGGTTTGGCGCGGCGCCTCAGTGACGAGGCGCCGACCCACTTCCAGGCGCCGACCGGCACTGCGACGCCGATCGACTACGAAGCCGAAGGCGGTCCGGCAATCGCACTGCGCGTCCAGGAGCTGTTCGGGCTCAACGAGCATCCGTCGCTGGCCGGCGGACGCATTCCGCTCACCCTCCATTTGCTCTCGCCAGCCAACCGCCCGATCCAGATCACGCGCGATCTTCCCGGCTTTTGGCGCGGCTCCTGGGCCGCTGTGCGCTCCGACCTTCGCGGCCGCTACCCTCGCCATTTCTGGCCCGAGGACCCGGCTGCCGCCCAGCCGACGAGCCGAGCGAAGCCCAAGGGGACCTGATGGCGCTACGGATGTTGGCCAATCCCCGCGCGTGGCCAGGCCCGCGCGGCTTCGCCTCACGCCACCAGCTTGGCGAGTCGCTTTGGCGCAACCAGCCGATAGCTGCGGCGGACGAAGGCCTCGATTTCGCGCCAGTCGGCCGCTTCGTCTAGTCCGACGCCGATCCACCCCTTGGCGCCGAAATAGGGGGGAATGAAAAAACGCGCCGGCTCAGCGTCGACTATGATGTCCCGCGAGCCAAACGGGACCTTGCACCAGAGCGCGAGCCAGTCGTTCCAGGGCCGTTCGAGAGCGAAGATCTTATCCGCGACGCGGTACGATGGCCCGCGCCGCATGACCTCCTCACTCGCTTCCGGAAGCGCGAGGCAGATTGCGCGTAAGCGCGCGCCGATCGCGGCGAGCGACATGATGCGCTCCCATCTTCCGCCGTTCCGAACCTAGCACAGGGCGGCCGGACGCGCACATTGACTGCGCCGCCGGCCCGCCGATAGCGTCGCCAACAATGTCTCTCGACCTCTCCCGGTTTGATCGCGAACTCCTGGGCGGCGCATATGGCGCGGGCGCGGCCTTCGCCATGCGGCTGCTTGTGCGCTTCGCCGAAGCGGTCGACGCTCGCTCCCTCATCGACATCGAGGGCGCGCACGTGGACGGCTGTCTCTATCACGGGCGCGCGAGCCTCGATTTCGTCGAACGGATGATCGACCTTGGCGGGAAGGTCCGCGTGCCGACGACCCTCAACGTCGGCTCGGTCGACCTGATCCATCCGGAGCTCTTTCGCGGGACGAAGGAGGATGCAGAGAACGGGGCCCGCCTCATGCGCGCGCATGTCGAGCTCGGCTGCGCGCCGACTTTCACCTGCGCCCCCTATCAGAGCGCCTCACGCCCGCGCTTCGGGGCGCAAATCGCGTGGGGAGAATCGAACGCGATCGCCTTCGCCAATTCGGTGATCGGCGCGCGCACCAATCGCTATGGCGATTTTATTGACCTCTGCTGCGCTATGACCGGCCGCGCCCCTGCATACGGACTGCACTTGACGCAAAATCGGGCCGCGCGGGCGGTGGTCGAGATCGTCTCCATCCCGAGGGATTGGGATCTCGAGCGCCTCGCGGTCGCGGTCGGCCACACGATCGGGCGCCGCTGTGGTGGTCTCGTTCCGGCGATCGTCGGCCTGCCCCCCGGCATCAGCGAGGACGATTTGAAGGCGCTAGGCGCCGCCGCCGCTTCATCAGGCGCGGTGGGGCTGTTCCACGTCGTAGGCGTCACGCCCGAAGCGCCGGCCCTTGAGACCGCCTGCGGCGGCCTCAAGCCGGAGCTTCTCCTGCAGCTCATGGCCGAAGATTTGCGCGCCGCGGCGCGCTCGCTCTCCAGCGTCGCCGATGGCGCACGCTTAAGCGCGGTCTCGCTCGGCACGCCGCATTTTTCGCTCGCCGAATTCGCCCGCCTCATGCCGCTCCTCGATGGCGAGCGCCCGCTCGTCGACATCTTTGTCAACTGCAGCCGGGCGACACTGGATGAAGTCCGCAAGCGCGGCTGGGAAGAGCCGCTCAGGGCCGCGCGGGTGACGCTGGTCGCCGACACCTGCGTCTATGTCAGCGCGCTGATGAAAGCCGACGCAGGAACAGTCATGACCAATTCCGGCAAATGCGCCTACTACGCGCCGGGCAACCTTGGGGTCGAGGTCGCGTATGGGTCGCTCGCTGAATGCGTCGCCTCGGCGCGCGCCGGCAAGGTGGTGCGGCTATGAGCGGGCGCGCGTTCGAGGCCGTCACGCTCGTTCCCGGCGCCGCGTCCGGGCCGATGCTGCGGCTCGACGAGCCGCTCAGCTTCTGGGGCGGGCTCGATCCGACGACAGGAACGATCATCGATCGCTGGCATCCGCAGCGGGGCGCGAGCGTGGCGGGCCGCATGCTGATGATGCCGGGCGGGCGCGGCTCGAGCTCGGGCAGCGCCACGCTTGCCGAGGCCCTCCGGCTCGGCAATGGGCCGGCGGCGATCCTGATGCTGGAGCGCGACGCGATCGTCGTCGTCGGCGCCATGGTCGCTGCCGAGCTCTACGGACTTGCGTGTCCGGTCGCGCTGGCGAACCGGCGAGACTGGGAGGCGCTGGCGGCCGCCGCCAGCCTTGCCCTTGAGGCCGGCCCGAATGGCGCCGCGATCAGCGTCGACCTTTGACCTCACGCCCGAGGCGCGCGCCGCCCGGGTGAAAGCCGGGACGATGGCCCGGACGCGGCTCGCCGGCGATGTGCCTGCCGCCTCGCGCCTCTCGATGCGGCGCGTGATATGCGCGCTTCGGCTCAGGCGCTGCCACGCTCGCCGCCTTACGTAGGACCGGCGCTGGCTTCGGGCCGGCAGCGCCGCGGCGGTCGGTCTTGGGCAGAGTAAGCCGCGTCAGGCGCTCGATCGCCCGCAAGAGATCGCGTTCCTCCTGGTCGCAGAGCGAGATCGCCTGTCCCGCATTGCCCGCTCGCGCGGTGCGGCCGATGCGATGAACATAGGCCTCGGCGACCTGCGGCAGTTCAAAATTGACGACATGGCTGACGCCGTCGATGTCGATGCCGCGCGCCGCTATGTCGGTCGCAACCAGCGCCCGCGTCTCGCCGGCGCGGAAGGCGGCCAGCGCACGCTCGCGCTGGCCCTGGCTCTTGTTGCCGTGAATGGCGGAAGCGTTGACGCCCGCCTCGTCGAGGGCGCGGGCGACGCGGTCGGCGCCATGCTTGGTGCGGGTGAAGACGATGACGCGCGTGAGCTCGGAATCGTTGAACAATTCGACCAGCAGGTCGCGTTTCTTCGCCGCTTCGACAAGGACGACGCTGTGCTCGACGCGGTCGGCGGTCTTGGCGGCGGGCGTCACCGAGACCTCGATCGGATCGTGCAGCAACTCGCCGGCGAGCGCGCGAATGTCGGTCGGCATCGTGGCGGAGAAGAACAGGTTCTGCCGCCGCTTGGGCAATTCCCGGACGATGCGGCGGATTGGTTTGACAAAGCCGAGGTCGAGCATCTGATCGACCTCGTCGAGCACCAGAAACTCGACCGCACCGAGACGCGCGACGCCGGCGTCGAGATGATCGAGGAGGCGGCCGGGTGTCGCGACCAGCACGTCGAGGCCCGCCTGAAGCGCGCGAATCTGAGCGCCATGCGGCACGCCGCCAAAGACGACCGCGATCTTGAACCCGAGCCCGTCCGAAAGGTCGCGGAAGCTTTGGGCGATCTGGCTCGCGAGTTCGCGCGTCGGGCTCAGCACGAGGACGCGCGCGCCGCCTCTCGGCGCCGGGCGCCGGTCGATCGCGAGCCGGTTAAGGATCGGCAGCGCGAAGGCCGCTGTCTTGCCAGTGCCGGTCTGAGCGATGCCGATGAGATCCCGGCCCTTCATCAGCGGCGGGATTGCCTGGACCTGAATCGGGGTCGGACGCGCATAGCCAAGCTTAGCCACCGCTGTACTAAGGGGCGCGGCGAGGCCGAACCCGTGAAAATTATCCAAGGTGAAAGTCTTTCAATATGCCGCGGCGGCGCGAGACGCGCCTATAGCGGCTGGGGGTTTAGGGAACGCCCCGCGTGTCCGGACGTCGAATGGAGATTAAAGGGCGTACGGCAGGCGGACTGAAAAGCCCTTCACGCGGCCGCAGCGCCAATCGCCGCACGGCGGCGGCTTGACTTGCATGTGGACTGCGGGAACCGCAAAGTCAAGGACGCCGTCGCCGCGGCGCGCCTCACCGCCGTCGCCGGGCGGCCGCGCCGCCGATTGACCGCGCCTCTCGCCAATGCGAGGAACCGCCGTCGAAACCATTCGAGAGGGGCGATGAGCGCGACGGTCGAGGTCTTGGGGCTGGGCAATTCGCTCGTCGACCTTCTTGCGTATGCGGACGACGATTATCTCAGCGCCCAGGAGATGCTGAAGGGCGCGATGAACCTCATCGACGAGGACCGCGCCGAAGCGCTCTACGCCGCCCGTGTCGATCCGCGCGTGATCTCCGGCGGGTCAGCCGCCAACACCATCGTCGGCGTCGCCTCGTTCGGCGTCTCCGCCGCCTATATCGGCAAGGTGAAGCGCGATCCGCTGGGCGCGACCTTCGCCGATGACATCCGCTCGACCGGGGTCGCCTTCTCGACCTCGCCCGCCGAGCACGGGCCGGCTACCGGGCGCTGTTTCATCTATGTGACGCCCGACGGCGAGCGGACGATGAACACCTACCTCGGCGCGAGCTCGTATCTCGCGCCCCCGGACGTCGACGAGGCCTTGGTCAGTTCGGCGAAGGTCGTCTATCTCGAGGGTTACATGTGGGACCGCCCGGCGGCCAAGGAGGCGTTCCAGAAGGCCGGAGAGATCGCCCGCGCCGCGAACCGCCGGGTGGCGCTCACTCTCTCGGATTCGTTCTGCGTCGACCGGTTCCGCGGCGAATTCATCAATCTCATGCGCTCGCGAACCGTCGATACGGTCTTCGCCAACACCGACGAGATCCTGTCGCTGTACGAGACGCCGCATTTCGACGAAGCGCTCGATAGCCTGCGCGCGGAGGGCGTGCTCGGCGTTGTCACCCGCTCGGAAAAAGGCTGCATCATTATCAAGGGCGATGAGACCTGGGAGGTTCCTGCCTTTCCAATCGCCGAACTCATCGACACCACGGGCGCTGGCGACATGTTCGCCGCCGGCTTCCTCGCTGGCCTCGCGCGTGGGCGGGACCCGACTGCCTGCGGACGGCTCGGCGTGCTGGCGGCGGCCGAAATCATTCAGCACCTCGGCGCGCGGCCCAGCGTGTCATTGGCTGAACTGGGGCGGCAGAACGGGTTGACGGTCTGACGGTTTGTCTCTTGGTCGGCGGCGCAAAGCTCGCGCCCCCGTCGATCAAGCGCCGACCTCGCGGTTGCCCTTGGTCTCGAGGAGATGGCGCTTGAAATCGGCCATCGAGGCGAACTTGAACGTTCCTTCGCTCGTTTCGGCCTCGATCGAGCCGTCGGCGAAAATCTTGTAGTTGGCCCCGGCCGACGAATAGCTGCCTATCAGGCTCGGCGGCGCCTGTGGCCCCTCTGGCGTCTCCATGACGGTGTCGATCGCCTCGAGCGAGGGAAGGTGGCCGGTGCGATTGATGTTGATTGGGCTCTCGTCCTCGGCGGGCGCTTCGTCCACCCTTTCCGGCGCCTCGGCTTCGATCGCGGGGGGCGCGGTGGAAATCTCCTCGGCCGGCGCAGTTTCGTTCGAGGGCGTCATCTCCAAGGGCACGGGCCCAGCGGATTGCCGTAGGAGCTTCGCCAGCGCGTCGATCCGCCGGATCATAACCGCGATGGCGAATGTCAGCACCGCGGCGCAAGCGGCAACCGCTCCCGCCAGCGCATACAAAACGCCGATGCCGGTCGGCAACAGGTCGACGCTCTGATAGCCGCTCGCCAGGGCGCCAATCAGCAAGATGAGGCTCAGGACGAAGATCAGGATCGCCATCAGGCCGTCAATGCCCACATTGTTGTCGGAATCTCAACAGGTCCGCGGCGTATGTCGGAAGTGAGCATAAATTGGCTGATTGGCCTTTCAACAGCGTGAATCGCGCGCCCCGAAGATCGCCGAACCGACGCGCACATACGTTGCGCCGAGTTGCACCGCAAGCGGCCAGTCCGCGCTCATGCCCATCGAACGCTCGCTGAGCCCATTGCGTTCCGCGACGACGCCAAGCAGGGCGAAATGCGGTGAGACCGGCTCGTCTGCCGGCGGAATGGCCATCAGTCCCTCGATCGTCAATCCATAGGTCTGGCGGCAGAGCGCGATGAAGGCGTCGGCGTCCTCGGGAAGGACGCCCGCCTTCTGTGGTTCGCCCCCGGTGTTGACCTCGATAAGCAGGCGCGGGCGCTTGCCGAGGCGATCGATTTCACGCGCCAGCGCCGCCGCGATTTTTTCCCGGTCGACCGTCTCGATCACCTCGAACGCCTCGACAGCCTCGCGCGCCTTATTGCTTTGCAACGGCCCGATCAGATGAAGCTCGATCGTCCTCCCGAGCGCTGCGGCGCGCGCCCGCAGGTCCCGCCATTTGGGGATCGCCTCCTGCACGCGGTTTTCGCCGAAGCGGGTCTGGCCGGCGATCGCGATCGTGGGCCAGACCTCGTCGGCCGAGAAGGTTTTGGAGACGGCGACGAGCTTGACCGATTCCGGCGCCCGGCCGCAATCGCGCGCCCGTCGCGCGATCTGTTCTCGCAGCGCAAGCAGCCGAGCCACCGCGTCTTGCGCGTCATCTGGCTTGGGCGCGTCGGCCAAGGTTATTCTCCATACAGTCCTGGCTGCGCCACACAGCGGTGATCGCCGCCGACCATTGTGCGCCGAAGAGAAATGCGAATTCAATCATCGCCTGCCTCGTCACAACCGTAGGTGAGCGGAGCTCCAGCGGGCCCCTTGCCTTTTGCCTGAAGCCCGCGCATGAGGGCCCGACCTTCCCTCATCCATAACGGCTTCCATGGGCTTCAAATGCGGCATCGTCGGCCTGCCGAACGTCGGCAAGTCGACGCTTTTCAACGCGCTGACGCAAACCGCCGCCGCGCAAGCGGCGAACTACCCCTTCTGCACCATCGAACCCAATGTCGGCGACGTTGCGGTGCCGGACCCGCGTCTGGCGATCCTGGCGAAAATCGCCAGCTCCAAGGAGATCATCCCGACCCGGCTGTCGTTCGTCGACATTGCCGGGCTCGTTCGCGGCGCCTCAAAGGGCGAAGGGCTGGGAAACCAGTTTCTCGCCAATATTCGCGAATGCGACGCGATCGCCCACGTCGTCCGTTGTTTCGAGGACAGCGACGTCACCCATGTTGAAGGCCGCACCGACCCCTTGTCCGACATCGCCACCATCGAAACCGAACTGATGCTCGCCGATCTCGAAAGCCTCGAGCGGCGCATCGCGCAAATGGAGAAGAAGGCCAAGGGCGGGGACAAGGAGGCCAAGGAACTGTTGGCGCTCGCCGAACGGAGTTTGGCTGAGCTCAAAGAGGGACGCCCGGCGCGCGCCGCCGGGGTTGGCCGCGACGAGCGGCGTCTCTTCCAGTCGCTCGGCCTCCTCTCGTCGAAGCCGGTTCTCTATGTCTGCAATGTCGACGAAGGGTCGGCTGACCGAGGCAACGCCTATTCCGATATGGTCAAGGAACAAGCCGCCAAGGAAGGCGCCGCCGCGGTCGTCGTTTCGGCGAAGATCGAGAGCGAGATCGCTCTGCTCCCTCAGGCCGACCAGGACGCCTATCTCGAGGCGATCGGGTTGACTGAGCCGGGTCTCAACCGGGTCATTCGCGCCGGCTACGGGCTCTTGCATCTCGTCACCTTCTTCACCGTGGGGCCGAAGGAGGCGCGCGCGTGGACGATCGAGCAGGGGACCAGGGCCCCGCAGGCGGCCGGCGCCATCCACACCGATTTCGAAAAAGGCTTCATCCGGGCCGAAACCATCGCCTATGACGACTATGTCGCCTATGGCGGCGAAGCGGGCGCGCGCGAGGCCGGCAAGTTCCGGCTCGAAGGCAAGGACTATGTGGTCGCCGACGGCGACGTCATGCACTTCCGCTTCGCCAATTGAAACCCCATGCCGGACGCGCTCTATTTCGAAGACTTCCCGCCCGGCGAGGTGGTCGAATATGGCGCGATTGATGTCTCGGCCGACGAGATCATCGCGTTCGCCCGCGAGTTCGATCCCCAGGCCTTCCATACCGATGGGGAGGCGGCGCGGGCCGCGACGGGCGGCCTCATCGCCTCGGGATGGCACACGTGCGCGCTGCTGCTCAGGATGAATTGCGACGAGTTCCTCATGCGCACGGCGATCCTCGATGAGGCGGGTGTCGAAGAAGTCCGGTGGCAGCGGCCGGTCAGACCGGGTGACCGGCTGCATGTGCGCCGCCACACGCTCGCCGAGCGCGCTCGTGAGGGCCGGCTGGGTGAAGGCGAGGTTGAGTTTCTCTACGAGGTTGTCAATCAGGACGGCGTGGTCGCCATGACGCAGCGCAGCCTGCTTAAGCTCAAGCAGCGTTCACAGCCCATCGGGAAGTAACCGAACTCATGTTCTACGAGGACTTTCGCGTCGGTCAGTCGGCCACCCTCGGCGAGGCGACGTTCTCGCGCGAGGTGATCCTGGCCTATGGGCGGCGGTTCGACCCGCGCATTATCGCCCAGGCCGTTGAGAGTGGCGCGCCGCTCGCCGCCTCGGGGCTGCACGTGGCGGCTGCGGGAATGCGCCGACTGGTGGACATGCTCAGCTCTCTACGCGCCGCAATGGCCGAACGCGGCGAGATTCTTCCCGAGCTTGGCGTCTCGCCCGGCTTCGAAGGCATGCGATGGCCGCGCTCAGTGCATGAGGGCGACATTGTTTCCTATTCAATGGAGACGGTGTCGAAGCGCGAGACCTCGAAGCCGAAATGGGGTCTGATCGGCAACCATTTTCGCGGCGTCAATCAACGCGGAGAGGAGGTTTTGTTCTTTTCGAGCGTCGTTCTTGTCGCCCGGCGACCAAAAGATTTGTAGTTTTCCCTTCGGCCTGGATTTCGCCAAAGCGCGGCCAGCTGACCCCGCCCCAACTAATTTTCCGATGCGCCGAGACGCGCCAAGCTCAGGAAAGTCTGCTAAAAGGCAGCCCGTCGCACCTTGTCGGTTCGAGGGGAGCTGCAATGGCAATCAATCTTGTCAGTCTCGTGTCCCAGTTTCTTACTCCGCAAGTGGTCAGCAGCCTGGCGCGGGCCATCGGCGTCAATGAAGCGGTGGCGCAGAAGGTTGTCGCTGCGGCGGTTCCGGCCATCCTCGCTTCGCTCGGCACCGCGGCGGCCGCCCCCGGAGGCGCACAGAAGGTGTCCGACGCGATCTCCAATTCAGACCCGGATATCCTCACCAAGGTCGGCCAGGCGGCGTCGGGCGGCAACGCCCGGTTCCTCAACGACGGCGCCAATCTCCTGAGCGGCCTGCTCGGCGGCGGCGGTCTCTCGAGCCTGGTGGGCGCGCTCAGCCAGTATTCCGGCGCGCCGCATCCCGCGACGCAGACGCTGCTCGGCGCGGTGACGCATGCGGCGATCGGCACGATAGGCCAGCAGGACCCGTCAAACTGGTCGGACCCCTCGGCGATTCTTTCACTGCTCAACAGCCAGAAGGGCGCGATCTCCGCCGCGCTTCCGCCTGAAGTCTCGAGAGCGCTCGGCGCCTCCGGGCTGCTGGCCAGTCTTGCCGGCGCGGCCACGGCCGCGACTCAGACCGCCACATCCACCGTTTCGAGCGCCGCAAACGCTGCGAGCTCGACGGCCAGTTCCGCCGCGAGGACCGCCCAAACTGCTGCGTCGAGCGCGAGCAGCGGCTTCCCGATGTGGGCGATCATCCTCATCGTCATCGTGGTGCTGCTGGCGATCTGGTGGTTCATGACCCAGAATCAAAAGCCCGCGGAACCGGCGAAAACGGGCATGTTCGACGCGCCGGCCCCGATCGAATACGCATTGCAGGCGCTGCCTTCTCCGGCCGGCTTGATGAACGACTGAAAACAGCGTTCGGGTCATGGGGCTGGGCGGGCGCTTGTGGCGTCGCCTGCATGCGCCGCCAGGAGGAGCGGCGAGAAGCCGATCACGCATCGGCGTTTTGTATGCGATCGGACTGGCGGCGATCGTTGTCGGCTGCTCGACCCGTCCTTACGGAACTCTCGTCGTCGGCTCGAGCGCGCCCGACGCCAGCCAAGTCGATCTCCTCGTGGCGACAACGCGCGCGCCCGTCGTTGAGCCGCCAGGCATCATGTTCGGCGGGTCCAGGGGACGGGGACTGGATTTCGCCGATATTGTCGTGTCGATTCCGCCAGCAAGCGCGCGCCGGCCAGGAGACGTCACGCTGCCGTCCTCGCCGCCAGGCAATCCGGAGCATGATTTCGTCATCCTGCGCGCCGATCGCATGGACCTGGCTCAGGCTAAGGCAAACTTCGATGCGCGCATCAAGCGCACGCCCGGGCGCAGGGTTCTCATCTTCGTCCATGGCTTCAACACCCGCTTCGAGGAAGCCGTCTACCGCTTCGCGCAGATCGTTCACGACGCGCGCGTCAATGTCGCCCCGGTGCTGTTCACCTGGCCTTCCGGCGGCAATGTGACCGACTACGTCTATGATCGCGACAGCGCGGTCTATTCGCGCGACGCGTTCGAGGCGGTGCTGCAGGCTTTGGTCAAAGACCCGAACGTCGAACTCGATTTCCATCCTCGCCCACTCGATGGGCAACTATCTCGCCGTCGAGTCGCTGAGGCAGATGGCGATCCGCGATCGCGGTCTGTCGCCCAAGATCCGCGACGTGATGTTGGCTTCGCCCGACATCGACATCGACGTTTTCCGCCGCCAGATCGCCGAAATCGACGCCGGGCCGCGGCCGGCGCAGTTCACCCTGTTCATCTCGCGAGACGATCGCGCCCTTGGCCTGTCAAGCTTTCTCGCGCGCGATTCGACGCGGCTCGGTGCGCTCGATCCGACCAAGGAGCCGTACCGGTCGATTCTGGAGCAAGGCAGGGTGCACGTCATCGACTTGACCAGTCTCGCCTCCAACGACATCACCAACCACGGCAAATTCGCCAGCGGCGAAGTCGTCGGCGCGATTGGCGAGCGGCTGGCGGAAGGCCAGTCGCTGACCGACGCCAAGGGAGGCCTGGTCGAGTCGCTTGGCACGTTCACGAGCGGCGCGATCAATGTCGCCGCCGGCGTCGCCACTGGCGCGGTCGCGGCGCCGACCGAGATCCTCGATCCGACAAGGAACGAGAAGTCGGTCGACACCGCGGCGCAAGCCACGACTTTGAGCCAGTAATGGGCGCCGACCGGAGCAAGCGATCCCGATCGAGCTCACGGATGCAACCGATGCGCGAAGTCCGTGCAAGCAAACGCGAATAAAACCCGCCTAAACGCTCCTAAGCGCTAGTGAAATAGCTAGCATTTACTAGTGTTTATTTTTCGGAATCGGGACTTTTCAATGGGTTACAGCCGAGAAAATAAGGAAAAGCTGTCGGGCCTCTCAACTCACACGGCGGGTTGTGGGCGATGACATTTTCAGACAGCCACGGCTTCTCGTCTCCCTCCCGGCCAGGCCGAGCGGGAAAGAGATTCCGCCAATGGGAATACGTATAGCGCCAATTTCTGATTTTGTCAAGAGAAAGTCGGGCTCTCATCGCGACAGCTGTTGGCTGGGGCTAGAGCGTGATGTGATGAGGTCGAACCAGGCTCGTCATTGCGAGCGAAGCGAAGCAATCCAGGGGATGAAGGGCCGGAGCGGCAGCTCTGGATCGCCGCGTCGCTTCGCTCCTCGCGATGACAATTCCATCCGATCGCATCTCGCTCTAGCAAGGCTCCAGCTGTCTCTCAAGGCCTGAGCAGCGTCATGGCCGCGCTTGACGCGGCCATCCACGCCGCGCCGCCTCAGAGGCGAGTCCTGGCAGCGCCACGGATGGTCGCAAGGGCTTTAGGGACAAAGCTTTTGACCTTGCCGCCCCCTTGCGGTCGTTCTCTGCGCGGAAACACGTGGTTGGCCGGGACGAACCCGGCCATGACGCTGGGCGCTCCCGAAACGTCGAGCGCCCTTTTTCTTGCTTTTTGGACCGCTCACGCGGTTTCGACGCGCAACTTCAAGAAGCCGCCGGGCGCCAAGCCCATCGAGGTCAGCTTCAAGGCGGGCGGCGCCGAAAGCCCCGACGCAGCAGGCGACGTCAGATAGGTCACGACCACGGAGCCCGGCCAGGGCGCAAAGCGCCAGTTGCCGTCCGACTTCGGCGCGATCTCGCTTCTGCTCTCGATATACTTGAGGACGACGTCACGGTTGGCGTCAGGGGCCTCGATCGCGACGCTCGTTCCGTCGCAGCCCGGAAAGCCGCCGCCGCCGCTGGCGCGATAGTTGTTGGTGACGACGAGAAACGACTGCTTGGGATCGACCGGCGCGCCGTTGAACGTAAGGTCGCGAATGCGGCGCGCCTCCGGCGCGACCAGCGCGCCCGAGTCGTCGTAGCGCGCGGGTTGAGTGACGTCGATGCGGTACTCGACGCCATCGATCACGTCGAAATTGTAAGCCGCGTAGGCGGGACCGAGGAGCGGCTGCTCATCGCGCAGGCTCAGATCGATGCGGCGGAAAATGGACGCCGAGCGTTCGAGCCATTCCCTGAGCGTCCAGCCGTCGACCCTAACGACCCTCAGACTGTTGGGGAACGGGTAGATGTCCGCCACATCCTTGATCGCGAGCGGCCCGGCGGCGATGTCCGTATAAGCATAAGGTCCGCTGCGCCCGCCGCATTTGAACGGCGCCGCCGCTGCAAGAATCGGAAGCGAGGCGAGGTCTGTGCGCGCAGCGGCGAGGGGCGCGGCGTAGGCGCGCTGGGCCTCGTTGACGAGCTGCACGGTCGGGTCGTCGGCGATCAGGGCGAGATAGGTGTGCAGAGGCGTCGCGAGCCTGCCGACGGGCGTGCGGATATAGCGCAGCGTGGCTTCGTGCGCGGTCTTGGCTGCTTCGAGCACGGACGGGTCCGACTCGGTGAGCGCGACCGCGCGGCCGTTCGCGTCGCGTCTGGCGATCGGCCGGGCCTCGACCCGCGCTTCAGCGACCCGCCACCCCGTGTCCATCTTGAGCTCAAGATCAATGATTCCGAGATGGTTGCCCCAGAAGCCGGCCATCACGGCTGGCTTGCCATGGATCGTTCCGCGGTCGGCGTCGACGCCCGGAATCCCAACAAAATCCTCGCCCGGCAGCAGCAAGTGCTGATGGCCGAGGAATAGCGCATCGACGCCGTCGAGCTTGGCGAGGTCCTGACTCGCGTTCTCCTCCCCCAGAGCTTGGCGCATTTGGACAGGATCGTTGACGTTAGCGCACCCGCCCCCTCTTGTGGGGGCGGGCAGGGGTGGGGGGTCGGGCGGACCGAGGAGATTGTCGAATGCGCCGCTCCTCTCTCGTCGCGTAGGACGGCGCGACCCCCCTCCTTGATCCTCCCCCACAAGGGGGGAGGAGACGCCGCTGACCGATCCCTGTGCAGCTTTAACTAGCGTCGAGGCGAGCCGGGAGATCCCGGAGTGGCAGAGCACGACGATGAGATCGACGCGGCTCCTCAGTTCGCGGAGCTCCGCGCGCGCCGCTTCGACGATGTCGACCGTGATCAAGCGCCCGCGGACATGAGCCTCGTCCCATTGGGCGATCTGCGGCGGCGCAACGCCGAACACGCCCACTTTGAGCGACTGCGGCGCTCCGGACTCATCGACAAACGCGCGCTCGATCACGATCGAAGGCGGAAACCAGGACAAGCCGTCGCTTTTGCGGACATTGCAGCAGACGACGGGAAAGCGGGCTTGGGCATAAGCGCGCTCGAGCGCCTCTAGGCCGTAGTTGAAATCGTGGTTGCCGAGCGTCGCGACCGCATAGTCGAGCGTGTTCATCGCGGCGATGATGGGGTGGATCGCCTTCGGATCCGTTGCTGTCGTTTCGGCCGCCAAGTCGCCGAGCGGCGTGCCCTGAAGAATGTCGCCGTTGTCGAACAATAGGCAGTTGCGAACCTCACTGCGCGCCTTAGCGATCAAAGACGCGGCGCGCGCGAGGCCGACGGAATCGTCCGGACAATCACGATAATAGTCGTAAGGGTAGAGATTGGCGTGCAGGTCGGTGAGGCCGAGAAGGCGCAGGCGAAGCCGGGGCCGGCTCTGGCGAGCGGGGGATTCAGGTCGTCCTTGCGGCACGGCTTGAGCTTTGTCACGGGAAGTCGGAACGGCGATGAACGGATCATCGCGCCGCCGGACGTCCCGGTCAAAGAGGCGCTTTCGGGTGAGCCGCGTCGGCTGGCGATTGATTGAGCAGAGTCCGACTTGGCGTCCCATCCGCCGGGCGGCGCGGCGACATCGTTCGCCGCCGGATCGGGCTTGACGGCCCTGAATTTCATCAGCGCCTCGACTGCGGAGGCGAGCGAGGCCGGGTCCATCTGGCCGGCAATCTCGTCGCGTTTCTTGGCCGCATCCGTATCCCCCTGCTGAGCGGCAAGCGAAAACCATAGAAACGACTGGCCAAGGTTCTTTTCGACGCCAAGCCCGCGCGCGTAGAGGATCGCGAGATTGTACTGGCTGTCGCGGACGCCGAATTCGGCCGCCTTTCGGAACCATTTCGTCGCTTCAGGATAGTCCGGCTCGCCCATACCGGAGTCGGTGTCCATGACCGCGAGATTGTGCGCGGCCCGCGCGTTGCCCGCCTCGGCCGCCTTGAGGTACCAGCGCTTCGCGGCGGCCGGGTCGGGCGTGACGCCAATTCCCTTCTCGTACATCGAGCCGAGCCGATATTGCGCAGGCGCAAGGCCACGCGAGGCGGCGCGTTCGAACCAGCGGGCCGCCGCCGGCTGATCCTTCGGCAGTCCCCTGCCTTCGAACAGGCGGGTCGCGAGTTCATATTGCGCAGCGGGTTGGTTCGCGGAGACCGCGTCGCGCAAGGGCGGGGAAATCCCGGGCGGGATCGTCGCCATGAGTTCGCTGGCCGAAGGCCCGCTCTCCGGCGCGAGATCTGGCGCGCTCGGCTTGGCCGGAGGTTGGGCGATCGAGGCGGTCGGGGCGACGTCGATCGCTTGGCCGCCCGATTTGGCCGCGCCGGCCCCATCCGTCGGCTTGCCCTTCGGCGCCTCGACCTTGGCGGTATCGACCGCTTGTTCACCCAATTCAGAGCGTTGCAGAAACGGGGCCCGCACGCCAGCCATTCGCACGGCCAGCGTCGCCGCGATCGCGACCGCGACGCCGAGCAGCACCGTGCGCTTGTGACTGGCGTAGAACGCCCTTGCGGTTTGGACGCCCCGCGCGGCGAACGGCGCCCGCTCGGAGCCAGTCAGGATCTTGACGACGCCGCTGTTGGGCGCGGCGCTGTTTTCCGCCAACGCCGCCTGCGCGGCGCGGCGCGCCGCGGCGATGTGGACGCTGACCGAGGGATTGGTCTTGGGCCCGATCATCTGCGCCAGTTCGCGGGCTTCGCGCGCGTGTTGAGGCGCGCCCGCGCCGGGCTCGATCAGGAAATCCTCGCCGCTGGCGGACTGAGACGTCGGATCGTCGGCGCTCGCTGCGGCCTTGGATTGGCCTGCGCGTTGCGGCGCGACTTTGGGGTCTAGCGCCTCGACGCCCGGCGGCACGGAGCCGACGGCCGTTGCCGGGCTCGCCGGTCTGGTTGGCGGCCGCAGCTCCTCGTCGACATCGTCGGCCGCAAGTTCGCTCTCGATGCTCGCCAGACGCGCAGTCAGGGTCTCCAGAACGCCCTGCACGTCCGCCAGACGCGATTGCGTGCGCCGGTCCGCGCTCGCCTGCTCGGCTTTCAGCTCGGACAAATGCGCGTCGAGCGCGGCGTGGACTGCGGCCGAGGTCTCCAAGGCGGATGAGCCTTCCGCCTTGTCGGCTTCGCGCAATTTTTCAAGCAATTCCCGCACCACCGGTCCTGGATCGTTGGCCGTCGCCTTTGCCGCCAGCGCGTCAATGCGATCGTAAATCGTGTCGATCTGCTGGGCGACAGCTTCGAGGTCGGTTTGGCGGGAGTTGATATCGCGAAGTCGGCGCGCAACTTCGTCAGCGACTTGTTCAACGACCTCCCGATCGACAGGCGCGGCGGCGCTTGCGTCAAACTTGGCCTCAAGCGAGCGCAGCAGCGTCTCGATCGGATTGAGATCAATCGGAGACGCCATCGCGCCCAGTCGCACGCCAAGCTCGCGGAGAGCGGGCTCGAGCTGGCGCGCGCCGACATCGCCGTCGGCCAGGCGGTCGAGCTTGTCCCGGATTTCGATGAAGATCGATTGGAGGGCCTGCGCGCCAGCGTCGGCGTGCGCGGCGGCGTCGAGCTTGGCGTCGAACTCGCGCAAAAGCTTTTCGATCGGGCCGGCGTCGATCGTGGCGGCCGGGCGCGCCTCGAGCGATTGGCGGACGCTGTCAATGCGGCGCGCCAAGTCGTCGAACGGGCCCGGATCGATCGCTGCGGAAGCGCTCGGGCGAGCGATCTCCTGATCGAGTCGCGTCGCGATCTGCTCCAGGCGCTGCTCGATCGAGACGAGCGCTGCTGGGGGCGTGGAGCGTTCGATCTGCCGGCAGGCTTCCGCAAGAAGCGCGGCCATCTGAGCGGACTCGAAGTGAGGAGCCGGACTGGCGCCGAGCCGCTCGACGCGGTCAGCGAGTTCCCCGATCTGCCGCTCCAACCGTTCGAGCGGCGCGGTGCGCAAGGCGGCCGAGGCGAGGAGATTGCGCACTTCTTCCGTCTGCTGTCGGATCCGTTCAAACGTGTCAGGCTTGATCGCCGTCGCCGCGAGGGTGTCGATCTTGCCGCCGATCGCGCGGATCTCGCGTTCAAGCCCGGCGGCCGCGGCTTCAGGGTCATGCGCCTTCACCACCGCGTGGAATTCCGCGGCCATCGCCTCGAGCGGCGCGAGCATCGATTCGCCGTGGCCGTTTTGACGCAGCATCTCGACCCGCTGCACGAGATCGCGAATCGCGCCCTCGAGCGCGACCACCGCGTTGCGCGGCGCAAGATTGGCGAGGCTCTGGCGCATGGCGTCGATCTCGGCGCGCATGGCGCTGAGGTCGATAGCGGCGGCGCTCGGTTCGGCTCGCTCGCGGCGCATGTCGTCGAGCTTGCGGCCAAGGGCTCGAACGTCGTCGAGCAACAATTGCGCGAGCGAAGCGCCGCCTGGGCCGGGATCGCCAAGGGCTCCATGCGAGCCGGCTTCGGCGGCTACGGGACGGGCGTCCATTTGGCTCGGATGGTGATCGGCCGGGAACAGCGCGAACGAGTCGGCGTCGTAGGCCATCCGCGCGTCCGGCGGCGCGCGGCCGGGCTCGCCGCGGCCGGCGCGGGCCTCGAGCTCGTGGCGACGCATGGCGATTTGCGACACCGCGGCCTTGAGATCGAATGGCGCCTTCGGGTCCAGCGCGGGCGGCTGAGGGAAGCGGTCGCCCCGCGTCTCGCCGGTCTGAGCGGAGCCGGTCAAGTTCGCCCGGATCAATTCGAGCCGTCGCACCGCGTCGATCAACGCGCGGCGGTCGCTGTCCCGCGCCGCGTTGTCGCGCTCCAGGATTTGAGCGACAAATTCAAAGGCGCGCGCGGCCTGTGCCTCGGCGCGCGCGAGCCTCATCTCAAAGCGCTCGATCACAGAACCAAAAGAGTCCGGGATTCCGTGCGCGCGCGGCTCTCTTGCCGGCGCATTTCGTCGCGCGATGCGTTCGAGGCGTCCAGCAGCCGCATTGAGCCGATCGTCCAGAGCTTCGTTGTTGTCCGGCCCCGCGTGCGGGTCCAGTCCCGCGTGGTCGGCGATTGCTTCGTCAAGCCAATCGTCAAGGTCCAAGCCTGCGCGGCGGGCGGCCTCCACGGCGGCGTCGCGGCTCCGCCGGCTCACGCCCGCGATACTCCACGCCATGGCTCTATTCATGTCCTCGACCATCGCTCGGGGGCCGCGAATCGCCCTGGGATCCGAGGCGACGTCGCGCCGCAATTCTGTCGGGGGTCATGGTGAAGAAACGGTTAAGGGCGCTTCTTGCGGCGCGCGCCCGGGCCTCCCCAAAGTTGCACACGTAGTTGTAGCAACTATCAGTTGCAATTTTGCCCAGTTAGGCGATAGTGATTCGAATCGCGCAAGGGCGCGCGAGTCATGGGGCGCGAACGCAACGGCGCCGACGAAAGGAGAGGCTATGAACACGATATCATCTTTATCTCAGCCTTCCGCTGGGGTTTCGGGCGCGTTGCTCGAACAAGCAGGCCGCACTGCGCTCAATTCGGCACAGCCGGAGATGACCATTAGCCAGATGTCGCGGCTATTCGGCGTCAGCCTGCGCACGTTGCGCTTCTACGAGGACCGCGGGCTCATCAAGCCCCGCCGCGAAGGCAACGCCCGTTACTATCGCGCGAGCGACCGCGTGCGGATGGAGATGATCCTCAAGGGCAAGAAGCTTGGCTTCACCCTGACCGAAATCCAGGACCTGATCGGCGGCAAAGGAACGACAGAAACGACGGATCTCGAAGATCAGCTGAATCCGCAGCAGATCGTGACCCAGATCGGCCACCTGGAGCGGCAACGCAGCGAGATTGAAGGGGCCATCCAGAGGCTGCGGGCGACGCAAAGCCGTCTCGCCCAGGGCGCGGCCGCCTGATCGGCGGCGACCATTGCGAGGGCGGCGGCGCCGGTCCGGCTAGACCCTGATCCGCGCCGCCTCGACGATCCGCATTGCTTCGGCGGAGGCGGCGTCAATTCCGAGATTGGTTGTGTCCAACATCACGGCGTCGTCAGCCGGTCGCAGCGGCGCCGCTGCGCGGCTCGAATCGCGGGCGTCGCGACGGATGATATCCGCCAGGATCGCCTGATAGTCGGCCTTCTCGCCGCGCCGGATCAGTTCGAGCGCTCGCCGCTGGGCTCGCGCCGAGGCGCTGGCGGTGACGAAGATCTTGACCTCGGCGTCGGGGCAAATGACCGTGCCGATATCCCGCCCGTCGAGCACGGCGCCGCCCGGCCGCGCCGCGAAAGCGCGTTGCGCCTCGATCAGCGCCGCCCGGACTCCGGGCATCGCAGCGACTACCGAGGCCGCCTCGCCCATTGGGCGGGTCCGCAAGGTCGCGTCGTCGAAGTCGGTTAGGCCCAGTCCTCGTGCGGCCGCGACCGCCGCGGCTTCGTCGTTAAGATCGCGGTCCTCGGCCACGAGGGCGGCGGCGACGGCGCGGTAGAGCAGCCCGGTGTCGAGATGCGGCAGCCGGTAGTGCGCCGCGATTCGGCGCGCAATGGTGCCTTTGCCCGAGGCCGCGGGCCCGTCGATGGCGATAATCATCTTTGAGCCGGCCGCTTCCCCCAGGCCCTCCGCCCTGACAGCGCTCATAGAGCGCGGCGGAGCGCCTGTCGAGACTCACGTGATCGGCGCGGACCCGCGGGAAGGCTATCGGAATCGGACGCGGCCGAGCCAGCGTGATCTCTTGAAAGGGAATCGGCCGAGCGGGCGCGCAATCGCGAGCCATACATTCGACTTGACCAAACCCAAAACCGTCGGTCATGTCCCCGAACAGGCGTCGGCCTTCTCTCCAGAATGAACGCTTGACCCGGCCATCCACGCCGCCCAGCCGCGACGGATGCTACGGCGTCTTCTTCGCCTCCCACCAGATCGCCGCCATTGACTTGACCAAACCCAAAACCGTCGGTCATGTCCCCGAACAGGCGTCGGCCTTCTCTCCAGAATCAACAACAAGCCCGGCCATGACGCCTTCATGAGCCGCCCCACCCTCCCATAGTCAAAACTGGGCCAACCAATGCCTACCGCCATGAGAGCCATACATTCGCTTGCGAGAATCAGAATACCGTGCTAGCCATTTCAGATCCTCGGACATAACTCGCGCCTTGGGACACTGCGCGGTGAGAAGAAGAGAGAGGAAAAATGCGCCTCAGGCATGGAAAGGTGCGCTTGAGACGTTTTGCGCACAACTTGAGACGCGAGTCGATTTTTTTTATTTTTCCGCTCGTAACCCATTGAAAAGCCCCGATTCGGAAAAATAAAAGAAAGCAAATGAAAGCCTTTTTGCTTTCATTTATTTGCTTGTGTTTGCGGCGAGTTCGCGCGTGGGTTGAACCCGGGCGCCTCACGGTCGCCGTTTCGGCTCGAGCCGGGATGGCGACGGTTTCGGCAAATCGACGCGCGCTTTAAGATGACAGGAATGCGACGGGCGCCGAAGGAGCGCCCAGGCGGGAGAGCAATATGGATCTCACAGGCGAGCAGAAGAAGACGATCCTCGCCGCCTTTCTCGGCTGGATGCTCGACGCCTTCGACTTCTTCCTGCTGACCTTCCTGCTCAAGGACATCGCCAAGGAGTTCGGCGTCGACGTGCCGGCGGTGGCCTACGCTTTGTTCCTGACGCTGGCGATGCGGTTCGTCGGCGCGTTCATCTTCGGCCGGCTTGGCGACCGGTGGGGGCGCAAGCCGGCGCTGATGCTGGACATCCTATGCTATTCGATCCTGGGCGCGCTCGCGGCCTTCTCGCCGAACCTGACAGTCTTTCTGATCTTTCGCGCGCTGTTCGGAATCGCGATGGGGGGCGAGTGGGGTCTCGGCAGCTCGCTCGCTATGGAATCCATTCCGCCGCGGGCCCGGGGCATCGTGTCCGGGATTCTGCAGTGCGGTTATCCAAGCGGCTTCCTGCTCGCCGCGATCGCCTACGGCCTGCTCTTCGGCCGGACGTTCGGCGATTATACGATCGGCTGGCGGGCGATGTTCCTGCTCAGCGTTCTGCCCGCGTTCGTCGTGCTGTTCATCCGCAGCGGGGTTCCCGAATCGCCGGCGTTCGAAGCGTCGAAGGCGCAGGAAAAGCCGCATCTGTGGGCGACGATTTCGGACCACAAAGGGCTGGTCGTCTACATGGTCGTGCTGATGATGTGCTTCAACCTGTTCAGCCACGGCACGCAGGACCTCTATCCGACCTTCCTGCAAAAACAGCACAATTTCGCTCCGGCGACAGTGAGCTGGATCGTCATCGTCGCCAATCTCGGCGCCATCGCCGGCGGCCTCCTGTTCGGCCATCTGTCGGAGAAGATCGGCCGGGTCAATGCGATCACCGTGGCGGCGTTCATCGCGCTGCCGGCGCTTCCCTTATGGGCCTACGCCTCGACCCCGATTCTGCTCGCGATCGGCGCATTCGTCATGCAAGTCGCGGTGCAGGGCGCGTGGGGCGTCATTCCCGCCCATCTGAACGAGCTCGCGCCGGGCGCGGCGCGGGCGACCATTCCCGCCTTCGTCTATCAGGCCGGCAATTTCCTCGCTTCATACAACGGTCCTCTCCAGGCTCAGATCGCCGAAGGGAACGGCGACAATTACGCCTTCGCGCTGGCGCTGGTGGCCGGCGTGATCGCGGTTGCGATCATCGTCGTGATCCGCTTCAGCCCCGAGCGGCGCGGCGAACTCTTGAAGGCGCATTGAGTCG
Organism: uncultured Alphaproteobacteria bacterium; assembly: GCA_963824475.1. Lineage (GTDB taxonomy): Bacteria > Pseudomonadota > Alphaproteobacteria > Rhizobiales > Beijerinckiaceae > Roseiarcus. Next base: position 151,578 of record CAWGPR010000004.1, read on the forward strand.
CGGTGAGCAAAGAGAATAGGCGAACCCGAAAACCTTCGTAGCGCAAAGGGCGGCTCCTGAGCAGCAGAAACCATAGAAAGCATAAGGTCTCTCTACCGGTAGTAAATATCGCTGCGCGATAGCGGGGAACCTTCAGGCGCTTTGGCCGTTATTGGGGTACAGGCGGACTAGCTAGGTGACGTTCGCCAAATCGGAGGATGCTTCCATGTCTCGACTTTTGCTCGGCCTTAGCGCGGCGACCCTTATTTGCATTTCATGTGGGCAGGCTCTCGCGAACGAAACCGGCGCGATAGGCGGAGGGGTCGCGGGCGCGGTTGGCGGGGCTGTGGTCGGCGGTCCAGTCGGGGCGATCGTGGGCGGGCTCGGCGGCGCCGCCATCGGCAACTCGATGACCAATCACCGATATTACCACCACCGCTACGCGTATTATCATCACCGCCACCCGTACTATCGATACTAGACGTCCTGGTAGGGCGTCCTGACGGACGCCCTACCACAAGGTTGAGAGCAGCCCTTTTCTGCCTCCTGATCTGATCTGGCAGGCGCGATTCGCGACGGCGGACTGAGATCTCCGGCGACCAGCGCCAGAGGCTCTGTCCCCGTGATCCGCCAGCGCGGTTTATTCCGCGGCGGCGGCCCGCTTCGGCAGCACCCAATTGGAGCGCGGGAAGTGGCAGGTGTAGCCGTTCGGGTAGCGCTCGAGGTAGTCCTGATGCTCCGGCTCGGCCTCCCAGAACGGGCCGGCAGGCGCCACTTGGGTCACCACCTTGCCTGGCCATAGCCCCGACGCCTCGACATCGGCGATGGTGTCGAGCGCCACGCGCTTTTGCTCGTCATTGGTGAAAAAGATTGCCGAACGGTAGCTCGCGCCGACGTCGTTTCCCTGACGGTTTCGGGTCGTAGGGTCGTGGATTTGAAAGAAGAACTCGAGCAGCTTCCGGTAGCTGATTTTCGCCGGATCGAAGATGATCTCAATCGCCTCGGCGTGATTGCCGTGGTTGCGGTAGGTCGCATTGGGAACCTCGCCGCCCGTATAACCGACCCGGGTCGAAATCACGCCCGGATAGCGACGGATCAGATCCTGCATGCCCCAGAAGCATCCGCCGGCGAGAACCGCCCGCTCTGTTGAACCTGCCATGGCGCCTAAGCCTCCTGTTGAGATGGGCGTTCTGTCGCGCCCTGAATCGGGCGACGTACATCCCGTCGTCGCCTTAGATAATCATCCTGGCCGAAAACCAACACTCGTTGGCCATCGGGCATACGCCGCCGCCGAGGTCGAGCGCTAGCTGGTCTTCGCGTTCAAGCCCGGTCCTCCCTCCTTCGGATAGGTTAGCGTTCCATCCGGCCCGACTTTGGCCACGGGCGTCAAATGGGCTCGCTCGATGTGGCCGGGGCCGAGAATGTGAAAGACCTCCTCGCCCGCGGCGATCAGATAGTCCGCGATGATGCGTCGATGGCATCGCCACCAGACTGCCTCGGCGCACATGACGCTTGAGCGCATCGCACGACCAAGCTCACACAGTTCTTCGAGGCCTGAGCGAAATCCCTCGCTCATGGCGTAATCGGCGAAATTGTGAAAGCTCGCGTTCTCCCAGAAAACGTTGGCGGCAGGCGACACGTCGCGCTGAATTCCACGCAAACCGCCGAGCGCAGGGAGATGCCTATACGCGACGCCATGCGGCGCGAGTGAATCGGGCAATACGTCGCGATTGAACTGCGGGTTCGTCCGCGAGCGCGGAACGGTCCGCACGTCGACGACGAGTTCGACTTCAGCGGCCTTGAGCAGCGCGACGAACTCCTCGGTCGGGCGGGTGGAATGTCCGATGGTGAAGAATGGGTTGGACATGCAGCGGCTCGCTCGCCCTATTCTCATCGTTCATGAGGCCACGCCCAAGGAATACGACGCCTTCGTCGACCAGATCAGCAAGATGTGGACGGACCAGCCGAAGTGGACCGACGATCAGCTCAAGGCGATCGATACGCCGATCCTCGTCGTCGACGGCGACCACGACGAGGCGATCAAGCGTGCGCACACCGAGTATATCGCCGCGACCATTCCCCACGCAGGGCTCCTGATCCTGCCGAACGTGAGCCACTTCGCCTTCCTTCAGGACCCGGACCAGTTCAACTTCGCCATCCTGCATTTCCTCGGCGACGAGTGACGACTCGGCCGAGGGCTCACGGCAAGGATCTACGCTCCCCAGTCGGGCGCCATTTCGCTCTGAGGGCCGCACGCTCGTCGTCCGTCTCGACCTCGTCGCACCGGCCAGTCGGTGCTGAAAATTTGCGGCTGGAGTTGACAACCGCCGAACCGCCACCAGATAAAGTCTATGGACTTTAGATCGTGAATCAGGACATCGCAGATGGTTCAGATCGCACTCTCGTCGCTGCCCCACATTCAGGCCGCCTTGAACTATTTGGCCGCCACGGGCGAGAAGCCGGTCACTTACGCGCACCAACCTCCGCCTGGAGTTCCCTGGTCGACCGCCGAAGCTGACCAGCACGCGACGATCATCCACAACCTTCGTCCCGCGGCGTCCGAATTCTTGCTGGACGCCGTCGGGTTCCAGCTCCTGACCCATCGAAGCGCGGTCAAGAATTTCTGGGATGAGGAGGAAATCGGCCGCGTCTATTATCCGGAATCCATCGACCTCCTGAAGCGCGTCACTGGCGCGAGCGAAGTGCGCATCTTTGACCACACGATTAGGCGGCGCGTGCCCGGGGAGAACGATCGCTCGTCGAAGCCCGGCGTTCCCCGCCAGCCCGCGAACCGCGTTCATGTCGATCAGACGGCGACGTCCGGCGTGGCGCGCCTTCGGCTCGAGTATCCCGACGAGGCCGACGCATTGCTTCGCCGCCGCGTCGCCATCGTCAATCTGTGGCGGCCGATCAAATCGCCGGTGCTCGACGCCCCGCTCGCCGTCTGCGACGCGCGCAGCGTCGCGCCGCAAGACCTGATCGCTTCCGATCTCGTGTTTCGCGACCGGCGCGGCGAGACTTACAATCTCATCTACAATCCCGGCCAACGCTGGTTCTACGCCCCGGAAATGCGCGCGGACGAAGTCCTGCTCATCAAATGTTTCGAACTCGCGCGATGACGGCGCCGTGGCGCGCTTCGCTCCGCATACGGCGTTTATCGATCCAACCGCGCCCTCACGACGCGCCGCCTCGCGAGAGCATCGAGTTGCGCACCTTCGTCATTTTCGGAGAGGATGAGAAGGCCCGGCATTGACGCGGGACGGGCTCGTGGTCTTCTCTCCTCATAACCCCAGCTACAAGCAGATCTGTGTGATGAGCCTCGACTGCCATTAAGGCAGCCGAAGCGGCCGTTGGCGCTGTCGCGCGCATTCAAGTCGGAGATTGAACTCAATGCCCACCCTGTTCGAGCCTTTGAAGATCGGCGATCTCGAGGTTCCCAACCGCATCGTCTTGGCGCCCTTGACGCGCAACCGATCGACTGGGCCAGGGCGGGTTCCGAACGCGATGATGCGCGACTATTACGTGCAGCGCGCTTCCGCCGGCCTCATCATTTCCGAGGCGACTTCGGTCGCGCCGGCGGGCGTCGGCTATCCGCATACCCCCGGCGTATGGTCCGACGAGCAGGTCGACGGCTGGCGCAAGATCGTCGAAGGCGTGCATGCGGCGGGCGGGCGCATGTTCCTCCAGCTCTGGCACGTCGGGCGCATCTCCGATCCCATCTATCATGACGGCGCGCTTCCGGTCGCGCCGAGCGCGATCGCGCCGAAGGGCAATGTGAGCCTCCTTCGTCCGCAGCGCGCTTACGTCGCGCCGCGCGCCCTCGAGACCGGGGAAATTGCGGCCGTCATCGAGGCCTATCGGCGGGGCGCCGAGAACGCCAAAGCGGCCGGCTTCGACGGCGTCGAGATTCACGGCGCGAACGGCTATCTCCTCGACCAGTTCCTGCAGGACAGCGCCAACAAGCGCGACGACCTTTATGGCGGCGGAATCGAGAACCGCGCTCGACTCCTGCTTGAGGTCACCGACGCCGTCGTCTCCGTCTGGGGCGCGGGCCGGGTGGGCCTGCATCTCGCGCCGCGCGCCGATGCGCACGACATGGGCGACAGCAATCTGCCGGCGACCTTCGGCTACGTCGCGCGCGAACTCGGCAAGCGAAAGATCGCCTTCCTTTGCGCACGCGAATCGACCAAGGCGCCGCGGCTCGGGCCGGACCTTAAGGCGGCGTTCGGCGGCGTCTATGTCGCGAACGAGGGGTTCACGCGTGAGGCGGCTGAGGCGGTGATCGCCGCCGGCGAAGCCGACGCGGTCGCCTTCGGCAAGCTCTTCCTCGCCAACCCCGACCTGCCGCGCCGCTTTGCGATTCGTCTCGCCGCTCAACGCCTGGAACGCCGACACCTTCTATAGCGACGGCCCTGCCGGCTACACCGACTATCCAGCGCTCGAGGAGCAGGCGGCGGCCGAATAGCAGCGGCGAGCGCAACGGCCTCACGGCTTCAGATGCTCGATCTCGATGAAGGCGAAGTCATACGCGTTGGCGTTGACCACGTTGTGCTCGACGCCTTCGCGGCGCGCGTAAGGCACATGCACTTTCAGCGTCGCCGTGCGCGAGCCGCCTCCGGGCTCCTCGAGAAGCAGCTCGCCGTCGGCGAGCGGAACGACGACATAATCGGCCTCATGGCGATGCCACCCCGTCTCGGCGCCGGGCGCGAACCGCCACTCGGTGACGCGCACATGCGGCTCCGAGAGGTGGACATGGGGCGTGGCTTTCGATCTTGAAGACATAAGGCCTCCGGCTCCGTTCGTAGCTCGACAACTGTCGCCCTCGACGTCGCGGCAGCCTTCGAAGGGGCGCCGCGAAGCCCAGATTCAACCAGCGCGCGAGTTCTTTGCAAATAAAAGCAAGCAAACACAAATAAATGAAAGCAAAATGGCTTTCATTTGCTAGCGTTTATTTTTCCGAATCGGGACTTTTCAATGGGTTGCGGCCAATTCAAATAAGGAATTCCGCCTCCCGTCTCAGGTCCTGTGCGAAATGTCTCAAGCGGATTCGCCTTCCTCTCTCCTCGCATCCAAGGCTCCGTCGGCCGGTTCGATCCGGCCGATGGATAATGTGTAGCATTGTTTTCTGATTTTGTCAAGGCAAAGATGCAATACTTCTGTTCACCCGTATCACCTGCCCTCCCGCACGGCGCCGTTCACAGGCCGACGCGCGATTTCGCCGTGAGGTCGCCGGCGCGCCAGACATAGGCCGCGAGCAAGGGCTCCTGGGAAGTCCGCATGGCGTGCGCAGTCCACGAGGGATGATGGATCCATGTCCCCGGCGGACGGAGCCGCCAATCGGCCTCATCCGAGCGCCAAAAGGCGCGCCCAGCCAGCGGGAGATAAAGCTCCTCCGCCTCGTGCGAATGGGCGGGATATTCGGTGTCGGGACCAAGCAGAAGAACGCCGCAGGCGACCCTGTCGCTCATGAAGGCGCCGCGCCGGCCGACCCATTCGTTATAGCCGTAGTTGTCGAGGAAGCGCTCGCCGAAATCGGAGCTTGTATAGGTCTGCCGCCAGTTGAGTTCGCCGGCCAGGGCCTCGAGCGCCTCGACCAGCGCCCGCGTGCGCGGCGCGGCGAAGCTCGACAGGCCTTGCAGAGCGGCCACGACTGGAAGCGGGTGCGCGACAAGCGGCCGCGCGGTCAACTCCGGCGGCCAGTCGCGAAGGAACGCCTCAGCTTCCGGCGCCGAGGCGAGCAATTCCCGGAGGGCGGCGACGAGCGGGCGGAGGGACTCTTTGTGCATATACCGATCAACCCACCCCACAGGAGCGCCGCGCTTCCGCCTTAGGTTTCGGAGTCGATCCTGATCTTGGCGCCCGCGGCGTACAGATCATGCAGCCAGCGGGGCCGTGCGCAAAACGAGTAGGGCGTCGCGCGGGCAGGGAACGATAGCGTAGGCGTGGCCATTGTCGTCGCTGAATTCGACAAGCGCGGTCATTTCGTCAAGCGGCTCGACGACGGCGCCAACCTGGTCACGGACGAGCCCATGCTGGGGCAGGTCGCAAAGAAGCTGACTGCGCTCAGGAAGCCGCGTCCTGGGTCGCCTGCTTTCGTTCGGACCGCCATTTCTCAGTCCGACACGTATCGATGGATCAGCACGTTGATCAGCGTCTGATAGGGTATCCCCTCCTGCAGCGCACGCGATTTCAAGCGGACCAGATCGCGTTTGGGGATGCGCAACGAGATTTTGGCGCGCTCGTCAGTCATGGCCGCGCGCGCCATCGCTTCGATCTCGCGCTTGCGCTTCTCAGTCAGCCCGTTTTTGAGCGGGGCGTCGCCGGTCTCGAACGCCTCGATCAAAGCCTTCTCCTCGGCATCGAGATACCGACCGACCTCAGGCGCTTTCTTCATTGGATTCACCCGACAGATAGTGCGCTCTTAACCGCCGACTGGGGAAGGCCGTCTTCAGGAATATCCCTTCCGGCGTCGGAACATAGGGGACGGCGTAGACGTAGCCGTTCGCGAGGACCACCAGCATGCGCTGGCCGGGATATTTATCCCGATTCGGGTGCTCGATGTCGTCGAGAAGCCCGCCGCTTTCAATGGCCGCGACAATGTCCTCGAAACATATCCTTCTCTTGGCATCGGATTTGAGCTCGCGATTCTTTTCGGGACTCCACGCGATCGTCCTCATACCGCGAGTGTATGGACAGAGTAAGGCCTGTCAAATCCCCGCGTCGACTTGCGCCGGCCCTCAAAACAAAAAGTACCTTTGCGCCATCGGCAGCTTGTCCGCCGGCTCGCAGACCAAAAGCTCACCGTCCGCCCGCACGTCATAGGTTTCGGGATCGATCTCGATCTTCGGCGTCGCGCTGTTGTGGATCATGCTCTTCTTGCCAATCTTCCCGCGGGTGTTCTCGACCGCGATGAGGCGCCTTTGCACTTTCAGCTTGCGCGCCAAGCCGCCCGCGAGCGCCGCCTCCGAAACGAAGGTCAACGAAGAGCCATGCAGCGCGCGGCCATGCGAGCGGAACATCGGCCGATAGTGGACGGGCTGGGGGGTCGGGATCGAGGCGTTGGGGTCGCCCATCAGCGCCGCCGCGATCGCCCCGCCCTTGATGATGCAATCGGGCTTCACGCCGAAGAAGGCCGGCGTCCAAAGCACGAGATCGGCGAGCTTGCCCTTCTCAACCGAGCCGATGTGCCTCGACACGCCATGGGCGATTGCGGGATTGATGGTGTATTTTGCGACATAGCGCTTGGCGCGCGCATTGTCGTTGCGGGGGCCGTCGCCTTCGAGCGCGCCCCTCTGGCGCTTCATCTTATCCGCCGTCTGCCAGGTGCGGATGATGACTTCGCCGACGCGCCCCATCGCTTGGGAATCGCTCGACATCATGGAGAGCGCGCCCAGATCGTGCAGGATGTCCTCGGCGGCGATCGTCTCTTTGCGGATGCGGCTCTCGGCGAAGGCGAGGTCCTCGGGGATGGTCGAATCGAGGTGATGGCAGACCATCAGCATGTCGAGATGTTCGTCGAGCGTGTTCTTCGTATAGGGCCGGGTCGGATTGGTCGATGAGGGCAGGACGTTCGGCAGGCCCGCCACTTTCATGATGTCGGGCGCGTGGCCGCCGCCCGCGCCCTCGGTGTGGAAGGCGTGGATGGTGCGCCCCTTGAACGCGCGGATGGTGTCCTCGACGAAGCCCAACTCGTTGAGCGTGTCGGTATGGATCATCACCTGCACGTCGTAATCGTCGGCGACCGACAGGCAGCAGTCGATCGCCGCCGGCGTCGTGCCCCAATCCTCGTGCAATTTGAGCGCGCAGGCGCCGGCCTTGACCTGCTCGACAAGCGCGGCAGGCTTGGAGGCGTTGCCCTTGCCGGCGAAGCCGAGGTTCATCGGGTAAGCGTCCGCGGCCTCGATCATGCGCTGAATGTGCCAGGGGCCGGGCGTGCAGGTGGTGGCGAAGGTGCCGGTCGCGGGCCCCGTGCCGCCGCCCAGCATCGAGGTGACGCCGGACATCAGCGCCTCCTCGATCTGCTGCGGGCAGATGAAATGGATGTGCGAGTCGAAGCCGCCGGCGGTCAGGATCTTGCCTTCGCCCGCGATCACTTCGGTCCCCGGCCCGACGACGATGGTGACGCCGGGCTGGATGTCTGGATTGCCGGCTTTGCCGATGGCCGCGATCAGCCCGTCCTTCAAGCCCACGTCGGCTTTGACGATCCCCCAATGATCGAGGATGACGGCGTTGGTGATGACGGTGTCGACGGCGCCCCGCGCGCGGGTCGTCTGCGCCTGTCCCATGCCGTCGCGGATCACCTTGCCGCCGCCGAACTTCACCTCTTCGCCATAGGTGGTGAAATCCTTCTCGACCTCGATCACGAGCTCGGTGTCGGCGAGGCGGATGCGGTCGCCGGTCGTGGGGCCGAACATTTCGGCGTAATGCGCGCGGGGCAGGGAGGTCGGCGGAAGGGCGTTGGAGGAGGGCATCGAGAGGACTCACGGCACGGGGGAAAAGGCGGAATGATCGAGGGCTGCTTGATCGAATGTCGCGGTGGAGGCGCAGCCAAGTTCAAGGTTGATCTCGGCGAGGAAGTAGTCGGGAAAGTCGGCCTTCCCGGAGCGGTAAGCGGTAAGAGCATCCTGCGCGGCGTGGCGGAACGAGACTTCCAGGTCGTCCATAGAAAGGACCCCCTCGATCAGACGCGCCACTTCGTGCCGCTTTTTCTTAAAGTTCCGGGCAAGCGTCCAGGCGAACTCGGCGAGCACGACGGGATTGACGACGCAAGGCTCGTCGGCTGTCGCCGCGTTGACAAAGCTGCGCGCACGGTTGTTCTACGCAGGATCGTCTTCGACGAACAGGCGCAGCAGAACGTTCGTGTCGAGGCCGATCATCCTTTACGGCTTCTTCGCTCACGTTCAATCATAGCAGCCGTGATCGCTTCGTCGATCGTCTTGTCCAAATCGAGGCCCGCTTCGCCGGCGCGAAACGCATTGGCGCGCGCGAAATCGACGATCCGGCGACGCTTGCGCGCTTCGAGCCGGATCGACCCGTCGGGCGCTTGCATAAATCGCAGCCGGTCTCCGGCCGAGATGTCGAGCGCCTTGCGCAAGTCATTGGGCACAGTGATCTGGCCTTTGCTGGTCACGGTCGCTTCGCCGAAGTCATGGGCAACGGCGGCTCGCTTGACGGTCATCTGAATATCCAGGTTGCCTTACCTCATACAATGTAAGGCGGACACACTCGTAAGGCAATTGGGCCTCTCACCGACCCTCGTGAGCGTGAGACCTCACACCTTTCCCATCACCTCCTGGCGGAAGCCATAGACCTCGCGCTTTCCGGCGATTGCGACGAGGCGCACGGCTCGGCTCTGGCCGGGTTCGAAGCGGATCGCCGTCCCGGCCGGGATGTCGAGCCGGAAGCCTCTCGCCTTTTTGCGATCGAACTTGAGCGCCGGGTTGGTCTCGAAGAAATGATAATGCGAGCCGACCTGGATCGGCCGGTCGCCGGAATTGGACACGTCCAGCGTGAGCGTCTCCCGCCCGACGTTCATCGCGATCTCGCCGGGTTCGGCCATCACTTCGCCGGGGACCTGCTTATCGTCCGCGCCGCGGATCGGATGGTGGACGGTGACGAGCTTCGTGCCGTCGGGAAAGGTCGCCTCGACCTGAATGTCGTGGATCATCGAGGCGATCCCATCCATCACCTGATCGGCGGAGACGACATGCGCGCCGGCCTCCATGAGTTCGGCGACCGAACGCCCATCGCGCGCGCCCTCGACGACGAAATCGGTGATGAGCGCCACCGCCTCCGGGTGGTTGAGCTTCACGCCGCGCTCGAGCCGGCGTCGCGCCACCATCGCCGCCATCGCGATCAGAAGCTTATCCTTTTCCCGCGGCGTCAAATTCATGGGCCCTCGTCCCTCCTCATGCTCTTTGATCGGCCCAGCAAATTTCGCGCCTTTTTAGGGCCAGAGCCGCGGCTTGCGACCGCCGAGCGCGACAATGGACGCGACGAGGCCCATGCGCAATCGGTCGGACGAAGCTGCGAGAAGGCGGACGACGACCAGCCCATCGAAGGCGCTCGCGCCGCTCTCGACGCCCGAGCTTGTCGCTTCGAGCGCCGCCCGCAAATCGGGCAAGCGCGCCTCGATATTGGGCGCCGCAGCGACGATCGTCGAGAGCGCACGCGCGCCCGCCCCGACGGCCTTGCGCTCGAGGACCGCGCCAGCGCGCTCAAGCCGCGTCTCATCGGCGAACACGAGCCTGCCGTCGCGGCGCACGCGCCATGAGTCTCTAACGCTCGCGTCGATCCGGCTTTCGCCCATCGCCAGGCGGCCGAACACGAGCGTTTCGGCGACAATCAGTGCGGCCTCGGCCGACATCTCGACCTCGAGCCACCGCTCGAGCCGCGCGCCGTCGAACATCAGCGTCTCCTGAGGCAGCCAGAAAAGCCGCGCGCCGGACGCGAGAGAGAGCGCGGTCGCAATGTGGGCCGGCGGGCCGTCGCTGCGATAAATCCGTTCCGCCGAAGGCGTGGTCGCCTCGACCTCGGCGCCCTCGCTCAGCGTAAGGTTCACGGAATAGGAGTCGCCGCCCGCAACCCCGCCGCCGGTGTTGACGATCGCCGCCTCGCAAGGGTTCGACGAACGAGGAAAGCGCCAGCGGAGGCCCCCGGTCTCGAACAGTCGCGCAGGTTCGGTGCGCGCCCCGACGCGCACGAACGACCCGCGCAATTCGGCTTTCGCCCTCTGGCGCGCGGGCGGCGCCTCGACGGGGCCGAGCGAATCCGTCACTGCCGCAGGGCCGGATCGAGCCCAGCGGCGCCGGTCACGACGAGCATTGCCGTTGAAGATTGACCTCGCCGCGTGGGCAGACCGGGTCGAGCACCGGCGCGTAGGGATCGGCGACCCGGTAGAGCTCATAAGCCTCGAGCGTTCCGCCGGCTTGGCGCCGCTGCAACAGGCCGGCCGGCTCCACTTCACGAAAGCGCATCTTCAGGATCAGGTCGAAATGGCGGCCCGGTTCGCCCAACGCGAGCCCAGCCTCGGCGAACAGCGTCGCCGGCGGCTGAGGCTCGAATATCCATCGCATGCGCTGCTCCGGCTGCACGATTGGGATCGCCGGATCGCCGTAATAGGTCATCAGTGAAGTCAGCGCATAGCCCTGCGTCAGCACATAAGACGCGTTGTCGGCGCGCGCCTTGGAGTCGAGATCGCGCGCCAGGGCGCGAAAGCCCTCGAGCCGCGCGAACGGATTGGCTGGGCCCAGCGGAACGGCGCCGGTCATGGCCTCGGCGAAGGCCAGCGCCGCGATGATGAGCCCAACTGGCGCGGCCCATAGAGCCGCTTTCGCGATCGCGGCGGCGAAGTCTGAACCGCCGCTGCGGCGCGCCTCGGCGACCCAGTCGGCGGCCAGAATCGCCGCCGCCGGATAAAGCGGCGCGAGCCAGTTTCCCTGCACGCGGTCGTGGAGCGAATGCAAAAGGAAATAGACCGCCGCGGGCGCAATCGTGCAGGCGAGAATGCGCCGGCCTTCGTCGCGCGAGCGCGCCAGGATGGGCGCGCGCCAAGGTATGGCCGCGACGGCGGGGACCAGCGCGGCGACAACCAGTGGATTGAGGAGTCCGATCTGCGCGATGAGGAACTCGGCCAAGTAATAGGGCTCAAATCCATTCGGGGGCGCGCGGCCGAGCTGCTTGACGAAGGTCGCCCAGCCGTGCTCGGCGTTCCAGATGACGAACGGGGCGAAAATCACGAGCGCCACGGCGAGGCCGGCGAACAGCGCGGGCGAAACGAGCCAGCGGCGCAGCGACGGCGTCGCGACCAAGGCGAGCCCGACGCCGGCGGCGAAAAAGGCGCCGGTGAATTTCGATTGCAGCGCCAGGCCGAGCGTCAAGCCCAGGGCGATCAGCCAGCGCTTTTGGCCCGTCCGCCAAAGCTCGACAAGCTCCGCAAGGCCGAGGGTCCAAAACACAACCAGCGGCGCATCGGGAGTGACGAACACCGCCCCGATGGCGACCAGCGGCATGGCGATCCACATAAGCGCTGCGAGCGCCGCCTTTTCCCCCGAACCAAACAGGCGCCAGGCTATGAAGGCAATGAGCGCAGGCATCGCGCCGACGACAAGGAGCGAAAGCGCCCGCGCCCCAAGCTCGGCGCCGCCGAACAGCGAAGTCGAGGCGTGGATGAGGAGGGCGACAATCGGCGGGTGATCGAGGTATCCGAAAGAAAGCGAGCGCGACCAAAGCGTATAATAAGCTTCGTCGAAAGTAAGCTCGAGCCGGCGGGCGGCCAGCGCCTGCATCGCTAAAAGCGCGAGCGGCGCGGCGCAGGCAAAAAGGCCGAGCCAAGCGGCGCGGCGCGGCGCGGCTTCAGCCCGCACAGCGGCGGCGACCGTGGAATTGCCGCTCACCTCGTCGCCTTCGCCCTCATCGCCGCCATCGGTTTTCGCGCCGATCCGTCCGTCGCACGCGCAGACGCTTGTCGTCAATCATCGCGGCCTTCACGAGGGACGGCGGAAAAAATTGTGAAATTGACGCGAAGGTGTTGCGCGCCGCACACAGGCGCCTTGCGGCCGACGTCGTATAAGTCCTCGATGGCGCCGCAGAAAGACAGGCGGCGCAATCCGGTTTGGAGTCATGGCGGCCGCGGCGGACAAGAAACGCTCGAGAGACCCAACCCGCGACGAGGCCGCCGACGCCGCGGACGCGTCGCGATTTTTCTCGCGCATCGGTTACCTTGTACTGGCCGTCGGCGCGCCGGTCGGGGTCGTGCTCCACCCGCTTGGCCTATACGTGATGTTCTCGATTGGCGTGGCCCTGATTCTGACCGCATCGGCTCTCGACGCGGGGCCCGGATTTCTCGAGCGCTTCATGCGGCCGTTCTTCGTTCCCGCCTTTCTCGCCTTGCTGGCGGGATTGGCTTGGGCGGCGTTGTCAATTCTGTGGACGCCATATCCGGTCGCGGCGGCGCAACTCCTGCTCAAACTGATCGTCCTCCTCGTCGCGACAATGCTGGCGGTGGCGGCGCCGCGCGAAAACGCGAGCGCAACCGACCTTTACCTGTTCCCGATTGGCGTGGTCGCCGGCATGGCGACAATCGTCGCCAGAGCGCTTGCCGAGACGCTGACCGGCGCGCTAGACGACGGCCGGCTCATGGACGGCGCGGTCGCGATCGCCGTGCTGCTGTTCCCGGCGATGGGAGGGCTCGCGGCGCGCGGACGCAACGGACTGGCGCGCCTGCTTTTGATCGTCGCTCTCTGCTTCGCCTATATCTATAGTTATACTCCGCTCACGATCGCCTTGTTTGCCGGCTATCTGGCGCTGTCGTTCGCGATCTCGGACTTGTCGCGCACCGCGCGCGAATTGAGCTGGGGCGCCGCCGCGCTCATCCTATTGTCGCCGTTGATACCGGCGCTCGCGCCCACCATCTCGGCGTGGATCTTCCATGTGCGGCTCGGCTCGCTGCCGGCCCCCTATCGCTCGCTGTCGGTGGCGGCGGACGTGTTCACGCACGACAAGCTCAGGCTGATTACCGGCCACGGATTTGCGACGGTCAGTCATGGCGTTCGTGACGGCATCTTGCCGGCCGACACTCCGCGCGCGCTTGCCTTTACGGTCTGGTATGAGCTTGGGATCGTCGGCGCCATATTGGCGGCGGCGGGGGCGTGGCTCGCGTTCCGCGATCTCCCGCGCGCGCCAGCGCAACTCGCGCCATATATGGCGGCAAGCTTCTCGGCCGTCGTCGCGCTCGCGTTTCTCAACGTCGATTTCGCCGAAATGACGACGCTGACCCTGATCGGTGTCGCCATCATTTCGACCGACGTCGCCGCGCGCAGCCAATACCGCACGAGCCGCCCTTCGGCGGCCGGACTCGCCAATCTCTGAGGTCGCCGCCGCGCTTCGTTCCGCCCTCCGCGCCTCAGCGCTTCCTAGCGAACGACATCGGTCCGTGGCCGATGCGCGGCCGCTTGTACTCGACCACGACGGCGCGCGTCCGGCCCGTCACCAGGCTCGCCCGGCCACGCGTCCTGGCAGCCTGTTTGGCCGCCAGCACCTTGACCTCCTCGACCGGCACACCCATGAGGGAAGCGGCAATTTCTGCGCGCTGACTGGGGTCAGCGGCCAAACTCTCAGCGGCGATCAAAGCCTCTTCGATTGTGGGGTTGTCACGGCGAACGCGGCGAACGCCCCATTTGGTCTTCCAGGTGGCTGCCATAGGCCCCTCTGAAATCCTCTCCACTCGTTGAGAGGTGAAGCTAGCAGAATTGTTGCACCGCAGCAATCCGATTCGACCTTCAACACTTTTGTTACCCACATGTGCTGTGCGATATGCAGGAAACATGCCCGAGTCGGTCTGATCGTGAGCGCTGGTCACATCGGTCCAGGCCCTATCCTGAGGCGCGCTGCCGAGAAGGCCTCCGACACGATCCGACTCAGAGCCTGACTCAAAAGTCTACGGCCTGGCGAGGCGCCTGAGGGCGAGCTGGATGCAAGCGAGTGTGATGAAGGCCGCGAGGGTATCAGCGAGGTTCTCGTAATCTTTGGCCAGGCGGCGGTTTCGGCCGAACCAGCGACGCGGCAGGACGATAAATCCTGAACTGTCGTCGGGACGTTTGACGATCTCCACACGCAGCGGCGGCTGCGCGGCGACGGCGTGTTCGACCTGGCGGGCGTTGTAGCCGCCATCGGCCCAGACGAGTTCGAGCCAATTGAAGCGCTGGCGGATGCGGTCAAACACCAAGGCGGCGCCGTCCCGGTCCTGAATGGCGGCGGAGTGAACCACCACGCGCAAGGGCAAGCCTTCGGTATCGACCAGAGCGTGGATCTTGCGCCCCTTCACCTTCTTGCTGGCGTCATAACCCACTGCGTCTGCTTCACCTTTCGCGCATCCCCTTTTTCGGCCGACTTGAGCGACTGGCTGTCGATGACGCCGGCGCTGGGGCTCGCCTCCCGCCCCAGCCGTTCGCGCAGCGCCGCGCGCAGTTCCTCCCAGATCGCCTCCCATACTCCCTCCCGCTGGAAAGCGCGGAAGATGTTGTAGACCGTCGAGCGCGGCGGGAAGACCCCGTGCGGCAAATAACGCCACGGGCAACCGGTTCGCAGAAGATAGAAGATCGCGTTCATCGCCAAGCGCATGTCGGTCTGGCGCGGCCGTCCGCCCGGCTTCGCCGGCGGAATCAGAGGCGCCAAGCGATCCCATTCCGCATCGTTCAGATCGCTCGGCAGACAATCCCCAGCTTGGCGATACCGGCTCCGATCAGCGTCCGTCCACATCCCGAATCATCCTCAAAATTGCAGATGACCCGGTGAATCATTCCTTCCTTAACGACTTTTGAGACAGGCTCTAAGCTGCCCACGAGCTCGGACAGGGCTTGACAGACGCCGCGCCCGGCGGAACGATTGACCAAGCGGTCAAGAACGGACTTGGCCGTCCTCCGAGCCTCTGGGGTTTCGCCATGACGATCGCCGCCAATCCGCCGGGCGCATCGGACATTCGCCCGGGACGCTTGGACAGCGAGACTTCTCAAGGACAATTTCGCCGACCTGCATGCGCCATTGACCTTCCACGAGGCCAAGGTCGAGGCCGAGCGCTGCTATTTCTGCTTCGACGCGCCATGCCAGCAGGCCTGCCCGACCACAATCGACATTCCGCTGTTCATCCGCCAGATCGCAGCGGGCAACCGCGCCGGGGCGGCCAAGACCATTTTCGATTCCAACATCATGGGCGGCATGTGCGCCCGGGTCTGCCCGACCGAAACGCTCTGCGAGGAGGCTTGCGTGCGCGAGGCGGCGGAGGCGAAGCCGGTCGTGATCGGCCAGTTGCAGCGCTACGCGACCGAGCCCACGATCGCGACCGGGAAATCGCCCTACGCGCGCGGCAAACCGACCGGCAAGCGGGTCGCGATCGTGGGCGCGGGGCCTGCGGGGCTCGCTTGCGCGCATGAACTCGCCGTCGCCGGCGTCGAGAGCACGATCTTCGAGCCGCGCGAGAAGGCGGGCGGCCTTAACGAATATGGCATCGCCGCTTATAAGACCGTCGACGATTTCGCCGCGCGGGAAGTCGATTTCATTCTCTCGATCGGCGGCATCGAGATCCGGCGAGGGCAGGCGCTCGGCCGCGACATCAAGCTCGAAAACCTGATGCGCGACTACGACGCAGTGTTCTTGGGGATGGGCCTTGGCTCGACCAACAAGCTGGGGCTGCCGCGGGAAACCGAACTCACGAATGTGATCAACGCCGTCGACTACATCGCCGCGCTGCGGCAGGCCAAGGACCTTTCGACGTTGCCGGTCGGCCGGCGGGTCCTGGTGATTGGCGCCGGCATGACGGCGATCAACATCGCCGTGCAGTCGAAAAAGCTCGGCGCCGAGACCGTGACCATGGTCTACCGCCGCGGGCCGGAACAGATGAAGGCGAGCTTTTATGAGCGCGAGCTGGCGCAGACGAGCGGAGTCGTGATCCGCTATTGGGCGCGCCCCGTGGCGCTCGAGGGCCATGGCGGCGCCTTGAGCGGGGTGGTGTTCGAGAACACCCAGGAACACGGCGGCGGCCTGGCCTCGCCCGGCTCGGTTTTCCGCATCGAAGCCGACGTTCTGTTCACCGCGATCGGGCAGCGCGGCACACCGGAGGCGCTGGACGGCGCGGGGATCGAGGTCAGGGACGGTCGCATCGTCGTCGACGCCGAGCGCCGCACCAACCTCGAGCGGGTCTGGGCCGGCGGCGACTGCGTGTTCGGCGGCAAGGATCTGACGGTCAGCGCCGTCGAAGACGGCAAGCAGGCGGCGCGCTCGATCGTGGCCGCCCTTGGCGCGCCGCGCGCCTGACTTGAAGCGAGGGTCTCATGGCCGATCTCAGCACCAACTTCCTCGGCGTCCAATCGCCCAATCCGTTCTGGCTCGCCTCCGCCCCGCCCACAGATCGCAAGGTCAATGTCGAGCGCGCCTTCCGCGCCGGCTGGGGCGGCGTGGTGTGGAAGACGCTGGGCGAAGCCGGGCCGCCGATCGTCAACGTATCGGGGGCGCGCTATGGCGCGATCCATGGGCCCGACCGCCGGCTGATCGCCATGAACAACATCGAGCTGATCACCGACCGCGATCTCGAAATCAACCTGCAGGAGATCAAGGAGGTCAAGCGCGCCTGGCCGGACCGCGCCCTCATCGTGTCGCTGATGGTCCCTTGTGACGAGAAGTCCTGGCAGGACATTCTCGCGCGCGTCGAGGAGACCGAATGCGACGGCGTCGAGCTCAATTTCGGCTGCCCGCACGGCATGTCGGAGCGCGGCATGGGGTCGGCGGTCGGCCAAGTGCCGGAATATGTCGAGATGGTCGCGCGCTGGTGCAAGGCGCACACGCGCATGCCGGTCATCGTCAAGCTGACGCCCAACATCACTGATGTCCGGCACCCGGCGCGGGCGGCGAAGAAAGGCAGCGCCGATGCGGTGTCGCTCATCAACACCATAAATTCGATCATGGGCGTCGATCTCGACGCCATGACGCCCGACGTCGCTATCGACGGCAAGGGCACGCACGGGGGCATGTGCGGCCCCGCCGTCAAGCCGATCGCGCTGTCGATGGTGTCGGAAATCGCCCGTGATCCCACCTGCGCGGGCCTGCCGATCTCGGCCATCGGCGGAATCACCACTTGGCGCGACGCGGCGGAGTTCATCGCGCTCGGCGCCGGAACGGTGCAGGTCTGCACCGCAGCCATGACCTACGGCTTCAAGGTCGTCCAGGAGATGATCACCGGCCTTTCAGACTTCATGGACGAAAAAGGCTATGGGCGAATCGAAGATTTCCGCGGCCGCGCGATCCCTTCGATCACCGACTGGCAGTATCTCAATCTCAATTACGTCGCCAAGGCCGAGATTAATCAGCAGCTCTGCATTCAGTGCGGCCGCTGCCACATCGTTTGCGAGGACACTTCGCATCAGGCGATCTTCGCCCGCATCAACGGCAAGCGCCAGTTCGTCGTCAATGAAGCCGAGTGCGTCGGCTGCAATTTGTGCGCGCTCGTCTGTCCGGTCGAGGACTGCATCGCGCTCGTGCACAAGACTGAAGGCGTCGACCCGCGCACCGGGCTCGACTACGCATTGCCGCCCGCCAACTGGACGACGCACCCGAACAACCCGGCGGTGCACGCGAAGGCGGCGGAATAGCTGTCGGACGGCGAAACCCAATTGGCTTGACAGGTTTCAACGTCAAGCGGCCAAATGAACCGGCGTTTGCTTGGATGCGGTCGCTTTTCGCGGGCTCCGGTCCGCGAACTCAACTCGCCTTCTGGATCGGGGGAAGATATTTGCCGAGCGTCGCCGGATCCTGGGCCTCTTTCGTCGGCAAGTAGATCCGATAGTTGATGCGAAAGAGTCCGTTCGTCGGGCTCGGCAGCCAGTTGCTCTCATGGCCGGCGGGCGCGTCGTTCTGGATGTAGAGGTCCAGCGATCCGTCCGCGTTGTAGGTCAGCCCCTTGGTCCGGTCGCCGATCGAAAAGCGATCGATCGGGTTCTTCACCAGCTGGAAATTGGCCCCATACATCGTAAACGACCAGAAGCCATATTTCAGCGTCGGCGGAAGCGCATCTTTGTCGAAATGGACGACGTACTTGTTTGCGCCGTCGAGCAGATAGGCGTCGCCGTCCTCGTAGGTGCTGAAGTACTCGGCCTCGTCGCGATCGTGAACAAAGAGCCCTTCGAGCGCGCCCGCCGCGCGATCGAAATAGTCGGAGCCGTAGGTTCCGGGGCGCAGGTTGTTCCAGCGCGTCGGATAGGGCGTCCCGCGGAACTTGACCTTCCACTTCATGATTTGCGGCCCCATCGCCGCGGCGCGCGAGAGCCCTTCGTGGGCGGCCTCGTCGAGCTTGGCGATGTCCATGGGTTGGCCGACGTCGATGCCGCCGCGGCCGAGCAGGATCAGAGCGGCCTCCTGGTCCGCCGGCGGCGGGTTCTCGGCGATGAGATCCGCGACCGTCTGGAAATAGGCAAGGTCTCCCTGGTAGTCGGGGCGCGTGGCGAGTTCGGGGACCTTCACCTGGCCATGCTTGCTCGGATCGCCCCAGTTGCTGAGCGAGGTCGTCTTGAACTCGTCCTGGAGCGCGTTGACCTTTTTCAGATCCTCGGCGTCTTGCGGAACGACGCCGATGCGAATGGCGAACATCACCGTGTTGGTCGGCACGCGGTGCTCGATGACGCCCTGAGGCAACGTCCCCTTCCAGTTCGGGCCGACGAAGGCGTGGTTGCCGCCCTTTCCGCCGGTCGCGCGCGTGCCGATGTAGAAGAGATTGTTGGTATAGGCGTCTGCGACTTCGACGGACCAGTAGCGGTCGAGAATGTCGGGGGCGGTGAGAATGACTGGCTCGTCCTTAAGCTCGAGCAGCGCGCCGCTGTAAACAGTGTCGTTATTGGGCGTGTAGGGCATGATGTCGTTAGCGGTCGCCAACGTCTTCATGTGGCCGATCTCGTTGATCGGCGCCGCCGGCGCGAACTTCTTGGCTTTCTCCAGCGCGGCGGGATTCAAGCGCACCTTTCGCTCGCGCTCGAGCATCGTGAGCGGAAGCGTATAGATGTAGTTCTGGATGCCGACGGAATAGTTCCATTCCGCCTCGGACTTGGCGTCGGCCTGTCGAATCTCCTCTGCCGAAGGCGACGCCGGAGCCGCCTGAGCGACCTTCTCTTGACCATGAGCGACAGAGGCCAACGCGACGATGCCGAGCCAAGCGGCTGTCAGGCGTTTGATCATTCCCCGGTTCTCTTTCCTGTCTTTTCGGCGAACCGCGGCATGGGCGTTCGCGTCTCTTCTCGTTAAGAGGCGTGCGCGGTCGCGCGCCTCGTTGTTATCTTCCGACAAAAAAACGCCGACGCGCGGCGCAAAGAAAACGCCCAGAGTTTCTCGATATTCGATGGGCCATGTCGCGACGCATTGACGCACGTCAACCGGCGCGGGGCGCATCGTCGTCTTCACACGGCGGCAGTCCTCCAAGCCGTCACCGAGCAAGCCCGCGATTGGGTTTTGACCCGAGGAAAGGAGCGCGCGCCCTCATTCGGCGTCAGGCGGCGCCTTCTCCTTCAGCTTGCCGAACACCGAATTGACGTCGATCTTCTCGTCGGCCGGCTTGGGCTTCGCGGTCGGAACGCCGAACACTTCGAGCTGACTCGCGGGAGCGGGGACGGGACGAGCGGTGGTGATCTCCGCCGACACCAGCGTCTGGCTGCGATCCTCCTCGACCTTGGGGCGTTCCTTGGCGGCGCGATTGACCTCGAAATCGAGGTCGATCTGCGAGCATAAGCCCAGCGTCACCGGGTCCATCGGCTGAAGATTCGCCGAGTTCCAGTGGGTGCGCTCGCGGATGGCCTGCAACGTGTGCTTGGTCGTCCCGACCAGCCGCATGATCTGCGCGTCCTTGAGCTCGGGGTGGTTGCGCAATAGCCACAACACGGCGTTCGGGCGGTCGTGCCGACGCGACAGCGGGGTATAGCGCGCGCCGCGGGGTTTCTTGAACTCGGGCGTGCGCACCTTCGCGGTCGCAAGATGAAGGCGATGGTCGGGGTCCTGCTCGCCGGCGGCGATTTCCTCGCGCGTCAGCTGTCCGGTCGAGATCGGATCATAGCCCTTGATGCCCGTCGCCACTTCGCCGTCGGCGATCCCTTTCACTTCAAGCGGGTGCAGTTTGCAGAACTCGGCGATCTGGTCGAAGGTCAGCGAGGTGTTTTCGACCAGCCAGACGGCGGTCGCCTTCGGCATCAATGGCGCGTCGCTCATGATCGAAAGCTCCTTGATGATCGTTTGCGCGCGCGCTCGCGGGTTTCGCCAAACGCGGCCTCAACGGATCAAACTTGAGAGGAAAACCGTTCTATAGGCACGGGCCGAGGAAATTGCAATGTTTCTGGGCGGCCTGGACGTCGATTAGCCAACCAAAATGCGTCCCCGGCTCTTGCCAAGGGTCCGGGCGGAAACCAAATGGCGCCCTGACTTCGCCATTCGGGCTCCGGCCCGCGGAACAACGGAACCTTTCATGAAATACGCAATCCTCGCCGCCTTCGCTCTGACGCTGGCGTCGGCTGCGGCTCCCGCGCCCGCCGAGGCCAAGGGCTGCCTGAAGGGCGCGCTCGTCGGCGGCGTCGCCGGCCATTACGCCGGCCATCACGGAGTCATCGGCGCGATCAGCGGCTGCATTGTCGGCCGCCATCTCGCCAACCAAAAGGCGAAGCAGCAAGCGGCGCCGCCGGCTCCGCCCGCCCAAGCCGAGCCTGCGCCGAAGCCTAACGGATAGGAATGCCGTTCGGCGGCGCTTCAAGCCTTGTTGTTGAGCGCGCGCTCGGATTTGGGGTCGAGCGGCCATCTCGGCCGACCGGGCGCGTCGAGCCCATCGATCATCCCGAGCCGCAGCCGCTCCACCCCGGCCCAGGCGATCATCGCGCCGTTGTCGGTGCACAGTTTCTGCGGCGGCGCGACGAGCGGCAGACCAGACTCGGCGCAGAAGCGCGTGAGCGCCTCGCGCAGCGCCCTATTGGCCGCGACGCCTCCGGCGACCACCACGGCGCGCGGAGCGACCCCAATTCGTCGGCGGAAGAGCTTCAGGCCGATGCGAATCCGATCCTCGACCACGTCGACCACCGCCGCCTGGAACGAGGCGCAGAGATCGGCGACGTCGCGCGGGCGCAACGGCGCGACCGACTCCGCCGCCAGACGCAGCGCCGTCTTGAGCCCGGACAGCGAAAAATCGGCGTCCGGCCGGCCGAGCAAGGGCCGGGGCAGCGCGAATCGAGTGGAATCGCCGCCTTCCGCCGCCGCCTCGACCGCTGGCCCGCCGGGAAAGGGCAGGCCCAACAGCTTGGCGGTCTTGTCGAATGCTTCGCCGATGGCGTCGTCCATGGTCGCGCCGAGCCGGTCATAGTCGCCGACGCCCTTGACCGCGAGGATCTGCGTGTGCCCGCCCGAGGCGATGAGCACGAGAAACGGAAAGGCGACGCTCTCCGTGAGGCGCGCGGTCAGGGCGTGCGCCTCAAGGTGGTTGACGGCGACGAAAGGCTTGCCGCACGCCAACGCGACGCCCTTGCCCGCCATGAGCCCGACGAGCACGCCGCCAATCAGGCCCGGACCTGCGGCAGCCGCCACGCCGTCCAGATCCTTGGCCGCGACTTGGGCCCGCTTGAGCGCGCGCGCGATGAGCAAGTCGATGATCTCGACATGGGCGCGCGCCGCAATCTCCGGCACGACGCCGCCGAATGGCGCGTGTGCCGCGATCTGGCTCATCACCTCGTCGGCGAGAATTTCGCCCGTGCCGTCGGGCTTAAGCCGGACTACCGCCGCCGCGGTCTCGTCACAGGTCGTCTCAATGCCAAGGACTCGCATCATGAAAAGCCCATATAGCGTGAACGGGGGCTGAGAAAACCCGTTTTGAGGCGGCGGGACCGCCTTATCCTCTCAGGCGGGCGCCCACTCTGTCGCATCCTTCCGAGACATGGTAAGGGGTCCGCGACAGGAGCAAGCGATGAGCAGCCTGATCGGGCCAAACGAAATTCGCGTCGTGATCCGGCCGGTCGAGGCCCGCGACTACGATCTTGGGCCGATTCCGGCCGAACTGTTCAAAAAGACGTTCGACGCGTTTCTGACGGCGCTCCTGGTGACGGACCGCGAACTTCAGCCTAAAGCGCGATCGAGCGAGTTCTTGATCTCTCAACTGGCGCTCAACCCTTACGAATTCGGCATTTTGGAGAAACGAAGAGCGCTTGGCCAAAATACCCCTTCGGCGATTGAGTTCTTCCGCCGGTGCGCCGAGGGCATTTACCGCAGCGATTACCAGACGGTCGTTCGCCATCTCCGGCTGACGAGGGCGTTTATCCGCATCGTCAAGGCGCTCGATCCCAACTTTCACGTGCTGGCGCAATTCAACGACACAGAGTTGCCGATTGACGATTTCTTCCGTCGCCAGGTCGACCGGGTCGGGGCCAAGGACGACGGAGTGCGCGCGGACAACTGGTTCCTGGGCAGCGCGATCATGTCGTTCGAGGGACGGCTGGACGAAATCGACTATCGCGGCGCGGTATGGACCGGCGACCTGATGCTTCCCGCCGGAACGACACACATCGAATGCGTTCTGGACAAGTCCCAGGGCGAAGACGCCCTGAATCCATTCGGTAATAAGAATGTTTGCGTCACCGGACGAGCAATATACACTGGCGACAGTCAGCTTCCTGAGCGCATAGAGGTGCTGACGATCGAAGAAAGAACCCACGTTTCCGCCGCGATCGACATCCGAGGCTCGCTGCGGCTGGCGCCCTCAACGGACGAGGACAACGATCTTGATTGCGTCGAGTAGCGATAAGCATTTCCTCCATTCAAACGTCGTGCTTCGGCACGCGAACGGAGATTTGGGCGAGGCGGAACACCTCATCGAGACGATCCTGACCGAGGCGGCGGTCGCGAAGCGCCGGGTATGGGTCAGCAGCGTCCTGTTTGCGGAGCTTCGGCCGTCGACGTTCGTTCCCGGACGGTTCGCCACCCTGTTCGACTTGACCCGCTATATCCGGGCGCTGGCGACGCTGGTGACGCCGGACCCGAACGCGATGCTGCGCGTCGCGAGGCTTAGGGACGCCAAATGGCTAATGCCCGGCCACGGCCATGAAGCCGAAGGGAAACCGCGATCGATGTCCCTCGGCGACGCCATGCAGATCGCGTCGGCTTTGTGGGTCAAAGAGGCGATCGGCGTGCCCGACCTCGAGTTCCTCACCTTTGACGATTGGTGCTCCGACGGCTCGGAGCGCGGCGACCGCCTCTGCCTGCTGCATCTCCAAGACTATGCGGTCGACGCGGAGGTTCATGCGGACGTCAAGACGCCGATACGCTTGACGCGCGTCGAACCGGTCGCCCACGCGCAGTCCCAACCCCATTCCGTGCCGGCGGGGTGAGCGCCCGGCCCGCGGTCACGGGCGGGCCGCCCGCCTCAGTTCTTGCCGGACAGAGCCAATTCGGCGCCTATGACTGGCGCGAGCATGGTTCTGACGGCGAAGACTGAGCCTTTGAGGCTGTAGTGGCCGTAGTCGATGGCCAGCAGGTCTTCGGGCAGGTTCTCGCCGATTAACCGCCGGCAGCCCTCCGGGCCGCATAGCTTCGCCGCCTGCGAGAGATAGCGAACGCCTTCGCCCCAGTCTTTGGCCGCCAACTCGCGGTCAGTCTCGAGCGAGTCAGGCCTGACGCCGACCAATGAGAATTCCGCCGCCGCGCCCCGCTCGAGGACGTCGCGGCCGACAAGAATCGGCAGAACGGGGGCCCAGGTCGGAACCTGGCCGGCGACGATGATCGAGCGCACGCCGTCCGCGTGCAGGCGCCGCGCGCCGGCGACCAGCGCGTCAAGATAGCCGGGATAGCGCCAGTTGGCCTCGTGGTCGTATTGGGCGAAGTAGCCGCCGACGATGAGAATATCGGGCTTGATGGTTCGGATCGCGTCGAACACGTAGTCGTTGATCGCGCGGCATCGCGGCGTGCCCGCCACGCCCTGATCCATGGCGACGTTCTCGACCAGGGGTACGCAAAAGACGGAGGAGAGCGTCAGGAGGTTGGCTTTCGCGCCATAGACCTCCTGCAATCCGGCGAAGAGATGGGCGGCGTGCGAGTCGCCGACGATGAGAATCGTGGGCTTCCGCGGGTCGGCGATCGCCGCGCAATGATGAGCCTCGAAGAAGCGCGCCGCCCGGGTGCGCTCCTCCTCGAGCGAATAGCGGATCTCATCGCGCTGATAGAAACAGCGCATGAGCGGCTGACCCTCGGCGCCATTGGCGGTGTAGTCGAAAATGCGATCCGCCAGCGGGGGGAAGCGGGACGGAAAGCCCTTCGAATCGTATGTCATCCGGCCGACGATTCCGGTCAGAGCGAGCAAGCCGACAAGGACCAACGCAGTCGCGAACGGCCAGCGGCGAAAGGGAGCCGCGACCGGCCGCTCGATCAGCCGGTAGGTGAGCGCGGCGAGCGCTACGGCGACGCCCGCGAGCGCGAACAGGACTGGCGTGGTCGGGAGCACGCCTGGCCAGATGCGGGCGAATGCGAACAGCGGCCAGTGCCATAAATAGAGCGGATAGGAGATCACGCCGAAGAAGCCAGCCACGCGATTGCCCAGCGCGATCTCGCCGGGAAGCGAACGCGGATTGGCGATAACCAGCGCGCATCCGGCGGTCGGAATCGCTGCAAGCCAGCCGGGAAAGGGCCGCGTCTCGTTCAGGAACAGGAAGGCGCCTAGCATCAGCGCGACCCCGGCTCCAGCGCCGATGTTGGCGATCCCTCTCGACGGATAGGGCAGCGCCTTGAGCCAGAAGACCTCGCGATAGGCGATCAGCGCGCCAAGCGCGAGCTCCCATGCGCGGGTCCAGGGCAGGTAGAACGCGGCGATCGGATCGATCGGAGTGAGGACGACGCTGAACGCGAACGAGGCGACGAACACGCTTAAGATGACGATAAGGACGAGCCGCCGCTCAAGCTTGAACAGCGCAAGCAGAAGGACCGACCAGGCGAGATAGAATTGCTCTTCGATGCTGAGTGACCACAGATGCAGAAGCGGCTTGGTCGTCGCGTCGGCGCCGAAATAGCCGCCGACGCCAGCGAGCCGCATGAGCCAGAAATTCACGGTGAAGTACGAGTTGCCGAGCAGGCCGCCGCCGATGTCGCGAAATTGCGTCGGCGCCGCCATGAACCATCCGACGATCCAAACGAAGCTCACCGTCACGAGCAGCGCTGGGAGAATGCGTTTGGCGCGCCGGGCGTAAAACATCGTGAGCGAGAAACGTCCGGCCGCGCACTGGGCCAGAATGATTCGTGAAATCAGAAAGCCCGAGATGACAAAAAAGATGTCGACGCCGGCGAAGCCGCCGGGGAGCCAGGCGCGATCGGCATGGAAGATGACCACGCCGAGGACCGCGAGCGCGCGCAATCCATTGATGTCGTCTCTGAAATCGAGCTTGGCCCCGGCTCGCGCCGCAGTGAGGTCAGGCGTTTCGAGGGCTTTGTCCAACAACGGGTCCTGTCGGCGGCCGGCAAAGCCCGACCGTTCGCCGCGAGGGGGTAAATCGCCTGACGACAATCGGCAAGCGGCGGCTTCCTGCTTGGCCCTTCCGTCGGGGGGGCCCATATTGCCGCGCATGCGAGTCGCGTGCTCCCGAGTCGCGCTGTTCCGCGAGCGCAAGGACGCGAGCGCAAGCGCCGTGCGGCTGCGCCGGCTCGGCTTTTCCGTCGCTTGCCTGCCGGCGATCGAGATTGAGACCAAACCCGTCCGGCCGCAGCGATCGCATTACGACGCCGTTATCGCGACCAGCGACAAGGCGTTCCATGGCGACGGGCCATCCGACGCGTCGTCGCCGCTCTATGTTGTCGGCGCCCGGACTGGCCATGCGGCTGAGGCGCGCGGCTGGCGGCTGGCCTTGCCGCCGGCGCGCGACGCTGACCAACTGATCGCGGCGCTGGCCGGCTCGCTGAAACCCGAAGCCAGCGTGCTCTATCTTGCCGGGCGCGACCGCAAGGGGGTGATCGAGGCGGCGCTCTCTGGCGGGTTCGCGCTCGAAGTCATCGAAGCCTATGCGGCTGAGGCGCGCGAGGCCTGGCGTCCGCGGGAAGCAGGGGCCCTCGCGTCTTGCGTAGCAGCCCTGCATTATTCGCGTCGCTCGGCCAGCCTCGCGGCGGCCTTGGCGAAGGCCGCAGGCGCGGAGGCGGCTTTCCTTAAGCTTGAGCACGTCTGCCTGTCGCGCGATGTCGCCGAGCCCTTGCAAGCGATTGGCGCAACCCGCGTCGCGATTGCCGAAACGCCCGACGAAGCGGGGCTTTTTCGAACGTTATGCCGAGCCCTCGGCAGGTTTGCTTCCCTCGACTCGTCCCGTATATAGGGCCCGCGAGAACTCGAGGGCGCAAGGCGATGATCGACCAAGAGACTCAGGACGATTCGATCGAATCGGCGAGCGCCCCGGTCAACCGCAACTCGCGGCGCGAGCCAGAAGCCATCGCGGGCGAAATCGCGGCGCGCGAAACCGGCCAAAACGAGCCGCCACGCAACTCGCCTCCTCCCGAGGGCGTGGCTCGCCCGGGAGCCGCGCCTGCCCCCAGCCCCTCACGACCTGGCGCTCGTGGCTTCCTGGGCGGCGCGCTCGCTGGCCTTATCGTTTCCGCCGTGGGCGTCGGCGCCGGCTATACGCTCCTGGCCTCCAAAGCGGACGTGTCGCAGGATGCGAGTCGATTGAGCGATATCGAAGCGCAAGCTCGGCGGGATAATTCCGCGCTTTCCGCCGACGCCAACCGCGACCGCGCCGCCGTGGCCAGCCTCGAGAAGCGGGTCGGCGCGCTCGAGGCCGGCGCCGGGGCGTCAAATACAGCGGATATCGAGAAGCGGGTGGCGGCGTTGGAGGCGGCCAATGCCGGGAACAACGCCGCGAGCGACGCGACCCAGCGTTTGGCCGCTCAGGAGAAGGACTTGCGGGCCAATATCGACGCCGCGCGCAGCGAGATTCCGGATCTCTCGGCGCGCGTCGCGAAGCTGGAGACCGATACGCAGAAGACCAACGCCGCCAACGCCGATCTTGCCGCCCTTGCCGGCCGCGTCGACAAGATCGAGGCGACGCTCGCCGCGCCCAAGACTGAAACACGGTCCGCTACCGATACCGCCGCCGCTCTCGCGGTCATCGCCGAAGCTGCGGAAGATAGGCTCCGCGCGGGCGGGCCCCTCGGTCCCGACCTCGCAGCCCTGCAGCATCTGGGCGTCGATGCCGCGACGCTGGCGCCGCTGCAAGCCGTGGTGAACGGAGCGCCGACCAATGCCGCGCTGGCCGCCTCGTTCAGCGCGGTCGCGCCGCATGTACTGGCCGCGACGGCTCAAGAAGCGAAGGGCAGCGTGACCGATCGGTTTCTCGCCCATCTGCACAATCTCGTGCGGGTGCGCGATTTGAACGAGACCGCCGGCGACGATCCGCAAGCTTTGGCGTCCCAGATCGAGGCCGAAAGCCGGCGCGGCGACATCCGCGCCGCGCTCGCTTCGTTCGACAAGCTCCCCGAGGCCGCGCGTCAGGCGGCGGGTGATTGGCCGACGCTGGCGCGCGCGAGGCAGGCGGGGGACGCGGCGCTGCAGTCGATCCGCGAGGCGGCGATCGCGCAGCTCGCGGCCGGCCCAAAACAGTGAGATTACGGCGGCCCTGGCGGCTTGCGGCGCGCGCGTGGCGTTTTGAAGCGGAGTCACCATGATTCGCCTGCTGATCTTTCTCGCAGCGCTGGCGCTGGCCGCTGGGGGTCTGACCTGGCTTGCGAACAATCCTGGCGTCGTGGACCTGACCTGGCGGGGCGAGGAATACGAGGTCTCGTTGATGTTCGCGCTCGGCGCCGTGCTGGCGCTGGCGATCGCTCTGGCGATCGTGTGGGGCGTGCTGCGCTTCGTGTTCAGGGTCCCTTCGCTCGTTTCTGTCGCCTCGCGGGTGCGCAGACGCGAGAAGGGGTTCCAAGCTCTGTCGCGCGGCATGATCGCCGTCGGCGCTGGCGATGTCCGAGCCGCCGCCAAGCACGCCTCCGAGGCGAACCGGCTGATCGGCCACGAGCCCCTGACCAAACTCCTGCAAGCGCAATCCGCGCAGCTCTCGGGCGACACCGCAGGCGCCGTCGCCGCCTACAATGCGATGCTCAACCATTACGAGACCCATGGCCTCGGCCTGCGCGGCCTGCATATCGAGGCGCGGCGCGCCAGCGACCATGAGGCGGCGCTGCAATATGCGATGCGCGCCAATGCGCGCGCTCCCGCGGCCTGGGCTGGCCAGGCGGTCCTCGACGACCGCACGCGACGCGGCGACTGGGCGGGGGCGCTTGCGACGGTCGACTCAAACGCCGCCGCCCGGCTGATCGATAAGCCGACCGCGAACCGCTGGCGGGCGGTCATCAAGACGGCGATGGCGGAAGCGGCGATGGAGCGCGATCCGAAGGCTGCTCTCGCGCTTGCGCAGGAGGCTTGTCGGCTCGCCCCGACGCTTGTCCCCGCGGCCGCGATCTGCGGCCGGCTGAGCGCGCAAGCGGGCGACTATCGCCGCGCCAGCCGGATCCTCGAGGCGGCTTATGCGCAAACGCCCCACCCGGATCTCGCCGCCGCTTATCTGCGCGTCCGCCACGGCGATTCATCCGCCGACCGGCTTGCCCGCGCCCGCGCGCTCGCCCGCGTCGCGCCCAACGATCCCGAATCGCTCTTAACCGTGGGACGCGCGGCGCTGGAAGCGCATGACCTCGCCGCCGCCCGCGCGGCGATCGCCCCGCTCATCGCCTCGGATTCGCCGCACGGACGCCCGACCCGGCGCGTCTGTCTGCTGATGGCCGATATCGAGGAGGCGGACGGGAATCACGGCGCGGTCCGCGAATGGCTCGGTCGCGCTGCTCGGGCGCCGCACGACAAGGCTTGGGTGGCGGATGGGGTCATCAGCGACCGTTGGGCGCCGGTCTCGCCCTCTGGAACGCTCGACGCGTTCGTCTGGCGCACGCCCGACGAGCGCATTGCTGCTCCGGCGGAGGGCGCCGTCGCCGCCCGCCCAGCCGAGGCGATCGCCGCTCCAGCGGCCGCGCTCGCGCCGGCGCCGCAGGCGGCTGAGCCGGAGCGCCCCGCCGCGCCCGCGCAAGCGCCCACCCTCGTCCCCGCGCCGCGAACGGGCGTCATCATCGATCCCGCGTCGATGGCGCCCGACGACCCGGGTCCTGAGGAGCACGAATCCAAACGCCGCGGCTTCCGGCTCTACGCCAATGAATGAGATTGGTCGGCCCGCCGGGCGACGGCGCACGCGGCCGCGGAATTGAAGGCATGTCCCTGACCTCGGTCGTGAT
The DNA here is from genome assembly GCA_963824475.1 of uncultured Alphaproteobacteria bacterium. Taxonomy (GTDB): domain Bacteria; phylum Pseudomonadota; class Alphaproteobacteria; order Rhizobiales; family Beijerinckiaceae; genus Roseiarcus. The sequence continues at coordinate 181,353 of CAWGPR010000004.1, forward strand.
CGTCGGCGCCGGCCACGCCGGAGTTCAGGCCGCGGCGTCCTTACGCGAAGAGGGGTTTCAGGGCGAGATCATTCTTCTCTCCGCCGAGAGGGATCCGCCCTATCAGCGCCCGCCGCTGTCCAAGGCGTTTCTCAAGGGCGAAATGGACATCCACGGGCTTCCCTTAAGGGCCGAAGCGCACTTCCGCGACCAGCGCATCGACTTGAGGCTCGGCGTTAGCGCGGCGCGAATCGACCGCGATGCGCGGCGGGTCGGGCTCAGCGACGGCGCGACAATCGGCTACGGACACCTCATCCTCGCCACCGGCGCGAGGCAACGGCGGCTCGACGCGCCAGGCGTCGATCTGCCGGGCGTCTTCGCGCTGCGCGACATCGCCAACGCGACCGCGATCCGCGAGCGTTTGAGCGCCAAGCCCAAGGTCGTCATCATCGGCGCTGGATTCATCGGGCTCGAAATCGCCGCGACCGCCTTAAGCGTCGGGGCGGAGGCGACGATCGTCGAGGTCGCGCGCCCGATGGGCCGGGCGGTCTCGCCGATCATGTCGGATTTTTTTCTCAAAGAGCATGGCGCGTTCGGCGCGCGCTTCCGGCTCGGCGTCGGCGTCGCCGCGATCAAGGGCCGCGAGCGCGCGGAAGCGGTCATTCTCACCGACGGCGAGGCGCTGAGCGCCGACATGGTTGTCGTCGGGATCGGCGTCGTCGCCGAGGACGCGCTGGCGCGGGCGGCCGGCCTCGAATGCGCCAACGGAATCGTGGTCGACGAGTTTCTGCGCACTTCCGATCCGGCGATTTCGGCGATCGGCGACTGCGCCCACTTTCCCCATGCGAGCCTTGGGTTCCGCACGCGGCTTGAATCGGTACAGAACGCGGTCGATCAGGGACGCTCGGTCGCCGCCCGGCTTGCCGGCAAGCCCAAGCCTTACAATGATCTCGCCTGGTTCTGGAGCGATCAGGGCGACTTGAAGCTCATGATCGCAGGCCTTTCGCATGGCGTCGACGAGTGGATCGTGCGCGGCGATCCCGCGACGCGGGCGTTCTCAACCTTCGGCTTCCGCGACGGCAAGCTCGCGGTGGTCGAATCGGTCAACCGCGCCGGCGACCACGCGGCCGCCAAGCGCATCATCGGCACGACGAAGACGCTGACACCGAAGGAAGCGGCCGATCCGGCGTTCGATTTGCGGGGACTGGCGAAACGATAGCTCACACGTCGAGGTTCGACACGCTCAGCGCATTGTCCTGGATGAACTCGCGGCGGGGCTCGACGATGTCGCCCATCAGCTTGACGAAGATGTCGTCGGCCTCGTCGACCTCGCGGATCTTGACCTGCAGAAGCGTGCGCGCCTCGCGGTCGAGGGTCGTCTCCCAGAGCTGGTCCTTGTTCATCTCTCCAAGGCCCTTGTAGCGCTGGAAGGTAAGGCCCTTGCGGCCAGCGGCGTTGATCGCCTCGAGAAGCTCGGAGGGGCCGGAGACGGTCGTCGTGTCGCCGCGGCGCGCGAACGTAGCCGGTTGCGCGAAGGCTTCGCTGAGCGGCCGCGCGTGCTCGTCGAGATGGCGCGCATCGGCTGAAGCGAGCAGGCCCGCGTCGAGGATCGCGGCCTGCCGGACGCCGCGAACCTCGCGTGTCAGCGCGTAGCCGCCGGCTTCGACTCGCGCGCTCCAGCCGCGCTCGGTCTCCTCGGCGATGGCGTTCATGCGGGAGGCCAAGCGTCGCGCGCGCGGCTCGGCCTCCGGATCGACAGGGTCGGCGAGAGGCTTTAGCGCCCCGCCGAGGGCCGCCTGCTCGACCAGAGCGCGGTTGTAGCGCGAGTGCAGGCCGTCGAGCAGCCGGCGCAGCGCCCGCGCCTCCTCGATGAGCGCGCGCAGGTCGGGACCCGCGCGCACCTCGCCGTTGGCGAGCGTCAGCGTGGCGCCGTCGAGCCCCGCCTCCACCAGATAGTCCTCGAGCGCCCGCTCGTCCTTGAGATACTGCTCCGACTGGCCGCGCTTGACCTTGAACAGAGGCGGCTGGGCAATGAACAGATGCCCGTTCTCAATGATCGGGCGCATCTGTCGGAAGAAGAAGGTGAGCAGAAGGGTGCGGATATGCGAGCCGTCGACATCCGCGTCGGTCATGATGATGATCTTGTGGTAGCGCAGCTTCTCCAGGTTGAAGTCGTCGCGCCCGATGCCGGCCCCGAGCGCGGTGATGAGGGTGCCGATCTGCTCGGACGACAGCAGTTTGTCGAAGCGAGCGCGCTCGACGTTGAGGATCTTGCCGCGCAGCGGCAGCACCGCCTGGAATTCGCGGTTGCGGCCCTGCTTGGCGGTGCCGCCGGCCGAATCGCCCTCGACGAGGAAGATCTCAGACTTGGTCGGGTCGCGCTCCTGGCAGTCGGCGAGCTTGCCGGGGAGGTTTGCAATGTCGAGCGCGCCCTTGCGGCGGGTGAGCTCGCGCGCCTTGCGCGCCGCTTCACGCGCCTGCGCCGCCTCCACCACCTTGCCGACGATCACCCGCGCCTCCTGCGGATGCTCCTCGAACCATTGCGACAGGAGGTCGTTGACCAGGCCCTCGACGACCGGACGCACCTCGGAGGAGACCAGCTTGTCCTTGGTCTGGGAGGAGAATTTCGGATCGGGGCATTTGACGCTGAGCACGCAGGTCAAGCCCTCGCGCGTGTCGTCGCCGGAGAGATCGACTCTCTCCTTCTTGAGCAGCCCCGAGCTTTCGGCATAGCCGACGACCTGGCGGGTGAGGGCGCTGCGCAAGCCGACAAGATGCGTGCCGCCGTCGCGCTGGGGGATGTTGTTGGTGAACGGCAGCACGTTCTCGTGGTAGCTGTCGTTCCACCACAGCGCGACTTCGACCCCGATGTTGTCGCGCTCGCCTTTGATGAGGATCGGCTTCTCGATCAGCGCGGTCTTGGCGCGGTCGAGATAGCGCACGAACGCCTCGAGCCCGCCTTCGTAGTGCAGCTCCTCGCGCTTGGGCTCGGCGTGGCGCAAGTCGGTCAGTACGATCCGGACGCCCGAATTGAGGAAGGCGAGTTCGCGTAGGCGGTGCTCGATGGTCGCATAATCGAACTCGACCATGGTGAACGTTTCGGTCGACGGCGTGAACGTGACCTCGGTGCCGCGCTTCGGCCGTCCGTCGACGATCGGCGCAGGTCCGACCACCTTGAGCGGGGCGACCGCGTCGCCGCCAGCGAATTCGATTATGTGCTCGAGTCCGTCGCGCCAGACGCGCAGCACGAGCCGCCTCGACAGCGCATTGACAACGGAAACGCCAACCCCGTGCAGTCCGCCCGAGACCTTGTAGGAGTTTTGGTCGAATTTGCCGCCCGCATGCAGCTGGGTCATGATGACTTCGGCGGCCGACACGCCCTCTTCGTCGTGGATGCCGGTCGGAATGCCGCGCCCGTCGTCCGTGACCGTGCACGAGCCGTCGGCGTTGAGGGTCACGGTGACGAGCTTCGCATAGCCGCCCAGGGCCTCGTCGATGGCGTTGTCGACCACCTCGTAGATCATATGATGGAGGCCGGAGCCGTCATCGGTGTCGCCGATATACATCCCCGGCCGCTTGCGCACCGCGTCCAGGCCGCGCAGCACCTTGATCGAATCCGCGCCATAGCTTTCGCTGGCGGCCTCGCCGTTGTCGACCAGGTCCTTGCCTTCTTCGTCCAAAATCAAAGCCTTTTTTTGCGATTGGCTCACGCTGCCCCCAAGCGCGACTCGCACCGTCGCCACCCTACTCTCTCGGGTCTGCAGATGCACGCTTTACCGGGCTCGGCGCCGTCAATTCGACCACCCCGCCGCGGCGCTCGTGAGCGCTCACAATATATTGGGGTTCAAAGCGATTTTTCCAGTCGCCGGCGGCGCTTCTCGAGCTTATCGGGCCCGCGCGGCGGCGAGTTCGCTCCGCGCCGCGGCGCGCAGCAGGTTCTGGTCGCTCGAGATAGTGCACAGCCGATAGCCGAGCGCCTGCATCGCGCGTGCGTCGGCGCCGTCGAAGCAGAACATGGCCGCATACTTTCCGTGCGCCTTGGCGCGCTCGGCGACCCGCCGCGCCTCGCTCATGACCGCCGCGCCGCGCGGCTCGACGCCGCGCCCGTCGCTGAGCGCGATCGAAAGGTCGGACGGGCCGACGAACACGCCGTCGATCCCCTGGACGCGGAGAATGTCGTCGAGCGCGTCCAGGGCGTCGCGGGTCTCGATCATCGCGATCGCCTGGGTCATCGCATTCGCCGCCTTGAAATAGGCGGGGGCGTCGAGGCCGCTGAGCGAGAGCGCCACGCGCGGGCCCCACGAGCGCTGGCCGAGCGGCGGGAATTTGACGAACTCGACCAGGCGCCGGGCGTCGTCGCCGCTGTTGATCATCGGCGCAAGGATTCCGCTGGCGCCGACGTCCAGGAGCCGGCTCGCCAGCGCAAACTCCCCGATCGGCACCCGCGCGATGGCCGGCTTGCCGGCAAGGGCGACGCTCAAGATCGCGCGCGCGGCGCCGGTGAAATCAATCGCTCCATGCTGCATGTCAAGCACAACCGCGTCGAAGGCCTCGCGGGCCAGCAATTCGGCGACCGCCGGTTCGTTCACGCTGACCCAGGCGCACAAAGCTTGGCCGTCCCCCGCCAGCCGTGCGGCCAGCTCTCCCAGTACAGGTTCGTTCATTGCCTCTCTCATTGGCGGCTCTCGCGCCTTGACGAAGCGCGCAGGCGAAGCCCCCCGCGCGTTTACCCTGCGCTAACCACGAAATCCACGGCCCGGGCGAAAAGACCTGATCACGGGGAGTTAATTTGAAATTCGTCTCGCAAGCGAGCAGGGTCCGGGCGCTCAATCATTGGAGGAGTATGGTCATGAAACGCACACTCCTTGTGGCGCTGGCGGCGCTTACGCTCTCCGCCTCCGCCTTTTCGTTGACCGCGGCGGGGGCCGAGAGCGATCAGCAGCCTTCGCGCGCGGAGCGCATGCGTCAAATGGCGGAAGATCGCCAGACCATGCTCGACGCCAAGCTCGCCGGCATGAAGGCTGGCCTGCAATTGACCCCCGATCAGGAGAAGCTGTGGGCCCCGTTTGAATCCGCAGTCAAGGACGCCGCCAAGGCGCGGATGGAGGCCATGGGTCAGATGATGCAGGCGCATGAGCAGGGCGAGCGGATGTCGCCTGTCGACCATCTCGAGGCCATGGCCGACCACATGTCGCGAGCCGCGGAGGACATCAAGAAAATCGCCGACGCCGCCAAGCCGCTCTACGCCGGCCTCGACGATTCGCAGAAACATAAGTTCGGCATGCTCGGACGCATGCTGATGCCGGAGCACGCCGAGATGATGATGCATCACATGGGCGGTCATATGGGCGGTCACATGGGCGAGGGCGGCGGCGGCGGCGACGAGTAGTGCCGGGGCGCCCATCAGCCTCGGCGAAGAGAAGACGCGGCCAGCCCCCTCTCGGCCGCGTCTTCCATTTTTTCAGCGCTCGCTGCGCGAGGGCAATGTGCGCGGCCTCATGCCTCAAGAGCGATGCCCAGAATCGCCTGGCATGGCCTCATCCTGAGGAGCCCGCGCAGTGGGCGTCTCGAAGGATGGTCCAGCCCGCAGGCGCGTGGCGCCTTAGCCTTCTCCCCCTCATCCTGAGCCTGTCGAAGGAGGGAGAAGGCAGCGCCACAGGGCGTCGAAAGACGCCCGTCTTTCGACGGGCTATGGCGCCGGATGAGGGGGCGTCGCGCGGCGCCGCAAGTGAATCTCGCTGGCGGTCGATTGCCGCCTCCGGAAGGTGACGGGCGCCGTTACCCGAAAATCCCGCTCAACGCTTTCCCTCCGGCGTCTCGCGAGCTCGGCGAGCTGGCTAACGGCGTACCTATGTCTCATCAATTTCGGGGTTGACAGCGGAACTTAGTATTTCCCACATCCGTTCAAGGCGCCTCTCCCTAAAGTCTGTGTAGTGCTTTAATTCAAAGATTAATTTCTTAGAGTTTGTCCGGAAACATCATGTGGGATTGCATAGTTTTCGCAGCATGAGGCGGATGGAGGCGAGGCGGAGGAACGCGAGCGCCTTGCGGTTGAGGCATTCCCAGTCCTTGGCCAACCGTCGGCAGCGGCCGAGCCAAGCAAAGGTGCGTTCGCCGATCCAGCGCTTCGGCAGGACGACGAAGGCCTTGGCCTGATCCGACCGCTTGACGATCTCGACCTTCACGCGCGCCAGAGTTCGTCCGATGGCGGCCTGAAATTGCGGCCCTTGATAGCCGCCGTCGGCAAAGAGCCTGGTCAGGAACGGAAAGGCGCCGAACAAGGTCGCCATCAGCGTCGCGCCGCCGTCGCGGTCCTGGATGTCGGCGGCGTGGACGGTCGCATGCATCAACAGGCCCTGCGTATCGACGAGGATATGGCGCTTTTTGCCCATGATCTTCTTGCCCGCGTCGTAACCCGCCGGATCGATGCAGGTCCCCCTCACATGGGGTGTTTCCAGTCAAGCTCATTGATTTCGGCGTTGCATGCTCTTTGGCGTTTGGATCCGAAGCGTGAGCCCGTCTTTGCCATGCAGCCCTGACGACCGCATCACCTCACATCCGGTCGAGCTTGTGGGCTCGGACCATAATCCCTCCTGCTCGAGGGCGTCGGGCTCGGGTTGGCGGGACCATCCTTTTTCACGGCGTGTTTCAGCCCGGGGGTTAATCCGCGGTCACCGCCCGCCGGATCCGGCGAAGCCGTCGCGTTCAGCTTCGCTGGAATGGGGTTAAGTCATCAAGCCATTGTTAGAGTGGGTTGAGCCATCGGGTCATGCCGTCTTGAACACGGCGCCTTCGGGAACGACGCCTTGTGTGACATAGCGCCACAAGGCGACGAGGAGTTTGCGGGCCAGCGCCACGATGGCGATGCGGCGGACTCGTCCCTTGCCGGCGCCGACCCGCGCCTGAAACCAGCGGCTCAACGCCGAGTCCGGCTGGTGGCGCAGCCAGAACCAGGCAAGCTCAATCATGGTGTGCCGCAGGCGACGATTGCCCGACTTGGAGATCCCCTGATCCCGTTCGACGCCGCCGCTCTGCCAGGGGCTGGGCGCCAATCCCGCATATGCCGCTACTTGGCGTCGGTTGCCGAAGCTGCGAAACAACGATTCAAGCCAGAGGAGCGATGCGAACTCAGGGCCCATGCCCTTGAGCTTGAGGAGGTGGGCGGCGGGGTTGTTCCGCCCCTCGGCGTTCGTGCGGATGAGCGCGTCGCGGGCCCGTTCGACCGCAGCCAGTTGCGTCGCCGCCACCGCGATCCGATCGAGTTCTCGGCGTATCTCCGCCTTCAACAGCGGCGGCAGCTCACGGCCGTCGCCGGTTCGCAGCGCCTCGAGCCGTTCGAAACAATCTCGCCGAAGCGGATTGTAATCCCGGATGCCTTGGCCGCTGAGCAGGCCCCTAATTCGATTGGTGTGCTGAATGCGTTCCTTGATCAGCGTGCCGCGCTCGCGCGTCAGGCGCCGGCGATCCTCTTCTTCCGGGCTCGGCGCGCGAACCATGGAACAGACCCGCCGCTCGCCGCGAGCCCAGGCCATCAGCGTCCGCAACAGCGTCTCGCCGTCGATCGAATCGGTCTTCGCCCGCCGATGCCGCCGGTCGACGGCGATCGAAGCCGCATCGACGACCTGGCTCTCGATCCCATTGGCGAGCAGCAAGCGATGAATCCAAAACCCGTCCAATCCCGCTTCCTGAATGACGATCGCTTTGACCCGCACGCCGTAGCGCTCCTCGGCCTTTGCCCTCGACCGCGAAAGAAGGTCGAGCAGGCGGGCGCCGTCTCCACCCTCGACCACATGCTTGGAAAACTTTTCGCTGCCCGGACTATTGATCGTCACAACCCATTTGGATTTGCTCAGTTCGAGCGATGCGAACAGCGTGATATCATTCGCGAGGGCGGTGGTCGCGACAGCGGTCGCGGAGGTGACGGACTGCATCGGTTGCCTCCATGCTGGTGTGGAAGCTCAGCCTACCAAGTCGGGCCGCCGTCCACCCGCATAGGATCTTTTTCCGCGCTCTTGACGCTCTGGCTGTCAATGATCGCGGCGGTCGGGCTCGCCTCGCGAGCGGCGGCTTCGCGACACTTCACGTAGAGCGCGTCGTGGATGCGATCGAGCGTGCCGTCCCAATTCCAGCGATCGAAGTAATCGTAAAGCGTCGAACGCGGCGGCAGGTCCTTCGGGACGGCGCGCCATTGGCAGCCAGTGCTGAGGACGTACATCAGGCCGTTGACGACCTCGCGCTCATGGACATGACGTCGGTTGCCGCCGCGCTTGGCCGGCGGAATGAGCGGCTCGACATGCGCCCATTCCGCGTCGGTCAAATCGCTGGGATAGCGCAGTCCATCGCGGTCGTAGCGAGTGCGATTTTCGTTGGTCCACATCGGCGACCCTCCAAGTGATTCGGGCCGCTTCCTTAAATCATAAGCGATTCCAACAATTCGTTAAGTTCCCGGACGGGCTCTTAGGGTCGTTCGAGACGTCATCGAGAAGTAAATGTTTGTAGATATCTACTCCACTTGCTTTAAGACGGGCAAAGTAACTGCTAGGCAGCTCGGCTCGTTTTCTAATGTTATCTGTTGCTCCCATGAAGCGCAAATTGCCAATGCTATTTATATCAGCACTTAGAATGCCGAGTTTTGAGCGCAACATACTTTGTGGATAAATATGATCAACGTGCGGCTCATTACCTTTGAACTTAATGTCGAATGGCGAAGCTCCCATTTGGTCTACGTAGATTAAGTTAAGGAGGATAAATCGCAGCCTCGTCTCTTTTAGATGTGAGTGCTTTAACTCAACCGTATTTCCTCGTTTCTGAAAATAGTCTTTGATCTCGTCGAGTGGAAAGCCGGACGGGCATGCTTTGCCAAGAATTGAATGTAGCGAATTGATGACTGTATCGGTCCCCTGCGAATACCATCCGAATAGCTGCGCCTTATAGTGGTACGCACGCATCAAAGAGCGACTCTCCTCGTTCGGTTTGGAGTTATAGAATAGAAAGTCAAAAAGCGGAATAAAGCTATTGTAACTGCGAACGACCTTGTCGGCATAGATTTTTAGGTCGTTTTTTAAAAAGTCACGTAATTCCTGAAAGGCGGTTTCCGCGCGCGTCCACCCGGTGTTCATTTCTTGCAGGAGTTGGTCGCTTTTTGACCCAGTAAACTTTTCTGGTGATGTCTCGGCCCCTTGACCATGTGCAATAAGTAAGCACTTCAGCGGAAATGTTTTGTCGAAACTAAGATTAGTTCCATTAAGTAACTCGGTTGTGTCCTCAATTACCTCCTCAATTTCCTGCCAAGCCTCCTTCATAGCAGCAAACATAAGATCTGACGCGTCTAATTTCGTGCCACCCGAATTTACGCGGACAAAAATATCTAGGACGCGGTCGTAAGGAAACTCATTCGCCACTCCGTCAAGTTCTTGGACCCAGAAGTGCTTCTCTTCACGAAGTATTGAGATTAGTTGGCTGAGATTTCGCCTTACACGTCTTTCACGTGTTTTAGGCTCCTTAGCCAAATCCTGTTCCGGAGGAGTCCCCTTCGCGCTCAAATTGTCCAAAGCCTCGTTTATTCGATCGGCGACTTCCTCTGCGTTCTTCTGTGCGTCTTTTCCAATTGCATCGGCAACACGATACCAGGGCAATTCAAGAGGGGAAGTTGTGAATCGAAGCTTGTACATTAGTCCCAGGTCATCGGGCGCGTCACCGCTCGTCACATCGAAGTACGCCTCGGAGCTCTTGCTGTCTGTTGAAGTAATTGCCCCTCGAAAAATCGAGTAAAGCGTCTGCAAACGCTGTTGACCGTCTAACACGACGATTTTTTCAATGCCCTCTTTACTAGAATTAGGTTCATAGTAGTCGCTCAAATCGGCGTCCCAATCAACTTGATCCATAAATTTTCGAGCCTTGATCTCATCCTTCGTTCTCCAAAAAAGAAAAGTCTGAATAGGATAGTTTCGCATCAGGCTGTCAAACAGGCGGAGCATTTGGTCCTCTTCCCAAACGAAAGGGCGCTGAATGTGCGGGAGGAAGAGACTATGATTAATTTCTTCGATGAGTCGGAATAGTGTTCTCGGCTTGTAGCTCATACTGCGCGGCTCTTTGGCTCTTGGAATCTTCAACATTCTTAGGAAACCAATGGTATCGCTCAATGATAGCGCTCGTCTAGCGCTTGATAACCGGCCACCCCCTCAGGTCATCGCGGACCATCTTTGCGTCCCTTACGCACGCTTTCTTTCGATCCGCGCCGCGCGCGTGAGGATTTCGCCAAGCTCCGGCGTCGCCGGCGAGGGCGGGGCGACGGCCGGATCGATCCAATCGACGGCGTCGACCTCGTCGCTCAAGCGCGGCTCCCCGTTTCTCCACCGGGCGACGAACGAGGCGATGACGAAATGCGTCCGAACCCTCATTCCCTCATGCGCGATCGCTTCGACATGCCGGTTGAAGGCGATGATCTCGGCCTTAACCCCGACCTCCTCCATAAGCTCCCGGGCGACCGCGGCGGCGAGCGTCTCGCCGACCTCGACCCCACCGCCGGGGAGGCTGAAATGCCCGATCAGCGGCGCGCGCGCCCGGCGCACGATCAGGACCCGGCCTTGCCGAAACACCGCCGCCGAGACCGCGAGGATCGGGCGTAAGGGAAACAGCCGGTCATTCATCGGGTCGCGCCCCGGTCGTCGTTGCGACCCCCGGGTCAAGCCCGGGAGGAAGCCATCCGGGGCGACGCAGGGCGCGCCACGATTTCCCGGATCGCCACACCCTCCGCCGGGGACGACAAAGCCGCGGAGTCGGGCTCGTAATGACGTTTCCACTCCAGGCGCTTCGGACCTGAAAAACAAATTCTGCGACAATGTCTTTACAGAAAACAGAAGTCATGCTATATCTTGGTCTGTCGTCGGATCGAGCCCGCGCCTCGCTGGGCGCCGCGGAGGAGAAATGAGAGCTGGAAGCACGCTTGAGACGTTTCGCACACAATCTGAGACGTGAGTCGAGTTTCGTTATTTTTTCGCCCGTAACCCATTGAAAAGTCCCGAATTCGGAAAAATAAACGCTAGTCAATGCAAGCAATTTTGCTAGCGTTTATGTGGATTTATTTGGGTTTATTTGCATTTATTCGCATCTGCCGCATGTGCCTGGCCGCGCGGCCGGCGCCGCGGTCTGTGCGATGCCCGCTCGGATCACGGATAGAGGAGGCGCTTTTCCCAAAGGCCGCCCGGAGCTGCCCGAGTGAACATAACCCGATCGTGCAATCGCGAGGGCCGATCGCGCCAGAACTCGATCTCCACTGGCATGAGGCGGTATCCGCGCCAGTACTCCGGCCGGGGCACGTCGCCGCTGCCGAACCGCCGTTCGTAGGCCTCAACCGCCGCTTCGAGATCGGCGCGCGAGGCAAGCGCCCGCGATTGCCGGCTCGCCCAGGCGCCGATCTGGCTCCCTCTCGGCCGGGAGGCGAAATAGGCGTCGCTCTCGGCCGCCGTCACTTCGGCCACGGCGCCGCGGAACCGGGCCTGCCGGCGCAGCGATTTCCAGTGGAAAAGCGCCGCCGCGCGGGGCTGACCGGCGAGCTCGCGCCCCTTGGCGCTCTCGATGTTGGTGTAGAACACGAGCCCGCGGGCGTCCGCGCCCTTGCATAAGACCACCCGCGCATCGGGCAGCCCCTCTGCGTCGACGGTGGCGAGCGTCATCGCCTCCGGATCGTTGATTTCCGCCGCCCTGGCTTCGTCGAACCAGAGCCCAAACAAGGCAAACGGATCGGCAGCTTGGGTGAAATCGGCCGTGCTCAAGTCGTTCAAAACGCTCACGCTCCGCGCGAGAAAGGAAAGGGCGCCGCCGACATTATCGCAGGCCCGCGCCGACTGGCCAACCGGCGCCGCGTCGGACTTGCGCGCCGCAGCGCAAAGGGCCAAATGGGGAACGGAGACATTGGCCTTTGCGCTTCTTGAAATGGCGGGGCCGAAAGACGGGCCTATGATGCGTGATCCCTATGATGTTCTTGGCGTTCCGAAGACGGCGAGCGGGGCGGAAATCAAATCCGCGTTCCGCAAGCTCGCCAAGAAATACCATCCCGACCAAAGCAAAGAACCGAAAGCCAAGGAGCGCTTCGCCGAAGTCGGGTCCGCCTACGAAATCCTCGGCGACGACAAGAAGCGCAAGGCCTTCGACCGCGGCGAGATTGACGCGGAGGGCAAGCCGCGGGCGCCCCAATTCGACGGTTTCGGTTTTGGCCGCCAACCGGGCGGAGGAGGCCGCGGCGATTTCCGCAATTTCGACTTCGGCGGCGGGTTTTCGCCGGAAAGCGGTTCGATCGATCCGGACATCCTGTCGGAGCTGTTCGGCTCCGGCCGCACCCGCACCCGCAGTCAGGCAACTCGGGGGGAAGACATTGGCGTCTCGGTCGCGGTCCCCCTGGCGACGATTGCGCACGGCGGGTCGGTCCGCGTCGCCCTGCCGACGGGAAGGACGCTGGACATCACGGTTCCCGTCGGCATCGAAGAAGGGAAGTCCATCCGATTGCGCGGCCAGGGCCATCCCGGCCATCGCGGCGGACCGCCCGGCGACGTCATCGTGACCATTCGCTACGCCCCTCATCCGCTGTTCAAGGTGGAGGGGCGCGATCTGCGGCTGGATCTGCCGATTACGCTCTATGAGGCCATCTTGGGCGCGCGGGTGAGGGCGCCGACGTTAAGCGGCGAGGTTGAAGTTTCGATCGCTCCACGCGCTAACGGCGGTCGAGTGCTGCGGTTGCGAGGCAAAGGCCTTCCAGGCGGCGCCGACCAAGCCGCGGGCGACTTGCTGGCGACGCTTCGGATCGTCCTCCCGGACGAGCCGGATGCGGAACTGACCGCCTTGATGCGCAAAATGCGCGATCAAAAGCCTTATAACCCTCGCTCTGGCATGGCCTGAGCCGCTTCTGCCGGCGGGTCAAAGAAGTCGGTCGCGATCTTTAGCAACGACGTCGTGTCAAAGCTGCCGACCAAAGCAAATCCTTCGCCGCGCCATGTCCATACCGCCGCGTAGCCGCCGTCAGCAGCGAGAAGTTGGGGCGCTGTCGTTGCAGGCGCGTCAAGAGACTGGACCAACAACCCGAGAGGTCCGTCTTGGGAGCTGTAAACCAGAAAGGCCGCCGCCGCGCCAGGATAAGGAGCGATCCGCGCGCCGACCAGCTTGACGGCGGAAGGAGTCGCCGGGAGGTAGACGGGGTGCATGAGCCGCGTCGTCAACCATGCTTCCAATTCAGTCTTATCGCCAGTCGCCAATTCGACCGCCGCGACGCCCGGACGGGCGAATGCGCGAAAAGCCGCAACGTCGGCCTCTCCAAGTCCCTTGACGGGGACAACGGTTGCGGCCGGCGCCCAAACGCAGGCCAGTCCGACAGGCAAGATCGCGAGCGCAAGCCTCCGCAACAGCGACCGCCGAAGGGCGCCGGACGCGCCGACCGTCGGCGAAGGCCGCGCGGCGTCCACAACAGCTGTCAATGACGGTCGCGCCGGCTGCTCGCCAGAGGGTCTGGCGCCGACCGTAGCCGCCCGTCGGCCCTTGCTCGGAACTTCGTTCTGCTGACGAACGATGCTGATTGAAAAGGCTCTCGCGCCCTCGCCGTCGAGGGCCGCGCGAATCGCGTTGTTTTGCGCTCGCCATGCGGCGGCGCGGCGCGTCAGCGCAGGATCCTGCGCCATCCGGTTCTCGAACGTCAGCCGTTCGTCAGGCTCAAGACAGTCGTCAACATAGGCGTGCAGATCCGCGAGCCGCCAAGTCTCCATCACTTGACCACTCGCAAATGCGGAACCGCCCTGGACCCCGCCACGGCCGTAAGAGGCGCGCGGGTGAGCGCGGCCACGCGCTCACGGGCCTTCGTCAACCGCGCAATCAGTGTCGCCAACGAGATATCAAGAGCTGAAGCCGCCTCCTGGTGGGTGAATCTGGCGAGAACGACGATCAGCAGCGCTTCTCTAAGCTCCAAAGGCAGCATGCGGACTGCCGCCGCCATGCCAATCCCGCCCGCGGACGCTTTGCCTTCCGCGCTCTGCGCGTTCTCGTCCCATCCGCCCTCGCCGTCGTCGAGGGCTAGGCGACGAACATGCCGGCGGTGAAGTCGAACAAATTGTCCAAACGCGCGCACGCGCGTGTCACCGCGAGCCGTCCCGTCGGCGTCGCTTCGAGCGCCTCCACCCACCGCTTCCAACGAAGCCTGCCTGAACAGACGATCAACAAGCGTCGCCGCAGACGCATGATCAACCACGAACCTGTCGTCTCGCGCCAGCGCCACCCCGAATCGGCGCAGGTCAGAGAGGTCAGCCAAACAGTCGCTTAACGGCGGCACTGTCGACACCGAGAGTTTGCGTGAGCCTCGACAAGCGTTAACGCTGCTCAATAGTTCTAGCCTGAAGATGCCCAGGCTCCAAGCAGATGTATGAGCAAACTCACACAATTTGTGACGGTTGACGAAAGCCGCGTCCTTCCCATGCGAGTCGAGCGAGGTTAAACCCGACGTCCGGACGGCCTTCCAGTCGCCGTCCAAGACCAGTGAGGCCTTGATGGAGCGAACCCTTCCAGTCGGCGCAACCGCGGGCGTTATGCGCGGGATGCGCGGGGTCGTCCTCGGCGTGGCGAATAATCGTTCGATTGCATGGGGCATCGCCAAAGCCGCACACGGGGCCGGGGCCGAATTGGCGTTCACTTTTCAGGGAGAGGCGCTGGAAAAGCGCGTCCGACCCCTGGCGCAAGAATTGGGCGCCCATGTGCTGGGCCACTGCGACGTCACTGAGGGCGCCTCTATTGATTCAGTGTTCGCGCGAGCCGGAAAGTTGTGGGGCGGCCTCGACTTCATCGTCCACTGCATCGCATTCTCCGACAAGGAGCAGCTGACCGGCCGGTATATCGACACGACCGAGGACAATTTCACCAAATCGCTCGCCATCTCCTGCTATTCATTCACCGCGGTCGCCCAACGGGCCGAGAAGCTGATGGCGAATGGCGGCGCCATGCTGACGCTGACCTATTATGGGGCAGAGAAGTGGATGCCCCACTATAACGTCATGGGGGTCGCGAAAGCGGCGCTGGAGGCGAGCGTTCGCTACCTCGCGGCCGACTTGGGCGAGAAGGGGATTCGCGTCAATGCGATTTCGGCCGGCCCGATCAAAACGCTCGCCGCCTCCGGCATCGGCGATTTCCGCTACATATTGCGGTGGAACGAATACAATTCGCCCCTGCGCCGCTCGGTCACGATCGAGGAGGTCGGCGACAGCGCGGTCTACCTCTTGTCGTCGATGTCGCGCGGCGTCACCGGCGAAATCCTCCACGTCGACGCGGGCTACCACGTTGTCGGCATGAAGAACCCGGCCGCCCCAGACCTGACCGTGGTCAAGGACTGAAATTCGCCTGATCGGTTCTCTTTGCCCGCGACCGAGAACTGGCGGGGCGCCATTTCCGAGTCCGTTTTGAGCGATTCCAATGGCTTGCGGCGCCATTTCCGAGTTCGCAGAATCGGGCAGCGCCCGCCACGCGCGCCCCGAGGCCGCCGTCGATTTCGCGGTTTTTGCGTTTTGGGCCTCGACGAGGCGGAAAAACCAGCAAAAGCGAAAGGATTCATTTCGCCGAGCGAAACGAACGGTTTCGCGACCTGCTCGTAAGTCATTGAGATCATTGGGGGTGCGAAATGGACCATTCCGCGGGATTGTTTATTTTCAATGACTTGATCCCCTTTTCGTTTCGCGCAAATCGCCAGCGCCGTCCCGGCCCCATGAAACAGCGAGCCGGCTTGTCCTGCAATTTCCGAAAAACAGTAACAGACGCCCGCCGGTTCGTCAAGAAATTGTCGATTGTTTTGCCGGGCGCCCGTCCATCGGCCGATCAGACAGCCGGAATCGACCCTGAGGAGACGTTCGTCGCGGAAAATCGAACGGCGGGAATCGGTAGAGTAGGAGTGTGGCGCGGTGGCGTTAGGTTGAGCAGATCGGTTTGCCGCCCCTTTCGTCTGGCGGTGCCTTAGTGGCTCAGCCGTGGCTCCGTTTCCACACCCCTCTCATCGGTAGGGTCGAGGACTGACGCGCCGGTTTAGGCCGAAGTTTGTATTCCCTGTTGGCTCGCTCTTTCGTCTGCGAGTGTCACACCATCTCGGCCGTGCCACGTTTCCAGCCCCCGCCTCGTCGAACGCAGCATGCGGATTTCCCGCACTGCGCTCTCCTGTTTGCTTCGCCTCAAGGATTATGGGGCCTATCCTGCCGGAGCGGCTTTCGGCGCTGGTCGAACCACTCGGTAGCCATCGAACAGGTTCAGAGTCTGATACAGCCATCCCCTACTCCACCGCGCCCAGCCGAAGCCCTGTCGGTTCCGGGCTCGCAGCATATGGCGCCGGATCTTCTTCTCCACCCAGTCTTTCACGAAGCCGAAGCACTCGCTGGCGTGTCCCACCGCAAAGTAGTTCACCCAACCGCGCAGCACCGGGTTGATCAACTTCACGACCCGATCAACCGGTTGCGATTGGTGGCGGCGGAACACATCCTTGAGCTTGCGTAGCAGCGCCGTCCGCTTTTTGAGCTTGGGCGTGTAGTGGGCGCGCCATACGCCCCGCAGACTGCGCACTCGGCGGAAGTCGAACCCCAGAAAGCCGAAGCTCTCGCCTCGGCGGAGGTCCACGATTCAACTCTTTTCTTCGTTGATTTCGACCTGCAGCTCGGCCAGTTCCTCGCGCAGCCGTTTCTCCACCGCCGC
>CAWGPR010000005.1:0-616297 GCA_963824475.1 uncultured Alphaproteobacteria bacterium
TTTGCGGGGCGGCTAACACTCCCCGCCCGCAAATTCCAACGCGGACCTAATCATGTCGGCGGTATACGGCAACCAACACATTTGTCGGGGTTCCGCAACCTGAATAGTCCGCATAAGCCCTTACCAACTCTGGTGGATTCCGCTCGCGCGGGCGCGCGCGCTTCGCTCTTCATGTCAGCAGCCAGGACTCTCGCCAGGGTCCGTCGCGGGGGTGGTTGGAATTGGGTTGGCGTAGTCTCCGGGTTGTTCAACCCAAATGATTCCGGCGTTGGCGCGCTGGAACGGAGACCACGCCATGACGAAGGATACCACGAAGGAGGCGGCTGTGGCCGCCGAAGCTTTGCTTTTGGATGATTGGTTCGACGCGATCGAGGACGGGGTTCGGGCTCGGGCGCGCGGCTTTATCGAGACGATGCTGGAGGAGGAACTTTCCGAGGCGTTGTCGCGTCCGCGCTACGGCCGGCGCAAGCCAGGTGAGGACGAGGCGGCGCCGTCGGTTGTCGGCGTGCGCCACGGGCATCGCGAGCGGACGCTGATGGGCACGTTTGGCAAGACGCGGATCGCCGTGCCGCGCGCTCGGTTGACCGGCGAGGACGGCAAGACGCGCGAATGGCGGAGCGGTTCGCTGCGCGCCTACCAGCGCCGCACCCGGGCCGCCGACGCCTTGATCGCCGGGGCTTATCTCGCAGGGACCAACACCCGCCGCGTGCGACGCGCGCTGAACGCGGTGTTTGCTGGGCCGGTCGGCAAGGACGTGGTCAGCCGCGTCTGGCGCAAGACGAAGGGCGACTGGGACGCCTGGAATGCGCGTTCGCTCGCCGAAGAGCCGATCGTGCGGCTGATCCTCGACGGCACAGTCGCGCGTGTCCGGCTCGACAGAAGGGCGACTTCGATCTCGTTGCTCGTGGCGCTCGGCGTGCGCGCCGACGGCCAGAAGATGTTGCTCGCGATCAAGAGCATGGGCGGGGAAGGCGAGGCGGCCTGGCGTGCGCTGCTCGACGATCTGGTCCGGCGCGGATTGCAAACGCCGGAGCTGGTCGTCGTCGACGGCGCGCCGGGCCTCGAAAAGGCGCTGGCGGCGCTGTGGCCCGACGTGGCTGTCCAACGCTGCACCGTGCACAAGCATCGCAATCTCCTCGCCCATGCGCCCGAGCGCCTGCACGAGGAAATCTCGAATGACTACCGCGACATGATCTACGCCGCGACGCGCGGCGAGGTTGAGACCTGGCGCAAGGCGTTCATCCGCAAATGGCGCCTCAAATGCCGCGCCGTCGCCGACAGCCTGGAGGAAGCCAGCGACAAGCTGTTCACATTCACGCGGTTCCCGCCGAACCAATGGAAATCAATCCGAACCTCGAACGCGATCGAGCGATTGCACGAGGAGTTCAAGCGCCGGATCAAGACTCAGACCGTGCTGCCCTGCGCCGAAACCGCCGCCATGCTGTTCTGGGCGCTGCTTGCCTCAGGACAGATCACCATGCGCAAGGTCGACGGATGGCAGACCCTCGCCGAGAAACCAGACGATCAGATCATTGACCTCGCCGCATGATCCGATAGCCTCATGTCGCCCGAAGACGCGCCAATCAATTCCAACAAAAATCGCGACGGGGCCCGAGACCGTCCGGTTCTGGTGGAACCGGTTTGGTCCAATGTTCGCCGCCGAGATCCGCAAGAGACGCGCCGCGCACATGCGCGGCTTCATCCAGTGGCGTTGGCAATTGGATGAGGCGTTCGTGAAGATCAACGGCAAGCTCTGCTATCTCTGGCGGGCGGTCGACCATGAAGGCGAGGTGTTGGAGGCGGTGGTCACCTCAAAGCGGAACAAGGCTGCGGCGCTGAAGCTTCTCAAGCGGATCATGAAGAAATACGGCCGACCGCGGACGATCGTCACCGACGGGCTGCGCGCCTATTCCGCGGCCATGAGAGAGGTCGGCAACGTCGATCGCCAGGAGGTCGGCGGTAGGCTCAACAATCGCGCGGAGAATTCGCATCAGCCGTTTCGACGACGAGAGAGAGCCATGCAGCGGTTTCGAAGCGTGCGGACTCTGCAGAAATTCAGCTCAATTCACGCCCAGGTCCACAATCATTTCAATCAGGAGCGCCATCTCGTCACGAAGCAAGTCTACAAGCAGAGACGCTCGGCCGCGCTGGCGGAGCGGCGTGCCCTTGCAGCGTAGATCACCGTTTGCGGGCGGGCATGTCGCGCCACGCGCAGACGACCGCCGTTACTTTGACAAAGCCCAGGCGACGCCGCAAGCAGCTGTCGAGTGGCAGGCACTCAGGCTCTCGGGGCAAGATGCATTAGCAGTCCGCGCGAGCAAGAAACTTCGCAGCGAAGAATTGTTATTGACCGGATTTGCGGCAACACGGCTCCGAATGGAACTTGAGCGCGTGCCGCTTTGGCGCGGTGATCATGTCGCGATCAAACAGCTGGCTGAGGATTTCGGCCGTTACCTCTATCTTGCCCGGCTCAAGGACTCGCAGGTGCTCTCGGCAGCCATTCACGATGGCCTCGGCCTACTGCTTTGGAATACGGAGTCATTTGCCTATGCCGATCGTTTCGACGAGGCGGCCGGGCGATATCGTGGACTCCGCTGTGGGCAACAGATAAGCGTCTCCCTCGAGGGCTCCGGTGGACCTCTCGTCAAGCCGGAAATCGCGCTCAAGCAGCAGGCCGCCGAGAGCACTACACCCGCCGCCGGGCCGGCACAGGGTGGCCTCGTAGCCGCCTCGCCCGCAACCGAAGCCGGGGAGACGGCTGGCGGCAAAGCTGGTTCAGCCGCGTCGGCCCGCATCGCCAAACGGTTCCACGGAACGGTGACGCTCAATTCCACGCGCGTTGGGCGTGACGCCGGACGCATTGCAGACGAGGTCATCGCTCACTTGGCAGGATTGGTTGGCTCCGAGGTCACTGTGACACTTGAGATTACGGCCAAGATCCCTACCGGTGCTCCTGAAAATGTCGTGCGAACGGTCACCGAGAACAGCCGAACCCTGAAATTCACAAGTCAAGGTTTTGAGGAAGAGTAGCCGCCACGTCAGGAAAGAACATGAACGGCTGCTGGCCTATGCCACTGAGCCCTCCTATGTTTGTTCCCCCGTATCCGTTTGTACGACGCCTTCACTCTAGATCTTCCGTCGAGCCTTCCCAAGCTGCATCTGTGGTCGTGCGGGAGCGTGATTGGAAGTCGGCACCCCATCCCAAACGTGATCCCGTTGGAGCGTCGGAGCTAATACCGTTGTTGGCCGCCGTCTCCCCGCAAATGGACCAATGTCATTTCGCCGTCGCTCGCTTCGGGGCGACGCGCAGGGAGACGGTGATGGCTGATGGCGAGTTTCTCACTCCTGAAGAAGTTTCGGAGCGATACCGTGGCGGTATATCGGTCGGCACTCTCCGAAATTGGCGTGCTATGAGAATCGGGCCGACGTTTGTCAAAATCGGCAAGGCCGTTCTCTATCCAACCGCTGAGCTTGATGCGTGGGATCAAAAGAATACGGTGACGTGCCGTGCGTCGAGGCAACTCAGCATGGACGCGGGTGAGGAAGCGTGACGATCACGCAGGAGCAGCCACTGCCGCTCCCAATCACCTACCCCATGTCTATCGATCGCTCAAAAATAATGTTTTATTTTCAACGCATTGCTGGAAGTGAGTGGCCTCGTTCACAATCACCCCTCGGGCGATCCGACGCCCTCGACCCAGGACGTCAAGATGACATTGGACATTATCGCAGTCGCCAAGTCGCTGGGCGTCGCCGTCCATGATCACATCATTGTCGGACGGGACGGGCATGCGTCGCTGAGGGGCATGAGGCTGATTTGACTTGGGCCTATGAAAGCGTGCGGCTTCGGGCGAGAAAGAGCGCTTTTTGCCGGATAAGGCGCGCTTTTTGAGCTGAAAATGCGTGCAAAAGCCTTGTAAAGAGGCCGGTCGGGCTTCGTTTTCCTTCCGTGAAACAAGCGATTTCAAAGCCTTACGATGACTTTTCCTTCCGGCTCCCGGCTGCGGGCGCGGCCGGCGAACCGAAGGCCTTCTCCCCAGCGTGGGAAGCGCAACCGTCGCGGTCTCGGCCTTGACTGCACTCCGACATCATACGCCACTATTTCCGCAACAGGCAATCTTTATTTCTAATTCCAAGAATTTTCCTGGCGAAAAGCGCGTGAAGTCAAAGAGATATCGAACCTCGGCGCGTGGGCCGAGCCGCCGAAGGTCCTAAGAGTCGCCGCCCCGAAAACCCTGGGCCGCCGCTAAATCGTCGGGGGTGTCGATATCGAACGCCACCCCCGCGTGGGGAGCGTCCACTTCGACCAATTCGCTGGCGCTGAGCGCGCCAATCAGCCGTCGCGCGCCCTCGTCGCCTTCCAGGCCCATCGCCGCCCCAAACAGTCTCCGGCCCAGAAGAACGGGATTGCCGCGCCGGCCTTCGCGTAAGGGGACGGCCGCAAGCGCCTCCTTGCGCGCCAGGAAGGCGTCAATCAGGGCGTCGATGAGCCGGGATTCGATCCACGGCATATCGCCCAGGAGCACCACCGCTCCCAGAACGTCAGTGGGCATGGCGGACAGACCGACCCTCAGCGAGGAGGCGAGGCCGCTCGCGAATTCCGGGTTAAAGGCGAAGCCAACGTCGAGGTCGGCGACCGCCGCCTCGACCGAGCCCCGCGCATAGCCAGTCACGACAACGATCGGACGCGCTTTGGCCGCCAGCGCCGCCTCCGCGACCCGTCGCACGAGCGGCTTGCCGTCGAGCTTCGCTATGAGCTTCGTCGCGCCCGAGCCGCGGCGAGCGCGAAAGCGCGACGACTGGCCGGCGGCAAGCACGATGGCGCCGATCCTAGTCATCGGGCGCGCGCGGCTGCGGCCGCGAGGCGATCTCCATCAGCAGCCCGCCGACGCCCATTGCGCGAATGTCCGAGTCGCGGATCGGCACGCCTGCCAGCATGCGCTGCAGCACCCAGTCGAAGCCGTTCTCCTTCGGCGACCGCGCGCACCCCGGCGCGCCGATGATTGGCTTCCCGTGGCGCTCGGCAAGCAGCAGCAGATTGCCGGGGTCGACCGGCATGCCGAACCGTTCGATGCGCCCTGCGATCGCCTCGATGGCGGCCGGAATGACGTCGCGCCGATCCGTGATGGCGGAGGCCCCGAAGGCAATGAGCGCATCGGCGCCGTCGATCAGCCTCGCGAGCGCCTTTGCGAGCGGCCCAACCTCATGCGGAACGATCTCCTGCGCCACGATCCGCGCTCCCGCCGGCTCGAGGCGCGCCTCGAGCACGCGCAAGGTCTTTGCCACAATCGAGGCCTTCAGGCCGGGAAGCGTCGTCGAGACCACCCCGATCCGCATCGGCCTGAATGGCTGAACGGCGATCGCGCCCGTCGGGGCCGCGGCGAGCGCAGCCTCGAGCGTCGGAGCTTCGGTCGCGAATGGAATGATCTTGACCGTCGCAACCATGTCGCCGTCGGCGACGGCTCGATAGCGCGGCAGCGTCGCGACGGTGATCGCTTCATCGACTGCATTGACCCGGTCGATGGCCTCGGCCTCGATGACCGCAAGCCCGGCGATCTCGGCGAACAGATTGACCCGCCCCGTGAATGGCGGCGAGCAGCGCAGATGTGCGCCGGCGAGACGCTTGGCGAGCTTGAGCGCCGCCTCGTTCTCGCCAACGTCGCCCGGTTCGAGCTGCGCCGCGACGACGCACTTTACGCCCGCCTCGGCCAGCGCCAGCCGGCGCTCGTGGGTGACGGTGTCGCCCTTTTTGAACGCGACGCCGTCCATCCGCACGCCATGCGCGAGGACCGCGCCCTCAGCTTCGTCGATTGGCGTCAAGCCGAATTTCATGCCGCCGCGCTCTCCGCGCGCAGCGGCTTCTTGCGCAGCGAAGCGACGATCTCGCCGATGATCGACACCGCGATTTCAGCCGGGCTGACTGCGCCAATGTCGAGACCGATCGGCGCATGGATGCGCGCCAGCGCCGCCTCGTCGAAGCCTCGCGCGCGCATGCGTTCGATCCGTTTGGCGTGCGTCTTCCGCGATCCGAGCGCGCCGATATAGAAACAATCGGCATGAAGCGCGACGGTGAGCGCCGGGTCGTCGATCTTGGGGTCATGCGTCAAGAGGCAGATCGCGGTATAGCGGTCGAGAGGCGCCTCAGCGAGCGCTTCATCGGGCCACTTGGCGACAACTGGAGTGTCGGGAAAGCGATCCGGCGTCGCAAACGCGGTGCGCGGATCGATGATCGATACGTCAAGGCCTGCGATTCGCGCGATCGGCGCCAGCGCCTGCGAGATATGCACGGCCCCGATGAGGATCAGCCTCGGCGCCGGCGCTTGAACGGTCAAAAAGTATTCCTCTCCCTGGTGCGTGACCGTTGCGCTTTTCCCCATGCGCAGAGCCGCCTCCAATTCCGGGCCAAGCGGGTCGGCGTCGATGGATTCGGCGCGAACGAATCGCTGCTCGCCGTCGGAGAGACGGGTGACGATGGCGCCGGCGCGGCGTTCGCCTCGAGCCAGGTTCATCGCCTTGAGGACGTCGAGTCGCATCAGGCGAGCTTCTCGACATAGACTTTGATGCGGCCGCCGCAAGAGAGGCCGACGCGCCAGGCGGTCTCGTCAGCAACGCCGAACTCCAGCATGCGCGGCGTTCCGTTGGCGATCACCTCCGCCGCCTCCTCGACAACCGCGCCCTCGACGCAGCCGCCGGATACGGAGCCGAGAAAATTCCCCTCCGCGTCGATGACAAGATGCGAGCCGATCGGCCGCGGCGCCGAGCCCCAGGTCTCAACCACGGTCGCAATCGCTACGTCTCGTCCGGCTTCCCGCCACGTCTCCGCGGCGGCGAGAACGTCTTCATCTCGGGTCAGCATTCAAGGTCTCCTTCCTTTCTGTGGCGTATGGCACGGTGCAATCAGCCGACGCTGTCGCCTGTCATGCCCGCGAAAGCGGGCATCCAGCAAGGCTTCGCCGAGAGTTCAGATTCCCGCTTATGCGGGAATGACAAGACGGCCGGCTGCGATTCCATCTGAAAGTCCGTTCCTCCAGTATCTAGGGCGCGACGAAGCCGATTTTGCTGTGTGTGCCGTCGCAATAGGGCTTGTTGCTCGAATGGCCGCAGCGGCAGAGCGCCGTCCTGTCGACGCGATTGAGTGTGCGCCCGGTTCCGGAAATAATCTCGACCGGGCCGGCGACGCCGAGCGGTCCATTCGGATAAGGCGTGACGGTCAAGGCGCCGTCGCGCGTGGCGAGTTGTACGCTCTCTTTTATCGCCGGCTCGCCGGTAGCCGTAAACGCCGCGGCGACGTGGGAACCGTCACAATAGGGCTTGTTCTTGGACTCGCCGCAGCGACAGAGCGTCGCCCGGGTTCCGATCGGCGCGCCCGCCAGCACGATCTCAGCGTTGATCGCCAGTGGACCGTTTTCGCGCACCGAGATGGTGTTGACCTTCGGGTTGGTTTCATTGGCGCCGCCATCGTGGCGGGAGACGTGGATCGCGCCGGACGGACAATTCAACGCCGCGTACATGAGCGCCTCGGGACCGGCTGCATCCGGATCGATCCACGGTCCTTCGACATTCGCCTTGAACACGGTCGGCTGCGAGAGCACGCAGCGGCGCGCGTGGATGCAAAGCTGGCCGTTGAATTCAATCGTCGCCGACTTCCCCGTCACAGTTTCAACGCTCATTTCCGCCTCCTCCTGCCCGGCGCGCGCCGTGTTCACGGGAAAATGGACCCGCGCCGCCTGCTCCGCAAGGCTAAGGCGCAAGCTCAATTGACCGCCAGGAGCCGCGCCTTTGGATCGTGAGCCAAATCCCTCTCGCCAGACAAGGCCTGGCAGAGCTCCGCCATGCTGGCGAGATTGTGGATAGGCCGGAACGAATCGACATGAGGCAGCATGGCGCGAATCCCGCCCGCCTTGGCGGCAAAGTCGCCAAAGCGCAGCAGCGGGTTGACCCAGATTATCCGTCGGCTCGATTTCTCGAGCCGCTCCATCTCGGCTCCGAGCCTATCGAGGTTGTCGCGCTCCAGCCCATCGGTGATGAGGAGCGTAATCGCGCCTTGACCGAGCACCCGCCGCGACCAATCCCGGTTGAAGCGGGCCAACGCCTCGCCGATGCGGGTGCCGCCGGACCAATCGACCGCCATGGCCGAGCACCGCGCCAGCGCATCGTCGGGGTCGCGGGCGCGCATCGCCCGGGTCACGTTGGTCAGCCGGGTGCCGAACAGGAAAGTCGAAACGCGCCGCGTTTCGCTTAAGGCATGCAGGAAATGCAGGAAGAGGCGAGTGTATTCGTTCATGGACCCGGAGATGTCGCACAAGGCGACAACCGGGGGGGCGCGGTCGATCGGCGAGCGGAACTCGAGGTCGATCACGCCGCCAGGCTGCAACGAACGGCGGAAGCTGCGGCGGGCGTCGATTCGAGCGGACCGGCCGCCCGGGGCGAAGCGTCGCGTCCGGCGCTTATCTTCCGGCATCGCGAGCCGCTTGATCGCCTTGCGCGCCTCCTCGATCTCCGCTGCGGTCATCTGGGCGAAATCCTTCGATCGCAAGATCTCGGCGCCGGACATCGTCAGGCGGGCGTCGAACTCAATCGCGGGAGCCGGCTTGGCGTGGTCGTGAACCGACTTGAAAAGGGCGTCGGCGACGCGGCTCGCCCCGGCCTGAGGGGCCTTCAAGTCGGGGCGGCTGGGCGCCTGCGGGGAGAGCATCGCAATCAGCTTTTCGATGAAACCCTTTCGCTTCCAGAAAATGCGGAAAGCCTGGTCAAACAGCAGGCTGTGCTCATGCTTCTTCACGAAGACCGCATGCAGCGTGGTGTAAAAGTCCTCTCGGTCGCCTATGCCGGCGGTCTCCACCGCGGCCAGCGCGTCCAACACCGCGCCCGGTCCCAGCGGCACTCCGGCGTCGCGCAAAGCGCGAGCGAAGTGCATGATGTTTTGCGCCAAGACGCCGCCGCTCGCCGGCTCGGCTTCCAAAATCGCGCTCATTTCCCTTGGCTCGATCTCGCTCCGATCGTACGCATCGTTGCGAAGACATAGTGTCGGCAGCCGCATTTGTCATCGCGGGGGTGAGCGGCGCCGGCGAACCCCGGCGGCGCAAACGGCCTCGGGAAGGCGGGAAGAGAGTTCGCCCGCCGGCCCTACCCGATCTCCAGCCGACGAAGCTCGGCGCGCGTCTCCTCGATCAGAGCCTGCGCTTTCGCCCCCTCGATCTTGGCGATGTCGTCCTGATATTTCAGCAACACCCCGAGCGTATCGGAGACCTGCGCCGGGTCGAGCGCCACCGAATTGAGTTCGGTTAGCGCTGCCGCCCAGTCGAGGGTTTCGGCGACGCCCGGCGATTTGAACAGGTCCTGTTTGCGGAGGCGCTGAACAAAGGCGACGAGTTCGGCGGTCAGCCGCTCGGGCGCGCGTGGCGCCTTGGTCCGCACGATCGCCATCTCACGTTCGAGGTCAGGATAGCCGAGCCAATGATAGAGACAACGCCGCTTGAGCGCGTCGTGGATTTCGCGCGTGCGGTTGGAGGTGATGACGACGATCGGCGGTTTGGGCGCCGCCATGACGCCGATTTCCGGAATCGTCACCTGGAAGTCGGACAAGATCTCGAGCAGATAGGCTTCGAAGGCTTCGTCCGCGCGGTCGATCTCATCGATCAGGAGCACGGGGGGGCCAGCGACGCTCGGCTCCAGCGCCTGCAGGAGCGGGCGCTTGATGAGATAGCGCTCAGAGAAGATGTCGTGCTCGATGCGATCCTTGTCATGCTCGCCTGAGGCCTCAGCCAGCCGAATCGCCATCATCTGCGCGGGATAGTTCCATTCATAGACCGCGCTGGCGACGTCGAGACCCTCGTAGCATTGCAGGCGGATGAGCTTTCGGTCGAGCGAGGCGGCGAGAACCTTGGCGATCTCCGTCTTGCCCACCCCGGCCTCGCCTTCGAGAAACAGAGGCCGCCCAAGCCGGAGGCTCAAGAAAATGACCGTGGCCAGCGCGCGATCGCCGACATACGAGGCTCTGCCGAGCAGGGCTAAAGTTTCGTCGATCGAGGCCGGAAGAGCCGGCGTTTGCGGAATCATGGAGAGTTTGCCCGAGGAGGAGAGGCCGATTGCTCGGCGCGGTAGGGAAAGTTCAGGACCTCAATCGACCCAGGCTGGACCTTAACGCCACCCCCGGCCGCGATGAGTTGGTCAGGGCCAGAAATCGTCTCGTAAAACGTCCTCGACCGTCCAGGGGCAGGATTGAGGCAAATGCAACAGTTCAAGCCGCCGGATCGCCTTGTCGAGTATCGCGAGACGATAGGCGCTGGCGAGAGCCTCGGCTGGAAACGAGCGGAGGGACGGATTGTCGCTGAGCACATCTTCGATTCGCTGCCGGGCTTCGGAGACAGAGGCGCGCCAGCTGTCGCTCTGTTTCTCGGGCTGATAGCGCCATTTGAGGAGATGGATGAGCAGGATTTCCAGCCGGGACCGGATTTCCCGTCGCTCGCTTCTGCCCACGCTTTCGATTTCCTCGGCGAGGTTGTCGTAGTCGAGCTCGTTGACGGCCCGGCGGCGCAGGGCGTCGGCCTGGTCGATCGTCCATTGATAGAGGTCAGTGTCGTATTTCATCACCCGGAATATAGGCCTTGGGACAGGCTAAAGAAATCTTTTCCGCGGGCGAGCGACCCCCCCCCCGCCTCTGGCCGATCGCTCTCGTCCTTATTGAGAAACGCTCCCCCATGCGGCCTTAAGCGAAAGGACCGTCGTCAGCGGGCCGCCGCCACCGCGCGCTTCGCCATCACCCCGATGAGGTGCGCCCGATAGTCGGCGTCGGCGTGCAGGTCCGAATTGAGGCCGTCCGCCGGCACGGAAACGCCGTCGAGCGCGGCGGGCGCGAAATTCGCGTTCAGCGCCGTCTCGAACGCGCTCAGGCGAAAAACGCCGTTCTGGCCGGCGCCGGTCACCGCGACGCGGACGCCGCCTGCCGTCTTGGCGACGAAAACGCCAACCAGCGCATAGCGCGAGGCCGGGTTCGGGAATTTCATGTAGGCGGCCCTCTGCGGGATCGGAAAGCTCACCTGGGTGATGAGTTCGCCGGCGTCGAGCGCGGTTTCAAAAAGGCCCTTGAAAAAATCCTGCGCCGGAATGCGCCGCTTGTTGGTGACGATCGTGGCCCCCAGCGCCAGCGCGGGCGCCGGATAGTCTGCGGACGGATCGTTGTTGGCCAGCGAACCGCCGATCGTGCCCATGTTGCGAACATGCGGATCGCCAATGCCGACGGCGAGGGTCGCGAGCGCGGGGATGGCGGCTTGCACGACATTGCTGCGAGCGACGTCGGCGTGCCGGGTCATCGCCCCAATCAGCAGATTGTCGCCTTGCCGAACAACGCCGGCGAGGTCCGGGACGCTTTTAAGATCGATGAGCGCGGCCGGCGACGCAAGGCGCTGTTTCATCGTTGGCAGCAGGGTCATGCCGCCAGCCAGAACTTTGGCGTCCGGGTTTGCGAGATCGGCGACGGCGGCGGAGAGCGTCTCCGGGCGATGATATTCAAAGGCATACATTGTCGAATTCTCCCAATGGGGGCGTGAGACAGGGCCGCGATGCGCCGCCCTCAGTTCATTCAGCGGCGCGCTTCACCGCCTTTTGCGCGGCGCGCCAGACGGCTTGCGGCGTGGCGGGCATAGCCACGTTCTCGTGACCAAGCGCGTCAGTGAGGGCGTTGATGACCGCGGGCGGCGATGCGATCGCCCCCGCTTCGCCGCAGCCTTTTATCCCGAGAGGATTGGAGGGACAGGGCGTTTCGATCAAATCAACCTTGAACGAAGGCAGGTTGTCGGCGCGCGGCATGCAATAATCCATGTAGCTCGCTGTCAGCAGCTGCCCGTCGCTGTTGTAGTGCGCGCCTTCGAGAAGCGCCTGGCCGACCCCCTGGGCGATGCCGCCGTGAACCTGGCCCTCGACGACCATGGGGTTGATCTGCTTGCCGAAGTCGTCGACCGCGGTCCACCGGTCGATCGTGACGACGCCGGTCTCAGGATCGATTTCGAGTTCGCAGATGTGGACGCCGGCCGGGAAGGTGAAGTTGGTCGGATCCCAGAACGCGCCTTCCTTGAGCCCCGGCTCAAGTTCCTGACCATCGAACTTGTGCGCGACATAGGCGCTCAACGCGACCGAGCCAAAGTCGATCGATTTGTCGGTGCCCTTGACAGTGAACTTGCCGTCCTTGAACTCGATATCCCCTTCCGAGGCCTCGAGCACATGGCCCGCGACCTTCTTCGCCTTGACCTCGATCTTGTCGAGCGCCTTTGAAATAGCCGCCATGCCGACTGCGCCCGACCGTGAGCCGTAGGTGCCCATGCCGAACTGCACCTTGTCGGTGTCGCCGTGGACGACGGTAATGCTCTCGATCGGAATGCCGAGGCGCGAGGAGACCAACTGGGCGAAGGTGGTCTCGTGGCTTTGGCCGTGACTGTGCGAGCCGGTCATCACCTCGACCGAACCAGTCGGATTGACCCGCACTTCCGCCGATTCCCAGCCTCCTACCCCCCCGCCCATCGTGGCGATCGCCCGGGATGGCCCGAGACCGCAGGCTTCGATATAGGCCGAAAAGCCAATTCCCCGAAGCTTGCCTTTCGCCGCCGACGCCGCCTTGCGCGCGCCGACGCCCTTGTAGTCGGCGAGCGTCAGCGCTTTGTCGAGCGCGGCGTTATAATCGCCGACGTCATAAATCATGATGACCGGCGTCTGATGCGGGAAAGAGGTGACGAAGTTCTTGCGTCGGAACTCGGCTGGGTCGGCGCCCGTTTCGCGCGCCGCGACTTCGACCAGGCGTTCGACGACAAAGGTCGCCTCCGGGCGCCCTGCGCCGCGATAGGCGTCGACCGGCGCGGTGTTGGTGTAGACCGCGTCGACCTCGCAGTAGATGCTTGGGATGGCGTACTGGCCCGAAAGCAGCGCCGCATAAAGGTAAGTTGGCACCAGCGAGGCGAACGTCGACAGATACGCGCCGAGGTTGGCGACGGTGTGCACGCGCATTCCAGTGATCTTGCCGCTGGCGTCGACCGCCAATTCCGCGTGCGTGACGTGATCGCGGCCGTGCGCGTCAGAGAGAAACGCCTCGGTGCGGTCCGACGTCCACTTGACCGGCCGGTCGATCTTCTTCGCCGCCCACGCGCAAACGGTCTCCTCGGCGTAGATGAAGATCTTTGAACCAAAGCCGCCGCCGACATCCGGCGCGACGACGCGCAGTTTGTTTTCGGGCGCGAGACCGATGAACGCCGCCAGCACCAGCCGCGCCACATGCGGGTTCTGGCTCGTCGTGTAGAGCGTGATCGTGTCGGTCCCCGAGTCGTAGTCGCCGACGGCGGCGCGCGGCTCCATTGGGTTCGGGATGAGACGATTGTTGACGAAATCGATTTTCGTCACGTGCTTCGCTGAGGCGAACGCCGCGTCCGTCGAAGCTTTGTCGCCGAGGTGCCAATTGTAGACGCTGTTGTTCGGCGCGACGTCATGGATCGCAGGCTGACCAGGATTCGAAGCCGTCTTGAGGTCGACGACCGCCGGCAGTTCGCTGTAGTGAACCTCGATCTTTTCCCCCGCTTCGCGCGCCTGCGCATAGGTGTCGGCGATCACGACTGCGACATGGTCGCCGACGTAGCGGACCTTGCCCTGGGCGAGCGCGGGATGAGCGCCGGCTTTCATCGGCGAACCATCCTTCGAAAAGATCATGACGCCGCAGATGAGGCCGCCAACCTTGTCGGCCGCGATGTCGTCGCCGGTGAAAATCGCGACAACTCCCGGCGACTTCAGCGCGGCTGACGTATCGATCTTGTTGATCGTCGCATGGGCGTGGGGGGAGCGTAGGAAAAAGGCGTAGGCCTGGCCGGGACGATTGAGGTCGTCGACGTAGTGACCCTTGCCGGTGACGAAACGGATATCCTCTGTGCGTTTGACAGAGGCGCCTATGGCTGTCGCGCCCATGATCTTTCTCTCCCTTTGGGACGTCGAAGCGTCCTGTTATTCGGCTGCCTGAGGCGTCGCGGCGGCGCCCATTTCGCGTCCGCCTTGGGCGACCGCTTTCACGATATTGTGGTAGCCGGTGCAGCGGCAGATGTTGCCCTCGAGGCCATGGCGGATCGTGGCTTCGTCGAGGTTTGAACCTTGGCGATTGACGAGGTCGATCGCGGCCATGATCATGCCCGGGGTGCAGAAGCCGCACTGCAAGCCGTGATTGTCCTGGAAGGCCAGCTGCATTGGGTGCAGCTTGCCGCCCACAGCGAGACCCTCGATCGTCGTCACCTGCGCGCCGTCGCAGCTCGCCGCCAGCACCGTGCATGACTTGATCGCGCGGCCGTCGACGTGGACGACACAGGCCCCGCACTGCGATGTGTCGCATCCGACATGAGTGCCGGTTAGGCGCAGATTCTCCCGCAGGAACTGAACGAGCAGCGTCCGCGAGTCGACATCCGCCGACGCAGGGCGGCCGTTTACCGCCATAGAGACATGAACCATTCCCATATCCTCCTGAACCAAGACGTGTTCGTTGCCGGCGCTTGCGGCGCGGCGGACGGCGCAGGACGCGCGACGGCCGGCGTTTCGAGCGTCGGGGCAGCTGGGGCGATCGATTGGCCCGTCGGCTCAGCCTCGCCGGCCGGCGCAGCGCCGCTCGCGGCGAGAGCGGCGAAACTGGTGAAAAATTTGTCAGCCATGTTCTTGGCGACGCCGTCAATAAGGCGTGAGCCGAGCTGCGCCATCTTGCCGCCGACATTCGCCTCGACGTCGTAGCGCAGCAACGTGCCGCCCGGCGCGTCGGCGAGCGTGACTTTTGCGCCGCCCTTGGCGAAGCCGGCGACGCCGCCCTCGCCCTCGCCCTTGATGGTGTAGCCCACGAGCGGGACGATGTCGGAGAGCTCGACTTTGCCTTTGAATGTAGCGGAGACCGGTCCGATCTTCGTTTTGACGACCGCGGCGAAGCCGTTGTCGCCGGTTTTCTCCAGCAATTCGCAACCGGGAATGGCAGACTTGAGGACTTCAGGGTCGTTCAGCAGCGCCCAAACCTTTGGCCTGCCGGCGGGCAAGGTCACCTCGCCCGTCATCGTCATGGCCATAAACCGTTTCCTTCCTATTGGGCTTGATCGATCCGCTATCGGTTGGCGACGAGCGAGCAACGCGCGTACAGCATTTCGCAACGCGCGGGAAATATCAAGACGTCGTCGTGTTCTCGAAGGCGACGAAGCCGCGCTTCTAACCGGGACTGTTATTCCGAGCGGCGATTTTGCATGCAATGTGAAATATTCTCTTGGATATTACGCTAAGCGCGGCGCCGTTCCGCAAAGCTTTTTGGCCCGCTAGAGCACATGGACAGGCTGACCGGCCGTCGGGTTGCCGGGCGCGTCTGTGACGGCTAGGCTGTGGAATGAGCCAACCGATCCGCCGGCGCCTAGCGTCGTCGGATCGAGCGCGCACAAAGGACAGGGCGGCCGCACGTCAATGGCACGCTTCCTGCGAGGCGGGGAGAAACGAGAGGGTAGCTTGGCGCATGGATAATTTCCTGCAGCAGCTGATTAACGGGCTCACGCTGGGGTCGATCTACGGACTCATCGCCATCGGCTACACGATGGTTTACGGCATCATCGGCATGGTCAATTTCGCTCACGGCGACCTGTTCATGCTGTCAGCCTTCATCGCTCTGATCATATTCATGATTTTGACCCAGATTCTGCACCTCGGCTCGCTGCCGATCGTGTTTATCATAGTGCTGGTCGCCGGCATGGCGCTAACCGGCTTGTGGAACTGGGCGATCGAGCGGCTGGCGTACCGGCCGCTGCGCGGGTCGTTTCGCCTAGCGCCGCTCATTTCGGCGATCGGAATGTCGGTCTTTTTGTCAAACTTTGTCCAGGTTGTCCAAGGGCCGCGCAACAAGCCTGCGCCCCAATTGCCCAATCACGTCTTCAATCTGACCGGCGGCGCGTACGACGTGACGCTGTCGGTGCGTCAGATTCTGATTGTGGCGATAACAGTCATTCTGCTCGCGGCCTTCTGGTACCTCGTTCAATACACCTCGCTCGGGCGGGCGCAGCGCGCCTGCGAGCAAGACAGCAAGATGGCGGCGCTGCTCGGGATCGACGTCGACGCGACGATTTCGATCACCTTCGTGATCGGCGCCGCCCTCGCGGCGGTCGCGGGCGTCATGTTCGTGATCTACTACGGCGTGGTGACTTTCTCCGACGGCTTCGTTCCGGGAGTGAAGGCCTTCACGGCCGCGGTGCTGGGCGGCATCGGCTCGTTGCCCGGGGCGGTTCTGGGCGGCCTGTTGATCGGGCTCATCGAAGTGTTCTGGTCGTCCTATTTCAGCACCGACTACAAGGATGTGGCGGCGTTCATGATTCTCGCCATCACCCTGATCTTCCTGCCTTCCGGCATTCTCGGGCGGCCCGAAGTCGAGAAGGTTTGAGAAATGACCGCGCGTTCGCAAACCTCGGAGCTCGCGGCCCCCATCGAAACCGCGGCGCAACTCGTTCCCGCGCTCCGCACCGCTGCGGCTGCGGGGCTCGTCACCTTCGGCCTCTGCTTCCCCATCATCAGCTATCATGCCGAGTTCGAACATCAATAACGAGCTCGTTCTCGCTGGGCGCTGGCCGCTCTCCTTCTCGATCGCGGCGCTCGTCTTCGCATTCGTTTTCCTGCGCCAGATGGCGCGCGCGGACTGGCGGATCTGGTTCGATCGCGTCGGCTCGATCGTCGCCGGCGGCATGGGCGGGGCGTTGGTCCAAGCGGCGCGGGAAGGCGAGGGCACGGCCCCGCCGTCGGCCGGCTGGGCTGCATTTGCGCGGTATTTCGGCCCATTCATGCTCGGCCTCGTCGTGCTGTTTCCGCTGATCTCGCTCGGCCTGCTCGGGCCAGCCGCTTCCCTGAAGTGGATCAACAATTACGGCGTCCAGATTCTGATCTACGTGATGCTGGGCTGGGGACTGAACATCGTGGTCGGCCTCGCCGGCCTGCTCGATCTCGGATACGTCGCCTTCTACGCGGTCGGCGCCTATTCCTACGCGCTTCTATCGACGACCTTCGGCCTTTCGTTCTGGATCTGCCTGCCGCTCGCCGGGATACTTGCCGCGATGTGGGGGATCATTCTCGGCTTCCCGGTCTTGAGGTTGCGCGGCGACTATCTGGCGATCGTCACCCTGGCTTTCGGCGAGATCATACGTATGGTCCTCGTCAACTGGGTCGACTTGACCAACGGCTATGCCGGCATCAGCGAGATTCCGCACGTGTCGTTCTTCGGCATACCGTTCACGGACGACGACGACGGGTTCGCGGCGATTTTCCACCTGCCCTACACGCCGATCTACCGCACGATCTTTCTTTTCTATCTCATCCTCGCGCTCGCGCTCCTGACCAATTTCGTGACGATTCGGCTGCGCCGGCTGCCGATCGGGCGGGCCTGGGAGGCGCTTCGCGAGGACGAAATCGCCTGCAGGTCGCTCGGCATCAACACCACCAACACCAAGCTCACCGCGTTCGCGCTTGGCGCCATGTTCGGCGGCTTCGCCGGTTCGTTCTTCGCCGTGCGCCAAGGCTTTGTCAGTCCGGAGAGCTTCACTTTCATCGAATCGGCGACCATCCTCGCGATTGTCGTGCTTGGCGGGATGGGCTCCCAGCTCGGCGTCGCCGTTGCGGCCGCGGTGATGATCGGCGTTCCCGAGCTCATGCGCGAACTCGACTGGATGAAGAAGATCTTCGGCGAGAACTTCGATCCGACGCAATACCGCATGCTGCTGTTCGGCGCCGCAATGGTCATCATGATGATCTGGAAGCCGCGTGGCCTCGTTTCGACGCGCTTGCCGTCCATATTCCTCAAAGAGCGAAAGGCCGTGTCCGCCGACCTCGTCAAAGAGGGACACGGGTAAGATGAACTGGCTGACCGGCCCGCTGCTCGCCGTCGAAAACCTCACGATGCGGTTCGGCGGCCTCGTCGCCGTGAACGCCTTCAGCTTTTCGGTCGGTCGGGGAGACATCACCGCGCTCATCGGCCCGAACGGCGCAGGCAAGACGACCGTCTTCAATTGCGTCACCGGCTTCTATAAGCCGACCGAAGGGCGCCTTGCCCTTGCTCGCGACGGCGTCGCGACGCCCGAAGACATTGCCGCCGTCACCCGTTCGAGCGGCCGTCATGCGACGACGGTGAACGGCGAGCTTTTTCTACTTGAGCGCATGCCCGACCACGAAATCGCTCGGAAGGCCCGCGTCGCCCGCACCTTCCAGAACATACGGCTTTTCCAGGGCATGACCGCGCTCGAAAACCTGCTGGTCGCCCATCACAATCCGCTTATGCTGGCGAGCGGCCTGACGGTGCTCGGATTGATCGGCGCGCCGAGCTACCGCCGAAAAGAGGCCGATTGCATCGAGCGGGCGAAATACTGGCTCGCGAAGATCGGGCTCACGGACCGGGCCGACGACCCGGCGGGCGAACTGCCTTATGGGGCTCAGCGCCGGCTCGAAGTCGCGCGCGCCATGTGCACCGATCCGGTGCTCCTTTGCCTGGATGAGCCGGCCGCCGGGCTCAACCCGCGCGAATCGGCGGATCTCAATGCGCTCCTGCGGTCGATCCGCGCCGACCACAACACGTCGGTGCTCTTGATCGAGCATGACATGTCGGTGGTCATGCAAATCTCCGATCATGTGGTGGTGCTCGACTATGGGGTCAAAATCGCCGATGGCACGCCGGCGGAAGTGCGCGCGGATCCGAAAGTGATCGCCGCCTATCTCGGCGTCGCTGACGAGGAGGAAGTCGAACAGATCGAAAAGGAGCTGGAGCAATGAGCGTCGCGGGCGCGGCTGCGCTCACGCCGCTCCTCCAATTGCGCGGCATCGAAACATTCTACGGCAAGATCCAGGCCCTCAGAGGCGTCGATATCGACGTCAACAAGGGCGAGATCGTCACCCTGATCGGGGCCAACGGTGCCGGCAAGTCGACGACGATGATGACCATTTTCGGGGCGCCGCGCGCGCGGCGCGGCAGGATCACGTTCGACGGACACGACATCACAAATCTGCCGACGCATATGATTTCGCGGCTGTCGATCGCCCAGTCGCCGGAGGGGCGTCGCATCTTCCCGCGCATGACGGTGTTCGAGAATTTGCAGATGGGCGCCTCGATCAACAATTTCGCCCATTTCGACGAAGACCTTCAGCGCGTGTTCGCGCTTTTTCCGCGTCTCAAGGAGCGCGCTCCGCAACGCGGAGGAACGCTGTCGGGCGGCGAGCAGCAGATGCTTGCGATCGCGCGCGCGCTGATGAGCCGGCCTCGATTGCTGCTTCTGGACGAGCCGTCGCTTGGTCTCGCTCCGCTCGTGGTCAAACAGATCTTCGAAGTGATCGCCGAACTGAATGCTCGCGAGGGCCTGACTGTTTTCCTGGTCGAGCAGAACGCCTTTCATGCGCTCAAGCTCGCCCATCGCGGCTATGTAATGGTCAATGGCGCGATCACGATGCAAGGCGGCGGCGCCGAGTTGCTGGCGCGCCCGGAAGTGCGCGCCGCCTATCTGGAGGGGGGGCATTGATGGCAGGCGTCCTGTGGGCGGATTCCCCCTATGGCTTCTTGACTTTTGTTCTCATCACGCTGGTGCTCGGCGGGGTGGGCGCCTGGGCGACCGGACGGGCGGTCGCCAAGACTTGGCGGCCGCTGGCGATGCTTGCCCCCTACATGCTCTTTCTCACCGCCGGCGTGCGCTTCCTTCATTACGCGCTCTATGGCGAGCCG
This sequence comes from uncultured Alphaproteobacteria bacterium, assembly GCA_963824475.1. Taxonomy (GTDB): domain Bacteria; phylum Pseudomonadota; class Alphaproteobacteria; order Rhizobiales; family Beijerinckiaceae; genus Roseiarcus. Next base: position 19,724 of record CAWGPR010000005.1, read on the forward strand.
CTGTTGTCGCCGACGCTCTTCATCGTCGCCTACGTTTGGACGATGGCGGTTGGCGCGCTCGGCTATCGAACCATGCGGGCGATGCAGATGGCGACCCAATATTCCTGGACTTACGAACGTTCGGGGCTGAACTGGCGCGCGAAAGGTAATGGCTGAACGGGACGCCCTAGGCCGGTCAAACCTTTGTGCTTTTTAAGGTGACTCTTGACCAAAAAAGAGAAAGTATCCGCGCCCAAGGTGGAATTGCCTTCTGCCGACGGGCGCCAGGGAGGGCCAGGCGCCCGCAACTCATGGGAGTAGCTGAATGATTAAACATTGGTTGTCTGGCGTCGCGCTTGTCGCGGCCCTGGCGTTCTCGGGCGCCGCCAGCGCCCAGATCAAGATGGGCGTGACCGGTCCGATCACCGGGCCGAACGCCGCCTTCGGCGCGCAGCTCGTCAATGGCACGCAGCAGGCGGTTGACGACATCAACAAGGCAGGCGGCATCCTCGGACAGCAGATCACGCTCGAACAGGGCGACGACGTGTCCGATCCGAAACAGGGCGTGTCGGTGGCCAACAAGTTCGTCGGCGACGGCGTCAAGTTCGTCGTCGGTCCCTTCAATTCCGGCGTCACGATTCCGGCTTCCGACGTCTATAACGAAAACGGGATCCTGATGATCACCCCGTCGGCGACCAATCCGAACGTCACCGACCGGAAACTCTGGGATATCTTCCGCACCTGCGGCCGCGACGACCAGCAGGGCATGCTGTGGGCCGAATACGCGCGCGACCATCTCAAGGGCAAGAAGATCGCGATCGTTCACGACAAGACCACCTACGGCAAGGGCCTCGCCGATGCCGCGCGCGACAACATGCACAAGTTCGGCGTCCACGAAGTCCTCTATGAAGGCGTCAACACCGGAGAGAAGGACTATTCGGCCATCGTCTCCAAGATCAAGGAATCCGGCGCCGACTATCTGATGTGGGGCGGCCTGCACACCGAAGGCGGGCTCATCATCCGCCAGATGCGCGATCAAGGCCTCAAGACGGTCATGATCTCCGGCGACGGCATCACCGACCAGGAGTTCGCCTCGATTGGCGGCCCGGGCGTCGAAGGCACCTTGATGTCGTTCGGCCCTGACCCGCGCCACAACCCGGCCGCGAAGGAGGTCGTCGCCGAATTCAAGGCGAAGAATTTTGATCCGGAAGCCTACACGCTCTACTCTTACGCCGCGGTCCAAATCATGAAGCAGGCGGCGGAGAAGGCCAAGTCGCTCGATCCGAAGAAGGTCGCGGAAGTCATGCATTCCGGCATGACCTTCAACACCGTGATCGGCCCGATCGCCTATGACAAGAAGGGCGACCGCACCAGCGTCGACTATGTCTGGTATGTCTGGAAGAAGGCTCCCGACGGCAAGATCACCTACGAGCAGATCGGATCCTAATCGATCCGACCGCGGGGCGAATTGACGCCCCGCGGCCTAGCATCGCGCCTGAATGAAACCCGCCGTCCGTGGCGGGTTTCCTTTCTGCTGTCTCACCCGATTTGGCCGAACTGCGGGAAGGTCTCGATCAGCCACAGCGAAACGCTCTGAAAGCCGCCGGTCAGGAAGGCGACGCCGGTCACGATGAGGAGGACGCCGACGGTCTTCTCGATCCGACCGAACTGCTTGCGCAGCTGGCGCGACGCGCGCATGAACGGGCCGATCGCGGCGGCGGCGAGGATGAAGGGCAGACCCAGCCCGAGGCTATAGACGGCGAGCAGCGCCGCGCCGCTGGCCACAGTGCTCCTGCTGCCGGCGACGGCGAGAATGGTGGCGAGGATTGGACCGATGCAGGGGGTCCAGCCGATCGCGAAGGCGAAGCCCATCGGATAGGCGCTCCATAGGCCCGCGGGTTTCTCGAGCTCGAGCCGCTTCTCGCGCAGCATCGCGCCGATTCTAAATACGCCAAGAAAGTGCAGGCCCATCAGGATCACGCCGATCCCGGCCGCGATGGACAGCGCATGGCTCCATTGCCTGAGCACCGCTCCCAGCGCGGACGCGGTTGCGCCAAGCCCGACGAATACGGTCGAGAAGCCTGCTACGAACAACAATGCGGTGACGAGAATGTCACGCCTTGCCTTCGCCTCGCCCTCGTCGACCAGCGCTTCGACGCTCGCGCCGGCGAGGTAGCAGAGGTAGGGTGCCGCGAGCGGCAGCACGCACGGGGAAACAAACGATATGAGACCCGCGCCGAACGCGGCGGGAAAGGAGACATCGGCCATGGCGTGACAGATGGCCCTTCGACGGCGGTGCGTCAAATGTCTGACAGAAAGGCCCCCCGAAACCGGCCCACGCCGTGCAACGACTGGAAGCGCCTCATCCGGCGTGGCTGGCGGCCCGGCGTCTTAAAGCCCGGCGGGCCACAACGCCAAGTCCAGCAAAGCCGGCGAGCATCAAGATCCACGTCGAGGGTTCGGGGACCGGGTCGGCGAGGACGCCTGAAGCGAGATCGGCGTGGCCCGAGAGGGCGAACATCATCGTGCCGTCCCGGATCGCAGTGTTGATGTCCGAAACTCCGACTGGGTCGAGCACGAACGTCAGGGGCTTCGTTGGATCGGTGGTGTTGGGCGAGAGGATGGTCGGGTCGAGTTCCGGACCCGTCTCCAGGTCCTGGTAAAGGGCCGCGTTCGGACTGGAGCCGGCCTCAAGCTGTGAGATCCACTGCGCTGCGCTGAACAGACTGTAATTCACGTTCTCGTTGATCAGGCCGGAGTTAAGGGTCAGTGTCGCCGAAGTGACCGTGGCGATCGAGCCCAGGGCGGACAAATTGAAACCGAAATAATTGTTGTAAGAAGCGTTGTTATAAACCCCGACCATATAGTTCGAGTTGGCGCCCAAGGGGCCAGCGATATTAAACGAATATTTATTGCTGATCCATCCCTGAAAGCCGCCCGTGCTGATATTCACTGTGGTGTCGCCCACCGTGAGACTGAGCGTCGCGTAACCAAGGTCCTGGCTGTTGGCGAATGCATAGTAATCCGCCCGGGCGGATTGGGAAAAGGCGCCGATCGCTCCGCTTGCGAGAGCACTCACCAGCGCAATCGATCGCGCCATGACCAAGTTCATGGAATCCAGCCGGAAAACGAGTTCAAGGTTCGCCACAACCGTGACGTTGTGTAAGCCGTAATCCCCTAGGCTTGTCTGGTCAAGCGGTCCGACGGGTCGTCATGAAAATCGCTGTCGTTCGTGATAGTGTCGCTTCGCTCCGGTGGACGGAGCGCTATGGCCTCAGCATTCGGGGCAAAGGCTGCGCGCAACGAGCGGGGCGCAATGAGCATGGACCCTCTTGTGTTGTCCCGGATCCAGTTCGCCTGGGTCATCGCATGGCATTTCCTCCTGCCGGCCTTCACCATCGGTCTCGCCGCCTTCATTGCCGTGCTGGAGGGCCTGACTCTGTTCACCGGGCGCGAAATCTATTTCCGCATCTCGACGTTTTGGATCAAGCTTTTTGCCGTGTCGTTCGGCATGGGGGTGGTCTCCGGGATCGTCATGCCGTTCCAGATCGGCACGAACTGGAGCCGTTACTCCGACGCCGCCGCCGACGTAATCGGGCCGCTGCTCGCGTACGAGGGGCTGACCGCATTCTTCCTGGAGGCGGCCTTTCTCGGCGTGCTGCTGTTCGGCCGCAAGCTTGTGCCGCGGTGGGCGCATTTCGTCGCGGCGTTGATGGTCGCCTTCGGGACGCTCTTCTCGACCTTCTGGATCATCGCCACCAACAGTTGGATGCAGACGCCCGCCGGCTATGAGATCGTCGACGGCCGGTTCGTGCCGGAGGACTGGCTTGAGATCATCTTCAGCCCGTCTTTTCCTTATCGGCTCGCCCATACCGTGGACGCGGTCTACATCACCACCGGCTTCGTGGTCATTGGCGTTGCGGCCTCCTATCTGCGGCAAGGACGTTTCGTCGAGGAAGCGCGCACGATGCTGTCGATGACGCTGTGGCTCCTAACCGTACTGGTTCCGCTGCAGTTCCTGCTTGGCGACGCGCATGGGCTCAACACGCTTGAGCATCAGCCGGCGAAGCTGGCGGCGATCGAGGCCATCTGGGATACGCATGCCCGCGTTCCGCTCAATCTGTTCGCCATCCCCGACGAGAAGGCCGAGACGGACCGTTATGTCGTCGCGATCCCGGACCTCGGCAGCCTCATTTTAACCCATAATCCCAATGGGGTCGTGCATGGCCTCAAGGATTGGCCAGCCGACCAGCGTCCATCGCCGGTGATCGTTCCCTTCTTCGGCTTCCGGATCATGGTGGGAATTGCAGTCGTCATGCTGGGAGTGGTCGCAGCGAGCCTATGGCTGCGCTGGCGGGGCGAGCTGTTCGACGCCCGCTGGTTCCTGTGGTGCTGCACGCTGGCCTCGCCCCTCGGCTTCGTGGCCGTGCTGGCCGGTTGGGCGACGACTGAAGTCGGGCGCCAGCCGTGGACCGTCTACGGGCTCCTGCGCACGGCCGATTCCGTGTCTCCGTCTCTGACGGGCTTCGACGTCGCGGTCTCGTTCGCCGGCTATTGCCTTGTCTACCTCGTCATGTTCTCCGCGGGCCTCGCGCTGATGATCAGAATCGTCCGACTCGGTCCTGCCGAGGAGGCGACCGAGCCCGAACCGATCGAAAGCGGACGCCCGGCGCTGCCGGTCCAGGCGCTCCCATCCACAGAGGCGGGGCGGCGGTCATGACCCAGCCTGTTCTTGATCTTGTGCCCGCATGGACGCTCGTCCTTGGCCTCGGCGTCTTTCTCTATGTGCTCCTGGACGGCTTCGATTTGGGTGTGGGCATCCTCTATGGGTTCGCGCCCGATCGGGATTCGCGCAATCTGGTGATGAACTCGATCGCGCCGATCTGGGACGGCAACGAGACCTGGCTGGTGCTTGGCGGACTTGCGCTCATGGGGGCTTTCCCGCTGGCGTTTGCGATCATCATACCGGCGGTTTATTTCCCGATCGCCATCATGCTGCTGGCGCTCGTTTTCCGCGGCGTCGCCTTCGAGTTCCGCTACCGCGACGCCGAGCGGCGGACCTTCTGGGATCACGCCTTCAACTACGGCTCCGTCATCGGCGCCTTCGCGCAGGGCATTGTGCTCGGCGCGTTCATTCAGGGCTTTCACACGGACGGACGCCACTTCGCCGGCAGCTCGTTCGACTGCTTCACGCCGTTCTCGTTGCTGACCGGCGCCGCCCTAGTCTTCGGCTACAGCCTGCTCGGCGCGGGCTGGCTGATCCTGAAGACTGAAGGCGCGCTTCAGGATTGGGCGCGAGCGCTGGGGCGCTGGTCGCTGATTGGCGTTCTGATTGGAATCGCCGCGGTGAGCCTATGGACGCCATTCGCGAAGCCACAGATCGCCGAGCGGTGGTTCTCGTGGCCCGATATCGTGATTTTTGCGCCGGTGCCAATCGTCACCGCGCTGATCGCCTACTGGGAATGGCGGTCGCTCAACAACCGCTCCGAGGCGGCGCCGTTCATCGGCGCGATCCTATTGTTCGTGATGTCCTATCTCGGCATCGCGATCAGCCTCTTTCCGTTGATCGTGCCCTACAAGTTCACCCTCTGGGACGCGGCGTCCTCGCCATCGACGCAGGCCTTCCTGCTCGTTGGGACGGTGTTCCTGCTGCCGGTCATCCTCATGTACTCGGGCTGGTCCTATTGGGTGTTTCGCGGCAAGGTGCGGGGCGACCTCGGGTATCACTGACCGGCGATCTTACACCCTCTGACGGTCGGACGCTGCGCCCGAGCGCCTGTGCGTCGTTCTCAGCCGGGCGGTTGCGCCCCTGGCGCAAACGACCGACAATCCGCGGCTCAAAGGAGGGAGTTTGGTAGTGGGATCCAATTCCATCTTCGACGTCGTCATCGCTGGCGGAGGCCCGTCCGGACTGGCGCTCGCCGCCTCGATCAAGCAGGCGATGGGAGAAGGCGTCTCCATAGCCGTCGTCGATCCGGCGGCGCCGGCGGGGCCAAGCGCAAGCCCCTTGCGCACGGTCGCGATCGCGGAAGGGCCGCGGCGCTTGTTGGAACATATCGGCGCCTGGGCGGCGATCGAGCGACAAGCGCAACCGATCTTGTCGATGGCGATCATGGACGGGGACGTGCGCGACGCCGTGCGCTTGCCCCATCTTCGTTTCGCATCGAAAGACCGTGCGCCTCTCGCCCATATGGCGTTCAACGACGATGTCCTCGGCGCGCTCTCCGCGCTCTGCGATCGGCTCGAAGTTCGACGCATCCCGGCGTCCGTCGCGCATTGGGCCCGGGGCAAGCGGATCGCGGAGATCGGGCTATCCGACGGCCGCGCCTTGCGGGCGCGCCTCGCTGTCGCCGCCGACGGCGCGCGCTCGAAACTCAGCCGGCTCGCCGATATTCAGACCATCGGCTGGGACTATGACCAGTCCGGAATCGTCGCGACGGTCGCGCACAAGCGCGATCACGAAGGCCGCGCGGAGCAGCATTTCTTGCCTGCCGGTCCGTTCGCGGTTCTGCCCCTTCCCGGCCGCCAGTCGAGCATTGTCTGGAACGAGCGTCGCGCCGACGCGCGCGCGCTGCTTGCGCTGGACTCCGAAGAGCTGACGCGCCAGCTCGAATACCGCTTCACGCCAAAACTGGGCGAAATCCGCCTCGCCTCGCGAGTCGAGGCGTTTCCTTTCCGGTTCCAGATCGCCCGGCGCTTCGTTGCCGAGCGGCTTGCACTCGTGGGCGACGCGGCCCATGTCGTGCATCCCGTCGCCGGGCAGGGTTTGAACCTGGGCTTGCGCGACGTTGCGGCGCTCGCCGAGACGATCGTCGGCGAGATGCGGCTCGGTCTTGATCCCGGCGCCCCCGCGCCGCTCGCGGCCTACCAGCGTCAGCGGCGCTTCGACGTCGCGGCCAGCGGCCTTGGCCTCGACGCGCTCAATCGTCTGTTTTCCAACGATCTCGCGCCTCTGCGCTTCGCGCGCGACCTCGGGCTTCGCCTCGTCGATCGGGCGCCTGCGCTCAAGGACATGCTGATCGCGGAGGCGAGCGGCGCACGAAGCGGCGCGCCGAAGCTGCTTCGGGGCCTCGCGCTATGAGCGACCCGCCGCCTTTCAGTCCGCGCACCCTCGCCGCTCAGGCTTTGGGGCTCATCGACGAACGCACCCGCGCCATTGTGCCGCCGATCCATCTCGCGACGACCTTCGAACGCGACCCCGACAATCTCTATCGCAGCGGCAATTCTTATGGCCGCCCTGACAACGACACCGTGCGCGAGGGGGAGGCGGTGATCGGAGCGCTCGAGGGCGCGTCGGCGACGCTCGTTTTCGGTTCGGGCATGTCGGCGGCGATCACGCTCGTCCTGAGCCTCGGGCCGGACGCGCATGTGGTTGCGCCCCATCGAATGTATTGGGCCCTGCGCGGCTGGCTCGCCAATGAGGCTCCGGCCTTCGGAGTCAGCGTCGATTTCGTTGACGCCGAGGATTTGCCGGCGCTGGCGCGGGCGGTGAAGCCAGGCGTCACAAAGCTCCTCTGGCTCGAGACGCCGAGCAATCCGCTCTGGGGGTTAAGCGACATCGAAGGCGCGGCGCGCGCAGCTCACGCAGCGGGCGCGATTCTCGCAGTTGATTCAACTTGCGCGACGCCCGTTTTCACGCGGCCCATCGCTCTCGGCGCTGACGTGGTGATGCACTCGGCGACCAAATATCTCAATGGGCATTCCGACGTCGTCGCGGGAGCGCTCTGCTTCGCGCGGGACGATGCCCTTTGTATGCGGGCGCGGACGATTCGCCAATCGCACGGAATGATCCTGCATCCGTTCGAGGCGTTCCTGTTGATCCGAGGCCTGAGAACCCTCGACTTGCGCGTGCGCGCGGCGGCGGCGAACGCCATGGAGCTGGCGAACCGGCTCTCCAACCATGCGGCGGTTTCCGCGGTGCTCTATCCGGGACTCCCGCATCACCCGGGCCACGACGTCGCGCGTCGCCAGATGAAGGGCGGATTCGGAGGAATGCTGTCGATCCGCGTGCGCGGCGGCGCCGAGGCTGCGATCGCGGCCGCGGCCCGGGTGCGCTTGTGGAAGCGGGCGACCTCTCTTGGCGGGGTCGAATCGCTGATCGAACATCGCGCCTCGATCGAAGGCGCCAATTCGCCATGCCCGCCCGACTTGTTGCGGCTATCAGCCGGAATCGAGGATGTCGAAGACCTCTGGCGCGATATTGACCAGGCGCTGGGCGGGTCGCCCTGAGGGTCCGATTTCAGCCGCGCGGCGAATCCGGCTAAACCGGCCCAATGTACCGCAATATCTTCCTGGTCGGCGGCTGGACGATCGCCTCTCGGCTGACCGGCTTCCTGCGCGACATGGCGCTCGCTGCGCTCATGGGCGGCGGGGCGCTCAACGACGCCTATATCGCGGCGATCAAGCTGCCCAACCAATTCCGCCAGATCTTTGGCGAAGGGTCGTTCAACGCCGCTTATCTGCCGACCTACACGCGCGTGCTCGAGACCGGAGGCCCCGAGGAGGCCGGCCATTTCGCGAGCCAGGTCTTCACGCTGCTCATCCTGTCGCAGATCACGCTGCTCGGCCTCGTCTATCTCGACATGCCGCTGCTGGTGCGGCTGACTTCGCCCGGCTTTGTCAGCCAGCCCGAGAAGTTCGCGCAAGCGGTCGCGATGTCGCGCATCATGTTCCCCTATATCGCCCTCATCGCCGTCTTCGCGCTCCATCAGGGCACGCTCAACGCCAACAATGCCTGGGGAGCCCCGGCTTCTGCGCCCGCGGCCGCCAATGTGTGCATGATTGCGTTTCTCGCCTTCGCCGCCTTTTTTCCGAAGGCCTCGCCGGGCGTGGCCAGCGTGGCGAGCTGGGGATTTCTCGCCTCCGGCGCGACGCAGCTCGCCATTGTCGTCGCCGACGCGCGCCGGCGCGGCCTCTTGGAGCGGCTGACTTGGCCGCGCTGGACGCCCGATATTCGCAAATTTCTTTGGATGCTGGGGCCGGCAATCGGCATTTCGGCGAGTTATCAGATCGGCGCGCTCGCCGACCAGATTGTGGGCTCGCTCCTGCCGACCGGCGGTCTCTCCGCCATCAGCTATGCCGACCGGCTTTATCAATTGCCCGGCGGCATCATCGTTATCGCCACTGGCTCGGTCCTGCTCAGGGAAATGTCGGCCCTCGTCGCCCTCGGCGATGACCGCGGCGCGTTGGCCGCCCAGAACCGCGCCGCTTCCCTGACGCTCGCGCTCGGCGCTCCCTTTGTGGTCGCATTTCTTCTCATTCCCGACCTTATCGTCGCTGTCGCGTTCGAGCACGGCGCTTTCAAGGCCAATGCGACCCAGCAAGCGGCCGGAGTGCTTGCGGCCTACGCCCTTGGCATGCCGGCGCTGTTCGTGGACCGAATCGTGGCCGCGAGCTTTTTGTCACGCGGCGACACGGCGACGCCGCTCAAGGTCACGCTGATCGGGGTTGCGGTCAATGTGGCGCTCAAGATCGCGCTGTTTCGGCCGCTGGGAGCCCCAGGACTCGCGCTGGCGACTGCGGCCGGCCTCTGGATCAAGGTCGCCGGCGTGTTCGCGCTCGCGCGGCGGCGCGGTTGGACCGCGCCCGACGATCGCTTGCTTGCGACCGCTGCCGCGACGCTCTTCGCCGCCGGCGCGCTCGCGCTTGCGCTGACGTTAGCCGACGGACCGCTTGTCGCGTTTACGTCGCATCTCACGCGTTTCGTTCGCGAAGCGAGACTTGCAGCGCTCATCGCGATCGGGGCTGCGGCGTATTTCGCCACGCTGGGCGCCGGGCTCTGGCTCACCCGCGCCATGCCGACGGCTCTTCTCAAGCGGGCGCAGCGCGCGCTTCGGCTAGCCCGGTGAGCCCTTCAATCTCGCTTGACGCGTGGGCCGGCAGGGCTTCCAGTTCGCCGATGGGAGGAATTCCGATGAGCGTTCAGGCGCGCGACCTCGCGGTCGAGTTCGCCTACCGGTTCGGTCGCGTGCCGACCGTCAGCCGCGCGCCAGGCCGCGTCAATCTGATCGGCGAGCACACCGATTATAATGACGGCTTCGTCATGCCGGCGGCGCTTGACTTCGCCACCTTGACCGCGGCCTCGCAGCGGCCCGATCGTCGGCTCAGGGTTTATTCCATGATCATGGACGAGACGCGCGAGTTCGATCTCGATTCGCCGCCAGCCGCCGCGAGCGGCGATTGGTCGGACTACGTCCTCGGAGTCGCGCTCATGCTGGAAATGAGCGGACTGCGTCTTTCGGGCGCTGATCTCATCATCTGGACCGACGTCCCGATCGGCGCGGGCCTAAGCTCCTCAGCCGCGCTCGAGGTCTCGGTCACCCACGCGCTGCTGATCGAGAGCGGCCTGCCCTTCGATCCAATCGCGGTCGCCCAGATCTGCCAGCGGGCGGAAAATGATTTCGTCGGCATGCGCTGCGGGGTGATGGATCAATATATCGCCTGCTTCGGCGTCGCCGGGCATGCGCTCCTAATCGATTGCCGGAATCTCGCCTCGCGCCATGTCGCGATCGCGCCAAACTTAAGGCTTCTTATCGCCAACAGCGGGGTCCGCCATCAGCATGCTGGCGGTGAGTACAATTTGCGGCGCGAGGCTTGCGAGGAAGGGGTGAGCCTGCTCAGCCGCTATCTCGGACCGATCAAGGCGCTGCGCGACGTGACGCCAGCTGAGCTTGACGCCAAACGCCGCAAGCTGCCCGAGCTCATCTACCGCCGCTGTCGCCATATCGTCACCGAGAACGCGCGCGTGCTCGAGGCGGCGCGCGCGCTCGACGCAGGCGATTTCGTCGCCTGCGGGCGGGCCATGAACGCTTCCCACGTCTCGATGCAAAAGGACTTTGAGATCACCTGTCCCGAGGTCGACATGCTGGTCGGACTGGCCCAAACGGTCGAGGGCGTCTACGGTTCGCGCATGACAGGCGGCGGTTTTGGCGGCTGCACGGTCAGCCTGGTCGAAGCCTCCGCGGTCGACAAGGCGTCACAAATTCTGACCGACGGCTATCGAATCGCAACTGGCCTCGACACAGAAATCTTCGTCTGCGCGCCGTCCGACGGCGCCGGCTTGATCCCCGTTTGAGGAGCGGAGCGGTGGCGCGCTCTGAGCTGCTGCACGGCGCCTCGCACCGGCGTCTCAATCCGCTGACCGGCGAATGGGTCCTGGTCTCGCCGCACCGCGCGCAGCGTCCCTGGCAGGGCCAGCGCGAGCGGGAGGCCTCGCCCGCCGCGCTCGCCCATGACCCGAACTGCTATCTCTGCCCGGGCGCCCTGCGCGCCAACGGCGCTCGCAACCCGGACTACCCGCATACCTTCGTGTTCGACAATGATTTTCCGGCGTTGCAGGCCGACGCGCCGACCAGCGCGGAGACCGACGGGCTGCTTATCGCCGAAGGCGAACCTGGACGCTGTCGCGTGCTGTGCTTTTCCCCGCGTCACGATCTCACACTTTCGGGCATGTCGGTCGCTGATATTGAGCGCGTCGTCGACGTCTGGGTCGAGGAGACGATCGCGCTCGGCGCCCTGACCGACATCGCCTCTGTGCAGATTTTCGAGAATCGGGGCGAGATGATGGGCGCGTCGAATCCTCATCCGCATGGCCAGATCTGGGCGACCCGCCATCCGCCGAACGAACTGGAAAAAGAGACTCTCCGCCAGGGCGAGTATCTCCTGCAGCACGGCCAGCCGCTGCTCCTCGACTATCTCGCGCAGGAACTTCAGCACGGCGAGCGCGTCGTCCTCGCCAATGACGATTTTTGCGTGCTTGTGCCGTTCTGGGCGAACTGGCCGTTCGAGACCATGATCCTGCCGCGACGCCGCATCGGCGGATTTGACGATATGAGCGCGGGGGAAAAGACCTCGCTCGCCGAAGCGCTGTCCCGATTGACCAAGCGCTACGACAGCCTGTTCGATGCGCCGTTCCCGTATTCGATGGGCTTCCATCAGAAGCCGACTGACGGCGCGCTGCACGCGGAATGGCAGATGCACGCGCATTTCTATCCGCCGCTTCTGCGCTCCGCGACGATCCGGAAGTTCATGGTCGGCTTCGAAATGCTGGGCTCTCCCCAGCGGGATCTTACTCCTGAAGCCGCGGCCGCGCGGCTGAGGAAGGCGGTATAGCTTTGCCGTCCTACCGCGCGAGCGCCCTGCTTTTGGGTTGAATTGGAGCGAACGCCCGGATTGGGGAGATTCTTGTTCGGCGCCGGCGGGAGATGGGAGGAGATGGGAAGCGTCATGGCTCTGCAGTCAGATCGCTCTCGAGACGGAACGAGCAACCGTCGAGAGCGGCTTTTCCTTGACAAAATCAGAAATAGGCGCTATACATGTTCCCATTGGCGGAATCGATCCGCGCTTGGCCGCCGCCGGGCGGGGAGGGAGAAGCTGTGGCTGTTTGAAACATTCGATCACAACCCGCCGCGCGAGCCGGGAAGGACGACAGCTTTTGCTTATTTTTTCGACCGTAACCCATTGAGAAGTCTGGATTTACAAAAATAAGCGCTCGTAAACGCCAGCTATTTTGCTGGCGCTTAGGAGCGTTTGGGTCGGTTTTATTTGCATTTGCTTGCACAGAGTTCGCGCGCTGGTTGTCGAAGCCTGAGATCATGAGGTCATGCGGCGCGCCCCACCCGACGCCCGGAGCCGGCGGGCAAAAGGAGGCGCAAGGCATGAACGACAGCGCTTAAGAAAGCGCGTCAATCCAAATGCAGCAGGCTCTAAAGGGAGCCGGCGAGAGCAATTACTTCGGCCAATCGTACTCGACGAAAGCAAAGTCCGCCTCATCGAGGGGGATTCCGTTCGCTTGCGCTCATGATCCGCTGTGCGGATCGAATTGGGGCTGGCGGCAGGCGTGATTCACGGGCGTTCCGGCGACGCGATTGTGATTCGGCATGGTGGACTAGCAGGCTGCTGAAGAAGTCGGCCGAGAGGGCTCTGGTGTTTGCCTTTGCCGAATGATTTTATGGGCTCGGCCAGCGATTTGGGGGTGAGGCGATGCGGGGCGATGATCGGACGAGCGGGGCGCTGTTTTCCTATGTCGACATCGAGGCGCGGATACCCGCGAAGCATCCGCTGCGAGGGATGCGGCGACTGACCAATGCGGCGCTGGCTGAGCTCGACGGGAGGTTTTCCGCGCTTTACGAGGCGTGTGGGCGTCCATCCATCCCGCCGGAGCGCTTGCTGCGGGCGACGCTGTTGCAGCTTCTCTATTCGATCCGCTCGGAGCGGCAATTGGCCGAGCGGATCGAGTTTGATCTTTTGTTTCGCTGGTTCGTCGGGTTGTTGATCGACGAGAAGGTTTTCGACGCCTCGACCTTCTCCAAGAACCGCGACCGCCTGCTCACCCACGAGATCGCGCAAGAGTTTCTGGCTTCGCTGCTCGCCCTGCCGGAGGTGAAGGGGCTCATGAGCGCGGAGCATTTTTCGGTCGACGGGACGCTTCTGAAGGCCTGGGCGTCGATGAAGAGCTTTCGGCCCAAGGATGGCTCGGGCGAGCCGCCTTCGCCGGGGCGCAATGGCGAGATCGACTTCCGCAAGACGAAGCGATCGAACGCGACGCACGCCTCGACGACCGACAAGGATGCGCGCCTTTACCGCAAGGGCGACGGGCAGGAGAGCCGTCTTTGCTATCTCGGCCATGCACTGATGGAGAACCGCAACGGGCTCGTGGCGGCCGCGGAGGCGACCCTGGCCACGGGAACGGCCGAACGCGAGGCGGCGGAGCGCTTGAGCGGACGGTTGCCTAAGGGCGCGACCCTCGGCGCCGACAAGAACTACGACGCCGAGGCGTTCGTCGAAGGCCTGAAGGGGCGCGGGATCGCGCCGCACGTCGCGATCAACGGGACGGTGAGCAAGCATGGCAAGGCGCGCAAGACCGCGGTTCCGCCGGAGGTTGCGGCGAGCCTCGCCCCCGGGCTTAGACCCGGGGGCAGCGGCTGCGCAAGCGCATCGAGGAATCCTTCGGCTGGATGAAGACAGTGGGCGGGCTTGCGCAAGTGAAAGTGCGCGGCCTCGACAAGGTCCGCGCCGCTTTCGTCTTCGCCATGGCCGCCTACAACATCGTCCGCCTGCCCAAGCTCCTGGCTCCGAGCGGCGAAGTGTGTCCGGCGGCGTGACCAGCGAGGGAACAATGACCGACGTCGGGCCAGAACCTTGAACATGAGCCGCATCCACCGGCAAAAAATCGCGCCTGCACCCCATGTCGCGCAGACGCAGCAACTTTTTCAGCAGCCTGCTAGAGCATTTTCATTATTGGCGTCGATATCCTGAGTTTACGAGATAATTTGCGCATTCGTCAGGGGTGAAGGTTTCGAGCGCGCTGGCGATGGCGCGGATGAGGGCGTCGAAGGTTCGCGCCGCGGCGCGTCCACCCATGCTGTCGCCGCTTCCCTCATCATTGAGATCGACGACAATGAATCCGCTGAGGACGTTCCTGGCCTACGGCGCGGTTCACTCGTGGCGATCCGGCCTCAGTTGGTCGGAGCCATCGCCGAGGACGCCGACCGCGTGTTGGCCAGCGTCTCTGGCCGTCGACGCCCAAGCTCTTCGGAAGGTCCGGGACACAAAGATTGAGGAGACGCGCTCATGACTGGCGCGATGATCTGGCGGACGCTGCGGCTCTTGATCGCGCGCCTGCTGCTCTGGATCGTCAAAACCCTGAGACTGTGACAGGCGGCCCGCCGTGATCAATGCTAGAGAAAGCGCGGTAACCTGCAAAAGGCGCGTTGAGTCCACACGATCGATCGCCTTGTGCATGAGAACCCCATCTCACAAAGCAAGAACAACTAGAGCCGGCGCACGTCGTCGTGTGGGACCAAGTGGTGGGACCAATGCCCAGTCGGTCCGTAAACTATTGTAATACCACTCTAAAATAGCTACCGATGGTGCCCCTAGCCGGAATCGAACCAGCACTCCTTGCGGAATCCGATTTTGAGTCGGACGCGTCTACCAGTTCCGCCATAGGGGCCCGCGGCAAGCGGCCGGCGCGGATATAGAACGCTCAACCGCGCAGGGTCAATGCGCGCCGATCGCCCATCTCGCCAGGCGAAGCGAGGCCGCAACTTCCATTACCGTTCCGAAACCGCGTCGCATGGACGCCGTCATCGTGGTCGCATATATGTTGCGGCGCACAACCTGGACCCTGGAATGAACAACTCGCTCTACTCCCGAGTCCGATCGCTCGCCGAAGGACCGCAGGCGGAGCGCGCGCTGGCCGTGGTCGCCTTCGCGGAGAGCTCGTTCTTTCCCATTCCGCCCGACGTGCTGCTCGCCCCGATGGCGCTCGCCAATCCGAAGCGCGCATGGCGCTACGCGCTCATTGCGACCGTAGCGTCAGTGGTTGGCGGCATGCTCGGCTACGCTATCGGCGCCATGCTCTATGGCACTGTCGGACAGTGGCTCATCAATCTTTATGGCTATGGCGCGAAAGTGGACGCGTTGAAGCAGACTTACGCCCAGTGGGGCTGGTTGGTGATCCTCGTCAAGGGCGTGACGCCCATCCCGTATAAGCTGGTGACGATCACGAGCGGCCTGCTCGGCTATAACTTTCCCCTGTTCGTCGCGCTGTCGGTCTTAACCCGCGGGGTGCGGTTCTTTCTCGTCGCTGGCGTGCTGCATTGGTTCGGCGAACCGTTGCGCACGGCGTTGGAGCGTAATTTCGCGGCGGCTCTGGCTGGATTCGTCGCGCTGGTCGTCGCCGGCTTCGTGATCGCGATCAAGGTCTTCTGATGACGCTTGCCGAGATCGTGCTCGCGCCCTCGCAAGGGGCAAGGTCGCTTTGGATCGCCGCAGCGTCGGTCGCAATCCTCGCGGCGGTCTGGATTTTTCAATTGTCTGGCTACGCGCCCTGCGAGCTCTGCCTCACTCAGCGCTACGCCTTTTACGCCGCCATTCCGCTCGCGCTGCTCACCGCGCTCATAAGCCGCTCCTCGCATCGCCTGGCGCGGGCCGGCTTCGCGCTTCTGACGCTGGTGTTTGCGGCCAACGCCGCGCTTGCCGCCTACCATGTCGGGGTCGAATACCATTGGTGGCCGGGGCCGACCGCTTGCACCGGCGGCCTGACCGGATCCCTCAATGTCAACGACCTGGTGAACACGTTGAATTCGGTCAAGGTCGTGCGCTGCGACGAGGTCCAGTTGCGCATTGCCGGACTGTCGCTTGCCGGCTGGAATGTCGTGGCCAGCGCCGCTCTGGCCGTCTACGCAGCGATCGCCGCGCGGCTCTAGCAGGCTGCTGAAAAAGTTGCTGCGTCTGCGCAACCGGGGAGGCAGGCGCGATTTTTTGCCGTTGGATGCGGCTCATTTTTGAGGTTTTGGCCTGCGGTTGGGTCATTGTTCTCTGGCTTTTCACGCCGCCGGACACACTTCGCCGCTTGGAGCCAGGAGCTTGGGCAGGCGAACGATGTTGTAGGCGGCGATGGCGAAGACGAAGACGGCGCGGACCTTGTCGAGGCCGCGCACCTTCACCTGCGTCAGGCCGCCCACCGTCTTGGTCCAGCCGAAGGATTCCTCGATGCGCTTGCGCAGCCGCTGGCCCCGGGTTTAAGCCCGGGGGCGAGGCTTGCGGCGACCTCCGGCGGGACGGCGGTCTTGCGCGCCTTGCCGGTCTTGCTCACCGTCCCGTTGATCGCCACATGCGGCGCGATCCCGCGCGCCTTCAAGCCTTCGACGAAAGCCTCGGCGTCGTAGTTCTTGTCGGCGCCGAGGGTTGCGCCTTCGGGCACCCGCTCGCTCATGCGCGCGGCCGCCTCGCGCTCGGCCGTTCCCGTCGCCAATGTGGCCTCGGCCGCCACCCACAAGACCGTTGCGGTTCTCCATCAAGACGTGGCCAAGATAGGCCAGACGGCTCTCCTGCCCGGCGCCCTTGCGGCAAAGGCGCGCATCCTTGTCGGTCGTCGAGGCGTGCGTCGCGTTCGATCGCCTGGTCTTGCGGAAGTTGATCTCGCCATTGCGCCCCGGCCCAGGCGGCTCGCCCGAACCGTCCTTGGGCCGAAAGCTCTTCATCGACGCCCAGGCTTTCAACATCGTTCCATCGACCGAAAAATGCTCGGCGCTCAGAAGCCCCTTCACCTCCGGCAGGCCGAGGAGCGAAGACAGAAACTCCTGCGCAATCTCGTGGGTGAGCAGGCGGTCGCGGTTCTTGGAGAAGGTCGAGGCGTCGAAAACCTTTTCGTCGATCGACAGCCCGACGAACCAGCGAAACAGCATGTCGAACTCCAGCCGTTCGACCAGCTGCCGCTCCGAGCGGATCGAATAGAGAAGCTGCAGAAGCGAAGCTCGCAGAAGGCGCTCCGGCGGGATGGACGGACGCCCGATCCCCTCGTAAAGCGCGGAAAACGCCCGGTCGAGATCAGCCAGCGCCGCATTGGTCAATCGCCGCATCGCCCGCAGCGGATGCTTCGCCGCTATGCGCGCCTCGACGTCGACGTAGGAGAACAACGCCCCGCTCGTCCGATCCTCGCCCCGCATCAAAACCCCCTCGCGAATCGCAACGTCCACGGAATCACGCAATGAGAACAAACACCAGCGCCTCTTCGCCCAACTTCTTCAGCAGCCTGCTAGATCCTGATCGCCCGTTACGGCGGCCGGCCGGAGGTCTGGGCGCGGCCGAGGTTGCGGCGAAGCGCTCCTCGGCGTCGCGCGCAGGTCCGACCGCATCGACACCCTGATCGCGATGATGTAAGCATCCCTTACATGACTTGGAGCAAGGACAAACCCAGCGAGGGCGACGCGCCGCGCGGCTATCATCACGGCAATTTGCGCGAGACGCTGATCCGCGCGGCGCTGGAACTGATCGCGAGGAAGGGGACAGCGGGGTTCACTTTTGCAGAGGCCGCCCGCTTTGCCGGGGTGAGCCCGGCGGCGCCCTATCGGCATTTCCGCGACCGCGACGAGCTGATGGCAAGCGTGGCGCTGCGCGGCTTCGAGCAGTTCGAGGCGACGCTGGCGCGGGCCTGGGATGGCGGACGCCCGGATGCGTTCATTGCGTTGGATCGGCTCGGCAAGGCCTATCTCGAATTCGCCCGCGGTCAGCCCGCGTTCTACTCGGCGATGTTCGAAGCCGGCGTCCCCGTTGGGGCCAATCCCTTGCTGCGGGAGGCGGGTGGACGGGCTTTCGACGTGTTGCGCGGGGCCGCGGACGCGGTCTGTGCGGCAATGCCCCCGGCCGGCCGCCCACCGGCCTTGATGGTCGCTCTCCACATCTGGGCCGTGGCGCACGGCGTCGCTTCGCTGTTTGGCCGTGGCGATGGTGCGCAACGCGCGCTGCCGATGTCTCCAGAGGAACTCCTGGAGGCGCACGTGCTGGTCTATTTGCGGGGGCTCGGGATCAGCGGGGCGCGGCCGTGACGGGTGCGGCCGCTCAGCGCAATTCAGCGCTAAAACTCACAACCACCTCGTCCTGAGGTGCCGCGAAGCGGCCTCGAAGGACGCCCCCGCGGGCGCCGACGGAGCCGAGAGCTGGAGCATGCTTCGAAACGCCGCGCTTACGCGCGGCCCTTGAGCCATGAGGTCACTTGAAGCGAGACCGTTCCGAAGCTCCACCTTGGAGTTCCAATTAAGCATTGCGGGGCTTCGGGCGCCGCGTCGCAGCTGAACAAGAGGGACTTGACAAAGGCTGCCGTCCCGAAGTAAATGTTCATTACATTAACACGTGAGGACGCGCCATGCCTATCATTCTCACCGTCTTGGGGTTCCTGTGGTGGTGGCCGATCGGTCTGCTGCTTCTCGGCCTCTTTCTCGGGCGCGGAAAGTTCGGCTGTCGGCGTCATTTAGCTTACGCAGGGGATGAGCCAATGTTCGACAGGGATCACGGTCGGGATCGCTGGGAACGCAAGATGACCCGCTTGCAGGAAAAGATGGAGAAAGTGCGCGATCGGATGGACCGGGTGACGAGCGGCGGCGACTGGTTCGGGCCCTCGACGAGCGGAAACCGCGCCTTCGACGAATACCGCTCGGAAACGTTAAAGCGCCTCGAAGAGGAGCAGCACGAGTTCAAAGATTTCCTTGCACGGCTGCGCTTCGCCAAGGACCGCGCCGAGTTCGATCAGTTCATGGCCGAGCGGCGCAGCCGTCCTTTCGAGCCGGGTTCGCAAGCCGAGCCGCCGACCGATCCGCGCGACTGACGTTCCACCAGCCTCGGCGGCTCCTTGGCCTTAAGTCTTTGCAGCGGGGCGCCATTTCGAATGGCGCCCCGTTTGCGCGTCAAGGCGACCGGACAAATGTGCGCCGGACGATAGAGCTTCGACCTCCTCGGTCGCCTGTCCGGGATCGACTGGCTCGTGTTAATCAGAACATTATGCAATTGGTTGCAAAAAATGGCAACCAATGCTATACGTTTCAGTTAGGCGGATCGAAGGAGCCGTCTCGCGAGCCGCGTTGAGATGAAAGTGGGGAATGGGAACGCGCTTCAGATGTTTTGCACACAACCTGAGACGTGAGCCCGATTTTTTGATTTTTTCGGTCGTAACCCATTGAAAAGTCCCAATTCCGAAAAATAAACGCTAGCATATGCAAGCTATTTTACTAGAGCGTGATGTTTTCAAGCTTGTCCGTATCCGGCGTTGGCGAAGTAGTTGGCGCACTCTTTGGCGGTGTAGGCGCCGAGCAGTTCGCCGATAGCGGCGACGACCGTCTCGAGGGTTCGCGCCGCCGCCTTGCGCAAGAGATGCTTGAACTTGGCGAAGACCTGTTCGATCGGGTTCAGATCGGGCGAGTATTTGGGGAGAAAGAACAGCTTCGCCCCGGCTGAGCGGATGGCTTGGCGAACCGCCTCGCCCTTGTGGCTGCCGAGGTTGTCCATGATCACCACGTCGCCTGGCTTAAGCGTGGGGGCCAGCGCCTTCTCGACATAGGTTCGAAAGCCTTCGCCGTTGATCGGACCGTCGATGAGCCACGGCGCCTCGATGCGGTCGTGACGAAGCGCGGCGACAAAGGTCATGGTTTGCCAATGGCCATGAGGAACTTTGGCCACCAATCGTTCGCCTTTGGGCGCCCAGCCGCGCAGCGGCTCCATGTTGGTCTTCGTCCAGAGTCTGCCTCCGCGAAGGCGGAGGTCTCGTCGATGAACACCAGGCGCTTGGGGTCGATCCGGCTCTGGCGCTTCGTCCACTGGGCGCGCCGCCGCGCCACGTCAGGCCGATCGCGTTCGCTGGCGACGACGGTTTTTTTTGAAGCTGAGCTTCTCGGCGTGAACGAAATTCCACACCGATCGATAATCGACCTTAAGGCCGCGCTCCGCGAGTTCGGCCACCAGCCCGCGCAAGGTGAAGGCGCCGTCCCGGACGCGCCGGGCCAGAAAGGCCGCGTGCTCGCCAGCGATCGCCTTGGGCTTGCGTCCGCCCATCCGGCCGGGCGCGACGCTCCCCGTCTCCCCAAACCGCCGCACCCAATTGATCACCGTGCTTGGCGCGACCCCGAAGCGCGCCGCCAATTCATGCCGCGACAGCCCGCCTTGCAAAACCACCGCTATCGCCCGCTCCCGAAGATCGATCGAATAAGGCTTTCCCATCCATGCTGGCCTCCTTCCCAGCCAGGACGGTGAATCAGAACGACGCTGATTCGGGAATCCCCCTCCGATTGAGCCCGAATTCATCCCGCTCTAGCAGGCTGCTGAAAAAGTTGCTGCGTCTGCGCAACCGGGGAGGCAGGCGCGATTTTTTGCCGTTGGATGCGGCTCATTTTTGAGGTTTTGGCCTGCGGTTGGGTCATTGTTCTCTGGCTTTTCACGCCGCCGGACACACTTCGCCGCTTGGAGCCAGGAGCTTGGGCAGGCGAACGATGTTGTAGGCGGCGATGGCGAAGACGAAGACGGCGCGGACCTTGTCGAGGCCGCGCACCTTCACCTGCATGAGACCGCCGACCGTCTTGGTCCAGCCGAAGGATTCCTCGATGCGCTTGCGCAGCCGCTGGCCCCGGGTTTAAGCCCGGGGGCGAGGCTTGCGGCGACCTCCGGCGGAACGGCAGTCTTGCGCGCCTTGCCGGTCTTGCTCACCGTCCCGTTGATCGCCACATGCGGCGCGATCGCGCGCGCCTTCAAGCCTTCGACGAAAGCCTCGGCGTCGTAGTTCTTGTCGGCGCCGAGGGTTGCGCCTTCGGGCACCCGCTCGCTCATGCGCGCGGCCGCCTCGCGCTCGGCCGTTCCCGTCGCCAATGTGGCCTCGGCCGCCACCACAAGACCGTTGCGGTTCTCCATTAACGCATGGCCGAGATAGGCGAGCTTGCTCTCCTGACCCGCCCCTTTCTTGTAAAGCCGCGCATCCTTATCCGTCGTCGAGGCGTGCGTCGCGTTCGATCGCTTGGTCTTGCGGAAGTCCGCCTCGCCGTTGCGCCCCGGCCCAGGCGGCTCGCCCGAACCGTCCTTGGGGCGAAAGCTCTTCATCGACGCCCAGGCCTTCAGAAGCGTCCCGTCGACCGAAAAATGCTCCGCGCTCATGAGCCCCTTCACCTCCGGCAGGGCGAGCAGCGAAGCCAGAAACTCTTGCGCGATCTCGTGGGTGAGCAGGCGGTCGCGGTTCTTGGAGAAGGTCGAGGCGTCGAAAACCTTTTCGTCGATCGTAAGCCCGACGAACCAGCGAAACAGCATGTCGAACTCCAGCCGTTCGACCAATTGCCGCTCCGAGCGGATCGAATAGAGAAGCTGCAGAAGCGAAGCTCGCAGAAGGCGCTCCGGCGGGATGGACGGACGCCCGATCCCCTCGTAAAGCGCGGAAAACCTCGCGTCGAGCTCAGCCAGCGCCGCGTTGGTCAGTCGCCGCATCGCCCGCAGCGGATGCTTCGCCGCTATGCGCGCCTCGACGTCGACGTAAGAGAACAAGGCCCCGCTCGTCCGATCCTCGCCCCGCATCCGCCTCTCCCCGACTCGCCTGCCGAGCCCAGAGAATCATGCGGCAAAGGCAAACACCAGAGCCCTCTCGGCCGACTTCTTCAGCAGCCTGCTAGTCTCATGTCCCACAAATAGCTTTACATATACGTTCGACCTTGTCGAGGATTTGCTGGCTTGTGGCGGTCCAGACGAAGGGAGTTGCTTTCGCGTTGTAGGCTTTGACGAAGACCTGGATCTTGGCGATGAGGTCCTTCGCACTGATAAAGGATCCGCGCCGGATCTGGCGTTGGGTTATCAGAGCGAACCAGCGTTCGACCTGATTGAGCCATGACGAATAGGTCGGCGTGAAATGCAGGTTGAAGCGAGGTCTTTTCGCGAGCCAGGCCCGGATCTCCGGGTGCTTGTGCGCGGCGTAGTTGTCGACCACCAGGTGGAGATCGAGGTCGCGGGGGACATTGGCTTCGATGTGCTTCAGGAAGCTCAGGAACTCCTGATGTCGGTGGCGGGCGCGGCATTGCGCGATGACCTGACCGTTGGCGATATCGAGAGCGGCGAACAGCGTCGTCGTTCCATGCCGATAGTAATCGTGGGTCACCCCTTCGATGTAGCCGAGCCCCAGAGGCAGGATCGGTTGGCTACGTTCAAGCGCCTGGATCTGCGTCTTTTCGTCGACGCACAGAACGAGGGCGTGATCTGGCGGATTCAGGTACAGACCAACAATGTCCCGGACCTTGTCAACGAACTCCGGATCGGTGGATAGCTTGAAATGTTTGGAGCGGTGAGGCTGTACGCCGAACAAAGCGAAGGTTCGCGCGACTGTGCTTTTCGAAAGGCCGGTCGTTGCGGCGGCAGAGCGCACGGTCCAGTGCGTCGCGTCGGCGGGCTTGCTGTCCAGGACGGTGCGCAGAAGCTCCGCCACTCGCTCTTCGTCGTGGGTTCTCGGGCGCCCGGGCCTCGCCTCGCCGTACAGGCCGACAAGGCCTTGATCGAACCATTTCTTGCGCCAATGGCACACGGTCGGGTTCGAGACTCCCAGCCGTCGGGCTATGCTGAGATTGGTCTCGCCTGAAGCCGACCCCAGAATGATCTGGGCTCGACGAACCAGGCTGTGAGGGGCCGAACGCGATCGACCCAACCGCTCGAGTTCTTCCCGCTCTATGGCGCTCAGCGACACCAAACGATCCTGCGGTCTTCCAGTGCGCGCCACGATCCGCTCCCAAGCAAAAACGAATCATGGCGATCCCCGCAGATTATGTAAAGATATTTGTGGGACATGAGACTAGATCCTGCCGACTCTCGTGAAGGTTCGGCGCATATTTTCGGACGCAATACGGCGAGCGCCCCAAACGGAGTTTGCCAGCGTCCCATCCCGGTTCACTTGCGCAACGTCCCTGGCGGCGCGGCGACATTTCAACGCGTCGCGCCCCTATTTACTCCGCATTATTGTTTCTACAATTATGTCTATGCCACGTCAATTAGGTAGAACTACGCTTACGTCTCTGGCGCCAAGCCTCACGCCTCAGCGATCACATGAAAGAACGAGCCCGTGATCCGGCCTCTTCGCGAGCCTGCGGGCGCTTCCGGCGCACTGTACACGTCGCGGACATAGGCAAAGGGATCGTCGCCGCCGGTCGCGGCGATGGTCGCATAGTGGAACTCGTGGCCGCGCAGGACTGAGTCCGCGCCCCCAAGCGCGCAATCGGAGGCGAGGCGGGCCGCGCGATAGCCGAGCGTCATCCTACGCTTTTCGAAGCTCGTCTCGACGCCGAGCAGGCCCGCCATCGGATGGGCGACGCCGGACGCGTCGGTCAGGCTTTGGCCCAGCGCCATATAGCCCCCGCATTCGCCGTGCACCGGGCGCGTCTCGGCGAAACGGCTGAGACCTTCGCGAAACCGGGCCGCGGCCGCAAGCCGGCCGGCATGCAATTCCGGGTAGCCGCCTGGAAGCCAGCACAGATCGCAGTCCTCAGGCGGCGGCTCGTCGGCGAGCGGCGAGAAGGAGACGATTTCGGCCCCGGCCGCCCGCCAGCCTTTCACGAGATGCGGGTAGATGAACGAGAACGCCGCGTCGCGAGCGAGCGCGACGCGCTGTCCCGGCGGCCGTAGCGCGACGGGCGCGGGCGCGAACGAAGCGCAAACGAGCTCGCCGGCCGAAGCGAGCACGCGGCCGCAATCGACATACGTCTCGATAAAGTCGGCGATCGCCTCGAGCCGCGCCTCGAGCGCCTCCGTCTCGCCCGCCTGCACAAGGCCCAGATGGCGCTCGGGCAGAGCAACCTTCTCGTTGCGCGGCAGCGCGCCCACGACCGGGACGCCCATCGCCTCGATCGCCTCGACAACAAGCCGGCGATGGCGCTCGCTGCCGACGCGATTGACGATGACGCCAGCGACTTTGAGCCGCCCGTCATAAGACCCGCAGCCTTTGACGATCGCCGCCGCCGACTGCGCCTGGCCCGACACGTCGATGACCAGCAGGATCGGCATGCCGAGCGCCGCCGCGACATCGGCCGAGGCGCCGGTGCGCCCGCCCTCGCTCGGGACGCCGTCGAACAGTCCCATCGAAGCTTCGCAAAGCGCGAGCGCGCTTTGTCCCGCCGATTGGGCGGCGAGCGCGGCCAGAAGCTTAGGCGGCATGGCCCAGGAATCGAGATTGACGCCCTCGCGTCCCGACGCCGCCGCGTGAAAGGCCGGATCGATGTAGTCGGGACCGGACTTGAGGCCGACGACGTCGACGCCCCGGCGCCTGAACGCGCGCAAAAGACCGAGCGTCACCGTGGTCTTGCCGCTGCCAGAGCGAGGCGCGGCGATCATGAGGCCGCGGGTCACCGCTCCGCCCCTAGGCAGAGCCGATGGCGCGCGCTACGCCAACGCGCATGAGCGAAGCGGAAAGGGCGACTCCGTTGCAGCGCGGCTGGACCACCGGCGCCTGCGCCGCCGGCGCGGCGCGCGCGGCCTTTGAAGCGCTTCTGACCGGCCAATTTCCCGATCCTGTACCCGTCGCGCTGCCAAAAGGCCTCAGGCCTGAATTTGCGCTGGCAACTCATGAGCTCAAGGCCGATTTCGCCCGTGCCGGCATCGTCAAGGACGCAGGCGACGATCCCGACGTCACGCATGGGGCGCTGATCGTAGCCACTGTGCGCGATGCGCACCCGGGCGGGGGCGTGACCTTCAAGGCGGGGGAAGGCGTCGGCACGGTGACAAGGCCGGGCCTGCCGCTCCAGCCGGGCGAGCCGGCGATCAACCCCGCGCCGCGGGCGATGATCTGCGCCAATCTCGAAGAGGTCGCCACGAGGCTCGGCGCGCGGGTCGACGCGATTGTCGAAATCTCGGTTCCAGGTGGCAAGAAGATCGCCGAGCGCACCTTGAACGCGCGGCTCGGCATCGTCGGCGGCTTGTCGATCCTCGGCACGACCGGCGTCGTCATGCCCTATTCGTGCTCGGCCTGGATCCACTCGATCCACCGCGGCGTCGACGTCGCGCGCGCCAGCGGTTGCGCTCACATCGGCGCCGCGACCGGCGAGACCTCCGAGGCCGCAATCCGCGCGCTTTACGGCCTGCCTGATCATGCGCTGATCGACATGGGCGATTTTGTCGGCGGCCTCTTGAAATACCTGCGCGGGCATCCCGTCGCGCGCGTCACCATCGCCGGCGGCCCAGCGAAGATGACCAAGCTCGCCGAGGGCAAGCTCGATTTGCATTCGAAGCGCGGCGCCGTCGACCTTGAGGCGCTGGCGGAGCGTGTTGCGCTGGCGGGCGGCGCGCCGTCCCTCGTCGGGGCGATCGCGACCGCCAACAGCGCGCTGCACGCGTTCGAACTCGCTCAAGCCACAGGCTCCGACCTCCCGGCGCTCGTCGCCGACGGGGCATGGGCGACGGCCGCGCGCGTCCTCGCCGGCCAGCCGGGCGAGCTCGAGATCGTCGTCGTCGGACGCGACGGACGCGTGCTTGCAAGCAGCGGATTCAGGAGAGTCGATTCCCCGACCTCGTCCTGAGGCGCGGCAAAGCGGCCTCGAAGGAGGCGCGAGTTCGCACGAACGCCGGCGCCCACTGAACGATCCTTCGAGACGCCTGCTCCGCAGGCTCCTCAGGATGAGGTCGAGGATTACGCTGAGCGCAAATTGCCCCAGCCGCGTCATTCGCCCTCGCCCGGCGAGCGGCCTCTCCGAAACCGGCGCACATAGTCGGCGTTGTAGAGCTCGCTCTCGCGAAAGTCCTCAGCGCCCAACACCGGGCCGACCAGGATGAGCGCCGTGCGTTCGATCGGCGCCTCGCGCAACGCGCCCACGATCTCGCCGAGCGTCGCGCGCACGATGCGCTCGTCCGGCCAGGAGGCTCGCGCGACCACCGCCGTCGGACAATCGGGACCATAGAACGGCGTGAGCTCGGCGACGACATCTTCCAGCGCATGGATCGACAGATGGATCACGAGCGTCGCGCCAGTTAAGGCGAAATTGGCGAGCGTTTCGCGCTCGGGCATCGGCGAAGCGCGGCCGGACGTGCGCGTCAGCACCAAGGATTGGGCGACGCCGGGCAACGTCAGTTCGCGCTTGAGTACGGCGGTGGCGGCGGCGAAAGCGGGCACGCCGGGCGTGACCGTGTACTCGACCCCTGCCCGCTCCAGGCGCCGCAGTTGCTCGCCCATGGCGCTCCAGATCGAGAGGTCGCCCGAATGGAGCCGGGCGACGTCCTCGCCTCTCACTGTCGCTTCGACGCAGAGCTTGACGATCGCGTCGAGATCGAGCGGCGCGGTGTCGACGATCCGTGCGCCTTCAGGGCAATGATCGAGCAACGCAGGCGGGATGAGCGAGCCGGCATAGAGGCAGACGGATGAGCGCGCGATAAGGTCGCGTCCGCGGACGGTGATGAGATCGGGAGCGCCCGGTCCGGCGCCGATGAAGTGCACCGTCATCGTTGTCCCGGGGGTAGAGCGACGGCGCAAGTTGCGCCGTCGCTTGGCCGCTCCGGAGACAAAGCGACGGCGCAGGTCGCGCCGCGCGCGGTGAGCCGCGGCCCAAGCAGCCGTGCGCCTTCGCCGGCGCCGGCGAGCGCCGCGGCTTCGGCAATGTTGGGCGCGCCGAACCGCGCTTGCGCGGTAGCCGAGGGCGTGAGGATGCGATCGGCCTGCGCATTGAGGGCTGCGAGCGGCAGTGGCGTAAGCCTCGCGCGCAGAAGACGCGCGGCTTCGATGAGCCCAGGCTCACCGGCTTTGGCCTCAAGCGTGAACATCCGCCGCTCTCCCTCGGGCTCTCCGGCTTCCGCGAGCGCCCGGCGCGCCAGCGCCGCGATCGCCTCGCCCGCAACGCCGGCGCGACAGCCGACGCCGATCGCGACGAGTTCGGCTCATGGCTTGACGAGGCGCCACTGCACGATCGGCATCGCCGCGCGCCAGCCGGAATAGCGCCCGACCGGATCCGCATGCGCGACCGAAATCTGTGCAAGTTCGCCGCCCCATCGCGCGCGCCAGTCGACGCAGGCGGCCTGCGTCTCGAGCGTCACCGCGTTGACAATGAGCCGTCCGCCCGGCGGCAGCGCATCGAAAGCGCGTTCGATCATCCCCGGCGCACTCGCCCCGCCGCCGATGAAGATTGCGTCCGGCTTGGGCAGGTCGATGAAGACTTGAGGCGCCTCGCCAGTGACGACCGAGAGGCCTGGCACGCCGAAGCTCAGCGCGTTGCGGGCAATTCGCTCGGCGCGATCGTGGCGAACCTCGATCGCGACTGAGGTATTGCTGGCGTCGGCGAGCATCCATTCGATGGCGATGGACCCGGAGCCTGAACCGACGTCCCACAACAATTCTCCCCGTCGCGGCGCGAGCTGAGACAGGGTTATCGCCCGGATCTCGCGCTTGGTGATCTGCCCGTCGTGCTCGAACCAATCGTCGGGCGGGCCGGCAGCACGGGGCAGAATCCGCGCGCCACGCTCTGCGACGACCTCAAGCGCGATCGTGTTCAAGGCGGCGACGTTCTCGAGCGCGAAGCCTTGCGCCTCGGTCGTGCGAATCCGTTCATGCGGACCGCCCATCGCCTCGCAGATTGTGAGCTTCGATCGTCCCATGCCGCGCGCCGTGAGCAGCGCCGCCAGCTTGGCCGGGGTCGCGTCGTCCCAGGACAGCACAAGAATGCGCGCGCCCGGCTGCAAATGCGGAATGATCGCCTCGAGCGGCCGGCCGTGCAGAGTGAGCAGCGCGCAATCCTGCTCGCTCCAGCCGAGCCGCGCCGCGGCGAGCGCAAAGGCGGACGGCGCCGAGACGCAGATCATTTCCTCCGCGGAGAAGCGGCGCATCAACATGGCGCCGACGCCGAAGAAGAATGGATCGCCGGTGGCGAGCACGCAGACGGAATTGCCGCGATGCGCCTCGATGGCGTCGAGCGCGTTTTCAATCGGCGACGGCCAGACCATTGTCTCGGCTTTCAAGGGTCCGGCGAGCGCAAGGTGGCGCTTGCCGCCGACCACGAACGCCGCTTGCGCGACGAGCTTCCGCGCGGCAGGAGTGAGGCCGTCGATCCCGTCCTCGCCGACGCCGACGACGGCGAGCCAGCGTTCCCTGCTCATGGAGCCGCCCACTGAACCGCCTTCGTCTGCTCATTCTCGGCGGCGCTTCGGAAGCGAGCGCGCTCGCGCGACGCATTGCCGATGAGCCCGATGTCATGGCCATCCTGTCGTTGGCCGGGGCGACGGCCAACCCCACGCCAACGCCCATTCCTCAGCGCATCGGCGGCTTCGGCGGCGCCGAAGGTTTGGCTGCGTTTCTCGCGCGCGAGTCCATCGACGCCGTTGTCGACGCGACCCATCCCTTCGCTTCGCGCATCTCGGCCAACGCCGTCGCGGCCTGCCGCGCGACCAATACGCCGCTCGTCGTCTTCAGCCGCCCGCCCTGGTCGCGCGAGCCTGGGGACCGCTGGATCGAGACCGCGACCATGGACGAGGCCGTCGCCGCTCTTGGCGCGAAGCCGAGGACAGTGTTCCTCACCCAGGGACGCCTCAACCTCGCCGCCTTCGCGCGAGCGCCGCAGCATCGCTATATCGTGCGGGCGATCGACCGGCCGGCGGATATTGACGCCCTGCCCCGCTGGAAGCTGATCCTTGCGCGCGGGCCCTTCTCGCTCACCGACGAATTCGCGCTGATGAAGCGCGAGCGGATCAAAGCGCTGGTGACCAAGAATAGCGGCGGGAGCGCGACCTACGCCAAGATCGAAGCGGCGCGCGCGCTTAAGATCGAGGTCGTCATCGTACGCCGGCCGGCCGCGCCCGAAGCCGAAACGCTTTTCGATCTCGACGCGGTCATGGCCTGGATCACCGCTCATCGCCGGACCCCATAGGCGCGCGGCGTCACCATCCAAGGCCGTGCGCCTTCCCGCGTGATGAAGCGGGTCTCGCTCGAACCGATCAGGACCAGCGTCGCCATGTCGGCGAGCCTTGCGTCGGCTTCGCCGAGCGTGGTCAGGGTCAGCGTCTCGTCGGCGCGCCCGACCGCGCGGGCGAAGCCGACCGGCGTCGTCGAGGCTTTCATACCTCGCAGCAAGTCGAACGCTTGCGCGATGTGGGTCGGCCTCGCCTGCGAAGCCGGGTTGTAAAGCGCGATGACAAAATCGCCGTCACACGCCGCGCGGAGGCGGCGCTCGACGATCGCCCAGGGCTTGAGATTGTCGGAGAGGGAGATAGCGCAGAAATCGTGGCCAAGCGGGGCGCCGAGCCGCGCCGCGGCCGCCTGCATCGCCGTCACGCCCGGCGCCACCGCGATCTCAAGCTTGAGCCATCGAGTGTCTTCTTCGACGGCCTCGAACAAAGCCGCCGCCATCGCGAACACGCCCGGATCGCCGCCAGAGACGACAGCGACCGCGCGGCCCTCCGCCGCAAGCCGCAAAGCGAGCCGGGCCCGGTCCATTTCAAGCCGATTATCGCTCATGTGGGCGCATTGGCCCGTTCGCAATGCTAGGCGCCGCACATACGGGCCGTAGCCGACGACGTCGCTCGCCGCCTCGATCGCCGCGGTCGCTTCCGGCGTTATCCACTCGGCGGCGCCTGGGCCAAGCCCGACCACCGTGACGCGCCCGCTCACGGCCTCCGCCCCCTGCCAGGCGCTAGAATCAGCGAGAAATATGGGGCGGCGTCTCCCTGCTTCTGGCACAGGGGCGTCACGACCTCCCCCGCCATTGTCGCGCGCTCGACATAGATGGCGCGCTCCGCCATGCCCGTCGCGACGAGCGCTTCCTTCGCGCGCGCGAAGTTGCGGCCGATCTTCATGATCACCGCGGCGTCGGCGAGCGCGAGGCGGCGCTTGAGCTCATCCAGCGGCAATGTTGCGGGCAGTACGACAAGCGCGTCGTCCCCCCAAGTCATCGGCGCGCCAGCGACTCCCCAGGCGCCGCAAATGCTGGAGACGCCTGGCACGATGGTGACGGCGAAGCGGTCGCGCAAGCGGATGAACAGATGCATGAACGAGCCATAGAGCAGCGGATCGCCCTCGCTCAAGAGCGCGACGTCGCGGCCAGCTTCGAGATGCGCCGCAATGGCGATTGTGCATTCCTTGTAGAAGCGCGACAGCGCCTCGCGATAGGGCGGATCGTCGAAATGCGATTCGTCGGTCATCGGGTAATAGAGCGGCAGCTCCACATGCAAGGGCCTGAGCCAGCAGTCGACGATCGTTCGAGCGTTGCCGCGCCGTCCAGCTTTGGCGAAGAAGGCGACGACAGGCGCCGCGGCAATGACCCGGGTCGCCTTGACGGTGAGCAGTTCGGGATCGCCCGGCCCAATCCCGACGCCGTAAAGACGGCCAATGGCAGTCATTCCGTGTCGCTCGCCAGCGCGTTGACAGCCGCCGCCGCCATCGCGCTGCCGCCCTTGCGGCCGCGCACAACGATGGCGTTGAGGGCGCTCTCGATCAGCGCCTCTTTCGATTCCGCCGCGCCAACGAAGCCGACCGGCATGCCAATAATCGTAGCGGGCCTCGGCGCGCCGGCCGAGATCACTTCGAGCAGACGAAACAACGCGGTCGGTGCATTGCCAATGGCGACCACGGCGCCGGCGAGCCGCGGCAGCCAAAGCTCAATTGCGGCCGCCGTGCGCGTTGTGCCGAGTTTGACGGCGAGCGCGGGCGTGGAAGGGTCGGTAAGCGTGCAAACCACGTCATTGTCGGCTGGCAGGCGGGTCCGCGTAACCCCTTCGGCGACCATGCGCGCGTCGCAAAAGATCGGGGCTCCGGCGCGAAGCGCGTCCCGCGCTGCTTCGGCGGCGCCAGGCGAAAAGACAAGGTCGCGCGCCGCCTCCACCATGCCGCAGGCGTGTATGACCCGCACCGCGACCCGTTCTTCGAGCGGCGAGAGGCGCGCAAGGTCGGCCTCACTACGAATGATGGCGAAGGACCGGCGATAGATCGCCGCCGGATCCTTCTCGTACTCGTAATTCGGCTTCACGACCGCCTCTCGAAGCCGAACATCCTCGCGCCGTCGCCGGCGAGGAGCTGCGCGACCTCGGCGCTCGACAGGCCGCGTCGCGCGGGCGTTTCCCCAGCCCGACCGGCAAGAATGAGATCGTAGCCCATCGCGGTCGCCGTGAGCGTCGCCGCGGTCGCGGTGGGCCTCGCGCATCCCTTGGCGCAGCCGCTGACGTGGAGAATGACGCCATCGCCCTTGGGCAGCAGCGCCGCCCAGCGCGCCGCGTCATCGCGCACTGGACGAGCCCCATGCGCGCATGCGGGCGCGCCGGGGCAAGCGGCGACGCGCAGGCGCAGATCGTCCGCGTCGGCTATGAATCCGAGCTTGCCGATCGAACCGACCATCAACGCCGCGCCGCGTGGGTCAAGGCCAACGATCATGAAGGCCCGCCAGGGGGTGAGCCTGAGGTCATTCGCGCCGAGCGTACGCGCGCGCTCGATCAGCGCCTTGAATCGAACCGCCTCGATTTCGCCGAAGGGCGCCGCCGCGCCGACGATGACCGCCGCGCCAAAGACGTGCGCACCGAGGATGTCGCGCATCGACGCGCGTCGATGCGAACGCGCGCTCGGCTTCGTCTCGCAGCCGGCCTCCGCGAATACTGCTTTCGCCCCTCTGCGTTCAACAAGCGCGCGCATCCTTCGCGGCGCCGCTTCGCCGGCGCCGGCGAGATCGAGGAACGCCCTGCCGAGCCCCGCGGCGACATCACCTGTTTCGTCAGGCGCGCATTCCGCGGATAGCTCGTCTTCGCCGGCGAGAAACACCGCGAACCCCCCATCGTGCGACGCCTCGAAGCGGATGTCCGCGTCGACTTCGCCGAGCAGCAGGCGCCCCTGCGCGTCGAGAACGAAGCTGAATTTCGGCGGCAGCTGCCGCAAGCGTTCGTCATCCCTGAGCCGCGTCTCCAGCGCCGCGACGCTCGGTCCGAGATCGAACGAAGCTTCAGGATCGAGGTCGTCGATCGGGCTTCCGACAATGTTGCGCAGACGCTCGACCTCTGGGTCGGCGTCGATAAGCCCGGCTTCGTTAAGGCGCGCATGCAGGTCCGGCAGCGTTCGCTCGCTTAAACCCCGCAGGTGAAGATTGGAGCGGGCCGAGAGGCCGATTGCCCCGTTGCCGCACCGAATTGCAGCGTCCGCCAGCGCAACAGCCTGATCGAGCGACAGTCGCCCTCTCGGCGCCCGCACCCGTGCGAGCAGTCCGTCGCCCGTCTCCATCGGCTTGAGAGCGCCCGGACACCAGCCCTTGCGATAGGGTGGCGCAGGACGGCGCAGTGCAGTCGCGCTCATGCGGCCCTACCGTCGAGCACCGAGGCCAGAATGCGCGCGCTTGAATTGCGGCGCGAGAGCCAGAATCCGCGCCTCGCCGCCTCCTCGAATACGCCCGCCATGTGACAGGCGGCCTGACGGTTGGCGCTGAGGAGAAACGCACGCACGGCCTCATCGCCGAGCGTGGCGTCGAACATGAGATCGAATTGCACGCTGCGCACCGCGTCAGTCAACGCCGCGAAACAATAGAGATTGTCCAGCGACTGGGCGATCTCCGCCGCGCCGCGATGGCCGTGGCGCATCTGGCCTTGAAGCCAGCGCGGATTGGCGGCGCGTCCTCGAAGAGCGCGGGCAATCTCCTGTGCAAGGGTTCGGATCTTCGGCGCACCGGGCGCTGTCGAGTTCGAGATGGTAGAGCGCCGGATGCGCTCCCGTTTCCGCCGCGGCGGCGGCGAAACCGCCTTCATGCTCGGCGAAGGCGTCAGCGTCGAGCGCGTCCTGCCCCGGCAAGTCCTGGGCATGAACAAAGGCCTCAGCGCCAGCGACCCTCGTCCGGAACTCTCCCGCCGCTTCCCGCGCTTCGCCATCGCCATCATAGGCGTGGCTGGTCGCGGCAAGATAGGCCTCGGCCAGCTCAGACCGCTCCGCCCAGTCGCCCCGGGCGATGCGCGCGCCGAGCCCGACGCCGTAAGCGCCGGGCGCCGCGCCGAATATTCGCGCTAGGCCCCTAGCATCAAGCCCGGCGAGCGGATTGTCATCGGTGATCTCTTCAAGCGCGGCGACTGCGCGAACTGCGGCCGCGAACAACGCGATCTGGCAAGGAAAGACATCGCGGAACAGTCCAGAAATGCGCAACGTCACATCGACCCGCGGCCGGCCCAACATCGCCAAAGGCAATACCTCGAACCCACTGACGCGGGTCGACGCCGTGTCCCAGACCGGCCGGCAGCCGATGAGCGCGAAGGCTTGTGCGAGATCGTCGCCGCCGGTGCGCATGGTCGCCGAGCCCCAGAGATCGAGCACGATGCGCTTCGGCCATTCGCCGTGGTCCTGGGCATAGCGCTTAAGGATCTCCTCGGCTTCGCGCCGTCCGATCTCCCAGGCGTTGCGCGTCGGGGCAGAGCGCGGATCGATGGCGTAGAGATTGCGCCCGGTTGGGAGAACATCGAGTCGGCCGCGCGCCGGGGCACCAGCCGGCCCAGGTGGCACGAAGCGTCCGCCGAGCGCGCGCAAAAACCCGAGCGACTCGGCGGCGCCAGAGGCCGCCACACGTTCACTCAGCGTGTCGGCCGCCATCGCATCAAGATCGAGTCCGGCGGCGAAGCCGTCAGCGCTCTCAGGCGATCGGCCGAACACATGCAGGCCGTCGCCGATACGCATCTCCTTGAGGTCGCAGAGCCAGGCGTCGAGGGCGACGAGCGCCTCCTCCGACGGCTTGTCATCGGCGGCGCATTCCTTGAGCAGACCGGTCTCGCGCCCTCGCTCCAGAATGAGCGCCGCAATGGCGCGCGCCCGACGCGGATCGAGCGCCTGCGCCTCGGCGAATTCGTCGAACAGCCCCTCGAGCTCGAGCGTTGAGCCATGCGACCCGGCGGCGATCAACGGCGGCGTCAGATGGCCGATTGTGACCGCGCCGATGCGGCGTTTGGCCTGCGCCGCTTCGCCGGGATTGTTGACGATGAACGGGTAGACGACGGGCGTGGGCCCGAGCAGGACTTCGGGCGCGCAAGTCTCGCTCAGCGCGACCGCCTTGCCGGGCAGCCATTCCAGCGTGCCGTGCGCGCCGAGCTGAACAATTGCGTCAACTTTCTCCTTGCGCGCGAGCCAGAAATAGAAAGCGACATAGCCGTGACGCGGCGGCAGGTTGAGATTGTGATAGTCGCCCTTGCGCGAGAACGTATCGCCGCGCTCGGGCTGAACAGCGATAAGGAGCTTGCCGAGCCGCACGAACCGGAACCGGAATGCTTCGTCGATCGCGTCGTGATCGTCAGCCGGCTCGCTCCATGCGGCGACTAGCGATCGCCGGAAGTCTGGCGGAGTCGAGGCGAGCTCGGCCTCGTATTCGGCCAGCGTCAGCGTCGCTTTGAGCGGCCCTTCGGCAAGCGCGGCGACGAGCGATGGCGCATCCAAACCGCTGGCCACATCGTAGCCCGCCGCGCGCAGTGTCTCGCCGATGGCGAAGGCGCTCGCCGGCGTATCGAGGCCGACCGCATAGCCAGTGCGCCCGCCGCGCGCAGGATAATCCGGCATGACGCAGGCCAGACGCTTGTCCGACGGCGCCTTGCGCCGGAGGTTCGCCCAACGGCGAGCGAGCTCGGCGACGAAGTCGACGCGGTCGGCAAGCGGCCGATGCGCGACCGCGGCGAATTCAGTCCGTGCGTCGCGCGCGCTCGCCTCCTTGAAGGATATCGCGCGGGTTAGGATTCGCCCGTCGATCTCCGGTAGCGCGACATGCATCGCGAGATCCGAAGGCCCCAGCCCGCGCTGGGACGCGCGCCAGGCGTCGAGGCCCACGCCCGCGAGCACCACCTGCAGCATGGGCGCGTCCAGCACGTCGAGCGCCGTTCCCTCGCCGTCGTCCAGGCGCGCGGAGAAGGCGGTGGCGTTCAGGACGACGTCAAAGCGCCGACCATCGAGAAAGGCGCGTAAGCGTTCCAGCGCCGCCTCATCCTTGAGGCTGGTTAAGAAGACGCTCGCGACCGCAAGCCCCTTGTCGCGGAGCGCTCGGGCCAGCGCTTCAATGGGCTCAAGATCGTTGGCGAGATAGATGGAGCGATAGAAGACGATAAGGGCGCGCGGCGCAGCCGGACCCGCCTCGAAACAAGCGCCTTCGAAGCGGCCGAAAGCGCTAACGGAAACGGACGGCGGAGCGTCCGCAGCGGCGCCAATCTGGGAGGCGAGAAAGGCGATGCAGGCCGCCATGTTGTCTGGACCCCCTTCGTCAAAGTAGCGCCAAATCTGCTCGAGCGCGTCGCTCTCAAGGGTCGAGGCTTCATCGAGCCGCGCGTCGCGCCGCCGGTCTCCAGGCAGCAGCGCCGATTTGACGTTGCTGCGGCTAGCCAACGCCTTGAGTTCGTCGACGCCGTAACGCCAATAATCCGCTCCGCCAAGCACGCGTGCGACCACGAGCTTAGCGCGCGCGCACACCCTCTCGAGATAAAGGTCGACCGAGAACGGATGGCGCAGCGCCGCGAGCGAAGCGACCCTCAGCGTCGGCTTCGGCTCGGGAAAAGCGTCATAGGCGCGCGCGAGCGCGTTGAGGTCGCTGTCCGAAAAGGAGAGGAACACCAGATCCGCCGGCGTCTGGCCAAGGTCAACCGCTTCGACCGTTTCGTCGAGCGTCCGGACCTCGATGCGCGGGACATGCATCGGAAAGCTCGTCAGGCGCCGAGCGCCGCCGCGACAGCCTCGCGGTCGATGCCCTTCTGGCCGATGACGACGAGGCGGCTCAGCCGCGGCTCATCCACGCGCCACGCTCGATCGAAGTCGCGACGGAAGCGCTGGCCCACGCCTTGCACCAGCATCCGCAGCGGTTTGCCTGCGACTTCGACAAAGCCCTTGACGCGCAAGATGTCGTGCGTGCGCGTCGCCGCGACGAGACGATCGATCAGGGCGTCGGGATCGCAGACCGAAGGAATCGCGACAACGAACGTGTCGAAATCATCGTGATCGTGCTCGCCTTCCGCGTCATGATGCGAGGGGCGCGCGCCCAGATCGTCCTCGGCCGCGGCGTTCAAGCCGATGAGCACGTCGGGGTCGATCGCACCCTCGCGCACGGGCGCAATCTTGACCGCGCGCGGCACGGCTCGGGCGATTTGCGCCTTAAGGGCGTCGAGCTGATTTTTGTCGATCAGATCGGCCTTGTTGAGCACAACGAGATCGGCGCTCGTGAGCTGGTCCTCGTAGACCTCCTCAAGCGGATTGTCGTGATCGAGCGACGGGTCGGCCAGGCGCTGCTCGGCAACGCGCGCGGGATCGTCGGCGAAACGGCCCTCGGCGACGGCGGCGGCGTCCACCACCGCGACGACGCCGTCGACCGTGAGTCTCGAACGCAGGTCCGGCCAGTCGAAGGCCTTGATGAGCGGCTTGGGCAACGCGAGGCCGGAGGTTTCGACCACGATGTGATCCGGCTTCGGCTCGCGGGAGAGCAGGCCCATGATCGCTGGGGCGAAATCATCGGCCACCGTGCAGCAGATGCAGCCATTGGCCAGTTCGATAATCGCGTCTTCCGGACAAGCCGCGTCCGAGCAACTCTTGAAGAGATCGCCATCAACCCCGACGTCGCCGAATTCGTTGATGATCAGCGCAAGGCGACGCCCGCCAGCGTTGGCCAGAAGATGGCGGATCAGCGTGGTCTTGCCGGCGCCGAGAAAGCCGGTGACGATGGTGACGGGCGTCTTGGCGAGCATCCGGTGAACCACTCTCTAAAGCGTAGTTTCGGGAAGGGCCAGCGGCGGCGTGCGCGAGACGACGCCCTTACGGAAGGCGAGCGGCCGCTCGCGCCAGGGAACGATCCCGACGGGCGACGCGGCATAAAGGCCCGCCGCGGTGACGATGTCTTCGAGGTGCGATTCGCGCTTAAGGTCGCCGACGACGTAGATCCATTTGCCCGGCGCGGCGAATGCGACCGTGCATGGCCGCTTGCACACGGACAGACATTCGACGGCCTTGAGCGCGATATGCGGCTCGGCGACGAGGCGCGCCTCAAGCGCAGCGAATAGCCCAGCCCCCATCGGCCCCTCGTCCGACTTGCAGGTCACGCAGACGAGCAGGGTCGCGGCGGAGCGGCCGCTGTCGGCGTTCATAGGCGCGTCAATCCGAGCCGGCGAACAACGGGCGCGGCGCCAAATCGAAAGTCTGCTGGGAGGTCATAAGCGCTCCTTGACCGCCCCTCCGGCGGCCTTGCGGAATTCATCGGCGCACGGCAGGTCTCCTGGCTTGCGGCGTATCGCCGACGCCGCCTTCCCGGACCTGCAAAAAGTCCAGTGGCAAGAGAAGCGTCGGCACGCCGCTCACAGTCGCGGGGGCGGCCACGGATCGGCGGAAGGGCCTACCGTGTTCCCTTTTCACCCTCGAGCGGAATTGAGGGACCGTGCTTGGGTTTATGTCCCAGCTTCGAGAAGGGTTGTCAAATCGAGCGCGAAACGCGGTCGCGCGCCTCGAAGCTGGAAAACCGCGTCGCCCATGGCTCCGAGCCAAGGTCGGCAGAGGGTCCAAGCATTGAGAAAAGACCGGCCCGCACTTCAGGGGGCAGCTCTTCGAACGGTTTGGGGGGCGAACCTCGGGGGCCGAACCAAGTCCTGAGCTCCCACAATGCTGTAATCTTCGCTTCTGCTACGATGGGACTCCGCGTCGGGACGCCGTTTTCAGCCTCCATGGAAAGAGCCTCCGCGCCAAACAGCGTTTCGGCGAATCGACGCTCCATTTCGTGCTGCAGAAGGGCGAGAGCGTCCTGAGTGGTCGCCCATTGCGGAGCGGCCGGTGCGAAAACGGAATATCGTGGGCTGATCCTCATAAGGCTCGACGCGCGCACGACCGCGGGCGCGCAAATCGCAAGCGAGGCGAGGCCTCGGAGGAATCGACGCCGCGGGACGATAAGCGAACCCATCTTTCGTAGTCCCTAGGTGTACTGATGGATACACGTCGCCAGTTGCAGCTCGCCCTCGGCCATTCGATTGAGGGCGCGCGGATCTCGTGGGGCTTATTCCAGACAACTGCGAATTCTAACAGCATTGTCGGGCTTCGTGGACATCCCAAATCGGGGGAGTTCGGTCCCGCCATTTCGCCCGCCAAATACAACCTGGGCTTGGTATGACGCCGCCCTCGCCCTAGTTTGCGCTGTTCGATCCAGGGCGGTAGGCGTCAGAAGTGGACCGTCATCCCGTTCTTCACGCGAGTACCGATATGGCCAATGACGCGGACCGGCACAAAGCAAAAATGGCCAATCGCAAGGCCGTCCAGGACGCCGAGGTCGCCTCGAAGCCAATTCTCGAAAAAGGTCTGCTTATCGTCCACACCGGTCCTGGCAAGGGCAAGTCGACGGCGGCCTTCGGGCTTGCGCTGCGTGCGCTCGGGCGGGGCTTTCGCGTCGGCGTGGTGCAGTTCATCAAGGGCGCCTGGTCGACCGGCGAGCGCTTGGCGATCGAGCGCTTCGGCGCCCAAGTGGAGTGGCGCACGATGGGCGAGGGCTTCACCTGGGAGACGCAGGACCGCGCGCGCGACGTCGCGGCCGCAAGCGCCGCATGGGCGGAGGCCAAGCGCATGATGGCCGACCCCTCGATCCGCCTCCTTGTGCTCGACGAGCTCAACATCGCGCTGCGCTATGACTATTTGCCGCTCGCCGAAGTCGTCGCCGCCCTCGTTGGACGCCGCCCCGGCCTGCATGTCGTCGTGACCGGCCGCAACGCCAAGCCGGAGCTGATCGAAGCGGCCGATTGCGTGACCGAGTTCGCTCTCGTCAAGCATCACTTCGCCGCCGGCGTGCGGGCGCAGGAGGCGATCGAATTTTGACCGCCCGAGCGCTGATGTTCCAAGGGACGGGCTCGGACGTTGGCAAGTCGCTGATTGTCGCGGGCTTAAGCCGCGCCTTCTCGAGGCGCGGGCTTCGCGTCCGTCCGTTCAAGCCGCAGAACATGTCGAACAACGCCGCGGTGACGGACGACGGCGGCGAGATCGGCCGCGCCCAGGCGTTGCAGGCGCGCGCGTCCGGAGTTCGGACGAGCGTGCACATGAATCCGGTGCTGTTGAAGCCGCAGAGCGAAATCGGCGCGCAGGTTGTCGTCCAGGGCCGGGTGATCGGCAATGCGCGGGCGCGCGAATATCAGGCGCTGAAACCCAAACTGATGAGCGCCGTGCTCGACAGCTACGCGC
Organism: uncultured Alphaproteobacteria bacterium; assembly: GCA_963824475.1. Taxonomy (GTDB): domain Bacteria; phylum Pseudomonadota; class Alphaproteobacteria; order Rhizobiales; family Beijerinckiaceae; genus Roseiarcus. Next base: position 59,079 of record CAWGPR010000005.1, read on the forward strand.
GCGTAAGCGCAGACGCCGATCTCGTGCTCATCGAAGGCGCGGGCAGCGCAGCGGAAATCAACCTGCGCGAGGGCGACATCGCCAATATGGGATTCGCGCGCGCAGCAGGCTGCCCTGTGGCGCTGATCGGCGACATCGATCGCGGTGGCGTTTTCGCCCAGATTCTCGGCGTCAAGGCGGCGCTCGCGCCCGACGACGCCGGCACAATAGTCGGCTTCATCGTCAACAAGTTCCGCGGCGACGCGAGCCTGTTCGAGGGGGCGATGGCGACAATCGCCGAGCGCACGGGTTGGCGCCCCTTCGGCCTCCTGCCCTTCTTCGCCGACGCGGCGCGCCTGCCGGCGGAAGACGCGTTCGGCCTCGGGGATCGGAGGCCAAACGGAAAGGGCGCCGTGACCATCGCCGTGCCGATGCTGGCGCGCATCGCCAATTTCGATGATTTCGACCCGTTGCGCATGGAGCCTTCGGTGCGGCTCATCTTCGTGCACCCGGGCGAGCCGCTCCCGGTCGCCGATCTCGTCATCCTGCCCGGCAGCAAGGCGACGATCGCCGATCTCAAATTCTTTCGCCAGCAAGGCTGGGATATCGACCTCGCCGCCCACGCGCGACGCGGCGGGCGGATCCTGGGCGTTTGCGGCGGCTACCAGATGCTGGGCGAAAGCGTGTCCGACCCGAACGGCATCGAGGGGCCGCCGGACGAGATCGAGGGCCTCAAGCTGCTCGACGTCGCCACGGTGCTGACGGGTGAGAAGACGCTGCGGCAGGTCGAAGGCGCGAGCCTTGCAAACGGCGCGCCGTTCCGAGGCTATGAGATGCATGTCGGCGAGACGAAAGGCCCCGACTGCGCGCGGCCATTGCTGCGCTTCGCCAACGGCCAGCTCGACGGCGCGATCTCGGCCGACGGCCGCGTCGCGGGGGCCTACGTGCATGGGCTGTTCGCCGACGACCGCCAGCGCGCGGCGTGGCTGGGCTCGCTCGGAACGACCAGCGAGCTCGACTACGAGGCGACGATCGAGCGGACGCTCGACAGGCTCGCCGACCATTGCGAGGCGCATCTCGATTGCGATGCGCTGCTCGCGGCAGCCCGCTAAGCCCGCTGCAACCAGGGCGCGAGCCCGGCGACAAGCCGATGCAAATGAATACACCCAAACGCTAGCAAGGCGCGCGTAAGGGCTAGCAAAATGGCTGGCGTTTACTAGTGTCCTGATTCGGAAGTTCTGCGTATTACCGCCTCGTCCTGAGGCGCCGCGAAGCGGCCTCGAAGGACGCATCCAGTACGCTGTTCCGGCGCCGCCCTCTGGAGCATCCTTCGAGACGCGAGGCTTCGCCTCGCCCTCAGGATGAGGTGGGGTTCGCCGCGCCCGGCTGACGACAACGCATAATCCAACGAAGTACGAAGGCAATCGGCTGCTCAGCTTCCCGTTGTTCTTCCTCGCCCCGGCCCTCATCTCATACTTCGCGATCGAGAGGCCGTTCCTTGAGATCGGCCGCCGGCTGTCAAAGAGGATCGGCCGCGCCGCGCAATCGCGCCCGGCGCACGATTCGATCTCCCCCCGTGGCCGATCAGCCCTCGATCGCCATGCCGTAGAGGACTCCAACCGCTCTACTGGCTGGCCGGGATCGTAGAACAAGGCTTGCCCAACGCGCGCATTCCAGTTTCGACGAGGGCGTAGAATTGGGGGCGCGGGGGAGATTTTGGGGCGCCTCAGTATTTCGGGGGTCGAAACCCGTTCGTCCCCCCAGCGCTGGATGGCCCTCTCAAAGCCGCTAGGGCGGCCTTGGAGCGGGCGTCGGCCCTGGCTAGCACCCGTTTTGCTCCACGAAGGCCGTGATGGGGTGCGTGAGCTTTCGGTGGCGTGAAGGCGTTGGACGGGGCGCCGGGTCCCGCGGAGCCTGCGAAGCGGTCGTCTCGTAGGATGATCCAGCCCGCGCCGACTTTCACGAAAAACGAGGTCTTAAGGACAGTTGTCGCCTCCATCCGTTTTTCCAGACGACATCACTTTCCCCTTGCCGAACAAGGCGTGAACGATTAGGCTTTGTTCGTGATTTGTTTTAGCCAGAATTGTGATTCGCCCGAGTGAGCCTCGACGACGAGTTGGGGCGGGCCGTCTGGAGACCTAAGATGCTGACCAAAAAACAGAGCGAGCTCCTGCGCTTCATCCATGAGCGCCTGCAGGAATCGGGCGTGCCCCCGTCGTTCGACGAAATGAAAGAAGCGTTGGAGCTGCGCTCGAAATCCGGAATTCACCGTCTCATCATGGCGCTTGAGGAGCGCGGCTTCATTCGGCGGCTCGCCAATCGCGCCCGAGCGATCGAAGTCCTGCGGCTGCCCGAAATCGGCGACGGTCGCCGCGCCAAGGGTGCAGAGGTTCTCGCCGAGCGTCATCCCGGGCAATCTCGGACGGTTGCGCCCTGCCGCGCCGGCGCGCGACCCCGACGAGCGCCCTGCGGTCATGGTGCCGCTGATGGGCCGCATCGCCGCTGGCACCCCGATCTCGGCCATCCAGACGCGGCTTGAGACCTTCGCAATGCCGCCGGAATTTCTTGGCGGCGGCGAGCACTTCGCGCTCGAGGTGCGCGGCAATTCGATGATCAACGCCGGCATTTTCGAGAACGACACCGTCATCATCCGCAAGCAAGACACGGCTGAGACTGGCGATATCGTCGTCGCCCTGATCGACGAGGAGGAGGCGACGCTGAAGCGGCTGCGCAAGCGCGGCGCTTCGATTGCGCTTGAGGCCGCCAATCCGGCCTATGAAACGCGAATATTCGGGCCGGACCGCGTCCGCGTTCAAGGGAAAATGGTCAGTCTCCTCCGCAGATACTGACCCGCCGCGCCGAAAGGAAAAGAGGCCGGCCGAACGCGACATGTAGAGGCGCTCCAAGTCGCGTTCCAGCCGGCCAGCCCGGCTGGTCCCGGAGATGCGGCGGAACCGGGGCCGCTGGGCGTCCTGTCAGCGGGGCGCTGACGAACAATCAAATGATACTCTCGAGCGGCCAATATACAAGAATGATAAGCGCATTCAATTCAAGCTTATGGTATTTACCTAAACGAACTCAGTTAATGCTTACGTTACGGAAGCTCGAATACCTTACGAATACCTTGATTGCGTAGCGTTTACAGACATGCAAGCCTCCTTGCTCGAAAACCATATATTTAGAGCAGATTGCATTTGGGTCGACGCGCCAATTGTAGCCGCGCTCGATGAGCGCGGCGGGCGCGGTCGACGACCGCGCCTTGTCTCATGATTTGCGGCGTCTGGTCCGGCAGGATTGGACGCCGCCGGCTTGAGTCGCAATCAGGCCGGCGGCGGGAGGGGATGGGTCGTGATCGCGCCAATCCCAAGGGACTGATTTGTAGTTTGACCACCCCTCTCTTTTCCCAGCGGCCTGAACGGACACCCGGGGATCAAGCCCCCGAGACAAGACAAGGACTGAGAAAAGATGGGATCAACCGTAGCACGAAACGTCGGCGTCGACATTTCGAAAGACACGCTCGACGTCGCGATCCACCCCGAGGGCAAGGGCTTCCGCATCGCCAACACCCCGCAAGGCCATCGCGCCCTCATCAAAAGGCTTGAGGGCTTCGAGATCGCCCGAAATCGTGTTCGAGGCGACAGGGGCTTACCATCGCCTCCTCCAAAAGGCGCTCGTCGAGGCCGGTTTGCCGTGGGTCAAGGTCAATCCCCGGCAGGCCAGACGCTTCGCTCAGGCGGCAGGCAAACTCGCCAAGACCGACCGCTGCGACGCTCTCATGCTCGCCCGCATGGGCGCTGCTCTTGAGCTCGAGCCGAATGTCCCCGTCAGTCCGACGGTGGAGACCATGAAGGAACTCGTCAACGCCCGTCACGCCCTCGTCAAGGACCGCGTCGCTGTCCTCAACCGCCAGGCCATCGCCGTTTCAACGCTCATCAAGCGTCAGCTCGCTCAGAGGCTCCGCCAGATCGACAGCCAGATCGAAGCCATCGACAAGCGCCTCAAAACGCTGCGCAAGGCCGACGCAGACGTCAGCGAGCGCTTCGACATCCTGACCAGCATTCCAAGCTTCGGCGAGGGGACCGCCAATGTGCTGATGGTCGAGACGCCCGAGCTCGGGCGTCTCGACCATCAGCAGGCCGCAAGCCTCGTCGGGCTCGCGCCGATCGCAAACGACAGCGGACAGTCCTACGGTAAACGATCCATTCGCGGCGGCCGGCCACGGGCCAGGCAAGCTCTCTATATGGCCGCCCTCAGCGCCATCCGGTTCAATCCGCAGCTCAAAATCAAATACCAGGCCCTCATCAATGCCGGAAAACCCGCCAAGGTCGCCCTCGTCGCCGTCATGAGAAAGCTTCTCATCCTCGCCAACGCCCTCATCCGCGACAACCGAAAATGGGCCCCCACAGCCCCTTGACCAACACGGACACTACAGCGCCCGATTCGACGGAATTGAAATCTGCGCTAGTGTCCTGGTTCTGAGTTTTGTGCGATTTTGGCTTGGGTGGAGGCGATTTCGAGGGTTTTGAGACAGAAGCGTTTTATGGCGGCGAGGCTATCGTCGGCGGATTTGGTCCAGCGGAAGGGCTTTGGGTCGGCGTTGACGGCGTCGAGATAGGCTCGGATCGCGGCTTCCAATTCCGCGGTTGAGCGGTGGACGCCGCGGCGGATTTGCTTTTCGGTGACGTCGGCGAACAAGCGTTCGACCTGATTGACCCAGGAGCTGGCGGTCGGGGTGAAGTGAACATGCCATCTCGGCCGCGCGCCGAGCCACTTTCGGATCGGCGCGGTCTTGTGGGTGGCGTAGTTGTCCATCACGAGGCGGACGTCGAGGCCGCGGGACATTGCGCTCGATCTCGCGCAGGAAGCTCAGGAACTCGCGTCCGCGATGACGGGGATAGCAGCGCCCGATGACCTTGCCGGTGGCGGCGTCGAGAGCAGCGAACAGGCTCAGCGTTCGGTGACGCGCATAGTCGTGGGTGCGCCGCTCGATCTGGCCCGGGCGCATCGGCAAAAGCGGCTGCGTTCGGTCCAGCGCCTGGATCTGGCTCTTTTCGTCGACGCAAAGAACCAGCGCGCGCTCCGGCGGCGACAGATAAAGCCCGACGATATCGCGCACCTTCTCGACGAACAGAGGATCGGTTGAGAGCTTGAAGGTCTCGGTGCGGTGAGGCTGGAGGTTGAAAGCCTTCCAGATGCGGTGGATCGTCGAAGGCGCGAAGCCGGCTGCTTTCGCCATCGAGCGCAGGCTCCAGTGCGTCGCATCCCGCGGCGTCGCCTCGAGCGTCTGGCGAACGACCTCGGCGACCTCGTCATCGCCGATCTGGCGCGGCGCGCCGGGACGGGGCTCGTCATAAAGACCCGCCATCCGATGTTCGGCGAACCGGCGCCGCCATTTTCCGACCGTGTTGGGGGCTGCGCCCACCCGCAGGCTGATGTCCTTGTTTTCCACCCCTTCCGCCGCGTGCAAGACGATGCGCGCCCGTTGGGCCAGCCCCTGCGCGGTCTTGCGCCGCGACGCAAGGCTCTCAAGTTCGCGCCGCTCGCTGTCGGTCAAATCGATCCCAACCGCCGTCTTGCCCATCGCCATCCTCCGCGCCAACACGCGCAGAGAATCGCATATATTTGCCGATCAGGACACTAGAGTGTCCTGCGCTGGGGCTGAATCGAGGGGGATTCCCAAATCAGCGTCGTTCTGATTCACCGTGCTGGCTGGGCAGGAGGCCAGCATGGATGGGCAAGCCTTATTCAATGGATCTTCGCCAGCGCGCGGTGGCCGCGGTTTTGAAGGAGGGGCTGTCGCGGCATGAGTCGGCGGCGCGCTTCGGGGTCGCGCCAAGCACGGTGATCAATTGGGTGCGATGGTTTGGGGAGACGGGGAGCGTCGCGCCCGGCCGGATGGGCGGACGCAAGCCCAAGGCGATCGCCGGCGAGCACGCGGCCTTTCTGGCGCGGCGTGTCCGGGACGGCGCCTTCACCTTGCGCGGCTTGGTGGCTGAACTGGCTGAGCGCGGCCTCAAGGTCGACTATCGGTCGGTTTGGAATTTCGTTCACGCCGAGAAGCTCAGCTTAAAAAAAACCGTCGTCGCCAGCGAACGCGATCGGCCTGACGTGGCGCGGCGGCGCGCCCAGTGGACGAAGCGCCAGAGCGGGATCGACCCCAAGCGTCTGGTGTTCATCGACGAGACCCCCGCCTTCGCGGGGGCAGGCTGTGGACGAAGACCAACATGGAGCCGCTGCGCGGCTGGGCGCCCAAAGGCGAACGATTGGTGGCCAAAGTTCCTCATGGCCATTGGCAAACCATGACCTTTGTCGCCGCGCTTCGTCACGACCGCATCGAGGCGCCGTGGCTCATCGACGGTCCGATCAACGGCGAAGGCTTTCGAACCTATGTCGAGAAGGCGCTGGCCCCCACGCTTAAGCCAGGCGACGTGGTGATCATGGACAACCTCGGCAGCCACAAGGGCGAGGCGGTTCGCCAAGCCATCCGCTCAGCCGGGGCGAAGCTGTTCTTTCTCCCCAAATACTCGCCCGATCTGAACCCGATCGAACAGGTCTTCGCCAAGTTCAAGCATCTCTTGCGCAAGGCGGCGGCGCGAACCCTCGAGACGGTCGTCGCCGCTATCGGCGAACTGCTCGGCGCCTACACCGCCAAAGAGTGCGCCAACTACTTCAAAAACGCCGGATACGGACAAGCTCGAAAACATCGCGCCTAGCAGGCTGCTGAAAAAGTTGCTGCGTCTGCGCGACATGGGGTGCAGGCGCGATTTTTTGCGGGTGGATGCGGCTCATGTTCAAGGTTCTGGCCCGACGTCGGTCATTGTTCCCTCGCTGGTCACGCCGCCGGACACACTTCGCCGCTCGGAGCCAGGAGCTTGGGCAGGCGAACGATGTTGTAGGCGGCGATGGCGAAGACGAAGACGGCGCGGACCTTGTCGAGGCCGCGCACCTTCACCTGCGTCAGGCCGCCCACCGTCTTGGTCCAACCGAAGGATTCCTCGATGCGCTTGCGCAGCCGCTGGCCCCGGGTTTAAGCCCGGGGGCGAGGCTTGCGGCGACCTCCGGCGGAACGGCAGTCTTGCGCGCCTTGCCGGTCTTGCTCACCGTCCCGTTGATCGCCACATGCGGCGCGATCCCGCGCGCCTTCAAGCCCTCGACGAAAGCCTCGGCGTCGTAGTTCTTGTCGGCGCCGAGGGTTGCGCCTTCGGGCAACCGCTCGCTCATGCGCGCGGCCGCCTCGCGCTCGGCCGTTCCCGTCGCCAATGTGGCCTCGGCCGCCGCCACCAGCCCGTTGCGGTTCTCCATCAAGGCGTGGCCGAGATAGCAAAGGCGGCTCTCCTGACCCGCCCCTTTCTTGTAAAGCCGCGCATCCTTATCCGTCGTCGAGGCGTGCGTTGCATTCGACCGCTTCGTCTTGCGGAAGTCCGCCTCGCCGTTGCGCCCCGGCCCAGGCGGCTCGCCCGAACCGTCCTTGGGCCGAAAGCTCTTCATCGACGCCCAGGCTTTCAACATCGTTCCATCGACCGAAAAATGCTCGGCGCTCAGAAGCCCCTTCACCTCCGGCAGGCCGAGGAGCGAAGACAGAAACTCCTGCGCAATCTCGTGGGTGAGCAGGCGGTCGCGGTTCTTGGAGAAGGTCGAGGCGTCGAAAACCTTTTCGTCGATCAACAGCCCGACGAACCAGCGAAACAGCATGTCGAACTCCAGCCGTTCGACCAGCTGCCGCTCCGAGCGGATCGAATAGAGAAGCTGCAGAAGCGAAGCTCGCAGAAGGCGCTCCGGCGGGATGGACGGACGCCCGATCCCCTCGTAAAGCGCGGAAAACGCCCGGTCGAGATCAGCCAGCGCCGCATTGGTCAATCGCCGCATCGCCCGCAGCGGATGCTTCGCCGCTATGCGCGCCTCGACGTCGACGTAGGAGAACAACGCCCCGCTCGTCCGATCCTCGCCCCGCATCAAAACCCCCTCGCGAATCGCAACGTCCACGGAATCACGCAATGAGAACAAACACCAGCGCCTCTTCGCCCAACTTCTTCAGCAGCCTGTTAGTGTCCTGGATTCGAAGTTCGTTGGATTATGCGTTGTCGTCAGCCAGGCGCGGCGAACCCCACCTCATCCCGAGGGCGAGGCGAAGCCTCGCGTCTCGAAGGATGCTCCAGAGGGCGGCGCCGGAACAGCGTACTGGATGCGTCCTTCGAGGCCGCTTCGCGGCGCCTCGGGACGAGGCGGTAATACGCAGAACTTCCGAATCAGGACCCTAGCGCGCGCGGGACGGCTGCGTCAGGAACCGTTCGCGGGAAACGGGCAGAGGCGGTTCGTCCACGGCGGTGGAAGCCGCCGCCCGTTCTTCCAGCATCGATCGCAGAATCTCTAAGCCAACGTCGTAATTCTTTTGCACGGTCGGCCAGACTTGCTCGAGGAACGGCAGGTCCTTCGGCTTCGGCTTGGCGACGCGGAACTCGAAATGCGTGCCGCCGTCGTCCCGTTCGTCGAACGCGTAGGTCATCAGGATTTTTGGGGCGCCCGGGATCGGCAGAGGGCGGTCTGGGTCACATAGTCGAACGGACGCCAATCGAGGATGTCCTCGATGATGGCGTCCTTGCCGTGCTTGCAGTGGTTCTGCGTGCCGGCGCCTCGACGGCCTTTAACAGCCTTTTCGACGAAGCCGTCGCTTCTCTGCCAGCGGAGGTGATGCGCGGGCAGCGTGACATGCTCCCAGACCGCCTGCCGGGGCGCCGCAAAATCCCTCTCGATCACCGCGAAGGCGTCGGCGCGCTGAACCACATTCCGCGCCCTCCCGCTTTCCCGGTTCCACGCCTCGTCGAGGTCGCGCACCCAGCACTTCGTCTCGCCGATGTGTTCGATGGCCTCGGAGTGCTCGACGAGGCCCTGTGCTCCGGGATCGATCCCCATGGCCCGAACGCAGGCGTCGGAATAGAGCGCATAGGCGTGCGCGCCAAACGCTTTGCTGACGTCGTTCTTGAGCAGGCGATGGGCCAGGATCACGTCCCGTCCCGCGAGTTCCTCCCGGCCGGACATCCGCTGCCGGATGAACTCGCCGTGGTGAACGACGAACTTGACGTCGAGGCTCTGCATGCGGCTGCAGGCCTGGCACTCGCAGCTGTTGGCCTGCTTGATGTTGCACAGCCGCTTGCGGAAGGCGAAATACGCCTGCTCGATCGAATCCTGCACGAGCGACCCGTCGACCTTGTCGGCGAGCGCGTAAACGAAGGCCGCGTCGCCTTCGAATTTGGCAAGGCGGAACGGTGGGCGCAGCGCCCTGACCAGCGTATCCATGATGTCAGCGATGATGTCCTGGGCATGGTCGAGTTCGACGCCGGACACGAAGTGCGTATAGCCGGAAATGTCCGCGATCGCGAAACAGGCCGATTCCGCCGTCGGAAGCATTGCGGCGCTCCTCCCGTTCCATCGGCAGGAAGGCGCCGTGGCTCCGGCCCGGGAACTGTTCCGACGTTAACATGCGACAAGCAAATAGGCGAACCGAACCTACAAGGCAGCCTCGCTTTGGAACTCGTCTCGTGACCCCGACCCTCACCGCTGATCGCGGTCGGCGAGACCGCGCAGGGCCTGAGGCGGGTCGCGCCGATCACCGGCGGAACCATTCAGGGCGCGCGGCTGAACGGAACGATTCTCAACGCCGGCGCGGATTATCAAGTCATCGGTCCGGACGGACACCACCCGACTCGAGTCCCGCTATCCGGCCCCCTGCGCCGCCTTGAGGAACGCAGCGCGCGAGTCCGGCAGCGGCTCGCCGCGCAACGAGAAGAGATCGCGCGCCAAGAAGAAGCCGGTCAGCCGGAACCCGTCGGCGATTTCTTGCTCGCTCGGCCGCGCTTCATGAGGCGCGCCCTCGCGCAGGAACGGGGGCAGCGGCAGCAGACGGTCGCGCCAGGGCGCCCCGGCCTCGGCGCTCACCGCCCGCCCGGACTTGGGCGAGACATAAATGAGGCGCTCGGTCGCGCCGGTCGCGGCGCAGCGGGAAAGGTCAAGCCGGAACCCGCACTCGGCCAGGATCTGCGCTTCGAACCGGGCGATGAGCGTTGGCGCAAGCGCTCCGTCGTCGAGGGCGTCGGCGATGAGGCTCGCCGCTTCGTACACCGCCTGGTGCGGATCGCGCTCGGGCAGAACGCGCATAAGCGCGGCGAGATAATTGATCCCGGCCAGCGCCAGCGCGCTGTCCATCAACCTGCCTGCCCGCAGCGCGAGAGGCTCGACGGCGAACGAGCCCAGATGCTCGTCGAGCCGGGCGCGCCAGACAAGGCCGATCGTATTGCCAGGCTGGAGCGTCGCGCGGAGCCGCGCGGACCGTCCGCCGCGCACGAGGCCGAGGTGGCGGCCATGGGCGCGGGTCATCGCCTCCACGATCGTCGAAGCCTCGCCGTGCCTGCGCACCCCGATGATGAGCCCTTCGTCGCGCCATTCCATGCCGACGCCTTCTCTTAAGAAGCGCGAAGATGCGCCGGTGGGGGCACGCGCGTGAGCTTCATGGCGATGAGGAGCGCGAGCGCTGACAGCGCGCCTACGAAGGCGGCCTCTCCCGGCCACGCGGCGAGGGAGAAGACCCAGCCGCCGATCGAGCCCGCAAGGCTCGAGCCCGCGTAGTAGAAGAACAGATAGAGCGCGCTCGCCTGCGCCTTCGCTCCCTCGGCCCTCAAGCCCACCCAGCTCGAAGCGATTGAATGACCGCCGAAGAACCCGATTGTCACAACGCCCACGCCAAGGATCACGAGCCACAAATTATCGGGCAAGGTCAGGACGACGCCAATCGGCATGAACGCGATGGCGAAGCCGATGACTCGGCGCCGGCCATAGCGTCCGGCGAGCTCGCCCGTCACGGTCGAGCTGACCGCGCCGACGAGATAGATGCAGTAGACGAAGCCGATCACCGCCGGGCTCAGCGAAAATGGCGGCGCCTCCAGGCGAAAGCCGATGTAGTTGTAAGTGGCGACGAAGGCGCCCATCAGCAGGAAGCCCATCGCGAACAGGTACCTCAGGCCCGGGTCGCTGAAATGCATGCGAATCGCCGGGAGAAGCGCTCTCGCTTGCATCTTCGACGGAACCCGCCGCTCCCTCGGCAGCGCGAAGGCGAACACGGCCGCGCAGCCGAGTGAAATGAGGCCGACAACGCCGACGGCGCCGCGCCAGCCGCCGACATCGGCGATCCCGGCGCTCGCCAGGCGCCCGCCCATGCCGCCGAGCGTATTGCCAGCGATATAGAGGCCCATCGCCAGCCCGATCGAGGAGCGGTCCATCTCCTCGACCAGATAGGCCATCGCCACCGCCGGAACGCCGGAGAGCGCAAGCCCGGTCAGCGCCCGAAGCGCGACCAGCGTCGTCCAATCCGGCGAAAAGGAGGCCGCGAGCGTCGCCGCCGCGGCTGCGGCCAGCGACGCCGTCATCACCGTCTTGCGCCCCACGGTATCCGACAGCGTTCCGGCGAAGACCATCGCGACCGCCAACACGCCAGTCGCCGCTGACAGGGATAGGCTCGCCGCGGCGGGAGAAATCGAGAAGGCGCGGGCGAAGCCCGGCATGAGCGGCTGGACGCAGTAGAGCACCGCGAAGGTTGCGAAGCTGCCGAGAAACAGCCCGAAGTTCACGCGCCAGAACCGCGCGCCGCCGGGCGCGATCAGGGGCGGGTCGTCGGCAGGAGCTTCGAATCTCGAGATTGCGGGGCTCGACGTCACGACGGCAGCCTTTCCCGCCGGCGCACGAGAAAGGCAAGACAAATTCGAGCGACCGGACCTCGCCTTGAACCTGTTCGTTAAGACGAACCCTCGAGCTTCTTTACTCCTTGCCCATGACGTCCAGCACCTGTTCAAGCGGCGCGGTCGACGGGCGAAAGATTCCCGAATAGGGACTGCTCAGGTCAAGGATCATGTAGACCGAGGTCGAAACCGCGATGGCGCCGACAAGGACGGCGACAACTGACATGGTATGGCCGCGAGACATCAGCCCGAAGCCGCAGAAAAGAGCTGCGGCCCACCCGACCACTATCAGGATGAGCGGATACGAAACGGGATTGCTCAGAGCGAAAGACATTTGCAGTCGCGCCTGGCCGATCGAGTCGACGGTAGAATTTGCGAGCGCAAGCGCCTGCCTCTGCGTATCGGTCGAGGGATGGAGACTCCCCAGGTCCCCTTCCTCCTTTCGAAGCGCCCGCACCGCCGCGGCGAAGTTCTGAGCCACGAAGTCTTTGTCGCTTTCCCTATCCCCCCAAACGTCGTCGATGGCCTTCCCGACAGCCCTTCTCAAGTTCGCGCGTTCGGGATTTGCATCCGGTCCATAGTCGGCCAGGGCGAGATCAAGTTGCAGAACCTTGGCGGCAAGGGTCTGGACCGCGGTGTTCTGTCCTGCATAGACGCCGTACGCCGTCCAGATCAGGAGGCCCATGGTCAGCGCCGAGAGCAACGTGAGAAGACCGACGACCGCGCCCACCATGTCACGCGGGCCGCCGGTCGTGAATGTCTCGGGCAGGACGCGCTGGAGAATAAGGCCGACAGCGCCCCCGGCGAAAACCACCAAACCGACGCCAAACGCGAACTTTTCAGGAACTCATGGAACTCCCCAAGCCGAAAGCGCCAGTTATCCGCCGCGCATTCGGAAGGCAACCGCGTCGCGCGCGCATTTCGGCGGTAGGAAATCGGGTCTCGGTGCGCCGGACGGACCGGAGCGGTGCGCGGCGATTGCAGGTGACCGCCAGCGATTACGAGACGGCGGCCTGGCGTTCGGGATCGGATAACTGGGCTTGTCCGCGCCCTTCTCCGAGGCAGGCCTCGATGAAATCGTCCATTTGCCGCGCGACCGTCCGGATATCGAAAAGCTGCTCGACGCGCTCGCGTCCGGCGCGCGCGAGCTCCGCGCGTCGTTCGGGCGCATCCAGCAATTGGCCAAGCGCCGCCGCAAGACCATCGGCGTCGCCGGGGTCGACGGTCATCGCGCACGGGCCGCAGATCTCGGCCAAGCCGCCCCGCCCCGAGGTGATGAGCGCGGCGCCGCTGGCGAGCGCCTCCAGCGCCGTGCGGCCGAACGGTTCGGGGCCTGTCGTGAGCACCATTCCGACCGCGGCGCTCTCCCACGCCGCCTTGACCTCGGCGTAGGGAACGTTCGAATCGACCATGATCCGGCCGTTAAATCCTTCGGCCATATCGCGAAGCGCCCGAACGGTCTCCGGCTCCTGGTCCGCGGCCACGGGGTCGGAGACCATGAAACGCGCGCTCCATTCGGGCCTCGCGGGGAGAGCGCGCGCGATCGCCGCCATCGCCTCGAGGTGGCCCTTGCCCCTGAGGGCGCGGCCCACGCAGACGATCGAGCGGTCCTTGGGTTTGGTCGCCGACCAGGCTCGCATATCGAGCCCGTTGGGCACGGCGCGATGAGGCGGGCGCAGCCCACGGAAATCGGCGCGGAAGTGACTGAGCGCGTATTCGCTGACGAAGGCGAAGCCGGAAAGCCGGCGCAGCTCCTGGCCGCGGACGGCGCCGTCCAGCGCGCTCGACGGCGCTTTCACATAGGCATGGGTATGCAAAATCACCCGCGCTCCGGAGGTCAACGCGATAAGCATCGCGGCCGGCAGGTGATTTTCGACAATGGCGAGATCAACGCCGCGCCGCCTTAAGAGCCGGGCGACGCTCCAGGCCTTTCCGAGATTGCCGCTGATCGGCGCGTCGGGGATCGACGCGATTTCGACGCCTTCGAACGGCTGGTCCACCGGCGGGCAGACGACCAGGGTCGAGCGCCCATATCGGCTGTGAAGCGCCAAATCGCGAACGCAGAGTTCGACCGAAGCGGCGAGCCGCGGCCCGAAATGGGCGTTTCGCAACAGGACGTAAGCGATTTTCGGCTCGCGCGCCATGATCACATTCGAAGCTCAAGGCGCGCGCCGCGCCTCCCCGCGAAGCGTCCTTACACGGAACAGTCCGGCCGGACAATTGACCCAAACGCGATTGCCGGCGGCGGCGAATTTTGCTTGAAGGGGCGCCCGGACAACACTTTCGATCAACAGAACGCTCGTGCAAAGCTTTAGCGGAGCGCCCCCAAACCGATGGTCTCATCTGCAAACAAGTCGAAGCCGCTGACCCATATTGGCGCTGACGGTGAAGCGCGGATGGTCGACGTCTCGGACAAGGCCGCGACGGACCGGGTCGCAATCGCCGAGGGACGGGTGCGCATGGCCGCGTCGACGCTTGCCTCGATCCTTGCCGGCGACGCCAAGAAAGGCGACGTGATCGGCGCGGCGCGGATCGCCGGCATCATGGCGGCCAAGAAGACCGCCGACCTCATTCCGCTTTGCCATGCCCTTAGCTTGACCAAGGTCTCGGTCGACATTGCGCCGGACGAGGCGCTGCCGGGCCTCAGCGTGCGGGCCGAGGCGCGATGCGTCGGTCCAACCGGGGTGGAAATGGAGGCGCTGACCGCCGTTTCCGTCGCCTGCCTCACCATCTACGACATGGCCAAGGCGATCAACCGGGGGATGAGCATCGAGGGGTTAAGGCTGATCGAGAAGCGCGGCGGCAAGTCGGGCGAATGGCGGGCTAAAAACGATCCGAAGGACAAGCGCCAATGAGCTCAATGATCACGGTCGAGGAGGCGCTCAAGCGCGTGCTCGCTTCCGCCGAGACGGCGCTCGAGCAGGAAAAGGTCGCCCTTGAATTGGCTTACGGCCGGGTGCTGGCGCGCGACCTTAAGGCCTTGCGCACCCAGCCGCCGTTCCCCAACTCCGCCATGGACGGCTACGCGCTGCGCGCGGCGGATACGGCGCCGGCCCCCGCGACCCTCACGTTGGTCGGCGAATCCGCCGCCGGCCGCGCTTTCGAAGCCGCCGTCGGTCCCGGCGAAGCGGTGCGCATCTTCACCGGGGCGCCGATGCCCGACGGCGCCGACGCCATCGCCATTCAGGAGGACGTCGAGCGCGAGGGCGATCGCATCCGGCTTTCGGCCGCTGTGCGAGCAGGCGACAATCTGCGTGCGGCCGGCATGGACTTTCGCGAAGGCGAACCCCTCATCGCGGCCGGCCGCCGGCTCACCCCCCGCGATGTGGCGCTGGCGGCCGCGGCGAACCATACGGCGCTTACGGTGCGCCGCCGCGCTCGCGTTGCGATCCTGGCGACCGGCGACGAACTGGTCCCGCCCGGCGGCGCGTTGGGCCCGGCGCAAATCATCGCCTCCAACAATTTCGCCATCGCCGGGATCGTCGAGGCGTGCGGGGGCGTCGCGATCGATCTCGGCATCGCGGTCGATGAGCTCGGCGCGCTGAAGGCGGCCGTGACGCGCGCGCAAGACGAGAAAGTCGACGTGCTGGTGACGCTCGGCGGCGCATCGGTCGGCGACCACGACCTCGTGCAGCAGGCGCTGGTCTCGGCCGGGATGGAGCTGGGCTTCTGGCGCATCGCCATGCGTCCCGGCAAGCCGCTGATGCATGGGAACCTCGGCGCCATGCGCATTCTCGGCCTGCCTGGCAATCCGACGTCGTCGGTGGTTTGCGCGATCCTGTTCCTGCGCCCGCTCTTGCGCGCCCTCCATGGCGAGTCCGACCCGGGCGCGGATCTCAGCCAGCCCGCCCGCCTTGCGGTGAACTTGCCCGCCAACGGCGCCCGCCAGGACTATATGCGCGCCTCGCTCGGCCGTAACGGCGAAGGAATTCTCGTCGCGACCCCGGTCGCAGACCAGGATTCCTCGCTGGTGAAGACGATGGCGCGCGCCGACGGCCTTGTCGTTCGGCCGCCGCACGCGGCGCCGGCGAAGGCTGGAGATCTGTGCCGCGTGATCCCGTTTCACGGCCTCGGGGTTTAGCAGGAGCCCGCTCCTGGCTCGGGCGAATCGCCGAGGGCCTCCCGGACGCTTTCCCTGGGGGCGCCGTTCCCACCTCCACCTTTTGGTTTTTCGTCATGGCCGCCCCCAGCGCGAGGCCGACCACAGCCCCGGCCGGGCGGCCCACCGCAACCGACGACAGCGCCATCAAAACTCCCCGCAGCCCTCTGAAAATGCGCTACATTCCAAGTCGGCGCACGTTGCGCCGCAGCTCGAGGCTTCGCGCCAGCAAACGCTGGCAAATGCGCATAAACGTTCGCAAAATTACCTCCATTGACTAGCGCTTATTTTTTCGAATCGAGACATTTCAATGCGTTGCAGCCGATTCAAATCGACAAATCCAGCCGGCGTCTCAGCCCCCGTGCAAACTGTCTCAATCGCTCTTTCCCCATCCTTCTCCTCCGCCGGCGCCGCCGACGGCGCCAGGCCTGATTCTGGAACTGGAAAAGATATAGCATCAATTTCTGCTTTATGCAAGCAATTGTCGATTTTCTAATTCGACGCCCGCCGGCCGACCCGCCGGCCGAAAATTTTCCGGCGTCCAGCCTTTCGCGCGCGGGGCGCCGGTCAGCCGCTTTCCGTTCGCGTCGTGCGGGATTGAAGACCATTTCGAGCCGCCGAAGCCGGCGCCTGTCGCCCCGATGCGCTCGCAGCCGTCGACGCCGGTGGCAATGGCGCCGATGATTTTCAAGGTTCCACGTCCTGAACTATTGAACGTGATCGCCGGGTGCGCCAAGCTCTCTTGCGCGCCGGCCTCGTCTCCACTGAAATGGAGGACGCAAATGCGGATCCCGATCATCCTGGCGGTTGCGGCGCTCGTGCTCTCCGGCTGCAACGCCAATCAGGAGGTCAGTCCCTCGTCGCCGACGGCCTCCCAGGTCTTCGCCGGCCACTACGTGGAGATCAATCCTTACAATCCCATCAGCTACGCGCAGAACAACACCGGGCGCGGCGGCGGCCGCTAAGGGAGCGCGACTAGGGCGGACAGCCTTCCAGACGCTGGACCATAGCCCGCTAGTCTTCTGTGGATGGCGTCGGCGGTTCGCATGACGTCGATCATTTTGGGTTTTCTTGGGGGCTCCCCATTTCGCCGCGAAAACCCCTGTTTAGGAGGTTGGATTTCCTTGGATTTCCTTGGATTCCTTCGTCCGAATCGAGACTTATCAATGGGTTGCGCTGGATTCTCCGGGAAAATTTTTCGTCAGCCCAAGCTCGCGGGAAGCCGAAATGCGCTCCGGCCGTCGAGGCCATTCGGAAGGGCGGGATTGTTCATGGCGCAAGCTTAACTCGATTTCTGATTGTCAGCAATCAATTGTCGTCCGGCCCGTCGAGCACACCAGGCTCGCTTCTCATCCTGACGCTCGCGGTCAGCATTTGTCCCCTTCACGAGCGGCCGCACGAATAGGCTGCAGGCGCCATCCGCCTATTGTTGTGGGCGACTTATTTGTCCGATCTTTAGCGGGGTAATGAGTTGGCGCTAATATACTGGGTCGCCAATTAGGTCTGATTGGCGAACGCTGACGTTAAAAGAATACGCCGAATTCAAATTAGCGACAACGTCAAACAGCCAATGTGGCGCCAAGGGGCTGATGCGAACCGATTCGAGAAGTTGACCTAAGTTTGCATCAATCCAGATTCCATTGTTATCTAATTTAGATTTATAATTCCTAGCTTCTTCAGTCCCCATAACCTCCCAAAAAACCGCCCTCAGCTCACGCTCATGCTCAAAAGATTTTCTCTTGTGCATAATGAAGTTCAACATATTATCGTCTGCAAACCATTCTGTTGCATAGTCTATATACCTCACTTCTCCAATTAGAACGCATTCCGGAAGAGCCTCCCGCAGTTTCGCATATGTAGTCTGAATGCATACGCCTTCGCCGGAGCGCATATATAAACTCCACATGGCCGCGAACTCATGCTCATTCATGTGCCAGCACGAAACACAGTTTTTCGAGACTTCATTCTTATGTGCGCCGCTGACGATATCATTATAGTTGTCCGGCAAGTTTATGAATTGAACAAGCCGAGGGTCCGTCTTTTTATTTCTAACAATATACTCTCTCGCGGCGACCATTGCCTTTGTTGCCGAACCCTCAAAGGCATCTCCAAGCAGATTTGCGCGCGGGAAAAATAGAGCCTTTTTCTGAAGGATAGATATATATTTGGCGATGTCCATATACCGCCAAATTTTTACGTTCCTATCCCTTGGAATGGGAAAAGAAGGATGATCTGTGTCGTTCATTTGCAGCTGGGTTTATCCAAAGAGTGCAGATTGCTTTCATTTTATAAGTGAGAGCAAGTCGTGAGCGTGATGACGGTAGTTGGCTGTTAGGATGAATCGCTTCCTTGCAGGGTTGCAATAGATTGGCGTTCTCAAATTTAAATTCCAGCCCTCAGCTGCACCCCGTCGTGCCACCACAGGTGTCGCACTTAAGGCAGGTGCCGTTGCGCACCATGGTGAAATTGCCGCATTCGGGGCAGGCTTCGCCGTCATAGCTCTCCATGCGCGCAACCGTCATGGCCGGGCTTGACCCGGCCATCCACGCGGTCGTCCTCGCCGCTTACCGATTGAGCGTTTCATATAGGTCTCTCCACCCCGGGTTCGCCTCAAGGATCAGTCGCGCCTTCCAGGCGCGAGGCCAGTGCTTAATGTTCGATTCGCGTTGGATGGCGTCGGCGATTCGCTCGTAGAACTCCATATAGACCAGGCGCTTGAGCCCGTAGCGCTTGGTGAAGCCGGGGACGAGTCCTTCACGGTGTTCGTTGGCGCGTCTGCCGATGTCGGAGGTGACGCCGGTGTAGAGAACGCCATTGGGGCGGTTGGTCATGATGTAAACCCACCCGCCGGGCATTTGCGCGTCATCGCGTGGATGGCCGGGTCAAGCCCGGCCAAGACGGTCGTGGGATCGGGACAGCCATCAGCCGCCGGGCAAAGTGTTGCGATCAGCTGCACCCCGTCGTCGCCCCGCAGGTGTCGCACTTAAGGCAGGTGCCGTTGCGCACCATGGTGAAGTTGCCGCATTCGGGGCAGGCTTCGCCGACATAGCCCTTCATCCGCGCTTCGGCCCGCTTCTCGGCGACCAATTCGGCCTCGGGCGCCAAGCTCGGGCTCATTGCGAGCGCCGCGCGCTCGGCAGGCTCCCCTTTCAGCGCGGTCGCGCCCTGCACGAGGCCCGCGTCCCCAGCGCCAGTGCGCACCAGCATCAGCTTGTCGCCGGGCCGCGAGCGCAGGAGACCCTTGGACACGACGGAGGCCACGGGGGCCGGAGGGGGCGCGCGCCCCTCGCCCAAGCCCGGCGCCTTGTCCTGATCGACGCCGCCGCCGAGCACGGTCGAGCCGATCTCGTCGGGCGCGATATGCGCGAGATCATTGCGGCCGAGATAGGAGATGGCGAGCTCGCGGAAGATATAGTCGAGGATCGAGGTGGCGTTCTTGATCGCGTCGTTCCCCTGGACGAGCCCCGCCGGCTCGAACCGGACGAAGGTGAAGGCCTCGACATATTCCTCGAGCGGCACGCCATATTGTAAGCCCAGCGAGATGGCGATGGCGAAATTGTTCATCAGCGAGCGGAAGGCGGCGCCTTCCTTGTGCATGTCGATGAAGATCTCGCCCAGGCGCCCGTCCTGATATTCGCCGGTGCGCAAGTAGACCTTGTGCCCGCCGACGACGGCCTTTTGCGTATAGCCCTTGCGCCGGTCGGGCAGCCGCTCGCGCTGACGCTCGCGCTCGACCCGCTCGACCACGCGTTCGACGATGCGCTCGGCGACCGCGGCCGCGCGCGCGGGCGCGTTGAGGGCGACCAGCGTCTCGACCGCCTCGTCGTCCTCGTCGTCATTCTCGATCAGTTGCGCGCTTAAAGGTTGCGACAGCTTCGAGCCGTCGCGATAGAGCGCGTTCGCTTTGAGGCCCAGGCGCCAGGAGAGCATGTAGGCGTCCTTGCAATCCTCGACCGTCGCGTCATTGGGCATGTTGATGGTCTTCGAGATCGCGCCGGTGATGAACGGCTGCGCCGCCGCCATCATGCGGATGTGGCTCACGACCGAGAGATAGCGTTTTCCCGTGCGCCCGCAGGGGTTGGCGCAGTCGAACACCGAGAGATGCTCGGGCCTGAGATAGGGCGCGCCCTCGAGCGTCATCGCGCCGCAAGCGAAGCTGTTCGCGGCCTCGATCTCAGGCCTGGTGAAGCCGAGCGCGGTCAGGAGGTCAAAGCCCGGCGCGTCGTAGCGCTCGGGCGGGATCTTGAGCGCTTGCGCCAGCGTCTCGACGCCAAGCGTCCATTTGTTGAAGACGAAACGAATGTCGAAAGCCCCGGCGAGCGCCGCCTCGACCTTGTCAACCGCTGCCTCAGGCAGGCCCTTGGCCTTCAGCGCCGCGTGGTTGACGCCCGGCGCGTGCGCGAGCGTCGCCCGGCCGACCGCATAGGCGACGATGTCGGCGATCTGCTTCTCGTCGTAGCCCAGCGCGCGCAAGGCCTCAGGGACAGCGCGGTTGATGATCTTGAAATAGCCCCCGCCGGCGAGCTTCTTGAATTTGACCAGCGCAAAGTCGGGCTCGATGCCGGTCGTGTCGCAGTCCATGACGAGGCCGATGGTGCCGGTCGGCGCGATCACCGAGACCTGCGCGTTGCGATAGCCATGGGCCTCGCCGAGGCTTAGCGCGTCGCTCCAGGCCAGACGGGCGGCTCCGCTTAAGTCCGCCCATGCCGGACCGGCGTTGGCGAGCTCGCGATGGTCGAGCGGGGTCGGCGCGACCGAGAGCTTCTCATAAGCCCCCGCCTCGCCGTCGGCGGCGCGCTTGTGATTGCGGATCACGCGCAGCATCGCCTCCGCATTGGCCTTGTGGCCGGGGAAGGCGCCGCTCTTCAAGGCGATCTCGGCCGAGGTCGCATAGGCGCGGCCGGTGAGGATGGCGGAAAGGGCGGCGCAGATCGCCCGGCCGTGGTCGCTGTCATACGGGATGCCGGACGACATCAAGAGGCCGCCGATGTTGGCGTAGCCGAGGCCAAGCGTGCGGTAGTCGTAGGAAAGGCGCGCGATCTCCCTCGAGGGGAACTGCGCCATCGCCACCGAGATTTCGAGCGTCAGCGTCCATAGGCGAATCGCATGCTCGTAACCCTTGACGTCGAACGCCTTGGTCGCCGAATCGCGGAACTGCAGCAGGTTAAGGGACGCAAGATTGCAGGCCGTGTCGTCGAGGAACATGTACTCGGAGCACGGATTGGAGGCGCGGATCGGCCCCGAACTCGGGGCAAGTGTGCCAGTCGTTGATGGTGGTGTGGTATTGCACGCCCGGATCGGCCGACGCCCAGGCGGCGTAGCCGATCTTCTCCCATAAGTCGCGGGCCTTCATGCTCTTCGAGACTTTGCCGTCGAGCCGGCGGGTGAGATTCCACTCGCCGTCGTTCTCGACCGCCTGCAGGAAGGCGTCGGGCAGGCGCACCGAATTGTTCGAGTTCTGGCCCGAGACGGTGAGATAGGCCTCCGACTCCCAGTCGGTGTCGTAAGTGTCGAATTCGAACGTGGCGTAACCCTGGCGGGCGAACTGGATGACGCGCTTGATGATGCCGTCCGGAACTTCGTTCCGGCGCGCAGCCTTGACCTCGCGTTTGAGCGCCGGGTTCTTGTCGACGTTGAAGCAATCGTCGCCCGAGCCCTCGCAATTGACGCAGGCCCGGAAGATCGCTTTCAAATGTCGCTTGACGACCTTGGAGCCGGCGGCGAGCGCCGCCACTTTCTGCTCCTCGTTCACCTTCCAGTCGATGAAGGCCTCGATGTCGGGATGATCGACGTCGACCACCACCATTTTCGCCGCGCGCCGCGTCGTGCCGCCTGACTTGATCGCGCCGGCCGCGCGGTCGCCGATCTTCAAGAACGACATGAGGCCGGACGAGCGCCCGCCGCCGGAGAGTTTTTCGTTCTCGCCGCGCAAAGCCGAGAAATTGGTGCCGGTGCCGGAGCCGTATTTGAACAGGCGCGCCTCGCGCACCCACAGGTCCATGATCCCGCCCTCGTTGACGAGATCGTCGGCGACCGACTGGATGAAGCAGGCGTGCGGCTGCGGATGCTCGTAGGCCGACTTCGACTTGACCATCTTGCCGGTCTCGAAGTCGACGTAATAGTGGCCCTGGCTCGGCCCATCGACGCCATAGGCCCAATGGAGGCCGGTGTTGAACCATTGCGGCGAATTGGGCGCCGCCATCTGGCGCGCCAGCATGAGGCGCATCTCGTCGTAATAGGCGCGCGCGTCTTCTTCGCCGTCGAAATAGCCGCACCTCCAGCCCCAATAGGCCCAGGCGCCGGCGAGGCGGTCGAACACCTGCTTGGCGGATGTCTCGGAGCCGAAGCGCTCGGTCTTCGGCAAGGCGACGAGGGCGGTCTCGTCCGCGACCGAGCGCCACAGGAAGGAGGGAACGCCCTCCTCCTCGACGCGCTTCACCCGCGCGGGCACGCCAGCTTTGCGGAAATATTTCTGCGCCAGCACGTCGGCCGCGACCTGGCTCCAGCCGGCGGGAACCTCGACGCCTTCGAGCGAAAACACGATCGAGCCGTCGGGATTGCGGATTTCGCTCTTGGTGGTCGCGAAGGCGACGAGGTCGTAAGGGCTGACGCCCGGTTGCGTGTAGTGCCGTTCGATGCGCATCGCCTTCGACCCCATCCTTGCGGCCCTGGGTCATTCTGCCCGCTAGCCGCCGTTGATCTCGCATTGCCGAACAGGGGCGCGCGCTTTTGTGCGCCCGCCGAAGCGCACGGGCCCGGCTCGTACGCTCTGCCCCCTCACTCGCCTCAGGTTTTACAGACCATGCCTTGCTCAGTTTGCGCCCGTTTTGCGCATCCTGACAGGCTTCAAACCGCCGCTCCCGACGCTTGATCCCCGCGCGATCCGGAAACGATCGCATATTACAATGCCGTGACAGCGGCGTCAATGCCTTGTATGGTTGATCCCTGTCAGGCACAACATATTGTGGATAACGTGGATAACGCGGGGTTAACATCGGCGTGGACGGTCAGCATCCGCCGAGTCGGGGCGCGCCCGCAAGTCTGTTCTTGGGCGGTATCGCCGGAAAAGTTCAGCTTGCCTCATCAGATCGGCCTCGCCATAGTCGCCGCGCGCAACACCTGCGTTCATCTCCACGGGAAAGCGGCGCTCGACCGATGCCGGACTGGCTCAAGGAATTTCTGCTGCACTATTTCACCTGGTGGAACGGCGCGAACCTCAACACGCGGTTCTACACCAGCCGCTATGGCCAGCTGGTGGGGCATGACGAGTTCGGCAACGCCTACTACCGGAAACCGGGCATCGATCCGGCGCTCGGGTTCGAGCGGCGGTGGGTGATCTATAACGGCGAATCGGAGGCCTCGAAGACCCCGCCGGGCTGGAACGGCTGGCTTCACCATACGGTCGACGTGGCGCCGACCGAGGAAGACTATAAGCCCCACCCCTGGGAGAAGCCGCATATGCCGAACCCGACCGGCACGCCCGCGGCGATCCGGCCCGACGGCTCGACGCTGAAGCCGGGTCCACGCCAGCCGACCGGGGGCGATTACGAGGCCTGGAGTCCCGAAGGCTGAGGGGGTCGCCTTCATTCCGCCGCCGTTGATCGGCAAAGCGCCCGCGATGAACCCATTCCGCTCGGCTCACGCGTTCGGACGCCGCGCTTATCCCGTAATCGCGCGGATGAGGCCGACGCTTGCTGGCGCGGCGCTGGCCGCGGTTTCAGCCCTGATCGCCCCCGGCTCGGCGCTGGCCGACAAGATCAGCAATCCGATCGCCGTTTTCGACGGCCTCGACAAGATCACCGGCCGCATCATTTCGTTCGAAGTGGCGATCAACGAGACCGTGCAGTTCGGCGCGCTGCAGATCACGCCGCGCGTCTGCTATTCCCGCCCGCCGACCGACGCGCCGCAGACCGACGCCTTCGCCCAGGTCGACGAAATCGACGAGCAGAAGCAGGTCAAGCGCATTTTCTCGGGATGGATGTTCGCCGACAGTCCAGGCCTGCACGGCGTGGAGCATCCGATTTTTGATATTTGGCTGACCGCATGCAAAGGCGGCACGGTGGTCATTCACGACACGCCGACCGCCGAGGCCTCGGCGCCGAACCCGGACGAAAGTCCGCCGACCGACATCGGGACCGATGCGGCCTCCCCGGAGCAGCCGGCCGCGGCGCCCGTGCAGCCGGCGAAGAAGAAAAAGCCTAAGCCGGCGACCGTCGTTGCCGCGCCAGAGCCGGTGACAGCGGCGCCGCTTGATCCGCCGCCTGCGCCGGGGACGTCGTCCGGCAACGCGCGCGTGCGCTGAGCTTGCCGGCCGGCGCACCCTAGAGCCTGCTGCATTTGGACAGAATCGATGGCGTTGGCGCACCCGCCCCCTCTTGTGGGGGCGGGCGGGGGTGGGGGGTCGGGCGGACCGAGGAGATTGTCGAATGCGCCGCTCCTCTCTCGTCGCGTAGGACGGCGCGCTGGCCGCCGACGCTAGGATATGGCCGCCGTAGCGATCCTGAGGTAGCATTCGCCAGCCGCAGTCGCGCGACCGTCGTCACGGTCGCGGCGCGGGCACGGGAGGAAGGCGACATGACCGAAATCCGCAGCTTCATCAGGCCGACCCGACGCCCGGGCGAACTCGGCGTTCATTCGGTCGACCGATTTCATTTCGCTGTTCCCGACCTTGCGGTCGCCAAGAACTTCTACGGCGAGTTCGGACTCGAGGTCGAGGAGGACGGCGAGTTCCTCGCCATGAAGACCCGCGGCAACCCGCATGTCTGGGTCACCCTCGGTGAGGGCGCGCGCAAGAAGCTCGGGCATCTCTCGTTCGGCGCCTTCGACGACGATTTCGACCGCTTCGCCGAGCGGCTTCAAGCGCTGGGCGTCAAGCGGCTCGATCCGCCGCCGGGCGTCGAAACGAACGGCCTATGGTTTCACGATCACGACGGCAATCTGGTCGAGATCAAGGTCGCGGCCAAGTCGTCGCCCAATGAGAAGTCTGAGTTTTCGGACGGCTCCGTCGGCCCGGGCGTGCGCGCCGCGCCGTTCCGGCGCGAGGTCACGCGGGTCACGCCCAGGCGTCTGGCGCATGTCCTCTTGTTCACGCGCGACGTCGAGAAGGCGGTTCAGTTCTATACCCGCACGCTGGGCTTGCGCTTATCCGACCGGTCCAGCGACGGCATCGCCTTTCTGCACGGCATCCACGGCAGCGATCATCATATGATCGCCTTCGTCAAATCGAGCGCGCCGGGGCTGCACCATCTGAGCTGGGACGTGGGCTCCGTCGACGATATCGGCCGGGGCGCCATGCATATGCTGGGCAAGGGCTTCGCGAACGGATGGGGTCTCGGACGGCACGTGCTGGGCTCCAACTATTTCCACTATGTCGGCGACCCGTGGGGCAGTTTCAGCGAATATTCGGCCGGCATCGACTTTGTGCCCGCCGATTGCGACTGGGCGAGCGGCGACCACGCGCCGGAGGATTCCTTCTACGTGTGGGGCCCGAACCCGCCGGACTATTTCACCCACAATGCCGAGGCGTGATCGCTTCCCCTCTCCCTCCGGGAGAGGGCCGGGGTGAGGGCCGGCGCGCGCAAACCCTCATCCGATCGGCTTCGCCGATCACCTTCTCCCGGAGGGCGAAGGGATCAGGCCTACCGACGCATGGGACGTCGAGATCGTCGATTATCATTGAGGAGAGACTGACGATGAAGCCCGTCCACCCTGGCAGGCTCCTTCGACGGGAAATGCAGGCGCGTAAGCTTTCGGCCAACGCGCTCGCGCTGGCGCTCCGAGTCAGCTCCGGTCGCATCACCGACATCCTGAACGGAAAGCGCGGCGTCTCCCCGGAGACAGCGATGCGCTTGGCTCGTTATTTCGGCAACAGTCCGCGCTTCTGGCTGAACCTGCAGACGACATATGAGCTTGAGACCGTCGAGGCGGAGCTTGGCGAACGGATCGCCGCCGAGGTCACGCCCGCGGTCGCATGACATGGGCTCGACCCGGCCGGGCGCGCGACGGTTCGACCGGCCGTCGCGCTTCCCGCGCCGCAGGCTCCCTACACATCGCTACCGCGACATCAGCCAGGCGGTTCCGGCCCCGAGGGTCGCGACGGTCAGCGGGGCGCCGACCTTGAAATAGGCCCGAACCCGCCGGACTATTTCACGCACAACGCCGAGGCGTGATCGCTTCCCCTCTCCCTCTGGGAGAGGGTCGGGGTGAGGGCCTTGGCGGTTGCACTCCGTAGCCGCCGAGACCCTCATCCGGTCGGCTTCGCCGACCACCTTCTCCCGTGAGGAGAAGGGGTGCTAACGTCAGAGGTGCGAGCTCCGCTGAGAAAACGGTTTCGCTCAGCTCGTCAGCCGACTGAAAGAGCCGACCGCTTTCGATAGCCCGCGAAGCCGAGGCCGGCGAAGCCGAGCAGCAACATCGCCCAGGTTGAGGGCTCGGGCGCGGCGGCGAAGGCGACGCCGCCATAGCGAAGTCCAGCCACCGGGCCGTCAAAAACCGAGAACGTTTCGCTTGTCGGCAGCGACGTGTCGCCGAGAGCGTCGGTGATCTCGACGATCTCGTTGGGATCGGCGCCGTTGTCTCCTGAACCGCTGGTGGTCGCGGTCGTGGCCCAGAACGTGACGGTTCCGTTGGCGTTGACCTCGCCGGTGAGGTTGCGCAGGCCGACCGTGGTTTCCCCGAAATCCCAGCCAGGGACATTATAGGTGTCGCCGATCAGGCCCGCCTGCAGCGTGTAGTCGAGCGACCAAGTCCCGTTCGACAGCGTCCATTTCTCGAGCCCGGCGTTCTCGGCGGCGTCGGTCGCGTTCCCGGTGCCCTCATCGGCGACATAGAGCGTCGACGGATTGGCGAAGAACAGGCCGAACGGGGTGAAGTTCGCCCCGGTCTGCTTGGCGGAGTCGGTCGGAAAGCCGGGCAGGACAGAGATCGTTGCGTCCGACGCGGTCGCCGACGTCGGAAGCGTGCCGTTTGGATTGCTGACGGTATAGACCGTGTCGATTCCGTTGCTGCCGCTACCTTTGGTGAAGTAGAGATTGCCGTCGTAATAGGTCAGCCCGCGGTAGTTGTTGGTCTTGCCCGCCTTGTCCTTCGAGTAGGTCTGGTACGTCGGATATGTGTTGAAAGTCGGGTCGATCATCGTGGAGTTCGGCGTCGAGCCCGGCGTCACCACCTCGAGGCCGGTGGTGTTCGTCAGCTGCGGCGCTGTGGTCGTGCCGCTGTTCGAATTGCCGACCGTATAATAGAGGCCGTTCGGCGCCAGCACGGCCGCCCGGCTGTTGTCGCCGCCGTAGGCGAGAGTCGGGGTGATCGAGAAGCTGCCGTTCGCGCTGACCGCGACGACGGACCGGTTGAACGCATAATCGGTGTACGATCGACTTGTAGAATTGCGAGGCTACATTGGTCGGGTCGACATAGGAGGTGCTGTCGGCATTCGACACGTCAAGCATGCCGGCGGCGGTTGGTGGATAACCCGCGCCGCCTGGCGCATAGCCCATGAAGGTCGCGACCAGGCCGCTAGCCGTCCGCGCGATGCTGAGCCCGAGCTCCGACTTCGAGCTGAAGCTGGTGACGATCTGGTTCGTGGGCAGGGTTTCGCTGGCGAGAAGCTTGCCGCTCGTCACGCTGAGGTCCTGAAGCGTGAGCGGCGAGGTGACGCCGAACTGTCCGTCGACCGTCGAGTTGTTCCAGACCGTGTTGAGGTCGCCGTTCGAAACCGCCGTGCCGCCAGGGATCGCAGTAGAGCCCGGCGACAAGTCCGGCGACCTGGCCAACGTCCTCATAGGTGGTCGTCGTTACGAGCAGCGAGTCGCCGCCGATGAAGTCGCCGGCGCGGGCGGCGTTCGCCGCGGCGGCAAGAGCAAGCGCGCTGCAGCCTAGGTCCAAGCGCCGCGCGGCAAGAGTTGGAAATGCCCATGGGAACGTCCCTCCAAGTTCCAGGATTCAAGACGCGCTGGAGCTAGAGAACACGGATGACGCGCGCGTGACGCGGCCAGAGATTCGATCGGCGAGAACGACGAGCGGGACGGACGATCACCGGAATGTGATCCGCGGCGCGCGCTTCCACTGCCTTGCGCTGCAATCATCAGGCGCCGAGCGCCGCTGAGCTTCGGCATGTCTTGCGGAGCCAGGCCTTAACCCCACATCAGCCAGGCCGTTCCCGCCGCGAGCGTCACGACGGTCAGCGGCGCGCCGACCTTGAAATAGGCCCAGAAGCTGATCGGCATGCCCTCCGAGCGGGCGTGTTCGGCGACGATCAGGTTGGCGACCGATCCGAGCAGGGTGAAGTTTCCGGCCAGCGTCGAGCTCATCGCGACCACGAGCCAGGCGCGCTGCGGATCGGGGAAAGTCGGAATGAACGGCCTCAGCGCCAGCACCGCCGGCACATTGCTCACGATGTTGGAAAGCACGGCGGTGAACAGCGACAGGCGCCAGACCATATCGAGGCCGAACGCCTTCGCCATCGCGATCCGGTCGGGCGTCAGCAGCGCCTTTTCCGCGCCAGCGACGACGACGAACATGCCGGCGAACAGGATGA
This sequence comes from uncultured Alphaproteobacteria bacterium, assembly GCA_963824475.1. Classification (GTDB taxonomy): domain Bacteria; phylum Pseudomonadota; class Alphaproteobacteria; order Rhizobiales; family Beijerinckiaceae; genus Roseiarcus. Next base: position 87,415 of record CAWGPR010000005.1, read on the forward strand.
GCAGCGGCCCGTCGATCTCGCGGTAGATGCGGCGAGGCTTGATCTGGCGCGTCAGCAGCAGGAACGCGCCGCCCAGAATGGCCGCCTTCGCCGGGGGAACGCCGGCGAAGAAGGCGATCGCGAGCGCGACGCAGGTGACGCTCGCCTTGAGAACCTGGCCGCCATGCATGTGGCCGCGAAAGAGATGCGGCTCAAGCTCGCCCTTGAACGCGAATTCCTGTGCATAGACGAGGCGCACCACGACGATGACGGCGATGAGGCCGAAGGCGGCGACCGGCGCAAGCGCGGCGGCGAAGGCCGGATAGGGGATGCGGGAGAGCGTCCCGATCACCATGTTCTGCGGGTTTCCGGTGATCGTCGCCACGCTGCCGCAATTGGAAGCGGTCGCGACCGCGACCAGATAGGGCAGCGGATTGCGGCCGAGCGAGCGCACCACCTGCAGCACGATCGGCGTCATGACGAGGCAGATCGCGTCATTGACCAGGAAGGCCGACAGAACGCCCGCCAGCATCGTCACGGTGACGAGCAGGACGAACGGCGCGTGGGCGTGATCGATGGCGAGTCCGCCGAGCGCTCGGAACGCGCCCGACACCTTGAGATGCGCGACCACGATCATCATGCCGAGCAGAAGCGCGATCGTGTCGAAATCGATCGCGCGAAAGGCGTCCTCGAGGCTCAAGGGCCCGAGCGCGATCATCGCCGCGCCGCCGAGGAAGGCGATCCCCGCGCGGTCGAGACGCAGCCCAGGAATGCGGCCGCCGGCGACGCCAACATACGTCAGGACAAGGATGATGAGCGCGGCGAGGCTTTCGGGAGTCATTCGCCCGGCCGCGCCTTCGATCGCGAGCGGCTCGCTTACGTGCGCGATCGGCTGCGCTCGTCGCGCGTTTCCGGCATGAAGCCAAAGAAGACAAGAAAGGCTATGGCCGCAGCGGCGCCGAGGGCAAGAAACGAGACGCTATAGCCGAAATGGTCGACCATCTCGCCGGCGAACAAGGCGCTGAGCGAAGCGCCGATTCCCATCGTGGTCGCCACCGCGCCTTGCGCGAGGTTGAATCGGCCGCTGCCGCGCATGATGTCGGCGATGACCAGAGGCGTCAGCGCCCCATAGATGCCGGCCCCTACCCCGTCGAGCAATTGAACCCCGATCAGCCAGAAGGCGTTGTCCGACAGAATATAGAGCGCCGCGCGGATCGGCAGCACGGCGAAGGCGATGAGGAAGATCGGCCTTCGTCCCCAGGAATCCGCCCGGCGCCCGACGAGGATCGCGATCGGCAGCATGACGCCCTGGGCGGCGACCATGCAGAACGACATCATCGCGGTCGCCTCTTTCGGGAATTGGAGCCGCGAGCTTCTGGCCGACCAGCGGCAAGAGCGGCGCATTGGCGAAGTGGAACAGCATCGCGCAGAGAGCGAAAATCATCAGCGGACGAGTCTCGAACAATATGCGATATCCCGCCGCCTTTCCTTGCGCTTCGCCATTGGAGGAAAGGTCTCTCGCCCGGTCTTGGTTGATTGCATCCGCTGGAATGGCGAGCACGGCCGCCGAGGTCAAGGCGGCGAACACCGGAACCATGAGAAAGACCGCGCGCTGCGAGAACGCGTACCCGACCGCGCCTGCGAGGAGCGCGATCGCAATATTGCCGCCGTGGTCGAAAGCCGAGTTGCGCGCGAGCCGCCGCGCCAGCATCTCCCTCGTCACCAGACCGAGGGTCAGCGCCGAGACCGCAGGAGCGAAGGCGTCGCCGGCGACGGCCAGGACGCTCAAGGCGATCGCAATCGGCCAGAAGGTCGGAGCGACAAAAATGATGGCACCTGACAGCGCCATCGCCGCCATCGTCAGAACGATGACGCCGCGCTTGGCGCGCGTCACGTCGATCGCCGCGCCGATCGGGGTCTGAAACGCTATGCCCAGGAGGCCGCTTGCGGTCGCCACCAGTCCGACGTCCGTCTGGCTCCAGTGCTGGCCCGTGACCAGAAAGACGTTGACGAACGGCCCGAACAGGTTGCGAACGTCGGCGGCCAGGAAATTGAGCGAGTCAAGCGCATACGGGATAGGGATCATCGCCAACGTCCGCAGAGCGGCTCGATTTCAAGCCACATCGAGGAACGCGGAATGTCCGGCATTCGTTCCGCGCGCTGACCCACAACGTCAGGCGTATTGACCCACTCGTCGCTTTCACCCCTCGCAATTGCGCTCTATCGATAGAAATATTGTCCGGACATCGCTCACCCACGGATATGATGCGCAAGCGCGCGGATATCGTTCTCGTCGAACGCGGCTTCTTTTCCAGCCGCGCACGCGCCCAGGCCGCGATCACGGCCGGACTGGTGAGCGTCGGCGGCGTCGCGCTTCGGAAAGCCTCGGACGAGGTTGCGGGAGACGCGCCGATCGAAGCTGAGGCGCCGCACCCCTGGGCGTCGCGCGGCGGCGTCAAGCTTGCCGCCGCGCTCGGCGCCTTCGCGCTCGATCCTTCGGGCCGCATCTGCCTCGACGTCGGCGCCTCGACCGGAGGTTTCACTGATGTCTTGCTCGCGCGCGGCGCAGCCAAGGTGATCGCCGTCGATGTCGGCCGCGGACAGCTCGATCCGCGCCTCGCCTCGGACTCCGCGCGTCCGCTCGCTCGAAGGCGTCGATGCGCGCGCGCTCACAGCTGAGATGCTCGGCGAGCAGCCGGACGCGATCGTCATCGATGTGAGCTTCATTGCGCAGCGGCTGGTGCTGCCGCATGTGCTCAAGCTCGCCGCCGAGCCGGCATGGCTCGTGAGCCTGATCAAGCCGCAGTTCGAGCTCGGCCGCGCCGATCTCGTCAAAGGCCGCGTCAGAAGCGAAGCGGCGCTTGAGCGCGCCTGCGCCGGCGTTCGAGCTGCAATCGAGGCGCAGGACTGGACCGTGCTCGGCCTGATCCCGTCGCCGATCCTCGGCGGCGCAGGGGCGCGGGAATTCCTCATCGCCGCGCGCCATGACTGAGCCGCTCGAAGAGGTTTCAGTCATTGGGCTCGACGCGCACGGGCACGGCGTCGCCGCCAACGGAGCGATCGTTCCCTTGGCCCTGCCCGGCGAGCGGGCGCTCGTCAAGCTTGAGGGCAAGCGCGCGGAGCTCATCGAGACGCTGAACGCGGCGCCCGAGCGCGCGGAGCCGATCTGCCGCTGGTTCGGCCGCTGCGGCGGCTGCGCCGCGCAGCACATGTCGCCTCCGCTCTATCACGAATGGAAGCGCGGCCTCGTGGCCGAAGCGCTCAAGCGCGAGGGGGTCGCCGCCGAGGTCGGTGAGCTGGTCGACGCGCATGGCGCGGGCCGGCGCCGCGCGACCTTTCATGCCCGCTTTCCTCATGGCCAGCGAGACGAGGTCGGCTTCATGCGCGCGCGGTCGCACGACATCATCGCCATCGACGATTGCCCGTTGTTCAACCCCGGCATGGCCGGCGCGATCCCGGCAGCGCGGGCGCTGAGCGGCGATCTGCGTGGATTGATGAAGCCGCTCGATATCTCCATCACCGCTACCCTTGACGGGCTCGATGTCGATCTGCGCGGTTCGGGGCCGCTCGCTCGCGCCGAGGCGCAGAAGCTGGCGCGGACGGCGGATGCGCTCGATCTCGCGCGCGTCTCCAATCACGGCGAGGTCGTGATCGAGCGCCGGCCGCCTCGCGTCGCCTTCGGCGAGGCCTTGGTGAAGCTGCCGCCCGGCGCCTTCCTGCAGGCGACTGAGGCGGGAGAAGCGTGGCTGGCGGAGTTCGCCGAGCGGGCGCTCGCGAACGCGAAAAGGGTCGCGGATCTGTTCTGCGGCGCGGGCGCTTTTGCGCTGAGGCTCGCTCGTGGCCATGAGGTGTTCGCCGTTGACGCAGACGCCGCCGCCGTGGGAGCGCTCGCTCGCGCCGCCGCGACAACGCCGGGCGTGCACAATGTCCGAGCCGAGACGCGCGACCTCTTCCGCCGTCCGCTGCGAGCCGACGAACTCGCGGCGTTCGACGCGACGCTCATCGATCCTCCGCGCGCCGGCGCGCTCGAGCAGGCGCGCGCGATCGCAGCGTCTGCTCTACCGCTCGTCGTCTCCATCTCATGCAACGCGGCGACCTTCGCCCGCGACGCGCGCGTTCTCATCGACGGCGGCTTTCAGCTCGAGTCCGTGACGCCGCTTGACCAGTTCCGCTTTTCCGCCCATGTCGAACTCGCCGCGGTTTTTCGCCGACCGAAACCGAAAGCGCGCGCGCGGAGGCTGCTCTAGGCGGACGCGACACGGCAAGACGCTTTTTCTCGCTTTTCCGCGAAAGATCGTGGATCGGCGCAGGCCATGACAGAGACGTCGTTGGATGAATTCGGACCCGGGATCTGGACCGCGGACGGCCCATCCGTGCCGTTCTTCACTTTCCCTTACCCGACGCGCATGGCGTTGATCCGGCTGTTGGATGGCGGTCTGTTCGCCTGGTCGCCGATTGCCCTCTCCGCTGCCCTGAAAGGTCATGTCGACGCCCTGGGTCCGGTGCGCTACCTGGTGTCGCCGAACCGGCTCCATCACCTGTTCCTGCACGAATGGAAATTGGCCTATCCGCAGGCAAGGCTCTACGCGTCGCCGGGCCTGCGCAAGAAGCGCAAGGATCTCGCTTTCGACGGCGAGCTCGGTGAAAAACCCGAGCCGGGATGGGCAGTCGATGTCGACCAAGTCCCGGTGCACGGGAGTTTCCTCACGGAGGTCGAGTTTTTTCACCGCGCCAGCCGCACCGCGATTTTCACCGACCTATTGCAAAATCTTCCTCAGGATTGGCTGTCTGGGTGGCGCGGCGTCGTGGCGCGCCTGGATGGCGTCTGCGCCCCCAATCCCGGTGCGCCTCGCGAATGGAGGGCAACCTTCCTCAACCGCCGCGCGGCGCGCGCTTCCCTCGAGCGGATTCTCGCCTGGCCGATCGAGTGCGTGCTGATCGCTCACGGCGAACCGGTCATAACGGACGGAGCGGCCTTCGTGCGCAGCGCCTTTGGATGGTTGCTGGAGCGCCCGGGCTAAGGCGCGCGCTCGCGGCGTCCGCTCTGCCGCTCGTCGTATCCATCTCATGCAGTGCGGCGACCTTCGCCCGCGACGCGCGCGTTCTCATCGACGGCGGCTTTCAGGTCGAGTCCGTGACGCCGCTTGACCAGTTACGCTTTTCCGCCCATGTCGAAATCGCCGCAGTTTTTCGTCGATCGAAACCGAAAGCGCGCGCGCGGAGGCTGCTCTAGGTGGACGCGACGAAACGAGACGCCATTCTCGCCGCCCTGGAGAATATCGTCGGCGAGCGTCACGTGTTGACCGACCCCGCGCTCTTCGCCGGCGCGCTCGTCGAGCCCCGCGGGCTTTATCATGGGAAGGCGCTGGCCTTGGTGCGGCCAGGGTCGACCAAGGAAGTCGCGGGCGTCGCATCCTTCTGCAACGAGGCCCGGATCGGCATGACGCCGCAGGGCGGCAACACCGGACTCGTCGGCGGGCAAACGCCGGACTTGAGCGGCGATGAGATCATTGTTTCGACCCAGCGCTTGCGCGCGATCCGTGACGTCGACCTCGACGGCGATGTGATGATCTGCGAAGCGGGAGTGACGCTCACCGACGCGCAAGCCGCGGCGCTCGCCGCCGATCGGCTGTTTCCGCTGTCGCTGGCGTCGGAAGGAACCTGCACCATCGGCGGCAACATCTCGACCAACGCCGGCGGCGTGAACGTCATCGCCTACGGCAACACGCGCGACCTCGTGACCGGCGTCGAGGCCGTGCTCGCCGACGGCCGCATCGTCAACGCCTTGAGCAAGCTGCGCAAGGACAACACCGGCTACGATGTGAGGAGCCTGTTCATCGGCGCCGAAGGGACGCTCGGCATCGTCACCGCCGCCTCGCTCCGGCTGTTCGCCAATCCGCGGGCGCAAGCGACGGCTTTCGTCGGGCTCAAGAGTCCCGAGGACGCGTTGCGGCTCTTAAGAATGGCCCGCGACCGCCTCGGAGCGGCGATTACGAGCTTTGAGCTGATCGGGCGCAACGCCTACGATATCGCGCTCCGCCATGGCGGCGCGCGCGCGCCGCTGCAGGGCGCGCACGACTGGTACATTCTTATCGAAGTCTCCTCCCAGGCGCCGAGCGGGCTCGACGAAGCCTTCGCCGGCGCGCTCGAGGCGGCGCTCGATAAGGGCGTCATTGAGGACGCCTCGATCGCGGCCTCGCTCGAGCAGCGCGCGGCCTTCTGGCAGCTGCGCGAGTGCCTGTCGGAGGCGCAGAGCAAGGAGGGGGCGTCGATCAAGCACGACGTGTCGGTCGAGGTTGGCCTCGTGCCGGCTTTGATCCGGGAGGCGACGCCCGCGGTCGAGGCGTTCATGGCCGGCGCCCGAGTGGTCGCCTTTGGCCACCTCGGCGACGGCAATATTCACTTCAACGTGTCGCAGCCGATCGGCGGCGACGGCCAAGCCTTTCTCGATCGCTGGGACGCGATGAACGAGATCGTGCACGGAATCGTGGCGCGCCTCGGCGGCTCATATTCCGCCGAGCATGGGATTGGCCAGCTCAAGCGCGGGCTGCTCGCCCGATGGAAGGACCCGGCCTCCCTCGCCGTGATGCGCCAGATCAAGGCGGCGCTCGACCCGAACGGGGTGATGAATCCGGGCAAGGTGTTGTGAGGCCGCGTCACTCCTTGCCCATGACCGCCAGCGCCTGCTCCAACGGCGCTCGCGAAGCGCGAAAGACCCCGGAATAGGGAGTGGAAAGCTCGAGGATCAAGAGGACCGCGCTTGCGACCGCGATGGAGCCGACAGCGAGCGCGATCACCGACGTGGCGGTGCCGCGCGACATCAGCCCGAAGCCGCAAAAAAGGCAGGCAACCCACCCAACGACTGTCAGCAAAAGCGGATAAGAAACGGGAGCGGTCAGCGCGAACGACATCTGCATGCGCGCCTGAGTGAGCGCATCGGATGTTGACATCGCGGAGGCGAGCGCCTGCTTTTGCTCGTCATTCGCTGGATGGAGGCTCGCCAAGGTCTTTTCCCGGCTGCGCATGTTCTGAAGCGCCGCGCCGAAATTGTTGGCTGCAAAATTGGCGTCGCTCTCGTTCGCGCCCCAAACCTGATCGATGGTCTTCCCCAGCGCGTCTCGGAGCTGCGCCCGCGCGGGGTTGGCCTCCGGCCCATAGTCAGACAGCGCAAGGTCGAGCTGCATGACCTTCGACGCCAGAGCCTGGATCTGCGCGTTCTGGCTTGAATAGACGCCGTAGGCCGTCCAGATCAGAAGGCCGGTGACCAGAGCGCACAAGAGCGTGAGAAGGCCGACGACCGCGGCGATCATCTCGCGTGAGCCGCCCGTGATATGTTGCTCCGGCAGGACGCGCTGCAGCACAAGGCCAAGCGTTCCGCCAGCGAACATCCCGACCGCGATAGCAAGCGCAAACTCGAGCGAACTCATCCCCCACCCCCAGCAAGATCGCGGCAGTTAGCCGCTCCGCGGGGCAAACGCAACCGTCGCCGGCCGTATTCGCCGCGTCGCCCGGCATAGCCGAAATGGCGCGAATCATGCCGAGGCGATAGGCTCGCCGCGCATGAATGTTTCAGCGCGACATCTCGCCGCCCTGAGCGCCCTTTTCGCCCTCGGCCTCGGCTCGGCGAATGGGACGGTTTGGGCCGCGTGCGCGCCAAAGGAATTCGACAGCGCCAAATTCACCGTCTGCACATTCGATCCGGCCCATGACGATATTCGCCTGTTCCTGACTGGGCCGGACGCCAAGCCCTATGGATCGTTGGCCGCGCTCGCGGCGGCGCTTAAGGCGAAGGGCGAAGTGCTCATATTCGCGATGAACGCCGGCATGTTCAAGCAGGACCGATCGCCGGTCGGCCTCTACGTCGAGGACCGGCGCAAGCTGCATGAGGCTGATATGCGCGGGGGCGCATCAAACTTCCACATGAAACCGAACGGCGTGTTCTGGATCGGCGACAAGGCTGCGGGCGTGACCGAGACGAGCCGCTATCTCGCCAACGCTCCGCCCACGCGTTACGCGACTCAATCGGGGCCGATGCTGATCGTCGAGGGCAAGATTCACCCGAAGATCAAGCCGGACGGGACCTCGGCGAAGATCCGCAACGGCGTCGGCGCATGCCCTGGGGGCGCGGTCGTCTTCGCCATCGCGGATGAGCCAGTCACCTTCGACGCCTTCGCGCGGCTGTTCCGCGACGGCCTCGGCTGCCAGAACGCGCTCTTCCTCGACGGCTCGGTGTCGTCGCTCTATGCGCCGGAGCTCAACCGCGACGACGAACTGGGGCCGATCGGACCGATCGCCGGCGTGGTGCGGCCCGGGGCTGCGGACAAGCAGTAGGTGTATTGCGTGGCCGTCCCCAGCGCCCGCTGCAGGATCGGCGTATCGATCCAGCGTCCGTGCTTGAAGCCGACCGATCGCAACGTTCCCATAAGTTCGAAAGCGAAACGCCGATGGCGTCTCCTCGAAGGTGGCGAGCGAATGAAGGACGTAGTGGGCGTAGATGTCGCGAACCGCCGCCTGTCGGCCTCGCTCGCGATCCCTCTTTGTCACGGAAACAGCCCGCGCATCTGCTTCGTCTTCACCACCCGCTCGACTCCGATCGCCATCGCCGCCGTGCGATTGGACACCCCGTCCCGCTTGGCGCGAGCGACGACCATCGCCCAGGAGCGGTCGAGCGCCCGTTCGAGCCGGTCCATCACCTCGTCGCGCGACCAGAAATATTGCTGCAGATCCTGCACCCACTCGAAATAGCTGACGATGACGCCGCCCGCGTTGCACAGGATGTCGGGGATGACGAAGATTCCGTCGTTGCGCTCGGCGAGCACGAGGTCGGCCTCCGGCGTGGTCGGGCCGTTCGCGCCTTCGGCGATGATGCGGCAGCGCAGGCGGCGCGCGAGATCGGCGTCGATCACCCGCTCGACCGCGCACGGCGCGAGCACGTCGCAGGGCTGCTCAAGCAGGGCGCGCGGGCCGATCGTTGCCTCACGCGAATAGCCGGCAAGCTCGCCATATCTCCCGGCGTGAGCGACGAGCGCCTTCACGTCGAATCCCTTGGGGTCGTAATAGGCGGCCGTGTGGTCGCTGACGCCGATCAGCTTGACGCCCCGCGCAGCCAGCCCCATCGCCGCGTGCGAGCCGACGTTGCCGAAGCCTTGGATAATCGCGGTCGCCTCGGTTGGCGCGATGTCCATGGCGTCGAGCGCGCGAGAGGCGAGGAAAGCAACGCCATGGCCGGTCGCCTCGCGCCGGCCTAACGTGCCGCCGGATCCGACCGGCTTGCCGGTGACGATCTCCGGCACGGTGACCCCCTGATACATCGAATAGGTGTCCATGAACCAGGCCATCACCTGCTCGTTGGTGCCCATGTCCGGCGCCATCACGTCGACCCTCGGGCCGACGAAGGGAATCATCTCCTGCATATAGCGCCGGCTGAGGTTCTCGAGCTCCTTGGGTCTCAGCGCGCGCGGGTCGACGGCGACGCCGCCCTTGCCGCCGCCAAACGGAAGATCGGCGAGCGCGCATTTCCAGCTCATCCAGATGGCGAGCGCGGCGATTTCGCCGATGTCGACATTGGGGGCGAAGCGCGTGCCGCCCTTGGCGGGACCGAGCGCCAGATGATGCTGGACCCGGTATCCGACGAAGAGCTGCATGCGATGGTCCTCCATGCGGACCGGACAAGTGACGACGATCGCGCGCTTCGGATAAAGCAGCCAGTCGCGTTCGTCCTCGGGGATGCTCAGATGGTCGCAAATGACCTTGAGCTGATCGCGGGCCATTTCGAACACCGGGCCGCTAAAGAGGGTGCTGTTCACATCTTTTCTCCCGCCCGCCCTCGCCGCGGACCGGCTGATGATAACCGCCGCCGGAGCCGGGGAAACTGAAATTCGCTATAAGGAACGGAGCGCCCTCACGGCCGCGCTCGGGAGGTCAGGCCGCCGCATCGCTTGACTTCGCGCCACGCCTCACTATTTTCCGGGCGAATATCGGGCCTGCGAAGCATCGCGGGCCTTTTTTGGCGCGTCCGACGCGCCGCCCCGTGAAGGACGCACCGCCATGGCCAAGGCCGCCTCGCTCAAGATCAAGCTGCTGTCGACCGCCGACACCGGCTATTTCTACGTCACCAAGAAGAACGCCCGCACCAAGACCGAAAAGCTTGCGTTCAAGAAATACGACCCGGTCGCGCGCAAGCACGTCGAGTTCAAGGAAACGAAGATCAAATAGGACCGCGACGGGATCGACGCGCGGGTCCTGCCGGCGGCGTTCTATGTGGCCGTGGCGGTCTGACCGAATCGCCGCCTAGTTCACGAAATCAGAAAAAAGAGAAAGTAATTGCCTTTCTGAGAAATCTCGGATAGGATCGAAAAGTCACGTCAAAGCTAAGACCTTAGGTTCCAGCCGTTCGCGAATCGAAAAGGCCGGCGAAATTTCTCATCTCGGACTCCTCGCTCGGGAAGCCGGAAGGCAAATCCGCTCTAAGGCTTTGGAATCGCTCATTTCGCGGAAGGAAAACGAGGCTTAAGCGCTCGTTTTCCGGCTCATTCGGCAGCGATTTTGCGCGAAAAAAATGCGCGTTCCGCCGGCAAAAACGCCCCTCTTTCGCCCGGAAACGTAAGCGCTCGTCAGGGTCAGCCGGAATGGAGAACGCGCCGGACGCCGGTCAGTGGGCGGCCGGCGCGGCGCCGCCGAGCTTCACCTTGCGCAGGCTCAGCGCCAGCGGCACGGCGGCGAGCGAGAGCAGCGTCAGGACCCAAAAGACGTCCATGTAGGCGAGATAGGACGATTGCGCCGCCACCTGCTGGCCGATCCATCCGACGGCCTGCTGCTGCGCCTCGGGAGGCAAACTGCCGTGCGCGAGAAAATAATGGGTCATCTGTCGCAGCGTGTCCTGATATTGCATGCTCGATGGAATCGCGTTTTCGATCAGCCGGCTCTGGTGGAACTGCTCGCGGTGGTTGAGCAGGTTGGAGGCGAGCGAGACGCCGATTGAGCCGCCCGTGTTTCGCGCCGCGTTGATGAGGGCCGAGGCCATGTCGACCCGGTTTGGCGGAATCCCATCATAAGACGCCGTGATGATCGGGATGAAGATCAGCGGCAATCCGAGGCCAAGCACCATCCGCGTGCGGGCAAAGAACCAGAAGCCGAGATCGCCGTACACGTTGGTCATCTGATACATCGAGATGGCGGCGAAGATCGCGCCGGTCATGATGAGATATTTCGGCTGAATCCGGCTCGACAGATTGCCGACCACGAACATCATGAACATGGTGACGATCCCGCCCGGCGACAGCACGAGACCGGCCCAGGTGGCGGTGTAGCCGAAATCCGTCTGCAACATGAGCGGCAGGAACTGGGTGGTGGCGTAGAGGATCGCGCCGGTCGCTCCCATGACTACGAAACAGGCCCCGAACTGGCGCGTCGCCACCATGCGCACGTCGACCATCGGGTCCGTCCTGGACATTTCCCAGGGGATCATCAGCACGAAGGCGAGGGCGCAAATGGCCGTGAACGTGACGATGAAGTTCGAGGCGAACCAGTCGTCCTCGAGGCCGCGATCGAGCACGATCTCGAGCGCGCCGAGGAAAGTCGCGACCAGGAGAAATCCGATGACATCGAACCGGGCTGCTTGCCCCTGATTGGGTTTGTCCGCAGGCAAGAGGATGGCGATCAGCGCGATCGTGGCCAGGCCGACCGGGCCGTTGATCAGAAAGCACCCGCGCCAGGACCAATTGTCCGCCAGCCAGCCGCCGAGCGTCGGGCCGACGACCGGCGCCACAACCACCGCGACGCCGAACAACGCGAAGGCCTGCCCGCGCTTCGATGGCGGAAACGAAGCCGCCAGAATGGACTGCGAGACCGGCACCATGCCGCCTCCGGCCAGGCCTTGGAGGATGCGGAACAAGAGGAGCGAATCGAGATTCCACGCCTGTGCGCACAGGATCGAGCTCACACTGAAGAGCCCGAGGCAGATGAGGAAGAAGGCCTTGCGGCCCAGCGCGCGAGCGAGGTATGGACTCGCCGTCAGACTGACGGCGTTGGCGACCAGATAGGTCGTCACCACCCACGAGGCTTCGTCGTCGCTGACCCCCATGCCGCCGGCGATGTAGGGCAGGACCACGTTAGCGATCGTGGTGTCGAGCACCTCCATGAAGGTCGCAAGCGCGACCAGGACCGCGATCAGCCAGGGGCTCGCCGACGCTGCGCCGCTGGCCGGCGAAGCGCCGGCCTGCGCAGTCGCGTCGCTCACACCCGCCTCCACCAGCGCTCTGCGCTGGCCTTCAGCCGCTCGTAGAGGGAGGGCGTCGGATCGACGCGCACGGTTGGGACGACCGACATGCCGGGCCCCAGCGCCACATCGGCGGGGGGATTGTCGAGGATGATCTTGACCGGCACGCGCTGGACGATCTTGACGTAGTTGCCGGTGGCGTTTTCGGGCGGCAGCAGCGAGAACGCCGGGCCTGATCCGGGCTGGACGCTGGCGACATGGCCGTGGAAGTCGCGCTCCGGGTAGGCGTCGATCTCGATGTCGACCGGCTGTCCCGGCCGCATGCGGTCGAGCTGGGTCTCCTTGTAGTTTGCGACGACCCAGATTTCATCCGGCACGAACATGGAGAGGTTTGTGCCCGCCTGCGCATATTGCCCCACGGCGCCGGTGAGGTTGACGACGCGGCCCGGCTGGTCGGCGATGACGGTCGTATAGCCGAGGTTGAGCTTGGCCAGGTCGAGTTGGGCCTGCGCTTGCGCGAGGCTCGCTTCCGCCGAGGCGCGCTGCGCCTTCAGCGTGTCGATTTGCCGCTGCGCCACTTTGAGGGCCGCTTGCGCGCTGTCGACAGCAGCTTGCTGGGCCTTGAGAGTCTGGACGTCAATCGTGCCTTGCTGAGCCGTCGCCCAACCCTGATTGACGAGCGGCTTGTCGCGTCCCCAGGTGACCTTCGAGAGCTCCAAGTTCGCCTGCGCCTGGGCCACCTGCGCTTGGCTCGCGGCAATCTGCGCGTCTTGCGTGGCGATCTGCGCGTCGATGTTGTGGATGCCGGCTTGCGCCCCCGCCACTTGAGCTTCGGCCTGCGCGAGCGCCGCGAGGTAATCGCGCTGGTCGATCTCAGCGATCACGCCGCCTTTGTTCACATGCTGGTTGTCGGTGACCGGAACCGCCGTGACGTAGCCCGCGACCTGTGGCGCGATGGCGAACTGGCGCGCTGCGATGAACGCGTCGTCCGTCGACTCGAAATGTGCCGAATAGTCCCAGTAGATGTATCCCGCAGCCCCGGCCAAGACGAGAAAAAGCACCCCAAGAGCGGCGCCAATGGGATGCCGGCGGAGCCAACCCTTGCGGGTTTTCTCGCCCCCCTGATCGGACTCGCCAGGCTTCGCCTCGGCCGCAGACGGGGGACCTTTCGGCTCGGGGGCCGGCCGCTCCCTGGGCTCGGAGACGGGTCGGTCCTTCGGCTCGACGGCTGGCTGGTCGCCGCGCTCCAAAGAGCGCCGTCCGGAGGGCGAATCGCCTTCGGTTCGAAGCCGCCGCTGGTCGCTTTCGCCGCCATGCAAGCGGAGCTCAGAGCCCTCGGCCTCCAGCGTTCGCTCTCTCAACTCGCCATCGAGGTGCTCTGACATCGTCGGAACTCCCATCCCGGGACAAACGGCGCCTGGGGAAAAACGATCCTTAGGAAAAAGTGGCAAAATAATGAAACGATATCGTTTCGTTCCTTTACATGAGCGACCCTCAGCCCTATTTCAAGGTTGGGCGGGCGCCGTCCCGATCACGGCGATGTGAAGAGGCTAATGATGGACGCGAGTTGGACGCGAAAAGCGCTTCCCGCCGCCCACGGCATGATTCGGTGCGGCCGGCCACGCCGCGAGCTTGTCGGAGAGGTCGAGGAGCGAATCCTTGACGCGGCCGGAAAGGTGTTTCTCGAGCGAGGCTTCGAGGGCGCGAGCGTGGAGGAGATCGCAGAAGTCGCGCGCGCCGGAAAGCCGACGATCTATACGCGATACGGCAGCAAGGAGGCGTTGTTCTCCGCCGTGGTGGCGCGCAAGGTGCGAGCCAACACGAGCATTGAGCGCGTCACGGCGATGGGCTCAACGATCGAGCAGCGCCTCGAGGCAATCGCCTCCGTCCTCCTCGGGAGGATTCTCTCGCCCGAGAGCATCGGGTTGATGCGAGCCGTCGTCGCCGAGGCGCGCCGGTTCCCCGATCTGGCGATCAGCGTCAAACGGCAGGCGCGCGATCTCGGGATCGAGTTGGTGGCCCGCCTTTTGGGCGAAGTCGCGCAGTCCGGCGAAATGGCCGCTTGGCCGGCCTTCGCCCCCGACCACTTATCGGGGACCGCGCGCCGCTTCATGGACGTCATCGTCTTCCCCATGGCGATGCGGGCGTTGTTCGGCGAAGACCTAAGCAGTCTGCGCGCAGAGATCGAGCCTCACGTAAGGCAAGCGGTCGCGTTCTTTCTCGCCGCGTGCCGGCAGGCGCCCCCGGCTTCTGACGGGCATGACCAGTTGACGGTCAGCGAACGCGCCGACCGCTGAGGCGGCGTTATCCTTTGAGCTGCGCCAGCACGCCTGCAATGTCGCCCATTCTCCAATGCTCGGCGATCTTGCCATCGCTCAGGCGAAAGATGTCGCATGAGGTGAAGCTCAGGCGTTTCCCGGTCGGCGCGACGCCGTAGAGCGGGCCTTGTTGCGTTCCCTCTAAGAGCCTGTCTCAAAAGTCGTTAAGGAAGGAATGATTTACCGGGTCATCTGCAATTTTGAGGATGATTCGGGATGTGGACGGACGCTGATCGGAGCCGGTATCGCCAAGCTGGGGATTGTCTGCCGAGCGATCTGAACGATGCGGAATGGGATCGCTTGGCGCCTCTGATTCCGCCGGCGAAGCCGGGCGGACGGCCGCGCCAGACCGACATGCGCTTGGCGATGAACGCGATCTTCTATCTTCTGCGAACCGGTTGCCCGTGGCGTTATTTGCCGCACGGGGTCTTCCCGCCGCGCTCGACGGTCTACAACATCTTCCGCGCTTTCCAGCGGGAGGGAGTATGGGAGGCGATCTGGGAGGAACTGCGCGCGGCGCTGCGCGAACGGCTGGGGCGGGAGGCGAGCCCCAGCGCCGGCGTCATCGACAGCCAGTCGCTCAAGTCGGCCGAAAAAGGGGATGCGCGAAAGGTGAAGCAGACGCAGTGGGTTATGACGCCAGCAAGAAGGTGAAGGGGCGCAAGATCCACGCTCTGGTCGATACCGAAGGCTTGCCCTTGCGCGTGGTGGTTCACTCCGCCGCCATTCAGGACCGGGACGGCGCCGCCTTGGTGTTTGACCGCATCCGCCAGCGCTTCAATTGGCTCGAACTCGTCTGGGCCGATGGCGGCTACAACGCCCGCCAGGTCGAACACGCCGTCGCCGCGCAGCCGCCGCTGCGTGTGGAGATCGTCAAACGTCCCGACGACAGTTCAGGATTTATCGTCCTGCCGCGTCGCTGGGTTGTCGAACGGACCTTTTCGTGGTTCGGCCGAAACCGCCGCCTGGCCAAAGATTACGAGAACCTCGCTGATACCCTCGCGGCCTTCATCACACTCGCTTGCATCCAGCTCGCCCTCAGGCGGCTCGCCAGGCCGTAGACTTTTGAGTCAGGCTCTTAGAGAAAGCTTGCCGCAACCTTGTCGGCCTCGGCGAGACTCGCCTGGATGGAGACCTTGAGGTCAGGCAGGCCCTTGAGGCGCGTCGCGAAGATACTGACCGTCGCCGTCTTCGACGGCGCGCAGGCCGGAGGTGGCGCGGCGGCGCTCGGCTGATGATTCACGTAATCGTCGGCGAACAACGCCGCGAACGCGTCGAGATCGTGGGCGGTAAGCGCCTCCGCGAAGCGTTCGACGATGGAAATGCTCGCAGCTTTTGAACTGAGAACAGCAAACGGGGCGGCCCCAACGAGCGCGCCGCCAGCGATCAAAAATCTACGCCGCATATCGGCTTTCTCCGCTCGCAGGGCGAACGCCGAAAAGACGTGCACTCGCGGCGTCGCAAAATTGCGACCTCTCCTGAGTCACGTCGCAATGTTGCCTTGCGCGCCCAGTTGGGCGCGATCGGCCATTTCGGGGCCTTTGCGGATTCTGTTTGGGCCTCCGCCCGCTCCGACGCTCGCCTTATGAGATCGGCGCCTGAGCTCGCGGAAGTAAGGATCGACGAAGCGATCAATCATCACCGCATATCCAACCGACAGCGCAAGGGCGACAGCGAACACGACGAACGGGTTGCTGAGAGGGCCGCCGGTATAGGCGATCAGCACTTGGATTATTACGAAATGTATCAGATAAATAAAGTACGAATAGATCCCAAGCTTGGCGATCCAAGGCGTATTCAAGTGTTGGAATAGGCTATTTTTCGGAAACCTTATCGCAAAGTAAAAGATTGGCAGGAGGGAGATTCCCTGAATTGAATACCTGAACGTTTCACGGAAAGCGGGATTGCGAGCGAGCAAGGTCATGATCAAAGCTGCCGAGGCGAGGGCCAATATCGACCACTGCCTCCATGACATTTGATCGCGGGACCGCAGGCCTGCCATTGGATTCGCTACAAGAGCCAGGATAGACCCGTAGGCAATCGAATCAATCCTCGTATCTGAGCTGTAATATGTTCTCTCCTCCGAGACGCCGCTTTGCACAAGGTAGATGCGCCAAATGAGGACGACGAGGCACAAAACCATCAGGAAAGCGGCAAGCGCGCGCGGCCGCGCCGGATCTCGCAGAAGCAAACTTACCAAGAGCGGAAAGAAAATATAGAAATGTTCTTCGACCGCCAGCGACCACAGAATTCCTGTTCCCGGTGGTGTCGTTGTGCTGCCCGGATCAAAAAACAGACCGTAGTAATTCGCGAAGTAGAATAGCTGCGAGGCGAGGGCAAAAACACTAAACTTGCACGTAATGACGTGCGCAAAAACCAAGCCGTAAGCAACGGCTAGGGTTACAACGAGTGGCGGGAGCAACCGGTAAGCGCGACGCAAATAGAATTGTGGAATGTCGATTTTGCTATGCGTTCCCAGTTCAACGATCAACAGCGTGGTTATCAGGTAGCCGCTGAGGAAGAAAAAGATGGTGACGCCCAATCCGCCCGGCACAATCGCGCCGAAACCGGAGTGGGACAAAACAACGATGAGCACCGAGATCGCTCGGAGGCCATTTAAGCTTGAAATCGTGGGTGAGCTCGGCAGTTTTGACACGCGATTACGTTTGACCCCTTCGGCGCCATTCTTGACGAGATCCCGTTCCGTGGAATGGTCGCATGTTCCACGGGGCGTTGCAAATGGCGACTGTGAAATTAGCGGCCTTTCCGCGAGGCCGCCGTGTGATCGGCAGCAATCCAGTCGTTAAGTCTGCCGCGATGCCCGCAGTGAGCGGGGCGACACGCGCAACCGGGCGCGCCGAAGATCAGGGTTCCGGCATCACGGATCCCCTGTGCGGCGACGCGCCGGGTAGGCGGGACGAGCATTCTTATTTTGCCGCCTTGTCCACGCCGCCTTCGGTAAGCGACGTGCTCGCCCATACAGACTTGGCCGCGGCAATATCTTCTAGGATCTCGCCGGCCTACCCGATCTCGCTGCCGTACGGCGTCAACGGACTGGAGACCAAGCTAATCAAGCTTCTCCGCATGCCTTCTTCTCAGTGCGGGCTTCGCTCGGGATCCACCGCCGTCCGATCGCCGATCGAGCGCGCGAATTCACTTCGGCGCCGGCATCGTGGCGTAAACGTCTCCCGGCACGATCACGGAGACCAGCGTCGACGGAACCTCGTGGGGCCCGAAAGGCCCCGGAACCGCGTTCTTTGATCGGCGGGAGGCTCTTCAGGTAGGCGGCGAGCGCCTCGGCGTCTTGCGAGGACAAATGAGCGTATTGCGGCCAAGGCATGACCGGAAACAACTTGCGCCCGTTCGGCATCACGCCCTTGGTGATTGCAGCAATGATCTGCTCTGTCGTCAAGCCGCCTAGGCCCGTTTCCTTGTCTGGGGTGAGGTTGCCGCCGACGAAAACGCCAACGCCGGGAATCCCGAATCCGACCTCGGAGCCCGCGAGCGTCCGCTTCGCGTCAGGCTTGCCGGTGAGCGCGCCAGGGGTATGGCAGGTTTCGCAGCCGGCGATGGTCACAAGATACTTGCCGCGCTCGACCTGCGTCTCGGCGGCCGAGGCGGCGGCCGATGCGCCCATGATCGCGATTGCGACAACCAGTGACGAGCGCCAATTTCGCATGTTCAGCTCCCTCGATGAAATAATCCAAGGGCCGCGAAAAAACTCTACACCGATCGGACATCGACGGCAACGGAGCCGCGCGGCGTCTTAGCCGGAGTCGGCGAGAGGCTCGTCCCTCGCGACTACCTCCCTTCCCCCGGCTCATCCGCTGCGTCGGCTGGATCGGCGCCGTGCGAGCCGCCATGGCCAGGGCGCACGATCCGGTCGTCGCGCGCGGGCTCGGGCGCAGGCGACCAGGGACGGTTCTCAAGCGGGCCGCGGTCGCTGGCCAAGCTGAAGCCGTTGTCGCCCCATGTCAGGCCGACGGCGCCCATGCGCGCGAGCGCCTGTTCGTCAAACACGAACTTCGCCTGGCAACCGGCGGGCGCGCGTAAACACGCTGACCACGACCTCGGCCCGCGCGCAGTCTTCGTCGAACGCCAGGCGATCGAGGACGATCGAAAGCGATTCCCCCTCCGGCAGGGCGGCGACGCACCCAAGCCGGTCGCAGGGCGCGTCGAAGGCGCGCGCCTGAGCGGGCTCGCGCCCGTCGCCGTCAGCGGTCAGCCATTGCTCGGCGGCGAAGGCGTTAAAGCGCTTGCCGACGACCTCGAGCGCGCCGTCGGCGTCGCGAACGGCCGCCAGATCCCCCGAGGGCGCGACGATAACATCATAGCGCGGCCCCTGCATCGCGCCGACGATGCCTACCAGCGCGAGCGGAATGGCGGTCAGCCGGAAGGTCCACGTCCGCCAGATGGTCGCGCTCATCACCGCGAGCGCCAGAAACGGCAGCGCGTAAGGGGCGAACGCCCTCAAATGCACGGTCGAACCCGGCGCCTCGGCAATGAATCGCGCGACCCACAGGATGAACTTGATGCCCGCCCCGACATAGATCCAGACCGGCCCGTCGAGCCCGAGCGGATAGAGCGCGGCGCCAAGCAACGCGCCCGGCACGGCGAAGACCTCGATCACGGTCAGCGTGAGCGGATTGCCGATCAGCACATAGGGGCTCAAATCGTGGAAGTGATAGGCCATGAAAGAGGCGGTGGCCGAGGTGGCAAAGGCAGTTGCGATGAGAAGGGCGAGCGACTTCTCGACGAGATGGGCGCCAAAAAAGCTAGGCTTGGGGGCCGCGCCCCGCTTGGGCACGAATGGATCGGGATCGGCGTCCATGGCCGCGATCCGCGACTCCATGACCGCGACCAGCGCGGCGACGGCGGCGAACGAGAGCTGGAAGCTGACGCCGAGAATGGCCTCCGGCTCGATGGCGACAACCGCGAGAACCGCGAAGGCGAGATTGCGCATGGTCAGCGCCCGCCGGTCCATGATCACGGCGCTGAGCACGATCAGCGTCATGATGAGCGCCCGCTCCGTGCCAACCCGCGAGCCGGTTGCGATATCGTACAAGACCGATCCCGCCATGGCGACCGCCGCCGCCCACTTCTTGATCGGATATTGAAGCGCCAGCGTTCGCGACAGCGCCAGCAGCCGCCGGGTGACGACAAAGATGATTCCCGCCACCAGCGTCATCTGCACGCCGGAAATCGTGATGATGTGGAAGATGCCGGCTTCGCGAATGAGGTCCTTGGCGTCGTTGGAGAGGAAGTCGCGCTTGCCCGTCACCATCGCAGCCGCGATTGCGCCCTCGTCGCCGCCGATGATCGCGTTGACCCTGAGCGCCAAACGGTTCCGCGCCTGATCGATGGCGGCGTTGAAGCGCTGGCCCCAGCTCGCATCGCCCGGCGGGGGCCGACGCTGGATCGGCCCCAGCGTCGAGCCGACCGCGCCAACGCCGGCGAAAAACGCGTCGCGGGCGAAATCGTATCCGCCCGGCAGCGCCGCGCGCGAGGGCGGGAGCAGGCGCGCCTTGAGCTCGACGAAATCGCCGGCCGCGATGTCGGGCGTATTGCGGGTCGTCACCCTGACCCGGCGCGGAACTTTCTCTTGCGGCATGCCGTCGGCGCTGACGACGCCGATCACCATGCGCGCGCCGACGGCCCTCAAGTCCACCTCCTCGACAAAGCCTTGCAGGGAGACGATGCGGATGCGGTCGAGCACCGGGGCGGCGACGCGCGCCGTGCGCAGCGACATCGATAGGAAACCGGCGAACAGCGCCGCGATGGCGAGCGAGAGCCCGAGAGCCAGAGGCCGGGCGCGAGAAAACCACGCGAGCGCGCCGAAGACAGCGATCATCAGCGCCGGCAGCCAAAGCACCGGCTCGTGGTCGGCCGCCAGATTGAGCGCGACTCCGCCCATCGCCGCGACCGGGATCCATAAGAAGAAGCGCCGCTCCTCGACTTCGCGCGCGAGTGCGCTTGAGAACGTGCCGCGCCAGTCCGGCGCCCACGCGGCGGCGCGGGTCAAACCGGCCGCCGCGGACAAAACGCCAGTGCGCGCGGGTGTGGCCATTCGCGGGCAGATTAACGCCAGCCTGACCCTGGGGAAAGACCGCCAATTGGTCTAGGCGAGCCTAGACCCGCGAGGCGCGATATTGGGTCGGCGTCAGGCCGAACGCGGCGCGGAAGGTTTTGTTGAAGGTGGAGAGGTCGCCGAAGCCGCTGTCGAGCGCAATCGTGATGACCGGCCGGCGGGAGGACGCTAGCGCGAGCGCGGCGCGGCGCAGTCGGGCGCTGATGAGATATTGATGCGGCGTCACCCCTGTCAGCCGGCGGAAGACGCGCAAGAAATGATACTTGCTCATGCCCGCGATCGCCGCCATCTCCTTGAGCTGAAGCGGCCGCCCCGCGTCGGACTCGACCAATCGGATCGCCTCAACCACGCGTCTGGCCTCGCGCCCGGTCGGCGCGGCCGGAAACCGTCGTTCCCCGGCCGTCGCCGTAATGACGCGCTCAACGAGCCCCAAGGCCAGCTCTTCGCAGCGAAGCGAAGACGTGGTCGAGGATAGAGCCTCCATGAGCGCAACGACAGGCAGCGCTTTCGGCGAAGGCGGCAGGCTCGGGGCGAAAAAGCGAAACCTGCTGGTCGAGGCGGCGGCCGCCGCGATCTCGCCGAACTGCTCCTCATGAATATTCAAGGAAATGCAGCGGTCGCCAATCCCATGCGCGTGACCGCATTCAAAACACCAGCCGTTGTTTCCGAGCAGCAATGCGCCGGGGTAGAGCAGCCCGTGGCCCGCGTCCGAACGATAGGTGAAGCTGCCTTCGATGACGGCCGAGACGCTGAACCCCTCGTGCCGCTCCTCGAACGGCCGATCGGACGGGCCGGCGCGGCAGACGACTTCGCGCACGCTCCAGCCGTCTCCCGCCGCCAGCCTTCGCTTGGCGAGCCCCTCGTCCCACGACGTGGCCGTGCGCGCGCCAACGGATTGGACTTCGCCTTGCATGGGCCCAAAATAGCAATTTTCCCCAAGCCGCGAAACGCCAGCGGAACTAGGGTTCCATCTCCACGAGGACGACCGCCCTCACCGGCTCGTCGCCGCTTCGCATCAGGAGAAACACTTCATGTTCGATCACGTGTCGATCGGCGTTCGCGACGTCGCGAAGGCCAAGGCGTTTTACGACGCGGCGCTGAAGCCGCTTGGATTCACGTGTCTGAGCGCCGACGAGGCTTCGCTCGGCTATGGCAAAGGGGCCCCTGGCTTCTGGATCCTCAAGGCGGAGAGCGCGGTTCCAGACGATCCGAAGTCCGGGCTTCATTTCTGCTTTGCCGCGCCGAGCCGGGCGAGCGTATCGGCGTTCCATGCGGCGGCGCTGGCCCATGGCGGGCGCGACAACGGCAAGCCGGGCCTGCGCAAGGGCTACGGGCCGCACTATTACGCGGCCTTCGTCCATGACCCTGAAGGTTACCGGCTCGAAGCCTATCATGGGGGGAAATAGCCGATGGCGACCATTCGATCCGAACTCAAAACCCGCGCGCCGGCGAGCGAAGTCTGGTCGGCGGTCCGCGACATCGGCGCGCTGCATACGCGGCTCGTCCCCGGCTTCGTCGTCGACACCACACTCGAGCCGGGCGCGCGCATCGTGACCTTCATCAATGGCGTCACGCTGCGCGAGCCGATCGTCACGCTCGACGACGAGGCGCGGCGGCTGGTCTGGACGGTCGAGGGCGGCCGCGCCAGCCACTACAATGGCGCGCTCCAGGTTTCTGAACTAGGCGACGGAATGACGTCGGTGGTCTGGACCGCAGACTTTCTGCCTGACGACATCAGCGCCTATCTGTCGCAGGCGATCGAGGCGGGCATGGCGGCGATGCAGCGGACTCTCGATCGTCTGGCGGCGTGAGCAGGGCGATCGATGACAAGCGCCGGACGAGTCTCGATCGCTTGTTGCGAGAGACTTGCCAAGAGGACGGACGAAATCGGCCGCGCGAATCACTTGCCAAGTCTCGGGAATGCCCTTCAGGGCATGAGCGCCTGTCAGGCGAAGCCCTTCGCCGCCTCGCCATGCTCGGCGGTGAGCCGTTCCAGATCGAGCCCGACCGGCTGCCTGTCCACGACCCGCCATTCGCCCGCGATCATCACTCGGTCCGCGCGGTGCGCGCCGCATAGAACCAGCGCCGCGAGCGGTTCGTGCGCGCCCGAGAAGCGCGGCTCGTCGAGCTTGAACAGCGCAAGATCCAACTCGTAGCCCTCTGCGATCCGGCCGATGTCGGAGCGGCCTAGACAGCGCGCCGAGCCTTCCGTTCCCCAGCGTAGCACGTCGCGATGCGTCACCTTGTCGGCGCCGTAGCGCAGACGTCCGATCATCAGCGCGTGGCGGAGCGCCTCCATCATGTTGGAGGAATCGTTGGACGCCGAGCCGTCGACGCCAAGGCCCAAAGGCGAACCTGCAGCCTCAAGCTCGCAGGTCGGGCAAATGCCGGAGGCGAGCACCATGTTCGAGGCGGCGCAATGGCTGACGCCGACATTCGCCTTGCCGAGCCGCGCAATCTCGTCAGCGTTGAAATGAACGCCATGCGCGAGCCAAACGCGGCTCGACATCCAGCCAGTCTCCTCAAGAAGATCGACGGGCCTTAAGCCATACATCTTGAGGCAGAACCGTTCTTCATCCTTGGTCTCGGCGAGATGGGTGTGAAGCTGGCAGTCGTAGCGCTCCGCCAGCTGCGCGCTCGCGTTCATGAGCTCCTTGGAGATCGTGAACGGCGAACAGGGCGCGAGCGCGACGCGAATTTGAGCGCCCGGCTTTGGGTCGTGGAACAGCTTCAGCACCCGCTCGCTGTCGGCCAGAATCGTCTCTTCGTCCTGCACGACGCTATCGGGCGGCAGGCCGCCGTCCTTCTCCGACAGGTTCATCGACCCGCGCGAGACCGTCAATCGCATACCTAAGGCGCGCGCCTCCTCGACTTCGATGTCGACCGCGTTTTCGAGCCCGGGCGGATAGAGATAGTGATGGTCAGCGGCTGTGGTGCAGCCGGAGAGCATCAGCTCGGTCAGCGCGAGCCGCGCGGCCAGCCTGAGCTCATTCGGCTTGAGCCGCGCCCAAATGGGATAGAGCGCGACAAGCCAGGCGAACAGCGGCTTGTTGATGGCGGAAGGATGGGCGCGGGTCAGCGTCTGGTAGAAATGATGGTGCGTGTTGATAAGCCCCGGCAGCACGACGTGACGCGAGGCGTCGAATGTCGCGTCAATGCGCTCCGGCGTCTCGCCCCGCCCCACGCACGCGGCGATCTGCGTCCCCTCAACGACGACGCCGCGTTCCGCGCCGACGGCGAAAATCGCCATCGGGTCCTTGATCCAGGTGCGCAACGCCCCCTGCCCTTCTCCGCCAGTTCACGCTATTGGGAACCGCCTGAGGCTCATGTCAACCGCGGGCGCAGCGCAGTTCATCGCCCGGCTTACATCGGCGGGTTGACGCCGTTCGTCCCGACGACAACAAAGCCTGCGGCGAGCGCGCCGTCGTCGCCGCGTTGGGCGGGAACGAAGACGGTCGCGCCAAGCTTGAGGTCCGCCTGCGTCGCGGGACCGAAAGTGACGATCGGGACGCCATCGGGGATCGAGATTTTCTTCTCCTTGCCGCCGCTATAGGAAAGATCGAGGGTCCGCCCTTCGACGCCCTTGACCGCGTTGGTGACGGTCGCATTGGTCATCGTGCTTTTGGGTTTCAGGTCCCAAGGGTAACTGCCTTCGCCGGTCCCTTTCATTGCGGCGGGAAAGATCAGCACTTCGACCGCCCCGTCCCCTCCCGCCGCCGTCGGCAGAGAGGCGATGCCGACGAAGTCCCCCGGCTTGATGTCGTCCACCGACGCCTTGGCGACGCCAGCGACCTTGAAGCCGGGTTTGAGCGCGACCGCAGCGGTGGGCCCCTCGCGGGTCTTCACCGTAAGCGTCGATCCTTCGAGACCGACAATCGTACCGCGCACGTGAACGGTCTCCGCCGCCTGCGTGGGAGATAGGGCAGCGAGTCCGAGGACCGCTGCGACGGCGAACGCGCCGCCCAGAGCGTGGGCCAGTTTCTGATGCATTGCTTCAACTCTCCAGAATGGGTTGTCAAAACCGCTCGTTGCGACGCCCCGGCGCAAATCGACAGGGCCTCAGGCCTGACCCGACGCCGGACATCGAGCGACAACGGTCGAACGGCGCGGTTTATTCGGCGATCCGGACGAGTTTCGCATTTTTCATCGCGGCGCTCAACGCGCATGCCTCAAGGGGGAAGCATAACTCGGCCTTCTTCTGTCTCTTTCGCCTGGGCCGTCTCGGCCGCTGGGCGGCGGCGGGCTTATCCTCCCACGCGAAGCGGGGAAGGAAAAGGCGCCTCAGATTGCGCCGCTACAGATCCTCTCTTCCTATGAGCTCGCGGTTGGTCGGTCCGCGCGCGGCGACCACTTCCGCCTGGCGGCCCCGGATAATCGCCATTTTGGCCATCCCCGTCATCCCTGAGCCGGCGTCAAGATTGAGGCGGAACCCGGCGATCTGATCGGCGTGCGAGGGATCGCGACGGGCGTCGTTCGGCGTATGGCCATGGACGACGAAGAACCCGCTGAAGCCCTTTAGCGGACGGTATTCGAGAAAGGGCCAGCGCACCCACGCCCAGTGACGATCTTCGTCCAACCTGGCGAGAGGCGTGTTCCAAGGAAGGGCGAGAAAGGCCTCGAGCTCGACTTGCGGGTTGACGCCCGCGTGGACGAACAGCGCGTCGCCCGAGCGCCAGCTCGCCCGCAAGGATTCAAGCCAAGCGCGAACGCGCGAAGGCAGCGCCGCGCGCGCCGTCTTGAGGAGAGCGTCGAGATCCTCCGGCGCCTGCTCCGTCTCGACAAACTCCGCCATCGTCCGATCGCCGCCGTTGGCGATCCAGGTGTCGAGCGCATCGATCGCATCCGCCCAAGGCGTCTCTGGATCGAGCGCGAGCCGCATCATCGCCTCGTGGTTGCCCATGAGCGCGACCGCCTCGTCGGCGCCGACGCGCGCTTTCGCGCCGATCGCAAGATCGATCGCGCCAAGACTGTCGGGTCCGCGATCAACGAGGTCGCCGAGAAAGACGATCGCGCGCCTGTCGCGAAGCTTAGGCTCCCGAGCGGCCTCGTCGATGAGGGCGGCGAGAAGATCGCTCCGGCCGTGAATGTCGCCGACGACGAAAACCTCCGCCTCCGGGCTTACGCCCAGCGGCAGCGAAAATACATGACGCTCGACGACCACCGACATCGATAGACCTTACGCTGAGGCGCGCGAGCCGCGAACATTGCACGCCTGCGGCCGCGCACGCTAGGATTGCATTATGTTTCTTCGGTTCTTCGCCAATCTGCGTCAGGCGCATGTGCCGGCGACGCCGCGCGAATATCTCGACCTCATGCGGGCGCTTCAAGGCGATCTGGCGGAGATGTCGGTCGACGAATTCTACCGCCTTGCGCGCGCCCTCCTGGTCAAGGACGAGCGCAATCTCGACAAGTTCGACGTCGTCTTCGCCGCCACCTTCAAGGGCGTTCTTTCCGTAGCCGCCGCGGTCGAGGCCCGGACTCTGCCGCAGGAATGGCTGCGCCGGATGATCGAGCGGTATCTCAGTCCCGAGGAGCGAGCTCAGATTGAAAAGCTCGGCTTCGACAAGCTGATGGAGACGCTGCGCCAGCGCCTCGTCGAGCAGAAGGGGCGCCATCAGGGCGGCTCGAAATGGATCGGCACGGGCGGAACGTCGCCGTTCGGCGGCTATGGCGATCATCCCGAGGGCGTGAGCATCGGCCAGGACAAAGGCCGCCGCGGCAGCGCCGTCAACGTCTGGGACCGGCGGGAGTTCAAGGACCTCGACGGCGACGCGGAGCTCGGGCCACGCAACATCAAGCTGGCGCTGCGGCGCCTGCGGCGATTCGCGCGCGAGGGCGCGGCCGAAGAGCTCGATCTCGACGGCACGATCCGCTCGACCGCCGACAAAGGCTATATCGACGTCCAGCTCAGGCCCGAGCGGCGCAACGCCGTCAAGGTGCTGCTGTTTCTTGACGTCGGCGGCTCGATGGATTGGCACGTCGAAGCGGCCGAGCAGCTGTTCTCCGCCGCCAAAAGCCAGTTCAAGCGGCTCGACCATTTCTACTTCCACAACTGCCTCTACGAGAGTGTGTGGAAGAACAACCGCCGCCGCAACGACGAGCGCGTCCCGACGCGGGATCTGATCAATTCCTGCCGCCGCGACTATCGCGTCGTCTTCGTCGGCGACGCCTCGATGAGTCCGCATGAAATCATGGCGCCCGGCGGCTCGGTCGAGCATTTCAACCCGAAGTCGGGGAAGGTATGGCTCGAGCGCGCAATTCTCGCCTGGCCGCGCGTCGTGTGGATCAATCCGACGCCCCCCAACTACTGGAATCATTCGCTGTCGACGACGATGATCGCCGAAATCTTTCAGCACCGGATGTTTCCGCTAACCCCGGACGGCGTCGAAGCGGCGATGCGGGCGCTGGCGGCCTGACGCTCACGCTTTCCCTAATCGGCCGCCTCATTCCCTGACCACAAGCACCGAACATTGCGCGTGGCGCACGATCGTCTTGGCGTTCGAGCCGAGCAGATAGTCTGACATGACAGGACGATGGGAGCCGACGACGACGAGGTCGGCGCCCCATTCGGACGCTTCTTGCAAGAGCTCGTGATAGATCCCGCCCGCCCGCGCCGCGGCGCTTTTGCGGTCGGCCGGCAGATCAACGCTGGCGAGAATCGCGTCGAGCGCTTCTTTGGCCCGTTTCGCCTGCTCGACGTCGAAATCGACCGGCACATACTCCATGAAGGTGGCCGGTATGACCGGCTGCACATTGACCAGCCTCAATTCGCCGCCGCCCGCCTTCGCCAGCTCCACCGCCTCCGTCAGCCCCTTCGGACTTGGGGTCGGCTCGGCGAGATCAACCGCGAGAACGATGCGCTTGTACATGACAGACCCTCCTTGGCGACCAGGGGCGCCGGCGCTCAAACCCGTCCCAACGCTTGAACGTGAGGCGCTCTTTCCCGCCTGGCAAGCCTCGTGGGGCAAATAGCCCCAGGGCTTGCCTCAACCACCCGCGCCAGCTGGCCGGTCAATGCGCGACGCTGCGACGATAGTCATTGTTCCTTAGCTGATGGATCGCTATAAGGCCGCGAAATTCCATGCGAAACAGGGATCGCCAATGAACGACGTGTCCGTTGAAAGTTATAGACCGTCGGACGACGAACCGTTCATGAACGACCGACAGCGGGAATATTTCCGCCGCAAGCTGATCGCCTGGCGCAAATCGATCTTGGCCGAGAGCCGCGACACGTTGGCCGCGCTCCAGCAGGAGAGCGAAAACCACCCCGACTTCGCCGACCGTGCATCTTCCGAAACCGACCGCGCCATTGAGCTGCGCGCCCGCGACCGCCAGCGCAAATTGATCGCCAAGATCGAGGCCGCGCTGTCCCGCCTTGACGACGGCTCGTACGGCTACTGCGTCGAGACCGGCGATCCCATCTCGCTTCGGCGACTCGACGCGCGGCCAATCGCGACTCTCTCGGTCGAGGCGCAGGAGCGCCACGAACGGCGCGAACGCATCTATCGCGACGAGTAACGATTTGTTTCCCACGGGCGCGGCGGCTCTTGAGGCGCCGGACGGCGCACGTGCCGCGCAGCGCCGCTTACGCGTGGAAAGCTCTTGGAGCGGCCGATGACGCTTCGTGCGTCCGGCCGTGCTTAAAGCGCCTGCAGACGCCATCCGTGACCCTGCCGGAACGCCGGAGGCCTGGATCAGTTAGGCTTGTCGCGCCCGAGCAGGCGCGCCATTTCCGCTTCGAGCGAATCGATGTCGGCGAAAGGATCGTCAGCTTTCGGCGCCGGCTTGGCGTTCGGCTCGGCGTTCGCCTTGTCCGCGGGCGGGCGAGCGGGCGGTAAAAATTTTGGCGCCCCGTCGGACGCCGGCGCCGAGGGCGGGGCCTTCGGCGTAGGCCGCGCCGGGGCCGAGGCCGCGCTGGCCGGCGGGACGTTCGTCACTGTGGGCGCCGCGGGCGGGGCCGTTTTCGCCGGCGCGACTACCGGCTCCGCCTTGGCCGCTGTGACGGCCTGTTCCGATTTCCCGGCTGCGACGGCTGACTCCTGCCTCTCCAGACGCGACGTCGGCGCAGGCGCGGCGGGGGACGAGGCCGGTAGATTAACCGGGCCTTTCGAGGGACCCCTCTCGCTCAGGGGGACGGCGCTCCCCCGGTTCGCCGAGGCGTTGGACGGCACGATCGGCGGGGGCATTCCCGCACGCGGCTGAACCGGGCGCGGCTGCTCGGGACGCGGATCCGCCGGATTCGCCGGCGCTGGTCGGGAGGGCCCGGCCGCTTGCGACGCCGGCGCCGGGGCGGACGCGGGGCGCGCCTGCTCGGGCGCGATCGGTTTGGGCGCGGGTTGCCGGGGCGGCGGTTGGACGGGGGCGGGCGCGGACGCCTGGGCGGCCGCGGCCGGGGCTGCGGGCGAAGCCGCGGCGGGCGCGGGCGATTGCGCAGGGGCTGGCGCCGGCGGAGAAGCGGGGGCCCTGGCGGCGACCTTCGCCGGCGCTTCGGCCGCCGTCGGCGCCGCGACTTCGGTTCGCCGCACGGGCGTGCTCGGCACAAGAAGAAGCGAAGCCTGGCTGTTCTCGCGCGCTGGCGCCGCGGCGCGATTGATTTGCGACTCGAGCAGAACGTCGTTCGGCCCGCCGATCATGACCAAGTGTTCGACATTGTCGCGCCGGACGAGCACGAGTTGGCGCTGCCCGTCGAGGCTGAAAGCGTCAACCAGCCCGAGCCTCGGCTGGCGGGTCCGTCCGCCCGGAACGCGCAGCCGATGAGCGAACGCCAGCCGGTAGAAAATCGCCAGGACGATGAGGGCGGCGATGCCGCAGGCCGCTAGGAATCCGATCTGAAGGACCCGATTGTCCGCGAACGGAAGCTCATTCAACCACTGCATGCCCTATCCAAGACTTCCGCCCCCAGGCGCGACAAGCCGTTCTTCAAATTCGCCTGCCGAACGACGGTTTGGCCTGCGCCCGAGAAAGCAGGATCGCCCGCAGCCTCTTTGAGCCGGCCCGGCGCGCCGCCCGCGAGCGCGCCCCGAATCCGATCGGCGCGCGCTCACGTCACATTCATAACAAAATGCAATCCCGTTGAAAACTGCGGCGCTCACTGCGCTTTCGCCCAAATTGAGCGGGTCGCCGCCAAGACATCGCACGCCGCTCATGATAGCACACGCCGATGGCGACTCGGCGTTCGAATTCACCCATGTCGACGGCAATGTCCTTGGGGGTGATGATCCTCAAATGAAACCTCCGCCGCCTGCACCGGTGGACAGAATTGAGCGGACGGTCAATCCGGTCGCGCTGGCGATTTTGCTCGTGTGTCTCGCCGGCGCGTTGCTGGCGCTATGGCTCGCGCCGAGCGCCATCGGCGCGACGCTGATGACCTGGATGATCGTCATCCTCGCGGTCTGCGGCGCTTTCGGCTTGCTGCTTTACGCTTTCGGCTTGTTGCAATTTCCGACGACAGCGGCGCGCTTCGACACCACCAAGGCGATCGCCAACTCGAATCCAGACGGAATCCTGGTCACCGACCGCGAATCGCAAATCGTCTACGCCAATGACGCCTACCGCGCGCTTTCAGGCGCGCCCGCCGCCAGCGAACTGCGTCCGGTCGAACGCCTGTTCACCGGCTCGCCGGACGTTTCGGAATCCGTCTATCGCCTGTCGCAAGCCGCGAAATCCGGCGCGCGCGCGAGCGAGGAGCTCCGTCTCTCGCCGCCGCCCAACGGCGAGGGCGAGGTCGCCTGGTACCGCATTCGCGTTCGCCCGCTCGAGGGCGTCGCCAGAGACGGCCTGATGGCGTGGACGGTCTCGGATGAGACTCGCGACCACGCCCGGCATGAGACCTTCTTCCAGGATCTTCAGCACGCGATCGACTATCTCGACCACGCGCCGGCCGGTTTCTTTTCGGCCGAGCCTGACGGCTCGATCGCGCATATGAACGCCACCTTGGCCGGCTGGCTCGACCATGATCTCGCCCAGTTCGGCGTCGGCCGGCTCAAGATCGACGACATCGTCGCCGGAGACGGGGGAGCGATGCTCGCCATGATGTCCGGCCCTCCGGGCGAAGTGACGACGCAGCAGTTCGACGTCGACTTGAAGCCCCGCCAGGGTCGGCTGCTCCCGGCGCGCATCCTGCACAAGGTCGCCTTTTCCGGCGACGGGACGCCTGGCCCCTCCCGCTCGCTGGTCATCAACCGCGCCCCCGGCGAGATCAAGGGCGAAGACCTGCGCGCGGCCGAGGTGCGCTTCGCCCGCATTTTCAATTCGACCCCGGTGGCGATCGCCGCGGTGGACGCGGCAGGCGCAGTACTGCGTCCCAACGCGGCCTTTGCCCGCCTCGCCCAGGCCGCGCCCAGAAGCGACGGCGCCACGGGACGGCTGTCGATTTTCGACCTTGTCGCCAAGCGCGATCATGCCGCGGTGAACGAATCGATCGAGGCGGCCGCCCAGGGCAAGGGTGAGATCGCGCCCCTCGACGTCTCGCTCGAGGGCGCGGGGCCTGAGCGCTCGGCGCGGCTCTTCGTCTCGGCGGCCGATCCGGGCGCCGACGAAGGCGCAAGCGCGACCATTTTCGCGCTCGACACCACCGAGCAACGCACCCTGCAAGAGAACCTCGCGCAAAGCCAGAAGATGCAGGCCATCGGCCAGCTCGCCGGCGGCGTCGCGCATGACTTCAACAACGTGCTGACCGCGATCATCGGCTATTCCGATCTTTTGCTCGCCAATCACCGCCCGACCGATCCGTCCTTCCAGGACATCATGCAGATCAAGCAGAACGCCAATCGGGCGGCGGGGCTGGTGCGGCAATTGCTTGCCTTTTCGCGCCGTCAGACGCTGCGTCCCCAGACCCTGCAGCTCAACGACGTGCTGTCGGAATTGCAGATGCTGCTGCGCCGGCTGGTCGGCGAGACGATCCAGCTCGACGTCGCGTACGGGCGGGACCTCTGGCAGGTGAAGGCCGACCTCAACCAGTTCGAGCAGGTGATCGTCAATCTCGTCGTCAATGCGCGCGACGCCATCCGCGACGGCGGGACGATCACGCTGCGCACGCGCAACTTTCCGGCAGCCGAATGCGGCGAACTCAAAGAGGTGGATGTCGTTCCGGCCGATTACGTGCTGGTCGACGTTCAAGACACGGGCCACGGCATACCGCCCGAGGTCCGGGCCAAGATCTTCGAACCATTCTTCACCACCAAGGACGTCGGCAAAGGCACCGGGCTCGGCTTGTCGATGGTCTATGGCATCATCAAGCAGACGGGCGGCTATGTGTTCTGCGACAGCGAGCCCGGCAAAGGCGCGACGTTTCGCATTCTGCTTCCTCGCCGGGTCGGCGACGAGGTCGAGGAGCCGGTCAAGACGGAGGCCGCCAAACCGGCCGCGGATCTGACCGGCCGCGGCGCGATCCTGCTCGTCGAGGACGAGGAGGCGGTGCGCGCTTTCGCCGCGCGCGCGCTCGTCTCGCGCGGCTATACGGTTTTGGAGGCGGAGACCGGCCTTGACGCCTTGCGCGTCGTCGAGACCGCGGGCGAACCGATCGACCTTATCGTTTCGGACGTCATCATGCCGGAAATGGACGGGCCGACCATGCTGACGGAACTGCGCAAGCGCGGGTTGTCGGCCAAGGTCGTTTTCGTCTCCGGCTATGCGGACGATGCGTTCGCGCGCAATCTGCCGGAGGGCCAGGACTTCGTCTTCCTGCCCAAGCCTTTCTCGCTCAAGCAGCTTATCGAGACCGTCAAGGGCCTGATGAATTGACGAGCCCGTCTCGCTTTGCGGGACTTAAGCCCTGGCTGAGGGAGGAGACAAATGAAACAGGTTTCTGCTCAACGCTTGGGGGCCTTGGCTCGCCGACCGCGAGAACCGCCGCATCCGCGCCGGCTCGAACAATGTGGCTATGTGCCGTCCGACGCGTTACCATAGTTAAATTGCATATGCTGTGTAGGCTACATATTGCTCCAAGAAATCGGATAGAGTTTGGGAGAGGAAGAGAGAACTCATGCTGCTTTATATCGACATAAACGACGCCTGTAATCTGCGTTGCCCAACTTGTCCTCGTGGGGTTCGCGCTTTTCCCAATACGAACAAGAAGATGCCGTTATCTCTGTTTCGACGGGTGGTTGAAAAGGGCCGCCACGACGGGGCCTATCAAGTTGGATTGTTCAATTGGGTCGAGCCATTTATAGTTGCTAATCTTCATGAATATGCACAGATCGTGAAGAGTTTTTCTCTACGGTGTGAAGTAGCTAGTACTTTGTCATTGAACAATATTGACAACCTAGTCGAATGTCTGCACCATGTGGACATGCTTTGGATTACGATTTCGGGCTCCACCCAAGCAACCTATGAAATAAACCACGTTGGCGGTGCCCTGTCCAACGTAATGCGACACCTCGATACGATCTCGCAAGCCAAAAAAGCGGGAGACATATCCACCGACGTATTGGTACGCTATCTCATGTTCGACTATAATACGCATGAAAGAGGCGGGATGGAGGCATTGGCGAGAGACCTCGGATTTCGATTCGAAGTTTTGCTGGGTTCCGGACATCCCATCATCATGAAGGCTTCGAAGGCAAGGGACGCGGAAATCTCGTCCGCATTGGGCGCGTTCAACTCCTCGCGCATCTATGAACAGCCGGGAACGGTATGCCCTCTCACATTCGAGCATATCGCCGTCAACGCAGACGGAGACGTCTACCAATGCTCTGCGCACGGTTATCATGAACCGCTGCGGATCGGATCGTACCTCGACCTTAGCCGGGAGGAGATCTTGAACCGCCGGTACAACCAACCCTATTGCAATTTCTGCGATTGGAAACGCAGGCTCGCCTCGGAGACGGAAAAGGCGTTGCTGCATCAGGCGCTCGACGTGCGGCTGGGGCGACCCATCTTAAATCGTGTGGGTCCGCTTTCGGGTCCGAACGCAGTCGTAGAACGTACGGCCGAGGGCTACGTATTGCCGAAAGATGGGCACATGGCTCTCTCGTGACCGACGCAGGAACGCGCCTCTACGATCAGACAAGTCGCACAACTCGCGCACGCCCCGTGGGATATTGCGACAGGGTCGCTATGATGGTTGGTCAGAAACGTTGTCGACCGTCGACCGAACCTCGCAGGGCCGCCTACCGGGAAGAGGATGTCCCCTATCCAATGATCCTAGGCCGGCCTATTAAGGACGGGGCAGCTCATGTCCGCCGTTGTGTATTGAGCGCGGATTAGACACAGCGACGCTGGTCTGACTTAAGCCTCTGATCTCGTTAGCTCATGGAGCAGAAGTTGGCGCGCTTTGAAGGCACCGCCACCTATGTGGCGGGCGACGAACTGAAGACCGCGGTCAACGCCGCCATCGCGCTCGAGCGTCCGCTCCTGGTCAAGGGCGAGCCGGGCACCGGCAAGACGCTGCTCGCGCAGGAGATCGCCGGCGCGCTCGGCGCGCCCTTCATCGCCTGGCACGTCAAGTCGACCACGCGCGCGCAGCAGGGCCTGTACGAATATGACGCCGTCTCGCGGCTGCGGGATTCGCAGCTTGGCGACCCGCGCGTGTCCGAGATCGCCAACTACATTCGGCGCGGGAAGTTGTGGGAGGCCTTCGTTTCGCCCGCCCGGCCCGTGCTGCTGATCGACGAGATCGACAAGGCGGACATCGAATTCCCCAACGATCTCTTGCTCGAACTCGATCAGATGGAGTTTCACGTCTACGAGACCGGAGAGACGGTGCGGGCGCGCTTGCGGCCCATCGTCATCATCACCTCCAACAACGAGAAGGAGCTGCCCGACGCCTTCCTGCGCCGCTGCTTCTTTCACTACATCCGCTTTCCCGACGCCGAGACGATGCGCAGAATTGTCGAAGCGCACTATCCGTCGATCAAGCCCCGGCTGGTCGAGGAGGCCATGCGGTCGTTCTTTGCATTGCGCGAAATGCCGGGATTGAAAAAGAAGCCGACCACCTCCGAGCTGCTCGACTGGCTCAAGCTTCTGCTCAACGAGGACATCGCGCCCGAAACCTTACGTGAGCGCGACGCCAAGAAGCTGATCCCTCCGCTGCATGGCGCGCTGCTCAAGAACGAGCAGGACGTGCATCTGTTCGAGAAGCTCGCGTTTTTGAGCCGGCGGGAACGATGAGGCGTGGACCTTGGGGCGCGCGGGCTGTCCTGCGCCTCGAAGGTCGCAGCAATCCTGCACCGCAGACGCGCTTCATCAGTCTGAACATCAATGTCGACCCCGGGGCTTCTTCCTCTGCTGCAAAGAGATGTTGACCGTCCCTGTCCAGTTGCCTGACGTTGAAATGTTAGTTCCGCCTTTTTTGAGGGAATGCGATTCCTTGATGGCGGCGCCCGCCGCAACCCCAATTTGCATGTCTTGGTCCCCCCAAAGGTGTACGGTCACGTATCCGCCGGCCTGCCCGCTTTGCCCTGAAAACGGCGAGGTGTCGGTTGAGTCCGAGCTGCTCCCCCCGACGCCGAAACCAACCTTGACGCTCCCATTGGCGCCAATGGTCCAGCTGCCGAAGTTGTGCACGTCTTTGCCAATGGCCAGCACAGCGCTCGCCATCACGCTGGGGACGCTCCCGGGGGTTTTCCCCGGACCCGGCCCCGCATAGCCGAGGTCGCCACTCAGTTTGAGGTCGGACCAAGTGTCGATAAGCAAAAGCACATCCAAGTTTACGGTCCAATACGGATCCCGATAGGAGCCGAAAATTGGACGATTATAGGTTATTCCCGGTCTCAGGATCAGCCTCTGTTCCTCGTCCGCGTGGATCGGCGACGGAGGCGCCGGCACTCGAGAATCGGGAAGCTTTTTCATAGCGTCGGCCCAATTGACATAGAAGGAAGGGTCCAGGTGAAGGTACGGCGGCGGCCCGAACAGGCTGTCAGCCACGGCCATTGTGCGGATATGGACGACCCCTCCGTGGAGGGCCGCCCGCGTCTCCGGGCCGACTCTGCCGTTGGTGGACTTCAGCCCCTTGAAGCGTTGGAAAGCGATGACGGCGGCTTGAGTGCTGGGGCCGAAGCGTCCGTCCAGCGCAAGCTTCTTGAATGGAAGCTTATGCTTGTCCAATTCCTCCTTGAAGAGCTTTTGGTAACCAGGGTCGTCGTAACAATTATCCATGATGTCTTTCTGCAGTTGTCGGACGTCCTCGCCGACATCGCCGTATTCAAGTATGCGCATCCTCCGGGCTTCTCAATTTGTTTCGGGATTGCATGGGCTGAAACAACTCGACCAAAAAATTGGGGTTGGTGTCTTGAAACGGTGACAAGCAGAACCGACCCGTCATCGAGAGCGGAGCTTGGCTGCGGCCTGCACGCCGCAAGCGGGCCAGGTCGATATCGACGCGGGTGTCTGCCCTCATCAAAGACCGCATTGAGTATTTCTGCGATTGAAATTTTTTTTAGAAACGGCGTCTCGCCTTGCCGCGCATGGCCTTTCGCCGGGCGGTCGCGATCTTACTTTGGCCCGCCGCATGGGGTAGCGAAGGCCGATGACCGCCAGGTCGGTTCTCATCTCAGGCGCCGGGATCGCCGGGCCGACGCTCGCCTTCTGGCTCAACGCCGCCGGGTTCAAAACCACGATTGTCGAGCGGGCGCCGGGCTTGCGCGCCGGCGGATACGTGCTCGACTTCTGGGGCCTTGGCTACGACATCGCCGAGCGCATGGGGCTCGCGAACGAGCTTAAGCGCGTCGGCTACAGCATGCGCGAGATGCGGATTGTCGACGCTCGGGGCGAGCGCATAACAGGGTTCGGCACGCGCGTCTTTCGCGAGCTGACCGGCGGGCGGTTCATCACGCTGGCGCGCAGCGATCTTGCCCGGCTGTTATTCGAGACGGTCAAGGGCGAGACGGAGGTCCTGTTTGGCGACGAGATCGTCGGCCTCGAGGAGCGGCCCGATCACGTGCAGGCGCAATTCAGATGCGCCGGCGCGCGCCCGTTCGACCTTGTAATCGCCGCCGATGGCCTGCATTCCGATGTCCGCAGGCTCGCGTTCGGACCGCAACAGCAGTTCGAAAAGGACCTAGTCGGCCGATTCAGTCAGATTGACGGGTAGAGGTGTTTGAGTTCGATGCGAGCGTTTGGGGTTGTGAAGTGCCAATTGGCCTTGGCGTGATTGGTATTGCGGTCCTTCTCCCAGGCGGCGACTTCCTCGACGAGGGTTTGTTTGTCAGGGATGCGGCGGTCGAGACATTGGGACGATAGGACGCCGAGTTCCGACTCCGCCAGATTAAGCCAGCTGCCGTGCTTTGGCGTGTAATGCCATTCGAACCGCTCGACCAGCCGCCTGGCTTCGGCGGGCGGAAAGGCTTCGTAGAGTGACGCCTTGCTGTGGATGTTGAGATTGTCCTGGACCAGAACGATGGTCTGGGCGGCGGAAAAGTGGATATCGGCCACGTCTTTCAAGAGGTGAGCATAATCCACGGCGGTGTGGCGATCTGTGACTTTGATATGGCGCCAACCTTCGAGCGGCGCGAACAGCATGAACAGGTTGGCGGTTCCATTGCGCTCGTACTCGCAATCGCAACGGGCCGGGCGCCCCGGTTTCATCGGGATCGTCGCTCGCGTCTCGGCGAGGAGTTGCTTTGAGGTCTCGTCCAGGCAAACCAGCGGACGATCGGGATCGCGTGGCCGCGTGTAGACGGCCAGCACGTCTTCCATCGCCGCTACGAACGCGCCGTTGGCCTTGGGCGGAATGACCCAGCACTGTCGGCGATGGGGCTGGAGAATGTTTTTTTGAGCGCCCGCCCGATCGTTGAGTCGCTGGCGCGATCGAGGGACTGTCAGGAATTTCGTGCGTGGGGCCATAATCGCGTCGATGGAGGGCGAGTATGGCGATCAAGAAGGACACGCTGGACGATCTTTTGGCTGGCCGCGACCCGAAGGCTGTGTTTTCGAAGGACGGTCTTTTCGATGAGCTGAAGAAGGCTCTGGCGGAACGGGTGCTGAACGCCGAGCTCGACGATCATCTCGACAATGAAGCCGCGGAGGGTTCCCGGAACCGGCGCAACGGCTCTTCAAAGAAGACGGTCCTGACGGAGACGGCCAAGATCAACATCCGCATTCCGCGCGATCGGGAAGGCACATTCGATCCGAAGCTGATCCAGCGCTACCAGCGGCGGTTTCCCGGCTTCGACGACAAGATCGTGTCGATGTACGCGCGCGGCATGACGGTTCGCGAGATCCAGGGCCATCTCCTAGAGCTTTACGGGCTGGAGGTGTCGCCGGACCTGATTTCGACGGTCACCGACGCCGTGCTCGAGACCGTGGCCGAATGGCAGAACCGGCCGCTCGAGACGAGCTATCCGCTGGTTTTCTTCGACGCCATCAGGGTCAAGATCCGCGACGAAGGCCTGGTGCGCAACAAGGCTGTCTATCTCGCGCTTGGCGTCGCAGCAGATGGAACGAAGGACATTCTCGGGCTCTGGATCGAGACGACCGAGGGCGCCAAATTCTGGCTCAAGGTGATGAACGAGCTGAAGGCCCGCGGCGTCGAGGACATCCTGATCGCCGTCGTCGACGGCCTGAAGGGCTTTCCGGAGGCGATCGAGGCGGTCTTTCCGCAGGCCACGGTTCAAACCTGCATCGTCCATCTCATCCGCAATTCGCTGGATTTCGTGTCCTGGAAAGACCGGAAGCCCGTCGTCGCCGAGCTACGGAAAATCTACCGCGCCGCCGACGCCGAGGCCGGCCGCAAGGCCTTGGAGGCCTTCGAGGACGGCTCATGGGGCCGCAAATATGCGGCGATCGGCCAGATCTGGCGGCGACAATGGGAGCAGATCATCCCGTTCTTCGCCTTCGCTCCGGCCGTGCGCAAAATCGTCTACACCACGAATGCTATCGAGGCCTTGAACGCCAAGCTGCGACGGGCCGTGCGGGCGAGAGGCCATTTCCCCAGCGACGAGGCGGCGACCAAGCTCATTTTCCTGGTCTTGCGCCAGGTCGCTCAGCAATGGAAAATGCCGCCCCGCGAATGGGCCGAGGCTAAGACCCAGTTCGCCATCATGTTCGGCGATCGCTTCGTCAGAACCTGATGGAAACCCGGCTCCGCGCACAAGATTTCCGACAGTCCCGCGATCAACAATGCGGAGTTCCACGACCTTGCTCTCCAACAACCGCAAGGTCCAGCGTGCGCGGCCCTTGGGCGGTTTGGAACAAGCCAAGGCAATCAGTTTGGCTTCCTTCTCGCCGTCGAAAATCCGCGCAACCGCCGGCGTCGCGCGTTGCTTGCGGCTCAACACCGCCTCGAAGCCCTCTTCCACCAGTTGCTTGCGCACCCGGTAAACCATGGATGGGCTGGTCTCCAGCGCTTCGATGATCCGGCCGTCGCTCCAGCCTTCCCCGGCTTCCGAGACATCGGCCTTCAACAAGATCCGCGCCCTCAGCAACCGCTGGGCCGGGCTCTTTCCTTTACGGATGAGGGCTTCAAGTTGCTCCCGCTCATCCGGGCTCAACCGCACCACATACTTCTTTACTGAAATCTCCTTCGCAGCCATGATCGCCTCCGTCGTCCGCACCGTCGACGAAGCGAATCATCAAAACCTTTCAAATTGATTGAAGCGGGCGACTAGGCTATGTCGTCGCGGCGTTCGAGACGCGAGGCTATCGCCCGCGCGACGAGGACGTTTACGTCATTTACAGCGAGCCCCGCCAGATGGTCGCGCGGTTCGCCTTGCATGACGATCGGACGCTTTTCCTGTTCGTCTTCACCGATGAAGAATCGTCGCCGACGATGCCCGACCTCGAGGCGCAGAAGGCGATGCTGCGCCAGCAATTCGGCGGCCGCGGGTGGGAATGCGCGCAAATTCTGGAGCGCCTCGATCGCGCGCCGGACCTCTATTTCGATCCCGTCGCGCAAATCAAAATGGCTTCCTGGTCGCGCGGCCGAGTCGCGCTCGTAGGGGACGCAGCGTTTTGCGTCTCGCTGATGGCCGGCCAGGGCTCAGCCCTTGCAATGACCGCAGCCTACGTGTTGGCGGGCGAACTCGCCAGAGCCGGGGGAAAGCACGACAAAGCGTTCAATCGCTACGAGACGCTCCTGCGCGCGTTCATCAACTCCAAGCAGAAGGGCGCCGAGCGTTTCTCCGCCGCCTTTGCGCCGAGGACCCGGTTTGGACTGTTCCTGCGCAATCAGGTGGTGAGGGCGTGCTCCATTCCGGAAATAGCGAAATTCGCCTTGAGCCGGGACATCACCGACACACTTGAGCTTCCCGATTATTCCTGGCCG
Source organism: uncultured Alphaproteobacteria bacterium (assembly GCA_963824475.1). GTDB lineage: Bacteria > Pseudomonadota > Alphaproteobacteria > Rhizobiales > Beijerinckiaceae > Roseiarcus. Next base: position 127,218 of record CAWGPR010000005.1, read on the forward strand.
GCGCTGGCCCGGGCGGCCGCATAGATTGTTGCGGGGTCGTTCTCAGCCTGAAATTTGAGGCGATTGACAAGCGCTCGCCCAGCGCTCCGTCCAGTGATATGCATAACGTGCAGCACAGGAACGGATAGCGGTGACACTTGGCCCCGGCATATTCTATAAGACGCGAAGTCATCGAGCGCTGCCTTATGAGCGGTACCGTTTGGACGGAGAGTCGGTCGTTTGTGAGCGCATTACGCCAAACGCGCGGTCGTCCGGCGCTCCGCACGTGAAGCTTTTACAGTCTTGGACGGTTGCGGAGTTCATGGTCGCCAATGTGCCGCCGCCCGCCAAGACGTCATTTCAGGAACTCTTGAGGGAGAAACACAAGCCCTAACAGCGAGAAGCGCTCGGCCGCCTCACCGCTTGCCAAGACTAGAACGCTCGCGCAATCTTCACCCATGCGCCGATTGTTCCTCATCCGTCACGCCAAGGCCGAGCCCAATGTTGGGCGCGGCGATTACGAGCGAAGGCTCACCGGGCGCGGCCGCGACGACGCAAAGCGGGTTGCGGCGGCGCTGGCCGCCCGCCGCATTCTTCCGGACATTCTCATCCATTCCGGCGCTGCGCGCGCCAAGGAGACAGCCGAGATTTTCGCCGCCGCTTGGCGAGGCAAAGTCGAGCTGAAAGAGGACGCCGGACTTTACGACGCGAGCCTCGCCACCCTGCTCGCCCACACGCGCGCGCTCGCCGACGAGCATAAACGCGTTGGGCTGGTCGGGCACAATCCGGGGCTGGGCGAACTGGCGACGGCGTTGACCGTCTCGGGCGCCGAGCCGGAAGTGCGCCGCCTCGCGGCGAAATATCCGACCGGCGCGGTCGCGGTCCTGGACTTCTCGATCAAGCGCTGGGAGGAGGTCGAGCGCAATTCGGCGGTGCTGGCGCTCTACCTGACGCCGGCGGAACTCGAGGCCGGCGCAGATTAGCTAGGAGCGCCTCCGCGCGCGCTCGCGCGCCAGCGACGCGTGCACCGACAAGAGTTCACACTGAGTGCGTCGAAAGTAAAGATGCCCGTCTTTGTTCAGAATCGGTAATAACTCAGAACCAGGACTCGTATCGACAATCGCCTCTAGCACAACGGCTATTTTCATCGACATAATGACCGTATCGATCCTTTTCGTCACGTACAGTTCCACTAAATGCCGCAACATCTTCGTCTGAACGTAGATTTCCAGTCGCGGCGAACGAACATCCACTTCATTCCAGATCATCCTCGCCGACCGCTGTCGCTCGGCAAGGGTGATGTTCTCGTCAGTTTGGACGAGCGCAGCGACATCGACCTCAAAATTGTGAAAAGTTGTTCCCTTCTCGCCAACGGACAGCGCGTTCGTAACCGCGCCAGCGCCTTGCAGAACGGAATACTGCAACGACGACGCCGGCCGATGGACGCGGATATCGCTCGGGATCATTCGCTGCTGACGAAGGAGCTCATGGAAGTTGACGTCAATGTCGAGCCAATACAGTTTGGAGCGCGGATCGGGTCCTTCGCCTAATAAAGCGGGGCGCGTTCCTGTCGCCATGGCTTGACTGTAAATTCTATCGAGCTTCAATGATCTTACCACGTTAGTCTGGAAAGAGCTTCCGGCCGATATGTTGAGGCTGCCATCCCGGACTGCACAACCGGCGTTCCTGCCTGCGCGGTCGCTTGGCGTGTTATCCAACCAAATGAAGTTAATTTCCTAGGCGAGCGTGTGGCGGCAAGTCAAGGGGTGAAATGGCCCCCGGGGTGTCCAAACCGGCAGGCGCCGCCTAAATAGGCCTCCCGGGTTGGCGCGCGGATTTTTCCTTGCCAGGTTTCAGCGATTTCGTCTTCGAGGCCGGGCTCGTCGCCCGATCGATCACCGACTATTTTTCCGGCGCTGCGCTACGCCTCGGCGTGACCGGGCTCTCGCGCGCCGGCAAGACGGTTTTCCTCACCTCGCTCGTCAACAATCTGATCGCGGGCGCGCGCCTGCCGGTGCTGGCTGCCTCCGCGGAAGGGCGCATCATGCGGGTTCGCCTCGAGCCGCAACCGGACGACGCGGTGCCGCGATTCGCCTACGAGGAGCATCTCAAGAGCCTCTCGGGACCCGATCGACGCTGGCCGCAATCCACCCGCCGCATCGCCCAGCTCAGGCTCACGATCGAGTTCGAGAGCGCTTCCGGCTGGGGCGCGCGCCGCTCGAGCCTCACGGTCGATCTCGTCGACTATCCCGGCGAATGGCTGCTCGACCTGCCGCTGCTCGACAAGAGCTACTCGACATGGTCGCGCGAGACACTGGCCGCAAGCCAAACTCCGGCGCGCGCGCCGCTCTCGGAACCGTGGCGCGCCGCGCTGGTCGGCCTCGATCCTGAGGCCCACGCAGACGAGGACGCGGCCCGGCGCATCGCTGAACTCTTCACCGCCTATCTCAAGCGGGCGCGCGACGACGTCTATGCGCTCTCCACCCTGCCCCCGGGCCGGTTCCTGATGCCCGGCGATCTCGCCGGATCGCCGGCGCTGACCTTCGCGCCGATTCCGCTTGGCGACGACGCGGCGATCGCTTCCGGCTCGCTCGCGGCGATGATGGCGCGCCGCTACGAGGCCTATAAGGCGCATGTGGCGAGGCCCTTCTTTCGCGATCATTTCGCGAGGCTCGACCGGCAGATCGTGCTGGTCGACGCCCTCTCCGCGCTCAATTCCGGCCCGGCTGCGCTTAAGGATCTCGAGAACGCGCTCACCGACGTCATGCGCGCCTTCCGCGCCGGACGCTCCTCGCACCTCGCTTCGATCTTCCGTCCCCGCATCGACCGCATCCTGTTTGCGGCGACCAAGGCCGACCATTTGCATCATCGGAGCCATGACCGGCTGGAGGCGATCTTGCGCGTCCTGACCGCGAAGGCGATCGCGCGCGCTGAAGGGGTCGGGGCCGAGATCAACGTCATCGCGCTGGCGGCGATCCGCGCCACGCGCGAGGCTGAGATCAGGACCGGCGGCGAGACGCTCGACGCCATCATCGGCGTGCCGGAAAAGGGCGAGACGATCGGCGGGCAGACCTTCGACGGCGTCGCGGAAGCCGCCGTCTTTCCCGGCGAATTGCCGGCCGACCCGGAGGCGATCTTCAAGGGCGACGCGATCGCGCTCGCCGAAGCCGACAACGACTGGCGGTTCGTGCGCTTCCGCCCGCCCCTGACCCAACGCGGCGAGCCCGCGCCGCAGATCCGGCTCGACCGCGCGCTGCAGTTCCTGATCGGGGATCGCCTCGCATGAACCGCAGGCTACCCCTCGTCCTGAGGAGCGGCGCCCCAGGCGACGCGTCTCGAAGGACGCTCAGGATGAGGGCTGGCGAGGCGGCTGCGCAAGCCTTCCTAGCCAGGAGCCTGCGATGAGCCAGCGCCCTCCCCGCCCCCGCGCCTTTCGCCTCGACGATCGCCGCATTGCTGTCGACGACGGGCCCGCCCCTTACGCGCCCGAAGCGATCATCCAATCCCAGCACGAGCCAATTCCCGCCGCCGCCGCGCCGGCGCCGATCGACGAAGCGGAGCTTGAGGTCGAGGAGGCGCAGAAATCGGGCCTCATCGCCCGCTCGCGCCTCACGCTGGCCGGCCTCGCCTGGACGGGCCTCGGCGGTCTCGTCTCGCTCGCCTTGGGACTATGGGCGACCAACCTCATCGAAGGGCTGTTCGCCAGGGCCGAGTCGCTCGGGATCATCGGGGTCGTGTTCGGCCTCGTGTTCCTGGTCGGCCTCATCGGCGTCGCGACGCGCGAGATGGTTGCGGTCGCGCGCCAGACGCGGATCGCGGAAATGCATGTCGCCTTTGCCAAGGCGCGCGCGGCCGACGATCGCGCCCACGCTCGCCGGCTGGTCGGCCAGCTTGTCGCGCTCTATCGCAACCGGCCGGAGACGGCGCGCGCGCGGGCTGAGGTCGAGGATGCGATGCGCGCGATCATCGACGGACGCGACCTCATCGACGTCGCCGAGCGCGCGCTGCTGCGCCCGCTCGACGACAAGGCGCAGGGCGAGATCGCCGCCGCCGCCAAGCGCGTGTCGCTGGTGACTGCGATCAGCCCACGCGCGATTCTCGACGTCGTGTTCGTCGTCGCCCAGATCGTGCGGCTGGTGCGGCGCATCGCCGAAATCTACGGCGGCCGGCCGGGCCTGCTCGGGTTCGTCAAGCTCGCGCGCTCGATTGGCGCCCACATCGCCATCACCGGCGGCATGGCGGTCGGCGACAGTCTGCTCCAGCAGCTCGTCGGCCACGGCATCGCCTCGCGCATCTCAGCGCGAGCGGGCGAGGGCGTGCTCAACGGCCTGCTCACGGCGCGCGTCGGCTTGTCCGCGCTGGCGGTCTGCCGCCCGGCGCCCTTTTCGGTCGACAAAGCCCCTGGCGTCTCCGACGTCGCGCCGTTCCTTTTCAGCAGGGGGGAGCAGTCCCCTTCTAGTTGGGAGAAGGGCCGGGGTTAAAGGGTCGGAGGCCGACCGTCAGCCCGTGCTATAGGTGGTCCGAAGGGAAGCGTCCGATGATCGCCGAGATTTTGTCGCATAGAGAGGAACTGGACGAATTGTGCCGCCGGTTCCACGTGCGCCGCCTCGACCTGTTCGGCTCGGCGGCAGGCGACGATTTCGATGCCGAGCGCAGCGATCTCGATTTCCTGGTGGAGTTTGATCCCGCGGCTTTGTCGTTCCACATTTATTTCGGCCTCAAGGAATCGCTCGAAGCGCTGTGTGGCCGCAGCGTCGACCTTGTCGAGCCGAGCGCGATTCGCAATCCCTATTTCAAGGCGAGCATCGAGCTCTCGCGCGAGCCCGTCTTTGAGGCGTGACCCGAAAAGCTTCCTCTGGGACGCGCGCGCCGCGGCCGCAGCCATCGCCGACATGACGGCAGGCAAGAGTTTCTCGGATTTCGACGGCGATCTCATGCTGCGCTCCGCGGTGGAGCGCCAATTTGAGATCCTCGCCGATGCAACAAATTGTACGCGCCTGGACAACCTTTCAGATCGGATCGTAGTGCTATCTCTGGGTAACCAACGCCGGACCAGCGAAGCCCGTATCCATAAACGAAACCTTCAACGCGGCCGGTGCGCTCTGCAGAGTGTGGCTGATCTCCGAAGTCGAGACGGCCGTGGCCGCGAGATTGCTCAAATCTGCATCGACTAGAAGCAGCCAGAATCTCCCCTGCGCGTCAGTAAATGAATGACCTGCATAATAAAATATTAACAGAGTTTTATCGTTCACCGCGCGCCGCGCGCCGTCAACTGTTTTCAAAAAAACCGCTTTAGTCACGTTTTCGGCGACGTATACTTTGGCGCTATTATTTCTGAAGACCTGCGCAAACTTACCTGCGTCAGAATCTGCGAATCTAATACTCTTACAATCCGGATTGATATACCTTGAATTGCCAATCGCAATCACGACCGTGTTTGAGAATTGAGTATTCGATCCAAAAATTATGGCATCGTAATCCGACGCAAAGTGCGTACTGTATACGGGATGCTGCGAACCGCTCGTGAAGCGCGTTACTCGGTCCTCAACATACCATGCTAGTTGTGAAAATGAGATTGATCTACTGCCGTCCACGCTCGCCTCTCCAAGAAGGCCTTTAATAAGAAAGCTGGTGAACACCCCACCGCCCAGTTCGGAACTCTCTTGGGATTGCTCTGACCCTGTTGAAGACGAAAGTACTACCGAGTTGTCGAGAGTTACTGACTGCACCCCTAGGTCCTGCACCGCCGAAACTGCGATCTTGCGCTCTTCATCTGGCCGACTAGGGTCCTTAGCGGCCTCATTTATAGCTTGTACAACAGTAGATTGGGCGGTTATGAAAGTGGTAACTTGTTGCAGGGCAGTCTTTCTCACCTCCGGGTTTGGATCGGATCTGACGACCATAGTTATTACATCTTGATACATATCCGGTGGCACCGAACGGCGTAACGCAACAATAGCAATTTCTTTCTTCAACGGACTATCGCTAGTGAGATCCTCCACAAGCTGGCTCGTCAAAGTGCTCTCTTGGATGTGCCTTTGAATTTCTGCAGCCTGCTAACTCAGCGCCAATTGCGCTTTGTTGTTGCGGTCAGTGACCTCTATTTGTGCCTTTACGCTGTCCTCTGACGACTTGATCTGCGCCCGCTGAATGGACCAGTTAATCTCTAGGCCGACCGTCGCGATCACAACGCTCGCCACGAAGCCAGAAATGATTTGAGCCTTGTCCCAAATGTCCTTCGGCTTCGCATCGAGCGTTGATGATGGTCCAGCAGACACGCCCGAGCCGGCAATTGAGGCGGCCTGTTTCTTGTTCTCATCCTCCCGCGGCTCCCCTGCGTTACCTTCGACCATTGGCGCTGCTCCCTGATGCTTAAGCAGCAAGCTATTTGCTTGCTCGGCCGCTGTCGAGACTGGAAGTAGATAAGAAAACCAACAGCGGACGCATCGGTTTGCACTTCCTGTACAGTAAAGGGCGAACAACCTCGCCCGTCACTCCACCGGCTTGAGCCCATCCGGCCCGACCCCGGCCAGCACCCCGGTGTGGACGTCGAACCAATAGCCTTGCAGCGCAAGCCGTCCCGCGGCGACCGCCTCGGCGATCCACGGAAAGGTCATGAGATTGGCGAGCGAGAGACGCACGGCCTCCGCCTCGATCCGGTCGAGCCGTCCCTCCGGCTTGTCGCCCGCGGCGGCCAACGCCGGCTTGCCGATCTCGACCCAGGAGGCGATGAAGTCCTGCGCCTGCGGCGGCGGGCCATAGGCCATCGCCTTCACGCCGCCGCACTGCCCGTGCCCAAGCACCACCAGGCGCGGAACCTTGAGCACCTTGACGCCAAACTCCAGCGCCGCGCTCGTTCCATGATGACCAGGGTCGGGGCTATAGCGCGGCACGAGCGCGGCGACATTGCGCACGACGAACAGTTCGCCCGGCACGGCGCCGAATATGGTCTGCGGATCGACGCGCGAATCCGAACAGGCGATGACCATCGCCTCCGGGCTCTGCCCCCAATGGGCCAAAGCTTCGTAGCGCGCCCGCTCGGCCGGCCAGACCTCGGCGCGGAATCGGCGGTAGCCTTCGATCAGCGGGTCCATTGGATCGGCCTCGCGGCGGACGACGGGGATGCTGCGCTGCGATAGGGCGCCCGCGCGGGCCACGCAAGGACGCGTGGCGCGCCGACGTTTTCGCTGGCGGAAGCGAAGCGGGTGAGGTTAGTTGCGCTCCGCCGGTCGGGAGCCGGACGCAACAAGCGAGAACGACGCATGATCCGCGTAGTCGCCGTCATCACCGCCAATCCGGGCCGCCGCGAGGAGCTTCTGGCCGCCTTTCGCGCCAACGTTCCCAATGTGCACGCGGAAAAAGGGTGCATCGAATATGCCGGTCACATCGACGCCGCGGACGTCGGTCCATTCCAGGCCAAGTTCGGACCGGATGCTTTTGTCGTTCTCGAATCCTGGGAAAGCGCGCAGGCGCTGAGGGATCACATCGCGACGCCTCACATGAAGGCCTACGGGCAACGGACGAAGGATTTGATCTTGAGCCGGGCGATTCACGTCCTGTCCGCGATCGATTAGGGCGGGATTCGCCCCGTCAGGTCAGCCGCAGGTGGTGCCCCGCCCTCCCTGGCTTTCGGAGCCGGTTCAAGAGGCGCTCGCGAGCGCTTCACCCTCGGCGCGATCATGAGCGCCCAGCCTCCTCTAAAGCCTCGATGCGGCGGCGCAAGTCGCCTTGGCTCAGCCAAAGCGTTTTGATGTCCTCGCGCATGGCGTCGACCGTGTGGTCAAGCCGGATGACGGACCTGATCAGCATGTCCATATCGGTGCGCATGGTGCGGATGTCGGCGCGCATGCCGGCGATTTCGTCCCGCGTCTCCTGCCGGAACTCGACAAGATGGCGCGCGAGCCATTGCAGGTCGACGTTGTCTGGGATGTCGGCCATTTGCTGGTTTTTCCCGTCGGCTTCGCATTAATGTGCGCAATTTATGCCCGTTGCGTCAATGGAAAAGCCCGTCTTGAGGCGGCGCTTGGTTGGGTTGAATGGGCTTCGACGATAGGAACCGTCCCGTGCAACATCCGACCTTCTATCGCACGACGCGGATCGACGGGCTCTCCATCTTCTACCGGGAAGCGGGCGCGAGGGACGCGCCGACGCTTCTTCTGCTGCACGGCTTTCCCTCGTCGTCGCGCATGTTCGAGCCTCTTCTCGCCAGGCTCTCTGACCGCTATCGCCTGATCGCGCCGGACTATCCCGGCTTCGGGCACAGCGACTGCCCGGACCCGAACACGTTCGCCTACACGTTCGACCGCATCGCTCAGGTCATGGACAAATTCGCCGAGGCGCTCGGACTCTCGCGCTACACGTTCTATTTGCAGGATTACGGCGGCCCGGTCGGCTTTCGCATGGGCCTCGCTCATCCCGAGCGGGTCCAGGCGCTTATTGTCCAGAACGCGGTCGCCCACGATGAGGGCTTAGGAGCGCTGTGGGGGCCGCGGCGGGCTTTCTGGGCCGACCGCGCGGCAAATGAAGCGGCGCTGAGAGCGAATTTCCTATCGCTCGCAGCCACGCGCACCCGCCATGTCGGCAGCGATCCCAACGTCGATCGCTACGACCCTGATCTATGGACCGACGAATACGCTTTTCTTAGCCAGCCGGGGCAGGCGGACATCCAGACCAATCTCTTCTACGACTATCGAACCAACGTCGAGGCTTACCCGAAATGGCAGGCGTGGCTGCGGGAGCGGCAGCCGCGGCTCCTCGTCTTGTGGGGCAAATACGACCGGTCGTTTGACATTTCGGAACCGGAATCTTATCGCCGCGACGTCCCCGCGGCCGAAGTCCATGTCCTCGACGCCGGCCATTTCGCGCTCGACGCGGCGGCGGATCAGATTGCGGGGCTCGTGCGCGGGTTCTTGAAATAGCAGCGGCGAGGTGTTCCGGCTGGCGCCGAAGGTGGCGGCGCGCCAACGCCTGCGGAAAAGGAGACGCCAATGGTTCGAACCCATGAACCTGGCGAGGCCGTTTTCCGAGCGGTTTTGCCGGAGGACATCGACTGGAAGCCGTTCCCTGCCTTCCCGCCTTCGGTCCGGCTCGCCGTCCTCATCGGCGATCCGGCCCAGCCCGGCCCTTACGTGATCCGGGTCAAGGTTCCCTCCGGCGTGAAGCTCATGCCGCACCGGCACCCGGAGGATCGAATCTACACTGTCATCTCGGGCGTTTTTTATATTGGCTTCGGCGAAAAGTTCGACGGCGACAGGGTGAAGGCCTATCCGCCCGGCAGCCTGATCGTCCTGCCAGGCGACACGTGGCACTTCCACTGGGCGAAGTCCGGCGAGTATGTCAGCCAGGTCAACGCCATCGGTCCGCTCGGCCTCGAATACCAGGATCCGGGCGACGATCCGCGCCGGTAAAATCGACGGAGGCTTGTCGCCGCGACGTGCCTGCGGCCGAAGTTCATGTCCTCGACGCCGGCCATTTCGCCCTCGACACCGCCGCCGACCCGATCGCGGGGCTCGTCCGCAGCTTGATGGACCGGGTGAACTAAAGCCGCTTCACGCCGGCCAGGTCATCTTGCAGCCGCTGTCCTCGAGCGGGCCGGCGACGTCGGCGCCGTTGACGACGGATGCGACCTTGAACAGGTCGTCCGGCGCCGATCCGCTCGCCTGCGCATTGCCGACAAAAAGCGAGGCGATGAGCTGATTCTGGCCGGCGCGATAGAAAGCCGGGTTCGGCCCGAGCGCGATGTCAGGCGGCAGATGAAAGTCCTGGAGCGCCTTCGCCATGTCGAGCGCTTTCAGCGAATTGGCCTTGGCGGCGGCGAGCGCGCAGGTAAAGACCGAGACATAGCCGAACCAGGTGCGCGCGGTCGGCACGCGTCCGGTGCGTTTCTTGGTCGCTTCGACGAAATCCGCGACATGCGGCACGCCGGGCTGATTCCAATACCATTCCATGACCCATGTGCCGATACGCGCTTCCGGCGGCAGACCCTCAAGCGGCTCCATCTCCTGTTGGGCGCCCGCAAGATGCACCTTGTTCTGCAGCCCGAACTGCACCGCCTGCTTGAGGGCGTTGAGCATGTCGTCGCCGCCAAGCAGGAACATGATGACGTCGGGGTTCGCCGCTTGCGCCTTGATGAGGTAGGAGGAGAAATCGACGGTGCCGACCGGAGTGAGGTCGCCGCCGATCTTCGCGCCGCCGAGCGCGGCGGTCGCCTTCACAAGCCCGGCTTCGAGCGTGTGGCCGAAGGCGTAGTCGGGCGTGATGTAATAGAATTTCTTTCCATACGCCTTGATGAGCGCGGCGGCGACCGCGTTCGCCTCCATCTTGGTTGTGTTGCAGACGCGGAATACGTTCCAATGGCAGCTTGCGCCGGTGACGGCGTCGGTGTGGCCGCCGGGCACGATGTGCAGGATGCTCTTTTCGTTCGAAACTTGCGCCATGGCGAGCGAGAGCGCCGAGTTGACGTTGCCCAGAAGAAAATCGATCCTGTCGCCGTCGATCAGCTTGCGCGCCTTCTGCACCGCGACGCCAGCGTCCGCGCTGGTCGAATCCTCGAACACGAGCTCAACCCGACGGCCGAGGATGCCGCCCTTGGCGTTGATCTCGTCAAGGGCCATTTGGCAGCCGACGAGCTCGTTCTTGCCGAGCGCCGCATAAGTGCCGGTCAGCGGATTGTCGAGGCCGATCTTGATGGCGTCCGCGGCGCGCGCGGATCTGACGAAGGGGCTTGAGACCCGCAAAGCCCCTGCGGCGAGCCCCGCGCCAAGAAACGTGCGGCGGCGAATGCGAAACGTGGGTCCGCTGACGGGCATAGGATCCTCCCATGATCCAGGGCGCTCTTTGTTCTTGTCCGAGGCCGCTGATCCTAGGATCAACTATGCCCCAACTGCGCCCAATATTCGACGGTCCTCAGGATTAAGCCCGCTCGGCCTCGCCCGCACCCCCGGGCTTGTTCGCAGTTGCAAAAAAAAAATCCTAATCTGTTGCTACAACCTGGGCAGCCAAGCCTCGCCGCCAAATGGCCGCTAGCCGGCGGCCCGCGCGAAACGGAACGACGCCGACCGCAACTCATCGAACAGGAGAAGCAGCCATGGCCTTCGCGATCAAAGTCAACGGGACCACCCATAGTGTCGATGTCGACGGCGACACCCCGCTCTTGTGGGTGTTGCGCGACGTGCTCGGCATGACCGGGACCAAGTTCGGCTGCGGCATGGCGCTCTGCGGCGCCTGCACGGTGCAAATCGACGGCGCCGCGACCCGCTCCTGCGTCACTCCGATCGACAGCGTCGGCGCATCCGCGATCACCACCATCGAGGCGATCGGCGCGACTCCGGCCGGCGCCAAGATCCAGAAGGCCTGGTTCGACCTCGAAGTCGTTCAGTGCGGCTATTGCCAGTCTGGCCAGATCATGTCCGCTTCCGCCCTTCTCGCCAGCAACCCGCACCCGACCGATTCCAACATCGACGACGCGATGTCCGGCAACATCTGCCGCTGCGGAACCTATGTCCGCATTCGCGAAGCCATCAAGCACGCCGCACAATCGATCTGAAGGGAAGCCTTGCCATGATCCACGATCGCGTCGTTTCCCGCCTCGCCGACCCGGACCAATCCGCCGCGGCGGGCGGCCTCTCTCGGCGCAGGTTTCTGCACGCCGGCGCGGCCGCCGGCGGCGGCCTCATGCTGAGCCTGAGCTTACCGTTCAGCGCCGGCGAAGCCCGCGCGGCCGACACGGAGACATTCGCGCCCAACGCCTTCATCCGCATCCACAATGACGGACAAGTCGTTCTCGTGATGCCCTATGTCGAGATGGGCCAGGGCACCTACACCTCTATTCCGATGCTGATCGCCGAAGAGCTCGAAGTGGACCTGGGTCAGGTGCGCCTGGAGCATGCTCCGCCCGACCCGAAGCTGTACGGCAACCCTGCGCTCGGCGGCATCCAGGCGACCGGCGGCTCGACCTCGATACGGGCGGCGTGGCGCCCGCTGCGCGAAGCGGGCGCTGTTGCGCGAACCATGCTGGTCTCGGCGGCGGCGAAGCGCTGGAATGTCGATCCGGCTGCCTGCCGCGCGAAACGCGGCGAAGTGCTTCACGAACCGACAGGGCGACGGGTCAAATATGGCGAGCTCGCCGCCGACGCCGCGCTCATGCCTGTCCCGGAAAACGTCGCGCTCAAGCAGCCGCAAGAGTTCACGCTGATCGGCACGCCGGCCAAGCGCCTGGATACGCCGGCGAAGGTTAACGGAACGGCCGTGTTCGGCATCGACGTTCGGCCCCCGGGAGTGAAGATCGCGACGCTTGCGCAATCGCCGGTCTTTGGCGGGCGGGTGAAGAGCGTGGACGCCAGAGCGGCCATGGCGCTCAAGGGCGTGCGTCAGGTCGTCAAGCTCGACGACGCGGTCGCGGTCGTGGCCGACCACATGGGCGCTGCGAAGAAAGGGCTCGCCGCCCTTGTCATCGAATGGGACGAGGGGCCGAACGCCAAGCTCACCACCGACGACATCGCGGCCGAGCTGGAACAGGCGACGCTCAAATCGGGGCCCGTGGCGCAGAATATCGGCGATGTCGACAAGGCGATGGCGAGCGCCGCCACAAAGGTCGAGGCGATCTACCAGGTTCCATTTCTCGCCCACGCTGCGATGGAGCCGATGAACTGCACCGTTCATGTCCGCAAGGACGGCTGCGAAGTCTGGGTCGGCACCCAGGTCATCGCGCGAGCGCAAGATACGGCGGCGAAAACCACGGGCCTGCCCTTGGACAAGGTCATGGTCCACAATCATCTGATCGGCGGCGGATTTGGGCGCCGGCTCGAGATCGACGGCGTCACCCGCGCGGTTCAGATCGCGATGCAGGTGGACGGTCCGGTGAAGGTGGTGTGGACCCGCGAGGAAGACACCCAGCACGACATGTACCGGCCCTATTTCTACGACCGGATGTCCGCCGGTCTCGACGCGAAGGGAATGCCGGTCGCTTGGGGCCATCGCTTCGCGGGCTCCTCAATCATCGCCAGATTTCTACCGCCGGCGTTCAAAGATGGACTTGACCCTGACACCACGGATGGCGCGATCGATCTCGCCTATGCGCTGCCCAACATGCACGTCGAGTATTTGCGGGTCGAGCCTCCGGGCGTTCCGACCGCCTTCTGGCGCAGCGTCGGGCCGTCGCACAATGTGTTTGTGACCGAAAGCTTCATCGACGAACTGGCGGCGGCGGCGAAGCAGGACCCGGTCGCCTACCGCCGGGCGCTCCTCGACAAGTCGCCGCGGGCCAAAGCGGTTCTCGATCTCGCCGCTGAAAAAGCCGGCTGGGGTGAGCCCTTGCCTGAGAGGGTCGGCCGCGGCGTGTCCGTCCAGACCGCCTTCGGAACCTACATGGCGCAGGTTGCCGAAGTCGAAGTCGGGAAGGACGGCGCGATCCGCGTCCGGCGGGTCGTCTGCGCCCTCGACGCCGGCTCGGTGGTCAATCCCGACACGGTCGAGGCTCAGGTTCAGGGGGCCATTATCTTCGGCGTCACCGCCGCGCTCTATGGCGAGATCACCATCAGCAAGGGGCGGGTCGAGCAAGCCAATTTCGACACCTACCAGATGCTTCGCATCAACGAAGCCCCGGCGATCGAGGTCCACATCGTCCCGAGCTTCGAGCCGCCGGGCGGCATGGGCGAACCCGGGACTTCCGCGATCGTCCCCGCGGTCGCCAACGCGATCTTCGCCGCGACGGGAAAACGGCTCAGAAAGATGCCGGTCGACGTCAACGCGCTGAAGCAGCAGACGTGAGGGAGGGCTACAATTCGCGGCTGGGCCTTGAAGCGGCTCAGCGGCGAGCTTCCAGGCAAGTTCAGACAAGCAGTGCATCGCGCTGATATCGATAGATTATCCGACCTAAGTCGGCGCGCGAAACTCCCTTGCGCGGCGGCGGAGGGCCGTTCCGCGCGAGCTTGACCTCGTGGCTTGGTCCGGTAACGTCGAGCCCGGACGAACGGATCGCGCGTGAGCCCGGGTTCCGCTTGGTTCCGGCTGAACCAACCCGGGACGTCCCAAATCCAACCTTCGGGAGCATCCGATGAAGTTTTTCGCCGCTGGATGGCGACTGACGGAGTCGCCGGAGGGCCGGTTCCTGCCGCGCGACTGGCTGGCGTTGCTGGCGATCTGCCTTCTTGCGGTCGCAATCCGCGCCAGCGTCATGACGTTGCTTCCGAGCATACTCCATCCTGACGAGCGCATGTGGCTCGAGGCGGCGAACCGCCTCGTCAATCACCAGGGGCTGGTGACTTGGGACTTTCAGGTCGGCGAACGGAGCTGGCTGTGGCCAGGACTGATGGCCGGTTTCATGGGCCTAGGCCAATTGTTCGGGTCGCCGCCCGCCGCCGGCCTCGGCGGCGTCGCCGTACTGATCTGCATCGTATCGCTGGCGCCGGTGATCTGCGGCTTCCTGTGGGGCCGCAATGTCGCAGGCTTCCCCGGCGCGGTCACGACAGGCCTCTTGAACGCCGTCTGGTTCGAGCTGGTTTATTTCTACGCCCACCCTCTCTCCGAGAGCGTCGCCGGCGCAGCCCTCGTTACCGGTCTTTATCTGGTCTATCCCGGTCGCAACGTTTGGTCCGAACGACAGATGTTTATCGGCGCCGCGATGCTGGGCCTGGCGGCGGTGGTGCGTCCGCAGCTTATCCCTGCGATCGCCGTCGCCGTCGTCGCCGTCGGCGGGATCCGGTTGCGGTCGCATTATCCGGCCCTCCTGGGGGGGCTTGCGCTGCCGATCGTGCTGAGCGGGCTGCTCGACTGGGTCACCTGGGGGTGGCCATTTCACTCGACCATAATGTATGTCTATTATCAGTCCAAGGTCTCCTCCGCGGCCGGCCTCAACCCTTTCTACTCCTACTTCGGCTGGGAGTGGGTTGCCTGGGACCTGTTCGGGGTCGTGATCGTGCTCACCGCGCTCTATGGCGCGTTGCGGCTGCCGCTGCTGTTCTGGGTGGTCGCGACCATCTTCGTTATCCACTCCGCGGTCAGTCACAAGGAATACCGGTATATCTCACCGGCCCTGCCGCTCATCATGACGCTGGCGGGGGTCGGCTCGACGATGGCGGCCGACTGGCTGGCGGAGAGGCTCGGCCGACCGCAGCTTCGGCGCGCGCTGATGGTCGCCGTGCCGCTCGTCTGGACCATCGCCTCCCTCGCTCTGGCGGCGTCGCCGAACCGGATCTGGTTCTGGGTCCGCTCCCGCGGCTCGATCCTGGCGATGCGGGCGATCAACGCGGACAAGGAAGCGTGCGGCGTCGGCGTCTATCCCGGCAAGTTCTGGTGGCGCGCTGCGGGCTACGCCGGTCTGCGCCCCGCCATCCCACTGTTCGACGCCGGCGAGACCGCGAACCCGATTGCGCCCACCGCCTATAATTACGTGATCAGCTTCCAACCACGAAACAAGGAGCTCGGAGATCCGGCGGATCTGCCGGTTGACTTCGCGAGCTTCGGCTACCAGCAAGTCCAATGCTGGACGGACCCTTACGACCGAACGATGCTTGTTGAGCGCATGTGCCTCTGGCGGCGTCCAGGGACCTGCAATTCCCGATCGGCGAAATTGCTCACCCCGGAAGTCGGAGAAGCGTTTGAGGAGCTAACGCGCTAGAGCGTGATGTGATGAGGTCGAACCAGGCTCGTCATTGCGAGCGAAGCGAAGCAATCCAGGGGATGAAGGGCCGGAGCGGCAGCTCTGGATCGCCGCGTCGCTTCGCTCCTCGCGATGACGATTCCATCCGACCGCATCTCGCGCTAGCGGCGAGATGAGAAAGGCCGGCGGGCGCAACCGTCAAGCGCCGCTGTCGCAGTGTGATCCGCGTCACAGCTTCTCATGGTGAGTTATGGTCTAACAGCACATCAGAAGGACCGTCGCGAAGAACGGCGGCCGGATTGGAGATAACGGCAATGTCACGCAATCTAGATGCCTCCGGCCTGTACAATGCGAGCATATTCGACGATCGCAACGAGCGCCCGTTGTTGATCGCGTTTGCGACGATCGTGACGGTGTGGGTGCTGGCGTTTGGATTGGTTTCCGTCTCGGCCCAGATCGGCGCGCAGTCGCATCATATGGCGGAAAGCGCAGCGCCGATCGCGTCCTCGATCAACAAGTGATAGGCGGACGCGGTCGCCTACCGGACCGACAAGCCACGGAATCGTTGTTTCATTGCGGCGTTAAGCGGGGATGGTTACGTCGCGGGCCACCTCCCCGGCGGGCGTGAACAGGCGAGAATGGCGCGGGCTTGCGAAAGCAGGGCCTGTACGGCGATCAGGATCGCCACAGAACACCGCCTGACGGCCTCGAAGGGATCGGCCGCCTTCTCCCCCCATGACCCTGCCCGAACCGAAGGTATGCTGGTTGCGCCCAGCCGTATTATGGACGCCAGCTTACGTCATCGGCTACATGCTCGCCATTCTCGGAAGGGCAAAGGGTCATGATCATCAAGCAGCTTGCGGCCCTAGCCGTCTTGGCGCTTACGCTGTCCGGTTGTGCGCCCTCGCCCATTGGCGCGGCTGCAGGTGGCGCGACCGCACCTGTCGTCACCGATCCCCACTGGTGCAGAGAACATCGCGACTATCGCTACGACTTGGAATGGCATCTTCACCATTGCGGGGGCTGGTTAGGAAGCTGATTAGTGGCCAAAAAGCCCTCCCTTTTCCGGCGCGCAGCATGGCGTTGACCTCGGTTGCGGCGTCGCTTCGTCGCGGAGGTTTTCAGGCCGTGCGTGAGCCGGTTCTGCGATCCGGGCGGCGGACCCATCGGGCGGTCGATTATCCTGACGACGTGAAGGTGGCGCGAGCTGTCCGATTGGGGTGCGGCGCCCTCGGCCCGAACGGCCTGCGGCTGACTGCGTGATGGTTCGATCGGCTGGGCCGCGCCGGTCCCTGGCTACATGGTCATCTTCTAGATTTGAGTTAAACAACGGACGTAACAAATTGAAACAAAACAGATTATGCTGATCTGTCTTTAACAAGTCCGGCTCCAAAGGGCGCCGGCGAATTCTTATCCGAGTTGCAGAAAAATGAGCCTAAGGCTTTGAAATCGCTTCGTCGCGCGCAAAACGGTACACCGGCCCGCCCTGGAGAATGATTGCCCGCGCGGCCGCGACCGGCCCCTTGCGTCCCTGCCCACTTTCGCGTATGAGGCGCGCCGTTAAAGAACCGCCCGGCCGTAAGGGCTGCCGTGGCGGTTTTTTTGCTTGTTCCTAAGCAAACGGGGCTTTCCGCCCCGTCAAGTTCAAGAAGGCGTCAAGCCTTGAGGAGAGCCAAATGCCCAAGTTGAAGACCAAATCGGGCGCGAAGAAGCGCTTCAAACTGACCGGGACCGGCAAGGTCGTCTACGCCCAGCGCGGCAAGCAGCACGGCATGATCAAGCGCACCGCGAAGCAGATCCGCGATCTGCGCGGCACGTCGGTTCTGTTCAAGACCGACGGCGACAAGGTCAAGAAATTCTACCTGCCGAACGGCTGAACCATTTTCCCGGAGATTTGAACCATGTCGCGCGTCAAAAGGGGCGTCACCGCCCACGCCAAGCACAAGAAGGTGCTTAAAGCCGCCAAGGGCTTCTTTGGCCGGCGCAAGAACACCATCCGCGCCGCCAAGGCCGCGGTCGACAAGTCGATGCAATACGCCTATCGCGACCGCAAGAACCGCAAGCGTGAGTTTCGCGCTTTGTGGATCCAGCGCATCAACGCGGCGGCGCGCGAGCATGGGCTGACCTACAGCCGGTTTATTTCCGGCCTCGCCGCGGCGGGGATCGAAGTCGACCGCAAGGTGCTGTCCGACCTCGCCATTTCCGAGCCGGCGGCGTTCGCGGCGATCATCGAGCAGGCGAAGGGCGCGCTGCCGAAGGCCGCCTGAAGCCGCCGTATGCCCTCCCCCGGGATCGCGGGGAGGATTGCGCTAGGGCCGGACCCTTCCCCGCCGAGACGGGAGAGGGCGAGCGGCCCCGCCGGGAGTCCATGGACGATGTCGGACCTTTCCGTCCTTGAACGGGAGACGCTGGCCGCGATTGAGAGCGCCGCGGATGAAAGCGCGCTCGAGGCCGCGCGCGTCGCCGCGCTCGGCAAGAAAGGATCGATTTCCGCGCTGCTCGCCACGCTCGGCAAGCTCGCGCCGGACGAGCGTAAAGAGCGCGGCGCGGCCATCAATGCGCTGAAGGATCAGGTCACGGAAGCGCTCGCGGCGCGCCGCGCGGTGCTCAAACGGGCGGCGCTCGAGGCGCAGCTCAAGCGCGAAGCGCTCGACGTGACCCTGCCCGTCCCTCTGCCCGGCGTCGAGACCGGGCGCATCCATCCGATCAGCCAGGTGATGGACGAGATCACCGCCATTTTCGCCGAGATGGGCTTCTCCGTCGCCGAAGGGCCGGACATCGAGAGCGACGACTTGAATTTCACCAAGCTCAACTTCCCGCCCGGCCATCCGGCGCGCGAAATGCACGATACGTTCTTCCTGGAGCCCGACGCGCATGGCGAGCGCAAGCTCCTGCGCACGCACACAAGCCCGGTTCAGGTGCGCACGATGCTGACGCAAAAGCCGCCGATCCGCGTCATTTGCCCCGGACGCACCTATCGCCGCGACGCCGACCAGACACACACGCCGATGTTCCACCAGATCGAGGGCCTGGTCGTTGACGATCGCGCGACGCTCGCCAATCTCAAGTGGGTGTTGGAGGAGTTCAGCAAGGCCTTCTTCGAAGTCGCGCATATCGGCATGCGCTTCCGCCCGAGCTTTTTCCCCTTCACTTCGCCCTCGCTCGAGGTCGACATCCAGTGCCGCCGTTCGGGCGGGGAGATCCGGTTCGGCGAGGGCGAGGATTGGCTCGAAATCCTCGGCTGCGGCATGGTCCATCCCAACGTGCTCTCGAATTGCGGCCTCGACCCGGAGGTCTATCAGGGCTTCGCCTGGGGCATCGGCCTCGACCGGCTGGCGATGCTCAAGTACGGCCTGCCGGACCTGCGCGACTTCTTCGACGCGGACCTGCGCTGGATCAACCACTATGGCTTCAAGCCGCTCGACATCCCGACGCTGGCCGGGGGCTTGAGCGGATGACGCTATGCAACGAACCGTGCGTTCGACCGGTCGCGGCCGAATGCGACGATCGTCACCTCACCGTGACCCTGGCCGACGGCCGCCTGCTCCTAACTCCACTTTGGTGGTATCCGCGCCTATTGGCGGCGACGGCCGAACAGAGATCGCAAGTCGAACTATCGCCGCTCGGAATCCATTGGCCCGAAATCGACGAGGACATCAGCATCGCGAGTATGCTCCGCGGGGCCAAGGCGCCCGGTGCGAACGAACCCGCCACTCAAAGTAGCTAAGCAAAACCCGCGAAGCGAACCTGCGCACACTGATCGGCGATGAAATTCACCCTCTCCTGGCTGCTCGACCATCTCGACACCTCGGCTTCGCTCGCCGAGATCGTCGATACGCTGACCCGCGTCGGGCTCGAGGTTGAGTCGGTCGAGGACCCTGGCCGCAAGTATGACGGCTTCGTCGTCGCCTCGGTCAATGAAGCCAAGCAGCACCCCAACGCCGACCGGCTGAAAGTCTGCATCGTCGAGGCCGGCCAGGGTCCGGTGCAAGTCGTCTGCGGCGCGCCGAACGCGCGCACGGGCATGAGAAGCGTGTTCTCAGCCGTCGGGACCTATATTCCGGGCAAGAAGCTGACCCTCGCCAAGGGCGTCATCCGCGGCGTCGAATCGAACGGCATGCTGTGCTCGGCGGCGGAGCTCGAGCTCAGCGACGATCACCAGGGCATCATCGAATTGCCCGACGACGCGCCGGTCGGCGTTGCTTACGCGCGCTTCGCCGGGCTCGACGATCCGGTCATCGACGTCGCGGTGACGCCGAACCGTCCCGACGCCGCCGGCGTCGCCGGCATCGCGCGCGATCTCGCCGCAGCGGGGCTCGGAAGCTTGAAGACGCCTGCGCCGAAGACTTACGCCGGCGCGTTCGACTGCCCGACCCGCGTCCATCTCGATTTCGCCCCCGCTGATCAGCATCTCTGCCCGGCTTTCGCCTTGCGGCTGGTGCGGGGCGTGACCAACGGCCCTTCGCCCGAATGGATGCAGAAGCGGCTGCGGGCGATTGGCCTTCGGCCAATCAGCGCGCTGGTCGACATCACCAATTACATCACCTTCGATCGCGGCCGCCCGCTGCACGTGTTCGATTTCGACAAGGTCGCCAGCGACCTCACCGTCCGCCGCGCCCGCGCGAGCGAGAGCGTGCTCGCGCTCGACGGCAAGACCTATACGCTCGACGAGAGCATGGTGGTCATCGCCGATGCGAACGGCGTCGAGTCGATCGCCGGCATCATGGGCGGCGAGCATTCCGGCTGCCACTTAACGACCCGCGACGTGCTGATCGAGAGCGCGCTCTGGGATCCGACCAATATCGCCCACACTGGCCGCAAGCTCGAAATCGTGACCGACGCGCGCTATCGGTTCGAGCGCGGCGTCGATCCCGACTTCTGTGTCCCCGGCTGCGATCTTGCGACCGAGCTCGTGCTTTCGATCTGCGGCGGCGAGCCTTCGCGCATGGTCGTGGCGGGCGATCCGTCAGCGCCGCGGCGCTCGATCCCCTTCCCTTATAGCGAGGTTAAGCGGCTCCTTGGCGTCGACATCCCGCGCGAGGAGGGCGAGGCGATCCTCCGCCGACTTGGCTTCGGCGTCGAAGACGGGCGGGTGCTTGTCCCCTCCTGGCGCCCGGACGTCCAGGTGAAGGCCGACGTCGTCGAGCAGATCCTGCGCATCGCAGGCGTCGACCGGGCGCCGATGACGCCCCTGCCCCGGCTCGACGACGGCGTGCCGAGACCGGTGCTGACGCTCATCCAGAGGCGCACCAAACTCGCCAAGCGCACGCTCGCTGCGCTCGGCTCGCGCGAGGCGGTGACCTGGTCATTCGTCTCTAAGACCGCTGCGGAGCTGTTCGGCGGCGGCTCGCCGTCGCTCGCGCTCGCGAACCCAATCGCCGCTGACCTTTCCGACATGCGCCCGAGCCTCATTCCGGGCCTTGTCGCCGCCGCCGAACGCAATGCGCGCCGGGGCATGAGCGACGTCGCCCTGTTCGAGGTCGGCCAGATTTTTCTAGGCCCCGGCGAGAATGACCAGCGGATCGCGGCCGCGGCGGTGCGGCGCGGACGCGCCAAGGCTGACGGGGAAGGCCGGAATTGGAGCGGCGGAGGGCTCGTCGACGTCTTCGACGCCAAGCGCGACGCGATGACGCTCCTCTCGGCGCTCGACGTGAACCCGAACGCGGTGCAGGTCGTCCCCGGCGGCCCGTCGTTCCTGCATCCAGGCCGTGCGGCGACCCTCAAGCTGGGGCCGAAGACCGTGCTCGGCTGGTTCGGACAATTGCACCCAAGCGCGTGCGAGGCGCTCGACGCCGAAGGACCGATCGTCGGCTTTGAAATCACGCTCGACGCCATTCCCGCGCCGAAGATGAAGCCCACCAAGACCAAGCCGAAGCTCATCCGCTCGGACTTCATGCCGGTCGAGCGGGACCTCGCCTTCGTTGTCGGCGAGGCGGTCGGCGCCGCCGACATTCTCAAGGCCGCCGAGAGCGCCGAACGCTCGCTCGTCGCCAAAGTCGGCGTGTTCGACGTCTATCGCGGTCAAGGCCTGCCCGAGGGCGCGAAGTCGATCGCCATCCATGTGACCCTGCAACCGCGCGAACGCACACTGACCGAGTCCGAAATCGAGGCCGCCGTGTCCAAAATCGTGGCCGAGGTGTCGAGGAAGACCGGCGCCACACTCAGGAGCTGACGCGATGGCCGCCGGGCCCATGATCGCGCTTTCGCTTGCCGCTCTCGCTTGGGTCGGAAGCGCACGCGCCGAAG
Source organism: uncultured Alphaproteobacteria bacterium (assembly GCA_963824475.1). GTDB lineage: Bacteria > Pseudomonadota > Alphaproteobacteria > Rhizobiales > Beijerinckiaceae > Roseiarcus. The sequence continues at coordinate 149,041 of CAWGPR010000005.1, forward strand.
ACGATCCGTCTTGCGCGCAATATCGCGAGCCGATGGCGTATAACTTGTGTCTCGCCCGCCACGGGCCGAAGGCGAACAATGTCGGGACGCTTTCCAGGCAGTCCCAGCCCCACCGGTTTCGGCACGGCGGGACTTATGGCCGCGCGCCGGCCACGCGGTACTATGGCGTGCAAGGCGCACACCGCGTGCATGGGCGTATGCACATGGAGTTTCCCGTCCGGTGAGCGACGGCTGAGGGTAGCGAGCGCGGCGCCCGAGCCCGCGGAAATAGCGCAGGCGCCGCGCTCTTCGCCCCGCGCAGTGGGAGATCAACGCGGGGGCCACGCTTCGCACCCAGCCCCAAGGCGCGGCGGCGCGGGATTGTGACCTGGATGAAAGATCGCCCCCTGGCGACCAGACCTTCTCTTCGGTTCAAGCGGCCGGAAACACCACCCTAACCTGGCACACAATGTACGATCGCGTGGACTCGGGCTGTGATCGCCGTCACAGCCCAAGCTAATACACCGCGGCCCGGCAAAGAGCGGCCCATTTTTGTAGCGGCGGCCTCCCCATTTATGTAGGCCCAATGCAGTCGTGACCGCTTGACGTAGCGGCCAACCTCCGCCACCGTCAGGGTCAATCATCGGCGGGCGCGATGACGGTTTTATATACGCTTGCGGCGCACCCTTGTTTCAAGACGCTCGATCCCGAGTCCTGCCGGGTTCTCGATCGTCATTGCGTCTGGCTCAAGGCCGCCGCGGGCTCTTGGGTCGTGGGTCAGACGGCCAATGACCGTGACGTCTATTTCGTCATGACTGGCCGGTTGAGGGCGGCGCTTCACGGGGTGCGACAGGACCTTGTTTTTACCGACATTGAAGCCGGTTCGTTTTTTGGCGAACTGAGCGCTCTCGAAGGCGCCCCCATTCGCCTAGTGTCTTCGCGGTCAACAACTCCACGGTCGCAAAAATGCCGCGTGCGGTCTTCGTTGAAACGATGTTCGCGCACCGCCCGCTCAACGAAGCAGTGGTTGCGGCGCTGGTCGCGCGCAATCGCGCGATGACCCGCAGGGTGGCCGAGGCGGCCCACATCCATCTGAGCCCCCTCCCCTATGGCGGCGCAACGCCGTCGCGAGCGCTGGAAGGCCGCTTTGACGTAGCGGCCGATGTCCGCCACACCAGCCGGAATCATCGACAGGCGCGATGATGGTTGTAAGCTCGCTTTCCGCACATCCGTGTTTCAAAACGCTCGATCCCGAATCGTGCCGGATTCTCGATCGCCATTGCACCTGGCTCAAGACAGCGGCGGGTCAGTGGCTGATCGGGCAGACGGCGAACGACCGCGACGTCTATTTCGTCATGTCCGGCCGCCTCAGAGCCGTGCTTCACGGGGTGCGGCAGGACCTGATCTTCACCGACATGGAGGCGGGTTCGTTCTTTGGCGAACTGGCCGCTCTCGACGGCGCGCCGCGCTCGCTTAGCGTCTTTGCCGTCAACAATTCGCTGGTGGCGAAAATGCCGAGCGCGGTGTTCGTCGAGACGATGTACACGCACCGCCCTTTGGGCGAAGCGGTCGTCGCAACACTGGTCGCCCGCAATCGTGCGATGACCCGCAGGGTCGGCGAGCTTGGCGCGCTCGACGTTCGCAGCCGTGTCCACGCCGAGCTCCTGCGCCTCGCCCATCCCGACCGCGAGGATCCCAAACGCGCCATCATCCTCGCGCCGCCGAACCAGTCGGAGCTCGCCTCTCGCATCAACACGCGGCGGGAAACCGTGTCGCGCGAGATCAACGCCATGGAGCGCGAAGGCCTGATCGAACGGCGCCGCGGCGCCATCGTCATCAACGACGCGCTGCGGCTTAGCGCCAGGCTCGAGGCGACAGTCGCCGGCGGCTAGGGCATCGCGCTATCAGGTGGAATCGCAGTCGGCGGTGTTGTCATTCCCGCGCAAGCGGGAATCTAGAGAATCGTCAATGACTTACGGAATGACTGCCCAACAGCTATCGCTATAAGAGCGGAATTTCGCTTGCCAAAAGCAGAAACATGGGCTATACATATTCCCATTGGCGGAATCGATCCTCGCTTGGCCGGCGGCCGGGCGGGAGCGGGAGATTGCAGCTGTTTGAAACGTCGCGACCACAACCCATCACGCGAGTTGAGAAGGGAACGAAACGCTTTTATTTGAATCGCCCGCAACCCTTTGAAAAGTCCCGATTCGAAAAATAAACGCTAGCAAACAGAAGCAAATTTGCTAGCGTTTGCTTTCAATTATTTGCTTTTGCTTGCGCGGAATTCACGCGCTGGTTAAATCGGAGCGGTCAGACGGAGTCACGCCTCGTCCGCGAGCGCCCGCCACCAGTGCTTGTTGCTCTCCCAGTTCCAACCTGCGGTTGGCGACGGCGAAGGGAGGAGCCATAGGCGGGTCTGGCCGATGCGCTCGGGCTGCTCGCCGAATCCGGCGGCGCGACCGAGATACCGGCGCCCGGCGGTGAGAACTCGTGAACGCGAGCCATCCCGGCGCCGCGGCCGTGATCTTGGCCTTAAGCGCGACGCAGGCGTCGGCGCCGAGCGCGCCGGCCGGGAGTTCGCGATCCATGCCGCTTACGTGCTTGGCGATGTCGGTAAGGCCCAAGCCCCACTGCGGCAATTCGGGATATTCCTCCGGCCTCAGCAGCCGGGGCGTGAGCCCGATGGCGTGAAGCGCCGACCAGAACCGGTTCTGCGGATGGGCGTAATAGGCGCCCCGCGCCGCCGAGACGGTTCCCGCCGCGGTGCCGCAGAAGACGATTCGAAGGCCTGGCCGCAGCAGGTCCGGCAACACGTGCGGAGAGTCCCTTGCGACATGGCGCATCAGATCGTCTGGTTATAGGCGCCGACTTCAGGGTTCTCGCGTAAGGTCCGGTCGACCGCCTCGAACATCGCGCGCATCCGCGCTTCCGACACCGGGCTCTCGACCACGACCACCAGCTCCGGCTTGTTCGACGAGGCGCGGACGAGTCCCCATGTGCCGTCTTCGACCGTGACTCTCACCCCGTTCACGGTGACGAGGTCGCGGATCGGCTGCCCTGCGAGCGGCTCGCGCCTGTCGCGCATCGCCTGGAAGCGTCGAACAACTCGGTCTGCGACTTCGTATTTGACTTCGTCGGCGCAATGCGGCGACATCGTCGGCGAGCCCCAGGTCTTCGGGAGCGCGCGGTAGAGGTCGGCCATCGACTTTCCCGGATTCCGGTCCAGCATGTCGAGAATGGCGATCGCGGTGACGAAACCGTCGTCATAGCCGCGCCCGACTGGCGCATTAAAGAAGAAATGCCCCGACTTCTCAAAGCCTGCGAGCGCGCTCAAATCTCTGACCCGCCGCTTGATGTGGGAATGGCCGGTCTTCCAGACGTCGACCTTGGCGCCGTTGGCGCGAAGCTCGGGATCAGTCGCGAACAGCCCGGTCGACTTCACGTCGATGACAAAGGTCGCGCCTTTGTGCAGCGCCGACAGATCCCGCGCCAGCATGACGCCGATCTTGTCGGCGAAAATCTCCTCGCCCTCGTTGTCGACGACGCCGCATCGGTCGCCGTCGCCGTCGAAACCGAGCGCAACATCGGCTCCGCTCTCTGTCACCGCCGCCGCCATCGCGTGCAGCATCCGCATATCCTCAGGATTCGGATTGTAATGCGGAAAGGTGAAGTCGAGCTCGCAGTCGAGCGGGACGACCTCGGCGCCGAGCGCGCTCAAGAGCTTGGGCGCGAACGCGCCGGCGGTCCCGTTGCCACAAGCGGCGACGACCTTGAGACGGCGTTTGAGTTTCGGCCGGCCGGTGAGATCGGCGATATAGCGGGCCGGGAAATCGGGCACGAATTCATATCCCCCGCCGGCCTCCGGACCGTAGTCGCCCGCGAGGACGATGTCGCGCAGCCGCGCCATCTCCTCCGGCCCGAAGGTCACCGGCCGCGCCGCGCCCATCTTGACCCCGGTCCAGCCGTTGTCGTTGTGCGAGGCGGTCACCATGGCGACCGCCGGCGTATCCAGCGCGAACTGAGCGAAATAGGCCATCGGCGTGATCGCGAGCCCGATGTCGCGCACGTGCGCGCCGCCCGCCATCAGTCCCGCGGTCAGCGCCAGCTTGATCGAGGCCGAATAACTGCGAAAGTCGTGGCCGACCACGACTTCACGCGCGACCTCAAGCTCCTTGAGGAGGCGCGCCAGACCGAGCCCCAGCGCCTGCGCGCCCATCAAGTTGATCTCCTTCTCGAACAGCCAGCGGGCGTCGTATTCGCGAAACCCGGTCGGTTTGACCATCGGCTGCGATTCGTAAGCGTAGGTGTTGGGAGAGAGTTTGGGCTCAGGTTTGGGGAACAATGCGGGCCTCAGCATGGGGATGCGCCGGCGCGGCGCTCGGCCGCAGGGCCTTTAGTCCGGCTTAGAGGACCCGAACGACCGAAGCAACTCGCCCGATCGAGCCCGGGCTCTGCAGCAACCGCCGCGGTCACAAGAAAGGTTCATGAGCGATGAAAGGCACATGATCTGTGACGTAGCTCACAGCGTGTCATAAACATCTGGTTACCTTCCTTTATATGGAGTCGCATACGCATTTCATGCGTTCTCGGCGGGGTCGCCGATCAGTATTGAAACAAACAACTCTTTAGGAGGGGACAATGCCAATATCTCTCGTGGTTCGTCCAGGCGTTGACAGCGCGTTTCTTGCCTGGCGCTCGCCGTACATCAAGGATTGCCGCGGCTTTGCGTTGACCCGGCGGGTGATGCGGGCGCCAGGCAGCACCCCAAGCCCGGAGACCGTCAAGAAAGACGATGGCTTCGCCGTCGAACTGGTGTCGAGCTGGGTCGGCTTCGCCAATGGACCCAAGGTCGCCGCGGGCGCCCGCAAACCAACGACGGAATGGCCGATCCAGAAATACCTGTGGTCGGATTTCATGGTCGGCCCAGGCGACAAGGTTTCCTATCGCGTCTCCCCGATGGTGGGCGAGGCGGATTCGCTGAAGGAGGATAAGGCGAACGCGTCTCCTTGGACGGACGTGGTCGAAATCGGCGCGACGACCAAAGGCGGAATCTCCTGCTATTTCAATCGCGGCATCGTCGCGAGTCAGTGGCTTTCCAGGCTTCTGCCTGAAGCGGACCCGGGCAAGGCGCTGCAGACGATCATCGCGACGCCGGGCGACAAGACGCGCAATTTTCTCGGCGGTCCGATTCGCGACAAGCTGACGAGCGTGCTCGGCGACGTGAACACCAACGGCGGCCACGTGTTCGCGGCGCTGTTCGAACTCAACGATCCGGAACTCATCCCGTTGCTGCAGGCGCTGGGCAAACGGGCGCATGTTGTGTTGGGCAACGGCAGCGTCAAGCATAAGGGCGATGACGAGAATGCGGCCGCTCGCGCAGCGCTTCGCATGTGCGACGTCCACGACCGGATGACCGCGCCGCGCGCGCTCGCGCATAACAAGTTCCTGGTGATCTGCGATTCGCACCAAACACCTCAGGCCGTTTGGACCGGCAGCACCAACTGGACAATGTCCGGCCTCTGCACCCAGGCGAACAATGCGGTGCTCGTGGAAAACGCGGCGCTCGCGAACGATTACCTGGAGCAGTGGAAGACGCTGGTCGAGAGCGGGGACGCTTCGCCCCCGAGCCTCTTCACCTCCAACGCCACCGCGCGGGAGGTTCCGGGCCTCGACGGCGTCACGCTCTGGTTCACGCCGATGCACGGCCAGCTCGACCTCGAGCAGGCCGGAGAACTGATCCGAGGCGCGAAGAGTGGCATCCTTTTCCTGATGTTCAATCCTGGCCCACGCAACACCTTATTCAGCGATATCTCCGATCTCGCCCTGCCTGGCGGCCAACATTACGATCCCGACCTCTATATCCAGGGCGTGCTCAACCAGAATCCCGGCACGGCGAAGAATCCCGTCACATTGTTCAACCGCGGCGAGAAAATCGACGCCAACGAGGACGTCGTCCTGCCAGCCGCGATCCCTGGGCCCCTCGCCTTCTGGCAGAAGGAACTTTTGAAGCTGCCGCGCGCGTTCGCAATGGTTCACAGCAAGGTGGTCGTCATCGACCCTTACGGCGACAAGCCCATCGTGATGACGGGTTCGCACAACATGGGGCCCAAGGCGAGCGGGGTGAACGACGAGAACCTCATCATCATCGAGGGCGACGGCGATCTCGCGAGCCAATACGCCGGCAAGATCATGGAGGTTTACAACCAGTATCGGTGGAGGCAGTCCGTTCAGGCGCAGCACGGCAAGCCGGCGTGGGATGGCCTTGCCGACGATGACAAATGGCAGATCGGCGCGCCCGGCTCAGACGCAGACTACGACAATCGGCGGGTCCACGAGCTTGATTTCTGGTTCGGCAAGCCGGCCGACGCGCCGGCCGTCCAGCATGACGGGGACGCCCCGGCTGACAGGCAGGAGGCCCAAGATGACGCCGGCGACGAGACTCAACCTCCTCGTCGCGCGTCGCGCCGAGCAGCCGGACATTCGGTCCAGCATTTGCGGCGTCACCGAAGCGGGCGCACCACAAGAGCGAGCTGACGACTTGGGCTTGGGCCCGGAAAGTCGCCGACGGGTACGTCAAGCAATGGCAAGTTCCGATCCCAGGCCGAAGTGATTTTCTCTTCGTTTCGGTCTTGTTTACCGAATTGTTTTGAGTAAAACGACCTCACCGCGCGGCGTCTAATTGCCCTCGCTTGACGCTTATGCCCGACCTGTTAAAACCGGGACTATGGTCCTGCCGGAAGGTGCCGGCGTGCGATTTGAGGCGCGGCGCAATTCGGAGCCAGTTTCACACTCCCGCTCACCTCGACTTAACGCCTTCCAGTAATGTCGGAGCGAAACGAACGGGATGGCCAGGTCGTCCGAACGCGAGGTTCGGCGCGCTTTCGCTGATGGAGTCCGACCGTGATCCTATCCGACCTGCGCTCGACCGGCGTCCTTGCGGTCGTGCGCCGCGAGCTCCGCCCCTTGTTTTCGGAATTACGCCGCGTCTACTTCAATAAAGTGTGGGGAATGGATATTGCGCCTGATTGCCGGATTTCTTATTCGGCGAGATTGGACAAGAACTATCCGCGCGGCATCCATATCGGCGAAAGCACTGCGGTGAATTTTGGCGCCTGCGTTCTGGCCCACGACACCCCGCGCGGGCTTCACGTGCATACTTGGATCGGGAAAGAATGCAACATCGGCGCGAACAGCTTCATCATGCCAGGGGTCAGGATTGGCCACAATTGCGTGGTCGCAGCGGCGAGCGTTGTGATGAAGGACGTGCCGCCGAATTGCCTCGTCGCGGGAAACCCGGCGCGCATCATCGAGAAGGGCATTCAGACCGGCCGATGGGGCATCATCAATCGCACGGTCCGCGCGGACTTCGGAACGGCTTCGTCCGCATCCGACGAAAAAGCGGCTTCGTGAGCCGAAGCGCCGGTTCGAGGTGACTTCGCAGGCGCAACCCATGACCATCATCGATCTGAGCGGCCGCGTGGCCATCGTGACCGGCGCGTCTCGCGGCATCGGGCGAGCCGCCGCCGAAAGCCTGCTCAAGGCCGGTTGCAACGTGGTGCTCAATGCGCGAGCCTCCAATGAGGCGTCAGCGAGTTTTGCGGAGCTAGAGGAGGCATATCCCGACCGCGTCACCACAGTTTACGGGTCGGTCGCGGACAGCGCCACCGCAAGCGCGCTAGCCCAGAACGCGATGTCAAGACACAAGCGCCTCGATATCCTGGTCAACAACGCCGGCATCCTTCGCGACAAGCTGATCGGCATGATCTCTGACGCCGAGATCGAGGAGTTGTTCGACGTCAACGTCATCGGATTGATAAAAATCACCCAACTCGCCGCGCGGCTCATGGCAAGGCGCAAGAGCGGATCGATCATTAACATCTCGTCGATTGTCGGGAGAAGAGGAAACAGCGGCCAGACCGTCTATTCGGCGACGAAGTCCGCCGTCATTGGCGTGACTTTTTCCGCCGCTAAGGAGCTGGCGCCCATGAACATTCGCGTCAATGCGGTGGCGCCGGGCCTGATCCAGACGTCGATGATAAACTCGATCCCCGAGGACAAACGCAAGAGCCTGGAATCGCACATCGCCATGGGTCGGGTCGGGAGCCCATGGGACGTCGCCAATACGATCTTGTTTCTCGCCTCCGACCTTTCGTCTTATGTAACCGGACAGGTCATCGGGGTCGACGGTGGCCTCATCGTATGACGGGTCTTGAAAAAGCGCTGAAGGATCAACCTTGGTCGACGATGGTCTAAGCCGCCGAAGGTGCGATGCAGCGAATTGCGATGCGCGATGTGGATTTTTTTTGCGGCGGACTTCTTCCGCTGATCGCGCCGCTTGAGGCAGCGCCGGCAATTCGCGACGATCGCGACAATGTCTGGCTGACCCGCGAGCAGGTTCGCGTCGCCAGCCTTCGGCTCGCCGAGACGATCGCCTCGGAACAGAAGCAACTCGTTTTTTTGTTCTGCGGCGCCAATTCCGAAACGGTGATCGGCCTGCTTGCCGCGGCCGCGGCCGGTCACGCGACGGCGCTGATCGATCCGTCCCTCACCGACGACAGGCTGAAGGGTTTGGTCGAGGCGTATCAGCCGGAGTTCATCCTTGGGTCGCGCGCCTTTGGCGAAAAACTGCGGGCTGTCGCGGACGCCGCGGCGGACACACGCTCGCTGACGTCCAAGGCGGGCGTCATCGAATGGATCGCAAGAGACGCCAAGCCGCCGTCCGTCCCCATAAACCCCGCCTTGGAGCTGCTCCTCTCCACGTCGGGGACCACCGGCAGTCAAAAATATGTGCGGCTGTCGCGTGACGCCATTGTCGCCAACGCTCGCCAGATCGCCGAAGCGCTGGCCATCAACCAATCCAGCGTCGGCGTCGCTCATCTCCCTCTGCACTATTCCTACGGGCTCTCCGTTATCACCTCGCATCTGGCGGCCGGGGGCCGAATTTGTCTCATCGACGATTCGATCACCTCGCCGAGCTTCTGGTCCAAGATCGGGAAGGTGGGCGGATCGCATTTCCCGGGCGTCCCCTTTCACTATGCCGCGCTCGCGCGTTTGGGCGCGGGCATCGTCCCGGAATTGATCAAGGTGTTCACCCAAGCCGGCGGAGCGCTCGATCCTCGCATTCAGGCGAAAATTCACGAGTGGGCGACGCTGCGCGGCGGCCAATTTTTCGTCATGTACGGACAGACCGAAGCCTCGCCGCGGATGACGACCTTGCAGCATGCCGATTTTTCTCGCAAGGCCGGGTCCGTCGGTGTCGCTCTCGCCGGCGGCCGATTGTCGATCGTTGATGACGAAGGGGCAGCGCTGCCGGCGGACACAATTGGGACGGTGGTCTACGAAGGCCCTAACGTCATGCTGGGCTACGCCATGTCGAGGTCGGATCTCGGCAAGGGCGACGAGATGAAGGGACGCCTCGAGACCGGCGATCTTGGGCGACTGGACGCGGATGGATTTCTTTACCTCACCGGCCGGACCAAGCGCTTCGCCAAGATCGCCGGATACCGCCTGGGCCTCGACGAAATCGAACGGGAGCTGTTCACCGTCTGCTCCGTCGCCTGCCTTGATCTTGGAGAAAAGATCGCTGTCGTGCACGAACAAGAGTCGGAAACGGCGCTCAAATCCCGCATCCGAGAGCTCGCCGCCGACTACAAAGTGCCGTCATCGAGCTTCGCCTTGCGGAAGGTCGCCCAAATCCCACGCGGCGCGAGCGGCAAGATCGACTACGCGAAATTGAAGGATGCTTTGAGTGTTTGAGCGTCTCCTCAGCCAGCCGCCCTATTCGTTGCGGCAATCCAAGAAGGAGGCGATCGTGCTCGAAGGGCTCAACGAGCTCACGCGCTATCACTATGAGAAGAGCCCGGAATACGCCCGAATCCTTGATGCGGCCTGGGGCGGGCCGAAAACCTATGACTCGATCTCGGAGGTTCCTTATCTCCCTGTCAGCCTGTTCAAGGAAATGGAATTGAAGAGCACCGCGCAGCCCGCGATGGTCATGCGTTCGAGCGGCACGACCGGCCAGCGAACAAGCCGGATCGTGATCGACAATGAGACCGCGCGCCGCCAATCGGAAGCGCTGGTGGCGTCGTTCCGCCCCATTCTTGGAGGCCGCCGTCTACCGTTCCTCGCGATCGACACCAAAGACGTCATCAAGCCGACGGACCTCACCGCCCGCGGCGGCGGGGTGTTGGGCATGATGAAGTTCGGCGCCAAGACGACCTTCGCCCTCGATGCGCAATTGGACTTGGACAAGGAGCCCGTCGAGACTTTCGTCCGCGCGCACGGGCACGGACCGTTTCTCATTTTCGGCTTTACCTTTCTCGTTTGGGACAAGCTTTACCGGACCTTTGCCGACGGCGAGCTCGACCTTTCGGCCGCGGTCCTCATCCACTCGGGCGGATGGAAGAAACTCGAGGCGCAGAAGGTCTCCAACGCGGAGTTCCGGTCCGCGCTCAAGCGTCGGTTCAATCTCAGCAACATTTTCAACTTCTATGGTTTCGTCGAGCAGATTGGCTCCGTGTTCATCGAGGGGCCGGACGGATTGCTGTACCCTCCCAACTTCACCGACGTCATCGTGAGAAGGCCGCACAGCTGGGAGCCGGCGGAGGTTGGAGAAGAGGGCGTCATCCAGGTCGTTTCGCTACTGCCCAGGTCCTATCCCGGCCACAGCGTGCTGACGGAGGATTTGGGTGTCGTGGTGACGGTCGACGCTGGAACTGGCGGCCGTTTCGGCAAGGCTATTCGCGTTTCTGGCCGCGCCCCGAAGACGGAGCTGAGAGGGTGCAGCGACGTGATCGCCGCGTGAGGACACGAACGTGACCGAGGTGCTCGCTTATAGCGCCGGCGCGCATGAGGCGAAGGCCGAAGAGAGCGCGCTGCTGGCGAAGCTCGATGCGGCCCGCCAACGTCTCGCGGCACCGTTCGCGCCGGAACGTGTCGATCTGGTCGCGAGCGTCGCGGAGGCCCTTCTCGGCCCACGACGATCCGCCGCCTCGGGTCCCGCCGCCCATTTCGCCTTTTGGACGCGCCGCGCTGCGCTCATGAAACTCGCCGCGAGTTTCGCGGCGCGCGTGCCGCAGAACACGCTGGCGCGACCGCGGGGCGTCGTCTTTCATCTCCCGCCGCAGAATGTCGAGACCGTCTTTCTCTACTCATGGGCGCTCGCCTATCTGGCCGGCAACGCCAATATCGTGCGCCTGCCGCTGGCGATCAGCGCCCGAATGCGCGCGATCGTCGATCTCTTTCTCGCTCGCCTCGAGGCTGCGGGAGACGAGTCGCAATTGTTCGTTCACTACCCATCGCAGGGCGACCTTGGAGCGAAAATCTCCGCCCTGAGCGACGCGCGCGTCGTCTGGGGCGGCGACGTCAAGATCGCGCTGTTCGCTCCCCTGCCCTTGCGCAATGGCGGTAAGTCGATCTGGTTCGGCGACCGCTTTTCGTTCTCGACGATCAACGGCGCGGCTCTTGAGAAGCTGGACGACGCGGCCCTTCGGGCGCTGGCCAAGAAACTCCACAACGACGTGTTCGTCTTCGACCAAATGGCCTGCTCGTCCCCGCATGCGCTCTATGTCGTCGGCGAAGCCGCCGCGCATTCGGCGGCGGTCCGACGCCTCCTCGACGCATCCGCGCTCGAGTGGACGATGGACGATCCCGCCAACCGGGTCGGGCACGCGATCGGCAAGATGACGGCCGCGTTTTACGCGGCGGCGAACGGGCGCGCCTCGTCGGTCAACTGGCAGAACACGCACCTGACCAGCATCGTGGCCAGCGCGCCGGAGCGCCAGGACCTTCGCGTGGGCGGGGGATTCCTCAGCGTCGTCTTCGTCCGCTCGCTCGCCGAGGTCGCGAGCTTCATCCGGGAGAGGGACCAGACAATCACCTATTTCGGCTGGGAGCGCGGCGAGATCGAAGCGGTCGCCGCATCCCGAACGGGCCCGGGCGTCTCGCGCTGGGCGCCGATCGGGACGGCGCTCGACTTCGACTTCATCTGGGACGGCTACGATATCCCGTTCGAGCTGACACGGCTCGTGCGCATCTCCTGACCGAGCCTCCAACGGTCTGTCTGCGCCCGCGGGAAGCGTTTTGAGGCAAAAAGGGACGCTTTTGCCGGCAAAACGCGCCCTATTTGCACGAAACCGCGTGCAAAACCGCTGGAAAGAGGGCTGATCGAGCCCCGTTTTCCTTCCGCGAAACGAGCGATTTCAACACGTTGCGGCGGATTTTCCTTCCGACCACCCCCCGGCATCCCGGCTCGACACCGCAAACGGCGCGGACGGCGCCCGGCTTCGAGGTGACTTCTCCACCGTAGCCGGAGATTCTGAAAAAGCAAAGCTATTTCTCCTCTTTCCAATTCCGCGGAGCCCGTCTAACGATCCGCCGAAACGCCGCCAACTCTACTGGCGCAGGATCAGCGTCCCGTCGCGCTGCTCAACGCTGACCAGGCGCTTGAGAAAGCTTTCGCCCAGCAGATTTATCTCACCCGCCTCGGGCGTGAGAATGAGAGCCTCGACGTCGTTCATATAGAGGCCGTCGAGGCTAAGGCTTCTCAGAATCGTGGGCGCAGCGGTGGACTGACCGTTCGCCGTCTGGATCATGCGCTTGCGTCCGCCTGAGGGGGCGAGGCCCAGCCGAGCTGCGGTGGAAGCGGAGACGAAGACGTCGCTTGCGCCCGTGTCGACGAGCATCCGCACCGGAACCCCATTGACCAACACCCCAGCCGCATATTGACCGCGTCCGTCAGCTTGCAGGGACGCCTCTCGATAACCGGACGATTGGGGCTTGGGCGGCTCCGGAGATGGCGCGTCGGCCGCGACGCCGTCCGGCGCGCGGGCTGCGGAAGCAGGCGCCGGCCCCGGCAGGCGATCCAGAAGAAGGAACGACCCGACCAGCGCCGCCACGACGCCCAAGGTCGCCACGAAAATCACGCGCCCGAACATTGCGCCTCCGCCCGGCGCCATGCTGTCGCGGTGCCGGCCCCGAAGCATCGCCCCGAGACGCGAAAATCAGGTGAATCGATTCGCGCAGATTGCATTTGGGTCGACGCGGCCAACTGTAGCCGCGCTCGATAGCCCGTCGTCAGACGGGCGTTCTTTAAGACCGCCCTTTGGAGCGCGGCCCGACGCGGTCAGCGACCGCGCCCACAAGGGCGGCGACGCGGTCCAAAAGGCGTCCAGAAGGAGAACCCGTCTTTCGCCGGGCTGGCGACCATATAATTCATCAGGGCGGGGCGACGATGGTCGCCCGGTTGCGACCGATGAAGCGAATGTCCAGAACCTGGCCCGCGATCGCCGAGCCGAGCCGAGCGGAGAAATTGAGCGGCGTGCAGTCGCGTATCGCCCTCAGCATGGAATCGGCGAGCGCAGCGTCGTCGGCGCTGCCGTCGCTCGACCGTACGAAGACGATCCTCGGCTCGCCTATGACGGCGCCTTCGCGAGTGAAGCTGATGCGAACCGTCACTTGATCGTCCTCATGCGGCGGTCGCCAGCAGGCTGCGATCCCTGTCGCGATGCCATGGACGCGCGTGACCAGCGGCGGCTGCGCCTTTGCGAACTGCGTTCGCGCCCCGAGCGCCAGCGCGATAATCGCGATCGAGGCGAAGCGACGAACCGCCTGATGTCCCCGCATGGCGCCCTCGCCGCCAGGCCTCAAAGATAGCGGTTGAGCAGGTTCTCATAGAATTCCTGCCGGCCCGACTTCGGCTTGGGCTCGATCTTGTCCTTGGCGACGCGCGCGGCGATCGCGTCGAGAGTCGCCCCGGACTTCAGCATCGCCTGCGCCTCCGGCTTCTCCCAGCCGGCGTAGCGCTCGGCGCGCAGAGCGTCGAACTTGCCGTCCTCGATCATGTGCGCGGCCGCGACCAGCGCCGCGGCGCAGACGTCGATCCCGCCAATATGGCCAAGCAGAAGATCGGCCGGGTCGATCAACTGACGGCGAATCTTGGAGTCGAAATTGAAACCGCCCGGCGCAAGCCCGCCTGACTTCAGGATGAAATAAAGCGCCGGCACGAGCTCGGCCGCGTTGTTGGGGAACTGGTCTGTGTCCCAGCCGGACTGATAGTCGTTACGGTTGGCGTCGATCGAGCCCAACATTCCCAGCGAAACCGCGAGCGCCACTTCGTGTTCGAAGGAATGGTGCGCGAGCACGGCGTGGCCGACTTCGATATTGAGCTTGACCTCCCGCTCGAGCCCAAAGCGCTGCAGGAAGCCGAACACGGTCGCGACGTCGAAATCGTATTGGTGCTTGGTCGGCTCCTGCGGCTTCGGCTCGACCAGGATCACGCCTTTGAAGCCGATCTTGTGCTTGTAGTCGACAACCAGGGACAAGAAACGGCCGAGCTGATCCTGCTCGCGACGCAGATCGGTGTTGAGCAGAGTTTCGTAGCCCTCGCGGCCGCCCCACAGCACGTAGTTGGCGCCCTCGAGCTTGTGCGTCGCGTCGATGGCGTTCTTCACCTGCGCAGCGGCGTAAGCGAACACGTCGGGATCGGGATTGGTCGCGGTGCCCGCCATATAGCGCGGATGGCTGAAGAGATTGGCGGTGCCCCAGAGAAGCTTGGCCCCTGTCTTCTGCATCTTCTCAGCGAACAGATCCGTCATCTCGGCGAGATTGCGGCCGAACTCCTTGAGGCCCTCGCCCTCGGGAACGACGTCGCGATCGTGGAAGGTGAAGAACGGAAAGCCGAGGGTCGTGAACATCTCGAACGCCGCGTCCGCCTTGGCGCGCGCGCCCTTCATCGTCTCGCCGTCCCAGGGGCGCTCGAAGGTCGGCGCGCCGAACATGTCGGTCCCCATCCAGGCGAAGTTGTGCCAGTAGCAGACGGCGGGCCTGAGATGCTCGGCCATCGTCTTGCCCATCACCACGCGCGATGGATCGTAATGCCGGTAGGCGTAGGGGTTATCGCTCTTCAGCCCCTCAAAGCGCACGAGGCCGATATCGCCGAAAAAGCGCTTGCTCATGGTCGTCTCCTCGGGTGTCCGTGGTTAGAGTATCCGAGCGTCCATCAATTCTGCGCCGTCTCGACACCAAGCCAACGCGCGAGCGTCTTGCGCTCGTCGTCCGTCATTTGGCTGAAATTGTTGGGCGGCATCGCGTGGGTCAGAACCGCCTGCTGGCGGATCGCGGGCGCGAAGCGGGCGATGTGCTCGGGCGTATCGAGAAGGACGCCCTTCGGCGCTTCCCCAATCTCCTCCATCGGCTCAGGCGCGTGGCACATCATGCAGCGCAATTGCACGATCTCGACGACTTCCGGCGGCGCCTTCGGCTGATTCAGATTCGCAGTCTCGGTCGGCAGTTCAGCGAGCCCCATCAGCGAGCGCATGCCGGGCGAGGCGGTCGCGGCGACGCCAAAGGCGCAAAGGATGGCGAACGCGGCCGCCGCCCACGCCCACCAGGGGGCGCGATCGTGATCCAGATGCCAGACGTTATAGAAATAGCGCACCAGCGCGCCGGCGACGATGATGCAGGTGACGATGGCGGGAATCGCATGGCGGTTGGAGAAGGTCGAGGGATAGTGGTTCGACAGCATCAGGAACAGCACCGGCAGGGTGATGTAGTTGTTGTGAGTCGAGCGCACTTTCGAGCTTTTGACCCATTTGGGATCCGGCTTCTGGCCGGCCACCAGCGCGGCGACGCTTTTGCGCTGATTGGGCATGATGATGAAGAACACATTGGCGGTCATGATCGTCGCCATCAGCGCGCCGGTATGGATGAGCGCGCCGCGGCCGGAAAAGACGAGAGTGAAGACCCAGCTCGTGGCCACGACATAGCCAAATCCCACCAGCGCGAGCAGCGGTTCATTGGCGGCGAGCGGCGAGCGGCACAGGAAATCGTAGACGATCCAGCCGAGCGCCAGCGCGACGATTCCGATTGCCGCCGCCTGCCACGGTTCGAGCGGCATGACCGCGGGATCGATGAGAAAGAGCGATGACTGCCCGTAATAGACCCAGCAGAGCAGCGCAAAGCCGCTCATCCAGGTCCAGTAGGACTGCCATTTGTGCCAGATGAGGTGCTCGGGCAGCGCGGCGGGCGCGAGGAGGTACTTGTTCATCTCATAGAAGCCGCCGCCGTGCACCTGCCAGGACGTTCCCGCGAGCGCCGGATCGTCGCCCGCCTTCTTGCGCAAGCTGGCGTCGAGATGCATGAAGAAGAACGATCCGCCGATCCAGGCGATCGCCGCGGTCACATGGAGCCAACGAAGCAGCGCCGAACCCCATTCCCAGCCGAAGGTCTCCAGCGCCCCCATCAACCTGCCTCCTCCGGGCGAGACGTTCGCTGCCGGCCGGATCACGATAAAGGCGGCGGCGCGATTTGGGTAGGGAGTCGAGCGTCGGCGGAGGCCCAGGGTGTGGTTGATAACCCGCCGTTAACACTATCAGAGTCTTAAATCGGGGCGAGAAAATCAGGCTTTTCCGGCATCCGACAAAAGCCCAAGTTTCGGCCGATTTGCGGCGCAGACCCCGGCCCGATCCCGTCTCCGCCGCCGTGGCCCGCGGTCCCGCCCGCTAACAAAAGGTTGCCTGCCCCGATGAATCCTTCCGACGTAGCCGCCGCAGCCGCGACTCCGGAAACCAGCCTCCTCGAGATGTTCTGGTCGGCTCACATCGTCGTCAAGGCGGTGATGCTGGGCCTTTTCCTCGCCTCGCTCTGGTGTTGGACGATCATTTTCGACAAGACCCGCTTGTTTCACAAATTCAAGAATGAGATGGAGAATTTCGAGCAGATCTTCTGGTCGGGCCAATCGCTCGAGGAACTCTACACTTCGCTCTCGAGCCAGCCGAATAACACGGCCGCGGCGGCGCTGTTCGTGGCGGCCATGCGGGAGTGGAAGCGCTCGTTTCAGCAGGCGGCCGGCTCATTTCGGGGCCTGCACGCGCGCATCGACAAGGTTCTCGACGTCTCGATCGCCCGCGAGGTCGAGCGGCTCGAGTCGAACCTCCTCGTTCTCGCGACCATCGCCTCGGCCGGGCCGTTCATCGGCCTGTTCGGCACGGTGTTCGGCATCATGAACTCGTTTCAGTCGATCGCGGCGTCGAAGAACACTTCGCTCGCGGTCGTCGCGCCCGGCATCGCCGAGGCGCTGCTAGCGACGGCGATCGGCCTCTTCGCCGCCATCCCGGCGCTGATCGCCTACAACAAGCTCCAGGGCGACGTCGCCAAGGCGCAGGCGCGGCTGGAGAGCTTCGCCGACGAGTTCTCGTCGATCCTGTCCCGGCAGATCGACCATCACTTGTCGGTCGAAAAGGTTTCCTGAGGCGGACGGAGCGCGACGCATGGCCATCACCCCTGTCCTTGGCGGTCGCAAAAGCGGTCGAGGGCGGCGCGGCGTCCCGCGCTACCGCGCGATGGCGGACATCAACATGACGCCGTTCATCGACGTCATGCTGGTGCTTTTGATCATCTTCATGGTCGCCGCGCCGCTCCTGACCACTGGAGTTGCGGTCGACCTGCCGCGTGCGAGCGCGACGGCCCTCAATGTCGAGCGCAGGCCAATCGCGGTCTCGCTCAACGAGCAGGGCCAGCTTTATGTGATGGACGAGCCGACCGCCGATGCGGATCTGGTCGCCAAGCTTCAAGCGGTGTCGCAGAGCGACGTCGATCAGCGCATCTACCTTCGCGCCTCGAAGGTCGTGCCCTACGGACGCGTGGCGGAGATCATGGCGGCGGTCACGTCCGCCGGGTTCAAGAAGGTGGCCCTGGTCACCGAGCCGGTCAAACAATAGCCCGGAGCGGCATTGGAAGAACGGCGGTCATATTGGAGTTTTGCGGGCTCCGCAGCGATGCACGGCGTGCTGCTGGCGCTGATCCTGCTCGGGTTCGCCTCGACTCCGAGATTCGCGGACAACCCAGAAGCCATTTCGGTGGAGACTGTCTCGCTGAGCGAACTCAACCAGATCGCCAACGGCGAGAAGGACGCCAAGCCCGCGCCACAGCCCCCGCCCGCCCCGCCTGAGCCGCCCCCGGATCTGCGAGCCTCCGCAGAGCCGACGCCCCCGCCCCCTGCGCCGACGCCGCCCCCCAAACCTGAGGCCGCGCCGCCCAAGCCTGCGCCAGAGCCCCCAAAAGCTGAGACCCCGCCGCCGAAACAAGCGCCGGCGCCCAAGGCCGACGCGACGCCGCCGCCTGAGCCGATGCCGCCTGAGCGGCCCGAGCCGCCGCCCCAGCCCAAGCTCGCGATTCAAGAGGCGCCGGTCGAGCCGCCCGTGCGGCCAAAATTCATCGACGCCCCGCCCGAACGACCGAAGGAGCCGGCGCCGGAGAAACCAAAGCCGTCGCACAATTTCGACCCGAGCGCGATCGCCAAGCTCATCGGAGAGGGCAAGATGTCGACCCCCTCGATCGCCCCGACCCAGACTGCGGCTGTGACGCCCCAGGGGCTGCCGCATCACGACGCGCCGCGCATGTCGATGTCGATGGCCTCCGCGCTCGACGCGTGGCTGACGGAAAGCTACCTCAACTGCTGGACGCCCCCGCCGACCATGCCTGACGGCGACACTTATGTCGCGGAGATCAAGGTGATCTTCAACCCCGACGGCTCGCTCTCAGGGCGCCCGGTTCTGCTCAATCCGCCGACCGACCGGGCCTGGCGCGCGCATGCGGAAAGCGCGATGCGGGCGGTGCGGAAATGCGACCCGCTGAAGGTTCCTGCCGAATACATGCCCTATTTCGAACAATGGAAAGTCGAAACCATCCATTTCGATCCGCGAGAGACCCAAGGATGACCGCCGCGCCCCGACCGCGCCGCGCCCCACCGCGTGCGGGACGACAATCGAAACGAGAGCCGACGCCGATGCGCATTTTCTCAAGGCCCGTCACGGGACTCATCCTCGTCGCGATCGCGGCGGGCGCCTATGGCTACGAGCGCCTCTGGCATCGCCATTCGCAGCGCTCCGTGGAGGCCCCGAAACCGGCGACGCGATCCCTTGCGCCGCCTTTGCCCCCCGCGCCGCCCGCCGCCGTTGCAGCGGCTCGAGCCCCGACGGCGACGGCGCCGATCGAACCGCCAACGCACATGACGCCTGCGCAGCAGGCCGGCTTCGACGCCTGGTTGGTCAAGACCTATCTCGCGTGCTGGAAGCCGTCGCGGCAGCCGGTCGACGCCGATGTTTACGTCGCCCAGGTGCGCCTCGCCTACAACCGGGACGGCTCGCTGTCGAAGCCGGCGAAGCTCGTCAATCCGCCGTCAGACCCGGCTCTCAAGCCGCAGGCCAAGAGCGTCATGGCCGCGGTGCAGAATTGCAACCCGCTTCCCGTGCCGGCCCAATATCGCCCGTTTTATGAGCAATGGAAGACGAAGACCATCCACTTCGATCCTCAAGTCGCCGCTCGGTGAGCGCAGGCGGCCAGGTGTCGTTGTTGTCCTGCGAGATCGCCCGATGAGTGTCCTTTGTTTCGTTTCGCGCCGCCATGCGATTGGGGCCTTCGCGTTCGGCCTCGCCGCGCTTGCCGGCGCGCCCGCAATCGCCGAGGGCGACATCTATGTGCATGCCGGCGCAAACTTTAAACCCGTGACCATCGCGGTGACCCCGTTCGCCGGCGAAGAGACGGGCGACAAGATCAGCGGCGTCGTAACCGCGGATTTCGCCCGCTCGATCTTCCTTCTGCCGCTCAATCCAGCGAACTTTCCCGAAACAATCGCCAATCCGGACGCGTCGCCGAACATGGACGCTTGGAAGACTTCCAACGCGCAATTCGTGCTGACCGGACGGGTGCTGCATCCGGACGCAGGGCGCGTCACCGCGCAATTCCGTTTGTGGGACACGGCGACCGGTGAGCAGGTCGCCGGCCAGCAGTACTCGACCGACGCGGCGAACGCGCGCCGCGTCGCGCATATGATCGCCGACGCCGTGTTTTCGCGCGTCACGGGCGAGAAAGGATTTTTCGATTCGCGGATCGTGTTCGTCGATGAGACCGGCCCGAAGGAAAAGCGGCACAAACGGCTGGCGGTCATGGACATGGACGGCGCCAACGTCAAATATCTCGACGGCGGCAAGGAGCTGGTGGTCACCCCGAGTTTCTCGCCTTCCGCTCAGCAACTCGCCTACATGTCGTTCGGCTCCGGCGACCCCAAAGTGACGCTTCTCAATCTCGAGACCGGACAACGCGAGTCGGTCGGCAATTTTCCCGGCATGACCTTCGCGCCACGCTTTTCGCCGGACGGACAGGACATCGTGATGTCGCTCTCCGACGGCGCGAGCACCAATCTTTACTCAATGGACCTGCGCTCGCGCTCCACCACACGCTTGACCGAAGGTTCGGCGATCGACACCTCGCCGACCTATTCGCCCGACGGCTCGCAGATCGCATTTGAATCCGATCGCGGCGGCTCGCAGCAGATCTATGTGATGAGCGCGAGCGGCGGTCCGGCTAAGCGCATTTCCTTTGGCGAAGGCCGTTATTCGACGCCAGTCTGGTCGCCGCGCGGCGACCTGATCGCCTTCACCCGCATCAACAACGGCTCGTTCGGCATCGGCGTGATGAAGCCGGACGGCTCGGGCCAGCAAATCCTGGTCGAAGGCTTCCACAACGAGGGTCCGACCTTCGCCCCTAACGGCCTCTATCTCATGTTCTTCCGCGACTTCGGCGGCGCCGGCGGCCCCAAGATCTACATGACCGATATTTTCGGCCACGCTGAGTTCCTCGTGCCGAGTCCCAATTACGCCAGCGATCCCTCCTGGGGCCCGCTGATGCAATGACGTTCGTCACGTCCGAGGCGTTTCTTTTCCTTGTCGAAGGTAATCGAGCGCATCCAGGAAAGTCCAGACGAGCTGCAGGGCCGGGTTCCCTGTGACGTCCGGGTGCAAGGGAGGTTCGATCGGGAGCTCATGGGCGGGGTCGCGCTCGATCGCCTTTCGATAGAGGCGCCATGTGGCGTGCCCAAGCACCGGGATGACGACCGCCAAGCCGAAGAACAGCGGCAGCGAACCGAGGATGAGCGCCACCGCGACGATCAGGCCCCAGAGCGCGACGGTGAGCGGATTGGCCTGCGTGACGCGCAACGAAGCGTGAAGCGCCGGCACGAGGCCGAGATCGCGATCCAGCATCAGCGGGAACGAGACAATGCTGATCGCAAGCGCAAGCGCGGCGAAGCAGAAGCCGACCAGCACGCCGACGGCGATCAACGTCCGCCCGCGATCAGTGGTCAGGACGTCGTGAACGAACGAGGTCGCGGCGGCGGGCGGTTTGGGGCCGTAGAGCCAGACATAAATGAACTCGGCGGCGAAGATCCAGGCGGCGAAGATCGCGAGCAGCACCAGGCCGAACGCGAGAATCGAGAGCAGCGCTGGCGAGCGGAGGACCGTGAAGGCGTCACGCCCTCTCACGGCCAGCCCCCGTTCGCGCCGGCGGCTCATTTCGTAAAGGCCGATGGCGACGAACGGACCAATCAGCGCAAAGCCGGCGGCGAGCGGAAACGCCAGATGCAGCGCGTTGCCGAACGAAGTCATCGCGAATAGCGCGATTCCGGCGACAGCGTAGAACAGCCCGACGAAGACCGGATACGTGGGCATGGCGAAGAAATCGTCGAGGCCCTCCTTGAGCGCGGAGAAGCAATCGTCGGGACCGATGCGCCGCACGCGCGGCGTCGCGGCCTGGGCCTCGGGTCCAAAGTAGACGTGGAAAGCGGAAGTCACAGCGGATCCTCCTTCGTCTCGTCTGCGCCGGTCGAGATTCGGGCGTCAGCCAGGAGGACTTTAACGTCGCGAAATCTCGCGCCGACTATCGGTTTTGAGTTTACACCCCGCCGCGCCGCTTGTCACCCCGATCGGAAAGGGGCGCTCAGACGCGTTCCGCTCACCCCGCCGCCGCGCGGCGCGCCTTCACAGCCGGCGCCCAGCGCGATCCGACCGTCTTGGTCAGAACGACGATGACGGCGAGCGTCCCCGCATAGACAACAACCTGCAGCACGGAGGGCTGGTCGGAGTAGCCAATCAGCGTGTGCAGCACACGCCCGAACAGGCTCGTGTCGGAAAGAATGGCGGACGTGTTCCACGCCGTCTGGCTCAGCATCGTCAAAACGCCCGCCTGCTGCAGGAAGAGCACCGCCTGCGCGGCGAGGCCCGCGGCGAGCAGGCTGATGAGCGCCGTCGTCACGGCGAACAAGCGCCGCTGCGGGATCGCCGCCAAACCGAGATAGGTGAGCGCCGTCACGCCAACGCCCGCGGCAAGCCCGAGAAGCGAGCCGACGAGAAGCTCGGTCGTCGTTGAGCCCCCGGCTGCGACGAGACCATACATGAAGAGCGCAACCTCCGAGCCTTCTCGCATCACCGCGATGGCGCAGACGATTCCAAGCGCGAAGATCGATCTCGAACCGGCGCGCACCGCCTCGCCGACCCGCTTGACGTCGGCGGCGAGTTCGCGGCCATGGCTCGCCATCCAGACGTTGTGCCAGGTCAGCATCACGACGGCGATGAGAAGGATCGAGGCGTTGAAGACTTCCTGGCCGATCCCCGCCAAGGCTTCGCCGATCGCGCCGGCAAAGGCGGCCACGAGCGACGCGCCGACAATCCCGGCTAGGACGCCCGCCGCGATGACGAGCCGGCTGCCGGGCAGCCCTTGCGTCACCGCCAACACAATGCCGACGATGAGCCCGGCCTCGATGACCTCGCGAAAGACGATGATGAGCGCGCCGAGCATCGTCAGGCCTTAATGTCGCGGCCGCAGGTCCCGATCATTGTGTCACCAGAAAGCCTTCAGTCGTCGATTCGTGGTAGTCGTCGAAGAAACGGTAGCGGCCCGCAGGCAGCGCGCGCACCCGCACCGTGATCTTGCCGCCGCCCGGCACAATCTTCTCGACCCGCAAGGCCTTGCTCTCGAATTCCGCCGGCGTCTTGTCCTGGTTCTCGAGCTCGATGACGATGGGCTTGCCGGCGGGCGCCGTCGGCTCCGCGGGCGAGAATTTGTGATCCTTGAGCGTCAAGCTCAGTTTCGTCGCCTCTTGGGCTGACGCGCCGAACGATTGCGCGCCAAGCCCCAACGCCAAGACCGCGGCAAGGATCGAAAATCGTTGGGCCGTCTTCATCATGTCTCCGTTCCTTACCCGGCGGGGGTTCGACCTCTTGCGGCTCGCCGCCGCGGGCGCTCGACTGGCGGGGCGCCGAAGCGATCGCCTCCGCTGACCGGGGCGCGAAACACGAGGCCCGGACACATTCCGAATAACAACCAGACGCCGGACGAACAATCCGCGGGGACGAAGTTTAGAAACAATTCAAATTGGACAGCCGCGTCCTGCTCCAACTCCTGAGACAAGGCTCGGCGCCCTCAGTCTCAGCCGAGCCTGCCTCCCGTCACTTGATCCCGCCGCACAGCCGGTCGCGTCGAGCCCCCGATCGAGCGTCAGTCCGGCCTTGCTTTCGGGCCGGGCGCCTCGGCGTCAAGCCTTTTGACCAGGGCGGCGAGGATCGGCGCCTGCCCCTTGTTTATCTTCTTGAGCGCCTCGTCGATCGAATACCATGCGGCTCGGTCGACTTCCGGGAACTCCGCCATTCGTCCGGAACGCGGCGGCCATTCCATTGCGAATGTGTTGCTCTTGAGCCTGGCGGCGTCGAAATCAGCTTCGCAGGCCCAGGCGACGATTGTCTTGCCGCCCGGCTGCTTGAGGGAGCCGAGATCTATGAAATTGCCGTGGATTGCGCTCCCCGTCTCTTCGAGGAATTCGCGCTTCGCCGCGGCGAGCAGGTCCTCCCCCTCGTCCGCAAGGCCCTTAGGGATCGACCACGCGCCCAAGTCCTTCCGAGCCCAAAATGGCCCGCCCGGATGCACGAGCATGACTTCCACGCCCGCCGGCTGTCTTCGAAACAGCAAAATACCTGCGCTTATTTTCGCCACGCGCCCACCGCCGATGAACCTACGACGCGTCGCGCTATTCGCGAAAGGGCGTCACGAACAGGCCGCCGAGCTCAAGGGGCGCATCCTAATCGGGCGCAGCCGGCGTCAAGCAAACCAGAGCGAGACCGGCGGCGCTGAGGAGCGCGCATACGACGAAAATCGACGCGTAGCCAAAGGCCTCCGCCAGGCCGCCGACGCTGAGAGCGGCGAGCACCGAGCCCAGTTGCCCGGAGTTCGAAAACAGCGCCGCCGCGGCGCCGGCGCGGTGGGGCAGGAGCGAATGCAGGAAGCCGATCCCGAGATAGGTCACGAGAGCGATGCCGATCGCTCGGGGGATCTGCGCCCAGAAGACCGCGCCGACGGTGCGCGCGAGCGTCAGCGCGACAAAATAGGCGACGAAAGCGGCGAAGCCGGCGACAATCGCCATGCGTTCGCCGCGCTTGAGCGGTCGCCAGATGAGGGCGCCCATGACGACGATTTCCAGAGCGGCGCACAAGCTCATCGTCACTCCGACGTCGCTTTTCGCGCCCCCGAGCGACGTCGTGAGCACGATCGGCAGCGCGAACGAACCCAGGAACATAGCGGTGTGAAACAGGGCAAGCGCCGCGAAAGCGAGCGTGATCGTTAAACCTCCATTCGCGCGCCTGGGCCGATTGACATGAACTGCATCGGCGGGAACCGGCCTCGCTCGGACAAAAGCGAGGGTCGCGAGCGCGGTCGCGCCTGACGCCGCGCTGGCGAGAAAGGCGCCGCGAAATCCGGCTGTCCCGACGATCAAGGCGCCGACCGCCGGTCCGATGGCCCACGCGAGCGACCAACTGGCGCGCATGACCCCGATGGCGCGAATAACGGTGTGGGGGCTCGCCCGATCGAGCTCTCGCTTGACGAGCGCAATCGATTGGGAGAACGCGGCCGCGCCGATCGCGATCGGGAGCGCCGCGATGACGAGCAGGACGACGAAATTGGTCGTGAACCCGAGCAGAGCATAGCCGACCGAGGACCCGGCGAGCGCCAGGAGCAGCGGCGCGAGGGTCGTCCTTCTGTCGACCCAGGCTCCAAACGCGGTGCTGAAGGCGATCGCGCTGAGGGCCCTCGCGGTCAGAATCGCGCTTAACGAAATGGGGCCGAGGCCAGCCTGATCGACGAGAAAGAGCACAATGTAGGGGCCGGAGATGGCGTCCGCGAGGCCAACAAAAACATCGACGACGACGAGCGCGATGAAAAAGGACGAGCGGTCGGCGTCCGTTGTCAAAGCGGCCTCGTTGTTGCGGCAAAGGACGCTCAACGCATCTCGATCGTGAACGAATCGACCGGTTGGCGAATCCGACTCATAGCCGATTCGAAGAGCGTCGGTCCTTCCAATAACCGCGGCTCAAACGGATTTGATTGAGCGGAATGCAGGCTACGGGGCAGCGCCCGCGCGAGCGTCCCGGGCGTCGCGCCGGCCTCGTCGATTACCGTCGCTCGAGCCGGCGAATGAGCCGGCTCGAAACAGCGTTAGATCACATAGGATTTGAGCGGCGGGAAGCCGTTGAAGCCGACCGAGGAATAAGTCGTCGTATAGGCGCCCGTCCCCTCGATCAGCACTTTGGCGCCGATCTCGAGCGAGATCGGCAGCAGGTAGGGCGCCTTCGCGTACAGGACATCGACCGAGTCGCAACTCGGCCCGGCGACGACGCAAGGTCCCAGTGGGCCGTCGTCGTATTCCGTCCGGATCGGGTAGCGGATCATCTCGTCCTGCGTTTCGGCGAGGCCGTTGAACCTGCCGATGTCGAGATAGACCCAGCGCTGCTTATCCTCGTCCGACTTCTTCGAGATCAGCACCACCTCGGCCTCGATGATCCCGGCGTTGCCGACCATGCCCCGGCCGGGCTCGATGATCGTCTCCGGAATCTGGTTGCCGAAATGACGTCGGAGCGCGCGGAAGATCGTCTGCCCGTAGGTCTTGATCGAGGGCACGTCCCTCAAATAGCGGGTCGGAAAGCCGCCGCCGAGGTTGATCATCGAGAGCTGGACGCCCCGCTCGGCGAGGTCGCGGAAGATCGCGGCCGAGACCTTGAGCGCCCCATCCCACATCCGCGGGTTGGGCTGCTGCGAACCGACATGGAACGAAAGGCCGTGGGCGACAAGTCCGACCGCGTGCGCGCGCTCGAGCACGCGCGCGGCCATCTCCGGCGCGCAGCCGAACTTGCGCGACAGCGGCCATTCCGCGCCGGCGCCGTCGCACAAGATTCGGCAGAACACTTTCGCGCCCGGCGCGGCGCGCGCGATCTTCTCCACCTCGGCCTCGCAATCCACGGCGAACAGGCGGATCCCCAGCGCATAGGCGCGGGCGATGTCCTTCTCCTTCTTGATCGTGTTGCCGAAGCTGATGCGGTCGGGCGTCGCGCCGGCGGCCAGCGCCTGCTCGATCTCGTTCACCGAGGCGGTGTCGAAGCAGGAGCCGAGCTTAACAAGCAGATCGAGAATCTCGGGAGCGGGATTCGCCTTGACAGCGTAGAACACGCGCGTGTCGGGCAGCGCGCCGGCGAAGCTCAGATAGTTCTCGCGCACGACGTCGAGATCGACGACCAGGCGGGGTCCATCTTCGCGGTTACCAGCGAGAAACTCCTTGATGCGGTCAGTCATGAGCGGCATCCCCCAAGCGCGCGGTGGGCTCCGCGCGTGGAAACATGAAGGATTCACCGGCGATGCGACTTTGCGCCCCGCGCGTTGGAGACGCGATGCGCAGTCGTTGACCCGCCGACGCGACCACTCACGCGAATCCGAGAACGGCTTTGAGAAAAAGCCATCGACGGACCGCTCAAGCGGTCAGCTGCTGCGCCGTGGCCAAGAGGCGCTCAAGGCCGGAAAGCCTTAAGCGATCAAAGCCATCGTTTGGACGAGGAAATGTCCCGTCCGCACGCCCGGCAAGATAGACAAGCCTCTTTGGACGCCGACCTTTGGAGGGCCGGCAGAGACCAAAAAAGCCCGGTCCGTCGTTGCTTCAAGCCGCGTCCCCCGTTTGGCGGGGTTCGCCGGTTCGCCTCCGGCTGCCGGTCTTCCAAGGGCGGTTGACTGGCCTCTTGTCCAGATCCCCGCCGACCGACACACGACCACAGGCACGTGCGTATTGGGCGATGTAACTATTTGTGCGAATCGCGCCTCAGCGCAAGGGGTTTCTGCGGGCGGGGCTAACAATTTTGCGCGAGGGTCATGAGACGGTTGAGGCTGGCGCCTCCAGGCCTCGATTGCTTTCGCTCGCTCGCCGCCCGACTTGCCATTCGCTCCTCATCGTGAAACACGCGCTTGACCTGAGACTTTTCGCGAGTGGAACCCGCTGATGGCGTTCTGGTTGGACATCGCCGCCTTTCTCGTCAAAGCCCTCATCATTGTGGCGGCTGTGGGCGGCCTCGCCGTGCTGATCGCCCGCCTCGCGCGCTCAGCCGAACCGAAGGACCAGGAGATCAAGATCCGCGCGCTTGACGAGCATTACGACGACATGCGCGACGCCATGAACGGGGCGCTGCTCGACAAACGAGAGCGCAAGGCGCTGGCCAAGACGCGTAAGAAAGAGGCCAAGGCCTCCGCCAAGGCGCGCCGCGGCCAGGAGCCGGGCAAGCGTATCTATGTGCTCGCCTTCAAAGGCGACATGCGCGCGAGCGCGGTCAAGCGCTTAGGTGCGGAAATCGACGCCGTCCTCATCGCGGCCCGGCCCGGAACCGACGAAACGGTGATCCGGATCGAAAGCCCGGGCGGCACGGTGACCGGCTACGGCCTCGCGGCCGCCGAAATTCTGCGCCTGCGCGAGCGCAAGATCAAAGTCACCGCCTCGGTCGACCAGGTGGCGGCGAGCGGCGGCTACATGATGGCCTGCGCGGCCGATCGCATCGTCGCCGCGCCGTTTGCGGTCGTCGGCTCGATCGGCGTCGTGGCGCCGGTGCCGAACCTCCATCGGCTGTTGCAGAAGAACGAGATCGATTTCGAGGAGATGACGGCGGGCGAGTTCAAGCGCACCGTCTCGGTCCTGGGCGAGATCACGCCCGCGGGGCGCGAACACTTCCGTGGTAAGCTCGACGCCACGCACGAAGCCTTCAAGGCCCATGTCGCTCAATGCCGCCCGAATGTGGACATCGCCCGCATCGCCAACGGCGACTATTGGCTGGCGCGGGAGGCGCTGCCCTTGGGCCTCGTCGACGAGATCGTGACCGGGGACGAACTCTTGTTCCGCGCCCGCGACAGCGCGCGCCTGTACGAAGTCTCGACCGAAGCGCGCAAGAATCTGCTGCAACAGCTCTTGAGCGGGTTCGGGGCTGCGGCCGAGAAGGCGACGGATTTTGTCGTCAAGCGGATTGGGGGCGCCGGTTTGGCCTGAATTTCAGCTGGCCGGCGCGGCGAACCCAAGATTTCGCGATCGGATCTGGCAACGCCCACGGAATGGGGCTACGTTGACCTCATTACTGGACATTTCCCCGATTTTTCTCGACCGCAGGCGCTCACGCCGCGCTTCAATTCACCGAGGCGAGATTGAGGAGGAAAAGCGATGCTGGAAAGCCTGCGCCCTGATCCGACCTTCTACCCGTCCCCCCGCATCGCCATGGAGGCTCCGGCTGAGCGCTTGGCCTATACCGTGCTGTTGTCGCCTGACCGCTCCAAGCCGGACGCTTTGGCGGTGATCGACGTCGACCGGCGATCGGCGAATTTCAGCAAGACCGTCTATCGCCTCGACATGCCCTATGTCGGCGATGAATTTCATCATTTCGGCTGGAACGCCTGCTCTTCGGCGCTTTCGCCGTTCTCGAACCATCCCTTCGTCGAGCGCCGATATTTGATTATCCCGGGCATCCGCTCGTCGCGAATTTACGTCGTCGACACCAAGCCGGACCCGACGCACCCGACGATCATCAAGATCATCGAGCCAGAAGAGGTCCTGCGAAAGACCGGCTATTCGCGCCCCCACACGGTGCACTGCGGCCCCGAAGGAATCTACATCAGCACGCTTGGGGGCGGAGGCGCTGATGGCGCGCAAGGTCCGCCCGGCGTCTTCATCATGGATTGCGACACGTTCGACATCCTCGGACGCTGGGAGATCAACCGCGGCCCGCAGCGGCTGCACTACGATTTCTGGTGGAATCTGCCACGCAACTACATGGTGACGAGCGAGTGGGGGCTGCCGCCGCAATTCGAACACGGCATCGTTCCCGAAGACCTGCTCGCCAACAAATACGGCCATTCCGTACACTTCTGGGATCTGGCGGGGCGGAGAATCGTGCAGACGATCGACCTCGGCGCCAACCACCAGATGGCCCTCGAAGTCCGGCCTGCCCACGACCCGGCCAAGGAATATGGTTTCCTCGGCGTCGTGGTCGACACCACGAACCTCGAGGGATCGATCTGGACGTGGCGCCGCGAAAACGGGAAGTTCTCGATCGCCAAGACCGCAACCATTCCGCCCGAGCCGGCGGACAAGGAGCTTCTGCCCGATCTGCTCAAGGGCTTCGGCGCCGCGCCCCCGCTCGTCACCGACATCGACCTCTCGCTCGACGATCGCTTTCTTTATGTGTCGTGTTGGGGAACGGGTGAACTCAGGCAATACGACGTCTCCGATCCGATGAGCCCGAAGCTGGCGGGGTCGGTCAAAATCGGCGGGATTGCGAAGCACGCCGCCCATCCCAACGGCCGGCCGTTCGGCGGCGGGCCGCAGATGGTGGAAATCAGCCGCGACGGCAGGCGCGTCTATCTGACCAATTCGCTGTACAGCGCATGGGACTCGCAATTCTATCCGCAGGGAGTTCCGGGCGTCGAAGTTATGTGCAACGTCGGCCCGAATGGCGGGATGACGCTGGACAAGGACTTCTTCGTCGAGTTCGAGCAGGGCTACGGCGCCCACCAGATTCGGTTGGAGGGCGGCGACTGCTCGACGGATTCGTTCTGCTATCCGTCGGCTTGACAGGGAACCATGAGCATCGGCTGGCGTCCTGAGCTTTGGCTCGCGGTGATCGCGCTCGGCGCCTATCACGGGCTCAATCCCGGGATGGGCTGGCCGCTCGCGGTCTCGAACGGCATGTGGGCGAGGAGGGAGCAGGCGGTCTTCGCGACGTTCCTTCCGCTTGCCGGCGGCCATTTCCTCGCGATGGCCGCCGCGCTCCTGCCCTTCGCTCTCTTCCTTGCCTATCTCGACTGGAGCCAAACGATACGGATGGCTGCGGGCGGCCTTGTCGCGGCGTTCGGGGTCTACAAGTTGATCAATCGCCGTCACCCCCGCATCGCCGCGCGGCTCGGCCCAAGACATCTGACCTTATGGTCGTTCCTGACCGCTACGGCGCACGGCGCCGGCCTCATGCTGGCGCCAATTGCGCTTGGCCTCTGCTCCGCCGCCGAAACCTCGCCCTCCTCGGCGATCGATCACGGACATGAAGCCATGACCGAATTGATGCGCTCGGGAATCGCGACTTCGATTGCGGTGTCCACCGTTCACACGATCGCCATGGTCGCCGCGGGAGGCGCGATGGCGTGGATCGTCTACCGCTGGGCGGGCCTCAAGCTTCTGCGCACCGCCTGGCTCAATCTGGAAAGCGTCTGGGCCGCGAGCCTGATCGTCACCGGCGTGGTCAGCCTCGCCTTGTAGAGCGCCTGCCTAGTCGGCCGATTCAGTCAGATTGACGGGTAGAGGTGTTTGAGTTCGATGCGAGCGTTTGGGGTTGTGAAGTGCCAATTGGCCTTGGCGTGATTGGTATTGCGGTCCTTCTCCCAGGCGGCGACTTCCTCGACGAGGGTTTGTTTGTCAGGGATGCGGCGGTCGAGACATTGGGACGATAGGACGCCGAGTTCCAACTCCGCCAGATTAAGCCAGCTGCCGTGCTTTGGCGTGTAATGCCATTCGAACCGCTCGACCAGCCGCCTGGCTTCGGCGGGCGGAAAGGCTTCGTAGAGTGACGCCTTGCTGTGGATGTTGAGATTGTCCTGGACCAGAACGATGGTCTGGGCGGCGGAAAAGTGGATATCGGCCACGTCTTTCAAGAGGTGAGCATAATCCACGGCGGTGTGGCGATCTGTGACTTTGATATGGCGCCAACCTTCGAGCGGCGCGAACAGCATGAACAGGTTGGCGGTTCCATTGCGCTCGTACTCGCAATCGCAACGGGCCGGGCGCCCGGTTTCATCGGGATCGTCGCTCGCGTCTCGGCGAGGAGTTGCTTTGAGGTCTCGTCCAGGCAAACCAGCGGACGATCGGGATCGCGTGGCCGCGTGTAGACGGCCAGCACGTCTTCCATCGCCGCTACGAACGCGCCGTTGGCCTTGGGCGGAATGACCCAGCACTGTCGGCGATGGGGCTGGAGAATGTTTTTTTGAGCGCCCGCCCGATCGTTGAGTCGCTGGCGCGATCGACAATGCGGAGTTCCACGACCTTGCTCTCCAACAACCGCAAGGTCCAGCGTGCGCGGCCCTTGGGCGGTTTGGAACAAGCCAAGGCAATCAGTTTGGCTTCCTTCTCGCCGTCGAAAATCCGCGCAACCGCCGGCGTCGCGCGTTGCTTGCGGCTCAACACCGCCTCGAAGCCCTCTTCCACCAGTTGCTTGCGCACCCGGTAAACCATGGATGGGCTGGTCTCCAGCGCTTCGATGATCCGGCCGTCGCTCCAGCCTTCCCCGGCTTCCGAGACATCGGCCTTCAACAAGATCCGCGCCCTCAGCAACCGCTGGGCCGGGCTCTTTCCTTTACGGATGAGGGCTTCAAGTTGCTCCCGCTCATCCGGGCTCAACCGCACCACATACTTCTTTACTGAAATCTCCTTCGCAGCCATGATCGCCTCCGTCGTCCGCACCGTCGACGAAGCGAATCATCAAAACCTTTCAAATTGATTGAAGCGGGCGACTAGCGCAGCTCGTAGCAATTGATGATCGTGCGCGGGTTGCGCGTCACATCGTAGAGAACGCCGCACTGGACGA
Organism: uncultured Alphaproteobacteria bacterium; assembly: GCA_963824475.1. Classification (GTDB taxonomy): domain Bacteria; phylum Pseudomonadota; class Alphaproteobacteria; order Rhizobiales; family Beijerinckiaceae; genus Roseiarcus. The sequence goes on from CAWGPR010000005.1 coordinate 180,771, forward strand.
GCGCGTTCACGCCGGAGTGGCGAAACAGGATCAGCGACGTGCGGTTGTCGTAGCCGCTCGCATAACCGGCGATCTCCCACCCTTGCGCGAGCAATTGATCGATCGTCAGCGGTGCCTCGGCAGCGACCGACGCGGAGGCCGCCAACATCAGCGCCAAGAAAAGGCGTGAACGCATGATCAGAATCTCCTAATGCGCCCGCGCCGCCTCGTTCTCTTTAGCCGCACCCCGAAGTTCCCTCAATTCAAGCTTGCGAGAGGCCAGCAGGCGGCCAGCGTCGTCTCGCTAAACGAGACCGCGCGCAGCGATCTCCTCGTCCGATCCCTTGACCGCCCGCACGAGCTAAGCCAGCAACGCCGGGGTTCTCGACCTGGTCATTTGCGCGACTGGGCGGCGCCAAATAGCGACGGGTTCGATCGTCCTTTATGGTGGCGCCCGCGCGGGCGCCAAGCGAGCGCGCCGGGCGATCCTTACGGCTGGAGACGAGCAGCGGATGACGGATGAAATCGAGACCGAAGCGCCCGAAGTTCGCGCCAAGGCCGAACCGCCGCGCGAGCGGCCGACCGGGAGCGCGACGGCGGCCGCGGCGATCGTGACCCTCGTCCTCGTCGGGATCGTCGGCCTGTCGGTCTGGTATCTCGCCCGGCCCGAGCCGCTCATCGTCCAAGGCGAAGCGGACGCGACGCGCATCGACATCGCCGCCCGGGTGGACGGGAGGGTGGGCAAGCGTCCCGTGGAGCGTGGCCAAAACGTCGCCGCCGGGCAATTGCTGTTCGAGATCGACAATCCGGAGCTGATCACCAAGTGGCGTCAGGCCCAGGCCGGCGTCGATGTCGCACAGGCGCAATTGGCCAATATTCTGGTCGGAACGCGCGCGGAGGTGATCGCTCAGCGGAAAGCCGCGCTCGAGAGCGCCCAGTCCAACTTCACCCTCGCCAACCGGACTTATGACCGCATCAAGGACCTCGCTGGCTCCGGCAACGCGCCGCTGCAACGGCTCGACGAGGCCACGAACTCGCTCGAAGTGGCGAGGCGAGATCAGGATCGCGCCCAGCTCGCCTATGACGAGGCCGTGAACGGGGCGACCAAGGAACAGCGCGCCATCGCTCAGACCAATGTGCTCAAGGCGCAAGCGAGCGTCGACACGATCAAGGCCGACGTCGACGAACTCACGGTCAAGGCGCCGATCGCCGCGCAGGTCTATCAGATCGGGGCGGAGGTCGGGGAATATGTCTCGCCCGGCGTGCCGCTTCTTTCTCTGGTCGACCTCAGCGATGTCTGGTTGCAATTCAATCTCCGTGAGGATCTGGTCAAGGGGCTCAAGGTCGGCGACAGGTTCAAGATGCGCGCGCCCGCGCTCGGCGACCAGGAGATCGAGGCGGAGATCAAGCTCATCGAGACGCGCGGGGAATATGCGGGATGGCGCGCGACGCGGGCCACGGGCGATTTCGACCTCAGGACGTTCGAGGTGCGCGCCTATCCTGTCTCGCCCCTTCCCGGCCTTCGGCCGGGCATGAGCGTTTACGCCGAGTGGCCGACCGGCGAGCGCCGATGAGGGCGCCCCCAAAGCCCGGATTGCTGCTGGTCGCGACGCGCGAGTTGCGCTGGATGCAGCGCGACGGCGTCGCGCTCGTTTTGGCCCTCCTGGTTCCGGTCTTCGCCTTCGCCATCCTGACCTTGACGTTCAGCAATGCGGTCATTCGCAATCTGCGCGTCGCCATCGTCGACGCCGACCGCTCCGCGACTTCGCTCATCTATGTGCAGTCGATCGCCTCCGCGCCGGGCGTCACCGTCGCCGAGCGATCGAGCGACATGAGGGACGCGATGCAGGCCGTCCGCTCCGGCGAGGCGATCGCCGCCGTCTACATCCCCGAGAATTTCGAGCGCGATCTTCTCGCCCGGCAGCGGCCGCAGGTGGTGGCGCTGTACAACCGGCAATATTACACGCCCGGCAACAACGCGGCTTCGGCGATATCGAACGCCGTCGCGGCCGCGACCGCCGCGTTGCCGCACGAGGCGGGGCCCAGCGGTTACAAGCCAGGCGTCCTCGTCGCCGAACAATATGTCCTGTCGAACCCGGCGCTGAACTTCGCCCAGTTCCTGCTGCGGGCCGTTCTGCCGACTGTGTTGCACGTCGTGGTGGCGATCGCCGGCGGCTACGCCGTCGGCTCGGAGTTCTCCCGGCGCAGCAAACGCGCCTGGATGCGCGCCGCCGGCCGCCGGCCGCTGGTCGCGCTCATGGGCAAGCTCTTGCCTTTGTTCGCAATCTTCATCGTCATGATGGTGGTGGACGCCGCCATCATCCACGTGCTCTACGGGGTGCCCTTCCGCGGCGACCCGTTGCTCGTCGCAGCGGCAGCCTGCCTGCTGCTCATCGCCTATCTTTCCTTTGGCGCCTTGCTGGTTCTGCTGACTCAGGCGCTCCCGACTGGACTGAGCCTGATCGCAATCTTCTGCAATCCGGCGTTCGGCTTCGCCGGCGTCGGATTCCCGGTTGTGGCGATGGGGACGTTCCCCCGCGCCTGGGGCTCCATCCTACCCCTTCGCTGGTATCTGCAGGTGCTGTTCGACCAGGCCGCGCGGGGCGTGCCGACTTCGAACTCCGTCAGGCCCTTCCTGGTCCTTGCCGGCCTCGCCTGCCTCTTTTTCGCGCTCGCCTGGGCGAGGCTTCGCGCCATCGCCGATGCGCCGCCGCGCCGCGAGGCGGCGCCGGCCCTCGGCCTCCGATACGGGCGAGGCGTCGCCGTCGCGATGGGCAACGAGGTTAAGCGGATTCTCGCCGACAGATCGGTCTTGGGCCTGATCGTGCTGGCGCCGATCCTTTACGGATTGCTCTACCCGCAGCCCTATCTCGGTCAGGTTCTTCGCAGCATACCGATCGCCGTCGTCGACCAGGATCGAACGGAGCTCAGCCGCGACCTCGTGCAGGCGCTCAACGCTGACGAGGCGCTCAAAGTGGCGGTGCGGAGCGACACGCTGGCCGACGCGCAGGCAGCCCTCGACCGCCACGAGGTCTTCGCCATTCTGGCGATCCCCAAAGACACGGAGCGTCAGGTCTTGCGGGGCGAGCAGGCGCGCATCGCGGCCTATGTCGACGCGGCCTATTTTCTTCTCTATAGCCGCACCCTTCAGGGCATATCGGAAAGCGCCGCGACCGCCTCCGCCGACATCGCGACCCTCGGCGCGCGCTCCGAGGGCAGCCTTGTCTATGCGGCCATGACTCGCGGCGCCTCGCCAATCGAGTTCCTCTCCCAACCGCTGTTCAACCCGACCGGCGGATATGCGAACTATGTCGTGCCCGCCGCCTTCATTCTCATTCTTCAACAGACGCTGCTGCTCGGCGTCGCGTCGCTCGGCGGGGCGGTTTATGCGCTGGGCGGCGGCGCCAATCGATGGCTTCGATCCGGCGCGCGCTCCGTCTTCGGCCAGGCGCTCGCGCATCTCTGCTTCGCGCTGCCGGGACTTGCGCTCTATTTGATCGTGCTGCCGCGGGTTTACGGCTTCTCGACGCTCGGGCGGCTCGAGGATCTGATCCTCATGGCGGTTCCCTTCGTGCTCTCCGTCAGCTTCCTGGCCCAGTTCGTCAGCGCCTGGTTTCATCGCCGCGAGACCGCGATTCTCCTCTTCATCGCGGTCAGCCTGCCGCTCTTCTTCCAGGTCGGCGTATCGTGGCCGGTCGAGGCCATCCCTGATTTCATCCGGGCGGCAAGCCGCGTCATTCCCAGCACCTCGGCAATCGATCGGATTCGTTCGCATCAACCAGATGGGCGCGAGCATCCTCGATGTGAAGCGCGACTGGATTGCGCTTTGGATTCTCACCGTCGTCTACGGGCTGCTCGCGGCCGCGGCGACCAGTGTCGCTTCCCGCAACGAGGCGCTTCATGAACGCTAGAGGCCGGACGGTCGCGATCCTGGCGGCGGTGCTGCTCATCGGAGCAGCGGCGGGCGCATTATTTCGGTTCGAGACGCAGCGAAAGCCCCGCCCTCCGCTCATCGGCGTCGTGCACGAGACGGAAATCCGCGTCGCGCCCGAAATTTCCGCCCGGCTCGCATCGATCCCGGTGAAATCGGGGCAGGAGGTGCGCAAGGGCGATGTGCTCGCCGTGCTGTCGAGCCCGGAGGTCGCGGCCTCTCTGGAGGAAGCGAAGGCGAACGCGGAATCGGCGCGCGCCAACCTCGCCAACGTGGAGGCTGGCGTGCGCCAGGAAGAGCGCGACACCGCGGCGCAGAATGTCGCGATCGCCGCCTCCAACGTCACGCTGGCCAAAGAGCAGTTCGCGCGGGTTTCGGTGCTGGCGGCGAAGAACTACGCCAGCAAGCAGCAGTTCGACGAGGACGCCGCCGCATTGGGCGAGGCAGAGGCCAGTCTCGCTCTCGCCGAGGCCGCTTTGGCCCAGAGCAAAGCCGGGCCGACAAAGGAGCAACAGGCGGTCGCGGAGCGCGAAGTCGCCCTGGCGCTGGCGACGGTCGCCGACCTCGAGGCTCAGCTCGCCAAGACCACGTTGAGTTCGCCCGTCGACGGGGTTGCGCGGCTCCTCGTCGCCGAACCCGGCGAAGCGATCTCTCCGGGTCAGCCGGTCCTGACGCTCGGCGTCGGCGGCGACCGCTGGTTCAGCTTCACGATCCGCGAAGACCGTCTTCAAGGCTTGACGATAGGTTCGAAGATCGCGCTAAGGACCGCCGCCGGCGACCATTTCGAAGCCAAAGTCACCGAGCTCAGGCCGCTCGGAGAATTCGCCGTGTGGCGGGCGGCGCGAGCGGTCGGCGACCACGACATCAACAGCTTTCTCCTGCGCGCCGATCCGGTCGGCCCGACGCCGAAACTCGAGCCGGGAATGACGGTGTGGATCGACGAGGGGCAAGCCAGCTAGACCGCTAAAAAGGGGCAGCTGAAGGGCGCGCTTTCGGCGCTGGGCTTTGGGTGCATCGGGCCCATCGCTCGCCGAAGGCGCGCGACGGCAAGGCCGACTGAATACACAATGCCGTGATCGCCCCGCAATCGTCGCCGGCGGGGCGCCCTTCGCGTAACAACCGCCGTCTTTCCGGCGAACTTGGCGCGGAGACCGGGCGCGTCGTCCCCGCCTCGCGAAAGGAATCGCCCGACATGCTGTCCAGACGCTCACTTCTCGCAACCATCGCCGCCATCGGTTTCGTTGTTCCCGCGCTGGCGGCCGCGCCAGTCGACTATTCGCCCGCGGCTTTCGACGCGGCGCTCAAGTCGGGCAAGCCGGTCCTCGTCTGGATTCACGCGAGCTGGTGCCCGACCTGCAAGGCGCAGGCCCCCACTCTCGCCAAGATCGAGGCCGATCCCCAATACAAGGATCTGACGGTCGTCCGCGTCGACTTCGATTCCCAGAAGGACGCGGTGAAGCGCTTTGGCGCACGCATGCAGAGCACGCTCATCACCTTCAAGGACGGTAAGGAGACCGGACGCTCGGTGGGCGAAACGGACCCCGCCGCGCTCACCGCGCTGGTCGCCAAGGCGATCTGACGCGCCCCGATGTCGCTGGGAACGCTCGGGCTTGCGCTGCTGGCGGGCCTGCTCTCCGTCCTTTCGCCCTGCGTGCTGCCGCTTGTGCCCATCGTGCTTGGCGCGGCGGCGGGCGAGGCGCGGGGCGGCCCGTTCGCGCTGGCCGCGGGCCTCGCGCTCTCCTTCACCGCGATCGGCCTGTTCGTCGCGACTCTCGGCTTCGCCATCGGCCTCGACAGCGAGGCGTTCAGGACGGCCGCCGCAATCCTCATGGCCGCCGTCGGCGTCCTGCTGGCGGCGCCGGCCTTGCAGACGCGGCTTGCGGCGGCCGGCGGCCCGGTGACGGCCTGGGCCGACGAGCGCATCAACGCCCTCCCCTCACGCGGGCTCGCCGGACAGTTCGGCGTCGGCCTCCTGCTCGGCGCCGCATGGAGCCCATGCGTCGGCCCGACGCTCGGCGCGGCCTCGGTGCTGGCGGCGCAGGGCTCGTCGCTCGCCCGCGTCACGCTGACCATGCTCGCGTTCGGGATCGGCGCCGCCGCGCCTTTGATCGCCCTCGGCCTCGCCTCGCGGCAAGCCCTGATGCGCTGGCGCGGCCGCCTTCTCGTCGGAAGCAAGCGGGTCAAGACGGCCCTCGGGCTCCTCATGATCGCACTCGGGCTCCTGATCGTGACCGGAGCGGACAGGACGCTCGAAACGGCGCTGCTCGACCGCTCGCCGCAATGGCTGACCGACCTCACGACGCGGTTCTGACGAAGGCCGTCCCGTTTCCGCCATTTCGCTGCAATCGATCGACGAGCGCCCGAGCCTTGAGCGTCCCGGCGCGCTTGTCTCGCAGCGGGGCCCCTGCTAGGCAGGCGCCCAATTCCCGACTTCGCAAGGACGTCTTCAATGGCCGCGCGCCAGTTCATCTATCACATGCGGGGGCTCGCCAAGACCTATCCGGGCGGCAAGAAGGTCCTCGACAACATCAACCTCTCCTTCTACCCGGACGCGAAAATCGGCGTGCTCGGCGTCAACGGCTCGGGCAAGTCGACGCTCATGCGCATCATGGCTGGGCTCGACACCGAGTTCGTCGGCGAGGGCTTCGTCGCCGAGGGCGCGAAGGTCGGCTACCTGCCGCAGGAGCCTGAGCTTGACTCCGCGCTCGACGTCAAGGGCAACGCCATGCTCGGCGTGAAGGACAAGCAGGCGATCCTCGACCACTACAACGAACTGGCGATGAACTATTCCGACGAGACGGCGGATGAAATGACGCGCCTCCAGGATGAGATCGAGGCCAAGGGGTTGTGGGATCTCGAGAGCCAGGTCGAGCAAGCGATGGACGCGCTCGGCTGCCCCCCGGACGATTCCGACGTGGCCAAGCTCTCCGGCGGCGAAAAGCGCCGCGTCGCGCTCTGCCGCCTGTTGCTCGACAAGCCCGAGCTCCTGCTGCTCGACGAGCCGACCAACCATCTCGACGCCGAGACCGTCAACTGGCTCGAAGGCCACTTGCGCCAATATCCGGGCGCGATCCTCATCGTCACCCACGACCGCTATTTCCTCGACAACGTCACAGGCTGGATTCTCGAGCTCGATCGCGGCCGCGGCATTCCTTACGAAGGCAATTATTCGTCCTGGCTCAAGCAGAAGCAGAAGCGGCTCGAGCAGGAAGGCCGCGAGGACGCCGCCCGGCAGCGCGCGCTCGCCGAGGAAAGCGAGTGGATCGCCGCTTCGCCGAGAGCGCGTCAGGCGAAGTCCAAGGCGCGCATCGCCGCTTACGACGAACTCGTCAGGAAGAGCAACGAGAAGGCGCCGACGACCGCGCAGATCGTCATTCCCGTCGCCGAGCGGCTCGGCCAGAACGTGGTCGACATCGAGAACCTGTCGAAGGGCTATGGCGATCGGCTGCTCATCGACAAGCTCTCGTTTCGCCTGCCGCCCGGCGGCATCGTCGGCGTCATCGGCGCCAACGGCGCCGGCAAGACGACGCTCTTCCGCATGATCACCGGCCAGGAGAAACCGGATTCGGGCTCAATCAAGATCGGGGAATCCGTTCAGCTTGGCTATGTCGATCAGTCGCGCGACACGCTCGACGCCAAGAAGAACGTATGGGAGGAAATTTCCGGCGGCTACGATCTGCTTCAACTCGGCAAGCGCGAGGTCAACTCGCGCGCCTATGTCGGCGCCTTCAACTTCAAGGGGAGCGACCAGCAGAAGAAGGTCGGCCAGTTGTCCGGCGGCGAGCGCAACCGCGTCCATCTCGCCAAGATGCTGAAGAGCGGCGCCAACCTGCTCCTGCTCGACGAGCCGACCAACGACCTCGACGTCGACACGTTGCGGGCGCTGGAAGAGGCGCTGCTCGATTTCGCCGGCTCCGCCGTTATCATCAGCCACGACCGCTTCTTCCTCGACCGCGTCGCCACCCACATGCTGGCCTTCGAAGGCGACAGCCATGTCGAATGGTTCGAGGGCAACTTCGCCGACTATGAGGAAGATAAGAAGCGCCGCCTCGGCATCGACAGCGTCATCCCGCACCGGCTGAAGTATAAGAAATTCTCGAGGTGAAAAGCGCCGTCTCGGGCTGACCACTCCAATCGATCTTTCGGCAGAAGTCGCTCATGGCGCCTCTCGCGGCGCGAAAAGGAGGCTCACAAGCGTTCGAGCTTCCGCCCGGTAGAGGAAATCGCTTCAGTTTGCCCGTTCATTCAACCCGCTCCTGCGGCTGCGCCTTCCGTCGTCTCTACCTCGTCGGCTTTCCGTAGAGACTTGTTCTTGTTGTCTATCCATTTGCGTCGCCCCTGAACTTCCTGACGGACGGCGTCAACGATGTGAGAGTCAGTCGTTTCGAAGCCAATCATTTGAATGGGCTGAGCGTTGTCGCCGTAAATGCTGGCCCCTGGACGGGGCAGGGAAAACGGTACTACGACGATGGCGCGTCTGCTGTTGGCGACATAGTAACAAAGCGGAAGGTCGCCCCATTCCGCTTCGACGACGCCAATGTCGATCGTGATATCCGACGAATGTTTGGCGGTATTTTTGACATGATCTATGATCAATTTCGATTGAGCCAATCCGATGTCTATTCGCACTTCCATCGTATCCTTTTTCTTTTTGTCATCCTTGATGGCAATCGCGTATTCCTTGAACCACAGCTCCATTTCTTTGTCATTTAAGCAAGTTAACGATATCAATCGATGGCCTGTCTTCATTGTATCTGCAAGCTTGGTCCAAATTACCTCGGGCAGCGCGAGACAGCCTGGGGCAGGCGTGTGAAGCATCAGACTAGTGTAATCCCCGTCTTGGGTCTCGTCTATCAGCCGTTCCGCCCGGGAAACGAAATCGGCGAAGGAAACGATGGTACTTTTTATGTCCAGAACGCTAACAAGCGTCACATAAACCCCAACGACAGAAATAACGCCAGTTATCAGGGCAAACCACCCTCCAGGGTTATTGGCCAGTCTTGCGAGCAAGCTCGTGCCCGTCTCTGACGCTGTCAACATCACAATCACGACTGAAACAAAAACGCAAACACCGAGCGCTGGCAAAAGTGTTCTACGTACTCGATAATCAGTAGTTGGTTGAAATACTTGGCTGTACTCGCGCTTCCAAACGATAAGGTGATAGACGACGATACTTATAATTGCAGTTGCCAAAATCAAAAGACCGTATGACCGCATGTCTGGTATGAAATTTGTTGTAAGCCGTCCTAAGACGCGTTTTAATTCCAGCGAATCAGCGTCTTCTCCTGGACTTGCCACCAACATCGATGGTATTATAGCAATGACAACAATTGCGACGAGCCATAGCATTATCTGCCCAAGCAGCCGCGGCCAGGGGCTTCGGACCGATCCAGTGTTGTTGCTGTTGATCGCCCATCTCATAATTGAACTTCCTCAAGCTCCCGTCCGTAGGTCTCGGGACCGATGAGGTATCCCACGATTGTGAGGAGCCAAAGCGCCGCTGTCGCCATGAACGGAATGGTCGGGCCCAGGGCCATGATGCCCCAGCCGACCAGGAACGGCGCCGCGATCGACATCACCCTTCCGCCCCCGACCATCACGCCGAAGGTCGTGCCGCGCATGCTGGTGCGGAAGAATTCGCTGAGATAAGTGTCGCCTAGAGGCTGTTAGGAACCCGCGGCGAGTTTAGCGACGTTTTTGAGCATGATGCAGACGAAGGCGATGAGATGGAGGTCTGCCAGGGTTTGAGCACAGCGTTCGTAGTCTTTGACGAGTTTTCGGAAGCGGGTGGCCCACGCGAAGGATCGTTCGACGACCCATCGTCTGGGCAGCAACACGAAACCGCGCTTGGCCTCCGGCAGTTTGATGACCTCGAGGGCAATGCCGCGTTCAGCGGCAGCGGCCGCTGGTTTCTCCCCGGTATAGCCCTGATCGACGAAAGCGATCTTCACGTTCTCTCCGGTCTCCGCTTGAACGGCCTTGGCGATACGGCCGACTTCGGCGCGATCATCCGCGTTGGCGGGCGTGACATGCAGAGCCAGAAGATGGCCAAGCGTGTCGACGGCCAAGTGGAGCTTCGATCCCTTCTTGCGTTTGGCGCCGTCATAAGCGGCGCGAGCGCCGCTCTCAGGGGTCGAGCGCAAGGTCCGGCTGTCGATGATGACGGCGGTTGGCTGCGCGCCTCGGCCCGCTGCAAGACGCAAGATGACGCGCAAGTCCTCAGCCAGAGTCTCGAAGCATCCCGCTTTCAGCCATCGCTGCGCCTGCTGGTAGACGATCTCCCATGGCGGCAGGTCATTCGGCATCCAGCGCCATGGGGCGCCCGTCTTCACGATATAGCGCATGCCGTTGAACACCTCGCGCAACGCGTGCGTGCGCTGCGCACTCTCCTCCGGCAAAAGCGTCAAATAAGGCGCGACAAGCGCCCATTCGCAATCGGAAACATCAGAGGGATAAGGCTTGCGGGACATCGACATCCCGCAACCCTCAGAATTTACAGTTAATCAGTTCCTAACAGCCTCTAGGCCCCACAGCCATCCCAGCATCCCGATCATCAATGCCCCGAAGACAACAAACATATCGAAGGAACTCGCCGTCGAAGCAACGAGCGTGCTGACAATCATGATCAGCGCGCCCAGGATGCCAGCAGGCCGTCGACCGATCAGATCGGATAATCCCGTGCCGATATAGGAGAGAAAGAACTGCGCCACATAAAACAACGCCGCATAGTAGATTGCGTCGGTCGCCGAAAGTTGAAACTTCTGCACCATGAACGCCGTTAGGAAGACCGTGATGCTCCAGTACCCGCAAGCGTTTGCGGTGTAGAGCAGCCAGCCGACGATGATGCGGCGCCCCGCCCCAGGTATGGACCAGATACTCGTGCTCGGGCGTAGTGCGCCCCGCTCTTTCGTGTGTTGTTCCAGCTGCGATTTGGCGATTTGGAATCGCACTGATTCATGAACTAAACGGCGCAAGCCGAATACCAGCAGCGCCGGCACAATCGCGAATATGAATGCGGCTTGCCAGCCGAAGCGGGGGACAATCACAAACGCCGCGAGGGCGGCGACGATGTAACCCACGGAATACAATGAGAACATGATTCCGCCGGTGCCGAGCGCGCGATGTTTAGCTGGCCACATCTCAGCCGTGTACGGAGCGCCGACCACGAGCTCCCCCGCGCCGCCAACGCCGGTTAGGAACCGCAGCGCAGTGAAAGCGAAGAGGTTTGTGGTTAGACCGCCGAGTGCAGTTGCGACGCCATAGACGATGATAGACCAACCCAACGCGTCTCGGCGCCCGATCCGATCCGCAAGAATGCCAAACACAAACGTTCCGATCGTATATCCAACCAAGAATATCGAGCTGATCAACCCAATTGTCGCAAGGGTTATATTCAAATCCTTTGCGATAATCGGGCCAAGAATCCCGAATATATTGACAGCGTAGGCGTCAAATCCGTAACCGATGGCAGCGGCAAGCGCTACCAGAAGAGCGTCACCGAAGGGAATCCTCAGATTGACGTCCGTGACCCCACCGGTGACCGCCTGCGCGCGTATCGCCACTTCCGGCTGCCGGGTCATCTCGCCTTCCCCTCACCCTCACCACGACTGTGTACGCGACGCCAGCGAGCGAACGATTCGGTTACTTGTAGCGGGGGTCAGTTGCGCGTTAAGCATGCCAGTCTCCATCAATGATCAAATTGAATCCCAACACCATCTTGCCTGCGCGCTCCCGCGTTCTCGGACTAACGAGGGGGATTAAGATACTCGGCAAAGCCCCGTCTGTGAGCGGGCTCACACTTTGAGCACAACCGCAGCCCGGTTTCGCCGGCTGCGCCGTCATCATCAGCCACGACCGCTTCTTCCTCGACCGCATCGCCACCCACATGCTGGCGTTCGAAGGCGACAGCCATGTCGAATGGTTCGAGGGCAACTTCGCCGACTATGAGGAAGACAAGAAACGCCGCCTCGGCATCGACAGCGTCATCCCGCACCGGCTGAAGTATAAGAAGTTTTCGCGATAGCAGCGCCGCGTTTGGCGACTCGATCGGCATAGGCCCGAAATTCGGACAACGGATCGCGTCCTCGCGCTTTTCGCCCTGCGGGGCTACTCCGCGCTGTGCTGATCGCCCTTGCCAACACTCAGACGCCTCATCGCCTTCGCAAATTGCCCGCGCTCAGGCACGAGCATGCGTCCAAGGGCGATGAACTTGTGTTTCTGCGCGCCATCGAGGCTCGCGTACAAGGGCTTGGCCGCTTCGACGATCTTCTCGAGATTGGCTTGGCTCTGTTCGAGGCGCTCCGCCTTCGCCGTGTTGCGATCCATCGGCGACAAGTTCGTGGCTTGCTCCTTCTGCAGGGCGAGCACGCGCGCGGTCTCGGCGTCCTTGACCGCAGATTCAAACGGGCCCCAATCCGTTTCCTGGTCAGCGGTCAGCCGAAGACTGGTCTTCATGCCCTTGAGCTGGTTGTCGATCCCCACCTCCGCCCAATGCTGCACTTGCTCGGCGTGCGTGGGCTGCTCGGCGGCTGTGGGCTGCTGGTCGCTCTGTGCGGCGGCGGTGGTGGTGAAACCGGAAGCGGAGAGGGCGGCCGCGGCGGTCGCGGCGGCAAGCCTCCTAAGGAGAGTGCGTTCCATACCGACGCCTCCTATGGTTGGCGACCCAGTCTAGTCGGGTCAGGGCCGAATAGACAATCTCTCTCTATTCTGAGAGATCGCGGGTCGCGCTCGGCTGAAGGTTTGGCTGCCGAACGCGCTTGGCCCGGCGCCAGTCGAGATCGGCGCTCGAGTCCTCGCGTTCCCAATAGGCGCGCTCCTCAGCCTCGCTGGCGAAGGCGGCGGGAATCTTACGGGCCTTTTTCATAAGCCAACCTTTCGCGCGCGCTCATGTCGCGCGTCCTTATACACCGGCCTTCTCGACCCGCCGAACGCGCCCTCGACGGCGAGCCGGGAGCGTCCTAGAGTGGGCGGTTTAGAAACGTTCTAAATCAAAATCAGACCACCGGATGGCGAACGACGGCGGACGTCGGCCGCCGATCGCCACACCGGGAAAAGACGGTCGAAGGAGGAAACATGTGCCACCTTTTTGCAACTCAGTCCCCGGACGGCTACGCCTTCGAGACGCGCTCGATCAGGCTCAACGGCCAGAGCACCAGCCTGCGCCTTGAAAAACTGTTTTGGGGCATCCTCGAAGACATAGCGGCGGACGAGGGGATGTCGGTGCCCCGTTTCATCTCGACATTGCATCAGGAGATCCTGCTCCTTCGCGGGGAAGTCCCCAATTTCACCTCTCACCTTCGCTGCATCTGCGTCATCGCTCGAACCTCGGCTGAGCGCGGCGGAAGAGCGCGCGCCGAGGCCGCCTGAAACGAGGCGAGCGCGTAGTAGGCCGATAACACCCGCGCGCTTCCGGCTCCGCTAGCTTTCTTGAGTCTCGCCGCCAAGCGGCGACGGAAAGCGTGACCAGACGTGGCGAAAGCGATCCATACGATGATCCGCGTGCTGGACGAGGCGCGGTCGCTGGCTTTCTACAAAAAGGCTTTCGGACTCGACATCGCCGACCGGCTCGACTTCCCCGATTTCACCCTCGTCTATCTCTCGAATTCCGAGAGTCCTCATGAAGTCGAGCTGACGATCACCAAGGGCCGCGCCGAGCCTTACAATCTTGGCGACGGCTACGGCCATGTCGCCTTCGTGGTCGATGACCTCGACGCGGAGCACCGCCGTTTCGAGGCCGAGGGCTTGAAGCCGCGCAAGATCGTCGAGTTCAACAAGGACGGCAAGCAGATCGCCCGTTTCTTCTTCGTCGAAGATCCGGACGGCTACAAGATTGAGGTGCTGCAGAAGTTCGGCCGCTACCGGTAGACGGCCGCGCCAATCAATCTCTTAAAAGACGGGAGGAGACGCCCATGACCCCAACCGATGCGACGCCCGCCAGGGGCGCCCTGTCCAGACGCGGATTCTTGCAACGATCGGCAAGCGGTTTCGCAGCCGCCATCGCCATCACTTCCACAGGCGCGCTCATCAACGCCTCGGAGGCGTGGGCCCTCGACGTCAAGGGCCTGAAGCCGGAGACGATGAAGACCCTGATCCTCGTCGCCCGCGACATCTACCCCCATGACAAGGTTCCCGACCGCTATTATGCGATCGCGATGAAGGAGTACGACCAAAAGGCGACGGCGAATCCGCAAGTGAAGGCTGAGATCGAGGCGTTCGTCGCCGCGCTCGACGGGGCTGCCGGCGAGGGCGGCTATGTCGGCAAAAGTTGGGAAGCCGACCGGGTCGCGCTGCTCAAGAACCAGAGCGCGGATCCCATGTTCGAGACGATCCGCTCCGGCCTGATCGTATCGCTCTACAACCAGAAGGAGGTCTGGCCGATCTTCGGCTACGAGGGCGAGTCCTTCTCCAAGGGCGGATACATCCACCGCGGCTTCGACGACATCACCTGGCTTTGAACCGCGCGCGTGCGAAGCCAGAAATCAAGCGAGGAAACGGACATGGCGGCGAAATTCGATCAGAACGACGACAGCGTCGTCGTCATCGTAGGGTCGGGCTCGGGCGGCGGCACGCTTGGCAACGAACTGGCGCAGAAGGGCGTCAAGGTTGTCGTGCTGGAGGCTGGCAAGCGCTACGAATACGAGGACTTCATCAACGACGAGTGGCCGAGCTTCACCCAGCTCGCCTGGAAGGATATGCGGACGACCTCCGGCGACTGGAGGGTTCACAAGGACTTCCCCCATCTGCCGGCCTGGATCGTCAAGGCGGTCGGCGGAACGTCGATCCACTGGGCAGGCGCGTCCCTTCGCCTTCAGGACCACGAGCTCAAGGCCGCGACGACTTACGGCCGCGTTCCCGGCGCCAATCTGCTCGACTGGCCGCTGACTCTGGCCGAGCTCGAGCCCTACTACGCCAAGGCCGAGGACAAGATGGGGGTCACCCGCACCAATGGCATCCCGGGACTTCCGGGCAGCAACAATTTCAAGGTCTTCAAGGCCGGGGCCGACAAGCTCGGCTACAAGGAGTGCCACACCGGCCGAATGGCGATCAATTCCGTCGAGCGCGACGGCCGCAATTCCTGCCAGCAGACCGGATTCTGTTTCCAGGGCTGCAAGTGGGGCGCGAAATGGTCGACGCTCTACACCGAGATTCCCAAGGGCGAGGCGACGGGCAACCTGGAGGTTCGCCCGGAGTCGCATGTCGCGCAGATCGAGCACGATTCCTCGGGCAAGGTCACCGGCGTCACCTATTTCGACGCGGACGGCAAGCTGCAACGTCAGAAGGCGCGCATCGTCACGGTCGCGGGCAATTCGCTCGAAAGTCCGCGGCTTCTGCTCAACTCGGCCTCGGCGAAGTTTCCCGATGGGCTCGCCAATTCCTCGGGCCAGGTCGGGCGCAACTACATGCGTCACACCACGGGGTCGGTCTACGCGGTCTTCGAGCAGCCGGTGCACATGTATCGGGGCACGACCATGGCCGGCATCATGCGCGACGAAGCGCGAAACGATCCGAGCCGCGGCTTCGTCGGCGGGTACGAACTGGAGACGCTCTCCCTCGGCCTGCCCTTCCTGGCCGCCTTCCTCGATCCGGGCGCCTGGGGCCGCGAGTTCACCACCGCGCTCGACGGCTATTCGAATATGGCCGGGATGTGGATCGTCGGCGAGGACATGCCGCAGGAAACGAACCGGATCACGCTCAGCGACCAGAAGGACAAATGGGGCTTAGCCGTGGTGGACGTGCATTTCGACGACCATCCGAACGATGTGGCGATCCGCAACCATGCTTATGGGCAGGGCAAGGCGATGTATGAGGCGGTCGGCGCGACGCGCACCTTCCCCACGCCGCCCTACCCGTCGACCCACAATCTCGGCACCAACCGGATGAGCGAGAATGCCCGCGACGGCGTGGTCAACAAGCACGGCCAGACGCACGACATCAAGAACCTGTTCATCTCGGACGGCAGCCAGTTCACCACCGGCGGAGCCGAGAACCCGACGCTGACGATCGTGACGCTCGCGATCCGTCAGGCCGACTACATCGCCGACCAGATGAAGTCGAACGCGATCTGAACGGAGGGGACGGCCGGTCTCGAAGCCGGACTCGGGGCGACGTCCCGAACCAACGCGCGATGCGATCGGGTGCGGTGGCGTTCGGGTCGGACCCGCCGCCACCCTACCCCAGCGCCACTTCCATCCCTTGGGCGCGCGCAGCGTCAGCGAGCCGCGCGTCGAACGTCGCGAGCGCCGCGCGACCTTCTTTGAAGGGGAGGCGGCGGCAAAAGCGCAAGTGTTTCCCTTGCATGTTGGCGCGCAAGGGCGCATATGGCCAAGGATAGCCAGACGAGCCCGCCATGGCCATTTATCCCCTCGCTCAAGCAAAAGACCAACTGTCGCGCCTCATCGACGAGGCGTTGAGAGGGGAAATCGTAACGATCACCCGTCACGGGAAGCCTGTCGTCACGCTCTCTCCGAGCGCGCCGGCACCTAAGCCGCTGACTGTCCAATATCTTAGGGAAATGCGACGCCGCGCGCAGGGGCGACCGAGTCTGGGCGCGGATTCTGTGACGCTAGTTAGAGAAACGCGCGACGAGGAGCCGTGAGCGACTGCCTCGACACCAGCTTTCTCGTCTCTGTTCTGTTCCCCGACTCGCATACGTCCCGCGCCTTTGCTTGGCTAGAGAGGCTGCCTCGCACGATCTATGTCAGTGATTGGGCGGCGACCGAGTTGTTCGCGCTCGTGCGTCGCCGCGTACGGGCCGGGCTCGTCGATCCTGAAGTCGCCGAGGCCGCTCTACTTGAGTTCGAAGCCTTTGCCAGCAGCCGCGCGCAACGATTGTCGCAGTCGGCGCTAGCGGGCGCGCAAGCCGCGGAGCTCGCGCGGGACCCGGAGTTGAAGCTTTCCGCAGCCGACGCGCTCCACCTCGCGCTGAGCGCGGGCGGCCGCCACTGCCTCGTGACTTTCGACGCTCGCCTCGCCGAAGCGGCGCGCGCTGCAGGCTTCCGCGCCGAGATTCCCCCTTGAGAACCGAGGCGTCGAAATAGATCAATCCCACTCGCCGTCTCGCATCGGGCGGATGATGTCGACGCCGTTCTCGCCAGCCGCGGCGCACAGCGGCTCGGGCGCCGAACTGAGATCGCAAATTCCCTTTCGGCCGTCGGCGCCATATATCGCCCTGCCCCTCTCGCCTAGCCGCCAAGGAGCCCGCCTTGATCGTCGTCTTTGACATCGGCAACGTGCTCGTGCGCTGGAACCCGCGCAATCTGTTCCGCAAGACGATCAAGGACGAGGCGCGGATGGAGCGGTTCCTGGCCGCAGCGCTGTCGATGGACTTCGTGTCCCTCACCGACATTGCCGCCGACTTCTCGAAGGCGGTGGCGGAGCGCGCCAAGGCCTTTCCCGAATTCGCCCACGAACTGCATCTCTTCGACGAGCGGTGGATCGAGACCATCGGCGGACCGATCGAGGAGAATGTGGCGCTGCTCCGGCGCCTCAGACGCGCCGGCCGCCCGGTCTACGCGCTCAGCAACTTCGCCACCGTCAAGTTCGCGATCGCCCGCCAGATGTTCGACTTCCTCAACGAGTTCGACCACGCGGTGATCTCCGGCCACGTCGGCGCAGCCAAGCCCGACCCACGCATCTTTGAAATCCTGTTCGAGCAGGTCGGGAGACGGCCGCAGGAACTCGTGTTCGTCGACAACTCGCTCAAGAACATCGAGGCGGCGCGAGCGCTCGGCATGCCGGCGATCCACTTCCGCCCCGGCGTCGATCTCAACAGCGAGCTCGCCACACACGGCGCCCTGCCCTGAACCTGTCCGCTGAAGCCCAGGCGCGCGGCGCATTGGCCACAGCAAGTTCTTGACTTTTCAGAAAAATGAGATATAATAGTTGGGTTTCAGAAATATCGGTTGGCCACATCCAAGAAAACTTTTACGGAGTTGCAGAAAAATGAGGTTAACTCATTGAAAACAAAGCGGCGCGCGCAAAATCGCACACCTCGATTTTCGGCCCGTCAATTCCTCCTCGCGCCCTCCCCCTCCGGCGCCTCCTCGCGGGCCTGGACGACGGCGACAGCGTCGGCATAGAGGCGCCGCCAGCCGGGCTCACGGTCGAGCATGGCGACGATCCGGCTGTCGGGGGCGAAGATCGTCCAGGCGATGTCATAGCGCTTGAGCGTGTTCTCGACCGCTTCGCGATCGCCGCTCCGGAGCTTGTCGTAGAGGCTCAGCATCGGGTCGCCGTAAAGCTCCACGCGGGCGTCGATGAACGGGCGCACATGCTCAAAGATGAGATAGCCGCCGAACGCATAGTCGTTGAGCACAGGCTTCCGCCTTAGGTCACGCGGAACTCCGCTCAAGGCTGAGATCGGCGCGGCGGCTCCGTCGGTCCGCTCGATCGGGGCCATGAGCCGCGCGCCGCCGATCGCCAGCGCCGCCGCGAGTGTTCCGAACAGCGCGGTTCGGGCGACGAGCCGGCACTCTTCGCCGACTGGCGCGGCGCCGAACGCCGCCGCGATCGGCCGCGCCAGCAGCATCGGCGCGAGGATGCCCAACAACACCTGATGGCGCGAATGCTGCAGCGCCATCGCGACGAGCGCGATGATGAGCGTGGCGCGTATCGGCGGCATGGCGAAGGGCCGCGTCAGCGCGAGGCCGAGCAGCGTCAGCAACGCCAGCTCCATCGTTCCGAGATGGCTGAAGTCCTGCGGCCGCCACTCGCTGATGCGCGACAGGTTCTCGACCGACATCAGGCGGAACGGACGGACCAGCGCGTCGACCCCATACGGATTGATGAGCGCGGCGGCGAGCGCCGCGAGAGCGAACGTTGCCCACGCGCGCGCGGCTAAGAGACGCGCTCCGACCGGCGCCCCCGTCACCGCTTCGAGCGCGAACGGTCCGATCAGCATGAGGCCGAAGATGAAGCCGCCGTGCAGGTTCGCCCACGCGATCATCAGCGCAGCGAGCCCGAGCGGGGGCGCGCGCTCGCGATCGCGCGCGGCGATAAGCCCGGCGCTCCAGGCGGCCGCGAGCGGGAGCGCCAGCACGTGCGGCCGCGCGAGCAGATTCGCCGTCACCAGCGAAAGGCCGATCGCGACGGCGGCGACCAGCGGCGCGCCGCGAAGCTTGCGCGCGGCGCTCAGGCCCACGATCAGCGCCGCGGTCGCGACGGCGGCGCCCGTCAACAGCGCGACGCCGCTCCATCCGCCAAAGCGGAAGGCGAACGCAAGCAGAACTTCCGATAGCCACTCATGCGCGGTCCATGGCGCCCCCGGCATTGAATGGCTGAACGGGTCGACGCGCGGCGCGGCGCCATGGGCGATGATCCATTCGCCCGTCGCCACATGCGACCAGGTGTCGCCGTCGCCGAGCACTTGCGGCGAGAACGCGGCGAGCGCGAATAGAAAGACCGCGATTGCCGCCAGGCCGAGCCCGGCGAGTCGGGCCTCGGCTGCGTCATCGCTCGCGGAGCGGACAAACGGCAAGGCGAAGGACATCGCCCGACCCTGCCAAAGGTGCAATAACGCGACGTTAAATCGAAGCCGTTGGAATGACGCGCGTCACGGGACGGCGACGCGATTTCCCCCGATCAGCGGGCCACGAGCGGCTCTTGGGCCGTCCTTATCGTCCGCAAAGTGCGCCCGATGCGAAGCCGCCGCTCTGGTCCGCGGACGCGTAGCTGCTGCCGGAGCAAAGCGACGAATCGCCGGCGCAGAGCGAGGCGAAATTGACTGGCGTCGAGGTCAGGCTCGCCTGGTTCGCGCCTCCTGCCTTTTTGACCTGCGCGGTTTGACCGACGTTGGCGAGGTCGATGCATTCGCAACGCGGTCCGCCGCGGCCGCCGGCGGCCCGGGCGCAGTTGCGCGCCTGCTGCTCAAAGGTGATCCCCGGCCGACGCGGACAGACAAGCGCCTGCCCTTCGACCAGCGTCACGCGCGACTGAGCGCTCCGCACGCTGATGTCGAGCACGGTGCCGCGCACACCGATCGCTGCGCTCGGCGTCGAGATGATGTAGGCGCTCTTGTCCAGTTTGCCGGTCGTGAACCGGAACACCCCTTTGGCCAGGTTGACCGCCATTTTCTGACTGTTCGATTGGCCGACATAGACAAATTGATCGAGCGTCACGCGCGAAACCGGGCCGACCCCCAGATTTGTCGAATCGAGGAAGATAAGCTTAGCGGTCGAATCCGCGCCGGTGCGCACGACCTCGTTGCGATAGACCGAGTCTCCGACGGTCAGCGGCCCCATGGCGCCGGCCAGGTCACGTGTGACGTCATTGCGCGCGACCGCGGTCGAGCCGATGTGTTCCTGCGCGAAAGCGCCGCCGAGGTCGGCCGCGAATGCGCAAAGCGCAAAGAGGATCAATCGCCAATCGCGCAATTGCGGAACGCCCTATCGCCGTCGCGAGCACTCCGGACGCCCGGACGCCCGCTCCGTTTTGCCTGATCATTAAGCCAAACCCAGCGAAGTCAAGTCAATTTACGGAGGCGGCGGTGCTATTGATCCATCACGGCCAGAATCGGTCCCGGCGGGATATGTGCAGGCGGTCAGAAAGCCGGATATGACAAACGTGAGCATGACGTGTCTGCGGACTGGAATCCCGTTGAGAGCAGCGGCTTTCGGACTTGCCCCGATCGCATAGAGTTGACGCCCAATCGGCGTCCGCTCCGTGACCAGCGAAAGAACGATCGCGAGCAGAAGCACGTAGAGCGCTGTGACCGGCATCCCCAGGACGAATCGCGCGTTGATGCTGAGGAAGCCCGCAGGCAGGGCGCCGATCATCTGTTTTCCGCCGGTGCACAAAAGGGCGATCGCATAGAGAACCGTCCCCGTTCCCAGCGTCGCTATGAACGAGTCAATCTGAGCCACCTCGACCAGAATCCCGTTCACGAACCCCGCCAGCGCGCCGCAAGCAAGAACGACGAGGACGCGAAGGCGGAGTTTCTATCTGGGAGATCCCGGCGCTAGCCGCCAAGCGCGTCAGCGTGAAGCAACTCGGGCGGACAAACGAGCCCACTAGTCTGCAATATCAGACGTTTAGTCCTGAGCGGCCCGAGACATGGGTGACAGTTTGTACCGGACACATGGGTGACACCTCCGGCCAGGCATGCCTGGCGGGAGGTGTCGATGCCCTGGAAGGAGTGTTCGGTTATGGATGCGCGTTTGCGGTTTGTCGCCCGGCTTCTGGAGGGCGAGGCGATGACGGATGTCTGTCGCGAGTTCGGCGTCTCGCGCAAGACCGGCTACAAGATCTTCGATCGGTACAAGGAGCATGGGCTCGAGGCGCTGACCGATCGCTCGCGCCGGCCGGTGCGATACGCCAACCAGTTGGCGCCGCAGATCGAGCAACTCATCGTCGCCTGCAAGCGCGAGAAGCCTCATTGGGGCGCTCGCAAGGTCCGAGAACTGCTGGTTCGGCGGTTGGATCAAGACTTCCCCATCCCGGCCAAGAGCACGATCCACGCGGTCCTGCACCGGCACGGCCTAGTCAAACCGCTTGGCCGGCCGCGCCAGCGCGCAACAGGAACGCCGCTTTCGGCGGCTCAGACCCCAAATGGGCTTTGGTGCGCCGATTTCAAAGGCGAGTTCAAGCTGGGCGACGGGCGTTATTGCTACCCGCTGACCGTCACCGACTATGCCTCACGCTACCTTCTGCTGTGTGAGGCGCTCTCGACCACCAAGGAAGCCTACGCGTTCCCAGTGTTCGAGGCCGTGTTCAAGGAGTTCGGCCTGCCCAAGGCCATTCGCACCGATAACGGCGTCCCTTTCGCAAGCCCCAATGCCCTCTTCGGCCTGAGCCGGCTGTCGGTCTGGTGGCTCAGGCTCGGCATCGAGATCGAGCGCATCAAGCCAGGCTGCCCGCAACAGAACGGCCGCCATGAACGCATGCATCTGACCTTGAAGCTCGAGACCACAAAGCCCGCCGGCGCCAACTTCCTCCAACAGCAGGCCAAATTCGACGACTTCATCGAATGCTACAACAACGAGAGGCCGCACCAAGCGCTCAACATGCGATGCCCGGCCGAGCGATACGCGCCCTCAACCCGCCCCTACAAGGGATTGCCGGACCTCGACTACCCGTTCCACGATAAAATCGTCACCGTCACCACATGCGGCCGAATCTGCTTCAATCGCGAGAAAATCAATCTCAGCACCGTCTTCGCCGGCCAGCGCGTCGGCATCAAACAGGTCAGCGACCTCATTTGGCTCGTCAGCTTCATGGATTATGATCTTGGCTTCATCGATCTGGAGCAGAAGACCTTGCAACCCCTCGACAACCCGTTCGGCCCGAGGTTGTCACCCATGTCTTAGGTACAGTCCGTTACCTATGTCTCCGGGTCAGACCTCCGTCATACTGGCGGAGACGGAGGGGATTCGAACCCTCGATAGAGCTTTACAACCCTATAACGGTTTAGCAAACCGCCGCCTTCAGCCTCTCGGCCACGTCTCCATAGGCGCTATATTATTGATTTTTCTAGTTTTTCACGTTTCCTGCAAAAGAACCAAACGAGCGCACAAAGCGCACAAAACCGGCGGGATGCCGGCCAAGGTGACGACAATTTTGACTACACTGACGACATTTGTCTAGCCCACCGTTTCCGCGCGAAACCGCCTGACAGGGGCGGCTGGGGCGCCGCCCTCGTCGGCCGCTGAGCATCATGGCGCTCGCCATGACCATTCTTCCCTATCCCCTTTAGGGTGAAAACCCAATCGCTTGCGCGGTGCTTGGGGTTGCCGTCGTGCGAAGACGACGCAGCGGACGACGCAGTGCGCAAATACCGGTCGTCCGCTGACGGCTTGACGAACTGGCCGAACCGACACAAAAATGGAAGCTCGTGTTTGCCAGATGATCAACCGCTGATGACCCCATAGCGGACGTACGGCGGGTTTGCCGAGAGAGGGGCGAGCGACCCTGTAGATCGCGACTTCGGGTAGTGACGTAATTCGCCCAGACTCGGCCGGTGCTGACCAGGCTGGTTTCGCAGGCCTTCTTTTCGCGGCGGCCGAACATTGCAAAAACAAAACAGTGGTTTGTTGCGGCATATCAATGACTCCCGCGGCCGCTGTGTACATTTGCATTAGGGGAGAAGCGAACATGATCTCTGCAGCATTTCCGTACCAAAAACAGCGGCGGCAGGTTCTCGGCCGCGAGATGGCGTATGTGGAGGTGGGAGAGGGCGACCCCATCGTGCTGCTGCACGGCAATCCCACCTCGTCATACCTGTGGCGGAACGTCATACCGCACCTGCAGCCGCTAGGCCGCTGCATTGCGCCCGACCACATCGGCATGGGGGATTCCGACAAGCTACCCAACAGCGGACCGGGCTCTTATCGGTTCGTTGAGTTGCGCCGTTACCTCGACGCCCTGCTCGAGGCTCTCGATGTGCGCGAGCGCGTCACCTTGGTCATCCACGACTGGGGTTCGAACTCTCGGCTTCGACTGGGCCAACCGCCACCGCGAGGCCGTGAAGGGTATCGCGTACATGGAAGCTATGGTCGGGCGCCAGTATTGGGACCACTGGGACAAATTCGGAATGCGCCCGGTCCTGCAGGCGCTGCGTTCCGAGGCCGGCGAGCAGATGGTCCTCCAAGACAATTTCTTCATTGAGAAGGTCCTGCCGGGGGCCATCCTGCGTAAGCTCTCCGACGAGGAGATGGCGGAGTACCGGCGGCCCTTCGCCGAGCCCGGGGAGGGCCGACGACCGACTTTGACGTTGCCCCGGGAAATCCCCATCGAGGGCGATCCCGCCGACGTAACTGCGGCCGTCGACGCCTACGCGGACTGGCTAAAGACGAGCAGCGTGCCGAAGCTGTTCCTGAAGGCCGAGCCGGGCGGAATCCTCGCTGGCGGCAAGGTTCTCGAACAGGCTCGAAGTTTTCCTGCGCAGACCGAAGTGACAGTCAAGGGGATCCATTTCGTTCAGGAAGACTCACCGGATGAGATCGGGTCAGCCGTCGCCGGCTGGATGAAGACATTAGGCTGACCGGGGCCACGCAGGCCGCGATGCCGGGAGCAAGATGATGGCGATAAACAATGCGACGGTGGTGCTCGTGCATGGCGCCTGGGCGGATGGGTCGAGTTGGGCGAAGGTGATCATGGCCCTCGCGGCGAGCGGGGTCAAAACGATCGCCGCGCCGTTGCCGCTGACATCGTTCCAAGACGACGTCGCGGCGCTCGACCGAACGCTCGAGCGGGTGGAGGGACCCGTTGTCCTCGCCGGCCACGCTTATGCCGGCGGGGTCATCGGGGCGATGCGCAGCGAGAAGGTGAAGGCACTTGTCTATGTGGCCGCGCTCGCCCCTGACGAAGGCGAGACGGTCGCGGACGTGTTCACTCGCGGCACGCCGCATCCCCAGGCGCCCAAGCTCGCTCCGGACGCGCACGGCTTGATGTATCTGCCCGAAGCGGCCTTCGCCGCCGCCTTCGCGCAAAATGCATCCAAGGAAGAGCTGGCCGTGCTGGCGGCAGTTCAGCGGCCGATCTCGCCCGCCTGCATCACTGTCAAGGTGGAGCGGCCTTTGTGGATGGATCGCCCGACCTGGTTCCTGATTGCCGAGCAGGACCGTATGGTCGTCTCGGAAAATCAGCGCTTCATGGCCGAACGCATGCGGGCCCACGTGCGCTCGCACTCCGTCGATCACGCGCCGATGGTGACCGCCCCAACTCTGGTACTGGACTTGCTCCGCGAGGCCCTCGCAGCGGTGACCGCATACAACGCTGCATAAAAGTGCGTCCCCTATGCGCGCTTACTCGACACGGGCCACTTTGCCCGACGCACTAGATGCCGCTGCAATCTGCAACTTTATGAAATGGTAGTTAGTCGTGGCACACGGAAGAAGGACCACGGAGCGGCTGAGCGCGTTGTCCGACGGAGTGTTCGCGGTTCTCATAACTGTGCTCGTCTTGGATCTGCGTCCCCCAGAGTTTCCTACCTTCAAATCCCTGCTGTCGCTCTGGCCAACATGGCTCAGCTATTTGGTGAGCTATCTCTTTATCGCCATCGTTTGGACCAATCACCACCATCTGATGCGCTACGCCACCGAGGCCACGCCTAATCTCGTGTGGTTCAACTTCGCCCATCTGTTCTCAGTCTCGCTGCTTCCGCTCTCAACCGCCTGGATGGCCGTGAGCGAACTTGCTCCGCAGCCGGTTGCCTTCTATGCAGCGGTCTTCTTTCTCGTCAACGCGACTTACATTTGTTTGATCTATGAATTGATTGATCACGCTCCCGTGGACGACGTCTCACCCCGCGAACGCAGGATCATGCATTTTAGGTCAATCACGACTCTGTGCGTTTTCGCAGCGGCTGCGGTTGTGGCTCTGAAATATCCGGTGTTTGGACTCGGAATGTGTATTTGTTGTCTGGTCGTTTATCTGAAACCCGAAGCGCCTGGAGCGAGTAGGTGAAGTTCGGGGCGGCTAGCGAGCGGCACCCGACATATGCAAGGCGCCCGCCGGCGATGACGATCCTCGTCGAAAGCTGATAGAACCGCCTGATTAGGGGGCGCCGTTTTTGAGCGCGAATGGCGACCATCCACGATCGCAAGGGCGGACGCTCGGTTGAGCTTCTGATTCCGTTCGAGCATTTGGGCAAGACGGTCGACGTCATCCATCTCAAGCCGGTTATGTTCGATCACACTCTGCGCTGGCAGCAGGGCGAGTTCCGGTCCTCGCTGGCCTTGCTCGCGGCGCTGACCGGCGAGCGCGAGACGACCTTGCGGCTCCTGCGCTATCCTGACGCCGATCGGGTGCTGGCGACGATGTTCG
The DNA here is from genome assembly GCA_963824475.1 of uncultured Alphaproteobacteria bacterium. Lineage (GTDB taxonomy): Bacteria > Pseudomonadota > Alphaproteobacteria > Rhizobiales > Beijerinckiaceae > Roseiarcus. Next base: position 206,440 of record CAWGPR010000005.1, read on the forward strand.
ACATGCTGCCGGCGGCCATTCAAGCGGACATCAACGCCGGCCAGATTCCGCGCAGCGACGGCGCCCGGCCGGCGGCCCGGCCTGACGAACCGATCGAACCCGCCGAGCCCGGCGAGCCAGAAGAGAGTTTGCGCATCGACGATGCCTAAGGACGTGACGCGCGATGGCGATGCAATACGAGGCGACTCTCCGCCTCAAGGGTGACGATCAGACCGCCGAGGCGTTCCGCTCGGCGTCGGACTCGGCGCGACGATTCTCCGAACAGCAGACCCGAGCCACCCGCGGCTTACGCGAGGATGTCGATTCGGTCGGCCGGGCGTTCCGCGGCCTCGGCAAAGTCATGGCGCTCGGCAGCGTCGCCGGCCTGCTCACTCAAGCGGTGAATCAGGCGGCCAATTTCGGCGACAAGCTCAACCGCATCGGCATCAACGCCCGCGCCAGCGAGGAGACGATGCGCCGGGTTGGCGTGACGCTGCGGCAGGAAGCCTCGCGGCTCAACCTCGACATTGACAAGGTGGTCGAGGGTTACGACGCCTGGCGGGTGGCGAGCGGCCAATCGGTCGAGGCGGCGCTGCAATCGTTTCCGGCGATCAGCGAAGCCGCCAAGGCGATGAACGCCGACGTATCCGTAGTCGGCGCGGCGATGGGCAGTCTCGGCTCCAATCTGCGCCTCTCCGCCGGCGACATGCGGGTCACCCTCGATCAGATGGCCCGGGCGGCGGGCGATATCGGCGTCCCGTTCGAAGAGTTCGCCCGCAATTTCGGCGGCATGGCCGAACAAATGCAACGGCTCGGCATCCAAGGCGCGGCCGGGACCGAGCAGATCCTTGGTTTGTTCACCGCCATTCAGGGACGAACCAACGACGCCAATCAGACCTTCCGCGTCATGGGCGAGCTGATGAACGATCTCACCAGCAACGACTTGCTCGCCGGGCGGATGGGCCAGGGCCGGGTGCAGCAGATCATTCAGGACGTAGTCGCCAACGGCGGCAACGTGGTCGACGCCCTGGGGAAGATCATCGAGAAACTGTACGGCGCGCGGATGGAGAGCCCGCGGGTGCGCGCCGAGATGGAGGCGGCGTTCGGCCGCGACGTGGTCAAGCTGATTTTCGAGACGCGCGACGGCCTCATCGACGTCGAGGGCGCGACGAACCGGGTGCGCGACTCGTCGGGCGAGATGGGCCAGCGGCTCGCCCAGGAGCTGGCCAGCCCGCGCGAGCCGCTGACAGCGCTCAAGCGCGAATTCGGCGACATCCTGACTTCGGTCGGCGAGGTCGCGATCAAGCTCAACGAGGCCTTCGGGTCCAACAATCGATCGTTGCTCGCCAACACCGCCGACGAATTGAAACAGGTGAGCACGGGCATCGGCACGATCAGCGAGGCGTTGCAGACCGGCAAGTGGCGCGAAGGCTGGGAGAAGCTCGGCGGCCCAGAAGCGGTGAAGGACTTCTTCCAAATGCCGAAGTTTCAGCGGCCGGGTTGGCTCGGCGGCGGGAAGCAAGCCGGCGGCCCGGTCGAGGCCGGCCGGCCCTATGTCGTCGGCGAGGCTGGCCCTGAGATGTTCGTTCCCAATCAATCGGGGAAAATCCTCCCGCGCGCGCTCTATGGCGCGGCGCTCGCGGCCGAATACGGCTTCGGCGTCCGCGGCGCATCGACCGCGGCGGCCGGCGCGCTTGGCGGACATGGCGGCGCGGCCGGCGGCCAAAGCTTCGGCCAGGTCATGACCGGCGCGATTCCCGGCGCGGGCATTCTGGGCGCGATGAAGACAGACGCCGAGAGCGGCCATCCGCTGCGCACGAAATTGCGCGGCATGTTGGGCCTCGAGGATCCGGGCGAGCCGGCGCCCTGGCAGGCCGGCGGGCAATGGCGTCAGAAAGAGAGCGACGCGCCCGACGTCGTCGCGACGCGCGCCAACACCGACGCGGTGAGCGAAAGCACCGAGCAACAAACCGGCCTGATCGAGCAACTGACCGATTTGAACAACTCGCTGAGAAGGCTGCTGGGCGGCAGAGGCGGCGGCGGAACGGCAGGCGGCGGCGTTGCCGCCGGCGGAGGCGGAGGCGGCGAGCCGCAGCTCATGCAAGCGAGCTTTGGCGGCGGCGGCGCGGCGCGAATTTGGGGCGGGGCGGGCGGTTGGGGCGGCGGTCGAGCTATGGGCGGCGGAGGAGGCGGGCTCGCTGGCAGGCGGATCAGCGGCGGCGGTGGATGGGCCGGCGGCGGCGGCGCAACCGGCGCCTGGCCGGCCCCAGCGGCCCCAGCTGCGTCCGCAGCCCCGGCCGGAGGCGGCGGCGGGGCGGACGAAGCCGCTTATTCAGCCGCGGCGGCGAAAGCGACCGGCGGCGGCGGCAAGCGCGGCGATCTCTATTCGCAACGTGCGCCGTTGATCATGCGCGATCTGCAGCGCGATCTCGGTCTAACCAAGGAACAGGCGGCCGGGCTGGTCGGCAATCTCGGCTATGAGAGCGCCGGATTCAAAGCCCTACAGGAAGGCAAGCCGATCGGCGGAGCAGGCGGCTTCGGCTATGCGCAATGGACCGGACCGCGGCGGACGGCGTTCATGCGCTACGCCCAATCGCGCGGCCTCGATCCCAAGTCGCACGAGGCCAATGTCGGATTTCTGAAACACGAACTCGCGACCACGCATAAGGGGTTTTTGAATCGGCTCAAACAGACGAAGAGCGTCGAACAGGCGAGCAGGCTCACCCACGAAGTTTATGAATCGCCGGCGGACGTGCAGCCGAAATATTGGGGCAGGACTTTGCCCGGCCTCGGTCGGGCCATCAAGCCGTATGAATCGGCCGGCGGGCGATTGAGCTACGCACGGCGCGCCCACGCCATGGGCGGCGGGCCGGAAGTAGCCAGCGCGGCGACAGAACCAGCTGGCGGCGGCGCGCCCGAGCCAGCCGCCGCGGCCGCAACGCCAGCGCCGCTTGGGCCAGCGCCGGATCGCGCCGAGCTCGAGAAGCCGATCCCCCTTCGCTTCGAGCACCAGCCGGGCGAAACTCAGATGCGCCGGACCTCGATCGCCCGCGAAGTCGATCGATCGGTGCGCGAAGCGACCTTGAACTCTTACGCCGAATTCGGGATTCGCCTAATGCTGTTCCAATGGGGCGCGCTGCAATTCGACATCACTCCGTTCAACGTCCACGAGGCGGATCAGATGACCGCCACCGATTGGGCGCGCAAGGAGATCGCCGGCGCGGCGATCTATCGCGAATGGGTCGGCGAGGGCGACGAGGAGATCGCGCTGCGCGGGCGAGTCTTTCCCCATCGTCTCGGCGGCCTCACCGAACTCGAGATTTTGGAAAGCTTTCGCCGCCAGGGCAAAGCCGAGCAATTGATGCGCGGCGACGGGACCGTGCTCGGCTGGTACGTGTTGGAGAGGCTGGCCCGCGCCCATCGCTTTCTCGGCGCCGACGGCATCGGCCAGCAGATCAATTTCGAGGGCAATTTCATGCGTTGCCCGGTGCCGGACCCCAACGCCTATTTTCCAATGCTCTACCAGTTGATCCGGTGAGGTTGCGATGGCGGTGACCGGCTATGAACTGATCACGGTCTCCGGCGCCTACATCACCGCCGACGTGTTGGTCTGGCGGCGCTATCGCCTCCGCGCGCCGGGCGTTCTTGAGCGGCTGCTTGACGACAATCCGCATCTGGCGAAATTGCATCGAGAGAGCCCGTTCCTGCCGGTCGGGACGAACGTGCGCATACCGATCGATCCCGAGCTGTTGTCTGGCCGGCCGCGGCCGATCGAGTTCATCACCCTCTATGGGCGGAGTCGCGCATGACCTATCAGGGCTTCCGCACTCGGGCGCTCTGCAAAATCGTGGTCGACGGCCAGGACGTGACCAGCGCGTTCGACCCGCATCTCATTTCGGTGCAAATCACCACGACCGCCGACGCCAGCCAAGCGGATCGCGCCGTCATCGAACTCGACGACCGCGACGGGCGACTGGCGATTCCGCCCGACGAGGCCCCGGTCGAAGTGTCGCTCGGCTGGAGCAACGAGAGGCTGGGCCTGGTTTTCACCGGGCAAATGGAAGAGATCGAGTCGGGGTTTTCGCGCAAGGGCGGCGGCCGGCGGTTGTGGCTCGAGGCCAAGGGCTTCGACGCTGGCGGGCTCGGCCGCGCCCATTTCCAACAGTCGTGGGGCGACGGCCAGGGCGAGGAGATTTCGCTCGAGGACGTGCTCAAGAAGTCGGCGGAGATGGCCGGCGGCATTCAGATGAAAGTCTCGCCGTCGATGCGCGACATCAAGCGCAAATATTGGGCTCAGGACGAGAGCTTCCATCATCTCGGGATGCGGCTCGCGCGCGAGCTGGGCGGGCTGTTCAAGGTCACCGGACAGACCGCGACCTTCGTCAACATGACGGACGGGATCAACGCCGACGGCGAACAGATGGGGACGATCGAGGCGGTATGGGGCGAGAATATGATCGGCTGGCGGATCAAGCCGTTCGTCGCCCGCCCACAAGCGCAGACCGCGGCGGCGTCGCATTTCGACCGGGCGCTCGGCGCGTGGGGCGAGATCGAAAAGGCGATCGGCGGCGATTTGCCGTTCGGCCGCTCGGCCGCCATCGCCGGACTGCCTGGCCGGGCGCCCAACAAGCAGACCGCCGAGCAATGGACGGTTGGCCTCACCGAAGCCTCCATCCTCAAGCGCGGCATGGGCTTCGTGATGCTGAACGGCGAGCCGGCGGCGCAGCCTTATGGGCGAGTGAGCGTCGTGGGCGCTCGGGCCGGCGTCGATGGCCTATATTCGATCGAGGAGGTCGAGCATCTCTATTCGCGCGGCGGCTTCTTAACTCGCGTCACCGTCAACAATCCGAAGCCGACCGCCAACGAGGTCGTCTATGGCGAGAAGTGGGGCTGGGTGAAGCCGACCGCGCGGCAGGAGAAGCTGGACGCGGAGCGTCAGGCGCGCGAGGAGGCGCAAGCGCCGCCCGCGCCGCCGGCCGAGGACGAAGGGGTCATGGTCTGAATGACCGAACTCAAGGTCTGAATGACCGAGCTCAAACATGACGGTTCGGGATCAGCCACACGAGGAGCGGCGTCAACACCGCGACGCCGATGCCGATCGTCTCCTCCGTCCGCAGTCCGAAATCAATTCCCCACAGGAGATTGGGCGATCAACATCAGCGCTAGGGGCAAAAACCCAATCGTGCGCTTGCGTTGGTGACCGCTTTAGGAACAACCACACTCTTCGCCGGCCCAAGCCTCACGACCTTCTTTGACCAAAAGCCATACGATCGCGAGCGCGCCAACGCCATCGATCCACCACATGCCGAAAGCCCATTGAGCGGCGAGGCTGATTACCACAACGAACGAGAGCCATCCGCACGTCACAGCCTCCATCGCATCCGCCCTGAGGGCGCGACTGCCGATCTTATCCGCTATGGCGATCTTGCGACGCGCCAGATAACGCATCGATGGAATCGCGGCCAAAGCGACGATGAAGCCCGGCCACGAGAACGCCTCCCCCTGTCTCGTCCATAGGCTCCAAAGGGCCGCGATCGTGACGTAAGCGGCCAATGCGAAAAGCAATCCGCCGGCGATTCGGCTCGCCAACCGCTCGGCATCCTCGGAGAATGCCTGTCCGCGACGAAGCTCAACCGTCAGCCGCCAGACTAGGGCCCCAGCCGACGCCAACTCGATGACGCTGTCGAGTCCAAACGCGATCAAAACGAGGCTGCCGGCCGCAAGGCCGGATGCTAGAGCGACTATGGCCTCGACGCTCATCCATCCGATCGTGAGCCATTCCAGCTTAAACGCCTCACGGATAAGGGCCTCGCGGTCACCGGAGGATTTGGGAGGCAGAACCAATGCGGGCGGCGCGCAGCACTCGTCAGCACATACGGTCGTCACCTTTTCGGTTTGAGCTTGGCTCATTCACTTTATTCCTTGCTTCCCGCCAAACATATTGGAAGCGGATGGCGCCCCGCCGCCGCTGGCTTCGTCTGAGCGGCAGGAGGCAAACCGCCTCGCTGCGCAGCGGCCGTCGCCGGAGTTACAGCAATCGTCGGCCATTGCAGTTCCTTTTCAGAATTCGACGCAGAGCGTACAACCTCTAGCGACTAGAGGATCAAGAGGTCGAAGATGGAAATCTCAATTGGCGAACTGTCCCGCCGAACGCGCGTGAAGGTGCCTACCATTCGCTATTACAAATCGGTCGCCCTGATGCCCGCGCCACTTCGCAGCGAAGGCAAACAGCGCCGCTATGGCCAGGCCGAAGCGTCCAGGCTTACCTTCATTCGTCACGCGCGCGAGCTGGGATTCGAAATTGATGCAATCCGTACCTTGCTCGCGTTACAGGACAATCCAAGTCAGCCATGCACGACAGCCGACCGCATCGCCCGGGCGCGCCTTGCCGACGTTGAGCAGCGGATTCGCAGCCTAACGGCTCTCAAAGCCGAGTTGGAATTGATGATCAAGGGATGCGGCCACGGCTATATCGCGACATGCCGCGTGATCGAGGTTCTCGCCGATCATGGTCAATGTGCTCATGACAAGCATTAGCCGCGAACCCGACTGCGACGTCCACCGTCGCGATCAACGCCGGCGCCAGGATCAGCGCAGCGATCGCTTTGTCAAAGCTGCTGAATATCTCGGCCTCCTGTGGTTTCGCCCTTATTCAGGCGGCGGGCCGCCGTCCTTGTGGCGGCCGAGCCAGTAAGCGACGACCGCGCCAAAACCGGCGGTTAAGCCCCCGACCACGCCCGGCGTGATGTCGTCATTCGGAATGGTGAAGATCAGGCAGTAGGCGACCGAGCCGAGCATTCCCAGGACGATCAGGAGCGAAATCGTCAACGGGCCCTTCGTCTCGTCGAACCGGGCCGCGACGGCCAATAAAATCGCCGTGAACAGAACGGCGACGCCGACGGCGAACACCGGCCGTTAGGCGCCGATGTCGAAGGGCGGCGGCGGGTTGACGATCTCGGCGGCGATCATCTTATTCAGGGGGTTCGGGATCAGCCACACCAGGAGCGGCGGAACCGCGGCGAGAGGCCACCACCATCGCGCCAAATTGACGACCGGGCTGGCGCTCATCATACAATTTCAACATTCTCGCCGGCCATGACGTTCAGTCGAAGCGGAGTGTCCGAAGCCAGTGTCAGCCTAACGACCTGTTCCGGCTTCTCCATCGGCGCGCCTTCATCCTCTGGATGCTGTATCGGCTCGTCCTCCGAAACCTCCGGCGGCGGCGCAGTCGCATCGGTTTTCTTCAGCGACTTCTTGAACTTGTTGTAATATCCTTGGATCGTTTCGGCCTTGTCGAGGACGTTGACGACGCGCCGGGCGTTGTAGGCGTCTTCGGTCGTCCCGTTGAAGTATTTTGGCAAGCCGACGCCCGTGAACCACCCGACTGTCATGCCGTCGTAGAGCACCAGCACCGAGACCTCGTCCTCCAACATCTTCTCTGGAAACTGATGAAGGTCGGCGCCGATGTTGTAGCCAGCCTTGAGACGGTCCTTGCCCTTTTTGTAGTTGTCCTCCCACGTCAACTGCGGATGGCCGCGGCCATAATAAGCCTTGCCGTGGGGTCCGACCGGCTTGCCATAGGACTTGCCAGAGCCCTTGCCGACCTCTTCGACCGGCCGCATTTTTTGCCCCGTCTCGTGGAAGACCGTGGCGAAGCAATACGAAAGCCAATTGGTCCCATCGCGCGGGTTTGGCTTCTCGAAATGGTCCTCCCAGACGGCCAGCATGTAATTGCAGCCGTCGACTTGGCTTTGGGTCATCGTCCCGCCGAACAAGTCTTTTCGGACGGTGGTGAAGAAGTGCTCTCGATCATAGGGCATTCGATCGCTCCCGATGCCCCCGTGCGTTCCTAACCTTCGGCCAGGCGCGCCTTTAGCGCGGCTGCCTGACCGGCTCGACGATCGGCGGCTTGGCCTCCACTTCCTCCCACGGCGGCCAGGCGTCCGGGTCGATCACGATATTTCGCCAGCCGTGGTCGGGGATGTAGGCGAGCGCGACATAGTGGCCGTGAACGGGACCGGGAGGCCTCGGCCACACCGCTCCCGGCGGCAACGTCACATGCGGCGCACCTTCCTCTTCGGGCGGCGGCGGCACGGGAATAACCGGATTGCTTCTGGTCGGGCCGAGCCACAAGCCCGGCGCGCTCGGAACGTGCGGGACTTCCGGGATGTCGGGATGCGCCGGCTCCTCGTAATCCGGATCCTCCGGCGCCGGCATGTCGTCGGGATTCTCCGGGTCCGGCGGCTCTCCGGGTCCGGGGCGTCGGCGCGGCCTGATGCGCAGATCGCGGCCGGAAACGACATAGGCTGATCGTTGCGACATTGGTGTCCTCTCCTTCTGCGAGCCTTAACTTATTTGATCCCCTTGGGGATCCTGATGTGAGCCTTCCGAGCGTCGCTCCGGGCAGTCGCAAAAGCGCGGGCGATCGCCTGCTTGCGCGGGACGTGGGCGTGACGCTCGGCGGCGATGTTCTTGCCGACGTTGGCCCTGATAGTCCGCGCCGTCCGACCGTGCTTGAGCGGCATGACGTTCACCCTCCGCCGGCGAACTGCGCCGGAAACAGTTGCTCGAGATGATGGGCGAGCCGCGCCGGCAATCGCTCGCGAACCGCCGCCTCGAACGCCCCCGGAACCGCGCCGCGCACCATTTCTTGCGGCATCGCCGGCCCCCAAAGCTTGACAATCGGAAATCGCGCCTTGGTGGCGCGGCGGAAGACCTGGCCGCCCAACGGACGAACGATGAAAGTCGAGGGAAACACCCGCCGCTGGCCCCATGGCCGGGCGGAAACGCCGGCGCGCCGCTGCTCGGCGCCGAACGATTGCAGCGACAAATAGCCGCCGGTCGAGTTGATTTCATAGACCGGCTCGCGCCTGGCCGGGCGGATGCTCAAGCCTTGCCGCACGGCGGCGTAGGGCAGTCCCATTTGCCGACCGAGCGTGCGCACGACTTGAGTGCGGGCGGCGTTGCCGGCGTCGTTGACCGCGTATCGCAGCGCGTCGGCCGAACGCTCCGCCCCAGCGGCGCACAATCGCCGCCAGTCTTCAAGCTCGCTGACGTCGAGCGTCACCATCTTTTCACGCCGGCGAGCTTGGCGCGGACGCGAGCTTTCGACCCGTCTTCGGGTCGATGTTGATTGGCTCTGAGCCGTAGGGCGTGGCGTAAACCGACGCCGCCGAAGCCTTGCCAAGCCTGAGCGAGACTTTCGGCCGCTCGCCCTTGGCCTCCGTTCTCGTCTTCGCCTCCGTTCTCGTCTTCGCTGGCGTCTCCGGCGCCGGCGCCGGCGTTGGCGTTGGTTCGCGAGCCATGAGGGTCAACCTCTAAGTAATTTGAATCCCCTCATAGCACTGGTGTGTGAAAGTTTCACGCGCTCGCTGGAATGCGCAGGATGGCGTTGTGGTCTTGGTTCAAATCCTCGCCGCCGACCCGCCGCGCGGAAATGAAGAAATCCCAAAAGTAGATTTCATCGTCTCCGAGATAGAGCTCATAGTGGGTGATGCCGCGGATCGAATATTCGTGCGCTTGCAAGTCGCCCTTGCGAAACGAGGTCGGGTTGACCCGGCCGAGCCGGCCCTCGAACACCGCCTTGGCCTCCATCGCCTCGCCGCTGCGCCGGTCGCGCACCAGCCCATAGATGGTGAAGATTTGCCGCGCTCGATTCGACTGACCGATCAGCGTCATCACGTGCGGGGTCCAGCCGGCCAGATTGAAGGTCACTTCCAGCCGCGCGATGTGAGTGTCGACCTCGATCGCGATCGCCGCGCCGCCCGCGGCGTGATCAACGAAATTCTCCGCCAATTCCGGCAGCTTGACCTCTTGCAGCGCTAGATGATTGGAGGCGGCGGGGTCGTGATCGCCAGCGAAGAGGTTGGCGCTCTCCATCACGTAAACGGTATTTGCCATTGTACTCTCCGATTGGTTGCCTTTCCGCCATTACGCCGCGATGCCGAGCATCCGCTCGAGCTGGGCGATGGTCGCGTCGATCGCTTCGCGGTAGCGGGACAACTCGATGGTGATGTGCCTCAGGACCGGCGGCTCCTCCGCTTTGAAGCCGATGGTCAGCTTGCCGAGCCGGATCTGCTCGGCCGAATTCTTGGCGCCGGTGAAGGTGACCCGATAGCCGAGAATATTCTGCGCCGCTTGCAGGTCGCGGAGGAAAAAGCCCATCGTGTTGAGGATCGCCTGCACCGTCTGGCCGGTGATGTTGAAGCGGCCGAGGAAGAAGCGCAGCGCCCGGATCAGCCCGATGTGGATGTAATCGCGGCCCCGCGTGACGTTGTAGAACCGCCACAGCTCGTCCTCGCCGGCGTTGTCAGTGCCGATGAACACAAAGCCGCCGGAAGCGATGGCGAAGTCGGAGCCGATCTCCCCGCGCACCAGCACGCCGATGTTGGCGGTGAGCAATTCCTGGCCCTCATTCTCGCCGTCGAGAATCGAGAAGTCGATGTCGCGGCCAGGCGCGATGATGCCCTGCACCGGCTGGTTGGCCCACGAGTGAAACGGCGCGCCCTGCTCGTGGTCGCGCCGCACCCCGATGCCGGCGACGCGCGGGCTGAGCGGCCGGGAGACGACCGCTCCGGTCAGCGAATTGAACACTTGCACGCCGCCGGAAATCGGAATGAGCCGGCCCGATTGCATCGTTTCGCGCCAGTCGAAATCGTTCTGCAGATTGATGCCGCTCAATTCGACCACCGCGTGGCCGAGCAATTGTTCGAGCACGAACGGCAACGCCGCGCAGACCGGATTAGCGCCTAGCCCCATATAGGCCAGGAAGGTGGCCGGCTGTCCCTCTTCCGCGTCCTCGTCCTCCTCATCATGCTCCGGGGTCGGCGCGGTGACGGTCGGGGCCGTTTGATAACCCGCGCCCTTCTCGTCAATGATCGCGTCGCCGAGCGAGCCATCGTCCTGGCCGATCGCATGGGCGACCGCCGGAATCGTCGGATTGCCGCCGCCGGTGAATTCGAGCTCATAGGTCTCGCCCTGCACATAGCCGCGTCCGCGAGAGGTCTGCGTGATCCGCCCGACTGTATCGCTGAGCGCGGTCTGCCCGGTATAGCCGGGGGCGATGATGAGCCGCGGGGTGAAGCCCAACAGCGACGGAGCGCGCAACAGCGCGTGAACGCCGGTTTGCTCGGTCGCCGAGCCGACGATGCCGGCGATCGTTTGGTTGAGCCGTTCGGTCGGGTCGTCGCTCTCGCCGGCTTGGGTGCGCACGACGATGGTGCGCGCCGCCCGCTGCAATTCGCCAAGCTGGTCGGCGATCCCTTCCAGCGCGTCGCGCAGATAACCTTGGGTCCCGAGCTTGCGCACCAGCGTTCCGTCGTTGGTGCGGACCAAAACCGGGGTGTTGAGCGGAAAGGCGTCGGGGTCGGCGCCGGCGGCCGGGCCGACGAGGCCGATGGTCGAAAGATCGGCGCCGAGAACGGGCCGAGCCTCCTCGTCAACGCGGCGGATGGAAATGCCGAAATGCGGATCCGTCATGGCGGTTCTCCTGGCTCAAAACTCCGAGGCTGGCACGGCGATGTGAAGCGAGTCGCGGCTGTCGCTCAAGAGCCGCAGGGTGACGGCGAGCGCCTGCGGCTGCGGCTGGCCGACGTCGTCCAACGGACTTATCGGCTTGACCTCAGCGGCGAAGACGCGCAATTCGCGGACGAATCGGCCGGTGACTTCGTCGCGCACGACCGGAGTGACGACGATGCTCGTCACATCGCCGACCGTCAGCGATTGCTGAGTGGTCAAGACCGTCACGGCGTTCGTTCCTTAACACGAGGCAATCGGCGGGTCATCGCGGGGCTCATTGACTCGAAGGCGGCTCGATCGGGGCCGAATGGCGCACTGACTCTGCCAGCTCCTCAAAGCGCTTCTCGAACGCTCCCGCCATCGTCTCAAAACGCTTCCCGTACTCAGTCAGGCTGGCAAGCATCATAGCGTCGAAGCGCTTCTCGAAATCGAGGAGCTTCGCGTTGAGCGTGTCATCGACCTCCTGCTCAAGAGCAGTGAGGCGGCGCGCATGATCCTCGACGTGCCGCAGGGCGTCGTCGGACTTTTTCGCCGCGAGCAAAAATTGCTCTTGCTCTGCGGTCATCTCCGAGCGGTGGCTTAGAGGCTCTGGCCTGCTGACCGGAATGGGGCGGCCGTCGTTGTCGCGCGCCATGTTCATTCAAACCTTATGATGAAGTTGAGCGCCAGGAACGGCGGCATATTGTTGTGCGCCCACTGGTCGCCCGCGCCATGGGTCGCGACGCCTGTGTGAGCGAGGTGAACTCCTAGATCGCTCGTCGCGTGGGCGAGCCATGTCCCGACGGCGGCGGCGTGAAGACCAGTCCCGCTGCCATGAGAGGTAAAGTGATGCTCTCCTTGATTGAGCAGCGGGCTCGGGAGGCCGTTGGCGCCCCACATAAAGCCGAAGCTGCCGGGCAAGGGGATGGTGTGCGCATGACCAGGATCGCCATGGCCGTGTCCCGGATCGTGCACGCCGTGGGTGTGGCTAGGATCAGCAAGAGCGTGGGCGTGCGCCGGATCGCCGACGCCATGGGCGTGGTGCGGCATCTCATTGACGGTGAGAGAGTGGTTAATCGTTCCGCCCGCTGCGTTCAGACCCCATGTGTTGCCTGCGCCGACCACGGTGCGATCGAGTAGATTGGGGACGGCGAAAGTGCTGACGCCGTCGCCGCCGTAGTGAGCGCCGAAGACCGCGAACAGAAGGGGCGCGTCGGCGATGTTGTAGACAGCGCCGTCGCAACGCAGGAAATTCGCCGGCAAGGTCGCGCTCGCCCAGGCGATGACGCCGCCGACCGGGACGGCGATGGCGTTCAATTCGCGCCGCAGCGTCGCAGCGAAATTGGGATCGTTGCCGAGCGCCGCCGCCGTCCGAGCAAAATTGTTGAGGCTCGCCGGCGCGCCGGTTTGCAAGCTCGCCACCCCTTCATTCACCCGCCGGCGGGTCCAGAACGATGTTGGCATTGTCGCGTCGTCGGCGATCGCGTCCGGCGCCACGCCCCTGACCACGGCGGTGAACGACCGTGTGCCGTCACGCCAAACATACTGATCGGGGTTGAGGCCCGCTTCCTCCAACGCCTGGCGGGCCGCTTCGACATAAATTCGATCCTCGGCCGTCTGAGCGGCGTCGCGCTCGGTGGCCTGGGCGGAGATCAGCGCCCGCTCCCAATAGGAGCGCGTCGCCTCGCTCACTCCCGGCGCGGCCGAAATGACCCAATCGTCGAACGGTCCAGACGAGCCGTAGGCCGCGAGGACTTTGGTCAGGAGATAGCCGGTCTCTCGATCGTAGGCCTCGACATAGCCGACCGCGTAATCGTCCGGCGTGCTGGTGCGTTGGATCGCCACGAACGGCGTCGGAGTGAACAGGTCGCGTTGCGGCCCTTCCTCGACAAAAAAGTGGATGCGCTCGTCCGGGATCAACGACGCTTCGGTGCTCGACCGCACCAGAAGAAAGCCCAGCTCGGCGGCGAGGGTTATGACCTCCAGGGCCGGCAGCAGCACTTCGTTGATGCGGGCGAGCGCCAACTCCTCGAACACACGGATTGCCTCGTCGTAATCGGCCCGCTGATCCTCAAGCGCCCTCAGGCGGCCTTCGATCGCCGCCATCGCCCGCCGCCAGGTCCCGATGACCGGATCGTTCGGCGTCATGGCGAATTCCTCGTCGAGGCGAAGCATCCGCGTTGTGTCGACGACGTCGTTCATGGCGTTGGCGCGGGCTCGGCCGAGTGGATGACCTTGGCGATTTTCTTCGCGATATCGCCGCGCACAATCTGGCGATCGGCCGGCGAGAAGTTGCGCCCGCCGTAACGGATCGATCGCCACAACTGGACGCGATAATAGGCGTCGTCGACGAACTCAGGCAGCGCGGGGAGCGACTTGGGACGTTCAGCCATTGGTGATCCTTTGCGGTTCCACGATCTGGTAATTCTCCGGCTCCACGATCAGCTCCGGGTCGATCGTCACCGACACCTGAACGCGCTCAGCGACGTGGAAACACGAGAGCACATTGTCGGTCGTCCCCTCGATGCGGATGCGGAAGCTGTCGATCATCTCTTCTTCCGGGAATTCGAAGGTCAGCCGGCGGACGATCGCCATGCCGTCGCGGGGGTCCGTCGAATCGTCCTGAAAGGCCGGGTTAACGACCGTCGCGTAGCCGGTCCCGGTCAGAAGCCGGACGTGGCATTCGTGATAGGGCTCGCCGCGCCAGGACTCCAAGCGGACATCGACAAAGACGACGTTGACCGGCGCCGGCAGGCGCTGCACCTTCGAGATGTGACGGAAGTCGGAGCGCGGCCGCCAGGTGTAGGCCCAGCCGTTCGGGCCGACGCCGATGCCGGGCATGAGATCCGTCGTCCCGGTCAGCACCACCCGAAACGGCAACAGGGGCGGCAGGCCGTTCAGCGGATTTGGGTTTTCCGCGCTGGAGCTGCCCAGCGGCGTCCATGTGCCGTTGACCATTAGCTCGAACGTGGTCGAGCAGGCCGCCGGCCGGATCGAATCGACGTTGAGGTCGATGGCCGCGATCCCGTTCTGCAGTTCAAGCGGCTGAAGCTGGATGGCGACGCGCGGAACGTCGAACTCGGCAAAGTTCAGCCGGAAGGTGATGTCGCGCAGAATATCGCCCATCGCCCAGCCGGCGCCGGTCGCGATGAATAGCATGCCCTGGGCGTACTTGTTGTCGATCACCATCGCCAGGAAATGATTGCCCGACGTCTGAAAGACGAGCCCATATCGCTTGCCCTGCGAGAGGAAGGTCGGGATGAAATTCGCCCGCGTGTGAGCCGGATAAACGCGCAAGTCCAAGGTCGAGACGGTCGCGCGCGCCACCACGCGGTCAAACTCCGGCGCGCCATGCCGGGTCTCGACGATGAGCACCTGAATATCGCCGTCGGTCGAGGCGCGGGTGAGAAAGAAGTCGACGCTGGTCAGCCACCCGTCCTGGGCGTTGAGGAAGGTTTCGGCGACGATCGCGCCCGAGAAGCTGTGCGTCGTGATGACTCGATCCCAATAATATTCCTCGACCTCGTCGATCCAGAACTGTTGCAGGCGATAAACCCAATGGCCGGGCGAGTCCTCGATCGCTTCCAGAATTTGGAAAGTCTCGTGGGTGACCGGGCGAATGAAGATGTTTTGCACCGGATCATAGATCAGGATCATCGTCCCGCCCGAGTTCGTCATATCGTCCCAGAACGCGGTGTTGGAGCACCAGGTGAACGGGGTTCCGTAGCGCACCCTCATCCGGGTCTTCGACATCTCGATCCAATCCGTCGTCTGCCACTCGAACTGGCTGATCGACATTTCGGCCTCGTTGCCGAGCACGCTGAGCCGCGGCGATCTCGGTGTAATGCGGCAGCATGAAATTATTCTGGACGATGACCGTCTGATCGAATTGGTTGAGAAGCGCGAGCTGGGCGTTCCGCTCGGCCGCTGGCGGAAAACGGACGCCTTCCTCGATCGTCGCCAGCCAGTCGACGTGCTCGATTTCGGAATGGACGTTGGTCAGAAAGCGGTCGGCGCTCCAGGCGGTGAAGTCGGACGGCAGTTGCAGCAGCTCTTTGACCCGCGCCATGTCGCGCGACAGCTCGAGGACGAAATCCATCTTCGCGGTGCCGCGAAGGCGCGAGGCGAGATTGGCGAGGTCAGACCCCAGCGTGTCGAGCCGGGCGCCGATGCGGGTGCGCCACGAATCCATGTCGTTGGCGCGCAGACCCAAGTTGAGGATCGACTCGGCGCGATGCTCATTCGCCGGCGTGATCGAGATGATGCCGGCCGGGCCGAGAAGGACATAGGCGACGGGGAGCACGTTGGCGGCGATCGCCGGCCGAATCGGGTCGGGGCTCTCCTGGCCGTACACCGGCGCGTGATTGACGTGGCGGCGCAATTCGGTCGAGACGACGCGAGCGACTGTCGCCCGCGTGGTGGCGTCGGTGATGAAGGTCCGCGGCTCCGTCCCCGTTTCGATCTCCTGGCCCCAGACCGAGATCGTCGCCCAGCGGCGGGTGACGACCGGCAGATAGCCCAGAAAGTCGATCTCCGCCCCTGGATCGTCGGCGAGGAAGAAAAACGGCCCCGCGGCCGAGTAGAGCCGCCCAGGACCGAGCTGCACCGTGCTCGGGCCGATCTGGGCGACGGCGAAGCCGGCGAAGGACGGCCCCGGCCCCAGGTCGCGCAACATCTCGTCGAAGGACTGTTGCGGGAAGCGGCCGAAATTGTTGAAGTCGCCTTCGGTGACCTTCTGCCAGTCTTGGATTTGCACCCTGCGCAGCATCTTGAAGGCTCCCTTAGAGCAAGCTTCGCCGATGGTCGGCGAATGTCGTGTTCTCGTAAACCGGATCGCCAAACGCCAACGGATGAACCACGGCGAAGTCCGCCAGCACGCGGTCGCGGAACGCCTTGCCCGCGACGATCGCGCGCATGGCGCGGTCGAAGTCTTTGAAATTGTCGGGCGCCGCGAACGACTCGGCCGCCGCCGTCTCGCCGGCGAACCAAGACGGCCAGGGCTCGCGGGTGATGAGGTCGACCATCAGCTCGGCGTGGTAAGGCGGGAAGCCGACCCGATCGAGGCCCACGAAGCTTATGCCGTCCGTCATCGGCACGGCGATCGCCGGGTCGATGAGATAGACGCGATCGGCCAGCATCTCGCCGGCCTCGCGCCCGTTGTTGGCGAAGCCGTCGTCCGAATGGTCGTTGACGTAGAAAAACGGCCCGGCCTCGCCGATGTCGCTCACCCGCTCGAATTGCACGCTCATCGGGTCGAGGCCCGGCGCGACCGTCGACAGGTGCAGCTCCGAAATCACGTGATCGTAGGAGCCGTCAAGCTGGTAACTGTAAAGGCGCGGCGCGAGTTCGTCGGCGTCGACGAATTTCTTTTCGCTCACGTGATCCTCGCCGGCGACGAAGGCCGCCCCGGCGAGGCCAGGGACGGACACCCGCTCATAGTCGATCGTCTCGCGCCCCTCGACGCGGGTGCGCCACTCGACCATCCCCAAGGGCTGGTCGGGCTGGCCTGGCCGGCGCAGCACCGCGCGCCGGCCGTACAGCGCTGGCCCGTCGTCTCGGCCGGCCGCGTATCTCCCCACAACGCCGTCGCCGGCGAAGAATTCGCTGACCGAAAGGCCGACGCCGTGCGCGAGCTGGATCCGCAGCTCCGGCATCAGGCGAACCCAATCGTCCCATTCGTCCTTGGTCAGCGAGGGCGAAGCGAAGAAGCCTTGAGGCGGGGCCAGGACCTCGAGCAGGTTATATCCGCCGGTAAAATCCCGGCCCATCGTGTTGAGCGCCATCTCGACGCCGTCTTGCGTCCCGCGCAGCGCCTGGAAGCGCCACTGATTGGCGGTCCACTCGCGCTTTGTGTGCTCGCCCCAATCATCGTCCCACAGCCGGGCTTGCATAGACCAGGCGAGGATCGGCAGGTTCTCAGCGGAGATCGCCCAGGGGTCCCATACGTCCCTCACCGCTTCGGCATAGAGCGCGGTCAGCCGCTCGCCGTCCACGTCCGCCAGCGCCTTCTCGAGGCCGGTCGCGGCGCGATAGATGAGGCGGGAGCCAAGCCGCTCGTTCATTCGCGCCGCCCCCTCAGATTGAGCACAATCTCGGTGACGTGCACGACGCTGACGGCGTCGACGACAACCGTGGCCGCCGGCTCGATGATCTTGCCGTCTTGCACTCCGGCGATGGCCGTCGCGGCGCCGATCGCCATGCGAGTGTGCGAGAAGCCGAGCCAAGCTTGGCGCTTGACCAGAGCGACTAGGCTGTCGCGCAACGCCGCCATGATGACGCTCGCATCCGGGCCGGGAAACAGCCACACGTCGACGACATAACGGGTCTCGACCACTCCCGGCGGCACGACCGAAACAATATCGGTCAGCCCCTTGCGGCTGAAGGCGTGAATGTAAGCGCGCACCGCCAGCAATTGCGCCTGGGTCGGCCGGGGATCGCGCCCGGTCGCCATGATCGCGATCTTGACCCGCCCCGTTCCCTCCACCGTGGTCGCCGAGGCGTCGTGAAGGGTGCGGTCGGCCGTCAGCGCCCAGAACACATAGGCTTCTTCGGTCCCATGCGGGCTCAACGTCGCCGGTGATAGCCAGATGCGCCGGCGATAGCGGTCATCGTCTTCGTCCGGATTGCCCTGTTCGTCGGTGAGGCGCGGGACGCCGCCGGGATAGCGGGAGGCGATCGCGTCGAGATCGCCGCCGACCGCGAAAGCCAGGGTGACGGATCGCGCCGCCTGGTTGACCCGATCGCGCTGCAGGAGCTCGAAATAGGTCGAGACCTCCTGAGTGATCTTGATCGGGTCGAACTCGAGCGCTTCGACATCATAAGCCGCGCCGGCCGGCGGATCGTGCTCCTTCCACACCTCGACCAGCCGGGTCATTCGGGCGTCGAGCAGATCCTCGTCGTCGAGCGTCTCCAACACCTCGAAGCGCGGCAGAGATTGTGGGGTCCAGAAGCCCGAGGCGGTTCATGTCGCCTCCCACTGCCCGCCGCCACGGACGACCAGGCCGGCCGAGCGGCGCGCCTCAGGCGTGAAGTCGCCGAGATGGCCGCGCGGCCGATAAACGCCCTCGATCCGATTGCTCATCTGGCCCACGCGCAATTGCTCGGCGCTGGTGAGGCGGCTCTCCGGCTCGCGGTCGTCACGCTGCTGGATTCGAACTCGCGTCACTCGATAATTCGGCTCCCACAATTCGATCGCCGAGGCGATGGCCCAAAAGAACCGAGTGATGACGCGCGGGATCGCCAATTCGCCCAGCATGTGGGGAACGAACGAGCCGGCCCAGCGGCGCAGCACCCGCTCGTGATAGCGGGTCATGAGAATAGTCTCGATCGACTGCAACACATGCGGCCAGCCGATCAGAATCTTGCCGGTGCGCCGATCCATGCCGACCCGCACCGGCGCGAGGATGATTCGCCCGCGCCGAAGGTCCGGCCACAGATCGTCGATTTCGCGACTGTTCATCGCGCGCCGCCTCCTTTGCGCTTCGGAGCGCCGACCTCGCGCGGCTTTCGCCCCAGGGCCCCTCCGAGCGGCGTCTCCCCTGGGCTTGCGCCGATCGTCCCTTGATCGAGCCAGTAAGTGGCTTGCGCCGCGGTCAGAAGCACCACGCGATCTTGACCGCGCACTTTGACCGGCCGGCCGCCGACCTCCTTGAGACCGGGGACTCGGACGTAATATTCGCGCAGAGGCTCAATCATGATGATCGCTCCTATCCATCTATCCATCGTCGTTGGGAATCGGGTCGTCCTTCGCCAGTGTCGGCGGGCTCGAAAACAGAATGCCGTCCTTGGTGACGGCGATCCATTGCTCGCCAATCCGCAGCTTCGCCCCCTTCTCGTGCGCGGCGAAGCGGGCCTCGCCGACTTGGGCGGTGACGCCGCCGGACTTGTGAAAGCGAAACTTCATGCTCGGCTTGGCGACGCGCGGCTGCGGCTCGCCGTCCTTCTGCTCCTTCTGCTCCTCGCGCAGAAAAACCTCGTAAAGGTCGCCCTTCTTGGTCGTGTGCAGCTCGCCGAGTTGATAGGTCTCCGCATCCTCCCCCGCCTCTTCGGCGTGGTCGGGCGCCTTGAACTTTTCATTGGGCGCGTCGGCCGATACCGTCGCGCTCTCGTCCATCTGGCCGTTAACCGTGTCGATGGTGACGTTCTGCCCCTTTTTGTAGAACCGCCGCTCGCGCGCCCCGCCGCGATGGTTGGACGTGTCGAGCCACGGCGACTTGACCGGCTTGCCGTCCGGGCCTTTGCCCCATGCGACCCGCACCTTGTCGCCCTTGACCTCGTCCACCGTCCCCTGATGCACGCCGCCGGCCATCCGGCGCTGCATCTCGGCGACGTCTTGAATGAGGCGGCTGAGTTCGTTCGCCATTCACGGCTCCCTGCGGCTCAGTTCCTCGACCAGGCGCTCAAGCGTCTCGACCCGCTCCTCGAGAGCGACAAGCCGGGTCACGTCGGCGTCTTCTCCCGCCGGGCCGGGCGGCCCCGCCGGCCCGGCCTCGCCCTGCGGCCCAGGTTCGCCCGCAGGGCCCGTTTCGCCGCCGGCCCTATGGACCCCTGCCGGCCCCGGCTCGCCGGCCGCCCCTGGCGCGCCCTGTGGCCCAGCTTCGCCGACAGGGCCAATCTCCCCCGCCGGCCCCTGCTCGCCCTGCGGCCCGGGAGGCCCGGGCGGACCCTCCCCGCCCTCGCCGGGCGGCCCCGGCGGGCCGCGCATGCCGATCGGGCCGGTTGGCCCAGCCGGGCCGGGCGGACCCGGAGGCCCGGGCGGGCCGGTCGGCTCTGGCGCGTCGAGCCTGCCGAGATCCATAGGCGTCGCCTCGACCAACAGCGGCGGCTCGCGATTGTCCGCCAAGGTCACGTCTCGCTCCCCTTGAGCTCCGCGATCGTCGCCTGCAGCTCGGCGACCGTCGTCTCCAACGCGGTGATCCGCGCCGCGTCGGCCGCGTCGCCCGGCGGTCCTTGCGGGCCAGGCGGGCCTTCCGGACCAGGTGGACCCGCCGGACCCGCCGGCCCTTGAGGGCCAGGTGGACCGGCCGGCCCGGGCGCTCCGCCGCCGCCCGATTGACCGCCCATCTTGCCCAGCACAACGAACTTTGGTTCATCCGCCATGAGAAGCCTCCAGTTCCGGCTCCGGCTCCGGTTCATCCGGAATGTCCAAAGGCGCAATCCCGAGCGCCGTCAGACCGCGCAGCGTGTAAGTGCCGCGCTTCTGCTCGATCCGCCACGACGGCAGGCCGGGCGTGGTCTCGAAATGCGCTTTGATGAGCGCGGCGGTCGAGCCAATCTCCGGATCGTCCTCAGCGAGGTCGAAGAACTCGCGCCAGAAACCATTCGGGATCGGCTCGCCAAAGACCGGATCGGCCAAGACGCCGAGCTGCATCCGCATGATCCGCGAGGCGAAGCGAATCGCGCTTTGCTGCTGCTGCTGACCGGGGCCGCCGCGCCGGACCTCGACCCGTGGCCGCCCGGCGACGGTGAACAGCCGCCACAATTCCGACCATGGGCTGTCCACGGCGAGCAAAGCTTGCAACGCTTGTTGCGAGACGAATCCGATCGACATTTCAAGCGCGCTATCGGTTTGCGCCAGCGTCGTTGTGTGCGCGGCGCCCGGCGGCGCATGGGCGTTGGCCTCAGGCCCGGCCGACGCCACCACGATCTGATCGGCGACCGCGCATTCGATGGTCAGATAGACCCGCGCGTCGGGGTTGTGCAGCGAGTCGCCCTGAGTGTCGACGTCGGCGTCGTCAGTATAGACGCTGATGAACGGGGTGGCGCGTTCCTCCGCGATCTTGAGGTCAGCGGCTTGGGCGGGCGAATCGTACACCCGCCCGCCGGCCCAGGTGCGGCCTTTGAGCGCCTTGACCGTCAATAGGCGCAGCACGTCTTGACCGAGGATCATGAGACGTTCACCAGCGAGCACCAGCAATAAAAACGGGCCGAGCCGTCGTCGCCGACGCGCGTGACCTCGGCCATGCGGTTGGCGGGGTCGCGCTCCTCCAGCATCTCGATTCGATCGCCGCGCCGCGGCGGGCCGAAGCGCCGCCATTCATCGGCCAGAAACAGCACCCATTCGAAATCGATCATCAGCGTCGCCGTGCCGACCACACCGCCGCCGCTCCCGCTCTCGATCGGCAAGCCGGTCACCGCCCAAGTCACGATCGCCGGCAAGGGTCGGACTGGCCGATTTGGATCAGGCCGCCCGCCTCGGGTGGCGATGAAGTCGTCGCCGCCGGGAGGCGTCGGCAGCATCGGCCGCCAAATGATCGTGTCTTCGAACACCCGGCCGACCGCCGCGGCGGTGCGCGCGTCGATGTCGTCGAACAGCGCCATGGCTCACGCGGTGCCGCTGATCCGGCCGCGGCGCAGCATGTCCGGCCGCGAGCACACGAACAGCGGATAGTTGTAGGCCTCGAACCGCACCCATGCGCCGCGGTCGCGATCGGGAATGGTGAGCGCGTAAATCTCGCGGCCGGGCAGATTGATGAACGGGTCGAACTCCGCCGGCCCCCAGATGCAGCGGAACGCCTCGTTGGCCCCGACCGGGAAGAAATGCGCCTCGTTGCCGGCGATCGCCATCGTCGTGCCGTCGTCGGTGCCGCGATAGTCGTGCCAGATGACGCCGCCGAACGGGAATTGATCGAGGATTTGGGCGCGCAAATCCATCGCCGCCGACCAGTTGAGATAGGTCGCCTCGACCTTCGGGTGGGTCGCCAAGCGTTCATAAAACTCGGCGCCGCAGAGCGCGTGCAATTGCGTCCGCCCGGGGATCCAGCCGCCCTGCGAAGTGCGCTCAACATCGCGGGTCAATTGCCGCAACAGCATGCGCAGATTGGCGTTGGGGTCGTTGAGCGGGAAGTCGATCCACGCCGGGAGCGGGACACCCCAGGTCTGCCAGAAGTCGTCGAGCACCGAGCCGTCGGCGTCGCGAACCTGCCCGAGCACCGCGCCGAGCCGCATGAATTCCTGGGTGAACTCGAGGTCGGTTCGGATCTTGGCGCTGCGGTCGGCCAATTCCTGTTGAACCATGGCGATCTGCTGGAAGTCCGGCGCGAGCATGAGGCCGGTCAGGCTTTCGGCCATCAGGGTCGAGCCCTTGGCCAGCCGATGGATGATGAATGAGCGCAGATCGCTCGGCTTCTTTTCCAGCTCGACCGGCGGGGCGCCGATCGGCGAGGTCGGGATCAGCGACAGCACCCCCTCGCTCTGCGCCATGGCGATCTGGCGGGTGCTTGAATTTGAGACGGTGAACAACGCCGGCCCGAACGCGCCGAGCATCGACGGCTGAAAGGCGATGCGTTCGATGACCGCGGTGAGTTGGACGGCCTGAAACGTCGGCAGATTGAACAGATTAGAGAGGAGCATGACCGCAAGTCCTTATGATCCGCCGCCGGCGCCCTTTTGCGAATGAGCGCGGCCGTGATAAGTTCTTTGCGTTTCAAGCCACCTTTTGGCTTAGATCCTCCCCTGTTTTTCGGCTTCTCCGTCTCAATGCCGCCGGCCTCCAAGTCCGGCGGTTTTCTTCGTCACCGCATGACCACGTGAGCGGCGGCGAGGATGGCGTAAGCCTCCGCTCGCTCCGCTTCGCCGATCTCGCCGACGAATTTCAGCATCGCCCGCTGCAATTCGCAGTCGCGCACCATGCCCGTCGCCCGAACGTCGGCCTCGCGGGCGTCCACCGTCTGAAACAGCACGGCGAGCGCGACGCCGTCCTCGCCGCCGCCGGCGAACGGCGCATATTTGATTTCGTCGCCGGCCATCGCCTGCAGGACCGTCCCGTCGGGATAGAGGCCGCCTTGGGCGACGACGATTTGCTCGCGTGAACGATAGCCGTTCGCCTCGCTGACAATGAAATTGGCGGTCGGGCCATAGGCCGGGACCTCGACAACAGCGCTCATTGCTTTGTCTCCTTTTGGCTTGGGCTCAGGCCCGCGCCCGCCGAGTGTCGGCCTGGGTGCGGGCGTTGGCGCGGTTGACCGCGACGTCCCATCCGGCCGCAGCGGGGTCGGGCCGCGGCCCCGGCGCCGATGACACCGCCTCCGCCCCGGTCTCCGCCGACCGTTCGGCCAGCGACAGCCGAGCCGAGCTGGCCGGCGTCAATTCGCACATCGCGCCGACCGCCTCGGCCGGCATCTGCGGAGCCTCGCACGCGAGCCGCAGGGCGAAGGCCTCCTTGCCCTTGACCCGCGAATCGGCGCCGATGGCCTTGAAGCGCGCCAGCTGGGCGGCCTCGCCCCGAGCCGTCGCTTGCGCAAGCGTGGCGTCATACTCGGTCTGTCGCATGCCGATCATCGGCGGGCTGGCTTCGAGAGTGGTTTTTTCGGCGCTGTCGCGTCGATCGCCTCGCGCCCGACATAAACCCGACCTTCGGTGCTGCGCGCCGCGCTGGCGGGAGTGCGGCGCCCACGTCCGGCCGCCACCGTCTCTACAAATAATTCATAATACCGATGCACTTCCTCGCGCAACGTCGCCTCCGCGTCGGCGGTCAGCGGGTTGAGCGGGTTGCCGTCCATTTTGCGCGCCCCTTCGAAGATCAGGGTCGGGGTCACCCCCTCGTGATCGAGCTGGCGCGAGAAGTCGAGATGCAGCATCGAGACGCCGATCGAGCCGCTGATCGCCGACGGCGCGGCGATGATTCGGGTCGCGCCGGAGGCCAGCGCATAGCCGGCGGAAGCCGCCATGCCATTGGCGATCGCGATCACCGGCTTGCGGTCCGCCGCCTGGCGCACCGCTTGCGCCGCCTCGAATGCGCCGTTGGCCTCGCCGCCCGGCGTGTCGAGATCGAGGATCAGGCTTTTCACCCGCGAATCAGCGGCGGCGCGGGTGAGCTGGTGCTTCACCCCTTCATACGAGGTCTCGCCGGAATAGGAGCCGATGAACGCGCCGCGGTTGATGAGCACGCCGGAGACGGTGATAATTCCCACGCCCTGGCGGGTGAGGCGGAACGGCTCGACCCGGCGCGAGCCTTCCTCCTCGCTGACCGGCCATTCGCCGACGAAGCGAGAGGCCTCCGGCCGCCGCCGCATCGCGGCGATCCGCTCCGCCGTCGGATCGTCGGGAACCGCGAGCGCCGGATAGCCGAGCCGGCCGCCGATCAGGTTGTAGACGATCGCCGCCTTGACCGGATGAGCCCAGAGCGGCGCGTCGATTAACCGGGTCAGAATGTGAGCGTAGCGCAGCGTGTTCATGCGTCGAACTCCGAATCATCGAACTCCTCGAAGCCCCACCAGGTCTTGCGGCATTGTTTGCAGAACCGCGCCGCGTAGCCCTGCGTGGTCCATAGGATGAGCGGAACGTCGTCCTCGGGGATTGACGCGGAGCAATAGGAGCACAGAACGGTCGCCGGGCTGTCGGGCCGCCCCCAGGTCACCTTGCCCCAATCAAAACCCGCCTTCGGCTCAAGCGTCGGCGCGCTCATGTCCGCGCCTCCAATTGTTCGACGCGCGCGGCAAGCTCCTTCACCGCGTTGATGAGGGTGTAGATCACGCTGGTCGGATCGAAAGTGCGAAGGTCGTCGACCTGTTCCCCTTCGACCTCGCCCGGGCCCTTGGTGACGAATTCGGATAGTCCCGCATCCTCGGCGTTCTGCGCGGTCAGGCCCACGAATTCCATTCGGTCATTTGGGAATTGCTTCTCCCGGCCTTTGTAGGCGAATCGGACGGGCTGCAATTTCTTGATCGCCTCAAGGCCGTCCTCATAGGCGTGCCTGATGTCCTTGATTCGGGCGTCCAATTCTTGTTCCCAGCCGCCGGGGTGCGATTTCACGTTGCGGCCATCGTTGCGAAAATCGAACCACGCGCCGCCAGCGACATTGACCCGTAATCCGGCCCATTGGGCGGGAACGTGGAGAATTTGGACTCGTATATCGGCCCAAGTCGGATTGGCGCTCAACGCATTGACGAAGTGAGTCACCCCGTCGAAGTGAGAACCGACGATCTCAAAGCCTTGGGGGCTCGCCCCGGTGAGGTCGATGCTGAATCCACCGTGCGCCTGTTGAACAAGTCGTCGCGCGCCGCCGACATTCCACAAGCCGAACTGATTCGCGCTCGCTTGCCCGAAGCTCAATTGCGGCTGTCCCGTCGCTTGCATGGTCAGGCGAGCGTTCACGCCTTCAAGTTGAAGCGCGTTGTCTTCGGGAACGGTGACAACGCCATCGATGACGGGCAAAACCTCCTGCCAATCGCGGTCCTTGCGGCCATAGGTCGCGCCGTCAGTCGGCTCGCCTTCGATCGCTTCAATGATGCGATCGAGTAGGTCTTGCACGTCTGCGGGGACGCCGGTGACCTTGAGCGCGCCGTCGACGAGTTCTAGCGGCTCTTCGACCGCGATCGCCTGCGCCGGCCCGCGCTCCGGATCGAGGCGGCCGACCAAAGTCAGGCCGTCGACCTCAAGGGCGAAATCATCGTTATGGCCGGCGACGATAAATTCATGCACCGGCTCGCCCGCGGCGTCGACCCGATCGCGAAGCGGCAAGGTGATCTTGGGATCGATCATGTCCTCACCCGATGCGGCGCGAGCCGCCGGTAATGGCGAACCGGCGCCAGCGCACCGGCTTTCCGGACTGGAGCGCGCACTCGTTCTCGGCCGCGCGATATTCGTTCAACAACCGATCCAGATTGGCGGTCGAATAGCTCACCCGGCGATTGACGCCGTTGGCGGAATAGGTGACGTCCGATTCCTGCGCCCCGGAAATCAGCCTGTTGTAGGCGGCCCAAAGCGCCGCGGCGCGCTCACAAGGGTCCGCCCAATCGATCGCCGCCATCCCTATTCTCCGTCCGGCGCATAACCGTCGCCGCCGTCGCCGCCGTCGCCCGAGCCGCCGGCGGGCGCGGGCGGTGGCGACGTGTCGATGCCGAGCTCCTCGGCGTTGTCCTGCTCGCGCTTCAATTGATCGTCGACGTCTTGCCAGTCGGCGCCCTCGTCGGCGCACCACATTTCGCGGGTGATGATTTTGTTCCTGAGCTTGAGATCGTTTGCCCGAGCGGTCTTGAAATCGTCGGCCGTCGGCTTCGGCGGGCCGCGCCAGTCAGCCCGGCAGACGGCGTCGCGCCGGGCGTAGAACGCCTCGGTGCCGCCCGGGACCACGGTCTCCCCCAGCTCAATGTCCTCCTCGAGCCAGCTCTCATAAGCGATCTGCATGAACCGGCCGGCGATGTGCTGGCGGCGATACTGGTTGATGAGCCAGACTTCCGCGCTCCCCATGCGTTCGCTCGAATAGGTCGCGCCCTCGCGATCGCCGGTCAATTGCTCATAGGTGATGCCGAGACAGCGGGCCACTTCCTGCAACAGCGACTTGCTGAACGGCTTGTAATTCTCGTTCGGATGCTCCGACCGGAGAAAGTTGAGTTTTTCGCCGGGGAAAATGTGGAGGATCTTGCCGAACTTGCCGAGATCAAACTTGGTGTGATTGTACCATTGCGCCCGCGCCGCCATGAACTTGCTGAAATCGCCGGAATCTCCCGCCTGGCCGCCGTTGGTCGGCGTCGTTTGCTCCTCTTCGTCCTGCAGCGCCATCAGCAATTGCTCGGTCGGCGCGTCCGACTCGATCGTCGCGGCGAAGATCGCCTGAATGAGCGCCGCGGTCAGGGTGGCGTTGGCGAGCTGGTCATACTGGCGCACGATCTGGATCGCCGGGGCGAGCGGCGAGATGCCGCGCACCACGGTCGGCGGCGAATTGTGAACATGGATGACCGCGAGGCGCCCGTAGCGGTCGCGCGCCTTAACCTCCTTTTCTTCGACCGCCCCCGGATTGTTGGGATCGAAATTGTCGATGCAATAGGCGACCGGCGCGCCGTCAGCGTCGAGAATGACGCCTTGCACTGACGGCTGCTTTTTCGCCGATTGAGGGATGCGCTGCGGCGGGATGGCCTGAATTTTCGTCCCGTGACTGTTGCCCGGCCGCATCTTGTAGCGGATCAGGCCGGTGATTTCGCCGAGGCCAAACCACCATTTGACCGATTGAGCGCACATTTGCCCCAGGTTCTGCCGCATGGCGAGGTCGCAAGCGTATGGGCTGCGCGCCCAGACCTCGAAGCGCCGTTCGACCTGGCGCGCCCATCGGGCGGCGGAGGCCTCGTCGCCGCCGAACACCGCCGGGTCCGGTCGGGCGTTGAGCGCCATGAACGGGCCGGCCATCGCCGCGGTCGCCTGCTCGACCCCGCCGGCGAGCCAACCCGAATTGTGCAAGGCGTCGATGGTGCGGGCGGTGACCTCGATCCAAGCGGCGCGGTATTCGTCGAGCGGCTCGCGCAGCGCGGGGTTCCAGGCGAACAGGAACGGCGACTGCAGAGAGCGCAGAAACGCCGATTGGCTGCGCCGGCGCGTCCCCTCGCGCTTGCGCAAGAAGGGCAGCATGAAACCCATCGGCTAAGGCCCCTCTCAAAGGCCTGGCCCCTTAAAACGGCGAACTTACTCACAAATCGCGGCGGCGGCCACCGAGGCGCGGGCGACGGGCTCGTTCGAGGCTTGCGATCAGCTCTTGAACGTCGCTTTCCGGCGCGGCGACGAAGGCGCGCCAGCCGCTCCCGCGAAGCGCCTGGACATAGACGAAGTCCGGGCCGACGCAATATCCGGCGTGCAAGTCGAAATCGGTGGTGCGCGGCCCCTCTGTCACCCAGCGCAAGACGGGCTCGTGCCCGTGCGCGCGCAGCGCCGCCTCGAACGCGAGCAAGCCGTCGGGCGACGATTGTCGTTTCGGCGATTGTTTCTTCGTCAGGCGAACCAAATTCGCTCATCGCGTGGCGAATTCAATTCACTCACGCGTGAAACAAGACCGCCAAATCGGTGGGGCCCGAGCGGACAAAATGTTCGCTTTAGCGCACTAAGTTATTGATTGTTGGCGTCGGGGTGGTTGATCAGAAAATCGACCACGTCGGCGGTGATCGCCGGGTAGTGATGGAAGATTTCGAGAATCACTTCGACCTGTCGCGGGATCGGCTGCTTGCCGGTCAAGTAGCGCCGCAGCGTGTGCGGCGTGATCCCGAGAAAGCGGGCGATGTCGCGTTGATAGGCGGTCAGCGAGTTCGGCGCCGGCGGCGAAAACAGTGATTGATGAGGAAGGCTAAACGTTCGGGCGTCATGGCGAAACTCGTTTGTCGAGTTCGCATGAACGTCAGTGGAATGGAGCTTACCACAACCTTGCCACGGCCTTACGGCTTCTTCATCGAAGCGCCGGAAGATTTGCCGACATGCTGAGCAAGCTCGGCGGGGCGTAGCGCGTCCCTAGGGTCAAAACCCAATTGGCTGCTACGGTGGCGACCGCTCGGGGCGGATTGCGGGCGTTGGCCGAACCGCGGGAACGGGCGGGATAGCGGGCGTACAAGCCCGGTCCTGTAGGCGTAGAGACCGCCCATACCCGGCCTTGGCCCGGCCCGATCCGTAGGTTGGTGTGCGGGGGTTAAGTCGTCCACATCTCGCAGGCCTGATCTCGGCGCATCAGCTGGGTGGTCCGAAGGGTGACAAGTTGCTTTGCCATTCGCCGCCGCTCGGCGGCAAGGCGTCCGCTTTGGTTCGGGCGAAGGAGCATCGCTAAGCGAGGCAATGGCACCGGTCGGATAATGACGGCTGCCGAGCCGTTCAACACGCCTTTTATTGGTGGCCGGACATCTATCTGCTCATCTGTCGCCTTGGCGGACATCGTGGCATACAGCATCACGCTCGCGCGCCTTGGGGACGCGAGGGCATAGATCGAAAGTTGGTACAGCCACTCCGCAGGGAAATCGCGGTCCCAAATGTCCCGGTATTTAGCGTCCAGGAACCCGCGCAAGGTGTTCCCGGAGATTAGAGCGAAATCCGGTCGCGGCGCCGGCCCCGAGCGTTGCCGTGGATTGGCGTGGGCCGCATAGGCAAAGATGTTGCGGATCGGCCAAGTGTCCTCAACGCGTGCGTTGACGAGGTTTTCGTGCAGGAAACGGGAGAGCAGGCGCTGGAAAAACTGGTTCATATCGAAGAGGAGACCAGGGATTCGGCTAAGCGGGGCCTCCGCCTCGAATCCAAGGCCGAGCATGTCATGAAGCAGGCGGATGATAGTAAGCGCTGGGCCATTCGCGGCTGTGAGGCGGGTTAGCCCGCGCTCGGCACGGTCAATATCGACACCAAAAAGCTCTGCCTTCTGGTCGACATCGCCAAAACCGGCGGCGAGCTTGTGCACGCGGCGGCGCAAGTCGAGATCTTCAGTCATTTGAGCTGCCGTTTCGAGGCCCGCGCGAAGCGTTTGGTTGAGGTGCCAGTTGACGTGTCGGTCGAAATATTGGCAAGGAAGCTGCGCTTCCGTTATGCCCCCTTTGCGGGCCAGCCGATGGATTAGAATGCGGCCACGCGGGAGGTCCGTATTGTTCGTGATCGGCACGTAGCGCCGCGCTGGGCCCCGGTGAAGTAATTCCCCTACCTCGCTAGCCAGCATCGCGATCAGAAGGTCATGCAACCCGTGGCGCGTGGTCGGAGCGCGCGTCTCCTCCATGGTGGCGATGTCGCGCAGGCTGTACGCGTAGCGCAGAAGCCGCGTGAGCGGCATGGCCGGCAGTTTTGGTGAGATCGCGATCCGCAGCCGGCCGACATCGACGCGCCCGACGAATGAGGTGCTGGCGATTTCGAGACCTCGATACGTGCGGCGAATATCGATGCGCGGGCGCAGAGCTTCTGTCAGCGGCTGCGATAAGACATTTTCCGCGAGCGACTGGTCGGCAAGCACCGGAAACTGCTCGGGCCCGGTCCGAGCCCATTCAGTCAGTTCGACAAGGATGGGCGCGCTCTTACGAAGCGCCTTCGTCCTCAGCGCCATTGTCTTCTTCTTCGTCGGAGTTGTCGTCGGCAAGCTCGCCGGCGGCCAACTGAGCAAGCTCTACGGGCTGCATCTCTTCGAAACGCAAAGCCTGGATCAACTCCGCCTCGCGGTTTGGTTCAAATATCTCCTCGCGAACACGTCCAGCTTTAGCGTCAATGATCGTCGGGTTCAGGATTTTCTCAAGAGTTTCGAAGTCATCGTAGCAATACTCTTCGAGCAAAGGGATAATCTCGTCACGGAGTACGCGGATGAACTCCAGGGTAGAATTGATGCGCATCAAATAGGCGTGGCCGATTTGAAGATTTCGGGCGTCTCTTTTGAGATGCTCACGCAGGCGCGAATTGAGGGCCTCAAGCCAAGCGCCGAGCGGCAAATCGCCCACCTTCTTGCCGGCGAGCTGGGAACTGTCCGGCATAAGCTCGACGAAACCGAACCGACGCCGCAGAGCTGCGTCGAGCAGAGAGATAGACCGGTCGGCCGTGTTCATCGTGCCCAGAAGGAAGACATTCGATGGGACAGAAAAAGTTGAGCCGGTGACCGGCAGCGTGATTAACTTACCGCGCTTGTCCTGCTCGATGACGCTGATTAGTTCGCCAAAAATTCGGGGTACGTCTCCGCGATTGATCTCATCAATCACGAGAAGGAAAATTCCGTCTGGCTGCTTCGCTGCAACCTGGCAGAGCTGTTTAAAGATACCGTCGCGCGGCTCAAAGACCATACGGCTGTCGATAGTGCGCGGCCGCAATCCCTCGATGAAGTCCTCGTAGCCATAGCCGGGATGAAAGGTGCAAAGGCGTAAGAGGCCATCTGGACCTTCTACCTGTGAGCGCTCCGCCTCCGATAAGGCCGCGAACGTCTTCGCAAACCGCCGGCGAGCCACTAGCTCGCTCGCTACTCTGAGCGCGTGGTAAGTCTTGCCGGTTCCGGGGGGACCGTACAGGACCACCTGCCCCTTCCGGTGCAGGATGCTCTCGATTCGTGCAGCCAGCGGGTCCAAATCGGGCAGGAGCAGAGGTGCGTTGGTAAACCGCCCTGTCGCATGGAGAGAGCTCGCGGTTGCGTCGCGCTGGAACAGGCGCCGCTCGAGCTCAAGCAAATTGGCCGCGTTCTTGCCGAGTTCGAAGACTGTCGTTCGAAGCCCTTCGGGCTCTGGCATCTGCCACGGTTCGAGAACAAGCCATTCGACGGGGCGTTTGTGAGGGAACCGGAGGTTGCTGCCGTATTCATAAGATCCCCGAACGCGACCAACGCCAAGCACGTTTTGACCCTGGCACGCGACCACGAGGTCATTGTCGGCCACCAGGTCGGTGAAATTCAGGATTTCACCTGCTTTGCGAGTTGCTACCCCAGGATTCGTCGGGTACAGCGGGAGCAGCCAATCGCGAATTTGAGCCTTGGTTGCTGCGCGATCGCCGCCGATCTTGCTCGACAAGTCCGGAATCTGCTCCGGCCATCCAATCGAGACGTAATGGCCATCGCGCATCGCCGGCCATTGGCTTTCCCCGGTATCTCCCTCGGTAGTGCCTATTTTCCAATAGCGGTGCAGGGGGCCGTTGCGCTCGTTGAGGACGCTATCGAGCGTATTGACTGGCACGCCGAGCTCGCGGGCGGCCGTCACAAAGCGACCAGCGCAGATGAAGCGTGGCGCCGCGAAATCCAAAATGCCGAGGCGATCGGGGGGCATCTGCAACAGCTTGATTAGGTGAAAGCGCTGCCACCGCGGACTGTGAAAATCGTCCAGGCGGTCCGGATGGACCAGAAACCAATATTTATGGGCCCAGCCGTCCCCAGACAGCTCCGGGGCCGCTGTCTCCATCGCGGCTTGGACCTGGGCATAGGCTTCATCGGACGTATCGTCTGTTTCCAACGCGGCGAGCACGGCATCGCCTGCCAAGAGTTCGTCGCGTTGGCGCCGGGCGATCGCCACTGCTTCCTTAACCGGCAGGACACGTGGCGCGGTAGGCGACCCGCCCATCCATTCATGATCGCTCTGGCGCTGGTAAATTCCGTACTTCATGGCTTGCCCGCCGCCAATTCCCCCGAAACTCTGGCCCGCAAATTCCTCGTCATTCTTGAATTCCAGCCAGTACATGAGGCATCTGCTGTCGGGGTCATCGCGGCCATGCATGAGCTTCAGAAGCGCCTCGTCATCGATCTGGCGCAGGACTGCTGGGCCGAAGCGATCCCGAAATAATCCTGTCTGCTGCTGGATTCGCGCGGGCGTCATCAACTTTCCGGACGCGACATCGCGGTCAAGAGCTGACCTGAGCTCTTCAAAAAGGCGGGACTCAAGCATCGGATTACTCCTCGAAATCCCTGTTTTCTAAACCCCCCGACTTTGCTGGGGGATACTTATTAGGGACGACTGCCTCGGGTCGACCCCTACCCATTAGGTTGCGGCCCGAGGAATAGCCGGTTCTGGCGCGTCGGTCGCTTTTCGCCCATGAGCGGTTTCCGGCGTCCTACTGGGCGGATCGGGAAGGACAGCAGTGGGTCGAAACCGGTCCAACTGATTGAGTTCTGACCCTAAAGGGGAGGACTTCAGTTGAGCGGCAAGACGGACGATGGTTTGCCAGCGGCGCGCGGCCGGGATACGCTCGCCCCCGATGAGCGCGGGAAACAGCGCCCGGATCTCGAGCGACAGATGCCCGACATTCTGGCAGTCATCAGGCGATTGGCTTTTCAATTCGCGCACACGATGCCCGATCTGCCGCACGAATACACGGTGCGCCGCAAGGCGCAGAACGACGCCGATTATGTCGCGCTCTATGAGGCGATCATGGAGCGCGGCGTCATTGAGCTCTGGAAAGGCAAGATCGCGCGCTATCTCTATCCGGGCGACGGCTGGCGCTACTGGTCCATGTCGGCGCGGCGATCGAACCGGGAAGGCCGCCATCCCTTGGAGATCTCGCGCCACATCAATCGTCACCGGATCGAGGAAACGGAGAAGCTGCGCGCGGCCGGTCTGATCGCCGACTTCAAGCGGGAGTAGGGAAAATGGCCGATTTCGCCATCCTCGATTTTACCAACGCCGTTGTATTCGAAGATGACGACATCGCCGTTGTCGGATTTTCGAACGGGCTGCGCCACGGTGGGGCGACCGGGACGACTTTCGTCGCGGTGGCGGACGGCGCGCTCGAGGTCAATGGCCTTCGGCTCGAAGCCGGGATGTACGCCTGCGCGCCGGAACCGGCGACCTTCGAAGCGCGCCACTGTCGGGCGCTGTTGGCGACGATGAAGCGCTTTCGCGGAATCTTCGCGCTCGGCGGCCCGATCGAAAACGGCGGGCGGCTGCGCTACATCAACGGGTGCAGCGACACCGGGCTGATCCAGCCGCTGAAATGCGGCGACCCGTGCCTCAACTATCTGCACTTTCCCGGCAAGACGCGGCAGACGCCGCACTATCATCCTTCGCACCGCATCGGGCTGGTCTACGCCGGCGAGGGTCTTTGCCACACCGGGGCGAGGACGACGCCGATGCGGCCCGGCGACATGTGGCTCATTCCTGCCGGCCTCGAACACTGGTTCGAAACCGACGAAGCGACCTTGCGCGTCATCGCGTTTCACCCCGACAGCGAGTTCGGCCCGACCGACGAGAGCCATCAGATGCTCAACGCCACGCTGACGTCGGCGGCGTGAAGCCGCGCGCGATGCAGACCGAGCTGGTGCGGGTCGCCGATCTCAAGCCGCCGCCCCGCAACGTGCGCGCGCATCCGGAGTATCAGGTCGCCGAGCTGGCCCGCGCGGTGAAGAAATTCGGCCAGACCCGCCCTATCATCATCGACGAAGACAACATGATCCTGGCCGGCAACGGCTTGGTGCTCGCGCACAAGCGGCTCGGCCGCGCCGAGATCAGCGCGCACCGGATCGTCGGATTGTCGAAGACCGACAAAAGCAAGCTCATGCTGTCCGACAACCGGATCTTCGCGCTCGGCATCGACGACAACGGCGCCATCCTCGAGGAGATCCGCGCGCTCGACGATTTTGACATTCCCGGCTTCGACGCCGCAATTTTGGAGAAGCTGACCATCGACACGTCGGACGTGACCAATCTCGCGATGACCGATTACGGCGTGTTGCCGGAGGCGGCGGTCGAGTTGGCCCGCGCCCAGGGCGAGGCCGGCGAAGGCGAGGCGGACAGTGCCCAGGGCCAGGCCGGCGAAGGCCAGGCCGGCGACGCCGCGGCTTCGTCCAAGGAAGCAATCTGCCCGACTTGCGGGCACGTGTTCCGGCCCCGGCAATGATCGTCGAACGGCGCCTTGGCGTCGACGTCCTGACCGCGGCGCGGCGGCGCATCGGCAACATCTTCGGCAACGGGCTTCCCGTCTATTTGGCGTTCTCCGGCGGTAAAGACTCGCTGGTCTTGGCCGACATCACCGCGAAGATGGTCGCCGAAGGCGCGCTCGACCCGAGCCGCCTTAGGGTCCAGTTCATTGACGAAGAGGCGATCTTCCCCTGCGTCGACGACTTGGTGCGCCAATGGCGCGAGACCTTTCTGGCCATGGGCGCGCGGTTCGACTGGTACTGCCTGGAAGTGCGCCACTACAGTTGCCTGAACCAGCTCGAGAACGACGAGTCGTTCATCTGCTGGGACCGGCGCAAGGCGGATTGCTGGATTCGCGAGCCGCCGCCGTTCGCCATCCGTTCGCACCCGCTGCTCGCGCCGCGCGACGACACTTATCAAGATTTTCTGCTCAAGGTTTGCGACGGTCCTCGGATGACCGGATTGCGGGTGTTCGAATCGGTGCAGCGCCGGGTGGCGATCGCCACGCAAAAGCCGGTAACCGCGCTCTCGGAGCGGCCGACGGTCGAGCCGATCTATGACTGGCGGGACGGCGACGTGTGGCGCTACCTCGCCGAGAACGACATCGACATTCCGGCCGCCTACATGCACCTTTACCAGATCGGCGTGCCGGCGCGGGCGTTGCGGATCTCGCAGTTTTTTTCGGTCGACACGGCGTACGCTTTGGCGCGGGTCGGCGAGTTCTATCCCGGGCTCATGGAGCGCATTCTGCGCCGCGAGCCCACGGCGTACATCGTCTCGCTCTATTGGGACAGCGAGATGTTTCGCCGGCGGACCGCGAAGCGGCGTGAGGTCGAGCGCAACGCCAAGCCGCGCGACGCGCGGGCGGAAGTGTTCGCGCTGCTTTCGAACATCGACGGCAATTTCCAGTCGGTCGGCGGACGCCGGCTCGCCCACGAGTTCAAGAAGCTTCTGTTGGCGAAGCCCTACGTCGCCGACCAGCATTTTGAGGCCATCCATGACGCGCTCATCGCCGGCGACCCCAAAAAGCGCTCATACCGGGCGATCGTCGCGCACATCGAGCGCGACGCCGCGGACGCCTTCGTCCCGGGCAACGGCGCCCTCGTCATCGACCCCGGCGCTGGTGGCTCCGGCGCTGTCCGTGCGATTAACGCCCCGCGACGACCTCAAACCCAACAATTACAATCCAAATATAGTCCTCGCCCTCAATCTCGAGCTGCTCGAGCGTTCGATCCTGCTTAACGGCTGGACGCTGCCGATCGTGGCCACCCCCGACTTGGTGATTATCGACGGCTATCACCGCTGGCTGGTCTCTGGCCGCGAGCCGTTGAAAAGCAAGCTCACCGTCGGCGGCCGGGTCTATGTGCCGGTCACCATCGTCGACCACGGGGACGACCCGACGAAAAACGTCTATGGCACGGTCGCGCACAACCGCGCCCGCGGCGTCCACCAGCTCGCGCCGATGAAGAACATCATCAAGCAGTTGCTCGCGACCGGCAAAACGGTTCAGGAGATCGGCCGCGAGCTTGGCATGCGCGGCGAAGAAATCTTCCGCCTCTCGGACTTCGACCGCGCCGAGTTCCTGCAATTGATGGCGGCGAACGCCAAGGCGTATTCGCCGGCCAAGCTGTTTTTGCGCACCTGAACGTCAACTCTCATTGAACCAGCTCGCCCAATTGGCCGTGGATGATCGGCGCGCCGGCGGCTTCGGCGGCGGGGCGCCTGGTGAAGGCGGCGGCTCGGTCGGCCGGCGCGCCGCTCTGGCCCGCAGATCGATCGCCTTCACCGCCGGCGATTGGCGGACGGCCCAGGCGTAGCACAGCGCGTCGAGCGCCTCGACTTGCTGCCCTCGCCGCTTCGGCGTGAATTCGATCACTGGCCGATTCCGGACATAGCGAACGCGGCGGACCTCGCCGGTCACCTGATCGAACCAGTTCGCGGGCAATTCGTCCGAGACGCGCAGCGCATGCGGGTTCGGATTGCCTTCGGCGTCGAACGGCTCGGCCGACAAAAGCTCGAGGACGGCGGTCTTGACCTGATCGTGGGCGATGATGAACAGCCGCGCCGTCTTGCCCGATTTGATGCGTTGGGCCCTGGCCCAGATCGGCCGCGCGCCGCCAACGCCGCGGATGGCGTAAATGCGACGGTGGAGGCGCGCGCCGGCGAAGTCATAGACCTTTTGCGTGCGGCCTTCGTGACCGCCCGAGTCGATCGCCGCGCCCTCGATCTTGA
Organism: uncultured Alphaproteobacteria bacterium; assembly: GCA_963824475.1. Lineage (GTDB taxonomy): Bacteria > Pseudomonadota > Alphaproteobacteria > Rhizobiales > Beijerinckiaceae > Roseiarcus. The sequence goes on from CAWGPR010000005.1 coordinate 243,180, forward strand.
TCTCCCATCCGAAAGGATGGCGCCAGCGGGTTTGCAGGAAGGCGTCGAAATCGCGCCAGGTCTGATCCTCCAATGTGTTTCCGTCGATGATGACGTGGGCGAGCACGCACGGCGCGCCCGTCAGCGACCAGCCGAGCACGCACGCCTCAATTCTATCGTCTTGAACGTCGGCCCCGCAGGTCAGCAGCACCACCCCCTCGGGGATCCGCTCAAGACCAATCGGCTCGACCCGGCCGGCGAGCACTTCGGCGTTGAGGCGATTGATCGACGTCCTCCATGTCCTGCCGAGCGTGAGGTTGGTAAACACCTGCAGCTCCGCCGGGCCGCCGCGCTTGGCGCGTAAGAACTCCTCCGCCAGCTTGCCCCAGGCGGCGTTCGGCAGCAACGACACCAGCGTATTGAGCCGATAGCCCCGATGCCCGATGACCTCTGGCCGCTGCGGCCGCCAGCGGCCATCCTCGACCAGTCTTGGCTTCCATCGCTCTTCGATCTCGCCGCCGCAATGCGGGCAGAAGGCCGTCGCCTGCTCCGGCTGGCCGTCCGGCCACTGGATCATCTCCCACTGCAGTTCGAACCATTCGGCGCAGTGCGGACACTGGAGCTCGAAAATGCGCATGTCGCTTTCGCCATATGCGCGCTCGATCAGGCTCACGTCTTCCTCGGTCGGCGTGCTCCCGCGCACGATCTTGCGGTCGGCGTGGGCGAACGTCCGCTTCTCGGCGATCGCCAGCGGGTCGCCCTCCACCGTTAGCTCCATCGCGTCAATCTCGTCGGCGAGCAGCAACTTGAAGTCGTGCCGCCGCAGATTGCGCGGCGCCCGCGCCGACAGGATCTTGAGGCTCGCTCCGCCGACGAACCGCTTTCGGGTGAGCGTGTTGCGGCCCTCGATTCGGCCGGAGATCATCAGACCGCGCAACGCCGGCGAGCTTTCAAACAACGGCTCGATTTCGTCGGTCGCGTAGTCGCGGGCGTCGTCGTCGACCGGAACCAAAAGGCCGATCGGACAAGGGTCGATCATCACCGTGGCGCCGATGGCGATCATGAGCGCCTTCGTAAATCCGACCCGGCACGGTTTCATTAAGGTCACGTATTCGGGCGTCGGCGCGCCGATCGCGTCGAGAATTTCCCGCATGTACGGCCAATTTCTGAATGTCCCGCTCCGCGCGCTCTGCCCTGCCGGCAGAACGATATTGCTCTCCGCCCACTCGGCCAGTTTCAGCGACACGGGCGGCTCGAACCGGCGAAACAGCCGCTCGCGCCAGTCGGCCAGCCCGCCCTCAAGTGGGCTCAGCGTCAACATGCTTGTCGTTTTGCGCACTCGCCTGCGGCAGCGGCGCTCTCCCCGCAATGGCGACCTCGCGCAAGAGTTCCTGGGTCAATTGCTGCAACAGCTCGTAATGCTCGCGGCTCAAATCCGGCGCGCGCTCGCGCATCCTCGAGGCGATCGACCGAAACAGGAATTGCGTCGCCTGGATTAGGTCGCCCCACACCGCCTCGATCTCGGCCATGCTGACCAGCGCGCCGCGCAGCTGGTCATAGCGCAGATCGGTGAGCCGGCGTTGACTGTCGCGCAGCGCCGCGTTGGCGCGCATCGCCTCGCCCGTGCCGTAGCCCGAGGCGAGCCGGCGAAAATGCCCGACCACGAACCGGATGGACGGGAACAGCGGATAGGTCTTCGCCGGCGTGCGCTTGATGATCCCCATGCGCCAGTAGCGGCGGATCTCCTGCGCGTCGCAGTCGAGCACTCGGCCGAGGGTCGCCTCATCGACTTCGGTCACGACGCCCTTGGCGCCTTCGCCGCTCACATCGTCGTCGGGTGAAACTGGTCTGCGCGCCATTCCACTTCAGATTTTGTTGAACCCATAGCGCCGCCAATTTGGGCGCTTTTTCGGGAAGCGGCGCGCCCGCGATTTAAGGCCGGCCAAACGGTCCCTTTCCCGGGGCGGTTGCGTGGAACGGGGGAGGGGCCGGGGCCGAGCTTCCGGCGCCAGGGCTTGAGGCGTCAAGCGAGGGCGATCGGCCGAACGCGGGGGCCAGGGGCGAGGGCAGGCAGGGCCGGCGGACCCGTCCGCTAGGGTGGTGGCGGCGGCAGGCGAAAAGCCGCCAGCGGGCTTCTGCGGCGATCCTCATCACGGCCTCTCCCTCCCCACCCCTCCCTCTAGGGATAAGGAGCGGTACAGTACAGCCCCACCCCGTGCGCCCCGGGACCGCACTTAGGGGCTCCCGTACCGCCCTCCTTATCGGTCGAAAGGTGGGCGCGATCAAATGGTTATGCCTCGCCCGTACCGAGTGATGGTCTCTGTACCGCACGACAGCGGTACACCTATGTTAACAGGTGACCACTGTACCTATAGGCTCAGGTACAATCTGTAATACGGATTTAGGGTCAAAACCCCAATCAGCCTGACCGGTTTCGACGTTGAGCTGCCGTTGCCGACCGCGTTCGTGGACGCCGCAGTTGGGTCGCGACAGCGGTTCCATCGCACTGCTACGTCAATTGCCGCGGCATTTCGTCGAATAGCGACCGTAAATCTTCATCGTCCTTGGCTAATACTTCCAATAAACGCCAAGTTTCTTCACCACCAAACTCTCTAATTTGCTGGACGCGATCATCGTTATCATCTGGATTAGAACGTTTGAGCATTGCGGCCAACAATTCGATTTGACCTCTTCGCGATCTGATAAATATATCGCTCCAAGAACGAGCCTCCATTTCGATATAGGGAATCTCTAAACCTTTAGGCATAGATCCAATTAAGATTCCTCTCCGCTTTGATTGCGGGTAAGTTTGTTCCATGAATACGAGATAGGCGTGCAATTGTTCTCTATTGGATATGGTTAGTTCTTCCTGAGGGGATTTAATTTCAACGACCAGTATTTCGCTCCGATCTTGATCAGAGAGAAAGACGAAATCGGGTCTGAATTTCTCATTTATTGGGACTGCCTCTGTTGGCATCCGAGTCGCAATCAGCCCTTCGGCGGCCGCTTTTTCAACGACAGTTAGAAGCGTCTGATTTGCAGTTAGCCTTTCATAAGCGGGATCGATGATCCAGGGAAAATGCTCAATAAGCTTTTGGAGGTCGGGTTCTTTGCCCCTATGGACTAAACTATGGAGCAAACTCAATGCGTACGCGCGTTGCGCGAAAGTCACAGCGAGCGACATCGACTCTGGTACAGCACGAGCGCTAAGCTCATCGACGGTCGCTAAAAACCCAGAGGCGTTCGCGGATTCTTCTAAATTCAGCCTGTCCCAAACTCGCTTCAAGATCTCACGCATGGGTCGGTGAAGATAAGCTTTAAGAACCGCATTCGTGACCTTATCAAACGCCAACTCATCTTTGCCAAGACCAGGGACGATCTCCGCGAGCATGTCGGAAATAACGTCGCGTTCTTCCGCTCCAATTCTTGGCACTTCACTCGAATCTATTTTACGATCCACTCTTGCGCGAACTAATTTCTTTGCCTGAGCCTTCCGCCAGAGCTCGTACTGGCTGATCCAATAACGGACCTTCGTTGCGCCCCACACGCGAAGCTCAGAAGCCAATGGATGATCCCAGTCGAGAGATCGTCGATCGGTGGAAATAATGTCTTCTTCGAATTCGTCGAGCCAATCCGCTGTGATAACACCGTACATATAACGTGAATAAAGTTCACCGCCTCGGGCACCGAAGAAATGTGGGCGTTCCTGAGCAATTTTTCCGTGAGCATACACTCCAACCCCCGCCTCATCCTGTGGCCAATCGGCGGAGGTTACAAAACCAACCCAGTACTCTACGGGGTTACCCGACGGGAGATTCTCCACTATTACGCCGGACTCGGGAATCCGAAACTCAAAGTTTGGTAGTGCGTCAGCTTCTGTCACGGGCACATCATCAACAGTGACCTTGAAGTCGGGCCTCGTCAAAGTGACCGTAAATCGGCGCCCCATAGATCGCCGTATCCGCGCTGGATCAACTTCACGATGTATCGAGAGATCAGTCAGAAGGACTAGTGTTCCTGTTCCCTCTCCAATGCGTTCCCTAAATTTGGCGACTTGACCTGTGGCGTCCTGTTCTACCGGGAATTCATCGGCGCTCCCGGGACCGGAGATCTTTTGCGGACGGTAAGCTCTCATCTCCGCTGGGGGTTTCGCGGTTTCACAGTGAATAATGTCACTGGAACGTAGCCGAATCCATGTCGCCATTCCCTTCCCGTCCGCATTCCGCGCAACGGTGCAGACGTCCACCTGTCCGGCAATACCAAATGGTGCGAGCTTCCCGATTCCCTTTCGCCCCATAGGGTATCGTCCCCCAAGGCGCGTTCCAGATCGGTCCTTCGCCAATCCAATTACCAAATAGTTCTGGGCGAGAGAACGGAGCGTCATTCCCGCCCCGTCGTCGATCACTGAAATGAAGCGCCCGTCGCCGGCAAGCGGGATGGTGTGAGTTCCAATCCAAACTCGGTGTGCTCCAGCATCCCAAGCGTTACTAACTAACTCCGCGACCACATTGGTCGGCCTATTCTGGTAGAGCTTTAGCCCAAGATGCTCGATGATGTTGTGGCTAAAACGGAGAACAAGATCATCGGCGGATTCGTCCGCGTCAGCTATTGAAGGATGTGTGTCCATTATCTGGCGCCGCTCAAGGTGGCAGGGAGTGAGGGATGGGCACAAACCTCTTTAGCACGCCCGGCGAACATAGCCCATTTTCGATGGCGAGCTCTTGCAGTCAATCATCAAAAAAATTGGTTACAAACAGAAATTCCGAGATGGCGTTCGCGAAGGCAGCGCCCGCTCCTAGCGCATTGTGCCCGTCACGTCGACGATGTTGCCATTTTCTGGGTGCGCCGATGTGACGGTTGGAATATCATACTGGAAACAGTAGAAATCGCGCGATCCGCAGCATTTCGCGACAATACGGCTTCGCATTTCCGGGCGTTTCGGCATGGGTAAGTTCTTCTTCTCGCTGGCCCTTTGGCTGGCGGCTGCCATCGGCATGTGGACGGCGATGGCTTCGCCCTCGCTGTCCGCGGGTCCGCTGGAGACGTCTGGAGATGACCGTTGGATCGTTTTCGCGAGCCGCCAGGACGTCGATGAAGCGATAGGGTTGGCGAGGCGCTTTGGTTCGGATTTCGGCGAGCCAACTGTCCTGTCAACGACGAACGGCTGGTACGCCGTCGCCTCGGGCCCCGTAGCCGTTGCGGACGCGGCGGGGCTCAAGAAACGGCTTGCGGACGCCTGGTGGCCCCCCAAGGACACTTTTTTGACCAAGGGGCAGACGTTTATCCAGAAGATGTGGGAACGCCCGCGGTCTCCGATCCTCGCGTCGGCATCGAGCGCGGAACACCAGCCGCGTGTCGCTTCGGCGGCGGGCCTAGAGGTGAGGGTCGAACCCGCGAACGGACGCTATTTCGTCCGCGTTCGCAACGGCGGCAGGGACGTCGCGTCCGCCGCTTTCAATGATGACGGACCCTACAATGCGACCGACGCATCGATTGTGAGGCTAGATACCTCGTCTCCCTTTCCACAGGTGATCGCGACTCACTTCACAGGCGGCGCCCACTGCTGCACCGTCATGAGGGTGCTGACGCTCCGCGACGGTCGATGGGAAACCGTGAACTTGGGCGAGTTCGACTCCGGCGGGCCCCAGATCGAGGACCTAAACGGCGACGGCGCGGTTGAGTTGGTCGGCAAGGACGGTAGTTTCGATTACGCCTTCGCGTCCTACGCCGAATCCTATGCGCCGCCGAAGGTCTACCGGCTCATCGGCAGCCGCATCGCCGATGTCTCGCGAGCTCCTGAATTCCGGAGGCCGATCCTGCAAATGCTGCTGGCCAACCAGGGCCTCGCGACTCCGGACGAATGGCGAGACAACGGGTTCCTGGCGGGCTGGGTCGCGCACAATTTCCTGGTCGGGAACGGGGCCGATGCCTGGCGCAAGATGCTTGACCTTTATAATCGGAACTCGGATTGGGACCTGTCTGTCTGCACTGTCCCCACGCAGGGCTACGAACCCTGTCCAGAGTACGCGAAGCGACATCGCGATTTCCCGACGGCCCTCCGGGAGCACCTCGCCAAGAACGGATACCTCGTCGCCGGAGACGCCGCCGAGCCGGCCCCGGTCGTCGGCATCAGCCCCAGCTTCGACTGCAACAAGGCCAGGACGCCAAGCGAGATCGAAATCTGTAGGTCGCCCAGGCTGGCCGAGTTGGACAACATCCTCGCTTCGGGCTACGCGTTCATCAAGAAGAACCAGGGCCGGCCCGCAGCGGACGCGATCGGAATTCCGTATTGGAAAGCGATCGCGCGGTGCGAAGGCGACGAGGCGTGCGTCGCCGGGCGGCAGTCTGAGGAGATCGTCGCTCTGGGCCGCGCAGGAGCTCCTGTTTCGCTCCCTGCATGGGTCTCCGGCCCGGCAAACGCTTCACAACAGGAACCGCCGCCTGCTCCGGCTTTGACGCAGGAGCCAGCGCCTGCGTCAAAGCCCGAACACGTAGCGTCATCGGGAACAGGCTTCTTCGTGACGGCGGACGGCGCCGTCCTCACGAACTCCCACGTTGTCGAGGACTGCTCAGCCATCCACGTGACGTCTGACCAGGGGGCAACGGCTGTCGCAAAGGTTGTCGCACGCGACGCCCGTAACGATTTGGCGCTCCTTCAAACAGGGCTGGCCGCGAGGAAGACCGCCGCCTTCCGGACATCGATCCGCCTCGGGGAGACCGTCGAGGCTTTTGGCTACCCGCTCACGGAGGTGCTCTCGAAGTCGGGGAACTTCACGCTTGGCAACGTCTCGGCGCTGGTCGGGCTCGGCGAGGACAGCCGATACCTCCAGATTTCGGCGCCGGTGCAGCCCGGGAACTCCGGCGGCCCCTTGCTCGACCAGAACGGGAATCTCGTCGGCGTCGTGTCCGCCAAGCTGAACGCTCTCAAGCTGATGGTCGCCACCAACGGCGACATCCCCCAGAACGTCAACTTTGCCATCAAGTCCTCGATCGTGGCGAGCTTCCTGGAGGCCAACGGCGTTGGCTACGCGACCGGAGCCGCGGCGCAGCCGATGCAACCGGCGGACCTGGCCGACCAGGCGAAGGGAATCAGCGTCTATGTCGAATGCCAGTAGGGCCTTACAAGGCCTCGTTCTTGACCCTTCTATACGAGGTCGCTAATTCCCCGAGATGAACAAGTCACATCAACCTGCTGACAATGGGTCCACGCTCCAGGCGTATGAACGTTGCCTGGAAAAATGGCGCCGCTGGCTGCGCAACGACCCGCATCAGGCGTTGTGGCCGCAAATCTATTCCATGTTGCTGGCTGACATGACGTTTCGCGCGATTGCGGCTGCGGCGGATGCCGATCCGGAGAGCGCGCTGCACAGCCCTATCTTAGTTAGGGCGATTACAACCGGCTACGCGTCCGATCAGGCGCTGAGCGTGCGTCGGCTAACAGACATGACCGGCGGAACGATGTCCCTACGCAAACTGGTTGGAGAATTACGCAACAATCTAGGTCTGATGACGCGCGACAACTTCGTCTGTGCGGGCGGTCTCTCTTACGACGAAAATCTGATGGGGCATTATAGGTTTGACCGGCTGGCGGGTGTGGACGAGGCAGCGCGTCGACGTGACGATCGTATACCTCGGCGGCTCATCAATAAGTTGGATAGCTGGCTGGAAACCGAGGAGATCAATAAGGTCAAGGATTGGAGCAACGCGCGCATCGCTCATGCCGTCGACCTCACTGCGCGACAAGTCGATCCTGCTATGCTGACGCCGACGGCGGAGACTGTCGCTGCGGCGCAGCGACAAATTGTCCGGGCGGCGGAAGCAATCTCGGCCTACCTTCTGGGTGGGCCGGTGCACGGCGCGATCATTCCGGTGTTTCAATATAGTCAGTTCTATCGCTTCGAGATGATGTTGCATAATCCCGAGGCAATGAAGAAGGCCCACGAGCGCTGGGGCAAGATGGCTGAAGAACGCGATCAGTGGACGGCGGGCGTCATTGAGGAATTGGTCGCGGCGCCCGAGCCTGGCGCAGGCGCTCTGAGGTCGACTTTCTCGGGGAAGCGATAATCCGCTATGCGGAACTGAACGACCGCTTCCCAGACAACCCGACGAGCTGGGCTATGGCCGACATGGGTCGAGTTGCGCCATTGCCAGCGAGCACTGGAATGGCCGCTATTTGCGCGAAGCGGCCACCCGCCGATTGGGTTTTGACCCTAGGGGTCAAACAGGCGGCTTTGGGCGTCGCTTTCGGCCTGACGTTCGAAGCGCAGGACGGCGATGCGGGCGGCCTCCTTGCCTTTCTCCGTCAACGTCCATTTGTCCCGTTTCTTGACGATTAGGGCCGGCTTCTCGCCTTTGAGGCGATCAATCGCGCGCTGAACGCGTGAGCGGGCCGCCTCGCCGCCCTTGAACGTCCAGCCCAAACCGATGGCGATCTCGGCCATGGAGATGTCCGGGAAGGCGAGCAGACGGGCGAGCACGCGATCCTCGTCGTCGCGAGCGCGCTGAGCCTGCCGGTCCTCGTCCGACTGCGAGACGTGCACGGCGCGGACGGTCGGCAGCGGGCGGCCCTTGGCGTCGACGAGGCTGGGGGTGGTGAACTTGTCGAGCCTGAATATCATCGGCTCAAAGCCGGGGCCGCGGATCTTGCCGTGGTGCAGTTCGACCAGCACGTCGTCGTGTTTCCACAATGTTAGATTGCCGTCCATCTCAGCCAGAAAGGCGCCGCCGCCGCGTGGCAGGAGCTGGGCCGGTTCGAGCACGTGTTTGATCGGATGGCACAGCACCAAGACGCACGGAGCGCCGGGTAGGGTCGTCAGGGCGCGCAACATCCGCGCGTGCTTGCCCATCTCGGTGTTGGAGATTTCGTCCGCACCGAGGAAATAGGCGGCGGAAGTGTCGACGATCACCAGATCGAGCGCGCCGACCCGGTCGCAATCCTTGCGCAGCGTCGCCATCATGTCCGCGATGTTGAACACCCCGGGCGCGAAGAACAACCGATCTTGCGCCGGATCGCCGCCGCGCACGGCGTCGGCACCGATCAGCCGCATGCGCAATTCGTCGGGGTTCTCGCCGACGAAATAGGCGACCTGGCCTTTCTCCGCCCGGTGCGGCCCGAGCATGCCGTTGGCGTCGGTGGAGGCGACCAGCTCGGCGATCAGAAGCGCGATGGCGGTCTTGGCGTGGCCGGTCTGGCCGGTCAGCGCATAGACGAAGCGGCGATGGAGGATGCCGTCGACAAGATAATCGGGCGGTACGAAACCTTCGAGGAATTGCGTCTTGGACGCGAGCTTGACCGGCTTCGGGGAATCCCGCGCGTCATCGGGCGACCACGCCGGCAGGCGCTCGGCCAGCTCATAGAGGGCCTCGACCGAGCCGCCGCCGCGATCAAGCCAATCGGACACGTCGCCCTTGGGCGGCATATCAGGCCAGACGGCGCTAAGATCGAGCAATCGGACCTTGGCGACGGCGCTGAGCGCCTCAGCGACCTCTGCGGCGTGGTCTTGCCCCGGCAGCTTCGGCCGCCCGTCGGGATGGAACATCAGCTCGCCGGTCTTCTCATGCCTGCGTTGCGGATCATGGTCGGGAATAATCACCACGTCCGCCCCGGCGAAGAATTCGGTCAACTCCTGGCGCCACTTGCCCGCCCCGCCGGCGTTGGTGGTCGCCGGGACGCCGAGCGCCGCGAGACGATCGACGTCCTTCTCGCCCTCGACGATGAACACCGCTTTGCCGAGCCCGAGCGCCTCGGTGAGTTCGGGCAGGCGATAGGGAACCGGCCGCACGCCGCGGGTCGACCAGTCCCAGCCGCCCGGCCGTGTCGAATCCGGTCGGCGCTGACGAAAATCCTTAGGCTCAAAGCGCACCACCTCGAACAGAAGCCGCCCGTCCTCGTCCTGATACGGATAGGCCCGGACGATGCGCGGCCGTCCATCGCCGCCATTGGGCCGCGCGAGCAAGCCGTGATCCTCCAGCCAGCGCATCCGCTCGGCGCCGGTGAGGCCCGTTTCCCGTGAAACAAGATCGAGCGCGCCGCCGCCTTGGCCCGCCTCGTGGTCGAAAAACGTCCCCTTCTCCCGATCGACGCTGAGCGAGCCGCGCGATCCGTAGCGCAACTCGCTCTTGGTCGACACGCGCGGGTTCGGGTCGCCGAGCAGGAGACGCGCGAGCGGTTCGATGATGGCGCGCAAGTCCTCGGCGTCGGCCATGACGATCGGGGCGCCCTTCTATTGAGCCACCCGATCGGCGGCGCGCTGGGCCACAAGCTCGAGGAGGCTCGCGCGCACCGCCGCCATGCAGTCAATCTTGTAATCCATCTCGGCGACCGTCATTCTCCGCGTGCTCACCAGCCGGGCGTAAACGTCGCGCCGCTTTTTGATTTCCGCGTTAACTTCCGCGATCTGCGTCTCCAGCGAAAATGGCACGGCGTTCCTCCTCTCGATGCCCCCGGCAAAAGAATTGCGGCTCGCGCGGCCAACCCTCGCCGAACGGCGCGTTGGCGGCGCCGCAGACGGCGCAAGGATGCGAATAGGGGTCGAAAGCGCCCCGCGGCGTCGATGCGCGCTGATCCGCGCTGATCGGCGTCGAAGCGCGCTGAGGCGCGAACAGGTCGAACTGGTCGCTCATGGGCGGCCCTCCGCTTCACGCTCGGCGTAGGCGATCCACGGCGCGCGGCGGAGCCGCTCGCGATCCCAGACGAACCAGGCGTGATTGTCGGACGGCCCGCTTAAACCCGGAAACCATTTGATCCGGTCGAGCAGCACAATCTTGCCGGCGAAGGTCGGATTGTCGCGGAACAGATCAACTCGCGTCTTGCCGGAATCGAAATCGGCCCTCAGCAACATCGCCACCGTGTCGACATCGAGCGTTAGGGCGTGGCGAATAAACGCGCAGGCCAGCAAGCCGCGGCGGTCGTCGCCATAAGGCGGATTGGTCACGATCGCATTGACGTCGGGTTCCGGCGGCGCGACGCGCTTGAGAAAATCATCGGCGGTGGCGATGGCGTGAAAGCCCTCCGCCACCAGCGCTTTCGCCTGGGCGCCATGGCCGGCCGCCGGCTCCCAGACAGAATAAACACGATGGCGCCTGAGATGCCGAGCGATCGCCGCCGTCACCCAATGCGGTGTCGGATAGTCCTCGTTCGGGCGGCGGGCGTAGCCGGAGGCGCGCTGGCTCATGCGCGGATCGCCGATCGGACGGCGCCCCAGCGCTTCAGGATGGCGAGCGCGACGTCGAAATTGTCGGTCCACTCGAACGGATAGCCGTGCGCCAAGCAGAAATTGGCAAAATCTTCCTGATCTTCGGACAGCCTCTCGCCGCGCCGCTTGAGTTCGAGGAAATGCGCGATCGCCCCAGGCGACAGCAAAACGAGGTCCGCCCAACCGCGATTGAGCCCCATCCGTTGCAGGCGCGCGACGGTGACCTTGTTGCGCAGTTCGCCTGCCGGGAAATGGCTAAATCGCCAACCTGGCGACAACCAGCGGCGCAGAACGTCGGCGACCAAAATTTGCAGATGGAACTCGGGCGCCGGCGGCGGCTTGCGCACCCGGCGGGTGAACAGATCGTGCTGACCCGCCGCCGCGCGCACCGGCTAGGCCGCCGCGATTGTCGCGTCGGTTTTCGCGCGGCGCGGCTTGCGATGCGCCCTCGGCCCCATGTCCCACAGCCAATCAGGCGCCTCAAGCTCCAACGCCTGCAACGCCTTCCACATGATGACGTAGGTGTTGGAGGGGAAATGATCGAGCCCGTGCCAATTGCTGACCGCAGAGGGCAGGCGCCCGGTCAGCGCGGCGACCGCGGCGGTGCCGCCCAACGCTTCGATGACTTGAGTGGTGGAGGTGAACGCCCGTTTCGACATGCGAAGCTTTCGCGCGGCGATCCCCCGGGCGTCGATTTCATATCAAAATTTGATCGTGTCAAGGTTCAAATTGCCTAAGGATGCACGTTCAGATTATTACGCGCTATGATGGCCGGGTTTCAACTCGCGATTCCAGGGGGATCAAGAAAATTGCAAGCGCCAAATTCGGACGCCGCCCGCGCTGATCGAATGCGCCGCCTCAGACAGCTTTACGGGCCCACGCAAGTCGCGTTTTGCCGCCGCTACGGCTTTTCGCTTTCGCAATGGGCCAACTTCGAAGCGGGAAAGCCGGTCGGCCACAAGGCCGGCATGCAATTGGTCGCATCAATCCCCGACTTGTCGCTCGATTGGATTTATTTGGGGTCGATCTCTGGGCTGTCGATCGGTATGGCGCGCAAACTCGGCGAACTGCCGCCTGACGACGGAAAGGTCAACGATTTGAGCCCTCGCCGTTCGTGAACGACCGCCGGCAACAAGTCCGCGTCATCGCAATGTCGCAGGAAAACCTCAACGATCCCGATCGCCTCGACCTTGTTCGTTTCGGGCAATAAACCGAGAAGCGCGTGCGCTTGGGTGCGCCCATTATTGGGGCGCGGCAGCGCCAGACCCTCCAAAAGGCCGGGCGACGTCAACCCCTCGTCGGCGCAAAAGCGCAGAAAGACGTTAACGATCTCGGCCGCCTCCTCCTTGTTTATCGGCAAGTGACTGAACAGCACACCGGCCTGAAAATGCCGCTGATAGATGCGCATTTCCGCCTCGACGCGTTCGCTCACCTTCATTGTCGAACTCCTTGACCGATTTTGCCTGCGTCCCCTCTCTCACAGCTTCATGAGTTCCGCGGGTGTTGTCCCGTGCGGCCTTCACATTGCCGTCATTTTTTATGAACTGCAAGCGCGCGAATGAGCATTCAAAGATCGTGTGAACACGATGAAGTGATCGCCGCGCGACCCAAAGATTTTTTTGAACTGTGATCTTGCCAATTCAAATAATATGGAGCAACTTTGTGGGCCGGCCGCCGCCGGCCATGCCGGCCATGATGCCAGTGAACGATTGCCGACGGCGGCCCGACCAACACGCGCGAGACTTTGGGCGCGGGTTCGAACGAGGCGCAAGGGATGGAAACCGCAACCGTCGCCTTCGATCGCAGCGAGGCCCGCGCCCTTTTCCGCGAGTACAAAAAGCACCTGCACTGGTCGGCGCCGATCGACCACGAAATTCGGCGCACCTACCAATTCATCGCGCAGGGCCGCGTCATTATCCGCGCGCTCGAATCGGTCAAGGCCGCCGGCCTCAACACCGAGGGCGAGGGCGTCGGCTTCCCCAAGCTCGCTTTGTGCCGCGCCGACGCGGTGAGCTGCGTTTGCACCATGGGCTTTCGCGGCTCTTGCACCATGACGCCCGGCGACGTCCGCCCGCGCTTTCGCTGGCGCGACGGTGCGCAGCTCAACTGGCGCAATGTCATGACCTGGCCGGACGGGACGTTCGCGATCAATCGGAACGTGCGCTCCTCGCGCGCCGTCGCCCTTGTCCCGACGCCGCCCTTGCATCTTCGTCCTCGGCGCGGCCTGGCGAACTACGCCATTCTGTGGGAGGCGGAGTGGTCCAAGGCGCCGCCCGACGATCCCATGCTTCTGCGACGCATCGGTCGAGGCGACTTGTGGCTGGTCGTCGCCAGTTGGAATCTCACCGCCGTCGAACGCGCCGCGCTCACCACCCGGGTCTAAGGGGAGGCTTGCGGCCGTGGAGACGAAGGTTCTCATCATGCGGCCCGATGAGCCGAACGAAGGGCGCACGGTCGAGCTGCCGCGCCGGCCGACCTATGATCAGCTCGCCGCGATCGTGCGGCCCTTGCTCGCCGTTGACTGGTTCGAGCACGTCACCGTGCTCGCCGATTTTAACGGCGGGCTCGCCTTCCGACGCAGCGATATGTTCGTCGACGAGCTGGGTCATCCCAAAAATCTGCCGCGCAACGAGGCTGCGACGATCATTTACCGCCGCAACGCCTTGCTCAACCAGGGCGCGCGCGACCCCGAGGCGCTCGACTGGATCGCCGGGCCGGCCGTCCTGTTTGAACGGATCGTCTGGACGTGAGGAGGGAAAAGCCATGCGCACGCGCACCGAAAGGATGGAAGCTCGCCGCGACGTGATGCAGGGCGTGAACGATCACGACGTCACCGTCTGCCAGGCGATCCTCGAGCTTTGCCGGACGGTCGACGATGCGGCTGAGCGACTCGCCGAGACGAATGACGAAACACGCAAGGCGATCGATCAGCTCAGCGACGATCTCGGCCGCCATTTGAAACAAGCAACGGCGGCGGTTCGATGAAGACCGAGGCGCGCACTGTTTACGTCGCCCGCGACGGCCGCGACTTCCCAACCGAGGCGCAATGCCGGGCGCATGAGCGCGAAACGTGCGGCGCGGCGCTGGTCGGCCTGACGGAAGCGCAAGTCGAGGCGGCGCGCACCTGGGCGGACCCTGAACTGGCCGAGGCCTTCGAAATGTTCGGATATCAGTTGCGCAAGGCGCGCCAGGGCGCCGGCCAGCTCAAACGCCGCCGCTGGCGGCCGAACGGCCCGGAGACGGCCGAGGGACCAGCGATCGGCCTGGAGAACGGGCGCGAATGATCGAGCGACACGCCGTCACCGATCGGGAAAGCTGGCTCGCGCTCCGGCGACAGAACATCAACGCGTCCGAGATCGGCGTCGTCTGCGGCGCAGGCGGCTATGGCTCGCGCGCCGAACTGTACGCCGAGAAAAAGGGCCTGCGGCCGCCGCTCGAGGACGACGCGGTGCTGCGGCGCGGGCGATGGGCCGAGGCCGCCATATTCGAGGCGCTTGCCGATCAACGCCCGGAATGGGATGTCCGGCGCGCGCGCGTCTATCTGCGCGACCCTGACTTGCGGCTCGGCGCCACTCCGGACGGCTTCGCCATGGCGCCGGGTCGCGACGGCTTCGGCATCGTCCAGGGCAAGGTGGTGGCGCGCTGCGGTGTTCCGGCGCGCCAATGGCTCGAGGATCCGGACGCTTCGATTGCCAAGGGCGCCGCGACGCCGCCGCTCATGCTTCAATTGCAGATTTTGACCGAGGAAAGGCTGTCCGATTGCGGTTGGGGCGTGTTGGCGGTCATCATCACCGGGGAATTCGATTGGCAATTTCGCCTGTTCGACGTGCCCCGCCACCTCGAGGCCGAGGCGCGCATCCTCGAGGACGTCGCCGCCTTCTGGCGCGATTGGCTGGACCCCGGCGTGATGCCGCCATTCGACCCGCAGCGCGACGAGGCGCTGGTCAGAATTCTCTATCCGGCCGACGACGGAACCGAGATCGATCTCTCCGCCGACAATCGCGCTGCCGAATTGGTCGACGACCTGATCGAAAGGCGCGCCGGCCGCCGCCGTCTCGAAGCCGAAATCGAACCGATCGAGACCGAGCTGCGCGGCAAGCTCGGACCGCACACCTATGGGCTTCTCGGTGACGGCCGCCGCATCGTCTGCAAAGTCACTCACCGCAAGGCGTACAGCGTCCCCGCCAGCGAATTTCGATCGATCCGAATCGGCAAGGCGGACGCGCAACCAGAGGAACAAAGCGACAATGAGCAACACCGACATTGACCGCGCCGAGCGCGCCCGCGCCCTCGACGATTTCGCCAACGCCGCCGCCCAGCGCAACCAGCCGCCACCTGCCGGCCATGCCCTGGTGCGGCCTACAACCGGCATCGCCGAGCGCGTCGTCGGCGCCCAGCCGGTCGCCGTCAATCGCAAGGAGGGCGAAATCTTCGAGAAGCTTCGAATGCTGGGCGCCGCCGCCGGGACGGATTGGTTCTATCGCTATCCGGTCAAAAAGAAGGTCAAGAACGAGAAGACGGGCCAGGATGAATGGGTCACCGATTGGATCGAAGGGCCCTCGATCAAGCTCGCCAACGACGTCGCCCGCATCTTCGGCAACAACGTCAACGAAGTGCGCGAAATCGACGTTGGCGACGCATGGACGTTCTACGCCAAATTCACTGACATCGAGACTGGCTTTTCGATGGAGCGCGCCTTCCGGCAGCGCAAGGGCCAAGTGTCGATTAAATCCAAGGACGCCGACCGCCAGCTCGATATCGCCTATCAAATCGGGCAATCGAAGGCGATCCGAAATTGCATCGTCAACGCGCTGCAAATCTATGCCGACTTCGCCTTCGAAGAGGCGCGCAATTCGCTGGTCGATAAGATCGGCAAGAAACTTGAGGACTATCGCGCCCGCACGATCGAAGGGATCGCCAAGATTCCGGTCGAGCTTACTCGCGTCGAACGGGTGATCGGACGGCCGGCCAAAGACTGGCTCGCGCCCGACATTGCCCGAGTTTTGGCGATGATGCGGGCGGTCGCCGATGGAATGGCGACCGCAGACGAAAGCTTTCCGCCGATCAGCCCGCCGGCGGCCGCCACGCCGCCGGCAGCGGCCAAACTCGACGAATTCGCCCAGACTTCTGATTCCGGCGCGCCAGAGCGTCGCGCGCCGGGTGAAGCCGTGGAGGGCGCCATTGCCCCCCAGCCCTCCGCGGCCAAGCTACTTTGAAGGGAGATGCCCAAAGGCGCCGGCGCCGGCGGCGGACCATTCCGATTCCAGCGTGACCCTTCCTCGCGCCGGATGAAGCCGCAGAGGGGCGAGTTACAGCCCCCTAGTCCTCGTCCCTCTGCGGTCAAATTTGACAGGGACTACAATCGGGCATACACAATGCGCGAGCGTATCACCATCGAAGAGGCTCGGCCGTTGATCGGCCTGCCGATCCGGACTCTGCAAGCGATGGCCGCCAAGGGCGAAATCCCCGGCGCGGCCAAGATGCGTCGGCGGTGGACGTTCGATCGATCCAAGCTCGAAGGCTGGATCGCGCATAAGGAGACGGAGGCATGGCAAAACGCGCAAAAGCGCCGCCCGGCTGCTACTGGCGAGGGCTTACCCTCTGGGGGCAAGTTATGGTCAACCGGCGGCGCCACGCCTGGTCGCTTGACACTAACGATCCAGCGATTGCAAGAAAACGTCAGGAAGCGGGCAAAGCTCGCCTCCTCGCCGACGTCAAGCACGGCGACGCCGTCCGATCGCTTGAGGAGGCGGTCGTCGCGTGGGAAGAGTCCCTCGCCCGACAAGTCAGAGACGGCGCGCTCGGGCAAAATACCGAAACTCGCTATTTATGTTCAATCCGACAGCTCGCCCCCTACCTCGACGGGAAAGCGCTGAGCGAAATCGACTTGCGTTTGCTCACCCGCATCGTCGAGGCGCGCGAGAGCGAAGTGACCAACGCGACGATCAAGCGCGATCTGGTCGCGCTGTCGAGTTTGATGAATTTCGCCCTCGATAAAGGATGGGTCGACTCCAATCCGGTCCTCGTCAAGCTCGCGCGGGTCAAGGAAGCCAAACATAAAATCGTGCTGCCGGGCCGAGAGGACATCGACCTCGCGCTCGGTCGCGCGCCCGGCATGTTGGGCGAGCTGGCGCGGGTGGCGATGGCGACCGGCGCGCGGCTTGACGAACTGGTCACCGCCAAGCGCGATCAAATCGACCATGCGCGCCAGCAGCTCGTCATCGTTGGCAAGGGCGCCAAGCGGCGGGTGGTCGATCTGAGGGTGATGAACGCCTATGGGCTGATCGCCGCCCTGCCCGCTTACGTCGGCAGCCCGTATCTGTTCTGGCACGGCAAGGGCGAGCCCTATCACAATGTGTCGAGTAATTTCGCCAACAACGTCACCAACGCGACGGCGGAATGGGCGAAGGCGAACGGCGTCACGTTCCGCCGCTTCAAGTTTCACGCCCTGCGCCACTGGCACGCGGTCGAATTTCTCAAGGCCGGCTGGGGCTCGATCTATGATCTCAAGCAGCGGCTCGGCCACGCCAGCCTGACCACCACGGAAATCTATCTCTCGGGCGAGTTCCTGACCGAGGAGGAGATCGTTCAGGCCAAATACGGCGCGGCGCGCCAGCCGATCCGTGAGGTCGGGTGATGGCCGAAGTTCCCGAAAACGTTGATCTGCAATGGATCGGCCGCCAAATTGTCGCGCTGCGCGACGACAGCCGCGCCATGCGCGCCGACATGGACATGGTGATTAGAATGGTCACCCGGCTCGATCACACGGTCGACGCCTTGCGCGAGGATATGCGCACGATTTGGTTGAGCCAAGGCGACTTGCGCCGCCGCGTCGAGGCTTTGGAGGAGGCGCGCCGATCATGACCGCGCCCCGCCCCAAACCCCCGCTCGGCTGCTATTGGCGCGGCAATGTGCTGTGGGCCTCCGCCAAGGTCAGGGGCAAGCGCTACGCCTGGACCTTGCGCACCAGCGACCCGGTGATCGCGACCGAGCGGCGGGACGCGCGGCTCGCGGGGCTGCGCGACCCGGCCGGCGCCGAGGACGCCAAGCGGCGCATCAAGGCGGGCGCCGCATTGACGAAAAATCAGATCGCCTTCGTGGTGGCGGCGATCGATCTGGCGCTCAAGCGCCGGGTGACGACACCGGGGAGAAGTGACGACAAATTTGACGACAAGCGGCCGGCGCGGGCGCGTCAGGACGCGATGTAAACGATTGAGGGAAAAGATGAAAACCGTGTTTGGCGAGAAAAGGCGCGAAAGTTTTAGCAAACCGCCGCCTTCAGCCTCTCGGCCACGTCTCCCGAGCGCAATGCGCGCCGCGACATATGCCCGACGCATGCCCCCATTGCAAGCGCAGCCGGTCGAGCTTAGCGAGATGTTCGCCGAAACGATCGCCGCCCGCGGCGACATCACAAGGCCGACAACCGGCCCCAGGCCGGGCACCTGCCAGAGAGCGGCTTTTGCCGCGCGCTCACGCAGCAAACATGGGACGCCGTAGCCCGTGTCGTACAGACCAGCCCCACCGGTACGAGGAATAGTTTGTCGCCCGTGAAGATTGCCGCGTCACCTTGATTTCCGGGCGTCAGCGGCGGATCGGAAGTGTTCGCGTTTGCCGGAATTGGCGGTTCGGAGGGCGGTTATCTTGCGAATTGCGCGATGCGTTTGGTCGTGATTCCCTCGCTTTCGTCGTGGGCGAGGAGGCGATTCGATGCGGCCGAAGGAGCGGCGGGAGAGCGGGCAGAACGATCTGTTCCGGGCCCGGCTCGACCAGATCGTCGACATGGGCCACCCGCTGGCGAAGCTGGCCCGCGCGGTCGACTGGCGCTTCCTCGAGGATCAGTTCGGGGCGATGTATTCTGACAAGGCCGGCCATCCGCCGCTGGCGACCCGGCTGATGGCGGGGTTGGCGATCCTCAAGTCGATGCACGATCTGTCGGATGAGGATCTCTGCGCCCGCTGGGTCGAGAACCCCTACTTCCAGCTATTCTGCGGCGAGGAATTCTTCCGGCACAAGACGCCGTTCGACCGCTCGTCCCTGACGCGCTGGCGCCAGCGGATGGGCGAGGAGAAACTCGTGGCGCTGATCCAGGAGAGTCTCGCGACCGCGACCCGCACTGGCGCGGCAAAACTCTCGGACTTTTCCCGCATCGTCGTCGACACGACCGTGCAGCCGAAGGCGGTGGCGTTTCCGACCGACGCAAAACTCATGCACCGGGCGCGCGAGCGGCTGGTCAGGCTGGCCCGGAAGACTGGCGTGTCGCTGCGCCAGTCCTATGAGCGGGTGGGAAAGCACGCGCTGATCGCCCATCAACGCTACGCGCACGCCAAGCAGTTCAGGCGCGCCAACCGGGCGCTGAGATCAATCCGGACCTATCTTGGCCGGGTCTGCCGCGATCTCGTCCGCAAGACCGGCGACGACGCTGAACTGCGGGCGATCCTCGCCCAACCGCTGTCGCTGGCCTTCGCCGTGCGCGATCAGCGCCAGCACCAGCGCGGGAGGAAGATCTATTCCCTGCACGCGCCCGAGGTCGAATGCATCGGCAAGGGCAAGGCGCACCGGCCCTACGAATTTGGCGTCAAGGTCTCGCTCGCCACGACCCTGCATCGCTCAAAGGGCGGCCAGTTCATCGCCCATGTGAAGGCGATGCCGGGCAATCCATACGACGGCCATACGCTCAAGACCGTCCTGCCCGAGATCGAAGCGCAGATCGGCGCGCCCCTGACCCGCGTCGTCGCCGACCGCGGTTATCGCGGCCATAACGCCCCGCCCGACATGCGGTTCAAGGTCTATATCTCTGGCCAGAGGCGCGGCGTCACCGACGCCATCAGGCGCGAACTCCGCCGGCGCTCGGCCGTCGAGCCCGTCATCGGCCACGCCAAGGCCGAACACCGCATGGCCCGAAACTTTCTCAAAGGCGCCCACGGCGACGCCGCCAACGCGGTCCTCGCCGCCGCCGGATACAACTTCCGAAGGCTCATCGCCTGGCTCGCCGCCATTTGGCGCGTCTTCATTGCCGCAATCCTCGCGGCCGCCGAGCCCCTAACCATCGCCCAGCCTGCCTGCCCCAGCGCCCAGCCCAAAACATCAAACCGCGTTCTTCACGGTCGACTAGTTTCCGTTCGTTGTGGAGCGACCACAATAGTCGAGACCGATGCGGTTCGACACTGCGCGCGCGCCGCACATTCTTCCCACACGCCACCGGTGTCTCACCGGGCCTCACCGAGCCAAAGGTCAGCCGGCTCGCCACAACAAAAACGTGCCTCCACGCGCTCGCATGGCAAGCCGACCGCCCAGCGAGCACGAAGACAAGCGCCTCGCTTCGAACTCCAAGCACGAACAGGCTGATCAGGCGAGGCCGAACCGCCAGCAACCGCGCCTGATCAGCCGATACGCCGCAACGCGCAAGCCGGTCAGGCGGCTGGCGGCGGCTCCGACGATCCGGAGGTTGGCATTGGCGTGGCTTTCTTTCGCTTGGCCGGCGCGCGTTTCGCAGCCGACTTCTTCGCGGCGCCCTTCTTGCCCGCGGATTTTTTCGCCGTCGTCCTTCTGGCGGAGGTCTTCTTCGCGGACGCTTTCTTCACCGCGCCTTTGCGCGTCGCCTTCTTGGCGACCACCTTGCGGGCGGATTTCTTGGCGGGCTTCTTGGCGGCGGACTTCTTCGCCGTCTTCTTGGTAGCAGCTTTCGGCATGTATCACGTCCCTCTCAATCATCTGCTCGCAGCGCAAATTTCGCGCCATGCAGATGCGTCGACGAAGGTACATTCGTTTTGATTTCGCGCAAGCGTTGCACACGCGCGCAACGAGCGCCGAACGGCGTGACTATCGAATTATCGCGCGCGCTCGGGCGTCTGACCTTTCATTGACGAGAGCGTGAGCACGCGGCGTTGGACTCTGGCGCAATGCCGCGCAGCGTTCGGCGCCAAGCATCTGCATAGCAGTCGACATAAGTTCGTGCGATTCCCGCTTTGCCCATATATTCTAGGCGTCTCCAAGGAGCTTGGCTTATGGCTCAATCGTAATTCATCGCGCTGTTAGAACCGATCTCAGGCCCGCAAGAAAGCGCGAGAAGCACAGTCATTGGCCACGGCGAGCGTATCAAATCGAAACGACGCGCATGCTCATCGCAATCGAATTTTTCTTGGTCGTCATCATCGGATTTTTGTCGGCGAGACATTGCAATCACCGGCTTTCCCGCTCGAAACACGTCGAGAATCAACTGATTCGCCGTTCGATTCGACTCAAGCGTCAGACGCCGAGGCGTCTCTTGAGCGCGTCGCTCACGGCTTGCGGATTGGCCTTGCCGCCCGTCGACTTCATCACTTGCCCCACGAACCAGCCCAACATTCCAGGCTTCGTTTTGACCTGCTCGGCCTTGTCCGGATTGGCTGCGATCACCGCGTCGACGGCGCTGTCGATTGCGCCCGCGTCGGTCACCTGGCGCAGACCATGCGCTTCGACCAGCGCGCGCGGATCCGCCTGACGATCGTTGGCGAACAGCCTCGCGAGGAGGTCCTTGGCGATCTTCCCGGAGATGACGCCTTCGCTGATGAGATCAACGAGGCTCGCCAAAGACGCCGGACTCAAGCCCGCGTCCGCCACTGCGACGCCCTCCGCGTTGGCCTGCGCGGCAATGTCGCCCATCAGCCAGTTGGCGACTGCTTTCGCATCGCGCTTGACGCCGCCGTGCTTGACGGCGCCCTCAAAGAAATCCGCCGTCTCCCGCTCGGCGACGAGGATCGAGGCATCGTAGGCGGAGAGGCCGTAATCGGCGATGAAGCGCGCCCGCTTTGCGTCAGGCAGTTCCGGCAGGTCGGCGGCCAGCGCGTCGATGAAAGCCTCATCGAGCTCGAGCGGCAGCAGGTCGGGGTCAGGGAAATAGCGGTAGTCGTGCGCCTCCTCCTTGGAGCGCATCGAACGCGTTTCCCCACGTGATGGATCGAACAGCCGCGTCTCCTGCTCGACTGCGCCGTCGTCTTCGATGAGGGCGATCTGCCGACGCGCCTCGGCCTCGATCGCCTGCCCGATAAAGCGAATGGAGTTGACGTTCTTGATCTCGCAGCGCGTGCCAAGCGCTTCTCCAGGGCGGCGCACTGAGACATTGACGTCGGCGCGCAGGTTGCCCTTCTCCATATCTCCGTCACTCGAGCCGATGTAGCGCAGCAGGGTGCGTAATTTGCCGACATACACCTTGGCTTCCTCGGCCGAGCGCATGTCGGGTTTCGAGACGATCTCCATCAGAGCGACTCCGGAGCGGTTGAGATCGACGAAGGTCATCGTCGGCGACTGGTCGTGCAACGACTTGCCGGCATCCTGCTCCAAATGCAGGCGCTCAATTCCGACTCTGATGGAACGGTCGGGCGTGAGGTCGACCTGGATCTCCCCCTCGCCCACGATTGGGCTCTTGTACTGAGAGATCTGATAACCTTGGGGCAGGTCGGGATAGAAATAGTTCTTGCGGTCGAAGGTGGACCGGCGGTTGATCGTAGCCTTGAGGCCGAGGCCAGTGCGCACCGCCTGGGCCACGCATTCGCGGTTGATCACCGGCAGCATGCCCGGCATCGCCGCGTCGATGAGCGAAACGTGCGAGTTGGGCTGGCCGCCAAACGCCGTTGAAGCGCCGGAGAACAGCTTGGAGCGCGAAGTCACCTGGGCGTGGACCTCGAGACCGACGATCACCTCCCAATCGCCTGTCGCGCCTGTGATGAGCTTCGCGCCCGCCTTGTCTGTCGCCATGCTAATCACTCCGCTCCAGTCCAGAGCTCGTCGAACCCTTCGCGGCGTCTAATGCCCACCACGGCTCCGGAAGCGTCATCCGGCCCGTCGACTGCTCAATCGTCTCGCCGAGCGCGAATAGGGTCTCCTCGTCGAACGGCCGTCCGATGAGCTGCAGCCCGAGCGGCAGGCCTTCGCTCGACAGGCCAGCGGGCGCAACGAGTTCCGGCAGACCCGCCATATTGACGGTCACGGTGAAGACGTCGTTGAGGTACATCTCGACCGGATTCTCCGAGCCCTTCTCACCGATCCCGAAGGCGGCGGACGGCGTGGCCGGCGTCAGAACAGCGTCAACGCCGTCGGCGAAGACACGCTCGAAGTCGCGCTTGATCAGGGTGCGGATTTTCTGCGCCCGGACGTAGTAGGCGTCGTAATAGCCGGCGGAGAGGACATAGGTGCCGATCATGAGACGCCGCCGCACTTCCGCCCCGAAACCCCTGGCGCGAGTCTTCTCGTAAAGCTCAATCACGTCGGCGGCGGGTTCCCGCAGGCCGTAGCGGACGCCATCGTAGCGCGCGAGATTGCTCGAGGCCTCCGCGGGCGCCACTATATAATAAGCGGGCAGCGCGTAGGGCGTGTTCGGGAGGCTGACGTCGACCACGCTCGCGCCCGCAGCGCGAAGCCATTCGGCGCCGCGCGCCCATAAGCGCTCGATTTCGCTGCTCATTCCCTCAAGGCGATATTCTCTCGGCACGCCGATTGTCATGCCCTTGACGGAGCGCCCGACCGCGGCTTCGTAGTCGGGAACGGGAGCCAGCGAACAAGTGGAATCCTTGGGGTCGGGCCCAGCCATCGAGCGCAGCATGATCGCGGCGTCGCGCACCGTGCGGGCGAGCGGTCCCGCCTGATCGAGTGACGAGGCGAAGGCGACCATGCCGTAGCGCGAGCAACGGCCATAGGTCGGCTTGATGCCGACAATGCCGGTGAAAGCGGCAGGCTGGCGGATGGAGCCGCCGGTGTCGCTTGCCGTGGCGGCGAGACAAAGTCGCGCGGCCACAGCCGACGAAGAGCCGCCGGACGAGCCGCCCGGCGTCAGCAGTCCGCGCTTATTGGGACCGAGCGCGGCGCGCGCCCTGTCGCGGCTCCAGTTGGGCGGCAGCCACGGCGAAGCGACAGGCCCGTAATAGGACGTCTCGTTCGACGAGCCCATGGCGAACTCGTCCATATTGAGCTTGCCCAGCATCACCGCGCCGTCGCGCCACAAATTCGCGGTGACGGTCAATTCGTAGGGCGGCCTGAAGCCGTCGAGGATATGGCTGCACGCCTGGGTGTGGACCCCTTTGGTGGCGTAAAGATCCTTCACGCCGATGGGCAACCCTTCGAGCGGACCCGCCTCTTTCTTAGCCAGGCGTCCGTCGCTGGCCTCAGCCATTTGCAGCGCTTTGTCCGCCGTGACGGCGACAAACGCATTGAGCCCCTTGGCGCGCTCGATCGCCTCGAGGTGAGCTTTGGTGATCTCAAGGCTGGAAATCGCTCGAGACTTGAGACGATCGCGCGCCTCGGCGAGCGTCAGGGAGGTCAGATCGTTCAAATTGGATCCTTGAAGACGAGCACCCGCCTCAGCGGGTCACTCGATCACTTTGGGAACGACAAAGAAGCCGTCCTCGGTCAGCGGCGCATTGGCCAGCACCAGCGGCGCAATATCGCCGTCGGTGACGACATCCTCGCGCATTGGCAGCCGCATGGGAATGACCGAGGTCATCGGTTCGACGCCGTCGACGTCGACCGCATCGAGGGCCTCAACGAATTTGAGAATGGCGTTGATCTCGGCTTGCAGGTGCGGCGTCTCGGCTTCGCTCACCTCGATACGCGCGAGATGTGCGATGCGGCGGACAGCGTTGAGATCGACGGACATCCAAAGCTCCCAAAACACCTTGGAACGTGGGCGCGCCCCTATACATCGCCGATATTTGGCTGGCAAACAGCAATGCAAGACCCGCCGGCCATGGTTTTTTACTCGCCCTATCCTCCGACGCCGTCGGTCGACTCGCGCGTTGGCCGGTGATAGCTCGCTCGCACCGATGCGCCACCCGATCGCAATCGAAGATCTCGCCCTCAGCCTTCCTCCCAAGGCGCGCTTGATCGGCGTCGACCTTGGCGCGAAGACCATTGGCCTTGCAGTCTCCGACGTCGAGCGCCGCCTCGCCTCGCCGCTCAGGACCCTGCCGCGCGGCGCATTCGCCAGAGACGCCGAGACGCTGACCGCGATCTTCTCCAAATTCGACATCGCCGAAATCGTCCTCGGGCTGCCGCTCGATCTCAACGGGCGCGACAATCCCCGCGCCCAATCGACACGAGCTTTCGCGCGCAATCTATCGATGCGGACCAGTTTGCCGATCGTATTCTGGGATGAGCGGTTCTCCACCGCCGCTGTCACCCGGTCGCTCATCGCCAATGACGTCTCGCGCGCGCGGCGCGCGCAAGTGGTCGACAAGATGGCGGCGGCTTATATCCTGCAGGGCGCCCTGGACCGGCTTGGCAGTCTGGCCCGCCCACAAACCGGCCGTTCATAGGCTTTCTCAACATTATTGTGGAAGCGCGGACAGGACGATTTTGTCGGGAATGACTTGTTTTTGGATCGGAAATGGGCGTCTCATACGCCGCAAACGAGGGGCAAGCCCGAATCATCGCGACCCGCGCGTGGAGGAGGGCTATTTTTCCAGCGAGCGGGGATTGGGGAAGGCGTCTGCCTCGCTCTGCCGAATGGGACAGTTGTATCGGATGGCCGAGGAAGTAGGTTTCCCGAGACGGAAACGCGGAGCAAGACCGCTGAAAAGAGCCAGCGATCCGTCTGGCGGGGCTGTGACGCGGGAAGCGCTCGACGTCGCGCGCTACATCACCGACATGACCGCTCAGCTTGAAGCCATGGCGATTGCGGCCCGCCTCGACCTGCTCGCTTATTTCCTCGGGATGGCCAAGGCCGAAAGCGAGATATATGTTCGCACGAACGCCGTTGTTGAAGCCGAGCGCGCCGACGAGGAGTCCTACGAGCCTGCGGTCGGACTGCATCACGAGAACAATTCGTTCGATTGAAAATCCACTGGGCTCACAGCTCGTTGGCCTTGGCGCGCAAGGCGACGCGGTCGCCCCAGTATTCGACGCGTCCGGCCAATTCGAGTTCCAATAGCGCCACCCGTACGGCGCGCGCCGAGGCGTCCGCCGCGCGGGCCAATTCGTCGAGCGCAATTGGCGAAGGACCGAGCAAGGCGATGATCCGTTCGCGCGCGGCCTCCGTTTCGTCGCCCGTCCTGTAGGGGACTCCGCTCACGTCGTCGAATTCATCGCCGGGGCGCGTTCGCGGCGTCGATGCCGGATCGACGCCGTAGAGCGCTTGTTCCCCCCAAAGCGGTTCGCCAGGTTCCCCGCCCGTCTCGAGCATGGCGGGAGGATCGCTTGAGCGTACCGGCTCGAGTGCGGTCAGCACATCCTCCGCGCCAGTGCAGATCGATGCTCCCTGCTTCAAGAGATCGTTGGTTCCTTCGGCGCGCGGATCGAGGGGAGAGCCGGGCACGGCGAAGACCTGACGGTTTTGCTCGAGCGCGAATCTCGCAGTGATGAGCGAGCCGGAGCCCCTCGCAGCCTCGACCACTACGAGCCCCAAGGCGAGTCCTGAGACGATGCGATTGCGACGCGGGAAGTCTCGTCCGCGCGGCTCCCACTCGATCGGCATTTCGGAGACGATCGCACCGGATTCGACCATCCGCTCCATCAGCGGCACGGCGTCGCTCGGGTAGGGCTTTGCATGTCCGCCGGCGAGCACTCCGACGGCGCAGGTCTCCAGGCTCGCGAGATGGGCACGCTGATCGATGCCTCGCGCCAGCCCGGCGACGATAACGTAACCGGCATGTCCCAAGCCGCGCGCAAGCCGGTCGGCGAAGGTCAGTCCTGCGGCAGACGCGTTGCGGGAGCCCGCGATCGCGACGGCCGCCTTGCGCAGCGCCTCCGCGCGGCCCCGGAGCGCGAGAATCGGCGGTGCGGAGTCGATCTCCTGCAGCGCCGGCGGATAGTCCGGCTCGCCTAGCGCGACGAAGCGCACGCCGAGCTTGCGCGCGGCGATGAGCTCCTTTTCGATCTCCTCGTTCGAAGCGACGCGGATGGGACGCCTTGCACCGCCGCGTCGGGCGAGATCTGGCAGCGCGTTCAGCGCCGCCCGAGCGCCGCCGCAATTGGTGAGGAGCGCCCGAAATGTTCGCGGGCCCACGTTTTCTGACCGTACAAGCCGCAGCCAATCGAAGCGCTGCTGATCGGTAAGGCGCAACTCAGGTTTATTCGCCATACACTCTAGTTTTTCTGCCCGATCTTCGAACTCGGAGCCATTGAGAAGGCGAACGATGTTGGCGCTGTGCTTAAACCAGATTAGCGCCGACAGCACGGCGAAGACCAGCGCCGCGCCACCCTCCCCCATCACGGCCACGGCGATTGGAGAAGCAATCGTCGCCGCGAGCGCCGCCGCCGAGGAATAGCGCGTGATCGCCGCGACAGCGAGCCAGACGAGAGCAAAAATGATCGCCGCCGGCCAAGCAAGGCCGATGAGGCCGCCAAGATAGGTGGCGACTCCCTTGCCGCCCCGGAACTTAAGCCAGAGAGGATACATGTGGCCGAGGACCGCGCCGGCCGAGGCGGCAAGCGCCGGCGGCGGGCCGAACGCCCACCAGGCCAAAACGACGGCCAACGTCGCCTTCAGGGCGTCGAGCGCAAGCGTTGCGGCCGCAAGCCCCTTGCGACCAGTGCGCAGGACGTTGGTCGCGCCGATATTCCCGGAGCCAATCGCACGCAAATCGCCCGCCCCAAACAGCTTCGTCAGTACGAGCCCAAAGGGAATTGAGCCGAGACAGTAGCCGAGCGCCAGCGCCAAAACCCCGCCGTAAGAAACCCCGACCATCGCGCTTCCAGCCGACGCAGGTTGAACAAGAACTTTCAATGAGACTATTCGTGCGCGACCCGCCCCGCAACGAGCGTCATCTTAACCCGACCTTCGAGGCGGGCCGCGTCAAAGGGCGTATTGCGGCAGCGCGAATGGAGGGAGGCGGGATCGAGCACATAGGGCTCTTCCGGATCGAAACGGATGACGTCCGCCGGCGCACCTACCGACAGCCTGCCCACTGGCAGCCGCAGGATCTCGGCCGGTCGCGCAGTCATCGCGCGGATGAGGCGCGGCAGCGTCACATGTCCACCCGCAACGAGGCGAAGGCTCGCCGACAGCATCGTTTCGACGCCGATCGCGCCGGCCGACGCCTCGGCGAACGGCAGCCGCTTGGTATCGACGTCCTGCGGATCGTGGTCGGAGCAGACGACGTCGATGAGGCCATCGCTCAAGGCTTCGACCAGGGCCAGGCGCTCGTCCTCGGCGCGCAGCGGCGGGTTCAGCTTAAGAAACGTGCGATAGTCGCCGACATCGAGCTCATTCAAGGTCAGGTGATTGATCAACGCGCCGCAAGTTGCCGGCAGACCCGCTTGGCGCGCCCGCGCCATCGCCTCGAGCGAGAGCCGGTTCGAGATCAGCGCGGCGTGATATCGGGCGCTGGTCAGCAGCGCGACCAGACGCAGATCGCGCTCGAGCACGATCGTCTCGGCCTCGCGCGGCACGCCAGGCAGGCCAAGCCAGCTTGCGCGCAGGCCCTCGGCCATCACACCCTCATGGCTCAGCGAACTGTCGTCGCACACCGGAGCGATGAGCGCGTCGAAGTCCCGGGCGTACGTCATGGCTCGGAGCATGGTTAGCGCGTCGGCGATCGAATGGGTCCCGTCGCAGAAGGCGATCGCGCCGGCTTCCGCAAGCAGGCCGATTTCAGCGATCTCCTTGCCTTTGAGCCCCTTGGACAGAGCCGCAGCGGGGTGGATGCGGACTTTGGCGTCGTCGCGCGCGCGGCGCAGGATAAAGTCGACCACCGCGGGGTCGTCGACCGGCGGACTGGTGTCCGGCCGAGTGATCAGGGTGGTCACGCCCCCGGCGGCGGCGGCGGCGCTGGCGGTGGCGATGGTCTCGCGATGCTCGGCCCCGGGCTCGCCGATGAACACGCGCATGTCGACCAGGCCCGGCGAAACGACGTCGCCCTCGCAATCGATGGTCCGCGCCTCTGCCGGCAACTGGTCGCGGGTGACCGCGGCCCCGACGCCGTCGATGACGCCGTCGATGACGATTAGCCCGCCGCGCGTCTCGGTCTCCTGAACGGGGTCGACCAGACGCGCGTTGACGAAGGCGATCGGCGGGGCTGACGGCATAAGCCGCTGTTGGTTACTGGCCGCCGTCTGTAAGCGCAAGGGCGCGCTCGTCATGGCGAGGAAGAGGGACCTGAAGACGCCTGAGCCAGGAGGCGCCTCGACGTTCGCTCTTGCCTGCCCGGGCAAAAGCGGCTAGAGCCCGCCGTTGCTTCGTGGGAGCGCGCTTTCGCCGCTTCTCAACCGACTTTAAGCGCCCGTAGCTCAGCTGGATAGAGCACCAGACTACGAATTTGGGGGTCAGGAGTTCGAATCTCTTCGGGCGCGCCAACACGTTAAGACACTGATTTTTCTGTATTTGACCGATCACCAGAGCGGACGAAGATGAGAACTCGATCGCCTGTTTTCCTGGTCCCCTTCTGTTGGGGGGCGACGTCCACAGGGATGGAGGTCTCGTCTGGGCCGTCGAACCGGTGGCCGTGTCCCAACGGCCGATCCAAATCAACGCAAGTGGTTGTTTCCAGCGCGATAGGGATTTCGCGAGCAACGTGACGGCTCCCGACGTTCAGCGCACATTGCGAACCAGTACGTGGGGTCGTAGGTAGGGGAACTGTCATCCGGTGCCGCAGCCCGAGCAGCCGAGACGACGACCGCTGAAAACAGCGATGGACCGGGTCACGTTGGTTGTCGGACGCTCTTCCTCCGCTTCATCGCGCAATCATGACGCGAGATGCTCCAGTTCGAACGTCATCTTTATTCTGGGAGGCCCGCTTTACGTAATCCGTCCTTGTAGCGCTCGAGGACCGGGCCCCGGCGGAATGGCGGCCGCTGACACCACTTGCTGATCGTGAATCCGGGCTGGCGCAGCATGACTTCCCGCGCCGCAGCTTTAGCCTCGTCCATCATGCCCAGATGAGCATAACCTATGGCCTGAAGGCGCCGCCCTTCGGACGGATCGTGCATACGCTGGACAGCCGCGACGACGTCTTCGTAGCGCCCCAAAGCATCGTAAGCGTCGGCGAGATACCAAAGATACCAATCGGGGTAGAAGGGGTTAAGGCGCATCGCCTTTTCCAAAAGCTCAACCGACTTCGCTGGCTGTTCCGCATAGACGAGCGCGTCGGCGTATTCCGCAATGATATCGCTATCGTTCGGATTGAGCGCCATGGCGTGCGCATATTCGACGAGCGCTTCCTCGAGCTGCTTGCGATAGAGCTTGGCGTAGCCCAATTCGGCAAACCCGCGAGCATCGAGGGGGTCGAGCTGTTTGGCGCGTCGCGCGAAATCGATTGCGATTTCGAGCGATTGATCGGGGGCCGCGGACCACGAATAGCGCCAGTCGAGATTGTGCGTGCGTGAAATGGCGCTGTAAGCGCGGCTGTACTCGGGCGCGAGTTCGATTGCTTCATCGAAAAGCCGACGAGCGTGCGCGTTTGCTTCCCTGGTAAAGTTGAGCATCAAGTGTTGCCCGCGAACCAAGAGGCCATAGGCGCGCATATCACGCGGATAGGGTGATTCCTGACGCCGTTCGGCAAAGTCGATCTGGACCGAGAGCCGCGCGGCGACCGCGCCAGCGATCTCGTCTTGGAGGTCAAACAATTCTTCGACCTCGAGGCTGAAACGATCGGACCAGAGCACGCTTTCGGAAACCACGTCTGTCAGTTCGACCGCGATGCGGAGACGCTTGTCCGCCCTGCGGAGGCCACCGCTTAGGATATAGCGCACCCCCAACTTACGCTGCACCTCCTCCAGGGGATTGTTCCGCAGGTTGAACAGAAACGACGAATGTCGCGCAATGACGATGAGATTGCGAAATCGGGTTAGGTTGGCGATGATATCCTCGGATATACCT
The DNA here is from genome assembly GCA_963824475.1 of uncultured Alphaproteobacteria bacterium. Lineage (GTDB taxonomy): Bacteria > Pseudomonadota > Alphaproteobacteria > Rhizobiales > Beijerinckiaceae > Roseiarcus. The sequence continues at coordinate 274,137 of CAWGPR010000005.1, forward strand.
TCGCAAAGATGGTCGTTGCGCGGATCACCCGACTGATTGGAAAGCGCAAGCACCGCGATTGCGGGATTTCGTGCAGCCTCAGCCTTTGGAGCGGGGCGCGGGAGCGGGACGACCTGAGGCGACGAAGCACTCGATTTCTCGACGACGAAGACCTCGATCGGCTCGGAAATATTCTTCAGACTTGGCTGGCCAAGCGAACGCAACGTGATCCCCGGCACATCGCGCACCGCTTGGCGGATCGCCGCGGTGACGAAGATCGAGTTCGGTTCGGCGAGGGCTTGGACCCGCGCGGCCACATTGACACTATGGACATGAAAGTTCGTTGCATCGGGAGCCACTTGGCCGAGATTAAGACCAATACGAAACTGAATCGGGTCGCCGTCATCCCACACAGACTGGTCGCGAAACTCCGTCTGAATTTGGATGGCGAATCGGAGCGCCCCGTCGGCGCTTTCGAACAGAGCGAGGATTCCGTCGCCGGCAATATTGGCGACACGGCCCCCGTAGTCGCCGATCACGGCCTTGAAAAGCTCGATCGATCGTTCGGCGTTACTTGCGTTTGCTGACTCATCCTCTTCTATGTGCTTGCTATAGCCTACCATGTCCGCGAACATGATCGCCGCGAGCTTGGTTGATTGCGCGGGTCGTTCCCGCGAGGCTCTGGGGCCCACCGCTTCCATCTGCGCCGCCGAACAGTTGGACCTTCTATCATAACACATTATACTACTTACGTTGCAGAGCAATATGGATCATCTTCGGGGGAGGCGCCGTTGGCCAGATCCGGGGGGAAATTCGCGCCCGAGCGGGCGGCGACGGCGACGAACGATCAAACGCGAAGCGATTTTCGCCTGCGGCCCGCGGAACAGAGCGACTATTCGTTCGCGCTCGCGCTCTATCTCGAGGGCGCGAAAGAGCATCTCACAAAGATCGGCCGATGGGACGAGGACCGCTTTGTCGCCCTCTTTCGTGAGGGATATGAGCAGGGACGGACGCGAATCATTAGCGTGGATGGTCGGGTTGTAGGCTTCATTCAGGTCGTCGACTTCGCCGACCGACTGTACTTGCGTCAGCTTCACCTGAACGACGGCTTCCGCGGACGCGGGATCGGATCGACATTGATCGGCGCGGAGCTAGAGCGCGGCGCCGAAACTGGCAGGCCGGTGACGCTGGAGGTGATGCACGGCAACCCCGCCAGGCGTCTTTATGTGAAGCTCGGGTTCGAAAGCACGGGAAATGACCCGGACAAGGAGCAGATGATCTGGCGGGCGCCGGGCAAATCGAAGCCTGGGACCTCGCGAAAACAACGCTCTGCGCAGGACGAGAACTAATCCCAGGCCGTCCGACCATCGGATCAGTGGCTGCGCAGCTTCAGCGCCGCACGCCCGCTCCACTGACCCCTGCGCCGCTGACGCCTGCTCCACTGACCCCTGCTCCACTGACGCCTGCCCCACTGACGCCCGCGCCGCTGACCCCCGCGCCACTGACGCCGGCGCCGCTAACTCCGGCGCCGCTCATCCCGCCTCCGCCACGCAACGCCATCTGAAGCAGGATTTGCTCGAACGGTCCCGCCTCCAGATCCAAGCGCAGCGAAAAGTCGCCTTTTTCATATTCCCAGTAATAAACATCGTTAGGGCTAGCAGCAGGCCCGCTCCCCGAGAAATCCCAGTCCTTGCCCGCAATGCCGGACTGATCCAGCGAAGAGTTGGTGGTCCAATCGCCCGCCCATTGTCCGTACCCATGAACCAGAAAGATCGAGGGCCTCGGCAGTGCATAAAATGCGCCCTCGAAACTAAATGCATAAATCCTAGCAAGCTTAGGTGGAAATCCAGCCTGTAATATTAGAGGGGTATTCTTTGCTGACTTCAGTGCCCCAGCGCTGTCGTTTAGAACAATGGTAACAATCCCGCCACCTACAGTAACAATACACGTACTCTTTTCCTGAATGATAGTTCCGTTAAAGTCTCCATCCGAAATATTCAAGCTATTGGTCGCACTAGTAGCTGATGCCAACGACGATCCGACATCCAGTGGAAGGTTTACCGGAACGTTCGCGTTGCCAGCTGTAACGTTACCTGAGAGAATAATGTTCCCTCCCGATAGCTGCTGCCGGAGGAAGTTGTTTCCGCCCAAATAGCTAGCTAACCCGAGCGAGCTTGAATGAATGGAGATTCCGTTCATTATGCGTCCAAATAATTTTATACTTGATGGGGTAAGCAGTGTCTCAGCCATTATCGTTCCCTCCGCGTATAAGGCACCTTAAGCTGAAATTCCCGCCATCATCGCGCGCTCGCGATAGCTCATCCGGGGCAATTGGTCCTGAAACCCCGGCGCGACTGTCCGAGCCGAGTGGGAGTGACTGCGCGGACCGGGCGGCGCGAGCCGCGGGCCGGCGCTCACTTGGCCGATCTCCCGCCAGGCGAAGCTTTCCACCATTGCGCGCCGGTAACGCCCGCCACTCTTCGCCGCCTCAATTTCGATCATCGTCTCGGCGACATCGAGATAGGTGAAATAATCCGCTGTCAGCCGCTTCCACGTCTCGGCGAGCATGAAGCCCGTGGTGTCGCGCGCCTCGACGAGCACGGTGCGAAACTCCTCATACCGATCGGCAAAGGCGGCGTCGAAGACCGGTTGAAGCGCGGGGGCGTTTTCGGGGGTGTTGCGTACAAGCCGCGTCGCGTCAGCGACAGTCCTCGGGATAAGCCTGCGGTCGACCAGCATTTCCTGAAAAATGTCGACCAAGATGTCGAAGACGGCGCCGGTCAACGGCTGCGACAGCGCATGCTCGTCGGTCCAGCCCGCCACAAATGCTGACATCTTCACATCGTTGCTGGCGAGCCGGATCTGGTCGTTCGGCGAAAGCTCGGCGAAGCGGTCGAGCTCATTGAATGTATAGAGATTTCCATGAGTCTCCTGGAGCAGGTGTTCAAGCAGGGATGCGAAATGCAAGCCGGCGATCAGCGCCGTCGTGTCGGCCCCCGACTCCTGAAAACCGAAGTACTCTCCTTGCTGGGTCGCCGGGGTCGGTAGGCCGACCGTCGAATAGAGGATCAGATGGCCGAGTTCGTGCGCGATGACATCGAAATTCAACGCGAACGGCGCATGGCTTCCATCTGGAAACCGATGCGCGCCGACCTCCATGAAGCCGTAGCCGGCATAGGCATTGTTGAGCCCCGGCAGGATGGCGATCTCCAGCCGCCGGTAATCCGCCGCGAAATGCCATTCGATCCGCCGGCCGAAGTAGCGTTCCCAGATGTCCAGCACGAACCGTACCGTGCCGAACACGTGCGCTTCGGCAAATTCCGGCGTTCCAGGATGGAGATGATCGAAATGACCTTCGGCGTCCGGAAAGACCGGCGGGAACGCAGGCCCCTTCCACGGCGGCAGATCAAGGTGAGGGGTGCCTAGGGGTCCGGGATTCACGCCATAGGCGAAACGTCTGCCGATCGGCCTGACGAGGTGCATGCGCTCATCGGACGGGCCGGGCCCGATCGCGCCCGGCGGCTCTGAAACGCACACGACTTCCGGGGACCACTCCGGATGTACGTATGGTGGCTTCGGATAAAGCCGAAACCTTACGCCCTCCGCGCAGCAGGCCATCTTCGCAGCCCCGAAAATATACTTGCCAAATAATAGGCTTTAACAGAGTACAAATTTCCGTCTACGTCAAGCGCGTTGATCGGTCTCCTGCTCATCGAGATAGAGACGCTCGCGCAGCAACGCCGCATCGAAGTCAGCGGCGTCCGCAAAACCGAGCCGCCGGGCAAAGTCCTCGACGTCAACGGGCGGAGGCCGTCGAAGACGACGCTCGAAATACCAAAGCCGCAGCGCCAAAGCTTGCGAACCTGATGGCGCCCCGGCCTTTCCGGCAAGCACTGCGGCGAGCACATCGCTTTTCCTGCGTGCCCGTTCGACGAGCCGCTCATAGGCGCCGCTCAGGTGCAGCTCGTCGATGAGGAAAGGCTCGAGCGCGGCGCTCGAACGATCGCGCAGAATTGCGAGGCTAGCTTCGTGCGCGACCAGCCGTTCCATCGAAACCACGTCGAGGTCGTTGCGCGCCATCCAGCGATCGAGGTCGGCGCGCATGAACAGGCCGAGCCTAGCGCGGATGTCCGTTAGGGTTGTCCGCAAACTATCGGGAGCCGGCGGAGGCGCAATCGGGGCGGCGCCGGTCACAGCGACCCTGCGCAACAGGGCCATGGCCTCGACGCGCGCATAGGCTTCGGAACCCTCGAGCCTCAGCTCCTCGACGACACGCTGTTGCGGGAAAGCACCTGGACTTTCGTGCCCGGCCTCGAATCGACGCACGAATTCATCCCAGAAATGCGTCCATTCAAACTTGAATTTCGGGTGCATCTCGTTCGAGCGGAGTAGCTCCTCCCTCATCGCCGCCAGCATTTCGAGAGCGTCGGCGCGCTTCTGGTCGACGCGCCCGTTCGTCGACCATGTACTCAACGCCGATCGTTCGGATTCGGTGACCCCGAGCGTCGCTGCGCCCTCGAGCAAGGCCTCCCAACTGCGCTGCGGGAAGAACATCGATTTGGCGAAGGCTTCCAATGCGCCGCGCGAACTCTTGGAGAGAACCCCTTCCGTCTCGGCGCGAGCCAACGTGGCGCGAATATTGACCATCGCCTCGGAAACCTGAATGTGGCCGAGTTCTGCCGGCCCATGGGCGACGGCCACCTCATCGTCATCTTCGAGCTCGCCATCGCGGAAGGCCTCGAATATGCGACCAACTCCGCGCATGCCGAAAGCGTCCAGCTCAGCAGCGCGCAGCGCGCCCATACTCGCACTGCCGAACACGGGAATGCCTCGCGACATCGCCCACAAAATCTCCTTGTGCCAAACCGACGGGGCGCCGGAGAAGTATCCGTCGATGATTCCGATCGCCCGTGGTCGCCTCTGCGCGGCGCGATAAACGTCGCCCTGGGCGACCGGCGGCAGGCAGACCATATCCCCGCAGGCGGCGATATCCTCGCGGGACAGCGTGGGGCCGACGAAGACGACGATCGTCATGTGCGCCGCTCTAGCAGGGCCCGCGCGCGCCCGCCTGGCGCGTAGTACGCCGGGAAGTGATCGAAACCCTCAAGCCCAGGTGCAACGACGCGCACGACCGGAATGCCGAACTCGCTCCGAGTCAGATCGACCGTGATGGCCTGTCGAATTCCTGTTGAAACTAGCCGTTCAACAATCCAGGCGACCTGCGCTTCGACCAATTCGAACTCAAAGTCTTCAACCGATGCGAAGTCGCGCGGCCGCGCGGCGGACTGCATCATGGCTCGCGCTCGCTCGCTCTTCGAGGCGAGCGTCGCCGAACGATAGTCGGAGTGCCGGATATCCTCACGCGAACCCACAATGTAGGTGGTGCGGACCTGGGCCGCCTCGGTGGTCGCGCGAAGCAAGGCGATTTTCCGGGTGGGATGACATCCCGCGCCCACGCCGACGTGGCCGATCTCGCCAGTGCGATCCGCCGCAAAGCATTGGAACGCAGGCACGCCGACATCGGTGGTGACGTCCCATACAGCAAGGTCGATTTGTGCCCAGGCGAAGCGATCCAGCACCGCAAGACATTCCACATCGTCGACCGTCGCGAGATTAACACGCCTTCGGTCCTGCTCGGTCGCGGGACTTTGTCGCCAAAGCGCGGTCGCGTCGCGTTCGATCAGCTCGCACAACGCATGGCTCGTCGCCTCCAGAATGTGATTGCCGGACGCGAGACCGTTCGTGCTCCCGGAGAAAAAGCCGCTCACTGGCGGTCCGTCGGTGGTCGAATGGGCGTGAACCATCTCGAAGGGGACCCAAACGAACTGGCCGTCAATCAAGTTACGCCCTTCCACCCACAACATAGGCGCATCCGCGTTGAAGCGGCCGTCGGGGATGCGCGGCAAGAGATCAACCTCGGCGGTTTTCACTTCTCTGCCCAGTTCAGCGTAGCTCGCAAAGCGGATCGGCAATTGAACGTGTTCGGCGTGCCAAGTCTCCATCGCCTCCATCAGACCGGAGGCCTTGGCCGCCGCGAGGCTGATCCCCTTGCCATGAAATACGGCGGTCGACCGCGCGTTCGGTCGGCACACCATCACGACGGGTATGCCCGTTCGGTCGAGTCCCGTAAGATTAGCGATGCGAGTGACGCCAAAATTGGACTTGAACGGCAGTATCCGCGCCAGGGTCTCTTCCGCGGGCAAAAGTCGAACACCCTTGGAAAATGTCTTCGCAAATGTCTTCGACCCCGGGTCCACGTCGCCGAATATTCGCAAGGGTCCCCACTCAGATAGGTATCATTGAAAGGCGCACGCGCACGGCTCCGCAGCAAGACCGTTGGTATGACTGTATCGTCTTAATTGGATTCGGAAAACAATGCGCCAGGGGATGGGGTAAGCCTGCGTATCGAAAGCGTTCGAGTCGGACGAGGCCACCCCAAGCCAGGGGCGAGATCGCGGCTTTTGGGTGACCTGGCCCGACACGCCGTCGGGAATGTCCGCTGTTTGCGCATTGCCGTTGTGCACCGCATCGTCTCCGCCCGACCAAATCCAAGCGCTGACGTCCTGCCAAGGCATTCGTGGAGGTCTGTGCGCCGCCGAGAAAAAGGGAAAACCCCGGAGAAGCGGCTAATGTACCCGTCTTAAGTGGTTTTCGAGGTGGATGATCCACCGCGAAAGGTTCTCATCTTTGTCTTCCCCGGCGCGCCAGCAATTTCAGTATGTTACGCTAGTGTCCTGGTTCTGAGTTTTGTGCGATTTTGGCTTGGGTGGAGGCGATTTCGAGGGTTTTGAGACAGAAGCGTTTTATGGCGGCGAGGCTATCGTCGGCGGATTTGGTCCAGCGGAAGGGCTTTGGGTCGGCGTTGACGGCGTCGAGATAGGCTCGGATCGCGGCTTCCAATTCCGCGGTTGAGCGGTGGACGCCGCGGCGGATTTGCTTTTCGGTGACGTCGGCGAACAAGCGTTCGACCTGATTGACCCAGGAGCTGGCGGTCGGGGTGAAGTGAACATGCCATCTCGGCCGCGCGCCGAGCCACTTTCGGATCGGCGCGGTCTTGTGGGTGGCGTAGTTGTCCATCACGAGGCGGACGTCGAGGCCGCGGGACATTGCGCTCGATCTCGCGCAGGAAGCTCAGGAACTCGCGTCCGCGATGACGGGGATAGCAGCGCCCGATGACCTTGCCGGTGGCGGCGTCGAGAGCAGCGAACAGGCTCAGCGTTCGGTGACGCGCATAGTCGTGGGTGCGCCGCTCGATCTGGCCCGGGCGCATCGGCAAAAGCGGCTGCGTTCGGTCCAGCGCCTGGATCTGGCTCTTTTCGTCGACGCAAAGAACCAGCGCGCGCTCCGGCGGCGACAGATAAAGCCCGACGATATCGCGCACCTTCTCGACGAACAGAGGATCGGTTGAGAGCTTGAAGGTCTCGGTGCGGTGAGGCTGGAGGTTGAAAGCCTTCCAGATGCGGTGGATCGTCGAAGGCGCGAAGCCGGCTGCTTTCGCCATCGAGCGCAGGCTCCAGTGCGTCGCATCCCGCGGCGTCGCCTCGAGCGTCTGGCGAACGACCTCGGCGACCTCGTCATCGCCGATCTGGCGCGGCGCGCCGGGACGGGGCTCGTCATAAAGACCCGCCATCCGATGTTCGGCGAACCGGCGCCGCCATTTTCCGACCGTGTTGGGGGCTGCGCCCACCCGCAGGCTGATGTCCTTGTTTTCCACCCCTTCCGCCGCGTGCAAGACGATGCGCGCCCGTTGGGCCAGCCCCTGCGCGGTCTTGCGCCGCGACGCAAGGCTCTCAAGTTCGCGCCGCTCGCTGTCGGTCAAATCGATCCCAACCGCCGTCTTGCCCATCGCCATCCTCCGCGCCAACACGCGCAGAGAATCGCATATATTTGCCGATCAGGACACTAGTACCTCGGCACAGTGATCTTGACCGGTTGAATCCGGGGTCAAAGTAACTCTGGCAGCTGTGTCGGATCAACGAGCAGTTCGATGCTGCGGGCGTTCTCGGCTGCCGCCTAATGAAGCCAGCTTGTTCGAGCGTCAGTACCATCTGGTGCACGGAAGGCGGGCTGACGCGAAAATAGTCCTGCATCTCAGTTTCGGCCGGCGGCCGGCGGTGCAGGCGCGTGTAGAGGTGGATAAACGCCAGATATTGGCCCTGCCTGGGTGTGAAGGTTTTTGCAGGGCGACTCACTCCGGCCATCCGATTCAGCTGTTCGTGCGTGCCTCAACACGAGGAGGCACGGATGAATGTACGCTATCGGGTCGAACTCAGCCAAACCGAACGCACCGAACTGACGGAGCTTCTGAGCGGCGGCAAGCATGCGGCACGCAGGCTCAAGCGGGCGCAGATATTGTTGGCGGCGGATGGCGGCGCCAGCGACGAGGCGATCGCGACCAATGTCGGCGTGGGCAGCTCGACCGTCTATCGGACTAAGCGCCGCTTCGTCCTCGGCAACCTGGAGGCGGCGCTCAGCGAAGAGCCGCGCCCCGGAGCAAACCGCAAGCTCTCGGGCAAGGAGGAAGCCCTGCTGGTGGCAACGGCCTGTTCGAGTCCACCCGCGGGCCGCGCTCGCTGGACGCTGGAGTTGCTGTCCGGTGAACTGGTCAGGCTGACTGCGCACGAGAGTGTGTCGCGCGAGACGGTGCGTCGGCGCTTGGCCGAAAATGACCTCAAGCCATGGCGCAAGGACATGTGGTGCATTCCGCAGGTCGACGCCGACTACGTCGCCCGTATGGAGGAGGTGCTCGATCTTTATTCCGAAGCGCCCGATCCCGAGCGCCCGGTGGTCTGCTTCGACGAGAGCCCGATCCAGCTCATCGGCGAGGTCCGCCGGCCGATCCCGCCCGAGCCGCGGCAAATCGAGCGCTACGACTGCGAATATAAACGCAACGGAACCGCGAACCTGTTCGTGTTCTTGGATGTGAACCGCCCCTGGCGCAAGGTGAAGGTCACCGAACGGCGCGCCGCCGAAGACTTCGCCGTCTGCATGCGCGACCTCACCGATGTCCATTATCCCGAGGCGGAGCGCATTCGCGTGGTGCTCGACAACTTGTCGACCCATTCCGCCGGCGCGCTCTACCAGACTTTCCCAGCCGACGAAGCGCGACGGGTGCTGCGCCGGCTGGAGTTCCACTACGTCCCCAAGCACGCCAGCTGGCCTGAACATGGTCGAGATCGAGATCGGCGTCCTGGCCAGTCAATGTCTCGATCGGCGCATCGAAAGCTACACCCGGCTTGTCGCCGAGACCGCTGCTTGGGAGAAGCGACGCAACGCCGAATGCGCCCGCATCAACTGGATGTTCACAACCCAAAAAGCCCGCGCCAAAATGGGGCGCGCTTACCCCAAGCCCACGCTCAAATCAGACCAAAATCAAAGAGTCAAAACCTCTGTGACGAGGTACTAGAGTGTCCTGCGCTGGGGCTGAATCGAGGGGGATTCCCGAATCAGCGTCGTTCTGATTCACCGTGCTGGCTGGGCAGGAGGCCAGCATGGATGGGCAAGCCTTATTCAATGGATCTTCGCCAGCGCGCGGTGGCCGCGGTTTTGAAGGAGGGGCTGTCGCGGCATGAGTCGGCGGCGCGCTTCGGGGTCGCGCCAAGCACGGTGATCAATTGGGTGCGATGGTTTGGGGAGACGGGGAGCGTCGCGCCCGGCCGGATGGGCGGACGCAAGCCCAAGGCGATCGCCGGCGAGCACGCGGCCTTTCTGGCGCGGCGTGTCCGGGACGGCGCCTTCACCTTGCGCGGCTTGGTGGCTGAACTGGCTGAGCGCGGCCTCAAGGTCGACTATCGGTCGGTTTGGAATTTCGTTCACGCCGAGAAGCTCAGCTTCAAAAAAAACCGTCGTCGCCAGCGAACGCGATCGGCCTGACGTGGCGCGGCGGCGCGCCCAGTGGACGAAGCGCCAGAGCGGGATCGACCCCAAGCGTCTGGTGTTCATCGACGAGACCCCCGCCTTCGCGGGGGCAGGCTGTGGACGAAGACCAACATGGAGCCGCTGCGCGGCTGGGCGCCCAAAGGCGAACGATTGGTGGCCAAAGTTCCTCATGGCCATTGGCAAACCATGACCTTTGTCGCCGCGCTTCGTCACGACCGCATCGAGGCGCCGTGGCTCATCGACGGTCCGATCAACGGCGAAGGCTTTCGAACCTATGTCGAGAAGGCGCTGGCCCCCACGCTTAAGCCAGGCGACGTGGTGATCATGGACAACCTCGGCAGCCACAAGGGCGAGGCGGTTCGCCAAGCCATCCGCTCAGCCGGGGCGAAGCTGTTCTTTCTCCCCAAATACTCGCCCGATCTGAACCCGATCGAACAGGTCTTCGCCAAGTTCAAGCATCTCTTGCGCAAGGCGGCGGCGCGAACCCTCGAGACCGTCGTCGCCGCTATCGGCGAACTGCTCGAGGCTTACACCGCGCCTGAGTGCGCCAACTACTTCGCCAACGCAGGGTATGGGCAAGCTTGAAAACATCACGCTCTAGAGCAACGGAGCCGCCACGTCCTCCAAGCAACAGGGCGATGCTTCAGGACCGTAGGGGAGTCGTCATCGCGAGGAGGCCGAAGGCCGACCCGGCGATCCAGGGCCGCTGCTCCAGCCCTTCATCCCTGGATCGCCACGCCCTCCCCGGGTTCCAAAGCTCGGGGTCGGGCTCGCGATGACGTCCGCGGTTGAAACAGTCAGGTCGCGCTCTAGGACGGGTCAACGCAGACGTTTTTCGGGACCGTCAGCGGGCTTCCCCGCCAGCACGCGTTCGTACGTCGCGACATATTTGCGCGCCTCGTTCTCCCAGAGGAAAGCTTCCGCCGAACGCTTCGCCGCCGCCGCGGCGCAGCGCGCGCGCAAGCACTCGTCCTGCATCAAGCTGAGGCAGGCGTCGGCAAGCCCCGCCGGATCGGGGGATCGCGCATAGACCCCGGCATCGCCAAGCAGCCGCTCGGTCTCTTTGAGGGGATAGCACGCGGTCGGAATTCCCAAGGCGCAATATTCGAACACCTTGTTCATGCTCATGAGGTCATTGGCCTCGTTGAGCGGATCGGGGATGACGCCGATGTCGAAGGCGCTGATATGCGCAAGCAGCGCCTTGCCGTTGAGATAGCCGGGAAATGAGATAAAATCGTCAAGCTCGAGCGAACCCGTGAGCGCGCGCACCAATTCGAGCGCCGGGCCGGAGCCGACAACGACAGCCCGAAAGTCACGGAATCCTTTGACTTTGACGAGATGCTCGACCGCGCGCACCAGATGGTCGACGCCGTCCTGCTCGTTGATGATGCCAAGATAGCCGAGCACGAACTTGCGCCCGCCGTGCAGGCCTGGTTCAGGCTCGACGCGATGGATGCGCTTGCGATCAGGCACCCCGTAGACAACCTCGATCAGCGAGTGCGCCTTGCCGCCGCGACTGACCGCGATGTCCTTGAACGTCGCGTTGGCGGTGATGACGTGATCCGCCACAGCGTAACTCATGCGCTCGAAAAACATGAGCGCCCGATGGAGGAAGCCCTTGGCGCCGAATTTGACGCTGAACAGTTCCGGCGCGACATCGTGCTGATCGAAGATGAACCGCTTGCCCATGAGCTTGAACGGCAGGGCGGGAAGAAAGATGAGGTCGGGCGGATTGCAGGCCTGGATGATCGAAAAACCGCGTTCGCGGTGAACCTTGATCAAGAGCCGGAATTGATGAAACAGCGCAGCCGAATATTCGACGAAGTAGGCAAGCACGCCGCGCGCCTCGAACGGCAGCGCGTGCCGGTAGACCGCGATGCCGTCGATGATCTCGAATTCCTTCGGAAAGTCGGCGGTGGCCGGGCAGATCACCGACACCGCCCAGCCCGCGCGCGTGAGGGCCTGAGCCTCCTGCCAAACCCGCCGATCGAGGGGGACGGGCAAATTCTCGACGACGATGACGCAAGAACGGGATTGGCGCGCGGGCGGCGGCATGGGTGACCTTCGATTGTCGGCATTCGCGGCTTCGGTCAAGGACGACGACTCACGCCGCCGGGTCGCGCGCCAGGATTGCGCCGTGCGCCGCAATGTGGTGATCACGCGTCAGCCTTCCCCGCCGAACCCTCGGCCGACGCAGACGTAACGAAATCCGAGCGCTTTCATCGCTTTGATCGGATAGATGTTGCGCAAGTCGACGATGATTGGCGTGGCCAGGCTGGCCTTGACGCGAGCAAGGTCAAGAGCGCGGAATTCGTCCCATTCGGTGACGATGACCGCCGCATCCGCGCCCTTCAGGCAGGCATAGGCGCTGTCTGCGAACTCGACGCCGGGCAGCAGCGGCGTCGCGGTTCGAACGCCCTCCGGATCGTAGGCGACAACGCGGGCGCCCGCGGCCTGCAGCTCAGGCACGATGACGAGGCTCGGCGCATCGCGCATGTCGTCGGTTCGGGGCTTGTAAGTGAGGCCGAGCACGGCGATTCGTTTGCCGGCGACCGAGCCGCCGCAGGCGCTGACGACCTTGGCCGCCATCGCCGTTTTGCGCTTGTCGTTGACGTCGACCAGCGTTTCGACCAGCCGAATCGGCGCTTTGGCTTCGGCTGCGAGCTTGGTCAGCGCCAGCGTATCTTTGGGAAAGCATGAACCGCCGAAGCCCGGGCCGGGATTGAGAAACTTGCGGCCAATGCGGTCGTCGAGACCGATGCCGTGCGAGACGTCGAGAACATCGGCGCCGACCCGCTCGCACAGATCGGCGATTTCGTTGATGAAGGTCACCTTCATCGCCAGGAACACGTTGGCGGCGTATTTGATCATTTCCGAGCTGCGGCGCGACGTATAGACGATCCGCCCGCCGTTGCGTTCGATGGGCCGGTAGATCTCCCCCATGACGTCGCGCGCGCGGTCGTCCTCGACCCCGATGACGACTCGGTCTGGCCGCTTGAAGTCCTCGATCGCCGCGCCTTCGCGCAGGAATTCCGGATTCGAGACGACGGCGAACGAATCTTTAGGCACGCGCTCGGCGATGATGCGCTCGACCTCGTCGCCCGCGCCGATGGGGACGGTGGATTTAACCACGACTACGGCGAAGTCTTCGATAATCTCGGCGATATCGCGAGCCGCATGGTGAACGAAGCGCATGTCCGCCGAGCCGACCTCCGCCAGCGAAGGCGTGCCGACGGCGATGAAGATCGCCTGCGCGCCACGCCCGGCCGCTTTCAGATTTGTCGTGAACGACAGCCGGCCCGCGGCTTGATTGGCGAGCGCCAATTCGCTCAAGCCCGGCTCATAGATCGGAACGCGACCCTCACGCAGACTTGCGACTTTACCCTCGTCGACCTCGACGCAGATCACCTCGTGGCCAAAATCGGCCAGACAGGCTCCCGAAACAAGGCCGACATAGCCGGCGCCGATCATCACAATGCGCATCGAGCGGACCCCCGTCCAATCGCCGTCAGTCTTAGCGTCCGCCAAGCACCGGTGGCGGCGCGACTACCCAACCGATTTCCTCCGGACGTTCTTGTCAAGGGCCACGGCCGTTCAATCGTCGTGGTCCGCTCGGACCGCGGGCGCGGAATTCGCTTGCCGCAGCCTTGCGACCCACGGGCTTCGACCTGCAACGCAGCGCGGCGATTGACGCGGCTTATACACGCCGTTAAGCGGGTCCGCCATCACTCTCCTTCGATCGGCCCTTAAAACGGACGGGACATGGCCGTCTACACCGAAGTCTCGGACGATGCGCTGCGCGCCTTCCTGGCGCTTTATGACATCGGCGAGGTCATTTCGTTCAAGGGCATCGCCGAAGGGGTCGAGAATTCCAACTTCCTGCTGCGCACCGCTGGCAGTCAGTACATCCTCACCCTTTACGAGAAACGGGTGAGAGCGGAGGATTTGCCCTTCTTCATCGGTCTCATGGAGCATTTGGCCGGGCGCGGCGTCACCTGTCCTCAACCCGTTCGCAATCGCGCCGGCTCGGCGCTCGGCGAACTTGCAGGGCGTCCGGCGACGATCGTCACATTCCTTGACGGACTATGGATTCGCCGTCCCAACGTTCGCCATTGCGGCGAAGTGGGCGCAGCGCTGGCGCGGATGCACCTGGCCGGCGCCGATTTCCCGCTGAGGCGCGCCAACGCCCTATCGCTCCAAGGGTGGCGACCCCTGTTCGAAGCAGCGGAGGCGCGCGCGGACGAGGTCACCCCGCATCTGCGCGAGGAAAGCGCGGCGGAGCTCAGCTTTCTTGAGACCCACTGGCCGAAGGGCCTGCCGAGCGGCGTCATCCATGCCGATCTGTTCAACGACAACGTATTCTTCCTCGGCGAGGAACTCTCCGGGCTCATCGACTTCTACTTCGCCTGCAACGACGCCCTCGCATACGATCTGGCGATCTGCCTCACCGCCTGGTGTTTCGAGCCCGACAATGCGTTCAACGTCTCCAAGGGGCGGGCGATGATCTCTGCTTATGAGCAGCTGCGGCCGCTTGGCGAGGCTGAGGTCGCAGCGCTGCCGCTCCTGGCTCGGGGCGCGGCGCTGCGGTTCATGCTGACCCGGCTCGTCGACTGGCTCAACGTGCCGCCAGGCGCAAAGGTCGCGCCGAAGAATCCGCTCGAATATCGCGACAAGCTGCGCTTCCACCAGCGCGTGAGGTCGGCCGTCGACTACGGGCTCATGCGGTGAGCCCACGTGTCTCGATCTGGACCGACGGCGCCTGTTCGGGCAACCCCGGCCCCGGCGGTTGGGGCGCCATACTGCGCTACGGCGGACGCGAAAAGGAGCTGAAAGGCGGCAAGGCGCTCACCACCAACAATCGCATGGAGCTGACTGCGGCGATCGAAGCGCTTCAGTCCTTGAACCGCCCATGCGAGGTGGTCCTGCACACGGATTCCCAATATTTGCGCGGCGGAGTCACCGGTTGGATTGACAGCTGGAAGAGCAACGGCTGGCGCACGGCGGCCAAAAAACCGGTCAAGAATGAGGACCTCTGGCGAGCTCTCGACGCGGCCGCCAAGCGGCACATCATCGAGTGGCGCTGGGTCAAGGGCCACGCGGACGACGAACTGAACGCCCGCGCCGACAAGCTGGCCCGAGAGGGCATGGGCCCCTTTTTAGCTCGGCCCTCGGAACTCGAACGCCCTTGACTTTCCCGTCCGACGCTCGCCGCCGCGGCGACGCCTCGACGGTTGCGCCCCCTCGGCGAAGCGTCTGGCCTTTGATTTAATGTTGACATAATTCCGTAAGATTACTTTAGTTGGCGTCGCGCCGTCGCTAGTCTGCGGGAGGTGCTTGGTTAGACTAACCTGCACGGCTATGATTCCTGTCGAAACGGAAGAGGGCTAGCTTTTCACCGTCTCCTCGGCGCTTTTTAAGTTAAATCCTTTACTCCCCGCTTACGAATTATTGATAGTGCATGAACCAGGGTGCCTAGCGTCGATGAGAACTCAGAACACTGGTGGCTGTACTATGAACAAGGTTCTCGTTGGAGTTGTATCCGCGGCCGAATTTGAGCGCGCGAGGGATTACATTTCTGAATTGGCGAACTATCGCGACTATGACGATTGGCTCGATAGCCGCTACGGGCGTTTTATGGGCCTTTCAATCGGCGGCGCCGACGCAAGCCTGGAGACGGTCGCCCTCGACGATTTCCTGGACTGGTGCGGCGGGCGCAGACTGCTTCCAAGCGAGGCCGCGCTTGACGCCTACGCCTCGCACTCGAGTCTGCCCTCCCGCCGCGAACCGCTGTCCGCGGCGTAGAGGCTTGTCAGGCGGACCCTAGGAGTTCGGCGCCCGTATCCTCGCATAGCCCGCCTCTGCCGGAGACATGCTTGCTCGGGCCAAACAGCCTCTCTCTTTCCGCCGGATCGGATTTGAAAAAGGGATAGCGCAATTCGACGAACTGTCGCGCGAGGCGGAAATCGGCGCCCACGCAAGCAAGTTTGGCCGTCAATCCTGGATAATCGCGGGGCGGACGCCAGACGGTTGCGCCGAACGCGCGGCGATAGAAGGCGATATGCTCGGCGCGCGGGGTGCCGATGGCGCAATCGGCGTCGAAATGCTCCGCCGCCATGAAGGCGGGGCGCATCACAACATAGGCCAATTCTGGATAAATGCTCGACAACGACAGCCGCGCAGCGAGACGCGTAAACTCCGCAATGACTTCCCCAGCCGACAACCTTGGGACGAGAACATCAGCGAACACCTGGAGACCCGGAAGGATCGCATTTTCGTCGGCGCCGATATTGACCCTGACGGTGCCGGCGAGTTCGCCGTCGATGAACGTGGTCGCGACCCAAGCGTTGGGCGCGTCGTCATATCGCGGGTCATAAAGCCGGTCGCCATCGCTCTGCTGTAGAAATCCGATCTTCTGGTAGGCCTCGAACCGCAGCCGAAAGGCCGCTTCGCGCTCGGCCGGCGTCGCGGCGATGCGGTGCTCGACCCTCTCCAACAGACGCAGGAACTCGATCCGAAAACGTTGCCGGAGCACCGCCCGTTGCCAAGCTCATGGGACCCCCGTCCACCATTGCCATTTCCGACGAGGTTAACAAAACGTGAACCAATGTAAATCATCTGCATTCAATTTACGAGCGGTAGGGTTATTTAGCGCACACGGCGCACGCGGTTGCGGGGGCTGGAACAGACCAAGATCGGATCGACATCCGGCAAGCCGCCAAATCGAGCTTTTTTCTTTAGTATTTCAAAGCGGCGTTCTTACGTCTGGTTAAGGGACTTTTTAATTCTCCAAGCCGATACTGGCGTCCCGTTTACCAAATTTGGCTTTTTGCATGGCGGACGCCCCACGGAGCGACCATTCCGCGTCAAACAACGGACTTCCCGACGAGATCTATATTGGCTTCGTCGACGGCCTTCTCGCCGACGTTGTCCCGATCGTGCTCCTGTCCGCGGTCGCCGTCACCGTCGGCGAGATTGCCGCCGCCATCGCCGCAAAGAGCTTCATTCTGGCCGTCGCGGCGCCGGCCCAACTCCTGATCGCCGCGGTTCGCCTGCAATTCGCCAGGCAGCACGGGAGAAACATCCCGAGCCCCACGGTCGAAATCGCCCGCATGCGGGAGCGAATTTTCTCGGCCGGCGCCCTTGTCAGCCTAACCGCGCTGTCGTCGTGGACTCTGCTCGCGTTCTGCGTGACCGACAACAATTTCGCGCATTTCACCGGCGTGTCGATGACGACCGCCTACGCGTTCAGCCTGATGTCGCGCAGCTACGCGATCTACCGCGGGGTCAATGCGCAGCTTTTCGGGGCGTTCGCTCCGCTTGCGACGGCGATGATCATCGCCGGCGGCTGGTATCCGATCGGAATCGTGGTCGGGATCGCCCCGCTCGTCCTTTATATGAAGGCCTATGCGAAACGGCTGCGAGCCAACTTCCTCGGCGTGGTGACCGCGCAGCAACAGGCCGCCATGCTCGCGGCGCGCCTCGACATGGCTCTCAACAACATGTCGCACGGCCTGTGCATGCTGGACCCCGGCGGCCGTCTCGTTCTGACCAACGACCAGGCCCTCAAGATGTTCAATCTTCGCCCCGACGACGCTCCCGTCGGGGCGCATGTCAAATCGGCCTTGGGCAAGCTGGTCGGCAACGGCGTTCTCGCCGAGCCGCAGTTTGCGCGTCTCGCCTCCATTCTCGCCAGCGACGACAGTGCGGTCGATTTCGTCATTCCGCTCGAAACGCTCGACGATCGCGCCTTCGAGATCACGGTCCATCGCATGACAAGCGAGGGCACCGTTCTGGTCATCCAGGACGTCACCGAGCGCCGCAACGCCCAGCTCGAAATCAATCGAATGGCGCGCTTCAACTCCGTCACCGAGCTGCCCAATCGCCGCTGTTTCGAGGAACAGCTCGCTCTCGCCCTTGGTCGCGACGGCGCCCCGGGCGACGGCCTGACCGTGATGTTTCTCGACCTCGACGACTTCAAGCAGGTGAACGACAGTCTCGGCCACCGGACCGGCGACAAGCTCCTGGTCGAGATCGCAAGCCGGCTGAGCGCCATCATCGGTCCGCGCGATCTGGTCGCACGCTGGGGCGGCGATGAATTCGTCATCCTTCACCATCACGCGCCCGGCCAATTGGAGACCGCCGCAGTCGCCAAGCGCATCATCGACGAGATCAACCGCGCGGTGGTCATCGACGGGAGCGAGGTGATCGTCGGCGCGAGCATTGGCAGCGCCTCTGCCCCGGAGGATGGGCTAAGTCCCGACGCCCTGCTTTCCAAGGCGGATATCGCGCTTTATGCGGCGAAGGCCGACGGGCGCCGGGTGTGGAGAGCGTTCGAGCAGGAGATGGACGCCAAGATCCAGATTCGCCGGCTGATCGAGCTCGAACTGCGCGCGGCGGTCGCGACCGACGGGATCGAGGTCTACTTCCAGCCGATCGTCTCCGTGGCGACGAGACAGATCGTCGGCTTCGAGGCGCTGGCGCGCTGGCGCAGCGCCCTGCTCGGCCCGGTGTCGCCAGCCGAATTCATCCCGATCGTCGAGGACATCGGGCTGATGGAGGAAATGGGCGCGGCCATATTGAGGCGGGCCTGCAAGGCCTGCGCGGGATGGCCGGAAGAGGTCAGCGTGTCGGTGAATCTGTCGTCGACGCAGTTCCGCAGCGGCAATCTCGAAAAGACGATCCTCGGGGCTCTCGCGGCCGCCAATCTCGCGCCCGAGCGGCTGGACCTGGAAATCACGGAATCGACGCTGCTCGAGGATCGGGGCGACACGCGCCGCACGCTCCAGGCCTTGCGCGCCCAGGGCCTGCGCATTTCGCTTGACGATTTCGGCACTGGATATTCGAGCTTGAGCTACCTCCTGAGCTTCCCGCTCGACCGGATCAAGATCGACCGCTCTTTCACCATGGGGCTTGGCATTCAGGAGCGCGCGTCGGTGCTGGTCGAAGGCGTCTCATCCATGAGCCGCCGGCTCGGCATGAGCGTGCTGATCGAAGGCGTCGAGACGGCGAAGCAGCTCAGGATGATCGAAACGCTGGGCACGATCGCCGAGGCGCAGGGCTATTTGTTCAGTCGGCCGGTTCCCGAGTCGGCTGTAGGCGGGCTTCTCCGGCGCGACTTTCGCGTCCAGGCGGCTTGAACCGACCGGCCCCCGGCGCCGGGTCCTATTGCCCGGATTGGGGCGGTGTTCAGTTTTGCGCGCGATCGCGCCTTTTCAATGGGTTAAGCTCACTTTTCTGCAACTCGAATCGAGTCTTTCGGCGCGGACGGTATGCAGCATATATATATATATATAACGCGAGCTAAATAGCCGCGTCGCATGCCTTTTCATCGCAAAGAATGAGAGACGGCCGGAATCGACCCGAAGCACAAGCCAGCCGCAATTGACTTTACCGCCGCCATCATCGGCCATCCCCTTGGCGCCACATTTGCGCGGGCGAATTTAATATCAGGCCCTTTGTGTGACGGAACTGATACAACTGCGTGACAATGCAACCGACCGAATGGTTCTCACGACGAATACAAGGGCAATCCAATTAACTTGATGAAATCATTGACTATATAATACATATTTGGCAGGTCAGATTCATTTTATCCACAAGAAAACGACCGAACATCCAGCGTTATAGTGCTGACATCTTTGTTGTAAAGAACCTAAACACGCCTGACACTATCTTGCCGTACAGTTGTCGTGGGCAAGACAATCAACCGACTTGATTTCGGCCCGCGATACGTAATTTTTTAGGAGTTTACGATGCAGATCTCGAAAATCGCAAACCGGCTTCGCGACCGCGCCGTCGTCACTGCGACGATCCTAGCCCTCGTAGGCGCCCAGACCGGGCTGGCGCAGGCGGCCACCGCAAGCGGGCCGTCCTACGGCCCCGACAGCCGCGACTTGGTCACTCACACGCCAATCAAGCACGTCATCATCATCATCGGCGAGAATCGCACCTTCGATAATGTCTTCGCCACGTACGCGCCGAAGCCCGGCGAAACGGTTTGGAACCTTCTCTCCGAAAAGATCGTCAACGCGGACGGCACGCCGGGCCCGAGCTATTCGACGGCCAAGCAATCCATCGGCTCGGGTTTTGGCGCCTACAAGCTGGCCCCGTCGAAGACGCCCTACGTTACGCTGCCCACCTTCCACGCCGGCGGCGGCGCTGACAATAACGGCACGCCCTTCGGCTGTGCGGTGCTCGGAATCGCCCTCACACCGCCGGCGACCGATTGCAATTCCACCGCCAACGTGGCGACGGTGACTCCATTCGAGAACGGCCTCTCGATGACCCCGGCGAATTCGGGCGGTCCCATCTATTACCAATATCTGCTCACCGGCGGCACCGGCCAGACCGCCAGCGGCAGCACCACCAGCTCCCTCGTTCCCGACGCGCGCGTCTACTACGACGGCCAGGATGCGAGCGCTTTGCCGCCCGGCCCCTTCCAAATAAGCCAGATGGCGCATTCGCCGTTCATGCCTTACGACGCCTATACTGTCAGCCCCGTGCATCGCCTGTTCCAGATGTGGCAGGAGCTCGACTGCTCCGCGACGGCCGCGGTCGCGGCCAATCCGTCGGGCTGCCGTTCGGATCTCTTCCCGTGGGTTGAGTCCACTATCGCCGCCGGCACCAACGGCAAAGCGGAGCCCGCCGGCTACGTCGGCGAAGGCTCGACTTCAATGTTCTTCTACAATGTGCAGGCCGGCGACGCGCCTTATTTGAAGTCGCTCGCCGACGCCTACACGATGAGCGACAACTACCATCAGGCGGTCCTCGGCGGCACCGGCGCCAATCACATCATGATGGGTAGCGGCGATGCGATCTGGTTCAGCAACGGGGCGGGCGCCCCGGAAGTCCCGCCGAACAATCCCGTCGATCCCGCAGCGCCGGGAACCCTGCTGCCAGGGCATTCCTCCGCTCTGTCGGAAGTCGAAAACCCGGACCCGATGCCCGGCACGAACAATGTCTATACCCAGGACGGCTACGGCGGCGGCCCATTCGTCTATGGGGGAGCGACCCCGCCCAACGCGAACTACGGCGGCGGTTCTTACGTCAATTGCGCGGACTCCGCTCAGCACGGCGTCGGGGCGGTCACCAGCTACCTCGCAGCGATCAAGCCGAGCATCAAGCCCAATTGCGAGGCCAGCCACTACTATCTCGTCAATAATTACAATCCCGGTTATTTCGGCGACGGCAAGAACGCGTATACCGATATGAATCCCAACAATACCCCGTTCACCATTCCGCCGTCGAGCGTGCGCAACATCGGCGTCGAGCTCTCAGACAATAATATCTCCTGGGCCTACTTTGGGGATCAGTTCAATGAGTACCTGGCCGACCCGTATCAGTTGAACTTTGCCCCGTCTGGGAATGGAACAGATAACTACTGCAACATCTGCAACTGGGCGCAGTACAATACGACCATCATGACCAACAGTACGTTGCGCACGCAGCATCTGCACGACACGACTGATTTGTATGCGGGCATAGAAAGCGGCGATTTGCCGGCCGCCTCTTGGGTCAAGCCGAGCGGCTTCGTCGACGGTCATCCTGCGTCCTCCAAGCTCAATCTGTTCGAGGGCTTCGTGAAGAAGATCGTCGACGGCGTTGAAGGCAATCCCGCCCTTGCAAAGAACACCGCGATCTTCATCACCTTCGACGAAGGCGGCGGATCCTACGACTCCGGCTATGTGCAGCAGCTCGATTTCTTCGGCGACGGCACCCGCATCCCGATGATTGTCGTGTCCCGGTTTAGCCAGGGCGGGCGCATCACTCACTCGTACACCGACCACGTCTCGACGTTGAAGTTCATCGAGGCCAACTGGGGCTTGAGCCCCATCACGACCCGCAGTCGGGACAATCTGCCGAACCCGATCACCACGACCAACCCCTACGTGCCGACGAATCGACCGGCGATCGGCGACCTGATGGACATGTTCAACTTCGGTCTGTGAGGTCGTGAGCGACACTGGCGCATCCAAGGAGCACACAATGACGACGTCAACACTCGTAAAAAGCTTTGCGGTCGCGCTGACGGCGGCCGCCATCTACAGCGCGGCGGCCGTTCCGGCCGGCGCGACCACAATCACGCTCACTAACCCTCCGACCCAGAGCGATACTCTTGAGACGGTGACCTTCACGGCGAGGGGCGCCGAGGCAATCGTGATTGACGAAGGTTATCAGGTCAATGACCAAGAAAAGCTCACCAACAATATGGTGGCGCTTTCGAGTGGCGGACCGAACCTGCTTGGATCAACCTGGCAGTACAGGTTCGCGGCGGTTGGCAGCAACTCCTATACCTTCAATGACGGCACCCCGGTTCCTGCGCTCGTGTTCGCCGCCCAAGATCCGCCATACGCGGACACGTTCTACCAGAAGTTCGCGACGACGCCGGGCGATACTTACACTTACAGCTTCGATTACTCGAACAACATCACTGGCTTTGGCGCGACGCCTTCGCAGCTCGTCGTGACGGCCAGTAGCGTTCCAGAACCGTCGACCTGGGCCATGTTGCTTATCGGCTTCGCAGGGCTTGGCTTTGCCAGTTATCGCGCCCGCCGCTATGCGGTCTCGATCGCGTAATTTGAGCGTCCTCAATCTTCTGAGGCCTCCCGTTCGCGGGCGGCTTTCCTTTTGCGCAACTGCCAAGAATGTCACGATATCCCGCAGTCCAGAAGCGTCAAAGTTTGGGCGTTCACGTCGGCGCGGCGGCGTTGGTCGCGGCGCGATTGGCCAGCCGTTCGCGACGTCTGCTTCGGACGGACTCCTCCGTTCCTGGGCGACCAGTGGATGTCAGCACTCCGCCCATGCCCAACATGCCGACTCGGGCGTGCAAGCGTCAGTCTTCGCCCGCCTTGCCCTACCCGCCCTTCAGCGCCCCGACCAAAGCCTGCGCTTGCGCTGAATCCCATTTGACGCCGCCCTCGACCGCGCCGACCTCGCAGCCGTTCTTGTCGATGACCAAGGTCACCGGCAAGCCGAGCGCCTTGCCGTCCTTGCGCAGGGTTTCGAACGCGTCGCCGCTCGGATCGGCGTAGCGGGTCAGCGTCTTGACGCCGATGCCGTCCAGGAAGGCGCCCCGTTTCTCGAGCCGGGCGGTGTCGACGTTGACCGCCACCACCTCGAAGCGGGAATCCCCGCTTCCGGCTTGCAGCTTATCCAGCGCCGGCATCTCCGCCCGGCAGGGCGCGCACCAGGTCGCCCACAGGTTCAAGAGCACCGCGCGGCCTTTGAAATCGGCGAGCGTCACCTTGGCGCCGCCGTCGCGCTCGAAAGCGAAGGGCTCGGGCCGTCGGGGGTCGCTCGCCACTGTCAGCGCCGCGAGGTCGCCCTTGGCCAAGGGCGCAAGCGTCGCCGCCAGCTTGGCCGAGTCGGCGGGACAATCGCTCGCGGCCTTGCCGGCCGGCGCGACCGTCCCGTATAGGACGGCGCCAGCCGCGACCGCCGCGGCAAACGCGCCCAAAACCGGCAAAAGAACACGTCGCCGGCGCGGCTCTTTATCGATATTCGTCATGTCCTTTTCATCCGAGACAATGCGCATGAGCAACACGATGTGGGGCGGCCGGTTTGCTGGGCGCCCGGCCGAGGCGATGGAGGAGATCAACGCCTCGATCGATTTCGACCGCAAGCTCGCCGCCCAGGACATCCTAGGCTCCGAGGCCCACATCGCCATGCTCGCTGCCCAAGGCATCGTCGAAGCCGCCGACGCCGAGGCGATCTTGAACGGTCTTGCGCAAGTCAAAGGCGAAATCGAGGCGGGGACGTTTTCGTTTAAGCGCGCGCTCGAAGACATCCACATGAACGTGGAAAGCCGCCTCGCCGAGATCGTCGGCCCGGCGGCCGGGCGCCTCCACACCGCGCGCTCGCGCAACGACCAGGTCGCCGTCGATTTCCGTCTCTGGGTGCGCGACGCGATCAACGCGATCGTCGTCCAGATCGCGGGGCTGCAAAGGGCGCTCGCCGCCCGCGCGCTCGAAAGCGCGGCAATTGTCATGCCGGGCTTCACCCATCTGCAATCGGCGCAGCCGGTCACCTTCGGCCATCATCTCATGGCCTATGTCGAGATGCTGGCGCGCGACGCGGGGCGTTTCAGGGACGCGCGCAAGCGCCTCAACGAATGTCCGCTTGGCGCGGCCGCGCTCGCCGGAACCTCGTTTCCGATCGACCGCGACATGACCGCCAAGGCGCTCGGCTTCGACCGGCCGACCGCCAATTCGCTCGACAGCGTCGCCGACCGCGACTTCGCGCTCGAGGCGCTCGCCGCCGCGGCGATCACGGCTCATCATCTCTCCCGCTTCGCCGAGGAGATCGTGCTGTGGACGACGCCGCAATTCGGCTTCGTCAAGCTCTCCGACGCCTTCTCGACCGGCTCGTCGATCATGCCGCAAAAGCGCAATCCCGACGCGGCTGAACTGGTGCGCGGCAAGACCGGGCGCATTTTCGGCGCGCTGGCTGGCCTGTTGACCGTGATGAAGGGCCTGCCGCTCGCCTATTCCAAGGACATGCAGGAGGACAAGGAAGGCGTATTCGACGCGTTCCGCACGCTCGCGCTCTCACTCGCCGCCATGACCGGCATGGTCGAGGACTTAACTCCTGACCCCAAGCGCATGAAGGCGGCGGCGGGCGCTGGCTACGCGACCGCGACCGATCTCGCCGACTGGCTCGTGCAGGCGCTTCATATGCCGTTCCGCGAGGCGCATCACGTGACCGGCCGCATTGTCGCGCTCGCCGCCAAGCGCGGGGTGGCGCTCGAGAAGCTCACGCTCGATGAGATGAGGAGCGTCGAGCCGCGCATCACCAAGGACGCGTTCGGCGTGCTCGGCGTCGAGCGCTCGGTTAAGAGCCGGACCTCCTACGGCGGAACCGCGCCGGCGAACGTGCGCCGGCAGGCGCGCGCCTGGCTAAGACGGCTCGGGACGGGGTGAGGAATTCCCTGGTCTTGACCAAGATGCGCCCGGACGGAATCGTCATCGCGAGGACCCCCGGGTCAGACCCCGGAGGGACGCGGCGCTCCAGGAATCGTCGGGCGTCCTGCGTTCCCCTGGATTGCTTCCCCGCGGTCGAGAGAAACGCGCCGGCGAGGACAAGCGTCGCGCCGAAGAAGACCGGACTGGATCTTCTCATCTCGTTCCCTCGCGTCCGTTGGTTTATTGGTCTCAATCGGGATACTTCAATGGGCCGCGGCGGAAAAAATGACTCCCTTGTCCCTTCTCGCTTGCGCGGCGCATCGCGCAAGCCGCACGACGCCGTTCAACGGATGAATGTCGAGGCGCAACCATGACCGTCACGATCTATCACAACCCGAACTGCGGGACTTCGCGCAACGTGCTCGCCATGATCCGGCGGAGCGGCGAGGAGCCGCTCGTCATCGAGTATCTGAAGACCCCGCCGACGCGCGAGCGGCTAAAGGAGCTTATCCAAGCGATGGGAATTCCGGTTCGAGCGCTGCTGCGAGAAAAGGGCGCGCCGTACGCGGAGCTCGGGCTTGGCGATCCGAAATGGACCGACGACCAGCTCCTCGATTTCATGATCGGGCGCCCAATTCTGATCAATCGGCCGATCGTCGTCACACCCAAGGGCGTCAAACTCTGCCGTCCCTCTGAAACGGTGCTCGACATCCTGCCGAACCCCGACATCGGCCGCTTCGTCAAGGAAGACGGCGAGATGGTTCCACAGCGCAACCGCTAAGCCGGCAGTCCCGGCATAGGCGGACGAACTCGATCCTTTGCCGAGCCAATGCAAATCCCGCGCGCGGCTGCTTCCTGCAACCAGCCGGTCGAACCCGATGTTCCCGACTTGTCAAAATGACAGTGGGTGCCGCACAAAGTCGAGCAAGAGTTTCTGCAGCTCCACGATTTCTATCCGGACGCCGCCGCGAGTCTCCCACCATCGATCGGGGTCGAAATTTGAATAGCGCGCGGCTCGCACCGTAACATGTGTCGGATGGCCTTTCATGGCTCGGTCGAGCACGCGCCGCAATCGTCGCGAATGGTCCTTAGTGGCCACCACCACAATGGATCGAAGATGCTGCTCGTCGCTCCATTGCGGAAGCGCCTGACCTTCACTTTCGGTTCCTTCGACTTTGGGGATCTGCACGACATCCGTCACGCCGAGCGTCCTCAGCTGGCGAATTTGCCTTCCCGCGGCATCCTCGTAAGGAAGCCCTCGACGAATGAACTCATAGTCTTCTCCGCTTGGAGGGTCTGCAAAAACCGCAACTCGCTGTGAGACGCCGCTATGCACGAGGTCGGCCGCTTCGAGCGCCCCAGCGCCGCCGGAATCAATCGATAAGACGATCACGTCGGCGGGGGCGACGGGTTCGTTCTTTGTGACAAGGGCCCATCCGGCGGCTCGCAAAACCGGTTCCCGAAGCGAGGGAATCGCGACGATTGCCAATGCGGCCAATGCAAGCGCCGCCAGGATCGCGGCCCACGTCGGCCACCCGAAGATCCTTCTCCGCTTCATAGGCTAGGCCGCGCAATCCCGGCATAGGCCCACGAGTTCGACCATCTGACGATGCGGCGCAAAGCCGGCGCGCGCGGCCGCTTCCTGCAACAGACGGTCGAGCTTCACGTCTTCGATCTCGTCGCTCCGTCCGCACTTCTCGCACAACAGCAGCGCGCCATGATGCGCGTGGCCGAGGTGTTCACATGGCGCATAGGCGTTGCGGCTCTCGATCTTGTAGACGAATCCATGCTCGAGGAAAAAGTCGAGCGTGCGATAGACGGTCGGCGGCGCAACCGGCTTGCTTTCCCGCCGCGAAAGCTGATCGATGATCGCATAGGCCCCAAGGGGGCCTGCGCTTTCGGCCAGGATGGTCAGAACCTGCCGGCGGAGCGCCGTCAATTGCAGGCCCTGCCGCGCGCAAGCGCTCTCCACCTGCCCTTGCCATCGAGCCGAGTTCGGCTTGAGGCCCGAACTCCTCATCGACGGGATCCTCTTGCTCATTGCGCTTTCGCTCATATCACGGTCGGAGTCTAGAAATGATATAAGATTGCGGTTCGGCCTTGCCTACCGATAGGATATAACATAACGGTGCGCTGGACGCGCCCAATCCGGCGCTTCAACCGACACGGAGGCCTGTTTCCCCATGATCAACAGGCTCCATCTCATCGCGGCGATCGCGGTCTGCGGCTTAAGCGCGCCCGCTTTCGCCGATCTTTCGTGACCGCACTCTTGACCGGAGAACCTAAAGTGAAACAGCTCCTTTTTTCGGCAATGCTCGCGTCCGCTCTGGCTGCCGGCCCAGCCGCCGCCGCGGCGATTAATGTCGTCGGCGTGGAAAACGAATATGCCAACGTCGTTTCTCAAATCGGCGGCAAGTTCGTCAAGGTCGTGGCGATTGAAACAGATCCGAACACCGACCCTCACACCTTCGAGGCGAGCCCGAGCGTCGCGAAGGAGATCGCAGCGGCTCAGCTGATCGTCGTGAACGGGGTTGGCTACGACGATTGGGCGGACAAAATCATGTCCGCGACACCCAGACCAAACCGCAAAGTGATAAATGTTCAGAAGCTGCTGGGCCTCCCGGACGACACGAAGAACCCGCATCTGTGGTACGATCCGAAGACGATGCCGGCCGTCGCGAAGGCTGTCGCAGACTCGCTCGCCGAGCTGAATCCCTCCGAGGCCTCGTATTTCCATAGCAGCGCGGACAAGTTTGTCACCTCGCTGAAACCATGGACTGAGGCAATCGCGGCCTTCAAGGCGAAATATGAGAATACGCCTGTCGCGACAACTGAGCCGGTTTCCGATTACCTGCTGCAGGCGATGGGCTTCAAGATCATGACGCCGTTCAGTCTCGAGAAGGCGATCATGGACGGCACCGACCCGTCGCCGCAGGACGTGACCCTCGAAAACGACCTTTTCGCCAACCACAAGGTGAAGGTGTTCGCCTACAACCAGCAGGTCACCGACGCCCTGACCAAATCCTTCCTCGATAATGCCAAGAAGGCGGGGATTCCGGTGGTTGGCGTTTATGAGACCATGCCCACGCCCGGCTATGACTACCAATCGTGGATGCTGGCGGAGACCGCGGCCCTGCAAAAAGCCGTCGCGGACAAAGTGTCGACCGAAACGCTAGAAAAAGGACACTGAGCGCCATGCTCTCCGGAGGCGAGGTTCTCGCGGTCCGTCACGCGAGCGTCTCGCTTTCCGGCCGCGACATACTGAGCGATATCAACTTCGCGCTGAGGCCGGGTGAATTTTGCGGGCTGATCGGCGCGAACGGCTCGGGCAAGACGACGCTGATTCGCACTATCCTCGGCTTCGTCGTTCCCAGCAGCGGCGGCGTCACCTTCGAGGGCGGCGGCAAGGCGACCTCGATCGGCTACGTGCCGCAGAAATTCTCGCTCGATCCCTATATGCCGATGCGGGCGTGCGACCTCGTCGCGCTCGGCCTCGATGGCGCCCGCCTGGGGGTGCCGCTACCTTCGAGGGCGCGCCGAGGCAAGGTCGACGAGATGCTGGAGGCCGTGGACGGGATGCGGTTCGCAGACCAGCGAATCGGCAGCCTGTCCGGCGGCGAGCAGCAACGGGTGCTGATTGCGCACGCTCTCATCAGGCGTCCGCGCCTGTTGCTCCTGGACGAACCGCTCGCCAATCTCGACATGCGCAGCGTGGCCGAGATCGTCACGCTGCTACGCCGGCTGTCGCGAGAGTTCCACACCGCGGTGCTGCTCTCGGCGCATGACATGAATCCGCTGCTCTCGACGATGGACCATCTCGTCTATCTCGCTCATGGCCGGGCGGTGACCGGCACGACCGACGCGGTCGTGCGCACCGAGGTGCTGAGCCAGCTTTATGGTTATCATATCGACGTCGTCCGTGTGCATGGCCGGATCCTCGTGGTCGCGGCGGACGCCGAATGGGACGCCACGGCCGCTATCGAGCGCGACCCGGTTCACATCAGTCAAATTCCGTGAACGAAATGACGACGCTGCTATCGTTGATCGTAGAGCCCGGGTTCTTCACCAGCGAGCCGGTGCATACGGCGGCGGTGGTCGGAGGCGCCGCCGCCGTCGTCTCCGGAGCGGTCGGCGTTTTCACGGTGATCCGAGGCCAATCGTTCGCCGGCCATTCCCTCGCCGATGTGAGCAGCGCCGGCGGCGCGGCCGCATTCCTGCTTGGAATCAATCCGCTGCTCGGCTTCCTCGGCATGGGCGTCATCGCTGCGGCGTGCATGGAGCTGTTTCGCGTCGATCGCGCGAGCGAGCGGGACCTCGTGACCGGCGTCGTGACCGGCGCCGGGCTCGGACTGGCGGCGCTGCTCCTGTACCTGGACGTGACGATGAGCAGCACGACAGGCGCCGCCGTCACGGTGATGTTTGGCTCGATGTTCGCGATCCCGGCTTCCATCGTTCCGCTCGCGCTTGCGGTAGGGATCGGGGCGCTGGTTGCGATCGCTGTGCTTTATCGGCCGCTGCTGCTCTGTTCGGTGGATCCGGACCTCGCGGCGGTGCGCGGTGTGCCCGTGCGGCTGGTCGGGTTGCTGCACCTCGTCGTAGCGGCCCTGGCGGTCGCGCTCTCGGCCATGACTGTCGGCGCCATTCTGTCCACCGCGCTTCTGATTGGCCCGGCGGCCATCGCTCTGCATCTCGCGAAACGGCCGGGAATGGCGATCCTGCTGGCCGGCGCGATTGGTGTCGCGACGACGTGGGGTGGGATATTGGTTGCATACGACAGCTACGAATGGACCGGCGGACACGGTTGGCCGGTCAGCTTTTGCATCGTCGCGCTCATATTCGTGAGTTACGTCGCCGTCGCGCAGACCGACCTGGGCGGGGTTCGGCAGGCGCCGCGCGCCGCTCGGCCTCCCGTTTCGAGCCGAGCTTGAGCCGCGCTCGTGTTCGCAGATTTCATGATCAACACGTGGATCTCGGCGACCCTGGTCGCCGCCGTCGCGGGCGTCGTTGGGTTCTTCGTGGTGATCCGGGGCGCCGCTTTTGCGGCGCACGCGCTGCCGCTCAGCGCCTTTCCGGGCGCCGCCGCGGCCAACCTGTTGGGCATCAACCCGCTGTTGGGGCTGCTGGTTTTCGCCGCGCTCGGCGTGGCCGGCATCAGCCAGCTCGCGCGGCGCGCGCGCCGCGACCTGGCGACGGCGCTTTCGCTGGTCATGCTGCTCGGACTCGGAGCGCTGTTCCTCAGCCGCTCGACCGAATATTTTCAAGCGACGTACGCGCTATTGTTTGGCGAAATCCTCGGCGTCAGCCGTGCTCAACTCTGGCCGGTGTTCGCGCTCAGTTCGGCTTCGATCGCGCTCGTCGTCGTGCTTTTCCGCCCCCTCTTGCTCAGCTCGGTCTCTCATGAGATCGCGGAAACGATGGGCGTCTCGGCTCGTCTGATGGATGTCTTGTTCCTCGGCGTGGTGGCGCTCGCCACCGCGATGGCGGTCCCGGTCGTGGGGACGCTGCTGGTATTCAGCCTGATGGTGGGGCCTGCGTCCGCTGCGCGCGCGCTGACCGACCGGCCGCTGTGCGCAATGCTGCTTTCAGCGGGGCTGGCAGTTGTGATGGTCTGGGCGGCAATCACCCTTTCCTTCATCTCCGACTGGCCGGTCGGCTTCTACGTCGGAGCGTTGAGCGCAATCGCCTACGTGACGGGGCGGACATGGGCTTGGGTTGAGATCCACGGCGTATCGCAATCCCGACGGTCAATGTAGCGGGCCTGGCGACCCGCCCATTTTCATTCGATCGAAGAAGGCGTCGGGCGACAAGCTCAGCGTCCCGCCGGCCGCCGTCGCGCTCTCGGCGGCGCTCGCGCTCGCGGAAGCCTGGGGCGGACTGACGCTGGCCTATTACACCGACTGGCCGACCAGCTTCTGGATCACTGCGCTCTCCGGCATGGTGTTCTTCGGCCCGGCGGCGGCGCGCCGCTTCGCGGGCTGAACGGGGTCTGGCGTTGGGGTTCGGGTCCGCAGTCGTGGCGAAGAATACGGCCCGGGGGCCCCACGTTCAGCGGAATATTGTGAGGCGAATTGATATGTTATAACATGCCATGTTTCGGTGCGCCCACCCTTAGCCCAGGAGACCGCAATGTCGCTGACCATGTCGACCCGCCCCTCGAAAATCCCCGTGACGGTCCTGACCGGCTATCTCGGCGCCGGCAAGACGACCCTGCTCAACCGCATCCTCTCTGAGAACCATGGCAAGAGATATGCGGTGATCATCAACGAATTCGGTGAGCTCGGCGTGGACAACGACCTTGTCGTCGGCGCCGACGAGGAAGTCTTCGAGATGAACAACGGGTGCATCTGCTGCACCGTGCGCGGCGACCTCATCCGCATCATCGAGGGACTGATGAAGCGCAAGGGAAAGCTCGACGGCGTCATCGTCGAGACAACTGGGCTTGCCGACCCCGCTCCGGTCGCCCAGACATTTTTTGTCGACGATGACGTCAAAGACAACTCACGGCTGGATGCGATCGTCACCGTGGTCGACGCCAAGCACCTGCTTCAGCAGCTGGTGGACAGCCATGAGGCGGTGGAGCAGGTCGCATTCGCGGATGTGATCGTCCTCAACAAGACGGATCTGGCGACGCCGGAGGAACTGGAGCGAGTCGAAGCCGCCATCCGCATCATCAACAAAACGGCCCATATATTGCGCGCTGAGAAGGCCGATGTGCCGATCGCGCAGTTGATGGACCGGGGCGCTTTCGATCTCAGTCGGATACTCGAATTGGAGCCGGATTTCCTGTCCGGCGAGGACGATCACCACCACGATGATGCGGTCGTCTCGGTCAGCCTAACCTCGGATGCGCCCCTCGACATGGAGCGGTTCGGTGGGTGGATCGACGGCGTCCTGAAGGAGAAGGGACAGGATCTGCTGCGCACCAAAGGCATTCTGGACTTCCGCGGCAAGAACCAACGCTTTGCGTTTCAGGCTGTCCACATGCTCGCGGACGGCGGCCCCATCGGCCCGTGGAAGGAGGGCGCCTCCCGCCAGAGCCGGATCGTGTTCATTGGCCGCAAAGTCAACCGTTTGGAACTGCAGCGCGGCTTTGAGGCCTGCGTCGCCGGTTGAACGCCACACCGAGGCGCCGTGATGCGGCGCCCTCTCATTTGACGGTCCGGGCAAGTGCAGAGCTTTCGCTGGGCCTGGCGCAGCCGGCCAATCGAGGTGGTTTACGAGGCGCTGGGCTCCGGCGCGCCCGTCTTGCTGCTTCCGGCATTCAGCACGGTCTCCAGCCGAGACGAAATGCGGCCGCTTGCGTCAAGGCTGGCGTTATCCGGGTTCGCCTGCACCCTCATCGATTGGCCGGGCTTCGGATCATCGACGCGCGGCCGGCTCGACTACGGTCCGGATTGTTATCTTCAGTTCCTTGGCGACTTCGCGGCGGCGACGATGCCAACTGGCGCCGCGGTGATCGCCGCCGGACACGCGAGCGGCTACGCGCTCAGGCTTGGACATGAGCGCCCGGGCGTCTGGCGGCGGATCGCGCTTTTGGCTCCGACCTGGCGAGGTCCGCTTCCGACCGCGATGGGGCCGCACCCGAAAATCTATGCGGCCGCGCGCGCCCTTATCGGCGCCCCGGTCATCGGCGAGGCGCTCTACCGCGCGAACACGCATCCCCGCGTGATTGCGATGATGTATCGGCGCCACGTCTATGCGGACTCAAGCCGGATCACGCCCGGCTTCGTCGCGAACAAGAGAGGCCATGCTCGCCGACCCGGCGCGCGCTTCGCATCGGTCGCATTCGTCACCGGCGCGCTCGACCCATTTGCCGATCGGCTCAGTTTTCAAGCCATCCTCGCGCCCCCGCCGGCGCCGGCGCTCATTGTTTGCGGCGAGTCGACGCCCCCGAAGTCAAAAGCCGAAATGGCGGCGATTTCATCCAGCCGAGACGTACGCGTGCGCTGGGTCGCCGGATCGCTCGGCCTCTACGAGGAAGAGGCCGAGTCCATCGTCGGGATGATCGGCGCGTTCCTGGCCGAACGCGACTAGGCAGGACGGTTTGACTTCCGTCCTGCCTTTGCCGCCGCCTGTGACGACGTGCGTCAACCGTGGCATTTGCAGCCGGCGTGGTGGCAGCCATCGCCTTTGGCGTGGTGGTTTGCGCACTCGTCGCTGCAATAGATTCGACCTTCGTGCTTGACGCCCTGGTCGACGCCGACGACGCAGACGCAGTCGCTGCAGGCGCATTTCACTCGATCAACGGTCACAGTCATGGGATCGCTCCTGTTTCAGTTATCTCTTCGTCTTGCTCATGCGGTTCGGCGAGGTGCTCGATCATGTTCGTCAGCATCTCCCGGACATGGCAGTCTGGAATGCTGTAGAATATTTGCTTGCCCCGCCGCCCCGCCTTCAGGAGCCGAGCGGCCCGCAAAAGACGCAGGTGATGGGAGACCAGCGACTGGCTGAGCCCGAGCCGGGAGGTGATCTCACCCACGCTCAGCGGCCCATCCAGGCAACTGGCCACGATCGAGAGCCTGTTCGGCTCACCGAGCAGTCGGAACATCTCGGCAAGGCCGCTGGTCTGATCGGCAGTGAGCATGGCCACGAACCTATGAACACGTGTTCATATGTTCGAATTATTGTCGGATGTCAAGTCGCCCAGAACGTCAGAATCGAGAGCCGCATCGCTGGCGGCGGCTCTCGCGCTCGCCGAGGCGTGGGGCGGCTTGACGCTAGCCTAGGACACCGACTGGCCGACCTCGTTCTGGATCGCCGCGCTCTCCGGTCTCGTCTCTCTCTTGAGCCTCCGCGCCCGTTTCCGGGCGGGGTGAGACGCCCATCGGCCGAACCTAACAGAAAGGGCGGCCTCGAGCCGCCCTTTTTCGCTTTCCTCATCGAGTAGGCTTAGGGAAATCAAACGGGAAATCCCAGCCGAATTCGGCCGGCCAGGGATTTTGGGACGGCGGCGTCTCACTGCCAGGCTTGGCGTCATGGCCGCCGACGGTTCCGCTCGCTCCAGTCCCGGGGACCGAGTCTTCGTCGGCGCGAGGGTGGACCACGACGGCAGCCGCCCGCTTTTGGACCTTCGGGGTCATGGCATGCTCCAATGTTCAGTACAAGTTTCCCACGTGTCGCTCATACACAGTCCTCGGGCTGTGATGCAGCTCACATTTCGAGCCCGCGACGTTTTATTTCGTAATGTGCTCTGCCGGCGCCGGCGCCTGATCCGCGCGGAACGAGCGCGCGACTTTTCCTTGACAAAATCAGAAACGTTGGGTATATATATTCTTATTGACGGAATCGACGCGCCCGGCTCGCGGCCGGGAGCCGAGAGGCCGTGGCTATTTGACAACCTGCCTGGCCACAACCGGCCGCGCGAGCCGAGAAGGAGGACACAACTTTTGCTTATTTTTCTCGGTCGTAAACCATTGAAAAGTCCCGATTCCGAAAAATAACCGCCAGTAAACGCCAGCCATTTTGCTAGCGCTTAGGCGCGTTTCGGCGCCTTTTATTGGCGTTTGCCCCCTCGGAACTCGCGCGTTGGTTGTCGAAGGCCCGGATCATGAGGTCATGCGGCGCGCCCGACCAGGCGCCAGAGAGCGCGTCAGTCCAAATGCAGCGGGTGCTAGCCGGCGATCAGCCGCCCCGCCCGAAGGTCGGCGAACGCCTCGAGAATCTCCTCCCGCGTGTTCATCACGAACGGCCCGCCCATCGCCACCGGCTCGTCGATGATCGGGCTCGCGAACACGAGAAGGCGAGCGGAATCGGCGCCCGTCGCGGCGGCCAGCATGTCGAACCCGTCGCCGTCGCCGGACGAGACCTCGGCCCACGTGACGTCGCCGGCCTTGGCCGCGCGCCGGTCGGCGCCAAGCGCGGCATCGCCGGCAAGAACAAGGGCGAACGCGCGCTGGCCCGCGGGAACCGGCGCCTCGAACGACGCGCCGGGCTCGAGCATGAGTTCGATCAGCGTCATCGGCCAGGTCGTCGCGAAGGGCGCCGCAAGATCTACGAGCTTGCCGGCGTAGAGGCGCGCCTCGACGCCGTTCTCTCGCAACGCCGGCGCGTCCGCTGCGAGGACGTTCTGGTATCGCGCCTTGACGCGCTTGAGACGGGCGGGAAGGTTGAGCCAAAGCTGGAGCGTATGGACGCCCTTAGGTCCGGGCATTTCGCTATGCATGACGCCGCCGCCCGCGGTCATGAACTGGATGTCGCCGGCGCCGAGACGCCCCGCGCCGCCGGTGTGATCGGCGTGCGCAAGCTCGCCGCCGAGGACAAAGGTCACCGTCTCGATGCCCCGGTGCGGATGGGTCGGGAAACCGGCGGGCGGAGCGA
This sequence comes from uncultured Alphaproteobacteria bacterium, assembly GCA_963824475.1. Classification (GTDB taxonomy): domain Bacteria; phylum Pseudomonadota; class Alphaproteobacteria; order Rhizobiales; family Beijerinckiaceae; genus Roseiarcus. Next base: position 309,212 of record CAWGPR010000005.1, read on the forward strand.
ACCAGTCCTCGGCCATCAGCAGGAACGGGCTATGGTCGGGAATATGCACGGGCGGGATGACCAGCCGGGCGCGGTGGCCCTCTCCGCGCGTCTCGGGCGGGCCCGCGGCCTCGATGGATCGGATCGAAAGCTGCATGAGTAAAGCCCTTAGCCCGGATTGCGCGGCGATGGAACCGTCATCGCGAGGACCCGAGCGAAGCGAGGGGACGCGGCGATCCAGGGCCGCTGCCGCCTCTCTTCATCCCTGGATCGCTTCGCTTGCGCTCGCGATGACGACGTAGTGCGACCACGCGCATCGTGAGCTGATGCTTGATGACTTGCCCGCGATGACGCAGATGGTGCCGCAATGCCCAGCCTTCGACAGATCAGGCTCTCAACCGGCCTCGTCCTTTTCCTCTATGTGACGCTGCATTTCGCCAATCACGCGCTCGGCAACATTTCGGTTGGCGCAATGGAGAGCGGCCTCATCCTCCAAAAGCTGATCTGGCACTCGCCCCCGGGCGCAACGATCCTTTATCTTTCTCTTCTGACGCATATGAGCCTCGGCTTCTGGGCGCTCTACGCGCGGCGTCGATTCCGCTGGACGCGCCTCGAGGCGAGCCAGCTCATCCTTGGCCTCACAATTCCGTTCCTGTTGGCCGATCACGTGATCGGCACCCGCGTTGCGGCCGGCGAATTCGGGCTCGAGACGGGATATGCGCAGGAGCTGGTCGTACTCTGGGTCCTCGCGCCCGTATTTGGCGTGCTGCAAGCGATTCTCTTGCTGATCGTCTGGATTCACGGCTGCCTGGGCGTCCATTTCTGGCTCAGGCTCAAGCCGTTCTACCCGCGGGTGAAGGAGCCGCTATTTGCGGCCGCGGTGCTCATGCCCACGCTGGCGCTGCTCGGCTATTACCAAGGCGGCGAGCGGACGCTGGTGTCTGTCCAGGACCCCGCGTGGCGGGCGCGCAACATGTCGCCCGACCAGATTGGGACCCCTGCTCAGAACGCGGTCCTCGTCGACGACCGTACGCGTTTGCTCGTCGCTTTGGCGGCGGCGCTCGCAGCGACGCTGCTCGCAAGAGGTTTCCGACAGTGGCGGGAGAACCGCGTCGGCTCGATCCAGCTGACCTATCCTGACCGCACGATACGCGTCGCCCGCGGCTTCAGCGTGCTCGAGGCGAGCCTCATCAACAACATCCCGCACGCGCATGTGTGCGGCGGCCGCGGCCGCTGCTCGACGTGCCGCATCCGCATCCTTGGCGACCTCGATGGGCTCCCGGCCCCGAGCGCCGCCGAGCAGGCGGTGCTCGAGCGCGTGCGCGCGGGTCCAGGAGTGAGGCTCGCCTGTCAACTCCGCCCGACCCGCGACATTGCGTTCGTGCCGATGCTGTCCCCGTACGCGACGACGCTCGACGTCTATCGAGCCGGAGCCGCTAATTCGGGCGTCGAGCGCTATCTGGTTATCATGTTTGTCGACATGCGCGGATCGAGCCGGCTGGCCGAGAGGCGCCTGCCGTTCGACACCGTGTTCATCATCAACCAGTTTCTCAACGCGGTGAGCCACGCGGTCTTAAACGCCGGCGGCGAGCCAAACCAGGTGCTGGGCGATGGGCTGTTGGCGCTGTTCGGCATCAGCGATCCGCCCGAGGTCGCCTGCCGGCAGGCGATCGCCGCCAGCGCCGCGATCGCCGCGCGGGTCGAGAGTTCTGAACAGCGCGCTGGCTCATGCGCTGGTCGAGCCGATCCGCTTCGGCATCGGCATCCACGCCGGCGTGACCGTCGCCGGCGCCATCGGCTATGAGCGCCATGCGCAATTCACTGTGATCGGCGATCCGGTCAATGTCGCCGCCCGTCTTCAGGACCTGACCAAGGCGATTGGCTGTGAAGTGTTGATGTCGGAGGAAGTCTACGAGCGCGCCGGCCTCGGCCCGGACGCCCTCCCCGCCCACGATGTCGAGACGCGCGGACGCGAGGGGAGCGTGAAAGCGCGCAGTGTCGCGCGGGCGGCGGATTTGGCCGGCCTGATCGCCGCGCAGGCGCCAGCTGCGTCGTAGCCGCCTTCACCCGCCCGGCGCGGCGGGACAAAGGTCGGCGCTCTGAAGGTCCGCGTCGGCCGGATAGAGCGCCATCAGCTTCTCCATCACGCCGTTGGTCCAGCCAAACCCGTCCTGGGTCGGATACTCGCCGCCCCCGCCCGGCTGGTTGGTTGCGATCACGTCGTATTTTTCGACGAGCTTGCCGGTTAAGCGATAGACGCGCGAAACGTTGACCATCCACCGGCACGCGATCGTCTCGGCGAGCCGGTTCTGCCCATAGCCGGTCAGCCCTTCGACCGCGATCCACTGCAGCGGCGCCCATCCGTTGGGCCAATCCCATTGCTGTCCGGTCATGAGCGTCGTCGTGACGATCCCGCCCGGCTTCAACAATTCCGCCTCGACGGCTTTGGCCACCGACGCGGCCTGCGTCTCGCTCGCGACGCGCGTGAACAACGGATAGAGGGTTGCGGCGCTGACCCGGTCGATTGTCTGCTTCCGCGTCCAGCGATAGTCGAGATAGGCGCCGCGGGTGGGATCCCAGAGGTAACGATCGATCGCCGCGCGGCGCGCCGCGGCGCGCTTGGCGAAGTCCTCGGCGCAATCGTGATCGCCGGCCCGTTCGCAACCGGCCCGGATCGCATCCTCGAGCCCGAACATGAGCGCGTTGAGATCGACGGGGATGATTTCGGTGGTGTCGATCGACGCCATCGTTCGCGCATCGGCGAACCATCGCGAGCTGAAATCCCAGCCGCTCTCGGCGCCGGCGCGAATGTCGCGAAACATCTCGTGCGCTGGCCGCGACGTCGCCGCAGCAAGCACGACATCCTCGGAAAAGGATTCATCGCGCGGCGCGTCGCTGTCGTCCCAATAGCGATTGAGGATCGATCCGTCCTCGAGCGCGACCGCGTGGGCGTGCGCGCCGCCCGCCTTGAGCTCGTCCGCGCCATCCATCCAGAATGCGTATTCGGTCTTGAGCTCCGGCAGATAATGGGCGAAGGCTGCGGCCGGATCCCACGGAGAGAGAAGCCCGACCATTTTGAAAAAGAACGGCGGATGCGAACGGCTGAGATAGTAGGTGCGCGTTCCGTTCGGCGCATGGCCGTACGTGTCCACGAGAACGGCGAAGTTCTGCGCCATGTCCTCGATGAGATCCCGCCGGCCGCTTTCCGCAAGCCCAAGCATGACGAAATACGAGTCCCAGTAATAGAGCTCGCGGAATCGGCCGCCCGGCACGACATAAGGCCGCGGCAACGGCAGCAGCGAGGAATAGGGCGCCACAATCGGCTCGTCGCGGGTCAACAGCGTCCAGAGCGCGTCGATGTGCCGGCGAATGGGGACCTGCTCGGATGGGGCCTCGGGTGTCGCGGCCTCAGCCGGCAATTCGAAATGCGTGGCGACGAAGCGCTTGAGCCCTTCGAGCGAATTCGGTTTCTGGGCGTGATAGAGCGCCAGAATCTCGGCCGGCGGGGATTTCGCTGTCGCGTCGGCGAACGCCTTGCTGTCGGGAAAGACCTGTCCAAGCTCGACGTCCGCGTAGAGGTCGCCGAACAGAACTTGCGGCGGGGCCGGCCGCTCGAACGCCAGCGCCGGATAGGCGAGCAAGAGAAGCGCCGCGACAACCGCCAGGCGGATGGGTCTGGACCGCATGCTGGACGACGCCGAACCGTTCACGCCGTCGGCGGTTCGGTCGCGCCGGGCCCGAGCGAGCGCTGCATCATGATGGAGTCCGTCCAGCGGCCGAATTTGTAGCCGACCGCGGGCAGAAAGCCGACCTGGCGGAAGCCGAACCGCTCGTGCAGCTTGATCGAGGCGACGTTGGCGCCGTCGATATAGCCGATCATCTGGCGAAAGCCCGCCGCGGCGCAAGCGTCGATGAGCGCCGTCATGAGCTCACGCCCGATCCCGACATGCAGCCGGTCGCTGCGCACGTAGATCGAATGCTTGACCGTATAGCGGTAAGCCGGCCGCTTGCGGAACGGCACCGCATAGGCGTAGCCGACCACCGTTCCCCCCTCCTCCGCAACCAGATGCGGCATCTTGCGGTTGTTCATCGAGCGGCGGCGGCGCTTGAGATCATCGGCGTCGGGGGTTTCGAAATCGCCGTCGACGCCGGGATCCACGCCCCGCCGGATGTGGTGCAGGTAGATGGCGAGCATCGCCGGCACGTCGCTGTCGCGCGAGTTGCGCACGTGGACGGGCCTTGCGGCTGCGTGGACGACCTCGCTCGGAAGTGTCGGTTCGGCTTTGGCGTCCATTACAATCCCTAATGCGCGTAGCTTTTTTGGCCGCACGGTCGAAAGCGACCCTGCCTATATTGCGCGCTCGGCCCCCACGCAATCTTTCCGCTTATGGGCAAGCCGGACCGAGGACCGCCCGATCCAATCGCGTTCCCCCGCCATCTCCCGCCCCCCTTGCGGGGGCGGGTCGGGGTGGGGGGTCACTTCGACCTTAGGGCGCAGAGTCCTCGAGGCGTGGCCTGAGCTCGATCAGTTTTGCCCAAATTGTCTCCACCACGCCGTCAAGGTTTAGATAAATGTCGCCATTCGTGAAGCGCGGAATTTCAAATCCTGACACGGCAAGCGCCGCCGAACGCGCGGCGTCGCGCGCCATCTCTTCGTCGGACGAATGGGTCGCGCCGTCGACCTCGATAATGAGCCGAGCGTCGAAGCAGGCGAAATCCACGATGAACCTATCCAGCACAACCTGGCGTCGAAAGCGGAACCCTGCAACCTGCTTTCGGCGAAGACCTTGCCGGAGGTGCCGCTCGGCGCTGGTCGCGTTGCTTCTCAGCGAACGCGCGAGAGGGGACAATCTCTTGGGCACGGCCCGACCCCCACCCTAACCCGCCCCCGCAAGGGGGGCGGGGACCCGCAAGGCTGTTCTCCCCGGACTACTCTCTCACCACATAGGTATAGAACCGAATCGCTCCCGCTTCGTCGACCTCGCGATAGAGGCCCTGGACTTCGGACTCGAAGCCGGGGAACACGTTGGCGCTCTTCTCGAACATCTTGAGATATTCGATCATCGGCTGCGCCCGCTTCGTGAGCCGTTCGCCGGGAACGATGGTCGCAATGCCCGGCGGATAGACCACCCACAGCGTGGTCGCGATCCGGCCGTCGAGTTCGGCGAGCGGCAGATAGTCGACATTGTTGCGCACCAGATGGCGCGAGGCCTCGCGCGGCGTCATGGCCACTTCCGGCAGATGCTTGGCGGCGAATTGCGCCTGCTGCAGTTCACTGACGCCGGAGTCGCGGAAAAAGGCGTGCATTTCGCCGCAGAGGTCCTTGAGCCGCCTGCCCCGGTAGCGGGCCGGCCGCTTGGCGACGAATTCGGGCATGGCGTCCTCGAGCGGGGCGTTCTCGTCATGCAGCCGCTTGAAGGCGACCAGCGACGAGACCAGCGTGCCCGCCTTGCTCGAACTCGACGCCGGGCGTCAACAGAAAGAGCAGCGAGTTGAGATCGTTCTTCTCCGCCACCACCCGGTTCTCGCGCAGATATTGGGCGACGACCGGAGCCGGCACGCCGTGCGCTTCATAAGCTCCGGTCGCGCGATCGAAGCCTGGGGTGAGCAGGGTGAGCTTGGCCGGATCGGTGATGGCGAAGCCCGCCTCGAGCGATTGGAAGCCGTGCCAGGCTTCCCCCGGCGCCAGCGCCCAATAGCGTGGATCGCGGGCGAGCAGGTCGGTCGACACGTTCTCCCACGGCACGTCGTGGGTCGCGCCCTCGAGCGCGGCGTCCCGGATCGAAACGCGCTGCGGCACGAACGGGTCGAAGAACCAGCGCCGCGCCGGGTCCCGCTCCTTCTCTTCGAATTCGCGCCTGACGGCGCGCAATTTCTTGCGCAATTCGATGCCCAACCGGATCGTGTCGTCCCATAGGACTTCCCCCGATCGGCCCTTCATCATCTGCGCGCCGACGTCGAGCGAAGCAAACAGCGGATAGAACGGCGACGTCGAGGCGAACTGCATGAAGCCTTCGTTGAAGCGCCGATGCTCGACGCGGCGGCGCTGGCCTTTGATGTGCCGGTCGCGCACATGGATCTGGGACGCCTGCGAGAAGCTGGCAAGCTGCTTGTGCGCCGACTGGGTGGCGACAATGCCGGGCGAGGCTTCGCTTAAGTCCCGCAGGCCCATGGCGAAGCGGCGCTCATAAAGCGGATGGAACTTCATGAAGCCGGCCCAGGCCTCGTCGAACATGATGTAGTCGCAAAGCCGGCCGATGCGCTCGACGATGCGCTCGGCGTCGTAAATCGTGCCGTCGTAGGTGCATTGTTCGATCACCGCGGCGCGGAACGGACGCTCGCGCTTCCACGCCTCCTTATCGGTCACCAGCGGGTTGTCTCTGATGCGCTCGCGTATCCTCGTCTCGTCGAGGTCCTCCGGGCGAATGGGACCGATCAACCCGTAGGCGTTGCGGTCGGTCGAGAGATAGATCGGAATCGCGCCACCCATCAGCAGCGCGCCCTGGTGCGCGGCCTTGTGGTTGTTGCGGTCGAACAGCACGAGGTCGCCCTCGGCGATGAGGTTGGTGAGCACGATCTTGTTGGACGACGAGGTGCCGTTAAGCACGAAATAGGTCTTTTCGGCCCCAAAGATCGTCGCCGCCTCTTTCTGCGCCTGAAGCGCCGGCCCCTCGTGGGTCAGGAGATCGCCGAGCTCGAGGATCGAATTGTCGAGGTCGTCGCGGAAGACCGCCTCGCCCAGATGCTCGACGAAGATGCGGCCGATTGGGCTGCGGCTATAGAACACGCCGCCGTTGTGGCCAGGGCAGGTCCACAACTGGTTGCCTTCCTCCTGGTAGTCGACGAGCGCTCCGAAGAACGGCGTCTTCAGCGTGTCCGCGTATTGCTTGAGGCGTGAGACCAGATTCCGGGCGATGAATTCCGGCGTCTCCTCGGCCAGGAACACATAGCCGTCGATGAAGTCGAGCACTTCGACCGGGATGTCCTCGAAGCGCTTGCGCCTGACCAGGACCACGATCGGCATGTCGAGGCCGCGCTTGCGCATCAGGTTGATGAGCGAGGCCGCCTTGCCCTCGATGCCCTTCTTGCCCCAGTCGACGACCATGCAGCCGATCGCCGCGTCGGTCTGCACCGCGATCTCAGCGTCCTCGACGCGCCGCGCCTTGATGACCTGGAATCCCATCCGCTCGATGGCGGTTACGATCTGGTTGACCCTGAGGCCCTCGAGGTCGTCGGCGTCGAACATCGGCGCCGAGAATAGAAAGGTCAGACGTTGGGAAAAGTTCATCGCCTCATGATCCCGGCGCTTCGGTCGCGGCAGACGTCCCCCGAGCGGCTGCTTAAGACAGCATCCCGCGACAGAATCAAGTCCGGCCCACCGGACCAAGACCAGCGCCGAGCGCGCGCGATGCGCCAGAAGCGGGGTGGCGATTCGCCGTTCGCGCTCTTTCATTGGGCCGTCAGTGCCCCCAGCTAGTGTGTGCGCCCCACAATCACCGGCCGGGCGCGATCGTTTAGGCTCGACGCGCGCGCTGATCTTTTGCGGCTGCCAGGCGATCTTGACGTCGCGCAATTTCAAGCGAGTCATGGAGTTGCAGAGTCACGGCGGCGATGGGCCTGACGCCGAGTGATATGGGCATTGTCAATCGGGGAGTTCGGACGTGAACGCCAAACCCGCAATCCGGAACAAGACTTGGGCCGAGCTCAGCGTCGGCGACTCCGCCAGCCTCGAGCGAAGCTGCTCGACTCAGGATCTCGTTCTGTTCGCGCACGTCTCCGGCAACGTCAATCCGCTCATGCTGCCCCCAGCGGACAGTCGCGCGCCCGACAGCCAGCCGGTCGCGCCTTCGATGTGGGTCGGCTCGCTCATCTCGGCGGTGCTCGGCAACATCCTGCCCGGCGCGGGCACGCTCTATCGCGCGCAGGACTTGCGCTTCCTGCGTCGCGTTCATGTCGGCGACAAGCTCAAGGTCACCGTCGTCTGCCGCGAGAAGCGGGAAGAGCCGGTCGCTCTGTTCGACACCCGCATCGAGGACGCCGATGGCCAGATCGTCTGCGATGGAACGGCGGAAGTGGAGGCGCCGACCGCAACCCAGGTGACGGAGGCGCGCGACCTGCCGGCGCTGATCGTGGACAGCGTCGATCATTTCGCGCCGCTGATCGCACTCGCCGCGCAATTGCCGCCGCTCAAGACCGCCGTCGTCTGCCCGGAGGACCGCAATTCGCTCGGCGGAGCTCTGCTCTCGGCGCAACATCGCCTGATCGAGCCGATCCTCGTCGGCGATCCGGGCCGCATCCAGGCGGCGGCGAAGGAAATCGGCGCCGATATTTCCGGTTACGCGCTCATCGCGGCTTCCGATCCGCATATCGCGGCGGCGCGCGCCGTCGCCATGATCCACGAAGGCAAAGCCCAGGCGGTGATGAAGGGCGCGATCCACTCCGATGCGCTCCTGGCCGCGGTCGTCCAGAAGGACGGGGGGCTGAGAACGCACGTCCGCATCAGCCACGTGTTCGCCATGGACGTGCCCACGCTCGATGAGATCCTGTTCATCTCCGACGCCGCGATCAACATCGCGCCTGACCTCATGACCAAGGTCGACATCGTGCAGAATGCGGTCGACCTCGCTCACGCCTGCGGCATCCAGCAACCGAAGGTCGGCATCCTGTCGGCCGTGGAGACGATCAACCCGAACATTCCCTCGACCCTGGACGCGGCGGTGCTGTCGAAGATGGCCGAGCGGGGCCAGATCCACGGCGCGGTGGTCGACGGGCCATTGGCGATGGACAACGCGATCGATGTCGAGGCCGCCCGCACCAAAGGCATCGCCTCGCTGGTCGCCGGCCACGCCAATGTGCTCATCGTTCCCAATCTGGAAGCCGGAAACATGCTCGCCAAGGAGCTCTCCTTCGTCGCGGGCGCGGAAGCGGCGGGACTGGTGGTCGGAGCCAAGGCGCCGGTGATGCTGACGAGCCGAGCCGACAACGACCGAGCTCGGCTCGCCTCCTGCGCGCTGGCGCAGCTTTACGAATACTGGCGCCGGGAAGGCCGCGCGTTTGGCGAAGCGCCGGCGGTCGCCAAGGCGGCGGAGTGACGCATTTGGATTCTGTGATCCTGACCCTGAACGCAGGTTCGTCGTCGCTCAAATTCGCCGCCTTCGCGCTTGTCAATGGCGCCGAACCGAGCGAGCTTGCTTCGGGACAGATCGAGGGCATCGGCGCGACCGCTCAAGGCAGCGTGACGACGGCCACGGGCGAGAAGAGCGGTCTCACGTTCGATCCGTCGGCCCGCGCGATCGACCATCACGCCGCGATGGGCGCCATTCTCGGCTGGCTCAGGAAGGCGGGCTACGATTCTTCGGTCGTCGCGGTCGGCCATCGCGTCGTGCACGGCGGGCCGGATCTCGTGGAGCCCAAGCTGATCGACGAGTTCGTGATTACGGCGCTTAAGCGGCTCATTCCGCTCGCGCCCCTGCACGAGCCGCATAACCTCGCCGGGATCCTGGCGGCGATGAAGGCCTTCCCGTCGACGCCGCAGGTCGCCTGCTTCGATACCGCTTTCCATCGCAGCCACCCCTTCGTCTACGACACATTCGCCCTGCCCCGCTCCTATTACGACGAGGGCGTACGCCGTTACGGCTTTCACGGACTTTCCTACGAGTTCATCACCCGAAAGCTGCGCAAGATCGCGCCGCAGATCGCGCGCGAGGACGTCATCATCGCCCATCTCGGCAACGGCGCCTCGATGTGCGCGGTCCATGACGGCCGCGCCGTCGCCTCGACCATGGGCTTCACCGCGCTCGACGGGCTGGCGATGGGCACCCGCTGCGGGCAGCTCGATCCGGGCGTGGTGCTCTATCTCATGGCCGAAAAGAAGATGAGCGCGGACGAGATATCCGACCTTCTTTGGAAGAACTCAGGCCTCAAAGGCATGTCCGGCATTTCCCAGGACATGCGCGAGCTCGAGGCGTCCGACAGCCTGGCGGCGCGCGACGCTATCGCCTATTTCGTCTCGCGCGTCCGAAGCGAACTCGCGGGACTCGCGGCGACTGTCAACGGCGCCGAAGCCGTGGTCTTCACAGCCGGCATCGGCGAGCACTCATGGAAAGTGCGCGAAGGGGTGCTCAACGGGATGGAATGGATGGGAATCCATCTCGACGCCGAAGCGAACCGCGCCAACGCGCAGATCATCAGCGCCAAGCATTCTCCGACGATCGTCTTCGTCATCCCGACCAACGAGGAGCTCATGATCGCCGAGCACACGGTTCGCACGGCGGGCGTCGCGAACTGAACGATTCGCCCGCTTCGCCGCGCCGCCACAGTCACGCGCCGCTGGCGTGTATGATCCACTGCGCGATCGAGGGCCAAGTCTCCTTGAGGTTCCTTGACCCCATGAAGAGGCCGATATGGCCGCCGGGAACCAGCTTCTTCTCGATCAGCCCCTTGGGCGTTCCCAGATATTTGTCGGCGTCAAACACCTGCTCCCGGGTCGTGATGTCGTCCGTCTCGCCGGCGAGCAGATAAACGGGGCAAAGGATCGCCCTGAGGTCGAGGCGCCGGCCGAGGCCGATGAACTCGCCCTTGGCGAAGCGGTTCTCCTTGAACAGTTCTCGGATCGCCTGAAGGTACCACCGGCCCGGCAGATCGAGGGGGTTCTCGTACCATCTCTCGAAGGTCTCGCGCTTGGCGACAAAGACCGGATCGTCGATCTTCTCATAAAGATCGACATGCTCTTTGAAGTAATGCTCATCGGGATGCATGTTCTTCCACCCCTGGAGCATGAACTTGCCCCGCATCAGCCCGCCGCCGAACCTGACCAGGTCGTCGTAGAACGCCATCGGCGTCGCATGGCTCATGCGCTTGATCGGCCCGTCGCCGGCGTCGGTGTCGATCGGCGCGCCGGCGAGAACCAGAGCGTTCACCTTCTCGGGAAAGCGCGCCGCCGCCATCGCCGACATCCATCCGCCCTGGCAAAGCCCGACGAGATTGACGCGGCCTCCCAGGTCGTTGATCGCGACGATAAGTTCGGCGAGGTAATTGTCGATGTCGAAATCCTTCATGTCGTCCGTCGCCGACTTCCAATCGGTCAGGACGACATGGCCGACGCCATGGGCGAGAAGCGTCTCGATCAGGCTCTCGCCCTTGGCGTAGTCGGCGATCATCGCCGAGTGTCCGGCATAGGGCGCGTCGACGAGTGTCGGAATTCCACCCGCGCGCCCATACTCCCGCAAGATCATGGTGCGCAGATCGAGGCGAACGACGTTGGGCGTCGCCACGGTCGGGCGCTGCTCCTCGTGGATTTTGATCTCTTCGTCGACGAACTTGAGATTCTTCGCCAGCATCTTCGTCCCGGTTTTCATAAGCTCCGTCGCCATCGCCATCGGCCAGAAAGCTGGAACGCTGATCGCTGCACGCGAGGGCGGAAGCAATATCGGAGACGTTTCGGCGGTCAGAGTGTTCGGCATGGCGGCTCCTCGTCGAGCGTAAGCGGCGAGCGTAACGGGCCAGCGCCCGATTGTCGCCGGGACAGATTGTCGCCGACAGAGCACATCGATAAGGTCTTCTCATGGAAGAGCCGGCGGCCCTTCAATGGCGCCGCGCGCCCTCGTCGAAGCCGAGTTTCTCGCGCGCGGCGCGCCAGCGCGCCTGAAGCGCCGCAATGTCGGCGTCGTCGAGCGGCGCCAGCCGCTCGAACACCACAGCGCTCACGCCTTTCTCCAGATGGAAGACCTCGCCGGTGCGGCGGAACTTTGCGCCGATCCCCTGCCCCTCCAGCATCTCGCGCGACGGGACGACGACTGTCTGCTGGTAGTCAGGATCGATATGGGTCTGGATCGGATCGCCGACGATGATGACGGCGCAATCCTTGAGACCCGCTCCCGGAGGCCCATCGACCGTATCGACATCCGGCATTGTGACGTTGAGCTTGGGGTTGCTCGGACCCCGTTCCGGGCGGAGCTGCCACAATTCGCCGATCAGCTGACCGCTGAACGTATAGCTCGAGCCAAGGCCGCAGACCTTGGCGTCGGGGCGCGCGCGCTCATCCACCCAATCTTTCAGCCGCCTAAGTTCGTCGAGGTCGGCGCGCGGCGCTCGCGGCAGTCCGGCGATCGGCGCAAGGCCTTTAGGATTGAGCGCCGCGGCCAATGGCGAGAGCGTGATTAAGCCAAGCCCGGCCACCCCGAAAAGCGCGGCGCGCGGCGCGCGCGCGAAGAGGAGCGTCAGCGACGCGGCGATGGGTGCGACGATCGCTGGCGCGATCAGATCGAGATGATGGACGTAGGGAGTTTGGACGCGCAGGAACAGCGCGGCGGCGATCGCGGCGCCGCCAAGGGTCAGCCGCAGCAGGCGCCTGTCGCGAGAGCGAGCCCAAAGGAGCGCCGCGCCGGCCAGCGCCGCGAGGGCCGGGATGAGCCCGACCCAGTCGCCGAGCTCGCGCAGGAACACGTCCGGCGGCTTGCGATAGCCGGCGTAAGTTTGCGCGTAGTCATGCGCGCTCAAGTTCGGCGCCCAATCGACGACGACTGGGCTTAAGAGCGCGAGCAGGGTGAGAGCGCCGAGCGCGGCCGCCGCGACGGCGTCCTGCCAGCGAAAGCGCGCGCCTCGCCTGAGCGCGATCAAACCGATCTCCAGCGCCAGCATGACGACAATCCCCGCCGCCGCGAACGCATACCAGCGCCGGAAGGCGAACATCGCGTACAGGGTCAGCGCCAGCGCCAGGGCGACGCGGCGGGTCATCGGCTGAACGCGCGCGTCGAGGCCCTGTCTCAACGCGAGCAGGCGGACGAGACGCTCGGCCAGCCTGAGCGCGCACACGACCAGCACGAGGCCGCCGACATCGGGCATGCCGCGCGCGGCGACCGCAAACGCGGCCGGAAAGGCGACGAACACCGCGGCGGCGCCGAAAGCCAGCGTCGCGGCTTCCAGTTGGCGTCCTTCGAGGCCGCTCCCCGGCGCCTCAGGACGAGGCGGAGGGATGGCGTCCGGTCTCTTCCACTCGCAATCTGCATGACGGGCGCAATCGCGCGCCAGAATCGAAAGCGCGAAAGCGGCCGGCGTGGCGTAAAGGGCGAGCAGCACGAAGGTATAGACGGCGCGCGACGTCGGCTCAGTCACCGCCAGCAGGAGGCCGGGGACCAACGCCGGCGCCCAGGAATAGTCCTGCGTGATCGATTGGACGGCGGCGCTCAGCAGCAGCTGCCAGTTTCCCGCGTCGGCCAGCCGCGCAACCATGATCGCTATGGTGCGATAGGTCATGAAGTCGGCGTTCATCAGATCGCGCGAAACGAGCACGAGATAAGCCGCGTAGGCAGTGAGGCACGCGAGCGCGACGGCAAACAGCGCCGCCAGAGGCAATGAAAGGCGGGGGCGCTTCCGCGCCGTGCGGACGAGCCAGACGGCGAGCCCCACGCCGAACGCAGCGGAAGCGAAACTGGCGAGCCTCAGCCTCGTCTCAGGCTCGGCGAGCGCGCCGAGAATTGCCAGTCCAACGCCCACCGCAACGGCCGTTGTCACCCTGGGCAGCGCCACATCGTCGAACGTTAAGGCCAGCGCAAGCGTCGCAAGCCCGGAGAGAGCCGAGAGGCCGGCGGGCATGATCGCCGGCGCGCCGGGCGCGACGCGATGGAGGAGAAACGCGACCGACGCGGTCAACGCCACGCCTGCCAGAACGGCGAGGCTTCGCTCGGTGGATAGGCCGGGGCGCGAAAAGGCGCGGCGCTCGAATACAGTCATGGGCTTCCAATCAAACCGAGACGCACCCGCCATTCTGACGGGTTCGCCGCTTCGCCCGCGCAACGACGGTTCAGAGTGATCGAAGAGGCTATAGGGGAAGACGGTTAAGGTTTTGGCGCGAGGGGCGCGTCGGGGCAAACGGCAAGCCCGCGCGGCGCGGGCTGTGTCGGCCGTTACCTTCCGGCAAGCCGGTCGGCGAACAGCGCGACCGTCTTGGCGTAAATCTCCGCCGAGTTCCATTGCAGGATGGCGGCGAAGTTGGGCTCGCCTTCGTTCCAGCCCGCGCCGGGTTGCCAGCCGTGCGCCTTGAGGAAAGCCGCAGTCGAAGCAAGCGCGTCAGCGGAATTGTGAATGAGATCCGGGGTTCCCGAGCCATCGGGCGTGGTCGCGAACATGAGATAGGCCGAAGGCATGAGCTGCGTCTGGCCAATTTCGCCCGCCCAGGCCCCGCGCAGCCGACGCGGCTCAGCGACAATGCCGCGGTCCACGAGCATGAGGGCGTCGACCAGCTCGGCGCGGTACCGCTCCGCGCGACGGCAGTCCCAGGCGAGGGTGGCGAGGGCGCTATAGGTGGGAAACGAGCCGTTATCGCCGCCGAAGCTGGTCTCCTGGCCCCAAATCGCCACCAGCACAGGTCCGGGCACGCCGAAGCGTTGCTCGATCGTCGCCAGCGGCGCGGCGTATCGCTTGAGCTCCGCCCTGCCCCGCGCGACCATGCCCGGCGTCACATGGCTTGCGGCAAATCCGGCGAAGTTATGCCCGAACATGGCGACGCCGCCGTCGTGCCGCTTGACCGCAGGGTCATAGGCAACGCCGCCGAGCGCAGCGTCGACGGCCGTCGGCGACACGCCGTCGCCGACAGCGACCTGCTTGAAAGACGCGAGCCAAGCGCTGAAGCCCTCGGCGCTCCTGCCACAATCCTCGGCGTAAGCAGGCGCGGCCCAAAGAACGGCCGCCGCAGCGGCGAAAACCAAGGCTCTCAAACTCTCCCCCATCCCGCGCGATCAAGCAAAGCGAGCGCGCCGCGAGAGCGCGCCAGGCGCAAGCGACGCCGTTCACATCCCAGGAATCTGCCTCACTTCGATGATTTCCACCCAACCGCCGGGCATCTGCAGATGCGGATGATCCTTGCCGAACAGCTTCGTCGCGCCGTCCGCCGTGTCAGCTTGCACGATCGAATAGCCGCAGACGTCGTTCTTCGTATCGGAAGCTCCTTTCGAGTCGACCCGCTTGGTCTTGCCAAGCGGCGCGCCGCCATCGACAAGAGACGCCTTATGGTCGCCCATCCATTTCATCCACGCCTCCATCCCCTTCTGCCGCTGCTCAGGGGTGGAGTTTTTCATCATCCTCTCGAACTCGGCCGAATTGGCCATGTACAAGACCAGGAACTTTGTCATCTGCGCATCCTCCCATTGATGATAGAAACGAGATAACCGCGTGAGACGCGGCGCTTCTTACGCGCTTTCCCAAAGCCCGACAATGACGACCGCGACCGCGAGAACCCTGGACTATGAATTGAGAGCTGATCAGGCCGCGCGCGGCTCTGGCCAGGGCCTCGCTTCCTCAGCCCGCATCGCCTCGAAGGCGCGTGCGATCGCCAGCACGCCGAGGTCGTCAAATCGGCGGCCGATGATCTGCAGCCCGATCGGCAAACCGTCGGCGTCGTAGCCGCAATTGATCGACGCCGCCGGCTGCTCGGACATGTTGAAGGCGACGGTGAACCCGATATGCGGAAACGGGTTCAGCGGATCCTGGCTCGGCGACGCCCAGTCGGCGGGAAAGGCGGTCATCGGCGCGGTCGGCGACAGGATGAAGTCGAACCCATGCGTGGCTGCGATCGTCGCTTTGCGCATCTCCGCAATCTGGTCGAAGCCGCGGAACACCTCGACGCCGGAAAACCCCGCGGCCGACTCCGCCCATTCGCGGATGAACGGCAACACGAGGGCGCGCCGCTCGGGCGTCAGAGCGCCAATCTCGTTGAGCGCGCGGGCGCGCCAGAACCTGTCGAGCCCGTCGAGCATCTTCTGGGTGAGGAACGGTTTGAGCGGCTCGACATGAGCGCCAGCGGCCTCGAGGTCGCGCGCGGCGCGCTCGATCGCCGCGCGTACTTCTGGCGTCGGCGGAACGCCGCAGCCCGCTTCGAGCAGAAGGCCAAGCTTGAGCCCCTTGAGCGGCGCGGGCTCGACGGCCCAGTCGAGCTTTTCGTATTTGAGGCTCGAATAATCGCGCGCATCCGGCAGCGTAAGCGTCGCCATCATCAGCGCGGCGTCGGCCGCATCGCGCGTCATCGGCCCAGCGACGCGGCCGATGTAGGGCGGATCGATCGGGATGCGTCCCGCGCTCGGCTTGAGGCCGAAGATTCCGCACCAGCCGGCCGGCAGGCGCACCGAGCCGCCGATGTCGGTGCCGATGTGCAGCGGGCCGTAGAGCGCCGCCGCCGCCGCGCCTGCGCCCGCCGAGGATCCGCCCGGATTGCGGTCGAGCTTCCATGGGTTGCGCGCGAGCGGGTGGAAGCTCGACAGGCCCGAGGACAGCATGCCGTAGTCCGGCATCGTCGTCTTACTGAAGATGATGGCGCCGGCTTCGCGCAAGCGCGCCACCGGCGGCGCGTCCTCCTTCTGCGGCGACATGTCTTCCGCCGCGGTGCCGACCGGTTTCGGGTCGCCGCGCGTCGCGAGATTGTCCTTGATCGTCACCGGCACGCCGTCGAGCGGCCCGATCGGCTCTCCCTTCGCCCAGCGCGCCTCGGATGCGCGCGCCTCATTGAGAGCGCGCTCCGGAGCATAAAGCCAGGTCGCATGAATATGGGGTTCGTAAGCTTCGACGCGCTCGATCACCGAAGCCATCGCCTCGACAGGCGACAGCTCGCGTGTTCGGTAGGCGCTGAGCAGCTCCAGCGCCGACATCCGGAACGGCTGCGTGCTCAGTCCCTTTACCGTCCTCGCGTGTTGGGTCACTGCCACGACAAGGCCGACAGGTCGTTGACGAAGATCGGCGCGTTCTTCCACAGGCCTTTGAGCTTCGCGTCGGCGACCGTCACGTTCGGCAACTGGAATAGGAAGGCGTTGACGCAGTCCTCGGCGATCTTCTTCTGCGCTTCCCCCAGCGCCGCCTTGTACGCCGCGAGATTGGGCGCCGAGGTCACCTTGGCGTAGATCGCCTGGAACGCGGGGCTGTCATATTGGAAGTAGTAATTCGGGTTGGCGTAGATGCCGATGTCGAGCGGCTCGACGTGGCTGATGATAGTGAGGTCGTAGTTCTTGTCCTTGTAGACGCCGCTCAGCCACTGCGCCCACTCGACGTCCTGGATCTTCGCGTTGATCCCGACCTCGGCGAGCTCGGCTGCGACGATCTCGCCGCCCTGACGTGCATAAGGCGGCGGCGGCAGGATGAGGCTGAGCTCGAGCGGCGTCGCGACCCCCGCCTCCTTCAACAGCGTCTTAGCCTTCTCGGGATCGTGCGGATACATTCCGGTCAGATCGATGTAGCCGGGATCGTTGGGCGTGAGATGGCTGCCGATCGGAGCCCCGAGGCCGTTCATCGCGCCGTCGATGATCGCCTTGCGGTCGATCGCATAAGCGATCGCCCGGCGCACGCGCACATCGTCGAGCGGCTTCTTCTTGTTGTTCATGGCGAGGATGGTCTTGCCCTCGGTGCCCCCAACCAGGACCTGGAACCTCGGGTCGCTCTTGAACTGGCCAAGCGCCTGCACGTTGGCGAAGCGGGGAAAATCGTCGACGTCGCCAGCCAGCATCGCCGCCACTGCGGCCGAAGGATCGGAAATGAAACGGAAGGTCGCATGCGCGATCGGGATGTTCGCCGCGTCGCGAAATCCGTCCCATTTGTCGAGCGTGATCGACGAACCCTTGGTCCAGGAGGAGAGCTTGTAGGGTCCAGTGCCGACGGGATTGGTGGCTTCGGTCGTCGCGCTCTTCTCATCGAGGATCACCGCGGTGTCCATGCCCAGACGATAGAGCGCCTCGAAGCTTGGCTGCTTGAACTTGAGCACAACCGTCAGCGGATCGGGCGTCTCGATCGATTCGATCGAGGCGAAGAACGCCTTGTCCTTGTTGATCGAATCCTTGGCGGCGTAGCGCTCGAAGGAATATTTGACATCCTTGGAGGAGAACGGCTCGCCGTCCTGAAACTTGACGTTCGGCTTCAGCGTGAAGGTAAGTGTCTTGAGGTCGGGGGAAAAGTCCGATTTCTCGGCCAAAAGCGGCGTCACCGAGAAGTCCTCGTTGATCTTGGTCAGGCCCTCGAAGATGTTCAAGTGCGTGACTTCGCCGATCGCCGCGGCCGGGGCGCTGGTCGGGTCAAGCCCCGGGGGCTCGAGCACCATGCCGATCGTCACGCTGTCCTTGGCGAGCGCCATGCTCGTCGACGCCAGGAAGGCGAGGCCCAGCGACAAGACCAATCGAGAGACGCGGCGCATTGAGACGCTCCAGGAGATGGGATGGCCATTCGACCATACCATCCGCCGGGCCGCGAGCGTCAAGAAAGAAAAGTCCCCTATTTCGATTGAAACAGGGGACTTTATACTCTACAGAAGGGTAAAGTCAGATGGTCAGCTCGGCTGCCCGCCGCCACTGGCCGGGCGGGCTCGCCGTTCGGCCATGAACCGCTCGAACTCCTCGCGGTCCTTGGCGCGGCGGATCGCATCGACATATTCAGCGAACTCGCGCTGCGCCTCGTCAAGCTTGCGGCGCTCTTCATCGAGCCGCGCCAATTCCGCCGTCCGCCATTCGTCGAAAGCGGCGTTGCCGGAAGCGGAGTAGAAGCGGGCCGCGCCCCGCGCCGCGCCGCAACCCCACGAAGAATTCCAGGAAGAGTTGGCTGACATCATCGCGCGCGCGTCCTGCCACTTGTTGTTCGCCAGGGTCTGCAGATCCGGCCCGCCGTAGCGGCGTTGCCAGAATTTATAGCCGAGAATGGCAAGACCAATCGGCCAAAAGACGATGAAGCCGAGAACCATGGCGATGATTTCGAACGCCGTCCAGCGCGTGCCGGCACGCCGCCAACGGGCGTTCGCCCATTCGCTCGGGCCGAATTGCCGCGCCCCGTAAGCGCCGCCAAACGCATTATCCGCAGTGCCCATCAAGAGCCTCCATGACCTCTCGCCAGCAGCGCCCGCGGGGGGCGACGCTCGCGCGCGTGTCACATTGGGAGCCGTCAAGCGGCCTGCAAGACGTATCGCGGAAAAATCGGACGCGGCCCTCGGACCCGCGTCCCCGGTGTGACAAAAAGTGATGTTGCCCAAAGACCTCGTCGCGGGCAAACAGTCAGGTCCATGAACCAAGCGACGGCCGTGAAAGCGGAAATTCCCGCCCCCGGCGCCGGCGGAAGCATGGCGCTGGCCCTGCTCGTCGCCGGCACGTTCTTCATGGAGAACCTCGACTCCACCGTGATCACGCCTGCGCTGCCGGCGATGGCCGTGAGCTTCGGCGCGCCGCCGGTCGCCCTCAATGTCGGCGTATCGGCCTATATGCTGACCCTCGGCGTGTTCATCCCGGTCAGCGGCTGGGTCGCCGAGCGCTTCGGCCCGCGGGGCGTCTTCGCCGCGGCGATCGCCGTCTTCACGATCGCGTCCCTCCTGTGCGGCCTCGCGCCCAATCTGCCCGTCTTCGTCGCGACGCGCATCCTTCAGGGGATCGGCGGCGCCCTCATGGTGCCGGTCGGGCGGCTTCTCGTGCTGCGCGCCACGCCCAAGCACCGGCTGATCGGGGCGATCGCGACCCTCACCTGGCCGGCGCTCGCAGCGCTCGTGCTGGGGCCGCCGCTTGGCGGCCTCATCGTCGACCGCGCGGACTGGCGCTGGATCTTCTATCTCAACCTGCCGCTCGGACTGATCGCCCTCGCAACCGCCTGGCGGGTCGTGCCGAAGTCGGGCCACGAGCGCGCCGTCCCGTTCGACTGGCCGGGCTTCCTCCTGATCGGGAGCGGTCTCTTCTTTCTCATGGCGCTGGCCGAGATCCTCGCCGAGCCCGGCGCGGTCTGGCTGCCTGCGGCGGCCGCTTCGGCGCTCGCAGCGGGCCTGCTGGGATTGGGCGTGCGCCGCCTGCGCACGACGCCCCACCCGATGATCGACATCGCGCCGCTCAAGATCCCGACCTTCGCGGTGACGATCTGGGGCGGCTCGCTCTTCCGCATGGGGGTCAGCGCCGCGCCGTTCCTTCTGCCGGTCATGTTCCAGATCGGATTCGGCTTCAGCCCCTTCGAGGCGGGCCTCCTCTTGATGGCGGTCTTCGCCGGCAACCTGCTGATGAAGCCGCTGACAACGCCCGTGCTGCGCCAATTCGGCTTCCGGCCGGTGCTGCTCTGGAACGGCCTCCTGAACGCAGTGCTGATCGCGGCCTGCGGCGCCTTCACGACGGCCACGCCGCTCTGGCTCGCTTGGCTCGTCCTGTTCGCCGGCGGCATGGCGCGCTCGATGCAATTCACGGCGCTCAACACGATCGCCTTCGCCGACGTTCCCAGTCGCGGCATGGCGAACGCCAACACGATCTTCTCGACGATGTTCCAACTCGCGATGGGGCTCGGCGTCGCGCTCGGCGCGATCGCCTGGCGCGTCGGCCAGGCGCTCTCTCCGTCCGGCGCCGCGGCCATGCCATTCCGCATCGCCTTCGTTATCGTCGGCTTCGTCGCCCTCCTCGCGCTCGTCGACTGCCTGAAGCTCGCGCCGGCGGCGGGAGCGCATGTGGCCGGAAAGACAGCGTGACGCGTCGCTGAAGCGCGCTCAGGCCAGCGGGAAGAAGCAGGCCGCCCTGCGGCCCCCCTCCCCGGCCCGCGCGAGCGTCGGGACCCGCTCCAGGCAGGGCGCGGAGGCGTAGGGACAGCGCGGGGCGTAGGCGCAGCCGTCCGCGGGCGCATCCGGCAGGGCGGGCGGCGGTTCGACGCGCGCCGGCCGGTCGAGCCTCGGCGTCGCGTCGATGAGTTCGCGCGTATAAGGGTGCGCTGGCTGCGCGAAAAGCGCGTCGGTCGGGCCCATCTCGACGATCCGGCCGCGATACATCACCGCAGTCGTCGCGCAGATATGGGCGACGACCGCGAGATCGTGGCTGATCAAGAGAAAGGTCACGCCCGCATCACGCTCGAGATCGCTCATCAGATTGAGGGTCTGCGCCTGCACCGAGACGTCGAGCGCCGACACGGGCTCGTCGGCGATGACGAGCCTTGGCCTTGTAATGAGCGCCCGCGCGATTGCGATGCGCTGGCGCTGGCCGCCGGAAAACTCATGCGGATGCTTCAGGGCGTCCGAAGCCTTGAGGCCCACCGCCTCGAGCGACGCCGCCACCCGCGCCCGGCGTTCGGCCCGCGTCGTCCGCCCGAGCGCGGCCAGCGGCTCCGCGACGATCCGCTCGACCCGCTGCCGCGGATCGAGCGAGCCGTAGGGGTCCTGAAAGATCATCTGCATCTGCGCGCGCATGGCGCGCAGTTCGCGCGCCGGCAGGTCGAACAGCGAGCGACCGTCAAGCCGCACGACGCCCGCGTCCGGCCGGTCGAGCGCCAGCGCGATCCGCGCCAGCGTCGATTTGCCGGAGCCCGATTCGCCGACGACGCCGAACGAACGCCCGCGCTCTATTGAGAAGCTGACGCCGGCCAGCGCCGGGCGGGCGTTTCTGCGCGCAAAAGGGCCGACCCCGGACAAGCGATAGGTCTTGACGAGCGAAGTGACCTCCAGCAGCGGCGCTTCGCTCATCGCGTAAATCCGACTTCGGCTGCGCGATGACAGCGCGACATATGGCTCGCGCCGAATTGCGCCTCGGGCGGCGGCGTCGTCCGGCAGATGGGAACCGTGAGCGCGCATCGGCCGGCGAAAGGGCAACCTGTGCGATGCTCGTGCTGACCCGGCGGCGCGCCGGGAATGGTCTTAAGCCGCCCGCCGCGCGGCGCGCCCGGTCGCGGGCGGGCCTCGAGCAGCGCCAGCGTGTAGGGGTTTCTCGGCTCGCGCAACACGGTCTCGACCGGCCCGCTCTCCATGATCATGCCGGCGTACATGACGATGACGCGGTCGCAATGCCCAGCGATCACCGCCAGATCGTGACTTACGAGCAAGACCGCCATCTTCGATTCCGAACGCAGTGCGTCGATGAGGGCGAGGATCTGCGCCTGCACCGTGACGTCGAGCGCGGTCGTCGGCTCGTCGGCGATGATAAGCCGTGGGGAACAGCCGATCGCCATCGCGATCATCGCGCGCTGCCGTTCGCCGCCGGAAAGCGCGAACGGATGGGATCGAGCCGCGCGTTCCGGCTCGGCCAGCCGGACGCGATCGAGCAATTGCACCGCGCGTTCGCGCGCGGCGCGCTTGCCCAGCCCGCGGTGCAGCATCAGCGGCTCTGCGACTTGCGCGCCGACGCTGTGCAGCGGATTGAGCGCGGTCATCGGCTCCTGGAAGATCATGGCGATGCGGTCGCCGCGCAATTGCCGCATCGCCTCTTCCTCGAGGCCGACCAGTTCCCGCCCCTCGAAACGGATCGAACCCGAGACCCGCGCGCCCTCGGGCGTCAGCGCCATCAGCGCGAGCGCGGTCATCGTCTTGCCGGAGCCGGATTCGCCCACCACCCCCAGGCTCTCGCCTTCCGCGAGCGAAAACGACGTCCGGTCGACGACGCACTGCGGTCCCGCCGGCGTTGGCAGGTCTATGGCGAGTTCGGCCACTTCGAGCAGCATTAGCTCCGCGCCTTCAGTTTGGGATCGAGCGCGTCGCGCAGGCCGTCGCCGAGCAGGTTCAGGCCCAAAACGCTGAGCGCGATCGCGACGCCCGGATAGAGCGCGAGCCTCGGGGCGTTGTAGAGGACGTTCTGCGCGTCGGCGAGCATCTTGCCCCACGAGGTCTCAGGCGGCTGCGCGCCGAGGCCGAGATAGGAGAGCGCGGCTTCGGCCAGGATGGCGATCGCGAATTGGATCGTCGCTTGGACGATCAGCGCCGGGGCGATATTGGGCAGCACGTGATCAACGGCGATGGCGATCGGCCCGCGGCCCGCGGCGCGGGCGGCGAGCGCATATTCGCGCGAGAGAACGCCATTGGCGGTGGCGCGCGTGAGCTTGGCGATGATCGGCACGTTATAGACGCCGATGGCGACAATCGCATTGACGACGCCGGGGCCGAAGGTCGACGTCAGCATGATCGCCAAGAGGAGCGCCGGAAACGCGAACACAAAGTCGCTGAGCTTCATGATTCCGTCTTCGATGAGGCCCTTGGAGAACGCCGCCACCAGACCTAGGACGACTCCGAACGCGAGCCCGATGCCGACCGCGATGACGCCGACGAGAATTGAGATGCGAGAGCCGGCCAGG
This sequence comes from uncultured Alphaproteobacteria bacterium, assembly GCA_963824475.1. Lineage (GTDB taxonomy): Bacteria > Pseudomonadota > Alphaproteobacteria > Rhizobiales > Beijerinckiaceae > Roseiarcus. The sequence continues at coordinate 332,219 of CAWGPR010000005.1, forward strand.
ATCTGCGAAGCCACGTCGCGTCCGAGATTGTCGGTCCCGAACCAGTGCGCCGCGGATGGAGGCGCGAGCTTATGGGGGATATCGATCGCAGTCGGCGGATAGGGCGTCCAGATGAGCGATACGGCCGCGGCGGCGATCAGCGCGGCGACGAGCGCGGCGCCGAGCCATAAGCTCGCGCCGCCGCGTAGGCGAAACCGGGCGGGCGAGGTCACGCGGCGGAGGCCCTCAGCCTCGGATCGATCGCGGCGCAGGCGATGTCGACGACGAAGTTCAGTCCGATCACGATCACCGCCAGCAACATAACTCCATTCTCGACCACCAGCGTGTCGCGATTGGAGATCGACTGCAGCATCAGGCGGCCGAGACCGGGCAGCACGAAAACGTTCTCGACCACGATCGCGCCTGCGATCAGGTTGGCGAATTGCAGCCCCATGATGGTGAGGATCGGGTTGAGCGCGTTCGGCAAGGCATGGCGCCAGAGCGCGGCGCGGCGTGAGACGCCCTTCGCGCGGGCGGTGCGCATGAAGTCCTCGTTCAAGGCCTCGATGAGCGCCGACCGGGCGACGCGGGTCACAATCGCGGCCTGCACGACGCCAAGGGCGATCGCCGGAAGGATCAGCGCGCCGAACGCCCGCGCCGGCTGCCCCCAGCCGGGAAATCCGCCGGCCGGAACGAGCCGCAGCGTCACGGCGAACACCAGCACGAGCAGAATCGCGAGCCAGAAGTTCGGCACCGCGATGCCGATCTGGCTCAAGCCCATCACGATCCCGTCGCCCGCACGGCCGCGCCGATCCGCGGCATAGACGCCCGCGGCGAGCCCAATCGCCGCGGCAAGCGCCATCGCCATCAGCGCCAGGGGCGCGCTGACGGCAAGGCTCGAGGCGATCAAGGGACCAATCGGCGAGCCATAGGCGTAAGAGACGCCAAGATCGCCGTGCAGCGCGCCGACGATCCAGCGCGCGTAGCGGATGGGCGCCGGCAGGTCGAGGCCAAGCTTGTGCGAGAGCGCCGCGACCGCCTCAGGCGTCGCCGTCGGACCCAAGATCGTCTGCGCCGCGTCGCCCGGCAGGATTTGCATAACCGCGAACACGACCAGCGATGCGATCAGGAGCGTCGCCAGAAAGAGGACGATCCGTTGTGCGAGATAAAGCAGCATCGCGTTCAGGTTAGCGAGCGAGCGCCAAGCCGCGTCCGTTCCTCATGAGGTTTTCCCAGCCAGCTCCGCGGCGAGACGCAAAGAGATCTCCGACGACAGCGCGCGCGCCACGCGAATCTCGGCGTCGCGCTGGGCGCGCAGATCGTTATAGCGCTGCTGAGAACGGTCGTAAGCCGCGAAGGCGGTGGCGACGCCAGTCAGAACTTGCGCGCCGCCGTCGGCCTTGTTCAGCGTATAATGGGCTTCGCCGGTCACGGTCGCCGAAGTCGCGACGTTGGTGAGCGAGCTGACTGTCGGCGTAGTCGTGGCGAGCGAGACGGTGACCGTCAGGCGATATTTTGGCGTCGGCGTCTGCCCGGTGCCGTTAAGGTCGGTGGTAAGATTGTCGGCCAGATAATGGCCGATGCGCTCCTTGATCGGCGCGACTTCAATTGCCCGAAGATCCTCGACCAGCCCTGGATGCGAGGCCTCGCCGTACAGGGGCTGGAAGCAACCCGCGAGCGCGCTCGCAAGCGCGAGCGCCGCGAGAACGCCGAGACCTCTAGACCCCTTTGCTCCTGGGATTGCTCGAAGATCGTCCCGCTGCGTCTCCTCCCCCCTTGTGGGGGAGGAACAAGGAGGGGGGTCGCGCCGTCCTATGCAATAAAGGAGCGGCAATGGATTCGATAGTTTCCCCGGTTCGCGCGACCCCCCACCCCTGCCCGCCCCCACAAGAGGGGGCGGGTGCGCTAACGCCATCGATCCTCCGGAAATGCGGCACCCTCTAGACCACGACATTGACGATCCTGTGCGGCACGATGATCACCCTGCGGGCTGGCTTATTATCCATCGCCCGCGCGACGGCGTCGAGGGCGAGCGCCGCGCGCTCGACCCGCTCCGAGGCGGCGTCGCGCTCGATTATAAGCTCGCCCCGCTTCTTGCCGTTGACCTGCACGACATAAGTGACGTCGGTCGAGACGATGAGGCTGCGGTCGGCGACCGGCCACGGGCTCTGCGCGACGAAAGTCTTGTGGCCGAGCGCCTCCCAGCATTCCTCCGCCAGATGCGGCATCATCGGCGCGAAGCAATGGACCAGAATGTCCCCAGCCTCGGCGAAGGCGGCGCGCAGATCGTCCCCGACCGGCGCCTCGCCGATCGCGCCGACCGCCGCGCTGAGTTCGTTGGCCAGTTCGTAGATCGTGGCGATGCAGACATTGAACCGCAGCCGCTCGATCTCGTCCTCAATTCTGGCCAGCGCCGCATGCGCGATCCGCCTTATGCGCTGCGCCTCTTCGCCGTATTGCCTGGGCTTCGGCGGACGCTCGGGCCCGACGATGCGCTCGATCTCGCAGGTGAGGCGCCACAGGCGCTGGACCTGCTTGAACGCGCCCTGAACGCCGGCCTCGGTCCAGATGACGTCGCGCTCCGGCGGCGAATCCGACAGCATGAACCATCGCGCCGTGTCGGCGCCGTAAGTCGAGATGATCTCGTCCGGATCAACGGTGTTGCGCTTGGACTTCGACATTTTCTCGGTCGGGCCGATCTCGACCGGCTCGTCGCCGTCCAGGGCAAAAGCGCGACGCGCGTCGCCGTCCGCTTCGACGCGAACTTCCGAGGGCGCGAGCCATTGGCCATCCGCGTCGCGATAGGTCTCGTGCACCACCATGCCCTGGGTGAACAGGCCAGCGAAGGGCTCGTCGAGATGGAGATATCCGCACCTGCGCATCGCCCGAGTGAAGAAGCGCGAATAGAGAAGATGCAGGATCGCGTGTTCGATGCCGCCGATATACTGGTCGACCGCGAGCCAATGATCGGCCATCTTGGGGTCGTCGGGAGCCGACGCATTGGCCGGATCGGTGAAGCGCACGAAATACCACGACAAATCGACGAACGTATCCATCGTGTCGGTCTCGCGCGTCGCGGGGCCGCCGCATTTCGGGCAGGCGACGTGCTTCCAGGTCGGATGACGATCGAGCGGATTGCCGGGCTGATCGAAGCTCACGTCCTCGGGCAGCTTGACGGGCAAATCCTCGACCGGGACCGGCACGATCCCGCAGGTCGGACAATGGATGATCGGGATCGGGCAGCCCCAATAGCGCTGGCGGGAAACGCCCCAGTCCCTGAGCTTATAGTTGACTTGCCGCCTGGCCTGCGGCTTCCCGGCGATGGTGATTTGCTCGAGCCGCCGCGCCACCTCCTCCTTGGCCTCATCGACCGTCATGCCGTCGAGAAAGCGCGAATTGATCATCACCCCGTTGCCGTCATAGGCGATCCGATCGATGGCGAAGTTTTCGGGGTCGACGTCGGCCGGGCGCACCACCGGGGTCACGCCCAGGCCATAAGCGTGAACAAAATCGAGATCGCGTTGATCGTGGGCGGGACAGCCGAAGATCGCGCCCGTGCCGTATTCCATCAGGACGAAATTGGCGACATAGACCGGTAGCCGCCAGGCGGGGTCGAACGGGTGCAGCACTTTGAGGCCGGTGTCGTAGCCCTTCTTCTCCGCGGTCTCGATCGCCGCGACGGAAGTGCCCATCCGTCGGGTCTCCTCGATGAACGCCGCCAGCGCCGGGTCATGCTTCGCCGCCGCTGCGGCCAGCGGATGGTCGGGCGCAATCGCCATGAACTTTGCGCCGAACAAAGTGTCCGGGCGGGTCGTATAGATGTCGAGCTCGCTCGCCTCAGGTTCGCCCTTGAGCGCGCCAAGCGTCGCCGGGTCGACGACGAACCGGATCAACAGGCCCTCCGAGCGCCCGATCCAGTTCTTCTGCATCAGGCGGACCTTTTCCGGCCAGCGCTCGAGATGATCGAGGGTCGCCAGCAGATCGTCGGAATAGTCGGTGATCTTGAGGAACCATTGGGTAAGCTCGCGCTGCTCGACCGGCGCGCCAGACCGCCAGCCGCGGCCGTCGATCACCTGCTCGTTGGCGAGCACGGTCTGGTCGACCGGGTCCCAATTGACCTTCGATTTCTTGCGCGCGACCAGGCCAGCGGCGAGGAAATCGAGGAACAGCTTCTGCTGATGCTTGTAGTAGCTCGGATCACAGGTCGCGATCTCGCGCGACCAGTCGAGCGAGAGCCCCATTGACTGCAACTGCGCCCGCATGGCGGCGATATTGGCGTAGGTCCATGTCCTCGGATGAGTGTTGTTCTGCATTGCGGCGTTCTCGGCCGGCATGCCGAACGCGTCCCAGCCCATCGGATGGAGCACGCTGAACCCCCGCGCGCGCCGATAGCGCGCCACCACGTCGCCCATGGCGTAGTTGCGCACATGGCCCATGTGAATGCGCCCCGACGGATACGGGAACATCTCGAGCACGTAATATTTCGGCCGCGGATCGTCGTTGTCGGTCTTGAAGATTTGCGCGTCCGCCCAGGCCTTGCGCCATTTGGCTTCGGATTCGCGCACGTTGTATCGTTCGGGCCGCATTGCGGGGGGGCGTACTCTAGGAAAACCGGTATTTAGTGCGTGCGGCGCACATTTGTGCGCGCGGCGCACAAATCACGATTTGCCGGGAGGGTCAAATGGCCTGATGATTCCGGCGAAGGCCGTTTTGCGCTGCCGCTGGTCGTCGGCTGCGCGCGGGAAAACCCGGCCACGCAGGGAGGGAGACATTCATGGCGGATATTCGTGATCTCGTGCGTCTCGACGATCGCGTCGCGATCGTCACGGGAGGCGCGCGCGGGATCGGTCGCGAGACCGCCGAGACGCTGGCTGCCGCGGGAGCGCGCGTTGCGGTCGCCGACCTCGACAAGACCGCCGCCGAGGCCGCGGCGGCGGCGATGAACGCGGCAGGGCTTCACGCTTTCGCGATCGCGGTCGACGTGGCCGACGAAGCGAGCGTCGAGGCGATGGTCCGGGCGACCCTCGAAAGCGAGGGGCGCGTCGACATTCTCATCAACAACGCGGGAATCGCGATCCGCCGCCCCGCGGTCGAACTCGCTCTGGCGGACTGGGACAAGGTGGTCGCGGTCAACATGACCGGCGCTTTCCTGTGCGCCCGCGCCGCCGCGCGGCCGATGATCGCCAATGGCGCGGGCGCGATCGTCAATGTCGCCTCGATCGTCGGCATGTCGGGCGGCGGCCTTTACCCCAACATCTCTTATCAAGCGACGAAGGGCGCGATCGTCAACATGACCCGCGCGCTCGCGGTGGAATGGGCGCCGCACGGGATTCGCGTGAACGCTGTCGCGCCGACTTACGTCCGCACCGACTTGACGGCGGGAATCCTGAAGGACCCCGAGCTCGTCGCGCGCATCGAGGCGATGACGCCGATGCGAAAGCTCGCCGAGCCTCGCGATATCGCGGCCGCGATCGCCTTTCTCGTCAGTCCGGCCGCGGCGATGATCACCGGCCACGTGCTCGCGGTCGACGGCGGCTTCCTGGCGCAATAGCGCGAGACGTCCTTCGCCTTGACAAGCTTGCCATCACCATTACGATCGCTGGTCTGGTTACCGGACCAGCAGCGCAGTTGTGCGGACCGGCGAGCGAAAGAAATGGGATTGCGCACCGCGCCGAGGGAGGTCTTCGCACAGGCTCCGCATCTCAAGGCGGAGATCGGCCGCAGGACTGTACGGGAGCGGATCAGCGACAAGCTTGCGTCGCTGGTCGCGTCGGGCATCCTTCAGGTTGGCGACGAGCTTCCGAGCGAGCGGGAGCTGGCCTCGCTGCTCGACGTCAGCCGCGAGACGGTGCGCGGCGCCATCCAGACGCTGGCCGCGGTCGGCGTCGTCGCCGTCAGCCAGGGCGCGCGGACGCGGGTGGTCAGCCGCAACATCGACACGCTGAAGATCGGCGTCACCAGTCCGAGCGCAATCAACGCATACGATCTCGAATCCGTTCATAAAGCCCGCCTCCTGATTGAGCGGGCTGTCGCGGCCGAGGCTGCGTCGCGCATCGACGACGACACGCTCGCGCGCCTCAAACAGTCCCTGGCGATCCAGAAGCAGACCACGCGGGATCCGGTCCATTTCCTGATTTGCGACCGGGAGTTCCACATCACGATCTACCATAGCTCCGGCAACCCGTTGCTCGCGGACTTCGTGACCGACCTTTACGCGTTCATGCTCGACCATAGGAAGGTCGCCGTCTCGCAGCCCGGCGCGATTGAAAAGAGCTACCTCGACCACGTCGCAATCTATGAGGCGCTGAGGGCGCACGATCCTGAGGCCGCCACTGAGGCTTTCGGCCGGCATATCGACCGGATCTACGCCACGACCGTCGACGTCCTCACGGACAAGCCGAAGGTGAAGAAGATCCGATGAGCTCAACGAAGCGCCGAATGAGTGGGCGTGCGTCGTCAACGCCGGATGGTCCGGCAATCAGGGAGGAAGCCATGAAGATCAATCGTCGAACTGTCATTTCATCGATATCCACGGTCGCGGCCGTCGCAAGCCTCGGCCTTGGCGCGCCGGCGCGCGCGGCGGAGACGAATGAAATCGTCTATCTGACCCCGGGCCTCGACTTGCCGTTCTGGCGCTATCTCTCGAAGGGCATCGAATCGGAAGCCAAGAAAGCGGGCTATTCGTATACGGCGCTTGATTCGCACAACAGCGCCGAGACGCAGCTCAAGAACGCTCAGGACGTGATTGCGCGCGGCGTCGCCGGCATCGCGATTTCGCCGACCGACAGCTCGACGGCGCCGAGCGTTCTTGCGCTGGCGGCTCGCGCGAAAATCCCCGTCGTCGTCGCCGACATCGGCACCAATAGCGGCGAATATGTTTCCTTCATCATCTCTGACAATTACCAGGGCGCGTTCGGCGTCGGCGAAGCGCTGGCCGCGGCCATGAAGGAAAAGGGCTGGCAGGACGGATCGGTTGGGCTCGTCACCATCTCGCAGGCGCGCAAGAACGGCCAGGCGCGCACTGCAGGTTTCCGTGACGCGATGAAGAAGGCCGGCATCACCAAGGAGGCCGGCCTGCAGCAGATGCAGTCCTACACGGCCGATGAGACGTTCAAGTTCACCCAGGACATGCTCACCGCCAACCCGGACATGCGGGGCATGTTTATCCAGACCGACCAGCCCACCATCGGCGCGCTCCGCGCCATCAAGGCGGCGCATCGCGACGGACAGATCCTCGTGGCGGCCTTCGACGGCATCCCGGAATTCGTCGATCTTCTCAAGAAGGGCGAGATCGTCGCCTCGGGCATGCAGCAGCCTTATCTCATGGGCGTGAAGTCCGGCGAGTCGCTGGTCACCGCGATCAAGGGCGGCAAGCCGGAGAAGCAAATCCTGGTGCCGATTGTCGTCGCCACCAGCAAGAACATCGATCAGATCCTGCCGACCATCAAGGAGACCGTGTTCGCCAACGAACTGCAGTGATGAGGCCGAGGGCCGGCGCCTGAAAACGCCGGCCCTCGCATCCCGAGCCCGAACGATGACAGACCCAGCGACCCCGCTTCTGGAGGCGCGCGCGATTTCGAAGAGCTTCGCGCAGACGCGCGCGCTCGTCGATGCGCGTCTCAGTCTGCGTCCCGGCGTCACGCACGCCTTGCTCGGAGCGAACGGGGCGGGCAAGTCGACCCTGTCCCGGGTCATATCGGGCCATGTGCGCCGCGATTCGGGCGAGATCATTTATCGCGGCCAGCCGCTCGACGTGCGCAGCCCGCGCGAGGCGCTCGACGCGGGCATCGCCATGGTCATGCAAGAGACGAGCCTGGCGCCGGACCTTTCCGTCCTCGAGAATATCTTCCTTCCGGATCTTGGCCGGCCCGGGTGGCTATCGCGGCCCGCCATGCGGCGGCGAGCCGGCGAGATCCTTACCGATCTCGGCCAGGAGCACGTGCTGCCGCTCGATGCGGAAGCCCGCGACCTTTCCGCGGCCCAGCGCCAGCTCGTCGAGATCGCCAAGGCGCTTGCGCTCAAAGCGAACCTCATCATTTTCGACGAGCCGACCGCCTCCTTGAGCCCGAGCGAAGTCGAGCGCCTGTTCGACGTGATCGCCAGACTCGAGGCCGCGCAATGCGCGATCGTCTTCGTCTCGCACCGGCTCGAGGAAGTGTTTGCGATCTCCGAAGAGATTACGGTCATACGCGAGGGCCGAACTGTCGCGGCCTCCCAGCCGACCTCGAGTCTCAATCAGACCGAGCTCATTCGGCTTATGGTCGGCCGCGACATTGGGTCGATCTACGCGGCTTCCGCAGCCGCTCCGGAAGAGCGCGCGGAGCCTATTTTATCCGTGCGAGGCCTGCGCGCGCCGCCGCTCGTCCGCGACGTGTCGTTCGACCTTCATCGCGGCGAGATCCTGGGCCTTGGCGGCCTTGTTGGCGCGGGGCGGTCCGAGACGGTGGAGACGCTGTTCGGCTTGCGCCCGCGCGCCGGCGGGGAGGTTAAGTTCGAGGGCCGGCCGTTCGCGCCGCGCGCGCCGGCTGAGGCAATCCGCGCGGGGATTGGATTTGTCGCCGAGGATCGCAGGCGCCAATCGATCGTGCCGGACCTGTCGGTGCGGGAGAATCTGCTGCTCGGCCATCTCGGCGCCCATCGCGGCTTCGGCCTCGGCTATGGCAGGCTCGACCGCAGGATTGCCGAGCTCATGCGCCGTCTCGAGCTGCCGTCCGAGCGGCTCGGCGATCCGAACCTGCTCAACTTTTCGGGGGGCATGCAACAGAAGATCATCATCGCGCGCTGGCTCCTGCTGGACCCGAAAGTGCTGATCCTCGACGAGCCGACCAAGGGCGTCGATATCGGCACCCGCGCTTCGATCTACGCGATCCTGCGCGACATCGCCGCGAAGGGCACGGCGATTCTCATCGTTTCGTCCGAGTTCGAGGAGCTGCTTGGCCTAACCGATCGGGTCATCGTGATCAGCGATGGCGTCTCGATCGCCGATATGCCGAGCGCCTATCTCGACGAGGAGAAACTGACGCTCATGGCCGCGCCGCGCACCTCAATGGAGCGCAATCGGCGCCTTTTGCAGGAGCTCGCCGACCAGTGCGACGGCGCGGCGTTCTGGGCAATCCTCGACGAGGAGCGAGTCTTCTGCCTCAACGCCGCGACCGCGAATACGAGCGCCGATCCGTCGCTGCGCGCGGGGGCCGCGCCGCGGTTCGAGGAGACGCCGATCGGGACTGCGCTGAAAACGCGCGCGCCCGATTTCGTGCTCGATCCGGCGAGCGGGCTCAAGAGCCTGGTGGTCGACGTGCGCAGTCATCGCGGCCATGAGCTCGGATCGATCGGCGTAGTCATCCGGCCGGATGCTTCGCCGCCGCCCGCCGAGCCGATGCGCTTGGCGATCCAGGAACGCTTCAGGGCGACGCTATGAACGGGGACGCCCGAGCGCCGATGAGCGCCATCGCTCCGAAAACCGCTTCAGACGCCGGGCGCGCGCCGCCGCGGCGCTTCAGCCTCCGTTCGGCGCCGCTCGAATTGCGCATGCTTGCGCTGGCGATCGTCATCGCGGTCGCGCTGTCGCTGCTCTCGCCGCATTTCCTCAAGACCAACAATCTGCTCAACCTGCTCGACCAGTCGGTCGTGACCGGCATCGTGTCGATCGGCATGACCTTCGTCATCCTGACCGGCGGCATCGATCTCTCAGTCGGCTCGCTGGTCGGCCTCACGGGCGTCATCCTCGGCCTTTCGCTGCACCAGTTCCCAATTCCAATCGCGATTGCGCTCGCGGTGCTTTCGGGGGCAGGAATTGGCCTCCTTTCAGGGCTGCTGATCGCCTATTTCGACCTCGCCGCGTTCGTGATCACGCTTGGCGTCATGGCGATCGGCAGGAGTTCTCGCCTACATCTTCTCGGGCCAGACCTCGATCAGCGACATCCCTCCCCAACTCAACGACCTTGTCTACACGACCGTGCTCGGCGTGCAGACGAACGTCTGGACGCTGCTCGTGCTCTATGCGCTCGCCTGGGGCTACCTGACCTTCACCAAGGGCGGGCGCACGATCTATGCGGTCGGCTCCAACCGCGAGGCGGCCCGCACGGCCGGCCTCGACGTGCTGTTCTATAGCGTGCTGCCCTATGTGGTGTCAGGCGCGCTCTCGGCCGTCGCCGCGACGCTGATGTCGTCCCAGATCCTGTCGATCGACCCGCTCGCCGGCACCGGGCTGGAACTGGACGCCATCGCCGCGGTGGTGATCGGCGGGGCCAGCCTCTATGGCGGCCGCGGCACGATCATCGGCACGCTGATCGGCGTGTTCATCATGGTGATGATCCGCAACGGCCTCAACCTGCTCGGCGTGTCGCCGTTCTGGCAGGGATCGGCGATCGGCGCCATCATCATCGCCGCGGTTCTGGCGGAACGCCTCTTGAGCCCGCGCACGCGCCGCTAGCGCAAATTGTATTTGGGGCGAACCGTGATCGTCATTGCGAGCGAAGCGAAGCAATCCAGGGGTCGTCAAGCGCCCCGCATCCCCTGGATCGCCGCGTCGCTTCGCTCCTCGCGATGACGATTTCGTTCTAACGCCGCGCGCTTTAGCCTTACCGGAGCAAAGCCAGTGCCCAAATTCGCCGCCAACCTCTCGATGATGTTCACCGAGCACGCCTTCCTCGACCGCTTCGATGCGGCGGCGGAAGCGGGCTTCGCGGCGGTCGAGTTTCTTTTTCCCTACGATCATCCGTCCGAGGCGATCGCCGAACGGCTTAAGCGCAATCAACTCACGCAAGCTCTGTTCAACCTGCCGCCCGGTCGCTGGGAGGACGGCGAACGCGGGCTGGCGGCGCTGCCGGACCGGTTCGAGGAGTTCAAGTCCGGCGTCGCCCGCGTGCTCGACTATGTCGCGGCGACCGGCGTCAAGCGGGTTCACATGATGGCCGGCAACGCCGCGCGCAGCGATCCGAAGGCGGAATTGAGCTACCGCCGCGCGATCGAATACGCGGCGCCGGTCTTTGCCGAACGCGGCGTCGACCTCCTTCTCGAGCCAATCAACGCGCGCAACATGCCGGGCTACTTCCTCAACGATTTCCCCTATACGCGCGATCTGATCGCGAGCCTCGGCCTGCCCAATCTCAAGCTTCAGTTCGACGTCTACCATCGGCAGATCATGCACGGCGACGTCACCATGGCGTTCCGGGCGCTCCAGCCGATCGTCGGCCATATTCAGGTCGCTTCTGTCCCCTCGCGCTGCGAGCCCGACGGCGAAGAGCTGAACTTCCCCTTCCTGTTCGCCGAGTTCGACCGGCTCGGCTATGACGGCTATATCGGCTGCGAATACAATCCGCGCGCCGGCACGGTTGAGGGACTGAAATGGTTTGAGCCCTACAGGAGAGCGTGACGTGCCGCTGCTTCTCGGCGCCGTCGCCGATGACTATACCGGCGCGTCCGACCTTGCGAACACGCTTCATCGTAACGGCCTCTCGACCATACAGACGATCGGCGTCCCCTCCCCTGGCTTCGACGCCGGCGACGTCGAGGCGATCGTCGTCGCCTTGAAGATCCGCTCGGTCGAGGCGCCGCGCGCCGTCGCGCTGGCGACCGCTGCTCATGACTGGCTCGCCTCCCGCGGGGCGCGCCACGTCATCTATAAGATCTGCTCGACTTTCGACTCGACCGACGCCGGCAACATCGGGCCGGTCGGCGAGGCGTTCCGCGCCCGCGCCAACGCTGGCTGCATTCTGGTGACGCCCGCCTTTCCGGAGACGGGACGCACCGTCTATCTCGGGCATCTGTTCGTCGGCTTAATCCCGCTCAACGAGAGCCCGCTCAAGGACCATCCCCTGAACCCGATGCGCGATTCCAATCTCGTGCGCGTGCTTGAGCGCCAGTCCAAAGCCGCGGTCGGTCTCGTCGCCCTGCCGACCGTCGCCGAGGGCGGCGCGGCGATCACGCGTCGACTTGCCGAGCTCGAACAGCAAGGCTGCGGCGCGGCGATCGTGGATGCGGTGTTCGAGCGCGATCTCGAGTCGATCGGCGAAGCGGCGGCGAAAGGCCCGGTCTCGGTCGGCGCCTCCGGTCTCGGCCTGGGTCTGGCCCGCGCCCTCGCTCGCGGGCGGGGCGCCGAGGCAAGCGCGGCCTTGGATCGCGTCGGCGGGCTCGCCGCCATTCTGGCCGGCTCGTGCTCGCGCGCGACGCTCGACCAGATCGCCGCGGCGGAAGGCGCCATCCCGACGCTCAGGCTTTCGCCGCAAAGGCTGATCGAGGACAAAAGCGAGGCCAAGCAGGCCCTCGCCTGGGCGAAGGAGCGCCTCGCCGCCGGGCCGGTGCTCATCGCCTCCAGCGCCGAGCCGGACGACGTCGCCGCGCTACAGGCGCGCTTTGGCCGCGAGGCCTCGGGCCAGGCGATCGAAGCGGCGCTGGCCACAATCGCCGCCGGTCTCGTCGAGATCGGCGTGCGGCGCCTCATCGTCGCGGGCGGGGAGACGTCCGGGGCTGCCGTCGACCGCCTCGGCGTCACCGCCTTCCGGCTGGGCCCTGAGATCGCGCCCGGCGTGCCCCTCATGCGCACGATCGGGCGTGACGGCGGGGAGATGCAGATGGCGCTGAAATCCGGCAATTTCGGGGGTAAGGATTTCTTCGCCCGCGCGCTCGCCATGACCCAATAAGGACTCCGCCATGAGCGAGGAGATTCGGGCGCGGGAGGCGATCTGCGAGGTGGGCTTATCGCTCTTCTCGCGCGCTCTCACCTTCGGCTCGACCGGCAATATCAGCGTCCGGCTCCCCGACGGCGGCTGGCTGATGACGCCGACCAACGCCTCGCTCGGCAAGCTCGACCCGGCGACGCTGTCGAAGTTCGACGCCGAGGGCCGGCTCGTTTCAGGGGACAAGCCGACCAAGGAAGCCTTCCTCCACTTCTGCATGTATGGCCAGCGCGCCGACGCGCGAGCTGTCGTGCATTTGCATTCGACCCATTCGGTCGCCGTCAGCCTGCTCGCCGACATCGACCCGAAGGACGCGTTGCCGCCGCTCACCGCCTATTTCGTGATGCGGGTCGGACGGCTGCCGCTTGCGCCCTATTTTCCGCCCGGCGACGAGACGCTGGCGAGAGCGGTCGAGGCGTTGGCCGGCGAGCACCATGCGGTGCTGCTCGCCAATCACGGGCCGGTCGTCGCCGGCACTTCGCTCGAGAACGCGCAATATGCGACCGAGGAGCTCGAGGAGACGGCGAAGCTGTTCCTGATGCTGCGCGGCGAGACAATCAGGCCGCTCACTCCAGCCCAGGTCGAGGACCTGCGAGCCCGGTACAATCTGCGGTAGGGCGTCCATCGCGTCAGGCGCCGCAACCGCTTTGGGCGGGAAGCGGACCTACAGGGGTAGCCTCAGGAAGGACCGCAGTCCGTGCCAAAGCCGCCATTTCGTTGTGCGAAATAGCCTTCACCGCCCATTGCGGACCTCGGGAACGTCCGCTCAGAGGACGCTGCCGGAGATAGAGTTGCCGTCCAACCAAAACTCCAGATAAACTTCGTTTCTGACTTATTCGATCAAGACCCCGGAATTTCTTTGCCGTGGGAACAGTGAAGGCTGCGTTCTTTTGAACAACCAGACGGATGGAAAAGTGGATTTGTTGCAAAAGCGGTCCGGGGGCCCCCCTCTGAGCGCTTCAGTGTTAGACGACACAACCTCGCTGGCCGCCGAGGCCGTGGGCTATGAGAAGACCAGTATTCCGGTTGAAATCTCTACCCGATTTCTTGAGCATTTCAGCGAGCAGCTATATTCGTCGCCGCAAAAGGCCTTCGAGGAATTGATCTCGAATGGCTGGGACGCCGGCGCAGACTTCGTCGACATCCGCGTGGCCCCGAATTTGTCGGCACCAGGCGCAACCCTGGCAGTGCTCGACAATGGCGCGTCGATGGACGAGCAGGGCCTGCGCGACCTATGGCGCATCGCCTTTTCGCCAAAGAGCGGCCACCCTCAGCAGCATGGGCGCCAAGTCATCGGCAAATTCGGGATCGGCAAGCTCTCAACGTATGTGCTAGCGAGCCGCCTTACGTACATCTGCAAGGCAGCGGACGGCGTTATTCGCCGCGTGACCATGGACTATGGAGAGGTCGATCGCACCACGGCCGCCGTGGACAAGTTGGTAAGCGATCTGTCGCTCAAACTCTACGAGGTCGCCGAAAGCGACCTAGAGACGGCAGTCCGTTCGGTGGTCGACGGCGACCAACTCCTCAAGGCCATCCGTGACGGCGTCCAGCTCGACGTGCCGACTACCGACGACGACTTTGGCGCCGCGGCCTCCGTGCTCGAGCGCCAAACGAGTGGAACGTGGACGCTTGTCGTCCTCTCCGGCCTGAAGCCAACAGGGCGTGATCTCAAGGTAGGCGTATTGCGCCGGATGCTCGAAGCGGCCCTGCCAATGAGCAGTGAGATGGTCATTCGCATCAATGGCGAGCCGCTGAAGTCCTCCAAGCTGACGATGGCAGTCGCCAAAGAGTGGGCCATCGGACCCGCTCTCGGTATCCAAGAGATTGATCTTGATGAGGGCGATCCTGATGACGAGCCAGCGGCGGCCGGTCCGGGTGCAGACCCTGATGCCAAGATCAACGTCGCTTCCGGCCTAGCACCGCTACCGTACATACACATCCCGGGGATTGGTCGGATCACGGGCCGCGTGCGACTCTACGAAGACAAGATCACCGGGGGTAAATCCGAAGAGCGCGGCGCTTCAAACGGATTCTTCGTTAATGTGCTCGGACGGGTGGTGAATCAAGCTGATCCAAGCTTCGGGGCGGAGAATCTCAGCCATGCGGCATGGGCTCGATTCCGCATGACGGTTCGCGCCGACGGTCTGAACGAGTACATCAACACCAATCGGGAGCAGTTCCGTGAACAGCGTCCGCTGCGCATATTTAGGGCCTTCCTCCGCAAGGCTTTCAATATCGCTCGTTCCTCGTATGACAGCGACAGCAGTGCGGCGATGCCCGATGGCGGTGATGTGCTAGTCGCCCGCTTCAATCAATTTGAAAGGTTTTGATGATTCGCTTCGTCGACGGTGCGGACGACGGAGGCGATCATGGCTGCGAAGGAGATTTCAGTAAAGAAGTATGTGGTGCGGTTGAGCCCGGATGAGCGGGAGCAACTTGAAGCCCTCATCCGTAAAGGAAAGAGCCCGGCCCAGCGGTTGCTGAGGGCGCGGATCTTGTTGAAGGCCGATGTCTCGGAAGCCGGGGAAGGCTGGAGCGACGGCCGGATCATCGAAGCGCTGGAGACCAGCCCATCCATGGTTTACCGGGTGCGCAAGCAACTGGTGGAAGAGGGCTTCGAGGCGGTGTTGAGCCGCAAGCAACGCGCGACGCCGGCGGTTGCGCGGATTTTCGACGGCGAGAAGGAAGCCAAACTGATTGCCTTGGCTTGTTCCAAACCGCCCAAGGGCCGCGCACGCTGGACCTTGCGGTTGTTGGAGAGCAAGGTCGTGGAACTCCGCATTGTCGATCGCGCCAGCAACTCAACGATCGGGCGGGCGCTCAAAAAAACATTCTCCAGCCCCATCGCCGACAGTGCTGGGTCATCCGTCGACCGTGAAGAACGCGGTTTGATGTTTTGGGCTGGGCGCTGGGGCAGGCAGGCTGGGCGATGGTTAGGGGCTCGGCGGCCGCGAGGATTGCGGCAATGAAGACGCGCCAAATGGCGGCGAGCCAGGCGATGAGCCTTCGGAAGTTGTATCCGGCGGCGGCGAGGACCGCGTTGGCGGCGTCGCCGTGGGCGCCTTTGAGAAAGTTTCGGGCCATGCGGTGTTCGGCCTTGGCGTGGCCGATGACGGGCTCGACGGCCGAGCGCCGGCGGAGTTCGCGCCTGATGGCGTCGGTGACGCCGCGCCTCTGGCCAGAGATATAGACCTTGAACCGCATGTCGGGCGGGGCGTTATGGCCGCGATAACCGCGGTCGGCGACGACGCGGGTCAGGGGCGCGCCGATCTGCGCTTCGATCTCGGGCAGGACGGTCTTGAGCGTATGGCCGTCGTATGGATTGCCCGGCATCGCCTTCACATGGGCGATGAACTGGCCGCCCTTTGAGCGATGCAGGGTCGTGGCGAGCGAGACCTTGACGCCAAATTCGTAGGGCCGGTGCGACTTGCCCTTGCCGATGCATTCGACCTCGGGCGCGTGCAGGGAATAGATCTTCCTCCCGCGCTGGTGCTGGCGCTGATCGCGCACGGCGAAGGCCAGCGACAGCGGTTGGGCGAAGATCGCCCGCAGTTCAGCGTCGTCGCCGGTCTTGCGGACGAGATCGCGGCAGACCCGGCCAAGATAGGTCCGGATTGATCTCAGCGCCCGGTTGGCGCGCCTGAACTGCTTGGCGTGCGCGTAGCGTTGATGGGCGATCAGCGCGTGCTTTCCCACCCGCTCATAGGACTGGCGCAGCGACACGCCAGTCTTCCGGGCCAGCCTGACCAGCCGCTCGCGCGCCCGGTGCATGAGTTTTGCGTCGGTCGGAAACGCCACCGCCTTCGGCTGCACGGTCGTGTCGACGACGATGCGGGAAAAGTCCGAGAGTTTTGCCGCGCCAGTGCGGGTCGCGGTCGCGAGAACTCTCCTGGATCAGCGCCACGAGTTTCTCCTCGCCCATCCGCTGGCGCCAGCGCGTCAGGGACGAGCGGTCGAACGGCGTCTTGTGCCGGAAGAATTCCTCGCCGCAGAATAGCTGGAAGTAGGGGTTCTCGACCCAGCGGGCGCAGAGATCCTCATCCGACAGATCGTGCATCGACTTGAGGATCGCCAACCCCGCCATCAGCCGGGTCGCCAGCGGCGGATGGCCGGCCTTGTCAGAATACATCGCCCCGAACTGATCCTCGAGGAAGCGCCAGTCGACCGCGCGGGCCAGCTTCGCCAGCGGGTGGCCCATGTCGACGATCTGGTCGAGCCGGGCCCGGAACAGATCGTTCTGCCCGCTCTCCCGCCGCTCCTTCGGCCGCATCGAATCGCCTCCTCGCCCACGACGAAAGCGAGGGAATCACGACCAAACGCATCGCGCAATTCGCAAGATAACCGCCCTCCGAACCGCCAATTCCGGCAAACGCGAACACTTCCGATCCGCCGCTGACGCCCGGAAATCAAGGTGACGCGGCAATCTTCACGGGCAACTCATCCCGCCCAAGGCCAACGGCGCGTTCGTAGCGGCGATGGAAGACGTGCTGGCCGTCTACACGCGGCCACGCGATCCCGATCGTCCGCTGGTTTGCCTGGACGAGACCTCAAAGCAACTCCTCGCCGAGACGCGAGCGACGATCCCGATGAAACCGGGCGCCCGGCCCGTTGCGATTGCGAGTACGAGCGCAATGGAACCGCCAACCTGTTCATGCTGTTCGCGCCGCTCGAAGGTTGGCGCCATATCAAAGTCACAGATCGCCACACCGCCGTGGATTATGCTCACCTCTTGAAAGACGTGGCCGATATCCACTTTTCCGCCGCCCAGACCATCGTTCTGGTCCAGGACAATCTCAACATCCACAGCAAGGCGTCACTCTACGAAGCCTTTCCGCCCGCCGAAGCCAGGCGGCTGGTCGAGCGGTTCGAATGGCATTACACGCCAAAGCACGGCAGCTGGCTTAATCTGGCGGAGTCGGAACTCGGCGTCCTATCGTCCCAATGTCTCGACCGCCGCATCCCTGACAAACAAACCCTCGTCGAGGAAGTCGCCGCCTGGGAGAAGGACCGCAATACCAATCACGCCAAGGCCAATTGGCACTTCACAACCCCAAACGCTCGCATCGAACTCAAACACCTCTACCCGTCAATCTGACTAAATCGGCCGACTAGTAAAGTCTCTCGGCGTCGTCTCCTTGGCTCCGCTCCGCAGCGCAGTTTCTGAGGCGCTGCGGACTCAGCCTCCAATCCCGGGCATATTCGACGAAACCGGTATCTCCGACCGCGAGCAAAAGCGGGAGGATTGGCGAAAGAATACCGCCGATCATATTCAGAATGCGCTCGGCACGGTGAAATATGAGAAGGCAAGCGACGACAGCTTCGTGAAGTTCCGCATCAGCGACAGCACGATCGTGGTCAATAGGGACCACCCATTTGTCGCAGAGCACACGCGCACCAAGGCCGAGAAGGAGCTGGTGCGCACGATCGCGATGGTCAATCTCTTGACGGACGTCTACGCTTTGGAGAGCGGCATCGAGCCCGCGAAGGTAGAGAGCGTGCGCGCGTATCGCGACCAGCTAATGAGGTTCCGCGCCCTTCAGCGTCGGCAGTCCGGCACACACATCGCCAAACTTCTCCTGGCCACCCAGCACAAGAGCAACTCGAGTAGGGAGCTTGAGGCGGTAGTAGGCGATGCGTTGCGCTATCTTGGCTTCGGGGTCAAGGAGCTAGGCAAGCCCGGAGAACCGGAGGGCATCGCCAGCGCCTATGCCTTTTCCGCACTCCAGCAGCCCGCGCCGACCGAGCAGGAGCCCGAACCGCCTCTTTACAAGTTCACGTACGACGCGAAGTCGACAAAACACGCCGCCGCCAAGACGGGTAACGTCTCACTCGACGGCGTTCAGGAGCATCGTAAGCGTTACGGTGCCCAATACGCCTTGGTGGTGGCGCCCGGGTTCGAGACAGGCGCGTTGAGGACGCGCTGCGAGCAGGTCGGCGTCACCCCTATGCGGGCGGCGGACCTGGGGAAGCTGCTTGAGTACACGGTAACATACGGGGCGATACCGGTGGACAGGCTGGAGGCGGTGTTCAAGTTGCACGACCCAGAGAAGGTCGCGAGCTGGGTGGACGGCCTGGAGGTCGGCCTCAAGGCCAAGCGCAAGCTGACTATCGACGTATTCCTGAAGGCGCTCGATGACCTGCGGGGGAAGGTTCCGGACGCCTTGCAGGCTTCCTTAATCTCCTACACCTGCCGCACTCAGCTCGGTGTGAAGACGGTTGTGGACGAGGATGTGATCCGGCTTGTCCGAGGGCTTCAAATTCTCGTGCCCGACTTGGTGGGGCTCGATGAGAACGACCGCATCATTGTCAACGCCAGCGCCGAACGTGTCGCCGCCGCGGTCGAAGCGCAACTAGACAATCTGCACGCGGACGTTGATCCTGGGGGATAGTCGGAGAAGGTGTAGGGCATGTTGGCCACAATTCACCCGTTTCCGGCGCGGATGGCACCGGAACTGGCGTTGCAAGCGCTTGCGCTCGTGCCGAAGGACGGGGTCATAGTGGACCCGATGGTGGGTTCCGGGACCGTCTTACGTCACGCCACTGATCTTGGCCTCCGGGCGTTTGGCTTCGATGTCGATCCGCTTGCGGTGCTCATGTCGCGCGTCTGGACAACTCCGGTGACGGATGGGCGGATCACCGCGATCTATGATGTCGCGCGGAAGCTCGCGCTCGCCGCCGATCCAAGCGGAATTGAGCTGCCTTGGATCGATGACGATGAGGAGACGCGCACGTTCATCTCTTATTGGTTTGGCAAGCCCCAAGCCAACGCGCTGCGGTGCTGGGCCTGGGCAATAATGGTTCTATCTGAGGGCGCCGACGCCAACGACCGCGCGGCGCTTGACGTTGTCCGAATCTGCAGTAGTTAAGACTTAATCTGACAGTTGGTGTCATAGCTGAGGCGGAAGCCGAGGCCGGGCGCGGAGCTGGTCGGGGTTGCGCAGCGCCCGGCCTCGGCGTTTCGAGAGGACACCGACGATGACCAAGGAACAGAAGATCATCCGCGCCAAGGTAGGGCTGCTGGAGCTGGCCAAGCAGCTCGGCAACGTCAGCCAAGCTTGCAAAATGATGGGCTATTCGCGCGATAGCTTTTACCGGTTCAAGGAGCTTTACGACGCCGGCGGCGAACTGGCGCTGCAGGAGCTGACGCGGCGCAGGCCGATCCTGAAGAACCGCACGGCGCCCGACGTCGAGGCGATCATTGTCGAGCTATCGCTGGACCGGCCGGCCTACGGCCAGATCCGCATCGCTAATGAAGTGCGCAAGCTCGGGCATTCGATTTCGCCGGCCGGGGTGCGCGGGGTCTGGCAGCGTCATGATCTGGAGACGATGAAGAAACGGCTCAAGGCGCTCGAAGCCAAGGTCGCCCAGGAAGGCCTGGTGCTGACCGAAAGCCAGCTGGCCGCGCTGGAGAAGGCCAAGAGCGAAAAGGAGGCGCATGGCGAGTTCGAGAGCGAATGTCCGGGCTATTGCGGGGCCCAGGACACCTTCTACGTCGGCAACATGAAGGGGGTCGGGCGCATCTACCAGCAAACGTTCATCGACACCTATGCCAAGGTCGCCTTCGCCAAGCTCTACGACCGCAAGACGCCGATCACCGCCGCCGATCTCATTAACGATCGCGTCGTGCCGTTCTATGACGCCCATGAGGTGAAGCTCTGCCGCGTGCTGACCGATCGCGGCACGGAATATTGCGGCAACCCAGAGCATCACGAATACGAGCTCTACCTGGCGCTCGAGGACATCGATCACTCGCGCACCAAGACCAAGAGCCCGCAGACGAATGGAATCGTCGAGCGGTTCCACAAGACCGTGCTCGACGAGTTCTACCGCGTCGCCTTCCGCAAGAAAATCTACGGCTCGATCAGCGAGCTGCAGAGCGATCTCGATTCCTGGGTCCAAAGCTACAACGAGGAAAGGCCGCACCAAGGACGATGGTGCTTCGGCAAAACGCCGATGCAGACGTTCCTTGACGCGACGCCGCTTGCGAAGGAGAAAATGATCGCCGCCTGAGCAAAACCTACAGGCGGACCCGAACAAACTCCGGACGCTGACCGTCAGATCAAGTGCCAGCTACTACACCGAATCGCACTGAGCCGCATCATCGTTACCAAGGAGCAATGTGCGAGCCTAGCTCGAGACACGTCGCACAGCCGCCCGCACCGAGTCGCGACCGAGTCCTCCTACTGTGTGTACCAAGGGCTAGATCGGTCGCTTAAGACCGTACGCGGCCGTCTGGCAGTTGCGCCGCCTTCCGGCGGCGCAACTGTGGCACTCGGCGATGCCCGTGCGATCAACCTTCACACGGGGTCGGTCGACGCGGTGCTCACGTCACCCCCCTACCTCAACGCTATCGACTACATGCGCGGTCATCGGCTGGCGCTGGTTTGGTTCGGTCACAGTCTGGCCGGCCTGCGAGAGATTCGCGCGATAAGCATCGGCTCGGAGCGCGGGTCAAAGCCCGGTTCGACAGTTTGGTGCGAGGTGAAAGCGACGCTGGGTGACCTCTCTGAGCTGCCCAACCGCCGTCATACAATGGTCGACCGATACATTAGGGACGTTGTGGATATGGCACGCGAGATTCATAGGATATTGAAGCCGGGCGGGACGACCACGCTTGTGGTTGGCAATTCCTGCCTGAAAGGTGTGTTCATCAAGAATTCCGCGGCCGTCTCGAAGGCCCTTGAGCTTGCCGGCCTGACATTTGTCGAGGAAACCGTGCGAGACCTGCCCCACCGGAATCGTTACTTGCCGACTGGCGGCGGAAGCTCTCTCGCCAAGCGGATGCGAGAGGAAACCGTGCTCAAGTTTGTAGCGTAACCGATCGATTTCCGAGGTCGGCCTAAGCGTCCGGTTTTGTTTCGGGAAGATCGCTGATGCCCGCTGTTGGCCAAACCCACGCCTTCAGCCGAAGACCGCTTTCTTGCGCTTTCCGCCCGTTCATCGGGCCGATATTCAAGGGCAGCAAAGGGTCGGGAGCGGTCGAGCATTGCGCAACTCGGAACGTCGCTCCGGGCGCCGGCGCAGCCGCCGGACCGGCGCCTGGAAACGATTGCGGAATAAGGAAATCCACGATATTGTCGACATTTTCTTGCGTAAAACAGAAACTCCGGCTATGATCCTCGGGTGATGACAAATGTAAGCGTTCTGCTGACCCCACCTTCTTTGGCGTGGGCGGTGGGGCGATAGTCGGGGCGGTTGGAGGCTCCGACACGTGTCGATTTCAGAGCATAGTGACGTGCCCAAGGGCGCGAGCGCGGGCTTGGCGCAGCGGCTTGAGATCTTCACAGGCGTAGGACGGCGGCGATCCTGGACGGCTGAGCAGAAGGCGGCGATCGTCGCGGAGAGCTTTGAGGATGGCGCGCTGGTCGGCCACGTCGCGCGCCGCCATGGCCTGACGCCGCAGCAATTGTTCGCCTGGCGCCGCCAAGCGCGTCGAGAGGCCGACGAGGGGACCGGCGCCCTGCCGTTTGCTCCGGTGGTCGTCGAGCCGCCGAGTGCTGTGTCGCCACGCGCGGAGATCGTCGAGAGCAAACCGGCGGATGCGCGTCCCCCCGTCATCGAACTGGACATCGCGGGATCGAGCGTCTGGATCTGGCCCGGCGCGGATACGGCGACGGTGACGGCGATCATCGGCGCATTGAGGGCTGCGAAGTGATCGGCCTGTCGGGCTCGGTGCGCGTGCTCATTGCGACGCGGCCGGTCGACTTCCGTAAAGGCGCGGAAGGCCTGGCGGCGCTGGTTCGTGACGTGATAAGCGCCGATCCGTTTGACGGCTCCGTCTACGTCTTTCGGGCCAAACGCGCCGACCGGGTGAAGCTGGTTTTTTGGGATGGCACGGGCGTGTGCCTGTTTGCGAAACGCCTCGAGGACGGCCGGTTTCAATGGCCGAAGATCGAGAACGGGGTGATGCGTCTGTCGGCGGCGCAACTCTCGGCGCTTGTCGAAGGCCTCGATTGGAAGCGCGTTGGCGCGGCGAAGGACACGCCGGCGCCGAGACTGCCGGGCTGACCTGCGGCGAATTGAATCAGGGGCTCGAAAACCGTCGCAAAGCCTGACGAATCATGGTCTCGTCGGGACATGACGCAGGCCGCCGAGGCGCTTCCCGACGATCCCGAGACGCTGAAAGCGATGCTGATCGCCGAGCGCCAGCGCGCGGAGCGGCTCGTTGCGATCATCAAGGACTTGCAGCGTCACCGCTTTGGCCGCCGCGCTGAAAGCCTGCCGGAAGATCAATTGCTGCTGGCGCTGGAGGACGTCGAGCAGGGCGAGGCGGGAGAAACCGAGGCGAACGAAGCGAAGTCGCCGGCTGCGCGCGCGGAAGGCGCGCGCAAGCGGCGCGCCAACCGCGGCGCTCTACCGGGGCATTTGCCGCGCATCGAGACGCTCGTCGACGTCGAGGACAAGACCTGCCCGTGCTGCAAGGGCGCGCTGCACCGGATCGGCGAGAGCCTGCCCTCGGGCTTGACCCGAGGGATGTGAGCGAAAAGCTCGACGTCGTTCCCGCGCAGTTCCGGGTGATTGTGGTGCGCCGGCCCAAATACGCCTGCCGCGCCTGCCAGGACATCGTCGTCCAGTCGCCGGCGCCGGCGCGGCTGATCGAGGGCGGCCTGCCGACCGAGGCGACCGTCGCCCACGTGCTCGTCTCCAAATACGCCGATCATTTGCCGCTCTATCGCCAGGCGCAGATTTACGAGCGCCAGGGCCTGCGCCTCGACCGCTCGAACTCTCGCCGACTGGGTCGGACGCGCCGCCTTCCATCTGCGGCCGGTCCATGAGCGCATCCTGGCGCATCTGAAGTCGTCGACCAAGCTGTTCGCTGACGAGACGACGGCGCCGGTGCTCGATCCGGGGCGCGGGCGGACCAAGACCGGCCAGCTCTGGGCCTATGCGCGGGATGATCGGCCCTGGGGCGGAGCCGACCCGCCGGCGGTCGCCTATGTCTACGCGCCCGATCGCACAGCGTCGCAGCCGATCGCCCATCTCGCCGGCTTCAAGGGCATCCTCCAGGTCGACGGTTACGCCGGATATCGGGCGCTGGCGGGCAAGGGCGACGTGACGCTCGCCTTCTGCTGGGCGCATCTGCGCCGCCGCTTCTATACCGCGCCGTCGCCGAAGCCTCGCCGATCGCCAACGAAGCGCTGCAGCGCATCGCCGCGCTCTATCGGATCGAGGCCGACTGCCGCGGCTGCGACCCCGACAAGCGACGCGCCGTGCGCCAGGAGCGATCGCGTCCGATCGTCGCCGAACTCGAGCCCTGGCTGCGCGAAAAGCTCGCGCTCTTGAGCCGGAAGAGCAAGCTCGCCCAGGCAATCCGCTACGGACTGTCGCACTGGGACGGTCTCGTCCGTTTCCTCGACGACGGACGGGTCGAGATCGAACTCCAACACAGTCGAGCGATCGATCAGGCCTCTCGCCCTCACGCGCAAGAACGCGCTCTTCGCCGGCTCGGATGGCGGCGCGGAAAGTTGGGCGGTCATCGCCTCGCTGATCGAAACGTGCAAGCTAAACGACGTCGACCCTTACGCCTATCTCGCCGACACACTCACGCGGATCGTCGGCGGTCATCTCGCCAGCGCGATCGACGAGCTTCTCCCGTGGGCCTACGCCAGGGCCCAGCCGCTCAAAGACGCGGCCTGAGAACGACGCTTACTGACAAATTCGACCGCCGATCGAACCTGCGCCTCGCCAGGCCGCCCCGCCCAGGAGAAAGGAGAGAAGCCCCTTGAGACGTTTTGCACACAACTTGAGACGCGAGTTCGATTGGTTTTTACTTTCTCGCCCGTAACCCATTGAAAAGTCCAGATTCGGAAAAGTAAACGCTAGCAAATGAAAGCGATTTTGCTTGTTCTTATTTGCATTCATTTGCATTTATTTGGAACGGATTCGCGCCTCGGTTGAATCGGTGTTTCAGCGATCGCCGCTACCCTGGTTAGTTTGAAATTGCTGTTTCCGCCGGCAAAGCAGCCGGCCCTGAGCGGCCGGCTGCGATAGGCGCTGGACCGTAGGTCCGTAGCAGGCACTGCTGGTAGTCGAGCGGTGGGGTCCATCCCAGGGTTTCCCGCAGCCTGCGGTTCTCGAAGCGGAGCGGCTTGAACATTGCCTCTAGCCGACGTGGTGTGAGGATGCTGGGCACCTTCGTGGCGCGCCTGAAGACTGTCGCGAAGCCCAGCCGCACCACCCAGATGGCGAGCCAATAGGGGACCGGCAGGCGCCAGCCCGGCTGGCCGCTGCCGCGCATATAGTCGGAGAGGTAGGTCCAAATGCGCTCGCCGGAGCCGTCAACCATGTTCAAGGTCTGGCCCCGAGCGCGTGGGGCCGCCGCCGCCAGTGCAAAGACGTCGGCGCAGTTTTCGACGTGGGTCATCGGTACGCGCGTCAGCGGACCGATGACCAGATGATGCCGCCCGAAGCGCTGGCCGAGGGCAGCCAGATAGCCGTGATCGCGTCCCCAGATGAAGCCGGGCCGGAGCACCGTCAGGTCCCAGCCGTGCTTGTCGGCAAAGCGCCGCGTCACTCGCTCTTGCCACCACTTGGAGATTGTGTAGCCGTCGCGCGCGTAAACATCCGGCACCTCGTGCAGCGGCGAATCCTCGTCCAAGATGCGGCGGACGGAGCTGTAGTCATAGACCGAAAAGCTACTGCACAGCACCAGCCTTCGGCAGGCGGTGGCCGCCATGGCGTTCAGCAGCCGCTCGGTGCCAACCACGGTTCCCGCGAATTGCGCATCCTCTCCGCCGGAGACCACCGCCGCTAGGTGGATCAGCACGTCGACGCCCTCGAAAGCGCTTCTGAGCTCGCTCGAGGTGCGCAGGTCGGCCCTAAACACCTCCACCGAGGAAGGCCAGCCCAGCGCTTCCAGACGAGCGGCCGGGCGGACCATCGCGCGAACCTCGATGCCCCGAGCCAGCAGCGAGCCGACCACGTGCCGACCGAGGAACCCGTTAGCGCCGGTGACAAGCGCCCTCATAGCCGCCGCTCCTTGGGTTTCAGGGCCTCGATCATCCGGTTGACCTCCAAGACCTGGCTCGCCGCGACCGGCGGCGCCGACCCGTCCGCCAGCGCCCTATATGTGCGGGCAAGGAGTTCCCACAGCCCTTCGTAAGCCCCGGGGCCCTTGAACTTGCGGAGCAGCGTAGACAGCGCGGCGCGCCGGATGGTCTTTCCTTCCTCGAGGCCGCTGAAGAAGGGGCGCAGCGGCTTAGGCACGTCGCGGGGACCGTCGAAGGTGAGCCGTGTCTCGAACAGGTTGGCGGCGGCCTGCATCCGCTCCCCGTAGACCCGCAGCCAGAATGCGTCCGGCTGGGAGTTAGAGCTAAACCCAAGAGCCGCGGTCCCACGCTCCGCATCCAACACGGCGCGGAACTCATCAAATGGCAGGACCGAGGACTTGCGCTTGGTCCAGACCGTTTGCGCGGTCCGGTGTGCACCAACGAAGAGGCACGCCAATGACGCCAGGTGGGGTAGGAAATCGCCGATCGCGCCGCCGGCCAGGGTGAGCGCGGGATGCGACGAATTGGGGTCGGCGAAGCCACCCGGGCCAAGGATATCGAGGCAGATGAGCACTTCGACGTGTGTCACCGCCCCGAATTCGCCGGATTCGATGCGTCGAAGAATCTCCTGCGGGGCATGGTTGAAGACGTAATTGTAGTCCTCGATGAAATGGCGACCGGCTCGCTGGGAGCGCCGGACCAGCGTCTCCAGTTGCTGGAAGGCGGGAGTGGCTGGCTTCTCTACGATGACGTGAGCCCCAGCGTCGAGCGAATCCATGGCTAGCCCGAAGTGCGAAGTTGGAGGGGTAGTGACGTGGACCACGTCGGGTCGAGCTTTGTCCAGCATCGCCCGATGATCGGTGAACCAACTCCGGACCCCGTATCTCTCGGCGGCAGCCTCCGCCGCAGCGGGCGAAAGGTCGCAAATGGCAGCCAATTCTACGCCCGGCAACGTCTTCAGGCAGGAGAGGTGTTGCTTTGCAATCTGCCCGGCCCCGATAAGCGCTGCCTTCACGCGGCCTTCTCCATGACCTGACGATAGAATCCCTCGAGGGTTCGGGCCGCCTCGCTCCAGCCGTACCGGTCCACCGCCAATTGCCTCGCCGACCGGCCGATGCGCGCCGCCAGGTCGGGCTCGGCCAGCAGGCGGTTTACCGCATCTGCAAAGGCCACGGGCTCATCTTCCACAAGGATGTCGCGACCGGGGACCACTTCGATCCCTTCGGCGCCCAGTGTGGTCGAGACAATAGCCTTACCCATCGCCATAGCCTCAACGATCTTGAGACGCGTGCCGCCGCCAAGGCCCAGCGGAACCACGACGGCCGCGGCCGCAGCAAGATGCGGCCGCAGGTCCGACACGAAGCCGGTCAGCTCGACTCCGGGCCCGGCCAGCGCTTGGAGCGACGGCGGCGGCCGGCCGCCGATGATCTTGAAGCGAGCGTCGGGGCGGGCCTTAGCGATGCGTGGCCAGATATCTTGCACAAAGTGGTCTACGGCATCGATATTAGGAACGGTCGAGAGGAGCCCGAAATAGATCACGGTTCGCCCGTCAGGCCGTGGGTCCGTAGTGCGCGGCTGAAAGTACTCGACGTCCGCGGCGTTGGGAACAACCGCGGTGCGAACGCCGGGCGCCTCGTTGAGAAGACGCCGTTCATCCGCCGCGCCGCACAGGTAGACGCCGTCCGCTTCGCGGTAGGTCCCCAACTCCTCCCGCCGCAGCTTGCGCCAGTTGGCCCCCGCATAAACGCGACGGCCCACACTGCCTCCGGAGCGTGCGAACTGCCGGGCTAAGTCATAGGCGATCTCATGCGAGTCCACAACCAGGGCTGGCAGCTTCATACCCGGGGGGGCCTGGCGCAGCTGGTAATGGCCAAGATACGGGAACTCCAGGTTGACAACGTCGAATCGCCTGGCGCGCAAGACCCGATCCAGGGTCTGCTGCAGCGCTGGCAGCGTGACACGCAGCCGCTCGAAGCTCCGGGTCGACGCCAGGGACCGGAGCTGCAGCAGCCGTTTCGCCAGGCCTTCCCGACCGTAGGGGTTCGGGACCATCACCACTTCGCAGCAGTAGGCCTGCATGGCCCGGCGGCACTCGTCGATGTCAAACTCGTCGTCGACCAGCACAGCGGCCGTTAGGTCGTGGCGTCGCGCCAGCTGGGTCATAAGCCCATGCGTCCGCGCCTGGGCGCCAAAGCGCGGAGGGCTGGCCGGCATCGGGGAAACGTAGAGAATATTAAGGCGTTCAGGGCTCACAGACTTGGAAACCTTCGGCGCGCCCCGAACGGCCGCTCAGCGGAAAACGCGGTTGCGGTGGCACCAACGGATGAAGACATAGACCGACCAAATCCGCGACCAATACATGCCGGGCGCGCCCTCGAGGAAGGCGCGCCAGAGCCTGCCCACCGCTACGGGATCGAGCCCGACTGGGGCGATAGCCTGCGGGTCCCGCAAGGTCCGGTCCATGGCGTCCTTCAGGCCACGCCGGATCCAGCGATCGAACGGCAGGACGAACCCGCTCTTGCGCCGCTCGAACAATGCCGGCTCAAGGCCACGCAGACCGATGCGCCGAAGGACGGCCTTCCGGCCGAGTGGCTGGTAGCGCGCGCAATCCGACATTCGATCTACGCTCTCGAGGAGGACCTGGTCCACTAGCGGCACCCGCTGCTCCAGCGAGCAGGCCATGCTGGCGACGTCATTGTCCCGCAGCAGTCGCTCGCCGAGGAAAAGCCGCTGCTCCATGACACTGATGGCCGACAGCGGCGTGCGGTCCCGGCTCTCGGCGATGATTCGCTCCCGCATTGCCATGGGCAGACCGTCGGCCAGCGCTTCGGCAAAGCTCGGCGCCAGGAGCTCATGTTGAAATCCCGGGAGGAAGAGCGCGTAGGCCAGCTGGTACAGCGCCAGCAGATCATCGCCGTGTCGAACCATCTCAGGGAGTTTGGCCCAACGGGTTTGAGGCGGTATCGTCCCGCCAAAGCGTCGCAACGGCCAGGTGGCCAGCCTCGCCACGGTTGTCTGCAGGCTTCTGGGCGCCCACGCGGCGCGCTGGGACCAGCGATGCAGTGCAGGCAGATCGCGGTACGAGGTGTAGCCTCCGAAGAGTTCGTCGCCGCCCGTACCCGACAGAGCCACGGTGAATCCGGCTGCGCGAATGGCGCTCGAAATGTAGTAGGCGTTGAGCCCGTCGAAGGTCGGCTGGTCCAGGCTGTCTAAGGCCCCCTCTAGGTTCTCGACGAAGTGCGCCTCCGTCAGCACGACTTCATGGTGCTGGGTGCCAATGGCGGCGGCAATTTGCCTCGCGATTGGCCCCTCGTTCAGCTCATCCTCCTCGAACGCCAGCGTGAAGGTGTGGACAGGACTTTGGGCCGCGAGCTGGGCTAGGTTGGCGACGGCTGACGAGTCCACGCCGCTGGAGAGCAAGATCGCCAGGGGCACGTCGCTGGCCAGGTGAAGCCTCAGCCCTTCGTCCAGGATAGCTGCCAGACTGTCCTCGTCCGTGATCGGATCGGGTGCGTGGTCGGGGATACGCCAGAAGTCCTGCTGGCGAACCTCCCTGCCCTCACCGTCGAACTCAAGCAGGCCGCCCGGCCAAAGCAGGTCGACGCCTTTGACGGCGGTCCCCGGGCCGACAACGAAGCCGTTCCACACGCTGCTGGCAACGGCCTGCGGGTCGAGGCGAGGCGCGCTTAGCAGCCCGGATGCCAGTAGGGCGCGAAGCTCCGAGGCGAAGGCAACCGACCAGCCCGAATCCGGATCAGACGATCGCGTCAGGTAGAGAGGCTTGATTCCGAGGGGATCCCTGGCCAGCAGGAGCCGGCGCTCCTTGGGGTCCCAGCATGCGAAAGCGAACATACCGCGTAGCCAGGCCACGGCCGCTGGCCCGTGCAGACCGAGCGCGCGAAGCATCACGGCCGTGTCGCCGGTGGATTGTAGCTCCTGCCCCTCGGCCATTAGGCGCCGTCGGAGTTCCCGGAAATTGTAAATTTCGCCGTTGAAGACGACGACGTGCCCGGTCACCGGATCCACCATGGGCTGGGCGCCAGCGGGCGAGAGATCGAGGATAGAGAGGCGGCGATGCGCGAGCAGCGCACCCCAGCCGCGACAGTCGGGCGTGGAGACCCATGTCCCGCTCCCGTCCGGGCCGCGGTGGACCATCGCGTTGTTCATCCGCTCCAACGCGGCGCGGTTGCGGTCGTCTAACCGCCCGATGATTCCAGCGACCCCACACATCGACTACGCCCCTTAAAAAATCGTATATTTTACAGACACCTTGATCGGCCCGTCAGATCGTGGCCTAAAGCTGCCGGGCGCTGGGGCGCCGTCCCCTTCGCCGTCTCGAACAGCCGTTTCAAACGGAGGAACCGCTTCTCGAAAAGCTCGTAGCTAAGGTAGGCAACAGCTAACGAGGCGGACGCGCCTAGCGTAGCCTGCAGCGCCACAGCCGCCAGGTGAGAGCCCAGCCAGTGCGCCAGCACCAAGTCAGTGTGGTTGGTGACCAAGTAGTACGAGATGAAGTGATGGTAAACGTACAGGCCGTAACTGTAAGTGCCCAGAAAGACCATGAAACTGCCGCGGAAGAAGCGTGAGATCGCCGACCCCTCCGGCGCGATGAGCGCCCACACCAGCAGGCAGGCCAGCAGCATCAGGATCAGCGCCGCGCGGACGGGTAGGATCAGCTCAAGCCCCTCGCGCGACAGCAGGCGGGTCCAGACGAAAGTAACCGCGAGCAGCCCCCCGATCACCACCGCCGCCGGCGGCAGGGCCCGCCCGAGGCGCTCCAGGCCCCGGGGCTGGCGCGCCGCTATCGCGAGGAAGGCGCCCAGCGCCAGACCATCCAGGCGGAAGGGGGTCAGGGTGTACGTGGTCCACCAGCTCAGGCCCAGGAGCGATCCGGTCAGGCGGGCCAGCGTCGCGCACAGCGCGATCGCTAGGCTCACCGTGATGAGCGCCCGCGGCCGGCGAGCCAGCACGAAGACCACCAGCGGCCAGAACAAGTAGAAGTGTTCCTCGATGGCGAGCGACCAGAAGTGGTCGAGGTAAGAGAAGGACCACTCCCCGTGCTTAGCGATGTAGATATTGACCGCGTAGAGCCATGCCCATGCTTGTCGGTCTACCAGGTAGTCCAGCGTCGGCCCCCGAAGCAGCCGGATCAACGGCGCCACGAAGAAGACGAGCGCCAGTACACCGTAGTAGAGCGGGAAAATGCGGAGGCAGCGCCTCATGTAGAAGTTGCGGAAGTGGCGAGGCTCATCGTGGGTGTCGTACAGGATGCCGGTGATGAGGAAGCCGGACAGGACGAAGAACAGCTCAACGCCGTAGGACCCGTAGTTGGTTACGCCAACGATGGCGCCTTCGATCCGGTCGGCCGGCGGCACGTTGGCGACGAAGTGGAGCAGCATGACCATCAGGATGGCGAGCCCCCGCACCCCGTCCAGCACCGGCAGGTGCCCACGTAGGTCAGGCCCCCGACTGACGCTCGGGGGGGGCGTCGGGAGCCGCGTGGCTGGAGGCACGACTACATCTCTGAGCTTGTAGACCGAGTCCGCGGAGAGTTCCTGGGCGGATGGTCACGAAAGCCCGATGTGCAGCCGAGGCCTGCGCGTGCCTGGTGAAGGGTCAGGGCTCCCCGGTCTTTGGCTCCTCGATCTGTACGCCGCCCAACCCACAGGTAAGGGCCGCCAGTATCGACCTATTTCGGCGGCGTTAATAACAAACACCACCCACAAAAATTCAAAGGCGCGCATCCACAAGCTTTCAAAAAAGTTATAGAGGATAATAAAGAGAGCAAGCGAGAGTACGAGCCGCGCCCGAGTCGGGTCGCGGTCCGCGACGCGCCCGACGGCGTGAAGGGTTGCGATGAGGAAGGCTAGGAGGAAAGCAAGGCCGACGTAACCCATCTCCAGCTTTGTATCAATATAGCCATTATGTGCATTCGGCATCGCCTTGACCCAGCCTGGAGCGTCAGTGACGGCAGGCGAGTCGGGGACGAGCCAAAAAGATTGGTATCCCCATCCTACGAGCGGATTACGTGCGATCTCATCATCGGCGAAATCCCATATAACGGTACGACCTGTCAAACTCGAATCTCCGTATAGCATATAAGATATACGCTCAAAATTGAAGTTGGATACACTCGATAGTAGCGTAAAGCAAAGTGGTATAGATAGTAGAATTATCGCCACAGAGACGCCCGTTAACCTTCTGACCATCAACGTAAGCGCAGCAAGGAATGGACAGACTAATGCAAGGCCAAGAGCGGTCTTTGAACTGCTCAAGTAGACGAGTAAAAAAGCTAAAGCGACAATGATAATACCGAACACTCTCCGCCAACCGCGACAGACAATTTCATGCAATGACAACAAAAATGCGACAGCAGCACACTCTCCCAGATAATTCTTACCCTCAAAATATCCTTGATAGCCTATATCCACGAGCGTCGAACCATACGTGACGATCGTCGAGCTGCCGCGAAGCACGAAGTAAAGATTCAAAATCAAAGAGAAGGCGAAGCATAGAAACACGGCGCGCATGATATCGGCTGTTCGACCCGCCAGAAGGGCAGGCAAAACAATAGATGTAAGAATCATCACCTGCTGAGCAAATCTAACGAACGAACGCTCCGGGCTGAAAGCCCACAGTACGCTTGCCCCAGCAAACGCAAGATACGCGAGCAGACAGATGATGTGCGGCGGCAAGGTAAGGCGAGAACGATTTTGCCCGACCAAGACAACAGAAATCGCAACCATGACAGGCCAGAAAATTCGAGCTTCCGGGCGGGCCTCCAATGCCTGGCCCTCGGCGACAGGAAAATTGAAGATCAATAATGGGTACACTATTAAAGCAAAAATACATGCCGAGATCGGGAGGATTGTGTATTTGTCAATCATTGCTTTGGGGGTTGGGCCGCCCAAAACGGTACGCGACGCGCCCCGGCTTTGGCGCGTGTCGTAGCTCCGGGCACGGTTCGTCTCCGATATTCGGGAATACATGCCCTGGCTCATTTCAAGAATTCGCCTCTCGGTGGTTCAGGCTTTCCCATGCTCATCCATCGGATCCGGTTCGCGTGTTGGCGTCTCCACCCGTAGTTTTAAGCAACACGGCGAAGAACACCCACTTCACAGATCCGAGCTCGACGAATAGCCACCGGCCCACCACCTCGCCAGTGGCAGACATCCTAGAGGGTTGCGTCGTGTAAGTCCACGTCGAACTCGTTGAGTGGGACCTCAGCTTGTAGTCCCTTGCCCCATCACCGGCCAGTTTCCAGCAAGAAGTCAATCTGACGACACCGCGACACGTGATTCGGTGCCGCCGGAAGACGCCACAGCCAAGTTCGGCCAGGCGCAGATCCGGCCCACCGATCACCTGCAGCAGGGCGCTCCTTTCTCTGGCTGTCAAGCGTTTGGTCTATCGGACCTGTCCGCCCAGCCAAATAAGAGAGTGTCGATGAGGGTGCCGTTTTGCCCGCACCGACCCACCCGGTTGTAGAAGTCGCGTGTCGCGGCTGTGCCCCTTGGTCGATTAGACCTGACATGCACCTTCGTCGCCTAAACGGAGCTTCGCGTCTTTTCTTGAAGCGCGCTTTGGCTACCGCGCCGTGAACGAGGTATTAGCCGACATTGCCCCAGATTACGGCCGTTGCAAGGGCATGATCGTTCCATCGGGCGCCTTAGCCCGTTGAGCGCGGGTAGGACCGTTGAAATCACGGTTTGGTAAACGGCGAGGCGGGAAACCCGTACCTTTTGCTTGCATCAAGGTGGCATCAAGTCGCACCGCTTGGCGTATCAAGGTTCCATGCAGTGTCATGCACACGGGGTTAAACAAGCACTGCGCAACCGCCCCCCTTCGACTCGCAGCATAACCTAATCGAACCGCGTAATAGGCGACCAGTATGCCTGTTGGGGTGGGAGGGGCAGCGCGCCAAGGCGCCACCCGTCCCCGATCGCCCATCACCGGCTCAAGGTTGCGTGAACGGCGTCCCTGCGTCGTAGCGCGCCTTGGCGGGCAATCCACTACACTTGCCGCCACAGCCCGTGAGAAGCTGAGGCGATTCGGTCGGCACGACCCAAGGCCACCCATATCCGCTCCCGGCGTTGAAGAAGGCTGGCTTCCGAGTCAGGTATAGTGAATTCGGCAGAGAGTGGGCGGTATCAGTCGCGGCCCAAACCACCGAATTGGTGACATAGTCGTAGTTGCCGTCACGGATTGCCGTAGCAGCCACATGCGGGTCGTATCCCCGTGGACTGATGTCCATATACCCTAGTTCCCAGATACATTTTGATGGAATGTTGTTGGCGCTGCCGATGCAATTATACGTCCATCCGCTCATTCGCCCAGGCGTTCCCAATACGTTACCGATGAACGACATCCAATAAGCATAGGCATGGGCGCCGCCGGCGCGCAACGGCCCGCAACAGCCGGCGGTATCGTCGATAGGCGTACCATCAAGAGCCTTGAATAGCTTCCGAAAACCGCTGAAATAGTTGCGCAAGAACGTGTGGTAGATAGCATTGCCGTGCGTTTGGTCGCTGTCCGTGTTGAAACTATAATTGCCCTCGAACAGCATGTGATGGCTGCCGACCATATGACTGCCGTTAACTCCAACTTCTATCCAACCGTCCGTCCCATTGATATAGCCGTCGTCCATGTAGTTGTAGGCGACAACGGAGCCCGCCCCCGAGGAGCGCGCCACTATCACCTTGTTGGCGAGAACCGAGATGCTGTTTTCGATCAGGTTCTCGGATGAGCCCCATGCCGAGCTGATCGCATAGCCTCCGCCGCCGGGGACTGGCCAGACTGCGTTGTGGACATACACTCCTTCCAGCTGGACACGGAAAGCACGGTTGAGATCAAAGCCATCGCCAAGCCATAACGTGCTCTCGACGTTTTTCGCCCAGCAATAGGCCGCATTCTGAAATATCAATTGGCCGTCATCGCCGTGGGACAGGGTCATGCTTTCGACCCCGGCGTTGGTGGTCGGAGCAGGCGCGAAATTATACAGTTGAGCCTGATGGCTTACTCGATAGGAGATCGTGAGCGGCGAGTTGAAGGTAATGGTATTGCCTGAGATTGCCGATATTTGGTGCATCTCATTGGTTGGCCGGTCGCAGTTCGAAAACCAGCAGCCCGCACTGCCCGACGTATACGGATACGTGCTGGCGTCGAGATCGTCGACATATTGATAATAGGGGTTATGCTTTTGCCAGACGACCCGATAGTCCGGCGACGCCCAAATTTGCCTGTTCGTCCAAATGACGTCGGGCTGCCAACCGGCGCCCGACGCCTCGTCCAGCAAGACGACCTGCCCGACCGAGAACCCGGCTGTGCTGACCACATCAAGCGAATTTGACCCAGCGGCGGCATCGGCGGTCAGGGTGGTCGTCGCCCCCGCCGTGGTCCCCCACCGCCGCGGCCCGACGATGATCATCGGCGAGGGTTTAGAGCCGGGAGTGTAGCTATTCAGCGTGGCGCCATTGGTCCTCTGCAATATCGTCGAGCCCGGCCCTGCGCCCCGCAGAGTTATCCCCTTGTTGAGCAGGACATAATTGCCCTCAACAATGGTAAAGGCGCCGGCTCCAAGTTGGACGACTTGGCCGAGTGGGCAGGCAGCGATGGCGTTCTGAATATTTGTCGTGTCGTCCTTAGCCGACCCCAGCGGGTTGACCGTGGCGCAAACTGTGGACCGGTTCGGAATGCCGCCGACGGAAAGCATTCCCGCAGAGCTCCAGTTCGCGGACGCATTCCGGTCGGGCGTCAGCAGGCCGCTGGCGTCGGCGACACCTTAACTCGGCGGCGGAGTCACCGGCGGCTTTGTACGATCTAGCTTTATAGTTATGATCGGAGCCGCTCCCTGATGGCCAGTGATCGCGCGATTGCTCTCAACCGTGACGGCCGAAGCGATCCCGGGAGGCAGCACAGTCAACACCGTAGCAGCAAGAAGAAAGGCGCGTTTCATTGTGTCGCTCCCTCATAAATCGATGAGGATTAGCTCCCAGTTCAAAGAACGGAGGAATACGGGGGAGGTCTCATGACCGCGTTGCGGCGCGAATCCGATTGACGAGGCGATCGACCGCGGCGGGACGAGACGCCTGCTCGAGGCGCCACACAGCGATCTGCGCGGCAGCTGTACGCGGCAGCATCCCCACGCAAAGGAACCACGCGGCGAGCAAGACGCGACGTCGCCAAGGTAGCCGCGCGCGGCGGAGCGCCCAGGCGCCGCGAAGTGCGAGGGAGAGCCGCGAATCAGCCGGCGTTGGGTGGTTCGCGGGATCGAGGCAGAGCGAAGCGATCCGGTTCTCCAGGTGAAAGGTGTCCCGGAGCCCTGGCTCGGAACGGACACGGAGGCCGAGCTCGGCTGCCTTAGCCCGGAGCGCCTCGTATCGCGCCGCGTCGTGCTCGAGCCGCCACCGGAGCCGCGGCCGCAACTGATTCGAGAAGTGTGAGTGGTTCGCGCTGTGCTGGACGTAGGCGCCGAGCCGCTGCTCGATCAACCTCACGGTACCGAAAAGCGGTGCGAGGGTGCAGACGTACCCGTCAGCGCCCTGAAGGAAGGGCTCCTCCGGCATTGGTAGGATGGCATCGAGTGCGTGTCGGCAGAACGCGTTCCCGGCCGTGACGGTCCCCTCGTACCGACCCATCAAGAGCAACAGAGGAACGACGTCGCCATCGTCAAACTGAACTTCGGGCGCGGGAAAAAGTCCATGATCCGCCCGGCGGCGTCGACGAGATCGAGCCGATACTGCACTTTCGCAACGCCGGGAGCGAACTTCGGGACGAGAATTTCGACCGCCTGCGGGTAGAGGTGGTCGTCCGCGTCGAGAAAGATTACGATCTCTCCGCGGCTCGCCGCGAAGCCGGAGTTGAATGCTGCGCCGTGGCCAGCGTTGACCACCTTCAGGACAGGCGTCACTCGCTGCGCGAACGATTGGATGATTTGTTGAGATCCATCGGTCGAGGCGTCGTCTACAACCACCACTTCGACGTGCGGGTAGGTCTGGGCGAGCGCGCTGCCGACGCAGCGAGGGAGGAACCGCGCGTAATTGTAGTTGTTCACGACGATTGAGACAAGCGGCGCGGCCACGGAAATCTCCGAGCGTCGCATCATCCCGGAATGCTGATCGGGCAGTGGAGTGAACTGTTCATTTTCGACCCAAGAGTCTGCGCGGGATCGGCTACGGAAGCGTCCTCGATTTCGTAAGCAAGGCAATAACCAGCGACGTTATACCAAAGGCCCCGCGAGCTGACTCACATTGTGGATTCACAGAGGGCGAGATTTCTGACTCCATTGGCGTGGGGAGATTCGCGCCATGCCATCAGCGGTCAGATTGCGAGACGACTATTCGGCTAAGGAGCTTCGGGCGCTCGCCCGGCGCTCGAAGGACGCCAACCAGAGCCGGCGGCTTCTGTCCTTGGCCGCGGTTCGGGACGGGATGGACCGAGGCGCGGCGGCGAAGATCGGCGGCATGGACCGGCAGACGCTGCGCGACTGGGTCCATCGCTTCAACGCTTTCGGACCGGAGGGTCTGTTCGACAATTGGACGGCGGGTCCCAAGCCTCGCCTGTCGGAGGAGCAACGGGCCCAGTTCGCGCAGATCGTCGAGGCCGGGCCGGATCGTGAGAAGGACGGCGTCGTACGCTGGCGGCGGATCGACCTCAAGCGCGTCATCGCCGAGAGGTTCGGCGTCGACTTTCACCCGCGCTATGTCGGAAAGCTTCTGAAGAAGCTCGGCTTCTCGCATATGAGCGCACGGCCCCGTCATCCGGCTCAGGATGAGCGGATCGTCGAGGGATTTAAAAAAACTTCCCGCGCGCGCTGAAGGCTCATCTCGAAGGGCTGCCCGAGACGACGCCGGTCGAGATCTGGTTTTCGGATGAGGCCCGGATTGGCCAGAAGAACGGCCTTGTCCGCCAATGGGCCAGGCGTGGAACGCGGCCAAGGCAGCCCGCCGATCAGCGCTATGACAACGCCTATCTGTTCGGCGCGATCTGTCCCGCTCGCGGGGTCGGAGCGGCTTTGGCGCTTCCTCGTGCCGACACCGACATGATGCAACTTCACCTCGACGAAATCTCGCGCAATGTCGCTACGGGCGCCCATGCCGTGCTCCTGCTCGACCGGGCCGGATGGCACATCACGGGCAAGCTCGACGTGCCCGACAACATCACGCCGATCTTCCTGCCCTCGCGCGCGCCGGAACTGAACCCGGTCGAGAATGTCTGGCAGTATCTCCGTCAGAACTGGCTTTCAAACACCGTCTTCGAAAACTACGACGCCATCATCGACGCCGCATGCGCCGCATGGCGAAAGCTCATCGCCAAACCCGAAACCATCACATCCATCGGAATGCGCGACTGGGCGCATGTCGGTCAGCCGCTATGACCTTTGGTATTAGCAATCCGACGCTGCGACAGGAACTGCTGAGGACCTCAATCCTCTCAGGAGATCCAGGTACAGTGATTTCTGCCCCGCAACCAGCAAGAGCACCCCGAAGAATGTCACGAAAAGAACGCTGCTTTCTAGAACCAATCGGGGCAAAGGAGAAAAGAATTGCCCGTACGTCAGCCGGACCCCAAACGCGACCCCTCCAGCCACCACGCCCGAGGCCGCCGGACCGCTCACCGCCAGCAGTATGTCTCGGAGAGAAACCACTGTTTCGTGCACGCACCACAAAATACGCGGAATGAGCAACAACGTCAGCACCGCCGAGTAGGCGAAGGCGACCCCTTTGGGTCCATAAGGCAACCCGATAACGTAACCCGTGATCATGAACGGCGCGAAGACAAGCGCAATCCTCAAGCTTCGTGCTCCCAGCCCTATTGAAAAGATAAACCACTCTAGAGGATTGATAATCGCAAAGATCGCAATCGCCGGAGCCAGCAAGCGAACAATCGCCGCCGCGTCTTTCCACTTTGGTCCTAGAACAACGAATACCAATTCATCAGCAAAAAGAACGCAGGTAACGGTAATGGGTAACGCAAGTCCTAGGAGCAGAGAGAAGCCCTTCAGGAAATAGCTCTTGAGGCGAACGGGATCGTCCTGGAGTCTGGACAATGCCGCAAACCCCACCTCGCCGACCGCCGAATTCAGTTGCTCTGTTGGAATATTGACCAACTGGTAAGCCCTCCCGTAAATTCCGATTGCGTCGGCGCCCCAGAAGCGGCCTATCAAAACCTTCTCAGCATTATAAGCGACATAGGTTACGAGGCTACTCAGAGTGACGGTGACGCCGAAGAGCATCAGAGACCGCACTCCGGCCTGTCTCAGTGGTACCCCCGGTACCCAGCCCGTGGTCAGCCAGAGACCAAGAGTGCCAGCAAGTGGAGAAGCGATCGACATCCACACGAGGGCCCAATATCCGTAGCCGGCTTCAGCGCCGCCAATGCCGACCGCCGCTCCTACCATCAAAGAGACCACGTTTATCACAGCCAGGGCCGCCCAACGCATTTCGCGTTGAAGAAGCGCTTGGTGTTGTGTTCCTGCCGCGTTGAAAGGAAATCCAAGCGCCAGCACAGCTGTTATGCCAAACAGCCGAGGATCGCCATAAAAGGTAGCGATAGCCGGCGCCATCGCTACCGCGGTGAGCCCGAGCAGCGCTCCAATCAATATGTTGATCCAGAATAATGTCGAGGACTGCTCCTCCGAGATGGTCATTCGCTGAACGGCGGCAGACGAGAGCCCAAAATCGCGGAGGAAATTTAACACCCCGGTGAACGCCACCACCATACCCACCAGGCCGAAGTCTTTCGGGCTCAGGAGCCGAGCCAACGCCATGATGGTGCCCATCCGCAGGAGAAAGGTCGCCCCTAAAGCGCCGAATCTGGCAAGACCACCGCGAAGCGTCTGCCTCTTCAAATCATGCATGCATTCCTCTTGACCTTTAAAGGGACCGTCGAGCCCGGTGACCGGCTCTCGCGTTTTACCTACGGGGCTCGGGCAATGCGGGTCCTTCACCGAGATCTTCGTAACCGTCAAAGGCCAGTTTAGAGCCTGACTCAAAAGTCTACGGCCTGGCGAGGCGCCTGAGGGCGAGCTGGATGCAAGCGAGTGTGATGAAGGCCGCGAGGGTATCAGCGAGGTTCTCGTAATCTTTGGCCAGGCGGCGGTTTCGGCCGAACCACGAAAAGGTCCGTTCGACAACCCAGCGACGCGGCAGGACGATAAATCCTGAACTGTCGTCGGGACGTTTGACGATCTCCACACGCAGCGGCGGCTGCGCGGCGACGGCGTGTTCGACCTGGCGGGCGTTGTAGCCGCCATCGGCCCAGACGAGTTCGAGCCAATTGAAGCGCTGGCGGATGCGGTCAAACACCAAGGCGGCGCCGTCCCGGTCCTGAATGGCGGCGGAGTGAACCACCACGCGCAAGGGCAAGCCTTCGGTATCGACCAGAGCGTGGATCTTGCGCCCCTTCACCTTCTTGCTGGCGTCATAACCCACTGCGTCTGCTTCACCTTTCGCGCATCCCCTTTTTCGGCCGACTTGAGCGACTGGCTGTCGATGACGCCGGCGCTGGGGCTCGCCTCCCGCCCCAGCCGTTCGCGCAGCGCCGCGCGCAGTTCCTCCCAGATCGCCTCCCATACTCCCTCCCGCTGGAAAGCGCGGAAGATGTTGTAGACCGTCGAGCGCGGCGGGAAGACCCCGTGCGGCAAATAACGCCACGGGCAACCGGTTCGCAGAAGATAGAAGATCGCGTTCATCGCCAAGCGCATGTCGGTCTGGCGCGGCCGTCCGCCCGGCTTCGCCGGCGGAATCAGAGGCGCCAAGCGATCCCATTCCGCATCGTTCAGATCGCTCGGCAGACAATCCCCAGCTTGGCGATACCGGCTCCGATCAGCGTCCGTCCACATCCCGAATCATCCTCAAAATTGCAGATGACCCGGTGAATCATTCCTTCCTTAACGACTTTTGAGACAGGCTCTTATGCCTCGCATCGCGTAGCAAATACCACAAGTTGATTGTGGCGCATAGGATGCAGAACCAGGTACTTGACCACGATGTCATCGCAGAGGGTCTGAAAACCGTGAGCAAATCCGGCCGGAATAGATAGTTCGTCTCCCCTCTCGCTCGAAAGTTCGAAATTTAACCACCGACAATATTTCGAGGAATCGGGTCTGACATCGTTGATGACGACCTATATCCAACCCTCAATACAGCGCACAACTTTTACTTCGCTGTCCGGCTCACGTTGATAGTGTATGCCTCGAAGGCTGCCCTTGCGCACTGAATACGAAATACTATGTTGCGGATAGTTCGCCTCAAGCCCTTGGGCCGAAAAACGTCGAGCGCGGATGATCGGCCAGCCATTTGAGGACGTTGGGCTGTTTGTGGGCGGCGTAGTTGTCGACGATGGCGTGGATGAGGGATAACTTTTCCGGGACGGTGCGCTCGACGGCGTTGAGGAAGCGGATGAAGCATGCCGAAAACTTCGTTTCATTCGACTTTCTCTAGAGGCTGTTAGGAACCCGCGGCAAGTTTAGCGACGTTTTTGAGCACGATGCAGACGAAGGCGATGAGATGGAGGTCTGCCAGGGTTTGAGCACAGCGTTCGTAGTCTTTGACAAGTCTTCGGAAGCGGGTGGCCCACGCGAAGGATCGTTCGACGACCCATCGTCTGGGCAGCAACACGAAACCGCGCTTGGCCTCCGGCAGTTTGATGACCTCGAGGGCAATGCCGCGTTCAGCGGCAGCGGCCGCTGGTTTCTCCCCGGTATAGCCCTGATCGACGAAAGCGATCTTCACGTTCTCTCCGGTCTCCGCCTGAACGGCCTTGGCGATACGGCCGACTTCGGCGCGATCATCCGCGTTGGCGGGCGTGACATGCAGAGCCAGAAGATGGCCAAGCGTGTCGACGGCCAAGTGGAGCTTCGATCCCTTCTTGCGTTTGGCGCCGTCATAAGCGGCGCGAGCGCCGCTCTCAGGGGTCGAGCGCAAGGTCCGGCTGTCGATGATGACGGCGGTTGGCTGCGCGCCTCGGCCCGCTGCAAGACGCAAGATGACGCGCAAGTCCTCAGCCAGAGTCTCGAAGCATCCCGCTTTCAGCCATCGCTGCGCCTGCTGGTAGACGATCTCCCATGGCGGCAGGTCATTCGGCATCCAGCGTCATGGGGCGCCCGTCTTCACGATATAGCGCATGCCGTTGAACACCTCGCGCAACGCGTGCGTGCGCTGCGCACTCTCCTCCGGCAAAAGCTTCAAATAAGGCGCGACAAGCGCCCATTCGCAATCGGAAACATCAGAGGGATAAGGCTTGCGGGACATCGACATCCCGCAACCCTCAGAATTTACAGTTAATCAGTTCCTAACAGCCTCTAGAGCGATTTGTTCCCATGGGGACAGGGGCTGGCGTGCCTAAAGCCGATCGCCGAGGGACCACAGGAATCTCGTGTTCGAGGCCATAGCGATGCCGATGGAGGATGGAGGGCGCATATGGCAATCAAGAAAGACACCCTGGACGGTTTGCTGGCGGGGCGTGACCCGCAGGCTGTTTTCGCCAAGGACGGGCTATTCGACGAGCTGAAGAAAGCTTTGGCGGAGCGCGTTTTGACCCGCGGAGATCGACCACCATCTGGAAGGCGAGGCGGCGGCGAAAGCGCAATAGCCACAACGGTTATTCGAAGAAGACGGTGCTGACCGAGACCTCGAAGCTCGATCTGCGCATTCCTCGCGACCGGGAGGGGACGTTCGATCCGAAGCTGATTGCGCGCTATCAACGCCCTACGAGCCACGTCCGTGTCCGTCACCCGATAGATCGCCTTGAGTTCGGCGGCGATCGTCTGGGGCCGCAAGTATTCGCGCAAAGCTGGCGGCGAAACTGGGAGTATGTCATCCCGTTCTTCGCCTTTCCCGTTGCTGTGCGATTACGCCACGAACGCCATCGAATCCTTGAACGCCAAATTGCGACGCGCCGTGCGAACGAGAAGGCATTTTCCAACCGATGAGGCGGCAATCAAATTGCTGTATCTCGTCTTACGCCAGGTCGCGCAGACATGGAAAATGCCGCCACGCGAATGGTGCGAGGCTATGGCTAAACCGGCCCCGCACACAAGATTCCTGACACTCCCATCGCCCGGTACAATTGGGCCGCCGCCGTCGTTCTCAGGCTCCGGCGGCTTGGGCGGTCATTCCCTCGCCGTGTTCTACAATGAGATTGCCCTGTTGGAACGCCGCCGCATACCGCATCTGCCAATTGTGCGTTCTCTTGTTGAGTGGCTCCAAGCCCCACTACACCCACGGCCAGTCCCCTCGCACAGAGGGATCTCCATCGTGAATTTCCTCGATCAGTTCCGGAACCGGCCGCCAACCAAGGTCGCCTGCCACCTTGGCTCGAACCCCTAGATCAACCCCCGAAACAAAGAGGTATCCCCCCGGTTTCACAAGCCCTGCGATATTGCGCAGGCATTTTTCCGCATCCGCCGGCTCCATATGACAGAGAAAGTTGCTTGCAACGACGATGTCCTGGGATCCAAGAATACGAATCTGTTCGGGGTCGCCTGCATCGCCCTCCTGCCGCGAATCCCCTGCCTAAGCCAGGATTTCACCCTTGCCTGCCCTCCTTTCCACTCAAACAGTTCCACCAACTCCTTTTCCGTCATCCGCTCAAAAATGGGTGCTCCCACCAGGTCGGATGCCGG
The DNA here is from genome assembly GCA_963824475.1 of uncultured Alphaproteobacteria bacterium. Taxonomy (GTDB): domain Bacteria; phylum Pseudomonadota; class Alphaproteobacteria; order Rhizobiales; family Beijerinckiaceae; genus Roseiarcus. The sequence continues at coordinate 375,490 of CAWGPR010000005.1, forward strand.
GCTGGTATAAACGGCTTCTCTGGCGAAATTCAGCACCTCAGCTGAAATATCCACAGCGCACATTTGCACTTGTAGGTCTGGCCGTGCTGAGCGGAGGGTCCAAAGGATGGAATAGATTTCCGCTCCGATGCTACAACCCACGACTGCAATTCTCAAGTTCGAGCCGCTGGCGTTCAATTCGACCAGGCGACGCATCAGCTCGAGTTCGGGCCGGTTCCGCAAGAAGAAGGTGCCGGTATACTGCTCGCGCTTCGAATGGAGACGAACCAGCCTCTGCAAAAACATACCGTATGAAAATATGGGACCAGAATTCAGGAACCTGGAAGAAAGTCGTTTCCATACCCACTTATTGAGTTGCAAATACAGTCCAACGGGAGACCTTCGCCGCATCCCTTAACCGAATTTCGTCTTTAGAGATCACACTGCGCGCAGTGCTGCGTTGCTATAAACTGTTTGGCGCGGCGTCCGCGCAGCACCAAGTTCTATCGCGCCGTAGCCTGACTTGGAGAAACCGATGAGCCAGTTCTGTTCGTGGCTTGTGGAGGCAAAAGTCGATCGCACCCGCGGCACAAGCTGAGAATTCATAAAGGTCTCGTATGCAACAGCGGGGTCGTCCGGCCGATCTGCATACCAGGGACCGCAGCGAAGGAAGGCTCGACGATCGTGAGGTTGTACTGGTTTTGAGCATTCAGGCTCTGCTGCGAGTCGAGGGCTCCACGGCCTTGTTATTGGTGCTTTTGTAAACGACGATCCCGAAACACTGAAGGCGATGCTGATCGCCAAGCAGATCCGTAGCGAACGGCTGGCCCAGATCATCAAGGAATTGCAGCGCCATCGCTTCGGGCGTCGCGCCGAGACATTGTCGGAGGATCAATTGCTGCTCGCGCTCGAAGACCTCGAGCAGGGAGAGGCGGGCGCGGCCGCGGAAGCGGAGGCAAGATCTCCCACTGAGCGGGCGGCGGCGACGCGCAAGCGGCGCGCGAACCGTGGAGCTTTGCCGCCGCATCTGCGTAAGCGTTCTGCTGACCCCACCTTCTTTGGCGTGGGCGGTGGGGCGATAGTCGGGGCGGTTGGAGGCTCCGACACGTGTCGATTTCAGAGCATAGTGACGTGCCCAAGGGCGCGAGCGCGGGCTTGGCGCAGCGGCTTGAGATCTTCACAGGCGTAGGACGGCGGCGATCCTGGACGGCTGAGCAGAAGGCGGCGATCGTCGCGGAGAGCTTTGAGGATGGCGCGCTGGTCGGCCACGTCGCGCGCCGCCATGGTCTGACGCCGCAGCAATTGTTCAACTGGCGACGCCAAGCGCGTCGAGAGGCCGACGAGGGGACCGGCGCCCTGCCGTTTGCTCCGGTGGTCGTCGAGACGCCGAGTGCTGTGTCGCCACGCGCGGAGATCGTCGAGAGCAAACCGGCGGATGCGCGTCCCCCCGTCATCGAACTGGACATCGCGGGATCGAGCGTCTGGATCTGGCCCGGCGCGGATACGGCGACGGTGACGGCGATCATCGGCGCATTGAGGGCTGCGAAGTGATCGGCCTGTCGGGCTCGGTGCGCGTGCTCATTGCGACGCGGCCGGTCGACTTCCGTAAAGGCGCGGAAGGCCTGGCGGCGCTGGTTCGCGACGTGATGGGCGCCGATCCGTTTGACGGCTCCGTCTACGTCTTTCGGGCCAAACGCGCCGACCGGGTGAAGCTGGTTTTTTGGGATGGCACGGGCGTGTGCCTGTTTGCGAAGCGCCTCGAGGACGGCCGGTTCCAATGGCCGAAGATCGAGAACGGGGTGATGCGTCTGTCGGCGGCGCAACTCTCGGCGCTTGTCGAAGGCCTCGATTGGAAGCGCGTTGGCGCGGCGAAGGACACGCCGGCGCCGAGACTGCCGGGCTGACCTGCGGCGAATTGAATCAGGGGCTCGAAAACCGTCGCAAAGCCTGACAAATCATGGTCTCGTCGGGACATGACGCAGGCCGCCGAGGCGCTTCCCGACGACCCTCAAACGCTGAAGGCGATGCTGATCGCCGAGCGCCAGCGCGCGGAGCGGCTTGTCGCGATCATCAGGGATTTGCAGCGCCACCGCTTTGGCCGCCGCGCCGAAAGCCTGCCGGAAGATCAATTGCTGCTGGCGCTGGAGGACGTCGAGCAGGGCGAGGCGGGAGAAACCGAGGCAAACGAAGCGAAGTCGCCGGCTGCGCGCACGGAAGGCTCGCGCAAGCGGCGCGCCAACCGCGGCGCTCTACCGGCGCATCTTCCGCGCGTCGAGACGATCGTCGACGTCGAGGACAAGACCTGCCCGTGCTGCAGGGGGGCGCTGCACCGGATCGGCGAGAGCCTGCCCTCGGGCTTGACCCGAGGGATGTGAGCGAAAAGCTCGACGTCGTTCCCGCGCAGTTCCGGGTGATTGTGGTGCGCCGGCCCAAATACGCCTGCCGCGCCTGCCAGGACATCGTCGTCCAGTCGCCGGCGCCGGCGCGGCTGATCGAGGGCGGCCTGCCGACCGAGGCGACCGTCGCCCACGTGCTCGTCTCCAAATACGCCGATCATTTGCCGCTCTATCGCCAGGCGCAGATTTACGAGCGCCAGGGCCTGCGCCTCGACCGCTCAACTCTCGCCGACTGGGTCGGACGCGCCGCCTTCCATCTGCGGCCGGTCCATGAGCGCATCCTGGCGCATCTGAAGTCGTCGACCAAGCTGTTCGCTGACGAGACGACGGCGCCGGTGCTCGATCCGGGGCGCGGGCGGACCAAGACCGGCCAGCTCTGGGCCTATGCGCGGGATGATCGGCCCTGGGGCGGAGCCGACCCGCCGGCGGTCGCCTATGTCTACGCGCCCGATCGCACAGCGTCGCAGCCGATCGCCCATCTCGCCGGCTTCAAGGGCATCCTCCAGGTCGACGGTTACGCCGGATATCGGGCGCTGGCGGGCAAGGGCGACGTGACGCTCGCCTTCTGCTGGGCGCATCTGCGCCGCCGCTTCTATGACCGCGCCGTCGCCGAAGCCTCGCCGATCGCCAACGAAGCGCTGCAGCGCATCGCCGCGCTCTATCGGATCGAGGCCGACTGCCGCGGCTGCGACCCCGACAAGCGACGCGCCGTGCGCCAGGAGCGATCGCGTCCGATCGTCGCCGAACTCGAGCCCTGGCTGCGCGAAAAGCTCGCGCTCTTGAGCCGGAAGAGCAAGCTCGCCCAGGCAATCCGCTACGGACTGTCGCACTGGGACGGTCTCGTCCGTTTCCTCGACGACGGACGGGTCGAGATCGACTCCAACACAGTCGAGCGATCGATCAGGCCTCTCGCCCTCACGCGCAAGAACGCGCTCTTCGCCGGCTCGGATGGCGGCGCGGAAAGTTGGGCGGTCATCGCCTCGCTGATCGAAACGTGCAAGCTAAACGACGTCGACCCTTACGCCTATCTCGCCGACACACTCACGCGGATCGTCGGCGGTCATCTCGCCAGCGCGATCAACGAGCTTCTCCCGTGGGCCTACGCCAGGGCCCAGCCGCTCAAAGACGCGGCCTGAGAACGACGCTTACTTTTCAGCAGCCTGTTTAGGAGTCCGAATCTGCGACGTCTCAATGAGATTGATGAGCCGCTTTTTTGCCCACTGCCTATTTGGGGTCGCTGCCTGCCTGATCGCGGAGGCCACGAAGATCACGGCCGCAACGGTGATGGCGATCCAAATCAGCCCGACGCGGAGACGCAGTCCATAAGGCTTTGAGGATCAGTTGAATAAATGACAGCAACCGTCCTATCCTCTGGCTGAAGCGGTTCCAGTCTAAAACCATTGGGCCGGGCATACTCTTGCGCCTAACCGCTTTTTAGCAAGGTGGAGATTGAAAATTCGGACCGCATAACGTATTCGCGCGGGTGTTGTGCGACAGGCTCATCTGCACCGGCACACAGGCGTAACCCGCCGCCGCAATTTCGTCGGACAAAAGCCGCGTGAAGATCCCGCAATCGTCTGCGATGGGCTCGCAAAAGGTGGGCACAACGCCGGCAGGTCCGTCGGCTCGAAGATCATCCTTCGTGAATTTTCGTGTGTGGGACGGCCGTCACGAAGCGTCCACCCCACTGCGCAATATACTTCATCTCGGTCTTGACTTCATCGATCAGGTTCCAGGGCAGCACTAAGACATAGTCGGGTCTGATTTCGTTAATTCGCTCGGGCGCCAAAATTGGAAGGTGGCTGCCAGGCATGAGTCTCCCTTGCTTAGCGGCGCTGCGATCGAATACGCAAACAATATCGGACGCGCCCACCTCGCAAACATTCAGGAACGTATTGCCTTTCGCGGCGGCTCCGTAGGCCGCAACAATTTTCTCCTCGTCGCGCGCTCGTGCGAGGAAGTTCAAAAACGATCGTTTCGCGACTTCGATGCGTTCCGCAAACCCTCTATAGGCCTTGAGCGTGTCTAAGCCAGCCTCATGTTCCTGCGCCCGGATGCGCATGAGCCGTGGCGTCCCGCGATGTTGCGCCGCCACACGGCAGGCATAGACCCGCAGCGAGCCCCCGTGGGTCGTAAGCTGCTCGACATCGAAAGCTCGAAGACCCGTCTGCGCGAAGATCCTCTCGACCGCGTTGAGCGAAAGATAGGAGAAATGCTCGTGATAGATAGTGTCGAATTGAGTGTCGCAGATCAGGTTGAGCAGATGCGGAAACTCGAACGTCGCCACTCCCTCGGGGGCGAGAATCAACTCGAAACCCGCGACGAAATCTCGGATGTTGGGAACATGGGCCAGAACATTGTTGGCCGCAACGAGATCTGCCGATACTCCGGCTTGCCTCAGCCGTTCCGCGGTCACACGTCCGAAAAAAGCGACCTCAGTCGGAATGCCCTTAGCAACTGCGACCGTCGCAATGTTCGCGGCGGGTTCGATCCCGAGCACTTTTATTCCTGCCGCAACGAAATGTTGAAGCAGATAGCCATCGTTCGATGCGACTTCGACGACTAGAGAACCACACCCCACATGGAAGCGCTCGATCATTGCCTCGGCGTAACTGCGGGCATGCTCGATCCATGAAGCGGATACTGAAGAAAAATAGGCGTAGTCGCTAAAAATTGCCTCCGGACGCACCGGTGTGGCCACCTGAACGAGAAAACAGGCGTCGCAGACCCACGCCCGCAGGGGATAGCGTCTGTCGCGGCCGGCCGCGACGTCTTCCGCCGTGACGAAGCTATTGGCGAGCGGAGTTTCGCCGAGATCGGCGAGCGTGCAGGTCAGTGGCAAGCCGCAAAAGCGGCAGATAGCGGGGGCAGCGGCGTCAATCATCGCGATCTCACCCTTTGGCATCGGAGGAGCTGAGCGCCGCAATAGACTTCAATCTGATCTTGAGTAACCGCGCCTTTGAACCCGGAGTGGCCGGCCAGCACCACGCGTTGATCGCGCGAGAAATCCTCGCGCAGCCACGCCGCAGTCACGACCAAATTTTCCAAGGCGCGCGCGGGGACGCCCAGTGGCGTTCCAGCGCTTCCTTGTCGCGCAGGGTATCCATCGGCTGCCAAAACCCATGGTGCTGATAGGCCATCAGTTCGCCCATGCCAGCGAGGGTAGGAAGCGCCCCAGTTTCCCACGAAGTGTCGTCGCCGGCGATGAATCCGATAACCGAGGGGTCGAGCACAAAGAATCCCCCGTTGATGTACCCGTGATCGCCTGGCGGCTTTTCTACGAAACTGGCGACGCGGCTTCCGTCGAGCATTAGGGCGCCGAAGCGTCCGGGTGGCACCACGGCTGTAAGAGTGGCTTTCCGGCCGTGGTCCAGATGGAACTTGGCCGACGCAGCGATGTCGATGTCCGCGAGGCCATCACCATAGGTGAAGCAAAAGGGCTCGCCAGGGTCGAGAAAATTGGCGACTCTCTTCAACCGCCCCCCCGTCAGCGTCTTCTCGCCGGTATCCACCAGAGTTACGCGCCACGGTTCTGCCTTCGTCGCGTGGAATTTGATGCGGTTTTCGCGCGCGTCGATCGTCACGTCGGAGGAATGCAAAAAATAATTCGAGAAATATTCCTTGATGACGTAGCCCTTGTAGCCCAGGCAGATCACGAAATCGGAGACCCCGTGATGGGCGTAGATCTTCATTATATGCCAGAGAATTGGCATGCCGCCGACCTCAATCATGGGCTTGGGCCGTAGATGGGATTCCTCCAAAATCCGAGTGCCCAAACCACCGGCCAGGATGACCGCCTTCATTCTATGCCCCACTCGCCTTCATTTAAGACCTCAGGAATTCACTGGGTCGCCTCTTGACCTACTAACCTCATGTACCTTTGCCTGTGACGCGATCTCCTCGAGTTGTTTCGCGCGAGCCTGCATTTTCTCGGTCGGCGCCAGGCCGAGGGTATCGAACACCACCTGAATTCGATGCAGCCAGTCGTGCCTTTTGGCGGCCTCCCGAACATTGTTTCGCCGAACCGCTCGCAACCGCTCGGGGTCCCCATTCAGGTCCACTAGAATGCGACCAATATCGGGCGAATCGAAGGGCACGTGGATGACCGCATCGGGCCAATCGAACTGCTGCTTGAATTCCCCCGCGCGTGGCGCCTCGCCGATCATCACTGTGCCCGCCGCAGCCCCCTCGTAGAACCGCGCGGAGATCTCATCGCGGCCCGCCGTGAACTCGGGTTCATTCACATGGCCGCGATTGGCGATGTAGTAGCTGCTGTGTTTGAGCAAAGTCGCCAGCATACGGCGATGTTCGTGCGGGCTGTCGACGTGGAACGTGCGGCTCTTCAGGTTGGCGCCGCTCGCCGCCACAGTGTCGTAGTAGTAAAAGCTCTGCCGCCGCTCGGCGTCATCGAGCAGGGCCTGATGCGTGACCGGCGAGCGCCGGCCTATGTTGCAAACCTCGATCGGGCGCTGTTGATCGCGCGACGCAGGCGCGAAACGCGGTACGTCAACCGCGAGCGGCAGGTACGCGCACGGTCGACCGGTAATGCGGGCTACGTCCTTAACGCTGTGACGGGCCCCTATGAAGACGTGGTCAAAAGCGGATAAGAGCTCGAGTAGATAGTCCGGCAACATATTCGACCAGACTTCGTTGATGAAGCATGCCGCCTTGCGGCAGCGCTGGCGCCAGTTGCGGATGGTCGCGAGCGAATACAATTCATAGGCGTGGTTGAACACGGGAAAAAAGAGTTCGAAGTCACGCTCCAAGACCACTTTGCTGCCTGGGTACGGCGCGAACCGATGCGCAAGCCTCGGCGACCCGGTCGCCAGGCGTGCGAGCTTGTAGGCGCGCCGGGAGAACTCCAGAGCCGGCAGGTCGGTAGCATCAATTCGCTGGGCATCGGTAACAGCTGCGAAAGTATCCTCGAATTCGTAAGCGAGGCAATACGCCGCGAGGTCAGCAATCCGGCGCTGCGATAAAAGCAATACATTACCTTGCACGGACTCCGCGCCTCTGACCGATTCGATATATTCAGGGTGCGCCAGCGACCACGGATTTGGGAGCGCACTCCCTTCAAGCTGGGTTATATCCTGGCCCTTGAGATACCCGATAGGGGCTCCAAATGGCGTCACAAACAGTCAGCATCAGACGCTAGATCCCGGTGCGCAAGCACGATACCCACCTGATTGGCGGGGATCGAGCTGCAACTGACGCGATCGGAACTCTTAAGTAGGGTTCCTCGTCTTGTCCGTCGCGCAGAGCGATCAGCAGCTCGTACACGGTGAACAGCATCATTTTTGCCAACGCAGACTTTAGCACTCGTCATCGCGACCGAAGCCGGAGCCTTAATCTAGCCTGTTGATGGTAAGGGAACGATTGTGAGGAACCATTGAATTCCAACACTCTTTTCCCGCCGCGCTCTAGGCTCCCCCTTGACAATGTCTTTCGTGTCCTCGATTCCCAAAGTCTATGCAGAATCCTATACACGAAACTCTTGGGCTTTCGCCATGTTCCCGCTTGAAGATGAATGCCGTAAGTCCCGAAGCAGTACCAGCTGCTCCGGTCGCAAACATCCTCCGGAAACAGGACTTTCACCTTCTCCCCAGCCCCAGGATACTCTGCCAACGTCCGGGACACTAGGCCGGGTCCAGTGGTCGCGAGCACAAAGTACTCGTCACGGAACATTCGAGGAATCGATTTCAACATTAAATTCGCCCACTCGGGCTGCTGCTGGGTCCGGATGCAGTTATCTATGATCGCCTTGAGAAATGGGTGGCCAGCCGCGGCGCCAAACGCATAGTTCCCGACTTCCCAGTCCATCCCATAGTCATTGGAGAGGAATCTGTAAATCCCTAACATCTCAAACGGAAATACACAATCGGATCCAAGTAGATCGTAGAGGGAGGACACGAGGAACACGTCAGTGTCCAAATAGAAGCCGCCGAAGCGATAGACCACCAGATAACGGAAAAAATCGTAACGCTGAATTGGCGCGGAGAACGAGTTCGAACACAGGCCGGTATTCGGGAAATTCGGCGTCGATGAATTCCTCGACCTGAGCGTCATCGAAGAACAAATACTCGAAACCCGGATTGAGTAAGCGCGCATTTGTGGCGGCTGCCCTTGCCAGGAGCGGCAGGTTTGCGCTCTTGCCCGTCTGGATGATCCGCCTTGGAATTAGCTCTGTCATGAGTTCAATCCCACGCGAACGTTCCGTAATCCGCTGGTTGAGCGACCCGCAGGCTTCGTCGGACCGCCCAAGGGCTCGATCGTCGAACACGGGCTTCGCTCGGCCGGACTGTGGTCGAACAGTGGCGAGCGCATGAATTGGGGAATGCGGCATTATCACTCAGGCGTCTCGACTATAAAAGCGTCCACAGATTGCATTTCAAGAGATCTCTCTAATCCGCCCCGGCCGGGCATTGAACGGTACGGGCGCCATATTTTGGACTTGACGATTGTTCTTTCGCAAATCCTCTTTAATGTACCTGTTCGCTTTGGCGAGGGCCCGTAGCCACGCGAAGCGCATTTTGCGGTCCACACCGCGATGAAGGAGAATAAACTTTAAAGCCGACAACACCGTCCTTATACTATAGGTCGATTGCGGAATAACGTGCTTCCACTTATAATAGAGTAAGAAATTTGATAAGCAGGTCCCTTCCGCGAAACGCGCAAGATATTCCTCGGAAACGCGGCGCTGCGGAATCAGATGGATGATCTTAAGCTCTGGAAAGATCCCAACACCCAGGCCGTGACTGCAGCAGACGAATGCTATTTCTGTATCTTCGACCTCGCAGCCAGGGAGAGAGCCCCCCAGACGGCTAGTTATCTGAAGCGACGACTGAATGCAGAATTCGCGATAGGCGATTGCTACCTCCTTGCGAACGCATAACCCTGCACCCCAAGGTATCGCTTCTTCCGGTGATTTGCCAAACAAATATAAGCCGGCAAGATTACTCCAGCGAGGAGTCGCTACCTCCCGTACCGGGAGCCAAGACCGCAAATTTTCTGGCGGTTCAACCTCAAAATCGCCCCGGATGCAGCCGCTACCCCACGCGCCTAAGGACGGCCACTCCTGTTTGATTTTGATGGCTTGCGCCAAATATGTTTCATCTAAGACGTTATCGTCATCGACAAAGATGATCAGATCGGCCGACGCCTCCCGGATTCCTCGTTGCCGCGCCCAGGAAACGCCAAGCTCGTTCTCCAGTATGTGGCGGGCACTGGGATGCCATGAGATATCCCAAGCCGACGCCAGTGGCGCCCGCGACGCGTTATCTACGATCAGCAACTCCCATTTATGTCGTGGAAGCGTCTGATTGCGCAATCCATCCAATACCCGGGCGAAGTAATCCGATCGGGGATTATGCGTGCAAATGACGACAGAAGCATCGAGCATTGTACTAGCCGATCGAACGGGCGCGTTTGCACCTGCTCCGCACACAGAGTGCGTAAGCCGAGAGACACGTGCGATTATTCGTTCGTAACACCTGCAATCACGTTACCTTTCCGGTTCAGCGCGCGTAGGGCTTGCATGATTGTTCTCCCCGGATTTGACGTCTTCCGAAGCAAATCAAAGGCTATTTGGGACGCGAGGTAGCGCCGATCCAATGTCTGCCCTATCGAATTCAATCCATCTTTATGGTATTGCCAAAAAGCGTGCCCAGGAAAGTGAAGCGCCTCCCGAGCGAGGACCGTATAGTACGCACGTTTAGAGTTTTTCATCAGGCGCGCTGACTCGTTGTGTTCCAGAAAGATTGGAGCGTGCCGCTGCGCGATAATATACCGATCTAAGGCGTATGGCCAAAATTTGAGGAGCGAGGAAGTCGCCGACTCGTCCTGCACTCGCGAAAACGACAACACTTGGTGGACGAATCCGAAATCCCACTCTTGAAGGATCTCCATGGCTTTCTCGAGGTCGGCGTGCGGAAGTGATTTATCATAAAAAGGACTATGGTCGCGCACCAGGGAAGATCGGTACATTACCGTAGTTTGGGAGCCAAAAGGGTTGGTTCCTATGAACAAAGGACTGCGTGTCCGCAGAAACCATCGTCCGCATTCTTTGCCAGGAAACATCGGCGCTGGGTAGGGATATCCGGAGCCGTGGACTGCGTCCCCGAAGAGCCGATAGGAAGACACCAGTCCGATCGAAGGTGATTGCTCAAACGCTTGTAACATCGACTGCAAGCAATTCGGAAAAATGTAGTCATCCGCCTGGACGATTTTGCAATACTCGCTGGCTTCAGATATTGCCCGTAGGGCGCGATTGTAGTTCTTTAGCATGGGAACAAACTCTGAACACCTGATCAGACGTATCCGAGGGTCACGCGCCGCGTAGCTGTCGGCGATTTCGTATGAACCGTCTGTACTACAATTATCCATGAGGATATATTCGAAATTGAAATAGGTTTGCGCGAGTACGCTCTCAATGCACTCGGCCAAATAAGGCGCAGTGTTATAAAACGGCGTGACGACGCTTACGAGCGGCCGGGTGACCATTTTTAGCCTATACAACGACAGAAGGATCGGAGAGCGTGCCTTTCACGATTTTTCTGATAGACAATCACGCCGCCCGTTGTTCGACCGCGCCCTTACCACGCCCGAAAGTCGGGTGGATAATGTCTATCGGCACCGATATCGTATACATGACTCACCTTTTTTCTGTCTTTCGTTTCCAGTTGTTTGAGCTTTGCGAGCATTTTCTCGACGATTTTCTCGGTGGGTTACCTGCGCTATGCCGTAACATAAACATATTGTTCTTCCAAAATCTTACGAAAACTTTGGGCTCGCTCCCCAATCAAAGTTTTCAGCCGATCAGAATTCTCCTCCATATCAAGCACTCTTTTGATAAGATCATCACTGGTTAAACGCTCAATCGGTAGGCAATACTCTGACAACCCGATCGCGTTCATCAATGAGGTGCACTTATGATGAAATGCAATTGAAACCGTGGGCTTTTTGCTTAGCAACGCAAATAGCACGTTGTGAAATCTTGTCGCCACAACAAGATCAGTATCCGCAAATTGAGACAGCAACCCTTGAACAGAGGTAATTGGGGTCTCTATAATTCGGCTTAAATCATAGGCAGGCAATCGTTCTGCTAGCAAACACCTGAATTCTGACACCGGGTCTCCCACTTCGCCGATTAATAGTCTGACGTCGTATCCGCGGTCGAGCAGCCATACGGCTAGGCTCACCAAAGTCTCCATATAACTCCGATAGGTTTCTCTGCTCAATGTACGATCACCGTACATGCTACCAGAATTCATCAACCCAAGGCCGACGACAGGTCTGCGCCGCCTCACTCGGCCATCGGGCGGAATCGAAGACTCGGGCAAGCTGAACGCCAAATCGGGATAAACTCGATCGTTGGAGCGCGTGAACCCGATCTTCTTGAGATACTGCAGCGAAGAAACATCGCGATAGGATCGGTAATCGGCCAGAGCGAGGGCAGATTTCACGAAGAATTTGCCGAGACGACCCTGTAGGGGGCCCGCGCCGACGCTTACAAAGAGCAGCCTGCAACCGCGTAATTTCGCCAAAACTGACCACTTGAACATATTGTACGGGCCCCAGGACAGGAGGCCAAAAGCATCCGTAAGCAGGCCGGTTCCCGGGACAATGAGCGCGTCTGTGCCTTTGAGCGTCCAAAAAGCTTCATACCACCGGTAGAGTTCGCTTGGAATTCCAAACGCCACTAACCGGAGCAAGCGCGTGATGCGATTGTTGGGGGTCCAAGCCGTGATGACTGCAGGACTAATTGGCAAGGCCGTGATGCTATGGATCGTCGCTGCGGTCTCAGGAAGTGTGCAGATGCAGGCGAATTCAGCCTCCGGCATCAGACGACGCAAGTTGAAATAAATTGCCTGCAGAGTGCCCTCGTTGCCGAAGTTATCCGACCCAAAGTGACCGAAAAAGATGATCTTTTGTTTCTTTCGCACCAATTCACTCGCATTCTCAGCTCTCAAGTCCTTCTCCCAGTGCGGTAGGCATAAGTCCATCGTGGTTGAAGGAATGGCTTTCGAACTCCACGTGAGCCCACGAAGCGGTGGCCTTGACGGCGGCTCGATGGCTAAAAGAGGCGATTTTGCCGGTGGCCGGCGCGCGCCCCTGTTGGTAAACATCTGTCCGCCAAGGTAGTGTCAGAACTGCCAGCACAAAACCTCGCTTGAGCCGCCGGTCGAAATGATCGCGACCGCTGCGATGGTCGAACTGCGATCACCCAAAGAAGGGACGGACCCCACGCGGGGATTCCGATTTTTCCGATCACAGGCACCGTCGACTATGGCTTCACACCCAGCGTGGGTTCATATGGAGCCAGGATTTGAAGTGTGTTAGGACAGACGAGAGCGATGACTCATGGGCGATATCCAAAAACGCACCCGCGGATACATACTGCCCCCCAGATCATACGAGTTGAAATGGTCGAGCAGAAGCTCACAGGCCAAACATGAAAAGCGCGCGTCCAGCCGCCACGACAATCACCTGTCGTCCATCGACGGCAAATGAGATCGGGGCGGCCTTGGTCTGCCCGCCGAGGGAGCAGCGCCAGACTTCGCGTCCGGTGTCTGCATCTAGTGCGAAAAAGACCCCTCCCGACGCCCCGAGCACCAATCCCGCGTCCGTTGAAAGCAGGCCGGTGATCTCATTAGTGGAATCGGTATTGGACGGTGCGCGGTATTCCCATTTTAGCTCGCCGGTGGCGGCGTCGAGCGCAAGGACTTTGCAAGTCACTGGCCCCAGCTGGTTTGAACTACTGCCGACAAATAAGCGATTCTCCACGCGCTTGACTCTGTCCGGAGGCAGTTTCGTATAGACTGAACTGCTCTCGGTCGCCGGAATAAACATAGATCCCCGTTTTTGATCGAAGGCGGGGTTTTGCCAGTTCGTTCCGCCAGCCATACCGGGGCTTGTCGAACGCCCCTCCCGCGATACCTTGGCGTCGTCCGCGAGGATCGGCCGTCCAGCCGAATCAAGCCCCTTCGCCCAATTAACTTGAACGAACGGCACCCCGACTAAGAACTCTCCCGTGACTCGGTCGAGAACGTAGTAGAACCCGTTTCTATTCGGCCAACAGATCGCCTTGCGGACTACACCCTTTATGAGGAGATCCGCGATAACCGGGGTCTGGGCTGCATCACGGTCGTGGTCGTCATGAGGGGTGAACTGGAAGTACCACGCTAGCTTGCCAGTGCTCGCGTGCAAGGCGATCACGCTGGCGGTGAACAGGTTGTCGCCAGGGCGCACGTCACCAGAAAGTTGCGGGGCTGGATTGCCGACGCCCCAGTAGAGCAGGTCGGTCGACGGATCATAGCTTCCGGTGTTCCAGGTGGCACCGCCACCAGATCGCCATGCATCGTTCGCCCAGGTTTCGTGGCCGGCTTCGCCAGGACCCGGGATTGTATTAAACCTCCACTGCTGTTGGCCGGTCGATACGTCATAAGCTGAGAGAAACCCGCGAACTCCGAACTCGCCTCCGGCGATCCCGACCACGACGGAATGATTTACGACGAGAGGGGCACCGGTAATCGAATAACCATCTGACGGGTTTGCAACCAACGCTTGCCAGATGATCTTTCCGTCGTTCGCGTTGATGGCGACCAAATACCCGTCCAAACTACCGAAGAAGAGCGTTCTGCCTTGTACCGCGAGTCCTCGGTTCACTGGGAATTCTATCGGTAAGTTGGGCGGAATAGGGCGTTCGTATTCCCAAATCGTGGCCCCAGTTTTCGCATCTAAAGCCAAAACGTGCCCAGGGTCCGCAACTGTGAATATCGTTCCGTCGATCACCAGGGGCGTCGCTTCAATGTTAGGATTACTGATGTCGAATTGTTTGACCCAGAGCAGTCTTAGCTGAGCGACGTTCGCGGGAGTAATTTCGCCAAGCGCCGCGTGACGCCACCCATTATAAGAGCCGGAATACATCAGCCATTCCGCCGGACTCGTTCCGGCAGCCAACAGGCGTCCGTTACTCACCTGAACTGCCAAGCGCGACACGTCGGGTTTGCGATCCTCAGATAATTGGTTCTGTAGCGTTCTCAGGTGAGACGTGACCTGCAAACGCTCGAGCAGCGTTAGACCCGTGCTTTGCATGGCTGTACCCCGAATACCATCCCTCAATACTTTGTAGACGGCAAGATCGCTATCGCCATAATTGTATTGCAAGCGGGTGAGCGATGGGCCAAACGGACCACCCGATCCATCAGTGCCATGGCAGCCTGTGCACCGTTCGCGAAAAATTCGTGCCCCTGCGTTGCGATCGTCTTCGGTGGCGTGCGTGCTATATAGGACGTCCCCTTCCAGGCTGGCCCCTTCAGTGCAAATGAACCCTCTCCCGGGGAGCATCAGTCCCCAAAGCTCGGTCCACGACACCCCGGAGACTTCCCCTTTCGCCTTTTGCAAGTATAGTCGTGCCCGGCATGAGGCCGAGTCCCAAATCTTTTCACTCGACGCGCCCTCTTGATTTACAATCGAACGCCCGGACCCTAGGCGCCAATACAAAACCGACGCACCGATCGCACCAATCAGAATTACAGCGGTTAAGGTCCCGATTGCTAGCTTTTTGACATTCATGGAGTCAGTGTTTTGCCCGCCAGTTGGGGCTTGTCAATCCGCTGTAAGTGGTTGACTCAGAACTGTTCCGGGCTCTGCCCCGGCAACGCTTCCCAGACTACCATCCGTTTCATTCCCGAGGGTCGACGCACTCCGACGCCCAACTAATGAGGAACAGGCCGGCCTCCGTGTCGCATAGGACGGCAAGGCGGTCCCCGCCCCGGGTTAAGGGAATTTGCTTGGTTTCCCGCTCCCGGCAGGCGCAAGATCAGTCTCTGCTCCTGCGGCACGTCCGGGAATTTCCCGCCCAGAAACGGCCGCAATCCGCCAACGCCTTATCCTCGACGCGTACGAGCTCGATCCCAGTCTTGCGCGAAGCTGCAGGATAGGCATATTTCTTTTCCATTCCAGCCAAACGAAGTAAAAGATCCGAGGAGATTCGAGCAAATAACGTCGGGCAAACCGTTGCGGATCAGATATAAGACGATACATCCATTCCAGACCAACTTTCTGAACCCAAACCGGCGCCCGATGCTGTGCCCCGGTAAGAAAATCAATCGAGGCGCCTATACATAATCCGACGCCTCGGGCTTGCGGGTGATCGGCAATTCGGCTTGCAAGAATTTCCTGCTGCGGCCTTCCTACTGCGAGGAAAACCAGGGGAGCCTGCGTCTTGACAACAAAATCCACACATTTACGGAGCTCGAGTTCTGATCTTACAAAACCCATCTTAGGGTTGTGAGACAGAACGCGGACGCCAGGATACTTCTCTCGCAGTCGAGCGCAAGCCGCGTCCGTGGGACCGATGACGGCAATCGTGAGGCCGTCCTTTGCGGCACGTGCGATGAGATCCGCGGTAAGATCACTACCTGTGATAACTGGAAGCGTAAGACCGCTGACCCGAGCCAGGCGGCTCAGCACGCGGCTATCGCAAAACACTCGCCACGCCCCCTCGTAGAGCGGCCGCATCGTAATTGGATCTTCAAGCAGCCTCACCATGTGGTGTACGTTTGGCGTCACAACATATCTAAAACGTCCATCCATCTCCGCAAGAATATTGCGAGCCGCTTCTTCGATCGATCCAGTATCGAAATGAAGGCCGAGGAAGCAAATCCTTCCTTCCGCCCTGTCGTTCTGCGATAGAGATGAGCTGCATATTTCGGCTGTTGGGTCGCGAAGAATTTCCATTTCTTCCTCGAACACTAAACTAAACGAAGCTTGTTTCTGGACAGGCTCAATTATTTGAGGTGACGGTTTCGCGCCACTCGTGCTAGCGCGCTTGCAATGGCTCCGCGTTACATTGCGGCGGAAGCTTATCGCGGAATCCACCTGCGCCGATCGCTCACGTCGGTGGGGGTTGCACGTCACTCTGGCACGTGACCACTTTAAGCGCCCGATCGGCGCCGCGGCGGCTCAGCCACCGAAACCCTAGCAGGCCGCGTTGGGATCCGACTCGGCCGGGTGGCTAGCGCGCCAGAGCGGGGCCCGCTCGGCGTTGATCCGAGCGGTAGCGGCCCGCTTGCCGATACGTAGGCATGCGTGCTGGTAGGAACGGAGGAAGCGCCTGAACTCGAGGTTATCGTAGCGCGGCAGGCGCCTCAACCAGCTCCTGAAGTAGCCCCACAGCATGGCCGTGCTTCCGATTAACATCGGATAGGCCGGCAGGTGATAGATAACCACCGCTAAGTAATAGAGGGGCGACGTGCCCATGAAATATTGCCCAAATCCCTTGCGAAGCCGCCCGGTCCAAATGCCCTTCTGGCTAGCGCCTTGCGGGCGCAGGTGAATGAAGCGGAGGAGCTCGTCATCGACGCTCTCGGCAATCCAGCCGAGCATGCGGGCCCGGTGGCAGTCGATGCCGTCCCACATCACCTGGCGCACGAAGCCGCCGATCTCCAGGAAACAGTCGACGCGATAGAACTTGGTCATCCCGACCGACATTTCGTCCCCGCAGATTTCGGGCACTAACTCACCGCTCTGGGGGTGAACGAACCACGGCTTGCCGGAGGTGGTCCCGATGCGCGGATCGCTCTCCATCCGCTGCATCAGCAACTCGAAGTAGCGAACCGGCAGGTCCAGATCCATATCCAGTTTGCAGAGATAGTCGAAGTCCTCCAGGCGCACCGTTTCCAGGCCGGCATAGAAAGCGGCGACGACGCCGGGACCGACCTCTCGGCGGCCGCGATCTGTGCGCCGAACCACATGAAGATATGGCAGTCGCCGTGCGTACTCCTCGAGAATGGCGGGAGTTTCGTCGGTCGATCCGTCGTCGACTATCACGCAGGCCGCCGGTTGAACTGACTGCGCCGCCACACTATCGAGCGTGCGGCGAAGGTACTGGGCCTCGTCGCGGCAAGGCGAGATGAGGAGGTAGCGTTGCGAGGGGTTCACGAGGAAAAACTCATTGGTGGAGGTCGCCACATTGGCAGATCCCCAGATCTGAGGCGGATTGACGATGGCGAACGGGAGACTGAGGTGGCCCGAGCCGTGCCTAAAATGACTTCGACGGCGCGAGCACGGCCAGAACTGCTAATTGCCGGAATTCGGTCAGCGACGGATGTAGAGGTTTCAGGCCAGTCGGAGAGAACGAATGTCCATGGATCTGTGTCGGCACGAACATCATGGAGCAGGGACCGCCGGCGGAGGTTGGAACGCAACATGATCGGCTGTCGCTTCTAGCGGCGACGTGCAGTGTTCGAGGCGAACGGTGGAACCTCCGTATCCGCCAAATTTCACGCCTTGTTGAAATACTTGCGGTACTGATAGCCGCCATACCCTGGCAGCTCATTGAAATCGACCTTATTCAGGACGACGCCCGCGACGCGGTGCGCCTCCGGCCCCAAAACCCTGAAAGCTTCGTTGATAGTGGCGCGTGACGTGCGGCACCATTCAACGACCACCAAAATCTTATCTGCGCCGGTTGCGAGGGCAAGGGCATCCACGACCGGCAGCAAAGGAGGACTGTCCATAATGATATAGTCGAAACCGCTTCGCAATACGGCGATAAGGTCCAACATCCCCTGAGACATCAGCAAGTCGGCCGTGTTTGGCTTCATGGATCCGGCGGGAATCAAGTTGATCTTCGTTACCGGGTCTTGACTGATTACATCCGTGAGTTTGGCTGTACCGCAGAGCAACTCGGACAAGCCCGGTTGATGCTTCCGCCGGAGTGCTTCAGAGGTCGAGCGCAGCCGCAAATCGCAGTCGAGCAGAATGGTTTTCTTACCTGAGCTTGCGCTAGAAGCAGCGAGTAACATCGCGGCGGTCGATTTGCCTTCACCGGGGAGCGCCGAGGTAATTAAAATGACTTTTGAACTTGCGCTCGAAAGCTCGAGGTTGACCCGCATTGAACGCACCGCTTCGCTTAAGTGCGAAAGAGGTTCATTGACCACTCTGTCCAAGGAGTGAGAATAGGAAGTAGTGCCACGGGCTTTCCGTCGCGACACTAAAGGAACAAAGCCCACGACTGGTAGGCCGAAGGATTGCTCGATATCCGAGCTAGTCTTAACGCCGGGCTTAAAATGTTCCAGCAGGAATGCGAGCAGCAACCCGCCAGCGAGACCCGCCATCCCGCCAAGCGCATAAAACTTCATGCGATTTGAAGTGGGTGACCTCGGAAGCGTAGCCGGTGAAATAATCCGCGCGCTTACAGACTGCATTTCGCGCTGTTCGGCGATGTTGTTGTATTGAGCAAGATAGCTCTCGTAATCCTTACGGTCCGCGTCGGCCGCGTGTCGGAGTTGCTGCAACTTGATGTAGGCGTCCGAATTGAGATTTGCGGTGAGGCTCTGGAGGTTCGCCTCTAACGTTTGTTCCCGCCGCACGGCGATATCGTAAGCGTTCTTCATATTGACCACGATGTTGTCCGCCTCGGCGTTTATCTGCTTGTCCACGGACGCCAGCGCCACGCGAGCGGACACGACCTGGGGGTTATGCTCACCGAATTTGTTTTGCAGGTCCGCCAGGCTCCAATTCAATTCCATTTTCTTACGACGTAGTTCCGTGAGCGCAGTCGATGCGGTTAGCTCAGGAATACTGTCGATATCCTCATTGGTGTGGATCAAATGTCGGGCCTGCTCGAGGTGGGCGCCCTTGTCGTTGACCTCTTCGCGGGCAGTCATGAGCTCAGTGTTGAGGTCGCGAATTTGCTGCTCTTTGACCTTGTCGGATTCCGCGTCACGAATACCGCTTTTAGCTTTCAATTCGTCTATTGAAGCGTCGGATTCCGATACACGAGATTGCAGATTGTCGATACGCCCCCTCAACCAAGTGGCCACGTGATCCAGCGCTTCTTGCCGCGCTTCCCGCTGACTCGCCAAATAATCGTTCGCGACCGTGGAAGCCAGGAGCTGAGCCCTGATCGGCTCCCGTGCTGTCGCAGAAACAAAAATAATGTAGGAGTCTTGGTAAATATCGAGTCTCTTAATTAACTCATCTGCTGCCTGGTCCAGTTTTTCGGCCTTTTCCTCCGTAGCGCTAATGGTTTGCTCATTGTTGTCATTGGCTCCGCCCAAGCCGGCGAAACCAAGCCGTTCCGCTAGATCCGGGATTCCAAGCCGTTCTGCTAGATCCGCAATACCAAGCCGTTTCGCAACGATTCCAAGCCGTTTCGCAAGATCTCCGATTCGAAGGCCGTGCGATTGGAACTCCGGGTCCGTGTCTAGGCCAAGCTCACTGGCAACGCGCAACGCGACCGACTTCGACTTGAGGATGTTGATTTCGGTGTTGATCGCGTCGTTACCGACGGCGTCTACGAAGGGGGAGATGGGTTTCTGGACCGTGGCGTCGATTTGTTGTTGCGGATCGTAGACGAGTATCTCGACCATTGATTTATATCGCGACGGCACGATCAGCTTTACAATGCCGTATGCTGCAATGCACACAGACAGTGTTATGGCGGCAACGAGCTTCCAACGGCGCAGTACACCTCGGAGAATAGCGAGCAGGTCTATCGACGGAGTCTGGGCCCCACCTTTACCATCAATGTCCTCCATCGGAGCTGCGGAATCCCTGTTTTGCATCACGCTTGTCAAGTCAGCGGCTTATTCATGTTCGATCGGAGTCGCGCGTCGGCTCCAGTGTTGGAAGCATAATACCATTCGAAACAACCTTCTGCGCCAGTCCATCTAGGTCGCCGGAATTGTCGAACCTCGACTGGTATAATTCAGTTCCCTAAGCCGCCGGGGCGATTGCGGAGCGGTCAAGTTGGGCTGCGACTTCCATACCCATGATTTCGAGTAGGACGCGAACGCGCCCGCGCTCGTCGAGATGCGCGAGACGACAAAGGGTCTCCGCGAATGGTCCCGACAATATACGCACTTTCTGGCCGATCTCGAGACCGTCATCAAGGCGAACGGCCCCAGAGCTTTCACATGAGACAACTAACCCCTCAACCACGCCCCGCGGCACTGGCCTAGGATGCTCCGCACCCATGATCAGCGAGGCGACTCCAAACGTTCCGTTGACGCTACGCCACCGATGTTTGGAGAGGTCGATGATAATGAAGATATAACTCGGAAAAAGGGGTTGCAGAGTGTCACGCAACCTGCGCGCGTGTCGAACGGTCCGCCGCAATCTCGGAACGAAACTTCGGAAGCCCAACCGATGGAGATTGAATTGCGCCCGGTTCTCCTGGTGAGGGAGCACTCGCGCTACAAACCAACGCTCTCCTGGGCTCAATTCCAGACTATCGAACAAACCTTCGCCCCCAACTTCCCTTCGCGCCACTTCTTCTCTTACCAAAGACGGGCTTATCCTTCGGGCAAGCTACCGCCATTTGGGTGAAGCGACGCTTCGCCCATGATGAAATATTTCGATTACTTGCGGAACAGCGTGGCAAAGCGGCGGCCGTACCGTGAGGCGCAACCAACCATGTTGTATCAAAAACGTCAAGTGGTTTTGTACAACTTTGGTTGAGCGCTTCGAAAGTTTAACCGAGCTTCAATACGCGCGTCATGTCACAAACGGGAATCGGGCGGCCTATTCTCGCTGCGCCGTTGCGTTTGGGGCGGAAAGGGGTGCCTTTTGCCAGCAAACCGCGCCTTTTTGCGCTGATTATCTTCGCCACCGCCGGGTTAAAAAGGGTTCCGGAGCTTCACTTTCCTTCTGCCGAACAAGCAATTTCAGAGCTTTAGAGCCGATTTCCCTTCCGGCGGGTCAAATCGCCGCCGGCGAGGGGCTGCGACCTTGGCGCTGCAGCGGCGTATTGGCGAAATCCCGGAAGGAGGAGGCCATGATAGCGCTCGAGTGCGCGGACGATCTCCACCACCT
The DNA here is from genome assembly GCA_963824475.1 of uncultured Alphaproteobacteria bacterium. Classification (GTDB taxonomy): domain Bacteria; phylum Pseudomonadota; class Alphaproteobacteria; order Rhizobiales; family Beijerinckiaceae; genus Roseiarcus. The sequence continues at coordinate 396,687 of CAWGPR010000005.1, forward strand.
CATTTTGGTTTCGGAAGGATAGGACATCAGGGCCTCGGCTTTGATGCGATCTGCCATCATACCCGATGCTTCTCAAAAGAGGAATCTTTTTTTATTTATTTTCTCATTTCTAGAATTCTGGGCAATTCGACCAAACCTCCACGGCCCTAAAGACACGCCTCAGAGCGAACCGGGGGTGGATCCAAGGCCAACTACCTCTCCCTCAAGGCTTCCGACCCGATTCTCGCTAAGGGCGAGAGCAAGTAGTCGATGACGCGGCGGGAATCGGTCCGGATTTCGACGGTGACGGTCATGCCCGGCGTCAAGGGAATGGCCGCGTTGTCGATTTTCATCGCGGTTTCGTCGAGCGACACGGTAACCGGGAAAACGAAGCTTTCCGGTTGGCCGGGGGCGGTGGGCACCTCGGGCGCCACGTTGGCGGTCGCCGTGGCGTTGGCGAGGGCGCGTTTGGCGTCCTGCTCAGCGATGGCGGCGGAGGCGATGTTGGCGACCTTGCCGTGCAGCGCGCCGAAGCGGGTGAACGGGAAGGCGTCGACCTTGATGACCGCCTCCTGGCCGGGCTTAACGAAGCCGATATCGAGGTTGGCCACCAGCGCCTCGACCTGGAGCTTGCCCCCGATCGGCGTCAGCACGATGAGCTGCTGGCCGGTGGTGACGACCTGGCCGACCGTCGTGACGGCCATCTGCTGAACGACGCCGTCCGTGGGCGCGTAAAGCCGGGTGCGGGCGAGGCGCGCGTTCGCCTTGGCGAGCGCCTGCCGCGCTTCGTCCGCCTTGCGAGCCGCGTCGGCGAGCTTGTTCTCGTTATCGGCGATGAACTGGGAGATGGTCTTGGCCTTTTCGCTCCGCACGGACCTGATCGCCGCGTCGGTTTCAATCAGCTGGCCCTGGTCGGAGGCGAGCGCGGCTTGAGACTTTTCCAGCTCCTCCTTGGCGTTATAAAGATCGATCTTGGTGCCGACGTTGAGGTCGATCGCCTGCTGTCGGGTTGAGACACGCTGGTTCAAAGTGTCCATCAACGTGTTCTGGAAGGCGATGCTCATGTTGAGGCGTTTTTGCGTCGCGAGCTTTTCCGCCATCTGCCGGTCGAGCGCTTTGAGGGCGTCGGAGAGCTGAGCGAGATCCGCTCGCAGCACGGCTTCCTGGCGCAAGCGGAACTGTTCGGGCACAGTCCCGTCCCAGGCGACTTTCAATTCCGCCTCGCCGGCCAGCTTTTCGACCGGGCCAGAGTCAGCCGCCGGCGCCTCGTCGCTGCTGCGCGCGTCAAGCCGATCCCGCGCGCCTTGGCCCTCAATCTCGGCTGCTCGCACCGCTTCGATCGCATAACGACGGCGCGCGGTCTCAGCCAGACTCGCGTTCAGCGCGTCCTGGGCGCTCATCGCGTCGGCGTTGGCTTCGGCCGGATCCAGCTCCAACAGCAGGTCTCCCGCCTTGACGGTCTGGCCCCTCTCAACGTGGATCGACGCGATCTTGCCTTGATCGAGCGGCTCGATCACCTTGGCGTAGCCAACGGGCTCGATCTTGCCCGGCGCCGTCGCATGGACGTCCAGCCGCCCGAAATACGACCAGATCAGCGCGGCCAGCGCACAGGCGCTGATCGTCGCGATCAGCGCGATCGGCAGCGGAGGGGGCGGCGTTTCCAGGATCTCGAGGGCGGCGGGCAGGAATTCCCGGTCGCGCCCCGTGACCGCGGGCGGCGTCCGCCGCGATGGCTGAGGTGGGGGTGGCGGCGTGGGCGCGTCCGGCGGCGCAGCGCGTTCGTTCATGCCGGCGCCCTCACCCTCACCTGATCGAATTGCAGCGCCCAGAGACGGGCGTAGAGCCCGTCCTTGCGCGCGAGCAGCTCTTCGTGCCCGCCGACCTCGACGATCTCGCCCCTAAGCATGCCCACGATCCGGGTGCAGGGACGAACCGCCGCCAGGCGATGGGCGATGATGATGACGGTGCGGCCGCGCACGATCGAGCGCATGTTCTCCTGAATGATCCGTTCGCTCTCGTAGTCGAGCGCCGATGTCGCTTCATCGAGGATCAGGATCCGCGGATTGGTCACCAAGGCCCGGGCGATGGCGATGCGCTGGCGCTGGCCGCCAGAGAGATTGGCGCCGCGTTCCTCGATCATGGTGTCGTAGCCGTGCGGCAATTGGGCGATGAACTCGTCCGCGCCCGCCAGTCGGGCCGCGTGCATCACCACCACACGGGGCATAGCGGGGTCCCCCAGCGCGATGTTCTCGTGGATGGTGCGGTTGAAGAGAATGTTCTCCTGCAGCACCACCCCGATCTGTCGGCGCAGCCACCCGGGATCGAGCTGGGCGACGTCGACGCCGTCAAGCATCACCTGACCGGATTGCGGACTATAGAGGCGCTGGACGAGCTTGGTCAGGGTGGATTTGCCCGAACCCGAGGGGCCGACGACGCCGATCACCTCCCCCGGCTCGATCGACAGCGAGACGTTGCGCAGGACGTCCGCCGCATCGGGCCGGTAGCGCATCGTCACGTTGCGAAACGCGATTGCGCCGCGCGGCGGCGGCAAGGTCAGAAGGTTCTGCGGCGCGGGCTCAGGCGGGGCGTTGAGGATGTCGCCGAGACGCGCGACCGACACCTGCACCTGCTGAAAATCCTGCCACAATTGCGACAGCCGCAGGATCGGCTGCACCACCTGGCTCGCGATCATGTTGAAGGCGATGAGTTCGCCGACCGTCATCGTGCCTTCCATCACCGATTGCGCGCCGACAAACAGGATCAGCGCGGTCGTGACCTTGCTCACGTACTGGATGAGGTTCTGCCCGAGCGCGCCCGAAACGCCGGCGTTGAAGGAGGTGCGCACGTAAGCCGCGAGCCGCTCCTCCCATTGCGCCTGCATCATCGGCTCGACGCTCGCCGCCTTGAGCGTCTGCGCGCCGACGATCGATTCGACCAGGAACTGCTGAGACCGGGCGCCGCGGTTGAACCTCTCGTTGATCTGCTCGCGCAAGACCGGCCGGATGAGACTGGCGATGACGACATAGACCGGAATCGAAGCGAGCACGACCAGAGTGAGCTTCACCGAATAGATGAACATCACCACGAAGAAGATCAGCGTGAAGACAAGATCGAGCAGCGAGGTCAGCCCCTGCCCCGTCAGAAAGCTGCGGATCGTCTCGAGCTCGCGCATGCGAGCCACCGTCTGCCCGGCCGGGCGGGTCTCGAAATAGGCGAGCGGCAGCCGGAAGAGATGATGGAACAGGCGCCGGCCCAGCTCGACATCCATCCGGTTGGTGGTGTGGCTGAGCGTATAGGTGCGCAGGAACTGCAGAATGGTCTCGAACAAGCCCAGCGTCACCATGCCGATGATCAACACGATCAGCGTCGAAAGGCCTTTGTGAACCAGCACCTTGTCGACGACGAGCTGGAAAAAGATCGGCGTCGCCAGCGCGAACAATTGCACGAACAGCGACGCCACCACCACATGGGCGAGCGCGCGCCGGTAGCGCACAATCGACGGCCAGAACCAGCGGAACCCAAACGTGTTGGGATCGAGGCCCGCGCCCCCGAGCCGTCGCGTGATCAGCACCACCTCGCCTGAGGACAGCGCCGCGATGGCTTCCGTCGACAGCTCTTGCGCGGTCCGGGCGATCGGATCGACCAGCCGCGCCAATCCCTTGGCCGAGCCGGCGCCCAGGACAGCGAAACCGCCCTCCTTCAGGCCCAGGATCGCCGGGTAGGGAATGGCGCCGAGACGCCTCGCGGTCACCTTGCGAAGGATGCGCGACTTCAACCGAAGGATGTTCGCGCCGCGAACGATATCCTCAGCCTGTGCGTTATGGCCGGTCAGGGCAAGTTGATGCCTCAACTGCGCGGGGTCGCCGGCGATGCGGTAATATCCCGCCACCAAGGAAAGCCCACACAGCCCAGAATCCATCAGTTGCGCTGGTGGAGATCCCATTTCGCCCTTGCCCATCGCGGTTTATCGGACTTATATCGTTATTTCCAGCCTTCGCGCAACGAGAATCTGCGCTATACTTTTAAAGGCGTCGCCTAGCGTGACGTCATGCATGCTCGGCAACTATGTAAATTCGTCGTCGGTTTCGCCGTTGTGCAGATGCTCGCCGTGGGCGAAAGGCCCGCTTTCGACCAGCCGATTCCAACGACGCATCAATCCGCAATCCTAATAGATATCAACCAGCATGCGTGAAGTCGCAGCGTCAACCTGATCTCCGGCTTGACGGAGGCCAACTTTTGCATGTAGTTCATCCGAGCCTCATCCCTCGGATCGAGATCCTTTTCCCTCGGCGCTGACGGGAGCGCCTCTTCAGAAGCACACGCGCGGATGTCGTCCGAGCACACGATTGCGGATCGAGGCTCTGCTCCGCAACACCTCGAGAGTAAGCCGGTTTTCATGGCAGACCAAATCTCGCAACGGCGCAACTTTGCGCGCCCCGCGAGCGACGAGTTGAGACGAAAGTCCGTGCGGGGCGGGTTCGTCGTGGTCGCTGCACAGGGCGCGAAGGTTTTGCTGCAGACGGGAACTCTGATTCTACTTGCGAGGCTTCTGACTCCAGAAGACTTCGGCCTGACAGGAATGGTCGCGACCCTTACCGGTTTTCTGACCATGTTCAGAGATGCGGGATTGAGCGCTGCAACCGTCCAACGCCTTGAGGTGACTCACGAACAGATATCGACTCTTTTCTGGATCAATGTGGCTTTTGGCGCTGTTCTGTCCGCCTGCGCGATCCTTTTAGCGCCGGCCGTGGCTCGGTTCTACGGCGACCCAAGGCTATATTGGATCACCATCGTCGCCGGCACGGTCTTTTTATTTAACGGTCTTAGCGCCCAGCACGGGGCGCTCATCTCCCGGCAGATGCGCTTTGCAACACAGGCTCGGATCGATTTAACTGCTCTCGCAGCGAGCTCCGCCGTCGGGGTCGTCATGGCCTTTCTCGGCTGGCGGTACTGGTCGCTCGTCGGGATGGGATTGGTCAGCGCGATCCTTACCGCCGCCGGCGTCTTGCTCGCGGTTCCGTGGGCGCCAGGGCCGCCGCGGCGCGGAGTGGGCGTCCGATCGATACTTCGGTTTGGCGGGCTCGCAACCTGTAACAGCTTTCTTGTCTACTTGGCGTGGAACGCGCAAAACATTCTTCTGGGCCGCTTCTGGGGCGCGCATGTGCTCGGGCTTTACGGCCGCGCATTCCAGCTCGCCACGCTGCCGGTGGAACAATTGTCCTCGACGCTTAGCGTTGTTGCGATCTCGGGTCTCTCGGCCATCCAGGATGACGCCGACCGCCTTTCGAGATCCTTTCTCAAGGGCTATTCTTTGCTCGTGTCGGTAACCATTCCGATCGCAATCTCTTGTCCCCTTTTTGCCGACGAGATAATCCGCGTCCTGCTCGGCGAGCGATGGATGGACGTGGTCCCGATCTTCCGATTGCTGGCTCCGACATCCCTGGTTTTCGCCTTGGCGAATCCGCTCTCATGGCTGGTTACGGCGACGGGCCGGGTTGGTCGTGCGGTCAGCATCACTGCGGCGACCACGCCGGTGGTGATTGTCGGCGTCCTGCTGGGACTGAGCCACGGACCGACCGGGGTCGCGATGGGATACTCGGCCGCAATGGTGCTGATAATGATCCCGATCACTGCTTGGTCAAAGCATGGGACAGGAATTGCCTGGTCGGACCTTTGGAACGTGACCAGAAAACCCTTTTTGGCTGGATCGCTGGCGGGCGCGATCGGTTTTGGCGCGAAATTCTGCTTCGGCGGCGGTCTGGCCCCAATCCTGGTTTTGGCGCTGGGAGTTGGAATTGTCTTCAGCGTCTACGCCTGCGCTCTTGTTGCAATGGGCCAGAAAAAAATGTACTTGGATCTCCTGACTGAACTGTTCAGCAGGGCCCGTTCGAAACAATGATGATTTCACCGCAAGACGGACAACAACTCTCGAACAAAATTCGGCGTGAGAGGCGCTAGGCGTCGTCAACCCGAGTAGCTACTTAGTAGTATATTTCGACAGGAGCTTTCTATCGTGTCCGCCCCGCTATCTGACCGTGTGCTCAACGACCCTGTCCGGGGGATGTCCCAAGCGAGGGCGCTCCGAGTTTATCTTGGACGTCCATATCTTCGTATCAACACCTGGATTTGGGGCCATCTCCCCGCCTCGCTGAGGTCAAAGCGCTCCCTCCGCGGATATGGCTCTCATCTGCACAGTCTGATTCAACTGAGGGAAAGGACGCAATCCACCGGCACTTTCTTTTTTCGAAATCGCCCCGAACTGGAGTTGCTTCTTCGACTGCTGGATCAATTTCCACTTGGCTCGACTATCGATCTGACGATTCTTGGGTGTAGCAAAGGAGCCGAAGTCTATTCCTTCTCGTACATGATCCGCACCAAGCGACCGGACCTGAACTTACGCCTTTGCGCCTTGGACATCTCCAGAGAACCCTTGGAGCTTGCGGAAGCCGGAGTTTATCCGCTCGACACAGTGGAACCGTCCCAGGACCGTGGCTTTCGGTCAATCTTCGAACGCATGTCCCCGGTCGAAATGGAAGATCTGTTTGAGCAAGACCGGGGGAATGCACGCGTTAGACCGCGCTTTCGAAACGGAATCACGTGGCGCCTTGGCGATGCCGGAGACCCAAGCCTGATAAAAGATTTGGGCCCTCAGGATGTCGTCGTCGCGAACCGGTTCTTGTGTCACATGCGTCCGGGTGACGCCGAAGCTTGCTTGCGCAGCCTCGCGCGGCTCGTGAAGGGCGGCGGGCATCTTTTTGTTTCCGGCGTCGACCTTGCGGTGCGGAGCAAAGTCGCCTCGGAGCAGGGCTGGCGCCCTGTGACGGATCTTATCGAGCAGGTCCACGAAGGTGATCCGTCATTGCGTCGTGACTGGCCTCTCCATTACTGGGGCTTGGAGCCCTTGGACCAGGGCAGGAAAGATTGGAAAGTGAGGTATGCTTCGGTTTTCCGGTTGCCTGGGCATGCCCAATAGCGAGGGTGAGAAAGTGGATATGGATGACCGCGACAGCGCCCTCATTTGGCGCTGACGAAACGCCATATATAAACATAACTGACCGTCACGACTTGATCATCGGCCGGATCGAGATGTCCGTCACTTCTGCGGTGCGCGGAAGGCTAAGGGCGCTAACAACGATGGACGCCACGTCCTCGGGTTGCAGCAAAAGCCCTGGCCGATAAGGCCTTCCCTCCATCTGATAAATTCGTTCCTGCATCTCGCTTGCTGTTCGCCCAAGATAAACACTCAGGACACGAACGCCATGCGGGTTGATCTCGCCTCGCAAACTGTCGGCGATCGCCTTAAGGGCATGTTTGGTGGAATCATATTGCGCCGTCATAGGCTTTGCTGTCAGGGCGCTACTGGAATTTATGAAAACCACCTGTCCCTGTCGCGCCTTAAGCATCGGCAGCAACACTTGCGTCAATGCGTAAGGGGCCCGCACATTTGTTTGATATTGTCTGTCAAAGTCCGAGAGGTCAGCATCCTCGATAGAGCCGATGGCGTGGACGGCGGCGCTTTGAACAAGGATGTCAACGTGTTCAAGGTCAGTCTTGATCCGATGGATCACCTCAAGCAGGCCGGAACTCGACGAGATATCGGCGGAGCAACACGTCGCCTCGGCCCCCAAGTTGCGCGCCTTTGCAGCGACCAATTCCAATCTGTTCAATCGACGGCCAATCAAATAGAGGCTGGCGCCCGAGTTGGCCAGCGCGATGGCGACGGCCGCGCCAACCCCGGTCCCTCCCCCGGTGATGACTGCTGTCTGGCTCGCGAACGAACGCACCCCGCCCCCCCCGATGTTAAAGCTCGCTGATGTTGTTGTTAATCGAAATGGACCATACAACGATCTGCGACAATCATGGCGGCCGAGATCGCTCACCCAAGCCGCCGGGAGCCGACGGTCCGCCGGTCAAAAGGCCATGCGCTTCAAGTAGCCGCGCCGCCCTGAAAACGATTTCGAACGGCAACTTGGAGCGTTCGGCTATATCGACGAGCGAGTGGGCGCCGTCGGAGAAATTGAGCACCCACAGCATGGCCATATTCTCACTAGCAATGTCCTTTCCTCCGACGCGTCTGTAAAGCCCGCGCTTTCCGAGTTGCGGTTCGCAGTTCGGCGCCAGGTTGCGGTAGATTGCGTCGTTTTCGATCACGCCGATCGTGTTGACGATCATCCTATAGGACTCAAGCAAATGCTCGGGCTTTATGAAGGCGAGATTGTCGGCCGAGGTGTGGTACTGGGGAATAGTGCCGTACTTGCTGCGCTGGAACAGTCCGACCGGTAGATTGAAGCCAGGAGAACAATATTGACGCTCGTCATAACCGTAAGGAGAAAAGTCTTCGATCGTGGGCGTCAGTCCGGAGTGACTCAGAACATGCGTCATGGCGCGGTCTATCGCCGCATCGCCCCGGCGGGATTTCTTGTAGGTGGGACCACCCCGGTCGCCGACCATGGAGACAACGAGCCCGTGCTTTATGCGCGCGATCCTATCTTCGTTGCGCGCCAGCCAGGCGATCGCCCCTATGGTGCCGGGGGCGAACAGAAATCGGTAACTCAACCGCGTCCGCAATCCGGCCATTCGCTGGGCGAGATGGGTGAGCAACGCCACTCCCGAGCAATTGTCATTGGCAAGAGATGGGTGGCAAACATGCGCCGAAAGCAGGAATTCCTCATTGGTTTCGCCCTTGTGCAGGTATTCGCTGTAGGTGAGGGACCCGCTTCGCAGGCTTGAATCGATGACCACTTCGTACTCGAGCTCCCGAAGGCTCTGAAGCTGCCGGTGCGCCATGCAGAACGCCCAGTCGTCGGCGTAATAGGAAGTCCGATAGGGAATGAGATCAGGCTGTTCAGGCAGCGTGTGAACGTGCTGCTTGAGCTCAGCCAGGGAGACGCGCTTGCGAACCGGGACGCTGTAGCTCATGACGTGGAGATTGGACTGGGCAAAATCGACGATCTTCTCGCCCGCGCTGTTCTTGATGTACGCGTCGCGAATGTTCCATTCGCGCGGAATCGTCCAGTCGAAGACCTCGGTTCCGGTCGGAACTTCATGCATGTCGAGGGGCAAATGCAGTCCGATTTCGCGCAGCGTCTGCCGCACGCCGTCGCCCGTGATACTCCGGCAGATTGGGAATATTTTCGCGGCAAAAGCGAAGATTTCTTCGCCGGCCTCTGGGGTTAGCAGCTGTTCCCAATCGTCCCGTTGAGGATCCATCCCGTCGCCTAGGTCGAGCAGCACAGCGCTCAGAGCTTCGCCACAACGGCGAATGGACCCTCGCGCGCATCCTTGCGGATCATCGGACTATCAAAGCGTTTCACCAAGATTTCCAGTCGCCGGAACAGGCATATCCCCTTCCCAGCCGCGCCCGAGCGCTACGCTGAAGCGTTCGAAATTTCGCGCCAATGCACACGAGGCGGACGCCGCGTTCCCGCAAGCTGAGCAGCGGCGCCTCCGCTGCGATTTCAATGTCGTCCGAATGCGCGCCAAGCCAGAGGACCGACCTCCCGGCGCCGCGAGTTGCAGCGGTTTCATCGCGCCGCACTGCTGTCGGCGTTCGCCCGCTGGCTCCAGGGCGTCTCGCCGCGTTCCACCATCTCCTCCAGAATCTGCCTGTCCCTTAGCGTATCCATGGCCCGCCAGAAGCCCTCGTACTTATACGCCATCAATTTCCCGGCTTTGATCAGACGGTTGAACGGCTCAACCACTAACTCCTCCCCGACCTCAATATAGTCGAAGATCTCTCTGCGAAAGATGAAATAGCCGCCATTGATCCAAACATCAGATTGGTGACTGGACCGTATCCGATTCACAGTTCCCCGCTCGTCGAATTCAGCCAAATGAAAACTTACCGGCGGATGAACCGCGAGGAAGCAACCAATCTTGCCACTCGCCTTGAAGCGAGCAATCATATCGTCGAGCGGCGCGTCACTCAGCCCGTCACTGTAGTTAGCCAAAAAGACCTCTTCGTTGTTCACAAAGTGTTTAACTGCGCAAAGACGTTCTCCGATATTTCTCCAAACGCCAGTGTCAACCAGCGTAACACGCCAATCGAGTGGCTTTTCTCCAATGAGCTCAACTTTTGAACCAAATTCTGAGATTACGCAATCGCTGCTTTCTGCGATCTTGTAGTTGATAAAGTATTTCTTAACAATATTAGATTTATATCCAAGACATAAAATGAAATCATGATGACCATATTGAGTATAATATTGCATAACGTGCCATAAAATAGGATGATTTCCAACAGGCACCATGGGCTTTGGAACGTTTTCTGAATAATCGCGAATGCGTGTACCCAAGCCGCCGCAAAACAACACGACTTTCACGACGCCAAGTCCTTCGGATCGATGACTTCTATGTTCGGTATTGCGACGATAAACTTGCATCCCCACTCACCGACGTGACGCATCTGTTCAATGATCTCATGCTTCAAATTCCATGGCAAAACCAACAAATAATCAGGCCGCGCGTCATCGATGGCGGACACCGGATAAATCGGCACATGCATGCCGGGCGTGTACAGGCCGTGTTTGTAGGGGTTGCGGTCCACAGTGAAGTCCAAAAAATCAATACCGATGCCGCAGTAATTGAGCAAGGTGTTGCCTTTGCCAGGCGCGCCATAACCGCACACCTTTGCGCCGTTCTCCTTGAGCTTAATGAGAAATGATAAGAGCTGACGCTTTGTGTGATGAACCTTCGCGGAAAACTTCGAATACGTCCTTATATCCTCAAACCCGCTTTCCCGCTCATGAGTGAGCAGAGCGGCGACAGCGGGCGAGGGGACGTAGCGGGCCTCGGCGCGGCAAAGATAAACGCGCAGCGAACCGCCGTGGGTAGTCAGGCGCTCGACGTCAAACACCTTCAGACCATGGTGTTTGGCGAGCCGGTCGATCGTGACAAAGGAAAAGTAGGAGAAGTGCTCATGATAAATCGTGTCAAACTGATTTTCCTCGATGAGACGCTCAAGGTGAGGAAACTCGAGCGTAATCACTCCGTCCCGGTTGAGGAAGAGCGCCATTCCTCCCACGAAGTCATTGAGGTCGGGCACCTGCGCAAGCACATTGTTGCCGATGATGAGGTCGGCGCGCTTTCCTTCTGAAACGAGGCGGCGCGCAAGGTTCACGCCGAAAAATTCGACAATTGTCGGAACATTCTTCTCGCGGGCGGCCGCCGCAACATTCGCGGCGGGCTCGATGCCTGTCACTGGGATCCCGAGTTCGAACGAAATGCTGGAGGAGGTATCCATCATTGCTCGCAATCTCATAGACTTGGCTATTCTGACCAAGGTTTAGCCTGGAAATAATCATCTCGCAATATCGTCGAGCATGCTCGACCCAAGAGGTGGAATATGACGAAAAATAGTCGTATTCAGTAAAAATGCTTTCCGGCTTAACATACTCTCGTAATTGAACGAGGAAGCAATTGTTGCAGACCAGAACATGCAGTGGGAAAAAAGGCTCCATTTGGTCAATTTGATCGGCACCGAGTATGCTCTCACAGAGGGGAGACATACCTAGATTGACAAAGGTCGAAGTGAGCGGCGCGTTACAGAGCCGGCATTGCTGGTGTCGGAGCGCGTTATTGTTTTTTGTCTTTAGGTCCACGACGCCGCCCCTACTGATGCCGAAGTTTATCAGGCCCGAGATATTAGACCACTTGGCGGCTCTGTGCAAGTCGGCTCTTGCGACCGTCCCGCCATTGATCCTCCCGGGGGCCGGACCCCGCGACGGACTTTTCAACACCCTGCTAGAACTAAATGCTCGGAGCCAAGCTCATCCGTCGTTTGATTTCGAGCTCCTGTTGCTCCAGCGGCTTCCAGGCTCGGTCTTTGTCCGATATTGCGCTGACGGGAAGGGGCCACTTCAGCCCCAAGCGCGCGTCGTTGTGTAACAAGCCGCCTTCCGTTTCAGGCGTGTAGAATTCCCCCACTTCATAGCTCGTTTCCGTTTCGTCCCGCAAGACTTGGTACCCGTGGGCAAAGCGCTCCGGGACGTAAATTGCGCGACAGTTCTCTTCGCTGAGTTCGACAGCAACGTGCTGCAAGTAGGTCGGGCTCTCCGGCCGCAGGTCCACTAAGACATCGAGGATGGCGCCACGCGTGGCGCGCACGAATTTGGTCTCGGCGGCTGGCGGAAACTGAAAATGCATGCCGCGCATCGTTCCCTTTTGCCGGTTGAACGCAATATTGGCCTGGGCGATGATGGGCTTCAGCCCATGCGCTGCAAATTCATGCTGACAAAAAACGCGCGCGAAAAAGCCCCGCGAATCCTCTCTCCGCTCGATGTCGACCACGAACGCGCCCTTCAGCTTTGTCTCGGTAAAGATCACGTAGACTTCTCCTGTGACGCAGTATCGCCAAGCCCGTCAAGGGCCGAGTCAAGCCAAGGCCAGTTTATGTCCGAAGAACAACTCCGCGTAGCGTTCAGGCGCCCGGCATTCCATACCCCGCAGCCTCGCCAGCCCAAGAAAGGTCTCGGCGTCGAACCACTGCTTGGACCGCTGGCTCCCGAAATGCGTGATGAGAAGGTCGATTTTTCGCTTTAGAACGCTAGCCGAAATCGGCACGTAGAGATTGGGTTGGCCCATATCCCCGTCCCACTTTGGAATCTCATACTCAAGAATGCAGTGATCCCGGAAGGTATTCCAAGTGAGTCGGCAGACATGCCGGTGGTCTTGATGCGCGTCCCCCCGCCGATGAGTAAGGATGAGGTCGGGATCAACTCGGTCTCTAAGCTTCGCAAACCATGATTTGATCGCCTCGCCCTGCTCGGGGAAAAAGCTGTCTTTGAAGGACATTACCTCGATCTGCGAGCTTTGCGCGGCCGATAAGAAATCGGCCGCCGAGGCCCTCGCCTCTCTCTCGCGCTCGCCGCCTCCGCTCAAGACGCACCAGTGCACATCGAGGCGAACGCCCCGCTCCTGCATGCTGAGAAGCGTCGCCCCCGCCCCTATTTCAATGTCGTCGGAATGCGCGCCGAGGCACAGGACCGACAACCGATCTCCAGGCGCCGCGAACTGTAATGATCTCATGGCGTCGCATCGGTCTCGATATTCATCCGCTGGCTCCACGGCGTCTCGCCGCGTTCGACTATCTCCTCGAGAACTTGTCTGTCCCTCAGCGTATCCATGGCTCGCCAAAAGCCCTCGTATTCATACGCCATCAACTTACCCGCTTTGATCAGACGGTTGAACGGCTCAAGCACAAGCTCCTCGCCACATCAGGCTCTCTTCCCGCGCTTCCTGCCATGAATCGGCCCTGGACACGTCAATCCCGCTCGGAGCGGAATTCGAGCCAACGAGACCGAAACGGATCAACATTTCGATCGCGTGCTTGGCGAGGGCCCTTTTGCGCAATTTCCTGGCTGTCGCCCGCGGCCCAAGGTCTTGTAGTCTCACGCGTTTGAGGATCCCAATGGGGCTTTCCAATCCCTGGTAGCTAGTTCGAGACACACAAAGCTTTTGTCCCCTACGGCACGGTAGTCCCTATACAGATTGCGAATGCTGGTTCTCAGATCTAATCTTAAAACTGCCAGTACAAGAACTCGCTTGGGCCGCCAAGGGTGAAGACGGCGATGGCGGCGACGACCGACACCGCGACCGCCCAGGGAAGCGAGGGGCCCCACGCTGGAATGCGAAGTTTTCCGATGATGGGGGCCGTCGAAGCCGGCTTCACGCCCAGCGCTGGTTCATACGGCGCCAGGAGTTGGAGCGTGTTGGGACAGACGAGAGCGATGAACAGCAGGATCGCCACCCACATCGCGGCCTGCTTGATATCCGTCCCGTAGGTCGCGGCGACCGCGCCTGCGCCATGCGGCAGCGCCACGCCATTCAGTCCAACGACGCCCTTGACCAGGTCGACGGCCGACCTCACGGTCGTCGCACGAAAGAAGATCATCGCAGTCGTGACCGAGACGAATGTCACGACGAAGCCTACCGGCTTCATGAACTCGGTTGTAGCGCGCGCGATCCCGCCACCGGTGCGCGGCGTACACTCGCCAGCCATGATTGACGACGAGATAAACGCCATTGATGAGGCCCCAGATGATGAATCCGTATCCGGCGCCGTGCCAGAGCCCGGAAATGAACATGGTCGTGATCAGGGGAACCATCAGCAGCGACACAAAAGCGCCGACTGACGGGTTGCGCCCGGCGAATCCGGCGCGCCCCTTCGCCACCCGGCGCCTCGTCAACCCCAGCACCAACGGATTGTAGATATAGGCGGTGAGGAACCGCGTCAGAGTCATGTGCCAGTTGAGCCAGAAGTCGATGATGTTCGACGCCTTGAGCGGCGAGTTGAAGTTCGGCGGCAGCTTGATGCCGAAGAACCGGCCGAGCCCAAGCGCCATGTCGGTATAGCCGGAGAAGTCAAAATAGATCTGCAGCGTGAAGCCGACCGCCGCCATCCAAGCCAGAACCAGCGACGTCTGGCCCCCAGCGGCGGAGTGCTGGTAGATCGGCGTGATCAGGGGCGCGATGTTGTCGGCGAGCACCCCCTTCTTGAACAGGCCGAAAAACAACAGCGTCAGGCCAACCGCGAAGTTCTCCTTGTCGAACCGGCAGGTCGCGGCCGCAAACTGCGGCATCATCTCGCGATAGTGGACGATCGGCCCGGCAATGAGCTGAGGAAAGAAGAGAACGAAAGTGCAATATTCCCGAAACGTGAAGGCTTTTACGCGCCCGGCCTGAACGTCGATCAGGAATGCGATCTTCTGGAAGGTGATGAACGAGATGCCGAGCGGCAGAATGATATGCAGCAGAATGAGGTTGGCGCCGAATACGTCATTGATCGTGCCGTAGACGAAGTCGGCGTATTTGAAAAAGCCGAGGAAGGCGATGTTGAACAGGAGGCCAGCGAGCAGCACCGCCCGCGAGAGACCCGGCCGGTCGCCGCGCTGGCTCAGCCTGAGCAGGTACGACGCCAGGAGATAATTGACGATGATCGACGGCCCGATGATGAGGATGTTGAGGGGCCGCCACCAGCCATAGAACAGGAGCGACGTCAGGATGAGCCATAGGATCGCCGTCTGCCGGGAGGCACGGCCGATAAGATAGAACCCGAGCAGGGTCGCCGGCAGAAAAATGAACAGAAATTCGTGCGAATTGAAAAGCATCGCCTATCCTGCCAAAGCTGTCTGAAGGGGGCCGGCCGGCGCGCGCCCGGTTTCGGCCTTCCGCGGCCATGACTGTGTCTCCCGCACGACCGGCAGCAAGCGACCGGCCGGGGATGGCGGGCTTACTCCAATGACCGAAGCGGTTTGATCGGTGCGCAGACGCGGCAGCCGATCAACTGTGACGTGAAGCGGAGGCCAAGCCTGATTCATCTCGGCGCAGAGAGTTTCGCCCGCCGCTTTGGCCATGGCGTATTCGAGCATGCCTCGCGGCCGCTCGGCCACGAACACAGATGACGGATAGAAGAGGGAGGCATCCCTGCGCCGCGCCCTCAGCGCCTCCGCCAGACTGAGAAATCCTTCGATATAGACGTTGAGAAACGCGTCCAGACGCGCACGGGCGAACAGCGTTGACTGAGCGCGGAAGATCGTCGGGGTGGCGAAGTAGTAGGCGTGCGTCGGCGCGGCGGCGAGCTTGGCCAATTGCGGCTCTGCTGGAAGGCTCGCGTCATAGGCGAGCGTCTCGCATACGCCGCCGGCGGAGCGGATCTCTCGCGCTACCGCCTCGGCCTCGGCGCCGCCGATCCGATAGCTTATCGCCACTCTCGCGCCGCCCGCCGCCAATAGCTTCGCGGTCACCTCGCCGAGGCCGCGCGAGCCGCCGATGATCAGAGCCGTGGCCCCGCTGAACTCACCCGGCTCGACCGCGTCGGCAAGCTCCTCCACTGACGCCTGGGGCGTCGGCGGCGTGCGAACGTAGCTCTGGACGTCGCCGGCGAGGCCGCCGCCGGCAACGGTCATGCGCACTGAGCGGAAACGCGGCTCGGTCGCCGTAACCCGGAAGCTGAGCCGGTCCTCCGGGACTGGCTCGTCGCATGCCTCCGCCGTCAACCCGGCATAGATCGAATGCAGCCCGGGACACACCATGCCGACCAGCAGCGTGGTGGCGGCGAGCGCGGCGACGCGACGCGGGCCCAGCCAGCCCGAGGCCGCCGGGAACATCGCGCCGCTCGCATCGGGCGAGCTCGCAAAGGCAAGCCTTCCCGACATTCCCGCCATCGCGTCAAACGAGAGATCGTGGGCTTCGGCGGGAGCGGGAAGAGCTTCGCCCGAAAGCGCTTCCCCCGCCTGGACAGCCGGGCCGAAATCGACCACGAGCTGTGCGACCGTCATTCCGGCCGCCATGAAATCGAGGCGGACGCTCGCCTCGGTCCGCGTCGCTGTCACCGCGACCCTCTCGTCGACCGCCGCGAAATGCTTGAAGTGGGCTTTGAGGCGGCGCATCGGCGGCAGCACAGGCTCGGCGCGGGCCAGCGCGTCGAGCCCCCAAAGCAACAGGTGGACGCCATGCACCACCGGCGCGCCGGCCTGGGTCCGGCGGGCGAGAACGGCGTCCAGATGCACCGGATTGCGATCGCCGGAAACGGCGGCGAACTGCGCCTGATCGGCCTCGGTGAAGGTTCTTTCCGCTAGCATGACCTGTTCGTCACAGATTGTTCGGTTGCGCACGGAGGATCCAGACTCAGGGCAATCGCTCCATCGGCTCAAGCCAGGATCTTCTGCGTTTCTTTTACGATCGCGCCGACGTTCGGAAACGACTCGATGTCGGCGATCTTGAACTTCACCCCGAATTCCATTTCGACCGCGACGATGAAATTGATGTAATTGAACGAATCCCAGCTCGGGACGTCCTCACGCCGGGTTTCCATCGTCAACTCGATCGAATCGTCGAGCAGCAGATCGCGAAGAATGCGGGTGAATTTGGCGAGTATCTCTTGATCGGTCATCCTGCTGCTCTTGCCCAATGATGTGAGTATTCCGGGTGACGTAATCGGCGAGATCGAGGCGCCAGCGCGTCGCCCCGCTGGCCGGCAATGGCCGCTCGATCTCGACAAAACCGAGGCTCGGATAGAGCTTGCTGATCACATCGTTCTTAGGCGTCGGGATGTAATCAGCGACCAGCGCCCGCACGCCGCGCTCCCGCGCCGCCTCGACCGCGACGTTCATCGCCTCGAACTCGAGCTCTCGGCCGAACACGCGGCAGCTCATCACCCAATTCTCGATCTCGAGCACCTCGTCGTCAGCCGCCGTCGGGCGCAGGATCATCGTGCTGACGAGACCATTGTCGCCCACCCGATCGAGGAGGCGAAATTGTAGCGTCAACGCGTCGGGGTCGTCCATGATCTGCGTGATCTCTTCGCCCGCATAGCGGCGGGTGGTCGTGTTGAATTGATTGGTCTTATTGATGAGCTGGACGACGCGGGCGTGATCGACGGCGGTGAACGGCCCATAGACGGCCGTCATTTTGAGCCCGCGAAGGAATTCGTCCATGCTTTCGGCCGATCCGAGCAGAGCCTCGCGTTCAGCGTTAGCGGCATATTGTTCCGCCCGGTTCCGATCGTCGGGGGTGAAGGCAACGGCTTCGAAATAGCCGGCATCGGCCAGGCAGCGGACATAATGCGCCGGGTCTTCCGGCATTTCCGGCGCCGCAACCATCGGCAGGCTCTGGCGTATGCGAGCCCGCTCGATCGGATTGTCGTCGACGAACACCAGGCTGTCGACGCCGATGTTGAGCCGCGCCGCAATCGCCTTGAGGTTTTGCGCCTTGTCGTCCCAATTGGCGACGAAGGCGGCGAAGTCGGATCGGCGCAGGACCATTTCCGGATGATCGCGAAACGCGGCCTCCGCGATCCTGGCGTCGTTCTTGGAGCAGACGGCCAGGATGATTCCGCGCTCTTTGAGCTGCTTGGCGTAATGCTGCAAGGCGAGATGGGCTTCCCCGGCGGCGCTTCCCTCGCCCAGAACGATGCCGTCGAGCCCGTCGTCCCCGATCACGCCGCCCCACAGCGTGTTGTCGAGATCGAGCACCAGACATTTCTTCGACAGGCCCCGCTGCGCCGCGAGGATGCGGGCGGCAAGATCGCCATAAGACGGCGCCGCCTGCGGCGCGATTTCCAGCTTGCCCTGAAGCCAGCGCCCGACATCGAACCAGGCGTCGATCCCGTCCCGCTGACTGGCGCGCGCAACATCGAGCAGGAGAGCCCCGTGCTCAGCCGCGGCCTCAATGAGCCGATCGTTGAGCCGGGCCACGACCGAGCCCGGCGCTCCCGGAACCATCCGGTCATAGCCGCCGAACAGCGGCTCGCTTACGTCCATGAAGGTCTGCTGAATAACCGCGGCGCCGCCAATTTCGCGCGCCCTGCGCCACAGCGAGCGCAATTCGCCGATAAATCTGCCGACGGCGTTGTCGACCTCGGCCGCTGTGGCGGCAAGCGGAACGCCCGCGATCGCCTCTCGCGCGGAGAGCGAGAACAGCACCGCCTGCGGCTTGAACCGATGCAGCGCCGACGCCGGATCGAGAAGCTCCTGCCGGTATTGCCCGTAGGTTCCTGTATGGACCTCGATCAGCAATCTCCGCCGCAGGCCGGCGACCCGGATGGCCGGCGGCAAATGATCAACGGTCGACGAGGCGAGGATGGCGAGCCGGACGGAAGTGAAGCCGGGCGCTTCCTTCAAATCCAGTCGCGCCAGGGCGCGATCGAGCTGAACCGTTTCCAAAAACCCGAGCCGATGGGCGGCGAGCGCCGCCAGGCGTTCGAGAGCGTCGTTCGGCTTGGCTTGATCCAGCGCCGCACGCAGATCGTCGCGAAAATTGGGCGCAATCGGCAGCCAGCTCATCGTCGGGCTTCGGGGGGAGGCGCCTTGGAGCATAAGAACGACCCGATCGGTTGAGCGGTGAGTGGAAATGCCGGAACCTTAAGAGTGCGCTCCGCCCTGTTTTTCGAGGCACGAGCGAATTTCGGGCCCCGCCGTTTGAAAGAAAGCTTGGGACCAGCGTTCTGCGCTCGGCTGATCCAGGTGGGAGCCATCAAATGTCTGGAGCCCCTGAATCTCTGGGTTCACCAAAACCTTGTGGAGAGCTTCCGCGACGGCGTTTGCATTACCAGTCTTCGTTTCCACTGTGGGGACGACCGTCAGTATTACACATTCTTCTTGCACGGGCAAACTGGACAGAAATTTACTTGCAACGGCCGTGTTGGCTCTAACGACATCTTCACTTCTGGTCCGGTCGTAGGAAACCGGTTTTGCGTCAAATATGACGCTGCCGCGTGATAAGGTGAACCCGCCGCTCTCGCGCGATCGGAAAATGGCGTAGTTGCGGCCGCAAATAAACGACGCCTTTTTGCAAATCGGCTGGTGGAGACGTTGCCAGAGACGCTTAACCTCATAATGACTTCGCGCTCCGGGGTCGTGCATGACCTCCGTCGCCGGGGGGCTCTCCAATTGGGTAAAAAAGTCGTCAAGATTGATTACGTACACCTTAGCTTTGGGCTGGATCCGCCGCAGAAGCGCCTGGGCGAAATGAACCCCATCGTAGTAAGTAAACCCGAGGAGGTAATAACGAACGGAGGTTGTGGAGAACCAATCAGCCGTTGCTGGGGTGGAGAAGCC
Organism: uncultured Alphaproteobacteria bacterium; assembly: GCA_963824475.1. Lineage (GTDB taxonomy): Bacteria > Pseudomonadota > Alphaproteobacteria > Rhizobiales > Beijerinckiaceae > Roseiarcus. The sequence continues at coordinate 416,222 of CAWGPR010000005.1, forward strand.
GTACTGAACGCGGCTATTGCCCAGAAACAGCACATCCGCATCTTTAGCGAAGTTTTGCGCGGAAGGTTCTAAACCAAACCAAAACGCTCCATGCTCATAGTCGCCGTAACCCGTTGCATTGCAATAGCCAATGTATCGATCGGCGGTATATCCGTCGGCCTGACAGGCAAAAAGGGAATATCTATGCACCCAGAGCGCATAGGAAGCGAGAACAGTGACCAAAATAACACAGACGTAGACGACAGGCATGCTGGCGAAGACGCCTACCGGCTTCTTGCCCAACGTCTCGGGCTTCAACGATACGCCCAGAGCTGTTTCGTTCATACGCGATCTCGTTCAAGCAGCGGGTTACGTGTTTGTTCTCGCGGGCCCACCGGCGTCTGATCGGACGTGGCGATTAACGGCGGGCCCATGTTAGTGTATCCGTGGCCTTAAGGCTAGCGGACATGCAACCTGCCAATGGTATTTGTTTGCCGCCGCTGCCGGCATTCCGGAAATCAACGCTTGCAAAAATGAGCTCTTCCGATGTCGAGACCCTGACGCCGCCTTGCCGAGGGCACGGACGGCGACTGACGTCACCGCGCTCGAACAGGAAGTTGCGCCGTGACATTAAAGACATGTCAACTGCATATAGAGGATGTTTTTGAAGCTCGCACAGAACATGAGGTCGGCGATGGCGCAGGCATCATCGCTTTTTCCTTGGCCGCAACCCTTCCTCTGGTTCACAGTTTAGCGGCGCGGGCGCCGTTAGGCCCCGAGTTTTGCGGAAAGCGACATGAGACTGCGCTCGCTGCTGTTCGTTCCCGGCGACTCCGAGCGCAAGTTCGCCCGCGCCAAGGATTGCGGCGCGGACGCGCTCATCCTGGACCTCGAAGATTCCGTCGCGCCGCCACAAAAGGCCGTCGCCCGCGCCCATGTCGCTGGGCTGATCGATGGCGCCCCGAAGCGGAGCTGGCTGTTCATCGTGCGCGTCAATGCGCTCGACACTGGGCTCGCGCTCGACGACCTCGCGGCGGTCGTCAAGCCGGGCCTCGATGCGCTCTTAATCCCCAAGGTTAACGGCGCGGCCGATCTCGAGCGTATCGGCCACTATCTCGACGCGCTCGAGGCGAGGGCCGGCATGTCGCAGGGCTCCGTCAAACTGGCGAGCGTTGCGACCGAAACCGCAAAGGCGATGTTCGCGCTTGGCTCGTATGCGCTGGCGCATCCGCGGCTGATCGCCCTGACTTGGGGCGCGGAGGATCTCTCCGCGGCGCTTGGCGCGACCGACAACAAGGAGCCGGATGGATCGTGGACGTTTCCTTATGAGTTCGCGCGCGCGCAGTGCCTGTTCGCGGCCTCGGGCGCCGAAGTCGCGGCCATCGACACGCTTTTTGCCGATTTCCGCGATGCTAAGGGGCTTGAAATTGATTGCCGGCGCTCCCGGCGCGACGGCTTCGTCGGCCGGCTCGCGATTCATCCCGATCAGGTCCCGGTGATCAATCGCTGCTATGCGCCGTCCGAAGCCGAGATTGCGCACGCGCGCAAGATCGTCGCTGCCTTCGAGGCCAATCCAGGCGTAGGCGCCCTGGGCGTGGACGGCAAGATGGTTGACCTTCCGCATCTGAAGGCGGCGCGAAAGACCCTGGCGTCGATCTGACCGCAAGTTTCGTGGCGCGCCGGCCGCCTTGATCCGGGAAGATAATCCCGGTCAGCCTGCGCGGCGTTCGAAACTGCGCCGAATGTTCGGCTATCAGGGCGTGCCATCGACACTACAAGGAGCGTCCCATCGACACTACATAAAAGCGAGCTCGCGTCGCGCGACTTTGGGCGCCGGCGGGAACGGAAAATGGCCGATTGACTGACCGGCAGAGCGGCCTAAAGACGGACGATTGAGGGACCACAATGGCTGACGCACAAGCGCTATTGGGACTTTTGCGGCAAACCGCCGATCCAGCGGTGGTTGAGGCCCTGAAGACATCGGTTGAGACGGACCGGGATCGGCTGCTCAACCGCATTAACCCGCTCGCCTATGCTGAAGCGCACGGTCTCGACGAGGAGGAGACGATCGGCGGCTTCGTCCATGCGGCGCGGCTTGGGCTGTTCGACATGTCATGGAACATGCTCTGCCCAGGATGCGGCGGCGTGCTGGAGACGGGCGCGGCGCTGAAAACCCTCAATCACGCCCACTACTATTGCTCGCTTTGCGCGGCGGATTACGAGCCGACGCTCGACAAGTTGGTCGAGGTCACATTCACGGTCAATCCGGGCGTTCGCCGCATCGCCGCGCATGACCCGGATTCGCTTCCCTTCGCCGAATACATGCGCCAGATTTTTTGGAGCTCGAGCAATGACGTGCCGGAGGATGTTGAGAGCGCTATCCAAAAAGTGACTCTCGACGTCATGGAGCTCGGAGCAGGCGAAAAGGCGGCGATGTCGCTCACCCTCCCAAAGGGATTTGCGATCGTCTTCGACCCAGTCACCCACTCGTCGCTCTTTCTTGAGGTCGACGGCGAGGAAACGCGGGAGCGGCGCAATCTGTCGCTCGTCTTCGCCGACGCACATGCGCATAACGGCACGCTCAAAATCCAGCCGGGGCCAGCGCGCATCTCGTTCGAAAACAAGGCCGCTCGTCGGACAATGCCGGGGATCTGGCTCCACAGCGAGGAGATGGACAAGCTGACGGGCCATCACCTGCCCTTCCTGACCGCGACCCGCCTGCTCAGCAATCAGGCGTTCCGCGATCTTTATCGCAGCGGGACGTTCGACCCCGAGCAACGATTCAAGATCACCAGCCTCACGATCCTGTTCACCGACCTCAGAGGCTCGACCGCGCTCTACGACCGGATCGGCGACCTCGCCGCCTTCGATCTCGTGCGCAGCCATTTCGGCGCGCTTCTTGAGGCGGTCTCGGCCGAGGGCGGCGCGGTGGTCAAGACCATCGGCGATGCGGTGATGGCGACTTTCCCGACGCCCGACCGGGCGCTGCGTGCGGCGATGCGCATGCGCGAGGCGATGCGCAAAATCAACGAGGCGCGCGGCGGCGAGGACCTGGCGCTCAATATCGGGCTGCATTCCGGCCCGTGCCTCGCCGTCATGCTTGACGACCGGCAGGACTATTTCGGCCAGACTGTCAACATCGCCTCTCGGGTGAATGAGCTCGCCGACCCGACCGCAATCCTTGCGACCAAGCCGATCATCGAAAGCTCCGAGGTGGCGCGGGTGCTCAGCGAAGCAAGCTACCGAACGACTCCACGGTCTTCACAGCTGCGGGGATTGAGCAACGCGTTCGAGATCTTCGAGGTGCGCGAACGCGAGCCAGCCGCCGCGGCGGAGTAGGCCAACCGGAGCCGTTAATCCCAGAATCCGTAAGCGCTATCGGCCGGCGGTCTTCTGCCGGCCGAAAACTTCATGGCCTTCCCGATCGAGAATGCGCAAGGCGATCGTTCTCGGCGGCCACGCGGCGATTGCGGCGGCGATGATCGCGGCAGAGACATCGGAGGCGCGGATCTCGTCTTCCCGCAATATGGATGGCCCGGAATCCGTCCCCGCGCCCATAAACTGGATCCGGAACGGCTGCGGAGTGGGAACGGCGGCCAGCTTCGGCTGGCGTTTCGGCCCCGGCTCCGCCTCTGGCTCCGGCGGGGATCGAGCCTCGCGAGCTGCGCCCGGCTCGCGATCCAGCACGAAGAAGGTGTTCATCTCCAGCTGAGTCGAGAGGTTGAGGCCGACGCGGCTGCCCGTCTTGCGCGCAATCGCCTTGGCTACAAGGGCCCAGTCCTCCGCGATGGCGTCGGAACTGGCCTCATGCTCCCTTCGACGCGCTTCCTGATACGCCTGATCGTCGAGATCGCGGATCAGCGCCTCGGCCTCGGCGTCAACTCGTTCCATCCGCGCGCGCCTGGAAGGCGCCCAGGTGCTCATTTCTTCGATCCCTTCCGCCCCGCAACCTCAATAGCTGGATAGTCGGGCCGTCGGCAACAGCTTTCGTTAACGGCTCGCGCGTTCCGCGGTCCGCCGCGGTCGCCCGGCCTCCCCACCCGGGGAGGACTTCGAAATTCTAGCCGAGCGTTCGCCGCCGCGGCTCGGGGCGCGATAGATCGCATGATGCGCATCAACTCTTCTACACAAGCTATTGGTATTCATGCCAATTCACTCATCCATCAGTCGCTCGACCAGCTGCTCGACGCCGCTCTCGATTCGCCTCGCGCGCAGCCGCTCAGCCGTGACGATCGCCACCACGTCGCGATAGGCCCGCTTGAGGTCATCGTTCACAACCACATAGTGATAGTCGCGCCAACGCTCGATCTCTCGCCTCGCGCTCTCGAACCGCGCTTCGATCGAGGAGGCCGTGTCCTCCGCCCGCCGCTCGAGCCGCGCGCGCAGTTCCCGCATCGACGGCGGCAGGACGAAGATGCTGACGACGTCGTCGCCCAGCCGTTCGCGCACCTGCTTTGCGCCCTGCCAGTCGACGTCTAGCAGCACGTCGCGCCCCTGCGCCAACACCTTCTCCACGGGCTCGCGGGGGGTCCCATAGGCGTTGCCGTGCACCTCGGCCCATTCCAGGAGATCGCCTGCCGCCTTCATGCGCTCGAATTCGCGCCGGTCGATTAAGAAGCGGTAGTGGATGCCGTCGACTTCGGACGAACGTCGCTTCCGCGTCGTCACCGACACCGAGAGCGTGAGATCGAGCGCGCTGTCCTCGATCAGCATCCTGGTCAGCGTCGTCTTGCCGGCCCCCGACGGCGAGGACAGGATTAGGATCATGCCTCGCCGGCTTGCCATCGCTTCGAATCTCACTCGACGTTCTGCACTTGCTCGCGGAATTGCTCGATTTGCGCCCTGAGTTCAAGGCCCTGCGCGGTCAAGCTCACGTCATTGGCCTTGGCGCAGAGGGTGCTCGCCTCGCGCGCCAGCTCCTGGGCGAGGAAATCGAGCCGCCGGCCGATTGGCCCCCCTTCCCCGATCAGCGCCAGCGCCGCTCCGACGTGGGTCTTGAGCCGGTCAAGCTCCTCGCGAATGTCCGCCTTGGCCGCGAGCATGATCGCCTCCTGGTAAAGGCGGTTCTCGTCGAGGCCGCGCGCCGAACCCATCAGCGCTTCCACGCTCTGGGCGAGCCGGTCGCGAACCGCTTCAGGCCGGCGGGCCGGGTTGGCGTCAGCGGCCTCCACCAGCGCGGCGATGCTCTTCAGCCTCTCGCTGAGCAAAGCCGCAAGCGCCTCCCCCTCCCCCCGGCGCGCGGCGACGAGCGCCACGATTGCTTCGTCGACGCTCGCAAGCGCGCCCGCGCAGGCTGCGGCGATTGACGCTTCGTCATCGGCCGTCTCGACCGTCTCGACCACACCGCGCAAGGTCAGGAGGCCGTCCATGGTCGGCGGAGCAAGGCCCGCTTTCGCAGCCGCTTCGCGCGCCGCGGCGGCGATCGATTGGAGCGCCGCCTGGTCGATGCGCGCTTCGATCGCCGCTCCCTCGCGCTGCGCGGCCAGCGTGCCGAAGCAGGTCCCGCGCGCCAGCGCCTTGGCGAGCCGGGCGCGCGCTTCGGTTTCAACCCGATCGAAGGGCGCCGGCAGGCGCAGCCTGAGGTCGAGGCCCTTGGCGTTGACGCTTTTGAGCTCGAACGCCCAACGCCAGACGCCGCTGCTTCCGGCGGCGCGGGCGAACCCCGTCATGCTGCTCACCGCCATAGCTCGACCGCCCTGCCCCTCAACCAAATCGCGCTCCAATCATTCCCAAACCCCCTCGCGCGCCGGAGGCCCGCAAATATTGGCGCCGCCCGCCGCTGGTTCACATCCAGTTCAGGCAGAAGGCGGTATCGCGCGGGACGACCCGCTGGGTTTGTCCTAACCACAGGAAAAGCTTCTCATGATCAAGACCCTATCCGCCGCCGCCGTGCTCTCGCTCGGCCTCGCCGGCTACGCCATGGCGCAAGAACCCGCTCCAGCCCCCGCCGCTCCAATGGCGCATGAAATGCACCATCATCACCATCACCACCACCACTGGCATCATCACCATCATCACATGCATCATGAGATGGCGCCGGCGCCGGCAGCGCCCAAGTCGTAATCCGACGGCGACGCTCTGGCGACGCTTGACGTCTGAAATCCCTGGCTCTCCGGGCGAACCCGTCCGGAGAGCCTTTCTTCGTCAAGACCGCCGCTCGAACCGGCTTGAGTTCAGTCGCCCGGCTTTTTCGCCCGAGCGCGCTTGCGCGTTTTGACCTCAACTCGCGGCCCCTCGACCAGCCGGACCACCGCCCCCCACAACGTGCGCACGTCCTGTTGCGTCAGCTCCATGCGATGGAAGATGTTGCGCAGGTTTCGCCGCATCCCGGGCTTCTTGGTCACGGGGCGGAAAAAGCCGTTCTCTTCAAGCTTTCCCTCGAGATAATCGAAGAAGGCGAGCAGCATGTCGCGCTGCGCCGGCGGCGAGACCGCGCGCGGAATCGTGGACGGCGGCGGGACGTCGCCGTGCGCCGCCTTGAACCACTCGTAGCCGCAGATGAGAACGGCCTGCGAAAGGTTAAGCGAGGCATAGGCGGGGCTGGAAGGAAAGGTAATGATCGTATCGGCGACCGCGACTTCGTCATTGGTGAGGCCGGTGCGCTCCGGCCCGAACAGGATTCCGCGCTTCTCGCCGATCGCGGCGGCGGTCGCGCCCATCGCGACGCTCGGGGTGAGGACCGCCTTCATCTGGCCGCGCTCGCGCGCCGTGGTCGCATAGACCACCTGGAGATCGCCGATCGCCGCCTCGACGCTGGGAAAGACCCGAGCGGCGTCGAGCAAATCGGTCGCGCCCGCCGCTGCGGAATAGGCGACGTCGCGATATTCATCGCTGCGCGGCCAGCCTTCGCGTGGATTGACCAGGCGCAGGTCGTCGAGGCCGAAATTCGCCATCGCCCGCGCGCACATGCCGATGTTCACCGCCAGCTGCGGCCGAACCAGAATAAAAGCTGGACCGCCGCCGCGCCGCGGCCTTGTCCTGTCCGTGCCCGCGCCAACCATTGCCGCGGGCTATACCACCGGGCGCGGGCAAGGCAATCGATCGTGGCCGCAAATTAGAGCCGCTTGCTCTTGAGTTTACGCGGGGATCGCTCCGCTGCGCACCCGCCCCCTCTTGTGGGGGCGGGCGGGGGTGGGGGGTCGGGCGGACCGAGGAGATTGTAGATTGCGCCGCTGCTCTCTCGTCGCGTAGGACGGCGCGACCCCCCTCCTCAATCCTCCCCCACAAGGGGGGAGGAAACGCCAGCGCCATCGATTCTGCCCAAATGCAGCAGGCTCTAGCGCCCGAAGGCCGGCGGTTCAGATCCCGAGCTGCCTGGGCGTCCACCCCGCGAAGGCCTCGGCCAGCGCCGCCACGCGCCCGTGGTAGGCCTCTTCGAACAGTGACTGATCAACAGCGCTTTGCTCGTAGGACGCGGTCGCCCGCAAAGGGGTTGCTGCGGCGACTAAGCCGCGCGATCCGCTCACGATCAGGACGCCTTCGATCGAATCCACAGAGCCGCCCCCCCGACCTCCGCTGCTGCCTCCAAGGTCGACGTTCTCGATCCGGGCCAGCAAAGTCGCGCCGTTTCGCTCTTCTGGCGCCATGTACGGCGCCAGGACCTGAGCCAAATCTCGGGGAAGCTCCTCTTCGACCCAGTCGGCGGTCGGGTCGCCGGCGCTCGCCCTCAGCCGCCAAACGTCGACCCGAATGTCGCGGAACCTGACCGCCTTCTGAGCCCGGGCGCTACGAAGGTCGCTCACGGCGAAAAGGGCGGCGAAGGCTCCAAGACGGGACAGCGCGACGCGGCGCGTTGCAGAACTGATCAACACCGTCTCCCCCGACCCAGTCGAGCTTCGCTCGGCGTGCAATACGGACAAAGCCCCGAAAGCAGGGGCGCTCGCGAAATTCGCGCCTCTAAAGCCCAAGCTCTCTTGGCGCCCAACCCGCAAACGCCTGCGCCAGGGCTACTACGCGCCAGTGATAGGCCTCCTCAACCATCGCCTGGTCGGGGGCGCTCGGATAATAGAATGCGATTGCTCGCAGGGGCGTTTGCGACACGATTCCGCCTCGGGGCCCCCGAACGATAAAGGTTCCTACGACCGTGTCTTGCGAAGCACCGGCCGGACCGGTCCCGCCGCTGCTGGGGCCGAGATAGATCCAGTCGATCTGGACCTCTAGGACCGCGGCGTTTCTGTCCCTCGGCGCAAAATGAGGTCCCAAGGCCTGCGGCAGGGCCTGCATAAGCGCCTGCTCCATCCATGTCGCCGTGGGATCGCCGAAGTTCGCGCGCACGGGCGCGACGTCGACCCTGATCTCGCGAAACCTGAGGCCGGGATAGGCGACCGCGCTAGGCGCAGCGAACGTCAGCGAAATCGCGAGCGCGCCAAGGGCGGCGAGCGCGGCCCGGCGGGTCTTGGCGCTGGCGACCATCTTGTCCTTCCCTCCGAGACGCCGAGCCGGATCAAAACAACGCGCGAACACCTAAGGCGAAAGCCACGGCTTCCGAGCGAAGGATCGCCCGCGAAATACTCAGAGACCCAGCTCCCTCGGCGTCCAGCCGGCGAACGCCTGCGCAAGGGCGACCACGCGGCCTTGCAGAGCCCGCTCGACCAGCGCCTGATCAACCGCCATCGGGAAATAGGACGAGATCGCCCTTAGGGGCACGCTCGCAAGTACGCCGCCCCGCGGCCCTTTGACCAGGAGCGTTCCGTTGATGGTGTCCTGCGTTTGCCTGAAGAAGTTCGGGCCGCCGCTGCTTGGTCCGAGATAGAGATAGTCGATCCGCGCCACCAAAGTCGCGCCGTTGCGGTCGCCCGGCGCCATGTAGGGTGCGAGCGCCTGAGCAAGCGCTCCGGGAAGCGCCTCCTGCACCCACGCCGCGGTCGGATCTCCCATGCTGGCGCAAATCGGTGAAACGTCGACTTTGATGGCGCGAATGCGAAGGCCGGGCTGGGCCGACGCGCTACGCACTTCCGCCGCCGCCGGAAGAAGAACGGCCCCAAGAGCGGCAAGCGCGGCGCGGCAAGTCAAGGGAAATGCGGACATGGTTCTCCTTGGCGTATCGCGCGGGTAATCCAGCCCGTCCGGCTAGCCCTGCGCCAACCCAAGCTTTCTCGGAACCCAGCCGGCAAACGCCTGCGCGAGCGCTGTCACTCGGTCGTGATAGGCTCGCTCCCACAACGTCTGATCAATCGACATCGGGTAGTAAAAGCTGATTGCGCGTAGATGCGTATCAACGCCGCCCCGCGGCCCCCCAACAATAAGGACGCCGCTCATTGTATCTTGCGACCCTCCCTCCGGCCCGGTCCCGCCGCTGCTCGGCCCGAGATAAAGATAGTCAATTCGCGCCACCAGGGTCGCGCCGCCGCGATCCCCGGGCGAGTAGTACGCCCCCAACGCCTGGGCGATCGCGCCGGGAAGTTCTTGTTGCACCCAAGTGACCGTCGGATCGCCGACCTGCGCGCGCACCTCGACCTTAATATCGCGGATCCGCAGGCTGCTCGTTGTCGCCGTTGGAACCGCGTTGGCGCAACCCTGAAGCGCGAGAGCCCCGAGAGCGACGAGCCCGGCGCGACGAGTCAAGGCCAATGTCGACACGACCAAACCTCCTCTTTTGCGGCGTTTCCCAGGAGCTTTATGTAGCCGGTCGCGCCAGGTTTCAGCCCGCCAACTTGGCCAACTGTATATTTCAGTCCACCAACTGGTCAATTATATAACATTTATATATAGGCGACCTTGACGATTTCATAGCTCTTGCCGCCGCCGGGGGTGTTCACTTCGACGCTATCGCCCGCCTTCTTGCCGATCAGCGCCCGCGCCGTCGGCGAGGTGACCGACACCTTGCCTGATTTCACGTCCGCCTCGGTCTCGCCGACGATCTGAAACACGCTCTCTTTCTCGGTGTCTTCGTCGATCAGGGTGACGGTCGCGCCGAACTTGACGGTCGTCCCGTTCAACTTCGTCACGTCGATCACTTCGGCGCGCTGCAACAGGTCCTCGAGTTCGACGAGGCGGCCCTCGTTATGCGACTGCGCCTCTTTGGCGGAGTGATATTCTGCGTTTTCCGAAAGGTCCCCGTGCGATCGCGCCTCCGCGATCGCCGCGATAATGCGGGGTCGCTCGACCTGCTGGCGACGAAGAAACTCCGCCTCGAGCGCGGCATGGCCTGCGGCGGTGATCGGTAGCTTATCCATGACTCTTCCGTACAAAAACATGCCATCGCGGCGGCGCTATTCCGCGCCGTCACGCCAGATAGTCCTGCAACGCCCTGACTTCGAGTTCGCCAGCCGCGACGGCGCGGATCCCTTCGGCCGCCGCGATGGCGCCAGAAATTGTGGTGTAGTAGGGCGTCTTTTGCAAGAGGGCGGCGCGGCGCAGGGGCTTGGAATCGGCGAGCGAGGTCGCGCCCTCGGTGGTGTTGAACATGAGCTGCACCGCCCCATTGCGCACCGCGTCCGCGGCGTTCGGGCGGCCCTCCGACACTTTATTAACCTTCTCCGCCTTGAGCCCACGGGCGGTCAGGTAGCGCTGGGTTCCGGCGGTGGCCAGGATCTTGAATCCGAGCGCCTGCAGCTTACGCAGCGGCTCGACGATCTTCTCCTTGTCGACGTCGCGCACCGAGACGAACACGGCGCCCGATGTCGGCGGCCGCGACCCGGCCCCCAGTTGGCTCTTGGCGAAGGCGACCTCGAACGAGCGGTCAATTCCCATCACTTCGCCTGTCGAACGCATTTCGGGCCCCAGCACGGTGTCGACGCCAGGGAAGCGGGCGAACGGAAACACCGCCTCCTTGACCCCGACGTGATCGAGCCGTTCGAGCTTGAGATCGAACGAAGCAAGCGGCTCCCCCGCCATGACGCGGGCCGCGATAGCGGCGATCGGCTTGCCGATCACCTTGGCGACGAACGGCACCGTGCGCGAGGCGCGCGGGTTGACCTCGAGCACATAGATCTCGCCGCCCTTGAGCGCATATTGCACGTTCATGAGCCCGCCGACCTCGAGCGCGCGCGCGAGCTTCTGCGTCTGCTCCTTGAGGCTCACGATCGTCTCAGGCTTGAGCGAGCGCGGCGGCAGCGAACAGGCGCTGTCGCCCGAGTGAATCCCCGCCTCTTCGATATGTTCCATGATCCCGGCCACAACCACCGTCTTGCCGTCGCTTATCGCATCGACGTCGATCTCGATCGCGTCGGTGAGGTAGCGGTCGAACAGCAGTGGGTTCTTGCCCAGGACCGTGTTGATCTGGCCGGTCTTGTCGTTCGGGTAGCGCGCCTTGACGTCGGACGGCACCAGGCTCGGCAGCACGCCGAGCAGATAGTCGTCGAGCGCGCCGGAATCGTGGATGATCGCCATCGCCCGGCCGCCCAGCACATAAGAGGGGCGCACCACCAGCGGCAGCCCGAGGTCGGCGGCGATGAGGCGCGCCTGTTCGACCGAATAGGCGATGCCGTTCTTGGGCTGCTTCAACCCGAGCTTGTCGAGCAGCCGCTTGAAGCGGTCGCGGTCCTCGGCGAGATCGATCGAGTCGACCGAGGTGCCTAGGATCGGCGCGCCCGACTGTTCGATGGCGTGGGCGAGCTTGAGCGGCGTCTGGCCGCCGAACTGCACGATCACGCCCTTGAGGAGCCCACGCTCGCGCTCCTTGTCGAGAATGGCGTGCACGTCCTCGGCGGTCAGCGGCTCGAAATAGAGCCTGTCCGACGTGTCGTAGTCGGTCGAGACCGTCTCCGGATTGCAGTTGATCATGATCGTCTCGTAGCCCGCCGCGCTCAGCGCGAACGAGGCGTGACAGCAGCAATAATCGAATTCGATCCCCTGCCCGATCCGGTTCGGTCCGCCGCCCAGAATGACGATCTTTTCCCGCTCCGAAGGGTCGGCTTCGCATTTGGCGACGCCGGCGAACGGCGCTTCGTAGGTCGAATACATGTAAGCCGTGGGCGCGGCGAACTCGGCGGCGCAGGTGTCGATGCGCTTGAACACCGGCTGAACGCCGAGCCGCTTGCGGACCGCGGCGACCTCGGCTTCGGCCTTGCCGGTCAGCGCCGCAAGGCGCGCGTCCGAGAAGCCGGCCGCTTTCAGCGCCCTTAAGTTTCCCGAGTCGGGCGGCAGGCCATGAGCGCGCACCATTCCCTCGAGGCTCACGATCTCGGCGATCCGTTCCAGGAACCAGGGGTCGATCTTGGAAACCTCATGGATCTCCTCGACGCCCATCCCCAGGCGCATCGCCTGCGCCACCTTGAGCAGGCGATCGGGCGTCGGCTGCCCGATCGCCGCGCGCAACGCATTGTGGTCGTCGCCAAGACCAAGCCCGTCGATTTCGATTTCGTCGAGCCCGTCGAGGCCAGTCTCCAGCGAGCGCAACGCCTTCTGCAGCGACTCGGCGAAGGTGCGGCCGATCGCCATCGCTTCGCCGACCGATTTCATCGCCGTCGTCAGCACGGGCTCGGCGCCGGGAAACTTCTCGAACGCGAAGCGCGGGATCTTGGTGACGATATAGTCGATCGTTGGCTCGAACGCAGCCGGCGTCGCGCCGCCGGTGATGTCGTTGGCGATCTCATCGAGCGTATAGCCGACGGCGAGCTTGGCCGCGACCTTGGCGATCGGAAACCCAGTCGCCTTCGAGGCCAGCGCCGAGGAGCGGGAGACGCGCGGGTTCATTTCGATCACCACCATGCGCCCGTCGGCCGGATTGACCGCGAACTGCACGTTCGAGCCGCCGGTCTCGACCCCGATCTCGCGCAGAACCGCGATCGAGGCGTCGCGCATGATCTGGAATTCCTTGTCGGTCAGCGTCAACGCAGGCGCGACGGTGATCGAATCGCCGGTGTGGACGCCCATCGGGTCGATGTTTTCGATCGAGCAGATGATGATGCAATTGTCCTTTTTGTCGCGCACCACCTCCATCTCGAATTCCTTCCAGCCGAGAACGCTCTCCTCGACCAGCACCTCGTCGGTCGGCGAAGCGTCCATGCCGCGCTCGACGATCTCGATGAACTCGCTTCTTGTGTAGGCGACGCCGCCGCCGGTGCCGCCGAGCGTGAAGCTCGGGCGGATGATCGCCGGCAAGCCGATGTCGTCGAGCGCGGTTAAGCCCTGCGCCAGCGTCTTCACCTGGTGCGAGCGCGGCGTCTTGAGGCCGATCTTCGTCATCGCCTCGCGGAACAGCTTGCGGTCCTCGGCCTTGTCGATCGCCTTGGCGCTGGCGCCGATCATCTCGACGTCATAGCGATCGAGCACGCCCATCTTGCGCAAGGAAAGAGCGCAATTGAGCGCGGTCTGGCCGCCCATGGTCGGCAATAACGCAAAGCCGCCCGGGATCGCATAGCGCTCCTTGGCGATGATCTTGGCGACGATCTCGGGGGTGATCGGCTCGATATAGGTCCGGTCCGCCATGTCCGGATCGGTCATGATGGTGGCCGGATTGGAATTGATGAGGACGATTCGATAGCCTTCCGCGCGCAACGCCTTGCAGGCCTGCGTCCCCGAATAATCGAACTCGCACGCCTGGCCGATGATGATCGGGCCGGCGCCGATGATGAGGATGGTGGAAATATCGGTCCGTTTGGGCATGAGGTTCCTGGGCTCAGCGCGCAGGCCGACGCCCTTGCACGAAAAGAGGCCCCTTCGCGACCGAAATCGGCCGGAAGGCGGCGCTACGTCTCAGGCTTCGTGGGCAGCGGCGCGCGAGGCCGTCATCAGGGGCGGCCTTAAGCCGCGCTCACTAGCGGAAAGTTTGACGCGACGGAAGGGGCGGCCATGCGCTCAAAGCGCCGACTGGCGCAAGCGCATGGCGCGGGTTTTGGCGAGGGCGGCGTCTTGATGGGCGAGAAGCAAGCAGCGGGCGGAAAGCCGCCGCTGGTGGATTTAATGGCATTAGGCGCCAACTGACGCCATGCTAGTCTAGCCAGAGGAGGCCAAATGGCTTCGATGAACGCATCAGTCCCGGACTCCATGCGGGAATGGGTGCAGAGCCGCATCGAAAGCGGCGAATACGCTAGCGTCAGCGACTACGTCCGTGACCTCATCCGTCGCGATCAGAACGCGCGCGTCCGCCAGCTCAGTGTCGACGACATTCGCCGGTCGATCGAGGAGCGCCGGGTTGCGGGCGGAACTGTGCAGGCCGAAGAAGTATTTGCCCGCATAGAGGACAAAATTCGGCGGCTGGCGGGCTGATACCCGAATCCGCCTGAATGATTCTCGTTGTCATTCCCGACGGCCGCAGCGCGGCCGATCGGGAATCCAGAGCGCGATCAGCCGCCCGTTGGGATTGGCTGGATTCCCGGTCAGACCTCCGGTCTGCCGGGAATGACAGGACGGATCAACCGGATTTCGTATGAGCGGTCGGACGAACTTGCACAGAGCTCGCCGCCACTCGGCCCGCCCCTGCCCCTTCAGAACTTGTAGCCGACACGGACGCCGACATCGGTGATGCCGGGATCGATGTGGGTGCAGAAGGTCGCATGCGAGTTATGCTCGACGCTGGCTATAATGTCGATGTTCGAAGTGAGCTGAACGCCGAAACCGCCGGACTCCCGAAAGTTGATCGGGCATCCCATGAAGATGCGGCCTGCCTCCGGATGCTCCGGGCCATTGTTGACGGAGCCGCCGAACTCGCCCTCGAAGAAGAACGCCTTATAGATCGGAATGCGCCAGGTGAGGCCGGTAAAGCCGTAGCTCGTCTTGCCGCCGGTGTTGATCATCCCGCCAATATTGATGCGCGGCCTGAAAAACCAACCGAACCAGGGGTTGTCGGACGGACCGGGAAGCGGGAGCGCCGACGACAGCAATTCGACCGACGCGTCGACCGGGGCGCTTTCGTCGTGAATCCAGTTGTGGGCGAAGACCCCGACCCGGACCTCATCGACGATGTCGATATAAGTGCTAGGCACCGGGGCGATGACAGGCGCCGGCGGCGGCGTCGTCTCAATGCCGAGGCTAGACAGGTCGGCCGCGGTCGCCGACGCGGCCGGGAGCGCAGCCCAAAGGAGTCCCGAAAGAACGACCGCTCGTCGCCCCGCCCCCACGCACAACCTCGATTCCGGTCCCCGACTTGAAGTTGAATACCGGCGCTTGCCGTCCGACGCAAGCGCTGGCTCCGTTCGACCGCGGTCGGGCCCGGCGGGCCGCGGCTTCGGTTTCCTCAGTCCCGGTCATTCCCGGCAGCCCCCGGACTGCGATCCCGGGGGGAAGGTCTGACCGGGAATCCAGCACTCCCTGCGACGGCTAACGGCGCGCCGGATTTCCCGATCGGCCGCTCTGCGGCGGTCGGGAATGACAAAGGGAATCCATCAAACGGATTCGCCCGAAGCGGAGGCGCTTATGGCGTCGGCGGTCGGCAGTCGCCTCTCGGTTTCTCGTCATGGCCGCCCCAGGACTGTGATCCGAGGGGTGACCCGCCCATCCACGAGGACGCGGACCATGCACGCAGTTGGCTGATAAGATTATAGAAAAGGAGAGGGCGCCATCTTTTGATTTGCTAAAATCAGAAACACGTGGTATACATCTCTCTGATGCACCCACGGAGCCCGAGCCTTGCCAGCCTGCCAGCCGAGCGGAAGCGCGAGAGGAAAAGCGTTTGAGACGTTTTGCACACAACTTGAGACACGAGTTGATTCTTTTTATTTTTTTCCTGTAACCCATTGAAAAGTCCAGATTCGGAAAAATAAAAGAAAGCTAAAGCAAGCGATTTTGCTTTCATTTACTTGCTTTTGCTTGCGAGGAACTCGCGCTCTGGTTGAATCCGCGCTCCGCAAGCGCGCCCGGACGCGCGCGAGCGGTCAGCGCGCCGCCCAGAGCATGCCGCGCTCGAGGATCGTCCGCATCTCAGGCACGCCGAACTCGGCCGTGACATGGCCGAGCGAAGAGTAGAAGACGCGTCCGAGCCCATGCCTGCGCTTCCACACGACCGGCATCACGACGCCCTTGGTCCAGGGCGCGTGCTCGCCGGAGAACGTGGTTGTCGCCAGCACGTCGTTCGAAGGATCGACGTGCATGTAATATTGCTCGGACCGATAGGCGAAGCTCGAGATTCCCTGCATGATCGGGTCGTCGGGTTTTGCGACGTCGACCCGATAGTCGATGACGTTGCCGGGGTGGGCGACCCATTGGCCGCCGCACATGAATTGATAGTCGACGCTGTCCCGGAACGCGTCGCACATGCAGCCGTGATAACCAGCGAGGCCGACGCCGCCCCTCACCGCAGCGGTCAGGTTCTCGACCTCCTCCTTTTCGATCTTGGACATCGTGACGATCGGCACGATGAGACTCATGTCCGCGATCGCCGGATCGGCGAAGGCCTCGGTGGTGTTTTCGACGTAGACCTTGAAGTCGTGCGCCTCGAGAATCTTGGCGACGATGTGCGCGCCGAGCTCCGGCTCATGGCCGCTCCAGCCTCCCCAGACAATGAGCGCTTCGCGCATCCGTTCCTCCGTTCAAATTCATCTTTAGTCGAGTTCGCCGACCCGGAGCGTGGGCGGCAAAGGCGCGGGCCGCTCCGGCCGGGTCGATATCGCGACCGCTTTGCCAGCGTCGGACGAGATCTGGAACGCCTCCATCACTTCAAGCACATGGAACCCGAGTTCCCCGCTCGCGCGATGCGGCCGGCCGGTGCGGATCGCCTGCGCCATGTCGGCAAGGCCGAGGATGCGGTAATTGCCGTCGGCATAGGGACCCTGGGTCGGGATTTCGCGCCAGTCCTCAGCTGCGGTCGCCCATTCGACCTGGCCGCCGAAATGGTTGGGGTCGGGAACAATGAGCGAGCCTGTCTCGCCGTAAAGTTCGATCTGACCGTGCCTGTGTCGAGCGACGTCGAAGCTCATCGTCATGGTGACGGCTGCTCCGCTCACGAATATCAGAGTCCCGGCGACGTGCGTGGCGACCTCGACCGGAATGCGCGCGCCCGCGAGCGGCTGGCTGGTGACGACGCGCTCGGACCTCGTTCGGGTGGCGACGCCGCTGACGCTCGCCACCGGCCCGAGAAGATTGATAAGGTCGGTGACATAGTAAGGTCCCATATCAAGCATGGGGCCGCCGCCGGCGAGGTAATAGAAGCCCGGATTGGGATGCCAGCGCTCATGGCCCGGGCACATGAAGAACGCCGAGCCGCCGATCGGCCGGCCGATCAGCCCCCCATCGACGGCGCGGCGGGCAGTCTGATGGGCGCCGCCGAGAAAGGTGTCGGGCGCGCAGCCGAGCCGCAAGCCGTTGGCCGCCGCGGCTTCGACCAGACGGCGCGCCTGGGCGACGGCGACGCCGAGGGGCTTTTCCGAGTGGACGTGCTTGCCGGCGGCGATCGCCTTGAGGCCGACGTCGACATGGGCGTTCGGAACCGTAAGATTCAGGATGATCTCGACCGCCGGATCGGCAAGCAGCGCGTCGACCGGACGCGCCGGAATCCCGAATTCCGCCGCTCGGGCGTCTGCCGCCGCGGGATTGGCGTCGGAGAGCGCAATCAGGTTGAGGATCGGGAACTTCTTCGCCGCGGTGAGATATGCGGAGCTGATGTTTCCGCAACCGATGACGCCGATTCCGACGGGTTGCATTCACGATCCTCCGAGTTGCGAGGCGGGCGCTTCGCGGATCGGCGCTGGCCCCGTCGTTCCCCACGGCGCGCCATAGAGATCACGCAACGTCATCGCCGCGGCGCCCTGCACCCAGTTTCCATCGCTCCATTCGCGAACGATGATGTCGGAAACGTCCGCGAGGCTTGGCGGGAGGAGAGCGGCGACGGTCTTGCGCAGCGGCGCAATGAAATGGTCGCTGGTCGCCATCGTCCGGCCGGAAATGATGACCTTCGGCGGCGCGAACAGCGCGATGAGGCTGGCGACTGCGAAGCCCAGCGCCTCGCCCGCGGCGGCGACCACGCGCACGCAGCGCTTATCCCCGGCGGTTGCGCGCTTCAACAAAAACGCCATCGCGCGTTCCTGATGAAGCGTCGCATCAAGATCGCCCTCGCGCAGCAGCGCCTCGGCTTCGATCAGCACGGACGCCTCCGAGGCGATATCGGCGAGCCGCTCCCCGCCGCCATCCGGAGACCGGACCATCAGATCGCCGAGGTCCGGGCTGAGGCCGTTCGCGCCGCGAAACAATTCACCGTTGTGAAGAATGCCGAGTCCAAGACTGCGCTCGACGTTCACGACAAGGAAGTCGTTGAGATCGCGCGCCTGTCCGAACCAGTGTTCGGCCAGGGTCACGAGGTTGACATCACTGTCGATCGAAGCGGGTACGCCAAGGCGATGGCTGAGATCGGCGCCGAAGGGCACGTTGCGCTCCTGAAGAATTGGGCTTTGTCGGCAAACGCCCGCCGCCCGCTCGACAACGCCGGGAAGGCCGACGCAGACCCCCGAGATTTGAATGATGTCGAGGCCCGCGTCGCTGACGCAGCGGCGAACGCCGTCTTCCACCAGATCGCCGATGACGGACGCCGTCTGGCGATCGATACGGATCGGAAGCGCAAGGGAGCGCAGAATGTCGGCGCAGAAATTGGTTACCGCGACCGTGATCTGGTCGTGGGCGAGCTTGACGCCCACCACATACGCCGCATCCGGATTGAGCTTGAGCATCACGCGCGGGCGGCCGCGTCCCGCGTCGCGCACAGCGCCGAGCTGCAATGGGATGATGAGCCGATCGTCGAGCAGCGCCGCCGTGATGGCGGAGACGGTAGTCGAGCTCAATTCAGTCAGTTGCGAAATCTCGACCCGCGACATCGGACCGAATCGGCGGATCGCGTCCATGACGTGGAAGCGATTGATCGCGCGCATCAATTCGGGATCGGCGGTTTTCATCGCTTGGGCGTTTCCGCTTGGAGGCGTGTTTTTCTACGGATGGCGGAATTATTTCCAAGTCCGCAGCGGTCTGTCAACTGCACGCTCCCGCTTTTTCAGCTCCTTCCGGTGAGTTGGCTTGACAGTCGCCCGAAGTCGAGACAGATTTATTTTGCGTCGCGGACAAAAACAATCCCGCCAAGCCCACGTCCTTCCGGAGGAAGCCCATGAAATTTCGCCAGCTCGCGTTCCTTGCGGCGTGCGTCAGCGCTATAAGCGCCCCAGCCTACGCCGAAACGCACATCACCGTCCTTCATGTCAGTGAAAATGCGGCTCAGAAGGCAGTCTGGAACAAGATCGCCGATGATTACAACGCGGCGCATCCCGGCGTGAAGGTCGAGTTCAAGTATCTGGAGAACGAGGCCTTCAAGGCGAAGCTGCCGACGATGCTGCAATCCGACGATTCCCGTCCGGAGCTATTCTACAGCTGGGGCGGCGGCGTCATGCAAGCGCAGGACAAGGCAGGCTTCCTCAAGGACATTACCGCCAGTGTAGCCCCCTGGGAGGACACGCTGGCCCAGACAGCGAACGACGCCTTCAAGGTCGACGGCAAGGTCGTCGGAGTCCCATTCGAGGTGGGCGAGGTTGTCTTCTATTACAACAAGAAACTGTTCGAGAAGGCAGGCGTGAAGGCGGAGGACATCAAGACCTGGGACGATTTCCTTGGCGCGGTGAAGAAGCTTAAAGCCGCCGGGATCACCCCGATCGTGGTCGGCGCGGGCGAGAAATGGCCGATGCACTTCTACTATTCCTACCTCGTCATGCGCATCGGCGGAGAGCACGCGCTCGCCGACGCAAAGGCGGGAAAGGACGGCGGGTTCAAGAACGCGACCTTCGTCGAGGCCGGCAAGCGGCTGCGAGAACTCGCGGCGCTCGAGCCGTTCCAGCCCGGTTATCTCACCACTTCGCACGCCCAGTCGTCCGGGATATTCGGCGACGGCAAGGCGGCGATGGACCTTATGGGGCAATGGCTGCTCGGCATGCAGGCGCCGAACTCGACCACGGGCAAGGGCTTGGCCGAGGAGGACATCGGCATCCTGTCGTTCCCCGTCGTTCCTGGCGGCAAGGGCAAAGCGACCGACACGATGGGCGGGATCAACGGCTGGCTCGTAAGCAAGTCTGCGCCGCCCGAGGCGGTCGACTTCCTCAAGTTCTTCAGCCAGGAGAAATACGCGACGGAGGCCGCGGCGAAGGCCGCCTACATACCGGTCGTCAAGGGCTCGGAAAGCGCGTTCACCGATCCTCTGTTCAAACGTCTGGCTGACGATCTCGCCAAGACGACGTACCACCAGAACTATTTCGACCAGGACTTGGGCCCCTCGGTCGGCCGCGTCATCAACGACGCATCCGTCTCCGTGGCGGCTGGAGAAATGACCCCGGAGGCCGCCGCCGCGGCGATTCAGGAAGCTGCGGAGCAACAGTAGGCTAAGGCCCATTGACCGCGAGCGTTTCGCCCCCGCCTCTCAGCGAGGCGGGGCCTTCGCTTCCTTCGGAGGCGAGGGGCGGTTTGTTCGCGGCCGGCTCGACCGCTTATGTCGAGCCCGCTCGCCGAACTCACGTTGAACGGCTGGGCGACGATCGCTGTCTTCCTGCCGCCGGCGCTGCTCCTCTTCACCGTCTTTGTCGCGCTGCCCATGGCGGAAGCCGCCTGGTACGGCTTCTACAATTGGGACGGCTACGGCCGGCCGGAGAAATTCATCGGCCTCAAGAACTATGGCTACCTGATCGGCAACGCGACGTTCGCGCGCTCGTTGATCAACAATGGCCTGATCATCGCGGTCTCGCTCCTCATCCAGTTGCCGCTCGCGCTCGCGATCGCGGTGATGGTCGCCGGGCGAATCCCCGGGGCGGCCTGGTTCCGCATGATCTTCTTCTTGCCCTATGTGCTGGCGGATGTCGCGGCGGGCCTGATCTGGCATTTCATGTTCGACGGCGACTATGGCCTCGTCGGCGCGGCGACCGCCGCGCTCGGCATGCAGCCGTACTTCCTGCTCGCGGACAAAACGTGGGCGTTCTCGGCCGTGCTGATCGTCGTCGTGTGGAAGTATTTCGGTTTCCACATGATGCTCTATGTCGCTGGGCTGCAGGGCATTGACCGGTCGCTGCTCGAGGCGGCGGAGATGGACGGCGCCGGCGCATGGCAGCGGTTCTGGCACATCACGCTGCCGCTGCTCGGCCCGATGATCCGCCTGTCGATCTTCTTCTCCGTCGTCGGCGCGCTGCAGCTCTTCGACATCATCGTGCCTCTGACTGGCGGCGGTCCGTTCGAAACCACCAACACGATGGTGTCCTTCCTCTACTATTTCGGCATCACCCGGATGCGCGTGGGTTTCGGCTCGGCCGTCGGCGTCGTGCTGTTCCTCATCTGCGTGACTTTCGCATTCGGCTACCGACGGATCTTCATGCGCGATGACTGACGCCTCAGCGGACACATTCGAGGTCCTGGGCCGCCGGCGGCGCGGGGCTGCGAGCCTCCTCATCTTCGCCGCGCTGCTCGTGATCGCGGGCGCCGTCCTCTTTCCGGTGCTGGCGACCGCCCTCAATGGCTTCAAGGACCTCAGCGAAATTCGCACCAATCCGCTCGGGCCGCCGCGCGTCTGGATGGGAAGCAACTACTGGAGCATCCTCACCGGCTACCGATACTGGCAGGTGCTCGGCAATTCGCTGTTGATCGCGCTCTTCACCGTCTTCCTGACGCTTGTAGTCGCCTCGATGGCCGCATTCACTTTCGCCCACTTGCGCTTCTTCGGCGACAAATTCCTCTTGAACTATCTCCAGCTTGGGCTCCTATTTCCCGTGGCGACGGCGATTCTGCCGCTGTTCATCAAGATCAGGGATCTCGGACTGCTCAATTCCTATTGGGGCGTCATCCTGCCGCAGGTCGCTTTCTCGATCGCTATGGCGGTGCTGCTGCTGCGCGCCGCCTTCAAACAACTGCCGGCCGAGCTCCTCGACGCTGCGATGATGGATGGGTGCGGATACTTCCGTTACTTCTTCTACATAACGTTGCCCCTATCCGGTCCGATCCTGTCCACTGTCGGGGTGATCGCGTTCGTGGGCAGCTGGAACGGGTACCTCCTTCCGCTGGTGGTCTTCAACAGCGAGCAGCGCTATCCCTGGACGCTCGGCCTCATGGCCTATCAGGGGCAATATTCCACCTCCTGGCAATTGGTGCTCGCCTTCATCACGCTGACCATCCTGCCCGCGATCCTCATGTTTCTGATGGCGCAGCGATGGATCGTCGCTGGCTTGACCGCAGGCGCGGTCAAGTCCTGATCAACAGGCGCGGCCGTCACGGCGCGCGCTCCTTCAGGACCGGCCGGCCGAACGGGTCAAGATGGCGACGCGTATTGTCCCGATCGTCCAGAGCCTGCTGCATTTCGGTAGAATCGATGGCGTTGGCGCACCCGCCCCACCTTGTGGGGGCGGGTAGGGGTGGGGGGTCTCGCGCGGGTCGAGGGGATTATCGAATGCGCCGACGGCGCGACCCCCCTCCTTGATCCTCCCCCACAAGGGGGGGAGGAGACGCGTCGGGGCGGTCCGCGCGTAAACTCAAGAACAAAAAGCTCTAGGATGCGGAGGTTCAGGCGCCGGCGAGGGTGACGCGCTCGGCCTGCTTCGGTTGCGTCACCTCGACGGAAACCTCCATGCCCAATTCGTCGCGGGGATCGCCGAAATAGGCGCCGGTCAGCGGCGCCGCCTGAGCGGGATCGCGCGCCACTGCGACGCGGATGAGGTCCTTGCCCCCGACCAGCCCATTGGTCGGGTCGAATTCGATCCAGCCGGCGCCAGGCAGATAAATCTGGCACCAGGCGTGGGTGGCCCCCCCGCCCAGCCGAACAGGTTCGTCCTCCTCCTTCGGGACATACACATAGCCGGAGACGAAACGCGCGGCCATGCCGAGCGCGCGCGCCGCCTCCGTCATCAAAATCGCGAAATCGCGACAGCTGCCGCGGCGCCGGTCGAGCGTATGGGGCGGCGACTGCACCCCGGCTGCTTCGCGCCGCTCGTAGGAGAACCCTTCCTTGATCGCATAGGTCATGGTCATCAAAAGATGGCTGGTCTGCGTCGTCGCGCCTGGCGTCACGAATTGACGCACCCAGCGGTCGAGGTCCCCCGCAGGATCGCTATACAGTCGCTCGATCGCCCGAGCGATGTCGGGCAGCTCCTCCGGAGTGTAGGAAAAGGGAAAGAACTGCGCCCGCGGATCGATCTCGCCGCCGGGCTGCTCGTCGACGATGCGCTCGACGGTGAAGCGGTTCTCCACTCTCAGCGACGTCCACTCGCCGGAAAACGACGCGACGGCGACGCAATTGTCAAAGGTGTCGTAGAGCCAGCGCAGTCGCCTCGGCTCCGGCTCAATCTGCAGTTCCGACGACAGGAGCCGCTGATCGTGCCCGTCGCGCGGGCGCATCATCATGCGGTGTTCGCCAAACTCGACCGGCCGCTTGTAGCGATAGGTCGTCAGATGGCGGACGTTCAAAATGGCCCTGCCGGACTGCAATTCGACGCTCTCGATGTGCCGCTGGGGCCCAGGCGACATGTTGGCCGCCAGGACGCGCGCGTCAAGAGCGGCTGGCGCCGGCGCCGTCTCACCCGAATAGCCCATGCACAAACCATTTCGCCTGCTCCGTCTCGCGGCCCCATAGGCCTTCGCGATAGAGCCAGAAGCGACGGCCTTCCGTATCCTCGGCGCGGAAATAGTCGCGCGTCGGCATGGCCCCGCGCCGCCACCAGGGCGCGGCGATGCGCTCTGGCCCCTCGATGGCGGCGACATTGTGCAGGACTCGCCGCCAGCGAAAGCGCAAAGGTGGCCCGTCGGGCACTTCGGCCAGGGCCTCGATTGGCTCCGGGTGGGCGAAGAGGCGCAACGGCCGCGCCGGCGCGCCGGCTACGACCGTCTCGGGCTCTCCCCCGCGCAGCCGCGCTTCCCCCAACGCGGCGGGCGCGGCCGCCTCGGCCTGTTCGGGCAGATGCGCCTCGATGAGCTCGCGACGCGTCACCGCGCGGGCCCCGAGCCGCGCGCTCAGCCGGTCGAGAAGCTCGGCGAGCGCATGGGCGCGCTCGGCCTCGTGCGCGCGCTCGAGCTCGGCTTCGGAAGGCGCGAGCGGCTCGGCCTTAAGGCATGCGAGGCGCATGAGGTCGACGCCATAGCCGGCGTCGATGGCGTCTTCGTCCGGACTCGCCAGCCGCTCGGCGATGAGCCGCACGATCGCCCGCGCTTCGTTGAGCGGCCGGGAGGCGCCGATAAGAATGCGGCGCACCGCGCCGTCGACGCGATAGAGGGCAAGCTCAATCCGCCGCGCGCCCTTGGCCTGCCGCTCCAGGAGCACAACGAGATCGTCGGCGAGCTTGCGCAATTGAGCCTCGATCGCCTCAACCGTCTGGATGGGAGAGGCGAATTGCCGCTCGGCGCAGAAATCCGGCGGCGAAAAGCGCGGCGCGATCGACGAGCGCTCGAGGCCTTTGAGGGCGTCGAGCCGCGCCATTGGAGCGGACCCGAACCGCGCCGTGATCGGCGCCCGGGGCCTCAGCGCGATGTCGCCGATGCGTCTCAAGCCTGCCCGCGCCATGTCAGCGACGGTTTTCTCGTCGAGGCCAAGGGCCGCGAGCGGCAGATCGTAAAAAAGCTTGGCGAACGCCTTGTCGCTCAACGGGTCCGGGGCGGTTTTCACCCGCGAAAAGCGCGCCAGCGCTGAAGCCGCGCGCGGATTGCCGGCGGCGCCGATGGCGACGGAGATTCCTTGTGCAGCAAGCCGCGCGCGACAGTCCTCGATCAGCGCCGCTTCGCCCTCGAACAGATGGGAGATTCCGGAAATATCGAGCATCAGTCCGTCGCGTCCATCGAGGGCGGCGAGCGGGGTAAAGCGGGAGCACCAATCGCAGAGGCGCTCGAGCAGCCGCGCCTCTTCCGCAGGCTCAGCCTCGACCGCGATGAGAGCTGGAAAGCGGGCGCGCGCGTCGGGGAGCGAAAGGCCTATGCTCAAGCCGAGCCGCGCGGCTTGAGCGTCGACGCAGACAAGCCTCTGCGCATTGTCGATCCTGGCGACCGCGACAAGCGGCGCCGCCTTGTCAACGTGGCCTAGCCGCCGCGCGCGGTCGGTCGCCAGACGCGGCAGCCAGAGGGAGAGAAATCGCCTGGTCGTCAAAGGCCGTGTCCTCGAAAGTCATGTCCTTGAAAGTCAGGTCCTGGCTTCGCCATTCGAGACGGATGACGCTTCCCATGTCGAAAGCCTGTAGCCCCGCTCCGTAGCCCGTCGACAGACGGGCGTCTTTGAAGACGCCCTTTGGAGCGCGGACGCCGTCATCGACGGCGTCTACAAAGGCGCCGAGGCGCGCCTTGATGAGCCGCGCCCCGCAGGCGAAGGGCCCGGGCAGATCGGGGCCGGCCGTCGCCGGGGTTCTCATGCTCGGCGCGGCGGCGATCTCAAACCGCGTCTCGGCGGCGCTGGAGAGGCGCTCCGCCTGGCCATAGGCGCTGGCCAGGACCAGGAGCGCGGGGACCTTACCCTTTCGCGCGGCGAGCAAGAGGCGGCGCGAGGCGGCGAGGCTATAGCCCTTGAGATTCCAGATCTCGCCCACGACCGCGGCCGGCGCGCCGCATTTGAGCGCCTCCTCCATCGCCCAGAAGGCCAAAGCCGCGTCGGGCGCGCGCACGAACACGAGGCGGCTTAGGGTAAGCCCGTGCGCGACGAGGCCCGGCCCATAGAGCGCGCCAGTCTCCTCATCGGCGAAGCCTTCGCTGATGAGGAGCGCCGAGGCCGGCCGCCGGCTCAAAAACCGCGCGGCGAGCGCAAGCGCAAAGCCCATCGCCGCCGCCCCGTCCGCGGGCCGAGCCGGGGCGATCTCATGCAGGGCGTCGTCCTTAAGGCCGCCGCCAAGGGCGGAATCGAAAGCGCGCGCGAGCGGGAGCCGACGCGCGGCCCGCTCGTTCGCCGGGCCGCCTTCCGCCTCGATTTGGGCGATGACGCGCCTGAGACGCGCCATCCCCTCCGCTCTGCCGCTCGGCGACATTCGGGTCTCGTTCTGTATGTTCGCTCTTTGTTCTTGTTTTGGACCGAAAAGGCGAGAGAGTCAAGGACGGGGCTCTTCCTTGACAAAATTATCCGTATCAGATATGGGAAGCGTCCGATGGACGCCGCCGCGATATGGGGAGGAGCGACGCTGATCGGCCTTCTGCCGGCCTGGATCGCGCATCGCAAGGGCCGCAGCTTCTTCGCCTTCTGGCTATTCGGCACGCTCATCTTCATCATTGCGCTGCCTTTCGCGCTCCTAATGAAGCCAAATTATCGCGTCCTCGCCGAGCGAGAAGCCGAGGCGGCGGCCGAGCGCGCCAAGGCCACGGCTGAATTAGCCGTCGAGCGCGCCATCCACCCGTAACTTAGCAAACTAAGCGCTCGTCCGCTCGTAGCCACCGACCGGCGACTGCCGGTGATCCCGGTCACGACGCCCTTGAACCGGTCGAGTCGCGGACGGCCGACAAATTGCATGGGCGACTAAGTGTGATGCCCGGCCGATCCGACGCGATAGCCGGTGACGATTTGTCGATCTGCACCACTCCGCCCGCCGATACGCGCTAGGTCGAGATCTCGGACGAGTTCAGAACGTGAAAGCTCAGCGGTCGGGTGAAAAGATGCTGATCGCCTTGTCCATGAATCGCTCGAGCGGAATGACCTCTCCCGTGCCGGCGTTGACGACCTCGATCAGCTGGTCGTAGCGAAAATGGCGCGTTTGACCCCAGCGCAGATGGCAATGCGCGGTGAAATGGTCATCCGCGCGCCGGACCCCGCTCACGACGCGATAGCAAACCTCCCCGTCCTTGGCTCGATAGCCGATCACCAGCGCGCGCTTCGCCTGGATATGATTGTTCTCCGGCGCGAGCGCAGCCTCGATCGAAGTCGGCGGCGGGATGTAGCGGAGGGCTTCCTCCGGCGGAATTCCGCGCTCCGCAATGGCGCAGAACGCCGCGCCGCTCACCTTCCGGCCATCGCGCAGCCAGCGGTGACGGTCCGCCACATAGGTTTTGCGCTCGCCATTTTCGATGACGTTGACATAGACGCTGCCGTCTCCGCGAGGCACGATCGATTGGACGCGTGATTCGACCGCTACGCCCAAATGATCAACGCGCTGCAACGGAACGTCGGCGCGGATGATGCCCGGCGCGTTCCAGACGCGATCGAACAAATCGCCGATAGTCTTCCTCGTCCTCCTCGTTCAGCGCGCGCAGCCGCGTCTCGACTTCCATCTCGATTTGCGCCCTGCGCGCCGCTTCCTCGGCGCGTTGCGCCTCGCGCTTTTGGGCCTTGATAGCCTCGCGCGCCTCTTTCTCGGTCTGACGCGCTAGGCGTTGCGCGGCCTCCCCCGCGCGTCGCACTTCGCGCTCTCGCGCTTTGATAGTCTCGCGCGCCTCTCTCGCGATCTCAGGCGCTCGGCGCTGCGCCGCTGCTTGGTCCGGACGGGGCGCGGAGACGATGGATTGCGCAGGGGCTTGCGGCGCGCTTCGACGCGCTCGGGCGACCAGCCAGATAAAGAAGATCGCGCCGACAAGACCAACGAGAATCTCCGGCCCCATCATCTCGGAAACCCCCTCGCCTCCTGACGGCCCCTATTAGGTGGTGCAGATCCGCGGGTTGGCCGAGCGGAATCGCCCGGCGGCTTCACGAATGGCGACTCGATGGAGTCTGAGCACGACAGACGGCTTCAAGGGGCCTTCTCCACGACGACCGGGCCGTCAACGCTCTTGAGCATGGCGCTCGAAATCGCGAAAATCAGACGCCTGCTCAAAGGCGAAGTCGGGGCACAAGTCGTGTCTCAGTTCGCGATCTTGGCGATCATGACCGCGCGGGCGTTCACGTCGGCCGGGCGCTTCTCGCCTTTAGGGCCTCTAGGCATCGTCGTCCATCTCTTCCAACTCAGACTTTATGTCCGCGATTTGCGCCAGTAGAGCTTTTTCGCGTTTGGACCAGTCGCCCGCAACCTCGGCAGTCCCCATAAAACGGCTCTTTGCGTCGCGGACCTCCTGTAAGGCGCTCTCCTTCTCGGCCAGTTCACGCGCCAACTCGTCTCTTCTCTCAGACATCATTCCACCCCGATCCCGCTAAGCATATCACGGGAGCGCGGGCGACCGGCGTCAAGCCCAGGAAAATTCAAACTGAGACACTACCCGGCTGCGTATTGGCGAGAATGGCTTCCCGCAGCTTCGGCGGCGTCCGCGAGGGTCAGCAGCTCGACAGGACGACGGCGAAATCGCCCGGTCGAGGGCGGAAGCGCTCGGAAAAAAGACCGACATTTTCTTGACAAAACGGCTGAGACAGTGCTACTGTTTTCCAGAAGTCGTGACAAGACCGGTTCGCGCTTCTCATGGGCGCCCCGTGGCGGGGGCCTTGGCGTTCAACGGCTGGAAAACGACCGCTGCGAAACGAAAGGGGAAGCTAAGCCACTGAAAACAAACAACCCGCGAAAACGGCGAAACGAAACCCAAGTTAAGTCATTGAAAACAAACAATCCAGCGAAATGACTGATTCGGCGCCTATAATGATTTCAATGACTTACGCCATGCCCTGCGAAACCGTTCGTTTCGCAGGGCGAAATGAGCGTTTCGTGAGCGCCCGCTCGGCGCATACTGGAGCGTCCTCGCGGCGCCTTTAGGCACGAGGAGGTTGGGAGCGACAACGACTCGGAAATGGCGCCGCAAGCCTTTGGAATCGCTCAAAAAGGACTCGGAACTGGCCATCCGCCGCCTCGCAGTCGCCGGGCGCGAGAATCGATCAGCGAACTCGTATGAGACGACCGGCATCACTGAGAGCGATGAGGGCTGGCGTCACCGGCGAGACCTCACCCGGTCTCGAAATCCCCCGCCTGGGGCGGGGCGAGCGGCGTGAACTGGCAGCGGTCCGGCTTGAGGTCGACGAGCGGCGTCATGTCGAGGCAATCGAGACCCCTGACCAGAAGCGTCGGCCCTTCGCGCGCGACGAGGGTCGCGAGCGCCGTCCCGATCGGGTTCGGCCGAACCGGCGAGCGCAGCGAAAACGTGCCGCGCGTCTCACCGTCATTGGCCGGGCTTTGGCGCACGAGATCGCGGCGCGAATTCATGCAGCCAATAGAGGACCTCGATCCGCTCGAACGCCTCGATCCCGTCCAGCGCCGCGACCCAGGGCTCGGTGACCTCGATGCGGCAGATCGGGCCGTCGGCGCGGCCCTGGCGCGGACATTCGAGGCGCGACGTCCAGGGCGTGCGGATAACGCCGATGAACGTGAGGCCGGCGTCGAACGAAGCGGGCGCTTCGACCGCGATCTCGTTACGCCGGACTTCGTTCAGCCTGACCATGATCCCGACGCGCTCGTTGGCTTCAAGCGGCTTCGTAGCCGCGCGACTTCGTCTCGACCGCCTTGCCGCTCTCCAGGCTCGACAGGAACTCGTCATGCGTCATCGGCTTCGAGAACATGGGATAATTCTTCTCGACCGCGACCCGCTGCTCTTCCTCGCTGACCGTCGCCGTGCAGTCTTTGAGCGTGACGACGTCGTAGCCCTTCTCGTATCCGGTCCGCATCGTCAATTCGACGCAGCAATTGGTGAGGAATCCGCCGAGCGCAATGGTCGAGATTCCGCGGCTGCGCAGGATGAAATCGAGGTTGGTGGTGGCGAAGCCGCACAGGCCCCGCTTGCCTTCGATGACGATGTCGCCCGGCGCCGGCTTCAGCGCGTCGACGATCGCCGCGCCCCAGGTTCCTTGGCGAAATGATTTGCTGTCGACCACGCCCTTGAGGATCCCGTACGGGCTCGGGCTCAGTTCGTGATAATCGTCGGTGAAGGTGATCGGCGCATAGACGATGGTCGCGCCGAGCTCGCGCGCCTTTTTGACGGTCTCGACCGTGTTCGCCAGCATATTGGTCTTGTCCATCACCGGCTTCACCGCCTGATGCAGCGTGCCGCCCTCGGTGGTGAAATCGTTCTGATATTCGATGAGCACGACCGCAGTCGATTTCGGATCCATCGTCTCTCTCCCAATGATTTCGAATGGCGCTGGCTGAGCCGCATCCGGCGTCCGCGTCATATATGGACCAATAGCGCGCTGAAGGCGAGCGGGCCCCCCGTCATCCGAGCGCAAGGCCGCTCGCGTCGGGTGCTCGATGCGAGTGGCGGCCGCCTCTTCGGCCAGCATGCGGTCCGGTGATCCACTGACACTTTTGCCAGGTTGCCAGCGCCCCGAGACGCTCACACATTGCGCTCGCACAGCGACCGCAAGGCGAATGTCGCCTTGGAGCGGCAGTCGGCTTGCGCCCGGAACGGGAGATGTCTCGAGGAGGACGACGATGCGAAGAATGGCGATTACGCTCGCGGGCGCCGCGGCTCTGACGATTAGCGGCGCGCTCATTTGGAGCGCCGACGCACAGATAGAACGTGGAGCTGCAACGCTTTCCGAACCGGCCCACAACTTCACTCCGATCGAAAAGGCCGCCTGCGGTCCTCATTGGGGCCGGTTCTGCGGCCCGTGGCATCACCGAGTCTGTGGCCGGTATCATTGCTGGTGCGCTCCCTGCTGAATGTGAAATTACGAGCGCCCGCGCCGCTCGCTTGAGCGGCGCGCGGCGCGCTGAAAAGGGCGCTTAGCGCACACTGAAAAGTCGAGCCGCGCGCAAAACCGCATCGCCCTCATTTCGCCTACCCCGTCACCTCGAGCGCGAGGCGTCCGCTGAGCGCCTGGCCGTATTCGCCGATCGCCTCGACCACCACGGCATAGGTTCCGGGCGCAAGGTCGCCGGGTAGCCGCGCGGTCCAGATGTGCGAGCTATCCTCGGCCTTGACCCACGGCTTCTTCGTCGCCTCGTTGCGAGCGAACACCTCCTGGACGAACGGATCGGGCTGGGCGCGGCGGGTCATCTCGATGGGCGCGCGATCGCCGATGATCATCTTGACCTTGGTCTTCTCGCCGCCGTCGAACACGTTGGCGATCAGGGTCGAAGCGCTGAGCGCCTCGCGAGGAACCGGCGAACCCAAGAGCCGCACCTGGCGGAAATCGCGGTCGGCGTCCTTGCTGATCCCATGGAAGCGGCTCTCGATCGAAAGCCGCATCTGGCGTCCGTTCGGCTCTTTCGCCGGAACGAAACGGGTCGCATAGCTCAAGCCGTCGACGGACAGGATGTGAAAGCCGTTCGGCGTGCCGTCGCGGCTGTCGGCGGAAGCCACGCCGCGATGATCGAAAGGCCCGCTCCACCACGAGCCTGAGAGCGCCGTCAACACATGATGGTGATGGGGCTCAGGCCCCTTCCAGCCGTCGGCGGCGTCGAAATAATGATGCTCCGTCGTATGCGTATGGCCAGCGAAGCTAACGGTGTAGCGACGCCCTTCGAACAGGGAGAAGAGGGCCTCCCGGTTCTGGAGGTTCTGATACGGCTCGTCGCCGAGAAAGGTGCGGATGGGGATGTGCATCACGATGACGATGAGGGTGTCGTCGGGCGTGTGCCCAAGCACGTTGCGCACGAACTCGAGTTGCCCCTCGTCGAGCCTGCCCTCGTACTTGCCGCCTCCGCCGGGCTTGTGAGGATCGAAGCCGAGATAGTTGACGTTATCGAGCATGAGAAAGAGCGTCTGCCCGTAAAAGAACGCGTAATCGTTCGGGCCAAAGACGCGCTTGAAGGTCTCGCGACTATATTTCCGGTCCGGCGCTTCGAAATTGAGATCGTGGTTGCCGCCGACGTTCCACCACGGAAGCCCGATCGCGCCCATGATCGCGTTCGAGCGCGGATAGAGCGAGAGATCGTCGAACATGATGTCGCCGGCGGTCAGGCCGAACTTGGCGTCCACGCTTGCCAGCGCCTGGATCAGGTCCTCGCGGACGAAGTCGACTTCCGCCCCGGTCTCCGGCTGCGGATCGGTCACCAGCACGACGTTGAATGCCTTGGGCTCATCCTGGCGGTGAAGCGGGAAGTCGACCGACGCCGGCAAAGGCCCGGTTGGCACCAGGCCCTCGAAAGTCAGGTTGAGTTCGGCCGAGGAGCCCTTCGGCTGATGGTGGCGGTAAAAGCGCGGCAGATTGGTGAGCGGCTCGACCGGCGGCATGAAGCCTGCCGGCTTGATGACGAAGAGCGTCGCCTCCTCCGGCAACGGCAGCGTATAGCGGCCATCAGGCCCGGTGACGGCGACATCGCGGCCGTTGGAGACGAGCACGCCGGCAAGTCCAGGATTGGCGGCGCTGGATGCGCCCGAGCCGTCCCGATCCTCGAACACGATGCCGGAAACTTGTGGCCCCGGCGCCGCTTGCGCCTCGGCCCGCCGAGGCTCGATCGCCTTGAGCGCGAGGCCGCCCGCCGCGCCGATCAGCACCTCGCGCCGTGTGAATCCATCGCCATGATGTTCCGACATTCCTCGATCTCCGATTCGCCTCTCCGCAGGAAATGGCCAGGGCATGACGCCCTCATGAAACAAATGGGCCATTGATGCGCCGAAGCTTTAAAGCGGGACTCGGTGGTATGGAACCAGGGCCAGAGATTGAAATAGTCCTTATTGGATGTCGCGGCCCGGGAACGCGGCTTCCGCCACGGCTTCTCAAGATCTGCTTTCTGTCTCTGTAAGGGCCAAAAAAAGCCGAGCGTCGTGGCGCTCGGCTTTTCTGTAGCGCCCACGTCGTCCTCAACGCGACACGGCAGGCTCTAGACGGCCTGATCAGGCGGCCTTGAGCAGGCCGAGCTGAGTGAGCGCGGTGACGCCGTCGTCGAGGCCGACCTCCTCCGCAATTCTGCCGTCGATCACCCTCATGACCGTCGTGCCGGTGAAGCGCATCTTGCGGCCGGTCGCGGCGGGAAGGCTCCCCACAAGAAAGTCCTTGAAGGCGGAACCGGTGTGGGTTCCGCCGCCTTCCCACTGGCCGACGACAGTGTCGCCTTCGGCAATCAGATCGGCCGTGCCCCAGAAGTTGAGGTCGGGGAACGCAGCGCGGAAGTCGGTCATGAACGCCTTGATGTCGTCGCGGCCGCGGCGAGGCGCGTGCAACGAATATTTCAGCAGCATGTTCGGGGCGGCGATCTCGTCGACGACCGCGAGATTTAACTCCTTGCCCCAGAATTCGGTGAACCAGCGGCCCACGACGGCCCTGTTATCGTCTTCCTTGCTCATGGAATTGGATCCTCTAGCCTTGTCTTTTGAGGATCATCGAAACCGCTCGATGAACCGAGCCGATGACTACGCACTGCGTGGCTTGCCCACACTCCGCTTCTTGCCTTGCAATTGAAGCCGGGCGCGCGCATCGCGACGAGCCTCGGCTTACGCGCCGACCTGGCCCCGGTGCCTTAAGAACGCATCGGCCAGCACGCAGGCGACCATCGCTTCGCCGACCGGGACGGCGCGAATGCCGACGCACGGGTCATGGCGACCCTTGGTGACGATTTCCGTCTCCTCGAAGGCCCGGTTGATTGTACGGCGGGGCGACAGGATCGAGGACGTGGGCTTGACGGCGAAGCGCGCGACGATCGGCTGTCCGCTCGAGATGCCGCCGAGAACGCCGCCCGCGTGGTTCGACAGAAAGAGCGGGAGCCCATCATTGCCCCGGCGCATTTCATCGGCGTTCTGCTCGCCGGAGAGTTCCGCCGCGGCGAAACCGTCGCCGATCTCGACTTCCTTGACGGCGTTGACGCTCATCAGCGCCGCGGCGAGTTCGGCGTCGAGCTTGCCGTAGATCGGCGCGCCCCACCCTGCCGGAACGCCCTCAGCGACGATCTCGATCACGGCGCCGACCGAGGACCCCGCCTTGCGCACTTCGTCGAGATAATCGGCGAAACGATCGGCCGCCGCCGCATCGGGCGAGAAGAACGGGTTGCGGCCGACTTCGTCCCAGTCCCAGCGCGCCCGGTCGATCTTGAGTTTGCCCATTTGCACCAGCGCGCCACGAACGAGAACGCCGGGCGTCACCTTGCGGGCGATCGCGCCGGCGATAACGCGCGCGGCGGTCTCGCGCGCCGAGGAGCGCCCGCCGCCTCGATAGTCGCGGATCCCGTACTTTGCGTCATAGACGTAGTCGGCATGGCCGGGACGGTACTTGTCCTTGATGTCGCCATAGTCCTTCGACCGCTGATCGACATTGTCGATGATGACGCCGATCGGCGTTCCGGTCGTCACCTGACGTCCAGTTTCTTCGTCGATCATCACGCCTGAGAGGATGCGGGCCTCGTCCGGCTCGCGGCGTTGGGTGGTGAAGCGCGACGTTCCAGGCCGTCTCCGGTCGAGTTCGGCCTGAATGTCGGCCGCCTCCAAGGGAACGCGCGGCGGGCAGCCGTCGACGACGCACCCGATTCCTGGCCCGTGACTTTCGCCGAAGGTGGTGACGCGGAACAAGCGCCCGAAGCTGTTATGGGACATGGCGAACCTGTATGGTTCATACGGGACGGTCCTCGACCGCGTCAAACCCAATGCATCTCTGGCCAAACGGCGCCCAATTCCCGCCACGCAATATTCATTGCCAATTCATCTTGGGGGGCGCATTGCCTCGCCCGCCAACGGCCAAGAGTTGAACAAAACGGAGAATGTAAAATGCTGAAGACATTGACCGCCATTGGGATCAGCGCCGCGATCGCATTTGCGCCTCTTACCGCGCTTGCTCAGACCGACACAACGGCTCCGGCCGCCGCTCCTGCGGCTTCCGACACAATGTCCAAGGACGCGATGAAGAAGCCGATGAAGCACAAGAAGCACATGGCCAAGAAGGCGAAGAAGCCGGCGGAGGGTACAATGGCTCCGGCGGCTCCGGCCGCGAATCCGCAGTAATTCGTCAAGCCGACGCGAAAGCAACGCCCGGCGAAATGAGCCGCCCCATCCCACGGATGGGGCGGTTTTTTGTGTCCGTTCAACCTATCGCTTTCGGCCCGCCCGCCGCCCATGTCAAAGTCGCGCGCGATCCTCAAGGAGGCGCGATGGCAAGCGCCGAGTTCTGGTACGAGTTCGCGAGCACCTATTCCTATCCGGCGGCGCTCAGGGTCGGCGCGCTCGCCGAACAGCGAGGAGTAAGCCTCGTCTGGCGACCGTTCTTGCTCGGGCCGATCTTCGCCGCGCAGGGCTGGCGGGACTCGCCGTTCAACATCTATCCGGCCAAGGGCCGCTACATGTGGCGCGACCTCGAGCGGACTTGCAAGGCCATGGGCGTTCGGCTCAAGCGGCCCGAGCCTTTTCCGCAGCCGAGTCTCCTCGCCGCGCGCGTTGCGCTCGCGCTTGAAGGCGACGAGCGAGTGAATTTCTCGCGCCGAGTCTTTGCCGCCGAATTCGGCCAAGGCTTGGCGATCGGCGATCGCGCGATTCTCGGCGCGCTGCTGGCCGCATGCGGCGTCGATCCGGCAGCGGCGTTCGAGCGGGCCGAAAGCGAGGCCAACAAGGCGCGGCTCAAAGCCGAGTGCGCCCGGGCGGCGGAGATCGGCGTCATTGGCGCGCCATGCCTCGTCACCCAGGACGGCGAAGTGTTCTGGGGCAACGACCGGCTCGAACAGGGGCTCAATTGGGCCGCGGGCGCCCGCGTCGGCGACGACGTTTGAGGCTCAAGCTTCTCTCGTCGGACGGTGGCGCGGCGGCATCCGCTCCATGCGGCGCGACGCCAAGGACCTATCGGCTCGCCTGGATATGGTTGCGCAGCACCGAGTAGACTTGCGTTTCCCAGCGCTTGCCGTTGAAGACGCCGTAGTGCCCGACCCCCGCCTGCAAGTGATGGGTCTTCATATAGGGCCTTAAGCCAGAGCACAGGTCCTGCGCCGCGAGCGTCTGCCCGACGGCGCAGATGTCGTCCTTCTCGCCTTCGACGGTCAGGAGAAACGTGTTCTTGATCGCGCGCAACTCAATCGGCTCGCCCATGTGCTGCATTTTCCCGAGCGGCAGCAAATAACGCTGGAACACCTGATCGACCGTCTCGAGATAGAAGTCCGCGCTCATGTCCATGATCGCGAAATATTCCTTGTAGAAGTCGCGGATCGCGTCCGCCTTCTCGATGTCGCCGGCGACGCGATGGTGGAAGAGGTCGATGAAGGACTTCGAGTGCCGCTCGGCGTTCATGCTCATGAAGGCGCAAAGCTGAAGAAACCCCGGATAGACGCGCCGGCCGCGTCCCTCGAACTTGGCCGGCACGGCGCCGATCATATTGGCGCGGAACCATTCGATCGGCTTTTCCTGGGCAAGCTCGTTGACTTTGGTCGGCGAGACCCGCGCGTCGATGGGACCGGCCATCAAGGTCAGGCTCGCCGGCTGGATCCCGTCGCGGTCGCGCGCCATGACCGCAGTCGCCGCCAGCGCCGAGACCGTCGGCTGGCAAACGGCGACGACATGGCAATCCTCGCCGATGAAGCGCACGAAGTCGATGAGATGCTGGGTATAGTCCTCAAGCGCGAAGCGGCCGTCCTCGAGCTTGATGTTGCGCGGATTGATCCAGTCGGTGATGAACACCTGGTGATCGCGCAATAGAGTGCGGATCGTGCCGCGCAAAAGGGTGGCGAAGTGGCCCGACATCGGCGCGACCAGCAGGATCTTGGGATCGTCCTCGCCGCCCTGCTTGCGGAACCGGAGCAACTGGCAGAATGGCGTCCACATGACGCCGCGCTCTTCGACCGGAACGGACGCGCCGTCGATCTCGATGCTGTCGATGGCATAGTCGGGCCGCGCATGGGTGAAGCCGGCGAGCGCGACCAGTTCGTAATAGGCGCTCATCCGCCGCCAGGGCGATGCGCTCGGATGCGCCGACCATGAGGCCAGGATCGCGTGGGCGTTTTGGGCGAGTAGACGCACGCGATCGCCGACGTCGGCCATCCCTTGATATGCGTCGTACATCATGAAATCGCCCGAGCTCTGGCGCTCGGGGTAGCAAAGCGTATGCCAGCCGCTTGTGGCACGTCCTTTGCTAAACCGCCCTCGGATGGATTTGCTTTTCTTATTTGCGGGGGATCGCCCCAATGTCGCAAGCCACGCTCACCTTGAGCAGCAAGAATTACTCGTCGTGGTCGCTCCGGGGCTGGCTTATGGCCAAGCTCGCCGGGATCGATTTCGAGGAGGTCATCGTCGCCCCCGACGACGCAGGCGCCCGCGCCGAGATCCTGCTGCTGTCGCCGTCGATCCTCGTTCCCTGCCTCACTTACAAGGGCATCCGCGTCTGGGACACCTTGGCGATCGGCGAGTTCTTGAACGAAATCGCGCCAAAAGCCGGACTTCTGCCTAAGGATCAGGCAGTTCGCGCCCACTGCCGCTCAATTTGCGGTGAGATGCATTCCGGCTTCGTCTCGCTCAGGCAGGCGTTGCCGATGAACATCAAGGCGCATTTCCCCGGCTTCAAGATCTGGTCAAAGGCGCGCGCCGACATCGACCGCATCGTCATAATCTGGAGCGAATGCCTTCAGGCCTATGGCGGGCCGTTCCTGTTCGGCAAGATCACTATGGCCGACGCCATGTACGCGCCGGTGGTGAGCCGGTTTCGCACCTATGGAATCCAACTCGACGGGGAACTGAAAAGCTACGCCGACCGCATCTGGGACCTGCCGGCGATGCAGGAGTGGCGCGAGGCGGCGCTGGCCGAAAGGGAGGAGATCGAGGAGCTCGAGGTCGAGTTCTAGCTGGCCCCAGACGTTCTGGCGACGAAAGGCGGCGCTTTCCGCCGAAATGCTGGCCAAAACCACTGGAAAAGAAAGCTCCCCGGCTTCATTTTTCTTCCGCAAAGCGAGCGATTTCAAGGCGTTACGTTAGAATTTCCTTCCGACCCCCAGCGCGGAGTCGCGCGCGAGTCCCCTAAAGGATTGCCGACAACGCATTCCCTCAATCATAGTCGGTATTCTGAAAAAGTCAATATATTCTACCATCTTCTGATTTCTTGGATTTGCGAAAATTCAAGAGCCAGTCTTCACGCGCAATCTCATACTCGACCTCGCCGAGCTCGCTTCCGGGAAGAGGGTCGCGCCAGTGCGGATAGACGGTCCGCACGTGGGTCAACCCCGTCTTTTCCATCACCCGACGCGAGGCGAGGTTGACCGCCATCGTCGTGGCGACGATCCGCGCCAAACCCATCTCTGCGAAACCAATCGCCACCAACGCGCCCGCGCCCTCGGAGGCCAAGCCTCGACCCCGGGCCTCGCACCGGAGTCGGTAGCCGAGTTCGCCAATCCCTTCGCGCACGCGACGGAGCGAGAACCATCCGACGAAGGCGCCCGAACTTGTCTCGACAGCCGCCCAGACATCGTCCTCGCCGCCGCGAGGCGTCAAGAAACTGGCTCCCTCGTCGACCGCGCCGTCGCGCGTGGGCCGGCCGCCGTTGAGAAAGCGCATGACCTCCGGATCGCGTTCGAGCGCGATCAGGTTCTCCCTGTCCGCCTCCCGAGCGAGCGACAGCGATAGGCGCGCCGTCTCAAGGGACGCAGTTATAGTCAATGCAATCGCGACGATGGCTGGCCGCGCCGTCAGTCTTTGCCTTCGTACTTGAAGGACACTTTGAGCTTGGTGCGATAGGCTTCGACCTTGCCCTTTTCGATCACCAGATCCTGCTCGACGACCTCGGCCACGCGAAGGTCCCTCAGGCTCTTCGATGCGCGCTCGACGGCAGCCGCGGCCGCCTTCTCCCACGACTCCGAGCTCGTGCCCACCAGTTCGACCACTTTGTAGACGCTTTCCGCCATGAGACCCTCCCTCGCCGCGGTCGTCGCAAATTGAGCTTCATGTGCGGCCGGGCGAAGCGGACACCTTGCGGCGCGAACGCTTGGCGGGTCAAGCCGCGCGGGCGAGGCTTGAGAACATGCGGGCGATGAGGCGTCCGATTTCGGGCGCAAGGCGCTCAGGCTCAAGGCCTTCAAACGGTAGAGCGCGGTCGACCCACAGCGTCGCGAAGCCGTGCACGGCGGACCAGGCGACGAGGACGAGGGCCGTCGGGCCGCCCATCGGCGCCTGACCGGCCGCCTGGCAGGCGACCACCGCGTCGCGCAGGAAATGGAAGGCGCGCAACCCCGCCTCCGTCGGGCCCGAGGATTTCGAAGCCCCGTGAAACATCACGCGGAAATAGCCCGGGGACGAGACCGCGAACGTCACATAGGCGAGGCCGAGGGCCTCGAGCCGGGCGCTCGCGTTGTCCGGCGCCGCATCGCGCGCCGCGATCAACCGAGCCCCGAGTCGCGCAAATCCTTCCTCGGCGATCAACGCCAGCAGCTCATCGCGGCTCGCGAAGTGATGATAGGGAGCGCCTGGAGTAACGCCGGCCCGAGCCGCCAGTTCGCGCAGGCTCACGGCGTCCACCCCATGCTTGGCGATCGCCTTGACCGCAGTCTCGATCAACGCGCGTTTGAGATCGCCATGATGGTAGTCGGCCTTTCTTTTCGCGCGCATGGATGTGCCGCGTCGTTCGTCCGCGCGCGCCGGCTTGCCTTCGCTCAACCCGTGCCGATAGCGGCGACGCTCGGACCGCGCCGCGCGATCTGGACCCCGAGCGCGACGAGAATCACGCAGCCAAACGTGACGCTGAGGCCGATGACGAGCGGCAGATGCAGGACGCCGATCGCATATCCAAATCCGCTGATCGCCGCCGCAGCCCCGACCGCGATCCCGACATACGCCACAGCCCGCGGCATGAGCGGCTCGCTGCGACGGAGGTCCACGCAGAGGACAGCGATAAAACCCAGCCCATAAGGGACGTTGCCGCCCGCGAACAGAAAGTCGAACCAGGACTTGACCGCCAGAAACGGTGCGAGATCGGCGCCATGCGCCAAGGGAAAGAACAGCGC
Source organism: uncultured Alphaproteobacteria bacterium (assembly GCA_963824475.1). GTDB lineage: Bacteria > Pseudomonadota > Alphaproteobacteria > Rhizobiales > Beijerinckiaceae > Roseiarcus. The sequence goes on from CAWGPR010000005.1 coordinate 455,719, forward strand.
CGCGGTCATCGAATCGAACACCAGGGCGAGCGCGACGCTGACCCCCACTAAGGCCCAGCCGGCCGGTTCGAGATCGCTCGGGCGTTCCCTCCTCGAAGCCAAAACGACGCATGCGGCGAGCAGCAGGCAATCGCCGAGGAAGGCGAAGCCTCCGGCGAGAGCCAACGGCTGCGGGCCGAGCTTGAGCGCGTCGGCGAGCGCCTGCGTCCGCTCGGCCGGCAGAGCCGGCAGCCCAAGCTCAGGCGTCAAGCGAGCGTAGAAGAGCGTGCCGACGAACAGCGCCGCCGCGCCCGTAGCCAGCAGCGCGCCTGAGAAGACATCACCAGACGCGCGCGCTCCTCGCGCTGTCTCTGCTGCAATCGCGGTCATGACGTTCTCCTGCGGTCAACTCGGAACGAGGGGCTTCAATCTAAGCGATGATTAGATGTTGTGAGCGCGGCCGTCAAGGATAATCTGATCGGTGCTTAGATTGAGGGTTGGCGAGTTGTCTGGCGCCTTGATCGGACGCTGGCGAGGCTAGAACATGCTGACTTCAATCGACGTGAGACGCCGTCATTGCGACCCCCGGGGCTTTTGGACCCGGAGGGAAGCAAGCCAGGGATCGTGGCAGGCCTTCGTTCCCTGGATTGCTTCGTCGCCATAGGGCGTCGAAAGACGGCCGTCCTTCGACGTCCTATGGCTTCTCGCAAAGACGGCGACTGCCGAGCGTCTTTCGGCCTGCTCACAATGACGGCGGCTGTTACAATCCACCAGATCTCACGAAGGCTCTCGCACGCGCCGCAGCTTCGGGTGAAGATCAATGCTCATCAATTGCGCGAACGACCCGAAGGCGGGAGCGATCATGCCCGATGAACTTACCAAGCCGGCGCCGGCGATAGATCCCTCCGTCCTCGAAGCTGGAGCCAGAGATCGCTCGCGGCGCGCCCAGGCTCGAAGGGCGGAGCTTTTGGCCGCCGCTCTGGCGACGATCGCCGGCTTCATCGACGCCTACGGCATCATCGCTTATGGCGTCTATGTTTCCTTCATGAGCGGCAACACCACCCAGACCGGCTACCAGAGCGCGGAGGGCGCGTTTGGCCCCGCCGCGCTCTCGGCGCTGGCGATCCTGTTCTTCGTCGTGGGATCGTTCGCCGGGACCCTGCTCGTGCAGTTCGAGGGCCGTCTTGCACGACAGCTGGTGTTCGGCGTGGTCGCAGCCGCGCTGGCCATGATCATCGGCTTCACTCAGCTCGGCTTGCTATCCGGAGGCGCCGCCATCGCGGCCATAAGTTTCGCGATGGGGATCATGAACAGCGCGCTCTCGCGCGTCGGCGCGCAATCGGTGAGTCTCACCTTCGTGACCGGAACGCTGAGCCGCGTCGGGTCGCATCTCGCGCTGGCGGCGAAGCGCGCGCCGCTGCCGGACGCTCAGGGACCGTGGGACACCCATCTGCGCCGGGCCATGCTCTTGGCGCGCGTGTGGGCCGGGTTCCTGGCCGGTGCGATCTTGTCGGGGGCGGCGACGCCGAGGTTTGGCGCCTTGGCGCTGTCGGCTCCGGCGCTGATCCTTGCCGCGCTGGCGGCGTTCGATCGCTCGGGCAAAGCGGGCGAATGAGGGCGGCGCGCGGCTCGGCCTTCAATAGGAGCTTCTCGGGCGGGCCTTAAGGCGTCATGGCCGGGCTTGTCCCGGCCATCCACGCAGCATTGGCGTCACTCGCGGATCCGTTTCTGTTTACATAATTTTATCAGCAGCTTGCTCGCAGGAGTAGGTGTTCTCGTGGATGGCCGGGACAAGCCCGGCCATGACGAAAAAGCGAAACAAATGCTTGCATAAAAAAGAACCCATGGATATACTGATTCCGAAGATCGGAAGGATGCCACGATGGCCCAGGACGACGACAGCAAGACGACGCCGATCAAGCCCCCGCTCGGGAAACGACGCCGCACGACGAAACGCGAACTGGCGAAGCGTGACCTCAGGTTCATCGAGAAACTGGCCGCCGGCGTGACCATCGAGGAAATTGCGGCGAGCGAAGGGATATCGCCGCAATGGGCGCGGGAACGCAAGGCGGCGATTCTCGCCCGGCGCGCCATCGATCCGCCTCATGAGTTCATGCAGCTGCAGATCCGGCACCTGAGCGAGGCGATGCTCGTCGCCTACAGCGCCATGAGCGCCGGCAATGTGAAGGCGGTCGACCAGGTGATCAAAGTTGTGCGCGAGCTCGACCGCTATCACGGGTTCGGCCCCTCCTCAATTCCGCAGAGTTTCGCCGCGCTGGCGCCGGTCGCGCCGCCGCCCCTCGCCCTGCCGGAGCCCCCGGCCGCGCTTGCTGCGCCGGAGGCGGAGTCCCGAGCCGCAAGCGAGCCTGGCGGCAATCCCGCGCTGAGCGAGGACAATGCAGTCGCGGAATGAAACAGCAATCCTCGCGGACTCGGAATTTCCTAGCTAGAATCAGTTGATTCGTGGGAAATCTGATGGGACCGAACCTGAGCTGGTCGCCTACAAATCACTCGTAACCAGGTTCAGAAGTCGCTCCTTTCACGGGCAGGTGGCTATGGGGCAATTTCCGGCGAGACACCATCGCTCCTCGAGGGAATGAACATGCAAGAAGACGCTAACGAGGTGGCGAAGGTGTTTAAGCGCATCGCGGGTACCAGAGACTTGGTGAGTGAAGAGGACGTCAAGAACAAGGTCGTTCTGCCTATTCTGAGGGCCTTAGGTTATGACGATAACGACTTCAATTACGAGCGGCGAACAGGACGCGGTTACGTCGATGTAGTTGTCGACCGCTTCCCGACGGGTATAGTTATCGAATCAAAGGCTCCACGAAAGAAACTAGACAACTACAGGGGACAGTTAGAAAATTACGTTTTTCGAAAGCACGGCAGAGACCGTGTTACGGTAGCAATACTAACGGACGGAAATAATTTTAACATTTATGCCGTGACTGGGGCCTTATACAGCGATTCTTTGGACGATCACCGGGTACTATCGTTCAACCGCTCAGATCTTAACAGCGCGCCGCTAGTTCCCAAATTGTTTCACCTACTTGGTAAGCAGAGCAACCAAAATGGCGCAATAAGTGATGCAATAGCTGAATATCGTAAGAATGTGGAGCGTGTCGAAACAATTGATAGTGAGTTGAGGAACTTGAGAGGGGAGCGCGAACGAATTGATATTCGGATACAACAACTAGAGACGGAACGGACAGCCGTACTTGAATTTTCAGATCGAGTCATCGATAAGTCGAGGTATTCAAATCCACCGCATAATTATACGCGTGAAGCGAGTCCATATATTCTAGACCTACTAAGAAAAAGGGAAGCGTTTTCGGAACCCCAAGGTGTCCACCGCAGATGGCTCAACGAGCAGCTCATCAATAATGTAAAGGGAGTTCAAAACCATCAAGCTGTCAGTTGGGGTATAATTGAGCTTGCAAGTAAAGACGAGGTCGACCACGAAGGCGGAAAAAACTCCGGTCGCCCCATTGGAAAAGTCTGGCTACTTAAAAAATCAGATAGGTCTGTCTCTTGAAGAGCACCGATTTTCGTGGGCCGACAAAAGAAAGCCCCTCGTCGATTCGACCGAGCCTACGAGGGCTCAGGGCAACGCGAAACTAAACGGGGTCCTAACTCTCTGATTTGATTAGGGCGCAACGGTAAAATGAAACTAGCGTCCGCGCGGCCGCTTCGGCACCCGCTTGCGCGCCCTACTCCGCCGCGTCCGCCGTCACAGGCGCATAGTTCAACACCGGGCCGAGCCAGCGCTCGACCTCGGTCACGTCCATGCCCTTGCGCGCCGCATAGTCCTCGACCTGGTCACGCTCGACCTTGGCGACGCCGAAATAATGCGACTCGGGATGCGCGATGTAGAGGCCGGAGACCGACGAGGCCGGCCACATGGCGTAGCTCTCGGTGAGCTTGACGCCGGTTAAGCGCTCCGCATCGAGCAGGCGGAACAGGGTTGCTTTTTCGGTGTGGTCGGGCTGCGCGGGATAGCCTGGCGCCGGGCGGATGCCCTTGTAAGGTTCGGCGATCAGTTCGTCTGGCGTGAACGGTTCGTCCGGCGCATAAGCCCAAAGCTCGCGGCGGACTCGGGCGTGCGTCGCCTCGGCAAGCGCTTCGGCGAAGCGGTCGGCAAGCGCCTTGACCATGATCGACGAATAGTCGTCGTTGGCGTGCTCGAAGCGCTTGGCGATCGCCTCGTCGCCCATGCCGGCGGTGACGGCGAACGCGCCGACATAGTCGCGCGCTTGGGCTTCGACGGGAGCGACGAAATCGGCCAGCGCCAGATTCGGCCGCCCGTCGCGCCGGGCGAGCTGCTGGCGCAGCGTAAACAATGTCGCGATCGGCGCGGAGCGCTGCTCGTCGGCGAACAGATGGATGTCGTCGCCAATCCGTCCCGCCGGCCAGAAGCCGACAACCGCCTTCGGCGCGAACCATCGCTCGCCGATGATGCGCGTCAGCATCGCCTGCGCGTCGTCGAACACAGCGCGCGCCGCCGCTCCCTGTTCCGGATCATCGAGCAACGCGGGATAGCGGCCCTTGAGCTCCCAGGTCTGGAAGAACGGCGTCCAGTCGATGTAGCGCGCGAGGTCGGGGAGATCGCTCCACTCAAACGCGCGCGCGCCGAAATAACTTGGCCTCGCGGTGCGATAGGCGCTCCAATCGAGCTTGAGCGCATTGGAGCGGGCTTTTGCGAGCGGGACGCGGACCTTCTCGGCTTCGCTGCGTTCGTGCGCCTCCGCCACCTTGCGGTACTCGGCGCGCACCGACTGGATCGTCGCGGCCCGAGTCTCCGGCGACAGCAGCGCCGAGACGACGCCGACCGCGCGGCTCGCGTCGTTGACATGCACAGCCTGAGAACGCGCGTAGCGCGGATGAATCTTGACTGCGGTATGGACGCGGCTGGTCGTCGCGCCGCCGATGAGAAGTGGGATGTCGAAGCCCTCTCGCTCCATCTCGGAGGCGACGTGGACCATTTCGTCGAGCGATGGCGTGATGAGGCCGGAAAGGCCGATCGCGTCGGCCTGCTTCTCACGCGCGACGGCGAGGATCTTCGACGCCGGCGTCATCACGCCGAGATCGATGATCTCGTAATTGTTGCAGGCGAGCACGACGCCGACGATGTTCTTGCCGATGTCGTGCACATCGCCCTTGACGGTCGCGAGCACGATGGTGCCCGCGGTCCGGCGCTCGTCGCCGCCGGCGGCCTTTTCCGCTTCCATATAGGGCAGCAGGATCGCCACCGCCTGCTTCATCACCCGCGCGGACTTGACGACTTGCGGCAGGAACATCTTGCCGGCGCCGAACAGGTCGCCGACGATGTTCATCCCCGCCATCAGCGGGCCCTCGATCACGTCTAGCGGACGCTTGGCGGCAAGCCGGGCCTCCTCGGTGTCGGCCTCGATGAACGCGTTGATTCCGTTGACGAGCGCATGCGCGATGCGCTTCTCGACCGGCCATTCGCGCCATTCGAGGTCCTGCGCCTTCGTTTCCTTCGCGCCGGCGCCGCGGAAGCGTTCGGCGATGGCGAGCAGGCGCTCAGTCGCGTCAGGACGGCGGTTGAGCACGACGTCCTCGCAGGCGTCGCGCAGCTCCGGCTCGATCGTCTCGTAGACCGCGAGCTGGCCCGCGTTGACGATGCCCATGTCCATGCCCGCCTGGATGGCGTGATAGAGGAAAACCGCGTGCATCGCCTCGCGCACCGGCTCGTTGCCGCGGAATGAGAACGACAGGTTGGAGACGCCGCCCGAGATGTGCGCGTGGGGCAGCGTCCGGCGGATCTGCCGCGTCGCCTCGATGAAGGCGACGCCGTAGCCGTTGTGCTCCTCGATCCCGGTCGCGACGGCGAAGATGTTCGGGTCGAAGACGATGTCCTCGGGCGGAAAGCCAGCCTTTTCCGTCAGAAGCTTGTAGGCGCGGGAGCAGATGGAGACCTTCCGCTCGAGCGTGTCGGCCTGGCCCTGTTCGTCGAACGCCATCACCACCACCGCCGCGCCGTAGGCGCGCACCAGGCTGGCCTGGCGCAGGAATTCCTCCTCGCCTTCCTTCATCGAGATCGAGTTGACGATCGGCTTGCCTTGAACGCACTTGAGCCCGGCCTCGATCACCGAGAACTTCGACGAATCGACCATCACCGGCACGCGCGCGATGTCCGGCTCGGAGGCGACGAGGTTGAGAAACTCGACCATCGCCGCTTTCGAATCGATGAGCCCCTCGTCCATATTGACGTCGATGATCTGCGCGCCGTTCGCCACCTGGTCGCGCGCGACGACGAGCGCGCCGGCATAGTCGCCCGCGGTGATGAGCTTGCGAAACTTGGCCGAGCCGGTGACGTTGGTCCGCTCGCCGATGTTGACGAACGGAATGTCGGCCGTGAGCGTGAACGGCTCAAGGCCGGAGAGCCGCATCAGCGGCGCGACCTTGGGAGCTGTGCGGGGTTCATGACTGCGAACCGCCTCCGCGATGGCGCGGATGTGGTCCGGCGTCGAGCCGCAGCATCCCCCGACAATGTTGACGAGGCTGTCGGCGGCGAATTGGCCGATCTGAGCCGCCATCGCCTCAGGGCTTTCGTCATATTGGCCGAAGGCGTTGGGCAGGCCGGCGTTCGGATAGGCGCAGACGAGCGCGTCGGCCGCGTCGGCGATCTCGGCCAGGTGCTCGCGCATCGCGCTTGCTCCAAGCGCGCAATTGAGACCGATGGAGAACGGGCGCGCGTGGCGCACCGAATGCCAGAATGCAGTCGGCGTCTGGCCGGAGAGCGTGCGCCCCGATCGGTCGGTGATGGTGCCCGAGATCATCAGCGGGAACCGAACGCCGCGCTCGGCGAACGCCTCGAAGCAGGCGAAGATCGCTGCCTTGGCGTTGAGCGTGTCGAAGATGGTTTCGATGAGCAGGATGTCCGCCCCGCCGTCGATGAGCCCTCGGATCTGCTCGCCGTAGGCGACGCGAAGCTCATCGAACGTCACCGCGCGGAAACCCGGATTGTTGACGTCGGGCGAAAGCGACGCCGTGCGGTTCGTCGGCCCCAAGGCGCCGGCGACGAAGCGGCGCCGTCCGTCCGCCTTCTCCGCCTTGATCGCGGCCCGACGCGCCAAGCGCGCCCCGTCGCGATTGAGTTCGTAGACGAAGTCCTGCGTTCCGTAGTCCGCCTGCGCGATCGAGGTCGAGGAGAAGGTGTTGGTCTCGAGAATATCCGCGCCGGCGAGCGCGTAAGCTAAGTGGATGTCTTCGATGGCTTGCGGCTGGGTCAGGGTCAGCAGATCATTGTTGCCCTGCAAGTGGCGCTCGCAGGAATGAAAACGATCGCCGCGGAAATGCCTCTCATCGAGATTCAGGCACTGGATCTGGGTGCCCATCGCCCCGTCGAGCAGCAGGATGCGCTGACTCGCAGCTCTCATTAGCGCCGTCAGCGCATCCTCATGGGACACCGACGTCGCCTCGAAGGCGGCACTGGGGGACCAACTCATTCCGCGTACCGCTCAATCGCTTCACAGCCGACATAACCATATAAACATGTCTTTATATGAAAGCAAGAGACTTTGCTCTCGTGCGGAGATTTGCCAAACGCATGGCGGCCCCTCAGTATGCGGTCAGTTAAACGGCGCTCTTCATCTGTCCGAATAAGACGAGCCGTAGGAGGAAATGGATCGAACCGGCGGCTGCTTCCTCCGCGCGCAGGGGTTGTCGAACCGCGCTTCGCTCCGACCGGGAATGCGGGCTTCCCGCTCAAAGTCCAAACAGGGTTTCAATTATGACTGACAGGGTCGACGGACCAAGCAAACGCCCTTCGATCACCGATCAAGAGGCGCTCCAGTTCCATTCGCGGGGCCGCCCCGGCAAGCTCGAGATCATGCCGACCAAGCCGATGGCGACCCAGCGCGACCTGTCGCTCGCCTATTCGCCGGGGGTTGCGGTTCCGGTCAAGGCGATCGCCGCCGATCCGTCGGCTGCTTACGACTACACCGTCCGCGGCAACATGGTCGCGGTCATCTCCAACGGCACAGCGATTCTTGGCCTCGGCAACCTCGGGGCGCTTGCTTCCAAGCCGGTGATGGAGGGCAAAGCGGTGTTGTTCAAACGCTTTGCCGACGTCGATGCGATCGACTTGGAAGTCGGGACAGAGGATCCGGACGAATTCATCAACGCAGTGAGATACCTCGGGCCGTCGTTTGGCGGGATCAATCTTGAGGACATCAAGGCGCCGGAGTGCTTCTACATCGAGGAGCGCTTGCGGGAGATGATGGACATTCCCGTCTTTCATGACGATCAGCACGGCACCGCGATCATCGCCGCGGCGGGGATGATCAACGCCATGCATCTGACCGGGCGCGACATTCAGACCACGCGGCTCGTTTGCAATGGCGCCGGCGCCGCCGGCATCGCCTGTCTCGACCTGATCAAGGCGATGGGATTCGAGCCCGCCAACGTCATCCTCTGCGACACCAAGGGCGTCGTCTATCGCGGCCGTCAGGAAGGGATGAATCAGTGGAAATCCGCGCATGCGGTCGAGACGCCGTTGCGAACGCTCGAGGAGGCGCTCAAGGGGGCGGATATTTTCTTCGGCCTTTCGGCCAAGGGCGCGCTGACTGGGGAAATGGTCAGTGGCATGGCGCCCGACCCGATCATTTTCGCCATGGCGAATCCCGATCCGGAAATCACGCCTGAAGAGGCGAAGAAGGCGCGCGACGACGTGATCATCGCCACCGGACGCTCCGACTACCCCAACCAGGTCAATAACGTGCTCGGGTTTCCCTATATTTTCCGCGGCGCGCTCGACGTCCGCGCCAAGACGATCAACATGGAAATGAAGATCGCCGCGGCGCACGCTCTCGCCAACCTCGCGCGCGAGGACGTTCCCGACGAAGTGGCGGCGGCTTATCGCGGCGCACGGCCGCGCTTTGGCCGCGACTACATCATTCCGGTTCCGTTCGATCCGCGCCTCATTCATGTCGTGCCGATCGCCGTGGCCAAAGCCGCAATGGCCTCCGCGGTCGCGCGGCGGCCGATCGTCGATCTCGTGGCCTACAAGGCCCAACTGTCCGCCCGTCGCGACCCGATCGCAGGCGCGATGCAACTCATCATCGAGCGCGTCCGCCGGACCCCCAAACGCGTGGTGTTCGCCGAGGGTGAGGAAGAGCAGGTGATCCGCGCCGCTTATTCATTCGTCAATCAGGGTCTGGGCGAGGCCATCCTGGTCGGGCGGGAAGAGCGCGTGCGGAGCGTCGCGAACGCTTCTGGCCTGGATCTCGCCGACAAGGGCATCGAGATTTACAACGCTCGCCTGTCGCACCGCAATGCGATTTACGCCCAATTCCTCTACGAGCGCCTGCAGCGGAAGGGATATTTGTTCCGCGATTGCCAGCGCATGATCAACCAGGATCGCAATTACTTCGCCGCCGCGATGGTCGCGCGCGGAGACGCTGACGCGGTCGTGACGGGCGTCACCCGCAATTTTTCGATCGCATTGGAGGAAGTGCGGCGCGTGATCGACGACAAGCCCGGTCACCGCGTGGTCGGGGTCTCGATCATCCTGTCGCGAGGGCGCCCGATCTTGGCCGCCGACACTGCGATCGCGGAGATGCCGACCGCCCAGGATCTCGCCGAAATCGCAATCGAAGCAGCGGGCGTGGCCCGCCGGCTTGGTTATGAGCCGCGCGTGGCGATGCTTGCCTTCTCCAATTTCGGCCACCCGCGGGGCGAGCGCGCGCAGCGGGTGCAGGAAGCGGTGCGGATACTCGACGCCAAGCGGGTCGATTTTGAGTACGACGGCGAAATGGGCGCCGATGTCGCGCTCAACAGGGAGCTGATGGCCGCCTATTCGTTCTGCCGGCTGAAGGACACGGCGAACGTGCTCATCATGCCGGCCTTTCACTCGGCCGCCATCTCAACCCGCATGCTGCAAGAATTGGGCGGCGCCACAGTCATTGGACCGTTGATCGTGGGGCTGGAGAAGCCGGTGCAGATTGTTTCGCTTGGCGCGAAGGATTCCGACATCGTGAACATGGCCGCCATGGCCAGCTTCAATATTGGCGGGTGAGTTCGCGCGTTTATCCGACGTCGACGGTCGTGGTCTGAACGCGCAGAAACGCCTTCTGATAGCTCCGTTCCATCAGGCCCGCGACCTGACCGGCGAGACGAGCGCTCTCGCGTCCGAGCTTCTCGAGCGTTGAGGAGGCGCGCAGCTTTGCGAGCCTGTCCGCCGCAGCCATTGTCGTTGCGAAGGCTTGCCTGCCCTGGTCCGGCTCAAGAAGGTGATCCTGAATCGCGATCGCGGGGCAAAGCTGATAGATGCGCAAGCCGAGGCGGCGGGGGTGATTGGGGAACAGCGCATAATCGGCCGGCAGCGAGGCGCTCGCTGTCAAGTCAAGGTAGCGCGCGGCCCCTTCACGGGTGAGGATGTAGGCGGCGCTGCTGTGATGGCGCGAATAGAGTTTGGCGATCCGGCGCTCGCCGATCGCAACCCGTTTCGCTCCGAGCTCGACCTTCTGCAGATAGGTGTCGAGCTTAACCGAATGGGCGTCCGACGGCATCCATGTGTCGCTTCCGACGAGCGCCGCTAGCCCCGGCCAGATATGCAGGTCGTCCTCGAGAAAGCAGGCGCAGCCGTCCCGACCATACAGAAATTGACGCCAGGCGAGCTTATGGCTTTCCAGGCAGGCCAGTTCGAAACGGCTGAGGCCCTTCGTCGTCGGAGGGTCGTTCGACCCGTCGAGAGCCGAAATGCGTTCGAACGCGACGCCGTTCAACTCTTTGCGCATGTGCGCGAGGCGTTCGGGATGGCGATCGAGGTTGATCAGGTAAATCTTCATGCGCTTCCGCCCAGCGCTTTCCACTCTGCCTCGCCACGCGGTCGAAAGCCTCTCGCCCTGACCGCGTTTCAACCAGCGCCCCGCTCAGACCTTCATCTGCGCGCCGAGCTCGACGACCCGATCGGAGGGCAAATTGAAGAAGTCCGGTGCGCTCGCCGCCTGTTTCGTCATGGCGATGAACAGTTTGTCCTGCCAGAGCGGCATGCCCGAGTTGGGCGCTGTCTTCAGCGTGCGTCGCCCCAGAAAGAACGAGGTCGTCATGATGTCGAACTTAAGTCCCGTCTTTCGCATCGCCGCCAACGCTCGCGGAATGTGCGGTTGTTCCATATAGCCGAAATGTAGCGTGACCAGCATGAAATCGGGCGACAAACTCGCCTTTTCGTATCGATTGGCGGTGGGCACGCGCGGGGTGGTTTCAGTGCGGACGTTCAAAAGGACGACGCGCTCGTGCAGCACCTTGTTGTGCTTGAGATTGTGCATCAGCGAGGACGGCGCCGACGTCGGATCGTTGGTGAGGAAAACCGCCGTTCCCGGAACCCTGACCGGCTTCGACTTCTCGAGCATCTTGATCAGGTCCAGCATCGGGATCGCGTCCCGATGGGTCCGAGCCAGCAGGATTGCGCTGCCGCGCGACCAGGTCCACATCAGGACGAACATCGCGGCGCCGATTGTGAGGGGCACCCAGCCGCCGTCCACGACCTTGTAGAGATTGGCGATGAAGAAAGCGAGGTCGATGGAAAGGAACGCACCCGTCAGCGTCAGCGCCGCCCAGAGGGGCCATCGCCACAGCTTCCAGACCACAAAGAAGGCAAGGGAGGTGGTCGCCACCATCGTGCCGGAAACTGCGATGCCGTAAGCGTTGGCGAGCGCGTCGGACGACCGGAACAACAGCACCAGCCCGAGGACCCCGAACAGCAGCACGCGGTTGACGCGGGGGATGAAAATCTGCCCCTCCTGGGTCGAGGAGGTGTGGACGATTTCGAGGCGCGGCAGCAATCCGAGCTGGATCGCCTGACTGGCGAGCGAATAGGCTCCGGTGATGACGGCTTGGCTTGCGATCACGGTCGCGGCGGTCGACAGAAGAATGAGCGGCGCCAAGCCCCAGCCCGGCGCCAGCAAATAGAAGGGGTTCGCGACCGCTTTCGGGTCGTTGAGAATGAGCGCGCCCTGGCCGAGATAGTTGCAGATCAGCGCCGGCAGAACGATGAACAGCCAGGCCGCCTGGATCGGCCGCCGTCCGAAATGGCCCATGTCGGCGTAGAGCGCTTCCGCGCCGGTCACCGCCAGAAAGACGCTGCCCAGGATGATGAATCCCAACGTCCCGTGGGCTTGGATAAACATCAGGCCCGGGATTGGGCTCAAAGCCTGCAAAATGCTCCACGCGGAAGCGATATGCACAATTCCGAGCGCCGCGTTGACGGCGAAGAACGTCACCATGATCGGGCTGAACAAGGCTGCGACCCGGGCCGTGCCCCGGCTCTGAGCCGCGAACAAGAGAACGAGGATGACGATCGTCGCCGGCAGGACATATGCAGCGAGATTGGCGTCGAGCTGCTTCAGTCCTTCAAGAGCGGACAGGACGGAAATCGCCGGCGTTATCACCGCGTCTCCCGAAAACAGCGCGGACCCAGCGACGCCAAGCAGAAACGCCACCGTCGTCCGCTGCCCAAGCGCGCGCTGCGCCAGCGCCTTGAGCGAGAGGATTCCGCCCTCGCCCTTGTTGTCGGCCTGCATCAGGAACAGCACGTATTTCGCGGTGACGACAATCAGCAGCGCCCAGATGATCAGGGAAACGACGCCGATGACTTGGGCGGGGCGAAGCGCGCCGCCTTTGAACTGGCCGAGCGCCGTCTGCAGCGCGTAGAGAGGGCTCGTGCCGATATCGCCGAAAACGACGCCGATCGAGCCGAGCGCAAGCATCCAGGAATTCCCGGACGAATGCGTCAGGTCGCCCTCGGCGCCATAAACTGGCGGCGGGACGGCGTCCTTCGACATGGGTTGGGACATGCTTAAAGCAGACCTCGCGGTCGCCGGCTGCCGCCGGGCCGTGAAAAACGGCGGGTGTCTATACTCTCTCATCCCATGAACGGGAAGGGCTGGAATTTTGACGCACCATGAACTCTCGGCAACCTGTTTCGGCGCCGTTCGCCCCGGCACGCCGCACGCTAAGGAGCGGCTCGCCTGGCGTGCCCCGCGACCAATCGCGCCACAACTTTTGGTTTTTCGACATTCGGTAAATGACCCGCGCCCTCTATGACCTCAAAGCGCGAGGCGGGAATGAGCGCCGCCGTTTCCTTAACAAGGGCGACTGGCGTGGAGCCGTCCTCGTCGCCGACCAGGCATAAGGCCGGCGCCTGGATCCGTCCGGCATATGGTCTAAAGTCGGCGCGCTTCAAGGCGCCGCAAGCGGCGAGATAGCCTTGTTTCGGCGTTCGCGTCAGCATGGCGCGCATGCCCGCAAGCTCGGCGGATCGCCGGGCGCGGAATTCGGCGGTGAACCACCGCTCGAGGACGGCGTCGGCGATCGCCTCGATCCCCCCGCGCTCGACTTCAGCGATCCGCTGGTCCCAGGATTCGTCGGTTCCGATTTTCGCCGCGGTGTCGCATAGCACGAGCGCGGCGACGCGCTCCGGGCGCTGGCGATAGAATTCCTGCGCAATCAGGCCGCCGATGGAGAGGCCGACGATCGTGGCCCGACCGACGCCGGCGCTATCCAGAAGCGCCGCGAGATCGCGCGCGTAGTCGGCCATCTCGTTCTTATCCGGGCCGGATTCGGAAAGGCCGTGGCCGCGCTCATCGTAAGTGACGATGCGGAAGTCGGGCGCAAGGATCTCCGCGACCTCGGTCCAGATGCGCAAATCGCAGCCGAGGGAATTGATGAACACGAGCGCCGGCGCGTCGCGCCGGCCTTGGTCGCGATAATGGATGACGAGGCCGTTGGCCTTCACGAATTTCATGGCGGTTTCTCAGGCGGGCCGCGGCGCGCGTCGCGGAAGAAGGTCCACCAATACCAGATGAGGGCGAGCGGCGCGCCAATATCGATGACCGCGTCGAGGCCGGGGATCGGGGTCGAAGGGATAACCAGCATGCCCGCAGCCGCCGTGGCGCCGACGCGGAAGCTCAGCGCGACCATGATCCGCTTCAACGGATTGTCGTTCGGCATGCGCGAGATGATCACCATGAGCGCCGCGAGCACCACGCTCATCGCGACGACGAAGATCAGCAAGTCGCGGATGATCTGTTCGACCGCGTTCAACGCCTCCATTGGCCTTGTCTCCATGCGCCGCGGCGGCGGATACAGGCGGGGCCTTTTTCACGTGAAACGAGCCCGACCGGCGGCGCGGCGTCAGGGTGTGCGATTTTGCGCGCGACGCAAGCTTTTCAAGTGCTTAGGCTCATTTTTCTGCAACTGCGATCAGAGTCTGGCCCGCTGTTAAGTCGCAATAATTCTGAAAATCTAAGCATTATACTCGCAATTCTGAAAAAGTCAATTATTTGTCGGGGTTTCTCGTCATGGCCGCCGGGGATCTCCCCTCATGTTCCGGACTCACTCCAAACCAACAGCCAACGCTGCAAGCGCCGTTTGTTGGCGCTGACGTGCCCGGGCCGCCCCTTAAGCCGTGCTTGGCCCCTTCCGCCCCAGCGCCGCCTGCGCGGCGGCGAGGCGCGCGATCGGGATGCGGTAGGGCGAGCACGACACGTAGTCGAGATGCGCCTGCTCGCAGAAGGCGATCGAGGCCGGATCGCCGCCGTGCTCGCCGCAGACGCCGAGCTTGAGATCAGGCCGTTTCGCGCGCCCCCGCTGAGCGGCGATCGTGATGAGCTCGCCGACGCCCTCTGTGTCCAGGGTCACGAACGGATCGGCCTTGAGCAGACCTTTAAGGGTGTAGAAGCCGAGGAACGACGAGGCGTCATCGCGCGACACGCCGAGCGTGGTTTGCGTGAGATCGTTGGTTCCGAACGAGAAGAACTCGGCGGTCTCGGCGATTTCGCCGGCTCTCAGCGCCGCGCGCGGCAGCTCGATCATCGTGCCGACCTGGTAGGGTGTTTTCACCCCCGTCTCCTTGGCGACCGCCTCTCCCATGGCGACGATGATCGCCTTGACAAGATCGAGTTCGGGCCGCCCCATCGCCAGAGGGATCATGACCTCGACGGTCACCGGCTTGCCCGTCTTTCGCCCCGCTTGAACCGCGCCCTCGAAGATCGCGCGCGCCTGCATTTCCGCAATTTCGGGATAGCGGATGGCGAGCCGCACGCCGCGGAAGCCGAGCATCGGATTGAATTCGTGCAGCTCCGCCGCACGCGCGCGCAGCCTCTCCGCGCTCACCTTCATCGCCTTGGCGACGTCGTCGATCTCCTCGTCCGTCTTGGGCAGGAATTCATGCAGCGGCGGGTCGAGCAGCCGGATCGTGACCGGCAGCCCGGTCATGATCTCGAACAGTTCGGCGAAGTCCTGGCGCTGCATCGGAAGCAGCTTGGCGAGCGCGGCGCGGCGTCCCTGTTCGTTGTCGGCAAGGATCATCTCGCGCACCGCCACGATCCGCTCGCCGTCGAAGAACATGTGCTCGGTGCGGCATAGGCCGATGCCCTCGGCGCCGAACGAACGCGCCGCGCGCGCGTCGGTGGCGGTCTCGGCGTTGGCGCGCACCTTCATCCGCCTCACCGCGTCCGCCCAGGTCATGAGGGTCAAGAACTCGCCGGTCATCTCGGGCTTCACCATCGGCGCCGCGCCAGCCATCACTTCGCCCGCGCCGCCGTCGATGGTGAGGATGTCGCCCTTCTTCAGCGTCACCGCGCCCGCGGTCATGGTCTGCGCCGCGTAATCGATGCGGATGGCGCTCACGCCGCAGACGCAGGGCTTGCCCATGCCGCGCGCGACCACCGCGGCGTGCGAGGTCATGCCGCCGCGCGTGGTCACGATGCCCTCGGCGGCGTGCATGCCGTGAATGTCCTCAGGGCTCGTCTCGACCCGGACCAGGATCGATTTTCGTCCGGCCTGACGCAAAGCCTGCGCTTCATCGGCGGAGAACACGATCTCGCCGCTCGCAGCGCCGGGCGAAGCGGGCAGACCGGTCGCGACCGGCGCGGGCTTGGCATTCGGGTCGATCGTCGGGTGCAAGAGCTGATCGAGCGTGGCCGGCTCAACCCGCGTCACCGCGTCCTCGCGCGAAATGAGGCCTTCGTTCGCCATCTCGACCGCAACCTTAAGCGCAGCCTTCGCCGTGCGCTTGCCGTTGCGGGTCTGCAGCATCCACAATTTGCCGCGCTCGACCGTGAACTCGAGGTCCTGCATATCCTTGTAATGCTTTTCCAGAAGGATGGTCGTGTCGGCGAATTGCTTGAAGACGTCCGGCATCAGCGCCTCGAGCGAGGGCCGGTCGGAATGGGCGGCTTTGCGCGCCGCCTCGGTGATGTTCTGGGGTGTGCGGATGCCGGCGACCACGTCCTCGCCCTGGGCGTTGACGAGAAATTCGCCGTAGAGCGCGTTTTCGCCGGTCGAGGGGTTGCGGGTGAAAGCGACGCCGGTCGCCGACGTCTCGCCCATGTTGCCGAACACCATCGCCTGCACATTGACGGCGGTGCCCCAGTCGGCGGGGATGGCGTTGAGGCGGCGATAGGTGATGGCGCGCTGGTTCATCCAGGACGAAAAGACCGCGCCGATCGCGCCCCACAGCTGGTCGCGCGGAGCTTGAGGGAACGGCTTGCCGGTCTCCTCGATGACCCTCGCCTTGTAGTCGGCGATGACAGCGCGCCAGTCCGCGGCGTTGAGGTCAGTGTCGAGCGGATAGCCCTTGCTTTCCTTGTATTGCTCGAGGATGTCCTCGAAATTGTGGACGTCGACGTCAAGCACGACGTTCGAGTACATCTGAATGAAGCGACGATAGGAGTCGTAAGCAAAGCGCGCGTCGTTCGACGTTTTCGCCAGAGTTTCGACCGAGTCGTCGTTCAGCCCGAGGTTGAGGACAGTGTCCATCATGCCGGGCATCGAGGCGCGCGCGCCCGACCGCACCGAGACCAGCAGCGGATTGGCCGCGCCGCCGAATGCGCGCCCTGTCAGGCGGCCGACCTCGGCGACCGCCGCGTCGACTTGGCGCCCAAGGTCTTCCGGATAGGTCTTGCCGTTGGCGTAGAAGTAGGAGCAGACTTCGGTGGTGATGGTGAAGCCGGGCGGCACGGGCAGGCCGAGCGAGGCCATTTCGTGCAGGTTCGCGCCCTTGCCGCCGAGGAGGTTCTTCATCTCCGCCCGGCCTTCCGCGCCCTCGGCGCTGAAGGAGTAGACCCGCTTCGTCATCAATCGGCTCTCCAATATCCAGCGGAAGACCTGGGCGCGCTCAGGCCCGCGCATGCAACCCCATGCCGAAACTCACCCATCCTACCCCGTGAAACAGGAGGTCGACGCCGAGCAGGGTGCTCAAAACATAAACGCTGTCGAGCGGCCAGTGACTGACAATGATCAAACCGAGCAGGATTGTGACCGCGGCGGCGACAAAAACCAGGGCTCGCGGCTGGTCGGCCGGAAGCTGCAAGGCCAGATAGGCCCGCACCAGCCCGGCGGCGATGAGAGCGGCGCCGAGGAGGAGCGTCAGCGCGACTGAGGCCAGGACGGGATTGACGATGCACAAGACCCCGGCGGCGATATAGAGAAGGCCGCCGACCACCCAGAGAAAAAACCGCCCCCAGGTGCGCGAATGCATGCCGATGCCGATCTCGGCTCCGCCGGCGATCAGGAACAAGACGCCGTTGAGCGTCACCGTCACGATGGTCGCAACGAGGGAAAAGAACAGCGCCACAAAGCCGAGGACGACCAGGAGAACGCCAAAGGCGGTGATCGCCGCCCACTTTCCCCTTAAGCGCTCGATGGCTTCGCCGAGGCTATGCGCGCTCCCGACGTTCGACACGTTCGACATTGCGTTTCTCCCGGCAGTGACGATGAGGACCGGCCTAGCGCGGGCGTTTGAGCTCGCCAAGCACTTGCGCCGCATATTCGACCATCGGCACGATGCGGCCATAGTTGAGCCGAGTGGGTCCGATGACCCCGAGCACGCCGGCGATGCGATGATCGCTGTCCCGAAGGGGCGCGGCGATCATCGACGATCCGGAGAGCGAGAATAGCTTGTTCTCCGAGCCGATGAAAATCTTGACGCCCTCGCCGGTCTCGGCGCGATGCAGAAGCTCGATCACGTCGGTCTTGGTCTCGAGGTCCGCGAACAGCGTGCGAATGCGCTCGAGATCCTCCGAGGCGCGCACATCGCCGAGCAGGTTGGCCTGCCCGCGAACGATCAATTGGTCGCGCGATCCCCCCGCGCCAGACCACGAGACCAAGCCAGCTTCGACCAGGCGGGCGGCGATGTCGTCGAGCTCCTGCCGCGCCTCGCGGCGCGCGCCTTCGATTTCCGCCGTCGCCTCCGACAAGGTGCGGCCGCGAATGTGGGCGTTGAGAAAGTTGCTGGCCTCGACCAGCGCGGAAACGGGCATGCCCGGAGGCGTCGCGATCACGCGGTTCTCGATCGAACCGTCCTCGGAGACCAGGATCGCCAGCGCGCGGGACGCCTCCAGACGCACGAATTCGACGTGCTTGAGCCGCGCGTCGATCTTGCTCGTCAGGACCACGCCCGCGCCGCGCGTGAGCTCCGACAACAGGCTCGTCGTTTCGGCGAGCGCGCCTTCGAACCCGCCCCCTTCGGCCGCCGCCCGCACCTGGCTGTCGATGCGCGCGCGCTCCTCGCGTCCCAAATCGCCGAACTCGAGCAGCGCGTCGACGAACAGCCGCAAGCCCTGCTGTGTGGGCAGGCGCCCGGCGCTGGCGTGCGGGGCGTAGATGAGGCCGAGCTCCTCGAGGTCCTGCATCACGTTGCGAACCGAGGCCGGCGATAGCGACATCGGCAGCATGCGCGACAGATGACGGGAGCCGACGGGTTCGCCGGTGGAGAGATACGAGTCGACGATGTTGCGGAAGATCTCGCGCGAGCGCGCGTTGAGCGTGGTCAGCGCGCTCGAACTCGGCGGGACGTTCTGCGGGAGCCGACATGGGCCAAGAATGGCCGGAACTGGCCCCACGCGCAAGGCGACCCCCTGCCCCACGCTTCCAATTGAAAAGAACAGCGTGAACTGCCAAACATGGCCCGCAAATCGAGATGGAAGCGAGGAACGGCATTGGGCGAGGGCTTGCGATCGGGCGGACAGATCCTCATCGACCAGCTCGTCGCGCAGGGGGTCGAGCGGGTCTATTGCGTTCCGGGCGAATCCTATCTCGCCGCCCTCGACGCCATGAACAACACGCCGATTGACCTCACCGTCTGCCGGCAGGAGGCGGGCGCGGCGATCATGGCGTTGACTGAGGGGCGGCTCACCGGACGGCCCGGGATCTGCTTCGTCACCCGCGGCCCAGGCGCAACCAATGCGGCGCATGGCGTGCATATCGCCGAGCACGATTCGGCGCCGATGATCCTGTTCATCGGCCAGGTCGAGCGGGCGATGATGGGACGCGGCGCATTCCAGGAGATGGATTATCGCGCGCTATTCGCGTCAACCGCGAAGCTCGCGACGCAGATCGAGACCGCCGCGCAAATCCCCGAGGTTGTCCAGCGCGCGTTTCACGTCGCCATGCAGGGCCGGCCGGGTCCGGTGGCGATCGCGCTGCCGGAGGACATGCTGACGGAAATGGCCGCGGTGGCGGACGCCCCGCGCGCGGAAGCCGTTCCGATCTGGCCGGGCCTCACGCAAATGGCCGAATTGCAGAAGATGCTATGGGCGGCGAACAGGCCAATCGCCATTCTCGGCGGAGGCGGATGGACGAAGCGCGCGAGCGCAGCTTTCGCCCGGTTCGCCGAACGCTTCGACTTAGCCGTAACCGGCTCGTTTCGCCGCTCGAGCGCGTTCGACGCCGAGCATGACAATTTCGCCGGCGAAGTCGGTCTCTCCATCAACCCGAAGCTGAAAGCGCGGGTCGAAGCGGCCGATCTTGTTCTTCTCATCGGCGGGCGGATGTCGGAGGCGGCGTCGCAAGGCTATACGCTGTTCGGCATCCCTGCGCCAAAGCAGCGGCTCGTGCACGTCCACGCCGACGCCAAGGAGATCGGCCGCAACTACCATCCGACGCTCGGCGTCGTCGCCACGACGCCCGAGTTCTGCGCCGCGCTCGAAGGCGTTGAGCCGCCGTCGAAGATCCGCTGGTCGGCGGAGACGCGCGCCGCGCGGGCCGATTATCTCGCCTGGAGCGAGCAGGGGCTGCCCAATCCGGGCCGGGTGCAACTGAGCGAGATCATGTTCGCGATCCGGCGTCGCTCGCCCGACGGCATCTTCACCAACGGCGCCGGCAATTTCTCGATATGGGTCGGCCGTTTCCTGCGCTTTCGCGCGGTCGAGCAGCAATTGGGTCCGACCTCCGGCTCGATGGGTTTCGGCCTGCCGGCGGCGATCGGCGCGCAGCGCTTATTTCCCAAGCGGACGGTCGTCTGCTTCGCCGGCGACGGCGACTTTCTCATGAACGGGCAGGAATTCGCCACCGCCGTTCAATACGGCTTGCCGATCGTCGTGGTCCTGATCGACAACGGCATGTACGGCACGATCCGCATGCATCAGGAGCGCATGTATCCCGAGCGGGTCATAGGCACGGCGCTGCGCAATCCCGATTTCGCGGCCTACGCGCGCGCCTTCGGCGGCCACGGGGAAACGGTGGAGGAGACGGCCGAATTCCTTCCAGCTTACGAACGGGCGCTGGCGTCCGGCCTGCCTTCGATCCTCCATGTCAAGGTCGATCCCGATGCGATCACGCCGACGACGACCTTGTCCGCGATCCGCGCGCAGGCGCTGGAGAAGCGTGGAGGCGGTTGAGATCTAGCCGGTATCCGGTATGCTTTGATCATGACCAAGCTCTTCGAACACGCCGTCGAGACTGTCCGTGCTCTGCCGCCAGAGACCCAGGACGCGCTCGCGCGAATTGTCTTGCAGCTCGCGCGAGAGAACGATCTCCCGCCAATCGCGATGAGCGTCGAGGACGAGGCGTCCTTCGAGGAGTCGCTAGCCGAGGCGGAGCGCGGCGAGTTTGTCAGCGAAGAGGCTATCCAGGCGTTCTGGGCAAAGCACGGTTTGTGAGAATCCGGTACACGCCGCGTGCTTTTCGCGAACTACAGGATATCTTCGCCTACATCGATCATCGTTCTCCGTTGGGCGCGCGAAACGTTAAGAGTCGCTTTCACGCCGTCGTCGAGCTCATCGCGTCTCACCCTCATTCGGGACGCCGCGTCGGCAAGCGTGGCCTTCGACGGATTGCTGCGTTTCCCTATCCCTATCTTATCTTCTACCGGGTCGCGGCCGATGAGGTCGTCATTCTAGGTGTGCGTCACGCCGCACGTGACCCATCGCCGAGGCGGGTATGAAGCCGTCGCTCGGCTTGGTCATGGGCTGGTTCAAGTCTAGGCTACCCCGCCGCTCGCGGCGCATAAGCCGCCGGGTCGAGGCTCGCGGGCCTTCCTTTCAGCGAAAGCTCGGCCGTCCGCGGAGGCGTTTTGGCAATGATCTCACCGCGGCGGACGACGAAGAGCCGGGTCGCGCGCAATCGCACCGCTTCGATCGGGTCGGCGGCTTGCAACAGCACCATGTCGGCATGGGCGCCGACGGCAAGGCCGTAGCCCTCGAGCCCGAGAATGCGCGGGGATCTCGGTCACCGCGTCGAATGTCCAGCGAATCGCCTCGCGGCTCGTCATCGGCGCGCCATGAACCGCCATATGCGCAACATCGAGCATGTCTGCGCCGCCGAGCCCATACCACGGATCCATCACGCAATCCTGCCCGAGCGCGACGGGAACGCCGAGCGCGCGCATTTCCGCGATGCGCGTCAGCCCGCGCCGCCGCGGATAGGAGTCGTGGCGGCCCTGAAGCGTGAGATTGATGAGCGGATTGGCGATCGCGCAAATGCCGGATTCGGCGATGAGCGGCAGGAGCTTCGAGACATAGTAATTGTCCATCGAATGCATCGAGGTCAGATGCGACCCGGTCGCACGCCGGCCGAGGCCGAGCCTCTGCGCCTCGTAGGCGAGGGTCTCGACGTGGCGCGACATCGGATCGTCGGTCTCGTCGCAATGCAGGTCGACCCTCAACCCCCGCCGGGCGGCGATCTCGCACAGCGCTCTAACAGAAGCCGCGCCGTCCGCCATCGTGCGCTCGAAATGCGGGATGCCGCCGACGACGTCGACGCCGAGGTCGAGCGCGCGCTCGAGGTTGCGCGCTGCGTTCGGGGAACGGAAATAGCCGTCCTGCGGAAAGGCGACGAGCTGCAGATCGAGATAGGGCTTCACCTTCTTTTTCACGTCGATGAGCGCTTCGACCGCGATCAGCCGGTCGTCACACACGTCGACATGACTGCGAATGGCGAGCAGGCCTTGCGAGACCGCAAGATCGCAGTAGCTGAGCGCCCGCTCCGCCACCGCTTCGTGGGTGAGATGAGGCTTTAGCTCGCCCCAGAGCGCGATCCCCTCGAGCAGCGTGCCCGAGACGTTAAGCGGCGGAAGGCCAAGGGACAGCGTCGCATCCAGGTGGAAGTGGCAATCGACGAACGGCGGCGCGAGAAGGTATCCGCGCGCGTCGATCGTCCGCCCCGCCTCGGCTGTGATCGCCGGCTCGATCGCAGCGATGCGGCCAGCGGCGATGGCGACGTCCTGGCGCGAGCTTCCATCCGGCAACGTAGCGTTGCGGACAATCAAATCAAAGGCCATGCCCGCTCCGGATTTTCCCCTTCAGTCATCGCTAATCTCGCCGCGGCCGACCTCGCCGCGAGCGACCTCTCCGTCGGTCGGACTGGGGAAGCGGTTCGACGCGAATCGGATGACGAAGACGGCGAGCGCGAGGATGAGAGTGGCGCCCGCAAGAACAAGCACTCCAAGGTCCGGCGCCTCCTCATGTTGGACAAAGCCGATCAGGTGCCGGGTCAGCGCAGTGATGCCGACATAGAGCAGGAACCGCACCGGCATGTGATTGGTGCGAAAATAAATGCCGACCATCGAGCCGACCTCGAGATAAATGAAGAGAAGCAGCAGATCCTCGATCGTCGCGCCGCCCTTCTGGACCATGGCGTAGAACGCCGCGCCAGCGGCCCAGACGGTGGCCGCCCCGATTGCGAACAGCGCGAGAAGATGGAAGCCGTCGGTCAGCAATCGGCCGACCGGATCGGCGAACGACAGCATCCACTGGTCGAGGGTCCTGGCGGGATTTTTCTGATCCGTCATTGCGCTGGCTCCGCCGCGCGCGCCGAAGGTCGTTTGCGCTTCGGCGCGAGCAAATGCGCGATCATCTTATGCGGCTGAGCCGCGCTGCGCCAAGGCGCGTCGAAGGCGCCGATACGAGCCGTCCGGGCGCGCCCGGCCTCGAGGAGCGCTTTGTCGCCGTCGCTTTCGGCCCGCTCAAAGGCGGCGGCTATTTTCGGCCCAACTGGCTGTCCACGCCTCCAGCGAGCATCTCGATCGGCGGGCGCTCCTTCGTGTCGGCAAGATAGAAACAGACGATTTCGGCGGGCTCGCTGGTCGACGCGTTATCGAACTTGAGAATTGTGTGACCGGCCGGCTCGAAGAAGCCATCGCCGGTTTTGAGAAGCTGAACCGGCTTGCCTTCCGGTTGAAAGTTGAAGCTTCCCGCCGTCACCACGCCCACGGTCGAGACCGGATGACGATGCAATCCCGTCGGTTGCCCGGGCGCGAATTTGATCCGGGCGCCTTTGATCAGTCGGACGGCGGGGTTCGCGGCGGGCAGCTCTTCTTCCAGCAGAGGTTCGCGCTTGAGAGGGGGAAAGCGCGTGTCGATCATGGCGATCATCTCCGCGATTGAGCTTTGTTCCCCTTGTTATTTCAGGAACGGCGCATGCAGCGCGAGATCAGCGCGCCCAAGGCGGTCCTTCGCCGCCTGAGACTGATGCCAGTACGGATAAATGAGCGGCGGCATGCTCACCTTGTCGAGGCGCGCCCGCTCGTCCTCGGTGAGCTTGACGTTGACGCAGGCGAGATTGTCACGGAACTGCGCTTCCGTTCGCCCGCCGATAATGAGCGAGGTCACCGCGGGGCGTCCGATGAGCCAGGCGAGCGCGATCTGCGCGGCCGAGACCTTGTGCGCTTCCCCGATCGCGATCAGTTCGTCGACGATGTCCCACAGGGCGTTCTCGTCGCGCACCGGCGGCTCGTTCCAGCCCGCCATCTGCCGCGTCCCTTCCGGCGTCTTTTTGTTGCGGCGATATTTGCCGCTGAGAAGCCCGCCGGCAATGGGGCTCCATACCAGAACGGCGAGCTTCCGGTCGATGGCGATGGGAATGAGCTCGTATTCGGCTTCGCGCGCCTGCAGCGTGTAGTGAATCTGTTCCGACACGAACGGGATGCGGCCGTCGCGGCGCGCGACCTCCATCGCCTTCATCACATGCCAGCCTGACCAGTTCGAGCAGCCGATGTAGCGCACCTTGCCCGCGCGCACGAGACTATCGAGCGCCTCCATCGTCTCCTCGAGCGGGGTCAGGCCGTCCCATTGATGCACCTGATAGAGGTCGATGACGTCGGTGCGGAGTTGCTTGAGACTCGCCTCGCATTCGCGAATAAGGTGCCAGCGGGAAAGGCCACGGTCGTTTGGCCCCTCCCCCATCGGAAAGCGCGCCTTGGTGGCGATCAGCATGCCGGGCTTGCGCTTATGCCCCATCGCCTCGCCGATCAGTTCCTCCGAGCCGCCGCCGGAATAGACATTCGCCGTGTCGATGAGATTGACGCCGGCGTCGGCGACGATGTCGATCAGCTTGCGCACTTCGTCGAGTTGGAGATTGCCGACTTTGGCGAAGTTTCCCTTGCCGCCGAAGGTCATCGCGCCCATCGTCAGCACCGAGACCTTGAGGCCTGAATTACCCAATTGCCGATATTCCATCGCCCGTTCCCCGCTCGAGGCTCGAATTGTTCGCGCGCCGGACTAACATGCGAGCTCCGACGGGCCAAGATCGCCGCCCGCGCCGATAACGCGCTTGTGAGCCCGGCTCGCCCAACCCGCACAATTCGTGCGAAACGCCGTGGAACGGCGGACTTGCCGCTCGCAGGCCTTTATGCGCATTTGTCCGCCGTCCCGACCGTTTTCTATCTCAGGAGCTTGCTTTGGCCTTCGCCTCGCTTCGCCGGCTTGCCTTCGCCGCCATCCTTTCCGCCGCGGCGCTCGCCGCGCACGGCGCCCTGGCCGCCGCCACGGCGCCCGAGCCCGATCGGACGGTCGACATGGCCGCGGTTCTCAAGCCCGGCCCATTGCCGGAGCTGGCGATGGGCGACCCCTCGGGCGTGCCGGTCGTCGAATATGGCTCGCTGACCTGTCCCCATTGCGCCACCTTCAGCCGCGAGGTCTTTCCCGAGCTGAAGAAGGATTACATCGACACCGGCAAGGTCCGTTTCATCTTTCGCGAATTTTCGCGCAACGCGCTCGACGTCGCGGCCTTCGTGCTCGCGCGCTGCATCGGCGACGACAAGGCCTTCGCCGCAATCGAGCTGCTCTTTTCGACACAGGACAAGTGGGCGTTCGTCGACAAGCCGCTCGAGCCGCTGATCGCCGCCATGCGCCCAACCGGCCTTACCCACGATCAGGCGATGACGTGCCTCAAGGATCAATCGAAGGCCGACGCGATGATGGCCATCGGCAAGCGAGCGACCGACGAGATCAAGATGACCGGCACGCCGACTTTCGTCATTGGCGGCAAGGTCTATGGCGGGGAGCTCAGCATGGACCAGCTAAGGGCGATCCTCGACCCGTTGGTGAAGAAGTAGCGGGCGACCGTCCGTCTCACCAAGCCAGAAATCGCCGGCCTGCAATCGCGCCCACGCCCATGCAGATGAGGGTGGCGAGCGGATACCAGGTCGCCACGAACAGCGGCAAATCGTCGGGGCAATGCGAAGCGTAAATCAGCGCCGCGATGCCCGCGGAGGCCGCGCCCGCCAGCGCGCCGGTCAACGCCGGACGGAGTGGCGCGCCGGCGCGCAGCGCGACGATAAGCGCGGCGAGGATTGGCGCGGCCAGCGTCGGAATCATCCGCATGCAGAACATCGAATGATGTCCGACGAGCCGGGACAGCCATTCGTCGCGCGGCACAACGATGAGTTCGACGACCACGCCCGCGGCCAGAAGAATGAGCGGCGCAAGCAGCCAGAGCGCAATCGCCCGAGGCTTGGCGTCGGGGCGGGCGAGCTTGAGCATGAGCAACAACGACGGCAGAGCGAACGCAAAGGCGTCAACGAACTTGAGATTGAAGCGCAGCGTCCGCGCGGCCTCGGCGATATCCGGTCTCGGCCCCATCAGCAGCGCGTAAATCGCCAGACTGCCGATGAGCCCGATGAGGATCGCCGCCGGGACCCGCCGCTCGAGCCGAATCGGCTCGGGAACCGGGTCGGCGGCGAGCGCCGCGATGAGCTCGGACGTCCTCACGCGACCGACCTCCGCCAGGCCGCGCCCAGCGACTTCAGCGCGCGGTGGAGCGCCACCCTGACCGCGACCTCGGACATCGACAGGCGCTTCGCCGTCGCCGCGATCAACTGGCCGTCGAGAGAAATCGAAGTCACGATATCGCGCTGTCGCGGCGCGAGCGTCTCCAGAAGCTTGCGCGCGTCACTCAGCGCGTGCGGGTCCTCGGCCTCCGGCGCGGCGAGGAACTCCTCAACATTCTCGAGCGGCTCGACCCGCCGCCGGCCGCGGCGGCGCAGGAGGTCGACCACCTTGTGTCGCGCGATGGCATAGACCCAGGGTGCAAGCGGCTGCCCGGGGTCCCAGGTATGCCGCTTGAGATGGATTGCCAACAGGGTCTCTTGCACCGCATCCTCGATATCCGCGTCTCCCGCGCCCGCACGTGCGAAAGCGGCGCGCGCCATCGCCCGCACCGAACGACTGATGTCCTCCAGGAGCCGCCGGTATGCGCCCTCGTCGCCCGCGATCGAGGCCCTCATCATGCGAGACCAAGGATCGTCCGGAGGGCCCTGGACGGATTGGGCTTTCATACGGCCTTCGTTTCGTTTCGTCTGCCGTTACAGGTCCGGGGAAATATTTTGCTCGATGCACGAATGGATTGCCGATGTAACATGCTCCGGCGCGCCGGCGAAGATGTTGAAAGCGCGAAACGAGGCTTGGAGAAACCGCAATGACCGTCGCGGATCGTCGTCCTCCGAGGCGCTTTGCCGCGCCGAGCGTCGGCGTCGGGTTCAAGTCCGAGCATTTCGAGGCGATCGCCGATACACGTCCCGAGCTTGGGTTTTTCGAAGTCCACGCGGAGAACTACATGGGCGCGGGCGGCGCGCCGCATCGGCGCCTCGACGCAATCCGCGAGCGCTACCCATTGTCCCTGCACGGCGTCGGCCTGTCGATCGGCTCGCCCGGGCCACTCGACCGGACGCATCTCAAACGGCTCGCGGCGGTCGCCAAGCGCTTTGAACCGGCGCTCGTCTCGGAGCACCTCGCATGGTCGACCCACGAGGGCGCGTTCTTCAACGATCTCCTGCCCCTGCCCTATACCACGGAGACGCTCGCCCGGGTGTCGGAGCATATCGACGAGGCGCAGAACGCGCTGGGTCGCCCCATCCTGCTCGAAAATCCCTCGACCTATGTCGTGTTCGCCGAAAGCACGTGGGCGGAGACCGACTTCCTGCGCGAGATTGCGCGGCGGACCGGCTGCGGCCTCCTGCTCGACGTCAACAACGTGTTCGTCCGCGCCGTCAATCACGGCTTCGATCCGGATCGCTATCTCGCCGATTTTCCGCTTTCCGCGGTGGGCGAAATCCATCTCGCGGGCTACGCCGAGGACGCCGATGACGCGGGCTTGCCGCTCTTGATCGACGCCCACAATTCTCCGGTTCGCGACGCCGTTTGGGGGCTTTACGCCGCGGCGATCCGCCGGCTCGGGCCCACCCCGACGCTGATCGAATGGGACAACGACCTGCCCGACTGGCCCACGCTTCTTGGCGAAGCGCGCCGGGCCGAGCGCGCGGTTGTCGTCGAGACGACAAAAAGCGCGGAGCGCGTCGATGCCGTTTGAGACCACGATCCGCGCCTTCGCGGCTGCGCTCGGCAACCCTTCGGCCGCGACGCCGGCGACGACCCTCGGGCGCCTCGGAGCGCCCGACAAACGGCGCTTCTCGGTCTACCGCAACAATGTCGCCGTCGGGCTGATCGGCGCGCTCGAGGCGCGCTATCCCGTCTCCCGCCGCATCGCGGGCGACGACCTGTTCCGCGCCATGGCGCGCGCGTTCGTCCGCGCCATGAAGCCGCGCTCGCCGGTCATGATCGCCTATGGCGAGGAATTCCCCGAATTCGCCGCCGCCTACCTCGCGGCGGCCGAGGCCGGGCCAGCGTTTCAATGGAATCGTCATCGCGAGAGCCATAGGGCGTCGGAAGACGCCCGTCTTTCGACGGGCTATGGCGACGTGGCGATCCAGGGGGCCGTAGGGCGCCAGACGACTCCTGGATTGCTTCGCTTCGCTCGCAATGACGATCGCGGTTCGATCCAATTGGATCATGCCATCGCCTGTCTCGCCGACGTCGCGCGGCTCGAGAACGCCTGGGTCGAGGCCTATCATGCCGAAGACGCCGCGACGGCGACGGTCGGCGAGCTCGCCACGCTGAGCCCCGATTGTTTGCCCGGAGCGCGGATCGTCTTTCACCCCGCGGCGCGGCTCTTGCGCTTCATAACGCCGGCCGCTTCGATCTGGGCCGCGGCCCAGGACGGCGACCTCCCGACTGCGCCAACCGAGGGAATCGGCGAGGACGCGCTCGTCACCCGTCCCGACTACGACGTCCAGGTGCGCGTGCTGCCGCGACTTGCTCATGATTTCGCTCTGAGATTGCGCGAGGGCGCGACATTGATCGAAGCCGCTCAGACGCTCAATGACCCCGGCTTCGACTTCGGGACCCATCTCGTCGGATTGGTCGAGTCCGGCGCCGTCTCCTCAATCCTCCCAGGACAGCCGTCATGATCGCCGACGCCGCCCATGCGAGCGAGCTCGCGCCATCCAACCCGATCGCTCGCCTCACGAGCGTCGTGTTCGGCCTGATCCCGGCGTGGCTGCCTCTGCTCATCCTGCGTCTGACACTGGCGCGGCCTTTCTTTGCCTCAGGGCTCACGCGCTGGGACGGCTGGTTCACGCTGTCTTTCGGCACGAAGATCCTGTTCTCTCAGGAGTACAAGCTGCATATCTTCGGCTCCGAGATCCCGTTCCCGGCGCCGGAACTGGTGGCGACGATGGCGAGCACGGCCGAAATCGTGCTGCCGATCCTGCTCGCATTCGGATTCCTCACCCGCTGGGCGGCGCTCGGCCTTCTCGTCATGACCGGAATCATCCAGCTCACCTACCCGGACGGCTGGGCGAATTTCCACTTGTACTGGGCGGCGATGGCGCTCGCGATCATGACTTTCGGCCCCGGCGCGATCTCGCTCGACCGGCTCATCGGCCTCGACGGCTGGACCCTCGCGCGTCGGGGTAACTAGCCCTTCCGCGCGCAGTCAGCGAAGCGACCTGAACCCGGCTCGGACCTCCGCAGAAAAGAGCTCCGGCTGTTCCCAGGCGGCGAAGTGCCCGCCCTTGGGGAGCTGATTGAAGTGGATCAATTTCGGATAGGCTCGCTCTGTCCAGCTCCGCGGGGCTGGATAGAGTTCGTCAGGGAAGACGCTCACGGCGACCGGGATGGAGACGCCCTTGGCGTTGAAATACCCTTTGCCAAAATATTCCCAGTAAAGACGGGCGCCAGAAAGCGCCGTGTTCGTCAACCAGGTGATCGTGATGTTGTCGAGGATATCGTCGCGCGTGAGGCCCTCGGCCTGGCCTTGAAAGACGCGTGAGATCAGCTCGTAGCTGCGCGCGTCGTGATCAAGGAAATACGCCGCGAGGCCAACAGGTGAATCCGCGATTCCGTACAACGTCTGCGGTCGCAGCCCCATCTGGAACCCGTAGGCGATTCCCTTTTGATAGACGAATTGCAGACGCTCGTACGCGAGTTTCTCGTCGGCTGAGAGACCCGACGGCGCCGGCGCGCCGGAGAAGGCCGCCGCGTCAATCTCGGCCGGAAAGACGCCAGGCATGTTGGTGTGAATCCCGATCAATCCGAAAGGCGCCTGTACGCCCAACATATCGGTAACCACCGCGCCCCAATCACCGCCTTGCGCCACATAGCGATTGTAACCGAGGCGCTTCATCAACACGGCCCAGGCGCGCGCGATCCGGACCGGGTCCCAACCGGTCGTGGTTGGCTTGGCTGAGAAGCCGTAGCCCGGCATCGATGGGATCACGACATCGAAAGCGTCCGAGGCGCTCCCGCCATGCGCTGTGGGATTGGTCAACGGATCGACGATCTTCAGCTGCTCGATGATCGAGCCGGGCCATCCGTGCGTGACGATCAGCGGCAACGCATTGTCGTGTTTCGAGCGAACGTGAAGGAAGTGAATGTCGAGCCCATCGATCTCGGTCATGAATTGCGGCAGAGCGTTGAGCTTCGCTTCGCATTTGCGCCAGTCGTACTCGGTCGCCCAATAGCGCGCGAGCGCCTGAATTGTTGCGAGCTGCACGCCTTGCGATTGGTCCGGGACGGTTTCGCGGTCGGGCCACCGGGTCGCGTTTACGCGCCTGCGCAATTCAGCAAGCCCCGAATCCGGAAAATTCGCCCGAAACGGATGAATGGCGGTCTTGTCGGCGCCGGATTGTTGTCCAGCTTCAGGCATCGTCATTCTCCCTAGCTGATGAAGAAAGCTGCGCTCCATGACGCAGGAGGCGTCGCTCGAGCCGAGGATAGCGGCGCCTTCATCTCTTCGGGTAGGCGGTGAAAACGTAATCCTTGTCCGCCACGATCGTGTGGCAGGCGAATCCGCACTTGGCGTCGTGCTCCTGCGGCGGCGTGTCATTTTCGTTGCCAGGCCGGAACGTATCGGACGCGGGGTCATACTCGAACTCGGCCCATCCCCATCCGCCGCTGTCCGCAAATCTCTTGCTGTCCTTCACCATGAAGTCCACGTCATGCAGGGCGCCCGGCACGACCGGCTCGCCGGGCTGGTCCTCAGCCTTCCTCGCCGTCCAATGGATCTTCGCCATCCTGGCGCCGTCGGGGAAAGGCTTGCCGTTGCCGGGAATGCCCGCCTTGTAGGCCTCGATCATCACGGGATTGCCGAGGATCGTCGCCAGCTTATCGCCGTTGTGACTAACGGCGACCATCTGCCAATCCTCGTATCCCCTGAACTCGGAGAAGGCGAGACCACCGGGCACCTGCAAGGAATATCTGTCCTGCGCGGCAAACGCCATCCCGGCCAAGGCCGAAGGCAATACGACAATAGCGACTGCGGCTTTGATGTTGATGCTGAACATAGAACGCCCCTCCGTTCCTTGGCGGTTATCGACGCAATTGCGCTCCGGCGAAGAAGCCGTCGCGAACCCGACCTAAACCACTATTCGGAAAGCGCAGCGCGAGATCTCTGCAAAGCAGGCGCGCGCGAAGTTCAAGGTACAATGCCGCCAGCGCTCACCCCTCATGGGCCACCTGCAGCGTCTTGAAGTGGGCGAGCCTGCGCCGAAAGATAACAGGCGTCAAGCCGGCGCGTTCACGTGACGGTTTCACGACAAAAACCCCGCCCCGGGCGCTATTGACGCGCCTCGACGGCCATGGCTTTAACCGCCTTTCGAAGACGCTCGGCTCGCTTGTCCTTGAAGGAGACCTGAAGCCATGACGCATTGGCCGCGGCGCGGGCGCATCGCTGGCCCGATCGTGATGATCGGCTTCGGATCGATCGGCAAGGGAACCCTGCCGCTGATCGAGCGCCACTTCGAATTCGACCAGGAGCGCTTCGTCGTCATCGATCCTGACGATTCCGACCGGAAGCTCTTGGACGACCGCGGCGTCGGCTTCGTCCATCTCGGCCTCACCCGCGACAATTATCGCGACGTGCTGCGCAAATACCTGACCGCGGGCGCAGGCCAGGGCTTCTGCGTCAACCTGTCGGTCGACACCTCCTCGCTCGACATCATGCGCCATTGCCGCGAGATCGGCGCGCTCTACATCGACACCGTCGTCGAGCCTTGGCCGGGCTTCTATTACGACAAGTCGCTCGGAAACGAGTCGCGCACCAACTACGCTTTGCGCGAGACGGTGCTGGCCGAACGCCGCAAGAATCCGGGCGGCTCGACCGCCATCTCCTGTTGCGGCGCCAATCCGGGCATGGTCTCCTGGCTCGTCAAGCAGGCGCTGGTCAATCTCGCCCAGGATCTTGGCGACAAGGCTCCCGAGCCGAAGACGAAGGACGAGTGGGGCCGTCTCGCTCAGCGCCTCGGCGTCAAGGGCGTGCATATCGCCGAACGCGACACCCAGCGCGCCAAAAGCCCGAAGCCGCGCAACGTGTTCGTCAACACCTGGTCGATCGAAGGCTTCTTGTCCGAAGGCATGCAGCCGGCGGAACTGGGCTGGGGGACGCACGAGAAATGGACGCCGGCGAACACGGGCTTCCATAGACAAGGCTGCGGCGCGGCGATCTACCTCAACCAGCCCGGCGCCAACACGCGCGTGCGCTCAT
Organism: uncultured Alphaproteobacteria bacterium; assembly: GCA_963824475.1. Classification (GTDB taxonomy): domain Bacteria; phylum Pseudomonadota; class Alphaproteobacteria; order Rhizobiales; family Beijerinckiaceae; genus Roseiarcus. The sequence goes on from CAWGPR010000005.1 coordinate 488,044, forward strand.
GGACCCCGACCGCCCGGGCTCAGTTCGGCTTCCTCGTCACCCACAACGAGTTGATCTCGATCGCCGATTATTACACCGTGCGCGACGAGAACGGCGAGGCGGTCTACCGGCCGACCTGCCACTACGCCTATCATCCGTGCGACGACGCGGTGCTGTCGCTGCACGAGCTGTTCGGTCGTGCGGGCGAGATCCAGACCGCCCATCATATCCTGGGTGAAGCCGAGATTCTCGACGGCATCGACGAATTGGGTGTGCTGCTCTACGGCCACGCCCGCAACGCCTATTGGTATGGCTCGCAGCTTTCGGTCGAGGAGACGCGCGCGCTCGCGCCCTATCAGAATGCGACCGGCATGCAGGTGACCTCCGCGGTCCTGGCCGGGATGGTCTGGGCGCTTGAGAATCCAAACGCCGGAATCGTCGAGGCCGACGAACTGGACTTCCGCCGCTGCCTCGAGATTCAGACGCCCTATCTAGGGCCGGTCATCGGCGTCTACACGCACTGGACGCCGCTCGTGGGTCGCCCGGGACTCTTCCCCGAGGACATCGACGAGAGCGATCCGTGGCAGTTCCGCAACGTGCTGGTGAGATAGGCGCCAGCACGCCCGCGGGCGAGTCAGTTCCCCTCGTTGTGAGCGATCACCGCGTTGCGCGCGACAACCGCGCTGACAGCGGTTCGCGACGCGCCGATGAGCGCGCGAGCTCCATCAACGACGACAGCGCCAAGGCCGGGAAGGCCGTAGCGATTGAGGGGCGCAAGCTGCGCGCAGAGATCGTTGACGATGAGCGGCCGCTCGCTGCCGCGGCCGCCATTATGTGGGCACAACATGTTGGTTTCCAAATCACCGGGTTTCAGGTTGATGCACAGATAGGATCTAGAAGTCTGATTTCAATGCATATCCATCTCGTACATCTGCGCGATTGAGTAAGGCGTAGTTCGACACGGCTGACTCCCCCCATTGACCGCTCTACCTCAAGGTTCGGCGATGATTTTCTTCTCGACGAGCTTTCTTTCGACGGCGCGCGCCAGGTCGTCTTCCGTGCGCCCCGCCGCCTTGATGCGGCCCACATACGGAAAGTTGATCGTACCGTCGGGCTCCACGCGCGTGGTCGTATCCAGTTCGGGATGATCGACGATCCTGATCGCGACAACGTCCGAGGTCGTCAGGACGCGGCCACCGGCCCGCGCCGCCGCGGCCCCTACCGCGGCCAAGAGCAGAACGGTGACGCAAATCGCCGGGTGAGTTATTCTCATCGTTGCACGCTTTCGATCCCACCGCGCCAGCCAGACGTTCGAACCCCGACGTCCTGCGACAATCCGACCGCCGGCAGAGGATCGACGCGCCACTGCGGCGCCCATACAATGCGTGCGCCGATCCGGGGGGCGCGCCTGCGATCAGAGGCTGTCGAAGACCATGGCCGACCCGTTCGAATTGTGGCGCCTCATGTGGTCGACCGCAATCTCACGTGGATTGGAGAACCTCGGCGAGGCCGCCCCAAACGCCGCGGCGCTGGAGCGAGAACACCAAGCGAGCGCGGTCGACTTGTCGTCCCTCGCCACGCTTGGACAAATCCGCATCGAGCTGCCGACGATGGTGCTGCTCGAACGGAAGGAGCCTGTTGCGGCGAAGGCCGACCCCGTGCTCATCGTTGCGCCTTACGCGGTTCATGAGGCGTCGATCGCCGACTTCGCCGATCGCCACAGCGTAGCTCAAGTCATCATCGAAGGCGGATCTGAATTCGTCGCTTTGACCTACTGGAAATCGGCGACCGCCGAGATGCGCGACTACGGCATAGACGTCCATCTCAGCGACCTGAATGTCGCCATCGACGACCTTGGCGGCCGCGCGTCTCTCGTGGGGCTGTGTCAGGGCGGCTGGCTGGCCGCAGCCTACGCCGCGCGCTTTCCGCGAAAGGTCGTCAAGCTGGTCCTAGCGGGCGCTCCAATCGACCTCCACGCGGCAGAATCGCGCATCACGCAAGCCCTTGCCTCGGTCTCCACGGCGTCAATCGCCCAGGCCCTGGCGCTTGCCGGCGGGCGGGTTCGGGGATCTTTGTCCTACGCGCTGTGGTCGGATGGCTTGTTGCAGGACTTCACCGCGGAAGCGGCGCTGCAAGACGTGAGCGATCCGGCGCTCGTCGAAAAGTTCACGGCCTGGAACGCACGGGCCGTCGATCTGCCCGGCGCCTATTTCCTTCAGTGCGCGGAATGGATATTTCGCGAAAACCGGCTGGCGCGCGGCTCATTTCCCAACCTTGGACGCCAGAGCCCGCTGTCCGACATCTCGGCGCCGATTTTTGTCTTGGCAGCCGCGGACGACGAGATTGTCTCGGTTCCGCAAGCGACCGCAGTCAAGTCGCTATGCACCGGAACAAGCGTCGACATCCGCGTCGAGCCGGGGCGGCATCTGTCGCTGTATATGGGGCGGCGAACGCTCGATACCGCATGGCGCGATATCGCGCGCTGGCTGAGGCGATCGGACGCCTCAATCCCTGCAGGCTCACGGCAATTTGTCTAGGCGATCAGTTCCGCTCAAGGGGATTCCATCGAAGCCGCGCCAATCGTCGCAAACGCGAATTCACAAGCTGGACCAATTTGACCACGGCGCGCTGCGCAACTAAAGGAGCGTCATGTCTCGCACGGTCAATCTCCATGAAGCCAAGGCCCGTTTCTCGACTCTGGTCGAGGCCGCCGAACGCGGCGAAGAAATCATCATCGCCAAGAACGGCGTCGCGAAAGCCCGCCTCACGCCGATTGGTCCACTGAAGCGAGTGCGCAAGCCGTCTGGACTCCTCACCATCAGCTACATCGCCGAGGACTTTGATGCGCCGGACCCCGAGTTGACTCGCCTGTACGAGGCCGAGGCGTGAGCCTCCTCCTCGACACGCAAGTGTTTCTCTGGTTCGAGAGCGGATCCGCGAAGCTCTCCGATTTCCTGCGCAGAACGATCGGCCTGGAACGGGATGTCTACGTCAGCGCGGCGTCATTCCTGGAAATCGCGATCAAGCAACGGGCCGGCAAGGTCGCGTTTGAGGGATCGCCACGCGCCGCCGCGCTCGCGGCGGGCTTCTCCGAACTCGCAATCGGCGGGCCGGACGCGGAAACGGCGAGCGCGCTCAATTGGGATAATCGCGACCCATTCGACCGCATGCTGGTCGCCCATTGCCTCAACCGCGATCTCGCGCTCGTCACCGGTGACCCTCGCTTTCGCGCGCGCAACGATATCGCCGTGATGTGGGCCGGATAGGCTTCAGTCGAAGCCAGCGTCACGGGTCCGCTCGCGGAGGCTCGGTCTAGAGCGAGATGCGGTCGGATGGAATCGTCATCGCGAGGAGCGAAGCGACGCGGCGATCCAGAGCTGCCGCTCCGGCCCTTCATTCCCTGGATTGCTTCGCTTCGCTCGCAATGACGAGCCTGGTTCGACCTCATCACATCTCGCTCTAGTTATAGGCCCGGGCGCGCTCCATCGACCGCGCAGCGACCGCGACGTCGCTCATGCCGGAGAAGCCTTTGGCGCCCAGCATCAGTTCGCGGGCGAGCGTGAGCGCCTTGGTCTCGCAGCGGGCGCGGCGTTCCGGGTCGGCGATCAATTCGAGGTCCTCGACATGGGCGAGGCCGAGGATGCGGCGGATCATCTTCGCCGCCCCGAAGCCGAGCGTATCCTCGAACAGGACGCGCATGAAGCGCGTCCGCTCCTTCTCCATCGCCGCACGATCGTCGGGCGAGACGAAGAGGCTCGCTGGATAGGCGTCGCCCGCCGGCGCCGCGCGCCACAATTCAAGAAAGCGTTGCTCGAACCCCGACCAGACCCGCTCCGCCTGCGCCAGAATCCAATTCCGATAGGCGTCGCGAGCGCGCGGCGCCGCCTCGTGCCCCTCTTGCGCGAAGAAGGCCAGTAGAAGATTGCCGATGACCGCGCCGACGTCGAAGCCGATCGGCCCGATGAAGGCGAATTCGGGGTCGATGACGCGCGTGTCGTCGGGCGTCGCCATGATCGACCCGGTGTGCAAGTCGCCGTGGATCAGCGCCTCAGCGCTCGTCATGAACCGATATTTCAGCGCCTGCGCGGCGACTTTCAGCGCGCTGTCGCGCTCGAACGCGCGCTTTTGCTTATCGAGCCAGGGACTCGTCCAGCGATTGAGCGGCGCCTCGCGATAAGGGTCGGTGAAGACGAGATCCTCGGTGATCTTGCACAAGGCCGTGTTGGGCGCGAACAGTTCGAGACGCGCCTTATGCTCGGCCGCCGTCCCAGCGAGGACGGACGTGTTGAACAGGGTCGCAGCGAGAAACCGCGCGATGTCGTCGGCGAAGCGCGGATATTCGACGCCGCGAATGAGCCCTTTGCGCATGATGACGTGCGGCCGGAGATATTCCATCACGATCATCGCCTGGGCGCGATCGAAATGGAAAATCTCGGGCGCGAGCCCCGGCGCATGCCGGGCCTGCTCCATGAGCGCGTTATATTCGAACCATGACCGCTCGAGCGGTAGGGGCCAGGATTCGCCGACAAGCCGCACATAGGGCAGCGCCTGCTTGACGACGACGCCGTCGCTCTCGCCTTCGACAATGAAGATGAGATTGAGATTTCCGTCGCCGACCTCGCGAATCCGCCATCCCGACGGTTCGCCGCCGAGCCGTTCGCGAACCGCTGGAATTTCGCCGAGCGCGCCTGCGAGGCGCGAGCCGTCGACGGGCGCGTAACTCGCCATCCGGCTCAGCCGGCGCGCTCGCCGCTTCGCGCCGTCCGCAACCGTTCGGCGTAGACGTTGATGATGAGCGCGATAAGCAGAATGAGGCCGCGGATGAGGATTTTGAGGAAGCTGTCGATCTTCACGTAGTCGAGACCGTTGTTGAGGACGCCGAGCACGAACAGGCCGACGATCGTGTTGCCGATGCCGCCGCGTCCGCCGAAGAGGCTCGTGCCGCCGACCACCACGGCGGCGATGGCGTCGAGCAGGAAGGTGTCGAATTCGTTCTGCTGGGCGCTGCCGAAATAGGCGACGCCGATCATGCCGGCGACGCCCGAGCACATGGCGGAGATCACCATGACCGCGCCGACGATCAGGCGAACGTTGACGCCCGAATATTCCGCCGCCTCGCGATTTCCCCCGACCATGTAGACGTAGCGGCCGAAGCGCGTGTAGGTCAGCACGAGATGGGCGACGAGCAGGAAGATCGCGGCGACAAGGATGATCCACGGCACGCCGAAAATCGATTTGGACCCGAGCGTCAGAATGAAGGTTGGAACCGTATAGGCGATCTGGCCGCGCACCAGCACCGCCGAGATGCCGGCGCCGATCTGCATCATCGCCAACGTCATGATAAAGGACGGGATGCCGATGCGGGTGACGCCGAAGGCGGTGATAAGGCCGAGCGCGCAGCAGGCAACCAGGGCCAGAATGATGGCGACCGCGCCGGGCATCGGCAGATTGGCGATGTTCACATAGTCGGGCTGCAACGTGAAATAGGTGAGCACGATCGCCGTGGCGTTGGCGATCGCGCCGACGGAGAGGTCGATCTCGGCGGTGAGGATGACGAAGGTCAGGCCGACAGCGATGATCGCGGTGACCGACACCTGCTGAAGGATGTTCTCCAGATTGCCGAGCGAGGCGAAAGACGGGCTCGCAATGCTGAAGAAGGCGACGAGCGCGATCAGGGTTATGAAGGGGGCGATGTTGCGGAGCTGATCGCGCAGGAAATCGCCGAGGCGAAAGGCGCGTGTGGATCTGACCTCGGCGCTCTGCATATCCATCTTAAGACTTGATCCTATCGTCAGGCGGCGGCGAGCAGCCGATCCTTGCTGATCGCTTCGCCGGCGAACTCATGCGCGATCTCGCCCTTTCGCATCACCAGCACCCGGTCCGCCAGCGAAAGCACGGTTTCCGGCTCGGTCGAGAAGACAACGATGGCGATGCCCTGATCGCGCAAGCCGCGCACGATCCTGACCACGTCCTCCTTGGCGCCGACGTCCATGCCGCGCGTCGGTTCAGCCAGCAGCAGGATGCGCGGCGGGTGGGTGAGCCATTTCGCCAGCGCGACCTTCTGTTGATTTCCTCCCGAAAGGCCGCCCAGGCGCCACTCGACGCTGGGAGGGCGAATGTCGAGGTTCTTGACTTGCGCCCTGGCGATCTCCCGCTCGCGGTCCGGCTTCTGCAGCCACTTCGACAGGCGCTCGAGGATCGCGATCGATATGTTCTTGTACACGGGCTCGTCGCCGAACAGCATCGCGCGGCGGCTCTCTGCGACATAAGCGACGCCCGCCTTCTTGGCCGCCGTCGTGCTCTTGAGCGTCTTCGCCTCGCCGTCGATCTCGAGCGATCCGCTCTCGGGTCGAAACCGACCGAACAGCGTGCGCGCCAATTCGAGCTGGCCGCAACCCATGAAGCCGTAAATCCCGAGAACCTCGCCCGCGCGCGCCTCGAAGGTCAGATTGCGATAAGAAGGCGCGAGCGTCAGATCCTTTGCGCGCAGCACGACCGGCGCCTCGGGGCGGCTTAAGAGCTTGATCTCGCCGAGATAGCTCTCCTCCAATTCCTCGCGGCCCAAGCCGATCATCCGTTCGATGATCCAGCCCTTGTCGATCTCCGGCGAGACCTCCGCTGTCGCGACCTTGCGGCCGTTGCGGAAGATGGTGATCGCATTCGAGATCTTGAGAATGTCGTCGAGGAAATGCGAGATGAAGACGATGCTTCGGCCGCCCTCGCGTAAGCGCGCGAGAACGCCGAACAGACGTTCGATCTCAGGCGGAGACAGCGCCGACGTCGGCTCGTCGAGGATGATGATGCGCGCGCCCGAGAACAGCACGCGCGAGAGCTCGACCAGCTGCTGCACGCCGATCGGGAAATCGCCAAGGCGCGCCCGAGGATCGATGTCGAGGCCGAGGTTCTTCAATTGCTCGGCGGCGCTGTCGGCCATCCGCCGCCAGGCGACGACGCCTGCCCGATTCACAGGCTGCGTCCCGAGAAAGACGTTCTCGGCGACGCTCAGTTCCGGCGCGACGCTGAGCTCCTGATGCACCATGCCGATGCCGGCGGCCAGCGCGTCGCGCGACGAGCGGAAATGCACCGCCTTGCCGTCGACGCGCATGGTCCCGGAATCGGCCGGATGGACGCCGGCGATGATCTTCATCATCGTGCTTTTGCCGGCGCCGTTTTCGCCGGCTAACCCATGAATCTGGCCGGCGTTGAGCGCAAAATCGACTCCCCGAAGCGCCTCGACGCCGCCAAACGACTTCGACACGTCGGTCAGTTCAAGCAGCGCCATCGGGGGTTCGATACGATCAGATCAGGAATTGCTCCTCCATCCAGAGCATGCCGTCGGCGTTGGCCTTGGTGACGACCGGGCCGTCGGTGACGATGTTCTTCGGGATGTCCGTTCCCGTCTTGGCGCCGTTCACGACCGCGGAGACGCCCGCAATGATCGCGCCGCCATGGATGCGGCACGATGGATTGCGGACCGTGGCGTACATTTGGCCCGCCTGCACGGCCTTGATCGCCGGCGGCATCGCGTCCACGCCGCCGATCTTCGTCTCGGTGCGGCCCTTCGCCTGCATCACCTTATAGGCGGCGAGCGCCATGTCGTCGTTGTGGAAGAACGCCGCGTCGATCTTCGGATACTTGGTCAGAAGCGTCTCCCAGATGCGCGCGACCTTGGTGACGTCCCAGTCGGCAGGCTGCTCGTCGAGCACCTGGATCTTCGGGAACTTCGAGACCACGGATTTGAAACCCCTGGCCCGTCCCTGCGCGCCGGTATGGCCAAGCGCGCCCTGAGTCATCACCATGGTGCCTTCGCCGTTGATGGCGTTGACGAGCGCCTGGGTGACGGACGCCCCCATGAATTCATTGTCGGGCGCGAGGAACGTGTGCACGTTGATGGTGTCGAGCGGCGCGATCAGCGTATCCATGTCGATGACCGGAATGCCGGCGTCGATCATCTTGTTGACCGGGGCGGTCAGCGTGCCGATGCCGAACGCCTGGATGGCGACGAAATCCCACTTCTGCGAGGCCATGTTGTTGATCGCGGCGCGCTGCTTCACCGCATCGAGTTGGCCGTCGAACCAGGTCACGTCGACGTTGAACAGCTTGCCCCAATATTCCGCCGCCTGCTTGCCCTGGGCGCACCAGGTCGCCTGCAATCCGGCGTTGGAAAAAGCGGCCTTGAGCGGCTTTTCCGACCTGCCGGCCTCTTTGGCCATCGCCGCGGCTACGAGGGGATTGAAGCCAAAGCCGCCAAACAAGGCCGCGGCCCCTGCCCCCGCGGCGGCAGCCTGGATCAGCTTGCGGCGATCCTGCGAAACATTTGTCTCTGAGTTGGTCATGTATTTCCTCCCTGCGACCCGGCGCTCCTAGCCGTTCGTCGTCACACACGCGACCATGGCATAGAACGTTATTGCGATTCAATACCCAGGGCCACATGGGAAATGCGCGAGCGGCATGCGCCTCGCGGCATGGACGCCGCGCGCTATCCCCCGATTCTCGCCCTTGGCGGCCGCGTCAATCGCATCGCGAGCGCAAGCCCTATGACAACGCCAAGCGCAAGCGGCGCGAGCGAGGGCCGCGGCGTACGCTGAAAGCGCACGCCATTCCTGTTCGATCACGATGAAGCCGAGCGGCTTCGCCGTCATGCCGCCGCCCAGGCCCTTGGCGATAAGACCATCGCCAACGCCAAGGCCGAAACGCGCCTCAGCGACCGGAATGACGGTTCTGTCTCCGTCAACGACCGGCGACCCAAACACGGCGGTGGCGTTCGCTTTCTTGCCGATCGCCTCGGCAAGCTCGACAAGTTGCGGGGACATGTCCTTTCGCATGGCTTCCGCTTCGGCGTCCATCAATCGGCCCATCTATTCAGCTCCTCAGCCGCGTGAACAGATAACAACTCGGCAGCGGGTGTTTTTGAACCATTTCAATTCCGTCATCCGGGCTCTCCAGACGGGCCCGAGTTTGCTAATGTCGTCATCCAGCAACAGGGCGACTAGGACTATGGCGACCCATACTGCGGAGATCAAATGGGCGGCGAAGGAGAGCGGCGAGGAATTCCTCAAGGGCCGCTTCAGCCGCGCGCACACCGTGAGCTTCGACGGTGGGACGGTCATTCCTGCGTCGGCTTCGCCCCATGTGGTGGGAAAATGGGCGGTTCAAGCCGCCGTCGATCCGGAGGAAATGTTCGTCGCGGCGCTGTCGAGCTGCCACATGCTGTCGTTCCTGCATCTGGCCCGAATGGCCGGCTTCGCGGTTAAGGCCTACGACGACCATGCCGAAGGGGTGACCGAGGAAATTGGGCCAGGACGGGTGGCGGTGACCAAGGTCGTGCTGCGGCCGAAAATCGAATGGGCGGGCGCCGCTCCCAAGCCGGATGAGCTCGAACGCCTGCACCACCAGGCCCACGAAATCTGCTTCATCGCCAATTCGGTGAAGACCGAGGTGACCGTGGGATAGTTCTGCTGTTCGGGCTCGACAGCGCGACTGCCTTAAGCCTCATCTCAGGGATTGACAATCAATTTCCGCCCCGCGGTAGGGTTGCCCTGTTTTACTGTTATGAGGCCCGACAACGCCGTACTCCCTCCCCATGACCTTCGACTATACCGGCCGAGCGAAGCTGCCACCTTTGACCGCATTTTGTACGAGGCTGTCTGAGCCCGCGAACCTATTGGGCCTCGCTGACAGCATGATCGCCAGCCGCTCGTCAAACGTCGATAACCGCGCGGTCGTCTTGTCCCTGGTTATTATGGCAGGGGCCGGCAACTTCGTCGGAGGCTTGCGATGGGACCCTCAAGAGACAGGGATGTGGGATGGGTCGCGGCACTATCTGCGCAATACCAATCTCGATGTGATCGCGGCGGAGGCCATAATCTGGATTTACTTCTTGATGGGCAGATTCTACCAGGCGGAGGAGAGCTCCCAAATGAGTGGTAGGATTGGTTACGGCACGACTTTTACAGCGGCACAGCTCACGCTGAAGATGATCGAAAAACAAACCGGCTTCGATTTCAAGGCAAGTGGAGTTGAAAGAAGGAAGTTATATCTCGAAGCGGCTAAAGACGGCGGCGTCTCCTTTGAGCCGTTTGCGACCATCCTGCTTCGGTCGATTGGGCGACGCTCCCTTGCCGAGCCCCTGAAGACTGTGGGACCACTACCTCCCCCAGAGTGGACGCCACTTTCCCTTAATGCAGGAGTCTTCTTCTCGACCATCCCACTGGCGATATATGAAACATTCAAGAATTTCTTGCGGGAATGGCCGGACCGCTTTCCGCAAGATGAGGAACTCGACGAATGAGTTTCATGTGATGGCAACCATTGCTGCGCTGCGCAAGCTCACCTCGCGTACCCGAAGCCTTCCCCCCAAAAATTCAGGACAGTCAATGACCGACATCCGCCTTGAGACCCTGATCGACAAGGCCTTCGAGGATCGCGTCAGGATCACCCCCGAGACCAGAGGCGACGTGCGCGACGCAGTGGAGAAGGCGCTCGACCTGCTCGACCGCGGCAAGGCGCGGGTGGCGGAGAAGCTTCCCGACGCCACGGGGCCCAATTCATGGAAGGTCAACCAGTGGCTGAAGAAGGCGGTGCTGCTCTCCTTCCGCCTCAACGACAATGCGCTCATCGAGGGCGGACCGGGCCAGGCGACATGGTGGGACAAGGTTCCCTCGAAGTTTGAGGGCTGGGGCAAGAAAAACTTCAAGGACGCCGGCTTCCGCGCCGTTCCCGGCGCGATCGTGCGCCGTTCGGCCTTCATCGCCCGCGACGTGGTGCTGATGCCGAGCTTCGTCAATCTCGGCGCCTATGTCGACGAAAAGACGATGGTCGACACCTGGGTGACGGTCGGCTCGTGCGCGCAAATCGGCAAGAACGTGCATCTCTCGGGCGGCGTCGGCATCGGTGGAGTGCTCGAGCCGCTGCAGGCGAGCCCGACCATCATCGAAGACGATTGCTTCGTCGGCGCGCGCTCCGAGGTGGTCGAGGGCGTCATCGTCGGTCAAGGTTCGGTCCTGGCGATGGGCGTCTTCATCTCCGCCTCGACCAAGATCGTCGACCGCGCGACCGGCAAGGTTCACGTCGGCCATGTCCCGCCCTATTCGGTGGTGGCGCCCGGCGCCCTTCCCGGCAAGCCCCTGCCCGACGGTTCGCCTGGGCCCTCGCTCTATTGCGCCGTGATCGTGAAGACCGTCGACGCCCAGACGCGCGCCAAGACAGGCATCAACGATCTGCTCAGGGAGTGAGGGCTGTCTGCTCTTGTCCCCCTTGAGGCCTTGAGCCGCCTTGGGCCATCGCCCGCAAAATTTTTTCGACAATTCCTTTACGAAAAACAGAACCCGTGCTATATTTTTTCAAACTGGCAGGATTGAGCTCGCGGCCAGCGGCGTTCGGAGCGGGTCGAGGAAAGGCATGCGTTTCGCGCATATGGAGGAAAGGCCGGAGGAAGGGAGAAAAATTTTTATTTTTTTCGCCTGCAACCCGTTGAAAAGTCTCGATTTCGGAAAAATAAACGCTAGTAAATGAAAGCTATTTTACTAACGTTTAGGCGCGTTTACGCCCGTCTATTTGCCTTTACTTGAATTCGGCCTATGCAACATTTGCAGGGCTCACATCCGGCGGACGCGGTCACCATCCCATCGCGGCCGCGATCTCCTCCCTGAGGCCGTCGGCGGTCTGGGTCTGAAGTCCGACCGCTTCGAGCGCATGGGCGGCGGCGCCGACCAATTCCGCGTTCGAGGCGGCGCGGACGCCATTGGGCAGGGTGAGATTGTTCTCGAAACCGACCCGCGCGTGGCCGCCGAGCAGCGCCCCGGCGGTCACGCAAGCCGCCTCGCGGCGGCCGAACGCGCACACGCTCCACGAGTTCGAACCGCGGCGCCTCGGGCGCGAGGAACGGCAAGAGGTCACGCGGCAGCGCGGTGCGGGTCAGCGCAAACCGCCCGAGCACATAGAGGACGGCGAGCTTGTCGAATGGGATCAGCCCCTGTTTCAGCATCGCCCCCAGACGCTCCGCCTCGGCGGGCGTGTAGAGGATGATCTGCGGGTGGATGCGCATCTGCTTGAGCTTGCCGAGGAAGTCGCCGAAGTCCTTCTCGTCGGCCTTCTCGGGAGCGAGTTCCCTGAGCGCCAGCGACACCGCTTCGGGATTGGTCCTGAGCGCCGCCGTCCTCTGCTCGGCTGGCGAATAGCGGCCGAGCGATTCGCTGGTGATCTGCAGCACCAGCCGATCCCCGACCTCCTGGCAGATGCTCGCGATCGCCGTGCGATAGGCCTCGGGGTCGAGGCAATGCCGGCCCTCCGCGTCGCGCACGTGCAGGTGGACCATCGTGGCGCCGCGCTCGAGGCATTCGGCGGCCGCGCGGGCGAGTTCGCCGAAGGTGAGCGGCACCGCGGGGTGGTCGGCCTTGGTCTTGCGCCCGCCATTGGGCGCAACCGCCAACACCACTCGTCCCCGCGCTTCGACCAACATAACCGCTTTCCGCCTTTCCGCCCCTCGCCTCGCGCGCATAGAGTGGGGCCAGCCGCTCCTCTGACGCCGCGATCCTACACGCCAATGACGCATATACTGCATCGCGCCCCAAATGTCCTCATGCCGGTCGCGGTTTCCGGTTCGGGCGTCGAGATCGTCGACGCCGAGGGCCGGCGTTACCTCGACGCGTCGGGAGGCGCGGCTGTCTCATGCCTGGGCCACGGACATCCGGACGTGCTCGCCGCCATGCGCAGGCAGCTCGACGCACTGGCCTACGCGCACACCGCCTTCTTCACCACCGAGGCCGCCGAGCGTCTCGCCGACCGCCTGATCGAGGACGCTCCGCCCGGACTCGAGCGCGTCTATCTGGTCAGCGGCGGTTCGGAGGCGATCGAGGCGGCGCTTAAGATGGCGCGGCAGTATTTTGTCGAGATCGGCCAGCCTGAGCGCCGCCATGTCATTGCGCGGCGCCAGAGCTATCACGGCAATACGCTCGGCGCTCTCGCGGTCGGCGGCAATGCGCGGCGGCGAGCGCAATTCGAGCCCCTGCTGATCAAGACCCATCACATCGACCCCTGCTACGCTTATCGGCTGCGGCGAGAAGGCGAGAGCGACGCCGACTATGCGGCCAGGGCCGCGCAGGCGCTCGAGGATTGCATCCTCGAAATCGGCCCCGATCACGTCATCGCTTTCGTGGCCGAGACTGTCGTCGGCGCGACCGCAGGCGCGGTCCCGCCGGTCGGCGATTATTTCAAGCGCATACGGGCGATCTGCGATCGCTACGGCGTGCTGCTCATTCTCGACGAGGTGATGTGCGGCATGGGCCGCACCGGCACGTTGCATGCTTGCGAGCAGGAGGGGATAGCGCCTGATCTGATGGCGGTGGCCAAGGGCCTAGGGGGCGGCTATCAGCCGATTGGCGCGGTTATGCTGGCGAAGGGGATCTACGAAGCGTACGCGAACGGCTCAGGCAGCTTCCAACACGGCCATACCTATATGGGCCATCCGATGGCCGCGGCGGCGGCGTTGGCGGTGCAGGAGGTCATTCGGCGGGATTGCCTGCTCGCTAATGTGGTCGAGATGGGCGCAAGGCTTGAGCGGCGACTGAAGGAGCGCTTTGGCCAACACTCGTTCGTCGGCGACATTCGTGGACGCGGTCTCTTTTGGGCGCTCGAACTGGTCAGCGACCGCGTCAGCAAACAGCCGTTCGATCCGGCGACCAAAGTCCACACGCGCGTCAAGCGCGAGGCTATGGCGCGGGGTCTGATGGTCTATCCGATGGGCGGCACGGTCGATGGCGTTAAGGGCGACCACATTCTCTTGGCCCCTCCCTTCATCGTCGAGGCGGCGCAGGTGGACGCGATTGTCGACCGCCTCGACGCCTCGCTCAAGGCCGCTCTCGCCGCTGTGTGATAACCCCGCAAAGGCCACGGGCTCGACATACAAAGAGCGCAGTGCTTGTGGAAAGGCGACCCTTTCCCAATATCCGGCGCTTGAACCGCCGATTCGGCGCCTCAATGGCCAGTCGAAAGGACTTATTTCGTGGCGAGACGCTTCCGAGGGGCCCGGCTTCTGCTTTTGCCCGCCATTGTCTTTTGCGCCGCCGCTTTCGCGCAGCAAGCGCCGCTTGATCTGCAGCCTGCAGCGGCGGCGCAAAAGTCCGCCAAACCGCTGAAGACCGACGCCCCTGCGCCAATTCCCGCCGCGGAAGCCGTGGAGCGCGCCAACGCCTGGCTTGATGCGGCGCGGGTCATGACCGCCGACTTTGTTCAGATCGGGCCAAATGGACGGCGCTCCGAGGGACAGTTGAGCCTGGTCCGCCCCGGCCATATGCGGTTCGAATACACTGATCCGCCACGCTTCGAGATCGTGGCCGACGGCCGGAGCGTCGCCATCATCGACCGGAAGCTCAACACGCAGGACGAGTATTTCATCGGCCAGACGCCGCTCAAGTTTCTCCTTTCCGACCATATTGATATGGCCCGCGACACAAGAAGTCCTGGGCGTCGCCCAGGAGGGCAACGCGGTCACGATCGAGGTCGAGGATCGGGCGGCGCTCGGGGGTACGGCGCATCTTACGCTCGTCTTCGATGCTTCGACCTTTGCGTTGAAGCAATGGACGGTAATCGACGCGCAAGGCTTCCAGACTGTCGTCACTCTGTTCAATGTCGATCTGAAGACCGAGCCAGACCCGGCGCTCTTCCACATCGACGAGGCGCCAGCCAATCAGCTTGGCAACCGCAGGCATTGACCGCGGCGGGCCCGTGGACGAGCGCGCGAACCCCCTTGCGTTTGTCGCCGCGGCTGGGAATGTGACGCCGGCCATGATTCGGAGCGCAGATGACGTTTTCAATCGCCACATGGAACATCAATTCAGTGCGCCTGCGCATTGATCTCGTCGTGCGCTACCTCGCCGAGCATCAGCCGGATGTCTTGTGCCTTCAGGAAACGAAATGCCCGGACGCCAATTTCCCGCACGGCGCGTTTCGGGACGCGGGCTATCCGCATATCGCGATCAACGGGCAAAAGGGCTATCACGGCGTTGCGATCGTTTCGCGCATCCCGCTCGCTACCTTTTCCAGGCGAGATTTTTGTGCAAAAGGCGATGCGCGTCATCTCCATGTCGTCCTGGACGGAGAGGCGCAGGGGCTCGAACTCCACAACTTCTATGTCCCCGCGGGTGGCGACGAGCCGGACCCAGAGATCAATGTCAAGTTCGCCCACAAGCTCGCGTTCGTTGACGAAATGGTCGACTGGGCCAGGCATGAAAAGCCGGCGGCGCGACCCTCAATCCTGGTCGGCGATCTCAACATCGCGCCGCTTGAGCACGACGTCTGGAGCCATAAATCGCTCCTCAGCGTTGTGAGCCACACGCCAATCGAGGTCAATAAATTGAAACAGGCCCAAGCCGCGGGACCCTGGGTCGACGCGCTGCGCAAATTCGTGCCGGACGACCAGAAGCTCTACACTTGGTGGAGCTATCGGTCGCCCGATTGGTCGAAAGCCAATAAAGGACGGCGCCTCGACCACGTCTGGGTGAGTCCGGCGCTCGCCGACTCCGTCAAGTGGATACGCGTTCTGCGCGACGCCCGCGGCTGGGAACGCCCCTCCGACCACGCGCCGGTGATGGTGAGACTGGCGTTGTAGCCGTCGCGTCGAGCGGGATGGACCCAAGATACTCAACCCGATTGTATGAGCGCGCCAATAGGGTCGCCAGGGAGGGACGATGGCTTGGCGTTTGATCAATTGGGCGGCGAGCGTCGCGCTCGCGCTCGTTGTCCTCGCGACGCTCGCCGGCGCCTACCTGTTTTATCGCGCCATGCCCGCCTATTCGGGCGCCGAAAAGCTCCCGGGTCTTTCGGCCGAAGTTCGCGTGTGGCGCGACGCCCATGGCGCGCCGCACATCTTCGCCGGCTCGATGGATGATGCGACGCGCGCGCTTGGCTATCTGCATGCGAGCGAGCGGATGTTTCAAATGGACATTCTGCGGCGCGTCGGTCAGGGACGTATGGCCGAAATCCGGGGCGACGACCTTTTGGGGGTCGACAAGTTCATTCGCACCCTCGGCTTCTACCGAGAAGCGGAGAGCAGCTTTTCCGTACTGTCGCCGTGGGCGCAGAAGCGCCTCGAGGCTTACGCTGAGGGCGTCAACGCCTTTCTCGCGAGCCACGCGCTCCCGCCCGAGTTCCTTCTCGCCGGCGACAGCCCCGAGCCGTGGAAGCCGGCTGACTCGTTGGTTATCGGGAAGATCGAGGCCTATCAGCTGTCCCGGAACTACAAAATCAAGCTCTTGCGCGCCCGCCTCTCCCGCAAGCTCGGATCGGAACAGGAAAGTTGGCTCTTTCCGGGCGCAAGGCCTGGCGATCCCATCACGACCCTGCCGGCGAAAAGCGACACTCACGCAAGCGGCGAGAGCATCGATGAAGAGCTCGGCGCTTTGACCGGAATCGGCCGGGGCGCGTCGAACGAATGGGTAATCGCCGGATCGCGGACGCTGACCGGCAAGCCGATCCTCGCCAACGACCCTCATCTCGAACTCAGTGCGCCAATCCTCTGGTATTTGGCCCGCGTCGTCACGCCCGAAGGATCAGTTAAGGGCGCGACGTTGCCCGGCGCCCCGGTCTTCGTGCTCGGCCAGAACGATTCGATTGCCTGGGGACTGACGACCGCGGATTCCAATGTTGAGGACCTTTTCATCGAAAGCGTCGATCCAAGCGACCCGTCGAAATATCTGACGCCCGACGGACCGAAGCCGTTTGAGGCGCGGGTCGAAACAATCCACGTGAAAGGCGGCGCGGACGTTAAGCTCACGATCCGCGCGACCCGGCACGGTCCGGTCCTTTCCGACGTCAACGACGATCTGGCGGATTTCGTGGGGCCCGGAAGAGCGGTCGCGCTTGCCTTCACCGGGCTCGGCGACCGCGACACCACGGCGGAAGCGTTCATGCGGCTTAACGCGGCTCGAAACTGGGGCGAATTCCTCGCCGCTTTGCGCGTCTACCAGACGCCGACCCAGAACTTCGTCTATGCGGACCGCGGCGGCGACATCGGTTTCTTGAACCCTGGCTTGGTCCCCTTGCGAAAGTCCGGAGACGGTTTCTCCCTGGTCGACGGCGCATCGGGGGCGTTCGACTGGACCGGAACGATCCCGCTCGATCAATGGCCCCAACTGCACAACCCGGAGACGGGCTTCGCCTTCAACGCCAACAACGCCGATTTCCCCGACAATCACGAACCCAGTTTCGGGCAGGACTGGGAAGAGAATTTCCGCGCCCGCCGCATCCAGCAATTCTTCGATGCGATCAACAAGCACAGCCTCGATACTTCGGCTGCGATGCAAGCGGACCACCTCTCTCTCGACGTCAAGGACTTGCAGCCGTTCATCGCGACGATTGCGCCTTCTGACGAACGGGCGCGAAAGGCGCAGGCGATGCTTCAGAGCTGGAGCGCGGTGATGGACAAGGACCGCGCCGAGCCATTGATTTACACCGCATTCCTGAGGTCGCTCCATGAAATCCTGATCGAGGATAGAACCGGGCTGCTCATGAAAGAGAAAGGCCCGTTCGCGGCGACAACCCTCGTATCGCTGATGCGCGACCATCCCTCCTGGTGCAACTCTCCGGGCGCTCCCGACCCGGGCTGCCGTAAGGCGCTCGGGCGCGCCCTCGACGATGGACTCGCCTTGCTCGTCAAGCGCGACGGCGCCGACATGACCCAGTGGCGCTGGGGCGCGGAGCACCAAGCGCTGTTGCAGCACCAGGTGTTCAGCCATGTTCCGCTCTTGGACCGGCTGAGCGACCTTAGCGTCTCTTCGAGCGGCGGCTTCTACACACTCGATCGCGGCGGCGGCTTCGAGGCTTCCTCGGACATGCCGTTCGCGCGCACCCAAGGCGGCGGTTTTCGCGGCCTTTATGATTTAGCGGATCCGGATAAATCCCGCTTCATGATCGCGACCGGCGAGTCCGGCCACATCTTTTCGCGGCACTACGGCGACCTCGCGCCACTGTGGAACGACGTCAAATCGATCACGCTGACGGGATCGGAAGATCAACTCCAAAAAGCTGGCGCCCAAGAGTTGACGCTCGCGCCGTAAGAGGGGCGATTGGAAATCAAACAAATCGGCCGGCCTGTCGCCGGGCCGAGCGCCAGCCGCATGCTTGCCGCAATCCTACGCTAGCCGCCGGGCGATCCAGCGGGTAAGCTAGAATCGATGACCCAAACGCGGCGATTGCTGATCGTGGACGATGACGCTGACCTGCGTCAGGCGCTGGTCGAGCAGTTGGCTTTGCATCGGGAGTTTCAGGTGCAGGCGGTCGAGACGGCGGAAGCAGCGCTTCAGGCGGTCGCCACCGCGATCCCCGATCTCATTATCATGGATGTCGGGCTGCCCGACCTTGACGGTCGCGAGGCGGTTAAACGACTGCGCCGGGACGGGTATCGCCGGCCTATTATCATGCTCACCGCGCACGATTCCGACGCCGACGCCGTGTCCGGCCTCAATTCCGGGGCCAACGACTATGTCGGCAAGCCGTTCCAATTCGTCGTGCTGCTCGCCCGCATCCGCTCGCAGTTGCGGCAATATGAAGCCAGCGAGGATGCGGAGTTTCAAGTCGGTCCTTACACCTTTCGGCCCACTTCAAAGAACCTCGTCGACCAGCAGGGCGTCAAATTGCGGCTGACCGAGAAAGAAGCGGCGATTTTGCGTTATCTCCATCGCGCCGAACAACAGCCGGTGGCCCGGGAGACGCTGCTCAAGCATGTCTGGGGCTACAACGCCAACGTGACCACGCACACGCTGGAGACGCATATTTATCGTCTGCGGCAAAAGATCGAGAACAATCCGGCCGAAGCGCAACTTCTTGTCACCGAGGGCGGCGGCTACAAGCTCATGGTGGGCGCGGCGTCGGGGGGACGAACGGAGTGACGCTCGACGACGACGTCGCAAGGCTCGGGCGGACCCGCCCGTTCGACCTCCTTCCGCGCGAGGCGGTGCAGTTGATCGCGTTTTCGTGCGAAAAGCGGCGGTTGAGGACGGGAGAGGCGTTGTTCTTCCCCGGGGAGACCGCCAATTCCGGCTATTTCGTCCATTCGGGGGAGATCACGTTGCTCGAGGACGGAGCGGAGCCGAAAGGCGAGCGACGCGTCGGCGCGGGCGCCCTCATCGGCGAGACCGCGCTCTACGCTCCGACCGCTCGCCGCGTCAGCGCGCGCGCCGCCGAAGACGCGGTCGTGATGCGGATTCCGCGCGAGACGTTCCGACGCGTGCTCGAGGAGTTCCCGGCGGGCGCCAAGAAAATCCGGGCCGCGCTCGCCGCGCGAACGCGCCTCCTGGTCGACGGGCTGGAGGCGACCCAAATCAAATCGCTCGAACGCCCCACCGCGCCGAGACCTCGGGCCGCGCGGTGACCGCCGAGACGCTGAGCGGCCTCGGCTCGTCGCGCGCCCCGACGTCGGAAAATATCGACGCGCTCGCCCGCGCCGCATTCGACCAGCTGCCCGCTTCGTTTCGGCGCCTGACCGAAGGGCTGGTCATTCAGGTGGTCGACTTCCCGGACGACGAGACGCTCGACGAGATGGGCGCCGAGAGCGAGTTTGACCTCTTGGGCCTCTTTCGCGGCCGCGGGCTCGCTCAGCGCGGCGCGATCGAGGAGACAGGCGAATTGCCAAACATGATATGGCTTTATCGCCGGCCGCTGCTCGACTTCTGGTGCGACGGCGAGGATTCGCTCGGCGAGGTGGTGACCCACGTTCTCGTCCATGAGATCGGCCATCACTTCGGGCTCTCCGACGCCGACATCGAGGCGATCGAACAATCGACCCGCTGACCGATTCGCCCCGAGAGCCATTCGCCGATGGCGCGAAAGCCCCGGAATGGGCCGGATATCGGCGCCTTCACAAGGGCGTCACGCAAGCTGTAGAGTAAGAACGCGGCCGGATTCGGAGACGGCCGCGTTAACGTGCGGAGGACGGAGCGTCGGGTTTGACGGTTCATGTGCGCTCAGTTTCGCCGGGGAATTGTCCGGCCCTGGTCTTGAACGCGGACTTCCGTCCGCTCAGCTATTATCCATTGTCGATCTGGTGCTGGCAGGACGCGATCAAGGCGGTCTTCCTCGACCGGGTCAACATCCTGTCCGAATACGACACGCTGGTGCGCAGCCCGAGCTTCGAGATGCGCCTGCCCTCCGTGGTGTCGCTGAAGAGCTACGTCAAGGCGACGCGCTTTCCCGCCTTCACCCGGTTCAACGTGTTCCTGCGCGACCGCTTCACCTGCCAATATTGCGGCCAGCGCGAGGACCTCACCTTCGACCATGTCGTTCCCCGTTCGAAGGGCGGGATCACGACCTGGGAGAACGTGGTCGCGGCCTGCTCGGACTGCAACCTTAAGAAGGCCGACATGCTGCCCGCGGCGGCGCGCATGTGGCCGGCGAAGAAGCCCTACCAGCCGACGGTGCACGACCTGCACCAGAACGGTCGCCTGTTCCCGCCCAACTATTTGCACGAAAGTTGGATGGACTATCTCTACTGGGACAGCGAGCTGGAGGAGTGAGCTGGCTCCTCTCGGCCGCGAAGCGACGGGTGCGCGGGTTCCCATCTCCGGCTGGCGGCCGGACGGATGCAGGCAAATAAACACCTACAAACGCCAATAAACTCGAGTAAACGTTAGTAAAATAGCTTGCATTTCCTAGCGTTTATTTTTCCGAATTGAGCCTTTTCAATGGGTTACGGCCGATTCAAATCAAGAAATCGGCTCCCGTCTCAGGCTGTGTGCAAAACGTCTCAACGGACTCCGGTCGATCCTCCTCGATCCCTGTCATTCCCGGCAGACCAGAGGTCTGACCGGGAATCCAGCCATCCCAACGGCGCTAACGACGCTGGATTCCCGATCAACCGCTCTGCGGCCGTCGGGAATGACAAAGAGAATCGATCAAGCGGATTCCGTCTCAACCGCATCTTTCATCTCTTTCTCCTGGCGAGCGCCCGAACCAGGGGGCTCGTTTCGGGACGCCGGATAAGCCCGTAGTTTCGATCATCCGAAAACATACCACGGCTTCTGGGAATCGACAAGACTTTGTTGAATGCAACCGGAATCGCGCAGCGGAATACCGAGCTTCGCCAATGGCTTGTAGACGGCGAAGTTGAGCATGCGGGGTCGAATGGGCGCATGGTTGTGGGCCGGATTGCGGGCGCGCCCCGCCCACGGATCGGCCTCGACACCTCCCGTTTTGCAAAAGGGCCTCACGGAGCGCCTTCGCCAGCCATAGGAAGCGAAAATAGACGCTGTGTGCGGCCGGACGACGAGCGCACTCAAGCGCGGTGCAAGCCTTAAGGCTCTTAGGGCCCGGCGCCAATTCCCTAGAGAGGGACCGCCCTTTCCCAGCGAGGCCCCTAGGCTTGCTTCCCGCCCATCCGCGACATTCCGCTCACCACCAACCGGGCTTAGGGACCGAAAGTGTCGGCGATGAATGCGCCGCCCTTGACCACGAGGGGCGAACAACCTCAATTCGGGTTATTGAGCAGGAGCTTGAGGGCAAGCGGCGCGCCCTGATATGAGGGATTCGTACTGGAGCCGACACCGAAAGATCGATGGGACGGGCGGGAGTATGACATCTCTCGGGGGCGAGAGAATCGGGCACAAGGACTTCGAGCGATGCAAGGCGCCCCGAAGCGGCAAGTGAACGCTGAAGAAATGCTCGCGGAGTTGAAGCGAGTGCTGGAGTCGTCAACCCGTGCGCCTGACGCTCCGGCGCCCTCCGCGTCGACGGCGCCCAAGTCCAGTTCCCCGAGCCGAGAGTGTCGGCAGTCGCAAATTGACAAGCGAAACGACCGTCCCGTTAAGGCGAACGCCGACAGCTCGATCGGACAGCCGACTGACCTTCAAAAGTCGACCAGGCCCAGTTCCCGACGCTGGAAACTGACAGCCGGAGGGCTTGCGCTTGTGGGCGTAGCCGCGGTTTGCGCGAGCTTTCTCCTTATGAACAAAGCTCCAGACCTGCCGACGCACGAACTCCCCGTAGCCGCGACCGAGGGGCCGGTCAGGTCGGAAAACGAGCAGACTCTTAAGCCCTCGAACAACTCCCGCTCGCTGATGGAGGACAGCCAGCAGGCTGCGCCTTTGCAAGCCGGCGCCTTAGAGACGCGGCCCGACGCCAGCATAGCTCCAGCAAACAACGGCTCGGTTCCAGCTGGGGGTAAAGCGGAAGTCGACGCGCCGCATCTGGCCTCTTTTGGGTTGGAGTCGGCGGCGCCCGCATTCACGCCGGCCCCGCCGAGCCTAGGGGCCATCCCAGTGGCCTCGCAAATCATCAGGCCAGACGGGGCGCCAATTGCAACGGCGCCGCCCACGCCCGCTTCGACCAACTCGGGGCCTTTGGCTGAGACGCCGAAGACGGCGGGCCCGTCGGCAGCCTCGCAAATGGTCAAGCCCGACGGGGCGCCAATTGCAACGGCGCCGCCCACGCCCGCTTCGACCAACTCGGGGCCTTTGGCTGAGACGCCGAAGCCGAACGCAACGCCGACAGCGTCTCTGCCGAACGAGTCTGCGCGGCCATCGACGCCGAAGATCGATCCAAAGAAGAAACCGCCTAGGAAGATATCATTGCAAAAGCCTGCTAAGAGCGCGAAAGCCTCAGGAAAACCAGTTGCCCGGGCTGAGCGACAATCGGCTGAGCCGGCCCCGCCCAAAGAAGCGGAGAGATCGCCTGAGCCCCCGCAAGGCGGCGGGAATCCGCCTGCAGCGGCGCCGGTTACGGCGCCGACGGTTCAGCAGCGGCTTGCCGATGGAGTGACGCACGCATTCGGCTACCTGATGCATTTGCCGGGCGCGCTCGTTCCACACCTGGGCGGTCCATGAGAGCGCCCGCCGGTTGGCCCCGCTGGCGGCGCCAGAAGAGCGAGGCCACGATGGCGAAATTGAACACGTTGAACAAAAGCCCGTTCAAAAACGCCATGCGGTAGGAGCTGGTGAGGTCGAAGATCAGCCCGGAAAAATAGCCGCCGGCCGCCATGCCGAGGATGGTCGCCGACACGACGAGGCCGATCGCCGCGCCCGCACGCCGAGGGGGCAGAAGCTCGCGGCAGATGACGGCGTACATCGGCACGATGCCGCCCTGAAACAGGCCGAAGATCCCGGAGACGACGAACAGGGATTCGAGCCCGTTGAAATAAAGATAGAGCAGGAGCGCGACGCCTTGCATGAAGGAGCCGATCAAGAGCGTCGCCGTTCCGCCGATTAAGTCGGCGACGAAACCGGAGCCGATGCGCGAGACGATGCCGAGCGCCATCATCAGCGACAGCATCTGAGCGCCCCGCGCGACGCCATAGCCGAGATCGCCGCAATAGGCGACCAGATGAACCTGCGGCATCGACATCGCGACGCAGCACGAAAAGCCGGCGAGAACCAGAAGGACCAACAAGAGCCGCGGGGAAACGCCGACATCGGCGCACGCGGCCTCGGTCGCCGCCTCCGCTTGCTCGAACGCCGCCGCGGAGGGCCTGCGGCGCATCGCTAGTGCGAGCGGCAGCACGGCAGCGACGACGATGGCGCCGATGCCGGCGTAAGTTTCCCGCCAGCCGATCAGCGGCGTCGCGAGGCTCATCAGGAAGGGCCAGATCGTTCCGGCCAAGTAATTGCCGGAGGCGACGACGACGACCGCGAGCCCCCGGCGCTTGACGAACCAATGCGAAATGTCCGCCATCATCGGCCCGAAGCCGGTTCCCGCGCCCACTCCGATCAGCGCATGGGCGCCCGCAAACACAGCGAGGTTCGGCGCGGCGCCGGCGACGACAAAACCCAGTCCCAAAGCCACAGCGGAGATGATCAGGGGCGGAACGATGCCGTGGCGGTCCGTCATCCGCCCGAGCGCGATGGTCGAGAAGGCGAGCGCGCACATCATCACGGTATAGGGGAGCGAGGCCGCCGCTCGGTCGACGCTGAAGTCGCGCTGCGCCTCAGGCAGAGCCACGATGATCGCCCACATGCCCGCGCCGATCAGGGTCGCGATCATGAGCGACAAGGCGAGCCGGGCGAAGGCGTAGGCGCCGTCGGCGGCGTATCGCTCGGCCGAACTCGGGAAGGCTCGAAAATTGGTTCATTGCACAAATTTGCGCCATGCGGACGGCGATAGCAAATTGTGTGATGTCAGACTGCCCGACAATGTTGTGTAGATGAGGCTCACGTTAACCCAAGTCAAAAAAGTTTGACTTTACGGCGCCCTGATGGCGAAAAGCGCACAATTGCGGCAGGCGTCTGACTTGGTGTACGAGTGCTTGCGGCGGCGGGATCAAACGAGAAGCGCCGCGCGTTGGGGATCGAATTGAGCAAGCCTCTCACACCGCTGTTGGATCAGATCGGCTCGCCCGCGGATCTGCGTAAGATGAGAGAGAGCGATCTCGCTCAACTCGCCGAAGAATTGCGCGCCGAGACGATCAGCGCGGTGTCGGTGACTGGCGGTCATCTCGGCGCCGGCCTCGGCGTGATCGAACTGACGGTCGCGCTGCACTACGTTTTCGACACGCCGACCGACCGCATCGTCTGGGACGTCGGCCACCAGGCCTACCCGCACAAGATCCTGACTGGCCGCCGCGACCGCATCCGAACCTTACGGCAAGCCGGAGGCTTGAGCGGTTTCACCAAGCGCTCGGAAAGCGGATACGACGCGTTCGGAGCGGCCCATTCCTCGACCTCGATTTCGGCCAGCCTCGGCATGGCGATGGCGCGCGATCTCTCGCACGGCGCCAATCATGTGGTCGCAGTCATCGGCGACGGCGCGATGTCGGCGGGGATGGCCTACGAGGCGATGAACAACGCCGGCGCCATGGGCTCGCGGCTCATCGTCATCCTCAACGACAACGACATGTCGATCGCGCCGCCGACCGGCGCGATGTCGGCTTATCTGGCGCGCCTTGTCTCCGGCCGCGCCTATCGCTCGCTGCGCGGCGCGGCCAAGCAGGTCGCGCGCCGCCTGCCGAAATTTTTCTACGACAAGGCCCGGCTTACGGAGGAATACAGCCGCAACTTCTGGACCGGCGGCACCTTGTTCGAGGAGCTCGGTTTCTATTACGTCGGGCCAATCGACGGCCACAATTTCGACCATCTGCTGCCGATCCTGAAGAACGTGCGCGAGATGCAGGACGGACCGGTGCTGGTCCATGTGGTGACCAAGAAGGGCAAGGGTTACCCGCCCGCCGAGGCGGCCGACGACAAGTATCACGGCGTGTCGGCGTTTGACGTCATCACCGGCGCGCAGACCAAGCCGAAGACCAACGCGCCCACCTATACCCGCGTGTTCGGCGACGCGCTGGTGGACGCGGCGGGGCGCGACGAGAAAATCGTCGGCATCACCGCCGCCATGCCCGAGGGGACCGGGCTCGATCGGATGCAGGCGGTCTTTCCCGACCGGGTCTTCGATGTCGGCATCGCCGAGCAGCACGCGGTGACTTTCGCGGCGGGGCTGGCGACAGAAGGCTATAAACCGTTCTGCGCCATCTATTCGACCTTCCTGCAGCGCGCCTACGACCAGGTGGTGCACGACGTCGCGATCCAGAAGCTTCCGGTCCGGTTCGCGATCGACCGCGCCGGCCTGGTCGGCGCGGACGGCCCGACACATGCGGGCGCGTTCGACCTCGCCTATCTGACCTGCCTGCCGAACATGACGGTGATGGTGGCGGCCGACGAGGCCGAACTCGTCCATATGGTCGCCACCGCAGCCGCCCACGATTCCGGCCCGATCGCCTTGCGCTACCCGCGCGGCGAGGGCGTCGGCGTCGACCTGCCGGAGCGCGGCGAACCCCTGCCGATCGGCAAGGGCCGGGTCTTGCGCGAGGGCTCGTGGATCGCGATCCTGTCGCTCGGCGCGCGCCTCGCCGAGGCGCTCAAGGCGGCGGACGAACTGGCGGCGCGGGGCTTACCGACCACGGTCGCCGACGCGCGCTTCGCCAAGCCTCTCGACCGCGAGCTCATCCTGAAGTTGGCCGCCAAGCACAAGCTGCTCATCACCATCGAGGAGGGCGCGGCCGGCGGTTTCGGCGCGCACGTGCTGACCCTGCTCAGCGACGCGGGCGCGCTCGAGAACGGGCTCAAGGTGCGCACCATGACGCTGCCGGACAAATTCCAGGATCAGGACAAGCCCGACCGCATGTACGCGGCCGCCGGGCTGGACGCCAAAGGCATTGTCGCCAAGGCGATCGCCGCGCTCGGCGACATCGACCATCGCGCCTCGAGCCGCTTCGCGTGAGCCAATCCTCGTCTGGCGACGAGGACGAGGAGCCGCAGGCAAGCGGGCGCGGCAACCTGTTCGCGCTGATTGCGGTCGTCGTTCTGATCGCGCTTGGCTATTTGGCCTTCAACTATATCGACAAGCAGCGGAAGCTGCAGGACTGCCTCGATTCGGGGCGCCACGATTGCGCGCAGCGCGTGTACGGGGGGAAGTGAGGGCCGCGCCCTGCGTCCGCCGTCGGATTGCTAATCGGGGGCGATCAGCGACAGTTTGGGAAAATAAGCGCGGTAGCGGGCCGAGTTGCGCGTGAGCAGCTGATAGCTGGAGACCGCCGCGTGGGCCCCAATAAAAAAGTCCGGGAGCGGCGAGCGCCGTGTCCCGCCGCGCCGCCTGTAGGCTAGGTACGCCTTGCCGGCCAGGAAGGCGGCCTCATAGGGGATCGGCTCGCGCGCGAAAATATTTGTCGGCAGCGCTGCGTCGAGCTCCTCAACCTTCGTGAACCGAACCGACGCCTCGGCATAGATCACGGGATTGATGACAAGGCGAAAATTGTCCGCCGCCCGCTCGATTGCGGACACGGACCATGAGAACCATGATGCGTCTTCCGACATCACGTCGAGAAGAACGTTGCTGTCAACCAGGACAGCGGTCATTCAGTCGCCCCGGGTTAGCGCCATGATGGCGTCCGTGCTCATCGCAACGTCGCCACGCCCTCGCAAATGAGCGGCGACGCGCGCGCCCCTGCCACCGCGACCCGCGGTTCGAACGATCCGCACGACCTTGCCATCGAATTCGAACTCAACCTCCGTATGCGGCAACAGCCCCGCCCGCTCTCGAATATCGATCGGGATGGTCACTTGTCCCTTGGACGTGATGCGCATGATCCTTACTCCTACCTGTAAGACTAAGAATTCCACGGCCAAACGCAAGCCAAGACGGGCGTGCGTCGCCGATCTTGCAGACCCGGTAAGACCAGGGACCGCCGGCGATTGACTTGGCCCCGCCGGCGCGGCATAAGCCCCGCCTTGAGCGGCGCGTGAAGCGCCGCATTCGTTTTTCCGGCTCGCCGCTCGGTTGCATTGGCCGCAGCGGCGGAGTCGGCGTTTGCGCGTTTAGATCGGGCGGCGCTCGATTTTTTTGCGCCGACGATCGCAATCGGAGACCAAGCCCCGTGAAGCGGACCTATCAACCCAGCAAGCTCGTGCGCAAGCGCCGTCATGGTTTTCGCGCCCGCATGGCGACGGTCGGCGGCCGCAAGGTGATCGCCGCCCGCCGCGCGCGCGGCCGCAAGAAGCTCTCGGCCTGATCGGCCCGCCGGGGCTTCGGCCGCCGCCCGGCGCCCCTCGCCTGCCGGCGACGCCGCGGAATGGAGCGTTGACGCCTTGCGCGACGATGGAGGGCCGGGGCCCGCCGGCGAACCTCTCGGCCGCCTCTTGAGGAGGGCCGAATTTCAGCGCGTCTCGCGCGGACGGCGTGTTTCGGCCGAAACCTTCACGCTGCAGTCCCGCCGGCGCGAGGAAACGGAGAGCAAGGCCGTTTCCGGCGCGCGAGTTGGCCTC
This sequence comes from uncultured Alphaproteobacteria bacterium, assembly GCA_963824475.1. Lineage (GTDB taxonomy): Bacteria > Pseudomonadota > Alphaproteobacteria > Rhizobiales > Beijerinckiaceae > Roseiarcus. Next base: position 515,757 of record CAWGPR010000005.1, read on the forward strand.
ACGGTGACCAAAAGCGTCGGCGGCGCTGTCGAGCGCAATCGCGTCCGCAGGCGGCTAAAAGAGGCGCTGCGCGCCGCTCAGCCTCTTGAGGCGGAGGGCGATCACGACTACGTGCTGATGGCTCGGCGCGAGGCGCTGGGCCGTCGCTTCGCCGCGCTCGTCGATGATGTCCGCAATGCTTTCCGCGCCGCCCGGCGCCGCGGCGCGGACGGTCGCGGATCGGCCGCGAGGGCGCCGAAAGGCAAAGACAGGCCAACATGAATTCCGAGGACACCAGGAACCTTTTTCTCGCGATCGCGCTGTCGGTCCTGGTGATGGCCGCCTGGCAATATTTCTACGCCGGCCCTCTGTATCAGCACCAGCACCAGGCGCAGGTGCAGGCCCAGATGCAAGCGAATAGCTCGCAGCCTGCGACGGAGGCGCAGCCAAGCGCCACGCCGACGGCGCCGGGCGCGTCGCCCCCTGGAGCTGCGGCCCCGCCGGGCGCTCCGTCTGCGAACGCGCCGCAAACGGTCAGCGCGGCTCTGGCGGCAAGTCCGCGCGTGACCATCGACACGCCGAGCATCGGCGGATCGATCGATCTCAAGGGCGGCAGGATCGACGATATTGTTCTTAAGGACTATCGCGAGACGGTCGACCCGAAGAGCCCGAACGTCAGGCTGTTCTCGCCGCCCGGCGCGCCGGACGCCTATTGGGCCGAGACCGGATTTGTAAGCCCGGCCGGGGGCAAGACCCCCAATCTCGACACCGTCTGGACCGCCGATCATCAGACCTTGACGCCGACCCAGCCGGTCACCCTGACCTGGGACAATGGCGCGGGCCTTATTTTCAAGCGCGTCATCGCGGTCGATGACAAATACATGTTCACGATCACCAATTCGGTCGTGAACTCGGGCTCAGCGCCAGCGACGGTGCAGCCCTATGGGCTCGTGCTGCGCCACGGCAGGCCGAACGTCGCCGGCTATTCGGTGCTGCACGAGGGATTTGAAGGCGTGATTGGCGACCAGGAGCACGCGCCGACCTACGCTTCCATCGACAAGGCGACCGGCAAGGTTGAGTCCTATCAGGGCGACGGCGGTTGGCTTGGCTTCACCGACAAATATTGGGGCTCGGCGATCATCCCCGACCAGACCGCCCCGATCGAGGCCCGCTACTCGGCCAGCGGGACCGTCCAGCCTGTCGACTATCAGGCCGATTTCCTCGGCAAGGAGCAGACGGTCGCGCCGGGGGCGACGTTCGAGACCACAACCCGCCTCTTCGCCGGCGCCAAGGAAGTCTCGACGATCGACAATTACGCCGCCAAGTTCGGCATCAAGAAGTTCAATCTGATGATCGACTGGGGCTGGTTCTACTTCATTACCCAGCCGATGTACTGGCTGATCGACACGATCTACAAATTCGTCGGCAATTTCGGCGTTGCGATCCTGATCGTGACGGTCCTTGTCAAGCTCGCGTTCTTCCCGCTCGCCAATCGCTCGTACCGGTCGATGGCGAAGATGAAGAAGATCCAGCCGCAGATCGCCGCGCTGAAGGAGCTCTATCCCGACGATCGCGCCAAGCAGCAGCAGGAGCAGATGGCGCTGTTCAAGCGCGAGGGCGTCAATCCCGTCGCCGGTTGCCTGCCGATGGTGATCCAGATTCCGGTGTTCTTCGCGCTCTACAAGGTCATCTTCATCACCATCGAGATGCGCCATGCGCCGTTCTTCGGCTGGATAAGGGATCTGAGCGCCCCCGATCCGACCAACGTGTTCACGCTGTTCGGCTTGATTCCGTGGGACCCGACGGCGCTGCCGGCGTTCGGCCATTTCCTCCATCTCGGCATCTGGCCGCTCATCATGGGCGTGTCGATGTTCTTCCAGATGAAGATGAATCCCGAGCCGGTCGATCCGGTTCAGAAGACGATGTTCTCCTGGATGCCGGTCATCTTCACCTTCATGCTCGGCACGTTTCCGGCCGGCCTCGTCATCTATTGGACCTGGAACAACACGCTGACGGTGATTCAGCAGTACTACATCATGACCAAGGCGGGCGTGAAGGTTGAGCTTTGGGACAACCTCACCAGGCTGTTCCCCAAGAAGAGCAGCCCGGCGAAGACGCCGAGCGTATGAGCGAAGCGACGGTCGCGCCCGACTGGATGGAGGCCGGACGCAAGCTGTTCGCGGGCGAGTGCGAATTTGTCTTCGCCGCCGCGCGCTCCGATGGCTTGCCGCCGGTCGGAGCGCCCGAGATCGCCTTCGCCGGCCGATCGAACGTCGGCAAGTCGTCGCTCATCAACGCGCTGACAGGCCGCGCCGCGCTCGCGCGCACGTCGCGCACGCCCGGCCGCACGCAGGAGCTCATCTTTTTCGACCTCGGCGGCAAGGCGCTTCTTGTCGACATGCCGGGCTATGGCTACGCGGCGGTCGAGAAGGCAAAGTCCGCCGCATGGCGCGAGCTCGCCCGCGACTATCTGCGCGGCCGCCCGTCGCTCGCGCGCGTGTTCGTGCTCGTCGACGGCCGGCATGGCCTGAAGGAGAGCGATCACGAGACGATGCGCGCGCTCGACGGCGCCGCCGTGTCGTACGCGGTCGTGCTGACCAAGGGCGATGAAGTGAAGCCAAGCGACCGGAGCGCGCGGATCGCGGCGACGCTCGAAGGTTTGCGCAAGCATGTCGCCGCCTATCCGGAGGTGATGTTGACCTCCGCCCGGACCGGCGACGGCGTCGCCGAGTTGCGCGCGCATATCGCGCGGCTCATCGCCGAGCGGACGGGTAGAACGCCTATGGCCGAAACGAGGCCGACCGTCCATCGCTGAGATTGCCTAATCAGCGTGGCCCATCCGCGCAGCGGTGATGGCGCCCCAGTCGCCGCCCTGGACGGCGAAGCGCTTGTAGCCAAGCGTGTCGCACATCAGCTCGGCGACACGATCCGCCATCTCCTCGACGCCGAAGCCTCTGTCGCGGCTTTGACAAGGCCTCGGGGCCCGATCAGGTCCCAACGTCTTTAGACGATGATCGCGATCGCCTCGCGGCCCCTGGGCGTCTCGACGACGCGCATCGACACCGTCTGACCTTCGGACAAGCGGCCAACGCCGGAGGCGCCGAGAGTCGTGGTGTGGACGAACACGTCCTTGCCGAAATCGTCGCTGGCGACGAATCCGAAGCCCCGGGCGTCGTCGAACCACTTGACCCTGCCGGTCAAATCGAAGGCGGTCGACGGATCATGAGTTCGGACGGCGCGACGGCCGTTCGATGGCGCTCGTCGCGTCGACCTGAATGACCCGCACCACCTGCGCCCCTCGGGAGCCGGCGCGTACGACGACGCGAACCTTAGCGCCCGAAGGCAGGGTGTCGCGCCCGGTCTCGCGCAGCGTCTTAAGATGGAGGAAGGCGTCGCCCCGACCGGCCGTGAGTTCGACGAAGCCATATCCCTTCTCGGCGTTGAACCATTTCACCGCCCCCTCGAGTGTCAGCCCGCTCGCCAGCGGATCAGCGTCCGCCAAGGATGCGCCGAATCCGACCGGCTCCCCCTCCTCCCCTCTCCCTTGGCCATGCGAACTCGAGGGCCCGGCCGCTTCCGCGATCAACCCAGCCTCATCGAATGCGGGCGTCCTGAACTGATGAACACTACCCATCGCTCCATCCCTCCGTAACCGCGCTTCTCCGGACCGCGTCCCGATTGAGAAGCGTCGCCATGTGCTGGCCGGGACCACGTTCCGCTTCCCTAAGGCCCAGCCCGACCTGGCAAACCGCGCATCGTTTAGCCTATGGCGACGCTTCCGCCGCGGCAGTGATCCGCGTCACAGTGTGAACACACGGCCGGGTCGTATGAATGGGTTCGCCCGAGCGCACGAAGCTGGCGCGTCAATTGGCCAATTCGTCTCCCGCTCGCGCAGAAATCAGGCGATAGGGCCAGGGAAGGCCACGCGATCTCGGACGGATCCCCGCCAAGACCGCAAACACCCAGCAAGGACTATCTATTCGCGCAAGTATCCGTGCGGCTCTCAGGCCACGCGCGCCAGTGCGATCGCGCGCGATCCGCACTGACTCTCGGCAGGGTGACGAGCGCCGTCGCACCCTCGCCTGGCCTGGACTTGAGACGCAGCGTTCCGCCATGGAGCTCGACCAGCGAATTGGCGATGGCGAGGCCGAGCCCCGATCCCTTCATGCCGTTGGCCATGACGGCAGGTCCCTGCTCAAACGGCCGGCCCAGTCGCGCGATGTCCTCGGCGGCGATGCCTGGGCCATTGTCCTCGACGGTGAAATGAACCCGCTCGGCGGCCGCGACGGCGCGGATCGAGACTAAGCCGCCCTCGGGCGCGAACTTCACCGCATTGCGCATGAGCGTCGTGAGGATGCGCTCGACCGCCAGAGGGTCCGCTTCCACCGTCACGTCGGCGCCGATTTCCACCCTGACCGCGACGCCTTTCGCGCGCGCGATCGGCGCGACGTCGAGCACCGCCCGGCTCACCGCCTGCTCGGCGCGAAAGCGCGCGTAATTCAGGCGTTCGCGGCCCGCCTCGAGCCGGGCCATGTCGAGCACGTCGCTGACCACGCGCGTGAGATATTCGCCGCTGGCGAGAATGTGGGTGCAATAGTCGCGGTACTTCGGCGATCCCAGAGGGCCGAAGGTCTGGCTTCCCATCAGCTGCGAGAAGCCGATGATGGCGTTGAGCGGCGTGCGCAGCTCGTGACTTATGTTGGCGAGGAATTCCGCCTTGGCGCGGTTGGCGGCCTCGGCGCGCGATTTCTGCTGATGGTAGCGTTCGGCGAGATCGGCAAGCTGCTGGGCCTGCTCTTCGAGCGACCGGCGCGACTGCTTGAGCTCAGCGGCCGTGGCCGAAAGCAGCCGCTCGGAATTGATGAGCCGCAGCTTACGGTCGTCTCTGGCGCCAATCGCGTAGAGGCCCGCCGCCGCGACCATCAACCCGATCGTCGAGGCCAGCAGGAAAACCGTCATCAGCGTCGTGCGGCGCCAGGCGGCGAGATAGCGATCGACGGGCGAAGCAAAAGCCACCCGCGCCAAGGTCCCCGGCAGCGCCCGCACGGCGGCGAATTGATCGCCCCGCTCGGTCTCAATGCGAATCACGCCGTCCTGAATGTCGCCCGCCGCGGACGCCCCTGCGCGCCGGATGAGGGCGGCCAGTGGCGAATCGGAACCGTCTTGGCTCCGCTCGGGTTCGACCACGCGGCCGTTGCGATCGATGAGGATCGATTGCGTGAGACGCTCATCGGGATGAGCCTCGAGAACGCGACGGAAGACATCGGTTTCGGACGCTTCCGGCTCGGCGCTCAGCGCCGCGTCGAGCTGGTCGGCGAGCAGCGTGGCGCGCATGTCGACGTCGCGCGCGCCCGCCTGCAGGGCCAAATCGCGCTCGAGCCGCAAATGCTGAACCGTGAGCGCGACGACGCCGAAGATCGCAATGGCGACGCCGATCAGGACCGCCGAGGGAATGCGCCGCCGGCGGACCGCCGGGGCGGCGGGACGAGGACGCGCCCGTTCGAGCGCCATAGTTGGCCTGCGAGCCCACGCCTCAGCGAAACGGAACGCCGCTTCGCCGCTCAGCGCTCGAGCCGGCCCCACTGGACAAGCGTCCCCGTTTGCCGCGCTTACACGCGTCATCGCCCTTCCCAGACTTCGCCACAAATTACACTCGGACCGCCGCCTTAACGCCCGAATCACTACGATAAGAATCCTTGTGCGAATCTTTGTCCAGTCCTTGACAACGCGTCAGGCGGAAAAAATGTGGCCGCGCCGGAGGCAGCAATGAAGCGCGTCGCGCCATCACGGGGTCGCCATGGCGAGGAACCCATCAGGCATCGAAAGACGTCGCATATTCCGCTGAAGGGCGGTAGAGCATGCAAACAGAAGCCCGCGGCAACGCCCAAAGGGAACCCTAAGCAATTTCTTGGGTCACTTTGCCTTGATTGCGATGCCAAAATTAGCCTTTAGCGCGGCTACATTCAGAGGCTTGCGCCATGACCGCTCAGGAACGGCAACCGAAATTGATGTTGCGGGACCGTTGCCTAGCGGTTTTCGTGGACGATACCGGACATGAAGCGTTGGTGCGGGAGCAACCTGTTTATGGGCTTGGGGGTTGCGCGGCGTTAGGCCGCGACATTGAGCGCCTCATTCATCAGCCGTGGAAGGAGCTGCGACGGCGTGTCGCTGGTTCATGCGACGCGCCGCTTCACGCCAACAAATTTCCCAGGATCGCCAAGGATGGAGATGTCGAAGCCGTGGCTAGTCGGCCGATTTAGTCAGATTGACGGGTAGAGGTGTTTGAGTTCGATGCGAGCGTTTGGGGTTGTGAAGTGCCAATTGGCCTTGGCGTGATTGGTATTGCGGTCCTTCTCCCAGGCGGCGACTTCCTCGACGAGGGTTTGTTTGTCAGGGATGCGGCGGTCGAGACATTGGGACGATAGGACGCCGAGTTCCAACTCCGCCAGATTAAGCCAGCTGCCGTGCTTTGGCGTGTAATGCCATTCGAACCGCTCGACCAGCCGCCTGGCTTCGGCGGGCGGAAAGGCTTCGTAGAGTGACGCCTTGCTGTGGATGTTGAGATTGTCCTGGACCAGAACGATGGTCTGGGCGGCGGAAAAGTGGATATCGGCCACGTCTTTCAAGAGGTGAGCATAATCCACGGCGGTGTGGCGATCTGTGACTTTGATATGGCGCCAACCTTCGAGCGGCGCGAACAGCATGAACAGGTTGGCGGTTCCATTGCGCTCGTACTCGCAATCGCAACGGGCCGGGCGCCCGGTTTCATCGGGATCGTCGCTCGCGTCTCGGCGAGGAGTTGCTTTGAGGTCTCGTCCAGGCAAACCAGCGGACGATCGGGATCGCGTGGCCGCGTGTAGACGGCCAGCACGTCTTCCATCGCCGCTACGAACGCGCCGTTGGCCTTGGGCGGGATGACCCAGCACTGTCGGCGATGGGGCTGGAGAATGTTTTTTTGAGCGCCCGCCCGATCGTTGAGTCGCTGGCGCGATCAACAATGCGGAGTTCCACGACCTTGCTCTCCAACAACCGCAAGGTCCAGCGTGCGCGGCCCTTGGGCGGTTTGGAACAAGCCAAGGCAATCAGTTTGGCTTCCTTCTCGCCGTCGAAAATCCGCGCAACCGCCGGCGTCGCGCGTTGCTTGCGGCTCAACACCGCCTCGAAGCCCTCTTCCACCAGTTGCTTGCGCACCCGGTAAACCATGGATGGGCTGGTCTCCAGCGCTTCGATGATCCGGCCGTCGCTCCAGCCTTCCCCGGCTTCCGAGACATCGGCCTTCAACAAGATCCGCGCCCTCAGCAACCGCTGGGCCGGGCTCTTTCCTTTACGGATGAGGGCTTCAAGTTGCTCCCGCTCATCCGGGCTCAACCGCACCACATACTTCTTTACTGAAATCTCCTTCGCAGCCATGATCGCCTCCGTCGTCCGCACCGTCGACGAAGCGAATCATCAAAACCTTTCAAATTGATTGAAGCGGGCGACTAGGTTTTTCCGCACTCAGCGATTTTGGCGTTTCGGAGCCATTTTCACCGTAGAGACGACCTTAGCGCCAGAAATAACCTTGATGCAAACGATGAGGGGCACTCTCCAAAAGCGCATCGATGACATCGTGCAGAGGACGCTTTGCAAAGAGGTGAGCATCATTTTTGAATCGTCTGATAGGACTAACGACCTCATCCAGGAAACGTTTCAGCGGTTTGAGTTTTTCAGAGGCTCCAAGCGCATTCCATCAGAATGCTACTTTATGCCAAAAGCAGCGGGTGAACCGGCACTAGAAGTTGCTGATTTCGTGATGCATGCAATCGGGCGACAGGCGCGGCACAATCTCACACAGCGCGGGAGCTTTGTACCAGATTTTTGCGCCGTATTTCATGCCGTTGATCCGAAGCTTGTAAGCTTTATTGAAGTGGCGACTGTCATGCACCAATGAAGCAAGGGGTTAGGCCGACTCTGCGCCTCAAGATCGCTCAGCTGACGCTCGCGACGAAGCGCTGGTTCCACCGAAGGGAGCGACGCTCGGTGCCGAGCTCGCCGACTGCCTACTGTCCTCACCCCAGGCTGCGGGTCACGATATCGCGGACGTCCGGCGACAACGACGGCTGGGCGGCGATGCGCCTCAACATCGCCTCGGCGTGACCCCGGCGAACTTCCTCTAGCGAGCGCCACGACCGCATTGCGGTTAGGAGCCGCGCGGCGATCTGCGGGTTGCTCGGATCGAGAAACACAACCACTTCCTCGAGCAGCGCAAAGCCAGCCCCATCGGCGCGGTTGAACTGCGTCTGGTTGGCCGTGAAGGAGCCGATCAGCGCACGCACGCGGTTGGGATTGGCGAGCGAGAATCCGCGGTGATTCATCAGCCCACGCACGCGCTCAAGCGTCTCGCGTTCGGGAATCTGCGCTTGCAGCGCGAACCATTTGTCGAGGATGAGCGGCTCCATCGCATAGCGGCGGCCAAACGCCTCCAGCGCATGTTCGCGCGCGTCGTCCGGCTTGAAGGCGACCGCCGCAAGCGCGCCGAAGCGCTCAGTCATGTTGTCGGCGTCGGCGAGCTGGCGATGCGCGAGCTCCAGTCCCTGGATCACGTCGCCGTCGACGAACAGGCTCAGCGCCACGTTGCGCAGCGCGCGGCGCCCGGCCGCGGCCGCGTCGGGGCTGAAGGGCGAGGTATCGGCGAGTTCGGCGTGCAGCGCGGCGAGCGCGGCGCCGTGCGCGCGCCCCAGCGCGCCGCGCATGGCCTTGCGCGCGAAATAGATCGCATCCGGATCGACGTCCTCGCCGATTTCGCGCGCGATGTCCGCTTCGGTCGGAAGGCCCATCGCCAGCGCGGCGAAGGCGTGATCGATGCGCCCCGCGCGGACGTCCTCGATCAGCGCGCCAAAGGCGGCCGCGAGGCCGCCGTCGCGCTCGGGCGCATGGCCGACTCGAATGGCCTTGACGCCGCGCAAAAGAATCCGCGTCGCCAGACTCTGAAGCGATTGCCAGCGATTGAAATTGTCGCCGTCGTGCCGGGAAAGGACGATCAGATCCTCCTCGGTGAGGTCGTCGTCGACTCGCACCGGCGCGGAAAAGCCGCGCAGGAACGACAAAGTCGGCCGCTGGGGAACGTCGCGAAACACGATCGACCGCCCGGCGTCCCTGAGTTCGAAGACGCCGCTTACGAGCTCGTCGGCGCTCGCGTCCGATGACGCAAGCGGCAAGTCGCCGCCGTTGGCGCCGACCAGGCCGAGCTTGAGCGGCATCGTCACCGGCAGCTTGACGGTTTGCCCTGGCGTCGGCGCAAGCGTTTGCGCAATGTCGAGCCGGTAGGTCTTGGCGGCCGGATCGTAGGCGCTGCGAACCGTGACTCTCGGCGTGCCCGCCTGGCTATACCAACGCATGAACTGGGTGAGATCGCGTCCGGAAACCGTTTCGAAACAACCGATGAAATCCTCGACTGTGGCCGCGTGGCCGTCGTAGCGGGCGAAATAAAGATCCATACCGGCGCGAAACGCCTTGGCGCCGATCAGGCGCTTCAGCATGCGCACGACCTCGGCGCCTTTCTGATAGACGGTCGCGGTGTAGAAATTGCTGATCTCGTGATAGACCTCGGGGCGCACATTATGCGCCAGCGGGCCGGCGTCCTCGGGAAACTGCGCCGCGCGCAACGCGCGCACGTCGCCGATGCGCTCAACCGGCGCGGAGCGCATGTCAGCTGAAAATTCCTGGTCGCGGAAGACGGTCAGCCCTTCTTTGAGGCAGAGCTGGAACCAGTCGCGGCAGGTTACGCGATCGCCGGTCCAGTTGTGAAAATATTCGTGCGCGATCACGCCCTCGATGCTGGCGTAATCCTCGTCGGTCGCCGTCTCGGGCGAGGCGAGCACGTATTTGTCGTTGAAGACGTTAAGGCCCTTGTTCTCCATCGCGCCCATATTGAAGTCGGAGACGGCGACGATGTTGAAAACGTCGAGATCATATTCGCGCCCGTAAGCCCGCTCGTCCCAGGCCATCGATCGCTTGAGCGCATCCATCGCATAACGCGCGCGCTCTTCGCGGCCGTGCTCGACATGGATCGCGAGCGCGACGTTCTTGCCTGAAGCGGTGACGAAGGAGTCCGCGATCGAGCCCAAATCGCCGGCGACCAGGGCAAACAGGTAGCACGGCTTCTTGTGCGGATCGCTCCAGATGGCGAAGCAGCGGCCCGGGATGTCCGCTTCGCCCGCGGTTTCGAGATTGCCGTTGGACAGCAGCACCGGCGCCTCGGCCCGATCCGCCTCGAGCCGCACGCGGTAGGTCGAGAGCACGTCCGGCCGATCGAGAAAATAGGTGATGCGGCGAAACCCCTCCGCCTCGCACTGGGTGCAATAAGCTGAGCCCGAGCGATAGAGGCCCATGAGCTTGGTGTTGGCGGCCGGATCGAGCCGAGTCTCGAGCTTGAGCTTGAACGCGCGCTTCGGCGGCCGCAGAAGCCGAAACTCGGACGGACTCGCCTCGAAATCGGCCGCGCCGAGCGGCTCGCCGTCCAATCGGGCGGAAATGAACAGAAGTTCGTCGCCGTCGAGCGAAAGCGCCTCGCCCTCGCGGCCCGCGGGATTGGGACGCATCGACAGGGTCGAGACCATGCGCGTGGCATGGATGTCGAGCGACACGTCGAGTTCGACGTGGTCGATGAAATAGTCCGGGACGCGATAGTCGCTGAGGCGAACGGGCTGTCCGACCGATGTGCGCATGGGGAGCGCCCTTTCGAAGTTGTGGATTGCCGGGGCGATCAGGCCGGAGCCGAGCCGATCATCGCCGCGGGCGTAAACTTGAGCCCGTAGAGACGCAAGGTCTTTCGCAAATCCGGCTCAGGCGCTTCGCCGCTGGTGAAGATCGCCGTCCCTTCGCGGCTTATCGACGCGCCCGGCGCGGCAGAGCCGATCAGCGCATCGAGACGGCGCGCGATCGCCGGCGCCGGGTCGACGAAGCCGACTGGCCAAGGGGAAAGGCGCTCAAGTCTGTCGAGGATGAGAGGAAAGTGGGTGCAGCCAAGGACGATCTGGTCCGTGCGCCGGCCGTCGTGCTCGACGAAACAGGGCGCAATCTCGCGCGTTATCTCGGCGTCGTCGACCGCTTCGCCGCGCATCACGCGCTCGGCGATGACGGCGAGAGCCGACGAGCCGACCAGCGTCACCTCGCAATCGCCCGCATGATCGCGCACGAGCGCGTGGGTGTAATCGCGCGCCACGGTGCCGCGCGTCGCCAGCACGCTGATCAGTCCCGACCGCGACGCCGCCGCCGCCGGCTTGATCGCCGGCACCGTGCCGACGAACGGCAGCCGCGGATAGGCGGCCCTTAAGGGGGGAAGGGCCAAGGTGGAGGCGGTGCTGCAGGCGATGACGACGATATCGGGCTCGGTTTCGCCGATGAGAGCCGCCATCACCGTCTCGACCCGGGCGACGAGTTCCGCTTCGCCAAGTCTGCCATAGGGAAAGGCCGCGTCGTCGGCGGCGTAGACGATTTCGACGTCCGGCCTGAGGCGCCTGATTTCGGCCAGCACCGAAAGCCCGCCCAGTCCCGAATCGAACACGAGCGCCCTCGGAGCGCGCGACGGCGCCGCGTCCGCGTCGACTTCGGCGATCGGATTTCGCGGCGCTTCGCCCTTAGCCCCCGCCAGGTTCATGCCCGAGGGCATTACCCCAATCCGGCGCGCGCGGCAAAGTGACCAAAGTGGCCATTGACCGGCCCTGAACGATTCAGCCAAGGAAAGACATCGCGCTTTCGCGAAAGGAGTTGGCGCTGACCGCCACGTTGTTATCCGAGGCCGATTTCACCGCCGAGCCGGTCGAACGCCTGGATCGGCCCGAGACGCCGACCCCGGCCGAGCGCAGGGGCCATGCGCTCGCGCTCACCGCCGCGGTCGCGCTCCATCTCCTGATTCCGCTCTCGTTCTTCCTCTTCTACTGGCTCTGGCCGCCCAAGATCCCGACCGCCGTGCAGGAGATCCCGGTCGAGGTGGTCGTCGAGCAGCCGCCGCCACCCAAGCCGAAGCCGCAGGAAGAGAAACCCAAGCCGCCGCCTAAGCCGCTGGTCGAAAAGCCGGCCTATGACGCGCCTGCGGCCCCAACTGAAGAGAAGGTCAACCGGGAATCTCCCGACAAGACGACTGAGGCCAAGGCGACCCCTGAGGCGCCTCCCCCGCCGAACCCAGGCGCTCCGCCGAAAGAGGAATCACAGGCGCCTGCGCCCGAGCCGGCCGAGCAGCCGAAGGCGCAGACCGCGCCGCCGGCGCATGATCTCACCCCTTCGCCTGAGGGGGAATTGCCGACGGACACGAATCCGAAGGAAGAGAACAATCCCGCGCAAGCCGCTGCGCCAGCGGCGCCCCCGGCGCCGGCCAAGGCGCCAGTCGGCGAGCCGCTGCCGACAATCGAGGAGTTGCCGCAATACAGGTTCGCGCGCTCGGTCGAGCAATCGCCAATCGCGGGCGGGAACGCCGAATCCCGGTATCTGACGATCATCTACGGGATGATCAAAGCGCACCTGCACGAGAGCCCCTCGCTCCACATCGAACAAGCCAACAGGCACGGCATTGTCGATTTCTATGTCGACGAGGGCGGCAATCTCGTGGGCCGCAGGCTGATCGCTTCAAGCGGATCGCCGAACCTCGACATCGCCGTCATGGCGGCGATCGCGGAGGCTGCGCCCTACCCCGCGCCCCCGAATTGGAGCCCTGTATCCTTAGACTATAACTTCGGCCGCGGTCCGAGGCCGGTCGGGGGTCACTGAACACAAAGGTAGTTCACCCTGACCTTCTGGAAATCGAAAGTGTAGTTGCTCCAGTTATAGGACGCCCTCATTCCGTATTTTGCGCATTCTTTATCGGCCTCAGCGTAGAACTCGGATGGACGCGGGAATGTGTCGCGGTGCGGCGCGTTGGGATAATAGATGAACGAAACATCGCGGTAGCTTCCGCAGCCGCTTAAGCCCGCGAGCATCGCGATCAGGAAGACAAAGCGCATTCTTGCCCCACGCCTCGAGAACCAGCGGGCGGTCCCGGAAACGCCCGACTCCGCCACTCTGCCCGCCCGCCGCCTGTCGCGCAAGGCTTTCTCCGGATTTGCGACATTTGAGACGCCGGGGAAGTGTGGACACTTGCCCGACCGGCCTAGCCGCCCAAGATCATTCGGACGTGGGCAGCGCCTCATAGCGCGGGCTGCCCACGTAGCTGTTGAGCCGTTGCTCAGGCACAAAGCCGCGAGGGATGAACTTCTGCAGGCGGCGGCCGTCGACGGTTTCGCTCGTGTAGAGCGTACCCTTGAAGTCGACGGCGATCATGTGGAGGAGGGTGAATTCGCCGGCATTGTGCCCGGCGCTTCCGAAGCCGCCAAGAATACGTCCGCTCTGGTGATCCAAAATCCACAACACCTCATTGCCTGTGTCGACGACGTACATGTATTTCTGCTCGGGATCGGCCGAAAAGGCGACGTCCAGCGCCGAGCCGATCGCCTTGCGCCCGGGCGCGCCGTCCGGCGCGATCGAATAGGCGGTTCCGGGTTTGACGTCGATGACGCGCTTCAAGGCCCCCATCTTGTCGAAGACCTCGATCCGGTCGTTGCCGCGGTCGCACACATAGAGCAGCCCTTCACGATCGAACTTGGCGCAATGGGGATGGCCTCCGCCGATCACGGCGAAGAGGCCTCGATCCGTCCCCACGTCGCCCCACTGCCGCAGGAACTTGCCTTTGGCGTCGAAAACCACGACGCGGTGGTTGCCGTAGCCGTCGGCGATAAAGATATCGCCGTTGTCCGGATCGACCGCTATGTCGGCGGGCTCGTTGAGAAGCAGCGGGCTCTTGTTGCCGCCGGGCTCGCCGCATTTTTCATCCCCATTGTCACAGACGCCCTTGCGACCGATCTGAAGCAGCAGCTGCTTGCCGTCATGCGACCATTTTTGCACGATCCCGTCAGCGTTGCCGCCGATCCAGATGTTGTCTTGCCTGTCGACAAAACAGCCATGGATCGATTTCGGCATCACTTTTGGATCGCCCCAGGCGTTCACCATGTTCCCGTCGGAATCATATTCGATGACGACGGGCGCCGGCTGCTTGCCGACGGTCCGCTCCATCGCCGTGAGATCCGACCGGTTCACCCCGAAGACGTGATCTTCTCTGTCCACGCAGACGCCGCCGACGGCGCCCGTCACCCAGCGATCCGGCAAAGGCTTCGGCCAATAGGGGTCGACGACAAAGCGCGGCACGTCGCTGTCGGCCGCGCGCGCGGAGCAAAGGACAGCGCCCGAGACAAGCAGAACGCCAGCGAGGCTGACGAGCGCAGCTTTGCCAATTCGCGCCAAGATCTTCAGCCAAAGCGATAGAAGACGGAGCCGGATCAACTGAGCCATCCAACGCTCCTCCTGGTCGCAACCGATGTTGTCCGATGAACGGTTCTTAGCGCGATCTTGCCCCGGCTCGGTCTTTCCGACAAGCTTTGGCGGGCCATAGTCCCGCCGGACGCGCTTCGCCAATTGCTCGGCCGCGCCTCGTAACCGCTCATGCGCCTGAACCAGAAATCATGACATTAGCTTGCTAAAATCAGAAATCCATGCTATACATGATGGGGGTTGGATACTGGGCGCTCGCCGGATCGAACCCCGGCCTTCGGACGGCCGCCGGCGAGATGAGGGATAGGATGGCGTTGCACAAAGGTAAGACACGACGGGATTTTTAATTTGGATTCTCCGTAACGTGTTGAAAAGTCATGATTTAGGCGAGTAAGGCGAACGAAGTCCACGCCAAGGGAAGGAAAGCTCGCGATAACGCATTGAAATCGCTCGTTTTGCGGAAGGAAAACGAAGGTCGGCGGCCCCGAATTACGGGCATTTTTCGCTTGGATTCATCTGGTTTTGCTTGAATTTGCTTGCCGCAGCGCCGCCAACTGGCGCCAATCGCGCTCGGGTACGATCGCGTCTACCCGAGCGCGCGCAGGACCCCCGGCAGAGCCTCCGGCAAGTCCTCGGCGATGAGGCCGGGGCCGACCGCCCGGCCGCAGGCGCCGTGCAGCCAGACGGCGGCGGAGGCGGCTTCGAACACCGGCATCTCCTGCGCCGCCAGGCCGGCGACGAGGCCCGACAGCACGTCGCCCGAGCCGGCGGTCGCGAGCCAGGGCGGCAGGTCCCAGCCGATGGTCGCGCGGCCGTCCGGCGCGGCGACCACCGTGTCGGCGCCCTTGATGAGCACCACCGCGCCCATAAGCCGCGCGGCGGCTCGGGCGCGCGTGAGCTTGTCATCCTCGAGCCGGACGTGCGGCGCGCCCCCGAACAGGCGGGCGAACTCGCCCTCGTGCGGGGTCAGCACGGCTTGGTGGCCGCCGCGCTTTATCAGCGCCGCGAGCCGCGTCGCCTCGCCAGCGAAGCTCACCAGAGCGTCGGCGTCGAGCACGATCGTCCGCTGTTCCGCGGGCCTCACCAGCGCCGTCGCGACCAGTTTGCGCAAGGTCGGTCCCACGCCCGCGCCCGGGCCGAGCGCGATCGCCCGGCGCCGCTCGTCGGCGAGCAGCGCTTCGAACTCCCGGGCGTTCGCAAACGGCGCGACCATCACCGCGGTCAGGTGAGCGGCGTTGACGGCGACCGCGTCCGGCGGGCTCGCCACCGTGACGATGCCGGCGCCCGCGCGCAGCGCCGAGCGAGCCGCGAGCCGGGCGGCGCCGGTGCGATGCCCGGAGCCGGACAGAACGAGAACCGCGCCGCGCGCATATTTGTGGCTCGCCGCGTTCGGGCGCGGCAGCGCCTCACGCCAGACTGCAGGCGCGTTGACGAAGGCTTGCGGCGCGATGGGGGCAAGCGCGGCTTCGGAAATGCCAATGTCGGCGAGCCGGATCGCGCCGCTCAGCGCCCGCCCCGGCAACAAGAGATGGCCGGGCTTCAGGCGAAAGAAGGTCACGCTCGCGCTCGCCTCGACCGCGACGCCGCGAACCTTGCCGGTTTGGCCATCGACCCCGGAGGGGACATCGACGGCGAGGACGCGCCCGCCTGCGTGAGCGAAGCCGTTGACGCGCTCGATGACCGTTTTCGCTTCACCGTCGACGTCGCGCGCCAGCCCGGCCCCGAACAGCGCGTCGATCACGCAGTCGGCGCTCGCGAGGTCAATCGCCGCGGCGTCGAGGGCCGGTCCGGGGTAGCGCGCCGCGGCGAGCGCCGGATCGCCTTTCAACGCCTCGCGCCGGCCGAGCAATCCGACCTCAACCGCATATCCGCGCAGAGCAAGCAGCCGCGCGGCGACGAAGCCGTCGCCGCCGTTGCCGCCGGGGCCGCAAAGGACGGCGATCCGGCCGCGCGACTTCGTGAGCCGCGCCGCCTCGTCGGCGACCGCGAGACCCGCCCGCTCCATGAGCGCAATCCCCGGCGTTCCAGCCGAAATCGCAAAGCGATCGGCCTTGCTCATTTCGGCGGGCGTCAGCAGTTCCGGGAACGCCAAGGGATCGCGCATGAGGGCGAAGGTGCGCGCCGCTCGTGCGCGGCGCAAGGGGGCCAAAAACGCGCTTTCCATCGCGGCGGATTCTGCTATATCCCGCCGACGCTGATCCCCGATAGCTCAGCTGGTAGAGCATTCGACTGTTAATCGAATGGTCGCAGGTTCGAAGTCCTGCTCGGGGAGCCACTTCGGTACGAAACTGCGAACTCCGATCCCCGCCGTTTCCACTCCACGCTTTCCTCCAGATGCTGCAAGCGTCTCGAGGAGCTGCAGGGTCGATCCTCGGACTACGATTTGGTCCGCCCCCACTTCAGCCCGCTGGACGATCTTTTGGACATGGCTCCTGCGGAAGGTCCCGTCGTCACGGCGCAAACCCTCTCTCGCAAGGCGAGCGAAGCGCATCAACGTTTCCGGCGTTATCTCCGCTCCCTTCGCGTCCCTGGCCTCGGCGCGCTCCAGGTCGGCTCGGGCTGCATCCCGAATTCGTTTTAGCTCAACGATTCTACTCTTTAGATTTGGATCATTCAGCTCGGCCAGCCCGTTCTCGATCGCCTCGTAGAGACGCGTCAGCTTGGCCTCGGCGTCGCCTGCCTGGCGCTTCAGTTCCTCAATTCGGTCCTTCTCCTTGCCTGCATGGGCCCGCCGTCGCTGCAAGAGTGCCCCCAGCACCTCCTCAAGACGCGACGGTTCCAGTAACCGCCGCTCGACGTGATCAACCACCAGCTCATCGAGGTCGGCCATCGCAACCGTCCGGCCCCTGCAGCCAGTCTTGCCCTGCCGTGCGGCCGTGCAGCAGGTGTAGTAGCGGTATTCCTCGCCCTTGCCGGACGTCCGTAGGGTCATCGCTCCTCCGCAGTCGGCGCAGAAGACCACGCCACCGAGCAGCGTCGGGGCATTTACAAATCGCGGAGCCTTGAGCTGAGCCGCGCGCGATTTCATGATCGCCTGAACCTCGTCGAAGTCCTCCTTTTCGATGATCGGGGGAACCTGGACATCAACGACGTCATCCGGGCTCTTTTTCGTACCTTTCCGCTTTCCACTGACATTGAAGCGATGCACTCCGAAATAGGTCGTGCGCGTCAGAAGCTGATGCACAGCACCGACGCCCCAGCGACCGCCGCTCTGTGTGCGTAAGCCACGCTCGTTAAGGTAGGCCGCAATCTGCCGAACCCCCATCGAGCCCTCGCCATCGCCGATCCGCGCGAGACGGAAGATCAGCCGCACCGTCTCGAACTGCGTGGGATCGGGTTCGATCTTCTTCTTTGTGCGGGCGCCGCGCACCTCGGCGGCGATGATTTTGTAGCCGAACGGCGGCCTTGAGCCGTTCCAATAGCCCTGCCGGGCATTCTCGCGCATGGCACGGAGCGTATGCTTGGCGTTTTCCTTTGACTGATACTCGTCGAAGAGCGCCACGATCTGACGCATCATCGCGCTCATTGGGTCGTCGCCTAACTCCTGCGTGATCAACATCAGGCGCACGCCGTTCTTCGCCAGACGGCGAACGTAGAACTCAAGCTGAAACTGGTCGCGGAAGAAGCGCGAGAACGAATGGACGATGATGCAGCTGAACGGCGCCGGGCGCTGGGATGCCTCGTCCATCATCCGCTGAAAGCCTGGCCGCCTATCGTCCGTGGCCGTTGCACCGGGCTCGACGAACTCACTAACGATCTCGATCCCTCGCGATTGGCAATATGCGAGGAGCTGCCGACGCTGGTCGGGGATAGATAGGTCTTGCTCTGCCTGCCGCCCTGTCGAGACCCGAAGATAGAGTGCGGCACGCCCCGCCATGGCCAAGGCGGGTTTCGCGTTGGTATTCATGCGAGACCTCCCTCGAATTGATCACTTCTTGATGCCGAAGATCCCGTCCAATTCCTCGGCGAAATAGAGCTCGTACATTTCAACCTCCTCAACGAATACCGGTACACGATCGGGCCAATCGTCGATGATCTTCGGCGCCCACTTCGGCCTTGGCCGACGTGGCGCGCGTTTCTGCGGCGGCGATTGTTCACCTCGCTCGCCATAGAAATCATAAAGACTATCGTTGCCGTCTTCCGCTTTCGGGAATGCGTAAATCTTTGCGGGCATGTCGCCATTTTTGAGCCAACCTTCAATCTATTCAATGAGATACGTTATTTTCACGCTCGGAAGCTGGATACTCTGTCGCAGGCGCGACGGCGGGCGCGGCGAAATGGCGACTATAGCGTAGTGCAAATACGTGCCCGCTTCGGCGCGACCCACGCCGAGACGACCCTATCCTATCATTTGGGCGGGGTGAAAAATCGCGCGCTCGGCAACTGGTAGGTTCCAATCGGGGGCGCACAACCACCGGTACTGACATTCACTGACAACGGCCCTCTGACATCTGCCAGATCCATTCGCACACGGCCCAGACCGCAATGCATGCTGTCGCGCCCTCAAACTACAAATCTGGGGGTCAGGAGTTCGAATCTCTTCGGGCGCGCCAGCGCTTTCAATATGTTACGCTGGCGACCACCGTTCTAGAGAGATCTTGTTTAGAACGGCGGTTTCTAGTTCGGATACGGAGCGAGCGATCCAGCGCCGGGGCATGCCTCTACGCTCGGCTGTCCTGCGCGCCGTGCGGCTGGCGCTGAAATGCCAAGGCGGCGACCCTCAGATAGCTCTGCCTGAGCGCGAGGCCGTGGCGCTTCGCGAAGCCGACGAGCTTCTCGATCGCCTTGTGGGCGAGCCTGGCCTCGGTCGGATGGGCGATCGCCTTCGGCTGCATCGTCGTGTCGACGGCGACCCGCTCGAGCTCCTTCGTCGCCAGCGCTTCCATTTCGTGAACGACCCGAAGGCTCTCCTGCAAGAGCGCCGAAAGCCGCTCCTCGCCGAGCCGTTGGCGCCAGCGCGTCAGCGACGAGCGGTCGAAGGCGAGCGCGTGGCGGAACACGCGCTCGCCACAGCTTGAGGATGAAGAGACCGGCGATGAGCCGCACCGGCAACGGCGGCTGTCCGCCTCCCGCCGCGTAGACCTCGCCGAAGCGCCGGTCGAGAAACCCCCAGTCGATCTTCCCTGCCAGCCGCACCCGCGGATGGCCCATGTCGATCAAGTCCGCCTGCCGATAGTCGCGCGGTTCCGCCATCTCGATCCCATTGTCGAATCGATGCAAAAAACGCCTGAATGCGGAATCCCGAATCGCAAGAAACGCCGCCGCGCGACCGATCTCTCTTGCAAAAAACGATTACTTCGCCCGGCCAGCAAACCCCAATGGATCAACCTATCAAAGCGCGCGCGCCGCGCCTGCCGCACGTCCTCGCGAGCCGGGGCGGTCATTGGAGTTGGAGCCGGCGGTCTGTCCAGGCGGTCAGGCGGGGTTCCGTCGGGATGTACCTCTTCGCCCTGGCGATTCTTACCAGAACCCGCAATGATGACGATGCCATGCCAAGTCGTAGCGATAGAAGCGATGTTCTCTGCACCAGTGGTGGCGATGGGTGACCACAGCTACGGTCGCGCCGCCTGCGGCTGCGTTATTGAGCGAAGTCGCACAGCCGGCTAGAGCGGAATCCGTTCAGGTTGTGTTGAGGGCTTGGAGTTCGCCGGGATCATACCCGCAGGCCTCGAAATAGTTTTCGCATTCGGCCGGCTTGAAGAGAGCGGCGCAGCCCTCCAGGATAGCAAGAAGTCCGACAACGGTGCGCTCGGCCAATTTTCGCAGCGCGCTTTTCAGTTTGGAAATCGCCATCTCGATGGGGTTGAAGTCCGGGCTGTATGGCGGCAGGTATCGTACCGTGCAGTTTTTCCTGGCCAGGATTTCCGCCACTCTCGGGCTTTTGTGAGCCTTGAGATTGTCGAGCATGCCGATTCCGACGAAGCCGCCCGGGTATAACGGGATAATGCCGCCCGGGATTCCTGAATGATGCCGCCCACCGTAACGGAATGATGCCGCCCGGGTCGCGAGCCTCGCTGGCCGATGGATTGTTGTCACCGGCTGTGGTGTTGGGTCAAGCCTTCCTTGATTGCTTTGCTTGTGTCCGACGCAGGCTTTCGCCGGCGAGTTCGATGCGATGAGCGTTATGGATGAGACGGTCAAGGATGGCGTCGGCGTAGGTGGGATCGCCGATGATTTCGTGCCAACGGTCGATCGGAAGCTGGGAGGTGATCACCGTGGAGCGGCGTCCATAGCGCTCTTCAAGGATTTCCAGGAGATCATGCCGCGCGACGGCGTCGAGTGGCTCAAGCCCCCAATCATCGAGGATGAGAAGGTCGGCTCGGCCGAGGTTGCGTAAGATGCGGGGATGGCGCCCGTCGCCGCGGGCCAGCGCGAGATCCTCGAACAGACGGGGT
Organism: uncultured Alphaproteobacteria bacterium; assembly: GCA_963824475.1. Lineage (GTDB taxonomy): Bacteria > Pseudomonadota > Alphaproteobacteria > Rhizobiales > Beijerinckiaceae > Roseiarcus. Next base: position 536,468 of record CAWGPR010000005.1, read on the forward strand.
GCCCGCTGATAGATGACCGACCGATTGTCGCGACAGGCTTTGTGGCCAAGCGCTGAGGCCAGCCAACTCTTGCCGACGCCTGTCGGACCGACGAGAACCAAATTGTCGTGGGCGCTGATCCACTCGCCCTCGACCAGCTTTTGGAACAGCGCGCGGTCGAGACCGCGGGGGCTTCGGTAATCGACATCCTCGACGCTTGCGTGCTGGCGCAATTTGGCGACGCGCAGCCGCGCCGCGAAGCGCTTGTCCTGCCGCCAGGACGCCTCGCGATCGAGCAGAAGCCCGAGCCATTCGTGATGGCCGAGGCCGCCGGCTTCCCCGTTGGCGACGAGTTCGGCGAAGGCCTTGGCCATGCCATGCAGGCCAAGGGCGCTGAGTTGATCGAGGGTGGGATGCTTGAGCAAGCCGTTTCTCCTAATTGTAGTAGCGCGGCCCACGGATGTTGGCGTGCAGGATCGGCGTTCCGTCCGTGGAGCGCTGGCGCGCGGGACGCCGGTCGAGGCTGTTGTCGAGGATGGATTTGACCGAGCCGTAGGTCCGCGCGCCGATGTCGATGGCGCGTTCGGCGGCGGCTTCCAGGCGCTCGGCGCCATGGGGACCCGCGAGCCGGACGATGCCTAGGCAGGCGCGAAAGCCCTGCTCGGGATGCGGTCGCGCCTCAAGGATCAGTTCGCACAGGGCCGCCGTCGCCGGCCCGATCAGGCGCGCGTCGGCGCGGATGCGTTCAATCGTCCAGCCGGCATAGCGCCGATGGCTGGACGGCATGTGCTCGGAGACGGTGGTGTGCTTGTGGTTGCCGCTTGCCCGCACATGCGCGGCGATCCGCTCGCCCTTGAGGAAAATCTCGACGGTCCGCACCGTCATCCGCGCGTCGACCTCGGCGCGGATGAAACGATGGGGCACGCTGTAATAATGGGCGGCGACCTCGACGTGATAGTCGATGCCGACGCGGCATGTCCGCCATTCCGAGAACTCGTACGGCTCGGCCGGCAGGGACCTCAGCGATGGCCGATCGACCGTCTCCAGCAATTGCCGGCGCGTTGCGCCGAGCCGGCGGATCGGGCGGTGTTCATTGAGGTGCGTCATGAGATCGGCGATCGCCGCGTTGACGTCCGCCAGGCTGTAAAAGGTTCGGTGACGCAGCCGCCCGAGCAGCCATCGCTCGACGATGAGCACGGCCTGCTCAACCTTCGCTTTGTCCCGGGGCCGCCGCGGCCGCGCCGGCAAAATGGCGGCTCCGTAATGCGCCGCCATTTCGGCATAGGTCCGATTGACCTGAGGATCGTAAAGGCAGGCCTTGATGACGGCGGTCTTCGTATTGTCCGGCACGAGCAATTGCGGGACGCCGCCGATCGCCTGGAGCGCGCGCACATGGGCGTCGATCCAGTCGGGGAGCGCCTGCGTCCAGCTCGCGTGCGCGAAGGTGAAGCTCGAGGCGCCGAGCACGGCGACGAAGATCTGCGCCATGCGGATCTCCCCGGTGAGCCGGTCAACGACCACCGGGACCCCGTCGCCCGCGTAATCGACGAACAACCGCTCGCCCGCCGCGTGCGTCTGCCGCATCGTCGGCGACAGCTTCGCTTCAAAACCGCGATAGAGTTCGCAAAACCGCGAATAGCTGTAACCGCCGGGGTCGGCCGCGATATATTCGTCCCAGACGATCAGCAGAGTGACGTGCTTGCGCTTCAACTCCCGATGGACCGTGGGCCAGTCCGGCTCGGCGTGGCGGCGGTGTCCCCGTTTGCTTCTGCGATTGGCGTAAAGCGCCGCCTCCAGTTCGGCGTCGCCGATCCCCTCCGGCAACGGCCAAGAAAGCCCAGCGCTGTCCAAACAACTCAACGTCTCTCGAACCGTCGAAGGCGCGAGGCCAAGACGCCGCGCGATCTCGCGCGTCGGCAGGCTGGTTGAAAACTTCAGACGAATGATCTCGCGCGCCTGGCGCATCGAAACTCTTTCCGCTGGCATCGATCGCTCCCTTGGATTGCCAAAGGAGCGACCCTAAACAGGCCAGCGGAGGCGCTCGTCGCCGTCAAAAACCCCGGGCGGCATCATTCCGTTCCGGTGGGCGGCATCATCTCGTTTTGGTGGGCGGCATCATTCCGTTACGACGGGCGACATCATCTCGTTTTGGTGGGCGACATCGTCAGGAATCAGCAGTCGAGCACGACGATGTCGCCTTCCTCCAAAGTCGGCAGGAGATGGTGCTCGAGCCAGGCTTCGAACGTCTCGGCGTTCATGGCGTGGTCGTAGGCCTTGGGCGCGATGACGCCTCTCAGGCGCAGGCCGAATACGAAGGTGATCGCTTTGTAATGCCCATGCGGAACACCGCAGCGCAGACGTTGGCCGCGCCGGCGCCGGCCGAAGCGGCGCGCCATGCTGGTCGTCGCCGCCGTCTCATCGACGAACACCAGTTTCAGCGGATCGAGATCGAGTTGACAGTCGAACCATCGCCGTCGCCGCTCAAGGACGTCCGGGCGGCCCTGCTCACTCGCGTGCGCGGACTTTTTTTAAACGTGATGTCGTGGCGGTCGAAAAAGCGCCAGATCATAGACGGCGACACCTTCTCGCCTCGCGCACGCTCCAGACGGTCGCAGATTTCGTTGAGCGTAAGGTCAGGCTCGCGCCGATGAAGGCGAAGCAGGAAATCCGTGTGGGCCTCGACGCGCTGCGAACGCGTGTCGCCGCCCATCGGCAACGGCGCGTAGCTGCCGCGCTCGCGCAACGCCGCCACCCAACGAATCGCGCTGGAAAAGCTCACCCCGAACCGCTGCGCCGCCGCACGGCAGCTCATGCCTTCCTCGCGAACCGCCGAAACCACCCGCTTGCGCAAATCCACCGACAAGGGCCCCATCCCGCGCCGCCTCCGATTCGGCGCACCCCAAGAATCACATTTCCAGCGCGTTGGGAACACCGCACGATTCAACCCGGCCGGAAACCGCTCTAGCGCAAGCGCCAAGACGGCTAGGGCCGCAAACTGCTTAACGATCATGGCGCTTTGCCCTTCCAAAAATCGCAAGCATGACGTAAACTGACGTGCATGAAGAGCGGCTGAGCGTAACCGGCGCGCCGCGATTTGAAGACTAAAGACTAGCCGTCTGATCATGCGAGGCCTCATGGCTTTCCCGTCGGGGCGTGCCATACCTCGGTTTTAGGAACGCAAGAGCCCAGCCTCGCTCACGGGCGAGGTGCAAGCAGATCTAGGGCGCAGCGACTGGATCAGGGACACTGAGTCCTGCTTCCTGCGCAGCGACCAACCCCAGTGCGCTCCAGTCGAGATCGGCATAGCCGCGTGCGATTCCGGTGATGAGCCGGTCTCGCACCACGTCGACCGATGGCATCGGCGCGGCGGCGCTTTCCGCCTCGGCGAGCGCGAGACGCACATCCTTGAGCACGAGGGGCAAGACGAATCCGGGCGCGTAGGTCCGACTGACGATCTTCTCGCCATAGATCTTGTGCGCGCGTCCGCTGAACATCGTGTTCGTCATGATGTCGATGAAAGCTTTGGGATCGAGTCCTCGCTTAAGAGCCACGGCGACCACTTCTCCGAGCATCTCCAACGTGGTCGCGGTCATCATATTGCCGAGCAGCTTGACGAGGTTCGCCTGCGAAGGCTCGGCGTCCACGACAAATGTCTTTTGTCCGAGGCTGTCGAAGAGCGGCTGGCAGCGCTCGACATCGGATGGCGCCCCGGCGGCGACAATGAACAACAGGCGCGCCTTGGCGGCATCCGGATTCCCAAAGACCGGCGCCGCGACGTACCCCTGCCCGCGACGGGCGTGTTCCGCCGCGAGGAAAGCCGCAGCCGATGTGCTGATTGTGCTCATGGAAAGATGAATTGCGCCGCGCTTCAATCCCAACGCGAGACCCTTCACGCCGGCGTCTTCTCGTCCGAGGACGACATCGCGAACGGCGGCGTCATCGGGGAGCATGCTGATGACGACCTCGCAGTCGAAGAGGTCGGCGAATTCCACTGTGGGTCTGAGGCCGAGCCCAATGAGCGCGCCCATTTGACCCGGTCGGCGGACATAAGCGGTGACGCGATGCGCCGTGTTGGCAAGGTTCGCGGCCATCGCGGTCCCCATGTGACCAAGACCGATAAAGCCGATTTTTCCCAGGGTTGGCGCGCCGTCATCCGACGGCGCGGATTCGGATGCACAGGAGCTTCCGAGCGGGGAGATGGATTGGTTCTTCATCAGTGCCTCCTGACTAGGCGCTCGTGCAATTTGGGGCGCTGGTGCGCCTATCGGCGGATGTGAGACCATGACGACGCCCCGCAGCGCCGCCGTCAGCGCTTACTGCTGTTCTTCTGACACTCCGCGCGCGATATCATGAATATCGGCGCGATCGATGCCGATGTCGTGCAGCTCATGATCCGAGTAGCCGGAAAGCTCCTGGAGCACGGTCCTGTAGGCACGGCGCCGGCGAAGGAAGCGTGCGAGCGAGAGCATTTTCATGAGTGGCTCCATTGCATGATCTAAATCGCGAATGAACGCGTCGGGTTGTGACGTTGTGTTGGTTATAAATTTACGCTCGTCGCGCAATTATTCCATCCTACGTTGGTAGACGGAGATTTATTGTTGGTTTTGAGAAAGCAAACCTTCGTATGATCGAAGCGTGATCGCCGCCGATTTCACGCTGCCAAGCGCGGTGGGACGATTACGGAAGCGATCGCGCCAACGCATGAACGCCACCTGGAAAAGGCGACAAAAGCGCTGTTCAATTTCCTTGGCGCAGCGGCGATCTCAGCTGGAGCGCGCTCGCCAAAAGTCGCCCGGTTCGTCTCGGTTGACTTGACCGCCGCGGATGCGCCAGGAGCCCGAGTAGCCGGGGCTGAATCATAGACGCTTCATGTCGCGGTATGTCGTCGTCACACCTTGTTGGCGTCGCCACCTGTCGCCGGCAAGGTGAACTGGAAGACGGCGCCGTTTGGAAGGTTGGGCGATGCCCAGAGTCGGCCGCCGTGGGCGTCAATGATCGAACGGCAGATCGACAGTCCCATCCCCATGCCCTCCGGCTTGGTGGTGAAGAAGGCCTCGAACAGGCGCTCAGTCCCCGCGAAGTCGAGCCCGGGGCCCGAATCTTCGACCGCAACAAGCACCCGTTCAGATTCGTCATTCCCGGATCTGATCTGCATCCGCCGCTGCCCGTGCCCGGAATTCGCCATCGCCTCGATGGCGTTCATAATCAAATTCAGCACGACCTGCTGAAGCTGGACGCGGTCGCCAATGACTGAATTGAGATTGGAGGGCAGCGAAGTTTCGACTCGGACGCCATGACGGCGGAACTCTGCGCCCATGAGAACAATCACCTCGCGGATGACGTCGTTGATATCGAGTGGGACCATCTCGGGCGTCGACTTGCGCGTGAGGGCGCGGACGCTCTTGATGATATCGCCGGCGCGGTGGCCGTTTCTCACAATGCGAGTCGCGGCCTGCCGCGCTTCCTCGAGGTCCGGCCGGTCCGCTTCGAGCCAGAGCAGGCAGGCGTCCGCATTCGTGATGATCGCGGCCAGCGGTTGATTGATCTCGTGCGCGATGGATGCAGTGAGTTGGCCCATTGTGCTCAACCGTGAGGCTCGTTCGAGATCAGCCAATGCGCTCCGGAGGGCCTCTTCAGCGACCCGGCGCTCGGTCACGTCCATGACCGTGCCGATAAACTCGGTGGTCCCGGCGCCGTAAGCGGTCAAATGCCCTAGGCTGTGCAAATACTTTGTGGCGCCATCGGGCGTGACAATACGGAAGTCCCACTCGAAGTTGCTGCCCTCGCGAACGGCGTTCTCCAACATGTCTTCGAAGGCCGGACGGTCCTCTGGATGGATCCGGTTCACAAATACGGCATAGGAGGGTCTCGCTGTTTCAGAATCCAATCCGAAAATGCGAAAGTGCTCCGCCGACCACGAGACCTCGCCGGTAGTCACGTTCCACGCCCAGCTTCCGGTCCGGCTGATTCGTTGGCCTTCCGCCAGAAAAGCCTCGCTGCGGCGGAGCTCCTCCTCCGCGCGCCGGCGCTCCGCGTTTTCGCGTTCGAGGGCCATCTTGGCTAGAAATTGTTCGGTCACGTCGACGAGCGTACCCACGTACTCGACGACCTCGCCGTCCTTGTCGACGACGGGATGTCCGACGCTATGATGATAGCGCACGCTCCCGTCCGGCAACGGAAATCGCCATTCGACATCGAAGTCCTTCTTTTCCCGGATGGCAGCGTCAAGAATCTTGATGAATTTGGCGCGATCTTCCGGAAGAATCTGCTGAAGGGCCTTTTCGAAGGCGTGAGAGTCCTCAAGCGGATCCAGGCCAAAAATTCGGTACTGCTCCGGAGACCAGTAGAGGTTCTCACGGCTCGCAACGCTCCAGGCCCAGCTTCCTGTGTGGGTGAGCCTTTGTCCTTCCTCAAGATACGCTTCGATGCGGCGCAATTCCGCCCCGACCCGTGCCCGGTCGGCTCGGGTCCGGATCGCCATCACCCCATACGCAAGGTCATTGGCGAGTTCGGTGAAATGCAAGCGCGTCTGCTCGTCGAAAGCGTAGGGCCGGTCGGCGTAGAGGGTGAGGGCGCCGAACACCGTCCCTTCGGACTTGAGTGGGAGCGCGAGCGAGGATCCATACCCCCGCCTTAGCGCCTCGTCCCGCCATGGCTGGAAGCCCGGGTCGGTCGCGATATCATCAGTCGAGCGGAGCTTGCCCGTCCGAATGGCGACGCCCGTCGGCCCTCGCCCCGTGGGGGCGTCGCCCCAGCTAATGTCGACGCGATCGAGATATCCATCCTCTAAGCCAGCGTGCGCAACCTGCCGAATCGCCTGCGCCGCACTGTCTTCTCGATAACCGACCCAGGCCATCCTCATCCCGCCGTCCTCCACCAGGATTCGGCAGATGGCCTTTACCAGGTCGATCTCTTCAGTCGCGCGAACCAGCGCCTCGTTGCAGCGATTGATGGTTCGGAGGGTCCGGTTGGCGGCTCTCAGCTGTTCCTCGACGCGCATGCGCTCGGCGATTTCCGCCAGCAGCCTTGCTTTCGTGGTCTCGTGCAACTTCAAAAGGGATATTCCTTGCGAAGAGAGCCGGTCGCCGGCCGCGGGTCTCGCTCCGGCCTCGGAGCGACTGCGTCGCGAGAGCCTCGGGACCGGACAGCAAGCAAGCTCGCAGCAAAGAGCGCGGTCATGCGTCTATCGGCAAAGCAATGAAATCATACAGACGTTTATGGTGTGGATGTGTTCGTCTTACGCAGCCCGAGCGCTTCGGCGGCCCGTACGAGGTCCGCCAACGAACGTAGGCCCATCTTCCTCATGAGATGACCCCGATGGATCTTGACGGTGATCTCACTGAGCCCGAGTTCCGCGGCCACCTGTTTGTTCATCAGGCCCGCGGTGACAAGCGTCATGATCTCCCGTTCGCGCGTCGTGAGCAACTCGAACAGCCCCCTGAGTTCGTCAAGCGACTTTTCGCTATCGCGTCGCTTCCGATCCCGTTCGATCGCCTGCGCAACGGCATCGAGCATGTCCTGATGGCGAAATGGCTTCGTCAGGAAGTCGATCGCTCCTGCTTTCATAGCCCGGACGGACATGGGGATGTCTCCATGGCCGGTTATCATGACAATCGGGATGTGAATATTCGCTTTGGTCAATTGAGCTTGAAAGTCGAGGCCGCCCACTCCGGGCAGCCTGATGTCGAGCACAATGCAGCATGGCGCCTCCGGAAGCTTGTGCTGGAAGAATTCCGCCGTCGATGCGAACAGTCTGGGCTCAAGGCCAATCGATCGAAACAAGCTGCTCAATGCCTCGCGAACCTCGGGGTCGTCGTCGACGACGAGGACGACTGGCGTCTCGGGGAGTGCGTCAATCCGCTTTGACGGCATTCGCTGGGTCATGACAAATTCCTCCTACAGGAGGTCTCGCTGCCTGGATTGCCGCGCCGCCCGTGCGTCGCACACGCGGTCGCAGTGGCTTCGACGATCGAGCGGCATACCGAAAGTCCAATTCCTACGCTGCCGGCGCCGATGATTGAGGATGACATTGAACAAGGCGTGAGTCGACAGAGCCGGCGACGGCGTTAGGAGGGACGGGGTTGCGGCGACGCGCGCGTTGCGACGGGCGGCCTGCCGGGCGTCTCCATTGAGCGGCAAATAGACGCCGCGTGGCCGAGCGGCGGAATTTCCGGGTCTCGAGAAACTTCGCCAAGGGCTCCGAGCAAAGCCGCCGCGGCGCGACGATCATACGAAGGTTAGGTTTTGCGAGACAAACCCCGCGTCTTCTGGATCGCGATCGACGCCCTCGCCTCGGATGCTCTCTTCTGGCTCCGCTCACCAGCAAGGGGGTATCGGCCCAACCCTGTTTTTGCCGAAACGAGGCGGCCTCATCATTGGGGCAGGAAAACTCGGGCCGAGTGAGATCGTCAAGTCCTATCAAGGTCACATTACGAGGACGATGGGCGCGCAATCCTCGCGGACCTCGTCATGGCCGCTGAAGCCCTTGAACTCTGTCGTGCGGAGAGATCCACGGCGTAAACGTCCGTATGATCTCTTTGCTCGGCTGTATGCTTCCATTGCTCGGCTGTATGATTTCATTGTTCTGCTGACCGGCGCATCATAAATTCGTCGCTCGACGCTCTTGGCTATTCGTACCGGGCCTGGGCTCGCGAAAGGAGAATTGCTGGCGTGTCAAAATCTCAGATCGTTTCGATAGTGGACGACGACGCGTCGGTTCGCGCCGCAATGCAGAGCCTCGTGCGGTCACTCGGTTTCGTCGCTTTCGCGTTCAACTCCGCTGAGGATTTCCTTCGCTCGCCGCGGGTCGGAGACAGCTCCTGCCTGATCACCGACATACAGATGCCTGGCATGAGCGGCCTTGATCTACAGGATTGCTTGAACGCGCAAGGAACCCACATTCCAACCATCTTCATCACGGCGTTTCCTGAAAAATCCATTCGAAGTCGCGCGCAAGCCAGCGGCGCACTGGGTCTTCTCGAAAAGCCATTCGCCGGGAGGATTATGATCGAGTTGGTCCGCCAGGCTCTCGCGACGCAACCACGCTGAAGTGGGCGCGCGTCTTCACGAGAAAAATTCCCTGGGGTTCGACGAAGCGCATGCGCGTGAGGAGCGGCTCAGGGCGGCCAATCGCGCGCTCCGGACCGCCAAATCGCTGCAACGAAGCCCTCACTCGCGCCGCACAGAGGGATCGGGCCGTTAAAAATCCGGCCGATCATCTGGGCCTGGTTATTCGCTTGGCGAAAATTTGACCGGATCGCGGGCCGCCGAGGCGGTCTGCGTCACTTGTATCTTGCTTCACCCCTCGGCGTAACGGTCGAGCCGTAAAACGAAAGTTTCGCCCGTTGAAACCTCTATTCAATGGCGAACCTCTCCGGATGACCTCACTTTATTGCCGCTATCTCAAATTCCTCCCCTCTCGTGAGGTTGACAACGTGAAGCCTCTCGTTTCGGCGCAGATTGCCTACCTCCCGCACTGCCTCCCTCGCGCGGGCTCGCCGGGACGGCTTGTCCGCGGCATAGCCAGTTACGCGAAGCGATCACCGAGACCGCAGCGCCCCGGCGCGCTGCGACACTGAGGCAGGAGGCAAGCAGAGTGGCCGCACGCCCCGGCGCCATTGGGCCACGCGAGGATGAACCATGGGCATAGTTCGCTTTGCGCTGAGGTTTCCGTACACGTTCTACGTCCTCGCGGCCCTGATTGTGTTTCTGGGCGTCACGGCCATCATGGTCATGCCGGAGGACATCTTCCCCGAGATCAACATTCCGGTGGTGTCGGTGATCTGGCAGTACACAGGCCTGAGCACGCCAGAGATGGAGCAGCGCGTCTCCACCTACAGCCAGTACTCGATCAGCTCGAACGTCACCGGCATCAAGGATATGGAGGCCCAGACACTCAACGGCATCTCGGTGCAGAAGATCTATTTCCAGCCGGACGTCAACCTCGATCTCGCCATCGCGCAGATCGTATCCGCGACGAATTCGATTCGCGCCCTGATGCCCGCCGGCATACAGCCGCCGACCGTGGTGGCGTACAATGCGTCGAGCGTTCCGGTCCTGCAGCTCAGCTTGAGCTCCGACCGGCTTAATGAACAGCAGCTCTACGATTACGGGATCTACAACCTGCGCCAGCAGCTTGCCCCGGTTCATGGGGTGACGTTCCCGACTCCCGACGGCGGCAAGTACCGGCAGATCATGGTCGACATCGACCCGGTCAAGCTCGAGGCCAAAGGGCTCACGCCGGCGGATGTGGTGAACGCGGTCAACGCCCAGAACCTGACTTTGCCGTCGGGTCTCGCCAAGATCGGCGACACGCAATACACGGTGCGCACCAATGCGATGCCGACGACCATCGCCGACCTCAACAATATTCCGATCTCATATGCCAACGGGCAGACCGTGTTCATAAGGGATGTCGGCCAGGTGCATGACGGATGGGCGGTTCAGCAGAACATCGTGCGCGAAAATGGCCGACGCTCTGTGCTCTTGAGCGTCATCAAGAACGGCGGCGCCTCGACGCTTGCCGTCGTCGATGGCGTTCGCGAGGTCCTGAAGGTCGCGCGCGAGGCCGCGCCCCCTGGCCTCAGCATCAATGAACTGTTCGATCAGTCCAAGCTCGTGACCGCGTCGATCACGAGCGTGGTCCGCGAGGGGGCGATCGCGGCCGGGCTCACGGGGCTGACGATCCTGCTTTTTCTCGGCTCATGGCGATCGACCCTGATCGTCTTGATCTCGATTCCGCTGTCGATCCTGACATCGATCGTCGTCCTCTACTTTCTCGGCGAAACGCTCAACACCATGACGCTCGGCGGCATGGCGCTTGCTGTCGGCATTCTGGTCGACAATTCGACGGTGACGATCGAGAACACGCACCGGCTGCGCGGAGAAGGCATGAGCCTTGCGGCGGCGACACTGAACGGCTCCGCGGGCATCGCTGTCCCGACATTGGTCTCGACCCTCGCGATCAGCTGCGTGTTCACCTCGGTGGTGTTTCTGGAAGGGCCGGCGAAATTCCTTTTCACGCCGCTTGGGCTTGCGGTGGTGTTCGCGATGCTGGCGTCCTATACGCTGTCGAGAACCTTGACGCCGGTCATCATCGGCCTGTTGCTCAAGGGTGAACACCACGACGCAACGCCCAGCTCGGGCAACTGGTTTACGCGCTTTCACCAGGGGTTCGAGCGCGCCTTCGAGCAATTTCGCCAGGGCTATGTCCGGCTGCTCACGATGCTCCTGAAACGGCGCTGGATCATCCCGGTCGTCGCCGCGCTAATCCTAGCGCTAGGAGGCGTCATGCTCATCTTTGTTGGCCGCGACTTCTACCCCGCGATCGACGGCGGCCAGATCAAGCTTCACGTCCGGGCGCCTGCCGCCACGCGCATCGAAACGACGGAGCACATTTTTCAGGCGGTCGAAGACAAGATCCGCGAGGTCATCCCGGAACGAGATCGCGACCTCATAGTCGACGATATCGGAGTGCCGCAGCGAACATACAATCTCGCCTTCACCGACGGGTCCACCATCGGCGTCAACGACGGGGTGATCCTGGTCGCCCTGAAGGACGGACATGCGCCAACGGCCGATTACGTGCGCCGGCTCCGCGAGGTGCTCCCCGCCGCCTTTCCATCAGTGACCTTCTATTTCCAGGCCGCGGACATGGTCACCCAAATTCTCAATTTCGGGTTGCCGGCGCAGATCGACGCTCGCGTGGTCGGCCGCGACCGTGTCACCAATCTGCGGCTGGCGCATCAGCTGCGGCGGCGTATAGCGGCAGTTCCTGGCATCGCCGACGCCCACCTCCAGCAGGAGCTCGATGCGCCTGCCTTCATGGCCAATATCGACCGGTCGCGGGCGTTGGAGCTCGGTCTCAACGCGCAAGCTGTCGCCAACGATCTCAACATCAGCCTCAGTTCGTCGGAGCAGGTCTCGCCTAATTTCTGGACCGATCCATCGAACGGAATTCCCTATTACATCGCGGTCCAGACACCCGAGCATGAGGTGAGCTCTCTCGGCGAGCTTGGCGACACTCCGGTGTCCACCACGATCGCTTCCGCCGGTCCGATGATACCCGGGCTCATGAGCAACGCGGCGATGTTGCAGCGTGAGGCCGTTCCCAACATACCTGGGCTCCTCAGCAACGTGGCGACGCTGCAACGCGACAGCGTTCCCACCAATCTCAACCAGACCAATATCCAGCCGGTCTACGACATCTATGCCAGTGTGCAGGACCGCGATCTCGGCAGCGTCTCCGACGACATCAATAAGATCGTCGCGGAGCTGCAGAAGGAGCTCAAGCCTGGCAACACAATTCAAGTTCTCGGCCAGATCCAAAGCATGAACAATTCCTTCCGGGACCTCGGCATCGGGCTCCTGTTCGCGGCCGTGTTCGTTTATATGCTTATGGTCGTCAACTACCAGAATTTCGGCGATCCGTTCGTCGTCATCCTGGCGCTCCCGGCGACTTTGTGCGGCATCGTCACGATGCTGTTCATTACCGGCACGACGCTCAGCGTCCCCTCGCTGATGGGAGCCATCATGGCGGTCGGTGTAGCCTCCGCGAACTCTATTCTGCTGGTCACCTTCGCGCGGGAACAGCAGCTCACCGGCAGGACGGCGTTCCGGGCCGCGGTCGACGCTGGCCGTATCCGTATCCGCCCCGTTCTGATGACGGCAGGTGCGATGATCGTCGGCATGATGCCGATGGCGATCGGCGGCGCCGGCGAGGAGCAGAATGCCGCGCTGGCCCGGGCGGTGATCGGCGGCCTTCTGTTTGCGACCCCGACCACGCTACTCGTCGTTCCCTACCTCTTTGTCATGCTGCGCAAACGCAACGACGGCGTCCCGGCCCATGGTGTATTCGAGGACCTCCCCGATGAATGACCTTGGTTTTCGCAATCGAACCGACGCGGTTCCCGACTATCGTCTTGACGACCGGCCGGTCGACCGTGTCACCCAGAACCCGCAGAAGTCTCGCCCGCAGGTGCGGCGCCGATGGGGCGTGCGCGTGTTCGCCGGGGGCGCATTCTTGTTGCTCGCTGGTGGCGTCGCGCTCGGCGCATGGCGCCACTATGCCCTGCAGCAACAGGTCATGGCGACCGCCGAGCAGGAGCGTGATTTTGTACCCAGCGTGCGCGTCGCGACGGTCAAGGCGAACGCCGCCGTCATGTCCGTCACCCTGCCGGCGACGACAGCCGCATTTGCGCAGGCCGAGATCTATGCCCGCGCGACCGGCTATATCGGTAAGCGTAACGTCGACATCGGCGATCACGTGAAACAAGGCGAGGTGCTGGCGGAGCTTGCAGTGCCCGAGCAGGATGACACGATTTCCCAAAACGAAGCGACGCGCAATCAGCTCCAAGCGGCGCTGGATCAGGCGCAGGCCAACTCGAAGCTCGCACAAGTGACGTGGGACCGAGACCGGCCGCTGGTCAGTGAAGGCTGGGCGACCCAGCAGCAGGGCACAATCGACGTCCAGACCCTGAAGGCGGATGAAGCTGCAGTCAGCGTCGCACGGGCCAACATCGCGGCTCAGGACAATTTGCTTATGACGCTGCATCAGAACCGCGAGTATGCATCGGTGACGGCGCCGTTCAATGGCGTCGTTACGCAGCGCAACGTCGACGTCGGCAGTTTGGTGCAGGGCAACGCCAACACTGGCACCTTCATGTTCGAGGTCATGCAGAGGGACGTCATCCGCGTCTTCGTCTACGTGCCTCAGGACGCGGCCTTCGGCGTCGCGCCAGGCGTTGACGCAATCATTCGCGTACCCGAAATTCCGAATCGCGAGTTTGCTGGCAAGGTCACCCGGATCGCCGACGCACTGCAGAGCGGTACGCGCACGCTCTTGACCGAGATCAACATTCCCAATCCGGACGACGCGCTCCCGCCCGGGGTCTACTGCACCGTCGAACTCAAAATTCCACGCAAAGCACCGTCCTTCATCGTGCCCGCTGAAGCGATCATCTTCAACCGCAATGGCTTGCAGGTCGCGGTGGTCAACGGCGGCAAGGCTGAGATCCGCAAGCTCAACGTGACGCGCGACTTCGGCATGTGGGTGGAAGCGGACGCCGGAGTGAAGTCCGGCGAGCAAGTTATCCTGAATCCCCCAGTCACTCTCGTCGGCGGCGACAAGGTGCAGATTCGCTCCGACGCCACGGCGCCGGCCACATAGGCTAGCATTGGTCCAGTTCGAATTCGGGGCGGTTGCTGGTCTGAAGTCTCGATTGCCGCGAGTGAAAAGGCCCATGCAACGCACAACGAACGGTCACCTTCGGCTGGCGGATCGTCCGGCCGACTATACGAAACTTGGCATCGCCCCGGTTGAAGTCGCCGAGTTTGAGGACGGTCAACGCATCGACACGCAAAGAGGCCGCTATGAATGGTGGTACTTTGATTCCCATCTCGACAACGGCGCCACAGTCGTCGTGGTTTTCTACACCAAGCCCAATGTCAGCCCCAATCGTCCCCTCGCGCCACGGATAACCATCAACATTGCGCTGGCTGACGGCTGAGCTGGACCCCGGATTTAGGACCATTGGCTAAGGTGTGAAATGTCCTGCTCTGTCGCAACCGATGGAGCGAGGAATGACGAAATCACGCAAGAAGTTTGATGCGGCGTTCAAGGCGAAGATTGCGCTTGAGGCGCTGCGCGAGGATGCGACGGTTCCGGAACTGGCGAAGCGGCACGGGGTGCATCCGAACCAGATTTATGCCTGGAAGAAGCAGGTTCTCGACAATGCGGCGAGCCTGTTCGCGCGAGGGGCGAGCGGTTCGGGAGATGGCGAGGAGGAGCGCGAGCGCGAGACGGCCAAGCTTTACGCCAAGATCGGCCAATTGACGGTCGAACGGGATTTCTTGGCCAGGAGGCCAGGGCGATGAGCGTGCCCGATCGAACGAGCGATGGTCGAACGGCCCGGCAAGGAGCTGTCGGTGCGCCGCCAATGCGCGCTGTTGAGCTTGACGCGCTCGGGGGTCTACCGCTCCAAGCCTGTCGCCAGGGCGGACGATCTGGCGGTGATGCGCCGTATCGACGAACTGCATCTCGAACTTCCGTTCTACGGCTCGCGGCGAATGACCTTCGAACTCAACAAGGAAGGCCGTGGGGTCAACCGCAAGCGAGTGCGGCGGCTGATGCGGGTGATGGGGATCGAGGCGCTGGTTCCGCGCCCCGGCACGAGCAAAGCCGCGCCCGGGCACAAGATATACCCCTACCTGCTGCGCGGCCTGAAGATTGTCGAGACGAACCACGTTTGGGCGGCCGACGTGAGTGTGCCGCAGCAAGCGGCGTGAGAGATGGGGGTAGGTCCCCCGCGATCGGCTTGCAGGAGCGGGTCGCAAACCACCGTAAGCGGCGCTGGTCAAAAGCCAGGGTCGTGAGCGTTACGGAAAAGGCGCTTCAAAGGCGTCAGGTAGGAGACAGGAAGGCGAACACCCGTGAACCGCCGTTCAAGTGTCGAAAGTGCTCAGATGACGTCGAAACCGGTGAGTTATGTTGCGCCGGGATCAGTCTGGACGATGCCTGCTGACGGGCCAGACGGCGTCCGGCATAGAGGCGGCGCGATCCTGTTTCAGGCTCTTGCGTTGAACTGCGGGAACCTTCGGCGGCGATGCCAAGCGAAAGGCCCAAGCCTGAAAAGCGAGGCCGACAGTAGCGAAGCGCCGCCAAGGGACGGAGCCGTCCGTAGTAGCGTCGAGACCGCTGTAATGGCGGGGGAGCGAAGGGACGGCGTCATCTGGCGGGCATGGGAGATCAACCGGGCGACCGGGAGGAATCCCGCATGACCTGCAAATCGTACGACATTCCCAAGACGCTGGTCTGGGAAGCCTGGTTGCATGTGAAAGCCAATCAGGGAGCCGCAGGGATCGACGCGGAGACGATCGAGCGGTTCGAGACGAAGCTCGCCGCCAACCTGTACAAGCTTTGGAATCGGATGAGTTCCGGCAGCTACTTTCCGCCGCCGGTAAAGGCAGTGCCGATCCCGAAGAAGTCCGGGGGCGTGCGGGTGTTGGGCGTCCCGACGGTATCCGACAGGATCGCGCAGACGGCGGTCAAGATGTGGCTTGAGCCACGGCTTGATCCGATCTTCCATCGCGATTCCTATGGCTATCGGCCGGGGAAATCGGCGCTGGAGGCGATCGCCGTCACCAGACGCCGTTGCTGGGACCAAGACTGGGTGGTGGAGTTCGACATCCGAGGGCTGTTCGACAATCTCGATCATGGCCTCCTGATGACGGCTCTGCGCAAGCACTGTCAGGAGCCCTGGATCTTGCTCTACGTCGAGCGTTGGCTGAGAGCGCCGATGCAAAGCGTGGAAGGGGCAGCTTCAGGCGCGCGACAAGGGCACGCCGCAAGGCGGCGTCGTGTCGCCGATCCTGGCCAATCTGTTCCTGCACTATGCGTTCGATCTCTGGGTGACGCGGCATCTGCCCGGCGTCCGGTTCGCCCGGTACGCCGATGACGCCGTGCTTCACTGCAAGAGCCGACGCCAGGCGGAATACGTGCTTGAGCGCATCCGAGAACGGTTCCAGGCCTGCAATCTCGAACTGCATCCGGGCAAGACACGGATCGTGTATTGCAAGGACATCAATCGGACCGAGGCGAATCCCGACATCCAGTTCACCTTTCTCGGCTACACGTTCCGCCCCCGCAAGGCGGTGGACAAGTATGGCCGCGTCTACGTGAACTTCTCACCGGCCGTCAGCCGTGACGCCCTCAAGGCGATGCGGCAGACGATCCGGGGATGGCGGGTCCAACTGAAGAACGACAAGAGCCTGGCGGATCTTTCGGCCATGCTTGGCCCGATCCTGAGGGGATGGCAGCAATATTACGGCCATTTCCACGGCTCGGCGCTCAAGTCGGTCTGGCGGCGCGTGAACCGGTCCCTGATCGGATGGCTGATGCGCAAGCACAAGAAGCTGGCGGGCCACAAAACAAGGGCCGCCGAAACGCTCAAAAGGCTGGCTGCAAGCCAGCCACGCGCATTCGTCCATTGGTCGATGGGCTATCTGTCTTAGGATGGATGATGGGAGCCGGATGAGCTGAGAGGTTCACGTCCGGTTCTGAGAGGGGCCGAAGGTGAAACTCCCTCGGCCTACTCACCCCTACGTCCCGATGGCGTGCGGCTTCCTCTATCTGGTGGCGATCATCGACTGGGCCAGCCGGGCGGTTCTGGCATGGCGGCTGTCGAACACCAACGATGCGAGCTTCTGCGCGGCGGCGCTGGAGGAGGCGCTGCTGCGGTTCGGAAAGCCGCGGATTTTCAATACCGATCAGGGCTCCACTTTCACCGCCGAGGCTTTCACCAGCAAGCTTGTGACGGCCGGCGTCGTGATTTCGATGGACGGACGCGGCCGCTTCATGGACAACATTTTCATCGAACGGCTGTGGCGCTCGATCAAGTACGAAGAAGTGCATCTGAAAGCCTACGCCGACGGCTGCGAGGCGCGGTCCGGCATCAGTTCCTGGATGAACTTCTACAATTTTCGGCGCCCTCACCAGGCGATGAACAACCAAATGCCGATGGCGGTGTGGCGCGCCGGCATGGACAAAATCGAGGCGGCGGCGAGGGCTGTGGATATGCCGCTTCGCTTGGACAACGCATACCCACAGCAGAGACAGAAGCAGCAAGAAGCAGCTTGATTCTTGAAGGACAAGGGCAGGCGAGATCACACCTTAAATTCAACCGCTCGTGGTCCCACGAATGGGATCCAGTTCAGGCCGCACCTTCGACAAAGTTCTCGACGTAGCGCCGGAGTTGTTCGAGGCATCGAAGTCCGGTTGTAATGTCCGAATCGGGACGAACCGCTTCGTCGGCGATCTTCATCACTACCACATCACGGCGACCATCGAGGAAATATCGGTCGACATCGAATTGACGGGGAAGGTCCGCGCCTGGCGCCCCAAGTCTGGTCACCTTTATTTTGGCATCGAAGGGCAAGAAAAGCTCTTCGCGTGGCTTCCCTCAGTGCCCAACGGACCGGCAAGCGTTCGCTACAGGATCGGCGACGAGGAATACCGCGCCTCCGGCAGCGGATATCATGATCACAATTGGGGCGACGTCCCCATGCAGACGCTCATGCACAACTGGTATTGGGCGCGCGCCAGCGTCGGTCCCTACACGATCATCGCTTCCCACATCACCGCCACACCGGCGTACGGCTATGAGACGCAGATCGTCTACATGCTGGCCAGGGACGGCAAGATCATCGCTGACGACGATGCCAAAGTAACCTTTGAAAGAGATCGCGTTGCCATCGACGGCAAGACCGGCAAGCCGGTAGCGGACGTCACGCGCTATACCTATCGCGATGCTGGTACGCGTTATGTCGTCTCGTTCGAGCGCGAGAAGACAATTCTGCAAGCAATTCTTACCGACCAGGCGCCGTTCCTGAAACGGATCATCGCCCGGCTGATCGGCTTTGATGGCGCCTACCACCGCTTCGCGGGCAAGGTGACGATCGAGCGGCTTGAGGGGGATGCCAGGGTTGAGCAATTCGATGGCCCCGCGATCTGGGAACTGATGTATTTCGGCAAGTCCCCGCTCGAGGGCGCGCGGTTGCAAGGTTCACCTACCGCAGCATAGTCGATGTCAACCCGGCGCGGAGGTCGCAGTCGGACGCTCGTTTCCGGGCGCTTTGCGCGGGTTCTGTCGAGCAGAGATTCGAATCGGGCCGAATTCGCCTCGCGAGAGGGCCCCTTGCTTCGAGAGTAGCTTGCGCATGAGATTCGCCGGCGCAGCCTTGTCGACCGTTCATTGCATGGGCGGGTCGAGGAATCACACCCTCGTTGTCGACCCCGCCATCACCTCAGCCATCTCATCAGGAGCCCGCCGCGATGTCGACCGCGGGCGTCTCCCGAACTTCAAGACGCATCCGTCGCGCCGTGTCGTAGGAGATATCCAGCCCGCCAACTGGCCGTCAACAGGCGGCGGTTGCTCGACCTATCCTAAACTTTGGTCTGTTAGGTCCAAACGCAAGGTTGATTGCAACAGACTAACGTTGCTGTGCCACGCAACCTAAAGAGCCTAGCTTGGGTCCGCGATGGTTCGCTAAATCAAGCCGCAACCACTCCAATGAAGCAACGACGATGACCAAAGGGACTGCACTTTCCGTTCGACCGCAAGGAGCCACCGAGAAGCAAGTCCTGGGCGCTCAGCCGCGATCAGCACAAGGAAGCGACAAGGGGCTGCTTCGTGGCGGGCATAAGTCGCGGCCTGAAATGGGAACTGACCCAGGCTTAGGAGGCCATGAAAGGACGCGCACGTGAACATCGCAACCCGCCCCTTGAGAATCCCCGATAGCAAGCTCGCGCGCGAGGTGACGGAGATTGTCCGCGACACCGAGCCCGAGCTGCTCTTCAATCACTCGAGCCGAGTTTACCTATTTGGCGCGCTGGCCGGCGAGCATCATGGCCTGAAATTCGATACGGAACTGCTCTACGCGGGAGCCATGTTTCACGACATGGGTCTGACGAAGGCGCACAGCAGCGACGATGAGCGGTTCGAGGTGGACGGCGCGAATGCGGCGCGGGGTTTCCTAAAGCGGCACGGAATCACGCAGACGGATATCGACACGGTGTGGACGGCGATTGCGTTGCACACGACACCCGGCATTCCAAAGCACATGCATCCGGTCGTCGCCCTGCTGACGGCGGGCGTCGAGATGGATGTTCTTGGCCTCGCTTACGACGAATATTCCGACGCCGAGCGCAAGGCGGTGCTGAAGGCGTTCCCGCGCACGCCGCATTTCAAGGAGGACATTATCCAGGCCTTCTATGAGGGCATCAAGCATAAGCCCGAAACGACGTTCGGCAACGTCAAGGCTGACGTCCTGGCGGACAAGGACCCGCATTTCCACCGTGGAAATTTCTGCAGAGTGATCCGCGAATCGCACTGGCCCGGTTGATCGCAAACATCACCAAGCGCAAGCGCGCCGAAGAGGTTTCGGCAGAGCCAGAAAGAGCTGCCTGATGTCGTCGGCACGGTTCCGGCACGCCGCTCGATGGGACCGTCGATTTCGTCAACTAGAAAGATGCGGCTCATCCCGATGGCCGGACGAAGACTATCGCTGGGTGGAAAGGGAAAGATCGTGAAGTGGTGCGAAACGGGTGTTGATATCGAAGAGCGCAAGCGCAAAATCCCTGCTCGCCATTGAGAGACGAATCCCCGAGAGGGTGGCTAAAGGGGATTCGCTCGCTGAAATCCTTGATAGCCTATGCCGACTTGTGGAGAGCCAGGCCAGTGGCGTCCTTGCGTCCATCTCGTTGGTGGACGGCGATCGTCTGCGGCATGGCGCCGCGCCTAGCCTTCCAAAGCCCTATACCGATGCGATGAATGGCGATGCAATTGGACCATCGGCCGGCTCCTGCGGGACAGCTGCCTACCGCGGCGAACCGATAATTGTTGGGGACATCGCGACCGACCCGTTGTGGGTGGAGCATTGCGATTTGGCTTTGTCCCATTCTCTGCGCGCCTGTTGGGCGGTACCGGTTTCGTCGCAAGGCAAAGTCATGGCGACGCTCGCAATGTACTATCGCGAGCCGCGCCGACCTACCCAGCGCGATCAACAGATTATTGACCAAATCACACACCTCGCTGGCGTCGCGATCCAGCACAAATTGGCACAGGAGAAGCTACAGCGAAGTGAGGCGTATTTGGCCGAAGCGGCGAAGCTGACCCATACGGGTAGTTGGGCTTGGGATGTCCGCGCTCAGAAGGTGCTCTACTGCTCCGCCGAAATGTTTCGAATTTTCGGGTTGGATCCAGCAGAAAGTTTGCCAACTCGCAAGAACTTTCGGCAGCGTGTCCACCCAGAGGATCGCGATTGGGTAGACAAGAGATTTGAGAGATCGCTGCGCGAAAAAGTCGATAGTTTCGACGAGTATAGGGTTCTTCTGCCTGACGGAACCGTCAAGCACATCAATTCCTCAGGCCATCCGATTCTCGATGAAGAAGGCAAGCTCGTCGAGTTTATAGCCACCGCTGTAGATGTCACAGAACGCAAAATGGCTGAACTCGAGCGTCGACGCCTAGCGTCATTGGTGGAGCAAGCTGACGACCTCATGGCGATTGCCGACCTCGGCAGAGGGACGCCGATCTTCCTCAACAAGGCTGGCCTGAAAATGGTCGGATTTGATAGCTGGGAGGAAGCGAAGGAGAGGCGCGGAATCCACTACATTTTCCCCGAGGACCGTCAGTTTGTGAATGAGATCCTCTGGCCGACGGTGCTGGAGAAAGGTTCCTGGTCGGGAGAGATGCGTTTCCGCCATTTCAAGACTGGCGATCCGATCCCGATTCTCTATTCGTGCTTTCGGATCGACGATCCTGAGACCGGGCAGCCGGTGAACGTCGGCAACGTGTGCCGCGATATCACCGAACGCAAGCAGGCGGAAGCAGAAGCACGCGAAAACGACCGGCGCTACCATGAGATGCAGATGGAGCTGGCGCATGCGAACCGCGTCGCGACCGTGGGACAGCTCACGGCGTCGATCGCGCATGAAGTGATTCAGCCAATCGCCGCGACCGTCACAAACGCCGAGACTGCTCTGCGCTGGCTCCGTCTTGGACCATCGCATCTGGAGGACGTGCAGCAGGCGCTCGCTAGCATCGTCGACGATGGCGTCCGCGCAGCCGAGGTGATTAATCGGATCCGCGCGCTAATGAAGAAGGCGCCGCCCCGGAAGGATCGTTTGGAAGTCAATGAGGTGATCCTCGAAATCATCGGGCTCGCGCGTGGCGAAGCCCTGAAGTATGGCGTTTCGATCCTAACAGAATTGGCGGACCCGTCCCCTTTTGTTGAAGCCGATCGCGTCCAATTGCAACAAGTGCTGCTCAACTTGATCGTCAATGCTCTCGAGGCAATGGGCGTGGCCAACGGGGGGCCGAAAGAATTGCTGATCAGCACAGAAAAGGTCGAAGCCAGCGGCGTGCTGGTCGCGGTACAGGACTCGGGTCCGGGACTGGAGCCAGCGATGCTCGAGCGGGTGTTCGAGTCCTTTTACACGACGAAGCCGACCGGTTTGGGGCTCGGCCTCTCAATCTGCCGTTCGATCATCGAGGCCCATGGAGGGCGCCTTTGGGCGAGCACGAACCAGCCGCGCGGCGCCACCTTTCAATTTACGCTTCCTGGCGATGCAAACATTCTATCCGGATCGGAAACGCTGCCGAGCTCGTAAGCTTGAGCTGGCGCCGGCGAAGCGGCGGGCGTCTTGGCCGGCGCTGTCGGAAACACCGATCTAGCCAAAGAGCGCTCGAGATCGCGTCACGCGCGCAATATCCGCGCTCCGGAGCTGTCCCCTGTCGCCAAACACGCCCGCTCTTCGGCCGATCAAAATCAGGCTTTCGCAAGGGCGAAAGCCCGTTGTCGCCGCGATCCCTAAACTATGGTTTACTGTTTCTAATCCTCAAGGCCTGCTCTGCATACTCGCGTGCAATGGATCGGAGCACGTAAATCACCAATATAGCTCTTCGGTTTCAGCGAGAGTTTTGGAAGTTGGATTCCTAATCCCCCTCACAACCAATGAAGGCGACTGCGATGAACGTTCATAAGGCCACGGGGTTGCGGACAGCGCCCCTGCAAACTCCGACCGATCTGAAGGCCGAAGGTGTCAGGGAAATATCCGGCGCTCTCAATGTTCTGCTGGCAGATGTGTTCGCCCTCTACGTCAAAACGAAGAACTTCCACTGGCATATTTCAGGTCCGCACTTCCGCGACTATCATTTGTTGTTGGATGACCACGGGGATCAGATTTTCGCCATCACGGACGCAATCGCCGAGCGGGTGCGCAAGATCGGAGGCATGACCTTACGATCCATCGGCGAGGTCAGCCGCCTGCAGCGCATACAGGACAACGACGCAGAGTTCGTGATCCCTCTCGATATGCTCGCAGAGCTGCGCGACGACAACAAAGAGCTGGCCGCCAAAATGCGGGAGACGCATGGGTTGTGCGAGAAACACAACGATGTGGCCACGGCAAGCTTACTGGAAGTTTGGATCGACGAGGCCGAGAGGCGCACCTGGTTCCTGTTTGAGGCGACCACGGCCGCAAACTCGGCTTGAATTCATTTTGACGATTCAGGCGGCGAGTTAGCCGTCTACACCAAAGGAGCCGTTCATGATGCGACGCCTCATGCTTGCCGCGCTGGCCGCGGCCTCCTTTTGCACGTCCGCATCAGTTGCGGGCGAGCCGAAAACGCTGGAGGAAGTGTTTGCACCGCTCTCCCAAGGCATGTGCGTCACGATCGATGCTGTGCGCGCGGTCGGGGCGACCGTTCAACTCACACCCGAGCAGTTTCAGTTCGTGCGCGGGTTCTGGATGGGAATTCCCCCGGCTACCCGCGACTTGCCGCCCGGCGACAAGGCGTTCCTGGCGAAGGATTCGAACGGCGTTGCCGTCTTCGGCCTTTTTGACGACGCCGGCGAGGTCTGCGCCGTCTTCCAAGCAACCGATTGGATTGAGCGCGTCGTCGATGAGGTCGGCCGCGGTGAGACCGGAAAGCTCGGACAGGCGATGTGATTCCGTAAGAGAACGAAATCGCAAGCCGGTAAGAGAGGCTGACATGATCGACTCCGTCATTTTTTCACTGATCTACGGGCCCGTCGCCGTCACGCTCGCATGCTGGCTCTTTTTCACAATTGAGGCCGGCCGCGCGAAAAAAGACGTGGTTGTTTGTGTTCTGAGCGAAAAACGGCGCCGCTTTCATCGGAGGCGCCCCAGCTGCTGATTGTTCTGCTTTTGAAATGCTGCGGCCAAGGTCGTGAAAAAAAAGCCCGCCATGAATAAGGTGGGCGGAGAGAGTCGGGACGACAATTGCGGAGAACGGCGTCCGAAATCCCGGCTTGAGCCTTCGCGAAGATCGCGTTTGCGCCGCAGGAACTCGCTGGTGGCCTTCACCGGAATTTACGGCTGCAATTCCAGTTCTAGGATCCGGACGCTACATCGAGCTTACCGTTCACTTGTCCCCTTCGCGCGGATGTCCCTCGAGCGCGACGCCAAGGCAATTGATCAAAGTCGGTCCGGCGAAGGGCTTGGACAGGAAGCAGATTGCCCCCGCCTGCAGGGCTCGCGCACGAGTAGTCTCGTCAGGGAAGGCCGTGATGAATATGAACGGCACGCCATAACCTTGGGCGCGTATCATCTTCAGAAGCTCCAGTCCGCTCATGCCCGGCATCTGCAGATCCGCGATCACGCACGACGTGTCATTCAAGCGGCCCGACCGCAAGAAGTCCTCGGCGGACGAAAATGCCTGGACCGTGTACCCATGCGACCTCAGAAACTTGCTGGTCGCCGCACGAACTGACGCATCGTCGTCGACGACGGAAATAACTGAAACCGTTGACAAGACCGGCCTTCCTCACGCGGGAGCCAGCGCTCGTGCAGCATTACCGCTCCGTCAAAAATGTGCTGGGAATCAACCTTTTGAAATCATACTTAGGTTTGCGCGACCGCGCTTCGCATAGTGTACACGCGAGCGTCTCCTAGCCATTCTGATCTGATCGGCCCATGGCTCGCCGCCCGCCCGTTTATGCGGTGCTCGAACGCCGTGCGCCCTATTTCACTTCCCCAATGCGCTCGGCCTCCTCGATATTGTCCTTGGTGATGGCGACCGGCGCCAACTGCGTCACCTGTTCCTGTGGTTTCTCGCCGTCGCGCAGGAACGCGACAAGTATGTCAACCGCGCAGCGGGCCTGGCCGCCCGGCTTCTGCTCAGTGGTTCCCGTCAGGTTGCCGGCCTTTATCTCCTCGAGCGCCTCAGGAAGCGCGTCAAAACCAATGAGCGCAACTTTGCCGATGAGATTGCGGCTCTTGAGAGCCACCAGCGCGCCTAAGGCCATATCGTCATTGACGCAGACGATCACATCAGGGGGCGACTTCATCTCTGCCAGCGCCAATTCCGTCATCGACAAGCCTTCGGCGCGATCGAAATGGGCCGTGTCTTCGAAGACGAACTTGTATTTGTCACCCGCCTTATCCAGCACATTATGGAGGCCGTTGCTGCGATCGATAGCTGGACTCGCGCCGGATTGGCCCAGCAGGTACATAACTCTGGCGCGGTTGGGGAACAGTTTCATTACGAGTTCGCCCTGCGCCTCCCCGCCCTTGACATTGTCGGCGCTGAAGTGAGCGAGGATTCCATGCACGTTGGCGCGCCGGTCGATCGTGACCACCGGAATCTTGGAGTCTATGGCCTCCTGCAAGGCCGGCGCCAGCGCATCGAAGTCATTCGGATCGATGACGATGCCGTCGACACCCTTGGTGATCGCAGCTTCCAGGTCGGCGCTCTGTTTCGGCGAAGAGCGCTCTCCGTCGCTCTCTACAACCGTGATATCGCCGAGCCGGTTCGCTTCGTCCTTAATCTGGCCCATCATGAATACGAAGAACGGAAACGCCAGATCTGGAACGGACGCCAGGATCGTCAAGTGTTTGCTCGTGGCTTCGGCCGGGGTTCCGGGTATGAGCGCCAAGCTCGTTGCGCAGGCCAGCAGCGCCGTTCTGGCAAGGTTTCGCAGCATCTTGATCCCCGCCCTTCAGTGCGCGCGGCGCTACTGCTCCACCCACAACGGAACAGTGAAGCGGACCTCGGCGCCGTACGGCTCGCGCGGGGAAACCCACAAGCGCCCGCCGTGGGCTTCGACGATCGATCAACAGATGCCTAGCCCCATACCGAGGCCGTCCGTTTTTGTAGTGAAGAAGGGCTGAAACATGCGTTCCGCGACCGCCGGATCTAGTCCTGTGCCAGTGTCTTTGACCGCAACGAGCACGCCGCTTTGCTCGGCGAGCGTGCTGGATATCGTCAGCTCCCGCGTGCGCTCCGTTACCCCGCTCATGGCTTCGACGCCGTTCATGATCAGGTTCAAAAGCACCTGCTGCAACTGAACGCGATCGCCCATGATCAGCCAGCCGTCCACTGCGAGTTCGGTGCGCAATACGACGTCGTGGTGCAGCAATTCGCCGCGGGCGATCGCCAGCACTTGCTCGATGACGCCGTCGATGTCGAGCCTGGTCAGTTGCGGCCCGGATTTCCTGGCGAGCCCACGCAGACCGCGGATCACCTCGCCCGCGCGCATGCCGTCCCGCGCGATGCCGGAAAGCGCATCCTGCACTTCGTCGAGATCAGGTTCATCGCGTTCCAGGAACCGCAAAGCGGCCTCGCTCTGGGTCACGATGGCGGCGAGCGGCTGATTGATCTCGTGGGCGATCAACGCGGTGAGTTCGCCCATCGTCGTCAGCCGCGCCATTCGCTCGAGGTCGGCGCGAGCGTCCCTCAGCGCTTCCTCGGCGAGTTTGCGCTCGGTGATGTCAACCGCAACCGCGGCGAGGAAAGGCGCCCTTCCAGCAACCGGCGCCAAAAAGCCGTCGACCTCCGCCCAGACTACGACCCCATCCTTGCGCCGGTAGCGCTTCACGACACGCTCTGCGTAGGGCTCACCCGCTTCATTGGCCGCGATGCCCGCCTCGGTTGCGGCTTGATCGTCCTCGTGGGTGATGTCGATGGGCGAGAGCCGACGGAGTTCCGCCTCGGAGTAGCCAGTCATCTTCTGAAAGGCTGGGTTCGCGGCAACGTAGCGTCGGTCCGAATCGAGCAACGTGACGCCAACCGGGACGCTTTCGAAAAGTTTGCGCCAGCGTTCCTCGCTGATCATCAGTTCGCCATAAAGGCGAGCGTTTTCCAAGGAGATCGCGGCCTGCGACGCCCCCAACTCCAATATCGAGATCCTGGCCGGCGTGAACACGTGCGACGCCAAATTGTTCTCGAGATAGAGCACGCCGATCAGCTTGGCCTGCTTCATCAGTGGCAAGCAGAAGGCTGACCGGGCGCGCTTCTCACGGATGTAGTCATCCGTCGAGAATGGGGCTTGGGCCAGGGCGTCGTCGAGGATCACGGTCTGGCGGGTCCGGACCACGTAGTGCAAAAGGGATTCGGGCATCTCGGCCGGCGTCACCGCGTCTCGGCGAACAGTGACCTCGACCGTTTTTTGGTCGGTTTTGCCCTCGGCCTCGATCCGTGGCGTGTCGCCTTGAAGGAGAATGAGCAGGCCCCGCTGCGCGCCGGCGGTTTTGAGCGCGATCAACATCAAGATTTCTATGAGTCTGTCGAGAACGATCTCGCCGGATACGGCTTGCGAGGCGTTGATCACCGCGCCAACGTCCAGGTGCTCAACAGACGCGCCGTTCGTGGCGGGCGGCGGCTGCGCCAGCTGCTGCCGCAGATGAGGGTGGGCTTGGTCGATTTGGCGGACTTTTCCGTCCGCCCCCCACCGGAAATAGCAGGATCGAGCGTTCCGCAGATAAGCGTGAGAAATGGTCTCGAAGCCGCGCGCCGCGTAGAAATTTGCGGCAAGCTCATTGGCGAGACCCTCGTTCTGAACGAAGCCGTGCTGGCCGGCCAGCCGAATGGCTTGTTCGTATAGATGCATGGCGTCGAGGTCGCGGCCTTCGAGGCGCGAGATTTCGGCACCCACGAGCGCGGCCCGGTTTGCGAAGTTCTCGGGGCAGTTCTTCGCCCAGACCCCGAGCAACTGGTGATGTCGCGCAAGCGCCTCCAAATGCGAGGGCCGCTCCTCAGCAGTGATCCTATCGCAGGCCACTGCGCGAGCAATTGCCCCGTAGAAATGGTACTCAGCCAACTCAAATTGTGTCGGTGTTGTCCAAAGCAGTGGCGCGGCTTTCGTTTCCGCCGCGGCGGCCGATGCGTAGTCGCCCAAGTAAATGCACGCCTGCAACTTGCGTATCCAATACCAGCACGCGGCAATCGCCCGCCGAGGATCGCTCTCCAAATGCTGCTCAAATCGGCCCTCATCGAATTGCGCGTCATTGGAGAAGGTGAAATCCGGCGTACTTCCACGAAGAATCCGAATGAGCCTAAGCTGCGCGATAGCGACGTCGATTACGAGACCGAACCGCACCCTGCGAACGATCTCGAGCCCTTTCTCCGCCTCTCGCTCCACGTCGTGGAGCGGATCTCCAGCGCCGAGAAGATTCGTGATCAAGTCGATGCAGCTATAGGCTGCATAGGAAAGGTCGCCCGCGCGAACCGCCGCGTCGAAGGCGCGCCGCAGGAAGGTGCGGCCTATCGAAAGATCCTGCGTCCAGTTGGCGACGTGGACGGCGAAGACCAGGTAGACGCGGGCGCTAAAGCGATTGAGCCCGCGATTCTCGACGAGATCAACACCGAGCCTTCCGAAGCGGAACCCTGCTTGGTAGTCTCCAAAATATGTCCCCAGGATGCCGCCAAGCCAAGCAAAGGCGAGACATGATCCGTCGCAGTTGCCATGCTCCAGGCTGAGGGTCGCCATACGACCGACGACAAGACGGAAAAGATTTTCGTCGGTGAACAAAGCTGGCGACGAAAGCGCGGTGAGCACGTCCATGGTCGCACAGAGGCCAGGATCGGTCATCGGCGGCAGATCGAGGAACGCTTCAATCGAACGATCGCCAAGCCCGCGCCACAAATGATCATAATCTCGACGGACGTCATCCGCTGTCGCTTGCAACGGCCACTGGCGGGCGAACCGCCGGAGATAGTCGAGGCCTACCGCCACGGCCCTGTCGCTCTGATCTAAGTGGGTATATAGGTTGAGACGCGCGCAGGTGACGGACGCGGCGTCAATGATAGTCAGTGCGCGAACGGACAGGGCCGAGAGCCGTTCTTCCGCCGATGCTAAGTTACCAGTCAAATACTCGCACTCGGCCCAGTTGAGCTCGAGGTCGAACGCGAGTCGGCAGCTCAGCTCGCAGCCGTCCCCGAGCAGGCCGCGGCCTGCGGAGAAATATTGCAAGGCTGCCGAGTAGGCTGCCGCCGATTTTGCGCGCTTGCCTGCGATCAGATTGAGTTCAGCAACCTGCTCGCACTCCTTTGGCGCAGTGATCAGCGCCGTGCCGCGGTCCAACTGATTTACGATATCGAATATGTTTTCATCGCGCTCGTCCGGCGCGGTCTGGGACGCGAGCAATCGGCCGATTCGAAGATGCGCCATCGCCCGCTCGCTTTCGGGGATGAGCGCATAGGCAGCCTCTTGGACGCGGTCGTGGATAAACACGTAGGCGCCGTCCAGGCGATAGATGAGACCGACCCGGATAGCTTGCCAGAGCGCTGCATGGACCGCCCCCCTCTCGGTTCCGGAAATGAGGTCTATCGTGGCGAGTGAGGCGACATTTCCAAGGCAGGCCAGCAATCCCAACGCTTCTTGCGTCGCTTTGGGCAGACGTTCGAGCTTCGCGGCCATGAGATCCGCAACGTTATCGGTGAAGCCCCTGGCGCGGATCCGATCGATATCCCACTTCCAAGCGCGCCTCTCTAAGTCGAAGGCCAGCAGGCCGTCCTCCGCCAGCGTGGTGATAAATTGATTCACGAAAAACGCATTGCCTGCGGTTTTCTCAAACACCAGCTTGGTGAGCGGCCGCACATTCTCCGGTTTCGTCCGCAACGCGTCGGCGATGAGCCGTCTCACGTCGCCGGCCGCAAGAGGCTTGAGCGCGATCTCCTGGATACTCGCGCCAGCGTTGCGGATCCGCTCCAGCGTCCGCACCAGCGCATGAGAGGGGTCGAGTTCGTTGGCCCGGTAGGCGCCAATCAGCAGGACGTGCCGCACGTCCGGTTCTGCGACCAAGTGCTCAAGGAGTTCGAGGGTCGCAGCATCCAGCCATTGCAAATCGTCCAGGAACAGCGCGAGAGGATGCTCTGCCTCAGCGAAAGCGCTGAGGAAACGCCGGAAAACCATCTGGAATCGATTGCGGGCCTCTTGGGGCGGCAGATCCGGGGTCGGGGGCTGCTCCCCGATAATGGCGGCGAGATCGGGAATCAGATTGATCATGAGCTGGCCGTCGGGACCGAGCGCCTCGAGCAAAGCATGGCGCCAACGGTTCAATTCCGTCTCGTCTCGGCCAAGAATCCGACGCACGAGACTTTGAAACGCCTGCGCCAGGGTCGCATACGGGATGTCGCGTTTGTACTGATCGAACTTCCCCGCCGCGAACAAGCCTTGGGGCAGGACCGCCTTGCTGAACTCGCTGACGACGGAGGACTTGCCGACACCGCCATGGCCCGACACCAGTATGAATTCAGCCCTTCCTCGTGCGGCGACGCGATCAAACGCCGCAACAAGAGCGTCGACCTCCGCCTTGCGCCCATAGAGCTTTTCCGGGATCAGCAGCCTGTCGGGCACATCGCGGGCGCCGATGGGAAAGGGGTCAATTCGCCGGTGCGTCTCCCACGAAGTCAGGCATATGCGTAGATCCGCCTCGAGGCCCGCGGCGGTCTGAAACCGATCCTCGGGCGACTTCGCGAGCAGCTTCAAGATGATGGCCTCGATGGGGCCGGGAATCCCGCTGGTCCGCTCGCTTGGCGGAGTCGGTGGCCGGGCGATGTGGCAATGGATCCATTCCATCGGATCGGATGCGGAGAACGGAAGAGATCCCGTGATCGTCTCGTAAAGGGTGATGCCGCAGGCATAGAGATCGCTGCGCAAATCAATCGACCGGTTCATGCGGCCGGTCTGCTCGGGCGCCATGTAAGCGAGCGTTCCCGCGATTGCTTCGGTCGATCCCGGCGTCTGGCGCTCGCGTGGGAGGTGAGACGCGATGCCGAAACCCGTCAGCCAGACCGCCCAGGTCGCGTTGTTAACGAGGATATTGGCCGGCTTGATATCTTTGTGGATGAGGCCCCGCCCGTGGAGCTTCGCCAGCGAAGCCGCCATACCGATGGCGAAGCGCAAAAACGAAGCGATCTCCCAAGGCTGCCCCACGAGCCGCAACAGCGGCTCTCCACCGGGGTCCTCGCTCAACAGCGTAAGCCGCCCCTTGTCAGTCGCGAGCCTCAGGGGCCGCGCCGCCCAGGTAGGATCGAGCTCGTCCCGCAGCTTGAGAGCGTGTTGCAACCGCGCAGTAGCTCCGGGCGACGGCGGGTTGGTTAAGGGCGTGGCGGAGAGGACTGATAATGGCTCCCCGTCCGGCACGGCCCGGGACAGGACGAACTCCCCATCCTCCCACAGAATCTCAGGCCCGTGTGCGGACAACTCCGTCATGCCGCGGCCTCTTTAATTCGTCGCGCGTGTACGATGCCGGGCGGGTCTACAACAAAGTCGTCGATGGGGCTCGACGGGGCACGTGACCGAGGTCGTAATCGCAACTAAAAGTCTTAGTTGTGCTTGGGAGTTGTCGCAAGCCCAACGGATCACCGTTTAGGTTACAGCGGGGCCTATACCGCGCCGCCTTGGGCCAAGTATCGCGAAATTCCGGCCGAACGGAATCGCCGCGACTTCGGGCTGGCAAAATCCGGATGGCGCTAAGCGACAGGTACTGGCGCGCCAGACATGCTCTCGCGCATTTCGACGCCCACTGCCGCACCAAGTTGGCAGCATCATCACGTCATATCGTTGTTATATGGAAGACATTCGTTCGCTTCTTGAAGCGAACCTTCGTATGATCCCTTAGCGGTTGACGTTGTTATGGGAAAGTTTGATCAAAGTGAGGGCGAACGAACAGCCCACGAGCAGCGCCTACATAGCTAGTCGGTCTGTCGCTCTGGGAAAAACAAGCTCTTGCCACCGAGTTCCCCT
Organism: uncultured Alphaproteobacteria bacterium; assembly: GCA_963824475.1. Classification (GTDB taxonomy): domain Bacteria; phylum Pseudomonadota; class Alphaproteobacteria; order Rhizobiales; family Beijerinckiaceae; genus Roseiarcus. Next base: position 567,998 of record CAWGPR010000005.1, read on the forward strand.
TCAAACTTCAATGTCGTTCGTGGCAGCGTTCCGGCCGGAGAGGAAGACGGTCAATTTGCCGATCAATCATCGAAGCAAAGGTCGGCCTTCGTGCCTCCTCGGACGCAAGGGCTGCGCTGGAGCTAAGTCGGCCCTGCCTTCGCTCAGGAGGAAATTCTCGTGACGCAGCGAAGACCACCGAAACAGGTTGATACGCTGCTTGAGACGCCGGTCGTCCTCGTCGTCGATGACGATCCCTCACTGCGCGAGGCGCTGGGCCGCTTGTTTCGATCCGTCGACCTTGAACCAAGATTGTTCTCCTCGGTGGCCGAACTATTGGTGCACAAGTTTCCGGATATTCCCTGCTGCCTCGTGCTCGACATCAGACTACCTGGAGTGAGCGGCCTCGACTTCCAGACCCAGCTGGCCAACTCAAAAATTCATGTTCCTATTATCATGATGACGGGCCATGGAGACATTCCGATGTCCGTTAGGGCGATGAAGGGAGGAGCTGTCGATTTCCTGACGAAGCCGTTCCGCGATCAGGACATGCTCGATGCCGTCGCGCAGGCGATCGAACGGGACCGCAAGCGCCGGGATAGCGACAAGGCGCGTGCCGAACTGCGCGAGCGTTTCGAACTCGCTCACGCCGCGCGAACGGGAGATCATGGCGCTTGTGACGGCTGGGCTCATGAACAAACAGGTGGCGGGAGAACTCGGGCTGAGTGAAATCACCGTCAAGATTCACCGCGGTCACATTATGAGGAAGATGACCGTGCGATCCTTGGCGGACCTCGTCAGGGCGGGCGAAGCCCTCGAGTTGCATCGGCCAACGAAATCCGTGCCGCGAACGTCTGGTTAGTTTTAGTTCCCGCCAATTCCAAGGGGATTCTCGCCAGCATCCCCATCGGCGATTGGCGCCTCGTGCGACAAGGCGCCTTTCAGGTCTCGTAGCTAGAGCTTAAATTGAGCAAGGTGCCTCGATGCTCCGCGATTAGATTCGCATTGCCTGATGACGGGGCCGCGAGAGTCGCCTTCGCCGCCCCGTCAATGACATCCGTCGCGCCGACGCCATGCGCGCACAATCGACCCATACGTCCCAATCCTAAACGTTGGTCTGACGACTTCAAACCTAAGGTTTGGTTGCGACAGACCTACGCGCTGTCTGCCAGAACCCAAGGGGAATGGCCGGGCCGCGGCGGAGGGCGTTAGTCTGACCACTATCGTCACATCGCTATCTTCAAGGAAAGATCATGACGGACACGGCTGCACTTCCGAATATTGCGACCTCGGAGATCAAGCACGACAGCGCCGAGATCGAACCGCTCGCTACGCCCTTCAAAGTGTCCCGCATCGGCCTCGGCACGTGGGCGATCGGCGGATGGATGTGGGGCGGAACTGACGAAACGGCGGCGATCGGCGTCATCCGCGAGGCGGTCGATCGCGGCGTCACGCTGATCGATACCGCGCCGGCCTACGGCTTCGGCCGCTCGGAGGAGATCGTGGGCAAGGCGCTGGCCGAGGGCGGACGGCGTCAGCACGTGGTCATCGCCACCAAGGTCGGCCTTGACTGGAAGGACGGCCAGCCGTTCCGCGACGCCAGCAAGCGACGCATTCACAAAGAGGTTGACGATTCCCTGAAACGTCTACGCACCGACGTCATCGACCTCTATCAGGTGCATTGGCCCGATCCCAACGTGCCAATCGAGGAGACCGCCGCGGCGATGGCGGAATTGCAACGCGTCGGCAAGATCCGGTTCATCGGCGTCAGCAATTTCGGTCCGGCGCAGATCGAGGCTTTCCGCAAGGTGGCGCCGGTGCAAACGGTGCAGTCGCCCTACAACCTGTTCGAACGCGCCATCGAACAGGACGTCCTCCCCTACTGTCGCGACAAGAACATTGCCACGCTCGCCTACGGGTCGTTGTGCAGGGGTCTCCTTTCAGGCCGCATGACAGCGCAAACGAAGTTCGCCGGCGATGACCTGCGAAAGGTCGACCCAAAGTTCCGCCCGCCTCGGTTTGAGCAATACCTTCGGGCCGTCGACAGGCTCGACCGGTTCGCCCAGGCCAACTACGGAAAGCGCGTCATCCATCTTGCCTTGCGGTGGGTCCTGGACCGGCAGGAACTCGACGATCGCGCTCTGGGGCGCGCGCAGGCCCGAAGGCCGAAGAGGGCATTGGGGCTTGCGAAAGGGACGCCGTTATCGGTGCGAATGGCCTTGGGCAGGCCGAACTCCTTGAACACGGCCTCGAACACTGGGAACGCGTAGGCTTCCTTGGTGGTCGAGAGCGCCTCGCAAGCGAACAAGTATCGGCTGGCGAAGTCGGTGATCGTCAGCGGATAGCAATAGCGACGATCGGCGAGCATGAACTCGCCCTTGTAGTCGGCGCACCACAGATCGTTGGGCTGGCCGGGACGAGAAAGCGCCGTTCCCTTCGCCCTATTCCGCCGTCCCGTTCTGCGTTTGACCAGGCCGTGGCGATCGAGAACCGCATGGACGGTGCTGATCGCTGGCGTATGCACATCGGGATAGAGCCGCGCCAGTCTTTCCCTGATCTTCGGCGCGCCCCAACTCGGCTTGTCCTGCTTCAGCCGGACGATCTGCGTCTCGATCTGGAAGGGCAGTTGATTGGCGTGGCGATAAGGCCGGCGCGAGCGGTCAGTGAGCCCGTCAAGGCCGATCTCATTGTAGCGGGCGAGGATCTTGTAGCCAGTCTTCCGAGAGACGCCGAACTCGCGGCACAACCCAGCCATCTTATCCCCGTCGAGCAATCGAGCGATGAACTTTAAGCGTTCGTCCATCGGGTTACACTCCTTCCAGGGCATTTTGCTCTCCACGCAAAAGGCCCAATTGTGTAACCCATGTCCCCGGAACGAACTGTCACCCATCTCTCAGGAAGGGCATAACTTCGTGGGCCTTCTGCGGTCTCTCGACGAGGCGCTGTCCGCGGAATCCTGCTTGCTTTGAGCGCCTTCCATTCGCCGCCTGTTCGCGGCGGCCTCATCTCAGACTTCGGCGCTCTGGTATCGGCCAGGGTCATGATGTGTGAATGCCTTGAGTCAGGGAGCTGCGCCTCGAGCCTCAGCGTGTCCGCCCTTGGTGCCCGCCGATACGTCGATGAGCTCAACGATATGATCCGCCGCGCCGCCCAGCCGTGATCACGGCTTTTCGAGCGCGAGCGTCAACACACGGTTGAGGCGGAAGGCGAGCGCCGGAAAACTGACCCGCGTCAAGGACAAAACCGCCGAACAGGGGTATCTGATGTCGCATCGGAACGCCCGGTCGCGTTCGAGCAGGATTGCCTTTCACGCCGGGCGATGGGAGCACGGAGTGCAGGCCATGACAGTGCGGCTGAACAGGACGGCGTTCGAGCACGCCGAAAAGCTTATCGCGGCCGGAAGGTTCATATTCGACGAGCGGGGCGCCTGGAGCGATCACCGCCCGACCACGGACCAGGAGAATGAGTTCATCGACCAGCATGGCTGCAGGGAATACGGTAAATGGCATCTTGGCATAGACGAGGAATGGGGCGAGCACGCGAAGGGAAGGTACGAGTTCCCCTATGGCGATTTTGACAAGGTCCACCGCTGCGGCGTGTTGTCGGCGGAAAGCCGCGCGGGTCAATACAAGCATGTCGACATCGAGAACGCCGCAGCCCACCTACATGGAATGATCGATGCGGTGGGTCAGGGCGGACGTCGCAGCGCCTAGCGCGGCTCGATTTCGGCCGGCCTGTCCGCGAGTTGACGAACGTCCTCATCTCTGTGTGTCGGCGGGGGGCGCTCTACAATTTGCCGCGGCACCTCACGCGGCGGCCTTGGCGCCATCAGGGAGCGCGGCGACGAGCTTGTCGATCAACAAAAAGCAACCCGACGACCAAGAGCATCATCAGGATCGCAAACCCGCTAGCGTCGGGAAAGGTCAGCCAGAAGAGCAGGCCGCCCAGGAGAGCGGCCGTCCCGATAAGCCAAAGCAGCACCGCCACTCCGACACCGGCCATGACGAGAAGGAATGGCAGTAGCAGCAGCACCACGGCCGCCACAATCATCCCGAACATCAGCTCCGTCAGGACCACTGCGAGCTCCAAACTTCCGGCCGCCGCCGGCGCCGTCGACGCGTAAGGAAGAGCGGTTGTGAAGGGACCCTCACGCGCCTGCCGAGAAGGAGAAACGCTCCCCAGCAGACGCGTTTCCCCGCTGTGAAACCATCAATGCGCGAAGAGTCATGGGCCGATGGTGATCAGGTTTTCTACCCGCGTCACCCCCGGGACTTGCCACGCGACCCGTTCCGCCTCGCTGCGTTCGGCCCATGAGCGCACCGTGCCCCTTAGCGTCACGACGCTGCCGTCCGCGTCGACCGTCACACGGTTAGCGTCGAGCTCCGCGCTGCGACGAAAGGATTCTTCGATCTTCCGTTTGATGTCGGCGGGCGTCGCCCGTGGGCTGATCTCGATCAGGTTGGTTACCCCTTTCGCCCCCCTCACTCGGCGCACCGCCTGCTCCGCCCTTTCGCGTGCGTAGTGCCACTCGACCTGCCCTTCGAGAGTGATCCATCCGTCCCTGACAACCACTCGGATATGCTCCGCGGAATAGGGTAACTCATTCTGGATGGCGGCGGCGGCGTCCCGGGCGATCTCGGGGTCGGGACGTTGATTGAAAATCGGCAGCCGCACTTCGATGTCGTTCGCCACGCCCGTGACGCCCATGACGCGTTTTGCCGTCCGCTCCGCCTCCCATTTCTGACTGTAGCTCCTGACGAACCCGCTCAGCGTGACGACCGCGTTCTTTACCGCTACGGCAATGTCGGTGGCGTCGATGTCGGGATTCATGCGGAGTTCGGCTTCCACGTCCCGTTTGATGTCGATGTCGGTCCTCATCGTTGATTCCTTCCTCTCCTCGGCCGCAATAGAGTTCAGTCGGCAACCCGTGTACGTGAGCCTACATTTTACTCGGACCGTCATATCCCGCCTTGACGGCCGTCAATGTTAGTGGGGGCAATGCCGCTTGGCCGCCCTGAATGCGACATGCGGTTTGAAAACGGACCGTCGGGCGTCCCAGACGGCTTGAACGGTGCATCGCGAATCTGTACCTCTAAGGCAACTCGGGGGTGAGTCGCTTCTACGTCATCAATCTCCAGTTCCAAGGAATCATTCGCCGTGAATGTGCTTCCTCGCATTACTCAACTGACCCGGGAAAGAATTTCCAGGGAGTTTGACGAGTTCGGTCCTGAGGCTTGCATTGCAGAGATTTTAACAGAGCTTAGGCGAGATAATCCTGAGCTTCTCCACATGGCGAGCAAATGTGCCGCGGATGTCGGTGAACCTTCGAAGATCATGGTCGGGTTCGGTATGTTTTATCGGCTGCTCACTGCTCAAGCGCAGACGAACGCCGGGCGGTCCTTGATGAATCCACTTCCCCGGATAACGGCCGAGACGCGCGAGGACATCGTCAGCGAGATCGACGAGCAGGGTGCCGAGGCCTTCACGCTGGAAGCCGTCGCGGATCTCGAGGCGACCAATCCCGAACTTCTGCAGATGGCCAATAATTTTGCGTCACGGCGGACCAACTATATTGGCGTCATGCAGGGTTTTGCTCTGCTCTATAGATCCTTCATCGTTCAATCAATTGCCGACAGGGCCTATCTTCACTGAAGTCTCCCCTTGTTCCCGCTCGATCGCCGCAGCGAAATCGGAGAGATCCTGCTCCAGCTCGTCGCGCAAGGTGATCCAATCCAGATCAGAGGCGAGATCAGCGGTTCCAGCGACCGCCCGGTCGTGGTCTCGGGTCTGCTTCGAAAGGCGAGCGTCAATCGGCTGCCGCCCCCGTGGACGGCGTCGATCAGGTGATCGAGTTCATAGCACAGGTCCGGATGCTGGGCGAGGAGGCGCATTCGATGCGGCGGTGCGATCGCCGCGACTTCGTAAGGATGCGTGCCGTTGCGATGGAACAGCATGTGTTCCACCCGCATCCGCGAGCCCGGTCGAATCGGTCCGGGCGTCAGCACTTCCACGCTTCGGACGGAACGGATGAGCTGCGGCCAACGGACGACGTCCGCAACAACCCCGAATGCTCCCGTCGAGGGCGCGGCGACGGTTTTCGCAAGCTCGATCCGCATGGGTCTTCCCCTCGACGAACTGCCGACCAAGAGCTCTCGAGCCTTCCACGCCCCGTCCCGCCGGTCCATGACGAGCGTCAGTATCCTTGTTGGAAGATCGATCTTTCGCGGGCGATCGCCGCCGGGCAATAGACTACAGCTGCGAGGCGCCACGCGGCGCCGATTTGCTTGGCGGCTCTCCCTGTCCCCGCTTGGTTGCGGTAGGAACACCCATTACTGCCCCCGCCCCCGCACAGAACCGTAGCTTACGGCTTGCCCGCATACGGGCTCCCACCTCGGGTGTTTGACGGCGAACCGCTGTCCCGGCCAGGGATGGAGGATACGGGCTTCTGGGAGGTGGCGGGGCTGCCAACGGGCCCTCGATGTGGTCATCTGATGTGACCGGTGTCCTGAACCTGCTCATGACGAAACCTCGGGTGGAAGCTTTTCCAGCGCGTCGAGAATGCCGTATGCGTCCGGATTGCCGCAATGGGCGAAAGGTAGCTCAACGAAACCACGTCCTTCTGGTCGATCACAAACAGCACCCGCTCGCACACGCCCTCGTCGGCCCGATAGGCGCGGTACCGCCCGGCGACGTCGCCCTTCGGCTCGAAATCCGCAAGCAGGGGGAAGCGCAGGCGCCCGTCCTTGGCAAAGGCCTCATCGCACCACACGCCGTTGACCGATATCCCGAGGAGCTCGGCCCCATGTCGGGCGGAATTCGCACCTGATTGTAGATGACCCTCTGATCGCCGCAGACCGGGCTCCAGTCAGCAGGATAGAAGGCCAGAATGACCGGTCGTCCGGCCAAGTCGCCGAGCGACAGATATTGGTCCGGCGTCACCGCAATTTGAAGTCCGGAGCTTCAGCGCCAGGAGGAAGAACGCTCGCCATCTTCTCGTCTCCTTACGCGGCTTGAGACCAGCTTGAAACCGGAAGATCGGGGCGGAGATATCAAACGACCCTTTGGTTCGCCGGGGATCAGCCGCCGAGCATTTGGATACTTGACCCAAGCGACTTATTGCCTCGATGGCGCTCAAGATTCGCTTTTCTTTTGCTGTCTCGCGGGTCGCAGCGCGAGCGCCATCGTCTGGGTTCATTTCGCGGGTAAAGTCCGGCGTCCGCGACCCAATTACGTAATCCTACGGTAAGGGTAATTACGGAATGGCCAGCGCCGGCCCTTCAGGCGATGATTGAGCATCGGGCGTAGCTGAAAGGGGAAGGGCGGGTCGAAGCTTGGAGGTCGTCCATGAGTAACTCGGATCTTCGCCATGCAATTGCCGGCTGCTCGCGGCAATTCGAAGCTCTCACCCCGCTCGCCTCCTTCTTTCGCTGCTCGCGCGGCCAGCAAATCTATCGCCAAGGAGAGGCCGCCAACCGCTGGTTCTGGATCATCATTGGAACGGCGCGTCGCAGCGTCATCAGGTCCGACGGCCGGCGCCAGATCGTCGATCTAATGCTTCCTGGCGATTGCTTCGGCTTCACAAACGGCGCGGAATATGAGGACTCCGTCGAAGCGGTCGTCGGAGAAACTTATGTCGCGGGATGCGTTCGCCACGACGCAGAAGCGGCCGCAGAATCAAATCCGCAATTGGCGCGGGAGATTCGTCGGGCAGCGTTCGAATCGCTATCGCGGTTGCAATCGCAACTCGTCATCGTGGGACGCGTTACGGCAAACGAGAAAGTAGGCGCTTTTCTGCTCGAAATGTCGGCGCGCTTGTCCAGCCGCTCCGATACTCGGGTCGTCTTGCCCGTTTCGCGCTACGATATCGCGGACTACCTCGGATTATCCGTCGAGACGGTCAGCCGTTCACTCACCCATTTCAAGCAGCAAGGCGTCATCAAACTGTTTGGGCCCCGATCGATGGGGATCGTGGACCGCTCGGCGTTGGAGTCTGGCGAACGCGCGCCCAATTGCGACATGACCGGGGAAACGTGTTTGGGCGCCGCTTCCCGTGCATGGCCTGTTGCGACGAGTTCGAAGCCTGGCGCCCGCGGCGTAGGCGGTATGCCCTCAACCTTTGGCGCTCGGCTGGGACGGCGGCGCCAGCGTCGCCAACACGGCAAGCCGGATCGCTTCCGCAAGTTGGCGCGTCCCGAGGCGGTCCATCATTCGCGCCCGATGGACCTCGACCGTCCGCACGCTCAGTCCAAGATCAAAAGCAATGATCTTATTCGATGCTCCCGCGACCAGGGCTTGCAGCACTTCCCGCTCGCGTGGGCTCAGTTTGGCGACGCGCTGAGCCGCATCTACGGCTTCACGGATATGATCGTACGGCGCCACGGCGAACGCCGCCTCGATTGCGCTCAGCAGAACCTCGACCTCGTAGGGCTTTTCAATAAAATCGAAGGCGCCGGCTTTCATGGCGCGAACTGCGGTCTCGATATCTCCCTGGCCAGTAATGAAGATGATCGGCAGCGAGAATCCAAGGGCTTTGAGCTTTGCTTGGACCTCTAATCCTCCGACGCCGGGCATCTTGACATCCAGCAGAATGCAGCCGTCACGCAATTTCGGCGCCGCCAGCAGGAAAGTTTCGGGCGCCGCATATGAAACGGCGGCAAATCCCATCGATCCCAAGAGGCGCTCGAGCGAGCGCCGCACCGCCGCATCGTCATCGACCACGTGGACGGTCCGTTCAGCCGGCATCGAGCTTCCCCTGAGGGAGATCTACGGGGAGAGGGAAGCGGAAAATCGCCTAGCTCCCGCGCCTCTCAATGATCGAGCAGCGAATCGAAAAGCCTATTCCCATGCCGCCCGTTTTGTCGTCACGAACGGCTCGAAAATGCGGTCGGCCGCTTCCGCGTCGACGCCAGGGCCGCTATCTGCAACCGCGAACTCGACGAGGTCCGGGGGTCGAAGCGTCGTCGTCAGCCGCAGTTCGCGTCGATCCATTCCGGGCATTGCCTCCGGCCAAGCCTCGTTGCACGCGCGAGGCCGGTCTTCCGGGACGAGGAATTCCATGATGTGCAGCGGAGGGACTCGTTCGTATTCGTCCAGTCCGACAAGGCGCATTCCGGCAGGATTGACGTATCTTGTGGTCCCATCGAGATCCGCATACCCAACAAAATCGGATGAACTTTCGACGAGGGCGACGAAACGCCGCATCTCGGTCTCGCCGCGCCAGCGCTGCAGGCCGAGCGTTGTCTCGTTCGCGGCTGTTGCGAGAAGGAGCCGCTGAGCTTCGCTCGGAAAGCCGCTAGCCCGCGCGCTGGCGACAATTACGCCGGTTCCGTTGGGACCGATCGGCGCGATCGCCAAGCGGAGCATATTGCCTAGCGGGGAATTTTCGATCGTCATCGCTTCCCGACCGCCCGCGTTTCGAATTTCGAGCTTCACGGCAGCCGCAATCGCTGGGCCGCCTCCACGGGGACTGCCGTTTTTACGACGTCACCCTTATGTTCATCGCACTCGACGGGGAGCGCTATATAGACGAAGTCCGCATCGAGCATCGAAACCAGGGCGCACGCTGCGCTCTCAACGATCCGAGCGGGTTCGTAGTCCTTCCATATCGCGGGCAACGCCGACAGAGCAACAAGGTTGCGAACGCAACGCGTCGGTTCCAGAGCCTCCGAATGCGGCTCCGGCGGCGCGATCGCGCCGTCTCGGAGGCTATCACGCCATCGGGTCATCGCGTCGCAGCCTAGCTCGGGCCAAAGATCGAGAAATCCTGACGATCGTCAAGGCGCTGCGACACAGCGGCGATTAGCCTTCGTTTCTCTGCGCTCGCCCAATCAGTCGAGTCGGTCGGCAAGATTGGGCGAAGCTGATCGGGACCATGTCATATGGGGCTTTAGGTTCGGATGGGGGTCGCAGAAACGAGAAACGTGCGCGGAACAGATCATGCGCGATGGGAGCGCCGAGGCGGTTCGCGTCCACGCATTTACACTCGACAAGCCTTTGAGCGACATAGCACTCGTCGATATCGTACCCACGCGCTAAGCCCGGCATTTTGACGATCCGTCAGCTGAAATAGTCAACAAAGGAGGCGTATTTCATGAGGACCATGAGTTTATACTGCAATTCGGTCCTCGTCCTGGCGGTCATACTCTTCGTGTTGACACCCTCTCGCGCATCGACCCAGGAAGTCGGCCTCGTCGCGCCCGACGCCAAGGAGGTTGCAAAAGGCTACCGCGCCAGCGCGCTCGAGCTCAGATCCGTCGTCAATGACAAGGGCGAGATCATTGGTCAAATCGACGATTTCATCTTCGGACGGGACAATGGACCGGTGTTCGCCGTTCTGGCTGTCGGCGACTTCGTCGGGCTCAATGGCGAACTGGTCGCCGTCCCGTTCCGCAGCCTCAAGCTCGATGATCCTTCGGGCAAGATCGTGCTCCCCGGCGCAAGTCGCGCAGCTCTGCAGAAGCTACCGGTGTTCCTCTACAATCGCTGAACCGAGAATTGCTTCACCTGCGTGACGATGAGGGCGCCTACGCGAGATCGAGTTATTGATCTCAGGCCTCGCTAGGAGAGCCGCGAGGCTGCTCGCCAAAGATCGAGAAATCCTGACGATCGTCAAGGCGCTTCGGCCCAGCGGGGCCTAGCCTTCGGCGCGTCCGGGCACGCAGGATTCTCTTCCGCGTGTGCGGGCCGAGGCAGAGATCATAGGAGATCCTGATGAAATCCGACAGCGACATCAAGCGCGACGTGGAGGCAGAGCTGCGATGGGATCCGGACATTGATGCGACGGATATCGCCGTCGCGGTCAAGGGCGGCGTCGCGACCCTGACCGGCTTTGTGCACAGCTATATGCACAAGTGGCAGGCCGAGAGCGACGCGAAACGCGTCGCCGGCGTGACGGCGGTGGCCAACGACATCGAAGTGCGATTGCCAACGGGCAGCGAGCGCCCGGATCCGGAGATCGCCCGCGACGCGGTGGCGGCTCTCCACAAAGAGCTTCCATATTCGTCACAAAATATGAAGGTGGTCGTGAACAACGGCTCGAGGGTTCGGCCGAGTGGAACTACCAGCGGACGCGCGCGGAAGACGCTGTACGGCGCGTAAAAGGCATCAAGGGCGTCGTCAATCTCATCACGATGAAGCCGCGCGTCACGCCTTCCGAAATCAAGACCAAGATTGAGGAAGCCTTTCGCCGCAATGCGGAGATCAACGCCCAACGCATCAATGTCGAAGCGACGGGCGGCGAGGTGAAGCTCACCGGCAGCGTTCGGTCCTGGGCGGAGCGGGAAGAGGCCGAGCAAGCCGCGTGGCGTGCGCCGGGCGTCACAAAGGTCGACAATCGACTCACGATCGCCACATAGGCTAGGGCGCTTCGAACTCGGGTCTTTAGTTGGCGCCGGCGAGTCCGGAGCGATCGCTCAGGTCAGGACGCGGCTCTTTCTGAGACTTCAAACGGAGCACGGCCCTTTAGAGCCTGCTGCATTTGGATTGACGCGCTTTCTTAAGCGCTGTCGTTCATGCCTTGCGCCTCCTTTTGCCCGCCGGCTCCGGGCGTCGGGTGGGGCGCGCCGCATGACCTCATGATCTCAGGCTTCGACAACCAGCGCGCGAACTCTGTGCAAGCAAATGCAAATAAAACCGACCCAAACGCTCCTAAGCGCCAGCAAAATAGCTGGCGTTTACGAGCGCTTATTTTTGTGAATCCAGACTTCTCAATGGGTTACGGTCGAAGAAATAAGCAAAAGCTGTCGTCCTTCCCGGCTCGCGCGGCGGGTTGTGATCGAATATTTCAAACAGCTGCGGCTTCTCCCTCCCCGCCCGGCGGCGGCCAAGCGCGGATCGATTCCGCCAATGGGAACATGTATAGCGCCTATTTCTGATTTTGTCAAGGAAAAGCCGCTCTCGACGGTTGCTCGTTCCGTCTCGAGAGCGATCTGACTGCAGAGCCATGACGCTTCCCATCTCCTCCCATCTCCCGCCGGCGCCGAACAAGAATCTCCCCAATCCGGGCGTTCGCTCCAATTCAACCCAAAAGCAGGGCGCTCTAGTAATCTGGCTATCCGATTCCGTGGTTTCCGCTGAGCGCAACGCAACTTAGCCGGTCGGGATCACGCTCGCCTCGATCGGCTGCCGCAAGCAGCCTATTGGTGACGGCCATCTTCATCTTGGCTGCGTCCGAGATCGAAAGGGTCGCTTCCCGCTTTGCCGTCAGCTCAGCCCAGGTGGCGTCAAACACAGCGTCAAGCAACTTCATGGTCTTGGGATCGTACTTGCGAAAGGGCATGGCGCACTCCCGTTCTCGACAAAGCGCTTCTGTTAGGGCGGTATAACGAACCATAGCTGCGACCCGATTTCTGACTGTTTGCCGCAGCGCTTCGCCGCGTCGGGGATGCCAAGCGAGATCATGCGAGCTTGGCGAGCACGGCCAGGCGAACGGCTTCGGCCAACCGACGCGTTCCCAAGCGTTTCAGCATGCGGGCGCGATGCATTTCGACAGTGCGGATACTAATGCCCAGATCGAATGCGATAGACTTATTGAGGCGCCCAGCGACGAGCCCATCGAGGACCTCGCGCTCGCGCGGGCTAGAGCGGAATCCGTTCAGGTTGTGTTGAGGGCTTGGAGTTCGCCGGGATCATACCCGCAGGCCTCGAAATAGTTTTCGCATTCGGCCGGCTTGAAGAGAGCGGCGCAGCCCTCCAGGATAGCAAGAAGTCCGACAACGGTGCGCTCGGCCAATTTTCGCAGCGCGCTTTTCAGTTTGGAAATCGCCATCTCGATGGGGTTGAAGTCCGGGCTGTATGGCGGCAGGTATCGTACCGTGCAGTTTTTCCTGGCCAGGATTTCCGCCACTCTCGGGCTTTTGTGAGCCTTGAGATTGTCGAGCACGACGATGTCGCCTTCCTCCAAAGTCGGCAGGAGATGGTGCTCGAGCCAGGCTTCGAACGTCTCGGCGTTCATGGCGTGGTCGTAGGCCTTGGGCGCGATGACGCCTCTCAGGCGCAGGCCGAATACGAAGGTGATCGCTTTGTAATGCCCATGCGGAACACCGCAGCGCAGACGTTGGCCGCGCCGGCGCCGGCCGAAGCGGCGCGCCATGCTGGTCGTCGCCGCCGTCTCATCGACGAACACCAGTTTCAGCGGATCGAGATCGAGTTGACAGTCGAACCATCGCCGTCGCCGCTCAAGGACGTCCGGGCGGCCCTGCTCACTCGCGTGCGCGGACTTTTTTTAAACGTGATGTCGTGGCGGTCGAAAAAGCGCCAGATCATAGACGGCGACACCTTCTCGCCTCGCGCACGCTCCAGACGGTCGCAGATTTCGTTGAGCGTAAGGTCAGGCTCGCGCCGATGAAGGCGAAGCAGGAAATCCGTGTGGGCCTCGACGCGCTGCGAACGCGTGTCGCCGCCCATCGGCAACGGCGCGTAGCTGCCGCGCTCGCGCAACGCCGCCACCCAACGAATCGCGCTGGAAAAGCTCACCCCGAACCGCTGCGCCGCCGCACGGCAGCTCATGCCTTCCTCGCGAACCGCCGAAACCACCCGCTTGCGCAAATCCACCGACAAGGGCCCCATCCCGCGCCGCCTCCGATTCGGCGCACCCCAAGAATCACATTTCCAGCGCGTTGGGAACACCGCACGATTCAACCCGGCCGGAAACCGCTCTAAGCATTGCAATGCGCGCCGCGGCTTTCGCCGCTTGTCGGCGAATGGCTGGTCGGCCGGCCTTCTCCATCGCCGATTCAATCGCTTCAACGAGTCCATCGGCCTCATAAGGCCTTTCGATGAAATCGACTGCGCCCGCCTTCATGGCGCGGACCGCAGTCGTCACATCGGCCTGGCCGCTCACGACAATCACGGGCAGCTCAACGCCGACAGCCTCCAGTCGGCCCTGAAGTTGGAGCCCGTCCATTTCCGGCATCTGGACATCGAGCAGAAGGCATCCCTCAGTCAGCTGCGGTGCGGCGTCGAGGCAGGCGAATGCCGTCGCATATGCATTTGTCGCGAAACCTGCAGATTGCAGCAACCACTGGAGCGAGCGACGAACGGAAGCATCGTCTTCCACGATATGGACAACGCGTTCAGTTGACACTGGAATTGCCAGTCGGAGCCGCAGGAAGAGTGAAACGGAAAATCGCGCCTCCGCCGGGATTGGCCTGGTAACGCAAGCTGCCGCCGTGAGCCTCGACAATCGAGCGAGAGAGCGACAGGCCGAGGCCCATGCCGTCTCGCTTGGTGGAAACGAAAGGTTCGAACAGATTGGGCTCCACTTCTTTGGAGAGGCCGGAACCGGTGTCGGCCACCGCGATTTCAATCGTCGCCCCGTCGATCAATGACGTTGTGATTGAAAGCTCGCGGCGGTCGCTGTGGGTCAAGGCGTCCAGCGCATTGCGTAGAAGGTTGGTGATGACCAGCTGGATTTGTATGCGGTCGACAAATGCGTGAAGGGGATTAGGATCAAAATGAAATCGAACCGTCACGCCGAGCGTTTCAGAATTTGCCAGGGCCAGCGCCCTTGCATCTTCAATCATCGTCATGATGCTTTCGGCGCCTCTGACGACGTCGCCGCGGCTGACGAAGGCCCGCAGCCGCCGGATGATCTGTCCGGCCCGCACGACTTGGCTCGTCGCCTCGTCCATCACTTCCTGCATCAGGTCGATATTGATCGATTTCGCGGCGATAAGGCGGCGGCCGGCGCCGAGCGAATTGGCTATCGCCGACATCGGCTGGCTGAGCTCGTGCGCAACCGCTGCCGCCATCTGTCCGGCTGCGCTCACGCGACCTGCATGATACAATTCGGATTGTAGCTCCAGCAGGCGCATGTCGGTGCGCTTCCGTTCCATCTTCGCGTCCGACAGCCTCCGGTTCGCCGACGCCAACTCCCGCGTGCGGTCCGCCACGCGATGCTCGAGGGTTTCATTCATGTCGCGCAACTCTTCCTCCCAGCGCTTGCGCGCCGAGAGGTCGCGGCTGACGGTCGCCATGCGCGTGGGCCGGCCGGCTTCGAAACCGTCGATGAGAAACCATTCGTTCAGGATGGGTATATCGGCTCCGGATTTGAAATTGCGAAACCTCATTTCGCCGACCCATCGCCCTTGCTGCATCGTGAGCGGCAAGATCTCGTCGCGGAACCAGGCTCGGTCCTCGAGCGCTACGAAATCGAGTATGTGCAAGTCGCGAAGATCGGCCGCTTCATCCAGCCCCACGAGCTCCCGGCCGGCGGAATTGAGGTAGAAGGGCATGCCGTCGAGTGTGGAGAATCCGATGAAGTCTGATGAATGTTGCAGCAACGCCGCGAAACGACGTTCGTCCGACTGTGCGCGGCATCTGAGCAGGCAGGTCGCCGTCTCATTGGCGGCGACACGCAGCAGCAGCCTTTCCGCCTCGGTTGGAAAATTCGATCGCACAGACCCGGCAGCCAGCGCCGCGTCTCCTGGAACCCCTATCGGCATTGAGAACATGTTAATAGCGGAATGGCTAAGTGAAAACTGCTTTGCAGCCTCTTCCGATAGGCGCGTCGCGACCCAGTCAACGAGGGTCGCGCCGATATGTTCCGCCGACCTGGGGTCAAAGGCGCTAGCTGTGCGCATGACGCGGATCTGGCTCTCATCGCTCTTGGCAGCGACCAGAACAAACACCAACTCGCACCCAAGCATTGAAAGCACCGCTTCCGCCATGGCGCCGGCAATCTGCGGCGGGGCGTAATTGATCCAGGATGCAGGGAGGGTCGATAGGGCGACAAGATCGCGCATTCGCCGTCGCAACTCCAGGGTCTCGGCTGCACGCGGCTCTGCGTCGATCATGGAATTAGCCGTCCCGGTTGACTTTGGTGTTGATCGGGATATTCGAGCAAATTCTGATGAGATCGGCTTGCGTCTTCGCCTTGAGTTTCTTGAGGATGGAGCTCAGCTGGGTGCGAAGGGTGGTGACCTGGACACCGAAATCCGTGGAAACATCGCGAACCTTCCTTCCCCTCATGAGCGCCGCCGCCAGTCGGCTTTCGGCAGGCGACAGGCCAAACAACTCGACGAGATCCTGGGGCTCAGCGACGACAGCATCGGGGTCGGCAAGGAGGATCATCGCCAAAGGCCGCGCACAGGGGGCGCGGTCAAGCCTGCGATGCAGGCTGGCGGGAAGGGACCCTTTCCGGCCTCCCTGTGGACGCCAAATATTGCGGTGCTGGACGCGTCCTCGAAGAGATGGGCGCCTATGATATCTCCGACGCCGGCCTTGACGACGAAGTCCTGGTACCACTCGTCACGACGCAATTTTGCTGGGGAGATCACCTCGGACAACGCCATCCAGCCTTCGTCAGCGACGCTGAGTAGAAGCGGCGAAAACGGGTCGAGCGACGCGTAGTGATTGACGTACTCGGCCTTCAACTCGGCGCTCGGACCGACGAAGCTCGCACTCTCCACGCGCCCGGTTTTCTTGCCGAAGACGATGTAAGCGGCGCCGACGGCCCCGACAAAATCCGCGACTGCATCAAGAGCAGCCGGCCATGTGTCAGGCTTGTGCGCTGCGTCGTAGATAGAATTCGACTACGTGCTTGGCGGGGCTTGAGCGCATGCAGACCCCCAACGCGTTGGGGAGCCGATTTACCACACCCTCTCACGCAATTGGAGGAGGGGGAGACCAAAAAATTCTCTGCGGCCAGCGGTCCTACTTGGAATTGGCGGGCCTACTGTAAGCCTCATCCTTCAAAAAAGGGAAGGGAGGTCATTCGAGTGTTGCACCGTCCGCTCGAGCTTCACGTTCGAATTCCGCGGATTGTGGCGCATGGGCGCGCGCCGCGTTTCGATCAGCGCCTTGCTTTGAGGCCTCCAAAGTTGATCGCCGTCAGTGCCAGCCCGACGTTTCTGTGCGCGCAATTAATTAATTGGAGCCTGAGAACAGCCGCGGGAGTAGTGAACTCCGCATTTCGCTGCGTCATGGGACAACGCCGCATCACCCAGGATTATCATGTCGATCATCGACGTCCGCCGCGAGCAGTTGCTTCCCAAGCTGACCCAACGGGAGATCGGCCGTTTGCGCCGCATTGGCGAAGTGAGGCGGTACCCAGCCGGAAGACTACTGTTTTCAGCTGGTGAACCGAGCCCCGGGATGTTCGTGCTTCTTTCCGGCTTGATCGCTGTCACCCGTCGAGACGGATTGGGGCATGTGGCCACAATCGTCGAGCTCGAGCCTGGTCACTTTCTCGCCGAGATTGGCGATCTGTCCGGCCGTCCGGCGCTTGTCGACGCGCAGGCGGTCAGCCAAGTCGAAGCGCTGCTGATCCCGCCGCAGGGTTTGCGCTCCGTACTCATCGCCGAGACCGAACTCGGCGACAAGATCATGCGCACCCTCATCGTGCGCCGCGCGACCTTGATCGAGATCGGCGCAGGAGGCCCGGTCCTGATCGGTGACGAATCGAGCCCCGACGTGGTCCGGCTGCAAGGCTTTCTCGCTCGCAACGGCTGCCCGCATCAGGCGCTCGATCCTGCGGCTGACCCGGACGCCAAGGCCGTGGTCGAGCGCTACGCGCCCAGACCGAGCGATCTGCCGCTCGCTGTCTGCCCCGACGGATCCGTGCTGAAGAACCCGACCGAGGCCGAGCTCGCGCGTTGTCTCGGCATGGTCCCCAGCGATGCGCCGGATCGAACCTACGACGTCGCCATCGTCGGAGCGGGTCCAGCGGGCTTGGCCACCGCCGTCTACGCCGCGTCTGAAGGCCTCTCGGTGATCGTCTTCGACCGGCTCGCTTTCGGCGGACAAGCCGGCGCCAGCGCGCGCATCGAAAACTATCTCGGCTTCCCGACTGGCATTTCGGGCCAGGCGCTCACCGGCCGAGCTTTCGTCCAGGCGCAGAAATTCGGCGCCGAATTCCACATACCGGTCGAAATCGCCGGATTGGACTGCGCCGAGAGGCCGCTCGCTCTCGTCTTCGGCGACGATAGCCACGTGCAGGCTAAGGCTGTCGTCGTCGCAGCCGGCGCGCGCTACCGCCGCCTCGACCTCGGCAATGTCGAGCAATTCGAAGGCCGAGGCGTTTGGTACTGGGCTTCTCCCATCGAGGCGCGCATGTGCCGCAAGGAGGAGGCCGTCGTCGTCGGAGGAGGCAACGCAGCGGGGCAGGCGGCCGTATTCCTCTCAGCCTTCGCGAAGAAAATCTGGATGCTGGTGCGGAGCGCCAGCCTCGCCGAGACAATGTCGCGCTACCTCATCGACCGGATAGCGGCCACTGAAAATATCGAGGTTCTCTACAACACCGAAGTGATTGCGCTCCGCGGCTCCGACGACAGCCGGCTGGAGCAGGTGCGATGGAAAAACCGTCAGGGCGGCGAGGAAACCGAGCGCCGAATTCGGAACCTATTCTTATTCATCGGCGCCTTGCCCGCGACCGACTGGTTGCGCTCCTGCGGCGTCACTCTGGACGCAAAGGGGTTTGTGCAGACCGGCGCCGATGTTGTCCTCGCCAATTCGAGCGCGAACGATCGGTCGGGCGCCACCATGCCGCTTGAATCGAGCATCCGTGGCATATTCGCCGTCGGTGATGTCCGGTCTGGGTCGGTCAAGCGCGTCGGCGCGGCGATCGGCGAGGGGGCGGCCGTGGTCGCAGAGCTGCATTCCTTTTTGGCGGGATCCTCTACAGCGGCGCGTCCTCGAACCGCTTCATCCTGACCTCGTGAACGTGCACATTGCTGGCGCCGCAGTCGCGCATGATCGCCATCGCCTCTTCCTCGCGCTCGGGATCGCGCGCGCGAACGAATACGACGAGCCCTCCGTGCAAGAGGTCGTTCTCGAGGCTGACCGCGTCGAGCCGCTCGACAATACGGTCCCTGATCACTTTGCCGATCGCCGTCGCCGCTGCGCCGCCAGTCAGGGCCACGGCGACGATGGCGGCCAGGGCGCCTCCCGACGCGATCACCGGAAGAGCCGCGCCCAAGGCGCCAACGCTGACGAGCGTCCCGAACACGACGGCGGAAACGCTTGAAACATCATCCCGAGTAACCAGATCGCGGCGCGGCAGGTCTGGGGCTTCCGCGATCTCGACCGGATCGCGATAGATCGCTCTTAGCTTCCGGACGACGGCGTCATGACTGGCCATTAAACTGATGTCGCCCCGGTCGAACCGGGACGTGGTCAACCTGTCCACTAAGGCGTCGAGTTCCTCGCGGCTGTGCACCGTCCCGACGACCTCTCGAACGAGGACGACATCGCTGTCGCAACGAAGACCCAGCTCATCTTGCGTCATAACCCCTTCCTTCCACCGCGAGAGCGTCTCTCATGATGCATGAAAGCCGATAGCCTGGCGCTGACGCAGGTCAAGATTTCTCGCGCAGTTGAACCGCCTTCATGCGATTCGTGCGCCTGCCTCGCGATATGGGTCGGAAAACTGACGAATGTCAGGGCGTCGGCCATTCGTCCGGCGCAGACTTTGTGCAAGTTTGCGTCGGCGCTGAAAGCCGCAAGACCGAGCTTCGCGTCCTCCGGGACAACCGCATCGGGGACGAGCATGGGCAGTCAATGGCGGCGGGGCGAAGAAGCGCAGCAGGAGCCAGCTTCTTGGGCGAGCCGGTGCCTGTGCATCGAACGTCGTCCGCACCGACATCGCCCGCCATGTTTCCGATCCTGAATACCGCGCCGTCCCGCAGTCCGCCGCTCATCACGTGGGCGCTGATCGCGGCGAACAGCCTGGTATTCCTTTACGAGCGGAGTTCTGAGTTCCTGATGAGCTCGAGGCCTTTCTCACGCGCTTTGCGCTCATCCCCGCGCTCTATTTCACGCCGAATTTCGACCTCGGCTACGCGCTCTCCAACTGGGAGCCGTTCTTCACGAACATGTTCCTGCACGGCGGATGGCTGCATCTGATCTTCAACATGTGGGCGCTTTGGCTGTTCGGCGGAACGGTCGAGGATCGCATGGGCCCCGCCCGCTATCTCGTCTTCTATCTTGCCTGCGGGTTCCTTGCCTCGGTGACCCACGCCGTCGTCAACCCCGAGTCGACAGAGCCGGCGCTGGGCGCGTCGGGGGCCATTGCCGGCCTGATGGGATGCTACATGCGCCTCTTTCCCTGGGCGCGCATCGTCACTGTCATTCCCGTGCTGTTTTTCCCGTTCTTCTTCGAACTCCCGGCCCTTGTCGTCATCGGCTTCTGGTTCGCCGTGCAGGTTTTGAACGGTGCCGGAGTTCTATTCATGACGTCCGCCAGCGGCGGGATAGCCTATTGGGCTCACATCGGCGGCTTCCTCGCCGGCTTGCTGGTCGGACCGTTGTTGGTGCGCTCGGAGCAACGCTATCGGCCATACTACGCCGATGAGGGAATTTACGGCTTCAATCCAATGGGACGCCGGCAAAGTGGGCGTGCGATAGGAGGAGATCATGCATATCTCTGATCTTTTCTGGCTTTTCTTCGTCTTTTCCGCGCTGCAGCCCGTCTTGCGTCAGCAAATGCTCGACGCCATGCGCACGCGGAAGATCGCGCAATTGGAGCGGAAGCGAAATTCGCGGGTCATTCTGCTCGTCCACCGGCAGGAGACGATGCGATTCCTCGGTTTTCCCTTGGCCCGCTATATCGACATCAACGACTCGGAGAATGTTCTGCGCGCCATCCAGATGACGGACGACGATGTGCCGCTCGACATGGTTCTCTACACGCCGGGCGGCCTGGTCCTGGCGGCGCTCCAAATCGCGCAAGCCGTTCGCGACCATAAATCCAAGGTCACGGTCTTCGTGCCGCATTACGCCATGTCCGGCGGCACCCTCATCGCGCTCGCGGCGGACGAGATCGTCATGTGCAAGCACTCCGTTCTTGGCCCTATCGATCCGCAGATTGGGGATTCGCCTGCCGCGTCCGTGCTCAAGGTCGTCGAGCAGAAGCCCGTGGCGGAAATCGACGATCAGACCCTGATCCGCGCGGACATAGGGCGAAAGGCGATCGCGCAGGTCAAGCAAGCGGCTGCGGAGCTCTTGCAGCGAACGATTCCAGCCGATCGGGCGGAGGCGCTGGCGGAAAAGCTCGCGACCGGGACATGGACGCACGACTATCCGATTTGGGCGACAACGGCGAAGGAACTGGGCATGCCGGTCCGCACCGACATGCCGAACGAAGTTCTCGAGCTCATGTCGCTCTACCCGCAGCCCGTGCGCACGCAAAGCGGTGGCGGCGTCGAGTACCTGCCGGCGCCGCGGCAAAAGGGAGCTTGAATCATCCTGTCGGCCGCCGGGAAAACGGCCCGCGCTGACGCGTCTCGAGGCCTGTCGATGGACCCCACAACCTTCACCGATCCGCAGGCTCAGGCCACCATCGAGGCGGCGCGCATCGGCGCCGCCGCCGCAATTCACGCCGCCTGGATCCAGGCGACCGCAGCAGCGGGCGCGGTCGTCGCCGGCGCATTGGCTTATATCGGCGCTGTTCGGCAGGTGCGGTTTCAGGAGCGCGCCCACGAAGTTCGGGCTCTGGCGTATCGTTTCCGACTGACCCGGGTGGTCGAGGAGTACTACGAGCAGGTGGTTCGCGCCTGCGCGGCCGCCCAAGCGCAACTCGCTGCTTTTCGCAGCGGCAAAGCGTCTGTCGCGATCACCAGCTTCCGCCTCGTGCAGCCGCGGATGCTCCACGACGAGAACTGGGAGGCGCATGCCCTCCTCAGTCGCCGCGCAGTGGAGCTGATCCTCACCATCGACGACTGCAGCCACCGGCTGGCGCAGTTCGACAAGGAGATCCGCCGGGAAGGGACCCGCACGGATTCCAGCTTTGCAGGCGGCACGCTTCGTCCGCGCGACGTCCAGGGCGCTGGACAGCCCGCGCTTGCGCCCGAGCATGCGATCGTTGAGTACGCGGAGGTGCTCACCCAGCTCCGCGACGCGTTAGCGGCTCTTATCGAGGAGTTGACGCGACCCGAGCGGCTGCTCTCCTGGCGGAAGTTGCGGGCTGTCCCGCGACCCGCTGCAGAAAGGAAAACGGATCCCGTTGCGCCTCACAAAACTCAGCGAACCAAGGATGGCCGCCGGGACACCTGACCCACGCCCAGCGTCTCTCAATGTTGATCCATCGCCGTCGTGCAGGTCGGCCTGCCACGGGACCTCTTCGAATTCGGCGTCTGCTACACGCCACCGCCAGCGTGGCCACCTACATCCTTCTTGCTGTTCTCACTGTGCCGTGGCTGGCCCTTCACATTGTGGGGTGGATGTGCATCGCGCTCAGGCGTCCCGCGCGGCGCGCCGGAGTGATCAGATCAAGGCGGCAATGGACGACTTCGTCGCATCCTGTTCCGACCGACAGTGGGTATCGGGAATTGGCGCGATCATGCTCGAATGCGTCGTTCGCCTTTCTCAACCAAGCTTCTCGAGTAGCGCTCGAGCCGCTGGCGCCGACGAGGCAGGGTTCTGCCCGGTGATGAGCAGGCCGTCCGCAACGACGTGCGGCTGCCACATGCGGCCCTTCGAATAGAGGCCGCCGTTCTCTCTCAGCATGTCCTCGACAAGGAAGGGCACGACTTTGGTCAAACCTACGGCCTCTTCCTCGCTGTTGCTGAAGCCTGTGACCTTCTTGCCCGCGACGACCGGCTTGCCGTCACTGGCCTTAGCATGCCGCAGCGCGGCCGGCCCATGACAGACGGCCACGACCGCCTTGCCGGCGGCGATCGTGGTTTGGATCAGGCCGATCGAGGCCGGATCCTCAGCCAGGTCCCAGAGGGGGCCATGGCCGCCGGGATAGAACACGACGTCGAAGCCTTCATGGGAAACCCCAGAGAGCTTGCGCGTAGCGACGAGCGCCGCCTTCGCCTTGGGGTCGGCTTCGAACCGGCGCGTGGCGGCGGTCTGGGAGTTGGGCTCGGCGCTCCTCGGATCGACCGGCGGCTGGCCGCCCTTGGGCGAGGCCAGCTCAATCTCGGCGCCCGCGTCCTTGAAGACGTAATAGGGGGCGGCGAGTTCCTCCAGCCAGAATCCGGTCTTCTTGCCGGTGTCGCCGAGCTGATCGTGCGAGGTGAGAACCATCAGGATCTTCATCGTCGTTTTCCTTTCATCCCGAAGGGGCGCAATGCAACGCTCGGCGGCGTGCCTCTGTTTCGAAAGACTTACGCGCCCTGCCGCCTCGTGAGCGCGCTTGAGGGCCATGCGTGATCCATGTCGAAAGGGCGTCGCTTGACAAGCTCGACGCATTGCGAGGACCGGGCGAAAGTTTGTAGCGACGTCATCGTTCGGATCGCGTCGACGGGCATGCCTGGCAGCCTCAACATTCTGATCGAGTTCGTGCGCAGCGGCGGAAGCGCTGCGGGCGATGCGGAGGATTTGCCTTGGGTGAGGTCGTGATTTTGATCCACGCACAATGCCCCTCAAGCGCCGACGGCACGCATCACCCAGCGGTAACCGCGAGAACCGCTTCCCTGACCTTGGCCAGCGCGAAGCGCCCAACCAGGGAGAGGTCGAGGTGCGGCATGTTCGGCATCTCGTCGGCGGCGACGACCGCATCGACGATCGCTGGTCCGTCGCAGGCGAGCGCTTCGCGGATCGCGTTTCTGAGCTCGCTCGGCTTCTCGGCCTTGAATCCGCGTCCGCCGCAGGCGGCCGCGAACCCGACAAAATCCGGATTGGGGAATTCGACGCCCTCGCGGAAGCGCGGCAGCCCTGCGGCCTCCGCCTCCAGCGGGATCAAACCGAAACACGAATTGTTGTAGATCACAACTTTGACCGGCAGTTCGTGCTGCGCCGCGGTCAGGAACTCACCCATCAGCATGTTGAAGCCGCCGTCGCCGCATAGCGCGATCACCTGTCGCGTTCGGTCCAGCGCCTGGACGCCGTTGGCTTGACCGAGCGCCGTTCCGACCGCAGCGTTGTTGAAGGAGCCGAGAATCCGCTGCGATCCGCTCTGCCGTATCCAGTTGGCCGACCAGAGCGTATTGAGGCCAGTGTCCAGGACGAAGACCGCGTCGGGCGCGGCGAGATCGCTGACCATGCGCGCCACAGCCTGCGGATGAATGCGATCCCCGCTGCGGGCGAGGTCCGCCTGCCGATCCAGTATGTCATCCCATTTTCGCCGCTCCTTGGTTACGCGATCCCAAAATCGCCTGCCGCTCTTGGCTGCGACGCGATCGCGAAGCAGCTGCAATGTCGGCCGCGCCGAGCCGACGACGCCGAGCGCCGTCTCCGTTCGCCGCCCAAGCGCTTGCGGACGCTCGTCGATCTGAACGACCACGGTCATGTCGGGCAAGAACTCCGAATAGGGATAGTCGGTGCCGACCATGAGCAGGAGATCGCAGTTCATGACCGCGTGATACGCCGCCCTGGTGCCGATCATGCCGATGCCCCCCATCCAATGCGGATCGTCGTACGGCATGAGATCCTTGCCCTTGACCGAGTGGATCAATGGCGCCTCAAGCCGATCCGACAGGGCGCGCAGTTCATCGGCGGCGCCACGGCAGCCGGCGCCGCACATGATGAGGACATGGTCCGCGAGGTCGATCCTATCTGCGATTTCGTCGATGTCGTCATCGCTCCCGACGCGCTCGGACGGCGGCTTTAGGGTCACAACGCTCGGGACGGAACCTTCTGCGCCCGCGGCAATGACGTCTTGCGGCAGCGTCAGGTGAGCGACGCCGCGGCCGGCGTACGCGGCGGCGATCGCCTGATGCACGACGCGCGCCGCCTGCGCCGGCGATGAGACGGTTTCGGTATAAAGCGACACGTCGCGAAATAGCAGATCGGGCTCGGTTGACTGGATGTAGTCGATGCCGCGCAGCTTGCGTGGCATGTCGCCCGACAGCGCGAGAACAGGCGCGTGGTCGCGCGCGGCTTCATAGAGGCCGGCTACCAGATGCGTGCTGCCGGGACCGGTCGTACCGGCGCAGACAGCGAGGCGCCCGGTGAGTTTCGCCTGACCAGCGGCGGCGAGCGCCGCCCCCTCCTCGTGGCGGACGCCGACCCAATCGATGCGGCTACGTCGTATCGCGTCGGCGAGCGGGTTGAGCGAATCGCCGATGAGACCGAAGACATGCCTGACGCCGATCTGCTCAAGCGTTCCAACCAGCATATCCGCAACAGTTCGTGCCATCCGCGCCTCCTGACCCGCTGAAAGGCCTGGCCGCGATCAAACTCACGCGACCCGGCCCGCCTCCGGAGCCACCGCGGCCTCGGCGTCCGGCGCTGACTGTGGTCGAGGCTTGGCGACGGCCACCCTGGCTGCCCGGAGCAGCCGGTCGTGGATCGTGTAGCCATCCTCGAGGACGCTTACGACGCTTCGGGGCGGCCGGGATTCGTCTTCGACCTCGATGATCGCTTCATGCAGGGCGGGATCGAACGGCGCCCCGAGCGCATCAATCTTTCGTACGCCAAACCGATTGAGCGTCGCGAGGAGCAGACGTTGCGTTGCGCGCACGCCATCGAGAAGCGCGGCCTCCAAGGGCATTTGTTCCGGCCGATCCTCCGCCGAGGCGATCGCGCGCTGCAAGTTGTCGACGACCGCCAGGAGCTCGGCGGCGAAGTCCGCGATCGCGTACTGCCGCGTGCCGGCTGTGTTGCGCTCTGCGCGGCGTCGCGCGTTCTCCGCGTCCGCCAGCGACCTCAGTAGGCGATCGCGCAGGGAGGCGTTCTCCGCTTCGAGCGCAGCTGAGTCTTCCGCATTATCCGCCGGACCTGAACCAGCGAACCGCACTTTGTCGTCCAATTCGTCTTGCGCCATCGGGATCTCCCAGCACGTGGGATTGGCGAGAAACAGGGCCGGGCAGAGGTCAGCCCGCCTTGCGCTTGCCGTCGTCGACCTCCCTGAACTCCGCGTCGATCACGTCGGGATTGTCGCCGGCGCCAGAACCTTGTCCGCCTGAACCCTGCCCGGCGCGGTTGAGCGCTTCGCCGATCCGCATCGACGCCCGTCTCAATCGCTCAATTCCGTCGCTTATCGGCTGCGCCTGATCGCGTTGCATGACATCTCTGAGCTCCGAAACCGCTCCTTCGACGTCCCTCTTCACATCCGCGGGCAGGCGACCTTGCGCATCCTTCAGAGCTTTCTCCGCCGTGTAGATCGTCGCATCCGCCTGATTGCGTAGCTCGACGAGCTCTCGGCGACGCTTGTCTTCCTCCGCATGCGCGTCGGCCTCGCGGATCATGCGCTGAATGTCGGCTTCGGTGAGCCCGCCCGACGCTTGAATGCGGATCGTTTGCTGCTTCCCGGTCGACTTGTCCTTGGCGGACACGTTGACGATTCCATTCGCGTCGATATCGAAGGTCACTTCGATCTGCGGCACGCCGCGCGGCGCCGGCGGAATGCCGACGAGGTCGAACTGGCCGAGAAGCTTGTTGTCCGCCGCCATCTCGCGCTCGCCCTGGAACACCCGGATCGTGACGGCCGTCTGATCGTCTTCCGCGGTCGAGAAGGTTTCGCTCTTTCTTGTCGGGATCGTGGTGTTGCGTTCGATCAGCTTGGTCATCACGCCGCCGAGCGTCTCGATGCCGAGCGACAAAGGCGTCACGTCGAGCAACAGCACGTCCTTGACATCGCCCTGCAGCACGCCAGCCTGGATGGCTGCGCCGACAGCGACGACTTCATCGGGGTTGACGCCCTTATGGGGTTCGCGGCCGAACAGCGCCCGTACGGTCTCTTGCACCTTCGGCATTCGGGTCTGTCCGCCCACGAGCACGACCTCGTCAATCTGGGAGGCCGTGAGGCCTGCGTCCTTCAGCGCTGCCTTGCAGGGCTCGACCGTCCTTTGAATGAGATCGTCGACCATCGCCTCGAGCTTGGCGCGGCTGAGCTTCATGTGAAGATGCTTCGGCCCGTTCTGATCGGCGGTGATGTAAGGCAGGTTGATATCGGTCTCGTTGGCGCTGGAAAGCTCGATCTTCGCCTTCTCGGCTGCGTCCTTGAGGCGTTGTAGCGCCAAACGGTCCTTACGGAGATCGATGCCCTGCTCCTTGCGGAACTCATCGGCCAGGTGGTCCATGATCCGCGTGTCGAAGTCTTCGCCGCCAAGGAACGTGTCGCCATTGGTCGACTTGACCTCGAACACGCCGTCCCCGATCTCTAGAATTGAAATATCGAAAGTGCCCCCGCCCAGGTCGTACACCGCGACTTTGCCCTTCCCCTTCTTTTCCAGACCATAGGCGAGCGCCGCGGCTGTAGGCTCATTGATGATGCGCAGCACCTCGAGTCCGGCGATGCGCCCGGCGTCCTTGGTGGCCTGGCGCTGAGCGTCGTTGAAATAGGCGGGCACGGTGATGACCGCCTGCGTCACGGAGCCGCCCAGGTAGGCCTTTGCGGCTTCCTTCATCTTCTGCAGAATGAATGCGCTGATCTGGCTGGGGCTGTATTTCTTGCCGCGAACCTCGACCCATGCGTCGCCGCGGTCCCCCGGAACGATCTTGTAGGGGACCATCTCTCTGTCCTTTTGCGTGATCGGGTCGTCGTAGCGGCGGCCGATCAGGCGCTTGATCGCGAAAATGGTGTGTTCCGGATTGGTGATGCTTTGGCGCTTGGCGGGCTGGCCCACGAGCACTTCGCCGCTTTCGGTGAAAGCCACCATCGAAGGCGTCGTCCGGGCGCCTTCCGCGTTTTCGATGACCTTCGCCGAGGCGCCCTCCATGACGGCGACACAGGAGTTGGTGGTCCCGAGGTCGATGCCGATCGCCTTGCTCATCGCAATTCTCCAAATCGTTCACGCTGCTGGGTTTCGCCGCAATGCCGTCGGATCGGTCGGGGTACGGTCGATCCGGCGGCGCCGGCGCCCGCCTCCGCATCGGTTCGCGATCGCTGACACTGACCGCAACGACGTTCGGGGCGGGCGCTCTGCAGGGGTGAAGGCGGCTTCGAGACGCGCCCCGACACGGGCCGCTATTTATGCGGCTGCTTTTGCGGGTGCTTTTCCGGGTTCTTTTTCGGCCTCTTTGACTTCTATCTTCTTGGCCTCGGTCTGCGCGGGCTTCGGGATCTTGATCTGCAGCACGCCCTTGGACATCGTCGCCTCTACGGTCGAGGGGTCGATTTTCGCCGGCAGTTCGAGCGCACGGTAAAAGACGCCGTAGCTTCGTTCCGCCACGTGGACGTTCTTGTCCTTTTGCTCGCCTTCGACTTTCTTTTCGGCGCGGATCGCCAGGACATTGCCGTCCATCGAAACGTCGACGTCCTTGCGCTCGAGACCCGGCAGTTCGACCGAGACCTCGATTTCCTTGTCGGTCTCCGCAACCTCCATACGGGGCGCGAGCAGCACGGCGCCTCCATTTTGCGGAACGCCGAAGGAACGCGCAAAGTCGAAGAACAGCCCCTCGAATTCTCGCCTTAAGGCGTCAAACGGATATAGATCCGTGCGTGCGGGATTCGAACGCGGTGCGAACGGAACCAGCGATCTCATGTCCATCAATGCCTCCTCGTTAAAGCGATTTTGCGGCTGCTTGCCGACGCCGCCTTGATCTGCGGACGTCGGGCGACATTCTTTGCTTGCAGGCCACTTCCGCTGCTCTGTTCGAAGTCTAGACGTTGTGGCGTGCGCGACCTTGACGGTCGTCAGTTTCCGCAGACTTTTTTGCCGCGAACAGCGGGCCTTAGACACGGCGAACCACATGGAAAGCTTTATCAGCGGTCGTCGCGCAGGAAAGAGAGATAATGAGCCGGTAGTTTCTGCATCACCATGTTACTTCCCGGTGGAGTTACCAACTGACGGGCGTGTCAGACCAAATGCGCGCGGATGCTTGGGGCGTGCTAGCACCGCTGCATGAGCAACCCGTTGCGATATTTCAACTGCTCGCCGGAGGTCATCCGTCTGGCGGAGATGATGTACGTGAGATACCCACTGTCATTGCGCAACGTCGAGCATTTGCTGGCCGAGCGCGGGATTGACATCAGCCACGAGACCGTTCGGTTCTGGTGGAACCGGTTGGCCCGATATTCGCCGCCGAGATCCGCAAGAGACACGTCGCGCACATGCGCGGCTTTCCGGAGTGGTGGTGGCATTTGGACGAGGCGTTCGTGAAGGTCAACGGCAAGCCCTGCTACCTGTGGCGCGCGATCGATGCACAACCAATTCAATCAGGAGCGTCATCTCGTCACGAGGCAAGTCTACAAACAGAGACGCTCTGTTGCCTTGGCCGAGTGGCGCCCTCTCGCGGCATACCGCTCGCGAGATGGCGGTCGCGCTGCATGTCGACGAGCCTCGCCGATTGGATGCTACGTGTCCAAACGAGTTCGAGGACTTGTCACGTTCAGCTGAAGACGGCTGCGCCGCTCGGAACTGTAAGCGGCCTTTAGACCGCACCTGGCGGTCAGGCGCGAGCGCAGCAGCGTTTGTGTTTCTTTCCTGAGCCGCAGGGGCATGGATCGTTGCGCCCGATTTTCCCCCGGCGAGGGAGCGGCGCCGGCCGGCCAGCAGCTTCGCGGATGCGGGCGAGCTTGCGCAGGATGAGGATCATGCGCGGGATCAGGGCGGCCTCGGCGTCGAGCAAATCGTTGACGTCGTCGGGGATTTCGTTTGGATCGACGCCGCCGATATCGAAGAAGCCTACGAACGGCTCGACCATAATCTTAGTCCGCTCGTCCTCTACGAGCTTGCTCCAGGTCGCGGGCGCAAGCGCCATCGCCCTCCAGAAGCCGCGAGCCCACGCGCGCACGGCGTCGTGGCTCGGCTTTTGATCGCCCGCGACGAACAGGGGTCGATGATCAACGATGCGCTCGGCCTCCAGCCGCTCGAGGCTGCGGTCGATGTCGCGGATCAGGGTGTTGTAGCGCAGCGCGACCGCGCCGAGAGCGGCGTTGATCTGCGCCTCATCCGCGAAGATCGGATCGTCATCGCCCCAAAGACGGCCGATCCATGCGCTCGCCCGGACCGGAGCGGCTTGCGGCGTCACGATGACGCCGGTCAGATAGCCGTCGAGTTCGAGCGCAGACATAGCTGTCTTCGGCGCCACCGGCGAAGCCAGGAAGCTTGACCAGGTCGTGATCGGATCGACCGCCGTCATGCGGCGCCCTGCGCCGGCGCGGCAATCCGATTGGCGGCGCCCCAGGCCCAAGGCATGAGCTCGTCGATCCGCGCGGCGGGCCAGAGATTGACCAGCCTGGCGAGGACATCGGCGAAGTAGGTTTGCGGATCGACGTCGTTGAGTTTGCAGGTCTCAATCAGCGAGGCGACGCAGGCCCAGTTTTCAGCGCCCAAGTCATGGCCCGCGAAGAGCGAGTTTTTGCGATTTAGCACAATCGGCCTGATGCCACGTTCGACGATGTTGGTGTCGAGCTCGATGCGGCCGTCGTCGAGGAAACGCGTGAGCCCGTCCCAGTGGTTCAAGCCGTAACGGATCTCCTCGGCGATCGACGCCTTGGCGGAGACGCGAGCGAGTTGCTGCTCGAAGAAGGTCCTGAGCGCGGCGACCAGCGGCTTGCTCTTGTCCTGGCGCGCCTTGCGGCGAATGGCGGCGCTCGCGCCGCGGATCGTCTTCTCGATCGCATAGAGCGCGGCGATGCGTTCGAGCGCCTCGCTGGCGATCGGCGCGTTTCCCGCTTTGGCGAGGTCGAAGAATCCGCGGCGCAGGTGCGCCCAGCAGAAGGCGAGCGTAATCGCCTCGCCCGGCGCTTTGGCGGCTATAGTTTTGTAGGCGGCGTAACCGTCGCATTGCACGACGCCGCGATAGGAATCGAGCAGCTTCAGCCCCATGGACCGCGCCGCGGCCGGGCGCGTAGGTAAATGCGATGGCCGGCGGATCGGGCCCGCCCCAGGGCCGATCGTCGCGGGCGATCGCCCAAAAGTAGCCCTGCTTGACGCGGCCGCGGCCGGGATCGAGCACCGGCGCCTTCGTCTCGTCGACCGCGATCTTGCCGGAGGCAAGAATGAGTTCGCGCAGGCGCAAATAGACAGGCTTGAGCTCCGCCGCCGCATAGCCGACCCAAAACGCCAGGATCGATCGCTTGATGTCGAGGCCTTGGGCAGCCAGCATCTGAGCCTGACGATAGAGCGGCAAGTGCCAAGCGTATTTGGCGACCAGCACCGAGGCCACCATCGTCTCGGTCGGCAGCCCGCCTTTGATCAGCCGTTCGGGCGCCGGTGCTTGGACCACCGCCTGCTCGCAGGCGCGGCAGGCGTATTTGGGCCGGTGCGTCACGATCGCCCGGAACTGCGCCGGGATCACGTCGAGCCGCTCCGAGGTGTCTTCGCCGATCACGTGCATAACCGACCGGCAGCACGGGCAAGTCTTGTCTTCGGGCTCAATCGTCACATGGACGCGCGGCAGATGAGCCGGAAGCGCGCCGCGATTGGCGCGGCGCCTGGCGGCGCGCGCCTCGGCTGCCGCCTTGTTCTGCTTGTCGTCGGCGGCTTCGCTCGCCGCGACGGCTTGCTCGACATCCTCAAACGCCAGGCCGAGCTGGTCCGTATCGAGCTTCTCGGAACGGCGGCCAAACTGGATGCGCTGCAATTGGCGCAGAAGACCCCAAAGGCGATCGTTTCGCGACAGCGCCTCGTCGCGCGCAGCGATGGCGGCGTCGCGCTCGGCGATCGCCGCCGCGAGCCGCGCTTGCAGCTCGGCGATATCGGTTGGAGGCTGATCCGCGCTCTCGCCCATGCGCGACACCGAATCAAATTCGCGCGCTTTTGTGACGAAGAATCCGCCGCCTGATTCAATTGGTCACAGCTTTACGCGCTTTAAGACGCCGCTTCCGGCCGTGGGACGTCGTGCGCGTGGAGGCGCGACCAATCCAATCCGTCAATGAGCGCGGCGAGCTGCGAAGCCGAGAGCCGCATGACGCCGTCGCTGATCGGCGGCCATCGAAACGCGTTTTGCTCGAGTTGCGCCGCGCTGCATCCCCGCCGATCGGGCGACCACGATCTCGGGTCCGTTCCGGACACATGGGTTTCGTTTTATTCCGGCGACATGGGTAACACTTTCGGCCCGAAGGGGTTTTCGATCGGTTCGAGCCGGCATGTCTCGTGGTCGAAGTAGCCCAGATCATAATCCATGAAGCTGACGAGCCAAATGAGGTCGCTGACCTGTTTGATGCCGACGCGCTGGCCGGCGAAGACGGTGCTGAGATTGATTTTCTCGCGATTGAAGCAGATTCGGCCGCATGTGGTGACGGTGACGATTTTATCGTGGAACGGGTAGTCGAGGTCCGGCAATCCCTTGTAGGGGCGGGTTGAGGGCGCGTATCGCTCGGCCGGGCATCGCATGTTGAGCGCTTGGTGCGGCCTCTCGTTGTTGTAGCATTCGATGAAGTCGTCGAATTTGGCCTGCTGTTGGAGGAAGTTGGCGCCGGCGGGCTTTGTGGTCTCGAGCTTCAAGGTCAGATGCATGCGTTCATGGCGGCCGTTCTGTTG
This sequence comes from uncultured Alphaproteobacteria bacterium, assembly GCA_963824475.1. Lineage (GTDB taxonomy): Bacteria > Pseudomonadota > Alphaproteobacteria > Rhizobiales > Beijerinckiaceae > Roseiarcus. The sequence continues at coordinate 600,232 of CAWGPR010000005.1, forward strand.
CGGGCAGCCTGGCTTGATGCGCTCGATCTCGATGCCGAGCCTGAGCCACCAGACCGACAGCCGGCTCAGGCCGAAGAGGGCATTGGGGCTTGCGAAAGGGACGCCGTTATCGGTGCGAATGGCCTTGGGCAGGCCGAACTCCTTGAACACGGCCTCGAACACTGGGAACGCGTAGGCTTCCTTGGTGGTCGAGAGCGCCTCGCAAGCGAACAAGTATCGGCTGGCGAAGTCGGTGATCGTCAGCGGATAGCAATAGCGACGATCGGCGAGCATGAACTCGCCCTTGTAGTCGGCGCACCACAGATCGTTGGGCTGGCCGGGACGAGAAAGCGCCGTTCCCTTCGCCCTATTCCGCCGTCCCGTTCTGCGTTTGACCAGGCCGTGGCGATCGAGAACCGCATGGACGGTGCTGATCGCTGGCGTATGCACATCGGGATAGAGCCGCGCCAGTCTTTCCCTGATCTTCGGCGCGCCCCAACTCGGCTTGTCCTGCTTCAGCCGGACGATCTGCGTCTCGATCTGGAAGGGCAGTTGATTGGCGTGGCGATAAGGCCGGCGCGAGCGGTCAGTGAGCTGTAGTAGCTGGCACTTGATCTGACGGTCAGCGTCCGGAGTCTGTTCGGGTCCGCCTGTAGGTTTTGCTCAGGCGGCGATCATTTTCTCCTTCGCAAGCGGCGTCGCGTCAAGGAACGTCTGCATCGGCGTTTTGCCGAAGCACCATCGTCCTTGGTGCGGCCTTTCCTCGTTGTAGCTTTGGACCCAGGAATCGAGATCGCTCTGCAGCTCGCTGATCGAGCCGTAGATTTTCTTGCGGAAGGCGACGCGGTAGAACTCGTCGAGCACGGTCTTGTGGAACCGCTCGACAATTCCATTCGTCTGCGGGCTCTTGGTCTTGGTGCGCGAGTGATCGATGTCCTCGAGCGCCAGGTAGAGCTCGTATTCGTGATGCTCTGGGTTGCCGCAATATTCCGTGCCGCGATCGGTCAGCACGCGGCAGAGCTTCACCTCATGGGCGTCATAGAACGGCACGACGCGATCGTTAATGAGATCGGCGGCGGTGATCGGCGTCTTGCGGTCGTAGAGCTTGGCGAAGGCGACCTTGGCATAGGTGTCGATGAACGTTTGCTGGTAGATGCGCCCGACCCCCTTCATGTTGCCGACGTAGAAGGTGTCCTGGGCCCCGCAATAGCCCGGACATTCGCTCTCGAACTCGCCATGCGCCTCCTTTTCGCTCTTGGCCTTCTCCAGCGCGGCCAGCTGGCTTTCGGTCAGCACCAGGCCTTCCTGGGCGACCTTGGCTTCGAGCGCCTTGAGCCGTTTCTTCATCGTCTCCAGATCATGACGCTGCCAGACCCCGCGCACCCCGGCCGGCGAAATCGAATGCCCGAGCTTGCGCACTTCATTAGCGATGCGGATCTGGCCGTAGGCCGGCCGGTCCAGCGATAGCTCGACAATGATCGCCTCGACGTCGGGCGCCGTGCGGTTCTTCAGGATCGGCCTGCGCCGCGTCAGCTCCTGCAGCGCCAGTTCGCCGCCGGCGTCGTAAAGCTCCTTGAACCGGTAAAAGCTATCGCGCGAATAGCCCATCATTTTGCAAGCTTGGCTGACGTTGCCGAGCTGCTTGGCCAGCTCCAGCAGCCCTACCTTGGCGCGGATGATCTTCTGTTCCTTGGTCATCGTCGGTGTCCTCTCGAAACGCCGAGGCCGGGCGCTGCGCAACCCCGACCAGCTCCGCGCCCGGCCTCGGCTTCCGCCTCAGCTATGACACCAACTGTCAGATTAAGTCTTAACTACTGCAAGTGGGCCCGTCAAGGCCGATCTCATTGTAGCGGGCGAGGATCTTGTAGCCAGTCTTCCGAGAGACGCCGAACTCGCGGCACAACCCAGCCATCTTATCCCCGTCGAGCAATCGAGCGATGAACTTTAAGCGTTCGTCCATCGGGTTACACTCCTTCCAGGGCATTTTGCTCTCCACGCAAAAGGCCCAATTGTGTAACCCATGTCCCCGGAACGAACTGTCACCCATCTCTCAGGAAGGGCACTCGGCCCAAAAAGACCGAACATCAGTGTTTCGCGTTCCTAGCCTCGGCACCCATCCTGGGACAACCGCATCGGCGTCTTGCGTCCTCAAGAGCCCTTTGTATCGCGCATCAAGGCGCCTTTGGGGACTGCCGCTCGATAGCGCCCATAGCCCAGCTTAACGAGCAAGCCTTCGTTACACAGGCGGGCCAGATAGCAGCGAATGTCCTTGATTGCATCTTCCGCCGGTTGTTTCTCCGGCCCGGATTTCTGTCTCATCTTCGCTCCTTGCGGCTACGATGATCCAGAAATCCTCCCTACGTGAAAACCGCCCGCTGTCTCAAAGGCGCTGATGGCGGACACGCCGCACCGACGTCGTCGGCATCTTTCCCAACGACGAGGCTATCGTCCGGCTCGTCGGCGCAATCTTGTTGGAGCAGAACGACGAATGGGCCGTCCAGCGCGCCCGCTATATGACGCTGGAAACCATCGCCGCCCTGAGCGATGATCCCGTCGTCGGATTGCCAGCCATGGTCATCTGACCAACCCGGCCCTTGCCGGAAAGCGCCGACCTCAGAGCCGGCTACACCACAATCGGGGACACGATCCATGACCGTGGGAACTGTAGGCTTCCTCCGAGCGGGGGCCGCAAGTTCGAATCCTGTTGGGGGCGCCAAATCGACCACATCCGAAATAAGGCTAGGCCACCCGCGCGGTTACGTAGATTGTGCGCTCATTCCTGCTTCGGCCGCTTGCTTGGCATCGAAGTCGAGCGGGCCGGGTTTTGACTATTTCATTTATCCGATCGCACCCGAGCTTATTGATGCGACTGCGTATTTCGTCCAATCACAGGATCCGCCAGCGTGTAGTCGGAAGTGGCTCAGTAGCCGGCGCGGGTGGCCGGCGACCCTCCAAGAGCGCCGCCCACCACCTGGAACGGTGATGCGACCACTGCCCCGGCCGTATTGAACGAACATAGTCCCACTTGTTCATCCGCGGGTCGGCGGCTTGTTGGAGTCCTTCGCGCCCGGCTCGCCCTACCAATAGATAAGCCAGCTTCGGTCCAACCGGATCCCGTGCCCCTGGAGCGTGATCCGCCGTCCCGACGGATTGTTAATTCCGGCGGCGCCGATTGCATGGAGAACCAATCCGTCGTGCATGACCAGCCGGCCCGGCGCGTAGTCGACGCGCTGCGGCTTGTGGCGAGTTCGCATAGTCGCGAAACGTCACGCCATTCAGCGCATCCTGGTAGCGCAAATCCCAGACGGCCATGGAGGCGCCGCCGCTCGGCGCTTCGATCAGCAAGGTGAATGACAACGTTCCCGTCGGCGTTCGATCCGGGTAGGCGCTCCTCCATTGCAAATCAAAGTGGGCGCGAGGGGTCTCGTCGTCGTGACCACGATTGGCGCCGTTGTATTCGAACACATGAAACCCCGGCGCAGCACGAGCGCCGTCAAGCCGGACCGGCTCGTCAAGCAACTCTTCCAAGAAGTCTGTGAGGTCGCGATAGAGGCTGGAGAAGCTGCGAAGCAGGATCGCGTTGATCCGCTTCGCCGCGGCGACATACCCTCCCGCCGGTCCGACAGCATCGATATACGAGGCAGCCCCCAGCGAGTAGAATCCGGGCGACCGTTGTGTCCAATGCGATCTCAGCTCAACGACCCGCTTCGCCAGACTTGCGCATTCCGTCTCCGTAAGGAGATCATGCTGACTGAGCGGGACCGTCTCCGGCGCGATCATGTCGACTCCGAATTGAGATAGCCCCGCACGGCGCCCGAGATCGCCCCATCGCAGTAGGCGTCGTAGGGGCCGTAGCCCGGCATCGGGTTCGCCTCCAGACACCAATAGTTTTCCGACGAATCGATTTTGAAGTCCCAACCGGCGAAGGCGAGCCCCAACGCCGCGGTCGCGTTCGATCAGTCGATCCCGCAGAGGCTCGGGTGGGTCGAAAACCGTCATGCGGCTTATCGCGCCGGCGCGACGATAATCGACCGAGTCCGCGCCGACGCGCTGCGCGATCACCTCTCTCCCCACGACATGAATTCGCGCGTCGTCGCCCGGAACGCAACGCTGTATGTGCACAGGGCCGCTCTGCGGATCGAACTGCGCCAGATCGTCGTCCGTGACCATCACGGCGTCGGCCCGCGCGCCGCAGAGGGCCTTCGAGATGGTTGGACCCTCGGACACGAAGGCGCGCAGCTTATCCGGGTCGCTGCTCGTGATGCTTTCAGGCACGCGAAAGCCAAGGTTGCGCAAGGTCGCTTCGTGCAACGGCTTTGAGCTGTTGTGAAGGCCGCTCGATGGGCGGTTGACGACCCGACCTGGCGCGGTGTCGAGAAATCCTCGCAACGCCGCCGTCAGAGCCCGCCAGCGCTTTGCGGCAGACGGCTCCGACGCGGCGGAAAGGTCGATCAGCCGACAAAAGTAAGAATCCTCCGGAGAAAGAGCGATCTCCTCTCCGGCGTACCGCAACCGCGCCGGCGTTCTCGCGGGCAATTCGAAGCGCCACTCCCCCTCCACCGCGACCCTCAGATTGATGCAGCGAGGCTCAATTTCGGCCTCGAGCGCCGTCTGGACGAACCTGACGAATGTGTCGTCGACGTCGACGCCGATTGCGACAATCATCGGGTCGGCCCCTCAGGAAAGATCGTCACAGAGCGCCGCGACGACATCGCTCCATACGTATCGCAGCTCCCACTCCTCCGGTCCGGCGTTGAGGCGCACCGGAATTGCGCTCGTCTTCGAAACCTCCCAAGTCACTGCGACGAAATGCGCGCCCGCCGACTTTGCCAGTGCGACGCTCCGGGGGCCAAGCTCGTCTTCGAGCGTGCGCGAGTCTCTGGTCGCCGGGAAAGACCGGTCGCCGACGATCGTAACGATTTCGTAGCGCGCGTCGGTTTGAACCGGCCTTGCGCGTAACGGCGCGTCGGGGCGCATGCTGGCGATCGGTCCGGTTCGGAAGTCGAGATCCTCTCCCCACATCCGATCCTCGTCACGATCGATCTGCTCCGGACCGCTGACCAAAATTTCGAATGACGAAGGGGAGCTCGCGTCCGTCATCCCCCCGATCGTCGCCGCTGTCAGGCGGTAAGTCTGGCCATGCGGTCCGGAGCGGTTGATGACGGCTGCGGTCGAAAGGGCGGTCGCGGCCCAGAAGGCGGCGAAGCACTCAGCTCGAAGGAATTTTGCGTCGGCGCTATCCAGCGTATCGACATGCCACCATGCGCTCGGGCGGATGAACATTGGAATATTCGGTTCGACGACCGTGGACACCTGCCCACCGCGCAAAGTGAACAAGCGCCCGGCGGTCGGTCCGTCAAGAAACATCGCGCGCCGCCCGCGGGCCTCGAGCGCCTCACGCAGGCGGACCGCCACTCCATCGTCATGGCTGGCGATGAGCAGGACGTCTGGTGGTTCGCTGTCGCTGGCAAGCGGCTCCGCCATCTTCAGACGACGGGGGGCCGCACGAGCAGCGATGACGGACGCATAGCCGAACGGCCAGGCGGGCGCTTCGCCGCGGCTCTCGCCCTGCCGCCCCGATGCGGGACGTCAGGTTCGTCGATGGCGAATTTTTCGTCGTCGCCGTCCTTATCCCCGTCTTTGTCGCCGTCCTTTTCGCCGTCCTTTTCGCCGTCTTTGTCCCCGTCTTTATCCCCGTCCTTATCGCCGTCCTTATCTCCGTCCTTGTCGCCGTCCTTATCTCCGTCCTTGTCTCCGTCCTTGTCGCCTTCCTTCTGCGCCTCTTTATCTTTTTGATCCTTGACCGCGTCTTTCTGTTCCTTGTGTTCTTTCGCCTCTTTCGCGTCCTTATGGTCTTTAGTCAGTTCCTTAAAGATTTCTTTATGGTGCTCCTTGAATTCCTTGATTTCTTTAGTTTCCTTACTTTCTTTATTCTCTTTTGATTCCTTGTGCTCTTTATTTTCCTTAGCGTCTTTGTGTTCTTTGTTTTCTTTCGCGTCTTTGTAAATATCCTTGTGTTTATCGATTTCGTCCTTGCTCAATTCCTTGATTTGCTTTTCTACCGTCTTTGCCGATGGCTTCGCGGCCGCACTTGCGGCAATGCCTTTCGCATGTGCGGCAGGTGAGCTTACTTTGGCGCGGGCGGCTAGTTTTGTTGCGACTTCGGATCGCCGGTCGCTTGCAACAAAGGGTTTGATTTCGACTGTGTCGGTCACGGTAGGCCCCCCTTTTTTACCTGAGAAAATTGCAAAAATCACGTAAAGTTTTATAGCTCTTTGGTACGCTCAGTCATCGATACTTGTCAAGATTTGCTTACGCAGTCGAATGGAACTGCTCGACTTCGTCGGCGGATTACGCTGACCGCGGCCCGGACTACCCGACCGGGACTACGGCGACCATTTCCCTCAGAGTTTGTCCGGAAACATCATGTGGGATTGCATAGTTTTCGCAGCATGAGGCGGATGGAGGCGAGGCGGAGGAACGCGAGCGCCTTGCGGTTGAGGCATTCCCAGTCCTTGGCCAACCGTCGGCAGCGGCCGAGCCAAGCAAAGGTGCGTTCGCCGATCCAGCGCTTCGGCAGGACGACGAAGGCCTTGGCCTGATCCGACCGCTTGACGATCTCGACCTTCACGCGCGCCAGAGTTCGTCCGATGGCGGCCTGAAATTGCGGCCCTCGATAGCCGCCGTCGGCAGGAACGGAAAGGCGCCGAACAAGGTCGCCATCAGCGTCGCGCCGCCGTCGCGGTCCTGGATGTCGGCGGCGTGGACGGTCGCATGCATCAACAGGCCCTGCGTATCGACGAGGATATGGCGCTTTTTGCCCATGATCTTCTTGCCCGCGTCGTAACCCGCCGGATCGATGCAGGTCCCCCTCACATGGGGTGTTTCCAGTCAAGCTCATTGATTTCGGCGTTGCATGCTCTTTGGCGTTTGGATCCGAAGCGTGAGCCCGTCTTTGCCATGCAGCCCTGACGACCGCATCACCTCACATCCGGTCGAGCTTGTGGGCTCGGACCATAATCCCTCCTGCTCGAGGGCGTCGGGCTCGGGTTGGCGGGACCATCCTTTTTCACGGCGTGTTTCAGCCCGGGGGTTAATCCGCGGTCACCGCCCGCCGGATCCGGCGAAGCCGTCGCGTTCAGCTTCGCTGGAATGGGGTTAAGTCATCAAGCCATCGTTAGAGTGGGTTGAGCCATCGGGTCATGCCGTCTTGAACACGGCGCCTTCGGGAACGACGCCTTGTGTGACATAGCGCCACAAGGCGACGAGGAGTTTGCGGGCCAGCGCCACGATGGCGATGCGGCGGACTGGTCCCTTGCCGGCGCCGACCCGCGCCTGAAACCAGCGGCTCAACGCCGAGTCCGGCTGGTGGCGCAGCCAGAACCAGGCAAGCTCAATCATGGTGTGCCGCAGGCGACGATTGCCCGACTTGGAGATCCCCTGATCCCGTTCGACGCCGCCGCTCTGCCAGGGGCTGGGCGCCAATCCCGCATATGCCGCTACTTGGCGTCGGTTGCCGAAGCTGCGAAACAACGATTCAAGCCAGAGGAGCGATGCGAACTCAGGGCCCATGCCCTTGAGCTTGAGGAGGTGGGCGGCGGGGTTGTTCCGCCCCTCGGCGTTCGTGCGGATGAGCGCGTCGCGGGCCCGTTCGACCACAGCCAGTTGCGTCGCCGCCACCGCGATCCGATCGAGTTCTCGGCGTATCTCCGCCTTCAACAGCGGCGGCAGCTCACGGCCGTCGCCGGTTCGCAGCGCCTCGAGCCGTTCGAAACAATCTCGCCGAAGCGGATTGTAATCCCGGATGCCTTGGCCGCTGAGCAGGCCCCTAATTCGATTGGTGTGCTGAATGCGTTCCTTGATCAGCGTGCCGCGCTCGCGCGTCAGGCGCCGGCGATCCTCTTCTTCCGGGCTCGGCGCGCGAACCATGGAACAGACCCGCCGCTCGCCGCGAGCCCAGGCCATCAGCGTCCGCAACAGCGTCTCGCCGTCGATCGAATCGGTCTTCGCCCGCCGATGCCGCCGGTCGACGGCGATCGAAGCCGCATCGACGACCTGGCTCTCGATCCCATTGGCGAGCAGCAAGCGATGAATCCAAAACCCGTCCAATCCCGCTTCCTGAATGACGATCGCTTTGACCCGCACGCCGTAGCGCTCCTCGGCCTTTGCCCTCGACCGCGAAAGAAGGTCGAGCAGGCGGGCGCCGTCTCCACCCTCGACCACATGCTTGGAAAACTTTTCGCTGCCCGGACTATTGATCGTCACAACCCATTTGGATTTGCTCAGTTCGAGCGATGCGAACAGCGTGATATCATTCGCGAGGGCGGTGGTCGCGACAGCGGTCGCGGAGGTGACGGACTGCATCGGTTGCCTCCATGCTGGTGTGGAAGCTCAGCCTACCAAGTCGGGCCGCCGTCCACCCGCATAGGATCTTTTTCCGCGCTCTTGACGCTCTGGCTGTCAATGATCGCGGCGGTCGGGCTCGCCTCGCGAGCGGCGGCTTCGCGACACTTCACGTAGAGCGCGTCGTGGATGCGATCGAGCGTGCCGTCCCAATTCCAGCGATCGAAGTAATCGTAAAGCGTCGAACGCGGCGGCAGGTCCTTCGGGACGGCGCGCCATTGGCAGCCAGTGCTGAGGACGTACATCAGGCCGTTGACGACCTCGCGCTCATGGACATGACGTCGGTTGCCGCCGCGCTTGGCCGGCGGAATGAGCGGCTCGACATGCGCCCATTCCGCGTCGGTCAAATCGCTGGGATAGCGCAGTCCATCGCGGTCGTAGCGAGTGCGATTTTCGTTGGTCCACATCGGCGACCCTCCAAGTGATTCGGGCCGCTTCCTTGAATCACAAGCGATTCCATCAATTCGTTAAGTTCCCGGACGGGCTCTCAGAAGCAATAAACGAGGGAAACCATCAGACGACTGGCCCGAAGGCCTTAGACCTGCTTTGCGATTGCCGCCTTGTCGATAATCGACCACACGTTCCGAATCCGTGTCGGCGAGAACCTCATAGAACACGTTTTCTGCAAATTCTGGCTTCGCAGGGCCGCGCACGCCGTGATGACACACAACTTTTGATTTCTGCGCGGCGTAGAACGTCCGCTTGGGTACGATTTGACCCAACGCTCAAGGGAGCCACAATGACCGCTATTTGCGTGCGCCGTGAGAAGGCGGCGCTTTCCATTGGGTGCAAGTCCCACCCGGGGAACGCTCCAGCCGGAAGCAACCGGAGCAGTCATGGAGGTGACGAAATGGCTGAAGCCTTCGGTGTGGCTGGTCACATATAGGTGACGGCGCGAGTGTGCGGGCCGCAACGCGAGTGAACGCCGAGCAAGCTCCGAAAAGGTCGATGTGCAGGCCGACCCGACAGCAACTTCGGGGAAGGCTGATACGGCTGGGCGAGATGAGCGAAGACGACACCCAGTCGCTGCACCGGGGTACTGGCGGCAGCACGTACACAAGGAAAGCGCACGCAACACGGGAAGCCCTAGAGCGTGGTCAGGCTATGAATGACAGGATCAACCGGACGCCCGTGAGGGAGAGGCCGGGCGCTATGGGGTGGCGGAGAGGTTCGTAGTACCGCTGAAGCCGGGTAACTCCGGCGGAGGGAAGGGACCTCAGTTCAAGACAGCCGCAGAACGTGGCGAAGGACATGGAGATTGGGCAACCTATCAACTCCACATGATGTTCAGAAGCTGCCGATGGCGTCGCACGCGAAAGACCGCGTGAGGTCTTGTCCGAGAGCCGGATGCGGGAAATCTGCACGTCCGGTTCGATGAGCGGGGTGTGGAAACGGAGCTACGGTTGAGCCACTAAGGCACCGCCAGACGAAAGGGGCGGAAACAGACATGCTCAACCTAACGCCACCGCGCCACACCTCGACTCTACGCAATCCGGCCGTCCACCGCAGCGTCTTCGAAGAGCAAGACTTGGCCCCGTCGTGGGCGGTCCCGACTCGAATGTGCTGATTGAGATTCTGGACCGCCTCGCGGCTCATGCTGAGGCCCTGGCACCCAGCGCCCGATCGTGTGTTTGTCGTGCAATGTCGGCCCAGGTCGGATGCCGGGCACCGAGTTCTCTGCGACACCTTCGCCTCCTCGCGGGCCGCAATCAAGGAGCCCCATATGCGCGGGAGCAAGTCAGCTAGTACCTCGTCACAGAGGTTTTGACTCTTTGATTTTGGTCTGATTTGAGCGTGGGCTTGGGGTAAGCGCGCCCCATTTTGGCGCGGGCTTTTTGGGTTGTGAACATCCAGTTGATGCGGGCGCATTCGGCGTTGCGTCGCTTCTCCCAAGCAGCGGTCTCGGCGACAAGCCGGGTGTAGCTTTCGATGCGCCGATCGAGACATTGACTGGCCAGGACGCCGATCTCGATCTCGACCATGTTCAGCCAGCTGGCGTGCTTGGGGACGTAGTGGAACTCCAGCCGGCGCAGCACCCGTCGCGCTTCGTCGGCTGGGAAAGTCTGGTAGAGCGCGCCGGCGGAATGGGTCGACAAGTTGTCGAGCACCACGCGAATGCGCTCCGCCTCGGGATAATGGACATCGGTGAGGTCGCGCATGCAGACGGCGAAGTCTTCGGCGGCGCGCCGTTCGGTGACCTTCACCTTGCGCCAGGGGCGGTTCACATCCAAGAACACGAACAGGTTCGCGGTTCCGTTGCGTTTATATTCGCAGTCGTAGCGCTCGATTTGCCGCGGCTCGGGCGGGATCGGCCGGCGGACCTCGCCGATGAGCTGGATCGGGCTCTCGTCGAAGCAGACCACCGGGCGCTCGGGATCGGGCGCTTCGGAATAAAGATCGAGCACCTCCTCCATACGGGCGACGTAGTCGGCGTCGACCTGCGGAATGCACCACATGTCCTTGCGCCATGGCTTGAGGTCATTTTCGGCCAAGCGCCGACGCACCGTCTCGCGCGACACACTCTCGTGCGCAGTCAGCCTGACCAGTTCACCGGACAGCAACTCCAGCGTCCAGCGAGCGCGGCCCGCGGGTGGACTCGAACAGGCCGTTGCCACCAGCAGGGCTTCCTCCTTGCCCGAGAGCTTGCGGTTTGCTCCGGGGCGCGGCTCTTCGCTGAGCGCCGCCTCCAGGTTGCCGAGGACGAAGCGGCGCTTAGTCCGATAGACGGTCGAGCTGCCCACGCCGACATTGGTCGCGATCGCCTCGTCGCTGGCGCCGCCATCCGCCGCCAACAATATCTGCGCCCGCTTGAGCCTGCGTGCCGCATGCTTGCCGCCGCTCAGAAGCTCCGTCAGTTCGGTGCGTTCGGTTTGGCTGAGTTCGACCCGATAGCGTACATTCATCCGTGCCTCCTCGTGTTGAGGCACGCACGAACAGCTGAATTGGATGGCCGGAGTGAGTTGCCCTGCAAAAACCTTCACACCCAGGCAGGGCCAATATCTGGCGTTTATCCACCTCTACACGCGCCTGCACCGCCGGCCGCCGGCCGAAACTGAGATGCAGGACTATTTTCGCGTCAGCCCGCCTTCCGTGCACCAGATGGTACTGACGCTCGAACAAGCTGGCTTCATTAGGCGGCAGCCGAGAACGCCCGCAGCATCGAACTGCTCGTTGATCCGACACAGCTGCCAGAGTTACTTTGACCCCGGATTTAACCGGTCAAGATCACTGTGCCGAGGTACTAGTACCTCGTCACAGAGGTTTTGACTCTTTGATTTTGGTCTGATTTGAGCGTGGGCTTGGGGTAAGCGCGCCCCATTTTGGCGCGGGCTTTTTGGGTTGTGAACATCCAGTTGATGCGGGCGCATTCGGCGTTGCGTCGCTTCTCCCAAGCAGCGGTCTCGGCGACAAGCCGGGTGTAGCTTTCGATGCGCCGATCGAGACATTGACTGGCCAGGACGCCGATCTCGATCTCGACCATGTTCAGCCAGCTGGCGTGCTTGGGGACGTAGTGGAACTCCAGCCGGCGCAGCACCCGTCGCGCTTCGTCGGCTGGGAAAGTCTGGTAGAGCGCGCCGGCGGAATGGGTCGACAAGTTGTCGAGCACCACGCGAATGCGCTCCGCCTCGGGATAATGGACATCGGTGAGGTCGCGCATGCAGACGGCGAAGTCTTCGGCGGCGCGCCGTTCGGTGACCTTCACCTTGCGCCAGGGGCGGTTCACATCCAAGAACACGAACAGGTTCGCGGTTCCGTTGCGTTTATATTCGCAGTCGTAGCGCTCGATTTGCCGCGGCTCGGGCGGGATCGGCCGGCGGACCTCGCCGATGAGCTGGATCGGGCTCTCGTCGAAGCAGACCACCGGGCGCTCGGGATCGGGCGCTTCGGAATAAAGATCGAGCACCTCCTCCATACGGGCGACGTAGTCGGCGTCGACCTGCGGAATGCACCACATGTCCTTGCGCCATGGCTTGAGGTCATTTTCGGCCAAGCGCCGACGCACCGTCTCGCGCGACACACTCTCGTGCGCAGTCAGCCTGACCAGTTCACCGGACAGCAACTCCAGCGTCCAGCGAGCGCGGCCCGCGGGTGGACTCGAACAGGCCGTTGCCACCAGCAGGGCTTCCTCCTTGCCCGAGAGCTTGCGGTTTGCTCCGGGGCGCGGCTCTTCGCTGAGCGCCGCCTCCAGGTTGCCGAGGACGAAGCGGCGCTTAGTCCGATAGACGGTCGAGCTGCCCACGCCGACATTGGTCGCGATCGCCTCGTCGCTGGCGCCGCCATCCGCCGCCAACAATATCTGCGCCCGCTTGAGCCTGCGTGCCGCATGCTTGCCGCCGCTCAGAAGCTCCGTCAGTTCGGTGCGTTCGGTTTGGCTGAGTTCGACCCGATAGCGTACATTCATCCGTGCCTCCTCGTGTTGAGGCACGCACGAACAGCTGAATTGGATGGCCGGAGTGAGTTGCCCTGCAAAAACCTTCACACCCAGGCAGGGCCAATATCTGGCGTTTATCCACCTCTACACGCGCCTGCACCGCCGGCCGCCGGCCGAAACTGAGATGCAGGACTATTTTCGCGTCAGCCCGCCTTCCGTGCACCAGATGGTACTGACGCTCGAACAAGCTGGCTTCATTAGGCGGCAGCCGAGAACGCCCGCAGCATCGAACTGCTCGTTGATCCGACACAGCTGCCAGAGTTACTTTGACCCCGGATTTAACCGGTCAAGATCACTGTGCCGAGGTACTAGTACCTCGTCACAGAGGTTTTGACTCTTTGATTTTGGTCTGATTTGAGCGTGGGCTTGGGGTAAGCGCGCCCCATTTTGGCGCGGGCTTTTTGGGTTGTGAACATCCAGTTGATGCGGGCGCATTCGGCGTTGCGTCGCTTCTCCCAAGCAGCGGTCTCGGCGACAAGCCGGGTGTAGCTTTCGATGCGCCGATCGAGACATTGACTGGCCAGGACGCCGATCTCGATCTCGACCATGTTCAGCCAGCTGGCGTGCTTGGGGACGTAGTGGAACTCCAGCCGGCGCAGCACCCGTCGCGCTTCGTCGGCTGGGAAAGTCTGGTAGAGCGCGCCGGCGGAATGGGTCGACAAGTTGTCGAGCACCACGCGAATGCGCTCCGCCTCGGGATAATGGACATCGGTGAGGTCGCGCATGCAGACGGCGAAGTCTTCGGCGGCGCGCCGTTCGGTGACCTTCACCTTGCGCCAGGGGCGGTTCACATCCAAGAACACGAACAGGTTCGCGGTTCCGTTGCGTTTATATTCGCAGTCGTAGCGCTCGATTTGCCGCGGCTCGGGCGGGATCGGCCGGCGGACCTCGCCGATGAGCTGGATCGGGCTCTCGTCGAAGCAGACCACCGGGCGCTCGGGATCGGGCGCTTCGGAATAAAGATCGAGCACCTCCTCCATACGGGCGACGTAGTCGGCGTCGACCTGCGGAATGCACCACATGTCCTTGCGCCATGGCTTGAGGTCATTTTCGGCCAAGCGCCGACGCACCGTCTCGCGCGACACACTCTCGTGCGCAGTCAGCCTGACCAGTTCACCGGACAGCAACTCCAGCGTCCAGCGAGCGCGGCCCGCGGGTGGACTCGAACAGGCCGTTGCCACCAGCAGGGCTTCCTCCTTGCCCGAGAGCTTGCGGTTTGCTCCGGGGCGCGGCTCTTCGCTGAGCGCCGCCTCCAGGTTGCCGAGGACGAAGCGGCGCTTAGTCCGATAGACGGTCGAGCTGCCCACGCCGACATTGGTCGCGATCGCCTCGTCGCTGGCGCCGCCATCCGCCGCCAACAATATCTGCGCCCGCTTGAGCCTGCGTGCCGCATGCTTGCCGCCGCTCAGAAGCTCCGTCAGTTCGGTGCGTTCGGTTTGGCTGAGTTCGACCCGATAGCGTACATTCATCCGTGCCTCCTCGTGTTGAGGCACGCACGAACAGCTGAATCGGATGGCCGGAGTGAGTTGCCCTGCAAAAACCTTCACACCCAGGCAGGGCCAATATCTGGCGTTTATCCACCTCTACACGCGCCTGCACCGCCGGCCGCCGGCCGAAACTGAGATGCAGGACTATTTTCGCGTCAGCCCGCCTTCCGTGCACCAGATGGTACTGACGCTCGAACAAGCTGGCTTCATTAGGCGGCAGCCGAGAACGCCCGCAGCATCGAACTGCTCGTTGATCCGACACAGCTGCCAGAGTTACTTTGACCCCGGATTCAACCGGTCAAGATCACTGTGCCGAGGTACTAGTACCTCGTCACAGAGGTTTTGACTCTTTGATTTTGGTCTGATTTGAGCGTGGGCTTGGGGTAAGCGCGCCCCATTTTGGCGCGGGCTTTTTGGGTTGTGAACATCCAGTTGATGCGGGCGCATTCGGCGTTGCGTCGCTTCTCCCAAGCAGCGGTCTCGGCGACAAGCCGGGTGTAGCTTTCGATGCGCCGATCGAGACATTGACTGGCCAGGACGCCGATCTCGATCTCGACCATGTTCAGCCAGCTGGCGTGCTTGGGGACGTAGTGGAACTCCAGCCGGCGCAGCACCCGTCGCGCTTCGTCGGCTGGGAAAGTCTGGTAGAGCGCGCCGGCGGAATGGGTCGACAAGTTGTCGAGCACCACGCGAATGCGCTCCGCCTCGGGATAATGGACATCGGTGAGGTCGCGCATGCAGACGGCGAAGTCTTCGGCGGCGCGCCGTTCGGTGACCTTCACCTTGCGCCAGGGGCGGTTCACATCCAAGAACACGAACAGGTTCGCGGTTCCGTTGCGTTTATATTCGCAGTCGTAGCGCTCGATTTGCCGCGGCTCGGGCGGGATCGGCCGGCGGACCTCGCCGATGAGCTGGATCGGGCTCTCGTCGAAGCAGACCACCGGGCGCTCGGGATCGGGCGCTTCGGAATAAAGATCGAGCACCTCCTCCATACGGGCGACGTAGTCGGCGTCGACCTGCGGAATGCACCACATGTCCTTGCGCCATGGCTTGAGGTCATTTTCGGCCAAGCGCCGACGCACCGTCTCGCGCGACACACTCTCGTGCGCAGTCAGCCTGACCAGTTCACCGGACAGCAACTCCAGCGTCCAGCGAGCGCGGCCCGCGGGTGGACTCGAACAGGCCGTTGCCACCAGCAGGGCTTCCTCCTTGCCCGAGAGCTTGCGGTTTGCTCCGGGGCGCGGCTCTTCGCTGAGCGCCGCCTCCAGGTTGCCGAGGACGAAGCGGCGCTTAGTCCGATAGACGGTCGAGCTGCCCACGCCGACATTGGTCGCGATCGCCTCGTCGCTGGCGCCGCCATCCGCCGCCAACAATATCTGCGCCCGCTTGAGCCTGCGTGCCGCATGCTTGCCGCCGCTCAGAAGCTCCGTCAGTTCGGTGCGTTCGGTTTGGCTGAGTTCGACCCGATAGCGTACATTCATCCGTGCCTCCTCGTGTTGAGGCACGCACGAACAGCTGAATTGGATGGCCGGAGTGAGTTGCCCTGCAAAAACCTTCACACCCAGGCAGGGCCAATATCTGGCGTTTATCCACCTCTACACGCGCCTGCACCGCCGGCCGCCGGCCGAAACTGAGATGCAGGACTATTTTCGCGTCAGCCCGCCTTCCGTGCACCAGATGGTACTGACGCTCGAACAAGCTGGCTTCATTAGGCGGCAGCCGAGAACGCCCGCAGCATCGAACTGCTCGTTGATCCGACACAGCT
>CAWGPR010000006.1:0-737302 GCA_963824475.1 uncultured Alphaproteobacteria bacterium
TCGGTGTGGACACTTATCGCATCCATAGGATGATGGCGGCCAGCGTTACGACTGCGCGATAATTGCGCGCGGTCTTTTCGAAGCGGGTTGCGACCCGACGGAACTGCTTGAGTTTTGAGAAACAACACTCCACCAGATGACGCTCGGCGTAGAGATGCTTGTCGAGCGGATATTTGCGCGCTCGTGACGGGTTGTTGGGGATGACGGCGATCGCCCCTTTGGCGGCGATAGCTTCGCGGAGGGGATCGGCGTCATAGGCTGTATCGGCCATGACCACCTCGGCGGGCAATCCCTCGATCACCTCGGCGGCTTGCGGCGCATCGCCCTTCTGACCTCCGGTAAGCGTGAACCGTACCGGACATCCCAGGCCGCGAACGGCCATGTGGATCAATATGTCTCAATCAAGTACACCGAGCGTCTCGCCGAAGCCGGGATCGAGCCTTCGGTCGGCAGCGTCGGCAACTCTTACGACAATGCCCTCGCCGAAACGATCAACGGCCTCTACAAGGTTGAGGTCATCCATCGAACTGGACCGTGGCGCAACTTCGAGGCCGTCGAGTTCGCGACCCTCGAGTGGGTGGACTGGTTCAACAACCGCCGGCTTCTGGAGCCCATCGGCTTCATCCCGCCGGCCGAAGCCGAGGAACGCTACTTCGCCATGCTGAACGACACAGCCATGGCCGCGTGACCCAAACAAAATGGCCTCCGGCAATGCTGGAGCGGTTCAACCCTCTCCTTTGGGTCTATATCGGCCCTCGCCTTAAAAAGCAGGCAGGCGGGCAGCATTCGCCCGCACATCTCTCGCGTATAGGCATTCGCGGCGCAATCCCCAAATGTCAGTCCCATGATAAAAGCTTCGGATTGAAGGGTGAAATGGACCCGCGCAGCGGGACCGCTGGAATCGGTTTCTTAATTGGAATCCCGACCGCTCGGCGTTCCTTTCTATCACGCAGCGAGAGGCCGCGTCTGCTTCTGCGGCTGTGGGCATGTGGGCAACGCGGATGCGTTGTCCATCATGTCCACGGCCCCGGCGCCGGCGACCGCCTCGCGCCAGACCGCCATCGGCGTGCGGTCCGCCAGCGCCTGATGAGGACGCCATTCGTTATAGAAGGCGAACCATTCAGCAATGCCGCGCGCAGCCTCCCGGCCGTCGGCGTAGCCCTTGAGATAGACGTCCTCGTACTTCAGCGAGCGCCACAGCCGCTCGATGAACACGTTGTCCATCCAGCGGCCGCGGCCGTCCATCGAGATCGCGACGCCGGCTTCGGCGAGCGCGCCGGTGAAGGCGGCCGAGGTGAACTGCGAGCCCTGGTCGGTATTGAAGATCTCCGGCCGGCCGAACTTCGCCAGCGCCTCCTCGAGCGCCGCGAGGCAGAACGAGACGTCCATCGTGTTCGACAGACGCCACGCAAGCACCGCCCGCGACGCCCAGTCGATGATCGCCACGAGGTAGAGAAAGCCGCGCCCGATCGGAATGTAGGTGATATCGGCCGCCCAGACGTGGTTCGCCCGCTCGATCGCCACGCCGCGCAGGAGATAGGGATAAATCTTGTGGCCGGGCGTGGGCTTGGTCGTTCTCGGCTTCGGCCCGAGCGCGGCGATCCCCATCAGGCGCATCAGCCGCTGCACGCGCTTGCGGTTCACGGTGACGCCCTCGGCGCGCAGCATCGCCGTCATCCGGCGCGAGCCGAGAAAGGGCCAGGCGGTGAACAGTTCATCGATCCGGCGCATCAGCGCCGTGTCGTTGTCGTTGGCCGGCTTGCGCGTCCGGTAGACGCCCGAACGCGCCACGCTCAGAAGCGCGCATTGCCGCCGAACCGACAGCGCCTTGTCCGCGCGGTCGAGCATCGCTCTGCGGTCCGGCGCGCTCATCTTCCGGACCTCCTGGCTAAAAAATCCCGCTCGACAGTGAGCTGGCCGATCTTGGCGTGCAGCCGCTCGATCTCCCGCTCATGCGCCGTCTCCGCGTCCCGAGCGACGCCAGGGTCGAAGGCGCGCGCCGCCTGGTCCTGAAGCTGCTTCTTCCAGGCGTAAATCTGGTTGGGATGGACCTCGTACCGCTGCGCCAAGTCGACAACCGTCGCCTGCTCCCGCAAGGCCTCCAGCGCGATCTTCGCCTTCAGCCCCGCGTCGATCCGGCGTCTCGTGTTCTTCGTCATCGTTCGCTCCGTCTATCAAACGGAGCGGCCGGCCTCCAACTTAACCCCCGGTCCCAAAAACCGGGTCCACTTCAGGGATCACGTCAAACGAAGCTGAGGAGCTTGGCCGCGATCGGCGCGCCCGCTCATTTGGTTGACGGCTCCGCGCGCCGATGTTAGCTGCTGGAATCCCCATGTGACAGGCGCGTAGAATTTGGATTTTTCCGTCCTGACATCGCCGGACTTCGAGCCCGCGTTTTGGACCCCCGAGCGGCTCGACCGTCATAGCGCCTGGTGGGGCCACGTTCCTTTCGCGCTTTGGCTGGTCGCAAACACGGGGCCTCGGCTGCTGGTGGAGCTGGGGACTCATCATGGCGTGTCTTACGCCGCATTCTGCGAAGCGGTCCTGCGGCGGCAGCTGGCGGCTCAGTGCTACGCCGTGGACGCCTGGACCGGCGATCCGCATTCCGGACCGTACGAAGAAGATGTCTATGCCGATCTGAAGGGTTTTCACGATAAGCGTTATGGCTCGTTCTCACAGCTTCTGCGTACGAGCTTCGATGACGCCTCTAGCGCTTTCGCTGACGGCACGATCGACCTCCTGCACATCGACGGCTATCACACGTATGACTCGGTGCGTCATGACTTCGACACCTGGCGCCCCAAGCTTTCCGATCGGGCCGTCGTCCTTTTCCACGACACCAACGAGCGGCGAGAAGACTTCGGGGTCTGGCGCTTCCTCGCTCAACTAAGACAGGAAGTCCCCGTGTTCGAATTTCTCCATGCGCATGGGCTGGGCGTGGCCGCTGTCGGCGCCCATGCTCCAGATGCGGCGAAACAGCTATGCGACTTGGCGGTCGAGGCTGACATCGTCGCCGTGCGGGAACGGTTTTCGCTTCTGGGCGCGCGCTGGGAGGCGGTTCAGGAAAAATCCGAGATCGATGCTCACGCGGACCGGTTGCAGACCCGCGCGCGCTCGCTCGAGGACGCCGTTCGGCAAAGAGAAGAGCAAGTCCAGGCGCTTGCAAAGGCCCACGAGCAACATGAAGCGCAGCTGCGGGAGCGCAAGACGGTCGAAGCCGAGCTTGAGGCGACTGTCGCTCAATTGAAGGCGCAACTCGAACCCTTGAAGGCGCAAGGCGCAGCCTCCCAGTCGGAAAGGCAGAGGCTGGTCACGGAACTGGAGGAGCTCAATCAAGCCTTCAACAGGAAGCTGTCCGACTTCGAGCGAGTTGACGGTCTCAAGCAAGAGCTTGAGCGGCAGCTTGCTGACCTGCGCGCCCGGCCGTCGAAGGCCTCCATCGATTTGCTCAGATACCGCCTTCTCAGCTTCCTCTCCCGCCGGTCGCCGCCCCTTTCCCGAAGAGTGACGGCTCGCTTTGCGAAGAGCGCGCAGAAGCGCGATCCCCGCCGGTCGCTCGGAAAGATTGGCCTTCCCCCCGGCTCGCAAGAGCTCTTGCCCAGCGCTCCCGGTACGCCTGCGGCTCAGGGCGAGCCGGTCATTATGATCGATGAGAAAAAGCCCACAATCCTTTTCGTCAGCCATGACGCCACGCGCTCTGGCGCGCCTGTCCTGGCGCTGAACCTCATTGCCGCGTTTTCCGAACGGTACAATGTCGTCTGTCTGGCGCTCGGCGGGGGGGAGCTGACGGAGAATCTCAGGGCCGCCGCGATCTCGCTCTACCAGGTCGATCGGAGACAGTTGAGCGATGAAGAGCTCGACAGTGTCGTAAACAAAATCGTGTCGCAATACAAACTGTCTTTTGCAATCGCCAACAGCGTGGAATCCCGACGGGCGCTTCGCGCCTTGAAGGCCGCGGCCGTTCCGACAATCTCATTGATCCACGAATTTTCGTCAAACACCCGCCCCCGCGCGGCGCTCCGGGACGTGCTGGTTCTCTCATCCAAAACCGTCTTTTCGACGAAACTGACGCTTCAGAGCGCTATCGAGGACTTCTGGCTATACCCTGGCGTTTCGATCCGTGTCGCGCCGCAAGGAAAGTGCGTCATTCCCCCCGGCACCGGCGACGCTCTGCGATCCGCCGATGAGAAAGAATGGTTGCTCGCCAATCTGCGTCCCCTTGGATCAGATGGCGATTTCCTCGTGCTTGGCGTGGGCAACATCGAACTAAGAAAAGGGGTTGATCTTTTCATCCAATGCGCCGCCGTCATCGCAAAGCAGCGGCTGACAAGGCGGTTTCGATTCATCTGGATTGGCGACGGCTTTGATCCTGATCGCGAGCTCGCCTATTCGGTCTACCTCTCCGACCAGATCCGGCGCGCTGAACTTGAAACCGCCGTCAAGCTTTTGCGCTCGACCAGTCAACTCGAGGTCGCTTACGAAACGGCTGACCTCCTCCTGCTGCCGTCACGGTTGGATCCCCTTCCAAACGTCGGCATTGACGCGTTGACCCGAGGACTTCCCGTTGTGTGCTTCGCTCAAACGACGGGCATTGCCGATTTTTTGATCGACATCGGGCTGAAGGAGTACTGCGTCGCCGAATATTTGGACACGGACGACCTGGCCGGCAAGGTTTTGGCTTTGGCGGTCAAGCCCGAGCTGCGCGCTGAGGTTGCGGAGCGCTCTCAAAACAGCGCTAGGGCCGAGTTCGACATGAAAACCTACGTGTCGAAGCTGGAGGCGATCGCCGACGAGGCGATCGGCTGCGAGGCCCGGATCAAAGAAGACATTGATCTCATCGTCGCATCGGGCGCTTTCCGCAGCGATTTCTACAAGCACAAGGCGATCGAATCACTGTCCGAGAACCAGATCATTGAAGTCTATGTCAGGGGTATGGCGTCAGGACTTGAGCTTCGAAAGCCGATGCCTGGATTCCAGCCATTGGTCTATTTGACTATGAACAACGCGGGCAGACAGGCCGAGCGCGATCCCTTCGCAGATTTCCTTCAAAAAGGTCTTCCTCAGGGGCCCTGGCTTCAAAAGGTCATTCAAGACGGATCCGCCAAAAATTCCGCTCCCCCCGACCTGCGGATCGCGCTTCACCTCCACGCGTTCTATCCCGAACAACTTGTCGGCATCGTCGAACGGCTCAATCTCAATCAAACCGCTCCCGACCTCTTTGTCAGCGTAGTGACCGAAGACGGGGCCTCGGAGTCGAAGGCCGCGCTGTCAGGCTATAAAGGCTGCGTGGCCAAGGTCCTAGTGACACCGAACAGAGGACGAGACATTGGTCCCTTCCTGACAGAAATCGGTCCGAGGCTCTGTTCCTCCTATGATATCATTGGTCATTTGCACACAAAGAAAAGCACGCATGTCGAAAACCGACCGTTTGCCGAGGCATGGAACACCTTTCTACTGGAAAATCTGCTCGGTGGGAATCGCGGCGGCAAAATGCTGGACGTCATCCTGTCGGAAATGGCCGCTAATTCAACAATAGGCATAGTTTATCCAGATGATCCTCATGTTGTTTCCTGGACAAAGAATCGAAAAATCGCCAATGAATTGAGCGCGAAAATGGGAATAAGCCAGCTGGCTGAGCAGTTCAATTTTCCGGTCGGATCGATGTTTTGGGCGCGATCCGCAGTCGTGCGCAAGTTTGTCGATCTAGGCCTCAAGTGGGATGACTATCCTTTGGAGCCTGTGCCGATAGACGGAACGCTCATTCACGCCATCGAACGTATGTTTGGAGTGGCGCCCGCGGCCATGGGGCTGACCTCGGCCCTGACGAACGTGCGCGGATTGACGCGCTGATGACGAAGGTCCTGCTTGTAGGCGGCGGCGGGTTCATCGGATCGCATGTTGTCGACAAGCTATTGGCGCGGGGTCATTCCGTCCGCGTCTTCGACCGCCAGCCGGAACGTTTTCGCCCTCCTCTGCCTGCAGTGGAATATCACTTCGGCGATTTCGCGGATAGAATGGCGCTTGCCGAGGCGCTCGCTGGCGTGGACGTCGTCTTCCATCTTCTCAGCACGACGCTTCCCGGGACCGGCAACCTCGATCCGAAAGTCGACGTCCAGGATAACTTGATTGGCACGCTCAATCTTCTGGAGTTGATGGACCGTTTGGGGGTTCGCAGGATTTTGTTTCTTTCCTCGGGGGGAACGGTCTACGGCGTCCCGGATGTTCTTCCCATACCCGAGTCTCACCCGCTGCGGCCCCTTAACTCCTACGGCATCGTCAAGGTTTCAATCGAGCATTACCTCGATATGTATCGACGGTTGCGTGGTTTTTCTCCCATTGTGATCCGCGCCTCAAATCCTTTTGGACCCCGCCAGGCGCATTCTGGGGTGCAAGGCGTCATCTCGACCTTCCTGCGCCGAATCTTGGCCGGGGAACCCGTTGAAATATGGGGCGATGGCAGCGTTGTGCGCGACTATTTTGCAGTCGGCGATCTCGCCGAGTTTTGCGTCCTGGCCGGAACGGGCGAGAGAGAAGGCGTGTACAACGCCGGAAGCGGACGCGGCGCCTCGATAAACCAGATCGTCGAGGCAATTCGCGTGGTGACGCAGGTTCAGTTCGAGGCGGTCTATAAACCGGGACGACCGATCGACGTGCCTCGTTGCGTGCTGGATTGCTCACGCGCAAAGAACGATTTTAGCTGGGAAAGCAAAACCGAGTTCGTTCCGCAATTGCACACGACCTGGAAATGGATCAAAAGTCACGGCCAAGTCGAGACAGGCAATTCGGCCTGACGCTTTTGCCCCTGACCGTTAAGCGCTTTCTTGAACTTTAGGCAGAGCCATCTGACTATGAAAGGCGATCCTTTGTGATTTCCCGCCCGGAAGCCATCAACCAGTTTCTTGCGTTGTTTGACGCGCCCAGCTATCTCGAGATCGGCGTGAGCGAAGGCGAGACGTTCTTCGCGGTCAAGGCACAGCGAAAGGTCGCCGTCGATCCCAAGTTCCGTTTCCCCTTTGATCGGGCGATAAAAGAAAACGCTTCCTGCACGTTCCATGAAGTCGCCAGCGATATTTATTTCAGCGACTGGATTGGACCATCGGAGGTGTTTCAGGTCATCTATCTTGATGGACTCCACACGTTCGAACAGACATTACGAGACTTCACGAACGCGATCCGTTTCCTGGCGCCGGATGGCGTCATCATCATCGATGACATTGTTCCCAATTCGTATCAATCGGGCCTGCCAGATCAGTTGGACTCCGTGAGAGTGAAGAAATTCATTGGCGACTTGGACCACTCATGGATGGGGGACACGTACAAACTCGTTTTTTTCATCGAGGCGTTCTTCCCAACCTTTGAGCTGAGGACAATCGCCGACAACCACGGGCAAGGCGTGGTCTGGCGAGCGAATCCGGTTCGTCGCGACATCAAGACCTATAGCGCAAAGGAAATCGCCGACCTTGAGTTCCTGGACGTAATCAAGCAGCACGATATCTTTCGAAAAAAGCCGTGCGCCGAGATCTTTGAGGAGTTCAAGTCCGTTCGTCGCCTGGAAGCGGCTGTTTCCTCGAAATAACGACGTTTCGCTCGGGGCCTTATGTTCTGGAGTCGCAAACCGAAACAGGAGCGAAAGCCTGAGGGCAAGCTCGAGCGGCGCTCGCTCAATTCAATGGCGATTGCCAGCGTGCGGCTCGCGCAGCCCGCGAGCTATCGGGTTCCCGGCTGCGCGGTCTACGAAAATATATCGGACTTTGACCCCGCCTTCGCCCGGCAGATGAACCAGCACGTTTATGTCGATCGTCTAGCGAATCTCAAAGCGATCGATCTCGTCGCGCTGGGATCCGCAAACTTGCATCCCAGCGCCGATTACACGGTCACCGTCGGTTTGTCTCTTGTCGAGGAACAGGCGCCGCCCTGGTATGGAGAGGCGACCAGAGCCGCGATCGCAGCGGACCGGCCGATCGAGGAGATCGGCGGCGAGGTTGTCATTGTGGCCCGATACGGTTTTTGGACCTGGGGGCACTGGCTTGGAGAACTGCTGCCGAAGATAGTCATGGTCGAGGCGGCGTTTCCGGGGCGTTTTCGTTTCATTGTTCCGGACACTGAGGACGTTCCAAAATGGAGAAATTTCCGCGAACTCGATCCAGGCCTATGGCGTTTCGCCGGATCGCTTGATTCTGATCAGACCGGGCAAGACCTTGAGGCTCAAGACAGCCTGGGCTGTGACGCCGATCTGGTCTGATCATGTCATGCATCCGGCGGCTGCGGAGATGATGCGCGGCGCGCTGCCGCAGAAGCCGATCGAGAAGGCGCGCAAGATCGCGATCTTTCGCGAGCAAGCCGACGCCCGCAGCCTGGTCAACTGGAGCCAAATTGCAGAATGCCTGTCGCGCTGCGGCTATGAAGCCGTGGAAATGGCTGGCCTCGATTTTGAAGATCAGGTGCAGCTCTTTCGCGAGGCGCATGCGATCTTCGGCACGCTGGGTTCGGGGCTGACCGGGCTCATCTATGCGCCGATCGGAGTCCAGGTGCTTAGCGTTGCGCCGCACATCTTCGGCGATCGGTTCTTCTATGCGCTCGTCGCCGATCGCCGCGGACGATACGCGGACGTGCGTGGCCCGATCATCACGCCGGATTCGAGCATCCCCCATCGCGGATCGTTCTCCGTTGATCCGGATCGTATCGGTGCGGGCCTCTCTGCGCTTGGGCTACCGGACGGCTAGGTCGACGGCTGACGCGCGCCGTCGATACACGACAACGGATTCTGCAGTGGTTCGAAACTGAGGTGCCAGAGGTCTGTGTTCCCCCGAGCAACGAGCCGCATAAGGAGACCTTCATGTCTGATCTTGGCCGCTGGCGCGAGCTTGCGTTCCAAAAGCCTGCGCATGCCGACCTGCCGATCCTGCCCGGCCACATACGGGCTTTGCGACCGCAAATGAACGGCCGCCTTCTGGTGGAGGGTTGGATGATGACGCGGGACCAGCCCCTCGACGGCGTGTCCGTGTATTTTAACGGAGGCCATCTCGAGGATTGTTTGCTCAATAACGATGCCGGCGTAGCCGCGGCCTTTCCTGATGTGCCGCACGCGGCGACCCGCGAATTCCGATTCGAACTTCCTATCCGCGATCATTCTACAAACGTGGCCCCCCGAGTTGACGTCATCGGAACGTTCCGCGGACATCCCCATGGACGACGCGGGCAGATCGTCAGCTCCGTGCTCGATACACTACCTTCGTCTCCAGAGGAGCTGATGTATCGGGTCTCCCATACGAGAGACGCTCATAGTTTCAAAGTGGGCGGTCTTCAAACGCTTGGGGAGTTTCTTGAACCCTTGCAGCGGCACAAGAGTCTGTCTCAGGTTAAACGAATTTTGGACTGGGTCTGCGGGTGCGGACGGCTCCCGATGCTATTTCTCGCCATCATCGATGAGTCGCCTGAAGTCTGGGGTTGCGACGTGGATCCGCGAGGAGTGGATTGGTGCAACAAGGCTTTGCGAGCGAACGCCTTCCACACGTTGGCGCCGCTGCCGCCCACTCCATATGCCGCAGAGCAATTCGATCTCATTCTATCGTATTCGGTGTTCACTCATCTGAGCCGCGAGAATCAGGAGGCGTGGCTTATCGAGATGAGTTCGCATCCTCGCTCCCGGCGGTGTGTTCATGGCGACCACACACGGCGACTTCGCTTACCGCCTTTCCGTGGGAAGAGGGGACGCCGAGCTCCCTCCGCCCGGAATTGTCGATTCCACGATTGACGACGCCCTAGGTGACGTCGTTCCCAAGCATTACTATAGGGCCACATATCAGTCAAAATCCTATACTCTGACAGAATTCGGAAAGTACTTCGGGGTCATCGAATACATCGCGCAGGGAGCGAACGGGATTCAAGATCTGGTCGTCATGGGGAAGTTATGAAGTTCGATGCGGAAGCGCCCGGCGGCACGGTAAGCGTTGGATATTGCGCTCGCCCGGCTGAAGCGCTTTTTTCTTGATTTCGTGACACCGGGAACGCGCGCTTCCCGAGCGCTCAGACGCTTTTAACCGCGGCTGACGCCACGAGGATCGGCGCGCAGGCGATCGCGACAGGGAGAACAATGGCTTTGAGCGACGGATTCCTTCACCACTATTTTCTGAACAACCCCGGCAAGAGACTTCACAAGTGGATGCACTATTTCGATATTTATGAGCGCCATTTTGACCGTTTTCGCGGAAAAAGTCCGGTCGTGCTCGAGATTGGGGTCATGGGCGGAGGGTCCATGGAAATGTGGCGCGAATATTTCGGACCAGGCTGCAAGATCATCGGAATCGACCTCAACCCGACCTGCAAAGCGCATGAAGCAGAGGGCATCGAGATCTTTATTGGCAGCCAGGACGATGCTTCCGTCATAGACGCAGTATTGGCCAAATACCCGCAGATCGATATCGCGATCGACGATGGCAGCCACCTATCGCCGCACCAGATCGCCTCGTTCGAATTGCTTTATCATCGTATTTCGCCCCGCGGCGTTTATCTTGTCGAGGATACCCACACCAATTACTGGCCTGATTTGGGTTATGAGGGCGGATTGAGGAAACCCGGCACCTTTGTCGAATTTTGCAAGGACAAAGTGGATGAAATCGGCGCTGCGACCTCTCGGGGTGCCCTGGAGCCAACCCCCTTCACGATCTCGACCGATTCAGTCACTTTCTACGACAGCGTGGTGGTTTTTGAGAAGCGACGCCAGGGCACTCGGCAAGCGCCGATCACGCATTGGATGGGAGCGCGGGAGTAGCCAACGACATGCAGCTTTTCCCGAAACGTTTCCGCGCATGTCGACAAGCTTAGTCTAGCCGCCGCCGAATTCGCGTCTGACCCCCATTCCGGTGAAAACCGTCCGAGCCGAGACGCGAATGGCGAGCGCCGTCGCCGTAGAATTGTTCAACAATTCGTCTGCGTTGTATGCACACCCTACCCCCCAGCCCACGCGGAGGGACCCTGCCACCACGCTCCGGAGCCCTCACCGCCGCCGGGCAAAGCGGCGCTGATCGTATTACTAAATTTTACGAGCGGCTTCCCCAAAGACGAATGTCCACTCTGAACCGTCCGAGAAGGTGACTTTACCTCCGCCGCTCGTCGCCGTGTCTCGAGTTGCGATCGCAATACCAGTCCGGCCGTCGCTGCATCTCACGGCGACTGTGACTGTTTGGGATTGGCTGAGCGGATTGTGACTGCCGACGCAGGTCAGCCTGCCGTCGGAAACAGAAAATCCCCCGGCGGAGAAGGTCACGAAGTTCTCGCCCCTCAGAATCTGCCCATCAGGGGCGATAACAGCGCCAGGAAAAGTGGTGGTGCAGCCACTGAGGCCGACTGCCAAGGCCAAAAATGCTGCTTTCCGCATTGTCCATCCCACTTCGCCCGATGCGGACTCTTAATACGGCGCGGCTTCGCTTTTTATGTCGAGAGCGCCCTTTCATAGATCGGACGTAGCCCTGTTGCGGTCGCGTCACATTGCGCGGCGGAGGATCCCTGCCGAGTTGAGGGGTCCGTCTCAGCGAGTGTGGCGTCCACCGCCGCGATTGGCAACGGCAGCTTTACGTCAACTCCAGCCGTCTCCAGTGTGCTGTCAAACAGCGGGTCATACGCCGACGGCGTCGCGAACGGGTCAAATCGACCCTTTGCTGGAGGAATCGCCAATGACCCGCGTTTCCCTCCATTGCTCTCCCCTGCATGGCCCCCCAAATACGCTCGCCGTGGGCGCACGAGAGCGGGCAAGTGACGTTTCCCCCGCCATCAGCGGCTCCTCAAGGCTGCGTGAACGGCGTCCCGGCGTCGTAGCGCGCCTTGGCGGGAAGACCGGAGCCGCTGCAGGAATTGCTCTGAATCTGGCGCCATCCGGTCGGCGTGACCCACGGCCACGGGTATGTACACGAGGCTCCTGCGCCGAAGAAGGATGGGGCAAACAACAGATAGAAAGAATTCGGCAGATAATGGTCCGGCGTGCCCGAATCCCACGTCACGGCGCCGTTATAGTAGTCATAGTTTCCGTGACGAAACATATACGGCGTAGAACCCGAGAGATTAGGGTCCGCTGCGGTATGATCCCAGTTGTTCCAGCCCATCAGCCAGATTTCTCCTTTCTGACCTGCAGCGAAATCGCTGGCGCTGTAGACCCAGTTGTTTGCCGCCGTCGTCACTATTGATATTCCCAACACGTTGCCGACGTAGGCCATCCAGTAATCCCACGCCATCGCGCCGGCAGGACGCAACGGGCCAGGGGTCGCCTGAGTGTTATCCGTCGTATAGCCTATTCCTTCTTCGTCGTTCACGGTTAGGCCGTTGCTTGGGTCGACGAACGGCGTCCTGAGCCCGGTGCACCAGTTCTTGAAGTATGTGTGATACATATCACTGCCGTGTGTAAAATCGTTGTCGCAGTTATCGGCCCAGTTGCCTTCAAACAAAATATGGTGAGCACCGACGAAATGGCTGCCGTTCAGCCCCATATCTATCCAGTAATCGCCGATGCCCGACAGGTCGTCGTACATCGTATCATCCTGATAGTTATATGCTATGACCGAGCCAGCCCCACCCGCTCTAGCGACCATTCCCTTTCCTCCGCGAGAGGTGATCGAGTTATCGATCAATATCTCAGTCGATGCATCATCCAGCGCGATAGGATATTCTCCGCCACTGTTTACGGAATCCCAGCACAGCTGAACAATGGTATTGAAAATCTCGCTCCTAACCGAATAGACAATGTCGATTCCGCCACCGTACCAATCTGCGACCTCGACGTTCTTGATCCAGCAATAGGCGCAAAACTGCATGAGCACGCCGCCGTTAGGCCCGCGGGTTACTGAGACGTCTTCCAGGCCCGCATTTTGAACGAAGGAACCGGGGGTGATGCCCGTGTTGTTCGTGTAGAACGTATAGACTTGGGCGTGGTGGTTGCCGCTCTCTCGAAAGGCGATCGTCAGCGGATCATCGAAAGTCAGGGTGCAATTCGTCCCTGGACACGGGCCCGCGCCAATCGACGTGATCAGGTGAAGTTCGCTGATTGGCCGATCACAGTAAGAGTGCCAGCATCCAGCTGTATTAACCTGATATGGATAGGCGCCGCTGGAAAAATCATCCGTGCTCAGGCTCGGGTTGTGCTTTTGCCACGCTAACCTGCCTGTCGCCGGAGAACTGGAAGAGCTGAGAAAATCAGAGGTCGCCCATACCTGACCAAGCGCCGTTATTGGATCATTGACCCAACCGGCCGCAGAAGCCTCGTCGATCAGCACCCACATGCCAACCGAGAAGTTGCTCGTGCTTTGGACCTGTATCGTCGTCTGTCCCTGAGCAGCGTCGGCAGCTAGCGGGGTGGCCCCGCAGCCTAGCCTGTTGGCGGTAGAAAGTGAACTGCCAGTATTACTGCACTGAGCCCAAGAAAAGTTGTAATCGGGGGACACGTTGGTCATCTCGATCACCGCCGGGCCACCGTTCGGACAGGCCAACTCGCTCGACGTGTTAACGCCACACCTATCGCCTGTGTAGGCGAGTATGCCATTCTCAACGGTGATGACGGACCCGCAGTAGGGTGAGGAAGAACCAGGGCAGGTGTCTGCTCCCCGTAGGACGATCCCTTTCGGAATCTCGATCGGCAGATCTGCAAGCTGTACGTTGAAAGTTCCAGCACCGAGCTTAACGACTTCTCCGGCGGGGCAGCTGTTTATAGCATTCTGAATGTCGCTATAGTCATCCGAGCCGCCGCCGAGCGGGTTGACGGTGGTGCAGACCGTGGTGCGGTTCTGGATGCCGCCGACCTTCGCCAATCCAGCATTCTTCCAGTTCGCAGAGGCATCGTTATAGGACGGCAGCAGGCCGATAATGAACAGCGACCCGGTCGGATAGGTCTGCCCGCTGGTGCCCGGCGAGGAGATGTCGGTCAGGAAGGTTGCAATCGGTGCCATCGTGTCATTAATGAACTCGGTCGACTGCGCAAACGCTTGCAGGAGTTGCGCGGCGTATTTCCCTCCATGGCCCCCGAAATACGCTCGCCGTGGGCGCACGAGAGCGGGCAAGTGACGGTTTCCCCCACCATCAGCGGCTCCTCAAGGCTGCGTGAACGGCGTCCCGGCGTCGTAGCGCGCCTTGGCGGGAAGACCGGAGCCGCCGCAGGAATTGCTCTGAATCTGGCTCGATCCGGTCGGCGTGACCCACGGCCACGGGTATGTACACGAGGCTCCTGCGCCGAAGAAGGATGGGGCAAACAACAGATAGAAAGAATTCGGCAGATAATGGTCCGGCGTGCCCGAATCCCACGTCACGGCGCCGTTGACATAGTCATAGTTGCCGTGGCGGAAAATGTACGACCCGCTGACCCCGTTCAGATAAGGGTCTTCTCCGCCCGATCCGGTCGCCCCCGGCAGACCGGCGTTCCAACCGAGCATCCATATCCGGCTCGATGACCAATCTCCTTGATAAGTCCACCCATTCGCCGAAGTCGTCTCCTTAGCCGTTCCAAGAACGTTACCCACAAACCCGAACCAGTAGTTGTATGCCATCGGCCCGGCAGCCCGCAAAGGACCGGGAGCATCTGACGAACAACCAGTTGGTCCGGTTGTCCCGCACGCGTAGCCTATTCCTTCATAATCGTTGACGGCTTTATTGATCGAGGGATCAGTAAACGGCGTCCTCAATCCGGAGCCTTCGTTTCGGAAGAATGTAATGTACATTGAGTTGCCATGTGTGTCATCGTTGTCTAAGTTGTCGCCCCAATCTCCCTCAAACAAAACATGGTGCGGCCCTGAATAATGGCTGGCGTTCACCCCCATATCAACCCAATAGTCGCCGATGCCCGAATTATCATCGTACATCGTGTCATCCACGTAGCTATAAGAAACAACCGAACCTGCGCCTCCTGCTCTGGCGACCATTCCTTTCCCGCCGAAGTTGGTGATGCTGTTCGTGATAAGGATTTCAGTCGAGGCGTCATCCAGGGCGATGGGATATTCGCCGCCGCTGTTGACGGAGTCCCAGCAATGATGAACATAGATAGTATTTAACTCGCTACGAACCGAATACTCTATGTCTATTCCGCCGTTGTACCAGTCGCCGACCTCGACATTCTTGACCCAGCAGTAGGCACAGAATTCCATTACTAGGCCTCCGTTGGCGCCACGGAGAAGCGAAATGTTCTCTACGCCGGCGTACTGGAGGAACGAGATGGGAGAACTGAATACCGAGTTGCTCGGGTAGAGGGGACCGTAGACCTGGGCGGCGTGACCGCCACTCTCGCGGAACGCGATCGTGAGCGGATCGTCAAATGTCAGGGTGCATGCGGTCCCCGGGCATGGACCAGCGCCGATCGAAGCGATCTTGTGCAGCTCGGCGGTCGGCCGGTCGCAATAGGAATGCCAGCAACCGACGGAACCTGCTTGATACGGGTAAGTCGAGCCAAAATCCCAGCCGCCGCCATTTTGGGACTTCGACCACATGACTCGCCCCGTTGCAGGGCTGCCAGACGAGCTAAGCCAATCAGGCGCGGCCCACACACTCCCAAATCCGGTTGTCGCGTTCAGTGGATCGGCAACCCAGCCGGCGCCTGACGCCTCGTCGATCAAGACCCACTGTCCGACCGAGAAATTGCTCGTGCTGCTGACCTGGATCGTGGTCTGCCCCTGGGCGGCGTCGACCGCCAGCGGGGTGGCTCCGCAGCCTGTGCCGACAACCGAGCCGACATTGCCGCACTGAGCCCAACTGAAGTTATAGCCTGGATTAACTGGCGAGATTTGGACTATTGGCGGGCCGCCGTTGGGGCAGGAACTTTCGCTAGACGTGCTGGTTCCGCACCGAGGCCCGTTTGGCTGGTATGGCTGCAGCCCGTCCGTAACCGAGATGGAGGACGAACAGTAGGGAGACGAGGAGCCGCTGCAGGCGCCCGTCCCGTGCAACACGATCCCCGTCGAAATCTGGATCGGCAGATCGGCCATATGAACGGTAAATGCGCCCGCTCCAAGCTGAACGACATCGCCTGCCGGACAGTTGTTGATCGCGTTCTGGATGTCGGTGAAGTCGTCTTGTCCTCCACCGAGCGGATTGACCGTCGCGCAAACCGTGGTCCGGTCCGGAATGCCGCCGACAGATTGCAGGCCGGCGTTCTTCCAGTTCGCAGAGGCATTGTTATAGGACGGCAGCAGGCCGATAATGAACAGCGACCCGGTCGGATAGGTCTGCCCGCTGGTGCCCGGCGAGGAGATGTCGATCAGGAAGGTTGCAATCGGGGCCATCGTGTCATTAATGAACTCGGTCGACTGCGCAAACGCTTGCAGGAGTTGCGCGGCGTTGAGACCGGGCTTCACCCAGTAGGCGAGGCCAACTGCGTCGGGCGCGCGGTGGAGGACGTTCTTGTACATGGCGGTGACCAGGGTCGTGTTGGCCGGTTCAAAACCCGCTTTTGCAGGCACGGAAAGAACGCTAGCGGGCAAAGCAAGGGCGACTGCTGCTAGTGCCAAGTTATTCATGAGCGTCTCCTCTCGGAACCTCACAACCTAATCGGGGCGACCGCGGCGCGTGTTGTCGAGTTCTGTGCATCTTGTTTAACTGGGCGCATCCGATCGTCAAGTTCGCGCCGGCGATCAAAGCGCCGGAGCCGAAGTGATGCGGGCTTGGCTTGGCTCAATCGCTGACGCTGTACTTGGCAAGGTACTGGGCAAACCGCCTCGACACGGCGACGCGCATGGCGATGGACGCGGACTTCGGCGACCGCGGCAAGGCCCATGCCGGCGCGCGAGCCTTTCCGGTAGGTCGACCAGTTCGCAGAGCTGAGGCGAATTCTCGGCGAACAAAGAGGCGCGCTAAAGGCGTCTACCCGTCAGGCAAATCCCATACGGGCGGTCAAGCCTTTCGCGCTCGCGATGGAAATGGCGGCTTTGGCGCGGACTCCGGCCCTTCCCGAGGCGACTCCTGTAGGCGCGCTCTCCGCCCAACTGAGGCATCCAAGGCCGCGATCGGCAATGTCCGCTTCACGTGTGCGCCGTGAGAAGGCGGCGCTTTCCAGCGGGTGCAAGCCCCGCCCGGCCAACCGCTCCGGCCGGAAGCAACCGGAGCAGTCATGGAGGTAACGAAATGGCTGAAGCCTTCGGTGTAGCTGGTCACATATAGGTGACCGCGCGAGTGTGCGGGCCGCAACACGAGTGAGTGCGCCGGGAGACCGGCAAGGAGTATGTGGTGAAAGTCCACTGCGATGAAGGAGTAGCGACCCACATCGGCCCCGAGCCGTGCGCAGACGTCCGCGAGGACGTCGGCGAAGCGTCGGCAGGGGAGCATATAGGCCAGCCATCGAGCCGCGAAACCGTTGTCATCCCGGGCGCCGACGCCGTTTACTCATCGGAAGGCAATACGGTCGGGCGCGCTAACGCGAGCGCCCGACCGACCCGGCGTGGTCTTAGACCCTGGCATGTATGGACGCTCCTTGCGCGGGAACCGGGAGATCTCTGGATCGGCCATGAGCCCTGTTGGTCACATGGTCCGCGGCGGGAAGGTGAGGAGCCGTAGCCGCCGATGCACGATCCAGAGAAGTCAGACTCCGGCATAGTAGCAACGAAGCCGACGAACGAAGCCGGGCGACTGGCTCAGGAGCCGGCGGAGCCAAGACCGGGGACCAAGGGGAACGCGGACCAGCAAAGCACGCACCGGACCCAGAGCCGGGGGCGCGTGACCCAGGCGCTGGACCGCGTACGAGAAGCCGCAAGGCGGAGGAAGAAGGGACAGTTCACCGCGCTCCTCCACCACATCAACCCCGACACGCTCCGGACTGCGTTCTACGCGCTTAAGCGCAAAGCCGCCCCCGGCGTGGATGGCGTGACGTGGCACGACTACGAGGCGGACCTCGAACCGAGGGTTGAGGCTCTTGCAGAGCGGGTCCACCGGGGAGCTTACCGACCGCAACCGTCGCGCCGGACGTACATACCGAAGGCCGACGGGAAGCAGCGGCCGCTCGCGATCGCCGCCCTGGAAGACAAGATCGTCCAGGGCGCAACCGTCATGGCGCTCAATGCTGTCTACGAAAGCGACTTCTGCGGCTTCTCGTACGGGTTCCGACCCGGGCGAGGGCCACACGATGCGCTGGACGCGCTATCGACGGCGATCAAGATACGGAAGGTGAACTGGATACTTGACGCCGACATCCAAAATTTCTTTGGGGCGGTCAGCCAAAGCTGGCTGGTTCGCTTCCTGGGACACAGGGTCGGCGACAAGCGCATCATCCGCCTGATCCAGAAGTGGCTCAAGGCGGGCATCCTCGAAGATGGGATCGTAACGGTCGATGACAGGGGAACAGGACAAGGTTCGGTGACTTCGCCGCTCCTCGCCAACATCTACCTGCATTACTGTTTCGATCTTTGGGCTGAGCGCTGGAGACGGCGGGAGGCTCAAGGCGACATGATCGTCGTTCGTTACGCGGACGATCTGGTCGTCGGCTTCGAGCGTGAAGGCGACGCACGCCGTTTCCTTGACGCGATGCGCAAAAGGCTCGGGGAATTTGCGCTGACGCTCCACCCGGACAAGACCCGCCTGATTGAGTTCGGCCGCTTTGCGGCGGTCGACCGCAAGCGACGCGGGCTCGGCAAACCGGAGACCTTTGCGTTCTTGGGCTTCAACTTCATTTGCGGCAAATCCCGCCAGGGATCCTTCCAACTCCACCGGAAGACCCGACGCGACCGCATGCGTGCGAAGCTGAAGGACATCAAGGCGGAGCTACGGCGTCGAATGCATCAACCCATCCCTAGCCAGGGCCGGTGGTTGAAGCAGGTCGTCACAGGGCACTTTGCTTATTACGCAGTCCCGACCAACAGCAGGGCGCTCTCCGCGTTCCGGCACTACGTGACCGACCTCTGGCGACGAGCGCTTCGGCGACGCAGCCAGAAAGACGGCCTCACATGGGAGCGTATGACGAAGCTCGCCGATGACTGGCTCCCCCAGCCGCATATCCTTCATCCTTGGCCCGACGTGCGCTTTGACGTCAAACACCCGAGGTAGGAGCCGGATGCCCGAATTGGGCCCGTCCGGATCTGTGCGGGGGGCGCTCAGCAATGAGCGTCCCTACCGCGATACGCTGAGCAAGCCTCACATGAGCAGGTGGGAGTCAAGTTTGTCGTTTCTGGGTGATCAGTCTCCAGCGGTTGATTGTCCGGCATCCGAGGTTCTGAGCCCGCTTGCGTGACGCGGCTCGTTTCCGAGCACGATCAACCTCACATACGGTCGCCGTTTGCGACGGCTGCACCAACATCCCGCTTGCGGCGGGCAGGGCTCAGGAAGACGAGAACCTTTCTCGAAAACGGCGTTTCAGGCCACGGCTTGCTTCGGTTCGTCCACCTGGATCCGTCAGGACTGATCAGGTCCTGAGGATTACGGTATTGGATGCGTGGAAGACGGGCTATCGTCAGGCAGGCCTAATCATGGCGCCTTCGATCACGACTCCAGCGCTCACATATTTCCAGAGCGCGACCAGCAGCTTTCGCGCCAGCGCCACGATCGTCGTCTTGCGCCGACGACCGCCGTTACGTTCCATTCGGTCCTTGAACCAGAGGGTGAGTGCCGAACCGGGCTGATGGCGTAGCCAAAGCCAGGCGAGCTGGATCATCGTTGTCCGTAGTCGTGGGTTGCCCGATTGCGAGATGCCCTGCTCGTGATGGACCGACCCGCTTTGCCAAGGCGTCGGGGCAAGGCCGGCATAAGCGGCGACCTGTCGGCGGTTATCGAAGTGTCGGGAGAGTCCCTCAGACCAGAGGACCGAAGCGAACTCCGGCCCAACGCCATGGACACCCAGCAACATCGGCGGCGGGGCCGACACTTTGGTTTGTTCCGCGTTGAGCGACGCGTCCCGCTCGGCCTCCACAGCCTTGATCTGCTCGAGCAGCAATTCGAGCCGATCGAGTTCTCGACAAACCTGGGCTTTGAGATGTGGGGGCAAGCGACGGCCATCGCCAGTCTGGAGCGCATCCAGCCGCGCCCGCCGATCGCGACGCAACCGCTCATACCCGGATGCGCCCTGAGAGAAGAGCAATCCTTTGATCCGGTTGACGTGCTGAACCCGTTCCATGATCAGCACCTTACGCTCACGGCAAATCCGGCGGCGGTCTTCATCTTCAGGCGTTGGCGCCCGAACCATCGAACAGACCCGCGGTTCGCCGCGCTTGTGGGCGAGCATCGCGCGAAGCAAAGTTTCGCCATCGATCCTGTCTGTCTTGGCCCGACGCCGCCGGCGCGAAGTCGCAATTGAGGCTGCATCGACAACATGGCTCTCAATTCCTTCACTCAGCAAGACACGGTGAATCCAGAAGCCGTCCAACCCCGCTTCTTGAATGACGATAATCGGGAAGGATTTTTCGGTCCGCGCGCACGCTTTCCTCCTGAGCTCCGAAAAGCGCGACAGCAGCGCAGCGATATCCCCGGCGGCCACGCTGTGCTTTGACATCTTCTCCCCGCGGCCTGGCGACAGCGATGTGGCCAGCCAGGTCGATCGGCTCAGTTCCAGTGAGACAAATATTGCGCAAAGATCGGCCTCGATCGTCG
Source organism: uncultured Alphaproteobacteria bacterium (assembly GCA_963824475.1). Lineage (GTDB taxonomy): Bacteria > Pseudomonadota > Alphaproteobacteria > Rhizobiales > Beijerinckiaceae > Roseiarcus. Next base: position 20,536 of record CAWGPR010000006.1, read on the forward strand.
TCGGTGTTACGGCTTGATCAGCTACAAATTGCATAGTCGCCTCCAGAGTGAGCGGTAAGCGACCTCATGCTCCCAAATCGCCGGTCGCCACCACCGCCTCATGGGATCTCGAAAAGGACGATGTGCAGGCCGACCCGACAACGTTATCGGGGAAGGCTGTTACGGCTGGGTGAGATGAGCGAGGACGACGCCCAGCCGCTGCACCGGGGTAGTGGCGGCGGCACGTACACAAGGAAAGCGCACGCAACACGGGAAGCCCCAGAGCGCGGTCAGGGATGACCAACCAGACGCCCGCGAGGGACAGGCTGGGCGCGGTGGGGTGGCGGAGAGGCTTGTAGTACCGCTGAAGCCGGGTAACGCCGGGGGAGGGAAGGGGCCTCAGTTCAAGACAGACGCAAGACGTGGTGAGGGACCTGGAGATTGGGCAACCTATCAACTCCGAGCAGCGTTCAGAAACTGCAGACGGCGTTGCACGCGAAAGCGAAGGCAGAATCCGGCTATCGCTTCTATGCCCTCTACGACAAGATCAGCCGCGAAGACATTCTGGCGCATGCCTATGCTCAGTGCCGCTCCAACAAGGGCGCGCCGGGCGTGGACCGTCAGGACTTCGAGGACATCGATGCATATGGGGTCGAGCGATGGCTGGGCGAACTGGCGCTTGCGCTCAGGCAGGAGACTTACCGACCGGATCTGCTGATTCCGGAGGAAGCCGCCCCCCAATTCCTGGATGATGCCGCCCCTCGTAACGGAATGATGCCGCCCCCCAATTCCGAGATGATCTCGCCCCCCATAACGGAATGATCCCGCCCGGGGTCATCCGTGGATTGGCGGGCGCCGCCGTTGGCCTGATCAGGTCGCCCCTTTGGCAACCCCAAAGGAGGATCGATGCCAGCGGAGCGGATTGGAATGCGCGATGCGCGCGAGATTATTCGGCTGAAGGTTTCCGGCGTATCGACGCACGAGATCGCGCGGCGGCTTGGCACGGCGCGCTCGACGGTGCGGGAAACGTTGAAGCGGACGGAGACCGCGGGGCTATCCTGGCCCTTGCCGGAGGACATGAGCGACGGCGCGCTTGAGGCGGCGCTCTACGCCAGCCGGCGCAGCAGACGGGGCCACCGGCGCGTCGCAGAGCCGGATTGGGCCAGCGTGCATCGCGAACTGAAGCGCAAGCACGTCACCCTGTTGATCCTCTGGGACGAATACATCGTCGCGAACCCGGGCGGCTACAGCTACTCGCGGTTCTGCGAGCTCTATCGATCCTTCGAGAAGACGGTGTCGGTGACGATGCGGCAGGCGCACGCCGCCGGCGAGCGGCTGTTCGTCGATTATGCCGGCGACGGCGTCCCGGTCGTCATCGATTGGCTCACCGGCGAAATCCGCATGGCGCAGATCTTCGTCGCGGTATTGGGCGCGTCGAGCTTCACCTTCGCCAAGGCGAGCTGGACGCAGGCGCTGCCCGACTGGATCGACGCTCACGTGCGCGCCTTCGAGGCGATCGGCGGCGTTCCCGAGCTCGTCGTGCCGGACAACGCCAAGACCGCCATCGTCAAGGCCAGCTTCTACGACCCCCAGGTCAATCGGACCTACGCCGAGATGGCGGCGCATTACGGAACCGCCATTCTGCCGGCGAGGCCGAGAAAGCCCCGCGACAAGGCGAAAGTCGAGCAGGCGGTGCTGATCGTCGAGCGATGGCTGCTCGGCCGGCTGAGGCGACGGACCTTCACCAGTCTCGCCGACGTCGACGCCGCGCTTGGCGAGCTCATGGCACAGCTCAATGACAAGCAGAGCCTTCGCAGGCTCGGCGTCACCCGCCGCCAGTTGCTCGAGGAGGTCGATCGCCCGGCGCTCAAGGCGCTGCCGGACGAGCCCTACGAATACAGCGAGTGGCGCGTGCGCCGGGTCGGCGTCGACTATCACGTTGATATCGACGCCCACTATTACTCCGTTCCCTACCGCTTCGCCCGTGCCGAGGTCGAAGCGCGGCTGACCGCCCGCGGCGTCGAGATCCTTCACAAAGGCGAACGCATCGCCGTCCATCTCCGCGGCAGCGGCAACCGAAAGCACACGACCGTTCCCGAGCACATGCCTTCCAGCCATCGGCGCTACGCCGGCTGGACGATCGAGCGCATCCGGGAAGACGCCCGAAAGATCGGCCCGGCGACCGCGGCCCTGTGCGAGCAGATCCTGGAGGCCCGGCCCCATCCCGAGCAGGGGTATCGCGCTTGTCTCGGCATCGTCCGTCTCGTCGGCTCCTTTGGCGCCGCGCGCGTCGAGGCGGCCGCCGAGCGCGCAATCGAGATCGGCGCCAGGACCTATGGCTCCGTCAAATCCATCCTCGACAACAAGCTCGATCGGAGGCCCGCGCAAAAGCGCCCCGCGGAGACGGCCCCGATCCGCCATCCCAACATCCGCGGGCCGCGCTACTACCATTAGGAGAAGCCGACTTGCTCAAACATCCAACCCTCGATCAGCTTCACGCGCTCGGCCTCCATGGAATGGCCAAGGCTTTCGCCGATCTCGCCGCCGCCGGCCAGGCCAAGGACATCGCCCACACCGATTGGCTCGCCCTGCTCCTCGACAGGGAGACCTCATGGCGGAGGGACAAACGCCTGACGGCGCGACTGCGCGCCGCAAAGCTGCGCCAGCAAGCGAGCGTCGAAGACGTCGATTACCGCGCCGCTCGAGGTCTCGACCGCGCCCTGTTCCAAAAGCTCTCCGAGGGCGACCATCGCCCTCATTTGCGGCGACACGCCGATGCGGGTCAATGCGCGTCCGAACCGGGTTGGCTGTGACGGCGAAGGCGGCATTCGGGCCGCCCTTTTGTGCATTGCAACTCGCCGCGCGCGAAATTGTGGCAAAGCTCTAAGGACGCTCAACCGAACGGTTGAGTTTGATGAGATACTGACCCAAAAATGGCGAAAGTTTAATATAAAACCACTTGACGATTTTGATACAACATGATTGGTTGTATTTCGCTGGTGCGGTCCACCACGCTGGGCGTCAAGTTCATTTTAATTGTTTCATGATGGGCGCGTCGCTTCGCCCAAAGGGCGCAGCTGTCCCAAGGGATAAGCCTGTCCGGGTAGGCGACCGGAGCTTTGGGGGGCGAAGGTTTGTCCGGCAATCTGGAATTGGGGCCAGGGGAGCGCTGGTTCGTCGCGCAAGTGCTCGCTCATCAGGAGAACCGGGCGCAACTCAATCTCCATCGGTTGGGCTTCCGAAGTTTCCTGCCGAGATTGCGGCGTACCATTCGACACGCGCGCAAGTTGCGTGACACTCTGAACCCACTTTTCCCGGGTTATATCTTCATTGTCATCGATCTCTCCAAACAACGCTGGCGTAGCATCAATGGAACGTTTGGCGTCGCCTCGTTGATCATGGGTGCAGAGCAGCCCACGCCGGTGCCATCGGGTGTGGTTGAGGCGTTAGTTGCCCAATGTGAAAGCCGTGGGGTGGTTTGCCTTGATGACAGTCTCGAGATCGGCCAGAAAGTGCGCATATTGTCGGGGCCATTCGCAGAGACAATTTGTCGTCTGGTGGATCTGGACGACCGTGGGCGCGTTCGGGTGCTACTCGAAATCATGGGTATGGAAGTAGCAGCCCAACTTGACCGTTCCGCAGTCGCCTCGGCGGCTTAGTTGTTTTTTGACCTCCGTTGACCCATTCGACTCGGATAGGCTAAGGGCCAAGGTGGGGAACCCGCCATCGGTTCGAGTCCATAACCTTCAAGCTCGACAAGTTCACCGAGATGCAGGTTCGCGCCAAGGTGAACCCGGACGCGGAATATTCCACGCCGCTGAAACATCGGTCGAGCGTAAGTGGCTGCCCCCGGACTTAGCGCGCTCGTGCGCCACTACGCGCGTCTCGCCGCTTTCTCGGTACCGATAGTGCGGCGGTTGCTCGAGCGCCCGACGTCTGCGCCTCCCGACCTCCGCGTAGTGTCGGACCACGCTTGGTCGAACACAACGCAGTCAACCGATCTCGGAGATACGATCACGATAGACCAGACTGCGGCGACGGTGGCGAACCTGATTCGCTACCGATTGCCGGAGTATCCCAAGGTACTTGATGTCGGCTGTGCAGGCGGAACGCTTGCAGGCGAGCTGCCACCATCCGTCCACTATCTTGGGATTGACGCCAGCGAAAATGCCATTGAGGCGGCGCAGTCTCTGTGGGGCGGCGACGACATCCTCTTTGCGGCGCGCGACATCCGCGAGTTCGACCCAGTGGGCAACTGGGACGCAATCGTCTTTTCTGAGGTCCTCTCCTATCTGGCGGTGCACGAGGCCATCGCCGAGGTCCGCCGCTATGCCAAGGCGCTTTCACCGGAGGGCATAGTCGCCATCAGCATGATGAACGACGGAAAGAGCCGAGCGATCTGGCGCGCGTTGCGCCAAGAGTTTCGATGGATCGACGGCATTCTGTGGCAGCAAAAGGAGCCGTGGCCCTCCTACCGGATCAGCGTGAGCCGCGGGCACCCAGGCTATCTCGTCGGCGTGCTCGGATTACGGCACTAATTAGCTCGGAAGGCCGCCCGGGCGAGAGTTTCACTGACGTGATTCCGCGACCTAAGAGGGTGGCTTTCGCGCCGCCCTTTTTCCTTTGGGCGCCGGTAGCGCCTAGCGGGTTGGGGCACCCGCGCGGTCATCGCGTGGCTGCTCAAGGTGTACGCGATTTAACGTAAGCGCCGTTTAATTCCCCTTTGATTTCGCGCGGTGTTGGTGTGGTCGATCTGCGAGTCTCTCAGCGTCGTGTTTTGATTCTGAGAGAGGCTTACGGATGGATAGATATGCGGGCGAAGGCATCCCCGGCTTTGTGGGCCGTGCCGGGCTTGGGCGGACGCGGTCGGGTCATCGGGTATGGCCGGCGGATGTGAAGAGGCGGATTGTCCGTGAGAGCCTCCGGCCGGGCGTGCGGGTTTGCGACGTCGCGCGCAAATATGGACTTCGTGCACAGCAGGTGACGGTCTGGCGTCGGGCGGCGCGTTCGGGCCGCCTTGCTCTGATTAGCGATGATGAGGGCGGCGCGTTTGTGCCGATCGAAATCAGCGATGGGGCAGCGCGGAAGACGCCTGAAGCGCGGATCGAGATCTCGGTCGGAAAAGTCGTCTTGCGCGTGCAGAGCGATACGAGCTCCTTGCGCCTTCCCGCGCAAGGAGCGTCCATACATGCCAAGGTCTTAGACCACGCCGGGTTGGCCGGGCGCTCGCGCTGGCGCACCCGTCCATTTTTCCTTCCGATAAGTGAACAGCGTCGGCACCCGGGATCACAACGATTTCGCGGCTCAATGGCTGGCCTATATGCTCCCCTGCCGACGCTTCGCCCTCGCGGACGCCTGCGCAAGGCTTGGGGCCGATGTGGGTCGCTACTCCTTCATCGCAGTGGACTCACATGGGCGTTTTCGGGTCAAGTGGTCAGGTTCATCGGCACATCAAAAAACTCCGGTTGCTGTTTCGGTATCCAAGGTCTGAGCCCTATTTCATGACCTGGTTTGTTCCGCACCAGATCAAACTCACATCCGGTCGCCACTCAAAGCCGTCCAATCCGGCCTCTTGGATGGCGATGATGGGAAAGTCCCGCCCCGTCCGCCCTCGCGCTTTCTCCTTGAGCTGGGCCAACCGCACGAGCAAGCCCGCCACATCGCCGGCCCGAATCGAATGCTTCGACATCTTCTCCCCGGCGCCTGGCGACAAAGATGTGATCAGCCAGGTAGATCGGCTGAGTTCCAAAGACACAAAAATTGCGGGAAAATCTGTTTGGATAGCGGTCGACGCATCGGTTCGGTCAGCTGCAACTTGCATGGTCGTCTCCAGAGTGGGTGGTTTAGCAACCTCACTCTGCCGAGCGCGCCGGTCGCTATCCAGACGCCCATGGGATCTTTCACCACCTACTCCTTGCCGGTCTCCCGGCGCCCTCACTCGCGTTGCGGCCCGCACACTCCTGCCAGTCACCTATACGTGACCAGCTACACCGAAGGCTTCAGCCATTTCGTTGCCTCCATGACTGCTCCGGTTGCTTCCGGCTGGAGCGGTTGGCCGGGCGGGGCTTGCACCCGCTGGAAAGAGCCGCTTTGTCACGGCGCACGCAAATAGCGGCCATTGCTGCGCAAGTGTAGAGAGGAACGGACGGGAAGACAGATGGGGAAGTTAGGGAGGAGGCGTCGCGGTGTGATCCCACAGAACGCGATGGCGCCGGATTTTGGCGGCATTGGCCGCGCGACACCCCCCGCCAATGTGCTCCCGCAAGCCGAACCCGCCGCCGATCCGAAATCCCCTACGTTGGGCGTCCGCGGGTCTTCGCCGGGCGCTCCGATGTCCAAGCCGACATGGTCGGTCAAAGCGCGCGAAGCCCATCGTTGCGCCTGCGAAGGCGTGCGGCTGATCCACGAAGGACGCCCCGCTCAGGCGATCGCCCCGCTCAAGCGGTCGGTCAAACTCAATCCCGGCGTAGCGTCCTCCCACCATGACCTCGGCGTCGCTTTTATGAACGCGGGACGGCTGGAACAGGCGGCGGAAGCGTTCGCCGCCGCCGTTCGCCTCGATCTTGGCCTCGCGAGCGCACATCACTTACTCGGCTACGTCTTCGACAAACTGGGCCAGGAGGCGAAGGCGATGGAGAGCTACAGGGCGGCGGTCGCGTTGAAGCCGGATCTCGTCCTGGCCCAATTGCGACTCGGCGACTATTATCGGGCGCGCCGCCTTCGCGTCGCGGCGGCGGCGGCATTCCGCGCCGCGGCGGCGGCGACCGTGGGGACGGTGCTGGCCCGAATCGCCGAGGCGCGCGCCCTCGACGCCTCTGGCGCCTCCGACGAGGCTCTCGCCGCGATGCGCGCCATCGTCGAGACAAATCCGGAGAACGCGGAAGCCCACGGGTTTCTCGGCAAACTCCTCGGCGAGGCCGGCCTCACGGCGGAGGCCGCGGCGCATCAGCTGCGCGTGATCGAGCTCATGCCTGAGATGAACACAGCCTGGTCCGGCGTCGCCGCCTACAAGAAGTTCACCGCCGAGGATGGCCCGCTGATCGCGCGGATGAACGCCGCTCTCGCCCAATCCCATGTGACGCCCCGCGATCGCCTGGCGCTCCACTTCGCGCTCGGGAAGGCCTATGACGACACGGGCAATTACCGGGAGGCGATGCGAAATTTCGAGGCGGGCAACCGCCTTCGCGCGCTGGCCGGCGGCCTCAGACGTGAGGCGCTTGCGTGGCGCGTCGATCAGTTGATCGCCGCGACGCCGCCCGGCTACCGCGATCGGCAGCCCGATCCGGGGGTCGAGGATGCGACTCCAGTCCTGATCGTGGGGCTGCCCCGTTCGGGATCCACCCTGACCGAGCAGATCCTGTCGAGCCATCCGGACGTCGCGGCGGGAGGCGAACTTGAGTTTTGGGGGTCGCGCGACACTCCGCGCGCGGACACCTGGAGCATCGCCGCCACCGCGGGGGCGACGCGGCGCCTCGCCGACGATTATCTGGCGACGTTGCAGGAGTTCGGGCCGGACGCGAAGCGGGTCACCGACAAGGCCCTCAACAATTTCATGCTGCTGGGCATCATCCATCGCGTCTTTCCCAACGCGACCCTCATCCACTGCCGACGCCATCCGATCGACAACGCTATTTCCATTTTCACCACGAATTTCGAGACGAACTTCGTCGCGACGCGAAGCGACATCGTGTTCTACATCCGGCAGTACCAGCGGCTGATGGCCCATTGGCGGGAGGTGCTGCCTACGGACCGGTTCGTCGAGGTGGACTACGAGGCGCTGGTCGCCGATCCGGAGCCGCATGCGAGACGCCTTATCGCCGCCTGCGGCCTCGAGTGGAATGACGCGTGTCTGGCGCCGCATCGCAACACGCGAAAGATCAACACAGCGAGTCTCTGGCAGGCGCGCCAACCCATCTACCGCACGTCCGTCGAACGCTGGCGGCGCTACGAGCCCTGGCTCGGCGAACTCAGGGAGCTGGCTCCGAAGGGTTAAGGCGCGGCGACCCTCGAGGTCATGTCGCCCAATCCGCGAAAAATCCCTGGTCTTGCGATCAATCGCGCCTATCACCGCAGTCAATCTCCAGGATTGCATCCAAGCAAATGGTGCGAAAGTTACGATCGCTTTCATCGCGAACGTTCGCTTCCCGCCATCCGTTTGGCACGCTCAAGGCTTGGATGGGCAGCACCCACTTCCTGACCAGGACCCTCGAAAAGGTCAAAACCGAGATGAGCCTGCAGGTGCTAGCCTACAATATGAAGCGAATGATCAACCTCTTCGGCGTCAACCCGCTGATGCAGGCGATCGCGGCCTGACCGCGCGCGCCTGCCGGCGCGAGCTACCGCTGTCGCGCAACACCTCGTATTGGAAATCGTGTTTTGACACGACCTCGTACGGAATCAGACGTCAGTGAGATAGTGGCTTCCCGCGATTTAAAGAAACTCTCCGATATCGGCTTACTCGTTCCGTTCGGGGAAAAGCGTGGGCGCTACTAATCGCGCGGGCAAAGTCCTACAAGAGGCCAGAACCTCAACAAGGCTGCCTCGTCCTCTCAGTGATCCATTCGATTTGGTCAAAAGGCGTGAGGCGAGAAGCGCTCTTCAATCAGACGAAGACCCTCACCTCCCCGGTGTTTGAGGAGCTTTATGAAATTTGCCGTCCTTAGGTTTTTTTGCCTTTTCTTCAATTTCCTTGCGCTCGGCATCATCAACCGTGGCGATATCGACCATGCGTTTGGCCCATTGGTTCACATCGCGCGGGCGTTGGGGGGTCTTTGTCATCGATGTTTAAGCCAAATGCCATTGAGCTTTATCACGAATTTATTGGCGTCGATTTGGGCTTCCCGTTTTGTCGCGAAGGAATATGGCGATTTGTGTTGCACGTAGACGTTCCAACGATAACGCTCGGCATGGCCGGCGTCTCTGGCGATATCGATCGTGGGTATAGGAGCTTCTGCCATTGTCGCATTATGCGCTGATGGCGAACGCGGGGCGAGAACGAAATTCGCCTGCCTTATTCAAACTGGCCCACTACCCAAAAAATCGCTCGCTTGCCAACCTATCTTCGTAACAAGTATGGTAATAAGCTCCGACCCGGAGCGAAAGGCCCCGCAGATAGGACAGCGAAGATTGGACCGACCATGCGAATATTAATTACCGGAAACATGGGATATGTCGGGCCAGTCGTGACAAGATATCTTCGTCACGCGCTAAACGACGCCGAGCTGATCGGTTTTGACACCGCCTATTTCGGCCATAGCCTGACGGGGGCGGGCCTCCTGCCCGAGGCCCTGCTCGACCGGCAGGTGTTCGGGGACATCCGTGAGTTTCCGGCCGAGTTGCTCGACGGCGTCGACGCGGTGGTCCATCTTTCCGCCATCTCCAACGATCCGATGGGAAACAAATTCGAGGCCGTCACCGGTGAAATCAACCGCGACGCGACAGTGCGGATCGCGCGGCTCGCCGCTGAGCGAAGGGTCAAGAGTTTTGTCTTTGCCTCGAGCTGCAGCATGTACGGCTACGCCGAAGGCGGTGCGCGCAAGGAGAGCGACCCGACCAACCCGTTGACCGCTTACGCGCGGTCGAAAATCGGCTCGGAGAAAGCCCTGGGCGCGCTTGACCGGAAGGGCATGCTGGTCACCTCGCTGCGCTTCGCCACCGCTTGCGGCATGTCCGACCGCCTGCGGCTCGACCTTGTGCTGAATGACTTCGTCGCCTGCGCCATCACGTCGGGCGAGATCACGGTTCTCAGCGACGGCACGCCTTGGCGCCCGCTGATTGACGTTGAGGACATGGCGCGCGCGATTTTGTGGGCGATCCGCCGCAAGCCGGACAATGGCGGCGAGTTTCTGGCGGTAAACGCTGGCCGCGACGATAGCAACTATCAGGTGCATGACCTGGCCGAAGCGGTCGCGCGCCAGGTGCCGGGCACGACGGTTTCGATCAACACCAACGCGCCGCCCGACAAGCGCTCGTATCGCGTGGACTTTGCCCTCTTCCGGTCGCTGGCGCCGGACTCCATTCCGCAGGTGACGCTGCATCAGTCCATCACGCGCCTGCGCGAGGGGCTTGTTGGCATGGGCTTCGCGGACAAGGATTTCCGCTCTTCGCCCTATATGCGGCTCAAGACGCTCGAACGCCACATGGCCGCCGAGCGTCTCGGTACGGATCTGCGCTGGCGGTTCCGTTCTCACGCCTCCGATACCCGTGAGATTCCACAAGACGCCGCTTGAGGGCGCGTATCGGATAGAGCTGGACAAGCGTGGCGACGATCGCGGCTTCTTCGCCAGAGTCTTTTGCGAGAAGGAGTTCGGAGCGGCGGGTCTAGAGAGCCGCTTCGTGCAGGCCCATAATTCGCAGACGCTGAAAAGGGCACCTTGCGAAGCTTGCACTACCAATTGCCTCCGGCGGCGGAAGTCAAGGCGGTTCGGGCGATCAGCGGCGCGCTTTGGGATATGATCGTCGATACGCGCGCCGGTTCGCCGATCTATCTCAAATGGTTCGGGGTCGAACTGACGGAAGACAACCGCTCGATGCTGTACATCCCGCGCGGGTTCGGAGATGGGTCCGTCACGTTGACGGATGATAACAACAGTGCAGAAGCGTTTTATCTCCACAGCCCTTTATTTCCTCGAAATGCGGGTTGCGCTAGAACGACCCCGCGGTCGGAATTGACTGGCCGGTCGGACCACAAGGAGAGGTCGGACAAAGACCGCAAATGGGCGGATCTCAACCCGGGATTCCATGGCGTGGAATTGATGCGCGGATTGAATATTCCGCTGACTTGCACGAGTCCGTTTACCGGATATGGGTTTGCGAAGGCTTTGTCCACGGAGGCGCGCCGCATGGTCGCGCCGCTGCGCGCGGGGGCAATAGCTTATGCTGAAGGCATTCGAGCGGAACGCGTTCGACTGGCCTAGAGACCTTTCGCTTGTAGTCGAAGGGCGTGGGTTCCGGCGCTAGACAGGAGAGGCGCGCCTGATGAACGAGAACTCGCCGGACGCACCGCGGCCTATCACAGCCAAGACGCTCGACTTCGTCTTCGTCGCTACGGCTTGCGAGAGAGATACAGTTGCGGCATTACTGCTGCAAAAAACCACGTTCACCCGGCCAATGTCGGTTTACACTTTCCAGAAAGACGATCTCTTTCCGATGGGCGCGTAGATGCAGATGACTATAGGGGCGGTGATTCCGCTGTATAATGGCGGCAATTTCATTGAAGAAGCAATTCAGAGCGTCTTCGAACAAACCAGACCTGCGGACGAGATTATTGTTGTCGATGACGGATCAACAGATGACGGTCCGTCTAAAATCGAACGCCTCGCCGCACAACATCCTATAACTCTGCTGCGCAAGCAGAATGGAGGTCAGTCGTCAGCACGTAACATGGCTATAAAGCATTCACAATGCTCACATATCGCTTTTCTTGATCAAGACGATGTTTGGTACAATGATCATCTCGCAGTTCTAATGAAGCCTTTTTTCGAAGCTCGAGTAAATGACTTGGCCATCGTCTACGGTAATCTTGATTTGGTGGATCGTCAGGGAAGAATGATTGCACACTGCTACCTCGATGAGATCAACTCCTCCCACCCGAAGACCTCGCTTCGCCAATGTCTAGCACAGGATCTTTACATCGTGCCGAGCGCGGCTTTGGTTTCCAGAGACGCCATCTCGAAGGTTGGCTATTTTGACGAACGTCTGTCTGGTTACGAAGATGACGATCTGTTCGTCAGAATCTTTTGGGCCGGATACCGCAACGTTTATCTGAACGTGGCGGTTTCGCGCTGGCGTCACTACGGAGCTTCCTCTTCCTTCAGCGCGCGAATGGCCAAATCTCGCATGATCTACTTCAAGAAGCTGGCGGACACCTTTCCCGACGAACCTACTCTTGGCCTGTGGTGGCGCCATAATATCATCGGGCCCCGCTTTATGAAGATCTCGTTCAACGAGTTCATCCGGGCTTCCAGGGTGGGCGACAAAGCGGCGCTCGACCGTGCCTGGTCCGAGATAAAGGAAATCGCTCCCGTCATGAACCGCCGAACCCGGCACAGAATGAGGCGTTTCTCGCCCGTGATCGAGTTGCTCTACTCAACTCCCTTAACGGGAGTAGCCCGCGCGTTGGCGCGCTTTGCTGTTCGGCTATGACGAGCGTGCGCCCGTCCCTCCGAAATTGAAAAGAAGCGTTCGCATGGAGTGGGCCCCTAACCCGGGTACCCACCGGGGCCAATGATGCAGAATCTTGCCCCCCAACAGAGATCTCAATCGCCAGGGATGGGACGATGTCGATTGAAAGGGTGAACATGTATGATGTTGGCTATTTGGACTTGACTTGCATGTAGATTCTTTTGGCGAGCTCGCAGGCAAATCGATGCTGCGTTGCGCGAAGGCGTCTGTTAACCCCGACTAGAGGCTATGTTCGCTCGACACAATCGACGACCTCCTCTCTATTCTTTGGGCTCCGGATGGAATCGGTCGAATGTCTCGTCATCGGCGCGGGCGTCATTGGTCTTGCCGTTGCGCGGGCGCTCGCTCGGTCCGGGCGGGAGGCGATCGTCGTCGAAAAAGAGACCGGGATCGGCGCGGGGGTCAGTTCGCGCAACAGCGAAGTCATCCACGCCGGCATCTATTATCCGACGGGGCTCGACAAGACGCGGCTCTGCGTCGAGGGCAAAACGATGCTGTATACGTTTTGCCAAGAGTTCGGAGTTCCCCACAAGCGTTGCGGCAAGCTCCTGGTGGCGGTGAACGCGGGAGAGGTTGACAAGCTCGCTGCGCTCAAAGCCCAGGCAGAGGCTAATGGAGTCGCCGATCTCACGTGGCTCAGCGGCAAGGAGGCGCGCGCGCTCGAGCCCGCACTGATCGCGGAGCGTGCGCTGTTGTCGCCCTCGACCGGCATCGTCGACAGCCATGCGTTCATGCTGGCGCTGCGCGGCGACGCCGAGGCCCATGGCGCGATGATCGCATTCGAGACGCCAGTCCTCGCCGGGCGCGCGGCTGAGCGAGGGCTCATCATCGAAACCGGGGGCTCCGGCCCCATGCGCATCTCCGCCGCTCACGTCGTGAACGCTGCGGGTCTCGGCGCGCAGGGCGTCGCGCGCTCGATCGCCGGCATGCCGGTCGCCAAGATCCCGCCGTTGCATCTCGCCAAGGGCAATTACTTTTCCTTGAGCAGGCGCTCTCCTTTCTCACGCCTCATCTATCCGATGCCGACGCCGGGCGGCCTCGGCGTGCATCTCACCCTCGATCTCGCCGGACAGGCCAAGTTTGGCCCGGACGTCGAATGGGTGGAGGCGATCGATTACGACGTTGATCCTGGGCGCGCCGCGTCTTTCTACGCCGCGATCCGAACCTATTGGCCGGACCTGCCGGACGGCGCGCTACAGCCAGGATACGCCGGCGTCAGGCCAAAGATCGCGCGGCCCGGCGGCTCAAACACGGATTTCCTCATCCAAACCGAGAAGGATCACGGCGCCGCCGGATTGATCAATCTGTTCGGGATCGAATCGCCAGGGCTGACTGCGAGCCTGGCGATCGCCGACTGGTTGGCGCGCCGCGTTTGAACACGTCGCCCGGGCGAGGCGTTCGGCAAAGCGATCGCTTTATAGTCGCTGACTGGCCGGCCGACCGGAAATGGTGCCGTATTGGAATCGCACGAAACGCGACTGAAATTGGAAGCGCCCGCCGCAATTCCTCGACAGCTAGACGATACGCAACGACGAGGAAGAATCGTCAAGGGGCGGGCTTTCAGGATGTTCAGCCACGTCGATCTGGTCCCTCGCGTTGTTGTCCAAGGACGTCCTCGACCTTCGCGGCTGAAGGCGGGATGGCGTCGGACAAGGGCTCGGACCCGGACGCATCTAACGCGCATGTCAATCTCGATCGCCGCCAAAGTTCGAGCGCGATCGGCAGGGGATCGATGCCGACCCAGCCACCATGAGGCCTCATCGTCGTAGCCATGGAGGTCGCGATGATGGACCCGGCAGACAGGGACCGTGTATTCGTCGCTGACCTTCCGGCCCAGCGCCCTGGGTTGGGCAAAGCGAATGTGGTGCGCTTCGGCGGGCGTGCGACCGCAGACGACGCAGGATCGCGTGGCAACGAATCTGCAGTGCTCCTTGTCACGTAAACGAATTAAGAGTTTTTGCGTCGCGAAGCCGATGCAAAAACTCCGTTGGACTGAACGCGGTTGGAACCGAGGGTTCAGCTACTGCTCATGGAAATTTCAGTCGGGATCGGGCGTTGGAGGCGACGACGGAGAACAGGTGGAAGGCTCTGGGCTTCGCCTTGGTCGCCATTGCGCGCTTGGAAATTGCGGGGACGGGGCCAATGGACTTCGTTTCGCGCTGACAGAGCGGGAGTTTGGCGGCGCCGGGCCAAACGGATGCGCGGCGTGGCCGAGGCATGCATGGACTTGGAGGTCGTATCGGGCGACAGAGTTGCACGTCATGGTCCTTGGGCCCACTTCGGGGAGAGCTGGCGGACGAACATTAGAAGGCCTTTGCGGCAGCAGGGACAGACCCGCGGATCGTCCGACGTTTTCGGGTTGGCCGATGGATCAGCGGCGTCCGCGCCGATCCGGCCGCGAGGTTGCGTCGTCTGCCGGTCGAGAAGAAGCAGCAGACGAGCGCGGGCAGCGTCTTTGCGCTTGGCGGGATGCCAGAGGCCGAAGTAGCGGACCTTGTGCAGACCCTTCGGCAGGACGTGCTGGAGGAAGCGGCGCATGAACTCCTGGCCGGGGATGCGGGTGATCCGCCAGCGATTGGATTTGCGATGCTTGTGGCGGATGGCGACAGCCTCGTCGTCGAGGCCGACGATGCGGGTGTTGGTGGTTGCGACGCGGAAGACGTAGCGGGCGAGATAATCGAGCACCGCCTGCTCGCCTTCGCCCCAGGGCGTGCATTGTACGACCCAGGGCTTCGACCAGACGGCGTCGGGCAGAACCAAGTCGGGACGGCTCTTCTGCAACCCGGCCCTGAGTTTGCCGCGGACGAGCTTGGCCAAGGCCCTGACGGGAACCAGGAAGGCTCGGCGCGCCGGTCGCCAATCGGCGCCGTCGTCGGAAACGCCGCCTCCTGTGACCAGACAATGGACATGGGGGTGGTAGAGCAGTTGCTGCGTCCAGGTGTGCAGGACGGCGAGCACGCCGACGGTCGCTCCGACATGGCGTCGGTCGCGAGCGAGCTCGACGATGGCCTCGGCGGCGGCCTTCATCAAGAGGGCGTAGCCGTCACGCTGGTTGGCGCGCAGCGTGTCCCGTAGTTGCTCGGGCACGGTGACGGTGACGTGGAAATAGCGCGTCGGCAGCATCTCGGCCTTGCGGGCTTCGAGCCAGCGCTCGGTCTGTCGGCTATGACATTTGGGGCAACTCCGGTTCTTGCAGGAATGATAGGAGAAGACCTCGGCGTCGCATTGTTCGCAACGCCAGAGCCGCCCTCCGAGAACCTCGGTGCGGCAGGCCTGGATGTCGGCGATGGCGCGCCGGTGCGAGGGCGGCATCGAAGCGCCATGAGCCGACAGGTACTCGTCCGCGAAGCGGCGAAAGACGTCCGCGACCTCGATCACGACGGATCGGCCGCGTCAGAGGCCGGTCATCAATCCGTCGAGGATGGCTTTGAGCGAGACGCGGGTCGGCTCGGTGAGGTGGGTGTAGATGGCGGTGGTGGCGATGTGGACGTGGCCGAGCAGGATTTGCACGACCCGGGTGTCGACGCCGCTTTCGAGCAACCGCGTCGCATAACTGTGGCGCAGCGCGTGAGGCGTGACTCGCCGCTTGATCCCCGCCGCGCGGGCGGCGTCCTGGAAGGTGCGGCGCAGCACTTGTTGATTGGCCGGCGCGCCGGAACGATTGGGGAATAGCCAGCGCGGATCGCGGTGGGTCTTCCAGAGCGCCCCCAGGCCATCCAGCACCGGCTGCGGCAACGGCACGAGCCGCTCCCGGTCGCCCTTGCCGATGATGCGAAGCTGCATATTGGCGCGGTCGATGGCGCCGATTTCCAAGGTCGCGGCCTCGCTTATGCGCAAGCCGCAGGCGTACATGAGGGCGAGGCAGGCCTTGTGGACGGGTATCCTCACGCCGCCCAGCAATGCGCGGACTTGCTCGTCCGACAGGACCTCGGGAAGCCGTAGTTGTTTGGGCGGGCGAATTCTTTTTTTTGAAACAGCGCCCAGTCGCGATCCAGCGTCCGGCGATAGAGGAATTGGATGCCGCCTTGATAGGCCCTGAACGTGCCGAGCGCGACCCCGCGCTCACGCAGACCGAGCAGGTAGCGCCGTACCTCTTCCTCGCTCAGCTGATCCGGCGAACGGCGGTAGTACGCGGCCAGCCGACGGACCGCGTCGATGTAGACGGTCTGCGTCGCAGCCGCCAACCCCGCCGACTTCATGTCTTCGATCATCTGCAATCGCAACGGCGTCATCGAGGTCTCCCTTGGTTCGAGCAAGCCGGCGCGACGGCGCCAGCTCCAAGGAAAATAGCCTCAACTCAAATGCCGCGCGGGAAGCGCCGACCTACGGCGGAGCCGTTCAGTCCAACGAATGATTTTCGCAGTAGCGCGACGGCGCTCGACAATGGTCGTTTGAGGGGCGGTTATCTCGAGAGCGTCGAAGGCTCGACTTTGAACCGGGCTAGGCTCGTCGCCCGCCGGAGAAGGTGCAGCGTCCGACCGTTCTTCCCCAATCGCGGCCAGCCTCTCCCGGAAAGTGACCTCGACCAGCTTGGCGTCGGCGGACGTCAACGTATTTTTTGCCGGCAGGTTCTTGTGGACCCAATCGGCGGCCTCGTCCGGAGATTTGAGATCGCTGAGCTCCGCGACCAACCGGTCGCGCAGCGCTTTCGACTGGTCAGTGGCCAGCACGATCCTCGGAGGCCTGGTCACCTTTCCCTTCCTAGTGGCGTCCGACGTGGCGAAGGGCCGCTCATTAGCCACCGGCTTCGTCGTCGTTTGAATCTCGAGACCGGGATTCTTGTCGAAGTTGCCGCCCGCGGCAAGGTCGGGCGCGTCGAGATCGTCCTCTCCTGCGATGCCAACTAGGGTGAACAGAGTGTACCGCCGCGCATAAGTGAGCGCCGCTCCCATGCGGCGCGGTGCCGCCGTCTCGGCGATCGAGCACACCGGCCATTCCGACGACAGCCACTCCCCGGATGCATGGGCGAGAGTCGTCGTCAGCCGGATCAGACCCGCTTCTTTGTCGATCGCGGTCGTCTGGACCATCGCGATCTCGTGGCCGCCGAGGGCCTTGCGCACGATGTCGAGGCCGGTTGAGAGCGCCGCATAGCGAAAGGTCTGATCCATCTCGCGTGGCCCGCAGGCACGAATGGTTGCAACCAGCGATTTCTCTGGATTGGCGAGTTCAGCCTGCGCCCTGGCGAGGGCGGCGGCGATCGCGCCGATCGTTTCACTGGACCGTTGCATCACTGTCCCCCTGAGCGAGGAGATCGAAGCTGACCGCGCCCGACTTGGAACGTTTGGCCCGAACGCCGTGGCCGGACGCCTCCTTGACGTCCTCCGGCATCAAAGCTTTGAGCTCGGACTTCGCTCGCTCATGGTCGAGGAAGGCGGAACGCGTCGCGCAGAAGAGGCCGGCGAACTCTGCCCACGAATTCGACTCGCTCATGTCAACAATGCGAACCGCTTCGATTCGCGGCCGCGGCGGCTCGACGCCATAGGGACGCGGCGTGTCGCCGGTCTGAACGCAACGCCAGAACCGCCCCTCCGCCGTCACCAGAAAGTGCTGGTAGAGCGCGTCGGCGGGTATGGTCATCTCAATCCATTTGCCCCCGCCGGTAATAATGGAAAGCGCCGCCGACCGGGCGTTGGTCACCCACGTGTTGTGCTGGAGCTG
Source organism: uncultured Alphaproteobacteria bacterium (assembly GCA_963824475.1). GTDB lineage: Bacteria > Pseudomonadota > Alphaproteobacteria > Rhizobiales > Beijerinckiaceae > Roseiarcus. Next base: position 38,356 of record CAWGPR010000006.1, read on the forward strand.
AGCCATATGCTTTTCGGCAGCCGCCTCTTCGGAGAACGACCACGGCAACATGAACTTGGCCTCGAATACGGCGTCGAGATCGTTGATGAACCCATCCAGGGTCGCCGCGAAGTAGCGATGGACAGGGTGCCGAACCCAGCGCTGAACGTCCGTTACGGCCCGCCCAGCATTGCGCTCGTACCAAGTCCGGTTCAGGGCTCGGTGGCGACGCCCAGTTGGACGATAAGGTTGTCGCTCAGATCCTCTGGCTCGGTTTCCCCGCGCTTTTCCTTCCAGAGCCGGATCAGCGCTGACTCGTCGGGGCTCATGATGATCCGCGCATCCGAGCCGCCGAGGAATTGCCGGCGGTTTGGTTCTCGCGATCGCCCAGCTGTGATAGGTTTAGATGATTTGAAGTTCACTGGATCCCCCATTGATTTGGCGACGTGGTAATGAGATGTGACGTTGTCACATGTGACATTGGCACAGTTTCGTGCCTGTGACAAGCGCACAAATTCGGATGGCGCGCGCTGCGCTGAATTGGACGGTTCGGGACTTGGCTAAGGCGACCGGTCTTCATCGAAACACGATTTCGAATATCGAGGTCGGTCGCTACGCGGGAAACCAGGACTCGACCGCCTTGATTGAAAGTGTGTTCAGAAAAGCGGGCGTAGAGTTTTTGCCACAGAATGGCGTACGCTTTAATGAAGTTCCGAATACCAGTCATGAAGGTCGTTGATTTTGCAGCGGTCTGCCGTTGTCTCGGGCTATTAGCTCGCGAGTACTTACCCGAAGGGGCCGCAAATGCTCAGCCTGCGCTGTTGACGATCTGGCGACGTGACCATGGGTGTGTCGCTGGTCTGCACTAATGACGCCGAGAGATCTCTGGGACTTCATTTGGACGTTCTGCTCGTGCCACAGCCGGACCAGCGCCGCCTCCTCCCCGCTCACGATGACGCGGACGTCCGAGCCGCCAATGAAAAGACGACGGCTTAGAGGTGCTGGGGTGGCTGTGTAAAAACGCAAACTCATGTCTTCCTCCGAAGTGAATTTCATGGCTTTCTGTATGCCAACCGGAAAATGATCGGGTCTTGAGGCGGGCCACTCCGGTCGGCCGCCAAAAGCGCCAAAAAGGTGTCTTATTGGTCGCAATAGTACCAACTACGCTACTAATGATACCATTGTCAAGGACCCCGGCGTGATCACCGGGATGCAAATCCGAGCGAGCAGAGCTGCCCTTCGATGGTCGGCCGATGTTCTTGCCGCGCGCGCCGGTGTAGGTGTTCAGACCATCAAAAGATTGGAGGCGGCAGACGGTGTCCCGTCCGGCCGGGCGACGACACTGCAAGATGTACAATCGGCATTGGAAGCAGCGGGCATCGAATTCATTGGCACGCCGACTGATCGGCCTGGGATCCGAGTTTCTGCCACGTTGACTAACGCCAAGTGAGAACGTCACTGAAGGCCTCACCCTACCTTGGCAGCATCACTCGACGCCCTCTTGATTGGCACACACGAACGAGGTCATTCGGATTCCGACAAGATGACGAGCAGAGCTGCTCCAATTTCACAATTAATTCTTGTAGATACCTGGGATCTATCTCACGAAAACCATTTCGTTCTGCTATTGTTCCGCTGAGCCAGTAAACTCAGAGAGCCCAATGCAGAACCTTAAACCTACTCACTTTTCGGTGGTCGCTGACCGCCCTTCGGCAGTCAGCGACGTCCTTGACCGTGTCGCTCGAATCGCGCCGGCACCTTTGCTGCCAGGCGAGCAGGAAGCAGAATACGCTACCCACGTCCCGCGCCTTGTCGCGCTGGCCCAGCCGAGGGATGCGATCGAAGACCTTCTGACGCGCGACGTCATTGACTTATCCTGGTAGGTTCTCCGGCTGCGCCGACTAAAGGCCGGCCTTTTGAGGGGCGCGCCTAGCAGCAGGATTTACAAAGTGATGTACCGACTTGGTTACGAGAAGGAGTTTGCTGGAGAGCTTGCCGCCAACTGGGCCGCCGGCAAGAAAGCTGCGCAGAAAACAGTCGCCGCGGCGCTTCAGAAGGCGCAACTGACGATGGAAGACGTGATGGCCGAGACGCTCGAGGGCAAGATCGACTCATTTGAGCGCTTCGACCGGTTGCTTGCAAGTTCGGAAGCCCGCCGCAACAACGCGCTGCGGGAGATCGAGCGTCACCGCGCAGCCCTCGGCGCCGTGGTGCGACAAGCGATCGGTGAAGTTCAGGATGCGGAATTCCGTGACGTCGACACCGGAGAAGTCGGCGGAGCAGCGCCGCCTTGACCAGCGACCGCCAACAGCGCGCCAATCGCGCCAACGCGAAATCGAGCACCGGGCCCTAGACTGCCGCGGGAAAGGCTCGCGCGGCGCAAAATGCGTTTCGACATGGCTTGAATATTCCAGTTCTCTCGGACCCGTTGCTCGCGCCCGAGATCGAGGCGATGGCGCGCAGGATCTCCGGCCCCTACGCGGACGCCGAGAACATGGAAGGTGCGCGGCCGATCGCCGAAGCCCAATTTGATCTCAACCGCGTGCAGAACGGTCGTAGACTTTTGATTACACAGTTCTTGATCGACCCCAACTTCCTGCCGCGGCACGTCCACAGACAGCGGCTTCGGCTCTTGCATCTGGCCCTCGGCGCTCGTTTCGGCGGCCCGCCTATCGAAGTCCATAAGGTCAAGGAGATATTTAGCCCCATGCCTCGCGAGAGCGAAGAAAAGCTCGCGGCCATCTTAAGGAAAAAGACTTCGGAGCTTGCCACGCTTGATCGGTACGAGCGGCGCGCTTTATCGAGACGCAAAGCCGCGATCCGCAGTTTTGACGCGGCTCGAACACTCGCCGTCACGCAGTAGCCATACGAAATTTAACTTGACCTAAGCAAATGTCCAAATCGTTCAAATCGAATCAAATGAGAGATAACATGTACGATTAGTATAAAACCTGCTCATGCGTAGATGTGCTTTCAGGCTCTCCTCATTTTTGGCGAAACGAACCCATTGCCAGACCCAATCCCCGCTCCCAGCGTTATCATGCCCATCAGTGAGCAGCTCGAAGGCGTGACGGGTGATCGCGCAGCGGCACAGTGAAGGCAGATAGAAAAACTGTCGAAACTCCAGGACGCTAAGGCCGTTCCGGCATCGCAGCGGTGGCGGCAACCTTGAAGGAAGACGGCCTTGCCGGCACCTCGATACAAATCAGCGATGGTCCGTTCCGGGCACATGGGTTTCGTTTTATTCCGGCGACATGGGTAACACTTTCGGCCCGAAGGGGTTTTCGATCGGTTCGAGCCGGCATGTCTCGTGGTCGAAGTAGCCCAGATCATAATCCATGAAGCTGACGAGCCAAATGAGGTCGCTGACCTGTTTGATGCCGACGCGCTGGCCGGCGAAGACGGTGCTGAGATTGATTTTCTCGCGATTGAAGCAGAATTCGGCCGCATGTGGTGACGGTGACGATTTTATCGTGGAACGGGTAGTCGAGGTCCGGCAATCCCTTGTAGGGGCGGGTTGAGGGCGCGTATCGCTCGGCCGGGCATCGCATGTTGAGCGCTTGGTGCGGCCTCTCGTTGTTGTAGCATTCGATGAAGTCGTCGAATTTGGCCTGCTGTTGGAGGAAGTTGGCGCCGGCGGGCTTTGTGGTCTCGAGCTTCAAGGTCAGATGCATGCGTTCATGGCGGCCGTTCTGTTGCGGGCAGCCTGGCTTGATGCGCTCGATCTCGATGCCGAGCCTGAGCCACCAGACCGACAGCCGGCTCAGGCCGAAGAGGGCATTGGGGCTTGCGAAAGGGACGCCGTTATCGGTGCGAATGGCCTTGGGCAGGCCGAACTCCTTGAACACGGCCTCGAACACTGGGAACGCGTAGGCTTCCTTGGTGGTCGAGAGCGCCTCGCAAGCGAACAAGTATCGGCTGGCGAAGTCGGTGATCGTCAGCGGATAGCAATAGCGACGATCGGCGAGCATGAACTCGCCCTTGTAGTCGGCGCACCACAGATCGTTGGGCTGGCCGGGACGAGAAAGCGCCGTTCCCTTCGCCCTATTCCGCCGTCCCGTTCTGCGTTTGACCAGGCCGTGGCGATCGAGAACCGCATGGACGGTGCTGATCGCTGGCGTATGCACATCGGGATAGAGCCGCGCCAGTCTTTCCCTGATCTTCGGCGCGCCCCAACTCGGCTTGTCCTGCTTCAGCCGGACGATCTGCGTCTCGATCTGGAAGGGCAGTTGATTGGCGTGGCGATAAGGCCGGCGCGAGCGGTCAGTGAGCCCGTCAAGGCCGATCTCATTGTAGCGGGCGAGGATCTTGTAGCCAGTCTTCCGAGAGACGCCGAACTCGCGGCACAACCCAGCCATCTTATCCCCGTCGAGCAATCGAGCGATGAACTTTAAGCGTTCGTCCATCGGGTTACACTCCTTCCAGGGCATTTTGCTCTCCACGCAAAAGGCCCAATTGTGTAACCCATGTCCCCGGAACGAACTGTCACCCATCTCTCAGGAAGGGCACAATTCGGCCTGAACGGCCTTTCGACGCCCAGTCCCGGTCGGTAAGCGCTGTCGACTGTAACGGCGTGAAGCCGCCGAGCGGGTAGAACGGGCGGTGACAAGGGCGTTGCAACGTTGGTTGTCGAGAATCTGTTTGCATTGGGACGGAAATCAGACTTTAAGAAAATACAGACTGTGAGTTGGGATCTGCCGATGCGGTGGGGGCAAAACAATACCTCAAGGCTGAGCCGATCGCCCGCGCTATCAGCGCGCTCTTCGCGGGGGTTTGTCCCCGTGCTAGCGGCGGCGGCCGGTGTCGCCAGCGCGGCATTCGCTGTTCCCCCCGCAGCTCTCGCAGAGGCGCCCGGCGCTTCGACCCCGACGCAGGTCGCCTCCCCGCCTGCGGCGCCCGTGACCGATGCGGACAAGCGCGTCGTCGCCGACCTTTTGTTCAAGCGGCTGCTGCTCAAACCCGACGATCTGGACGCCGGATTCCAATACGCCCAGCTCGAGACCGAACTCGGCGACTACGAGGCGGCCATCGGCGCGCTCGAGCGGATCCTCTACTACAACCCAAATCTTCCCCGGGTGAATCTCCAACTCGGCACGCTCTATTTTCATCTGCGCTCCTATGAGATGGCGCGCAATTGTTTCGACGCCGTGCTCAACGCTCCGGATGTGCCCCCCGACATTCGCACCGAAGTGCAAACCTATATCGCCGCGGTCGACAAGGCCGTCGCGATCAATCCTCGATCGATGCCGGGTTGTCCTATTCTTTCGCGGCGCCTTCGTTCGCGCATACAGGGTCACTGTGGACGCTCACGCCCTCGGCCGGATTTTCCTACACCCCTTATGCGATACCGGAGGTGATCGTCTCGCCTTTCATCACACGCACGGACAGACAATGGCGCGTGGCGGGAACCTTGGATACGACCTTCTACCGCAACATCGGCTTCACGCTGCAAGTCCAGTATCTGCGCACCTACTCGACCGTTCCGAACTACAGCCTTCGGGATCTCATCGTCGCGGCGGGGCCAACCTTCCACTTTTGATCTAGGAAACGCGAAATGCGCCGGACACGATCGCTTCCGCTGCTATTTCCCGCCATCCCGCTCGGCGCGGTTCTCGCGCTATCGGCCGGGGCCAACGCCGATACTGTCGGCACGGCTGGCGCGGTCAACACTGCCACCTCGGGCACGGCGCCCGGAGCGCCCACTCGAGTGATCGAGATCGGGACGCAGGTCGTCGCGAACGAGAAGATCCAGACCACCGCGACCGGCAGCGTCCAGGTGCTGTTCATCGACAAGACGACGCTCAACGTCGGCCCCAACTCGACACTGGTGATTGATCGCTTCGTTTACAATCCCGCCACGACGAAGGGTGAGCTCGCCCTTTCGTTGGGCAAGGGCGCGGTGCGCGTCGTCGGAGGCATCGCGACGCACTCCGAAGGGGCGACGATCCGAACTCCGGTCGCGGCGATTGGCTTGCGCGGCGGCATCGCTCTCATCTCGCATAGCGCCGCCAAAGGCACACAGGCGATCCTCGGCTTCGGCCACATGTCGGTCACATCGCTCTGCGCCGGGACAAATTGCACGCCGACCACAACTGAGGTGTCGCGTCCGGGCTTCGTCGTGACCGTCGCTGGGTTCAGGAAGGCTCCCTCTTCCCCCGGACGGGCCAGCAGCCAGGAGATCGCGCAGGCGAATGCTCAATTGACGAGTCAGAAAGGCCAAAGCGGAGGCGGAAGCCAGCAGCCGACAGACAGTCTGGCTCGGAGCTATAACGTGGGCACGCCGAATTCGCCTGGCGCGCAGATTATCCAGACCGCGTCCCAGGGTCGCGCCGCTGCGCTTACGATCGCGCAAGCAACTCGACAAACTGTCCAGCAAGGGGCGCAGAACAGTGCGTCGGTCGGAGCCGCGAAAACGGTCGCTATACAGAATCTGATTAAATCCCTGACTCCCCCGCCGCCGCCGCCGCCTCCGCCGCCGCCGCCGCCGCCGCCGCCGCCGCCTCCGCCGCCGCCTCCGCCGCCTCCGCCGCCGCCGCCGCCTCCGCCGCCGCCGCCGCCGCCGCCGCCGCCGCCGCCTCCGCCGCCGCCGCCGCCGCCGCCGCCGCCGCCTCCGCCGCCGCCACCGCCGCCGCCGCCGCCGCCTCCGCCGCCGCCGCCGCCGCCTCCGCCGCCGCCTCCGCCGCCTCCGCCGCCGCCGCCGCCTCCGCCGCCGCCGCCGCCGCCGCCGCCGCCGCCACCGCCGCCGCCGCCGCCGCCGCCGCCACCGCCGCCGCCGCCGCCGCCTCCGCCGCCGCCGCCGCCGCCGCCGCCTCCGCCGCCGCCACCGCCGCCGCCGCCGCCGCCTCCGCCGCCGCCGCCGCCGCCGCCGCCGCCGCCTCCGCCGCCGCCGCCGCCTCCGCCGCCTCCGCCGCCGCCGCCGCCGCTTCCGCCGCCGCCGCCTCCGCCGCCGCCGCCTCCGCCGCCGCCGCCTCCGCCTCCGCCGCCACCGCCTCCGCCGCCTCCGCCGCCTCCGCCGCCACCGCCTCCGCCGCCTCCGCCGCCTCCGCCGCCACCGCCTCCGCCGGATCCCCCGCATGGTGCTAGCCACACCGCGACCTACGCCATCGTCACCCCCGGGCCTTTCAGCACGAGCACCGGACCGAGCGCTGTGCCCCACCGCACCGGCTCATTCGCCGGGACCGGTGGGTTCACGGTTTCTCCGGTCCACGGAACGACGAGCACGGCGTCGAGGCAGTTTCAGGCCCGTCTCAGCGTGACGGGGCAGGGCGCCTCGCCGCCACGCGATCCCGGGCATGGTGCTGGCCACACCGCGACCTACGCCATCGTCACCCTCGGGCCTTTCAGCACGAGCACCGGACCGAGCGCTGTGCCCCACCTCACCGGCGCATTCGCCGGGACCGGCGGGTTCACGGTTTCTCCGGTCCACGGAACGACGAGCACGGCGTCGAGGCAGTTTCAGGCCCGTCTCGGCGTGACGGGGCAGGGCGCGTCGCAGAACGCGGCGGTGTTCGTCATGACGTCTCAGATTCCGAACGCGCCGAACATCGGCTTCACCCAGGTTGGCTGGTTCCACGCGGTGACCATGCACAATACCGCCGCATGGCACGGACTGGCTGGCGGCGCCGTGTCTTCGGCGACGCCGACGTCGCCGCTCAATACCGTGCCGACCGCGAACGGGACGCCTGTCACCGGCTTTACGTTGAACAACCCTATAAAGACGGGACCGCGGACGACTATGGCGAATAGCCATCCGACCCTGTTCCTGAATGGCTATGTCGGGCGAGTGATGGTGACGGCGGTCCCGTCGCCCACGTCGTTCGCGACACCCGCTAAGTCGCCGTTGATCGGCAACGGTGGGGGTGGGATCTCAGCGTCGGCCGGCTCATTCTTCCAGGGCGGTCCATCCAAGACGACCCCGCTCTACGGCGTCATAGGTGGTTCGCTGATCCTGAACGGAACCGGCGGTTACCTCGGAAGCGGGATTTTCGCGCCGCGGAAGCCGTAAGGGCTCAGAGTAAGCGCTCAGAACATTGCGCGGAGTTCCATCGTGCGGTTGTTTTTCGGAACGCGCGGCTGTTGCTCGACATCTCTATCAGGCTGGTGAAGAAGTCTGTCGTTTGGTTTTGATGACCGCTTGATAACCGTTGTGATTGGCGAGTTCGATCTCGATCGAGCCGTCGTCAAGCAGTTCGGCGGAACCGTTGCCGGAGATCTCGTCCATTTCGTCGAAGCCCTCCCAGGTGAAGCCGACCGACAACCGGCTGCATTCGATGTCGAGGCCGGCCTGGAGAGCGCCGAAAGCGATCGCGCCGCGACCGTGGTCGGTGATCGTGATGGTCGCTCACCCAGAGGTCGAAGAGATCGCGATCCCAAATGTCGGCCTTGACGACCCGCCAACGGCCGACGAGTTGGCGGTCCGCTGGGTGTGCTCATGCCGGCGTCGCCCGCAATTTTGGCCAATCGCGCCAGGTTGTAGGCCGCAGCCGTGAAGGTAAAGGCCAAGTCGATCGCGTAAATTTAGCTTTTAATTAAGAATTCCGCTAGGCGCTATGTTTTGTTATGTTTAGCATTGGTCAGACACATTTTTGAACACTTCTCGTCGATGAATTATTAGTCTGGTAAATAGCATACAGTATTACGCAATTTTGATCTCGATTTTACTTACCTTCGATAAATTTTTTCAAATTGAGTTTGGTGCGGTGTTTAATTAGCTTCGCGGGTTTGTCATAAGCATCTAGCCCACGAAAATACTGTTTTTCCCACAATCGTGACCGTGCTAAGGATCCCGGTTCTTGAAGTTCCTGTATAAAAGTGGACCTACTTGTGGTCCATTTCCTAAATTGAGATTGAAGTTCCGCATTATTCGCTAACGGCTCTAGTTTTGGTTCACATGCTTCCAAATCCCCCCGCTTGAGCGGATAAATGTGGCAGATCGGCTCCCCCCGCTCGAAAGTTACCTCAGTGTCGGCGCGTGTGAACATCCAATTCATAGTGAAAGTGAATGGGGCCCAATCGGTCTCTACGATGGCTGAAAGAGGGGCCACGGCGTCTTTGGGTCGATTGACCGGGCCCTGCACCATGAGGTCATATCCCGAGTCAGTCTGAAAAATGCATGGGACGTGAAAGGTTAATATACCAAAGCCGAAATGGCTTACGGCGGTCGCCGGGGCGTCGTCATGTCGTTGCACTTGCAAGGATTGGGGGACAGCAGCACCCCCCCAAGTTGCTGAAAAGTCCGATGGACAAAGAATTTCCCATCCGTGTGCGTTTGCAATGTTGAGAGGTAGGCATCTGTACGCGAAATGTCCGGTCGCGCTCATCCAGTCCCGTTCTAAGGGGGCCGGTCGAATCTTTAGTTCCTGGCCATCCGTGATATACGCTGTGAGCTTCATGGCAGCGTTCTTTCTTCACTAGTGGAACAGGAAACACCTCCGGCTAGATCACCAAGCACATTTCGTCAAGCTCTTCAGGACGGACAGCCTTCAAACCCGGAGCCTCAGCATGAAGCGATAGACAAGACAGCGCTCGACGTTGTTACAGCCTACGTCGCGAAGTCCCGCGGAGAATTGATACGGAAGAGTCTCGATCCTAGACCACCACCGGCCGCGGCGGCAAACGCGGCCGCGATGCAGGCGGCCCTCGAAGCTGCCGGCGTCGAGTTCACGAACGGGGAGCAGCTTGGGGTGAGGCTCAAGGCGAGGTAGGCGATACGGCGCGCTGCCTGTCCGGGCGTAACCTTAGTCAAAGAAAGCCGGCGCGAAGGGCGTGTAGCTATTCAGGCCTGGTTCATTCCCACACTGGTTAATGTTCGCCCGGGCAGGGGGAGCCACTGAAGGAATCTGCCATGATCAAAAAAGCTTTTCGCCCTAGCATTCTGCACCGCATTTGGCCTCACGTCGTTCTCGGCGCTCGCCGAGGAGGGCCACCACCATTCCTATCACCACCATTACTACCATCACCACGATCATCACATGTGAAGAATGCTGTCGCGGAGAGCCCCCTAGGTGCTCCCCGACTAATCACGCGATGAAGCTTAATGACGCCGCCGGCGGCGAGTTCGTTGCCGAGAATGGCAAGCAGCCGGACGTTCGGTTGAGGAAGGGCAAGAAATGAGTTTGCCGCCGGATGAAACACGAGCGCACTTGCATTGGTCCGAGGGAACAAAGTACGCTTTAGAGGCAGGCAGGTCTCTAATATTAATAAATGGTGCGGCTGCGGCAGGCATATTGACATTTGTTGGCAATAATCATCTCCGTTCATTCCAGGTATACAGAGCGATTAATATGCTGGCATTCGGTGCTTTGCTTGGCGCGATGTTCTTCGGTTTCGGTTACGCGGCTCAACTGCAATATGGAAATCGTTTCCTGTTGGGCAAAAGAAACCGCAGATTGGCGATGGTTTGGGAAATATGCGCCTATCTCGCAGCCAGCTTCAGCGCCACCCTCTTTGTTTGGGGGATGTACACGGCTACCAGAGGCCTTGCAAAAGGATGAACTGACCTTGAAGAGAAAACAATGGATCGTGCCGCTTATCTCCGTCAGAACTGGCTTTCAAACACCGTCTTCGAAAACTACGACGCCATCATCGACGCCGCATGCGCCGCATGGCGAAAGCTCATCGCCAAACCCGAAACCATCACATCCATCGGAATGCGCGACTGGGCGCATGTCGGTCAGCCGCTATGACCTTTGGTATAATATCATGCGCTGGACGTCGCACCAGCCGATGACCTCGCCGCGCTCGAGCGCAGCGAATGTCAGAGCGTCGGGCCTGATCGGGTTGGCGGCGAAGGCCCGCATGGCTTCGACCGGCAAGGCCTCTAGGATTGGGAGGTATTTCTGCTCGCGAGCCACGGCATCGATCGCGCGATGAAAGCTGTCAACGAGATCGACCGACATTGGAGTGATTTCGATCTGATCCATAGTGGATTACCCGTACCACGGCGGGCGCTACAACTCGAAGGCCCTCTCTCCGTCACTAGCTCGTTTAGCCTACCCTCCCCTGGCTCGCCTCATAACCACCGGGTCATTCGCGGGCGTCGAACCATCCGGGCAATCGCGGTCGTGGTATATCGCTCGTCGTGCGCGAGACATGGCCTTGCGCCGCGAGCTCGGCGGCGACCTGGCGTAGCGTTCGCTTGCGCAGATTGACCGAGTATCGGGCAAACTTCGTGGCCAAGCGGACGGCCGGGATTGCGCTCGAGATACGACCTTCGCCCCTCGCACTTGCCCGTGACCCCCTTCTTGGATTCGCGAGCGCTCCTGAGCTTGGCCCCAGGTGCGCTCTCAAGCCAGTCAGATGAACGAACCGATCGATCTTGCGAAGCCAGTGACCGTCGGGGACGCGCCGCTCCAGACTGAAGCCATAGAACAGCGCTTCCTGCATCACCCGCCGCTCGCCCATCATCGGCCGAATCTCCTGCACCCAGCAGAAGAGAATCAGCGTCCGGCGCCTCAATCAAGCGGTCACTGCAGGGGGACGTCGCAGTCGGTCGCGAGCGCCAGTTCCCGCGCATGCTCGGCACGGCCGATGTCGCAATTGGGTCGAGGCCGTGTAAAAACTCTTATTTCCGATAGGATTGGCCAGCTTGGTGAGGGTTGGCAGTGGGGCGATTCTTTGAGGGCGAAGACCGGCGGCAGTCATTCTTGTTGCCGGAGTTGCTGGACGATTACGTGACCGAGGATAACCCGGTCCGGGTAGTTGAAGCTTTCATTGATGAGTTGGAACTAGGAGCGCTTGGGTTCGAAGGCGTTCAGCCCGCCTCGACAGGGCGGCCGGCCTATCGCCCCTCGACGCTCCTGAAGATCTATCTCTACGGCTATCTCAATCGGGTGCAATCGAGCCGTCGGCTTGAGCGGGAAGCCCAACGCAATGTCGAGTTGATGTGGTTGACTGGACGGTTGGCGCCGGACTTCAAGACCATTGCCAACTTTCGTCGAGACAATGGCGCGGCGATCCGGGCGGCGAGGGCCTCCTGGAAATCGCCGGCGGAAATCCCGCGCAGATAGAGAACGGGCAGCAGGGCGTCGAGGCTCTTGGTGCGCCGCGCCCATTTGGGCAAGATGTTCGACGTGAAGCGAACGCGCTCGCCCGAAGCAGCGGCGCGATCGCGGGCCTTCGGCCTTTGCACTTCGATCGGGCCGATTCCTGTCTGGATCGCGCGAACCGGATCATGCCCGTGGCGAACCACCCGTCGGCGGCCATCCGGAAGCACGAGTTCCGCGGTCGAGGCCAGAAATGTCTCGAACTCCGCCTCGACCGCGATCAACCGACGCGCGCCGGTTCGCAGAATTTCGGTGAGCGGATCGTCGATTGCCCCTTTCTGTCGAAGGGCAACAACTCTATTCTCGGTCATGGCGTAACGCTCCTACTTGGAGGTTCGGGTGGCTTGATCACCAACCCCGTTACGCCGCCTTCCTCACACCGTCAGTAGAGTCGAGGAAGGGCGCGGTTGCTTCGCTTTGGGGCGTCGCGCCGTTTCCCTTCCCCGCTCATCAAACCGGACAGGCGGATTTACCGCATCCGGCTTTCCGACTGGCTTCATCATGAGGCACTCACCGGTGACAATCCGCGCCCGCGACGAAGGCGCAGCACGCCCAGTTCCTCGTAGACAATCTCACGAGAAAACCGGTTAGTACCGCGCCCTGACGCTTTATGTCGTTTGCACAAGAAGTTGCGCACACGGTCATAGACATGATCGTCAACGGCTTGGTACGCCGATGCAAGCGCGCCGTGCGAGAAGTATGCTGACCAGCCGCGCAGAAGGCGGTTCAGTCGAGTTTGAACTTCAGGCCAAGCGCCCTTGTTGCTCGGCGTCAGCAAGTCGCTGACTTTGAGCTTGATCCGATGCACGCTTTTCTTCGATGGGCTTGCGCCCAAGTACCACCGGCCACCATTAGGAAAATGTCGTGGACCTAACGTGTAGCCAAGGAAGTCGAAGCTTTCTCGGCGAGCGTCTTTCACCGAGGTTTTCCCCTCGTTGAGCGACAACCCGAGTTTCGTCATCACCGCTCTCGTCCACGCCAGAGCCTCTTCCGCGCTGCCGTGGCTGAGGATGACGAAGTCGTCGGCGTAAGAGACGACGTGGGCGCGGAATGCTTCGCCGCGTCCAGATAGACGCCAATGCTTCAGGAACCGGTTCATGTAAATATTGGCGAGCAAAGGGCTGGCGACACCGCCTTGAGGCGTGCCGCGTTTGCTGCTCCTGCCGCCGCTCATTCGCCGTTTCCCGTCGCCATCCCGTTCCTCGACCGGCGCTTGCAGCCACAGCTTGATCAACCGCAGCACATTCCGGTCGACGATGCGTCGGGCCAGCGATCTGAGGAGGTCCGAGTGCGGAATCGAATCGAAATATTTCGACAAGTCGGCGTCTACGACGTCGGTATAGCCCCGGCAGATCAGCCGGTGCGTTTCCTTGACCGCATCACCCGCGCTGCGACGTGGGCGATAGCCATAGGCGTTATCCTCGAAGTCCGCTTCGAAGATCGGCTCCAGAACGAGCTTGGCGGCGGTCTGAATGACCCGATCCCAAATCGTGGGGATACCGAGCGGGCGTTCGCCGCCCCCCGGCTTCGGTATCATCACCCGCCGCACCGGATCGGCCCGGTACGTCTTCAAAACGAGTTCCCCGCGCAAACCCGCCAGCCAAACTTCCGCGCCCTCCGCGTCGATCTGCTCGAAAGTCGTTCCATCGGCGCCCGGCGCACCCGCGTTGGCGCGGGCGAGCGCATAGGCGTGGAGAAGGACATCCTCACGGCAGATCTTGTCGTAGAGCAGGTAGAAGCGGAAGGCGGGCTCCGTCTTCGCCTTACAATAGAGCTTCCTCTGAAGGTTCCTGATCTTTTCGGGCGTTTCCAGGCGCATCGCCAATCACCCTTTCCTCACCATCTTCGAAAGCGCACCAGAAGTCAGGGTCCTTTCCTCCGCCGGAGTTACCCGGCATCAACGGTCGTATGACCCTGTCCGACTCCCGCACGGTCCGCTGCCATAAACAGCGTCGAAAGCCGCGACCTCCGACCGCACGGGTCTCCCCCGATTACCCGCATCACCCTTCCAGCGTGCCGTGTCCATTACCCCGGCGGACCGGACAGGTGCATGTGTCGATTGCTTCCCTGCCCGCGCGGCCTTCCCCAAACTAGGGATGGGTCGGCGTCCGCATCGCATCTTTCGAGGCCTGCTCAGACTTCATTCGCATTACGGCCCGATGGATCGCTCGACCGCCCGAGGCGGCCTTTGTCACGAGGCTCCAACCCGACCGGTTACCCGGTCAAATCGCTCGTCAGCTACCAGATCAATCGACAACTCTCTGGGTGGAATCTACCTCCACTGATGATACACGCCTTCGGGGCGCACCCCAGTTTCCCGCATAGCTCTGGGCATCCGGCGGCAAACCGTCGAGCACGCGTTCGGAACCTTCAAATTGTGGATGGGAAGCACCCACTTCTTGACGAAAACCCTCGCAAAGGTCCGGACGGAGATGAGCCTCCACGTTCTGGCCTACAAACATGAAGAGGATGATCCAGATCCTCGGCGCCGGGGCGCTAATGGAGGCAATCAGAACCTGACGGGGCTCGCCAATCCGTCGCCTTCAGTTTTCTCAGCCCACCGCTGTGATCTGCCCTTAGCACCCACGTTTTTACACGGCTCGGTCGACTACGGTCACTAACGGCGCGGACCGTTGGCTGATGGACATTCTTGCTCGCCGCGGCGTTGCTTTCAAGGTATTGCGGGATGCGCTGACTCCCTTATGGGCGACGCGGAGGGCGAATGCGGAGGGCGAATGCGGCGGGTGTGCGAGGCCCCGGATGGAGGCGAGGCGCAGGTGGGCGACGGCCACGCGCATACCCCGTGCCGGGCGAGCGCAGGATCCAATGGCCGAGCAGAGCCCGACGGAATCGACAGAACGAGGGTGTTGGTAGTTCGTGAACCGTCTCTGGTGCTTCGCGGCCTTTTGGAATTTTTTGATCACCCGATCCGGGCGGACCTTGAAGCGCCTCGCCTTTCTTTTGACATAGGCTGTTTGCATTAATCGCCCAGGACGAGGGAGGCTGCCGTGCATTTGAGCTTTGTTGAACGAACGACGATCCTGCTGATGATGTCGGGCGGACTCGGGCTATCGGGCGCGACATCGGCGGCCGCCGCCGATCCAACGGCCGGCAACATCTATGACAATGCGTCGTATGATCAGACCAGTAACAGGCAGCCGTCCGCTGCGGTCGGCTATTTCTTCAACATCGGGACATTTTTTGGCGTCCCCGGCGACTACACAAGCGCGACGGCGACCTATCTGGGGCCCAGCTCGCCGTTAAATCTGCCCGCTATGTCGACGACGGATTTCAATTACGGCTCGTCTCTTTACAGCACGCTCGCCGGTCTCCACGCCGATTTTCCGTTCGGAACCTACACGATCGCCGCGACGGGTCCCGCCGGGACCTCTACGACCACCATTGACGACACGGCCGACTATTTCGGCTCCGCGGTCCCCTATCTGACAGACTTCAGCAGCTTGGCCGGACTCAATCCATTGCACGGTTTCACCGTCGATTTCAATTCTTTCACGCCTAATCCCAGCGTGTCCGAGGGCTTTACCTTTTTCACAGTCTACAACTTCAACACGGGCCTACCAGTCTATAGCCAAGGATTCCTGAGTCCATCCGCCACGAGCGTCGTGATACCCGGAGACGTGCTCTCTCCCGGCACGAAGTATAGTTTTGAGCTTGATTTCTCGGATCGCCTGAACGGCGCCTACGACCCCATTGGCAACAGCTTCAGCGAACAGGGATTTGATCTTCGCACTGACGGCTCGTTCACGACCAGAGCTTCTGTGCCCGAGCCCTCGACTTGGGCGATGATGCTGCTCGGCTTCGCGGGCCTCGGCTACTCGGGTTACCGCCGGGCAAGGGCGGCCCGTACAACGCTCACCGCCTAGCCGTGCTTTGGATGACGTCGACGTGGCCAGGGACCCCCATCACGTCAAAGCCGTTTCTCTAAGAACGGCCCGGGTCATTTGCCGGCGCGCCCGCACTCGATCGAGTTGGACATCGAAGGCTCCAGCGTGTGGGTCTGGCCCGGGGCGGATGCGGCGATGGTGGCGGCGATCATCGGTGCGCTGAAGGCGGCCAAGTGATTGGACCGACAGGTGCGGTGCGGGTGATGGTGGCGACGAAGGCGGTCGACTTCCGCAAAGGGGCTGAAGGCTTGGCGGCTTTGGTGCGCGAGGTCATGCAGGCCGATCCGTTCGACGGGGCGATCTACGTCTTCCGCGCCAAACGCGCTGACCGGGTGAAGCTGGTGTTCTGGGACGGAACGGGCGTGTGCCTGTTCGCCAAGCGGCTCGAGGACGGCCAGTTCCGCTGGCCGAAGATCGAGGATGGGGTGATGCGTCTTTCCGCCTGCTGATTCCTGACGATGTCGCCCACCAAAACGAGATGATGTCGCCCGTCGTAACGGAATGATGCCGCCCACCAAAACGAGATGATGCCGCCCACCGGAACGGAATGATGCCGCCCGGGGTTTTTGACGGCGACGAGCGCCTCCGCTGGCCTGTTTAGGGTCGCTCCTTTGGCAATCCAAGGGAGCGATCGATGCCAGCGGAAAGAGTTTCGATGCGCCAGGCGCGCGAGATCATTCGTCTGAAGTTTTCAACCAGCCTGCCGACGCGCGAGATCGCGCGGCGTCTTGGCCTCGCGCCTTCGACGGTTCGAGAGACGTTGAGTCGTTTGGACAGCGCTGGGCTTTCTTGGCCGTTGCCGGAGGGGATCGGCGACGCCGAACTGGAGGCGGCGCTTTACGCCAATCGCAGAAGCAAACGGGGACACCGCCGCCACGCCGAGCCGGACTGGCCCACGGTCCATCGGGAGTTGAAGCGCAAGCACGTCACTCTGCTGATCGTCTGGGACGAATATATCGCGGCCGACCCCGGCGGTTACAGCTATTCGCGGTTTTGCGAACTCTATCGCGGTTTTGAAGCGAAGCTGTCGCCGACGATGCGGCAGACGCACGCGGCGGGCGAGCGGTTGTTCGTCGATTACGCGGGCGACGGGGTCCCGGTGGTCGTTGACCGGCTCACCGGGGAGATCCGCATGGCGCAGATCTTCGTCGCCGTGCTCGGCGCCTCGAGCTTCACCTTCGCGCACGCGAGCTGGACGCAGGCGCTCCCCGACTGGATCGACGCCCATGTGCGCGCGCTCCAGGCGATCGGCGGCGTCCCGCAATTGCTCGTGCCGGACAATACGAAGACCGCCGTCATCAAGGCCTGCCTTTACGATCCTCAGGTCAATCGGACCTATGCCGAAATGGCGGCGCATTACGGAGCCGCCATTTTGCCGGCGCGGCCGCGGCGGCCCCGGGACAAAGCGAAGGTTGAGCAGGCCGTGCTCATCGTCGAGCGATGGCTGCTCGGGCGGCTGCGTCACCGAACCTTTTACAGCCTGGCGGACGTCAACGCGGCGATCGCCGATCTCATGACGCACCTCAATGAACACCGCCCGATCCGCCGGCTCGGCGCAACGCGCCGGCAATTGCTGGAGACGGTTGATCGGCCATCGCTGAGGTCCCTGCCGGCCGAGCCGTACGAGTTCTCGGAATGGCGGACATGCCGCGTCGGCATCGACTATCACGTCGAGGTCGCCGCCCATTATTACAGCGTGCCCCATCGTTTCATCCGCGCCGAGGTCGACGCGCGGATGACGGTGCGGACCGTCGAGATTTTCCTCAAGGGCGAGCGGATCGCCGCGCATGTGCGGGCAAGCGGCAACCACAAGCACACCACCGTCTCCGAGCACATGCCGTCCAGCCATCGGCGCTATGCCGGCTGGACGATTGAACGCATCCGCGCCGACGCGCGCCTGATCGGGCCGGCGACGGCGGCCCTGTGCGAACTGATCCTTGAGGCGCGACCGCATCCCGAGCAGGGCTTTCGCGCCTGCCTAGGCATCGTCCGGCTCGCGGGTCCCCATGGCGCCGAGCGCCTGGAAGCCGCCGCCGAACGCGCCATCGACATCGGCGCGCGGACCTACGGCTCGGTCAAATCCATCCTCGACAACAGCCTCGACCGGCGTCCCGCGCGCCAGCGCTCCACGGACGGAACGCCGATCCTGCACGCCAACATCCGTGGGCCGCGCTACTACAATTAGGAGAAACGGCTTGCTCAAGCATCCCACCCTCGATCAACTCAGCGCCCTTGGCCTGCATGGCATGGCCAAGGCCTTCGCCGAACTCGTCGCCAACGGGGAAGCCGGCGGCCTCGGCCATCACGAATGGCTCGGGCTTCTGCTCGATCGCGAGGCGTCCTGGCGGCAGGACAAGCGCTTCGCGGCGCGGCTGCGCGTCGCCAAATTGCGCCAGCACGCAAGCGTCGAGGATGTCGATTACCGAAGCCCCCGCGGTCTCGACCGCGCGCTGTTCCAAAAGCTGGTCGAGGGCGAGTGGATCAGCGCCCACGACAATTTGGTTCTCGTCGGTCCGACAGGCGTCGGCAAGAGTTGGCTGGCCTCAGCGCTTGGCCACAAAGCCTGTCGCGACAATCGGTCGGTCATCTATCAGCGGGCACCCCGTCTGTTCGAGGATCTCGCGCTGGCCCGCGGCGACGGGCGCCATCCCCGCATCTTACGCAACCTCGGCCGAGCCGACCTTCTCATCCTCGATGATTGGGGGCTTGAGCCACTCGACGCCGTCGCGCGGCATGATCTCCTGGAAATCCTTGAAGAGCGCTATGGACGCCGCTCCACGGTGATCACCTCCCAGCTTCCGATCGACCGTTGGCACGAAATCATCGGCGATCCCACCTACGCCGACGCCATCCTTGACCGTCTCATCCATAACGCTCATCGCATCGAACTCGCCGGCGAAAGCCTGCGTCGGACACAAGCAAAGCAATCAAGGAAGGCTTGACCCAACACCACAGCCGGTGACAACAATCCATCGGCCAGCGAGGCTCGCGACCCGGGCGGCATCATTCCGTTACGGTGGGCGGCATCATTCAGGAATCCCGGGCGGCATTATCCCGTTATACCCGGGCGGCTTCGTCGGAATCGGCATTTCCGCCGCTTCGTCGGGATCCGCGCCTCGATGTCGACGTACGAGAACAACGCCCCACTCGTCCGATCCTCGCCTCGCATCGATCCCTCGCGATTCGCCTCGACAACCCAACGAATCACGCGAAAAGACGAAACACTAGCGACTTCTCGGGCGACTTTTTCAGCAGCCTGCTAGTCTCATGTCCCACAAATATCTTTACATAATCTGCGGGGATCGCCATGATTCGTTTTTGCTTGGGAGCGGATCGTGGCGCGCACTGGAAGACCGCAGGATCGTTTGGTGTCGCTGAGCGCCATAGAGCGGGAAGAACTCGAGCGGTTGGGTCGATCGCGTTCGGCCCCTCACAGCCTGGTTCGTCGAGCCCAGATCATTCTGGGGTCGGCTTCAGGCGAGACCAATCTCAGCATAGCCCGACGGCTGGGAGTCTCGAACCCGACCGTGTGCCATTGGCGCAAGAAATGGTTCGATCAAGGCCTTGTCGGCCTGTACGGCGAGGCGAGGCCCGGGCGCCCGAGAACCCACGACGAAGAGCGAGTGGCGGAGCTTCTGCGCACCGTCCTGGACAGCAAGCCCGCCGACGCGACGCACTGGACCGTGCGCTCTGCCGCCGCAACGACCGGCCTTTCGAAAAGCACAGTCGCGCGAACCTTCGCTTTGTTCGGCGTACAGCCTCACCGCTCCAAACATTTCAAGCTATCCACCGATCCGGAGTTCGTTGACAAGGTCCGGGACATTGTTGGTCTGTACCTGAATCCGCCAGATCACGCCCTCGTTCTGTGCGTCGACGAAAAGACGCAGATCCAGGCGCTTGAACGTAGCCAACCGATCCTGCCTCTGGGGCTCGGCTACATCGAAGGGGTGCCCACGATTACTATCGGCATGGAACGACGACGCTGTTCGCCGCTCTCGATATCGCCAACGGTCAGGTCATCGCGCAATGCCGCGCCCGCCACCGACATCAGGAGTTCCTGAGCTTCCTGAAGCACATCGAAGCCAATGTCCCCCGCGACCTCGATCTCCACCTGGTGGTCGACAACTACGCCGCGCACAAGCACCCGGAGATCCGGGCCTGGCTCGCGAAAAGACCTCGCTTCAACCTGCATTTCACGCCGACCTATTCGTCATGGCTCAATCAGGTCGAACGCTGGTTCGCTCTGATAACCCAACGCCAGATCCGGCGCGGATCCTTTATCAGTGCGAAGGACCTCATCGCCAAGATCCAGGTCTTCGTCAAAGCCTACAACGCGAAAGCAACTCCCTTCGTCTGGACCGCCACAAGCCAGCAAATCCTCGACAAGGTCGAACGTATATGTAAAGCTATTTGTGGGACATGAGACTAGGCGTCCGCAAACGCGCACCGGCCCGACGACAGCGTTGACGCAATGAGTGCGTAATGCGGAATTCGGCAACCGTCACGGCGATGGGGGCCGCAAATATCACCCCGAATAATCCAACGCGGCCCGATGATTTTGCCGCCTTCTTCGGGAACCAGGGCATAAGCAATCCCAAGCCAAAGGGACAACTCATGAGTTGTAAAAATGAATAGCACACGCACCTGTTGACAAGCCATAAGTTGTTTGCTTAGTTAATGACACGCAAAGATTGCCGGATTGACTTGGCAGTTCGCCTCTCGGATCAGCATGCCAGAAGCAAGCACTTCTTCGGAATGTGGCCTTGGGGGCGAGCCTGAACTGCCACGCCAAGGCGTTGCGCAAGGTCATTCCGGCAGCGGCAACGGTAAATATTGGCGTCGCGCTTCAGTGGGCGGCCAGATGCACATCCGGATTCCGCGACTTGGCTTATTCGAGCTCCCCCGGCGCCTCAGCGCGGGTTCGCCACTTCAACCAATCTGCGAGTTGCGCGCGTTGTTATGTATAGCTGGTATCGTTATAGGGGTATCCGGCAACTCATCGTCAGCTTTAGCAGAGGTTGAAGAAGCCACTAGTCAAGATGGATACGCGTCTGGTTATAACCAATCTACTGTTATGGATGATTTGATAGTTAACTTAGTGGGCAATGACGACAATATTACAGGCGGAGTCGATAGCAGCTACTCCGTCTTCAATAATCCATATGATGAGGATGAGTTTCGGCGATATAATACGGACAATACGAACACGGCAGCAGGCCATCGCGTTAAATTAGACTCTCCCGCAAATCCAGACGACGTATTTATTCCTGCGGTTATCTGGAATTTAGACGTGAGTACCGGAGTTAACTTAGATCACATTTCTAGCGAGTTTGGATCTGATCTGGGTATATTGCTCGAGCCTTCAGACGCAATACGATTTTCGCCTTTACAATTTCAAGTCGCCAGTTGTGGTGGCAACGCAGCTGAGTTTCGTGACTTAGAGTATTGCGGTAATACTTATGGTACGACGAACCAGTCTGCCGACGATTCAAAAGAAACAGGGCAGGATAACAGTAGTGCTACCGTCACTGCAGCGAATAACAGCAGTGACACGGCCATTGGATCGAGTAACCCCTCCACTCCCAGCCTTTCCACGCCCAGCCGAGAAATCCAGCCTGATACCGTTTACGATCTTTCTCCGCTCATGCCTGCAAACGTTAATAACTTTGCAGTGCAAGTTGACCCGACAGTTGTAAGCACCCTTCCCGACCAGTGCGATGATACTTCCGCGTCCTGCACAACTACCCAAATCAACCCACCGGCAGCGCCAGTTGATGACCCGACAGCGCCACCCGGCTTGCAACCTCCAGACCCCGTAATTTCCATCGGTGATCCAGGGCCGGTCTCGGATCCACTACCAATTTTTACTCCACCTCCCGTCGCATCTTCAATTCCGGAAACGTCCACTGAAGTTATGACCATGATCGGATTCGGTATTATGGTTCTTGCCTCTAGGGGAAAGAGACTTAATTCTATTAAGTGGCGTCGTAGGAGCGTTCTATAGTCGACCGTGAAGAACGCCGTCACGCGGCGGTGAGGCCCGCTCCGACGCCGGGGAGGCGATGATGGAAATCACGTTGTGACGCCATTCGAGTCCAATCAAGGCGGCTTCGCTCCATAGGATTGCGGATTCCGAGGAAGCCGGCCAGGCATTCCGACAGGAAGCCGGCCACCGATTCCGATTTGAAGCCGGCCGGGATTCCGATTTGATGTCGGCCACCTGGCATCTGCTTCCGCGGATCGATGTGATGATGTTTTGCCCGGAGCGGTTGGTCAAGCGAGCTTGGATTTGGATCTCCGCCAAAGCTCGAGTGGGGGTGGGTAACGGCGGGCGAAGCGCGCTTTCCATTGCGCCGTAGCGCAGCCCGCCGCTATCGACGGCCTTGTCGCGCCGAGGGTCGAGCGAGCCAGCCTTCGAGCGCCCGTCGATTTCATGGCGAGGATCGCCGCTTGCGCAAGCTCTCGCCGGCCAGATCGATGCGGTAGGCGTTGTGAATGACGCGGTCGAGGATCGCGTCGGCAAGGGTGGGCACGCCGATCAAATCATGCCAGCGGTCCACGGGAACCTGGCTGGTGATGATGAGCGCGCCTTTGTCGTAGCGATCCTCGACGATTTCGAGCAGATCGCGCGCTTGATTGGGCGTGAGCGTTTCGGGTCCCCAATCATCGAGGATGAGCAGTTTGACGCGCGCCAGGGAGCGCAGAAGCCTGGCATAGCGCGCATCCCCATGGGCGATGGCGAGGTCGGCGAAGAGCCTGGGCATGCGGGTGTAGAGGACTGACATGTTCTCTCGGCACGCCTTGTGGCCGAGCGCGCAGGCGAGCCAACTTTTGCCCAAGCCGCTCGCCCCGGTTACGAGCAAATTGCGGCGCTCGGCGATCCAATCGCAAGCGGCGAGCTTGAGGAAGAGCGCGCGGTCGAGCCCGCGAGGGATCTGATAGTTGACGTCCTCGACGCTGGCCGGATGACGCAGCTTAGCGACCCTGGCGCGCGTTTCGAACTGCTTTTGCCGGCGCAACGTCAGCTCGTATTCGAGCAGCAGACCGAGCCATTCGGCATGATCGAGGCCGCGCGCTTCAGGTTTGTGTTCGAGTTCCTTGAACCCTTTGGCCAAGCCGTAAAGACCGAGGGCGTTCAGCTGGTCGAGCGTAGGGTGAGCGAGCATGGGATTTTCTCTCAATGGTAGTAGCCGGGACCGCGCAGATTGGCGTGGTCGAAGAGGGTGGCCGGACGGCTGTCCTTGGCGGCAGCGGGGTCGCGTTTGCGGGCGAGGAGGGAGGCGACGCCCTTGCAATTGAGGACGCCCAATTCGACGGCGCGCGCCGACACCGCTTCGACGCGGACCGGATCGAGGCCGCGATAGGAGCGCAGAATGCCAAGGCAGGCGCGGAACCCCTGTTCGGGATGCGGCCGGCTGGCGAGCACGGCGCTGATCAAGCCTTCGGTGTTCGGCCCGATCTTGCCGGCCCAACGGCGGAACCGATCCGGCGTCCACTCGGCGTAGCGCCGGTGGGAGCTGGGCATATGGTCGGGGTCCGTGCCGTGCTTGCGGCCCATGTAACGGCGCTGATGAACGCCGACGCGTTGGCCCCGATGGAAGATCTCGACGGATCGCGCGGTGATCCGCACGTCGACCTCGGCGCGGATGAGCGGGTGCGGAACCGAATACAGAAAGTCGTGGACCTCGATGTGATAGTCGAGATTGACCCGCGCGCGCCTCCACTCCGCGAACTCCCAGTCGTCGGCGGGCAAGGCGATGAGAGCGTCGCGCTCGATCGTCTCAAACAGCTCCCGACGGCTCAGGCCGAGGTTGCGCATGGGACGATCGTTCATGCGGCGCATGACGAGCGCGATCGCCTCGTTGCATTCGGCGAGCGAGAAGAAGGTCAGCCCGCGCAGCCGCCCCAGAATGTAGGTCTGGGCGAATCTGACCCCGGCCTCGACCTTCGCCTTGTCCCGCGGCTTTCCCGGCCGCGCCGGCAGGACGCCGACCGAGTAATGCGCCGCCATGGCCCCGTAGGTCCGGTTGATCTCCGGATCGTAGAAGGAGGCCTTGCTGACCCCGCTCTTCAGATTGTCGGGCACCAGCAGCTTCGGCGCGCCGCCGAAGAAACGGAACATGCGCACGTGGGCGCCGGTCCAGTCCGGCAACGTCTGCGTCCAGGTCGCCTCGGCATAGGTGAGGTTTGAGGCGCCGAGCACGCCGACGAAAATCTCCGCCTCGCGGATTTCGCCCGTCGACGGATCAACGATGCCGACCCGCTTGCCCGAATAGTCCACGAACGCCTTTTCCCCGGCGACATGGTGCTGGCGCATCACCGGGGTCAGCCGCCGTTCGAATCCACGAAGCAGATCGCAGAAGCGGCTGTAGCCGTAACCTTCAGGGTGGGCCTCTCGGTATTCCTCCCAGAGGATCGTCATCGTGACGCCAGGGCGCTTCAGCTCGCGCGCCAAGGCCGCCCAGTCCGGCCCGACCCGCCGCCGCTGGCCTTGCGTGACCCCGGCGCGACCAAAGAGTTGGCGCTCCAGAGCCTCGTCGGTGACGCCGTCCGCCAACGGCCACGCCAACCCGGCCGCCGCCGCCCGTTTCAGATTGTCCTGGATCGTCGAGCGCGCCACGCCAAGACGTCGCCCGATCTCGCGCGCGCTCACCCCATCATGGTGCAGCCGCAATAAGTGTCGCAATTGTCGCATGCTCAATTCCCGCTTCGCCGGCATCCCCATCTCCTCGTCGACCATCGACGGGCCAGGAGTGCCGCAGTTGATGAACCGCGGGGAGCAAACGTTGAGAGCCGTGACCGGCTCAGGTGGCCGGCTTCATTTCGGAATGGTGGCCGGAATCAAATCGGAACGGTGGCCGACATCAAATCGGAATACCCGGCCGGATTGCCTCGGAATTCGCACAGGATCATGAGACTCGCTCAGACGTCCGCCCGGATCATATGCTCCACGCCTTTTGATCAGATAGTGAGGCTTGAGACCGGCCGCGCTGGCGCATCTTCGCCAGACGGCCTCGAGCAGGCCAGCTTCGCCAAATTCGGTCGCGCCTCCAGTCTCGATCCTGGGCCTGATGTTTGGCCTGCTGCCGGTTCCGTGGACACCGAGATAGGGTGTTTCAGCTCGGCCGGGAGCTATGCGGAAAAATCGGTGACGGCGTGAATCAAGCGGCGGATTTGATTTCGGCGACAGCTTCGATTCCGTCTTTGAACTTTATACCGTTGACGACTTTCGGCAACTGGTTTCGACCTTGCAATCGCCGCCAGGTCCTGGATGCGGCCATCACCAGTTTGAACACCATGAGACGCGCGACAGTCGAAAGGTCTTGAAATGGACCCGCGCAGCGGGACCGCTTGATGCGGTTTGTTAGTTGGAGTGCGACCGCTCGGGATTCCTTTCTATCACGCAGCGAGAGACTGCGTCTGCTTCTGTTGCTGTGGGCATGTGGGCAACGCGGATGCGTTGTCCATCATGTCCACAGCCCCGGCGCGGGCGATTGCCTCGCGCCAGACCGCCATCGGCGGTGCGGTCGGCCAGCGCCTGGTGCGGGCGTCGATCATTGTAGAAGGCGATCCAAGCGGCGATACCGCGCGCGGCCTCGCGGCCGTCGGCGTAGCCTTTGAGGTAGACGTCCTCGTACTTGAGGACGCCACAGCCGTTCGATGAAGACGTTGTCCATCCAGCGGCCGCGGCCGTCCATGGAGATCGCGACACCCGCTTCGGCGAGCGCGCCGGTGAAGGCCGCCGAAGTGAACTGCGAGCCTTGGTCGGTGTTGAAAATCTCGGGCTTGCCGAACTTCGCCCGAGCCTCCTCGAGCGCCGCGAGGCAGAACGAGACGTCCATCGTGTTCGACAGACGCCACGCAAGCACCGCCCGCGACGCCCAGTCGATGATCGCCACGAGGTAGAGAAAGCCCCGCCCGATCGGAATGTAGGTGATATCGGCCGCCCAGACGTGGTTCGCCCGCTCGATCGCCAGACCGCGCAGGAGATAGGGATAAATCTTGTGGCCGGGCGCGGGTTTGCTCGTTCTCGGCTTCGGCCCGAGCGCGGCGATCCCCATCAGGCGCATCAGCCGCTGCACGCGCTTGCGGTTCACGGTGACGCCCTCGGCGCGCAGCATCGCCGTCATCCGGCGCGAGCCGAGAAAGGGCCAGGCGGTGAACAGTTCATCGATCCGGCGCATCAGCGCCGCGTCGTTGTCGTTGGCCGGCTTGCGCGTCCGGTAGACGCCCGAACGCGCCACGCTCAGAAGCGCGCATTGCCGCCGAACCGACAGCGACTTGTCCGCGCGGTCGAGCATCGCTCTGCGGTCCGGCGCGCTCATCTTCCGGACCTCCTGGCTAAAAAATCCCGCTCGACAGTGAGCTGGCCGATCTTGGCGTGCAGCCGCTCGATCTCCCGCTCATGCGCCGTCTCCGCGTCCCGAGCGACGCCAGGGTCGAAGGCGCGCGCCGCCTGGTCCTGAAGCTGCTTCTTCCAGGCGTAAATCTGGTTGGGATGGACCTCGTAGCGCTGCGCAAGGTCCGTGACCGTCGCCTGCTCCCGCAGCGCTTCCAGCGCGATCTTCGCCTTCAACCCGGCGTCAATCCGCCGCCTCGTCTTCTTCGTCATCGTTCGCTCCGTCTATCAAACAGAGCGGCCGTTCTCCAACTTAACCTCCGGTCCCAAAAACGGGGTCCACTTCAGTCTACCGTACGCGGGACGCCGCCAGGGCCGACGTGTTCGACTCCATCGAAAGATTCTACAACACGATCCGCAGGCGCTCGACCAACGGCTACCTCAGCCCGGTTGAGCTCGAAAGGAAGGTTGGATTAGCTTAACTGCCCATCCGCGGAACCGACAGCACGCCAATCCGCGATTTTGACGCGGAATGCTCGCCATCGCGCGGGGCGTACGAAATTTAACGTGAGCCACGAAATCTCCGAGTCGCTCAGATCGATCCAAATGAAGGATAATAACATGTGCAGTAAGCATACCTTGCCTAAGCTACGCGTAACTTATGTACTCAAAATCATTTGGCGAAACGAACTCATTGACCGATCCTAGCGCAGACTCCCAGCGTTATCGCGGCCATCTAAGGCATGAAACCGTGATGGCAAAGCAGCGATGACGCAGGCGGTGCGCCAGCTCGATTCGGGCCCAGGCTTTGTGCGGCGATCTCTGCGCCAAGCCGAAGACCCGCAGGCCTTGTGGTCTGATCTTCCCCTTCGCCGCCTTGTAGCGCCGTCAGCCGCCCGGCTCACTGAGCAGGGCGCGGGCGCGACGGGCGGCTTCAAGGAAATCGTTCGCCGCGTCGATCGAGGCGAGCTTGCCAGGGGCGGCAACCCGCACTCCTTTGACGCCCGCCGCCTCCGCCGCCCCCATGTCGGCGTCGCTGTCGCCGATGACCACGGCCTGATCCGCGCGAACCCCCAAGTCGCGCATGGCGTTTCTGATCAGTCCCGGCGCTGGCTTGCGGCAATCGCAGCCATCGTCGGGACCGTGCGGGCAGAAGTAGATCCCCTTGAGTTGCAGACCCTCCGCCGCCAGCATGGACTGCAGCCGATCATGAATCCGCTCGAGCGTCGCCGCGTCGAAATAGCCGCGCGCGATCCCCGACTGATTGGTGATCAAAACCAGCGCGAACCCGGCGTCCCGCAGCAGTCGCAGTCCCTCAATTGCGCCTGGCGCAAACTCGATTCCGTCTGGATCCCTTAAGTAGACCTTGTCGACGATGATGGTTCCATCGCGATCGATGAGCGCAAGCCGCCTCGGTGCGAGCGTCGCCTTCGAGACCAGATATCGGAGGCCTACGGAACAGCGCGAAAGACCTTGAAACTCTGGTGCTGCTGCTACAGTTCCCACCAATGGCCGCATAGGCAAACCATAAAACGATTCTACAAGCAAAAGCCTCGCTCCAAATCGATCTCCGGCGATCTACCGACAAAGTAGTCGAGCGAACAGGCGACCGCGACAGCCAAATATCCACCGCGCCTGAATCCGGCTTGGGTCGTTTTCAAGCCACTCGAGCCGCGCTTGATTGTGGCGTCTTGGCGTTCGGTGATTTTGATCCCCCTGTCGCTATCTGGTCCAAGCCGCTCAACGACTCGTCGCATCACTGCCTCAGAGACAACGTCGCCGAGAGTTTCGCGTTCGAGACAGCATTCCATCGAGCCGCGGATAGCGCGTACAACCCCGTTCTTGGAGTTGGGTTCCGGGTTCCGGGACCCGACTATCGACTTTCTGTGCTGAGGAAACAGAGCGAAGCCCTTTCGGAATATGGCTTGCGTTCGCGTCGGGGATTGATGTTGATCAGCACGTTCTTGTCTCGTATCCTACCCCACGACGCGGAGAGGCACCACCCGCGAAGCCGCGTCATGGGGGAACTGGGATTGGGCAATGTGGCTGTAAGTTTGGCCCTGCGCTAGCAATTCGCCGTGGCGACCGCGCTCGACGATCCGTCCACGATCGAGGACGCAGATTTCATCGGCTTGCACGACCGTCGAGAGACGGTGAGCGATCACAATGGTCGTGCGGCCCTCGCACAGAGTGCGAAGCGCCTTCTGGATCGCCTGCTCGGATTCGGAATCGAGCGCCGAGGTCGCCTCGTCGAGCAGAATGATCGGCGCGTCCTTCAGAAACGCGCGGGCGATCGCGATGCGCTGGCGCTGTCCCCCCGAGAGCTGCATGCCGTGCTCGCCGCAAGGGCTATCGTAACCGCGCTCGAAGCCCATGATGAAATCGTGCGCATAGGCCGCCTTGGCGGCGGCGACGATCTCTTCCTCGCTCGCGCTCGGCCGGCCCATCGCGATGTTGTCGCGCATCGAGCCTTTGAACAGGAAGTTCTCTTGGGACACATAGCCGATCTGCCGCCGCAGCGACGCGAGGCCGACAGTCGCGATGTCCGCGCCGTCGCACAGGATCTGCCCCGACCCGGCCTCGTAGAGGCGCAGGATGAGGTTCATGACTGTCGACTTGCCCCCGCCCGAGCGGCCGACCAGCGCCGTCGTCTTGCCGGCTTCGGCGACGAAGCTGATGCCGTGCAAAACGGTCTCGCCCGCCCGATAGGCGAACACCACGTCGCGAAACTCGATCCGCCCCTTGGTGACCGCCAGCCCTGGGGCATTCGGCGGGTCTTCCTCAAAGTCCTTTTCGTCGAGGAAGTCGTAGAGCATGCCGACGCCAAACAGGGCGGCGGACAGATCGACATGCAGCCTCGCGACCCGCTTCATCGGCTCGTAGAGCATGATCACCGAAGTGATGAAGGAAAAGAGGCTCCCCGGCGGGTTGCCGCGAATGATCACGGTATAACCGCTGTAGAGCACCACGGCGGCGATGGCGAAGCCGCCGAGGCTCTCCATGATCGGGCTGGTGCGCGAGCTAACCCGCGCGAGCTTGTTCGCTGCCCTCTCGAACCCGTTGATCGCTTCAGCCTGGCGGCCGCGCATGAAGTTCTCAAGCGTGAAGGCCTTGACGATGCGAACCCCTTGCGCTGTCTCCTGCATCGACTCCATCATCTGAGCCGCGCCTAGAAACTCGCTCGCCATGATCTTGCGCACACGCAATCCGATCTTGCGCACGCCGACCGCGGCGAGCGGCACGAACATGAGCGCGAACAGCGACAGCAGCGGATCCTGCGAAACCATCACGATGATGAGGCCGACAATGGTGAGCGCGTCGCGTGAGAAGGTGGTGATAAGGAGATTGAGAACACTGCTTGCGGATTGCGCAATGAAGGCCTGCCGGGCAATGAAGTGAGACGAGTGGCCCCGGCTATAGTAGGCGACCTTCATGCGCAGCATCTGGTCAAACATTCGCTTCTGAATGTCTGCGACAATGCTGTTGCCGACCCGCGACAGGATGACTTGCTGTCCATAGGTCGCAAGGCCCTTGACCGTGTAGATGGCCACGATCGCCGCCGTGATTTCCCACACGGCCTTGAGGTCGCGGCCGACGAAGATCTTGTTGACGATCTGGCCGATAATCCACGCCGACAGCGAGGTGGTGAGCGCGATCAGGCCCATCATCGCAAAGGCGAACACATAGCCTTTCCAATGCTTGGAGCCCTGATCGGTCAGGAGCCGGCGCAGCAGGGCGTTCGAGGGCGAGTTGATAAAGGAGCTGATGCGATCGTGAGCCGCGCGCCAGAGTGTCAATGATCCCGTCCTTCGCAGCGCCGGCCAGCCTGTCCGCGTTCCGGCCCTCTGGCGCATTTCTGCCCCATTGTCGCAGGTTCCTTATCATTTTGGACAGGTTTATGGAAATGGTGTACCGACAGCTTACTGCTGCAACTCTATTGGTTTTGACCGCCGCGCTCATCAAGACGATGTCGTGGTAGAGTCCAGGAAATAGGAAACCAACGACCCGCAGAAACCTTGGCTCGGCTAGTGTAAAGGTTGTCGCGCCGGCTGCAAATTATTTGCGAAGGACACTAACCTGCGTAAAATCTGAAGCTCGATCTTTCCCGTTACAGACCATTCCGATCTCGATCTGAACCACGCAACGAGCGGGCGAGAGCGCTGCGTCCGGGCTTCCTGTTCCGGCGGATTAGGGATCGCAGGTGTACCGCCTCAGTTCAATCTGAACTCGTTCCCGATCGCCTTGATTTCCGCCGGCTTGATGAGGCGCGCGTGCGCCACTGTCACCGAATACAGAAGGCCGTCGAGCTCGCGCGCCCAGAAGTCGAGGAATCTCCTGAGCTCAGGGAAATGCGGGTGCAGATCGTGCTGCTGCCAGATGTAGTTCTGCAGGATGTCCGGGTGATCGGGCATGCGGTAGAGGATGTTGGCGGTGGTGAGGCCGTATCCTTCGAGTTGGCGGCGGAACTCGGCGCTGGCCATGCGAATCTCCAGAGTTGAACAGGGCTATGATGTCACTTTAAACGCCCGTCTGCAACCTTGGTTCCGCAAAAGTCGTGCCATATCAATCTGTTAGCAGCAGATTAAGGCGAGCGCTAATTGCCTCGCCCTCTCCATCTCGCCTCTTCGTAGAGCCACAACGTTCGCCTCCCGTCCAGACAAAGCGGCGCCCGCGCCCAGGAATGTGTCGGTCCGACGAGCGGCGGAAAAAATAGGCGCCTGTGGGCGGAAACGGGGGTCCTTCGGGGACAAGATGCGCTCTCTTGGGGCAGCAAATCATTGCTGAGGCTGCGGAAAGGCGCTCCGCGGCCGCCCTTTTTTCTTCCACGAAGTTGGCGATCTCAGTGGCTTAGCGCGGATTTTCCTTCCGACCTTGGCGCGACTGCGAACCGGGAGACGCGCCCATGAGGAGCGGTCGAGCCCACGGGCGATCTTTGATTTGGGAAGGGGTTGGACATCAGCATCTCGGCTTTCAGGCGATCTGGCCATCGTAGCCGATATTCCGCAAAAAATGAATCCATTTCTTATCTTTCTGATTCCGCGGATCAGCCGACGATCAGACCGAGCGGCCGACGCGCCGTGGGCAAAACCAAGCCGGGCCCCAGTGTCCTCGGTGATTTTCTCGCGAAAGAACGGTAAACCGGCGGCGTGGCGATCGCGCCGCTTTCGTCCGTTCTCCGGAGACGGCATCCGAGCATGGTTGAAGCCCACTCCGCCCAACGCGTCCAGGCGCCCGCCTCAAGCCGCCTTCCGCCTTTCGCCGTACGCGCCGTAGAACGTCTCGCCGCGCTCGGCCATCTGTAGGAGCTTCTCACCGGGCTCAAATTGCGGCCCATATTTCGTCGCCAGCTCCTTGGCGCGCGCGACGAAGGCCTTGAGCCCCGTGCCGTCGATGAATGACAGGGCGCCGCCTGAATAGGGCGCGTAGCCGAAGCCGAGGATCGAGCCGACATCGGCCTCGCGCGGATCGGTGACGATGCCCTCCTCCATGCAGCGGGCGGCCTCGAGCGCCACAGTGAACAGAAAGCGATCTTTGAGATCCTTGACGCTGACGCTGTCGGGATCGAGCCGCTTGCCGACGATCTTGGCAAGCCCAGGCCACAGGCTCTTCGGCCCGTTCGCGGGGTAGTCGTAGAACCCCTTGCCGTTCTTGCGGCCGTGGCGGCCTTGCCTGACCGCCATCGCCTCGATGAGCTTCTCTTGGCTCGGATTGACGGCGCCCGCGCCCAGATCCGTTTTCGCCGCCTGAAGGATTTTCCAGCTGAGATCGATGCCAACTTCGTCGTTGAGCGCCAGCGGCCCGACAGGCATGCCGGCCATCTTGGCGGCGTTTTCGATCATCGCCGGCGGCACGCCTTCCATCACCATCGCGTGCGCTTCGACCATGTAATTGCCGACGCAGCGGTTGACATAGAAACCGCGGCAGTCGTTGACCACGATCGGCGTCTTCTTGATCGCGCGGACGAAATCCATCGCGACGCTGAGCGCCTTCGCGTCGGTCTTCTCGCCCATGATGATCTCGGTCAGCATCATCTTCTCCACAGGCGAGAAGAAGTGCACGCCGATGAAATGCTCAGGCTTCAGCGATCGCTCGGCGAGCGAGGTGATCGGCAGCGTCGAGGTGTTGCTGGCGAAGACGATTTCGGGGCCGACGACGGCCTGCGCCTTTTTCGTCGCCTCCTCCTTGACCGCGCGATCCTCGAACACCGCCTCGATGATGAGATCGCAGCCCCTGAGCTCGGCATAGTCCGCGGTCGGCGTGATGCGCTTAAGCAGCGCCTCCTTGTCGGCGGTCTTCGCCCGGCCTTTGGCGATCTGGGAGCCCATGAGCTTGTCCGAATAGGCCTTGCCCTTGTCGGCCGATTCCTGATCGCGGTCGATCAGCACCACATCGAGCCCGGCATTAGCCGAGACATAGGCGATGCCAGCGCCCATCAGGCCGGCGCCGAGCACGCCGACCTTGCGCAGGTTCGTCGGGGGAACGTTGGCCGGGCGTCGCGCGCCCTTATTCAATTCGCCCATCGACAGGAATAGCGAACGGATCATCGCATGGGCTTCCTTCGACAAAAGGATGTTGGCGAAATGCTTGCTCTCGATCGCGAGGCCTAAGTCCATCGGCAGTTGCAGGCCCTCGAACACGCTTGTCAGAACTGCTTTCGCCGCCGGATAATTGTCATAAGTCTCGCGGCGATAGATGGCGTTGGCCGGCGGCCAGATCATCATGCCCTGGGCCGAATAGACCTTGCCGGACGGAAGCTTGAATTTCGGGTCGTCCCATGGCGCCTTGGCGTTTGGGTTGGCCTTCACCCAGGCCTTGGCGAGCGCGAGGATCTCGCCGGCGGGCGCGACCTCGTGCACCAGGCCCATTTTCTTGGCGGCGGCCGGGCGGATCTGATCGCCCTTGAGCAGCATCTGCAGCGCGTCGGGCGTCGGCATCAACCGCGCGACGCGCTGCGTGCCGCCCGCGCCGGGGAAGAGCCCGACCTTGATCTCCGGCAGTCCGACGCGCGCCTTGTCCGTTTCCGCCACGATGCGAAAGTGGCAAGCCAGCGCCAGTTCGAAGCCGCCGCCCATGCACACGCCGTTGATCGCCGCGGCGACAGGTTTGCCGCAAGTCTCGAGGCGGCGGTAGAGAAGCGACAATTGCTTCGTCCCGTCGACGAAGGCGCGCATCGCGGCCTCCTTGCCTTCGGCCTTGGCGCGACGGGCGAATTCGGCGCCCGCGGTCTCGAGCATCGTCAGGTCCGCGCCCGCAGCGAAGCCCTCCTTGCCGGAGGTGAAGACAGCGCCTTTGATCGCTTCGTCGCCCGCGATCTTGTCGACAATCTGGCCGAGTTCGCCGACGACCTCGGCGTTAATCACATTCATCGACCGGCCCGGCATGTCCCACGCAACGAGCGCAATTCCGTCGGCGTCGGTTTCGAAACGAAAGTTGGTCAGGTTCATTTTGAAAACTCCGTCTCGCGGTCAGACGCGCTCGATGATCGTGGCGGTGCCCATGCCGCCGCCGATGCACAATGTGATGAGCGCCGTGCTTTTGCCGGTCCGCTCGAGTTCGTCGAGCGCGGTCCCGAGGATCATTGCGCCGGTCGCGCCGAGCGGATGGCCCATCGCGATCGCACCGCCATTAACGTTGACTGTGCCGGCGTCGAGGTCGAACGCCTGGCGAAAGCGCAGCACGACCGAGGCGAAAGCCTCGTTGATTTCGAACAGGTCGATGTCGGTGAGGCTCATGCCGGAGCGCGCCAGCACTTTTTTCGTCACGTCGATCGGGCCGGTCAGCATGATCGCCGGCTCCGAGCCGATATTGGCGAAGGCGCGCACGCGCGCGCGAGGTTTCAAACCCGCTTTTGCGCCGGCCTCGCGTGAGCCAATGAGCACGGCGGCGGCGCCGTCGACGATGCCGGACGAATTGCCGGCATGATGGACATGGATAATGCGCTCGACATCCGGATGCGCCTGAATGGCGACTGCGTCAAAGCCGCCTTGCTCGCCGGGAATGACGAATGAAGGCTTGAGCGAAGCCAGCGACTGCATGTCCGTGCTTGGCCGCATGTGCTCGTCATGGGTGAGCATCGTGAGGCCATTGACGTCGCGCACCGGGGCGATCGAGTTCTTGAACCGGCCCTCTTTCCAGGCCGCCGCGGCGCGCTTCTGCGACTCCACCGCGTAAGCGTCGACATCGTCGCGCGAGAAACCATACTTTGTCGCGATCAAATCCGCCGATATGCCCTGCGGCATGAAATAGGTTGGAATCGCCAGCGACGGATCAGCCGGCCATGCGCCTCCCGAGGCGCCGATGCCGACGCGGCTCATCGATTCGACGCCGCCGCCGATGGTGAGCTCGTGCTGTCCGCTCATCACCTGGGCGGAGGCGAAATTGACCGAATCGAGGCCCGACGCGCAGAACCGATTGATCTGCACGCCCGGCACCGCCTCTCCGAGACCCGCCGCGAGCGCGCCCATGCGCGCGATGTCGCCGCCCGCCTCCCCGATCGGATCGACGCAGCCCATCACCACGTCGTCGACTTGATCCTCTTCGAGCCGGTCGCGATCCTTGATCGCCTTCAAAGCCGTCGCCGCCAGTTGCAGCGTCGAGGCGGCATGCAGTGAGCCGTCCGGTTTGCCGCGCCCGCGCGGCGTTCGCACATGATCATAAATGAAGGCGTCAACCATTGTGGTTCTCCCTGCCGCGCGAGCCCGCGGCTCCTAATTCTTGGTCTCTCCGTGCGGAGAGCCAGTGCTTAATCGTGGTCTGGATGCTGGCGGCTGCGAGCCTCCGCGACATTGATCGCCTTCAACCAATTCTCAGTCGGCGACGCGGGAAGCGCGGCGAGGCCGGCGAACCAGGGCAGCGCGGATTCGACGCCGATTTGCTCCGCCGGTGCAACGTCGGCCGGGCTATCGAGACTGCCGATCGTCACCGAGATGTGGTCGCGGCCGATCAGGCGATAGGTCAGCGGCGTGCCGCAAAGGGCGCAGAATCCCCTCTCGGCGATCTCCGAACTGCGGTAGACCGCCGGGGCGCCGCGGGTGAAGGCGAAGTGCTTTTGGCGCATGCCGGTGAAAGCCATGAACGGAGCGCCGCCGGCCTTCTGGCACATCCGACAATGGCAGATGTTGGAGCCTGTGGGACGCGCGGTCAGCACATAGCGCACGGCGCCGCACTGGCAACCGCCCGTCAAGCGCGTCGGCGCCTCGACTGAGTCCATGGGACCTCCCTTTCCTGCTTCTTCCGCTTTCAGAACGCCTCCGCCGGAAGCGCCATCAGCGTCGCGGCGCCGGCGCTGAGCCGCGCCAAATGCGCCGCCGTTTCCGGCAGCATACGCTCGTTGAAGAACTTCGCGACGATCAATTTCGCGTCAAGGGCGGGCATGCTCTCGCCGCTCGCCTGTCGAGCCAGCACAGCCTTGACGATCCGCGCCCACATGTAGCCCAGCGCGGTCAGCCCCATGAGATGCATATAATCATAGGAGCCGGCTCCGGCGTCATCTGGATCTTTAAGGCCGTTGGCCGAAAGCCACATCGTCGCTTGCTGCAGATGGCCGAGCGAGGACTTGAGGCTGCTGAGGTAAGGCGCGAGAGCCGCGTCATCTTTGTTGGCGGCGAGGAACCCGTTGATTTCGCCGAAGAAGGCCATCACCGCGCGCCCGCCATCCTTCGGCAGCTTGCGCCCCACGAGGTCGAGCGCCTGCACGCCGTTCGCGCCTTCGTAGATCATCGCGATGCGAGCGTCGCGAACGAACTGCTCCATCCCCCATTCGGCGATATAGCCGTGGCCGCCAAGCACCTGCTGCGCCTTGACTGCGTTGGCGAAGCCGTAGTCGGAGAATACGCCCTTCATCACCGGGGTCATGAGGCCGAGCCTGTCATCGGCGGCGACCCGCGCCTTCGGGTCGGGCGAGAGCCGCGCTTCGTCCTCGGTCAGGGCGACCCAGACGAGAAGCGCGCGCGCCGCCTCGTTGAAGGCGCGGATTTCGAGCAGCATGCGTCTGACGTCGGGATGGACCAGAAGGAGGTCGGCGGGCCTGTCGGGCTCGGCCCCGCCCTTGAGCGAGCGCCCCTGCCGGCGCTCCTTCGCGTAGGCCGCAGCGTTCTGATAGGCGACCTCGGAAAGTCCGAGACCCTGAACCGCGACCGCGAGGCGCGCGCCGTTCATCATCACGAACATCGCCGGTAAGCCGCGATGCTCCTCGCCAACGAGCCAGCCCTTGGCGCCGTCATAATTGAGGACCGCGGTCGAATTGCCGTGAATACCCATCTTGTGCTCGATCGAGCCGCAAACGACGCCGTTGCGCGCGCCCGGGCTTCCGTCGTCGTCCGGCAAGAACTTCGGCACCAGGAAAAGCGAGATGCCCTTCGTTCCCGCCGGCGCTCCCTCGATGCGCGCGAGCACGAGATGAACGATATTGTCGGTGAGATCGTGCTCCCCGGCCGAGATGAAAATCTTTTGCCCGGTGATCGCGTAGGAGCCGTCCGCTTGCGGGACCGCCTTTGTCTTGATAAGTCCGAGATCGGTGCCGCAGTGCGGTTCGGTCAGATTCATCGTGCCGGTCCATTCGCCGACCGTCAGCTTGGGCAGATAACGGGCTTTCAAGTCATCATTGGCGTGCGCCATCAGCGCCACGACCGCGCCCCGGGTGAGGCCAGGATACATGGAGAAGGCGATATTGGCGGAACACTCGTATTCGCCGAACAACGCGCCCACAAACAGCGGCAGCCCCTGGCCGCCGTATGCGGGATCGCCCGCCAAGCCGACCCAGCCGCCCTCGACCAGCGCCTTATAGGCCTGCTTGAAGCCTTTGGGGGTGGCGACGCTTCCGTCGTCGTTGCGCTTGCAACCCTCGATGTCGCCAATGCGGTTGAGCGGCTGAATGACCTCCTCGATGAATTTCGCGCCTTCGCTCAGAACTGCCTCCACATCGTCGATCGGCGCCTCCGAAAAGCCCGGGGCGTTCGCGTACCTCGCGTAGTCGAACACGTCGCTGAGCAGAAAGATGGTGTCGCTCACCGGCGCCTTGTAAGTCGGCATCGTCGTCTCCAACGAAAAGCGGAAGCCGACCCCTAGCGGCCGCTGCGGCGGCGTCCGCCGCGATAAGGTTTATATATGAACTATCGCCGTGGCGATTGCAAGGGGTCTTTATCGAGCGCCTGCCGGGCGCGGTCGAAATAACACAATAATTGCGCTATATTCGTGATCGCGTCAGGCGTTGCGAGTTGCAGAAAAATGAGCCTAAGCGACTGAAACGATTGAGTCGCGCGCAAAACCGTACACCAAGCTCTGCCGTACAATTTTCCGGCGGCGGTCTAGCGGACCGCCTGGCGGATAAGGCGGGACGCGGATTGGTGATCCATTGGAAGAGGAGGCGATTGTGGCCGCCGCCGACCCCGATCACGCCTCGCAGCGCTAGGCAAGGCCCGTCATCGCCAAGAACTGCAGCGCCGGCAGTCTTCAAACCCCACCGAGAAGGCCGAAGGCCTTTCTTCCACCAATCTCAAGCGAAAATCTTGTGCACAGACCAGCTCGTGCCGACAACGCCCAGATCCTGGCCGACGAACCCGCCGGAGCCGTTGGAATTCCACAACTCGGTGTCGCCATTGGCGTTGCGCCACAGAATTCCAGAGTGGCCGTTGCCGGTGAAATCACCGGTTTCGGCAACCTGCCAGCTGGTTGGGACAGTGCCCAGATCCTGGCCGACGAACCCGCCGGAGCCGTTGGGGTTCCACAACTCCGTGTCGCCATTGGCGTTGCGCCATAAAATGCTGTCTTCGCCGGTCCCGCTGAAGTCGCCGGTCCCGGCGATCTGCCAGCCACCGCCGATCACGCCCAGATCCTCGCCGACGAAACCGCCCGAGCCATTGGGATTCCACAATGTCGTGTCGCCATTGGCGTTGCGCCATAAAATGCTGTCTTCGCCGGTCCCGGTGAAGTCGCCGGTTCCCACGATCTGCCAATTCGTGCTGACGACGCCCAGATCCTTGCCGATGAACCCGCCCGAGCCATTGGCATTCCACAACGAGGTGTCGCCATTGCTGTTGCGCCACAAAATGTCTTCGCCGTTCCCATTAAAGTGGCCGGTCCCCGCGACCTGCCAACTCGTGGGGACGACGCCCAGGTCCTGAGAGGTGAAGCCGCCCGAGCCGTTAGAGTTCCACAGGGCCGTATCGCCGTTGCTGTTGCGCCATAAAAGACCCGCTTGGCCAACCCCGTTGAAGTCGCCGGTCCCGGCGACCTGCCAGCTCGTGGGGACGACGCCCAGGTCCTGAGAGGTGAAGCCGCCCGAGCCGTTAGAGTTCCACAGGGCCGTATCGCCATTGGAGTTCTGCCAAAGGATCCCGGCCTCGTCGAAGCTGTTGAAAAAATTCGGAGGCGTCGGCGCAGGTGTTGTCGCGGTCAGATCAGTCGGATAAAGCTCAATCGAGTCAGTGCTCGCAATCGGGGTCACCTCCTGTGTCCCCGCCGCAGTGCCGTTCGTCGTCCACAATCCTTGGAATGGGGTGGAGCCGTGAAAATCATAGCCTGAGAACAACACTTGGCCGTCATAGACTTCCATATTGGACGGATTGAGGCCCCATTCCGGCGCCGCCAGCTCTTGGGTGCCGGCGACGGTTCCGTTCGTCTCCCACAACTGAAAGTGATTCGTATTGTCACGGCCGCTGAACAGGACCTCGCCATTGAAGACCGTCAGGTCGCTCGGAGCGATCCCCGAAGCGTTCGCCGAAGAATTCGCGCCGATTATGCCGGTGAGTTCGTGCGTACCGGCGGCCGTCCCGTTCGTCACCCACAACTGCGGGTCACCATTCTGGTCAAGGCCGCTGAACAGGACTTCGTTGCCGAAAACCGTCAAGTCGGTTGGGTTTAATCCGGATGGATCCGCATCGGCGATGCCGGTAATCTCGTGCGTGCCGTTGGCGGTCCCGTCTGTCTCCCATAACCCGGACAGACCGTTGGCGTCGACGCCATTGAACAGCACTTCATTGTTGAAGACCGTCATGTCAGTCGGATCAATGCCGGTCGCCGAAGCCGTCGGGCCGACCGTCAGCTCCTGGGTTCCCGCGCCCGTGCCGTTGGTCACCCACAGCCCCTGATGGCCCGCTGTGTCGACGCCGTTGAACAGAACACTGCCATTGAAGACCGTCATGTCGATCGGGTTGACTCCGGTCGAGGCCGCCCCGTTGACGGCGATCTCCGTGGTGCCGGCCGCCGTTCCGTTTGTCGTCCACAGGCCATACTTGTTGGCCGTGTCGTAGCCGTTAAACAGGACCTCGCCATTGTAGACTGTAAAGTCAGGCGAGACAGTTGCAGTGAAGATCCCCGCCGAATTCGCCCCGACGATGCCGGTCAGCTGTACTGTGCCCTGGGCGGTCCCGTCGGTTGTCCACAAGTCATACTCGGTTACCGTAGATCGGCCGACGAAAAGCACCTGATTGTTGAAAACCGTCAGGTCTAAGGAAACGTCGGGGTCGGGTGCGAATCCATAACCCGCTTCCCCGCTGATCGGGGTCAGGGCAAAAGTTCCGCTTGCCGTGCCGTCCGTCTCCCACAGACTATCCGTGTCAGTTCCGTTCAGGCCTTGAAAAAGAACGACATTTGGCAGCATCGATACCCCTCACTCTCAGCATGGCGGACAAACTACTTGCGTCGGGTTGCGCAGTCTTGCGCTGCAATCCACTGCACCAAGGGAGATTCTTTGCAGAATTACCCGCCGCAAGCGCGGGGCAAATTCCCAGCCTCGTCCAGGCGCATTCTGTTTTTTGGTAGC
Organism: uncultured Alphaproteobacteria bacterium; assembly: GCA_963824475.1. Lineage (GTDB taxonomy): Bacteria > Pseudomonadota > Alphaproteobacteria > Rhizobiales > Beijerinckiaceae > Roseiarcus. The sequence continues at coordinate 78,385 of CAWGPR010000006.1, forward strand.
AGACGTATGGCGAGTTGGGCGATCAAAGTCAATACTTGCGCCGGATTTTCGTGCGTCTCCGTCTATTAAGCGTTGACGCCCTGATCTCCGCGAGGAACGCCTCGCAGCGCGCCCGTCCGCCTTCGGTCCGATCCATTCCGATGAAGCGCCACCTTGCGCGCCGGCCCGCCATCTCACCTCGGTCGAGGCGGCGGGGCGGGCGAGCACAGCGCCCCGATAGGCGCGAAGGCGCCACGGATTCCGGCCGCAGCGCGCTGACGCAACGCCACCCGGGCGCCGATTTCGGCCTGGTTTGTCCGAACGGCCGAGCCAGTTGATCATGCGGGCCGGCGGGGCACGATGGCGATCGGATTGAACGTGTAGACCGGCTCGCCGCGCTGATTGAACGCGGTCCATTTGATCCGGGCGATCCCTTGCGGCTTTGACCGCGACGGCGTGAGCTCGACGACCTCCCCCTCCAAATGGATCACATCGTCCGGGCGGACTGGGGCGAGCCATCGCAGTTCGTCGACGCCGAGCCCGAGGAGGGGGTGGGGCCCAAACGGGCGCGTCTCGACCGCCAACCGCATGGCGATCGCGGCGGTGTGCCAGCCAGAGGCGGCAAGGCCCCCGAACACCGAGCGCTCCGCGGCGGCCTCGTCGAGATGGTAGGCCTGGGGATCGAATTCCAATGCGAACCGCTTGATGTCTTCGCGAGTGACGCGCCTCCCCGGGCTCTTGAAGCGCATGCCGAGAACGAGATCATCGAACCACTCGACCATCGCCCGCCCCCGACCTGGTGGATACGGAGTTCAGAAATATGATTGCGGCCGGTTCGTACATGGACCGCAAAAGTGCCGCAAGATGGCGTCTCGACGGCTCCGCGGGTCGCCGGTTTCCTCGGACCTCCCCGTCAGCTAAGGTCATCAAAGCATCAACGGTGAGCTTCCGCATGGATCGAAGGCGCCGATTTGAGAGGCTGGGACGGGCGGCGCTTCGATGGGGCGTGGCGACGTATGTCTTGGCGACGACCAGCTTCGCCGGTTCCGCTGGGTCGTCGCCGACCCTGACCGCTATCAAGGCGCGGGGGGAGTTGGCCTGCGGAGTCAACGAAGGGCTGCCCGGGTTCTCCTACCTTGACGAGCGCGGCATCTGGAGCGGATTTGACGTCGATTTCTGTCGTGCAATCGCCGCCGCGATTTTTGGCGATCCGAAGAAGGTTAAGCTGGCGCCGCTGACGGCGGACGCCCGGTTTCAGGCGCTTCGGGACGGCAAGATCGACGTTCTCTCCCGCAACTCGACCTGGACGATGGGGCGCGAAACCGAGTACGGCCTGACCTTCGTCGGCGTGACCTACTATGACGGGCAGGGATTCATGGTCCCGCGCGCGCTGCGCATCAATTCGGCGCTCGAACTCGACGGCGCGAAGGTCTGCGTGCAGAGCGGCACCACGACCATCGACAATCTTGCCGATTTCTTCACCAGCAACGGCATGACGCTCCAGGAGGTGATTTCCTCATCGGCCGACGAAGCGATCAAGAATTACGACGCCGGTCTTTGCTCGGTCCTGACCAGTGATCTCTCCCAGCTCTATGCGTTGCGTCTCCGCCTCGCCAAGCCAAGGGACCAGGCGATTCTGCCCGACGTGATCTCGAAGGAGCCTCTCGGGCCGGTGGTGCGCGACAACGACCTGCAGTGGATCAGCGTCGTCAAGTGGGTCTATTTCGCCATGATCAACGCCGAGGAGCTCGGGGTCAGTTCGCGGACCATCGATCAGGCGCTGAGGTCACAGAAACCTGAGGTCAAGCGCCTGGTCGGGACGAGCGGAGACTTCGGCGAGCGGATCGGGCTGACAAACGCCTGGGCGGCCAACATCATCCGATACGTCGGCAATTATGGCGAAGTCTTTGAGCGCAACCTCGGCGCGAAAACCCCTCTCGCCATTCCGCGCGGCCTCAATCAACTGTGGAACGAGGGCGGCATTCAATATGCCCCGCCGATCCGATGACGGAACGGGGAGGCCCGGCGCTCAAGCGCCACCTGGCCGAAACCACTAGTACCTCGGCACAGTGATCTTGACCGGTTGAATCCGGGGTCAAAGTAACTCTGGCAGCTGTGTCGGATCAACGAGCAGTTCGATGCTGCGGGCGTTCTCGGCTGCCGCCTAATGAAGCCAGCTTGTTCGAGCGTCAGTACCATCTGGTGCACGGAAGGCGGGCTGACGCGAAAATAGTCCTGCATCTCAGTTTCGGCCGGCGGCCGGCGGTGCAGGCGCGTGTAGAGGTGGATAAACGCCAGATATTGGCCCTGCCTGGGTGTGAAGGTTTTTGCAGGGCGACTCACTCCGGCCATCCGATTCAGCTGTTCGTGCGTGCCTCAACACGAGGAGGCACGGATGAATGTACGCTATCGGGTCGAACTCAGCCAAACCGAACGCACCGAACTGACGGAGCTTCTGAGCGGCGGCAAGCATGCGGCACGCAGGCTCAAGCGGGCGCAGATATTGTTGGCGGCGGATGGCGGCGCCAGCGACGAGGCGATCGCGACCAATGTCGGCGTGGGCAGCTCGACCGTCTATCGGACTAAGCGCCGCTTCGTCCTCGGCAACCTGGAGGCGGCGCTCAGCGAAGAGCCGCGCCCCGGAGCAAACCGCAAGCTCTCGGGCAAGGAGGAAGCCCTGCTGGTGGCAACGGCCTGTTCGAGTCCACCCGCGGGCCGCGCTCGCTGGACGCTGGAGTTGCTGTCCGGTGAACTGGTCAGGCTGACTGCGCACGAGAGTGTGTCGCGCGAGACGGTGCGTCGGCGCTTGGCCGAAAATGACCTCAAGCCATGGCGCAAGGACATGTGGTGCATTCCGCAGGTCGACGCCGACTACGTCGCCCGTATGGAGGAGGTGCTCGATCTTTATTCCGAAGCGCCCGATCCCGAGCGCCCGGTGGTCTGCTTCGACGAGAGCCCGATCCAGCTCATCGGCGAGGTCCGCCGGCCGATCCCGCCCGAGCCGCGGCAAATCGAGCGCTACGACTGCGAATATAAACGCAACGGAACCGCGAACCTGTTCGTGTTCTTGGATGTGAACCGCCCCTGGCGCAAGGTGAAGGTCACCGAACGGCGCGCCGCCGAAGACTTCGCCGTCTGCATGCGCGACCTCACCGATGTCCATTATCCCGAGGCGGAGCGCATTCGCGTGGTGCTCGACAACTTGTCGACCCATTCCGCCGGCGCGCTCTACCAGACTTTCCCAGCCGACGAAGCGCGACGGGTGCTGCGCCGGCTGGAGTTCCACTACGTCCCCAAGCACGCCAGCTGGCTGAACATGGTCGAGATCGAGATCGGCGTCCTGGCCAGTCAATGTCTCGATCGGCGCATCGAAAGCTACACCCGGCTTGTCGCCGAGACCGCTGCTTGGGAGAAGCGACGCAACGCCGAATGCGCCCGCATCAACTGGATGTTCACAACCCAAAAAGCCCGCGCCAAAATGGGGCGCGCTTACCCCAAGCCCACGCTCAAATCAGACCAAAATCAAAGAGTTAAAACCTCTGTGACGAGGTACTAGTACCTCGGCACAGTGATCTTGACCGGTTGAATCCGGGGTCAAAGTAACTCTGGCAGCTGTGTCGGATCAACGAGCAGTTCGATGCTGCGGGCGTTCTCGGCTGCCGCCTAATGAAGCCAGCTTGTTCGAGCGTCAGTACCATCTGGTGCACGGAAGGCGGGCTGACGCGAAAATAGTCCTGCATCTCAGTTTCGGCCGGCGGCCGGCGGTGCAGGCGCGTGTAGAGGTGGATAAACGCCAGATATTGGCCCTGCCTGGGTGTGAAGGTTTTTGCAGGGCGACTCACTCCGGCCATCCGATTCAGCTGTTCGTGCGTGCCTCAACACGAGGAGGCACGGATGAATGTACGCTATCGGGTCGAACTCAGCCAAACCGAACGCACCGAACTGACGGAGCTTCTGAGCGGCGGCAAGCATGCGGCACGCAGGCTCAAGCGGGCGCAGATATTGTTGGCGGCGGATGGCGGCGCCAGCGACGAGGCGATCGCGACCAATGTCGGCGTGGGCAGCTCGACCGTCTATCGGACTAAGCGCCGCTTCGTCCTCGGCAACCTGGAGGCGGCGCTCAGCGAAGAGCCGCGCCCCGGAGCAAACCGCAAGCTCTCGGGCAAGGAGGAAGCCCTGCTGGTGGCAACGGCCTGTTCGAGTCCACCCGCGGGCCGCGCTCGCTGGACGCTGGAGTTGCTGTCCGGTGAACTGGTCAGGCTGACTGCGCACGAGAGTGTGTCGCGCGAGACGGTGCGTCGGCGCTTGGCCGAAAATGACCTCAAGCCATGGCGCAAGGACATGTGGTGCATTCCGCAGGTCGACGCCGACTACGTCGCCCGTATGGAGGAGGTGCTCGATCTTTATTCCGAAGCGCCCGATCCCGAGCGCCCGGTGGTCTGCTTCGACGAGAGCCCGATCCAGCTCATCGGCGAGGTCCGCCGGCCGATCCCGCCCGAGCCGCGGCAAATCGAGCGCTACGACTGCGAATATAAACGCAACGGAACCGCGAACCTGTTCGTGTTCTTGGATGTGAACCGCCCCTGGCGCAAGGTGAAGGTCACCGAACGGCGCGCCGCCGAAGACTTCGCCGTCTGCATGCGCGACCTCACCGATGTCCATTATCCCGAGGCGGAGCGCATTCGCGTGGTGCTCGACAACTTGTCGACCCATTCCGCCGGCGCGCTCTACCAGACTTTCCCAGCCGACGAAGCGCGACGGGTGCTGCGCCGGCTGGAGTTCCACTACGTCCCCAAGCACGCCAGCTGGCTGAACATGGTCGAGATCGAGATCGGCGTCCTGGCCAGTCAATGTCTCGATCGGCGCATCGAAAGCTACACCCGGCTTGTCGCCGAGACCGCTGCTTGGGAGAAGCGACGCAACGCCGAATGCGCCCGCATCAACTGGATGTTCACAACCCAAAAAGCCCGCGCCAAAATGGGGCGCGCTTACCCCAAGCCCACGCTCAAATCAGACCAAAATCAAAGAGTCAAAACCTCTGTGACGAGGTACTAGTACCTCGGCACAGTGATCTTGACCGGTTAAATCCGGGGTCAAAGTAACTCTGGCAGCTGTGTCGGATCAACGAGCAGTTCGATGCTGCGGGCGTTCTCGGCTGCCGCCTAATGAAGCCAGCTTGTTCGAGCGTCAGTACCATCTGGTGCACGGAAGGCGGGCTGACGCGAAAATAGTCCTGCATCTCAGTTTCGGCCGGCGGCCGGCGGTGCAGGCGCGTGTAGAGGTGGATAAACGCCAGATATTGGCCCTGCCTGGGTGTGAAGGTTTTTGCAGGGCGACTCACTCCGGCCATCCGATTCAGCTGTTCGTGCGTGCCTCAACACGAGGAGGCACGGATGAATGTACGCTATCGGGTCGAACTCAGCCAAACCGAACGCACCGAACTGACGGAGCTTCTGAGCGGCGGCAAGCATGCGGCACGCAGGCTCAAGCGGGCGCAGATATTGTTGGCGGCGGATGGCGGCGCCAGCGACGAGGCGATCGCGACCAATGTCGGCGTGGGCAGCTCGACCGTCTATCGGACTAAGCGCCGCTTCGTCCTCGGCAACCTGGAGGCGGCGCTCAGCGAAGAGCCGCGCCCCGGAGCAAACCGCAAGCTCTCGGGCAAGGAGGAAGCCCTGCTGGTGGCAACGGCCTGTTCGAGTCCACCCGCGGGCCGCGCTCGCTGGACGCTGGAGTTGCTGTCCGGTGAACTGGTCAGGCTGACTGCGCACGAGAGTGTGTCGCGCGAGACGGTGCGTCGGCGCTTGGCCGAAAATGACCTCAAGCCATGGCGCAAGGACATGTGGTGCATTCCGCAGGTCGACGCCGACTACGTCGCCCGTATGGAGGAGGTGCTCGATCTTTATTCCGAAGCGCCCGATCCCGAGCGCCCGGTGGTCTGCTTCGACGAGAGCCCGATCCAGCTCATCGGCGAGGTCCGCCGGCCGATCCCGCCCGAGCCGCGGCAAATCGAGCGCTACGACTGCGAATATAAACGCAACGGAACCGCGAACCTGTTCGTGTTCTTGGATGTGAACCGCCCCTGGCGCAAGGTGAAGGTCACCGAACGGCGCGCCGCCGAAGACTTCGCCGTCTGCATGCGCGACCTCACCGATGTCCATTATCCCGAGGCGGAGCGCATTCGCGTGGTGCTCGACAACTTGTCGACCCATTCCGCCGGCGCGCTCTACCAGACTTTCCCAGCCGACGAAGCGCGACGGGTGCTGCGCCGGCTGGAGTTCCACTACGTCCCCAAGCACGCCAGCTGGCTGAACATGGTCGAGATCGAGATCGGCGTCCTGGCCAGTCAATGTCTCGATCGGCGCATCGAAAGCTACACCCGGCTTGTCGCCGAGACCGCTGCTTGGGAGAAGCGACGCAACGCCGAATGCGCCCGCATCAACTGGATGTTCACAACCCAAAAAGCCCGCGCCAAAATGGGGCGCGCTTACCCCAAGCCCACGCTCAAATCAGACCAAAATCAAAGAGTCAAAACCTCTGTGACGAGGTACTAGCGGCGCTCACACTCTCGCTTCATTGATGCGGCGGGAGTGGCGTAAGCCTCCTGACGATCAACGCTCCAGTAGCGTAACTCGTCGAGAGGGATCGGCTCGCCGGTGACGGCGCAGCGCACGAAGGCGCCCGGACGGAGGATACGAAAATCGCCGTCGAGATATTCAATCTTCGCTTCGCCTGCGTCGACTGGACGCCGCTCAAATCTGTTCATTTCAAGGGTCCCGATTTGACCGTTCTATGCCATGATGGATCCGTCAGGGGAACCGCCTCGTCAGCTGCGGACGCGTAAGCGCTCTGGACAAGAAATAGCCTCTCTGGTAAAGGCCCCGCAACTTGTGCGCGGCGGCTTCAGCGGAGCCGAGCGCCAACCTTTCGATCTTTCGAGGCGCGACCTCAAAACACAGGATAGTCCGTGCAGGTACTTGTTCGCGACAACAATGTCGACCAGGCCCTCAAGGCGCTCAAGAAGAAGATGCAGCGCGAGGGGATATTCCGCGAAATGAAGCTTCGCGGACATTACGAGAAACCCTCTGAGAAGAGGGCGCGCGAGAAGGCTGAGGCGGTTCGGCGCGCCCGCAAGCTTGCGCGCAAAAAATTGCAACGCGAGGGCTTGCTTCCGATGAAGCCAAAGCCGGTCCCTGGGGCGCCGCGGTCGGCCGGCTGATCAGCGCCGGCTCGTTGGGCGGCGGATTACTGCCGCGCAAGACGTCAGCGCTTAGCGCCCTGGCCTGGGACGGCCGGTTGAGCGGCGGGGTTTCTGGATTTGGCGTCGCATATCATCGATCAGGGCGTTCGTTCCGCGCTGGCTTTCGGGCCCGGCCCGAAGTAGAGCGCGCGACGATGGGACAAATGACCTCCAGGGACGTTTGGGCGCGGACCGGTTTGGCGGCGATCGCGCTATTGCTTGCGGCATGCAGCGAGACGCTCGGCGGATTTAACACGCACGTGGCGGAGGTCGACGCCGAACCGGGGGCTCAGGCCTCCAACGCAGGCAATATCGCTTCCCTCAGCGACGTGATCCAACGCAATCCGCATGACCCCGCCGCCTATAATACCCGCGGCGTCGTCTACGCAAAGCTTGGGCGCTATTCCGCTGCGATCGAAGACTTCTCCCACACGATCGAGCTTAATCCGAATTTCTCCGGCGCCTACACCAACCGGGCGCTCGCCTACCGCCAGACCAAGAAGGACGATCTGGCGATGCAGGACTTCAATCAGGCGATCTCCGTCAATCCGAATGACGCCGCCGCCTATCTCGGCCGCGGCAATCTCGAGCGCTCCCACGGCGACTACGCCAGCGCGCTCAACGACCTCAACCAGGCGATCCGGCTGAACCCCGAGGGCGCGCAGGCCTATCACGCGCGGGGCCTCATCTATCAGCGCCAGGGCGACAACGTTCAGGCGATCACCGACTTCAACAACGCGATCGATCGCGACCCGTTCGCGGGCGAACCGTACCAGGCCCGTGGCCAGAGTTTGATGGCCACCGGCAAGTACGATGCGGCGATCGAGGACTTCAACGCGGCGCTCAACGTCAACGCCAACAACTCGGAGGCGTGGGCAGGCCTCGGATTCTGCTACGAAAAATTGAACAATCACGTGAAGGCGGTCGAATCCTACCAGCGCGCCGTGTCGGTCAATCCCAACAACAGCGAAGCGCGCGCGGCCCTGCAGCGATTGAGCTGAAGCGCACGAGCCTATCCCCCCGAGGGCGCGCTTGGCGCGACGGACGCTCGTGACCGGCGGGCCGCCCTGTTCGCCGCGGCCTCAATCCGCGGCCGGAATTATACGTCGGGGGGCGGTGTGCGGTTTTGCGCGCGACGAAGCGATTTCAAGCGCTTAACCTCATTTTTCTGCAACTCGCAACGATTGAAGTCTCCGTGAGGCATATATATTATTATATGTTTATATGTCTATGTATGCCCTCCAGCCGGTGGTTGGCCTCCGGTCAGGCCAATCGCGGCGTTCGCTTGCTTGACGAAGATCGCGCACCCTCGACCTTGCGTAGAGGGCGCGAACCAAGGCCTTCCGGGAAGACAGGTGCGCAAGCAGAATTGGCGCTCGCCGCGGCGCCCGGGAGATGCCCGCGTGCGAAGGTTGCGACGTGCCCGATATGGGCGTTTGACGCCGCCACGAGCCGCGCTTCGTCCCGAGCCATCGTCGCTTCGAAGATTTCGCGGTGCTCGGCCGCGATGATCGCTGGATCGGGCAGCGCCAGCCAGGCGATATAGCGGTAGCGTAGGGCCTTGGCGAACGCTTGTGCGCGCAGCTGCTTCAAGAGGTGCAAAGGACAGGCGCTCGCGATCGTGTCATGGAAGACGCCGTTCCGAACCTCCCACGTCGGGTCACCGCGTTCGCCCATCTCGATGATGCGGCGCTCCGTATGGGCAAGCTGGTGGAAGGCGGCAATGACCTGGCTCTCCCAGATTTCGTCGCCGTGAATGAGCGCGAGACGGAGGACGTCAGCCTCGATGAGCTGCCGGGTCTCGGTCAGATCGTCCAGATCCTCCTCCGACATCGTATCGACCCGGAAGCCGTGGCGTCCCTCGAAGATGACGAACTGTTCGGCCGCGAGACCGGCCAGCGCCTCTCGCAGCGGACTCATGCTCACCCCATAGCGCGCGCAGAGCGCGGTCAGCAGGAGTCGCTCTCCGGCTTTGAACTTTCCGGTAATGATGTCGTCGCGGATACGCTCGGATGTGATCTCCGCGAGCGTCCGTCGGCTTGCTTCAACGGCCGAACGGGCGGTGCCGGAATGTCGCGGCATTGACTGTCCCCCTCTGAAGGAAGAAGCGGTTCTATTGATAATTTATGACCCGTCTTTCCACGGCCGTGACAACGAGGAAAATCGCGACGGCAAGGGACGAAGAGACAATGATCGCGGCGTAAAGGAGGTCGGACCTGTAGTTGAAGGTCGACTGGATGATAAGGGCGCCGAGCCCCTTGTTCGCGCCTATCCACTCGCCGACGATGGCGCCGACCACGCAGGCGGTGGAGGCGATACGCAATGAAGCGAACAGGAAAGGAAGCGAACGCGGCGCGCGGAGCTTCCAGAAGATCTCAAGCGGGCTCGCGGAGAGGACATGCATGAGCTCTTTTTCGTTGGCGCCGACCGAGTTCGAGCCCCCGCGTCATGTTCACCAGCGTTGGAAAGAAGCAGATGATCGATGCGATGATCACCTTCGGCAGAATCCCAATGCCAAAGATCAGGACGATGATCGGCGCGATGGCGAGAACCGGAATCGTGTTGAGGAAGAGCACGACGGGAAAGTAGGCCTGTTCGACTCGCCTGTTGTAGACAAAGGCGATGGCGAGGAGGATCGCCGCAAGATTGCCGATCACGAAGCCGAGAATGCTCTCGATGAACGTCGGCGCCAGGTTCTGCCAAAGCAGGATCGGATCGGCCGCGATGCGCAGCATCACCTGCCAGGGTGTCGGCACGATGAATTTGGGGACGCCGAACAGGGGAATGAGGAACTGCCAGAAGGCCAGGAGCGAAAGGGCCCCGAGAGTTGGCGGAACGGCGCGGGAGGCCGTGGAGGCGCGCTGAACGCGGCCGGTCAGCATGTTCGCAGCACCGCCCTCAGGTGGCCCATTCGCTCGACGAAGGCCGGGTCTTCGCGGATGGACCCCGAGGCGGCGGCCTTTACGCCGCGCAGATCCTCGAGCTCCCGCAGCCGGCCCGGATTGGAGGCCAGGACCAGGACGCGCTGGCCGAGATAGGCCGCCTCCATGATGCTGTGGGTCACGAAGAGGATCGTCATCCCGGTCGATTGCCAGATGTTGAGCAGCTCTTCGTTCAGGCGGTCGCGGGTGATCTCATCGAGGGCGCCGAACGGCTCGTCCATCAACAGGATGCGCGGACGCGACAGGAGCGCCCGCGCGATCGCGACCCGCTGTCGCTGCCCGCCCGAGAGCTGATGGGGATAGGCGTTCTCCCGGCCGGCGAGGCCCATCATCGTGATGAGCTCGGCCGCGCTCGCTCCGCCGCGCTGATCTCGCCGCTCGACCCGCGCGCCCCGACCGACCTCTTCGGGCAGGCGCATATTTTCAACCACCGTTCGCCAGGGCAGCAGAGTCGGATCTTGAAAGACGAACCCGACGTCCCGGCGCCGCCGCGCCACCGCCGGCCGTTCGCCGAAGACCTCGATCAGCCCCGCGGCCGGATCGAGCAGGTCGGCGATGACCCGTAGCAGCGTTGACTTTCCGCAGCCTGAAGGGCCGATGATCGTCAGGAACTCCCCTTCGGCAACCTCGATGTCGAGACTGGCCAGAACCTTGTGGACCCCGGCCGGGCCCTGATAGGCCGCGTCGAGGCCGCCCGCCCGGATGGCCAGAGGCCGGGCGGTCGGAGATAACGTCTCATCGGACCGAACCTGGAGTCCGGGCCGCATCAGTATTTCGGACGATCGGCTGCGGTCCGTTCGAGGATGGCGGTGGTCATCGATTCATTCAGGACCGGCTTGGCCGCGCCCTTGAACATCCCGATTTCGTCCATGAGATCGATCTGGGCGCCGATGTCGGACGGCTTGAAGCTGCCCCAGCCATTCGCCTTGGTGTTGGCGTCGAAGGAAAGACCTAGGACGAGCGGGATCGTCTTTTTCTCGATCGCGAGATCCAGATTGGGATAGGCCTTGACCGTGATCTCGACGGCCTCTTCCGGATGTTCGTAGCTGTAGCCCCAGCCCTTTGCGACGGCGGTCAGGAAGCGGGCCAGGAGGTCGGCGTTCTTGGCAAGCGCGTCGTCCGTGGCGAAATAGACGTTGCCCGGGTCAATGATGCCGGCGGCGCTCTCCATCATCGTGATCCGCTCGGGACCGATCGCGGCCAGCGCCTGGGTGTTGGTGATCCAGCCGGTGACGACATCGAGCTGGCCGGCGGCGAGCGGCGTCATATCGAACCCCATCGTCGAGATGTTGAGCTTCGAGGGGTCAAGCTTGGCCTTGGCGATCAGCGCGTCCAGCGTGGCGCGGGCGGTCGGCTGAATTCCGATGCGCTTGCCGTAGAGATCCTCAGGTTTATGCACCGGAGCCCTCGGCAGCGAGAAATAGGCGAAGGGCGCCTGTTGATATCCGGTGGCGAACAGGCGCGCCGGGGCGCCGGCCGAGCGGGCCAGCAGCAGCTGCGAAACGCCGGAAAACTGGCCGAGTTGGGCTTGGCCGGAGACAATCGGAGCAAGGGTCGCCGAGTTGGGGCCGCCGGGGATCATCTCGACCTCGAGGCCCTGATCCTTGAAGTAACCGTTGTGAACCGCCACCACGTCCCCGATCTGCCCATTGCCCATGAGCCAGTCATACTGGACCACGACTTTGGCGGTGTCGGCGCGGCTCGTTGCCGGCGCGAGGAGGCTGGCGCCGGATCCGGCAGCGATGGCGCCTACGACGGCGCCGCCCTTCAGAAAGCCCCGGCGACTGAGGCTCGCGGCCCACCCGTTCTCCCGATTGTTCATTCGGTCACCTCTCCAAACCTCTTGCCACCCAGCTCATCCAGCCACGAGTAGATCTCCCAGATATACTCGTCAGGATCCGTGAAATAAATGCAGCGCGCCTGCCACGGGTAATCCTTCGGCGGCGCGACGAAGCTCACTCCGCGCGCGAGCAACTGTTCGTAGAGGGCGTCGACCTCTTCGGGCTTCTTGAGCTCGATGGCGCCGATACTCTTATGCACGCCCGGACCGGCTCTCTTGCTTGAAATGCCGACGGTCTTCGCGATGTGATCGATTTCCCACAGGGCGAAGGCGACATGCTCGGTCTTGAAGTCGGCGAACCCTTCGGCCTTCGTGCGCAGGGTAAAGCCGAGCTTGTCGCGATAAAAAGCCACCGAGCGCTCGACGTCTTCGACGAAAAAGCAGAAATCGGTAATTGGAGGCATTCCGAACGCCATGGCAAAAACTTTCGAAATTGTGATTTGCTTTCGATAATGTACCAGAATGCGAACATGGGTCGAGGCCAAAGAATCGCCACGATGATCAAAATTTGGCAGGCGCCCAAACCGCGCTTTCGATCCGCCCTGCCGAGGAGCGGCGGGCTCATGCCGTAGGGCGTCGAGGAGAACGCCCGTCTCTCGACCGGCTATGGCATGGTGGGCGGGCCACCGACGACGGCGCCGTCAAGCGCCTTGAGGCTAGCCGCCTGCCCCTCACCCTTCCGCCTTTGCCTCGTCCCTCAGGAAATCCTCGAGCCAGTGGATGTCGTATTGGCCGTTCTGGACGTCTGAGTTTCGAACGAGCGCCCGAAACAGCGGCAGCGTCGTCTCGACGCCCTCGACGACGAATTCATCCAGCGCCCTTCTCAGCCGCATCAGAGCCTCGGTTCGGGTTCGGCCGTGGACGATCAGCTTGCCAACCAAGGAATCGTAAAAGGGCGGGATCACGTAGCCCTGATACGCTGCCGAAATCGACGCGAATGCCAAGGCCCCCGGGGGGATGGAAGTAGGTGATTCGTCCCGGCGAGGGCTGAAAAGTGCGCGGGTGCTCGGCGTTGATGCGGCACTCAATCGCCGCGCCGAGGAATCGAACGTCCTCTTGCGCGAACGAGAGGGGCGAGCCGGCCGCAATCTTGATTTGCTCGTTGATGATGTCAATTCCGGTGATCATCTCCGTGACCGGATGCTCGACTTGCACCCGGGTGTTCATCTCGATGAAGAAGAACTCCCCGTCCTCGTGGAGGAATTCGACCGTGCCGGCGCCGACGTAGCCGAGTTCCGCCATCGCCTTGGCGACAATCCCGCCGACGCCCTCGCGTTGTTCGGGGTTGAGGGCAGGGGAGGGCCCTTCCTCCCAGACTTTCTGGTGGCGACGCTGAAGGGAGCAATCGCGCTCGCCAAGGTGAATGGCGTGGCCCTGCGTGTCGCCGAGCACCTGAACTTCGATGTGGCGCGGCTTGGCGAGATATTTCTCGAGGTAAACGGAATCGCTGCCGAACGCGGTCCGCGCTTCGATCCTGGCGGCGCTGATCGCTTCAGCGATGTCGTCGGGTCCCCGGGCGACCTTCATGCCGCGGCCGCCCCCGCCCGCCGCAGCCTTGACCATGACCGGGTAGCCGATCTCGGCGGCGATCTTAAGCGCTTCGTCTTCGTCCCGGATGCTGTCCTCGGAACCCGGGACACAAGGGATCCCAAGACGCTGCGCGGTGCGCTTGGCCTCGATCTTGTCGCCCATCAAGCGGATGTGTTCGGCCTTCGGACCGATGAAAGCGATCTCGTGTTCGTCAAGAATTTCCGCGAAACGCGCATTCTCGGCCAGAAAGCCATAGCCCGGGTGGACGGCGTCGGCGCCGGTGATCTCGCACGCCGCGACAATGGCGGGAATGTTGAGATAGCTGTCGCGCGCCGGCGGGGGGCCTATGCACACGCTCTCGTCCGCAAGCTTGACGTGCATCGCGTCTCTGTCGGCGGTCGAATAGACGGCGACGGTCGCGATGCCGAGCTCCTTGGCGGCACGCAGGACTCTGAGCGCGATTTCGCCCCGGTTGGCGATGAGGATCTTATCGAACATCGGGGCGAGCTTCCCGATCGTTTGTAACCCCCGCGGCGCCATGCGCGATCGCGGTCATTCAATGATCATCAACGGCTGGTCGTATTCGACCGGCGCGCCATCGGCGACCAGAACGCTGACGACTTTGCCAGCGTGGGGCGCGACAATGTCGTTGAAGGTTTTCATGGCCTCGACCAGCAGCAACTTGTCTCCGACCTTCACCACCGATCCAAGTTCGACGAACGGCTTGGCTTCGGGACTGGGCCGCAAATAGGCTGTGCCGACCATCGGCGATTTCACCGCGCCCGCGAGATCGGCTGAAGGCGCGCCCGTTGCGGGCGGAGGGATGGCGGCGCCTTGCGCGGGATTGGCGGCGGCGGGCGCCGCTTGCGGAATCGTGGCGACGCTCGCTTGAGCCGACGGCGCTCGCTCGCGCGCCAGACGCACTTGCAGGTCTCCGAGGCTGATCTCGATCTCGCTCAGATCGTATTGCGACACGATCTTTGCGAGCTGGTCGATCGCAGCGACGTCGACGAGACTTTGCGCAGACCCGTCGGTTTGCGCGCCGGACGGCTTCTTCATTGTCTTTCGCTCGCGCGGGGGAACGGACGTGACGGTCAACAAGCGGGCTTTCGTATATCCCGCGGGCCAGAGCAAGGAAAGCGCCATGCGGCGCCGCCGTTCATGCCCGGCGCGCCCATACGCTGACGTCATGAAACGCCACGCCGCCGTGCGGAGCGACGCTGTCGTCGCCGACGAGGACGTTGATCCCCCACCCGTCGAGAAAGGCGGAAGGCGGCCAGACGCCTTCGCTGACGAGGACCCCGGATTTCACGCCCTCGAATATGCGAACATGCAAGCGCGTCCGGCCGCGCCGGTTGCCCAGTTGCACGACGTCGCCTTGCGAGAGCCCAAGCCTCGCGGCGTCGGACGGATTGATGAGCACTTCGGGCCGCTGTTCGCGCGCGCGCGAAGTCGCCGTCTCAGTGAAGCTTGAATTGAGGAAGTTTCTGGCCGGCGAGGTCGCAAGCTTGAACGGGTGATCTTCGTCGGGGTCCTCGTTGACTGGCCAGTAGTCGGGCAAACTCGGCATTGCGCGCCACGGGCCGCGCATTCCGTCATTGGCGACGGGCGTGTCTGTCCAATCCGCCCTGAAGCGAAACTTTCCATCCGCAAAGCCAAAGCCGTCAAGGAAGTGCGATTCCTCGAACGGCGGTTGCAAGTCGAGCCAGCGCTCTCTTTCGAGCCGCGCAAGATCGCCCCAGCCCAATTCCCGCAGCGTCCAATCGATGATCTCTCGCGGCGACATCGAGAATGCGGGATGCTCGGCGCCGACGCGCCCCGCGAGCGCGGCGATCACCTCGTGATTCGAACGGCAGCCCTCGGGCGGGTCGATGACCTTGGGCGCGAATTGCAGGTGCTGGTGGCCCCCGGCGGTGTAAATGTCGTCGTGTTCCAGAAACATGGTGGCGGGCAAGACGATGTCGGCGTAGCGCGCCGTGTCGGTCATGAACTGTTCGTGGACGCAGGTGAACAGATCATCGCGCGAAAAACCGCGCCGCACTTTCTCCTGATGCGGAGCGACGGCGAGCGGGTTCGTATTCTGAATCAGCATGGCTCGCACGGGCGGCCCGCCTTTCAGCGCCTCGGCGTCGCCGGTCAGAATGGCGCCGACCCGCGACTGGTCGAGACGACGAACGCTCGTATCGCGAACGTCCAGACCCTCGATCATCGTCTTTTGCAGCTTGTAGACGCCGCTATTGCTGTGGAAGGCCCCGCCTCCCTCATGCGCCCAAGCGCCGATGACGGCGGGAATGCATAGAGCCGCGTGCAGGTTCACCGCGCCGTTTCTTTGGCGCGAGAAGCCGTAACCGAGGCGGAAGAAGCTGCGTTTCGACCGCCCGATGAGCGCGGCGAATTCCTCGATTTGCGCGACGCCGACGCCGGTGATCGCGCTTGCCCACGCCGGATCGCGGGCCTGCATGTGCGCCTCGAGTTCGTGCGGCGCGTCGGTGTAGCGTTCGAGATAGTCCCAGTCGGCGAAGCGATCGCGAAACAGGATGTGCATCACCGCGCAGGCGAGCGCTCCATCCGTGCCCGGCCGCACGCATAAGGCGAGATCGGCCTGGCGCATCGTTTCGGTTTCATAGACGTCGACAGCGACGATTTTCGCGCCGCGTTCCTTGCGCGCGCGAATCGCATGGGTCATGACGTTGACTTGCGTGGCGACCGCGTTGGTGCCCCAAATGACGACGCAATCCGACTTCGCCATTTCTCGCGGATCAGCGCCCATCAGCCGGCCGGTTCCCGCGACATATCCGGGCCATGCGATGCCGACGCAGATTGTCCCGTGGAAGCGGGAATAGCGCTTGGCGTGCGTGAGGCGCTCGATTCCGTCGCGCATCACGAGACCCATCGTGCCGGCGTAGAAGTAGGGCCACACGCCTTCGGGTCCGAGCTCGCGCTCGACCGAGAGAAAATTGTCAGCGACGCGGTCGAGCGCCTCGTCCCAACCGATCGGCGCAAATTGCCCGCTTCCCTTGGGACCGACGCGGCGAAACGGCTGAGTGAGCCGATCCGGGTGATGGATGCGCTCCCAATAGCGAGCGACCTTGGCGCAGACGACGCCGGACGTATAGGTCTGGTCGCGCGCCCCGTGGATGCGGCCAATGCGCTTTCCGCCGATCACCTCGACGTCGAGAGCGCAAACCGAGGGGCAGTCGTGCGGACAGACTGAAGGGCGCCGCGTAACCTCGGTGACCGCGTTCATGAGCCTCTCAAACCAACGTCGCGCCTCGAGCGGCGCGAGCGCGTGCCCTATACTAGCGCGCCATGTCCTCTGATTGAAGCGCCCGCGCCCGATCTCCAGCGGTGGCGCTATCCCCTCTTGCGCTCGCAAACGAATACAACTATAAGGTTGTATTCGTTCAACCCTTTAAGTCGGCCTTGGCAATTCGCTTATTTTTGAGCGCCTGCGTGGGATTGATCGCCCTCGGGGCGGCTTGGGCCGAGAAAGGCTCCCAGGCCGAGCAAGGCTCCCAGGCGGAGGGACCCAAGGCGCAGATCCACTACGCGCCGCGTGAAAACCTTGAAACCGTCGATGTTCGGGAGATCGGCCGCGCCCAATTGTCCGTCGACATGGCGGCGTACGTGCTGTCTGACCCGCAAATCATCGAGGCTCTAACTGACGCTGCGGAGCGCGGCGTCGTCATCCGCCTTTATCTAGACCGGTCTCAATTCGCGGAGCACGGACCCACACGCGGGGGATTCGTCGAAGCCTTGCTTGCCCATCCCAATGTCGCGGCGAGGGTCAAGGGCGAGGGCGTCTTGATGCATCTGAAAGCCTACGCCGTCGATGGGGAGGTGTTGCGAACCGGCTCGGGCAACTTCTCCCGCTCCGGGCTCGCCAGTCAGGACAACGACGCGATCTTCATTACCGACCCCGCGGTCGTCGACGCGTTCGAAGGCAATTTCGAACGCATATGGGCGCGCGCACGGAACATCGGCGCTTTGGACGCGACCCGCTGAACCGGACGCCTCTAACGCGAATTGTCTCGCGGCTGCGGCAGCCCCAAGGGCGTGTAGCGCTCGTAATGTTGGCTGAACACGTCGGCGACAGTCTCCGCCTGTCGAGTCGCCGTATCGTTTTGCGCGGCCAGAATCGAGGACACCTGCCAGCGCCAGGTGGACGGGTCGTCTGTGCTGGGGCCGGTGGCTACCTCCGTCACTCCCGCAGCGTAGCCCACGCCGCCGCCGATTACGGTCGCAACAAGAATGAGGGACTTCCGCATCGTCTCCTCCGTGATCTTGGCGTCTATTGTCTGCGCCGCGCTCCCCACCATCTCCCATGCGAACGACGCTAATTAATAAAGTGTAAACATAGATTTGTGGCTTGGCTAGGGCGATTCGCTTTTTAAGGCCATTTCGCGCAGCGCGTTGTTCGCCATCGTGCGAGTTATACGTCGGCCTTGCGTCAAAGCTTCATTGTCGAGCGTATCGACAAGCGCTCGCGCGGCGCCGAGCGAACGCTCGATTCTCAGCGCAATATAGCTGATCACGCGCGGGTCCACCTGCAGTTGTCGATCGCTGAACAACTTGAAGAGAACCGCCTCGGTCAATTCGATGTCCGGCGCATCAAGGCGCGCGACGGGCGCCAGTCGGAGTCGCGACAGAAGGTCGGGAGTGTTGAGGCCCCAGGCGTCCGGCGCAGTCCGGCCGGTCAGCAGCAGCCACGCGTTGTTTTGCAGCGCGGTGTTTATCAGGTGAAAGAAAAGCGCCTCTGCGCGCTTTGCGCAGTCGGCGTCTTCAATCAGCACGGCGTCGGCCCGAGCGCAGGCCTGAATGCTTCGTTCGTCCAGCCCCTCTCCGGAGAGGGTGATCGCGTCGGCGGCGCGGGCCCAGATTGCTCCGAGGTGGCTTTTTCCCGCCCCCTCGGGACCGACGAGCATCAGCATGCGACCGGCCCAGTTCGGCCAGAGTTCGACCGCCGCCAGGGCGTCACGGTTCGAGGGCGCCGAGAGAAAATCCTCGCGCGCGAAGCTTGGCGAATGCGACCAGCGAAATGTCAGCTGGCGAGGCGGAGCCATCATTGGCTCTCCGATTCCGAGCGGCCTCGGTAAAACGGACTCGTTAGATAGACGGCGATGAGGTGGCGGGCCACAACGCCGATCGCAGCTGCGGTTGGGACGGCGATGAGCAGGCCAAGGAAGCCGAACAATTGGCCGAAAGCCAAGAGCGCGAACATCAGCCAGACCGGGTGAAGCCCAATCGATTCGCCGACGAGCTGCGGCGAGAGCACATTGCCTTCGAGGAATTGACCCGTTCCGACAACGGCGAGAGCCAGCAGGAACAGTTTGGGACTTGGCCATCCCTGAAACAGGGCGACGCTCAAGGAAAGCACGAGCGCGGTCAGCGACCCGACATAGGGCACGAAGCTCAAAACGCCGCCGACCACGCCGATCAGAAAGCCGTAATCGAGCCCGATCAGCGTCAACCCGACGCTGTACCAGACGGCCAAGAAGAGACAGACGATCGACTGACCGCGGATGAAACCCGCCAACGCTTGGTTTATCTCTCGGGCGATCTTTCGCAGAGTTTCGCGATGGTCGAGCGGGAGCCAGCTGTCGAGCTTCGAGATCATCATGTGCCAGTCGACGAGAATATAAAAGGCGACGACCGGCGTGACGATCAGGAGCGACAGGAAATTGAACAGGGCCGCTCCGCCGGACACCAACTTTGTGAAAGCGTCGAGAAGCCATTGTGCGCTCTGCGTGACGAAGTCGCCGACCGATTTCTGAATTTGCGCGCTCGACAATTGTTGGTTGAGCCCGAAGGCCTCCAGCCAATGGCCGCCATATTTCGCAATGAGCGCGTTGCCCTCCTCTACGGCGAACGCCTGCAACCGCACCGCATAGCCCGGCAGGTGCTGAGCGAAGGCGATGAACTGATTCCCCAACACCGGGACGACAAGAATGAAAAAAAGGACGACGGTTATGACGAAAATGGTGAGAATGAGAAGCGACGCGCCGAGGCGATTGAACCCGAATCTCTGAAGTTTGAGCACGACCGGGTCAAGAAGATAGCCGAGAACGATACCGGCGGCGAACGGCGTTATTGTTGAGCCGAGCAAATAGACGACCAGCAAGAGGGCCGCCAGTCCGAGCCCCCAGAACAGGATCTGGCGCTCCAGGCTCACTGGCCGAATCTCATCGCGTTTCAGGAGCTCCGCTGGCCGGCTGCAGCAAATCCCATTTGCCGCCCCAGGGATCGGCAAAGACCGCAACAAGCCCATACGGCTCGCTGCGCGGCGTTTCCAGGAACTTGACGCCGCGCTTACGCAGCTGCTCGTAATCGGTCCAGAAGTCCCCGGAATGAAGGAAAAAACCGACCCGTCCTCCGGTCTGATCGCCAACGCGGGTCCTCTGACGCTCGTTGCTCGGAACCGCGAGCACCAGCGCCGCGCCTGCGCCCGGCGATGGGGCGACGACAACCCAGCGCTTGGCGGGTGAGAGGGGGGTGTCTTCAAGAACCGCGAAGCCGAGGACGTCGCGGAAGAACGCGAGCCCTTCGTCATAACTGGGGACAAGAACCGTTACGGCCGCGAGACTGTGCAGCATGGCTCGCCCTATCGGCTCATATGGTCCAGCCACTGGGCGATATAGACGCCGCCCGAGGCCAGTGTTGTCGCGGCGACCATCGCTTCAAGGGAGGTCTGCAGAAGTTGCTGGTCGAGGCCGAAGGCGCGGACCCCGAGCGCGAAGCCCGCAAGCGTGATTTGCGCCACCGTATTCAGTTTCGACACCCAGACGGGGCGAATCTCGACCGGCTTGTCGAGCAGCCAGGAAACCAGCACCGCCATGAGGATCATCACGTCTCTTGAGACGACCGTGATCGCGACCCAGGCCGGCAAATCGGCGTATATGGCCAGGGAAACATAGATCGAAATCAGCAGCGCTTTGTCGGCGAGCGGGTCGAGATAGGCGCCGAGCTCCGTGCGCAGATCGAATCTTTTGGCGATAAAGCCGTCGACCGCATCCGACACGCCGGCCAGAATAAAAATCAGGAACGCGGGAGGGAATCGTTGCGAGATGATCATCATGACCGCCAGGGGCGTCATTAGCATTCGCGCCAGCGTGATGAAATTGGGTATATTGCCGAGGATGTTACCAATATTCATCAAGTATTGACGCCCTGGCGTCACCGCCCAGCCATCCCTCCCCTGGACTTCGCCACGCGCATGGGATGACCGAATTCAGGAATAGCACGAAATCGCCGAGGTTGGGAAACCGAGCCTGACCCAGCCCTTGCGCGTTGCGTGGCGCGCAATTACCCCGATCGTCACCAAAGCCCTGCGGAGCCGGGATGGCCGAAAGCCGAAAGCCTCTCACCTACGCCGAATCGGGGGTCGACATCGATGTCGGCAACCGGATTGTGGATCGAATCCGTCCGTTCGCTCGCGCCACGCGCCGTTCCGGAACGGGCGCGGAGCTCGGCGGAATTCGGCGGCCTGTTCGATCTCCGCGCGGCGGGGTTTGTCGACCCGATCCTGGTCGCCGCCAATGACGGCGTTGGCACGAAGGTGAAGATCGCCATCGAGAGCGGCGTGTACGATACGATCGGCATTGACCTCGTGGCCATGTGCGTCAACGACATTGTCGTTCAGGGCGCTGAGCCTCTGTTTTTCTTGGATTATTTTGCCTCCGGCAAGCTCAACGAGGACGTCGCGTCCGCCGTCGTGCAAGGTATCGCCCAGGGTTGCGCGCAATCGGGGTGCGCATTGATTGGCGGAGAGACGGCGGAGATGCCCGGCCTTTACGCTCCGGGCGATTTCGACATCGCCGGCTTCGCCGTCGGCGCCGCCGAACGCGGGACGCTCCTGCCCCGGTCCGGGCTGAGGCCCGGGGACCTTGTGTTCGGTCTGCCGTCGTCCGGCGTCCATTCCAACGGATTTTCGCTGGTGCGGCGCATTGTCGCCCGGTCAGGCCTCGGATGGGGCGATTCCGCCCCGTTCGATCCACAACATTCGCTCGCCGCTGCGCTGCTGACGCCGACCCGCCTTTATGTGCGGCCGCTGCTTGACGCGCTGAAGCGAACGCGGAGCATACACGCGCTCGCCCATATCACCGGCGGCGGGTATCCGGACAATCTGCCGCGCGTGCTGGATGACGATCTTGCCGTCTCGCTTGATCTCAACGCCTTCACGCCGCAACCCGTCTTCTCCTGGCTCGCATCGGCCGGAGACCTCGACGAAGCGGAGATGCTGCGCACCTTCAATTGCGGCTTCGGAATGGCGGCGTTCGTTTCCGCCGACTGCAAGGAAGAAGCACGGGAAGCCCTGGCGGGCGCTGGGCTGTCGCCGGTCCTGATTGGAGAACTTGTTCATGGCCAGGGCCGGCGCCTTGTCACTCACGGGAGGCTCAAGCTGTGACCCCCCGAGTGCGAACCGCGGTTCTCATCTCGGGCCGCGGCTCCAATATGAGCGCCTTGATCGAAGCCGCGCGCTCGCCGGATTTTTCGGCAGAGATCGTGATGGTTCTGTCGGACGATCCGTCCGCGCCCGGCCTTTCGCGCGCGCGCCAGCTTGGCGTCGCGGCGGAGGCGATCGACTTTCGAGCTTATGCGGGCAAGCCGGCGTTCGAGGCGGCGCTCGATGCGCGGCTCACCGCCGCCTCAGCCGAAATCGTCTGCCTCGCCGGGTTCATGCGCGTGCTGAGCCCGCCCTTCGTCGAGCGATGGCGGGGACGCATGCTCAACATTCATCCCTCGCTGTTGCCGAATCTGCGCGGCCTCAACACTCACGAGCGCGCGCTCGCTCAAGGGCTCGCCGAGCACGGCTGCACGGTTCACCTCGTGACCGCCGAGCTCGACGCCGGACCGATCCTTGCCCAAGCGCGCGTGCCTGTTCTTCCGGGGGACGACGCCGCCGCCCTTGCGGCGCGCGTCCTGAAAGAGGAGCACCGGATCTATCCGCAAGCCCTTGATGAACTCGCCCGCTCGTTGTGCCCAAGCTCCAGGCGGTTGTGAGCGGCGGGCGGTTTCGCCGCCGGCGCATGACCGTTAAGCAAGGCGCCCCTGTCGCGCTTGCGGCGCGCGGCAATTGGATCAATATTTCGCCCACGGAAAAGGAGATTTGTTTGGCCCCCGCGGTTGCAGCGAAGGAGCAGCTTGTTTTGCCGACCGCGGCAGTCGCGGCGAATGACGAGCCGCCGCCGTTGTTATCGTCGCCCGAGCGGTTCATCAACCGGGAATTGTCGTGGCTCGAGTTCAATCGAAGAGTGCTGGAGGAGGCCGCCAACCCGAGCCATCCGCTGCTCGAGCGGCTGCGGTTCCTCTCAATATCGGCCACCAATCTCGACGAGTTTTTCATGGTCCGCGTGGCGGGCCTGGTTGGCCAGGTGCTGACCGGGGTCGCGGAAATTTCCGACGATGGGCGCACTCCCGCCGAGCAGCTCGAACGAATCAGCGAGCGAGTCGCTGCGTTGGTCGCTTCGCAACAGTCGCGGTGGAGGGCCTTACAGTCTGAACTCGCCGCCAACGGCGTCGTAATCCTCGACGTCGGAGATCTAACCCGTCGCGAACGAGAGTGGCTCCAAGAGTACTTCCTCTCGCATATTTTCCCGATTCTGACCCCGCTTGCGGTCGATCCCGCGCATCCGTTCCCGTTCATCCCCAATTTGGGTTTCACGTTGGCGCTCGAACTCCTCAATCCCCATAAGGGCGAGACGATGAGCGCGCTGGTGCGCATTCCCGGAAGCGTCGAACGGTTTGTCCGGTTGCCCGATGGCCCGCTTGGAGGCGCCGCGCGCTTCGTGATGTTGGACCGGTTGATTGTCGCCTTCATCGGCCTCTTGTTTCCGGGTCACGAAGTGCTGGGGGAGGGGGCGTTTCGCGTCATTCGCGACAGCGACATTGAAGTCGAGGAAGAGGCGGAGGACCTCGTTCGCCTGTACGAGAGCGCGCTCAAGCGACGCCGGCGCGGCACCGTCATTCGGCTCGAGATCGAAGCCAGCATGCCGGAATCATTGCGCGTGTTCGTCGCCGGCGATGTCGACGTGGTTTCGTCCGGGATCGTGCTCATCGAGGGAATGCTGGCGCTCAACGACTTGTCGCAACTGGTGGGGATCGATCGCCCAGAGCTTAAGTTTCCGCCTTACAACCCTCGCTTCCCGGAACGCGTGAAGGAACTCGGCGGCGATATTTTCGCCGCGATCCGGCAGAAGGATCTCGTTGTCCACCATCCATATGAGTCGTTCGACGTTGTCGTCCGGTTCCTCAATCAGGCGGCGCACGACCCAAACGTGGTTGCGATCAAGCAGACGCTCTATCGCACTTCCGCCGACAGCCCGATCGTCAGGGCCCTCATCGAAGCGGCGGAGGCGGGGAAGTCGGTCACCGCGCTGGTGGAATTGAAGGCGCGCTTTGACGAAGAGGCCAACATTCGTTGGGCGCGGGATCTCGAGCGCGCCGGCGCGCAAGTCGTCTATGGGTTCATCGAGCTCAAGACCCACGCCAAGCTGTCGATGGTGGTGCGGCGCGAGGGCGGATCGCTGGTCAACTACTGTCACCTTGGCACCGGGAATTATCATCCGGTGACCGCCAGGATTTACGCCGACATTTCGCTTTTCACCGCCGATGCGGCGATCGGGCGGGATGTCGCGCGTATTTTCAATTTCATCACCGGCTACGCCGAGCCGGACGGCCTTGAGCAGCTGTCGATTTCGCCGATCACGCTCAAGAAAACGCTGCTGCGGAATATCGCTGATGAGATCGACTACGCGCGGCTAGGCCGGCCGGCGCAGATCTGGATCAAATGCAACGCGCTCGTCAACTCGCAGATCATCGACGCTCTCTATGCGGCCAGCCGCGAGGGCGTGCAGATCGACATCGTGATACGCGGAATTTGCTGTCTGCGGCCGGGGGTCCCCGGGCTTTCCGACAACATTCGGGTCAAGTCGCTGGTCGGCCAATTCCTGGAGCATGCGCGCATTTATGCGTTTGGCGCCGGCCATGGGCTCCCCAGTCCGAAGGCCCGGGCGTTCATTTCATCCGCCGACCTTATGCCGCGCAATCTCGATCGGCGTGTCGAGGCGCTGGTTCCGCTGCTCAATCCGACGGTTCACGAACACGTTCTTAATCAAATCATGCAGGCCAACCTGATGGACAACCAGCAGAGTTTTCGGATCCTGCCGGATGGCTCCAGCGAGAGAATTGTTCCCGCGGAGGGGGAGGAGCCGTTCAACGCGCATAAGTATTTCATGACCAATCCGAGCCTCTCGGGTCGCGGCAAGGCGCTGATGGACTCCTTTCCGATGGCGCTGCGCCAGCGCCTCTGATAGACGCCCTGCCCGGCGATATGAGGCGCCCCGACAGGATTGGTTATGCTCGACACCGCCCCGACACGATCCGCCACGCTCGACAACGCGCGAGGACGATTGCCGGGCGAGCCGGTGGCGATTGTCGACATCGGCTCGAACTCGGTGCGCTTGGTGTCTTACGAGTTGCAGTCGCGCGCGCCGACGCCGACCTTCAATGAAAAGGCCTTATGCGGTCTCGGCAAAGGCGTTGCGATGACCGGCCTCTTGCCGGAGGACGGCGTCCTCAAGGCGCTGGCCGCGCTTCAGCGCTTTCGCGTTCTCTGCGGCACGATGCGAATCCGTGACGTGCGCGGCATCGCGACGGCCGCTGTGCGCGACGCGGCGAACGGGGCCGAATTTCTCAATCGCGCGGAACGCGTGCTCGGCTGCAAAATCGAGCTCTTGAGCGGCCAGCGGGAAGCAAGATTGTCGGCGCTTGGCGTCATAAGCTCGATCTACAAAGCCGACGGCGTCGTCGGCGATTTGGGGGGCGGCTCGCTCGAACTCACCGACGTTCGGGACGGCGAGTGCGCGTTGGGGGTGACCCTGCCGTTGGGCGGCCTGTCGCTGATGGATCTCTCGGAGCGCTCGCCAAAAAAGGCCGCGAAGATCGTCCGCGAGAAGCTCGCGATGGTGAAGGCGCTTCAGGGGCTGCCCGGTCGCACGTTCTATGCCGTCGGCGGCACCTGGCGCGCTCTCGCGCGCCTGCATATGCGGCAGCGGCAGTATCCGATGAACGTGATGCACAATTACGTCATCCCTTCGCGCGACGCGCTCGAATTCGCCGCGCTGGTGGAACGGATCGAGGCGGACGCGCTGCTGTCGATCGAGTCGGTCTCGTCGGCGCGCAGGCCGCTCTTGGCTTACGGCGCTGCGGTGCTGGAGGAGATCATCCGCCAGTCCAGTCCGAAGGAGATCGTCGTTTCCGCTCTTGGCGTTCGCGAGGGGCTCATCTACTCGCGGCTCACTCCTGAGGAGCAAGCGGAAGATCCGCTCATCCTGTCCGCGCGCGAGTTCAACCAGCTGCGTTCGCGGGCGCCGGAGCATGGCGAAGAGCTTTACGCCTGGACAAGCCATCTAATCGAATCGACCCATCTCGAGGAGGACGATCAAGATCGTCGCCTGCGCCACGCCGCATGTCTGTTGTCGGATATTTCCTGGCGCGCGCATCCCGACTATCGCGGGGTCCAGGCCTACGATCTGGTGGTCAACGCAGCCTTCATAGGCGTCGATCATCCATCGCGTGCGTTTCTCGCGCTGGCTGCTTCCTATCGGCATATGTCCAATGAAGATCTTGTTTCGCCGCAGTCGCGCGCGCTCGTGACGGCGCGACAACTCGATCGGGCGCGAATTCTCGGGGCGGCGATGCGGGTCGCCTACAACATTTCGGCCGCGATGCCTGGGGTGCTGCCGCGCGCCTCCATGGTGTGCGCAAAGGGTCGCGTGATCTTGAATTTGCCGGCTGACCTCGCGCCGCTCAGCGGCGAGCGGCTTCTGTCGCGCGTGAGGCTGTTTGCCCGGCTAATCGGCGCCGAACCCGAGATCCGGGCGTCCGTTTGAGTTTCGCCGAGGCTGTACGCGAGCCGACGTCCGCCGCAGAGCTTCCGCTCATCCCAAGACGGCGAACGCTTCAAAACGCATTGATGCGCCAAACGGATTCTTTACGGGCCGACCGGCAAGCTTGTCCTTGAGACGCCTCAATCGCCTTACGCCAGCGATCGGTCAGACATGCATTCGTTCCGCACCGAAAGCCAATTTTTTCGCGACGCTCTCGAAAGGGTGGGAAAAGCGGATGATGCGCGAGCCGCGCGTTCGCCGATCGCGGTCGGCGCGGGAGGCGAGACCGAACAGAATGCCGGCGGGAAGGCGTTCCTGTTCGACCGGCGGGAGGTCGAGCGAAGCCGCGTCATTGGGCGCCTTGTGGCTTTGAATGGAACCCAGGGCGTCATCAGCTGCCCGCTCAAGATGGACGAGGAGGAGTGGTCGGTCGGCCATCTCATCACCATCATCCACCGGACCTCGCGACTAGTGGGCACGGTCTGCGAAGTTGTGACCGATGACGGCCGGTGGTCCGAAAACGAGACCAACGCCGCGCGCGTCACGATCGAGTTGAACGGCGAAATTATCGACGACGCCAGCGGCGCGCCCTTTTTCCATCGCGGCGTGGGTTCGTTTCCTTCGCTGGGGGCGCCCGCGCACCGCATACGCGCCGACGATCTTCGAGCCATCTATACGTTTCGCGGCCGGCAAGGCGTCGAAATCGGCAGGCTGAGCCAAAATCAAGATATCCCCGCGGAGATCGACGTCAGCGAATTGATCCGGCGTCATTTCGCGCTTTTGGGCTCGACCGGCGTTGGCAAGACGACTTCGGTCAGTCTGCTCTTGAAGAAGTCGCTGGCCGTGAGGCCGAAGCTGCGGATCATCATCTTTGATCCGCACAACGAATACGCAGCCCATTTTCCCGGACTGGCGCAGATCATCGATTCGGAAAGCCTGGAGCTGCCGTTCTGGATGTTCAAATTCGATGAACTGGCGGACGTCGTGTTTAGCGGCCGGCAGCCGCACCCGGACGAACGGGATGCGCTCTACGAGGTCATACGTGTAGCAAGAGCAAAATATCAGGCCGAAGTGGGATCGATTGGGATCAGCGCGGTGCGGCGCCAGCCGGTCGCCGAGGGGAATTCAGTATCGGCCGATACGCCGACGCCGTATCGCATCATCGACGTCGTCGCTGTGATCGAGGAATGGCTCGGTATGCTCGATCAGCGGTTTCCCCGTTCCGATTTGCGGGCCCTGCGCTATCGACTCGAGGGGCTCAATCGTGATCCGCGCTATCGGTTCATGTTCGGCAGGCTGGTGGTCGAGGACGACATAGCCAAGGTGATATCGAGACTCTTTCGCATCCCCACCCGGGGGCTGCCGGTCACGATCGTCCGGCTCGCCGGCCTGCCCAATGAAGTCACCAACTCGGTCGTGTCGGTGCTCGCCCGGCTCGCGTTCGAGATCGCTTTCTGGTGCTCGGGCGCGTACGAAATCAACGTGTTATGCGAAGAAGCCCACCGCTATATTTCTTCCGACAACAGGCAAACCTTTGGCCCAGCCAGGCTGGCGATCGGACGGATTGCAAAGGAAGGGCGGAAGTACGGCGCCTCGCTTGGGGTTGTCACGCAACGGCCTTCGGAACTCGACCCGACCGTGCTGTCGCAATGTTCGACCTTGTTCGCCATGCGGCTCGCCAACGAACTGGACAAGGAGATCATTCGCGCGGCGGCGGGAGTTTCGGCCGCCAGCACGATCGCTTTTTTGTCCTCGATCGCTGATCGTGAGGCGATCGCGTTCGGCGAGGCGATCGCCACGCCGATGCGAATGAAGTTCGCGGATATTTCGGCGCGCGCAGAGGACCGGCGCGCCGCCGTCTTCGGCGAGCGCGAGGTGGATCCGATCGATTTGAGGAAGCTCTCCGCTCAGTTGCGCGGCGAGGCGATGGCATAGGCGCAGCGGGTTTTGGCGGCCGATTGGCGACTGGTCACCGACATGTTTATCAACTTGATAAACATGTTAAATATGTGCGCGCGTAGCGGCGCGTCGCAGCCAAACGAACATTTGCAATCGGCGCGCATGAACGCCATATAGGGGGCGCCAGCCCCCGGTCGGAGTGATCATCCTTTAAGCCGGGGCTATCGCGACCCCCACCGGCGGTCCTTGAAACCGTCAAGGCGAGGAGAAGTCACTTATGGCGGCCGATCAGGAGACCGTCGATCGCGTGCGCTCGATTGACGTCGACGCGTACAAATATGGGTTCGTTAGTCCGATCGAATCGGATCTGGCCCCGAGGGGCCTGAACGAAGGCACGATTCGGTTCATTTCGCGGAAGAAGGACGAGCCCGAATGGCTGCTGGAATGGCGGCTTGAGGCTTTCCGTCGTTGGCAAACGATGGAAGAGCCGAAATGGGCGCGCGTCAGCTATCCGCCGATCGACTATCAGAATATCTACTATTTCGCTGCGCCAAAAACGGGGCCGGCGCCGAGGTCGCTCGACGAGGTCGATCCGGAGCTGTTGCGAACCTACGCCAAACTCGGCATCCCGCTCGTCGAGCAGGAAATCCTGGCGGGGGTCGAGAGGCCGAAGGTGGCGGTCGACGCCGTCTTCGACTCCGTTTCGATCGCGACGACCTTCAAGGCTGAGCTCGCCAAGGCCGGAGTCATTTTCTCCTCCTTCTCTGAGGCGGTCCGAAATCATCCCGATCTCGTGCGTCGGTACCTCGGCACGGTGGTGCCGATAACGGATAATTTCTACGCCACGCTCAATTCGGCTGTATTCTCCGACGGCTCCTTCGTTTATGTGCCGCCGGGCGTGCGCTGCCCGATGGAGCTCTCGACCTATTTCCGTATCAACGAGAGGAATACCGGGCAATTCGAGCGCACGCTCATCATCGCCGACCGGGGCGCCTATGTCAGCTACCTTGAGGGCTGCACGGCGCCGAAGCGCGATGAGAACCAGCTGCACGCGGCCGTCGTTGAACTCATCACGCTGGATGACGCGGAGATCAAATACTCAACGGTGCAGAACTGGTACCCCGGCGATTCCCAGGGTCGCGGCGGCATCTATAATTTCGTGACCAAGCGCGGCGACTGCCGCGGCGCCCGGTCGAAAATCTCCTGGACGCAGGTCGAGACCGGCTCGGCGATCACCTGGAAATATCCATCCTGCATTTTGCGCGGCGAGGCCTCGCGGGGCGAATTCTATTCGATCGCGATTTCAAACGGCCATCAGCAAGTCGACAGCGGAACGAAGATGATTTATCTCGGCCGCAACACGACGAGTCGCATCATCTCCAAGGGCGTCGCCGCAGGCAAATCGCAAAACACCTATCGCGGGCAGGTGTCGGCGCACCGCCTGGCGACAGGATCGCGCAATTTCACCAATTGCGATTCACTGCTGATCGGACACGAGTGCGGCGCGCATACGGTGCCCTATATCGAGGCGAAGAACGCCTCGGCGGTGATCGAACATGAGGCGACCACGTCGAAAGTGTCGGAAGAGCAGATGTTCTATTGTCTGCAGCGGGGCCTCTCGGCGGAGGAGGCGACGGCGCTCATCGTCAACGGCTTTGTCCGGGACGTGCTGCAGCAACTGCCGATGGAGTTTGCCGTCGAAGCGCAGAAGCTCATTTCAATCAGCCTCGAAGGAAGCGTGGGATGACGGCCAACTCAGGCCGCGCGCGAGCCGAGGAAGTGCGGAATGCTTGAAATCAAGAACCTCAGCGTATCGATCGAGGACAAGCTGATCCTCGACAACCTCAGTCTTACCGTCAACGCGGGCGAGGTTGCAGCGATCATGGGTCCGAACGGCTCCGGCAAGTCGACGTTGGCCTATGTGCTCGCAGGGAAGCCGGCCTACGAGGTCAAGTCCGGCCAAATTTTGCTGGACGGAGAGAGTCTCCTGGAGCTCGAGCCGAACGAGCGCGCGCTCAAGGGCGTGTTTCTGGCGTTCCAGTATCCGACCGAGATTCCAGGCGTGACCGCGATGACTTTTCTCAAGGCGGCGTTGAACGCTCAGCGCCGGGCGCGCGGAGAAAGCGATCTCACCACGCCGGATTTCATGCGCCGAGTGCGCGAGGCCGCACACGCGCTCAAGATTGATCAGGAGATGCTGCGGCGCCCGCTCAACGTCGGCTTTTCTGGGGGCGAGAAGAAGAGGTTCGAGGTGCTGCAGATGGCTCTGCTCGCGCCGCGGGTCGGTGTCCTCGACGAGACCGACTCCGGGCTCGACATCGACGCGCTCAGAGTCGTCGCCGAAGGCGTCAACGCGCTTCGCGAGCCGAAGCGCGCTTTTGTCGTCATTACGCACTATCAGCGGCTGCTCGATTACATCAAGCCGGATGTCGTGCATGTGATGGCCAAGGGCCGGATTGTCGCTACCGGCGGCCCGGAACTTGCGCTCGAACTCGAGCGCAATGGTTATCGCGATTACGCGGAGGAGGCTGCGTGATTCGCCGATGACCGCGCATGTCGTCAATCGATCGGCCGCCGAAAGGACGCTCGCCCGGCAATTCGCGGAGCAGGAAAGACGCGAGCCGTCGCCTTCGCGCGCGGCCGCATTTGCGCGGTTCGCTGCGGCTGGATTGCCGACCCGGCGGGTTGAGGCATGGCACTATACCGATTTGCGCGCCTCGATGGCCGATGCGGCGCCGATCCTGCCCGCGCCTACCCGCGCAGATGTCGAAGCGGCGCGCAGCCGGCTCGCCAAGCATGAGGGTTTCGCCGCAGGACCGCGAGTCGTCTTGCTCCGCGGACGCTTTATTGCGGAGCTTTCGGATCGCCTCCCGACCGGAGTCTCCATCGCGGAGAGGCCGGTCGCCGCTAAAGCGGTTGACGATCCCTTGGCGGCTCTCAATGAGGCGCTGAGCCCCTCCGGACCTACAATTGCCGTCGCGCGCGAGGCAAAGCTCGCCGAGCCGATCACGCTCCTGCATCTTGCTGATGGCGGCTCGTCCTACTCGGTTTATTCGCGAGCGTCCATCGCGCTCGACGCGGGGGCGCAGGCCTCGTTCGTCGAGATATTCGACGGCGCTCATGCGGGCGTCCAGCGACACGCAACGACGATCATGACGCTCGCCGACGGCGCCAGGGCGAGGCATGTCGCGGTCGTCGGGGACGAGCCCTCGTTGCACGTCGAAACGCAGATCTGTGAACTCGCGGAAACCGCCGAGCTTAGCGCCTTTGGGCTGGTTTCCGGCGGCGAGCTGACGCGCCGGCAGATCTTTGTCAGAATGACCGGAGATGAAGCCAAGCTGTCCCTCGGCGGACTTGCGCTTATCGACGGCGCCAGGCGCGCCGATACGACGCTGCAAGTCGTTCACGCCGCCCCGGGCGGGGTCAGCCGCGAATTCTATCGCGCGATCGTCGATGACGACGCGGTCGGGGTGTTTCAGGGAAAGGTTATCGTTGAGAGAGCAGCGCAAAAGACAGATGGGGCCATGAAATCCCAGGCGATTCTCTTGTCTCCGCGGGCGCAGATGAATGAGAAGCCGGAGCTTGAGATCTTCGCCGACGACGTCGCGTGCGGACACGGAGCGACGGTGGCTTCGCTCGATCCCGAACAGGTGTTTTATTTGGAGTCGCGCGGCATCCCGAACGGCGAAGCGAAGGCGATGTTGCTCGAGGCTTTTGGAGCGGAGTCCATCGACCGAATTGAGGACGAACTGTTGGTCGGTCCATTGCGCGCCCAACTCGCCGCCTGGCTTGGAACGCGGAAGGCGAAGACGTGAACAAGTTGGTGCAGCCGGCGCTCGACGCTTACGATGTTGAAGCGATCCGTGCGGATTTCCCGATCCTCGCCGAGCGCCCCTATGGAAAGCCGCTTGTCTATCTGGACAATGCCGCTTCGGCTCAGAAGCCGAAGCAGGTCATCGACCGGCTGACGCACGCTTATGAGCACGAATACGCGAACGTCCATCGCGGCTTGCACTATCTCGCCAATGCGGCGACCGAGGCGTATGAGGCGGCCCGGGAAACCGTGCGGCGGTTCGTCAACGCCGCCTCGCACGAGGAGATCGTTTTCACCCGATCGACGACTGAGGCTATCAATCTCGTTGCGTCCAGCTTTGGCCTCGCGCACATCCGCGCGGGCGACGAGATCGTGCTGAGCGTGATGGAGCATCACTCCAACATCGTCCCTTGGCACTTCCACCGCGAGCGCAAGGGCGCGGTCTTGCGGTGGGTCGACGTTGGCGATGATGGCTCCTTTTCGCTCGAGGCGTTCGAACGCGCGCTGAGCGACCGAACGAAAATGGTCGCGATAACGCAAATGTCCAACGTCCTCGGGACGGCTACCCCAATCAAGGAGGTCGTGAAAATCGCGCACGGGCGAGGCATTCCGGTGCTCGTCGATGGTTCGCAAGGCGCGGTGCACCTTGACGTCGACGTGCGCGACCTCGACGTCGACTTCTACGTTTTCACCGGGCACAAGGTCTACGGCCCCACCGGAATCGGCGTGCTCTATGGCAAGCGGGAACTTCTCGAGAAGCTGCCGCCATACCAGGGGGGCGGCGAGATGATCGAGGAGGTCACGAAGGAGACGGTCTCCTATAACCATCCGCCGCATCGGTTCGAGGCCGGCACCCCGCCGATCGTGCAGGCGATCGGGCTTGGGGCGGCCCTCGATTATATGGAGGGGGTCGGGCGAGCGCGGGTTCGCGCGCATGAGGAGGCGCTCTGCGCTTATGCGCACAAGCTCCTCTCGTCGATCAATTCGCTACGCATAATTGGCGCGGCGGAGGGGAAAGGTCCCATCGTCTCATTCACGATGGAAGGCGCACATGCACATGACATCGCGACCTTGATCGATCGATCGGGCGTCGCGGTCAGGGCCGGCACGCATTGCGCGATGCCCTTGTTACAAAGGTTCGGGGTGACCTCCACCTGCCGAGCTTCGTTTGCGCTCTATAATACCTTCGACGAAGTCGAGGCGCTGGCGGAGTCCTTGATCCGCGCGCGAAAGCTCTTCCAGTAGGGAGATGATGCATGGACGAGGCGCAAAGCCACGCGAATGACGTCGAAACTCCCGCCGCTCCCGTCGATCGCAATGCGATTTTCAGGCCGCCTTCGGAGATGGCGCCCGAAGAACTGCGCCAGCTGACGGATTCCATTGTCGCGGCGCTGAAGACCGTCTATGACCCGGAAATTCCCGCGGATATTTACGAACTCGGACTGATTTACAATGTTGACATAGACGACAACCGATTTGTCAGCATCGAGATGACGTTGACGGCGCCGGCTTGTCCGGTCGCCGGCGAAATGCCGACATGGGTCGAGAACGCGGTCAGCGCCGTACCTGGCGTCGCCGGCGCGAAGGTGAACATGGTGTTTGATCCGCCTTGGGATCAAAGCCGTATGTCCGATGAAGCGCGCGTCGCCCTCGACATGTGGTGAGCGGTAGGACAGACTTGCGCCGGCGGACTGCTCCATCCATTATCGATCCAGTCGTTGTCCTCGGCAGGCCCGTCAACCACCCAGGGACCTAAGGAATGGACTTGGCGAGCGCCAAGCCGTCGTCTTGGCTTAGCGACCGGCGAGCGCGCGGGCTAATCTACCAAATATTGCTGCTTGGATGCATCGGAGCGTTGGCCTGCGGCGCGATCTACAACGCCGTGATCAATATGCGCGCTCGCGGCATTCCGATGGGCTTCGGATTCTGGAACGATGTCGCAGGCTTCGACATCAATCTCCACCTGATAAGTTACTCCAACCAATCCACTTACGGACAGGCCTTTTGGGTCGGGCTGCTCAACACCCTTCTCGTCGCGGTGATCTGCATTCCGCTGGCGACGCTATTGGGTTTCGCGATCGGCATGGCGCGACTCTCGCCCAACTGGCTGCTGTCACGATTTGCGCTCGTGTACACCAGTATCATGCGCAACACGCCGCTCTTGCTGCTGTTGCTGTTCTGGTACAACGCGGTTCTTAAGTCTTTGCCGGCGCCCCGACAGTCAATCAGCATCGGCGACGTCGTCTTTCTTAACAACCGCGGCCTCTATTTGCCGATGCCCGTCGCGCGAGAACCGGCCTCGTGGTTTGTAAGCGCAGTTCTGATAGCGATTGTCCTTGCGTTCGGATTTCGCGTGTGGGCGCGACGGCGACAGGAAAGGACGGGCGCACAAGAGCCGACCGCGCTCGTCGCCGCCGCGCTCATCCTCGGGCTGCCTGCGCTCGTGACAGCCGCTGCCGGGGCGCCGTTCGCGTTCGACATTGCGCGGCTCTCCGGCTTCAATCTCAGAGGCGGACTCCAGATCATCCCCGAAATGGCCGCGCTCGTGTTCGGACTTGTGACCTTCACCGCCGCGTTTATCGCGGAGATCGTTCGGGCAGGCGTCTTGGCGGTGCCGGTTGGCCAGAGCGAGGCGGCCGGCGCGCTCGGGTTGCATCGCGGGTTGTCGATGAGGCTGGTGGTCATTCCGCAAGCGATGCGACTCATCACGCCGCCACTCACGTCGCAATACCTGAACGTCGTCAAGAATTCGTCGCTGGCCGTGTTCATTGGTTATCCGGATCTTGTGCAGATTTTCGCCGGCACGGTTCTGAACCAGACGCAGGCGGCGGTGCAGGTGATGGCGATCACCATGGCGGTTTATCTGGTCATTTCGCTTACGGTCGCCCTGGCGCTTAACGCCTTCAATGCTCGCTACGCGCTGAAGGGGCGGTGAGCTTGGACTCGCTCGCCTATGTTCGCGAGTCGCCGGAGCCTGAAGAAGCGCCGCCGATGTTGTCGAGCGGCGCGCTAGCTTGGGCCCGAGCCAATCTCTTCTCGTTCGATCGGATCGACCTTCGTGACCGTCGGCTGTGTTGCGCTCGTCGCATATTTGCTGCCGCAATTGGTCGCCTGGGCGACGACGCGCGCGATTTGGAGCGCAAGCGACGGCGCTGCCTGCCGCCAGCATCAGGACGGCGCCTGCTGGGCGTTCGTCATCGCGAAGTGGGACTACTTGCGCTTCGGATCTTATCCCGTCGCCGAACGTTGGCGGGTCGATCTTGTGGAGGCGGTCGGCGCCCTCTTGATTGTATGGCTGCTGTGGACCAATGCGCCGCGGCGGGCTTGGGGCGCTCTCCTGTTCTTTGTCGCCTATCCGATCCTGGCCCTCGTTCTTCTGCGCGGTTCATCGCTGCTCGGTCTGCCGATCGTCGATACGCTGCTGTGGGGAGGCATTTTCGTCTCACTGCTGACGGCTGTCGTCGGGATCGTCTTCTCTCTGCCGCTCGGGGTGCTTCTTGCGCTTGGACGCCGTTCGCCGTTGCCAGTCGTCAGAGTAGCGAGCGTCGTGTTCATCGAGTTCGTGCGCGGCGTGCCCTTCATTACGATCTTGTTCATGGCCAACAATCTCTTGCCATTGTTCCTACCTGAAGCATGGACGCCGGATCGCCTGCTGCGTCCATTGGCAGGCATCGTCATATTCTCTGCCGCCTACATGGCGGAAGAAGTGCGCGGCGGCCTTCAGTCATTGAACAGGGGACAATACGAAGCGGCGATGGCGCTCGGACTGAACTATCCCCTCATGATGGCGCTCGTCATACTGCCTCAGGCGCTGACTTTGGTGATACCCGGCATCGTCAACAATTTCGTTGGCTTGTTCATGGACACAACGCTCATTTCAGTCGTTGGCGTGACTGACTTCCTCGAAGCCATGAACAACGCGATCAAAGATCCAGTCTGGGCCGGTCCGACGATCATGGTGACGGGTTACGTCTTCGCCGGGATCTTCTATTTCTGTTTCTGCTACGGGATCGCGCGATACTCGGCTCACGTTGAGCGAATTCTCGCCAAAGGGCGCAAGTGATGTCAGGCGCTTTGGCCAGCGCCGATGGAGGCGGCGCCGCCGCAATCCGGTTTGCCGGTGTCCACAAGTGGTACGGCAGCTTTCACGTGTTGCGGAACATCAACCTGACGGTCGAGCCCGGGGAGCGCATTGTGGTCTGCGGTCCATCTGGCTCCGGCAAATCGACGCTGATCCGGTGCGTCAATCGGCTCGAGAAGCATCAGCGCGGGTCGATTGTGGTCGACGGAGTGGAACTCACCGATGACATCAAACGGATCGATGAGGTGCGACGGGAAGTCGGGATGGTGTTCCAGAATTTCAACCTTTTTCCGCATCTCACCATTCTGGAGAATTGCACGCTAGCGCCCATCTGGGTGCGCAAAATGGCCAAACACGATGCGGAGGAGCTAGCAACAAGGTTGCTCACTCGAGTTAAGATCCTGGACCAGGCGCACAAATATCCTGGCCAGCTATCGGGCGGTCAGCAGCAGCGTGCGGCAATTGCACGCGCGTTGTGCATGACTCCGAAGATCGTGCTGTTCGATGAGCCGACGTCGTCGCTCGATCCGGAAATGGTGAAGGAAGTGCTTGAGACGATGACAGCGCTGGCGCAAGAGGGCATGACTATGATTGTCGTGACGCATGAGATGGGTTTCGCGCGCCAGGTTGCCGATCGCGTCGTGTTCATGGATATGGGCGAGATCGTCGAGGTCAATGCGCCTCTACCCTTCTTCGAGCATCCGCAGCATGAACGCACCAAGCTGTTCTTGAGCCAGATCCTGCACTGAGTTTACGCTTCCGTCAGATGCGCTTTGTGCTTGCGAACCGGGCGCGTGCTTTTGTAGCCCAGGGTCACGCGCCATAGAGCCAGTCGTACCGCTCGATTAGGCCACGCGTCCCGAGTAAGCGGATTGTCGCATCCCGAGCGAACGCCAATGGACCGCTCATATGATAGATGCGGCCAAGTTTGAGGGCTTCCCGTTGAACTCGACCTGCCCTCGCCACGCGATCACGCGAGTACATCGAGACAGCGGCCGAGATATCTTCCACCTGAGCGAGGACGCGGGCGAGCGCGCCAGCGTCCTCGATTGCTTGAGCGGCTCCCTGCGCAAGAAACGGGACCATCGGGTGAGCTGCGTCGCCGACAAGCGCGACGCGGCCGAGCGAAAATGAAGAAATCGGGGGACGGTGATAGAGCGGCCAAGCGCGCCACTGAACCGGCGCCTTCGTCAGCAAGCGCGCGTCCTTCGACCACCCGGTGAATGCGGATTTAAGAATTGACCGCGTGGATGCTCCGTCCCGTTGATGATCCGCGCTGCCTGTCGGCGCTGCCGACCTGATGGTCGCCACCAAGTTGATCATAGATCCGTGTCGCAAGCCATACTGGACGAGATGCGCCTCTCTTCCCAGACGCAGGATAATATTGTTCCGTGTTAGATGAGTATCGGCGTCGTCGGCGTTGATAATTGCGCGATAAGCAACGCGTCCGGTAAATTCAACCTGATCTGGAGCTCCGAAGCCCAACCGGTCGCGAACATAAGAGCGTAAGCCGTCGGCGCCGATGAGCAGATCGGCGTCGTCGCGAGCTTGGGTCAGGCCACTTGTCAATTCGACTGAAAGACGGCCCCTGTCGTTTGCGAAGTCGTGGACGGTCGTGCCGAGCGACAATTCGACACCTGGCTGGCCACAAACAGCTTCGACCAGCGCGCGCTGCAAATCGGCTCGATGAATTACCAAGTATGGACCGCCCCACCGGCTTTCGGCGTCGTCTAGCGGCATTCGCGCAAGTTCGA
This sequence comes from uncultured Alphaproteobacteria bacterium, assembly GCA_963824475.1. Lineage (GTDB taxonomy): Bacteria > Pseudomonadota > Alphaproteobacteria > Rhizobiales > Beijerinckiaceae > Roseiarcus. The sequence goes on from CAWGPR010000006.1 coordinate 116,351, forward strand.
TGTCATCCGAACCCCGCAACACGAGAACGGCGCGCGGCCTCGAGGCAAACCGCAGCACCCGATCGAGCACCCCAAGTCGAGATAAAATGCGTGTCGCGTTCGGGGTGAGTTGCAGTCCCGCTCCGAACTCCTCGAGCGTGTTCGCTTTTTCGTATATCGCGACCCTGAAGCCTGCCTGTAACAGCGCTATCGCTGCAGCAAGTCCGCCGATTCCTGCACCGGCGATGATTGCGCGCCGCGACAAGGGTCAGGCGACGTCGCGCAATTCGCACTCGGAGGGCAAGCAGGGCCCATTTAGCTCGCCGTCATAGACGAAGCGAGTTCGAACAATAGGCGCAGATCGCCTCGCCGTCCGAGCCCATGTCAATGAAAATGTGAGGATGATCGAACGGTGGTTTCGCGCCCGTGCACATGAACTCCTTCACGCTGACCTTGATCGAAGAGACCCCGAGATCATTGTGAAAGTGCGGGATTGAGCGGTCCACCATCGAGAAGGTGCTCCTTGGAGGCGGTTGCCTTAAAGCATGTTCGAGGCAGCGGCGCCAGCGCGAGCGTCCACATGTGGTTCCCAGGTAGCAATCGTGCCGCCGGTTTTGATCCAGCACGGCGAAGACAGCAATACATACAAACATCCTAAAATATGAATATAATGGCCAAAAATGTCAAAGCGAGGGCGTTTTTGGGGATAGGCGCGCAAATGTCGCCTAAACAGGAATGACATCAACTTCAACTTCGAGCCGGTGACGCCCGGAGGACAAGATCATGCTTTCGATCGGTGAGACGTCTGTGTAGTCGCGGCCCCTCGCAACAACGATATGGTCATTTTGAATCGATCCTGCGTTCGTAGGGTCGAAGTCTCTCCAACCAAGGCCCGTGCCGCACCAAACGGACACCCATGCGTGAGTCGCGTCTGCTCCCGTGAGCCGCTCTCTGCCGGGCGGGGGAATAGTGCGAATGTATCCGCTTACGTAAAGCGCTGGCAGGGCGATGCCACGCACGGCGGCGATCATAATGTGAGCAAAATCCTGGCAAACGCCCCGTCGACGATCAAAGGCCTCGGCCGCCGGCGTAGTGACCTCCGTTGCCTCTGGATCATAGACGAAGTCAGAACGAATGCGTTGCGTCAACTCGAGCGCTGCCTCAAAGATCGGGCGATCCGGAGTGAAGCTCTCTTTCGCGTACGCGGTCGCTTCGCCAAAAAGCGCGACGCTACGGGATGGATAAAGCGCGATTGCGGGGCAGTCCGCATCGAGCGACCTGATCGCGATCGCTTCGCCGGCGACGCTTTCCCAATTTGGGCTTCGTGTGGGCGCAGGCGCTCGATTAACTTGGACGCGTGACGATGCAACGATGGATAGTTGCCTGTGGGGCTTTTCGATCCGCAAACTGACGACGCGGTTGCCGAACGGGTCGAGCCGCTCGGTCAGAGGCTGTGAAACGGGATCGGTGACGATGTCAAAGCGTTCGACTTCCTGTCCGTCGCCAGAACGAGGGACAAGTCGCAACACTCCTGTCGTGAGCTCAACGATCGCGCCGTAGGTATAGCGCGTGAGGTGCGTGATCTCGTAGATCACTCGAGTCCCGTGACTTTTTCCGCCCGGCTTTCGCCGGCTCCTTGTAGGAAGTAACGGGCCGCGATCGCATTCGCCAATGCAAGCAGCTTTTGCTCGAACGCCAAAATACGCGCATCGTCAAGCGATTCGGCGCGTTCGGTGGTCAGTTCCGCTTGCAGAAGGGTCGTCAACCGCCTTGGCTCTTCGAGCATCCCGTCTCGGCGCAACACCGGAAGCGTGCCGAGCCCTTCGTCGATACGATTAACTTGAAAAGCTACGGACCGTGGATTAAACGGATCCAGCAAGGCCATATCGCGGACCGGCGCCAGCGCCATTCCAACGAGGTACCTCGAGCGGTACGTAATCTGTGAGTTGATAAGATCGAGCATCACACCCAGCAAGTGCTCGGTCGCATCATGTCCCGCAAATTGCCTCAATAGGCGGCAGGTGTTCGCTCCGCGTTCGACGCATCGTCCCATTACGTAGAACACCCAGCTTGCGCCGCGATTGAAGTTTTCATCGAACAATCCGGAAAGCGCTGCAATGGTCGTCAACGCCTCGTCGGCAAGATCAACAATTTCGCCGGCGGAAGGACGCCGTTCCCTCGTAGGCTTGAGCGCAATTTCCAGACGGTCAATCAAGGCCCAGGTCTGATACGTAAGTCTCTCTCGGATAACCGAGGCTGCGTTGCGGGCTGAACGGGCGAGCGACAGCACGGAACCATAATTGGCCGCGCTGCGCAGGCCTTGTTCACTAGCTGGGATCGCCCCTTTTGCGGGAGTTGTCGGATCGACCGCGCCCCAACCGACGAGGACGCCTATTAGACAATCGAGGGACTGGCGGGCAAGCTGCGGAGGCGTATCCGGATCAACTGACCGCCCACTCAGGCAACGCACGACCCGCAGGATCGCCTCGGCCCGTTCGAGGTAGCGGCCGAACCAGAAGAGGTTGTCCGCGGCGCGACTGGGAAGGTTTCCCAAGAGACGCGTAATTCGCGCGGTCTCCGGAGATGGAAGCAGGCTTGAGATCTCGACGGGATTATCGCCAAGCACCCAGACATCAGCGGATTCGACCCCGTCGCCCATCGCGACAGCGCGCGCGTCCGGGCGATCGGAGATTCGGCAAAAGCCGCCTGGCATGACCCGCCAGCCGTCCACGGTTGCCGCGCAGTAGACGCGCAGGACGAACGGCCTCGGCTCGAGTTTTCCTTGCATCCACCGCGGCGTCGTGGACAACCGAACAATATCTTGTCCGACAAAGTCGATACCGCGCAAGGCGATCGCATCACGCAGGCGGTCGCGCTCTTTCGGTGAAAGTTCGTCACCGACGATGCTGGATTGACCACTTACGCCGAGCAGCTCGTCGCCGAACGCCCCTGCAATTGAGATTTCGTTGAACTCATCCAGGACTTTCTCGCGTTCATAGGGCTGTCCGCACCACCACGTTGCGATGTTGGGGATCAGTAAATCCTGGTCGAGCAAACGGCGGGCTAGTATAGGCAAGAATGCTAGAAGCGCTCGCGATTTAACGAGCCCTGCGCCCGGCATGTTTTCAACTGCGACACCGCCGTTCCGTATCGCTTCGAGGAGACCCGGGACACCTATTCGCGAGGACGCGTTCAGCTCAAGGGGATCGCACCAATCTGCGTCAATATGACGCCAGATCACATCGCACTGCTTGAGGCCGGCGATCGTGCGGACGAAGACACGCCCGTCGCGCACAACGAGATCCTCGCCTTCGACCAGCAGAAAGCCGAGGTAGCGTGCTAGATAAGCCTGTTCGAAGTAGGTGAGACTGAGCGGTCCAGGGGTCAAGATTCCGATGCGAGGCTCGTCTCGCCGACCCGACGACTTCAACCCCCCGCTTAGCGATCGAAAAAAGGGCGCCAGCCTTACGACGTTGAGCTGAGCATAAAGATCCGGGAAAGCCTGAGAAACGACGAGCCTATTCTCCAATGCATATCCGCATCCTGACGGCGCTTGGGCTCGATCACTAAGAGCCCACCAGCGGCCGTCTGGTCCGCGACCGATATCTACTGCATAAAGCCGAAGCCACCGACCTCCGGGGGGCTTCACACCACGTATCGCTGCGATATAGTCCTTCGACCCGGTAAGTGCGGCGGGTGGGAGAACGCCCTCGGCGACCAAACGACCTTCGCCATAAACATCGGCAAGCATTCGCTCCAGCAACTCAGCGCGCTGCGCAACCCCTGCTCCGATTCCGCGCCACTCCTCCTCGGTGAGGAGTAGTGGCATTCGACTGATCGGCCAGACCCGCTCGTCCTTTTCACCTGCGACGCGGTATGACAGTCCGCGGTTGCGGATACGTTGATCGGCTGTTGCGAAACTTTGTTGTACTTCGTCAGGCTCATACTCGGCGAGAGCGGATAGCACGCGCCGCCAATGCGGACGGCTCAGGCCGCGAGCGTCAATAAACTCGTCTGGAATACCTGGAAGCGGCTTATAATGCCGAGTCCAAGCTTCGAACCGCTTCAAACCTGGGGTTTTGTCCCCGACCGTCGATGAGATTCCCGCTGGCAAGCAAGCCCCGTCGGTCTGTAGCTTACGCCTTTAGCCACGGCCGTCGCCAAAAACGGCGAAGCTCAATATGCCTTCCGTCGGGGCTTGAGGCTAGCAGGATCGAGAAATCCCTCATTTCTTGGTTCGCGGAACCGGAGAAAGCCTCGAGCGTGCACTTCGGTCTTGTGCGCTCAAGGTCAGACGAAAGCGCCGGTTTCAGCGAGTTGCGCGGCGCCGCGTTGTTTAAGGAGGCAGCGGAATGAACAGCATTTGGCAAATGGCGATGGCGTTCCCCGTTGCAATGATGGCGGCGCACGGGGCAAGCGCGGACCCCTCCAAGCCCGATTTGATTTTTCGCAGGTTGACTACGTTCAAGCTGCTGACGCCTAATGACAAACTGGCGGTCTATGGGATCGACGGTCCGTTAGTAGACGGGGTGGCATGAGGGCTATCGGAGGCTCTTGGCTGGCCGAGCAGACGTCAGATATCTCGCTCGCGTGCCGACAGTACGGCCCAGTTAACTTCAAAGGCAGGTTCGCTCAGGGCGATGTCGTTTTCAGCGAACGTCAATCACTCATATTTAAGAAAATGCAAATGTTCAGAGATCGCGATACGAAACGCAATATTTTAGTTTATGACCTACAGTGACAAATGGCCCCGTCGCGATTTTTGTTGGAATTGACTGGCGCGTCTTCGGGCGACATGAGGCTATCCGATCATGCGGCGAGGTCAATGATCTGATCGTCTGGTTTCTCGGCGAGGGTCTGCCATCCGTCGACCTTGCGCATGGTGATCTGTCCTGAGGCAAGCAGCGCCCAGAACAGCATGGCGGCGGTTTCGGCGCAGGGCAGCACGGTCTGAGTCTTGATCCGGCGCTTGAACTCCTCGTGCAATCGCTCGATCGCGTTCGAGGTTCGGATTGATTTCCATTGGTTCGGCGGGAACCGCGTGAATGTGAACAGCTTGTCGCTGGCTTCCTCCAGGCTGTCGGCGACGGCGCGGCATTTGAGGCGCCATTTGCGGATGAACGCCTTGCGCCAGGTCTCAACCTCGCCGCGCGTCGCGGCGTAGATCATGTCGCGGTAGTCATTCGAGATTTCCTCGTGCAGGCGCTCGGGCGCATGGGCGAGGAGATTGCGATGCTTGTGCACGGTGCAGCGTTGGACAGCCACGTCGGGCCACAGCGCCGCCAGCGCCTTTTCGAGGCCCGGCGCGCCGTCGACGACGACCAGCTCCGGCGTTTGCAATCCGCGCCGGACCAGATCGTCGAGCAGCGCACGCCAGGCCGCCTCGCCTTCCCCGCCCATGCTCTTGATCGCGAGCAACATCTTCTGGCCGTCGGCGCGCACGCCGAGCGCCACGAGCAACGAGATCGAAGTCGCCCTTCTGTCGAGCCGGACACGCGCGACTGTGCCGTCGAGGATCAGCCGCACGATCGGCTCTTCGGCGAGCGAACGCGCATTCCAGGCGTCCCAGTCGCCCTTCGTCTTGCGCCAGACGCGGCTGACCACGTCCTTGCCGACCGGCCCAGCAAACACCGCGTTCAGCGCGCGTCGCACGCGGCGGGTGTTGGTCCCTGCGAGATAAGCCCCGGCGATCAAGGCGTCGGCGGCCCGGGTGCGGCGCTGGTAGGCGCGCAGCGAACCGCTCCGCCATTCGCGCGTCTTGCCGTCCTCGCCGGTCAACCGAGCGCGCGGCACGGCGATCCGCGTCTTGCCAAACGTGCCCGTCAGCGTCCGCTCGCGATGCCCGTGGCGCACGCCGACAACCGACGGCGCCGCCTCGTCCTCACCTGGCTTGCGCCGGCCGTAGCGCGGACGCGACAACGCCTCGGAAAGTTCCTCCTCCAGCATCGTCTCGATAAAGCCGCGCGCCCGAGCCCGAACCCCGTCCTCGATCGCGTCGAACCAATCATCCAAAAGCAAAGCTTCGGCGGCCACAGCCGCCTCCTTCGTGGTATCCTTCGTCATGGCGTGGTCTCCGTTCCAGCGCGCCAACGCCGGAATCATTTGGGTTGAACAACCCGGAGACTACGCCAACCCAATTCCAACCACCCCCGCGACGGGACCGTGACAAATTGCTTGAAGGCTCGCCAAAAAACTCCACTTCTGCAGTGTCGACTCAGAGCCTGACTCAAAAGTCTACGGCCTGGCGAGCCGCCTGAGGGCGAGCTGGATGCAAGCGAGTGTGATGAAGGCCGCGAGGGTATCAGCGAGGTTCTCGTAATCTTTGGCCAGGCGGCGGTTTCGGCCGAACCACGAAAAGGTCCGTTCGACAACCCAGCGACGCGGCAGGACGATAAATCCTGAACTGTCGTCGGGACGTTTGACGATCTCCACACGCAGCGGCGGCTGCGCGGCGACGGCGTGTTCGACCTGGCGGGCGTTGTAGCCGCCATCGGCCCAGACGAGTTCGAGCCAATTGAAGCGCTGGCGGATGCGGTCAAACACCAAGGCGGCGCCGTCCCGGTCCTGAATGGCGGCGGAGTGAACCACCACGCGCAAGGGCAAGCCTTCGGTATCGACCAGAGCGTGGATCTTGCGCCCCTTCACCTTCTTGCTGGCGTCATAACCCACTGCGTCTGCTTCACCTTTCGCGCATCCCCTTTTTCGGCCGACTTGAGCGACTGGCTGTCGATGACGCCGGCGCTGGGGCTCGCCTCCCGCCCCAGCCGTTCGCGCAGCGCCGCGCGCAGTTCCTCCCAGATCGCCTCCCATACTCCCTCCCGCTGGAAAGCGCGGAAGATGTTGTAGACCGTCGAGCGCGGCGGGAAGACCCCGTGCGGCAAATAACGCCACGGGCAACCGGTTCGCAGAAGATAGAAGATCGCGTTCATCGCCAAGCGCATGTCGGTCTGGCGCGGCCGTCCGCCCGGCTTCGCCGGCGGAATCAGAGGCGCCAAGCGATCCCATTCCGCATCGTTCAGATCGCTCGGCAGACAATCCCCAGCTTGGCGATACCGGCTCCGATCAGCGTCCGTCCACATCCCGAATCATCCTCAAAATTGCAGATGACCCGGTGAATCATTCCTTCCTTAACGACTTTTGAGACAGGCTCTCAGAGTTTGTCCGGAAACATCATGTGGGATTGCATAGTTTTCGCAGCATGAGGCGGATGGAGGCGAGGCGGAGGAACGCGAGCGCCTTGCGGTTGAGGCATTCCCAGTCCTTGGCCAACCGTCGGCAGCGGCCGAGCCAAGCAAAGGTGCGTTCGCCGATCCAGCGCTTCGGCAGGACGACGAAGGCCTTGGCCTGATCCGACCGCTTGACGATCTCGACCTTCACGCGCGCCAGAGTTCGTCCGATGGCGGCCTGAAATTGCGGCCCTCGATAGCCGCCGTCGGCAAAGAGCCTGGTCAGGAACGGAAAGGCGCCGAACAAGGTCGCCATCAGCGTCGCGCCGCCGTCGCGGTCCTGGATGTCGGCGGCGTGGACGGTCGCATGCATCAACAGGCCCTGCGTATCGACGAGGATATGGCGCTTTTTGCCCATGATCTTCTTGCCCGCGTCGTAACCCGCCGGATCGATGCAGGTCCCCCTCACATGGGGTGTTTCCAGTCAAGCTCATTGATTTCGGCGTTGCATGCTCTTTGGCGTTTGGATCCGAAGCGTGAGCCCGTCTTTGCCATGCAGCCCTGACGACCGCATCACCTCACATCCGGTCGAGCTTGTGGGCTCGGACCATAATCCCTCCTGCTCGAGGGCGTCGGGCTCGGGTTGGCGGGACCATCCTTTTTCACGGCGTGTTTCAGCCCGGGGGTCAATCCGCGGTCACCGCCCGCCGGATCCGGCGAAGCCGTCGCGTTCAGCTTCGCTGGAATGGGGTTAAGTCATCAAGCCATCGTTAGAGTGGGTTGAGCCATCGGGTCATGCCGTCTTGAACACGGCGCCTTCGGGAACGACGCCTTGTGTGACATAGCGCCACAAGGCGACGAGGAGTTTGCGGGCCAGCGCCACGATGGCGATGCGGCGGACTCGTCCCTTGCCGGCGCCGACCCGCGCCTGAAACCAGCGGCTCAACGCCGAGTTCCGGCTGGTGGCGCAGCCAGAACCAGGCAAGCTCAATCATGGTGTGCCGCAGGCGACGATTGCCCGACTTGGAGATCCCCTGATCCCGTTCGACGCCGCCGCTCTGCCAGGGGCTGGGCGCCAATCCCGCATATGCCGCTACTTGGCGTCGGTTGCCGAAGCTGCGAAACAACGATTTAAGCCAGAGGAGCGATGCGAACTCAGGGCCCATGCCCTTGAGCTTGAGGAGGTGGGCGGCGGGGTTGTTCCGCCCCTCGGCGTTCGTGCGGATGAGCGCGTCGCGGGCCCGTTCGACCACAGCCAGTTGCGTCGCCGCCACCGCGATCCGATCGAGTTCTCGGCGTATCTCCGCCTTCAACAGCGGCGGCAGCTCACGGCCGTCGCCGGTTCGCAGCGCCTCGAGCCGTTCGAAACAATCTCGCCGAAGCGGATTGTAATCCCGGATGCCTTGGCCGCTGAGCAGGCCCCTAATTCGATTGGTGTGCTGAATGCGTTCCTTGATCAGCGTGCCGCGCTCGCGCGTCAGGCGCCGGCGATCCTCTTCTTCCGGGCTCGGCGCGCGAACCATGGAACAGACCCGCCGCTCGCCGCGAGCCCAGGCCATCAGCGTCCGCAACAGCGTCTCGCCGTCGATCGAATCGGTCTTCGCCCGCCGATGCCGCCGGTCGACGGCGATCGAAGCCGCATCGACGACCTGGCTCTCGATCCCATTGGCGAGCAGCAAGCGATGAATCCAAAACCCGTCCAATCCCGCTTCCTGAATGACGATCGCTTTGACCCGCACGCCGTAGCGCTCCTCGGCCTTTGCCCTCGACCGCGAAAGAAGGTCGAGCAGGCGGGCGCCGTCTCCACCCTCGACCACATGCTTGGAAAACTTTTCGCTGCCCGGACTATTGATCGTCACAACCCATTTGGATTTGCTCAGTTCGAGCGATGCGAACAGCGTGATATCATTCGCGAGGGCGGTGGTCGCGACAGCGGTCGCGGAGGTGACGGACTGCATCGGTTGCCTCCATGCTGGTGTGGAAGCTCAGCCTACCAAGTCGGGCCGCCGTCCACCCGCATAGGATCTTTTTCCGCGCTCTTGACGCTCTGGCTGTCAATGATCGCGGCGGTCGGGCTCGCCTCGCGAGCGGCGGCTTCGCGACACTTCACGTAGAGCGCGTCGTGGATGCGATCGAGCGTGCCGTCCCAATTCCAGCGATCGAAGTAATCGTAAAGCGTCGAACGCGGCGGCAGGTCCTTCGGGACGGCGCGCCATTGGCAGCCAGTGCTGAGGACGTACATCAGGCCGTTGACGACCTCGCGCTCATGGACATGACGTCGGTTGCCGCCGCGCTCGGCCGGCGGAATGAGCGGCTCGACATGCGCCCATTCCGCGTCGGTCAAATCGCTGGGATAGCGCAGTCCATCGCGGTCGTAGCGAGTGCGATTTTCGTTGGTCCACATCGGCGACCTCCCACGTGATTCGGGCCGCTTCCTTGAATCATAAGCGATTCCAACAATTCGTTAAGTTCCCGGACGGGCTCTAAGTCTTGGGGCGCAGGACAGAACCGATACACGAAAATGTGCCGATTTCGTACGCTAGTTCTGACCTTTGGTGGATCACCCTTATCGAACCAAACGTACAGGTGGGTCATTCGAGGGGCTTCTGGCTATTCTAACCAATGGGACAGTTGAGTGATTCTATGAACCCGCAATGATGTGGCTAGAACTTTAACTCGAGTTCGTTTCGAGCAAACCTCGCGTTACGCTACCAATTGTTGGTAGAGTTGGAATTAGGCAGGCTTGCAACGAGTGGTAGATATCGACTTTACCGAAGAACGGCCCAGAATTCGGCCGCAATGTGTCGTCGATTTGTGCTCGCCAACCCCCGTTCTCGCGATCAATGAATCGCGCCGCGATGAAATTCCAAATTCTACGATACCATTGCTCATAAACTGCATCGCCCTCAATGGCGTTAAGGAAGGCACTAGCGGCCACACCCTCACAGCACGGCCACCAATAGCGGTCGCGGACCAGGGGACTGCCGTCCCAATCCAGAGTATAATAAAATCCGCCTTTGGCTTTGTCCCACCCGTCCAGCGCCGCCTGATCGAAGAGCGCCTTCGAACATTCAGGCAGCCAATCAAACCTACGACCGCCGAGTTCCCATAACTGGAGCAATAGGCGAGACCATTCTAAAGAGTGGCCCGGCGTCGTGCCATAGGGCCGAAGCATTGGGTTGCCGGCATAAGCCCGATCTATGATCCACTTATTCGTAAAATGTTCAGGAATGCGCCAACCGTTCGCGGCTGCATGACGACCAACGATAAGATCGGCGATCCGTTCCGCCATTCGTATGTAAGTTGAATCGTTTGTTGCTTCGAACGCAGCCATCAACGATTCTGTTAGATGCATATTGGAGTTCTGGCCGCGATAAGAATCGTAGGAGTGCCAATCGCGGGTGAACTCCTCTGCAGCTGCGCCGAACTTCTCTTCCCAGAACCGCTCTTTTATAATTGTTGAGATGTCAGCGATAAGTCGATCGGCCTCTGGATGGCCCGCGACCTTGGCGCTCGACGCCGCCAGGAGAACAAAAGCGTGACCGTAGGCCTGCTTGGTTGTATCCGAAGGACCGTCATAGCCGACACCCCAATAGTACCCACCGTGCTCAGAGTCGCGGTGGCCATTCCACAAGAAATTCATTCCGTGATCGATAATGATGTCGGCGCCCGGCCGACCCATGAGATAGGCAATCGAGTAAGCGTGAATGGTTCTCGAGGTTGCGAAGAGATACCGGGCCGGCTTGTCGGCTGAGCCATAACCGGGCGCTGTTGGTCGCCCCTCATTGTCGAGATCGTAGAAACCGCCAAGCGGGTTTATAATTCCGCGCTCGAAGAACGAAAATAGCGCTTCGGCTTGGCGCAAGAGCCATGCGCGATGGCTCGCCAGGGTAATCCACTTGCGGTTCGGTGCGAGACTGAACATAGGAAACGTTAGTTCGCGTTGCTGCGCGACATCAAGAGCGAGGACTCGCTGTTCATTAAGGCTGGATAGGCGGCCTGCGTAGCGCACCAGAGGCTTGATAAATTGAATGCGAGAACGAAGAAAGAACTTGCTAATTCTCGGTTCTGGTGCACGGGAACACGCGTTGGCCTGGGCGTGCCGGAGGTCGCCTTTAGCCGGCAACCTGTTCGTAGCTCCCGGCAATCCAGGTTGCACATCTATAGCCCCGATCGTGCCGCTGAGTTTGGCCGAACATGCAAAGGTGATCGCCTTTTGTCAAAATGAAGCTGTTGATCTGGTGGTGATTGGGCCTGAGGCTCCACTCGTGTCGGGACTGGCCGACGATCTAATAGACGCGGGCATATTGTGCTTCGGACCTACCAAAGACGCGGCCCGGCTCGAAGGATCCAAGGGATACGCCAAAGACTTCTGCCGCGAGTTTGGCATACCGACCGGCGATTATCGGCGATTTCGAGATCCGAAGGAGGCGAAGACGTACATTGGTGACCGTGGTGCGCCGATTGTAGTTAAAGCTGACGGGCTTGCAGCGGGGAAGGGGGTCGTTGTCGCGAAGACGATTGAGGAGGCGGAGGCCGCAGTCGACGCCTTACTCTTCAGCACTTTGGGATCCGCGGGAGCCGAAATCGTCGTTGAGGAGTTCCTCGAAGGTGAGGAGGTTTCTTTCTTCGCCCTGTGTGACGGCACGATCGCGATCCCGTTCGCCAGCGCGCAGGATTACAAGCGCGTGGGCGAAGGCGATAACGGTCCCAATACTGGCGGGATGGGCGCTTACTCTCCACCAACCATTATGACCGCGGAACTAAGCCAGCGCATAATACGCGAAATTGTGGAGCCGACATTGCGAGGAATGAATGAAAGAGGCTCGCCGTTTCGCGGGGTACTATTTGCGGGTTTGATGGTCAGTGAATTCGGGCCAAAAGTGATTGAATTCAATGTCCGATTTGGGGATCCTGAAGCGGAGGTCATCCTGCCTCGCCTCGAGGATGACTTGTTGCCCCTTCTCATTGCATGTGCGAGCGGAACTCTGCGCGGCTGCCCGCCGAGCTTTTGTTCGGATGCGGCGCTGGCGGTCGTGATGGCTGCGCGAGGATATCCCAGCGAACCGCTGCGCGGATCCAGGATTAGAGGAATCGAAGACGCCGAGGCGCTGCCAGGAGTTGTCGTTTTTCACGGGGGCACGCGTGAAGTCGACGGCGCTATCTTCGCGGACGGGGGAAGAGTCTTAACAATTATCGCGCTTGGCAACGATGTCGCCGAAGCGCGCGAACGAGCATATGCGGCTGTCGATCGGATAAAATGGCCAGAGGGATTTTTCCGGCGCGACATTGGTTGGCGTGCAACAGCTCGCGATCGCAAAAAATAAGCGCCGTGGACGGAAATTGCACCCAGATAGCAAATATTCGTCCGCCAACGGTAGCTGTAGCTCTCGGAGGCGGCGGAGCGCGCGGAATTGCACACGTCTTGGCGCTGGAAGCTTTGGACGAAATGGGGATTTCCCCCGTAGCGATCGCCGGTACGTCTATGGGCGCCGTTATCGGCGGCGCGTATGCGGCGGGAATTGAGGGACGCGCCATTCGAACTCATATACTTCGAGTCTTGCGCAATCGCTCCGACGTCATGAGCAAGTTGTTACGGGCGCGGGTCGGACGCTTCGCTGACCTCGTGCTGCGCGGTCGTGGCAATCCCGTGCTGTTAGACCCCGAGACTTGTCTTGACTTGTTCTGGCCCGCCGGCATGCCCAGTCGTTTTGAGGACCTGGCCATCAAAACGATCGTCGTCGCGACGAACTACTTTGATCGCAAGGAGGCGGCATACGACGCGGGGCCGCTGAGACCGGCTGTGGCCGGTTCGATGGCCATTCCCGGGTTGTTTCGTCCAGTTATTTTTGGCGACGACGTGCTCATCGACGGCGGGGCTGTAAATCCATTGCCATATGATTTGTTGTTCGGCGTTGCGGATATTGTCGTCGCCGTCGACGTAACGTTTGGTGGTCGGTCCCAGAAGCGACGAACCCCATCGCCGTTTGGGTCGATGTTTGGCGCCGCACAAATTATGCAAGGAGCGATCACCGCTCAGAAAATCAAGCTGCGCGCGCCTGACATCCTTGTGCGGCCCAAGGTCGAGCATTTCGCAGTCCTTGACTTCTTTGCTGCAAGCCAAATTCTACGAGCCGCCGAAGACAGCAAGGAGGAACTCAAACTCAAACTTGGGGAACGGATCAAGGTGCACGGGACTGCGTGAAGAGCACTCCTGGAGTGAGCTTCGCGCCACGCATTAATTCGCGGCCGCTCACCACGGTCCTACCCGAGCGTTGCCCCTGAAGAACTCGTATCGCGCCGGTGCCGCATGCGACCCGCATGTCTTCGGAAAGGAGCATCCCGGGCGGGCCAGTCCCCGTTGTAACCTCGGCGCGGAAAAATTTAATGTTTTCGTCTCGACTTCCGATACGGGCTTTGGAAAAGGCGCCGGGCGCGGGCGACAGCCCGTGGATCTGATTGCGAACAGTCTCTGGGCTCCGCGTCCAATCTATGTCCGCCTCACTCTTCTTGATCTTGTGCGCGTAACAAACGGCTACCGCAGGTTGTTCGTGAAACTCCAATAGGCCGACTTCCATTGATTGCAAGGCGCATACCGACAGCTTGGCCGCGATCACTGCAAGACGACTTGTTAGGTCTCCTGCCGTCTCGTCAGGGCGTATCGGAGCGATTTCTCGCATCGCTATCGGCCCCGTATCGAGACCGGCATCCATGCGCATGACGTCAACCCCGGTCTGCAAGTCGCCGGCCATAATCGCCCGCTGGATTGGGGCGGCGCCACGCCAACGTGGCAGTAGAGAAGCGTGCAAGTTCAGGCACCCGAGCCTCGGCGCTTCGAGGATAGGGATCGGCAGTATCAGGCCATACGCGGCCACGACCACAACGTCCGCCGCCAGACCATTAAAGACCTTCTGTGTTTCGACGTCGCGCAAAGAAGTCGGTGTGAAGACTGGAATTCCAGAGAATCCGCCGCCAAATGAACCGGGGTCCTCGTTATCTCGAGCCCTCGACGTCCACCCCGCCCAGGCGCACGCGTATAGACGGCGACAGGTACACGACCTCTCTTCGACATTTCCAACAACGTCGGAACCGCGAATTCTGGCGTGCCCATGAAGACAATTCGCATTGGCGGCAAACAACATTCCAAAATTATAATTATCAAAGCCCCCATCTTGGCCCAAGTTTTGCGCAACGCGAACGAATTTCGTGTCCTATCAGGCGGTCGTCGTTCGCGTCCCTAAGAGTCTGTCCGGAAACATCATGTGGGATTGCATAGTTTTCGCAGCATGAGGCGGATGGAGGCGAGGCGGAGGAACGCGAGCGCCTTGCGGTTGAGGCATTCCCAGTCCTTGGCCAACCGTCGGCAGCGGCCGAGCCAAGCAAAGGTGCGTTCGCCGATCCAGCGCTTCGGCAGGACGACGAAGGCCTTGGCCTGATCCGACCGCTTGACGATCTCGACCTTCACGCGCGCCAGAGTTCGTCCGATGGCGGCCTGAAATTGCGGCCCTCGATAGCCGCCGTCGGCAAAGAGCCTGGTCAGGAACGGAAAGGCGACGAACAAGGTCGCCATCAGCGTCGCGCCGCCGTCGCGGTCCTGGATGTCGGCGGCGTGGACGGTCGCATGCATCAACAGGCCCTGCGTATCGACGAGGATATGGCGCTTTTTGCCCATGATCTTCTTGCCCGCGTCGTAACCCGCCGGATCGATGCAGGTCCCCCTCACATGGGGTGTTTCCAGTCAAGCTCATTGATTTCGGCGTTGCATGCTCTTTGGCGTTTGGATCCGAAGCGTGAGCCCGTCTTTGCCATGCAGCCCTGACGACCGCATCACCTCACATCCGGTCGAGCTTGTGGGCTCGGACCATAATCCCTCCTGCTCGAGGGCGTCGGGCTCGGGTTGGCGGGACCATCCTTTTTCACGGCGTGTTTCAGCCCGGGGGTCAATCCGCGGTCACCGCCCGCCGGATCCGGCGAAGCCGTCGCGTTCAGCTTCGCTGGAATGGGGTTAAGTCATCAAGCCATCGTTAGAGTGGGTTGAGCCATCGGGTCATGCCGTCTTGAACACGGCGCCTTCGGGAACGACGCCTTGTGTGACATAGCGCCACAAGGCGACGAGGAGTTTGCGGGCCAGCGCCACGATGGCGATGCGGCGGACTCGTCCCTTGCCGGCGCCGACCCGCGCCTGAAACCAGCGGCTCAACGCCGAGTCCGGCTGGTGGCGCAGCCAGAACCAGGCAAGCTCAATCATGGTGTGCCGCAGGCGACGATTGCCCGACTTGGAGATCCCCTGATCCCGTTCGACGCCGCCGCTCTGCCAGGGGCTGGGCGCCAATCCCGCATATGCCGCTACTTGGCGTCGGTTGCCGAAGCTGCGAAACAACAATTCAAGCCAGAGGAGCGATGCGAACTCAGGGCCCATGCCCTTGAGCTTGAGGAGGTGGGCGGCGGGGTTGTTCCGCCCCTCGGCGTTCGTGCGGATGAGCGCATCGCGGGCCCGTTCGACCGCAGCCAGTTGCGTCGCCGCCACCGCGATCCGATCGAGTTCTCGGCGTATCTCCGCCTTCAACAGCGGCGGCAGCTCACGGCCGTCGCCGGTTCGCAGCGCCTCGAGCCGTTCGAAACAATCTCGCCGAAGCGGATTGTAATCCCGGATGCCTTGGCCGCTGAGCAGGCCCCTAATTCGATTGGTGTGCTGAATGCGTTCCTTGATCAGCGTGCCGCGCTCGCGCGTCAGGCGCCGGCGATCCTCTTCTTCCGGGCTCGGCGCGCGAACCATGGAACAGACCCGCCGCTCGCCGCGAGCCCAGGCCATCAGCGTCCGCAACAGCGTCTCGCCGTCGATCGAATCGGTCTTCGCCCGTCGATGCCGCCGGTCGACGGCGATCGAAGCCGCATCGACGACCTGGCTCTCGATCCCATTGGCGAGCAGCAAGCGATGAATCCAAAACCCGTCCAATCCCGCTTCCTGAATGACGATCGCTTTGACCCGCACGCCGTAGCGCTCCTCGGCCTTTGCCCTCGACCGCGAAAGAAGGTCGAGCAGGCGGGCGCCGTCTCCACCCTCGACCACATGCTTGGAAAACTTTTCGCTGCCCGGACTATTGATCGTCACAACCCATTTGGATTTGCTCAGTTCGAGCGATGCGAACAGCGTGATATCATTCGCGAGGGCGGTGGTCGCGACAACGGTCGCGGAGGTGACGGACTGCATCGGTTGCCTCCATGCTGGTGTGGAAGCTCAGCCTACCAAGTCGGGCCGCCGTCCACCCGCATAGGATCTTTTTCCGCGCTCTTGACGCTCTGGCTGTCAATGATCGCGGCGGTCGGGCTCGCCTCGCGAGCGGCGGCTTCGCGACACTTCACGTAGAGCGCGTCGTGGATGCGATCGAGCGTGCCGTCCCAATTCCAGCGATCGAAGTAATCGTAAAGCGTCGAACGCGGCGGCAGGTCCTTCGGGACGGCGCGCCATTGGCAGCCAGTGCTGAGGACGTACATCAGGCCGTTGACGACCTCGCGCTCATGGACATGACGTCGGTTGCCGCCGCGCTTGGCCGGCGGAATGAGCGGCTCGACATGCGCCCATTCCGCGTCGGTCAAATCGCTGGGATAGCGCAGTCCATCGCGGTCGTAGCGAGTGCGATTTTCGTTGGTCCACATCGGCGACCTCCCAAGTGATTCGGGCCGCTTCCTTAAAATCATAAGCGATTCCAACGATTCGTTAAGTTCCCGGACGGGCTCTAAGGGACGCGAACGCGTATATGGGACCACCGCAGCGGACGGAGCTATTAGTCCGATCGGGCCGTTGCAATCCGGCCGCTCCGGAAAGGCCGACGGAAGAGTTTGGGCGCAGATCGAGTAGCTTGCCCTTGGCATAGAGGCGACCTGTCTCGTTTCGACGGTCAGGTACCGACCACAGCCACGTGCGACACTATCAAGAAAGATGCGGGTCGAATGCGCGGTCGAAGCGCACCGCGAGCGAATCCATGCGCTCCCCCAGCCGATGCTCCAGATCATGAATGTCGGCGCGACTGGGAAGTCGGCGTAAGCGGTCAAGAAAATGTTCTCTTTTTGTTCTAACGCCCGGAATTGCTGGGGTTGGCGGGGATCAGCGCCGCGAGCCTCACGCGAAATTTTGAGGCCTGCATTGTGCGGCGAAGTGCCGCGTCGCCGCGCGGTTGTAGTTCGGTGGCGCTTTGTCCCGTCTCAGCGCGAGGTTAAAACGAGCGATCCGCTTCAGCGCCTCTGGTGTCAAACCCACTCGAACGCGAGTGATCCGCGCCCTTCGCTACTCTCCCAAGCCTACTTGTTCTGCATCTCTTTGTTGAACGCGTCCTGGATGAACTGCGGCACCTGGAGCACTGTCTGTTGAGGTTGAAGTATCTTAACGTACCGTATGCCCATGTGGTTCTCGATGATCTTAAACGCTAGACTAAAGTGTTGCTCAATGAGTACATATAACAGTGATGGACAGTTAGGACTAAGTCTTGCAGTAATTTGTCGTTTTTGTCCTCAAGTTCGTGCACAATTAGGCCTATGTCTTTACATTCCTGAAAATGGATATGTCGATCGTGCCCCTTGTTTCTGCTCAAGTCGGTTAGGTGTGAAACAATAGAAGCAACCCTGCTATCCCTATCCGCTTCGGGGAGTTCGGAGAACATGTTTTGCTTTAAGAAATCGCCGACGAATTCCTTTGCGCTTTCGACTGCCCATTGGCACTGTTGAACAAAGCTAGGGGTATATCTTGAAAGTATAGGAGCCCACACGTACTGCTTGCTAGGATCTGCTACCATCTCATTATATGCTGTTTGTATTTCCTCAAGAACCGCGTGCGCTGGTATCCCATTTATTTGAGGATCAACAGGTCCAAGATTTGAATGCTTACCCATATATATTTCCTTGCAGGCACAAGCAATAATCGTGCCAGCAGACATTGCGATTTGCGGTACAAACGCTCGAATGTCATTGCCGAACATTTGCTTTAGATAATCGACCAACGAAGCAGTTGTACTACCGCGCCCACCAGGCGTATGTAGAAAAAGATCCAAACCTTTTTTCTTATCCAGTTTGTGAATGGTCAGCATTAGGCCATTCTTGTCTTCGTCGGTTATCTCGACCCCTTCAAGATTTGGGCGAGAAAGAAAGCCCGAATAATAGCAAATGATATTGCGATTTACGTGTTCATGGAGCTTAACCAAATACTTCGTTCTGACTTTATCGACTGCGGAGTTCCCACCGAGGGTATCAGTCTCCTTCTGAATCTCCTTGAGAACGTGGTTCCAGTTTGGCATTTTGTGTCCCAGCCAAAATCATTGTATGTATCGGAGGTGTCGCAAACGCAAGACTAGTAGGCGCGTTGACATAGGCCGTGGGCATCGTGGCGGCCGACGGCTCTACAGAGGCGGGTACAAAATATCCTTGCCTCACCAGTTCGCCAAACATCTCGACGGCGGACAATTGAGCCATTTCGATCTCCCTCTCCTGTTGTCCAAAATTCGGTCGCGCGCGAACGCGCGCAACTTATCGAAGGTACGCCCAAGAAGTCAAAAAAGGGATGATACGCCCGCCTGCGCGCCGCCCGCCGGCCCAAGCCCGAGGTCCGCCCGCGCCTCCTCGCGCGTCTTGATGCCGGCGCTGACCAGAATCTGCAGCGTCTGCGCCTGCTCGAGCGGATCGACCGCGTCGTCGCCGACCCACACGAATTCGAGGCCAGGCTCGTTCATGCAGACGCAAATCACGTGATCGAGCGCGCTCTTCACCCACGCTTTCAGCGGCACCAGCCCTTCCTGCGTCGCCTGCTGGCGCAGCGTCTCGCCGGTCGCGCGGTTGACCTGCGTTACGAAGCGCGAGGCCGGCACCGAGAAGGCGTAGCAGATGATGCGCGCCAGCCACTCGTCGTACTGATCCTTGAGCGGGGGCTGGCGCGCCTCGATCAGCTTGAAGTCGGCCGGCATGAACTTCGTCATCCGCCGCCGCGCCAGGTTGCCGCTCATCAAAGCGTCGAAATAGTCCTGGAACGAGCGGATCTGGTCGGCCGTCCACTCCTTGGGCAGGGTGGCGAAGGCGTCGGGCGTCGAGCCCGTCTTGTAATAGTCGAGCGTCGCCGCGTCGCGCCTCAGCGCGATATTGACGGTGAGCGCGATCTGCTCGACCGGGCTCATGCCGTAGAGCCGATGGGCGCGCACGTTGCGCGGCAGGTAGATAAGCTCCTCGGTCGAGAAGTCGGCCGCCGGCACGCCCTTGAGGATCTGCTGATAGGCCGGATCGGGCGGCTCGGGGGCGCGCCCGTCCTCGCCGATCAAGGGCTTGATCGTCGCCCCGTCGATCACGTCGAGCGAATAGAGCGAGCCGCCGCGGCTGAAGCGGGGATAAAGGGTCGCCGCGTCGATGACCAGCATGTCCTCGAGCAGCATGCGCAGCCAGTCGGCGAACGAATGGCGCCGGTCGGGGCGCGCGAGAAAGCACGGTGACGGCGCCGGAAGCCTTATTTCACTCTTGACTCATGACCTGATTGTCCGAGGGAAGAATCGCGACTGGGTGCAAGATAGTCTCCTGGTTGGCGGGAGCTGTCATACATCCAAGTTGAGAAGAATATAAGGATACATGCACACCATATGAAGAGAAACTGAAAGTCATTACGATGGAAAACTTCAATAATTACTCTAGGTAATATGGAAATATTGATAATTGCCCCAGCGGCTAACCAAGGAAAGGCAAGACGCCCCCACAATAACGCGTCTGCTGGACTATCCCCAGGGCCTCCCTCTATGAGCGGAGCCCAAAATCTCGATGAGAAATAGAGGAACAGCGGGATGGTCAACAGGTTCCCGACGACCAAGAATACGAGGGCGCCATTTCTTGAAATACGCGAGGCGCTCATGCGCTTGAGGTTGCCTTCAGGGGCGGGAAACAGGCCAAGAGCCATCTGTTGCATCGGTCCATCCCTTTGTCCACCATTTAATGTGGTAAGTGAAACCTGAATCCCAATTCGAAGAATGCCTTAGCGAATAATGCGTGCCTGCGGCGAGCGTTTCTGAGTAGAAATAACCTGCGCCTGCCATGTATACACCTACGGCGTAGTTCGATGCATCCGTATAAGCGTGATAGAAGTATCCATTTCTTCGTTGAAAGTCGTAAGGCGCAAACTGCCCGATTGCAGAATTGGCGGCTTCTGAATCTTTCCCATTTGCTTGGCCCGCAGCGTATACCTTCCGAAAGTCGGCGTCTGGTGGCGCATAAAATTGGGTTCCGTCGCTCGTCGTATATGAAACTGCGTTATCAGGTACGTCATAGACAGGCTTTAGGTCCTGCTCGGGCGTCGGCTTCCCCGATCCCGGGTCGCCGCCGCTTTCGGTTCGTGTCGAGGATTGGTCGGCCGTTGACGCCCTATCCGTGCTCGCGACGGGACTCATCTGCGCAACCGCGGCTTCATCTGCGGTTCCGCCGTCGACGGTCACATCCGACATCATCGCGTCGTTGCTCGCGACCTGGACGCGCGTGGGCCGCGGCTTGCGCGTCGGGCTGCCTACGGGTCCGGCCGCATTGTCCTCCGTCGTGAATAGCCCGCGCTCGTCGTGGTGCGGATTGAGCTTCCCCAACTCTGCCTGTGGCTTGTCTGTCGCGGCGCCGCCCGTCGGCCCGAGGCCCAGGTCCGCCCGCGCCTCCTCGCGCGTCTTGATGCCGGCGCTGACCAGAATCTGCAGCGTCTGCGCCTGCTCGAGCGGATCGACCGCGTCGTCGCCGACCCACACGAATTCGAGGCCAGGCTCGTTCATGCAGACGCAAATCACGTGATCGAGCGCGCTCTTCACCCACGCCTTCAGCGGAACCAGCCCCTCCTGCGTCGCCTGCTGGCGCAGCGTCTCGCCGGTCGCGCGGTTGACCTGCGTCACGAAGGGCGAGGCCGGCACAGAGAACGCGTAGCAGATGAGCCGCGCGAGCCACTCGTCGTACTGGTCCTTGAGCGGCGGCTGGCGGGCCTCGATCAGCTTGAAGTCGGCGGGCATGAACTTCGTCATCCGCCGCCGCGCCAGGTTGCCGCTCATCAGCGCGTCGAAATAGTCCTGGAACGAGCGGATCTGGTCGGCCGTCCACTCCTTGGGCAGGGTGGCGAAGGCGTCGGGCGTCGAGCCCGTCTTGTAATAGTCGAGCGTCGCCGCGTCGCGCCTCAGCGCGATATTGACGGTGAGCGCGATCTGCTCGACCGGGCTCATGCCGTAGAGCCGATGGGCGCGCACGTTGCGCGGCAGGTAGATAAGCTCCTCGGTCGAGAAGTCGGCCGCCGGCACGCCCTTGAGGATCTGCTGATAGGCCGGATCGGGCGGCTCGGGGGCGCGCCCGTCCTCGCCGATCAAGGGCTTGATCGTCGCCCCGTCGATCACGTCGAGCGAATAGAGCGAGCCGCCGCGGTTAAAGCGGGGATAAAGGGTCGCCGCGTCGATGACCAGCATGTCCTCGAGCAGCATGCGCAGCCAGTCGGCGAACGAATGGCGCCGGTCGGGGCGGGCGAGAAAGCACGTGACGGCGTCGATCGCCTGCGAGGCATCGGGCGTATTGGCGCGCGAGCGGGCGCGCACCGCGTAGTTCTGCGCGGCGATCTGGTCCTTGCGAGTCTCGACCACCGCGCGCAGGAGCGGCAAAGCGTCGGCGAGCGCGCGCAATTCGTTGAACGAGATCGCGTCGTCGGCGCGCGGCACATAGTTGAGGTTGGCGCCGAACGGATAGTCCCACTGCCGTCCCTTCACTTCTGGCGGCGCCATCGGCTGAAGCGGCTGCAGTGGTCCGAACCAGGTGTCCGGCGAGACCCCTGTGATCAGATAGCGAGTCGCCTCGGCGAGGCGGGCGAAAACGCTTGGCGGCAGCGGCCGTCTGACAGGTTCCGACATGGGATCGTTTCCTTGGATTACCTCTCTCCCATAGGACGACGCCCGTCTTTCGACGGGCCATGGCGGAAGAGGGGTGTTGAGTGTGAGGGGCCAAGTAGGGGCACGTGGTGACGAGCGCCTTCGCCTTCCGTTAGGGATTGGGGGCTAGAAAGGGGACTTCAGGCCGGGCGAGACGCTGCGAGCGGCGGGAGACGTCATGCGGCAATCGATGGCGCTGGTTGCGATCGCGGTTTGCCTCCCGGCGCTCGCCAGGGCTCAACCGCGCTGGACCTTCTGCGTCGCTGCGTCGAAGAGCGGCGCCGACGTGTGGATCACCGACGTCTTCGCCGCCGAGCGCGATCGCGAGCAACTTGAGTCCGCGTTCAAGGCCCTGCTTGGACGCATGGGCGCCGCGCGCGCCGACGCTCAATGCCCGCTGCCCCGTGAGGACAAGACGGAAGCCGTCAACGCCCAATTCGAGGCCGAGGAGTTCAACCGTAAGCTCGGCGCTAATCTGCGCGCGGCGCCGCTGAGCGAATTCCCGCCGCGGCGATAGGGTCTGTTAACCGGCAATCCGTGTGATCACTGGCTCCCGGTCGCCGGACCACTCGAGCCGATAGACGGCGCCGGGCGCAACGGACTGCACCGCGTGCGGCCTCAAGGCTGCAATGCAGGTTCCTCCCGGGTGGCGCACCGAAGGGTAGATGATTCCGTTGAGCCCTTCCGCCCGCGCGGCGTCGGCGATCGCATTGCCGATCGGATAGCCAACGGCCGGATCCGGATCGAGACACGGATGGCCGGGCGTCCCCCGAAGATCGACGAATTCCCCGGCCATGCTGGCGAACATTTCCGCGTATTCGACCACGCCCTTGAACTCGCCCGACCGCGCCAGGAACTCGGTCATGTGAAAGGCGACTTCACGGACGCAGGTCTCGGCGTCGAGCGCCGCGTACCAGGCGCCGCGCGTCGCGTTGAAGCGGTTCATCTCGCGCGGCTTCCAATAGGCGAAGGCCGCGTTGACGAAATTCGCATAAGGCACGCCGTGAAGGAACTCGTCGCGGCCGATCCCCTCGGCTCCGCGCTGCTCCGCCAATAGGCGCTGGCTCGTCGCCCCCTCGATTTCGGCGAGCGCGGCCGCCTCATCGGCTGAAACGAGCCTCTCCAGCACCGGCGGGCGCAGGCGCGCCGTCGACACGAGCCGGACGGTTCGCGGAAACGCCTCCCTTACGACCGGCAGGCCGTCGAGCATGCCCGCCAGCCCCCGCCTCGTCCTGAGGAACGCGCGAAGCGCGGCGTCTCGAAGGACGCTCGAGGCGCGGGACCGGCGGCGCCGGCTGGACCATTCCCTTCGACAAGCTCAGGGCAGGCTTTCGAGGCCACGCTGACGCGGGGCGCCTCAGAATGAGGGAGTGAAATCAAAGCCCGCCGCGCGCCGCGTCGATATAGCGGCGGACCTCGAGCATCCTCGGAATGCCGCCCTCGATCATCGCTTCGATCGGGGTCTGGCGATCGAACAGCGGCCCGCGATTGGGCCGTCGCGCCCATTCGTCCGCGGTCTCGTCGGCAAACAGAAGATGAAGTCCCTTATAAACGCCAACCAGGGCGGAGACGCGGGTCAGCTGGTCCTGGCTCAAGGTCGCGCGATAGCCGCGCTTCATCCGGTCGAGCGTGCTCGCCGAGACTCCGAGCAGGGCGGAAGCCTCCGCGTTCGACAGGTCCCAGGCTTTCATGAGCGCGAGGAACGCTTTGAGCGCGACTTCGCTGAGGCGCGCCCGGTCGCGCTCGTCCGCAAAGGTCTGCGGCTGGGTTGCGGTCAGCGCCGGTGACGTAACGGCGAGGGTAGGGCCGGGCATTCGCGTCTCCTGACGGGCATATGCGCGTCATTTGACGCGATGTCCAGCAAATCTGTGTTCCGCGAACCCCCGATCGAGGCTTAACTCAACGGGGCGACTGTCCGAGCGAATACGCTAACCGGCCTTTTGATCGGCTGATCCGCCGCCCCCCGTCCAAAACTCATACATCCCCCCGGCGCTTCCCCGTCCCACGCCTAAAAGGTCGGCAAGCGCCCACACCAGCGCATCGGCCCGATCGGGCGAGAAGCCCGCGGCGCGGCGGTCGAAATCGGGGGTCAGCGCGCACAGCTGGTCCTCGAGCTTCATGAAGGTCCCGGCGTGGAACACGAGCCCGCGCTCATAGGCCGCGGCGATCGGCTCGGCGCGCAGGAATTTGCCGCGCGTCGCGTGGACCGCGCGCACCGGCAGGTTGGGCTCGCTCTGGCGCAGCACCTCGGCCACCATGTCGCCGCCGTTGTTGATCTCGGCCACGACCCGGTTGGCCTTGAAGCCGCGAAAGGCGGCCCCCACCCGCGCCCCCCATGCGCCCGGCGTCTCGCCCTGGCTGGTGAGGTCGGCCAGCACATAGAAGAGGCCGCTTTCCGCTTTTGCCGCGACGACGAGCCCGCATTCGTCGGATTTCGAGCCCGACCGCGCCGGCGGATCGACGGCGACCACAATCTCGGCGAATTCCTTCGGCGCCGCTTCCGGCGCAATCCGCTGGCGCTCGAGCAGCGCGCGCGTCCATAAAGCCCCCGGCGTTTCCTCGACGATCTCGGCGAACAGCTCCTGCCGGCCGATGGCGCGGCCCTTATAGCGCGCGGTGATGCGTTCGAAGAACGCGCGCGCCAGATGCGCCTTATTGTCGAAGGTCGAGCCGCGGGTGACCATCGTGTCCTTGCCGGCGGCGAGCGCCTTGATGATCTTGCTCGGGCGCGGCGTTGTGGTGACGATCGCCTGCGGCTTGTCTCCGAGCCTTAACCCCAGCATCGCCTGGTCGAAGGCGTCGGGCTGGCGCCAGGCGGCGAGTTCGTCGCACCACAATTTCATGTGCTGCTTGCCGCGCAGCCGGTCCGGCTCCTCGGCCGAGAAGAGCTGGCTCACCGCGCCGTTCGGCCATTCGAGCCTGAGGTCGGTGGCGTGAAACTGGGGGCGCTCGTCCCGCCGGCAGCAGGCGAGAATGCCGGATTCGCCCCTCACCATGATGTCGCGCGCGTCGGCGATGGTCGCCCCGATCAGGTTGACGATCGGATAGGTCTGCACCCAGGCGCGCACCGCCTCGGAGCCGGCGCGCGTCTTGCCGGCGCCACGTCCCGCCAGGATGAGCCAGATGATCCAGTCGCCCTCCGGCGGGGCCTGGTCGTCGCGCGCCCAGAACATCCAGTCATGAAAGAGTTGCGCGCATTCGCGCGGCGTCATTTCCTCGAGCAATCGCACGCGCACGTCGAGGTCGAGGTTCAAAAGATCGGCAGCGCGCTTGATCGGCCCGCTGGCGCCAGGACGAGGAAGCGCAGGCCCGGCGCGCCGCGCCCGGGCGGGCTCAGCCGCCTCTTCCGTCATTCGGCCGGCTTTTCCGGCTGGAGGCGCTCCGCGACCTCGTTGATCTTCTTGAGGAGTCGCGCGCGCTCCTCTTCGCCGTACTGTTCGGGGAGGCGCTTCGCTTTCGTGAATCCGTGATAGCGGTCGAGCCGGTCGACAATCTTGAGCGCGCGGTCGATCGCCTCGAGGTCGCCGCTTTGGAGCCGGTCGACGAGCTTGGCGATCATGCGCTCGAGCCGGGCAATCTGCAGCCGCGCGAATTCCTCGGCCGGCGCGACCCAACGGCTGCGCAGCGCCTCACGCAGGATGGTCTCCGTTCGCTTCCGGGTCAGCTGTTCGGCAGCGCTGATCTCGTCGACGCCGGCGCCGGCGACGAGGGAGGCGAGCACCCGCTGAGCGAGGCTCGTCCTCTGGCGTTTCGATCGAGTCGGTGGGGTCGCGTCGGACATGGGCGCTTCTTCTGGGGATTGTTGGAGGGAGGGCCTTGCGCAGGCGCACGGCCGCCCGCGAGTTCGGGGCGGCGCTTGGCTTCTGGCGGGGCGGGGCGAGATTTTGGGCGAGGCGCGAAGGAGGGCCCGCGTTTGTGGGCGCGCCTCTCGAACTTGCTCTACTATGCCGCGATCGGCGTCAAAGCGCAAGCTTTTGTTCGTGTTTTGTTCTAATTGAGCAGAGTGTGCCGATAACTAATCTAATAATATCAGTTTATTACGGCAATAACTTGAAGTTGAATTCAAGCGATGCAGGGCTCGAAGGCGCTCCAGGGGCCGACCAGAATCCAGTTGCAGAAAACGAAGCTTAACCCATTGGAATCGCACGATCGCGAGCAGAAATGACCGGTCCGGCTCTAACCTGCGTCCGGCGCTCATCCGCCCCAATCCGGCCACCGGCAAAGAAAGGAGAATTCGTGTAATGGCTAGGCGCAAGCCGCCGCCGGTTCGGCCGGAGGCGGCGCCAGCTGAAGCTTCGCCGGCGCGGCTTCGAAGCCGAGAAAGCCCTCAGCCGCGGGAGTAGGCGCGTCCGCTCGTGCCCGGCCCCCAAGGCGCCAAACGACCCCCACAACCGCGCCGCCCAAAACCACGCGGCGGGTGGGAGTCATACCATCCGTCCCATTTTGGCGCGCAGCGCTCGGCGCCGAGAATGCAGGCGACGGCCTTGCGGCGAAGAGGGCCTATCCATGCGCAAAGGTGCGTTATCGTTAGGTTTTGCTGCTGTTTGCGTCGCCTTCGGGCGCTTTCTGTTCGCCCCGCTCTTCTTAGCCGAGCGCGCCAGCGGCGCAACCGGCCTCCTGCTCGCGGCAGGCCTCTTCACCATCGCCATCGCCGCTGTTGTGCGCAAATGAGCCGACAGGCCGGTCAGGTCCGTATTTTTCTATGGCGCAGGGCGGACAAGCTGATATAGAGCCCCCGAGAGCAAATCGGCCTCGTCAAGCCGGCGCTTGCGGCGGGCGTGGCGGAATTGGTAGACGCGCCGGATTTAGGTTCCGGTGACGAAAGTCGTGGGGGTTCGAGCCCCTCCGCCCGCACCATTTCCTTCGCGACCCCCCGAACGCGCCCCGGACCAATTGACGAGGAGACGGTTGGCAATTATCGGCCAGTCGCGGTCGTTTGCCGCGGCGACGACAAGGCGGAACGCAAGATGCAGGTCACCGAGACGCTCAGCGAAGGGCTCAAGCGGGAATACAACATTTCGCTGCCGGCGAGCGATCTGGCGGCCAAGCTCAATGGGCAGCTGGCCGAACTGAAGACGAAAGTCCGCATCAACGGCTTCCGCCCCGGCAAGGTGCCGGTCGAGCATTTGCGCAAGGTCTATGGCAAGTCGGTGATGGCCGACGTCATGCAGGAAGCCATCGCCAGCGCGAACAAGAAGATCATCGACGACAACCATCTGCGCCTTGCCCGGGAGCCGAAGGTCGAGCTTCCAAGCGATCAGGCCGCTATCGAAGCTGCGCTCGAGGCCCGCGGCGACCTCAACTTCAAGGTCGCGCTTGAAGTGCTGCCGGTCTTCGAGATTGGCGATTTCTCGCAAATCTCGCTCGAGCGCCTGACCGTCGACGTCGAGCCCGCTGATGTTGAGGCCGCGCTCGATCGTCTTGCGGAAGAGCGCCGCTCCTACGGCGAGAAGCCCGCGGGCGCGACAGCCGAGATTCACGACCGCGTCACAATCGATTTCGACGGAACAATCGACGGCGTCCCCTTCGAGGGCGGCGAAGCGAGGGACATCCAGGTTGCGCTGGGCTCGAACACGTTCCTGCCCGGGTTCGAGGACCAACTCATCGGTGTCGCCGTGGGCGACAAGCGCACGGTTCGTGCGACCTTCCCGGAGGCTTACGCCGTGCGCGCGCTGGCGGGGAAGACCGCCGACTTCGCGGTGACGGTGAAGTCCGTCGCCGCGCGCGACCCGCTCGTCCTCGACGACGAATTCGCGAAGAGCCTCGGCTCGGAAAGTCTCGACAAGCTCAAGGAGGCGATCCGCGATCGGATCGCCGCTGAATACGCGCGCGCCTCGCGGGATAAGCTCAAGCGCCAGCTGCTTGACAAACTCGACCAGCTCTATTCCTTCGAGCTGCCGGAGGGATTGGTCAATCAGGAGTTCAACTCGATTTGGGAGCAAGTGACGCGCGAGCATGAGGCCTCGGGCCGCGGCTTTGCCGAGGAAAACACCACGGAAGACGCGGCCCGCGCCGACTATCGTAAGATCGCCGAACGGCGGGTTCGCCTCGGGCTGCTGCTTGCCGAGGTCGGAACGAGGGCTGAGGTCAAGGTTTCGGACGAGGAGATGACCCAGGCGCTGGTCGCCCGGGCGCGGTCGTTCCCGGGCCAGGAAAAACAGGTCTGGGATTTCTACCGTAACAACAGCCAGGCGTTGGCGGAATTGCGCGCTCCGATTTACGAAGAGAAGGTCGTCGACCATATCCTGGGCCTCGCCAAGGTCGAGGCGCGCAACGTGACCAGAGGAGAGCTCCTCAAGCCTGTCGACGACGAGCTTCCAGGCGAACCGAGGGCTGAAAGCGAAGCGCCCCATGCCTGACGCCAATTGGGACGCCTGCCTCTTTTCGGGACGTCTGAGGGCGCCTATGTTGAACTGGTAGCCCGCAGCCGGCCAATTCTGGTGAAAGAAACGTTCTAATGCGCGATCCCGTCGATTACTACGCGAACAATCTCGTGCCAATTGTCATCGAACAGTCAGCGCGCGGCGAGCGTTCGTTCGATATTTTCTCGCGACTGTTGCGCGAACGCATCATTTTCATGATCGGCCCGGTTGATGACGTATCGGCTTCGCTTGTGGTCGCCCAACTGCTCTTTCTTGAGGCGGACAATCCGAAGAAGGAAATCGCCCTCTACGTCAATTCGCCGGGCGGCGTCGTAACGGCTGGACTGTCAATCTACGACACGATGCAGTTTATTCGTCCCAAGGTGACGACGATGTGCATCGGGCAGGCGGCGTCAATGGGCTCGCTTCTGCTCGCCGCCGGCGAGCGGGGTTCTCGCTTTGCGTTGCCGAATTCCCGCATCATGGTCCATCAGCCGTCGGGCGGTTTCCAGGGCCAGGCGTCCGATATCCAGCGGCATGCGGAGGATATTCTGAAGGTCAAGCGGCGGCTCAACGAGATTTACGTGCATCACACCGGCCAATCCTACGAAGCCATTGAAAGAACTCTGGATCGGGATCATTTCATGTCGGCGGAGGAAGCGAAGGCGTTCGGGATTGTGGACGAGGTGACGGTCAAGCGCGCGCTCGAGTTGGAAGAGGTCAAGGCTTAGCCCCGGAGCCAGCCGGGCTGCAAAGTTTTTCTGGACTTTGGAGGTTGGCCGCGATGATTTTTGCGGCGTGGCCTTGATTTTGCGTGCAATTTGGTGGTTGCTTGTCAAATCCCGGGTTGAGGCAACCGCCGCGGACTTACGGCGGACCGGGGAGGGAGCGGCGAGGCAGGGCCGAAGGCTACGTTTCGTTAGGGTGGTTTGGTTAGGCTGCTTGGTCGGGCGTTTGACAACTCGCTTCGCCGGAAGCGGCCTAAATGGAGAAAAGCGATGGCCAAGGCCGAAGGCGACGCGAAAAATACGCTCTATTGCTCGTTCTGCGGCAAGAGCCAGCACGAAGTGCGCAAGCTCATCGCCGGGCCGACCGTATTCATCTGCGATGAATGCGTCGAATTGTGCATGGACATCATCCGCGAGGAGAGCAAGACCGCGCTTGTCAAAAGCAAGGACGGCATTCCAACCCCCCGCGAAATCTGTAAGGTTCTCGACGACTATGTGATCGGTCAGCCGCAAGCCAAGCGGGTGCTGTCGGTCGCGGTCCACAATCACTATAAGCGCCTCAATCACGCCACCAAGCACGGCGACGTGGAGCTGGCAAAATCGAACATCCTGCTGATCGGCCCGACCGGTTCGGGCAAGACGCTGCTCGCTCAGACGCTGGCGCGCATCCTCGACGTGCCGTTTACGATGGCCGACGCCACGACTTTGACCGAAGCCGGTTATGTCGGCGAGGACGTCGAGAACATCATTTTGAAGCTTTTGCAGGCTTCCGACTACAACGTCGAGCGGGCGCAGCGCGGCATCGTCTACATCGACGAGATCGACAAGATCAGCCGCAAGTCCGACAACCCGTCGATCACCCGCGACGTGTCGGGCGAAGGCGTGCAGCAGGCGCTGCTTAAAATAATGGAAGGTACGATCGCGAGCGTTCCGCCGCAGGGCGGCCGCAAGCATCCCCAGCAGGAGTTCCTGCAGGTCGATACGACCAACATCCTGTTCATCTGCGGTGGAGCTTTTTCTGGCCTCGAGCGAATCATCTCGGCGCGGGGTAAGGGCACCTCGATCGGCTTTTCCGCCACGGTTCAATCGCCCGACGACCGGCGCACGGGCGAAGTGTTCCGGGAGGTCGAGCCGGAGGACCTGCTGAAATTCGGCCTAATTCCCGAATTCGTCGGCCGTCTGCCGGTCATCGCCACCCTTGAGGATCTCGACGAGGACGCGCTTAAGAAGATTCTGACCGAGCCGAAGAACGCGCTCGTCAAGCAATATCAGCGCCTGTTCGAGATGGAGAACACCGATCTGACGATTCAGGAAGAGGCGCTGGGCGTGGTCGCCAAGAAGGCGATTGAGCGGCGCACCGGCGCCCGCGGCTTGCGTTCGATTATGGAAAGCATCTTGCTCGATACGATGTTCGAATTGCCGGGTCTCGACGGCGTCGAACAAGTCGTGATCGGTCCGGAGGTCGTCGAAGGCAAGGCGCGCCCCCTTTACATCTATGCCGAGCGCGCCGAGCGCGCGAGCTGATCCTGGCTCCAGGTCACCGCGCCGCTTGAAAGTCGCGCGGCGGACGCCCATGTTTTGGCGGAGGACAAGGCGATTCTCCAATGCCGGATCGGCATGGAAGTTGCTTCGTGCAGACTTGGCGCCCGTCATATGGGAGCCCGAATTTGGGGGGCGGGTTCTTCGTCTGAAATCTATAAGAGAAAAGGCGGGGCGGGCGGGAACGTCGGTCCCGGAGATTCAGGATAGCCATGACCAACCAACACAAGTCCATCGTCCCCGGAACGCTCGACGTTTATCCCGTCCTGCCGCTGCGCGACATCGTGGTGTTCCCGCACATGATCGTCCCCCTGTTCGTCGGGCGCGAGAAGTCGATTCGCGCGCTCGAAGAGGTGATGAAGTCCGACAAGCCGATCCTGCTCGCGACCCAGAAGAACGCGGCCGATGACGACCCGGCCCCTGACGCCATCTTCTCGGCCGGCACGCTCGCCACCGTTCTGCAGTTGCTCAAACTGCCCGACGGCACGGTCAAGGTGTTGGTCGAGGGCTCAACGCGCGCCCAGGTGACGCACTTCTTGTCCGGCGACGCTTTCTTCCAGGCTGAGGCGCGGGCGATCGCCGACGAGCCGATCGAAAAGATCGAGGCCGAAGCCTTGTCGCGCTCAGTCGTGTCGGAGTTCGAGAGCTACGTGAAGCTCAACAAGAAGATTTCGCCCGAGGTGGTGAGCGCGGTTAATCAGATTGACGACTACGGCAAGCTCGCCGACACGATCGCCTCGCATCTTGCGGTCAAGCTCTCCGACAAGCAAGCAATCTTGGAGATGCGCTCGGTCGCCAAGCGGTTCGAGAAGTGCCTCGCGCTAATGGAGAGCGAGATTTCGGTGCTGCAGGTCGAGAAACGCATCCGTACGCGCGTCAAGCGGCAGATGGAGAAGACCCAACGCGAATATTATCTCAACGAGCAGATGAAGGCGATCCAGAAGGAGCTTGGCGACGAGGAGGGCAAGGACGAAATGTCCGAGCTCGAGGAGCGCATTAAGTCGACGAAACTCACCAAGGAGGCGCGTGAGAAGGCGCTCGGGGAGGTCAAGAAGCTTAGACAGATGTCGCCGATGTCGGCGGAAGCAACGGTCGTACGCAACTACCTCGATTGGCTGCTGTCGATCCCTTGGCAGAAGCGGTCGAAAATCAAAAAGGACTTGCCGGCCGCGCAGGCAATTCTCGACGCCGATCATTTTGGCCTGGACAAAGTCAAGGAGCGCATCGTCGAGTACCTCGCCGTCCAGCAGCGCGCGAACAAGCTGACCGGCCCGATCTTGTGTCTCGTCGGGGCGCCGGGCGTTGGCAAGACCTCGCTCGGCAAGTCGATCGCAAGAGCGACGGGCCGCGAATTCGTGCGCATGTCGCTCGGCGGCGTGCGCGACGAAGCGGAGATTCGCGGCCATCGGCGCACCTACATCGGCTCGATGCCGGGCAAGGTCATCCAGTCGATGCGCAAGGCCAAGACGTCGAATCCGCTGTTCCTGCTCGACGAGATCGATAAGATGGGCATGGATTTCCGTGGCGATCCATCGTCGGCTCTGCTCGAGGTGCTCGATCCGGAACAGAACTCGACCTTCAATGATCATTATCTGGAAGTCGATTACGACCTGTCGGGCGTCATGTTCGTGACCACCGCCAACACCCTCAATATCCCGCCCGCCCTCATGGACCGGATGGAGATCATTCGTATCGCGGGCTACACGGAAGACGAGAAGCTTGAGATCGCCAAGCGGCATCTTTTGCCCCATTCGATGACCAAGCACGGGCTCGACGACAAGGAATGGGTGGTCGAAGACAGCGCCATCATGGAGCTCATACGCCGCTACACGCGGGAAGCGGGCGTCCGCAACCTTGAGCGCGAGATTTCCAATCTCGCTCGCAAGGCCGTGAAGGAGATCCTCACCAACAAGAGCAAGACGATCGTCGTCAACGGCGAGAACGTGGCCGAGTTCCTGGGTCCGCCTAAGTTCCGCTACGGCGAGATTGAGGCTGATGATCAGGTTGGGCTTGTGACCGGGCTGGCCTGGACGGAGGCCGGGGGCGAATTGCTGACGATTGAAGGCGTGATGATGCCCGGCAAGGGCCGCATGACGGTGACCGGAAATCTCAAAGACGTGATGAAGGAGTCGATTTCGGCTGCAGCGTCCTACGTGCGTTCGCGCGCCGTCGACTTCGGGATCGAGCCCCCCTTGTTCGACAAGCGCGACATCCATGTCCACGTGCCCGAAGGCGCAACGCCCAAGGATGGGCCATCCGCCGGCGTCGGCATGGCGACCGTCATCGTATCAATGCTGACTGGCGTTCCGGTGCGGCGCGACATCGCCATGACCGGCGAGATCACGCTGCGCGGGCGCGTCCTCCCGATCGGGGGTCTCAAGGAGAAACTGCTCGCGGCGCTGAGAGGCGGCATCAAGAAAGTCCTCATACCGGAGGACAACGCCAAGGACTTGGCCGAGATCCCGAGCTCGGTGAAGAACGGTCTCGAAATTGTGCCCGTCTCCCGGATGGACGAGGTGCTTGCCCACGCCCTCGTCCGTCGACCGATCCCGATCGCCTGGGAAGAGGACGTGGCTACGCCGCCGCCTTCGGGGCCGACCGAAGAGGACGGCCAAGGTCTGGTCGCGCACTGACGGGCCGATCAGGCCGTCCGGCGCAGACGAGCGCTTCCCGCGCCGGTAGGTCGGCGCGAGCCCTAGATCGCCGCGAATTCTCCGGAATTCGCGGCTTTTTTTCGCGTATGGGGCAGTTTTAGGCTCTTTTTTCGTCGCTTGGCCCCGGCGAACGCTTGCGTTCCTGCGACGAAACGGCGAGCTATGAATTGAACTCTGCTGTCGATTCGCCTGGGGCGGCGATGAGCGCCTTTGAGGGAAGGGACGGGTATGAGCGCGCGGCGGCGCAAGGCGTCGTCTCACAGCGGCGTTGAGGGCGCCGGACTTCAGAATTGGCGCCGAACAATCAAGCGCCGCAGTCGAACGGAGAAGAGGCCATAAATGAACAAGCTTGAGCTCGTCGATCATATTGCCACGGAAGCGGAATTGACCAAGGTTTCCGCCGCCGCGGCGCTTGAGGCAGTGCTGGAGGGCATCACCAACACTTTGAAGAAGGGCGAGGAAGTGCGGCTCGTCGGTTTCGGCACCTTCTCGGTGCGTGAGCGCGCCGCCGGAAAGGGGCGCAACCCGGCGACTGGCAAGGAAATTAAGATCGCCGCGTCGAAAAACGCGCGGTTCAAGCCCGGCGCTGCGCTGAAGGCGAGCCTTAACAAGAAGACAGCGAAGAAATAGATCGATTCGCCGCGGTCTGCGGCGCTTTTCCGAGCGAAATCGGGACGGCCGCCGCGCTGCTTGGTCGTCCCGTCGGCATCGACGCGTAAGCCTCTGCTTCCGCTTGGCGAGTTTGCTGTGAGCCTGTTATCTTGACGTCGCCGGACGAGGCGACCGGCGACGTGAAGGGCGGTTAGCTCAGTTGGCAGAGCATCTCGTTTACACCGAGAGGGTCGGCGGTTCGAGCCCGTCACCGCCCACCAGCTTCGGGTTTCTGAGGGTGTTGTCAGCGCTGGCCGCTGCGTTCGCGCTGGCGGGGGTCGCGGTCGCACAGGCTGCAGCTCAGGAGCACGGCGCCCCAATGAGTTTCCGTGTGGCGCCGCTCGAATCGCGCGAATGCGGCCGGCATTGTCCCGACGTCATCGTAGCCGATGGCGTGATTGAGGCCGAGACGCCACTCGCCTTTGTCAATTTCCTCAAGTCCGGAAGTTCGGATTCCAGGTTGCGGCGTATTGTTTTTTTCAACTCCCGAGGCGGCAACGTCGTCGCATCGATGGTCTTCGGCCATATTCTACGGGGACTGCGCATCGCCGGCGTGGTCGGACGGTTCGAGGCGGCCGGCGATCCGGGACCCTATGTTGGCGAATGCCTGTCAGCATGTGTTTACGCGCTGATGGGCGCCGTTCGTCGTGTCGCGCCCCCCGGCAGCGAGGTCGGCTTGCATCGCATGTCGATCGTCGAGACTGAGGGCGGCGGACTTTTCGGATCGCATTCGAAGCGCAGTTTCGCCGATCCGCCCATGGTTGCGGTGCTCGGGCGCTACGCGCGGCGAATGGGCGTCGACCCTGCGCTGGTCAGGACGGCGGAATCGCTGCCTCCAGACACTGTCCACGTTCTAACGCGCGACGAAATGCGGCGGTGGTCATTGGCGACGAGTCAGTTCTAGTGGGCCCGTTGTCGCAGGTCGCGACCCACACGCGATCCTTGACTTGGAAGCGCGCCTGGCTTATCCGATCGCGCTCCCGCGGGGGAGTAGCTCAGTTGGTTAGAGCGCCGGCCTGTCACGCCGGAGGTCGCGGGTTCAAGTCCCGTCTCTCTCGCCATCTCCCCGCCCTATCAACCCTCAGTTTTGGACGTGCATTGGGCCGTCTGCGCGGCGCTCGCCGGCTAGCCTGAGGGCGGCGCAGCTTCAAATCCGCTTCTCTCCCCTTAAGCTTGAGGGACGGACTGCTTACATGAGCGTCAGACACGCAAGGCCCAGGCGCACCGCAAACGAATCGAAGCCTTTCGCCTTGCATGCTACGCTGCGCTGCGATACGCGTTAATGAGGCGCGAGCGCTTGGCCGCGCATGCCCGGCGCGCCGCATGCGATAATCTGAAGAGCGAGGCCATGCCGAGCCTTATTTCCGATTACATGCCGCTGGTCGTATTCATAGTCGTCGCCGCCCTTATAAGCGGAGCGCTGCTGGTTGCGCCTTTTCTCGTCGCCTACCGCGCGCCCGATACGGAAAAACTTTCGCCCTACGAGTGTGGTTTTCCTCCGTTCGACGATGCTCGCATGCGCTTCGACGCGCGTTTCTACCTTGTCTCGCTCCTGTTCATCATCTTCGATCTTGAGGTCGCGTTCCTGTTTCCTTGGGCGATCGTATTCCACGACCTTGGCGCGCTTGGATTCTGGTCGATGATGATCTTCCTGGCGGTGCTGACCATCGGGTTCGTGTACGAGTGGAACAAAGGAGCGCTGGAATGGGATTGAGCGCCAGCCAGACCGTCGCGCTTGGCTCGACCGACCTCCTCGACCCGCTGACCGGTAAGCCGCTTCGTCCCGAGGACAGGTACTATGGTTCGATCAGCGACGAACTCGCCGACAAGGGCTTTCTGGTCACCACGACCGACGACCTCATCCAATGGGCGCGCACTGGCTCGCTGATGTGGATGACCTTCGGGCTTGCCTGCTGCGCGGTCGAGATGATGCAAGTCTCGATGCCGCGGTTCGACATCGAGCGCTTCGGCTTTGCGCCGCGCGCAAGCCCCCGCCAGTCCGATGTCATGATTGTCGCGGGAACGCTGACCAACAAGATGGCGCCGGCGCTGCGCAAGGTCTACGATCAGATGCCGGAGCCGCGCTACGTCATCTCGATGGGCTCCTGCGCCAACGGCGGCGGCTACTACCACTATTCCTATTCAGTTGTGCGCGGGTGCGACCGTATCGTCCCCGTTGACATTTATGTGCCGGGCTGTCCGCCGACCGCCGAAGCGCTGCTCTACGGGGTGTTGATGCTGCAGAAGAAAATCCGCCGTACCGGCACGATCGAACGCTGAGGACGCGCGGAGCGAACGGAAAGGCTAGGCTTAAGCGAATGGACGACCAGCTGCAGACTGTCGCGGCGAAGCTCGCCGCCGCCGCGCCCGGCGCGGTGGTGGAATCCACTTTCGCGTTTGGCGAGCTCACGCTGACCGTCGATCCCGCGCGCGTCCTTGAGACGCTCCAATTCCTTCGCGACGATCCTGCGGCTCAATTCGTTTCGATCATCGACATTTCGGGGGTCGACTATCCGGAGCGCGAGAAGCGCTTCGACGTCGTCTATCATCTGCTGTCGCCGAAGCTGAACCGGCGGGTCCGGGTCAAGGTCGCGACCGATGAGGACACGCCGATCATGAGCGCGACTGCGGTCTATCCCGGCGCTGACTGGTTCGAGCGTGAGGTTTACGACCTGTTCGGCGTGCTGTTCGACGGTCATCCGGATTTGCGGCGCATCCTGACCGACTACGGCTTCGATGGTTATCCGCTGCGCAAGGACTTCCCGATGACCGGTTTCGTTGAGGTGCGCTATGACGATGCGGAAAAGCGCGTGCGCTACGAGCCGGTGCGGCTCAATCAGGAATTCCGTCAGTTCGATTTCCTGAGCCCGTGGGAAGGCCCGCCGCTGCCGGGGGATGAGAAGGCGAAAGACGAGGGTCGGCAGTAGGCGGGCGGCAGCCGGGTCGGAAACATGAACGAGCAGAACCTACGCAACTTCTCGATCAACTTCGGGCCGCAACATCCAGCCGCGCATGGCGTGCTGCGCCTCGTGCTCGAGCTCGACGGCGAGGTGGTCGAGCGGGTCGACCCGCATATCGGCCTCCTGCATCGCGGCACTGAAAAGCTTATGGAGGCCCGCACCTACCTGCAGAACGTGCCCTATCTCGATCGGCTCGACTATGTCGCGCCAATGAATCAGGAGCATGCGTATGCGCTCGCAGTCGAGCGGCTTCTCGGCATTACGGTTCCTCGGCGCGGCCAGCTCATCCGCGTGCTCTATTGCGAGATCGGCCGCCTGTTGTCGCATCTGCTCCAGATCACGACGCAGGCGCTGGACGTCGGCGCGCTGACGCCGCCCCTTTGGGGGTTCGAGGAGCGCGAGAAGCTGATGGTCTTCTACGAGCGCGCTAGCGGGTCGCGCATGCACGCGGCCTACTTCCGTCCGGGCGGCGTTCACCAGGATCTGCCGCGCAAGCTCATCGACGACATTGAGGCCTTCTGCGATCCCTTCCTCGGAGTGTGCGACGATCTCGAGACCCTGCTCACCGGAAATCGCATCTTCAAGCAGCGCAATGTCGATATCGGCGTGATCAAGCCGGCGGACGCCTGGGCGTGGGGCTTCTCGGGCGTCATGGTGCGCGGCTCCGGCGCGCCGTGGGACCTGCGCAAGGCGCAGCCCTATGAGTGCTACGAGGAAATGGATTTCGATATTCCTGTCGGCAAGAACGGCGACTGCTACGATCGCTATCTGATCCGCATGGAGGAGATGCGCCAGTCGGTAAAGATCATGCGACAGTGCTGCGAGAAGCTGAACTCGGCCGGCGGCGAAGGGCCAGTGGTGACCGACGACGGCAAGGTCGCGCCGCCTCCGCGCGCTGTGATGAAGCGGTCGATGGAGGCGCTCATCCATCATTTCAAGCTCTACACCGAGGGCTATAAAGTGCCGGCCGGCGAGGTTTACGCCGCTGTCGAAGCGCCCAAGGGTGAGTTTGGCGTCTATCTCGTGTCCGACGGCTCGAACAAGCCCTACCGCGTCAAGCTGCGCGCGCCCGGCTTCGCGCATCTTCAGGCGATGGATTTTCTATGCCGCAAGCACATGCTCGCCGACATCAGCGCGATCCTTGGGTCGCTCGACATCGTTTTCGGTGAGGTCGACCGATGACTGCCCCTCGCCGGGCGCGTCCCAGGATTGCCCCGCATTCGAGGAACTTTTGATAGATGTCCGTCCGCCGCCTCGCTGACGAGCAGCCGACAAGCTTCGAGTTCACACCGGAAAACAAGGCGTGGGCGGAACAGGAGCTAGCCAAATATCCTCCCGGCCGGCAGGCGTCAGCGGTGCTCGCGCTGTTGTGGCGCGCGCAGAAGCAAAACGGCTACTGGTTGCCGCGGGCGGCGATCGAAAAAGTCGCGACGATGCTCGACATGCCCAACATCCGCGTGCTCGAGGTCGCGACCTTCTACACGATGTTCAATCTGGCGCCGGTCGGGCGTCACTACGTGCAGGTCTGCGGCACGACGCCGTGCATGCTGTCCGGCTCAGACGACATCAAGGCGGTCTGCCGCAAGCGCATCGGCGAACAGGGCCATGTGACGCCGGACAGCCTGTTCTCCTGGATCGAGGTCGAATGCCTCGGCGCCTGTTGCAACGCGCCGATGGTCCAGATCAATGACGACTATTATGAGGACCTGACGCCGGAGAGCTTCGCCAAGCTTCTTGAGGATCTTGCGATGGGCCGGCCGGTCAAGACCGGTTCGCAGATCGGGCGCGTCTCCTCCGAGCCGGTCGGCGGCTTAACCGCGCTGACGACGCTGTACGGCGTCGACGGCCATGGCGCGCCGAGCGCGCCTGCGCCCGCCAACGATCAGTCGGCGACCGAGAAGATCGGGAATTGAGCGATGCTGGAAGACAAGGATCGCATCTTCACCAATCTCTACGGGTTCGGCGATCGTGGCCTCAAGGGCGCGCGGGCGCGCGGCAATTGGGACGGGACCAAGGCGATTCTCGACAAGGGGCGCGACTGGATCGTCGCCGAAATGAAGGCATCGGGCCTGCGCGGGCGTGGAGGCGCGGGATTCCCGACCGGCCTCAAATGGTCGTTCATGCCCAAGACGGTCGATCCCAAGCGCCCTCACTATCTTGCCATCAACGCCGACGAATCCGAGCCTGGCACCTGCAAGGACCGCGAGATCATGCGCAACGACCCGCACACGCTGGTCGAGGGCGCGCTCGTCGCATCGTTCGCCATGGGCGCGCACGCGGCCTATGTCTACGTGCGCGGCGAATTCATCAAGGAGCGCCATCATCTCGAGGCCGCGGTCACAGAGGCCTACGACGCGCGGCTCATCGGCAAGGACAATATTCACGGCTGGCCATTCGATCTCTACGTCCATCACGGCGCCGGGGCCTATATCTGCGGCGAGGAGACGGCGATGCTCGAATCGCTCGAGGGCAAGAAGGGGATGCCCCGCATGAAGCCGCCCTTTCCTGCCGGAATGGGCCTCTACGGCTGTCCGACGACGGTCAACAACGTCGAGTCGATTGCCGTCTCGCCAACGATTTTGCGGCGCGGCGCATCGTGGTTCACGAGTTTCGGGGCCCCCAACAATTTCGGCACCAAGGTCTTCAGCGTCTCAGGTCACGTCAACAAGTCGTGCAACGTCGAGGAAGCGATGTCGATCCCATTCCGCGAGCTGATCGAAAAGCACTGCGGCGGCGTGC
Source organism: uncultured Alphaproteobacteria bacterium (assembly GCA_963824475.1). GTDB lineage: Bacteria > Pseudomonadota > Alphaproteobacteria > Rhizobiales > Beijerinckiaceae > Roseiarcus. The sequence goes on from CAWGPR010000006.1 coordinate 156,029, forward strand.
GCGGCGGCTGGGACAATCTGCTCGCAGTCATTCCGGGTGGAGCGTCGGTGCGGCTCCTTCCAGCCGCCCAGATCATCGACTGTCCGATGGATTTCAACTCGCTCGCCAAGCTTAAGTCCGGCCTTGGCACGGCGGCGGCGATCGTGATGGACAAGTCGACCGACATTATTCGCGCCATCGCGCGCTTGTCGTATTTCTACAAGCACGAGAGCTGCGGCCAATGCACGCCCTGTCGCGAAGGCGCGGGTTGGATGTGGCGCGTCATGGAGCGCATGGTTGAGGGCCGGGCGCAAAAGCGCGAGATCAACATGCTGCTCGATGTCACCAAGCAGGTCGAAGGGCACACGATCTGCGCGCTCGGCGACGCCGCGGCTTGGCCGATCCAAGGGCTCATCGCCCATTTCCGCCCGGAGATCGAGCGGCGCATCGACCAGTATTCGGCCAATCCGCACAGCGAGCCGCTGCGGGCGGCCGCGGAGTAGGGCATGACAAGCCATATCTCCCAGTTCAACATCGGCCGGTTCCGTTATCCGACGGACGACGCGCGCATGGCGACGTTCATGACGAACCTCGATCGCGTCAACGCCCTTGCGGAGCGCAGCGAGGGATTCGTTTGGCGCCTCAAGGACGAGAGCAACAACGCGACCGCCATCCGTCCGGCGAGCAATCCGACCATGGCGGTCAACCTGTCGGTGTGGGAGAGCGTCGAAGCCCTGGAGCGCTTCGTCTGGGCGACGGTCCATAAGCAGTTCTACAACCGCAAGGGCGACTGGTTTGAAAAGCTCGGGACGCCGCATTTCGTCATGTGGCCGATACCGCCCGCGCATATTCCGGACCTGGAAGAGGCGATGGGGCGGCTCGCGCACCTGACCGCGCACGGCGACAGCGATTTCGCCTTCGGATGGAGCCATCTGGCGCATATCAAGCTGTGGATGAGCCGGAAATGCGGCTGACGGTCGGACCGACACGATGAAGATCGAGAGCGAAAAGCATCGGATGGACGTTCACAACGGCGACCTTGCGGGGTCGAAGCTCGAGGACGTCAACCTGCCGGGGTCGGACTTTCACAACATCAGCATGTCGGGTTGTTCGTTCGATGACCTCGACATCTCTGGTTGGCGCGTTCACAACGTCAATCTCGCGGGCCTGCGGGTCGACAAAGCCAACCTCGCGGGCGCTTTTATCGTCAACGCTCGTCTGGACGGCGCAACGATCAACGGGATTGCCGTAAACGATCTCCTCGCGTCTTGGCGCGCTGGCCTTGGGACGAAGAGCGCATGAGCAAGATCGTCATCGACGGAAAGGAACTCGACGTCCCCGCCGAATACACGCTTCTTCAAGCTTGTGAGGCGGCTGGCGCCGAGATTCCGCGGTTCTGCTTCCACGAGCGGCTGTCGATCGCCGGCAACTGCCGGATGTGCCTCGTCGAAGTGAAAGGCGGACCGCCCAAGCCGACGGCGTCCTGCGCCATGGCGGTCAAAGATCTGCGCCCCGGTCCGAACGGCGAGCCGCCGGTCGTCTTGACCAACTCGCCGATGGCGCGAAAGGCGCGCAAGGGCGTGATGGAGTTCCTGCTCATCAACCATCCGCTCGACTGCCCGATCTGCGATCAGGGCGGCGAATGCGATCTGCAGGACCAGGCGATGGCCTATGGCGCCGACTCGTCCCGCTTCTCCGAGAACAAGCGCGCCGTGGAGGACAAATATATCGGGGCGCTGGTCAAGACCTCGATGAACCGCTGCATCCAGTGCACGCGCTGCGTGCGCTTCGTCACCGAAGTCGCGGGCGTTCCGGAACTTGGCGCCATCGGCCGCGGTGAGGACATGGAGATCACCTCCTATCTTCACCACGCGCTGAGCTCGGAATTGCAGGGCAACGTCGTCGACCTTTGTCCGGTCGGCGCCTTGACCGCGAAGCCGATCGCCTTCCACGCCCGGCCGTGGGAGTTCGGGAAGACGGAATCGATTGACGTCATGGACGCGCTGGGCTCGGCGATCCGGGTCGATTCGCGCGGCCGCGAGATCGTGCGCATCTTGCCGCGCGTCAACGACGCCATCAACGAGGAATGGATCTCCGACAAGACCCGGCATGTTGTCGACGGATTGAAGACGCAGCGACTCGATCGTCCCTATGTGCGTATCGACGGTCGGCTCAGGCCCGCGAGTTGGGCGGAGGCCTTCGCCAGGATCGCCGGCAAAGTCGCGGCGGCTTCGCCATCTGGGATCGGCGCGATCGTCGGCGACTTGGCGACGGTCGAAGAAATGTTCGCGCTCAAGTCGCTTCTCGCCAAGCTCGGCTCGCCCAATATCGACTGCCGTCAGGACGGCTCGAAACTGCATCCGAAGTTCGGCCGCGCGTCCTATCTTTTCAATTCGACGATTGCGGGCATCGAGCAAGCGGACGCCATTCTCATCGTCGGCTCCAACCCGCGCCACGAGGCGGCGGTCCTCAACGCGCGCATCCGCAAGCGCTGGCTCAAGGGCGGCGCGCCGATAGGCGTGATTGGCCCCAGGGCGGATCTGACTTACGAATACAATTACCTGGGCGCAGGACCGGAGACGCTCGCGCATGCGTTGGACAAGCCGCCGGAGGGCGCAGCCAAGCCAATGATGATCATGGGTTCCGGCGCTTTCACGAGGCCCGACGGCGCCGCCGTTCTGGCGAGCCTCGCCAAGGCCGCTCTCGCCGCCGGCGCCGTCAAGGACGGATGGAACGGTTTCAACGTGCTGCACGGCGCAGCTTCGCGCGTCGGCGGGCTTGATCTCGGCCTCGTGCCAGGCGAAGGAGGGCTCGACGCGCCGGGGATGGCGAAGGCGAACGCGCTTGACGTGATCTTCAATCTTGGCGCGGACGAGATTGACATCGAACCGGGCGCGTTCGTGGTCTACGTCGGCACGCATGGCGATCGCGGCGCCCATCGGGCGGATGTCATCCTGCCGGGCGCGGCTTACACCGAAAAAACCGGCATCTACGTCAACACTGAAGGGCGGCCGCAGTTCGCCGAGCGCGCGGTGTTCCCGCCGGGGGACGCGCGCGAGGATTGGTCGATCTTGCGCGCGCTGTCGGACCCGCTCGGCGCCAGGCTGCCGTTCGATTCGCTCACCCAGCTGCGGGCGGCGCTCGCCGTCGCTTACCCCTTCCTGGTGCGCTTCGACGCCATTGCGCCGGCGGATGCGGGCGTCTTCGGCTCGATCGCCGCGCTCGGCGGCGCGGTCGACAAGGCGCCGTTCGTCTCGGGCGTCGCCGACTTCTATTTCACCAATCCGATCGCGCGCGCCTCTCGCGTCATGGCCGAATGTTCGGCTCTGGCGCGGGGCGTTCAGCGCGAAGCGGCCGAATAAAGCAATTCCACCATGACCAGCGCGACGCCCACCCGTTCCGCATCGCCGCCCTGGGGCGCGATCGTCGGCGCGATCGCAGTCGTCATTGTCGTGATCGTCGCCGCGTTGTGGCTTCTGATCAGCAGCGGGGTCCTGGCGGCGTTCGGCAATTGGATGCACGAAAGCGATTTCGGCTCATTGTTGCGGCATGTGCTGGAGAGCCTGTTGCTGCTGGTGTGCCTCCTCCTCTCCACCGCGGCGCTCATCTATCTCGAGCGCAAGATCTGGGGCGCGGTGCAGTTGCGCCGCGGACCCAACGTGGTCGGACCTTGGGGGATCCTCCAGCCGTTCGCGGACTTCTTCAAGTTCATGCTCAAGGAGCCGATCATTCCGGCGAGCGCCAACAAAGGCGTGTTCGTTTTGGCGCCGCTGGTTTCGGTCGTGCTGGCGATGTCCGCCTGGGCAGTCATGCCTGTGGCCGACGGCTGGTCAATCAGCGATATCAACGTCGGCGTCCTCTTTCTCTTCGCGGTCTCTTCGCTCGGGGTGTACGGCCTGATCATGGCGGGCTGGGCGTCCAACTCGAAATATGCGCTGCTCTCGGCGCTACGCGCAGCCGCTCAGATGGTGTCCTACGAGGTGTCGATCGGCTTCGTGATCGTAACGGTGGTGCTGTGCGCGGGCTCGCTCAATTTGTCGGACATCGTGCGCGCGCAGGACACGCGGTTCGGCCTGCTGGGCTGGTATTGGCTGCCGCTCCTGCCGATGTTCATCATCTTTTTTGTCTCCGCGCTCGCCGAGACGAATCGGCCGCCGTTCGATTTGGCCGAAGCGGAATCGGAGCTCGTCGCCGGCTATTCGGTCGAGTATTCCGCCTCGCTCTTCCTCTTGCAGTACCTGACCGAGCTGGTCGCCGTCCTGACGATGTCGGCGATGACGGCGGTGCTGTTCCTTGGCGGGTGGTTGTCGCCGCTGCCGTTTCCGCCCTTCACCTGGGTTCCGGGCCTCATCTGGTTCCTTATCAAGGGGTGGTCGGTGGTGTTCATGTTCTCGATGGTGAAGGCGTTCGTGCCGCGCTATCGTTACGATCAATTGATGCGGCTCGGCTGGAAGGTGTTCCTGCCGATCTCGCTGGTGATGGTGGTGGTCGTGGCCGGAGTGCTCGAGTTTACGGGTCTCGGCGCGAATTCCTCCGGCCCGCTGCAATAAGGGGATAGGAAAGGCCATGGCTCTCAGGCTTGCCCAGTCCGCGCGCTCGTTATTCCTGAGCGAATTCCTCGCGGCGCTCGTGCTGTCGATTCAGTACATGTTCAAGCCGAAGGCGACTCTGAACTATCCGCATGAGAAGTCGCCGCTCAGTCCACGTTTCCGCGGCGAGCATGCGCAGCGCCGCTATCCGAACGGCGAGGAGCGATGCATTGCCTGCAAGCTGTGCGAGGCGATTTGTCCCGCCCAGGCGATCACGATCGAGGCGGGGCCCCGGCGCAACGACGGCACGCGCCGAACGACGCGTTACGACATCGACATGGTCAAGTGCATCTACTGCGGCATGTGTCAGGAAGCCTGTCCCGTCGATGCAATCGTCGAAGGGCCGAACTTCGAATTCGCGACCGAGACGCGCGAAGAGCTTTACTATGACAAGCAACGATTGCTGGCCAACGGCGATCGTTGGGAGCGGGAGTTGGCGCGCAACATTGCGATGGACGCGCCGTATCGATAATCGAACACCTTTGCCCGGCCGGACGCGGGGGGTCGCAACGGGCGTCAACAAATTCGGCGCGAAGCGCCGGCCGGTCGCCTTGACCCGTTCCGCGAGGGGAAAGGCGACCGGGCAGGGGTTATGACTAGAGGCGGACGATGCAGGCCGATGCTTTGTTCTTCTGGATTTTTGCGCCGGTTCTGGTGGCGTCGGCTTTCGCCGTCATCTTCGCCAGGAACCCGGTGCATTCTGTCCTCTTCCTCATTCTTTCCTTCGTGTGCGCGGCCGGCCTGTTCCTACTGATGGGGGCGGAGTTCCTAGCGATGATCCTGGTCGTCGTCTATGTCGGCGCCGTGGCGGTGCTATTTCTGTTCATCGTTATGCTGCTCGACGTGGATTTCGCCCGGCTGAAGCAGGGCTTCGTCCAATACCTGCCGCAGGGGTTGCTGATCGCATTGCTGGTGGCGATCGAGCTCATCTATGTCGTCTTGGGTCTCGGCCCCTCTCAGCGGGCCGCCGCGCCCGCAACTCCGGAGGGCATGCTCAGCAACACGGCCGCGCTCGGCGAGGTGCTCTACACCCGCTATTTCTACTTCTTCCAGGCGGCGGGGATGATTCTGCTCACCGCGATGATCGGCGCGATCGTGCTCACCCTTCACCATAAGCCCGGCGTGAAGCGCCAGGACGTCGGCGCGCAGGTGGCCCGGGATCCCGAAACCGCGGTCGAGGTGCGGAAGGTCGCCTCGCGCGCCGGCATTTGAAGGATTACAGCGGATGGGAATTGGTCTTACCCACTATCTGACCCTCGCGGCGATCGTGTTCACGATCGGCATCGCCGGCATCATCCTCAACCACAAGAACATCATCATCATCTTGATGTCGGTCGAGCTCATCCTGCTGTCCGTCAACATCAACCTCGTCGCCTTTTCGACCTATTCGGGCGATCTGACCGGGCAGGCCTTCGCGCTCTTCATTCTGACCGTGGCCGCGGCCGAGTCGGCGATCGGCCTCGCGATCCTGGTGGCCTATTATCGCAATCGCGGCTCGATCGCGGTTGAGGACATCAATTCGCTGAAGGGCTGAGACGGAGTCATGTACCAGCTGATCGTCTTCCTGCCGCTTCTCGGTTTTCTGGTCGCGGGCATTTTCGGACCCTGGATCGGCGCGCGCGGCGCCGAATACGTCACCTGCAGCCTTCTCGGCGTTTGCTGCGTCCTCTCCTGGATCGCGTTCGTGATGGTGGCGGGCGGGGCGGACGCTCACGTTCCGATCGCCAATTGGTTCACCTCCGGCAAACTTGTCGCTGCTTGGGCCTTGCGCATCGACACGTTGACGGCGGTCATGCTCGTCGTCGTGACGACGGTGTCGTTCGTCGTCCACGTGTATTCGATCGGCTACATGTCCGACGATCCCTCGCGGCCGCGGTTCTTCGCTTATCTCTCGCTGTTCACCTTCGCCATGCTGATGCTGGTGACGGCCGATAATCTGGTTCAGCTGTTCTTCGGCTGGGAAGGCGTCGGCCTGATGTCCTACCTGCTGATCGGCTTCTGGTATGACCGGCCTTCCGCCAACGCCGCGGCGATCAAGGCGTTCGTCGTCAATCGCATCGGCGACTTCGGGTTTTCGCTCGGCATCTTCCTCACCTACTATCTGACCGGTTCAATCGCCTTCGATCAGGTGTTCGCCGCCGCGCCCGGCCTTGCGGGCAAGACGGTGCATTTCATCGGCTTCAATTGGGACGCAGTGACGCTCGCGTGCCTGCTCCTGTTCATGGGCGCGATGGGCAAGTCGGCGCAGTTCCTGCTGCACACCTGGCTTCCGGACGCGATGGAGGGCCCGACTCCGGTCTCAGCCCTCATTCATGCGGCGACCATGGTGACGGCGGGCGTATTCATGGTGGCCAGACTCTCGCCGCTATTCGAAATGTCGCCGGTCGCGCTGAGCGTCGTCACCATTGTGGGCGGGACGACTGCGTTCTTCGCCGCCACCGTGGGTCTCGTGCAGAACGACATCAAGAAAGTGATCGCCTATTCGACCTGCTCGCAGCTCGGCTACATGTTTGTCGGCCTCGGCGTCGGCGGCTACAGCCTCGGCATTTTCCACCTCTTCACCCACGCTTTCTTCAAGGCGCTGCTGTTCCTCGGCGCGGGCTCCGTCATCACCGCGATGCATCACGAGCAGGACATGCGCGTGATGGGCGGGCTGCGGAAAGAGATCCCGTTCACGTTCTGGATGATGATGATTGGGACGCTTTCGCTGACCGGCGTCGGCATTCCTCTCACGCCGCTCGGTTTTGCCGGCTTCGTTTCTAAGGACGCGATCATCGAAGGCGCATTCGCATCGCACCGCTACGGCGCCATGTACGGCTTCTTATGCACCGACATCGCCGCCGCCCTGACGGCCTTCTATTCCTGGCGTCTGATGTTCATGACTTTCTTCGGTCGGCGCGGCGACTGGGCGGAGAGCCTACTCGGGGCGCATGGCGGTCATGATCACGGGGATCACAGCCACGGTGATCATCCGGCGCATGAATCGCCTCTGGTGATGTTGGCGCCCCTCGCGGTGTTGGCGGTCGGCGCGACTTTCGCGGGAATGGCTTTCCGCTATCTCTTCATCGGCGGAGGCTTCGAGTCGTTTTGGCGCCAATCGCTGTTCCTTGGACCGGGGAACCATATTCTCGAGGATATGGAGCACGTGTCGGCGTTGGTCTCGCTATCGCCAAGCCTGTTCATGTTGGGCGGGCTCCTCGTCGCCTATTACATGTACCTCGTTGACCGCACGGCGCCGCGGCGGCTCGCCGCCGAATTTCCGGCGCTCTATCGCTTCCTGCTCAACAAGTGGTACTTCGACGAGCTCTACGACTTCATCTTTGTCCGCCCGGCCTTCGCGATCGGCCGCTTGTTCTGGAAGGGCGGCGACGGCGCGATCATTGACGGCTTCGGACCGGACGGGATCTCGGCGCGCGTTCTCGACGTTACCCGCAGCGCGGTGCGGCTGCAGACCGGCTATGTCTATCACTACGCATTCGCGATGCTGCTTGGCGCCGCGGCGCTGACGACCTGGTATCTGTTCGGAGGGGTCCCGCAATGAACGGCTCCTGGATCCTCTCCGGCATCCTGGCGTTGCCGCTGATTGGCGCGCTGTTCATCCTGTTGCTGCCGGGCGATAGCGAGGCGACCAAGCGAAACGCGCGCTGGATTGCGCTGTTCGCGACTTTGATCACGTTCGTGCTGAGCCTCGTCGCTTGGGGCCGCTTCGACCCGGCGCAGCCCGGCTTTCAGCTGGTCGAGGAGCGCGACTGGTTCTCGCACGTGATCCTTTACAAGCTCGGCGTCGACGGCGTTTCGATGCCGTTCGTGCTGCTCACGACTTTCCTGATGCCGATCTGCATCGTGGCCTCGTGGGCCCCGATCCAGACGCGGGTGAAGGAATACATGATCTGCTTCCTGGCGCTCGAGACGCTGTTGCTCGGCGTGTTCGTCGCGCTCGACATTGTGCTCTTCTATGTCTTCTTCGAAGGCAGCCTCATTCCGATGTTCATCATCATCGGCGTGTGGGGCCATGGCAACCGCGTCTACGCGGCCTTCAAGTTCTTCCTTTACACCTTCACCGGCTCGGTTCTGATGCTGCTCGCGATTATGGCCATGTACTGGACGGCGGGCACAACCGACATCACGGTGCTGCTGAAGACCGCCTTCCCGGTCAAGATGCAGACCTGGTTGTGGCTTGGGTTCTTCGCCTCGTTCGCGGTCAAGTTGCCGATGTGGCCGGTCCACACCTGGTTGCCCGATGCGCATGTCGAGGCGCCGACCGCGGGCTCGGTTGTGCTGGCGGCGATATTGCTCAAGCTCGGCGGTTACGGCTTCATCCGGTTTTCGCTGCCGATGTTTCCGGACGCCTCGGTCTACTTCACGCCGCTCATTTTCGCCCTGTCGGTGATCGCAATCATCTACACCTCCCTGGTCGCGCTGGCGCAGGAGAGCATGAAGAAGCTGATCGCCTATTCGTCGGTCGCCCACATGGGCTTCGTGACGATGGGAATCTTCGCCGCCAACACCCAGGGGATCCAGGGGGCGGTCTACCAAATGGTGAGCCATGGCCTCATCTCCGGCGCGCTCTTCCTTTGCGTCGGCGTCGTGTATGATCGCATGCACACCTACGACATCGCCGCCTACGGCGGCCTCGTGCAGCGCATGCCGCTCTATGCGCTGGCCTTGATGGTGTTCACGCTCGCCAATATCGGGCTGCCCGGCACCTCGGGCTTCATCGGCGAATTCCTGAGCCTGATCGGCACGTTCCAGATCAACAATTCGGTCGCGTTCTTCGCCACCTTCGGCACGATCCTGTCCGCCTGCTATGCGCTCTATCTCTACCGGCGCGTAATCTTCGGGGTGATCGATAAGCCGAACCTGATGGGCATCGCCGACCTCACCGGCCGCGAGGTCGTGACGCTGCTGCCGCTTGGCCTGCTCACGATCTTTTACGGCGTGCATCCGCAGCCGATCATCGACGCGAGCGCCGCTTCAATCGAGCAGATTATCAGTGGCTTCCAACACGCGGTGACGGTGACGAAGTCAGCGGGGTTGTGACGGCTGCAAGCTCCTGCGTGACGCGCATAATTGTCTTTGGTAACGAGTGATGCTCATGCACCAGACGGCTATTTCTCTTCCTGTGGTCCTGCCGGAAGCAGTGCTGGCGTTCGGGACCTTGGCGCTCGTGCTCTATGGCGCCCTGCGCGGCGAGCGCGGCTCCAACCTCGTCAACGAAATCGCCGTCGGCCTGCTCGGCCTCGTCTTCATTCTGATGGTGGCCAGGAATCGCCCGATGGGCGTCACCTTCTACGGCTCGTTCGCTGACGACGCCTTCACCCGCTTCATGAGCGCGCTGACGCTGGTCGGCTCGCTGGTGACGCTTCTGTTGTCGGTCGAGTTCATGCGCCAGGAGCGGGTCGGCGGGTTTGAATTCCCGGTCCTCATTCTCATTTCCACCCTCGGCATGCTGATGCTGATCTCGGCCAATGACTTCATCGCGCTCTACCTCGGTTTCGAGCTGATGAGCTTGGCGCTCTACGTGATCGCGGCCTATCGCAGGCATGACCTGCGCGCGACGGAAGCCGGCCTCAAGTATTTCGTCCTCGGCGCCTTGTCGTCGGGCATGATGCTTTACGGGATCTCGCTCATTTACGGCTATTCCGGCTCGGTCGCGTTCAGCGCGGTGGCGAACGCCGTGCATGATCATGCGAGCATTGGCGTATTGTTCGGGCTGGTGTTCGTCCTGGTGGGGCTGGCGTTCAAGATTTCGGTCGTGCCGTTCCACATGTGGACGCCCGACGTCTACGAGGGCGCCCCGACGCCGGTGACGACGTTCTTCGCCACCGGGCCCAAGATCGCGGCGATGGCGGTCTTAGTGCGGGTGATGATCACCGCCTTTCCCGGCATCGCCAACGACTGGCGCCAGATCATCACCTTCGTCTCGATCGCCTCGATGGTCCTTGGCGCCTTCGCCGCAATCGGCCAGCGCAATTTCAAGCGGCTGATGGCCTATTCCTCGATCGGCCATATGGGATTCGCGTTGGTCGGTCTCGCCGCCGGCACGGTCGAAGGCGCGCAGAGCGTCATCATCTATATGGCGATCTACGTGGTGATGACGCTTGGAACCTTCGCCGCCATCCTGTCCATGCGCCGCGCCGGCCGCGCGGTCGAGACGATGGCCGATCTTGCGGGCTTGGCGCGGACGAATCCGACCATGGCCTTCTTCCTCGCCGTGATGATGTTTTCGCTTGCCGGCGTTCCGCCGCTCGCCGGCTTCTTCGCCAAGTTCTACGTCTTCGCCGCCGCCATCAAGGCGGGCCTCTATGGCCTTTCAGTCATTGGCGTCCTGGCGAGCTGCGTGGCAGCCTATTATTATCTGCGGATCGTGAAGCTCATGTATTTCGACGAGCCGGCCGCGGCGTTCGACCATCCAGGTCCCGTCGCGCGTATCGTGCTCGCGCTTTCGGCGCTGGTGATCATCCTGTTCGTGTTCTTGCCCTCGCCGATCACCAACGCCGCAATGGCGGCCGCGCAGTCGCTCTTTTGATCGCCGCCCCCAGTCTGGACCCTTCGCTTCGAGGCTGGCGCGTCGTTCGATACGGCGCGATTGATTCGACCAACGAGGAAGCGCGCCGCCGGGCGCTCGCCGGCGAGCCCGGCCGGTTGTGGATCGTCGCCGACGAGCAGTCCGCGGGGAGAGGCCGTCGCGGCCGTGTTTGGATTTCAGCGAAGGGCAATCTTCACGCCAGCGCCCTCATGATCGATCCCTGTCCGCCGGCGGCCGCGGCGCAGCTCGGCTTCGTCGCCGGCGTGGCTCTGGCGCGAGCCGCAAACGACCTCGGCGCGACCGACGTCGGCCTCAAATGGCCGAACGATCTGATGTCCCGGGGCGCGAAATGCGCCGGCATCCTCGTCGAAGGCGTCGGCCTTGGAGGCGGGCGGGCCGCCTATGTGGTCGGGGTCGGCGTCAATTGCGCGCATGCGCCTGAGGGCCTTGGCTACGCAACCTCCTGTCTGACGCAGGCAGGGGGACAAACGGTGGATCGTGGCGAATTGTTCGAGCGTCTCGTCGAGCGGTTCGACGAGTCGCTTGCCGCCTGGCGCGCCGGACAGGCGTTCGACCGCATTCGGGCGGCTTGGCTCGATTGCGCCCTGGGCCTCGGCGAGCGGATCGCGATCCAAAACGGCGCCGGCGAACGCGAGGGCGTCTTCGAGGGGATCGATACGGTAGGTCGCCTCATCATGCGCTCCGCGCGCGGGCTCGAGAGCATCGAGGCGGCCGACCTCACGCTGTCGGCTCGCTCCGACCTCCCGCCGCCGGCGGTTTCGTCGGCTTCCCGCCCGCCGCAAGGCCGAGCCTAGATGACCGACGACAACGAGCTCGTTTTCGTCCCGCTTGGCGGCCTGGGCGAGATCGGTATGAATTGCGGTCTTTACGGCTATGGGACGGCGAGCGCGCGTCAATGGCTGATGGTCGACCTCGGCATCGGCTTCGCCGACGAGGATATGCCAGGCGTCGATCTCATCATGCCGGATCTCGACTTCATCGAGAGGGCGAAGAAAAATCTGGTCGGAATCGTCATCACCCATGCGCACGAGGACCACATCGGCGCCCTCGTCGAGCTTTGGCCAAACCTGGGCGGGCCTGTCTATATGACGCGCTTTGCCGCCGGACTCGTCGAGGCGCGCCGGCTCGGCGAGCCGGGCGCGCCCGAGATCCCCTTGAAGATGGTTGAGCTCGGCGAGAGGGTCGTGATCGGCCCGTTCGTGGTCGAATTCATCCCCGTCGCGCATTCCATACCCGAAAGCTCGGCGCTCGCGATCCGCACGCCCGCCGGACTCGTCGTCCACACCGCCGACTGGAAGATCGACCCCACGCCGATCATTGGCCCGCCGACCGATGAGGCGCGCTTCAGGGCGCTCGGCGACGAGGGCGTGCTGGCGCTCGTCTGCGATTCGACCAACGTCCTGCGCGAAGGCGAAAGCCCATCCGAGCGCGACGTCGCCAAAACGCTGGGCTGGCTCATCGGCCAGGCGAAGGGCAGGGTGGTCGTGACCACCTTCGCTTCCAACGTCGCCCGGCTGCGCTCGGCGGCCGAGGCCGGCTTCGCCGCCGGACGGCAGGTCTGCATTCTCGGCCGGGCGATCGAGCGCGTCGTCGCGGTCGCGCGCGACTGCGGCATGCTCGATGGCTTGCCGCCGCTCTTGGGCATGGACGCGTTCGAGCGCTTGCCGCGCGACCGGATATTGGCGTTGGCCACCGGCAGCCAGGGCGAGCCGCGCGCGGCGCTCGCACGCATGGCGGGGGACGATCATCCGACGGCGGAACTGAGCGCCGGCGACACCGTCATTTTTTCTTCTCGCACCATTCCCGGCAATGAAAAGGCGGTCGGCAGGATCGTCAATGCATTCGTGCGCTCAGGCGTCGAAGTGGTCACCGACCGCACCGCGCTGGTGCATGTCTCCGGCCATCCGCGCCGGGCGGAGATGGCGAAAATGTATGCCTGGGTGCGTCCCAGGATCGCCGTGCCAGCGCATGGCGAGCCGTTGCACTTGAGCGAACATGCCGACTTCGCCAGGGCGCAGGGCGTGCCGCAGGTGCTGCGCGCCTTCAACGGCGATCTCGTCCGGTTTGCGCCCGGCGAGGTCCGCGCCTTGGGCAAGGTGACGAGCGGGCGGCGAGCGAAGGACGGCGCCATTCTATTGCCGGCGGATCAGGAATGCGTCCGCCAGCGCCGCAGGCTCAGTTTCGCCGGCGTCGTCTCGGTCGCGATCGCGTTGACCTCGAGGGGCGAAATGGCCGGCGACCCGGACGTGATGATCGCCGGCCTGCCGGAGCGCACGCGCGACGGCGCGGCGATTGACGCGCTGATTGACGACGCGATCTTCGAGGCGTTCGAGAGCCTGCCTCCCGGCAAGCGGCGCGACGCCGACGTCGTTTCCAGCGCGATTGAGCGCGCGGTGCGCGGTTCGGTCAACACCGTCTGGGGCAAGAAGCCGCAAGTGCACGTGCTGGTGGTTGAGGTTTAGCCCGGAAGGGTTCGATTCAATTTAACCCGCTCCCGACTGTCAATCAGAAATGACCGCAACAGCGCTCAAGGAAACTGGCTCAAAAAAGACCGTTCGCGGGAGAGACGTCGATGAAAGACTTGGCCGGAAAGACCGCCTTTGTCACCGGCGCCGCGTCGGGCATCGGACTGGGGATCGCCGCCGCTCTCGCGCAGGCGGGCGTGAAAGTGATGCTGTGCGACGTCGAGGAGGCGGCGCTCGATCGCGCCGTCGAAGGCTTGAAGCAGACCAATGCAGACGTCGACGGCGTCAAGGCGGACGTCTCGCTCAAGGCTGAGCTCAAAGCGGCGGCCGAAGCCGTCGTCGGCCGCTATGGCAAGGTGCATATTCTCATCAACAACGCGGGAGTGGGCGGCGGCCAGCCCTACGGCGCATGGACCGGCGCGGGGTGGGACTGGACGCTTGGGGTCAATCTCATGGGCGTTGTCTGGGGAATCGAGATTTTCGGCCCCTTGATCGAGCAGCATGGGGAGGGCGGACACATCGTATCCACCGCGTCGATCGCCGGGCTGATCTCGGGCGGCGGCGTTCAGTACAACGTATCCAAATATGGCGTGGTCGCCCTTTCCGAGGGCTTACGCGGCGAGTTAGCGCCTCGCGGGATCGGCGTATCGGTGCTGTGCCCTGGGTTCGTCCGCACCCAGATCATGACCTCGTTCCGGAACCTGCCGGAACGCTTCGGCCGCATCCCTGCTGACAGGCTGGCGGCGATTCGAGCGTCTGAACCGTTCAAGATGATAGAGCAGCGCGTCTCGAATGGAGTCGATCCGTTCTATGTCGGCGAACTGGTGCGGGAAGGCATTGAGAACGACTGGCCCTACATTTTCACCGACGTCGAGTTCGAGCCCATGATCGAGGCGCGCTTCGCCGCGATCAAGCAGGGGTTCGACCGGATTCGCGGGCGCGAGCCGCGCCGTTGAGCGGGCGGAATTCGGCGCCGTTCCTACGCCTGTGTCCGAGAAAGTCATGATCGGCAAGCTGAACCACGTCGCCATCGCCGTGCCCGATCTCGAGAAGGCGGCGCGGACCTATCGCGAGACGCTCGGCGCGCGTGTCTCGTCTCCGCAACCGCAGCCCGACCACGGCGTGACGGTGGTGTTCGTCGAACTGCCCAACACGAAGATCGAACTCCTGCATCCTCTGGGCGCGAACTCGCCGATCGCCAAGTTCTTGGAGCGCAATCCGGACGGCGGCATGCACCATCTCTGCTATGAGGTCGAGGACATCATCGCCGCCCGCGATCGGCTCAAAGCCAAGGGCGCGCGCGTGCTCGGCGACGGAAGCCCGAAAATCGGCGCCCATGGCAAGCCGGTGCTGTTCCTGCACCCGAAGGATTTCGCCGGGACGCTGATCGAGATCGAAGAGGTTTGAGGGCATGCGGGATTCCGCCGTGGGAGGCGCCATGAGCCGCCTCGGCGCGGACGGCCTGCTTCTCGCCACCGCCTTCCTGTGGGGCGTGACCTTCGTCGCGCAGAAATACGCCACCGCGACCATGCCAGCGCTCGCCTTCGTCGCCGCGCGCTTCGCTGTGTCGGCCGCGGCGCTCGCGCCGTTCGCGCTGTGGGAATTCCGCCGAAAGCCGCATGCGCCGAGCCGCGACGAATGGCGCCTCGCGCTCGCGATCGGCCTCACGCTCTTCTTCGGCACCAGCCTGCAGCAGGCCGGGATCGAGACGACGACCGCCACCAACGCCGGCTTTCTCACCGCCTGCTATGTCGTGCTGACCCCCTTCGTCGTCTGGGCGCTCACCGCCGGGCGTCCGCGCGCGATCGTCGTCGGAGCAGGTCTCGTGTCGCTCATCGGCGCCTGGCTGCTCGCCGCCGACGGGGCGTTCGGCCCTCCGAACGTTGGCGACGCGCTCGTGCTTCTCGCCGACTTCGCCTGGGCGACGGGCATCGCGCTGACGCCCATCTTCCTCGTGCGTTCCGGCCGGCCGCTGCTGCTCGCCTTCGTGCAATATGCGGTCTGCGCCGCCCTCGCGGCGCTATGCTCGGCGCTGTTCGAATCGATGGCCCCGGGCGCGCTCGTCGCCACCGCGCCGACGATCCTCTTTTCCGGCGTCGTCTCTGGCGCGCTCGCCTATACGATCCAGATCTTCGCCCAGGCGCATACGCCGCCCGCCGAGGCGGCGCTCATCCTGGCGCTTGAGAGCGTCTTCGCCGCGGTTGCGGGCGCGCTCCTGCTCAGCGAGCGTCTGACCGCCATCGGCGCGCTCGGCTGCGCGCTCATTCTCGTCGGCGCGGCGGCGGCGGAGATCGGGCCGCTGTTCGCGCGGAAGGCCGCGAGCGGAGCGACGTGACAAACCCGGAGAAGCTCTCGCTCGCCGAGGCGCGGCGGATCGCTCTTGCAGCCCAGGGCTTCGGCGCGCCGCGTCCGGAGAAGGTCACGGCCTCGCGATGGCAGAGGACCATCGACCGGCTCTCCCTTCATCAGATCGACAGCGTTAACGTCCTGGTCCGCGCCCATTACCTGCCGGCCTTCTCCCGACTCGGCCCTTATGACCGCTCACTGATCGACACGGCCGCGTGGGGAGGGGGGAAGAAGCGGCGGCTGTTCGAATACTGGGCCCATGAGGCCTCGCTCCTGCCGCTGCCGCTACACCCCTTGCTGCGTTGGCGGATGGCCCGCGCGGATCGCGGCGAGGCGGGTTGGAAGGGGCTGCGGGTGTTCGCGCGCGAGCGCCGCGCTGAGGCGGAAGGCTTTCTCAAGCGCATCCGTAATGAGGGTCCCCGCGCCGCCTCGGACTTCGAGGAAAAACGCGGCCGGTCGGGCTGGTGGGAATGGGGCGACGCCAAGCGGGCGCTCGAATGGCTCTTCTGGGCGGGCCACATCACAACGGCGACGCGGCGAGGCGGCTTCGAGCGGGTCTACGATCTGACCGAGTGCGTCATTCCCGCCGAGATCCTCGCTCTGCCGACTCCGGACGAAAGGCATGCGCAGCGCGCCCTCATCGAGCGCGCGGCTCAGGCGCTTGGGCTGGCCACGGCGCAGGACCTGCGCGATTATTTCCGTCTCGGCCCGGACGACGCGCGACAGGCGATCGAGTCGCTCGTCGAGGCGGGCGTTCTCATTCCCGTCGAGGTTCCCGGCTGGGCCCCTCTCGCCTATCTTCATCGCGATGCGCGCAGGCCGCGCCGTATCGCTGCGAGGGCGCTTCTGGCGCCGTTCGATCCGCTCGTCTGGGAACGCTCGCGCGCGTTGCGGCTCTTCGACTTCCACTACCGGATCGAGATTTACACGCCGGCCGACAAGCGCCAGCACGGCTACTACGTCCTTCCCTTCCTGCTCGGCGACCGCCTCATTGCTCGGCTCGACCTGAAGGCCGACCGCCAAGCGGGACGGTTGCTTGTCCATGCGGCGCATCTTGAGTCTCACGCGCCGGCCGACGCCATGGACGCGATCTCCGAGGAGCTTTCCGCGATGGCGGACTGGCGTGGCCTGGCTGAAATCGTCTTGCCGTCGAAGCCGCTTCGGCGCCAGACCGGCTGACGTCGCTCGCCTCACCGGCCATGGCCTTTCGCTCGCAACTCCACGGCCTTGGCGGCGATGGCGGCGTCAAGTTCCCCGTCCGAGACCTCACCGCCAGCTGCGATCGAGGCGTCGATCTTCTCACGAAGCGCGGCGAGCTTCGCTTCGCGCTCTTCGACGAGCCGCAGCCCCTCGCGCACGACTTCACTCGCCGAGCCATAACGCCCGCTCTTGACGATGCGTTCGACGAAACCTTCCCACCGTTCTCCGATCAACACGTTCATGCGCTGCGCACCTCGCTAGAAGGGGTGAGCATCATACCATAGATTGCGCAAATTATGACATTCTACGAGCGCCATCCGCCAAGGACCTCTGGGCGTTGTGATGGATGCGCAGCCCCGTTAAGCGGGTCGGTGGCTTAAGCGCGTTTCCTATCATTCCGTCGCGAGGCGCCGGGCTGACAGCGCGCGTTCCTGCCGGTATAAGCGCGGGCGCGCACAAGGCTCCGCCGACTTCGGGGGCCGGATGAGTCGGTTGGGAGGATCAGTCCCCGCCGGCGACCGTATTGAGCCCGCGTGCGCACGCAGCTGGAAAGGTGCTCAATGTCCGGCTCCGCCCTCACTAGCGCAGCGCTCGACGAGCGCCGGCGGCGGATACTATTTCGCGCCTGGCGCCGCGGCGTGCGCGAGATGGATCTGATCATGGGCCGGTTCGCCGATGCGCATCTGCCGACGATGAACGAAGACGAGCTTGCCGAGTTCGAGCGTCTGCTCGAAGTCCCCGACACCCAGGCGCTCGCCTGGATCGTCGGCGGCGAGGCGCCGCCGCGCGAATTCATGACCCCGATGTTTGCCCGCCTGTGCGGATCGCGATGAGAACCGCCAACGCGCTCCGACGAGACTCGGTGAACCTCACTGCCCCAGCCATTCGCCGGCTCGAGGAGGGCGGCGCCGTCACGCTGGCGCGCGCGCCCGAGGGCTACGACGCCTTCATCGTCGCCGAGCTGACGCGGGCGCTGGCGGAAGACGGCGAGCGGCGCGCCGTGACGCTCGCCTTCGTCGCCCGCGACGGCCTGCGAGCTCAGGCCTTTATCGACGCGCTGAGCTTCGCCGCGCCTGAGATCGAGGCGCTGTATCTTCCGTCGTGGGATTGCCAGCCTTATGATCGCGTCTCGCCCAACGCCGCCGTATCGGCCGAGCGGATGACCGTGCTGGCGCGGCTCGCCAAGAGTCGCGGCGCCGTCGAGCGGCCGCGCATTCTCGTCGCCTCGGTCAACGCGCTGACCCAACGCGCGCCGCCGCTCGCTTATCTCAAGTCCGCCGCCTTCTCGGCCGCGCCCGGCAATAGCGTGCGCATGGAGGATCTCGCGCGCTGGCTCGAGGCCAACGGCTACGCCCGCGCGAGCACGGTGCGCGACGTCGGCGACTACGCCTCGCGCGGCGGCATTCTCGACCTTTATCCGCCGGGCGCTGCGGCGCCTGTCCGGCTCGATTTCTTCGGCGATACGCTTGAATCGATCCGCGCCTTTGATCCGGAGACGCAGCGTTCGACCACGCAATTGCGCTCGCTTGATCTGGTGCCCATGAGCGAAGCGCGGCTGACAACCAATTCGATCAAGCGCTTCCGCCAGGGCTACGCGGCTGAGTTCGGGGCGCCCGCTCCAAGCGACGACCTTTACGCCGCCATGAGCGAAGGCCGGCGCGCCATCGGCGTCGAACATTGGCTGCCGCTCCTCTACGAAAGCCTTGATACGCTGTTCGACTATGTCGGCGATGCCCCGTTTGTGCTCGACGCGCGGGCCGAGGACGCGGCGCATGAGCGCATCGCGCTCATCGCCGACAATTACGCCGCCCGTCGCACGGCTTACGCGGAAGATCCCGGCAAGGCGGATTACAAGCCGCTGCCGCCCACGCGGCTCTATCTGGACGAAGACGAGTGGAAGGAGCGGCTCGCCGCGCAGCCGCTGGCGCGCCTGACGCCGTTCGAAGCGCCGCCGGACGCAAGCGACGTCGTCGATTGCGGCGGGCGGACGGGGCGCAATTTCGCCCCCGAGCGGCAGAACGAGAGCGCCAACGTGTTCGACGCCGCGGTCGCGCATGCGCGAGCGCTGCGCGAGCGGGGCTTGAATGTGATCGTCGCAAGCTGGACCGACGGCTCACGCGAGAGGCTCAGCCACGTGCTGGCCGAGCATGGGCTCAAGTCGCTCGAGTTCGTTTCATCCTACCATCAGGCGACGACGGCGCGCGCGGGCGCGCTGCCGCTCGCCGTCATCGCGCTCGAACAGGGGTTCGAAGCGCCGGACTTCGCCATTGTCGGCGAGCAGGACATTCTCGGCGACCGGCTTGTCCGCCAGTCGAAACGCAGGCGCCGCGCCCAGGACGTGCTGGCCGAAGCAAGCGCTCTCACCGCCGGCGATCTCGTCGTTCATATCGACCACGGCGTCGGGCGCTTCGTGGGCTTAAAGACGATCGAGGCGGCGGGCGCGCCGCACGACTGCCTCGAGATCCACTATGCCGGCGGCGACCGGCTGTTCCTGCCGGTCGAAAACCTCGAACTTCTCTCGCGCTTCGGCTCGGAGACGGGCGAACTCGACAAGCTCGGCGGCGCTGGCTGGCAGTCGCGCAAGGCCCGCCTGAAGAAGCGCGTGCGCGAGATGGCGGGCGAGCTCATTCGCATCGCCGCCCAGCGCATGACGCACGCGGCGCCGCGTCTCATCGTCCCCGAGGGTCTCTACGACGAATTCTGCGCCCGCTTTCCCTATGACGAGACGCCGGACCAGGAGAGCGCGATCGAGGCGACGCTCGACGATCTGGCGGCCGGCCGGCCGATGGACCGGCTGGTGTGCGGCGACGTCGGCTTCGGCAAGACCGAGGTCGCGCTGCGCGCCGCCTTCGCCGCGGCGATCAACGGCAAGCAGACCGCGATCATCGCCCCGACGACGCTGCTGGCGCGTCAGCACACCCTGAACTTCCGTCAGCGCTTCGCTGGCCTGCCGGTCAACGTCGGCCAGCTCTCGCGCATGGTCGGCGCGGTCGAAACTCGCGAGGTGAAAAAGGGGCTCGCCGATGGCGGCGTCGACATTGTCGTCGGCACCCACGCGGTCCTGGGCAAGACCGTGAGCTTCAAGGACCTCGGCCTTGTCGTCGTCGACGAGGAGCAGCACTTCGGCGTCGGCCACAAGGAGCGGCTCAAGGAGCTGCGCTCGGAAGTGCATGTGCTGACGCTTTCCGCCACCCCAATTCCGCGCACCCTGCAACTGGCGATGACCGGCGTGCGTGAGATGTCGATCATCGCCACGCCGCCGATCGATCGGCTCGCGGTGCGCACCTTCGTCTCGCCCTTCGACGCGCTCATCGTTCGCGAGGCGCTGCTGCGCGAGCGCTATCGCGGCGGACAATCCTTCTATGTCTGTCCGCGCATCGAGGACCTCGACGAAGCGGCGGCGTTCCTGCGCCGGAATGCGCCCGAGTGCAAATTCGTCGTCGCCCACGGCCAGATGGCGGCGCGCGAGCTCGAGGATAAGGTCGGCGCCTTCTACGACGGCAAGTACGACATCCTCTTGTCGACGGCGATCGTCGAATCCGGCCTCGACATTCCGCGCGCCAATACGTTGATCGTGCATCGCGCCGACATGTTCGGGCTCGCCCAGCTCTACCAATTGCGCGGTCGCGTCGGCCGGTCGAAGATTCGCGCCTACGCCTATTTCACCACCCCGGCCAAGGCCAAGATCACGCCGCAGGCGGAGAAGCGGCTCCAAGTGCTGCAATCGCTCGACGTGCTGGGCGCCGGCTTTCAGCTCGCGAGCCACGACCTCGACCTGCGCGGCGCCGGCAACCTCTTGGGCGAGGAGCAGTCCGGCCACATCAAGGAGGTCGGCTACGAGCTTTATCAGCAGATGGTGCGCGAGGCGGTCGAGCGCATCAAGTCGGGCGAGGACGCCCCGGCCGAGGACATGTGGTCGCCGACCATCCAGCTTGGCGCGCCGGTGACGATCCCCGAAGCGTATATTTCGGATCTGCCGACGCGGCTCGCTCTCTACCGTCGCCTGTCAGCGCTTGAGGACGAGGGCGAGATCGACGCGATGGGGGCCGAAATTGTCGACCGCTTCGGTCCGCCGCCGGCCGAGGTCGGGCTGCTGATGAACCTGGTGCAGATCAAGGCTTTGTGCCGCCGCGCCAATGTCGAGAAGCTCGAGGCGGGCCCCAAGGGCCTGACGCTCGCCTTCCGTAACAAGTCGTTCGCCAATCCCACGGGGCTGGTCAAATGGGTCGCCGCCCAGGGCGAGCGCGCCCGCGTCCGCCCTGACATGCGCATCGTCGTTGCGGACGATTTCGAAAAGCTCGCCGACCGGCTCTCCGGCACGCTCAAGATCATGCGCGAGATCGCCAAGATCGCGGGGAAGCGGGGGTAGGGAAGTAGCTATAAATAGAAGGAGTGGAAAGAAGCGCGGCAGGAGGTAGGATCGCTCTTGTGAGTGCTCGAAATTGTCTTCCCACCGCCGAATGAGCTGAACATGAAAATGATATCCAAGAAGCGCGCGCTAGACAAAATATACAAGCGACGCGATCGGTATGATATGCCCGATTGGCAGAGAGAAGAAGTCTGGGACGTTGGTAAAAAACAAGCGCTTGTCGACGGTATTCTTCGAGGGTGGAAGTTACCAAAATTTTACTTCTTAATAACAAACGAAGAACCAGAGGAGTTCGAGGTCGTCGATGGACAGCAGCGTTTGAACTCAATTTTCGCGTTTTTCGACAATGAGCTCCCTCTTTCCTCAAAATCAGCAAAACTGTTCAAAGGGCAATTTAATGAAGACCTTCCCTCAGCGTCGTCCGATGCATTCGACGATTTTGAAATAGAGTATGACGAAATGGCCTCAGAGCAAGAGCTGAAAGATTTTTTCCAGAGACTTCAGCAAGGTCTCCCTTTAACTAAGCAGATTCCGTTTGGCTAACCAACGGATAGGTTTTTTGCGGTTCGCTGTCTGCGCCGATTCGCAAGGTGGATGGCATGGCGGGAAAGTCTCCGGTTACGGCGAGCGATGAACAACGCGCTGGCCTCTTGGCTCTTGGCGATTCACGGGATCGCGGCGAGGCGGACCGGGCGCGCGCCGTGCTTTTGACGCTGGCGGGTTGGACCAGCTCCAAGATCGCCGAGGCGTTTGGCGTGCGCGAAGATACGGTTCGCCTGTGGCGCAGCGACTTCACCGCCGGCGGTGTTGCGGCGCTGAAGACCAGCATCGCGCCAGGCCCGCCTCCGGTGAAGAGTGAAGCCGCCTTGCGCGTCGTCACCCCGTTGCTGGAAGAACCTGTGGCCGACCGGCGCAACTGGACGATCCCCCGCCTTCGCGCCGAGATCGAAGCGCGCGAGGGCGTGCGCATCAGCCGTTCGCAACTGTCCAAGGCCTTGCGAAAAAAAAGTTCCGTTGGCGGCGGCCCCGGCACACGCTGAAGGGACGTCAGACGGAAAACGAGGTGGAACGGGTGGGCCTGCGCCTGCAACTGCGCAAACAGCAGGCCGAAGCGGGCGACATTGTCCTTCTCTACGGCGATGAGAGCGAGGCGCTGACGCATCCCTATCTCGCCCGCGCCTGGGCGAAGTCGGGGGCGGACTTGCGGGTGCCGGCGCCGGGGCAGGCCAAGAAGGTCGCGATGCTGGGGTCGCTCGATCACGTCACGCGCCAACTCATCGTCCATACCAGCCCGACCAAGCGCAGCAGCGATTTCATCGCCCATCTGGAGCAACTCGACCGTCTCTTTGGACCGCAGCCCGGGCGACAGGCCAAGCCGGTCGTGCTGGTCGAGGACAATGGTCCGATCCACACCAGCAAACGCTCGCTCGCCGCCCTGGCCGCCCGCGCACACTGGCTCACCGTCGAGTGGCTGCCGAAATACGCCCCCGAACTCAATGAAATCGAGCCGGTCTGGCGCGATCTTAAGGCCCATCACCTCGCCCACCAGACCTTCACAGACGTCGCCGCCCTCGACCAAGCCATCCATGACGCCGTCATCGATCTCAACCGCGAGCGCATCCCCAATCCGTTGGCCATGCCAAGAATCTCTGCTTAGAGCGGTTTCCGGCCGGGTTGAATTGTGCGGTGTTCCCAACGCGCTGGAAATGTGATTCTTGGGGTGCGCCGAATTGGAGGCGGCGCGGGATGGGGCCCTTGTCGGTGGATTTGCGCAAGCGGGTGGTTTCGGCGGTTCGCGAGGAAGGCATGAGCTGCCGTGCGGCGGCGCAGCGGTTCGGGGTGAGCTTTTCCAGCGCGATTCGTTGGGTGGCGGCGTTGCGCGAGCGCGGCAGCTACGCGCCGTTGCCGATGGGCGGCGACACGCGTTCGCAGCGCGTCGAGGCCCACACGGATTTCCTGCTTCGCCTTCATCGGCGCGAGCCTGACCTTACGCTCAACGAAATCTGCGACCGTCTGGAGCGTGCGCGAGGCGAGAAGGTGTCGCCGTCTATGATCTGGCGCTTTTTCGACCGCCACGACATCACGTTTAAAAAAAGTCCGCGCACGCGAGTGAGCAGGGCCGCCCGGACGTCCTTGAGCGGCGACGGCGATGGTTCGACTGTCAACTCGATCTCGATCCGCTGAAACTGGTGTTCGTCGATGAGACGGCGGCGACGACCAGCATGGCGCGCCGCTTCGGCCGGCGCCGGCGCGGCCAACGTCTGCGCTGCGGTGTTCCGCATGGGCATTACAAAGCGATCACCTTCGTATTCGGCCTGCGCCTGAGAGGCGTCATCGCGCCCAAGGCCTACGACCACGCCATGAACGCCGAGACGTTCGAAGCCTGGCTCGAGCACCATCTCCTGCCGACTTTGGAGGAAGGCGACATCGTCGTGCTCGACAATCTCAAGGCTCACAAAAGCCCGAGAGTGGCGGAAATCCTGGCCAGGAAAAACTGCACGGTACGATACCTGCCGCCATACAGCCCGGACTTCAACCCCATCGAGATGGCGATTTCCAAACTGAAAAGCGCGCTGCGAAAATTGGCCGAGCGCACCGTTGTCGGACTTCTTGCTATCCTGGAGGGCTGCGCCGCTCTCTTCAAGCCGGCCGAATGCGAAAACTATTTCGAGGCCTGCGGGTATGATCCCGGCGAACTCCAAGCCCTCAACACAACCTGAACGGATTCCGCTCTAGCAGCGAAAAGCTAAACGCAGTTCATAGCAATTTGCGCAATTTCTGCAAGGAGCTTGTAGCGCACGATTTTTTTCAAAAATGCGTTTCGTTTTCCGACAAGCGGTATGCATATTTTGACGTTGTCACAAAGGCACTGGCTATTGAAATCGAAGGACTAGAAGTCGGTTTTCGCTTTGACGACCTAAAGGCATTATTTGAGAGCCAAGCCAACTTCTCAAGACAATCAGCGGCGGCCAAGCGAATTCGCGCGACACTCGACTATTTGCACAAGGCTTTTCCGTCAAGAAGTCCAGTTCTTCGAAACAGATCTGTCGTGCAATCGATCATAACCACCGCGGCGCAAATTGTTGCAACGGAGCGAGGCGGGGAACAAGGGCCGGAATTCCGGAAATTTATTGAGAGTTTCGTCGCTGAACTGTCAAAGCAGGTTGAACTCGGCTTAAGGGCAACCGACCATGACTATATTGCGTTCCAACGATCTGTGAATGCGAACGTTCGAGCTGGCGCGAAAACTCGAAATGAAATCCTGTTACGGAAGATGTTTCGATCGAGTCCGACCCTCGCGTCCGTCTTTGATCCTAGCATGGTCGCCAAAGCCGGGGTTAATGGAGAAATTCGGCGAATTGGAAACTTAATTGACAATCTAATACAGGAGTTAAATTCGTCTTTCAGCGCAAAGCACGGCAAGGATCTGTTTCAAAGCAACCTCAAAGACGGTTTCAGCGCAAAAAAGATTACAAAAGACGGTGTCAGATTTTGCCGATTATAAACTTTTTATCGAAAATGCCTATTTTCTGTTTTGGGAAGGTCCGGGAGAGCGCCTAGTTGGAATTATACCCCAATCCTTCACCGATATAAATGAGCTTCGTACAGATTTGCAACACGACGTCGATCACGGAAAAAGCGCTAAGGTAATTGCGAAGCGAAGAAAAATCTCGGAGGCGTTCAAACGATACGGTAACGCATCAAGTCCTCAAACCATCGCGCCAGAACAATTCGTCATATTCCAACTAAACTTGCTAAATAAGGTTGAGCGCGACTTAGAATCACTAAAAGCAAAAATCTGAGACGTATACACCGAGGCAAACCGCTTGCAGAGAATGAGCCCCTTCTTGTGCCGTAATCCCGCAAGCGCCACTGCCCACGTCTTTGTACAACGTTGCGACATATTGATAATAAACAGGTTCATAGACATGGTCAGTCAGAGCGCTTCCGTACGCAAGTTCGCGGCTATGCTCGCGACGGCTGGCCAGGGGCCCATGTGGGTTTCTCTGAACCCGCTACGACGGTTTGGATTCGCCACTGGACCCGTCCATCCGCCCTATCGCGCAGTTTCAGAAGCTTCTGAGGAGATCCGGGAATGATGCTCGAATTCACGGTCGGCATGAACATCGGGGGCGTGCAGCGAAGCGTGACCGTATCCGCGGAGGATGCCTTGATCGCGGCGCTGAAGGTGAAACAACAGAATCCGGGAGCGACGATCAATTAGTCGCCCGTGAAGATTGCCGCGTCACCTTGATTTCCGGGCGTCAGCGGCGGATCGGAAGTGTTCGCGTTTGCCGGAATTGGCGGTTCGGAGGGCGGTTATCTTGCGAATTGCGCGATGCGTTTGGTCGTGATTCCCTCGCTTTCGTCGTGGGCGAGGAGGCGATTCGATGCGGCCGAAGGAGCGGCGGGAGAGCGGGCAGAACGATCTGTTCCGGGCCCGGCTCGACCAGATCGTCGACATGGGCCACCCGCTGGCGAAGCTGGCCCGCGCGGTCGACTGGCGCTTCCTCGAGGATCAGTTCGGGGCGATGTATTCTGACAAGGCCGGCCATCCGCCGCTGGCGACCCGGCTGATGGCGGGGTTGGCGATCCTCAAGTCGATGCACGATCTGTCGGATGAGGATCTCTGCGCCCGCTGGGTCGAGAACCCCTACTTCCAGCTATTCTGCGGCGAGGAATTCTTCCGGCACAAGACGCCGTTCGACCGCTCGTCCCTGACGCGCTGGCGCCAGCGGATGGGCGAGGAGAAACTCGTGGCGCTGATCCAGGAGAGTCTCGCGACCGCGACCCGCACTGGCGCGGCAAAACTCTCGGACTTTTCCCGCATCGTCGTCGACACGACCGTGCAGCCGAAGGCGGTGGCGTTTCCGACCGACGCAAAACTCATGCACCGGGCGCGCGAGCGGCTGGTCAGGCTGGCCCGGAAGACTGGCGTGTCGCTGCGCCAGTCCTATGAGCGGGTGGGAAAGCACGCGCTGATCGCCCATCAACGCTACGCGCACGCCAAGCAGTTCAGGCGCGCCAACCGGGCGCTGAGATCAATCCGGACCTATCTTGGCCGGGTCTGCCGCGATCTCGTCCGCAAGACCGGCGACGACGCTGAACTGCGGGCGATCTTCGCCCAACCGCTGTCGCTGGCCTTCGCCGTGCGCGATCAGCGCCAGCACCAGCGCGGGAGGAAGATCTATTCCCTGCACGCGCCCGAGGTCGAATGCATCGGCAAGGGCAAGTCGCACCGGCCCTACGAATTTGGCGTCAAGGTCTCGCTCGCCACGACCCTGCATCGCTCAAAGGGCGGCCAGTTCATCGCCCATGTGAAGGCGATGCCGGGCAATCCATACGACGGCCATACGCTCAAGACCGTCCTGCCCGAGATCGAAGCGCAGATCGGCGCGCCCCTGACCCGCGTCGTCGCCGACCGCGGTTATCGCGGCCATAACGCCCCGCCCGACATGCGGTTCAAGGTCTATATCTCTGGCCAGAGGCGCGGCGTCACCGACGCCATCAGGCGCGAACTCCGCCGGCGCTCGGCCGTCGAGCCCGTCATCGGCCACGCCAAGGCCGAACACCGCATGGCCCGAAACTTTCTCAAAGGCGCCCACGGCGACGCCGCCAACGCGGTCCTCGCCGCCGCCGGATACAACTTCCGAAGGCTCATCGCCTGGCTCGCCGCCATTTGGCGCGTCTTCATTGCCGCAATCCTCGCGGCCGCCGAGCCCCTAACCATCGCCCAGCCTGCCTGCCCCAGCGCCCAGCCCAAAACATCAAACCGCGTTCTTCACGGTCGACCAATTACGTGCGACGCAGCAACAGACGCGGTGATCAACGCCATCCGCACGAGTCGGTTGTCGCGGACGCTTAGGCGATCGCCGCTGCGAGGGGACGAAGACATCTCGTGTCACACTGCTAACTCAGACGCTCTCTCCTCACCCCGGCCAAAACCCGCCGTCCAACACCTGTTCAACCGTCCACGGACAAGCCTCCGGGAACGTCGCCGCGGGCAGCCCGGTCTCCGCGACCGCCTCGAGCGAAGCGTCGCGATAAGCCGAGGCGAGCGCCTTCGGCAGAAGGGGCTTGAGGCTCGGGTTGTCGTCCAAATGGTCGGCGAGACGATTGCGCTGGACGCGGACGCTCGCCTCCCAACCGGGTCCGCGCTTCTCCGGCTGAAAGCGCCATTTTAGGAGATGCAACAGGAGGACGCTCAAGCGACTGATGAGCTCGCGCTTCTCCGTCCGGCCCATGCTGTCGATTTCCTCGGCGATATGCTCGATGTCGGCCTCAGCCAGTTTTCCCGCCCGCAACAGTTCGGCCTGCTCTCGGCTCCAGGCGTAGAAATCGCGATCATAGAGTGGGCTCTTTTCGGGCATGAGCGAAGGCTACGACGTTGGGCTTTCCCCGTCTATCGGGGCTCGTCCACCGTGAACACGATGCGCCGGCCGCCGTCGTCGGTGTTCCAGGCCTGTTCGACTTCGGACAACGGAACGGCCTTGGCGGCGATCTCGAAGCCGCCGGGCGCGGCCGCTTCAAGCGCGGCGCCGAGCGCAGGACGGCGCTCGGCAGCGCGATTGTCTCGCCGCTGACCGAGCCGATCTGAACGAACCGGATGGGCTGCTCGACGGGCGATGACGTAAACAAAGTCTTTACGTTTAACCGAAACCATGCTATTGTTTCTGTTTTTCGCCGCTTTCGCGGCGACGGAGAACCCAAAATGACTGACGATCCCACACCCCCCTCAGAAGCCGCCGGCGTTCGCGCCCAGCGCCGCGCCCGCCGCGGGACCAGGATCGCGCGGCGAGAGCGCTGTTTCAGCCTGATGACGTCGGGCTATAGCTTGAGCCAGATCGCAAAAATGGTGCAGGCCAGCGCCGCAACGGTGCGGCGCGAGATCGAACCAGGCGCTCGCCGAACGGCGGCTCGACGCGCCCGAGCGTTTCGCGCAGGTGCAGGTCGCGCGGCTCATGAAGGCGCTAAGACTCGCCGAGGCCGCGATCGAGCTTGGCGAGATGAAGGCGGTCGCGACCTATTTGCGGGTCGTCGCCGCGCTGGACCGCTATCATGAGCTGGCGGCTGGCCCCCCGCCTCGCCGGTCGCCCGAAGCCCCGCCCCTTGCGCTGCCCAGTCCGCCCAAGGCGCTGACTTTCGCCGCGCCGCCCGCCGCTGACGAGGCGTTCGCTGTCGATGAGACGGTCGGAGGCGCGGCGGATGAGGCTCCCCAGTGACGTTCGCGAAGGGTCGCCTCGATTTGTTCCAGGATCGGCAAGCAAGCTTACCCGGGCGGATTGGCGATTTGTCGCCGATGTCGGCGGATAGACGTGCGAGACAGGCCGATAACTGCGCCCCAGCGCTCCGAGGCTTAAGTCCAAGAGGAAGCAATCCAAGAGTGGTCGCGCGGCGCCTGGATCGCCGCGTCCCCCCCGGGCTCAGACCCGGGGTCCTCGCGATGACATCCAAATTCATCGCTAGATAGAGCTGTGATATCACTTAGAGCGGTTTCCGGCCGGGTTAAATCGTGCGGTGTTCCCAACGCGCTGGAAATGTAATTCTTGGGGTGCGCCGAATCGGAGGCGGCGCGGGATGGGGCCCTTGTCGGTGGATTTGCGCAAGCGGGTGGTTTCGGCGGTTCGCGAGGAAGGCATGAGCTGCCGTGCGGCGGCGCAGCGGTTCGGGGTGAGCTTTTCCAGCGCAATTCGTTGGGTGGCGGCGTTGCGCGAGCGCGGCAGCTACGCGCCGTTGCCGATGGGCGGCGACACGCGTTCGCAGCGCGTCGAGGCCCACACGGATTTCCTGCTTCGCCTTCATCGGCGCGAGCCTGACCTTACGCTCAACGAAATCTGCGACCGTCTGGAGCGTGCGCGAGGCGAGAAGGTGTCGCCGTCTATGATCTGGCGCTTTTTCGACCGCCACGACATCACGTTTAAAAAAAGTCCGCGCACGCGAGTGAGCAGGGCCGCCCGGACGTCCTTGAGCGGCGACGGCGATGGTTCGACTGTCAACTCGATCTCGATCCGCTGAAACTGGTGTTCGTCGATGAGACGGCGGCGACGACCAGCATGGCGCGCCGCTTCGGCCGGCGCCGGCGCGGCCAACGTCTGCGCTGCGGTGTTCCGCATGGGCATTACAAAGCGATCACCTTCGTATTCGGCCTGCGCCTGAGAGGCGTCATCGCGCCCAAGGCCTACGACCACGCCATGAACGCCGAGACGTTCGAAGCCTGGCTCGAGCACCATCTCCTGCCGACTTTGGAGGAAGGCGACATCGTCGTGCTCGACAATCTCAAGGCTCACAAAAGCCCGAGAGTGGCGGAAATCCTGGCCAGGAAAAACTGCACGGTACGATACCTGCCGCCATACAGCCCGGACTTCAACCCCATCGAGATGGCGATTTCCAAACTGAAAAGCGCGCTGCGAAAATTGGCCGAGCGCACCGTTGTCGGACTTCTTGCTATCCTGGAGGGCTGCGCCGCTCTCTTCAAGCCGGCCGAATGCGAAAACTATTTCGAGGCCTGCGGGTATGATCCCGGCGAACTCCAAGCCCTCAACACAACCTGAACGGATTCCGCTCTAGTTATGCGACTAGGCTAACAAATAAGATTCAGCGTAAGTCCGCCATGCGGCGATTCGATTCGAGTTGCAGAAAAAGAAGCCTAAGCCTTTGAAATCGCTTTGTCGCGCGCAGAATCGCACACCCCGCTGACGCCTTGGTCTTGGCGCAGCGGCAACGGCGGCCGAGGAGGTCGTTCGCGCCTTGCGATCGCTTGGATCGATCACCGCGCTGATCTGAAAGCCTCGCTCTAACCCGCTGTCATCCAATAGTTTTGGAAAGGTTCTATCTTGCCGGCGATGTCATTGACATCGCGGCCCCGCACAGTCGAAATCCTGCCGTCGGCAGGCGGGCGGAGTTAGGGTTGGGTCCTCTTCATCGTCCAGTCAGTCCCCAACGCCGGGCCGCGATCCGAAGCGCCTCTGCTGTTGTCGTGGCTAGCCTCGCCAGCGCGGCTCATGCGGACTCGATCCCGCCCTTAAGCCCCGGCCAAGCCGCATCCCTTTCGGCCCCGTCCCAGCAGACGCCGGCCTTCGCCCTGCCACAGCTCGCCGGCCAATCCTTCCGCGCAGACGCATCGACGCCGCCGAGCGCGACCACGGCGCCGGGGCCGTTAGGTTTGGACTTGCAAGGCCAGAATCTGCTTGGCGACATGTGGGGCCTGCGGCCCGCCCTGGCCAAGTACGGCGTCACGCTCACCATACTCGAGAACGTCGAGACGTTCGGGAATCTCAGCGGCGGCGTCAAGCAGGGCTTCGAAGCAGACGGACTGACCACCGTGACGCTACAAATGGACACGGAGAAGGCGTTCGGTCTCAATGGCGGCACGCTCAACGTCAGCGGCCTCCAATATTGGGGCGGCAATCTGAGCACGGACAACCTCATGGTCCTCCAGACCCTGACCGACATCGACGCGCCGGTCGGCGTTCGGCTTTGGGAGCTCTGGTATCAGCAGAAATTCGGCGACAAGTTCGACATCAAAATCGGCGAGCAGAGCCTCGATGAGGAATTCATTATCGCCCCAAGCGGGAACTCCCTCTTCATCAACGCGATGTCCGGCTGGCCGGGGGTTCCAACAATAGATTTGCCTGGCGGCGGCCCTGCCTATCCGCTCGCGGGCTTAGGGATTCGCGGGCGGGCGCAGGTGACGGACAGCGTCACCGTGCTCGCGGGCGTCTTCAACGGAAGCCCGATCCCGTTTGATTCGCCCAACGCGGCGGAGAGCAATCCCCACGGCGTGAGCTTCCCGCTCGACACCGGAACTCTGGCGATCGCCGAACTGCAATACGCGTTGGGTTCAAGCGCGTCAGGGAAGGCGAACGCCGACGGTCCGCTGCCTGGGCATTACAAGATCGGCGCCTGGTACAGCAGCACCAAATTCGACGACCAGCAGTACGACAACATGGGCCTGCCTCTCGCCAGTCCCTTGAGCGATGGGGTCCCGGCGGCGCATCACGGCGACTTCTCACTCTATGGGGTCGTGGACCAGATGGTCTGGCGTTCGAAGGACAACACCAATCGGAGTCTCAATGTGTTCGTCCGTCCGATGTTCACGCCGTACCAGGATCGCAACCTTGTCAGCGCCAGCATCAACGCGGGCTTCGCGTTGCACGCCCCGTTGCCGACGCGCGACAACGATGCCTTCGGCGTCGAAATGGGGACCGTGTGGGCGAGCAGCGGCGCATCAGGCTTCGACCGACAAATGCAATTCTACCAGCCCTCGGTCTACACACCCATTCGAGGCAGCGAAACTTTCATCGAGGCGACCTATCAGTTTCAGCTCCTGCCCTCGTGGCAGATTCAGCCCGACGTCCAGTATTTCATCAATCCGGCCATGGGAATCGCCAACCCGGACGATCCAACGCAACGGATCAAGAACGAACTGGTGGTCGGCCTGCGCACGAGCGTCACGTTCTGACCCGGCTCCGAGACGGGCTCCCGACGCGGATGCCGATAGGCGCCGCCCCAATCCGCGCCGTCCGTTCCTTCTGGCTCAGCTCACGCCGAGCTTGCGCTGCAGGCTCGTGGACGACGTCGTGTACTGGAAGGTCAGCTTCTTGTCCGGATAGACGTAATGATGGGCGCGCTGGGCGGCGAGCGTGGCCTCGTGGAAGCCAGACAGGATCAGCTTGAGCTTGCCAGGATAGGTGTTGATATCGCCGATGGCGAAAATACCCGGAACGCTGGTTTCGAACTTCGCCGTGTCGACGGGAATGAGATTCTCGTGCAGATTGATTCCCCAATTGGCGATCGGGCCGAGCTTCATGGTCAGGCCGAAGAACGGCAGCATGTCGTCGCAGGGGTGGTCGTAGTGTTCGCCGTTTTCGCGTCGGATTGTTAGCGCCGATAGCTGGCCGCCCTCGCCCTTGACCCCCGTCACCTGACCGAGCACGAACTCCATGTCGCCCGAATTGACAAGCTCCCGCATCGCATTAACCGAGTGAGGCGCCGCCCGGAACACGTCGCGCCGGTGAATCAGGGTGATGCGGTCGGCGATGGGATGCAGGTTGAGCGCCCAGTCGAGCGCGGAATCGCCCCCGCCGACGATCACGACGCGACGACCCTTGAAGTGGTCCATTTTGCGCACGGAATAGAAGACGCTTTTATTTTCGTAGGCGTCGAGCCCCGGGATCGGCGGCCTTTTCGGCTGGAACGACCCGCCTCCGGCGGCGATGAACAGCGACTTGGCTTCGATCGTTTTGTCGTTGTCGGTTTCGACTCGAAACAGCGGCCGCTCCGGCGTGCCCAGGACCTCCATCCGTTCCACCATCTCGCCAAGGTGAAACTTCGGCCCGAACGGATGGATCTGCTTCATCAGATTGTCGACAAGCTCTTGACCATTGATCACCGGAAAGCCCGGAATGTCGTAGATCGGCTTCTCGGGATAGAGTTCCGCGCATTGGCCTCCCGCTTTCGGGAGAATGTCAACGAGATGCGCCCGAATGTCGAGCAGTCCCAGCTCGAACACCGCAAACAGGCCGATCGGGCCGGCGCCGACGATCGCGACGTCGGTAGTTAGCAGTTCGCTCATGCAGCTTCCTTCTGTTCTTACCCTTGTTTCGCGGGCGTGGTTACGACCAAGCCGTCCAGCGCCTCGCTGACCTTGATCTGACAGGAGAGCCTGGAGTTGGGACGCACCTCGAAGGCGAAATCGAGCATGTCCTCCTCCATCTGGGAGGCCTTGCCCGTCTTTTCCATCCACTCCTCCGAGACATAGACGTGGCAGGTGGCGCAGGCGCAAGCCCCGCCGCACTCGGCCTCGATGCCCGGGATGGAATTGCGCAGGGCCGTCTCCATGACCGTCGCGCCCACCTGCGCCTCGACCGAGCGCGACTGTCCGGACGCGTCAACGAATGTCAGTTTGGGCATCGAAACGAATTTTTCCTTGGGGAATGACGTTCCGCGGAGTGGCGCGCGAACTGGCCTAGGCCAGTCGCGGGCCTTCATAAAGGAAGCGCAGCGGCAAGCAAGCGCAGCGGCGCCGAAACGGCGTTCAGAGATCGCCTTTGTGCCGGGTCGCGGCTGGGAGCTGGGGCGGAAGACCTATCCCCAGCGGTCGACAGTCTTCCCCGACTAGCCCCGGAGGCGCTCGATTTCGGCAAGCGCCTCGGCGACTGCGGATTGAAGCGCGGCGACTGCGCGGGCTTCCGCCGAGCGCTGATCACCGGCGGCCGAGGCCAATTCCTCGATTCGCCACGCTGCGCTGGCGACGCGCCGTGCGCCGACCGCAAGGGCCGAGCCACGAAGCCGATGAGCAATCTTCGCCTTTGATTCCAGCGATACGGGCGGAGACGCGGCAAGCTGCGCCGTCAACGCCGGCGCTTGCAGCCGGAACATTGCCAGCAGTTCGGCCTCGAGCTCGTGATCGCCGAGGCATTGGCGCGCCAGATGAACGAGATCGAGAGGGGGATCGAAGCCGGCCGAGCTCTCAAGCATAGCGCCCTCGTCCGTTTGCTTTCCGAGACCCACCGCCGGCGGGCGCCGTCCTTAATCGGCTGAACACTATGAAAAAACATGGTAACCGAAGCGTTAACGACGTTTGCAAGTTGCCCGGGCAGCGCGGTTTTCATCCTTGAGGCTCGGCGGTAGACTGCAACGTGGTTAATTCGAGGCGTTTGGTTCGGCCGGGGCGAGCCGGGGGAAACGCTTGTTGTGCGGGTCGGTCACTTCAAGGATCGGCGCTGATGGAGTAAGGCGGACGCAATGGCAAAACAAAATCCGGCGACGGATCCCGTTTCGGCGGCGATGTCGGCGATCGAAAGCGCCCTGAATCTGACCGACGACGACGAGGCCATCCTGGCTTCGGACGCCAACGCTGCTTCGCCCCAGCTCTTTCCTGCCAAGGCGACGACCGCTACGCCTGTTCTTAAGCCGAGCCCGCTCGCCGGCGATGCGCCGACACTCCTCCGCGCGGGTCCGTCTGTGGGCGTCCCCGACAACGAACCGAAACCGGCGATTTCCGCGGCGACGCCCGCCAACGACGATCGTGAGAACGTCGGCGCCGTCTTGCAGGCGATGAATGCGCGTCCAGCGAGCCAGACCCCGTTCATACTCGCCCTGATTGCCTCCCTCTTGTGGGCGGCGATCTGTGCGCTCTACGCCTATATCTCGCTGTGGCCCTCGGCCTCAAGGAAACCCGTCGAGCTGCTGCTGCGGCCCGAGACGCCATTATTTTTGTTGGCGGCGCTGGGGCCAATCATCTTCATGTTCGCCTTCGCCGCGCTGTCGCGACGGCTGCGCGAGTTGCGACAATCGGCGCGCGCGATCTCCCAAGTCGCCGTGCGTCTGGCCGAACCCGAGACAATGGCGGGCGACCATGTGGCGAACCTGTCCCAGGCCATCCGTCGCGAACTCACGTCAATGGGGGATGGCGTCGAGCGCGCGCTTGCGCGCGCCGCGGAGCTCGAGACCCGCGTGCGATCTGAGGTTTCGACGCTCGAGCGCTCGTATTCGGATAATGAACGCAAGATTCGCCTGCTCATCGCCGAGATGGCCGATCAGCGCGAGTCGATCGTAACCAGCGGGACACGGGTCCGCGACGCCATAGCGACGGCCCATGACAGCATCGCGGCGGACCTCGACGTCGCCGGCGGCAATCTGAGTGAGCGCCTCGCCGAAGTCGGCCAGAAACTGACGGTTTCGCTCGGGGCGGCGTCGGACGACATAACCGTCGCGATGGACCGAACCGGCTCCACGACGCTCGAGCGCATCGTCGCGGAAGGCGCACGGATGAGCGTATCGATCGCGGCGGTCGGCGACACCTTGGCCGAACGCCTCGCCAACACGAGCCAAAAGGCCGCCGGAGACATCCTGGCGCGCGTCGGGGAAGTCGACAATCGTCT
This sequence comes from uncultured Alphaproteobacteria bacterium, assembly GCA_963824475.1. Taxonomy (GTDB): domain Bacteria; phylum Pseudomonadota; class Alphaproteobacteria; order Rhizobiales; family Beijerinckiaceae; genus Roseiarcus. Next base: position 191,413 of record CAWGPR010000006.1, read on the forward strand.
CAAAGCGGTCGGCGACAACTTGCTCTCCCGCTTGGGGGAGCGGAGCGAGGATCTGATCGGACGCATCCAGACCTCGCAGGATTCTGTCGTCGAGGCGATCGAGGCGCACGGCGACCGGGTGGCGACGCGTCTTGCGGACGCTGCCGAATTCGCGCGCAGCGCCGTTGGCGCCCATGCCGACGATGTGGTCGGACGAATCAGCGGCAGCAGCGCGCGCGCCGTCGAGGCGATCCGAGGACACGGAGAGGGGATCGCGGATCAACTTGCCGAGGCGTCGCTGGCGCTGTCGGGCGCCTTTGGCGCCCACGGCGACGATGTCGTCGGCCGTATAAACGCCAGCAGCGCAGAGGTCCTCGAAGCCATTCGTTTCCACGGCGACTCTGTCGCTGTTCGCCTCTCCGAGGCCGCCGCTTCAGCGAGCGACGCCGTCGCCGCCCATGCCGACACCGTCGTCAGCCGCGTTTCCGCCAGCAGCGCCGAGGCCGCGCAGACGCTCCGAACCCACGGCGATCTCGTGGCTGTGCGGCTTTCTGAGGCCGCCGAAACCGTCAACGCGCACGGCGAATCGGTCGCCGCCCAACTCGCCGGGGCGTCGGCGGTGATGAGCGGAGCCGTCGCCGCCTACGCGGACGAGGTTGTCGGCCGCGTCAGCGCGAGCGGCGAGCTGACCGTCGAGGCGATCCGCGCCCAGGGAGAGGCGGTCGTCGACCAACTCGCCGAGGCCTCGGCGGCGACCCGCAGCGCCGTCGCGGCCTACTCGAACGAGGTCGTCGCCCGCGCGAACGCGAGCGGAGCCGAGACCGTCGAGGCGATCCGTGCTCAGGGCGACCGGGTCACTGACCAGCTCGGCGACGCCTTGGCGACGACGCGCGGCGCGGTCGCCGAGTACGCGGACGACGTCGTCGCCCGCGTCAGCGGAAGCAGCGAACAGGCCGTCGAGGCGATCCGTTTCCATGGCGACTCGATTGTCGACCGACTCTCCGAGACCTCCGCGGCGGCCCGCAACGCCGTCACCGAGTACGCGGACGACGTCGTCGCTCGCGTCAGCGCAAGCGGCGAACAGGCCGTCGAGGCGATCCGCTTCCATGGCGACACCGTCTCCAATCGACTCTCCCAGGCCTCGGCGACAACGCGCAGCGCCGTGGCCGAGTACACGGACGAGGTCGTCGCTCGCGTCAGCGCAAGCGGCGAACAGGCCGTCGAGGCGATCCGCTTCCATGGCGATTCCATCGCGAACCGGCTCTCCCAAGCCTCTTCGGCGACGCGCAACGCGGTCGCCGAATACGTGGACGAGGTCGTCGCTCGCGTCGCCACAAGCGGCGAACAGGCCGTCGAGGCGATCCGCTTCCATGGCGACTCCATCGCCGATCGGCTCTCCGAGACTTCGGCGGCGACGCGCAGCGCCGTCGACGAGCACTCGGTCCAGGTCGTCGCTCGCATCAGCGCAAGCGGCGAACAGGCCGTCGAGGCGATCCGCGTCCATGGCCACTCCATCGCCGACCAGCTCGCCGAGGCGTCGTCGGCGGCCCGCGGCGCCGTCGATGCGTACTCGGAGGACTTCGTCAGCCGGGTCAACTCGAGCAGCGCGCAAGCCGTCGATGCGATCCGCTCCCAAGGCGACTCAGTCGCCGATCAACTTGGTGCCACGACCGATGCGGTGGCCCGCGACTTCAGCGCCAGGTCGAGTTCTCTGATCGAGCGGCTTGAGAGCGGCGGCGGACGGCTCTCCGACACCATCGTCGTACACGGCGACAATCTCGTCGCCCGCCTCAACGACACCGCCGACCGTCTGCACCACACCGTCGTGGTGCGTGGCCAGGTCCTCGAAGACAGTCTCACCGGATCGAGCGAACGGCTGAGCGCCCTGATCCGGGATCGCGCGGAAGACGCGGCCGCGATTCTCGACGCTGCGGCTGCGCGATGGGGTGAACAGTTCGACGCCCGCGAGACCCAATTGCACGGCGCGATCAATACTCAGAACGACGCGCTTGAGACCCTGTTCGACGAATCGACGCGCCGCCTCGTCGGCGCGATCTCCGCCGAGGGCGCCCTCGCTCAGGCTCAGATCGAGGCGTCATCGGCTCAATCCCTGACCAGGCTGACTTCTGAGACGGCGCAGATCAACGAGCGTCTCGCGTCGCTCGTCAACGAAGCCGCGGCGGCAGCGGCGAACGGAGCGGGCAGCGTGCACGACGCGCTGAGCGAGCGGATTGCGGCCTTCGACCTCATCGTCAACCATCGCGGGGTGAGCCTCGTCGAGGCCGTGTCGCAGCAGACAGAGCGCATGCGCGAATATCTCCAAGCGCTGGATGAGCTCGTCGGCGAAAGCGGTCACAACGTGATCGATCGGTTGGGATCTCATTCCGACGAGCTTCATGCTCGCATCGCCGGACATCTCGATGCGATCGACGTCATGATGAAGGCCCGCCGGGACGACTTCGACAAGCGCTTCGGCGACTACGGTGAGGAGGTGGCGACGAAGTCGGCGGAGAGGCTGGAACAATTTGAGATCGCTTCGGCCGCGCATCGCAATGCGGTCGATTTTGCCTTGGCTTCCCATTCGCGCCGCATCGAGACTTCGCTCGGCGATGGGCTTGCGCGCTTCGAAGGCGCAATTGACGGGCGCGGCCGCGAAATCATCGGGCAGATTGGCGATCGATCCGCCGCTCTCGCGGCGGATCTTGGCGACAAGCTCGCCGCCATCGAGGAGACTCTCGTCAACCGCGGCGGCGCGATCGACGAGAAGCTCGGCCAACGAAACGAAGAGGCGGCCGCTCTGTTCGACCGCCGTCTGCAAGCCGTGGAGGAACGCGGGGGGGCGAAACTTCAAGAAGTCTCTTCGACGCTCGAAAGCCTCCTGGCGCGGATCGAAGACGCGCTTGCGCAGCGCGGCCGAGCCCTCTCCGAGACCCTCGCCCGCAGCACCCTTGAAACCGCCAGGGCGCTCGGCGATGGCAGCCGCGAGATCACGCAGGGCATGAGCGCCAAATCGGCGGAAATCTCCGAGACGCTGCAACGGCGGGCGGAAGAACTGACGCAAACGCTGTCGACTGTCGCCCGAGACATCAATGCGACATTGACCGGACGGGTCGAGGACGTCTCGCGCTCGCTCGGAGTGAGCGTCGATCAATTCAAGGAACAAGTGGTCGCGCCGATGCAGGACCTGAGCCGGCGCCTCGAACTCGAGCCGCGCCGAGCTGGAAGACAAGGTGGGCGAACACACGCAGCAAGTCACGGCGGTGCTGGATCTGCACAAAGCCTCGATCGGCGCCGCGTTCGACTCCCACAAGGTCGCGGTCGCCGACGCCACCAGGCAGAGCGCGCAGATTTTTGACGCGCGATTGGCCGCCTTGGCCGAGGCCGCGGATCAAAGCGCGCGCGTCATTGACGTGCGCTTGGCCGATTTGGCGCAGACGGCGAATCGCAGCGCCGACACCATCGATGAGCGTCTTGTCGCGCGCATTCAGGCGATGAGCGAAGTCCTGACGCGAGCGGCGTCGGAAGCCGAATTGATCTGGGCGGCGCGAGGAGCCAGTGTGGCCAGCGCGATCAGAGCGAAGGTGGATGACTTGCGCGATGTCATCGAAGGCAAGGGCGGCGACCTGGTGGCCGCCATCGCCGAGCGAGGCGAGGATGTGTCGGCGAGGATCGTCGGCGTCGGCGAGCGCGCGATGCATACGGTCGACCAGCAGATGGCCGGCCTTGCGGCTCTGTTGACGCGGCGCACGGACGAGCTCATTGCCGCCGTCAACGGCAGCGCGGCGGACCCGGTGCGCGCGTTGAGCGCGCTGACCGGGCAGCTGCGCTCCGAGGTGGCCGATTCCAGCGAAACGCTGCGGAACGTCGCCGCCGAGGCGACCTACCGCTCCGCGGAAACGATCGACGCATTGCTGAAACGGCTGACCGAGCAGGTGGAAGCGTCCGGCGTCTCGCTTCGCGAAACTGTGACCCGCAGCGCTGAAGGCTCGGTCGAGGCTCTCTCGGGCACCGGGAACCGGCTGCGCCAGGAACTGACCTCCGCAATCGACGATCTCGGTCAAACCGGCGCTCTCATCGACCGGGCAATCGGATCGGCCGGAGACCGGCTCGCGGCGGTTCAGAGCGGGCTCGCCGAACGGGTCGACGAATTCCAAAACGCGCTAGGCGGGATCGCCTCACAGGTCGCCACTTTGGGACGGCTCTCAGCCACCACCCAGTCCGACGCAAGCACGCTCGCCGGGCAACTCGCCCAGCACGCGGAAGCGCTCGCGGCGGTCGGACGGGATCTCGCGCGGCAGCAGCAGTCGCTCGACCACGCCCTTGAACACCGCCACGGCAGCCTCCAGGCGCTCATCGGCGATCTCTCCGGCCGCAGCGAGGCCTTCGAGGCGACCCTCGGGCGCTTTGCGGCAAACGTCGAAGACAGTTTCGCCCGGGCGCAAGCTCGCGCCCAGGAAATCAGCGCCGCGCTCGCTTCCGCAACAAGAGGCGCTTCGATCGCGGTCGCCGGTCAATTTGAAACCATTCGCGACACGGCGGCCAAGGAGCGCGAGCGAACCGCCCAGACGCTGCAAGCGACCCTGGACCAGACCAACACGCAGCTGACCGGCGCGCTCGAACACGCCGCCGACCGCTTCCGTCAATCGGTCGCCGAGGTGAAGGACATGGCGAGCCAGGTTCAGCGCGAACTCGATCAGACTCGGCAGGAGCTGCGGCGCGGCGTCCTCGATCTGCCGCAGGAGACAAGCGAGACCGCCGAAGCGATGCGGCGTGTCGTTTCCGATCAGATCCGGGCCCTGAAGGAGCTTGCCGCGCTGGTGTCGGAGTCGGGGGCGACCTACGACGTCGCCGAACCGCAAGCGGCGGCCGTCGCGACAGGCGCCGTCGTCAGCGCCACGCGTCTCGAGAAGCCGTCGCCCCGGACTGCGGAGAGGGTCCCAGCGGTCGTGGCCGCTTCGCCAAGCGAATCCGCCCTGGCGCGCGTCGCTGAAGCGGTGGGCGCGCCCCCGGCCGAGACTCTGTCGGCCAAGCGAACCGGCGCGTCCGAGCTAAGCCCGCCATTTGCGCGCGCCCAGACGCCGCCGTGGCCAGCGTCATCGACCCCCGCGCCCCGGCCGGCTACGACCCCGGCTCCTTCACCGCCGGCGTCGGCCAGCGACCGTGGACAGCCGGGATGGCTTTCGAACCTGCTCGCGGCCGCTTCCCGCGACGAGCCGGAGGAGGCGGCATCCAACGGGGCGGAGACGCTCGAGGCGCTGAGCCGGGAAATCGCCGCCCTCATCGACAACGAGGCTGCAGTGGAGATGTGGGACCGGTGGCGGCGCGGCGACACGGGCGCTGTGTCGCGCCGCCTCTACACCGAGGCCGGCCAACAGGCGTTCGACGAGATTCGGCGCCGCTTTCGCGCCGACCCCCAGTTCCGCGACACGACAACCCGCTATATCCAAGAGTTCGAGCGGCTTCTGGCCAAGATCAGCCACAACGACCGCGATGGCTCGCAGTGGCGGGCCTATCTCCTGTCCAACACCGGCAAAGTCTACACGATCCTCGCCCACGCCTCCGGGCGGCTTGGGTAGAGAATGTGCGATGAGCAGATGCAAGGCTTTGTCGAGACTTTAAATTCCCGCTTGCGCGGGCTTGTCTCGGCCCAAATAAGCCAGCGACAACGATGGCCTCCGCGCCGGCGCCCGCAGAGTGTCAGGACCAGGCCCGCAAACCTTCCGGGCGCGCCCAACCTCTTGAAGGCACGCAGCTTTGGCTTCAGCTTTCTGAAGGGGCTACAACCGAAACTCATGATCCGCATCGCCGTCACCCCGGAAGCCTTCGCGGCGATCGCCGCCACGTTCCGCTCGGCTCTGTCGGCTTCGAGCCGGACATTGGCGCAAGGGTGACGCAGTCGCTGCGGTCCGGCCCCTCCGCGGAGGCGGCGCCCAATATTCTGATTTTCCTTTACATTGAGCCGCGATCTTGATATGCTGCGGTTGGTCGGAAGTCCGCCCGCGAAAATAGTCGCCCGTGAAGATTGCCGCGTCACCTTGATTTCCGGGCGTCAGCGGCGGATCGGAAGTGTTCGCGTTTGCCGGAATTGGCGGTTCGGAGGGCGGTTATCTTGCGAATTGCGCGATGCGTTTGGTCGTGATTCCCTCGCTTTCGTCGTGGGCGAGGAGGCGATTCGATGCGGCCGAAGGAGCGGCGGGAGAGCGGGCAGAACGATCTGTTCCGGGCCCGGCTCGACCAGATCGTCGACATGGGCCACCCGCTGGCGAAGCTGGCCCGCGCGGTCGACTGGCGCTTCCTCGAGGATCAGTTCGGGGCGATGTATTCTGACAAGGCCGGCCATCCGCCGCTGGCGACCCGGCTGATGGCGGGGTTGGCGATCCTCAAGTCGATGCACGATCTGTCGGATGAGGATCTCTGCGCCCGCTGGGTCGAGAACCCCTACTTCCAGCTATTCTGCGGCGAGGAATTCTTCCGGCACAAGACGCCGTTCGACCGCTCGTCCCTGACGCGCTGGCGCCAGCGGATGGGCGAGGAGAAACTCGTGGCGCTGATCCAGGAGAAGTCTCGCGACCGCGACCCGCACTGGCGCGGCAAAACTCTCGGACTTTTCCCGCATCGTCGTCGACACGACCGTGCAGCCGAAGGCGGTGGCGTTTCCGACCGACGCAAAACTCATGCACCGGGCGCGCGAGCGGCTGGTCAGGCTGGCCCGGAAGACTGGCGTGTCGCTGCGCCAGTCCTATGAGCGGGTGGGAAAGCACGCGCTGATCGCCCATCAACGCTACGCGCACGCCAAGCAGTTCAGGCGCGCCAACCGGGCGCTGAGATCAATCCGGACCTATCTTGGCCGGGTCTGCCGCGATCTCGTCCGCAAGACCGGCGACGACGCTGAACTGCGGGCGATCTTCGCCCAACCGCTGTCGCTGGCCTTCGCCGTGCGCGATCAGCGCCAGCACCAGCGCGGGAGGAAGATCTATTCCCTGCACGCGCCCGAGGTCGAATGCATCGGCAAGGGCAAGTCGCACCGGCCCTACGAATTTGGCGTCAAGGTCTCGCTCGCCACGACCCTGCATCGCTCAAAGGGCGGCCAGTTCATCGCCCATGTGAAGGCGATGCCGGGCAATCCATACGACGGCCATACGCTCAAGACCGTCCTGCCCGAGATCGAAGCGCAGATCGGCGCGCCCCTGACCCGCGTCGTCGCCGACCGCGGTTATCGCGGCCATAACGCCCCGCCCGACATGCGGTTCAAGGTCTATATCTCTGGCCAGAGGCGCGGCGTCACCGACGCCATCAGGCGCGAACTCCGCCGGCGCTCGGCCGTCGAGCCCGTCATCGGCCACGCCAAGGCCGAACACCGCATGGCCCGAAACTTTCTCAAAGGCGCCCACGGCGACGCCGCCAACGCGGTCCTCGCCGCCGCCGGATACAACTTCCGAAGGCTCATCGCCTGGCTCGCCGCCATTTGGCGCGTCTTCATTGCCGCAATCCTCGCGGCCGCCGAGCCCCTAACCATCGCCCAGCCTGCCTGCCCCAGCGCCCAGCCCAAAACATCAAACCGCGTTCTTCACGGTCGACAAAATAGGGGCTTTTGCGCGGCGACGAGTGCGGTGACGACGGAAGCAGGTTTCGCGTGCAAAGACGTGAGCTTCTTGCATAATCCCTTGAGCGAGGTGAATTTTCCTGCGCCGGGCGGGTGCACCTAGCTGGGTCAGGCAGGGGCGGTCCTGTAGTCGACGACACGGATGATCTGATCGACGGCGAGGGCGACGATGCCGAACATGAGATGGCATTTGACCTTGAGTGCGCCGCGGACGCGGAGAAATCTGGCGCCGAACTCGTCTTTCAGACGGGCGTTGACGCGTTCGGCCATGGTGCGGAAATCGTAGATCAGGTCGTCGAAGTCGGGCCTGTGGATGAGCTTCAGGCGCTCGACTTCGCGGCCCCATTCGGCCTTGGCTTGGTGGTCGGCGCGAAAGTTGCGGTCGACGATAGGAGCGTGGCCCAGCGTCCGGCTCTGGTCGTGGATCGCGGCGGCGTCGTAGGCGGCGTCCATGAGATCGTAGAGATAGGCGACGCGGGCGCTCGTCATGGTCATCAAGGGAATGGCGGCCTGGCTGTCGTGGACGGAGGCCGAGGTCAGCACGCAGGAGACTGGGATTTGGCCGCAGGCCACGTCGATGTGGAGTTTGTACCCGGTCCAGGTCTCTTTGTAGCCCTTGCTGTTTTTCTTGCAGCCGACGTCGCAGGCGGTGGGCAGGTCGGCGAGCATCTGGCTGAGGTTCTGCGTGACCTGCCGCTTGAGACGCGTCGGCTCCGGCCTCGGACGCTGTTCGCCCTTGCGTGGACGTCCGCGCTTGCGCGGCGGCGCGGGATTATCGGGCGCCGGGGGATCGTCTTTGCCGTCGTTGGCCGTGTTCTGGACCGGCTTCTCGCGCGCTTCGATCTCGGTGGCGTCGCGCGCGATCGCCCCGATGATGCGTCCCCCGAGCGCACGCTCGATCAGCGCGGCGTGGATCTTGTCTGGCAGCGCGCCGCGCGCGAATTCGGCGAACGCCCGGGAAAACGTGGCTTCGGAAGGCACTTGCGAGCGTCGCTCCCAGCCGAGGATGCGACGCAGGGACTTGTCGACGTCGAGGCGCTCGATCAGGGCGCTGGTGGTGGGAACGCCCAGGACCGCCTTGGCCACGAAAGCTCGGGCGAGGGCGCGGCGGTCCTCGGGCGGCCGGCCCGGCCCCCTGGGCGGCTCAGGAACGAACGCTTCGAGGCCGATCACGTCGAGCGTGGTGACGAGACGGCCCAACGCTTCGGTGATCGGATCGTTGTCCTCGCGCATCCAAGGGAACAAAAAGCCCTGGATGTAGCTCCAGCGAGCCTTCATCGCGTCGAGAGGGTCGTCTGTCATGTCTACAGCCACGGCTGAAGCGAATCGGTTTCTACGATAACAGCGCCACACCTGAACAACAATCTAAATATATTTCACTATCCTACTTGACAACGATAACAACCGCTCTAAATACTATAGCCTTACCCGACTGAATTCGTCAATCTATTTGCAAGAGGCTCACGTGAAACAAAATGGCGGTCAAGGCCTTGAAAAGACAGGATTGCGCGAAATATCTTGATTTCGCGCGCCAAGGATTTCAATGACTTACGAGCTTCGTCGCGAAGCCCTTGCTTGCGTTCGGCGAAAGAATCCTTTCGTTTTGCGCCTTGAGACGCCTCGGAGAAGCGACGGCAAGGCCGGCGCGCTGCCATGCCCGCTCCCCCGAGACCGCCCTTCAAGCACAGCGCAGCCGAGTCCACCCGGCGCGCATTCTCTCAAGCGCCGCGATAGATGTCCTTGTAAGCTTCGCGTAGCGCCGCCTTCTGCACCTTGCCCATTGCGTTGCGCGGCAGCGAATCGACGAGGATGACCCGTTTCGGCGCCTTGAATTTGGCTACCCGGCCGCCGAGCGCCGAGAGGATCGCCGATTCGCTCAGCGCCGCGCCTGGACGCGGCACGACAGCCGCCGTCACGGCCTCGCCGAAATCGGCATGCGGGGCGCCGAATACGGCGCTCTCGAGCACGCCCTCGATCGCGTCGATCTCGGTCTCGACCTCTTTGGGATAGACATTGAAGCCGCCGGAAATGACCAGGTCCTTCGCCCGTCCGACGATGTGGATGTAGCCGTCGCTGTCGATGCGAGCGAGGTCGCCGGTGATGAAGTAGCCGTCAGCGCGAAACTCCTGCGCGGTCTTCTCCGGCATCCGCCAATAGCCGGCGAACACGTTGGGTCCCTTGACCTCGATGACGCCGATTTCGCCGGCCCGGATTGGCGCGCCGCTGTCGGGCTCGGCGATGCGCACGCTCACTCCCGGCAAGGCAAAACCCACCTTGCCCGGCCGGCGCTCGCCTTCATAGGGATTGGACGTGATCATGTTGGTTTCGGTCATGCCGTAGCGCTCGAGAATGGCGAAGCCGGTTCGCTCCCGCCAGGCGGCGTGAGTGTCGGCGAGCAGCGGCGCGGACCCCGAAATGAAGAGGCGCATGTTCGCGCAGGCTTGGCGATCGAGGCCAGGATGGTCGAGCAGGCGCGTATAGAAGGTCGGCACCCCCATCATCGCCGTCGCTCGCGGCAGCGCCGCGATCACCGCGTCCGGATCGAACTTCGGCATGAAGATCATCGTCGCTCCCGACATGAGCGCGACATTGACCGCCACGAACAGGCCATGCGTATGGAAAACGGGCAGTGCGTGAATAAGTCTGTCGGCGGAGCTAAAGCGCCAGCAGTCGATCAGGGTCAGCGCGTTCGACGACAGATTTTCGTGCGTCAGCATTGCGCCCTTCGAGCGCCCCGTCGTGCCGGACGTGTAGAGGATCGCGGCCAGATCGTCGCTCGCGCGCGGCGCTGTCTCGAACTCGGGCGACGCGGCCCCGATCGCATCGGCGAATGTTCCATCGCCTTTGACGCCGAGGCTTTCGACCGCACGCAGGCCAAGCTTATGTGCGAGCGCACGAACCGGCTCGAGCCAGTGGGGGCGGCAGAGGGTCAGCGAGGGCTCGGCGTCGCCAAGGAAATATTCGAGCTCAGCGAGCGTATAGGCGGTGTTCAACGGCAGCAAAACCGCGCCAGCCCGAAGGCAAGCGAGGGCGAGCACGATCACGTCGGTTGACTTCTCGATCTGCGCCGCGACCCGGTCGCCGGGCTTGACCCCGAGCGTGACCAGCGCATTGGCCGCCTGCGCGGAGCGCTTGAACAGTTCGCCATAGGTCACCGCTGCAGCGTCGCTGGTCTCGAGCGCAAGCTTGTCCGGATGCGGCGCTCGAGCCGCAATGAGATCGAACAGATTTGCGGATTGATATCGCGACACTTGGCCTCCAGTTTGCCGCGGGCGCGACCAGACCCCATACAGCCCAGGGCACATCCACTATAGGCTGGCGAGGCGCGCCAACGCGACAGGAGTGACTCGGTCGCGCCGACGGACCGAGACCCGCTTCGGGCTTGAGTTGACAGCTTGCATCTTGATTTCCTGAGCAATCCTCCGTCAAAAGCGGAATCGGCGCTGAGCGAAAGCGGGGACATGGCAACGACCGAGAAGGCGCTGCGCGAATCGATCGTCGCATATGGCGCGAGAATGGTGGCCGCCGGACTCGGCGGCCCCGTCGGCGGCGACATTTCGGCGCGCTTCGATGATTCGCTCCTCATCACGCCGAGCGGCGCGAACTCTCCGGGCCTTCGGCCGGCGATGATCGCGCTCATGCCGCTGGTCGGCGAATACGGCGCCTGGAAAGGCCCGATGAAGCCGACGGGCGAATGGCGCATTCACCTCGATATTGTGCGCGCCCGTCCTGATATCGGCGGAATCGTGCGCTTCCAGTCGCCTTACGCCACCGCGCTGGCCATGGCGCGCAAACCCATCCCAGCTGCGCATTCGATGATCGCGCTGTTCGGCGCGCCGATCGTCCGCTGCGCCAAATATGCGCCTGCCGGCACCAAGGAATTGGCTAGCCTGGCGCTCGAGGCGCTGGACCAAAGCCACGCGGTCCTGCTCAGCAACTATTGCGCGCTGACCACGGGCGCAACGCTGGAAGCGGCGCTCATCCGGGCGCGAGAGCTCGAAACGCTCGCGCGGCTCTATGCAATCGCTCTTTCGCTCGGCCGGCCGGCCATACTCTCCGATGAGGAAGTGAGCCGCATCGGCGAGCGCTTAAAGTCGAACGGCGCCGACGTTAAGGCGCGCGTCGCGGCGCTCGTTGAAACCGGGCCGAAAGCCAAGACGCCCCCTAAGGCCAAGCGCATCGCGCGCAAGCGCCGCTCATAGGATGAAGCCGCCGCAATGCATAGGTTGATCGTCGCTCAAGGCGTCGAAACCGGCGAACCGTGGCGGAGTTTCGCGCACGGCGCGCCTCGTTCCTCCGCCGCCAGCTTCTCGCTCGCGATCAGAAGCTGCGCGGCGGTCGAGGCGGCGATCACTGCCGGGTCCTTGGATTCGAGGCCTGGTACTCCGATCGGGCAGACAAGGCGGGCGAGCTGAACCTCCGTGAGGCTCGCCACGCGCATCTGGCTCAAGAACCGCGCCCTTTTGGTCGCTGAGCCGATGAGGCCGACATACCCAAAGCGCTCGACCCTCAGCGCCTCGGCGACGATTTCGAGATCAAGCGCGTGCGAATGCGTCATCACCACGACGAGCGCGCCGTCGGGGGCGCTTGCGAGTTCGTTGGTCGGCTCCGGCGCATGAATGAGCGTGACGTTCGCGGGCGCATGCGCCGGGAAGGCGTCTCGCCTGGGGTCGATCCAACGCACCGCGAAAGGCAGAGGCGCGAGCGCGAGCGCCAACGCCCGCCCGACATGGCCAGCGCCGAACAAATAGACCGCGCGCGCGAACACGCCGAGCGGTTCGGTCCAGCTCTCATCGGCGAGACGCGCCAGCCTCCGCTCGCTCGAACCTGAGCCGAGCGTACGCTGCACCCGACCGTCGGGCCCGAGGCGCGCGCTGAGCGTCGGTGAAGCGCCGCCTTCAGCGATCGCCAACGCCGAGAGATCGTCGAGATCGCGCTTGTCGAATGTCTCGATCCTCCATTCGACCCGTCCGCCGCAGCACTGACCCAGCTGGGGCCCAAGCGCGAGCGAGCGGCGGACCGCCGGCCCGCGGCCTCTTCTGAGAGTCTCATTTGCCGCCTCGAGCGCGGCAAATTCGAGCGCGCCGCCGCCAATCGTGCCGTGGAAACCGCCCGACGGGCGAACCACCATGCGCGCGCCCGCTTCACGCGGGCTCGAACCCTCGACCCGCGCGAGCGTCACCAGCGCCGCCGAGCCTTCGGCTTCGATCGCATCAATGAGACGGCGGAAGGCTTTCATGGCGACTCTCTCAATCCGCCCCGTTAAGGGAGGCGATCGCCTTGAGGATCGATTCCGGCGTGCACGGCGGATCGAGCTTCGGCTGCCCTCTCGGGTTTGTCGCATGAACCGCGTCGAGGATCGCGGAATAGACGGAAATTCCATGCATCAACGGCGGCTCGCCCACCGCCTTCGAGCGGTAGAGGCTCGGGGTCGGATTGGGCCGTGTGTAGAGCGTGGTATTGAAAATGAGCGGCGCATCCGAGGCGACGGGAATCTTGTAGGTCGCGGGCGCATGTGTCAGCAGCCGTCCATCGGCGTCGTACACCAGCTCCTCGCTCGTCAACCAGCCCATGCCCTGAATGAATGCGCCTTCGACCTGCCCCATGTCGATCGCCGGATTGATCGACGCGCCAACGTCATGCAGCAGGTCGGCGCGCATGACTCGCATCTCGCCGGTCAGCGTATCAATTGCGACCTCTGAGCAGGCCGCGCCGTAGGCGAAGTAGAAAAACGGACGCCCCTTCGCCCTGAGCCGGTCCCAATGGATCTCCGGCGTCTTGTAATAGCCGGAATGTGACAGCTGCATGCGCGCCAGTCGGCACGCCTTGGCTAGCTCGCCGAAGCTCATGGAGACATTGCCAGCGAACACGCGCCCGTCTCGGAACTCGACCGCCTCCGGCCCTGCGTTCCACGACGCGGCTGCGAAAGCCGTCATCCTCTCCCGGATCGCGCCGGCGGCGATTTTCGCCGCCATGCCGTTGAGATCAGTCCCGGACGAAGCGGCGGTCGGCGAAGCGTTGGGAACCTTGGCGGTGTTGGTCGCGGTTATGCGCACGAAATGCAGCGGCACGCCGAACTCCTCGGCCACGATCTGCGCGACCTTGGTGAACAGCCCCTGCCCCATCTCTGTGCCGCCGTGGTTGAGATGGATCGAGCCGTCCGAATAGACGTGCACCAGCGCGGTGGCCTGATTGAGCGGGATCAGCGTGAACGAAATGCCGAACATCACTGGCGTCAGTGCGATGCCCCGCTTGATAATGGGACTTTCCGCATTGAAGGCGGCGATCCGTTCGCGGCGGGCGCGATAGTCGCTCGAAACCTCGAGCTCCTCGATGATCGCTCGTTGGGTCTCGTAGTCCTCGACCGTTTGATCGTAGGGCGTGCGTTCGAAGCCCGCGCGCAGCAGATTGGCCTTGCGCATGTCGAGCGGATCGAGACCCCGATCGCGCGCGATTGCATCCATCACGCGCTCGATCGCGATCATGCCTTGCGGGCCGCCGAAGCCGCGAAAGGCGGTGTTGGATACGGTGTTGGTCTTGAGGCGGCGGGTTAGGATCGAAACGTCAGGTAGCCAGTAGCCGTTGCCGGCGTGAAACATCGCGCGGTCACAGACGCCGGGCGAGAGGTCCGCGGAACAGCCGCAGCGAGCGTTGAGCGCCACCTCGTAACCCGCGACCACGCCCTGGTCGTCGTATCCCACGCGCCAATCAGCGCGGAAATCGTGGCGCTTGCCGGTCAATGCGAAGTCGTCGTCGCGATCGAGGCGGATCTTGCAGGGTCGCCCCGTGACGCGGGCGGCGAGCGCCGCGATCGCCGCCCAGGCGCAAGCCTGGCTTTCCTTGCCGCCGAAGCCGCCACCCATCCGGCGGGTTTCCACGGTGACGAAGGCGTCCGGTATGCCGAGGATGCGAGCGACGATATGCTGCGTCTCCGTCGGATCCTGCGTCGAAGCGTACACCGTCATCTCGTCGCCTTCGCCGGGAAAGGCGAATGACGCCTGGCCTTCGAGATAGAAATGCTCCTGCCCGCCAATTGAGAGCTGGCCCTCCAGCCGGTGCGCGGCCTTGTCGATCGCCACGGCTGCGTCGCCGCGCGTGAAGGCATAATCGTCCTGAACCCGCGCGCCGCTGACGAGCGCATCCGCGATCGTGACCGACGGCGTCCCGGCCTCAATGTCGATCTTGGCGAGCCGCGCCGCCCGGCGCGCCTGGTCGCGCGTACGCGCCACGACGGCGAACAAAGCCTGGCCGTGGAACATCACCTCCTGGTCGACGAACAAGGGCTCGTCGGCGAAAACCGGCGCAATGTCGTTCTTGCCCGGAATATCCGCCGCGGTCAGAACGGCGACGACGCCAGGCGCGCCACGCATCGCCTCCAGGTGGAAGCCCTTCAGTTTGCCGCAGGCCTTGTCGGCCATCCCGATCGCGATATGCAGCGTGCCCGCAGGCTCGCCGATGTCGTCGACATAGGTCGCCGCGCCCTGGACGTGCAGGCGGGCGGAATCATGTGGCAGCGGCTTGTGAACGACCGCGGTCGTCAGGGCGAGGGCAGCGGCGTCATTCGGCGGCATGCAGCATTCCGATCCGGGTCGGCGCGGCCGCGCCCGAAATTTCGACGAGCGCCTTTCCCAGGAGATTGGCGGCAACTGTCATGCGATAGGCCGCGGACGCGCGCTGGTCGGTGAGCGGGGCGAAATCCTTCGACAGCGCGGCGCTGGCGGGGCGCCAGCTCGCAGGCTGGTCGAGGTTCGCGCCGGCCAGCGCCTGCTCGGCGTTCTCGGCGCGCTTCGGCGTCGCTGCCATCCCGCCGCAAGCGATCCGGGCGCCAAGAATACGCCGCCCGTCGACGTCGATGCGTACAGCTAGCATGACGGCGGAAATGTCCTCGTCGAAGCGCTTGGACACCTTGAAGGCGCGGTAGTGCTGGTTGGGCGCAAGCCGCGGCGCCTCGACCGCCACAACAAACTCGCCGGGACCGCGATCCTGCTTGCCGTAGGCGATGAAGAAATCTTCCAACGGCACGTCGCGCGTCTTGTCTCCCTTGCGCAAGACAACCCTGCCGCCGAGAGCGATCAGGGCCGGAGCGAGATCGCCGATCGGCGAACCATTGGCGATGTTTCCGCCGACCGTTCCGCTCGCCCGCACCTGCTTCGAACCAAAACGGCGCAGCAATTCACTCAGGTCGGGATGGATTGCGCCGAGCAACGGCGCGGCGTCCTCCAACTTCAAAGTCGCCCCAAGCGAGAGCGCTCCATCGGCAGTTTCACCGACAGCGTCGAGCCCAGCGACCCTGCCGAGCCAAATCACGCGCTTTAGGTCCCGCAATTGCTTGGTGATCCAGAGCCCAACATCCGTCGCTCCGCCGACGAGGGTCGCGTCGGGAAAGCGCGCATAGAGCGCCGCCAGCGAATCGGGGTTCGCCGGGGCGGCGAAGAAGGCCACTTCGCGGCCGATGAACACGTCCCTGTGGTCGGAGAGAGCGGCGAGCGCCGCGGCGCGTTCTTGAGGCGTCGCCGCAAAACGGTCGGCAGGCTCGCCGACGCAGCTCTGCAGCGCCGCCGCGATGATCGGGCGATAGCCGGTGCATCGGCAGAGATTGCCCGCAAGCTGGTCGCAAAGCTCCGCGTACGTCAAAGGCTGGCCGGAATGGTAGGCGGCGAACAGGCTCATCACGATGCCAGGCGTGCAGAAGCCGCATTGCGAAGCGTGAGTGTCGACCATCGCCTGCTGCAACGGATGCAGCTCGCCGCCCGAGGCGAGATCCTCGATCGTGATCAGTTCCGCGCCGTCAAGCTGGCCCAAGAGCAGAATGCAAGCGTTAAACGGCTCGTAGGCGAGACGGCCGCCCCTGAGCCGCGCCAGCACGACCGTGCATGCGCCGCAATCCCCTTCGGCGCAGCCTTCCTTCGTTCCCTTCGCTCCCATCTCCTCTCGCAGCCAGTCGAGAACGGTGGCGCGGGGGGAGAACTGGCGGAGAGCAACGTCCTCGCCCCGAAAACGAAAGCGCAGCGCGTCGCGCGCGCCGGTTGGTCTGGCCTCAAACGACATCGTCGCTCCTGACCCCTCCTCCATGATGGAGCTTTTGCGGGCAAAACGGAAGGAGGCAAAGTCCGTGCCGGAAAGCCCCCTTATGGTCCCCGCAGTGCGCTCAAAGCGCGGGTGAGCCACGGCCGACAAAAGCTGAGGGCAAAACTTGAGCTTTGGAAGCGCCGAGAGAGTGGACATACATGCAGGCGATCGGTCCAGGTCGCCGAATAGACCCAGGCGAGCCGCGAAGCGCCCACAGCTCTACGCGTCCCCGAGAAGCCGCAATCTCTCAAGCGTCGTGTGCCGCTCGAGTTCGGTCGTCGACCGTGCCGCGACCGGAGCCAGCCGCACGACCGGACGCCCGTGACGAGTCAGAACGACCTCGTCCCCGGCCTCCGCCCGTCGTACAAGATCGGTCAGACGCGCTTTGGCTTCGCTGATCGGAACATTCATCGCCTGCCGACTCTCCTCGCCGCCGTGGCTGCGCCGGAAATCTTGGTCCGGACCTTGGTCCAGATCAAGCTAATTAGTTAGGCTCCGCACTCTCAATCAACCACGGCAGTCATCCTCGGAGGTCTGGAGGCACAGCCTCGCTGGCCAGCGCCTCCAGCGCTTCTTCGGCGCTCATGGCCGTTTGCGCATTGGAGCCAAGGCGGCGCAAGGACACGGTGTTTTCGCTTGCTTCCTTGCGTCCAAGAGCAACGAGGACGGGCGCCTTCGCCAACGAGTGCTCGCGCACTTTGTAGTTGATCTTCTCGTTCCGTAAGTCGGTCTCGACTCTCAGGCCCCGCTTCCTCGCCGCGGCGGCGAACCGCAGCGCGGCGTCGTCGGCGTCGCTGGTGATGGTGCAGATCACGATCTGCACCGGCGCGAGCCACAGCGGCAAGTGACCGGCGTGATGTTCCAGCAGGATGCCTATGAAGCGCTCCATCGAGCCGCATATGGCGCGATGGATCATCACCGGCGTCGTCTTTTCGCTGTTGCCCGCGATATAGAACGCGCCGAAGCGCTCCGGAAGGTTGAAATCGACCTGTGTTGTGCCGCACTGCCAATCGCGGCCGATCGCGTCGCGCAGCACATATTCGAACTTTGGCCCGTAGAAGGCGCCCTCGCCGGGATTGAGCGCAGTCGTCACAACGTTCCCATGGCGCGTTCGGATCTCGTCCAGCACCCGAGTCATGACCGCCTCGGCGTGATCCCACATGGCGTCGGTTCCCACGCGCTTCTCGGGGCGGGTGGAGAGTTTCACCACGATCCTGTCGAAACCGAAATGGTCGTAGACCGACAGGATGAGTTCATTGATCTTGTGGCACTCCTCGGCGAGCTGCTCTTCGGTGCAGAAGATATGCGCGTCGTCCTGCGTGAAGGACCGTACGCGCATAAGCCCGTGCAGCGCTCCCGACGGCTCGTAGCGGTTGACGGCGCCGAATTCAGCGAGACGCAGCGGCAGCTCGCGATAGGAGCGCAGGCCGTGCTTGAAGATCTGCACATGGCCGGGGCAGTTCATCGGCTTCAGCGCATAGACGCGCAAATCCTCGGTCTCGGCCTCTTCGCCGGCTGGGCGGCACATGAACATGCTCTCGCGATACCAGCCCCAATGCCCGGAGATTTCCCACAGGTGCTTATCGAGCACCTGCGGCGCGTTGACCTCCTGATAGTCGGCGGCGAGACGCCGGCGCATGTAGGCCACCAGGATCTGGAACAAGGTCCAGCCTTTCGGGTGCCAGAAGATCGAGCCTGGCCCTTCCTCCTGGGTGTGGAACAGGTCCATCTCGCGAGCGAGCTTGCGATGGTCGCGCCGCTCGGCCTCCTCGAGCTGCTTCAGATAGGCGTCCAGCTCTTGCTTGTTCGCGAACGCGGTCGCGTAGATGCGGGACAGCATCGGCCTGGTCGAATCGCCGCGCCAATAGGCGCCGGCGACTTTCATCAACTTGAAGGCGTCGCCGACCTTGCCGGTCGAGGTCATGTGCGGCCCGCGGCAGAGGTCGGTCCACTCGCCCTGGCTATAAAGCTTCACCTCCTGATCGGGGGGGATAGCGTCGACCAATTCGATCTTGAACGCTTCGCCCTTCTTCTCGAACAGGCTCTTGGCCTCCTCGCGCGAGACAACTCGCTTCGAGAACGGCGTGTCGCGGGCGATGATCTCGCGCATCCGCTTTTCGATCGCCGGGAAGTCCTCAGGCGTGAACGGCTCGTTGCGGAAGAAGTCGTAGTAGAAGCCGTTCTCGATCACCGGACCAATGGTGACCTGCGTCCCCGGCCAGAGCGACTGCACGGCCTCTGCGAGAACGTGCGCCGCGTCATGGCGGATCAGCTCGAGCGCCCGCGGATCGTCGCGCGCAATGAACTCGAGCGTAACGTCATGTTCGATCGGGTCGGCGAGATCCGCAAGCTCGCCGTCGCGAACCATCGCCACAGCGCGCTTGGCGAGAGACGGGGAAATGGATTTGGCGATTTCAAGGCCCGAGACGCCGGGCTCATAGGCGCGCTCGGCGCCGTCGGGAAAGGTGACGTGGATCATCAAGGCTCCTCGAGCTCACTCGCCGACACCAATCGGCGTAAGCATGGGCGGCCCGCGTATAAGCGTCGAAGGCGGTCAGGGCAATGGGCGAAGACGAGGGGCGCCGCGGCCGATCCGGCTGCTAGAGCCTGAACTCCTCGACGACCGGGGGACCAGCGGCGTAGTTGGAATATCGTATCCACTTCGGCTGCACGACGACATAGGCGATGTCGGGCCAATTCTCGCGCGCGCGGCCGTCTGGCCATTCGCCGAAATAGGCCGCCTTAGCGCTTGCCAAGTCGTTGCCGACCGGCCGACGCGCCTGGCCTTCGATCTGAAGAGAAATGTTGTCATCCCAGCCGATGACCAGCGCGGCCGCGGGATTGCGCGCCAGATTGACGGCCTTGCGGCTCGACGCCAGAGTGTCGAAGACGACTTCGTTTGCCTGCGTCAAGGCGAAGCCCATCAGCGCCGCCTCGGGCGCGCCGGATTCATTGACCGTCGACACGACGAGATACCGCTTACGCTTGGCGATGTCGAAAACCTCTTCGAGCGTCATGAGCGCCTCCGCATCTGGCGCGGCCGATAGGGCCGCATTGTCCGATGGGATGATAACGCACGATGACTGAGACCTACACTATCGTCCGCCGCGTCGTGGTCGAAGGTTACGTGCAGGGGGTGGGCTATCGCGAGTTCACCCGCCGCGCGGCGCTGAGGCTGGGCGTCTCCGGCTGGGTGCGCAACCGGTCCGACGGCGCGGTCGAGGCGCTGATCTACGGCCCGCTGGCGGCTGTCGAGGCGCTCGTCGCGGAGATGCGCCAAGGGCCGCGATTTGCGGCGGTCGAGAGCCTAAGCGTGATCGAGCACGACGAGATGGATGGCGGCGGCAACGGAAGCTTCGTCGTCCGGTCCACGGCGTAGCGCGTGATGCGCCGCGAGCACGGGACCGCCGATCAGCCGCGCTGCGGCGGCTTGCCGGGCGTGGGGCGCTTCGTGCGCGGCCGCGCCGGCCCGCCGGCAGAGGTCGGGGTCGTATTGGCGGGCGGATCGCTGGCTGGAAAAAACTCTTCGAGCTCCTCGTCGAGCTTCTCCTCCGATTTCGTGCGCGACTTGCTCGGCGGCGATTTGCGCGGCTCTTTCATCCCGGCGGCTCCGTAGAGGGACTTCGGAGAAGGACGCCGGCTCGCGGGTCCTTCACGCCTTGGAGGGGGCCAGACCCATATAGGTCAAGGAGACCGGGGAGGCGAGGCCTGGGCAAGCGACCCCCGGGACCGCGCGGCGATCTACAGTTTCGTGAAGTGTGCGATTCTGCGTGCAACTCAAGCTTTTCAAGCGCTTAACCTCATTTTTCTGCAACTCGAAAAAAATATATAACACATAAATAAATAGTATTTATTCGCGAAGCGAGCGCCGTTCGCTTCCGGGCCAGCTGGCCTCGCGCTCGGGGGCGCGCCCAGCCGGAGTCGTCGCAATGGGCTCGCCCTCGGTACTGCAGATATCCGGTCCGCGGCCGTCGGAAATTGATATCATGCGTCGGTCTGCGGCCCGTCCTTGAAAGCGTCCGCGAACTTCCGCATGAGCCGCACCAGTTCGTCGACGTCGCGAGGCTCCCAGGCTTCGAAGACAGCGCGGCCGATCCGCTCTCGCGCCGCGTCGACGAGGTCGGTCATCGCCTTGCCCTTCGGCGTGATCACGGCCTCGCGCACGCGCCGATCGGCGGCGCTTTCCTGACGCTTTGCGAGACCCAGTCTTTCGAGCTTCGCCACCTGCCGGCTGACCGTGGTGTAGTCCCGCCCCACGCGATCGGCCAGCTCCACCACGCCAATCGGCCCGTACCGCTCGATGCCAACGAGCAGCGGAAATAGCGCCCGGTCGAGCCGAATCCCTGCCTGCTTGATGAGCGCCTCGTCGCGCTGCGGGCGGTTCATCGCCCCGACGATGTCGAGGACCGCCGTATGAAGCTCGCGGAGCTGGCGGCTGATATGTGTATTTTGCACCTTATTTCTTGACACCATCGTGGGGCTCCCGATATATGTGCATTATACACGTAATAGGAAGCCAGAGGAAGACCGCGATGAAAGCCGCAATCGTTCAGGGACCTGGGCAAACACCGGTCTATGGGGATTTTGCCGAGCCCAAACCGGCGCCGGGCGAAAACCGCATTCGGGTCACGGCCGCCGCCCTCAGTCCCAATGTGAGGGGCCGCGCCTCCGGCGCGCATTACAGCGCCTCGCACCAGTTCCCCTTCGTCGCCGGCGTGGACGGCGTGGGGCGGCTCGACGACGGCCGGCGGGTCTATTTCCTCATGCCCCGCGCGCCTTACGGCGCCATGGCGGAAGAGACGGTCGCGCCGTCGACGCAATGCTTGCCCGTGCCCGACGGGCTCGACGACGTAACGGCCGCGGCGATCGCCAATCCCGCCATGTCGTCATGCGCGGCGTTGATGGAGCGCGCCAAGCTCAAGGCCGGAGAAACCGTGCTGGTCAACGGCGCGACCGGCGCGGCGGGTCAGCTTGCGGTGCAGATCGCCAAGCGGCTCGGCGCGGCGAAGGTCATCGCGACCGGGCGCAACCTCGCGGCGCTGCGGGAGGGGGCGGGCCTCGGCGCCGACGTGACGATCCCGCTTGTCGAGGACGAGGCGGCGCTCGACGCGAGCTTCGCCGCGGCGTTCGACAAGGGGGTGGATGTGGTTGTCGATTATCTGTGGGGGAGGAGCGCCGAGCGCCTCCTGATCGCAGCCGCCAAAGCCGGCAGAGGCGCGCCCGTCCGGTTCGTCCAGATCGGCTCGGTCAGCGGCGAGACAATCGCGCTGCCGAGCGCGGTGCTGCGCTCGGCGCCGATCATGCTGATGGGCAGCGGCCTCGGCAGCGTGCCGCCGGACCGCTTGCTCGCCGCCATCGGCGCGGCGCTTGAGGCTGCCGCGCCCGGCGGCCTCAAGACCGCGGCCAAGCCCGTTCCGTTGTCCGAAGTCGAACAGGCATGGACGCGTGACGACGGCGGCCAACGCATCGTGTTCACTGTCGGCGCCCTGCAATAGGAGCCCGAGCCTCACGCCTCTTTTGCCGAAGGCGCTCGCCTCGGCCTATCGCGACGCTTCGCTGGAGGCGGTCACAGAGACAGGACTGCCGGGCTCGGCCTTCCCCCAAAGCTTGTCCGTGGACGGTCGAGCAGGTGTTGGACGCTGGGTTTTGGCCTGAGTGAGAACTGAAGCGGGATCGCCGGTCGGCATGCTAGAGCATGTCGCATTCCGGCGGAATCGTCATTGCGAGGAGCGAAGCGACGAAGCAATCCAGGAATCGTCGGGCGCTCTGCGTTCCCCTGGATCGCGTCGCTTCGCTCGCGATGACGGCGACGTTGCCGTCTATACGCGCCATGCTCTAGCAGCCTGGCTTGGAAGCCCAAACTCGCTCCGTCTAATCCCTTTATTTTCCTTGCATTTCCCATATTCCACAGATCAGTGGCGGAGGTGGCGTCCGCCATAAATCATTAAATATCAATCGCTTATAAATTGGTTAGGATCTTGTCCCCTATTTCTTCCCCTCCCGATCCGTCGGCATGACGAAGAGAGAGGGGACAGGCCGATCAATTCGGCAGGCTCCAGCGCCGAGCCCGCGGGCGCTCCTGGTCCTGGCGAATTTCGTCCCGCGCCGACGCCTGCTCGCCAAAGGTGGCGGCGGCCCAACGGAAAATCGCGCTCGCTCCGCTAAAGGACCCCTAGGGGGGCCCTCGAAGTCTTCTCCACTTCCGGAATGACCAAAGGGAAAATACGAGCTACTTGACCTCAGGTCAATTTGTACGCTATCTATGCGTTGTACTAACGCGGGGCACCCGAAAACCGACATAGCCCGCTTTTACCGATGACGGCACGTTGCTTCCGGGCGGGATGATGACGCGCATCAAAAATGGGACCAAGCGCAGCGCCGTCAACGCGCCTCGTCAGAAGGCACCCGGAGGTCGCGGGTGAGGTTCTAACGACACCGCGGCTCGATCGGATGAAGGAACTTTTGTTTGAGGGGGGGTCGCGGTTAGGCGAAAGGAAAAGGAAATGAACGGGTTTATCGTTGGCGCGGCGCTCGGCGCCGCCTTGGTTGGCGGGATCGAGCATGATTGGTCGGGCGCCATTGCTAACCCGGCGTCGGATGCTGCGGTCTTTCTAGACAAGACGTGCGGGTACAAGTCGGAGGTGGCGCGGACAAAAAAGGACCCGCTGAGCGAGGTAGACTTCGGCTCATTGGCTGTGGTTTCGGCGGTGATGAACGATAATTCGAATGTCAAGTTGTCGGACGAGATCACGGGGCTTCTCGGGTCCGGCATGGAGACTTTCAACCAAAAGGAGCCCGCGATTGGCAACCGGATTTGGGAGATCGCGGAGCGCGCAGCGAAGTGCGGCGCTGCGTTCGGCATGGTTGCGAGCGGGCGCTAGTCGGCCGGATCGATGAGCTCGGATTTTCTAGCGCCGGTTTTTGCGATTTCGTTTGGTTCGAGCCTCTCTAAAGTCTCGTCTGGATGGGCGGTTTCGCGCCGCTTACAAAATTTGCCGAACGCAGCCGTCCGCCTCGGTTCGAGCCACAGTCCCACCTCAAATCCGATCAAGGACCTTTCGGCCCCAGATCGAAGCGGTCCGGGAAGCGTTTTCGCGCCGTGGACGCGCTGGTGGGGTTATGGCCTCATATTCGTACGGCGGTCGGTTTTCCGCCCATCGCTGCTTGATCCTCTCGGATCGGCTCACTCGTCAACTTGCTCGACGATAGATTTGCGCCCTTGACGACGCCCTGGCGGTGGCGTCCAGCCCGTTGCGCTTTTTGCGTCTGCAATTCTGATTTAACACTAGAGATGTGATAATAAAGTCCAAATCCGCGAGCGCTCTGTCGTCAAAAGGGAAGACCATGAGCAAAATGTTGGCGGCGTCAGTCGCGATCGCGGCCGTAGCCGCGGCCGCTCTTTGCGCGCCCGCCTTCGCCCAAGACATGGCCTACGAATGCGGCCCGCCAACCATCCTGCTCGGCAAAAGCGGATCATCGAACGGGGTCTCGCTCGTCCTCCAAGCCGACAACAATTGGCGCGTCACCCACCACTTGGCGCAAGGCGACATCCGCCGCCAGGACCAATATTGGATGACGCCATTAACCGATCGCCCCGGTTGGGGCGGCGCGCTCAAACGCAACCCCCGCTTCGTCATGGTCGGATACATGCATGGCGGAACCTACGAGGAAAAGCTGTTCGATCGCAGCCAAGGCAACGTCGTCATCATGGTGTCCGTCGTCAGATGATTTGAGACATATTGCCGGCTTCCGGAAGGGAGGCTCTGGATCATCTGTGAATAAGATTATGCGGCATGCAGTTGATGGTGCAAGCGACGGTTTGCGATTGTCTGGCGCTTGATCCTTTCGCGTTCGAGGAGGACGGCCTCAGCGCGCCTGAAGTAGACGTCGGCCGGGGTAAGATTGTTGAGGCTCTCGTGAAAGCGGGCATGGTTGTAGTACTGGACGAAGGCGGCGACCTGGCGTTCGAGATCGCCGGGCAGGTAGTAGTGCTCAAGCAGGATGCGGTTCTTGAGCGTCTGATGCCAGCGCTCGATTTTGCCCTGGGTCTGCGGATGGTAGGGCGCTCCGCGGACATGCTCGATGTTCTGCTTGTCCAGCCAATCGGCCAGATCGCTCGCGACATATGACGAGCCGTTATCCGACAGCAGGCGCGGTCGGTGAACGACGGTCATGTGATCGAGCCCGGAGGCCGCCAGCGCCAGATCAAGTGTGGCCTTGACGTCCTGCGCTTTCATGGTCGCGCAGAGCTTCCAGGCGACAATGAAGCGCGAGAAGTCGTCCAGCACGGTCGAGAGATAGTACCAGCCCCATCCCGTGATCTTCAGATAGGTGAAGTCGGTCTGCCAGAGCTGGTTGGGCGCCGTGGTCTTGTCCCTGAACTCTTCGGCCGCTTTGATGACGATGTAAGCCGGGCTGGTGACAAGATCGTGCGCTTTCAGCAACCGATAGACCGACGCCTCTGAGACAAAATATTCTGCCTCGTCCGTGAAGCGCACCGCCAGTTCCCGCGGGCTGAGCTCGGGTTGATCCAGCGCCAGGTCGACAATCTGGCTACGGATAGCCTCTGGGATGCGGTTCCAGACCCGATCCGGCCGTGAGGGGCGATCCGCGAGGCCTTCCGGTCCGCCGCCCTGATAGCGATCATACCAGCGGTAGAAAGACGATCTGGGAATGCCGAGTTTCTCCAGCGTGCGTCGAGCCGGCAAATGCGATTGCTCGACCAGCCGGATGATCTCGATCTTGTCGGATGCGGAATATCTCATGCCTCGTCTCCCCCATCCGCGATCATGCTTTTTTTGAGCAGGCGGTTTTCGAGGGTGAGGTCGGCGACGACCTCCTTCAAGGCTTGCGCCTCGCGCCGAAGGTCCTTCACCTCGTCGGAGGTCGCAGCACGCGCCGTGTCGCCGGCGAGGCGCCTTTTACCGGCCTCCAGGAACTCCTTCGACCAGCCATAGTACATCGACGAGGCGATCCCCTCGCGGCGGCAAAGCTCGGCTATGCTCTCCTCGCCACGGAGCCCTTCCAATACGATGCGGATCTTCTCTTCAGCTGAAAAGTGTCGACGCGTCGCGCGTCGAATGTCTCTGATCGCGTCTTCCGCCGGCTGCTTTTCCGGCCCGGATTTCTGTCTCATCTTCGCTCCTTGCGGCTACGATGATCCAGAAATCCTCCCTACTTGAAAACCTCACGCTGTCTCAAAGGCGCTGACGTCGAACACTCTCAAACTCCTCCTGCAATTCCTCCAGGTTCTCCCGAAAATCCTCGTCCTCCGCATCCCGCGCCGTCGCGCCGACATAGCGCCCCGGGTTAAGGCTGAAACCTTGCGCCTCGATCTCCGCTAGGCTGGCTGCTTTGCAGAGGCCCGGAACGTCGATGTAGGATTTCGCGAGGCCGCGCTGGTCGAGCAGTGCATAGGAAGTGCGGATGAGCTCGGTCGCCTCGCCGCGCCACAGCCGCACGATATTCGCCAAGAACTCGACTTGCACCGGGGTGAAGTCGCGATGCGCGCGGTCGATCTGGCGGAACACGTGCCTAGCATCGATGAACAGCACCTTGTCCTTGCGCTTCGCTTTCGCCTTGCCCTTGTCGAAGAACCACAGCGTGCAGGGCAAGGTGACGGTGTAAAAGAAATTCGGCGCGACCGAGACGATGCAATCGACGGTTCCGGTCTCGATCAGGCTCTTGCGAATGTCGAGTTCGGTCCCGCGCGCGTCGGCCGCGGAATTGGCCATGACGAAGCCGGCGCGGCCCGTTTCATTCAGCGCCGACCAGAACATTTGTATCCAGAGGTAGTTGGCGTTGTCGGGCTTCGGCAGGCCGAAGGGAAAGCGGTCGTTGCGCTTGCGGATCGCGTCCTTCTCCTTGTCAACCCCGTCGACGTTGAACGGCGGATTGGCCATGACGAAGTCGAACTGCCCGACGATCGGGAACGGCTCTTCGTAGTACGAATTCGCCTCCCGGATCGTGCCACCGAGGCCGTGGACGGCGAGGTTCATGCGCGCGAGCCGCTGCGTCTCGCTCACCTTCTCGATGCCGAAGATCGACAGCTCCTTTTCCGGCGCTCGTTTGTGCGCCCGGACGAAATCAGCCGAGTGGACGAACATGCCGCCCGAGCCACAGGCCGGATCGAGGATGCGGCCGTGATAGGGCTCGATGATTTCGACGATGAGCTTCACAATGCTGGACGGCGTGTAGAACTCGCCGCCCTTCTGCATCTCCTGCATTGCGAATGAGCCCATGAAATATTCGTAGACGCGTCCAAAAGCGTCGCCGTCGATCTCGACGGGGGCCAGCGTCTTGATGAGCTCGCGCAAAATGCCGTCGCCGACCGCGCCGTAGTTTTTGGGCAGCGCGTCGGCGAGGTCGGGGTTGTTCCGCTCAATGTCGTCCATCGCCGCGTTAAGGGCGCGGCCGAGGTTGGCACCTTCGGGCAACGCGAGCAGATGTGAGAAGCGGGCGTCGGGCGTCAGATAAATGACGCCCCGCGCCTTAAACGCGTCCGGCGTCGGCGCGCCGAGGCGGCTGCCGGGGCGCGGCTGGAGTTGCTTCTCGACGTCTGCGAACCGCCCGTCAGCGTAGCGCAGGAACAGAAGGCCGAGCACGGGCCGCGAATATTCTGATGGCTTGAGCCCCGAATTCGCCCTCAGCTGGTCGGCGATGCTCCACAGCCGCCGTTCTGTTTCGACCATGTCCAACCCCACCCCGGCCCCTCCTTAACGCTTCGCCGATCAATTCACGCGATGCCGCGTTGGAAATCAAGGAGCAAAAAGGAGGTGCCTCGCGACGGCGTCCGCCCGAGAGGGACGCGCCCTGTTCGCTCCCTGAAGATGCGCGGGACAGAAAGCGGGTCGGGCGGCGCCCACCTGATTTCCTCTCGACGCGCACCATCTCCGGGTCCATGAAACAGCGGACAGTCGCTACTCAGAACAGCGGGGCTGAGCGAATGCGCGGCAGGCCATTTCCCAAGGGTCGGTCGGGTAATCCAGGTGGACGGCCGCGAGAGGTACGCGATGTAATCGAGCTAGCGCGCTCCCACAGCCCTGCTGCAATCTCGATCCTCGCTAAGATCATGCGGAATGAAAGAGCGCCGCCAGCGGCCCGCATGGGGGCGGCAAACGCCATTTTGGACAGAGCGCACGGCCGGCCTCCACAGGCGATTGCGCACGGAATTGCGACATACGACCTGGGCAAATTGAGCGATCATCAATTGGAGCTTCTCGAAGAGCTGATGATGGTCGCCTCGACGGCCGCGCGCGATGAACTGCAAGCGCCCGAGCTGAACCAGCCGTAGGAACCAATTGCGGCGCTTAAGTACGATACACTTTGAAAGGGTTATACCAAAGGTCATAGCGGCTGACCGACATGCGCCCAGTCGCGCATTCCGATGGATGTGATGGTTTCGGGTTTGGCGATGAGCTTTCGCCATGCGGCGCATGCGGCGTCGATGATGGCGTCGTAGTTTTCGAAGACGGTGTTTGAAAGCCAGTTCTGACGGAGATACTGCCAGACATTCTCGACCGGGTTCAGTTCCGGCGCGCGCGAGGGCAGGAAGATCGGCGTGATGTTGTCGGGCACGTCGAGCTTGCCCGTGATGTGCCATCCGGCCCGGTCGAGCAGGAGCACGGCATGGGCGCCCGTAGCGACATTGCGCGAGATTTCGTCGAGGTGAAGTTGCATCATGTCGGTGTCGGCACGAGGAAGCGCCAAAGCCGCTCCGACCCCGCGAGCGGGACAGATCGCGCCGAACAGATAGGCGTTGTCATAGCGCTGATCGGCGGGCTGCCTTGGCCGCGTTCCACGCCTGGCCCATTGGCGGACAAGGCCGTTCTTCTGGCCAATCCGGGCCTCATCCGAAAACCAGATCTCGACCGGCGTCGTCTCGGGCAGCCCTTCGAGATGAGCCTTCAGCGCGCGCGGGAAGTTTTTTTAAATCCCTCGACGATCCGCTCATCCTGAGCCGGATGACGGGGCCGTGCGCTCATATGCGAGAAGCCGAGCTTCTTCAGAAGCTTTCCGACATAGCGCGGGTGAAAGTCGACGCCGAACCTCTCGGCGATGACGCGCTTGAGGTCGATCCGCCGCCAGCGTACGACGCCGTCCTTCTCACGATCCGGCCCGGCCTCGACGATCTGCGCGAACTGGGCCCGTTGCTCCTCCGACAGGCGAGGCTTGGGACCCGCCGTCCAATTGTCGAACAGACCCTCCGGTCCGAAAGCGTTGAAGCGATGGACCCAGTCGCGCAGCGTCTGCCGGTCCATGCCGCCGATCTTCGCCGCCGCGCCTCGGTCCATCCCGTCCCGAACCGCGGCCAAGGACAGAAGCCGCCGGCTCTGGTTGGCGTCCTTCGAGCGCCGGGCGAGCGCCCGAAGCTCCTTAGCCGAATAGTCGTCTCGCAATCTGACCGCTGATGGCATGGCGCGAATCTCCCCACGCCAATGGAGTCAGAAATCTCGCCCTCTGTAAATCCACAATGTGAGTCAGCTCGCGGGGCCTTTGGTATTAGGAGGACTTGCAGGCGACCGCCGCCGACAGAGACGTGCGACCTTGAAGGCGATCATGCTCAAGGAAAAGGCCCCCCGGCGGCCCGCATAAGCGCGGCGACGGCCTTCACGATCGGGGTTATGGCAAAGCCCGGCAGGAGGTCGAGATACGCAAGCCCAATCTTGCTCGATTGACCGACGAGGATCTCCCGCGGCGGATGATTGCGTCTTCGGGTACCCAACAGCGGCAGCGCTCCGGGTGGGAAGCTGAGACCGCTTACTGGGCGGGTGAAGGCAGATGAAGGCTCCGAGGATTTTGTACGTTCGCGCGCGCGAACGTCGAAAACCGGAAAAGCCTTCACCAGCCTTCACCGGGATCGTCCTGCCAGTGGCGGGGCGTCGGGTCATGCGCGATGCGCAGTCCGACATACAGATTGCCGGTCTTGCTGTGCTTTCGGTCGAAGCCTTTCTCGGCCATGGCGTCGCCGAAGGTCTTGATATCGCCATAGCGGACGCCCGCCCTTTCCGCCCAAGCCTTCCAAGAGGCAAACGCCGCGGTGGTTGGCGTTTTGGCCTTGGGATCGCGCTCGCAGCATTCTTCAAGCCAGAAGGAAAGGCTGTCCTGCGCCATGAAATAGTCGGCTGTCGCCTTGTCGACGACCTCGGGCGGGGCAAGGCCCCGTTTCTGCCATTCAAGGCAGCCTTGGACCATCCAGGCGAGAATGGCTGGCCACTCTTCCTTGAGCTTGTCGGCGAAGCTCCGATCGCGCTGGCCCTCCGGTATAGTAACAGGAAAAGGGATCATCATAACCCGGCGCCGCATTGCCATGCCGACGCTGCGCAGGCCCGGCTTGTGGTTACCGGTAAAGAATGGCTTGAACTTTGGGAGGTACTCGAAATCGTCCTTGCGCATGAAATGCGCGGTGATGGTGTCGCCGCCAGTGAGCGCCTTAAGACGACTTTCCGCCCAGTTCCGACCGACTTCCGTCTCACTTGCCGTAACGAGCCGCGCATTGTGAAGGCGAGCAAGTTCGGTCGGATGTCTGTCGGTCTTGCTTTCGGTGAAGGTCTCGATCGCGGCTGTCTTGCAATAGTCGCCGAGGATACCACCGACGGTTTGCAGAAAGACGCCCTTCCCGTTCTGGCCAACGCCGTAGGCAAAAAACATCACCTGCTCTGAAGTGACGCCAGTCAAGCAATAGCCGCAGACCCGCTGTAAGAAGCCAACCGCTTCTTCGTTCCCGCCCATGATGCGGAAGAGGAACGCCTCCCACTTCGGACAATCGCCGGTCGGTCCGACTGCTGTCATCTGGGTCATCCAATCTTCGCGCCGATGCGCGCGCAGACGCCCGGTGTGGAGGTCGACGGCGCCATCGGGCGTGTTGAGGAGCCAAGGGCCCACGTCCCACTGCTCCATCGTCGCAGCGAGCCTACGGTCAGCCCGCGCCAGGTTTAGGACACCGGCTACCGTCTTTGCGCTGGCGATCATCTTCGCCGTCGTATCATGGCACTTCGCCGCGGCCTGGCGGCAGACTTTGCGAGCGAGGTCGTGGGCGCGCAGCGTGTGCTCAATCTTCCAACGGGCGCTGTTCCAGATCATCCATTCGTTCCGGGCCGCAACGAAGCGAAGGTCACCGACGTGGATATCCGCAAAGCGGAGCGCTAGAGCATCATCAGAATAGGGGGGTGGACGATCATCTTCCGGCCCGGGCAGAGCCTCGCGGGGTGTCTCGTCAACCGCGGAACGCAATCCGCCCGGGCCCTTAGCGCGCAAAATATCGTTTGCGTCGATTTTCATGCCGATTGTCCTGCCCCTAGGAACTTGAGCAGAACTTCGAAACCTCGCGCACTCAAAGCGACCGCAAGCTCGATCGCGCCATGTCGCCCCGCTGGGTCATCGTGACCAAAAACGTTGACGACCTCAATCAAGCTCGGAACTTCGGCTGCCAACAGCGGCATCCGTCCCGCATTTCCCGCGGCCCAAACGCCAAGGCCGGTCGCGGCGTAGATGCTGAGGCCGTCTTCGATCCCTTCGGTGATTGCGAGGCCGAGGAGATCATTCGGCGGGGCGAGGACAATGGGAGCGCCAGCCGAGACGCGGCCAATGGTGGCCTTGCTTATCCGATCGCTGCCGTCGGGCAGAAGTCGTGTGATATGGACGCCACGAATAGCAGCTTCGAAGACCGCAAGCGACCCCGGCTCCGGCTCGATAGCAAGAGCGAACGCTGCAATCATGGTCGGTGGATGGTCAGCCCAAGCGGGGAGGAAGCCAAGCGTTGGCGGCAGTGGCCCCGCATATCCTCGAGCCTCACGCAAGTAGCGCTCCGCGACCGTCCCGCCAATAGGCTGGTGTCGGCGCCACAGCCACGCTGCCCTAGCGTCGCGATCTATCCGCGCAGTCGGTTCCAGTCGGACCGCCTGACGCTGCGTCGGTCGTAACTGTCGTCCCGAATGAAGGCCCAGTCGATGTCGAACGTAGTCGCGACATTGCCGCCAGCCGTCGCCCGAGAAGGAGTGCGTCCAAAAGCCGTCCGGAGCACCTGCGTTCAGTCGGACGCTCAAGCTCCGATCTCGGGGGCTATGCCCAGGACCTGGGGCCAGAACCTGACCACCGGAAACGTGGCCCTTCAAGGCAGCGGCAATGTCGCGGAGGTCCATGAGCGCGGCGCCTCATCCGTGAGATGCTACTGAGCGTTTGGAACTTCCGCTGAACCTTTCTCAGGTCGTTCCCGGGCGCGCAATTGCACGGGCGGGAGTTCCGCGAGAAAGCGACTGGCCTCACTGTGAAGGATGAGCGTTCGACCACCGAGCGCGACTGCCTTCAGTTTTTTGTCCGCGAGCAGTTCGTAGAGCTTTGTCCTACCGATCCTCATAGCGTCGCACGCTTCGGTAATTGTGTATGCGAGCCGTTCGTGCATGTGGTTCCTCATTCACTCGAACACGAGCGAATAGAGAGAGGGCTTGTCCCCCGATCAACCTCACCTATTCGGGGCGTGGATTGATTGCCAATTTCTTTTTGGGGTGATCGCGAAGGCTTCTAAGGACCGAGGCTGTAATTGGCTTGCCTCGTCGTTTTCTGCCGGCCTTGGCGAGGCGTCCGGCGACATATTTCTCGGCTTGGCGCAATGTAGAGAACCCTTTGGTCTCTCGTGCGATCGCCACTGCTTCAAGCAAAAGTCTGTCATATTCCCTTTGCTCGGCCGAGAGCGCGGCGTTGGCTTGAGCCGATGCGGGCCTCAATGCTTGATGAACTAAGCCGCGATCCAGATCCTCCAATCCGAGGATTAAGTGTTTAAGCTGACCAACAACTATGTGCTCATTGAGCTTCTTGCATAATCCCTTGAGCGAGGTGAATTTTCCTGCGCCGGGCGGGTGCACCTAGCTGGGTCAGGCAGGGGCGGTCCTGTAGTCGACGACACGGATGATCTGATCGACGGCGAGGGCGACGATGCCGAACATGAGATGGCATTTGACCTTGAGTGCGCCGCGGACGCGGAGAAATCTGGCGCCGAACTCGTCTTTCAGACGGGCGTTGACGCGTTCGGCCATGGTGCGGAAATCGTAGATCAGGTCGTCGAAGTCGGGCCTGTGGATGAGCTTCAGGCGCTCGACTTCGCGGCCCCATTCGGCCTTGGCTTGGTGGTCGGCGCGAAAGTTGCGGTCGACGATAGGAGCGTGGCCCAGCGTCCGGCTCTGGTCGTGGATCGCGGCGGCGTCGTAGGCGGCGTCCATGAGATCGTAGAGATAGGCGACGCGGGCGCTCGTCATGGTCATCAAGGGAATGGCGGCCTGGCTGTCGTGGACGGAGGCCGAGGTCAGCACGCAGGAGACTGGGATTTGGCCGCAGGCCACGTCGATGTGGAGTTTGTACCCGGTCCAGGTCTCTTTGTAGCCCTTGCTGTTTTTCTTGCAGCCGACGTCGCAGGCGGTGGGCAGGTCGGCGAGCATCTGGCTGAGGTTCTGCGTGACCTGCCGCTTGAGACGCGTCGGCTCCGGCCTCGGACGCTGTTCGCCCTTGCGTGGACGTCCGCGCTTGCGCGGCGGCGCGGGATTATCGGGCGCCGGGGGATCGTCTTTGCCGTCGTTGGCCGTGTTCTGGACCGGCTTCTCGCGCGCTTCGATCTCGGTGGCGTCGCGCGCGATCGCCCCGATGATGCGTCCCCCGAGCGCACGCTCGATCAGCGCGGCGTGGATCTTGTCTGGCAGCGCGCCGCGCGCGAATTCGGCGAACGCCCGGGAAAACGTGGCTTCGGAAGGCACTTGCGAGCGTCGCTCCCAGCCGAGGATGCGACGCAGGGACTTGTCGACGTCGAGGCGCTCGATCAGGGCGCTGGTGGTGGGAACGCCCAGGACCGCCTTGGCCACGAAAGCTCGGGCGAGGGCGCGGCGGTCCTCGGGCGGCCGGCCCGGCCCCCTGGGCGGCTCAGGAACGAACGCTTCGAGGCCGATCACGTCGAGCGTGGTGACGAGACGGCCCAACGCTTCGGTGATCGGATCGTTGTCCTCGCGCATCCAAGGGAACAAAAAGCCCTGGATGTAGCTCCAGCGAGCCTTCATCGCGTCGAGAGGGTCGTCTGTCATGTCTACAGCCACGGCTGAAGCGAATCGGTTTCTACAATAACAGCGCCACACCTGAACAACAATCTAAATATATTTCACTATCCTACTTGACAACGATAACAACCGCTCTAAATACTATAGCCTTACCCGACTGAATTCGTCAATCTATTTGCAAGAGGCTCCATTGATTATTTCAATTCCTGTCGATGTGTCCTTTGTTTCGGCCAACAGTCGATCAACGTGGTCAGTTAGCACCTTTAGTATTGATATAATTTCTGAACGCTCCATCGTAAATACGCTGGATATTACAATACTTTCGAGATGCTTACGAAAATCCTTGGCCCATTCTGAGGGCTCGCCCGATCGACCGGCGCTGCTCATCGCGCCTAAATCCGGACTGGTGGCGCCGTCTTCCGAATGGTCAGGACGTTCGCGCTCGCGCCGGTGCGCGGCAGCGAGCAGTAGTCCGCCCAGTCTTGCATCAGCCGTCTCCGCTTTTCGAACAGGTCTCCCCGTCGATATGCAGCCTCGACCTTGTTGCCGACGGCGTGGGCCAACGCCATTTCTACAAGTTCGGCCGGATAGGCGGTCGTTTCCGCAGACCAGTCCCGAAATGAGCTTCTGAAGCCGTGGGCCGTGAGATCGTCGCGGTTCATGCGTCGCAAGACAGCAGTTAACGTCATGTCGCTTAGTGGCCGCTTAAAGTCTCGGCCGGGAAAGACGAGGCCATCGGGATTAGCCGTCGCCCGCGTCTCCATCATATCCCGGAGGATTTCGAGCGCTTGCTCCGACAGCGGTACACGATGCTCACGGCGGCCCTTCATGCGATCCGCGGGGACGACCCATGCCGCGCCAGAAAGATCGATCTCACGCCACTTTGCGCCCCTGACCTCGCCGCTCCGTGCGGCCGTGAGGATGCCAAATTGCAACGCCCTCGCGCCCGTCCCCTGCTGACAGCGAAGGTCGAGCATGAACCCCACCATTTCGCGCCACGGAAGCGCCGCGTGATGCACAACGCTCCTGACCTTGGAGCGCGCCGGCAGCGTTAGGGCCAGGTGCCCATTCCACGCTGCAGGGTTATCGCCCGACCGCCATCCTCGGGTCTTTGCGAAGTCCAATATCCTCTCGATCCTTCCTCTTAGCCTGCTCGCTGTCTCGGGCTTCGTCAGCCAGATCGGCTCAAGCGCCGCCAGGACATGGGGCGTGCCTACATCCGCGATTGCGAGCTCTCCGAACACAGGATTGGCGTAAGTGGCGAGCGTCGAAGCCCATTGCTTTGCGTGTTTGGGGTTGCCCCACGTGGCCGCGTGTCCCTCAATGTATCGGTGCGCGGCGTCGCGGAAGGTAATCCCCCGTACTGCCGCATCTTGTGCGGCACCTTTCGACGCGGCCAACGCGGCGTCTCTTGCGGCTAACGGGTCGATGGCCGCCTTTACCTGCCGAAATAATACCGAAGCCTTTTCGCGAGCCTCAGCAAGACGAACGGAATTTCGTCCTTCTCCCGCGCGGCCCAACCCCGCCTCACGCGGCCTGCCGTTCACTTTGTATCGGAAGACCCAGAAGCGTGCGCCGGATTTTTTCACGAGCAGGTAGAGGCCGTCCCCGTCGCAGTACCGCCCCGGAGACGCCGATCGAACAAACGCAGCTGATAGATCCACTCCCGGCATGTCCGCTCGATCCCCTACTTTGTCCCCCTCCTATAGGCGCGAACGGGGACGGGCGCAAGAGGTCAAAAACAGACAGCGGCGGACATTTGCTTAGCCTAACCAACTAATCCGTAATGATATTTTCGCTACGAGAAGCACGTTTGCGACCAAGCTCGGACGCGGGACTGGCGGAGGGGGCGGGATTCGAACCCGCGATACGGTTTCCCGTATACACACTTTCCAGGCGTGCGCCTTCGACCGCTCGGCCACCCCTCCAACGCGTGCTGCACATAACCAGCGAAGGCGAGGCGATAGCATCGGGCGCGGCGCCCGTGCAAGCAAGACCAACCGAAGGTAGTGTCCTAATTTGCCGCAGGGTGCTCAGTTGATCGTGACGGTGGCGGCGATCGGCTCAGGCGAGGAGCTTGGAGGCTGCAATTCAATAGTGAGAGCAACTTGGCGCACGTCGTCGTCAGGGAATTCCTCTTCGGCCCTTCCGGCCGCCTCATCTGCATCGGCATCAACAACGAAGGCGCCGGACTCAGTCATTACGATATGTATCTCGATAGTGCGCCGCTCGCCGCTCATTGCTTCATCCCTTCCGCTCTGCTCCTATGCTCCGTCACGATCGCCGCCCGCACCGCATCCGCTGGCGACTTGATCGCCCCAATATGTAGCACGGCGAAGAACCGCGGGCTTCCAAGTAGGAGGAAACATTCTTGAGCGAAGACATGGACGACCCAGAGCGCTCGTATCGCCGAGGTTACACTCACGGAGCGTGGGATGTTATCGAATTTGTGCGCGGCAAGATTTCCGCCCATGACCAAGACCGACTCGAATCTTGGTTCAACAACCATGCTCGCGAATGGCGCCTGAAGGCATATCGCGGAGAAAGTAGACGCGGGCCGGGCGGCACAGTCGGTCTCGAACCCCCTCGGCATCGCCTAAATCCAAATTAGGACACTACCCAACCGAACGAGGGGTGCTTGCCGACGGAGATGAACCGCCGAAGGAGGATCCATGCCAAGCCGTCCCCCGGTCACCTGTGACGCGGGACGGCGAGCGCTTGCAAAGTTTCGGCGCGTCGCTCGTGCATCACGTTGCTAGGCCGATCGTCGCGGCCCTCAGCCAGGAGTTCGACTTCACAGCGCGATCATTCCCGCCGCCGCAAGCGAGGCTACGACGATGCTGACCAACAGCACGGCGACCGACGCCATGAACCAGCGCAGGGTGATCCTGTATTCGGCCTCATTGTCGTCCGCAAGCTGAAGCGAGCGCCACAGCGTGTAGAATTCGATCAGGATCGCGACCAGCAGCAGGAGCCCCGCGGCGGTGGACCCGCGCGTCACCCGGCCGCTCGCTTCGAACCCCCAATAGCGCATGAAGAGAAGCGAGAAGCTGATCGCGACCGTGATGGCGGAGATCACGCCCTGGCGGTAGCCGGGGGGCAGCGGCGCATTTGGTTTGCGAGGATCGTCCATCGTTCTCTACGCGCTCCCGCTGTCCGGGACCCGAGCCCAATTGCAAGGTCGGTTTTGATCAACGCGAATTGTTCGCCGTTTCGTCCAGCCACACCCTGATGTCGTTCCAGCCCTTGGAGTATTCGATAATCGAATGCGCTGGCAGGGATGAAAAGCGAACCGTTACAACGCGTCGAGTTGGATTGATATAGAGCCCCTGGCCAAAGACGCCCAGTCCCATCAGCGCGTGATCTTCTCCTCCGAGCTGATACCAATAAGACCGATAGGAACGAAACACCGGATTAGTTCTAAAGTTTCCGTTCTTCCAGGCTCTTGCATCGCCATATTCGTATAGGCGATCGATGACATTCGCTGGGAAAACCTGCTCGTCGTTGACTTTGCCGTGATCAGCGATCATCAGGCCAAGTTTGGCAAGGTCGCGCGCGGAGATCGTCAAACCGGTGCTGCTGTATACCTTGCCTGCCGGATCGACGGGCACGTAAACATCGTCCTGCAAGCCAAGCTTGGACCACAGCAGATCGCTGGCCAGTTGCTCGTAAGTCTCTCCGGCTGCTCTCGTGATGACCCATCCAGCGACCTCGGTCGTCATCGACGCATAGTGGAAGTTGCCGTCATTCGGGCCGTCCGCTTTGACCTTCGCTAGGGTTTCGTAAATGGATTGGCTGCCGTTCAACGCCAATGTTGACCAGAGAGCATTGTCTGCGACATCCGACTCGCCCCTCGTTTCTCCGCCTCCAACATTGACTTTCATGTCCAGCACATCACGCACGGTTGCGTCGGCGAATGGCGAGCGCGTCAATTCCGGAACATAAGATTTGACTGGGCGGGTCTCATCGAGCTTGCCTTGAGCGATCAACAGCTCAGCTAGAAGCCCGGTGACTCCCTTTGTCACTGAAGAGATATAGTGCGGCTTGCTGGCCGTCATGCCGTCGCCATACCATTCCGCGACCATGTTGCCGTCCTTGACGACCACCAGAGCATCGGTGAACGTCCGGCTGGCATAGTCCCCAATGGTGTGATCGGCGCCGTTGATCGTCAGATTCGTGTTGAGCAGGGCGTTGTCCAGTTTTTCTGGAATTGGATGGGTTTCCTTACGCTCGGCCAGCGTTGAGGCGGTGCGTGTGAAACGCCTGGTGCTCTGAAGCGTCCACCGGTTGAACGGATACAGGAACAGGTTGTCCGGGGTTACCCGCCTGTCGAGCGCGGGGGGAAATCCATCACGCCAGCCTCCTGCCAAGTCAGACGGCAATCTGGCGAATCTTTAACGGAAT
Organism: uncultured Alphaproteobacteria bacterium; assembly: GCA_963824475.1. Lineage (GTDB taxonomy): Bacteria > Pseudomonadota > Alphaproteobacteria > Rhizobiales > Beijerinckiaceae > Roseiarcus. The sequence continues at coordinate 229,504 of CAWGPR010000006.1, forward strand.
CCGCCGATCGGACGCCTGCCGCAAGCGCAAGCTTATCGCCACCGATCAGACAGGATGTCGGCGAAGGCAATTCGGCCAGCGCAGGACGCATTGCAGTTAGAAAGCCGACAGTCGAAACATAGGCTCTTAGGGTGCTCATGCCGATAATTCCTCAATTGTATTGGTGACCGAGAGATCGATCGTCGTTCCGCCGAAGGTCAGAAAGGCGAGCGCGGTATTGACCGGCAGGATTGCGCCGTCGCGCCGCAACTGCGCCTTTGAGAATCGTGCACATCGCCGATCTTGTTGTACGACACCGTAAGATCGCGCCGCCAGCCGGCGTTGCCGGGATCGGATTTCGCCAGGCGGTCTCTGATCGCGAGGCTGTCGCGATAGGAGGTGAGCGCGCCGGCGAGGTCGCCCTGCACCGCCTTCACGTCGCCAACTCTGTCGTAGGACGCCGAGAGATCGCGCTGCCATTCCGTATTGCCGCGATCGGATTGCGCCAGCCGATCAATGATCGCCAGTCCGTTGCGATACGAGGTCAGCGCCCCGACGAGGTCGCCCTGCGCTCGCTGCACGTCGCCGATCTTGACGTCTGAAACATAGAGATCGCGCCGCCAGCCGGCGTTGCCGGGATCGGATTTCGCCAGGCGGTCTCTAGTCGCGAGGCTGTCGCGGTAGGATTTCAGCGCGCCGGCGAGGTCGCCCTGCATGACCTGCACGTCGCTGGGTCTAGCCCGGGGGGAAGCGATCCAGGGGCGAAGGGATGCTGCGGTGACTCTGGATCGCCGCGTCTCCCGGTCAAGAGCGGATTGCCTTTGGTTGATGCGTTCCTGCGCCCCCACCACCGTCCTTCGGACGGTCCCCCTCCCCTGCGAAGCGGGGGAGGATATAACCGACTCAGCTCCCCGCTTCAGGCGCGCCCCGCCCCGAACAGGCCGATGCGAATGGCCTTCTCCAGTTCGAGCAGCAGGATGAGGCCGATCGCTGCGAGCGCCGCCACGCCCATGTCGGGCCAGTCGATCGGCCTCGTGTCATAGAGGATTTCGAGCGGCGGCAGGTAGGTGAACAGGATTTGCAAGACCACGACGGCGCCGATCCCGGTTAAGAGCGCGCGCGTCAGCCGTATGGCGCGGAAGTCGAACGACGCGCTATGCCGAAGGCGGACGCTGAACAGATAGGCGATCTCGAGCCCGACCATCGCATTGACGGCGAAGGTCTGCGCATGCTCGAGTTCCTCGCCGCGTTTTAGCGCCCAGAAGAAGACCGCGAACACCACGACGCAGAACAAGGCCGACACCAGCGCCGTCCGCCACGCCAGGAGGGCGGACAGGATCGGCGCGCGCGGATCGCGCGGCGGCCGCTGCATGACGCCGGGCTCGGCCGGATCGAAGGCGAACACAAGCCCCAGCGTTACGCCGGTGACCATGTTGACCCATAAGATCTGCGCCGGCGTCATCGGCATGGTGACGCCGAGGAGGACCGCGGCGACGATCGCCATCGCCTGGCCGCCATTGGTCGGCAGCGCCCACCCGACCACCTTGACCAGATTGTCGTAGACGATGCGGCCCTCGCGCACCGCGGCGGCGATGGAGGCGAAATTGTCGTCGGCCAGCACCATTTCCGCCGCTTCCTTGGCCGCTTCCGTGCCCTTGCGGCCCATGGCCACGCCGACGTCGGCGCGCTTGAGCGCCGGCGCGTCATTCACGCCGTCGCCGGTCATCGACACGACCGCGCCGTCCGCTTGCAGCGCCTCGACCAGCCGGAGCTTATGCTCGGGGCTGGTGCGCGCGAACACCGACGTCGTCGGCAGCGCGCGGCGAAGCGCGTCGTCGTCCATGGCGTCGATGGCCCGGCCGGTCATGGCGTCGACCGTGCGCTCGCCTAAGCCCAGCTCGCGCGCGATCGCGGCGGCGGTCGAAGCGTGATCGCCGGTGATCATCTTGACGTCGATCCCCGCCGCCTTGCATTCGGCGATCGCCTGAACCGCTTCTGGCCGCGGCGGATCGATGAGACCGACGAGGCCAAGCAGCGTGAGGCCGCCCTCTTCGACATCGTCGAATTCGAGGCTGTCCGCGTCGCGCGCAGGCTTCGAGGCGAAGGCGATGACGCGCTGGCCGCGGGCCGCGAGCCCGTCGATCGTTTCCCGCCACGCAGGCGCGTCCAGGGGTTCGTCGCCGGTTGCGGAGCGCTGTGAGACGCAAAGCTCGAGCACGCGCTCGGGCGCGCCCTTGACGGTGACGAGACTCGCCGCGCCGGCGCGATTGAGGGTCGCCATGAAGCGATAACGGGCGTCGAAGGGAATCTCCTTAAGCCGCGGGGAGTCGCGTCTTGCGGCCTCGGGGTCCGCGCCCGCCTTGATCGCGAACGAAATCAGCGCGCCCTCCATCGGGTCGCCGTCGACGATCCACTCGGTTCCCGCCTGCCGCAACGAGGCGTCGTTGCAGAGGAGCGCCGCGCGCGCGATGGCGCCGAGCTCTGGATAGGCGGCGGGGTCGATCACGACGCCGTCACGAAGCAGCCCGCCGCGCGGCTCATAGCCGTTCCCGCTCGTCTCGAACGCGGCCGAAGCAGTCACGACGGCGCCGACCATCATCTGGTTCAAGGTCAGGGTGCCGGTCTTGTCGGAGCAGATCGTCGACACCGCGCCCAGCGTCTCGACTGCGGGAAGGCGGCGGATGATGGCGTTGCGATCCGCCATCCGCTTGACGCCGATGGCGAGCGTGATCGTCATCACCGCGGGCAGGCCTTCGGGAATGGCGGAGACCGCGACGCCGACCGCGGCCATGAACGCTTGCTCGATTTCGTAACCGCGCGCCGCCGCCGCGAAGACGCCGACGCCGGCGGCGACGGCCAGAATGACGATCGTCAGGCGCCTGGCGAACATATCCATCTGGCGCAAGAGCGGCGTGGTCAGCGATTCGACGCCCCCGACCATGGCGCTGATGCGCCCAAGCTCGGTCGAGGCGCCGGTTGCGACCACCAGTCCCGCGCCTTGGCCGCTCGCGACCAGCGTGCCGGAATAGGCCATCGAGGCGCGGTCGCCGAGCGCGGCGTCCGCAGCGACGGGGTCGGTCGACTTGTCCGCCGGGGCCGACTCGCCGGTCAGCGCCGCTTCCTCGATCCTGAGGTTCGAGGCGCGCATGAGCCTGAGGTCGGCGGGAATGCGGTCGCCGGCTTCGGTCAGCACCACGTCGCCGACGACCAGGCTTTCGGCCGGAACGGTGAGCCGCCGGCCGTCGCGCAGGACCGAGGCCTCGCGGGTCAGCATGGCGCGAATGGCCTCGAGCGACTTTTCCGCCCGACCTTCCTGGATGAAGCCGATCGCTGCGTTGATGAGGACGACAGCGAGGATCACCACGGCGTCGAGAGCGTGACGTAGCAACACGGTGACCAGCGCGGAAGCGAGGAGGACATAGATCAGAAGGTTGTTGAACTGGGCGAACACGCGCGCCAACAACGAGCGCCGTTTGCCCGCCGGCAGGCGGTTTGGCCCGTTCGACGCGAGCCGCTTCGCGGCTTCGGCGGAGGTCAGTCCTTGGGGAGCGGACTGGCGCCGCGCGAGCGCGGCCTCGGCCGTTTCCGCGTGCCAGGGCCGTTCAGTTGTCGCGACCGGATCCTGCATCGCTCGATTGCGCCTCCTTGGGTTTGCCGACGGCTGCCGTCGCGTGATCAGCGCGAAAAGAGGGCTCGTCAACCCGGTGGCGCCATTAGGCGTACAAGCTTGCCTCGATCAACCGTCCAAGTCTCGCCGAACACGCGCATTCCGCGCACGTCGACGTAGTCCAACGTCAGCTTCTCGTCGCACAAGGTCATCCGCGCGGAGCCGTTGAAGCCGACGGAAAGATTTTCATCGTTCGGATAGACCCGGTCGTCGACGAATTCGACCGCAAAGTCATGCAGCGGCGCCTTGGGCGGCAGGTCAACCGGCATGCCGCCGTGACCGATGCAACGTCCGAACGCCGTGACGCCGCCCGCCATGGCCGCCCCGTGGTAGATCGCCAACCGGTGTTCATGTCCCCACAGCCACAGGACCGGCTGAGAGAAAAACTCCGCCAGTTGCTGCGCCGGCTTCGGATAGCAATGATCGAAGCGCGAGACATATTGGTGATGGCTGAGGATCACGATTCCGCGCGGATCGTCGGACCGCGGCTCAACCACTGTGCGCAGCCAGTCGATGAGCTCGGCCGGCAGCGCGCAGTCGGGCTGAAGGAAATGCTCGAGGATCGGCGCGCCGACGGAATTGTAGCCGGTGTCGAGCGCGATGATACGCCAATGGTCGTTCTCGAGGCAGAAATAGCTGGCCTTTTGGCCGCGCGGACTGTCGCGAACGCCGAGCTTCGGCAGGATGGAATCGAAATAGCCAAATCCGCGCGCATACATCTCGTGGTTGCCGTTGAGCGCAAACGCGCCCTCCGATCCTAAAGGCCATTTGCACGGCGCGTAGTGGTGGCGGGGATTGGGGAGCCCAAGGAAATTCGCGCCCACTTCCGCGGGGTCGCCGACGTAGTAGACATCGCCGAGATGGATCGAATAGTGAGGCCGATAGGCTTCGATGAGCGCGGCGACTTGAGCCGCTTCGTCGGTGCCGGTTCCCCAATCGCCGGCCAGAGCGATGCGGATCTCGTGGCCATCGCCCCGCAGCCGGTAGACGCCGTTGTCTCCGTCTTCGCCGTCGTAAGTCTGGAACGGATGTCGCTGGCCAATTCGAAATCGCCAATATTCGGTCATCCATTTCCAAAATCGGCGAGGAGCGAAGGCGGCGAGCGTCGGATAACGCGCGCGCCGAGCGGCCTCGGCCCGCGAGCGCGGCCTACGCGGCTGCGCGTGCTTCTGCAGATAGGAGAGCAGGGCTGAGCGCGGCAGGTTGCAGAGATCCTGAAGGTCTCTTCGCGGGCCGTGCACCCGTTGCTCGCCAGTCGGTCGCGCCGACGGTTCGTCTCCGCTCGTGCGCATGCGGCCCCGGCCCGCGGTTCAGCTGGCCACCGCCGCGATGTCCTTGGCGCCCAGCCCCTTGGCCTCGCCGCGCGCGAACGCCGTCACGGCGCCGGAAATCAGGTCGGCGGGCGCGCCCAGCGACTGGGCGAGCGCCGTCGCATAACGCGCGTCCTTCAGCATCAGATGAAGCGCAAAGTCCGCCGGCTCGAAATCGCGTTCGAGCATCCGCGGCAATTTAAGCTTTACGATCGGGCTCGCCGCCGCGCCGGCAAGGATGAGTTCGGAGATTTGCTCCTTCTTAAAGCCTGCCTTTTTGGCGACCTCGAGCGCCTCGGCAAGCGCGGCGATCTGGGTGGCGGCGAGCTGGTTGTTGATGAGCTTCCAGGTCGCGCCCGCGCCGATAGGCCCGAGCAGATCCATCTTGCTTCCGACCGCCGCAAGCGCAGGGCGCGCGGCCTCGAAGATCGCGGGTTCGCCGCCGACAAAGAGCCTGAGTTCGCCGGACTCCGCCGCCTGGCGGCTGCCGCCGACCGGCGCATCGAGAAAACCGCATCCTTTGGCTTGAGCGTGACGACCAAGCTCGCGCACCCAACCAGGCGTGAGCGTGCTGGATTCGACAAGGATGGCGCCGGTCTTCGCGCCGGCGAGCGCCCCGTCGGCTCCGAGCCAGACGGAGCGCGAGGCGTCGTCGTCCGCCACCATGGCGAAGATGAAGTCGGCGCCCGCGGCGGCCTCACGGGGCGTGGCCGCGACCTTAGCGCCCCTCCCGGTCAGCGCCTGGGCTTTGGCGGGCGTACAATTCCAGACCGAAAGCTCAAGACCCTTGGCGAGCCAGTTGGCGGCCATGCCGGCCCCCATCGTGCCAAGGCCAAGAAGCGCGACGCGTTGCATGAGCATGCTCCTTAAGGATCGAACCTATCCCAGCCGATTGGACCAAGCCAATTCATAGGCCCGTGAGGGCGAGCCTACAGCACGTGCGAACCGTCGCCGGCGCGCTTGGCCGCTTTTTGGAATTTCTTGATCACGCGATCGCGCTTGAGCTTGGAGATGTGGTCGATGAACAGAACGCCGTTGAGATGGTCGATCTCGTGCTGCAGAACGGTGGCGAGCAGGCCCTCGGCCAGGATTTCGCCCGCCTTTCCCTCGCGGTCGAGGGCGCGGGCGCGCACGGACGCCGGGCGCTCCACCTCGGCGTAATATTCCGGAATGGAAAGGCAGCCCTCCTCGTAGGTCGAGCGCTCCTCGGACGACCACACGATCTCGGGATTGATGAACACCTTAGGGTCCGGAGTTTCTTCTTTCTTGGCGACGTCGACCACCAGGAGGCGGATCGGCTCGGCGACCTGAATCGCCGCGAGGCCGACGCCTGGCGCCTCGTGCATGGTCTCGATCATGTCGTCGATCAGCCTGCGCAGATCATCGTCGACGCGCTCGATCTTTTTGCTGACGAGGCGCAGCTTGGGGTCGGGCAAAATGATGATCGGTCTGAGGGGCATGCGGGACTTTTTGCCGGAGAAGCGTCGGGACAGATAATCGGCTGGACAGGCGCGGTCAAACGTGTTCTTATTTTGTTCCGATTTTCTGCGCCGGTCCGCCCGAGTTGACGATCCCTGCCGTCCCGTTCGCCGTCGTCGATGGCGTCCCGATCTCCCTTACCGAAGCGCTCGGCGCGGCTTTGTCGCTGCTGGTTGCGCTCACGGCGCTGAGCTTGATCGCGCTTTCGCGCGCCGCATCTCTGCGCCGTCGCGAGCGCGAGATCGCCGACGAGCGGCAGGAGGCGATCGAGGCGCGGTTCGCTGCCCTCGCGCAGTCGAGCGCCGAGCTGACCGGGCGGATCGGCAGCATGTCGGAATGGCTCGGGTCGCGACAAACGGACCTCGCTCGCCTCGTCGCCGACCGACTCGATTCGGTCGGGGCGCGTCTCGGCGCCGGGCTTGAAAGCCAGGCGCAGACAACGGGCGAAAGTCTCGGCAAGCTCAACGAGCGTCTCGCGGTCATCGACGCGGCGCAATCGCGCTTGAGCGAAATGACTCGCGAGGTGGTGTCGCTCAAGGACATTCTCGCCAACAAGCAGGCCCGCGGCGCCTTCGGCCAGGGGAGGATGGAGGCGATCGTGCGCGACGGCCTGCCGGCGGGCGCCTACGACTTCCAGTTCACCCTCTCGAACCGCGCCCGCCCCGACTGCGTCATCCGCCTGCCCGGGGACGATCGGCTGCTCGTCATCGACGCCAAGTTTCCGCTCGAAGGCTTCACCGCTTTGCGCGCCGCGCGTGACGAGGAGGCTCGCAAAACGGCGCAGGCGCGGGTGCGCGCCGACGTCATGAAACACGTCAAGGACATCGCCGAGCGCTATCTCCTGCCCGGCGAGACGCAGGATGTGGCGCTGATGTTCGTGCCTTCGGAATCGATCTATTCCGATCTCGTCGACCACTTCGACGAACTGGTGCAGAAGGCCCATCGCGCCCGAGTCGTCATCGTCTCGCCGACTCTGATGATGATGGCGATCAGCGTCGCCCAGGCAATTCTGCGCGACGCGCGCATGTGCGACGAAGCGCATGCAATCCAGGCTGAGGTCGGCAAGCTCATGAACGACGTGCGACTGCTCGTCGAACGCGCGGGCAAGCTCGAGGCGCATTTCCGCCAGGCGCAGGACGATGTTCATGGCGTCGCCGCCGCGGGCGCGCGGATCGCGCGCCGGGCCGAGCGGATCGAAACCATGGACTTTTCGGGCGAGGGCGACGCGCCAGCGCCGGACATTTTGCGGCTCGCGCGCGGAGCAGAGTAGGACGCGGAGCGGAGTAGGGCAGCGTGAACCAGCCGCGCTTATTCCTCTGGCGTCCCAGCGATCGCGGCCCGTCGACGCAACGAGCAATAACCCTTGGGGTCGCGTCGATGAATTCGGCCTGGAAACCCGCAGCCGCGCTTAGCTCTTCATCGGCAAGGCCGGGTGCGGCGTCTCGCGAGCGCGAGCGGCCTTCAGCGCCTCGGCCTGCGCGCGCCACTTGTCCGCTTCCATCCGGCTTTGGCGCGATGCCCGCCGATGACGCCCTTGCGACAGCCAGGTCGCGAACGCGCCCGCGACGACGCCGAGCATGGCCGCGACGGTCACGACCACAAACAGCGGCGCGGCGATCGATAGCGCGGCATTGTCGATCGCAGCGAACGGGTCGAACGAAACGATCACGTCGTGACGGTTGGCGAAGGCGAAGCCCAGAAGGATGATTGCGACGAGGGCGAAGAGGGCGAATCTCAAGAAGCGAATCATGCAAGCCTCATCCGCTCGACCCACCGAGAACGCGCCGGTTCAAGCCAAGCGGTTGTTCTAAGGATTCTAGACTGCCTCAGCCGAGCGGTTGAGGCGCTCGCGCATTTCCTTGCCGGTCTTGAAGAACGGCGCCAGCTTCTCGGTGACCGGAACCTTGTCGCCGGTGCGCGGATTGCGGCCAGTGCGGGCTTGGCGCTGCTTGGTCGAGAAGGCGCCGAAGCCGCGCAACTCCACGCGCTCGCCCCGAGCAAGCGCGTCGGCGATCTCGCCGAGAATGGCGTCGATGATGGTCTCGATGTCGCGCTGATAGAGATGCGGATTGCGTGCGGCCATGCGCTGCACCAGTTCAGACTTGATCACCGAACATCCCCAATCGAAACGATCCCAACGTTTCGCCGTGTCTTAATGGCCTGAAATCGTGGTCAATATCAATAGCAAACCGCCAATGTTTCGCTCTCAGGCAACCGGTGTTCACCATCACGCCGGGAGCCGGAGCGGCGGGGCGCAGCAGACCTTCAGTCCGAACGCAGAGCCTCGTATTGGCCAGTCCGGCGAAACCGCGTCAGATAGGATGGGACGATCGCCTCGGCGGCCTGGGGCTGGACGCCGAGGGCGCTCAGCACGCGCCCCTCGGCTTCCGCCTCCGCGGATACGACGTTATCCGACGCCAACAGATCAACTTGATCGCGGGTCGTCGTCAGCAATTTCGGGAAAAGCCCGAATGTCGCCTTCGATGCGAACTCGGTCGAGGCTGCGATCCAGCGCGATGGTCCGAGCGGAAGGCCGACGAGCAGACGACGGCGATCGATCTCGCGAAGCGTTAGCTCCGCCGCTTCGCGGAGAGTCATTGTCCTTGGACCGCCGAGCTCGTACGCTAGGCCGGGCTTCGCCAGACCGGAGAGCGCCGCAGCGACCGCCTGCCCGACGTCGCCAACATAGACCGGCTGTAACCAAGTCCTGCCGCCTCCCAGCAGGGGCAAAGCCGGCAAAAGGCAGGCGAGGGCGCCGAAGCGGTTGAAGAAATCATCCTCCGGGCCAAACACGACCGAGGGGCGCATGATGACCGCGTCGGGGAATGTCTCGCGCGTCGCCTTCTCGCCGAGCCCCTTGCTCGCGATATAGGGCGAGGCGGAGTTTGCGTCTGCGCCAATTCCCGAAATATGCACATAGGATGAGACGCGCGCGCCCAGCGCGGCTCGCGCGAGCGCCAAGGCGCCGTCGACGTGGACGGCTGCATAGGTCTGCGCGCCGCTCTCCGCTTTGACGCCCGTGGCGTTGACGACTGCGCTTGCGCCCTCGATCGCCGCGGCGATCGAATCCGGGAAGCGAAGATTGGCCTGCACCGGCTGGATTTGCCCCACGCCGCCGATCGGCTGCAGGAAAGCGGCAAGATCGGGTCGCCGCACGGCAACTCGGATACGCCATCCCTGGTGGACCAGCGCCCGCACGACATAGCGTCCGAGGAATCCTGACCCGCCGAATACCGTCGCCAAACGGTTGGCTTCCTTGGCAGCTTCGGTCATCGACGTCCTCTCTCACAGGCGCGCCGCCCGTTTAGGCGAAGGCCGCGCGTCTGTACAGCGGGAAACGCGGCCGACGCCGGACAAAAGCTTAAGCGTTCGCCTTCTGACGCGCGGCGACCACCAGATCGGCCGCGCGCCCGGAAAGCTCGGCCAAATGATCGAATTTGGTCTCGAACGCGCCGACGCCTGCGGTCGCCGAGCGCAGTTCGACAATGAGATCGCCGATCTCGGCCTCAGGGATCAGCGCCCGCAGCGCCTCCCAGCCCGCCCAGCCCTCCCGCGCTTCGAAGCCAAGGATCTGGCCGCGCCGCGCGCTGACCAGCGCGCTCGCCCGCGCCAGCGCGTCAGTCGGCACATAGACGGTCACCGAGAGGATCGGTTCGAGCAGCATCGGGCGCGCCTTGACCAGCGCCTCGTCGAGGGCAAGCTTGGCCGCCGCACGGAACGCCATGTCGGAGGAATCGACGGTATGATAGGAGCCGTCGATCAGGGTCACTGAGACGTCGACCACTGGAAATCCGAGCGGGCCGCGCGCCATCGCGTCGCGAGCGCCGGCTTCGACGGAAGAAAAATACTGCCTCGGCACTGATCCGCCGTGCACGTGCTCGGCGAAGGCGAAGCCCTCGCCGCGGCCGCGCGGGCTGACCTCGACGACGACGTCGCCGAATTGCCCATGCCCTCCCGACTGTTTTTTGTGCCGCCCGCGCACCGTGACGGCGTCGCGAATCAATTCCCGGTAGGCGACGGACGGCTTCCCCGCCTGGATGGTCACGCCGAACCGGTCGGCGAGACGCTCGGCGGTCACGCGCAAGTGCATTTCGCCCTGCCCAAACAGCTTCAATTCCGACATCTCGGCGTCTTGGACATAGGAGAGCGCGCGATCCTCTTCGCAAAGCTTGCCCAGCGCGCTGGCGAGCCTGACCTCGTCCTTTCGGTCCTTGACGCGAATGGCGATCCCCTGAGTTGCGGGCGGAGCGCTGGGCGTCGGTCCGGGCACCGGCGCGGTTCGCCCGTCAGCGATCCGGTCGCCGGTGGCGAGGTCTTCCAGCCGCGCGAAAGCGACGGTGTCGCCTTCCTCGGCGCGCGTCAGTTTCGATGATATGGGCCCCATAAGCCGCGCCAATCCGCCGATGCGCTCCTCGACGCCGCGCGAGTTGACGACGGTGGCCCCGTCGGCGAAGGCGCCGCGCAACACCCGCGCCAGCGACAGCTTGCCTCCGTGCGCGGTGTGGATCGTGCGGATCACTTGCGCCAGAGCCGGGCCCTTGTCCTCCATGCCGAGCCGCTTGCGCGTATGAACGACGCCCGGCGCCTCGTGCCTCAGCGCCTTGAGGAGTTCTGGTGACGCCATGGCCGCCGGTCGCCGAGCCCAGGAGCACCGGCACGACCCGCCCATCGCGCAATTCACGCGCGAGATCGTCGAAGACGAGGTCCTTCGGCGGATCGATGTCGCTGATCAGTTGCTCCATCAGCGCATCGTCATAATCGGCGAGCTTCTCGAGCATGAGATAGCGCGCCTGTTTTTCCTCCGGGACCACGCCCGCTGGCATCTCGATGACGCTGGACGGGGCGGCCTCGCGATAGACGAAGGCCCGCTCGAGCGCGAGATCGACAAATCCAGTGGCGACGCCATTCTCCCAGACCGGAATCTGGCGCAGCAGAAGCGGGGTGCGCGAGGCCGGTTGAAGCATCTCAAGCGTCTCGCGCAAGCTCCCGTTCGCCTGATCGATCTTGTTGAGGAACAGGATGCGCGGCAACCCAAGGTCTTCCAGTTCGCGAAGAATGACCTGGAGCGCTGGGATCTTGCGCGGATCGGCCTCGCATACGACGACGGCGGCGTCGCAGACGGGCAAGGCGTAGCGCATGTCATGGATGAATTCGATCGAGCCGGGGGAATCGAAAAAGGTGAGCCGGTCGCCGAGATAGTCGATGCTGGCGACATTGGGCTCGACGCTCATCGCGTGGCTGCGCGCCTCCGAGCTCGAATCGCCGACGCTGGTGCCTTCGCGCACCGACCCTTGCCGCGCGACGCCGCCGCCGCGGGCCAAGAATTCCCTCAAGAAGGCTGGTTTTGCCGCTCTGGAACGGCCCGACGATCGTGACGAGACGGGGACCGGCGACGCGGTTCTCGTGATTGATTCCGTTCAATATCGGCCTCCCTCAAGCGTTACGCGGCGCGGCGCGTTCCATTCGCCAGGATCAACTCCCTAGACCCGAGCGCGTCTCTCCGGACGCGGTTCTCTCAGTTGTTACCGCGCCCTCATGTCTTGGCGCCGGCGTGGTCGACCGCTACGGACACGGCTGTCGTGCAATTGACATGGTTGCAAGAAGACGCGCTGCGCGCAAGCCGGTTGGCGACGACATCCCGAAGCGCCCCGGACGGGCTCGCATTCGCCGACTGCCTCCTGTATGGGACCGGCGCGAGAACGCTTCCGGGCGAGGTTAAAGGTTCATGGGTCAGGGGCAATCGATCGAACGTCGGGCGAGTGGCCGCGCTCGGCGATCGCTCGGTCATTCTCGTCGGAATGATGGGGGCCGGAAAAACTTCGGTCGGCAAACGGCTGGCGGCAAGGCTTGGATTGCCGTTCGTCGACGCCGACGCGGAGATCGAAGCGGGCGCTCAACTGACCATTTCCGAGATCTTCGAGCGGTTCGGCGAGGTTTATTTCCGCGAGGGCGAGCGCAAGGTGATCGCCCGCCTGCTTAACGGTGGACCGCTCGTGCTGGCGACCGGCGGCGGCGCGTTCATGAATGCGACCACGCGCGACAATATCGCGAGGCACGGCGTCTCGATTTGGCTGAAGCCGAGTTTTGATGTTCTGCTCGCTCGGGTGCGCAAGAAATCCAATCGCCCGCTGTTGAAGACCCCCGAACTGGAACAGACGCTGCGCCGGCTGCTCGAAGAGCGGTCGCCGACCTATGCGCTCGCCGATTTCACCATCGAATCGCTTGACGGTTCGCACGACTCGGTCGTCGACGCGATCCTTCGGCGCCTGGACGCCACGCTGGGCAAGGAGGCTGGCGCCTCGCCGCCGGCGAATCGGCGGGTGGAGGTTCCGCTCGGCGCGCGCGCCTATTCGATCCTGATCGGGCCGGGCGTCCTCGACGAGGCGGGGGCCGAAATCGCCAGGATTGCGCCGCGCGTCAATTGCGCCGTGGTGACCGACGCACGGGTTGCGCCGCTCTATCTCGAGCGTCTCGCCGCAAGCCTGGATCGAGCGGGTTTGCGCTCCACATCGATCGTCTGCCCACCTGGCGAGGGCGCCAAGTCCTATTCCGAGTTCGCCCGCGTCGCTGATGCGCTGATCGAGGCGCGCATCGAGCGGCGCGACGTCGTCATTGCGCTTGGCGGCGGGGTCGTCGGCGATCTTGCCGGATTCTGCGCCGCGACGCTGCGCCGGGGCGTGCGTCTGGTGCAGATCCCGACGACGCTGCTCGCTCAGGTCGATTCCAGTGTCGGCGGCAAGACGGGAATCAATTCGCGGCATGGAAAGAACCTCATCGGCGCCTTTCATCAGCCGTCGCTGGTTCTGGCCGACACCACTTGTCTCAATTCCCTCAGCGAGCGGGATTTTCGCGCCGGCTTTGCCGAAGTGGTCAAGTATGGGATCATCGGCGACCGGGGGTTTTTCGAGTTTCTGGAATCGAACTGGCGCGACGTGTTCGGCGGCGGACCAGCCCGAGCCGAAGCGATTGCGATCAGCTGCGCGGCCAAGGCGCGCGTCGTCGTCGCTGACGAGACGGAGCAAGGAGAGCGCGCGCTGCTCAACCTCGGGCATACTTTTGGCCATGCCTTGGAGAATCTGACCCGCTATGATCCAGCGCGCCTCGTGCATGGCGAGGGCGTCGCCATCGGCATGGTTTCGGCGTTCCGCTTCTCGCGTGACCTGGGTGTCTGCTCAGGGCAGGACGCCGCTCGGGTCGAAGCGCACTTGAGGGCGGTTGGCCTTCCGACCCGGATCGGCGACATTCCCGGCTTTGATGCGAGCGTGGGAGATGTCTTGGCTGCGATGCGCCAGGACAAGAAGGTCGAGCGCGGCCGGCTGACCTTCATCCTCGCCAGAGGCATCGGCGAGAGTTTCGTCGCCCGTGACGTGGACGAAGCAAGCGTCTCAGCTTTCCTGGCGCGCGAACTGGCCGTTTCGGCCTGAAAGCCGGGCGCATTACGCGCGGACGCGCGCGTGCTAAAATCGCTCCATGACGTACACCCTCGACATTGTCGTCATTGTCCTTAGCGTTGCCGCCGCAGCGTTCTTCGCTGGCGCCGAGACCGCCCTGACGGCGGCGTCGCGAGCGCGGATGCATGCGTTGGAAACGAGCGGCGACACGAGGGCGAAACTCGTCACCCGCCTGATCGGCATGCGCGGACGTCTCATCAGCGCGATGCTGCTCGGGGGACAATTGGTCACCATCGGCTCGTCGGCGATCGCCACCAGTGTCCTGCTCAAGGTCTTTGGCGAGCGTGGCGTGTGGGCCGCGACCGCAATCATGACCGCGCTCATTGTCGTTTTCGGTGAAGTGATGCCCAAGACGATCGCCATCGCCTATCCCGATCGCGTGTCGCTGCTGATTGCGCCCCTGGTGCTGTTCTTCGTGCGGATCTTCGGTCCAATCGTGAGCGCGGTCGAGATGTTGGTGCGGGGCGTGCTCCGATTGTCGGGAGTCTCGCTCGTCGATCACGACGCTGGCGTTTCCGGCCATGAGGAGCTCATGGGCGCGGTCGACATCCTGCATCGCGAAGGCGAAGTCGAGCGCGACGAGCGCGACATGTTCGGCGGTCTCTTGGAACTGTCGGAAATCCCGGTGTCGGATGTGATGGTTCATCGCACCAAGATGCGGCTCATCGACGCCGACCTGCCCCCCGAGGAGCTGGTGCGCGAAGTGATCGCTTCGCCCTATACCCGCATGCCCCTCTGGCGCGGGGAGCCGGACAACATCATCGGCGTCCTGCACGCCAAGGACCTGCTCAGGGCGTATGTGGCGGCAGGCGGAGACGCCAGCAAGCTTAACATCGCCGATCTGACGCTCGAGCCCTGGTTCATCCCTGAATCGACGACGCTCCGCGACCAGCTCCAAGCCTTCTTGCGCCGAAAGACCCATTCGGCGCTCGTCGTCGACGAATACGGCGTCGTGCAGGGGCTGGTCACGCTTGAAGACATCATCGAGGAGATCGTCGGCGATATTCGCGATGAGCACGACGTCGCGGTGCAGGGCGTGCGCAAACTGCGCGACGGGTCGGTCGTGGTTGACGGCTCCTCGACCATCCGGGAGCTCAATCGCGCGATGGGCTGGAACCTGCCCGACGAGGAAGCCGCAACCGTGGCGGGCCTCGTGATTCACGAGGCCCGCTCCATTCCTGAGCCCCGCCAGACCTTCAGCTTTCACGGCTTCCGCTTTGAAGTGCTGCGCAAGCAGCGCAATCGGATCGCCGCGCTCAGAATCATCCCCCTCGGGGCGCGCCCCGCCGAGTCCCGGGGGGTCGATCAGGACGGACAAGGCGCCGCGCCCTGACTGGGGCAAGTCGCCCTCCGGCGGCTGGCGGCGCCGCGCGCGTCCGTTGCCGGTTCGCCACACATACCTATATAAGCGCCCAACACAGCGGCCAGCGGCCGACAAGGGGTTTGGATGTCCTGGAACAATCAAGGCGGGGGACCGTGGCGCTCGCCGGGGCGTGGGCCCTGGGGCCAGGGCCCATCCGGCCCGCAGCCGACAGGCGACATCGAGGAGATCATTCGCCGCGTCCAGGAAGCCCTTGGCAAGCTGACGCCGGGCGGATCGGGCTCAGGCGGCAGAGGGCCGGGCGGCCGTGGGTTCCTGTTCCTCGTGCTCGCCGCGCTGGTGGTCTGGTTCGCCTGGGGGACCTTCTATACCGTCCAGCCGAGCGAAGTCGGGATCAATCTTGTGTTTGGCCGCTATACCGGCAAGACGGCCGCCGGCCTCAACACCAATTGGCCATGGCCAATCGGTTCGGTGATCAAGGTTCCGGTCTGGGATCAGCAGATTACTGAGGTCGGGTATCGCAGCCTCGGCGCCAGTGCGGACGTTCCCGAAGAGAGCCAGATGCTGACCGGGGACAAGAATATCGTCGATGTTCACTTTAGGGTGAACTGGCAGATCGACCCGGCGAAGCCCGAAGACTATGTGTTTAACATTCTCAACCCGCGCGAGACCGTCAAGGCGGTGGCCGAGAGCATCATGCGCGAGGTCGTCGGATTGAAGACCATCGACGGCATTCTCACCACCGACCGGGCGTCTGTCGAGGCCGACGTGCAAAAGCGGATGCAGGACCTGCTCAACACGTATCGGGCGGGCGTTCTCGTGAAGCAGGTTCAGCTGCAGTCGGTCGACGCCCCGAGCGAGGTCCTTTCCGCCTATCGCGACGTAACCGCGGCGCAGCAAGACCAGCAGCGCGCCGTCAACGAGGCCGAGACCTACGCCAACAAAGTCGTGCCGGAGGCCGAGGGTGGGGCTGCCCGCATCCTCGCCGAGGCCAAGGCCTATCGCGAGCAGACGATCCTCGAGGCGAAGGGCCAGACCTCCCGTTACAACCAGATTTACCAGCAGTACAAGAAGGCGCCGGGCGTGACCCGCGAGCGCATGTACCTTGAGACGATGGAGCGCGTGCTCGGCGCTATGGACAAGACGATCGTCGATTTCGAACTCCGCCAGCCCACCTGTGCCGTATATCGCGCTTGAACCGTTGCAGTCCAAGACGGGGGCAAGCGGCAAATGAGGCGGTCCCTGAACGGCGTCGTCCTCGCCGCGATCGCGGTCGTCGCGATAATTGTTGCGTCGATGGCGACGTTTGTCGTCGATCCCACCGAACAGGCGCTCGTGTTGCGTTTCGGCCAGCCGGTGCGCGACCTCATTGGCGCGCCTGGCCTTTACTTCAAGTGGCCGTTCGTCGATACGGTTATCTATATCGACAAACGCATTCTCGCGCTCGACAATGAGCGCCAGGAAGTGCTGGTGTCCGACAATCAGCGCCTGGAGGTCGACGCCTTCGTGCGCTACCGTATCGCCGATCCGCTGCTGTTTTATCAATCCGTCTTCAACATCCGCGGCGCGGACGCGCAACTCGGCGGCATGCTGAACTCGGCGCTGCGCCGCAGCCTATCGGGGGCGTCGATCACCGATATCGTGCGCGACAAGCGCGACGCGCTGATGGCCGACATCCGCGACCAGATGATCGCCGGCGCCAAGCGCTTTGGCCTCGCCGTCGTCGATGTGCGCATCAAGCGCGCCGACCTGCCGCCCGAAAACTCGGAGGCCGTATTCCGCCGCATGCAGACCGAGCGGCAACAGCGGGCCGCCTCCTATCGTGCGCAAGGGTCGCAGGAGAGCCAGACGATCAAGGCCGAGGCGGACCGCAAGGTCACCGTCATCACCGCCCAGGCTCAGCAACAGGCCCAGCAGATCCGTGGCGAGGGCGACGGCGAGCGCAACCGTATCTTCGCCGAGGCCTATGGCGCCGACCCGGAGTTTTTCGCCTTTTACCGCTCGATGCAGGCCTATCAGAACAGCTTCGATAACGGGCGGACGCGCGCCCTTATCAGTCCGAAGTCGGACTTCTTCCGGTACTTCTCGACGCCGACCCCCGCTCCCGAGACTCCGCCAGCTCCGGCGCCGTCAGCAAATGCGACGCCTTCAGCGAAGGCGGACTGACGTGCGCGGTTGCGGCGCGGCGCGCGGGCCAGGCGATCGAGGGACTGTTCTATCCGGCGAAGCGACGTCCCGCCGGGGCGATCGACGAATGTGAGGAGAAATCCCATGCTGTACGATGGGTTGCGAATCTCGACGACGCATCGGCGCGCGGCAAGATCGGCGTGCGCGTTCGCCGTCGTTTCGGTTCTCCTTGGCGCTCCGCTCGCGTTGGCGCCGGCCAGTCCCGCGGCCGCCCAGGCCCGGCCGACCAATCTCGCGGATCTCGTCGACCAGGTCGCCGACGCGGTGGTCAACATTTCAGCCACTCAGACCGTCGAGGACAAGGATGTCGCTCCCGACTTGCCGAAGGGCACGCCCTTCGACGAAATGTTCGAGGAGTTCTTCAAGAATCACGGCATCAATCCGCAGCCGCGCGCGCGCCGAGCGCAATCCTTGGGCTCCGGCTTCGTCATCGACCCGAGCGGCATCGTCATCACCAACAATCACGTGGTCGGAGACGCCAACGACATCCTCGTCATCTTTACCGATGGGCGCAAACTCAAGGCCAAGGTCGTCGGCAAGGATCCCAAGGTGGACGTGGCCGTATTGAAGGTGGAGAGCGACAAGCCGCTCAAGACGGTCAAGTTCGGCGACAGCGACAAGATGCGGGTCGGTGACGGCGTGATGGCGGTCGGAAATCCGTTCGGCCTCGGCGAAACCGTAACCGCCGGCATCATTTCCGCCCGCAACCGCAATATCGACAGCGGCCCGTATGACGACTTTCTCCAAACCGACGCCTCGATCAACAAGGGCAATTCGGGAGGCCCGCTGTTCAATTTGCAGGGCGAGGTGATCGGCATCAACACCGCGATCCTCTCCCCGTCGGGAGGCTCGATCGGCATCGGCTTCGCTACGCCTTCCGCGACCGTCCAGCCCGTGATCGAGCAACTCGAGGAGTTCCATGAGACCCGGCGCGGATGGCTCGGCGTGCGGATCCAGCCCGTCGACGACACCATCGCCGACAGCCTGAATCTAGGAACGGCGCGCGGCGCTCTGATCGCCGGCGTGGACGAGAAGGGTCCGGCAAAACCAGCGGGCCTGATGGCCGGCGACGTGATCGTCAAGTTCGACGGCAAGGAGGTCAAGGAATCGCGTGATCTTCCGCGCCTCGTGGCTTCGATGCCGGTCGGCAAGCAAGTCGAGGTCGTGGTCATCCGCAACGGCAAGGAAGTGACCAAGACGGTGACGCTGGGGCGGCTCGAGGACGGAGAAAAGAAGACCGCGCTCGCGACTGAAAACGATGACGCGTTGAAGATGGACGCCGTCACCAAGGCGCTGGGCATGGAATTTTCCGCCCTCAGCCAGGAGGCGAGGAAGACGTTCAAGATCAAGGACAGCGTCAAGGGCGTGATCGTGACCTCCGTCGACCCTGGCTCCGCTGCTGCGGAAAGGGGCTTGCGGCCCGGCGATGTGGTCGAGGAGGTCAATCACCAGGCGGTCGAACATCCAGGCGACATCGCCAAGGCGATCGATAGCGCGAAGACCGACGCGAAGAAGCCGGCGCTGTTGCTCGTCTCCAATGGCGAGGGCGAGGTGCGCTTTGTCGCCGTGCCGGTGGATTGAGGGCGAAGGGGGGCGGCGCGATGACCGATCAACCGGCGGCGGCGGACAATGCGCTCGCTATAGCGCGGGATGTCCTGCGGCGGGCGCCGCTGATCGACGGGCACAATGATCTCCCCTGGATCATCCGGATCGACAGAGTCGCCCGGGGCGATGTCGTCGCCTACGATTTGACCCGGGTTCACGAGCGGGCTGACACCGACATTCCACGCCTGCGCGAAGGCATGGTGGGGGCGCAGTTCTGGGCCGCATTTCAGCCCACCGATGCGCCCCATCCTGCGCGCACGGCGCTCGAGCAGATCGACCTCATCCGCCGTATCGAAGAGGCTCATCCCGACGTGTTCCTGCCGGCGCGGCGCGCTGCGGACTACGCCAGGGCGAAGTCCCAGGGTAAGATCGCCTCCTTCATCGCGGTCGAGGGCGGGGCCGGGCTTGAGAATTCGCTGAGCCCCTTGCGTATCTGGCACGCGGCCGGCGTGCGACTGATGACGCTTTGCCATAACGAAAGCCTGGACTGGGTCGATTCCGCCACCGACAAGCCTCGCAATGATGGACTCAACGCCTTTGGCCGCGCGGTCGTCGGCGAACTCAACCGCCTCGGGATCGTGATCGATCTCGCCCACACGTCGCATGACGCGATGCGCCGCGTGCTCGATGTGACCGAAGCGCCGGTCGCGCTGTCGCATTCCAACGCCTATTCGCTGTGCGATCATCCGCGCAACACGCCCGACGACGTTCTGAAGCGCCTCAAGGCCAATGGCGGCCTGGTCATGGCGACGTTCGTGCCCGGCTTCGTGTCGCAACCCTTACGCGACTGGCTACGCCGCTCGCGCGACGGTTACGGCAAGGCGCCGCTCGCGGCCGATCCCAAGGCGCAATTGGCCGAACTCGAGGCCAAGCATGGCTCGGCGCCGAAGGCGAGCCTCGAGCAGGTCGCTGACCACATCGTGCGCCTGGTCGAGACCGCCGGCCTCGATCACGTTGGCGTAGGCTCCGACTATTTCGGCGGCGCTTCGCCGACCGGGCTCGAAGACGTGAGCCGCTTCCCGCACTTGTTCGCGGAGCTGGTGCGGCGCGGCTTTTCCGAGCACGACCTCGAGAAAATGTCGTCGAAGAACATGCTGCGCGTGCTGCGGCGGGTCGAGGCGGTCGGCGGATCGCTGCGCAAGATCCGGCCGCCCGCGATCGGCCGCCTCGAAGACTATCGTGAGGCGTGAGCGGCGGAGCCGGTGGCGCTCATGGACGCAACCTTGACGCAGCCGAATGTGGACATCGACCGCATGGGCGAGCATGCGCGCGAGGCGAGCGAGTTCCTCAAGGCGCTGGCGCATGAGGCGCGTCTCATGATTCTGTGCGACCTCTTGCACGGCGAGAAATCGGTTGGCGAACTGGAGGCGCTGCTGGCGCGCCGGCAGGCGTCGGTGTCGCAGCAATTGGCGCGGCTCAGGCTCGAGGGCCTGGTCTCGGCGCGCAGAGACGGCAAGACGATCTATTACAGCATCGCCAGCGACAAGGCGCGGTCGATCATCGCCGCGCTCTATGCTTCGTTCTGCGCGCCGGGCGGCCAGTAAGGACCTCAATCGGTCTCACGCCTCGGGTTCCCGCACACGAGAGGGTATGTCGCGCCGGCCGTGGAGCACTCGCCATACGTCGATGTGATCGGGGCGATCGATATAAAACACGAAATAGGGAAAACCCCTCACCGCGAAGCTGCGCAGTCCGGGAAGGGCAAGGTCCTGCCCGTAGCGGGGCGACCCGAGGGCGGGATGCTCGGCGATAGCCCGATAAGTCGAGTGAAGCGCATCGATGAAACCGAGCGCAACGTCTGGGCCGGCCTCACGGACGTAATAGTCGACGGCCGCTTCAACATCCCGATGGGCCAGCTCGCGGAGGAGGACCGGCTTTTCGCTCACTTCGCTTTGGCTTGCCGCACCCGGTCCCTGAGGCTGTTGAAAAAGGCGTCGTCGGCAGCCCCCGTCGCTGGCGACTCGGCGCCCTCGAGCAACAGTTCACGCAGACGTTGCCGATCCTGGTCGACGCGAATCAGCTCCCTGACATATTCGCTGCTGGTCGCGTATCCGCGTCTGGCGACTTGCTCGTCGACGAAGGATTTCAGCGAATCCGGAAGCGATATGTTCATCGTGCCCATGCCGCAGAAGTAGATCCTATGGCAAAATTTGGCAATGGCGCCTAGGGCGAGCCGAGGCCAGCGGCCTAATCACAGAGGCTTAGGACCATGAGGCCCGGCGCAAACGAATTTCCCCTCAGCCCGCCCTGCGCAGGCCGCTCGCGACCGCGCCGGCCAGCGTGAGGGCCGCCGCGCCCCACAGCGCAATTTCCGTCGCGTGCGCGGGCGCCCGTCCGAAGGCGACCGCCACCAGCGCCGTTCCGAGCGACTGACCGATCAGCCGTCCGGACGATTGCAGGCCGGCCGCCCCGCCGCTCCGCTCGCGCGGCGCGCTGCCGATGATGACCCGGTTGTTCGGCGACTGAAAAAACCCGAAGCCGAGACCGCAGATCGCGAGCCGCCAGGCAAGCGACGCCGGATGGGAATCGCCGATCCCAAGGGCGACCAGGGCGAGCCCTCCTCCCATCACCAATAGACCAATGCTGCCGAGAATGCCGGGGATGAAACGATCCGCCAGCCGTCCAGCGATCGGCGCGATCAAGGCGGTCGCGACCGGCCAGGGGGTCAGGAGCAGTCCTGTGGTTGTCGCCGAATGGCCCAGCCTGTCTTCGAAATAGAACGGCAAGGACACGATGGCCAAGGCCTGCGCCCCGAACGAGCTGATCAACGTCGCCAGAGACAGCGCAAACACCGGCCGGCGCAGGAGATCGACCGGGAGCAGCGGCGCGGGGAGCTTGAGTTGCCGCTTAACGAGCGCTGCGCCGATCGCGGCGCCGACAGCGATTTCAATCAGCGCCAGCCAGGGCCTTCCGCCTTGGCCGATCCCGTTGACGCCGGCGATGACGAGCCCGAACGTGAGCGCGTTGAGAATGACGCTCTGAAGATCGAGGCGCCCGGCGGCCCGCGGCGTCTCCGGCAGCGTCCGCGCCGCCATGATGAGCGCCACCGCGCCGATCGGCACGTTGATGAGAAACAGCCAATGCCATGAGGCGACCGAAAGGATCGCTGCGGCGACGCTCGGGCTCGCGGCCGTGGCGACGGCGACCACCACCGCCATGTTCCCGACCCCCTGGCCAAGCCGCGCGTGCGGATAGATGAACCGGATGAGCGCGATGTTGACGCTCATGATTCCCGCCGCGCCCAGGCCCTGAACCAGGCGCGCGAACGTCAGCACGGCGAAGGTCGGCGCGAGCGCGCAGGCGAGCGAGGCGACGGTGAAGAGGGCGAGCCCCCACCAATAGACCCGCCGGTAGCCGAACATGTCGCCAAGCGCGGCCAGCGGCAGAAGCGACACGGTGACCGCGAGCTGGAAAGCGTTGACGATCCAGATCGCGTTCTCCGGCGCGACGGCAAATTGGCGCGCCATGGTTGGCAGCGCCACGGTGACGATGGTCCCGTCGAGCACCGCCATGGTGATCGCCATGGCGAGGGTCGAAAACGCCATGAGGCGCTGCGGATTGGCGAGGCCGTCGGACGGTTCGGCAGCGTGAGGCGCGGTTATCGGTTCTGGGCGGTTCAAGGCGGTTCGCAGTCCCTGCGCATACAATGTTTCCGGCGCTGCGCGCCACTCGGTTGGCCGCGCTCGCCGGAAACATGCGCGCGAGATTCCGCTCGGGCGAGATCCTCCCGGACGCGAGCCACCGAGACTGTCGGATTAGCGTTCGGCTTGAGCGGCGATGTAAAAGGCCGTTCCCTGAGCCATTGCCTGGAACGTGGGATAGGCCATCCACACGTATCCATTGCTGCCCCAGTCCGGGCCAAAACTGTTTTGGACGCAGACCGCCCCAATGGAGCCGTCAGGTCCTTGATAGGCGTCATTGTACCCGATGATCAACATGCAGTGACCCGCCCATGCGCCGGTGTTCTTGTTGATCAAATAGATCCCGCTGCCAATGTAGGGAGTGACCGCGCCGTCGTAGCTCGGAAAGTCGGCGTAAAGGTAGGTGCCGTAGGCCAGAGGAACGCCGGAGGCGATAACCTGGCGCATGTTGTTCAACCCGTCGGGACCCGTGACGGTGGTCGAGGAATAGCCAGGAATCGCAAAGCTCGGACTTCCCGGCGCGATCGTCGAACCCTGAGGGCCGTAAGCACCCCAGTTCTCGGAACACGTTTGGCAGTTCGGGGCCGCCTGAAGCGACGGCGTTCCCTGGTTGCTCTCCAGGAAGTTCAGGACTTTCGTGATCTGTCCGCCCATGCACGTGCCGCTTGGGACATTGTTCGCCATCTCGACCTTGATATACGTGTAGTCCGGGCCTGCCTGCAGGTTCGACGTCGTCGGTGACGTATTGCTCGATTGCGCGGCCCAGAACGTCGCAGCCCCATAGGCGGAGGACCAGACGAAGCAGTTCGGCATGGTCTGCTTGCCGACCGGCGGCAAGAGGCTCTTGTTCACCATCGCCGACGAAGGCAACGCGGCTAGGCGCGGCGCCAGCCTCGGTCTCGGCACCTCCGGGATTCTCGGGTCGTAGCCGAAATCAAAGGTGTCATAAATCGTGCTCATGAAGTCCTCCCCCACGGATTCCGGCGTTTGAAAATCAGGGCGTCGCTCTAGAATGGACGGGCGTTGGGATCGCCCGTGTGACAATTCGCGCAACGGGCGAAACGCGCTCTTGTAGACTTAATGCGGGACGCGGGTCAATTCCTCGCGCCGACGCCGTCCAGCAATTTCGCGAAATCCACTCCTAAGCCGCCGTTCCCCACAAATCGTACGCGTCGGCGCGCTCAATCCTGACCGAAACGATGTCGCCGGCGCGCAACGGCCGGCGGGTCGCGATGTGCACGGCGCCGTCGATCTGCGGCGCGTCGCCCTTGCTGCGCCCCTTCGCCTCGCGCGCGCCGCCCTCGTCGACGATGACCTCGAGGCGCTTGCCGACCTTGGCGGCGAGTTTCTTGGCGCTGATGGCCTGGGCGCGCTGCATGAAACGCTTGTGGCGGCTCGCCTTGAGGTCGTCCGGGACAGGCTCAAGTCCGAGATCGTTGGCCTTGGCGCCCTTGACCGGCTCGTATTGGAAGGCGCCGACGCGGTCGAGCCTGGCTTCGTCGAGCCAGTCGAGGAGGCAGCGAAAGTCCTCCTCGGTCTCGCCCGGAAACCCGACGATGAAGGTCGAGCGGATAGTGAGTTCCGGGCAGATCGCGCGCCAGGCGCGGATGCGCTCGAGCGTTTTTTCCTGGGCGGCGGGCCGCCGCATCGCCTTCAAGACCGCAGGCGACGCGTGCTGGAACGGCACGTCCAGATAGGGCAGCACATTGCCGCCGTTCATGAGCGCGATCGCCTCGTCGACATGCGGGTAGGGGTAGACATATTGCAGCCTGACCCAGGCGCCGAGCGAACCCAGCTCGCGCGTTATGTCAAGGAAGCGCGCGGCGACCTGACGGTCGCGCCACGGGCTCTCGGCGTATTTGAGGTCGCGGCCATAGGCGCTCGTGTCCTGCGCGATGACGATGAGCTCCTTGACGCCCGCCTTGGTGAGCCGCTCGGCTTCGCGCAGGACGTCGCCCGCGGAGCGCGAGACGAGCCGTCCGCGTAAGCTCGGGATGATGCAGAAGGTGCAGCGGTTGTCGCAGCCCTCGGCGATCTTGAGATAGGCGTAGTGCCGCGGCGTGAGCCTCACGCCCTCACCGGGAATGAGATCGACGAACGGATCGCGCGGCGCTGGCGCTGCGGCGCGCACGGCCTCCATCACGCTTTCGAACGCCTGCGGCCCGGTGACGCCTAAGACATTGGGAAAGGCGTCGCGGATCGCGTCGGGCTCGGCCCCCATGCAGCCGGTCACGATCACTTTGCCGTTCTCGTTCATCGCCTCGCCGATGGCGTTGAGCGATTCCGCCTTCGCGCTGTCGAGAAAGCCGCAGGTGTTGACGATGACTGCGTCGGCGTTCGTGTGGCTGCGCGCCAGCTCGTAGCCTTCGGCGCGCAAACGCGTGAGAATCCGCTCGCTGTCGACCAGCGCCTTCGGGCAACCGAGCGAGACGAAGGAGATGCGCGGCGCAGGACGCGGGGCGGGGTTGGAGACGTCGGTCATGAGGGTTGCCTTGGCACGCCGACAGTTGGGCGACAAGGCGCGAGCCACTTCCAGCGAGTAGAAGACTATCATCCTGGCACTTCGTCCTGACATGCGATAACGCCTTGCCCTCGTTCTTTCGGAAGGCGACGCTCGGGAATGCAGTTCGACGCGCGCAGCCGGCGCGCTTCCCGAGGGAAGATGTACGGGGTGCCAGATGACGGAATACGACCGTTTGGCTCGAACCGGTCAGCAAAAACATCCGATCGTTTCAAGTTTTGGAGTTCGTCAGCAAGGTGGTTTAGACAACTATTGTGGAATATATGCTACAGTAAACTTAATATCTTTTTAAATAAATTTGGGCAAAAGCCAAGTATATGTAAAGAACAAGATGTTGTAGCCAATTTAACTCCTCTAATGGAAGAACTCGGGACTCTTGGTGGCCTTGGGGCCGAAGGGTATCAGCTGCTTCCTGCTGCAACGAGCGCGTTCTTCGTGGCGGGGCTCAAGAATGCGTATCTTGGTCTTCGAGAATATTTACGCGCAACAACGATGGACGAGAAGATACTGAAGGGTCAATGGGAACAATCTAGCGAAGAGAAAAAACGTCCCGCCAGACTTGGGATTGATTTAGCAAAAGATCTTTGCGGTGAGTCCGCCCTTGCTCTGGCGGCAGTCTATGAATGCAATGAGAAGGGATGGGAAATATCTAGCGACGATCATTTAGGACATTGGATTGCCATAGTTGGAAAGGCGCACATACCCAAAAAGGATGCAACCAAGCCTGGTAAAGACGGTGGGATCGTCCTTGACTCCAATAGGGGTTACGAGCGGTGGCACGTCGGCAAGGAGGGTGGTTTGATCTTGAAACGCCATGACAAAACGAGCGACGTTCGTGTATGGGTTTATTCCCTCATCACAATATATCTAAGCCAACGTGAGTTGATTAGCGGGCTAAAAAGCGGCGCTTAATCAACGGCAGTGCCGGGCCTCGCGACCCGAGCGAGAAAATTGGAGCGAAATAACGACAAGTAGGACTGCGTTAAGCCGGTGGCCAGCTTGAAACGTTCAAAGCATGATCTCCGGCCCGAGCGGCACGATGCCGGTCGGATTGATGCGCAAATGGCTGGCGTAATAGTGGCGCTTGATGTGGAAGAAGTCGACCGTCTCGGCGACGCCGGGCCAATGGTAGAGCTCGCGGAGATAGCGGCTCAGCGCCGGGTAGTCCCGGATCTCCCTTAAGTTGCACTTGAAGTGGCCAAAATAAACGGCATCGAAGCGGATGAGTGTCGTGAACAGGCGCCAGTCCGCTTCCGTCAGCCGCTCGCCAAGGAGGGAGCGCTCGCCCGCGAGCCGCGCCTCGAGCCAGTCGAGCGTCTCGAACAAGGCGCGGAATCCTTCCTCGTAGGCGGCCTGCGTCGTGGCGAAGCCCGTGCGATAGACGCCGTTGTTGACGGTTGCGTAGATGCGGGCGTTGAGCGCGTCGATCTCCGGCCTAAGCTCGCTTGGGTAATAGTCGCCCGCCGCGGCGCCGACCCCATCGAAGGCGCTGTTGAACATGCGGATGATTTCGGACGATTCGTTGTTGACGATCGTGCTCGTCTTCTTATCCCAGAGCACCGGCACGGTGACTCGGCCGCTGTAGTCGGGCCGCGCCTTGACATAGAATTCGCGCAGCTCCTTCGCGCCGAAGACGAGATCGGGAATGACGCCAGGGCCAGGATCGAACGTCCAGCCGCGCTCGGCCAAAAGCCAGTGGACGATGGAGAGCGAGATCATGCTCTCGAGGCCTTTAAGCCGGCGGAAGATGAGGGTGCGGTGCGCCCACGGGCAAGCGAGCGAGACGATGAGATGATAGCGGCCGGGCTCCGCCTTGAAGCCGCTCGCGCCGCTCTGCCCCGCTTCGCCGCTTGCGGTCACCCAGTTGCGGAACGGCGCGTCGGGCCGCACGAAATGACCGGTCTTGTCGTGAGGGAAGTCCGCGTCCGCGCGCCAGGTCCCTCTGAAGAAATCGCCCATGTCTCGTCCTCGTTTGAAATTGAGATTGCGGCCTAGTACCTCGTCACAGAGGTTTTGACTTTTTGATTTTGGTCTGATTTGAGCGTGGGCTTGGGGTAAGCGCGCCCCATTTTGGCGCGGGCTTTTTGGGTTGTGAACATCCAGTTGATGCGGGCGCATTCGGCGTTGCGTCGCTTCTCCCAAGCAGCGGTCTCGGCGACAAGCCGGGTGTAGCTTTCGATGCGCCGATCGAGACATTGACTGGCCAGGACGCCGATCTCGATCTCGACCATGTTCAGCCAGCTGGCGTGCTTGGGGACGTAGTGGAACTCCAGCCGGCGCAGCACCCGTCGCGCTTCGTCGGCTGGGAAAGTCTGGTAGAGCGCGCCGGCGGAATGGGTCGACAAGTTGTCGAGCACCACGCGAATGCGCTCCGCCTCGGGATAATGGACATCGGTGAGGTCGCGCATGCAGACGGCGAAGTCTTCGGCGGCGCGCCGTTCGGTGACCTTCACCTTGCGCCAGGGGCGGTTCACATCCAAGAACACGAACAGGTTCGCGGTTCCGTTGCGTTTATATTCGCAGTCGTAGCGCTCGATTTGCCGCGGCTCGGGCGGGATCGGCCGGCGGACCTCGCCGATGAGCTGGATCGGGCTCTCGTCGAAGCAGACCACCGGGCGCTCGGGATCGGGCGCTTCGGAATAAAGATCGAGCACCTCCTCCATACGGGCGACGTAGTCGGCGTCGACCTGCGGAATGCACCACATGTCCTTGCGCCATGGCTTGAGGTCATTTTCGGCCAAGCGCCGACGCACCGTCTCGCGCGACACACTCTCGTGCGCAGTCAGCCTGACCAGTTCACCGGACAGCAACTCCAGCGTCCAGCGAGCGCGGCCCGCGGGTGGACTCGAACAGGCCGTTGCCACCAGCAGGGCTTCCTCCTTGCCCGAGAGCTTGCGGTTTGCTCCGGGGCGCGGCTCTTCGCTGAGCGCCGCCTCCAGGTTGCCGAGGACGAAGCGGCGCTTAGTCCGATAGACGGTCGAGCTGCCCACGCCGACATTGGTCGCGATCGCCTCGTCGCTGGCGCCGCCATCCGCCGCCAACAATATCTGCGCCCGCTTGAGCCTGCGTGCCGCATGCTTGCCGCCGCTCAGAAGCTCCGTCAGTTCGGTGCGTTCGGTTTGGCTGAGTTCGACCCGATAGCGTACATTCATCCGTGCCTCCTCGTGTTGAGGCACGCACGAACAGCTGAATTGGATGGCCGGAGTGAGTTGCCCTGCAAAAACCTTCACACCCAGGCAGGGCCAATATCTGGCGTTTATCCACCTCTACACGCGCCTGCACCGCCGGCCGCCGGCCGAAACTGAGATGCAGGACTATTTTCGCGTCAGCCCGCCTTCCGTGCACCAGATGGTACTGACGCTCGAACAAGCTGGCTTCATTAGGCGGCAGCCGAGAACGCCCGCAGCATCGAACTGCTCGTTGATCCGACACAGCTGCCAGAGTTACTTTGACCCCGGATTCAACCGGTCAAGATCACTGTGCCGAGGTACTAGTTGGCGCGGGCGATCTGGAAACCGGCGAAGGACTGGCTGACGGGCATCAGCTCCAGCCGGTTGATGTTGAGGTGCGGCGGCAGTTCGGCCACCCACAACATCGCCGCCGCGATGTCCTCGCCGGTCATCGGCTTCGCGCCGCGGTAGAATGCGTCCGAGGCCGCCTGGTCGCCGCCGTTGCGCACGACCGTGAACTCGGTCTCCACCATGCCGGGCTCGATCAACGTGACGCGCACCCCGGTGCCCTGCAGATCGCTGCGCAGGCCGAGCGAGAATTGCTTCACGAACGCCTTGGTCCCGCCATAGACGTTGCCCCCGGCATAGGGATAAGTCGCGGCGACCGATGAGACGTTGATGATCGCGCCGCGCCGCGCAATCAATCCAGGCAGCAACTTGTGGGTCAGCGAAGCGAGCGCGGTCACATTCGTGTCGATCATCGTCTTCCACTGGGCGAGATCGGCCGTCTGGGCAGGATTTGTGCCGAGCGCGAGCCCGGCATTGTTGATCAGGAGGTCGATGCCGCGAAATCCGTCGGGAAGCTGGGCCAGCGCCTTATCGCGCGCGGCCTCGTCGCAGACGTCGAACACCGCGGGATGCGCCTTGTCGGCGCCAAGGGCGGCGAGCAGCGCCTCGAGGCGCTTGGCGCGGCGGCCGTTCGCGATGACCCGCCACCCCGCGGCCGCGAACACACGGGTGGCGGCTTCACCGATGCCGGAGGTCGCGCCAGTTATGAGAGCCGTCTTGCTCATGCCGTCCTCTTTAAGTCGCCATCCTACGCGTGGCGCCGAGCGCGCCGCCTGATACCACGAAGGGAGCGTTCGGCCGAAGAGCGAGCAGGAATCCCCGGGCAATTCGGTCGGATCGCCGGCTGCTCCAGGAAAGCAGAAAAAATGACAATATCTTGACTTTTAGAGTCCCCGATAGGGGATCAGGAAACCCCACGCCTTTAGGCGGCTGGATGGCGGCGCTTCCGGTGTAAATTGGGTGGATGGAAGCGTACAAGCGTGGCGGCCACACGGTCTGGGACTGCAAGTACCACTTGGTGTGGGTAACCAAGTACCGTTACTCGGTGCTTGGTGGCGATGTTGGGGCTCGCTGCCGCGAACTGTTGCGCGAGACGGCGCGGGCGCATGAGATGGTCGTACACGCCGGATCGATCAATCGCGACCATGTCCACATGTTGCTGTCGATCCCTCCGAGCCTGTCGGTGTCGCGCGCTGTGCAACACTTGAAGGGCCGTAGTTCGCACAAGCTGCTGAGTGAGTTCGGCATGCTGCGCAAGCGCTACTGGGGTCAGCATCTATGGGCGAGGGGCTACTGGGTTGTGAGCAGCGGCAACGTGACCGACGACATGTGGGTCGAATACATCAAGAACCAAGCTCCGTCCGAGCCTGACGACAACTTCAATGTCACGTGAGTTGCCGCCATGTCCGCCGCAGGGCGGACCGATCCGGCTTTGAGCCGTAACCCGCCGAGTCGCGTCAAGGCCGAGACCCATGCCCAACCCTTCCAAAACCGAACCGGCGGCGAGGATTGTCAGCCTCGCACTGCTCAGATTTTCGTGGCGGGTCCGGAGATGGCAGCCGGCGGGCGGGAGGTCGGAAGGAAATCTCGCTCTAAGTCTTTGAAATCGTTCATTTCCAGGAATAAAAATCAAGCCGGCAGTCCCGCTTTCCATGGGGTTAGGCGAGGATTTCCGGCGCAAAAGGTCGTTTAGTCGGCAAAAAGCGCCCTTTTTCGCCCGCAAACGCCGACATTTCCCAGGAACGCCGGACGGAAGGCTAGAGCGAGATGCGGTCGGATGGAATCGTCATCGCGAGGAGCGAAGCGACGCGGCGATCCAGAGCTGCCGCTCCGGCCCTTCCCCCTGGATTGCTTCGCTTCGCTCGCAATGACGAGCCTGGTTCGACCTCATCACATCACGCTCTAGACGCGGCCCGAGACGGGAATCAGCGCCCCGGTGACCGCCTTCGCTTCGTCCGAGGCCAGGAACAGGATGACTGCGGCAAGGTCGGCGGGCGCGACCCAGCGGCTGAAGTCCGCCTTCGGCATGTCGCGCCGGTTCATCGGGGTATCGATGATCAACGGCAGCACGGCGTTGACTGTCACGCCCTCGAGCTTGAGTTCGTCGGCCAGGCTTTCGGTGAGCCTATGCACCGCGGACTTGCTCGCCGCATAGGGGCCAAATCCGGACGCGGCGCGCAGCGCGGACCCAGCGCCGACATTGACAATGCGGCCAGCGCCGCTCTCGAGCAAATAAGGAAGCGCCGCCTTGCAGGCGTTAAGCGCGGTCTTCAAATTGATCGCGTACATCCGGTCCCAGCTGTCGACCTTGCCGTCCGCGATCGTGTCCCATTGGAAACCGCCGGCGATATTGAGGAGCGCGTCGACCCGGCCGAATTTCGCCTTGACCGCGGCCATCGCTGTCTCGGCCGCCGACAACGATGTCAAATCGACGCCGCCGAGGAGGAGGGCGCTGGCGCCGAGGCGCTCGGCGAAGCCTTCGGGAGCAGCCTCGGCATGGTCGAGCAACGCGACCGACGCCCCTCGCTTCGCCGCGATCTCAGCGACGACGCTCCCCAATGCGCCCAAGCCGCCGGTGACGACGATCGTCTTGCCCTGCAACACGGTCTTAAGCCGCCTTCTCCACCGGCGCCTTGCCGGCCTTGAGTTCATTGAGCGCATCGGCCCGCATTTTCGCCGCTTTCGCCGCGCTCGCCTCTTTCACGTGTCCGTACCCGCGGATCAATTCATAGGCGCCGACCACGCGAACGGCGATCGGATGCGACGCTGGGGTCAGACGTTGGGTGAGATCCGCGACGTCGGCCTCGAATTCGGCGATTAGACGCTGCTCGAGCTTGCGCTCGTCGCTCAAGCGGAACGGATCGAGCCACGTGCCGCGCAGGAACTTCAGTCGCGCCATGGCGCGGAAGGCGGTCATCGCCCAGGGCCCGACCTCGCCCTTTTTTATGCGCCCGCTCGCCGGATCGAGGCGGGCGAACGGCCAAGCGCCGATATGAAAATGGAGTTGGTAGGAGCCTTCGAATTCGCGCGCCAAAGCCTGCTGGAACTCGGGCGCCGCGAACAGCCGCGCGACTTCCCACTCGTCCTTGGCGGCGAGCAGCTTGTAATAGGCGCGCGCGACGGCCGTGGTCAGCGCCTCGCCGAGGCCAGCGTTTCTCTCCGCCGCGCGCACGCGCTCGACGAACTCGCGATACCGCGCCGCGTAGGCCGCGTCGCGATAGTCCTTGAGGTGCGCGACGCGACGATTGATGACCGCGTCGAGCGACGGCGGCCCGTCGGCCGGATCGTCAAAGCCGACCAGCGTCTCCACGCTCGCCGGATCATGCGCCGCGCGCCGACCCCATTCGAACGCCTGCTTGTTGGCGTCGATCGCGACCCCGTTGAGCTCGATGGCGCGTTCGATCGCCTCCCGACGGATCGGAACCAGGCCCCTCTGCCAGGCCGCGCCAAGCATGAACATGTTGGACGCGATCGGGTCGCCCAGAAGCGCCGCTGCGAGGCGCTGCGCGTCGAGGATGAGCGCCTTGTCGCCGAGCGCGTTTTTCAGGCGTTCGATCAGCAAGTCGGCGTCCAGATTCCAGTCGGGATTACGAGCGAAATCAGCGGTGGGCGTCAGATCGGCGGAGATCACCGCGCTCGTCTTGTCGCGCTTGAGCTTGGAGAGCGATTCGTCGCCCGCGGTAACGATCAGGTCGCAGCCGATCAGCGCGTCCGCTTCGCCGGCGGCGATTCGCGTCGCGTGCAGAGCGTCAGGCTCGTGCGCGATGCGCACATGTGCGGTCACCGCGCCATATTTCTGGCTTAAGCCCGTCAGATCGAGATTGGAGCTGTAGAGTCCGTCGAGGTAAGCGGCGATGGCGATCGTCTGGCTGATCGTGACGACGCCCGAGCCGCCGATGCCGGCCACCAGCAGGCTGAAGCGCTCGCCGATGTCCGGGAGAGCCGGCTCGGGGACAGGCGGCAGATAGCGGCTCAAGGGCGCGGCGGCCTCGGGCTTGCGCAGGCGTCCGCCATGAACGGTGACGAAGCTCGGACAAAAGCCTTCGACGCAGGAGAAATCCTTGTTGCAGCTCGATTGATTGATGCGCCGCTTGCGCCCGAATTCGGTCTCCAGCGGCTCGATTGCCATGCAGTTGGAGACGCGCCCGCAATCGCCGCAGCCTTCGCACACTTCCGGATGAATGAAGGTGCGGATGGCCGGATCGGCCCATTTGCCGCGCTTGCGCAAGCGTCGCCGCTCGGTCGCGCAGGGCTGGTCGTAGAGGATGACCGAAACGCCCTTGTATTCGCGGAATTCGCGCTGGGTTGCGTCCATCGCGTCGCGGTGACGAAGGCTGACGCCTGGGGGCAATGGGACGCCGGCGTAGCGCTCGGGTTCGTCGGCCACGAGCGCCATTTTTTTCACCCCTTCCGCCGCGAGCTCGCCCAGGATTTGGAGCGGCGTCATGCCGCCCTCGATCGGCTGTCCGCCGGTCATCGAGACGAAGCCGTTGAAGAGGATCTTGTAGGTGATCGGCACGTCGGCGGCGATCGCCTGACGGATCGCGAGCGAGCCGGAATGGGCGTAGGTGCCGTCGCCGATGTTGGCGAACACGTGGTCCTGGCGCGTGAACGGTTGCTGGCCGAGCCACATCGTTCCTTCGCCGCCCATGTGCGAAGCGGTGGCGGTCTGTTGCGGATTGACCAGCGTCGCCATCCAATGGCAGCCGATGCCGGCGAGCGCTCGGCTGCCCTCGGGCACCGGAGTCGAACGGTTGTGCGGGCATCCGGCGCAGAAGCCCGGGCTGCGCGCCGGCGCGGGCCGGTTGCTGAGCGCAGCGCCAGGGGCCTCCGGCGCGCTCAGGGCGCAGTTCGGATCGTGGCGGGAAATCGCCTTGACCAGCACTCCGGCCACGAGTTCGGGCGAGATCTCGCCGAAATTGGGAATGGCCTGCACGCCGGGCGAAGGGTCGAACGCCAGTCCGTCGAAATATTTGCCGACGATGCGCGGCGCTCGCGAATCGCCATAGAGGATGGAGCGAATCTGATCCTCGAGCAGCGGGCGCTTCTCCTCGATCACGACAATGAGATCGAGACCGCGGGCGAACTCGCGCACGATCACCGGATCGAGCGGCCATACCATGCCGACCTTGAGCAGGCGGAGGCCGAGCCGGGCGCTGTTGTCGGAAAGGCCGAGATTGCCGAGCGCCAGCAAGAGGTCCTGCCACGCCTTGCCGGCCGCGACCACGCCGATCCTCGCGCCGTCGCCATCGCCAATGATACGGTTGAGGCCGTTGGCGCGCGCATAGGCGAGCGCGGCAGGTAGCTTGTGGTGGTAGAGCCGCTCCTCCTGGGCGACCGGCGCATCGATTGTTCGCGCGCCCAAGCCTCCGGGCGGGTTGCTTGGCCGTTCGGGGATGACGATCTGTGGCCGCTCGGGGCCGACATAGACTGTGCTCCCCCCCTCGGCGACGTCGGTGACGACCTTCATGCCAACCCAACAGCCGGAAAACCGCGACATCGCGATGCCGTGCAGGCCGAAATCAAGCAGCTCCTGAGTATTGGACGGATAGATCACCGGCATGCCGACGGCGATGAATGACGTGTCGGAGAAATTGACCGCGGTCGAGGATTTCGCGCCGTGGTCGTCGCCGGCGAGCGCGATCGCGCCGCCTTTGGGCGAAGCGCCGGTGAAATTTGCGTGGCGCAGCGCGTCGCCCGAGCGGTCGACGCCCGGCCCCTTGCCGTACCAGATGCCGAACACGCCATCGACCGTGGCGCCGGGAAAGCTGTTCAGGTATTGGGCGCCCCAGATCGCGGTCGCGGCAAGGTCCTCGTTGAGGCCGGGGCGGAAGACGATGTTGTGTTGCTTGAGCTGCGCCGCCGCGCGCCATAGCTCGATGTCGTAACGCCCGAGCGGCGAGCCGCGGTAACCGGAAATATACCCGCCGGTGTTGAGGCTCGCCGCCGCGTCGCGCAGGCGCTGCTGAATCGGCAGGCGCACCAGCGCCTGCATCCCGGTCAGATAGACCCAGCCCTCGGACGCCGTGTAGCGGGAGTCGAGAGTCGCCTCCGACCTGGCCAGGGCGGCGGTCATGACAGCATTCCTCCGCGTTTCGCGTGACGGCTACGCGCCGCTCCCCGGTTCGTCGCCCGAGCGGGCAAGGTAGCGGGGGAACGCATCGTCGAACTCCGGAAAGTAACGCCGAATGACGCGCATGTCGAACGCGCTCAGGATCGACTCCTTCGGCTCGTGGTCGACGAGAAACCTCATCGCAGCCTCGACGCAATGTGAAGGCTCGGCGCCGAGCGTGGCCCAGCGCTTGGCTTCGTCGGTCTGCATAGTGACCCGGTGCCGGCTTTCGCCGAGCGCGTCGCGGACGGCGACGTCGAACGTCAGCGCATAGGCCGGGTCGGGAGTGACGGATATTGCGATGTCGCTCATCGATCGGTTCGAACGGGCTCTGCCTCTCGGTGCGATATTTTATCGCCGAAATTCCGTGTTCTCAAAGGCATTTCGCATCGCCGCCCGCGCCATTCGCTTTGGAACAAAGATTCCCTTTCGCAGGTTTATAGGCCGCGCCTGCGAAGCGCTATCAAGACAAGGAAAATGAATGGAAATCCGGCCACACGGTGAACACTCTATCGCCCAGAATTTTTCTTACGTGCGGCGAGAAGCGTGAGGAGATTTGAGTGGATGGATTGACCGCGCCGCCCTTTATGGACGCGACTGTAGACAATTTGGGGACTCTAACCGAGGGGCTGCCTGCTCTCTTTCTTGACGTTGACGGCACCATTCTGGATTTGGCGGAGCGTCCGGACGACGTCGTTACGCCGCCCGGCCTCGTCACGACGCTGCTGAGGACCGAACGCAAGCTCGCAGGGGGGCTGGCGCTGGTGAGCGGCCGTCCCATCCATGAGCTCGATCGTTTGTTCGAGCCGCTGCGCCTCCGCGCAAGCGGGGTCCACGGCGCCGAAATGCGCTTCGACCCCGGTGGGCCGCCGATATCGGCGCTCGGGGCGAGAGAATTGCCCCAGTCGCTTTTCGCGGATCTGACGCGGGTGGTTGCGGCGTTTCCGGGCGCGTTCGTCGAGAACAAGCGCTTTAGCTTCGCCGTTCACTACCGCCTTGCGTCCGGAGCGGAACGGTCTCTGCGCGAGGCCGTTATGCGGCTCGTCGATTCCACAAGGATCGCGGTTGAGGCCATGAACGCGCATTGCGCTATCGAACTGAAAGCCCCTGGTTGCGACAAGGGCGGCGCAATCGCTGCATTTCTGTCCACGCCCGCATTCCGCGGTCGGACGCCGATCTTTGTCGGCGACGACTTGACCGACGAAAGCGGCTTCGCGGTCGTCGCCGCGCGCGGAGGCTACGCTTTTTCCGTCGGCAGCCGCCGGGCGGGCGCGGTCGCGACGTTCTCACAGCCGAGCGCGGTCCGAGACTGGCTCGCGGAATATGCCGACCGAGAGGACGCTGCATGACGGGGCGCGGTCAGACGAAGAGCCAGAACCTGGATCTGGCGGTGATCGGCAACTCCTGCTCCGCCGCCCTCATCGACCGCAACGCACGCATCGTGTGGTGGTGTTTCCCGTATTTCGATTCCGATCCGATATTTTCGCGGCTGCTGGCCGACAACGAAGACAAAGGGTTCTGCGAGGTGACGCTCGCGGATATGGTTGAGACCGACTCGCGCTACCAGCGTAACACCGCCATCGTCGAGACGATCTTGACCAACTCGCAGGGCGCCAAGGTGCGCATTTCCGATTTTGCGCCATGGTTCCAGCGCTTCGAACGCGAATATCGGCCGCCGCAAATCATCCGTCGCATCGAACCGCTCGCTGGCCTGCCGCGCATCGCCATTCGCGTCAGGCCGACGCACAACTACGGGCGCCCGACGACGAACATCGTCGTCGGCTCAAATCATGTTCGCTACATCGGCGGCGCCGAGGTTCTGCGGCTGAACACGGACGCGCCGTTATCCTACATCATCAACGAGATCACTTTCCCGCTCACCCGTCCGGTGAATCTGATCTTCGGCCAGGACGATCCGTTCCTGAGCGCCATCAATACCACCAGCCGAGAATTTCTCGACCGGACACGCGATCATTGGCTGACATGGACGCGCAATCTCGCGGTGCCATTCGAATGGCAATCGGCGGTCGTTCGCGCCGCGATCACCCTCAGATTGTGCTGCTTCGTTGAGACGGGCGCGATCGTCGCCGCGCACACCACTTCGATTCCGGAGGCGCCGTCGTCGGCGCGAACCTGGGACTACCGGTACTGCTGGCTGCGCGACGCCTATTTCGTCGTCCAGGCGCTGAACCGGCTCGGCGCCACCCAGACCATGGAAGCCTACATCAATTATATGACCACAATCGCGACCGCAGGCGAGGACATGCGGCCGGTGCATGGAATTGTGCCGTTTTCCTCGCTGGAGGAGACCATTGCGCCCGACCTTAAGGGTTTTCTCGGCTATGGGCCGGTCCGGGTCGGCAACCAGGCGGAGAAACAGACGCAAAACGACGCTTATGGCAGCATCGTGCTTGCCGCTGGGCAGATGTTTGTCGACGAGCGCTTGCCCAAGATGGGCGATGAGTCGCTATTTCATCTGCTCGAGATCTCAGGCGAAAGCGCGCTCGCCCACGCGTTCGAGCCCGATGCCGGACTTTGGGAGTATCGGGCCCGTATGCTGCCTCATACCTATTCGGCGACGCTATGCTGGGCCGCTTGCGACCGTCTCGCCATCATCGCCCGGAGGCTCAACATCGCCGACCGCGCCAAGTACTGGACGGCTAACGCTCGCGCTTTGCGCGAGAAGATTTTGAGCCAAGCCTGGGACGAAAAGCGCGGCGCGATGACCGGCGCGTTCGGTGAGCCCAACCTCGACGCCAGTGTCTTGCTGGTCGCGGAGCTCGGCCTCCTGCCTGCGAGCGACGCCCGCTATGTCAAGACCTGCGAGACGATCGGCCACGAACTCGCCCGCAACGGATGGATCATGCGCTACACCGCGCCGGACGACTTCGGCTTGCCGGAAACCGCGTTCTTGGCCTGCAACTTCTGGTACGTTGACGCGTTGAGTCAGATCGGACGCGCCGAGGAAGCGCGCGAGCGGTTCGAGTCCATTCTGGCGAGCCGCAACAGTTACGGGTTGCTGTCGGAGGACATCCACCCTGAGACAGGAGAACTGTGGGGAAATCTGCCGCAGACCTACTCCATGGCTGGCATCATCAACACGGCGACGAGGCTGTCGTCGAGCTGGGAGGAGGCATGGGCGCGCGACTTATCATAGTTTCCAACCGAGTCGCCGTTCCGGAGACCCCACGGGCGCCGCTGGCTGGCGGCATGGCGGTCGCGGTGAAGGCCGCGCTGAAAAATCGCAATGGAATGTGGTTCGGCTGGAGCGGCAAGGTCGCAGAGCAGCCGAACGGCGAGCCGCACGTAGTCGACGTCAACAAGATCACTTACGTGCTCATCGACCTGTCGCAGAACGACATCCAGGAATATTACAATGGCCTCGCCAACAGCGTGCTGTGGCCGATCCTCCACTACCGGGTCGATCTGCAGGAGTACTCGCGCGCCGACGCCAGCGGCTACATGCGGGTCAATCGTCTGTTCGCTGACCGCTTGAGCAAGCTGCTCAGGGACGACGACGTCATCTGGGTGCACGATTATCACCTGATGCTGCTCGGACGCGAGCTGCGATCGCGGGGGCATCGCAATACGATCGGGTTTTTCCTTCACACTCCTTGCGCGCCGCCGGACATTCTGCAGACCCTGCCGCACCACAGGGAAATTCTCGGCGGCCTGTCCCATTACAATCTCGTCGGCTTCCAGACCGAGAACGACCGCGACAATTTCGCCCGCTACCTGGCGACGCTTGGCGCAGTCCAGGTTCGGGGCAATGCGTTTGAAATCGAGGGCCGGCAAGTGCGTCTTGGCGCCTTTCCGGTCAGCATCGAAACGAAAGCCTACATGCGCCTTGCGCGCAACGCGGGGCGCACAGCGATGATCGCGTTGGTGCGGGAGAGCCTGGGGGACAACCGGCTTGTCCTCGGCGTGGATCAACTCGACTATTCGAAAGGCATTCCGGATCGGGTGAAGGCGTTCGAACGGCTGCTTGAGAACAATCCGGAGTGGCGCGGCAAGGTGACGCTGTTGCAGATCACGCCGAAGAGCCGTTCCGACGTCAAGCAATACGGTGAGATCGAAAGCGAGGTCACCGGCCTGATCGGCATGATCAACGGCCGTTTTGGCGACGCGACCTGGACACCGATCCGCTACGTGAACCGTTCCTATTCGCGCACGGTCCTCGCGGGCCTCTATCGCGCGGCCCATGTCGGCATGGTCACCCCGCTCCGCGACGGCATGAATCTGGTCGCCAAAGAGTATTTGGCGGCACAGGATCCGGACGACCCAGGCGTGCTTGTGCTGTCGCAATTCGCGGGCGCGGCGAAAGAGCTGGAGCGCGCGATGATCGTCAATCCGCACGAGACCGATGCTGTGGCGGCGGCGCTGAAGCGGGCGTTGGAAATGCCGTTGAGCGAACGCCTCGAGCGCCACGCGCCGATGCTTGAACATCTGATGGAAAACGACGTCAGGAAATGGGCGGAGGACTATCTCGCAACGCTCGTCGAGGGCACGCCGACGCGCCGTCTGCTCGAGGGCATACGCGCGCTGTTCGGCGTCTCGTCGGAGAATGGGCCCTTGGCGTTCCGCTGAGCGGGCCGGATGAAGTCGCAGCCGGCGGTGCGCGCTCGCGGACGGAAAGCTGCGCTTTTCGCGGGTTGTCATGGCGTCAGGCCCGCGACCGGGGCGCCCGCGCACAAGTTTACGCGCGCTAATGATTTCAGGCGTTTAACTGCTACTTTACGCAACTTTTTTACTCCCAGCCTCTTCGTCCTGAGGAGCGCCGTAGGCGCGTCTCGAAGGACGGTCCAGAAGGTGCCGAGCGGATGCTGCGCTCTCTGGAGCATCCTTCGAGACGCGATGCTCCACATCGCTCCTTGAGGCATGAGGGTCACTGGTTCGGCTGCGGGAACCGGCCGCCTCGGCAGTTACCCCAACTTTCCAATTTTCTCCCGGCGCGCGGCCCGGCGCCGCCGGCCCCAAGGCCTGGCGCCGTTCCGCCAAACTTCCGGCGGGCCTTTCTTTCCCGCCTGAAATGCAACCGAAGGTTGCGGAAGAGCTGTGCATCGCTTTCCGCTTTGACGACAATCCCAATGATAACCCGAATTTCTGAAATTGTCAAGCATTTTTATCATATTTCTATTTATTGGACCTCAAGCGCGAAAAAGCCCGCGGGGCCGGCCGATCGCTTAAGGCCCTAATATTTCTGGATCCCCACCCACTGCTGCTCGGAATAGCGCTCGCCGGCGGCGAAGCCGACGGGCAGGGCGAGCTCGATGGCGGCGAGTTGGTCGTCGGTCAGTTCGACCTCCGCCGCCGCGGCGCACTCCTCAAGATGGCCGGCGGCGCGCGTGCCGGGAATGGGCACGATATGCGGCGCCTTGGCAAGCGTCCATGCGATGGCCAAGGTCGCGGGCTTCAGCCCCCATGACTTGGCGAGGGCAAGAAAGGCGTCGAGCCGGTCGCGATTGCGCCGCCAGTTGACCCCCTGAAAGCGTGGATTTGCGTGGCGGAAATCCTTCTCGCCGAACGCCTCGACGTTCTGCAACGAGCCGCTCAAATAGCCGCGTCCGAGCGGCGAGAAGGCGACCAGGATCGCCCCCGTTTCCGCGCAGGCCTGGATCAGGCCAAGTTCGGGATTGCGCGTCCACAGCGAATATTCGGACTGGACAGCGGCGATCGGATGCACGGCGTGACCGCGCCTCAGCGTATCGGGGGCGACTTCGGAGAGGCCGATCGCGCCGATCGCGCCCGCTTTGACGAGGCGCGCCAATTCGCCGACCGTGTCCTCGATCGGAATCGATTTGTCGACGCGATGCACATAATAGAGGTCAATGTGGTCGACGCCGAGCCGCTTCCGCGAGCCGTCCAGCGCCTCGCGGATATGGGCCCCGCTGTTGTCGAAAAAGCGCGTCCCGTCTTCACGGCGGCGGATGGCGAACTTGGTCGCAAGAGTCACCCGGCCGCGACGGCTTTTCTCCTCGGCCAGGAACTTGCCGATCACCCGCTCGCAAAGCCCATCGCCATAGACATTGGCGGTGTCCCAGAAATCGACGCCGAGTTCGAGCGCCCGCGCCAGCGTCCGCATTGAAT
Source organism: uncultured Alphaproteobacteria bacterium (assembly GCA_963824475.1). Lineage (GTDB taxonomy): Bacteria > Pseudomonadota > Alphaproteobacteria > Rhizobiales > Beijerinckiaceae > Roseiarcus. Next base: position 270,382 of record CAWGPR010000006.1, read on the forward strand.
CGGCGTCGTTCGTTGGGCCGTAGAAGCCTCCGAAGCTCATGGTGCCGAAGCCGACGGCGGAAACCGTCCCATGCCGCCAAACGCGTCGCCGCATTGCTGAGTCCCCGCGAAGCGTCAAACCGACGCTTCTTGCCCCAGGCGAGAGCCGATCTAAAGCTTTGCCCCGGCCGCGCCTTCGATCACGTCCGCGAGCGCATGCGCGAGGCATCGGTAACCGAGATCGTTCATATGGAGGCCATCACGCGAAAGCAGCGACCCGACCGCCGCTGCGCCTTTGGCGCCCATCGCTTCATCATCGCATAGCGGCTCAGCACCGGCACATGGTCCGCCGCGCCGATGTCATCGACCATCTTGACAAACCGCTCGTAGCGCGCCGCGTCGGGGCTCTTGAGCGTGAATTGAGGATCGATCAGAACGAGCGGGATGCCGGCGGCGCGCACGGCGGCGACGCCGGCCCTTAGTGTGGCGCGGAACAGCGCTTCGTCGACGCCGATGATCGCGTCGTTGGTGCCGACTTGCCAGATCACCAACCGCGCCCAGCCGGATCTCAGCGCGCGCTTCAGCCGTTCAAGGGTCTTGGCGGCCAGTTCGCCGCCGACCCCAGCATTCTTCACGTCGAAGTCGACGCCCGTCCGCTCCTCGAGTTCCTCCTCGAGCTTGGCCGGATAGGCGTTCGCGGCCGAAGTCGCGCCAATCCCCTCGGTTGACGACGAGCCGATCGCCAGAATGTCGAGCGGAGCGCTCGCCCCGCCCTTTGGAAACGCGAGCACGGCGCCGTTGGCGTCGAACGCCGAGACTTCGCCGGGACAGACGGCCTCATCGGCGCGGGCCACGTTCAGCGTGAACGCCGAGATCAGTGCGACTAGGATGCAGGAGCCCCACGCCAACCACGTGAATGTGCTGGTTGCGCGACAGAACTTGCGGCGCTGAGACGGGCGTTTCTGCACTCGATCCAGTAGGCGACGGCGAACAGGGCGGCTATGGACGCAACCGTGTACGCGAGTCCGGCGAACTGTTCAATACCTGCCGAAGCGTGAGGGGAAGTCGCTGCGAGCGCCGCCTGGCTGCAGGCGCTGAAGACCGAGCCGGCGGCGAAGACCGGCAGGCTGTTGCGGCCAAGACTTTGAACGGCGTTGCCGAACGCGCTCCGGACCACCGGCGCGATGAATCGCCCGAACGTCGTCGCCGCCGCAATCAGATAGGCCAATGCGACAAAGTGGATGAGACGCGCCAGTCCAAGATCCTGCTTGGCGACATCGAGATGCGCGGTCGCCGTGTCGCGGAGCCCCGGCGCGAGGCCGCCCTCGTTGGTCACGATCAGCGCGGCGCCCGCGACCGTCACGGCGCTCAGCGCGACCAGCCACGGTACAGGCCGCGGCAGACCGTCGCGCCACAGAATCGCCGACACAAGTCCGAGCGTAAAGATGAGCTGCCAAGCGATCGGATTGAAGAACCAGCCGCCTGGCTCCGGCCAATTCGGGAGATTGAGCCCGAAGCCGCGCGCGGCCGCGTATAGACCGACCGAAACGATGAGAGCCAGCACCGGGCCGCGCAAAGCCAGGGCGAGCGCGGCAGGCGCCCATAACATCAGCACAACATACAATGGCAAGATATTGAAATAGCCGAGCTGATGGCTGAGGAGCGCAAGGCCCAAAAGCCCATTGGCCGGCGAGCCGAAGACGAAGGAACGTCCATGCGCTTGGATCAGGTCTGATACGCCGCTCATCCAATAGGCCGCTCCGAACACCATAAGCGCGGCCAGTGTTAGGGCGATGTGTACGCCGTAAAGCTTGAGCGCGCGCTTGAGGCAGCCGCCGGCGACAGGCTCGATGCCGTATTTGTACGCTCTCGGCACATAGATCAGGCCGACCGACAACCCGGACAGAAAAACGAAAGCTTCGGCGCTGTCCGAGAGGCCGAAGTTCCTCGGAGTCCAATTTTCGAGCGGATTGCCGGGGATGTGATCGATCAGGATCGCGATCAGCACGGCTCCGCGCCAAAAGTCGATGTCGCGGATGCGGTTTGCACTCATCTCACACGCCCTGGCGCAAAAACGGCGCCACTCCTCGATCGGTTCCAAACAGGTGGGAAGAAGCTTTTGACGGCGACTCGCGGATGCAGTCGCCGAATGTCGTGTCGACATAGTGGCCGTGTTCATTCGTCGCTATCACATTCGCGACATTGGAGCCTTGCTCACCTTGATTTGATGGAAACCGCCGCCTTTCCTGAACGGCCGTTCACCCGGCCTCGATCAGCCGGGCGGCTTCGTCGCGTTCGAACAGGTAGAGCAGCAGCCTCAAGCCGCGGTTCGCCTCGCCCGCAAGCCGCTCGTCGCGCTTGAGCGCCGCTTCGGCCTCCGCGCGAGCGCGCGCCAGAAGGCCGCTGTGGATGTCCAGCCGGGCGAAACGAAAGCCCGGTGCGCCGGCCTGACGGGCGCCGAGCACGTCGCCCTCGCCTCTGAGCTTCAAGTCCTCCTCGGCGATGCGGAAACCGTCCTCGGTCTCGCGCAAGGTCTCAAGCCGCGCCCGCGCCGCTTCCCCGAGCGGCCCCTTATAGAGGAGCAGGCAGGCCGAGCGAACCGAGCCGCGGCCGACCCGCCCCCGCAATTGGTGCAATTGCGCAAGCCCGAACCGCTCGGCGTGCTCGATGACCATGATCGTCGCCTCCGGCACGTCGACGCCGACCTCGACCACCGTGGTCGCGACCAGGATGGTCGTCATCCCGCGCTGGAAACGCTCCATCGCCACGTCGCGCTCGGGGCCGGCCATCTTGCCGTGTGCGAGCCCGACGGCGTCGCCGAAGATGGCGCTCAGCGCTTCAGCGCGCTCTTCGGCCGCGGCGACGTCAAGGATCTCGCTCTCCTCCACCAGCGGGCAGATCCAATAGGCGCGCGCGCCCGAGGCGACCGCCTGCCCGAGGCGCGAGACGACTTCGCTCACCCGTTCGATCGGCAGGACGCGGGTATCGATCGGCTGGCGCCCCGGCGGCTTCTCGCGCAGCGCGGAGACATCCATGTCGCCGAAATAGGCGAGCACCAGCGAACGCGGGATCGGCGTCGCCGTCATCACCAGGAGATCGACGGCCGCGCCCTTCGAAGCAAGGGCGAGGCGTTGGCGGACGCCGAACCGATGCTGCTCGTCGACCACCGCGAGCCCGAGATCGGCGAAGGCGACGCCTTCCTGAAACAGCGCATGCGTGCCGACGGCGATGTCGATTGTCCCTTCCGCCAATGCGGCGAGGGAGGCGCGGCGAGCGGGCGCCTTGTCACGCCCGGTCAGCAGCGCGACGCGCAGGCCGACGCTTTCGGCCAGCGGGGCGATGCGCTCGTAATGCTGACGGGCAAGGATCTCGGTCGGGGCCATCATCGCCGCCTGCCGGCCCGCTTCGACCACCTCCGCCATCGCCAGGAGCGCGACGACGGTCTTGCCCGATCCGACGTCGCCCTGCAGCAGCCTCAGCATGCGTTTCTCGGCTCTCAGGTCAGCGCGGATTTCGTCGACCGCCTGGCGTTGCGCGCGTGTGAGCGAAAAGGGCAGGGCGGTCTCGAGGCGGCGCGCCAAAGCGCCTTCGGACGCATGCGCGCGGCCCGGAATTACGCGCATGCGCGCCCGCACGAGCAGGAGCGCGAGCTGGTTGGCGAGAAGCTCGTCATAGGCGAGCCTCGTCGCCGCAGGACCGGCAGGGTCGATATCCCCCGGTGTACCGGGACGGTGCATCGCTGACAGCGCTTGCGTGAAGCTCGGCAATTTGAGATCGCTCAGAGCCTTATCGCCGATCCATTCCGGCATCTGCGGCAGGCGTTTGAGCGCGCCCTCGGCGGCGCGGGCGACGGCGCGCTGATAGAGGCCCTCGGTCAGCCCGTAGACCGGCTCGACCGACGGCAGCCGGTCGAGTTCCTCGGCGATCATCACCCGATCGGGATGGACCATCTGACGGCGACCGTCCCAGAGCTCGAGCTTGCCGGAGATCCAGCGCGTGGTGCCGACGGGCAGGCGCGAGCGCACCCATTCGTGATTGGCGAGGAAGAACACGAGCTCGACGTCTCCAGTGTCGTCCTCGACCAGCACCTTGAACGGCGCCCGCGAACGCGCATGCGGCTCACGATGCTCGGTCACCCTGGCCTCGATGGTGACGATCGCGCCGGGGACCGCGTCGCGGATCTTGGGGCGCGCGCGCCGGTCGATCGTTCCTTGCGGCAGATGGAACAGAACGTCGACCACCCGCGCGCCCTCACGCCTGTCGAGCAGGCGGTCGAACAGTTTCGCGTTCTTCGGCCCGATCCCAGGCAGGGCGCTGGCGGGCGCGAACAGCGGATCGAGGAGGGAGGGACGCATCACGCGCCCTCTAGCGGCGAGCGGCGCCGGCGGCAAGCGCGGGGCGATTGCGGGCAGGGCGGCGCCTTGGATTCAACCAGCGCGAGAATTCTCTGCAAGCAAATGCGAATAAAACCCATCCAAACGCTCGCAAACGCTAGTAAAATGGCTAGCGTTTACTAGCGCTTATTTTTCTGAATCGGGACTTTTCAATGGCTTACGGGCGAAGAAATAAGCAAAAGCTGTCCTCCTTCTCGACTCGCGCGAGGGTTGTAGGTGGTAGCATTTCAAATAGCCATAGCTTCTCGCTTTCCCGCCCGCCTGCCGGCGAAGCGGGAAAGAGATTCCGCCGACGGGAATATGTATAGCGAACATTTCTGTTTTTGTCAAGCGAATGCGCCCCCGACAGCAGATTCGACAGGTAATTCGAGGCCGTCGGTTTCCCGCATCCGGAGTCGGCCGTGCGTTTCCGTTCCGGCGAGGAGGGTGACGCCGAGCCGCGCGCGAAGGATCGGCGGTTCAGATCGAGATCATCGTTTTTCAGAAGCAGGTTCTTGACATGTTCCTATAAGTCATGATAAACAGAACCAACGCTACGCGAAACTGACGGCGCCAACGTCCCTGAAAGAACCTCTGCCCGGCGAAGAAACAACCCGCTCCCTCAAAACGAGTTCGCTGGCTCGCGACGCGAGAAGGGGAGCGTTTGGCCGGTCGCCTGGATGACCCGTGGACGGAGCGCTCGCTCGCTTAAGTCGGCGCCTCACCGAGCTCATTTTGGAAGGGAACTCGCCATATGAAATCGACATATCTCTACGTCAGAACACGATTATCCTTATCGAATGGTTGGGACGATTCGATAAACTGGTTCATCAAGTCTTTTCCGGAATCGCGCGTCAAGAGCTTTCAGGAAATTCGGGGAACGCGTTGCGTAACGGCTAATACCAAAGGTCATAGCGGCTGACCGACATGCGCCCAGTCGCGCATTCCGATGGATGTGATGGTTTCGGGTTTGGCGATGAGCTTTCGCCATGCGGCGCATGCGGCGTCGATGATGGCGTCGTAGTTTTCGAAGACGGTGTTTGAAAGCCAGTTCTGACGGAGATACTGCCAGACATTCTCGACCGGGTTCAGTTCCGGCGCGCGCGAGGGCAGGAAGATCGGCGTGATGTTGTCGGGCACGTCGAGCTTGCCCGTGATGTGCCATCCGGCCCGGTCGAGCAGGAGCACGGCATGGGCGCCCGTAGCGACATTGCGCGAGATTTCGTCGAGGTGAAGTTGCATCATGTCGGTGTCGGCACGAGGAAGCGCCAAAGCCGCTCCGACCCCGCGAGCGGGACAGATCGCGCCGAACAGATAGGCGTTGTCATAGCGCTGATCGGCGGGCTGCCTTGGCCGCGTTCCACGCCTGGCCCATTGGCGGACAAGGCCGTTCTTCTGGCCAATCCGGGCCTCATCCGAAAACCAGATCTCGACCGGCGTCGTCTCGGGCAGCCCTTCGAGATGAGCCTTCAGCGCGCGCGGGAAGTTTTTTTAAATCCCTCGACGATCCGCTCATCCTGAGCCGGATGACGGGGCCGTGCGCTCATATGCGAGAAGCCGAGCTTCTTCAGAAGCTTTCCGACATAGCGCGGGTGAAAGTCGACGCCGAACCTCTCGGCGATGACGCGCTTGAGGTCGATCCGCCGCCAGCGTACGACGCCGTCCTTCTCACGATCCGGCCCGGCCTCGACGATCTGCGCGAACTGGGCCCGTTGCTCCTCCGACAGGCGAGGCTTGGGACCCGCCGTCCAATTGTCGAACAGACCCTCCGGTCCGAAAGCGTTGAAGCGATGGACCCAGTCGCGCAGCGTCTGCCGGTCCATGCCGCCGATCTTCGCCGCCGCGCCTCGGTCCATCCCGTCCCGAACCGCGGCCAAGGACAGAAGCCGCCGGCTCTGGTTGGCGTCCTTCGAGCGCCGGGCGAGCGCCCGAAGCTCCTTAGCCGAATAGTCGTCTCGCAATCTGACCGCTGATGGCATGGCGCGAATCTCCCCACGCCAATGGAGTCAGAAATCTCGCCCTCTGTGAATCCACAATGTGAGTCAGCTCGCGGGGCCTTTGGTATAACTCGCTAGATTTCTTTAAATTCAATCGAGGAGCCTGGGCAAATGGCTTTGTCATAAGATTTCGACCCAGAGCTTCTTGCATAATCCCTTGAGCGAGGTGAATTTTCCTGCGCCGGGCGGGTGCACCTAGCTGGGTCAGGCAGGGGCGGTCCTGTAGTCGACGACACGGATGATCTGATCGACGGCGAGGGCGACGATGCCGAACATGAGATGGCATTTGACCTTGAGTGCGCCGCGGACGCGGAGAAATCTGGCGCCGAACTCGTCTTTCAGACGGGCGTTGACGCGTTCGGCCATGGTGCGGAAATCGTAGATCAGGTCGTCGAAGTCGGGCCTGTGGATGAGCTTCAGGCGCTCGACTTCGCGGCCCCATTCGGCCTTGGCTTGGTGGTCGGCGCGAAAGTTGCGGTCGACGATAGGAGCGTGGCCCAGCGTCCGGCTCTGGTCGTGGATCGCGGCGGCGTCGTAGGCGGCGTCCATGAGATCGTAGAGATAGGCGACGCGGGCGCTCGTCATGGTCATCAAGGGAATGGCGGCCTGGCTGTCGTGGACGGAGGCCGAGGTCAGCACGCAGGAGACTGGGATTTGGCCGCAGGCCACGTCGATGTGGAGTTTGTACCCGGTCCAGGTCTCTTTGTAGCCCTTGCTGTTTTTCTTGCAGCCGACGTCGCAGGCGGTGGGCAGGTCGGCGAGCATCTGGCTGAGGTTCTGCGTGACCTGCCGCTTGAGACGCGTCGGCTCCGGCCTCGGACGCTGTTCGCCCTTGCGTGGACGTCCGCGCTTGCGCGGCGGCGCGGGATTATCGGGCGCCGGGGGATCGTCTTTGCCGTCGTTGGCCGTGTTCTGGACCGGCTTCTCGCGCGCTTCGATCTCGGTGGCGTCGCGCGCGATCGCCCCGATGATGCGTCCCCCGAGCGCACGCTCGATCAGCGCGGCGTGGATCTTGTCTGGCAGCGCGCCGCGCGCGAATTCGGCGAACGCCCGGGAAAACGTGGCTTCGGAAGGCACTTGCGAGCGTCGCTCCCAGCCGAGGATGCGACGCAGGGACTTGTCGACGTCGAGGCGCTCGATCAGGGCGCTGGTGGTGGGAACGCCCAGGACCGCCTTGGCCACGAAAGCGAGGGCGCGGCGGTCCTCGGGCGGCCGGCCCGGCCCCCTGGGCGGCTCAGGAACGAACGCTTCGAGGCCGATCACGTCGAGCGTGGTGACGAGACGGCCCAACGCTTCGGTGATCGGATCGTTGTCCTCGCGCATCCAAGGGAACAAAAAGCCCTGGATGTAGCTCCAGCGAGCCTTCATCGCGTCGAGAGGGTCGTCTGTCATGTCTACAGCCACGGCTGAAGCGAATCGGTTTCTACGATAACAGCGCCACACCTGAACAACAATCTAAATATATTTCACTATCCTACTTGACAACGATAACAACCGCTCTAAATACTATAGCCTTACCCGACTGAATTCGTCAATCTATTTGCAAGAGGCTCCCCAGTGAGCTCATTGCGGGAGTTTATAGACTATGCCCAACCGTCATTGGAAAAATTTGACGCATGGTGTATAGCCAATGAACGAGGAGAGTATTTGGAAGCTCCCATTGACGCAACATTCGGGTCCTTTTTCTCTCGTTGTAAGGGAGCCTCTTGCAAATAGATTGACGAATTCAGTCGGGTAAGGCTATAGTATTTAGAGCGGTTGTTATCGTTGTCAAGTAGGATAGTGAAATATATTTAGATTGTTGTTCAGGTGTGGCGCTGTTATCGTAGAAACCGATTTGCTTCAGCCGTGGCTGTAGACATGACAGACGACCCTCTCGACGCGATGAAGGCTCGCTGGAGCTACATCCAGGGCTTTTTGTTCCCTTGGATGCGCGAGGACAACGATCCGATCACCGAAGCGTTGGGCCGTCTCGTCACCACGCTCGACGTGATCGGCCTCGAAGCGTTCGTTCCTGAGCCGCCCAGGGGGCCGGGCCGGCCGCCCGAGGACCGCCGCGCCCTCGCCCGAGCTTTCGTGGCCAAGGCGGTCCTGGGCGTTCCCACCACCAGCGCCCTGATCGAGCGCCTCGACGTCGACAAGTCCCTGCGTCGCATCCTCGGCTGGGAGCGACGCTCGCAAGTGCCTTCCGAAGCCACGTTTTCCCGGGCGTTCGCCGAATTCGCGCGCGGCGCGCTGCCAGACAAGATCCACGCCGCGCTGATCGAGCGTGCGCTCGGGGGACGCATCATCGGGGCGATCGCGCGCGACGCCACCGAGATCGAAGCGCGCGAGAAGCCGGTCCAGAACACGGCCAACGACGGCAAAGACGATCCCCCGGCGCCCGATAATCCCGCGCCGCCGCGCAAGCGCGGACGTCCACGCAAGGGCGAACAGCGTCCGAGGCCGGAGCCGACGCGTCTCAAGCGGCAGGTCACGCAGAACCTCAGCCAGATGCTCGCCGACCTGCCCACCGCCTGCGACGTCGGCTGCAAGAAAAACAGCAAGGGCTACAAAGAGACCTGGACCGGGTACAAACTCCACATCGACGTGGCCTGCGGCCAAATCCCAGTCTCCTGCGTGCTGACCTCGGCCTCCGTCCACGACAGCCAGGCCGCCATTCCCTTGATGACCATGACGAGCGCCCGCGTCGCCTATCTCTACGATCTCATGGACGCCGCCTACGACGCCGCCGCGATCCACGACCAGAGCCGGACGCTGGGCCACGCTCCTATCGTCGACCGCAACTTTCGCGCCGACCACCAAGCCAAGGCCGAATGGGGCCGCGAAGTCGAGCGCCTGAAGCTCATCCACAGGCCCGACTTCGACGACCTGATCTACGATTTCCGCACCATGGCCGAACGCGTCAACGCCCGTCTGAAAGACGAGTTCGGCGCCAGATTTCTCCGCGTCCGCGGCGCACTCAAGGTCAAATGCCATCTCATGTTCGGCATCGTCGCCCTCGCCGTCGATCAGATCATCCGTGTCGTCGACTACAGGACCGCCCCTGCCTGACCCAGCTAGGTGCACCCGCCCGGCGCAGGAAAATTCACCTCGCTCAAGGGATTATGCAAGAAGCTCAAGGGGCACAGCAGAGCTCAGATATTTGTCCGCAACGAGGATGTCGATGAGGTTGATAGACTTCTATCTAGATTGAAGGATACTCTTTGGTTCTATTCTTCATCCGTCTTTCATTTCGAGGATGGAAGAATAATGTTTCTGAATTGCAACGTGCCGGCGCAAATAATTGAGGAAAATGACAAGCAAATATTTAGACGCATTGGCAGATACGTTATCGTCGACAGCTCCGGATATTGTGCTAACTCGGACGCGATCGCGGGAATCACGTTAAGAGATCTCGCCAAATCGCTTTCGCCTCTCTCGACCGTTGAAGGCTGATCTGCCGGTGCCATCCGGCCCGCGCTCCTGACGGAAGGGTCCTGCTTCCCAGGTCGATCTGCGGCGGAGCCGAGCGCCTCACGGCCGGCTGGGCTCGGTCGCCGGGCAATCACGATGCGTTTCGGGGCGCGACTATGCGGCGGGGAGGCGGACAATCACCGCCTGTGACCACCCCCGTGCCAGTGAGCGCCGCCTCCATGCCAATGAGCGCCGCCTCCGTGCCAGTGAGCGCCGCCTCCGTGCCAGCCGCCGCCGTGCCATCCGCCGCCGTGCCAGCCGCCGCCGTGATAATAACCGCCGCCGTGATAATACGCCCCGCCGTGATAGTAGCCGCCGCCGTACCCGCCGTGCCAATATCCCGGGGCGCCATAAAATCCGGGGGCCACGACGACGCCGCCCCAGCCCGGGCCATTCACCACGCAGGCGCCGTATACGTTGCGGTGCAAACCGTATCCGCATCCACCCGCAGCCAAGGTAATCACCGGATCCCCGCGGGAGGGCGCGGGAGTCGGCATCGCTACAGCAGATCCAGCAAGCAGGGCCGTAAGGGCGGCCATCGAAGCCCAGGAGCCAAGTCGCATCAAAGTCCTCCAGTCGAAGCCCTTGTCTTCATTTCGAAAAACGCCGATTTCTCGGCATTGTTCCCGTGATCCGCCAAGCCAACCAACCGGCCGCGAGTTTGCGGACGTCCTGGTTTATAAAACGTCTATCGCACCAGCGGGACCAAGATTGGCGCCCGGCTGGCGAATCGTTTCAACCCCAAGGGTCGCGATGAGCGCCCCTCACTGCGCCGCGACGCCGACCTTGATGAGCCGATAGGTGATGGCGTCGACCAGCGCCTGAAACGAGGCGTCGATGATATTGCCCGAAACGCCGACCGTCGACCATGTGTCGCCATTGCCGTCGCCGAACTCGATCAAAACGCGCGTCACCGCGTCGGTGCCGCCCTGGAAGACGCGCACGCGATAGTCGATGAGTTCGAGGTCCTCGATATATTTCTGATAGACGCCGAGGTCCTTGCGCAGCGCGAGATCGAGCGCGTTGACAGGGCCATTGCCTTCGGCTGCGGAAATGAGCCGCTCCTCGCCGATGCGGATCTTCACCACCGCTTGCGAAGCCGAATAGGTGACGCCCGGCGCGACCAGCTTGCGCTCGACCCCGACATGAAAACTCTCGACGGCGAAATATTCCGGCACGCCGCCAAGCACGCCGCGCGCCAGAAGCTCGAATGAGGCGTCGGCCGCCTCGTAGGCGAAGCCCTGCGCCTCGCGCGCTTTCACCTCGTCGAGCAGGCGCGCCAGGCGCGGATCGTCGGGCTTGGCCTCGACGCCCAGCCGGGCGAGCTCGGCGACCAGGTTCGAGCGTCCGGCCTGATCCGAGACCAGCACAGCGCGCTGGTTGCCGACGCTGTCGGGCGGCACGTGTTCATAAGTGCGCGGGTCTTTGGCGAGGGCGGAAGCGTGAATGCCGGCCTTGGTGGCGAAGGCCGAGGCCCCGACATAGGGCGCATGCCGGTTCGGCGCGCGATTGAGCAATTCGTCGAAGGCGCGCGAGACGTGAGTGATCTCACGCAGCGCGTCAGCCGTGACGCCGGTCTCGAAACGTTCCGCGAGCTCCGGTTTTAGCGCCAGCGTTGGGATGAGACTGACCAGATTGGCGTTGCCGCAGCGCTCGCCGAGACCGTTCAGCGCGCCCTGCACTTGCCGCGCGCCGGCGCGGACGGCGGCGAGCGAATTGGCGACCGCGTTGCCGGTGTCGTTATGGGCGTGGATGCCGAGATTTTCGCCGGGGATGACGCGCGCGACTTCGCCGACAATGCGCTCGACCTCGTCGGGAAGCGTTCCGCCGTTGGTGTCGCAGAGCACCGCCCAGCGCGCGCCGGCTTCGATCGCGGTCTTGGCGCAGAGAAGCGCGTATTTCGGATTGGCCTTGTAGCCGTCGAAGAAATGTTCGCAATCGACCATCGCCTCGCGGTCTAAGGCGACCGCCGCCTTGACGCTGTCGGCGATCGCCTCGAGGTTCTCCTCGAGCGTGCAGCCGAGCGCGACATGGACGTGATAGTCCCACGACTTGGCGACATAAACGATCGCGTCGGCGTCGGCGGCCAGAAGCCCGGCCAGACCCGGATCGTTGGCGGCCGAGCGGCCCGGCCGCTTGGTCATGCCGAAGGCGCAGAAGCGGGCGCGCCGGGTCGGCTTCTGCTTGAAGAATTCGGTGTCGAGCGGGTTTGCGCCCGGATAGCCGCCCTCGACATAGTCGACGCCCAGCCGGTCGAGCATCGCGGCGATGTGACGCTTGTCGTCGAGCGAGAAGTCGACGCCGGTGGTCAGCGCGCCGTCGCGCATCGTCGTGTCGAACAGATAGAGGCGTTCTTTGGCCATGGGGATCACCGGTTTAGCGGGAGATGGGGGCCCACTTCCCTCATGCTGAGGAGCCGCGCGAAGCGTGGCGTCTCGAAGCATGCTCCAGGGGGCGGCGTCTGTGCGGTCTGGAACGTCCTTCGAGACGCGACGCCTGCGGCGCCGCTCCCCAGGACGAGGCGTGGGGTTGGGAACATCAATGCAGCCGGGTCGGGGGCATGGGATCGGCCGCGAGGGTCTTGGCCATGGTGGTGTTGGCGAGCCATTGGTCGCCGACGCCGACGAGATTGCGCTGCTGCGCCGCGAAGCCCAGGCGCTCGAACAGGGGCTTCGCGACATCGCTCGCCTCGGCGGTCAGGCGCTTTGCGCCGCGCGCCTGGGCAAGTTTTGTCAAGGCGTCGACCAGCGTTCGGCCGACGCCCTGGCGAGCGAATTCGGGATCGACAAACAGGATGTCGATCAGGTCTGCACCTTTGAGGCTGGCGAAGCCGGCGACCAAGCCGTCGATCACCGCGAGCAGGGTGAGGGCGCCCTCAAGGCGAGCGCCGAAAGCCTGCTTGTCGTCGGCGCGCGACGCCCAGGCCTCGCGCTGCTGCTCGTCATAGTCATCCGCCGCAAGCTCCTCGATGCTCGAGCGAAAGATCTCGGCGCAGCGTCGCGCGTCGGCGGGGAGATAGGGACGCAGCGCGACGGCGCTCATCGTTTGAGCTCCCAGGTCGTCGTGCCGTCCTTGTTGTCTTTGATGGCGACGCTGAGGTCGGCGAGCTGCTCGCGCAACCGATCAGCCTCGGCCCAGTTCTTTGCCGCGCGAGCCTCTTTGCGACGAGCGATCAACTCGTCGATCTGCTTTTGAGTTAGCTCGTCGGTCGTGGTTTCGCTCGTCGTGAGTTGAAACACTGCCCCGTCAGGCGCCTCAGTCACACCTAGTTGAGCCGTTACATCGCCGGCAGCAGTTGCTGTTGAGGTACCCTGCGCTCGGAAGGTGGCGGCAATGATCCGAACGAGCTGACTTCGATCGCAGCTAAATCCGAGAAACCGCAAGGAAGCGCGCAGGGAAGCGAGGTTTCCATTGCTCGCAAGGTTACGTAGCCGGTCGATCGCGCTATGGGTATTTAGGTCATCGCATAGCGCACTAACAACATCAGCATCGACCTCTTGGTCTGGAAACATCACATTGTCTGTTAAAGAATAGTCTGTAAGCTCGTACCAATCGCGTAGGTCGTTCCACGCTCGTTCCAACTCTTTCACGGTCCAGTCGATTGGCAGTCGATAACGTGTGCGCAACATCGCGAGCCGTAAAACATCGCCGGGCCACGTGCTGTTTCCGAACTTCGGCGTGCGGAGCAATTCGTGGATGGTGACGAAGTTGCCGAGGCTCTTCGACATCTTCTCGCCTTCGACCTGAAGGAAGCCGTTGTGGATCCAAAAATTAGCCATGCGGCCCGACCCGAAGGCGCAGCAAGACTGCGCGATCTCGTTCTCGTGGTGGGGAAAGACGAGATCGACGCCGCCGCCGTGAATGTCGAACACATTGCGGCTTGGATCGTCGCAGAAAAGGCCGGCCCCGAAGGGTGCTAGCAACGTCCCCATGGACATCGCCGAGCACTCGATATGCCAGCCAGGACGCCCCGGCGTGGCGATCCCTGCCGGGCTCGGCCAGTTCGGCTCGTTCGGCTTCGAGGGCTTCCACAAAACGAAGTCCATCGGGTCGCGCTTATAGGGCGCGACGTCGACGCGCGCGCCGGCCAGCATTTCGTCGAGCGAGCGATGGGCGAGCGCCCCGTAGCGCGGCGCGCCGGGAAGGGCGGCCATCGCGGCGGGAGAAAACAGCACGTGATCCTCGGCGACATAGGCGACGCCGCGGTCGATCAGCCGCTCGATCATCGCCCGCATCTTTCCAATGAATTCCGTGGCGCGCGGCTCGAAGGTCGGCCGGAGGCAGCCGAGCGCTGCGACGTCATCGTGGAATTGCCGCTCGGTCGCTTCGGTCACTTTCGCGATCGCCTCGTTGAGCGGCAAGGCCGGGTAGTCGCGCTCGGCGCGCGCATTGATCTTGTCGTCGACGTCGGTGATGTTGCGGACGTAGATGATCTCTTTCTCGGGGTAGATGTGCTTCAACAGCCGGAACAGCACGTCGAACACGATGACCGGCCGGGCGTTGCCGATATGGGCGAAGTCGTAGACGGTCGGTCCGCAGACGTAGAGCCTGACCGCGCGCGGGTCGGCCGGCGCGAAGTCGTCCTCGGATCCGGTCAAGGTATTGTAGAGACGCAGCCTCGCCGCCGGTGGCGCAGGCTTGGCCTCCGCGGGCGTCTCGTCTTGGGTCTGCGGCGACTTCATCGGTATTTCTCGTCGGCGTCATCTCGTGGAGCCGGACAACGCGGACAGGCGCCGCCCGGGTTTGGCCGGATGATCGCTTCTCGATGGCTTTTAGAAATAAGGAGACGCGAACCAGCCAGCTTGGAGCTAGCGGCTAATGATGCAAATCCGGATAATAGGACACGCGGGCGTCATGGCGCGCATCCATGTCGCGAGGTCGTCGCCTTTGTCAAGACTTGGCGGAGGCTGAGAGCGCCGTGCGTCATGGCCGCGCTTGACGCGGCCATCCACGCGAACCCCCTCGCGTCCATTTAAGGCATTGAAACAAAGGCCGTATCCATACCGATGATTGATGGTGGAGCCGCGCCGCGTGGATGGCCGGCAAAAAGCCGGCCATGACGGAGAAGGCAGGTCCATCTACAACGGCGGGCCTGGATTTATGGAGGGGGGAGATCTTGAGCCGGGAGACAAGCGGCGGGGCTGATCCTGCGGGGGAGGGGGGTCAGGCGCGCCGACAGGCGATCACCATCCTCGGCGCGGCGGTCGACGCGGGCGCGAGCGTGCCCGGCGCGGCGATGGGACCGGCCATGCTGCGCACGGCGGGCATTGTGAAAGCGCTGAGGGACCTCGGTCACGACGTTGAGGACCGGGGCGATCTCGCTCCTCCCCATCCGCTGGTCCACGCGGCTCCGCCCGAAGGCAAGGCGCATCGGTTCGCCCACGTCTCCGCCTGGGCCCGACTGTTGGCGCGCGAGACTTACGCGGTCGTCCGCTCCAGGCGGACGCCAATCGTGCTCGGCGGCGATCACAGTCTGGCGATGGGGTCCATCAGCGGCGTCGCCCGCCATGCGGCCGAGGCGGGACGCGAGCTGTTCGTTCTGTGGCTCGACGCCCATACGGATTTCAACACGCCATTGACCTCGCCGTCCGGCAACATGCACGGCATGCCCGCGGCGATGCTCTCCCGCGAACCCGGTCTGGAAGCCGTGTTCGGCGAGGAGCCGCATGGCTTTATCGATCCGGGCCGGCTGCACCTGTTCGGCATAAGGTCGATCGAACTCGGGCGAAAGGCGGCTCTTGCAAGACCGCGGCGTCGATGTCGTCGACATGCGAAGGTTGGACGAAGACGGCTTCGCGGTCTCGATCCGCCGCATCATCGATCGGGTCAAGGCCCGCGATGGCCTTTTGCATGTCAGTCTGGATGTCGACTTTCTCGATCCTGCGATCGCGCCAGGCGTCGGCACCGCCGTCCCGGGCGGGGCGACCTACCGCGAGGCGCATCTTGTCATGGAGCTGTTATACGAATCCGGTCTTTCGCCCTCGCTCGATCTGGTCGAACTCAATCCCTTCCTCGACGAGCGGGGCAAGAGCGCGCTGCTGCTGGTCGACCTGACCGCGAGCCTGTTTGGACGCCAGGTCTATCCGGTCGCGCGTGGGTCGGGGGAGGCCGGGGCGGGGGAGAGCAATTGACATGGAGGCGAGCCGGAATTTTCCGGGCTCCCAGGCAAGAGATTGATTTCACCCCATGTTTGGAGCGAGCGAATGCTCAAGCGGCGTGATTTTCGGCACCCTACGTCAAAAGTTTGGCTTGATCGCGTGCATCGATAGGACGATAGCTCACGGCGAAACCGTTAGGCTGCTCGAAGGGGTGACCAGCGGGCGTCGAACTGCGAAAGAAACTCAATGGCGCGCAAGAAGATTGCTTTGATTGGGGCCGGCCAGATCGGCGGGACGCTCGCGCATCTGGCGGCGATCAAGGAACTGGGCGACATCGTTCTCTTCGACATCATCGACGGCGTGCCGCAGGGCAAGGCGCTGGATTTGGCGGAATCGACCCCCGTCGCGGGCGTCAACGCGCGACTTTCGGGCGCGAGCGACTATTCTGCGATCGCCGGCGCGGACGTTCTCATCGTCACCGCCGGCGTTCCCCGCAAGCCCGGCATGAGCCGCGACGACTTGCTCGGCATCAACCTCAAGGTCATGGACGCGGTTGCGGCGGGCATCAGGGCGCACGCCCCGGAGGCGTTCGTCATCTGCATCACCAACCCGCTCGACGCCATGGTGTGGGCGCTGCAGAAGTCCTGCGGGCTGCCGCCAAACAAAGTTGTCGGCATGGCGGGTGTGCTCGATTCCGCGCGCTTTCGCTATTTTCTGGCCGAGGAATTCCAGGTGTCGGTGGAGGACGTGACCGCCTTCGTGCTCGGCGGGCATGGCGACGACATGGTGCCCTCCGTCCGATATTCGACAGTGGCCGGTATTCCCCTTCCTGACCTCGTCAAAATGGGCTGGACGACGCAGTCCAAGCTCGACGCGATCGTCGAGCGGACCCGCAAGGGCGGCGGCGAGATCGTCAACCTGCTTAAAACCGGCTCCGCTTTCTACGCACCCGCCTCTTCCGCGATCGCGATGGCGGAGTCGTACCTCAAGGATCAGCGCCGCGTGCTGCCTTGCGCGGCGCGGTTGACGGGCCAGTACGGCGTGAGCGACGCCTATGTTGGGGTTCCGGTGGTGATCGGCGCGAACGGGGTTGAGCGCATCATCGAGATTACCTTCGATGAGGCGGAAAAGGCGATGTTCGCCAAATCGGTCGCCGCGGTCCGCGCCCTGATGGAGGCGTGCAAGGCGATCAATCCCGCCCTCGCCGCCTGATCTTGGTCCTACGCGCCCGCCGCCGGCGGGCGTTCGTTTCTTCGAGGTATTCGCCGCCATGAACATCCACGAATATCAGGCCAAGGCGGTGCTGAGAGCGTTCGGCGTCCCGATCGCGGACGGCTATCCCGCTTTCACCGCCGACGAGGCGGTCGAGGGGGCCAAGAAGCTCGGCGGGCCGATTTGGGTGGTCAAGAGCCAGATCCACGCCGGCGGGCGCGGCAAGGGCCGCTTCAAGGAACCCTCGGCCGGCGACAAGGGCGGCGTGCGGCTTGCTCGCTCGGTCGACGAGGTCAAGACGTTCGCGACGCAGATGCTGGGCGCGACGCTGGTGACGGCGCAGACCGGCCCCCAGGGCAAGCAGGTCACCCGCCTCTACGTCGAGGAGGGGGCGACGATCGACAAGGAGCTCTATCTTTCGGCGCTCGTCGACCGGCAGAAGAGCCGGGTGGCGTTCGTCCTCTCAACCGAAGGCGGGGTCAACATCGAGGACGTCGCGCATAGCGCGCCGGAAAAGATCATGAGCTTCGCCGTCGATCCGGCGACCGGGATCATGCCTCATCACGGCCGCGCCGCCGCCCGCGCGCTCGGGCTTGCCGGCGATCTCGCCAAGCAGACGGAAAGCCTCGTCGCCAAGCTCTACGCCGCCTTCCTGGCCAAAGACATGTCGATGCTGGAAATCAATCCGCTGATCGTCATGTCGAACGGGCAGTTGCGCGTCCTCGACGCCAAAGTGTCGTTCGACGACAACGCGCTCTACCGGCATCCCGACATCGCCGCCTTGCGCGACGAAAGCGAAGAGGACGCCAAGGAGATCGAGGCCTCCAAGCACGATCTCAACTATGTCGCGCTCGAAGGAACGATCGGCTGCATGGTCAACGGGGCCGGGCTCGCGATGGCGACGATGGACATCATCAAGCTCTACGGCGAGAGCCCGGCGAACTTTCTCGACGTCGGCGGCGGCGCCTCGAAGGACAAAGTCGCCGCAGCGTTCAAGATCATCACCGCCGATCCAAACGTGAAGGGCATTCTGGTCAACATTTTCGGCGGCATCATGCGCTGCGACATCATCGCCGAAGGCGTCATCGCCGCGGTGAAGGAGGTCGGCCTCAAGGTTCCGCTGGTCGTGCGCCTCGAGGGCACCAACGTCGACCTCGGCAAGAAAATCCTCCGCGAGTCTGGCCTCAACGTGATTCCGGCCGACGACCTCGACGACGCGGCGCAGAAGATTGTGAACTCGGTGAGGGCGGCGGCCTGAGGGCGCAAGCGCGTCTCGCAACGAGGGAGACGGGCCGATGCCGCCATCCAAGATCAACATTCTCGAGGGGGTCGACCGGAAGGTTAAGGAAGTCTTCCATCCGTTCATCGTCGGCGACGTCAACGACAGCCAGGTCAAGGTGGCGAAATTCGGCGCCGAGTTTGATTGGCACGCGCACGAACGTGAAGACGAGGCCTTCTTCGTGCTGCGCGGCCGGATCGCGATCGATTTCCGCGACGGCGTTCAGGAATTGAGCGAAGGCGATTTTATCGTCGTCCCGCGAGGGGTTGAACACCGGCCCCGCTCGCTTTCCTTAGAGCCCGTCGTTTTGATGTTCGAGCCAAGCACGACGCTCAATACGGGCGACGCGACAAGCGCGCTGACGGTGCGTCAGCTCGATCGGCTTTAGGGTCGATGAGAAAGAGTTGGAAAACAGGACACAGTTACACATATACCGTGTGCTGGAGACCGACATGAAAAACATCACGCTCGCGATCGATGAGGACGTCCTCGACAAGGTCCGTATCGTCGCGGCCGAGAAGAAAACGACCGTCAACGCCCTGGTCCGTGAATTTCTGGCCGACCTCGCCAACCGCGATGAAAAGCTTGCGCAGGCTCGAAAGCAGCTTCTGCAGCTGATGGACACCTCCAAGGGCCGCATGGCGCCCGATTGGAAGTTCGATCGCGAGGAAACCCATGAGCGGTAAGGTCTTCCTCGACACGAACGTTCTCGTCTACGCAGCCACGGGGCGGGAGGCGCATCCGCCGAAATTTCGCCGCGCCCGAGAAATCGTCGCGAGCGCGGATGTCGGCATCTCGACCCAAGTCATCGGAGAGTTCGTCGATAACGTTCAGAAGACGCGGAAGATGCCGCGTCCGCTGACGGTTGACGAGGTGGCGGAATGGGTGGGGTGGCTCTTCCGTTTCCCGCTTGTCGAAGTGGATCGCCAAGTCGTCGAGTCAGCGCTGATCGTGCAACGGCGGTACCAACTGCGCTACTGGGATAGCCAAATCGTCGCCGCAGCGGAGCGGTTGGGCGCCGATGTCCTCTATAGCGAAGACCTCAACCACGGCCAGATTTATGGCTCCGTGCGCTGCGAAAATCCGTTTCGATCCAACTGAACCGCCAACGGCCGAAAGCCTCTCATGTCCATCCTCGTCAACGCTGACACCAAAGTCATCACCCAGGGCTTCACCGGCAAGAACGGCACGTTCCATTCCGAGCAGGCGATGGCTTACGGCACCAGGCTCGTCGGCGGGGTCTCGCCGGGCAAGGGCGGTTCGATCCATCTCGGGCTGCCGGTCTTCGGCACGGTCGTCGAAGCGCGCGAGAAAACGGGCGCGGACGCCAGCGTGATCTATGTGCCCCCGGCCGGCGCCGCGGACGCGATCTGCGAAGCGATCGACGCCGAGACGCCGCTCATCGTCTGCATCACTGAAGGCATTCCGGTCCTCGACATGGCGCGGGTCAAGCGGGCGTTGCAAGGCTCGAAGTCGATCCTGATCGGCCCTAATTGTCCCGGCGTCATGACGGCGGGCGAATGCAAGATCGGGATCATGCCGGGCAACATCTTTTCGCGCGGCAGCGTCGGGGTCGTCTCGCGTTCGGGCACTCTGACCTACGAGGCGGTGTTTCAGACGACGCGCGAGGGCCTCGGGCAGACGACGGCGGTCGGGATCGGCGGCGACCCGATCAAGGGCTTGGAATTCGTCGACGTGCTCGCCATGTTTATGGCCGATCCCAAGACCCAGTCGATCGTGATGATCGGGGAAATCGGCGGCCAGGCCGAAGAGGACGCCGCCGAGTTTCTCAAGGACGAGGCCAAGCGCGGCCGTAGCAAACCGGTCGTCGGCTTCATCGCCGGGCGCACCGCCCCCTCCGGGCGGCGCATGGGACACGCGGGCGCGATTATCGCCGGCGGCAAAGGGGGCGCCGAGGACAAGATCGTGGCGATGGAAGCGGCAGGCGTGCGCGTCTCGCCATCACCTGCGCGCCTCGGCAAGACATTGGTCGATCTGTTGCACGGCAAGTAAGGAGTCCGCACGATGGCTCGTCAGGACGTCAATCAAGCGCTGCTGCAAACCTCGTTTCTGTACGGCGCCAACAGCGCCTACATCGAAGCCTTGCAGGCGCAATTCGAGAAAGACCCGCTCTCGGTCGAACCCGGCTGGCGCGAATTTTTCGCCGCGCTCGGCGATGATCCGGCGAGCGTAGCCAAAACCGCGCGCGGGGCGTCATGGCGCAAGCCCAATTGGCCGGCGACGCCGAAGGGCGATCTGATCAGCGCGCTCGACGGCGATTGGCCGGCGACGGAAAAGGCGGTCGGCGACAAGTTGCGCGCTAAGGCGGCGGAAGCGGAACCGAAAGCGGCGCCGAGCGAGGACGACATTCGCCGCGCGACCCGCGATTCCGTGCGTGCGCTCATGATGATCCGCGCTTACCGGATGCGGGGCCATCTGTACGCCAATCTCGACCCGCTCGGTCTCGAGCCGCAAAGGGACCACGAGGAGCTCCATCCCTCGACCTACGGCTTCCAGGAGTCCGACTACGACCGCAAGATCTTCATCGATCACGTGCTCGGGCTCGAATATGCGACCGTGCGCGAAATGCTCGCGATCCTCAGGCGGACCTATTGCGGCACGATCGGGTTCGAATTCGTCCATATCTCCGATCCGGCCGAGAAGGCCTGGATTCAGGAGCGCGTCGAGGGGCCCGACAAGGAAATCCAGTTCACGCGAGAGGGCAAGCGCGCGATCCTCGGCAAGCTGGTGGAGGCCGAGGGGTTCGAGAATTTCTTCGACGTCAAGTATCCGGGCGCCAAGCGCTTCGGCCTCGACGGCGCGGAGGCGATGATTCCGGCGCTCGAGCAGATCATCAAGCGCGGCGGCCAGCTCGGCTTGAAAGAGATCGCCCTCGGCATGGCCCATCGCGGCCGGCTCAACGTGCTGAGCCAGGTGATGGGCAAGCCGCACCGCGTCATCTTCCACGAGTTCAAAGGCGGCTCGGATTCGCCCGACCAGGTTGACGGCTCCGGCGACGTCAAATATCACCTTGGCGCGTCTTCGGACCGCGAATTCGACGGCAACAGCGTTCATCTGTCGCTGACCGCCAACCCGTCGCATCTCGAGATCGTCGATCCGGTCGTTCTTGGCAAGGTTCGCGCCAAGCAAGACCAGCTCAATGATGTCATCGAGCGTTCGAAGGCGCTGGCGCTGCTGATCCACGGCGACGCCGCCTTCGCCGGCCAAGGCGTCGTTGCCGAATGCTTCGCCTTTTCGGGGCTGCGCGGCCACAGGACCGGCGGATCGGTGCATTTCATCGTCAACAACCAGATCGGCTTCACCACCTATCCGCGCTATTCGCGCTCCTCGCCCTATCCGTCCGACGTCGCCAAGCTGGTCGAAGCGCCGATCTTTCACGTCAACGGCGACGATCCGGAGGCCGTCGTTTTCTGCGCCAAGGTGGCGACCGAATATCGGCAGAAGTTCCATAAACCCGTGGTCATCGACATGTTCTGTTATCGTCGGTTCGGCCACAACGAAGGCGACGAGCCCTCGTTCACCCAGCCGATCATGTACCGGCTCATCCGCTCGCACCCGACGACGCAGCAGATCTACTCGAGGAAGCTCATCGCCGAAGGCGTCGTCACCCAGGGCGAGGTCGACAAGATGCGCTCGGACTGGCGTCAGCGGCTGGAGGCGGAATTCGAGGCCGGCCAGTCCTATTCGGCCAACAAGGCCGATTGGCTTGACGGCCGTTGGGCGGGCGTCAAGGCGGCGTACGACATCGCCGACGATGATCGCCGCGGCAAGACCGGCGTCAGTCTCGATCGGCTGCGGCTGATCGGCGAGCGGATGACCGCGGCGCCCGAAGGCTTCAACATTCATAAAACCATTCTGCGCTTCCTCGAGAACCGCCGCGCGGCGATCAGGGCCGGCGAGGGGATCGACTGGTCCACCGCCGAGGCGCTCGCCTTCGGTTCGCTGCTGGACGACGGCTTTCCCGTCCGCCTGTCCGGCCAGGACAGCGAGCGCGGCACGTTCTCGCAGCGCCATTCGGTGCTGATCGATCAGCAGAACGAAGCGCGCTACATCCCGCTGAACCACATCCGCGACGGCCAGGCGCGCTACGAAGTCATCAACTCGATGCTTTCGGAAGAAGCGGTGCTCGGCTTTGAATACGGCTATTCGCTCGCCGAGCCGAACGCGCTCGTCTTATGGGAGGCGCAATTCGGCGACTTCGCCAATGGCGCGCAGGTGGTGTTCGACCAGTTCATCTCGGCGGGCGAGAAGAAATGGCTGCGCATGTCGGGACTGGTCTGCATGCTGCCGCACGGCTACGAGGGCCAGGGGCCGGAGCATTCGTCCGCGCGGCTCGAGCGCTATCTGCAGCTCTGCGCGGAGGACAACATGCAGGTCGTGGTCTGCACGACGCCGGCAAATTTCTTCCACGCGCTGAGGCGCCAGCTCAAGCGCGAGTTCCGCAAGCCGCTGATCGCGATGACGCCGAAGTCGATGCTGCGCAACAAGCGCGCAGTCTCCAACCTCGAAGCCTTCGGCCCTGGAACGAGCTTCCACCGTCTGTTGTGGGATCATGCGGAGACGCATGAAGGGGAGAAGATCAAGCTCGCCAAGGACGACAAGATCCGCCGCGTCGTGGTGTGCTCGGGCAAGGTCTATTACGACCTTTACGACGAGCGCGAGAAGCGCGGCGTCGACGACGTCTATCTGTTGCGTGTCGAACAGCTCTATCCTTTCCCGGTCAAGGCGCTGGTGAAGGAGCTCTCGCGTTTCAAGAAGGCGGAGATCGTGTGGTGTCAGGAGGAGCCCAGGAACATGGGCGCCTGGAGCTTCGTCGAGCCCTATCTCGAATGGGTGCTGGGCCAGCTCGGCGGCAAGTCGAAGCGCGCTCGCTACGCCGGACGCCCGGCGTCGGCGGCGACCGCGACTGGTCTCATGTCGAAACATCTGGCCCAGCTCAAGGCCTTCGTCGACGAATGCCTAGCCTGAGCGAAGCCAGCGCGACATGCCCCATTTCTTGTGCAAGCTGAGGCCGCCGCGGACGACGTTTATCTCGGACATGACGGCCGACGAAGCGCAGCTCATGCGCGCTCATCGCGAGTATTGGACGCCTCGCGTCGAGACGGGCGCGGTGATCGCGATGGGTCCGGTCGCCGATCCGGCCGGCGGCTATGGCGTGGCGATTATCGAAGCAGCTTCCGAGGCGGCGCTCGAGGCGATGCAGGAGGCCGATCCGGTCATCGCCGCCGGACGCGGCTTTGCGTACGAAAACCGCCGCATGTTGGGGATCGCCGTGCGCCCCAGCCAGCCGCTCGCGCCCGTCACTTCCGTATCCCCCTAACGACAAAGAAGGGCGCCTCGCGGCGCAATCGAGATGGCGACTGAAATTCGTGTTCCGACGCTCGGCGAGTCGATCACCGAAGCGACTGTCGGCAAATGGTTCAAGAAGGCCGGCGATTCCGTAAGCGCCGACGAGCCGCTGGTCGAACTGGAGACGGACAAAGTGACGCTCGAGGTCAACGCGCCGAGCGCGGGAGTTCTCGAGCGAGATCGCCGCCGAGACCGGTCAGACGGTCGCCATTGGCGCGCTGCTCGGCCAGCTCTCTGGCGGAGCGGTGGGTCCGGCTGCCGTCGTCAAATCCGCGCCCGCCGCCGCAACTTCGATGCCGCCGGCGCCGGCCGCGGCCAGGATCGCCGCCGAGGACAAGATCGATCTCGCGTTCGATCGCCGGCAGCGGCAAGCGCGGCCAGGTGCTGAAGGGCGACGTGCTCGCGGCCATCGTCGAGGCTCGCGCGCCAGCGCCGGCGCCGGCCCAAGCGCCCGCGCCCGTTCAAGCGCCGGCGCCTGCGCCAATTCCGGCCCCCGCTCCGGCTCCCGTGCCCGCGGCGCGCACGACCACTGCCGACGACAGCGCCCGCGAAGAGCGGGTGCGCATGACCAAGCTGCGTCAGACCATCGCGCGCCGGCTCAAGGACGCGCAAAACACCGCGGCAATGCTCACGACCTTCAACGAGGTCGACATGAGCGAAGTGATGGCGTTGCGCGCCCGCTACAAGGACGCGTTCGAGAAAAAGCACTCAGCAAAGCTCGGCTTCATGGGCTTCTTCGTCAAAGCGTGCGTTCAGGCGCTGAAAGAAATCCCCGCCGTCAACGCCGAAATCGACGCAGCCGACCTCGTCTACAAGAACTATTACCACATCGGCATCGCCGTCGGCACCGACAAGGGGCTGATCGTGCCCGTGGTGCGCGACGCGGACAAGCTGTCGATCGCCGACATCGAGAAGACGATCGCCGCGCTCGGCAAGCGCGCCCGCGATGGCCAGCTCACGCTGGAGGAACTGCAGGGCGGAACCTTCACCATCACCAACGGCGGCATCTACGGCTCGCTGATGTCGACGCCGATTCTCAACGCGCCGCAGTCAGGCATCCTGGGCATGCACAAGATCCAGGACCGCCCGGTCGCGGTCGGCGGCAAGGTCGAAATCCGGCCGATGATGTATCTGGCGTTGAGCTACGACCATCGCGTCGTCGACGGGAGGGAGGCGGTGACCTTCCTCGTCCGCGTCAAGGAGGCGCTCGAAGACCCCGCGCGGCTCGTGCTAGACCTCTGAAGCGCGCGGCCTCAATGGGCCCGCCGACCGGGGAGGCTTCCATGAGCGAATTGACGTGTCTCGAATTGAGCGTTTTGTTGTGGGTGGCGCACATTCTCACTCAGGCCTTCACGGCGCGCGCCGAATTTGGCGATGCATATCTGTTCACGCCTCGCGACACGCAGCCAGCCGCCAAGGGTCTTGCGTGCGGCCGGGCCACGCGCGCGCTTGGCAACTATGTCGAGAATTACGGTCCGTTCATCGCGATGGCTCTGGCCCTGATCGCGACCCAGCGCGCTGGCGGGATCGGCGCGCTCGGCGCGACGATCTGGATTCTCGTCCGCATCGTCTACTTGCCGATCTATATGACGGGCGTCATCTACGTGCGCACGGCGCTTTGGGCGATTTCGATCATCGGCCTGTTGATGATGCTGTCGCGATTGATCGGATGGTAGCTGGCGCCGCAAGTCCTATCGGCGTGTCCAGCGAAAGAGATCGGCAATGACCTATGACGTTGTGGTGATCGGCTCCGGCCCGGGCGGCTATGTTTGCGCCATCCGCGCCGCGCAGCTTGGTATGAAGGTCGCCGTCGTTGAGAAGATGAAGACGCTCGGCGGAACGTGCCTCAACATTGGCTGCATTCCGTCCAAGGCGCTCCTGCACGCGTCCGAAATGTTCGACGAGGCGGGGCACGGGCTTGGCCCGTTCGGCGTCGTCGTCTCTCCGCCGAAGCTCGATCTCGCCGCGATGATGAAGCACAAGGACGCCACCGTCGCGGCCAACGTCAACGGCGTCGCCTATCTGTTCAAGAAGAACAAGATCGACTGGGTGAGCGGCGAGGGGCGCATCGCCGTTCCCGGGCGCGTGATCGTCAAGGACGCCGGCGGCAAGGAAGCCACGCACGAAACGAAGGCGATCGTCATCGCAACCGGGTCCGACTTCGCGCGGCTGCCGGGTGTGGAGATCGATGAGAAGACGATTGTCTCGTCGACCGGCGCCTTGAGCCTGCCGGCTCCGCCGAAGAAGCTGATCGTCGTCGGCGCCGGCGTCATCGGACTCGAACTCGGCTCGGTTTGGCGACGGCTGGGTTCCGAGGTGACGGTGGTGGAATTTCTCGATCATGTCCTGACGGGGATCGACGGCGAGGTCGGCAAGTTCATGCAGCGCGCGTTGGAAAAGCAGGGCTTTGCCTTTCACCTTGGCCACAAGCTGGCCAAGGTCGAGACGGCGGGAGCAGGCGTCAAGGCGACGATCGAACCTTCCGCGGGCGGCGAGGCCAAGACGATCGACGCCGACGTCGTGCTCGTCGCGGTCGGGCGGCGTCCGGTCACCGAAGGCCTGGGACTGGAGGCGGTTGGGGTCAAGACGGAGCGTGGCCGGGTCGTCGTCGACGCGCGTTTCGCCACCAGCGTCCTAGGAATCTATGCGATCGGCGACGTGATCCGCGGGCCGATGCTCGCCCATAAGGCGCAGGAAGAGGGAGTCGCGGTCGCCGAGCTGCTCGCGGGGCAGGCGGGCCATGTGAACTATGGCGTCATTCCCAACGTCGTTTATACGAGCCCGGAGGTCGCCTCGGTCGGCAAGAGCGAGGAAGAATTGAAGGCCGAGGGCGTCGCCTACGCGGTTGGCAGGTTCCCGTTCACCGCCAACGGGCGGGCCCGGGCGATGCGCCATACGGACGGGTTCGTGAAGATCCTCGCCGACGCTGCGACCGATCGCGTGCTCGGAGGGCACATCGTGGGGTTCGGCGCGGGCGAGATGATCCACGAGATTGCGGTCCTGATGGAGTTCGGCGGCTCATCGGAAGACCTAGCGCGCACCTGCCACGCGCACCCGACGATGTCGGAAGCGGTCAAGGAGGCGGCGCTGGCGGTGGCGAAGCGGGCGATTTACACCTAAGCGCGCTTGAAAGCGCTACGGCAGGGACCGTGTATATACATGGATTGACACAGCATGGCTCGCGCTCTATGTCCGGCTTTCATATCCCGGCGAGCGCCAATCATGCCTCTGACCCGCGCCTTTAAATCCGGCAATAGCCAAGCCGTTCGAATACCCGCTGAACTCGCCTACGAGGATACGAACGTCGAACTTTCGATCGATCGCTATGGCGACGTCATTGTCATCGCACCTGTGCGTCAGAATTTGAAAGAGATGGTTGCCGCATTGCGCGCCATGCCCAAGCCGTCCCAGATCGAACGCTATGAGCCGACCGAACTGCCTGAGCGCGGCTGGGACTAGGCTTGAAGTTCCTGATCGACACGAACATCGCGATCCATGCCCGAGACGGGTTTGAGCCGGTTCTCGACCGGCTTGGCCAACATGACGGGGCCGTTTTTCTTTCCGCGCTGAGCTTGGCCGAGTTGCAGCGCGGCCTCTATGCGGCCGGCTCCGATTCGGCGTTGCGGCAAGCCCGGTTGAGGAGAATCCTGCAGGCCATTCCCGTTCTCGCTTTCGATGCGACGGCGGCTGAAACCTATGGTCAAATCCTTGCTCAGATCGGTTGGGCGCGCCGCCGAGACTTCGATCGCCTGATCGCCGCGCATGCGCTGGCCACGGGATGCACGCTCGTTACCGCCAACTCGCCGGATTTCTCTGACATCCCGGGGCTATCGCTTGAGAACTGGACGATCGCAGGCTGAGGATTTGCACCGGCCTTGCGCCGCGGCGAATGCGGCGAGGCGCCGGAGCGCCATCCTGATCCTCGGCCTCGCCGCTTGCGTTTTCGCGTTCGTTGCTCCCGCCCGCGCCGATCCGATGGCGCTGTGGCGGATCGTTCACGGCGAGTGTGTCCCGCATTTCGAGGCCGGGAAAGGGCCGGGCCCGTGCGAGAGGGTCGCTCTCAGCGGCGGCGAGGCGCAGGGCGTCGCGATCCTGAAGGACCTCGTCGGCGTCGCCCAGATGCTGGCGATCCCGACCCGCCGCATCACCGGCATCGAAGACCCGCAAATGCTGGCGCCCGACGCGCCCAAGGTGTTCGCCGCCGCCTGGGGCGCCAAGGCGCTGGTGGAGGCCCGCCTTCATGTGGTCTTGCCGCGCCAAGCGGTTGCGATTGCGATCAACTCGAAATGGGCGCGCAGCCAAGACCAGTTCCATCTCCACGTCGATTGCGTGGCGAGGAATGTCGCGGCGACGCTTGCCGACAACCGCGCTTCGTTCGACGGCGTCTGGCGCGCGATGGCGGCGCCGCTCAACGGCCGCGTCTATTTCGCGCGCCGGCTCGATTCGGTCGACCTCGCCGACGTTGCCCCGCTCAAGCTTCTGGCCGACGGCGTCGAGGGCGCTCGGGCGCATATGGACGCCTATAGCCTCGCCGCAGTGGGCGCGACCTTCGATGGGAAGCCTGGCTTCGTCCTGCTGGCCGACCAGTTTTCTTTGGAAGGCGGCGGCCACGCCGAAGACCTCCAGGATCACAATTGCTTGATCGCTCATTCCACGCCATGATTTGAGTTGGATCCGTTGCGGGCTGATGGAAGAGTTGCAGGCGACGGCGTAATTGGTCCAGCGCGCGAGCGACCGTGCGCCAGTTTGGCGCTCAGATTGGGTGAATGAAAGAGGGGAGCGGGCGAAATGGGGACCCTACTCACTCGCCTTCTGGCGCTTGCGGTTCTGTTCGGGGCGCCGGGCTACGCCTATGCGCATGTGGAGATCAACATCGACCTCACGTCGCAGACGATGACCGTGCATTCGGGCTTAGGCGAAACCTACGTCTGGCCGATATCCTCGGGCAAGGCCGGTCATGCGACGCCGCGCGGCGTCTTCCGGCCAAGAGCGATGTACGTCATGGTCCACTCCGCCAAGTATGATAACGCGCCGATGCCGCATTCCATTTTCTTCTATGGTCAATATGCGATCCATGGCACGACCGCGGTCGGCCATCTAGGCCGGCCTGCATCGCACGGCTGCGTCCGCATCTCCCCCGCCCATGCGGCGACACTGTTCGCCATGGTGCAGAGGCAGGGGGCGGAAATCCGCATCGTGGGGTCTCCCTTCAGCGATGTGGCCCGCAGCGACAAGCGCTCCGGATCGGCGCTTGGGTTCGCGCCAATTCGCCGCACGCGGACGCTTAAGCAATGGGCGCGCGATCCGCTCGGTGAGTAAAGCGGCTCAGCCGAACATTGCGTGCGCATTAATGACGCGTCATCCGCGCTGAAATTTGCCGGCCTGGGTGTCGCGTTTTCTTTCCGTTTAGGATATCAGGCCACTTTGGGCTAGACCGGCAAACGGCCGTCTGAGGAGGCCATTGGTGCAAAGACGTCAATTTATCGCCGGCGCCGCCGGTCTGATTGCTGGCTCGCTCGCGCCGCGGCTGGCGATGGCGGAGGTGCCGACGCCCTTTACGTTCGACATGGCGCCGCCGATGGACAATCGCCAGAAGTTCGTCGCCTGGGGCGTGGCGCAACGGGGAGAGGATCCGAAGTTCCTGGGCGAGCGATTCGACCGGTTCGGCGCGATGGTCCGCAACGAGGACCTGGTCAACGACCGCAACAAACATGCCTTCCTGCTGACGCCGCGCGAGAAATTCGTGTTGCAGCAGAATTTGTCCCGCGCCTATGACCACGCCTTTCTCGACATCGGCTACGGCGTTACGATTTCCGGTCCCCACATTGTTGGCCGGATGACTTCGAACATCGATCCGAAAGCGGGCGAGAGGGTGCTGGAAATCGGCACCGGCTCCGGCTACCAGTCCGCTTACCTCGCGCATCTGACCGATCAGGTCCACACCATCGAAATCATCAAGCCGCTCGCCGAGCGCACGCGGTCGATTTACGACCAGCTCATCAAGGATGGCTATACGGAGTTCGAGGCCATCAAGAGCAAAGCCGCCGACGGTTATTATGGGTGGGAAGAAGCGGCGCCCTTTGACAAGATCATCGTCACCTGCGGCATCGACCATGTTCCTCCGCCGCTGCTGCAGCAATTGAAGCCGGGAGGGATCATGGTCATCCCAGTCGGGCCGCCGGGAGCGCAGCGCGTGTTGAAGGTGGTCAAGACGCAACAGCCGGATGGCCAGATGACGGTGGCGCGGTCGGACATCTACGGCGGCCGGATCGTGCCATTCGTTCCATTCACGAAGCTTGAAGGCGATCAGATCGTTGGCACGCACAACAACTAGGCTCGGTTGACGCAAGAATCGCCTCGCCGCGGCGGCGCCCCCAGCCACATGGCTTTTCCCGTTGCGTCTGACCGGCCGCTCCGAGACGCAATGAACGACGCGAGCAAAGTCCCGCCTGCCGACGTCCCTGAGGCGCGGGTTGAGCCTGACGCGGAGCTCGATCCGGCCACGCGGCTTGGGCTCTATTTCGCCGTGGGTCTTGGCGCCGGCTCGGTCATTGCGCTGCAAATCGACGTCATGCGGGTCTTCGCCGTCGGCAGCTGGGCGCATTTCGGCTCGCTGGTGGTGAGCTTGGCGATGCTGGGCTTCGGCCTCGCGAGCGCCGTGATGACCGTCGCCAAAGACTGGTTCGCTCGCAATTGGCGCTGGGCCGCCACCGTTTCGCTCACCCTTTTTGGCCCGCTCGCCGTCGGCGCCAACCTTTACGTGCAGCATCTCGGCTTCAACGCAATCTTCCTCGTCTCCGACCCGGCGCAGAAGTGGAAGCTGTTGGCGATTTTCCTCGCGGAGCTGACGCCGTTCCTGGTGGGCGCTTTTTTCCTCGGATGCGTCTTTCTCAGGAGCAACCGCATTTTCGGCCGCGTCTATTTCGCCGACCTCGCCGGGGCCGGACTTTGCGGCCTGGTGTTCCTTTTGGCGATGTATGTATTTACGCCCGCCAATTTGATCGCCGCGCCATTGGCGCTTTGGTTTGCCGCCTGTTTGGCCTGGACATTTGGACCGGGCGGGCGCGCGGCGCTCATTCCATTTCTTGTCTCCGGTCTCGTCGCCTTCGCTGGCCATTTCGTCCTGCCGCAAGCCTTCGGCCTGAAGACTCTTGCGACGAATGACTACAAAGGCGTGGCCTACGCGCGCAAATTTCCGGATGCAAAAAAGGTCTACGAGAGCGCCTCGCCGTTCGGCTTTCTCGAGGCCTATTCGAGCTCCTATCTGCATTTCGCCCCCGGCCTGTCCGACAACGCCGGATTCAATCTGCCGACCATGCCGGCCAACGCCTATCTCGGCCTCTATATCGACGGCGACGGCCCGATCGGCATTATGCGCGACCTGACCGACAAGGAGACGGCGTACTTCCACTTCCTACCGATGGTCTACCCTTACGTCGTCAAGTCGGCGCCCAAAACATTCATCGTCCAGTTCGGCGGCGGCATCTCGACTGAGGTCGCGCTGCATTCCGGCGCCAAGGAGGTGACGGTCGCCGAAGGCAATCGCGCGGTGCTCGAGGCTTTTCACGCCGACGTCATCCGCAAGTTCACCGGCGACATCCTGTCCAAGGTTCGCGTCATCGACTACGAGGGACGTCACTACCTCGCGCACACGAATGAGCGCTTCGACGTCATCGACCTCAGTCTAGCGGATTCCGTCGGCCTCTCGAATCCCGGAGGCTTCGCCATCACAGAGAAGTTCTCCTACACCAAGGAGGCGATGGAGACCTACATGCGCGCGCTGGCTCCAGGCGGCGTGCTGTCGGTCACTCTATGGAACAAGGAGGAGCCGCCAAAGTCGGTCTTGAAGCTCTATGCGACGATGGCCGCTGCCGCGCGCGGGGTCGACGCCGCGCATCTGGCCAATTCCTTTTTCGTCGCCTCATCATATCTGTCGACCGCGACGGTCCTCTATAAGAACGGCGGCTTCACGCCCGAAGACATTGAAAAGCTGCGCGCCCACACCCGGGCCATGTCGTTTGACGAAATCTACTCGCCGGGCTTCTTCTACGATCCGTCGCAGACCGACAGCACGCTTGCCGGCTACGTCCAACAGATTTTCGCTGGCGCGGCGGGCGAACCGTCGCCCGCGGAGCCGGCCGAGGGCGCCGAGGCAAGCGCCCCAACCGGCGAGGACGCCGGCGCGCCTCCTTCCGGCAAGGCCGACGACGGCGTTCTGCCGGCGACGGTCATGGGCCGGCTTGCTTGGCATGCGCTCATCGCTGGGCAATGGCCCGAGATCGCCGATCGCTACGTATTTAATACGCGGGCGCTCACCAATGACGCGCCCTACTTTGCCGCCTACGTCAAGACCGCCGACCTGCCCCGCGTGCTTGACCAACTCGAGCTGCTGCAGGACGAGTGGGGTTATCTCCTGATCTGGGCGACGCTCGGCGTCGCTTGCCTGACGGCGACCGTGCTGCTCGTCATACCCTTGATCTGGGGCTGGCGGACCATCTTCGCGCGCTCGCGCGGCAAGGCGCTGACCGTGCTCTATTTCGCCTGTCTCGGGGCAGGTTACATTATGGTCGAAGTCGGGCTGATCGCCCATTTCGTCATGGCGCTCGGAAATGCGACGATCTCGGCGTCGGTGCTGATCACCAGCATGCTGGTGTTCTCGGGTCTAGGCGCGCTGACCTCGGAACGCGCCTTGCCTCACATGCGGACGATCATGCCGGTTCTGTTCCTCGCCGTTGGGGCCATGCTCATTCTTTACGGGCTGTTTCTCGGTCAGGCGCTCGACGCGATCGGCGCCATCCCTTATCCGGCCCGCCTGGTCATTTGCTTCCTTTTGATTGCGCCGCCCGCTTTCCTGATGGGCTTCCCGATGCCAATCGCGATGACGACGCTCGGACGTCTCGGCAAGGATCATATGTTCGTCTGGGCGTGGGGCGTCAACGGCTGCTTTTCGGTGATCGGAGCTGCAGCGGCGCCTGTTATCGCGACCAATTTCGGGCTCGCGGCGGTGATCGAGGCCGCCGGCCTCGCTTATCTATTGGCGATTCCCGCGTTTTACGGCGTGATCGCTTCGGACCACGGCCAAGGTTCAGTCAGAGGCGAAGCGCGGGCTTGATCGGATCGTCGTCAAGCGGCGTCCTTTGCCGGGGTAGGACGAGGCCAGGACTGACGCTGAGACGACACATAACAATTTTGCAACGAATTGACGACGAAGCAGGCGTTCGTTGACCGCTCACAAAAAATTCATAATTGCCAAGCGTTTACTTGCCAAGCAAGGCGCAATTCGGGTCGGCGCAAAAGCCGGTCGCGCCAATCGGCGCCGCGCTGGCGCCCTTGAGCGCTGCAATTTGGGGTCGGCTGGTTACAACCGGGCCGCGATCTTGCGTCTCAAATCAAGCCTTTGCATAAAAACGTAACGGAGTTGTTCAATAATTGTCCACTTTCGCCGCTCTTGCAACGCTTTTTGGCCGCGGACAGAAGGTTGCGCCATCGACCGACCCGTGCCATAATCTTTACAACATCAAGAAACGAGAGAAATTGCGGCTGGACTTGGCGGGCATTGGTAAGGCAAGCGTAAGTAGATAATAAGAATAGACGCTCAGAATACGGGGCGGAATACAAGGGCGGTCGCATCCAGCCGCGGCGCGAAATTAGGGCCAGATTTTTTTGTTGGCCCGTTTTCAAGAATAGATTGAACTCAATGTAAATCCGTAGTGTGGGCTGCGGAGGGAGAGGCAATGTCCTATCAGAACCTCGCTGGATACGCTGGAGATCTTCTCGCAATCGACGCCTATGCGCTGCTCGAAGGCGACACCTCGTCGGTTCTTATCGACGTCCGGACGCAGGCGGAGTGGAGTTACGTAGGGACGCCGGACCTCCAAACGCTCGCCAAGACTCCATTGTTCTTGGAATGGCAAAGCTATCCTTCGATGGCGGTTGACGCCGACTTTGCCGCGCGCCTTGAAGCCCTGCTGCACTCGTCGGGCGTCGAGCGCGGCGCGCCGCTCGTGTTCTTGTGCCGTTCGGGCGCGCGGTCGCGCCACGCCGCAAACGCGATGACGAGTGCGGGTTGGGGGCCATGTTTCAACGTGTCGGATGGGTTCGAAGGTTCGCTGGACGGTTCGCGGCGAAGAGGCGGGGTCAGCGGGTGGAAGGCGGGCGGGTTGCCCTGGACGCAAACGTAAAGAGCAACGCTTGTGTCACGTTCCCTGGCATCGCCGCATTGCCGGCTGTCCACCTCGCGCCTGAGGCAAACCATGGACATGTATGACGAACCCGACCCCGATCGCTTTGACCACGGCGGTTCTAGCGGGCCTCTGCTTGGCGAAGCATGGCGACGTTGCTGCGATAGACTGCGGGCGGAAGTCGGCGACGCTGTCTTCAACAGCTGGTTTGGTAGCCTCACGCTGGAGTCGGTCGGATCGGGGCAGGCTCGACTTTCGGTTCCGACGCGCTTTCTCAAGAGTTGGATCGTTACCCACTACTCCGGGCATGTCGCTTCGGCGTTGAACGCCGAAGTCGGCCCGGTCGGGCAAATCCTGATTTCCGTGCGCTCCTCGGCTCCTCTCGCGCCAGTGGCCAAATGTCCCCCGACCGAGTGCGCCTCGCCCGCGAAGATGGCGCCCAAGCCGCTCGCTTTGGCCGTCAATCACGTTCCCGCCGAGCGCCGAGCGCCCAGCCGAACGCCCGCGACGCGCGCGGTCGGCGACGCCTTGACCGGATCTCCGCTCGATCGGCGGCTGACCTTCGCCACTTTCCAGGTTGGGCGGTCCAATGAGCTCGCCTTTAACGCAGTGCAGCGCGTGGCTAACCCCAACCGGAGCGGGACGCCCGCCTTTTGCCCGCTCTACGTCCATTCGGCCGTCGGCCTCGGTAAGACCCATCTCTTGCAGGCGGTCGCGCATACCGCCGCCCAACAAGGGCGCTCGGTCATCTATCTGACCGCCGAGAAATTTATGTACGGCTTTGTCGCCGCGCTGCAATCCCAGACGTCGATCGCCTTCAAGGAGCGGCTGAGAACGATCAACCTGCTCATTTTTGACGACGCGCAGTTCCTTCAGGGGAAAAACATCCAGGCTGAATTCGGTCACGCGCTCAATGCTCTGCTCGACGCGGGCCGCGAGGTGATCGTGGCCGCCGACCGCCCTCCGAACGACCTGGAATCGCTCGACGAGCGCGTGCGCTCCCGCCTGAGCGTCGGCCTCTGCGTCGAGATCGGCGCGCTCGACGAACCGCTGCGGCTGAAGATCCTGGAGGCGCGCGTCGCGGCGGCGCGCGCGGAGGAGCCCCATTTCGACGTTTCGCCGGCCGTGCTCGCCTTTGTCGCCCGCGCCATTCGCTCGAACGGTCGCGATCTGGAAGGCGCGGTCAATCGGCTGCGGGCGCACTGCACGCCGACGAACCCTCCGCTGACGGTCGAGATGGCGGAGACCGCCATCCGCGACCTCATCCGCACCCACGAACTCAAGCGGGTGAAGATCGAGGACATTCAGAAGCTGGTCGCGAGCCACTACAGCGTCTCGCGCGCCGACATCCTCTCCTCCCGGCGCACCGCGGCCGTCGTGAAGCCGCGCCAGGTGGCGATGTTCCTCGCCAAGATGCTGACCCTGCGCTCGCTGCCCGAAATCGGCCGGCGGTTTGGCGGGCGCGACCATACCACTGTGCTGCACGCAGTGCGCAAGATTGAGGGGTTGTTGCAGATCGACACCATCTTGCGCGAAGAGCTTGAGCTTTTGAAACGGATGCTCCAGGAGTGAGTGAATCGCGTCCGCACGTTTGCGGCGGTCCCCGAATTGATGATGGTTGTTTACAAGATTGTCTCCACTGGGGAGTGGACCGAGGCGGAGGCGGCCGGCGTCTTTACGGGCGCGTCCGTCGATCGCGCCGACGGCTTCATCCATTTTTCGACCGCCGAGCAGGCTGCGGACACGGCGGCCAAGTGGTTCGCCGGCCGGGGCGATCTGACCCTGGCCGCCATTGATGCAGAGGCGCTGGGCGGGGACTTGCGTTGGGAGCCGTCGCGGGGTGGAGCGCTCTTTCCTCATCTTTATGCCGCTTTGCCGATGAGCACCGTCGTCTGGTCGCGTCCGCTGCCGCTCGGATCGGACGGGCGCCATGTTTTCGGGAGCCTTGAGCCGTGAGGCTGGCCAAAGTCGCAGGTCCGGTGCTTAAACATCTGCCGGCGGAGACGGCCCATCGGGCGGCGATCAATGCGTTGAAGATCGCTCCGCCGGCGAGGACGCAGTCCTCGGATCCACGCCTCGCGGTCGAGGTCCTGGGGTTGCGGTTTCCCAATCCGCTCGGGCTCGCCGCCGGCTTCGACAAGAACGCCGAGGTTCCGGCCGCCATGTTGAAGCTCGGTTTCGGCTTCGTCGAGGTCGGCACGCTGACGCCGCGGCCACAAGGCGGCAACGCCCGCCCGCGGCTGTTCCGCCTGACAGAGGACGCAGCCGTCATCAACCGCTTCGGCTTCAACAATGAGGGCTTCGAGCGGGCTCTGGCGCGACTTGAGCGCCGATCGTCCGGCGTGATCGGCGTCAACTTCGGCGCCAACAAGGATGCGGCCGACCGCGTCGAGGACTATGTGCTCGGCGTCAGGACCTTCGCCGGGCTGGCCGACTATCTGGCGCTCAACATTTCTTCGCCCAACACCCCGGGATTGCGCGACCTGCAGCGGCGCGAGGCGCTGGACGATCTGATCGCGCGCGTCGTCGCCGCCCGCGATGAGACCGAGCCGCGCCGTCCGGTGATGCTCAAGATCGCGCCCGATCTCGACGCCCGCGGCCTCGAGGACATCGTCGTCACCGCGCTGACCCGCCGCATCGACGGCCTCATCGTCTCCAACACCACGGTCGCGCGGCCTGCGACCTTGGCCTCGAGGAACCGCAGCGAAAGCGGGGGCTTGTCGGGGCGCCCGCTGTTCGAGCCGTCGACGAGGCTGCTGGCCCGCGTCTATCTCCTCACCGGCGGGGCGATGCCGCTGATCGGCTGCGGCGGGGTCGAGGACGCCGAGACCGCCTTGGCCAAGATCGAGGCGGGCGCCAATCTCGTGCAGCTCTACACCAGTCTCGCCCTGAAAGGGCAGGGGGTCGTCGAGGAGATCCTCGAAGGCCTGAGCCGCGCGGTCGAGGCGCGTGGGGTCAAGCGGATCGGCGAACTGGTCGGCGCCCGGGCCAGCGCCTGGGCTGGGCGGGAGCGGGCGATGGCCGGCGCGGACGCGGAAGTTAGTACATAACTAAGACGCATTAACAGCCGCTCCATCCGGCCTTGGCGGTCGGGCGCGGCCCATGGCCCAAAACGGTCCGCGCGAAGCTTAAGGACGCAACCATCGCGCGAGCTCGTTTCAAATAAAAGCAAGCAAATTCTAGTAAATGAAAGCAAAATTGCTTTCATTTACTAGCGTTCATTTTTTTGAATCGGGGCTTTTCAATGGGTTACGGCCAATTCAAATCAAACAAATCCGGCTACCGTCTCAGGTTGTATGCAGATTGTCTCAAAGCCGATTTCCTCATGTTTTCCTCTCCGCGCAATGTACGGCAAACGAGGTCAATCCGGTGAAGAGAAACATATAGCACGTATTTCTGATTTTTGCAAATTAAATTTTGGGTCGAGCCGCGCCTGTTTTTGCGCCACGACAATTAGCCTAGTCGCCCGCTTCAATCAATTTGAAAGGTTTTGATGATTCGCTTCGTCGACGGTGCGGACGACGGAGGCGATCATGGCTGCGAAGGAGATTTCAGTAAAGAAGTATGTGGTGCGGTTGAGCCCGGATGAGCGGGAGCAACTTGAAGCCCTCATCCGTAAAGGAAAGAGCCCGGCCCAGCGGTTGCTGAGGGCGCGGATCTTGTTGAAGGCCGATGTCTCGGAAGCCGGGGAAGGCTGGAGCGACGGCCGGATCATCGAAGCGCTGGAGACCAGCCCATCCATGGTTTACCGGGTGCGCAAGCAACTGGTGGAAGAGGGCTTCGAGGCGGTGTTGAGCCGCAAGCAACGCGCGACGCCGGCGGTTGCGCGGATTTTCGACGGCGAGAAGGAAGCCAAACTGATTGCCTTGGCTTGTTCCAAACCGCCCAAGGGCCGCGCACGCTGGACCTTGCGGTTGTTGGAGAGCAAGGTCGTGGAACTCCGCATTGTCGATCGCGCCAGCAACTCAACGATCGGGCGGGGACTGTCAGGAATTTCGTGCGTGGGGCCATAATCGCGTCGATGGAGGGCGAGTATGGCGATCAAGAAGGACACGCTGGACGATCTTTTGGCTGGCCGCGACCCGAAGGCTGTGTTTTCGAAGGACGGTCTTTTCGATGAGCTGAAGAAGGCTCTGGCGGAACGGGTGCTGAACGCCGAGCTCGACGATCATCTCGACAATGAAGCCGCGGAGGGTTCCCGGAACCGGCGCAACGGCTCTTCAAAGAAGACGGTCCTGACGGAGACGGCCAAGATCGACATCCGCATTCCGCGCGATCGGGAAGGCACATTCGATCCGAAGCTGATCCAGCGCTACCAGCGGCGGTTTCCCGGCTTCGACGACAAGATCGTGTCGATGTACGCGCGCGGCATGACGGTTCGCGAGATCCAGGGCCATCTCCTAGAGCTTTACGGGCTGGAGGTGTCGCCGGACCTGATTTCGACGGTCACCGACGCCGTGCTCGAGACCGTGGCCGAATGGCAGAACCGGCCGCTCGAGACGAGCTATCCGCTGGTTTTCTTCGACGCCATCAGGGTCAAGATCCGCGACGAAGGCCTGGTGCGCAACAAGGCTGTCTATCTCGCGCTTGGCGTCGCAGCAGATGGAACGAAGGACATTCTCGGGCTCTGGATCGAGACGACCGAGGGCGCCAAATTCTGGCTCAAGGTGATGAACGAGCTGAAGGCCCGCGGCGTCGAGGACATCCTGATCGCCGTCGTCGACGGCCTGAAGGGCTTTCCGGAGGCGATCGAGGCGGTCTTTCCGCAGGCCACGGTTCAAACCTGCATCGTCCATCTCATCCGCAATTCGCTGGATTTCGTGTCCTGGAAAGACCGGAAGCCCGTCGTCGCCGAGCTACGGAAAATCTACCGCGCCGCCGACGCCGAGGCCGGCCGCAAGGCCTTGGAGGCCTTCGAGGACGGCTCATGGGGCCGCAAATATGCGGCGATCGGCCAGATCTGGCGGCGACAATGGGAGCAGATCATCCCGTTCTTCGCCTTCGCTCCGGCCGTGCGCAAAATCGTCTACACCACGAATGCTATCGAGGCCTTGAACGCCAAGCTGCGACGGGCCGTGCGGGCGAGAGGCCATTTCCCCAGCGACGAGGCGGCGACCAAGCTCATTTTCCTGGTCTTGCGCCAGGTCGCTCAGCAATGGAAAATGCCGCCCCGCGAATGGGCCGAGGCTAAGACCCAGTTCGCCATCATGTTCGGCGATCGCTTCGTCAGAACCTGATGGAAACCCGGCTCCGCGCACAAGATTTCCGACAGTCCCATCGGGCGGGCGCTCAAAAAAACATTCTCCAGCCCCATCGCCGACAGTGCTGGGTCATCCCGCCCAAGGCCAACGGCGCGTTCGTAGCGGCGATGGAAGACGTGCTGGCCGTCTACACGCGGCCACGCGATCCCGATCGTCCGCTGGTTTGCCTGGACGAGACCTCAAAGCAACTCCTCGCCGAGACGCGAGCGACGATCCCGATGAAACCGGGCGCCCGGCCCGTTGCGATTGCGAGTACGAGCGCAATGGAACCGCCAACCTGTTCATGCTGTTCGCGCCGCTCGAAGGTTGGCGCCATATCAAAGTCACAGATCGCCACACCGCCGTGGATTATGCTCACCTCTTGAAAGACGTGGCCGATATCCACTTTTCCGCCGCCCAGACCATCGTTCTGGTCCAGGACAATCTCAACATCCACAGCAAGGCGTCACTCTACGAAGCCTTTCCGCCCGCCGAAGCCAGGCGGCTGGTCGAGCGGTTCGAATGGCATTACACGCCAAAGCACGGCAGCTGGCTTAATCTGGCGGAGTCGGAACTCGGCGTCCTATCGTCCCAATGTCTCGACCGCCGCATCCCTGACAAACAAACCCTCGTCGAGGAAGTCGCCGCCTGGGAGAAGGACCGCAATACCAATCACGCCAAGGCCAATTGGCACTTCACAACCCCAAACGCTCGCATCGAACTCAAACACCTCTACCCGTCAATCTGACTGAATTGGCCGACTAGACATATTTGCAGGGGAGATATCCACAGGGTTCCGCGGTCTGGAGCAGTTGGAGCAGCAAGGGCGATTTCAATCTGCGACTAGCAGAACTGCAGCCGGGTTTAAGCAGCGCATGACCAGCGTCGAAGAGCACGAGACGTGGCTTCGCGAAACTACGCGACGCTTTCTGCAACACATTGCGCGGTGGCCACGGCGGCTAAAGCTTTGGCTGACCGTCGGCGGCGCTCTCGTCGCAGGAATTGCCGGCGCTGCGGCGAACCTTCTGGACCAAAAATGGCGCTGGCCCCTCTACGCTATTCAAATCGTTGGGGTGCCCATGGTTGCCGCTGGCGCCGCGCTCATAGAATATCTGGATGAGAATACGGCGGAAGCAATCACTCGCGCTGGCGATCTCGCTCGGACGGTCGAACAGCGCGACACGGACTGGCGCCGCGAGAGCCCATTCTTGCAATCATTCGTCATCAGTCTTTTCCCCCTTTTTGCGGTCGCGAAAATAGAAATGCGCCGCCGCCCGTGCGAACCGGCGCCGAGCGCAAGCACTGGGCAGTCTCTCAAATTCGGGGTTTCTACGCGTCATAATGAGGTCGCAGAAATGGTGTAGTTCAGCCAAGTACGGGGAAAACTACCTATGAGAAGATGCGAGGGTTTCCTCAATCGCGTGGGAGAGTTTCCTCTGCGTCGGTTGAGCCTGTGCTGAGTCAGAGGATCGCGTCTCGATAGGGCGCTAGCGCGCAAATGGGGAAAGCCAACCGCATCTTTCGACCACAACCAATAATCAAAAACGGCGGGCTACGGGGCGACCGCTTCAGATGACGATTGGGAGGTCAATGTGATTGCGTCTGATCGCTCCAGGAATTCCCTCTTTCGGCCCTTGCTAGGCGCCGCCTTGTTGGTTTGCGGCGCCAGCGCCGCCGATGCGCAAACGTTTACCAACATCATCGACCCGTTAAATCCGACCTTTACTCAGGCGCTCGGGATCAACGATGCGAACGAAATTGCCGGCTACGGCAACGCCACGATTTTCAACGGCTTCACCCTCTCCCTGCCGAGCAGCTTCACCCACGAGAATTTCCCCGGTGCCGACGGTGGGACCCAGGTGATCGGGATCAGCAACGGCGCCTCGCCCACCACCGTCGGATTCTACGTCATGGGCGGCGTGACCAACGGATTCGCCAACACCAGCGGGACGTTCACCACGGTCGATGTGCCCACCTTCGCATTCACGCAGTTGCTCGGCATTAATGGCAGCGGCACCACCGCCGCCGGCTACTGGACGCATGACGCCACCGGGGCGACCGGGCAAATAGCCGGGACCGTGTCGGGCGGACCGAGTTTCACGAGCCCGACCTTTACGAACATCAACGCGCTGCTGCCGGCGAACGTCAATAGCCAGGCGACCGGGGTGAACGATGGCGGCTGGGTCGTTGGGTTCTATCAGCCGACCAGCACCACCTTCAGCGGCTTCTTGGACAAAAGTGGTGTAATATCCAGCATCACCTTTCCCGGAGCGGTCGACACGCAAGCGCTTGGCGTCAACGACCTTGGTGAGATAGTCGGCGACTATACGCTCGCGGACGGGAACATATTCGGCTTCCTCGATAAAGGTGGGGCGTTCACGACCCTGGACCCGTTCGGCAGCACGGCCGTGACAGCCAACGGGATCAACGACAACGGCGTTATCGTCGGCTTCTACGGAGCGGCAGACGGTAACACGATCGGCTTCGAGACAACAATTCCCGAGCCTTCGACCTGGGCGATGATGCTCCTTGGCTTCGCGGGGTTTGGTCTCCTCTCTTATCGCAAGGTGCGCCAGGGGACGCTGGCGGCCTAAGTCTTATTTCAAAAGCGCTGACGGTTTAAGGAGGGTCGCGCAAGCGGCCCTCTTTTTTCGCGGCCTTCGTGGTAATCCAGTTATCTCGCAAGATAGCACAGGGGGTCTTGATCATGAAATCGACGGTGGCGCGTGTGATGGGGGCGCTTTCATTGGCGGGCGCCGCATGCGGGGCGTCGCAGGCGCATGCCGGTCTGGTCCTGGACTTGACCACTGGCGGCTCAGCCGCTCCCTGCGGTAGCTGCGGCGTTAACGGGACGACCGTCGGCTGGTCGTTCGATGTCACCGCGCCCATTTCCGTGGACGGGATCGGCGTCTGGGATTCCAGTGGAAGCGGTCTCTTTTCGACCGAGGCTGGCCTCTTCACAAGCTCCGGGGGCTTGCTGGAAAGCGTCGTGATCACAACCGCCACCAGCACGCCGGTCGCGTCCGCCCACCCCGACGGGCAATGGTTGTTCGAAAGATTCGCGCCGATCACCTTGCCAGTCGGCGGGTATCTGATCGGCAATGTCTTTAGGAACAGTTTGCCCGTGGCGGAGGTTGAACCAGAGTTCGTCACCGTTCCCCAGATCACGTTCCTCAACCCCGCGGCTGGGCCGACCGACGGGGGATTTTCGGCGCCGACGGCCCTCTTCAACCTCCCGGTCTTTGGCCCCACGCTTGAAACGGCCGTGCCGGAGCCTTCGACCTGGGCGATGATGCTTGTCGGCTTCGCCGGGTTGGGCTTCCTCTCTTATCGCGAGGTGCGTCAGGGAACGCTGGCGGCCTGAGTTCTGATTTCAAAGACGCTGACGGTGATGGAGGGTCGCGCAAGCGGCCCTCTTTTTTCGCGGCCTTCGTGGACCGACGCGCCAGCGCCTAAGCGGCGACCACAAATCCAACGGCGTTCGTTCCCGTCACTAGCAGTATCCGCGGGCAAATCGCGCCATGCCCGGCCACAGGTGGGTCATCCCGCCAGACGCCGCACATACAAGTCCGTAGCCACGGCAAAAATCACGATGGCTCCCCGCGCGGCCAACTGGAGAGCTGGGCTGACCTGCAGCGGCAATAAACCTGTGTCGAGCACCGCCAGGACCAGTACGCCGAGCAACGTTCCAACGGCGCTGCCGCGCCCGCCAAAGAGAGCAGTCCCACGAATGACCGCCGCCGCGATGGCGTCAAGCTCGATGCCTTGCGCGACATTTGCATACCAACCCAACAACGGCCCCGATGGAGAGATCCAGCTCGCCCGCGATGATCACGAAAGTGGCGCCGATTGACACGACCATCAGCAGGGCCGCCTGCTGCCACATGTCGAATAGGGTCTGTAGGCTAAGGAATGTAGGAATACGCAGACCGAACGCTGCTGCTATCACAATAACCGCAGCGGCGAGGACAACGTTCCGCTGCGAGGCGGATTGGGAACTCCCGCTCCCGAGTTCGAACCAGCGCAGACAAGCTCAGGCTACCTCACGTTTCATTGGCAACTCCTGGCCTGAGGCGAGGTGGACCAGATCGGCCTCGGAGACGTTTGTCACACCGCGCTCGGCGACCACGGTTCCTTGCCTGAGCACAAGGATCCGGTCGCAGACCTGGATCAAATCGGTGAACTCGGAGGAGCTGAGCACGACCGCCGCGCTGCTTTGCGCCAGCTCTCTTATGATCTCGTAGATCGAAGCCTTGGCGGTCACATCGACCCCAGCCGTCGGATCGTTGAGAAGAAGCACGGCAGGTTTTCTCGCGAGCCAACGGGCGACGATCACCTTCTGCTGGTTTCCCCCGCTGAGGCGGTTGATCTCCTCATTGATGGAGGGAGTGGCGACTGCGAGTCGCGCGCATTCTTCGCGCGTGAAGTTCCGCACTCGCTCCGCGTCGACCAGACCGAACCTGCCGCGCCATTGATCCTGAAGGCCAGCAAGGGCTACGACGTCGAGGCGTTCGTCGAAGGCCTGAAGGGGCGCGGGATCGCGCCGCACGTGGCGATCAACGGGAGGGTGAGCAAGATCGGCAAGGCGCGCAAGACCGGCGTCCCGAGCGAGGTCGCCGCGAGTCTGCGCTATGCGGTCAGTCAGCGGCTGCGCAAGCGTATCGAGGAAGGCTTCGGCTGGATGAAG
Source organism: uncultured Alphaproteobacteria bacterium (assembly GCA_963824475.1). Taxonomy (GTDB): domain Bacteria; phylum Pseudomonadota; class Alphaproteobacteria; order Rhizobiales; family Beijerinckiaceae; genus Roseiarcus. The sequence goes on from CAWGPR010000006.1 coordinate 314,254, forward strand.
ACAGTGGGCGGGCTTGCGCAAGTGAAAGTGCGCGGCCTCGACAAGGTCCGCGCCGCTTTCGTCTTCGCCATGGCCGCCTACAACATCGTCCGCCTGCCCAAGCTCCTGGCTCCGCGCGGCGAAGTGCGTCCGGCGACATGAAAAGCCAAAGAACAATGACCCAACCGCAGGCCAAAACCTCAAAAATGAGCCGCATCCACCCGCAAAAAATCGCGCCTGCACCCCATGTCGCGCAGACGCAGCAACTTCTTCAGCAGCCTGCTAGAGCAAGATGCGCTCGGATGGAATCGTCATCGCGAGGAGCGCCCGCAGGCGCGACGCGGCGATCCAGGGATCGTCGGGCGCCCGGCGTTCCCCTGGATTGCTTCCCCCCGGGTCCTAAAACCCGGGGGTCGCAATGACGACCATGGTTCGGCCGAATCGCAGCGTGCCCTGGTCACGGGTTGCCGACGCTCACCACCCGGAAGGTCAGAAGCTCGCCGTCCTCCTCCCGGACCGACACATACTCGCCGACGTTGAAGGCGTGGTCGCCGAAGCGGAAGCCTTCCTCCTCTTCGTCCTTGGTCCCCGTTTTCCATTCGAACGCCCAGGTCGAGCCGCCAGGGCCGCCGGCGCGATGGACGAGGAGCCCGCGCATCGCCGGCTCAGCGCCCCAGAAGCGGTGAGCGAAACATTCGCCGCGGTGCTGCTTCCAGGCTTCGAGATCGATATGGCCGTCGGCGGTCAGCGGCGCGACGAAATCATAGCCGTGCCGGATCGACCCATCGGGGAATTCCTTCGAGCGTGCGGCGTTCAGCGTCACCTTGCGCAGCGCGGCGTTCGTTGTCGCAGCCATCGACCGTTCTCCCTTTGCCTCGGCTCGTCATGCGAGCCGTTCAGCCCTCCAACGTCTATATCGGATCAGACGCGTTCGAGCGCCAGCGCCGCGCCCTGGCCGACGCCGACGCACATTGTGGCGAGCGCGTAGCGGCCGCCGCGCCGCTTGAGTTCGAGCGCCGCGGCGCCGGCGATGCGCGCGCCCGACATGCCGAGCGGATGGCCGAGTGCGATCGCCCCGCCATTCGGATTGACGTGGTCGGAATCGTCCTTGAAGCCAAGCCCGCGCAGGCAGGCAAGGGCCTGCGAGGCGAACGCCTCGTTGAGTTCGACAACATCGAAGCTCGCCGGCTTGAGCTTCAGCCGTTCGGTGAGCTTGCCGACCGCCGGAATCGGGCCGACCCCCATCACCCGCGGCGCGACGCCGGCGGTGGCGTAGCCAAGAATGCGGGCGATCGGCTGAAGTCCATGCGCTTCGGCCGCTGCGCCCGAGGCGACGATGAGCGCCGCCGCGCCGTCGTTGACGCCGGAAGCGTTGCCCGCGGTCACGCTGCCGCCCTCGCGCACGATGCCGCCGAGCTTGGCCAGCGCCTCGAGCGTCATGCCGGGGCGCGGATGCTCATCCGTCTCGACGCGGGTCACGCCACCTTTGCGATCCTTGATCTCGACCGCGACAATTTCCTCGTCGAACGTCCCCTTCGCCTGGGCCGCCGTGGCCCGCTTTTGCGAGCGCAGCGCGAATGCGTCCTGGTCGGCGCGCGAGATCTGATATTCGTCGGCGACGTTCTCGGCCGTCTCCGGCATCGAATCGATGCCGTAAAGCCTTTTCATCATCGGATTGATGAAGCGCCAGCCGATGGTGGTGTCGAAGATCTCCGCCGATCGCTGGAACGGCGCTTGAGCCTTGCCCGTGACGAACGGCGCGCGGGTCATCGATTCGGCGCCGCCCGCGATCGCAAGCTCGATCTCGCCCACCTTGATGCCGCGCGCCGCCGCGGCGACCGCTTCCATCCCCGAGGCGCACAGGCGATTGACGGTCGCGCCAGGAATGGACTCGGGTAAGCCAGCGAGCAGAAGCGCCATGCGCGCGAGGTTGCGGTTGTCCTCGCCCGCTTGGTTGGCGCATCCGAGAAAGACCTCGTCGATCTTGTCGGTAAGACCGGGATGACGGCGCATGAGTTCGCGGATCGGGAGCGCCGCCAGATCATCGGCGCGGACGTTGGCCAGCGCGCCGCCGTAGCGGCCGATCGGGGTGCGCACGTAGTCGCAGATAAAGGCGTCGGCGGTCATGGGTTCACCACTAGTCGGTCCGGCGGAACGCGCAGGGCGCAATCGACCGTCCCGGGCCTATCCATTCCGCCATTGTCGCCTCCGTTGACCCGCGTCTAGTATAGATGCTCGCGCCGCGCGGCGGCGACAAGCGAATTCAGGGAGAACGCTCGTGACGGCAGAGGCTGAGGTTTCGTCGCAACCGGTTCTCTTGGATAAGCTCGACGGCGGCGTGCTGACGCTCACCTTGAACCGGCCCCAGCGCCTCAACGCGCTCAACGCCGTCCTTACCCAGGCGCTGTTGGCGGCGATTATGCGCGCGGCGGCGGCCCCCGATTGTCGCGCCATTCTCATCACCGGCGCGGGCAGGGGCTTCTGCGCCGGGGCGGACCTCGCCGACCGCGTGGTCGCTCCCGGCGGCGCCCGGCCGGACCTCGGCCAATCGCTGGAAAAGGGCCTCAATCCGCTCATCCGCGCGATCCGCCGTCTGCCGAAGCCGGTCGTCTGCGCGGTCAACGGCCCGGCGGCGGGAGCAGGGGCCAATCTCGCGCTCGCCTGCGACATCGTGCTGGCGGCGAAGTCGGCTCAGTTCCTGCAGGCGTTTGCGCGCGTCGGCCTCATTCCCGACGCGGGCGGCACCTTCAATCTGCCGCGGCTCGTGGGCGAAGCGCGCGCCCGCGCGCTGATGATGCTGGCCGAGCCGATCGGGGCGGAACAAGCTCAGGCCTCGGGCATGATCTATCGCGCCGTCGACGATGAGGACCTGATGGGGGAAGCGCGCACCGTTGTGGAGCGCCTCGCGGCTGGCGCGACGCACGCGCTCGGCCTCATCAAGCGCGCGCTCGCCGCTTCGCCGAGCAACAGTCTCGACGCTCAGCTCGACCTCGAGCGCGATCTGCAGCGCGAGGCTGGATTCGGCGATGAGTTTGTCGAAGGCGTCCGCGCCTTTCTGGACAAGCGCCAGCCGGATTTCCGCCGCAAGCCGGGCGCGTGACGCCCGCGCCGTGGCTTGGCGGAGAGGGAGGAGCGCAGTTGCTCGATGCTCGAGCGGGCCTCAGGCCGCCACGTCGGCGACCACCGTGTCGAGCAGCGGCGCGCCCATCGCGGTTACGCGAATGCGCCCGCGCTCGTCGCGCTCAAGAAAACCGTCGTCGATGAGGCTCCTGATCCGGTCGGGATCGATCAGGCGGCCGCTCACCTTTTCAAACGCCCGCGGATCGACGCCTTCGCTTAAGCGCAACCCCATCAGCAGAAACTCGTCGCCCTGCTCCTCGCGGCTGAGCGGGGTGTTCTCGACCAGGCCGTGGCCCTCGCTCTCGACCTGGGTCAGCCACATTTCCGGATGACGCTCGGTCTCCTGCGCGAGGCGCCCTTTCGCCGTGACGAGGCGCCCATGCGCGCCGGGGCCCACGCCCGCATATTCGCCATAGCGCCAGTAAACGAGATTGTGGCGGCTCTCGCCGCCGGGGCGTGCATGGTTCGACACCTCATAGGCCGGCAGTCCGCGCGCGTAGGTCAGTTCCCGCGTCGTCTGGAACAGGGCGAGGCTGAGCTCTTCGTCCGGCAGCTCGAGCTTGCCCGCGTCGCGCAGGCGCTCGAACATGGTGTCGGGCTCGATGGTCAGTTGATAGAGCGAGACATGGTCCCCGGCGTAGTTGAGCGCCTCGGCGAGCTCGCGCCGCCAGGCGGCAGCGCCTTGCCCGGACCGGCCGTAAATGAGGTCGAAGCTGAAGCGGGGAAAGAGCGAGGCGGCGAGCTTCACCGCGGACAGCGCCTCGGCGACCGTGTGCTTGCGGCCTAGGGCCTTGAGGTCGGCGTCGCTCAGCGCCTGCACGCCGATCGACAGCCGGTTGACGCCGGCTGAACGATAGCCGCGAAACCGCCCGGCTTCGACGCTGGTCGGGTTGGCTTCAAGCGTGATTTCCGCGTCTTTATCCAGGCGCCAGGCGGCGGCAATCGCGTCAATGACGCCTTGCACCGTCTGAGGGCGCATGAGCGAGGGAGTGCCGCCGCCGAAAAACACCGAGCGCACCGTGCGGCCCGGCGCAAGCGCCGCACGATGGGCGATTTCAGCCTTAAACGCCGCGAGATAGCGCGCTTCGTCGATTCCCCCGCCGCGCACGTGGCTGTTGAAGTCGCAATAGGGACATTTCGACAGGCAGAACGGCCAATGGACATAGACCCCAAAGCCGGGGTCGGCGGGAGGGCCCGCGTCGGCGCGCGCGGCGGCCGCGATGACGCTGCGAATCATTACGCCGTTATGCCAGCGAACGGGGAGCTACGCCAGCGTGGGCAGACTCATGGCGCCCGGCAGCCCAAGACGAGGATTAACAAACCTGAGATGACCGAGACTCTCATTTCGATCCATCGCTCAGCATGATGCGCGCGGTCTCCGCGGCGGCATCGATCTGCGGCCAGTGTCCCGCATCCAGCGCATGGAGCGCACCGTGTCGCAGCTGGGACCGCAGGAACTCGGCCGACGAGACGTGCAGGTAGGGATCGTTCCGGCCCCAGATCAGCACGAACGGCACGGATGAGCGGCGCAACTCGACGAGGCGTCCGGTGTTGGCGGCAATCTCGTCCGCCAGCTGGGATGTCATCTGTGCGAAGGCCGGCGCGGCGCTCGGCTGCTGGCGGAAGTTCTGGTCGATCAGCGGACCGAGCAGATCCCGATAGCGCGCCTTGCCCGCCTCCGCTGCGTCGCCCAGCATCAGCTCGCGCTGGAATTCGATCAGCCAGGCGAATTGCTGCGGACTGGTCAGGAAATGCCGCGCGAGCGGTGCGAGCGGCTTCGATGAGAACAGCTCGATCAGTTCCGGCACCAGCAGGCCGGGGGCTTGGCTGTAGAACACGTTCATCAGGACGACAGCGGTGGTGCGATCCGGGTGCGCGAGCGCGAAGTTCACCGCGGCCGGTCCACCCGCGTCGTGACCAACCGGCACGACCTGACCCAGTTTCAACGCCTCGACCACCGCCTCCACGTCGCCGAGCTGCTGGACGAAGCTGTAGCGGGCGCCTTCCGGCTTGTCGGACAAACCGAACCCAAGGAAGTCGATCGCCACCGTCCGGCGCCCAGCCGCCACCAGATGCGGGATCAGGTCGTCGTAGATGTGCGAGTTGTCGGGGAAGCCGTGCAGCAGCAGGAAGGCGGGCCCGCTGCCGGCGAAGTCGCGGACATAGATATGTCCGCGATCGCGGGCAATCTGGCGCTCGGTGAACGCGCCCAGCGTCGCCGTCGTGGACTCTGTCGTCATGGACTTGCCCCTTTCGGTGTGTTTTGAGAATTGCCCGGTTTGATTGGCTGGCCTGACGATGGGCGTGCGCACCTCAATGCGCGGCGGATGCTGGCACGGGCGCGGCTCTCCTCAGGCCGCTCCGCGGCGGTTAGGTTTTTCACAACGCCTCGTCGCCCATCTCGGCCGTGCGGATGCGCATCGCCCGCTCGATCGGAAGAACGAAAATCTTGCCGTCGCCGATCTGGCCGGTGCGCGCGGAAGCCCGGATCGCCTCGATCGTCGGTTCAACCTCATGGTCGCTGACCGCAATCTCGAGGCGCACTTTCGGCATGAAGGCGACGTTATATTCCGAGCCGCGATAGATTTCGGTGTGCCCCTTCTGGCGGCCATAGCCGTTGGCCTCGCTGACCGTCATTCCCTTGACGCCCAGCCGATCGAGCGTCGTTCGCACCTCGTCAAGTTTGAACGGCTTGATGACCGCCAGGATGAGCTTCATGATCGCAGGCCTTCCACAGGCAAAAGTCCCGATCCTTCGCTATGCTGGCCAAGTCGGCCGCGCAAGCGCGCATTTGGCGGCGGGGCCGATGTTTCGCCGCCGATCCGGCAAGCCGAGGCGCCGCCTGGACCCTGGCTTCATTTTTGCTTAGGTCTTTGGCTTGGGTCTTTGGCTTGGGTCTCGGCCGGGCCTCCGCCGCAGACCCTCGACACGGCAGAACTCGCGGAGATGAAGGATGAGATTGCCAAGCGCGAAATCTCTGTTTCTCGCCGCAATCGGAGCAGCCGCGCTTCTGATTCCGGGGCTGGCGCCGGCGGCCGAGCCCAAGGTCCTGCGCTTCGCGTTTCAGGGCGAGCTCAAATCGGTCGACCCCTATCAGATCAACGAGAGCTTCAGCCTGAGCGTGAACGGGGCCGTGTATGAAGGGCTGGTTCGGCGCGGGCCGGATATGAAGCTCGAGCCCTGCCTCGCCACGAGCTGGGAAGTCCTCAATCCCCTGCATTGGCGCTTTCATCTGCGCAAGGGCGTCAAGTTCCACGAAGGCCAGGATTTCACCGCTGACGACGTCATTTTCTCGGCGCATCGGGTGCTTGGCGCCGGCTCCGACCTCAAGGGCCGCATCCCGGCGGACGCTGAGATCGTGAAGGTGGACGACTACACCGTCGACTTTCTCTTGAAGACGCCGGACCCATTGCTGATCAACGAGTGGGAGAGCTGGGGCATCTTCTCGAAGAGCTGGTCCGAGGCGCATGGCGCGACCGAGGCCACCGCAATGAACGCGACGACCCCGCCTTATGCCGGGTTGCACGCCAATGGGACCGGACCCTTCATCCTCGTCAGCCACGAGCCTGGCGTGAAGACGGTCTGGAAGCGCAATCCGAATTGGTGGGACAAGCCGAAAACCAATATCGACGAGGTGGTCTTCACGCCGATCCCCAACGCCGCAACCCGGGTCGCTGCGCTCTTGTCCGGCGAAATCGACTGGATGGATCCGGTGCCGCTCAATGATCAGGCCCGCGTCAACGCCAATCCGGGGACCGAGGTGCTGGCAGGCCCCGAGATTCGCACCATTTTCCTCGGCATGGACCAGTCCCGCGACGAGCTCGGCCATTCCAGCGTCAAGGGAAAGAACCCGTTCAAGGACGTCCGCGTGCGCAAGGCGTTTTATGAGGCGATCGACGAGGAGGCGATCAACAAGAAGGTGATGCGCGGACAGGCGACGCCGACCGCGCTCATGATCGCGCCCTCGCTGTTCGCGCTGTCGAAGGACTTCCATCGGCTTCCGTTCGACCCCGCGGAGTCGAAGAAGCTGCTTGCCGAGGCCGGCTGTCCCGACGGTTTCGAAGTGCAGATGGATTGCCCGAACGACCGCTATGTGAACGACGAGCAGATCTGCCAGGCGGTGGTCGGCATGCTCGCGCGTGTCGGCGTCAAGGTCGACCTCAACGCCGAGCCGAAATCGAAGTTTTTCGCCGCGATCTCGGCGGCCGGAGGCTTCGACAGCTCGTTCTATCTCTTGGGCTGGACGCCGACGACGCTCGAGAGCTTCAATGTCTTCCAGTACATCATGGGCTGCCGCGACCCGAAGACCAATTGGGGCGGCAACAACGTCGGCGACTACTGCAATCCGAAGGTCGACGCGCTGGCTCGCTCCGCGCTGCAGGAGCCGGACGAGGAGAAGCGCGACGAGATTTTCGCCCAAGCGTGGCGGATCTCGTTGTTCGATGACGTCGGCTATATCCCGCTGCATCAGCAGGCGCTGGCCTGGGGCGTTTCGAAGCACACGCACGTGATCCAGCGGCCGGACAACTATTACGAATTCGCCTGGGTGACGAAGGATTGATCGCCTTCATCCTGCGCCGCCTGCTGGCGTCGGTCGGCGTCCTGATCGCGGTCGGACTGATCGCCTTCGCGATGTTCCGCTATGTCGGCGATCCCGTGAACCAGATGGTCGGAATCGAGACCTCGGCAACGGAGCGTGAGCAGCTGCGCCATCAGCTCGGCCTCGATCAGCCGGCGATGGTCCAGGCCGCGCGCTTTCTCATGAACGCGGCGCGGCTCGATTTCGGCGTCAGCTATCAGTTCAAGCAGCCGGTCGCCAATCTCATCGCCGCGCGCATGCCCGCCACCCTCGAGCTCGCGCTGGTCGCATCGATCCTGGCGCTGGCGGCGGGCGTCCCTATGGGCGTCTACGCGGCCTTGCGCCGTGATAGCGCGCTCGCGAGACTGTTCCAGGCGCTGTCGCTCATCGGCATATCGCTGCCGACGTTCCTGATTGGCGTTCTGCTGATCTATCTGTTCGCGGTCGTCCTGCGCTGGCTGCCTTCGTTTGGCCGCGGCGACGTGGTGCGCATCGGCTCGTGGTGGACGACCGGCCTGCTTACGGTTTCGGGGCTGAAATCCCTCATCATGCCCTCGATCACGCTGGCTTTGTTCCAAATGACGTTGATCATGCGGCTGGTGCGCGCTGAGATGCTCGAAGTCCTGCGCTCGGACTACATCCGGTTCGCGCGCGCCCGAGGGCTTTCCGAGCACGCCGTGCATTTCCGGCACGCGCTCAAGAATACGCTCATTCCGGTGATCACGGTCGTCGGCCTGCAGCTCGGCTCGATCGTCGCTTTCTCGATCATCACCGAAACGGTGTTCGCGTGGCCTGGCATGGGCCAGCTTTTCCTGCAATCGATTCAGAACGCCGACGTTCCGATCATGGCCGCCTATCTCCTCATGATCGCGACCCTGTTCGTCGTCATCAATCTCATCGTCGATCTCATCTACGTGGCCGTGGACCCGCGGTTGCGCGTCCACCTCAATCGCGCTTAAAGGCCGAAATGAGCGAGATCGCGACGCCGCCGAACAGCGCGTCCGAGCCGTCGCGGACCGTTATTGGACGCCTCAGGGACAACGATCTTCTCGCGAGCTTCCTGTCGTCGAAGGTCACGATCGCTGCCGGTATTGTGACCGTCATCCTCTTTCTGGCGGCGCTCCTTGCGCCCTGGATCGCGCCGACCGATCCGTTCAATCCCGCGACCAATTACCTGTCGGACTCGCTCGACCCGCCGAGCTTCATCGCCGGCGGAGATCCGCGATTCCTATTGGGGACGGACGACCAGGGACGCGACATGTTGTCGGCGATCCTCTATGGGCTCCGCGTTTCGCTCGCAATCGGCTTTTGCAGCGTGGCGCTCGGCGCTGCGATCGGCCTCTCCCTCGGGCTCGTCGCGGGATACGCTGGAGGGTGGACCGACTCGGCGATCATGCGGATCGCCGACGTGCAGCTCACCTTTCCGGCGATTCTCATCGCCTTGCTGCTGGACGGCGTCGCGCATGCGCTGTTGAAGCCAACAAGCCGTGACGAGTCTGCATTCGCCGTACTGGTGCTCTCGATCGGCCTGTCGTTCTGGGTGCAATACGCGCGCACGGCGCGCGCCTCCACCATGGTGGAGAAGAACCGCGATTACGTGCTGGCGGCGCGCCTGATCGGGCTCTCGCACGCGCGCATCCTCTTCTCCCATATTCTCCCTAACGTGATGGGGCCGGTCATGGTGATCGCGACCATCAATCTGGCGCTCGCGATCATCACCGAGGCGACGCTATCCTTTCTCGGCGTCGGCCTGCCGCCCACCCAGCCGTCGCTTGGGACCCTGATCCGCATCGGGCAGAACTACCTGTTCTCGGGCGAATGGTGGATCGTCACGTTCCCGAGTCTCACGCTGGCGGCTCTGGTGCTGGCCGTTAATTTGCTCGGCGACTGGTTGCGCGACGCCCTCAACCCGAGGCTGAAATGACCGGCCCGCTGCTTTCGGTTCGCGATCTCAGAGTCGAATTCGCGACGCGAAAGGGGCCGCTCACCGCGCTCGACGGCGTCTCGTTCGACATCGCGCCGGGCGAGGTTCTGGGCGTCGTCGGCGAGTCAGGCGCCGGCAAGTCGTTAACTGGGCTCGCCGTCATCGGCCTTCTCGATTCCCCAGGCCGGATTGCCGGCGGCGAAATCCGGCTCGACGGCGAGCGCATCGACAACCTACCGCAGACGCGAATGCGCTTAATCCGCGGAGGGCGCATCGGCGTCATCTTCCAGGATCCGCTGACCAGCCTCAACCCGCTTATGCGCATCGGCGATCAGCTCACCGAGACAATCCTGGCGCACAAGCCGCTGGGGCGAAGGCAGGCGAGGGAACAGGCGATCGCATGGCTCGGCGAGGTCGGCATTCCCTCGCCGGAGAAGCGCATCGACGGTTATCCCCACGAGTTCTCCGGCGGCATGCGCCAGCGCGTCGTGATCGCTCTCGCCCTCTGCGCCGAGCCTGCGCTCGTGATCGCCGACGAGCCGACGACCGCGCTCGACGTCTCGGTGCAAGCGCAGATCATCTCGCTTCTGAAGAATCTGACGCGCCGGCACGGCGCCGCAGTGATGCTGATCACCCACGACATGGGCGTGATCGCTGAGACCGCGGATCGCGTCGCGGTCATGTACGCGGGGCGCATCGCCGAGATCGGCGAGGTCCGCGAATTGGTCCGCAATCCTTTGCATCCCTATACGCAGGGGTTGATGGCCGCGATCCCGACGCTTGCGATCCGCGCCCGCCGGCTCATGCAGATTCCCGGCGCCATGCCGCGGCTTTCGTCAATTCCACGCGGGTGCGCGTTCGCCCCGCGCTGTCCGCGAGTTTTCGAACGATGCGCCGAGCGCCCGCCGCTGATCGCAGTCGGCGATCGAGGCGCGGCGTGCTGGCTCTATGACCGGGCGTCCGCCGCCGCGGAAATCCGAAATTGAAGGCCGCCGACGCAATCGTCGAAGTGCGCGGCTTGAGCCGCGTGTTCGACGTCTCCAGTCCCTGGATTTCGCGGCTGGTCAGTCGCGAACCGCGCCGGGCACTGGCGGCGGTCGACGGCCTCGACTTTGCGATTGACCGCGGCGAAACGTTCGGGCTCGTGGGCGAGTTCGGGCTCTGGGAAATCGACGCTGGCTCGCATGGTGGTCGGGCTGCTCGAGCCGAGCCGGGGGCAGGTGCTGATCGATGGCGTCGATCTGGCGGGGACCCGCGATCGAGCAGCGCGGCGCGCGGTGCGCCGGCGCATGCAAATGATCTTCCAGGACCCGTTCGCTTCCCTCAATCCGCGGTGGCGGGTCGGCGACATCATCGCCGAGCCGATCCGCGTGTTTCGCCCGCGCGATGGAAGAGCCAGCGGCCTTGGCAAACGCGCAATCGCGGCGCGCGTCGACGAGCTGCTCGAACTCGTCGGCCTCCATCCCGCCGATGCGCCGAAGTTTCCGCACGAGTTCTCCGGCGGCCAACGCCAGCGGATCGCGATCGCGCGGGCGATCGCCTCTCATCCGGATTTCATCGTCTGCGACGAGCCGACCTCGGCGCTCGATGTCTCGATCCAGGCGCAGATTCTGAATCTGATGCGCGACCTGCAGGAGAGGCTCGGCCTCACCTATCTCTTGATCACGCACAATCTGGCGGTGGTGCGCTTCATGGCGACCCGCGTCGGCGTGATGTATCTCGGCCGGCTGGTCGAGATCGGCGAAACCGATGCGCTATTCGCAAGGCCCCGGCATCCCTATACGCGCATGCTCCTCGACGCCGTGCCCGACCTTTCGATGAGCGGACGTGCGCGCACTCCGATTGGCGGCGAGCCGCCCAACCCGATTGACCCGCCGCCCGGCTGCCCGTTCCATCCGCGCTGCCCGCAGGCGATCGCGATCTGCAAATCCGAGCGGCCCGCTTTCCGCGACAATGTGGCCTGCCACCTCGCCGCCGCGGATGATCCAAGGCCGGCGGTCGGATGAATGCGGCGGGCGCCTTCACTCGTCTTTCGTCTTCAAGTGCGCCTCGGGAAAGTAGAGTCCCGCCAATCGCCGGTTCCACCATCGGCCGGCAGCGTGATCGTCATTTCCGGCATAGGTGTACTCGTAGAACTCCGCGCGGAGATAGGTCGGCGGCTTGTCGGGGAAAGGATTTCTCTCGAGCAGCGCGGTCACCGACGGCTCGTTCTCAAGCAGGCGCTCGAGAAACCGCGAAAACCACGGCAAGCGCTGCGGGTCGTCGAGCGCGGCGAACCACATCTGCCAGTCGAGCCGCGGCTGGTGAGGGATGTTCCATGGCGGGCGGCGGTTAACATCGCCGGGCTTGTACCGGAATTCGTATTCGCGCCATTGAACGCCGTCATTGGACCCCTCGACGATGATCTCGTTGCGGGTTGTGGTCATGACTGCGAACAGGCCGTAAGGGCTCACGATATGGAACGGCTCGAACACGTCGTCGATCGCCTGCGCCACTTCGGGCGGGCTGCCGCCGAAACGCTCGTCCATCTGCACCAGGCTCAAGGCGACCATCAGCAGCGCGGCTGCGTTGACGACGATTGTCAGCGCCCGTCGCGGCGCCCGAGCTTTCGCGCGCGCCTGCGCAAGCCCGAGAAGGCGAGGCGGCAATATCCGTCGCAGCGCTGCGTCGTCGATGAGCGGCAGGCAGAGCAACATGGTCTGGAGATTGAACCAATTGTAATTCCCGGTCAGGAGAATGCAGCTTTGCAGCAGCCGGATCCCGAACGCCGCGACAAACCTTAAGCGCCGCGGGCAGAAGATCAGGAACGGCAGAACGAGCTCAACGAAAAACATGGCTCCGGTAGCCGCCTTCAACACTTGAGCCGGCAGGCTCGCGGCGTACCACGCGAGCGGCGTCGGCAGCGGCTGGGTCAGAAAGTGGTAGCTGAGCGCCGAGAGGTTGCGCCAATTGGGATGGCCGCTGATCAGCTTGACGACCCCCGACATGAACATGAAGCGGAACAAGAGCCACCGCGCGAGCCAAACGCCGGTGGTCGGCTTAAAGCTCATGAGCAGCGCGACAACCGCCGTCTCTAGCAGGAACGTGTCCCACTGGAAGGTCATGAAGGTCTGCCCGGCATAGAGCAGCGAGAGATAAAGCGCATAGATCAGCACAAGGCTGAGACGCGGGAGGAGATTGAGAACCAGCATGAGCGACAAGCCGGCCCCGGCCCAGCACACGGCCTGAATGGCGAGATCGCTGTCGTTCAGCCAGAACACCATCGGCATGAGGGAGAAACGCTCCGGCCCGAGGCGGGGGCCGATCGCGTCGACGAGTTCGGAGAGCGGCAGGATACCGCGGCTGCCGATGAGTCCCTGCGCCTGCACGGCGAAGGATACGAAGGCGCAAAGGGTGACGAGCCCGAACAGGCGAAGGAACAGGAACGAGACCAGCTCGTAGCGCGGCGGCTCGTGGTTCCTGCCCCACAGCATGAGGCTGATGCGGAAGAAGGCCGGGCGGCGCCTGGCGATAAAGGCGTAAGCCAGTTCGGAGAGGGGCGCGAAACCGGGCGGGTAGCGGTAGAGGGCGAGCCAGAATCCTTTGCCGCGCGCATGAGCCAGGGTCAGGAAACTGGCCTCGGCGCCGCTCGCGCGCCGGCCGTCCGGCGCCACGTATTGCACCGCGCGCTGGAATTCCGCTTCAGAAATCGTCGGGTATTGCGCCAGGACTTGCTGATAAGGCCAGTATTCGACGCTCTCGCCCGTCAGCTTTTGCCAATAGCGCGCCCAATAGGCGCAGAACCCGCAGTCGCCGTCATAGAGGAGCTGCGGCCGAGCGCTGGCGGGTAGCGCTTCGACGGGATCGACGGACTGATTTCCGGATGGCTCTTGCACGACATCAACGACGGCTGGCGCCCCCTCACTCAGTCACCGACTTGTTGGCGAAACTGTGGGCTGTTTTCCTTTGAGCGCTTACGGCGAGCGACATCGTTATTGCGGCAGGCTCGGAACGCGATGAAACCAGGGTCTCGCCGCCTCAAGTTGGCCGGCGACGCGGAACAGGGTCGCCTCGCCGCCAAACGGCGCGCTCAACATGACGCCGATCGGAACATTGGCCGCAGACCAATAGAGGGGAACTGTCATGCTCGGCTGTCCTGTCATATTGAACAATTGAGTGAAGGGCATGAACGCGACGACGTCGCGGCTGTAGGCCTCGAGATCATGATTATCGGTGCGAAGCAGACCCAAAGGCGGCGGCGGTTTCGCCAGTGTTGGGCTCATCACCAGATCGTAAGCTTTGTGGAACGCGGCCATTCGCCGTCCCTGCCTATGAAGGCTCGCCAGGGCGGCCGGATATGCCTCGACGTCGCGAGTTCGACGAAAATTCGACCGCGCTCCACGTGACCCGATCGACGTCGTCGGCAGATACCGAACGTCCCAATTCGGAGGCGCGCCGCTTGAGCGAAAGCGACACGTTGGCCGCGACCAGCACCCACATCGCGCGGCTGAGCTCGTCCCAATCTCCCGAAGGCTGCGCTTCCTCGACGCTATGTCCGAGACTTTCCATGAGACGTCCCGCGTCCTCCAACGCGTTCTCGCATTCGGGAGCGACCGCTGCGCCCGACAGCGGCCTTCTCTGCAGCGCAATCTTTAAACGGCCCGGCGGCGCGGAGACTTCCTCAAGATACGGGCGTTCCGGCCGCTGAACCTGGTAGGGGTCGCCATCCGCCGGTCCCTCGGTGGCGTCGAGCATGGCGGCGCTGTCGCGCACCGAACGAGACAGGACGTGATGGACGGAAAGGCCGCCCCAGCCCTCGCCGACGAGGGGCCCGGAGGGTGTTCGCGCCCGCGTCGGCTTCAGGCCGAACAGCCCGCAACAGGAAGCGGGAATGCGGATCGAACCCCCGCCGTCGCTGCCGTGCGCGAGCGGCGCGATGCCGGTGGCCACCGCCGCCGCGGCGCCCCCAGAGGACCCGCCGGCGGTGAGCGAGAGATTCCAAGGGTTGCGGGTCGCTCCCGTGAGGCTCGTCTCGGTCGATGGCGCAAGTCCGAGTTCGGGGGTCGTCGTCTTGCCGAATACGATGACGCCGGCCTGCTTGAAGCGCTCGACCAGGGTGGTGTCGCTCGTCGCGGGCGGCGCATCGGCGAAAAACCGCGAGCCCTGAGTAGTCCTCGCGCCCTTCAGCATTGCCGAGACATCTTTGAGGAGGAAAGGGACGCCCGCGAACGGGGCGGACGGATCCACCCGAGAGATCGCCGCGAAACCCAAGTCGTAGAGTTTCTGGGACAGCGCGTTCAGATGCGGATTGACCGCTTCCGCGATGCCGATCGCGGCTTCGAGGACCTCTCGAGCTGTAACCTCGCGGCCGCGGATGAGCCCGGCAATTCCGAGCCCGTCGTAATCTCGGTATTCTGCAAAGCTGCTCAAGTTTATGTCCCCAATCGGGTCCGCGATCTATGGCGAACCTGCGCAACTCGGAGGATAGACCTGGAAGGCCTCAGCGGGCAGCATGGCCTCGACCCAGAAGCTGACGTGCAGCGGGCTCGCAGCTCAAGACTCCGCGCTGAAGGACGCTGACGGAGACAGTGGCCGCCGACCGCGCCATGAGCAGGCGGTCCTATCGAGGTCGCACGAGGACGATTTCGCCCGCCGGGTCAAGCAGGCCGCTTCACCGGCGACAACGGATGTGCGCCTCTGTCGAACTCTACGGCGACCGGCCCGCGCTTGCCTGTCGCTGCGTGCGGAGTTCGTTCACGGCTGCGACAACGCGTCGATAAGGGCGACAACGAGGTGGTCGCCGATTCGCCTCGCGTCAGCAGTCAACACCGCTTTGTCGCGCCGCCAGCCGCGACTTTCCTGAACGCCGTTTCCACAGTCGGCGCCGCCGATCTCGCCTGCTGATGGCGCGGATCGGCGACAGCGCCTCCGATCGGGGGCGCGCGTTACTTCTCGAGATCGGCCAGCGTCGGAATGCGGCCGTTCGGCGTCAGGTGATTGATGATCTGCGGCAGCACCGTCGCGAGTTGATTCAGCAACTCTTGCTGGCTCATGCCGGTGCGCTGCGAAAGTTCGGCAAGCACATTCTGGCCGAGCGCCGAGCCGAGCTGTCCGGGCGGAACCGGCTCATTCGGCCCGTGGCCGACCCAGGAATTGACCTGCGGCGCCACTCCGCCTGCGCTGAGCTTGCCGATAAGGTCCGTTAGGCCGCCGAGAATGCTGCCGGCCGGCGCATTTGTCGGCACGGGCTCTGCAGGCGCCGGCGGGGGCGCGGCAGGCGCGGACGCTGGCGCGGACCTGCCGCCGAACATCTTGCCGAGAATCAGCGCGCCCACGGCGACCGCGATCGGGGTCGCCAGATTGCCGCCGGGAAGCGCATTCTTCATTGCATCGTCAAAGGCGCCCATCGTTGTCTCCTCCACATGAATCCAAGTCGAAAACCCTCCACTTCGACTACAGCCTAGCGCCGCATTTCGAAGACATCGCGACCAAGAGTACCGGCTTGCGTTTTCCCCGTCCATACCGCACATTCCCGCGCTGGCGGGCGGGGCGCGGGAGGCTACGACATGGGCATTATCAGCTGGATCATTCTTGGCCTGATCGCCGGTTTCATCGCCAGCAAGATCGTTAACAAGACCGGGTCCGGCATGCTGATGGACATCGCGCTCGGGGTCATCGGCGCGATCGTCGGCGGATTCCTGGCGAGCTTCCTCGGCATCGGCGGCGTCACCGGGGTGAATATCGGCAGCATTATCATCGCGGTCATCGGCGCCGTGATCGTGCTGCTGGTCTACCGCGCCGTCACCTCGCGGGCCTGACCCAGGCGGTCAATCGGCGACGCGCCACCGCGCCGCCGATCGGTCGTCGTCCCTCTTTGCCTCGACCCACCCCTCGACGGCGCCGTCGATGCGGGTGGCGCGCTTCCAGAACGGCGCTCGCGTCTTGAGGTAATCCATCAGCATCTCGGCCGCCGCAAACGCCGGGCCGCGGTGCTCGGCGGCGACGGCGACAAGGACGATCCGCTCGCCCGGCGCTATGCGACCGTACCGATGAATGATGGTTGCGCCGATGAGCGGCCAGCGCGCCTCCGCCTCGCTTGCCGCGCGGGCGATCTCTTCCTCTGCCATGCCGGGATAATGTTCGAGCTCGAGCGCCGCGAGCTGTCCGCCCTCGTCGCGGCAGTAGCCGATGAAGCTCACCACCGCGCCGACGTCTGTTCGCCCGCTCGCGAGCGCTTCGGCCTCCGCTCCCGGGTCGAAATCGCCCTTTTGCACGCGGACGTTCGCCATGGCTTTCAGCCGCCGGTCATAGGCGGAAAGAACGCCACTTCCTTCGCCCCCGCGATCGAAGCGTCGCTGCGGGAGTGAACCCGATCGAGCGCAACGCGAACGACTGCAGGCTTGTCGAACGCGCGCGCGTAGCCCTCGCCGCGCTCAGAAAGCCAAGCGATAAGGTCCCCCACCGTCGCCACCGTCGGCGGCGGATCGAGCTCTTCCTCGGCCCTTCCGACGCGTTCGCGCACCCAGGCGAAATAAAGCGCCTTCATTCCCGTCTCAGTCGCCGCCGACATTGTCGTAGCTCGCCTTCATATAATCCCAACCGGTGTAGAGCGTCAGTAGGGCGGCGATCCATAGCAACACGATCCCGGTTGTGACGGAGCCCGGGAGCACGGCTTCGGCGGCTGGGCCGGCGATCAGGAAGCCGAGGGCGATGAATTGGACCGACGTCTTCCACTTGGCGAGAGCGGTGACCGGCAGCGGAACTCTGAGCTCGGCCAGGTATTCGCGCAAACCCGAGACCAGAATCTCTCGGCAAAGGATGACAATCGCGGCCCAAAGTGTCAGGCCGGAAATGGTCTGATTGGCGGCGAGCACCAGGATCACCGCTGAAACAAGAAGCTTGTCGGCGATCGGGTCCAGCATTCTTCCTAGCGAGGACTGTTGCGCCCAGGCGCGCGCCAGATAGCCGTCGAAAAAATCGCTGATCCCCGCGGCGATAAAAATTGCGAGCGCTGTCCATCGCGCCCATGGCTGTTGCGGCCAGAACAAGAAGCCGGCAACGAGCGGGACCGCCGCGACCCGCGCGTAGGTCAGAATATTGGGCAAAGACCAGTTGCGGCCGAGCTGGCGGGTGGTCGAGGAGGCCATTTGCAGCGCAGCAGACATCCTGCCCGTTCGCCCGTCAATAGCGCCCGGCCGGCGAAGGCGCGGTCCAGGCGCCGGCCAGCGCGCACCGACAAAGCTGGGGACGATGGCGCGCGCCGGGGCCTCAGGCCGGGCAACTTCGTTTAACGTCAAAGCCTTCACTGTTGTCCAGGACCTCGCGCCCCATGCCGAACGTTCACGTCGTCAGCCATCCGCTCGTGCAGCACAAGCTGACGCTGATGCGGGACAAGACCGTCTCGACCAAGGGCTTCCGGCAGCTCATGAACGAGATCGGCATGCTGCTCGCCTACGAGGTGACGCGCGATCTCCCGCTCGAGATGGTGGAGGTGGAGACGCCGCTCGCCAAGACCATGGCGCCCACGATTTCAGGCAAAAAGCTGGTGTTTGCGCCTATTTTACGCGCCGGTGTCGGATTTCTCGACGGAATGCTCGATCTCGTGCCGAGCGCCCGCGTCGCCCATATCGGGCTTTATCGCGACCCGCAGACGTTGGAGGCGGTGGAGTATTATTTCAAGGCCCCCGCCGACGTGGCCGACCGGTTGGTCATCGTGATGGACCCGATGCTCGCGACCGCCAACTCCGCGGTCGCCGCCATCGATCGCCTTAAGCGGCGTGGGGTGAAGGAGATCCGCTTCGTCTGTCTTCTCGCCGCGCCCGAGGGCATCGAACGGCTGACGAAGGCGCATCCCGACGTGCAGATCTGGACCGCAGCCGTCGATGAACGGCTCAATGAGCACGGCTACATCATTCCCGGCCTGGGCGATGCGGGCGACCGCATGTTCGGCACGAAATAAGGGCGCCGCGCTTGCCGGCTGCGCCCCGGGTCGGCGAAATTCCGGCTCCTGCCATTTGGCGAACCGGAACGTCGGACCGCGACAAGCAGCCGCGTCTTACTTACGGCGCCGGCGCTGTTGGCCAAGGCCCATCTGCTTGGCCAGGGCCGAGCGCGCTTTGGCGTAGGCGGGAGCGACCATGGGATAATCCGACGGAAGACCCCACTTCTCCCGGTACTCTTCGGGGGACAGGTTGTATTGGGTCCGCAAATGCCGCTTCAACGATTTGAACTTACGGCCGTCTTCCAAGCAGATGATGTAATCGCTGGTAATCGACTTCTTGGGCGGAACGGCGGGCTTGGCCGCTTCAACTACGGCTGGTTGAGCGCCAGTCGCGACCCGCACGATTGCTGCGTGAACGTCGCTGAGAAGCGCCGGCAACTCGCTCGCCGGCACGGAATTGTTTGACACATAAGCCGATACAATCTCCGCGGCGAGTTCAACGTGATTGGTGGATTCGCTCATTGTTGACATTACTCCGGAAAGTGGCCTGCTGAGAGCGCCTTCCTCTGCGATCAGCTTCAGCCCATTTGGCCCGTCCGACGAAGACGAGCATCCTCATTGGTTGTCGCCTGTTGCGACTGGGGCGAATATCCATATAGCCTAAAAGAAAACATCGCACAAGACAAGATTGGATCACTTCAACTAAGGCGTCGATCGAGATCGGCCGAATACTCAAAAAGAGACCGCGGCCGGATGCTGAATTTACACAAAAAAATAACTTACTTCACTTGACAGAACGCCGTTAACGTGCCGCAGACAACTTTTCAGCAAATCATTGCGGACCAGTTTCAAGGTTGCCAAGCGTTGGCGCGAAAGATTGCGATTCCTCCCAACTCTGCGCCAAGGATAGTCGGGGAGCTCATTTGCCGCGACGACCAGCGTCTTTCACCTGCGGCGCTGCTTGGAGGACAATTATCGAGCGCAAGAATATGGCGGCCGTGAGGATGTCATCGGGGCCAAAAGCGATTATATGCGCGCTGTCGATCCAGTTGATCGGCGGTCCATGAGCTCCAATGCAGCATCACAAGACGTCAACATTCATCGCAGCGCGCAACAACGCGGCGCGGCGGGCGACGCTGACGGGAACCGTTCGGCTTCTGTGGCCTTATATCTGGCCGGCGGACCGCGCTGATCTGAAGCTGCGCGTATTTCTCGCCGTCGCGCTGATGCTGCTCTCGAAGTTGTTCACGATTGCAATTCCCTATTCCTACAAGTGGGCCACCGACGCAGTCGCCGGCAAGCTCGCGCTCGATGCGGTCCCGCTGCCGCGCGTTCTGATCGGAGCGGCGGCGCTGACCCTTCTCTACGGGGCCTTGCGCACCCTGATGGCGTTCACTCAGCAGGGGCGCGACGCCTTGTTCGCGGCCGTGGCCATGAATGCGGTGCGCCGATTGGCGATCGAGGTCTTCGAGCATCTCCATCACCTGTCGCTGCGCTTTCATCTGGAGCGCAAGACCGGCGGACTCACGCGCGTGCTCGAGCGCGGCCGCAACGCGATCGAGACCCTGATCCGCACTTCGATGCTGACGGCGGTTCCGACCGCTGTCGAGTTCGCGCTAGTCGTCGGCGCCATGCTTATTTCGTTCGACTGGCGCTATGTCGCAGCGATCAGCGCGACGGTGCTCGCATACCTGATCTATACGACTGCGGCGACCAACTGGCGCATAGGCATCCGACGGTCGATGAACGAGAGCGACACCGACGCCAACACCAAGGCGATCGACAGCCTGCTCAACTTCGAGACCGTGAAATATTTCGGCGCCGAAGAGCGGGAGGCGGCGCGATACGACAAGGCGATGGCGCGATATGAGCGGATGAGCGTGCGCACCTACGTGTCGCTCGCGGTTCTCAACGCCGGTCAGGCGTTCATTTTCACCCTCGGCTTGATTGTGGTCCTTCTCATGTGCGTCGCCGAGGTGAGAAACGGAACCAAGACCGTCGGCGCCTTCGTGCTCGTCAACCTGATCATGCTGCAACTCTACCAGCCGCTCAATTTCATGGGGATGGTGTATCGGGAAATCAAACAGGCGATCATCGACGTCGAGGCGATGTTCGCCATTCTGGCTAAGAATCCCGAGATCGAGGACATTCCCGGCGCGCAGCCCTTGAAGGTGACCGCCGGCGCGGTCCGGTTCGAGAATGTCGACTTCGCCTATGACCAGGGCAGGCCGATCCTGCGCGGCGTCTCGTTCGAGGCGCCCGCGGGACACACGATCGCCATTGTTGGGCCCTCGGGCGCCGGCAAGTCGACGATCTCCCGGCTCCTGTTCCGGTTCTACGAGCCGAACGCGGGGCGCATATTGATCGACGGACAGAACATCGCCGCCGTTACCCAGACCTCGCTGCGCGCGGCGATCGGCATGGTGCCGCAGGACACGGTGCTGTTCAACGATACGATCCTCTACAACATCCGCTACGGGCGCGACGGCGCGGGCGAACGGGAGGTGATCGCCGCCGCCGAGAATGCGCAGATCGACCGCTTCATCCGCTCGCTGCCGCAGGGCTATGAGTCGCCGGTCGGCGAACGAGGCCTCAAGCTCTCGGGCGGCGAGAAGCAGCGGGTGGCCATAGCGCGCACGATGCTCAAGGCGCCGCCGATTCTGGTGCTCGACGAAGCGACGTCGGCGCTCGACAGTTTCACCGAGCGCGAGATTCAGTCAGCGCTGGAGCGCGTCTCCCGCGGGCGCACGACAATCGTGATCGCGCATCGCCTGTCGACGGTGGTCAACGCCGACGAGATTCTGGTGCTCGACAAGGGCGTCATCGCCGAGCGCGGCTCCCATCAGGAGCTTCTGGCGCGGGGCGGAATTTATTCGGCGATGTGGAGCCGCCAGAGGCAGGTCGACGCGGCGCAGGAATTGTTGCGCCGCGCTGGCCGTGAAGACGATCTCGCCTCCTCTGACGGTCTCGTGTCTCAGCCTACGCCGTGACATCGGAGGCATTTGGCGCCATGAGTGCGTGCGGCTTGTTTTCGGGCGCCGGTCAATGAGCATCGTCAAGTCGCTGCGCGGCCAGCTCGCGCCGATCCATCCCGAAGGCTATGTGTTCGTCTTCGGCTTCGCTGTCGCTACGGTCTTCCTGTGGTGGCTCTGGGCGCCGCTTGGCTGGCTCGGCCTCGTCGCGACCTTGTGGTGCGCCTATTTCTTTCGCGATCCGCCGCGCGTCACCCCGGTGCGAGCCGACCTTGTCGTTTCCCCCGCCGACGGCGTGGTCAGCTTCGCCGGATTCGCCGCGCCTCCGCCCGAGCTCGGCCTTGGTATGGCGCCCTTGCAGCGGGTGTCGATCTTCATGTCGATCTTCGATTGCCACGTCAATCGGGCCCCGGTCGAAGGACGCGTCGCTCAGATTGTCTATCACCCCGGCCTGTTCCTCAACGCCGACCTCGACAAGGCGAGCGAGGACAACGAGCGCAATAGCATCGTCATCGACACGCCGTCCGGGCGGTTTGGCGTGGTCCAGATTGCGGGCTTGATCGCTCGGCGAATCGTGTGCTTCACCCATGGGGGCGCGCTGCTCGCCGCGGGTGAGCGCATCGGCCTCATTCGCTTCGGCTCGCGCGTCGACGTCTACCTGCCGCCTGGCGCTCACATCGTGGTCGGCCTCAATTCGCGCGCCGTCGCGGGCGAGACGGTGATCGCGCAGGTCGCGGCCGAGGTCGAGCCGCCGCCCTTTCATCGGAGCTGAGGCGTGAACGAGGCCCGCTCCTCGCCCGGGGCCCCGATCGAGGACGCCGCGGCGTCGCGCCGTCGCGGCCTTCGGGCGGTGCCTCTCAGGCTCTTGATCCCCAACCTTGTCACGCTGTTCGCGCTCGGCCTCGGCTTGACCGCGATCCGTCTGGCGATGGAGGGATCGATCGAATGGGCGGTGAGCGCCATCGCCGGCGCGGCTGTGCTTGACGGCCTCGACGGACGGATCGCGCGGGCGCTGAAGGGGACCTCGCGATTCGGGGCCGAACTCGATTCGCTTGCCGACTTCGTCGACTTCGGCGTCGCGCCGGCGCTGGTGCTGTACGTCGCCAATCTGCACGCGGCCAAAAGTTTCGGCTGGGTCGCGGCGCTTCTGTTCGCGATGGCCTGCGCGCTGCGCCTCGCCCGCTTCAACGTCATGATCGACGAAGATCAGCCGCCATGGCGCAAGCTCTTTTTCGTCGGCATGCCGGCGCCGGCGGGCGCGATCGTCGGCCTTTTGCCGATCTACCTTCATTACGCCTTCGCTCTCGGGCCGCCGAGCTTACGGTCCGCGGTCGTCGAAAGCCTTTACGTGCTGGCTGTGGCCCTTCTGATGGCGAGCCGCGTGCCGCATTTCTCCGGCAAGTCGGTCGGCCGCGTGCCGCGCGAATATGTGGCGGTGGTGCTGGTCGGCGTCGCCGCCGCGCTCCTGCTTGTGTTCAACTTCCCGATGCAGGCGCTGGTCGCGGTCACCCTCGCCTATCTGGCCTCGATCCCGTTCGCGGTCAGGCGCTATCGTGCGCTCGACCGGGCGGCGCGGTAGCGGCTAAATCACGCGCGTCATTCGCTCTTGCGCTCTGACGCCGGTCAGGCATCATGAGCTGGCGTGGTGGCCATCATGCTCGCTTATCGGTATTGTTCGTTCGCTTTCAGGATTTGCGAGTTAATGTCGACCCGACCACCTCGTTCCGCGCCCCGGATCGCCGTTCGCGCCGCCGTCCTTGCGATAGGCGCGATTGCGCTCGCGGCCTGCAACGCGAAGAACGCCTACGTCCCGCCACCGCCTCCCAAGGTGCAGGTGGCCCAGCCGCTGCAGCGGCCGGTGACCGAGTATCTCGAGCTCACCGGCAACACCCAAGCGATCAACTCCGTCGATCTCGTCGCTCGCGTTCAGGGCTATCTCGAATTGATCGATTACGCCGACGGCGCGCAGGTCAAGAAGGGGACGCAGCTGTTCGGCATCGAGCGCGACACCTATCAACAGCAGCTCGACCAAGCCAACGCGACGCTCGCCTCCAACCAGGCGACGCTGGAATACAATAAGGCCGAGTATAATCGGCAGGAGACGCTCGCCCGGCAGGATTTCGCGAGCCAGGCGACGGCGCAGCAATGGAAGGCCAATCAGGACTCGGCGGCGGCGCAGGTTTTGAACGCCCAGGCTCAGATTGAGCTAGCCAAGATCAATCTCGGCTATACAGATGTGCAGGCGCCGTTCGACGGCGTCGTCACCAATCACCTCGTCGACGTCGGCTCGCTCGTGGGGTTCTCCGGGCCAACCAAGCTTGCGACGATCATCCAGACCGATCCGCTCTACGTCTATTTCACCTTGAGTGAGCCGCAGATCCTGTTCGATCCAAAGAAACCTCGCCAAGCACGGAATCGCATTGCGCACCTCGAAGTTGTCCGACGTCCCGGTTGAGATCGGGCTACAGGGCGAGGAGGGCTATCCGCACAGAGGCCATCTCGACTATGCCTCGCCGCAGGTCGATTTCGCCACCGGCACGCTGACCGCGCGCGCCCTGTTCGACAACAAGGACGGCGCCCTGCTGCCGGGCCTGTTCGTGCGGGTGCGCACGCCGATCGCCCAGCAGGACAAGGCGCTGCTGACGCGAAACGACGCGATCGGGACGAGCCAGGAAGGAAGCTACGTGCTGGTCGTCGGCCCCGATAATGTCGTCGAGCGGAAGATCGTCACGACTGGGGTGCGCGACGGACAGCTGCGGGTGATCGAATTGGGCCTGACCCCAGATGACTGGGTGGTGACTGAGGGTGTCCAGCGCGCCTTTCCCGGCGCGAAGGTCGATCCGCAGCGCGGCCAACTCGCCTTGGCGGAGCCGGAGGCGTCGAACCCAGAGAAGGCCAGCGCGGCCGACCCGGGTCGGAAATGAACCGTCGGGGCGAGGGGACGTGATTTCGCGCTTCTTCATCGACCGGCCGGTCCTCGCCAATGTGTTGGCGTTGTTCTTTGTCCTGATCGGCCTGGTCGCCCTCATCCAATTGCCGACCTCGCAATATCCCAACGTCGTTCCGCCGACCGTGCAGGTGACGACGCGTTACCCCGGCGCGAGCGCCAGGACGCTCATCGACACCGTCGCCCTGCCGCTCGAGCAGAACGTCAACGGCGTCGAGAACATGCTCTACATGCAATCGACGAGCGCAGACGACGGCACTTACACTCTCACCATCACCTTCGCGATCGGCACCGACCCCGACGAGGACGAGATCCTCGTCCAGAACCGCGTCTCCGCCGCCATCTCCTCGCTGCCGGTGGAAGTGCAGGTCCAGGGCGTAACGACGAAGAAGAAGTCAACCTCGATTCTCGAATATGTCGGCTTGACCTCGCCAGACAACCGCTTCGACAGCCTGTTCCTGTCGAACTACGCCGTCATCAACATTGTGAACGAACTTGAGCGCCTTCCCGGCGTCGGCGACGTGACGGTCATCGGCGCGGGGCAATACGCCATGCGCGTGTGGTTGAACCCCGACCTTTTGCAGGCGCGGGGACTGACGCCGCAGGACGTCATAAACGTCATCCAGCAACAGAGTCAGGAGGTCGCGGCCGGGCAGATCGGCGCTCCGCCGGCGCAGAAAGGCCAAGATTTTCAATACACGTTGAACCTCAAGGGCCGGCTTGATGATCCGAGGGAGTTCGAGAACATCATCGTCAAGGTCGATTCGGCCAATGGCGGCCGCATCACCCGAATCCGCGACATCGGCCACGCGGAGCTCGGCGCGCAAACCTACAGCGAGGCGTTCAATTACGACGGACGGCCTGGCGCCGGGATTGGCATATCCCTCTTGCCGGGCGCCAACGCGATCGCGACCGCCAACTTAGTCAAGGCGAAAATGGACGAGCTCGCCAAGGCCTTTCCGCAAGGCCTTACCTATGTCGTTCCCTACGACACTACGAAATTTGTGAGGGCCGCGATCGGCGAAGTCTACCGGACGCTATTTGAGGCCCTCATTCTGGTGCTCATCGTTATCATGGTCTTCCTGCAGGATTGGCGGGCTATGCTGGTGCCAGCGACCACGGTGCCAGTGACGATCATCGGCGCCTTCGCCGCGATGGCCGCGCTCGGTTTTTCGATCAATCTCCCAACGCTATTCGCACTCATCCTTGCGATCGGCATCGTCGTCGACGACGCGATTGTGATCGTCGAGGGCGTCGCGCGCTATGTAGAACAGGGCATCCCCGGCCGTGAGGCGGCCGGACGGGCGATGGATGACCTCACCGGTCCGGTGATCGGAATTACGCTTGTTCTGATGTCGGTTTTCATCCCTGCCGCTTTCCTTCCCGGACTGACCGGCCAGATCTACCGGCAATTCGCCCTGGTCATCGCGGCCACCGCCTTCATCAGCGCGGTAAACGCCCTGACGCTCAAGCCCACGCAAAGCGCGCTGTGGCTGAGGCCGCCGACCCCGGGCGCGCGGCACAACTTTTTCGTTCGGGGCTTCAACGTTGTCTACGGCGCCGCCGAGGGCGGCTATGCGAGACTCATGGGCGCGATGACCCGCCGGAGCCTGGCAATGGTCGTCCTCGCGCTTTTTATTGTCGCCGGCGCCGTCTGGGGACTGATACGCGTGCCGACCGCCTTCCTGCCGACCGAGGACCAGGGCTATCTGATCATCGCCACGCAGCTGCCCGACGGCGCCTCCAAGCAGCGGACCGATGCGGTGATGGCCAAGATCTCAAAGATCGCCGCGGCTGTGCCTGGGGTCGAACATGTGGTCACCATCAGCGGCCTTTCGATCTTCGACAACCTGGCGAGCCTCGCCAACGCGGGCGTCGCTTTTGTCCTCCTGAAGGACTGGGACGTGCGCCTTAAACAGCCAGGACAGGACGTCCGCACGATCGCTCTCAGCCTGAACGGCGCCCTGCAAAGCATACCGGAAGCCCTTGCGTTCGCGCTCCCCCCGCCGCCGATCCAGGGCATCGGCAACGTCGGCGGCTTCACCATGCAGGCCGAAATCAAGAACGGCGATTTCGACTATGCGCTGTTGCAGAGCCTGACCAACGCCGTGGTCAGCGATGCGAATGCGCAATCCGGACTGCAAAGGGTCGCCACCACCTATCGGGCGGGCGCGCCGCAGTTCACGGTCGTCGTCGACCGGATCAAGGCCGAGACCCTCGGCATCACCGTCGGACAAGTGTTCTCCGCCCTTTCTGGCTATGTCGGATCGAATTATGTGGGCCAATTCAACAAGTTCGGCCACGTTTTCCAGATCTACACCCAGGCGGACGCCAAGTACCGCGCCAACGCCGACGACATCCGCAACCTCAAAGTCAAGGCAGGCGACGGAACCATGACGCCTATCGGCACCGTGGTCGAGGTCAGCGAAGTCCAAGGCCCTCCTCTTATCAGCCTCTATAATCTTTACCCGTCATCGACGATTATCGGCGGCGCGGCGCCCGGGTTCAGTTCCGGACAGGCCCTCGACCTCATGGAGCAGATCGGCAGGAACGTCCTGCCCACCGGGACGGGCTTCGAGTGGACCGCGATGTCCTACCAGGAGAAAGAGGTTGGCTCGCAGATTTACTTCGTGTTCGGCCTCGCGCTGCTGCTCGTCTATTTCGTCCTGGCCGGCCAGTACGAGAGCTGGATCCTGCCCTTCGCCGTAATCCTGGCGGTGCCGCTCGCCCTAATTGGAACTGTCGGCGCGCTTACCTACGTCGGCGCTACGAACGTTGTCGCCAGCCAGAGCGGCGTCGCCGCCACCAATCTCTATACTCAGATCGGCCTCATCCTCCTGATTGCCCTCGGAGCCAAGAACGCGATCCTCATCGTCGAATACGCGCGCCAGCGGCGGTCCGAAGGCATGGACGTCGTCAAGGCTGCGGTCGAGGGGGCGCGGCTGAGGTTCCGGCCGATCATCATGACGTCATTCGCCTTCATCCTCGGCACCCTGCCGCTCGTCCTCGCCACCGGCGCCGGCGCCTCGGCGCGCGCGTCGATCGGCATCGCGGTGTTCTTCGGCATGATCACCTCAACCTGCCTGACGGTGGTGTTCGTTCCCTCCTTCTATGTCGTGATGCAGCGCTTCGAGGAGCGCAGAAAGGGCAAGCCCTCGCCTGAGGCCGCGCCCCCGCTTGCTGTGCCGAAGGACGCCGCCCGCTCGTCGGTCGTCTGACTGGCCATCAGCACCGATCGAGGTCGTGATCGGCGCGTCCCGGCTGTGGCCTTCGCGCGCCATGCGGCCTATATACATACGGCATTTCGAGCGCCGCAGCTCAAAGGGAAGAGGCGGGAGGGATCGTCATGAGCTTTCGTATCGTCTGCTCGGCGATGGTGATGTGTTCAGCCCTGTCCGCCGCCGCTTTCGCACAATCGCCGCGACTGACAACTACGGAAGCGATGATCCAATCGTCCGATCCGGGCGTCAAACTCTATGTCCGCAACAAGCACGCAGAGGGGATGACGTCCTTCTCCCCGGACAAGACGCTGCTCTTCATTCACGGCGCAACGTATCCTGCGGAAACGAGCTTCGACCTGCCGATCGAAGGCGTGTCAATGATGGACCTCTTCGCCCAGAACGGGTTCGACGTCTATCTGGTCGACGTGCGGTCGTACGGACGATCGACGCGTCCACCGGAAATGGATCAGCCGCCCGAAGCGAACAAGCCGATTGCGACTTCGGATGAGGCTGGCGCCGATCTCGGCGCGGCGGTCGATTATGTTCTGGCTCTGCGCGGCATTCCGAAGCTCGACCTTATGGGCTGGTCCTGGGGTACGTCGATTGCGGGCAATTACGCGGCTCGGCACAATGACAAGATCAATCGGCTCGTTCTCTATGCGCCAGCCTGGACGTTTCAACCTCCGGTAGAACCATCGACAAATGCGATACCCGCCTATCGACTGGTGGGGAAGGATTCCGCGAAGGCGCGCTGGCTCAGAGGCGTTCCCGAGGACAAGAAGCAGACGTTGATTCCCCCCGGCGTCTTCGACCAGTGGTGGGACGCAACGCTCGCCACCGACCCCGTCGGCAGCAAGATGGATCCGCCGAAGCTTCGCGCCGCCAATGGTGTCAGGGCGGAGTTTGCGAATTATTGGATGGCCGGAAAGCCGTTCTATGATCCGGGCAAGATCGTCGCGCCGACCCTCATCATCCACGCGGAATGGGACGCCGATCTTCCGACCTACATGGCCGAGGCCTATTTCGCCAAACTGACGGGCGCGCCCTACAAGCGCTTTGTCCAGCTTGGCGAAGGAACCCATACCGTCATGCTGGAAAAGAACCGCATGCAGTTCTTCCACGAGATCCTTGGCTTCCTGAACGAATCAGACGCCACGGCTCTGAAGTAGCTCGGTTTGACGCCGGCCCGCCGATAAACTCCCGTCTCGGAGCTTTAGCGATTCTGGGTGGGGTGTCGCATTCGATCTTACAACCTTGCAGGGGTATGACAGTCCGCCGCCGGCGTGCTAGGGCCGCTAAGGCCGCTGTCCTGTTTGCCTTCGGCGGCGCGCCGATACGACAAGGAGCCTTATGTCGAAAGAAGAACTGCTTGAGTTCCCCGGATTCGTCGTCGAGTTGCTGCCCAATGCGACCTTTCGCGTGAAACTCGAGAACGACCACGAAATCATCGCTCACACCGCGGGCAAGATGCGCAAGAACCGCATCCGCGTGCTGGCCGGCGACAAGGTGCTGGTGGAGATGACGCCCTACGATCTGACCAAGGGGCGCATTACCTATCGTTTCAAATGACCCTCACCCTTGGGCGGCGCGACGATCGCTCCGCCCCGCACTTGGGGCCGCGTCTCGTGCTGGGGTCCGCTTCTCCGCGACGGCTTGCGCTCCTCGCGCAGATTGGCGTCAAGCCCGATGCGGTCCTGCCGGCGGAGATCGACGAGACGCCGCGCCCGCGCGAAGGGCCGCGCGCGCTTGCCGAACGGCTGGCCCGGGAGAAGGCGCTCGCCTCGGCGGCCATCGCGGGCAAGCGGGCGGATCTCGTCCCTTGCTTGACGCTTGCGGCCGATACGGTGGTTGGCGTTGGCCGGCGCGTCTTGCCGAAATGCGAAACGCCCGCTGAGGCGGAGGCCTGCCTCGCCCTTCTCTCCGGCCGCGGACATCGGGTGTTTACGGGCCTTGCGCTCGTCACTGGAAGCGGCGCCGTGCGGCGAAGGCTGGTCGAGACCCGGCTCAAGTTCAAGCGCCTGTCGCGCAACGAGATCGAGGCCTATCTGGCCAGCGGCGAGTGGCGCGGCAAGGCGGGCGGCTATGCGATCCAAGGCCTCGCCGGTGCGTTTGTCCAGCGGCTGGTCGGCTCCTACTCCAATGTCGTCGGCTTGCCGCTCGCCGAAACGGCTGCGCTGCTCGCCGGCGAAGGCTATCATGTCCACCGGCGCTGGGGCGCGAGCCTCGTTCAATGACCGCCGACGACCATAGACGCCCCGCCAAGCGACCGGGCTTAGCCAAGAGCGAGCGCGCTTGCCCGATCTGCGGCAAGCCGCGCAGCGACCGCTATGACCCGTTCTGCTCGAAGCGCTGCGCCGATGTCGACCTGCATCGCTGGCTGAAAGGGAGCTACGTCATCCCCGGCGCCAGCGCGAAGCCCGAGCCCGGCGACGAGGAGGAGTAACCTCCGGGTTCCGGGTGAGCCGGCTCGTGCGCGATTTTTTTCGCGAAAAACGGAAGTTTTCGCTATACCTTTCCTGTCCCCCGGATCGAACCCGTGCCTTGGCCGAACTCTCGATGAGGAGAAAGAGAGGAGAGCGGCTTTTGAGAGATTTTGCACACAGTCGGAGACGCGACCTGATTTTTTATTTGGATTCGCCGTAACCCATTGAAAAAGTCCGATTCGGACGAATACAACCAAGCAACCCCAAGCCTTTTTGTTTGGATACGGCTTAGAGCCTGTCTCAAAAGTCGTTAAGGAAGGAATGATTCACCGGGTCATCTGCAATTTTGAGGATGATTCGGGATGTGGACGGACGCTGATCGGAGCCGGTATCGCCAAGCTGGGGATTGTCTGCCGAGCGATCTGAACGATGCGGAATGGGATCGCTTGGCGCCTCTGATTCCGCCGGCGAAGCCGGGCGGACGGCCGCGCCAGACCGACATGCGCTTGGCGATGAACGCGATCTTCTATCTTCTGCGAACCGGTTGCCCGTGGCGTTATTTGCCGCACGGGGTCTTCCCGCCGCGCTCGACGGTCTACAACATCTTCCGCGCTTTCCAGCGGGAGGGAGTATGGGAGGCGATCTGGGAGGAACTGCGCGCGGCGCTGCGCGAACGGCTGGGGCGGGAGGCGAGCCCCAGCGCCGGCGTCATCGACAGCCAGTCGCTCAAGTCGGCCGAAAAAGGGGATGCGCGAAAGGTGAAGCAGACGCAGTGGGTTATGACGCCAGCAAGAAGGTGAAGGGGCGCAAGATCCACGCTCTGGTCGATACCGAAGGCTTGCCCTTGCGCGTGGTGGTTCACTCCGCCGCCATTCAGGACCGGGACGGCGCCGCCTTGGTGTTTGACCGCATCCGCCAGCGCTTCAATTGGCTCGAACTCGTCTGGGCCGATGGCGGCTACAACGCCCGCCAGGTCGAACACGCCGTCGCCGCGCAGCCGCCGCTGCGTGTGGAGATCGTCAAACGTCCCGACGACAGTTCAGGATTTATCGTCCTGCCGCGTCGCTGGGTTGTCGAACGGACCTTTTCGTGGTTCGGCCGAAACCGCCGCCTGGCCAAAGATTACGAGAACCTCGCTGATACCCTCGCGGCCTTCATCACACTCGCTTGCATCCAGCTCGCCCTCAGGCGGCTCGCCAGGCCGTAGACTTTTGAGTCAGGCTCTAAGCCTGGCGAGCCGGAGCCGGGGCTGTGCGCGGATCCTTTCGACTGCGTTTGACGACGATGGCGGCTCAGTTCAGAAGTCACTCTGGAGCTGCGGCAGGAATCGGTACGGTAAGGATCGGCGAATAAGGGTCGATTAAATGTCAACGATCGTAGACAATTCAAAACCAAAGACCGAACCGATTGCGAGTAAGCACGAGGTCGTAGTGCTAGTGCCATGCTTCAATGAGGAATTGACGGTCGGGAGGACTGTCAATGACTTTCGCATAGCGCTACCCTCGGCGACAATCTACGTCTACGACAACAACTCGACCGATCGCACCGTTGACGTTGCTAAGGCCGCAGGCGCGGTTGTTCGCTACGAGACGCGTCAGGGAAAGGGAAATGTCGTCCGTCGCATGTTCGCCGACATCGATGCGGACCTCTATGTGCTGGTCGACGGCGACGCGACCTATGAAGCCGAGGCTGCCCCGCGCATGGTTCGCCGAGCGATCGAGGAAAATCTCGACTTCGTCAATGGCGCGCGAGTCTCTCAGAGCATGGAAGCCTACCGAAGAGGTCATCGCCTTGGGAATTACGTCTTGACCGCAATGGTGCGAAACATTTTCGGCAGGCAATTCACCGATATGTTGTCGGGCTACAAGGTTTTTTCTCGCCGTTACGTCAAATCCTTCCCCGCGATGTCGAGAGGCTTCGAAATCGAAACTGAGTTGACGGTGCACGCGCTGGAGCTGCGTATGCCGTCCGCAGAAGAGCTCACCGCTTATGGCGAACGTCCTCCGGGGTCTACGAGCAAGCTCAGCACCTTTCGAGACGGGGCCAGAATCCTCCGCCTTATTTTCGATCTCGTGCGCAACGAGCGTCCGTTGCAGTTCTTCGGTCTTGTCGGGGTCCTCCTGATCCTAACCGCGGTCGGGCTCGCCGTTCCGCTTGCTGAGACCTATTTCGAAACGGGATTGGTGCCCCGCCTGCCGACGGCCGTCCTCGCCATAGGCCTGATCATCATCGGTTTCTTGAGCTTCCTCGCCGGACTGATCCTTGATGTCGTGGCGACGATGCGTAGCGAGATGAAAAGGCTGGCCTATTTGTCGTATCCTCCAGTCTCCGCGGCGAGAAGCTGAAATGTCGCTTGCCGCCGCTCAGGCCTCACCCCGCGCCCCGCTGAAGCCGGCCTTCAACGCAGGCGATGGCGAAGGCGTACTGGCGGGCGACGTCCTCGAGCCGGTCGTAGCGTCCTGGCTGGCCGGCGTGGCCCGCGTCCATAGCGGTGCGCAACAGGACCGGCCCGCCGCCGGTCATTGTCGCGCGTAGGCGCGCGACCCATTTGGCAGGCTCCCAGTAGGTCACGCGCGGATCGGTCAGGCCGGCGAGCGCCAGGATCGCTGGATATCGTTGAGGGCGCACGTTATCGATCGGGCTATAGGAGCGTATGGTCTCGAACGCCGCCTTGTCGTGGATCGGATCGCCCCATTCCAGCCATTCGGGCGGGGTCAGCGGCAGGCTGGCGTCAAGCATCGTCGCCAGGACGTCGACGAACGGCACGTCGGCGATGACGCCGGCGAACAGGTCGGGCGCAAGATTGGCGACGGCGCCGACGAGCAAGCCGCCGGCGCTGCCGCCCTGAGCCACGATCCGGCCTGCGCTAGTAAGGCCCTCGGCGATGAGGAACCGCGCAGCGGCAAGGAAATCGCGAAAAGTGTTCGGCTTCTTGTCGAGCTTGCCGTCCTCGTACCAGCGCCAGCCTTTGTCCGTGCCGCCGCGCACATGGGCGATCGCGAACACGAAGCCGCGGTCGACGAGCGAGAACCGGTTGGTCGAAAAACTCGCCTCGGCCGCATAACCGTAGGCGCCGTAGCCGGTGATGAGAAGCGGCGCCGATCCGTCGAGCCTCATACCCCGCTTGTAAAGCAGCGACACCGCCACGCTCTCGTCGTCATAGGCTGGGGCGAAGACCAGACGCGCGACATAAGCCTGCGGGTCGAAGCCGCGCGGCATCGCCTGCCGCTTGACGAGGCCGCGACGCCGGTTGACGACGTCGTAGTCGTAGGTCTCCTGCGGCCTCGCCGGGGACGAGTAGCTGAAGCGGATGAGCGATGTGTCGAATTCATAGACCGGCTCGAGCCTCAGAAAATAGGTTTCCTCCTCGAAGCCGATTTCGAGCAATTCGTCGCTATTCAAGTCGAAGACAACGAGGTGCGGCCGGCTCATCTCGCGCATGAGCAGCACGAGATGGTCTCTGAACAGCGTTGCATCGGCGATGAAGCGTCCATCGCGCTCGGCGACGACATCGCGCCAGTTCGCCTCCTGCGGCGCATCGCGCGGGGCGACGACGATCTTGAAGTCCGGCGCGCCGACGTTGGTGCGGATCAAGAAACAATCGCCGTGATCCATGACCTCGTAGCGGAACCCCGGCCGGCGCGGCGCGACGAGGCGGGGCGGGACGGCCGGGTGGTCGAGATCGACGACCAGCGCTTCCGAGGCGTCGTGGCCATGCACCGAAATGATGGCCGCGCGGCCGAGGCGAGTCGAACTCCAGGCCGATGAACCAGGCCGGGTCGTCTTCCACGAACACCTCAACGTCGTCGATCTGCGCGGTCCCCAGCCGATGCAGCATGATGCGGCAAGGACGATGGCTCTCGTCCTGCTCGACATAGAGAAACGCCTGAGAATCGCGCGTCCAGACGACCTCTCCGGTCGCCCCGACGACGCGATCGACGAGGTCCGTCTCGCGCTCGAGGTCGCGGATTGCAATGGTCAGGATCTCGGAGCCGAGGTCGTCGGAGCTCCACGCGAGTTTCGTATGGTCGGGCGAATGGCGCGCGGCGGCGAGATGAAAAAACGCCTTTCCCCCGGCGCGCGCATCGCCGTCGATCAGCACCGTCTCCCTGCCGCCTTCGCGGGGCTTGCGGCAATAGATGCGGTGCTGGCCGCCGGGGCGATAGCGCGAGTAATAGGCCCAGGGCCCGTCGACTTGCGGCGGCTCGCTGTCGTCCTCCTTGAGGCGCTCGCGCATTTCGCGCTTGAGCTCTTTCTGCAGACCGAGCGTCGGCGCCAAAACCGCGTCGGCGTAGGCGTTCTCGGCCTCCAGCAGCGCGCGGATGTCGGGAGGCAGCCGGCTCGGATCTCGCAGCACTTCACGTCAGTCGTCCGCCCGAATCCAGGCGTAATCGTCGACCCAGGAAACGCCATGCGCGGAGAGAATCGCCGGCCGGACCTCGGCGCGTGGGGCCGGGAACAAGGCTTCGTGATCCGGCCCGCGAACCGATTCGGATCGCGTGCTGGTCATAGGGGTGGTGTTCGTGCGAAGCGCGCAACCGCTCGAAAGGCTGCAGGAACCTGAGACGGCAACTCACACAAGGCCGCCGCACCCGCCGCACGAAGCTCATCAGCGCCGCCGTAACCCCAAAGCGCGCCAATAGTGGGAATCCCGTGCCAACTCGCCGCGAGCACGTCATGTTCGCGGTCGCCCCACATGCAGCAATCGTCGGCGTCGAGCTCTTGCCCATGAAGAATGCGAGCGATGAGATCGCCCTTGTCCTCGTAGCGGCCATCGAGTTCGGCGCCATAGACCTCATTGAAATGGCGTCCGAGATCAAAGCGGCTCAAAATGCGCTCGGCAAACACGACAGGCTTCGCAGTGCAGAGAAACAATTGGGTTCCACTCGCGCGCAGGTCAGTCAACGCTTCGCTTACACCCTCATAGACGGTAGCCTCGAACAGACCTTCGGTCGAATAGTGGCGGCGGTAGATGTCGAGCGCCTCCTCCGGATCGCCCATCTCGCCAAGCATACGGGCGAAGGATCGACGCAGCGGCGGGCCGATGATCCAGGTCAGTTCGGCGGCAGGCGGCGGGTTCTGTCCCAACGCCTCGAGCGCCAGACGAAAGCAGCCGACGATGCCCTCGACCGGATCGGTCAGCGTTCCGTCCAAATCGACCAGGAGAGCGCTTCGCCGATTGGGCTCCGTCATTGGCGTTCCGGCATTGCGCAATGCTCCAGGCGTTCGCCTCCGCGCATAGGCGATCCGTCGGTCCTCAACCCGATCGCGCGGAAGGGGAGCGGCCTCGCGCCCGCGCGACCACCTAGCCGCGGATCGGCTCGTGCGCGACCGCCGCGCGCAGGAAATAGAAGAGTCCGGTGAGCGCGGTGAGAATGAGAACGCCCTCCAGTATGCGGGTCATGGTCTCGCCAAGCTGGAACAAGCCGCCGATCGCCCAGCCTGCGGCGGCTCCGGCGCCCACCAGCTCCGTGCCCACGAGAATGGCGACGCTGATCAGCGTCATCGCATTGGTCCAGTTGATCGGCCCGACCTCCGCCAAGGCGTTGTCTCCTTCGAACGCTCGCGAAACGCTGGCGGATATACCAACGTGCCCGGCGGCGCAAGCGTCATGGTTTGGCGGCGATCTCTTCCCGCTTCCGCCCGGCCTCGTAAGCTTTCACATGGAGCGTGGCGCTGTGCAGCAGGGAACGGTCGTCCGGCTTCTCGGCGCGGCGCAGGAGATCGGCGAGAATCTGGTCGCCCTCGACCGGTTTGCCGCCTTCGATATCCCGCAGCATCGACGCCTTCAGCGGCGAACCCGCGGCGGTCATCGCCGCCCGCGCCCGCTCCAGGGCTGGCTTGCGCGGCGGAAAGCCCTGAGCGGCCGCGATTGAGGCGCATTCGGTCAGGAGGCTGGTCGCGAGATCCGCGGCGCCGGCGGCGACGTAATCGCCAACTGCCGCCCGCATCAGGCAGGTTATGCCTGCGGCCGTGGCGATGAACACCCACTTCTCCCACATTTCTTGCCGGATCTCGTCGCTGAGCCGCGCATCGAAGCCGGCGTTGAGCATTGCTGAGGCGATCGTCTCGATCCGCCGCGAACGGGAGCCGTCCAGTTCGCCGAAGCTCAGCGCATGCAGATCGTTGAGGTGGACAATGGCGCCGTCGGGATCGAGGGTCGCCGAGATGACACACTGCCCGCCAAGCACGCGCTCAGCCCCAAAGCGATCGGTAAGCCGGTCGAGATGCCGCATGCCGTTCAATAGCGGCAGGATCGCAGTCGCGGGTCCGACCGCCTTGGCGAATGACGCCATCGCGCCGTCCAGGTCGTAGGCTTTGCAGCTCAGCAGTACGAGGTCGAACGGCTCTGCGAGGCCTTCCTGCAACAAGATCGGCGCCGAGGGACAGTGGAAGTCGCCGAGGCGGCTGCGAATCGTCAGCCCGTGCTGTGCCAGCTCCGCTGCCCGGCGCGCACGAACGAGGAACGTTACGTCGCGTCCTGCCTGCAGCAGACGTCCGCCGAAATAGCCGCCGACTGCGCCCGCTCCGACAACGAGAATTCTCATTTTGTCCGATCCTCCTGGCCAGCGGGCGAACTGCCTCAACCTCTGGCCTTGCTCGAGATGCTCGCCGCCCGCCGCCCACGCGGGTGGCGACATCGATCCATTCCGTTTTGAGGACGCCATAGTGTGCAGGAGAAGCGCGGCGCGGGCAAATTGGGGGGCGCTTCCCACTGTCGTCAGCACGCGACTTGACGCTCTCATTTTCGAGAGTATTTTCCTGATATGGAACCAGAAGCTCCATCTCGCGCCGCCGCCGACATGCGCCTCGCCGAGCGCCTGCGCACGTTGCGCCAAGCACGACGATGGTCGCTCGACGAGCTTTCGGCCATGAGCGGGGTCAGCCGCGCTTCCCTTTCCAGGATCGAGAACGGCGAGGTCAGCCCGACCGCGTCCGTGCTCGGCCGGCTCGCCGGAGCGCATCGCACAACCGTGTCTCGCCTGCTTGCCGACATCGAGGCCGACGCTCCGGCGATCGTCAGGCGGGCCGAGCAGCCGGAGTGGATCGATCCGGGCACAGGCTTCCGTCGGCGCTCGATCTCCCCGCCCTCGCTCGAGTTCGACTGCGAGCTGGTGTGCTGCGAATTGCCGCCCGGCGCAGCCATCGACTATCCCCTTCCGCCACGCCTCGGTCTTGAGCACCATCTTTACCTCATTGACGGCGCTCTCGAACTGACGATCGAGGGCGCCGTCCATCGTCTGCGCCCCGGCGACTGCCTTCGCTACAAGCTGATGGGAGCGAGCCGCTTCGTTGCTACCGGGCCGCGCCCGGCGCGCTACATTCTCGTTCTCCGGTGAAGTGTCGTGGATGCCCAGGCCATAACTGTCGCCGCGCTCGATCCCGCCGCTTTCGCGAAAGCCGTCGAGCGGCTCACCCAAATCCTGCACGCCTGCGTGCACGAGGGCGCGAGCGTCGGCTTCGTTACGCCGTTCGACCGGAACGAAGCGCGCGCCTACTGGCTGAGCAGGGTCGCCCCGCCGCACGCGGCGGGCGCCAAGCTCGTCCTCGTAGCGACCCTCGGCGGCGATGTCGCCGGAACGGCGCAGCTCGATCTCGAATTCGATGCCAAGCAAGCGTCATCACGCCGAGGTCTCCAAAGTCCTCGTCGATCCGGGCTTTCGCCGGACGGGGGTCGGGCGCGCCCTGATGTGGGAGATCGAACGGCGCGCGGCCGAGGAGGGTCGCTGGCTCCTCACGCTCGACACTGCAGGCGACGCGGCTGAGGCCCTCTATCGCTCGCTGGGCTATCGTCTCGCGGGCGCGATTCCGCATTACGCGCGCGATGCTTTCGAAGACCGCTACGACGCGACGCGGATTATGTACAAAGACTTGCGCTGCGGCTAGCTTCCGTCGTCTCAAGGCGGCTGCAGGAGGCCACTCGTCTTGCCCGCGGGGGATCGGCTGATGGCTGACCGGAACGGCGCGAGCCTCTTTGGCCGCGTCGCCCTCTTGCTTCTGACGATCTATGCGCTGGCGATGATCGCGCCCGACTTGCTTCGGGTCGTTCGACCGCTGGGCTCGTTCGGTCTGGCCACAAACGGCGACGGGCTGATTTACGACGTCCAGGGTCCGTTCGCGAGCGAGGAGGACTCCCCGGCCTGGCGGGCGGGCCTGCGCGTCGGGGATCGGCTCGATCTTGCCGCGATGCGTTGCGCGCCCGTCGACACCATTGTCTGCGCAAGCATGCTGTCGCAATGGGGCGGCG
This sequence comes from uncultured Alphaproteobacteria bacterium, assembly GCA_963824475.1. GTDB lineage: Bacteria > Pseudomonadota > Alphaproteobacteria > Rhizobiales > Beijerinckiaceae > Roseiarcus. Next base: position 352,587 of record CAWGPR010000006.1, read on the forward strand.
TCAACTATGTCATGCCTGGGCGCGAGGCGACGCTCTTCGTCGCTGGGGCCGTGGATCGCCCGGCCCGCGAGGTGAGGCTGACGGCGGAGCCGCGCCCCGCCAATCGCCTGCTCGACCTCGTGGTGGCGCTGAGCACGATCGCGGGGATCCTGGTTGTGCTCGGCGCAGCATGGCTGGTGTGGACGCGTCCCGGGCCCATGACCTGGGGCTTCTTTGTCTATGTGATCCAGTTCAATCCCGGCGAGGCGTTCCAGTTGTGGGCTTGGCTTCAGTTTTGGCCGCGAGCGCTTCTGGCGCAAGACGTCATTTCTCTGGCGATGCAGGCCGCTGCTTATGCTGGGCTTCTGCTGTTTGCGCTGAGGGCCCCGGTCGACCGGACCGAGGGCCGATGGCGGCTGATCGAGCGCGCGCTGCCGGCCCTGGCGATCCTGTTCTTGCTGGTCGCGTTCGCCAGCATGGGGACCGTCTTCGGCTATCCCGTCGAAATCTGGGCGCGAAGCATGCTGTTCATCGGCTTTGCGGTCAGCGTTGGCGCGCTCGCGATCCTTCTCGGGCGTCGGCGGGATCTGTCGCCCCGCGACTATCAGCGCATCCGCTGGGTGATCTGGGGCTGCTTGATCGGCCTTCCGGCCTATTTGCTGGCCGAACTCTCCCAGGAAACCTCGGTTTTTGACGGCCTGCTCGGCCCGGGTCTCACGCCCGAGGAAGTCGCCGGCGCCCTCTTCCTCGTAAACGGCGTCCTGTGCCTGTTCGTGGTCGAGGCCGTACGACGGCCGACGGTGGTCAACGTGTGGATCCCGCTCCGCCGCGCGACCGCGGTTGGCCTCCTGCTCAGCGTGCCGGTCCTCTTCCTCCACAAGCAGATCGAGACCATCGACGAGTACGTCCACATGCCCTACTGGGCCTGGGTCGCGGTCGCTTCCGGTCTGGTCTACGTGATCGCGCGGGGGCACGAGTTTGCGACCGAGCTCCTGGATCGGCTGTTCGACCGCGAATTCATTCGCGCCGAGCGCCGTCTCGGAGAGGTGGGCGATACCCTTCTGCAAGCCGGCAGCGTGGGCGAAATCGAGCGCCTGTTGGTGAACGAGCCGATGCGTTCGCTGGGTCTCGCGTCGGCGGCGGTGTTTCGCGAGCAGGGCGGCGTCTTCCGCCGCCGCGTCAGCGCCGGATGGGGCCCTGACGACGCCGATACGCTCGCGAGCGACGATCCGCTGCTCTCCGCAAGGTTCACGCGAAAGCCCTACGTCCTCGACACGGTCGACGCCGCCCACGCGTCCCATGTCCGGCTTCCGCACGACCTCGCGCGACCGGTCCTCGCCGTGCCGGTCGGCAATGCGCGCCGCTGCTACGCGGTTCTCCTCTATGGCGGCCACGAGGCCGGAACCGATCTCGACAGCAACGAGCGCCATCTGCTCGGCAGCCTCGCCCACGACGCCGAGATCGCTTATGCGCAAGTCGAAAGCGAGACGCTGCGGAGGAAAGTCGCCATGCTGGAGGCAGAGCTCGCGCAGGCCCTCGAGTCGCGCTGACAAACCAAAGATAGGTCCCGCATGCATAGCCGATCCCTTGATGGCGTTCGCGCCTGCGTCTTCGACGCCTATGGCACGCTGTTCGACTTCGCCTCCGCCGCGGCGCGCTGCGCCGACGTTCCGGAGGAAAAGCGCGTCGCGCTGACTGCCCTCTGGCGCGACAAGCAGCTCCAGTACACATGGCTGCGCACGCTCGAGAACCGCTATGCCGATTTCTGGCAAGTCACGGACGACGCTCTCGATTTCGCGCTCGAGAGCCTCGATCTTAAGACCCCGTCCTTGCGCGAGCGCCTGATGGAGCTCTATCTCGGCCTCGAGCCGTTTCCCGAGGTTCCCGCCGTCCTCGCGACCTTACGCGAGGCGGGGTTTAGAACCGCCATTCTCTCCAACGGCTCGCCCGCGATGCTCGAAGCGCTCATCAAGCGCTCGCGGCTCGAAGCGATGTTCGACGCCGTTCTCTCGGCCGACGCGGTTGGCGTCTTCAAGACCCATCCGAAGGTCTATCAATATGCGCTCAACTCGCTCGACCTCGAGGCCGGCGCGATCTCCTTTCAATCCTCCAATGCCTGGGACGCGCATGGCGCGTCCGATTTCGGCATGCGCGTCGTCTGGTGCAACCGCTATGGCCAGCGCCGTGAGCGGCTTCCGGGCGCCCCCGACTTCGAGATCAGGACGCTGGCCGAATTGCCGGCGCTGCTCGGCGCCGCCTGACGCGCCGCCCGCGGCTCTGGTCTCGGGCCGGGGAGCCCGGATGCAACCAGCGCGCGAAGTTCGTGCAAGCAAACGCCAATAAAGGCAAGCAAATGCCTGATAAACGCTGATAAGCGCTAGTCAATAGCTAGCGTTTGCTAGCGCTTATTTTTCGGAATCGATACTTTTCAATAGGTTACGGGCGAAGGAAACAGGAAAACTTCTCCCTTCTCGATCCGCATCTTAAAGTTGTGGGTCCTAACATGTCAAACAGCTGCGGCTTTCCACCCGTCTGCCGACGACTAGGATAGAGATTCCTCGAATGGGAATATGTATAGCGAACATTTCTGCTTTTGTCAATCTAATTTGTGGCTCTTATCGCGTTAGCTGTTGATGATCTGCCGCCGCCGTCCTGGCCGGGCTTGACCCGGCCATCCACGCCGCTCGGCTCCCCCATCTGTTCTCGGTGCGGATAATACTTTAGGTTCAACGCCTTAAGTAGAGGTGACGATTTTCTCGTGGATGGCCGGGTCAAGCCCGGCCAAGACGCCTGGAGCTGACCGCAAATAAACAAACCAACCGATAACGCTATAAGAGCCTAGTCGGCCAATTCAGTCAGATTGACGGGTAGAGGTGTTTGAGTTCGATGCGAGCGTTTGGGGTTGTGAAGTGCCAATTGGCCTTGGCGTGATTGGTATTGCGGTCCTTCTCCCAGGCGGCGACTTCCTCGACGAGGGTTTGTTTGTCAGGGATGCGGCGGTCGAGACATTGGGACGATAGGACGCCGAGTTCCAACTCCGCCAGATTAAGCCAGCTGCCGTGCTTTGGCGTGTAATGCCATTCGAACCGCTCGACCAGCCGCCTGGCTTCGGCGGGCGGAAAGGCTTCGTAGAGTGACGCCTTGCTGTGGATGTTGAGATTGTCCTGGACCAGAACGATGGTCTGGGCGGCGGAAAAGTGGATATCGGCCACGTCTTTCAAGAGGTGAGCATAATCCACGGCGGTGTGGCGATCTGTGACTTTGATATGGCGCCAACCTTCGAGCGGCGCGAACAGCATGAACAGGTTGGCGGTTCCATTGCGCTCGTACTCGCAATCGCAACGGGCCGGGCGCCCGGTTTCATCGGGATCGTCGCTCGCGTCTCGGCGAGGAGTTGCTTTGAGGTCTCGTCCAGGCAAACCAGCGGACGATCGGGATCGCGTGGCCGCGTGTAGACGGCCAGCACGTCTTCCATCGCCGCTACGAACGCGCCGTTGGCCTTGGGCGGGATGACCCAGCACTGTCGGCGATGGGGCTGGAGAATGTTTTTTTGAGCGCCCGCCCGATCGTTGAGTCGCTGGCGCGATCAACAATGCGGAGTTCCACGACCTTGCTCTCCAACAACCGCAAGGTCCAGCGTGCGCGGCCCTTGGGCGGTTTGGAACAAGCCAAGGCAATCAGTTTGGCTTCCTTCTCGCCGTCGAAAATCCGCGCAACCGCCGGCGTCGCGCGTTGCTTGCGGCTCAACACCGCCTCGAAGCCCTCTTCCACCAGTTGCTTGCGCACCCGGTAAACCATGGATGGGCTGGTCTCCAGCGCTTCGATGATCCGGCCGTCGCTCCAGCCTTCCCCGGCTTCCGAGACATCGGCCTTCAACAAGATCCGCGCCCTCAGCAACCGCTGGGCCGGGCTCTTTCCTTTACGGATGAGGGCTTCAAGTTGCTCCCGCTCATCCGGGCTCAACCGCACCACATACTTCTTTACTGAAATCTCCTTCGCAGCCATGATCGCCTCCGTCGTCCGCACCGTCGACGAAGCGAATCATCAAAACCTTTCAAATTGATTGAAGCGGGCGACTAGTTCGCTCTCGAGGATTACGGTGACAGTTTACTCAACCCCCAATTCCTGCGCTTGTCGCAAGCGCCGGCGGCGCCACCGTGAGCTTGCACCGAAGGCGCGCGCCGGATCGGTTTCCGGGCTGAGGCAGGCGTCGGCGCAATTGGCGGTACGGAGTCATTTGGGGGTTGAGTAAACTGTCACCGTATCCATGAGGCGCAGCTCGCTTGTCCCGACAGGCGCGTGAGCTGATAAAGTGACGGCCACCGGTCCGATTCAGGCCGGGAACGTATCGGCCGCCGCAAAGGGAGCAAAGCGCTCGGCGGCGGCGACATTCGGCTTGCGCCGCACGCCCTCAAGGAGACAGGATCATTGCTGCTCGGGTTGCGCCTTCCCAACTCAATCGGCCTCGGCCTCCTGATCGCGCTCGCCTGCGCGAGCCCGTCTCCTGCGGCGGGAGAGCCCAGCGTTCCGGCCTGGCTCGAGGCCCATGTGGGCGAGGGCGAGGGGCAGATCGCGCCCGTCGTGCTCGAGCGGGCCCGCGCGCTCTATCAGCGCAAGGGGGTCCGCAATCCCTGCTACTTCGCCATGGACGCGACCCGTCCCCATGACCTCGGCGGGGGCGGATTGGGGCGCCGCTTTTACATCATCTGCGAGGCCGAACAGTCGTTCCGAGCGATCTCCGCCGGCCACGGCGGCGGGCGGGACCTGGACGGGCTCGCGGATTTCGCCAACGGCCGGCGGTGCGTGAAGAATTTCGGCAACGCCATGGATTCCGACCTGACGACGGGCGGGGCCTATGTGACGGGGGAGACCACCGCGTCCTTCAAGGGCTATTATCGCGCAGCCGGAGGAGAGGCGGTGTTTGAGCGCGCGTTCCTCAAGTTCGACGGCGAAGGCGAGACCGCCAACGCCAGAGAGCGCGCCATCGGCGGACATCCAGCGGTCCTGCTGAGGGGAATATGCCGCCGAAAGGATCCGAGTAGCCCGCACGCCGACCCGGACGGCTATGTCCCGCTCGGAAAGCTCGTGAACTACGCGGCCGGGCGCAGCGACGGCTGCACCAGCTGGTCGGCCCCGGACGCCGCCGCGATCATGGCGATGGTAAGGAACGATCCGACCACGCTCTACATCTATCCGGAGTCCCGCGACATCGAGGCCGTCGCGCGGGCGGTTCAGGCCGGCCAGTCGCCGTCGCGCGCGGGGCTCTATTGGAACGCCGCGTGCCTGAAAGACATCGGCGCTCCGAGGTTCTGGCCGAGGGAGACGCTCGAGCCGATCCTTGCGCGATGGCGGGAGGCGCATCCCGCTCCGCCGCCTCAGCCGCCGCCGATTTGCCGGGCGCCTTGAGCGGTCATCGGCAGACCGGGTTCGCTCACCGCTCCGGCTTGGCCGGGATTGCGCTCGTCTCCCCGCCCGTCGACAGGCAATACAGCGATCCGATCAGCAGCAGCGCGTAGACGATGGTCGACGTCCAGGCCACGCGATTCATGAGCTCCTGAAACGTGCCCAGAAGATTGACGCCGCCGCCGACTGCGTCAGCGATCGCGTTCGCGATCAGCACGCCGCGCACCGCCTCCCAATCGCCAAAATCCTTGGCGAACCAATTGACCACGGCGATGCCGATCAGAGCCGAACCGAAAAACTGTGCGTTCAAGGCGGTGTGAGGATCAGGCGGAATCCCGTAGATCAACGCCGCCGCCGTCGGCGCCAAAACGAACGCCAGACCGAACAGAACCGCGACGAACGCGCTGATTGTCAGGAAAGTCTTCGCACTCATGCCACCCTCCCTGCTGATTCGACCGATTTCGGCCGATCTTTTGACATTTCCCACCGCCCGATGGCGCCAGGGGTGAATTAAAGCACGCGGTTATGGCGGTAATTTGGCTCCAGGCGTGGCGGGCTCGCTGGCGATCTTCCCTTTTAAGCGGAACCATCAGGGCGATCGCTTGTTATGGTTCGCCGGCGCGCGCCGCAATGCGAAGCGGAGGCGCATACGCGAATTGTCGCACTGGAAGTGAGCTTTGCCGTTGGTGTCTGACAAGCCGTGGCCCTGGCGACGCGCCGCTTATTCGGGATCGGAATAACAATTATTCATCTTCGCCCCTCGCCAATGTCGACGAGCTTCCCATATCCGGCCTTCCCCGGCGAGCTGGGCGCGCCCACTAAGGGAGGAATCGCATGCGCTTCTCGATGCCCCATGGTTCGCCGGAGCGAAATCCCGATTTACACGCGCTGTATCAATCGGTTCGCGAGGCAACCACGCGGCTCGGCGCGCCCTTGTCGGACGCCGACGCGACCGTGCAGTCGATGCCCGATGCGAGCCCGGCAAAATGGCACCTCGCGCATACGACCTGGTTTTTCGAGACGATGATCCTCGAACAGAATCTCCCCGGCTACCGCGCCTTCGATCCTCAGTTCAATTTCCTGTTCAACTCCTACTACGAGAGCATAGGCGCGCGTCAGCCGCGTCCCAGACGCGGCATGCTCACGCGCCCGTCGCTGGAGACGGTCACTGCGTATCGCGACCATGTCGACCGCGCGATGGCGTCTCTGATGCAGGATGATCTTCCGCCTGCCGTCGCTGAGCTGATCGAGCTCGGCTGTAATCACGAACAGCAGCATCAGGAGCTGGTGCTGACCGATATTCTGCACCTGTTCGCGCAGAACCCAGTGCGCCCGGCCTACAAGGACCCCGGCCCGATCGCGGTCGGCGAAACCGACAGCGCGCCCCCTGCCTATCGGGCGTTCGATGGCGGCGTCGTGGAGATCGGACACGACGGCGGGAGCTTCGCCTTCGATTGCGAGGGCCCGCGGCATCGCGTGCTTGTCGAACCCTATCAACTCGCAGACCGGCTCGTCACCAACGCGGAATGGATGGAGTTCATCGCCGACGGCGGCTATCGGACTCCGCTGCTCTGGCTCTCGGCGGGATGGGCGACGGTCCTGTCGGAAGGCTGGACCGCGCCGCTTTATTGGGAAGAGCGCGAGGGCGGCTATTGGTCGATGACACTGCGCGGCGCGCAGCCTGTTGATCCGGCGGCGCCGGTCACGCATGTGAGCTACTTCGAGGCTGACGCGTTCGCGACCTGGGCTGGCAGACGATTGCCGAGTGAATTCGAGTTGGAGCAAGCGGCGGTTGGCGAACCGTTGCGCGGAAACTTCGTCGAACTCGGGACGATTGCGCCCGGCGCCTGCGCAAGTCGGACAGGCCGGCTTGCGTCAGCTCTACGGCGACGTGTGGGAGTGGACGCGCAGCGCCTTTGCGCCCTATCCGCGCTTCAAGCCAGCGGAAGGCGCGGTCGGCGAATACAACGGCAAGTTCATGTGCGGGCAATTCGTATTGCGCGGCGGCTCGTGCGTCACTCCGATGAGCCACATGCGCCCGACTTACCGCAATTTCTTTCCGCCCGACGCAAGGTGGCAGTTCTCGGGGCTGAGACTCGCGGGAGACGCTTGAGATGCTCGACCTCGTCGAAGAGAAACTCGGCCAGCACGAAGCCTTTCGCGCCGACGTGCTGGCAGGTCTTGCGCAGCGGCAAAAGACGCTCCCCAGCCGCTGGCTCTACGACCAGCGCGGCTCGGAGCTGTTCGAGGACATCACTCGTCTCGACGAATATTACTTGACCCGCACCGAGACGGCAATTCTTCGCCGTCACGCCGGGGCGATGGCGGCGCTTTGCGGCGAGGGCGTCGCGCTGCTCGAATACGGGGCCGGCGCGGCGATCAAGACCGAAATCCTCATCGATGCGCTTCATGCGCCGCGGATGTACGCGCCGATCGATATTGCGGCGGATTTTCTCGCGCAGACCGTAGAGCGGATTCGGGATCGGTTTCCCGAGCTTCCGACGCGGCCGATCATTGCCGATTTCACCGCCGATTTTGATATTCCCGCCGATATTCCGAAGGAGTCGCGCGCGGCGTTCTTTCCTGGATCCACGATCGGCAATCTTGGGCAATCCGAAGCCGCCGCTCTGCTTCGCCGGATGCGCCAGCATGCCGGCAGCCAAGGCAAGGCGATCATCGGCGTCGACCTGCGCAAAGACGTCAAGACGCTGATCGCCGCGTACGACGATCGGCGCGGCGTGACCGCCGAGTTCAACCTCAACCTTCTGGCTCGCATCAATCGTGAGCTTGAGGGCGACTTTGCACTCGAAGCGTTCGCGCACGAGGCCCGGTGGAACGAGCGCGAGTCGGCGATCGAGATGCACCTCGTGAGCCTGAAGCCTCAGGTTGTCTCCGTGGCCGGCCGCAGCTTCGGGTTCTCGCACGGCGAAACCATCCACACGGAGACCTGCCGCAAGTTCGACGTCGCCGGCTTCGCCGACGCCGCGCGGCGGTCCGGCTGGCGCGTGGGGACGATCTGGAGCGATCCGGCCGAGCTTTTCGCAGTGTTCGGTCTCAACGCGGAGGCGCGAGCGCCGCGCCCGGCCTGAGTTCGGCGCTCGCAACTTTTCCTTGAACGGCCGCGCTTCGACACCTCACGGATGCAAGCGAAGCTGCCCTACATCGCGCCGCCGTCGGCGGTAGCGCCAGGCTATGTCGGCCAATGCTTGCGGATCAGGAACAGAGGCTGATGGCTTTGGAACACGCGGCGGCGACGTCTGCGTTTGACTTGGCGGTGCGGGACCGGCGCGGGCTGGTCTTCGTGCGTCAGGTCTCCGAGCTGCGGATTGGAATCGGATTGTTCGCAGCCGGCGAGTTTCTTAAGCTTTTCGAGTTCCTCGAACTCTGCCTCGTCCAAGTCAGGTCTCAATTTGGCCACCGAGGCCCACACCACGAACGCGATGAACGAGAAAAAACAGAACGCGCCGTATACCTCAAAAACCAGCGCTATCATTCCTCCACCTGGCCTCTCTTCCCGCACGCCCGACAAGTAAAATAACACCCTTTTGGAGAGCCTGATATTAATACCAAAGGCCCCGCGAGCTGACTCACATTGTGAATTCACAGAGGGCGAGATTTCTGACTCCATTGGCGTGGGGAGATTCGCGCCATGCCATCAGCGGTCAGATTGCGAGACGACTATTCGGCTAAGGAGCTTCGGGCGCTCGCCCGGCGCTCGAAGGACGCCAACCAGAGCCGGCGGCTTCTGTCCTTGGCCGCGGTTCGGGACGGGATGGACCGAGGCGCGGCGGCGAAGATCGGCGGCATGGACCGGCAGACGCTGCGCGACTGGGTCCATCGCTTCAACGCTTTCGGACCGGAGGGTCTGTTCGACAATTGGACGGCGGGTCCCAAGCCTCGCCTGTCGGAGGAGCAACGGGCCCAGTTCGCGCAGATCGTCGAGGCCGGGCCGGATCGTGAGAAGGACGGCGTCGTACGCTGGCGGCGGATCGACCTCAAGCGCGTCATCGCCGAGAGGTTCGGCGTCGACTTTCACCCGCGCTATGTCGGAAAGCTTCTGAAGAAGCTCGGCTTCTCGCATATGAGCGCACGGCCCCGTCATCCGGCTCAGGATGAGCGGATCGTCGAGGGATTTAAAAAAACTTCCCGCGCGCGCTGAAGGCTCATCTCGAAGGGCTGCCCGAGACGACGCCGGTCGAGATCTGGTTTTCGGATGAGGCCCGGATTGGCCAGAAGAACGGCCTTGTCCGCCAATGGGCCAGGCGTGGAACGCGGCCAAGGCAGCCCGCCGATCAGCGCTATGACAACGCCTATCTGTTCGGCGCGATCTGTCCCGCTCGCGGGGTCGGAGCGGCTTTGGCGCTTCCTCGTGCCGACACCGACATGATGCAACTTCACCTCGACGAAATCTCGCGCAATGTCGCTACGGGCGCCCATGCCGTGCTCCTGCTCGACCGGGCCGGATGGCACATCACGGGCAAGCTCGACGTGCCCGACAACATCACGCCGATCTTCCTGCCCTCGCGCGCGCCGGAACTGAACCCGGTCGAGAATGTCTGGCAGTATCTCCGTCAGAACTGGCTTTCAAACACCGTCTTCGAAAACTACGACGCCATCATCGACGCCGCATGCGCCGCATGGCGAAAGCTCATCGCCAAACCCGAAACCATCACATCCATCGGAATGCGCGACTGGGCGCATGTCGGTCAGCCGCTATGACCTTTGGTATAACATAGATGTGGAGGTGGATTTTTCAATATATTTACACTGTTCGCTTTCCGCTTGCCCGGTTCGCAGCGTTAACCGGCGCTAAGTAGAACGATATAGGTTGGATACTTGCAAGTCAGCTCCGTAAGCTTCGGCGGCGAGACCGACATTTTCCAGAAGACGCCGCAATCGGGTCGCCAGGGCCCAAAATCTTCCTCCGAGAGATCGCGCCCATCGGGTTGAGCCGCGCCCTCACCACTTTTCTTTGAACGGCCGCGCTTCGACCTCGAAGCTCCAGGCGGAGCGATCCTGGTTGACCAGATCCGCGGCGATCGTTGCGACGCCGGCCGGATCGATGAAGAAGTCGTCGGGGCGCTCTCCGAACCGCGAGCGCGTCACCGGCCCGCCGACCACGCCGTCGACCACGATGAGCGCGACGTGAATTCCGGCCGGCCAGAGATGGCGGGCCATCAATTCGGCGAGCGCGCGCTGCGCCATCTTGGATTGCGCGAAGGCCGCGGCGCCGGCCGCGCCCCGCCGCGAAGCGGTCGCGCCGATGACGATGATCGCGCCTTCGCCTTTGCGGCGCATGGCGGGAATCGCCTGCCGGGCGGAAAGAAAGAGGCCCAGCGTGTTGACGCGCCACGAGCGTTCCAGATCCTCCGCCTTGACTTCCTCGACATTGCCCCAGACGCCTGATCCGGCATTATAGATGAGCGCGTCGACGTCGCCGAGATCGGCCCGCATGGCGGCGAACGCCGTCTCGATCGAGGCGGCCTCGGAGACATCGCAAGCGTAAGACTTGGCGCGCGGGAGTTCGCCGGCGAGCTTGGCCGTGAGCTCCGCGCGGCGCGCCATCAGCGCCACCGCATAGCCGTCGGCGGCGAAACGCCGGGCGAACGCCTCGCCATTGCCGGGACCGACGCCGACCACCGCGCAGACTGGAAGCCTGGTCCCATCCGCCATTGCTTAAATCCCTTGCTGAAGCTGGGAGCGGCGCGGTGCCTCGCTTCCGCTTGAGCCCATCCTGCAACGCGCGGTCCCGGCGCGCAATCAAGGCGGGCGCCCGAGGCCGCGCGCTCGGAACGCGAACCACGCGAGATCAGTTTTCCGTAAATCGGGTAACCGCTCGCCCGGACGGTCGGCTCGCGCCCGCGAGTGCCGTTTTTGCGCCACGATTCAGGTGTGATTTAACGGAAACAGGAGGCCAAAATGGGTCAAGCCAAACGCGAACTTGAACGGTGGGAAGATTTGAAAGCTGACGTGACTCGAATCGGATTGTCGACCGGCGCGTTAGACAATGACGATGACACCGGTGAAGTGGTGAGGGTAGAAGATCCGGCGGCGGAACGTCACACGTACGCCCGAGCGACTATCCTTCAAAAACGTGGAGCTCTACGCGGTAGTCTGCAAGAGGTTCGGGATGCCATCAAGGCCACCCTGGACGAGGCAGATTAAGACCCGCGACCCGCGGCCTATGGTGGCCCGTGGGCGGCCCTTAGAATGGTGATTTCGATGCCTAAACTCTCGCCGTCGCAAGTGTCGCAAGTTTTGGATTCCGATCGAAAACATGCAAACTATATCGCTGCGCACCAGCGAGGCGATCCAAAGAAAATCCCGGCGGCGCAGGCCGCGTGGCTGGAAGCCGCTGCGCGCGACCCGAGACTGCGTTTGCCAGAAAGCCCGTTATAGGCCGAACGCGCCCGCTCCGACTCGCTACGGGCGCGTTCGAGGCCCGGCGAGCGCGGGCGGGTGGCGTCAATCGCGGTCTTCCAGGGTCCGTGACCATGAAATCGTGGATCGCCCTTTTTTTGCGACCCTGACGACGTGGGCTGCGATCGTGGCGGCAAATGCGCTCTCAGCCGCTTTGAAACTAAGTTCCGACAATGCGCACTCGATCTGCTTTCTGGCGGGCTTCGCAGGTTTTTACGGCGGCGTCTTTTTGCTGATGAAGTATGCCGATCCTGAGTGACCGGCGTTTCCCGACCCTACGCGGAGCGTGGAAGGCGAGGTTGAGTGATGACGCTTTGGCGTTTTGAATTCTTCCGAGTTGGCGAGGACGGCAAGCGCACTGGCCCGGATGTGATGACGGACGGCTCGGCATCCCTTGAACAGGCGATCGCCGAAGCGAAGTCCGTCATGCGGAATCGCACCTTCCACTTTGGGAAGGCGACCGTCTGTCTCGTCAAGAGGCAAGACGGGTCGATTGTTCGCGAGGTCAGCGCCGATCAGTAAATCGGAACACAGATCGGCCCGAGCGCTTGACGGTTGGCGGAGAACGCGGCAACTCAAGCGTAAAGCGCCCGCGCCCAAACCCGCCGGGCGATGTGACGCGGCGAGGAACGCGAGGACAGGCGATGACAGCTCGACCGTGGCTGAAGTCCTATCCGCCGAACGTGCGCTGGAACGCGCCGCTCGAGCTCTCGTCCGTGCAGAGCGTCTTGGAGAAGGCCGCAGAGCGCTTCGGCCCAAAGCCGGCGCTCGACTTCATGAACAAGCGGACGTCTTACGCGGAGCTCGACGCGCTCGCGAACCGCGCGGCGGCGGGCTTCCAGAAGCTCGGCGTTAAGCCCGGCGTCCATGTCGGGCTCTATCTGCCCAACACGCCCCATTACATCATAGCGTTCTTCGGCGTGCTGAAGGCGGGCGGCGTGGTCGTCAACTACTCGCCTCTGGACGCGCTGCCGACGCTCCAATCGAAGGTCAATGACAGCGAGACCGACATCCTCGTCACGCTCGACCTCGCCTCGCTCTATCCGCAGGCGGAGAAACTGCTCGCTTCGACGCGGCTCAAAACGCTGGTCATTGGCGAATTCGCGGCGATGACGCCCGCGCCTGCTCCCGTCAAAGCGCAGATGGCCGCCGCGGGAATGCTCGCCGAGGTTAAGCGCGACGACGCCCATGTCGCGTTCCGGGAGTTCACCGACAACGACGGCCGCTATCAGGCTCATCCGCTCGGCGCGCTCACCGACGAATTGGCCGTCATTCAATACACCGGCGGCACGACCGGTTCGCCCAAGGGCGCGATGCTGACGCACGCCAATCTGACCGCGGCCTGCTCGCTCTACTTCGAAGTGATGACGCGCAGCGAAGAGGGATTGCGCGTGGGCGAGGAGCGCTTCCTCTGCATCCTGCCGCTGTTCCACATCTATTCGCTCACCGTCGTCATGTTGCTTGGGTTTCGGCTGGGCGCGGAGCTCGTGCTTCATCCGCGCTTCGATCCCGCGGCTGCCCTCAAGGACATCGTCGAAAAGAAGATCACGGTCTACATGGGCGTGCCGACGATGCATGTCGCGCTTCTGAGCGCGCCCGGCGTCGAGAGCATGGATTTTTCGTCACTGCGCCTGTGCGCGTCGGGCGGCGCGCCGCTGCCGGTCGCGGTGCAGGAGCGGTTCGAGAGGGTCACTGGCTGCAAGTTGGGAGAAGGCTGGGGCATGACCGAGACCTCGCCGCTGGGAACCTTCACGCCACGCGAGGGAGCGCGGAGACGCGGGTCGTGCGGCGTTCCGTATCCCGGCACGGAGATGAAGCTGGTCGAGGTCGCGAACCCTGAGCGCGAGGTCAAGCTCGGCGAGCGCGGCGAAATCTGCGTCAAGGGCCCGAACGTCACCAAGGGCTACTGGAAGAAGCCGGAAGCGACCGCGAACGCGATGACAGCGGATGGATTCTTCCGCACCGGCGACGTCGGCGTCATCGACGAGGACGGATATGTCTATATCGTCGACCGGACCAAGGACATGCTGCTCTGCGGCGGGTTCAACGTCTATCCGCGCAACATCGAGGAGGCGATCTATCAGCACCCGTCGGTCGAGGAAGTGAGCGTGATCGGAATTCCGCATGACTATCGCGGCGAGACGCCCAAGGCCTTCGTCAAGCTCAAGGACGGCGCGGCGCCGCTCACGCTCGAGGACATGAAGGCGTTCCTGAAGGAGCGGCTGGGAAAACACGAAATGATCGGCGCCATGGAGATCCGCGACGCGTTGCCCAAGACCTCGGTCGGCAAGATATCGAAGAAGGACCTTCGCGAATACGAGGCGCGCTCGCATGCGGACGACTGATTCAGGGAACTGAGGCGACCGGTGAGATGATGCGTTGGCAGGATTCGTCATGCGAGGAGCCATAGGGCGTCGAGAGACGCCCGTTTGTCGACGCCCTCATGGCGACGACGCAATCCAGGGGAACGCAGGGCGCCCTGTATTTTGCGCGCTTATCGCGGTCGACCGCCGCCGGACTTCAAGTTCGATCGGGAAGAGGTTAATGACCGGTAGCCGTGCGCTGCAGATGATTGGATTCCCACAATGAAGCCCGCCGACTCTCCGTCCGCGCTCAAGGTTCAGGCGGCGCTCGGCGACCGGTTCCAGGTGCTGGAGTTCGACGCCAGCACCCGCACCGCCGCTGAGGCCGCGGCGGCGATCGGCTGCGAGATCGCTGAGATCGCCAAGTCGCTGATCTTTCGCGGCGCGACAAGCGGGCGCGCGGTGCTCATCATCGCCTCAGGCGTCGATCGCGTCGATGAGAAGAAGGCCGCCGCCGCGGTTGGCGAGCCGATCGCGCGCGCGGACGCGGATTTTGTCCGCGAGGCGACTGGCTTCGCCATCGGCGGCGTGCCGCCGGTCGGGCACAAGACAGCGCCCATCGTCCTGATCGAGCAATCACTGATGCAATTCGACGAGATCTGGGCTGCGGCCGGCACGCCCAACGCGGTCTTTCGCTTGACGCCGTCGGACCTCGTCGAACTGACTGGCGGACGCACGGTCGCGGTCGCGCGCAAGTAGAGGACTGGACGTGGCCGCAAAGGGGATGCCCGCGGGAAAGATCAGGATCGGCGTCGGCGGCTGGACGTACGAGCCGTGGCGAGGCTCGTTCTTTCCCAAGGGCCTGCCTCACGCGAAAGAGCTAGCATATGCCGGCTCGAAACTGACCTCGATCGAAATCAACGGCACCTATTACGGCTCGCAGAAGCCCGCGAGCTTCATGAAGTGGCATGACGAGACGCCGGACGATTTCATCTTCGCGGTCAAGGGACCCCGCTTCACCACCAACCGCCGCGTTCTCGCCGAGGCCGGCGAATCGATCGAACAATTCTTCAAGACTGGCGTGACTGAGCTGAAGACAAAGCTTGGGCCGATCAACTGGCAGTTCGCGACGTCAAAGCGGTTCGATCCCGACGACTTCGCCGCGTTCCTCAAGCTGCTTCCCTCTTCCGTCGACGGTCTCGCCATTCGCCACGCCGTCGAGGTCCGCCATGAGAGTTTCAAGACACCCGACTTCATCGCGCTTGCGCGCGCGCATGACGTCGCCGTGATCATTGCGGGCGATTCCGAATACCCGGAGATCGCCGACGTGACCGCGCCGTTCGTCTATGCGCGCATCATGGGAACGACCGAAACTGAAGAAGAGGGATATTCCGACGCCGCGCTCGATCGATGGGCGAAACGCGCGAAGACCTGGGCCGCCGGCGGCTCTCCCGACGACCTTCCCACCGTAGCGGCGCCGAAATCCGAGGCCGCCGGCCGCGAGGTGTTCCTCTATGTCATCAGCGGCGCCAAGCAGCGAAACCCAGCCGCCGCGATGGCGCTGATCGAGCGGGTCGGTTGATAAGCGCCTCAGCTCTTGAGGAAGGCGGAGAAGGTCCGCGGTTGATCGTCTCGGCATGGGTGGTGGGCATGCCGTGCGGAAAGTCCTTGTAGCTCTTGAACGTGCTGTGCTTGATGAGCTTCGCCGACAGCGGGCCGGCGGCGACATAGGGCACGATCTGGTCGTGGCCTCGCTGTGCAATCACCAGCACCGGCACATTGATTGTCTTCAGATCCTCGGTGAAGTCGGTCTGCGAGAAGGCGACAATGCCGTCGTAGTGCGCCTTGGCGCCGCCCATCATAGAGCACCTCAACAGTCTCGGCTCAGCGCCCGTAGGCGGCGGGCCACGGATCGGATGGAGGCCCTGGCGCCACCATTCCAAACCACCGGCTCGATCGTCTTCACGCCGGGCCGGTTGAAGCCATAGAACGGCCGGGCAGGCACGTCGTAGTAGAACTTGGCCCGGTTGGCGGCGAGCTGCGCCTGGAGGTCGTCGAAAACGCTCTTGGGCAGGCCTAATACCAAAGGCCCCGCGAGCTGACTCACATTGTGGATTCACAGAGGGCGAGATTTCTGACTCCATTGGCGTGGGGAGATTCGCGCCATGCCATCAGCGGTCAGATTGCGAGACGACTATTCGGCTAAGGAGCTTCGGGCGCTCGCCCGGCGCTCGAAGGACGCCAACCAGAGCCGGCGGCTTCTGTCCTTGGCCGCGGTTCGGGACGGGATGGACCGAGGCGCGGCGGCGAAGATCGGCGGCATGGACCGGCAGACGCTGCGCGACTGGGTCCATCGCTTCAACGCTTTCGGACCGGAGGGTCTGTTCGACAATTGGACGGCGGGTCCCAAGCCTCGCCTGTCGGAGGAGCAACGGGCCCAGTTCGCGCAGATCGTCGAGGCCGGGCCGGATCGTGAGAAGGACGGCGTCGTACGCTGGCGGCGGATCGACCTCAAGCGCGTCATCGCCGAGAGGTTCGGCGTCGACTTTCACCCGCGCTATGTCGGAAAGCTTCTGAAGAAGCTCGGCTTCTCGCATATGAGCGCACGGCCCCGTCATCCGGCTCAGGATGAGCGGATCGTCGAGGGATTTAAAAAAACTTCCCGCGCGCGCTGAAGGCTCATCTCGAAGGGCTGCCCGAGACGACGCCGGTCGAGATCTGGTTTTCGGATGAGGCCCGGATTGGCCAGAAGAACGGCCTTGTCCGCCAATGGGCCAGGCGTGGAACGCGGCCAAGGCAGCCCGCCGATCAGCGCTATGACAACGCCTATCTGTTCGGCGCGATCTGTCCCGCTCGCGGGGTCGGAGCGGCTTTGGCGCTTCCTCGTGCCGACACCGACATGATGCAACTTCACCTCGACGAAATCTCGCGCAATGTCGCTACGGGCGCCCATGCCGTGCAGTCCTGCTCTGACCGGGCCGATGCATGGGCAGCTCGACGTGCCCGACAACATCACGCCGATCTTCGCCCTCGCCGCGCCGGAACTGAACCCGGTCAGAATGTCTATATCTCCGTCAGAACTCGCTTTCGAAGACCGTCTTCGAAAACGACGACGCCATCGAGTGCGCCTCGGCGCCGCCCATCATGCCCTGCGCCGCCAATGGCGAACCAGGCTCATCGCTCACGCCGGGCCGGTTGAACCCGAAACGGCCCGGCATCACATCCATCGGAATGCGCGACTGGGCGCATGTCGGTCGGCCGCTATGACCTTTGGTATAACGGATTGGCTGCGGTTTTCACCATCAGCGGCGGCACCGCGCTGATGATCGCCGCTTTCGCCACCTGGCTTTCGCCGTGCCGCGCCAGATAGTGCACCACTTCGCCGCCGCCAGTCGAGTGGCCGATATGGATCGCGTTCTTCAGGTCAAGGTGTTTGGTCACCGCAGCCAGGTCGTCGGCGTAATGATCCATATCGTGACCGCCGCCGGTCTGGGTCGATCGGCCATGACCCCGCCGGTCATGCGCGATCACGCGGTAGCCGTGGCCCAAGAAGAACAGCATCTGCGCGTCCCAATCATCCGCGCAGAGTGGCCAGCCGTGGCTGAACACGATCGGCTGCCCCCTCCCCCAATCCTTGTAGTAAATCTCGACGCCGTCGCTCGTAGTGACCGTAGGCATTTCGTATTCCTTGCATGAATGGAAAGCGGTCGCTTCCGACGCGAAGCTCGTATCGGATGCGATGTTGCATGGATAGGATAAAGCGACGACAAAAATGATGGTTCGCCGCCTCAAACAGAGATAGGCGACTCGGATCGCGCGGCTGTCGTCCGCTCCGCCATCCGCCGCCGGAGTGACGCGCGGATTGAGGCTCGAGGGCCGAGCTCAATCGCGATCAGGTCGCTTCGCAATCGCGGCCGCAACCGAAGCCGAAAGACAGAGCGCCGCGCAGGGCGCTCCTGAGACCGCGGACAAGCGCGCGGACGCCGTCCGTCATGGCGGAGCTCAAGCCGACGACGCCATAGCGGTCGAGCGGCGCGAGCTGCGCCCGGAGGTCGTCGATCCTAAGCCGCGTCGCCAGCGGCGCGTTCCCTCTGCGGAGGTTCGGCGAGCCGAGCATGGACATCTCTCCAAAGGATTTCGTTTGATTCCCACCATACAGACTGGGTCTGACCTCAATGTGACGGACCTGAGACCTCAACAGGATGTGGACGAGACGAACTTTGGTTTCGTGAGCGACCGCTTCGAGCCGGTCCCGCGGCGAAGCGCGCCCCCGGCGGGAAGCCGCCCTTTCCCTCAGCGGGGGAGCCCGTAAACGCCAGGCCGCCAGTTAAGCCCACTCGCCTTTGCGGAACACCGGCGTGCGACCGCCGTTCGCATCGAGGCCGTCGATGTCAATTCTGTCCGACCCGATCATCCAATCGATATGGATCATGCTCTTGTTGCCGCCCCGCGCCGCGATTTCCGCCGGGCTGAGCTTCGCGCCGTCGACGAAGCATTTCGCGTAGCATTGTCCAAGCGCGATGTGGCAGGCGGCGTTCTCGTCGAACAGCGTGTTGAAGAACAGGAGGCCGCTTTTTGAGATCGGCGAGGAGTTCGGCACCAGTGCGACCTCGCCGAGGCGGCGCGCCCCCTCGTCGGTGTCGAGCACTTGTCTCAACACATCCTCGCCGCGCTGAGCCTTCGCCTCGACGATGCGTCCCGCTTCAAAGCGGACCGCAATGCCGTCGATCAGCGTGCCCTGATAGGAGAGCGGCTTGGTGCTGACGACCTGGCCGTCGACCCGGCGCGCATGCGGGGTGGTGAAGACCTCTTCGGTCGGGATGTTCGGATTGCAGACGATTCCGTTCTTCGCCGTGGCGGCGCCCCCTGCCACTCGTGGCCGTCGGCGAGCCCGATCGTGAGAGTCGTTCCCGGACCGGAATAGTGCAGGGCGTGAAATTTCCTCGCGTTCAGCCATTCCGTGCGTTGGCTCAGCGCAGCGTTATGCGCGTTCCAGGCGGAAACCGGATCGTCGTTGTCGACGCGCGAAGCGGAGAAGATCGCCTCCGCCAGCTTGCCGACGGCGACCTCGTCCTCGTCTCCCGGGAAGACCCGCTTCGCCCACGAGACGGTCGGGTAGGCGACGATGTTCCAGTTGATGTCGAAGCCCGTGATCTTCTCCAGCGCCGGCTGATAGGCGATCGAATTGGCCTTGTTGGCGCGCGCGACCTTGGCCGGGTCTTCGTTCGAGAGCAGCATCGGGTCTTCGCCGACAATGGCGAGGCGCGCCGTATTGGCGTCGAACGCCTTGGCGACGCCCTCATAGAGCCAGCCCGGCGCGCGGTCGAAGCTGGCGTCGGGAGCGGAGCGAAATCGCGTGAGCGTGATCTCCTCGTCGGAGAGGATCGGCGTCACCAGTCCCGCGCCCGCCTTGTAAGCCTCGGCCGCGATGCGCCGCGCCAGAGGCAGCGCCGCCACCGGCGCCGTTAAAAAAAGGTCTTGGCCCGCCTGAAGCCGCAAGCCCACTTTGACCGCCGTCTCGGCCAGCCGCTCGACTTTCGCCGGAGCGATCGAGGGGAAATTGCGCTGATGGGTGGTCATGAGAGGCTCCGGGAAAGGTGTCCGCCATCGTGCCTTAAGACCGTGGCGCGCTGAGGGCCATAGCGCTGGAAAGGTCGCGACCTTCTTTCGCAGACCTCGCGTGTATTACGTTTATTTTGCCAAACCAACGCCAAATTCTTATGACGAGTCTCAACACCTGAAACGATTACGGTAGTCTTGCGGCGTGACGGCGAGCAGGCGAATGAAGCCGCGCCGCATCGTTTCCTCAGAACCGAAGTCGCCACGATCCCGCGACAACGCGGCGTCGGCCACTTGGTCGAGCGCCGAACGGTTGCGATTCAGGAGGTCAACATGAGCACGATGACGTTCGCGAAAACGGCGGCGCCAGAATGGCTGCTGGCGATGTGGAAGGAGATCGACGGCAAAACTTTCGGCAAGGGCTTCGACTGCTTCGCCGACAATGCGGTGTGCAACCTCGGGGTCGCCGACTGGCACGGCCGTGAGGCGATCCGCGATAACTTGC
Organism: uncultured Alphaproteobacteria bacterium; assembly: GCA_963824475.1. GTDB lineage: Bacteria > Pseudomonadota > Alphaproteobacteria > Rhizobiales > Beijerinckiaceae > Roseiarcus. The sequence continues at coordinate 372,756 of CAWGPR010000006.1, forward strand.
GCGCCTTCATAGACACCGGCTTCACCGCGTATCACGACGTTGTCGAGTACTGGGATAGCCCTTTGTTGAAGATCTTCCATGGCAAGGTCACAATGACGCCTGACGACCGCAGCAAACCGGTGGTGAAGCCCACAATGAGCCACTTCTTCTATATGGACGAGAAGGATCCATCAAAGGTCATCCGCTGGACCGGAGCAGTCGGCCCGACCGACTTCTGACACCGAGTGCGAGCGTGCAAGCGCAACGTTGGGAGTATGGGCGTGGCGCGCATCTTCATCTCGGGCTCCTCCGACGGCCTTGGTTTGATGGTCGGTCAGGTTCTCGCCGATCAGGGCCATCAGGTCGTGTTGCATGCGCGCAACGACGCCCGCGCGGCGGACGCCAAGAAGGCCGCGCCCAAGGCCGAAGCCATTGTCGTCGGCGATCTCGCCACGATCGCAGCGACCAAGGACGTCGCCGCCCAAGTCAACGCGCTTGGGCGTCTCGACGCGGTCATTCACAACGCCGCAGTCGGCTACCGGGAAGGTCATCGCGTGACCAGCGACAGCTTGCCGCATGTCTTCGCCATCAACACGCTCGCGCCCTATATCCTCACCGCTCTGATCGAAAGGCCGAAGCGCCTTATCTATCTGAGCTCGGGCATGCACGATCGCGCGGACGCGAATCTCGACGATATCCTGTGGCGCAAGCGGCGCTGGGACGGATCGGCGGCTTACGCTGAAAGCAAGCTGCATGACGTCATGCTGGCTTTCGCCGTCGCGCGCCTGTGGCCGGATGTGTTATCGAACGCGCTGACGCCCGGATGGGTGCCGACCAAAATGGGCGGGGCCGGCGCGCCCGACGACATCAGTCAGGCGCATCTCACGCAAGCGTGGCTTGCGACCAGCGACGAAACCGCCGCGCGGACCACCGCCGGCTACTTCTATCATTTGAAGCGGCGCGAGCCGAACCCCGAAGCGCGGGATGTCGCGCTGCAAGACAGGCTGGTCGGCATCTGTCGGGAGATTTCCGGAGTCGAACTGCAGCGCCCCTGAGGAGGAAGGTGAACCTGAACGGCCGGCTCTCCATCGAGCAAGCGTGGATCAGCGCGCGCGTTTGAGTCGGGGTTGGGTCTTGTCGCCGCTTGACAGGAGCTCATCGTACAATCGATCGATCTCGCGCGCCTGGTCCGGCGTGATATCCTGACCACTCCCAGTGGGCTGATGCTTGACCCCGTTCTCGATCGGCCACTGTCCCTCATGAACCGACGAGGAATTCTGGGCAATCCCCGGCTGCGGCAGGAATGACAGCGCTCCAACCACCCCGAAGACAATGGGGATTTTGTTTAGCATCGCCTGACTCTCCCGATCTGGGCCGCGCAGCAATCAAATGGTGATTTTGGAGCGACTTTGAATGACGCAAAATGTCGCGGCAAGTTCAACCATGCGCGAGCTTCCTGGCCCGCCGCGGCGCCTCGATCGAAGCGGAGTCGCCGCTGGCTCGTGAGCTTCGCCCCAGCAACAGGAGCATGGTGAACGCTATGGACGGCGCTGACGCAATCTGGCCCGATCTCACTTATTCGACGTGGAGCGAGACGCTCGCAACCTTGCATCTCTGGACTCAGATTGTCGGCAAGATCAGGCTCACGCTGACCCCCTGGCTCAATCACAGCTGGCAGACCCCGCTCTATGTGACCGCCCGCGGACTCGCCACGTCGGCGATCCCGATTGGGACTGAGATTTTCGACATCGAATTCGACTTTGTCGGCCATCGAACTCATGATCCGAACCAGCCGAGGCGCCGAGCGATCGCTGCCGCTTCGGCCGCAGTCGGTCGCCGATTTCTTTTCCGCGACCATCGGTCTTCTCGACGGCATGGGTATTGCTGTCGCAATCAAGGAGACGCCGAACGAAGTTCCAAACCCGATCCGCTTTTCAGACGACCGGATACACGCCGCCTATGACGCGGCCGCCGCCCATCGCTTCTGGCGCGCGCTCGTCCAGGCGGATCGCATCTTCAAGCTCTTCCGCACTGGCTTTCTTGGCAAGGCGAGCCCGGTCCATTTCTTCTGGGGCAGCTTCGATCTCGCGGTGACCCGTTTCTCCGGGCGCCGCGCGCCGCTCCATCCAGGTGGCGTGCCCGGACTGCCCGACGACGTCGCGCGCGAAGCCTATTCGCACGAAGTGAGCAGCGCCGGGTTCTGGCCGGGCGCCGAGGCTTTTCCACGCGCGGCCTTCTACGCCTACGCCTATCCCGAGCCGGCGGGCTTTCGCGGCCGGGCCGTTACGTCCGGCGCTGCTTTCGATACGACGCTCGGAGAGTTCATCCTCCCGTATGACACGGTTGCGCAAGCGCCGGACCCCGACGCCTTGCTGCTCGACTTCCTGTCGACGACCTATGCGGCCGCGGCGGAGGCCGGAGGCTGGGACCGCGCCGCCTTGGACTGCCCGCTTGGCGTTCCGGGACGGGTCCGGCCAATTTAGAAGCGCTTGCGAGCGCTAAGAGCCTGACTCAAAAGTCTACGGCCTGGCGAGCCGCCTGAGGGCGAGCTGGATGCAAGCGAGTGTGATGAAGGCCGCGAGGGTATCAGCGAGGTTCTCGTAATCTTTGGCCAGGCGGCGGTTTCGGCCGAACCACGAAAAGGTCCGTTCGACAACCCAGCGACGCGGCAGGACGATAAATCCTGAACTGTCGTCGGGACGTTTGACGATCTCCACACGCAGCGGCGGCTGCGCGGCGACGGCGTGTTCGACCTGGCGGGCGTTGTAGCCGCCATCGGCCCAGACGAGTTCGAGCCAATTGAAGCGCTGGCGGATGCGGTCAAACACCAAGGCGGCGCCGTCCCGGTCCTGAATGGCGGCGGAGTGAACCACCACGCGCAAGGGCAAGCCTTCGGTATCGACCAGAGCGTGGATCTTGCGCCCCTTCACCTTCTTGCTGGCGTCATAACCCACTGCGTCTGCTTCACCTTTCGCGCATCCCCTTTTTCGGCCGACTTGAGCGACTGGCTGTCGATGACGCCGGCGCTGGGGCTCGCCTCCCGCCCCAGCCGTTCGCGCAGCGCCGCGCGCAGTTCCTCCCAGATCGCCTCCCATACTCCCTCCCGCTGGAAAGCGCGGAAGATGTTGTAGACCGTCGAGCGCGGCGGGAAGACCCCGTGCGGCAAATAACGCCACGGGCAACCGGTTCGCAGAAGATAGAAGATCGCGTTCATCGCCAAGCGCATGTCGGTCTGGCGCGGCCGTCCGCCCGGCTTCGCCGGCGGAATCAGAGGCGCCAAGCGATCCCATTCCGCATCGTTCAGATCGCTCGGCAGACAATCCCCAGCTTGGCGATACCGGCTCCGATCAGCGTCCGTCCACATCCCGAATCATCCTCAAAATTGCAGATGACCCGGTAAATCATTCCTTCCTTAACGACTTTTGAGACAGGCTCTAACTCTCAGCCTCCGCGATCCGCGTGACCACAAGATGGGCCGTTTGTCGGTCTAACGCGAAAGCGGCTCAGCTTAAGGAGGCGGCGTACGCCCCGGCCTAGGGCCGGAAACACAAGCAACAGCGACCCTGGAGAATGAACAATGGTGGCTTGGGACCGCGTAACTCGTGATCACGTATTGCGCGCAATAAAGGAGTACGACCGACTGGGGCCGGAACGGTTCTTCGCTGAGCGCGGCTTCGCCCCGACTACGACTTATGAGCTCATCTGGGAACAACGCCTTTACCCGCCGAAGGCGATTCTGGGCACAGCCTATGAGATCGCCACCGGAAAGCGCCTTGCCTCCGGCGACTTCGAGGGCGGCAAGGCAGGCGCGGTGAAAGTGCTCGGACAGCTCGAATTCACCGTTCAGGAGAAGCGACGACCGGGCAAGTAGAGGTTTCGCTCACTCGCGCTCGATCATTCTTGCCAGAGCCGGATAGCGCTGATCGAGTCTATGCCTCCGATCCGCACTGCGAACCACGAACCGCTGGGGATTTTCGCGTCGTTCGCGCGACGCGCGGAAGGAAGCGGCGGGAACTCATTCGATAGGAAATTCGCCAGCGCCAAAGCGGGCGGCAACAGCGCCCGGTCGCGGCGGTAGACGACATACCATTGCCTAATGACCGGCAGTCCGAGGATGTCGAGCGCGACGAGTCGACCGTTGGAGAGTTCGGTCGCGACCGTGTGGCCCGAGATGAAGGCAACGCCGAGTCCCGCCATCACCGCCTGCTTGATGGTCTCGTTGCTGTCGATCTCCATGCCGATGTTGGGCTCGAAACCGCGATCGGCGAAGCTGCGCTGCATGAGGAGCCGAGTGCCCGAACCTAGCTCACGCACGAGAAAGGTCTCGTCCTTTAGCGCATCGAGCGCCATCTTCCGGCGCCGGGCGAGGGCATGTCCGTGCGGCGCCACGATAAGATGGGGATGATCGCCGATGAGCAGGCGCTCGAGGTCCATGTCCTCCGGCGGCCAGCCCGTGATCGCGATGTCCAGCGCGTAGTCGCGCAGCGCCCGCAGAATCTCGTTTCGGTTACCGATTGAGAGCTTGATCTGGATCTTCGGATAAGCGCGCGAAAAGCCGGCGATCGCGAACGGCATGAAGTATTTCGCCGTGCTCACCGCTCCGATCGACACGCCGCCCCCGGTCAGGCCTTTGATCGCATCGATCGCCGCAGCGCTGTCGCTCACCGCGGCCGCAATCCGGTGGTGCAGCGCGACGAGGTCGCGCCCGACCTCGGTCAGGATCATCCCGTCAGTGGCGCGCTGAAGCAGCGGCAAGCCGACAAGGGCCTGAAGGCCGCGGATCTGCAGGGTTATGGCAGGCTGGGTCAGGCCCAAACGTCGCGCCGCGCCCGTGACGCTCCCGGTCGTCTCGATCGCCGCCAGGGCGCGCAATTGCCGGAGGGTGACGCTGTTGGCGAACGAGGCCATATTAGGAAAACTTTTGTAACACCAAGCATTTTTATATTTTCATTATAGACCTTTCCATGTCAACCTTTCACAGAGCGAGACAGGGCGGCCGCCGAAGTCGGGCCGCACACCTTTGCCGGTCCTCCGCAGTGCGGGGCCGAGGGGAGGAGGAGTTGTGGACGCCATCTTATTGCGGCGACATCTGGAGCTCGCTGCGAAGTCCAGCGATCCGCGGCAGTGCGCGCGCCAGACGCAGATAGGGGCGGTCGTGTTGGCGCTGGCGGCGGCTTCGCTCGACATTGCCGACATGATTTCGCTTGGCGCGCTGGCCGCGCCCACTCGTGGCGCAGCGCATGAATTCCGCGTTCGCGCGCATGAGACTCTCGCCCAGGCCCTTCGCGGCGGCAGCGTCCGCGCCTTCCTGTCGACGGAGGCTGACGAAACCCTAGCGATCGACGAATTGGGCGGTTTCGCCGTGGAGGCCAGTCCTCTCGCTGGAGCGGCCGATCTCGATGCGAACATGACCGCCGGAACGATCTTCGCGATAACCGAGGCCGGCGGCGAGGGCAGGGCGCTTCCTGCGGGAGAGCCGCTCGCCGCCGGCTTCATCGTTTATGGCCCGCAGACCGCTCTGGCGTTAACGCTCGGCGACGGCGTCGACATCTTCATCCATGATCGGCGAGACCGCTCATGGCGCCTGACGGCGCCCGCCGTGCGCATACCCGATTTCGCGCACGAATACGCCATCAACGCGGCGAACTATCGCCACTGGAACACGGCCGTCCGCGCTTTCGTCGATGATTGCTTCAACGGCTGGGACGGCGACGAGGGACGACGCTTCAACTCATGCTGGACGGGTTCCATCGCCGCGGACGCCTTCACCATTCTCATACGTGGCGGCGTTCTGCTTGATCCCGCCGACGCGCGGCGTGGCTATGAGGACGGCCGACTGCGGCTCCTCTGCGAGGCGCGACCCATCGCTTACGTGATCGAACAGGCCGGAGGGCGAGCTTCGACCGGGGCGGCGCGAATTCTCGACCGGCGGGCTACGTCGCCGCAGATGCGCACCCCGCTGATCCTCGGCTCGCGAGTCCTGGTCGAGCGGATCGAACGGCTCCATTCGCGGCCGGAAAGCCTTGCCGATGTTTCCCCGCTCTTCGGCAAGCGCGGCCTCTTCAGAGCCTGAGCGAACGAAAAAGCGATGTCGGTCAAGCATCCCATCATATCCGTCACCGGCTCTTCGGGCGCCGGGACGACATCGGTGCGAAAAACCTTCGAGACCATCTTCCGTCGCGAGGGCATCGAAGCCGTCTATGTCGAGGGCGATTCGTTTCATCGCTACGACCGGGCGGGAATGCGGGCGGAAATGGCCGCGCAGGCGGAGCGTGGCAACAAGCACTTCAGCCATTTCTCGCCCGAATCGAATCTGTTCGACCGGCTCGAGGCCCTGTTTGCCGAATTCGGCGCGACCGGGAAGGGGCTGGCCCGCCACTATATTCACGACAACGAGGAAGCGAAGCTTTACGGAGAAAAGCCCGGCGCGTTCACGCCGTGGGAGCCGCTGCCGCCGGCCGATCTCCTCCTCTACGAAGGCCTGCATGGTGCGGTCGTCACCGACGGCGTCGACGTCGCAAAACACGCCGATCTCAAGATCGGCGTCGTCCCCGTCATCAACCTCGAGTGGATCCAGAAGCTGCATCGGGACCGCAACGCCCGCGGCTATTCGACCGAAGCGGTCACCGACACGATCCTTCGCCGGATGCCGGACTATGTGAACTACATCTGCCCGCAGTTCGCCCTTACCGACATCAACTTCCAGCGCGTGCCCACGGTGGACACTTCGAATCCGTTCATCGCGCGTTGGATCCCGACGGCGGACGAATCGATGGTCGTGATCCGGTTCAAGAATCCGCGCGGCATCGACTTCCCGTATCTGCTTTCAATGATCGCCGGCAGCTTCATGTCTCGCGCCAACTCCATAGTCATCCACGGCGCCAAGCTCGATCTCGCGATGCAGCTGATTCTGACGCCGATGATCTTGAAGCTGATGGACCAGAGAAGGCGCGCTTTATGACTGACGCCGGCACGACCCAACGAACGACGTGAGCGCCCTCAGGCTGACAGCAAAAGGAGACCGTACGATGAATGCGCCAACCATCACCGTCCGTGGAGCCGAACGCTATCGTTCCGGCGTCATGGAATACAAGCGCATGGGCTATTGGGAGCCCGACTACGCGCCGAAGGATACGGACGTGATCGCGCTCTTCCGCGTCACCCCGCAGGAGGGCGTGGACCCGACCGAGGCCGCGGCCGCCGTCGCGGGCGAAAGCTCGACCGCGACATGGACGGTCGTGTGGACGGACCGACTGACCGCGGCCGAAAAATATCGGGCGAAATGCTATCGCCTCGATCCCGTGCCCAATACGCCGGGCCAGTATTTCGCCTACATCGCCTACGACCTCGACCTCTTCGAGCCGGGCTCGATCGCCAATCTCTCTGCCTCGATCATCGGCAACGTGTTCGGCTTCAAGCCGCTCAAGGCCCTGCGGCTCGAGGACATGCGCTTGCCCGTGGCTTATGTGAAGACGTTCCAAGGGCCGGCCACCGGCATTGTGGTCGAGCGCGAGCGGCTCGACAAATTCGGCCGGCCGCTGCTTGGAGCGACGGTGAAGCCGAAGCTCGGCCTTTCCGGCCGCAACTATGGGCGCGTCGTCTACGAGGCGCTGAAGGGCGGCCTCGACTTCACCAAGGACGATGAGAACATCAACTCCCAGCCCTTCATGCACTGGCGCGACCGGTTCCTTTATTGCATGGAGGCGGTGAACAGGGCGCAAGCGGCGACGGGCGAGTTGAAAGGGACCTATCTCAACGTCACGGCCGCGACGATGGAGGACATGTACGAGCGGGCCGAATTCGCCCGCGAGCTCGGTTCGGTCATCGTCATGATCGACCTCGTCATCGGCTACACCGCGATTCAGTCGATGGCCAAATGGGCGCGCAAGAACGACATGATCCTGCACCTGCACCGCGCCGGCCATTCCACCTATACGCGGCAGAAATCACACGGCGTGTCGTTCCGCGTCATCGCCAAATGGATGCGCCTTGCGGGCGTCGACCACATCCATGCGGGAACAGTCGTCGGCAAGCTCGAGGGCGATCCCAATACGACGCGCGGCTATTACGATATCTGCCGCGAGGACTTCAATCCATTGAACCTCGAGCACGGCGTCTTCTTCGATCAGCACTGGGCGAGCCTCAACAAGCTCATGCCGGTCGCGTCCGGCGGCATTCACGCCGGTCAGATGCATCAGCTTCTCGACCTTCTCGGCGAGGACGTCGTGCTGCAATTCGGCGGCGGCACGATCGGCCATCCGAACGGGATCCAGGCCGGCGCGACCGCCAACCGCGTCGCGCTCGAGGCGATGATCCTCGCCCGCAACGAGGGCCGCGACTATGTCCACGAGGGGCCGGAGATTCTCGCCAAGGCGGCCGCGAGCTGCACGCCTCTGCGCGAAGCGCTCGACGTCTGGAAGGACGTCACCTTCAACTACGAATCGACCGATTCGCCCGACTTCGTCCCATCAATCAGCGTTTCCGCCTAAAGGAGAAAACCCATGCGCGTCACCCAAGGCTGCTTCTCGTTTCTGCCGGACCTCACCGATGAGCAGATTCGGGCGCAGGTTCAATATTGCCTCGACAAAGGTTGGGCGGTGAGCTTCGAATTCACCGAGGATCCCCATCCCCGCAACACCTATTGGGAGATGTGGGGCTTGCCTATGTTCGACTTGCGCGACGCCGCGGGCGTGATGAAGGAACTCGCCGATTGCCGGCGCGTCTATGGCGACCGCTACATCAGACTTTGCGGCTTCAACTCGTCGCCCGGTTGGGAGTCGGTTCGCATCTCGTTCATCGTAAACCGTCCGAAAGAGGAGCCGGGTTTCCGGCTCGATCGGCAGGAGATCGCGGGGCGAAACGTCCGTTATTCGACCCACGCTTATGTCGCAGATCGACCTGAGGGCCAACGTTACGGCTGACGTCGCGCGCCTGCGGCGCCTCGGGCCCGCGGGCGCAACTTGGTCAAAGGATGCTTCCATGCCTATCGAGGCGCAGAAGGCCGCCCCCGCGGCGCCGACGGTCCGATTGCGCGCCGAATTCGAAGGCGCGCGCGTCGACGAGGTTCTGAGCACGCTTGAACGCGAGCTCGTCGGCCTGAAGCCGGTCAAGACGCGGATCCGCGAGATCGCCTCGCTCCTCGTCATCGAGCGGGCGCGACAGCGGCTCGCGCTGACGAGCGACACCCCGACGCTGCATATGTCCTTCACCGGAAATCCCGGCACGGGAAAAACCACCGTCGCGCTGCGGATGGCCGACCTCCTGCATCGCCTCGGCTTCGTGCGGCGCGGTCATCTCGTGTCGGTGACGCGCGACGATCTTGTTGGACAGTACATCGGCCACACGGCGCCCAAGACGAAGGAGATCCTGAAGAAGGCGATGGGAGGCGTCCTTTTCATTGACGAGGCCTACTATCTTCATCGCCCCGAGAACGAGCGGGACTACGGGCAGGAGTCGATCGAGATCCTGCTGCAAGTGATGGAGACGCAGCGCGACGACCTTGTGGTCATCCTCGCTGGCTACGGCGATCGGATGGAGCGTTTCTTCGAGAGCAATCCGGGCTTCCGGTCCCGCATTGGGCACCACATCGACTTCCCAGATTACACAGAGGCTGAGCTTTTGCAGATAGCGGAGCTGATGCTTGGCGGCATGAACTTCAAGTTTGGCCCCGCCGCACGTGAGGCTTTCGTCGCCTATATCGCTGCGCGGATGAAGCAGCCGCTCTTCTCCAACGCCAGGTCGATCCGGAACGCCCTGGACCGCGCGAGGCTGCGGCAGGCCAATCGCCTAATGGGCGACCTCGACCACGACCTCACTGCCGACGACCTTATGACGATCGAGCCGTCGGATATCACCGCAAGCCGCGTCTTCAAGATTGCCGAAGAGCAGGCGCGCAGGCATGGTCACGGGTAGATAGACGCATTAGCGAGCGGCGGGCTACGCACTTGCAGCGGCCGGCCTCTCGTAGTCCTCCCTAAAGCAGATTGCGTTTGGGTCGACGCGGCTGATTGTAGCCGCGCTCGACAGCCCGTCGTCAGACGGGCGTTCTTTAAGAACGCCCTTTGGAGCGCGACGACGCGGTCAACGACCGCGTCTTGTCTGATTCGACGGAACTGCAATCTGCTCTAAAGCCTGGAGGCACGCAGCTTCAGCTTTTGTGATGGACCTTCTGCAGGCCGTAAACGGGCGTCGGCAAACCCTCCATGCGCGCCTTGAGCTGCAGAGCGAGAAACAGCGAGAAATGGCGCGAGAGGTGGAGATTGCCGCCGTGGAACCAGAGGCCGGGCTGTTGCGTCGGCTTCCACATGTTGCGCGGCTCGCCCTCCCACGGTCCCGGATCGTTGGCGACGCCGGAGCCGAGCCCCCAGCATTTCCCCACTCTGTCCGCCACTTCCTCCGAGACGATCGGCGCGACGGCGCGGTTCATCGACTGAAATCCGGTGGCGAGCACAATGAGATCGGCGGGCAGCTCGGAACCGTCCGTGAGCTCGACCGACCGGGCCTTCACCTGCGAGATTTCGACCCCGCTGCGCACTTTGATGTCGCCATTGGCGACGAGCGCCGAGGCGCCGACGTCGATATAGTAACCGGAGCCGGTGCGCATCGCCTTCATCATCAGTCCCGACTCGTCCTCGCCGAAGTCGAATTGGAAGCCGGACTTCGCGAGTCGGGCGTAGAAGGCCGCGTCGCGTTTTCGGACCTCCTTATAAACCGGGACCTGCTGGCGCGGCATGACGCGAAAGGGCGTCGCGGCGAACAGGAGATCGGCCCTCTCCGTCGTGATCCCCGACTTGACCGCGTTCTCAGAGTAGAGCGCCTCGAAACCAAGCTCCATCAGCGTCTCCGAGCGCACGACCGTGGTCGGGGAACGCTGCAGCATCGCCACTTTGGCGCCGTATTCCCAGAGGTCCGCAGCGATGTCGTGCGCAGAGCTGTTGGCGCCGACGACGATGCAGGACTTGCCTTCGTACGGCTTGCCGGTCGCGTATCGGCTCGAATGATAAAGCTCGCCCTCGAACTGGTCGGCGCCGGGGAGCGCAATCGCGTTCGGCGGGCCATAGGCGCCCGTGGCAAAGACAAGCTGTTTGGGCTTCAGAGTGATGGGCTTGCCTTCGCGCCGAACCTCCACGGTCCATTCTTGAGAGCTGTCGTCGTATGCGGCGCGCACGCACTCCGCGGATGTCCAATAATTCAGCTCCATCACCTTGACGTACATCTCGAGCCAGTCGCCGATCTTGTCCTTCGGCGCGAAAACCGGCCAGTTGTCCGGAAACTTGAGATAGGGAAGATGGTCGTACCAGACCGGGTCGTGCAGCACGAGCGAGCGATAGCGGTTGCGCCAGGAATCGCCGGCGCGCGCGTTCTTCTCAACGATGATCGTTGGAACGTCGAGCTGCTTGAGGCGCGCGGCGAGCGCAATGCCGCCCTGGCCGCCGCCGATGATGAGACAATAGGGTTGCTTCGTCGCGCCAAGCGCGGCTTCCTCGGCTTGTTTCGCCTCGAGCCAATTTCGCTCCCGCCGATAGACGCCATGCGTTGTCCCCGTCGGCCGCCTTTCCGCCTTCCGCTCCTCGAAGCCTTTCAGCTCTTCAAGCGTCGTCAACAGGGTCCACGCCTTTCCGTCCTTGAGGCGCAGCACGCCGCGGCCGCGTCCGACGCCGGTCTCGAAGCGAAGCCAGGCTTCGCCGACGCCATCGGCGAGGTGAGGAGCAGGATCATCCTCGATGCGCCACGCGGACGGAGCGATCGCGGCCAGATTGGCGCGCAGCATGGCCGCGATCTCTCCGCGTCCCTCCAGCGTCTTCACGTTCCAGGTAAACGCGACGAGATCGCGCCAGAAGCATTCTTCGCCAAACAGACTGGCGGCTGCGTCAACATCGCGCGCTGTCAGGGCATGGTCGAACGCAGCGAGCCAGGATTGCGCTTGCGCCCCGAATTCGCTGCCTTCAACCACAGAATCCCTCCTTGGAGTTACAGAGCTTCGGCCTATTCCAGCGACTTGAGAGTCTTCATCAGCGGCGCCGGATCGGACGACGGAGATGGAATCGCGACGCCGATGCTCGCGAGCGTGTAGCGCACTCGCCGCAACGACTCGCGGGATCGAGCGCCCATTTTGGAGGCGACGCCTGTGGCGATCGTATCGATCACCGCCATATGCGCGTAACGCGACGCGGTCGGCATCAGCGCGTTCGCGTCCTCGTCGATGACGACCGGAATGACGATATCCGCCGCTTTGGCGAGAGGGGCGCCAGGCCGCGTGAGCGCAACGGTCGTCGCGCCGTAGGACCGCGCGATCTCGATCGCGCCCACGACGGGCTTCGACTTGCCGCTATTGGAAATGGCGAAGGCGACGTCCCTCGGCCCCAGCGTGGAGGCTGACATGCGCTGCTGGTGCCCGTCGCAATAGGCGCAGACCGGAAGACCGAGGCGGAAGAAGCGCAGCTTCGCGTCCTCCGCGAGGCTCGCCGATCCCCCGCCCTGGCCGTAAATGTCCAGCCGGCTGCAGCCGGCGATCGCGGCGATCGCTCGAGCGACCGCGCCGGTGTCGAGCCGTTCGAGGCAGTCGCGGATCGCGTCGGCCGCATGCATCATCACCGCGTGGGCGAGCTGGCCCGTGTCGTCGTGAAAGACGCGGTCGCTCTTGAGATACACGGCTGCGACGGTGAGCGTCATCGCGAGGAAAAGCTTGAATTCGCTGAACGAGGCGCAACCGACCGACCGGCAGAACCGGGTCACGCTTGGTTGGCTGACCCCCGCCTTGCGCGCGAGGTCGCTGATCGTCATGCGAGTCGCGGCATCGTAGTCGGCGGCGACCGCAGCGGCGACCCGGCGGTCGGCGGGAGACAGATCGCCCTCGATCCTCTGGATGCGCGAAATGATGTCGATCGGCGAGGCGCTTATGCGCACTCGGTCGACCTCGCCGCCCTTCTTCGAGAGGGCAGGAGCATGGTTCGGACGGCCGTTCATCCCCTGAACCTTCCGTCGCATCGTCGTGGTCAAAGAAGCGCGCAACAATGTAACTGAATTACACAAACACTGGTGGAAGACAAGAATGACGGCGCGCCGGCGCGCACAAGCGCGTCACGTGAGGGTGATGAATTTTGCGCCGCTCGTCCCCGGTGACCGCAGCAATTCCGATGAAAAGCGCCCGGTCGCGTTTCGGCGGCGGCGATGAAAATTTACCCTTGCGCGGCCTGAATTTGTGTAACATATTTTCATCGAGCGTATCGACGCCTCCGGGGGGCTGGGCGGCGCTCCAGCGTCGTCCGCGCTGAGAATCTTGGTGGACGTACAGGAGGCCGCGATGGCCAATGGCGCAGTCGGACAGCAACCCAAAATGTTTGTCGACGCTGCGACCAAATTCTACGCGACCCGCACCGGATCCGTGCATGCGCTCGACAAGGTGTCGCTCGAAGTTCGCGAAGGCGAGTTCCTCTGCATCCTCGGCCCGTCGGGCTGCGGCAAGTCGACGCTGCTGTGGTCGATGGCCGGGCTGCATGACCTGACCAGCGGCCAGATCCGGCTGGGCCACGACGTCATCGCCAAGCCGCATCCCGAGATCGCGGTCATCTTCCAGGACGCAAATCTTCTGCCCTGGCGCACGCTGCTCAAGAACATCGCGCTTCCCTTCGAATTGAAGAGCCGCAAGCCCGACATGGACCGCATCGAGCAATTGCTCGAGCGCGTCAATCTCGAGAGGCTTCGAGCACAAGTTCCCGCGCGAGCTTTCCGGCGGGATGCAGCAGCGGGCCTCGATCGTCAGGAGTTTCGCGGTTGAACCCTCGGTGCTGCTGATGGATGAGCCCTTCGGGGCGCTCGACGCCTTCACTCGCGACGAGATGAATCTCCTGATTCAAGAAATCTGGATGGAGACCGGCAAGACGATCGCCTTCGTCACCCATTCAATTCCCGAAGCGATCTTTCTCGCCGATCGCGTCGTCGTCATGTCTGCAAGGCCGGGGCGGATTTCGGCGGTTTACGACATCGACATCCCCCGGCCCCGCCCGGTGGAGATCCAGACGGAGCCGGATTTCATCACCCGCGTGCTCGAGATCAAGGCGAGGATTGATCACGGTCGCGGCAAGACGGCGGGATTGGCGGTCGCTTAGTCCGGCGTGGGCGTCGAGATCTTCGGAGATCTGGGTGGATAAGGTTCTGGGCGACAAGATCCCCGAATTCAATCGTAAGGCGGAGGCGGCCGAACCGGGTCTGTCCGCCTTGAGTTCGTTGGGGCTTGGCGAAAGCCGCACGCATCTGGAGACGGCGGTGATCGTCCTCGTCGCGGTGGTGATCATCGGCGGCGCGGAGGTTCTGCTGCGGGTCTTCAACGTGCCGCAGTACATCATGCCGAAGCCGAGCCAGATCGCGCTCGCCCTCTACACCGAGTGGCCGTATCTCTGGCCGCATCTTGTGACGACGCTTTACGAGCTCTTCGTCGGTTTCGCCATCGGCGGCGCGATCGGTTTTGTCATGGCGGCGGTCATCACTCAGTTCCCGTTCGTCGAGAAGGTCGTGACGCCGTATATTCTGTTGCTTGTCACGACGCCGATGCTGGCCCTCGTGCCGCTGCTCGTGCTGCGCTTCGGCTTCGGCAGCGAGCCGCGCATCATTGCGGTCGCGCTCGCGAGCGGCCCGATGGTGATGATCAATTCGGCGACCGGCTTCCGCCGCGTCGATCTGGCGAAGATTGCGCTCGCGCGTTCGTTCGGCGCCAACACGTTCCAGATCTTCACCAAGATTCGCATTCCAATGGCGATGCCGATGATCATCGTCGGCCTGATGGTCGGGCTCGATCTTCGGCTTGCTGACGGCGTCGGCGCCGAGATGGTCGGCGGCGCCGAGGGCCTCGGCAATCGCCTGACCTACTATTCCGCGCTGATCCGCATGCCGCAGTTTTTCGCGATCATTCTTCTTCTCGCGATCATCGGCATCTCAATTTACGTGTTTTTCTACTGGCTCGGCAAGAGATGGGCGAGTTGGGAGGCGTGAGTTTCGAAGCTGGCTCCGGGAGGATTTGGGCCAGCCAATGCAACCAGGAGGGAGAGATGAAAATGACATCGCAGATTGGACAGCAACTGGCGATCGATCGTCGCCGCCTTCTCACTTTGGGGGCCGGAGGGGTGACCGCGGTCGCGCTCGGCGCTCTCGGCGGCGCGACGCGCGCTTTTGCCGCCGCGGAGCTTGTACGCTGGGTGTCGCCGCGCGGGACGGTCGAGGTGCTGGACGACTATCCCTATTGGGTCGGAAAGAAATACGGCTATTTCGGCGACATCCAGACGACGCTTGAACCCGGACCTTCGGATGCGACGGCAACGGTCAAGCTCGTCGACCAGAACCAGTCGGACATGGGCTATCCTTCGCCGGGCGTTTTCTCGCTTGCGCTTGAGCAGGGGATGCCGCTCGTGTCGGTATTCGAGATGGGCGGGAGCGACGTGTTCGACATCGCCTTTCGCAAGGGCGAGAAGCCGAAGTCGCTCAAGGACCTCGAAGGCAAGACGATCCTGCTCGGCAGCGCGGGCTGGCAGTCGATCTGCGATCCGCAGCTCTATGCGGCGGGCGTCGATATCAAGACGATCAAGTACGTCGAGGCGGGTTGGCCGACCTGGGGGACTGCGCTCAAGGCTGGCAAGGGCGACGCGGCTCTGTGCTGGGAGGGCCTGCGCGCCCAGTGGAAAGGGCAGGGGCTCGATTTCGACTATTTCCTTGGCAAGGACTATTCCAAGCTGCCGGCCAACAGCTTCGTCATCCGCAAGGCGGACTTCGAGGATCCGGCCAAGAAGAAGCTCTACGCGCGTTATCTGCAGGGATGGGCGGCGGGCCTCGAATTCGGCAAGCAGAATCCACGCGCCGCGACCGAAGTCGTGATGGCGCAGTTCCCTGGTCTTGCCTCGCAGATGACGCCGGCGGTCGCCACGGAATCCATGATGCAGCTCGCCAATGTCTTTGGCGGACGCATGGACGAGCGCAAGAAGTGGGGCTATCACCTGCCGTCGAGCTGGCAGCTCTTCTTCGACACCGGGCGCAAGATCGGACAGATCACCGCCGACATCAAGGTCGACGATGTCGTCAAGAATGATCTTGTCGACGAGGCGAACGCCTTCGACGCCGCCAAGGTCAAGGCCGACGCGGCGGGGTTTGCGATCGCTCCCGACTATCAGTCAATCGACGTCGAGGCGATCCAGAAAGCGCTTTAATCGTACGGGCTCGGGGCGGCGCGCTGCGAGAAGAATTCGCGTATTTCGCCTCCTGCGCGCTGAAAGGAGAAGCCCCGGCGATTGGACGGCCGGAAGACGCAGCCGCGGCGCTCGAGGCGACGCTCGCCGCCGAGGAATCGGCGCGAACCGGCGAGGTCGTCCGCATCAAGGGCTGGGCAAGGGGCTAGGATCGCATCGAGGGAGAGAGAGATGGCCAAGAGAGTTCTTGTCGTCGGGCTCGGCAATATGGGGATGAGCCACGCCCTCGCTTATACGCGTATTCCAGGATTTGAAGTCGTCGGCGTATGTGAGCGCCGGATCGCCGACCGGAAGCTGCCGCCCGAACTCGCCAAGGCGAAGACGTTCGACCACTTCGACAAGGCGCTCGCGGAGCTCAAGCCCGACGTCGTCTCGATCAACACGTTGCCTGACACGCACGCCGATTTCGCCATCAAGGCGATGGCGGCAGGGGCGGATGTTTTCGTCGAGAAGCCGCTCGCGGATAGCGTCGCCAACGCCGAGAAGGTCGTCGCCACAGCTCAACGCACGAAGCGCAAGCTGGTGGTCGGCTATATCCTTCGCCAGCATCCGTCGTGGATCAAGTTCATCGAGATCGCGCGCCAACTCGGCTCCCCCCTCGTGTTCCGGATGAATCTCAACCAGCAGTCGAATGGCGAGACTTGGGCTTGGCACAAGCGATTGATGGACAGCTTTCCGCCGATCGTCGACTGCGGCGTGCACTACGTCGACGTGATGTGCCAGATGACGAAGGCGAAGCCGACCAAGGTTCACGCCATCGGCGCGAGGCTGACCGACGAAGTCCCGGTCAACAACTACGGCATGCTGCAGGTCGTCTTCGAAGACGGATCGGTGGGATGGTACGAAGCGGGATGGGGGCCGATGATGAGCGAGACCGCGTTTTTCGTCAAAGACGTGGTCGGGCCTAAGGGCTCGGTGTCGATCGTGATGGCGGAGACCGCGGGCGCGGTGAAGTCCGACGACATCAACGCCCACACCAAGACGAACCAGATCCTCTGGCATCATACGGACATGTCAAAACCGGACGAGCGGATCAACGTCAGCGACGAACCCGACCACGACGCCTTATGCGAACGAGAGCAGCGCTACCTGCTCAAGGCGATTAACGAGGATATCGACCTCACCGATCACATGAACGACGCGGTCAAGAGCCTCAAGATCGTCGTCGCGGCGGATCAGTCGATCCATACCGGGCAAGTCGTCACGCTCTGATTGCATCGTAAGGTCACGCCCGAGGCCGCGATCATCCGGCAATGCCGAAAGGACGTGGCCAGCCAAGGCGTATGTCATGGCTCTCTTGCGCTTGGCTCCGGGAGCGTGACGTCCCTGGCGCGCTTGTCATCGCGCAACCCTAAGTAAACGGGCTGGCGCAACTTTCGATCGGCCGTCAATTCCTGGTAGGAGATTTGCGCGATCAAGTGCGGTCGCAGATATGTGACGCCGCGCTCGCGGGGCGGGTCGACAAGCGCCGTGGCGCGGCTGACAAGCGGTTGAAATCGCTGGTAGAGCGCGGCGAGAGTCGCTGCATCGAAGCCCGTGCCGACCTTCCCGACGTATCGAAGCTTGCCCCGTTCATAGGCGCCGAGCAGCAGCGCGCCGAAATATTTCCGCGCCCCCTCCGGCGCGGTATAGCCCGCGATGACGAATTCGTCCTCCTGACGAACTTTCACCTTCAGCCAGGATCTTGAGCGCCCCCCGACGTAGGGCGACGAGAGGTCCTTGGCCACAAGGCCTTCGTAGCCCCTGCGCTTTGCGATCTCAAACGCTTCGAGGCCGTTCGAGCCGAGGCGATGCGAAAGCAGCAAAACGCCGTTCGACGGAACGACGCTTTCGAGAACCGCACGGCGTTCGGACAGCGGCCGCTGCCGCAAATCCTCGCCATCGACGAATAGACAATCGAAGACGGTGTATGCCGGCTCGCCCTTGCCCTGCTGAAGGAGTTCGAAGCGCGAGATGGATTTCGAGTCGAATACGACGACTTCGCCATCCAGCAGCAGGGTCACGGGGCGGAGCTTTTCGATCGCCCCGGCAATCTTCGGAAAGCGGTCCGTATGATCCTTGCCGTTGCGCGAAAGGAGAGCGACGCGCGCGCCTTCTTTGTAGGCGAGCACCCGGTCGCCGTCGTACTTCTCCTCGTATATCCATCCTGGCTGCTGGAATGGCTTGGCGACGAGCGTAGCCAGCGTGGGCTCGGCGCGAAATGGGATGCCGTGACTCATGGGTGCGTTCTGAGAGCCGCCGGAGGGGACTGTCGCTAAAGCATATCAGCCGCGGCATTGACCTCGGTCAATGCCGCATGCCGCCGCTAGGCTAATTCTTTCAGCAGTCATGCCGCCGGAGCCGTGTTTTGCGTAGGCAAATGTGCGGTGCACGACGAATTGGAGGAGTTTCCACGCCGGATGAGGGACACCACGTGTCAAGCGCCAGGAGTTCGCCATCGAGCACGACGTCGCGCTTCACTTTCGACGTTTGCCCGGACGCGTTCCTGGCGGCGCCGAGCGCGCTGAACCTCCTCAGACGACGAAACAGAATGCTTGACTTATCTCAAAGGCGCTGGCGGCCGTGGAGGGTCGCCCGAAGCGGCCCTCCTTTTTCGCCCCGTTTGTGGAGCGATCGACGCGTCTTGCTCTACCGCCGCAAGTTTGTGCGCGCGAGCTCCACGATTTCGTCGCCGCGCCCGCTCAGGATCGCCTTCAGCATATAGAGCGTAAAGCCCTTCGCCATCTCGACCGTGACAGCAGGCGGCATGGCGAGCTCTGAGCGAGCGACCACCGCGTTGATCACGACGGGGCCTGGATGAGCGAGCGCCTCCTTAACGCGCTCCTCGACATCCTTGGGATCCTCGATGCGGATGCCCTTGATCCCGATCGCCTCCGCCATCTGTGCGAAATTCGGATTGACGAGATCGGTTCCGGTCGGGAGGAAGCCGGTCGATTTCTGCTCGAGTTCGACGAATCCGAGCGTGCCGTTGTTGAACACGAACACCTTGACCGGCAGCTTGAGCTGGACGAGGCTCAAAAGATCGCCCATCAGCATAGTGAAGCCGCCGTCGCCTGAGAGCGAAATCACCTGCCGGCCGGGCGAGGCGGCCTGGGCGCCGATCGCCTGCGGCATCGCGTTGGCCATCGAGCCATGCCAGTACGAGCCGATCAGCCGGCGCTTGCCGTTCATCTTGAGATAGCGCGCGGCCCACACGATCGGCAGGCCGACGTCGGGGGTGAAGATGGCGTCGTCCGCGGCCTGCTCGCTGATGACGCGCATGATATGCTGCGGATGCAGCCGGCCGCCCGGCCGGCCGGTCGCGAGCTCGTCGAGGCTCTTGCGGGCGCTGGCGTAGTCCTTGAGCGCCGCGTCCAGATGGCGCCGGTCGCTCTTGACCTTGAGGCGCGCCATGAGCGCGCTGAGCGTCGGCCCAACCTGGCCGACAACGCCGATATCGACCGGGGCGCGGCGCCCGATCGCCTGCGGACGGATGTCGACTTGGGCGATGCGGGCGTTCTTCGGATAGAACTGACGATAAGGGAAATCCGTCCCCAGCATTACGAGCGCGTCGCAGGCCTCCATGGCGTAATAGCCGGAGGAGAAGCCGATCAGCCCGGTCATGCCGACGTCATAAGGGTTGTCCCACTCGACGTGATCCTTGCCGCCCATCGCGTGGACGATCGGCGCCTTCACCGCTTCGGCGAATTGCATGAGCTCAGCGTGCGCGCCGGCGCAGCCGCTGCCGCAGAGCAGCGTGACGCGCTCAGCCAAGTTGACGAATTGCGCGAGCTCTTCGAGCGACTGGTCCGAGGCCATGATCGTGGGCGCAGCCGGCGCGAGCCCGGCTGCCTTTGGCGTAGGCGCCTGAACGGCGGGTTTGAGCGCCACATCGCCGGGAATGACGACGACGCTGACGCAGCGTTCCAGGATCGACCGGCGCACCGCGATCTCGAGCACGCGCGGCATCTGCTCGGGCGTCGACACAAGCTCGCAATAGTTCGAACACTCCTGAAACAGGCGGTCGGGATGCGTCTCCTGAAAATAGTGCGAACCGATTTCGGGCGAGGGGATTTGCGCCGCGATGGCCACCACCGGCAGGCGCGTGCGATGGCAGTCGAAGAGGCCGTTGATGAGGTGCAAGTTGCCCGGGCCGCAGCTGCCAGCGCAGACGGCGAGGCCGCCCGTGACATGGGCGTCGGCGCCGGCGGCGAAAGCGGCGACCTCCTCGTGGCGCAGGTGCAGCCATTCGATGCCGCCGGCGCGGCGCAGGGCGTCGGTGAAGCCGTTCAGGCTGTCGCCGACGACGCCATAGATGCGCTTGACGCCTGCGGCGCCGAGAACCTCAACCATCTGGTCGGCGACTGTGCGGGCCAATGGCTCCTCCTCGGATCAGCGCGACAGGGCAGGGGACGATAGACGAAACGGGCGGATGAAGGATAGAACGCGGCGCAGCCGCGAAACGAGCCCCCGCCGCGGCCGGAATGCGCGAGCGTGCGCCTCAAGATCAGGCTAGGAGCCTGTCCGGTGGAGCCCTGATATGCGCTGCCCAATCTGTGGGAACGAGGCCAGTCGCCTGCGCGACGTCGATACCGTTGCGTACTTTCGATGTCTCAAGTGCGAAAGTTTGTTCGCGCACCCGGATTTTCTAGCCGCCGTCGACGCCGGCGCCGTCGGCAACTATCGCGTCTCATATTGGGAGCAGGAGCTTGGCGCCGCGCGCGAGCGGTCGTTTGGTTCGGGCGTCATACGGATGGCCGAAACGCTGAGAATGGCGCGCATCCCCGTGCGACGCGCGTTGGACATCGGCAGCGGCCCCGGATTCCTGCTGGACGCCTTGGCTGAACTGGTCCCCAGCCTGGCGGCGAGAGTGCATGGCGTCGAACTCTTCCCTCCTCCGCCCCATCAGCGCACGCAGAGCCCGAACTACCATATCGGCTCGATTGGCGATCTCGAAGGACCGTTCGACGCCGGCCTATGCATCGAGGTGATCGAGCATCTCACGCCGGCTATTCTCGCCGACCTGCTGCGGCAACTTGCGGCGAAATCGAGCCCAGGCGCGCTCTATTTCTTCAACTCCGCCCAGCCGTCGTTTGTCGAAACGGTTGATCCCAGCTATCTGGACCCACGTGGCCGTGGCCATGTCGTCGCCTGGTCGGTCGCCGGCGCTCGAGTTATCTTCGAACCCGCCGGGTTCAACGTGATCGCTTTGCCGGGGCGGGATTGGGCGTTTCTCGCCGAATTCGGGCCGCCTCGCACCGTCGACGCCAGCATGCTGACGGACTGGCTGTGGCGCCCAGTTCCGGAAAACATCGCCTTGATTTGCAATGATCGCTTCGGCCCATTGTTCGAGGCGATCGGGCTCGAGTGCGCCCGATGCTATCTCGAATCCGGAGTTGCCGAAGAGCGCACGCGTTGGGCCCAGGGATTGCAGAGCGCACGGCGACGGGCGCGATGGAAAGGGTTTAACCCCTTCGCGAGCGGTCGACGCTCGTAGCTCGTTTGCGCCCGCCCCCCGTTGAATACGCGCCGCGCGGCCGCCCGTGAAAGCGGTTGCTGACGAGGCCGGAATGGGCGAGCGTGCGCGCTCAGCGATTTTAAGTCAAAGGAGCGCGTCCGATGAACGGCGCCGAACTCATCGTCTCCGCGCTCGAGAACGAGGGCGTGCAGCAGATCTTCGGGGTTCCGGGCGAGGAAAACCTCGACGTGGTCGAAGCGCTGCGCCGCTCCAGGATCAAGCTGGTGCTAACCCGTCATGAACAGGCGGCGGCTTTCATGGCGGCGACGCACGGGCGGCTCACCGGCAAGCCCGGGGTCTGCATCACCACGCTCGGCCCAGGCGCGCTCAATCTGACGACTGGCGCGGCCTACGCGCTGCTCGGCGCGATGCCGATGGTGATGATCACCGGGCAGAAGGGCATTCTGAGCCGCAAACAGGCGGGCTTTCAGGTGGTCGACATTGTTTCGGCCATGACGCCGCTAACCAAGATGGCGGATCAGGTCGTAAGCCCCGCAACCATTCCGACAATGGTGAGAGAGGCGTTCCGCGTCGCGCAGCAGGAGCGACCGGGCCCGGTTCACCTCGAACTGCCGGAAGACATCGCCCGCGAGACGGGCCCCGACGTGTCTCCGATTCCGCCTCACCCGATCGAGGCGCCGCTAGCGCCCAGCGCCGCCCTCGACCGGGCGGCTGAGCTCATCCGTAACGCCGAGCGGCCGCTGATCATGCTCGGCGCCGCCGCGAGCCGGCCGCGACTCGCCGACGCGCTGTCGGAATTCGTCGCCCGGGTGCAGATTCCGTTCTTCAATACGCAGATGGGCAAGGGCGCCGTCACCGGCGGGTCGGACCTCTATATGGGCACCGCGGCGCTGTCGGAGCGCGACTACGTCCATCGGGCGATCGATCGGGCGGATCTCATTATCGCCATCGGCCACGACACGGTGGAGAAGCCGCCCTTCTTCATGGGGCCTAAAGGGCCGACGGTGCTGCATGTCGGCTATCTGCCGGCGACGGTCGAGGAAGTGTACTTTCCGCAAGCCGAGCTAGTCGGCGACGTTGGACCCAGCCTCACCCTGCTCGCCGATCGGCTCGAACATCGGCTCCCGAGGGCGAAGGCGCTTCTTCCCCTGCGCGAGGACATCCTCGCCCACATCGCCGATCGCGCGGAGGAGAGCCGCTACCCCCCGACGCCGCAGCGGATCGTGCACGACGTGCGCCAAGTGATGCCGGAGGACGGCATCGTCTGTCTCGACAATGGCATGTACAAGATCTGGTTTGCGCGCAACTACCGCACCCATGTCGCCAACACGCTGCTGCTCGACAATGCGCTCGCCACCATGGGCGCAGGCCTGCCTTCGGCGATCATGGCCGCTTGCCTAAATCCGGACCGCCGCGTGCTCGCCGTCTGCGGCGACGGCGGCTTTATGATGAATTCGCAGGAGCTCGAGACGGCGGTGCGCCTTAAGCTCAATCTCGTCGTGCTGGTGCTCGTGGACCACGCCTACGGCATGATCCGCTGGAAGCAGGCGGTGGACGGGTTCCCGGATTTCGGCATGACGTTCGGCGATCCCGACTTCGAAGCTTATGCAAAGGCGTATGGCGCGAAGGGCAGCCGGGTCGAGAGCGCCGACGGGGTCGCGCCTGCGCTCGAAGCCGCGTTCGCTGGCGAGGGCGTGCATCTGGTGTCGACGCCGATCGACTATTCGGAGAATGAGCGGGTGCTGGTCAACGAATTGCGCGCTCAAGGAGCGACGATGGCGGCGAACGCCGAATGATCCGGGAAATCAGGTGGGCGCGTGAGCGTGCCGAAAATGGCGCGATGGTCCGCTTCGTCAAGATTATGGATTGCCCTTATTTTTGGTGGATTTGCTTCACTGTCGGATTTGCGATCGCGGCCGCGGCGCTGCCGACAGACGGATCCTACGATTTCAAGAACTATCACTTCTACAATGGATTTTCGGCGTTCCATGACCGGCGGGCGCTCGATATTGCGCCTGCTCAGCTGCAGACGAGCTTCTTCTTCGGTCTGGACCCGATTTACTACTCCATCTTCACCCGATTGAACGACCACCCGAAGCTCATCAACATCCTTCTGTCGATTCCTTATTCCGTCGCGGCGACGACGATATTTGTGATCGCGCGTATGTTCGCGCGGCCAGCCTTCGTCTGGCCCAATCTCGCCAGCGCGGCGGCGGCCGTCTTCGGATTGACCGGCGCTTCGACTCTGCCGACGTTGGCGACCACGGAATTGGAGCTTGTTCCAGGCCTGGCGATTCTGATCGCCCTCGCGCGATGGCTCACCCTGGAGAATGCAGGGCGCAACACAGTCCGGGCCGCGCTTGGCATCGGCGGTCTCGCGGGTTTGTCGGTTGGCCTCAAGCTCACGCAGGCGCCTTTGTTTGTTGGCATGGCGGCGGCGATCGCCGCCCGATGCGCGATCGGCAAACGATCGGCGCTGCGGGAGGCGCTTGCGTTCGGCCTCGGCGGGTTGATCGTTTTCGCGGCGGTCGACGGGATCTGGCTCTGGGGCAACGCCAGAACTTATGGAAATCCGATCTTCCCGCTTATGAACAATGTGTTTCGATCGGACCTTGTCGAGTTCGACGCCGTGGACCGATCTCCGGTTCGTACCGAAGACGGCGCTTATGGCCGCGTTTTATCCGGTCTACTGGGCGTTCCATTCTTCGAACGACGTCAGCGAATTGGCGATGCGCGACCCGCGCATTCTGCTCGGATGTGTGAGCGCTGTTGTCGTCGTCCTCGGTTTCGCCGCCCGCTGGCTACGTGACCGTGCAGCGCCGCCGATGGACGGCTTCGAGTTGGTCGCCCTTTCGTTGGCGATCGCTTTCCTTGTCTCCACCGCGCTGTGGGAGAAGGTCTGGTCCATCTATCGCTATCTCGCGATCCAAGAGGGCCTGAGCGGCGTTCTGATGCTTGCCGCGCTGCCGCTGGCGTTCGGAAAGCTCGGCAGGCCATGGCTGGCGACCGCCCTGTTTGTGCTGGCCGTCATCTGGGGGGCGCGGACGACACGATATCCGTGGTGGGACCGAGCGCAGCGCGCTCCGCAGGCGATTTCAATCCACTTGCCGCCCATCGAACCGAATGCGATGGTTCTCTTCCTCGATCCCCAACCTTACGCCTATCTCGTCCCCTCGATGCCGACTTCGGCGCGCGCGATCGGCGTCAACAACAATCTCGTTCATCCTAGCGCTTCAGGCAGGCTCTGGAGCGTGATCGAGGCCGCTGTTCGCGACCACCAGGGCCCGTTGTGGGGCGTCGAAGATCCCGGCGATTCCCCCGGCGTCGCCGACGTCTCGTTGAGCAGTTTGAGATTGGCTCGTGCCGGCGAATGCGCTTCCCTAGTCACCAACCTGGAGGCGGCGCGGCGGGTCAAGATTTGCAGGCTGCGGCGGCAGCCGTAGGCGCCTTCCAGGTTCAGAACTCCACTTCGAGCCTCAGCTTGGCGAGCTGGCGCGGGAAATCATCGAAATCGAGCCGGCCGGCCGGCGCCTGGACGAGGACGGCGGCCGAGAGATCGATCTTTTCGTTGATCTGGTAGTGGAACGTCGGGCCCAAATAGGTTGCCTGCCCCCGGAACTCGCGCGGAACAGCCCCGCCGTAGGCTCGGTCATAGTCTGCTTCGGCGCCGAACATCAGCGGCGGGGTCAGGCGATAGGAAAGCGCGGCGGAAGCGGAAAGGATGGCCGTGTCCTGCCACAACTGGCCGGCAAGCCGCGAACCGTCCGGCGCATAGGCGAGATTGACCGCGCCATAAAGCCGCCGATCGGGGGATATGGCGTCCGCAATGGCGAGGAAGGTCGTACTGAAATCGGCGGCTCGCTGCCCCGCGTCGGCAATGGAGTTCCACTCCGGCTCCGCGGTCAGCGTCACCTGGATCGGCGCCTCTGCTGTCCGATGGATCACGACATATCGGAATTCGACCGAGGCCCCCATGAAATTGACGCCGGTGAAATCGGGCAGGCCGGGCACGCGCTGGACATCCTGGCCCACCACATGCGCTCCGAACTCGAGTCCGAGCGAATCGGTCAGCGTGGGTTCGAAGATGAATTCCTGCTCGATCGAATTGTAGAGACCCTGCGGCTTGCCGAACGATCCGGTGGTCTCGAATTCGAGCGACCGGTCGCCCTTCTCGCCCACGTCCGCTCCCTCGAGGAAGCCGAACAGGTTCTTGGTGTCGAGCGCATAGAAAGGATTGTCCGGCTGTCCCGCCTTGGGCGACTGATCGTCATCCGCAGTCGCGAAGGAAGGGGCGCAAGCGACCGCCAGCGCGACGCCAAGACGGTGGAGCCCGCGACGTAGACTTCGGCGGCGAGCCCGCGACACACTTCCCCCTCTCAACTTCGGCCGGCCCCTTGGGCCTCCATTCGACGAGCGAGGGAATAGATAGACGCCGCGCTTTAACCGACGTGGCGGTTCAGAAACGCTAAGGTTTTCTCGTTGAACTCGCTCACCCTTTCGTAGATCGGGGCGTGGGCGCACATCTCGAATATGGCGAGCTCGCTATTCTTGACGCCGCTCGTGAACGGCTCGACGAAGCGGGTCGAGGTCACGATATCGTGCTGGCCGAACGTGATTTGCGTCGGCGCTGTGATCCTGCCGAGCTGGCCAAGCGCATCGTGGGCGATGACGGCGTCCGACTGACGAAGGAAGGCGTCCACCGGCTGTTTTGGCCGACTGCGCACGAAGGCGGCGAGCTGGTCGATATATTCGGGCTTGGCGGCGTAGAGCTCCGGCGTGAAGCAGAAGGGAAAGATCCCCTGGATGATCATCTCCTGAACGCTGCCGAGCGCCTTGGCGATGATTTGCCAATCGCCGACGATAACCTTCAGAAACGGATCGCTCTTCGGCCAGCAGGAGTGCAGCGACAGCGTCTTGACCCGTTCGGGGTATTTGCTGGCGAGCCAGAGACCGATCGCGCCGCCGAGCGAGAGGCCGCTCACATGCGCCTTTTCGACCCCGATCGCCTGCATGAAAGCGGCGACGTCATCGGCGAACAATTGGGTCGAATAGGGTCCGTCCGGCTTGTCGGTCTCGCCCGCTCCGCGCGGATCAAGCGAAATGCAGGTGAAATGCTTGGCGTAGTCGGCGACCTGAAAGGCGTAACAAGCATTGTCGGCCGCGAGATAGGGGATGAGCACCAACGGCTCGCCCGATCCTTGGCTCTCATAGTTGATGGTGATGTCGTTGACCTTGACTTTCGGCATGAGACCTCCCCGCGCAACACGCCCACGCCTCTTCTTCGCGAACGCGAAGGCGTTGGCGGAAGGCTAAGCTGAAGCCTCGGATAAGGTCAATGCGTCGCGCCGCCGGCCTTCGTCCAGGCCGACATGCCGCCCTCGATGTGTCGGGCGGCGGCCAGGCCCTGATCCTGGGCCGCCTGCACCGCCATCGCCGACCGCTCGCCGAACGCGCAGTAGAAGACGATCGTCTTGCCCGACCGCGCCAGCTCGTGAATGAGGCCGCCCTCGCCGATATTGTCTTGCAACTCGCCATACGGGGCGTGCAGCGAACCAGGAATCGCGCCGGTCCGCTCGCGTTCCGCTTTCTCCCGCAGGTCGATCAGCGTGACGTCCGGCCGCCCGACGAGCCCCTTCGCCTCTTCGGCCGAAAAGGCCCAGCCCCTGCGCGCCACATCCTCCTGATGCAGTCCCTGATGGACGTTGGCGGGAACGGCGACGTCCATCATCTTCGGATTGGGTAGGTTGAGGCTTGCCATCAGCTTCGCGTACTCGTCGGCGTCGCGAACCTGAAGGCGCGGATTGAAGCGCTTTTCCTCGCCGATGGTGCTGACGGTGTCGCCTTTGTAATCGTGCGCGGGAAAGACCAGCGTCTCTTCGGGCAGCCGCATCAACCGCTGCAGGCTCTCGTATTGGGCGCGGGAATCGCCGTTCTGGAAGTCGGTGCGGCCAGTGCCGCGGATAAGCAGCGTGTCTCCGGTGAACACGCGGTCGCCGAAATGGAAGCTGTAGGAATCGTCGGTGTGGCCAGGAGTGTAGAGCACCTCGAGGCTCAAGCCCTCGACGCCGAGCCTATCGCCGTCGGCGATCCGCATCGACACCACGTCGACTTTGCTTTGCTCGCCCATCACGGTCACGCAGCGCGTGCGGTCGCGCAACGCGCCTAAGCCGGTGATATGGTCGGCGTGCAAATGCGTGTCGACTGCTTTGACCAGCCTGAGATCGAGCTCCTCCATCAGCTTGAGGTAGCGGTCGACCTTTTCCAGCACCGGATCGATGATGAGCGCTTCGCCGCCGCGCCGGCTGGCGAGAACGTAGCTATAGGTGCTCGAGACGCTGTCGAACAATTGCCGGAAGATCATCGGGGCCTCCCTTGGGATTCCGTGGGCTCGAACATTGCGCGTTTGCCGATCTGGTCGGCGCCCTCTGGTCCTGCGGTTCGCGACGGCTCCTCGCGTTCCGAAAGGGTGTCATGCCTCCTCAATGACCTCATAGTGCTGCACGCGCTCATCGAAATCGATCAGCGCGGCGACCGCTCCGGGTTCGACGACCGCCTTGCCGATCTCGCTTCCGGCAAAACTTTCGATCGCGCCGATCGTTCGCCAACGTGTGAGGACCAGGAATTCGATCCTGTCATCAAGGTGACGTTTGCTGAGTTGCGCGCCCAGGAATCCGGGGACACGCGCCAACTCCGGCAGCACTTTGGCGCGAAAGTGGGTCGGGTAGGCCTCAGCGTTCGATGAGCTTGCGCGTCCGCGCCATTCGCGAAGGATCATCGGGAGGGCTCAGCGCGATAGGGCTCCGAGAGATTCGTCGCGTTGCTTTGCGGCAGCGTCAACGGGTCGAAGCCCGACTTGCCCGGCATCGCGGAACCTCCCTCGGGCCGCCGTTTCAATTCAGCCGCAAATCCCAAGCCTAGAACGGCGCTGGCGAAAGGGGAAGCGGTCAGCGCGCGTCTTGACGCGGCGTCCGCCTTAAGGCTGAACCGCCGCACCCGCCGCCTCCGGCGCAAGGGCGTCGGACTGCGCGCCCAGTTTTTGCCTCGTGGCGGCCCGAATCGCCCTTATGAGCGTTCAGGCCGGCTGCTTGACGATGCGGATATAGGGCTTCGGCGCCCGCCAGCCGGCCGGGAACAGCGTCTTGGCGTCGTCGTCGCTGACCGAGCCCGAGATGATCACGTCCTCGCCGTGCTTCCAGTTCACCGGCGTCGAGACCTTGTGCTTGGCGGTGAGCTGCAGCGAATCGATCACCCGCAGGATCTCGTCGAAGTTGCGGCCCGTGCTCATTGGATAGGCGAGCAGGAGCTTGATCTTCTTGTCGGGCCCGATGACATAGACCGTGCGCACGGTCTGGTTGGTCGCGGGCGTCCGGCCCTCGGAGGTTCCGGGCTCCTCGGCGGGCAGCATCTCGTAGAGTTTGGCGACCTTGAGGTCGTGGTCGGCGATGATCGGGTAGTTGACCTTCGCGCCTTGCGTCTCCTCGATATCGGCGAGCCAACGCGCATGGGACTCGGTTGGATCGACGCTCAAGCCGATGAGCTTGACGCCGCGCTTGGCGAACTCCGGCTCGATCTTGGCCATGTAGCCGAGCTCGGTGGTGCAGACCGGGGTGAAATCCTTGGGGTGGGAAAACAGGATCGCCCATTTGTCGCCGATCCACTGCTGGAAATCGATCGGCCCCTGGGTCGTCTGGGCGGTGAAGTTGGGCGCGGTGTCGTTGATGCGAAGAGCCATGGAGTCCTCCGTTGAGCGCTCGTTAAGTCCAGTAGGATTATATATCTTGTCAATCTAAAAGCACAGCGCCCAGCCGGCGCGAATTCTGACGACGAAGGTGACGTGCCCTTTCGGCGCGCGACCGTTATGGCGCCCGAAGCGCAGGCGCAGGCGTCGGGGCTGCAGCGCGTTGGCCTTCTCTCCTGGACGATTTATGATCGCTCCCATGACCGAGGCCGAGATCGCCAAGCTTGCAACCTGGCTCGCGAAAGCGGGGCTAGAGGGGCGGACAGAAACCGCTCTTGTCGAGGGCTTTTGCAGCCGCGCGATCGCGGGCGGACTGCCCCTCGCGCGCGCGATCCTGTTCATCGACACGCTGCATCCCATTCACGAGGGGCGGGCGTTTCGCTGGGAGCGCGACAAGCCGGAAGCGACGCTGACCGAATACGGCAGAACCGCCGAAGGGGAGGCGGCCGAACGCTGGCGCACGAACCCGTTCTTTCACATGCTGACAGTCGGGGACTCGATATTGCAGCGGCGCATCCCGGCCGAAGGGGAACTCGAGTTCCCAATGTTCGCCGAGATGCGCGAGGCCTCGATCACCGATTTCCTGGCGATCATCAACCGCTTCGCCGAAGACGGCGTGATCGGAGAGATGGATTGCGTCTATTCGGCGTGGATGACCGATCGGGCAGAAGGCTTCACTGATGACGAGATCGGGGCGCTGAAGCGCCTTACCCCCTTCCTCGGACTCGCGATTAAGGCGGCGTCGCTCGCTCGCATCGCCGAGACGCTGGTCGAGACCTATCTCGGACGCGACGCCGGCCGGCGGGTGCTGAGGGGCCGCATCGAACGCGGCGTGACGGACCGGATCAAGACGGTGCTGTGGTTCAGCGATTTGCGCAACTATACCCGCATCGCCGACACATCGCCGCCGGAGGAGATCATTCCGCTGCTCAACGACTATGCCGAGGCCATCGTCTCGTCGATCCACGAGCACTCCGGCGACGTCTTGAAGTTGATCGGCGACGGCGTGCTCGCCATTTTCCCGGCCGAGGAACGAAACCGCGCCTGCGCCGCGGCGCTCGCCGCCGCCGGGGCGGCGCATGAGGCGGTGGCGGCCTTGAACGCGCGCCGGTTCGAGAAGGGCCTGCCGGCGACCGAGATGTATCTCGGGCTTCATATCGGCGAGGTTTTCTACGGCAACATCGGCAGCAAGGAGCGCCTCGATTTCACCGTCGTCGGACCGGCGGTCAATGAAGTGAGCCGCATCGCGGCGATGTGCCGGTCGGTGGACCAGCCGATCCTCGTCTCGGCGGCGTTCGCGGAATCCTGTGCCGAGCAGCAACGCGCGTTCGCTTCGGTCGGACGCTTTGCGCTGCGCGGCGTCGGCAAGCCGCAGGAATTGTTCACGCTCGATTTTTTCGCTTGAGAGGGCGGCAATCCGAGTCCGATTTGGGTTTTTAGGGATGCGCCCCGGCGGACTGTCTGATACCAGCGCGAAAATGAATCGCCTCTCGCCGCCCGCGGTCCTTAAGGTCGAACGCCTCGAAAAGTCGTTCGGCGACGTGCGGGCCGTGGACGGGATCAGCTTTCACGTCGCGCCCGGCGAGATCGTCGGGCTGGTCGGGCCGAACGGCGCCGGCAAGACGACGACGATCAACATGATCTTAGGGGTTCTCGAGCCGGGCGCGGGGAGGATCGAGATCGAAGGCGTCGACCTCGCTGTCGACCGCAGCAGAGCCCTGTCCAGCACCAACTTCGCCGCCGTTTATGCGCCCCTTCCCGGCAATCTCACTGTTGAGCAGAACCTGCGCGTGTTCGGAATGCTCTATGCCGTCCAAGATCTCTCAGCACGAATCGAGAAGCTGCTCGCGGTCTACGATCTCGTCCGTTACCGCCGGACAAAGGCCGGCGTTCTGTCCTCGGGCGAGCAGACGCGTCTTAGTCTCGCGAAGGCGATGCTCAATCGCCCGCGACTGCTTCTGCTCGACGAGCCGACCGCCTCCATCGACCCCTCGAATGCGCGCGATATTCGCGCCGGCATCGCCAAATTCGTCGACAATGGACTCTGCGGAGTGTTGTGGACGAGCCACAACATGTACGAGGTCCAGGCGGTTTGTGACCGCGTGCTGTTCCTGTCGCATGGGCGGATCGTTCTCGAGGGCGATCCGAAGACGCTGCCCACGGAACACGGCGCCGCGAGCCTCGATGATTTGTTCGTCAACGTCGCGCAAGAGGCGCTGCACGACGGGAGCAGACGATGAACCCCTCGCGCATTGGCGCCGTCGTGTTGCGGATGTTCTATCTCTATCGCGGCAGCCCGCAGCGCGTCTTTCCCATTTTCATCTTTGTGGCGGTCGATATCCTCGTCTGGGGTTTCCTGACCCGCTACCTCAATTCCGTCTCCCACGCCGACTTCAATTTCGTGCCCGCGCTGCTCGGCGCGGTGCTGTTGTGGGATTTTTTGACCCGCGTGATGCAGCAGATCACGATGGCGTTGTTCGAGGATGTCTGGACGCGCAATTTCCTCAATTTCTTCGCCACGCCGCTGCGTACGTCGGAATATCTGACCGGGCTCTTGATCGTCGCGGTGATGACCAGCGGATTGAGCCTCGTCGCCATGCTTATCCTTGCGCAGCTGGCGTTCGGCCTGTCCTTTTTCGCCTATGGGATTGCGCTGGCTCCGTTCCTGATGGTGCTGTTTCTCACCGGCATCGCGCTTGGCGTCGCCGCATCGGCCTTGGTGCTGAGGCTCGGGCCCGCCTCCGAGTGGCTCGTCTGGCCGATCCCGATGCTGATCTCGCCGTTCGCGGGCGTGTTCTATCCCGTGACGATCTTGCCCGGATGGATGCAGGCGGTCGCGCTGATCCTCCCCCCGTCCTATGTGTTTGAAGGCATGCGGTCGGTCGTCGCCGGACAGGGTGTCCCCTGGGATCGCCTCGTGATCGGCGGCTCGCTCGCGCTCGTCTACCTTGTCCTCGCCTGCATGTTCTTCTTCGCCGTCTATCGCTCGGTGATCCGCACCGGCCTCATCGCCCGCTACAGCGCCGAGACGGTGACCTGAACGGGCTTCAGGCCCGTGGAAATTGTACGCGCGGACGCGGTGTGCGGTTTTGCGTGCGACTCAATCTTTTCAGGCGCTTAACCTCATTTTTCTGCAACTCGAAACGACTGAGGCCATGGTTAATACATATGATAAATGTATTAATGACTGACTTGATCAATCGCCGAAGGCCGCCAGGTGTCGGGCCCTTTTCGGGCCAGGCTTTCCACTTCAACGTCGCCGCCCCGGAGAAGATCGAATACGCAATCAATCGGTACAATTTCGAGATTCGCCGGCACTGGAAGATTCTCGACGACCGGCTGGCCGGGCGGCGTTACATGCTCGGCGACGTCTATACGATTGTCGACATGTCGGTCTGGGGTTGGAGCGGCGGGGCCGCTCATGTCTTGGGCGCGGAGACTTGGTCAAAGATGGCCAATGTGAAGCGGCTCGTCGACGAGATCAATGCGCGCCCGGCCGTGGCTCGCGTCAACAAACTGAAGGAAAGGCACGCCTTCAAGCAGGAGTTCGACGAGGAGGCGCGCCAGCATCTGTTTCCGCACCTGACACAGAAGGCGAGCTAACCAGCGCTTGGATCTCGAAGCGCTAGACGGCCTTGCCGATCATGGCGCCGATGCCCGCCGTCACCGCCATGGCCAGCGCGCCCCAGAAGCCAACCCTGAGCGCTGGCCTTAGCATCGGCGCGCCGCCCGCCCAGGCGCCAAGCGCGCCGAGCGCAACCAGAAAAACCAGCGCGGCGGCGGGTACGGCCGCGACGACCGCGTCCCGCGGGGCGAGAAACGCCGCGAGCGTCGGCATGGCGGCGCCGGTCGAGAAGGCGAGAGCGGAAGCGACGGCGGCCTGGATCGGCTTCGCCCCCGCGCCTTCCGCGAAGCCGAGTTCGTCGCGCGCATGGGCGGCGAGCGCGTCCTTCCTCATGAGCTGCCTGGCCACCCGCTTTGCGAGCTTCGGCCCAAGGCCCCGCTCCTCGTAGATGTGGGCGAGCTCGAGCTTCTCCTCGCTCGGCTGCTCGGCGAGCGCGCGCTGCTCGCGCTTAAGATCGGCTGCTTCCGAGTCCGCCTGCGAGCTGACGGAGACATACTCGCCCGCCGCCATCGCCATCGCGCCCGCCGCCCAGCCCGCGACCGCGGCGGTGAGAATGTCGCCTCGCGTTCCGGCTGCGGAGGCGACCCCGACGATGAGGCTCGCGGTCGAAATGATCCCGTCGTTGGCGCCGAGCACCGCCGCTCTCAGCCAGGCGGACCGGTTAACGTAGTGCGATTCCGGTCCCGGCATTGCCCCGCCGCCGCTGAATATCTCGCCCGTTCACCTTACCACGGCATTGCGACGGCGGGCCAAGATGAGCGCTCAGCGCGACCGTGAGTTTCCTTATCGGCAGCCGGGCGATAGATCATCCCCAAAAAAGCTGCTTGACACTTCCCAAAAGCTGTTTGAAGTGCTTGCATGTACGCAACTGAAGGGGGAATACTAGTGTTCGATTCCGCCGTACCGTCGGCGCTTCGATTGGCAAAAACGGTGACTGAAATCATACTGGCTCATATACAGAACGATTAAGCATTATTGGGGCGTGAGATGGTGGCAACCGCGGTTCCTCGGCAATACGAAATAGCAAGAGCTGCTGCCTCTGGGGTATTCTCGACTAAAACAAAACTTGCTGCCGAGCTTCATAAACGAACCAGAGCGATGATCTCTCAAGATCAAAGCTCAGCTTTTCAACGCATCCTGAACGATAAACGAATTCCGCTGCGAGTTGAAACAATAGTTTCATATATAAGAGTTTGTCCGGAAACATCATGTGGGATTGCATAGTTTTCGCAGCATGAGGCGGATGGAGGCGAGGCGGAGGAACGCGAGCGCCTTGCGGTTGAGGCATTCCCAGTCCTTGGCCAACCGTCGGCAGCGGCCGAGCCAAGCAAAGGTGCGTTCGCCGATCCAGCGCTTCGGCAGGACGACGAAGGCCTTGGCCTGATCCGACCGCTTGACGATCTCGACCTTCACGCGCGCCAGAGTTCGTCCGATGGCGGCCTGAAATTGCGGCCCTCGATAGCCGCCGTCGGCAAAGAGCCTGGTCAGGAACGGAAAGGCGCCGAACAAGGTCGCCATCAGCGTCGCGCCGCCGTCGCGGTCCTGGATGTCGGCGGCGTGGACGGTCGCATGCATCAACAGGCCCTGCGTATCGACGAGGATATGGCGCTTTTTGCCCATGATCTTCTTGCCCGCGTCGTAACCCGCCGGATCGATGCAGGTCCCCCTTTTTCCGCGCTCTTGACGCTCTGGCTGTCAATGATCGCGGCGGTCGGGCTCGCCTCGCGAGCGGCGGCTTCGCGACACTTCACGTAGAGCGCGTCGTGGATGCGATCGAGCGTGCCGTCCCAATTCCAGCGATCGAAGTAATCGTAAAGCGTCGAACGCGGCGGCAGGTCCTTCGGGACGGCGCGCCATTGGCAGCCAGTGCTGAGGACGTACATCAGGCCGTTGACGACCTCGCGCTCATGGACATGACGTCGGTTGCCGCCGCGCTTGGCCGGCGGAATGAGCGGCTCGACATGCGCCCATTCCGCGTCGGTCAAATCGCTGGGATAGCGCAGTCCATCGCGGTCGTAGCGAGTGCGATTTTCGTTGGTCCACATCGGCGACCTCCCACGTGATTCGGGCCGCTTCCTTGAATCATAAGCGATTCCAACGATTCGTTAAGTTCCCGGACGGGCTCTAAATAGACGACCGTTCCCGATCGAAACTGTTACCCCCTCGCTTTTCTACGCTCATCTAAACCCTAACGTTTCGGAATTTACTTACAATCAGTGTTTAGCGATGTTTGACGAACTTGGAAGTGACAAGTTCCGTGTTCGCTCAGTTAGAATCTTGCTTCATAAGGATATACTTTGGGGTGGCGGTTAAGGCACTGTTTGAATCGTTCATGAGATAAGCGATGACCGAGAACTCAACGAAGAATCGAGATTATTTTCTTGAATTGTGTCGCCGCGCCGATGGGCGAGAGGATCACGATATTCTAAATTATAAAATAGACACTTCCAGCATCATGCGTTGTCGCGCGCCAGGAGTGCCTCCGGCTATTTTGCTTGGTTTGAAGGGCATTGGAAAATCCACGGCTTTTAAAATTCTTACTTCAGAACAAAAGAAGGATTTTATAGTTGGAGGCTTCTCACCGGGTGGCGAGCGATTCCGAAGTTTACCGCATGTTCAACCCGGGCTTTTCCGGGAGCGATTTTATGCTCTGTTCTTGATAACTGTTCTGTCGATTATCCACGAAAATATTGATGCTGCTAAAATAAAAGCGAAACAGAAGTCTGATTTATCAATTGTATTGTCCAAAATCGCACCGTTCGCGTCGGCGATTAGAAGCAACGCTGGCCGACTTAAAGGTGTGACTATAGCCGGATTCGGTGCAACATTTGACCTTAACAGTAATGAACATTCCGCGTTAGATGATTTTGACAAAGAAGCGGCTGAAAGAGAGATTATAGCGTTCAAGGACAAGAAAGTCTTCATCCGAGTTTTCATAGATGATCCCGAGCAATCATTACCGGTGGGCGAGCAGGGAAATGACGCTTTGATCGGGATATTGCTTGCGGCAAATGAAATAAACGTCAACTTAGGCGGCGTCGCAGGCGTCACGGTGTTACTTAAAACTCATGTCTTTCAGAAGATTGCAAAAAATGAGGAACTCGCCAATATTTTTCCTACTCAGCGAGATGTCCTCTGTTGGACCGATGAAGAACTCTTGAGCGCGATTGAACAGCGAGTTTCCTTTGCAAAATGCAAACTTGAGGAGGTGTTCGCAATTGACCGAAAGGCTCTGTTAAAGAGTGTGATTCCTTTGCTACGGAATGGGCCGCGCGATTTGTTTGTTTGGGTCGCGCTCGCGGGAGAAAAAGCGGGTTCTGGCAAAATAGGGTTGGAGCACTTCGACCAAACAAAACGGGGCGTTGGAGAGTTCTCATTACAACAAATTACGACGGCGTATTCGGGTGTTTTAAGGAGTTTTCCGCAAATCATGAAGATGGTATTTCGTGGAGACGAAGAGGTGGGTATGGATGCGTTAGTGGCGCACGTTGCATCGCTGCGGACCAATAATGAGCAATTTATAGAGATGACTAGAAACAGTCCGCTGGAATATTCAGTTGATTACGTAAGATTTTTACTCGACTGCGGCGCGATGCTTGTAAAATATCAAAACAAAGTGATTGGTCCGTACGAAAAGGAGTATTTCGAGAAACTAGAACACCTGAGTGATGTTAAAGTGGCCTTGCATCCGTTACTCGCCGCGGCGGTATACTGAATTATCCTAACGCCTTATGGCATGCGGCACAGACGCTGCACGCGGGCAAGGCGACGTCGGTTTCCGCGGTCCACCTTGCGAACAAAGCGCGAAACATGGTTGCGTCGACCCATGTCGCTCGCCCTGATTCGCTCGAGCCCGGCCGTCGATCTCAATCCCGAGCAGCGGCTCGCGGTCGAGTACGGGATCGGCGATTCCGCTGGGCCCGGGCCGCTGCTTGTCGTCGCCGGCGCAGGCTCGGGGAAAACGGCGATGCTGGCGCACCGGGTGGCGGCGCTGATTCTCGCCGGCGCCGATCCGAAGCGTATCATGCTCGCCACCTTCTCGCGCCGGGCGGCGGCGGAGCTTGGCCGCCGCGTCGAACGCTTGCTCGCCCGCCGTCTCGCGCCGGAGGCGGCCGCGGCGGCGACGCCGGCCTATGCGGGGACGTTCCACGGCCTTGGCGCGCGGCTATTGCGCGAATATGCGCCCCGCCTCGGCCTCGATCCGCAGTTCACCATTCACGACCGCGAGGATTCGGCCGACCTCATGAATTGGGCGCGCCACGAAGCGGGCCTTGGCGATACGAAGCAGCGCTTTCCCACCAAGGCGACGTGCCTCACGATCTATTCGCGCGTCGTCAACGCCCGCGGCGAGCTTAAAGAGACGCTCGGCAAATGGTTTCCCTGGGTCGCGGGGCATGAGGAGCCCTTACGCGCGCTGTTTTCGTCTTACGTCGAGATGAAGCAGCGCCAGAACGTGCTCGATTACGACGACCTCTTGCTCTATTTCGCCCAGATGCTGACCGAGCCCGCAATCGCGGCCGAGGTCGCCGCGCGCTTCGATCATCTCTTGGTCGACGAATACCAGGACACCAACGCGCTGCAGGGCGAAATCGTGCTGCGCTTAAAGCCTCAGGGCCGTGGCCTGACCGTGGTCGGCGACGATGCGCAAGCAATCTACTCGTTCCGCGCCGCGACGGTGCGCAATATCCTCGATTTTCCTCATCGCTTCGATCCGCCGGCCCACGTCGTGACGCTCGAGCGCAACTACCGTTCGAGCGGCGCGGTCCTCGCCGCGGCCAACGCGGTCATTGCGCTCGCGCCCGAGCGCTTCGCCAAGACTCTTCGCACCGATCGGCCGCACGGGTCCCTTCCCGTGCTCGCCGTGGTGGCCGACGATTCCGACCAGGCCCGCTTCGTCGCTGCCCGCGTGCTCGCCAATCGCGAGGCGGGCGCTTCGCTGAAAGGTCAGGCGGTGCTGTTTCGCGCCTCCCACCATAGCGCCGCGCTCGAACTCGAGCTCACCCGCCGCAACGTGCCGTTCGTCAAATATGGCGGCTTGAAGTTTCTCGACGCCGCGCATGTCAAGGACGCGGTCGCGCTCATGCGCTTCGCCGAGAACCCGCGCGATCGCATCGCGGGCTTTCGCGTCGCCCAGCTCGTGCCTGGCGTGGGACCGAAGATCGCCGAGACCATTGTTTCCGCCGCGGCCGCCGACGACGGCTTTGCGACGATGGCGGCGCTCACGCCCCCGGCCAGGGTCCGCGCCGGCTTTCCCGCTTTCGCTAGCCTCATGCGCCGGCTTGCGTCGCACGCCGCGCAGTGGCCGGCGGAGATCGGAGACGCTGTCGCCTGGCTCTCTCCCCTTCTCGAGACCCGCTACGACGACGCGCGCGTTCGGATGGGCGACCTCGAGGCTTTGGAGCGCATCGCCGCCTCTTTTCCCTCGCGCGAGCGCTTCTTGAGCGAGCTTGCGCTCGATCCGCCGGACGCGACCAGCGACGAAGCGGGGCCGCCGCTGAGGGACGAGGACTATCTCATCCTCTCGACCATCCATTCCGCCAAGGGCCAGGAATGGCGCTCGGTGTTTGTGCTGAACTGCGTCGACGGCTGCATTCCTTCCGACCTCGCCACCGGCTCGTCGGAGGAAATCGAGGAGGAGCGCCGTTTGCTCTATGTCGCGATGACCCGGGCGAAGGATGAGCTCGCGCTCGTCGTTCCGCAGCGCTTCTATGTCCATGGGCAGCCGAGGAACGGCGACCGAGCCGTGTTCGCGACCCGCACCCGATTCATCCCGCCGCCGCTGCTCAAGCATTTCGAGCGCCAGACCTGGCCTGAGGCCCCCTCCGAGCCTCAGCGCATTGCGGCCGACGGCCCGCGCGTCGATCTCCAGGCGCGCATGCGGGCGATGTGGCGGTGATGGCCGCGGCTTGTCTCGAGCCAGCGCCCCGATCCGCATTGACCCAGTGTCCCTTTTTGTGTACACATGAGCAAGTTCGATTGGCAAGTTCGATTGGGATGACGGCAATCGGGAAAAGTGCGCGCGTCGCGTTCCGCTGCATGAAATCGAAGCCCTGATCGACAACTCGCGGACAGTCATCGCAGGGGATCCATACGAGGGCGAGACGAGGTTCCGCGCCATCGGGCGCAATTCTGAGGGCCGCCCTTTGTTGGTGGCTTTCACCATGCGCGAGAAAAATGGTGGACTCTATGTTCGCCCCATTACCGCTCGCTACAGGCATCGGAGCGAGGACCCGTGAAGAAACCGTTCCCCAGTTTCGATAGCGACGAGAAACTGGAAGCGTTCCTCGAAACCGCGGACCTCGACGAGTACGAGCTGACAGCGGGCGCGTTGCCTCGCGACGAGTGGTTCGCGCGCTACGAGCGGTTCGCCAAGGACGCGTCAATCCACCTGCGGCTGCCCGGCCCTTTGCTCGACGCGGTTCGGGCTCAAGCGACGAAAGAAGGGATTCCGGCGCAGCGGTTGATGAGGGAATACATCGAGCGCGGGCTTCGAAGGCGAACCGCCAGCGAATCCGAACGAAGGCTTCGCCCCAAGCGGGGATAGTTTTCGGGGTTGGATGGCCGGCACCGCGTGGACGCTCCCGATCGGCTGGACCGTTAGCCATCGGCTCGTTTCCCCTTGCGCTTCGGCCTAATCTGTGGTGGTGACATGTTAGAACAACAGACGGGCGAGCGAAACGCCAGCGGCGGTCGGGTCGAGCGCGGAGGAGGCATGTTTGCCGATTCTTCGAGTTGAGTCGGGTTTCCAAGCACTTCGGCGCCATTCACGCGCTCAACGAAGTCGACTTGACGCTGGACGAGGGCGAGGTGCTCGGCCTCATGGGCGACAACGGCGCCGGCAAGTCGACCCTGGTCAAAGTCATCGCCGGCAATTTCCCCCCGACCCACGGCGAGGTCCGCATCGCCGGCGAGGCGGTCCACTTTCATAAACCCGTCGAAGCGCGCCAGAAAGGCGTCGAGGTCGTCTATCAAGACCTTGCTCTGTGCAACAATCTGTCGGCCGCGGCCAATGTGTTCTTGGGGCGCGAAATCAAGCGCGGCGCGGGTCCCCTGCGCTGGCTCGACCATAAGGCGATGGCGAGGCGCGCGGGCGAACTGTTCGGCGAGCTCAAGTCCGAAACCAGGCCGCGCGACCTCGTGCGGCAGATGTCGGGCGGACAGAGGCAGGCGGTCGCCATCGCCCGCACCCGCCTCTCGAGGGCGCGCATGGTGCTGATGGACGAGCCGACCGCCGCGATCTCGGTCCGGCAGGTGGCCGAGGTTCTCGACCTCATCCGGCGCCTCAAGGACTCCGGCATGGCGATCATGCTTATCAGCCACCGCATGCCGGACGTGTTCGCGGTCTGCGATCGGGTCATGGTGATGCGCCGCGGGCGCAAGGTCGCCGACAAGGCGATCAAGGCGACCAGCCCTGAGGAGGTGACCGGCCTCATCACCGGCGCCATTCACGCGGCCTGAGGCAGCCCCGATGTCGACCGAAGCCGCCAAGCCGCCGCCGCAAGCCAACGTCTCGATCGAGTCGGTCTTGGGCGTCCAGCAGCATAACCTGTGGCAGCGGATCGTCGGCGCGCAATCATTCTGGGTGACAATCGCGCTCATCATCATCTGCCTGGTCATGGGCTGGCTGCAGCCGGCGTCCTTCGCCACCCCCGAGAATTTCTTCAACATCACCCGCAACTTCTCGTTCATTGGCATCATGGCGCTGGGCATGACCGCGGTCATTGCGACGGGCGGGATCGATCTCTCGGTCGGCTCGATCATGGGTCTGACGGCGGTCGCGAGCGGACTCACGCTCGAGGCCGGCTATCCGGCCTGGGCGGCGATTGTCGTCGGCCTTGCGGCCGGGGGCATAACGGGGTTCATCAATGGCCTCATCATCGCTTATGCCGGCATCTCGCCGTTCGTGACCACGCTTGGCATGTTGGCGATCGCCCGCTCGGCCGCGGTCGTGCTGTCCGGCAACCGCATGCTGTACAATTTCGGTCCCGGCGGGCCGGCGTTCAAGGCGCTCGGCAGCGGAGCGGTGAATATCGGTCCGACGCTGCAATTGAGCTACCCGCTGCTGTTCCTCGTCGTTCTGACCGCGCTGCTCGCCATCGTCTACAAGATGACCAGTTGGGGCCGCCATGTGCTGGCGATCGGCGGCAACGAGCAGGCGGCTTTGCTGACCGGTGTTTCGGTCAATCGGATCAAGGTGGAGGTCTATGTCGTCTCCGGCCTGGCTGCGTCCTTCGCGGCGATCCTGGCTGTCGGCTGGGAGGGATCGGCGATCAACGCGCTCGGCACGACATACGAATTGCTGGCGATCTCGGCCGCGGTCATCGGCGGCGCCAACCTGATGGGCGGCGAAGCGAGCGCCTATGGCGCCTTCATCGGCGCGGCGCTCATTTTCGTCATCCGCAATTCGCTCTTGATGGCGGGCGTCGATTCGAATTGGCAGGGCACGTTCGTCGGCGTGTTCCTGATTGCAGCGGTCTACCTCGGAAAGATCCGAGGGGCGAAACGCGAGTGACCCCCGACGGGGGCCCGCGTCAAACTGGGAGGAAGTAAATGCTGAAGTTGCTGTTGACTGGCGCTGTGGCGCTGGGGGCCCTCATGGCCGTTTCCGCCTCGGCGCAAGCCGCAGACCCCTACACCTTCGCGCTCGTGCCGAAGAACACTAACAATCCCTTCTTTGACCAGGCGCTCGCCGGCTGCAAAAAGGCAGAGAAGGAGCTCAAGGGCGCGGTCAAGTGCCTCTACATCGGCCCTGGCGAGCATGGCGGCGGCGACGAGCAGGCGCAAATGGTCGCCGACCTCGTCACCAAGAAAGTCGACGGCATAGCGGTGTCGGCGGCCAACGCGCCGGCGATCGCCAATGCGCTGAAGGACGCGGCGAAGAACAAGATCCCGGTGCTGACGTGGGACTCTGACCTTTTGCCGAAGGACAAGGGCCTGCGCGTCGCTTACGTCGGCACGCACAACTATGACATCGGCGAAAACATCGCCAAGCTCGTCATGCAGATCAAACCCAAGGGCGGCACGATCTGCATCCAGTCGGGCGGCGCCGCGGCGGCCAACCATAATGAGCGCATGCAGGGCATCCGCGACACCCTCGCGGGCAAGAAGAGCGCCGAATTGCCTGGCGAGCGCCTGACCGGCCAGAACGGCTGGACCGAAGTCGCGGGCTGCCCGCTTTACACCAACGACGACTTCCCGCTCGCCGTGCAGCAGATGGAGGATATCCTCGCCAAATACCCGAACCTCGACGCGTTCACGCCGACCGGCGGCTTCCCGCAGTTCGTCCCCGACGCCTACGAGAAGGTTGCGTCCAAGTACAAGGACAAGATCGCCTCTGGCGCGCTGGCGCTCGTCGTCGCCGACACGCTCCCGGTCCAGATCGCACTGATGAAGAAGGGTTTGTCGGCCGGCCAGGTCGGCCAGCGCCCGTTCGAGATGGGATATAAGGCGATGTATTTCCTCAAGGACATCAAGGACGGCAAGGCGCCGCCTGCCGATCCGACCTATACCGGCCTCGACGTTTGCACGCCGAAGACGGCCGACACCTGCGTCGGCGGCGGCAGCTGAGGCTCACGCAGCGACGGCGGAATAGACACGGGCCGGCCTCGCGCCGGCCCGTTTGTTTGAGCGGCCGGCGACGCCGGCAGCGTGCAAAACCCAGCATGCGGCCTTGTCCGAATCGCCGCGTTGTGACATTGTTGCACTGCAGCATTGCGGCGTCGCGTCGGCGGGCGGGCCGGCGCCAGCGATCTTTAAGGCGAAGGAACGCGTCCTGATGATCATCGGCGTTCTCAATCAGAAGGGAGGCGTCGGCAAGACGACCGTCGCGATCAACCTGGCCGCGAGCCTGGCCAATTCTGGCGCCCGCGTCATGCTGGTCGACGCCGATCCGCAAGGCAGCGCGATGGCGTGGTCGAGCACCCGCGAAAGCGAGCCGCCGTTCGCCGTCGTCGGCATGGCGAAGCCGACGCTGCACCGCGACTTGCCCCGCCTTGCCGCCGACTACGACGTCGTCATCATCGACGGAGCGCCGCGCGTGAACGAACTCGGACGCTCGGCGATCCTGGCCAGCGATATGGTGCTGATCCCCGTCCAGCCCTCGCCCTATGACGTTTGGGCCGCCGCCGATACGGTGCAATTGATCCGCGAGGCGCGGCAGATGAAGGAAAACCTCAGGGCGGCGTTTGTGGTCAATCGCCGGATTGCGAGGACCGCGATCGGCCGCGACGC
This sequence comes from uncultured Alphaproteobacteria bacterium, assembly GCA_963824475.1. GTDB lineage: Bacteria > Pseudomonadota > Alphaproteobacteria > Rhizobiales > Beijerinckiaceae > Roseiarcus. Next base: position 416,018 of record CAWGPR010000006.1, read on the forward strand.
CGCCGCGGCCTTGGCGCAGTTTGAGGAGGTTCCCGTCCTCGCCGCCGTGCTCAATCAGCGCATCGTCTACGCCGAGAGCGCGGCCAGGGGGCTCTCGGTGATCGAGGCGGCGCCGGCGAGCGAGGCGGCGCGCGAGATCGACGCTCTCGCCCATGAGGTCTACGGCGGAAGGAAAAGGAAAGCGGCGTGAGCAAGAAGACGATCGCATTCACGATGCCGGCGACTGGACGGGCGCCGCGCGAGAGGACGCCGGTGGTTCTCGACGGGCTTACCGGCGAGAGCGTTCCGTTCGCCGCCGATGAGCAACGCCTCCGCGACGCCGGAAGCGATCGGAGGTCCGACCAATGGGTGCGCGACAGCGCGCTTAACGCTGAGCCATCGCGGATCCCAGACCCGCCGCCGTTTCGCGCGTTGGCCCTCGGCGCAAGCATGACCATTGATCTGTCGGCTGAGCGGAGTTCTCATGGAAGCGATGACATTGAGCTTCATGCTGCCGTTCGCGCTCGGATGGTTCTGGTGGGCCAATGCGATCGCCCGGCGTCAGCGCGTCTGGGGCGGCTGAGGCCGGTCGCGCTTCCCATCCCGTCAGAATGCGTTGGCGATGAGGCCGCCAGTCTCCCTATGGATTGCGTTGCGCGCATCCATCGGCGCCGACGATTCGGTGTAGTAAACCGTGGCGATGATCGGCGCGCGCTCGGGCGGCCAGATGATCGCGATCGTATTCGCCGTTCCATGATCGCCACTGCCGGTCTTGTCGCCGATGCGCCACGAGGGCGGCAGCCCCGCGCGCAGCCGCTTGTCGCCGACCTTGTCGTCGATCAGCCAGGCCTGGAGCTGGCGCCGGGACGCTTCGGAAAGCACCTCGCCCAACAGCACTTGGCCCATGTCCTCAGCCATGGCGCGCGGACTCGTCGTATCACGCTCATCTTTAGGCGTCGCGGCGTTCAAACTCGGCTCGTTGCGGTCGAGCCGGGTCACGGTATCGCCGAGCGAACGCGCGAATTGGGTGAAACCAGGCGGTCCGCCGATCGCCTGCAGGATCAGGTTCGCGGCGGTGTTGTCGCTCCAATCGATCGCTGCGGCGCACGCTTCCGCGAGCGTCATGCCCCCTTCGGCGACATGCCCCTTCGCGATCGGCGCGTATTCGAGCAGATCGCTCGGCCCGAAAGGGATCGTTCGGTCGAGGCGCTCGGCGCCCGCGTCCACGCGCTTGAGCGCCGCAGCCGCAGCCAGCAGCTTGAACGTGCTGCACATCGGAAAAAGCTCATCAGCGCGATGCTCGAGCGTCGAGCCAGTCCCTGTGTCGCGCACGAAGACGCCGAGGCGGCCGCCCTCGCGCGCCTCGATCGAGGCGAGATGCTTGTTGGCGAGTTCCAGACGCTCTTCGGCTAAGGGAGCAGCTCGCGCGCGAACGGACGCCGCCGTGGCGGCAAGGCCGGCAAGGAACGAACGACGGCCGTGATGCTGCATGATCTCCCTCGAATTGGCTGCGACGCGATCCGCCTTACGATTGAGGCGCGCGGATGGCGCGGGCTCTCGGCGAGACATTGCGGATCGGCCCTCGCTCTTGATCGGGCGCGCGCATCTGCGATACGGCTTTAGCCGATGCATCGGGTCTGGTTCATAACCGGCGCTTCGAGCGGCTTCGGCCGCGCGCTCGCCGAAGCCGTGCTGAAGCGGGGGGACGACGCGGTTGTCTGCGCGCGGCGAAAGGCGGCGCTCAACTCGCTTGCCTCGCCTTACGCGAGGTCCGCCCTCGCGATCGAACTTGACGTTGCGAACGCGGATGCGCGCTTGCGATCGGTCGAAGCCGCGCTCGACCGCTTCGGCCGCATCGACGTGCTCGCCAACATCGCCGGGCGCGGCTCGCTCGGCGCGGCCGAGGAATTCTCGCTCCCGCAGTTGCGCGAGCAGATGGAGGTCAATTTCTTCGCTGCGGCTGAGATGACCTGCGCGGTGCTGCCGACGATGCGGGCGCAGCGAAGCGGGCGCATCCTGCAGCTCACCAGCATCGGCGGTCTCGTCTCGGTCGGCGGGTTCGGTCCCTATTGCGCCTCGAAATTCGCGCTTGAGGGCTGGAGCCAAGCGTTGCGGGACGAGGTCAAGCCGCTCGGCATCGGGGTCACAATTGTCGCGCCGGGCGCTTTCCGCACCGAATTCGCCGGCGCCGTCAACATGCGGCCGGCGGGGCGCATCGACGCCTATCGCCCAGTGATCGATCCGGTTGAAGCCTATCTCTACGGCGGCGACGGCAAACAGCCTGGCGATCCGGCCAAGGCGGCGGAAGCGATGATCGCCGCAGTCGAGAGCGACGATCCGCCGTTGCATCTTCTGCTCGGCCAAGACGCGATCGGGCTCTGGGAGCAGAAGCAGGCCGATTTCTCCGCGGAGCTCGCGCGCTGGAGGGCGGTCGGCGAGGCGACCGCCATCGAGGGCGCCGCAGCGCCGCCGATTGGCGGCTAAAAAGGCGTGGCGCGCGGCCTGTCTTGACCGCCCATGGTCTGGCGCGACGCCGGCGCCTCGTCTATCACACACCGATCATAATCGCGCGTAAGAGCGGTCTGGGCAGCGGGGAGAAAACGAAAATGCGCTTACTTGTCGCCGGCGCCGCCATTGCGGCGCTGCTCGCAGTTTCAGGCTGCGCAAAGGGCGATAAGGGCGACCAAGGCCCGCCAGGACCCCAGGGGCAACAGGGTCCCTCAGGCCCGCCCGGGCCAAAGGGCGAAGCGGGCGTGATCGGCGCCATCGGACCGATCGGGCCGAAAGGCGATATGGGGGCGGAAGGTCCGCCAGGCCCGAAAGGTGAAACTGGTCCGGCTGGACCGCCTGGACCGCCAGGGCCGCCAGGTCCCGACGGGCCGCCTGGGCCGAAGGGCGACACGGGCGCCGCCGGCGCCCCTGGGTTGCAAGGACCAAAAGGCGAGCCGGGGCCCGAGGGGGCGCCCGGACCGCAGGGACCGAAGGGTGATTCCGGCGAGATTGGACCGGCGGGACTACCCGGACCGCCTGGGCCCAAGGGCGAAACCGGCGCGGCTGGGCCAAAGGGCGACGTCGGCGCGCGAGGGCCGGCCGGACCGCCTGGGCCTCTGGGGCCTAAGGGCGAAACCGGCGCGGTGGGCGCGGTCGGCGCGCCGGGGCCAGCCGGACCGAAAGGCGAACCGGGGCCCGAGGGGCCGGCCGGCCCGCGAGGACCGAAAGGCGAGGTCGGCGCGATTGGCCCGGCGGGACCAGCCGGACTGCCTGGGCCCAAGGGCGAACTCGGCGCTGCCGGGCCAAAGGGCGAAGCCGGAATCATCGGCCCGATCGGGCCGGCCGGGCCTCCAGGACCGAAGGGCGACGTCGGCGCGGCGGGTCCGCCTGGGCCGGCAGGACCAGCGGGTCCGCCCGGACTCAAGGGCGAAGCGGGAGTCGTGGGCGCGGTCGGCGCCATTGGGCCGGCAGGGCCAGCCGGACCGCCTGGACCCAAGGGCGAAGCGGGAATCGTCGGCGCGGTCGGTCCGCAGGGGCCGGCGGGGCCGCCGGGACATACCGGCCCTTCCGGGCCGCCTGGCCCGCCCGGACTTTCCGGCGCGGCTGGAGCGCCAGGGCACATGGGGCCGCCCGGTCCGCAAGGCCAGGCGGGACCGCCTGGTCCGGCCGGAGCCGGCGCGAATTTCCGGGTGGTCAGCGATTTCGCTCAAGCGTCGTGCGGCGCAGGCGAGATTATGGCGAGCGCCTATTGCGCTGGCGGCGTCGCAATACACATTGACGGAACGGCTGGCGCAAGCTGCGATGGCGGCGCGAAGGCGGTGATCGTCTGCGCGAAGCAATAGCCGGCGTTCGCGAGGCCAGCCATCGGCGGTTCGATCGAATTGCCGGTGGCTCTAGCGGTCCGCCAGCTCAAAAACAGGGAGGAAGCGATGCATCGACTTACAGTTCTTTATCCGGCCAAGGATGGCGGAACCTTCAACTATGATTATTATTTCAACAATCACCACAAACTCGTCGTTTCGCGGCTGAAGCCGGAAGGGTTGGTGAGCTGCGAATTCGACAAGGGCGTGTCCGACCCCGCCGGCGACAAGGCGCCCTATCTCGCCATCGCCTATCTCAAATTCAATTCCGCCGATGCGCTTCAAAAGGCGCTGGCCAAGCACGGCGCGGAAATACTGGGCGACATTCCCAACTACACAAAGATCGAGCCGATCATGCAAGTGAACGAGGTGTTGGCGAGCTGAGATCGCGCCTCGTCAGGTCCAAGCCCGCCGCCCGCCGGCGGCGCAAACGGTCTACCGCGCCGGATACCAGTAAGCGGCCTGCGGCTTCGTGCGGTCGACGACCACGAACTGGTTGGCGAACACTCGGTAGGTTGGGCTCCAATCGCCGTCGGGCCATCGCACCCGGATTTCGGCCCGCTCGGCGGTCCCGAGGCCGACATGGATGAAGCCCGCGTGGCCCGAGGCGTCGCCGCCGCCGACGTCGACGAAGCGGGTCTGGGTGCGGGTTCCGGTCTTGATCGAAATCCGGGCACCGACCGCGTCGCGGTTGGGGTTCGGCTCGATGAGCTTGATCTCGCTCCAGTTGCCCATCGGCAGCGGCGGCCCGTCGCCATTCTTGGCGCCTAGATTGCGCCAGAGCAGGACGTTCGAGCCGCGGTTGATCTGCAGGATGTCGAGCCGCCCATCGAGATTGAAGTCGGCGATCAGCGCGCCCCGGCCTTTGGCGTTGCAGGCGATCCCCGCTTGGTCGCCGGCCTCGGCGAATTTGCCGTTCCATTGGCCAAGCAAAAGATTGCTCGGATCGTACGCCGCGAAGTCCGGCATCTGCTCGAGGTTGCCCTTGGAGACGAAGATGTCGAGCAGGCCATCGTTGTTGAAGTCGGCGAATTCGGCGTGCCAGGCGGTCGAGGGCCGCTTGTCGCCGCCGGCATAGGGAATGTGCGCGGTCACGCCGACCTCGCCGGCGATGTCGCGGTAGACCGGCGCTTCGCCGCGCTCGGCCCCTTCGGGATCGAGCTTCTGCAGCTTCTCGTCGCCCATTGAGGTGAGGAAATATTGCGGGTAGCCCGAGCCGTCGAGGTCGCCCTCGGCGATGCCCATGCCGTAGATCGACAAATGCCGCCAGCCGTCGGCGCGCGTGTAAAGGCGGGGCGTCTTGCCGGGCTCGACGCGCCACATCTGCTCCTCGCCGCCGCGGTAATACTGCCGGTCGTTGGAGACGCGCAGCGACGGCACGCCCGACTTGTTCCAGTCGGTGAACAGCATCGAGAGGGCGCAAAAGCCAGGCGCGAGCGGGGTGCGCACCGAATAGTCGGGCTTGTCGCCAGCTTGAGGGCGATAGAGCGAATTCTCTTCGCACGTGCCCCAGGGCGAACCCGGCGCGTCGCGGTCGACGTAGTGACCGATCGCGAGCGTCGGAAATTTCTGCCCCGGCTCCCATTCGGCGGCGAACGCCGTCGTCCACCCGGAATCGCCGTCGAAATTCCATTCGTGGTTGGCGAGCGTGAACGTGCAGTCGGGACCACCCTTCAGCATGAGGTTGCCGCCCACCCTCAGGACGAACAGGTCCATGTGGCCGTCGCCGTCGATGTCGATGGGATAGGCGCCGATGACATTGCCCAAGAGTTTCGCATCGGCGCCGATGTCGAGCGGCTTCTCCTCGAATTTGAGCTCACCCCCGGCCTTGGATTTGTTGACGAAGAGGCGCGCTGGATTCTTGCCGCCCGCCAGGAACAGCGAGGGAAAGCCTGAGCCGTCGCAGTCGAACGCCGCCCCGCCCCCGCCGACGAAGAACTCCCATGGACCGTCGTAGACGCTGTGAAGGCCCGCCGCCTCAGCCTCTTCATGCATGAGGGGCACGTCGCCCAGCGGCTTTTGGCGGTCGTCGCCCGCGCGCGCCTCCGCGAGCCCGAGAAGAAACGCGAGAATGCAGAAGAGGGTCCGCATCATTGCGTTTCGATGACAAGCGACCGCAGGAAGGCGATGACGTCGTCGCGCTTCTCGGGGTCGAGCGCTTGATACGCGTCGCGTGCGAACCGCGCGTCTCCGCCATGCGCCGCGATGATTTCGTCGAGCATGCGGAAGGCGCCGTTGTGGCCGTAAGGCGCGGTCGAGCCGACGCCCCATAGCCGCGGCGTGAGGAATACGTCGCGCTCGACGAACCGCTGCGCCTGCAATTCGTTGCCGAGCGCATTGACCGTCTCATCGACGATGAGATGGCGCTTGAGATCGCTGTAGAGAGGGACCAGCCACTCGCCCTTGTCGTTCTTCTCGAGCGTCTTGGCGAAGGGCAGGGCGCCCAGATCGATCCGGATCGGCGCCTTGACTTCGCCCGCGCGCAGCGTGCCCGCCATATCGTAGGGCGCGGGATCGGTGAAGACGAGCGACTTCAGCGGCAAGGTCTGCATGTGGCACGAGGCGCAGCCGATCTCGTTGAAGGTCGTGGCGCCGTCCTTGGCCGCCTGCCGCCAATCATCGGGCAGGTCGGCCTTCACTGTCGGAGGCGGCAGGGTCGCCTGGAACGCGACCAGGGCCGAGACGTCGCCGGCGGTGATCGCGTCGGGCACGCCGCTCTCGGCGAAATCGTGGCTGCCGGTCCACCGCACGCCGAAACGCTCGACCGCCTCCATGCCGTGGTGGATGTTGAGCGCGTTGATGGTGAACTGCCTGAGCGAGGTGAACACGCCCTTGCGGCTGAACGGCCTCACGATGAGATCGGAATCGACGCCGTCGATGGCGTCGAGATCGACGATGCCGTCGGGATGGGCGACGATCGAGCCGAACCGGACGCCCTTGGTCACGAGGTCAGCGCGCGCGTCTTTGCCCGTCGCGCAGGCCTCGGCGATCGCGGCGGCGCGGATCGCCTGCAAGTCGGCGGTCATCTCGCGCGCCAAAAGCTCGACGAGCCCCGCGCCCATCAGCGCGATCGTGTGCCGCTCGCTCGAGAACGAGGGGTCGATCGAGTCGAAGTTCGCGCTCTCGAAACCCTCCGACACGAACACATTGGCGACGTCGTCGGCCGAACCGCCAATGACGGGGTCGTTGTGGCAGCCGAAGCAGGAATTCGAATCTGGCCCGCTGGTGCGGCTGAACGGCGGATTGACGCCGTTCTTGCGCTTGGTAGGGATGATCGCCTGGGTCGCCTTCGGCCGTCCGGCGCCGTCGACGGTGGTGAATTTCGCCTTGAACAGCTCGCGCCCGCGCTCGATCAGGGCGGGGAGGGCGGCGGGCCCTGCCGCCGCGATCTGATCGAAATCAAGATGGGACCCCGGCGGAAAGACGCGCTCGTCCCAGCTCGCGCCCGATGCGGCGCCGATCGCGCACAGGGCGGACGCCGCGCACAGAGCGATCGACATGCCCAAAAGCCGCTTCATGGTCCTCCCGTCGCCCCTATCGATAAGCAGAGCGCCCGACCGCTATCTCACATGTCTCGGCTGGCGCCGCAACTCGTTCCGCGCTCTGCCGAATCCGCCTGACGGCAGACGAGACGCGAAGCCCAATGAGCCAAGTTTGACATAGTCCATTTGGCGCATTGACAGTCGTGGCGAGGCTGACCATTGTGCCGCTCGCGGAAATTGTCCGGCTTCGGCTGGAGGTGCGCGCGCTTTTGTCGGGTCGCCGCCGGGTCCGTGGATCTTCGGGAGGAAATCTATGAAATCATTGAAAAACCTGGCGATCGGGGCGGTTTTGCTGGCGTCCGCGAGCGTCGTCTCTTTCGCCGCGATGGCGAAAGATTTGACGGTCGGCGTGTCCTGGTCGAACTTCCAGGAAGAGCGCTGGAAGACCGATGAGGCCGCAATCAAGAAGGCGCTCGCGGCGCACGGCGCCAAATACATCTCGGCCGACGCTCAGGCTTCGCCGACCAAGCAGCTGACCGACGTCGAGGATCTCATCTCCAAGGGCGCCAACGTGCTCATCATCCTCGCCATGGACTCGGAAGCCATTCTTCCGGCGGTCAAGAAGGCGTCGGACGAAGGTATCCCGGTCATCGCTTACGACCGCCTGATCGAGAGCCCGAACGTCCTTTACATCACCTTCGACAATGTCGGCGTCGGGCGGATGATGGCCAAGGCGATCCAAGCCGCCAAGCCCACCGGCAACTACGCCTTCATCAAGGGCGACAAGGGCGACCCGAACGCGGACTTCCTGTTCTCCGGCATCAAGGAAGTGCTCGAGCCCGCTATTAAGGCCGGCAAGATCAAGAACGTCGGCGAATCCTATACCGACGGTTGGAAGCCGGACAACGCGCAGAAGAACATGGAGCAGATCCTCACCAAGAACAACAACAAGGTCGACGCGGTGGTCTGCGAGAACGATGGCATGGCCGGCGGCGTCGTCGCGGCGCTCTCGGCCCAGGGCATGGCCGGCTCGGTTCCGGTGTCGGGACAGGACGGCGACCATGCGGCGATCAACCGCATCGCGCTTGGCACCCAGACCGTCTCGATCTGGAAGGATGCGCGCGACCTCGGCAAGACCGCCGGCGAAGCGGCCGTCGAACTTGGCGCCGGCAAGAAGATGACCGCCATTCCTGACGTGAAGCCTTTCACGGGCGGCGCCAAGGGGGTCAAGGTCAACGGCATTCTCTTGACCCCGCTCCCGATCACCAAGGCCAACCTCAACGTGATCGTCGACAAGGGCTGGATCACCAAGGCGGAGGTCTGCGCGGGCGTGAAGCCCAGCATGACGCCTTTTTGCAAGTGAGTTGATCCTATCTGGATGGAGTGAAACAAAAGGAGGCCGCGCCGTTTGGAATTCGGCGCGGCTTTATGTTGAGACGCCGCTCGCCCCGATGGCGGCGGCGCAAGATCGGGAGGGAGCATGACCTCTGCGGCGCCGAGCGCGGCCAGCGCGGCTCCCAACGAGCCGGCGATCCGACGGCTGCTGAGAGCCACCGAGGTCGACACCCGCATGCTCGGCATGATCGGCGCGCTGGCGCTGATCTGGATCGGGTTTCACCTCTATACGCTGCTCGCGAGTGGCGAGGGCGTGTTCCTGACGCCGCGCAACCTGTGGAATTTGAGCGTCCAGACGGCGTCGATCGCGATCATGGCGACGGGGATGGTGCTCATCATCGTCATGCGCCACATCGATCTCTCGGTCGGATCGATCGTGGGCTTCGTCTCGACAATCATTGGCGTCGCCCAGGTCCGCGTCCTGCCGGTCTATCTCGGGCTCGACAATCCGACGATCTGGATCATCGCCGTCATCCTCGCCTTGGCGGTCGGCGCGGCGATCGGCGCCTTTCAAGGCTCGCTGGTCGCCTACATCGGCATTCCGTCCTTCATCGTCACCCTTGGCGGGCAATTGTTCTGGCGCGGCGCGGCATGGTGGGTGACGACGGGTCAGACCATCGCCCCGCTCGACGACCGCTTCGCGCTGATGGGCGGAGGGCCGCACGGCTCGATCGGAGCGACGGCGAGTTGGGCGCTGGCCGCAATCTGCTGCGCGGGCATCGTGTTCGGCCTGTACGCCGGACGGCAGCGGCGGGCGCGGTTCCGTTTCCCGCAACGGCCGATGTGGGCCGAATATGTCATCGCGATTGTCGGCTGCTTCTTCGTCCTCGGCGCGACCGCGATCGTCAACGCCTATCCCTGGCCGGAGCGGGTGGCGGCAAAATACGCGGCCGACAACAATATCCCCGTTCCTGAAGGCGGACTGTTCATTTCCACCGGATACGCGATTCCGGTGCTGATCGCGCTCATCACCGGCCTCGTCATGACCTTCCTTGCAAGGCGGACCCGGTTCGGCCGCTATGTCTACGCCACCGGCGGCAACCCGGAAGCCGCCGAGCTTGCTGGCGTCAACACCAAGAAGATCACAATTCTCGTCTTTGCGCTGATGGGCGCGCTGGCGGGGATCGCCGCCTGCATCGATTCGGCGCGCCTCGACTCCGCGACCAACGTGCTCGGCCAGTTCGACGAGCTTTACGTGATTGCGGCGGCGGTTATCGGCGGCACCTCGCTCGCCGGGGGCGTCGGCACGATCTACGGCGCGCTCATCGGCGCGCTGGTCATCCAGTCGCTGCAATCGGGCATGGTGCTGCTCGGCTTCGACTCGGCCTTCCAGCAGATGGTGGTGGGCGTGGTGCTCGTCGGCGCGGTCGGCATCGACACCTTCTACCGCCGCAGAACCGCCAAGGGTTAAGCCATGGACGCCAACGCAGGCACGCCGCTTGTCGAGATGAAGGACATCTCGATCGCCTTCGGCGGCGTAAAGGCCGTCGACCACGCCTATATCGATTTATACCCCGGCGAGGTGGTTGGCCTGCTTGGCCACAATGGCGCAGGCAAATCCTGCCTCATCAAGATCCTGTCGGGCGCATACAAGCGCGACAGCGGACAGATCTTCATCGACGGGCAGGAAGCCAAGATCGAGAACCCGCGCGACGCCAAGCACTTTGGCATCGAAACGGTGTATCAGGCGCTCGCGCTCGCCGACAACGTCGATGCGGCGTCTAACCTCTATCTCGGCCGCGAGCTGCTGACGCGCTGGGGAACGCTCGACGACGCCTCGATGGAGGCGGAGGCGCGCAAGGTGATGGGGCGGCTCAATCCGAACTTCCGCCGCTTCAAGGAGCCGGTGGTCGCGCTCTCCGGAGGGCAGCGCCAGTCGGTCGCCATCGCCCGGGCGATCCATTTCGACGCCAAGGTCCTCATCATGGACGAGCCGACGGCGGCGTTGGGACCAGCCGAGACGGCGCAGGTCGGCGAGCTCATCAAGCAGCTCAAGTCCGAGGGCATCGGCATCTTCCTCATCAGTCACGACATCCACGACGTATTTGACCTCGCGGACCGGGTGACGGTGATGAAGAACGGCCAGGTTGTCGGATCGGGCCGCGTCGAGGACATGACCAAGGACGAGGTGCTCGGCATGATCATCCTCGGCAAATGCCCGCCCGCCGCGATTCCTGGGCCGGGAGCGATGGCGAGCTGAGCCGAGGCGCTTTAGCGTCAAAACTCAATCAGCGTTGGCTGGTGTCGACCCAATGCGGAAGTTCGGCCGGTGAAGCGGCCTCGGTAGGCGTATTGTCGCCAGTTTGGTTGCCAACCACATGCCGCAGGCCGGCTCAGGGGCATGGCTTAAGTCGCGGCTTCGACGACGTGCCGTCGTATTATCTTGACTGCCCTTTTCACGCTCCTGCGAAAGGGCCAGTTGAATTGCGAGGCAGCGAGAAACCGTTGCCGCGCATTCGGAATGCGGTGGAAGGCAGGGTGAGGCTTCAGTCCACGAGCGCCTGATAGACGAGTGCCTTAAACATCTTGCGGTAATAGGCGCGTGTTGGACTCGGGGCCTGTGTCATGTAGACACCGACAAGCTCCTCCTGGGGATCGACCCAGAAAAAGGTGCCGGCGTAACCTGCCCACATGAACTCGCCCGCCGAGCCGGGCACACCAGCCACGCCGTCGCCCTGACGCACAGCAAAGCCAAGACCGAACGTGTAGCCGGGAGTTCCCAGCAGAAGCTCACCCGGCTGGAATGGCGCCGCGACGCGCGTGCCGAGATGGTCTGACGTCATCAGCTTGATGGTAGAGCGGCTCAATACGCGTTCGCCATCGAGTTCGCCGCCATTCAGGAGCATCTGGCCGAACCGCAAATAATCCATGGCGGTCGAAACTCCGCCAGCGCCGCCGGAATCATTCTTCGGCTCTGCCGACACATCGAGTACGCTCGTCTTCAGGCCTGAAGCGGGGTCGACCGGCAGCGGCTGCGCGAGGCGTGAGATCTTCGACGGCGGCACCCAGAAGCCCGAGTCCACCATTTTGAGCGGCTTGAACAGTCGTTCGTCCAGGAAGACGGCAAGCCGCTCGCCCGACGCTGCCTCAATCACGCGGCCGAGAATGTCGACAGCCATGCTGTACTCCCACATCGTGCCTGGCTGGTGAATAAGGGGTATCTTTGCCATGCGCGCGACTTCCTCGGCCGGCGTCATATCCCGGGAGTCGAACTCATGCACGCCCGGCTGGGAGAACTTGGCCTCGACGTAGGCCGCCTTCACCGATTCGTTCTTGGTGATCTCCGCATAGGCAAGACCCGCGCTATGTCGCAGAAGGTCCTGCACGGTGATCGGCTTGGCCGCCGGTACATTCGTGTAGGTGGTCTTGCCATCGGCGTCTGTGCTTGCCACGCTCACTTGCATGTCTTTGAAGGCCGGCAGGAATTTGGAGACGGGATCGGTGAGCTGGATGACGCCATCTTCGACCAGCATCATGGCCGCCACCGAGACAAACGGCTTGGTCATTGAATAGATGCGGAAGATCGAATCGAGCTTCATGGGCGTTTCCGCGCCCTTGTCTTGGAAGCCGATGGCGTCCGAATAGACGATCTTCCCCTTGCGGGCGACCATGACCACCGCACCGGGCAGCCTGCCTTCGGCAACCTCCTTTTTGAGCACTGTGGTGATGCGCCCAAGGCGCTCCACCGACATGCCGACCTGTTCAGACGTTGCCGTGGCGAGAGGCTGGAGTTCGCGCGCCGAGACTGGCAGCACCGCTGTTGCAGCGACCAGCATCGCGGCCAGCGCCGTCGTCGCCAGTATTTTCCACCTACACATGACGCTCCTCCCGGGACCGTTTTTGCGAGGGCCAGCTCGCCCCACCTGGCAATGATCTTATCCGACGTCGTCGCCTTGGAACATGTTTGCGGATGAAAATGATCAGGCTCGAATTGCCTGGCGTCGAAGTTTCCCACGGCCACGGCGCGCGGCCGCAGGAGTGGGCCGTCCGGAAACGTGACGCAAACGCATTAGTCCGACCCGGTTCTGTCCTTGCCCGATCTTAGGCGGCTTTCCCTCCGCCGCTCCGCTCCGTCAAGATTGATGCGGCACCTCGACGGTCAGATGCGACAGCGACGTGAAGGGGGCGAGACGGCTCCGATAATAGTCGGCCTCCCGTGGTTTCGCCGTGACGACCGAAACAATCGCGCCGAGGTGGCCCGGCCCCAAGCGCCAGAGGTGGAGATCGGCGAGTTGGTCGCCATCACCCTCTACGGCTTGTCTCAGTTTGCTCGCCATGCTCCGGTCGGGGTTCATGTCGAGCAAGATCGCCCCGGTGTCGCGGATGAGGCCATAGGACCAACTGGCGATGACGCAAGCCCCGATGATGCCGGCGAGCGGGTCCATCCGGAGCCAGCCAAAGGCGCGCGCGAGCAGCAGGCCGAGGATGACAAGCACCGACACCGCAGCGTCGGCAATGACGTGAATCACGGCTGCGCGCATGTTGTTGTCGCGCGCGGCCAATCCTTGCACATGTTCGTGCTCTTCAAAGACGACCGGATAGGTGTCTGGTCCGATCCGCACATTTGCGGCGAAGGCGTGCGGCTCCGGAATCTCGGCGAGCGACTCCAGATAGCCGCCTTGGTCCATCATCGTGAAAACCTGCCGCGCACTGTCGGGGCGGACGGTTTCAATTGTTACCGCTTGCGCGATCAGAGCCGGGCCGGTTCCAGCGCGGAGCCGGAAGCGTGGCGGCGCGCCGTCCTCGAACACTTCGAGGCGCACGACACCGGAAGCGGTTACGATTTCACGCGACTCATCGTGATCCTGATGATCGTGGCCTCCATGCGCATGGCCGTGGCTATGGCCGTGATCGCGCCCGCCGCCGCTTAGGAGCCACGCGCTCGCGATGTTGACGGCCAAGCCGAGGCAGGCAATCGGAATCGCCTCTGCGAAGTGGATAGGCGCCGGCGTGAATATGCGGCTGACCGACGCGTAGCCGATCAAGAGCGCGATCATCGCGAGGATGATGGCGCTTGTGAATCCCGCGAGATCGCCAAGCTTGCCGGTGCCGAACGTGAAGTTGGGATCATTCGCGTGCTTGCGGGCGTAGGTGTAAGCCAGCGCCGCCAGAAGAAGCGCGCCCGCGTGCGTGCTCATGTGCATACCGTCGGCGACAAGGGCGATCGAGCCAAACATCAGGCCGCCGACAATCTCCGTGACCATCATGACGCCGCAGAGCCAGATGACCGCCCACGTCTTGCGTTCGCTTTTTTCGTGTCCCCTGCCGAGGAACACATGGTTATGAAAGGCCGCCGCGGGGCCGCCGTTGTTCTCAATCATGGCGTCCTCATTTCAGATAGGTGCGGACAACATCAAGGAGTTGCTCCGCCGCTTCGGTGTTCAGCGCCTCAGGATGCTTTTCGGCGTCGACGAGATGCGTCCGCACGTGGTCCTCGACGACCTCGGCCATCAGACCGGCCATCGCTCCTCGCGCGCCGGCGATGAGATGCATCACCTGTTCGCAGCCCGCCTCGCCGTCGAGGGCGCGCTCAATGGCCTCGACTTGGCCCCGGATGCGCCGCACGCGAGCCAGCAGCTTGTGTTTTTCGCGAACCGTATGAGTCATGCCGCCTTATCGCATAGCCCCCTACCCTATAGAAGCCGATCATAACGACACAATTACGGGTACGGCGGGAATTCTTCGTGCCAACTCGACGGTTTTGACTGGCGGTCTCGGGAACCCCGCCATTGCGGCTGCGGAGCTTGGCGGCGTGGTCCTGATATCGTTTCTGGCGCTGGCGGCGCCGGCCGCCGCCATCGCGCTGGTCATGCTGTTCCTGCTGGTGGCGATGCGTCTGGCCCGCGGATTATTTCGCGGCGCAAAATCATCAGGCGGCCGGACTTAGGCGATCCGGGCGCTTGCTTTGCTTCGCCGCTGCTTCCGCGCTCGCGGTTTCCTCGCGTTCGCGGGAATGAACAATCGGCGGCGGTTTCCGAGAAATAGGCATTGACAAAATCAGAAATGTTGGCTATCGTTTTCTATTAGCGGAATCAAACTCGCGCCACGCCATAGTCCGCCCGCGAGGAGAAAGAGAGGAACAATGCCTTTGAGACAGATTGCACACGGCCTGAGACGCGACAGGGGTTTTCCTATTTGAATCGACCGTAACCCGTTGAAAAATCTCGATTCTGAAAAATAAACGCTAGTAAATGCAAGCAAATTTACTAACGTTTAGTCGCATTTAGGGGTGTTTTACTGGCGTTTGCTCGCTGTTAGATTGCTGTGGCCCGGGGGATTTTCGCGTGCGCGGCTCAGCCGTTCCAGGTCGCGAACATGCCAACCGCGGCGGCGGCCATGACCGCGGTCGCGATCCAGCCGAGCGCCTTGAGCCCCGGGTGGAGCGCGAATTCGCCCATCACCTTTCGCCGCGAGGCCATCACCATGATCATGGCCATGATCGGAACCGCGGCGACGCCATTGACAACGGCGCTCAAGATCAGGGCCTTGATCGGATCGAGCGGTGAAAAGTTGAGCAATGCGCCGATGAAAATCCCGCCCGCGATCGCCCAGTAGAAGCCCGGCGCGCGGCCCGGCCGCTCGTCGAGTCCGATGCGCCAGCCGAGCGTTTCGCCAACCGCGTAGGCCGCGCTCCCGGCCAAAACCGGCACGGCGAGCAGGCCTGTGCCGACGATGCCGAGCGCGAACACAGCGAAGGCAAATTCACCCGCGATTGGCCTCAGCGCCTTCGCGGCGTCGGCCGAGGTCTCGATATTGGTCAGCCCGTGCGCATTGAGGGTCGCCGCGGTCGTCAGCACGATGAACAGCGCGATCAGATTGGACACGCCCATGCCAACGATCGTGTCGAGACGGATGCGCTGAAGTTGCTGGGGCGCCTGATCTGGCGCTTCGAGAATGGGCTCGGCGGCGGGGTCTTTGTTTACGTCTTCGACCTCCTCCGAGGCCTGCCAGAAGAAGAGATAGGGGCTGATCGTCGTGCCGAAGACGGCGACAACGATGGTGAAATAGGCCGTCGTCCACTCGACATGCGGAACGACAAGATGGAAGGCGACCGTCCCCCAGGGCACGCCAACGACGAACACCGTGGCGACATAGGCGAAGAGCGAGAGCGTGAGCCAGCGCAGTACGGAAGCATAGTTCGCGTAGCGCATGAACACTTCCAGAAGCGTAATGAGAATGGCGAACGCCGCGACATAGAGCCATTGCGGTCCGGGCAGAATGAGCTGCAGCGCCGCGCCCATCGCTCCAAGGTCGGCGCCGATGTTGATGACATTGGCGACGACGAGAAGGCTCGCCAGCGCATAGAGCACAAACGGGGAATAGGAGCGGCGCATGTTGGCAGCGATGCCCTTGCCCGTCACACGCCCGATCTCGGCGCTGATCATCTGGATCGCGCACATGAGCGGGTAAGTGAAAAGGAGGGTCCACGAGAGGGCGAAGCCGAAGGCCGCGCCCGCCTGCGCGTAGGTGGCGATCCCGCTCGGGTCGTCGTCGGAAGCGCCGGTTATGAGGCCAGGACCAAGAATGTCCGCCAGCTTCGGACGGTCAGGCTGCTTGGCCGGACCGGCGTCCGGATAGTCTGCGATCGCCAACGCCGGATTCCCCTTCCGCGCCAGGTGAACGAGCGACAACCTCTTTCGTTCCCTAGCTTTTCGCCATCTTGCGCGCGTCGATGACTGCGCGCGCCCATTCCTCCGGCCGCTCCTGCGGCAGGTTGTGGCCAGCGCCCCTGAATACGCGATGTTCGTGCGGGCCAGTGAATTTCTTCGCGTGATGGGCGGTGCCGGGGTTTACGCCGTCTGCATCGCCGTCGATGGTGATGGCTGGAACGGCGATGGGCGGCTGAGCCGCGAGCCCCATTTCGATCTCATCATACCGGGGATCGCCGGCGCCAGGCGCGAGCCCGTAGCGATGCCGATAGGAATGGACGACGACCGCGACGAAGTCGGGATTGTCGAAGGCGCTCGCCGTTCGGTCGAAGGTCGCGTCGTCGAACGCCCAGTTCGGCGACCACATGCGCCAGAGGAGACGCGCGATCTCCCTCCGGTTCTTCGTCAACCCGCGTCGCCCCCGCTCGCTGTGGAAGTAGTACTGATACCAGAACGCCGCCTCTTCGGCCGGGCTCGCCGGCTCCATCGCATGCGCGATGCTTTGGATGTTGTACGAATTGCCGGAGACGAGCGCGACGACCCGCATGGGCAAAAGAGCGGCGACGATGCAAGCGGCGCGCCCGCCCCAGTCATACCCGCCGAGAACCGCGCGCTCGATCTTGAGCGCGTCCATGAAGTCAAGAAGGTCCACGCCGAGGGCCGCCTGTTCGCCCGAGCGAGGCGTCCCGGCACTGAGGAACCGCGTCGGCCCATAGCCGCGCAGATAGGGAACGATGACCCGCGCCCCGGCCTGCGCAAGGATTGGCGCGGCCTGATCATAGGCATGGACGTCGTAAGGGAAGCCGTGGCCGAGGATGCACGGCCAGCCAGACGCGGGTCCATATTCCAGGTAGGCGACGGAAAGGACGCCGGTGTTGATCGTCTTGACGGTTGATGACACGTTTCGCTTGCCTTCCCTCGGGCCGCGCTTGGCTCGAACCGGCTTTTGCGCAATCGCCGACCGCGGCCGCGACGGCTTGACGCCGCCTCCGGTCTTCTTTACTCTTACCTTGTTTCATTCGAGGCGACGCGTGGCGAAGCTTATCGTACGTTTGGCGCTGGAGGACGGGCAGACTTAGGATCTGCATCCGTTCGCTAGCGCTCACCCGAAGGCCCCTTTGAGGGCCTTTTTTGTTGCCTCGGATTCGCGATTGACGAGAAAAGGTGGAGAGTTGGATTATGGCCAAGCACATGACCGGCGCGGAGATGGTCATCGAGGCGCTGAAGGACCAGGGCGTCGAGCTGGTCTTCGGTTATCCGGGCGGCGCGGTGCTGCCGATCTATGACGCCATCTTCCATCAGAACAAATTGCGCCACATCCTCGTGCGCCACGAGCAAGGCGCGGCTCACGCCGCCGAGGGTTACGCTCGGTCGACCGGCAAGGTCGGTGTTCTCCTCGTCACCTCGGGTCCCGGCGCGACCAACGCCATCACTGGCCTCACCGACGCGCTGATGGACTCCATTCCGCTGGTCTGTATCACCGGCCAGGTGCCGACCCACCTCATCGGGTCCGACGCCTTCCAGGAATGCGATACGACTGGCATCACCCGCAGCTGCACCAAGCACAATTATCTCGTGCGCCGCGTTGACGACCTGCCGCGCATCCTACACGAGGCCTTCTATATCGCTTCGCACGGCCGTCCCGGTCCGGTGGTCGTCGACATTCCAAAGGACGTGCAATTCGCCACCGGCGCTTACTCGTTTCAGAAAAATGTCCAGCACAAGACCTATCAGCCGCAGCTCAAGGGCGACCTGGAGCGCGTTCGGCACGCGGTCGAGATGATGGCGGCGGCGAAGAAGCCAGTCTTCTACACCGGCGGCGGCGTCATCAACTCCGGCCCCCACGCATCCTCCCTGCTGCGCGAACTCGTCCGCTTAACCGGGTTTCCAATCACGTCGACGCTGATGGGGCTTGGCGCCTATCCTGCGTCCGACAAGCAATGGCTGGGCATGCTTGGGATGCATGGTTCTTTCGAGGCCAACAACGCCATGCATGATTGCGATCTGATGATTTGCATTGGCGCGCGCTTTGACGATCGCATTACGGGGCGCCTTGACGCCTTCTCGCCGAAGTCGAGGAAGATCCATATCGATATCGATCCGTCCTCGATCAACAAGAACGTCAAAGTCGATCTCGGCATCGTCGGAGACTGCGCGCATGTCCTGGAGAACATGGTCCGGTTATGGCGAGCGGGTCCGCACCAGACCGATCCAGCCGCGCTCGCCAAATGGTGGAGCGCGATCAACGGTTGGCGGGCGCGCAACTCATTCGGCTTCCGCAATTCCGAGAAGATCATCAAGCCCCAGCACGCGGTGAAGAGGCTTTACGAGCTGACCAAGGGCCGCGACCTCTACATCACCACCGAGGTCGGCCAGCACCAGATGTGGGCGGCGCAGCATTTCGCCTTCGAGGAGCCCAATCGGTGGATGACCTCGGGCGGCCTCGGGACGATGGGCTACGGGCTGCCAGCCGCAATCGGCGCCCAGCTTGCGCATCCGAAGTCGCTGGTTGTCGACATCGCCGGGGAAGCCTCGATCCTCATGAATATGCAGGAGATGTCGACGGCGGTTCAGTATCGCCTGCCGATCAAGATCTTCATTCTCAACAACCAGTATATGGGCATGGTGCGCCAATGGCAGGAGCTTCTGCACGGCGGGCGCTATTCGGAGAGTTACACCGACTCGCTCCCCGACTTCGTCAAGCTCGCCGACGCCTATGGCGCGCACGGGATCCGATGCGCCGACCCCGCGAAGCTCGACGCGGCGATCATGGAGATGATCGAGGCGCCACGGCCGGTCATCTTCGATTGCCTCGTCGATCAGAAGGAGAACTGCTTCCCGATGATCCCCTCGGGCAAGGCGCATAACGAAATGATCATGGCCCAGCTTGAGGACGACGCCGGCATAGAACTCGACAACGTGATCGACGAGAAGGGCAAGATGTTGGTTTAGTGTTCTTCCCTCTCCCCATATGGCGTCCGCCAGGACGCCCGTCTTTCGACGGGCTTTGGGGAGAGGGCTAGGGTGAGGGTCTTTCGCGATGTTCACGTTGCAGGAGATGCGTCGGGCGCACGAGATTGTGCTCGGCGCCTTGCGCCCGACGCCGGCCCTGAATTGGCCGCTGCTCGACAAGCGGCTCGGCGCCGAGGTCGTGGTCAAGCACGAAAACCACCTGCCGACAGGCGCCTTCAAGGTCCGGGGCGGCCTCACTTACGTCGATGCGCTGATGAAGCGCGAGCCGGCGACGCCCGGGCTCATTTCGGCGACGCGCGGCAATCATGGTCAAAGTCTCGCCTTCGCCGGACGGCGCGCGGGCCTTGAAGTGACGATCCTCGCGCCGCAAGGCAATTCGAGCGAGAAGAACGCCGCCATGCGCGCCCTCGGCGCCGAACTGATCGAATTCGGGCGCGACTTTCAGGCCTCGCGCGAGGAGGCTGCGCGACTAGCGGGCTCGCGCGGCCTGCATATGGTTCCATCGTTCCACCGCGATCTGGCGCTCGGCGTATCGACCTACGCTCTTGAGCTTCTGAGCGAGCGATCGGACCTCGACGTGCTTTACGTTCCGATCGGCCAGGGCTCGGGAATCTGCGGTTGCATCTCGGCGCGCGACGCCCTGGGTCTCAAGATAGAGATCGTCGGCGTGCAATCGACGGAAGCGCCAGCCTACGCGCTTTCGTTCGCTGCCGGCCGTGTCGTGCCCACCAACAGCGCCGACACGCTTGCCGACGGGATGGCGACGCGCGTTCCAGACCAGGAGGCGCTCGAAGTCATCCTCAGGGGCGCGGCGCGGATCACGCTCGTTAGCGACGACGAGATCGCGGCGGCGGTGCGCGCCTATTGGACCGATACGCACAACCTCGCCGAGGGCGCGGGCGCGGCGGCGCTCGCGGCGGCGGTGAAGGAGCGATCGCGCCTCAGAGGACGCAAGGTCGGGCTCGTGCTGTCGGGCGGCAACATCGATTTCGATCTCTTCCGGCGATGGATCGTGGCCGCGCCGAGCGCGGTCGCCGCCTGAAGGGAGAGTCAGCGCCGCCGTCGGGCTGGCGCGAACAAGGACATGACCCCATGAGCAAGACCTCGATCCTCCAGCCGCTGTCGCCCTATTCCTCGGCGACAGCGAAGTCCAACATCGAGACCCACACGCTCTCAGTGCTGGTCGACAACGAGCCGGGCGTGCTCGCGCGCGTCGTCGGCATGTTCTCGGGGCGCGGCTACAACATCGAGAGCCTGACGGTCGCTGAGGTGGCGCACGAAACGCACCTCTCACGCATAACCATTGTCACGTCCGGCACGCCGGAGATCATCGAGCAGATCCGTCATCAGCTCGAGCGTCTGGTTCCTATCCATTCCGTGAACGACCTAACCTTGACTGTGCGGGCGATCGAGCGCGAGCTCGCGATGATCAAGGTCAGGGGCAAGGGCGAGAACCGGGTCGAGGCGATGCGGCTCGCCGATGCCTTCCGCGCCCGGGTGATCGACGCGACCACTGAGAGCTTCATTTTCGAACTGACCGGCGCGCCGCGCAAGATCGACGATTTCGTCGAGCTCATGCGCCCGATCGGGCTGGTCGAGGTCTCACGCACCGGCGTCGCCGCCATCTCGCGCGGACCCGAGCCGATCTAGAGCACGCGAAGGCAGTGAAGCAACGACGCTCGTGACGACGCATCCAAGCGCAGCGGCCGGTCTCGCGACAGGAACGCCCATTCTGAGTCGGCGTCAGGCCTGAGGCGATCCAGCAGGAACAGGGTCTCGGCGCTCCCCAGAATAACGTGATCGAGGTGACGATCAACATCGTCGAGCCCACCGGATCGGACCAGCTCGCCTTCTTCCGGATCGGCGGTCAGGAAGCCTTGGCGCGCCTCAAGCCGCAATCCTGTTCGCCCTCGCAGAGGGTGGTGTTGGGGTTCCCGCCCGAAAAGCTGCTTCTGTTTGACGCGCCGAGCGGCGCGCTGATCGCTTGAACCGGCGTCGCCTATCAAGAGGAGGAAAAAGACCATGCCGAACACCGGGACGATGGAGGCACTCCAGATTTCGGGACCAGACACGCTCCGGCATAACCGACGGAAATAATGCTAATCGTTCGGAGTGCCGAGCGCGCCGCGAACGCAGGACGAATGGCTGGGGTGGACGCAGTCACGCGAAACCGGTCTCCATAAGCCCGGTTTCTCTGGCAACAGGGAGAAGAACAGGGAAATCCGTCATTTGGCTACCCGTCAATCCCCGTCAGCGAACTTCTCAGTGAGAGCGGTATGGAACGTCCGTGGATGGATGGGATCGAATTGCAAAATCCTAATGGTTGCGCGTGATCTTTCGGTCGACAAGCGTTCCCTGATTTGGCCCTCACGGCGACGATATTTTCCGCGCAACTTCAATAGAATTCCCTGTTCATGTGACAATTCCCTGTCGACGGATCTCCTGTTGCAGGCCGATTTCGATCTGATCCCGTGACCAGTATACGTCGCCCGGTTTGGCCGGGGCGCCCAAATGGGGACTCTGCGGGGATCGAGCTGACCCTGGAGACGGCCAAGGAGCTGCGCGCCGCTCTCGACCGGGCGATTGCCGCCGCAGAGTTCGAGAAGGCGGAAGTGCAGGGGAACGGCGTCGTGCTCAGCACGGCCTAGCGCGAAGAGAGTCGTCGACCGCATCGCTGCTTTGCGAACGAAAGTCGCATTGACGCCGCCATTGTCTGTTGACGATAGTCTGCACTCGCTGGGCTGTAAAATGCCGCGAGCGCCAGCATTTGCCTGCGGCTGGGCCTGAGCGGCGGGCGTGCAGCGACCGTTAGGGTCATTTGCAGAGCCGGGAATCCATGGGAGGAAAAAATGACGGAATTCAATTTCGGAAGGGAAGCGGCCCGCGGCTTTTCGCGCCGTCGCCTGCTGCAGCTCGGGGGAGGCGTCGCCAGCGCTAGTCTGATACCGGGCCTCTTTGGCCAGGTCGGCAGCGCCTATGCTGAGGATAAGCCGGCGCTCGGCACTTGGCCGGCCGGCTCGCAGGGCAACTCGGTCACGATCGGCGCCACCGTTCCGCGCACCGGAGCCTACGCTGTGCAGGGCGAAGATGAGCTCAAGGGCATGCAACTTGCCGTCGCGCACATCAATGAAGGCAACGATCTCATCAAGCAGATCGCGCCGAAGGTGACGAAGGGCGTGCTCGGCAAGCAAGTGAATCTCGTCGTCGCCAACTCGGCCGCCAAGCCGAACCAGGCGGTGCAGGAGCAGCAGGTCTTCATCAACGAAAACAAGATCATCGCCATGACTGGGTCGACGTCGTCGGCGGTCGCCGTGGCTTTGAACAAGTTCGCTGAGCGTGAGAAGATTCTCTATATCGTCGCCCTCTCAGGCTCCAACGACACGACCGGCAAGGACTGCACGCGCTATTCGTTCCGCCAATGCTTCTATGGCGAGACCGCAGCCAACGCGATCGGCCCGGTGCTGCTGAAGAATTACGGGAAGGACAAGAAGGCGGCCTACATGACGCCGGACTACACCTACGGCCATACGGTGACGAAGTCGGTCAACGACTTCCTGACCTCGCAGGGCGGCTGGACCATGGTGACCAATCAGGTGTCGCCGCTCGGCACGCAGGATTTCAGCCAGTATCTCACCAACATCGCCAATTCCGGCGCCGAATTCATCATCAACGTGAATTGGGGCCGCGACGCGGTGCTGTCTGTGCAGCAGGCCAAGCAGTTCGGCCTCACTCCAAAAATGAAGATGGTGATCCCCTATCAGATCCCCTTCCTCGCCAAGGAAGTCGGTCCGGAGCTCACCGAGGGCGTTTTCGCAGCCACCGACTTCTGGTGGACGCTCGAGGACAAGTACCCGCTGGCCAAGACGTTCGTCGAGGAGTTCCAGAAGAAGTACAACTACCGGCCGGAGTGGGGCGCCGAGAACGCCTATATGCAGTTCGCCATCTGGGCGCGCATGGTCTCCGAGGCCGGCAGTTTCTATCCCCCTGACGTCATCAAGCAGTACGAGAAGGGCGAGACGTTTCCGTCGATGGTCGGCGATGTTCGCTTCCGTCCCGAGGATCACCAGTTGATTCGTCCGGTCATCATCGTTCGCGGCAAGGCGCCGAAGGACATGAAGAACCCCGAGGACTTCTGGGAGGTGCTCGAAGTGGTGCCGGGCGAGCCGCTCATGCAAAAGCCGGACGCCTTCGGTTGCCAGCTTGGCGACTACATCTGACAGAACCCAATGCCTTCTCCGCGCTCCCATGCGCGGAGAAGATCCTTCCACCCGAAGGGGCGGCCGGGCCGAATGGACGCGAAGCCCGCGCATCTTGCGGACCCGGCCGCTTCACTCCCATAAAGTCGGCGGATTGGCCGTCATGAGGGGATCGCCCCGACGGCAAGGGCTCATCATCGGCTCGAGGCGCATGGCGGCGTGATCAACTGGCACGATTTCATATCGCAATGTTTCAACGGGCTGGTGCTGGGCGCGCTTCTGGCGCTGATCGCATCCGGCCTGACGATCATCTATGGCATGCTTGGCGTGCTGAATCTCGCGCATGGCGCGATGTTCATGCTCGGCGGCTACGGCGGCTGGGTCGCCTATGCTTATTCTGGGTCCTTCATCGCGGCTGTGATCGCGGGGTCCCTTTTTGTGATGCTGGTCGGCGTGCTGATGGAGCGGCTGATCATTCGCCATTTCTATTCCCGCCCGAGCGAGGACCAGCTTCTCGTCACCTTCGGCCTCGGCATAGTGTTCGTGGAGACCGCGCGCTTCTTCTTCGGCAGCCTGTCGAAGTCTGTGCCGCCGCCGCTGGTCGGCATCACGCCGCTCGGCTTCATGGTTTATCCTACCTATCGACTGGCCCTGCTTGGAATCGTTTCGATTGCGCTGCTCGCGCTCTATTTCGTGCTTTACCGCACGCGCATCGGCATGATCGTGCGGGCGGGAATTGAAGATTCAGTGATGGTCGATTCGCTTGGCATCGACGTCTACAGGATCTTCATGCTGGTCTTCGGCATCGGCGCTATGGCGGCGGGCTTCGCCGGCATCGTCAACGCGCCGGTGGTCTCGGTCTCGCCCGATGTCGGCAAATCGATCCTCGTGCAGACCTTTGTCGTTATCGTCATCGGCGGAGTCGGCTCGTTTCCCGGTGCGGTGCTTGGCGGCCTGCTCGCCGGCGAGATCATCAGCATCACCTCGATGTTCAATCCGAGCTATGCCTACGTCATGCTTTTCGTGGCGATGACGCTCGTATTGGTGTTCCGTCCTTATGGGCTCCTGGGCGTAGCGGGCCGCGAATGAACACGGTCGCTTTATGAGGGCGAGGCGTCTCATTATCGTCGAGACCTGCGCGGCGCTTGCGCTGATCGTTGCGCCCTTTGTCTTGCCGCATCTTGGGTTCTCGCCGACGACCATCAACCGCGTTCTTATATGGGGCTTGTTCGGGCTCGGCTTCGATCTGCTGTTCGGCTACGCCGGTCTCTTGTCGTTCGGCCAGTCGGCCTTCTTCGGCACGGGCGGGATGTTCGCCGCCTATCTAATGACCCAGATCAACTTTCCCTACGTGCTGACGTCGATCGTGATCGGCGCTCTGGTCGCGGGCGTCGTCGGCTACTTCGTCGGCCTGATCGCCCTCAGGCGAACGGGCATCTATTTCGCCATGATCACCGTGGCGATCGCCGAAGTGTTCTTCTTCGTCGAGTTCAATCCGCTGTCCGACTTCACTGGCGGCGAGAACGGCCTACCTGGCGTGCCGACGCCCAGCTTCAACTTCGGCTTTGCCACACTTCGCTTCGACACCGACTGGTCGATGTACGCATTTCTGGCGTTTTGGTACTTCGTCGGCCTCGTGATCGCGCTGCGCATTGTGCGCTCGCCGGTTGGCGCGATCTTGAGCGCTCTGCGCGACAACCCGCTGCGAGCCGCGGCGCTCGGCCACAACATACACGGCTACAAGCTCACCGCCTTCGTGGTCGCTGCGGTTTACGCAGGCTTCGCCGGGGGCCTCCTCGCAATCATGCAAGGCTTTATGCCGCCGGACGCCTTCATGTTCGACACATCCGGCCAGCTCGTGATGCAGACGGCGATCGGGGGCGCCGGCACGCTGTTCGGACCGCTGGTCGGCGCGGGCGTCTGGCTCTACCTCAGCGATTTCTTTCAGAATACGCTGCATCTCGGAGCGACCTGGAGGCTCGTGCTCGGCGTCGTGTTCGTGCTGCTGGTCTGCTTCCTGAGGCGGGGCATCGTCGGGGCGATCGTCGACCTCGCTGGGCGGGCCGTCGGTCGTAGAAGGGCCGCAGAGCCTGCCGCGACGCCGCGGACCGAACCGGCCGCCGCCTCGGTCTCCGCCGAGGCGACGCCGCCGCGCCGCAGCCCAACCGACGGCGCATCCGGCCCCATTCTTCAAGCGACTGGCCTGACCAAGCGCTACGACGGCCTGGTGGCCAACAACGATATCGATTTCACCGTCAATCACGGAGAAGTGCGCGGCATCATCGGCCCGAACGGGGCAGGCAAGAGCACTTTCTTCAAGATGCTGACCTGCGAGATTCCGCCGACGTCGGGCAAGATCGTCTTGGAAGGACGCGATATCACGGGCAGGAGCGTGACGGAGGTCTGCCAACTCGGACTCACCAAGAGCTATCAGATCAATCAACTCTTCGACCGCTTGACGGTAAGGCAGAACCTGAGCATCGCGGCGCTGGCAAGGATCCGAGGCAAGTTCAGGCTCGACTTGTTCAGGAGTCTGGCGAACATTCCCGGCCTCCAGGCGCAGGTCGACCACACTCTGGCGCTCGTCAATCTGACTGAGCGGCCGAACATTCCGGCCTCGGAGCTTGCCTACGGCGAGAAGCGGCGGCTGGAGATCGGACTGGCGCTGGCGACATCGCCGAGCCTGCTCCTGCTCGACGAGCCGCTCGCAGGATTGAGCCCGCGAGAGCGGGTCGAGACGGTTGCGTTGCTCAAGTCCATCGCGCGTGATCGAACGATGATCATCATCGACCACGACATGGACTCCCTGTTCGAGCTGGTCGAAAAAGTCACCGTGCTCCAGGAAGGTCGCGTGCTGGTCGAAGGCTCCCCGGACGAGGTCAAGACCAACGCCAAGGTTCAGGAAGCCTATCTCGGCGGCATTCACGGAGTGGCGGCGTGAGCCTGCTCGAAGTCGAAGGACTCAACAGCTATTACGGCGAGAGCCATATCCTCTTTAACCTATCGCTGCGCGTCGAAAAACATGAGGCGGTCGCCCTTCTCGGCAGGAACGGCGCAGGCAAGAGCACCACGCTCAAGAGTCTTATGGGCGTGGTCACGCCGCGCACCGGCAGCGTCAAGCTCGACGGCGTTGAGCTTGTCGGTCAGAGGGCGCACTGCATCGCGCGTTTGGGCATGCAGCTTGTGCATGAGGATCGACGCATTTTTGGCAGCCTGAGCGTTAAAGAGAACATCATCCTCGCCGGGCTGACAGCTAAGAGCAAATGGCCGCTCGCGCGCGTCTACGAAATGTTCCCCAAGCTCCGGGAGAGGAGCGCGAGCCGCGGCACCGATCTCTCCGGCGGAGAGCAGCAGATGCTGGCGATTGCCCGCGCCCTCGTCCGCGATCCGAAGATTATACTGCTTGACGAGCCCTTTGAGGGGCTTGCTCCGGTCATCGTCCAGGATCTGGTGCATACCTGCCGCGACCTCGCACGGAACGGGCAGACCATCGTGCTGGTGGAGCAAAATCTGGCCGCCGCGGTCGCATTGGCGGAGCGCGTCTATATCATCAGCAACGGTCATATTGCTCATGAAGGCCCTGCCGCCGAGATAAGAGGGCGGCCCGAACTCTTGCAGCGCTATCTGGGGGTCTAGCCGAGGGCGCTTATTGAGCTTGTGGTTTTTCATGGAATGTGGACCTCGTTGCGGGGTTGATTTGCATCCGATCGAGACCCCTCTGGCGAGGGGTTCACGTCGGCCGTCCGGGGACTGGGAGGGAAGCGAAACAGATAATCTATTGAAATTGCAGGATAAGTATTTAGTCGTTTGGTGCCGCAAGAGAGATTCGAACTCCCGACCCCATCATTACGAAAACTGTGCTCAATTCCGCATCGAAGCCGATGCCGCCCGATGCAGTGCCGTTTTTGCTTGCGTTTTCCGACTCTCGACCCTATTCTTTCCGATGGGGCTCGCTAGGCTCCGCTCAGATCCGGGGCCTATCCGGGACCTATGGGCCGCTCGTCGATCGA
This sequence comes from uncultured Alphaproteobacteria bacterium, assembly GCA_963824475.1. Lineage (GTDB taxonomy): Bacteria > Pseudomonadota > Alphaproteobacteria > Rhizobiales > Beijerinckiaceae > Roseiarcus. Next base: position 443,553 of record CAWGPR010000006.1, read on the forward strand.
ATTCCGAGATGAGCACGAATTCAGCAGCAACACGGTCGCTCTTGCTGGGAGAGGTCGACCGCATGCGGCGGCGCCACGATGACCGGCTCGCGTTCCCCGGTCGCGGCGGCCGGGAAATGACCGGCTGGTCGAAGTTAACGCCGCCGCTGGTCGAAGCCGCCCGGCGGCTTGGCGTCACGGGTCACCTCCATCTGCATGCGCTTCGCAAGGCGTTTCGGACCGGGCTTTCAGTCCTCGGCGTCGAGCGCGTGATCGGCGAACTAATGCTCAACCACGCGCAAGACAAGCTCACCCGGACATATGACAAGCATCCTTTTGCACGCGAGCGTGCCGACGCCGCGATCCGGTGGTGCGATGCACTTCAGGCCGCCATCGTGAAGGTCGAGGCCGAACGGTCGGCGGCACCAACGCCCGAGAATGTCTTTTACATCCCAGGGGCCGCTCGGCACAGGGCGCCGGCGGCGGGCGCGAAGTCCTGAAGCAGATGGACGACGCTGCGCTGCCAACGTGGCTGACTCCTGAAGCTCTTTGGGAAATGGGCCGCCAGCTGGAGAGGGAACGCCGCGCGCGAGCGCAAGCTCCCTTGGCGATACGGTTACGTCGTATGCTCGACGCCGCCGCCGCACAGGCTATGAGCGGCTTTCCCCACGACAATTTTTCCGACCTCGCCGTCGGGTCATTTCTTAAGCTTGAGAGCCATGTTCGGGACGAAGAAGCGCGGCGTGGTGTCAGGCTCGATTGCTATGCCAGGGCGATTAGGGAGCTTTCCAGGGAGGCTCCGGAATTCGCAGATCTCGCCGACGGATTGGAAATTCTCAGTTCAGGGATGGCTTCGCCGCTGCTCCGGCCGCGTCGGTTGCGCAGGGAAAACAAGCCGTCGGAATATCGAGAGCTGGCGCTCTACGCGGCTGCCGCTTTCTGCTGCGCCGCTTCGGAACTACACAAGAAGGGCGAGAAACTGGTTGTCGATCGCATCATGGCGGAGGTCTTCGGCGAGGCGCGGACCGGCACTGAGAGGTACGCCAATAACCTCGGGAATCCTTGGCTTCCGCTGTGCGGGCGCACATGGGATCAGGCGCGGTTTCTGCTGCAAGAGGGCTTAAATCTGATCGAGCGGAAGCCGTACCAGATTTTTGCGTATGTTGAAGCGGAACTCCAACAGGGGGCGCTACTCGAAGAAATCGCTCGTAGAAGATCGACCTTCGGTAACAAGGCCGGAGCCGACGCAGCGTGGAGAGCCGCTGGGGTCAAGCGCTCGAGGCGATAAAACTCCTCGCAGCCTTTTGCACCTGCCTGTGTAAAGAAGGCGGCTGTCTTTACACAGACATCCGCGGAACGTGCAGATAGATCAGGGTTCGGTCGCAACGAACCCGATAGGCACTACATGCAAACCGATCTTGACCGCAGCGCTGTTGACAGCATCGTCGACGCTGTCGCCGAGCGCATTCACAACGACATCCAGAAGGCGGTGCTCGCCGCCAACGTGCGCATCCTAGCCGGCGGCAAGACGGTGCTCTCTCGCGACGAGGCTGCGATAATCCTCAACCAATCGCCGAGGACACTGGAAAAGTGGGCCTCTGAAGGAATAGGTCCTCGCTTGACCCGGTTTGGCCGCTCCATAGGCCACACGATCGAAGCCTTGGGCGAGTACGTCGACTCCCATCAGTCCTCGGCATCGGCCGGATAGAACACGCGGCAAAGTTCGAGGCTCGGCCGGAGTCGCTGAAGCCAAGAATTCGTGTGACGCGACTGATCCTCAGCGAGATCGAGCAGCTTCATGACACGGCCCAGGAGCAGCCAGTATCGGCGGCGTTTACCCCCTTCGCATTCTACGCACCGCAATGCAGCGACCGACGCGTATCGCGCTGACGATTTCGAGTCGAGGTCGATGCAGAATTGAGAGGCCTGCGATGGAAAGAGGGGGCAAAATGCGGGCAATCCCTGAAGGTCGAAGCCCGGCTCCGCGGGCGGCGGGCCGGGCCTCCAATGTGTTCTCCTCGGTAGGCGAACATTTCAAAGATACGCAAGGACGGCGCCGTATTCAAGCTGCGGAAGCCGCTTGCCAAGCGCCGTCCTCGCGTACAGTCGCCTCTGTATGCGACCATCTTCTAGTCGAAGCGATTCTTCATGCGTTGGTGTTCGATAAAAGCTACGCGAGAAGCGGCGTAGAAGCTGCGTGGCGCGGCGATTGGCCAACGCTTAATGCTGATTCCTGACGATGTCGCCCACCAAAACGAGATGATGTCGCCCGTCGTAACGGAATGATGCCGCCCACCAAAACGAGATGATGCCGCCCACCGGAACGGAATGATGCCGCCCGGGGTTTTTGACGGCGACGAGCGCCTCCGCTGGCCTGTTTAGGGTCGCTCCTTTGGCAATCCAAGGGAGCGATCGATGCCAGCGGAAAGAGTTTCGATGCGCCAGGCGCGCGAGATCATTCGTCTGAAGTTTTCAACCAGCCTGCCGACGCGCGAGATCGCGCGGCGTCTTGGCCTCGCGCCTTCGACGGTTCGAGAGACGTTGAGTCGTTTGGACAGCGCTGGGCTTTCTTGGCCGTTGCCGGAGGGGATCGGCGACGCCGAACTGGAGGCGGCGCTTTACGCCAATCGCAGAAGCAAACGGGGACACCGCCGCCACGCCGAGCCGGACTGGCCCACGGTCCATCGGGAGTTGAAGCGCAAGCACGTCACTCTGCTGATCGTCTGGGACGAATATATCGCGGCCGACCCCGGCGGTTACAGCTATTCGCGGTTTTGCGAACTCTATCGCGGTTTTGAAGCGAAGCTGTCGCCGACGATGCGGCAGACGCACGCGGCGGGCGAGCGGTTGTTCGTCGATTACGCGGGCGACGGGGTCCCGGTGGTCGTTGACCGGCTCACCGGGGAGATCCGCATGGCGCAGATCTTCGTCGCCGTGCTCGGCGCCTCGAGCTTCACCTTCGCGCACGCGAGCTGGACGCAGGCGCTCCCCGACTGGATCGACGCCCATGTGCGCGCGCTCCAGGCGATCGGCGGCGTCCCGCAATTGCTCGTGCCGGACAATACGAAGACCGCCGTCATCAAGGCCTGCCTTTACGATCCTCAGGTCAATCGGACCTATGCCGAAATGGCGGCGCATTACGGAGCCGCCATTTTGCCGGCGCGGCCGCGGCGGCCCCGGGACAAAGCGAAGGTTGAGCAGGCCGTGCTCATCGTCGAGCGATGGCTGCTCGGGCGGCTGCGTCACCGAACCTTTTACAGCCTGGCGGACGTCAACGCGGCGATCGCCGATCTCATGACGCACCTCAATGAACACCGCCCGATCCGCCGGCTCGGCGCAACGCGCCGGCAATTGCTGGAGACGGTCGATCGGCCATCGCTGAGGTCCCTGCCGGCCGAGCCGTACGAGTTCTCGGAATGGCGGACATGCCGCGTCGGCATCGACTATCACGTCGAGGTCGCCGCCCATTATTACAGCGTGCCCCATCGTTTCATCCGCGCCGAGGTCGACGCGCGGATGACGGTGCGGACCGTCGAGATTTTCCTCAAGGGCGAGCGGATCGCCGCGCATGTGCGGGCAAGCGGCAACCACAAGCACACCACCGTCTCCGAGCACATGCCGTCCAGCCATCGGCGCTATGCCGGCTGGACGATTGAACGCATCCGCGCCGACGCGCGCCTGATCGGGCCGGCGACGGCGGCCCTGTGCGAACTGATCCTTGAGGCGCGACCGCATCCCGAGCAGGGCTTTCGCGCCTGCCTAGGCATCGTCCGGCTCGCGGGTCCCCATGGCGCCGAGCGCCTGGAAGCCGCCGCCGAACGCGCCATCGACATCGGCGCGCGGACCTACGGCTCGGTCAAATCCATCCTCGACAACAGCCTCGACCGGCGTCCCGCGCGCCAGCGCTCCACGGACGGAACGCCGATCCTGCACGCCAACATCCGTGGGCCGCGCTACTACAATTAGGAGAAACGGCTTGCTCAAGCATCCCACCCTCGATCAACTCAGCGCCCTTGGCCTGCATGGCATGGCCAAGGCCTTCGCCGAACTCGTCGCCAACGGGGAAGCCGGCGGCCTCGGCCATCACGAATGGCTCGGGCTTCTGCTCGATCGCGAGGCGTCCTGGCGGCAGGACAAGCGCTTCGCGGCGCGGCTGCGCGTCGCCAAATTGCGCCAGCACGCAAGCGTCGAGGATGTCGATTACCGAAGCCCCCGCGGTCTCGACCGCGCGCTGTTCCAAAAGCTGGTCGAGGGCGAGTGGATCAGCGCCCACGACAATTTGGTTCTCGTCGGTCCGACAGGCGTCGGCAAGAGTTGGCTGGCCTCAGCGCTTGGCCACAAAGCCTGTCGCGACAATCGGTCGGTCATCTATCAGCGGGCACCCCGTCTGTTCGAGGATCTCGCGCTGGCCCGCGGCGACGGGCGCCATCCCCGCATCTTACGCAACCTCGGCCGAGCCGACCTTCTCATCCTCGATGATTGGGGGCTTGAGCCACTCGACGCCGTCGCGCGGCATGATCTCCTGGAAATCCTTGAAGAGCGCTATGGACGCCGCTCCACGGTGATCACCTCCCAGCTTCCGATCAACCGTTGGCACGAAATCATCGGCGATCCCACCTACGCCGACGCCATCCTTGACCGTCTCATCCATAACGCTCATCGCATCGAACTCGCCGGCGAAAGCCTGCGTCGGACACAAGCAAAGCAATCAAGGAAGGCTTGACCCAACACCACAGCCGGTGACAACAATCCATCGGCCAGCGAGGCTCGCGACCCGGGCGGCATCATTCCGTTACGGTGGGCGGCATCATTCAGGAATCCCGGGCGGCATTATCCCGTTATACCCGGGCGGCTTCGTCGGAATCGGCAACGCTTAAGCCTCATCTCCAACAGCTGAGCGCTTCGGTCGTCGCGGCAATTCAAACCTTCAAAGCGCTGGGAGAGGACCCGGAGCCGTTAGACGATGACAGAAGAGCGGTACGGACATGACCGCCTCGCTCTTCTCAATACGCGACGCACTCCGACCACTCCGCCCCTACCAAGAGCGGGGTCTTCATGAGCTGAGGGTCTCAATTCAACGGGGCCATCGACGCGTCATGTACCAAGCGCCGACCGGCTCCGGCAAGACTGAGGTCGCGGAGCATATCGTGCATGGTGCTCGCCGCAAGCGGAAACGTGTCACATTCATCGTGCCAAAGCTGAATCTGAAATCGACCAAACCTTGGAGGCGTTCGAGGCCCACGGCATTCACGCAGTCGGTGTCATGCAAGGCGCTCATGAGCGCACGGACCCCAGGCAACCTGTGCAAATCGTCAGTGCACAGACTTTATCGCGCCGCTCTCGTCCCGACGTCGACATCGTCATCGTTGATGAGGCGCATGAACTGCATAAGTCGGTTTTGTCCTGGATCGCTGACCCGGCGTGCTCGCACGTTACGTTCATCGGACTGAGTGCGACTCCTTGGTCGAGAGGCCTCGGAAAGTACTACGAGGACCTCATCATCTCATCGACGACGACCGAACTGATCCACGAGGGTTACCTCTGCGGCTTCGTCGCCTTCGCGCCGAGCGACCCAGACCTCTCGAACGTCCCTATGGTCGCTGGAGACTTCCATCAAGGCGAGCTTGCTGTCGCCATGGACAAGCCGGTCTTGGTTGGCGACATCATCGAGACTTGGTTCAAGCTCGGCGAAAACCGGCAAACTTTCTGCTTCTGCGTCAACAGGCATCACGCGAAGCATATCACTGAGCGTTTTCTCGAGGCCGGCGTCGCGGCGGAATACATGGACGGCGCCACGCCGAGAGAGTCGCGAGCCGCAATCCTTGACAGGTACAGGTCAGGGCAGACCCGCATCATCTGCAACGTTGGAGTGCTGACGACCGGCGTCGACTTGGACGTCCGATGCATCATCGACGCCAAGCCGACGAAGAGCCGGATCTTGTTTGTCCAAACCATCGGCCGCGGCTTGCGGACGGCGAGCGGGAAAGACAAGCTTATCATTCTCGACCACGCCGGAAATCACCTGCGCTTGGGCATGGTCACAGACATCGGTCAAAATTATCTCGATGACGGGACCGAGCGGCCAAGAAGCAACAAGCAGGCCAGGAAGCACGCCGGTCTGCTTCCGCGGCTCTGCGATGACTGCAAGGCTGTAGCGCCGCGCGCGGCTAAGATATGCCCTGGGTGTGGCGCGCCGATCTTCTCGAAGACGACAGTCCGCGCCGAGGACGGAGAGCTTGTCGAACTTGGATCACGGGCGAGGGGCCGCAAAGAGCCAACGTTAGCCGAGAAAGCGCAGTTTCTCGCGGAGCTGAAAACACTTCGGAAGCCTGAGTGGAAGCCTGGCTGGCCCGCGACGAAATTCAAGGAGAGGTTCGGACACTGGCCTAGTCCGCAAATAGCCGGGGTACCGCTCGCTCCGGCATCGCTCAAGACGCGCAATTGGGTGGAAAGCCGCAATATCGCCTGGGCAAAGGGGCGCGCCCATGGTTAAGCGTCGTCGCAACGCCATTGCCGGGCAATTTGCTGCGCGGCCCATCGAAATGCTGGAAAGTCCGGCCTTTCGAGCGCTGAGCCGCGCGGCGCACCAGGTCATGGCTCGCATCGAAGTTGAACACGCGCATCACGGCGGCGCGGATAACGGCGAGCTCCCTGTTACCTACGATCAGTTGGTCGAATATGGGCTGCATCGCCACGCGATCGCGCCCGCAATTCGCGAATTGGTAGCGCTCGGTTTCATCAAGATTACCGCAAAGGGTTGCGCCGGCAACGAGAGGTATCGGCGACCAAACCTGTTTCGCCTGACCTACCGTCCAGCGAAGGATGCGACGAACGGCGATGGCACACACGAATGGCGGTCAATCAGGAGCGTCGCGCAAGCCGAGGCACTCGCTCAACAGGGGCGGCACGAGGTCGACCCACGCGCGCACGAACTGGGACTGGCGCGGGCGCGCGCAAGAAAAAAAAGTTCCAGTGACGGTTTCCGACGAGTTTCAGTGTCGGTTTCCGACACCAACAAGAGACAAACCCCAGTGACGGAAACCGGCACTACATGCGTCAGTGCGGAAACCATCACTACCTCTATATCTCGGAGGGGTAGGCCCGTCCTGGGCATAAGCGAGCAGGGCCTTAGCGGCGGCATGGCGCCTGAGGGTGAGCCGTCGGCGCCTCCCGCAAACCACCTGATTGCACGCAACGGACACACGATGTGGGGCTCTCATGCCGGCTCCGCTGCGCCAGCCTTCGAGACCTTGCTGCCATCGGCTGAAGTCATCTCGCTTTCGATGGTCACGGCTCACGGGGACAGCAGGCCGAGGATGAGCAACTGGCTAAACGGGGTTTACCCCGACAAACCTAGGTCCCGCAAGGCGCGGCGGGTTCTTCAGCGCCGAGTGAAGGAAAAGCTTGATGCAGAATGCGGTTGAACGTTGGCGCGTATCCCTCGAAACGGGCCGCCAAGAGAGAAAGAACACGTTTGTAAAACATCAAATGTCGCAGATGCAACGCCTCGAGCTGCTGGAAAGAGTGGCCACCGCTCTCGGCGACGTGCTCTCGGCGCGTCATGCTGAGCTGAGTCCGGTCGAGGTCGTCATCGTCTCACGGTTAAATGGTGTCCCGGATATCCACCTCTCAGCCGATGGCCAGGGTCTCATCTCAACCCATCCTATTGACGATGACATCCCTTTTTGACCTGACGTCGCTCTCAACACCTTAAGAGTTCGAGTTTGGAGTCCGTCACATGACTAGTGATCGCGTTCGCAGAGCGCTTCGCGCGATCGAGAAAAGGACGCGCCGGGCTCGGCTCGAGGCCGAGTTGGGAGCACGGCAACGAGCTCTGCCGCAGAAGCGCTATGGCGTGGTTTATGCTGATCCGCCATGGCGCTTCGAACCGTATTCCCGCATCACCGGAATGGATCGCGCCGCCGAGAACCACTACCCGACGAGTTCCCTCGCCGAGATCAAGGCGCTCGATGTCAAGTCGATCGCGGCCGCGGATTGTGTGTTGTTCCTGTGGGCGACGGCCCCCATGCTCCCGCCGGCGGTCGACGTCATGGGGGCGTGGGGGTTTGCGTATAAGACCTGCGCCGTCTGGAACAAGGACAGGATCGGAACGGGATACTGGTTTCGCAACAAGCATGAGATCTTGTTGGTCGGAACGCGCGGGCATGTTCCGGCGCCAGCTATGGGAACCCAGTGGCCGTCACTCGTTGAAGCGCCCGTCGGACGCCACAGCCAAAAGCCGGCGATCCTTTACGAAATGATCGAGACCTACTTCCCGACGCTGCCGAAGATCGAATTGCACGCGAGAGGCGTCGTTCCACGCCCCGGTTGGGACGTCTGGGGCCTTGAGGCACCGGCGCCGGAGGAGCAACGCTCGGTGGGGGATCGCAATGGAGCGACAGTTACAGTCAGCTCTCGCTCATCTAAAGACGGTCCACGAATAGGTCGATGCAGCCCGGGCCACCTCCGCGGCCGGCCGCTCGACCGAACCTGAGCCACCGTCCGCGGGGCTATTACAATGCGTAGCCGCGCGAGGCCCCTTTGGCGTGCAGGGCCGTAGGGGCGTGCGCTCATTGCTTGTCATTCGACAGAGGCGCAAGACCAACATGTCTTCGATGGCTTACCTACGAATGCACGAAGACCTAACTAGAGCCGCATCGAGATGAGCGCGCGGATCGCGCAAGCGCGCTACGCTCAGCCGTGGCGACGGATGAATCACTTAGGCCGCCGCTGCCGGACGCAACATCCACTCCGGCGTCAGAGTCAGCTTGCCGTCAGGGAGCCGGATCGTAAAATGCAAAACGTCGCTGAAGACAACGCGCCGACCGCTCGATGCGACTATCTCACCCGCAAGCGGATGAAAGGCGTAGTAGATCGTTTCTTCGCTCGCCAGAATCCCGGCGCCATGTCGCTGTCTCGCCCGGAACCGGCAAGACGCACATCGCGACCTCGCCGGGCGTGCAGGCCGTCAAGCCTCTTCGCAAGAAGGTCCGCTTCGACGTCAAAATGACGACCGCCTTGCTCGATCGCCTCATCCATCACTGCTACATCGAAGCCGGCAATGACAGCTTACGCTTCAAAGTCGGCAAAAGACCCATGCCCTTTTGGTAAACTGGTCCGCCGTCACCCGGGTTCGGTTCCGGGCGCAGAACAGAATCGCCTGCGTGCGCGGGTTCAGCTTCTTCGCTTGGCCCACTGGTCGACGATCACCGCGGCGACGATGATGAAGCCGTAAATGACCTGCTGATAATAGCTTGGGACGTTCAGAAGGTTCAGGCCGTTGCCGATAACCCCGAGAATAAGCACGCCAACGAACGTCCGCTCGACGCCCCCCTCACCTCCTGTCAGACTAGTGCCGCCCACGATCACGGCGGCAATGGCGGTGAGCTCGAAGCCCATCCCCGCATTCGGCTCGGCCGAGGCAACGCGCGCGGCCAGCACCGCGCCTGCGAGGCCGGCGATCGCGCCGCTGAGCGTGAATAGCACCAATTCCACTCGACGGATGGACACGCCGAAGAGCGCCGAAGCGCGCCGATCCCCACCGACTGCATACACATGACGCGCGAACGGCGCGTGGACCTGGAAAAGATAAGCCGCGGCGAAGACGAGAAGAAACAGCCAGACAATGATCGGAAGCCCCGCAAGGCTGCCGGCGCCGAGATATTTGAAGGCGGCGTTGAAGCCGTACAGATTTTGCGTGCCGGTGACGATGAGCGCAAGCCCGCGAACCGCCGATAGGCTCGCGAGCGTGACGATGAACGAAGGAATTGAAAATGTGTTGATCAAGTACCCGTTCATACATCCGACGCCGCTGCCGACCGCGATCGCCGCCAGCACCGGCAGAAACGCGGCGGTATGCGGATTAAGCGCGACAAAGCCGGCCGCAACGCCGGCAAGACCGATGATCGAGCCGACCGAAAGATCAATCCCCCCGGCAATGATGATAAAGGTCTGGCCGATCGCGATCATGCCCACGACGCCGACCTGCAATAGAATGTTTCGAAGATTGTTTAGCGTGAAAAAGTAGGGCGACGCCCAGCTGAAGAAAACGATCAGCAGGAGCAGGGCACCATAGAGCCCGAGCTGTAGAATCATCTCGCGGTATGCTGACAGCCCCGTCGGAGGCGTCGCTTGAGTTCCGACGGCGGGCGCCTTCGCGTCGGTCTTGGTCATGGGCGTCCGCTCTTCAGTCGATTAGTCGTCAGACGAATTTTGGGTCATGAAGGGCGCGATGCAATCGTCCCGCCTTGAGTTTGAGTTTTGCGCCTTGCCGCGCTTTCCGTGCGCCCCCAGGAAAAATGTCGACGCTGGCGGGTCCAAGTCCACCTTGCAAAGCCATCCTCCCAAATAGTTCGACATGCGTACCAATTCGGGATCGAGTTTGTCAATATGGAGGTCCTTAGGGCGGCATCGGTGACCGCATCGCGCTCGAGAGCCCTTCCGCCGCCCATAAATTTCATTTGCGCTTAGGCCCGAACCGAATTAGGTTGCGACTTGTACTAATAGGATTCGCGTTGAACCGAGGATCCGAAAGGCGGGTCGGGCAGCCGAAAAATATAGCCCATACAGGAGGGAGACATGCCAAGGACGTTGCGTCACTTGTTTGCGGCCGCGCCGATCGTCGCGGCGCTGATTTTCTCCACATTTTCGGCGCCGCCGGCCCTGGCGGCAAAATATCGGATCGGCTTCGCTGTCGGCGACGTGGGCAATCCATTTCACACGCGCGTCTGGAAGACGGCGCAGAAGACCGCCGCAGCCAACGACGTGGATCTGATCATTCTGGACACGAAGCGGGATCTCGCGACCGAATCCAACAACATCGACCAGCTTATCGCCCAGAAGGTCGACCTCATCATGGTCATGCCGACCTCCGCGCAAGGAAGCCGCGCCGCGCTCGACCGGGCGATCGCCGCCAAGATCCCGGTCATGACGGTTCTCGACAGCGCCGAAGGCTCGGGCAAGGAGTATCGTTATATCGGCTCCGACTTTGAGCCCTGGGGTCCGAATCAGGTCGACAAGCTCGCGCAGCTGATCGGAAACAAGGGCAACATTGTCTACATCAAGGGGGGCCCCGGCTTCCTAGTCGAGGAGAATCGCGACAAATCGTTCAAGGATGCGATGAAATCGCATCCCAACATAAAGGTCGTGTTCGAACAGTTCGGAAACTGGAACAAGGCCTCCGGAGTCACGCTCATGGAGGACGCGCTCGCGCGCTTTCCTCAGCCGAACAGCATTCAGGGCGTGATTACGCACAACGACAACATGTCCCTCGGCGCAATCGAGGCATTGAAGCGCGCAAATCGCCTCAGCGAGGTCGTTGTCGGCGGCAGCGACGGCAACGCGGACGCGCTGGAGTTGATCATGGCGGGCGAACTCAAGTTCACCACCTTCCAGAACGGCGAAGCAATAGGTAAGGGCGCGATCGAAACGGCGCTGGAAGTGCTTTCGGGCAAGAATCCGCCGATGCTGATCGGCGTGCCCTGGGTGATGATCGACAGTAAGGAGATAGCGGCCAAGTACCTGAAAGACGTTTACGGCATCAATCCGTAACGTCATCGAGGCGGACTCCGGTCGTTGAGGGCGGGCGCACGGGCCCGCCCTCTTAAATCTGGGTCCTGCCGCGAGAACAGAAGGCGCGCCGGCGTGACAATGCGAGACATGCGGATTGGACTGATCGGCGCAGGCTTCATGGGAAGGGCTCACAGCGCCGCCTATGCGACCATGCAGATGCATGTGTGGCCGCCGTGCGCGACCCCCCGCCTCGTCGCTATCGCCGATGAGAATGCGGCGCTGGCGAAGACCGGCGCCGAGCGCTTCGGCTATCCAAGCTGGACACAACACTGGCGGGAGCTGGTCGCGCGACCCGACATCGACATCGTCGATGTTTGCACGCCGCCCGATTCTCATCGAGAGATTGCGCTGGAAGCGATACGCCACCGCAAACACGTGCTGGTCGAAAAGCCGATCGCGATGAACTCCCGCGAGGCGCTGGAAATGCTGCAGGCGGCGGAAGCCGCCGGGGTGAAGCACCTCGTCGGCTTCAGCTATCGGCGTACACCTGCCGTGCTCTACGCGCGACGGCTATTGGACGAAGGCGCGCTCGGCAAACTTTACAGCTTTCGCGGGCAATACCTGCAGGACTGGTGCGTCGACGAAAACGCGCCGCGCACCTGGCGTCATGTCGCGGCGGTCGCCGGCTCCGGCGCCCTGGGAGACATCGGGACTCACATAATCGACATCGCCAGGATGATGATGGGAGAGGTCGAAGCGGTCGTTTCGATGATGAAAACCTGGACTCACGAGCGCCCCCTCGACGATTCTCCCGGCGCGGCGAGAGGCCCGGTGACGGTGGATGACGAGGCCATGTTTCTCGCCCGCTTTGCGAGCGGCGCGCTTGGCCGAATCGAGACGACCCGTTTCGCGCACGGACGAAAAAACTTCCTCGGCTTTGAGATCAACGGCGAGCGAGGATCGATCGTCTTCGACTACGAGGACATGACGAAACTGGGGCTCTATCTCGCCGACGGTCCGGAAGCCGAGCGCGGTTTTCGCCTGATCCAGACCGGCCCGGCTCATCCCTACGGCCGGTTCCTCTGGCCCATCCCCGCGCTCGGCATCGGCTTCACCGAGACGAAGATCATCGAGGTCGCGGATTTCTTCGAGTCGATCATCGACGATCGACCGGTGAGCCCCAACTTTTATGACGGCTATCGCATCAGCCAGATCGTCGAAGCGGTGCAGGAAGCGGACCGCTCGAAGGGCTGGGCGACCGTCGGCGGGAGTGACGCCTGAATGGATTCACAGCACGCCGACCCGCCCCGTTCCGCCACGTCCTTGCTGTCGCTGAGGGGCGTGCGCAAAGCCTTTGGCGCGGTGGTGGCTCTGGACGGGGTCGATCTTGACGTCAACGCCGGCGAAGTTCTGGCGCTCGTCGGCGACAACGGCGCGGGCAAGTCGACGCTCATCAAGGTCATCTCCGGGGTCGTCATTCCCGACGCCGGCTCGATCGCGGTTGATGGGCGGTCCGTGCGCTTCAGCGGGCCGGAGGGGCCGAAGGCGCTCGGGATCGAGACCGTCTACCAGGATCTTGCGCTGATCAGCGTCTTCGACACGGTGCAGAACTTCTACCTCGGGCGCGAGCTCAGGCGATTCGGCGGGCTTGCGCTCGATCACGGCGGAATGGCCAGGGAGGCGAAAAGGCACCTAACCGCATTCAGCATCCGGTTGCCGTCGCTGCGCGAGAAAGTGCGATATCTTTCCGGCGGCCAGCGCCAGGCTGTCGCCATAAGCCGGGCCACCGGATGGGGAGCGCGGCTCATCATCATGGATGAGCCGACGGCGGCGCTCGGCGTCAAGGAGTCGCGGCAAGTGCTTGAGCTGGTGAAGACGCTGCGCACCGCGAACGTTTCGGTCATTCTCATCAGCCACAACGTGGAGCACGTCTTCGAGGTTTGCGACCGGATCGCGGTGCTGCGGCACGGTAAGCCCGTCGCGTCGCTCGAAACGGACAAGACGACTCACGAAGAGGTTGTGAAGTACATCACCGGTGCCGCGAGCGCGGACAAGTTTCTTGCGCCCAGCCGGCGAGCCGTTCAGCCCGGCCCGGAAGCTGCCGGCATGCAATGAGCCCGGCCGCATCTCGCCGAAGCGGATTAGGCCCAGCTTCGAGCGTGCCGTTCGGCTCGGGTGCGCCGCTCGAATCGTCGTCAGCCTGAACGGCGAGGCGTAGGGAGTTCGATGATACGCTGCACTGTCGTTGCCTTGTTGACATCGAAACCGGAAGAGCGCGAGGCGTTGCGGGCGATTCTTCTCGCGCAGGTCGAACCGACGCGGGCCGAGCCTGGCTGCCTGAGCTACGAGCTGCACGTCGATGGAACGGACGGCTGCGTTTTCATGTTCTACGAAAACTGGCGCAGCAGAGCGGACCTCGACGCCCATATGACCATGCCGCATCTCAAGCCACTGCAAAGCCGCCTCGACGATTTGCTTGCGCGCCCGCCGGACATCCGATTCTATGAAATTCTCACGGCGTCCGCTCGCGCGTGAATACCGGGAAGCCCGCGCCAGGCGTCTTTGAGAAGCGGTTGAGAAAACGAGGAGAGGCGCATGGAGCAATCCGTCCCATCGTCGCGCCGAGCAGTGGCCGTGATCGGCCTCGGGTCGATGGGTTTTGGCGTCGCTCAATCCTTGCTGCGGGCAGGACTACAAGCCGCTCAGCGCGGTTGAGTTCTTCGTCAAGGATCTGGGCATCGTCCAAGATATCGCGCGCGGAGATCGTTTTCCCGCCCCGCTCGGGAGCGGCAGCGCCGCAAATGTTCCTGGCGACCTCGGGCGCCGGCATGGGTCGCGACGATGATTCTTCCGTGGCACGGCTTTACGCCACACTGTCCGGATCGGCCTTGCCAAAATTAGAACAGTGCTTCCAATGAGCAACCGGGCCCGTACATTGTCCTTGACCGCGCCTGGATTAGTTCAACTCCTTGACAAAACCCTACGCCGCGTGTACCGGTTGGCTTCAGTCCCGAAGAAACAACCGGGCGGACGTACGCGGGAGGAACTCATGAGCGACACTGAGCGCGACCCTGTGTTGCGAGCTTCCGACGTCCGGATCGGACGAGGAGATTTTCTCAAACTCGCAGGTTTGTCGGCTGGCGCCGCTGCATTTGCGGCCTTCGCACCCGGAGTGGGCTCGGCCCGGGCCGAGCAGACCGGCGCGCCAATGGCAGGCTGGGCGAAAGGCATCAAGATCATCTTCGAGGCCGGTGGAAACCCGGGTGACGCTTTTGCGCAGATTGTCATCAATGGCGCCCAGCAGGCCGCGCAAGATCTCGGCTGTCACCTCGATATCCTGCATGCCGGCTGGGATTCGAGCACGATGGTGCAGCAGTATCGTCAGGCCATCGCTACCGCGCCCGACGGGCTCGCAATGATGGGCCATCCGGGGGATGCGGCCCTCATGCCGATCGCCCAGCAGGCGCATGCGCAAGGCGTTCTCACCGAGTACGTAAACGTCGATCTGCCACAGGTCCGCGCGGCCTTCGGAGGCGGCTACGTCGGCGCCGATCTCTACAAGGAAGGCAAAGGCCTGGCGATTGCCTCGATCAAGGATTTCGCACTCAAGTCGGGTGACAAAGCCATCGTCTTCGGCAACTTTGGCATGCCCGGCATCGCGCCGCGCGATCTCGGCATCGTGGAGACGCTTGAGAAAGAGGGCGTCCAGGTCACCAAGGTCGTGCAGCAGGATCAGTTCGCCACGAATCCCTCCGGCATGACGTCACTCGTCGTCGGCGCGATCAGCAATGCCCCTGACGTGAAGCTCGTGTCTTTCTCGGGCGGACAGTTCGTTGGGGCGGCAGGGATCTACCTCAAGGCCGCCGGCAAAACGCCGGGGCAGGTCAAGGTGATTGGGTTCGACATCCTTCCCGCCGTGATCACGGCCATGCAACAGGGCTGGGCGCATCTGGTCGCGGTGCAGGAGCCCTATCTGCAGGGATATCTGCCGGTCCTGAGCCTCTGCCTGCAGAAGAAATGGCGTTTCGACGCGCTGACCGTCGACACGGGCACGGGCACGGTGAGCGCAAAGGATGTCGACGCCTACAGCGAACTCGTCAAGGCCGGGATCGCCGGCTGACGATCACGAAGACCATGACGCCGTGGACAGCCTTCCTGCGAGGGGCCTGCTCCGGTGACGCCCATTATCGAACTGGAGCATGTCTGGAAGTCGTTTCGCGGCGTCGGCGCGTTGCGTGACGTCAGCTTTGCTGTGAGCTCCGGGGAGGTTGTCTGCCTGCTCGGGGACAACGGTGCCGGCAAATCGACGCTAGTTAAGATCATGAGCGGCGTCCATCGTCCGGATCGAGGACGCGTGCTGGTCAATGGGCGCCCGGTGACGCAATGGAGTCCCAAGAGTTCCCGCGACGCAGGGATCGAGACGATCTACCAGGACAAGGCGCTCGCGCCGCGTCAGACCGTCGCGCGCAACATCTTCATGGGTCGCGAGCTTGTCAACGCTTTCGGCTTAATTTCCGACCGGCGTCAGGCCAAGGAGGCCGAGGTGCTATTGCGCCGTCTAGGCTTCACCTCGAAGGTGCTCGACGTAAACGCTCCGATAGCCGGCCTCTCCGGCGGCGAACAGGAAGGGGTGGCGATCGCGCGGGCGCTCCATTTCAAAGCTCGATTGCTGATTTTGGATGAGCCGACGACGGCGCTATCACTGACGCAATCGCAGCAGGTGCTCGATCTCGTTTTCAGGGTGCGCGACGCTGGCGTCGGCGTTGTGTTCATTTCACACAACGTCGCCCACGCACACGGGGTCGGCGACCGTTTTCTCGTGCTCGATCGCGGGGAAATCGCCGCGCGCTTCAGGCGAGAAGAGATCGCTTATCCTGATCTCGTCAACTTCATGGAGTTGGCTGCCGCGGGAGGCAAACCAGTTCGACCGTCAACGACTGCAGGGCGAGACGCGGGAGCGCCGGCGTGATTTCGGTTGAGCAAGATGACCCTCCGATCGGGATGGGCCGTCTGACGCCACCGCTTGCGCGCGGCGGCGGCGTCCGCCGCTATATGCGAGACCATCGGGCCTTCGTCAGCAGCTTAGCGTTCTTCATTGTGATGATCGCCGCCTTCGCGGTCCTCAACCCAAGCATCTGGTCCAAGTCGACCGTCTACACCGCGGTGGCGATATCGCTCCCGACTCTCTCGATCATTTCCGTCGCTCTCGTGTTTGTCGTTTCGGCTGGCGAGATCGATCTTTCCTTCGGCGCCGCCGTGACTTTCGCCGGGCTTATATTCTCCTATGCCGCGCTCGACGGCCTCAATCCGTTCCTCGCGGCTCTGCTGGCGGTACTGGCCGGGATCGGCATCGGGCTGGTGAACGGGTTTCTCGTCGCCTATATCGGCCTCTCTTCTCTCATCGCCACGCTTGGAATGAGCTACTTCTGGGCTGGTCTGGCAAACATCGTCTCGAACGGCACCGGCACGCCTCTCAACTCGCTCCAAAGTTCATGGCTGCCGACGATTCTCGTGGGGCAGATCGGCAGCTTCCCCGTCCAGATGTTGTGGGGTGTCGGATTTGCGATTCTCGCGGCTGTCCTGTTCGATCGGCACAAGCTCGGCGCCTATGCGCGCTATGTGGGCGACAACATCGGCGCTGCTCGGGAGATGGGCGTCAATATCGAGCTCACGAGGCTGTCGATCTTTGGCTTCGTTGGTCTTACCGCCGGCATAGTCGGCGTCATGATCTCGCTCATCAACGTCAATTTCTATCCTAACGCGGGCAACGGGCTGCTTCTACCCGTGCTAGCCTCCGTGTTCGTCGGAGGCACGCCGATGCTGGGAGGCGTGGGCAGCATCGCAGGCGCCTTCGTCGGCTCGATGACCATCAGCTTCATCGGCATCGGCATTCTCACGTCCGGATTCTCGGGCTTCTACACAGACTTCCTTTATGGCGTCGTGATCGTGCTCTCGGCAGTGGTCCATACGCTGAGCGGCATTCAGGTAGGCGGCGACAGGAAGCTGTGGCTGATGAAGATGTTGGGGCGCGGCACGTCATAACGAGCTTCAGGCGCGCCCTGTCAGCTCATGAATGGCGGAGCGGATTTCAGTCGCGGACGAGGCTCCGGCGAGCGCCCTTGGGGGCGTGAGCGCTCACGGGCCCGCTGCGCGTGGCGAGGGGTACAGAGCTTTGGATGTCAGGGTCGATCGCAAGGTTCTATTGGTCACTGGCGCTACTCAAGGGGTGGGCCGCGCAGTGGCGCTCGAAGCGGCGAGGTCGGGGCTAGCCGGCGTCATGCTCACTGGCCGCGACAAGAGCCGCGGAGCCGCAACCGCCGCTGAGCTCAAGAGTCTCGGCGTCGGCGCAGCCTTCATCGCGGCTGAACTCGAGGATCCGCAATCGCCCCCGCGAGTGATTTCGGCGACAATCGAAGCGTTCGGGCGGATCGATCTTCTGGTCAATGCGGCGGCGCTGAGCGACCGCGGATCGATCGCCGATTCCGACGTCGAGCTGTTCGACCGCCTGTTCGCGGTGAACACGAGAGCGCCGATGTTCCTAATGCAAGGCTTTGTCCGCCATTTGCAACAGCGTGGTTCTCCTGGAGCGATCGTCAACATCCTTTCGGTCAATGCTCATGGTGGCTCGCCGGATCTCGCGATTTACTCCGCGACAAAAGCGGCGACCGCACTTCTGACGAAAAATGCGGCCTATGCGCATCGCTTCGCTCGGATTCGCGTGAACGGCATCTATCTTGGCTGGACCGATACGCCCGGCGAGCGCGAGATGCAGGCTGTGAAATTGGGGCATGGCGACGCCTGGCTCGGCCAGGCCGAAGCGCGAATGCCATGGGGCCGGCTCATCAGTCCGGATGAGGTTGCGAAGCTCGCGCTGTTTCTGTTGAGCGACGCCTCCATCCCAATGACAGGTTCGCTCGTCGATCAAGAGCAGAACTTCGTTCTCGGCGTGCGCGACTGAGACGCCGGCGAGGACCGATTTGTCGCAAGCCCAACCTCCGACGGGGGCTTCAGCCAACCTCACTGGAGGACTTACCGCGGGGAATGAAAGATCCGACTACTTTGCGCCCATCCGCCTCGCAGCGAAGCTGGCGTTCGTCACCGGCGCCGCTCATGGAAGTGGACGCGTCTGCGCGATACCGCTAGCTAGCTAGCTCGCGAGGGGGCCGAAGTCGTAGCGGCCGACGTCAAGGACATCGATCTCTGTCCGCAGAAGGCGCGGGAGTTGGCGAGGCGGGCCAGCGCCTCGAACGGGTGGCCGAGGATCGTGCCAGAATGGCCTCGCCCTGAACTCGCGGCCATTGATCAGCATGCGCCCCGTTAGCCCGCGAGATCGAGCCGCCGCCAATCGGTGAGCAGTTCCCCGAGCACGCAAGCCGCATTGAAGAAATTGTCCGCGACCAGCGTCAGCGCGCCGAGCGATAGCGATCGCCGACGATCTTGATGCCCGAGCGCACCGATCCGGCGCACGAGGCCGCACCCTCGCGGGTGAACGGGTCCCCTCCGCCGCCGATTCACGCGAGAGGCCGATGACGATTTCGCACTCGACGCCGAGCCGGCGATAAGCGGCCCCGACTTACGCTTGCGCCGTTCTCGACGATGGTCGAGCCGAAGATGTCGCCCGCGTAGGGTTTGGAATGCCCAGATAGGTTTGCATGACCGGCGTCGGGCATCCGATCCTGTGCCCGACGAGCGGGCCGAGTCCGCGTTCGCCGAGCTGTCGGTTGACCTCGGCCTGGACGGCGTAGTCTCCGGCTTGCTCCGCGGACCAAGGCTTTCCGCGAGATCGATTGGAGCAGGCGACGGCCGCCGATCGGCCAACGAGGGCGCTGCGGCTTCGATTCGGTCCGACGCTGGCGCCGGCGAGCCGGTGCCTCGGGCGGGGTCGTTCTCTTCGGACTATGGTTATAGCGCGCGGGCCAGGTCAAAGGCTTCCATGATGACGCTCTGGATAAGCCGCGGCGCTACGCAATCGCCCACGCGAAAAATTTCGACGCCCTCGAATCCGGACGTCGATTTCAGCTCGAGGAAGAGGTCCTGACGTGAGCGCCGGCCGATGACCGGCACAACCCAGTCCACGTCCTCGATCCATTCGTCCTCACTCGGGATGAGTACGTATTTGCCCCAGCCCGCATCGTTGCCGGGACTGAACAGGGAAGCGACCTTGACCCGGCGCTCGGCAACTTCGACCAGAACGAAACCCGTCCGCAGACGCATTCCCTTGATCGCTGCGCGGCGGTAGAATAGCGTCCGCGCGCCGCCGTCGAGGTCTTCGCCAACGAGGCCGTGCGAAGCGATGAGCTCGACTTCGCAGCCAAGGTCGGCGAGGAATTCGGCGGTCCCTGCCGCCTCCCAGTGTCCGTTGCCGTCGATGACGACGGCCTTGCCGCGCGGTTGGACGTCGCCCGAGAGTACGTCGTCGCACGAAACGACGCATGGCAGATCGAGGCCGGGGATGTTGGGCTCGACGTGCAGTCCGAGCGCGGCCGCACGCACGCCGGCGCCGGAGTTCGCCTTCGGAAGGTTCGGCTCGGATCCCGTGGCGATGACGATTGCATCGGCGCCGAAGGCCCGCAGCGTCTCCGCGGTCGCGGTGACGCCACGCCGGACCTCGACGCCGAACTCCGCGAGCTGCGCCTCGAGATGCGCCGTCACCTCGCCGACGATGGCGTGCTCCGGCTGCAGGGCGGCGAGATTGACCTGACCGCCAAGCTCACGGCTTCTTTCGAGAAGCGCGACCTTGTGTCCGCGCCGCGCGGCGATTTCGGCGACCTTCATGCCCGCGGGGCCGCCGCCGACGACCGCCACCTTTCGCGGCCGCGACGCGGGAGCCAGCGTCCGCTCGTTGAAATGGCGCTCGCGTCCAGCGCTTGGATTGTGGACGCAACGAATGCCCTTCTCCTGCGAGGTCTGGTAGGTGCAGGCGTCGTTGCAGGCGATACAGGATCGGACGAGATCCGGGCGGCCGGCCTTCAGCTTGTTTGGTGTTTGCGGATCGGCGATGAGCTGCCGGGCCCAGCCGATCATGTCGGCGTCGCCGGCCCGCAGCAGGTCTTCGCCCCGCTGCGGCGGCGTGATCCTGCCGAACGCAATCACCGGAATCCGCGCCGCGCGCTTGAGCGCCCGGTTGAGGCGATCGAAATCCGTGGCCGCGACCGCCGCTGGCGGGATTTCCATCCAGAAGCTCGAGAACGAGCCGGCGTCGGAGTTGAAATAGTCGACGCAGCCGGTCGCTTCGAGGGCCCGGACCATCTGCAGTCCATATTCGAGATCGTACCCGAATGAGGTGAACTCATCGAGGCAGATGCGTACGCCAAGCGGTGTGTCGTGCCCGATCGCCTGCTTGATGGCTTCGAGAACTTCATAGGAGAGACGCATGCGGTTCTCGAAGGACCCTCCGTAGGCGTCCGTTCGCCGGTTGAAATAGGGTGATGCAAATGAACGCAGCAGCCCGTCGTGAGCGATCTTGATCTCGATGCCGTCGTAGCCGGCGTCGATGGCATTGCGGGCGCTTGTGGCGAATCCGGCGATCACGGCGCATATGTCGTCAGCGTCCATCGCCTTGGTGGTGAAGTGGGTCGAGGGCTCGGGCATCTGGGTCGGCGCCCACATTATATGCGGCGGCCGCTCGAGCGATGTGTGGCCGCCGTGCGTGAGCTGGCTGAATATGCGCGCGCCGTGTGCGTGCACGCTATCTGTGACTTTCCGCAGACCAGGGATGACGGCGGGATCCCAGGCGTTGATGAAGCGGCACGACATTTTTCCGGACGGGTGAATCGCCTGGCTCTCCGTGACGATTAGCGCGACGCCGCCGAGCGCGCGCTCGGCGTGATAGGCGGCGAGGTCGTCCGAGGGGAAGCCTTCCGGAGTTCCGAGTGCGGTGAAGTGCGGCTGGAACACCATGCGGTTGCGCAGTTCGACCGAGCGGATGCAGAACGGCGCGAACAGGTGCGGGAACCGTGTGTCCGCCGGAGGTTCAGACGTTAGGACCGACACGCTTTCCTCCCATGCTGATCGCCGGGCGGGCGATCGATTTCGCAGCGGCTTCGGCACCGCCTATTGTTATTTTCCCCCCGCGCGACCAGCTGGTCCGCCAGCGCCGGAAGACGAAGAGATGATGACTCTCCGCCCCTCGGCTGCCGACCTCGCGAAGGCGTCGAGCGTCCTCGCGTTGCCGATCGAATCCTTCAAGGGCAAGGGGACCGGTTCGTCCCGCAGAATTGAATTCGCGAACGCCTCGACAAGCCCGCGGTACTGATTGAACGGCGGCAGAGTCTCTTCGCGTCGGCGCCCGTCTGCGTCGACCACGACGATGAGCGCCCGGGAGTCACGGGTCCCTGCCCCGAGGATCAGCGCGCGAGGCGCTTCGATCATGCCGTTGCGTCCAACAATGGAATAGAAGCCATTGCCATTCGCTTCAAACGAGCAGCTCGCCATCCCCACGCGGCCGCCCGGAAATTCGAAGATGCCCGCCGCCGCCACATCGACGCCGAACCTCTCATCGACGCGCCGCCACGCGCTCACCGCCGTAGGCTCGTCCGCGAAGATCATGCGCAAGGCGCTGACTCCGTAACATCCCATATCCAGGAGCGCCCCGCCGCCAAGCTCCGGCCGGAACCGCACGTTGGCCGGGTCTGGCGGGCTCATGAGATCAACCGAGAGATGCGCGCGCGCTTCCAGGACCTCGCCGATTGCGCCCGAATTGAGCAGTTCGCGAACCCGGCGATGCTGCGGATGGAAGCGGTACATGAAGCCTTCCATTAGCTTCGCTCCGTGTTCCGCAAAGACGCCGGCCAGCGCCTCAACCTCGGCGGCGTTGCAGCCGAGCGGCTTCTCGCACAGCACGGATTTGCCCGCTTCGCCGGCCTTCTTCGCCCATTCGAAATGCATCGAATTGGGCAGCGGAATGTAGATCGCGTCGACCGACCCGTCGCCGATCAGATCCTCGTAGCTAAGGACGCGAAGGCCGCCAGCCGACCTGGCGAGGAACTTGGCGTCTTCGGGATCACGGCTCGCGAGCGCCGCGATCCGGCCGTTCCTCGACGTCTGGATCGCGGGGATAATCGCTTCGCGCGCGATCCAGGCGCGTGCCCCAAGGATTTCCCCAGCGGACGAGGCCAGCCAGTGCATTCGCTCTTACGACCTTCGCGGCGGCCTTTTTGCCGGGTCGCCTGTTCGGCTCGATCGGGCTTCGCGCGCCCTTTCCCGGATCATTTGTCAAAACGCTGTATCACTCCTGTGTGGCCAGCGCGTCACGCTGCGGCCGGACGCGCGAGGCCTTACCGGATCCCGAGAATTTCATGGACGACCTTGATGGAGGCGCCGGTCGCCGCGAAATCGTCGAACGTCCGGTCGGTGACGCGGATGATATGGGAGGCGATGAACGGGGCGCCTTCCGCCGCCGCGTCGTCGGGG
Organism: uncultured Alphaproteobacteria bacterium; assembly: GCA_963824475.1. Lineage (GTDB taxonomy): Bacteria > Pseudomonadota > Alphaproteobacteria > Rhizobiales > Beijerinckiaceae > Roseiarcus. The sequence continues at coordinate 466,455 of CAWGPR010000006.1, forward strand.
CGCTTGAGACAATCCTCCCATTCGTACACGGCCCAGCCCTCGAAATCGTACTCGGCGAGCTTCGAGAAGATCTGGGTGAAGTCGACTTGGCCGTCGCCCAGCGAACGATCTCGCGCCGCGCGCTTGAGCCACGGCCGGTAGCCGGAATAGAAGCCCTGCCTGCCGGTCGGCCGGAATTCGGCGTCCTTGACGTGAAACGCCTTGATCCGGGCATGGTAGAAATCGATAAACTCGACGTAGTCGAGCCCCTGCTTGATGAAGTGGCTTGCGTCGTAATTGATGTTGCAGCGTGGATGATTGTCGACCGCCGCGAGGAACTGCTCGAAGGTTTCGCCGTCGAAGACGTCCTGGCCCGGGTGCAGCTCGAACGCGATGTCGACGCCCGCCTCGTCGAAGGCGTCGAGTATCGGCCTCCAGCGACGCGCCTGCTCAGCGAAGGTCTCTTCGATCAGTCCGGATGGGCGCTGCGGCCAAGGATAGACGTAAGGCCACGCGAGTGAGCCGGTGAAGCATTGTGCGGTCTTGAGGCCGAGCCGCCGCGACGCTTTTGCGACGAGCTTCATGCGCTCAACCGCCCAGGCCTGGCGAGCGGCGGGATTGCCCTGGACGGAGGCGGGGGCGAAGGCGTCGACCATCCGATCGTAGGCCGGATGGACTGAGACGAGCTGGCCTTCGAGCGCGCTCGCCAACTCCGTCACTTCGAGCCCGGCGTCCTTCATCGTTCCGATAATCTCGTCCGCGTAGGTCTGGCTTTCCGCGCATCGGGGGACATCGATGAACCGGGCGTCCAGGCTCGGCAGCTGCAGCCCCTTGTAGCAAAGGCCCGCGGCCCATTTGGCCATTGTGGGCAGCGAGTTGAAAGGGGGCTTCTCATCGGCGAGCTGCGAGATGAGCAGGGCCGGCCCCTTCATGGTCCGCATGGCGTTTCCCCTGTCGAGTTTTTTGTCCGCACAGCTCGAACGATCGACGGAAGTCCCTCTTCCGCCAGGACCGGACGCCGGCCAGCTCTTGGCCATCGCGCGCGCAAGGGAGGCCCCCATCCGCCCCGGGGATCACAAGTGGCGAGCGCGATACTCGCTGAGCCAACAATTGGCCGTCCGCAATTGGCGGTCAGCCGGGTGGAGGCCTCTTTCCAGACCGGCGGCGCCCGCCGCAAGACAGCGCGTACCGATGCCGTAAACCCGGTCACCAGGCGCCTTCTCCCTAAATAGTTCACGACCAATACCAATCTGCCCGTTGGAATGTCAAGGCGCGCCGCCGACCGATTCGATCCGAAACCGGATCGGACGTGTGCGATCGCGGATCCTGCGCGAGGACCGCCTATGCGACTTGTCGGGATCAGAGTACTCCCGTCGTCGTTCTCCCGGAGGGATCGCTCCCGAAGGACCGATAGACAGCTTGAATCTTTCAGATTGTGATCAGGATCATTTTGCCCAATCGATAAAGATATGCACAGGCAAGCGTAGGGCGGTTAGATTTTTTGGCATTCAGACTTTGGTTGGCCCTGTCGATTTCCGCGAGAGCGGCTATTCGAGATTGTTTCAACTGCTACCCCGGGATTGTTCATGGCCACCTCGGCGATCGCCCGCAAACTCAATCGCATCCGAGTGTTGCAGACGCTGTTCGAAAATCGCTATATGTCGCGCGCGGAAATCGCGCGAGATCTTGGCCTGACCAAGTCGACTCTCAGCAATGTCGTCGGCGACCTGCTTGCCGACAATCTCATCGTCGAACATGAGCTTGAAAGCGCTCCGAGCCGCGTCGGCCGTCCGGGCATTATGGTCGGACTCAACCCCAATGGCGCTTTTTTCCTCGGCGCCGAGGTCAGCGTCAGAACTGTGAAGGTGGCGGCGCTCGATCTGACGGGCAAGCCGGTTGGCCTGGTCTCGAGGGCCATGGCGAGCGGGGCCACGCCCAGATCGGTTTTTGCGCAATTGAAGGAGTTGGTCGCCGAACTGTCCGCGCAGCTGCCCCGCAAGTCCGAGATCAAGGGCCTGTGCGTGGGGTTTGCGGGTTTCATCGACACTAATGGCGTTCTGTTGCACGCGCCTCATCTCGGCTGGAGCCATGTCCGCGCGCAGGAGGAACTGCGAGCTTTGTTTCGGTGGCCTGTCTTCGTCGACAATGACGCCAATCTCTCGGCGTTTGGCGAGTGGTATCTGAACAAATCGCTGCGCAACCGCCAGGTCGCTCTTGTCTCGGTCAGCGGGGGCGTTGGTTGCGGTTTCATCTCAGAGGGACGGATCGTTAGGGGCGCGCATGGCCTCGCGGGCGAAGTCGGGCATATCGTCATCAACCAAAGGGGCGAGGAGCCAGCCTCCGAGCCGATCACCTGGGAAAGGGTCGTCGACAAGGACGCGCTCCTCAAGGCCTATCGCCTCCTGTCCGGCGTGAGCGTTTCGGTGGAAGAGTTGATCGCCGCGCACGGCGCGGGCGAAGCCGCGGCGCTTGAAATTTCTGCGACCTGGTCGAGGGGGATGGCCTACGGACTTCTTTCCGTCATCTATGCGTACGATCCGGACGTCATCGTAATCGCAGGCGACATGGCCGGGTATTTCGAGGCGTGCCAGGGTCTCATCCAGTCCCATTTGTCGAAGATCCTGATAGATGGCTACCCCCGCGCGCATCTGACTATGGCTTCGTTCGGCATGGACAGTTGCGCAGTAGGCGCCGCGGCGTATGTGCACCGGGCAATGTTCGACACGATGATGATCGAAGGCATCGCGGCCTAGGTGGCACGTAACCTCGTCGGAGCCGTTGGCCAGCTGTCGGGGATGTCGGGGGATTGCGGCCGGTTGCACGCTGGATTAGGATAGTAGTTGAACTAATCGCTGGGGCCTCTTTGGCAGCTCGGCGCCTACAAAAAGAATTGGAATCCATGGGAGGAGATTGGACTTCCGGCGCCTTTCATCATGGCGCCCGCAATTCGCGGCATGATTCCGCGCGCCGTCATTGTCGTTTGCGTCCGTTTCGCGCGTCCGCCGGTGCTTGATCTCGCCGCTCCCTGTCATCGCGCTTCCCTGGGGCGTGCGCGCCTGTTCGCCGCATCACAAGCTCGGGAGGCGGCAGCCCTTTTCCTTGCCACGAGCCGGTGTAAATCCTGTTTGAGCGAATCGCTGGCGACAACGAGCGCCAGGTCCAGACACGCGGAGACGCCATGAAATATTCCTTCAACACATGGGCCTACGGCAGCTTTCCGACTTGGCTTCCGGCATATACGCTCGACGAAACAATCCGCCGCTTGGCGGCGATCGGCTACGACGCAATCGAGATCGGTTGCGCCGCGCCGCATGCGTGGCCGGCCTATCTCTCCGGAGCGAGGCGAAAAGAGGTGCGGGCTCTGCTCGACCGCGAGAGGCTCGCCGTTTCCAGCCTCTTGCCGCCGCCCGGCGGCGGACCCGGCGCCAATCCTGCCTCGATGCTTCCGGAGGAGCGAGCCTTCGCCCGGTCACACTACATGGAGGTCGTCGATCTCGCCCACGATCTCGGCGCCGGTCTGGTTCTGTACATCGGCGGCTGGACGATCTTCGGCTGCTCGCGCGAGGAGGGGTGGAAGCGAAGCGCGGAATGTCTCGATGCTGTGGCGCGCCATGCGGCGTCGAGGGGAGTTGCAATCGCGGTCGAGCCGACTCCAGCCGACAGTAACCTCATCGAAACGGCGGACGACGCGCTCCAACTGATCGCGGAGATCCGTCAGCCAAATGTGAAGGCGATGTTCGATACCTTTCACGCGCTCTACCGGAAGGAGCCTAGCGCCGACTACGTCCGAACCCTGGGCGACCACTTGGCGCATGTTCATTGCGCCGACGTCGATCGCGGGCCTCCAGCCGATGGTCCGATCGACTGGGTTGGGCTCCTCCAAACTCTGAAAGACCGGAACTACGAGGGCTACCTCGCGATGGAGATCGGGTTCGCGTCCAGAGCCGTCGATCCTGACGACTATGCGCGGCGCGCGCTCGTCTATCTGCGGGCGGTCGAGCGCCAGCTACACTGACCTTGACTTCGTGGCGTAAACTCAAAGATCATGTCACCTGACATAGTGATCATCGGCTCAGGTATGGGCGGCGCGACCCTTGCTGCGGGCCTCGCAGGTTCGGGCGTGCGCATCCTCATTTTGGAAAGAGGGCGGCAGCTGCTTGATTCTCCCGAATGCCGCGATCCGCGCGCCATTTTCGAGCGCGGCCATTTCCTATCCGACGAGCTTTGGCACGATGGGACGGATGGCGCCTCGTTTCGTCCTGGCAACCACTACTACGTGGGTGGCAACTCGAAATTCTACGGCGCGGTTCTCTTTCGTTACCGCGCCGAAGATTTCCTCGAAATGCAGCACGAACATGGCGCGTCCCCGGCGTGGCCGTTTCCTTACGAAGAATTCGAGCCGTACTATAGCCGCGCGGAAGCGCTCTTTCGGGTGCGCGGCGAACTCGGCGATGATCCAACCGAGCCCTATCATTCTGCTCCCTATCCTTACCCCGCGATTCCTGACGAGCCGGCCCTTGCGGACGTGCGCGCGCGGCTGAAGTCGCTCGGGCTGCACCCGTCGGCGCTGCCGCTGGGCGTCGACAAGGACGCGTGGTTGGCGCACGCGAAGATCCCGTGGGACTGCTACCCTGATACGCGCACCGGCAAGATGGACGCCGAGACCTGCGCGCTCGACAAGGCGCTCAAGGATCCCAACGTGCAGATCGAGACCGACGCCCAGGCGCACAGGCTGATCGCCGGTCCCGACGGGCGAATCGCCGCGGTCGAATATCGGCGCCGCGGGGAATTCGGGCGACTGACGCCGAAAATAGTCGTCGTGTCAGCCGGCGCGATCAAGTCGGCGGCGCTCTTGCTGGCGTCGCGCGACGAAGCCAATCCTGGGGAACTCGCCAACCGCTCAGACATCGTCGGGCGCAATTTCATGAACCACAACTCGACGGCGATGATCGCCGTGAGCCCGCGGTTTCGCAACGACGCAATTCATCAGAAGACCTTCGGCCTCAACGACTTTTATCTGGCGGACGGTAAGGGGCGGGCTCCGCTCGGCAACATCCAGCTCTTCGGCCGGGTCTCCGGCGCCGTGATGAAATCCGTCGCCAAGCGTACCCCGCGCGCACTTCTCAATCTTGTCGCGCGTCACGCCGTCGACTTCCTCGCCCAAAGCGAAGATCTGCCCGATCCCGAGAGCCGCGTGCAACTCGACGGCGAGCGGATCGTGCTCGAGTGGAAGAGAAGCAATATGGCTTCTCACGAACGGCTGGTTCGGGAGATGAAGGAGCGATTGCGCGCGATCGGGTTTCCGGTCGTGCTGACCTGGCTGATCGACCGCACGACCACCTCGCATCAATGCGGCACCGTCCGCATGGGCGCCGATCCGGCGCGCTCAGCGCTCAATTCCTTCTGCCGCGCCCATGACCATAGAAACCTGTTCGTGGTCGACGCGAGCTTCATGCCGACTTCTGCGGCCGTGAACCCGGCGCTGACGATCGCCGCACAGGCGCTGAGGGTAGCCGACCACATGATTGCAAGCGGGTTTTCAGCTTGAACGGCTTGTTATACCAAGACTCTTTGATCACGACCTGTAGACCAGGCTAACTCCTCTCGCCCCGCCGGAAAATGACCAAGGATCACGCGTCTCGGCGCCGCCAAACGTCAACGCCTCGCCCGCCGTCGACACGCCGGCAAGCTTATCTGCGTGACCGTTGAACTGCGGCACAGCGAAATTCAGACGCTCGTCTGCCAGGGTAGACTTAAGCCATCTGAAAGCGCCGACCGCGCCGCGCTCCGGCGCGCCCTGCACAGCTTCCTCGACGTCTATCCGGGGTAGCCATCACTCGTGACGGAGGTCGCGATGGCGCGTATTTCCTGCGCCCTGTTCAACGCTCGTGAGCCGACCCTCTTTGCCAATCCGCCCCGGTGCGGTGGGATGAGCGCGAGCATGGACCGTTCCCCATCGCGAGCGACATGGCGGACGATCGCGGCCTCACGCTAGGCGAGGTCCGATGCGCTCTCGCCAGCCCTTCCCCCGCGACAGCTAGAGCGGTTTCCGGCCGGGTTGAATCGTGCGGTGTTCCCAACGCGCTGGAAATGTGATTCTTGGGGTGCGCCGAATCGGAGGCGGCGCGGGATGGGGCCCTTGTCGGTGGATTTGCGCAAGCGGGTGGTTTCGGCGGTTCGCGAGGAAGGCATGAGCTGCCGTGCGGCGGCGCAGCGGTTCGGGGTGAGCTTTTCCAGCGCGATTCGTTGGGTGGCGGCGTTGCGCGAGCGCGGCAGCTACGCGCCGTTGCCGATGGGCGGCGACACGCGTTCGCAGCGCGTCGAGGCCCACACGGATTTCCTGCTTCGCCTTCATCGGCGCGAGCCTGACCTTACGCTCAACGAAATCTGCGACCGTCTGGAGCGTGCGCGAGGCGAGAAGGTGTCGCCGTCTATGATCTGGCGCTTTTTCGACCGCCACGACATCACGTTTAAAAAAAGTCCGCGCACGCGAGTGAGCAGGGCCGCCCGGACGTCCTTGAGCGGCGACGGCGATGGTTCGACTGTCAACTCGATCTCGATCCGCTGAAACTGGTGTTCGTCGATGAGACGGCGGCGACGACCAGCATGGCGCGCCGCTTCGGCCGGCGCCGGCGCGGCCAACGTCTGCGCTGCGGTGTTCCGCATGGGCATTACAAAGCGATCACCTTCGTATTCGGCCTGCGCCTGAGAGGCGTCATCGCGCCCAAGGCCTACGACCACGCCATGAACGCCGAGACGTTCGAAGCCTGGCTCGAGCACCATCTCCTGCCGACTTTGGAGGAAGGCGACATCGTCGTGCTCGACAATCTCAAGGCTCACAAAAGCCCGAGAGTGGCGGAAATCCTGGCCAGGAAAAACTGCACGGTACGATACCTGCCGCCATACAGCCCGGACTTCAACCCCATCGAGATGGCGATTTCCAAACTGAAAAGCGCGCTGCGAAAATTGGCCGAGCGCACCGTTGTCGGACTTCTTGCTATCCTGGAGGGCTGCGCCGCTCTCTTCAAGCCGGCCGAATGCGAAAACTATTTCGAGGCCTGCGGGTATGATCCCGGCGAACTCCAAGCCCTCAACACAACCTGAACGGATTCCGCTCTAACACGAACAGTCTGTTCAAGTCAGTCCACTGAGCATCAGTTAAGCGGCTCAGATCAAGTTCGCCGCTTAGCCCGACCTCCTGACGGGTTCGATCATCCGTCACTCGGTGCCGGTAGTGCTCGTTCTGTTAGCGTCGGCTCCGCCATGATCGTCATCAGGCGCTCCAACTGGTCAAGTTGTTCGTCACTCAGCAAGGCAAGGTTCCACGCTAGATCGATCCCTTGCCTAGGCCGGCCGTAGCCGCGGTCGAGGATTTCGCGCCCAGCTGCGATGCGCGTCGCATCATTCTCGCTTGTGGTAAAGATCGCCCACAAGCCTTCAATCACTCGCGCCCCATATTCGCGAGCGATCGCCCGAACGTCGGCTGTCGCCTTGTTGGGCGTGCCCGCCTGTCGACCGCTTCCAGGCGTCTTCGGCGTGCCGGGCGGCGGTCCTCTCCTCATGACTCTAGACTACCCTATTATTGGGTTTGAATGCACGCTGTAGTTTCGATTAGCTACTCCGCCTATCGGTCGGAGATACCAGAAGGTAGGCATGCAAATCTACAACCACTAGATCAGCGCGCGGGGGATCGAAGTCTCCAGCGGCTGCCGTTCCGCCGAGATCGTGCCTACGCGCCCGCCAGCCCGTCGCCAGTCATGTGGGTCGGTACTATGATCTTGTCGTACTGCGCGGCGCTGACCTTCCCCGAGCGCCGCGCTGCCTCCCGCAAGGTCGATCCGGTGGCGTCGGCGTCCTCGGCAATGTGGGCGCCGTTTTGATAGCCGATCACGGGCGAGAGCGCGGTCACCAGCATCAGCGTATTTGCGAGGTAGGCGGCGATACGATCACGGTCGAGCTCGACGCCTTCACCGAAAAGGTACGAAATTTCTCACAGCCGTCCGCGAGGATCGTTGCGGAGTGCAAGAAGTTGTTGATGATAATCGGGCGCATCGCGTTGAGCTCGAAGTTGTCCTGGCTGCCGGCGAAGGCGATCGCTGTGTCCTCGCCGAGCACCTGGATGGCGATCATCACCCCGATCCTCGAAAGCCACCTGCGGAGCTGCTTAACGCGCCTAACAAACCGAGCGGCAGCGCGCAATGCGCTTTTGCGCCGCGCTGCATCCGGCCGATCGGGCGACCACGAATGGACTGGAGGGAAAAACGATAAACTCCAATATATTATACATACCGTACATGAGGTTGCCGCTCTCCGGCGTCGGGGAGACCCTTCGCTGGCGATTCGTGAGCAACGAATGGAGAGCGGCGATGAGGATGTATGCAGGGTTGGATATCGGCAGCAAGCGAACGGCGATCTGCGTGATCGACGGGTCGGGCAAAGTGGTGTGGCGAGGAACCGTCGATACGCATCCGGAAATGATCGACGGCGCCTTGCACCGGTTCAAGGGATCGCTGGATAAGGTCGGGCTCGAGAGCGGCCCATTCACGCCGCATCTGTTCCGGTCGCTTGAAGCGATCGGCTATCCGATGATCTGCATGGACGCGCGCCGCGCGGCGGACGCCATCAAAAGCCGACGGATCAAGAGCGACAAGGGCGACGCCTGGGCGCTGGCCGAGATGTTGCGAACCGGCTGGTTTTCCTCGGTCTAGTCAAGTCGGTCGACACGCATCGGTTAAAGGCGCTGTTGGGCGCGCGCGATCAATTGGTGAAGCTGAAGCGCTCTCTGGGCAATCAGGTGCGTGGCCTCCTTCGCCCGTTCGGCATCAAACTGCCGTCGCGGCTGGCGGGAAGAAATTCGACGAGGCGGCCTATCTTGCGACGCGGAATGATCCGATTCTGCACGCGGCGATCAGAGCTCTCCTGGAATCCTTGGCCTCGATCGAAGGCCAGCAGGCGCGGCTGGACGATGAGCACGACGAGCTTGCAAAGCAATGGGCGCGGCTCGTGAGCACTTGGCCCACCAGCCAAGTGGAGTGAAGCGCTCGGCGACATGGGGCAAGGCCGCCCGCGCTCCATGCACCAGAGGCTTGCGCAGATATTTGTTCCCGCGCTTACTGATGCCCAGAAGCTTCGGCTTGCCGCCGGTGGTGAACTGTCGAGGAACCAGCCCCAGCCAGGCCGCAAGATCACGGCCGCGCGCGAAGCTTTCCGCTCGACCGACGGCGGCCACAAGCGCCGAAGCAATCGTCGCCCCGATGCCGGGGATCGTGATCAGTCGCCGGGCTTCCTCGTTCTCTTTCACCCAGCGGACGAACTCGGCGTCGAAGGCAGCGATCCGTCGACCGAGCTCCGCCCATTGCGCGGGAGCGTCGGCGATCAACAGGACCATGCGGGGGCTCATGCCCGCTCCGCCTTGCTCGTCCATCAGGACGGCCAGGAACTGCTCGAGCTTCCGCTTGCCCTGCGGCGCGACGAGTTCGCGCTCCAGCAGGATGGCGCGCAGCTGATTGATTAGAGCCGTCCGCTCGCCGACCAACCGATCTCGCGATCGATGAAGCGTCTGCATATCGAGCTGGTCCTGGCTCTTCAGTTCGACGAACCGCATCGTCGGCCGCGTCGCCGCTTCCGCGATCCCCTCGGCGTCGCGATCGTCGTTCTTCTGCGCCTTGACATAGGGCCGGACATATTCGGGCGACATCAGCCGCAGGTCGTGGTCGTGAGCGGCAAACACGCGGCCGAGATGGTGAGCTCCGCAGCAAGCCTCCATCGCCACGATGCAAGGCGGAAGCTTCGCCGCCAGCATGAGCAGGGTCTCGCGCTTCGCCCGACGCCGGAGCACTACTGCGCCCGAGGCGTCCAGACCGACCACGCTGCAGACGTTCTTCCCAAGATCGATGCCAAGAACGGAAATCGTCTCCAAAACATTAGAGCAACGCGCTTCAGATCGAATCACAGAGTTCGATCAATGCCTTGCTGGATGCCCGCTTGCGCGGGCATGACACCGGGCCGGCGTGGGCTAATTGCGCATTGCTCTAGCCATAGCCTCTTCCTCCTCCTGAACCCCGGCGAGCCTACAGCGCCGGAGGGAGGGGCGGGCCATTCCATAAGTCTTCCCGCGCGCCTGGAGGAGATCGGGCGCGAAGCCGGCGTCGACGCCGATCGCATAGAGGTCTGGTTCGCCGACGAGGCCCGCATCGGCCAGAAGAACAAGATCACCCGGCGATGGCCAAACGGGGCTCGCGGCCGAGCGCCCCGAAAGACCAGCGAACCGCCTCGGCCTACATCTTCAGGGCGATCTGCCCCAAGGACGGCAAGTCGAAAGCCTGCAGAGCGTTCTGCGGATCGCCGAGATCGAGGAATGGAATGTTTCCGCTCCTGCCCCGATGGTCGGCAATCCAAATTTCAATCAAATTGGATGCAGCCGTTTGGCAGCAGGGGACGTCTCCAACAGACCGGACTTTGAGGGATAATCGATGTCTGGTGCTACGAAGGCTTCCGTTGTTCGGTACTTTCGAAAGTTGAATGGATAGGTCGGATAAGTGCCGGAATTAGACGAACCTTACTTAATGTCGTTCGTTACGGGCGGTATTTATCTCAACGAAACACTGGCTGTCGCGGCACAACATGAACCCGCGGCCCTTTGGGAGACGACCGCTGCGCGCGCCTTGGAAGCGGGTGCTTTTCCGGTGCGGAAGGAGAGCTCAGCCAAGAGAACAATCAGGGAAATAACTCACCGCTTGCGGTGTCTAGACAGCGAAGAATTGGAGATGCTCGCAAATGCAGACCGTGACGAGCAAATCGCCCTGATCTGGCTCGGCATCTGCCGGGCTTATCGCTTCATCCGGGAGTTTACCGCGGAGGTTCTGGCGGACCGTCTCGCCGGCTACCGCACCGACGTGAGCTACGAAGACTTTGACGCCTTTTTCGCGCGAAAGGCCGAGTGGTCCCCGCAATTGGCGAAGATATCGGAATCGACCCGCGCGAAGCTGCGGGCCGTTATGTTCCGGTTCCTTAGAGAGGCGGGAATCGTCACCGACGAATGGCAAATTCGTCCCTCGTTGCTTCCCCTGCGAATCCGAACCCACATCAACAACAACAACTCGACCGAGTTGCGCTATTTTCCGGGGGCTGAGCGATTCGCTCCGGAGGCTAACTGATCGGTACGGGCGAGGGCATGTCTCCATCGGCGCTATTCGAGCATCTGCTCAAGGTCATTTCTTCTTCTCGGTTTCTTCAAAAGAGAGGACTCGGGAGCGAAGTGCCGTTCTTCATATGCGCCTACGACCCGGTACGATCAGTCGACGTTGACCAGATGCGGGAAGGTCTCGTCACCAAGCTGACGGAACGGGGCGTGACAGTCTTGCAAATCGACCTCTACGATCTCGCGACGGACCTGCTGCGGGAGCGCGGGATCTGGGACCGGGTTCTCGAACTGGAAGCCTCGATGAGTAAGGACGAACTGAAGGAGCTTCTTCAGGGCGTTCTGGATCCGGAGACGCATCTCGTTCCCGCCATCTCGCGGCGAATGATAAAGGAAGAGTTCGACGTCCTCTTCATCTCTGGGATCGGTGAAGTCTTTCCTTACATTCGATCACACAATGTGCTCAACAACCTCCAAAGCACCGCGAAGGATCAGCCCACAATCATGTTCTTCCCCGGCAGCTATGGGCAGGAAATCGCCACCGGCGCTGCCTTAGATCTCTTCGGTCGGCTTCACGACGACAAATACTACAGGGCTTTCGACATTCTGCGCTACGAGGTCTGAACGACAATGGACAAGAAGCTCGGAGACATATTCAAGCGTCCCGTTCGATCGCGTGATCGAAGGCGTTATCAAGGCCGACGACGACGCCAGCCTTAAACTCGAGCTCGTCGAATACGTTCTTACCAACGAGATCGAACGCCAGCTAGAAGCCTTCCTTGACGCTTACACGAAGTACGAGAACGCTAACGGCGTGTGGATCTCGGGCTTCTTCGGTTCCGGCAAGTCGCACCTGCTCAAGATACTTGCGATCCTGCTGGAAGACCGGGAGGTCGACGGAGTTCGAGCCTACGACCTTTTCGCTCCCAAATGCGGGGAGAACGAGATCCTTGCCGCCGACCTGAAGCGCGCGGGCGAGATCCCCTCGCGCAGCATCCTGTTCAACATCGATCAGAAAGCCGATGTCATCGCGAAAGCCCAGACGGATGCCCTGCTGAGCGTGTTTCAGAAGGTCTTCGACGAACTGAGCGGCTATTACGGCAAGCAGCCACACATCGCGCAATTCGAACGCGATCTCGACAGCCGCAACGCTTTCACCGACTTCCAGAAGGCTTACGCCAAGGTGGCCCGCCAGCCGTGGCAGCGTGGACGCGAACAGGCCATCCTCGAAAGCGGCAACATCGCAAAAGCCTATTGCATGGCGACAGGGACGCCGGACAGCGAGGGCGCTGGGATACTCGATCGGTACCGGAAGGACTACCGCTCCTCAATTGAGGATTTCGCCGACCGCGTGAAGGCGTATGTGGATGCGCAGGGGCCGAAATTCCGGTTGAATTTCTTCGTCGACGAGGTTGGCCAGTACATCGCCGACAACGTCAAGCTCATGACAAATCTTCAGACCATCGCCGAGAGCCTCGCCACCAAGTGCCGCGGACGCGCGTGGATTGTGGTCACGGCACAACAGGACATGGCGTCGGTTGTCGGCGACATGACCCAGCGTCAGGCGAACGATTTTTCCAAGATTTCAGGCCCGCTTCGCCAATCGCATCCCGCTCAACAGCGCCGACGTCGCCGAGGTCATCCAGAAGCGACTGCTCGAAAAGACCGACGATGGAATCGCCCTGCTCGGCGACTTGCATCATGTCCAGGCGCCCAACCTCAAGACCTTGTTCGATTTCACCGACGGATCATTGCGGCTGGAGAACTTTCGCGACCGGGATCACTTCATCAGGAGCTATCCCTTCGTTCCATACCAGTATCCCCTGTTTCAGTTGGCGATCCAGAATCTTAGCGAACACAACGCCTTCGAGGGCAAGCACAGTTCGGTCGGCGAGCGCTCCATGCTCGGGGTCTTCCAGGACGTGGCCAAGACGTTGGCGAAATTGCCGGTCGGCCGGCTCGCAACGTTCGACCAGATGTTCGAGGGGATCCGGACCGCGTTGAAATCCAACGTCCAACAGTCGATCCTGACCGCTGAGAGCAACCTCGACGACATCTTCGCCACGCGAGTCCTGAAGGCGCTGTTTCTGATTAAGTACGTCAAGGCGTTCAAGGCAACGACTAGAAACATCGCGATCCTGCTGCAGAGCGAATTCGACATCGACCAAGTGAAACACCGCCACGCGGTCGAACGGGCGCTGAGCCTTCTCGAACAGCAGACCTACATTCAGCGCAACGGAGAGTGCTTTGAATTGTTCGACGTCAGCGCCTTTGAGACAGCGTGAGGTTTTCAAGTAGGGAGGATTTCTGGATCATCGTAGCCGCAAGGAGCGAAGATGAGACAGAAATCCGGGCCGGAAAAGCAGCCGGCGGAAGACGCGATCAGAGACATTCGACGCGCGACGCGTCGACACTTTTCAGCTGAAGAGAAGATCCGCATCGTATTGGAAGGGCTCCGTGGCGAGGAGAGCATAGCCGAGCTTTGCCGCCGCGAGGGGATCGCCTCGTCGATGTACTATGGCTGGTCGAAGGAGTTCCTGGAGGCCGGTAAAAGGCGCCTCGCCGGCGACACGGCGCGTGCTGCGACCTCCGACGAGGTGAAGGACCTTCGGCGCGAGGCGCAAGCCTTGAAGGAGGTCGTCGCCGACCTCACCCTCGAAAACCGCCTGCTCAAAAAAAGCATGATCGCGGATGGGGGAGACGAGGCATGAGATATTCCGCATCCGACAAGATCGAGATCATCCGGCTGGTCGAGCAATCGCATTTGCCGGCTCGACGCACGCTGGAGAAACTCGGCATTCCCAGATCGTCTTTCTACCGCTGGTATGATCGCTATCAGGGCGGCGGACCGGAAGGCCTCGCGGATCGCCCCTCACGGCCGGATCGGGTCTGGAACCGCATCCCAGAGGCTATCCGTAGCCAGATTGTCGACCTGGCGCTGGATCAACCCGAGCTCAGCCCGCGGGAACTGGCGGTGCGCTTCACGGACGAGGCAGAATATTTTGTCTCAGAGGCGTCGGTCTATCGGTTGCTGAAAGCGCACGATCTTGTCACCAGCCCGGCTTACATCGTCATCAAAGCGGCCGAAGAGTTCAGGGACAAGACCACGGCGCCCAACCAGCTCTGGCAGACCGACTTCAGTGTGCCGCAGCAAGCGGCGTGAGAGATGGGGATAGGTCCCCCGCGATCAGCTTGCAGGAGCGGGTCGCAAACCACCGTAAGCGGCGCTGGTCAAAAGCCAGGGTCGTGAGCGTTACGGAAAAGGCGCTTCAAAGGCGTCAGGTAGGAGACAGGAAGGCGAACACCCGTGAACCGCCGTACAAGTGTCGAAAGCTATCAGACGACGTCGAAACCGGTGAGTGAAGTTGCGCCGGGATCAGTCTGGACGATGCCTGCTGACGGGCCAGACGGCGTCCGGCATAGAGGCGGCGCGATCCTGTTTCAGGCTCTTGCGTTGAACTGCGGGAACCTTCGGCGGCGATGTCAAGCGAAAGGCTCAAGCCTGAAAAGCGAGGCCGAAAGTAGCGAAGCGCCGCCAAGGGACGGAGCCGTCCGTAGTAGCGTTGAGACCGCTGTAATGGCGGGGGAGCAAAGGGACGGCGTCATCTGGCGGGCATGGGAGATCAACCGGGCGACTGGGAGGAATCTCGCATGACCTGCAAATCGTACGACATTCCCAAGGCGCTGATCTGGGAAGCCTGGTTGCATGTGAAAGCCAATCAGGGAGCCGCAGGGATCGACGCGGAGACGATCGAGCGGTTCGAGACGAAGCTCGCCGCCAACCTGTACAAGCTTTGGAATCGGATGAGTTCCGGCAGCTATTTTCCGCCGCCGGTGAAAGGCGTGCCGATTCCGAAGAAGTCCGGGGGCGTGCGGGTGCTGGGCATCCCGACGGTATCCGACAGGATCGCGCAGACGGCGGTCAAGATGTGGCTGGAGCCACAGCTTGATCCGCTCTTCCACGACGATTCCTATGGTTATCGGCCGGGGAAATCGGCGCTGGAGGCGATCGCTGTCACCAGACGCCGTTGCTGGGACCAAGACTGGGTGGTGGAGTTCGACATTCGAGGGCTGTTCGACAATCTCGATCATGGCCTTCTGATGACGGCTCTGCGCAAGCACTGTCAGGAGCCCTGGATCTTGCTCTACGTCGAGCGTTGGCTGAAAGCGCCGATGCAAAACGCGGAAGGGCAGCTTCAGGCGCGCGACAAAGGCACACCGCAAGGCGGCGTCGTGTCGCCGATCCTGGCCAATCTGTTCCTGCACTACGCGTTTGATCTCTGGGTGACGCGGCATTTGCCTGGCGTCCGGTTCGCCCGGTACGCCGATGACGCCGTGCTCCACTGCAAGAGCCGACGCCAGGCGGAATACGTGCTTGACCGCATCCGGGAGCGGTTCCAGGCCTGCAATCTCGAACTGCATTCGGGCAAGACACGGATCGTGTATTGCAAGGACATCAATCGGACCGAAGCGAATCCCGACATCCAGTTCACCTTTCTCGGCTACACGTTCCGCCCCCGCAAGGCGGTGGACAAGTACGACCGCGTCTACGTGAACTTCTCACCGGCGGTCAGCCGCGACGCCCTCAAGGCGATGCGGCAGACAATCCGGGGTTGGCGGGTCCAACTGAAGAACGACAAGAGCGTGGCCGATCTCTCGGCCATGCTTGGCCCGATCCTGAGGGGATGGCAGCAATATTACGGCCATTTCTACGGCTCGGCGCTCAAGTCGGTCTGGCGACGCATGAACCAAGCTCTGGTCGGATGGCTGATGCGCAAGCACAAGAAGCTGGCGGCCCACAAGACGCGGGCCGCCGAAACGCTCAAACGGCTGGCGCAACGTCAGCCCCGCGCATTCGTCCATTGGTCGATGGGTTATCTGTCGTAGGATGGATGATGGGAGCCGGATGAGCTGAGAGGTTCACGTCCGGTTCTGCGAGGGGCCGAAGGCGAAACTCCTTCGGCCTACTCACCCCTATCTGAAGATCACGGGATGGGGCTGGTACTATCTCTCGACCGTGCTGGACGACTTCTCGCGCTTCATTGTCGCCTGGAAGCTCTGCGCGACCATGAAAGCGCAGGACGTCAAGGCCACACTTGATCTGGCGCTGGCGGCCTCCGGGCTCGATCACATGACCGTCGTTCACCGACCGCGCCTGCTGTCGGATAACGGCTCGTCATATGTCGCGAGCGATCTGGCCGATTGGCTGGACAAGCAGAACATCGAGCATGTCCGCGGAGCGCCCTACCATCCGCAGACCCAGGGCAAAATCGAGCGCTGGCATCAGACGCTCAAGAACCGCATCCTGCTTGAGCACTACTACCTGCCCGGCGATCTCGAACGCCAGGTCGCCGCCTTCGTCCAGTACTACAACCATGCCCGCTTTCACGAGAGCCTCAACAATCTTACCCCGGCCGACGTCTACTTCAGGCGCGCTGAGGCCGTCCTCCTCGAACGCGAAAGGATCAAGCGCCAGACAATCGCAAACCGTCGCTTGCACCATCAACTGCATGCCGCATAATCTTATTCACAGATGATCCAGAGCCTCCCTTCCGGAAGCCGGCAATATGTCTCAAATCATCTGACGACGGACAAGCCGCTGTTCGAGCAGGTCGAGAACCATTACGTGAACACCTACCTGCTTCGCCTGAACGACGCTTGGCAGAAGCACGTCGACACGGCGCCGGTGTGGGCCGCCGAGGGCGTGCTGTCGCAGCGCGATTTCTTCCGTGAGCACGTGGGCGAGTTCCGGCGCCGCAACCAGCGCATCTGCGTCGTCATCTCCGACGCCCTGCGCTACGAGATCGGCGAGGAATTGCTGACGAGGATCCGCAGCGTCGATCGCTACGGAGCGGAAATCACACCTATCCTCGGCATGCTGCCAAGCTACACCCAGCTCGGCATGGCCGCGCTCCTGCCCAACAAGACGTTGGAGATTGCCGATGACGAGATGGCGCAGGTTCTGGTCGACGGGCAGAGTTCGCAAGGGCTCGAAAACCGGAAGAAATTACTCGCCAATGGCCGTCCCGGCGACCGGGCCGACGCCATCAAGGCGGAAGAGTTCATGGCCTTGAACCGTGAGGATTCCCGCGCCTTGTTGACCGCCAACGACGTCCTCTACATCTATCACAACCAGATCGATGCGATCGGTGACAAGCTGGCGACCGAGGATGAAGTGTTCGACGCCGCCGAGCAGGCGATCGACGAGGTCATCAAGCTCGTGAAGAAGCTAACCGGCGCGAATGCGAGCAACATTATCGTCACCGCCGATCACGGATTCCTCTACCAGCACCGTCCGATCGAGGAGAGCGACTTTTCGTCCGCAAAGGTTGAGGGCACACGCGTCCATTTCGACAATCGCAGGTTCGCGCTGGGGCACGGCCTGAGCGCGGTACACGGCCTGCGCAAATGGACGCCCGAGCAATTGGGCCTGCAAGGATCGATGGAGATCCTGATCCCGAAGTCGATCAACAGATTGAGGAAATCCGGCTCTGGCAGCCGCTTTGTGCATGGCGGCGCGGCTTTGCAGGAGATCGTCGTCCCCGTCGTCACCGTTTCGAAAAGGCGCCAGAGCGATATTTCGCAGGTCGAGGTAACGGTCGCGGGTGCGAACCGGGTGATCAGTTCGGGTCAGCTTGGCCTCGTTCTCTACCAGGAAAGCCCCGTGACCGAGAAAGCGCAGACTCGTCGGTTGCGCATTGGCCTTTGGTCCGAGAGTGGCGAGCTGATTTCCGACAGTCGGGAGCTCGATTTCGACTCACGTTCGGACTCTGCCCGCGAGAGGGAAACCAACCTCCGGCTCGTCCTGACCAAGGCGGCCGACGCCTTCAACGGGAAGGAGGTCATCCTTCGGTTCGAGGAAGCAGTCAACGGAACCATGCACTACCGGACGTATCGGGAGACGCGTTACACCCTGCGCCGCGCTTTCACCGCCGACTTCGACTTTTAAGGACGTCCCATGACCGCGCTCGACGACAAGATCAACGATCGCTTTCCGGGCCTAGTTGTTCGCAAGGACCTGGTGAAGGCCGTCAAGGGCAATGCGATCGTGCCCTCGTACGTACTCGAGTATCTCCTCGGTCAATATTGCGCGACCGACGACGAGGCGTCGATCCAATCCGGCATCGAGACCGTTCAGGAAATCATCCGCAAGCATTACGTTCACCGGAACGAAGCCGGGCTGGTGCGATCCAACATCAAGGAACGGGGACGCTGGAAGGTCATCGACAGAGTCAGCGCGACCCTCAACGACCAGGACAACGTATACGAGGCGACGTTCTCGAATCTCGGTCTAAGCAAAGTCGTCATCGACCCCACGACGATCAAGGCGCACCCGAAGTTGCTGGTGAGCGGCGTCTGGTGTCTGGCTGACCTCGAATATCAGCATAACGAGGAGACCCGCGATACGCCCTGGATCCTCAGCTCCCTGAAGCCGATCCAGCTTTCGAAATTCAACTACGAGGGCTATCTGGAAGCTCGAAAAGCTTTCACAACGGACGAGTGGATCGACCTTCTGTTTCAGACGGTCGGCTTCAATCCCGAGAGTTTCGGGTGCCGCACCAAACTGCTGCAGCTCGCGAGGCTGATCCCCTTCGTCGAGCGCAACTACAACCTTATTGAGCTCGGCCCGAAGGGAACGGGCAAGTCGCACATCTTCTCAGAGTTCTCGCCTCACGGGATCCTGATCTCCGGTGGCGAAGTGACGGTTCCCAAGCTCTTCGTGAACAACGCCTCGGGGAAGATCGGCCTCGTCGGCTATTGGGACGTCGTGGCGTTCGACGAGTTCGCCGGCCGGCAAAAGAAGGTCGACAAGACGCTCGTCGACATCATGAAAAACTACATGGCCAATAAGAGCTTTTCGCGCGGCGTGGAGACGCTCGGGGCCGAGGCGTCGATGGTGTTCGTAGGGAACACACAGCACACGGTCCCCTACATGCTCCGGCATTCCGACCTGTTCGAGGAGCTCCCCGAGAAGTATTACAACTCTGCCTTCATCGACCGCCTGCATGCTTACCTTCCCGGTTGGGAGATAGAAGTCATCCGCGGCGAGATGTTCTCGGCCGGCTACGGGTTTGTCGTCGACTACCTGGCGGAAATCCTGCGCCATATGCGCAACGAGGATTTCTCGAATCGCTACCAGGATCACTTCACGCTTTCGACTGACATTTCCACCCGTGACCTGGACAGCGTGAACAAAACCTTCTCCGGGCTGATGAAGTTGCTGTTTCCTGCAGGAGGCGCGACTGAGAAGGAAATCGCGGAAATGCTCACGCTGGCGCTGGAGGGTCGCAAGCGGGTTAAGGACCAACTGAAGCGCATCGACAGCACCTACCCCGACACGGACTTCTCCTATTCTCGCGGTGACGGAGTGAAAGTCAGCGCCGCCACCCTGGAGGAGACCGAGTATCCCGAGCTTTATTCATTGCGGCGCAAGTCCGGCAGTGAAGCACCTACCTCGCCCTCGACGCCAGTCAAGGCCGCAGCTCCCGAAGATCCGGAGACGCAGGCAGTGCCGGAAGCTGCGTCAGCCAAGCCAGGGCATCGCATCTTCGCCGAAAATCAGAAGGGAGTCAGTTTCGAGACCCTCTTTTGGCCCTGGCTCGCGGACGCCAGCAAGATCACGATTACGGATCCCTACATTCGGCTCTTCCATCAGACGCGAAATCTGATGGAGTTCGTCGAAATGGTTGCGCTGAAAAAGTCCGCCGATCAACAGGTCGAAATTCACCTCGTCACTGGTGCTGACGAGTTCAATCCCGAAAAGCAGGCGGCCAACCTCACTGCGATCGAACAAGCTGCGGCTGGAGCCGACATCGCCTTCACGTGGAAAATCGATCGATCCGGGTCCATACATGCACGCCACTTGATAACAAATACTGGATGGAAAATTGGGCTAGACCGAGGGCTGGATGTTTTTCAGAGGTTTGACCTGAATGACGCCTTCAGCCTGCCCAATCGACTTCAGAAGTTCCGCGCACTGAAGGCCTTCGAGGTCACCTACATTAGGTTGAACGACCGAAACAGCGAGTGATGGAGAGGCAACTCCAAGCAGCGGGCCTGGCGAAATTTCGTTCGACGCGCTTCCTCCACAAAAACAGTTATACGTTCCATTGATGTTGTTATGCGGTTTCCGACGAAGCCGGCCACGCATTCCAATAGGAAGCCGGCCACCGATTCCGATCTGAAGCCGGCCGGGATTCCGATTTGATGTCGGCCACCCGGCGTCTGCTTCCGCGGATCGAAGGGATGATGTTTTGCCCGGAGCCGTTGGTCAAGCGGGCTTGGATTTGGATGTCCGCAAGAGCTGAGTGGCGGTGGTAACGGCGGGCGGAGCGCGCTTTCCATTGCGCCGTAGCGGAGCCCGCCGTTATCCGCGGCCTTGCCGCGCCGAGGATCGGGCGAGCCGGCCTTCGCGCGCAGGTCGATTTCAGGACGAGGACGGTCGCTTGCGCAGGCTCTCGCCGGCCAGATCGATGCGGTAGGCGTTGTGAATGACGCGGTCGAGGATGGCGTCGGCGAGCGTGGGAACGCCGATCAGGTCATGCCAGCGGTCCACGGGAACCTGGCTGGTAATGATGATCGAGCCCTTGTCGTAGCGATCCTCGATGATTTCGAGCAGATCGCGCGCTTGATCGGGGGTGAGCGCTTCGGGTCCCCAATCATCGAGGATGAGCAGTTTGACGCGCGCCAGGGAGCGCAGAAGCCTGGCGTAGCGCGGGTCGCCGTGGGCGATGGCGAGATCGGCGAAGAGCCTTGGGGCGCGGGTGTAGAGGACGGACATGTTTTCTCGGCACGCCTTGTGGCCGAGAGCGCAGGCGAGCCAGCTTTTGCCCAGGCCGCTCGCGCCGGTCACGAGCAAATTGCGGCGTTCGGCGATCCAGTCGCAAGCGGCGAGCTTGAGGAACAGCGCGCGGTCGAGTCCGCGAGGGCTCTGATAGTTGACGTCCTCGACGCTGGCGGCATGGCGCAGCTTAGCGACCCTGGCGCGCGTTTCGAACTGCTTTTGCCGGCGCAGCGTCAGCTCGTATTCGAGCAGCAGACCGAGCCATTCGGCATGATCGAGGCCGCGCGCTTCAGGTTTGTGTTCGAGTTCCTTGAACCCTTTGGCCAAGCCGTAAAGACCGAGGGCGTTCAGCTGGTCGAGCGTAGGGTGAGCGAGCATGGGATTTTCTCTCAATGGTAGTAGCCGGGACCGCGCAGATTGGCGTGGTCGAAGAGCGTGGCCGGACGGCTGTCCTTGGCGGCAACGGGGTCGCGTTTGCGGGCGAGGAGGGAGGCGACGCCCTTGCAATTGAGGACGCCCAATTCGACGGCGCGCGCCGACACCGCTTCGACGCGGACCGGATCGAGGCCGCGACAAGAGCGCAGAATGCCGAGGCAGGTGCGGAACCCCTGTTCGGGATGCGGCCGGCTGGCGAGCACGGCGCTGATCAAGCCTTCGGTGTTCGGCCCGATTTTGCCGGCCCACCGGCGGAACCGATCCGGCGTCCACTCGGCGTAGCGCCGGTGGGAGCTGGGCATATGGTCGGGGTCCGTGCCGTGCTTGCGGCCCATGTAACGGCGCTGATGGACGCCGACGCGTTGGCCCCGATGAAAAATCTCGACGGTTCGCGCGGTGATCCGCACGTCGACCTCGGCGCGGATGAGTGGGTGCGGAACCGAATACAGAAAGTCGTGGACCTCGATGTGATAGTCGAGATTGACCCGCGCGCGCCTCCACTCCGCGAACTCCCAATCGTCAGCGGGCAAGGCGATGAGGGCGTCGCGCTCGATTGTCTCGAACAGCTCGCGTCGGCTCAGGCCGAGATTGCGCATGGGACGCTCGTTCATGCGGCGCATGACGAGGGCGATGGCCGCGTTGCATTCGGCGAGCGAGAAGAACGTCAGCCCGCGCAATCGGCCGGGAATGTAGGTCTGGGCGAATCTGACCCCGGCCTCGACCTTCGCCTTGTCCCGCGGCTTTCCCGGCCGCGCCGGCAGGACGCCGACCGAGTAATGCGCCGCAATGGCCCCGTAGGTCCGGTTGATCTCCGGATCGTAGAAGGAGGCCTTGTTGACCCCGCTCTTCAGATTGTCGGGAACCAGCAGCTTCGGCGCGCCGCCGAAGAAATGGAACATGCGCACGTGGGCGCCGGTCCAGTCCGGCAACGTCTGCGTCCAGGTCGCCTCGGCGTAGGTGAGGTTCGAGGCGCCGAGCACGCCGACAAAAATCTCCGCCTCGCGGATTTCGCCCGTCGTCGGATCGGCGATCCCGATCCGTTTGCCCGAATAGTCGACGAACGCCTTTTCCCCCGCGACATGGTGCTGGCGCATCACTGGCGTCAGCCGTCGTTCGAATCCACGAAGCAGATCGCAGAAGCGGCTGTAGCCGTAGCCTTCAGGATGGGCCTCTCGGTATTCCTCCCAGAGGATCGTCATCGTGACGCCAGGACGCTTCAGCTCGCGCGCCAGGGCGGCCCAGTCCGGTTCGGCCCGCCGCCGCTGGCCCTGAGTGACCCCGGCTCGCCCAAACAGCCGAGTTGCCAGAGCCTCGTCGGTGACGTCATCGGCCAACGGCCATGCCAACCCGGCCGCCGCCGCTCGCTTCAGATTGTCCTGGATCGTCGAGCGCGCCACGCCAAGACGTCGACCGATCTCGCGCGCGCTCACCCCATCGTGGTGAAGCCGCAATAAGTGTCGCAATTGTCGCATGCTCAGTTCCCGCTTCGCCGGCATCCCGATCTCCTCGTCGACCATCGACGGGTCAGGAGTGCCGCAGTTGCCGAACCGCGGGGAGCAAACGTGAGAGCCGTGACTGGCTCAGGTGGCCGGCTTCATCTCGGAATGGTGGCCGGGATCAAATCGGAACGGTGGCCGACATCAAATCGGAATCCCCGGCCGGATTGCGTCGGAATTCGCAGTTGTTATGATCATTCGCCACGCAATACATATTTTGGTGAGCGCTTCCACGCTCAAATGAACGACAGCAAAAGTCCCCCTAGCCCCCCTCTGGCTGTGCGACGACTTCTTCGCATCGTGCGGATTCGCAACGCCAAAATGAACGCGCGTTTCTGTGATGTCGCCGGCGAGGGCTGCGTTAAGCATCTCCCAATTTGATCAAGATCGCCGCACTTCGGGGCCTATGCGGGACCTGGGATTGCAATCCGGGTTCCCAGCGAAATCATAAGTATTTGATTTAGTTGGTGCCGCAAGAGAGATTTCGAACTCCCGACCCCATCATTACGAATGACGTGCTCTACCAGCTGAGCTATTGCGGCCCCGTCGACCGCCGCGCCGGTGGCGCGTTTTCGAACGGCGCCGCTCTCTATGCCACTTCTCCCCGTCTTGGCAATACGCCTGAGCGGGCCGTCCCGACGCCGCCCTGCTAGGAATGCGCCCGGATGTCGCCTAGAAGCTGAGCCGGGCGGCGTCGGGACGGCCGCGGGAACAAGATGGAAGGAGCGGGCCTTATGGCGGGACGATTGGCGGGGAAGGCGGCGTTGTTGACGGCGGCGGCGGCGGGCATCGGGCGCGCGACGGCCGAGGCCTTTGCGCGGGAGGGCGCGCGCGTGATCGCGACCGACATCGACGTCGCTGGGCTCGCCGGCCTTAACGCCGAGACGCGCAAGCTCGACGTCCGCTCGAGCGAGGCGGTCGAGAGGCTCGCGCGCGAGATCGGGCCGATCAACGTCCTCTTCAACTGCGCCGGCTTCGTTCACCACGGGACGGTTCTCACCACCTCGGACGCCGACTGGGACTTCTCGTTCGATCTCAACGTCAAATCGATGCACCGCTTAATCCGCGCCTTTCTGCCGGGGATGCTGGAGAAGGGCGCCGGCTCGATCATCAACATCTCCTCCGGCGCCTCGTCGGTGCGCGGTATCCCCAACCGCTACGTCTACGGCGCCTCGAAGGCCGCGGTGATCGGCCTCACCAAGTCGGTCGCGGCCGACTTCATCCGCCGCGGCGTGCGCTGCAACGCCATCTGCCCCGGCACGATCGAGAGCCCGTCGCTCGAAGGCCGGATCGCGACGCTGAGCGCGGCCAGCGGCGAGCCGATCGAGAAGGTCCGCCAGGCGTTCGTCGACCGCCAGCCGATGGGCCGGCTCGGCAAGCCGGAGGAGATCGCCGCCATCGCCGTCTACCTCGCCTCCGACGAGAGCGCCTTCGCCACCGGCCAGGCCTTCATCGTCGACGGCGGGTTTGCAATGTAGGGTTGTTTTGCCCGCAAACTAACCGCAAGCAAAAGCAAACAAACGCGCCTAAACGCTAGTAAAATGACTTGCATTGACTAGCGTTTATTTTTCCGAATCGGGACTTTTCAATGGGTTACGACCAATTCAAATAAGGAAATCTGGGCGCCGTCTTAGGTTGTGCGCCAAACGTCTCAAACGCTCTCTCGTCCCTCCCCGCCACGCGGCCCTCGCCTTGACGCCGGGCCCAGACTCGGCCGCCAGCGATTGTTATAGCACGCATTCTGAATTTAAGAAATAAATTGCATACTTTTCCAAAACGCCGGAGCCGCTGCGCTTTCAAGAGGCAAGGCCGGCTAGCCTTAAGCGTTGAGCGATTTTGGTCCGCTGACAAACGGGCTGTGCGCAAGATAAAATCGCAGCACCCGGTCCGCGTCGCGCGAAATGCCGATCCTCAAGCTCTGGCCGATTTCCCCGGGCTCCTGGTCGTCGCGTCCGAGCCAAAGCGGGCCTTCCCGGCAAAGATCGAGCCCATCGAGCGAACGATCGATCCTGAGCGCCGCGGCAAGCCTTCCCGGACCTCGGGCCAGGTCGCGCAAGCGTTCGACGCCGCGATTCTGCCGCATGATCGACACGCCTTCGACCGGCTCGAGCGCCCGGATCAGCACGCCGGCGCCGATTCCAGGCGCCTCGCTCGAGACATTCAGCATGAATGAGACGCCGTAGGCGAGGTAAACGTAGGCGTGTCCGCGCTCGAGAAACAGCGAACGGTTGCGCGCAGTCATGCCCCCATAGGCGTGCCCGGCGGCGTCGCCGATGACATAGGCCTCGGTCTCGACAATGCGACCGCTGGCCACGCCCCCAGGCAATTCCCGCACCAACAGCTTGCCGATGAGATGACGGGCGAGATCGGCCGTATCGACCGGCAGCTCGGAGCGGGCAAGCGGCCTAGCCCCGTGCCTTTGGCGACCGGCTTTCAAGCCATCCGCTCGACCAGATGCGCGCGCGACGGTCCCGGCTCGAACGGATCGCCGAAATATTGGGTCTCGCGGGCGACCTTGCCGTCGCGAAACTCCATGATGCTGACCGTGTAAGACGGGCGCCCGTCGTAAGTTAAGACAAATTCGGTAACCCAGAGGTCTCCCGCGCCGATGATCCGCCGCACCGTGAAGCGTTTCTGGTTCGGCTGCGCGGCGCGAGAGGCCTGAATGTTCCGCCGCCCGCGGATGCGCTCGCCCGATTGCGGATATTCGAGCACCGCGTCGTCGCGGTAGATCTGGTGCTCCGCCTCGAAGTCGTTCAAGTCGGAAGCGGCCCAGTGCCGATCCAGCGCCGCCCGAATGTCTGGGTTTGCCATGGCAAGCCTCCTTGATCATCGCCGTCGATCAGCTATCGTATCACGCGCTGGCCCGGCGGAAGGCCCGTGAGAGGCTCGATAGCGTTTGACGGCTCCTTGTCCGCGCGAGCGCTCGTCATCATGGCCGGGCTCGACCCGGCCATCCACGCTGCGCCGCTTCAAAGACGAGTCCGACCGTCCAAAAGCGGTAGCGAAGGCTTTGAGGAGCGAGGGAAATCCGTGGACGGCCGGGTCAAGCCCGGCCATGACGGTTTTGGAGAGCCGCCTTCGATCGCTTTCGTCGGGGCCGACCATCAGATAACTCTTTGCGCGGCCTTGGCGGTGTTCCGCTTCGTGGAAATGTGACAGGATCGCGGCGCTCATCAGCGGCGGGCGCGCCATGCCGATCGTCGTATTTCTTTCGACTGTTTCCGACGAGTTCCGAGCTTACCGGGATCAGCTCAGCGGCGACCTCACGCGGCACAATGTCGCCGTGAAGGTGCAGGAGGACTTCAAGGACCTCGGCGGCGACACGCTCGACAAGCTCGACGTCTACATCGCCCATTGCGACGCGGTCGTGCATCTCGTTGGCGACATGTGCGGCGCCGAGGCCGACGAAACGCAGCAGCAGGCGCTGCTCGTCAAATATGCCGACCTTCTGACTAAACTTCCGCCGCTCGGCGAAGCGCTTAAGAGCGGCCTCTGCCTTCCCTATACGCAATGGGAGGCGTGGCTGGCCCTTTACCATGGGAAGCCGCTCATGATCGCCAAGGCGAATGCGGCCGCCCCGCGCGGGCCGAAGTACGCGCCGAGCGACGACACTCGCGCCGCGCAGGCAGCGCATCTCGAACGGCTGAAGGACTATCACCGTTACAGCTGTGTGTTCGCGAACCCTGACGATCTTGCGAAACATATCGCCTATTCGGCGATCCTCGATCTGCTGGTCGGAGACTACGCCGAGAAATACGTGCGGCAGCGCGACGTGGCCGAAGGATTCATCAAGGAGATGGCGAAGCGCGTCGCGGGCGATGCGGCCCTCGATCTCGACGGCATGAAACAAGCGGTGCGCAACGCCATCGAAATTTACGAAAGGGAGATCGCGGGACGACCGGTTGAGACGAACCTAGACGAAATCGTCAATCGCGCGCTGGCGAGGGCAAAGGACCAAGTCGACAAGGGACAATCGGCGCTGGCGCGCGCAACTCTGCGACGAGCAGCCGAGGAGATGCGGCGCGACGAGGAGGAGCGGCGCGAACGCTATATTGCAGGCGTGACCGCGCTCTACCATAGCGAACGCGAAGTCGCCTTCGCAGTCTTCGATGGGGAGGCGGCTGCTGAAGCCGTGACAGCATTGGCGAACGCTCTTCATGCAAACGATCGAGCCAGCGCCCGCGGCCTCATCACCACCGAAGCAGATTCAGCGTTCGCACACGGTGATGAGAGAGGCAGCAACGTGCATCTCACCGCCGCGATCGCGCTGCGTAGGCGCCTTGCAGATGGAGCGGCCCGCGACGCGCGAGGTTCAGCACTCAACAATCTCGGCATCGCGCTTATGATGCTTGGCCAGCGGGAAAGCGGGACAGCGCGGCTGGAGGAGGCGGTCGCGGCCTTTCGCGAAGCGCTCGGAGAGCAAACTCGTGCGCAAGCTCCACTCGCCTGGGCGTTGACGCAGAACAATCTCGGCACTGCACTCAGAGTCCTTGGCGAGCGCGAAGGCGGGACGGCACGGTTCGAGGAAGCGGTCGCGGCCTTTCGCGAAGCGCTCAAAGAACAAACTCGTGAGCGGGCGCCGTTCGACTGGGCGCAGACGCAATTCAATCTGGCCAGCGTGCTCGTCAGGCTCGGAGAGCGCGAGAGGGGGACAGGGCGGCTGAAGCTGGCGGTCGAGGCGCTTCGCGCGGTGCTCAAGGAACGGACGCGCGAAAGGGAGCCGCTTCTATGGGCCATGACGCAGAACAATCTTGGGTCGGCGCTGGTTAAACTCGGCGAGCGGGAGGAAGGGAAGGTCGCGCTTGGGGAGGCGGTGGAGGCGTTTCGCGCCGCGCTCGAGGAACGGAGGCGCGAGCGGATTCCGCTGCTATGGGCCGCGACCCAAAACAATTTGGGCACCGCGCTCATGGCGCTCGGCCGGCGCGAGAGCGGGACGCTCAGCCTCGAACAGGCGGTCGGGGCGTTTCGTGAGGCGCTTCAGGAATGGACGCGCGAGCGGGTTCCGCCCGACTGGGCCAGCGCGCAGTCAAATCTGGGCAATGCGCTCTTTAACCTCGGCAAGTGCGAAAAAGGGACAGCTCGGCTCGAAGAGGCGGTCACCGCCTTTGACGAGGCGCTCAAGGAACGACCATTCGAGCGGGTTCCCCGCCAATGGGCGATGAGTTTCGGCGGCCAGGGAGTCGCAAGGGCGCTGATCGCAGAACGCGCCAACGACCGCGCGCTCGCCGACGTCGCGGTTGCGCAGCTCAAGAGGGCGCATGAAACGGTGGTCTTAGCCCGCGATGAGCGCCAATCAGCCTATTTCCTCAAACAACTGACCGGGGCGCAGGCGATTCGCGACCGGCTCAAGGGCAAGTAAGGGCGGCGCGCGTCATTCGGACGGAGTTGTCATCGCGAGGAGCGAAGCGACGCGGCGATCCAGAGCCGCCGCTTCGGCCCTTCATCCCTGGATCGCTTCGCTTGCGCTCGCGATGACGCGCACAGCGACCCCTCACCCCCTCTCCCTCCCTCGACAAGCTCGGGATGAGGGGGAGAGGGAGTGTTACTACACGGCCTTGCGCGCAAGCTCCGCGCCTGCCGCGAGCGCCGCGAGCTTGGCGTAGGCGATCTCCGCCGCCATCGGCGCCATGCCGCAATTGGTGCACGGATAGAGCCGCTCGGCGGGCACATAGGCGAGCGCCGCGCGGATGGTCGCGGCGACATCCTGCGGCGTCTCGACGACGTTCGACGCGACGTCGATGCAGCCGACCAGCACGTCCTTACCCTTGAGGAGGCCGATCAGCTCGATCGGCACGTGCGAATTGCGGCATTCGAGCGAGACCTGGTCGATCCGGCTCGCCGCGAGCGCGGGGAAGGTTTCCTCATATTGGCGCCAATGCTCGCCGAGCGTCGCCTTCCAATCGGTGTTGGCCTTGATGCCGTAACCGTAGCAGATGTGGACGGCGGTGGTGCATCGAAGCCCCTCGGCGGCGCGCTCAAGCGCCGCGACGCCCCAGTCCTTGACGTCGCGCATGTAGACGTTGAAGGCGGGCTCGTCGAACTGGATCACGTCGACGCCGAGCGCCTCGAGCTCGCGCGCTTCCTCGTTGAGGGCCGCGGCGAAGGCGTGGGCGAGCGCGGGGCGGCTGCCATAATGCTCATCGGCGATCGTATCGGCGATGGTCATCGGGCCGGGCAGGGTGAACTTGAGCTTGCGCCTTGTGTGAGCGCGCGCCGCGCTCACCTCGAGCTTGTGGACGGGGCCCTTGCGGCGGATCGGGCCGGTCACGGTCGGGACCTCGGCCTTGTAGCGGTCGGCGCGGATGCCGATCGTCTGCCGACGGGCGAAGTCAATGCCGTCGAGATTGGCGAGAAAGCCGTGCACGAAATGAATGCGCGCCTGCTCGCCGTCGCTGACGATGTCGATGCCTGCGTCCTCCTGCCGCTTCACCGCGAGGATGGTGGCGTCGATCTTAGCCGCAGCGAGCGCGGCGCCGTCCAGTTTCCATGCGGGCCAGAGTTTCTCCGGTTCCGCAAGCCAGAGGGGCTTCGGCAGGCTGCCGGCGACGGTGGTCTCGAACATGGCGGCCCTCAAGCTACCCCAGCTTATAGTCCCGCGTCGCCTCGGGATCGTCGCTCGAATAGCTCAGCGCCATCAACTCGGCCCATGCCTCCTGGGGAATTGGAAAGCGGGCCCAGTTGACCGTCTGCTTGACCCGCTCCGGCCTGGTCACGCCGCAGATCGTCGAAGCGATCCGGGGGTCGCGCATGGAGAACTGCAGCGCGGCCGCTCCGGGCGGCACGCCGTGCAGCGTGCAGATCGCTTCGATCTTGCGGATGGGATCGAGCATTTCGTCTGAAGCGTCCTGATAGGCATAGCGCGGATAAGCCGTTGACCCCTTGGCGAGGGCGCCGCTGGCGTAGGGCGCGGCGTTGAGGACGGCGATCCCCCGCGACGCCGCGAGATCGAGCATGGCGTCGGCGCTGCGATTGGCGAGCGTGAAGCGATTGTGAGTGATCAGCGCGTCGAAATCCCAGTCGCTGAGCAGCGGCATCATCATCGAAGCCGGGCCGGCCGCGAGCCCCACCGCCTTCGCCAGCCCCTCCTCCTTGATGCGGAAGAGTTCGCCGAGCGCGCCCTCGCGACTGGTTGTCTCCTCGAAGGAACGGGTATGCTCGGGATCGTGCAGATGCAGGAGGTCGAAGCGTTCGAGCCCCAGCGCTTTCAGGCTTTGCTCGAGCGAGCGGCGGGCCCGCGCGGCGTCGAACGCGTTCGTCTCGAAATCGCGGTCGAGCTTGGTCGAGACGACGAAGCCCTCCGGCAGGCCGCCGCGCTCGCGAATGGCGGCGCCGATCCGCTCCTCGCTGCGGCCCATCCCGTAATTGCGCGCTGTGTCGATGAAATTGACCGGCCCATCGAAAATGGCGTGTATCGTCGCCCTGGCGCGCGCTTCGTCGACGCCATAGCCATAAGTGTCGGGCATGTCGCCGAGGCCCGAGGCGCCGAAGCAGATGGACGTGACCATGATATCGGTGCGGCCCAAACGGACCCTGTCCATGGCGCCCTCGGTCATCGCGAACTCCCCTCGTTGGTTGGCGCGGCATCCCTAAGGCCAGGGCAGGGCGTGGGCAAGGCGCGGCGGCGGGCCATGCCCGACGATGATGAGCACTACGTCTACGCCATGGCCTTCCGCTAGCCGGCTTTCATCGCGAAGGGGTTTAGCGTGAGAACGCCAAAACCCTCAAAGTCTCCTATGTTGCGGGTGACGACGGTCAAGTGGTGAACTGCGGCGGTCGCCGCGATCATCGCGTCTTCAATGAGATTATCTGTTCGACGATGCATCAGCCGCGCCCAGACCCGGAAGGTCCGCGCGTCCATGCTCAGGACGTTATAGGTCTCCGCGACCTGCCCCAGCCAAGCCTCAATTGCGGCTGCCTTGGCCTGGTCCTGCTCGCGCGTGATTTCGATGCCCGATTGGATCTCCCCGATTGTTAGGGCGGAGACATGCAAGTCCTGGTCTTGCACGTCTTGGAGCCACGCGAGCACGGCGGCGTGTGGACGAGCCCGACGCAGTTCAGAGACGACATTCGTATCGAGGAGGTACATCGATGATCAGTTGAGACCGCGGACCTGACGGCGGCGCCTACCGCCACGCGCAAGGATGTTCAGCTCTCCGCGTGCATCGTCTGTCAACAGCAGGTCCTTCAGTGTGGGCTTGGCTGCGCGTTGGAGTCGCCGCCAATGCGTCGCCGACACCAGGACGGCAGCGTCGGCGCCGCGTTTGGTGACGACCTGCGGGCCTTCCCTCAAGCAGGTTTCGAGCATCTCGCTGAAACGAGCTTTTGCATCTTGAACCGGCCAGGCTCGCACGGTTGTCTCCTTCCGGAACTAGTCAGATAACTAGTGCTTACGGCATCGCCTTGCAAGAGGATGATGCCATTCAGGTGAAGAGCGGCGGCGACTACGAATGCGGATTTCAATGCGAGCCGTCCGGCGATCCGCGCAGAACGAATGTCTGCAAGGAAGTCCGTAAGTAGGCTCAGCCGAGCGTCGCGGCCTTTCCTGTTTCAACCAAGATTGGATCTGAACGCCGCGAACTCGGCCTCGGTCGGATATGATTTCTGCGCCCCGTGGCGGGTGACCGAGAGCGCGGAATATCGGGTCGCCTCGGCGAGCGCCGCCTCAAGCGAGAGGCCGCCGGCGAGATAGCGGGCGAAGCTGCCGATGAAGGCGTCGCCGGCGCCGGTGGTGTCGACCGCCTCGACCTTGACCGGCGCTATGCGCTCTGCGCCCTCACGCGTCGCGAGCAGCGCGCCGCGCGCGCCGAGCGTCACGATGACCGTCTCGACCCCTTGGCTGACGAGGCTTTGCGCGGCGGCGGAGATCTCAGCTTCCGACTCGACCGGCATGTCGGTCAGGATGGCGAGTTCGGTCTCGTTGGGGATGAGGAAGCTCGCTTGCGTGACCACGCCCATATCGAGGTTGCGGCGGGCGGGCGCGGGATTGAGCACGGTCCTGACGCCATTCCGCCGGCCGAATCTGATCGCCGCATAGGCGGTCTCAAGCTGGATCTCGAGCTGCAGCAGGATGAGATCGCAAAGCTTGAGGTTCTCGCTCGCGGCCTCGACGTCGGCGGCGCTCAAGTCGCCGTTGGCGCCGGCGACGATCAGGATCGCGTTGTCGCCGGACTTCTCGTCGACCAGGATCGTCGCCGTGCCGGTCGACTGGTTCGAAATGCGCCGGACATGCCGCGTGTCGATCCCGAAACTTTCGAAATTGGTAAGCGCGCTCAGGCCCAGCGCGTCGTCGCCGAGATTCGAGACCATGATGACCTCAGCGCCAAGCTTGGCTGCGGCGACCGCCTGATTGGCCCCCTTGCCGCCGAAGCTGGTCTCGAAATGCTTGGCAAGGACCGTCTCCCCCCAAACCGGCATGCGCTCGACGGTGGTCGTCAGATCCATATTGGTCGAGCCGATCACTCCGATGCGCGGGCGTTTATCCTCCACTGTCGTTCCTTCCCTCACACGCGATCGCGCCCGTCGCCGCCAGCTTCAGTTCACGCGGGTAAATCCGTCCGCGCTCCAGTCTTCGCTGCCGACGCCATGGTGGAGGAAGAAGAGGCCGGCGGGATCATATTTGTCCTTGACCGCGCGAAGCCGCGTGTAGTTCTCGCCCCAGAAGGCGTCCTGCCAATTCGCCTGGAAGTAGTCAGTCTCCCACACATAGGAGCCGACGCGGGGCAGGAGCTTGCGGATTTCATTCATCGTCTCGGTAACGGCTGCGGCGTCTTGCAGCCCGGTCACAACGTCCGGCTCATGTCCTGGAACGCCTGGATAGGCGGGCGGTTCGCCGGCGCCGCTGATCGCGAGCGCAAAGGCGTCAGCGACCATCAGGATTCATCGGCGTGTCTTTCGCCGCGGCGATCGCCTCGGCGGTCGCTCCCGCAAGCCCCTTATTGAAGTGAAGCGAGACGCCGCGATGCTGCGCCGCCGCGAACAGCGCGTCGGCCAGTCGTTCGCGCTGATCGTCCGCAAGAAGCGACTGGGGCAACCAGGCGGATTGATAGGCGTGCCAGACTCGACCCGCTTCTCCGAGGTTTGCGGCGTAGAAGATATTGCCTTCCGGCGCCCCCGGACGGTCGTCCGGGATGACGAAGCCAGGAAAGGTCTTGAGCGCGGCGGGGTCCCAGAAATGGAGCGCCGGCCCGGCGATGATCTTCGGCGCCATCACAATCTTGAAATCCTGACCCGACGCCGCGACCCAGTCGAAGAAGGGACGCCACGTCGCCTCGGCCTCACGCTGGTCGAGGCCTTGGAACAGCATCGAAATCGACAGAACGCCGCCAGGGGCGAACATAAGCTGCTCGCCCCAGTGTGGATTGAAAAGCGCTTGCGCGTAAAACTCGACCGCCTTGCCAACGAGCCGGCGATAGGCGTCGTCCGAGGCCGCCTTGATCGCGGCGAACACGACGCCGAGAGACACAGGAAGGTCGTGCGTGCGCAGCGTGACGCGGGTGACGATTCCGAACCCGCCGCCGCCGCCTTTCAGCGCCCAGAACAGGTCCGGGCTCGTGCAGGCGTTGGCGATTCTGACCTCGCCGTCGGCGGTGACGACTTCCGCCTCGACAAGGTTGGAGCCAGCCGTTCCGTGGGCCTTCGAGAAGCTGCCGAAGCCGCCGCCGAGGACAAGCCCGACGACCCCGACCGTGAGGCAGCCGCCGCCCTGAACGTAGCGCACGCCCTTGGTCGTCACCTCGTTATAGACATGGCCCCAGATTGCGCCCGGCTCGACCGACACGGCCGGCCG
This sequence comes from uncultured Alphaproteobacteria bacterium, assembly GCA_963824475.1. GTDB lineage: Bacteria > Pseudomonadota > Alphaproteobacteria > Rhizobiales > Beijerinckiaceae > Roseiarcus. Next base: position 500,078 of record CAWGPR010000006.1, read on the forward strand.
CGTTGGATGTACCCTGGTAGCTGTGGCCGCCGCCCTTGACCACGAGCCGCAGATTGTTCGTCCGCGCGAAATTGACCGCGGCGACGACATCCCGCGCCGTCTTGGCGGCGACGGCGTAGACGCTCGGGCGTGACGTCCAGGCGCCGACCCAGCCGAGCGACTGGGTGAGCCCGACCTCGCCGCCGAGGTAATAGGGATTCTTGAGTTCCTTGAAGACTTCCGCGCAAGCCGCATTGGAAGGCGCGCCAACACAGGGGGCGAGCGGCGAGCGCACCTTGATGAGCCGTCCCTCGACTGCGCGGCCGAGCCGATCCCAGCTTTCCTCCGACGGCCATGCCGGGTCGCCGGGGCGGACGCGCTCTTTCGGCTGGGCTGCGGCCGACGCGCGTGGCGCAAGGCCGCTCATGAACGGAAGTCCGGCGAGGATCTCAAGCAGGCGTCTCCAACTCGGTCGCTTTGCCATTTCGCTGCTCCATGGCCGTCGGACGGATCCGTTCTCTAGCCGGCTGGGTGGAGCGGTTTCAAGGCGTTGCGGCGCGTTCGATCTCGGCGGCGAGTTCGTTGGGCAATTCGATTGTGGCGACGGCGGCTCGCCGCCCGGGGATATGCACGCCGCAGCGGGCGAGCCGGTCGAGCTCAAGTTTCAGGCGGCTCGGAAAGTCCGGCGCCAGCAGGGCGGGCGCGATGGCGACGATCGTGAGGCCAGCGCCGGGCGAGCGATCGCCTGAAGTGAACGAGGGCGCGTCGAGCGCCCAGTTCGCGCCCGTTAACCCTGCAGCCATGACCTCGACCATCAGCGCGATATTGGCCCCGCGCGCGCCGCCAAAGGCGAGAAGGGCGCCGCGCAACGCCGCGTTTGGGTCGGTGGTCGGCCGTCCATCGGCGTCAACGGCCCAGCCCGGCGGCAGCGCCTCGCCGCGATCCGCATAGCGCCTGAGCTCGACAAAGGCCGTCGCGCTCGAGGCCTGATCGATGAGAAGCGGCGGGCCGTCGGCGATCGGCGCGGCGAAGGCGAACGGGTTGGTGCAATAGACGGGCCTCCTGGCTCCGGCGACCGTCATCAGCGCCGGCCCGCTGGTCGCGGCAAAGGCGAGCAGGCCCGCCTCGACCAGACGGCGGGGGTAATAGCCGAGTTCGCCGGTGGTGTAGCTTCCCTTCTGCGTGAACAGGGCGATCCCAAAGGTGGCGGCGCGGCGGCAGAGATCGTCGAAGACCCGGTCGAACCCAAGCTGGGCGATCCCGCCTCTGGCGTCGCAATGGATCGCGGCCGGGGCGGGCGAAGTTATGAGCGGCTCGGCGTCGCCGTCGATGCGGCCTTCCCGCAGCGCCGCCAGATAGTCGAGGAGATGCCCGAAGCCGGTCGAGCTTTTGCCGTGCGTGTCGGCGGAAACGGTCGCTCGCGCGAGCGACCGCGCCGCCTCGTCGCTTAAGCCGGCGGCGCGGGCCGCGCGGGCGGCGAGGTCGGTCGCCTCCTCGAGGCTCAGGCGCCGCGTCATGCGAACACCGGCTCCATCCGCTTCAGGGCTTCGGTCGGCAGATGGCACTTGACGGTGTGGCCGTCGGCGACCGTGCGGGTCGGCGGCATTTCACGCTCGCATAAGTTCCCCGGAAGTTCGCGTTTGTGCCCGCAGCGGGTCTGGAACGGGCAGCCGCTCGGCGGCGACAGCGCCGATGGGATCTCGCCTTCGAGCACCACGTGGCGCTTCTTCACCCTGGCGTCGGCGATCGGGATCGCGGACAGAAGCGCCTCGGTATAGGGGTGGAAGGGCGGGGCGAAAATCTGCTCGGTTGCGCCCATTTCGAGGATGTGGCCGAGATACATGACCGCGACCCGGTCGGCGAGATAGCGCACCACCGACAGGTCGTGGCTGATGAACACCATCGTCGTCTTCGACTCGCGCTGCAGGCTCATGAGTAGCTCGCTGATGGCGGCCTGCACCGAAACGTCGAGCGCCGACATCGGCTCGTCGGCGATGATCACCCGAGGCCGTCCGGCGAAGGCGCGGGCGACGCCGATGCGCTGCTTCTGGCCGCCCGACAATTGCCGTGGGCTACGCTGCGCGAAGGCGCGCGGCAGCTTCACCAGATCGAGGAGGCGCAGCATCATGTCGCGCCGCTCGGCGGTGTTCGCGCCGATGCGGAACCGCTCCAGCGTGCGCAGAATCTGGGAGCCCACGGAATAGCTCGGATTGAGGGTGTCGAACGGATTCTGGAAGATCATCTGGATCGAGGCGATGGTCTTGACCGCGCGACTCTCCACCGGCTGGTTCTGAATCGCCTCCTGATCGAAGACGACCAGCCCCTCGCTCGCGGTCTCGAGCCCGAGCAGCACCTTGGCGAGGGTCGACTTGCCGCAGCCCGACTCGCCCACGATCGCCAGCACCTCGGCCTGGCGGGCCTTGAAGGAGATGTCCTCGACCGCCTTGACCGTGCGGCTTTCACCCTTGCCGAACAAGGCGCTTGCGGCGACGCGATAATGCTTCTTCAGCCGCTCGACGTCGAGCACCGACGCGCCAATGCTGACCGGCTCGACCGGGGTCGCCGGCCGCGACGATTGGGTCCAGTCGATCGCCTCGACCCTGAGGCATCGACTTCTGATGGCCGCTTGGGCCCTCAACCTCGCGCATCGGCACGTCGGCCTGGTCGCACAAGCCTTCGAGGAAATATCCGCAGCGCGGCCCGAAGTTGCAGCCCTTCGGGCGCTCATGCGGCAGCGGCAGCTGGCCGGGAATGGGAATGAGCGGATTGTCGTTCTTGTTCGTTCCCGGCATCGGGATCGAGCGGAACAGGCCCTGAGTGTAGGGGTGGCGCACCGCGCCGAACACGTCGTTGACCGCGCCTCTCTCGACCGCCTCGCCCGAATACATCACCGTCACTTCGTCGCATGTCTCGAGGATGAGCCCGAGATTGTGGGAGATGAACAGCGACGAAGCGCCGGTGCGGGCGGTGAGGTCCTTGACGAGCGCGACGATGCCCGCTTCCACCGTGACGTCGAGCGCGGTGGTCGGCTCGTCGAGGATGAGGAGTTTCGGCTTCGACAACAGCGCCATCGCGATCACGACGCGCTGTTGCTGGCCCCCGCTCAGCTGATGCGGATAGGCGCGCATGACGCGGTCAGGATCGGGCAGGCGCACGGCCTTGACCATGTCGAAGGCGCGACGACGGGCTTCCTCGCGTGACACCTTGTCGTGGATCAGCGGCACTTCCATCAATTGCCGGCCGACGAGCATGGTCGGATTGAGCGAGGCCATCGGCTCCTGATAGACCATGGCGATTGTCGAGCCGCGGATCGCGCGCAGCTCCGCGTCCGTGAGACTCGCCATGTCGCGGCCCTCGAAGCGGATCGCGCAATTGGTGATGCGCCCGAGCCCAGGGAGATCGCGCATGATGGCGAGGGCGACCGTCGACTTGCCGCAGCCCGATTCGCCGACCAATCCCATCGCCTGCCCGGGCATGACGCGGCAGGAAAAGTCCATCACCGCCGGAATTTCCGCGGCACGGGTGAAGAACGAGATGCCGAGACGATCGATTTCGAGGATGGGATCGGGCATCGGATGAGCTTCCTCAATGCGCTCCAATTGCGCAGAACCGAAGCCGGAGGCGCTCCCGCCCCCACCCGGACCGCGCTTGCGCGCGCCCGAGCGCAAGCTCTTGTGGGGGCGGGACGGGGTGGGGGGTCGCGCCGAGCGGTCGTCGCGCAGTCGCGATCGTCGTTGGAGCGGCACGTCGAGGCGGGCTTTCCCAACCCCCTTCCCTAACCCTTCCCCACAAGGGGGAAGGGAACCTGCTTTCGAGGCCCCACCGAAGGAAGCTCATGACGCCTTGCTCCGTCAATCGCGCAGCGATTGCTCGCGGATCGCATCTGCGAGCAGGTTCAAGCCCAGCACGAACGACATCAGCGCCAAAGCCGGGGGCAGGGCAGGGTGGACGTAGATGCGCATGAAGCGGCTCAATTCATTGATCATCGTGCCCCAGTTGGGGCTCTCCGGCGGCATGCCTAAGCCGAAATAGCCGAGCGCGCCGAGCAGGATGGTGGTGTAGCCGGTGCGCAGGCAGACGTCGACGATCAGCGGCCCGCGCGCGTTGGGCAGGATTTCCCACAGCATCACATACCACGGGCTTTCGCCCCGCGTCTGGGCGGCGAACACATATTCGCGCGTCTTGATGTCCAGGGTCAGGCTGCGCACGATGCGGAATATTCCGGGGCCCGAGGCGAGCGCGACGGCGACGAAAATGTTGAGCGTGCTGGGGCTCACCTGGATCAGCTTGAACGGGTCGGTGTTGAAGACGAAGGTCGCGAACAGCCAGAAGCCCGCGAGCAATGTCAGCGCGAGTCTCAGCGCGAGCGCGCCCGGCCGGGCGCGATAGCCGGCGATGAACAGGACGCTGAGCAGCACGATCGGAAAGGCGAAGAAGACCGCCGCCAGCACATAAGGAATCGGCGTCTCTAGAATGCCCGGCGACACCAGGAGGTAGAAGAGGACGATGATCGGGAAGGCCAGCACCAGATTGGCCAGAAACGACAGCGCCGCGTCGACGCGACCGCCGAAATAGCCGGCCGGCAGGCCGAGCATGACGCCGGCGGAGAGCGCGAGCAGCGTCGCCAGCGGCGCGATGATGAGCACGATGCGGGCGCCGGCGATGACCCGCCCGAACACGTCGCGCGCCAGCTTGTCGCCGCCGAACAGGTAGGGCAGGCCGGAGTGCGGATCGATCGCGCCGGGCGGCGCGAACTGCAAGTCCGCGATCTGGCCGAGCGGATCGAAGAGCTCGATCTGTTTGGCGAAAATCGCCGCGAACAGCCAGAAGCCGACCAGAAACAGCCCTGCGAATCCGACGCCGCTCCCGACCACATGACCGTAGAGCCCGAGCCGGCGGCGAAAAGCGAGGCTTAAGCCGAGGATGAGCGCGAGGCTCGCCCACACGGGAAGGAGCTGCACGAGGGTCTTGAGAACAATCTCGCCGGGGCTCAGGAACTGCAAGCGCGCCCCGCTAATGCACGCGGATGCGCGGATTGAGGTAGGCGTAGCCGATGTCGGAGATGAGCTGGGTGATGAGCACCAGGATCACCGAGACGAGCGAGCAACCGAGCAGGAGATCGATGTCGTTGTTGCCGGCGGCGTCGACCAGAGTTTGGCCGAAGCCCTGGTAGCGGAACATCACCTCGACGATGACCACGCCGGTCAACAGCCATGGAAACAAGAGCATGATGACCGTGAAGGGCGCGATCAACGCGTTGCGCAGCGCATGCTTGAGGACGATTGCGCTGAAGCTCAAGCCCTTGAGGCGCGCGGTGCGGATATATTGCGCGTTCATCACCTCGATCATCGAGGCGCGAGTCATGCGCGAGACATAGCCCATGCCCAAGATCGCGACCGTCGCGACCGGCAACGCGAAATTATAGAATGTGAGGTGGCCTTCGGTCGCCGAAGCCGCCGAACCGTTGAGCCAGCCGAGCCAGGTGGCGAAGACGATGGTGAGCACGACGCCCGACACGTATTCGGGCGTCGATGTCGTCGCGATCGAGAGAATCGACAGGACGCGATCGGTGCGCGAGCCTTCGCGCATGCCGGCGATAACTCCGATCGCGAGCGCGGTCGGGATCATGACCACGAGCACCCAGAACATGAGGATCGCCGTCGCTTCCAGCGCCGGCCCGAGCTTCTTGGCGACCTTGACCTTGAACTTGGTGGAACAGCCCAAATCGCCCTGCAGCACCCCGGAAAACCTGGGCGTCTTGGGTTCATCGCAAAAAGAAAAGCGGGGCGTCGCGACGCCCGTTACGGGATCGATGTTGGGCTGTTTGGGCCAGATTCCAAGCCAGGCGGCGTAGCGCTCGAGAAAGGGGCGGCGGTAGCCGTTCTTGACGAGCCAGCTCTCCAGCGCCTGGTCGGAGGCGTGCATCTCGGTCTGGCTGATCGCGAGCTTGCGAAGGTTTGGCTCGAGATTGACGAGATAAAACACGACCAGCGTCAGGCAGAGCATCGTCAGCAGCATCGCGCCGAGCCGACGAGCCAGGAATGACGCCATCGTCCCGCCCCTCCGTCGTGGCTCAGAACGCCGGCCGGTCCGTTCTCAAAGCATGGGATCGGCCGGCGCCTGCGACCTTTGGCGCGCCAAGCTTCAGGCGTTGAGCCATACGCGCTCGAGATGGGTCTCGTAGAGGGGATGCATGCCGTAATCCATCACCGCCGGCGTGCGATGGTTGTAGAGCGTCAACCAATAGGGCTGGATGATGATTCCCAAATCCTGGAGGATCTGCTCGAGGTCCTTCATCACCACCTTGCGCGCCTTCGGGTCCGGGATGGCCAGCGCCTTTTCAAGCTTGGCGTCGAAGATCGGGTTGGAATAGGCGCTCTCGTTCCAGGCCTCGCCGGTGCGGTAGGCGAGCGCCAGGACCTGAACGCCGAGCGGGCGCATGTTCCAGTCGGTGATTGAATAGGGATATTTCGTCCAGTCGTTCCAGAAGGTCGAGCCCGGCAGCACCGTGCGCTTCACCTTGAAGCCCGCTTCGCGCAATTGGGCCGCGATCGCGTCGCCGGAGTTCTTGTAATATTCCTCGTCGCTGGTGATGAGCTCGTGCTCGAAGTCGATCTGGCCGGCGTCGGTCATCAGCTTCTTGGCGCCGGCGATGTCGCGCGACTTCTTCGGCAGCTCCGCATATTCCGGATGGATCGGCGCGACGTGGAAGTTCTCGCCGACCGTGCCGTGGTCTTCGATGCCGAGCTTGAGGATGGTCGCATTGTCGACCGCCATCTGCAACGCGTTGCGCACGCGCTGATCGTCATAGGGCTTCTGCTTGACGTTCGTGCGCGCGACGATGGTCGCCGACGTCTGGACGTCGGAGCGCACGAGCCCGGACTTGTCCAGGATCGCCACATAGGCTGCGTCGGTCTTCATCGTGCAGTCGAGCTCCTTCGATTCGAAGGCGCTGACGGTGGCGGAAATATCGGGGCCGTAGTCGATGAACTCGACGCCGTCGAGATAAGGATCGCCGCCCCACCACTTGCCATGGGTCCGCCGCTTGAAGGCGGCTTTCTTGCCGACCTCGAACGAGACGAGCTCGAATGCGCCGGTCCCGATCGGATGCTTGACGAGATCCTTGCCGTCCTTTTCGAAATCGCGATGGACGATCAGCCCCGGATAATCCGACATGCCCGGAATGATGGTGATGTCGGGCTTCTTGAGCGAGAGCTTGACGGTAAAGTCGTCGACCTTGGCGATCGCGCCGTCGCGCGCCTTCTTGGTCGCGGGGTCGATGAGCGCGGCCATGCGCGCGGCCATCGAATTGCCCTCGACCGATTGATCGCACCAGCGATTGATGTTGAAGACCACGTCGTCGGCGTTGAACGCATCGCCATTGTTCCAGATCACGCCCTTGCGTACGTGCAGAACATATTCGGTCGCGTCCGGGTTCACCTCCCAGGATTTCGAGCAGCGCCGGTTCAAAGGTGAATTGGCGAGTGTAAGTGACAAGGGAATCGAGATACTGACGCGCGACGTTGCCCATCTCCGGCCAATCGTAGGTGCGCGGGTCCTTCTGATCCTTGACGAACATCCCGAACTCTTAACACCCCGCCCTTCTTGGGCGTTTCAGCGAAGGCCGGCGTCGGCGCCGCGAGGCCGAGCATGCCGTAGGCGGCGGCGGTCGACGCGCCGAAGATGGTGGCGAGCGCGAGAAACTCGCGCCGGTCGATTGCTCCTGCCCTGGCTTCCGCCGCCCAGGCTTTCAGGTTTCTCCGCCCGAACCGGCCCTTGAGCGCTTCGCTGATCATTCCCGTTCTCCCTTGTTGTTCTCGGCCGGTCGCCCGACAGGCCTCATTGTCCGCGCTTGCGCGTCGTCCCAAGCTTTGCATGAGGTGCGTCAGGATGAATTCGCCCGGGCCGGGCGCCCAAATTCTCGGCGCCGACCTCTGTTCGGGCTTTGCGTCATGGCAACCTGATCGCAACATGGACACGCGCGTACACTTGGGAAAGGACGCTAACGCGATTGCAAAAACCGTGCAACGGCGGGACCCGCTCTCCGCGTTATGCTTCATCCATGGCGAGCCTGCGGGCGTAGGCGACATGCAGCGCCTTGGCGAGCGCCTCGCCGAGGCTGAGGCTGCGGCGCCGGCGCAAATAGTTCTGAAAATCGTAGATGGTGACGCCCGGACAGACCTCGAATTCGAAAAAGGTCGGCTTACCATCGGCGTCGATGCGGAAATCGATCGAGAAAACATCGCGAAGGCCGATCAGCCGGGCGAGGCGGCCGCTTCGATCGAGGATCCGCGCGACCGCGCGCCGCGACTGCTCGCTCGTCTCATCGCGCAGATCGATCATGCGCGGGGTGAAGGCGGCCGCCCGCGTCGCGCCGAAGCCGCCGCGTCCGCCGGCGGTGTCGCGCGCCCCCGATAGTGTCTCGTTGTCCTTCATGGTCAGAAAGGCGCCGCCGGTCTCGCTCGCGGGATCCTTGACGATCCGTTCGACGCCGAGCTGACCGGCGAATTCGCCGCCCAGATCCATGAAACTCACCCGTACGTCGTCGCCTTCGACAAAAGGTTGGATCAGCGCCCGGTCGCGATAGCGTTCCCAGATGCGGTGCGCCCGATCGTTCGCCTCCGACCGATCGCGGCACAGGCTGTCGGCGAAAATCCCAATCTTCGCGCCAAGCGTATTGGGCTTGACGAACAGCGGCCCGGCTGGCTTCGGCCAGTCCCCGAGAGCGGCGATTTCGCTCTCGCCTTCCATGAGCCTGGTCGGCGGGACGGCAAGGCCGGTGGCGGAAGCGAGCGCGAGGCTCGCGAACTTGTCCTGGCATAGGTGCGCCGCAGCGGCCGGACTGCCGAAACGCGCGAAGCCCTCAAGGCGGGCGAGAGCGGGAACCGAAGAGCCGCGATAAAAGCGCACGCCGTCGTTGAGCGTCCACACGATCGTCCGATCCCTCAGCGGCGCCAATTCTCTCAGTCGCGCCGAGAGGTCGTCGAGGGCGAGGAATTCGGCGACGATTCCCTTCTCGCGCAGCGCTTGCGCGATGTCGTCGGCGAACAGCGGCAGGTCGGTCGATTGGGCGAGATAGACGGCGATCTCGGCGGCGACGTCGGGCGGATAACCGAAGATTTCAAGCCGGCGGCGCGCCGCGTCCTCGCTCTCGAATGCGATCACGACGTTGGAGAGCATAGAAACGGCGCTTTCGCTTTGGCGCAAGGGAGCGGTCGAGGATTCGTCAATCATGTCGACCTCCATGATTGCAAGGTAGGGCGGTGATCGAAAGGCGACAAAGTCGATTATTTGGGCGTCGGAACCCGAATTCCGCGCGCTCGCCGGCTGTGATATCGACGGCGCGACCGCGCAACCCCTGGTCGCGAGGGAGAGGAGAAACCCTGGGTGAAAGTTGACGGGCGCCCTTACCGCACGATCTGGCTCAACGAAGATGGCTCGAGCGTCGACGTCATCGATCAGCGCTGGCTGCCGCATGAGTTCAAGGTCGCGACGCTCGGCAGCGTCGCCGAGGCGGCGACCGCGATCCGCGACATGTGGGTGCGCGGGGCGCCGCTGATCGGCGCGACCGCGGCCTATGGGCTGGCGCTCGCCATGCGCGAGGATCCGAGCGACGCGGCGCTCGACGCCGCGCGCGACCAGCTCGCTGCGACGCGGCCGACCGCGATCAACCTGCGCTGGGCCCTCGACGCGGTCGGCGCGCGTCTCGCGCCCCTCGCCCCGCAGGCGCGGGCCGCAGCCGCTTACGCCGAGGCCAAGCGCATCGCCGACGAGGATGTCGAGATCAATCGCGCGATCGGCGCGCATGGCCTCAAGATCCTTCGCCGCCTGGCGGCCTATAAGAACCCCGGCGCGCCGGTCAACATCCTCACCCATTGCAACGCTGGTTGGCTGGCGACGGTCGACTACGGCACCGCCACCGCGCCGATTTATCTGGCGATGGAGGAGGGCGTGAATGTCCATGTCTATGTTGATGAGACCCGCCCTCGCAATCAGGGCGCTTCGCTCACCGCCTGGGAGCTCGCCCATCACGGCGCGCCGCACACGCTCATTGTCGACAACGCCGGCGGCCATCTGATGCAGCATGGCCTCATCGACATGGTGATCGTCGGCTCCGACCGGACGACCGCCAACGGCGACGTCTGCAACAAGATCGGCACCTATCTCAAGGCGCTCGCGGCGCGGGACAATTCGGTGCCGTTTTACGTCGCGCTGCCGTCGCCGACCATCGACTGGACGGTTCGCGACGGGGTGAAGGAAATCCCGATCGAGGAGCGCAGCGCCGATGAGGTCAACTTCATCCAGGGGCGGAGCGACGATGGGGCGATCACGCGCGTCAGGATCGCGCCGGAAGGGGGACGGGCGGCCAATCCGGCGTTCGACGTCACTCCGGCGCGGCTGGTGACCGGCCTCATCACCGAGCGCGGCGTGGCCGAGGCCTCGCCTGAGGGGCTGAAGGCGCTGTTCCCGGAGCGGGCTTGAGAGGGGAGGGGGCCCTGTTCTCAATCGAGCGCCAGTGTAGAGTCGCGCCGGGGGTATTGCATGATCCGTCCGCTTGCGGGCCTGAAAGTGGTCGAATTCGAGGGGATCGGTCCGGGTCCGCTCGCCGGCCGCATGCTTGCGGATCTGGGCGCCGACGTTGTTGCGATCGTCCGCCCGGACAAGGCCAAGCTTGGCGATCCGGACCGCCCGCTTTCCGAGGGTCCTCTGCGTCGCGGAAAGCGGCTTGTTCCCCTCAATCTGAAGCGCCTTGAAGCGGTCGCCGAGGCGCTGGCGCTGGTCGAAGCCGCCGACGCGTTGATCGAAGGCAATCGGCCGGGCGTCATGGAGCGTCTTGGTCTAGGTCCGACCGACTGCGCCAAGCGCAATCCGCGCCTCGTCTATGGGCGCATGACCGGCTGGGGGCAGGACGGTCCGCTCGCTCAAACCGCGGGCCACGATCTCAACTATCTGGCGCTGAGCGGCGTCTTGTCGCTGGCCGCCCGCGACGGGCAGGCGCCGATCGCCCCGCCCACGGTTCTTGGCGACGGAGGCGGCGCGCTCGGCCTCGCCTTCGGGGTGGTCGCCGCCGTTTTCGCCGCCTCCCGCACCGGGAAGGGCTGCGTGATCAACTGTTCGATCCTCGACGTCGCGGCAAGCCTTGGCGGCATCGCGCTCGCGGCCCGCGCCGTCGGAATGCTGGACGCGCCAAGCCCGTTCCACAACTCGCCGTTCTACGACGTCTACGATTGTGCTGACGGCCGCTTTGTCTCCATTGGCGCGCTCGAGCCGCAATTCTACGCCCTGTTGCTCGACAAGCTTGGCCTTGCGGACGTCGATCCGAAAGCGCAATACGACCGCTCCGCTTGGCCGGCGCTGAAAGCGCGGTTGCGCGCGCTGTTCCTGAGCCAGCCGAGCGCGCATTGGCGCGCGCTGCTCGAGGGCGGCGATGCCTGCTTCGCCCCGGTGCTGAGCCTCGCGGAGGCCGCCGCCCATCCGCACAACGCCGCGCGCGGCGTCTATAACCGCGGACCGGCCGGCGAACTGGACGTGGCGGCCGCGCCTCGCTTCTTGCCGCTCGAGTGAACCGGCTCGCGGCGGGATACGAAGGGACGAAGCCAGACGATGTTAAATCGCGCCATGCCTCAACCGCTTGTGTTCCCCAACCCCGACCCGCCGAAACCTGGCGAAACGATCGAGGTTCGTCCGGGCGTGTTGTGGGCGCGTTTTCCCCTCCCGTTCCGGCTCGATCACGTCAACATCTATCTGATCGAGGACGGCGACGGGTTCGCGCTCATCGACGCGGGGATCGACAACGCCCAGTCCCGAGCCGCCTGGGAGGCGCTCATCGCCGGGCCGCTTCGGGGACGCAGACTGACGCGGATCATCGCCACCCATTTCCACCCGGACCATGTCGGCCTGGCTGGGTGGCTCTGCGAGCGCTTCGGCCTGCAGCTCGCGATGAGCGAGACGGAATATCTGATCGCGCTCAATCTTCGTCTCGACCCGCAAGGGCTGAGATCGGAGCCCTATCGCGGCTTCTACCGCTCGCACGGCCTGACCGAGGAGAGCACGGAGCTCCTGCTCGGCAATGGATTGCAGTATTTGAGAATGGTCTCGACGCTGCCGAGGACCTTCCTGCGCCTTATCGCCGATGACCGCCTGAGGATCGGCGGCCGTGAATTCGAAGTGATGACCGGCGCCGGGCATTCGCCCGAGCAGGTGATGCTCTACTCGAAAGCCGACAATTTCGTTCTCATCGGCGATCAGGTGCTGGCCAAGATCTCGCCCAATGTCAGCGTCGAGGCGATGGATCCTGAGGGGGATCCGCTCGGCGCCTACTTGCGCTCGCTCGAAAGGCTCAGGGCGACGCCGCCCGAGGATGTGCTGGTCCTGTCCGGCCACAACCTCCCGTTCATTGGCCTGCACGTGCGCGCCGGCGAGCTCATCGCCCATCACGAGGCGCGCTGCATGGCCATTCTCGAGGCCTGCAAACAGGGGCCGCAGACGGTCGCCGAACTCGTGCCGGTCATTTTCGGGCGCACGATTGACGACCCGCACCAGCTCACGTTCGCCTTCAGCGAGGCGCTCGCGCATGTGAACATCCTCGTCCGCGGCGGCCGGCTGCGCATCGCGAACGCTGCGCAGGGCCTGGCGCTCGAGGCGGCGTGAAATTGGGGCATGTCTTGTCGTCCCGTTCGCGCGCTGTGCTATAAGGCCGGCCATGATCGCTGCATTGAAGGACCTGCTTCCGCGCATCGACGCTTGGCCCTCGGAGGATCAGGAGGCGCTGGTGGAGGCGGCGCGTGGGATCGAGGCGGAGCGAACGGGCGTCTACCAGGCGACGGCGGAGGAACTGGCCGCGATCAACCGCGGACTCGACGACGTGCGCGGCGGCCGTTTGGCTGCGGTTGAAGCGCTGGCCGCGGCGCGCGCCAAATTCCGCGGCGAATGATCGTTCGCTGGACAGCCGGGGCGCTCGCTGACCTCATATCGATCGATAACTACCAACGCCTTCGTTGGCCGGAGTCACGCGCGGCATTCGAGCGGCGTTTAGAGCAGATTGCATTTGGGTCGAAGCGCCAATTGTAGCCGCGCTCGATGAGCGCGGCGACGCGGTCGACGACCGCGCCTTGTCTCATGATTTGCGGCGTCTGGTCCGGCAGGATTGGACGCCGCCGGCTTGAGTCGCAATCAGGCCGGCGGCGGGAGGGGATGGGTCGTGATCGCGCCAATCCCAAGGGACTGATTTGTAGTTTGACCACCCCTCTCTTTTCCCAGCGGCCTGAACGGACACCCGGGGATCAAGCCCCCGAGACAAGACAAGGACTGAGAAAAGATGGGATCAACCGTAGCACGAAACGTCGGCGTCGACATTTCGAAAGACACGCTCGACGTCGCGATCCACCCCGAGGGCAAGGGCTTCCGCATCGCCAACACCCCGCAAGGCCATCGCGCCCTCATCAAAAGGCTTGAGGGCTTCGAGATCGCCCGAATCGTGTTCGAGGCGACAGGGGCTTACCATCGCCTCCTCCAAAAGGCGCTCGTCGAGGCCGGTTTGCCGTGGGTCAAGGTCAATCCCCGGCAGGCCAGACGCTTCGCTCAGGCGGCAGGCAAACTCGCCAAGACCGACCGCTGCGACGCTCTCATGCTCGCCCGCATGGGCGCTGCTCTTGAGCTCGAGCCGAATGTCCCCGTCAGTCCGACGGTGGAGACCATGAAGGAACTCGTCAACGCCCGTCACGCCCTCGTCAAGGACCGCGTCGCTGTCCTCAACCGCCAGGCCATCGCCGTTTCAACGCTCATCAAGCGTCAGCTCGCTCAGAGGCTCCGCCAGATCAACAGCCAGATCGAAGCCATCGACAAGCGCCTCAAAACGCTGCGCAAGGCCGACGCAGACGTCAGCGAGCGCTTCGACATCCTGACCAGCATTCCAAGCTTCGGCGAGGGGACCGCCAATGTGCTGATGGTCGAGACGCCCGAGCTCGGGCGTCTCGACCATCAGCAGGCCGCAAGCCTCGTCGGGCTCGCGCCGATCGCAAACGACAGCGGACAGTCCTACGGTAAACGATCCATTCGCGGCGGCCGGCCACGGGCCAGGCAAGCTCTCTATATGGCCGCCCTCAGCGCCATCCGGTTCAATCCGCAGCTCAAAATCAAATACCAGGCCCTCATCAATGCCGGAAAACCCGCCAAGGTCGCCCTCGTCGCCGTCATGAGAAAGCTTCTCATCCTCGCCAACGCCCTCATCCGCGACAACCGAAAATGGGCCCCCACAGCCCCTTGACCAACACGGACACTACAGCGCCCAATTCGACGGAATTGAAATCTGCTCTAGTACCTCGTCACAGAGGTTTTGACTCTTTGATTTTGGTCTGATTTGAGCGTGGGCTTGGGGTAAGCGCGCCCCATTTTGGCGCGGGCTTTTTGGGTTGTGAACATCCAGTTGATGCGGGCGCATTCGGCGTTGCGTCGCTTCTCCCAAGCAGCGGTCTCGGCGACAAGCCGGGTGTAGCTTTCGATGCGCCGATCGAGACATTGACTGGCCAGGACGCCGATCTCGATCTCGACCATGTTCAGCCAGCTGGCGTGCTTGGGGACGTAGTGGAACTCCAGCCGGCGCAGCACCCGTCGCGCTTCGTCGGCTGGGAAAGTCTGGTAGAGCGCGCCGGCGGAATGGGTCGACAAGTTGTCGAGCACCACGCGAATGCGCTCCGCCTCGGGATAATGGACATCGGTGAGGTCGCGCATGCAGACGGCGAAGTCTTCGGCGGCGCGCCGTTCGGTGACCTTCACCTTGCGCCAGGGGCGGTTCACATCCAAGAACACGAACAGGTTCGCGGTTCCGTTGCGTTTATATTCGCAGTCGTAGCGCTCGATTTGCCGCGGCTCGGGCGGGATCGGCCGGCGGACCTCGCCGATGAGCTGGATCGGGCTCTCGTCGAAGCAGACCACCGGGCGCTCGGGATCGGGCGCTTCGGAATAAAGATCGAGCACCTCCTCCATACGGGCGACGTAGTCGGCGTCGACCTGCGGAATGCACCACATGTCCTTGCGCCATGGCTTGAGGTCATTTTCGGCCAAGCGCCGACGCACCGTCTCGCGCGACACACTCTCGTGCGCAGTCAGCCTGACCAGTTCACCGGACAGCAACTCCAGCGTCCAGCGAGCGCGGCCCGCGGGTGGACTCGAACAGGCCGTTGCCACCAGCAGGGCTTCCTCCTTGCCCGAGAGCTTGCGGTTTGCTCCGGGGCGCGGCTCTTCGCTGAGCGCCGCCTCCAGGTTGCCGAGGACGAAGCGGCGCTTAGTCCGATAGACGGTCGAGCTGCCCACGCCGACATTGGTCGCGATCGCCTCGTCGCTGGCGCCGCCATCCGCCGCCAACAATATCTGCGCCCGCTTGAGCCTGCGTGCCGCATGCTTGCCGCCGCTCAGAAGCTCCGTCAGTTCGGTGCGTTCGGTTTGGCTGAGTTCGACCCGATAGCGTACATTCATCCGTGCCTCCTCGTGTTGAGGCACGCACGAACAGCTGAATCGGATGGCCGGAGTGAGTCGCCCTGCAAAAACCTTCACACCCAGGCAGGGCCAATATCTGGCGTTTATCCACCTCTACACGCGCCTGCACCGCCGGCCGCCGGCCGAAACTGAGATGCAGGACTATTTTCGCGTCAGCCCGCCTTCCGTGCACCAGATGGTACTGACGCTCGAACAAGCTGGCTTCATTAGGCGGCAGCCGAGAACGCCCGCAGCATCGAACTGCTCGTTGATCCGACACAGCTGCCAGAGTTACTTTGACCCCGGATTCAACCGGTCAAGATCACTGTGCCGAGGTACTAGGTCTCGACCGGCGTGGCGCCCGAGGCGGCGTGAGGCCCGCGGCCAGTTCCCTCAAAACCCCGCCAGCACGGTCTTCCCAATCGCGCTGCCCGTCTTGAGGAACCGCATCGCCCGCATCAGGTTCGCCGCGTCGATGCGTCCGTAGTTCTCGCGCATGGTGGAGCGAACGCGCCCGGAATCGACGAGTTCGGCGACCTCGTTCAAGAGCCTGTACTGGGCCTCGATGTCGGCGGTCTGAAACAAGGGCCGCGTGAACATGAGCTCAAAGTGAATCGACACGCTCTTTTGCCTGAAGACGAAAAGATCCGCCGCTTCGCCGTTAATGAGAGCGACGCGGCCCTGTGGCGCAATCAATTCGGCGAGGTCGGCGATGAGGCCGCCAACGGGCGCCGTTGCGAAGATGAAAGCGGGGCTGCCGAGGCCGAGCGCTGCGACCTGCGGGGCGAGCGGCTTCTTGTGGTCGATGACATGGTGCGCGCCCATGTCCTTCGCCCATTGAACTGTCTCGGGCCGCGAGGCGGTCGCCACGATCGTAAGATCGGTCAATTGCCGCGCGAGCTGAATGGCAATCGAACCGACGCCGCCGGCGCCGCCGAGGATCAGGATCGCGCGCGCCGCGCCGGGGACGGGCTTCGCGACGTCGAGCCGGTCGAACATCGCCTCCCAGGCGGTGATCGATGTCAAAGGCAAAGCAGCGGCGGCGGCGAAATCGAGCGTACGCGGCTTCCGCCCGACGATCCGTTCGTCGACGAGATGAAATTCCGCATCGGCGCCTTGGCGTCCGATGCTGCCGGCGTAGTACACTTCGTCGCCCGGCTTGAAGAGCCGCGCCTCAGCCCCCGTTTCCGCCACCACCCCGGCGGCGTCGTAGCCAACCACCTTGATTGCGTCCGCGTCGGAAGCCGCGCCGCCGGGGCCGCCGCCGCTCGCGACTTTGTAATCGACGGGATTGACGGAAACCGCGCGCACCTCAACGAGCAGATCGCGACCTTCGGGCGTGGGCCGGGGAAGGTCGAACGCCTCCAGATGGTCGAGCTCAGGGCTCGGTTTGCGATACCCTATCACCCGCATTTCGTGTCGCCTCCGATTCGCCCGCCCGGCCCGCCGAGCCTAATCGGCGCTGACCCCCAAGGCCAGAATCTCCAGCTCGCCAAGCGGGCCCCTCCGTGAGCGCGGCCAGCTTCGCCCAGACGATATTCGGATCGACTGCGGCGTTCATCGACCACGGCGCCGAGAAGGAGACGGTCAGCACGCACATGCACGCGACGGTGCACGGCTACCTGCGCGAGATGCGAGCGCGCTGATGGCGAAATCGGCGGGCGGCGCGCCGCGTTCCCTCGTCCGCGCCCAGCGTCGCGATGTCTCGAGTTGCCTCTACGCCTCATTCAGCCCGGCGCCGCGCTCGCCGAGAAACGCGATACCCTTGGCCGTCAGCTCAAAGGCCGAGCCCGGATGGTCTCCTGTCGGCTGTACAAAACCGCCGGAGATCAGCTGCGCCAGATCGCGTTTTTGATCGCTGGTAGAGTTAGAGTGGTCATGCTCTTCGATGGCGCAGAGCAGCGCGATTTGAGAGTTCGTGAGATCGTCGAACATTGGGGCCCCTCCGGTTTTCGCTCTCGAAACGAGAGCTGTCGTTTGCATCCTATCCGATCGTCATTAGGCTCGCGTTGCCGCCGGCCGCGGCGGTGTTGGCGGCGATCGCGCATTCCTCGACGAGGTCGGCGAGGTTATAGTCCTCGCCGGCGGCGAGCAGCGGTCGTAACGCTTGAAATCACTTTGGAGAAGGAACCGACGAGTCCGAGCGCGTCCGCAGATATGCGAGGATGTCGGCGCGCGTCTGGGGGTCCGGTTCACCCGAGTAGTTCACCTTCGGCTTTCTTAGAGCCTGACTCAAAAGTCTACGGCCTGGCGAGCCGCCTGAGGGCGAGCTGGATGCAAGCGAGTGTGATGAAGGCCGCGAGGGTATCAGCGAGGTTCTCGTAATCTTTGGCCAGGCGGCGGTTTCGGCCGAACCACGAAAAGGTCCGTTCGACAACCCAGCGACGCGGCAGGACGATAAATCCTGAACTGTCGTCGGGACGTTTGACGATCTCCACACGCAGCGGCGGCTGCGCGGCGACGGCGTGTTCGACCTGGCGGGCGTTGTAGCCGCCATCGGCCCAGACGAGTTCGAGCCAATTGAAGCGCTGGCGGATGCGGTCAAACACCAAGGCGGCGCCGTCCCGGTCCTGAATGGCGGCGGAGTGAACCACCACGCGCAAGGGCAAGCCTTCGGTATCGACCAGAGCGTGGATCTTGCGCCCCTTCACCTTCTTGCTGGCGTCATAACCCACTGCGTCTGCTTCACCTTTCGCGCATCCCCTTTTTCGGCCGACTTGAGCGACTGGCTGTCGATGACGCCGGCGCTGGGGCTCGCCTCCCGCCCCAGCCGTTCGCGCAGCGCCGCGCGCAGTTCCTCCCAGATCGCCTCCCATACTCCCTCCCGCTGGAAAGCGCGGAAGATGTTGTAGACCGTCGAGCGCGGCGGGAAGACCCCGTGCGGCAAATAACGCCACGGGCAACCGGTTCGCAGAAGATAGAAGATCGCGTTCATCGCCAAGCGCATGTCGGTCTGGCGCGGCCGTCCGCCCGGCTTCGCCGGCGGAATCAGAGGCGCCAAGCGATCCCATTCCGCATCGTTCAGATCGCTCGGCAGACAATCCCCAGCTTGGCGATACCGGCTCCGATCAGCGTCCGTCCACATCCCGAAATCATCCTCAAAATTGCAGATGACCCGGTGAATCATTCCTTCCTTAACGACTTTTGAGACAGGCTCTTAGGCCAAAATACGCCGGGATGTCGGCACTCTCCGCTGCGTCGACGGCCATTCTGGTACCTGGAGCGACCGATTGAGGATTCGCGATGAGCGCGTCAAGATTATAAAGGTTCCACCTTCCACTCATTCCCGATAGCGAAGGCGAATAGTTGAATCCTTTTATCGAGGCGATTGGGCGCCCGAGGATTCCCCACAGCGGGGGGCCAATCCTGTCTACGCTTGCGCCAGCCGAGACGCCCCAATTTGGCGCGTTCTGCGCGTTATCAACGCTGTGGCACGCGATACATACTTGTGCAGCAACTTTGCCTTTCCTCACATCTGCCTTATTAAGCAACTCCAGAATCTGGTCCTGGCAGGCAGGCATCCCGGGATCGTGCCATGGCCATAGTCCCAAAAAAGTGCTGTCAAGACTTTTCTCGCGTTGGTGGAGAGCGTTGAGTTCTCTCGATAATAACCATGACAATTCGTTCGGGTACTGAGCGTCTGCATTTACGGCGTTAATATTGTGATTGTTCAGCGCAGAAAAGAATATAAACTCAGATCCGATGAATGGCACTCTAATCAAACTGAAGTCGATACGGTTCTGACGCGAGCTACCGCCCTTTGAGTCAATTTTCGTCAAAAATTTTTTCGATTCTACAAACTTGACAAATTCATAGAAACCAGTCCGTACTTCAGGACAGCGTATCACCTGCTTGCTACCAAATAGAGTGGACTCAATTTTATCCCCCAGCCAGCGGTTCCACAACATTTTCTAAATACTCGAGCTTCTTGCATAATCCCTTGAGCGAGGTGAATTTTCCTGCGCCGGGCGGGTGCACCTAGCTGGGTCAGGCAGGGGCGGTCCTGTAGTCGACGACACGGATGATCTGATCGACGGCGAGGGCGACGATGCCGAACATGAGATGGCATTTGACCTTGAGTGCGCCGCGGACGCGGAGAAATCTGGCGCCGAACTCGTCTTTCAGACGGGCGTTGACGCGTTCGGCCATGGTGCGGAAATCGTAGATCAGGTCGTCGAAGTCGGGCCTGTGGATGAGCTTCAGGCGCTCGACTTCGCGGCCCCATTCGGCCTTGGCTTGGTGGTCGGCGCGAAAGTTGCGGTCGACGATAGGAGCGTGGCCCAGCGTCCGGCTCTGGTCGTGGATCGCGGCGGCGTCGTAGGCGGCGTCCATGAGATCGTAGAGATAGGCGACGCGGGCGCTCGTCATGGTCATCAAGGGAATGGCGGCCTGGCTGTCGTGGACGGAGGCCGAGGTCAGCACGCAGGAGACTGGGATTTGGCCGCAGGCCACGTCGATGTGGAGTTTGTACCCGGTCCAGGTCTCTTTGTAGCCCTTGCTGTTTTTCTTGCAGCCGACGTCGCAGGCGGTGGGCAGGTCGGCGAGCATCTGGCTGAGGTTCTGCGTGACCTGCCGCTTGAGACGCGTCGGCTCCGGCCTCGGACGCTGTTCGCCCTTGCGTGGACGTCCGCGCTTGCGCGGCGGCGCGGGATTATCGGGCGCCGGGGGATCGTCTTTGCCGTCGTTGGCCGTGTTCTGGACCGGCTTCTCGCGCGCTTCGATCTCGGTGGCGTCGCGCGCGATCGCCCCGATGATGCGTCCCCCGAGCGCACGCTCGATCAGCGCGGCGTGGATCTTGTCTGGCAGCGCGCCGCGCGCGAATTCGGCGAACGCCCGGGAAAACGTGGCTTCGGAAGGCACTTGCGAGCGTCGCTCCCAGCCGAGGATGCGACGCAGGGACTTGTCGACGTCGAGGCGCTCGATCAGGGCGCTGGTGGTGGGAACGCCCAGGACCGCCTTGGCCACGAAAGCTCGGGCGAGGGCGCGGCGGTCCTCGGGCGGCCGGCCCGGCCCCCTGGGCGGCTCAGGAACGAACGCTTCGAGGCCGATCACGTCGAGCGTGGTGACGAGACGGCCCAACGCTTCGGTGATCGGATCGTTGTCCTCGCGCATCCAAGGGAACAAAAAGCCCTGGATGTAGCTCCAGCGAGCCTTCATCGCGTCGAGAGGGTCGTCTGTCATGTCTACAGCCACGGCTGAAGCGAATCGGTTTCTACGATAACAGCGCCACACCTGAACAACAATCTAAATATATTTCACTATCCTACTTGACAACGATAACAACCGCTCTAAATACTATAGCCTTACCCGACTGAATTCGTCAATCTATTTGCAAGAGGCTCACTCGTTCCATTTTTGATCATTTTTGTCGATCGAACTTCCCAAATCATTCCAGATGTATTAACTCGATATACTTAAGTCGTACGCTGGCCCATAAAGATTTGATATCTGACCTCTTACCAACTGTAATTGATCCTTCCTGTGAATTTCCGTTAGGGTGTAAATGAAGGCAAAGAGACCAGTCAGTATCCATACCCGATTGGATCCTAAAAATTCCCACAATTCGCGGGGAAGTCGTTTTGCTAAGCTCAATACTGCCCCTTCGGGGCGGGGGTTAGAAGCACTTGCGTTTTCGCTCATGATCCGGCTCCGGCACCATCGTTTCAACACTGTTGCGCGTACAATGGTTGTCACTTCACCCGATCGTCATCAGGCTCGCGTTGCCGCCGGCCGCGGCGGTGTTGGCGGCGATCGCGCATTCCTCGACGAGGTCGGCGAGGTTATAGTCCTCGCCGGCGGCGAGACGGGCGCTGGACAGCGCCTGGAGCCGCACGATCGGTCCGGGGCGGCTGGCGAGCTTGCGCAGAGCCTCTGCGGTCGCCGGCTCGTCGCCTTCGAGGAGGGCGAAGGCGAGGGCGGGCGCGGCCAATGGATCCTTGACACGCGAGATCCGATGGACGAGTTCAGCCGGCAGTCGCGAAAGGGCGCGCTCGGCGAGCGCGGCGTCGACCACCGCGTCGTTGCCGGTCGCCAGGATCGAGCCGATCTGGATGAGAAGGCTGCTTTCGCTCGTCGCCACCGCCGCAATTCGGCCGCGCCGCCTGAGCGTATAGAAATTGCGCTCGCCGACCGGGCCTTTGAGCTCCGCCCGCGCGCCGATGGGCGAGCGCGCCATGAGGCCGACGCAACGCTCGGCCTCCACGGCATGGCCGTGGGCGGCGAGCCAGTCGCCATAGACGCGGATGCCGCCGATGGCTGCGTCCGCGCCTTCAACGCCGTCCAGCGCGCTCGCCGCTGGCTCGGCGACCAGGCGCGAGAGATAAAGCGGACCACCCGCCTTCGGCCCCGTGCCGGAGAGCCTCGAGCCGCCGAACGGCTGCACGCCGACCGTCGCCCCGATGATGTTGCGGTTGACATAGATGTTGCCGGCTTCGATGCGCTCGACGACGCGCGCAATCGTCTCGTCGATGCGGGTGTGCAGGCCGAACGTGAGGCCGTAGCCGGCGGCGTTGATGTCGTCGATCAATTTGTCGAGGGAGTCGCGCTTGTACCGCAGCACATGCAGGACTGGCCCGAACACCTCGCGCTCGACGTCGGCGACCTCGCTCACCTCAATGAGGGTCGGCGGGACGAATGTGCCGCGCGCCGCGGCCTCGCCGAGCGAAGTTTGAGTCACCTTGTGGCCGCGGCCCCGCATTGTTTCGACGTGGCTCACAATCGCATCGCGCGCCTCAGCGGTGATGACCGGGCCGACGTCGACCGAGAGCTTGCGCGGATCGCCAAGTTCGAGCTCGGCCATCGCGCCTTTCAGCATCTTGAGCATGCGGTCGGCCACGTCGTCCTGCAGGCAGAGAATGCGCAAAGCCGAACAGCGCTGGCCGGCTGAGTCGAAGGCCGACGACAGGACATCGACCACGACCTGCTCCGCGAGCGCCGAGGAATCGACCACCATCGCGTTGAGGCCGCCGGTCTCGGCGATGAGGGACAAGGGCGCGCCGCGACGCGTGAGGCGGCCGGCAAGCTCTCTTTCGATCAGCCGCGCCACCGGCGTCGAGCCGGTGAACACGACCCCCTGGACACGGCGGTCGGCGACCAGCGCCGCGCCGACTTCGCCCGCGCCCGGCATGAGCTGCGCCGCGTCGTTTGGAACGCCAGCCCCATGCAGCACGCGCACGGCTTCGGCGGCGATGAGCGGGGTCTCCTCGGCGGGCTTGGCGATCACGGAATTGCCGGCCGCGAGCGCGGCCGCGACCTGGCCCACGAAGATCGCGAGCGGAAAGTTCCAGGGACTGATGCAGACGACGAGGCCGAGCGGGGCAGGGGAGCCGGGCGACAACGTGCGCGCGGCCTCGTGCCCGTAGTAGCGCAGAAAGTCGGCCGCTTCGCGCACTTCCGCGACCGCATTGGCGTAGGACTTGCCCGCCTCGCGCACGATGAGGCCAACGAGCAAATCATTTCGCGCTTCGAGGAGGTCGGCGGCGCGGCGCAGCATGGCCGCGCGCTCCGAGGGTGAGATGGCGGCGAACGCATTGGCGGCGCGTTCGCCGACCTCGATCGCCGCGTCGATTTCGTCGGCGCGCGCATGACGAGTGAAGCCGACGACGTCGGTTCGGTTCGCGGGGTTCAAAACCGGCTCGCCCGGCTCGTCCTTCGGCGCGCCCGGCGGAAAGGCGCGCCACGGTTTCCCGGCGCTTGTGTCCAGTCCGTTGGCAAGCTTGGCCAGCCGGCCTTCGTCGGAGAAATCCAGCCCCCGCGAGTTGACGCGATCCGGCGCATAAAGGTCGCGCGGCGCCGCGATCTTGTCGTGCGGCGCCCCGATCGGCTGGATGGCGCGGGAGGCTGCCGCCGGATCGGCGACGAGGTCATCCATGCTCACGCTCGCGTCCGCGACCCGGTTGACGAACGAAGTGTTGGCGCCGTTCTCGAGCAGGCGGCGAACGAGATAGGCGAGCAAGGTCTCGTGCGAGCCGACCGGCGCGTAGACCCGGCATGGCCGGTCCAACCTGTGCCGGCCGACCACCTCCTCGTACAGCGGTTCGCCCATGCCGTGCAGGCACTGGAATTCGTACTGGCCACGATAGAAATCAGGGCCGGCGAAGACGAGCACGGACGCGAGCGTCTGCGCATTGTGGGTGGCGAATTGGGGATAGACCGCATCCGGCGCCGCGAGCAATTTACGCGCGCAGGCGAGGTAGCTCAGGTCGGTATAGACCTTGCGGGTGAACACCGGAAAGCCGTCGAGGCCGTCGAGCTGCGCGCGCTTGATCTCCGAATCCCAATAGGCGCCCTTGACGAGGCGGATCATCAGCCGGCGGGCCGATCGGCGGGCGAGATCGATCAGCCAGTCGATGACCGCCGAGCAGCGCTTGCCATAGGCCTGGATGACGAAGCCGAGCCCGTTCCAGCCCTTGAGGTCCGGGTCGAGGGACAGCGTCTCCAAAAGATCGAGCGACAGGTCGAGCCGGTCGGCTTCCTCGGCGTCGATGTTGAAGCCGATGTCATAAGATTTGGCGAGGGCCGCAAGCTCCTTGACCCGCGGCAGCAGTTCGTTCATCGCGCGGGCGCGCTTGATGCGCTGATAGCGCGGGTGGAGCGCCGAAAGCTTGATTGAGATTCCGGGCCCTTCGTAGATGCCGCGATGATGGGAGGCGCGGCCGATGGCGCGGACGGCGCGCTCGTATTCGTCGAGATAGCGCGCCGCATCCTCGGCCGTGGTCGCCGCTTCGCCCAGCATGTCGTACGAGAAAGTGAAGCCGCGCGCCTCACGCTCGCGGCTGTTTCCGATCGCCTCCTCGATCGTGCGCCCCGTTACGAACTGCTCGCCCATGAGCCGCATGGCGACGTCGACGCCAGCGCGAATGATCGGCTCGCCGCTGCGCGCGATGAGGCGGGTCAGCGCCGCCGACAGGCTCTGCTCGCTGGTCGTCGTCACCAGCCGGCCGGTTAGAACCAGACCCCAGGTGGCGGCGTTGACGAACAGCGACGGGCTCATGCCGACATGCGCGCGCCAATCGCCGGGCGCGAGCTTGTCGCGGATCAGCGCGTCGCGCGTCGCGGCGTCAGGAATGCGCAGCAACGCCTCGGCGAGGCACATCAGCGCCACCCCCTCCTGGCTCGACAGCGAATATTCGTGGATGAGGCCTTCGACGCCGCTTGAGCGCCTCTTGGCTCTCAGCTTGCCAACCAGGGTGCGGGCGATGGTCCGGATACGCTTCGCCTCGTCTGCGTTGGCGGTCGCCAGCTCAAGAAGCGGCGGCACGCACTGAGGCTCGGGGACCCGGTAGGCGGCGGTGATCGCGGTCCTCAGCGGCGTTTGTGACACGACCTCGGAGCGGAACGCGGCGAAGACGTCGGCGGCGGCGGTCATGTCTGGCTCCCGGAGGCCCATCCTAACTTCGCGCGCGGCGATGCCGGAGGGCGACGGGCCGATCCTAGTCCTCGGAACCGCCGCTTGCCACGTCGCCCGATGACGCTCCGGAAGGTCGACCTTTTCCGCAGGGACGGTCTCCGCTTCCCCAAGCGGGCTAAGCCATCGGTAATGCGGCTGCGCCGGACCGGACGGGCTGCTGTCATCTCGCGGTCGTCGCGCCGTCGCTGGCCTCGCCAGAAGCCAAAGGCGCGCCTACATAGCGCCTGCCGGGGACTCCGAAGGAGAGGATTGCGGCCATGCGCGCGATTGGCTTTGCCGGGTGGAGCGGAGCAGGCAAGACGACGCTCATCGTCAAGCTTATCCCGGAGCTCAACCGCCGAGGCTTGAGCGTTTCGACGATCAAACACGCTCACCATAACTTTGATCTCGATCAGCCGGGCAAGGATTCTTATGAGCATCGCGCCGCCGGCGCGGAAGAGGTGCTGGTCGCTTCCGCCAATCGGGTCGCGCTGATGCGGGAACTGCGCGGAGCGCCGGAACCGTCGTTGGCCGAGCTATTGCGCCTGCTCAAGCCCGTCGACCTCGTGCTGATCGAGGGCTTCAAGCGCGATCCGTACCCTAAGATCGAGATTTTTCGCGCCGCCAACGACAAGCCGGCGATGTATCCAAATGACCCGAACATCGTCGCGCTGATCAGCGACGCCGTCGAGCCGTCCGCCGATCTCCCGCAGGCATCGATCGACGACGTCGCCGCCGCGGCCGATCTCGTGCTCGCGCATGCCAAGCCGCTCGCCGATGTTCTAGCCGAGTTTGAGGAGCGTTGCTGAGCGCCGAACTTTCGCCGTTTTGCATGGCCCGTTCCACGATGCGACAATGCCGTCGCCTGACGGGACATGGAACGGAAGGATGAGCGAAGCGACGGCGCCGCGCTTAAGTCGGCGAAGACTGTTTGAGATCATCGGCGCGAGCGTCGGCGGAGCGGCGGCCTACCGGGCGATGACTCGCCTCGGATATGCGGAGGAATCGCAGTACCGCGGCCCGATCAAGCTCGAAGGCGATCCCAAGGGCGCGTCGGTCGTCATTTTGGGGGCCGGTCTCGCCGGTATGACCGCGGCGATCGAACTTGAGCGTGCGGGCTACGCCGTGAGCGTGCTTGAGTTCAACCTTCGTCCCGGCGGACGGAACTGGACGCTGAGGGGCGGGGACGTCTACACCGAGCTCGGCGGAGCAACGCAAAGGTGCGAGTTCGACCCCGGCCTCTATCTCAATCCGGGGCCGTGGCGGATTCCCTATCATCATTACGCAATCCTGGACTATTGCCGCCGCTTCGGGGTCGCGCTCGAGCCCTTCATCCAGCTCAACCACAACGCCTATTTGCATTCCGCCAATGCGTTCGACGGCAAGCCGCAGCGCATCCGCGACATCAAGGCCGATTTCGACGGCGGCGTCGCCGAGCTCCTCGCCAAGGCGACGAAAAAGGGCGCGCTTGACGACACGGTGTCGACAGAGGATCAGCAGATCCTGCTCGAGGCGCTGCGGTCGCTCGGCGCGCTCGACAAGGACTTCCGCTATCGGGTCGGCGAGGATTCGGCCGCCCATCGGGGTTATGCAAAGCATCCGGGAGGCGGCCTCGGCGCGGAGCCGATCGACGGCGACCCGATCGGGCTGCACGATATTCTGACCTCGCGCCTGTGGCGGGGGTTGCAGAGTTTCCTGCTCTACGACTTTCAGACCACCATGTTCCAGCCCGTCGGCGGCATGGGCAGGATTGGGGAAGCCTTCGCGCGGCAGATCCCCGGTCGCATTCGTTACGGCGCGAAAGTCATCGCCATCCGGCAGAACGATAACGGCGTCGCCATCGCCTTCGAGGACCTCCTCGCGGGCGGGACGGCTCAGGAGGCCAGGGCCGACTGGTGCGTGTGCGCGCTTCCGCTCAGCATTCTGAGCCAGATCCCCGTCAATGTCTCCACGCGCATGAAGGCGGCGATCAACGCCGTTCCCTATGCGTCCGCGGTCAAGTTCGGGCTGCAGTTCTCCCGCCGGTTCTGGGAGGAGGACGAGCACATCTTCGGCGGGATCAGCTACACCGACCTGCCGATCCGCCAGATCTCCTATCCAAGCGCCAATTTCAACGCCGGCGGCAAGGGCGTCCTGCTCGGCGGATATACGTTCGACGGACCGAACTCCTACGAGTTCACGGCGATGGCGCCGGCCGAGAGAGTGAAGCGCGCGGTTGAGTTCGGCGCTGAGATCCACCCGCAATACCGCAAGGAGTTTGAGAACGGCGTCGCGGTCGCCTGGAGCCGGGCGCCGTTTACGCTTGGATGCGCGGGCGACTGGTCGGATGAAGCGCGAAAAGCGCATTACAATGACCTGTGCGAGATCGATGGCCGAATCGTGCTGGCCGGCGAACATGCCTCCTACATTCCGGCCTGGCAGGAGGGCGCCATCCTCTCGGCGCTGGATGCGATCCAGCGACTGCACAAGCGGGTGATCGCATCATGAGATCTCTTGCGCTGCTCGCCATTGCGCTCGCGGTCGCCACGGCGGCCCTTGGCGCGCCTGTGCTGGCCGACAACGCCCCGACGAAAAGCGCCGCCATGAGCCATGGGTGGGAATTTGGCGAACAGGGCGGAGCGGACCTTTTCCGCAATGTCTGCGCCGCCTGCCATCAACCCGATGCGAAGGGCGCCGTCGGCGCGGGGGCCTATCCGCCGCTCGCCGCGGACAAGAACCTTGTTTCGACCGAGTTCATGCTGACTGTGCTGCTTCGCGGACTGAACGGCATGCCGCCGGTCGGAGGCATGATGAGCGACACGCAAGTCGCCGACGTCGTCAACTACGTGCGAACGCATTTTGGCAACGCTTACCCGGGCGCCGTTTCGGCCGCCGATGTTTCGGCGGCGAGGCGACGGGCGACGCCGCCTTGATTTTGCAGGGGAACCCCGCCCGGGCGCCCCGACCGCCGCGGACGCAATCGTTCGGGCGCGCCTCCCGACCCATAGGCTATGGACGGCGCATTTCTGTGGATAGGAATTGGCTTGACAAAACCAGAAATATGCCCTATAAATTCTCAGTTAGCGGAATCCATCTCGACTTGGCGACAGCCGGGAAGGACGCCGCAGGTTGTTTGAAATGTTATTGCCCACAACCTCCGCGCGAGCCGGAGCGGGAGGAGCTTTTCCTTATTTGTCCGTCCGTAATCCATTGAAAAGTCCCGATTCGGAAAAATAAGCGCTAGTAAACGCCAGCCATTTTGCTAGCGCTTAGGCGCATTTAGGGCCCGTTTATTTGCATTTGCTTGCCCCGAACGCGCTCGCTGGTTGTATTCGTGGTATTCGCACGAGCGCATGCTTCAAGTCGGCGACACCGCCTCGCGATCGGCTGGCAACTCGGCCACCGCCTTCGGCTTGGCCGGCTCGAGGGCCGAGTCGACCGCATCGTCCACCCGCTCGAGCCATATGAACGTCAATTGCTGGCGCACCTCTTCCGGTATGTCGTCGAAGTCCTTGCGGTTGCGCGCCGGCAGCATGACGCGCTTCAAGCCCGCCCTGTGCGCGGCGACCACCTTCTCCTTGATGCCGCCCACGGGAAGCACCAGGCCTCTCAGGCTGATCTCGCCGGTCATCGCGGTGTCGCTGCGCACGGTGCGATCGGTCAGGAGCGAAACGAGCGCCATGAACATCGCCACGCCTGCGCTCGGGCCGTCCTTCGGCGTCGCGCCCGCCGGCACGTGGATGTGAATGTCGGTCTTCTCGAAGCGCGAAGCATCGATTCCGTACGAGGCGGCGCGATTCTTGACGATGCTGAGCGCGGCCTGCGCGCTTTCCTTCATCACGTCGCCGAGCTGGCCGGTGAGGATCAGTCGGCCGCCGCCTGGAGTGGCCGTCGCCTCGATGAACAGGATGTCGCCCCCGAACGGCGTCCAGGCGAGCCCCGTCGCCACGCCCGGGATGCTGGTCCGCATCGCGACCTCGTCCTCGAACGGCGGCGAGCCCAGAATGGTTAGGAGATCGCCGGCGGAGATCACGATCGGGCCGCTCTCGCCTTCCGCGATTCGCATCGCGACCTGGCGCAGCACCCTCCCGATCTCGCGCTCCAGGTTTCGAACGCCAGCCTCCCGCGTATAGTGCTCGATGATAGCTCGGATCGCGTCATCGGCGATCTCAACCTGCTCCGGTTTGAGGCCGTTCGCGCTCAATTGGCGTCGAACAAGATAGCGGCGTGCGATCTGGAACTTTTCATTTCCCGTGTAGCCGGAGAGACCGATGATCTCCATACGGTCGCGAAGCGGTCCGGGGATGGTGTCGAGCATATTCGCGGTGGCGATGAACACGACGCGGCTCAAGTCGAACGGCACGCCGAGGTAGTTGTCGCGGAAGGTGTTGTTCTGTTCGGGATCAAGCACCTCCAGCATCGCGGAGGCCGGGTCGCCCTGAATGCCGGCGCCGAGCTTGTCGATCTCGTCGAGCATCATCACGCAATTGCGGGCGCCCGCCTTGCGGATCGCCTGAATGATGTTGCCGGGAAGAGCGCCGATATAGGTTCGCCGATGGCCGCGGATCTCCGCTTCGTCGTGCACCCCGCCGAGACTGACCCGGACAAACTTGCGGCTCATGGCGCGCGCGATCGACTGCCCGAGCGACGTCTTGCCGACGCCGGGCGGTCCGACAAAGCAAAGGATCGGCGCCTTGCCGTCCGGCGCGAGCTTGCGAACGGCGAGATATTCGATGATCCTGCGCTTGATCTTCTCGAGGCCGAAATGATCCTCATCGAGGATGCGGCGCGCCGCGGCGATGTCGATCGGCGCCTCCTCGGGAAGCGCCCACGGCAGGTCCACCAGCCAATCGAGATAGGTCCGGACCATGCCGTACTCGCCTGCGGCCTCCGGCATGCGCTGCAGCCGCCGCAACTCCTTGCGCGCCTGGTGCTCGACCTCCTTTGGCATATGCGCGTTGGTGATCGACTTGTCGAGTTCGGCGATCTCGGCCGACTTTCCCTCATCCGCTTCGCCAAGCTGGCGCTGAATGGCCGCCATCTGCTCGCGCAACAGGACCTCACGATTGCGGGCGTCGAGCGAGGCCTTGGTTTCCCGCCCGATCTCCTGCGACAGCCGAAGCACCTCAATTCGATGCGCGAGCAGCCGCGAGACCCGCTCCAGTCGGGCGCCGATGTCCACCGTCTCGAGAATCTCTTGCTTCTCGTCCGGCGTCGCGTCCATGAAGGTCGCCACCAAATCGGCGAGCGCTCCTGGCGAATCCACGCCTTGGATGGTGGCCAACAATTCGTTGGGCGCTTGCGGCAGAAGCTGGATCGCCTCGATCGCCTGGCCCTTGAGATGAACGAAACGGGCCTCGATCTCGTTTGACGTCGGAGTGGGCTCCGGAATCCTTTCGGCCGCGGCGACAAAGAACGGCCAGCCGGTCAGATAATCGAGGACCCGGAACCGCTGCTCTCCCTGACAGACGATATGATTGGTGCCGTCCGGCGCGGTGATGTAGCGAACGATGTTGGCGACCGTCCCCATTCGATGCAGGTCGATCGGAAGGGGGTCGGCGACCTCGGCGCTGCGTTGCATCACGATGCCGACCGGCTTCTGCTCCCTCACCGCTCTCTGCGCCGCCAGCACCGAACGGGGACGGCCGAGGGTGATCGGCAACACCGTGCTCGGAAACAGCACCAGGCCGCGCACCGGCACGATGATCAGGGCGTCAGGCGGCAATGGCGGCGAAGGCGCCGAGCCAAGGGTTTCTTCGGAACCCGTCGCCGCGTCAGCCATTCGAGGCCCCCGCTTTCTCCAGCGTAATGAGCAGGGTGCCGTTGGAATCCGACCGATGGATGGCGCTGTAGCGGCCCGCAGGCAGACGGATGCGGCGTTCAAATCGGCCCTGCGGCAGTTCGAGACGGTGGATGATTGCGGTCCGCATCTCCTCCGGATAGGCCCGACATCCCGAGATCAGCAATTCGCCCTGATTGATGACCGCCTTGACCTCGTTGAAATCGACCCCCGGCAGAGCCACCAGCACCAGCACCGCGCGTTCGGTCTCGAGGACGTCGACGGGCGGCTCCCAGGCGACCGAGGGCGGGGAGCCGGACGGCTGGAAGAATTGCCGATGCATGCGCTCCGCGCGCGCCAGCATCTCGAAGGCTTCCGACCACATCCAATAGCTTGGAAATTTTGCTTCCATTGCCTCACCCGAGCCGGCGGCGCCGGTTTTTGATCCAGAGCGTCGACACTCAATAGCGCAATTCCGGCCGGCGTTCATCCGGCGCCCGGCTCCCTTGTCCGGATCAAAGATGGTCTTCGGGCCGCTGATCGCCTCCGAATGGGGATGCGGCGCCATTTACAGACGCTGCCGGCCAGTCGATGTTGGGAGACCGAAGCGCGCAAGGGGAGGGGAATGTTGAACTCGTCGATTGAGATCCTGACCACGCCGCGCCGAGACGATCTCGACCTTTTGCGAATCGCCAACGGGTCAGGGCTTTCCGTCAGCCTCCTGCCAAGTGGCGCGATCTTCGCCATCGAGCACACTGAAGCGAACCGTCGGATCATGATCAATCAGACTCTCGCCTTGCCGATCGCCAACGGCATGGCGCGCCTGTATTTACGCGTAGGCGGACCGCAGCCGATGAGTTTGCCGGTGATGGGCCCGGAGGCAAGGCTTCGCGTCGGCGCTTCGGACGATCGCTATGTCTGGGAGGGAGAAGAAAGCGGCTTCCGCCATCGGGTCACACTCTGGCTGCACCCCCGACTAAACGCATGGTTCTGGCGGGTTGAAGTCGTCAACGACCGCGAGAGGGATGTCTCCTGCGACGCCGTCTTCATCCAGGATCTCGGGCTCGGCGATCAGGGCTTTCTCATGAACAACGAAGCCTACGCCAGCCAGTATATCGACCACCATATCGCGCGCCATCCGCGTCTGAACCACGTTCTGATGAGCAGGCAAAATCTGTCGCAAGGAGCGGCGCATCCGTGGACTGCGCACGGCTGCCTTGAAGGCGCCGAGGGGTTCGCGACCGATTTTCGACAAGTCATGGGGCCCGCCTACCGCGACGCCGATCAGCTCGGCGTTCCATTCGGGACGAGCCTGCCGTCGGTCCGGCTTCAATATGAGACGGCGTGCGCGGCGCTGCAGTCGAAGGCGGTGCCGCTTGAGCCTGGAGCGGCGACGTCGTGGACGTTTTTTGGTTTCTATGAGCCCGATCACCCCGCGGCGTCGAGCGACTCCGATCTCACTCAGATCGAAATTGTCGAAGATGCCAGTAAGGACTGGGCGCCGCGCGAGCTCACCCTGTCCGCGCCGCCGCGAAGTCTGCTCCACGAAGCTCGATCCGCAGTCGCCGAGGCGCTCGACGAGAAAGCGATAAAAGCGCGCTACCGCCGGCGCACGCATGTCGAGCGGGTCGATGGTCAACTTCTGTCTTTCTTTGTTCCGGGGAGAACGCACAGCCGTCACGTCGTCCTGCGCGACAAGGAGCACATTGTGCCGCGCCGCCACGGCGCCTTGATTCGCAGCGGCCAGTCGGTGCTGCCCGATGAGACAATCCTCTGCGCGACCGCATGGATGCATGGCGCGTTCGGGGCGCAGCTCACCATCGGCAATACGTCCTTCCACAAGCTTTTTTCCGTTTCTCGCGACCCGTACAACATCACCCGCGCGAGCGGGTTGCGCATGCTGATGGAGACAAAGGACGGATGGCGGTTGTTGACTGTCCCATCCGCCTTCGAGATGGGCCTCAGCGATTGCCGCTGGATCTATCAACTCGGCCAGCGAACCGTCACGGTCTCTGCGACGGTTTCCGGCGAGGAGCCCGCCATGCAATGGCGCGTCACGCTCGAGGGGCCAAGATGCCGCTTTCTTGTTTTTGGCCATCTTGTCCTTGGCGAGCAGGAATATGGACCTGCCGGCCGCACCGAGATCGAACGCGCGACGAAAGCGCTTCACTTTCCGGCCGGATCTCAATGATCGCTGGGGCCAACAGTACCCCGAGGCCGTCTATCGTTTGGTGACAAGCATGCCCGGGCGCGTCGAAGCCGTTGGCGGCGATGAACTGCTGTACGCCGACGGCAAGCGCCGCAGCGGCGGATACGCCGCGATTCGAACGCGCCCAACCAATGAATTCGCGTTCGCGGTCGTGGGCTCGATGAGCAATGCAACGCAGGCCGAAGCGCTGGCGTCAAAATACGCCAAGCCGGTTGACGAAGCTCAGATGCTGAAGCCCAGCGATCGCTTTTGGCGCAGCCTCACGCGCGGCGTTCGCGTGGAGAGCGCCAAGGATTTTGCCGATGCGCTTGCCGTCGACACAATCTTCCCCTGGCTCGCGCACGACGCGATGATCCATCTCACCGCGCCACACGGTCTCGAACAATATACCGGCGGCGCGTGGGGCACCCGCGACGTCTGTCAGGGCTCGATCGAACTCCTGCTGACGCTCGAGCATGATCAGCCAGTCAAAGAGATTCTGCGGATCCTCTTCGCTCAGCAATACGAAGAGAGCGGCGACTGGCCACAATGGTTCATGCTCGAGCCTTATTCCGTGGTGCAGGACAAGGGGTCGCATGGCGACATCATCGTCTGGCCGCTCAAGGCGCTCTGCGACTATGTCGAGGCCACTGGCGATTTTGCTTTCCTCGATGAGACGATCGCGTGGCGCGGCGAGGACAATTTCGAGAAGACCGCGCATGCCGACCCGGTGAGCGCCCACGTCGACAAGCTGATAGAGACGGTGCGCGCGCGCTTCATCCCTGGCACGAACCTCATTCGGTATGGCAACGGCGACTGGAACGATTCGCTGCAACCGGTCGATCCAACGAAGCGCGACTGGATGACGAGCGCTTGGACGGTCGTTCTGCTCTACGAGCAGCTTCGCCGCTACGCCGAAATCCTTCGTCAGGCGAAGCGTGGGCCCAGACGGGCCAAGGAGCTCGACGCGCTTGCCGCCGCGATGCGCAAGGACTTCAATGCTTATCTCATCCGCGACGGAGTCGTCGCCGGCTATGGCGTGTTTCGGCCTGAAGGAGGCGAGCCTGAGCTTCTGCTGCATCCCAGCGACAAACAAACCGGGCTAAGTTTCTCGCTCTTGCCAATGACGCAGGGCATGATCGGCGGCCTGTTTACTCAGGGGCAGGCGCGCCGGCACTTAGGTCTCATCCGCAAACATCTCCTGTTTTCCGACGGCGCGCGCCTCATGGACCGGCCGATCGCCTATCACGGCGGCCCGGAGACGTTCTTTCAGCGGGCGGAATCGGCCGCCTTCTTCGGCCGCGAAATCGGGCTCATGTATACGCATTCGCATCTGCGATACGGCGAGGCGATGAGCGACATCGGCGAATTCGCCGCTTTGTGGGAGGCGCTAATGGCCGCCAACCCGATCGCCGTGACGGATGAGCTCCCGAATGCGTCGCTGAGGCAGCGCAACGCTTATTTCAGCAGCAGCGACGCGGCCTTCCAGGACCGTTATGAGGCGAGCGACGAATGGGCGCGCGTCAAAGCAAACTCGATCGCGGTCGATGGCGGCTGGCGCGTCTATTCGAGCGGCCCGGGGCTCTACACCAACATGCTCATTCGCCACGCCTTTGGGCTTCGACGCCAATTCGGTAAGAGAATTGTGACGCCGGGCTTGAGAAAGTCGCGCAAAGACCTCACCCTCGAATGGCCAGGACGGCCTGGCGGCGGCTCGCGGCGGCGGTAAGGAAAGCGGCATAGCTCCAGGCGAGCTGTTTGGCCGAGGTCTGAGCGCCGGTCGTGCGATCGAATTGTTCCGACAGATCGCCGCTCGCCGGCGTGAACGCCTGGACCGCGCGCATGAACGCATCGCCGCGTTCGATGGCCGCCTTTGGGCTTCCAGCGCCTAAACGCTCCCGAAAGCGCCCGTTTTCGCTGGTCACGGCTAAGTCCGCGCCTGATCCCAATGCGATTCCCAGTCTGAAATAGAACTCGGCAGCGGCGAGCGTCGCCAAGTACCAAGGGTTGCCGCCGAAATAGACATCGTTTGCGTAGCGCCCCATTGCCGGGCCACAGCCAGGGGGGCGCTTATGATTGAGGGCGTATTCAGCGTCGAACAGGTCTTCCAGTGCGGTCAGCGTGGCCTGAGCCCTCGGGTCGAGGACGCTATGCGCTCCATTCGGACGTCCGCCATGGAGCACGCCTAGGATGACCGCGATATCGCGAGCCTTCTCGGCGACGCCGCCGGCCACGCCAGTCCTTGAGTGATAATAGCCGTCCGCTTCGCTCCAATAGGTGCCGAGACTCGGAGCGAGTTCGTCCGCGGCGGAACGGCAGGTGCGGGCGCGCGCCGCGTCGCCCGTTTCCTGAAGCCATTCAGCGCCGCGAGCAAGCGCCTCGGCTTGCACGAGCTGCGTATAATAATGATACCCGAATTCCTCTTCCCAGATGTCGAACGAAGGTTTTTGCGCGCGCGAACGGACGAAATCCAAATCGCCGACAACGAGTTGCAGCATGGCGGCTCGGAGGGTTTCGTCCAGGTCGAACTCGGCGTCCCGCCACCGCTTAAGCGCAAGCACTCGAAGCGCTGGCCCATCATTCTGGGGGCGCGCCCAGCGGGTGAAGTCGAGAGTTCCGTCCGGATTGACGCGGGCTTCCGCCAGCGCCGCATCGCCGAAGACCTCCGCGATCTCGGCGTCGGGCCGCACATATTGCAGGAAGGAGGGCTCGATCTTGTCCCGGAAACGGCCGTGACGAAGAAGCTGGCGCCCATCCAGGCCGCGCAGGGATCGACTGAACTCGACAAACTCCCGCAAACGATCGACAGCGGTTCGCGTCTCGATCGCCTCCGCCGGCGCCGTGCGCAACGTGTCGATGACGATCGCCGAATCCCGGAACCAGTGGAAGAAATAGTCGGGGTCGGGATCATAGGCGGCGAGGATCGGCGAGGCCACCACCGATCCCGGCCGCGGAATGATGTGCTGCCCAAAGCCGGGGCGATCCTTGACGAGATGGGTGGCCGAGACGGAGCGCAGCATCGCGCCGGCGGCGAAGCGCGCTTCCTTGTCTACCCAGTCGTCGAGCGCAGTCACGATCCCGCTGAAGCGAAATGCGGACTTTTGAAGCCCAGCCTCTTCATGCCCTCGCGGATCTCAGGAATGCCCATGAATAGCTTCCAGATGAGGCCGCTGCGGTAATTCTCGATCATGACGACGATCGGCCCCTGACTGATCGCAAGGTAACTGTCCGCGCACCAGTTATGTTGCTCGCTGAAGCCGTCGATGAAGCCGAAGCGCCCCCAAATCTTGTCGCCGAGATTATCGTAAAAGTGCCGCAGCGCCGCCATCGCCTCCTCTGGCGCGTAAGGGAAGCTCGCAAGCGCGCCGCTCGGCGTGATGACGCCTTTGTCGTTGCTCGGCGAATGGGCGTCATAGCCTTTGATCGAGTCGCCGGCGGTGAGGCCCCAGCAGTTCGGCCCATAGCCCTTGTACCCAAGCGGGTTACGCACGCAGTAGGCGTAATTGATGCGCGTATGAGCGACGTTCTGCTTCCAATAGTCCGCATAGGCGTCGCTGAGCCCGCGCGGATCGATCCCGCAGAAGGAATAATGGGTGAAGAAGAGCGGTCCGCCCCAATCGGGTCCAAGAGGAAGCTCGACGCCCTCGAAACTACGCCCGTTGACGAACTGACGGCTCTGAGCCCAGCCTTCGTGATAGGCTTCGGCGGCCATTGAATAGCGCGGCGCAGAAGCGGCCAGCACATAAGCGATGAGGCACTCGTTCCAGCCGCGTACTGGATGGTTCAGCGCAAAGCCATTGGTCGGGCTCCAATGCCAGGTGAGCGCGATCCGACCACTTTGGGTGTACCAATCCCATTCCGCCTCCGCCCACAGGTAGGTGATGCGATCGCGAATGCGCTTTTCCTCCGGCGTGTCACGGTCGAAATAGGCGCGCGCGCACAAGAGGCCCTGAAACAGGAATGCGCTCTCGACCAGATCGGCGCCGTCATCCTTGCGGCTGAACGGTTTTGTCGCCCCCGTCTCGCCGTGCATGAAATGCGGGTAGAGACCGTGATAGCAGGTCGCCCTCTCGAGGCAGTCCAGCGACTTCGACAGACGAGCGTGCGCCTCAGCCCGCGTCACCCATCCGCGCTCGCAAGCCACAATCAGGGCCATCACGCCAAAGCCGGAGCCGCCCGTGGCCACGACATCGTCGGCCGGATCGGTCAGCCTTCCCGTGCGATCGCGTGCAAGCCCGCTCGCTGGTTGTGCGCCGTCCCAAAAGAAGAGGAAGGTCTGGCGCTGGACGAGGTCAAGCAGGCGCTCGTCGGACAGCTTTTCCCGGCGCTTGACTTCCTTGTGGTGCGACTTGGTTTTAGCGGAGTGTGGCATCGACGACCTGTCTATTCGGCGGGAAGAGTTTCGGAGGCGGATTTCGGCGGTTCGGCCATCGGGTGTTCGCGTTCCGGTTCGAATTTCTGCCCGCCCGAATCCATCACCAGATGCAGTTTGCGGGGATAGAAACCAGTCTCCGGCTGATCGTGGCCGATGTTGATCAGGCCGATCTCAGATAATTCGCTTTTGAAGAGCGCCCTGATGCGCTCGCGCGAATTCGGGTCGAGGACGTCGAGTGCATCGTTCACCACGACCCAGCCCGGCCTTTGCAGGACGACGCGAGCGAAGGCGAGGCATTGCTTCTCATCGTCGGTCAATTCCCGGTCCCATCGATCCACTTTGTCGAGGTGCGGCTCGAGGTGCTCAAGTCCGACGCCGGCAAGCGCATTGACGACAGCGGGATGGTCAAAGCTCTCGGTCGGGTGCGGGTAAGCGACGATCTCGCGGAGCGAGCCGGGCGGGATATAGGCTCGCACCGGCATGAACATGATGGTGCTGCGCGCCGGGTGGGTGATCCGGCCGCTCCCCCACGGCCACAAGCCCCCGATGGCGCGAAACAGCAAGGCTTTTTCCTCGCCATTTTCGCCAGCGATGAGGACGCGCTCGCTGGTGTTCATGTTTGTATGCGGTTCGCTCAGCATGACGCAGCCAGCCGGCGAGGCGACGTGAAGATCGTCGATCTTTATCGACGGATCGTCCGCCTCGGCGAATTTGATGCGGCTCGTCGCTTGGCCGAGGTCGTCCATGCCCAGGATCGCCTTTCGGAACCGCGCCACGCGCAAAAGCGTCGCGCGCCAGTCCGCAAGGTTGGAGA
Source organism: uncultured Alphaproteobacteria bacterium (assembly GCA_963824475.1). Taxonomy (GTDB): domain Bacteria; phylum Pseudomonadota; class Alphaproteobacteria; order Rhizobiales; family Beijerinckiaceae; genus Roseiarcus. The sequence continues at coordinate 538,054 of CAWGPR010000006.1, forward strand.
AATTATCGACGAACCACCGAAGAGCCGTTTGCACCTGGTTGAAGGCGCCGACAATCACCATCAGTTCGCCGAAGCTTATGTTGCTCCGGAAATAGGCTGGGGCCGCGACCAGAATCGGCGCGATGATCGTAAACCAGCCATAGCCCGCGGTAATCCAGGTCAACCGCGTCACGGCGTTGACGATCCGCCATGAAATGTCGAGCACGTTGCCGAACACCCCGTTCAGGTGCTCCCTCTCGTCGGCTTCGCCGCTGTAAAGCGTAATGCCGTCGATGTGCTCGTTTATCCGCACGAGGGCGAAACGAAAATCTGCCTCTCTCGCGTAATGCTCGGCATTGAGGTTGATCAGCGGACGGCCGACGCGCCAGCTCAAGTACGAGGCGGCGCCGGCGTAGACCAGCGCGCACCACACGAGATAGCCGGGCGGGGAGAAGTCGCGGCCCGCGATCGGCAGAAACTGGCCTTGCGAGAGCCCCCAAAGGACGCCCCCAAACGTCAACAGAAGAAGGCTCGACTGCAGGAGGCCAATCCCTAAGTCGGTGGACAGATCGGTCAGATGCTGTGCGTCGGCCTGGAGTCGCTGGTCCGGATTGACGCCGAGCGGCCCCGAATTCGACAGGCGAAAGGCGCGCTTCGGCTTGAGCCACTCGCCCAGGAGATCGTTCACCAGGCCTTGGCGCAAGACGACCTTGGAGCTCTGATTGAGCCACATCTGCGCCACGTTCAAGATAAGCAATACGCCCGCGATTTCGCCGAAGACCCCGAGTTGCGTCAGGAAACCGGGCATGTCCTTGTTGGTCAGCGCATTGTAGAATGGGCGGTTCCACGAATTGAGCCTGATCTGCATGTAGGCCGTGGCGCTGACGACCACGATTAGCGCGCCGGCCAAACCGAGGAGTTTGTTTCGCTGGCGCGAAGCCCAGAAGGCCGAAGCCATCCAGATGCCATCCAAGAACAAACTTTTGAGCGAGGCGCTGTCCGCGTTGTCGGCGCCCTTTGGTGGTTCCTTGGGTTGTTCCGCCATCGAATTCGATCCATTTCCCCTGACGCCCATTTTCGCATGATCCGGCCGCCTCGTCTTGGCGGATGTTCGGGGCCCAAGGGGTGACTGTTGCATTGCGAAGCGTGTTTTCCGATCAAAAGAACATCGTGGATCGGATCGGAACGATCGACACGCGACTCAGGATAAGGCAAGAGCATGGGACGCATCGATAAGCTGCTGGCGACGATGACGATCGAGGAGAAGATCGGGCAGCTCAACATGGTCGCTTCGTCCGGCGTGGTCACCGGCCCCGGCGAGCTTCACGATCTGCACGAGGGGATTCGAGCCGGGCGAATCGGGAATTTGCTCAATCTCTGGGGCGCGGACGAAACCCGCGCCATCCAGCGCCTCGCGGTGGAGGAATCCCGCCTTGGCGTCCCTTTGCTTATGGGCCTCGACGTCATCCACGGCCACCACACAATTTTCCCGGTTCCGCTGGCGGAAGCCTGCCTGTTCGCCCCTGACCTCTGGGAGCAGACGGCGCGCGTCGCCGCCGAGGAGGCGGCGGAGGATGGGGTCGCCCTGACTTTCGCGCCGATGCTCGACGTCGCGCGCGACCCGCGCTGGGGACGGATCGTCGAGAGTCCTGGCGAGGACCCCTGGGTCGCTTCTGAGATGGCGGCGGCCAAGACGCGAGGCTTCCAGGGACGAGACCTCGCGGCCGGGGATCGCGTCGCGGCAACCGCCAAGCATCTCTGCGCCTATGGCGCCGTGACCGCCGGCCGCGAATACGCGTCGGCCGATGTCTCGGAGAGAACGCTGCACGAGATTTACCTGCCACCGTTTGCGGCTGCTGTCGCCGCGCGGGTCGCGGCGGTGATGCCCGGGTTCATCGATATCGCCGGCGAGCCGATGACTTCTAACGCCGAGCTGCTGCAAGGCTGGCTCAGGGGAGTCGCCGGCTTCGACGGGGTTGTGATCAGCGACTACAACGCCGTCGCCGAGCTTCTCAATCATGGCGTGGCGGCGGACCTTGTCGAGGCCGCAGCGCTCGCCCTCAATGCTGGCGTCGACATCGATATGACGAGCGGCGCCTACATACAGGGCCTGCCCGAGGCGCTTAAGCGCGGTCTCGTAACGATGGCCGCGATCAACTTGAGCGTCAGGCGCGTGCTCGAGCTGAAAGAGCGCCTCGGCCTTTTCGATGATCCCTATCGGCGCGGCTCGGCCGCGCCTCACGCAGCGAGAACAGCCGAACGCCGCGAACTGGCGCGCGAGGCAGGACGGCGGGCCATCGTGCTCACGTCCAACCGGGCGCAAGTCTTGCCGCTCTCTCCCGAAATCCGGCGCATCGCGGTCGTTGGCCCCTTGGCCGCGGCGGGAGGCGAGATGCTGGGATCATGGGCTTCGGCGGGTAGCCCCGAGGACGCTGTGTCCATTCTGGAAGCGCTCAAAGCGGCTCTGCCGCAATGCCGGATCGATCACGCGGCCGGCGTCGACATAGAGGGACAAAACACGGACGGAGTATTGGCCGTGGTTGGTCTCTGCACGGAGGCCGAAACCGTCGTGCTCTGCCTTGGCGAGAGCGCGGCGATGAGCGGAGAGGCCGCGAGCCGAACCGATCTCGGCCTGCCTGGGCGCCAGCGCGCGCTCGCCGAGGCGGTCCTTGACCTTGGCAAACGTGTCGTCGTCACGCTCTCCTCAGGCCGGCCGCTCACCCTGCCGTGGCTGTTCGAGCGAGCCGACGCGGTGTTGGCGACGTGGTTTCTTGGGCACGAGGCCGGGCACGCGATCGCCGACGTTCTGACCGGGAAATTCAATCCGACCGGACGCTTGCCGGTGAGCTGGCCGCGCGATGTGGGGCAGCTTCCGATCTTTTACAACGAGCTTCCTTCCGGCCGCCCCTATGCTCCCGGAGTGCACTATTCCAGCACCTACCTCGATCAACCGCCGACGCCGCAATTTCCTTTCGGACATGGCCTCTCATACAGCCGCTTTGCGCTTACCGATCTTCGTTGCGCGCCGACCCTTGTGAAAACGAGTGACACGGTCGAGGTGTCGCTAGCCGTCCACAACGAGAGCCCGGTGGACGGAGAGGCGACGCTGTTCCTGTTCGTGCGCGATCCCGTCGCGAGCGTCGCGCGGCCGCTGTTGGAGCTTAAGGGGGTGCAGAAGGTCGATCTTAAGGCCGGGCAGCGCAAGGACGCGACGTGGCGGCTCGCGGTTGAGGAGCTGTCGTTCGTTGGCCAAAGCCTCGAGCGGGTCCTGGAGCCGGGCCGGTTTGAAATTCATGTCGGCCAAAGCGCCGACCCCGCCGACTTCGTGAGTTGCGTGATCGAATTGGCCATGTGAGCCCGATCTCGGCGGCTGGGGAACGCGGTCACGCTTTTGGGCGGAAACGGGCGCTTTTTGCCGGAAAACGCGCCTTTCTTGCGCGAAGATGCGTGCAAAAACTGCCGAAAAATGGCCCACTAAGCGTCGATTTCCTTCCGCGAAACGAGCGATTTCAAAGCGTTAGAGCGGACTTTCCTGCCGGCCTCCGGCCGCTATCCATGAACCACCGCCCTCATCTTGAGGCGCGAGGTCGACGGTGGAGCTTGGGGCCCTCCGCCTTAACGCGACCTGATCATCCTAGCCGAGGATTCTTGAAAAGGGAAGACATTTCTTCATTTTCCGATTTCTCCGGCCAATCGGCGGCGCAGCCGGGCAGCCAGGGCCCCAAAGACGCTTGACCTTAAAGGCCGAACGGAGAACATCGCGAGAAGCGCCAGACGACTGTTGAACAAGAACTTGGATGATTGCGCGCGGGAGTTACAGGGATTGCGGCTGAAAACTCGGGCGGCTTCGTTCCAATAAACAGTTTTGAGATGAAATATTATGCGAGCACTTCGATACCGCCCTTCAGTTTGGTAAGCTTTAGGCATGGATCGTGAAGGGGGACAAAGCGTTGCTCCGGCGGACTTCAGATCCGCGAGCGACATCGACTCGGCTGCTGAGGCCAAGAGCGCGATCCACGCGCACCCCTCGACCGTCCTGGTCACGGGCGCGAGCGGCTTTCTCGGATCGGCGATCGCCGCGGCTCTTCGAGCCCGCGGCCACGATGTCCGCGTGCTGGTCCGTCGATCGAGCCCGCGCATCAATCTCAACCCCACCGACAGCGTGTACGAGGGCGACCTCCGCGATCGCGCCTCCTTGGCGGCGGCGCTGAAAGGCGTCCGATTTCTCTTTCACGCCGCAGCCGACTATCGCCTCTGGGCGCGAAACCCGGAAGAGATCCTCCGCAACAATGTCGAGGGAACGCGGCTCATCATGGAGGAGGCGCGCCGAGCAGGCGTTGAGCGCATCGTCTACACGAGCAGCGTGGCGACCCTGAAACTCACCGACGGCGGCGCCGCGACGGAGGATGCGCCCCTCGCCGAAGGCGAGGGGATCGGCGCCTACAAGCGTAGCAAGGTCGCGGCCGAGCGTCTGGTTGAAACCATGGTGCGCAGGGATGGACTGCCGGCGGTGATCGTCAACCCGTCGACGCCGATCGGCCCGCGCGACGTCAAGCCCACCCCGACCGGCCGCATCATCGTGGAGGCCGCCTCGGGGCGCATGCCGGCCTTCGTCGACACGGGGCTCAATCTCGCGCATGTCGATGACGTCGCGGCCGGCCATGTCGCCGCGCTCGAGCGAGGCCGGATCGGCGAGCGCTATATCCTCGGCGGCGACAACGTCCTGCTCGCCGACATGCTGGCCGACATCGCCCGCTTCGTCGGACGGCGACCGCCGACGCTCAAGCTGCCGCGGACCATGCTCTATCCCATAGCTTACGGAGCGGAGCTGCTGGCGAGGGTTCGCGGCGTCGAGCCCTTCATCACCATGGATGGCTTGCGAATGGCGCGCCATGACATGTTCTTCGACGATGCCAAGGCGCGGCGTGAGCTTGGCTATGTTTCGAGGCCCTATCGGGAGGGCCTTGCCGATGCGATCGCCTGGTTTCGCTCGCGCGGCTATCTCAAATGATCATTGTCGTCGTCTCCCTCATTCCGCTCGCCGTCTGGGCCTATCTTCTCGTCGGTCGGGGACGGTTCTGGCTTTGCCGCGAGCGCGACAATTCGGCCGCTGCGAACCCTCCTTGACTCTTGGCCGAGCGTCGTGGCCATCATCCCGGCTCGCGACGAGGCCGACATGATCGGCCATAGCGTGCGCTCGCTCCTTCGCCAGGACTATCCGGGGCAATTCTCCGTGGTGGTGGTCGACGACCAGAGCGCGGATGGCACAGCCGCCGCCGCGTTGGCCGCGGCGAGCGCGGCTCAAGCCGCCGACCGGCTCCAGATCGTCACGGGGACCGGCCCGCCGCCGGGTTGGACCGGCAAACTATCCGCGATGCGCGCAGGCCTGGCCGAGGTCGAGGCCGGCGCGGCCAAGCCTGAATTCGTCCTGTTTACCGACGCCGACATCGCCTACGCGCCGCACGTGCTCGCTCGTCTGGTTGAAATCGCGCGCGGGAACAACAGCGCTCTGACGTCGTTGATGGTCAAGCTGCGCTGTGAGAGCGCGGCTGAGCGCTGGCTCGCGCCGGCTTTCGTGTTCTTCTTCCAGATGCTCTATCCCTTCGCCTGGGTGAACGATCCGCGGCGGGCGACGGCCGCAGCGGCCGGCGGTTGCATGCTCGCGCGGCGCGAGACGCTTCATGCGGCGGGAGGTCTCGAGGCGGTGCGCGGCGCCTTGATCGATGATTGCGCGTTGGCCATGCTCATGAAGGGGCAGGGGCCAATCTGGCTTGGCCTCACCGAGAGCGTCGATAGTTTGCGCGCCTATCCGACCTGCGCCGATTTCGGCCGGATGGTGGCGCGCTCCGCCTTCGCCGAATTGCGTTATTCGCCATTGCGCCTCGCTGGCGCGATCGGCGGGATGGCCCTTGTCTATATGGCGCCGCCGCTGTTCGCCATATTGGCGCGGGGCGGGGCGCAAGCGGCCGGCCTGCTCGCATGGGCGATGATGGCGCTCTCGCTCATGCCCACGCTCAGGCTTTACCAACGCCCCCTCGTAGGCGCTCTCGCCCTTCCGGCCATCGCCGCAGCCTATGTCGCCTTCACCTTCAACTCCGCGCTACAATATTGGCGAGGGCGCGGCGGCTACTGGAAAGGGCGAATTCAGGCGCCTATGCGGGAGACGGGGCGCGCATGACGACGGTGAGTGAAGCCCTTTCCGGCAAGGGCCATCGGGACGAGAACTTTCCCGTCGCCTCATGGCTTCTGAGCGAGCAGCGGCGCGGTCCGATCCTCGCGTTCTATCGCTTCGTGCGCGCCGCCGACGACGTCGCCGATCATCCAACCCTGCCGCCGGAAACAAAGCTCGAGCTTCTCGACGAGCTCGACGATGCGCTCACCGGGCGCGGGGCGCCGGCGCCCGAGGCTGAGCCTTTGCGGCTTGCGCTTAGCCAGCGCGGCCTGAGCCCGAGGCATGCGCTGGATCTGCTCAAGGCCTTTCGGCTCGACGCGCGCAAGAACCGCTACGCGAACTGGTCGGAGCTGATGGATTATTGCGCGCTGTCGGCGGCGCCGGTCGGCCGTTTCGTCCTCGACGTGCACGGAGAGGATCCGTCGATCTGGCCGGCCTCGGACGCCTTATGCTCGGCGCTGCAGGTCATCAATCACTTGCAGGACTGCGCGGAGGACTATCGGCGCTTGAACCGGGTCTATCTGCCGCTCGATACGCTTGGCAGCCATGGCGCGTCGGTGGAGATGCTGGACGCGCCGAAGGCGCCGCCTCCCTTGCGCGGCGCGGTTCACCAGCTTGCCCGCCGCACGAGCGAACTCGTGAGCCGCGGCGGGGCGCTCATCCCGCAGATCAGGGACGTGCGGCTCGGCGCGGAGATCGCCGCGATCCACGCGCTCGCGCGGCGTCTCGCGCGCGATCTCGAGAGCCGCGATCCGTTGAGTGAGCGCGTCCATCTCGGCAAGGCCGGGTTCGCGCTGGTCGGCGGGCTCGGCGCCGCGCGTTTCCTCGCCTTCGCGATGATGCGCTTGGGGCGCGCGCGGGCGAAGGCGATCGCATGAGCTCGCAAGCGGCGCCGGCGGCGAACAGTTCCTTCTATTCCGCCATGCGCGTCTTGCCGGAGCGCCGGCGCGAGGCAATGTTCGCGCTCTATGGCTTCTGCCGCGCCGTCGACGACATCGCCGATGAGCGCGGGCCGGCGACAGCCGCTCAGCGCTTGGCCGAGTTGGAGCGGTGGCGCGCCGACATTGCCGCGATGTTCATGGGACGCGCGCCTGCGCGTCTCGCCGACCTCGGTGAAGCGACGCACAGCTATCATCTCGCCCGTGAGGATTTCGACGCCGTCATCGACGGCATGGCGATGGACGCCGAACGGGACATCCGCGCTCCGGACTGGGCGACGCTGGACCTCTATTGCGATCGGGTGGCGTCCGCGGTCGGCCGGCTTTCGGTGCGCATTTTCGGCCTGCCGGACGATCCCGGCGTGGCGCTGGCCTACCATCTCGGGCGCGCGCTCCAGCTCACCAACATCCTGCGCGACATCGACGAGGACGCAAGCGCCGGCCGGCTCTACCTGCCGCGCGAGGCGCTTGCCGTTGCCGGAGTGATGACCGACGAACCGCTGGCGGCTGCGGCGGACCCGAAGCTGCCTCAAGCCTGCGTCGAGGTGGCCGCGCGCGCTCGCGGGCATTTCGAGCAGGCGCACTCCATCATGGCGGCGGCGCCGCGAGCGGCAGTGAAAGCGCCGCGGCTGATGGCCGTCGCCTATGGCTCGATCCTCGACAGGATGGTGAAAGAGGGCTTCGCTCCGCCACGGCGGCGCGCGAGGGCGAGCCGCCTGCGCCTGCTTGGCGCTCTTCTGCGGTACGGCATCCTGTGAGCGCTGGCGCGGTCCATGTCATCGGCGCCGGAATTGCGGGCTTGAGCGCGGCCGTGCGCCTTGCCGACGCCGGGCGCAGGGTCATCGTGCATGAGGCTGCGTCTTTCGCCGGCGGCCGTTGCCGGTCCTATCTTGACCCAACGCTCGGCCTCGTCATCGACAACGGCAACCATCTGTTGCTCTCAGGCAATCACGAGGCGCTGGACTATCTCGATCGGATCGGAGCGCGCGAGACGCTGCACGATCCTGGCGCTGCGATCTTCGATTTCGCAGACCTCGGAACCGACGAGCGCTGGCGGCTCGATCTCAGCGAGGGCCGTATCCCGTGGTGGCTGTTCGATCGAAAGAAGCGGGTGCCGGGCACGGCGCTCGGCGAATATTTCGCCCCGCTCGGCGTGTTCATGAAGGGGCGGGGCGCGACAGTCGGCGAAGCGATGGACTGCGGGGGACCACTATACGAGCGACTCTGGCGCCCTCTCCTGACCTCTGCGCTTAACACGGATCCTCCCGAAAGCTCTACGGCGCTCACCGCGGCTTTGCTGCGCGAGAACTCTTGCCGCGGGAGGAAGGGCCTGCCACCCGCTCTTCGCCGCCCATGGGCTCGCGAGCAGCTTCATCGATCCGGCGCTTGCCGTTCTCGCCGCGCGCGGTTCTCCGGTTCGGTTCGGCGATCGCCTCCGCGCGATCGGGTTCGAGGAGAAACGCGCCGTTACCCTCGACTTTGACCGGTCGCAGCAGGAGCTTGGCGCAGACGATTCCGTGATCCTCAGCGCGCCGCCATGGATCGCGAAGGACCTCCTTCCAGGCCTGACAACGCCAGACGAATTTCGCGCCATTCTCAATGTCCATTTCCATGTCAAGCCGCCACGCGGCCAACCGGCGATCCTCGGCGTCGTCAATGCTGAGATCGAATGGCTGTTCGCTTTCCCAGACCGGCTCTCGGTCACGATCAGCAACGCCGATCGGCTCATTGACCGTCCGCGCGATGAGCTTGCGGCCGAAATCTGGCGCGAGGCGGCTGCGTTGACCGGTCTCCCGCCTGACCTGCCGCCCTGGCAGATCGTCAAGGAAAAGCGCGCGACCTTCGCGGCGACGCCGGCGCAGAATGCCAAACGTCCGGATTCGCGCACCCGATGGGCGAATGTCGTCCTCGCCGGCGACTGGATCCAGACCGGCCTACCCGCCACGATCGAAGGCGCCGTGCGTTCAGGCTATAAGGCGGCTTCAATCATAACGGGATCGGGCGCGGATGCGCCGAGGCGCCCCGCCGTGAGTGTTTCGACATGAACATCGCCCTCGATCAATCTCAAGTCGCGCCGTCCGCGGAGGCGCTCGAACGCCACATTGCGCGGGCGTCGAAGGCGCTGCTCGCCCGTCAGCACGAGGACGGCCATTGGTGTTTCGAACTCGAGGCCGATGCGACGATCCCGGCCGAATATGTGCTGCTGAGACACTTTCGCGGCGAAAAGCCCGATCTCGAACTCGAGCGACTGATCGCCGTCTATCTGCGGCGCGTTCAGGGCGACCATGGCGGCTGGCCGCTTGTTCACGATGGGCCCTTCGACATGAGCGCCAGTGTGAAAGCCTATTTCGCGCTCAAGATGATCGGCGACGACACCGATGCGCCGCATATGGCCCATGCGCGCGAAGCGATCCTGGCCCATGGCGGCGCGGCGAAGAGCAACGTCTTCACCCGCTTCCTGCTCGCGCTCTACGGCGCCATTCCGTGGCGCGGCGTCCCGACCATGCCGGTCGAGATCATGCTTCTGCCGCGCTGGTTTCCCTTCCATCTCGACAAGGTGTCCTACTGGGCGCGTACCGTGTTGGTCCCGCTGCTGGTGCTGCAGGCGCTGAAGCCACGGCCCGCCAATCCGCGCGGCGTCGGAATTGCGGAATTGTTCGTCGCGCCGCCGGAGACTGTGCGCGAGTGGCCGAAGGGCGCGCATCAGGCGTGGCTCGGCGTAAAGCTCTTCGGTGGAATCGACTGGCTGCTCAAGCGCGCCGAGCCTTTCTTTCCGGCGTCCGTGCGTCGCCGCGCCATCGACGCGGCGGAAGCTTTCGTGACCGAACGCCTCAACGGCGAAGATGGCCTGGGCGCGATCTATCCGGCCATGGCCAATACGGTGCTGATGTATGACGCGCTCGGCTACCCGCCGGACCATCCCCATCTCGTCGCGGCGCGCCGGTCGATCGAGAAACTGCTCGTCGTCGGCAAGGATGAGGCTTATTGCCAGCCCTGCTTGTCGCCCGTGTGGGACACGGCGCTTGCCGCCCATGCGCTGCTCGAAGCGGGGGGTGAAGCGGGCGGCGAGCCGGTGCGAGCGGCGCTCGACTGGCTCAAGCCGCTCCAGGTGCTCGACGTCAAGGGCGACTGGGCCGTCCAGCGTCCCAATGTGCGGCCGGGCGGCTGGGCGTTCCAATACGCCAATCCGCATTATCCCGATCTCGACGACACCGCGGTCGTGGCGATGGCGATGGACCGCGCGGATCGTGGCGGTGTGACCGAGGCTCCCGACGCCCATTCGCAAGCCATCGCCCGGGCGCGCGAATGGATCGAGGGCTTGCAGAGCCGCAATGGCGCGTGGGCCGCCTTCGACGCCGACAACAACTATTACTATCTCAACCACATCCCGTTCGCCGATCACGGCGCGCTGCTCGACCCGCCGACCGCGGACGTCACCGCGCGCTGCGTCTCAATGCTTGCCCAGTTCGGCGAGACGCGCGCTACGAGCCCGGTCCTCAAGCACGGGATCGACGCGCTCATCCGCGATCAGGAGAAGGACGGAAGCTGGTTTGGCCGCTGGGGCATGAACTATATTTATGGGACGTGGTCGTCGCTGTGTGCGCTGGCGATCGCCGGCCAGGACCCGCAATTGGAGCCGGTGCGGCGCGCCGTCGCGTGGCTTGAGCGGATCCAGAATCCGGACGGCGGCTGGGGGGAGAGCGGGGGCAGTTACAAGCTCGACTACAAAGGCTACGAACCCGCGCCCAGCACGGCCTCGCAGACCGCATGGGCGCTGCTTGGGCTGATGGCGGCGGGCGAAGCCGATCGTCCCGCCGTCGCGCGCGGAATTGCTTATCTCGCGGCGACCCAAGGCGAGGACGGCTTCTGGAGCGAGCCGCACCACACCGCGACGGGTTTTCCGCGCGTCTTCTACCTGCGCTACCACGGCTATTCGAAGTTCTTTCCGCTTTGGGCGCTCGCCCGCTATCGCAATCTCAAGCGCGGCAACAGCCGCGCCCCCGCTTTCGGCATGTGAGGGGCGAGCCGCAAGTCTTTCGTATGCAGTGGCGCAGGCGCCCCTCTCTAACGCAAATTGCTCTGACCTGAATTCCGGCTGTCCGAGGAGGTCGTCCGACAGAAATCGTCGTCCGAGCCTTGCTCCTTTGGCGCCGCGCTTCGATCCACAGGCAGTCCGCTCCACGGCCCTCTCGGCCGGCTTGTCTGCGAAAGCGTTGGGCCGGCGGCGGCGCGGCCCCCCAAGTCATCAGTTCGCTTGGCGCTTGCATATAAGAGCATATGCTCCTAAATGGGCGCATATACGTCTACATGGAGGCTGTCTGATGAGTACAGATCGGGTTCTCGTGACCGGCGCCGCCGGATTTACCGGGGGCGCCGCCGTCGACACGGCGCTGAAGCTCGGACTGCCCGTGCGGGCGTTCGTGCATGCGGATGATGCGCGAGCGGCGGCCCTGAGGGCGCGCGGGGTCGAGGTCGCCATAGGGGACCTGTCCAACATCGATAGCGTTCGAGCCGCCCTGGAAGGCGTTCGCGCCGCCTATTTCGTCTATCCGATCGGGCCCGGCATCATCGACGCCACCGCCTATTTCGCGCAGGCGGCCAAAGAAGCCGGCGTCGGCGCCATCGTCAATATGTCGCAGATCTCCGCGCGCCGGGACTCGAAGAGCCATTCGGCGCAGGACCATTGGGTCTCGGAGCGGGTCTTCGACTGGTCCGGCGTCCCGACGACGCACTTGCGTCCGACGTTCTTCGCCGAGTGGCTGATCTATCCCCGGTCTGCCGAGATGATCTCGAAGGAGAAGCGCATCGCGATCCCGTTCGGGACAGGACGCCACGCGCCGATCGCCGCGGAGGATCAGGGCAGGGTGATCGGGCATATCCTCGCCGATCCGGCGCCGCATGCGGGGCAGACCTATAAGCTCTTCGGTCCCGTCGAGATGGACTACTACGGAATCGCCGCCGCGGTGAGCGAGACGCTCGGAGCGGAAGTTGCGTATACCCCGATCTCGATCGACGAGTTTCGTCGCGACCTATCCGAGAAGCAACATTATCCGCCTTTCCTCGTGCAGCATCTGGCGGAGGTTGCGCAGGATTGTCGCAACGGCTTGTTTGCGGGAACCAACGATGTGATCGAGCGCGTCACCGGCAAGCCGCCGATGACGGTTCAGGCCTTCATCTCCCGGCATCGCCAGATGTTTGCCTGAAGCCATGTGGGCCTTCGCGGGCTCCAGCGACAAGGAGGCTGACAATGGATCCGGCCGATCGGATGCTTGAGATCCATCGATGCAACTGCTTCACGGTCAGGAAGGCGGCTCGCCGAATCTCACGCTTCTATGACGGCTTCTTGCAGCCGACCGGCTTGCGCGTCACGCAGTTCCTGATCCTGGCGGCGCTCGCCAAAGTCCAAAGCGCTTCGGTCAACGAGCTTGCCGAGCGCCTCGACTTGGAGCGCACGGCGATGGGAAAGACCCTCGGTCCGCTCGACCGGAATGGCCTCATCCAAATCGAGCCTTCGCCGAACGATGGTCGATTCCGCCTCGTCATGCTTGCCCCCGAGGGAAGGCGTGTCCTTCACGACGCCTTCCCCCTGTGGCGGCAGGCCCAACAGCGCCTCGCCGACCTGAACGGAGAAGGGTGGATGGCCGCGCTGCGCTCGAGCCTGTCGGAGATAAAGGTCGAGGGGATCAGCAATGATTCCGAAGACTGACGAGAGAGCGAAACGCCGTTCCTCCTTCGCTGCAAGCGGCCGCGCCGCCCTCGACGCCGGCCTGAATTCACCCACGCGGCGACAGCCGAGCCCTCGCCTTCGGCATGTGAAGCTTCGCCGCCGGTCGTGGCGCTCCGCTAGGCAAAACAAGCCCAATCCACGCTCTCGGCTGCGTGGCAATTGGGCGCTTTGCTGTCGCAATCCGGTCATATATAGTTCAAGTTTTCGTCACGCCCGTGGATAAAGGGCGGACTCCGCTGTGGGGATCTCGGACCGAATGCAAAAGAACATCAAGGTCGCCATCGCCGGGGTCGGCAATTGCGCAAGCGCGCTGGTGCAGGGCGTGGAATATTACCGCAGCCGCCGCAACGCGGCGCTGGACGGCGTGATGCGCCAGACGATCGGCGGCTACCGCGCGAGCGATGTCGAGTTCGTCGCCGCTTTCGATGTCGATAAGCGCAAGGTCGGCCGGCCGCTGGAGGAGGCGATCTTCGCCAAGCCGAACAATACGCGCGTCTTCCAGAGTTCGCTGCCGGTGTCGAACGTCGTCGTTCAGATGGGTCCCCAGTTCGACGGCGTGGCGGCGCATATGGCGGACTACGACGACGACGTCGCCTTCCGCCCGGCCGACCTCGAGCCGACCGACATCGCCGAGGCTTTGCGCAGGTCTGGCGCCGAAGTGCTGCTGTGCTATCTGCCCGTCGGATCCGACAAGGCCGTCAAGCATTACGCACAAGCCTGCCTCGAAGCGGGCGTCGCGATGGTCAATTGCGTGCCTGTCTTCCTCGCCTCCGATCCCGAATGGGCGAAGAAGTTCCGCGACGCCGGACTGCCGATCGTCGGCGACGACATCAAGAGCCAGGTCGGCGCGACCATCGTGCATCGCTCGCTGGCGCGGCTGTTCGCCGACCGCGGCGTGACCCTCGACCGGACCTACCAGCTCAACACCGCCGGCAACACCGACTTCCTCAACATGCTGGAGCGCAAGCGGCTCAAGTCGAAGAAGCTTTCCAAGACCGAATCCGTCCAGTCCCAGCTCGACGAACGGCTTGACGACGCGGACATCCACATCGGCCCGTCCGACTACGTTCCCTGGCAGCATGACAACAAGATCGCCTTCATCCGCCTCGAGGGGCGCGGCTTCGGCGACGCGCCGCTGGAGGTCGAACTCAGGCTGTCCGTGCAGGATTCCTCGAACAGCGCCGGCGTTGTCATCGATGCGCTGCGCTGCGCCAAGCTGGGATTGGAACGCGGCGTCGGCGGGCCGCTCGAGGCGCCGTCGGCCTATTATATGAAAAGCCCGCCTCGTCAGCTGCGCGACAGCGTAGCGCGCGACGCCTGCAACGCCTTCATCGACGGCGAACCCTTCGATCTTCCCGGAGAGGCGCCGCGGCGCGCAAGGGTTGCGGGCCGCGGCCGCTCGTAAGTGCAGGCGATCGAAACGGTGCTGTTCGATTTTGGCGGCACGCTCGACGCCGACGGAGTGGCGTGGAAGGAGCGCTTCCACGCCCTTTACCGGGCCGAAGGACTGGATCTTTCGACCGAGGCTTTTGCGCCGGCCTTTTACGCCGCCGATGACGCGCTCGTCGGCGCGCTTGCGCCGACAACCGGCCTTAAGGAGACAGCGCACGCATTGGTCGCCAATCTCGAGGCCGAACTCGCGCGCCGCGCCGCCGGGGTTGGCCGGGCGGGAAGCGATGACGCTCGCGGCCGGCGTGTCGCGTCGCGCTTCCTGTCCGAAATGTCCTTGACCTTCGCCCGCAATCGGCCAGTCCTCGAGGCGCTCGGCGAGCGATACCGGCTCGGCGTGGTGTCGAACTTCTACGGCAATCTCGAAGCGGCGTGCGAGAGCTCGGGGCTCGCTCCTTTGTTCGGGGTGATGACGGACAGCCAGCGCGTCGGCGCCGAGAAGCCCGAGCCGGCGATCTTCCGCGCCGCTCTCGCGGCGTTGCAGGCGGCGCCGGAGACGACGGTGATGGTCGGCGATTCCTTACGTCGGGACTACGAGGGCGCGCGGCGATCCGGCATGGCCTTCATCTGGATCGCCCCTGAAGACGTCCAGGCCGCTGAATGCGGCGCCGTCGCAGACCGGTCCATTCTCGCCGCCGTGACCGAGCTGCCGGATCTCTTCGACATCCTGACATGACCGCCGCGCCACAATCTCTCGCCTTACGCGGAGGCGTCATCGCCGCCGGCCATGGGACGCGCCTCAAGGCCGACGGGTATCGCGTCAGCAAGCCGATGATTCCGGTCAGCGGAAGGCCCCTGATCGGCCACGCGCTTGATCGCTTTCGCGCCGTTGGCGTCCGCCAAGCCACCGTCCTCATCAACGAAGGCAGCGACGATTGCCGGCGATGGCTCAGCGACCACGGCGATGGCTTGGATCTCGACGTGATCGTCCGCACAACCCCGTCGTCGTACGCGAGCTTTGAGCTCGTCGCCGCTAGGCTTACCGGCGCGCGAGCGGTCATCACGACGGTCGACGCGATCATGGCCCTCGACGCCTTCCACCATTTCGTCGGTTCCGCCGCGCGCTTTCCGAATGACGCGATCGTGCTCGGCCTGACCGATCATGTCGATGACGAGAATCCGTTATGGGCCACTTTGAACGAGGACGGGCGCGTTCTTCGGCTTGGCGGCGACCAAGGCAGCCATGTCACGGCCGGCCTCTACTGGCTTCCGGCGCATCGGGTCGCTGCTCCGCCGACGGGCTTCGGCCGTCTGCGCGACTATCTCACATGGCTGGTCGACGAAGGCCGGCCGGTCTATGGCGTTGCTTTGCCGCTGGTGTTCGACATCGATCGGGCGCGCGACGTCGCGGCCGCCGAGCAGGCCGGGTTCCGCCGCTCGCCTGGGGCAACTCCCAAGCAGGGGTCTATGGACGGATTCGCGTCCCAAGGACCTCATCCTGAGGAGCGAAGCGAAGCTTCGCGTCTCGAAGGATGATCCAGTTTGCATTGGCGCTCGCTGGAGCGCCCTTCGAGACGCGCCGCCTACGGCTCCGCTCCTCAGGGCGAGGTGGTTGGGAGTTACCTCCCGAGGACGCCGGCGCATGAGCAGGGACCTCACCTGCGTGGGCGTTTTGCGCGAACCCGCCCACTCGCCGGGCCGCGTCGAGGACGACGCCGCGATCATGAGACGCGTCGGCGAGGTTATGACGGAGCGGGGCTTCAGCGTTGAATTGGTGGCGGCCGACGCCGTGACGGAAGCGCCTTCGGCCAACCTGTTCGTTATGTGCGAGCGTGGGACGGTTCTCGATCGCCTGGCGGCGATGGAGAAAGCGGGCTCGATCGTCGTCAACGCGCCGGCGGCGATTCGCAACACCTACCGCCACCGCATGGTCGAACTGTTCGCGCGCCATCGCGTCGCGGCGCCGATGAGCTGGATTGTCGCCGCCGACGCAAACATGGCCCGGCCGGCCGACTGCGCCTGGATCAAGCGCTACGATTTCCACGCCACGCAACGCGACGACGTCATGTACGCCGCGTCAGAAACGGGGTGGCGCGAGGCGCTGCGCCGCTTTGCCGAGCGGGGCATGCCCTTTGTCGTCGCCCAGGAGCATGTGGCGGGCGATCTGGTCAAATTCTATGGCGTTCGCAATGGGGCGGGGGCAAGGGACGCTAATTGGTTCCAATGGTTCTATCATCGCGACAAGGGCATGCTGGGTCATGCCTTCGACCCGGCTCGCCTGAGCGAGGCGGCGCTCCACGCCGCCGCCGCGCTGGGACTAGACATCTTCGGCGGCGACGCGGTCATCAGGGCCAACGGCGAGCCGATGATCATCGACCTCAATGCGTGGCCGAGCTACGCGCTCTACCGCGATCGCGCCGCGGAGGCGATCGCCGATTGCCTGACCGAGCGCTTCCGGCGGCGGCCGCGCTTGGTCGCCTCAGCAAGGAACTGATCCGTTGAACGAAATCGCGTCCCCGAACAATGCATTCAAACGCCGCGCCGTGCCCGGCCCCAAATCCAAGGCGATCTTCGACCATGAAGCCGAGGCCATGGCGCCGGGGCTGCAATCGATCGCGCTCTATTCGCAAATCGTTGTCGACCACGCCAAAGGCTGCATCATCACCGACGTCGACGGCAACGAATATCTCGACTTCATCGCCGGCATCGCGATCGGCAGTCTCGGCCATTGCCATCCCCACTACGTCAAGCGCCTCAAGGAGCAGCTCGATCGGATCACCTTCGGCAGCTTCGCCACCGAGACCCGCGCTCATTTTCTCAATCTGGTAAGCGCACAGCTGCCGGAGGGGATTACGCATATCCAGTTGTTCTCAGGCGGCGCGGAGGCGGTCGAGGCCGCATTTCGGCTCGCCAAGTCGGTCAGCAAGAAATTCGAGTTCGTCGGCTTCTGGGGCGGCTACCACGGCAAGACCGCCGGCGTGATCGGCCTGCTCGGCGGCGGCTATCGCAATCACCAGGGCCCGTTTCCGCCCGGCATGCACCTTTCGCCCTACGCGAACTGCTACCGCTGCCCGTTCAAGCTTGAGTATCCGTCCTGCGGCATCGCCTGCGCCGAGCATCTGCGCAACGTGATCAAGAACGACACGCAAGGCGAGGTCGCGGCGATCATCGTCGAGCCGATGCAGGGTACGGCTGGCAATGTGATCCCGCCCGACGAGTTCATTCACGCCGTGCGCGACATCGCGGATGAGTGCGGCGCGCTGCTCATTGCGGATGAAATCCTGACCGGCTTCGGCCGCACCGGCACGATGTGGGCCTCCGACCAATTCGGGCTCAAGCCTGACATCATGACCATCGGCAAGGGCATCGGCGGCGGCTTTCCGTTGAGCGCGGTCGCTTCGTCCTTGGAGCGCATGTCCGCGAAGCCCTTCGGGGAGCCGAGCGGGAGCTCGTCGAGCTATGGCGGCAACCCGCTCGCCGCCGCCGCCGGCCTTGCCGCCGTCGAGGCCATCCTCGATGAGAAGCTGGTCGAGAATTCGGCCCTCGTCGGCGCCAAGATGATCGAGGCGCTGAAAGGGCTTCAGGACAAATATCGCTTCATCGGCGACGTGCGGGGGCGGGGTCTCATGATCGGCGTCGACATGGTCGCCGACCCCAAGACGAAGGCGCCGCTCGACAAGACCATCACCCGCGCGCTGTTCCACGAGGCGCTCGAGCGCGGCCTCGTCACCATGTCCTACTCGAACGTCATTCGCATCAATCCGCCTCTCGTGATCACCGAAGACGAAGCTCTGCGCGGCGTCGATATCCTCGATCAGTCCTTCGCCGCGATCGCGCGCCGGTTCGGGCTCGACTGAACTGTCTCGTGCTCAGAGGCGCGTTCATCGGCTTCGGCAATGTCGCGGCCAAAGGGCACTTGCCCGGCTGGAGCGCTCGTGACGACGTGCGGATCGTCGCCGCGACGGACGCGGCCGCCTCGCGCGGGCAAGCCTTTCTCGCCGCCTGCCCCGACGGCCGATGGCATGAAACTGTCGACGATCTGCTTGTCCGTGAAAGGCTCGATTTCGTCGACATCTGCGCGCCGCCGGGCAGCCATGCGGCGCTGATCGAACGGGCGCTTCGTGCGGGCCTTCATGTGCTCAGCGAAAAACCGATGGTCACCCGGATCGAGGACGCAAAGCGCGTGGCGACCGCCGCGACGCGCGCCGGGCGGGTCGTGCACACGGTGCACAATTGGCTTCATGCGCCGATCTGCCGCAAGATCTCGGCCCTGATTGACGAGGGCGCAATCGGCGCCGTGCGAAGTGTCCGCTGGCGGACGCTCAGAACCCAGCCGGCGATCGCGGTGAGCGCCGACGGGGTCACGAACTGGCGGGTCGATCCGGCGCTTGCCGGCGGCGGCGTCCTTAGCGATCACGGCTGGCACGCGCTCTATTGCGTCACGCGCTGGGCCGGCGTTCCTGCTGGCGTCGCCGCAACGCTCGAAACGCGCCGCTTCCATGAGCAGCCGCTGGAAGACACGGCGAGCCTTGACTTGGATACGACGGCAGGCGTGAGCCACATCTTTCTGACCTGGGCCGCCGACGAGCGCTCGAACACGATCGAGATCGACGGCGAAGACGGCGAGATCCGCGTCATGGGCGACGCGGTGATCTTGCAATCGAAGTCACGGGAGCGCCGCTGGTCCTGTCCGCCGTCTCTGTCGGAGGGGTCGCACCATCCCGATTGGTTCGGCGGAGTGGCCGCCGACTTTGTGGCCGCGGCGACAGGCGGAGGGAAGAGCAACCTGGACGAGGCGGTCCTATGCGCCTGCGTGATCGACGCCGCTGAGCGCTCGAGCGCCGCGGGCGGCGTCCGGGTTCCCCTAACGGGATAAGCCGAGGATCAGCCAGAGTGCGCCGCCTCGCTTCAGTCGTTGTGACCCGGACCGCCGCGGGTCGCCTCATACAGGAACCAGGTCCGCCGCTCGGTCTCATCGATCCAGACTTCGAGCAAGCTGGCGGTCGCGACGTCGCCGTATTCGTCGCACACATTATGGGTCTGGCGCAGGGACGCCGTCAGAGTCTTATTGTCCTCGCGCAGCTCCGCCAACATGTCCTGCGGATCGACATAGTCGGCGTCGTTGTCGAGAATGCGCTGGCGGCGCGAAATGTCGCCAATCGAGCGCAAAGTCGTGCCGCCGATCTTGCGGGCCCGCTCGGCGATCGGGTCAGTCATTGCAAAAATCTGCTCGCCCTGTTCATCCAAAAGCAGATGGTAGTCGCGGAAATGCGGTCCACTGATGTGCCAGTGGAAGTTCTTGGTCTTCACATAGAGAGCGAAGACGTCGGCCAGCAGTCCCGCCAACGCAGCCGAGATGTCCCGCGTCGCCTCCGGTTTGAGGTCGGTCGGCGTGCCAAGGCGCTCGCGCACGTAGACGTCCTTGGCGCCTCGCGCGTGGGTTTCTTTCGCCGCTGTCGTCTTCGTCATTCCGGCCTCCTCGTCTTGTTTCCGCATCGTCGCAAAGGATGGGGCGCCGACCGCCGAGCGAGATTGCAATCGGAGCCCGCTAGCATAGTCGCCTCACTCTAATGGTCGCACGCCTCGGCGCCCGATTCCAGCCGCAAGGCTCGGGACGTTGCGCGATCAGAGCACGCAAACCACCCTGAGACCAATGCGGCCCTGCCACCCGGGGTTATCGGGGGCGATGAAATCGCGATAGGCGGAACGGCAGATCGCCGGGTTGTGCGACCACGAACCGCCTCGCAACACGCGCTCGCCATCGGGCGGTCCCGAAAGGTTGGCGCTGCCGTCCGACGGAGAGTCGGCATAATTGACGCTTGCCCGGTCGAGGCAATATTCCCACACGTTGCCGTGCATGTCGTAGAGGCCGAAGCGGTTCCGCGGGAATGTTCCCGGCGTCGTCGTCGTCCCCTGGAACTTGCCCGTCGGGCCTTGGTCGTAGGCGCCCGAGCCGTAAGTCACGCCGTCATAGACATCGGACGCGATGCTCCTGCCATTGTTGTCGCCGCATACGGCGCCGCCCGCTCCGCAGTAGTTTGCAAGTTCGCTAGTGATCGTCGGTCCCACATTGAACGGACCGGTTGTCCCGGCGCGGCAGGCGTATTCCCATTCGGCTTCGCTCGGCAGGTGATAGTGGCGCCCGGCGATTTCGGACAGGCGGCGGCAGAACTCGTCCGCTTCGTTCCAGGTGATGCTCTCGACCGGCAGGACGTCGCCTTTGAAGAACGACGGGAACGGCTGGAGCGCATAGCGCGTCTTGGCCGGCCGCGCCGTCGCCACGGCCGCCCATTGCGCCTGCGTGATCGGGGAGGCGCTGATGAAGAAGGGCTTCACCGTCACCTGGTGTTGAGGCCCCTCGTTGGGCCGGCGCTCGGGCTCATAAATCGGCGAGCCCATGAGGAAGATCCCGCCCGGGATCGCCACCATGTCGAGGCCGACGGAAGACGTGGGCGCTTCGGTGAACAGGTAGGCGGCGGCTTTCTCCGTCGGCAAGCGCGTCCCCTTCTCATCGACCGTCGCATAGTCGAAGCTGACGGAGCGCAAGGAAGGCTTCGGCGGCCTGAACAGCCAGCGGCGAACGGAGGGCGCGGCGACGCCAACCCCCGCGGCGGCGACGGCGATTGCCGCTGCGCCCAGGGCGCGCCTCCGGGTCACCCACCCCTTTGAGCCGGAGGGAGGCGGCGATGGCTGCGCCGGCGCGGCCTTGCCCGGCGTCTCTGCCGAGGCGACCTGAGTGGCGTCGAGCCCTAGCCGATGCGCCAATTCCCGCACGTCGGAATGCCATCGCGTGTGGCTGAGCTCGAAACCGTTCCGGAACGCCAGTTCCTTCAGATCGTCGGGCAGGCGCTCGGGCGCCGGCATCGTCGCTCCCTGGACGAGCACCGGCGTGACGGGGATGTTCCGGACAAGCGCGACGGCGATCTCCTGGCGCAAGTAATCGTTGAGATCGTCCAGCCGGCGTTTGCCGGCTTGATCCTTCGCATCGAGCCAGCCGGGACCGATCAGCGCCAGAAACGCGTCGCAGGTTTCCAGCCGTTCGTGCAGCGCCTGACGAAAGTCACGTCCGAGCGCGATGCTGTCGACATCCAGGAACACCGAGTCCTCGCCGACATATCTCGCCAGCTCGATCAACAGGGCTCTCGCCTGACCTTCGGAATCTTCCCGCCGGTAGCTGATGAAAATTCCCCTCAACCGCGGCGCCTCCCGACCTGGCTGTTCGGCGGCCTCTTCGGGCCACGCCCGCCCGTGCGCTTCATGCCGGACTTAGCGCCCGTTGGGGCAATGCGACAATTCGGTCTCTCTGGAGTTTGGCCGCGTGTGGCGACGGTCGGACTTTTGGCGATCCTGCGGGCAGTTCGCCCTGGGAACGCGCAAGAACGGGTCCCATCCTCCGAATGCGCCGGCGCCCATCCCGCCGCTTGAGGCTCCCATCCCGCCTCCCGCGCCGCCGCCCATGCCACCGCCGCCTCCCGCGCAACCCGGTCCGCAATGCATTCCGCCGCCGAAGTGTATCCCGCCGTCGCCTCCGCCCATCGCGAGCACGAAGCTGTCGCGCCTGTCCATGGCGGTGGCGGAAGGACTGCAGGAGACACAAACAGGCTGCGCCGCGGCGACGGAGGCCGCGCCCACGCATTTCAAGGTCAATGCAATGATCGCGGGCAGTCCGCGCATTGGAGAGCCCTTCGACCCCCTCGGCCCTTGCGATGATCGAGGCTCAGGTCAATGGCCCGAGTTCGAGACCAAGCCGCCTTAATATATCGCCGCGATGGCGCGCGCTGCGCAACCGACACAAAGGGGGCGCCGAACGAAAACGACGGAGGCCTTAGCGCCGGCGTTTCACAACCGCCGCTCGACCATCATCTCCTTGATGTGAACGATCGCCTTGGCCGGGTTCAGGCCCTTGGGGCAGGTCTGGGCGCAGTTCATGATCGTGTGGCAGCGATAGAGGCGGAACGGGTCCTCGAGACCGTCGAGTCGCTCGCCCTGCGCTTCGTCGCGCGAGTCGATGAGCCAGCGATAGGCTTGCAGCAGCACCGCAGGCCCGAGATAGCGGTCGCCGTTCCACCAATAGCTCGGGCAGGACGTTGAGCAGCACGCGCACAGGATGCACTCGTAGAGGCCGTCGAGCTTTGAGCGGTCCTCGGGCGACTGCAGCCATTCCTTCTCCGGCGCCGGGCTGACGGTCTTGAGCCACGGCTCGATCGAGGCGTGCTGGGCGAAGAAGACCGAAAGATCGGGCACGAGATCCTTGATCACCTCCTGGTGCGGCAGCGGATAGATGGTCACCGGCGCTGCGACGTCGTCGATGTGCTTGGTGCAGGCGAGCGTGTTGAGGCCGTCGATGTTCATCGCGCATGACCCGCACACCCCCTCGCGGCAGGAGCGGCGGAAGGTCAATGTCGAATCGATCTTGGATTTGATCCAGATGAGCGCCTCGAGGATCATCGGCCCGCAATCGTCGCGGTCGACGAAGTAAACATCCATGCGCGGATTGGCGCCGTCGTCCGGGTTCCAGCGATAGATGCGGAATTCGGTGAGGCGGGTCGCGTTGGCCGGCTTCGGCCAGGTCTTGCCCGGCTTGAGGCGGGAGTTTTCGGGGAGGGTCAGTTGGACCATAACGGCTTATCCATTCCCGAAAAATCTCCGCGGCTCTTATAGCGTTGGCTGGTCGGTCGGCCTTTTTGCGGCTGCGCCTCTGAGCCTCTGTCGTCATGGCCGGGCTTGACCCGGCCATCCACGTCTTTGCGGCCACTGCCTCTTGACCTACCGTCGCCCAGATGCGCGGTGGCTGGGTCTACATCATGGCGAACCGTCCTAACGGCACGCTCTACACCGGCGTCGCCGCTGACATCGCTCGCCGCGCCTATGAGCATCGCGAAGGCCTCTGCGATGGATTCACCAAGCGATACGCGCTGACGCGGCTCGTGTGGTACGAGTTCCACGAGCACGTTGCCGCGGCGATCCAGCGGGAGAGCAACATGAAGCATTGGCCGCGGGCTTGGAAAGTTCGCCTAATCCTCGCAATGAACCCCGAGTGGCGGGACCTGTATCCCGACCTAAACAATTGACACGCCTCGCTTCCCGTGGATGGCCGGGACAAGCCCGGCCATGATGTCTTCAGAACCGCCGCAGGATCCTCTCCGCATATTCCGAACCCACCGCGATCAATAGATAACGCCATAAGAGCGATCTCCCGACGTGCGAGCGAAGCCTCAATACACCCGCGCCTTCGGCTCGATGTAGCCGATGTCGTTGCTCATTGTGTAGGCATGCAACGGCCGGTAGTCGAGCGTCACCGTCTGCTTTGAGGGGTCGATCCAGGCGAGCGTATGCTTCATCCAGTTGACGTCGTCGCGCTTGGGATAATCCTCGCGCGCATGGGCGCCGCGGCTTTCGAGGCGGTTGAGCGCGCCCTCCATCGTCACCACCGCCTGCACGATCAGATTGTCGTATTCGAGCGTCTCGATGAGATCGGAGTTCCAGATGAGCGACCGGTCGGTGACCGAGACGTCGGCGCCGGCGCGCCAGGCGTCGTGAATTCTTCTGCTTGCCCTCGGCGAGCACGTCGCCGGTGCGAAACACCGCACAATTGGTCTGCATGACTGTCTGCATGTTGAGGCGCAGCGCTGCGGTCGGCGTCTTGCCCTTGGCGTTGCGGAACCGGTCGAGGCGCGAGAGCGCGAACTCCGCGCTGTCCTTGGCGAGTTCGGGCTGACTGTCGCCGGGCTTCAGCATCTCGGCGGCGCGGAGGCCCGCGGCGCGGCCGAAGACGACGAGGTCGATCAGCGAGTTGGAGCCGAGCCGGTTCGCGCCGTGCACCGATACGCAAGCCGCTTCGCCCAGCGCCATCAGTCCCGGCACGATCGCGTCCGGATCGCCGTCGATCTTGGTCAGGACCTCGCCGTGATAGTTGGTCGGGATGCCCCCCATATTGTAGTGGGCGGTCGGCAAAACGGGGATCGGCTCCTTGGTCACGTCGACGCCGGCGAAGATGCGCGAGCTCTCGGAAATGCCGGGCAGGCGTTCGTGAATCACCTTCGGATCGAGGTGGTCCATGTGCAGGTAGATATGATCCTTGTTCTTGCCGACGCCGCGGCCCTCCCGGATCTCGATGGTCATCGCGCGGCTCACGACGTCGCGTGAGGCCAGGTCCTTGGCGTGCGGCGCGTAGCGCTCCATGAACCGCTCGCCCTCGGAATTGACGAGATAGCCGCCCTCTCCGCGCACGCCCTCGGTGATGAGGCAGCCGGCGCCGTAAATGCCGGTCGGATGGAATTGCACGAACTCCATGTCCTGCAGCGGCAGCCCCGCGCGCAGCGCCATCGCGTTGCCGTCGCCGGTGCAGGTGTGGGCGGAAGTGGCCGAGAAATAGGCGCGGCCATAGCCGCCGGTGGCGAGGACGGTGATCTGGGCGCGGAACCGGTAAATCGTCCCGTCGTCCAGCTTGAGGCAGACGACGCCGCGCACCGCGCCCTCGGCGTCGCGGATGAGGTCGATGGCGAAATACTCGATGAAGAACTGGCACTTCGCCTTCAGCGCCTGGCCATAGAGCGCGTGCAGGATGGCGTGCCCGGTGCGGTCGGCGGCGGCGCAGGTGCGTTGCGCGACGCCCTTGCCAAATTCGGTCGTCATGCCGCCGAACGGACGCTGATAGATCGTGCCCGCTTCGGTGCGGGAGAACGGCACGCCCCAATGGTCCAGTTCGTAGACTGCCGCCGGCGCCTGGCGGCACATGTATTCGATCGCATCCTGATCGCCGAGCCAATCGGAGCCCTTGACGGTGTCGTACATGTGCCACCGCCAGTCGTCCGGACCCATATTGCCGAGCGAAGCGGAAATGCCGCCCTGCGCCGCGACGGTGTGCGAGCGCGTCGGGAACACTTTCGAGATGCAGGCGGTGCGCAAGCCCGCCTTGGCGCAGCCGACGCTCGCGCGCAAGCCGGCGCCGCCCGCGCCGACCACGGCGACATCGAATGTGTGGTCGGTGATCGGATAGGCCTTGCCCCCGAGCGCCGGCGCGCTCTGCGCGGAAGAGCCATTGGTCGCCATCGATGTCCGTCTTCTTTGTTGCTCAGGTGAAGGCGACGCGCAGCGTCGCGTAGACGCAGGCCAGCGCCAGAAGCGCGGCGAAGCAGGTGTTGGCGGCCAGCGCCCAGGCGCGGGGCTGGCCGCCGATGTAGTCGACGATGACGGAGCGCATGCCGAGCTCCATGTGGACGATGCCGGCGAAAATGAAAGCCAGCAGCAGAATTGCCGAGATCGGGCGCGCAAGCTCCGCTCGCACGCCGATATAGTCCTTGCGCAAGAGGTCGAGCATGAGCCAGACGAAGCCGACCGTGAGCGGCACGAGCGCGACCGAGGTCAGGTGAACAATCCGGGCGTCAGTGGTCCCCACGCGCGCCGAGCCGAGAAACCGGACCCGGCCGAGGGCGGTGCGGAGATCGCTCGCATTATCAGCCATCGCGATGCTCCTCTACCGGACGACGTAGCCTATGGCCCATACGAGGATCGTCAGCGCGAACCCTCCGATCAACGTCGCCCACGCCATCTGATCGCGCAGCGGCGCGTCCAGGCCGTAGCCGGCGTCCCACACGATGTAGCGAATTCCGCCAACGAGGTGATGGAAGAGCGCCCAAGTGACAACGAACAGGATAACCTGTCCGATGAATGAGCCGATGAAATCGGAGAAGACGGCGAAAGTCGAAGCGTCGGCCGAGGCGGCGATGAGAAACCAGGCCAGCAGCAGGACGCCGACATAAAGCGCGCTTCCGCTGATGCGATGGGCGATCGACATCGCCATCGTCATGGTTGGGCGATAGATGCTCAAATGCGGCGATAACGGCCGCGGACGGCGCGGACCCGGCAGAGCGTCGCTCGACGCCATGGCGTTGATTCCCACTAAGGTTATTTTGTCGTTTTAGACCGCTCGGTTGAGATCCGCAACGATGATCGGCTTCACGCCTTTACTTAAGTGAGCACGACCACGAATTTCCAATCATGCCGCAAGCGCGGCCTCGACCTCCTTACGCGTCGGCGGATCAGAGCCCTTCCGCGTGCAGGTGATCGCCGATGCGGCCGCCGCGAAGCGCAGCCACCTCTCGAGTTCGCTTCGGGACGGCACGCGCGCCTTGGCGCCGAGCGCCTGGTCGCGATCCATCGCCGACAATAGCGCCGACATGAAGCTGTCGCCGGCGCCGACGGTGTCGACGACATCGACGCGCGGCGCCGCAACCTCGACCCGCTCCTTGCCGAGCATGGCGATGGCGCCCTGCTCCCCGAGCGTCGCGACACAAAATCGCGGGCCGGACTTTGTCCAGGCCGCAAGGCTGTCCTCGATCCCGCGGTCGGGATAGAGCCATTCCAGGTCTTCCTGGCTGGCCTTGATGAGATGCGCGAGCGAGACTTGCCGTTCAACAAGAAGCCGCACCGAGTCGCGGTCTGGGGTCACAAGAGGTCGGATGTTGGGATCGAAGCTCACGGTTGCACGCAGGCGCGCCCCGGTCAGCGCGCGGACGACGGACTGCCCATGGCGGGGCTCGACGGCCGCGATCGAGCCGACATGCAAGTGACGCCCGCCTTTGGGCCATTCGGCCGGAAAGGGCCAGGGGCCGTCGAAGGCGGTCGCGTCGAGGTAGAACGAATAGCGCGATCCGGTCTTCGCTGTGCCGCGCATGACGAAGGCGAGCGTGGTCGGGCGCATATCCCGCGCGACGAAACTCAGGTCGACGCCGTTTTCAGCCAGCGAGGCGGCGAGCGCCTCGCCATTGCCGTCGGCCGAAATGCGCGAGACAAACGCCGTCTGCGCGCCGAGCCGCGCAAGCCCGATCGCGACATTGTAGGGCGAGCCGCCGAGCGCCACGTCGTAGGCGCTCTCCTTGATCGGATCGGGGATGAGGTTGATCAGCGCCTCGCCGGAGACCAGGATCATTGTCTCTACCGTCCCCCCGAGCCGCCGCCGGATTCACGCCAGCGTGTAGGCGGTCTTCACCGTCGTATAGAACTCCGCGGCATAGCGTCCCTGCTCGCGCGGGCCGAGATTCGAGGCCTTACGGCCGCCGAACGGCGCGTGATAGTCGACGCCGGCCGTCGGCAGATTGACCATCGTCATGCCAACTTCGGCGTTACGCTTGAAATGCGAGGCGTGCTTGAGGCTCGTGGTGCAGATGCCGCCGCACAGGCCGAAATCGGTGTCGTTGGCGATCGCCAGCGCATGCTCATAGTCGCGCGCCGGGATCATCGATGAGACGGGACCGAAGATTTCCTCGCGCGAGATGCGCATCCTGTTGTCGGCGTCGAGGAAGAGAGCAGGCGCCATGTAGAATCCGGGCGTGGCTCGATTGAGCCGCTCGCCGCCGAGCGCGAGCTTGGCGCCCTCGCCCTGGCCGATCGCGACATAGGAGAGATCCTGCTCGAGCTGGCCGGCGTCGACCACTGGCCCGACATGCGTTCCCGCTTTCAGCGCGTCGTCGACGGTGAGCGCGCGCATCCGCTCCATCAGCTTGTCGGCGAAGCGCATATAGATCGGCTCCTCGACGATGAGGCGCGACGACGCCGTGCAGCGCTGGCCAGTCGAGAAATAGGCGCCGTTGACCGCGCATTCGACCGCATTCGTGAGGTCGGCGTCGGCGAGGACGATGAGCGGATTCTTGCCGCCCATTTCGAGCTGGAACCGGCGCATGGCCTTGGCGCAGGCGGCCGCGACCTTGGCGCCGGTGGCGACTGAGCCGGTGAACGTGACCGCGTCCACTTTTTTGTGATCGAGGATCGCCTGGCCGACCACCGAGCCGCGCCCGACGACCAGGTTGAACACCCCCTTGGGAACGCCGGCGCGCACGATGATCTCAGCCAGCGCGTGGGCTGAGCCGGGGACAAGATCAGCAGGCTTGAAGACGACCGTGTTGCCATAAGCCAGAGCCGGCGCGATCTTCCAGGCGGGAATCGCGAGCGGGAAGTTCCACGGCGCGATGATGCCGACGACCCCGAGCGGCTCGCGCGTGACCTCGATGTCGATGTTCGGCCTGACGCTCGCGAATTTCTCGCCCGGAATCCTCAACGCTTCGCCGGCGAAGAAGTCGAAGATCTGCCCGGCCCGGCCCGCCTCGCCGATACCTTCCGCAAGCGTCTTGCCCTCCTCGCGCGCAAGCAGGCGCCCGAGCTCCTCGCGGCGGGCGAGGATTTCAATCGAAATCCGCAACAGGATGTCGTGGCGCTCCTGCGGCGTCGTTCGCGACCAGGCGGGGAACGCGGCATGCGCAGCCTCGATCGCGGCGTTCGTCTGAGCGGCGTCGGCTTGCGCGTATTCGCCGACGACGTCGTTGGTGTTCGACGGGTTGATGTCGCGAGTGACAGTCGGGCCGTCGACCCATTCTCCGGCGATAAAGTTCTGGTGCGCGCCCATGGCTTATGTCCTTAACTTGTCACCCAAACTTTGGCGCCGAGGCGCTTAAATCAAGCCCCGCCGGGCGAGATTGCGCATCAGCGCGCCAGCGCCGAACGTCCAACGCTCGCACTCTTCGCACGGCCGCATGCGATTGACGAGACGCCCGAGCTTCTCTGAGCCGATCGTGACGATATCGCCCGACTTGTGCGTGAAACCCATGCCCGGAGCGCCGCGATCGGCGACGGGCGCGAACATCGTGCCGAGCAGGAGCACGAAGCCGTCAGGATAGGCGTGGGCGGCGCCGATCGTCTGCGCGGCGATATCGGTCGGATCGCGGCTGATCTTGGCCATGGACGAGCCGCCTTCAAGGCGGAAGCTGTCCTCGCCCTCGACCACAAGCGAGATCGTAGCCCGCCGCACGTCGTCGAGCGTGAACGTCGCGTCGAAGAAGCGCATGAAGGGTCCGATCGCGCAACTCGCGTTCTGATCCTTGGCCTTGCCGAGCAGCAGCGCCGAACGCCCCTCGAAATCGCGCAGATTGACGTCGTTGGCGAGCGTCGCGCCGGCGATTGCGCCCGTTGACGCGACCGCGATCGCCACCTCGGGTTCTGGGTTGTTCCAGAGGGAGGCGCTGTGGAACCCGGCGTCGTCGCCGGTTCCGACCGCCGACATTGGCTGGCTCTTGGTGAACACCTCCGCGTCCGGGCCAATGCCGACCTCCAGATATTGCGACCAGGCGCCGGCCTCGACCAGCGCCGCCTTGAGCCGCATCGCCGCGGGCGAGCCCGGCTTGAGAGCGCTCAGATCATCGCCCAGCACGCGCACGATTTCCTCGCGCGCCTTCGCCGCGCCTTCGCGGCTGCCGCGCGCGCGTTCTTCGATCACCCGTTCGAGCAGCGATTGCGCGAATGTGACGCCGGCGGCCTTGATCGCCTGCAAGTCGATCGGCGCGAGCAGATGCGGCCCGCCAGAGGCGCGGCTGTCGCGCGGGGTGTGGGCAAGAATGTCGCCGAGCGCGCCGATGCGCGGGCCTTCCGCCGCGCGCAGGGCCTCGGCCGGCGAGGGCGCCTCGCAAAGATCGCGCATGGTCGGGAACGCTGTGCTGATGTCGAAGACGCCGTCCTCCCGCACTGCGACGACCGAGGGGCCGTTGACGTCGGGGCGCCAAACGCGCCCCGCGAGTGCGCCCGCGAAGCGGTCTTCGGGAAGCGTCATCGCCTCGCGCAAGTCGAGCGTCGCCATTGGCCCTCCCCGTGGCGCGGCGTTTGGAGGATTGACGGGGCCGCGCGCGCTCTCTAGCGTCTAACATGTTAGCGGGAACAGGCGAAGCGTTTCGCTTGGCCTCAAGCGGCGGGGAGGGATTTGGCGAAGGGCGCCCATTCGAAGGCGGACGCCGTGTACGGCGAACTGAAGGAAGCGATTCTCTCCGGCGCGCTCGAACCCGGCAGCCTGATCGACAAGGCGGGATTGTGCGAAAAACTTCGGGTCTCGCGCTTTCCTGTTTCCGCCGCCGTCAGCCGCCTCGCCTATGATCGTCTCGTCGACGTCGAGCCGCAGCACGGCTCGTTCGTCACGCGGATCTCGCTCAACGACGTGCGGGAGCGATTGTTCATCCGCAGCGCGCTCGAGGGAGAGATCGCGGCCGAGGCGGCGCGCCGGATGACGCGCGCCGACAAGGGCGCGCTTGCCGCCAACCTCGAGAAGGAAGCCGCGGCGGTCGCGGCCGAGGATCCGACGACGTTCTACGCGCTCGACGTGGCGTTCCACCGGATATTGACCGCTCGCTTAGGGATGGCGCGCGCCGACGACGTCCTCGAGTCGCTGCGCGTCCATCTGGAAAGAACCCGCAGGTTGACTATGTCTAGCTCGGGACAGCTTCGTGCGTCGCTGAATGAGCACTCCGCGATCGCCGCGGCGATCGTGTCTAACGACCCCACCGCGGCGCGCGAAGCGATGAAACATCACCTCAGCACCACTGGCGCGCGGCTTGAGACCCTTGCAAAGCAGCAGCCGGACCTTTTTTCACCGTAAACCAAGCAGATGACCCTCATGACGACGCCCCGCGCCCTTCGCCTCGATCCTTCCGACAACGTGATCATCGCCATTGACGAGATTCCCGCCGGCGCTGAGCCGGCAGGTGGCGTCAGCGCGCGCGAACGCGTGCCCAAGGGACACAAGATGGCGGCGGTCCCGGTCGGAGAGGGCGCCCCGATCCGCAAGTTTGGGCAGATCATTGGTTTTGCCTCCCGGCCGATCGCCGCAGGCGAGTGGGTGCACGAGCACAATTGCGCGGTGAAAGAATTCGCGCGCGACTATCAGTTTGGCGAGGACACGCGGCGCGAGAACATCCTCCCCATCGAAGAGCAACCAACCTTTCAGGGCTTTAAGCGCGCAAACGGCAAGGTCGGGACACGCAACTATCTCGCGGTCTTAACCTCGGTGAATTGCTCGGCGACCGTCGCCCGACTGATCGCGAAGGAGGTTGAGCGCTCGGAAATTCTCGCCGACTACCCGCATGTCGACGGCGTGATCGCGCTCGTGCATGGCACGGGTTGCGGCATCGCCGCCAAGGGCGAGGGATTCGATGCCCTCATGCGAACGCAATGGGGCTACGCCGGAAACCCGAACATCGGCGCGACCCTGATGGTCGGGCTAGGCTGTGAGGTGTTCCAGATCGGCCGGATGAAGGAGGAATACGGGATCGTCGAAAGCGACACGTTCCACAGCATGACGATCCAGGCGACCGGGGGCACCCGCAAGACGGTCGCGGCAGGCGTCGAGCGCATCCGCGCCATGCTGCCCGCGCTCAACCGCGTGGAGCGAGCTGCGACGCCCGCGAGCGAGCTCACGCTCGCGCTCCAGTGCGGCGGCTCGGACGGTTACTCGGGCATCACGGCCAATCCCGCGCTTGGCGCCGCGGCCGACATCCTGGTGCGCAACGGCGGCACGGCGATTCTTTCCGAGACGCCGGAGATCTATGGGGCCGAGCACTTGCTGACCCGGCGCGCCGCGACGCCGGAAATCGGCCGCAAGCTCGTCGAGCGCATCCGTTGGTGGGAGGATTATTGCGCCCGCAACGGCGGTGAGATGAACAACAATCCCTCGCCCGGAAACAAGGCCGGGGGCTTGACGACCATTCTCGAGAAATCGCTAGGCGCAGCCGCGAAGGGCGGCACGACCGCGCTCAACGAAGTCTACAAATACGCCGAACCGGTGACCGCCAAGGGCTTCGTGTTCATGGACACGCCGGGCTACGATCCCGTGTCGGCGACCGGGCAGGTCGCCGGCGGCGCCAACGTTCTCGCCTTCACCACCGGACGCGGCTCGGCTTACGGCTGCAAGCCGACGCCGTCGGTCAAACTCGCCACCAACAATGACACCTACCGCAGGATGATCGAGGACATGGACATCAATTGCGGCGATGTTGTCGACGGCGTCTCGATCGCCGACAAGGGCAAGGAGATTTTCGACAAGATTCTCGCGGTCGCTTCCGGCGAACGCACCAAGTCCGAACTCCTAGGCTATGGCGACGCGGAATTCACCCCCTGGCAGATCGGAGCGACCATGTGACGGACGCCGCCGATCTTCTCGAAGACGGATGGCGTCATGCTGGGGACGCTTCGACACGGGATGCGCGAGCAACTCGGGGCGAGATGAAAACCGCGCTGCTGTTCGATCTCGACGGAACGCTGGTGGATAGCGACGCCGAGCATCTGATCGCTTTCCGGCGCGTATTTGCGCCGCACGGCATTGCGCTCGATCGTTCCGAATACGCGGCGAACATCATGGGCGCACCCAATGAAATGATCGCGCGCCGCTACCTTTCCCATTTGCCGCTGCATCAGCAAGCGGCGACCCTGGACGCTAAAGAAGCGGCCTACCGCGACGCTTTGGGCGAGCTCGAGCCTATTCTGGGCGCGCTGGCGCTGCTCGACTACGCCGACGGGCGCGGACTCAAGCGCGCGGTGGTCACCAATGCGCCGCGCGCCAATGCTGAAAAGGTTCTCGCCGCGTTGGGGATCGGGCAGCGCTTGCCGATCCTGGTGATCGGGGGCGAGCTTCAGCGCTCGAAGCCCGATCCGTTGCCTTATCTGACGGCGCTTGAGCGCACCGGCGCGCTGGCGGCCCATTCGCTCGCTTTCGAAGATTCTTTGTCGGGCGTTCGGGCCGCCGCGGCCGCGGGGCTCGCCGTGGTGGGCATGACGACCACGCTCGATTCGCGAACGCTGGTCGAAGCGGGCGCGACATTCGCCGCCGGCAATTTCACCGATCCGCAAATCTTCGAGCTGATTGAAACGCGCCTGAGTTCCGGCGCTGAAGAAGGGGCAAAAGCGTGAGACTGGCGCAATTCATCGACGAGAACGGCAAGCGGGCGCTGGCAGTCACCGCGCGGGGCGAGAGCCGGCTGGTCAAGGGCGCGCGCACGACGCTGGATCTCGCGCGCCAGGCGATCGCCGAGGGCGTCTCATTTCGCAAGCTCATCGCCGATCGGGGGGTTGGCAAGCCGGTCGATCTTGCTCGGGCGTTGAAAGAGCGGCGCGTTCTCACGCCGATCGATCACAAGGATCCGGCGCACGTGATCGTGACCGGAACGGGGCTCACGCATCTGGGTTCGGCCGAGGGACGGGACAAGATGCACAAGGATCTCGCCGATCCGGCCAAGCTTACCAACTCGATGCGCATGTTCAAGCTGGGCCTCGAGGGCGGCAGGCCGGCCAAGGGCGAAACCGGCGCGCAGCCCGAATGGTTCTATAAGGGCGATGGTTCAACCCTCGCCGCACCGGAGGGCGACTTGCCCAGTCCAGCGTTCGCGCTCGACGGCGGGGAAGAGCCGGAAATCGTCGGGATCTACCTGATCGATGATTCCGGCGCTCCGGTCCGGATCGGGTTCGCGGTCGGCAACGAGTTCTCCGACCACGTCACCGAACGGCAGAACTATCTCTGGCTCGCCCATTCAAAGCTCCGGCCGGCGAGCGTCGGTCCCGAATTGCTGGTCGGCGATCTGCCGGCCGACATTCACGGCGTGTCGCGCATTCGGCGGGGCAGGGAGGTCATCTGGGAAAAGGCGTTTCTGTCCGGCGAGCAAAATATGGCCCATTCGATCGCCAATCTTGAGGCGCATCATTTCAAATATGGCTTGTTCCGGCGCCCGGGCGACGTCCATGTCCATTTCTTCGGGACCGCGACGCTATCGTTCAGCGACGGGGTAAGGACTGAGAAGGGCGACGTATTCGAGATCGAGTCCGAGACCTTCGGCCTGCCGCTTCGCAATCGGCTCGCGACGGAAAAGCCGGCGAAAGCGCGGGTGCGGGCGCTTTGAAGTGGATTGCGTTGGGTCGAGCCGCAATCGTCGTTGCGAACCCCGGGCTTTAGGACCGGGGGGAAGTCGCTGCACTCCTCGCATGACGATTCCATCCGAGCGCATCATGCTTTAGGACCGGATCGCCCAGGCCCGGCCATGACGCCCCGAACTCGCCAAATCACAAAATACGGGCTCCGGCGGTTATTCCGGTAGCGGGAGCGCGATGGCAAATCCGCCTCTCGGCAGGCCGCCAGGCCGCCTCGACCAAGGAAGAATGTGAGCTATCTTGGCGTATCGAACCGGCGCACGCCGCCGATCTCGGCAGCGAAGGTTTGCCGCGAGGAGGAGCGAATGTCCTGGAGCGAATATCACAAGGGCGCATCTTCTTGACAAAATCAGAAATATGGACTATACGTATTCAGATTGGCGGAATCTCCGTCCCGCTCGGACCAGCCGCGCGGGGAAACGAGAGGCCGCGGCTGTTTGAAACGTTGCACCCACAACCCGTCGCGCGAGCGGAAAGCGCGGAGGAGATTTCCTTATTTTTTCGCCCGTAACCCATTGAAAAGTCCCGATTCGGAAAAATAAGCACTAGTAAACGCTAGCAAATTACTAGCGGTTAGGCGCATTTAGGCGCCTTTTATTTGCATTTGCTTGCATGGAACTCTGAGTTCGGGCGGGACGCCGAGGCGCATTCCCTGCGCCTCGGACGAGTCTATTTGCCGATGACGGTCGCCCGGGCCCGCTGCCACCAGCCGCTACGGCGGGGTCGCGGCGGTTCGGGCGCCGTCGGAGCCGACTCTGGCGCCGCATCGGCGGCGAGCGCCTCGGCTTCGCCGGGCTCGACGGTCGGCTCCGCGCTGGCGGCGCTCGGCGCTCGGTCTTCGGCCTCAGGCTCATGCGCGTCCGGGACCGGCGCCGGCTCGGACATCGTCTCTTCATCAGAGACCGCGTCATAAGCGACGGCGTTGCCGGGCGGCGAAGCAGGGGAGTAGTCCGCTTCGGATGCGGCGAAGTCTTCCTCGAGCGCGAGCGAAGGAGGCGAATCGAAGCCTGGCGCGCCTGTCTCGGGCACGCCTTCTGCGTCAGTTCGCCGGAACCGGCTTCGCTCGCCGCGCGAACCTCTCGGTCTTCGGCGCCGCTCCTCTTCGCCGCGCGGACCTCTGCGGTTGAAGGCGTCGCCCTCGCCGCTCGACGTAACAAGGTCGCCGCCGATTTCGGCGACGACCGCCAACCCGTCGTCCGTCGGCTGCGGGGCGTCCTGCGGGGGATTATCTCCGAACGAGCGCTCCGCGCCGCGGCGGCGACGCCGGCGGCGACGGCGGCGGCCGGCCTCGCTTTCTTCCTGCGAACTGCCGCGATCGCTCGCGCGCGCGGCCTCTTCGTTCTCCTCGCCTGACGTTTCGAGAGCTTCTTCCTCCTCGGCCTCGACCTGCGCCTCCTCGATGATCGGCGTGATGTCTTCCGCCGGGGACTTCACTGGCTCGGCTTCGATCTTGACGCCGGTCGCGAGCTCGCCGCGCTCGATGGCGTGGTAGTTGGCGCCGGTCAGCGTGTCGTCCGCCTCGACGATGATCGCGACGCCGAACCGGCGCTCGAGGTCGCGCAGATTGGCGCGCTTCTGGTTGAGGATATAGAGCGCCACGGGGGTGCGCGTTCGCACGGTAAGATCGTGGGTCGAGCTCTTGATCAGGGCGTCCTCGAGCACCCGCAGCACATGCAGCGCAATCGAAGCGGTCGATCGCACGACGCCGGCGCCCTGGCAGTGAGGGCAGAGCACGGTCGAGCCTTCGAGGACGCCGGTGCGGATGCGCTGACGCGACATTTCAAGCAGGCCGAAGTGCGAAATGCGGCCGACCTGGATGCGCGCACGGTCGTTTTTCAGCGCGTCCTTGATCCGCCTCTCGACCGCGCGGTTGTTGCGCGATTCCTCCATGTCGATGAAGTCGACCACGATCAGGCCGGCGAGGTCGCGCAAACGCAGCTGACGCGCGATCTCATCGGCCGCCTCGAGATTGGTGCGCAACGCGGTGTCTTCGATATTGTGCTCGCGCGTGGACCGACCCGAGTTGACGTCGATTGCGACCAGCGCCTCGGTCTGGTTGATAACGATGTAACCGCCCGACTTCAGCGTCACCTGGTTGGAGAACATCGCGTCGAGCTGGGATTCAACGCCAGCCTTGGCGAAAACCGGCGCGGTGTCGCGATAGAGTTGCACGCTGTTGACGTGGCTCGGCATCAGGAGGCGCATGAACTGTCTGGCCTCCCGATAGGCGGCCTCGCCCGCGACAATGATCTCCTCGACCTCTTTGCTGTAGAGATCGCGGATCGCCCGTTTGATGAGCGAACCTTCTTCGTAGACGAGCGTCGGCGCGCTGGATGCGAGTGTGGTCTCCCGCACGGTTTCCCACATCCTGAGCAGATACTCGAAATCGCGCTTGACCTCGGCTTTTGTCCGCGAAGCGCCGGCGGTGCGGAGAATGACGCCCATGCCCTCGGGAACGTCGAGCTCTTCCGCGATCGCCTTCAATCGGCCGCGGTCCTGGGCGTTTGTGATTTTGCGCGAGATGCCGCCGCCGCGCGCGGTGTTGGGCATCAAAACCGAGTAGCGCCCAGCCAGCGACAGGTAAGTCGTGAGCGCAGCCCCCTTGTTGCCCCGCTCTTCCTTGACGACCTGCACCAGCAGGACTTGCCGGCGCTTAATGACTTCCTGAATCTTATACTGGCGGCGCAAGCGCGGCTGACGGCGTGGAACCTCTTCTAGCGCGTCGCCGCCGATCTGCTCGACCGACTCGCCTTCATCCTCGCCCCGCGGCTTGCCGCTCGCCACGGGCTCTTCGGCGCCGCCCTCGAGCGTCGTTACTTCGTCAACGTCTTCCTCAAGGGGGCGCTCCTCGGGTTCGGCGTCGTCCCTTGGAGGGGCAGCGTCGATGGGTTCATCGGCCCTTGCGGCCGGAGCTTCGTCGGGCCCCGCGGAGGCCGCCAGATCCCAGTCGGAAGGTTTTGCGGCTTCCGGCGGCCCGGCGTCCAGGTCCTCGACCGGCTCGCCTCTCTCTGGCGCAACGGTGACAACCGGGTTCATCTCCTCCGAGACAGCCGCGGGCGACAACTCGGTGATCCGAGCCTCGGTATCGGGGTAACCCGCATCCGAGTCGGCGGAGGGCGTTGTCCCAACGTCTTCTCCCACGCCGATCTCATCTGCGGACGTGGGTTCGGAAACGGTCTCGCCGTCCTCGGCGCGCCTTTCAACCTCGGGGCGGCGCGGGTGACGGTGGCACCGGCTGCGTCTTTCGCCGCTGGCCTCTTCCTCCTCCTCCCGCTGAGATAAGGCGTCCTCCTCGAGAAGCGCCTGCCTATCGGCGACCGGAATTTGATAATAGTCTGGATGAATCTCGGAGAAGGCCAGAAAGCCGTGCCGATTACCGCCATAGTCGATGAAAGCGGCCTGGAGCGACGGCTCTACGCGGGTGACCTTGGCAAGGTAGATATTCCCGCGCAACGGTCTCTTGCTTGCTGACTCGAAGTCAAATTCCTCGAACTCGATTGCCTCGCAGGACCACCACCCGGGTTTCCTCCGGGTGGGACGCATCGATGATCATTTTGTTGGCCATGACAAACTCTCTCGCCGCGCGCGACAATTCGCGGCGGGGCCCGATAGGGCCGGCCAACCGCGCCGCGCGGGGCGTCTATGCTGGAGCTGGAAAAATATGAAGATTGGGCGGCAAGCGGCGCCGCATCAGGATGCAGTTCAGACGCGATCGTGGCGCAATGGCGCCTCCGTGCCGCCCGAATGGCGGCTGGAGAATTGTGGATTTGCCATCGGGACATCGTCAACCTGAAAACATGGCGTTGCTTGTCGCGCCGCCATCCAAGCAGCGCCGCATGGCGCCGATGTCACAATTCGAGCCGCGTAGCCGGACGTGTCCGGCAGGTTGATTCTACCTTCCGCTTGCGGTCTCCCCGTACGGACGCTCGCCGGGACATCGAAAGTGTGGCAAGCGATCCGACGGGTCGACAACCCGCCCCAGCCTGTTCGCGCAACCCACAGGCCATCGCAGGATGGTCCCGGCAAAATGCCTTCGCTCAACCAAAGAGCGAGTCGGCCGCCCGAACTCGGTCCGAATTCGTAACGCACCATAAATAGGCGCCTCCGGGCGCATTGGCAAGTTCTTTTCCCGTCTGTGATTTGTTGGCGCCGGAGCGCATCGCTTCGTCCGATGGAGGCTGAGATCGTTCCCTCTTCCGTTAACTCCTCGTAAAGAGTTTAGT
The DNA here is from genome assembly GCA_963824475.1 of uncultured Alphaproteobacteria bacterium. Taxonomy (GTDB): domain Bacteria; phylum Pseudomonadota; class Alphaproteobacteria; order Rhizobiales; family Beijerinckiaceae; genus Roseiarcus. Next base: position 576,214 of record CAWGPR010000006.1, read on the forward strand.
TGGCTCATTTTTCTGCCTGCGGGCCCCGCTGCGCCAAGCAGGCGGCTGCCGGGCGCAGTCGGAACGAGCAATTGCGCCACAGCTGTATTGGCCCTATAGGGCGACGGCGCGGCGCTGCGGGGAAGCGGAATGGCGCGAATGGGACGGCTGGCGGCTTTTGCCGTCTTCACGTTGATGGGGACGCCGCTTCAGCTCGGATTCGCGGGGGAGGCGGGCCCGCCCGTTGCGGTCGGCGCGCGGCTCTCACAGGATGAGAATGCGGCCAAGCTGGTGTTCGACCTGTCACGAGGGGTCGACGCGAGCGCCTCCGCCTTGGCCTCGCCCGATCGCATTGTTGTCGACATGCCGGAGGTGAATTTTCAACTCGATCCGTCGGTCGGGCGGTTCGGCGCGCTGCCCAATGTTTCAATTGTGAAGGACTTTCGCTTCGGTCTACTTGCCCCGGGCAAGTCCCAAATCGTTATCGACCTCGCGCGCGCCGCCTGTCCTGCCGAGGTCTCAGCAAGACCAGTCGTCGAAGGCGAACCAGCCGCACGGCTCGCGATTGAACTCAAGGCCTGCGATCCCTCGGCCTTTGCCGCGCTCGTCCGCTCGTCCGCCGGTTCAACCGCAAGCGCGCCTGCTGCGGTCACTCCAGCGCAGCCGGTTATCGTCCTTGACCCTGGTCACGGCGGCGTCGACAGCGGCGCGCGCGGCCTTGGCGGCGTGCAGGAGAAGACCCTGGTTTTTGCCTTCTGCGCCGAGCTGAAGCGACAGCTTGACGCGACGAAGCGCTACGCCATCGTGATGACGCGTGACGGCGATCAGTATGTCGATCTCGGCGATCGGGTCGCGATCGCTCGCAAGGCGAACGCGTCCTTATTCATCTCCGTTCACGCTGACACGCTGAGCGAGGATGCGAACGTCAGCGGCTCAACTGTCTATACGGTGGCCGATCGCGCTTCCGATGCGGAGGCCGCCCGCATCGCGGCCCGCGAGAACGCCGCCGACAGAAGCCCCGGCGACGGCAGTCGGGTGGAGAATCCGGACGTCGCCGACATTCTGTTCGATCTCAAGCGTCGGGAGACTCGGACCTACGCCCACATCTTCTCGCGCGGCCTCGTCGACAACTTGCAGGGGGCCGCGAAGCTCAACCACAACCCAGAACGCTCCGCGGGCTTCGTCGTTCTGAAGGCGCCGGAGTTTCCCTCAGTCCTCGTGGAGCTCGGCTATCTTTCGAACCCCCAGGACGTCAAGTCCCTCGCCTCGCCGGAGTGGCGGGCCAAGGCCGCCGGCGCCATGGTGAAAGCCATCGATGCGTTCTTTGCTGGACCCGGAAAGCCGGACAGCGCCCCATCGGCCGAAAGCGGCGTCGTGTCGTCAGCCGTGCAGGCCGCGGCGCCGTCAGCGCATTAGGCTTGCGCGCAGCGGGCGCGCTGGGCTATTGGCGTCAGGGTTTCGGGGCGAGGCGCGGCAATCATAATTCGCCTCACTCGGAGGTGAACGCTGGCTGGCTCGATTCCGGCCCGATCCCGGCGGCGTGAGGAACGTCGGCAGATTGGTCTCGTAGAGTCCGCGCCTTCGAGGCGCTGCAATTCAGTTCGTCTCGACGCCGCGAGCGCTCGCCGACGGGCGCAATGGAAGGCTTGATCGAGAGATGCGCGGGATCGCTCGTATCATCGGTTTCATATTTGCGACTGGCGCGTTGCTGTTCGTCGTGGCGGCGGCGGTTTTTGCCGGCGTCTTGTGGAAATATGAACAAGAGCTGCCGGATTACTCCGTACTAAAGAACTATGAGCCGCCGGTCATGACTCGCGTCCACGCCGCGGATGGCAGCCTGCTCGCTGAATATTCGCGCGAGCGGCGGCTCTATCTCCCGTCGGACGAAATTCCCGCTCTAGTCAAACACGCCTTCATCTCGGCCGAGGACAAGAACTTCTACAGCCATTGGGGCGTCGATCCGGAAGGCATCGTGCGCGCGGGCCTCGTCTATTTGCAGGGTTCGCGCCACATTCAGGGCGCATCGACCATCACCCAGCAGGTGGCCAAGAATTTTCTCTTGAACTCGGACCGGACTTTCGATCGCAAGATCCGTGAGATTCTGCTCAGCTTGCGAATAGAGTCCGCCTATTCGAAGGAAAAGATCCTCGAGCTGTATCTCAACGAGATTTATCTCGGCCTTTCCAACTATGGCGTCGCCGCTGCCGCGCTCAATTATTTCAACAAGTCGGTGCATGAGCTGACCATCGCCGAGGTCGCGTATCTTGCGGCCTTGCCGAAGGAGCCGAGTTCGCTGAACCCGTTTCGCGATCATGACCGCGCCGTGGAAAGGCGCAACTACGTCATCGGGCGCATGGAGGAGGACGGCTACATCACCGCCAAACAGGCGAACGAGGCCCGCGCTGAGCCGTTGGTGGTCAATCCGCGCGTGCTGACGCCGAACTCCATCGCTGCGGGGTTCTTCGCCGAAGAGGTCCGGCGCGAATTGCAGGAACGCTATGGCGAGCAGAAGCTTTACGAGGGCGGCCTCTCAGTCCGCACGACGCTCGACCCGAAAATTCAGCTGATGGCGCGCAAGGCGCTCGTAGACGGTCTCGTGCGCTATGACGAGGCGTACGGTTGGCATGGCACTCTCAAGACGATCAACATCGGCCAGGATTGGGGCCTCCCCCTGGCCGATATTCCCGCTTACGGCGACATCAAGCCTTGGGTTCTGGCGGTGGCGCTCGACGTCGGCAATACCGCGATCCGGATTGGTCTTCAGCCCGAGAGAGACACGTCGGGCGCGGTCGTCGCCGATCGTCGGACGGGCGCCGTCACCCTCGAAGGGGCGCGCTGGACGGGCCGCGGGCTAAAGGGCCTGGTCAAGCCCGGCGACGTCTTTTACGTCGAACCGATTGTCGGCCGCGACGGCGAATATCGCCTGCGTCAGATCCCGGAAGTGTCCGGCGCCTGCATCGCCATGGATCCGTTCACGGGCCGCGTGCTGGCGATGGTCGGCGGCTTCTCGTTTGATGAGTCGGAATTTAACCGCGCGACACAGGCCCAGCGACAGCCGGGCTCCTCGTTCAAGCCTTTCGTGTACGCGGCGGCGCTCGACAACGGCTACACGCCCTCTTCGACCCTCCTCGACGCGCCGGTCACGATCGATATGGGCTGGGGTCAATATTGGTCTCCGGAAAACTTCGAAGGCACATCCAGCGGACCTCGTACGCTCAGATTTGGCGTCGAGCATTCCATCAATCGGATGACTGTGAGGCTCGCGCGCGACATCGGCATGCCGCTGATCGTCGAATACGCGAGGCGCTTCGGCGTCTACGATAATCTGGCGCCGCTCCTGTCGATGTCGATCGGCGCGGGGGAGACGACGGTGCTGCGCATGATCACCGGCTATTCGATGTTCGCCAACGGCGGCAAGCGAGTGAAAGCGACGCTGATCGATCGGATCCAGGACCGTTGGGGAAATACAATCTACAAACACGACGAACGCATCTGCGAAGGGTGCGACGCCCAGACATGGCACAACCAGCCTGAGCCGCGCCTGATCGACAAGCGCGAACAAGTGATCGATCCGCTGACCGCCTATCAGGTCACCTCCATCCTCGAGGGCGTGATCCAGCGGGGCACCGGCATCGCCATCAAGGAAGTCGGCAAGCACCTTGCCGGCAAGACCGGCACCACCAACGACGCGAAGGACCTTTGGTTCGTCGGCTATTCGCCGAACCTCGCGTTCGGCGTGTTCATGGGCTACGACAAACCGCGTTCTCTTGGCGGCAGCGCGCAGGCCGCCCTCTACACCGCGCCGATCTTCCGCGACTTTATGAAGATGGCGCTCAAGGACACGCCTGACACGCCCTTCCGCATCCCGCCTGGGATCAAGCTTATTTCGGTCGACGTCCATAGCGGCATGCGCGCGACTGGACCCGGCACGATCATGGAGGCGTTCAAGCCCGGCACAGGACCGCCCGACACCTATGGCGGCGGCGGAGGGTGGGGTGAATCGGAGACCTCCGCGCGGAGCGAACGGTCAGTCGGGTCGGGGACTGGCGGACTCTATTGAGAGGCTTAAGCCTTCTCACTACGATTGAGACGCCCTCGGCCGCGTATGGGCCCCGGCCGCATCGCGTCGTTGGGCGCTGTTTCGGACCGTAATCTCGAGCCCTTAAATTCATTGGTTGGATCATGCGCGCCGAAGCCGAACAGTTGGTCGAATTCGATCAAGCAGTCCGTGGGACTGCTGAGGAGGCATCTTTGACGTCGACGCGGCGTCGCGACGTCTTGCCGAGCTCAACGCGAAATCCGAAGATCCCAATCTCTGGAGCGATCCTGAAATCGCCGAAAAGGTGATGCGCGAGCGCACGCTGCTGGAAGACCGGCTGGGCTCGCTGGCGAAGCTCGAACACGACCTCGAAGACGCGACGACGCTGATCGAGCTTGGAGAAGCCGAAGGCGACGAGGCGACCGAAGCCGAGGGGATCGGCGCTCTGAGGGCGCTGAAAGCCGAGGGCGACCGGCGCCAGCTCGAAGCGCTGCTTTCAGGGGAGGCTGACGCCAACGACACCTATGTCGAAGTGCATTCCGGAGCGGGCGGCACGGAGAGCTGCGACTGGGCGCGCATGCTGTTGCGCATGTACGTGCGCTGGGCGGAGCGGCGAAAGTTCGACGTCGAGCTGGTTGAGGAAACGGATGGGGATGAGGCTGGCGTCAAGTCGGCGACGATCATCGTCAAGGGTCACAATGCGCATGGCTGGCTGAAGACCGAGTCCGGCGTCCACCGCCTCGTGCGAATATCGCCGTTCGATTCCAACGCGCGCCGGCACACGAGCTTCGCCTCCGTCTGGGTCTATCCGGTCGTCGACGACCGGATCAAGATCGAAGTCAACGAGAGCGACTGCCGAATCGACACCTATCGCGCCTCCGGCGCCGGCGGCCAGCATGTCAACAAGACCGAATTGGCCGTGCGCATCACGCACCTGCCGACCGGCATCGTCGTCGCCTGCCAGTCTGAGCGCTCGCAGCACAAGAACCGGGCGACCGCCTGGAACATGTTGCGCGCGCGCCTCTATGAGCTTGAGCTGCAAAAGCGTGAAGAGAAGGCCAATGCGGACGCCGCCTCCAAGACCGACATCGGCTGGGGCCACCAGATCCGCTCGTATGTGCTCCAACCCTATCAGATGGTGAAGGATCTTCGCACCGGCCACGTTTCGAGTTCGCCCGACGAGGTGCTCGACGGCGATCTCGACCCCTTCATGGAGGCTTCGCTGGCGCAGCGCCTCTCCGGCCGTACCGTGGCGATCGACGACGTCGAATAAGGTCGAGCCTGACCCCATTCGACGCCGCGGTCTGGCCTAGGCCCCAACCCGGCCACGCCCTCCCGGATTCAACCAGCGTGCGAACTCCGAGAAAGCAAATGCAAATAGAAGGAGCCTAAACTCGCCTAAACGCTAGTAAATTTGCTTTCTTTTGCTAGCGCTTATTTTTCGGAATTGAGACTTTTCAGACGGTTATCGCCCAAAAAAATAGGAAACCCTCCCTCCTTCCTCAACTCGCGCCTTAACTCGCGCGACGGGTTGTCGTCAGAACGTTTCAAACAGCTGCGGCTTCTCCCTCGGGCGGCCGCCAGGCCAAGCGTGGATAGATTCCGCCAATAAGAATATGTAGCACCAATTTCTGATTTTGTCAAGAAAAAGTCGGGCTCTTATCGCGATAGGTGTTGTTTTTGGAATTTCCGCCCAGTGTCGTCATGGCCGGCCTTGTGCCAGCCATCCACGGGTTACCGCCGGTTGACGCCCTGCAATATTGAGAAATATTATGTTGGGTCAATATGTTATCCATGATGGAACAGTGTTCTCGTGGATGGCCGGGTTGAAACCCGGCCATGACGGCCGAGGTTGGTTGGCGCCGCCGAACGGCTAACGCCATAAGAGCCAAAACTCGCTCTCGACAAGTCATGCAACGGCCGAGACTCAAACTCTCTCTTCTCGAGCATTTGCGCCAGGGCGACAGCGCGCTCCTCGGGGATGTGGCCAAGAACCAGATGGCCGCGTCCGCCGGGCGAAGCCTATATCATTGAGGGCAAGTACGACCTCGCCAAACAGCAATTGTCGACGATCGAGAAGCTTTGCGGAAAGGACTGCGAGTATTACGAGGATCTGGCCGACGCGCTGACGGAAGCGCACGCGCTTTAGTCCGGACTTGGCGGCGCGCGCCGGGCGATTGCGGCGCGCGCCCGTCTGGCGTAAGGGGATGACGATGTCGCAGGCGCGATACACGCGCGAAGACGCCACGCCCCCTGAAGGCGGGCGGGCCTTCGACGCGGACCTCAATTTTCTTGTCCGCTGGGCTGGCCCGCTTGGGCTCGTTGCCCGAGCGATGCTGGCTTACATTTTCATCGTCGAGGGCGTTGGGACGATCGCCGGGTACGCCGGCGTGGCCGGCTATATGCAGGCCCACGGGGTCGACGCGCGGCTGCTGCCGCTGGTCATTGTGACCGAACTCGGCGGCGGCCTGCTGGTGCTCTTTGGCTTGAAGACGCGCTGGGCGGCGATCGCGCTCTTCGGCTTTTGCTTGCTGACCGCGCTGTTCTTCCACACCGGCTCGGATCAGGTCATAGAATTGCAAAAGAACGTCGCCATGGCCGGCGGCTTCCTTACGCTGGCGATCCTCGGCCCCGGCCCATGGTCGCTGGACGGCTGGCGCGTTCGCGCCGTCTAGGACGGCGGGCGGTCAGAGGCGTCGCTAGGCCATCATATCGGGGACCAATTGATTTCGGCCATGCGCCAGCCATATGTGGTCAGGCGGGTCCGCGCGGCCTGACCCCATCCTGTCCTTGACCGGCGTCTTTGAGCTGCTCCGCCTTGCCGTGGCCTTGAGCCGCGGCCTATAGAGAACCCTTCGGCGCCGCTTCGGTAGCGCTTTCGTTTTGATGGCCCCGAATGTCGAGCGTCGACGTCAAGCCGACCAGCAACCGCAAGCCAGCCGGCAAGGCCGACGCGCCGAATGAGCCGTTCAAGCGCGCGCTTGCCTCCTGCACACGGGCGCTCGCGCGTCAACCCGAGCTCGAAATCGCCTTCTCGGCCGACAAACCGTCGCTGGTCACCTCCCCGGAGGGCGCCAAGGCGCGGCTGCCCGAGCCGCCGCGCAAGCCCAATCCGCGCGAGGCGGCGATCGTCCGCGGCCTCGCCGATTCATTCGCCCTGCGCCTCGCCTGCCATAGCGATGCGCTTCATCGCCGTCTTGCGCCCCAGAGCCCGCCGGCCCGCGCCCTGTTCGACGCGGTCGAGCAGGCGCGGGTCGAAGCGATTGGCTCGCGCCGCATGCAGGGCGTGGCGTCGAACATCGCCGCCATGCTCGACGATCGCTACCACCGCAGCCCGTTCGCCGAGGCGCGCACGCGCGAGGAGGCGCCGCTGGAGGACGCGGTGGCGATGCTCGCGCGCGAGCGCCTGACCGGGCTCGAGCCGCCGCGCGGCGCCGAGCGTCTGGTCGAGCTCTGGCGGCCCTTTATTGAGGAGAAAGCGGGCGCCGATCTCGATCGGCTGAGCAACGCTCTCCTCGACCAGCGCGCCTACGCGAGGCTCGTGCGCAAAGTCCTTTCGTCCTTGGGGCTCTCGAACGATTCCGACGCCGACGCCGAAGAATCGGATGAGGAGACGGAGGACAAGACGCCGCCCGAAGAACCCGAGGAGGCTCAAGGCGAGGGCGAAGACCAGTCGGCTCAGGATTCGATGCAGCGCGAAGCGGCCGACGAGACGGCCGATGACGCCGACGAAGGGGCGCTCGACACCGTCGAGGCGCCGTCGTCGGAACTCGAGGACGAAGGGGAAGCGGGGGAAGCGGAAGAGGCGGCGGAGAGCCGCCCCCCGCAGCCGCAAGCCTCTGAGAAGCGCGGGCCCGAGTACAAGGCCTTCACCACCCGCTTCGACGAAGTCGTCGACGCCGACGAATTGTGCGACCCCGACGAACTGCAGCGATTGCGCGACTATCTCGACAAGCAATTGCAGAACCTTCATTCGGTCGTCGCCCGACTCGCCAACCGGCTGCAACGCCGGCTGATGGCGCAACAGAGCCGCTCCTGGGAATTCGATCTCGAAGAGGGCGTGCTCGACACCGCGCGCTTGCCGCGCGTGATCATCGATTCGCAGCAGCCTTTGTCCTTCAAGCAGGAAAAGGACATGGCGTTCCGCGACACCGCCGTGACGCTGCTCATCGACAATTCCGGCTCGATGCGCGGCCGCCCGATCACGGTCGCGGCGACTTGCGCCGACATTCTCGCCCGCACGCTTGAGCGCTGCGGCGTCAAGGTGGAGATTCTCGGCTTCACCACCCGGGCCTGGAAAGGGGGTCAGTCGCGCGAGGCCTGGCTGCAGGCGGGCAAGCCCGCGAATCCGGGGCGCCTCAACGACCTGCGCCACCTCATCTACAAGTCCGCCGACGCGCCATGGCGGCGCGCGCGCAAGAACCTTGGGCTGATGATGCGCGAGGGGCTGCTCAAGGAGAACATCGACGGCGAAGCGCTCGACTGGGCGCACCAGCGTCTTCTCGGCCGCGCCGAGCAGCGCAAGATCCTGATGATGATCTCCGACGGCGCGCCGGTTGACGATTCAACGCTCTCGGTCAATCCGGGCAACTATCTCGAGCGCCACCTGCGCTACGTGATCGAGGAGATCGAGACCCGATCGCCGGTTGAGCTCATCGCTATCGGCATTGGCCACGACGTGACGCGCTACTATAAGCGCGCGGTGACGATCGTCGACGCTGAGGAGCTGGGAGGGGCGATGACCGAGAAGCTGGCTGAACTCTTCGACGAGAACGCCGAGGCCCCCGAACCGGCAAAGCCCGCGCGGCCGCCGAAGCGGGGCAGGAAGGCGGCTTAACAGGAGCCTTGGATAGCCTCTGAGGTCTCCTATTTATGGTGATGAACGCTCCCAGCCGCCGTCGTGTCCAACCCTCCTTACCCTTCGCTCAGACCGACCTGTTCGCCGCGCCTCCCGGGTTGCCGGAGGGGTTCCGCTATCATGCCGATGTTCTGTCAACGGAAGAAGAGGAGGCGCTCGCGCGCGAGCTTGGCGCTCTCCCGTTCAAGCCGTTCGACTTTCAAGGATTTCTGGCCAACCGCCAGGTGGTGAGCTTCGGCTACCGCTACGACTATGACCGCCGCGCGGTCGTCGAGGCCGCGCAGTTTCCGCCGTTTCTCGTTTTCCTGCGGCGCAAGGTCGCCGAGACGTTCGACCGCCCGGCGGAGGCTTTCCGCCAGGTGCTCATCAACGAATATCGGCCCGGCGCGGGAATCGGCTGGCATCGGGACAAGGCGCAGTTCGATGAGGTCGTCGGCGTGTCGCTGCTTGCGCCATGCAACTTACGCTTTCGCCGCAAGGCGGGCGAGACTTGGGACCGCGCGTCGCTGACGGTCGAGCCGCGCTCGGCTTATCTGCTTTCGGGGCCAGCCCGCACGGAGTGGCAGCACAGCATTCCGGCGCTTCCTCGCCTTCGCTATTCGATCACCTTGCGCACGCTGGTCGCCTCTGACAAGGAGCGCGGCGGCGCTTTGTGACGCGATCGTTGATCGCGTCGCCGCGCTCCAAAGGGCGTTCTTAAAGAACGCCCGTCTGACGACGGGCTATCGAGCGCGGCTACAACGGCGGCGTCCACCTCAACGCTCCTCAGCGCGAAAACAGCCACAGGATCAGCGACAGGACGACGCTGACCAGAATGCCGGTCGTAATCGGCGCATAGAAGGTGAAGCCGTCCCGCTGAATGAAAATGTCGCCGGGAAGGCGGCCAAGCCCAAGCCGCGTGAGCCACGGCCACAACAAGCCAACCGCCGCAATGACGAGGCCGGCGATGATCAAGGCGCGGGACATTGCCGATCTCCCGGCTCGTGATCATTGAGGGCGAAGATTAAGCCCAACCCCTTTGTCGACGAACTGCAGGGTATAGGCCCTCTTATAGTCGGTGCGTTTGTCGACCATGCCGATCGCCACCATCTTGTCGAAGAAATCCTTCCAGCGCGCGTCGGTCATGGCGCCGATGCCGAGCTTGAGCGCATCGCCGGAATCGACGACGCCGTGGCGTTTCATCGCCTCGATCGAAAAGGCGATCTGATCATCGTTGATGTCCGGGTTGTCCGCCTTGATCAGCGCGTTGGCCTTGGAATTGTCGTCGTAGAGATAGCGATACCAGCCGATCGCGGACGCGTTGACGAAACGCTGCACCAGGTCGGGGTTCTTCTCCACGATCTCGCCGCGGGTCACGATCAGGGTCGAATAGGTGTCATAGCCGTAATCGGAGAGCAGGAACACGTTCGGCTTGAAATGGCCCTGCCTTTCGATCTCGAACGGCTCGGCGGTGATGTAGCCCTGCTGGATCGAGTCCTTGTTCATGATGAAGGGGGCGGAGTTGAAACTATATGGCCGGATGTTTTCGTCCTTGAAGCCGTATACGAGCTTCATCCAGGCATAGAACGTGTTGATTGCGCCGGCGCCGACGTAAACGGGCTTTGCCTTGGCCAGATCCCGCCAAGTGTCGAGCCCCTGGCCCGGATGCGACATGAAGATCTGCGGGCTCTTCTGGAAGTCGGCGGCGACGGCGATAAGCGGAAGGTTCGCTTCGGCCGCGAGGAGATTGCCGATCATATCGCCGCCCATGAAGAATTCGAGCTTGCCGAACAGGAGCATGAGGCCGCCGTTCGCCTGAGGGCCGCCCGGCACGATCGTCACGTCGAGGCCGTATTTCGCGTAAGTGCCGTCGGCCGCGGCCTGGTAGAAGCCGCCCGCCTCAGGATCGGCCAGCCAGTTGGTGCCGAACCTCACCTTGTCGAGCGCCGAGGCCGGCTGCGCCAAACCAATCGATACCGCCAAGGCCGCTAGCATCGCCAATCGCATCCGTCGCGCCGCGCAATTGAAACCGCCTCGCCTGCGAGGTCCCGATCCGTGACGACTCAGGCGTAGGGCCGTTATTCCTAGCAAAGGCCAAATGATGGGCGTCCTTTGGGACGCGCTTACGGCTCCTCCCAACGGCGACTCGGCGTGATCAAGAGCCGCTCGAGCCTGGCTCGCCTTCATCCTCACGCGGCTCACTCCTCATCCTTCGAGCCGCATCCCCGGCTTGGGAAATATAATGGGACGTCAAATCATAGACAAATGCGGCGTCTTCGCCCGGCAAATAGGACGCCTCGACATGGTAGGAGAGAAATTCGAGCGCAAAGGCCGCGCCAATGTCCTGCTCATAGCGGCGCCGCGCGTCGCGTCTCATTTCCTTGACCGTATGCTTGCGGGCGCCAACCTCGCAGTCCTTGACCGGCCCGAATCGTTGGATCCAGTCGTTGAATAGATAATTCAGCCCCCGGCCGAAACGTTCGCCTTGCTCGTCCCCGAGATCGCGGATGTAGAGCGACGCATTCTCGAGTTTCCGTTTGAGCCGCGCCGCGCGCGCTTCGCGCCAGTGTGTCCTCAGGCGTCCAAGCATGGCCTCGAACTATGCGCGCAAGCGCCCGCAAGAGCGAGCCGGGGAGGCGCTTGGCCGCAGGATTGATTGCAGCGTGCGCCTCTGAGAAGCTTCTCGCTGATCGTTGTCGTCGCCGGAGCCGGATCGGGAATCTTTCCATGTCTGACGTGACGTTGGGCAATCGGCTCGACCGGCCGGTGGATGACAAGTTCGACCACATCCTGGGTCCTCCGCACGCCCCCATCACGCTGGTCGAATATGGCAGCTACGCGTGCCCCTATTGCCGTGCGGCGAACGAGCGGATCGCTGAAGTGCGCGATCAGTTCGGCGACCGTATGCGCTATGTCTTCCGCCATCGGCCTCTCGTCGGCGTTGAGCTTGCCCGCCGCGCCGCTGAACTGGTGGAGCGGGCCGAAGAACTCCAAGCGCTTTTGGGGCGCGCACGTCAAGCTGATGACGCGCTCGGAGACGCTGACCGAGGACGACCTCGTTGCGGTCGCGCGCGATCTCGGCGTGTCCGCCGACTGCGGGCCGCCCGATGATCCAGCGGTCATCCATGCAAAGGCGCGGGTCGATGCGGACGAGGCCAGCGCGGGGGCGAGCGGGGCGATCGTCACGCCGACCTTTTTCATCAACGGCCGCCGCTACGACGGCCCATGGGACGAAAGCGCGCTGGCCGACGCGATGCTGGGCACGCTCGGCCACCGCGTGCGTTCGGCGGCGCTCGATTTCGCCAGCTGGGGACCCTCGGCGGGCGTCCTCTTGCTGTTGGCGACAATCGTCGCCGTCGCCTTGACCAACAGCGGCTTGGGGCCGGCCTTCGCCGCGTTCTGGGATCAACAGCTCGGCCTGATGTTCGGCGGCTTCAGCTTTTCGCAGTCGCTATTGCATTGGATCGACGATGGGCTCTTGACCCTGTTCTTTCTTGTCGTCGGGCTCGAGATCAAGCGCGAGTTCACCGTGGGCCATCTTTCCGGCTGGCGCTCCGCGGCGCTGCCGATCGCCGGCGCCATCGGCGGCATGGTTGCGCCAGCGGCGGTCTATCTGCTTATCGTTCCGCCCGGAGCCTGGTCGCACGGTTGGGGCGTGCCGATGTCGACCGACACCGCCTTCGCGGTGGCGCTGATCGTCATGCTGGGACCACGCGTTCCGGTCGAACTGCGCATCTTCCTCACCGCCGCGGCGATCGTCGACGACCTGGGGACGATCCTGGCGGTCGCCATATTCTATTCGGGCGAGCTCAATCTCATTTATCTCACGCCGGCGGCCGTCCTCATCGGCGCGCTCGCGATGCTCAACCGGTCGCATGTCTATACGCTCGCGCCTTACGTCACGGTCGGCGTCGCGTTGTGGGCGTGCGTGCTGGCGAGCGGACTGCATCCGACCCTGGCGGGCGTCATCCTGGCGCTCTTCATCCCCACCCGCCCGCCGCCAAACCTCACGGCCCTCACAACGCAGGCGAGCGCCATCATCGGCGCCGAAGCGGCGCGCGGCGGCGAGGTGCTGCGGCATGGGCCGTCCGCGCCGGCGCTGCGCGCGTTGGATGCGATCCACGACCGGATCGAGTCGCCGGCCGACCGCCTGCTGCGCAATGCCGGCGCGCGATCGAGCTACCTGGTGCTGCCGCTGTTCGCCTTGGCCAACGCCGGCGTCGCCTTGAGGCTGGACACGTTCAGCGGCCGCGAGCGGTTGATGGCGGCGATCGTCGCCGGGCTCGTGATCGGCAAGCCGCTCGGCGTCCTCCTGGTGTCGGCGCTCGCGGTCTCGACGCGGCTGGCGCTCAAGCCGAAACAATATACGTGGGCGCAACTCGCTGGAGCCGGGGCGCTTGGGGGAATCGGTTTCACGATGTCCCTGTTCATTGCCGGCGAGGCATTCCCGTTAGAGGCCGATTTCGAAGCCGCCAAGATCGCGATATTTATCGCTTCGGTCGTGTCGGCGGTCATCGGCGTGACGCTGCTTACGCTCGCCGTGCGGCGCGCGCCGCCGTGAGGCGCCATTGCAAGATGGCGCCTGAGCCGCCAGATGGAGCGCTTCGGCTTGGCTGATTGGCGGCGCGTCAGAGCGCGCTGCGAAAAAGTGGAAACCGGTTTTTCGCGAGAAAGCGCGCGAAATCAAAGAGGCATAGAGCCTTTGGCAATTCGACCAAATCGCCAAAGGTTCGAAGGCGAACCGCAACGAAAGGAAGGGGTTTCGACCATGAGCCATGTCACCTACACGGTCGTCGAGCACGACGGCGGATGGGCATACAAGGCCGGCGACGTCTTTTCGGAGACCTTCGCCACCCGCGAGGCGGCCCACGCCGCAGCGGAGCGGGCGGCGCAGGAGCAGCGTGCGCCCGGGCAGGGCGGCCCGATCGAATACGAGGACAGCTCCGGCCGCTGGCATGAGGAAGAGGAAAGCGGCGACGACCGGCCCGACACTGAGGTCGAGGACTGACGCCCAGCACCGAGAAACGCGGCGAGGGGTTGTCTCTTACGCAACCGCGGAAGCCGCTTGCCGTGGCCGGCCGGATAGGGCGCCTGAGCCTGCCGAGGGATGGACAAATCCGCGACAAGACCGTAGGGTATTAAAAGGTAATACCGGATCGTTCTCAATGGCCACATCCATCAAAATCGACGACGACCTCAAGCATAGGGTCCAATGCCTGGCGGAGCAGCGGCGGCGGTCCGCGCATTGGATCATGCGGGAAGCGATCCGTCAGTACGTCGAACGCGAGGAGACGCTTCAGGCGCTAAGGCAAGACGCGCTTTCAGCCTGGGCCGCCTATCAGGCCGACGGTCTGCACGTCACATCGACCGAAGCCGACGCATGGCTCACAAGACTTGAGGCGGGTGAGGACGCCGAACCGCCACCGTGTCACGACTGATCTGGACGCCCGCGGCGCTGGCGGACGTTCAGAGGCTTTTTCGCTTCCTTTCTGACAACAATCCCGACGCCGCACGACGGGCTGTGAAAGCCATACGAACCAGCGTGAAAACCCTCGAGGGGCAACCGCGTGCCGGACGCCCTGTGCAAGACATGGACCCCGAATTCCGGGAATGGCTGATCCCATTCGGCGCCAGCGGCTATGTGGTCCTCTATCGGTTCGAAGATCCGCTTGTCGTCATCCTCGCAGTCAGGCATCAGCGGGAGGCCGGATATGGGCTGCCGTAGAAATTGCGCCATCCTTCGCTTGGCCCACCGAAACCTTGACCAATTGCTCGATCAAGCGCAGGTCATTCACGAAGCTTGCGTAGCCTGAACGCCTCTCTTCCTCATCCTGCAACCGCAACAGCGCGGACGGATGAATGGTGATGAAGAGGCGCAGTCCGTTCGCCACGTCGAGGACCTTGCCCCGATTGCTCTGAACAGGGATCGCTCGTTGCGCCAGGCCCTGCGCTGCGGTCGCCCCGAGGGCGACAATCAGCCGTGGATGAATGGCCTCGATTTCTCCCGCCAGCCAGCGCCGGCATATCTTGATCTCGCTGGCGTTGGGGCGCTTGTACAGCCGTCGCTTGCCGCGCGGCTCGAACTTGAAATGCTTGACCGCGTTCGTCACGTAAACGCGCTCGCGATCGATCCCCGCCTCCACAAGCGCCCTATTCAATAGAAGGCCCGCCGGCCCGACGAACGGATGGCCCTCGCGGTCTTCCTTGTCCCCGGGCTGTTCGCCGACGAACATGATCTTAGCGTCTGCCGGGCCTTCTCCGAACACCGTCTGGGTCGCGTTTGTCCACAAGGGGCAGGCGCGACAGGAAGCGGCTTCGCGACGCAAGGTGCCGAGTGTGTTTTCCGCGGCCATCGATGTCGTCCAATTTCGGCGTCGCGTTCAGCCGGCACGCCGTTCGGCCGGCCGTCCGGCCGCAAGATCAGTCGCCGGGCGCTCACGGTCTGACGAACACCTCGACCAGGATCCAAGGCAAGCAGGGCCAGCGCGACGCTGGCGATGAGTATGTATCGGACATGATGTCCCGTCTCAGGCGGCAGGAACATCCAAATTCGTAAAACTACGGAGCAGGCTTAGCTCTGTGGCTTGGACGTGGCGCGAGCGCGGCCGTGCGCCACGAGCGCTCCGGCGAGCGCCGTCCATCCGGTCTGATGCGAGGCGCCAAGGCCCTCGCCGGTCTCGCCGTGGAAGTATTCATAGAGGAGGAGCGAATCCCGCCACACAGGGTCTTTCTGGAAACGGGGATTGGCGCCATGCGCCGGGCGCCGGCCATTCGCGTCGAGCAGAAACAGGCTCAGCAGACGGCGCCTGAGTTCATCGGCGACCTGATCCAAATTCGCTTTCCGGCCCGATCCGGTCGGCAACTCGACTGTCAAGTCCTCGCCGAAGAAGTCATGAAGGTGTCGCAGCAACTCGATGGCGAGGAAGTTCAGCGGAAACCAGATCGGCCCACGCCAGTTAGAGTTGCCGCCAAAGAGGCCGGAGCGCGATTCTCCCGGCTCATAGTCGAGACGGCAAGTCCGACCGTCGAAATCGACAACCAAAGGGTGTTCCAGATGGTAGCGCGAGAGCGACCTCAATCCGTAGGGCGACAGAAATTCGCTCTCGTCGAGCATGCGGGCCAAAATGCGTTGGAAGCGCGACTTCTCGACCAGCGAGATCAGACCGGGGCGGTCGCTGGATGGGAGATAGTAGAGATGATTCTTTGTCCGCAGTTCGTGTTCAAGGTACCAGCGCGCCCGTTCGCGAAACATGGGCAAGCGGCGCCATAGCGAGGCGTCGAGCTCCACCGCGGCGAAGACTGGCAGAAGCCCCACCATCGATCGCGCCCGCACTGTGGCGGCGGAACCGTCAGGCCTGCGCACCCGGTCGTAGAAAAATCCATCCTGCTCGTCCCAAAGGTTCTCCATTGCGGCCGCGATCAGCGCGAAGTGCTCAAAGAATTTGATAGCGACATCCTCGTAGACCCGGCTACGATTGGCGAGCAACAGCGCAATCTCAAGCATATTGAGGCAGAATTTCGCCATCCAGGCCGTGCCGTCCGACTGTTCGAGGACTTCGCCGGGGAGCATCTCCGAGCGGTTGAACGGGCCAATGTTGTCGAGCCCGAGAAAACCGCCTTCGAAAATATTATCTCCCCGCTCGTCCTCGCGGTTGACCCACCAAGTGAAGTTGATCAACAACTTGTTGAAGACGCGCGCGAGGAAATCGAAATCGGTCGCGCCGTCGATGCGAAAGACCGCCAGCGCGGCCCATGCCTGGACCGGCGGGTTCACATCGCTGAAGTTCCATTCGTACGCCGGCAATTGCCCGTTCGGATGCATGTACCATTCGCGCGCGAGCAGCAGCAGTTGATTCTTCGCCATCGCCGGGTCGGTATGGGCGAGAACCACGCTGTGGAAAGCGAGGTCCCACGAAGCATACCAAGGATATTCCCATTTATCCGGCATCGCGACGATGTGGTGATTGCTTAGGTGGCGCCATCCCGAATTGCGGCCGGATTTCCGCGCCTCCGGGGGTGGCACTTTGTCGCCCTCGAGCCAGCGCGGCACGTCATAGTGATAGAATTGCAGGCTCCAGGCCATTCCCGCGAAGGCTTGCCGCATCACCATCGCGTCTTCGCCGCTCGTTCCGTCCGGGCGTAGCGCGGCATAATATTCGTCGGCTTCGCGCTTTCGATCGGCTTGCGTTTGGGTGAACGCGTCGCCGAGGTCCATGGCTTTGCCCGGAGCGTCGCGCGCCAGGCGAAGCCTGAGTTCGACGGTTTCTCCTGCCCCAACTGTGACGCGGTGCCAGCACGCCATCTTCGTGCCGCGTCGTTCGGGGTTGACCGTCGCTGCGCCATTGACGACGTGGTCGTTGACGCCATCCTTGGGATAGGGCGTCGAAGCGGCGCCGCCGAAGAGCTTCGGGACGTTGCTCTCGTTGTCGCAGAACAACAGCGTCGGCGGACGGCGCGCGGGATCGGGGCCGGCGACGAGCTTCCATGCGCCGAGCATTTCGTCCTCGGCGATCGCAACGGCGTTGGTCCCATCGGACGCATCGCGAATCACGGGTTTGGCGACGCCGTCTTCCCAGGACCACCGGTTGCGGAACCAGAGCGTCGGCAGGATATGGAGCTCGGCTGGCTCTGGTCCGGCGTTGCGCACGGCGATGCGAATTAAGACATCGTCGGGCGCCGCCTTGGCGTAGTCTGCGGTGATTTGCCAGTATCGGTCGCCGTCGAATATGCCGGTGTCGAGAAGCTCGAATTCCGGATCATCCCGCGTCCGGCGCGCATTTTCCTCCCGTAGACGCGCATAGGGAAACTCGGCTTGCGGATAGTGATAGCGCCAGCTGAGCCAGGAGGCGGTCGGCGTCGCGTCGAGATACCACCAGTATTCTTTGACGTCTTCGCCGTGATTTCCTTCGGGGCCGCTCAAGCCGAACATGCGCTCCTTCAGGATCGGGTCGCGCCCGTTCCAAAACGACAGCGCGAAACAAAGACGCTGCTCGCGGTCGGAGAGGCCCGCCATGCCGTCCTCGCTCCAGCGGTAGGCGCGGGAGCGCGCGTCATCAAAGGGAAAGTAGCGCCAAGCGTCGCCGTCGGCGCTGTAGTCCTCGCGCACAGTGCCCCAGGCGCGCTCGGCGAGGTAGGGCCCGATGAGCTTCCAGTCGCCCCCAGCAGCGGCGGCTGATCCCTCCGCGAGCCGTGCATGCTCAGCGGAGCGGGCTGCCTTTTGTTGCTCCCCGCCGCTCATCCGGCGCGCATCCTAGCATCGGTCTTCGTTCTCGATGCAAGGGGCGCGGAAAAGTTCGCCGCCACCTCCACGCAGCCGGAGCCTCGTCGGCCGCCGAGTGTCGTCCGCCTATTTGCTGACTGGCTTCTCCAGGTGGCCGCCAAACTGGAAGCGCATCGCCGACAGCAGCTTGTTCTGGTAGTCCGCGTCGCCGCGGGAAAAAAACCGCTCATAGAGGGCGGTGCTCAGCACCGGCACCGGCACGCCTTCGTCGATGGCCGCCTTGATCGTCCAGCGGCCTTCCCCGGAGTCCGACACGCGCCCGGAAAACTTGGAGAGCCCAGAATCCTCCGTCAGCGCGGTCGCCGTCAGGTCGAGCAGCCAAGAGGCGATCACGCTGCCGCGCCGCCAGACCTCGGCGACGTCCGGCAGATCGATGTCGTACTTGTAATAGTCTGGATTGCTCAGCGGCGTCGTTTCGGCGTCGACTGCGTGCGTCTTCTTGCCGATGTTCGCGCCCCGCAGGATGTCCAGCCCCTCGGCATAGGCGGCCATGATGCCGTATTCGATGCCGTTGTGGACCATCTTGACGAAATGTCCGGCGCCGTTCGGCCCGCAGTGGAGATAGCCAAGTTCGGCTGTCGTGGCGGCGCCCTTGCGGCCGGGGGTTCGCGGAATGGAGCCTGCGCCCGGCGCAAGCGTCTTGAAGATTGGATCGAGACGCTGCACCTCGTGCTCAGGGCCGCCGATCATCATGCAATAGCCGCGCTCAAGTCCCCAGACGCCGCCGCTCGTGCCCACGTCGATGTAGTTGACGCCCTTCGACGTCAGTTCATGGGCGCGGCGGATATCGTCGACATAGTAGGAATTTCCGCCGTCAATGATCGTGTCCCCAGTCTCGAGCGCCGGCGCAAGTTCGGCGATGGTGCTGTCTACGACCGCGGCGGGAACCATGAGCCAGACTGCTCGCGGTTTTTCCAGTTTCTTGACCAGCTCCGCAAGCGAGGAGCTGCCGGTCGCCTTTTCGTCGACGAGTTCCTCGACGGCCTTGGGAGACATATCGAACACTACGCACTCGTGGCCGCCCGTCAGGAGCCTCCGGACCATGTTGGCGCCCATCCGCCCCAGTCCCACCATTCCAAGTTGCATGTGCGGCTCCTTCCGATGAGTGAGCGACCCAATCGCGCTAGGATCGTTTCGAGCTTACCGACGCCCGCGACTTCGTGGCAACCGCGGGACCCAATTGGACTGCTGGCGACTGGCTGGATCCCGGGGCGTCTTTCCACATAAGAAATCCGCCCCTGAAGGCATTCGTGTTGTCGCCCAGCCGGCATCCCGGCGGCAGCTCCTTCAGAATCTTAGCGTTGCCGCCGCCAAGGACAATATCGTCAGGCTCGATCGCGGCGACCAATCGAGCAACCACGTCAAAAACGTGCTTCCGCCACCTTTTCTTGCCCAGCCGCTCCAGTCCTCGCTCGCCGACATAGTCCTCATAAGTGGCCTTCTTGTAAGGCAGATGACCAAGCTCCATCGGCTCCACGATTCCGTCTACAATCAGCGTCGAGCCAAGCCCGGTTCCCAGCCCGAGGAATAACATTTTGCCCTTTTTATAGCTGCCGAGCGCCTGCATCGCCGCATCGTTCATGACCTTGACCGGCCGGCCGAACGCCTTCCTGAAGTCGAAGCCCATCCAGCCGCGCCCCAGGTTTTTCGGATCCGCGACCGGCCGATTGTGCAGGACTGGCCCCGGATAGCCGATTGACACGACGTCATAGCTCCACTCGCCGGCGAGCCGTCGGACTCCCGAGACCATCTGTTGAGCCGTCATTTTCGGTCCGGAGTTCGAACTCCCGCTTCTCGGTCTGGCCGGTCGCCAGGATTTTGACGTGGGTTCCGCCGACGTCGATGACCAATACGTTCATGGGACCCCTCGTTATCCTCGCGCTGGTCGTCGTGCGCGGCGCGCGCTTGGGAGACCATGCCCTGCGTTAGGGCGATGCGCTAGCCTTTCGTGGAATGTTTGCGCTCCGGCGAGTCGTTGGCGCAAGCGCTCGATTTCCGGCAGGATCGGCAGGAACCGGCCAATCGATCCAGGCGCGATGCAACCTGCGCAGAACGTGTCAAAGCTTTTAAGTTGTTGAGTTTGTTGGTCGGAGTGAGAGGATTCGAACCTCCGACCCCCTCGTCCCGAACGAGGTGCGCTACCAGGCTGCGCTACACTCCGACATCGCGGCGCTGAAAGGCCGGCGAGCAGACCTTATACGGGGGCAGCCGGCGCGGCGCAAGCGTCGGTGAGTCGCCGCCCGGTCGGCCGCTCTCCGTCCACGGCAAGAGAGCGCCGCCTTGCCCCCTCGATCATTCGAAGGCTAAGCTCATCTATAGGGCGCGTCGGAGTCCCGGCGGCGCAAGGCCGTCCCGCCGCGCCCGGTAGGGTCCCAGAGGAGCGCTCATGAGCTTTCGTCTCAAACTTTTCGCCTTCGCCGCGGCGCTTATCGCCTCCGCCGGGGCGGCGGCGGCAGACGATCTCAAGATCGCCCTCATCTACGGACGCACCGGTCCGTTGCAGGCCTACGCCAAGCAGACCGAGACCGGCTTGAGACTCGGGCTCGAATACGCCACCAAGGGGACGATGGAGGTCGACGGGCGCAAGATCGTCATCATCACCAAGGATGACCAGGGCAAGCCCGACCTCGCCAAAAGCGCGCTTGCGGAGGCTTACGAGGACGACGGCGCCGACATCGCCGTCGGCACCACCTCCTCTGCCGCGGCGATCGCCATGCTGCCGGTGGCCGAGGAGCACAAGAAGATCCTCGTCGTCGAACCGGCGGTCGCCGACGAGATCACCGGCTCCAAGTGGAACCGTTACATCTTCCGCACCGCGCGCAACTCGTCGCAGGACGCGATCTCGAACGCGGTCGCAATCGGCAAGCCCGGCGTGCATATCGCGACGCTGGCGCAAGATTACGCCTTCGGCCGCGACGGCGTCGCCGCGTTCAAGGAGGCGCTCGCCAAGACCGGCGCAACCGTCGACGCCGAGGAATATGCGCCGATCAACACCACCGATTTCACCGCCCCCGCGCAGCGCCTGTTCGACGCGCTGAAGGATAAGCCCGGCCGCAAGATCATCTGGATCATCTGGGCGGGCGGGGGCGATCCGCTCGACAAGCTCGCCGATCTCGACCCAGGCCGCTACGGGATCGAACTCTCGACCGGCGGCAACATCTTGCCCGCGCTCGCCGCCTACAAGCGCTTCCCCGGCCTAGAGGGCGCGACCTATTACTACTACGGCATCCCCAAGAATCCGGTGAACGACTGGCTGGTCACTGAACATCAAAAGCGCTTCAACGCGCCGCCGGACTTCTTCACTTGCGGCGGCTTCGCCGCCGCGATGGCGATCGTGACCGCCGTCGAGAAGGCCAAGTCGACCGATACGGAGAAGCTCATCGCCGCGATGGAGGGCATGGACTTCGAAACGCCCAAGGGCAAGATGATTTTCCGCAAGCAGGACCATCAGGCGCTCCAATCGATGTACGCCTTCAAGATCAAGGTTGATCCGAAGGTCGCTTGGGGCATCCCGGAGCTCACCCGCGAGCTCACGATCGAGGACATGGATATCCCGATCCGCAACAAGCGATGACGTCTCTGGGACCTCGTCCTGAGGAGCCGCGCAACGCGCGGCGTCTCGAAGGACGCTCCAGAGCGCCCGGCGGTCGATGCGAGCTGGACCATCCTTCGAGGCCCTTCGTCTTCGACAAAGGGCGCCTCAGGACGAGGGCGGTGAAGAAGGTTTCCGGTCAGGAACCACTCAAATGACGCCGTCCCTGGAGACGCGGGGCCTGACCATCCGCTTCGGCGGCCATGTCGCGGTCGACCACGTCTCCTGCGCTTTCTTTCCGGGCGCGCTCACCGCCATCGTCGGGCCGAACGGCGCGGGCAAGACCACCTATTTCAACCTGATGTCGGGCCAGCTTAGGGCCTCGGACGGGGCGGTCCATGTCGAGGGCGAGGACGTCACCACTTTAAGCGCGCCCCAACGCACCCGGCTCGGCCTCGGGCGCGCGTTTCAGCTCACCAACCTTTTTCCCCGCCTGAGCGTCGCCGAAAATGTGCGCCTCGCGACCCAAGCCAAGGCCGCCGTTCACTACGACATGCGGCGGCCCTGGCGCGCCAGCGCCGATCTCGTGGCGCGCGCCGATTCCGTGCTCGATTCGGTCGGCCTCCTCAATAGGCGCGACGCGCTCGCTTCGGCCCTGTCGCATGGCGATCAGCGCAAGCTCGAAGTGGCGATGATGATGGCGCTCGAGCCCTTAATCTTCATGTTCGACGAGCCGACGGCGGGCATGAGCGTCGATGAGGTTCCGGTGGTGCTCGATCTCATCGCGCGTCTCAAGACCGACAAGACCAAGACCATCCTCTTGGTCGAGCACAAGATGGATGTCGTGCGCTCGCTCGCCGACCGCATCATTGTCCTGACCAACGGCCAGCTGGTCGCCGACGGCGAGCCCGCAGCAGTGATCGCCTCGCCGGTCGTGCAGGAAGCCTATCTCGGCGTAAGCCCCGGGAAAGCGGCATGAGCGCCGCGCTCACGCTTGAAGGCGTGCACACCCATATCGGCCGCTATCACATCCTCCAGGGCGTCGACTTTGACGCGCCGGCGGGGCTGACGACCATGTTGCTCGGCCGCAACGGCGCCGGCAAGACGACCACGCTGCGCACGATCATGGGGCTGTGGCGCGCCTCGAAAGGTCGGATCGCGCTCGGGTCGACGCCGTTGCAGAACCGGGCCGCGAGCGACGTCGCGCGTCTTGGCGTCGGCTATGCGCCGGAGACGATGGCGGTGTTCTCCGATCTTTCGGTCAAGGAAAACCTTGTGCTCGGCGCGCGGGAGGGTCCGCTCGACGACGCGCGTCTTAACTGGATCTTCGGCTTCTTTCCGGCGCTGAAGAAATTCTGGCTGTCGCGCGCCGGCGCCTTGTCGGGCGGCCAGAAGCAGATGCTGTCGATCGCGCGCGCCATCGTCGAGCCGCGCGAATTGTTGCTGATCGACGAGCCGACCAAGGGCCTTGCGCCCGCGATCGTCGGTTCGCTCATCGCCTGCCTCAACGACATCAAGGCGACGGGGGTGACCATTCTCATGGTTGAGCAGAACTTTCGCGTCGCGCGCGAAGTCGGTGACGAGGTCCGCGTCATGGACAACGGCCGCATCGTCCACCGCGGCGGGATGGCCGAGCTCGCCGCGGACGAAAGCTTGCAAAACCGCCTGCTCGGCCTCAGCCTCGATTCGCATCAATGAGCGCGCTCGACGTCGGCCAAGCGCTGCCGCGGCAGAGGATGGAGATCCTGCCGGCGCTGACGCCGCTCGTCGTCGCGCTCGTCGCCGCGCCGTTCATCGGCTCGTTCTCGACCTTTGTGACGCTGACCGCGGCTGGGCTGGCGATGGGGATGATGATCTTCACCATGGCCTCGGGCCTCACTCTCGTCTTCGGCATGATGGACGTGCTCAATTTCGGCCACGGCGCCTTCATCGCGCTCGGCGCCTATGCCGCGACCCTTGTTTTGTTGCCGTTGGCGAGCTGGTCGAGCGCCGATTCCTTTTCCATGAACCTCGCGGTCTTCATCCTCGCCGCGCTCGTGGCTGCGCTCGTCTGCGGCGCTTTCGGCTGGGTGTTCGAGCGACTGATTGTGAAGCCGGTCTACGGTCAGCACTTAAAGCAAATTCTCGCCACCATTGGCGGCGCGATCATCGCCGAGCAATTGCTTTACGCCGTGTTTGGCCCGGCGCAGATCCCGCTCAGCGTTCCGAAGACTTTCGAGGGCTCGTTCGTTTTCGGCGAGGCGGCGATTGAGAAATATCGCGTGCTGGCGACGCTGGTCGGCCTCGCCGTTTTCTTAAGCGAGATGCTGATCCTCAACCGAACAAAGATCGGCTTGCTTGTCCGCGCCGGGGTCGAGAATCGCGAGATGGTCGAGGCGCTCGGCTATCGCGTCGACCGGCTGTTCGTGGCTGTGTTCATGGCCGGCTCGGCGCTGGCTGGACTGGG
Source organism: uncultured Alphaproteobacteria bacterium (assembly GCA_963824475.1). Taxonomy (GTDB): domain Bacteria; phylum Pseudomonadota; class Alphaproteobacteria; order Rhizobiales; family Beijerinckiaceae; genus Roseiarcus. Next base: position 600,327 of record CAWGPR010000006.1, read on the forward strand.
CGGGGCGATGATGGCGCTCTACCGCGGCCAAGTTCATGGCTCGATCGGCGGCGAGTTCCTGGTTTTGTGCTTCATCGTCATCATCATCGGCGGCTTGGGCTCCGTCGGCGGATCGTTCGTCGCCTCGATCCTGGTCGCGCTCATCGCCAATTACACCGGCTTTCTCGCTCCTAAGCTCGCGCTGGTGTCGAACATCCTGGCGATGGTCGCGGTGCTGCTGTGGCGACCCCGCGGGCTCTACCCGGTCAGCGGCCGATGAACCTGCTTTCCGGCGACCCGCCGCGCGGGCGCGCGCTGCAAGTTCTGCTCGTCCTCATCGTCCTCGCCTTGGCGTTGGCGCCGTTCCTGTTCCCCGGCGCCAAGGCGCTCAACGTCGCCGCCAAGACCTGCGTGATGATCCTGCTCGTCGCGTCTTATGACCTGCTGCTCGGTTATGCCGGCATCGTGTCGTTCGCGCATGTGATGTTCTTTGGCGTTGGCGCCTATGGCGTTGGCCTCATGCTCTACGCGCTGGGCGCGAGCTGGGGCGCGGTCCTCTTGGGGCTCATCGTCGCCGCGGCGCTGTCGCTGGCGTTGGCGCTCGCGATCGGCCTCTTCTCGCTCAGGGTGCAGTCGATCTTCTTCGCCATGGTGACGCTGGCGGTCGCCTACGCCTTCAACGTGCTCGCTTCGCAGCTCTCCGAGCTTACCGGGGGCGAGGACGGGCGCTCGTTCAAGGTTCCGGTCGTCTTGCAGCCCGGCTACAGGCTGATTCAGGATAAGGTTTTCGGCGTCGCGATCACCGGCAAGATTCTAACCTATTATCTTGTCGTCGCCGTCGTCGCGGTCGCCTTCCTCGTGCTGCTCAGGGTGGTGAACTCGCCGTTCGGCCGCGTCCTGCAGGCGATCCGCGAGAACCCGTTTCGCGCCGAGGCTTTGGGCTACCGCACCGTCTTCCACCGCACGCTCGCCACCTGCATTTCTGCGCTCGGCGCGACGCTCGCCGGCGCCTTGTTCGCGCTGTGGCTGCGTTACGTCGGCCCCGACACCGCGCTCTCTTTTTCGATCCAGGTCGACGTCCTGGTGATGGTCGTTGTGGGCGGCATGGGCTCGCTCTATGGCGCGATCATCGGCGCCGCTTTGTTCGTGTTCGCGGAGAGCTATCTGCAGGACGTGATGGCCGGGCTTTCGCAAGCCGCGGCTAACGCGAGCCTGCCGCTGTTGCCCGCTTTGTTCCATCCCGACCGCTGGCTTCTGTGGCTGGGCCTCGCCTTTGTTCTCGCGGTCTATTTCGCTCCCGCGGGCATCGTCGGCGCGCTCAAGGCCGACGAGGCGAAGTCGAACTGACCTTCGCCGGTTAGGGCTCGTAAGGCATCAGGACTGCCGGACCTGAGCGGCGCTCCCCTCTCCATTCATCTTCCGGGCTGGGAGCGCCTGGCTCATCGCGTGCTTGATGTGGTTGAGAGCGAAGGCGCAGACCCGCGGCACGTCGTGCTCTGCCATATGAACCCGAGCCTGCACGACCACAAGTATCAGCGGAGCCTAGCGGACAGGGGCGCGTTCATCGAATATGACATGATCGGCATGGACTACTTTTACGCCGACCAGCAGGCGCAGTCGCCGTGCGACGAGGAGAACGCTGTCGCCATCTGCAAGCTGGTCGACGACGGCTATCTCAATTCAATCCTGATGTCGCAGGACGTGTTCCTGAAGATGATGCTGACGCGCTATGGCGGATTCGGCTACGGCTATATCCTCAAGCACTTCGCGCCGCGCCTGAAGCGCCATGGCATGGATCAGCGCACGATCGACCACATGCTGATCGAAAACCCGCGGCGGGTCTTCTCCGCCGAGCATCGCGCTCGCTGACAGGAACTGAAGGGAGAGGCGCCGGTGGCGGATGACACGGGCAAAATGATCCATGTGATCGGCAACGCCGCGCTCGATAGCGTGATTCGAGTGGACAGGTTTCCGCGGCCCGGTGAAACGATCGTGGCTCTCGGCGCCTCCGAGGATCTTGGCGGCAAGGGCGCCAATCAAGCGCTCGCCGCGGCGCGCTGCGGGGCCGATGTTCGCCTGGTCGCCGCGATCGGCGGCGACGCGCAGGGCGAGCGCATTCGGTCCAATCTCGCCGGCGAAGGCGTGCTGACGGACGGCCTGGCGACCTCGCCATACGGGACAGACCGCTGCGTCGTTACGGTCGATCGTCGGGGCGAGAACACGATTCTGAGCCTCATCGACGCGGCGCGCAATTTCGATCCGATTGCGGAGACGCCGATTGACGCATGGATCGTGCCGGGCGACTTCGTCGTCATGCAGGGCAATTTGCGTCCGAGCGTCACGCGTGACTGTCTCGCTCTGGCGAAGTGGAAAGGCGCGACGACAGCTCTCAATCCTCCGCCGACCTATGCCGCTCTGGACTACGACTGGACGCTCGTCGATCTTGTCTTGGTCAACCGCGGCGAGGCGATCGAACTTGCCGGCGGCGGAGCAGAGGAGGCGGCGCGGACGCTTTGCAAGAAGGGCGCAGGCGCGGTCGTTCTTACGCTCGGCGCGGAAGGGGCCGCTTTCTTCTCGGCCGACGATGCGTTTCGCATATCGGCGCCAAGGGTGACCGCGATCGACGCGGTCGGGGCGGGCGACGTGTTCTGCGGGGTGTTGATCGCCGCCAAAGTTCTTGGCCTCGGCTGGAGAGAAGCGGTCGCCGCCGCGACCGAGGCGGCTTCGGCCTCGGTCGCGCGAAAGGGGGTCCTCGCTTCCTTTCCGTCCCGGGAGGAGATGGCGGGCATTCTTAAGCGCGCGGCGCTCGGACGCCTCGAGGAGCATCGGCAATGACGGACGCGCCTTCGGTTGCGCGAGCGCGGGAGAACGCGCTCAAGACCCTATTCGGCCGCCCCAGCCGCGTTCTGATCGGCGTCGTCCACCTGCTCCCGTTGCCCGCATCCCCCGACTATTCAGGCCGCGGGGTTGAGCCGATCTACGCGCGGGCGCTCGCGGACGCCAGAGCTTACGCCGGCGCCGGCTTCGACGGCCTCATCGTCGAGAACCACGGCGACATTCCTTTTTCGAAGCCCGAGGATATCGGCCCGGAAACCGCTGCGCACATGGCGATCGCCGCCGAGCGCGTCCGCGTGGAAACGGGGTTGCCAATCGGCGTCAACGTGCTCGCAAACGCCGCGCTTCACGCTCTTGCGGTGGCGAGCGCCGCGGGCGCGCGGTTCGTTCGCGTCAATCAGTGGGCCAACGCCTATGTCGCCAACGAAGGCCTGATCGAAGGCGCCGCGGCGAAAGCGATGCGCTACCGGAGCCTGCTTCAGGCGCGAGACGTCAAGATCTTCGCCGACGCGCATGTCAAGCACGGCGCCCACGCCATCGTGCAGGACCGGCCGATCGCCGAACTCGTGCGCGACGTCGAGTTTTTCAACGCCGACGTCGTCATCTTCACCGGTCAACGCACCGGCCACGCGGCCGATTTCGATTATCTCAGGAAGATCCGGGCCGCGGCTTCGCTGCCGACGCTTGTCGGCAGCGGCGTTCGATCCAGGCAACGTCGGCCACATTCTCTCCATCGTTGACGGCGTCATCGTCGCAAGCGCGTTAAAGGTGGACGGGCGGTGGTGGAATCCCGTCGATGACGAGCGGGCCAGGCAATTCGTTGCGCGCGCCAGGAAAGCGCCATGAACGACGCGTCCTCGTTTTCGGAGTGGATGCGGGCCGAGGCGCGCGGAACATGGAACGCAATCCTCGGCCACCGCTTCTTTCGTGAGGTCGCGACGGACGCCATCGACGATCGCGTCTTCGCCCGATACTTGAGGATCGAATACGGCTTCGTCGACACGGCGGCGCAGACGCTGGGCTACGCCATCGCCAAGGCGCCTTCGTTTCGGGAGCGGCGGCGTCTGGGCCTGGGCCTTTGTGGACTCGTCACCGATCAGGAGAAATTCTTTATTGCCGCTTTTGAGCGGATGGGCGTACGCGCCGACGAACGGACAGGTCTGCCGCCGCAGGGACCGGCGCGTCCGCTGCACGCGCTCTTCCTCGCGGTCGCCGAGACGGAAGGCTATGAGGAGATCCTGGCCTGCATTTTGGCGGCGGAGTGGATGTATCTGACCTGGTGCTCGACGGCCAACCAGTCGCCGTCGTCAAGGGACTATATTCGCGACTGGGTGACGCTTCACGCCGGCGGCGCGTTCGCCGACCATGTCGCATGGGTCCGCTCGGAAATTGACGACCGGGGACCGGCGCTCGCCAGCTCCCGGCAGGCGCGCCTGAGTGCGCTGTTCGAAAAGGCTTTGGAGGCGGAGATCGCTTTCCACGACGCGGCCTATGCCGGGTGATGTAATTCGGCTGATGAGGCTGCTGGGCGCTCCCGAGGACGGATAGGCGCGGGTTGAGGCGTGGATGCTCGATTACGAAAAACCGACAATTTCTTGCCAAGCCGGCCGGCGCTTGGTATTGTTTTCCAGAAAGCCGGCAAGACTGTTGCTTTCGAATGGGCGACGCGCGACGGGCTTCGGCATTGAGGACAGGGGATTGACTTAAAGTTGCGTCACCGCCCAACCGGAGCGTCGGAATGGCGCCGGAACCGACGGACCTCATGCCTCGAGGAGCGATGTGGAGCATCGCGTCTCGAAGGACGAGGTCGGTGGAAGAAAGCTTCCAACCTCTGGGGGCCGCTGGGCCGCTACAAAGTTGCGCGAAAGCGCACTTAAGTCACTGAATTCATTGAGTCGCGTAAACTTGTGCACGGGCGCAGATCGATGCCTCGGGAAAGCGATTGAACCCGCTAAAATGGATTTGGACGCCCGCCGGCTCACGGTCGCTCTCGAACCCCGTGAGATAGAGGGCCAGGCGTCGCGGCTCCGGGCTCGCGGTGGCGCGGATCAAGTTTCGATTGGCTCTGCCTGGAGGCGCGCCGCGACTTGATCGGCGGTCGGCAAGGCCGATTGCGCGCCGAGCCCGGTGGTCGAGATCGCCGCGGCGCAGTTGGCGAAGCGAATGGCCTCCCTCCAGTCCAGTCCTGCGGCGAGGCGCGCATGAAGGCAGGCGGCGGCGAAACAGTCGCCCGCGCCGGTGGTGTCAAGAATCTTGGGCGCAAAGCCGGGCGACGAGATGCGCCCCTCCGCGGTTTCAACCTGTGCGCCGTCCGCGCCGAGCGTGGTGACGACTACGGCGACGAGGCCCGCAAGCGGGCGCTCAAGCGCCGCATCAACGAAGGCGCGCGACTCCGCGTTGCAGAAGATAAGATCGAAGCCCTTGACCGCATCGAGCAGAACGGCTGCGTCTTCCGGGCAGTCGGCGCGCTCGACGTCGAGCGAGGCCGTCGCCCCTGAACTTCGCGCAGCGTCAACGACTTTCCGGCAAAGGGGAGGGTCGCCGACCGATGTCAGATGCAAGTGCCGGACGCCTTCCAGCACCGCGTCAGTCACGGCGCTTGCTTCCGGCCGATAGGCTGATGTCATCAGCTTAACGAGCGACTTTTCCCCGTCGGGCGTCAGCAGGCTGATGCAGCTGAATGTCGCCACGCCGGCAAGGCGGGAGACGAAGCTCGTGTCGACGCCCATTTGGTTGAGGCCCTCGACGGCGAAGGCTCCATCCGCGTCATCGCCGACGCGACCGAGAACACGCACCCGCGATCCCAGCCGGGCAAGCGCGGCCGCGACGTTTCCAGCCATGCCGCCTGACACTTTCTGCTTAACGATGCCGTTCACCTTCCCGTCTCGGGTCGGCAGCCGATCGACCTCGATCAGCACATCGACGTCCAGGTCTCCGATACAGAGGAAGAGAGGGAGGTCCTCGATGGCGGATTGCAAGGCGGCGCTCAAGCCTCGCCCCTCTCGGCGCCGGTGATATAGCCGACGACCATCGACCCGGTCAGGCCAGCGATGGGCCGATCGGCGACCTTTCGACCGAGACGCAGAACGACAATTCGATCGCAGACCTCCAACACCTGCTCCATGTTGTGGCTGATGAGCACAATCGCGATGCCCTGAGCGCGAAGGCGTCCGATGAGATCAAGCACGTGTCGTGTCTGCCGCACGCCGAGCGCAGCCGTCGGCTCGTCGAGGAACACCATGCGCCGACTCCAGCCGACGGCGCGTCCGATCGCGATGCACTGGCGCTGGCCTCCCGAGAGTTCCTGAACCCGCTGTCGAACGGAGATCGTTCCTCCGATCCCGACCTGATCGAGGATCGCGCGAGCGCCGGCGCGCATGGCCTTCTTGTCGAGCCACCCGATGCGACTGAGCGGCGGCCAGGAAGAACGGATCTCACGGTTGAGGTAGAGGTTCTGGACCACATCGCCATGCATCACCAGCGAAAGGTCCTGATGCACGATCTCGATGCCGAGTTCGGCGGCGCGCTTGGGGCCGCCGGGACCGAAAGATTTGCCATCTACGGTGATCTCGCCTGCATCGGGCGTGTAGTAGCCGGCGATGCAACGGACGAGCGTCGACTTTCCGGCGCCGTTGTCGCCGACCAGCCCCACGACTTCGCCCGGCCAGACCTCGAGATTGATGTCCTCGAGCGCATGCAGGCCGCCAAAGGTCTTGCGAAGCGCAGCGATTCGGAGGAGAGGCTCAGTCGCCCTGGCCATGCGATTCATTCCGCGGGCTGGCGCTGGCTGACCGCCACCGCGACGACGATGATGATTTCCTGCACGACGATCTGTTGCTGCATCGTCGCGCCCATCAGGACAAGGCCGTTGACGATCATCGTCATGAGAAGCGAGCCCATCAGCGCGCCCAGCATGCTGCCTGACCCGCCGAACAGGCTCGTGCCGCCGATCACCACGCCGGCAAGAACGGTCAGGAGGTCGCTCGACCCGAGTGTGTAGACCGCGCCGTGCACCTCGCCAGCGTAGATCATTCCGGCCAGCGCCGCCGTGCAGGATGAGATGACCATGACGCCGACGCGGACGCGATTGGTGTTGATGCCGAGCGCCCGGGCACTGCCGCGGTTGCTTCCGGTCGCCATCACTCGCCAGCCGAAGGCGAGGTTCTTGAACGCGATCTGGGCGACCAGAAAGCCGAGCAAGAGCCAGACCACCGCGTTAGACAGCGGTCCAATCGTGCCTGATCCGAACAGATCCGTGTAGGTATCGTTGACGATTGGGACGTCCTGAAGCTGGGTCGAGATCTGCGCTATGCCGGTGAAAAGCTGCATCGTGCCGAGCGTCACGAGGAATGAGGGCACCCTAAGCCCTACGATCAGGAGGCCATTGAGAAGACCGGCGCCGACCCCTGTCAAAATTCCAAAGGCGATGCCAGGAACGAGCCCATAGTGCCGGAGCCCGAGGGCCGTAAAGAGCGCGGCCATTGCGACCACGGACCCGATCGAAAGATCGATTTCGCCGGCAGTGAGGACAAAGACCGCGCCGAAAGCCATAAGGGCGATCGGCGTGACCTGCGAGACGATTGAGGTCGCGTTCTGGGCGCTGAGGAAGCCCTGGCCGCCGATCGTGATGGCGAAGAAGGCGAAGACGAGGGCGAATCCGAGATAGACGGTGAGGTCTTTCCACCGAAAGCGAGGCCCGTCGGAAACGCCCCCCTGCCGACGCACAGGTTCGCCCGCCTCCGGGTTCGACTTCTCAGTGACGGGCGCCTCACTGTCCGTCATCGTTCTCGACGTGGCGTTCTAGTCCTCTTCATGCTTCGCCAAGCTTATTTGCCCAGGGCTTTGGTGACCTCGGGCGGCGGAGACGCATGATAGCTGTCCGCGTATGCCTGAAGGATGTTGTCCTTTGTGATCGCAATCGCCGGCACCTCGACATAAGCCGGCGCCTCCTTGTCAAGAAGCCCATAGCCGATCACCGCGGCGAGCGACTTGCCGATGGAGTAAGGATCATCGACGGTCAACGCCTTCACCGGCCCGCCAGTGACGAGCGAGACGGCGACAGTATTGGACAGATCCATCGTGCCGACTGCAATGTCGTCGCGATGCGCGGCGCGGATCGCTTGAAGGACGCCGGACGCTGGATCCGCCCACGGCGCGTAGATCGCCTTGATCTTGGGATGCTGCAAGATCATCGCGCTCGCGACCTGGAACACGCGGCCGGGGTCCGAGAAGCCCGCGGGGATGATCTTGATGCCGGGATAGTTCTTCTCGATCGTCGTCCGGAACGCCGCGTCCCTCTGATTGACGACGTAAGCGTTGGCGTCGAAGTAGAGGAAGCCGAGCTCACCCTCGCCGCCCATGGCTTTGGCAAGATTGTCCGCCGTTTTCTGGCCCATGGCGTAGAGGTCGTCGCCGACAAGACCCGTGTAATCCTTCCCCTGCTGGAAGCCGGATGGCATGTTGCTGATGAGCGCGATCTTGACGCCAGCTTCCGCCGCCTTCTTGAGCGCGGGGCTCAATTCCTCCGGGTTGATGGGCCAAGTGACGATCCCCGACGGCTTCTTCGCCATGATCGTCTGGACCGCATGAGCTTGATCCGACGCACTGAAGTTCGAATTGCTCAGGCCCGCGATCTCGACGCCCAGCGCCTTGAACTCATCTTCCGCGCCTCGTGTGACGGCGTCCGCCCATTCCGAGCTGGTCTGGAAGAGCAAGGCCGCGGAATAGTGTCCGTCGCGCAGCTTCTTGACCTCATCGTCCGTGAAGGTGAGGACGCTTGCCGGCTGACCCTTTGCGTCGTTCGGACCGACGGTCGAGGTCACGACTCCTTTGGTGGCGAATTCCCCGCCGACCATCTTGTCCGCGGCGCGAACGACGCCCGCCTGCAGGACGAGGATCGCGGCCGAAACGAGGAGCGGAAATACGGCCCGTGGGTGGACCGAAGCGCGTTTGAGGACATGCATGATCTGGACTCCACCTTTGAGAAGCCTTCACCCGGTCGCGCCGGAAGCGTCGGACCTGCACCTGATCGTCTGTCAGCGTCGATGTTTCTCTCCGAGCCAGCCAACCAGATTTGTCCAGAGCGCGCCGTAGCCCTTCCAGGCCAAGAAGGGCGGCGGGCCCCAGTGGGGTCCACAATCGGAAGAGAAGATCGCGCTCCGCCCCCGTCCGAAATTGCGCACGGCGATGAATGGATCAGCGCCGAAGCGTGCAAGCACGTCCGCGTCCGGTCGAGCTGTTGACCGATTGTAGCCGAGGAACTGCGGCCAGTCGGACAGACCCTTGAGAACGGGGTGATCGGGCTTGACAAGCGTCGGCGTGACCCCCTGGGGGCATTCAAGCCGGTCGTCATAAGGAAACAGTTCGACGGGCAGCACGTCCTCGACGGGGCTGCCTTTGTAATTGCCCTTGGCCTGGATGCCCTGAAACGTGAGATAGCCGCCGACCATCAAGAGACCGCCGCCGTCGTTCACGAAGTCCCGAATGAGCTGGAGCCGGTTCGGCCAGCTCTCGGAGCGGATCGCCACCCGGTCAGGAAGCAGAAGCGAGTTCGCGCCTATATCGCTCAGGATCACAACGTCGAAAGCGTCGATCTCTTTCCGCGAGAACGGAAACGAGTCCATCGCGATGTGGCTCGGCTGGTAGGTTACCGCCGCGCCGCCAGCGCGGAGGGCGGCGATCATCTCCGTGCCGCCTTCGTGATACGACGACATCTCGAACGAATCGAAGCCTTTGGCGTGGACGCTATGCGTCATCCAGGATTCACCGGCGAAAAGGACCCGTACTGGATTTGGCATCGGCTCCGATCTCTGAAGGGTTTTAGGATTGCTTACCCTAGCGGCATCCACAATCCATCAACTCTGACGGGTATTGGCTAAACGTTTAACCCGCGCGTTTTCATGCTTCAAGGGCCGAACTCCCTTTCGGCCCTCTTCGGGGGAAGCGCACGAGTTCGCGGACGATCAGCCGCGCATTGAGAATGACTCTCTCGGGCGGCCCGCCTTCCCCGTGCATCCGCGCATGGAGAAGGCGGACGCCATGTTCGGCGAGCGCCTCGATCGGCTGTCTCGCCGTGGTCAGACGCGGCGCAAACGCGCTCGCCCAAGGAAAATCGTCGATGCCGGCCAAAGAGACGTCGGCTGGACAGGCAAGGCCAAGCTCCGTGATGGCTTGCATCGTTCCGATCACCATCTCGTTATTTGAGACAAAAAGCGCCGTCGGACGTCGAGACGCGACAAGCAGTTCGCGAGAAAGTTCGCGCGCTCGGTCCTGACGGAAGTCAGCGTAGATGACCGGGGCCTCGGCTGGATCGAGCCCGAACTCAGCCAAGGCGTCGCGAAAGCCATCAAGACGTTCCGTCGTGTTGGGGAGGTGGCGCCACCCGGCGACCGCGGCGACGTGGGTGTGGCCGAGCGACAGGATGTGACGCGTCACGTCTAAAGCCGCTTGATGGTTATCGATGGACACCCCATCGAAGTGTGACTCAGGGATCACGCGGTCAATCATGACGATGGGGCGAGGGAAGTTCGAAATGGGCGGCTCGAAGTACATGGACGCCGGACCGGTCGGCGCCAAGATGACGCCCTCCACCCGATGCGCCGCCAGGAGTTGAAGCGCGGCCAGTTCCTTTGCCGGGTCGTGGTCGGCTTCGCAGAGCAAAACGTTGTAGCCCAGCGAATCCGCAATCGAGCCAATTCGTCGCACAAGCTCTGAGAAGAAGGGGTTGGTGATGTCGGCGACGACCACGCCGATCAACCGCGTCGATTGCATACGCAATCCGCGCGCGACCCTCGACGGCGCGAAGCCCAGCTGCGCGACGGCTTCAAGGACCCGCGCCTTGAGCGGCGCGCTGACAAAGCTCGTCGCATTGATGACGTTCGAGACCGTCGCTGTCGACACCCGGGCGAGCCGCGCCACGTCCTTGATCGTCGGGTTCGGCACAGTGCGCCTCGTCGTTCGGAACCGGGAGAGAGTTCTGGACAATTATAGACGAAAGACTCTCTCGCCGCCCTTTCAACAAAGATCAAGCTTGCGCCCTCGCCGCTCGCAAGGCGGGCTTGCGCCCCGCCTAGTCGCAATCGCCTTTGTATTCGTATTTGTCGGCGGTCGCATTGTCGCCGGCCTTTATCGTGACGATCTCGGTCAGCGTCGTCTTGTCCAACTTGTCACCCTTGAGGAGTTTGGCGGCGGATTCCATGGCGACCTCGCCCTCCTGCTTCGGGTCCTGCGCGATCAGGGCCTGGATGGCGCCGTTCTTGAGCGCGTTGACCTCGGCGCTCGCGGCGTCATAGGCGACGACCTTCACCTTTCCCAGAGCGCCGGCCTGGCGGAGGCCGGTCAAGGCGCCGATCGCCCCCTGATCGTTTGTCGCGAAGAGGCCCGCGAGCTTCGGATGGGCGGAGAGAGTCGAGGTCACGATTTCGGCCGCCTTCTGGGGATCGTCGCTTTGATATTGCGCGCCGAGATAGACGATGCCGGGATATTTCTTCAGTTCCTCCTCAAAACCTGTCGTGCGTGCGTCCTGCGCCGCGGAACCGGGCGGCTGGGTGATGACAAGCACTTCGCCTTTGCCGTCGAGCAGGGCGTTGATCGCATCGGCGGCGAGCCGTCCTCCCTGCGCGTTGTCCGTCAGGATCTGGGTCTGGACGAAGGAATTGTCCTCGATCGTCTGGTCGACCGTCACAATCTTGGTTCCGCGGTCGGCGAGCTGCTTCATCGGCGCAATCAGCGCCTTCGCGTCGGTCGGCACGATAACCGCGACGGCAGGCGTCGTCGCCGCCACCGCGTTGACAACCGGGATCTGGCTGTCGGCGGCGAACTGGTCTGGAGCCGATATCGTGAGAGCGAGGCGGAGCGCCTTTGCTTTCGCCTTCGCCCCACAGGCGAGCGCCTGGTAGAAAGGACTTCCCTTTACGCCGAGCACCAGCGCGACGGCTGGCTCCGCCGCCTCAGCAGCCGATGAGGCCGCCAGGAGCGTGAAAACAGCAGCGGCGCCAACTGTCATTTTCATAAGCTTTCTCCTTTTATTGCAGCTTCAGCTGCGTTCTCGAGCCCGTCGCTTGAGCTGATCGATCCATACGGCGAGGATAAGGACTGCGCCGGTCGCCACCGTTTGCCAGAAGGGCGGAATGCCGAGGATCACGAAGCCGTTCAGAAGCACGATCGGGATGAACACGCCGACGACGGTTCCAGCGATGCTGCCAATTCCGCCAAACAGGCTTGTGCCGCCGAGCACGACGGCGGAGATGGTTGACAGATTGTCCATGGCGTGGCCGCCGATCGTCGTCGTCGCGAAGCGCGCGGTCGACATCATGGCGGCGAGGCCGGCGAGCGCGCCCGACAGCACGTAGATCGCCACGAGCTTCCGGCCGACGTTGATTCCGGCCCGGCGGGCGGCCTCCTTGTCGGAGCCAATGGCGAACACGTGCACGCCGAAGCGGGTGAGATGAAGGACGACCGCGCCGACAAGGGCGACGGCCGCGGCGATCACGACCAGGACCGGAACGCCGCCGATTGTCCCGGATCCAATCCCATCGACGAGAGTCGCCGGGACGGCCCGGATGTCGGTGCCGTTGGTGAGGATCTGCGCGAAGCCGAGCGCCATGCCGAACGTGCCGAGCGTGACGATGAGCGGCGGGATGCGCGCGGCCGCGACAAGGGCGCCGTTGACGGCGCCCCAGGCGGCTCCGCTCACGAGCGCAATAATGAGCCCGACGAAAACGACGCCCCATCCGCCCTGGGTCGTGCCGTAGGTTCCACCGCCCGCGCCGGACATGCGCAGCATGACCTCAGCGGACGCGATCGAAGCGAAGACGAGAACCGTGCCGACCGAGAGGTCAATTCCCCCGGCTATGATCACAAATGTCTGCCCGACCGACAAAACGAGGAGAATCGCCGCATTGATGGCGAGCATCGACAGATTGAAGCTTGATCCGAATTGCTCGGGCCGCAAGGCCGTGAAGATCGCAATGAGCGCGATCAGCAGGACAAAAATCCACCCTCCGCCAAGGACCCCGGTCCAGCGCTCGAGCGGTGAAAGCCGCTCGTCCTTTTGTTCGCCCAGGGAGGCCGCGCTCATGTCACGCGCTCCTCGACTGATCCACTGGTCATCGCCGCCACCAGACGGTCCACATTGGCGTCCTGCGCTGCAAACTGGGCGACGCGTCGCCCGAGACGAAGAACCTCGATGCGGTCCGCGACGGCTAGCACCTGGGGCATATTGTGGCTGATAAGGACGACAGCGATGCCCTGATCACGAACCTGCCGGATCAGGTCGAGCACGCGTCCAGTCTGCACGACGCCCAAGGCCGCGGTGGGCTCGTCCATGAAGATGACGCGGTCCGCCCACATTGCGGCGCGCGCAATCGCGACCGACTGACGCTGCCCGCCGGACAGGGACGACACCGGAGCGCGAGCCGAGCGAAGCCGCACGCCCAGGCGCTCGAATTGTTCGCTGGCCTGCCGGCGCATCGCCGTGCGGTTGACGAAGCCGAGTTGGCCGAGCAGGCCCGGCAGGACAATCTCCCGGCCGAGGAACAGATTCTCGAACGGGGACAGATCGGCGGCAAGCGCGAGATCCTGGTAGACCGTCGCAATGCCGTGAGCCTGCGCGTCGTTGGGGGAATTGAAGGCGACCGGCTTGCCGGCAACAAGGATCTGCCCTTCGTCTGGCCGGTCCGCACCAGAAAGGATCTTCACAAGCGTCGACTTCCCGGCGCCGTTGTCGCCGATGAGCGCGCATATTTCCCCGGCGTGGACGGCGAAGTCCGCGCCATCAAGAGCCCGCACATACCCGAACCGGCGGCTGATCGCACGGGCTTCGAGCAGCGGCGTCGTCATCAGGGCGATCCTTCGATCGCAAGGCCGATGTTGTTCGCGAAGGCGTTAAGCTCGCCATAGGCCGCAGCCGTCAGCGCGGACCAATGCTCAAACGCAGCCTCCGCGGTCGGAAATCTCCAGATCTCGACTGTCTCGAAATCTTGTTGGCCGCGGATATGATAGCGGCCGAGGCACAACCCGCCTGCGGAGACCGAAGCTTTCGCCGCCGCGCTCCATTTCTTTTCGTGAGCGGCTTGGGTCGCGGCGTCGAGCCCGTACCAATGCGGTCTCGGCCTCGCATAATGGATCCAGATGCACTCGCTCATGCTCGGCCCGTGTCGGGTTCGAAGAAGTGCGCGAGCGGACGAAGCCGGCCGACGTAGTGTCGCGAGGTCGTGAACTTGAAATCCGCCGCCGCCTCGTGACCTTGCATGGCAAGGTCAACGGAGCGGAGCGACGGCGCCTCCCACAGCCCCGCATGATGCCAGCGGCTCGCCCAGTCGAGTCGATGCCGTCCAGCAATATTGATGCCAAGCTCGAGATCGCCGTTGAACGCGAAGTCGCATTCCTCGTCATAGACGCGGCGCTCGGCTCTCGTGGCGGCACACCACGCGTCGTTCCACTCCCACAATGCAAGAAAACCCCAGGAATGGTCCTTCCGCTCGCCGCGTTCCGCCACAGGAGAGAATTCCCTTGGACCGAGAAGCCATTCCGTTGCAAACCGGCGCGCCCAGCCTGCCTGCTCGAGCCGGACCGTGCCGGCGAGCGCCGCCGACAAGGAAGGCGCTTCGAAAGCGCCCACCATATCCGCGTCGTGGGCGAAACCCGTATCGAAGACGCATGCTTCGGTCGGCGCGTTCAATTCGAACATCGCGCGTATGGACGTGACCCACCCCTCGGTCTTCAGTGTCTGCAAGAGGTCCATAAGGCCGCGGCTTTGCATGGGCTCGAAGATTCCACGCTTAAGCGGTTGCCGCTTCGCGATGAACGCGACAAGACAGCGGCCACTCGCTTCAGCAGCGGCGAAGACGTCAGTAGCTTCCGTCAGGAGCGTCACTGCGCATCCCGGAATTTCACGACTGCCCTCATCAACTGCTCCACCCGCCAGGGATCAACCGGATTCCACCAAAGACCGTCGCGCTTGAGCCATTGACCAACTATCGCGCCATCGGCTGTCGGAAAAAGCGATGAAACCAGGTCCGCGGTTAGGCCTGACCCGACGATCACGGGCAAATTCGTGCCCGCGCGAACTTCAGCAACTTCTCGTGGCTCCGTGGGAGAGCCGGTGCGTGTTCCGCTAGCGATCAACACGTCAGCGTCGAACCATTCCGCGTCGGTCGCCTGCTCGGCGATGCTGCGGTCGGCAGTGATGGCGTGCGCTCCGAACTTCACGTGCACGTCAGCGAATATTGCGACGTCTCCGGCCCGGATGTTCGATCGATAACGCATAGCTTCGGGCGCGGGACCGTTGAGGAACCCCTCGTTCGCCACATAGGCGTTGACCCACTGATTGGCGCGCACCCATCCCGCCCCGACCGCCTTGGCAATTCCAAGAGCGGGGATCACCCCGTTGGCGACGCAGGTGATGCCGATCGGATTGGGAACGATCGCCCGCACGGCGAGACACGCGGCGGTGAGCGCCGCGACCGTCGACGGCCCGATATGTTCGGGCCGGGCGAAAGGCATGTCGCTTGCGTTTTCGAGGATGATCCCATCGACCCCACCTTCAGAAAGCGTCTTCGCATCCGCTTCGGCGGCTGCGTAGATCGCGCTCATCGGTTGCCCGTCATAGCGCGGGGCGCCGGGAAGGGGGGGCAGGTGGATCACGCCCATAACCGGCTTGCGGACTCGAAAGAGCCGTTCGAGCGCACTGGCTTTTGGCGGCAGCACGTGGGGTTTTGCGTTCGGAGCGCCGTTTGGGTCGGAATGAGCGGTCATTGCGTCCGTTGAGAAGCGCTGCTTCCAGCGAGTTCGATGATGAAGCGATACCGGTCGGCCCGATAATGCATCGTCGCGTATTCGATCGGACGCCCGTCCATCGCGTGCGAGCGGCGGCGCGCGACGAGGAGAGCCGATCCAGGCGCGACTTCGAGTCGGCGCGCCATCGCCGCGTCGGCCAGAGCCGCGTCGATATATTCTTTTGCGCCAGCGATTTTCTGCCCACAGACCCTGGCCAGCCATTCGTACAAAGATCCGGCGTCGAGTTCCTCCGGCGTCGGCTGACGGCCCGCCACGAGGACCCAAGGAGCGAGCCACGACTCAGACATGCCAATCGGTTCGTCGTCAGCGAGCAGAAGCCTGCGGATGTGAAAAGCGTCGGCGCCGTCGTGCAGACCAAGCGCCTCCGCGGCCTCCGCGCTCGACCGTTCGTTTGCCGCGCTAAATGTGGAGTAGGAGGGGGTCAGGCCGCGCCTGCGCATATCTTCGGAGAAGCTTGCGAGCTCGTTGACCGGCTGCTCAACCTTTGGCGCCAGCACAATCGAGCCGCGACCGGACTGCCGGCTGATGAGTCCCTCATAGCGAAGCCTCTCGAGCGACGCGCGCGCTGTCGCGCGGCTGACTTGGAAGGCTGCGTCAATCTCAGTCTCCGAAGGCAACACGTCGCCAGGTTTGAATTCGCCCGTAGCAATGGAATGCCGCAGCCGATTGGCTATCTGACGCCAGAGCGGCGCAGCGTCAGGCGATAAGGCGCCCTCGTT
This sequence comes from uncultured Alphaproteobacteria bacterium, assembly GCA_963824475.1. GTDB lineage: Bacteria > Pseudomonadota > Alphaproteobacteria > Rhizobiales > Beijerinckiaceae > Roseiarcus. The sequence continues at coordinate 616,658 of CAWGPR010000006.1, forward strand.
CCACGACATGAAAGGATTGTACGAACGTTATGCTGTTTCGTCCAGTCGCGAAGTTTCGCCCGGAATGCACAAATTTTCGGCCCGTGCAAAACATATCATCATAACAATCAGCTAATGAGAGGCACCGATCGTGCTTGCCAGTTGGGTCATCTTATGAAACGATTAACTCGATGGCCTAGTCCGTTCCCGGCAACCTGATCAGGAGCAGCTTATGGTCGGTATTCCTCATAGAGCCAGCTGCTGCGCGTTGGCTGCGACCTGCGCGCTTGCCGGCGTGCTTTCCCTGCGTCCCGCGCAAGCCGCCGACCCCTCGATAGCCCTCATTTTGGGCGTCAAAGGGAGTCCTTTCGATGACGCGCTAGCCTGCGGCGCGCTCGACGCGGCGAAGAAGCTCGGCCTGCACATTGATCTTTTTGCGCCGGACCACTTCACCGGAGAATTGCAGGCGCCGGTCGTGGACGCGGTGACGGCGCGCAGCCCAACGATCACGATCATCTCGCCTGCTGACGCCAACGGCGTGACGCGGCCCTTGAAGCAGATGGCCGAGCGGGGGACGAAGATCATAACGGTGGATACGGTCGTGGCCGATCCGTCCTTCGTTGCGAGCCAGGTCATCACCTCGAATGTCGAAGGAGGAAAGGCCGCGGCCGCGGCAATGATCAAGGCGATCGGCGGGAAGGGTCCGGTTCTGGTCATCACCAATCCGCCGGGCTCCGTGGCGCAAGACGAGCGCACCAAGGGGTTCGAGCAAGGCCTGAAGGCGGCTCCCGGCGTGACCTATCTCGGCCCGCAATACCAGAACGACGATCCCCAGAAGGCGGCCGAGATCGTGACCTCGACGCTCGCCGCGCATCCGGATCTGGCCGGCATCTTCTCGACCAACGATCAGGGGGCGATAGGGGCGATCACAGGGCTGCGGCAGGCCGGAGCAATCGGACGCGTCAAGCTTGTCGCCTACAATTCGGCCGCCGCCGAGGTCAACGCCTTCAAGAACAACCAGATCTCCGTCCTCATCGCGCAAGACCCAAAACGGGAGGGCGAGATGTCTGTCGAAATCGCCAAGAAGATCCTCGACGGCCAGGCGGTCCAGAAGCAGGTGCTTGCGGACACGGTCCCGATCATGAGCGGCGACACCGCCAAAGCGGATCACTATGAATACAAGAGCGATTGTTCCCTGAGCTACTGACGCCGCATCAGGATCCATTCCGCCATGCCGAGGGCCACCGCCGATCTTGTCAACCTGTTTGTCGAGAGCGACGCGCTTGGTCTGGCGGAGCTCGTCCGGCAAAAGGAGGTGACGCCGGCGGAATTGACGGAAACCGCGATCGTCCTGATCGACAATCTGAACCCGAAGCTGAATGCTGTCGTCATCCGCGATTTCGAACGCGCGAGGGCGCGCGCGAAGGAGAGCGTCCCGGAAGGTCCATTCGGCGGCGTTCCTTATCTCCTCAAGAACATCGGCTCTGGGTGCGAAGGGCTCCCGCTGACCAACAGTCTGCCGTTTCGGAAAGACTACGTCTGCCCGTCCGATTCCGAGATGGTGCGGCGGATCAAGGCGTCCGGCCTGAACATCCTCGGGCGCACCAATGTGCCTGAGCAGGGATGGTGCATCGCGACCGAGCCTCGCATGTATGGCGCGACGTTGAACCCGTGGAACACCGCGGTCACGGCCGGCGGCTCGAGCGGCGGGGCGGTCTCGGCGGTCGCGTCGCGCATGGCGCCGATGGCGGAGGCGAGCGACGGCGGCGGATCGATACGCGCGCCCGCCTCATGTTGCGCAGTCGTGGGGCTCAAGCCGTCTCGCGGACGGATCACCTACGGACCGGATGACGTCGACGTCTGGTTCGGGAGCGTCTCGACATTCGCGGTCACGCGCTCTGTAAGGGACACCGCGGCGTTTCTGGACGCTACGGCTGGCGGAATGCCGGGAGACCCATACACGCCTCCGAAGCCAGCGCAAACTTGGCTCGACTGCCTTCGCGAGCCCTTGAAGCCGCTCAGGATCGGTTACGCATTAACGCCGCCATGGGGCGCGCCTTTCGCCCTCGAGGTGACCGATGCGATGAACCAGACCGTGTCCCTCCTTCAGGACCTCGGCCATACCCTCGAAGAGCATGCGATGGTCACTGACCTCGAGACTGCGTGGCGCGACTATAACCAGATGAATTCCGTCCAGACCGTACTCGAATTCGAGGACATAGCGAAGGTTCTCGGGCGGCCGGTCCCGGAGTTGGAACTTATTGCGTTCAACCGAGCATGGCTCGAGCGCGGCCGCTCGCTTTCCGCTCGCGACTACGCGGCGAGCGTCGCAGCCGTTCGAAAGGCCAATCAGCGCGTGCAGGCGGAACTGGCGCCGTTCGACGTGTTTCTGACGCCGACCCTGACCCAGTTGCCCCGGCCGGTCGGCTACTGGGACCTGAACGAGCCCGATTTCGACAGATATATCGCGAAATGGACGGACGCGGCGTTCCTGTTCCCCTTCAATCTTTCCGGCCTGCCGGCAATATCCGTGCCGGCGACCTGGACCAAGGACGACATTCCGATCGGCATGCAGCTCGTGGGGCGTTACGGGGATGAAGCGACGATCCTTCGCCTTTCCGCGCAACTCGAGCAGGCGAGGCCGTGGACCCAGCGCCGCCCATCGATCTGCGCGGGGGCCTAGTCGCAATCGGCGGCGCATTGCGGGACTGCTGAGAACTTGGGAGAGCTAGCATGTTGAAGCGCTTGATATTGACCGCCGCCTTGTCTTTGGCCGCGCTGTCCTCGGCCTGGGCGGAGGACAAGCTTCCGGTGACGCAGAAGACGTGCTCGGAGCTCCTCGCCTTCTATAAAAAGCTGCCTTTCACATCGATTCTCCCGCTGCCCGATGGACCGGTCTCCATCCCCGGCAAGACCGGAGACATCACGATCGGGTTTTCGCAGACCGGCTTCAATCATCCCTGGCGCGTAGCGATGCTGGCCGCCCTTCAGGCGGAGGCCTGTCGCCACCCCAACGTCAAAATCGTCGTGGTCGACGGCAATGTCGACGTCGCCAAGCAGAGCAACGACGTGCGCGATCTTCTCGCGCGCGGCGTCGACGCGGTTCTCATGAGCCCGGTTGAATCGGCGGCGCTCGCCCCCGCCGCCCGCGCGGTCATGTCGGCCGGCCTCCCGCTCATCGTCATGGATCGCGACGTCCGGACGGACAAGACTCTGTTCATCGGGCAGAGCAACGTGACGATGGGGGAAGGCGTCGCTGAAAAAATGGCGAAGGATCTGGGAGGCAAGGGCAATATTGTCGTCATCACGGGCCTCAAGGGCTCCTCCCCGGCGGTCGATCGCGACAAGGGCATGAAGAACGTCCTCGCCAAATATCCCGACATCAAGGTGCTCGCGACCGGCGACGGACAGTGGATACGGGATCCGTCGGTGCCGATCATGGAAGACTTTCTGACGGCCTATCCGAAGATCAACGCGGTCTTCTCGCACGCGGAGGAATCGGCCTGGGGCGCCCAGCTTGCCATTGCGCGCAGCAACCGGTGCAAGGACGGCATCAAGCACTATACTTTCGACGGCTCGAACGCCGGGTTCAAAGCCGTCAAGGCCGGGACTTTCCAGGCTGACGGGAACTACACGCCCTACATCGCCGATATCGGGCTGAGAGCGGCGATCTACAAGCTTATGGGCAAGGACATTCCGGGCGAGCAGGCTTATCAGTTTCCCGGCAAAGAGCTCGTCCTGCCTGACAGCCCAACCGTCGTTCAGGCGAACGCCGACGAGTGGATCGGCCGCGGCTGGGGCGACTTCGAGCCAACCCCCGACCCTTGCAAGAAATAGCGCGTGTAACTCCGGGTCGTGCCTAAAGATACGGGAGACGCCGGCGAACGCTCCCTGCCCCTGCTCCGTGCTGTGGGGGTCAGCAAAGCGTTCGTCGGCAACCGCGTTCTCGATGGCGTCGACCTCGATGTCATGCCCGGCGAAGTGCACGCCATCGTCGGGGAGAACGGTGCCGGCAAGTCGACGCTCATAAAGATCCTGGGCGGGGTCTACCAGCCCGACGGCGGCCAGCTCCTGGTTGACGGCGAAGCGCGCCGGTTTCGTTCGCCGCGTGAAGCGCTCGCGGCGGGCGTCGTCGTCATCCACCAGGAATTGTCGCTCGCTCCGAGTCTTTCGGCGGAAGAGAATCTTTTCCTCGGCCGGTTTCCCCGCAACGCTTTCGGCGTCGTCGACCGGCGCCTGATGCGAGCCCGCACGCGAGACGTGTTCGAGCAATTGGGCGTCACGGTCGCGCCGCAAGACATCGTCGCAACCCTCAGCATTGCTCAGCAACAGATGGTGGAGATCGCCAAGGCGATCCTGGCTGACGCGCGCATCCTCGTTCTCGACGAACCAACCGCGGTTCTCGATGAGAACCGGCTCAACGTCTTGTTCGCAACGATTGAACGGCTGCGCGTGAAGGGGCTCGGAATCCTCTTCATTTCGCACCACCTCGAGGAAATCTTCCGCATCGCGGATAAGGTGACGGTGCTCAGGGACGGCCGCGTGACCGGGTTCGCGAAGGTTGCGGAAGTCGATCAGGATTGGCTCGTCGCGAGAATGATCGGGCGCCGTTTCGCGGCCCATGAACCGCGCGCGAGACAAATCCGGCAGCCAGCCCTTGCCATCAAGAACCTGTCGGTTCCGGGAGAGGTATCGGATATCACGCTAACGGTGAGCGAGGGTGAGATCGTCGGCCTGGCCGGTCTTGTCGGGGCGGGACGCACGGAGCTGGCGCGCGCGGTCGTCGGGCTCAGCAGGCGCGTTTCCGGAACCATCGAGGTATTTGGCCGGGCGGTGAGAATTTGGAGTCCGAGCGCGGCGGCTCGGCTCGGCATCGCCTACGTGACAGAGGATCGAAAGGCTCAAGGCCTGCTTCCCAATCGTCCCGTCCGCGAGAACGCCACAATTGCGAATTTGCGTCGGTTCGCCCGTTGGGGAATTCTCCGTCTGCGCGCCGAGGCCCGTTATGTACGAGACATGGTGAAGCGACTGGATGTGAGGCTCGCAAGCCCGAGCGTCGAAATACGCACGCTGAGCGGCGGCAACCAGCAGAAGGTGCTCATTGGCAGGGCGCTCGCCATCGAGCCGCGGATCCTCCTTCTGGACGAACCGACTCGGGGTGTCGACATCGGCGCGAAGCAGGAGATCTACGCGGCGATCGAACGCCTTGTTGCAGAGGGCATGGCGGTCATGCTGATCTCCTCCGACATGGAGGAAATTCTGCGCCTTTCGGACCGAATCGTGGTCCTCCGCCGCGGGCAAATCGCAGCGACCCTCTCTCGCGCCGAAGCCTCGGAGACCGCGATCATGCGAGCCGCGGCGCTTGCAGCCTAAGCCAGATATCGCATTGGGCGCAGGCCGCGGGGCGACCGTCATCGCACGGACATGGCAGCGATTGGGCGTGCTCGCCGCGCTGGTGCTGCTTGTCATCGCCGCCTCATTCCTGTCGCATCGCTTTCTGACGGTTCCCAATCTGCTGAACGTCCTTCGGCAGGTGTCGATCGTAGGCATTCTCGCGATCGGAATGACGTTCGTCATCCTTGCGCGCGGCATCGATCTCTCCGTGGGATCGATCCTTGGGATAGCGGTGGTCCTATTCGCGGGTTCGATCGACAGCCGTGGGATGATCGTGGCCATTCCGCTTGGAATGGGCGCGGCGGCGCTGGCGGGTCTCGTCAACGGCGTCGGCGTCGCCTATGGGGGCCTGCCTCCCTTTATCATGACGCTCGGCATGCTGTCCTTCGCGCGCGGGCTCGCCTTCATCTACACCGGCGGCACGCCTGTACCGATCAACAACGAGAGCTTCTACGCCTTCGGCAACGGCTATTTCGCCGGAGTTCCGATCCCGTCCCTTATTCTGATCGCGGCTCTCATCGTGAGCGGCTTCGTTCTTCAGCTGACGCCGTTCGGGCGGTCGGTCTACGCTATCGGCTCCAATGAGGAAGCAGCCCGGCTCTCAGGCGTTCCGGTCAAAGTCTATACGACGGCCGTTTATGTCATCTCCGGCTTTCTGTCGGGGCTCGCGGGCCTCGTCTATGCCTCGCAGCTCAGCATTGGCACGCCGATCGCTGGCCAAGGCTACGAATTGGACGCCATCGCGGCGGTCGTCGTCGGCGGCACGTCGCTGTTCGGAGGCAAGGGCTCGGTGGCCGGCACATTCCTCGGCACGCTGATCATTGGCGTGCTCGCGAACATCCTCAATCTGACCGGCGTCGATCCGTTCGTTCAGCAGCTTTTCAAGGGAGCGCTGATCGTAGCGGCGGTCTTCATCATGAGCCGAACAAGAGGATCATGAGCGACGCCATGACCCTCGAGGCGGCGCTCGGCGCTCTGCGTCCCCGAGTGGACCGGCACATCACCCCGGAGCGCGTGCTGAGATATCTCTCGGCGCTCGTGGACACGCCCGCGCCGTCAACCGCCGCCAGCGCCATGCGCGTTCCCGTCCTGAAACGCCTGCTCGCGGGGGACGGCGCGTTCGACACCGGGCGCCTTCGGCTCGATCCGGATTTTGGCGGCGTCGGGAGTCCAGTCATTTTCACCGGCGGCGGAGGAAGCGAGAAGCCGTTCTGGGCCTTCGCGCATCTCGATACGATCAGCTACCTTGTGCAGCCGGACCAAGGCGGTCGCATTCCGCTTGTCCCGTACTGCGTGCATCTCATGCGTGACGGCGAATGCGCTGCGAACGCTTACCGCTATGATTTTGAATCGAACTCCTATCGCGTGGTCGCCGAGGGCAAGATCGAATCGTCGGACGGGTCGCCCGTGTTTCGATCCATGACTCGAGACGTCCAGCTTGCGCCCGGCGATCGCGTCGCGCCCTTCTCTTCCTTCAACGACCTCAAGCAGGGCGGCCTTTTTACCGGGCTCATGGACAATGCGGGCGGTGTCGCGGCACTGGCGGTCGCTGCGCCGGTTCTCGCGGAAGCTGGCGTCGAAGCCATGCTTGCCTTTCCCGACGAGGAGGAAGGGCCGGTGGGAGCGGGCAACCAAACGATGTGCCGGGGCAGCAGCCGAATTGTAGGCCTCCTCCCGCCGCCGAAGCTCGCCATTATCGCTGATGTCCAGCAGGGCGGAGGCGATCCGGACGCCGACACGAGGGGAGGCGTCGAGAACGCGACGCGGCTCGGCGCGGGCGCCGTGCTCTCGGAGTTTTCGAGCCTCGCGCGCGGCGCCGTCACGCCTTTCGGCCTTTATGGATTGGCTCGCCGCATGGCCGATGTGATCGCCGGATTTGGCGTGCGGGTTCAGGAATCGAACAACGCCTATTCTTCGCGCAGCGACGACGTGAGCGTGATGTTGAAGACGCCGAACGTGCTGCTTCTCGGGTATCCGGGGTTCAATCGTCATTTTGACAGAGGCTTGCCGCGCGCGCATCTCGGCGACGTGACAAATCTCGCGAAAGCCATGGTCTACGCCTCGGTCCTCGGCGAGATGTTCGAGCAGCGGCGCGCCGCCATGCTTCGGCTCGAACAATGATCGATATCGTGACCGTAGGTTGGCTTACGATGGACGACATCGTGCTCACTGATCATTCCTGTCGGCCTGGCGTGCTGGGCGGGGGCGCGCTCTATTCCGCCATCGGCGCGCGGGTCTGGTCGGATAGCGTAGGCGTTCATTCCGTGACGGGTCGCGCGGTCTACGAGGACGTGGCGGCCCGGATCGCCGCGCGGGGGCTTGACGCGGACGGCGTCGCCGCGATCGATGGCGCGGGATTGCAGCTTTGGCTCCTGCACGAGAGCGAAACGTTCAAGCAACAAGTGCCCAAGCTCAATTCGTCGACCGCTGAAGAGATGGATCGCGGCCGAGGTCCAATGCCTCAGGCCTATCGAGGCGCGCGCGGCTTTCACGTTGCGCCGCAGACGCCGGAAGGCACGGCCGCAAACGTGCGCGCGCTTACCGCGTTGTCGCACAAGCCCGTCGTCACCGTGGATATTCTTTCGGATGAACTGATCGACCGCCGCCTATACGCCGATCTTGGCTTCCTGGCAGGCGCCTCGGCCTTCCTTCCGAGCGAAGCGGAGATTGCGCGGATCTGGGCGCCGCCGGACATTGGCGTATGGTTGCGCGAGACCGCGTTGCGGCTCAAATGCCATATCGCCGCAAAGCTTGGCGAGCGTGGATCCCTCGTCTGCGACGCTAAGAGCGGCGTCCTGATTCATACGCCGGCGCATCCGGTCAAACTTGTCGATACGACAGGCGCGGGCGATGGGTATTGCGGGGGGTTCGTGGCCGGCCTCGCGGCGGGCCGGCCGCTCGGGGAATGCGCTGCAATGGGGGCCGTGTCAGCTTCGTATATTGTCGAAGCCTGCGGAGCGCTCGAGACGGAGCGGCCGACCGCCGCCGCCCGTCAGGCGCGGCTGCAGCGCGTGCTTGCGGAGACCCGATATGAGAAGCCATAGAGCCAGTTCCACGTGCTTTGACGGGCGCGATTTCTAGCGGAGACAATGTCCCGTTCATCGATCATCGTCCCGAGGATCCGGGAAGCCTTCGACGCTCGCCACGCTCTCAGTCTGCTTCAGAAGGCCATCTCGATCCCAAGCGTGACAGGGGATGAGGCGAGCTTCGCCTATTGGCTCAAGGGAGAGCTTGCCGCTCTCGGGGTTGAGGCCTCATCCGCCGACTTTGCGGTAGGGCGCCCTAACGTGTGGGGCGTTCGGCCGGGGAGGAGCGGCGCCGATACGCTCTTGCTGATCGGTCACACCGACACCGTGCACACAAGCGGCTGGAAGGAGCGCTGGGCGGGAACGGAGCGGGAGAGCCCGTTCTCGGGCGCTGTCGCGGACGGCGCCGTCTGGGGGCGCGGGGCGAGCGATCTGAAGGCTGGAATATGCATGACGCTCGAGGCGGTCCGCACTCTCGACCGTGCAGGAATCGAAGTCGATCCCACGCTCATCTTCGCCTTTGTCGGCGACGAGGAAAGCGGCGAGCCGGGCAGCGGCGTCAGCGCGGGCGCCCGCGCCTTCAGCGCGCTCATTGCGAGCGGGGTGGCGCCGCGACCGAATATGGCGATCTATGTCGAGCCGACGATGCTCGACGTCTATGTCGCCCATATGGGCTTCTTCGTTTGCGACATCCGGATCACAGGCAGGTCCGCCTATTTTGGCGTGCCCGAACTTGGCGTCGATGCGCTTAAGGGTGCGTATGCCGTCCTCGAAGCGCTTTGGCGATATTCGGCCGAACTCAGCGCCGGCGAGAGCCATGCCCTGGTTGGATCCGGGTTCGTGCTGCCGACCGGTATTCAGGGCGGCGGCTATATCGCGGTTCCCGGCGAATGCACGATCAGCCTGATCGCGAAGATTCCGCCAGGCGTTCGCCTGGATGAAGTGCGCGCCGGTCTCGAGACGGCGGCAAGGGCGGCTCCCATGGACAGCCGCATCGAATTGCAGTTCCTCTATCCCGCGTCTCGCGACCATCCGATCGGCGGCCAGCCTTTCGAGAGCCGTCTTGACGAGGCTCGCCTGGGCCGGCTCGTTTCGGCTGTTCGCGCTGTTCGGCCGGAGCGGGGGAATATTGAAGCGGCCCCCTATTGGTCGGAGGCGCCGATCCTTTCGGCGATCGGCGTTCCGGGCGTCTATTTTGCGCCCGGCGACATTCGGATCTGCCACACCACGGAAGAGAACGTCAGCCTTGAGGACTATCATGACGCCATCGTCGCCCTCGCTGCATTTCTGTCCGGCGCCGATTGTCGCGAGCACGTTCGCGCAGTCCAGGAAGAGCGGCGCTAAGTCGACAGGTCCGGCGACGAGAGCATGATGTTCGGGCGGAATCGTCACTGCGGGAAGGGAAGCGACGCGGCGCGCTCGGGATGGGACGAGCGACTGTCGAGACCGACCTTTTCTTGACAAAATCAGAAATTTGCGATATACATTCTCCTTGTCGGAATCGACACGCCGGGCCGCAGCCGGGCGAGGAGAAACAAGCTGGCTCGACCACAACCGACGCGCGAGTTAAGGAAGCGAGGAGGACTCTTCTATTTGAATCGCTTGCAACCCATTGGAAAGCCCCGAATTCGGAAAAATAAACGCTAGCAAATGCAAGTAAATTTGCTAGCGTTTAGGCGCGTTTTAAGCGCGTTTATGCGGATTTGTTTGCATTCGCTGTCTCGGAGCTCGCGCGCTGGTTGTCGAAGCCGAAAGACCATGAGGTCATGGCGCGGCGCCGACCGGACTCCCGGAACCGTCGTGCAAAGCATGCGTAAGGCGTAAACGACAGCGCCAAGGGAAAAGCGCGTCAATCCAGCAGGCCCTGAGGGGAGATCGCAATGTTTCTCGACTTGATCCGGCGGCGCAGCCCGCGACTGATCGAGGCTGCGATTGCGCTGCATCAAAGCGGCCAGCTGCCGGCGAACACTTACGTCATCGACCTCGACGCCGTTGAGGACAATGCGCGCGCGATCTCGACCAGGGCGGATTCGCTCGGCCTGACCGTGATGGCGATGACCAAACAGATGGGGCGCAACGAATCCTTCTGCCGCGCGGTCATGCGGGGAGGAATCGCGCGAAGCGTCGCGGTCGATCTGGAATGCGCGTTGGCCACGAAGCGCGCCGGCATGGAGCTTGGGCATATCGGCCACCTTGTCCAGATTCCGAAATGGGAGGCGGACAGCGCGGCCAGGCTCTCGCCGGCCTGGTGGACGGTCTTCAACGCCGAAAAGGCGGCCGAAGCCGCGGCGGCGTCACAGAGGCTGGGAGGCAGGCAGCCGTTTCTCGCCCGCATCCGCGGAGAGAACGATCAATTCTACCGCGGGCACGAGGGCGGGTTTCCCGCTTCCGAAATCGTCGCGGCAGCGGCGGCTCTGGACAAGATCCCCGGCGGCCGCTTCGCTGGGATTACGACCTTTCCGGCATTGCTATTTGACGCGGCGAGCCGCACCGTCAAGCCGACGCCAAATCTCGAGACCCTGCGGCAGGCGTCCGAGACGTTGGCCCGCCGCGGATACAAGGAGATCGAAATCAATGCTCCAGGCACAACCTCGAGCGTGACCTTGGAAGCACTCGCAGCAGCCGGCGCTACTCAAGTCGAACCCGGACACGGGCTGACAGGAACGACCCCGTTACATGTGAGCGACGGCCTGCCTGAGGCCCCGGCGGTTGTCTATCTGACCGAGATTTCGCACCTCTCGGGAGGTGAAGCCTTCTGCTTCGGGGGCGGCCTCTACATCGACCCGGTGTTTCCCAACTATCAGGTGAAAGCGATCGTCGCCCGGGAGCCAAGGACGGACGAGGCGGCGCTTCGCGCCGTCGAGATTCCGCCGGCAGACGCCATTGATTATTACGCCGTGATTGACGCTGCCGGTCCAACAAAGCCCGCTCCCGGTGACAGCGTTGTTTTCGGATTCCGGCCCCAGGCCTTCGTCACACGGTCATTCGTTGCAGGAGTTTCTGGGCTCTCGGGAGGAAAGCCTTTAGTTGAGTCGATCTCTCACAGTTCAGGCGCGAAAGCGCATTGGCCTAGGTGAGCAATAGGGCGCACAGGCTCCCGATAGCGCCAGCGACGTCGTCCACACGAAGGCTCAGTGAGGCTTCTCAAGGGGGCAGACAGCTGCCGAGAAGAACGAGTGGCGACGCGAAACAAGTCTTGCAGGGCGGCGGGATGTTCGACGTGAGGACACGCTTGAGCACTTCGGGCGCGTCGCCGCGTTCGGCGATACCGTTGATGCTTGGCGGCGCCGACGACGCCTCGCAGGTCGTCATGGTTCTCAAACCGTTGAGAACTTGGTATTCCTTACCTACTTCAACGCAGGCCTGCGCATCTACGACATCTCGGACGAAAGAACGCCTCGCGAGGTGGCGTTTTAGAACCACGGCATCTACGTCCTTAAGTACAATGGAATCTGAAATCGCCCCCGTCGATCGCTTGAATTGGCCGACCTCTGAGGCCCCCCGAAGGTTGCACTTTCGCGGCGGCCGGTTGGTCTTGCAGTTCGACTGGCTTTCTGTGGTTTTCCGAAGTCCGAGATAGCAGCGAGCGGCTTTATCCATGCCCGCGGTGCAAGACCGAGCTTTTCCTCGCCAAGTCGGGTCGGCGGTTCTCGGCCGAGCGCGACCTAGTGGTCAAAATCAAACGGAAGAGTCCGCAGCACCCTCAGCAATTTCAAGGAGTTCTCCGGCTCGAGGAGGGTTCGAACCGTTTGATTCCATCCACTAGAGAAATGTGTTTGTTGCTGCCCCGGCTTAGCCCGCCTGGCTTGCGAAAGCGCACTCGAGGAAGTGCGCCTCCAGCCGGATATACGGCTTGGCGCGAAGGATGTCGCAAACAAAGCGTCATGTTCTCCGACTTTGCCAGCTTCAGCGGCTGACGACCGTCTCGGGCCATGTACACGCGGCTTTCCAAGGCAGACGGACAAGTCAATTGAGCGCTCAACGGCTATTACGTCAAACTTCGATGAGTCTTTTGTGTATAAATCAAAGCCGCTGAGTTACAACCGTCGGTGCCTATTCCGGTAGCCGGAATGCGAAGGCGCGATCTGCCTGTGACGTATCTCGTCTTCCCCGACGAAGGGCACGGTTTCGCCAAGCCGGAAAACAGGCTCGCCTTTTATGCAATTGCCGAGGCGTTCCTGTCGCGCTGGCTTGGCGGCCGAGCCGATCGGCTCGGAAGTTGTGCCGAATCGAGCGCTGAGCTTAGGGTGGGCGCCGATGCAGTCGCGCAGTCTCCGAGCTAAGCGACATCACGTAGAGAGCTTCGCCACGCCTGCGTCTCCGAACGCGACCCAAGTTCCGGTCAGCGTCCGGGCCTTTAAGGAGCGGCGAGAACTCGAGTTTCGCGAAGTCGGCGCCGCCGCCGTTAAAGCGACGATGGCGAGCAAATCGCCGTTCGATGACCCCAAGGAGATCGATCGGCGCCGATTGTTCATTCCAGCATAGCCTGGGGAGGTCCTCCTTCCCGCCTTCGCGACGTTCTACGGCGCCCTCGACCGCTACCTGCTCCGCAGGGCGAAGCCCATTTCGCGCTCGCAACGGAATGGCGGCTTTGGCGCGCATTCCGGTCCTTCCCGAGGCGACCCTTGTAGGGGCGCTATCCGCCCAAAGGGGAAGTTCCCGTGTCGCCGGGACGCTATCGAACGCGCGCGGCTTCCCGCCGAACGTCCATTGCCGGCTTGTCTTCCCTCAGTCCGACGTAAACGGTGTGCCGCAATAGGTTGTCAGCCGTCCAGGCCAAATACGTGATCTCGGCGACAAGCTGCGGCTCGACCCAATGCACGCGGGACAGAACGAGCGGCGAGCCGAAGCGCGTCTTCCGGGGCGGTGGGACGCTCAGAGGCGATGTCTTGCGAGCTAGCGCAAAGCCAAATGGCTGAACCGCCAAGCGTTCGTCATCGTCGGCTGGTCTGACCCGGAAGGAACGCGGCCTCATCTCGGGGTGCTGCTGTTGGGCTACTACACCCACGACGGCACGCTCGTCTAAGCCGGCCGCGTGGGCGCGGGGATGCCCGTGAAGGTTCTTGCCCAGCTGCGACGCCGCCTCGAACCGATAGGCCATGGTTTCCCGGCGCGTAATATAAGGCGCGTCGATCGTCTTGGAGACCACGCCCTCAAAGCCGAGCTTGCCGGCGTGCTTCAGGATGAGCTCGCCGTCGCCCGTCTCATGGCCGTTGAACTGAAGGCCAGGCTTGTCTGCGACCAAAGGCTCAAGCAGCGCCTTGCGGTCGATGAGCGGCTGACCAGAGACTTCCCGGCCATCAAGGTGCAAGAGATCGAAGGCGTAACAGACGAGCCGCGCCCCGCGCTCGCCGTGGGTCGCCGCCCGGGTATTCGCGAAGCTCGGCAGCCCGGCGTCGTCGACCCGCAGAGTTCGCCGTCGAGATAGGCGGTCTTGGCCTTCAGATTCGCAAGCGCGGCGATGATGCTCGGATATTTATCGGTCCAGTCGAGCCCGGTGCGAGTCAGGATTTGCACGCGGCCATGGTCGATGCGGGCGGCCATGAGGAAGCCGTCCAGTTTTATTTGGTGTAGCCATCGAGGTCCAGACGGAGGCTTCTCGACCGGCTGGGAAAGTTGAGGAGGAATGAAGCGGGGAAGGGGCGACGCGCTTTGACTTCGGCCTTGGCGCGTCGGACTGGACTTCAGAGCCTGCGCCACTGAGCGCTTGACGAGACACGACATGGCGCGAACATGAATTCAAATGGGAATTCTAGCTTGCTAACGCGAGCGTGTCACAAGACAGCTTCGGCAACGTGAGAATCCGTGTTGCAGGGCTAACGCTGTACCCTATGGTTACCCCCGCTCTGACTCTCAAACTTTAATAACTTGTCGAATAGCCCAGTAAGACTTTGATGAGCGGCCCGAGACATGGGTGACAGTTTGTACCGGACACATGGGTGACACCTCCGGCCAGGCATGCCTGGCGGGAGGTGTCGATGCCCTGGAAGGAGTGTTCGGTTATGGATGCGCGTTTGCGGTTTGTCGCCCGGCTTCTGGAGGGCGAGGCGATGACGGATGTCTGTCGCGAGTTCGGCGTCTCGCGCAAGACCGGCTACAAGATCTTCGATCGGTACAAGGAGCATGGGCTCGAGGCGCTGACCGATCGCTCGCGCCGGCCGGTGCGATACGCCAACCAGTTGGCGCCGCAGATCGAGCAACTCATCGTCGCCTGCAAGCGCGAGAAGCCTCATTGGGGCGCTCGCAAGGTCCGAGAACTGCTGGTTCGGCGGTTGGATCAAGACTTCCCCATCCCGGCCAAGAGCACGATCCACGCGGTCCTGCACCGGCACGGCCTAGTCAAACCGCTTGGCCGGCCGCGCCAGCGCGCAACAGGAACGCCGCTTTCGGCGGCTCAGACCCCAAATGGGCTTTGGTGCGCCGATTTCAAAGGCGAGTTCAAGCTGGGCGACGGGCGTTATTGCTACCCGCTGACCGTCACCGACTATGCCTCACGCTACCTTCTGCTGTGTGAGGCGCTCTCGACCACCAAGGAAGCCTACGCGTTCCCAGTGTTCGAGGCCGTGTTCAAGGAGTTCGGCCTGCCCAAGGCCATTCGCACCGATAACGGCGTCCCTTTCGCAAGCCCCAATGCCCTCTTCGGCCTGAGCCGGCTGTCGGTCTGGTGGCTCAGGCTCGGCGTCGCCATCGAGCGGATCAAGCCGGGAAATCCCCAACAAAACGGGCGTCACGAACGCATGCATCTCACGCTCAAGAAAGAGGCCACCCGCCCGCCCGGCATGAACAGCCTGCAACAACAAGCCCGCTTCGACGAGTTCGTAAAAGAATTCAACGAGGAAAGACCGCACGAGGCCATCGACATGAAGCGCCCCGCCGAGCTCTACGCGCCCTCGCCTCGCCGTTATGACGGCCTGCCCGAACTCGCATACCCCTTGCACGACCGCGACGTCCTCGTCACCGCATGCGGCCGAATCTGCATGCACCGAAAACGCGTCAACGTCTCGACCGTCCTTGCCGGCCAGCGCGTCGGCATCAAACAGGTCAGCGACCTCATTTGGCTCGTCAGCTTCATGGATTATGATCTTGGCTTCATCGATCTGGAGCAGAAGACCTTGCAACCCCTCGACAACCCGTTCGGCCCGAGGTTGTCATCCATGTCTTAGGTACAGTCCGTTACCTATGTCTCCGGGTCAGACCCAGAAATCTTTGGTGCCGGTTGAGGGACTTCGAACCCCCGACCCACGGTTTACAAAACCGTTGCTCTACCAGCTGAGCTAAACCGGCATTCCGGCGACCATGGGCTATCAGCGAGCCGAGCTGCGCGCAAGGCCGCGCTTTTAGGCGGAGCCTCCGGCTGCCACGGTCGGGGTCCAGGGGCCAGGCGCGGGCAGGGCCTCGTCCAGGCTAGGCCAAGGCGGCATGGTGATTGCCACGAAAGTGAGGGGCGAGCCGGCCTCGGCGCGAAACTGAAACGCCGTTCCGAGCGGGACGGTGAGCGCGGTCCCCGGCGCAAGCGGGTCGGTCCGCTCGAGGCCGTCCTGCCGGCGCCAGATGCTGCCGCGCCCGCTGACCACAAACCAGATTTCCTCGACCGTTCGATGCGTGACCGCGTGGGACACCGCGCCGGCGGGCAATTCGAAATGCGCCATGCTTCCACCGGCGAGGCTCAGCAGCAGGCGCACCGCCGTTCCGTCCGGCGCGACGGCGTCGACCGCCGGGCCGAGCGTCTTGGTTTCATAAGGTTTGGCCGCAGTTCCCGGCATCGGATAAGCGCCTCGCGGTTCGGCGCGACCGAGAGCCGCGTTGTCTTGGCGTGGCGATCGGCGGCCTGCTAAGAGGGGACATGACGAGCCCGACTCTAACTGCGGAGCAGGCGCTTGACGAGTTTCGCGACGCCGGCGCCCTGCTCACCGGCCATTTCGTCTTGTCGTCCGGACTGCACTCGCCGGTGTTCCTGCAGAAGATGTTCGTGTTTCAGGATCCGGTCCGCACCGAACGCCTCTGCCGGGCGCTGGCGGAAAAGGCCCGCGAAGCGTTCGGAGCGATCGACGTTGTCGCCTCGCCGGCGCTCGGCGGCATCGTTCCAGGCTACGAGACCGCGCGCTGGCTCGGGGCCAAGGCGATCTTCGTCGAGCGCGAGGGCGGGGTCTTCAAGCTGCGGCGCGGGTTCACGATTGCTCCCGGCGCGCGAGTGCTGATGGTCGAGGACATCATCACCACCGGCCTCTCCTCGCGCGAGACGATTGCCGCGCTGGCCGAGCATCCGGGAACGATCGTCGGCGCCGCCTGTCTGATCGACCGATCGGGCGGCAAGGCGGACATTGGCGTTAAGCGTGTGGCGCTGGCGACGCTCGACATTCCAGCCTACCCGCCCGACGCCCTGCCGCCCGAGCTGGCGGCGGTTCCGGCCGTCGAGCCGGGAAGCCGCGCGCTCGCCGGCGCGGCCTGATCGGCCTCGAATTCCCGGAGGAAAGGGATCCGATGACAGCGCTGCGGCTCGGCGTCAATGTCGATCATGTCGCGACCGTGCGCAATGCGCGCGGCGGTTCCAGTCCCGATCCGGTCCGCGCGGCGCTGCTCGCGATCGAAGCCGGCGCCGACGGAATCACCGCGCATTTGCGCGAGGACCGCCGGCACATTCACGACGACGACATGCGCCGCCTCAAGGCTTCGATCTTGAAGCCGCTCAATTTCGAGATGGCCGCGACCGAGGCCATGCTTGACATTGCGCTTAGCATTCGTCCGCACGCCTGTTGCATCGTGCCGGAAAAGCGAACCGAACGCACTACCGAAGGCGGTCTGGACGTGGTCAACGGATTTAAGGACTTGAAGCCGTTCGTGGCCGAGCTCGCGCGGGAGGGAATCCGGGTCTCGATGTTCATCGAGCCGTCGCCGGAGGCGCTGAAGGCCAGCGCTGAACTCGGAGCCCCGGTCGTCGAGCTCCATACCGGGGCGTGGTGCGACGCGCGGGCGCGGGGCGAAAAGGCCAAGGCCGACCACGAGTTTGGCCGCCTGAGGGTCGCGGCGGCTGAGACTCAGGCGCTCGGGCTCGAGTGTCACGCCGGCCACGGCCTCGACTACGAGACGGCGCGCCTCATCGCCGCCTTGCCGCAGATCGTCGAGCTCAACATCGGCCATTTCCTCATCGGCGAAGCGATTTTCGTCGGCCTCGCCGAGGCGGTGAAGGCCATGCGCATGGCGATGACCGAGGGACGCGCGTCGGCGGAGCGCGGGCGGTGATCGTCGGGATCGGCAGCGACCTCTGCGAGATCGAGCGCGTCGAGAGGACGCTGGCCCGATACGGGGAACGGTTCACCGCCCGTTGCTTCACCGAGATTGAACAGCGCCGCTCGGATGAGCGCGCCGCGCGCGCCGCGTCCTACGCCAAGCGGTTCGCCGCCAAGGAGGCCTGCGCCAAGGCGCTGGGCACCGGATTGAAGCGCGGCGTGTTCTGGCGCGACATGGGGGTGGTCAATCTCCCCTCGGGCCAGCCGACCATGCGGCTGACCGGCGGCGCCGCCGAACGGCTGAAGGCGATCCTGCCGCCGGGGACCGAGGCGATCATCCACCTGACCCTCACCGACGAGCGGGCCTTCGCCCAGGCGTTCGTGGTCATCGAGGCGCGCGCCCCCGGCCCGCGAGGCGGAGCCCGGTAGGGGCGGGCCTTCGCCAAATCTCCGTGCCGAGCCAGTGTACGGTTTTGCGCGCAACTCAATGATTTCAGCCGCTTAGGCTCATTTTTCTGCAACTCGATTCGATTTGCGTCCGAACCGACGGCCGCGCGGCGGCGCGGCCGAAGTTTCGCCCGACTCACGACCCGATCAAGATCGGAAGGGGGTCATTGTTCGCTTCGGCGAAGCTGGAATCGCCTCCAGGCAGCGCATGAATGATTGTCGTCGAGCGCGCGGCGTTCGTCGCCCATGGTTCTGAACCCCCAACGGTCTCGCCTTCCGAATCACTCCAAAAGCGCCAGGGTTCCCCTGGGGACGGGCGAATCGGGCCGGATTACGGTCGAATCTCGGCGATCTGATTAACGCCGAGAGCCTGCGTGTCGCGCGGCGATCCCGGACCGATTGCTGGTCGCAACAGGGGCCAACTCTCCCCTGGGGCCTCCGTTTTCATCTCTTAACGCCTTGATTAATTTATCGAAATCCGATCACGGCGCCTTTGGGGCGAAATCCAGTGACAATTATGCAACATGGTCCGGGAAACAGTGTCGGAGGACCGGTTTATGAAGAAAACGTATTGTGTCCAAATTTAGAGAAGCTATGGTGTCGCAGGTGAGCGGGGAGATTCCCGATCGCGGAGGGTCGGCGGCATTTGCAGGGGCAAGCGCCACGACCGAAAGGTCAAACGGGAAGAGGGGGCTGATCGTCTTCGATTGCATTCGGTCCGCGAGCGGGCCGCCAGAGTCGAAGGCGAGAAGAAAACCGACGCCCACCACGTCTAACTGGAGGTCACAAATGACGCTCATCAAGAGCCTTCTGCTCGGTTCGGCGGCCGGCGTCGTCGCCGTCGCCAGCGCGCAGGCGGCCGATCTTCCGACCAGGAAGGCGGCGCCGGTCGAATACGTCAAAATCTGTAATGTCGGCGGCATCACCGGCTGGACCCTGCCGGGCTCCGACACCTGCGTGAAGTTCTCAGGCTACATGACCGGCCAGTTCGTCGGCGGCAACCTCAATACCCAGTATAATTATGGAACGCTCTCGGACGCGGCCACCGCCGCGTCGAATCCTTTTGTCCCTCAGAATGCTGCCGTCGCGGCTGCCCTCACGAGTGTGGAGGGGCTGGACACCCGCAACACTCAGCGGGTCCTGATCGCGGCCAGCTCGGCTCAGGAGAATACGACCTTCTACCGTAGCAATACGGGCTGGTCGGCGCGCGCGAACTTTGGGTTCGACATGGCCTCCAATACGGCCTATGGGCCCTTGATCGGGCATATGGACTTTAACGTCGATGTCGCCAACGGCCTTGACCCGCTTCAGGGCTCTGGCACCGCCAACATCGCCTACCTCAACACCGGTTACGTGACCTGGGCGGGCGTCACCGCGGGTAAGGCGCAATCGTTCTTCTCGTTCATCGGCGGCGGCGACAACTGGGCGAACCTCTTCTCCCCGGATAGGAAGGGCTTCAACGAGCCGCTGCTATTGGCCTATACCGCCTCGTTCGGCGGCGGCTTCACGGCGACGATCTCGGCGGAAAGTCCGGGTGCGGTGGGCGCCTCGGGCGGCGGCACCACCATGAACGGCGGGTATTTCAACACCAATTCGGGCCCGAATGCGGGCACTTTCAATCCTGATCTGATCCAATTCGGCGGCCAGAAATGGCCTGACATCGTCGGCGCCTTGCATGTGAAGCAGGGCTGGGGCGAGGCTCAGGTCTCGGGCGTCATTCATAATGTCAACGTGGTGGACAGTACCTATAACACCGCTCCGTATAACGACGTAACCGACGCGGGCGGCTGCGGCCTCGCCGGCATTGCGGCCTGCAACGCCGAGGAGCAGAAGGTTGGCTGGGCCGTCGACGCGGGCGTGAAGCTCAACCTGCAGCCGTGGGGTTTCGGGGCGGCGGGCGACACCTTCGTCTTGAGCGGCGCCTACTCCAAGAGCGCGATCTGGTACTCAGGTATCGGAGATGGGATGTGGAGCGAGGACGGAGCGACCAACGGCAACGGTCAGCCGATGTTGGGCGCGGACGCCTTCTTCAATCCGATCACCAACCAATGGTCTTCGCCGACAGCATGGTCGGTGTTGGCGGTGATTGAGCACCACTTCACGCCGCAGTTCTACGTCGATCTGGAAGCTTCGATCTTGGGCCTGAACTGGAGCAACATGGGCGGCGGCTGCAACATCACGCTGCCGAGCTGCCTCCTCGCTCAAGCCGCGCAAGGTCCGATGTCGCCCCACGCGTTCAGCTGGATCATCGGCACCGACCTCGGCTGGAACCCGGTCACCAACCTCAACTTCGACCTCGAGTTGATGTATCAGAGCACGAATCAGTCCGCGCCGAGCGGGTTTGCTGGAACCGTCTACAACTGGGGCCAGACGAACGAGTTCTTCGTGCCCGGCGACTGGAAAGGCGTCAGCAGCGGCTTCGCCGGCCGGTTCCGCGTCACCCGCTACTTCTGATCGCAACTCGATCAGTTGAAACTGACAACCCCGGAGCGAAAGCTCCGGGGTTTTTGTCGCGAACCCCTCTCCCCGAAGGGAGAGGGGAGCCCCGCATTAAGGCTTGCGCGCGCCCGCGCCGGAGCCGATGATGGTCGTGGCCCGCGCCGGGGCGCGAGAGCGGGAGCCGGCGGACGCGGGCCAAACGGCGACCCGCCCTCATCCTTTCGCGCCGATCCGTCCTGGTTGAAACGCACGGGCGCCGCCACGACGTTATCGGCGGCGTGGGCGTGGATTTTGTCGGCTTTGCGCGATGATGCGGCAGTACGAATTGGTGGAGCGGGTCCGCCGCTACAATCCTCACGCCGACGAGGATCTCCTGAATCGCGCCTATGTGTTTGCGATGAAGGCGCATGGCAGCCAGAAGCGGGCCTCGGGCGATCCCTATTTCTCCCATCCGCTCGAAGTGGCGGCCATCCTGACCGAGCTTAAGGTCGACGACGCCACCATCGTGGCGGCGATGCTGCACGACACGATTGAAGACACGACCATCACCCGCGAGGACGTCGACAAGGCGTTCGGCGAGGAGATCGGCGGGCTGGTCGACGGCCTGACCAAGCTCGGCAAGCTCGACTTCGTCACCAAGCACGCGCAGCAGGCCGAGAATTTCCGCAAGCTCCTGCTCGCCATCGCCGATGACGCGCGCGTGCTCCTGGTCAAGCTCGCCGACCGCCTGCACAACATGCGCACCCTGCAGTTCATGCCGGAAGAGAAGCGCGCCCGCATCGCCGAGGACACGCTCGACATCTATGCCCCGCTCGCCGGCCGCATGGGCATGCAGAGCATGCGCAACGAGCTCGAAGACCTCGCCTTTCGCTGCCTGATGCCCGACGCCTACAAACTCATCGTGAGCCGTCTCGAGGCCATGAAGGCCAAGAACGGCGCGATCATCGCGCGCATCGCGGCGGAGCTTACCAACCAGTTCGCCCGCCGCGGCATCAAGGTCGAAGTGAAGGGCCGCCAGAAGCAGCCCTATTCCATCTGGCGCAAGATGGAGCGCCGCTCCATCGCCTTCGAGCAATTGTCCGATATCTACGGCTTTCGCATTCTCGTCGACACGGTCGCCGACTGTTACGCCGCGGTTGGCGTCGCGCATACGACCTGGCCGACCGTGCCGGGGCGGTTCAAGGACTATATCTCGACGCCGAAGCAGAACGATTATCGCTCGATCCACACCACGGTCATCGGGCCGGGCAGCCAGCGGGTCGAGCTGCAGATCCGCACGCACGAGATGCACGAGGTGGCCGAGTACGGCATCGCCGCGCACGCCGTCTATAAAGACAGGCTCAGCGCTGACGCGCCGGCGGTCAGCGAAACCCGAGCCTACCGTGGGTTGAGGCAGACGATCGAGGCGCTGGCGAGCGACGATTCGGAAAAATTCCTCGAGCACACCAAGCTCGAGCTGTTTCACGACCAGGTGTTCTGCTTCACCCCCAAGGGGAGGCTCATTGCGCTCCCGCGCGGCGCGACAGCGATTGACTTCGCCTATGCGGTCCATACCGACGTCGGCAATTCGGCGGTCGGGTGCAAGATCAACGGGCGCATCGCGCCGCTCATCTCGGAATTGCACAACGGCGACGAAGTGCTGATCTCCCGCGCCGAGGGCGGTTCGCCGCCGGCGGCGTGGGACAGCGTGGTGGTGACCGGGCGCGCCCGGGCCGCCATTCGCCGCGCGACCCGCGAGGCGGCGAAGGCGCAGTTTGGCGGCCTCGGGCGCCAGATCGTCGAGCGCGCGTTCGAGCGAGTGGGCAAGAAATTCGCGGAAGCGAAGCTCAAGGCGGCGCTGCCGCGCTTGGCGCGCGCCTCGATCGACGATGTGTTCATCGGCGTCGGGCGCGGCGAGATTTTCTCCACCGACGTCGTGCGCGCCGTGTTCCCGAACTTCAAGGAAGAGCGCAAGGCGGGCCCGGCCGTTCCCCAGAATGAAAGCGGCTGGTTCGGGTTGCCGAAGGCGGCCGATCTGGTGTTCCGCGTGCCGGGCGAATCGGACGCGGGCAGCCTGCCGCTGCGCGGCATCGACCTCGATACGCCGGTGAGGTTTGCGCCCAAGGGCGGAGCGGTGCCGGGCGAGCGCATCGTCGGCGTTCGCGAAGATAAGGGCATCGTCATTTACCCGATCCATTCGCCTGCGCTGATCGAATTCGACGACCGGCCGGAGCTGTGGCTTGACGTGCGCTGGGACCTGGAGAATGCGCCGGCGGCGCTCTATTCGAGCCAGATCGTGGTTACGCTGCTCAACGAGCCCGGCGCGCTCGGCGTGATCGCGACGACCATCGGGGAAAACGGCGCCAATATCGACTCGGTCGCGACCTCGCCCAGCGGCGCCGATTTCCGGCGGTTCGTCATCGATCTGCAGGTGCGCGACATTGAGCACCTCAACGCGGTCCTGTCGCAGCTCAGGGATAAGCCCGTGGTTCACAAGGTCGAGCGGCTGAGCGGATAGGCCGCGCCGAATGCCCCTCTATTTCGCCTATGGCTCCAATATGAATGTCGACGCCATGGGTCGACGCTGTCCGCGCTCGAAGGCGCTCGGGCTTGCGCGGCTCGAGCGGCGCCGGCTCGCGGTGATGCGCGAGGGTTGGCTGACCGTGGTTCGCGATCCCTCCTCCGCCGTGCACGGCGTGCTCTGGGACCTGGCCCTGTCCGATGTCGCGGCCCTCGACCGCTACGAGGGCGTCCCGCAAGGTCTCTACGCCAAGCTCATGCAAGCGGTCATCGCCGAGCGCGCGCCGAGACAGGCGATTGTCTATTTCGGCGCCAACGCCGGGCCGGGCGCGGCGCGTCCCGCTTATATCGTAGAAGTTCTCGCCGCGGCGCGCTCATGGCCGCTCCCGGCGGAGGGCGTCGAGGCGCTGGCGAGGATAGCGAGGCGATAGGCGCGTGCTTTCGATCTGCCGGGCCGCGCTGCGCCCCGCGCACAAGTTTACGCCACCGAATGATTTCAAGCGCTTAATTGCTCCTTTGCGCAAACTTTGTAACCCCCAAGTGGCGACTTAGCAGCGGCTCCTCCATCCACCGGCCTCATCCTGAGGAGCGAAGCGAAGCTTCGCGTCTCGAAGGATTGTCCAGCTCATAGCCTCGTTTGCGGCTCCTGAAGCGTCGTTCGAGGCCGCTTCGGGGCGCCTCAGGACGAGGTGGTTGGGAGTTGCGCAGCTTTTTCACTCCTTGGTCGTCGCCGCAAAGACGCCACTGGCCAAGCTTGGACAGTCGGGAGATCGTTCCGACGCCCGCCAGCGCTGCGGAGACGGCCCGCTGAAAAACCGGAGCTCGCCTTGAGGGCGCCGATGCGAAATTCGATCGGCTGTTTTCCGCGGCCGGCCGACCCCGCGGCTTGAGGTCGGAGGCGCCAGGCGAAACATTCGGCCTCCTCACTGGTCGAAAACCCAGCCAAACGAAACGCATATTTCGCCAAGCGAAACGCAACGTTTCGCAATGGGGGTCGTAAGTCATTGAAATCGTTATATGCGAAATCGGGCCATTTCGCGGGATTGTGTGATTTCAAAGGGTTAACGGCCATTTCGTTTCGCCTCGCGTCATTCCCTGTCTTTGACGCCAAAATCCGGTCGCGTCTCGCCCATGACGAGTGCGAGCCGGGCTTATCAGTATTTCTGAAAAACAATATCAGACGCTCGCCGGCTTGGCAAGAAATTGTCGATTTTTCTTATCGAGGCCTCCCCAATTGGGGATTGAGTAAAGTGTCACCGTGATCCCCGTGATCCCGCGTAATCCCGCACCATAATCCGAAGCGGGCCTGACCTTACGGGAGCGCGGCCCCGGCGTCTGGATCCGCGAGATCGAGGAGGCGACGGAGGTGGAGCTGATCGTCGAGGGCGAGCCGGGAAGATGCGGCTGGGGTGAGCGTCCCTCCCTTCTCCCCTTGCGGGAGAACGTGGATGCGCCGAAGGCGCGGCCGAAATGGCGGCTCTATGGGTCCGCAACGTTCCGGTCGCGAAAGCAGCTTTTGCTCAGGCCACTAATCCCGCGCTCGGGCGCGAAGAGCGGTAGCCCGCCAAGCCGAGCGCGGCGAAGCCGAATACCAGCATGGCCCATGTCGAAATTTCCGGAACGCCGGAAATCGTCACCGTCGCATCTGCGCCGGTCGTATCGTCAATTCCGTAATAAGCACCCGTCAGAAATACCGGGGCGGACTCATCGCCGGAATACGCCTGTTCGCCAGGGGAGCCGGAGATGAGGTAAGCGAAATCCGGCGTGAAGAACAACCCATCGTTAGCGCCATTAACCCACGAGATATTTGTGTAGGGACCGACCGGCGTGGCGCCAGTCGACGTGAAGTCCGAGATGGGAACATCCGTGTAAGTGCCGCTGACATAAGTAATCGGCGTCGGGCTCGAACTCTGCTCCCACGACGCGCTGATTCCCGCGGTGCTCTCCGTCCAGGTGACGATCAAAGTTTCGGCATGCGCGGCCGCGCACAACAACGCCGCGCCGAGCCCGATTGATCCAATCGCAAACGATCTGAGGATTTTGCTCATATGACTCCCCCTGAAGCCCTAAAGTTGATATCCGAGAACGTCCCCCTTCCGGCGCGGAGCCTCCGCCGCTTGCCGCAGCGCCAGTTGGGCATAACGCCGCCTCGGCGTGAATCCCCTGATCCGGGGATACGATCGGGACTGGCCAGCGCGCCGATCGAAGAAACGCAGCCGATTGCGCTTTAAGGCTTGGAAGATCGATGCGCGCAGCCGCCTGCAGGGCGGCGGCAGGCGGCCTCAGATGCGCCGCCCTTGAGCCAAGCTCACCTGCGCGACAACCAGATCGCCATCAGTCCGGCGCGCCCCTTCACGCCGAACTTGCGGTAGATCTCCTTGATATGGCTGTGTGTCGTATGCTCGCTCTGTTTCAACGCTGCGGCGATCTCCTTCTCCGACTTTTCGGAAAGGAGGTGGCGGATCACGCGCCGTTCCATCGGAGTCAGCGGTTGCTCAACCAGCGACAAGCCGTGGCTGTAGGCCAACTGGCGCTGGAGCCAGGCCAATCCGCGCAGCGTGTCGCCGGCCAGTCTTGCGTCGGCGGCGGTAAACCGCGATTGGGTGTTTCGCTTGTCGAAAACAAAGTAGGATTCGGCCTCCGGCGTGAGCGGCGTGACGACCCAAAGCCGGTCGTCGACCCCGAGCGCTTCGTAAAAAGCCCGATAGTGCAGAGTCTCTGCGAAGGGCCTCAAAATCAACGAAGCCGTCGCGCAGGCGATGGACGCGGAACGCGCCCGCCAACTTGACTGTGGCGACGGCGGTCAGGTGGAATTCGTCGCGGCGGTCGGCGAGGATTCGCTTGACCAGAGCCGCTTCGTTCTCGTCCGGCGGATGCAGAAACACGAAGGATCGCGCTCGCCAGCCAAGGAGGGGATCGCGTAACGCCCGCGCTCCGTCCGCCAGACGCGCGCCACCGATCCAGGCGGCGTTGTCGGCCGTCAACCACGAGGCCAGGACGGCCATCAGCCGCAGGCAGGCGGCGTCGATTTCCGCCGCCGGGAAACGGGAGAGCTCGTCCCAAAGCGTGTAGACCGAATGACGACAATCCGAGCCTCGTGGCGCTCGGGGTGGAACGAGGCTCGGCAATATCCGATCACTGCTGAGAGCGCGGTTCGCACGCTGGCGAATGCTGCGCGGGCACAATCAGGATCGATTGCGTTCATGGCAATTCCAAGGCAAAAATGGCTAAAACCGTTACTCGCAGCTTTAGCCTCGCATGCAATCAAACACACCGTCTGTCCAGTATATACTTTCGGTCTCTCGCGCGCGGCGTATTGGCGGACGAGGCGCTCTTGGTCGGTTTCGGTCATGGTTCTTCGTACCGCGCCGTCGCACCTGCCCCCGATCTGCCCTCAATTCGAGGCGGCCATTCCTGGTTCGGACCCGGTCGCGCCGCCGAGGCTGAGCCACACGTTTGGATCGTCCTGGGCCTGGCGCTTGTAGAACTGATAGCCGGTGGCGCTCCAGGGCAGGATCTCATCCGACAGATTGTCGAGCACGAAGTCGCCGTGGTCGGTCTTGACGGTCAGCACCGCATGGCCCTCGCCATTGCGGTCGCGCACGATCGTCATCAACAGGGCCTGGCGCGGAAAGCCGCGGTCGACGAGGAGCTTGCGCTTGAATAGCGCATAGATCTTGCAATCGCCCTTGCCGTCGACCGGATAGTCCCAATGGTCGAGCGTCGTTCCCCAATGGTCGAGGTTGCTGATCGGTTCGATCGCGTTGTTCGCCCTGTTGTTGACCTCGTTGAGGACCTTCCAGGTCTGCCGGGTCAGGCGCACGTCCATGGGCTTGAGCTTGCCGAGGGTGCACTCTTCGCTATGGCGATTGCAGAAGTCGACCCAGCCATAGGGAATTGAGGCCTCGCCGCCGACGGCCATGCGCGTGGCCCGGGGAAGGCCCTGCTCGGAGGCTTCCACGAAGGTAATCCAGGCGAAGCCGAAGATCGCCGCAGCAGCCACGAAGCGAAAAAGCCGAGAGAGCATGGGGTGTCCGCCAGGTTGATGCGGACACTATCGCCGCCGCGGCTTGGCGGGCGCCAAAAAAAATCGCTCGAATTTTATCGATCGGGGCGGGTGCGGCGGGCGAAATTCGTTAACGTTGACGGTGAGTGAGCTTGCCGGCCCGCGGGCCGAGAGAGCCCGCGAGCGTCAACAATCTGTTTCACTGGCCTATTATCGACGGACTTCCGGGCGGCCTCGCGCCCGACAGTCGAGGGGAGAGCGGGATGTCGACCGAAGCTGCCAGGGCCGAACCGCAATCGATCGGACAACTCGGGCTCATGGGCCTCGCGGCGCTCGGCGTGGTGTTCGGGGACATCGGGACGAGCCCCCTCTATACGCTGAAGACCGTGCTCGACTACACCGGGCCGCACCCCGACCCGGCGGCCACGCTCGGCGCCTTGTCGCTGATCTTGTGGACGTTGCTCCTCATCACGACGGTCAAGTACGTCAATATCGCCATGCGGATCGACAACGACGGCGAAGGCGGCATTATCGCGCTGATGACCCTGCTCGGCGTCAAGCAGCGTCAGCGGCCTCTGATCATCGCGGTTGGCCTGTTCGGCGCGGCGCTCATTTACGGCGACGGCGCGATCACGCCTGCGATTTCGGTGCTCTCGGCGCTCGAAGGCGTGGAGCAGATCGCGCCGAGCTTGCAGACCTACGTGTTGCCCGCGGCGACCGCGATCCTGCTGGCGCTGTTTGCGATCCAGCCGTTCGGGACGGCGGCGATCGGGCGCGCGTTCGGTCCGATCATGCTGCTTTGGTTTGCGGCGATCGCGGCGCTCGGCGTCCATGGCGTCCTGCGGCACCCGTCTGTGTTTGCCGCCGTCGATCCGCGTTACGGCCTCAATTATCTGTTGAGCGGCGGATTGCAGGGATTTCTGGTGCTCGGCGGCGTTTTTCTTTGCGTCACCGGGGCCGAGGCGCTGTACGCCGACATGGGACATTTCGGGCCGAAACCGATCCGTCTGTCTTGGAGCCTCATCGTCTTTCCGGCTCTCATTCTCAACTATGCCGGCCAGGCCGCGATCGTGCTCGCCGGCGCGCCGACCGAAGGCAACATCTTCTACCGGCTCTGCCCCGGGCCGCTGCTGACGCCGATGATCGTGCTGGCGACGATCGCCACCGTCATCGCCAGCCAGTCGATCATCACCGGCGCCTATTCGATGACCCGCCAGGCGATGCAGCTCGGCTGGTTGCCGCGCATGCGCATCACGCAAACCTCGGAGGAGGGCTATGGCCAGATCTACGTGGGCCCGGTCAACTGGCTGCTCATGATCGTCACCCTCGCTCTCACGATCGGTTTCGGCAAGTCCGACAATCTCGCCGCCGCCTACGGCATCGCGGTGTCGGCGACGATGCTGATGACGAGCGTGCTCTTGTTCATCGCCATGCGCGAGATCTGGCGTTGGCCGGTCTGGGCCGCGGGCGCGGCCGCGGGATTGTTTGCCATCATCGACAGCGCGTTTCTCGCCGCCAATCTGGCCAAGGTCTTGCAGGGCGGATGGGTCCCGCTGCTGCTGGCTTCGCTGGTCTATGGCGTGATGTGGATCTGGCACCGCGGCGCGACCGCGGTCAAAGATCAAGTGATCGCCGAAACGACGCCGCTATCGGCCATGATCGAGCAATTGCATTCGGGCAAGATCGCCCGGGTGCCTGGATCGGCGGTCTTTTTCACCCGCGCCATGGACCATACACCCCCGGTCATGGCCTGGCATGTGCGCAAGAACCGAGCGCTGCATGAGTATGTGCTGGCGCTGACCTTGACGGTCCTGTCCGTGCCGTGGACCGATCCGGAGGAGCGGCTGAACCTCCAGCGCGTCGACGACAAGTTCTGGCGGGCGGAAGCGCGGCGCGGCTTCATGGAGCATCCGGACATCCCCGAAATCCTGGCTCAATGCAAGGCGAAGGGGGTGGACATCGACCTTGATGACGTGACCTTCTATGTCGGCAGCGAAACCATCGTGCCGCGCGAGGACGGCAAGGGAATCCCGCGCTGGCAGGAGGCGTTGTTCGCCGCGCTCGGCCGCAACGCGGAGCGGATCAGCGACTATCTCCAATTGCCTTGCGATCACGTGGTCGAGATCGGGCGCGAGATCGAGATTTGAGCGCCCGAGAGGCGCTTGCCACAAGCCAGGCCTTCGCGGTAAGGTAGAAGTAAAGACGCCGCGAGGTAGACATGTCCCTCAACATTAAAAATCGCGAAGCCCACGCGCTGGCGGCGCGCCTTGCGCAAAAAACCGGAGAGACTCTGACCGAGGCGGTCGTAAAGTCTCTGCGAGAGAGACTGGCGCGTTTGGATAAATCCCAAGACTTCGACGAGGCGCTTTATCGGAAGCTCCGGGCTATCGCCGCAGACTGCCGCAAGCACATGAAGGAGCCTTACCTTTCGATTGACCATGGCGGCTTACTTTACGACGAACGCGGACTGCCGAAATGATCATAGATTCGTCCGCCCTTGTCGCCGTCGTTCGGGATGAGCCCGGCGCCGACCGCTTCTTTCGCGTGTTGAGCGACCCGAGCGAGCCGAAGCGTATGTCTGCGGCGAATTACCTCGAAGCCGCGATCGTTATCGACGGCGCCAGGAGCCCGATCGCCAGCCGCCGCTTCGACGAAGCAGTGGCCGCGGCGGGGATCACGATCGAGCCAGTCACCCGGGAAGATGCCGAGATCGCGCGCGCCGCCTATCGCGATTTCGGGAAAGGCAGCGGCCACCCGGCGGGGCTCAATTTCGGCGACTGTTTCGCCTATGCGCTCGCCAAGTCGATGCGGGAGCCCCTGCTTTGCAAGGGCGACGATTTTTCGCGCACCGACGTCGCCATTGCGTGAGGCGAACGCGTCGGAATTGGACCCTTACGTCCGTGCGCTTGCTGCAGCTTCGCCGCCGTGGGCTTTCGCGTGCTCCGCGTGCTCGGCCGCGAACTTGGCGTAGTGATCCGGGACGTACATGTCTTTCGGGACCGGCGTGCGGTGGTACTCGGGGTTGTGCACCCGCGGCGGCAGGATCGGCTTCTCGTGCGGGACTTCCCGGTAAGGCACGCGGGTCAAGAGGTGGGCGATGCAATTGAGGCGCGCGCTCTTCTTGTCATCCGCCGCGACCACCCACCATGGCGCCTCCGGGATATGCGTGCGCTCGAACATGATCTCCTTGGCCTTGGTGTAGGCCTCCCAACGGCGCCGCGATTCGAGGTCCATCGGCGAGAGCTTCCACTGCTTGAGCGGATCGTTGATGCGCATCATGAACCGCAGGTGCTGCTCGTCGTCGGTGATCGAGAACCAGTATTTGACCAGCACGATCCCTGAGCGCACCAGAAGGCGCTCGAACTCCGGCGCGGACTGAAAGAAGTCCTCATATTCCTCGTCGGTGCAGAAGCCCATCACCCGCTCGACGCCGGCGCGGTTGTACCAGCTGCGGTCGAACAGAACGATCTCGCCGCCGGCCGGCAGATGCGGAATGTAGCGCTGGAAGTACCACTGGCTGCGCTCGCGCTCGGTCGGCGCGGGCAGCGCGACCGTGCGGACGACGCGCGGGTTGAGGCGCTGCATGACCCGTTTGATGGCTCCGCCCTTGCCCGCGGAGTCCCGTCCCTCGAAGACGACGACCAGCTTGAGCTTCTTGGCCACGACCCAGTCCTGGAGCTTGATGAGCTCACGCTGCAGACGCAACAGCTCCATGAAGTAAAGCCGCCGCGGCAACGTATCGTGCGTTTGCAGCTGTTCGGTCTCCGACAGCACGTCGGCGAGCTGGTCGTCCTCGAGCTCGAGCTCGATGTCCTCGTCGAGATTGTCCTGGATCTCGGTGTTGACGCGCTTCTGGAGCTCGCTGACCGGACCTTTTTTATCCGCGCTCATTGTTCGCGTCCCTGGTTGGCGTCCACGCCGCGACGAAACAGCGGCAGTTAAGCGAAATGTTCGACGATCGTTGCGACAGTTTTGCGACAGGCGCGCGGTTCGGATCGAAATCGGCGCGAAGCCGAGAGGCGAAATCGGTTTCGCTCGCACCAGGCGTCGGCGCCTTAAAGGCTCAGTCGGCGCGGGTCGCCAAACTCTCGACCGGCGCTTGACTCTGCCCGCCGCGATCGTCCCTTTTGCCCAAGGCGGGCGCGAACGCCTGCCGAAATGGAGCGCATTGCCGGCGCGCGACCCATGACTTCTAGCCATTCGGACGATCCCGATCAATCGCAGGAGGCGGTTTTCCGCTTTCTCGCCGACCCTAGGACGCATGGGTTAGCCGAGCCCGTAGGTCGCGTCGACACCGCCAATGCGGTCGTCTTTCTCGCCGGCGCCGACGCCTACAAGGTCAAGCGGGCGGTCAAATTCCCATTCATGGACTTGTCGACGCTCGATAAGCGCCGTGAGGCTTGCGAGGCGGAGATCGCCGTTAACCGCGCCTCAGCGCCGCAAATCTATCTGTCCGCGTTGCCGATCACGCGACAAGGGCGGACGTTCGCGCTTCGAGGCGACGGCGAAATCGTCGAATGGGTCGTCCATATGCGGCGATTCAACGAGAACGCCACGCTCGATCGCGTCGCCGACCGGGGCGGCGTCCCGGACGCAATCATCGACAAGCTCGCGCTCGCCATTCGCCGCTCGCACGCCCAAGCCCCGCTCAGGGACGCCGCGCGCGCCGCGCATGCGCTCGAGACCTACATCGAGCAGAATGCCGCCGCTTTCGCCGAGCGGCCCGATCTGTTCGACCCGCCGACGGCGCACAAGCTTACCCATGACTCGCGGCTCGCGTTCGCGATTCTGCGCCCGGTCCTGCTCAGGCGCGGCGAGGCCGGTTTCGTTCGCCGCTGTCACGGCGATCTGCATCTGCGCAACATCGTTCTCATCGACGGCGAGCCGACGCTGTTCGACGCGGTCGAGTTTTCCGACCAGATTGCGAGCGGGGACGTGCTCTACGATCTGGCTTTTCTGCTGATGGATCTGGAGGAGCGCGGCCTGCGCGCCGCCGCCAACCGGCTCTTCAACCGCTATCTCGCCCCCGAGCCGCCGGAGGCTTTGACCGGCCTCGTCGCGCTGCCGCTGTTCTTGAGCCTGCGGGCTGCGATCCGAGCCAAAGTGGAGGCGGCAGGCGCCGAGCGGCTCGAGGGCGAAAAGCGCGACGAAGCGCGCTCGCTCGCTCGCCGCTATTTCGATCGCGCGGTCCAGTTTCTCGCCTACGTTCCGCCCGGGCTGGTCGCCGTCGGCGGGCTCTCCGGCGTGGGAAAAAGCGCGCTCGCTGGCGC
This sequence comes from uncultured Alphaproteobacteria bacterium, assembly GCA_963824475.1. Classification (GTDB taxonomy): domain Bacteria; phylum Pseudomonadota; class Alphaproteobacteria; order Rhizobiales; family Beijerinckiaceae; genus Roseiarcus. The sequence goes on from CAWGPR010000006.1 coordinate 648,945, forward strand.
GCTCGCGCCGGAGATCGGCCGGGCGCCAGGCGCGCTCTGGCTCCGCAGCGACCTCGAGCGCAAGGCGATGTTCGCGGTCGAGGAGACCGTTCGTTTGCCGACCGGGGCTTACGCCCGCGACGTTACGCGCGACGTCTACGAGCGGCTCATCGACAAGGCCCGGATTGCGCTTCGGGCGGGCCAGGCGGTCCTCATCGACGCGACCTTCGCGACCGCCGCCGAACGCAGCGCCGCGGCCGGCGCGGCCGCGGAGGTCGGCGTCGCCTTCACTGGACTTTTTCTCGACGCCCCTCTGGCGACGCGCCTTGAGCGCATCGCCTCCCGGCGCGATGATGCTTCGGACGCCGACGCCGATGTGGCGCGCCGGCAGACGGCCGAGCCTCTCGGCGAGAAAGGATGGGCGGCGTTGGCGGCTTCGGGGAGTCTCAGCGACACGACAGCCCTCGCGCGAGCGCGGCTCGGGGGAGAGAAGCGTCGGTCGCTCGCCAGTGGTGTCTCAACTTGAATTTTTTGTCACACTGCTTTGCTGGAAGTGTTCGACGGCGCCATCAATTTGAACCCAATTATGTTTCGACTGCTCAAAAACCGATCTGACGGGAGCCGGGTATTTTGGGTCTGCTAGCGCGCCGATTGCAACGCCGATCAGCGAGGGTAGGTTATCGGCCTTCCAATAGATCGTTGACCCGCAGTTTGGACAAAAGTAGGTGTGGACCTTCCCGCCGCTTGCTGCATCGCGGGTGAATTCTTTCTGAGTTCCGGATATGGCGACGACGTCGACTGGATAAAACGCGCCTACGCCAAATGGCGCGCCGGTTCTCCGTTGGCAGTCAAGACAATGACAGGCGACAACCAATTTTGATGGTTCTGGAAGCGTTAGTGTGAGAGCGCCGCAACTGCATCGGGCGTCAGCCATTGGAAAACCCTCCGTTTTCTGAAGCGAGATCGCGTTGAGATTTCGAACTGAGACACTATCCTGCTCGCCGGGGGCCTTGACCGCGAGCCCGGATCATCTTCATGAAATGTTCATGTCGTGTTCAGTGGAATGGCGGCATGAGGAGGAATGAGCCCGGCAACTCGCCGGGCTGGGACAGGGCTGGCGAAATCGCCGGGGCGCCCACATCGGAGGGATTAACGATGATCAGAACGTCTTTCAGGGTCGCGCTTTCGGCCTTGTTCTTCGCTGGCGCCCTTGGTCTGGCCTCGACCGGCGCCGCGCAGGCGCAAAGCATCATGAAGCAGTGCGGCGACGAATGGAAAGCCGCCAAGGCAAACAACACCACCAACGGCATGAAATGGCCGGAGTTCCTGAAGCAATGCCGCACCGAGAAGGAGGGCGCCGCGGCTCCCGCCGCTGCTCCTGCGGCCGCCCCGGCGCCGGCTCCCGCTCCTCTCGCGCCGGCCCCAGCGCCGACCTATCAGCCGAAGCCCATGCAAGCGGCTCGCCCGACCGGCGCCGGCCAATTCAGCTCTGAGGCGGAAGCCAAGGCGCGCTGCCCCGGCGACACCGTGGTCTGGGTCAACACCAAGGGCAAGTCCCACACCTATCACTATCAGGGCACGCGTTGGTACGGCACGACCAAGCAGGGCGCATACATGTGCGAGGCCGATGCTGGCGCCGCGGGCTACCACGCGTCGAAGAGCAGGACGGAACACCAGAAGCAGCAGCCCTGAGCCGGCGCCGCAAGGCGACGTCGATTAGCGCGGGCCGGGAGCCCGCGCGGGCTCCCGTCTCTTTCGAGCGTCTAGGTCGGCGGCTCTCACCCGTCGTCGCACGCAAAGCTCGCTCTTCGAGCGATCCCCTGCGCCGGGTTGGCTGAGCTTGAGGGCGCGCTGGCCAGGGAGAGCGCTTGCGGTCAAAGCACATCTGCCGCACAATCGATTTGCTTCTTTTGGGCGTGGGCTTTTTGCGGCGAGGTCCGAACCGGGGCTCAGGGACCTTTCGATGAGGGGGCGAACGCGCGTCTTGGGGCAATGCCGATCGTCTTCCCAGCGCCGAGGCGATTGCGACGGCGTTCAACCGAAAGTTGGATCGGCGCAGGCTCATCAAGGTCAGGCGCGCTTTCCAGGCGTGAATGGATGACCGACGCTCGCCGGCGCCGAAGGCTAGTCCCGACGGCGGCGATCGCGCTTTTGACGCTCGCCGCCGCGTCCGGGGCTCGCGCGAGTTGCACGGCGAGTGTGGGAGACCACGTATTCGCACTCGGAAGCCCTTGCACCGCTTCCGGCTCTTATAGCCCGACCGTCACGACGCCGGTTTCCCCCGACGCAATCGTCGGCCTGTTCGCTAACAGTGGCGGCTCAATCACCACCCCTCTTTCGCCCATCACTGTCACCGCCACGGAGCCCGACAGTTATGCGGTCTACGTCAGCTCGGGCGGGACGATCGCCCTGTCGAGTCTTACGAGCCTTGAGACTTTGGCCGAGAACTCGTTCGCGGTCTTCTCTGACGGCGGCAGCGTCTCGCTGACGGGCGGGAGCATGACGACCGAGGCAGACGGCTCTCCGGGTCTGGTCGCCTTCCCGGGTTCAATCTCGGCGACCGATACGACGATTAAGACCTATGGCGACCCCAACGACGCCGGGACCCAATCCGACGCGGTTCTCGTCGCCTTCGCTACAGGGACTGTTACGCTGACCAACGACACCATTATGACCTTCGGTGAAGGCGGCGACGGAGTCCTGGCGGAGGACAAGGGCACGGCCACGTTGAACGGCGTGACCACGCTCACCACGACCAAGGACGACTCGATCGGACTTTACGCGGTGGGAGGCGGTGTTATCGACGCGACCGGGCCGATCACGATCACGACCGGTTCGGCTTCGGCCTCGACCGGCCTTGACGCCTACGGCGCCTACGCCGAGGGCGCAGGGTCGCAAATCAATCTCAACGCCGGCACGACGGTCACGACGAACTGGACCGACGCCTACGGGCTCTACGCGAGCAACGGGGGAGCGATCAACGCCGAGGATTCCCCGAGCGTCACCACCTACGGAACTGGCGCGATTGGAGTCTACGCCTCGGGGGCGGCGTCGTCCCCGGGATCGGCGTCGACGATCGCGATCACTGGCGCTTCGGTCACAACGAACGGCAACTCCGCGGCGGGCGTCGAGGCCGACGGCGGCGGGCAGGTGACGGTGAACGGCGGTTCGGTGACGACGAAGGGCAGCGACGCGCCGGGAATTGTCGCGAGCGGAACGGGCTCGATCGCGACGTTGAGTGGCGAGAGCCTCCTCACCATCACCACGACCAACGATCACTCGATCGGGCTCTACGCGGCAGGCGGCGGCGTCATCGACGCCACCGGGCCGATCGCGATCACGACCGGTTCGACTTCGGCCTCAACCGGCCTCAACGCCTATGGCGCCAACGCTAATGGGGCCGGTTCGCAAGTCAATCTCGCGGCGACGACAATCACCACTGTTGGCGCCAACGCCCATGGGCTCTACGCCAGCAACGGCGGAGTCATCGACGCTTCCGGCGCGACGGGTGTCACGACGTCCGGGACAGGCGCAATCGGGCTCTACGCGTCAGGCTCGGGATCGACCATCGCCGCCGGCGGCGCTTCGATCGCAACGCACGGCGGTTCGGCGGCCGGCGTGCAGGCTGATGGCGGCGGCGGCGTCACGCTGAACGGCGCGAGTTCGCTCACCACCGCGGGCAATGGGTCAATCGGACTTTACGCGCTGGGCGGCGGCGTCATCAACGCCTTGGGCCAGACCACGATTGCGACCTCGGGGACGACCCTGGCCTCAACCGGCCTCAACGCCTATGGCGTCAACGCCGACGGCGTGGGCTCTCAGATCAACCTCGCCGCGACGACGATCACGACAACCGGCGAGGGCGCGGCCGGTCTTTACGCCAGCGACGCGACGGGCATGGGTCACGGAGGCGCGATCGCGGTTTCGGGACCGCTGGGCGTTGTCACCGCGGGCGCCTCCGCCTATGGCGCGTGGGCGCAAGGCGCGGGGTCTACGATCGCGCTCAATGGGCCGAGCGCGTTCACGATCAACGGCGCCGCTTTCGCTCTTTTCGCTGGTCAGGGCGGCGCTATTTCGACCGCAAACACATTGGGCCTGGTCATCAATGGCGGCGCTGCGGGCGGGGTTGAGGCGAACGGCTCAGGAAGTTCGGCGACGCTCAGAGGTTCGACGACCGTCGCGCTGAACGGCAATCAGAACACGGGCCTGCTGGCGACGGCCGGCGGCCTCATATCGACACAAGGCGCGACAACCATCGCCGTTTCCGGCGCTCAATCGATCGGCGTGCAAGCGCTTTCGGGCGCGGTCACGGCTGCGGGCGCGCTCAACGTCGCCACGTCGCAGGCGACGTCCACGGCTTTCGCGCTCAGCGGGACTTCGCCGTCGATCATCGCCTCAGGCGGAGGAACCGTCTCCGCCGCGGGCAACGCGATTGCCTTCATCAACGCCGCCAACGCCGTCGCGACCTTCGACAATTTCAACATCAAGAATACGGCGGGCGATTTGATTTTCGCCGACCCGTCGACCGCAACCGTCAATTTCAACAACACCGTCGCGAACGCCGGCGCCGGCAATCTCCTCAACGCCGCTCTCGGCAGCACGATCGCTTTCAACGCCAATGCGTCGACGCTGACCGGCGCTATTCAGACCGACCCGACCTCGGTCACCAATGTATCGTTGACCAATGGCACGAACTGGACGATGAGCGCTTCGTCGACGGCGACGAGCCTCAACCTCGCCAACAGCGCGATCCTCTTCTCGCCGTCCGGCGGCTTCAAGACCCTGACCGTCGGCTCGTATGTCGGGACGGGGGCGAAGATCGCGCTGAACACGGCGCTGGGCGGGCCGAACGCTGGATCCACCGACCAGTTGGTCATCAACGGCGGCTCAGCCACCGGCTCGACGTCGCTGGCGATCAAAAACACAAGCGGCGGGGCAGGCGCGGCGACGAGCGGCAATGGCATCCCGTTGGTCGTCGTGACCAACGGCGGGACGACGTCGCCGAGCGCCTTTTATCTCGCCAACGGCGCCCCGATCCTCGCCGGGGGATTCGAGTACACCCTTGGCCGCAACTCCAACCAGGACTGGTATCTGACCTCGAGCCCGGCTGCGACCATGAGCCAAATCCAAAGCTCGGTCACCAGTGTCGCTCAGGCGCAACTGAATCAATTGATCACCACCCGGGTGCTCGGCTCATTGCTTCTCGGCGCCACCGAGCAGGTCAACGGCTGCAGTTGCGGCGGGGGCTTTGCTTCGATCGGCTCCCTTTCGCTCGGCTCGCACGGGCGATGGAGCCTCAACGACAGCGTGACCCTGCTGGCCGGAGCCGCATTCGAGAGCTACTATCAGGACGGGGCCAATGTGAGAGCCGCCCCCATCGTCGCCGCCTCGCTTCGTTACGATCCTCCGAATTGGGGCAAAAGCCGCCCGTTCTTCGAACTCGGCGCCGCGGCTTCGCCTTATATCGACGCTGCCTACACCCGCTATTACACCAATGGGCTCACTCCAGCGCAGGGGATCGGGTCGGCGGTCGATCGGTCGATCTCGGTGTTCGGACGCGTCGGGTGGGTCGACCGGCTCACGCCGGTCGATGAGGCGGCCGTGTTCACCGATCTGGTCCGCGGCTGGCAGCAATCGGGCGGCTACAGCGAAGCGGCGAACGCCCTCAATCCGTTCCCCGCGACTGTGAGCACAGGCGTCGACAGACAGGACGTCGTGCGCTTTGGCGCCCAATACACCCACCTCTTGTTCGGCAACATCGAGGCGAATATCAGCGGCGCAATCGCTTACGGCTTTGACAATGAGTTCGGGTCGCGGGTCTCGCTGGTCGATTTCGGATCCGTCGCCCCGTACCCGCTCCTCAACTCCGGGTGGACCGAGTTCGGCGGCCGGCTGGCCTATCGGTTCTCGAAAAATCTGGTGATGGACGCATTCATGATCGGCACGCTGGGCGGCGACATCGGCCCGACGCTCCACGCCGGCCTCGGCGTACGCTACGCGTTCTGAGATCGCCGCTATTTTTCGTCCAGCGCGATCAGAGGACGCCAATCCGGGTCCTGCGCGGTTTCGGCCAATTGCGCGAAACGCCGCAGGTTATACGAGTAGAGGCCGCGAACCGCGGCCGGCGCGCGGGCCGCGGCTTCCTTCGCCATCGAGATGGCGGCGGCGAAGTCTCGGTTCCGGTAGGCGGCGAGCATGGCCGCGTGCAGGCGGCTTAAGTCCGCAAATTCGTCGCTCGCGGCGAGCGCCGGGTCGCCGGCCAGCGCGTAGAGACCGACCGGACGGGTCTTGTTCTTGAGCAGGACGGAATCGATTTCCAGCCAGGCGAAATGTGGCGCTTCGGAGCGGGTCGTCTCGCTGCCAATGATGTCGACGGCAAAAATTTTGCAGGCGCCTTCGAGGCGCGAGGCGACGTTCACTTCGTCGCCGATCGCCGAATAGTCGAATCGGCGCAGCGAACCCAGATTGCCGACGCAGCACTCGCCCGAATTGAGCCCGATGCCGAAGCGCACCGGCTTGAACGGGCGCCCGTCGACCTCGGCGCGGGTGCGCCAGCCCTCGTTGAGCGCGACCAGCGTCTGTCGCATCGCCAGCGCCGATTCGACCGCGTGCCCGGCATGCTCGCGATCGTCGAGCGGGGCGTTCCAGAATGCGACGATGGCGTCGCCCATGTATTTGTCGACGGTGCCCATCCGGTCGAGAATGGCGTCGGTCATCGGGGTCAGATATTCGTTGAGGAAATGGGTGAGCTCCGATGCGTTGAACCCCTCCGAGATGGTCGTAAACGACCGGATGTCGCAAAACAGCAACGTCAGCTCGCGCTGCAAGCCGCCGAGCTCGAGCGCTCCCGGTTTCTCCGCAAGGCGCGCCACCACCGCAGGCGACACAAACCGGCCAAACGCGGAACGGATCTCGCGCTCCTGATGACGTTTCACCGCATAGAGCGTCGAGACTCCAGTAAAATAGACCGCGGCGGCGGAAAACGCGGGATAGGTCGGCTCGATCAGCACCCCGTGACGGGAAAATGCGAACCAGCTCACCGCGACAATCGCCCCAACCACGGCCGCGAATGCGAGCCCGGCGAGGTAAGGCGCCAAGATCCATGTCGTCGCCACGAGCGCGGCGCAAATCAGGGCCGTCGCCATCCACTCCCCGCTCGGGGCCCAATCCGGCCGTCTGAGCGTTTGGCCGCTCAAGAGCTGCTCGACGATCTGCGCATGAGCTTCAACGCCCGGCATCGAGGGCGACAACGGGGTGGCGACGATGTCCGAGAGCAGCGCCGCCGACGCGCCGACGAACACAATCGAGCCGCGAAGATCGCTGAGGTCCGCCCCTGGGGTGAGAGCCTTCCACGCCGGGATCGAGCGCCGGGGGTCAGGTCGCGCAAAATAGACTCTGACGTCTCCCGAGGGGTCCGTCGGGATCGTCAAGTCGCCGTTCTTGATCGCCAGCACGCCGTAGACTTCTCCAAAGGCGGTTTCGCCGCTGGCGTTCGACGACTTGATGACATAGGTCGTCGCGCCCTGCGCGACGCGCAGCGCCTCCATGGCGAGACTAGGGTGCAAGGCGCCATTCACATTGAGGATGAGCGGCACCCTTCGCACGACCCTGTCGGCGTCCGGCCGCCAATTGAGGAAGCCCACTCCTGCCGCATGCTGCGCCAGCTCGGGCACAGGCGACAGAAGCCCCGGCCACGGCGTCAGGAACTTTGTCGGGTCGTCGCCGGCGGTGACGAATCCCGCCTTGACGGCGCCGCTGGCGCCATTCGGCAGCTCGGAGACGAAGCTCCCGAGGACGACGGGCGCGTCATCCATCGCCCGCGCAAAGGCTGCATCGGGAGTGTTGTCGGCCGGGGCCGTGGCGTCGGCGCGGTCCTTTTCCGAGAACAGGAAATCGAACACAACCGCCGCGGCGCCTGCGCCTTTCAACGTCTCGACAAGCGCGGCAAGCCGCTCGCGCGGCCACGGCCATTGCCCAAGCCGCTTGAGCGATTCGTCGTCGATCGCGACGATGCGTACGGGTTGGTCGAACGCATAAGGCCGCGGCTTCCACCGCTGGTACTGGTCGAAGACCACATTCTGCATCACGGCGCGCACGGGCGCGCCGACGACTTCAGCGAGCAGCGCCAGCGCGCAAGCAGTCGCCGTGGTCAATGCGTAAAGTCTGGCCTCGTGCGCCCTTCGCATTCCGTCCTTGCCGCCCGCCAAGTCGTCAAGATCGAGGAAACGCCCGTCTTGTCAAGCCGATGACGACCGGCCTCAACGACAGGGCGCCCGATCGGTTGGGACCCTGCGCCGAAATATCCGCCGATTGTTTGACCAACCGTCTTCTGAACGATCAGGCTGTTTCTCGCTCGCGCGGCGCGCGGCGGATTTCGCCCGGGTCGCTCGGCGCGAGCGGCTTGAGAAAGCGTTCGACGCCGAAGTCGACCGCGATCCGGTTGGCCTCGTGTCCCGGATCGACGCCATAGCGACGCAGAAATGCGTAAAAGGCGCTGGCGGCGAGGTCGACTGGCGCTGCGTGCCGGACGGCGACCGAGCCGATGACCCCGACGCTCATCGGTCCGCAGGCCGCGCGCACCGCCGGGCCTAAGAGCAGGTCGGCGCCCCAGCCGCTGACCGATTCCGCGAACACCCAGCTCGCGCATTCGAGCGCCCGCCGAGTGAGCGCCGGCGCCATGATCTCGACCGACGAGACCCGCATCACGCCGGCGCCGGCGGACGGTCTTTTCAAGAACGGATAGGCGGTCGCCGAAGCCGCGGTAAGCGCGGGCTGCGCAAGATCGAGCTTCTCGGCCGTCATTGCCCGGAAAAGAGCATCGATCCCTTCGGCGCCAATTTCCACGTCGTCATCGAGAAACAAGACCACCTGGTAACGGAGGAGCAGATCCGGCCTAAGCTCCATGAGGCGTCGAATGGCGGTCGTCTTGGTTCCCGCCTGATGAACGGCGATGTCGGCCTTCGGATGAACGCTCCCCTCGTGGTAGTAATTGAGGAGCACATCATAGCTGCGCGGCTCTTCAAGGTAGCCTGCGTCGAACCTTTGGCCGCACTGGACGAAGACAAGAACGTTCCGCTCCGGATGAGCCGCTTCGCGTTCAATGCGCAGTCGCCCATCGGCATAGAAGCGGTCCTGGCGGGCGCGCAATTCCTGGCGATTGAGAGGCGGGCCCATCTCGCCCTCGCTGAGCGTGCGGTCGAAGGCTCGGAAGGCCGCTTCTTCCAGCGAGCGGGGCTTCACCCCACGAGTTATGTCGCGAACGAATTCAACATCGATATCCGGCCGCGGACGCCTGCCCGCCCGCAGCCCGCGTTCGAGAAAGTGCAGAAAAGGATGGGGATGGCTCCGGGCCCAATCCGGGTTCTGCGACACGTACCACGCGTGATCGAATTCGGCGGAAGGGGAGGGCGCGTTCGGCTCGGGACGGGCGAGATAGAGCTCGAGCAAGCGGTTCACGTCCTTCGCGATGTTCGCGTGGGCGCGGAAGGTGTCGGGATCGAAGAAGGCGTTGGGACGATAGCCGAGCCTCTCGCCGATCAGCGCGTAATGCATGGGCGCGAACGGCGCGGCGAGATCGCTCACCAGGCGGCGCCGCGCGTAGAGGCGCGCCCAGAACGCTCGCCGGCTTCTCTCCGGAAGCCCAGTGTGAAGACCCATGTCACGCCTATAGTTTCGGCCGATCGGGCGAGCAACCGGAGGCGGCTCTTGCTAGCCGGATCGCGTCGGACCGAACACGGTCTCGAACGCCGCGCGCAGCGCCGTGTCGGCTTGCGCCAAGGTGGCGGGACGGCCGAGATCGGCGAGACTGGTGACGCCATAGTGCGCTTCAGCGACGCCGCAGGGGACGATGCCGGAAAAATGGGTGAGATCCGGATCGACATTGAGCGCGACGCCGTGCAGCGTCGCCCAGCGCCGGACGCGCACGCCGATGGCGGCGATCTTGTCCTCGGCCGTTTCCCCGAGCGGCGAAGCCGGCTTATCGGGCCGCGCCACCCAGACGCCGACCCGGCTCTCGCGCGTTTCGCCGACCACGTCGAACGCCTTCAGCGCCTCGATCAACCAGCGTTCGAGCGACGCCACATAGGCTCGTATGTCGGGCCGGCGGCGCTTAAGGTCGAGCATGACGTAGGCGACCCGTTGCCCGGGTCCGTGATATGTGAATTGGCCGCCGCGTCCGGCGCGATGAACCGGAAAGCGCGCTTCGACGAGGTCGCTGTCCTTGGCGCTGGTTCCGGCGGTGTAGAGCGCCGGATGCTCGATGAGCCAGACCCGTTCGGGCGCCTCTCCGCCCGCAATCGCTTCCGCGCGCGCTTCCATCTCCTTGAGCGCGTCGGCGTATTGCGTCAGTCCCGGGGCGACGACCCATTCGACCGGCGGCGCATCATATGGGGCAAGCAAAGGCGCGCGCGGCGCAAGGCGCGAATTGAACACGCCGCTTTGTACCAGAAGGCGGGCCTTTGCGCGAGCGAGCAACGGCTCAGGACGGCGCCTGCGCTTTCGATCAAAAAGACGCGCCTCTCGCTCGCAAAACGGCCTCTCAGCGCTGAAAACCGCGGCTAAAACCCTAAAAAAGGGCGCGTCCAATCGTCTTTTCTTCCGCAAATCTAGCGATTTCAAAGCCTTAGAGCGAATTTTCCTTCCGACCCCCTCTTCCGTCGCCCAAGCGCCCGCAGGCGGCGAGCGCCCCCGACGCGCCGACCCAAGTCCCGGACGCGGGAAGCCCCCAATGGGCGGCTGCCGCGTCCTGTCGACGAGCCCCGCAGCCTTCCAGTTCCCGGGAACGATCGGGGCGCTCGGCCTTGACCCGATCTCAGCATCATACCCGCAATTTCTCTGAAAGGAAAGAGTTTTTTACAGTTTCTGAATCAAAGGAATCGACCCCATTTCGCTCCGCGTCGCAGATCTCCTTAGACAGGTCTGTCGCGAGACCCTTGAGCCGGGTTGTCTGCGAGCGCCGATCACGCACAACTCGTTGCGTGTGTTACGTTTTTTGCCCTGATGACGCTAATTTACGCTTGACCTAACGGAAAAGTTGGCCTTCCTTTCCACGGTCGTCTCGAGTCCTTGCAGGACTGCGTAGCTGCTGCGTTGGGGGGGCACTCTTGACCCGCGCCGGCCCGAAGGGGTGGTGGGCTGCCGCGAGCGCGCTCGCGTTCATCGTCGGCGCGCCGGCGGCCGCGTTTGCCGGCGCCTGGACCTTGCCGCAAGGAACCGGCCAGGTCATCACAACCCTATACGGCTGGACCGGGTTCGGCCCGCCTTGGGGCGGAAACCCCCCGGCCAACCAGAGCCGCTTCGACGCGCAGACCTATGCTCAATTCGGCCTGACGGACTCGCTTACCGTTTTCGGCGAGACGGCGTTCGAACATTATTCGATCGGGCAGCCAACGCCAGACACCTATAACGGCCTCGACTATTCGGGTTTGGGCCTGAGGACGAAGCTCTGGTCGACAGGCGGATGGGTGTTCTCGGGCGAGGCGACCGGGTTCATCCCGGGCGCCCATGATTCGAAAGCGCCGGCCGAGGAGGGGAACACCGGGTGGGCCGGGGAGGCGCGCCTCAACGCGGGCCGCAACTTCACGCTTTGGTGGGTCCCCGGCTTCGTCGACGCCGAGGTCGCCTATCGGCTGCGCACCGAAGGCCCGCCGGACGAGTGGCATGGGGATCTCACAGTCGGGTTCAAGTTCACGCCCCGGATCATGCTCCTGCTCCAGGATTTCACCACGGTGACGATGGCGACCAAGGACCCGACGTTTCCGGCCTGGCGCTCCTCGGGGGTCGAGGCGAGCGTCGTCTATGCGCTCAACGACAAATGGTCGCTGCAGGTCGGCGTGTTCTCGACCGTTTGGACAGTCAAGACCAACACTGAGCACGGCGTGGCGGTCGCCGTGTGGTGGAATTTTTGAGCGCCGTTCGTTCCGGGGGTCAATCAACTGGACCGGTTTCGACCCGTTGCCGCCCTACAAGATCGGCCCCATGAACGGGCGGCGAGCGCTAGACAGCGGTCTTCACCCTGAAGGCGAAGGATGCGCCATGAGCGACCGTCGCTGAAACAAGCTCCGAACGCGTCAGTTCGACCCAGAGCCGTCATAGAACAGCGCATCACGTTGTAATGCACGGCAGACTGCCATGGCTGTGGTAGGGTGTCGGCGCCGGGGCATGGATGAAACTTTCGGCGAAGCGCCATGACAGACCTGGAGCAAGAGACCGCCTGGCGCACCGAGTTTGAAGCCGATGGCGAGCGCGCCGTGCTCGACACGATCTGTCATGGCCTGGGCATCTATCCTGAGCCAAAGCGGTTGTTCGCCCTGCGTTGGCTCCGTGAAAGAGAAGTTGAGCGGGCGCGCCAAGAACAGAAGATGCGCACCTACGTCCGCTGGACATTTTGGGCAGCGGTTGCCGCAGTGGCCGCAGGGATTGTTGGTGTGCTGGTGACTTGGGTTGTTCGCTAGGCGTTCGCCTGTCCGGATGACCCCGCCAGCCCCAGCCGTTGTCGCCCAATAGGTCGGTTCAGCGCTCGCGGATAACGGACCCCTCAACGCAAAGGTCGCAGATGGGCGGTGAAGCCCATTTCGCGCTCGGAAGGGAATAGCGGCTTTGGCGCGGACTCCGGTCCTTCCCGAGGCGACCCTTCTAGAGCGAGATGCGGTCGGATGGAATCGTCATCGCGAGGAGCGAAGCGACGCGGCGATCCAGAGCTGCCGCTCCGGCCCTTCATCCCCTGGATTGCTTCCCCCCGGGTCCCAAAGCCCGGGGGCCGCAATGACGAGCCTGGTTCGACCTCATCACATCACGCTCTAGCAGGCTGCTGAAGAAGTCGGCCGAGAGGGCTCTGGTGTTTGCCTTTGCCGAATGATTCTATGGGCTCGGCCAGCGATTTGGGGGTGAGGCGATGCGGGGCGATGATCGGACGAGCGGGGCGCTGTTTTCCTATGTCGACATCGAGGCGCGGATACCCGCGAAGCATCCGCTGCGAGGGATGCGGCGACTGACCAATGCGGCGCTGGCTGAGCTCGACGGGAGGTTTTCCGCGCTTTACGAGGCGTGTGGGCGTCCATCCATCCCGCCGGAGCGCTTGCTGCGGGCGACGCTGTTGCAGCTTCTCTATTCGATCCGCTCGGAGCGGCAATTGGCCGAGCGGATCGAGTTTGATCTTTTGTTTCGCTGGTTCGTCGGGTTGTCGATCGACGAGAAGGTTTTCGACGCCTCGACCTTCTCCAAGAACCGCGACCGCCTGCTCACCCACGAGATCGCGCAAGAGTTTCTGGCTTCGCTGCTCGCCCTGCCGGAGGTGAAGGGGCTCATGAGCGCGGAGCATTTTTCGGTCGACGGGACGCTTCTGAAGGCCTGGGCGTCGATGAAGAGCTTTCGGCCCAAGGATGGCTCGGGCGAGCCGCCTTCGCCGGGGCGCAATGGCGAGATCGACTTCCGCAAGACGAAGCGATCGAACGCGACGCACGCCTCGACGACCGACAAGGATGCGCGCCTTTACCGCAAGGGCGACGGGCAGGAGAGCCGTCTTTGCTATCTCGGCCATGCACTGATGGAGAACCGCAACGGGCTCGTGGCGGCCGCGGAGGCGACCCTGGCCACGGGAACGGCCGAACGCGAGGCGGCGGAGCGCTTGAGCGGACGGTTGCCTAAGGGCGCGACCCTCGGCGCCGACAAGAACTACGACGCCGAGGCGTTCGTCGAAGGCCTGAAGGGGCGCGGGATCGCGCCGCACGTCGCGATCAACGGGACGGTGAGCAAGCATGGCAAGGCGCGCAAGACCGCGGTTCCGCCGGAGGTTGCGGCGAGCCTCGCCCCCGGGCTTAGACCCGGGGGCAGCGGCTGCGCAAGCGCATCGAGGAATCCTTCGGCTGGATGAAGACAGTGGGCGGGCTTGCGCAAGTGAAAGTGCGCGGCCTCGACAAGGTCCGCGCCGCTTTCGTCTTCGCCATCGCCGCCTACAACATCGTCCGCCTGCCCAAGCTCCTGGCTCCGAGCGGCGAAGTGTGTCCGGCGGCGTGACCAGCGAGGGAACAATGACCGACGTCGGGCCAGAACCTTGAACATGAGCCGCATCCAACGGCAAAAAATCGCGCCTGCACCCCATGTCGCGCAGACGCAGCAACTTTTTCAGCAGCCTGCTAGAGCATCCTTCGAGACGCGAGGCTTCGCCTCGCCCTCAGGATGAGGTGGGGTTCCCCGCGCCTGGCTGACGACAACGCATAATCCAACGAACTTCGAATCAGGACACTAGCATCCAGCAACTCCGATCCGGCGAATGGGAAATATATATATATACGAGCCTCTTGCAAATAGATTGACGAATTCAGTCGGGTAAGGCTATAGTATTTAGAGCGGTTGTTATCGTTGTCAAGTAGGATAGTGAAATATATTTAGATTGTTGTTCAGGTGTGGCGCTGTTATCGTAGAAACCGATTCGCTTCAGCCGTGGCTGTAGACATGACAGACGACCCTCTCGACGCGATGAAGGCTCGCTGGAGCTACATCCAGGGCTTTTTGTTCCCTTGGATGCGCGAGGACAACGATCCGATCACCGAAGCGTTGGGCCGTCTCGTCACCACGCTCGACGTGATCGGCCTCGAAGCGTTCGTTCCTGAGCCGCCCAGGGGGCCGGGCCGGCCGCCCGAGGACCGCCGCGCCCTCGCCCGAGCTTTCGTGGCCAAGGCGGTCCTGGGCGTTCCCACCACCAGCGCCCTGATCGAGCGCCTCGACGTCGACAAGTCCCTGCGTCGCATCCTCGGCTGGGAGCGACGCTCGCAAGTGCCTTCCGAAGCCACGTTTTCCCGGGCGTTCGCCGAATTCGCGCGCGGCGCGCTGCCAGACAAGATCCACGCCGCGCTGATCGAGCGTGCGCTCGGGGGACGCATCATCGGGGCGATCGCGCGCGACGCCACCGAGATCGAAGCGCGCGAGAAGCCGGTCCAGAACACGGCCAACGACGGCAAAGACGATCCCCCGGCGCCCGATAATCCCGCGCCGCCGCGCAAGCGCGGACGTCCACGCAAGGGCGAACAGCGTCCGAGGCCGGAGCCGACGCGTCTCAAGCGGCAGGTCACGCAGAACCTCAGCCAGATGCTCGCCGACCTGCCCACCGCCTGCGACGTCGGCTGCAAGAAAAACAGCAAGGGCTACAAAGAGACCTGGACCGGGTACAAACTCCACATCGACGTGGCCTGCGGCCAAATCCCAGTCTCCTGCGTGCTGACCTCGGCCTCCGTCCACGACAGCCAGGCCGCCATTCCCTTGATGACCATGACGAGCGCCCGCGTCGCCTATCTCTACGATCTCATGGACGCCGCCTACGACGCCGCCGCGATCCACGACCAGAGCCGGACGCTGGGCCACGCTCCTATCGTCGACCGCAACTTTCGCGCCGACCACCAAGCCAAGGCCGAATGGGGCCGCGAAGTCGAGCGCCTGAAGCTCATCCACAGGCCCGACTTCGACGACCTGATCTACGATTTCCGCACCATGGCCGAACGCGTCAACGCCCGTCTGAAAGACGAGTTCGGCGCCAGATTTCTCCGCGTCCGCGGCGCACTCAAGGTCAAATGCCATCTCATGTTCGGCATCGTCGCCCTCGCCGTCGATCAGATCATCCGTGTCGTCGACTACAGGACCGCCCCTGCCTGACCCAGCTAGGTGCACCCGCCCGGCGCAGGAAAATTCACCTCGCTCAAGGGATTATGCAAGAAGCTCATATAGCACGTATTACTGATTATCGAAACCAATTTCGCTCTTGACAGAAATTCGCAATTGCGCGCGATGAACCGGACTATGCGCGGCTGCCGAGCTAAAAGCCGCTTTCGAGGCCGACTTGCTCCCAGAAGCCGCACTGGTGCTCTGTCCCAAAGCCGAACTCGGGGTGTGGATACGGCGTTGTGAGCGCCTGGACGTCGTCGGACGTGCTGTCATAACGCCGCCAAAAGTCCCCGTAGCGCTCTCCGCCCGATGCCGCGAGATCCGGCTTTGATCCCGTTCCGGAATGGTTAGGGTTGAGCGTCGCGACGAAATTGGTCCAATACCGGACCATTTCCCGAGAAAGGTGCTGTTCGTCTGGGCTCAAGGGGAATGGATCGGTCGGGACCGGATAATTGACGTTGGGAAAAAACGCGTTGGGATCGAAGATGAACTGGAGCTCGCTGGCATGCGCCGCCCCGTAGGGGAAGACCGTGGGCAGGTTGAAAAGTTCCGGCGCCTTCGTGTCCTTGAACTCGTACGCCCATACCGGAACGTATTGACTCAAGAGCTGGTCGGCGGTGCGCGCTGTGCAGGCGAACAGCAAGTCGGTGACGATCGCAGCCACCGCCTCTCCCGGCGCCGCCGCCGCGCCGTCCGTCGAATAGTTCGCGACCGGGTAATGGTTCTCGATCGCCGCTATCGTCGCCAACGGAGGACTGTAGGCGGCAAACAGGTCCGTGACCACGCTCGCATAGGTGCCGTTGGGGCCGCCGGTCACGACCCCGTTGAACAGCGGAACGAAAAGGCGGCCCTCGTCGAGGTTGGCGCCTTAAATCACAGGGACCTTGTTGAAGCTGTCGTCGCTGAAGGCCTGCTGCGGCGTTTCCGGTAATGTCGGGATGTTCGGTCCCACCACAACGACCCAGCCGAGCGGCAATTCAGCGGCGAGAACCGCGGAAACCGGCGCAGCTTGTAAGCAGGCGAGGGTTGTGCATCCCAAAGCATCGACAAAGGGGACGCCGCTGACTGCTTCCAGCACGACCTGCGGGTACTGGAAGACGATGCACCCGCTTTCGATGATCGCGCCGCGAAACAGTCCCGCCGCCGTTGGCGAGGCGAGGTGGGAACAGCTGTCGATCGCGCCGGCGGACTCGCCGGCGATCGTCACCTTGTGCGGGTCGCCGCCAAAGGCGGCGATGTTGCGGTTGACCCAGCGCATCGCAAACTGCTGGTCCATCAGCCCGTAATTTCCCGAGCTGTTGGGGGTGCCATCGTCCAACAGCGGGTGAGCGAGCCAGCCGAGCGCGCCTAGGCGATAGTTGATCGTGACGACGATGATGTGGCCTTGGGTGACGAGGGGCGTCGGATCGTAGGAGCTGCCCTCGCCGTATTCGTTGGAGCCGCCATGGATCCAGAAGAGGACCGGCAGCGGCTCGCGGCCGTCATCACGCCGATCGGTCGGAACATACACGTTGAGAAAAAGGCAGTCCTCCTTGTCAGCGCTGCCGGGCGCCGGGACCGTGGTTGGCGGTGTCGGAAGCGGAATCGAGTTGCCGAACTGGGAGATGTTCTGCGGACAGGGAGCGCCAAATTGCGTCGCGGCGTAGGGGGTTTGCCGCGTTCCGTAGGATCCTGGAGATTTCGGCGGCGCCCAGCGGCCAATTCCGGCGGGCGACGCAGCGTAACGGATGCCTAACCACTGATCGACGGACCCGATGGTTTTCCCCTGCACCCAGCCGTTTGTGGTTTCGACAAGCGTCGATGCGGCGACGCTCGTGATCCCGAGCAATGCTGCAAGGGTTATCGCGACAGCCATCATGACACTAAGTTGCGCCATCCTCGGCGCAGACTTCGCTCCGAAGCGTGCTGCTTCGCCGAACGTCATATTCCCCTCCCGAAGATCGGACCTTTATTATTGATTGATATAACCGCAGATCCTAGCGCTTGTCGCCACGAAAACAACCCTCGCCCCAGCGGTAAACGACGGGCAGTCCCGGCCTATGTTAAGTAGGGTCGGCGGCCGACCGATCGCCGCTCACCCGATCGGGGGTGTCCGCTCTCAGGTGGCCCGTAGCTGGGTGGCGCCCCAGAGCTGCGCACCGCGCGCGACGCGGCAATAGCCGACGCGGCTCTTTATCGGCCCGAATCCCCGGAAAAGATCGAAACCCGCCCAACTGCTTGGATCCTAGAGCCGCATTCGCGGCTGGTCGGTTGATCGCAGGCGGCTCCCGTACCGCGACTCGAACCGCTACGCTCGGAAATGCGGCAAGCGGCGACACGCTATGGTACGTGATCTATCTCTTCTATATACTTACAAAATAATGTTTGCAGGCGCAGGGTTTGGCATTATCATCCGATTCGGGATAGGTGATTGCCGCGCGTCGGCTGGGAACGGAGCTCGTGGAGATTGTCGAACTTTCGCCCTTGAGTCGCCACATTGAATGGCCGACTGTCGCGCTCGCTTTCATCATCTACGGATTGTGGTTTTTGGCGACGTTGTTCTACCGCGATCTCCCGTGGTGGGGCCTAGCGGCAATCGGCGCCTGGGTCATCGCCTGGCAATTGAACCTGCAACACGAGACCATTCACGGCCACCCGACCAGGAACCGCCGCATCAACGAGGCGATCGGCTGCTGGCCCCTGTCGCTGTGGCTTCCCTATTCGATCTATCGCTCCACCCACCTTGCCCATCACCGCGACGAGAATCTGACCGATCCCTTCGATGACCCTGAGAGCTATTACTGGACCGAAACCGGCTGGCGGGGCCTTGGTCCGGTCTGGCGCGCAATTGCGCACGTCCAGACGACGCTCCTCGGACGCGTCATGATTGGCCCGGCTTTCCTGATCGGGCGTTTCGTAAGCGAACTGGCGCGCAACGCATGGCGCGACAAGCGCGGCGCGCGCCGCGTCCTCGCGCGCCATCTCTTCTTGTGCGCGCCAGTGCTGATCTGGGTGATCGGGATCTGCCAGATGCCGCTCTGGATTTACGTCGCGTGCTTCGTCTATCCCGGCGCGAGCCTCGCCATGGTGCGTTCGTTCGCCGAACATCGCGCCATGCCCGAGGCCGAGCGGCGCACGGCGATCGTCGAGGACGCCCTGATTTTCGGGCCGCTGTTCCTGTTCAACAATCTTCACGCGGCGCATCACCTGCGCCACCGGCTGCCTTGGTATCAGCTGCCAAAGTTCTATCGGCTCAATCGGGCGGCGCTGATCGAGCGCAATGGCGGCCTCGTCTATCACGGCTATTTCGACGTCGCGCGGCGCTATCTCCTAAGCCCGCACGACAGCCCAATTCATCCCGGTTGGGACCAACGGGCGGCGTGAGCGGCGAAACGCCGATTGCGGTCCTGCCGATGTACGATTTTCCATGGACCGTCGCGGCCAATGACGCGCTGTGGGCGTCGATTTCCATGCGGCTGACCGAGGCGGGCGTCCAATCGCCGACGAGGCTGACCCGCGGCGGCGACCTCGCCGCGCTCTGGCGACACCCACAGCTCATCCTCGGCCAGACCTGCGGCTACCCCTATGTGAATGGCCTCAAAGACGCGGTGACGCTGATCGCGACGCCGGAATATGGATTTCCCGGCTGCGAAGGCGCATCGCATCGAAGCTTCATCGTCCGCGCTGCCCGCGACCCGCGCCGGGGGCTTGCCGAATTCCGGGGCGCGACCGCCGCGCTCAACGCTCACGACAGCAACACCGGCATGAATCTGTTCCGGGCCGCGATCGCTTCCGTCGCGGGCGGCGCGCCTTTCTTCCGCGCAATCCTCGTCACCGGTTCGCACGAGGCGAGCGTGGAGGCGGTGGCTGAGGGCCATGCCGATCTTGCCTCGATCAACTGCGTCAGCTTCGCGCTTTTGCGACGCGGCCGACCCGAACTGATCGAGCGCGTCGCCATCGTCGCTGAGAGCCCGCTCTCGCCGGGCCTGCCGTTCATCGCGTCCGTCCGCCTTGGGCAATCCACGATCAACGCCGTGCGCGAGGCGCTGTTTGCCGCCCTTGTGGACCCGGACCTCGTCGAAGCGCGCGCGGCGCTCGGCCTCAAGGGCGTGCGCGTCGCGACGCCGGCCGACTACGATCGCGTAGTCGAGCTCGAGCGCGACGCCGCGGCGGCGGGCTACGCGCGTCTCGCTTGAGCCGCAATCCGCTCGCTCCCTTGCGCGGGCTGAGATTGTCACCCCCGCGAAAGGAGGGGTCCATAGCCGCCCGCCAGCCGCCGTAATTCGACAGGCCCGAGAGCAGTCTGGATGCCCCGCTTCCCGCGGGCATGACAGGGAGGGCGGTTCGTCCACGCCCGGCGCGCCTCACGTCTCCACGATGCCGCCGAGATCGCCCGCCTGCGCGCCGCTCTCGCGTCCGTGCGGCAGCGCGAGGTAGTCGGCCGAGCGCATTTCGTGGAGGCGCGAGGCGGTGCGCGCGAATTCGAACGCCTCGGCGCGATCTCCGCCCGCATAGAGTGTCTGAGGCTCGTCGGCCGCCGAGGCGATCAGCTTGACGCGCATGTCATAGATCGCGTCGATCAGGGTGATGAATCGCCGGGCCTCGTTGCGCTCGCTCTCGCTTAAGCGAGGGATGCGGTCGAGGATGATTGTGTGAAAGCGCTGGGCGATCTTGAGATAGTCGGGCGCCCCGAGCGGGCGACGGCACAGGGCGTCGAAATCGAAACGCGCGACGCCGTCGATCGCCTGCGGCACGTCGAGTTCGCGTCCGAGCAATTCGATTTTCATCCGTTGACCGCGCTCATGGCCGGTCAGAGCAAGAAACGCCGTGTCGAGCGCGGCGTCTGCCTTCGAGCTGATCGGCGTATAATAAACCGGCGCGCGCTTGAGCTTCTCGAGCCTGTAGTCGGTGCGCGCGTCGAGCTCGATCACGTCGAGCCGCTCCTCGATGAGCGCGATGAACGGCAGGAACAACGCCCGATTGAGCCCGTCGTTGTAGAGTTCGTCGGGCGCGACGTTCGAGGTCGCAACCACCACCGTGCCTGCTGCGGACAGCGCCGTGAACAACCGGCCTAAGATCATCGCATCGGCGATGTCGCGCACCGAAAACTCGTCGAAGCAAAGAAGCGTAGTTTCGCGCGCGAGCTCCGCCGCAACCGGCGCGATCGGGTCTTCGCCCGTCACCTCGCCATGCTTCAGCGCCTGGCGCCATTGATGCAAGCGGGCGTGGACGTCGGCCATGAAGGCGTGAAAATGCGCCCGGCGCTTGCGTGGCCCCTCGACCGAATCGAAGAACATATCCATCAGCATGGTCTTGCCGCCGCCGACGGCCCCATGGATGTAGAGGCCGCGCGGCGGCTCGGCCGCTTTGAGCCCCATCAGCCGGGCGAAGGCGCTGGGCCTGGGTTCAGCGCGGTAGGTCTTGAGCTTTGCGCTCAGCGCGTCGAGTTTACGCGCGAGCTCCGCCTGCGCCCGGTCAAATTCGAACCTGCGGTCGGAAACGAGCGCGCGGTAGCGGTCGGCGATGCAACTCATGGCCCCCTCTCCCCGCGCGCGGGGAGAGGGACGGGGTGAGGGGCTTGGCGTTTGGCTCCGCCAGCGCTGGCCCCGCCCCTCATCCTAACCTTCTCCCCGCGAGCGGGGAGAAGGGACACCGTGCGGCCCAGCAGCTCCCTCGCCCCGAACGTCCACTCTAATGCGCCTCCTCCCAGTTCTGCGCCGCGTGCGCGTCGACTTTCAGCGGCGCGTGCAGCTTCACCGCGGGTTCGGGCGCGTCCGTCATCACTTTGGCCACGACCGGCAGTGTCGCTTCCACTTCCTCGTTCGGCGCTTCGAACACCAATTCGTCGTGGACGGTCAGCAGCATCTGCGCGCTCAAACCCGCGTTGATGAGAGCGTCGTCCATGCGGACCATCGCGCGGCGGATGATGTCGGCCGCCGAACCTTGGAGCGGCGCGTTGATGGCGGCGCGCTCGTTGAACGCGCGCTCCGACGGGTTCGACGCATTGATGCGCGGATAATGGCACTTGCGGCCGAACAGCGTTGTCACGTAGCCGTTCGCGCGCGCCGTCTTCTTCATCGCCTCCATATAGTCGCGAATACCCGGGAAGCGCTCGAAATATTTCTTGATGTAGGCGCCCGCCTCCTCGCGCGAAATGCCGAGCTGGTTGGCGAGGCCAAAGGCCGAAATGCCATAGATGATGCCGAAATTGATCGCTTTCGCCCGCCGCCGGACTTCGCCCGGCATGCCTTGGATCGGCACGCCGAACATTTCGGAAGCGGTCATGGCGTGAATGTCGAGTTCGTCGGCGAAGGCGCGCTTGAGCGCCGAAATGTCGGCGAGATGGGCGAGCAGCCTGAGCTCGATCTGGCTGTAGTCGGCCGAAATGAGTTTGCGGCCTTGCGGAGCGACGAAGGCGCGCCGGATCTTGCGCCCTTCCTCGGTGCGGATCGGAATGTTCTGCAAGTTGGGCTCCGACGACGACAGACGCCCGGTCGTCGTCGAGGCGAGCGCGTAGGCCGTGTGGACACGGCCGGTCGAGGGATTGACGAAACCCGGCAAAGCGTCAGTGTAGGTTGACTTGAGTTTGGAAATCTGCCGCCATTCGAGCACGCGCGCCGGCAATTGATGGCCCTCGGCGGCGAGGTCCTCGAGCACGCTGGCCGTCGTCGACCAGGCGCCGGTCGCGGTCTTCTTGCCGCCGGGCAGGCCCATCTGGCCGAACAGGATGTCGCCGAGCTGTTTCGGCGATCCGGGGTTGAAGGGCGCGCCGACGATCCGGCTGATCTCATCCTCGAGCGAGCCCATGCGCTGTGAGAACTCGCCCGTGAGGCGGGACAGCATGTCGCGGTCGATCGCGATCCCGCGCCGCTCCATGCGCGCCAGGACCTCGACCAGCGGACGCTCAAGCCGCTCGTAGACCGTCGTCATCTTCTCCGCGACCAGACGCGGCTTCAAAACGCGCGTGAGACGCAGGGCGATATCCGCCTTCTCCGCCCCGTACTCGCACGCCTTGTCGATCGAGGCGCGCGCCAGCCCAAGGAAATTGCGCCCCGACCCCGCGATCTCGCTGAGCGCGATTGGCTTATGGCCGAGGAAGCGTTCGGAGAGCGTCGCAACGCTATGGTCGTCGCCGGTCGCGCCTGCGTCGAGGGTGTAGGAGAGGAGCATTGCGTCGTCGATCGGCGCCATGCTGACGCCACGCAGGGCGAACACGTGCATGTCGACCTTGACGTCGTGGCCGATCTTGAGAACGCCCGGCGCCTCGAGCAACGGTTTCAGAAGCGCGATCGCTTCCGCTTCCTTGATCTGGTCGGGCGCGAGGCCGGCGCCGTTGAAGAGATCGTCGGCGGCCATCCGGTGGCCGATGGGAATGTAGCAGGCGACTCCCGGCTTGAGCGCCAGCGACACGCCGATGAGATCGCCTTGCAGCGGGTCGGGCGATGAGGTCTCGGCGTCGATAGCGACAAGGCCTTCCTCATGCGCGCGCGCGATCCATGGCTCAAGCTCGGCCGCTGTCCGCACGGTCTTGTACGCACTTCGGTCGATCGGAGCGCGCGCTTGCCTGGCGCGTGCGGCCGCAAGGTCGGCGGGCGCAGCGCCCTCCGGAATGGCCTTCGGCTGCGCAAGGGTCGCCAGGGCGCCGGCCTCGCTTTGTGGTGGCGCCTCGCTTTCGCTGAGCGCTCCGCCTTGGCCGCCGGGCCAAGCCCCAGCGCCGGCGAAGCGCGGGTCGGGCTCGACCGAGGACGGGTCGACGCCGCAAATCTCGGCGGCGCGGCGGGTGAGCGTCGTGAGTTCCATCGCCTTGAAAAAGGCGATGAGCCGCTTGCCGTCGAGCTTCGGCGTCGCTAGGGCCTCGAGCGGCGTCTCCACCGGCACGTCCCGATCCAAAGTGACGAGCTGCTTCGAGATTCTGATGCGCTTGACGATTTCGGGATCGGTGAGCGCTTCGCGCCGCTTCGGCTGCTTGATTTCGCCGGCGCGGGCGAGGAGCGTTTCGAGATCGCCATATTCGAGAATGAGCTGCGCCGCGGTCTTAACCCCGATGCCAGGCGCGCCGGGGACGTTGTCGGTGGAATCGCCGGCCAGCGCCTGGACGTCGATGACCTTGTCGGGCCCGACCCCCTCGAAATATTTGACGACTTCCTCGACGCCGAAGCGCCGCTCCTCGCGAGAGCCTGCAACCCCAGCTTGGCCAGAAGCCGGGTCGTACATCGACACGCCCGGCCCGACGAGCTGCATGAGGTCCTTGTCGGCCGAGACGATGAGGACGTCGGCGTTCGCCTCGCGCGCCTGTCGGGCGTAAGTGGCGATGATGTCGTCGGCCTCGTAGCGGCCCTGCTCGATCGGCACCATGCCGAACGCCGAGACGGTGGCGCGCATCAGCGGGAACTGCGGCAGCAGTTCGTCGGGGGGATCCTTCCGGTGAGCCTTGTAGGCCGGGTAGATGTCGCGTCGGAACGAGTTTTCCGTCTTGTCGAAGATGATGGCGAGATGGGTCGGCTTGAACCCCGCCGCCCCGTCGCGGATGAACTGCAGCACCTTGGTCGCGAATAGCCGCACCGCGCCGGTCGGCAGCCGGTCCGAACGGTAGTTGTATTTCTGGTCCTGCCGGATTGACTGATAATAAGCGCGGAAGACGAAGGACGAGCCGTCGATGAGAAAAACATGGTCGCCGGGGCCGACCGGGCGATGGGGCTGGGTCATGGCCTTCACATAAGCGATGCGCCCGCCGAGCGCTATCGCGACGCGCCGCGGCGGCGGAATTTAGCAGCGCCGTTCATCGAACAGTCATCCTTGGGGTCGCATTCTCGCGGGTTGAGGAAGGGCGAAATGGCTTTTCGCAACGGCTTGGCCGGCGCCGCCGCGGCGATGGCGATCGCAGTCGGAGCCGGCTTCGAACTGCGCAGCGCGCAGTCGTTCACCATTCCGGATGCGTGCGTGCTCGGCGCGGCGGATTGCGCCGAGGTTTGCCGTAGCCTCGACGACCAGAGCCGCGCTCCCGGCGACTTCATCGCGCTTGCCGCCTACCAGCTCGGTCCGGAGCGGCCGATTCTCCTGCCGCCGGCAAACTTATCGATGCCCGCGCCTGTCGACCCGCACAATGTCTATGCCGGCGCGGACGCCGGCATGTTCAGTCCCGCTGTCGCCGGGCAGCCGTCGCGGGTCTATTCGCCCAATCTGGTGACCGGCAAGGTCGACGTCATCGATCCGGAGACGTTCAAGGTCATCGACAGCCTGGCTGCAATGCCGAGTCCGGAGCATATCGTTCCGTCCTGGGATCTGCAGACCCTGTGGGTTTCGGCGGACGTGAGCGCTCGCGGCGGCCACGGCGGGGTCGCGCCCCTCGATCCGAAGACCGGGGAGCTCGGCAAAGCGATCGACGTGCCCGATTCCTACAACATCTATTTCACGCCCGACGGCAAATCGGCGATTGTCGTCGCCGAGGCGATGCGAAGGCTCGAATTCCGCGACCCGCACACGATGGCGCTGCAGGGTTACATCGCGACGCCCCAATGCGCGGGGATCAATCACGCCGACTTTGCGCCAGACGGCTCGTACGCGATCTTTACCTGCGAATTCAATGATTCCCTCGCCAAGATCGATCTCGTCCATCACACGCTCGTGGAGACGTTGCCGCTGACGCCGGGCCATATGCCGCAGGACATCCGGGTCGCGCCGGACGGCAAGATCTTCTTCATCGCCGATTTGATCGGCGACGGCGTCATGGTGATCGACGGCGATTCGTTCGGGCAGGTCGACTTCATCAAGACCGGCGTCGGAGCGCACGGTCTCTATCCGAGCCGAGACGGGACAAAACTCTATGTGTCGAATCGCGGCACTCACAGTCTCGGCGGCGCGCGAAAGGGCCCCGGCAGCGTCTCGGTGATCAACTTCGCCACGCGCAAAGTCGTCGCCAACTGGACGGTTCCCGGCGGCGGCAGCCCGGACATGGGAAACTTGAGCGCCGACGGCAAATGGCTGTGGCTATCGGGCCGCTATGACGGCGCCATCTACGCCTTCAACACCGACGACGGCTCGGTGAAGTCTATTCCCGTTGGCGGCATGCCGCATGGGCTCACCATCTGGCCGCAGCCGGGCCGCTATTCCCTCGGTCACACAGGGAATATGCGGTAAAGGGGGCGGCTTTCCTAGGCGCTCGTGCGAGCCTTAAGCCCATGCCGCTCACGCCCGATTGGGCCACGTTTTTCTCCGCCGAGCTCGCTGCGCTGGCCGCCCTGGCCGGATTTGTCGTGGTCGCGATCTCGATCAACCTCTCACGCATTCTTTCCTACCCTCATCTGCCGACTCGCGCCGGGGAGGCGCTGATCGGGCCGGTCGGGGCGATCACCGTGACGAGCCTGGTGCTGATCCCCGACCAGCCGGCGGCGCTCTTGGGCGCGGAAGTGGTCGCGGTCGGTCTCGTCATTGTCGTCGCGCCGATCGCGTTCCAGTTTGGCGCCTGGCGCCACCGGAGGGAGGCGACCGCGCGCCAGCGGATCACCCGGGCGGCGACCAACGAGGGCTTCAACCTGACGTTCGTGATCGGCGGCGCGTTTCTCCTTGCGGGCGCGAGGGCCGGCTTCTACTGGATCGCCGCCGGCGACATCCTCTCCATCATCGCGATCGTGCTGAGCGCCTGGGTGCTGATGGTCGAGATTTTGCGTTGATTCGCCGATGCTCGACTACTTCATCTGCTCCAGGAGATGCGCGGCGCTCGAAACGTCCGCCTTGCCAGGCTCGGGCTCGATGTTGAGCTGTTTGACCACCCCGTCCTCCACCAGCATCGCATAGCGCTTGGAGCGAACGCCCAAGCCCCCGGCCGAAGCGTCAAACTCGAGGCCGAGGGCCTTGGCGAAGTCGCCGGCGCCGTCGGCGAGAAAATCAATATGGCCTTTGGCGCCCGTCGCGTCCGACCAGGCCGAGAGGACGAAATGGTCGTTGACCGCGGTCATCGCGATCGCGTCGACCCCCTTCGCCTTGAACGCGGCCTCGCTGACGATGAAGCCGGGCAAATGGTTCTTGTGGCAGGTCGGGGTGAAGGCGCCCGGCAGGCCGAACAGCACGGTCCTTTTGCCGGCGAAGTAATCCTTGGTTTCCACCGGCTTTGGCCCGTCCGGGGTGACCAGACGCACGGTGACATTGGGTAGGCGATCGCCGCCTTTGATGGTCATGGGGCGCAGTCCTCGGTTGCAGGGCGGGTCGCGCCGCGAGCGCGGACGCAGCCCAGAGACTAGACGACGGGCGCTCGGCCCGTAAAGCGGTAGGTCGCGCCGAAGCGAACTGGACAAACCTGTCTTGCCGCGCAGAATGTTTCCTTTCTGCGCGATAGGCGCGGGCGAGCAGAGCTCACGGAGACGAACTTGGACGCCGCGATCGGCGCTTTGAAACGTCGCGGCCTCGATTCCTTGCCGCCGCTCGCCATCGTACTCGGCTCGGGCCTCGGCGCTTTCGCCGATGAAGCGCGTGACGCGATCGCGGTTTCCTACGTCGACATCCCGGGCTTCCCGAAGCCGAGCGTCGAGGGCCATGCCGGGCGCCTCGTGGTCGGGACGATCGAGGGCCAGAGGGTGGTGCTGTTTCAGGGCCGCGGCCACTATTACGAGCATGGGCACGCGGGCGCGATGCGCCAGGCGATCAACGCGTTCCGCGCGCTTGGCGGCGAATCGCTGCTCTTGACCAACGCCGCCGGCGGCCTCAACAAGGAATGGCGGCCGCCGGCGCTGGTCGCGATCACCGATCACATCAACTTTTCCGGGACCAATCCGCTGATCGGCCATGCCGGCGCGGACCGTTTCGTGCCGTTGACCAAGGCCTACGACGAGGCGCTGCTGGCGACGCTGCACGAGGCGGCGAGGGGCGCTGAGGTCGAGCTCAACGAGGGCGTCTACATGTGGTTTTCCGGGCCGAGCTTCGAGACGCCGGCCGAGATTCGCGCTGCGCGAATCCTGGGCGCCGACCTTGTCGGGATGTCGACTGTGCCGGAGGTGATCCTGGCTCGCCGTGCTGGCTTGCGCTGCGCCGCGGTCTCGGTCGTCACCAACTATGCCGCGGGTCTCGCCGGCGGCGACCCGAGCCATGAGGAGACGCAGGCGGTCGCGCATCAGGCCGCCGACCGCTTCAAGCGCCTGCTGCGCGGCTTCATCCGCTCCTACCGCCCGCAGGCCGCATGATTCTTCCGCAGGAGATCATTCGCGCCAAGCGCGACGGAGAGACTTTGAGCGCGGGCGAGATCGGCGACTTCATCGCCGGCCTCACAAGCGGCGCGGTCACCGAGGGACAGGCGGCCGCCTTCGCCATGGCGGTCTACTTTCGCGGCATGACGCTCGACGAGCGCGTGGCGCTGACGCGCGCGATGACCCGCTCCGGCGCGAGTCTGGATTGGCGCGACGAAAACCTGCCCGGCCCAACCCTCGACAAGCACTCGACCGGCGGGGTCGGCGACAACGTCTCGCTCATGCTGGCGCCGATGCTCGCCGCCTGCGGCGCCTACGTGCCGATGATATCCGGGCGCGGCCTCGGCCACACCGGCGGCACGCTCGACAAGCTCAATTCGATCCCGGGCTACGCGTCGCAGCCGGACCTTGCTGTGTTCAAGCGCGTTGTGAAGGAGGCGGGCTGCGCTATCATCGGCCAAACGGCCGACCTCGCCCCGGCCGACCGGCGCCTCTACGCCATCCGCGACATCACCGCGACGGTGGAATCGGTCGCGCTCATCACCGGCTCGATCCTGTCGAAGAAGCTCGCGGCGGGGTTGCAAGGCTTGGTCACGGACGTCAAGACAGGCTCGGGCGCCTTCATGGCGACGCTGGACGGAGCGCGGGAGCTTGCAGCCAGCATCGCGATGGTCGCCAACGATGCTGGCCTCAAGACGGTCTCGCTGATCACCGACATGAACGAGCCGCTCGCCAGCGCCGCCGGCAACGCGGTCGAAGTCCGCAACGCCGTCGACTATCTGACCGGCGCGCGACGCGACGAGCGCCTTGATCGCGTGACGATGGCGCTCGGCGCCGAACTGCTTGCGCTCTCTGGCCTCGCGCACGACGTCGACGCGGGCGCGGCGGCGTTGAAACGCACGCTCGAGACGGGGGCGGCGGCGGAGCGGTTCGAGCGCATGGTCATGGGCCTCGGGGGTCCGAAGGATTTCGTCTCGCGCGCGCATGCGGTTCTGCCCCGGGCGCCGATCCTCGTCGAGGCGACGCCCGATACGGCCGGCTTCGTCGTTGGCATCGACGTGCGCGCGGTCGGGCTCGCGGTGGTCGAGCTTGGCGGTGGCCGGGCGCGCGCCGCCGACTCGATCGACCCAACGGTCGGCCTGACCGAGCTCGCCCCGATCGGGGCCGAGGTTGGCCCCGACGCGCCGCTCGCTCGCGTCCATGCGCGTGAGCCCGATAAGGCGGAGGCCGCCGTTCGGCGCCTTCGCGCCGCCTATCGCGTCGACGAAGCGCCGCTTTCGCCCACAGACCCGGTGATCGAACGCATCGGCGGAGCGCCGTGAGCCTGCTCATCGCCGTTTCCGGCTGGGACCCGACGCCTTGGCGGCGGGCTCTGGAGACGCTGCTCCCGTCCCTTTCGATCGCGACACTCGACGAGCCGTTCGATCGCGCTTCCGTGCGCTATGCGGTGAGCTGGCGCCATCCGTCCGGCGGGCTTAAAGGCCTCCCCAACCTACGGGCGATTTTCTCGCTCGGCGCTGGCGTCGATCATGTCTTTGCCGATCCTGCTCTGCCCGACAGGCCGATCGTGCGGGTGGTCGATCCCGATCTGACCGACCGGATGAGCGAGTGGGTGGTCATGCACGCGCTCGTTCATCTCCGCCAGCTTCGCCGCTACGAACGCCAGCAGCGCGAGCGCGTCTGGACGGACGACGACGAGCAGCCCAAGGCTGGCGACGTCCAGGTCGGCGTGCTTGGGCTGGGCGTATTGGGCAAGGACGCGACAGCCAAGCTGAAGGCGCTGGGCTTCAAGGTCGCCGGCTGGAGCTTAAGTCCAAAGTCGCTCCCCGGCGTCGCCTGCTTTTCGGGCGCGGATGGGCTCAAGCGCCTATTGGCCAAAACCGACATGCTCGTCGTGCTGCTGCCGCTCACCGAAGCCACGCGCGGGATCGTCAACGCGTCGCTCCTGGCTCAGCTCAGGCAGGGCGGCCCGCTCGGCGGCCCGATCCTCATCAACGCCGGACGCGGCGGCCTCCAAGTCGAAGCCGACATTCTCGCCGCGCTCGATTCCGGCGCGCTTCATGGCGCTTCGCTCGATGTGTTCGAGCGCGAGCCGCTGCCAAACGATTCGCGCCTCTGGACCCACCCGGCCGTCCACGTGAGCCCGCACAACGCGGCGGTGTCATCGCCCGAGGCGATCGCCGCATTCGTCGCCCGGCAGATCGAGGCCGACGAACGTGGCGAGCCGCTCGCCCACCTAGTGGATCGGCGGCGCGGCTATTGAGGCGAGGCGCAGGCCGACGCCTGCGCCCTTGGCTCGCTACTGCTTCTTGCAGGTGTCGATGGTCTCCGGGGTGCAGACGTCAAGGCCGATCGTCACCGGATCCGGAACGGACTTGCCTTGGGTCAGATCGTTCAAAAGATAGATCGCCTTGTAGCCCATCTCGAACGGCCGCTGTCCAACCTGCCCGTGGCTCAAGCCCGCCTTCAGATCGTCCATCTGCATCGGCAGAGTCTCGACAAACAGCATAACCAGGTCTTTGTTGTTGAGGCGATCCTTGTACTTCTCCATGAGCTCCCGATAGGCCTTCACTTCCATCTCGGGCGCGCCGCCCGCGTCGAGCACTGCGTCAATCTTCGGATATTTGGCCAAGAGGTCGGTGAGCTGGGTGATCGACAGCGGGAAATCGTCATTGTTGTAGAGCGGGCAACCCGCGACCTGCTTCCACTTGTCGGAAGGCAGGGTCTCCACCATGCCCTTGATGCGGTCGTTCATGTTGGCCGCCGCCGGTCCACCGGTCTGGATGCAATAGGCGCCTCCGTTCGGCTTGAGCGCGATCGCCTGCTTGGCGACCGCGATGCCGACTTGCTCGTTGACCGTGCCGATATAGCTCGCGCGCAGCCCTTTGTCGGCCGGGAGCAGGTCGCTGTCCCAGGTCACGACAGGAATGTTCGCCTCCTTCGCTCGGGCGAGCACCTTGGCGATTGCCGGAGCGTTGGCGGCTGAGACGCCAATGCCGTCGACATGCTTGGTGATGAGGTCCTGAACGACCTGCACCTGCTCCTGCTCGGTGGCGTCGGCCGGCCCGATGAACAGGCATTGGATCCCGCCGATTTCCTTCGCCGCCTTCATGCAGCCGTCGCGCGCCTGGTCGAAGAACGGATTGTTCATCGCCTTCGGGACGAGGGCGAAGACCTTGTCCTTGGCTTCAGCCGTGACGGGTTGGACGGCCCCGATCAGGGCCGCGAGAGCGACAAGAACTCGTTATTCTCATGGGTTTTCCTCCTTTGCGCCGCCTGCTTTCTTGCAGACGGAGATCTTATTCCGCGGGCATGCGGCGCGCGCGCTCGAGCAGCATCGCGCCCGCGATGATGAGGCCCACGAACGTGCCCTGCCAATAGGGATCGACGCCAGCGAGCAGGAGCGCGTTGCGCACGATTTCGATGAGCGCGGCGCCGATCACCGCCGCGTAAGGAATGCCGTAGCCGCCCATGAGGTCGGTGCCGCCGATGACCGTCGCGGCGATGACCTGAAGCTCGTAGCCAACCCCGAGCCCATTGGTGACGGATCCAAGCCATGCGACCATCAGAATGGCGGCGAGTCCCGCCGAGAGGCTGCTGATGACATAGACGGACACCTTGACCGGAACGACTGGAATCCCGGTCAGCAGCGCCGCCTGCTCGTTGCCGCCGATGGCGTAGACATACCGGCCCCAACTGGTGTTGGCCATAACGAGCGTGAGGACTACGGCGATGATCGCCATAGCGATCACAACGGAGGGGATGCCGAACAGGCTGCCGCCGCCGAGTGCGCCGAACAGCTTCTCGTCGGGGCCGAACTCATAGATCATCTTGTTGTTGGACAGAATAAGCGCCTGGCTGCGCGCCACCGACAGCATGATCAGCGTCACGACGAACGGCGACAGCTTGAACCTTGCGACCGCATAGCCATTGACGAGGCCGCACAGTAGCGCGACCCCCATCCCCGCGCCGGCTCCGATCCATAAGGGATAGCCGGCCTGAAGCGTGAGACCGGTCACAATGCCGACCAGTCCCATCACCGAGCCCACCGACAGATCGATGCCGCCGGTGATGATCACCAACATCTGGCCCATGCCCATGATGGCGACGAAGCCGAAGTTGCGGCTGTCGTTGTAGAGATTGTCGTAGCTGCGAAACGGCTCCGAGATCACCGCCATCACGACGCATATGATGAGAACCGCGAGGGTGATGGCCGCGGGCTGACCGAGCCGTATGATTCCGAAGCGACGCGCGGGCGCCGCAGCGATCTCAGCCCGCGCGGACACGATCCCGCTCTTTCCATGCGCGAGGGAGACCGCGACGATCAGTCAAAGAGCATCGACACATGGGGAAGCCAGCCCGGCGAAAGCCGAGAATCCTCCCGTCTCTGCGACGGAACCTGCACATGAGCGTTCCCCCAGGTCGCCCGCGTGGCCCGCGGTCGCCGCCGACCGACGCACTCGGCGATCGACGGGAGCGGAGGCTATTGATGGAGCGATTACATTGTCAAGCGCCGCCGCCTGGCTCCAAGAGCCTGGAAGAGGGCGAGCGCTGTGGCCTTTTTCGTTTCCTTCCCACGACGACCGGGCATTCGCCAACCTCGAGGAATCCCTCTATTCTCTCGCGCTTGGCGGCGATCGTCATCGCGAGGAGCGGAGCGACGCGGCGATCCAGAAGGTGAAAGGGCGCCGCCCTATGGCCCCGGGATCGCGTCGCTTCGCTCGCGATGACGAAAGTGGCCGACCGGAAAGAAACACGCGCTAGGGGGCAAACCATGCTCTGGGGGATCGATCCGCTCTTGGACGCGGACCTGCTTTACGCATTGCGGCGGATGGGACACGGCGACGAGATCGCCGTCGTCGACACCAATTTCCCCGCCGCCTCGGTCGCGATGTCCACCGTGATTGGCGAGCCGATCCTGATGGCCGGCGTGTCCGCCGCTCGCGCGGTCGAGGCGATCCTGTCCGTGATGCCGCTCGACACCTTCGTCCCCGACCCGGCGTGCCGGATGGAAGTGGTCGGGGATCCGAACGCCGTCCCCCCGGTGCAGCGCGAAGTGCAGCAGGCGCTTGACCGCGCGGCAAGCAAGCACGTGCCGCTGCAGGGCGTCGAGCGCTTCGCCTTCTACGAGCGCGCGAAGAGCGCTTTCGCGATCGTCCCCACCGGCGAACGGCGCTTTTACGGCTGCTTCATCTTCAAGAAGGGCGTTGTCCCGCCGGAGTAGCTCTCGCTACTTGGGCTTCAGGCTCATGAGATAGGCGATGGCCGCGTCGGCCTGATAGCTCGGCATCAGAAAGCCGGGCATGGCGCTGAGCGCCCGCGCTTGGCCGTGGGGCTTCATCAGAAAATCGCGCAAGAAAGCCTCCGTCACGTTAGTCCGAGCGGCGATGTCGGCGAAGCTCGGCGCGGGCGGCTTCAGCGTCGGCGCGACCGCCTGATCGTCGGCCACGACGTGACAGATCGCGCACACTCTGAGCGCGATTGCGCGGCCGTCGGCGATTTTCGCCTCCTGCCCAAGCGCCGGCGCGATCCCGACCAGCGTGAGCAAAAGGCCAAGCGTAACACCCGACCGCATCATGGCGTCCCCCGGTGACAGGCGCATGCACCGCCGCGCGCGCCGACAGGCGATCGGATTCATGGCGCGCTGAAGGCTAAGGCTATCCAGCTTTCTTCCGCGCGCCGGACTTTTGCGTCGCCTGTTTCTCCGCCGCTTCCTTTGCGGGCGCGCCAGCTTCCTTTGCCGGAGCGCCGCCAGCGATCGGCAACAGCATCTCGCGCTGGCCCGGGTTGCCCTTCGCCGCCCGCTTGCCTTTAGGCGCGGGAGCCAGTTTCGCCGCCGTTGTCGCGGCCGGCGCCGGCGGCGCTTGTTTGGCAGCCGTCTTCGGCGCCTCCTCTTTCGCTTTGTCGATGCTCTGGCGCAGCGCCGCCATCAAATCCGTGCCGGCGACAATCCTCGGCATCGGACGCTGCTTGGCGATTGGCATCCCCGCCTTCTTCTCGTTCAGCATGGTCACGATCGCCTCTTCATAGCGATCGTGGAATTTCGAGGGGTCGAATTTCGCGGCCTTGCTTTCAAGAATATGCTCGGCGAGAGCGAGCATGTCCTTCGGGATTTGAATCTCCCCGATGTCGCCGAAATAGATCGAACTCGTCTCGAATCTCATAAGGGTATCTGAGCGTGGCGCCGAGCAGACCCTTCCCCCGTGGCTGAAGCATGATCACGCGCTCGCGCTTCGATAGGACCACCCGGCCCAATGCGACCATGCCCTTGTCGAGCATGGCGTCGCGAATGACCGCGAACGCCTCGAGGGCGACCTTGTTCTCCGGAACCAGATAGTACGGGCTGTCGATATAGCGTTCGTCGATTTCGGATTTCGGCACGAAGCAATCGATGTCGATCGTGTGGCTGCTCTCGACCGCGATGGCGTCGAGCTCTTCATCCTCGACGCGCAGGTAGACGCCCTTGTCGACTTCGTAGCCCCGCCCCTTGTCGTCGGGATCGATCGGCTCGCCCGTCTCTTCGTCGACCAGCTGCTGACGAAGGCGATTGCCGGTCTTTTTGTTGATTTGCCGAAAGGCCACTCGCTCGCCCGGCGATGTCGCCGTGTAGAGCGCAACTGGGCACGAGACGAGGGAAAGCTTGAGATAACCTTTCCAGTAGGGGCGTGGGGGGGCCATGGAAACTCCTACTCAACGCGGACAATGATGTCCTTATAGCACGCCGGACGCCGATCCGGTTGCGCTTGGAAAGGATTCTTTAACCAATCCCGGCGCGAAAGCGGACTGCGGCCGCTTGGGCTCGTCGGTCTGGAGCCAAGCGCTCTTTCTACTGTGCGTCTTTGGGCGGCATGCGCGGAGGCGCGAGCGGCGTTAAGACGATGCTTGCGCGGTCGCCCTGCCCGGCAGTCGGATCGAGCGCGCCGCCAGTGGAAGGATCGCCGCCGGCGGTCGTGGTGATCGAGGTCGGCGTGACTTCGCGCGCGATCGCTCGCGTCGAGCCCGGCGATGGGCGCAAGCATGATGATGAAGCCGATGATCGTCCCGAGCAGGCCGAGCTTCATCACCGTATCGCTGGCGAAAGCGCCGAAGCCATTCGAACCACGCAGCCGCTTGGGCCTCGTTCGGCCTGGCTCGAGAGATGTCCTACGCCATCGCCTTTTTCAGGTTCTCGTCAACCTTGTCGAGGAAACCTTCGGTCGAAAGCCACTTCTGTTCGGGGCCGACAAGAAGCGCGAGATCCTTGGTCATGAAGCCAGCCTCGACGGTGTCGACGCAAACCTTCTCAAGCGTCGAGGCGAATTTGGCCAGCGCCTCGTTGTCGTCGAGCTTGGCCCGATGTGCGAGACCGCGGGTCCAGGCGAAGATCGAGGCGATCGAGTTGGTCGAGGTCGAGTTGCCCTTCTGATATTCGCGGTAGTGGCGGGTGACGGTGCCATGCGCCGCCTCGGCTTCGACCGTCCGCCCGTCGGGCGTCATCAGCACGCTGGTCATGAGGCCAAGCGAGCCGAACCCTTGCGCGACCGTGTCGGACTGCACATCGCCGTCGTAGTTCTTGCACGCCCAGACGTAGCCGCCCGACCACTTAAGCGCCGCGGCGACCATGTCGTCGATCAGGCGATGCTCATAGGTGATGCCGAGCGCCTGGAACCGGCTCTTGAACTCGCTGTCGTAGACCTCCTGAAAGATGTCCTTGAAGCGGCCGTCGTAGACCTTGAGAATCGTGTTCTTGGTCGAGAGGTAAACCGGGTACTTGCGCATCAGCCCGTAGTTCAGCGACGCGCGGGCGAAGTCGCGGATCGAATCGTCGAGATTGTACATCGCCATCGCCACGCCGGCGCCGGGGAACTTGAACACCTCCTTCTCGATCACCTTGCCGTCGTCGCCTTCGAAGCGAATGGTGAGGCGGCCCTTTCCGGGCGCTTTGAAATCGGTCGCGCGGTATTGGTCGCCGTAGGCGTGGCGGCCGATGACGATGGGCTGGGTCCAGCTGGGCACCAGACGCGGCACATTCTTGCAGATGATCGGCTCGCGGAAGATGACGCCGCCCAGAATGTTGCGGATGGTGCCGTTCGGGCTCTTCCACATTTCCTTCAGATGGAACTCTTTGACCCGCGCTTCGTCCGGGGTGATGGTGGCGCATTTGACGCCGACGCCTATGGCCTTGATCGCCGCGGCGGCGTCGATCGTCACCTGATCGTTGGTCGCGTCGCGGTTCTCGACCGAGAGGTCGAAGTACTTGAGGTCGATGTCCAGATAGGGATGAATGAGCTTGTCGCGAATCAGGCGCCAGATGATGCGCGTCATCTCGTCGCCATCGAGCTCGACAACCGGATTCGTGACCTTGATCTTAGGCATATAGGGGGACTTTCGTTGGCGGGAGACGCGCGACGTGCGGGCGTGGAGCCCCTATAGCATCGGCGCCTTGGCGGGCAAAGCCGCGTGCGACAGGAGGGGTGGCATGCGGGCCTTGACCGGCGCCAAGGGTAAGGCGATCGCGCTGGCCGCGCTAGCTCTTGGGCTGAGCGGCCATGGGTCCTTGGCTGACGCCGGTCCCGAAACCGACAACGCGCTTGCGACCCTGTGCGGGATCGTCGAATCCTCGGCCAAGACCGAGGGGCTGCCGGTCGACTTCTTCACCAAGCTCATCTGGCGGGAGAGCGCGTTCCGGCCGACCGCGGTCAGTCCGGCGGGCGCGCAAGGCGTGGCCCAGTTCATGCCGCAGACGGCGGGCGAGCGGGGACTCATCGATCCGTTTGATCCCGCCTCGGCGATCCCGGCGTCGGCAAAGTTCCTAGGTGAACTTAAGCGCCGCTTCGGCAATCTGGGCTTGGCGGCGGCGGCCTATAACGCGGGCGAGACGGCGGTCGCCAATTGGCTCGCCAGTAAGGGGCCGCTTCCGTTCGAGACGCAAGATTACGTGCTCGCGATCACCGGCCATGACGCCGAGGAGTGGCGGAGCGAGAAGCCGCCCGCCGACGCCGCGCCCGAGACTGGCCCCTCGTGCCTGACCCTGATCGCCAGCCTGCGCACGACCATTGCGGCGTCCCCCGTCGTCTCGGGCTGGTTTGCGCCCTGGGGGGTGCAGATCGCCGCCAGCTTCTCGAAGGGCTCGGCGCTCCGCGCCTTTGCGCGTGTGCAACACGATTTCTACCCGGTTATTGGCGGAAAAAATCCGTTTGTGCTCGGTTCAGTCGTGAGGAGTCGCGGCTTCCGCCCGTTCTATCGGGTGCGCATCGGGGCGCAGAGCCGCAGGGAAGCGCAGAAGATCTGCTCCAGTCTCGAAGCCGCCGGCGGCGCCTGCGTGGTGTTGAGGAGCTAGCGTTTTAAGGAGAGACGCGGGGCCGACGCCTGGCCCAGACCTACACGTTTTTCGATAAGGTCACCGCGCCGCGCCCGGCGCGGGCGAGCGCCGCAAATTCGTCGTCCGAGAGCTTGATCGCCGCCGCGCCGACGTTCTCTTCCAGATGCCCAACCTTGCCGGTGCCGGGGATCGGCAGCATGACCGGGCTGCGCTTGAGCAGCCATGCGAGCGCGATCTGGCCGGGGCTGGCCTTGTGCTTGTGGGCGATCGCGTCCAGCGCCGAACCCGGCCGCGCCGACGCGCCCGCGTCGAGCGGCGCCCAGGGGATGAAGCCGATGCTGTTTTTCTCGCAATGATCGAGCG
This sequence comes from uncultured Alphaproteobacteria bacterium, assembly GCA_963824475.1. Taxonomy (GTDB): domain Bacteria; phylum Pseudomonadota; class Alphaproteobacteria; order Rhizobiales; family Beijerinckiaceae; genus Roseiarcus. Next base: position 686,397 of record CAWGPR010000006.1, read on the forward strand.
CCGCCTCGCTCGCGCGGTCGATGAAGTTATAGCGGTTCTGCACCGTCGCGACCGAGAAGACCTTCGACGCCGCCTCGATCTGCGCGACGGTTACCTCCGACAGGCCCGCGCAGCGAATGACCTTGTCCTTGATCAGCGTGGCGATGGCGTCGAACTGCTCGCCGGGCGGCACTTTCGGATCGATGCGATGCAATTGCCACAAGTCGATGATATCGACGCCGAGGCGCCAGCGGCTCGTATGAGCCTGCTGGACCAGATATTCCGGCCGCCCGAGCGGAATCCAGATGTTCTGGCCAGTGCGCGCGAACCCGCCTTTGGTCGCGATGTGGATTTTGCCATACGGCGCGAGCGCCTCGCGAATAAGCTCCTCTGAGAAATTGGGGCCATAGGAGTCCGCGGTGTCGACGAAGTCGACGCCGAGATCGGGCAGCCGGCGCAGCGTCTTCAACACCTCGGCGCGATCGGCCGGCGGACCCCAGATTCCACGGCCGACGATGCGCATCGCGCCGAAGCCGAGGCGATTGACGTCGAAGGCGCCGCCAATGCGAAAGCGGCCGGATTCAGCGGCGTTGACCAAGGTTCGTCTCCGAAGTCTTTGCTAAGCGCGCTTACGGCCAGCTGGCCAGCGGCGGCATCGAAGATAGAATCGACGATATATTGCCGCCGGTCTTCAAGCCAAAGATCGTGCCGCGATCATAGATGAGGTTGAACTCGACATAACGTCCGCGACGCGCCAATTGTTCCTCGCGCTCGGGCGTGCTCCATGGTTTTTCGGCGTTGCGCCGGACAATGTCGCTATAGACCGCGATGAAGCTCTCGCCGACGTCGCGCACGAAGGCGAAGTCGGCGTCGAAAGCCGAATTGCCGGCGTCGCCGGCGCTGTTGAGATAATCGAAGAAGACGCCCCCAATCCCGCGCGGCTCGTTGCGGTGCTTGAGATAAAAGTATTCGTCGCACCAGATCTTGAAACGCTCGGCATTGGCGACGCCTGGATGGCGCTCGCAGGCCAAGCGCATCGCCGCGTGAAAGGCGATTGTATCCGGATCGTCCGGCTTGCGGCGCTCATCCAGCATCGGCGTCAGATCGGCGCCGCCGCCAAACCATGTCTTTGTCGTGCGCACGAGCCGCGTATTCATATGCACGGTCGGCACGTGCGGGCTCCAAGGATGAGCGATCACGGAGACGCCGGCAGCCCGGAAGCGCGGGTCTTTTTCGGCGCCGGGAATGTGCGACGCGAATTCAGGCGGAAAGGCCCCGTGGACGGCGGAAAAATGCGCGCCCATCTTCTCGAACAGGCGGCCACGCAGCATCGCCGTGCGGCCGCCGCCGCCTGGCGCGCCGCTCGCGTCGGTGCGCTCCCATGGCTCGGTCTCGAACCGGCCCGGCGCGCGTCCCGCGCCAACGCCCGCGAACTCGAGCTCCAGCGCCTCCATCGCCGCGATGATCCGCTCCTGGAGAGTCTTGAACCAGTCGCGCGCCTGGCAGAGGCGCGGGTCGTCGGTTGAAGGCGCTAAGACGTTCATGGGGCTTGTAGGCAGCGCACCCGGGCGACCAGGCGCTCGACATGGTTGATAGGGGTCTCGGGCACGACGCCATGGCCAAGATTGAAAATATGGGCGCGGCTCTTAAAGCCGCTCAGCACCCGATCAACCTCCTCGTCGAGGCGCCGTCCGCCCGCGACCAGCGCCAGCGGATCGAGATTGCCCTGGAGCGCCAGCCGCTCGGGCAGAGCGGCGACGGCGGCTTTGGGCTCAGCGGCTGTGTCGAGGCCAATCGCGTCGATTTCGGCGACAGCGCCGAATTTGGCGAGTTGCCCGCCGGCGCCGCGCGGAAATGCGATCAACGGCGCGTGCGGCGCCTTGGCGCGAACCTTGGCCGCGATCCCTGCGATCGGCGCGACGCACCATCGTTCGAATTCGGCCGGCGGCAGCACGCCCGCCCAGGAATCGAAGATCTGCGCCGCCTCCGCCCCCGCCGCGAATTGACGGCACAGGTATTCGGCCGAAGCGTCGACGAGCCGGTCGATCAGGCCCGCGAACAGGTCCGGATGGCGGTAGGCGAAGAGGCGCGCCGGCGCCTGATCGGGCGTACCCCGGCCAGCGATCATATAGCTCGCCACCGTCCATGGCGCGCCGCAGAAGCCGATCAGCGCCGTTTCTTTCGGTAGCGCGCCTTTGAGGCGGTCGAGAGCTTCGAACACGGGCGCAAGCCGCCTCCAGTCGGGGTCGTGGCTGAGCTTGGCCAAACCCTCGGCGTCGCCGATCGGATCGAGGCGCGGGCCGTCGCCGGTTTCAAAGCCGACGCTCTGGCCGAGCGCATCGGGCAGGACGAGAATGTCGGAGAACAGGATCGCGGCGTCGAAACCGAACCGGCGGATAGGCTGCAACGTCGCCTCAACCGCCAGGCGCGGCGTGTAGCAAAAATCGAGGAACGTCGAGGCCTTGGCCCGAAGCTCGCGGTACTCGGGCAGGTAGCGGCCCGCTTGGCGCATGAGCCAGATCGGCGGCGTTTTCTGCCGCTCGCCCGCCAGCGCGGCGAGGAAAGGCTTGGCGGAACGTGCCTTCAGCGCTGGAAGCCCAACATGGGATGGCCGGCCCTCACGCAGGTTCGACCTGATTGGCTCGGGCGCATCGCGCATGAGAAACGCTTGACGCGAAGGCTCTCGGCTTCGCGGCGCTGCGCTTATTCCGCCGCGCGCTTCATCTCCGGATAGGCGCAATGGGCCTCCTCGCTCGCATTGGCGCGGAACAGCGGAATCACGCGCGCCTCCTCGAAGGACAGGCCAAGCGTCTTCCACACGTCGACCAGAGCCTCCACCAGCTCGGCGATCTGGGCTTCGCTATGGGCGGGGGTCGGGGTCACCCGCAACCGCTCGGTTCCCCTGGCGACAGTTGGATAGTTGATCGGCTGGATGTAGATCGCGTGCCGCTCGAGCAAAAGTTCGCTTGCAGCGCGGCATTTTCTCGCGTCGCCGACAAGAACCGGGACGATATGCGAGGGATTGTCCATCACCGGCAAGCCGGCGGCGCGCAGCGCGTGCTTGACGAGCTTCGCCATCATCTGATGGCGGTCGCGCTCGGCGTTCGACCGTTTTAAATGCTTGACCGCAGCGGCGGCGGACGCGGCGACGCTTGGCGGCAGGGTCGAAGTAAAGATGAACGAGGGCGCGAAACTTCTGACCGCGTCAACGATCGCGTCGCTCGCCGCGATATAGCCGCCGAGCGAGCCGAAGCCCTTGGCGAGCGTGCCCTCGATGACGTCGATGCGCGCCGCGACCCCTTCGCGCTCGCTCAATCCCCCGCCGCGAGGCCCGTAGAGGCCGACCGCGTGCACCTCATCGATATAGGTGAGCGCGTTGTATTTCTCGGCCAAAGCCACGATCTCGGCGATCGGCGCGATGTCGCCGTCCATCGAGTAGAGGCTCTCGAACACGATGAGCTTGGCGCGGTCGCGCGGCTCCGCGGCGAGCAATTCCTCGAGATGACCGACGTCATTATGCCGCCACACCCGCTTCTCGCAGCCCGAGCGTTTGACGCCTTCAATCATCGAATTGTGGTTGAGGGCGTCGGACAGGATGAGGCAGTCCGGCAGCAGGCTGGCGATGGTTGAAATGCCGGCGAGATTGGAGATCCAGCCCGAGGTGAAGGCGAGCGCCGCCGGCTTGCCGTGCAGGTCGGCAAGCTCGACCTCGAGCTCGACGATCGGATTGTGAGTGCCGGAGATGTTGCGGGTTCCGCCCGCCCCCGCCCCATGGGCGCGAACCGCCTTGACCGAGGCTTCGATAACCTCGGGATGGCCGCCCATACTGAGGTAATCGTTCGAGCACCAGACCGTCACTTCGCGCGGGCGGTCTTCATCGCCCGGCGGACGCCACTGCGCCATCGGGAACCGGCATGCGTCGCGCTCGAGATTGGCGAAAGTGCGATAGCGCCCTTCCGCCTTCAGGCGCGCGATCGCGTCCTCGAAGCTCCGCTGATAGTCCATCGCCTGTCCTTCTCGGCCTAGCGCCTTTTTAACCCAGCACCGCTTTCCCCTTCGCTAACCGCCGAGGGGCAACTTGTCCAGTGTTTCGGCTGCCGGAGTGTGACGCGCCTCACAATCGGCCCTAAAAAAGCGGCAAAATGACGAGGCGGCCAACGGGCTCGTTGTTATTATCCATTATGTCATTTCTTGTCGCCCGAAGCCTTGACCTCAATCAATGCGCTCGGCCGGTCGTGAACTCGACTGCGTCGCGCAGCGCATGCTTCCAGGGCGAAGGAGCGAACAGTTCGAGCGCGTCGCGCGCCATCGCGCCATAGTGGCGGGCGCGCTCGATGGTGTCTTCGAGCGCGCGATGTTTCTTCATCGTCGCCAGCGCGAACTCAAGATCGCCGTCAACCACCTCGCCCTTTTCCAGCGTGCGGCGCCAGAACTCGCGCTCTTGCGTCGCCCCGCGCCGGAACGAAAGCACCACCGGCAGCGTGATCTTGCCCTCGCGGAAATCGTCGCCGACGTTTTTGCCTAGCTTCGCCGACGAGCCGCCATAGTCGAGCGCGTCGTCGATGAGCTGAAAGGCGATCCCGAGATTGGCGCCGTAGCCCCGGCAGGCGGCGATCTCCGCTCGGGAGCGGCCGGCGAGAATGGGCCCGACCTCGCAGGCCGCAGCGAACAGCGCCGCGGTCTTGGCGCGAATGACGGCGAGATAGGCGTCCTCGGTCGTCGCCGTGTCTTTGGCGGCTGAGAGCTGCATCACCTCGCCCTCGGCGATCACCACGGCGGCGCTGGATAACACCTCGAGACAGGGCAGCGAGCCAACTTCGACCATCATCTTGAAGGCTTGCCCGAGGAGGAAATCGCCGACCAGGACGCTCGCCTCATTGCCCCACAGCACCCGCGCCGCCGCCTTGCCGCGGCGCAGGTCGCTCTCATCGACGACGTCGTCGTGCAGAAGGGTCGCCGTATGCATGAACTCGACCGCCGCGGCGAGCTTGATGTGGCCCTCGCCGCCATAGCTGCAAAGGCCAGCCGTCGCCAGAGTCAGGATCGGACGCATCCGCTTGCCGCCTGAGGCGATGAGGTGGTTGGCGACCTCGGGGATCATCGTAACCTCTGATCCCGTGCGCGACAGAATGGTCTGATTGACCTTGGCCATGTCGCCGGCGACGAGCATCGTCAGCGGCTCGATCAGACGATCAACCGATTTGTCTTCGAGTGGAATGACGATTCCCACGCAAGCGTTCCCTTGCCAGATGCCGCGCCTCGACCATAAAGACGGCCAAACGACGCGGCAAGTGAGCCAATCGAGGTCTTACCTTTGGTCGAAATCCTGCGCACCAACGACATCGTCCTCATCAGCGTCATCGAATCGATCCTGAGGGCGGAGCGGGTCGCCTATTTCGTCGCCGACCAGAACATGGCCGCCGCCGAGGGATCGCTCGGCTTCCTGCCGAGGCGGATTCTGGTCGACGCGCGCGAGGAGGACCGGGCGCGACGCGTTATCGCCGAGGCGGGTCTGGGAAAAGAATTGCGCGATGGCTGAGCTGTCTCCCCGGCTTGAGGGGCCCGCGATCGCGGATGGGCTGACCGAGGACCGATGGCTCGGCGGCCGGCTTACGCTCGTTCAGCCGAGGCGCGGCCATCGGGTCGGGACGGACGCCGCCCTGCTCGTCGCGGCGGCGGGGACGCCGGAGGGCCGGATCGTCGACGTTGGCGCCGGAGTGGGCGCTGTCGGGCTGGCGCTGGCCAAGCGCTCAGCGCTCGCGTCCGCCGATCTCGTCGAAATCGATCCCGAACTGGCGCGGCTCGGCGAGAGCAACGCGGCGCGCAACGGGCTTCAGGCGCGCGCGCGTGTCCTGCGGCTCGACGCGCTCGATCGGCGCGAGCGCCGCGAGGCCGGGCTTCTTGACGAGGCGGCCGAGTGTGTCGTCACCAATCCGCCATTCTTCGAGGCCAAGGCCGTTCGCGCCTCCCCGGATCAAGGCAAAGCGCGGGCGCACGTCTTGCCGCGCGCCGAGGCTGGCGCGGCGCTCGCCGACTGGATTTCCGCCTCGCTCGCAATTCTGGGCCCAAGCGGGCGGTTCGTGATGATCCATCGGCCCGATGCGCTTGGCGCGATCCTCGCCGCGATCGGAGGGCGGCTCGGCGCGCTGGCGCTGCTGCCGGTCCACCCACGCGCCGGCGCGAGCGCGCATCGTCTGCTGATCTCGGGGGTGAAGGGCTCCAAGGCCCCGCTGCGCCTGGCCTCAGGGCTGATCCTGCATGGGGCCGAGGGGCGACTGACGGCCGAGGCGGACGCCATCCATCGGGGCGAGCGGCTCATCGACTGGGGCGTCTAGGCTCCTCCGAGGGCGGGAAATTGTACGGATGGACGCAGTGTGCGATTTTGCACGCGACTCAGTCTTTTCAGCTGCTTAGCCTCGTTTTTCTGCAACTCGAAACGGCTGAAGCATCCACGGGATCGTGTAATACATATAAATGACGTGCTACTACTGTAGATCCAGGTCGCTTTAGGCGTCGTGGGGACGAGCGACCGCTGACATCCCACCGTCAAATTCGCTAATCCTTGCGAAGGCCCGGCGCCCCGGCGCCGGCACGACAAGGGGAAGGCCATGCGGTCCAAGCTCGCCCGCCCGCGCGCAATCGCGGCGATGTTCGCGATCTTGAGTCTTCTGCCGTTCGCCGGCTGCGAGATCCCGCCGTCTGGAATCCCGACCGCGGCAAGCATTCGCGGGCTCAAGCCGTCAGGCTCGGTGACGATGACCCAGGCCTTTGTCGTCGGCACGGGCGTCGGGAGCGGCACGCTCACCTTCAGGGGCAGGACCTATCCGTTCACGCTCATCGGCTCGCTCATCGGTCCCGGAGCCATCTCCACGCTGCAAGCCTCAGGCGAGGTCTATAAGCTCAACGATGTCTCGCAATTCTCCGGCCCCTGGATCCAGGGCACGGGCAGTCTCGCCATCACCACCAAGGCGACTGGCGAACTGTGGCTCGAGAACCGCAACGGCGTCGTCATGCGTCTCAGCGCAGCGCAGGCGGGTCTCACGTTCAGCACCGGGCGGTACGAGCTCTACATCCAGCTCTCGCAATAGCGGCGCTCTCCGCGCGCTGCTAAGCTTGCCGCCTCTCCTTTATCGAACGGGCGGCTCATGACCGACGCCTTTCTCAACCACATCCGCGCGACCCTCGACGACATCGAGGCGGCGGGCCTTACAAAGCGCGAGCGGCTGCTGACCGGGCCGCAGGGCGGGCGGATCAGGGTCGCTTCGCCGCAAGGCGCGCGCGAGGCGGTCAACCTCTGCGCCAACAATTACCTGGGCCTCGCCGACCACCCTGACGTCATCGCGGCGGCGCGCCGGGCGATGGACGAATTCGGGTTCGGCATGGCCTCGGTGCGGTTCATCTGCGGCGCGCAGACCCTGCATCGTGGGCTCGAGCAGGCGATCGCCAAGCATCTGGGCAAGGATGACGCGATCGTGTTCGCGGCTTGTTTCGACGCCAACGGCGGCGTGTTCGAGCCGCTCATGGACGAAGCGGACGCGATCATTTCCGACAGCCTCAACCACGCCTCGATCATCGACGGGGTCCGCCTCAGCAAGGCGAAACGCTACCGCTTCGCCAATTCGGACATGAACGAGCTCGAGGACCGCCTCAGGCAAGCGGACGCGGCGAACGCGCGGTTCAAGCTCATCGCCACCGACGGCGTGTTCTCCATGGACGGCTTCATCGCCAAGCTGAAGGAGATCTGCGCGCTCGCCGACCGCTACGGCGCGCTGGTGCTGGTCGATGACTGCCACGCGACCGGGCATCTGGGCGAGAAAGGTCGCGGCACGCCGGCGCTGACCGGCGCGGGCGACCGCGTCGACATCGTCACGGGCACGTTCGGCAAGACGCTCGGCGGCGGCATGGGCGGCTTCGTCGCCGCCGACCAGCCGATCGTCGATCTCCTCAGGCAGCGGGCGCGGCCCTATCTCTTTTCCAACTCGCTCGCGCCCCCGATTGCCGCCGGAGCCATGAAGGCGCTCGAGATTGCGATCGGCGCCGACGCCCGGCGCGCGTTGCTGAAGAACCATGCGCGCCGGTTTCGCGAAGGCGTCGAGAAAGCCGGCTTCTCCGTGCTTCCGGGAGAAACGCCGATCATTCCGGTGATGCTGGGCGAGGCGCGGCTTGCGCAGGACCTGGCAAAGGCGCTCGACGAGCGCGGATTGTTCGTAGCCGGGTTCTTCTTTCCCGTGGTGCCGAAGGGCCAGGCGCGGATTCGCACGCAAATGTCGGCGGCGCTGACCGAGGCCGACATTGACTTTGCAATTGCGGCTTTCGCCGACGCGGGGAAGGCGCTGGGGATCGTGTGAGGTCGGGAAGTGGTGAGCGTTGCACCGCAGCTCCCGACGTCATACTCATTGGGCTTCCAAAGGATTCGTCCGAAGAGGTAACGGCCGATGATTAAGCTGCATGCCAAGTATTTGGACGGCAAGTCCTCATTCACGACGCAGAACGTTCTGAATGACGAACCGACGCTGATAGAAGTATCTGCCCTCATCGATAACGCTCACGGAATGAGGGAGTTCATTAGGCAGTTGGGCGACTACGCAAAAATGCTCGAACTCGACGAAAGGAAGCGACGCGCTTTCGCCAAAAAGTTGCTTGCCGACCTCGACGAAGCATGACGACGCTCCCGCCGTCGAGCCTGGGACCTCATCCTGAGGAGCGATGCGGAGCATCGCGTCTCGAAGGATGCTCCAGCAGGCGCCGGCAGCCTCTCGCCATTCACGACTCACAGTTCGAGCGCCGACGAGATAACGTCGTCAGCGTTTCGAAATCACCGCGAATATAGGCTTCCTTCTTGGCCCGCGACCAGCCTTTGATGCGCCGCTCACTCGCGATCGCTGAAGCATCCTTCGAGACGCAACGCTTCGCGCCGCTCCTCAGGATGAGGGAGTGGCGGTATAATCATCGCGCCCCGAATTCGCTTTTGACCGCAAACCCTCCGCCGCCTACTCTCCGCACCTGATGCGCGCCCTCGTCAAGGAAAAGCCGGAGCCGGGCCTGTGGCTCGAGGAGCAGCCGATCCCCGAGATCGGCCCTGACGATGTGCTGGTGAAGGTGCACAAGACCGGCATCTGCGGCACCGACATCCACATCTTCAACTGGGACGCGTGGGCGCAGAAGACCATCCCGACGCCGATGACCGTGGGCCACGAATATTCGGGCGAAATCGCCGAACTCGGCGCCAACGTCAGACGCCTCAAGGTCGGCCAGCGCGTGTCGGGCGAGGGCCACGTGATCGGCATGAAGAGCCGGGCCGCGCGCGGCGGGCGCTATCATCTTGATCCCGAGACGCGCGGCATCGGCGTCAACATTCCGGGCGCCTTCGCGGAATATGTGAAGGTTCCGGCGTTCAACATCGTGCCCTTGCCCGACGACGTCGACGACGAGCTCGGCGCGATCCTCGATCCGCTCGGCAACGCGGTCCACACCGCGCTTGCTTTCGACCTGGTCGGCGAGGACGTGCTCATCACCGGGGCCGGGCCGATCGGAATCATGGCGGGCGCGGTCGCGCGCCATATCGGCGCGCGGCATGTCGTGATCACCGACATCAATCCGAAGCGCCTCAAGCTCGCGGAGGAGGTTGCCGACGTCGTCGCGGTCGACGTCTCAAAGACCGACCTCAAGGAGACGATGAGCCGGCTCAAGATGACCGAAGGCTTTGATGTCGCGCTCGAAATGAGCGGCGCGCCGGCGGCGTTCGATCAGCTGTTCGACGCGATCATCACCGGCGGCCGGGTCGCTCTGCTCGGCCTGCCGGCGAAGCCCACCCTCATCGACTGGAACAAGGTCATCTTTAAGCAGCTCACCATCAAGGGCATCTACGGGCGCGAGATGTTCGAGACCTGGCACAAGATGATCGCCATGCTGGAGAGCGGGCTCGACGTGCGCAAGGTCATCACCCATCGCCTGCCGGCGGAAAAATTCCTCGAAGGCTTCGAGATCATGCGCCGAGGCGAGAGCGGTAAGATCGTGCTGGATTGGACGGCCGCGTAGGGCCAGCAGCAAGGGCGTTTGGGCCGCGCCCTTTAGCGCGCCTTCTCCAGCCCCTTCACGAACAATTCGAACTCGGCGTCGGCGATCGGCACGAGATGTCTGTCCTCCGGGAAAGCGCCTCTCTCGACATCGGCGCGGAATTCCTGGAAAGCGGCGATACGCTCGCGCTGCAAACGCTCGTACTCAGCGCGGAAGTTGCGATAGACCTTGGCGTGACGGGGCTGATGCCCGCGCGAATAGCCCAGCACGTCCTCGGCGAACAGATATTGCGCATCGCAGCCTGAGCCCGCGCCCATTGACATGAGAAAGAGCGACGTGCGCTTCGAGATTTCGGTCGCCACGCGCGCCGGCACGACTTCGATCTCGGCCGCCACTGCGCCGGCGGCCTCGAGCTGCTTGACGTGCCCATAAACTTGCATCGCTTCGGCGGCGGTCTTGCCGACCGCCTTGAATCCGCCGGTCCATGTCGCCCGCGCTGGGATAAGCCCGACGTGCCCGACAACGGGTATGCCCTCGGCCGCGAGCTTGGCGATCGTATCGAGGCTGCCGGCGCAGTAGAACGCGTCGCCGCCGATCATCAGGTTCTTGTGGGCGGCGCGCAGATAGTCCTCGTAGGTGCAGTGCTGGCCGTAGATGAGGCCGACCTGAACGAAACAATCGCCCGCCGCCTCGCGCATCGCCGGAGTCCATAAAGGCTCGACGATCGACAGAATATCAATGCCGGCTGCCGACGCCGCGGCCGCTTCGTCCGGCGTTTCGACGAACAGCATCGTCAATTGCCGCTTGCCTTTGACCGCGCGGAGGTCCGCGACCGTCATCCGCTTGTGTTTCGTCAAAGCCATTCGCAAACCCCTCGCCGGTGATGGCGCGGGTATCGCCCGGCAGCGCGCCGCGGACAAGCCGACCTGCGGCCTTTCGCTTGCCGCTTGACCGTTTCCGATAACTCTGTATTATAGAGTAATCTGGATTGGAGACGCGCTATGTCCATGCTTGTCCTTCCCCGCGTTCTTGTTGGGCTGCTTGCGCTGGTTGGGGCGGCGGCGATCGCGCTGACCCTCATGCTGGCTTCGCCGGTGCGTCCGCCGGCGCCGCTCGCTTCGATTCACGCCGGCGCCGTGCAGATCGATGAGGCGGGCGCGCCCGATCTCAGCCGCTTTCAGGCCCGCGACGGAACCTGGCTCGCCGACCGGCTCTATCCCGCCCGGAACGGGGCGCGGGACCAAATCGCGATCCTCACGCACGGTTCGTCGGCCAGCTCGATCGAAATGAACGCCGTCGCCAAGGCGCTGGCGGAGGCTGGCGTGACGGCGGTCGCTTTGGACATTCGCGGCCACGGCGCCTCGGGGACGCGCGGCGACATCGCCTATCCGGGCCAGCTCGACGACGACCTCGGCGACCTCATCGCCGAGCTGCGCAAAGCCTATCCGGCCGCCCGGTTCTCGCTGATCGGCCATTCGTCGGGCGGCGGCTTCGCGCTGCGCATCGCCGGAAGCAAGCTCGGCGACGCCTTCGACCGCTTCGTGCTGCTTGCGCCCTATCTCGGCTATTCGGCGCCGACCAACCGGCCCTCCGAGGGAAAGGGCCTGTGGGCTCAGCCGGACTTGCCGCGCATCTTCGCCACACTGGCGCTCCAAAGGCTCGGGATCGATTGGCCGCAGTCGTTGCCGGCGATCGCTTTCGCCAACGCCCCGGAAGCGAAAATGTTCGTGACCAGCCAGTACTCGTTCCGCCTCATGCTGAACTATACCGCGCCGCCCGACTGGAAGGCTGCGTTCGCGCGCGCCAAAGGCCGCATCGCGGTCATCGCCGGCGCCGACGACGAATTGATGGACGCCGACGCTTACAAGCGTGTGCTGCCGCCGCTCGGCGCCGCCGTGACGATCATCTCCGGCGTCGATCACATGGGGATCGTCTACCGGCCCGAGGCGATCAACGCGATCCTGGCGGCGATGGCCGAACCTGGCGCGTGAGGAGGGAGAGCCCGATGTCCAGAATCCTCGCGGCCGCCCGCTTTGCGTTGGCCGAATTCGGCCCGCTCATCGTCTTCTGGACTCTTGCCGCGACGCTCGGGGTGAAGCCCGCGATCCTCGGCTCAATCCTGTTCATTGTCGCCGACGCCGCCTGGCGCTGGCGAAAGCGGCTGGCGTTCACCCGGCTCTATCTGCTGGTGAGCAGCCTCACGCTCGTCTTCGGCCTCATCGATCTCGCTTCGACCTCGCCGTTCATGCTCAAATACGAAGCGGTGATCACCAACGCGGTGACCGGCCTTGCCTTCGTCGCCGGAGCCCTCGGCGAGAAGCCGATCATCCAGGAGGTCGCCGAGCAGCGCGGCGAGAATTTTGTCGCTACCCAAGAGGTGCGCGCCTTTTTTCGCCTGTTCACGCTCGTCTGGGCGGCCTATTTCTTCATCAAGACCGGCTTCTACCTGTGGGCGGTCTGGACGCTGCCGATGCTCGAGGCGATGGCGCTGCGCTCCGTTGTCGGGGGCGTCAGTCTCGCCGCCATGATCGCACTCAGCACGACACAAGGGCGGCGCCTGTTCTTTTTGTGTCGCCGCCTCGGCCTGCTGCCCAAGCCCGACCCGCTTGCCGCGGGCGCAGGCGCTCTGCCCGCGGGCTGACCCCATGACCATTCGCTCCGATGAAGCCGCTGCGATGCTTGCCGACGTCGACAGCGTCGTCACCAAGGTCAAGCAGTCGCGGCTCTACCGCAGCGCGGCCCTCATCATCATTCTCTGGGGCGTGATCAACATCGTGCGGGACGCGCTGATCGCGATTGCGCCGATGTTGTTCGGCCCGCGATGGTTCTTCATCGACGCGGTTGGGGTCATCGGCACGATCGCCATTCTGAGCCGCACTGCGGTCGCCGGCGCGCGCCTTCCTTTGCGGACGCTTGCCGCGTTTCTCTTGTTTTATGCGTTCGGCTGGATCTGGGCGAACTTTCTGGGCGGCTTCGGTCCGCGCGAGCAGATGGCGTTCTGGCCGACGCTGTTCCTGTTCGGCTATGCGCTCGCGGGCCTATGGTTCGGGACGGCGTTTTCGGCGATCGGCCTCGGCCTCACGGCGCTCATTCTCGCCGGATACGTCTGGTCAGGTGCTGCGTTTCCGCTGTGGCTCGCGCTCGTGACCGGCGGCGGATTCATTCTCTGCGGCCTCTGGATGCGGCGGGCCTGAGCGATGGACGGTCCCGACGAGGTCGTCCATCAGCCGGTCCGACTGCGCGTGATGGCGGCGCTCACCGCCTGCGATCCTGGCGATGAGGGCCTCGACTTCACCCACCTCAAGAAACTGACCGGCGCGACCGACGGAAACCTGGGCGCGCATCTCGATCACCTCGCCCGGGCCGGCTACGTCGAAGTGAGCAAGGCCTTCGTCGGCCGCCGTCCGCGCACCACGGTCAAGGCGAGCCCGCAGGGCAGGGCGGCCTTCGCCCGGCACGTGGCGTTCTTGAGGGCGATCATCGCAGACGCGTGAGGCTTTGCGTTGACCTTGCCGCCCCTTGCGGCGACAAACCGTCATGATCCGCGGCTTCTTCATCCTCCTCGCCTTTCAGCTCGTCGGCGAGGTCGCGGCGCGCGGGCTCGCGCTGCCCGCGCCCGGCCCGGTGATCGGGCTCGCGTTGCTGGTCGTCGCCCTCGGCCTTTATCAGCGCTGGCGGCCGCTCGACGAGCAGGCGCTGGCGGCAAGCGACCTCGGCCAAGCCGCGAGAGGACTGCTCGCCGCTCTGCCGCTTCTGTTCGTGCCCGCGGGCGTCGGCGTGGTGCAGTATCTTGGCCTCTTACGCGAGCAGGGATTGGCGCTGGCCGCAGCGCTCGTCGTCTCGACGGTCGCGACGCTCATCGCCACCGTCGGCGTCTTCCTCCTCGTCAAGCGCCTCACTGGAGCGAAGGGCGAGGCATGACGCAGTTCCGCCTCTGGGTCTATCTGCAGACGACGCCGCTCTTCTGGCTGACGGCGACGCTCGCGGCCTTCATCGTCGCCGACGCCCTGGCGAAGGCGGCGGGCCGGCGCCCGATCGTCAACCATGTCCTGATCGCTATCGCGTTCCTCGGCGGGTTGCTCAAGCTCACGGGTACGGATTACCAGACCTATTTCAACGGCGCGCAGTTCGTGCATTTCCTGCTCGGGCCGGCGACGGTCGCGCTCGGCGTGCCGATCTACACCAACTTCGCGCTGGTCAGACGCAACGTCTGGCCGCTTGCGGCGGCGCTTCTCGTCGGCGCGATCGTGGCGATCGCGTCTGCGGTGTTGGTCGCCAAGGCGCTCGGCGCGCCGCGCGAAGTCCTGATCGCGATTGCGCCGAAGTCGATCACCGCCGGCGTGGCGATGGCGGTGACCGAGGCGCTCGGGGGCGCGCCGCCGCTGACCGCCGTTCTCGTCATCGCCACCGGCATCCTCGGCGCGATCATCGTGACCCCGCTCATGGACGCGCTCGGCGTCACCGACTACGCCGCGCGGGGCTTCGCCGTCGGCCTTGCCTCGCATGGCATCGGCACCGCGCGGGCGTTTGCGGTCGATCCGGTCGCGGGCGTGTTCGCAGGCCTCGCGATGGGGCTCAACGCCATCGTCACCCCTGCGGTGATCCCGGCGCTCCTGCCGTGGCTTGTGGGTTAGCGGGACTACCTCGCTATACCGAGGAACACGGCGAGGCGTCTCTCGACCTCAATGAGCGCGTCGGCGTCCAGCCGCCCGAACGTCTCGCGGATCTTTTTGCGCATGACCGTCATCGCCTTGTCGATCATGATCTGCGAGGGCTGTCGGAGGCCGTTGGCAGAGGTTGGCGTGATCGTGACGCGTAGCAGCGGCGCTTCAATGATCGTGCTCGAGACAAGCAATACTGAGTCGCGTGATCGGCAAATGCATCAGCTTGGATAACGAGCGCCGGGCGCGGCTTGCCGAAATCGCCCTGAAGCGCGACTGTGACAAAATCGCCGCGCTGCACATCACGACTCAGCTTGTGTCAGCGCGGCGTCCATGAAAGTCAGTAAATCGGGGTCTGCGAGGTCGGACGCATCGGCGACGCGGCTCTGTCGGCGAGCCTCTTCAGCAAAGCCTGGGCGTCGCGTGTCGGGAACCCAAATCTGAACCGCCCTCAATCCAGCCGCGCGTAATGCGGCGCGGCGCTTGCGAGCGCGCGTCGCGGTCGGAGACGCCATACTCGTGTCCCTCCTGTGGCCTTCAACTAGCATTTTTCCAGGCGCAAATCGAACCGGTTGGGCAGGTCAGCCTCACCGCCTCGGATAGCGCTCGCTCAGAAGCTCGAACAGGGCCCGCGCCGCCTGGATCTCGCCGCCCATCGGCCCATGGGCGCGCGGCTTCGGGTTCCAGGCATAGACGTCGAAATGCGCCCAAGATTTGGCCTTCTCCACGAACCGCCTGAGGAACAGCGCGGCGGTGATTGAGCCCGCCATGCCGGCGCCTGTGCCCGAATTGCTGATGTCGCCGATGGTCCCCTCGATCATCGCGTCATAGGGGCGCCAGAGCGGCATCCGCCACACGGGATCGCGGGCGCGCGTCGCGTGAGAAGCGACCTGCGCCGCGAGTGCGTCGTCGTCGGCGTAGAAGGGCGGCAGGTCGGGGCCGAGCGCGACCCGCGCCGCGCCGGTCAGCGTGGCGAAGTCGAGCATCAGCTCCGGCGCGTCCTCATCCGCGAGCGCGAGCGCGTCGGCGAGGATGAGCCGGCCCTCGGCGTCGGTGTTGCCGACTTCGACCGAGAGCCCCTTGCGGCTCTTAAGGACGTCGCCCGGGCGCATCGCCGGCGCCGAGATGGCGTTCTCGACGATCGGGATCACGGTCCTCAAGCGCAGATCAAGCCCCGCCTCCATGATCAGCCGCGCCAGCGTCAGCGCCGTCGCCGCTCCGCCCATGTCCTTTTTCATGAGTTCCATGCCCGAGGCCGGCTTGATGTCGAGGCCGCCGGTGTCGAAGGTGACGCCTTTGCCGACAATCGCAACTTTGGGCGCGTCCTCGCGTCCCCAGGAAAAGTCGACGATGCGCGGCTCTTCTGCGCCTGCGCGCCCGACTGCGTGGACGAGGGGAAAATTGGCGGCGATGAGTTCGTCGCCGCGCACCATGGTGACGCTGGCGTCGAAGTGCTCGGCGAGCTTGACGGCCTCCTGTTCAAGCGCGTTGGGACCGAGCGCGTTGGCCGGTGTGTTGATGAGATCGCGCCCGTAAGCGATCGCCTGCGCGATACGCTGAATCCTGATCGCGTCGACCTCGTCGGGCGCGACGAACCGCGGCTTGGGCGTCTTGTCGGCCTTGAAGCGGTCATAGCGATAGAGCGCGAGCAGGAAGCCGAGCGAGGCGAGATCGACGTCCTGGGGCGAGTTGGCGAACCGATAGACGCCTTCGGGCAGTGACGTCGCGAGCTTGCCGGGGGCGAACGGATCGCGCGTCGGAGCATTCGCTTCGTCAACTCCGAATAGCACGCCTGCGAGCGCGCCGGCCTCCCCCGGCAGAAGTTGCATGCGTCCGCCTTTCGGCTCAAAGCCGCAGCGTTCGGCGAAGGCCGCGGCGGCTGCCCCGATCGTCGATTTGACAGTCGGCCAGTTTTCCGCGCTGACCAGCCACACCGGCGTCGCGTCGGGCGTTGGCGAGGCGAATGCGAGCAAGGGCTTCAAGCCTCCATCGGACAGTGCTTGAAGGCGGCTTAGCCTGATTTCGTGGCTCGGCATAGGTTGCCGCTCGTACCGCCGGGCGCCGAGGCCCCGCCGCGCTTTCGCCCGATTGAGGGCGCGTAACCAATTCGTTTAAATTTGCCTGCTCGTCGTGATTTTCGCGTCCGGGGCGCGACGCCGCGCGCCAAAAAACGCCGACGGGAGGCTAACCAGGGTCGGGGCCGCCTGCGGCGCGGGTCCGGCTTGACTCGCCGGCGCCCTTGCGGTCGTTAGGGCCGCCGCATTCAAATCAAACGTGGCTCGGGTGGGATTCCCGAGCGCGCGTGAGGAGGATCGATTGTCCGAGCCAAGCGTGAATTCGAAGGTCCGCCTGCTCGGGGAGGTCGCAACGAGCGACAAGCCATCCTTTCCGCTTACTGCCCGGGCCCCCGCGCAATCGGCTGCGCCGCCCGTCTCGATCACGGCGCCCCCGCCGCTCGCTGCGGTCCAGGCCGAGCCGATCTTCCTTGGCGATTCGGCCGACGGCCCGGACCTCCTGAACGCCGGCCAGATCGTGCAGCCGCTGGCTCAACTCTGCGTGACCCCTCAGGTCCAGACGCCGTTTCTGGCTGCGATCCTGGGGCCGTCCGGGGCCGGCAAGACGTTCGCCCTCAGGCGCCTCGCGCAGGCGATTGAACAGCTCAGCGCTTCGCCGACGGCGGGAATCGGAAACGTCCTTCAGCGGGTCGTGCTGGCGCGCGTCGACGCCTCGAGCGGCGTCGAGGCGCCGGTCGCGATTGCGAGCGCCGCCTACGCCGCGCTCGATCGCGAGCCTGGAGGCGTGGATTATTCGGGGCTATTGGACGAGACTGGCCATGCGGGCGGCGATCCGCATCGCGCCGCCAGAGCGGCGTCAGATCGTCATGACGATCTGGTGAGAAACCTCGAAACCGAGCGCTCGCAGCGCGACGACATCGACGCCAAACGCGCCCGGCTCGCGGACACGCTGGCGTTCGACACCCCCGGCTCGCGCATCGACGTCTTCGCTCGCGCGCGCCGCGGAACGATCGAGGCGCAGTTGCGCCGGTTCGGATTCGCTGGCGCGGACGTCAACTCGAGCTATCGCAACCTGGCGCGCGACGTGTCGACGCTTGGGGCGGGCGGCCGCGCCGCGGTCGTTACTCGATCGATATGGGCCTACGGCAGCCAGGCGCGTCTGCTCAAGTGGGCGATCGTCGCCTTCGTGCTGGGCTTCGCCATCCGGTTGCTGCACGGCGAGACAGCGCTTGCCGCGATCGGGCGCGGCAACGACTGGCTCAAACCAGTCGCCGACTGGATTGCGGCGCACAGCGATTGGTTCGACCGGGCGTCGGAGATTTTGTACCTCCTCGGCGCATTGGCCATCGCGCTCAACCTGTGGCGCGCGCTTCAGTTCTCAAACCTTCTGTTGCGCGGCGCGCGGCTGCTCACCTCTGAGGTCCGGGAACGACGCCAAGACCTGGATGCGCGCGCCGCGCGGCTCAATCAGCGCGTCGCCACGCTGACCGCGGAGGCCGAGACGGCGGCCAAGCGCGCCGATGCGGCGAGCGAGCGCGCTGGAGGCAAGACGTCGATGCGCGCCCCGGGCCCGGAATTCCTCGAAACGGGCCATGCGCCGTCGGCGGCCGCGCGCGAATTCCTGGCCGCGCTTGGCAGCAGGATCGGCCGCGCCGCCGCAGCGGGACCGACGCCGGATCGGCTCATCGTCGTCGTGGACAATCTCGACGCGTTGCCGCCGGCCGCGGTCGTCGCCTGGATTGACGCCGCCCAGAGCGTGATCGGACCGGGCTCGGTCGGACTGTTGGCCTTCGATCCGAGCCGGCTCGCGTCGACCCTCGGCGGACCGCGGGAGGCGCGCCAACGGCTCGGCAAATGGCTGCAAGTCACGATGAACCTGCCGGCCCGGAGCGACGCCGACGGCGAGCTCACGGTCGCGCGGCTTCTCTCGCCCGCCGGGCGGCCGGCGCCGACGCCGGACTCATCGGCGATCGCCGCGGCGCTGGTCGAGCCGCTGTCGAGCGCGGAAACGGCGCTGCTGGCGGCGCTTGCGCCCCTTGCCGCGCATTCGCCGCGCGACGCCAAGCGCTTCCTCAACGCCTATCGCCTGGCGCGCTGCTCGAACGCGCCGCGGCCGGTGATGGCGCTCATGCAGGCGGCGGCCTTCGCCGATGACAAGGCGCGGGCGGCGCTGCGCGACCGCCTCGCATACGGATCGGGCGAACTCACCGACGTCAACGGTCCGCCGGCGCTCATCGACGCCGTCAAGGCCGCCCGCGCGGCGAACAACGGTCCGATCTCGATCGAGGACGCGCGCCTCGCGGCGGAGATCGCCGATCGGTACGCCCTGCCGCTCTGAAAGAGCCGCTGGGGCTTGGCGGCTGTCGGATTCAACCAGCACGCGCTTTCCTTGGCGCCCAGGGCAATTAAGCGCAAGCAGCCGCCGGTAAACGCTCGTGAATTTGCTTTCATTGACTAGCGTTTATTTTTTGGAATCGGGACTTTTCAATGGGTTACGCCCAATTCAAATAAGCCAAATCCGGCTCGCGTCTCAGGTTGTGTGCCAAATGTCTCAAAGCCATTCCCCATTCATCTCTCCTTCGCGGGCGCCGGGCCGCGCGGGCTTGATCTGGCCAACAGAAATTGTATAGCACACGATTCTGATTTTGGCAAGGCTTTGTCCGCTGCCGTTCGGCCCCGGCTCAGACCGATTCGCTTCTCGACGTGTTAGGCGCAGGCTCAAGACCCAATCGCCCGTCAGGCGGCGATCGCTCAGGGCGGGAAGCGGACTTCCCTTGTCAGACCAACAGTCGCCGATTTCCTCGGCGAGCGCCAGTCCCTGGTTCATGGTCGCCACCGCACCGTCTACGAAAAGCACCCGGTAGCGAGCTGCAGAACTCGTCCCGAGCGTGGCCCGTCAAGGCGTAAACCCGCCGCCGACGGTCGTCAGATCGCTAAATCAGCCCTGTTTGAAAATCTGCCAACTGGAAGCGACGACGCCCAAGTCCTGGAAGGTGAAGCCCCCCGAGCCATTCGAGTTCCAGAGCGCGACATCGCCATTCGCGTTGCGCCACAGGATGCCGTCTTCGCCCTTGCCGTTGAAATCTCCGGTTCCTTCGATCTGCCAACTGGAAGCGACGACGCCCAAGTCCTGGAAGGTGAAGCCCCCCGAGCCATTCGAGTTCCAGAGCGCGACATCGCCATTCGCGTTGCGCCACAGGATGCCGTCTTCGCCCTTGCCGTTGAAATCTCCGGTTCCTTCGATCTGCCAACTGGAAGGGACGACGCCCAAATCTTGGCCGGCGAAGCCTCCCGAGCCATTCGCGTTCCAGAGCGCGACATCGCCATTCGCGTTGCGCCATAGGATGCCGTCTTCGCCACTGCCGTTGAAATCTCCGGTTCCTTCGATCTGCCAACTGGAAGCGACGGCGCCCAAGTCTTGGCCCGTGAAGCCCCCCGAGCCATTCGAGTTCCAGAGCGCGACATCGCCATTCGCGTTACGCCACAGGATGCCGTCTTCGCCACTGCCGTTGAAATCTCCGGTTCCTTCGATCTGCCAACTGGAAGCGACAACGCCCAAGTCTTGGCCCGTGAAGCCCCCCGAGCCATTCGAGTTCCAGAGCGCGACATCGCCATTCGCGTTGCGCCACAGGATGCCGTCTTCGCCCTTGCCGTTGAAATCTCCGGTTCCCTCGATCTGCCAACTGGGATCGACAATGCCCAAGTCTTGGAAGGTGAAGCCTCCCGAGCCGTTCGCGTTCCAGACCACAACATCCCCATTCGTGTTGCGCCACAAGATGTCGCTGCTTGTCGCCGGCGGAGTGGTCGAGCCCTTAGTCACAAAACCGCTATTGGTAATTTCGAACACCGTGCCATCGCCGTTCGCCCCGCCCCCGGCTGTCGTGCCGAAGAGATCCCCGGCGGCGTCGGCGATCAGACCGCCCACCGGGCCTGCCCCGTTGGTGACGTTGAAGCTGAGCAGCGTGACCGGCGTGTAGCTGCCGCCGCCGTTGTTCACCAGCTCGAACACCGTGCCATCGCCGTTCGCCCCGCCCTCACCTGTCGTGCCGAAGAGATCCCCGGCGGCGTCGGCGATCAGACCGCCCACCGGGCCTGTCCCGTCGGCGCCGTTGAAGCTGAGCAGCGTGACCGACGTGTAGTTGCCGCCGTTGTTCACCAGCTCGAACACCGTGCCATCGCCGGCCTCCCCGCCCGAGGGTGTCGTGCCGAAGAGGTCCCCGGCGGCGTCGGCGATCACACCGCTGTCCGAGCCGTCCACGCCGGTGGTGAAGCTGAGCAGCGTAACCGGCGTGTAGGCGCTGGCGCCGTTGTTCACCAGCTCGAACACCGTGCCATAGCCGTACGCCCCGCCCGAGGGTGTGGCGCCGAAGAGGTCCCCGGCGGTGTCGGCGATCAGACCACTGACCGGGCTTGCCCCGGTGGCGCTGTCGAAGTTGAATAGTGTGGTCGGCGTGCTCGCGTAGCCGGCGCCGGCTTTGGCAATCTCGAACACCGTGCCGTCGCCGTTCGCCCCGCCCGATGCTGTCGTGCCGAAGAGGTTTCCGGCGGCGTCGGCGATCAGACCGGCAAACGGAAGCGCCCCGTTTGCGCCGCTGAAGCTGAGCAACGTGACCGGCGTGTAGACGCCGCCGCCGTTGTTCACGAGCTCGAACACCGTGCCATCGCCGGCCGCCCCGCCCGAGGGGGTCGTGCCGAAGAGGTCGCCAGCGGCGTCGGCGATCACACCGCTGTCCGAGCCTTCCACGCCGGGGGTGACGTTGAAACTGAGCAGCGCGACCGGCGTGTAGTTGCCGCCGCCGTTGTTCACGAGCTCGAACACCGCCCCAGCGCCGTACGCCCCGCCCGTTGCTGTCGTGCCGAAGAGGTCCCCGGCGGCGTCGGCGATCAGGCCGGCATCCGGAAACTGCCCGCTGGCGCCGTTGAAATTTGCCAGCGTCGTGAGAGTAGCGGTCATCGCCAGCCCTCCAACAACAAACAATCGCCAACGCTGCTTGTGAAAGTCACGTCACCGCCCGCTCCGCCGCCACTGCTGGCAGGTGAACGAGACAATGGTCCCCCAGCGTTGCCGGCGAAGCCAGCGCCGCCCACCCCGTTGCCTTGGCGCCGCCGGCGAAGGGGTTCACGGTGGTCTCCGGCGCCATCACCGAGGGTGATTGTGTCGTAGATTGGCTGGAAGCCGCGCTCACTATGTCGTTGACGCCGTCGCCAACGATGATCGTTGTCATTTCCGGCTCTTCCAAGAATCAGCTAAGTAAACCTTTACCGCAGGGCCAATTCCGTCTCGCAAAAACCTCAAGCTGGCGCGTCGATCAGGTCAATCCGGTGGCGCCCTAAGTTCCGTCAGGTAAGCACCAAAACTCACAAACTGCAAGCGGCATTTACCGGGTTGTAGAGCACGGCAGACCTTGGCGAGGATCTTGTCCGGCGCTGACGTTTAGAGGCGCGCTGTTCAGGGCGGCGGCGCGCTCTCCGGCGCCGGAACGACATTTCACACAGCGATCGTGGAATTGAATAATCTGTGCGAACTAATGACCTGGATTGGTGGCTTTCCACACGTAACGGGACCGATCAGGAAGGGCAGCAAAGGGTCCGCAACCGGTCCAACCGATCGGACCGACGGTTAGCGCGCCCCCGCCATCGGCGCGGCGCGCGGGCGCACATAGTAGCGGCGCCACATCCCGCTGAGCCATTTGCCGAAATTGTCCAGGTAGAGAAACACGACCGGGGTCGTGTACAGGGTCAGCGCCTGACTGACGATGAGCCCGCCGACGATGGTGATCCCGAGCGGATGGCGCAGCTCCGAGCCTTCGCCGGTTCCGAACGCGAGCGGCAGCGCGCCGAACAGCGCGGCGAAAGTCGTCATCATGATCGGGCGAAAGCGCATGAGGCAAGCCTCTTCAATCGCGTCGCGCGTGTTGCGCCCCGCGCGCTCCGCCTCGAGCGCGAAGTCGACCATCATGATCGCGTTCTTCTTGACGATGCCGATCAAGAGCAGGACGCCGATCGCGGCGATGACCGTGAACTGGGCGCCGGACAGCCATAAGGCCAGCGCCGCGCCGACGCTGGCCGAGAACAGCGTCGAGAGAATGGTGAGCGGATGGATCAGGCTCTCATAGAGAATGCCCAGCACGAGATAGATCGTCACCAGCGCGGCGCCGAACAGAAGTGGCATGCTCGATTGCGATTGCTGAAAGGTCGCCGCAGTCCCGGCGAACGCGCCGCGGACGGTTGAAGGCATGCCGATGCGCTCGATCGTGTTATCGATCTCGGTCTTGGCTTCGCTGAGCGAGCGGCCAGGCGCGAGGTTGAAGGAAATCGTCGTCGCCGCGAACTGTCCCTGATGATTGACGCTGAGCGGCGTATGGCCCGGCTCGAATTTGGCGAAGGCCGAGAGGGGAACCATCGTCTCGAGCGAAGTCGTGACCGCGGCGCCGGTCGAAGCCGCCGAATGGCCGCTGACGGCTAAGGAATTGGTCGCGAGGTTGCGCGCCGAATCCGCCGCGATCGTCGCCGCCGTGGTCGCCGTCCCGGTCGAGGATGTGTAGTCCCCGGCCGCGAATCCGGTCTGTTGGACGCCGGTTGGATTGGCGCCCGAAGTCGAAACGTAAATCTGGTCCAGCGTCCGCGGATCCTGCCAGTAGCGCGGCGCGATCTCCATGACGACGTGATACTGGTTGAGCGCGTTGTAGATGGTCGAGACCTGACGCTGGCCGAAGGCGTCGTAGAGCGTGTTGTCGATCGCGCTGATGGTGAGCCCGAGCCGCATCGCGGTGTCGCGATCGATGGTGAGGTTGGTCTGAAGGCCGCCGAGCTGCTGATCGGAATTGACGTCCTTGACGATATTGCTCGCCATCAGCGCCTGGGTCAGCTTGGGCGCCCAGGCGTAGAGCTGCTGGGGATCATCGGAAAGCAGCGTATATTGATAGGCCGAGTTGCTCTGGCGCCCGCCGGTTCTCAAGTCCGACACCGCGAACATGTAGAGCCGCGCGCCCGCGACTTGCGCCAGCTTGGGCCGCAGTCGCGCGACGACCTGGTCGGCGGTGACCTTGCGTTCGGCGTAGGGCTTCAGCGACGAATATAGGAAGCCGGAGTTGGTTTGCCGTCCCCCGGTGAAGCCGACGACGCTGTCGACCGCCGGGTCTTCCTGCACGATGTCCTGCAATTGGGTGAACTTGGTTTTCATCGCCTGGAAGGAGATGCTTTGATCGGCCTGGATCGCGCCGACGATGAGGCCGGTGTCCTGCACCGGAAACAGGCCGTAGGTCATCTGATAGCGGAACATGTAGTAGTTGAGCCCGATCGTGGCGAATAGCGACAACGCCACCGCTCCAGGATGACGAAGCGCGACGCGCAGAGTCGACCGATAGAACGCGAGCATCCCGTCGAAGACGCGCTCCGTCGCTCGATAGAGGCGCCCGTGTTCGGCCCGGGGCCCGCGCGGCAGGATCAGCGCGCACATCATCGGCGTCGTCGTCAGCGAGACGGCCATGGAAATCAGCACCGCCACCGTCAGCGTCAGCGCAAATTCGGTGAACAGGCGCCCGACGATGCCGCCGAAAAAGAGAAGCGGCGCAAACACTGCGATCAGCGAGAGCGTGATCGAGACGACGGTGAAGCCGACTTCGCCCGCGCCTCGGATCGCGGCCTCGACGCGCGGCACGCCCTGTTCGAGATAGCGCGAGATGTTCTCGAGCACGACGATGGCGTCATCGACGACGAAGCCGGTCGAAATCGTCAGCGCCATCAGCGACAGGTTGTTGAGGCTGAAGCCGAGCAGATACATCACCCCGAACGAGCCGATGATCGAGGTCGGCACCGCGATGCTCGGAATCGCCGCCGCCCGCACGCTGCGCAGGAAGGCGAACACAACCAGAATCACCAGCAGCACTGCGATCGCCAGCGTCTTCTCAGTGTCCGTTAGCGATTGCCGGATGGTCTTCGACCGATCGACGGCGACGGTCAGATCGACGTCGCCGGGAAGCGAAGCGATCAGGCGCGGCAACTCGGCTCGAACGTTGTCGACGGCCTGGATGATGTTGGCGCCCGGCTGGCGCGACAGGATCACCGCGACGCCGGGCTTGCCGTTGACGAGGCCGGCGTTGCGCAGGTCCTCGACCGAATCGACGACCTCGGCGACGTCGGCGAGCCGGACCGGCGCGCCATTGCGGTAGGCGATCACCAGGTCGCGATATTGCGACGCGTGGGTCGCCTGATCGTTGGCGTAGATCTGATAGTGGTAGTCGTCGTCCTCGATCGCGCCTTTCGGGCTGTTGGCGTTGGCGGAGGCGAGCGCGGCGCGGATGTCCTCAAGCCCGATGCCGTAGTGGAAGATCGCGCCGGGGTTGATCTCGACCCGCACCGCCGGCAACGCCGCGCCGGAGATGTCGACCTCGCCGATGCCCGGAAGCTGCGACAGCCGCTGCTGGAGGATGTTGGAGGCGAGGTCATAGAGCTGTCCCGCCGTGTGGGTGGCCGACGACATGGCGATGACCATGATCGGCGCGTCGGCGGGATTGACCTTATGGTAGGTCGGGTTCTGGCGCAGGCTGGTCGGCAGGTCGACCCGCGCGGCGACGATGGCCGCCTGGACGTCGCGGGCGGCGCCGTCGATGTTGCGATCAAGCCCGAACTGGAGCGTGATGCGGGTCGAGCCGAGCGTGCTCTGCGACGTCATCTCGTTGACGTCGGCGATCTGGCCCAAGTGGCGCTCGAGCGGCGCCGCGACCGAGGTCGCCATCGTGTCGGGGCTCGCGCCTGGCATGTACGCTTGAACCGAGATGACGGGAAAGTCGACTTGCGGCAGGGGCGAAACTGGCAACCGCGAATAGCCCAACAGTCCGGCGAAGACGATGCCGATCGTCAGCAGGATCGTCGCCACAGGCCGGCGAATGAAGATCTCGGAAAAGCGGTTGTTCACGGCGTTTCCGTCGCCAATCTGGAAGAGGCTGCGCCCATGCCGAGACGCTCGCCGAGCCGCTCGAAGAACAGATAGATGACCGGCGTCGTATAGAGCGTCAGCACCTGGCTGAAGGCGAGACCGCCGACAATCGCGAGCCCCAGCGGACGGCGAAGCTCCGAGCCGACGCCGGTTCCAAGCATCAAGGGCAGCGCGCCGAAGATCGCCGCGACCGTGGTCATCAGGATCGGACGCAGGCGCAAGAGACAAGCCTGATAGATCGCTTCCCGCGCCGGCAGCCCCTGCTCGCGCTGCGCATCGAGCGCGAAGTCGATCATCATGATGGCGTTCTTCTTGACGATGCCGATCAGGAGGACGATGCCGATGACGCCGATGATGTCGAGCCCGGCTCCTGCGGCGTTGAGCGTCAACAACGCGCCGATGCCGGCGGATGGCAGCGTGGTCAGGATTGTGATCGGGTGGATGAAGCTCTCGTAGAGCACGCCGAGCACGATATACATGGCCGCGATCGCCGCCACGAGCAGGAACACCTCGTTCGACAGGGCGGACTGGAAGGCTTGCGCCGCGCCCTGGAAGCTGACGGCGAAGCTCGGCGGCAGGCCGATCTCTTGGAGCGCCTGGTCAATCGAATCGACCGCCTCGCCGAGCGACGCGCCTGGCGCGAGGTTGAACGAGATCGTCGTCACTGGAAACTGTTTTAAATGCGAGATCTGCAGCGGCGCGGTCTGGACGGTGAAATTGGCGACCGATTCAAGCGGCGTCTGGCCGGTGGTCGTGGCCGCCGACGGCAGGTAGATCGAATCGAGCGATTTCACCGAGCGCGCCATCGTCGGATCAACGTCGATGATGACGCGGTACTGGTTGCTCTGGGTGAAGATGGTGGAGATGATGCGCTGCCCGTAGGCGTCGTACAGAGCATTGTCGACGATTGCAGGGGTGATGCCGAATCGCGCTGCGTTGGCTCGGTCGAGATCGACAATCACCGAGCGGCCGTCGGGCTGCAGATCGCTGGCCACATCGACGATCGACTTGATCTGGGCCAGGCGCTGCAACACCTTGGGCGTCCACGTCTGCAGCGTCTTGAGATCCTGGTTCTCGAGCGTGAACTGATATTGGGTCGCGCTGACGGCGGTGTCGATCGACAGGTCCTGCACCGGCTGCATGAACAGCGATATGCCCGGAACGCTCGCGGTTTCCTGTTGTAGCCGCCGAATGATCTCGCTCGCCGTCGCCTTGCGCTCGGCGTGCGGCTTCAGGTTGATGAGGAAGCGGCCGGAGTTGAGGGTGACGTTCGCGCCGTCGACCCCGATGAAGGAGGATAGGCTT
Organism: uncultured Alphaproteobacteria bacterium; assembly: GCA_963824475.1. Taxonomy (GTDB): domain Bacteria; phylum Pseudomonadota; class Alphaproteobacteria; order Rhizobiales; family Beijerinckiaceae; genus Roseiarcus. Next base: position 713,312 of record CAWGPR010000006.1, read on the forward strand.
TCGACATCCGGATCGGCGAGGATCACCTTGGCCAGCGCCTGCTGATGGTCGGCCATCTGGTCGAACGAGATCGCCTCCGCCGCCTGGGTCACGCCCTGGATGACGCCGGTGTCCTGGATGGGAAAGAAGCCCTTCGGGATCGTCACGTAGAGGTAGCCGGTGAGCAGGAACGTGCCGAGCGCAATCAGGAGCATGACCCCCTGATGGTCGAGCACGACGCGCAACGTCGCGGCGTAGAACCGGGTCAGAGCCTGGAAGAACCGCCCGCCGCTCGCTTCGCCGCCGTGGCCCCGCGGGCGCAGGAGTTTGGCGCACAGCATCGGCACTAAGGTCAGCGACACGATGGCGGAGATGATGATGGTCGCGGCGAGCGTGATCGCGAACTCATGGAACAGCCGCCCGACCACGTCGCCCATGAACAGGAGCGGGATCAAAACCGCAATCAGCGACACGGTGAGCGAGATGATGGTGAAGCCGATCTGCGCCGACCCCTTCATCGCCGCGTCATAAGGACTGTCGCCCTGCTCGAGAAAGCGGGCGATGTTCTCGATCACCACGATCGCGTCGTCGACCACGAAGCCGGTCGCGATGGTGAGCGCCATCAGCGACAGATTGTCGAGGCTGAAACCGGCCTCATACATGATCGCTAGCGCCCCGATCAGCGACAGCGGCACCGACAGGCTCGGGATGATGGTCGCCGGGATGTTTCGCAGGAACAGGAAGATGACCATCACGACCAGGCCGACCGCGAGCGTAAGCTCGAATTCGACGTCCTCGACCGAGGCGCGAATGGTGACCGTGCGGTCGGTCAATGGCTTCAGCGTGATCGCCGCCGGCAGCGAGGCGCTAAGTGAGGGCAACAGTTTCTTGATGCTGTCGACGACCTGGATGACGTTCGCGCCGGGCTGGCGCTGAATGTTGACGATCAGCGCCGGTGTCGTGTTCATCCACGCTCGCAGGCGATCATTCTCGGGCGCGATCTCGACGGTCGCGACGTCGGAGAGCCGCACCGGCGCATTGTTGCGGTAAGCGATGACCGAGTTCGCGTAGTCTTTCGGGTCACGGATCTGATCGTTGGCGTTGATCGCCGAGGCCTGCGCCGGCCCGTCGAAATTTCCCTTCGGCTCATTGACGTTGAGGTTGGCGATGGTGGTGCGCAGATCGTCGAGGTTGCCGCCCAAAGCGGAAAGGGCGAGCGGATTGACATGGATCCGGACCGCAGGCCGCTGTCCGCCGGAGATCGAGACCAGTCCGACGCCGGGCAGCTGCGACAGTTTCGGCACGAGGCGGGTTTCGATGATGTCTTCGACTTCCGTCAGCTTCATCGCGTCCGAAGTGACGCCAAGCGTCAGAATCGGCGCGTCGGCCGGATTGACCTTGGCGTAAATCGGCGGCGCAGGCAGGTCGGCGGGCAGAAGATTGCCTGCGGCGTTGATCGCTTGCTGGACCTCCTGTTCGGCGATGTCGAGACCGATGTCGAGGCCGAACCGCAGGGTGATGACCGAGGCCCCGGCGGAGCTCTGCGACATCATCTGGTTCAGGCTCGCCATCTGGCCGAATTGCCGCTCGAGGGGCGCCGTCACCGCAGACGTCATCACCTCCGGGCTCGCGCCCGGATAAAAGGTCTGGACCTGGATCGTCGGATAGTCGACCTCGGGCAAGGCCGAGAGCGGCAGGAACCGAAACGCCAGCATGCCGACGAGCAGAATCGCGATCATCAGGAGGCTGGTCGCGACTGGACGATCGATGAAGATGCGGGAGGGGTTCACCGCCTTGCGCCTAGGCGCCGCAGCGTCATCGCGCCGAGCCCTGTGTCGTCGCGCCGGCCGGCGCTGGGCTCGGCGTCGACGCGCCCTGCGTGGCCGGGCTGGCGGGCGCGGCGCTCTGTGTCGACGCGCCGGCGGGAGCCGCGCCCTGCGTTGCGCCAGCTAGCGGCGCGCTCTGCGTGGTCGCGCCGGCGGCTGCCGGGGCGGTGGGCGAAGCGGCGCCCGTCGTGGGCAGGGCTTGGCCTCCCGCGGCGGCGGGTGCGGGCGAACCCTCTCCGGCGCCGGATTGGTCGTGGCGGCGCCGATGATGCTGGCCCTCGCCTTTGGCCGACCCTGCCGGGTCGGCTTGTTCCGGGCCTTGCCCAGACCCCTGCGCCGCGGCGATCGGTGGGTTGTTGACGACCTTCACCTTGACGCCGTCGCGCAGACGATCGACCCCGTCGATCACCACCTTGTCGCCCGCCGCCAGCCCCGAGGTGATCACGGTGTGCTTGCTGTTGGTCGGTCCGATCACGATATCGCGCTTAGAGACCGTCGAATTGTCATTGAGGAGATAGACAAAATTGCCGGACGCGCCGAGCTGGATCGCCGCGTTGGGGGCGAGCGTCGTCCCGGTCATGGTGTCGACCAGAAGACGGACGTTGACGAACTGTTCGGGAAACAGCACGCCGTCCGGATTGGCGAACGTAGCCCGCATCTTGATGGTGCCGGTGGTGACGTCGATCTGGCTATCGTAGGTGGTCAGCGTTCCGGTCGCGAGCGCATGGACATTGTCGCGGTCGAGCACCGTGACCCGAAGCTTGGCGCCGGAATTGAGCCGCGCCGAGATGCGCGGCAGGTTGTCCTCGGGCGTCGTGAACACGACGCTGATCGGATCGATTTGGGTGATGACGACGATGCCGTTGGCGTCGGAGGGCTGCAGATAATTGCCAGGGTCGACGAGCCTCAGGCCCACCCTGCCAGTGACCGGCGAGACGATATGGGTGTAGGCGACGTTGAGCTCGGCCGTCTTGACCATCGCCTGATCGGCGGCAATCGCCGCCTTGTCCTGGGCGACCAGCGCGATTTGGTCGGCGACCTGCTGCTGGGCGATCGAATCCTGTTTGGCGAGCTGTTGATAGCGGGCGAGGTCGCTCTGGGCCTGGCCCAATAGCGCCTGGTCCTTGGCCAATTGCCCCTGCGCCTGGGCCAGCGCCGCCTCATACGGGCGCGGATCGATCTGGGCGATAAAGTCGCCGGCCTTGACCGTCTGGCCTTCGGTGAAGCCGACGTTCTGCAGCGTCCCGGCGATCTGGGTGCGGATGGTCACGGTCTCGAACGGCGTCACCGTTCCCAAGGCGTCGATGGTCAGCGGCATGTCGCCGAGGACGACCGGCGCGACGCGCACGGTTTGCGGCGGCTGCGCGGGTCGACCGGAGCTTTCCTCCCGGTTCGTGGATGGGGCGATGGGCTCGAACTTCCGCCACGCGAAGGCCGCCGCCGCGGCCAGGGCGGCGACGACCGCGATCCAAACGAACAGGCGCCGCCGGCGCGGCGGCCGCGTTTCCACGGGCGCGGGTTCGATTGGCGCCGGCGTCGAGCGTTGCGTGACGTCGTCCGGTTTGAGGGCCTCGTTCATCCCTAAAGCTCACTTTATCGTCCGACTTGGCACGGATGAACGATGGATTCAAATCAAGCTCGCGTGCGCGATCCGTCTCGACTTGGGTATCCCTTGCGCCGGGGTTTAGCCCCGAGGGTGTTGCATTCTCGTTATCATTGCGCCATAAGCGCGGCCGGCGGCGGCGCCGCTTCACGGATGCGGGTGTAGCTCAGGGGTAGAGCACAACCTTGCCAAGGTTGGGGTCGAGGGTTCGAATCCCTTCGCCCGCTCCAATTTTTCTGGGTCCGTTCCGGACACATGGGTTTCGTTTTATTCCGGCGACATGGGTAACACTTTCGGCCCGAAGGGGTTTTCGATCGGTTCGAGCCGGCATGTCTCGTGGTCGAAGTAGCCCAGATCATAATCCATGAAGCTGACGAGCCAAATGAGGTCGCTGACCTGTTTGATGCCGACGCGCTGGCCGGCGAAGACGGTGCTGAGATTGATTTTCTCGCGATTGAAGCAGATTCGGCCGCATGTGGTGACGGTGACGATTTTATCGTGGAACGGGTAGTCGAGGTCCGGCAATCCCTTGTAGGGGCGGGTTGAGGGCGCGTATCGCTCGGCCGGGCATCGCATGTTGAGCGCTTGGTGCGGCCTCTCGTTGTTGTAGCATTCGATGAAGTCGTCGAATTTGGCCTGCTGTTGGAGGAAGTTGGCGCCGGCGGGCTTTGTGGTCTCGAGCTTCAAGGTCAGATGCATGCGTTCATGGCGGCCGTTCTGTTGCGGGCAGCCTGGCTTGATGCGCTCGATCTCGATGCCGAGCCTGAGCCACCAGACCGACAGCCGGCTCAGGCCGAAGAGGGCATTGGGGCTTGCGAAAGGGACGCCGTTATCGGTGCGAATGGCCTTGGGCAGGCCGAACTCCTTGAACACGGCCTCGAACACTGGGAACGCGTAGGCTTCCTTGGTGGTCGAGAGCGCCTCGCAAGCGAACAAGTATCGGCTGGCGAAGTCGGTGATCGTCAGCGGATAGCAATAGCGACGATCGGCGAGCATGAACTCGCCCTTGTAGTCGGCGCACCACAGATCGTTGGGCTGGCCGGGACGAGAAAGCGCCGTTCCCTTCGCCCTATTCCGCCGTCCCGTTCTGCGTTTGACCAGGCCGTGGCGATCGAGAACCGCATGGACGGTGCTGATCGCTGGCGTATGCACATCGGGATAGAGCCGCGCCAGTCTTTCCCTGATCTTCGGCGCGCCCCAACTCGGCTTGTCCTGCTTCAGCCGGACGATCTGCGTCTCGATCTGGAAGGGCAGTTGATTGGCGTGGCGATAAGGCCGGCGCGAGCGGTCAGTGAGCCCGTCAAGGCCGATCTCATTGTAGCGGGCGAGGATCTTGTAGCCTGCAGTAGTTAAGACTTAATCTGACAGTTGGTGTCATAGCTGAGGCGGAAGCCGAGGCCGGGCGCGGAGCTGGTCGGGGTTGCGCAGCGCCCGGCCTCGGCGTTTCGAGAGGACACCGACGATGACCAAGGAACAGAAGATCATCCGCGCCAAGGTAGGGCTGCTGGAGCTGGCCAAGCAGCTCGGCAACGTCAGCCAAGCTTGCAAAATGATGGGCTATTCGCGCGATAGCTTTTACCGGTTCAAGGAGCTTTACGACGCCGGCGGCGAACTGGCGCTGCAGGAGCTGACGCGGCGCAGGCCGATCCTGAAGAACCGCACGGCGCCCGACGTCGAGGCGATCATTGTCGAGCTATCGCTGGACCGGCCGGCCTACGGCCAGATCCGCATCGCTAATGAAGTGCGCAAGCTCGGGCATTCGATTTCGCCGGCCGGGGTGCGCGGGGTCTGGCAGCGTCATGATCTGGAGACGATGAAGAAACGGCTCAAGGCGCTCGAAGCCAAGGTCGCCCAGGAAGGCCTGGTGCTGACCGAAAGCCAGCTGGCCGCGCTGGAGAAGGCCAAGAGCGAAAAGGAGGCGCATGGCGAGTTCGAGAGCGAATGTCCGGGCTATTGCGGGGCCCAGGACACCTTCTACGTCGGCAACATGAAGGGGGTCGGGCGCATCTACCAGCAAACGTTCATCGACACCTATGCCAAGGTCGCCTTCGCCAAGCTCTACGACCGCAAGACGCCGATCACCGCCGCCGATCTCATTAACGATCGCGTCGTGCCGTTCTATGACGCCCATGAGGTGAAGCTCTGCCGCGTGCTGACCGATCGCGGCACGGAATATTGCGGCAACCCAGAGCATCACGAATACGAGCTCTACCTGGCGCTCGAGGACATCGATCACTCGCGCACCAAGACCAAGAGCCCGCAGACGAATGGAATCGTCGAGCGGTTCCACAAGACCGTGCTCGACGAGTTCTACCGCGTCGCCTTCCGCAAGAAAATCTACGGCTCGATCAGCGAGCTGCAGAGCGATCTCGATTCCTGGGTCCAAAGCTACAACGAGGAAAGGCCGCACCAAGGACGATGGTGCTTCGGCAAAACGCCGATGCAGACGTTCCTTGACGCGACGCCGCTTGCGAAGGAGAAAATGATCGCCGCCTGAGCAAAACCTACAGGCGGACCCGAACAAACTCCGGACGCTGACCGTCAGATCAAGTGCCAGCTACTACATGTAGCCAGTCTTCCGAGAGACGCCGAACTCGCGGCACAACCCAGCCATCTTATCCCCGTCGAGCAATCGAGCGATGAACTTTAAGCGTTCGTCCATCGGGTTACACTCCTTCCAGGGCATTTTGCTCTCCACGCAAAAGGCCCAATTGTGTAACCCATGTCCCCGGAACGAACTGTCACCCATCTCTCAGGAAGGGCACTTAAGCAAGTCAATGACTTCGAATGGTCCTTCGGGGCGGTTCGTCGCTTCCCCGCCCCAGACGTCAGAGCCGGGGAAGCATGGGGGAAGCACCAGAAAGTGTAATCTAGCATGCTCTCGACGACGTTCGGCGTGGTCGGAGCCGTCGTAGCCCGCAGTTCCGTACGCTGGGAGGTCTGCGATCGCGCCACGGCTGAACTGCAAGATAGGGCCTCGCCGCACGCCTGCTTCTTGCTTCCATGGATCCCGATGCGGACCACCTTCAACTTCCCCTCTCTAGTTTCCTCGATTCACGACCGCTCTGCAGACGCCACTAGTACCTCGTCACAGAGGTTTTGACTCTTTGATTTTGGTCTGATTTGAGCGTGGGCTTGGGGTAAGCGCGCCCCATTTTGGCGCGGGCTTTTTGGGTTGTGAACATCCAGTTGATGCGGGCGCATTCGGCGTTGCGTCGCTTCTCCCAAGCAGCGGTCTCGGCGACAAGCCGGGTGTAGCTTTCGATGCGCCGATCGAGACATTGACTGGCCAGGACGCCGATCTCGATCTCGACCATGTTCAGCCAGCTGGCGTGCTTGGGGACGTAGTGGAACTCCAGCCGGCGCAGCACCCGTCGCGCTTCGTCGGCTGGGAAAGTCTGGTAGAGCGCGCCGGCGGAATGGGTCGACAAGTTGTCGAGCACCACGCGAATGCGCTCCGCCTCGGGATAATGGACATCGGTGAGGTCGCGCATGCAGACGGCGAAGTCTTCGGCGGCGCGCCGTTCGGTGACCTTCACCTTGCGCCAGGGGCGGTTCACATCCAAGAACACGAACAGGTTCGCGGTTCCGTTGCGTTTATATTCGCAGTCGTAGCGCTCGATTTGCCGCGGCTCGGGCGGGATCGGCCGGCGGACCTCGCCGATGAGCTGGATCGGGCTCTCGTCGAAGCAGACCACCGGGCGCTCGGGATCGGGCGCTTCGGAATAAAGATCGAGCACCTCCTCCATACGGGCGACGTAGTCGGCGTCGACCTGCGGAATGCACCACATGTCCTTGCGCCATGGCTTGAGGTCATTTTCGGCCAAGCGCCGACGCACCGTCTCGCGCGACACACTCTCGTGCGCAGTCAGCCTGACCAGTTCACCGGACAGCAACTCCAGCGTCCAGCGAGCGCGGCCCGCGGGTGGACTCGAACAGGCCGTTGCCACCAGCAGGGCTTCCTCCTTGCCCGAGAGCTTGCGGTTTGCTCCGGGGCGCGGCTCTTCGCTGAGCGCCGCCTCCAGGTTGCCGAGGACGAAGCGGCGCTTAGTCCGATAGACGGTCGAGCTGCCCACGCCGACATTGGTCGCGATCGCCTCGTCGCTGGCGCCGCCATCCGCCGCCAACAATATCTGCGCCCGCTTGAGCCTGCGTGCCGCATGCTTGCCGCCGCTCAGAAGCTCCGTCAGTTCGGTGCGTTCGGTTTGGCTGAGTTCGACCCGATAGCGTACATTCATCCGTGCCTCCTCGTGTTGAGGCACGCACGAACAGCTGAATCGGATGGCCGGAGTGAGTTGCCCTGCAAAAACCTTCACACCCAGGCAGGGCCAATATCTGGCGTTTATCCACCTCTACACGCGCCTGCACCGCCGGCCGCCGGCCGAAACTGAGATGCAGGACTATTTTCGCGTCAGCCCGCCTTCCGTGCACCAGATGGTACTGACGCTCGAACAAGCTGGCTTCATTAGGCGGCAGCCGAGAACGCCCGCAGCATCGAACTGCTCGTTGATCCGACACAGCTGCCAGAGTTACTTTGACCCCGGATTCAACCGGTCAAGATCACTGTGCCGAGGTACTAGCCGCCGCCATGCGTTCAAGTCGGAGGCACTCCTTAGCCTCAAATGTAGACTTGAAAGGCAACTTCGGCTCGCTGTCCATCAGCGCCGAGATGAGAACGTCGCCACCGCATTGGCAAATCGGAGTGTCACAGGCAGGCGGTCGTTGTGAAGGCACGAGTTGAAGTTGATCTTGGTTAGCCCAAGCACGTCGCTCAGGACAGCCTGAAGCGAGCAATTGCTTAGGACCTTTACGGAGATCGGATTCGGTGTTTCCGGACCCATGAAGGTATCAAGTCGTGGCGCATAGCCGGCGGTCCACAAGAACGCATGTCGCTCTCCTATTTGCAGCGCTGTGCCACGGATCACCGGGTAATCGCCGGGCCGGAACAGCTTCAGATCGTCTCGCGCCTCGGCGATTTTGGACGCCCACGAGATTCGTGCCTTCGCCGCAGTCGGTGCTGAACCCCGCCCATTCCGCGTCAGTGAAAGCCGACTTGGCGTGCATAAAGAGTTCGCGCGGCGCAGCGTCATGTAGACGCACATACTCGCCAACGACCATCTCGATGAGTGACTTAGAAACATCCCTATAGGTCGCCCCGAGCTCCAGGCCGACCGTACCCCAGAGCCGTCCAGCCGCGCGCCCTGTCGGCCGGGGCCGTGATCGGCTCGAGCCGACGCGAAGGACGGCCTCATGCGTCACGCGTACAGATCGTGGATTTTCGCTTAAGGCTGCGACATGATGCCTGCCGGGCAACGCTGGAAAATAAGGGTTCCGTAGCGATACTCGAAGTGCGGGACGGGGCAAGGACATTGAACAGCTTCTACGAGCGGCCGATTCTGAACTCGCCCTATCGGGTGCCGGAATTGCATCATCCGCTCGACCAGAACGGTCAGCCGCTTGAGGGGGAGCCGAGGCAAGGCCGCCGTCCGTCGCGCTTCATTGTCCCCGTTCCGGCGTCGCGGAAGAAGGCGTCCGCGGTGCAGTCATCCCTCGATCTGGAGACCTACACCGAGAACGCGCTGATCAACGAGGTCCGCAGCTACGTCGATCGGTGGCGAAGTCTGCGAAATCCGGCTGACTGGGGCGTGACCGCAGTCTCCCAGCGGCTCCTGGAGCACTGGCGCCATCACAAGTTTGTAGGTCCGCAGCCCTTCTTCTGTCAGATCGAAGCCGTCGAGACGATCATCTGGCTGACGGAGGTCGCGCCGAAGCGTGCGGCGTCGAAAGGTCTTCTGGATCAGATCGCCAAAGCCAACGAGGAGGCCAATCCCGAACTTTTCCGACTGGCCCTGAAGATGGCGACCGGGAGCGGCAAGACGACCGTAATGGCGATGCTGATCGCCTGGCAGGCGGTCAACGCCACGCGGAAAGACTCCAAGGATTTCTCCCGCGCCTTCCTGATCGTCACACCGGGCATCACGATCAAGGATCGGCTTCGCGTACTGCTGCCCAGTGAGCCGGACAACTATTATGAGACCCGCGAGATCGCGCCGCCGGAAATGCTCCCGGAGATCCGGCGCGCGGAGATCGTCATCACGAACTATCACGTCTTCCAGCACCGCGAGACGCTGGCGCTGCCGAAGGTCGCCCGAAGCTTTCTGCAGGGAAACGATCCCGAGCCGCTCAAGACGGCGGAAACGGATGCCGAGATGCTGGAGCGGGCCTGCGGCAAGCTGCTCAACTACGACCGCGTCAACGTCATCAACGACGAGGCCCACCACTGCTATCGCCACAAGGTTGGCGCCGACGCCGAGGGCGCGCTGACAGGCGACGACAAGAAGGAGGCGGCCGAGAACGAGGAAGCTGCGCGGCTCTGGATCAACGGCATCGAGGCGCTGGACCGCAAGCTCTCGAAGGGCGTGCGCGCCGTCTAGGACCTCTCGGCCACGCCCTTCTTCCTGCGCGGTTCGGGCTATCCCGAGGGCTACCTCTCCCCCTGGGTCGTGTCGGATTTCAGCCTGATGGACGCGATCGAGAGCGGCATCGTCAAGCTGCCCCGCGTGCCGGTGAGCGACAACCTCGTCGGCGTCGATACGGTCGTCTACCGTGATCTCTGGAAGCATATCGGCAAGGATCTGCCGAAGACCGCCGCGGGCGCCGCCAAGCTCAGCGCCTTTGACCTGCCGCCCATGCTCAGGACCGGGCTGACCACGCTCTACAGCCACTACGCAGGCGAGTTCGAGCGCTGGGAGCGCGCGGGGATCGGCGTGCCGCCGGTCTTCATCGTCGTCTGCCAGAACACCGCCATCTCCAAGCTGGTATTCGAGTGGATCGCCGGCTTCGAACGCGGCGACGCCGAGGAAGGCGAGCGCGCGGCCTTCCATGCCGGCCATCTCGAGCTGTTCCGCAACTACGACGATCAGGGCGGCCGGCTCGCCCGCCCCCGCACGCTCCTGATCAACTCTCGCCAGATCGAGGCCGGCGACGCGCTCGATAAGGGATTCCGCCACGCCGCAGGTCCAGAGATCGAGCAATTCAAGCGACATCGCTCTCGATCTATCGACTGAAGAGGCCGAGTTCGCCGCTCTTCATTTCCCGATCGATCGCATATTCGAGGCCCAGTTGTGGGTGCAGGCGGCGCTTACGTGGTTGTTGAAGGATATGGAGGCCCGCAAAGACCACATGGCCCTGATCAACGAGTTCTCGATCAAGGTTATCAACAACTTCGCTGACTATCAGGTGCCGGTGATCACGCTTGGGAAGGACACCAGTCGCGCCGCCGTGTGCCTCGTCTTCGAGAAGGTCAATACGGGCGGGAAGGCGCTCGACGCTTTCGAACTCGTGACTGCCATGTATGCCGGTCAGAAGTTCAAACTCCGCGATGATTGGAAAGTCCGTCGCGATCAACTCTTGAAACAACCGGTTCTCGCCGGCGTAGAGCCGGTTGAATTTCTCCAGGCGATATCACTCCTGCATACCAAGGCTTTACGAACCATGGCAGAAGCGGAGGGGCGCGATCCGCCGGCAATCAGCGCGACCCGCAACAGCCTGCTACAGATTCCGCTGTCCGCATACCGCGAATATGCCGACCGGGTCGCGCAGGGGTACGTGACCGCAGCCAAGTTCCTTCATGGCTTGAAGATTTTTCGCGCCCGCGATCTGCCGTACCAGACGCAGCTCGTGCCGCTGGCTGCGATTCTGGCGGAGCTTGGGCCGAATTGGGAGAATGACGCGGTCCGGAAGCTGCTTGCCCAATGGTACTGGTGCGGCGTTTTCGGCGAACTCTACGGGTCGGCGGTCGAGTCACGTTTTGCGCTGGACATCCGCGACGTTCCCCGCTGGATCGCTGGCGGCCCTGTTCCGCAGACTATCGAGCGCGCGGATTTCCGGGAGGAGCGCCTGCGAACCCTGCGCACCAGGCTTTCCGCCGCCTACAAGGGTGTCCACGCCTTGTTGATGCGTTGCGGCGCCGAGGATTTCCGGTCCGGCCAGCCCTTCGACCAGGCGGTGTTCTTCGACGAGAATGTCGACATCCACCACATCTTTCCCGAGGCGTGGTGTAAGCCAAAAGGACTCAAGCCGGAGGTCTACAACAGCATCATCAACAAGACGCCTTTGTCGGCGCGGACCAACCGGATCATCGGCGGTGTAGCGCCATCTGCCTATCTCGGTCGTCTCGAGAAAGGAGGAGAGCGGATTCCGCCGATAGCGGCCGGTCGCCTGGAGTCCATCTTGCGGACGCACGAAATCGGGTTCGCGCTGTTACAAGGGAACGATTTCGACGCGTTCTTCAACGATCGCCGCGAACGGCTGCTCAAACTGATCGAGACTGCCATGGGCAAACCCGCGGTCCGCGAAGATATCGCCCCGCCTGATCCCTATGACAGCTTCGGCGAGGATGAGCAGGAAGCCGAACGGATGGAAGCGTCCGAGAGCGAGGTTGCCGCCTAATGGCCCGTTCTCCGCGATCCTCCAATGGCAAGCCCTCCAGGCGGGTTGACGCGCTCAAGCACAATGAGGCCACCCGCCGGAACATTCCGACGGCGGAGATGGAGAGCTTCTTTCGGCGCGACGAGGACGCGGCGCCGCGGCCGCCAAAGCATTATCCGAGGGCTCGGCCGCTGTCGGAGGGCGAGACGCGGACGGCAGAAGAGCCGAGCCAGCCCGGACTGATCTGGAACGGCGCCAAGATCTCGATCACTGATGAGCAAATGAAAGAGCTTGCGGAGACCGGCACGCTCACGCTCTCCGACGCGCAACTCGTCTGGCGCGGCAAGGACCGGCAGGACTGGACCGATCTCGTCGTCAACGTGCCGCCGCTCTACATCCAGGAGAAGATCCACCCCAAGGCGATCATCGACGACCTGAGGCGCCGCACGTCCGTGAAGCGCGAGGCGGAGAGCGACACGCCCGACCTGTTCGCCGACTTCAACGGGATCACGCCCGATCAACGCGCCGAGTTCTACCAGCACGACCAGCACTGGTCGAACCGCATGATCCTCGGCGACAGCCTTCAGGTGATGGCGAGCCTCGCCGAGCGCGAGACCCTCAAGGGCAAGGTGCAGTGCATCTATTTCGACCCGCCCTACGGCATCAAGTTCAACTCAAACTGACAGGTTTCAACGCAGTCCCGCGACGTGAAGGACGGTAAGCAAGCTGACATCAGCCGTGAGCCCGAGCAGGTGAAGGCGTTCCGCGACACGTGGAAGGATGGCCTCCACTCCTACCTGACGTATCTTCGCGATCGGCTGATGGTGGCGCGCGACTTGCTGAAGGTTAGCGGGTCGATATTTGTTCAGATCGGGGACGAGAACGTAAATCTCGTCCGATCCATCCTCGAAGAGGTATTTGGTCGTCAAAACGACATATCTCAGATCTGCATTTTGAAGACGGCAGGTCAAACTTCAAGATACCTTGCGGGAGTCGCCGACTACGTTCTTTGGTTCGCCAAAGACGCCGAGCGCCTCAAGATACATCATCCGCTGAAGGAGAAGGCACTCAGCGACGACGCGTCGGGTGTTTACAGATGTGTCTTCGATGAAAATCTAAAAGTTCAACGCTTAGATGAAGTGGCGCTTTCTGATTACGTAAAGGCGCGTGGTGACGACGGAATTTTCGGCTCGACAATATTACAAGCCAGAGCGTTGGTCGTGCAAAAGGAGAAGGAGCTGCTTCTTGGTTTCCTGTGCAGATTGATGGGAGAGACATCAGGCCATCAATAAAAGTGCGCTGGAAAACCAACGAAACTGGAATGTCGCGCCTACTCAAGGCGCAACGCGTCAATGCTGCTGCTAACTCACTCACCTACATTCGTTTTCTAAAAGATTTCCGGGCGTCTGACGTACGAAATGTTTGGACTGACATGGGTACAGGGAACTTTACGGAAGAGAAAGCCTACGTTGTTCAGACCTCCACCAAGGTCGTGCAGCGTTGCTTGCTAATGGCTAGTGACCCCGGCGACCTTATCCTCGATCCCACCTGTGGCTCCGGCACAACCGCCTACGTCGCCGAGCAGTGGGGACGCCGCTGGATCACTATCAACACCAGCCGAGTTGCGCTGGCGCTAGCCCGCACGCGCCTCATGGCGGCCCGCTATCCCTGGTACCTGCTCGCCGACAGCCGCGAGGGTCGCGCCAAGGAAGCGGAACTGACCCAGCGTGTGCCAGCCAACACGCCGACTCATGACGACATCCGTCAGGGCTTCATCAACGAGCGCGTGCCGCGCATTACCCTTGGCTCGATCGCCAGCAACCCTCTGATCGACGACATCTGGGAGAAATGGCAGGCGGTGCTTGAGCCGTTGCGCGCGGCGCTCAATGCCGCGCTCGGCAAAGCTTACGAACAATGGCAGATCCCGCGCGACTTGCCGCGCGACGCGCTCGCTGCTGCGAAGGAGCCGCACGCCAAATGGTGGGAGGCGCGCATCGCGCGACAGCGGGAGATCGACACCTCGATCGCCGCGCGCGCCGATGTCGAATATCTCTACGACAGGCCCTTCGTCGACACTGCACGCGTGCGCGTCGCCGGCCCGTTCACGGTCGAAAGCCTCTCGCCCCATCGCGTGCTGCCGGCTAGCGAAGAGGAACTGATCGACGAGATCGAAGCCGCCGAGGGCCGACGTTCTCCGGCCGACGCCGATCTGGCGGGACAGGACTTCGCCGCCATCGTCATCGACTACCTGAGGCCGAGGGCGTCAAGCAACAGGCGAAGGGCGACCGCATCGCCTTCGAGAGCCTGACGCCCTGGCCAGGTAATTTCATTGGCGCCAGCGCCACGTTCATCGAAGGCGAGAACGGTCCCGAACGTCGGGCCGCCATCCTGATCGGACCCGAATTCGGCACTGTCGGCCGGCAGGACATCGTCGCCGCCGCCCGTGAAGCCGTGGATGCCCGCTTCGACGTGCTCATCGCCTGCGCCTTCAACTTCGACGCCCATTCCTCCGAACTCGGAAGCCTTGGCGGGCTCAAGATCCTCAAGGCGCGGATCAACCCCGACATGCACATGTCGGACGAACTGAAGAACACCGGGCGCGGCAATATGTTCGTCGTGTTCGGCGAACCGGATGTCGAGATCCTCGACGACGGCGGACCCGACATCCGTGTGAAGGTAAACGGGGTCGATGTGTTCGACCCCAACACCGGCGACATCCGCTCGAACGACACAGCGGGCATCGCCGCCTGGTTCATCGACACCGACTACGACGATGAGAGCTTCTTCGTCCGTCACGCCTATTTCCTCGGCGCCGACGACCCCTACAAGAGCTTGAAAACCGCGCTTCAGGCGGACATCGACAAGGACGCCTGGGCGACGCTCTATTCCGACACCTCGCGCCCGTTCGAGCGTCCGGAAAGCCGCCGCATCGCGGTGAAGGTCATCAACCACTTCGGCGACGAGGTGATGAAGGTGTTCAGGGTTTAGCGCCGTGAATTTCCTGATCGCGGACACCTTCACAGCCTCCTTCAACCGGCTCTCCGGCTTGGACCAGAAGGCGGTGAAGGCGAGCGTCTTCGATCTCCAGATGGACCCGGCCGGCAACGGGCTTCAGTTGCATCGCATCGACAAGAGCAAAGACCCCAATTTCTGGTCGGCGCGGGTCAATCGCGACGTTCGCCTGATTGTTCACAAGACGGGCGAGAGCCTTCTGGTCGCCTATGTCGGCCATCACGACGACGCCTACGCTTGGGCCGAACGCCGGCGGATCGAGGCGCATCCGCGCACCGGCGCGGTCCAGATCGTCGAGGTGCGCGAGCGCGTGGAGGAGGTCGCCCCGCCGGCGACCTTCGATTTCGTCTTTCCCGAGCCCGCCAAAGGCAAGGAGAAGGAGACGGCCCCACCGGCGCTGTTCTCCTCACTGGACGACGATGCGCTGCTCTCCATCGGCGTGCCCACCGATTGGCTGGCCGACGTCCGCGCAGCCACCGAAGACGGCTTCTTCGCGCTGACTTCTCACCTGCCGGGAGAAGCCTCTGAAGCCTTGCTCGAATTCGCCGCCACCGGCAGACTTGTGGCGCCCCCGACGGTTCCTGCTGTCGCCAATCCGTTCGCCCATCCCGATGCGCTGCGGCGGATCAGGCTGATCGCTGACCAGGAGGAACTGGAGCAGGCGCTTGCCTTTCCGTGGGAGAAATGGGGCGTCTTCCTCCACCCCTCACAGCGCGCGCTGGTCGAGCGTTCCTTCTTGGGACCGGCGCGCGTCGCCGGCTCGGCGGGCACCGGCAAGACCATCGTGGCCATTTATCGCGCCGTGCGGCTCGCGCGTGACAATCACAATGCGAGGGTGCTGCTGGCCAGCTTCTCGGAGCCGCTCGCGGCCGAACTAAAGAAGAAGGTGCTGGTCCTGGCGCCCGAAACCGGCGGCGTCGTCCCCCGCATCACCACGGCGTCGTTCCCAGGAATCGCCGAGCAGATGTTTCAGCTCGAGCACGGCGTGCGCCCCCGCATCGCCAGCGACGCCGTGCTGCGCGAGCGTCTGCGCGCAGCGGCCGCGTCCGCCAGCCTCAAGGGCTTTTCCGAGCGATTTCTTTTGTCCGAGTGGACCAATGTGATCGACGCCTGGGGCCTGACCTCGCTCGATGCTTATTCGACCGTTCAACGAATGGGGCGCAAGAGCCGGCTCGGCCCCAACCAGCGCGCACGCCTGTGGCCGGTGTTCCAGGCGGTGCGCGACGCGCTGGCGGCGGAGCGCTACACGACCTGGGCGAACGTCTTCACAGACTTGGCGGACGCGCTCGCGCGGCGACCGTCTAAGCCCTTTGACCCTATCGTCGTTGACGAGGCCCAGGACCTCGCGCCCGCCGAGCTGAGGTTCTTTGCGGCCATGGCACCGGCGAACGCAGATGGCCTGTTTCTGTCGGGCGACGTGGGACAGCGCATTTTTCAGCATCCATTTTCCTGGGCGAGCCTCGGCGTCGATGTGCGCGGCCGCTCGCACACGCTCAAGGTCTGTTACCGCACCTCGCAGCAGATTCGTCGCGCCGCCGATAAGCTGTTGCCGACGGTCCTGCGCGACACCGACGGGCTGGAAGACGAGCGGCGCGGGATCATTTCGGTCTTCGACGGTCCGCCGCCCGAGGTTAGGTCGCTCGATACAGTGGCCGCGGAAGCAGACGCAGTTCGCAAGACCGTCGAAAGCTGGCTGAGCGACGGAGTAGCGCCCAGGGAGATTGGCGTGTTCGTCCGGACGCCGCAGCTCGTAACTCGCGCGCGGGCCGCCATCGCCGGGCTTGCTGGCGCAGCCGAGATGATGACCGCTCCCATGAGCCTCGCCAAGGGACTCGAATTTCGCGCCGTCGTAGTGATGGCTTGCGACGAGGGCATTCTGCCGCTCGACGAGCGCGTCGCCGATGCCGCCGACGAGGCGGAACTCGACGATATCTTTGAGACGGAACGCCGACTGCTCTATGTCGCCTGTACGCGGGCGCGTGAGCATCTACTGCTTACGGGCACAGCCCCGACATCCGAATACCTGGCGGACTTCACGTCCGATCTGGGCTGATCGGGAGTCGAGGCGGCACCCCCTTCTCCGGGAAGCTCCCCGCAACGCCCCCTGTAGAGTGAGAGTGCGGACCGGGGTTGGCCGTGACGGGTTTGAGATCGCGAGAGAGTCTCGCGGCGCCCGTCGCGGAGACCCGCGATGTCACGATCTGCCGTTCGCGCTCGCCCCGGCCAGGACCGGGTGAGCCTCTACGAGGAAGTCACTTCCAAGATCATCGCCGAGCTCGAGGCAGGGCGGTTGCCTTGGGTTCAGCCTTGGGGATCGAGTGGGGTTTCCGCGCCGCTCGCCATGCCGAAGAACGCCGCCACGGGCCGCGGATATTCGGGGATCAACGTGCTTATCCTTTGGGGCGCGGTGGTGCAGCATGGCTTTCCCACGCAAAGCTGGCTCACCTTCGGCCAGGCGCTCGGTCTAGGCGGCAATGTGCGGAAGGGCGAACGCGGCACGACCGTCGTCTATGCCGACCGCTTTGTCCCGGACGATGAACGCCGCCGTTCGCGCGAGGCGGGTGACGAAGCGATAGCCATCCCGTTTCTCAAACGATTCACGGTCTTCAACGCCGCGCAATGCGACGGCCTGCCCGATGATCTCCAAGCTGTGCCGCCACCGGTCCCGGAAGGGCTGATTATCCCCGAGGTCGAGGCGCTGATCCGCGCCAGCGGCGCCGACCTGCGGCTTGGCGGCGACAAGGCCTTCTACGCGCCGGCGCACGACTACATCCAGTTGCCACGGCCGGAGAGCTATTTCGAGCCGATCAACTGGCATCGCACGGCCCTGCACGAGTTATGTATCGTCGCAACTGTCATTGTTGGTGGCGTGGGATTTTGTGCGGGGGAGGCTTGATCATGGCCTCGCAGGATCGCGCGGATATCTACGCCCGCATCACCGCCGAGATCGTCGCCGCGATCGAGGCTGGAACGGACGATTACTGCATGCCGTGGCATCATGACGGCGCCGCGACAGCGCGGCCGGTGAATGTCGCGTCCGGCAAGACCTATCGCGGTGTAAACGTGCTGGCCTTGTGGGTCGCGGCACATAGTTCCGGATATCCGACGGGCCTTTGGGGCACCTACCGGCAATGGCAGGAGCTCGGAGCACGGGTTCGCAAGGGTGAGCGCTCCACCACAGTGGTGTTCTGGAAGCAGATCGGATTGGTCAAGTCGGAGGACGAGCAGGACGGCGGCGACGAAGACCGCCGTCGTTTCTTGGCCCGGGGTTATCCGGTGTTCAATCAGGCTCAGGTCGACAGCTACACTACCGAGCCGACGACGCAGCTGTCGGAGGCCGAGCGCATCGCCCACGCCGAGGCGTTCTATACGAACCTCGGGATCACCACGGTCTACGGCGGCGCCCAGGCCTGTTATTTTCCATCGGCGGACAGGGTCCATATGCCCGAATTCGGCGCCTTCAGGGATGCGGCGGCACACTACAGCGTCCTGTTTCATGAAGGCGTTCATGCGACGGCCGCGAAGCACCGGCTCGACCGTGATCTGTCGGGCCGCTTCGGTTCGGAAGCCTACGCCATGGAGGAGGTCGTGGCCGAGGCAGGGGCATGCATGATCCTCGCGGATCTTGGGATCGCGGCGCGTCCGCGTCCCGACCACGCGGCCTATATCTCGTCCTGGCTGAAGGTGCTGCGCAACGACACGTCGGCGATCTTCACCGCGGCCAGCAAGGCCCAGGCCGCCGCCGACTGGATGCATGCCCACCAGCCAGGTCAGGCCGTCGCTACGGCCGCCTGATGGCGTCGGCAACGGAGGCATGTTGCTTCCGTCGCACATCCGCCACCTCGCGCGCGGCCAGGCGATCCTCGGCCACGCGCGCCCGATGGAGCAGATTGAGATTCTCGCTCGCGAGCGCCCGCTTTTCTTCGGCATGCCGTCGGGCGCCTTCTCGAAACTCCGCGATGATGGCTTCGAGTTCCGCGACACGCCCAGTCAGATCCTTGCCGGGCCCCGGCGCCGCAGCTGCCGCAGCGATCTCGTCGAGGATATCGCGATGGGTCGTGTAGAGCGGATTGCGGCTGCGCCCCGCCTCCCGCGCGACCGCCGCCGGCGTGATCCGCATCCCCCGTCCGGCGGGCCGCCGACCTTCGCCACGCACCAGCCTCGCCAGGGCCGCCCGATAGCCGCGAGCGGCCGCCTCGGCCTGCCCGTTGCGCTTCGTCGAAGCATTACCCGTTTCCGCCACCCTGACCTCCCAGCTTGCTGAGCACGCCGTCGCATTGCTCGACTGCCTCGACGAGCACCGCGCGCGTCAGTGGTGGCGCGTCGGGCATCAGCGCCAGATTGCGCGACCGCCGATCTCGCCAGTAGGGCGCATGCTGCTCCTCCACGACCAAGTTCGAGCAACTGAGACAGACCGCGGGACTGCGGCCCGCTTCGTCCGGCGCCGCCTCACCGCCGCAGCGCGCGGTCTCGGGCTGGAACACGCACCAGCCGTAGTCGCAGGCGTGGATCCGCAGATCCGTTTCCTCCAGCACGAACCCGATATAGTCGCGTCGGACCTGCTCGCCAGCGCGGCCCCGGAAGCGTGCGTTCCCCAAGGCGATGCGTTCGCCCATGCGTCCGGCCAGCCGGTCGCTTATCAGGAGCCGGTCCAGCGCCGCCGCCGTTTCCGAGCGGCTCTCCTGATCGACGAGCTGGTGCAGATCGAAGTCGCTGCCGACATAGCCCTTAGCGGTCATCGCGACGGATGCGTGCTTGAAGTGTTCGGCGAGCCCGAGCAGCTGGGAGCGGTCCCGCCTCGCGATGAACCGCGCGAACGTCTTGCGGAACTGGTGCGTGCTGAGCTGCCAGCGGCGGCCCTCGTGGAGCGGCACGCCGATATAGTCGGCAAAGGCGTTGATGCGGAAGCCGATATGCATCTGAGTGACGGGGACAATCGCG
The DNA here is from genome assembly GCA_963824475.1 of uncultured Alphaproteobacteria bacterium. Classification (GTDB taxonomy): domain Bacteria; phylum Pseudomonadota; class Alphaproteobacteria; order Rhizobiales; family Beijerinckiaceae; genus Roseiarcus. The sequence continues at coordinate 733,103 of CAWGPR010000006.1, forward strand.
CCATGCTGCGTGTTCTTGACGAGGAAGAGCTCGTCGCGCCCCGAAGCCTTGCGCAGCGGCTCGCTCAATTGCTCCAGCAGTTCGACGGCGCGAGCGACGGGCAGCGGCGCCACCCAGCGTTCGAGGCGGCCGGCAGGATCGTCCACCGTCTTGAACAGCCGCGCGACGATGTAGGCCTGCTCGACGCCCGTCTCCCCGAGCGGGCGGCGTTCGATGGCTCCGATCTTGATCGACAGGATCTCGCTTACCCGCATGCCGACGAAGCCCGCGATGACGACGAAGCAGGCTTCCACCAGATGCGACGCGGCGGCTCGAACCACATAGGCGCCATCCAGCGGCGTCCCCATGGGATCCGCGAGAGCCGCCTCGCGAAGCGCTTGCCGCACGTCGTCGGACGCTCCACGCCCACGCCCCGCTGCGATGGATGTGGCGCGCGTCTCGCGGCGCAGGGTTTCCACGGCGATGATCGTGTCTCCATGGACCTCCACCCAGGTCAGCGCCTTTGACAGCAGGTCGATCGCGACGGCGTCCGGAATGAACGGAATCGCCCCCTTGTTCTCGCGCGTAACCCCGGCCGCTTCATAGGTTGTCTCGATCGGCAGCGGATCGATAAGCGGCGCGTCATCGAGCTTCGCCCGCTGGCGATAGAGATCCTTCAGCACGATCATATAATTGACCATCGTGAGCGGCGTCAGCACGCCAGTCCCGCTTCGTTGTCCCGGCCGATCGCGTAGCCAGGCCGTGAAGCGCCCAACTGCCCTTGGGTCGATCTCCGCAAATCGCATGATTCCTTCCGCGGCCATCCAGAGAAGAAGGATCCGCAGAACGGCCGCCCGGCTCTTGAGCGTCTTCGCGGAAGAGCGTTTACGGCCGGACGGTGGATCGGTCGCCATCGTCCAGAGGAAGCGCTTCGCGGTTCCAATCAGTGCGCCAAGATCGGTCGGCGTGATCCGCGCGTTCCGAGGCAATGCGATGTTCCAGTCGACCCGGCTCTGGTCCGCCCGCCAGCCGGCGGTCTGGATGTCCAGCAACCAAACATCGTCGCCGAACCGGCTTCGCGACGAAACCGACGCCGCGATCCAACCCGAACCCTGGTCCGGCGATCTCGAGCTGCGGAGAGCCGCCTTCCTCATTCGATCGGTGGGACGGTTGGCATGGCGCCGATCCGCGCCAGGGCGGCCGCATGCATGGCGGAAGGGAAGCGCGGCACGATATCCCGGTCTATGATCTCCAGCTTGGGTGCATAGAGCAGGCGCCAGCGATCCGGCGCCATTGCGCGATAGGCGTCGATCAGCGCCGCCCGAGTTCGCAGAATCCGCGCGAGGATGTCGGTCTCAAGAGGGATCACGGCGTTGGGACAAGTGAAGCACCCGAGCCAAGCCGTGCAGAGCCGGCCTGGCTTCTGACCCTCGCCGATCCCGCTGAGCGGATCGCTGCACACGAAGCCCGAGGCGGTTGCATGCCGCGCGTCGATGCCGGCGACGGGCTCATCGATCCGCTCGACCTCGCCACCCTTGCGGACGGTTTCGACAAACTGCGCTTGGAGGCCGCCGAGCGCCGCCGCCTGCGCCTTCCGGACGATCGGCCGATCGACATATCGTTGTGTGGTGTCCGGCGTCGCGTGATTGGCCAACGCCTGGGTCTTCAAGATGTCGTAGCCCACCGCCGCGTGTGCGAGCGTCAGACCCGTCGCCCGCAGGCTCGCCAAGGTCAGCGGCAGCGGCGCGCCTGTCACATCGCGAAGGTCGTGCCGCTCCACAAACCGGCGGACGTGAACAGCGGTCAGGTAGCCCGCGAGCAGCCGGACCGCACGCGTTCCGCCCTGGACGCCGGCGTAGAGGAACAGCCCGCTCCGCTCGCCTGCCGAGGCATGCGGAACGAGCCGCGCGGTCATCGCCAAGACACAGTTGATCAGATAAGGGACGGAGAAGCTCCGATCGCGCAGGAAGCTCCGGCGCTGCTCACGGTTCGACCGGCCCTTGTGCCAGCTCACCACCACGCGCCCGTCAAGCAGCAGATGCTCGCTCATGCAATCGCGCCGCAGCAGGCGTAGCGCCTCGGGATTGGCGTATGTCTGCGCGCCGATCGCGATCATGTAGGGGATCAGCGTTTCCGGGATCGGGTGAAGATACTGCGCGATACGATAAGTGTGGCCATAGCGCTCAAGAGCGAAGTGGATCGGCCACAGCTTCGCATTCCGAAGCGTCCGGTGTGATGGAACAAGGCCGCCGAACCGATCGACGATGACGGCGAGCAGGGTGCCGAAATCTTTCAGATCGAGACGTTCCAGGTCGGGCTCGAGCGCGATCGCGGCACGGTCGACCTTGGCCAGCGCACGCTCGCCTCGGCTGAACAGGCCCCAACTCGTGTCGATATCGGTCCGCGCCGCCGCCATCACCGCCTCGATCTCCGATCGCTCGAGCGCCTCCCGCTGTCGCGCCTCAGCATTCTTCCGTGGGAACGGATTGAACGGGATCTCCAGCCCGGGATCCGTCAGTTCGGGCCGGTTGCGCCGCAGCCAGACGAAGAGCTGCTTCACGCCCGACCAGACGACGTAACGGCTGCCCTTGCTGGAAACTTCCCGATCGAGCCAAGTGATGAATGCGCGCAGCACCGCCTCGTCGACCTCCCGCATGGAGGCAACGTCCCGGTCTTGCGCGGCGAGGAAGCGGAACCAGACACCGGTGCTTCCGAATGCTCCTTCGCGCGTCACCGGCATGTTGCCAGCATGATGATGCCGGAACGCCAGCGCGATCTCGGCAGCCATTTGAGGTCGCGCCACGTGGACCCCGAAGTCGAAGCTCTGAGCATGCTCACTCCGACCGTCCAGGAATTTCACGACGAGAGATCCCGGCGAGCCGATCAGCGGTTCCGGCGGGGATTCGACACGATAGTCTTTCCGCCGCCTACCCATCGTCAGAGCAGCGCCTCATAAAGCTCGTCGACCGAGGCCTCGATGACGGAGAGATCGGTCGCCACGACCCGCAGATAAATCGCGGTCGTGGCTAGGTCGGCATGACCAAGCAGGGTTTGCAGCGTGAGCAGCGGATTGAGTTCGGCGCCTTGATCGGCCTGGCGCTGCAGGAAGCGTAGCATCACGCTGGCGAAGGTGTGGCGCAGCGCGTGGAAGTGTGCCGCGACGCCGAGGCGCTTTGAGACACCAGCGAACATCAAGCCGACGCGCCGCGGCGTCATCGGGCCGCCCTGTTCGGTCAAGAACAGCCTGTCGGGTTCGGCATAGCCCGGATCCCGGGCCTTCGCCCGGCGAACCACCGCCGCGCGCTCTTCCCGCACATAGGCCCGAGTCCGATCGACCAGCGGAGACGGAGGATAGATCACCCGCGCCTTGCCGCCCTTGGTGACATCGATTCTGACCGCCGTCATCGGCTGTACGCTGCCTCTTGGCAGCGTGCTCAGCCCGAGCCCGGCGATCTCCATGCGGCGCACGCCGGTGGTTACCGCCCATTCCACGATCAGCCGGTCGCGAGTATTCATGTTGGCAATCAGGCGGCGAATCGTTTCCGGCGCCAGCGGTCGCGGCAACAACGCCGCGTGACGTACGGTCAGGTCATTGACCTTCCGGATTCCGCCGCTCGCATCGAGATGGGCGAAGAAGCCCGCAGGCCGGTTACGACTTAGCGCCAGCTCCCCGCTTGCCAAGGGAGCCCGATTGATCAGCCCGTCGGCAGCGCACCATCTGTAGAACATCGACAGAATGCGGAGCCGGCCATTGATCGTACTGCGAGCGTAGGGCCTGCCGGTGTGGCCGCTCGGATGCCGAAGCATATGGTCCCGATAGGCGGCAAGCTCGCCCGTCCCGACCTCATCCCACGCCCAGCCATTAGCCTCCAATGTCTGCCACCAGTCGTAGAGCGCCTCACCATAAGTGCGCCAGGTCTGCCGGCTACGGGTACGCCCGCGGACCAAGGCAATGTGCATGAGCCAGAGGCAGGCCGGTTCGATTAACCGCATGCCGCCGTCCAGCAGCATCGGCACGTCCGGCGCCGCAGCACCGAATGGTCGAAACCTGTCCGTCGTGAAGACCAACTCGGCCACCATGCCTCCGGCTCGATCGGGCGCCCGAGGTGTTAGGCGGCCCCGCGGGGCCGCCTAACACTTCGGAAGAGCGCTCCGCCATCGATACCGTCCTAACTCGAGGTCGATGTGATGACAGAAAAGACGCCTTCACGACGGAACCTA
>CAWGPR010000007.1:0-492701 GCA_963824475.1 uncultured Alphaproteobacteria bacterium
ACGACTGGTGGCAGACATTGGAGGCTAATGGCTGGGCGTGGGATAAGGTCGGGACGGGCGAGCTTGCCGCCTATCGGGACCATATGCTTCGGCATCCGAGCGGCCACACCGGCAGGCCCTACGCTCGCAGTACGATCAATGGCCGGCTCCGCATTCTGTCGATGTTCTACAGATGGTGCGCTGCCGACGGGCTGATCAATCGGGCTCCCTTGGCAAGCGGGGAGCTGGCGCTGGTCACCCGGTGCGGGCTTCTTCGCCCATCTCGATGAGCGGCGGAATCCGGAAGGTCAATGACCTGACCGTACGTCACGCGGCGTTGTTGCCGCGACCGCTGGCGCCGGAGACATTCGCCGCCTGATTGCCAACATGAATACTCGCGACCGGCTGATCGTGGAATGGGCGGTAACCACCGGCGTGCGCCGCATGGAGATCGCCGGGCTCGGGCTGAGCACGCTGCCAAGAGGCAGCGTACAGCCGATGACGGCGGTCAGAATCGATGTCACCAAGGGCGGCAAGGCGCGGGTGATCTATCCTCCGTCTCCGCTGGTCGATCGGATCGGCCTATGTGCGGGAAGAGCGCGCGGCAGTGGTTCGCCGGGCGAAGGCCCGGGATCGGATGCCGAACCCGACAGGCTGTTCTTGACCGAACAGGGCGGCCCGATGACGCCGCGGCGCGTCGGCTTGATGTTCGCTGGTGTCTCAAAGCGCCTCGGCGTCGCGGCACACTTCCACGCGCTGCGCCACACCTTCGCCAGCGTGATGCTACGCTTCCTGCAGCGCCAGGCCGATCAAGGCGCCGAACTCAATCCGCTGCTCACGCTGCAAACCCTGCTTGGTCATGCCGACCTAGCCACGACCGCGATTTATCTGCGGGTCGTGGCGACCGATCTCTCCGTCATCGAGGCCTCGGTCGACGAGCTTTATGAGGCGCTGCTCTGACGATGGGTAGGCGGCGGAAAGACTATCGTGTCGAATTCCCGCCGGAACCGCTGATCGGCTCGCCGGGATCCTCGTCGTGAAATTCCTGGACGGTCGGAGTGAGCATGCTCGAGCTTCGACTTCGGGGTCCACGTGGCGCGACCTCAAATGGCTGCCGAGATCGCGCTGGCGTTCCGGCATCATCATGCTGGCAACATGCCGGTGACGCGCGAAGGAGCATTCGGAAGCACCGGTGTCTGGTTCCGCTTCCTCGCCGCGCAAGACCGGGACGTTGCCTCCATGCGGGAGGTCGACGAGGCGGTGCTGCGCGCATTCATCACTTGGCTCGATCGGGAAGTTTCCAGCAAGGGCAGCCGTTACGTCGTCTGGTCGGGCGTGAAGCAGCTCTTCGTCTGGCTGCGGCGCAACCGGCCCGAACTGACGGATCCCGGGCTGGAGATCCCGTTCAATCCGTTCCCACGGAAGAATGCTGAGGCGCGACAGCGGGAGGCGCTCGAGCGATCGGAGATCGAGGCGGTGATGGCGGCGGCGCGGACCGATATCGACACGAGTTGGGGCCTGTTCAGCCGAGGCGAGCGTGCGCTGGCCAAGGTCGACCGTGCCGCGATCGCGCTCGAGCCCGACCTGGAACGTCTCGATCTGAAAGATTTCGGCACCCTGCTCGCCGTCATCGTCGATCGGTTCGGCGGCCTTGTTCCATCACACCGGACGCTTCGGAATGCGAAGCTGTGGCCGATCCACTTCGCTCTTGAGCGCTATGGCCACACTTATCGTATCGCGCAGTATCTTCACCCGATCCCGGAAACGCTGATCCCCTACATGATCGCGATCGGCGCGCAGACATACGCCAATCCCGAGGCGCTACGCCTGCTGCGGCGCGATTGCATGAGCGAGCATCTGCTGCTTGACGGGCGCGTGGTGGTGAGCTGGCACAAGGGCCGGTCGAACCGTGAGCAGCGCCGGAGCTTCCTGCGCGATCGGAGCTTCTCCGTCCCTTATCTGATCAACTGTGTCTTGGCGATGACCGCGCGGCTCGTTCCGCATGCCTCGGCAGGCGAGCGGAGCGGGCTGTTCCTCTACGCCGGCGTCCAGGGCGGAACGCGTGCGGTCCGGCTGCTCGCGGGCTACCTGACCGCTGTTCACGTCCGCCGGTTTGTGGAGCGGCACGACCTTCGCGATGTGACAGGCGCGCCGCTGCCGCTGACCTTGGCGAGCCTGCGGGCGACGGGTCTGACGCTCGCACACGCGGCGGTGGGCTACGACATCTTGAAGACCCAGGCGTTGGCCAATCACGCGACGCCGGACACCACACAACGATATGTCGATCGGCCGATCGTCCGGAAGGCGCAGGCGGCGGCGCTCGGCGGCCTCCAAGCGCAGTTTGTCGAAACCGTCCGCAAGGGTGGCGAGGTCGAGCGGATCGATGAGCCCGTCGCCGGCATCGACGCGCGGCATGCAACCGCCTCGGGCTTCGTGTGCAGCGATCCGCTCAGCGGGATCGGCGAGGGTCAGAAGCCAGGCCGGCTCTGCACGGCTTGGCTCGGGTGCTTCACTTGTCCCAACGCCGTGATCCCTCTTGAGACCGACATCCTCGCGCGGATTCTGCGAACTCGGGCGGCGCTGATCAACGCCTATCGCGCAATGGCGCCGGATCGCTGGCGCCTGCTCTATGCACCCAAGCTGGAGATCATAGACCGGGATATCGTGCCGCGCTTCCCTTCCGCCATGCATGCGGCCGCCCTGGCGCGGATCGGCGCCATGCCAACCGTCCCACCGATCGAATGAGGAAGGCGGCTCTCCGCAGCTCGAGATCGCCGGACCAGGGTTCGGGTTGGATCGCGGCGTCGGTTTCGTCGCGAAGCCGGTTCGGCGACGATGTTTGGTTGCTGGACATCCAGACCGCCGGCTGGCGGGCGGACCAGAGCCGGGTCGACTGGAACATCGCATTGCCTCGGAACGCGCGGATCACGCCGACCGATCTTGGCGCACTGATTGGAACCGCGAAGCGCTTCCTCTGGACGATGGCGACCGATCCACCGTCCGGCCGTAAACGCTCTTCCGCGAAGACGCTCAAGAGCCGGGCGGCCGTTCTGCGGATCCTTCTTCTCTGGATGGCCGCGGAAGGAATCATGCGATTTGCGGAGATCAACCCAAGGGCAGTTGGGCGCTTCACGGCCTGGCTACGCGATCGGCCGGGACAACGAAGCGGGACTGGCGTGCTGACGCCGCTCACGATGGTCAATTATATGATCGTGCTGAAGGATCTCTATCGCCAGCGGGCGAAGCTCGATGACGCGCCGCTTATCGATCCGCTGCCGATCGAGACAACCTATGAAGCGGCCGGGGTTACGCGCGAGAACAAGGGGGCGATTCCGTTCATTCCGGACGCCGTCGCGATCAACCTGCTGTCAAAGGCGCTGACCTGGGTGGAGGTCCATGGAGACACGATCATCGCCGTGGAAACCCTGCGCCGCGAGACGCGCGCCACATCCATCGCAGCGGGGCGTGGGCGTGGAGCGTCCGACGACGTGCGGCAAGCGCTTCGCGAGGCGGCTCTCGCGGATCCCATGGGGACGCCGCTGGATGGCGCCTATGTGGTTCGAGCCGCCGCGTCGCATCTGGTGGAAGCCTGCTTCGTCGTCATCGCGGGCTTCGTCGGCATGCGGGTAAGCGAGATCCTGTCGATCAAGATCGGAGCCATCGAACGCCGCCCGCTCGGGGAGACGGGCGTCGAGCAGGCCTACATCGTCGCGCGGCTGTTCAAGACGGTGGACGATCCTGCCGGCCGCCTCGAACGCTGGGTGGCGCCGCTGCCCGTCGCTCGCGCCGTCGAACTGCTGGAGCAATTGAGCGAGCCGCTGCGCAAGGCTTCGGGGCGCGACGAGCTCTTCCTCGTCAAGAACACGCAGCATGGCGCGATTGTCCCCGTCACTCAGATGCATATCGGCTTCCGCATCAACGCCTTTGCCGACTATATCGGCGTGCCGCTCCACGAGGGCCGCCGCTGGCAGCTCAGCACGCACCAGTTCCGCAAGACGTTCGCGCGGTTCATCGCGAGGCGGGACCGCTCCCAGCTGCTCGGGCTCGCCGAACACTTCAAGCACGCATCCGTCGCGATGACCGCTAAGGGCTATGTCGGCAGCGACTTCGATCTGCACCAGCTCGTCGATCAGGAGAGCCGCTCGGAAACGGCGGCGGCGCTGGACCGGCTCCTGATAAGCGACCGGCTGGCCGGACGCATGGGCGAACGCATCGCCTTGGGGAACGCACGCTTCCGGGGCCGCGCTGGCGAGCAGGTCCGACGCGACTATATCGGGTTCGTGCTGGAGGAAACGGATCTGCGGATCCACGCCTGCGACTACGGCTGGTGCGTGTTCCAGCCCGAGACCGCGCGCTGCGGCGGTGAGGCGGCGCCGGACGAAGCGGGCCGCAGTCCCGCGGTCTGTCTCAGTTGCTCGAACTTGGTCGTGGAGGAGCAGCATGCGCCCTACTGGCGAGATCGGCGGTCGCGCAATCTGGCGCTGATGCCCGACGCGCCACCACTGACGCGCGCGGTGCTCGTCGAGGCAGTCGAGCAATGCGACGGCGTGCTCAGCAAGCTGGGAGGTCAGGGTGGCGGAAACGGGTAATGCTTCGACGAAGCGCAACGGGCAGGCCGAGGCGGCCGCTCGCGGCTATCGGGCGGCCCTGGCGAGGCTGGTGCGTGGCGAAGGTCGGCGGCCCGCCGGACGGGGGATGCGGATCACGCCGGCGGCGGTCGCGCGGGAGGCGGGGCGCAGCCGCAATCCGCTCTACACGACCCATCGCGATATCCTCGACGAGATCGCTGCGGCAGCTGCGGCGCCGGGGCCCGGCAAGGATCTGACTGGGCGTGTCGCGGAACTCGAAGCCATCATCGCGGAGTTTCGAGAAGGCGCCCGACGGCATGCCGAAGAAAAGCGGGCGCTCGCGAGCGAGAATCTCAATCTGCTCCATCGGGCGCGCGTGGCCGAGGATCGCCTGGCCGCGCGCGAGGTGGCGGATGTGCGACGGAAGCAACATGCCTCCGTTGCCGACGCCATCAGGCGGCCGTAGCGACGGCCTGACCTGGCTGGTGGGCATGCATCCAGTCGGCGGCGGCCTGGGCCTTGCTGGCCGCGGTGAAGATCGCCGACGTGTCGTTGCGCAGCACCTTCAGCCAGGACGAGATATAGGCCGCGTGGTCGGGACGCGGACGCGCCGCGATCCCAAGATCCGCGAGGATCATGCATGCCCCTGCCTCGGCCACGACCTCCTCCATGGCGTAGGCTTCCGAACCGAAGCGGCCCGACAGATCACGGTCGAGCCGGTGCTTCGCGGCCGTCGCATGAACGCCTTCATGAAACAGGACGCTGTAGTGTGCCGCCGCATCCCTGAAGGCGCCGAATTCGGGCATATGGACCCTGTCCGCCGATGGAAAATAACAGGCCTGGGCGCCGCCGTAGACCGTGGTGATCCCGAGGTTCGTATAGAACGCCTCGGCGTGGGCGATGCGCTCGGCCTCCGACAGCTGCGTCGTCGGCTCGGTAGTGTAGCTGTCGACCTGAGCCTGATTGAACACCGGATAACCCCGGGCCAAGAAACGACGGCGGTCTTCGTCGCCGCCGTCCTGCTCGTCCTCCGACTTGACCAATCCGATCTGCTTCCAGAACACCACTGTGGTGGAGCGCTCACCCTTGCGAACCCGTGCTCCGAGCTCCTGCCATTGCCGGTAGGTGCCCCAAAGGCCCGTCGGATATCCGGAACTATGTGCCGCGACCCACAAGGCCAGCACGTTTACACCGCGATAGGTCTTGCCGGACGCGACATTCACCGGCCGCGCTGTCGCGGCGCCGTCATGATGCCACGGCATGCAGTAATCGTCCGTTCCAGCCTCGATCGCGGCGACGATCTCGGCGGTGATGCGGGCGTAGATATCCGCGCGATCCTGCGAGGCCATGATCAAGCCTCCCCCGCACAAAATCCCACGCCACCAACAATGACAGTTGCGACGATACATAACTCATGGAGTGCCGTGCGGTGCCAATTGATCGGCTCGAAATATGCTTGCGGCGGCGGGACTTGCACATAGTCGTGCGCGGGCATGTAGAAGGCCCGGCTGCCGCTGATGCGGAAATCGACGCCGCTCGCTTTGATCAGCGCCTCAACCTTGGGCTCGATCAGCCCGGGTTCCGGAGGCGGTGTGGCGACCACGAGATCCTCCGGCAGATCTTCGCATTGCGCCAGGTTGAAGACAGTGAAGCGCTTGAGGAACGGGATCGCTTGCGCTTCCTCGCCGGTCTCTCGCGCCCGTTTCTTCTCGTCGTCGGGAATGAAGCGGTCGGCGTAGACGACGGTGGTGCCGTGCTCGCCCTTGCGGACGTTGCCGCCGAGACTGAGGGCTTGGCGAAAGGTGAGCCAGCCTTGGACCGGGAAACCGTGCTCGACTACGGAGCCCCAGAGGATCAGCACATTGATCCCGGAATAGAACCGGCCTGTGCTGGCGTTCTTGGGCATGGCGAGGGGCGCCTTTGCCGCGGCCGTGCCCCAAGGCTGGACCCAGGGCACGCGGCCCGCCTCCAGCTCGGCAATGATCTTGGTGGTGATTTCATCGTAGAGGCTGGTCCGGCTGACACCGGACCGAGCGCGAGCGGCGTCTTTGGACATCGCGGATCTCCGCGACGGGCGCCGGGAGCCTCTCTCCCAGCCCTCAACCCGTCACGGAAAACCCGTCCGCACTCTCACTCTCGGGGCGTTGCGGGGTGTCCCCGCAGAAGGGGTCGGCCAAGACGACAGGCTCGGCCCAGGGGAAGGCCTTCCCCCAACCTGATCGAACAGGTGGGTGCCCGGAGCTCGGGCCCAGGCAGGAGTGCTTGGCCCGCAATTTTTCGATTTCGCATTTCTCGGGAAGGTGATAAAACCTCTGCTGAAATTAGTAACAGACAAGGAAACGTCCCGACCGATGACATCGACGACCGCCCAACGAGTTCGTGCCCTGGATCTCCTGAAGTCGCGGGGAATGCTCCGCCTAAAGGACTTCATGGCCGAAGGGATTGGCCCAGAGACGCTGGCCCGTCTCGTCCGGGAGGCGGCGGTCGTGCGCCCGGCGCGGGGCCTCTATCAGCTCCCGGACACGCAGCTCGAGGCCGCCCATATGCTGGCCGAGGCCGCCGTGCTGGTCCCAAAGGGGGTCGTCTGCCTGACCTCGGCGCTGCAATACCACGAACTGACGCTGCAGATGCCGTCGGCCGTATGGATGGCAATCGAGCGCACCGCTTGGCGGCCCAAGATTGACTATCCGCGTATCCGCTTCGTGCGCTTCACCGGGGCGGCGCTGACCGAGGGGGTCGAGCGCCATCGCGTCGAGACCATCGAGGTGCCCATCACGGATCCGGCGCGGACGATCGTCGACTGTTTCCGCTACCGGGCCAAGGTCGGCCTCGACGTCGCCATGGAGGGCCTTCGTGAAGGCCTCCGCCGCCGGCGGTGTACGCCCGATGATTTGTGGCGTTACGCACGAAAAGCGCGGGTCTGGTCAGTGATGCGCCCCTATGTCGAAGCGATGGCGGCTGATGCCACGTGAACTCCGCAATATTGGCGCGTCGGTGCGGGCCCGCCTGCTCGATCGGGCTCGCGCAGAGCGGTCCGATTTCCAGATTCTGCTCACGCGCTATGCCCTCGAGCGCCTGCTCTACCGGCTGAGCGTTTCTACCCATCGCGACCGCTTCATTCTGAAGGGAGCAATGCTCTTTGTGACCTGGGTCGCCGATCCCTTCCGGCCGACCCGCGATCTCGACCTGCTCGGTTCTGGCGACAATGGCGCAGAGGCGATCGCGGAAACCTTCCGCGCCATCTGTGCTCAGCCGGTCGCTGATGACGGCGTGACATTCAACGTCGCCGCATTGGAGGCCGCGCCGATCCGCGAGGAGGTGGAGTATGGAGGCGTGCGGGTACGCACGACGGCCACCATCGCCGGCGCTCGCATCCCGATCCAAGTCGACATCGGCTTCGGCGACGCCATCACGCCAGCGCCGGTCGAGATCGATTATCCCACCTTGCTTGATGCCCCGGCACCGCACCTTCGGGCCTATCCGGTCGAGACGGTGGTGGCCGAGAAATTTGAAGCTATGGTCACGCTCGGCATGGCCAACAGCCGGCTGAAGGATTTCTATGATCTCTGGCTGATCTCTCAGACGTTCGAGTTTCGCCACTCCGTTCTTGTCGATGCCGTGCAGCGCACCTTTGAACGGCGCGGAACGGCGCTGCCGTCCGACATGCCCGTTTGTTTGACTGATGACTTCGTGGCGGCGTGGGCCGCTCAGTGGCGTGCGTTCCTCGGCCGCGAGCGGATGGCGGCCGCCCCGGAGACCTTCGTGGTCATCGTCGCCAATCTCCGCTCGTTCCTGATTCCATTGGTAGAAACGTCAGAAGGGGAGCGGACATGGTTCCCTCGCGGACCGTGGCTGCTGTCCGTGCCTTCGACTGATGCACCGGAATGAGCGTCGAATGAATAGGCCGCCAATGCCTTAGGGCGGCCACAGGAGATGAATGCCATGCAGATCGCCGATCTGCGCATCGAGAACTTTCGTGGCATCCGAACCGGTCACATCCGGTTTGGCGCACACACCGTGTTCATCGGCCCGAACAACTGTGGCAAGACCACGGTCATCGAGGCGCTGGCGCTGCTGTTTGGCCTTTTGGCCGCGATCGAATGGTCCGTAGTCTGACCGAGCACGATTTCTTCGAGGGTGATCCTCAGCCCGCGGACCGGATACGTCTCGTCGCGACGATCATCGGTTTCGATGGCGACGAGCCGGCTGACCACACTGATTGGTTCAGAGACGATCGCGGCGTGATCAAATGGTGGAATCCGGCGACTGGTGCGGTCTCAGCCACGCGCGACGATCCAACTTGGCGATTGGCCAGCCAAATTGGATTCAGCGCTCGGTTTGATCGTCCCTCGCTGGAAGTAGAGATGGCGCGATACTTCCACGACGACGACGCGATGGCGGATGTGTTTGTCGATGAGGTCTGGACGGCTGTGCCGGCCAGGTTGATTCGAGACATCGGCTTTTTCCTGTTCCCGGCTAGTCGAACTTGGGATCGGGTTGTGTCCTTCGGCTCGGAACTCTTTCGGCGCGTGGTAGCCTCGGGCGCGGGTCAACCAGCGGAGTCGGTGCTCGGTGAACGCGACCGTCTGCGCGCGCCACAACAGCCCCTTGAAGCCGATACGCACCTTGAACCGATCATTGCGCGGCTTAACGCTGAACTTGCCGGATTCTTCCGCACACATCCATGCAAACTCTTCGCGACGAAATTTGGGTTCGCAAACACGACTGGCAAATCAGCAAGTGCTGGACGCTTCGATTATGGGCCGATTCAGACTAGCATCGTTTAGGTTGGCATCGATAGACGAAAGCTGAGTCAGCACGGTCCGCCAGACAAGCATCTTGCTTTTCAAAAATTTCCCTGTCGCGAGTAATGACAACCAGTTCGAGACGACCATGGCGAGATCTATCGAGGCAGCCTCCGTGGCTCGGACTATATACAGCTTCTACGCCGGCGCCTGTACATCCGGCCCTCGCGTTGCCGCTGTCGAAGCCAATGCCAAGAGGCTGAGCTTATCGAAATGCGAGCTTGGCCCGTCGGCGACAATACGGCCCAAGCGCATGCAGACAATGCGGTCCGCAACGCCGACCAATTCCTCGAGATCGGAGGACGTGACGCAGATGGTGATGCCGGCGTTGGCCAGCTTGCGGACCAGAGCGTGAATTCCGGCTTTCGCCTGCACGTCGACTCCGCGAGTGAAATCATTGAGAAGGAGCACGCGCGGCCGCGCCTCGAGCGAGCGGGCGAGCAGTACGCGCTGCTGGTTGCCCCCGGAGAGGCGTCCGACCGCGTCATGCAACGCGTTGGTTCGCACGCCGACCTCAGCCATGCGCTCCGCGGCGACGTGGTCAAGCGTCTCCTTGTGCAGCCAAGCCGGCGGTAGCCGGGCCACCAGCGCCGAGCCAATATTGAATGATGCGTCTTGCTCCAGCCACAGTCCGTCCTTTTTACGGTCCGGCGGCATATAGACCACCCCTTCCCGTATGGCCTCACTCGGATGTCTGAACCTGACGCGACGGCCGTCAACCTCGATCAGGCCTGAGACCGCAACGACCCCGCCGAGCATCTCGAGGACCCTCGAGACGCCGGAGCCTTCTAGCCCAGCGAGGCCTACCACTTCGCCGGTGCGCAGCGACAGATCAAGCTCCAGCGTTCCTTGAGCAGAACTCTTGAGCCTGATAGCGACTGCGCGCTGCCTCGCTACCATAGCCGTCGGCGGACGCTCGTTAGCGAGTTGGCCCACCATGGCGCGAGTGATCGTCGGAATGTCGGCGTCGACGGTGCGCCAACGACCGACGACGCGGCCGTCTCGAAGCACGGTTAGCGCATCCGTAATCTCGAAGACCTCGTCCAGGCGGTGAGAGACAAAGATGACGGCCGCATCTTGCGCGGCTATCGTCCGGATCGCGTCAAACAGACCTCTCGCTTCCGGCTTCGACAACGCCGAGGTAGGTTCGTCGAGCACGAGAACCCTCCCGCCCGAGCAGAGCGCGCGGGCGATCTCGACCAGCTGCCGTTGCGCAAGCGGAAGCTCTCCGACGCGCGCCTTCAGATCAATCACGGCGCCGAGGCGATCCATCGTCGCTTCGACTCTATCGCGACGAGCACCCGCAGTGGTCCAGCGAAATGCGCCTGACGGCAGAACGCTTGCGAACACGTTCTCCTCGACCGTCCGGTCGGGGAACAGCATCAGCTCCTGATGCACGACGGTGAGGCCGGCGGCCCGCGGGGCCGAAACCGAGCCGAGCGGCACTTCCTTATCGGCCACCCGGAGCGCTCCCCTGTCCGGCTTGACGGCGCCCGAAAGGACGCCGATCAACGTGGATTTACCGGCCCCGTTGGCGCCGAGAAGGCCATGCACCTCGCCTGCACCGACCCTCAGCGAGACCTCGTCCAGAGCATGGATGCTGCCGAACCGCTTGCTGATGGCCGCCGCTTCCAGCAGCGGCCGGCGCCGTGCGTCGCTCATCCGCGGAAGCGTTCCTCGCGCACGAGGAACTGGGCGACATTGTCCTTCGTGACGATTTCGTTAGCTAGGTAGTAGTTCCCGCCGGGCAGATCGAGCTTCGGCGCGCCGAGCACGACCCGCTGATAGGCATACATGATCGGCATGTAGCCTTGCAGATAGGGCTGTTGGCCGACGGTGCCGTCGATGAAGCCGTCACGGATCAATTCCAGCGTCTGGTAGAGCAGGTCGGTGCCAACGATTGGAAGCTTAAGGCCCTGGTTCTTGCGCACAAGGCCCGCCGCCGCCGTGTCCGGGCCGCAAAGCGGCATCATGGCGGCCAGGTCGGGATGAGCCCTCAAGATATCTCGCATCGTCCCGAGCTCGCTCGCCATGTCCGCCGGATTGGTGTTGTAAACCCCGACATCGCTCATGCCCCCTTTCGTCACGCCTTCCCTCGCACCCTTGATGCGTAGGTCGAGCGCAAGCGAGCCCGGCGCGCAGTTGGTCATGGCAACCTTGCCCTTGTTACCGGCGAGCTTGGCAAGCAGCTGACCCTGGACGACGGCGGCGCCGACGAGATCCTGGCCAAAATAGAGTTCGCGACCGCTGTTGGGCGAGTCGTTGTTCGAGGTCACCACGAGCACGCCGTCCGCCATCGCCTTCTTGATTGGCGCGACCCAGGCGTCCGGTTCGAACGAGATCACGACGATCGCCTGATAGCCGGTGTTCACCAGCTGCTGGAATTGGGTGAGTTGGTTGACCGTGTTGCCGTCCGGCACGCCAGTCCAGAGCATGTCGATCCCAAGCTGCGCTCCCGCGTCCTCAGCGCCTGCCTTGGTTGGCGCGAAGTAAGGATTGCTAGTGCCGGGGCACGTCACCGCCATCTTAATCGGCTTCTTAAAGAACTTATCGACCCAGGCTTTCCAGTCGGCCTTTTGCTGCGCACGGGCACGCTGACCCGTCATCGCGGCGGCGCCGGCAGTGCTCGCCAAGCCAAGGAACTTGCCAAACTGGCGGCGGTCGAACTTCATCGAATTCCTCATGCGTCTCTCCTCCCTTGCTTGCCAAGCATATCCGATCAAACCATTGCGCTCGCAGAAATCAGCCGCCGGCGGCGCGTTCGTTTCCTCTCGTCAACCAGATCAGCGTCATCGCTGCGATCAGCACGAGGCCGGATACGCCCTGCGTCCAATTCGGTGAGACGCCCCAGAGCACGACCAGGTTCTGAAAGATGCCGATCACGCAGAGTCCAAGCAGGACGCCGAGGATCGAGCCGCGGCCGCCGGTTAGCTTGACGCCGCCGATGATCACGGCGGCAAGCACGCTGAGCTCGTAGCCGGTTCCGCCGGTTGGACTCGCGGTGTCGAGGTAGGCGACAGAGCAGACGCCCGACAAACCTGAGATGAAGCCGGAAAAAGCGAGCAGCATTACGCGGGTGCGCTCAACGTGGAAGCCGACCAGACGGGCGGCCTGCGGATTGCTGCCGATCGCCAGCAGGCGGAAGCCTGACGAGGTCCAGCGCAGAACGATCTCAGCGATGAGCGCGACGATCAGGAAGAGGATCGTAATATAGGAGACCTGCGCCACCGCGCCCTGGCCGAACCAGTCGAAGAAGAACGCGTTCGTCGGTAGGCCGCCGACCGGCGATCCATTGGCCAGCGCGAGAGCAATCGCTCGGTAGATGCCGAGCGTGGCGAGCGTCATAACGACGACGGGAATCTTGATGACCTGCGCCACCAGTCCGTTGACGAGGCCGCAGGCGACCCCGACGAGCAATCCGCTCGCGATCGCGGCCGCAAGAGGGTACCCCTCCCGTAGGACGAGCGCCGCCACCACCCCGGTGAGTCCGAAGATCGAGCCTACCGAAATGTCGATCTCGCCTGCCATCAGGACAAGTCCAACCCCGATCGAGAGGAACCCGAGAAACGTTATATTCTGGAGGATGCCGGTCAGGTTGCTGACGGTTAGGAAATAGGGGCTGCTTGACGCGCCGACGATGAAGAACAAGACCAGTGCGATGAAGATGCCCAGTTCGTCCACAGCAAGGAGACGCCGCAAAGGCGAGCGCTTCAGCGTGGCTTCCCCGGCGCCCAAATTTGCCATTCCTGTATCCGCCTCAACAGGATTTGGCATAAGACGACATGGCCGTTTCAGTTAGGGTGCAGCCGGCGCCGGGCCTCCCGGGCCGAACATAATAGCCGTCCTCGACTCGGATGGGTTCGACGAAGGCGTCTTTGATCCAGGGAATGTATTCCAGCATCGGCGTCGCTGGGTGCCAATACGAGAGATGCACGTGCACCTGCCCCATGTCGCCCACATGAGAAACGACCGGCAGTCGATGCGAGTGCGCCATCTCGGCCACTTGAATATATTCCGTGATGCCGCCGAGCCGGGTTACGTCAGGCTGGACGTACTCGACCGCCGTCGCATCGATGAAGCTACGGAAAGCGTCCACCGTGTAGAGCTGCTCGCCCAGCGCGAGCGGAATTGAAGTTGAAGCGGCGAGCGCCGCGTGCGAGCCAACGTCGTCGAACCACATCGGCTCCTCGAACCAGAAGATATCGAGCGGCTCGGCGCGAGCGCAAAAACGCTGACAGGTCGGCAGGTCCCACCGGCCGTTGGCGTCGATGGCGATCGTGACGCTCGGACCGACCGCCGCGCGAACCGCCTCGATCCGGTCGATGTCGATCATCGGATCATCATGGCCGACCTTGAGCTTCAGGCGCCGGAAGCCGTCATGCTCAATGGCCCGCCTGCTTTTGGCGACCAAGTCGTCCTTGGCGATTGAGAGCCAGCCTATGTCCGTATTGTAAGCCTCGAGCTTTTCCTTGGTGGCGCCGCCAAGGAGCTTCCAGAGCGGCACTCCCGCGGACTTGGCGCGCAGATCCCAAAGCGCAATGTCGATCGCGGCGAGCGCAAGATGTGTGATGCCGGCGCGGCCCACCCAGCGGACCGCGGGGAAATGTGCGAGCTTGCGCCAGAGCCGATGGCCTTCCGAAGCATCTTCACCGATCAGAAGCGGGGCGTAGCTCTTGGCAATGCAGGCGGCGATCAGCCTGTCCGTGGGTAGGTGCGCATGCGTCCCCGTAAAGCCAAAGCCAGTCAGCCCGTCTTCGGTCAGGATCCTGGTTCCCACCACGCCCCAATGCGTGACCGTATGCGTCGAATCGGAAATCGACTCGGCATTGACGGGAATATGCAGGATGAAGGGTTCGACCGATCGGATTTCCATCAACGGCGCTTCCATCCCGCTCCCGAATTGTCGCCAAAGACCGCCTTGCGGACGTCGCGCAGAAGGTCTAATGGTCCAACCAGTGGGACTTCTAAGGGACGGCTTGCGATCATGTCAAGCATTGACGGCGAAGCATTTCGGCAGCCGCGCCGACGCGCGATCGAAGGCCGATGAACAAGCCCTTGAAGCCGCAAGCCAGGCAAGCCGGACGGACCGGCGGGCTCCGCCTTCCGCAAGTCGAGCCGGTCCGGCTCTACCGGCAGATTGCCGCACTGATCAGCGACCGTATCGACGAGGGACTGTTTCCGGTCGGCTCTCTCCTGCCGGCCGAGCGCGATCTCGCCGAGCAGCTGGGCGTTAGCCGGACATCGGTGCGCGAAGCTCTGATTGCGCTTGAGGTGAGCGGCAAGGTCTCGATCCGCGTCGGCCACGGCGTCCAGATTCTGCAAGCGACGCCGCGCCTGGACCGTCTCGGCGCCAGCGCTGATGTTAGCGAAGGCGACATCGGCCCGATACAGATGATGGAAGCCCGCCGGCTGATCGAGCCGCGCTCGGCCGAGCTTGCCGCCGTAAACCGCGACGCCGCTAATCTCGAGCGTATTGAAAAGGCGCTCGAGGAACAGGCCCATGCCAAGTCGGTGCAGTCGGCCGAGTACCGCGAATGGGACCGGACGTTCCATATCGAAATCGCCAAGGCCAGCGGCAACGCTGCGCTCACCCTACTGATCGGAACACTTTGGGACTACCGGCGCATGCCGATGTTCGAAAAGATCGAGGAGTTGCTTATGGGTCCGGACCGCCTGTTCAAGACGCCGGCTGAGCACAGACGCATCTTGGAGGCGATCGCGTCGGGCGATCGGGCCGCCGCCCGAAACGCCATGAAGGCGCATCTCGATGCGGTGCTCCGAGCCTTCTCCCGAGGGCTCGGACCGAACTAAGCGATCCTGGCTATCTAGCCCGACCGAACACAAGGTGGTTCAACCGATTGCGCTCGATGAAGTCCCAGTCGTAAGTGACGCCAAGCCCCGGGCCATCCGGTACGGGAACGCAACCGTCGGCCGCCAGCGCTTCGGGCTGGTCCGAATAGTCGCATAGATAGACCGGTGGCACGGTGTTCGGCATGTCCGGGCCGATCAGCGCCATCTCGTAAAAATGCGTATTCGCCGTCGCCGCCATGATCGCGCGGTGCGCCGGCCCACAGGCATGGTATTGGACGTCGATGCCGAGCGCCTCGCAAAAATGGACGATCTTCAGAGCGCCGGTGATGCCCATGTCGTATTCCGGATCGGCGTGTACCAGATCACCCCCACCGCCAAGGATGAACGCAGCCTTCGCCTCAAGGCCGCGCACGTGTTCGCAGACGAGAAGGGGCGTCTTGAGCCGTTCGCGCAAGCGTTTGTGCCCTTCGACTGCGCCTCCAGTGTCGCGGTAGGGATCTTCATACCAAAAAAAGCCCGCATCGTCGCAAGCCTGACCGACCGTTAGGGCGTCGCGCCACGTCCTCAACTGCGAAGCCGGATCGATCATCAATGGCCAAGCGTCGCCCACAGCCTTGCGAACGCCAAGGATAGTTGAGATTTCCCGAGCAACGTCGCCGTTGTGCCAGCCGTGGATCTTGAAGCCGACGAAGCCGAGTTGCTTGCAAACCGCGGCATAGTTGGCGAACGCCTGCGGCGTATCAAGACCGCCCGGCTCCTCCTGGCCGTGATAGGTGCTGGCATAGGCCGGCAGCCTCGCACGGAAGCCGCCGAGCAGCCTCGCCACGGAGGCGTTGCGCCGTTTGCCGGCGAGATCCCACAACGCAATGTCGAGCGGACCGTGACCCATGTGGTCGTAGGCGCGGACCTCGCGACGGAGGTCCTGCCAGATCTCCTCGCGCGCGTCGGGGTCGCGCCCAATGAGATGCGGGGCGAGCATAGAGGCTTGTCCGAAGGACGCTGGGGTGCCTACCCAATGCGTCACATATTCGCCCCGCGCGCCGTCATCCGTTTCGATGCGCACCGCCCAGCGTTGAGCCGGCATGCGTTCGCCCTTCTTTGCGATTAAGTTGCCAACGCCGGCGGCGCCGTGGGTCGGCAGGCCGAGGCCCTGCACCTCAAACCGAAACAAGCTGAGCTCAATAGAAGTGATCCGAGTCATGAAGGTTTACGACCTTACGTCATTGAAGAACGATGCACGCGGGAAGCGTCAGACCACGAGGATGGGGCGGATCCAGGAGCCGGTCGCACCGGTGATCTTCAGCGGCAAAGCAATGAAGAGACCTTCGCGCACGCCATCCCGCGCGACGTCCTCGAGATAAAGGTTTTCGATCAGGTGCACGCCCTTTTCTACGAGCATTGCGCCGTGCGTGGTGGCGGCCGGGTCATCGAAGGGCAGCGGCTCTGTCCCGGTCGTGTCGGTCCCGAGAACCGACATGCCGCGTTCATAGAGCCAGAGCGCGGCGCTCCTCCCCACCCCCGGCTCCGCAGCTTGGAACGCGGCCTCATCGCCAAAATCCTGGATCTTGCCGGTGCGTACGATCACGATATCGCCGGATCTAATCGCCAGGCCGGCGCGCGCGAGTTCCTGCTTCAAATCGTCAACCGTAACCTCATAGCGATCCGGCAATCTGCCGAGACCCTTGAGCCCGGGAATATCGAGACTGATTGCACGGCCGAGAATCGGCGGCACAGTCTCGGCGCCATGCCGCGTCCAGCCGCGATCGTCACGCGACTTCGACGCCAAATGACCGCCGTATATTCGCCCGTCCTTCTGAATGTGGATGAAGGAATCGATGTGGGTGCCGATGTGCAGCGCCCCGAACACGGACTCCACCGAATATTGGAACGGAGAGAGAGCTCCGGTCCCCTCCGGCGTATGGGTGAAGGACATCGCGAAGCGCACGAATTCTGGATTGTGCGGAATGCGCGAATTCAGTTCGAGCCCGAGATCGTAAACCTGGCCTGACCTCGCGACGCCAAGCGCGTTCCGCACGGCTTCGTTGTTGATGCGCGAGAGCGCCCCTATCGCTTCCGCTGCAGCCGGCTTCTGCTCCCCGCCGATCATTTCCGTTCTCCCTCGGGAGGTCTATTTACATTAGCAGCGCATCGGCATTAAGGTCTAGTGGTCCAGCCACTGCCGTTGGACCGGAGCGGCAGCCTCACGAGAGCGAGCCTCAGCGCAATCGCAATCAAAACCTATAGGGTATAGTTGACAGGAGCAAGCGTCCCCCTTCTAGTACCTCGTCACAGAGGTTTTGACTCTTTGATTTTGGTCTGATTTGAGCGTGGGCTTGGGGTAAGCGCGCCCCATTTTGGCGCGGGCTTTTTGGGTTGTGAACATCCAGTTGATGCGGGCGCATTCGGCGTTGCGTCGCTTCTCCCAAGCAGCGGTCTCGGCGACAAGCCGGGTGTAGCTTTCGATGCGCCGATCGAGACATTGACTGGCCAGGACGCCGATCTCGATCTCGACCATGTTCAGCCAGCTGGCGTGCTTGGGGACGTAGTGGAACTCCAGCCGGCGCAGCACCCGTCGCGCTTCGTCGGCTGGGAAAGTCTGGTAGAGCGCGCCGGCGGAATGGGTCGACAAGTTGTCGAGCACCACGCGAATGCGCTCCGCCTCGGGATAATGGACATCGGTGAGGTCGCGCATGCAGACGGCGAAGTCTTCGGCGGCGCGCCGTTCGGTGACCTTCACCTTGCGCCAGGGGCGGTTCACATCCAAGAACACGAACAGGTTCGCGGTTCCGTTGCGTTTATATTCGCAGTCGTAGCGCTCGATTTGCCGCGGCTCGGGCGGGATCGGCCGGCGGACCTCGCCGATGAGCTGGATCGGGCTCTCGTCGAAGCAGACCACCGGGCGCTCGGGATCGGGCGCTTCGGAATAAAGATCGAGCACCTCCTCCATACGGGCGACGTAGTCGGCGTCGACCTGCGGAATGCACCACATGTCCTTGCGCCATGGCTTGAGGTCATTTTCGGCCAAGCGCCGACGCACCGTCTCGCGCGACACACTCTCGTGCGCAGTCAGCCTGACCAGTTCACCGGACAGCAACTCCAGCGTCCAGCGAGCGCGGCCCGCGGGTGGACTCGAACAGGCCGTTGCCACCAGCAGGGCTTCCTCCTTGCCCGAGAGCTTGCGGTTTGCTCCGGGGCGCGGCTCTTCGCTGAGCGCCGCCTCCAGGTTGCCGAGGACGAAGCGGCGCTTAGTCCGATAGACGGTCGAGCTGCCCACGCCGACATTGGTCGCGATCGCCTCGTCGCTGGCGCCGCCATCCGCCGCCAACAATATCTGCGCCCGCTTGAGCCTGCGTGCCGCATGCTTGCCGCCGCTCAGAAGCTCCGTCAGTTCGGTGCGTTCGGTTTGGCTGAGTTCGACCCGATAGCGTACATTCATCCGTGCCTCCTCGTGTTGAGGCACGCACGAACAGCTGAATCGGATGGCCGGAGTGAGTCGCCCTGCAAAAACCTTCACACCCAGGCAGGGCCAATATCTGGCGTTTATCCACCTCTACACGCGCCTGCACCGCCGGCCGCCGGCCGAAACTGAGATGCAGGACTATTTTCGCGTCAGCCCGCCTTCCGTGCACCAGATGGTACTGACGCTCGAACAAGCTGGCTTCATTAGGCGGCAGCCGAGAACGCCCGCAGCATCGAACTGCTCGTTGATCCGACACAGCTGCCAGAGTTACTTTGACCCCGGATTCAACCGGTCAAGATCACTGTGCCGAGGTACTAGTACCTCTGCACAGAGGTTATGACTCATTGATGGGGGTTGGATAGACGCGGGCCATTTTGGCGCGGGCTTTTTCCGGGGTGAACATCCAATTGATGGACGCGCCGGAGTTGTTTCGCTGCTGTTGCCAGGCGGCGACCTCTGAGACGAGAAGGTCTCGGCTGTCGATGCGGCGATCGAGGCACTGGCTGCGCAGGACGCCGATCTCGATCTCCACCATGTTAAGCCAGCTTGCGTGCCTTGGGGTGTAATGGAACTCGATGCGGCGCAGAACGCGCCTTGCCTCCGGCGCTGGAAAGGTCTGGTAAAGCGCGCTTGCCGAGTGTGTCGAGAGGTTGTCGAGCACGAGGCGGATTTTCTCGGCGTTTGGGAAGTGGATGTCGACGAGATCGCGCATGCAGCCCGCGAAGTCCTGCGCCGCACGCCGGTCGGTGACCTTGACCCTGCGCCAGGATTTGTGGGCGTCGAGGAAGACGAAGAGATTGGCCGTGCCGTTGCGCCGATATTCGCAGTCGAAGCGCTCCAGCTGTCCCGGCTTAGCGGGAATGGGCCGGCGCGCCTCGCCGATGAGTTGGGTCGGGCTTTCGTCGAAGCAGACGACCGGGCGCTGAGGGTCTGGCTCCTCGTTGTAGAGATCGAGCACATCCTCCATGCGGGCGACGTATTCGGCGTCGACCTCGGGAATGCACCACATGTCCTTGCGCCACGGCTTGAGGTCATTCTCCAAAAGCCTGCGGCGGACGGTCTCGCGGGACAGCTCTTGGTGGTCGGTCAGCTTGATCATTTCGCCGGCCAACAGCTGGAGCGTCCAGCGGGCCCGTCCTGTCGGCGGCTTTGCGCAGGCCGTTGCGACCAAGAGAGCTTCTTGCTTGCCGGTGAGCTTGCGCCCAGCGCCCGGGCGCGGCTCTTCGCTCAAAGCCGCCTCCAAACCGCATTCCACGAGCCGGCGCTTGGTGCGGTAGATCGTCGAGCCGCTGGCGCCGATTGTTCGCTCGATCTCCTGATCGCTAACGCCGTCGGCGGCGGCCAAAAGGATTTGCGCCCGCTTCAACCGTCTTGCGGCGCACTTGCCGGCGCTCAGCAGCCGGCCAAGTTCGTCACGCTCTTCGGCCATCAGATCAATGCGATAGCGGATATTCATGAGGGCCTCCTTGTGATTCGAGGCCCAGTTGAATCAAACTATGTGGCGTGGACTCCGCGATCCAAAAATTCACCGACAAGCAGGGCCAGTACCTGGCCTTTATTCATGCCTATGCGCTTGCCATCGGACGGCCACCCGCGGAAGCCGACATCCAGCGCTTCTTCGCCGTCACTCCGCCTTCCGTCCACCAGATGGTGCTCACCCTCGAGCGCAAGGGTTTCATCACCCGCAAACCCGGCAGCGCTCGAAGCATCCGCCTCCTAATCAACCCAGAAATCTTACCAGCCCTTCAACCCGTCATAACCTCTGTGCAGAGGTACTAGTGCGTTGGCAAGACACATTCACCGCTGGACAGGAGCGAGGGCGAATGCCGGCCGCCGTGGCCAGAGCCATCGAATCCAAACCGCTCGCGCGCCGCGTGCTGGCCGATGACGCCTATGAGACTCTCAGAGCTCTGATCTTCGACCGCCACATTGCGCCCGATAGCTGGATGGCGATCGATGTGCTGGCGCGCGATCTTGGCGTCTCGCAGACGCCGATCCGCGAGGCTCTGGCGCGCCTCGAAAGCGAAGGGCTGGTGATTCGCAAGGAAAATGGCCGCTATCGCACCGAACCTCTGCTGACAAAGGACTCGTTCCACGCGCTCTACGAGGTGCGACTGCTGCTCGAGCCTAGCGCCGCGGGAGAGGCGGCTCTCCATATCGACAAGGTGGTGCTGGATGAGTTGCGCGCTTCCGAAAGAGCATTGCACGTAGCCCCGACCGGCTCCGTCTACGCCCAGTTTGCCCAGTTCATGGCCGGCAACGCAGCCTTCCACGAGATTATCGCTCGAGCCTCCGGAAACCGCTTTCTGTTCGAGGCCATCCAACGGTTGCGCAGCCATCAGCGGCTCGCGCAGCTCTATTTGCATCACGGCATCGTCGACGCCGGGCCGGCGCTCAAGGAGCATGAGGCGATCGTCGCCGCCATTGAGGCACGCGATCGCATTTCCGCCGCCGACCTGATGCACAAACATATCGAGCGCTCGCGAAAAGAACTCGAAAAGCTAATCGAGAGCGATTGATGGAACGGCCGCTTAAAATGCGGCTTCGCAGCCGAGGGAACGCCTCGCCAAGGAGGAAGCATGAAGAATATCGCGAAGAAACACGGCGCAGCACTTGCCATGACCTGCGCCGTCATTGCCTGCGCAGCCACTAGCATGTCGAGCAACGCCTCTGCCGCTGATAAAGTTTACAATATCGCGCTGAGCAACTCATACATCGGCAATCAGTGGCGGGTGCAGATGGTCAATTTGACCAAAGCCTACGCGACAAAATACTACAAGGATAAGGTGAAGCTCACGGTGGTCAATTCCGGCACGGACGTGCAGGCCCAGATCGCCGCGATCGATGACATGATCTCGCAGAAGGTCGACGCGATCCTCGTCGATCCCGCCTCCAAATCGGCCCTAAATCCGGTTCTCGAAGAAGCCGCCAAACAGGGCATCGTGGTCGTCGACTTCGACCACGCCGTGACCGCGCCCTCCGCTTATAAGGTCGGCGTCGACTTCGTGAAGTTCGGTGGAATCATGGGCCAATGGATGGCCGACACCCTCAAGGGCAAGGGCGACATCATCATAAATCGCGGCGTGCCCGGCTTCGAAGGCGACAAGGCCGAATACACCGGCGCGACCCAGGTCCTGGCCAAATATCCCGACATCCACATCGTCGCCGAAGTCTATGGCAAATGGGACGACAGCGTTTCGCAGGCCGAGATCATGAAGGTGCTGCCAGCTCGTCCGAAGATCGACGGCATCATCAATCAGGCCGGCGATTATGGCGTGGTCCAGGCCCTTTTGAACCTGCACCGGCCGTTCGTGCCGATGACAGGCGAGGGCTCTAACGGCTGGCGGCTCTCGATGGTGAAATACAAGGACCAGGGGCTGCAGGGGATTTCCGTCGGCGACCCGCCAACTCTCGGCGCCTACGCCTTAAAGGTCGCGGTGGACGTGCTCGACGGCCATCCGCCGGCCGACAAGCTCATCAATGTCGGCATTCCGACGCTCACGACGGAGGAGCTAAAGGAAGGCGTCAATGTGTTCCCGGATCTGCCGCCCACCGTCTATGACGACGTCGAGATTCCCAATTCCGGCCTGCAGCCGCTGACGATCCAAGATTCGTTGGGCAAATAGCAACGCAATCAGAGGCGGCGGCGGCGCCGCCTCTCGGATCGTTCATGCTGTCGTTCAAGACCATCGACAAGGACTTCGGCGCGACGCGCGCCGTCATCAATGTCACCCTCGATGCGGCGCCGGCCGCGGTGCTCGGCCTCGTGGGCGAGAACGGCGCGGGCAAGTCCACGCTGATGAAGATCGCCGGCGGTATTGTTCGCCAGGACAGCGGCGCCGTCAGTCTTGACGGGGAGGCGATGGCCGGACTGGGTCCAGCTAAAGCCATCGCCCATGGCATCGTGAGCGTCTTTCAGGAGCTGACGCTGGTTCGCAGCCTGACGGTGGCGGAAAACCTGTTTCTATCGGCGCCGCCGCGCCGCGCTTGGGCGTCGATCGATCGCGGTAAGCTCGAAGCCGACGCGCGGGCGCTCCTCGACGGCTACAACGTCGGCGTGTCGGCGGACGCCGTCGTCAGCGACATGCCGCTCGGCCAGCAGCAGATGGTGGAGATCGTCCGCGCGGTGCGGCGCAAGCCCCGCGTCCTCCTTCTCGATGAGGCCACGGCAGCGCTCAGTGCGGCCGAAGTCCAATGGCTGATGCGGATTGTCGAGGCGGAACGAAATCGCGGATCGATCATTCTGTTCATCTCGCACCGCTGGGAGGAGATCGCGGCCTTCTGTCAGCGCGTCGCAGTGATGCGCAACGGCGAGCTTGTCACCGTGGCTGATGTCGACGACATCTCGCATGATCGCGCGGTCGAGCTGATGACCGGCGCTCGTCTTGGCGGCGTCTTTCCGACAAAGCAATCGCCGGCCGGCTCTGGCCTGCTCGAAGCGCGCGGCCTCATGAGCGATGCGCTGCACGGCGTGGACCTCCGGCTCGCCAAGGGCGAAATCCTCGGCATCGGCGGCCTGGTCGGACAGGGACAGGACGCGCTGCTCAAATCGCTGTTCGGCGACCATCCGCTGCGCTCCGGCGCGATCTTCGCCGAGGGCCGGCCGGCGCGTCTCAAGAACCCTCGCGACGCCATCGCTCGCCACATCGCCTACGTGCCGCAGGAACGGAAGATCGAGGGGCTTTTGCTGCAAAAGAGCGTGGCGGCCAATCTCTCCTTCGCCATCCTGCGGCAGATATCGCGCCTCATGGGCTTCATAGATCGCAAGGCCGAGCGGCGGATCGTCGGCGATGCTATCAATCGCCTGAGGATTCGGACAATGTCCGACAGCCAGCCCGTGGGGCAGCTCAGCGGCGGAAACCAGCAGAAGGTGCTGTTGCAGAAATGGCTGCTCACCCAGCCGGCCGTGCTCTTGTTGAACGACGTGACTCGCGGCGTCGACATCGGCACCAAGACCCAGATCTATGCGATTATTGTGGAGCTTGCCGCTTCCGGCATGGGCATCATCCTCTATTCGACCGACGCTCATGAGCTGGTCGAACTCGCCCACCGTGTGATCGTGATGATCGATGGCCGCATAACGGCCGAACTTGCCGGCGACGAGCTCACGGCTGAAGGCATAGTGCGGGCCTCAACCCGCGCCGAGGATCGCCGTGCCGCTGCGGCTTAGCGGCATCCGACGCCAAGGCGCCGTTGGCGCGATCGCAACCTTCCTCGCGCTGTTCCTGATCAACCTCGCGCTGAAGGGCGGCCATTTCAGCGCGTTCGATCTGAAGACTCTCTGCATGAATGTCCTGCCGCTCGCGCTCGTCGCGCTTGGGCAATTCTTTGTCGTCATGACCAACGGGATCGACCTCTCGCTGGGGCCGGTGATGAGCGTCGCCGGCTCCATCGCGGCGCTGACCTTCTCGGCGAGCGTCTCCGGCGCGGTCGCGCTCGCGCTCGGCGCAGCTGCGCTTGCGGGCGCGTGCAACGGCTTGCTGGTCGTGAGGCTGCGGCTGCCGCCGATCCTGGCCACTCTCGCGACCATGTCGATCTTTCAGGGCGTGGCGCTGGTCATTCTCTCGAGTCCCGGCGGGAACGTGCCTCCCGGCTTGACGGACGCCCTCACCAACGGTCTCGACCGGGCCCCTACCCCGCTTCTGCTGTTGATTGCGGCTGCCGTCGTCACGTCCTGGATCATGAGCGCCCCGCTTGGATTGTGGCTCCGGGCGATCGGCGGCGACGAGGGCGCCACGCGGTCGAGCGGAGTGCCGGTGCAAAGGGTGAAGTTCTCTGCCTACGTCATCGCCGCGCTGCTCGCCGGCCTCGGCGGCATTTATCTTGCCGTCGCGACCGGAACCGGATCCCCCACGATCGGCGACAGCTTCATTCTGTTATCGATCGCAGCGGTCGTGCTCGGCGGCGTCTCCATCACCGGCGGCCGCGGATCGACGACCGGCGCGGTGTTCGGAGCGCTCACGCTCACGATCATCGGCCGCCTGCTCTATTTCGCCAACCTGTCGTCCTTCTATCAGAGCTTGATCAACGGGCTGATCCTGATCGCGGTGGTGGGATTGGCGACCGTCCGGCAAGGACTGGCGGCGCTTTGGCGGGCCCAACGCGATGCAAGCTAGAGAGGTTCTGCCGAGCGCGATGCGCCTCCTCGCGCGTCCGGCGGCGCTGGCGCCGCTGACCATTCTCGGCGGCATTGCCGTCCTGCTCATCGCGGGAGGCGTGCTGGCGCCCGGTTTCCTCGCGCTGTCGAACATCCTGCTCTTGTTGTCGCTTTCCGCCTATCTCGGCATCGCCGCGATTGGCCAGACGGTGGTGATCCTCACCGGCGGCATCGATCTCTCCATTGCCTGGACCATCACGGGCGCAAGCATCGTCTTCACGGGTGTGACGCAAGGCGACGACACGCATCTTTGGGCGGGCCTCGCGGCGGCGCTCGCGGTCGGAATCGGCGCGGGCTTCGTCAACGGCGTCGGCGTCGCCAAGCTGAAAATCTCGCCGATCGTCATGACGCTCGGCATGAACAACGTCATGCAGGGACTCACACTGATCTATTCGCAGGGGACCCCGTCCGGATCGGCGACGGACAGCGTCAAATGGATCGCGACCGGATGGGTGGGGCCGGCGCCGGTGGTGGTGCTGGTGTGGGTCGCGCTCGGCCTCATCGTCAGCATCGGCCTGCATGCGACGCGAGGCGGCCGCTATCTTTACGGAGTCGGCGAAAGCCCGGTCGTCAGCCGGCTTTCGGGCGTCGACAACGACCGGGTGATCATCGCCGCTTACGCCATCAGCGGCCTTTGCGCGGCCGTGACCGGCGTCCTCTTCACCGGATTTTCGACCATGGCCTTTCTCGGCATGGGCGACCAGTTCGTGCTACCCGCAATCGCCGCCGTGGTGCTCGGCGGCGCTTCGATCTATGGCGGGGGCGGAACCTATGCCGGCACGTTCGTCGGCGCTGTTTTCCTTACCGTGCTGACGACCGTGCTCACGATCGTCAACATCTCGATCGGCTACCGCAACATCATTTATGGCCTCGTGATCATCGCGGCGGTGCTGCTCTATCGAGCCTATTCCCGCGAGCGCGAATAGAAGGCCGATAGCGGAGGAACAAATGAACGATTTCCCGATCGTCGACCCGCATCACCATCTCTGGGATCTCGAACGCTTCTCCTATCCCTGGCTGAGCGCACAGCCGCTGCCGGCGAGCGTCGCCGGCGATGTCGCGCCGATCGCCAAATCCTATTTGCTCGACGACTATCTTGCCGACACGGCCAACCAGAACGTCGTCAAATCCGTGCATGTCGATGCCGGATTTGATCCGACGCAGCCGGTGGAGGAGACGCGGTGGCTGCAATCGATTGCCGATCAACACGGATTTCCGCATGGCGTCGTGGCCCGGGCCGAGCTGCATCGGCCCGATGTCGAAACGACGCTCGCCGCTCATTGCCGGTTTCCGAACGTGCGCGGCGTCCGCCACATCGTGAACTGGCATCCCGATGCGGCGAAGACCTATGTGACGAAGGCGGATTTCCTTACCGACACCGCATGGTTGCGCGGCTTCGCCCTGCTTAAGCGCTATAATCTCTCATTCGATTTGCAACTCTATCCCTCGCAGATGGCGGACGCAGCGGCGCTTGCCGCGGCGCACGGCGACACCATAATCATCCTCAATCATGCCGGCATGCCGGTCGACCGCGACGCCGAGGCGCTGTCGCTCTGGCGAACCGGCATGCGGGCCCTCGCGGCGCAGCCGAATGTCTGGGTGAAGATCTCAGGGCTCGGCATGGTGGACTGGCGCTGGACGGAAGAGAGCATCCGGCCATTCGTGCTGGACACGATCGAGATTTTCGGGCCGAACCGGTGCATGTTCGCGAGCAATTTCCCGGTCGACAAGCTCTACAGCAGCTTCGATGCGCTCTACGGCGCCTTCAAAAGGATCGTCGGCGATTTTAGCATCGGCGAGCGGCGAAAGCTCTTCTCGGACACCGCTCTTGCAGTTTATCGCATTTGAGGTCGCTTTGCGTTTCCCCAGTCAGGAGGTCTCTCTACTTGAAGTCGAGTTCATCCTTCTCGGTGGAGACGGCAGTAAACGAGACACACGGCGCTCATACTAGGCCGTGTTGACGGTTTTGATCCAGAGCCTTGCTGCTGCGATGCATAGCATGGAGAGGAAGGCCCTCGCGGTCTTCTCGTATCGTGTGGCATGCGTCGAAATTGTTTGAGGGCGTTGACGCAACGCTCGATCAGGTTACGGCGCTTGTAGGCCTCACGATCGTATGGGATCGCTTCTTTTCAATTCGCCTTCGGCGGGATGACCGGTGTCGGGAGCCATCTTGGCTTGAGAATATCGAACTTGGTGCCAAAAAAGCCACCCCGGCTCGGCTCGCTCTTCCGCCCTCGCGGCGTAAGGTTGCCGGATACCACTTGTCACATAAAGGCAGGCGTGGCACGACTTGTCCAGTCAACTGTGTAACGTTGCTCATATGGCGCTCAGTCTCCGCACTTTCCTCTCGGAGCGGCCGCTCTACCGGCAGCTCGTCGAAGAGTTGCGCGCGGACGTGGCGAAGCGCGCGGTTGGCGATAGAATCGACAGCGAGCCGAAACTCGCCCAGCGCTTCGGCGTCAGCCGGTTCACCGTGGCGCGAGCCATCGAAATCCTGGTCGACGAAGGCCTGGTTCGCCGGCGCCAGGGATTAGGAAGCTTCGTCGCGCCGCCTTCGCTCGTGCGCGCGGCCTCCTATCTGTCGAGCTTCACCGAGGCCGTGGAGACCCAGGGTCGAAGGGCTTCCCACCGGCTTCTGAGCTTCGGTTTGGTCGATTGGCGGGAGGGCCTGCCCTATCCCGAGGACTCCGCGCTCATAGGCATGGACCGCCTGCGCTTCGTTGATGGCGCCCCTGCCGCGATCCATCGCTCGGTCATCGACAAGAACGTGGCGGACCGTATCGGGTTGACGCGAAGCGTCGCGACCGCGCCGGGGTTTTCACTCTACCGTCTTTTCGATCGGAGCGGGCTTATCATCGAGCGAGGCGTTGAGACTTTGCGCGCTCGCGCCGTGACGACGGAGGAGGGGCGGCTGCTCAACATAGCCGACGCGCCTGTTGTCATGGCGGTGCGCCGTGAAACGTTTGGGCCCGAGGGCGTGCTGCTCGACGTTGTCGATGCCGTCTATGACGCCCGGTGTTACTCCTACCAAGCCGAAATCAGGCGCGCTCGCGCGCCGACGACCTCAAGCTCTCACTCGCGGAAGATAGTGGAGGCGGACCATGCGTGGAATTCGAATGTTAAGCGCGCTTTCGGCCCTCGCCTTGGGCCTTGGAGCGATCGCAACGGCGGGAGCAGCTGAAAAGCCCGTCGCGCTCATCATCGCGCAAGGCGGGCTCGGCGATCAGTCTTACAACGATCTCGCCTATTCCGGATTCAAGAAAGCGCTTGCCGAGGACAAGCTCGAAGGCAAGGCCGTCGAATCGAAGGACGTCGTCGCCCAGGCAGCAGACATCTTGCGTCGCGCCTCGGACGCCGGCTTCGGCCTCATCGTCGATCTCGAGTATTCGCACGGCGACGCCCTGAAGACGGTCGCGAAGGACTACTCGAGCACGGATTATGTCATTCTCAATCAGGTGCAGCCCGGCGCAAACGTTGCCTCGGTGCTCTTCCAGGAGCAGGAGGGTTCCTATCTTGCCGGCGCCCTCGCGACTATGGTCGCGATGGATTCCAAAATCAAAGGGATGAGCGGCAAGTCGGTCATCGGCGTGATCGGCGGCACCAAATCGGTCGGCATCGATAAATTCATTGTCGGCTACATCCAGGGGGCGCGTGCGGTCGACCCGAACGCCGAGGTCAAGGTCGCCTATTCCAATAATTTCGGCGATCCGGCCGTCGGTCTGCAGATGGCAAAGGCCATGTTCGACGCCGGCGCCAACGTCGTCTACCAGGTCGCCGGCGGCACGGGGCTTGGCGTGATCAAGGCGGCGAAGGAAGCAGGGAAATTCGCAATCGGCGTCGACACGGACCAGGACGGCATCGCGCCCGGCTCGGTGCTGACCAGCATGGTCAAGCGCACCGACGTTGCGGTTGAAACGGTGATGAAGGACTACGCCGACATGAAGTTCCCTGGCGGGCAGACGGTCACGCTCGGGCTTGCGCAGGACGGCGTCGGCCTCTCGCCGATGACACACACGCGCGACATGATCCCGGCCTCGATCCTCGACAAGGTCGAGGACATGAAGAAGAAAATCCTTGCAGGTGAGATCAAGGTCTGGAACGTGGTCGATCAGGGGTATCCGGACTTCTTCAAGTGAGCGGAGAAGCCGGCATCGGGGTGCGCCTTGGCGCCCGCGATGTGACCCGCCGCTTCGGCGCCGTCGTCGCCAACGACCGCGTTAGCCTGTCGGTGGCACCCGGAACAATCCATGCCGTGGTTGGTGGCAATGGGGCCGGGAAGTCGACGCTGATGCGCATCATGCAGGGCCTCGACGCTCCGGACGCAGGAACGGTCATCCTCGACGACCGTTCGGTGCGCCTCTCGGGACCCGCCGATGCGTTCGCTCGCGGCGTCGGCATGGTTCATCAAGAATTCACGTTGGCGCCGCCGCTCTCGCTCATCGAGAACCTGATCCTCGGCAACGAGCCCGTCTGCGCCGGCGACCTGATCGACTGGGGCAAAGCGGAAGCGGAAGCCAATCGCGCTGCCGCACTCGCCGGCGTTCGCATCGACTGGCGGCTCAAGGCGGCCGACGCGCCGATCCATGTTCGCCAGATCCTCGAGATCCTGCGGCTCCTTTGTCGCGGCGCGGACGTTTTGATCCTCGACGAGCCAACCGCGGTGCTCGCGCCGAAGCAAATCGAGGACCTGCTCAAGCTCATGCGCAGATTGAAGGCGGAAGGGCGCACGATCGTCTTCATCAGTCACAAGCTGGAAGAGGTGATGAGCATCGCCGACGCAATCACCGTCATGCGCTCGGGCCGCGTCGTGGCGACGACGACGCCGGCCAGGACCAGCCTCTCCGAGCTCGCACGCGCCATGGTCGGCGAGGCAGTGGAAACGCCACGAGTTCGAGCCGCAGCCGCGTTCCGCCAACACGCCGCTGTTTTCGGCGCGCGGCCTGGTCGGGGCGGACGCAATGGGCTTTGAGCGCCTCGGGCCGGTTGACCTCGAAGTCTTCCCCGGCGAGATCGTCGGCGTGGCGGGTGTCGGCGGCAATGGACAGGACGAACTCGTCGCCTGCTCGGCCGGCCTCGCCGCGCCGGTCGCGGGCCAGATCGTCGTCGGCGGGCGCGACCTGACGGAAGCTTCGACTGCGAGCTTCCGGGCCGCCGGCGTCGGCTACGCCAGCCCAGACCGCGCCGACGAAGGTTTATGCCTCGCCGCCTCTATTCGCGACAATTTCGTGGCTGGGCGCGAGCGCGAACCCAAGTTCTCGCGGTTTGGCGTCATGCGGCGCTCCCCCATCGACGCTGCCGCATCGCGCGCGCTCGACCTTCTTTCGGTGCGTTTCGATGCGCTCGCGGATCCGGCGGCAAGCTTGTCAGGCGGCAACCAGCAGCGCCTTGTCCTGGCGCGCGAACTCGAAAGAGACTCTAGATTTCTCGTTGCGGCGCAGCCAACTCGCGGCGTCGACATCGCGGGGACGGCCTTCATCCATCGCATGATCGCGGCCTTCCGCGACCGTGGCGGCGCCGTCCTTCTCGTCTCGGAGTCGCTCGACGAGATTCTCGCGCTGTCCGACCGCATCGTCTGCCTCTACAACGGAAAAATCGTCGGGGAGATGCCGCGCGGCGAGGCGAGCGTCGGGGTGCTCGGCCAATTGATGCTGGGCCAACGCGCCGCATGACCTCCGGGCTGTCCTCGCCCCAGCTCGGA
Source organism: uncultured Alphaproteobacteria bacterium (assembly GCA_963824475.1). Classification (GTDB taxonomy): domain Bacteria; phylum Pseudomonadota; class Alphaproteobacteria; order Rhizobiales; family Beijerinckiaceae; genus Roseiarcus. Next base: position 30,479 of record CAWGPR010000007.1, read on the forward strand.
CGGGCCGCGGCCGCGGCCGCTCCATTCGCGCTTGCGCTCGCGATCGGCGCGCTCGTGCTTGCCGCGACCGGCCACGAGCCGGCGACGGTCTATCGTCTGATGCTCGAGGAGGCCTTCGGCGGCGAACGGCGGATTGCCGCGACGCTGACGGAGGCGACGCCCCTACTGCTCACGGGTCTCGCGGCGGCGATCGCCTTCCGCGCCGGTGTTTTCAACGTAGGCGCAGAAGGTTGCTTCTATCTCGGCGGCATCGTCGCAGCGATCGCCGGCTACGCCCTGCCGAGCTGGCCCGGCGTCGCCCTCATTCCGCTCGCGCTCCTCTCCGCCTCGCTCATAGGCGGAGCATGGCTGGTCGCGCCCGGCCTCCTGCGGGCTAAGCTCGGCGTGGACGAGGTCGTGACCACGCTCATGCTCAACTTTATCGCCATCGACTTGACGAGCTGGCTCGTTGACGGGCCGCTCTTGGCGCGCGGCTCCGCCAATTCAGCCACGCCGCAAATCGTTGCCGCCGCCGAGCTGCCGCGTCTCCTGCCGCCCACGACGCTCAATCTCGGTTTCGTTATCAGCCTCGCTTTGGTCATCGCCTACGGCGGTTGGAGCCGGTTCTCGGCTGGCGGCTTCGAGTTGAGACTCGTCGGCCTTAATCCACGCTTCAGCCGGGCGGTCGGCATCGAACTGCCGCGGGTCGTCCTTCGCGCGATGATCGCCTCGGGCGTCGTCGGCGGGCTCGCCGGCGGCATCCATACGCTTGGCCTCGTCCATCGGTTTGTCGCCGGCTTCTCGCCGGGTTACGGCTTCACCGGCATTGCGATCGCTCTGCTCGCGCGCAATTCAGCGGTCGGCGTTGCTGTCGCTGCGGTGCTGTTTGGAGCCCTGTCGTCGGCTGGCGCCAATATCCAGCTGTTCAGCGACGTGCCGATCGAGATCGTCGAGATCCTGCAGGGCGCTGTCATGATCTTCGCCGTGGCTCAGCTCGGTTTTGGCCGGGCGCGCCTCAGGGCCGCCACATGATCAACCTCTTCCTGCACGCGGCGCTGCTCACGACGACGCCGATCTTGCTTGCGGCGATTGGCGGCTTCGTCAATCGCATGGGAGGGCTCGTCAATCTGGGTCTCGAATCGATGATGCTGGCCGGCGCTCTCGTCGGGGTCGAGGTCTCGGCGGCGACCGGCAGCGCGCTTCTCGCGACGTTCGCAGCGGCGGCGGTCGGCGCAATCGTCGCCCTCTTGATGTCCCTCGTCGTCACGCGGCTGCGCGCCAACGAGATCATCGTCGGCCTTGGCTTCACCGTCGCGGTTGCGGGACTCGTGCGCTTCATCCTGAAGAGCGCCTACGGCGCATCGGGCACCTATAATCCGCCTGGAGTCGTCATGCTGCCGCGGCTCGACGTTCCTCCTCTCGAAAGCGTCCCTGTCCTGGGCGCGCTCTCCGGACTCGATCCTTTGACTTGGCTCGCCTGGGCGCTCGTTCCCGCGGTCGCCTTCGCGATTGCTCGGACTCGCTGGGGATTGCGGCTGAGGGCAACCGGGGCTGCCGAGGCAACCGTGCGCTCCGTTGGCCTTCAGCCGCTTGCAATCCGCGACGGCTCGACCGTTTTTGCCGGCGCGCTGTCGGGGCTCGCCGGCGCGCACCTCTCGATTGGCATCGTCGGTCTCTTCAACGAGGGCATCACCGGCGGGCGCGGCTTCATCGCGCTCGCGGCCTTCTATTTCGGCCGGACGTCCGCTGCCCGGACGGCTTTCGGCGCGCTCCTGTTCGGCGTCTTCGACGCGGCGCAAATCCGGCTGCAGGGACGAGGCGTGCCGTCGGAGATCGTCCAGACGCTGCCCTACGTCATCGTCATTGTCGTCCTGACGGGTCTCGGCTTCGCCGATCGCCGCGCCATGCGCGGAAGGTTCTTCTGATGGTCGAGCCCGCTCGCGCGGCGAAGCCGCCGCCAACTGCGTTGATCCTGGTCGATGTCATCAATTCCTTCTTCCTTGACGGAATGCCGAATTACTATCCCGCGGCGGCCGAGGTCCTCGAGCCGCTTAGCCGCTTGCAGACGAAGGCGCGCGAGACGGGCAAGCTCATCGTGCACACGGTTGAGCGGCACTATCCGGGCTTCGACGATTACGAGTGGCGGAAACTCCCGCGTCATCATTTCATCGGCGACTCGGACGCGGCCTTTTTCGCTGGCTTCGAGCCATCTGGGCCACGCGAGATCGTCTGCAACAAGCGCCGCTATAGCGCCTTCTTCGCCACCGACCTCGCGCTCTTCCTGCGCGAACAGGGGATCGAGCGGGTCGTTGTCGCGGGCGTCAAGACCAATGTCTGTATCCGCGCCACCGTCCAGGACGCCTTCGCCAACGGCTTCTTGGTGGTTGTGCCGAAAGAGGCGACCAACTCCAACCGGCCGCATCTCGCGGCGGCGTCGCTCGAGGACATTGAACGCTATTTCGGCGACGTCGTATCGCTCGACGCGGCGCTCGAGATGCTAGCATGAGGGTCGTCGCCGTGGGCTATGCAAGCCTCGATTATGTCGTGCGCCTAGATTCGCCGCCGCGGCCAGACCGGACCTCGACAATCCTTTCGCGGGCGGCCGACTGGCCGAGGCTCGGCGGCTCCCCGGCCTATGTCGCGGCGGCGTTGGTTGCCGGCGGCGTTGGCGACGCAACGACAGTGAGCTGGGTTGGCGACGACCGCGAGGGCGAGCGTTACCGGGCGAGCCTCGCACATCGAGGCCTTTGCGCCAAGGGGGTTGGCTTGCGGCCCGGGAGGACCCCGGTTTGCATTCTCGCATATGAACCAGACGGCGGCTGCCATTGCCTCTACGACCCTGGCCTCCGCCGAGAACCGGAGTTAGACGAAAGCCAGCGGGCCCTGATTGCCGCGGCGGACGCTCTCTGCATCACGGTCGGCCCGGCCGGCGTGACCCGAGAGGCGCTTGCGCTAGCTCGCGCCGACGCTTTAGTCGCCTGGGTAGTCAAGGCGGACCCACGCGCAGTTCCTCGCGATCTCGCCGAGGCGCTCGCGATGCGCGCCGACATCGTCATCTTCAGCCGGGGCGAGGCCGCTTTCGTCGAGGACGCATTCGACGGGGTCAACAACGCTGTCCGCCGACCGATCGTCGTCGAGACGCGCGGACGCAAGGAGGTGGCGCTCAGGCATGAGGGTGAAATCGACGTCGTTCCGATCGATCCGGTCGAGACCGACGATCCGACCGGGGCGGGCGACACCTTCGCCGGCGGCTTTCTCGCGGCGCGGCTAACGGGCGCAGATCCACCGGCAGCTTTGAGGGCCGGCGTTGCGGCCGCCCGCGCCATGCTCGCCGAACGCGCGCGCTCCTTGAGCCACGGCTGAAGCATGTCGCGACGGGCCTGGTACATCGGCTGCACACAGGAAGAGATCGGCGAAGCGGCGATCCTCGTCGGCGACCGCGCCCGTATCGACCGCATTGCGGACCATCTTGACCATCCGACGATCCTCGAAGAGAACCGAGGCTTGCGCACCGTGACTGGATTTCGCGCCGGCAAGCGGCTGACGGCGTCGGCGTTCGGTATGGGCGGCCCCATTGCCGCGATCGTGTTGCACGAACTTTTCGATCTCGGGGTGCGCCGGTTCCTCCGCATCGGCACCGCCATGGTGATGCCGCCTGCCGAACTCGGCGATTTCATCATCGCCGACGCCGCGTTCCGCGGCGAGGGGACATCGTTGACCTATGCGCCGCTTGGCTATCCGGCAGTGGCCGATTTCGATTTAGGCGCGGCGTTGCGGGTGGCGCTTATCAAGCGTGGGCGGCGATGGCGCGCGGGGCTGTTCGGAACGTTCGACGGCTTCTATACGGAGATGTTCGCTCTCTCCCCGGCTGAGAAGGAGAAGATCGAGGCGACGCGCGCTGAAGTCCGCCGTCTCGGGCTCATCGCCACAGACATGGAGACCGCAACGCTGCTGACGGCTAGCCGTATCCTGGGCGCGCGGGCGGCGAGCCTCTGCCTCGGCACTGTCAACGGCCTCACCCAGGCTAAGATTGAGCCGGCCGAACTTGGCGCACGCGAGCGCGAGCTGTTCGAAATCGCGCTCGACACCGTCGTCGCTCCCTTGCCAGTGAATTTTCAGAGCCGGCCATGAGCGTCGCCGATCGTTACTTCGATCTCCTGATCGAGCGCCTTGCCGAAGTGAGCGCCACGCAAACGGGAGCAATCGATCGCGCCGCCGAAGCCTGTGCAGCCTCGATAGCGGCGGACAAACTCGTCTTCAGCTTCGGCACCGGCCATGGGGCCTTGCCGGCGCTCGAGATGTTCCCGCGCACAGGGACGATCGTTGGCTTTCGCCCGATCGTTGAGGAGCCCATCACAAAACGGGGGCACGCCGGGGCGTAGTGGGCTACGGTGGGGCTGATGACCGATCCCGGCCCGAGATTGCTGCAGTTGAAGATGCTGCTGCGGGATGTTCATCCCGCAGTTTGGCGCCGGGTCAGGCTGGCAGATGAGCTATCGATTGCCGAGCTGCACCGGGTGATCCAGATCCTCATGGGATTGGATGACGATCATCTGCACCGCTTTCGCATCCATGGCCGAGATTACGGCATTGCCTATATCGGCGGACCGAACTTCGGCGAGGACGCCGCTGCCGTGCCACTGTCGTTGTTCGGGTTCCGTCCCACGGAGCGGTTTCTCTACGAATACGATTTTACGGCTGGATGGCAGATCGAGGTGCGGGTCGAGCGGGTAATCCAGGCAACACCGCGCGAGAATCATCGTATCCCCGTTTGTATTGCCGGCCGACAGGCTGGTCCCCCGGACGGCTGCGGTGGACCGCAGGCTTATGCAGAACGGCGTCGTGATGCCGTCGGCTGGGAGATGGCCGATGATGTGGACGCGGTCGTCGCCGTCCTGCGGCGGGTCAGTGACGGCGACGCCACCGTCCTGGACGATCCCGAAGAGCGCTCGGACTTTGAGCGCGCCGTGTCCCGCCTGAAGGCCCGAGAGCCCTTTCTCACCGAAGGTTTCTCGCCCGCCTTGAGTAACGCCGCGTTGCGGCAGGCGTTCACGATAGCGTGGGGTTCCCCATGATCCGGATGGCAATACAGGTCGTTCTCGTCGACGAGGCCGGCGACCGACGAGATGTCCACGAGATCGTCCGGATCGACCGTGGCCGGCTCTGCCCTGAAGCCCTGGGGCTATCTCTGGAGGAAGCTAAAGCGATCACTGGCGGCATCCAGCAGGTGCTCGCTGGCGCTCAAGTCGCGGAGTGGCACGCCGATCAGCGCGCCTGCCCCGACTGTGGCCGCCGGCGCTCGCTCAAGGGCCGCCATCATATCGTGTTCCGGACGCCATTTGGCGCCCTGCGGCTCGACAGTGAGCGGCTCCGAACCTGTCCGTGCGCCAAGAGGCCGGCGGGCTCGATGAGCCCGCTGGCGGAGCTGCTGCGCGAACGCGTCAGTCCGGAGATGCTGTATCTGGAGACCAAATTCGCCTCGCTGGTTTCCTATGGCCTGACGGTCGGACTGCTGGGCGAACTGCTCCCGCTCGAGCGGCCGATCGGCGCCGAGCGGGTCCGGCGGCATCTCTTCCGGGTCGCTGAAGCGCACGAAACGGAGCTCGCCTCGGCGCCGACGAGCATAACGCTCGACGAGCGGCCCAGCGCGAGCAACGCGCCGCCGGATGGCCCGCTGTTCGTCGGCATCGACGGCGGCTACGTCCGCGGCCGCGACAAGGACTGGTTCGAAGTCATCGCCGGCAAGAGCCTGGTCTCGTTCCATCGCGATGGCCGCGTACCGGATCCGTCCGGACGCTGTTTCGCTTTCGTCCAAACGGTGGACGACCAACCGCGTGCGCGGCTCGTCGATACGCTTCGTCAACAGGGAATGCAGCCTCAGCAACAGGTTATCTTCTTATCGGACGGTGCTGATACGCTTCGGCGCCTGCAGCAAAGCATCGCGCCGGAAGCCGAGCATGTGTTGGATTGGTTCCATGTCGCCATGCGGCTGACCGTGCTGGGGCAAATGATCAAGAGTGCGCGGACTGAAGCCGCCACAGCCGAGGCCAAGGCAGCCGCGCTGGAGCGGATCAAATGGTTGCTGTGGCACGGCAATGCTCCGGATGCCGTCGATGACATCGAATGTCTGGTCGACGATGTCACTGCCGAACTGGAAGACAATCCCACCTCGGCGTCTCTGCGGAAGCTCGCCGCCGCGCTCGGCGAGTTTGCGACGTATATCGCCAACAACGCCGGCCACATCGTGAACTATGGCGAGCGGTTCCGCGCCGGCGAATGGATCTCCACCGGCTTCGTAGAGTTCTGCGATCAACCAAATCGTGGACAAGCGCTTCGACAAACGTGAATCGATGCGCTGGACACCTCGGGGTGCACACCAGCTGCTTCAGACCCGAACGCGCGTCCTCAACAACGACCTCGATCAAGTCATCCGTCGCTGCTACCCCGCCTTCAGGAGATCACAGGCCACCGACATTGCCCCCGTTTTGTGATGGGCTCGCCCTTAGCCCAGAACCGGATCGCGACAAGGTTAACATGACACGGCGGCACCGAGACAAGCGGCAAGTCGGGCGCGGCGCGACAGCGTCCGCGCTGCGCCGCATCTCATCAACGCGGGGGCGCACAACAACGGCCGGAGCGGCGAGTGGGTGTTATCACTGAATAACTTATGCTCTAAGTTATATTGAGCGGCTCTATTCAAGTTTTTTGCCATCTTCGAGGCGGGGCTGCTGTACTTTCAAGCGGAATCCTATCCAACCGGGTAGGATTTAGGATAGGCGAGGCAGCCAACGGGCTAACCAAAAGACCGCATCCCCTATCTCTCGCGCCGTCTATCCGAAACGCATGCCGGATGGCAATTTAATTGACGGAACGAAAGGCCATAATCAAGGTGGCTAGTGTCACAATCCCAGCTTGAGTCCCATCGCCTTCGTGGGAAAACGACGGGTACCTTGGACCAAGGGTCCTGCAGGTGCGCCGAGGATTTTCCCTACGCGCAAGGAGATTGCTGATGCGTGTCGGCGTGGATGTTGGCGGGACGAATACCGACGCCGTCATAATGAACGGGACAGACGTGCTCGGGTGGTGCAAATCGCCGACCACCCCGGACGTGAGTCACGGCATCATGGCAGTCTTGCGCGAGGTTCTCACAAAAACTAACGCATCGACCGCTGACGTCGAAGCCGTCATGATCGGCACGACCCATTTCACCAATGCCGTTGTAGAGCGCAAACGGTTGCTCCAGGTGGCCGCAGTTCGGATCGGCCTGCCGGCCACCAAGGGGTTGCCACCCGTGGTTGACTGGCCGGCCGCCCTCGCAAGCACCCTCGGTCGGCACACGTTTATGGTGCGTGGCGGGCATGAATTCGATGGCCGCGAAATTGCCCCCCTGGACGAAGGCGAGTTGCGACGAATAGCAGGCGAGATCCGCAAGCACGGGATCAAGTCGGCGGCCGTTGCCCCCTTCGACCCTGCTCGCGATCCGGTTAAGATCACGATCCAAAACGAATATCTGCTCGCGAAGGAGAGGGACCGCGTGCTCGTAATCGTGCCGGACCTTGTCTGCCTTCTCGATCTCGACACCGCGGAGCCGATAACGACTGAGCGGCTGCGCTACGGGCACCGCGTCAATGTCCTCGCCATTCAAACTCCGCCGATCATGCGAACGCCCGAAGCCTTGAAGGTCTTCGGCCCGCGCTGCTTCGCACTTGATTACGAGTATACGCCGATCGCCAGCTGACATGACCAGAACCTCGGGACCAGATTTGATGGCCCGCCTTGCCCAACTCGAGGACACCGCATGATGAGACTAGCGGCGCGCAATTCCGTGGACCGATCGCGAACGGGCGCCGCTACAGCGTTCAGTCGCCCGAGGCTCGTTGAAGACAATGGCGCGCCGGCGGGAGCCTTTTTACCGCATAGGCTTCGCCCCCCGCGAAGCCTCGTTTCCTGTATAGAACGCCGCACGCTTCTTAGTCGCATCGAGGAAGGCCTGAGCGGTCAGGTCGTTACGATATGCGCTCCCGCAGGCTTCGGAAAGACCGAGGTGCTGGCCACAATCTACGATAAGAGGCGCCGGCCGGAGGATCGCTTCTGCTGGATGACACTGGATCCGGCGGACGGCGACCCGAAGGTGTTCCTCCATGATCTAGCCACGGCCATCGCCTCGGCGAATTCGTCCGGCGATCGTGACGAAGTCACGCCCGTTCCCTCGCCGGACGCAAGCCTCGACGAGGCGATCTCCGCGATCCGGTCGATGCTACTCTCGGAGCCCGAACCCGTTACGATCTTTCTTGACGATTTCCACGCTCCTATCGGCGCGGGCTTCCGGGACTGCTTCGATCTCTTGTTGCGCCGGCTCCCGCAAGAAACCCGGATTCTGCTGGCGTCGCGGGGAAAGCCTGAGATTCCTGTCTCACGTTTGCGCGTTCGACATCTGTTGACGGAAATCACGGCGGAAGATCTGGCCTTCAGCCGCACCGACGTCCAGCGCCTGTTTGCGGGCGTTGTCACGCAGAATGAGATGGAGAGCCTGTTGGACGTGACCAGCGGCTGGCCGGCCTTGGTGCAACTGGCTCGCCTCGCTTTGTCCGAGAGAACGAACCTCGAAGCGAAGGAGGACATCATCTGCGGGCGACACCCCTCGTTCAGCGAATTTCTCAACGAGGAGGTTCTCTCGGGCGCGCCCAAGGACCTCCCCGAGGTCCTGTCCGTTTGCGCGATTCTCGACACGTTCCCAGTCGACCTTGTGATCGACCTCGCCGGAGTTGCTACGACGGCCGCGGTCCTCACCTTGATCCAGCAGCTCTCGCCAGCGCTCCAATGGTTGCGACAGCCGCAACGCTGGCTGCGTATGACCCCAGTGCTGCGGGCGACTTTGCTCACTCGCGCCGAAAAGGTGTCCGCCGAGGTCTGCACGATCCTCCATGTGCGTGCGGCTTCCTGGTTCGCCGAAAGGGGCATCTTCGACGGTGCCGTTCGTCATGCAGCGCATGGAGGCGATTTCAGCATGGCGGTGGAAGCCATACGACGCGCGGGCGGCGTCAATATCTTCCTGCGGATGGGTTATACCGTCCTGCGACGACTCCTGTCGGACCTTCCAACGAACGTGATTTACGCCTCCCCCGAGCTTCGACTCTGCCACGCGCTCATGCTGAGCAAAGAGGGGCAAATCCAGACCGCTCGCGACATTATCGAGGGCCTGAAGGAAGGCGGTGCCGACAATGCCGCTATTCCCCCCACGGATCTCGAGCACATCGATGGAATGCTTGACATCTACGAGGATAAGAACCTCGACGACGACCAAGTCGCGAAACTACACTGTGCGGCACATGACTTTCAAACCTACAACACCTGGGAGCGCGGGTGGATCTACAACCATCTGTGCCTCGCCTATCAGCGCAGCGGCGACCTACGAGCAGCTCGGTTGACTGGCCTCAAGGCGCTTTCCTGCTACCGGCAGGAAAGGACGCCCTACGCGCAGATTTTCATGCTCGGGCACATAGGGACGGTGCTGATTGCTGGAGGACGTCTCTCGGCCGCCTCGAACGTGCTGCGCCAAGCGGATCAGCTCGTACAAGAGACCCAATGGTCGGACGCAAATATCGGGGCGCTGGTCAATATCCCGCGCGCAACCTGCCTCTATCACCAAGGCGATGTCGCCGAAGCGTCTCGTCTTCTCGCGTCGGCCTTACCCGTCGTCACCCAAGGCGAAGGTTGGGTCGACATGTTCGCCGCGGGATTCTCGACTTTCGCGCGAGCAAAGTTCCTGCAGGAGGGGCTTGAGGCGAGCCTTGCAGTCCTCGACCAAGGGGAAGTGCTGGCGATCGAGAGAGCCTTGCCGCGCCTTGAGCTTTCGGTCGCCCTCGCGCGCATCGACCTTTTGAACTCGAGGCGGGCAGCTCGACTTGGCGCGACACCTCCTCGATCGGCTTCCTACAATAGACGGAATGGACTCGGACCTAGTCAATTGGCCGACGTTGCGCGAACGGCACGAAGCCCTTCGCGCAACGGCCCGTCTTCTTGTCAGGACTGGGGCGCTTGAGCAGGGTCTGACGCTCGCCCAGGTCCTGATTCGCTCATCCGACGAGGCGTGCGCGGGCCTTGACCTGCTTGCTGGACGCGCGATTGCGATTGAGGCGCTCTGGGTGTTGGGCAGAGCCGATGAAGCGCTCGATCAGCTGCTTGGCGCGGTTGCGTTGGCTGCTTCGCAGAAAGCAACGCAATTCATGCGGGATGGCGACGCAATCTTGGCAAGAGTGCTTCGTTCGCTTATTCGCCGTGTCGGGCTGGCGAGCGTCAGGCCAGAGGGCGCCGCCTTTCTCGCTGCAATCCTTGGCCCCCTCCAACCCAAGCGGATGGGCGAGCTCTCCAGTTCGGCCGCCGTCATCTTGACGCGGCGGGAAGCCGAGGTGTTGGCGGCCCTCAGTCAGGGCGCGACAAATAAACAGATTGCGTGGGATCTCGGCCTGACTGAAGCAGCGGTCAAGTTCCACCTGAAGAACCTATTTCGCAAGCTTGGCGTGAGTCGCCGAACGTTGGCGATCAGCGTCGCCCGCGATATCGGTCTGATACCCCAGCCGTTCAACTGAAATGGGAAGGTCTGTGAATGACTACCGTTGTCTACGCTCTCGTGAAACTTAGGCCAGGAGTTGATCGCGACGAGTACGAGCGCTTCGAACGCGAGGTCGACTATGTAGTCGCCTCGAAGCTTGAGTCGATCGTGAATTATCGCACGCACAGGATCACTGAGATGCCGCCGATTGGCGGCGGTCCGTGGGACTACATCGAACGCATCGAGATCACCGATCGGCCGACCTACGAGCGCGATCTCGCGAATGGGGGTAAGGAGCTCATCGATCAGCTCTTTGCGAAATATCTGGATCAGTCGCGGACTTACCTGCTCTGGACCGAGCGCCTCGACCCGTGAGCGGATCAAGTCCGATTTCATCGGCGAGCTCTGAGCCAAATCGTCGGTCTTGAGAGCCGTTTTTGGGAAAAGATATCTCAAATGGAATTCCTTGTGCCTACTACTAAAATGGAGGCCCTCCGTCACCTCGCGAGCTACGGGAACGACGCCGTAGTTCTGGCAGGAGGCACTTACGTTTTGCGGGAGATCCAGAGCGGATTTCGGAAACCGAGGGCGGTTGTGCACCTGGGTCGCGTGCGGGAGCTGTCGCGAGTTGAGAAGGGAGACCGGCTCTCGATCGGTTCCACCGTGACGCATCGGACGATCGTGAAGTGCTCGGATTTCGGGCAATACCCAGGGCTGGCCGCGGCGTCGTCGACGTGCGGCGGATGGCAGACGCAGAATGTCGGCACAATCGGCGGCAATCTCTGCAACGCGTCCCCGGCAGCGGATCTCATGGCGCCGCTTCTCGTTCATGGCGCGCGGGTCACTCTTGAGAGCGCGCAGCGCGGGCAGCGTACTGTTCCGCTGGAGGCTTTCGTTCTCGGGCCGCGGCGCACAGCCCGCGAGAACGACGAGTTGCTGACCTCGATCGATCTTGATCCGATGCAGGAAGAGTCCGTCGATGGCTTCGTAAAAGTGCGGCGCCGCAGCTCGATGGACTCTCCCATATTGTCCGTCGCCGTGCGCATCACCGTACGGGGGAGATCTGCGCCGCTCGAAGAGGTCCGGATCGCAGTCAGCGGGGTAGCGCCGATCCCCTACAGGGCTCGAGAGGCGGAGGCGCTTCTCGCCGGACAGCACCTGACAGACGCGGCGCTCTCCGCCGCGTCCCAGGCTGTCGCCAAACTCGCGTCGCCTATTAGCGACGCGCGCGGGTCCGCCGAGTACCGGCTTGCCGTCCTCCCCCGCGTGTTCGCAAGGGCGTTGAAGGAGGCGAAGGCGGCCGCCGACGCTCGCGTCGCAAATTGAAGTGAGAGAAGGGTCGATGTCTCAGGTTAAAGCATGCGTCAACGGACGCGACGAAACATTTGAGCCCGATCCCACCGAATCCCTTCTCGACGCGCTCCGATTCCGTCTTCATCTGCGCGGTGTGAAGGATGGTTGCAGAGAAGGTCACTGCGGAGCCTGCACGGTGCTCATCGATGGCGTCGCGGTCGATTCTTGTCTTTATCCCGCGCGGGCGGCCGATGGCCGGACCATCGAGACTGCCGAAGGGTTGAAGGACCCGGTCGGCCTCACTGTTCAGAACGCAATGGCGGCGGGCGGCGGCGTTCAGTGTGGTTTTTGTACGCCGGGAATGGTAACGACGCTGACAGCCCTTCTGCGCCAGTATCCAGATCCCGACGACAATCTGATCAGAGAGGCCATCGCCGGGAATCTGTGCCGCTGCACCGGTTACGCCCAAATCGTGGAAGCGGCTTTGGCGGCGGCGGCCCGACTTCGCAGGAGCGCCGCATGACCTCGATCGGAGTCGGCTACCAGCGTCCCGACGCAGCTGCGAAGGCGCGTGGCGAAACGATCTATTGCGTCGATTACGCAGAGCCTGGGATGCTGCACGGCGTGCTCCTGCGCTCGCCTGTCGCAGCGGGGCGGATCGTCCGGCTTGACCTCTCGAAGGCGCGGTCGATGCCGGGCGTCAGAGCGGACATCTGCCAAGCCGACGTTCCCCGGATTCTCGGCGGTTGGATCCTATGCGACATGCCGATGTTCGCACTCGACGTCGTGCGCTACATCGGGGAGCCGGTGGCGGCCGTCGCGGCGGACACTTTGGACCAGGCGCGCCGGGCCCGCGACGCTATCGTCCTCGAAATCGAAGAGACGCCTGCGGTCGCGACGATAGAAGCGGCAATTGCGCCGGGCGCTCCGCTGGTTCACCCAAATCTCGCAAGTTACCGGCTCGCTGAAGAGAGCCTCCCGCCATTTCCCCGTTATCGGAACGTCGCCGCGGAATCCGCCTCGCTCGCCGATCCAAGCGCGGTCGAGGCCGCGTTTGCGCGGGCGGCCTACATCGTCGAGGACGAATTCAGATCTCAACGCCAATATCAGGCTGCTCTTGAGACCAAGAACGCTGTCGGCGCCATCAGGGACGGCCGCTTTATCGTCCATAGCGGCACGCAATGGCCTTTCAACGTTCGCGCGCGCATTTGCCAATATTTCGGAACGCCGACCTCGAAGGTGAGAGTGATAGGCCATCCCTTCGGCGGCGGTTTCGGCGGAAAGCTGGACGCGAGCGTGGAACATCACGCGCTTGCTTTATCGCAGGCTGCGGGTGGGCGAGCGGTCAAGCTCGTGAACACCCGTTCGGAAGACATCACAACCAACAACTCCCGCGAGGGCACAATCATCCGCTTCCGGTCCGCCATCGATGCAAACGGAAACATCATCGGACGCGATGTCGAGTGCTACATGGACAATGGCGCTTACACCGGTGAAATGGCGTTTCTCACGTCTCTGCCCTTCCATTTTTCGGGCATGAATTACCGCGTCGGGGCGCTCCGTGCGATCAGCCGGCTCGTTTATACGAACACGCCTCCTACGTCGGCGATGCGAGGTGTGACCGGCGTGCCCCTGTACGCCGCCCTCGAATTGCATATGGATCACATTGCAAACACGCTCGGCGTCGATCGCCGCGAATACAAACTGCGGCACGTGTTCAAGAGCGGCGATACACTCCCAAATGGCCAATCGCTTGCTGAGGCCGACATTCTGAAGGAGCAGTTCGAGGCAATCGAAGCCGTCGCGCCGTGGCCGGGGGAGGCGAGGAGGCGGCCGTTTCGAGGCACGGCGATTTCGCCGGGTGTCTGGCTCGTCAATCCGCTCGCCGGTTCAGCCTCGATCAAGCTCCAGGAGGATGGCTCCGTCGTCCTCTTGAGCGGCGCGAACGAGAACGGCACGGGATCCGTTGCGACTGGGATACGCCAGATCATCGCCGAAGAGTTGAGCATCAGCCCCGACAATGTGGTCATACCCGATCCTGACACGGACATCGGGGGATTCGACGGCGGCTCGCAGGGCAGCCGCAACACGCAGGTAGCAGGGGGGGCGGCGCAAGTCGCCGCGCGCGAGCTCGCGCAGAAGATCAAGACAACAGCCGGTGAATTGCTTCAAGTCGGGGCCGAGGATCTCGAACTGGCCGACGGCTTCGTCAGGGTCAAGAACGCGCGCGACAGGCGGCTCTCTCTGGCCGCAGTCGGGGCTGCGACGGCGTTCGGATCTGGCGGGCTGCTCGGCAGCGGAACGGCCGCGCTAAAAATCCCCTTGTTCGATCCGGGCTGCGCGAGCGGCATGCTGTTTTCGGCGTTCGCCTCGCCGACCTTCCACGTGCATTACGCTGAGGTGGAGGTGGATCCCGTCACGGGCAACGTCAAAGTGCTGCGGTACATTGTGGCGCAAGAGGTGGGCAGAGTAATCAACCCGATCAGCGTTCGCGGCCAGGTTCAGGGCGGAGCGTCTCAAGCGATCGGATATGCGCTGTTTGAGAGCCTGCGCATCAATGACGCGGGCGAGACAATTGAGAAAACGCTCGGCTCCTATCGCCTGCCGACGGCGTCGGACATTCCGAACATCGAGATGATCCTGACAGAGCATCCTTCGGCCGAGGGGCCCTTTGGTGCGAAGGGTGTCGCCGAACCGCCGATCGTGCTGCCCGCCGCCGTCCTGGCGTGCGCCGTGAGCAATGCGATCGGGCGGCCTATTCGGCGCATTCCCGTGACGCCGGAAGACGTGCTCGCCGCAATCATGGAAGGCGAGCGCGAGGGTAAGAAGACTGCGATCAATAGCTGAGCTTGCGGATTTGAGGAGGCAAGATGGGTGATCTGGCGAGTCGCGTTGGCGTACTGCTTCACGGCGAACTGCCGCCGAATCAGATCGCCGGGATGTCGCGGATGGTCGAAGACGCGGGCTTCGCCGAGCTTTGGCTGTCGGAAGACTATTTCCTGCTTTCCGGTTTCGCGAGCGCGGCGATCGCGTTGCAAGCGACGCAGCGGGTCAAGGTTGGCATTGGCGCGGTCTCAAACCGCGTCCGTCACCCAGCGGTCACCGCGATGGAGGCGGCGACGCTCGCCGGGGCGTTTCCTGGCCGGTTCTACAATGTCGGGCTTGGACATGGAGTCCCAGTCTGGATAAAGCAAATGAACCTCGCGCCGAAATCGCTGTTAGAATCGCTCAAGGAAGCGTTGGTCAGCGTGTCGAGGCTCCTGAAGGGCGAAACGCTGACGCAAACCGGCGCCTACTATGGGTTCGACAAAGTCACGCTGCATCATCCGGCTCCGGACCTTGAGGTGATGGCGGCCGTCGTCGGTCCCAAATCCATCGACCTGGCGGCGACCCACGCAGACGGTCTACAGATATCGGTGCTCGCTGGCCCAAAGTATGTCGAGGCGGTCGCAAACCGAATTCGCGCTGCGCGCTCCGCCGCGGGATTGCCTCCCGATTTCCGGATCGTGACCTACGTCCTTGCCTGCGTAGACTCCGACCGCGAGAAGGCTCGGCAGCATCTGCGCAAGATCTCGGCGTTCTACATTGGAGCGACCGGACCGAACCTTTTGACCAACGCCTATGGAGTGGACCAAGAGGTCAATGCGCTCCTCGAGAGAGGGGGTATTCCGGAGCTTGAAGCGGGCATGCCCGACGAATGGCTGGACTGGCTGGGCATAGCCGGCTCGGCCGACGAAGCGGCTGCTTCTGTCAAGGCCCTCGTCGACGCCGGATCGACTTCCGTCATTCTCTGCCTCATCCCCTCCGACAAGCTCGCTCAACAGATCGAGGTTTCCGGGCGCGAGGTGCTGCCGAAACTCTGATCGACCGGAAGAGGTCGAGGCTGTGGGTCCATTATCAGTTCACGGCCCGCTGCGGTTCTGTAAACGAAACGAAGGCCGCTCCGCGGACGATAACCACTGGACGACCTTCGTTGCCCTGCCCCATCAAAATTGATGTGCCGGCGGCGATCTGATCGGCTTGCGCCACAAGGGTGCTGCGAAGTTCACGGCCCAGAAGATCCAATTCTCCTCGCCGACAACCAAGTGCAGGAACCCAAGACGGACGTAAGGGAGGACGCGGTCCACAATCTCGTCGGGGTCGTCGGAGACGATGCAGCGGCTGGCGGCGCGCTCGATGGGAAGCGCCTGCGCAAGACGCTCCATCTCTATTGGATCTTCGACTGAGGTCTTCTCCTTAGGGGTCAAGGCCAGCGCCGCCCAGTGGCGGGTGTCCTCCAGGGTGCGCTCGCGGTCCGTGTCGAAAGAAACCTTCATCTCGATCATTCGATCGATCGCCGACGGGGGGCGCTGGGCCTGTTCGAGACCAGCGGCGAGATTAGGAGTAAGCGTTCTGCTGACCACACCTTTTTCAGTGCGGGCGGCTGGGCGATAGTCGGGGCGGTTGGAGGCTCCGACACGTGTCGATTTCAGAGCGTAATGATGTGTCGAAGGTCTCGCGACCGGCGCAGCGGCTCGAGATCTTCACGGGCGCGGGACGGCGGCGATCCTGGACGGCTGAGCAGAAGGCGGCGATCGTCGCGGAGAGCTTTGAGGATGGCGCGCTGGTCGGCCACGTCGCGCGCCGCCATGGCCTGACGCCGCAGCAAGTGTTCGCCTGGCGCCGCCAAGCGCGTCGAGAGGCCGACGAGGGGACCGGCGCCCTGCCGTTTGCTCCGGTGGTCGTCGAGACGCCGAGTGCTGTGTCGCCACGCGCGGAGATCGTCGAGAGCAAACCGGCGGATGCGCGTCCCCCCGTCATCGAACTGGACATCGCGGGATCGAGCGTCTGGATCTGGCCCGGCGCGGATACGGCGACGGTGACGGCGATCATCGGCGCATTGAGGGCTGCGAAGTGATCGGCCTGTCGGGCTCGGTGCGCGTGCTCATTGCGACGCGGCCGGTCGACTTCCGTAAAGGCGCGGAAGGCCTGGCGGCGCTGGTTCGCGACGTGATGGGCGCCGATCCGTTTGACGGCTCCGTCTACGTCTTTCGGGCCAAACGCGCCGACCGGGTGAAGCTGGTTTTTTGGGATGGCACGGGCGTGTGCCTGTTTGCGAAGCGCCTCGAGGACGGCCGGTTCCAATGGCCGAAGATCGAGAACGGGGTGATGCGTCTGTCGGCGGCGCAACTCTCGGCGCTTGTCGAAGGCCTCGATTGGAAGCGCGTTGGCGCGGCGAAGGACACGCCGGCGCCGAGACTGCCGGGCTGACCTGCGGCGAATTGAATCAGGGGCTCGAAAACCGTCGCAAAGCCTGACGAATCATGGTCTCGTCGGGACATGACGCAGGCCGCCGAGGCGCTTCCCGACGACCCTCAAACGCTGAAGGCGATGCTGATCGCCGAGCGCCTGCGAGCGGAGCGGCTTGTCGCGATCATCAGGGACTTGCAGCGCCACCGCTTTGGCCGCCGCGCCGAAAGCCTGCCGGAAGATCAATTGCTGCTGGCGCTGGAGGACGTCGAGCAGGGCGAGGCGGGAGAAACCGAGGCAAACGAAGCGAAGTCGCCGGCTGCGCGCACGGAAGGCTCGCGCAAGCGGCGCGCCAACCGCGGCGCTCTACCGGCGCATCTTCCGCGCATCGAGACGATCGTCGACGTCGAGGACAAGACCTGCCCGTGCTGCAGGGGGGCGCTGCACCGGATCGGCGAGAGCCTGTCCTCGGGCTTGACCCGAGGGATGTGAGCGAAAAACTCGACGTCGTTCCCGCGCAGTTCCGGGTGATTATGGTGCGCCGGCCCAAATACGCCTGCCGCGCCTGCCAGGACATCGTGCTTCCTATCTGACTAGGGCGCGCTTAATGCCAGTTCCCCCTGCGCGTTCACGTGTCACTCCGGGTCGAAGACGACGCGGGCACAATGACTGTCGCGCCGACTTCAAGCAACAATATGCGACGCAAAGGAGATCGTCTTGCTCGCATCCACGAATCGCCTCTCAATCTCGTCAATGATCGCTTTCCCCCCGGGAGAAGCGAGGTCCCGCGCGTGCTGCTCCAGACTCTCGAGCTCGAGGCGCTCGACATATTGCCAGTCAACGCCTTGCGAGCCCTGGATGGGACCTGAGATGCGATGGACATTGTAGGACTTGAAGTTGCGATGGCTATGCGCGAAGGGCCGATCGTACTTCAAGAGCCATGCCTCATACTCGTCGGGATCCACGCCCGGCTTGAGCGTGGTGATAATAAAAAGCACCGGCATCCCGCTTCTCTCCCCCGTCAGGCAACGCTCATCAGAGACGCCAAGACGCGCATAACTCTAAGTTCAAATCAAGCGTACATTTTTCCTACCCTTTCCTATCTATTTCGCTCTCCCTATCCGTATTCCCCCTCCCTATCCATATTCTATCCGGGAAGCCATTAAGATACGGCGGTACGGATAAGAAGTTATCCGTGACAATGCAAGGTTGATCTCTCACATTGAGGTCAAGTTATCGCCATCGTCTGCTCAAAAGACGGGCGCTACAGAGCGTCTGAGTTCTGATAACATTGGAACGCGGTCGCAAGATGCGGCTTCGCCGAGAGGAGTCACTCTCCGCGAGAGGTCGGTCGGAAGAGAAGGATGAAGACGATGGTGGCTGGTTGGTCGCGACGAGATTTCGCAAAGCTTTCGGCGCTTGGGTTCGGGGCCGCAGTCACATCGCAGATCGCGCCCCGTTTCGCGTCGGCGCAAGACGTCCCCGCGCTGACCGTCGCCTGGGCGACGGACATCGACACGCTTGATCCGGCCCAGTTCAAGTCCGACGGCGCCTACATCGTCCAGTGCAACATCTATGACACCGCGTTGCAGTGGGGAACGGATCCTGTTCCGGATCATCCGGGGCTGTCAATCGCAGTGCCGGGCAAGTTCCTTGGAGGCGCCGCGGAAAGCTGGGCGTACGAAAATGACGGCAAGTCGCTTGTTCTGAAGATTCGCAAGGGTCTGAAATTTGCCAGCGGCCGCCCAGTGGACGCGCATGCGGTCAAGTATCTTTTCGATCGCGGCCTTCAGTCTCCCGGCTACATGAAAATCATTTTCCCGACGCTGATCGCGGTCAACAGCCCGGATCAGTTCGAAGCGCGTGATGATTACACCTTCGCCATCAACATGCCCGCTCCGAGCGCGATGCTGCTCGATCTGGTCACGCTTGCAAACAATGCGGTGCTGGATCCGGAAGAAGTGAAGGCGCACGCGACCAGCGACGATCCCTGGGCGGCCGAGTGGCTGAAACGCAACACCGCTGGTCTTGGCCCGTACCGATTGGTGAAGAATGAGCCGGGGGTTGAGGTTGTGCTGGAAGCGACGCCCGACTACTGGGGACCGGCCCCATATTTCAAACGGGTCGTCGCCAAGTATACGCCCAACGAGGCCGATCGCATTTTGCTGCTTAAGCGCAAGGCGGTCGATATGGTGGTCGGGCCCAATTCGATGTCGCCGAAAAATCTGAAGAGCCTCGAGAGCGAACCCGGACTTAAGGTCATTTCGCTTCCCGACACGAACTGCAATTTTATAGCCATGAACACGAAGAAGGCACCGTTCGACAATGTGAACGTGCGCAGAGCAATCAATTACGCGATCCCCATTCAGGCCATCATCCCAAACGTTCTCTACGGCTTTGGCGACCAAATGAAGAGCCCGGTGCCCAGCCAAACGCCCGGCTTCGACGGAACCTTGTCGCCCTACAAGTACGACATTGAGAAAGCGAAGGCGCTCATGCAGCAGGCTGGCGTTGGGTCAAGTCCGATTCCGGCAACGCTGGCGGTAAGACTTGGCTACGACCCCCATGAGCAAGCCGCAATCTGGACTTAGCGTGAGCTCAACAAGATCGGTTTCCAGGTCGATATCGTCAAGGAGACCGACGCGACTTTCCGCCAACTATCGTCAAACGGACAGCATCAGATGTCCATCGAATCGTGGCAATCATGGATCAACGATCCCGTCTACCACATGTACTGGAATTTCCATAGCAAGGCGATGGGTACGAACAAGAGCTTCTACTCCAACCCAGCGATCGACAAGCTCCTCGACGACAACATCCGCGAAGGCGATCCTGCGAAGCGGAGCGCCGCTGTCAAGGAAATGCAGAAGATTCTGCTCGACGACGCGGCATGGGGTTTGCTCTGGTATGACAGCTGGGGCCGCGTCATGCGGTCCGACCTCGCAGGCGTTGAAAAGCTATGGGACTTCTTCGAGCGCTTCGATCGGATGAAGCTGGCTTAGCGGCGGGCGGGGAGCGGTCTGCGAAGGCGCTGGGATGAGCTATGCCGTCTTCACCCTGCGCCGGCTGTTGCTGCTGGCACCGACTTTGTTCGGCGTCAGCATCATCAGCTTTCTGCTGGTTTACATGCTGCCCGGAAATCCAGCTCTCGTGAAAGCCGGCACAATGGCGACGCCGGAGTATATCGCCGAGATGACCCATAAGATGGGCTTGGATCAGCCCTTCTATGTGCAGTACGTCCGCTACGTCGGGGGCCTCCTTCACGGGGATCTTGGCGAAAGCTCGTCAACCGGCCGCCCGGTTCTCGTCGACTTTGAACAGCGTTTGCCGGCGACTTTGGAATTGACGCTGGCGAGTTTCCTTGTCGCAATCGCGATTGGAGTGCCGCTCGGGGTCGCTTCCGCGATTCACCGGGACGGCGTGATCGATCACTTTGCTCGCGTCTTCAGCGTTCTCGGCGTGGCCATGCCGAGCTTCTGGAGCGGCCTTATTCTCATCTACGTCTTCTTCTATCTGCTCGAGGTGGCGCCGGCGCCACTCGGGCGGCTGGGATCCGGGGTCACGGAGCCAGCGCACATCACCGGGCTTTACGTGATCGACTCGCTCGCAACAGCCAACTGGCGCGCGCTTCAGTCGTCGCTTGCGCAGCTTGCGCTGCCAACCGTGACGCTCGCGATCGGCGTGATGGCGCCATTGTCGCGGATGGTGAGAGCCGCGATGCTGGAAATTCTGGAGACCGATTACATCAAGGCGGCCTGGGCGGCGGGCATTCCGCGACGGCGGATAATTTATGGCGACGCCCTGCGCAACGCGATCATTCCGGTGGTCACCGCGCTTGGCGTCGTCTTTGGATTCCTGATGGCCGGAAACGCGGTTGTCGAAAGCGTGTACGGTTGGCCGGGAATTGGCAATTACGCGGTGAAGGCGCTGATGATGAAGGACTGAAGTCCGATCCAATCCTTCGTGCTCTTTGTGGCGGTCATGTACATCCTCGTCAACTTTATCGTCGATCTCATTTATGGCCTCGCTGATCCGAGGGTGCGGGTGGGATGAAGGCGGAAGGCGTCGTCAAAGTCAGCTCGTCGGGAAGAATGTCCGGTTTCTTAGGGTCGCTTGAATATGCGTGGCGACGTCTCCTCCGCAATAAGCTGTCCTTCCTGTCGATTTGTGTGATCCTCGCGTTGGCGGCGATTGCGATTTTTTCGCCCTGGATCGCGCCCTTCGATCCCGATGAACCAGACGCCATGGCCGTGCTGCAACCGCCGCAATGGGGCCACCTTCTGGGCACGGACGAGTACGGGCGCGATCAACTCTCCCGCATCATCGTAGCGTCGCGCGTGGACCTCCTCGTGCCTTTCGCGTCCACATTCACCGCGCTGGCGGTAGGCTCCTTGATCGGCGCAATTTCCGGATACAGGGGCGGTTGGGTTGATCAGGTCGTCATGCGTTGCGTTGACGCGGTCATGGCGTTTCCAGCGTTCATCCTGGCGATGGGCTTGGCTGCGGCGATGGGCAACAGCATCACCAGTCTTACCATCGTCATCGCGGTCACTCAGGCGCCGGTCTATCTGCGCCAGTTGCGCGCGGAGATGGTCCGCGTGCGAGAGCTCGAATATGCCGAAGCCGCGCGAGCCGTCGGGAATCCGGCGTTGCGAATTGTTTTTGTGCATCTGTTTCCAAATTGCTTTCCGCCGTTGATCGTTCAGGCGACTCTCTCCATGGGCTTTGCTCTTCTGACCCTGGCGGCGCTTTCCTATATTGGGCTCGGCGTTCAGCCTCCCGACGCCGAATGGGGACAAATGACGTCCGAAGGCGCGAGCCTGATGGTTACGGGGGAATGGTGGCTCTCGCTCTTCCCGGGGCTTGCGATCCTTTTGACCGTGCTCGTGTTCAATCTTGTCGGTGATGGCTTGCGCGACCTCCTCGATCCAAAGATGCGTGGCGTTCGATGACCGCCCTCGTCGACGTCGAAGATCTTGTCGTTCATTTCGATACCCACTCCGGCCCGGTCCAAGTTCTTGACAATGTGAGTTTTTCGGTTCGTAAAGGCGAGATTCTTGGGCTGGTCGGAGAATTGGGATCTGGAAAATCGGTAAGCGCGACTGCGCTTCTCGGCTTGATCCGGCGACCGGGGCGGGTTCTTTCGGGGAAGATTCTCTTCGAAGGTGTCGATCTGCTCGCCCTGAGCGAGCAGAAGATGGTCGAATACCGAGGGCGCCGGATCGGCCTGATTTCTCAGACGCCTCGCACCGCGATCAATCCGGTTCTGTCAATCGGGCGACAGATCACCCGGCTTATCGAGATCCATGAAGGCCGGTCTCACGCCTACGCGCAACGACGAGCGCTCGAACTGCTCGACCTCGTCGGCGTCAACGATCCTGCGCGGCGCATGCGACAATACGCTCATCAACTGTCCGGAGGGATGTGTCAGCGGGTGATGATCGCGATGGCGCTGGCGACATCGCCGCAACTTCTCATTGCTGACGAACCGACGACCGGACTTGATGTCTCGATTGCCGCGCGCATTCTCGATCTCTTGCGCGATCTCGGGTCGAAGTCTGGAGCCGCGATTATCCTCATCACCCACGATCTCGGAGTCGTCGCCGAGACCTGCCACCGCGTCGCTGTGATGCACGCCGGCCAACTCGTCGAGACAGCTCCGGTGCGAGGGTTGTTTCATGCGCCAGCCCACCCGTACACGCGAGCGCTGGTCCGATCTATCCCGCGCATCGACGCCGAGGTGAAGTTGGAGCCAATTCCGGGCTCCGTGCCATCGCTGCATCATCCGCCGGCCGGCTGCCGATATCAGAATCGCTGCCCATTGGTAATGGGCATTTGCCGTCGAGAGCGTCCCGCCGCTGTCCCTGCGGCGAGCGACCATACCGTTGCCTGTTTCGCGTTCAGGAACGAGCATGCCGTCGCTGCTTGAAGTTGAGGGCTTGCGCAAGCTTTTTCCACTGGACGGGCCCGCGGCGTGGCTCGCGCGGTTACGCGGAGACCATCCTGCCGTTCGCGCGGTGGATGGAGTTTCGTTTTTCATTGCCGGCGGCGAGACGCTCGGCCTTGTGGGCGAATCGGGTTGCGGCAAGTCCACTCTCGGACGCTGCGTTCTCCGTATGATCGAGCCGACGGAAGGGACGATCCGGATTGCCGGAGACGACATTACGCAGCTCAACGACGCGCAACTCAGGAGCCGGCGGCGCGACATCCAGATGGTGTTTCAGGACCCCACTGCAGCTCTCAACCCACGCCTTAACGCCCGTCAGACGATCGAAGAGCCGCTTCGTCTGCACCTTGATCTATCGCCGGCCGAACGTCGTGACCGGTTGGAGGAGATCCTTACGGAGGTTGGACTAGGACAGGAACTCGCCGATCGCTATCCGCACGAGCTGTCGGGCGGGCAGCGTCA
Organism: uncultured Alphaproteobacteria bacterium; assembly: GCA_963824475.1. Taxonomy (GTDB): domain Bacteria; phylum Pseudomonadota; class Alphaproteobacteria; order Rhizobiales; family Beijerinckiaceae; genus Roseiarcus. The sequence goes on from CAWGPR010000007.1 coordinate 53,941, forward strand.
ACGGGTGAATATCGCACGCGCGGTAGCGACACGCCCCAAACTCGTCATTCTCGACGAGCCCACCTCCGCTTTGGACGTCTCCCTCCGCTCCCGGATCGTGCTCCTGCTTGAACAGCTGCAGAAGCGGCTCAACCTGTCGTACCTCTTCATCTCCCATGATCTCGCGACGGTGAAATATCTCGCCCACCGGGTCGCGGTCATGTATCTCGGCGTTATCGTCGAGGAGGCGGACAGTCACAGCATTTTCGCCGATCCGCGCCATCCCTATACGCGAGCTCTGTTGTCGTCCGTGCCCGTGCCGGATCCGGACATTCGTCGTGAGCGCTTTGTCCTCTCCGGGGAGATTCCGAGCCCGACCGAGACGCACCGAGGATGCCGGCTGCGCGGCCGATGCCCGCTCGCTCAGCCGATCTGCGAGGAACCTGTCCCGCGCCGAGAAGTCGCGCCGGGGCGTTACGTTCTGTGCCATTTCGCCTGAAGGAGCGAAGCCGGAGGCTTCGAGTTTGGCCGGCGCGCTCGCGGGCGTTTGTTCGCGCAACGGAGTAGGCATGGCCGAAAATGAATGGAGCCTCGACGGCAAGGTAGCGCTCGTGACGGGCTCGTCCTCTGGGGCAGGCGCTCGCATCGCGCTCGAATTGGCTCGACGCGGAGCCGCGGTAGCCGTGCACTGCCGCAGCGCGCTCGCTGCCGCCGAGGCGGTCGTATCCCGCATCGCTTCCGAAGGCGGAGTATCCGCCGCGTTTAGAGGAGATCTGGCTTCGGCCGAATATTGTCGGACGCTTGTGTCGGACGTCGAGCGGAAACTCGCGCGTATTGACGTTCTGGTCAACAACGCAGGCCCCTATGTGGACGCACCGTTTCGATCCCTCGCACCAGCCGATTGGGATATGATCATGGCGGTAAACGCCAGAGCGCCCTACTTGTTGGCGCAGCACGTCGTCAATGGCATGGAGGGCGCCGGGTGGGGGCGCATCGTCAATATCAGCGCGACATCGGCCTATGTCCGCACGCATTCCGTCTATGGTCTCGCGAAAGCCGCGCTCGTACATCTGACGGAGGCGCTGGCTATCGAATTCGCGCCTTCGATCACCGTGAACGCGATCGCTCCGGGACAGATCGCAAGCGCACGAACCGACAAAATGCCGAACTATAAGGCGTCGGTGATCGCCGATACGCCCTTAGGGCGGCTTGTGATGTGCTGATTCCTGACGATGTCGCCCACCAAAACGAGATGATGTCGCCCGTCGTAACGGAATGATGCCGCCCACCAAAACGAGATGATGCCGCCCACCGGAACGGAATGATGCCGCCCGGGGTTTTTGACGGCGACGAGCGCCTCCGCTGGCCTGTTTAGGGTCGCTCCTTTGGCAATCCAAGGGAGCGATCGATGCCAGCGGAAAGAGTTTCGATGCGCCAGGCGCGCGAGATCATTCGTCTGAAGTTTTCAACCAGCCTGCCGACGCGCGAGATCGCGCGGCGTCTTGGCCTCGCGCCTTCGACGGTTCGAGAGACGTTGAGTCGTTTGGACAGCGCTGGGCTTTCTTGGCCGTTGCCGGAGGGGATCGGCGACGCCGAACTGGAGGCGGCGCTTTACGCCAATCGCAGAAGCAAACGGGGACACCGCCGCCACGCCGAGCCGGACTGGCCCACGGTCCATCGGGAGTTGAAGCGCAAGCACGTCACTCTGCTGATCGTCTGGGACGAATATATCGCGGCCGACCCCGGCGGTTACAGCTATTCGCGGTTTTGCGAACTCTATCGCGGTTTTGAAGCGAAGCTGTCGCCGACGATGCGGCAGACGCACGCGGCGGGCGAGCGGTTGTTCGTCGATTACGCGGGCGACGGGGTCCCGGTGGTCGTTGACCGGCTCACCGGGGAGATCCGCATGGCGCAGATCTTCGTCGCCGTGCTCGGCGCCTCGAGCTTCACCTTCGCGCACGCGAGCTGGACGCAGGCGCTCCCCGACTGGATCGACGCCCATGTGCGCGCGCTCCAGGCGATCGGCGGCGTCCCGCAATTGCTCGTGCCGGACAATACGAAGACCGCCGTCATCAAGGCCTGCCTTTACGATCCTCAGGTCAATCGGACCTATGCCGAAATGGCGGCGCATTACGGAGCCGCCATTTTGCCGGCGCGGCCGCGGCGGCCCCGGGACAAAGCGAAGGTTGAGCAGGCCGTGCTCATCGTCGAGCGATGGCTGCTCGGGCGGCTGCGTCACCGAACCTTTTACAGCCTGGCGGACGTCAACGCGGCGATCGCCGATCTCATGACGCACCTCAATGAACACCGCCCGATCCGCCGGCTCGGCGCAACGCGCCGGCAATTGCTGGAGACGGTCGATCGGCCATCGCTGAGGTCCCTGCCGGCCGAGCCGTACGAGTTCTCGGAATGGCGGACATGCCGCGTCGGCATCGACTATCACGTCGAGGTCGCCGCCCATTATTACAGCGTGCCCCATCGTTTCATCCGCGCCGAGGTCGACGCGCGGATGACGGTGCGGACCGTCGAGATTTTCCTCAAGGGCGAGCGGATCGCCGCGCATGTGCGGGCAAGCGGCAACCACAAGCACACCACCGTCTCCGAGCACATGCCGTCCAGCCATCGGCGCTATGCCGGCTGGACGATTGAACGCATCCGCGCCGACGCGCGCCTGATCGGGCCGGCGACGGCGGCCCTGTGCGAACTGATCCTTGAGGCGCGACCGCATCCCGAGCAGGGCTTTCGCGCCTGCCTAGGCATCGTCCGGCTCGCGGGTCCCCATGGCGCCGAGCGCCTGGAAGCCGCCGCCGAACGCGCCATCGACATCGGCGCGCGGACCTACGGCTCGGTCAAATCCATCCTCGACAACAGCCTCGACCGGCGTCCCGCGCGCCAGCGCTCCACGGACGGAACGCCGATCCTGCACGCCAACATCCGTGGGCCGCGCTACTACAATTAGGAGAAACGGCTTGCTCAAGCATCCCACCCTCGATCAACTCAGCGCCCTTGGCCTGCATGGCATGGCCAAGGCCTTCGCCGAACTCGTCGCCAACGGGGAAGCCGGCGGCCTCGGCCATCACGAATGGCTCGGGCTTCTGCTCGATCGCGAGGCGTCCTGGCGGCAGGACAAGCGCTTCGCGGCGCGGCTGCGCGTCGCCAAATTGCGCCAGCACGCAAGCGTCGAGGATGTCGATTACCGAAGCCCCCGCGGTCTCGACCGCGCGCTGTTCCAAAAGCTGGTCGAGGGCGAGTGGATCAGCGCCCACGACAATTTGGTTCTCGTCGGTCCGACAGGCGTCGGCAAGAGTTGGCTGGCCTCAGCGCTTGGCCACAAAGCCTGTCGCGACAATCGGTCGGTCATCTATCAGCGGGCACCCCGTCTGTTCGAGGATCTCGCGCTGGCCCGCGGCGACGGGCGCCATCCCCGCATCTTACGCAACCTCGGCCGAGCCGACCTTCTCATCCTCGATGATTGGGGGCTTGAGCCACTCGACGCCGTCGCGCGGCATGATCTCCTGGAAATCCTTGAAGAGCGCTATGGACGCCGCTCCACGGTGATCACCTCCCAGCTTCCGATCGACCGTTGGCACGAAATCATCGGCGATCCCACCTACGCCGACGCCATCCTTGACCGTCTCATCCATAACGCTCATCGCATCGAACTCGCCGGCGAAAGCCTGCGTCGGACACAAGCAAAGCAATCAAGGAAGGCTTGACCCAACACCACAGCCGGTGACAACAATCCATCGGCCAGCGAGGCTCGCGACCCGGGCGGCATCATTCCGTTACGGTGGGCGGCATCATTCAGGAATCCCGGGCGGCATTATCCCGTTATACCCGGGCGGCTTCGTCGGAATCGGCAGCTTGTGATGGAGGAGGAGGTTGCTCGAACCGCAGCATCGTTCTGCTCGCCGCAGTTCGATGCTGTCACTGGACAGACTATAGTAATGGACGGAGGGCGATCAATCCCACGCATTTCGACCATCGGCCCAGAACTCGCCGCGATCGCCTAGAGCGGGCCTTCGGATCGCTTGCTCCTAGACGTCATGTTCGCGGGCCGGCGCCGGTGGCCCGCCCTTTCGTGCAGGTATGAACGAGGGTTGCTCGGGCATCCCGAGCCTCATGCACGGAGGGCGGACCATGGGAAAGGATAGCGAAGTCTTCGTGCCTTTCGACGTCGCCAAGAAGAAGCAGGTGGTCGCGATCGCGGAAGGGGGGGGCGGACGGGAGAAGTCCGGTTTCTTGGCGACGTCGAGAACAGTCCGTTGCCGATCTGGCGATGCCCGTACGCATTTCGTCGTAAAGCGACTTCTGCTGCTGTGTAAGGTCGGCGGGGGCGATGAGGGGTAAACGCATGGTTCATCCTCCGGTTGGAACGCCAAAGCGCCCACACTGATCAACATAGGGCCGCGAAAGCGGTCGCGCCAGCGTGCGCCTCGCGTTTCTCAAGTCCCTGACACAATCGAGGTGGTGGAGCCGAGGGGATTCGAACTGATGGCCATCGCATGGCAACGAGGAGGCGTGTCGCGGATTTCATGACCGTTTCTCTTTTGCGATCCGCTCGGCCTCCCGCGGGAATTTGGTCCGAGAATGAAATTGAACACGGGTTGAGGCTGTCCAGGTGCCGTCGCCTGTAAATCAGCGGGAAGCCTTGTGGGCACTTCGGTGCATTCAACAAGCGCCACGGGTGACATGCCTACCGCGCGCTCCAAGGCGCGATCCGGCACTTTCATCAGCTGACGGCGCAGAGCCGCGGCGCGTTTGGCATGACGCGCAGTCGCCGCATGTTTGCGGTCTCGGATCTTGACCCCCGCTGCCGACAACAGGATCAAGCCCCTGAAGAGCATACGCGGTGGGCCGTCTCGATCCGCAGCCTGCCAAAGACCTTCCCAGGCCTCATGAGCTTCCCAGTAATAACCGTGATTGAAGAGGTCCAGACCCCAGAGAAATACCGACGCTGTTTGTGAGTCCTGGTTATGAGCGCGCCTACCGGATCTGGAGCGGCAGGTTACCGATGAGTTTCGCGGAGGGCCTAACGCCGATACAAATTGGTCCACCGCCTGCAAGCCACGAGCAGGCACGCGCTTTGCTCGAGCGTTACGAATGCACGGCGTAGTGTGCACACGGTTTCGCAAGGCTGGGAGCATCGCCGCCGACGAGCGTGGCGCGTTCGACGCTGGCGGGCGAGTCGCTGCCGATCCATGTCGGGAGGCGTTCTTGCGAAATCATACAGATCCTCTGGCCTGTCGAGCAGACGCTCCGCGCCCAAAGAGCCCGCCGCCGCGCCGCCCGCCATTGAGCGGATCGCCGGCATAGCCGGCGAGGCTCACCGTGTCATAGTGGCCGTTGAACATCAGCGAGCGGCCGCCGCCAGCGCCTCGCGCAATTCCAACGATGCTTGGTCGACCTGCGCACTCTTCCAGGCGATGGACTTCGAAGCCGCGCTCGGCGAGCCATTTCGCGCAGAAATCTCCGATCGCCGCCTCGCCAGGGGATTCGAGAACTAGTCGGCCAATTCAGTCAGATTGACGGGTAGAGGTGTTTGAGTTCGATGCGAGCGTTTGGGGTTGTGAAGTGCCAATTGGCCTTGGCGTGATTGGTATTGCGGTCCTTCTCCCAGGCGGCGACTTCCTCGACGAGGGTTTGTTTGTCAGGGATGCGGCGGTCGAGACATTGGGACGATAGGACGCCGAGTTCCGACTCCGCCAGATTAAGCCAGCTGCCGTGCTTTGGCGTGTAATGCCATTCGAACCGCTCGACCAGCCGCCTGGCTTCGGCGGGCGGAAAGGCTTCGTAGAGTGACGCCTTGCTGTGGATGTTGAGATTGTCCTGGACCAGAACGATGGTCTGGGCGGCGGAAAAGTGGATATCGGCCACGTCTTTCAAGAGGTGAGCATAATCCACGGCGGTGTGGCGATCTGTGACTTTGATATGGCGCCAACCTTCGAGCGGCGCGAACAGCATGAACAGGTTGGCGGTTCCATTGCGCTCGTACTCGCAATCGCAACGGGCCGGGCGCCCGGTTTCATCGGGATCGTCGCTCGCGTCTCGGCGAGGAGTTGCTTTGAGGTCTCGTCCAGGCAAACCAGCGGACGATCGGGATCGCGTGGCCGCGTGTAGACGGCCAGCACGTCTTCCATCGCCGCTACGAACGCGCCGTTGGCCTTGGGCGGGATGACCCAGCACTGTCGGCGATGGGGCTGGAGAATGTTTTTTTGAGCGCCCGCCCGATCGTTGAGTCGCTGGCGCGATCGACAATGCGGAGTTCCACGACCTTGCTCTCCAACAACCGCAAGGTCCAGCGTGCGCGGCCCTTGGGCGGTTTGGAACAAGCCAAGGCAATCAGTTTGGCTTCCTTCTCGCCGTCGAAAATCCGCGCAACCGCCGGCGTCGCGCGTTGCTTGCGGCTCAACACCGCCTCGAAGCCCTCTTCCACCAGTTGCTTGCGCACCCGGTAAACCATGGATGGGCTGGTCTCCAGCGCTTCGATGATCCGGCCGTCGCTCCAGCCTTCCCCGGCTTCCGAGACATCGGCCTTCAACAAGATCCGCGCCCTCAGCAACCGCTGGGCCGGGCTCTTTCCTTTACGGATGAGGGCTTCAAGTTGCTCCCGCTCATCCGGGCTCAACCGCACCACATACTTCTTTACTGAAATCTCCTTCGCAGCCATGATCGCCTCCGTCGTCCGCACCGTCGACGAAGCGAATCATCAAAACCTTTCAAATTGATTGAAGCGGGCGACTAGGTCGGGATTCACCGAATTGATGGCGAGGAGCTCGGCCAGGAGTTCGACGGTTTCAGACACGAGGCCTCTCCAAGTCAGGCTGGCCCGGACCTGGGTCGCGTGGTGGATGTTCCTTGCGCCAATGCTCGGCGATGTCGCGCCCCGTGCAAAACCACACCCGATCGTGGCTGCGCGCATATTCGAGAAACTTGATCAACCCGGCCGCCCGGGCCGGCCGCCCGATCAGACGATCGTGAAGGTTGATCGCCATCATCTTGCGATGTTCCGCCCCTTCCTCGTAGAGCAGGTCGAAACAGTCCATCATGTAACGCGCGAATCCGTCGGCCGTGCGGAAGCCCGAGTTGCGGTCGAAGCGGTTGTCGCTGGTCTCGAAGGAGCTCGGGATCACGAGATGGTTCCGTTGGCCGAACTTGACCCAGAACGGCAGCTCGTCGCCCAAATAGTCGCGGTCGTAGAGGATACCGCCATGCTCGACCAGCAGGCGCCGCGTGTTGTTGCTCGGTCGACCGTTGAACCAGCCAGCCGGGGGCTGGCCGGTGAGCTTCCTGATGCCCTCGACACCCAGGCGGATATGGTCGCGCTCGGTCTCCTCGTCGATCTCGAGATAGTCGAGCCAACGGTAGCCATGGCTGACGATCTCGTGGCCCTCGGCGACAGCGGCCTCGGTCAATTCAGGACATTGTTCGAGCGCGCGCACAACCCCCAGGATGCTGACCTTGATATCGAAACGCCTGAAAATACGAAGCAGTCGCCAGCACCCGCTGCGCGGTCCATATTCGAACGCCGATTCCACCGGCGGGCTGCGCGCCCCCCGGTAGCTCGGCAGGCCGATATCGCTGAGCGCGTCTCCGGACCGGTCGTCACCCTCGAGCAGGCAATGCTCACCGCCCGCTTCGACGTTGAGGTTGATGTTGACAGCGATGCGGGCGGCCCCGGGCCATTTCGGATCGGGCGGATTTGGACCGTAGCCCTGGAAATCTCGCGGCGGGCCGGGGCGTCCCCCTAGGGAACCGGTCGCTAGCTGCGGATCCAGCCGGTCGGGGTCGCTCATGATGATCCTCGCCGCAACTTCGTCAGCGGGAAGCTTTGAACGGACGGTAGTCGACTTTGTAGCCGAAATAGTGCGGCCCGACGAGCGCGAGGCCGGCGCGCGTGCGCCATTGTGGGGTGCAGGGAATGGCGATCGCGACGACGCGCAACCCGAACCGGATGGTTTCGGTCGTGATTGGCACGCCGGTATCGACGTCGAGCAGCGTGATGAGGTCGGGCGTGGTGACGATGGGAACGCCGTCTTGCTCCGCGATCAGGAATTCGTTCTGAAATTCGATTCGATAGCTATGGCCGCGATATTCGTCGACGCCGGCGAACTTGGCGTCGCCGCGCGCAAATCCGGTCTCGGTGCGTCGGGCGATGTCGGTCACCCTGCCATGGAAGATTATGGCGGCGCCGAGCTTCGACTGGATCGCAGCAACCGCGTCGGCATGGGTGGCGCGGCTCTCGCGCAAGATTTCGCCGAGGCGACGAGCGAGCGTGAGCGTACCGCGCACCGCCGACTTTTTCGCGGTCGCGCCGTCCATTGGATAAAGGGAGATCAGGACCGATCCGCCCATTTCGATCGTCGCTGCGCGCGCGAGCCGCTCGGTCCAACGGTTGTCGACGCATTCGAGCAGAATGCAGTTGCCCTTGTCGTCGACCACCACCATCGGGGTGGCTGAGACGCCGTGCAGCGTGAACGTGACCATCTGGAGTTCGGGATAGGCGCGCCCCATCCCGTCGCCATCGATGACAGGAATGCCGGTCATCGCGCCGATCACGAACGGGATGGTGGAATTAAGCCCGCCGGCCTCGGCGCACAGGATCGCGCCGATCTTCTTGCCGAGGAACCGCTCGAGCTTGCGGAAGGCGGTTAATATCTCCTCGCCTTGCGGGATCTTTTCCACCATCACCGTGGGAGCGCCCATCATCGCGCAGGGTACGACGAGCTCTTCGTCCTCGACCTCGGCGACGTCGATCATGCGCACCTCGCCGTATTTGCGGATCGCCTGCTGGGCCATAAGCTTGCCGATATAGGGGTCCCCTCCGCCGCCCGTGCCAAGAATCGCGCCGCCGACCGCGATGTCGTCGAGATCGGCGACGCCGATCATGCGTACCGACACGGCCTTATCGACCTTGGCGGACGTTCCGCGCTTCATCTTCGGCGCCTTGTCTTTCGCACCACTCTTGGCCTTGTGGGCGGTTGTTTCGCTTTGGGCGCGAGGAAGCGTGTCGCGCGGTCTCGGCTTGCGGCTCATTGCGGCATTCTCCGGGTTCCTGGGCGTCGGGCTGCATTAGTGACGTCTATAGCGCGAGTTCGCCGACAGCCTTGACCCGCACGCGGGTGGCGTTCCCGGGGATGTAGGCGAGCGGGACGTCCTCGACGTCGACGATCGTCACGCTGTCGGCGCGGGCGCCCGCCGCGACCGCAGCGTCGGTCGCCTTCTGCTTGGCGTTGGCCAGCGCTTCTTCGCGGCTTGTTGCGTTCAGCATGTAGATCCGGTCGATTTCGCCGCTCACTTGGGCGATAGCGGCGCCGACCGCGTTCGCGCAGGAAAAATGATTCGGCTTCATGACGTCAAGTTCGCCGATCTTCGCATCGAGGAGGATGCTGCCGCCGCCGACCACGACCACTGGCAGCGGTTCGGGCGAGAGGCGCGAGCGCTCGACGGCGTTATGCGCCATTTCCCTGATCCGGGCCCTCGTCTTGGCGATCAGCGACGGCGAAAGGTTCGCAACTTTGGACCGATCGCCGAAGTCGGCGCCGCCGGCCGCGACGATGATGTCGCTCGTCGTCAAAGTCTTGCCGCCGAAGATCAGCGCATCCGTCGTGAGCCGGTAGCCGACCGAACGGGGCCCGACCGTCACGACGCCGCTCGGCTTCTCCTCGATCACTAGCGAGCCGCCTCCGAGGCCGATCGAGAATACGTCGGGCATGCGGAAATTCGTGCGAACGCCCCCGATCTCGACGGCAACGGTCGCCTGGCGGGGAAAGCCCTTGTGCAGCGAGCCGACGTCGGTGGTGGTTCCGCCTACATCGATTACGATTCCGTCCTGGACGCCGGAAAGGAACGCCGCGCCTCGCATCGAATTGGTCGGGCCGCTCGCGAAGGTCAGCACCGGGAAGCGTTCGGCGAAGTGGGCGTCCATCAGCGTGCCGTCGTTCTGAGTCAGGAAGAACCGCCCGGAAACGCCCGCGGTAGCAAGCGCGTCCCGGAAGGCGCCCATGACTACGCGCGAGAGGTCGCGCAGGCACGCGTTCATGATCGCCGCGTTCTCACGCTCCAAGAGCCCGATGCGGCCAATATCGCTCGACAAAGTGATGTGGGCGTCGGGCGCCGCGGCGGCGAGGATCTCGCCGGCCTGGCGCTCCATTTCGGGGTTGACCGGGCTGAACACCGAACTGATCGCAATGGTGCGGATCCTCTTCTTGACGATGTCCTTCGCGATCCTTCGCAACTCGGCGGGATCGAGCGGAGTGATCGCCCGGCCGTCGAATTCGTGGCCGCCATGGGCGAAGTAGGCGTGATTGCCGATCGCGTCGCGCAGGTCGGGCGGCCAGTCGACCATCGGCGGCAGCGCCTGCGTCGCCGGCAGGCCGAGCCTCACCGCAGCCGTCGGCGCCAAACCACGCCGCTGCACGACAGCATTGGTGAAATGGGTGGTGCCGAGGGCGACGACCTCAACGGATTCTGCAGCGACGCCCGACTGTCTGAGCGCGCCCTTCAGGGCCTCGCGCACGCCGGTCGTGACGTCGGGCGATGTGACCGCCTTGAAGCTGGCGATGACGCGCTGCCCCTCCATGACGACGGCGTCGGTGTTGGTGCCGCCGACGTCGATTCCGATTCTAATCACGTTCGCGGGCTCCTTCGCGATTGTTCACGTCGCCAGCGGGACGCGCCGGCACCTGAAAAATAATGCGGTCACACGAGTTGCTCGATCGGCGTGTAGGGCTCGTTCGATCCGGAATCCCTTGGGACCGAATACTTCGAGCGCTTCGGGCGTGCGCATGATCGGCGGCACGGCGACAGAGACCACCACGACGCGCTGGCCGTAACGCAGGTATTCCGTGGTGATCGGCTCGGCGGTGTCGGCCTCCATCACGCAGATCAGGTCCGGGACGATGGCGCGAACCTTGCCGTCGACGCGCGCGATCAGATTCTCGTTCTGAATTTGAATCTCCATCACGCCCTTCCATTCCTCCGCGCCCTCGATCTTGGCCAAGCCGAGCGCCCAACCCATTTTGGTTTCGCGCTTGACGTTGATCACCTTGCCGCGCCAGATCACCCGCCCGTAGGAATAATGCGTGTCCGGCAGCATGCGGAGCAAGGCGTTGATCGGGTTCTTGTGGTTCTTCTTGGCTTCGCGCAGGCAGCGGCCAACGCGGATGCCGAGCGAAATGGTATTGGGGACCGCGGTGCGTTTGACGTCGGCGCCGCTCATTGAATATTCGGCGATATAGGCGGCGCCGCCCATACGGATCGTGACGCCGCGGGACAGCCACTCCATGAACTTGTCGTCGCGCGCCTCGATCAAGGCGCTGTCGCCGTATTCGTTGGTCACCACCATTGGCGAGCCGGGCACGCCGAGCACGCTGAATGTCTCCATCTGCAGTTCGGGAAAGGCGCGGCCCATCCCGTCGGCGTCGATCACGGGCAGGCCAGTCAACGCACCGACGACCAGGGGAATCGTGGAATTGATCCCGCCGCACTCGATCGGCATCGTCGCGAACGCCTTGCGACCGAGATACGCCTCGAGCTTTCGCAGCGACGCGACCGCCTCGTCGCCGCTTGGGATCTTTTCGACCAGCACAGTCGGCGCGCCCATCATCGCGGTTGGAATCACGAGCCCGTCGTCAGGAACCTCGCTCGGATCGAGGACGACCACCGTCTTGCCTTCGTCCATCGCGGCCTGCACCATCAGCCGGCCGATATAGGGATCGCCGCCGCCGCCCGTCCCAAGAAAGGCGGCACCGACCGCGAGATCCAGAAGGTCCTGTCGGTCCAACTGCCGCATCGCTTTCTCCGTACCTCGTTCTTCAAACCATCAACAGATCGCCAACCGCCTTGACACGGATGCGGGTGGCGTTGCCTGGCAAATAGGCGAGGGGCACGTCGTCAACGTCAACGATCTTGACCGTATTCCTGGCGGCGCCGGCGGCAACGGCGCGATCGGTCGCCTCTCGCTTGGCGACGTCGAGCACCGTGTCGCGGCTCCGTCCATCGACCGCGAACACGCGATCGACCTCGCCGCCGACCTGTGCGACGGCCGCCCCGATCGCGTTGGCGACCGAGGAGTGCGACGGACGTACGACTTCGGAAGCCGAGGGCAGGCGGCGCGAAACGAGTATCGCGCCACCGCCCACCAGAATGACCGGCATCGGCTCAGCGCTCGTCTTCATGCGATCGACGGCGGTGTCGGCCATCCGGTGGATCGTCTCGAGCGCCGTCTCTATCAGCGAGGGTGCCAGATGTTTCACGCGGCTGCGGTCTCCGATATCCTGCAGTCCGGCCGCCACGACGACATCCGTCGTGGTGAGAACGTCGCCGCCGAACACCAACGCGTTGCTCGTGAGTTCGTAGCCGACCGAGTTCGGGCCGATCCGCGCGCCGCCCTCGCGCACCACGCTGCCGCCCCCGAGCCCGACGGCGAGCACGTCCGGCATCCGGAAGTTGGTGCGCACGCCGCCGACGTCCACCGAGACCGCGGCCTCGCGCGGAAAACCATGCAGCAGCATGCCAACGTCGGAAGTGGTTCCTCCGATATCGACCACCATCGCGTCTTTGAGACCGGCAAGCAGCGCGGCTCCGCGCATCGAGTTGGTCGGACCGGAGGCGAAGGTCAGCACCGGATAGCGTTCCACATGCTGGGGCGCCATCAGCGTACCGTCGTTCTGACTGATGAAGAAAGGGGCCTCGATGGCGAGTTCGCGCAACGCGCGGCGGAACGACGAAACGACGGCAAACGCCAGATCGACGAGGCAGGCGTTCATCACGGTTGCGTTCTCGCGCTCCAGAAATCCGATCCGTCCGATCTCGTGCGAAAGCGAGAGGCGGATGCCCGGAACCTCGTTGGAGAGGATCTCGGCCGCCCGCTGCTCCATCTCGGCGGTCACCGGCGAAAACACCGAACTGATGGCCGCCGTGCTGATCCCCCTTCGTCGGATGTCCGCCGCAACCTGGCGCAGGCCCTGCTCGTCGAGGGGGGCGATCTCGCGGCCGTCGAACTCGTTTCCGCCCTTCAGCATGTAGCGATGTCCGCCCACCGCCGAAACGAGATCGCCCGGCCAATCCGTCAACGGCGGAAGCGAGCGGGTCGCGGGCAATCCCAGACGAATAGCGCCGACCTCGACGAGCCGCCGGCGTTCGACGATCGCATTGGTGAAATGCGTGGTGCCGATCATCACGGCCTGGATCTCCGACGCGGTGACCCTGGTCTCCGCAAGCAAGTCACGAAGAGCAGTAATAATCCCCGAGCCCACGTCAGGCGTGGTCGGCGTCTTTCGCCAGCCCAGCACCTCTAGCTCGCGCATCAGGACAGCATCGGTATTCGTGCCGCCCACATCTATCCCGATGCGCATCGATCAACGCCCCCATGATTGTGGAACCGGGCTCGACGGCCGATCGCTATTCAATCGGCAGCACCTCGGTCGTCTCCGGATGCCAGAAGACCATGACTTTCGCGCCCGGATCGTGCTGCGGGCGCCGACCCTGGTTCTGGACCTCCGCGATGAGCGACTGTCCTGCGACGGTGAGCTGGTAGCGGATCAGGGCTCCCTGGTAGACCTTTGCGTCGATCACTGCGGGAAGACGGGCGAAGCTCTCATTGTTGTCGCCGTCGAGCAGGATGTTTTCCGGTCGTATCACCAGTTTGACCTGTTGGCCCCCGACCAGTCCTGCGCGCGCAGGGGCCACAACCGAGTTCCCGTCGTCCAGCGCAAGTCCAACAAAGTCGGCTGTTGAATGCTTGACCGTAGCGTTCAGCAAATTCGAATGGCCGATGAAGGTTGTGACAAACAAGTTGGCGGGGCGTTCGTAGACCTCGGTTGGAGTGCCGACTTGGACCACTCGAGCCTTGTTCATGACGCCGATCCTGTCGGACATGGTCAGCGCCTCGCCCTGGTCATGAGTCACGTAGATCGTGGTGATGCCGAGCGTCCTCTGCAGATCCTTGATCCAGTATTTCATTTCTTCGCGAAGATTTTTGTCGAGGGCGCTCAGCGGCTCGTCGAGCAGGAGGATGCGAGGCCGGGTGACAAGGACGCGCGCCAATGCCACCCGCTGTTGCTCGCCGCCGCTGAGTTCGCGCTGGAATCGGCGCTCATATCCGTCCAGTCCCACCTGGCGAAGCGCGTCCCGCACGCGGCGTTCGATTGTGGCGCCGTCAACCTTGCGCATCCGCAGACCGAAGGCGATGTTTTCGGCGACGTTCATATGCGGAAAAATCGCGTAGTTCTGGAAGACCATGCCGACGTCGCGTCTTTCCGGCGGTCGGTCGACGATGTCGGCGCCGTCGATCAGAATTTGGCCCTCGTCGGGCGCGACGAAGCCCGCCATCATACGCAACGTCGTCGACTTGCCGCAACCCGACGGACCGAGAAGGGAGAAGAATTCGCCCGAAGCGATTTTGAGGTTGACCTGCGACACCGCAACGTTGCCGTTATACGCCTTGGACAACGCCACAAGCTCGACGGTTGCCAATTTGCCCCCTTTAGACAGTGAACGCGATCGTGATGATCACGCGGAGAAAATGGCGTTGCAGGTCTCCTCGACCTCGTCGGCGTGATCGAGATATCCTTGGTAGTCCGGAATCCAGAATTCTTTGATCGAGTTGGCTGTATTGGTGATGCCCTTGGTCGCCATCTTTGGCGTCACCGGTATGTTCTTGCAGGTCGGGCGCAGATAGAACAGGTCAGCGAACTGGCCGAATACCTTGGGATCGAGCGTGGTGTTCATGAACGCATAGGCCAGTTTCTTCTCCATCGGCTCGGCGTATTTGGAGATTGTCCGAGACTGAGTGAGCAGCGGCTTCTTTTCCTCCCAAGTGTACACCCCGATCTTCTGGCCCTTGTCCTGCTCCTGCCACATCTCGCCGTCCCACTGATTGCAGGCGACCACCTCGCCCCGTTCGAGCAGAGCCGTCATGTTGCCGGTGAAATCGCTCAGCTTGATCGGCACCAGCTTTTTCATCGCCTCAAAGCCGGCCTTGAGATCGTACTGGTCCTTGCCGAATACCGAGCAGGCGGTGAGGAACAGCGTCATTTGCAGCTCGTTGACGGTGACGTAGGTGCCGCGCTTGCCGGCCAGCGACGGCCGCCAAAAGTCCTCGAACTTCTTGATCGGGGCGTCGATCAAATCCGTGCGATAGCCGAAGACGTATCGACCATAGGCCCAGGTGATGCCCAGCCCCGTCACCTTGGCGAATTCCCACAAGTAAACGGACGCGGGTATGTTGGGCAGCACTTCGTCGAGCGGCATGAAATAGTCACCTCCGCGCGCCGTCTGGTACAGGTCCTTGAGGTTCCAGTTGGCGATGCCGCAGAACGGGTTCTTCGGCCCACCGGCTGCGAATTTCGGGAACCAGGGGAAGGACGAATCCCACGAAATCTTGCAATTGTAGGTTTTCTCAAAGTCAGGCAGCAAATATTTTCGGACTGATTCCTCCCAGAACCCGCCCCATTCGGCGATGCGCAGCGTCGCCCCTCCGGCGTCGAACGGCTTGCCGTCCCAGAGGACGTCCTTCGACCAGGAGTGATTGATATTGAAAAGGGTGGTAGTAGCAGCGGCGGCTGCGGCTCCTTTGAGTGCCGTGCGGCGGCTCACATCCGTTTTCGACTTCTTACTCATGATTATCTCTCCCACTCCAGAAACATCGACCCTTAGTTGAGGTCTCCGCGGAAGCCGTGGATCTTCTCGTCACGTGGCTCACCAGCGAAGCCGCGTATTGGAGACGAGCCTGGTCAAGTTCACCAATCGCGACGACAGCACCATCGAAACCACCACCAGAGCGATCGCGAAGATGCCCGCGGCGGCGGCGGTCGGCTCAAACTTGTAGCGCAGCGAAATGTACATAGCGTAAGGCAGTCCGGTCAGATTCGGCGTCCCGAGATAAAGCGAGAGATCGAATTGGCCGAACGAAATGATGAACGCAAAAATCGCGCCGGCCGCGACCGCGGGCTCAAGGATCTTCAGCGTGATCAGGCGGAAAGCCTGGAACGGTCCCGCCCCCAGGCTGCGCGCCGCCTCCTCCAGCGAAACGTCGAACCCCACCAGCGAGGCTGACACTGTGGCGAGCACGAACGGCGAGGTGACCAGCACATGGCCCACCAGCAAACCGCCGAAGGTCCGGGCAAGGCCGATGTTCGTCGCGACATAGAACACGTAGAGAGCGAGGCCCAGAACGAGCCCCGGCAGAACGATCGGCGACATGAACAGGCCGCGCATGGCCGCCACGCTCTTTGACTTCGATCGAATGAGGTAGACCGCGGCCATGGTGCCCATCACGGACGAGATCGCCATCGTGATCACAGCAAGTTCGAGACTGAACAAATAGGCCGGAAAGAATGTAGGCGATTTGAGGAAGTCCACGACCCAGCGCAACGACAGGCCTTGCGGCGGAAACGTCAGATATTCGCCCGCAGTGAGTCCGGCCATGACCACGATCACGACCGGCAGCAGCAACACCACGAGAGCCGCGGCCGCGCCAAGCCAGATGATCCAATGGAAGCGGGCCGCGTCTTTCATGTCCGCCCCCCCGTCAAGCGCGAGCTCACGGCCTGGTATACGAACACCGCGCTGATATTGATGATGAACAAGATCGTGGAGAGCGCGGCCCCGAATTGCCATTGCCCGCTGTTGGTGATCCGTTCAAAGATATGGATCGGCAGGACCCATACTTTCCACCCCCCCATCAGCGCCGGCACCACATAACTGCTGCTGGCAAGGGCGAATACGAGCAGCATGCCCGCCAGCAAGCCGGGCATCGTCAGCGGCAGCGTGACGCTGCGGAAGGCGCGCCAGGGTGACGCCCCGAGGCTACGCGCCGCTTCCTCGAGCGAAGGATGGATGCCGCGGATGACGCCGATCAACGACAACACCATGAACGGCAGGGTAATCTGAACGGTGCCGACAATCACCCCGAACACATTGTACATCAAGGGCAGCGGCTTATCGATATAGTGCCACCTAACCAAGGTGCCGTTGATCAATCCGTTGTCGCCTAGCAACACCATCATTCCATAGAGGCGGATCACCCCATCAAGCTGCATTGATGCGAGCACCAGGATCATCAAGAGTGTGTTCCACGTCGGGTGCGCGGTCTTCGCGATCAGGTAGGCGAGGGGATACCCCAGAATTGCCGCGACTATCGACGAAATGACCGAAATCTTGATCGTGAGCAGCGCCGAATTATAGTACTGCGGAAGACTAAAGAACCGGATGAAATTTGTGAGCACGAAGTCGCCGCGCGGCGCCACTCGGCCTGCCATTGGCTTGTCGAACGAGTCGGCAAACAGCGACAGAACCGGCAAAACGAAGAATACGACAAAGAACAGCGTCATTGGAACGACGAGCAGCCATAGGCGGTCGCGGCCCAAAAACGTCTCGCCTTTTCGGCGGACCCGATGAAAGACGTTGGCTGTTACCGTTTCGACCGACATGGCTGCTTTGCTGAGCGTCTTGATCGCGCTATTCGGCTGCGAGCGCGCTCTCGACCCCGATGCCTATTTGCGCGTAACCAACCACCGCCTTCTTCGGCGGCTGTCGATAGGCATGCTTGCTGTGTGAGAGGCGCGAGCGCACCAACGCCGCTGCGACATTCACCGCGGTCGGCACCGGATCGATTACGGGCACGTCGAGCCCATCGGCAAGCAATCCTTCGCGCACCGCGTCGGCGCAGCCGAGCATGCCTGTGCAGCCGAAAATGATGTAGTCCGCGCCGTCCTCGACCACGGCCTTCCTGGCTTCTGCGGTCAGGGCTCGCTTGGTGGCCGCGAGGTCCTTCTCCAATTCGAGCACCGGGATGTCGACTGAGCGCGCCGAGGCCAGCTTGGAGGCCATGCCGTAGACGGCGGCTTGCCTTTCGATCATCGGCAGAATGCGATGCAGCACCGTCACGACGCTGAACTTGTGGCCCATCATTGTCGCCACGCTCATCGCTGTCTGCATGGGCCCGAGCACGGGAATCGACACGCACTCCCGCGCGGCAAACAGCCCAGGGTCGCCCATGCAGTCGATCACCGCGGCATCGGCACCTTGACGTTCGGCTTCGACGATCCGAGCGATCGTGGCAGGTTGGCTGAGCATGATCTCATAGTCGCACTCGATCGAAGCGGGACCCGTGTCGATATTCACGAAATCGACCATCACGCCTTCCGACTGAAGCGTCGTCGCGTCCTCTTGAGAACGGAATCCGTCGGTGGTGATCGGTGTTACAACGCGGATGTGTATCGTCATGGCGGACCTCCTCTCGCCAGCCGGCAGTTTAAAAAGAATAGGCGCGAAAGCCATTGATGAAAAGACGGATTGTCCGTGACAGCGCCTGGCCGATAATCTCCTCTTGCAGAAAGTTTCGGCGCTCTGCAGAAATCTTGCGCCGCCGCGCCGTCTTTTCAGTCACGTCGAACTTGACCCGCTGCCGGCGCGTCTCTTCACTCGCGCTGAGATCTGGCCGCGGCGCTCATTCTGGAGGAACGCGATGAAGGCGTTCGTAATCGATGGTCAGTTCGGGCTCGACCACCTCAAACTGGTCGACCGGCCCGAACCCAAGCCGCGGTTCGGTGAAGTAGTGATCCGAACGCGCGCGGTATCGCTGAATTACCGCGACACGGACATAGTCGCCGGGACTTACCCGTTCAGATTTCCGCTGCCCTTGGTGCCAACCTCGGATGGCCTCGGGGAGGTCGTCGCGGTCGGCGAGGGCGTGACCCGCGCCAAGGCGGGCGACCGGGTGCTCGGCACCTTCTGGCAGAGCTGGCTCGGCGGCGATTTCGACCAGACCGCGGGTATCGGCCAACTCGGCGGCGACATGGACGGAATGCTTTCCGAATTCGTCCTGCTGGATCAACAGGGGCTGGTGCGCGCGCCGGAGCATCTGACCGACGAGGAGGCTTCGACCTTGCCCTGCGCCGCGCTCACCGCCTGGCAGGCCCTAGTCACCGAGGGCTGCCTGCAGGCAGGCGAGACCCTGTTGGTGCAGGGGACCGGCGGCGTTTCTCTGTTCGCTCTTCAGTTCGGGGTTATGTTCGGCGCGAGGACGATCGTCACATCGAGCAGCGACGCCAAGCTCGAGCGCGCCAGGCTACTCGGCGCGACCGACACGATCAACTATGTCAAGAATCCGGTGTGGCATCCTGAAGTGCGCCGGCTCAATGGCGGCCGCGGCGTCGATCATGTCGTCGAGGTCGGCGGCCCCGACAGTTTCATGCAGTCGCTGCAGGCGATCCGCATGGGCGGGCAGATCCACATGATCGGGTACGTCGGCAGCAAGACGGGCGAGATCAACCCGCTAGAAATCCTCTACCGGCGCGCGGTCGTGCGCGGCATTCCGATAGGCTCCCGCGAATCCTTCGACCACATGAACCGCGCGATCGCGCTGCACAAGATGCGCCCGGTGGTGGATCGCGTCTTCCCATGGACCGAGGCTCGCGCGGCGCTCGAATACATGCGTGAGGGCAGGCACTTCGGCAAGATCGTATTGAAAGTCTGAGAGGCGCTTTGTCAGAGGCCGCCGACGGGAGTTCCCATAAGTGCACAAGGTCGAAATCACGCAACAAGCCATTGACATCTCCATGCGACGCAGGGGGGGGGTGCAACCGTTCGTCGCCATCGAGCCCAGCAAGACCGCGCCCTTGGTGGTGGACATGCAGACCGGCTTCGTTGCGCCCGGCACCGTGGCCGAAATGCCGATGGCGCGAGAAATCGTGCCCAACATTAATCGTCTCACGGGCGCCTTGCGGCGCGCAGGCGGAACAATCGTGTGGATCGTCTCGACCTATGGGCCCAGCGCCGAGCTGGATTGGACGACATTCTTTAACTTCATCGTCACCGGCGAAACCTCCGACCGCTTCCGTCTCGCCTTCAGCGAGGGGCGGCCCGAACACGCGTTATGGCGCGACCTCGACCGTCAACCGGATGACCTCCTGGTGTCAAAGAGCCGTCTGACCCCGTTCGCCGATCCATCGCGCAAATTGGAGGTGTTGCTCCGTTCGCGCGCCATCGACATGACGCTGATCGTCGGCACAGTGACGAACGTTTGCTGCGAATGCACTGCACGCGACGCGGCGATGCGCAACTTCAAGACGATCGTGATCTCGGACGCCAACGCCTCGCGCAACGACGCCGAACACAACGCGACCTTGTCCATCTTCCTTCAAGCCTTTGGCGGCGTGCACTCGACCGACGAGGCGATCGGCTTGATCAGCGGAAGGACAGCGGCGTGAGCGGGAAGTTCACCACCCGGCCCGAGATTATTGGCACTTTCGGCGCGGTAAGTTCGACGCATTGGCTGGCGTCGGCAGTGGGCATGTCGATTCTGGAGCGGGGCGGCAACGCGTTCGACGCCGCGGTAGCGACCGGCATAAGTCTGCAGATCGTCGAGCCGCATCTGTCCGGCCCCGCCGGCGACATGCCGGCGATTCTTTACAGCTCGCGTGATCGCAAAGTGCGCGTCCTCTGCGCCCAGGGAACAGCGCCGGCCGCGGCGACCATTGCCAAGTTTCGGCAACTCGGCCTCACGTTGATTCCGGGAACCGCGTTCCTCGCCGCAACGGTTCCGGGGGCCTTCGACGGGTGGATGTTGCTTTTGCGCGACTTTGGAACGATGACCCTCGAACAGGTGCTGGCGCCGGCGATCAGCTATGCCGAAAACGGCTTCCCGGTCCTGCCGCGCATGACTATGTCGCTGCTGCCGCTGGTCGACTTTTTCAAGGCGGAATGGCCGAGCTCGGCGGCGGTGTGGTTACCGAACGGCGAGCCGCCGAGGCCCGGGACGCTGTATCGGACGCCGGGCGTCGCCGACACTTACAAGCGAATCTTGACCGAGGCGAGGTCGGCCGGAGGCGACCGCGAGCGGCAAATCGATGCGGCGCGCGACGCCTTCTATCGCGGTTTCGTCGCTGAGGCGGTCGATCGGTTTGCCACCCGCGCGCCGCTCATGGATGGAACCGGCCAGCGCAATGTCGGCCTGCTGACGGCCGACGACACGACGCGATGGCGCGCAACGTTTGAAGACAGCGCCAGTTACGACTATGGCCGCTACCGCGTGCACAAGACTGGCCCTTGGGGTCAGGGACCCGTGCTGCTGCAGCAGCTCGCCTTGTTGAAGGGCTTTGATATCGCCGCGCTGGACCCCATCGGCGCCGAGTTCGTCCATATCGTAACCGAATGCGCCAAGCTCGCCTTCGCGGATCGCGAGGCGTTCTACGGCGACCCGGAGTTCGCGGACGTGCCGCTGGCGACGCTGCTAAGCGATCCGTACAACGATGCGCGGCGTGCATGCGTGCGGAAGGACGCGTCGCTGGAGCTGCGGCCTGGATTGCCCGAACTTTCAACCCCGCGGCTGAAGACCATCCTCGGGCTCGCGGGATCCGCGACGCCGGTGGGGCCCGGGGGCGGCGAACCGGCATTCGCGCCTCTCCCGGAGGATCGCGGCGACACCGTCCATCTCGACGTCGTCGACCGATGGGGCAATATCATCGCCGCGACGCCGAGCGGCGGCTGGTTTCAGAGTTCGCCGGTCATTCCCGGGCTCGGTTTCCCCCTGGGGACGCGCGCTCAAATGTTCTGGCTCGATGAGGGTCTGCCGTCGAGCCTGAAGCCCGGTGCGCGGCCTCGCACAACATTGTCGCCGACACTAGTAGAGCGCGACGGCGCGCCCTATCTGGTCTGTGGCTCGCCCGGCGGCGACCAGCAGGACCAATGGAGCCTGCTGCTGCTGCTCCGACATTTCCATCATCGCGCGAATCTGCAAGAGGCAATCGATGCGCCAACGTTCAACAGCCGGCATTTCCCGAGTTCGTTTACCCCGCGCCAGGCGAAGCCCGGCGCGCTGGCGATCGAGGATCGATTCGGGTCGGAGGCGCTCGGCGAGCTGGAGCGGCGCGGGCACCGCCCGAATGTCGCTGAGGGCTGGTCGCTCGGGCGGCTTTGCGCAGCTTCGTTGTCGAACGGAATCATCAAGGCCGCAGCGACTCCACGTCACATGGAGGCCTACGCCATCGGGCGATAGTCGCCACGAGGAAATGCTTGAAGCAGGGCCTCGATTCATAGGTCGAATTGTCTGACGGGGAGCGGACTGATGGCTTCAAAAGGCACGATCGCGGTCGGAGGGGGATCGGGTGGCAGCCGCGAACAGGGGGTCGTGCGCCAATCGGGCCCAGCACGTGACTTCCTCGGCTACGGCGACAAGCTGCCGCATGCGGGCTGGCCCGGCGGCGCAAGGATCGCGCTCAATTTCAATCTGAACGTCGAAGCGGGCGGCGAGCACTCCATTCTGGAGGGCGACTCGCATTCCGAGAATCTCCTCACCGACATCGGTTTTCCCGCCTATCGCGGCCAGCGAAGTCCGATGGTCGAGTTTGTATTTGAATATGGTCCGCGCGTCGGTTGCTGGCGCCTTTTGCGTATCTTCAGGCGCTTTAATGTGAGGATCAGCGTGCTGGGCGTTGTACGCGGATTGCAGATGTATCCCGAACTCGCGCGCGCCTTCGTCGAGGAGGGACATGAAATCGTCAGCCATGGTTGGCGGTGGCTCGATTATTGCCGGATGGGCGAGGACGAAGAGCGCGAGCATGTCAAGCTTGCCGTCTCTGGCATTAAAGAATTGACCGGCGCGCTGCCGGTGGGATGGTTCAGCGGCCGTCCGAGCGTCAACACGCGGCGGCTGTTGGTGGAGCAGGGCGGCTTCCTCTACGACCGCGATTATCTCGGCGACGAATTGCCCTTTTGGGTCAAATTCGGCGATAGGGATCACTTGGTCATCCCCTATTCGTTCGAAACCAACGACAACAGGTTCGACCGCAACACCGGCTTCAGCACCGCCGACGAATTCGCGCAATACATGATCGACGGCTTCAATCTTCTCTATGAAGAAGGGGACGAGCGCCCCAAAATCATGAGCGTGGCGCTGCACGATCGGCTTGTTGGCCGGCCAGCGAAGGCCGCCGGACTGATCAAGTTTCTCGAACATGTCCACAGACACGACCGCGTGTGGGTATGCACCGGGCGCGACATCGCTGAGCACTGGCGGCGAGTGCACCCTCCGGGCGATGTCTGACCCAGCGCAGAGACCACGGTGAGACCGCGCGCGGCGGCCACACGCAGGCCTGTCGCGCTCCTTGTTCGACAACGTGACAACGCCCATTTGACACGTGGGCGGGCATTCTCGTCTTATCGGCCTCACGGGGGCGTTGTCAGAGTAACGGCGGTTCGTCAACTCGTAGGGCACACGCCCTCTTTCAAATGACGATCTATGCCGCAAGGGCGCGCCACTCCGCCAATGCCGCCGAGCGTCTCTGTTTGTAAATCTGCCGCGTGACGAGATGGCGCTCCTGATTGAATTGGTTGTGGACCTGGGCGTGAACTGAGCTGAACTTCTGCAGCGTCTTCAGGCTTCGAAACCGCTGCATCGCCCGCTCCCGTCGTCGAAACGGTTGGTGCGAATTCTCCGCCCGATTGTTGAGACGGCGACCAACCTCATGCCGATCTGCGGCACCGACCTCTTTCATCGCCGCGGAATAAGAGCAAAGCCCGTCAGTGACGATTTTCCGCGGACGGCCATATTTCTTCAAGATGCGCTTAAGAAGTTTCAGCGCCGCAGCCTTGTCCCGTTTTGAGGTGACGACCGCGTCCAACACCTCGCCTTCGTGGTCGACGGCGCGCCAGAGATAAAAGAGCTTGCCATTGACCTTCACAAACACCTCGTCCACATGCCAGCGCCATTGAGGATAGGCTCGCATCTCGACGATCCGCCTCTTTCGGATCTCGGCGGCGAATATCGGCCCAAACTGGTTCCACCAAAACCGGACGGTCTCGTGGCTGATGTCGATCCCACGCTCGGCCAAAAGATCCTCGACGTTGCGCAGCGACAGCGGGTATCTGACGTACATCATCACGACCAGACGGATGACCTCTGGCGAGCTGTTGAAATATCGGAACGAGTTGCTCATGGCCTAGAACTAGCACGGCCGCACGCGGCCCCAGAGCTTGCTCTGACAGAGCCCTGCGGCGTCTCGAAACCCAACTCGGGCCGTTGCATGCACAGCTCCGTCTCGGCATAGAGCGCGAGCACGAGGCACAGGCTTTTGGCCAGGGGCTCAGCTTCTTGCACCTCGAGAACTAAACAACTTCTGCAGCGGACGAACGGGCAGACAAGTCTTTCGCGGCCCTCAATCTCTGGACTTCGATCCCAACGGAACACAACCGTCTAGGCCGTGTGGACGAATTTTGGAGAGATGGCGCTTTTGGGATTCCCGCGGTGAATCAGGCATGATTCATAGGACTCCGACCGAATCGGAGGCCGGAGTCAATGTCGACAAAGATGGATGATGACGATTGGAAGCACACGCTTGCGGTGTTCCGCGCCTGCCTGCCTCGGCGCGGCCGGAAAGCCGAGGACGACCGCCGCTTCCTCGAGGCGCTTCATTTCTTCACCGTCGAGAACGTTCGCTGGCGCGCGCTGCCGGAGCGCTTCGGTCATTGGAACAGCGTGTGGAAGCGCTTCGATCGCTTGAGCAAGGCTGGCGTCTTCGAGGCCTTCTTCGACACGCTCGCGTCCATGAGCTCCACGGCGCATCTCCTTCAGATGTTCGACTCCACCGTCGTGCGCGCTCATGTATCGGCGGCTGGAGCAAAGGGGGGCAAGAAGGCCAGGCGCTCGGGCGCTCGCGTGGCGGCTTCACCACGAAAATTCACGCAAAATCGGACGCCTCCGGGGATATCATCGCCTTCGACCTGACCGGCGGCGAAGCCTTCGACGGGCGTCACTTCGAAACCCTGCTCGATATCGGGCCCGACATTCAGCCGCGCGCCGTCATCTGCGACAAAGGCTACGCCAGCAAGGCTAATCGGGACGCCGCGAGAGCGCGCGGCATCGCTCCGGTCATCCCCCACAAGGCGAACGAAAAGAACAAGCCAGCCTTCTTCGCACGCACCCTCTACAAAGCCCGCGCACGCATCGAGCAGGGCGTCGGACGGCTCAAGCGCTTCAAGCGCGTCGCGCTCCGCTGCGAAAAGACCGAACGAAACTTCAGATCAATCGTCAGCTTCGCCGCCGGCCTCTGCTTGATCAAATTCGTCCACACGGCCTAGTTCGGGGGCCTCATAGTAGAAGTCAACCCCGATCGCGGCGGCGCGCAGACGGCCTTGATTCCTTGTGCTCATCAAGCCGTAGTCGGGTCGCAGATGTCCTTCACTGACCGAAGCACGGCCACCGGTGAAAAGACGCGATCCATCCACCCATCACGAAATATAACAGGCCTCGCCTTCTCGATCGCCTGCAATGCGCCATCCGAGAACCGACCCTCCGGGAAGATCCCAAAAGCGATGGCGAGTTCGATATTCAGGTGGCCAATGATGAAGTCGATTGCAGCTTGCTTAGGAACGCCGCGCCTGATCGCCTCGTCCGTTGCTTCGCGAAGCGTCAGCGCGAATGTGGCCCCTACCGTCTCCGACAGCGCGGGCTCGAGAATGGCTAGTTGTTCGACGGTGCATCGGTGCGCGCGCATTACCGGCTTATAGATTTCGCGCGCCATCTCCTCGCACTCGGCATAGTGCGATTCAGGTCCCTGCATCAAAGCGCACACGATATGCTGCTTGGCGAAGATCCCGCCGAAAAAGTCGGTCTTCGCCTTAGGATCCGTTTCGTCGTTGAAAATCGGTGGGTGGCAGGGATGGGTTACGAAATAGGTAACGTCATCGCGCTCAGGTAGTTCGCCCGCATGCGGCGCGGCGGCGTCGAGCATGATTACCTTTGCGCCCGAGCGCAGATTGCCGACAAAAGTTTTGAGCACCTTGCCGATGAGGCGGTCTGGCACCGCCATGACGACAGCGTCCGCCGACGAGACAGCCTGACCCTGCTCCATGCATTCGACGCCAAGTTTCTCCTTGAGACGCGCGCGCCCTTCCTCCGAGACTTCGACGTGATCCACCTCGAACCGGCTGTCCTTGAGATTTGCCGACAGGCGCGTCCCCATCTTTCCGCCAGCGCCGAGCAATGCGATTTTCGTCACGTCGTTTCTCCCTAAGCTGTTGTGCTACCCGCGCGAACCAATCCAAAAAAATCCACTTCTCCCATCTGTCCGCCTTTTAGTGTTATCTGAAACCCGTCCGTTTCAGGATCGGTCGAGAACACGCGGCAGAGCGGTGCGCCGGGCGCGATTGGCGCGACGGCTTCGAGCGCGTAGGCTCCCAGCGCCCGGATCGCGAAGCCGGAAGAGTCTCCCCCCGAAACGACGCCTCGCTTGATACGCGCGCGGCGCATGACTCGTTGGAGAACCTCGCCCAGTCCAGATCCTAGGCGTCCATTGACTTCGATAGAATCAACCCCGGAGGTCGACAGCTTTTCGCGGAATCTCGCGAGGGAGCTATCGTTCGGGCCGCGAGCGGTCGCGACGAGGGGCGATCGGCCGGAAGAAAGCGAGGCGAGCGCGCTCTTGACCGCCGAATCGATTTCGGCATTCCAGAGTCGATCATCGAAGCTAGCCGAGGCGTCGAGCCGGATGAGGTCGAACCCATTCGCCGCCGCCCAGTCCGTCTGAGCGGCGGTGACTTCGGAGATTGAGCCCGAGACCGCAACCACCTGGGACAGTTTGGAAGCAGGATCTGGAGTGACGGGTCGCTGCAACATGCCCTCAGCCCGCCAATGCGCCACGAGCGCGTATTCAACGCCTTGTGAGCCGATCGCAAAGACGCCTTGACCGCGGCGGTCCCAAATCAGGCTTCCAACCCACTGCAACGTCTCGTCGTCGACAACGTCGAGCGACACAATTGAGCGTCCCTCAGCCAACTCGGCCTCGAACCGCTCCATGCCCGCGCCGCGCTTCATCGCGACGAAATCAACGAGGCCGATAGGGCGCGGGGTCTGCCTGCCTACGTGCACGCGTACGTCCGCCTCGTCCATCGGCGTGACCGGATGTCGCTGCATGACGGGATGCCGATCAAGGCGGAAGATGCGGTCTTGATACGCGGCAAAGAGATTGCCGAAGGCCTGATAGCGTCCGATGGTCGGCGCCGCCACGACAAGCGGCTGCCAACTTGCGGCTCCAGGGTTTTCGGTGAAGATAGGAACGCCAATATCAATGGCGCAGCCGATTGAACCAACTGTCGGAGACGAGTCCAGGGTCGAACAGACTTTGTAGTGGCTGACGGGCGCCTTGAGTTCCGCCAGCGCCCGGAAGGCCCCTGGCAAGCGAGCGTCCATCCAGCCCGGCGGCTGTGCCCGGGCGACGCTGGCGATCCCTATCGCCCGATAGTTTGAAAATCGCTCCAATTGCGCCTTAGTCGGCGTCTCGACGAACATTACGGCCGGGAGGCCCGCAAAGGTCATAACCTCCATGACCGCCGAGGAGCCGGTGAAATCGTCGCCATAGAAAGCGAGCAGCAGGCCATTGGGCAGCTCGGTTTGATCGGTCATGCAGAAGTCATCCGCAACGCCCCATCCAGCGCCGGATGCGTGGACGCGTAGCGCTCGGCCGGTATGCCCGCTGCAGCCGCCTCGAAGGCTTCCCGCAGCGCGCGTACACCTTCCGCCGGTCCGCCGGGGTGAGCCATGATGCCGCCGCCAGAGGCAAAGATCAGATCCATGGAACCAAGCGCTGCGAGCGTTCCCTCGGCCTGCTTGGCGGTTTGACCCGACGAAAAGACAGGCATCGCAACGCAGGGTTTGTCAGCGAACATGGGAGTGAGACAGGCTCGCGCCGACTTGACCACGCTTTCGTCGGATTCGCTGAACTTGTTGGCAAGCCCATTGACGTGCATGTGGTCTGCGCCGGCGAGGCGCCAGAACTTTTGCCACGCTGGGTAGGACCAGCCGAGCGCGGGGTGCCGCGAAAGGTAGCCCCAGCCGTTCCGGTGGGCGTGAATGGGCAGTCGCGTGTGGCGACCAAGCGCGATCATTCCGCTGAGCCCCACTGAATTGAGACTCGCCATGACGCACGTGCCGCCGAGATTCTCGATGAGATCATGTCGGCGTCGCATCTCGTCAACCTCGCCGGTCAGGTTGAACGCGTACATTGTCTTATTGCCGATGAGGTCCGCGCGCCGCTCGATTACCCGCATGACCGCGCGCGCTCGCTCTGTGAAGGGGCATCCTGGACCATCCGACTGCAGTTCGTCGTCCTTGATAAAGTCGATGCCCGCCTTGCAGAGAACGTCCACGAGATCCGCAGTTTCCTGCGGCGTGAAACCGATCGACGGCTTGACGATGGTGCCGATCAGCGGCCGTCCTCGCACGTCGGTAAGCTTGCGCGTGCCCTCGACGCCGAACTTCGGTCCGGGGTAGGCGGTCGCAAAGGCGTGCGGCAGCCGGATGTCGAGGATGCGCAGGCCCGAGAACTGCTTGAGCTCGAAGAGATTGCCCGCGACTGTCGCCATGAGATTGGGCAGCGACGGGCCGATATTCTCAAGCGGCCACGAAAGGGTAGCGCGCGCGGTGACGCGACGCGTGCTACCAGCCGGAGCGCTCGAACCCGGCAGGCTTGCGTGATCCACTTCGCCGACCACCTCTAGCCTCTCGACCCGGGCCGCAGCCCGCGCCTTGAGTTCAGGGGTCTCGCCCGGCACCGGAACGAAAGTGCCCGACGACTGCTCGCCGGCCATGGCCTCTACGGCCTTCGCTGGGTCGTGAGCGGTTTCGATGAGATAGTCGGCTTCGATGCGCTCGACGCTCATGCCCCATCTCCCCGGGACCTGGCGCAGCCGACGCCTACCTCGACCGGGGTCGCGTGATCAGTATACCAGCTCGCCTGCGCGAAGTTTGCTTTCATGGCTCTGAGAAGGTCTCAAGGGCGAAAATTCGCTTGATGGTAGAGGGTGTTCGCCCGGTTCAAATGGTCCGCGGTGAGGCGAGCCGCCTCCTCCGGTTCGCCACGCTCGATGGCGCCGAGAATCTGACGATGCTCGGCCAGCGTCAGTTGCTCCAGACCCGGCTTGCGAACCAGATCGAAATGGAACTGGGCGAGCCAGGCAAACAGAGCCTGGCTCAGGCTCGCGAAGATCGGGTTGCCGGTGATTACGGCGATGCGATGATGGAACCGGCCATCCGCCTGTAGAAATGCGTTCGAAATCAAGCCGAGCTCGCTCCTGCTCGGCGAAGATTGCGTGCAGATCCGCGATATCGGCAGCCGTGCGTTTTCGCGCGGCGATTTGCGCCATCGTCATTTCGAATGTTGCGCGCGCCTCCTTCAAATGGTCGAGCGTCGTTGGCGAATTGACCAGGACGTGGCGCATCGTTTCGCTCATCCCCGAAACCATGCGCTCGAACGACGGCGTCGCCATCCTCGGTCGCTCGCCGTGATTGATCTCGATTAGGCCCATGCGCTGGAGATTCTGCATGGCCTCGCGAATTGACGGACGACCTACGGCGTAGCTTTGCATGAGCTCGCGTTCGGAAGGGAGGAAATCGCCGGGTCGCAGGTTTTCTGCTTGGATCACTGCAAGCAAGCGGTTCTGAACGAGTTCGGCAAGTTTTGGCCGCGGAATCGGATCTCGCTTCGTCGCCACCCCAATTCGCTGTGTTTCCGCTCGATCGCGCAAAATCAAAACCTCCGCTGAGGATGACCCACGCGCTCGAACCCAAGCGTGAACTTCGATCCGCGTCGAGCCTCTCGCGAGGAGGGTCCAGCGACTGAGCGCTTGTCATACCCTATCTGGTATACTATGCATACAAGTCGCCATCAAGGCCGATGCCTTTCACCGGGAGGAGCTAATGAAATTCGTCATCGCCGTCGTCGGCGCTCTGTCGCTATTGGGACTTGTCGCCCCGGCCTCGGCCACGCCCCAGGCGCCTGTCATCGCACTATCGAACGCTTACTACGGCAACACTTGGCGCCATCAGATGGTCGAAGCCTTCGAGGCTGCCGCCAAGCAGGCGAAGAGCGAAGGCAAGATTGCGGATTACATCATCATGAACGGCGACGGTTCCGTCGCGCAACAAAACAGCCAGATCGGAGAGCTGATCCTCAAGAAGGTCGATGTCCTCTTGGTCGACGCCGCCTCCGAGACCGCGGTCAACAGCGTGATTGAAAAGGCGTGCAAAGCCGGGACCATCGTGATCTCCTTCGAACTCGATCGCCAACGCCCCGTGCAACTACCAACTCAATTTCGACTTCAAAGGCTACAAGGCGCAGCAAGCTGAAGCCGTCTTCAAGATGCTGAACGGCAAAGGAAACGTCATTGTGGTGCGCGGCGTTAAAGGATCCGCCCCGGACAACGACATGTACTCGGCGCAAGAATCCGTCCTAAAGAAGAAATCCGGACATCAAGGTTGTCGCGACGGTCTACGGTCAGGCGACGGCGTCGGTTGCGCAGTCGGCTATCGCCAACGTCCTTCCAAGCTTGCCGCATGTAGACGCTGTCCTCGGTCAGGGAGGCAGCGACGACGTCGGCATCGCCCAGGCCTTCACTCAATATGGCGGCGACTACGTCAATCACATGCCCATCATCGAGGGCGGCGGCGGAACCGACTTCGTGAAGTGGTGGGCCGAGAAGAACAAGAAGAATGGCTATCAGACGATCTCGATGAACACGACTCCGGGGATCGGCGGCGCGGCGCTCTGGCTCGGGGTGTCTTTGCTGGAAGGCGCAAAGGCCCCGAAGATGATGATCATGCCTGTCGCGACGGTCGACGCGAGTAACCTGGAAGAATACGCGAAGCTTCCGGGCGGGCAGATCATCAGCCCGACATACTCGCTCGACTGGGTCAAACAGAACCTACTGTCGAAGTGAGTTAGGCTCCAAGATGTAAACAGTCTCGGGCGCTTCCTAGAAAGGTAGCGCCCGTCCCCACCTCGGAGTCGACCATTGTCGAATCCCAATATCGTGGCGCCGACGCCGAGTGAGTCGAGTGCGGCAGAGCGCCCCACGTATCTGATCGAGTTGCGGGGAATCACCAAAGCCTTTGGACCGACGCTGGCTAACGCGGACATCAATTTCGCGGTAGCCAGTTCGGATGTGGTCGGACTCGTCGGGGGCAACGGAGCCGGCAAATCGACGCTGATGCGAGTCCTGTGCGGGATCACGGCGCCGACGCTGGGACACATCGGATTCGACGGCGTCGAAGAATCCTTTCTCACCTATGACGCCACTGCCGCGCAAGCACGTGGCGTCCGTATGGTGCACCAGGAATTGTCCCTCTGCGCCGCTCTTTCGGTGGCCGAGAACTTCTTCATCGAAACGCCTGAGCATGTACGCTTACGCCCCAACTGGCGCGCCGCGTATCGGGAAACGGCAAGGGCTGCGCTGGACGCTGTCTTTCCTGGCAACAACATCGCGGTTGATGCGCGAATTGACCGTCTTTCGATTGGCGAGAGGCAGATGGTCGAGATCGCGCGCGCTACTGCGACCCCTGGGGTCCGCCTGATCGTGCTCGATGAACCCACGTCGTCTCTCGATCTCGAGCGCTCGCAACAACTGCGGGACTATGTTCGAGCGCGAGCACGCCACGGCCTCGCGTTCATTTTTATCAGCCACAAGCTCCAGGAGGTTGTCGACGTCGCCTCGCGCATCGTCGTGCTGCGAAACGGGCGCATCGCCTGGGAAGGCGCTGTCTCGGAGTCCTCGGTCAACCGGCTTGTCGAGCTGATGGGCGGGGACGCCTCCGCCGTACATCACAAGGTCGATCGCGTCCGAGGCGGCGAGGACGAAGCGGTGCGAGTGGGCGGTCAATTCGTCGCCGACAGCCGAAGTCTGAGCTTGTGCCGCGGGGAGGTCGTCGGTCTGGCGGGCCTCGAGGGCCACGGGCAGAAGGATCTACTCCGGGCCATCTATGAGGCGAGGCGCGGGACACGAGCGGGGGTCGCGCGCCTCGCGGCGGCAAGCTTTGTTTCGGGCGACCGACAAAAGGAAGGCGTCTTCCCGCTCTGGAGCGTTCTTGCGAACATAGCAATCGGCCGAGTGGCGCGGCGGAGGGAGCTTGGTCTTGTCTCCGACCGAAAAGAGCGGCTGGCCGCGACACCAGCCGCCGAAAGCCTCAGACTCGACGTCAGCCGTTTCGATTCAGGCATTCTTGAGCTCAGCGGGGGCAATCAGCAGAAGGCGCTCGTGTCGCGCGCGGTGGCCGCCTTGACCCCGATCGTTCTTTTGGACGACCCGACCCGCGGAGTCGATATCGCCACCAAGCAAGATTTCTATCGTCTGTGCAGCCAGCTCGCGCGCGAGGGACGCACGCTGGTCTGGCACACAACAGAGGACGCAGAGTTGCTTGCTTGTGACCGGGTGCTGGTGTTCGCGAAGGGCCAAATTGTCCGGGAGCTGACCGGGCCTCAGCTGACAGAGGAGGCGATCGTGGCGGCGTCCTTCTCCAGTCTGGGAGCGTCAGGACCCCGCGGCGGGGACCAGCGGCTCGAATCTTCATTTTCTTCGAGGCTGGTCCGCGCGGCCCCTTTTATCGGCCTCGCGCTCGTCGTCGCCGTCATGATCGCGGCCAATCCTTCCGTCGCCTCAGTTTTCGGCATCGACCTCCTGCTAATGCCGGCGCTGTCGCTCGTCTTGGTGACGGAGGCCCAGATGTTCGTCGTCGGGGGCAGCGAAATCGACCTCGGGGTCGGCGCATTTGCAGGGCTTGTCAGCGTGCTGAGCGCGACGTGGCTCTATGATCGGATGCTCGTCGGGGCGGTGGCCGTCGTTGTCGCCCTCGCCGCATATGCCCTGATCGGGGCTGTCATTCAAGGCCGCAAAATACCGGCGATCGTGGTCACCCTCGGCGCGTCTTTCATTTGGTCCGGTATTGGCTACTCGATCCAGCCGACGCCGGGAGGGACGAGCCCCGAGTGGCTCACCGCAATGACCAATTGGTCGATCAGCCCCTATATTCCGACGTCCGTCGTTCTGATCGCCGCCGTCGCGCTCTTGGGCGCCCTATTGGATCGCTCTCCACTTGGCGTCATTCTTCGCGGTTTTGGCTCGAACCCGGCCGCGATGATCGCTTCGGGTTGGTCGCCGATCCGGTTTGCGGTTGTTCGCTATTTGATCGCGGGCGCGTTTGCCGCGGCGGCCGGCCTATCGCTTACGGCGATCAATGCTTCGAGCGACATCAATTCGGGTAATTCCTACACCTTGTTGAGCGTTGCCGCTGTCGTAATGGGCGGCTGTGCGCTCACCGGAGGAAATCACCGCCCCAATCGGCGCAGTGATTGGCGCGGTGACGCTAGCGTTGATCGGCGCATTGCTCGGCGCGCTCGGCGTCAATAGCGATTTCAACGCAGCCACCCAGGGCGCGGTGCTCATCGCGCTTCTGGCGATGCGCTATCTCGCGCGGAGCGAAGGCGAGTGACGGCGCTCAACAAGTTCGTCAACTGGGCGCACTCGCACCGGTGGATTTGGTCCGCGCTGGCGGTGCTGGTGTTTTGGGGAGCTCTCTCCGCCGTCACCGATCGGTTCAGCGTGGCGAGTTTATCCGGAATCCTATTGTCGGCATCATTCCTTACGGTGGCTGGGATCGGTCAAATGTTCGTTGTGACCACTGGCCGTGGCAACATCGACCTCTCCATAGCTTCCGTCATCACACTTAGCGCGTATATCGCCTTGCTGACCGGTGCGTGGCCAAGATGCGAACCTCGCACTCGGCGTGCTTGTTGCTGTCGGTGTGGGATTGGCCGTCGGCTTGTTCAATGCCGCTCTGGTCGTTCGCCTCAAAGTCCCTGCAATCATCGCGACCCTTGCGACCGGCTACGTTCTCGCGACCGCGACGTTGCTGGCAAACCGGTCTATTCAGGGATTCGCGGTAAGCCCTGCTCTTAAGATCCTGGCTGCCGGACAAATCTTCGGAGCGCCGATCATGGTGGTCGTCTGCATCGCTCTGATAGTCGCAACGGAATTCGTCCTACGGAGAACGGTTTACGGACGAGTTCTGAGCGCGGTCGGCCAGAACCGCGCCGCGGCGCGGTTCGCCGGCATCGCGGTCGATCGGGTCATCGGCATTGCCTTCGTCGCCTCGGGGGTGCTGGCGTCGGTTCTGGGCTTGGTTCTGGGCGCCTATGTTGGCGGCGCATTCCTCGAAATGGGCCAACCGTATTTGCTTCAGTCGATCGCCGCTGTGGTGGTCGGCGGCACATTGATCTTTGGCGGTTCGGCCACTGCGATCGGCGTTTTCTTCGCAAGCGTATTGCTAATTTTGTTAGTGACGCTCATGCAAATCATGCAGCTGCCCCCGGGCTCGCAGGACATGTTGCAGGGCCTGGTCGTGATCCTTGTGCTTGCGCTAGCCGGCCGCGGCGCAATTCGAACGACGATCACACGTGGAGCCAACGCCGCGCATGAGTCTCCTCAGGAACAGTCGCCCGCGGTCAAACTATGAGCGGTGGCGGTGCTCCTGCGCGTCACTCTTTACCGAGTGGTTCGACCAGCGCCGAAAGCCGCTCCAGCAGGATAGGCCCCATAATCCTTGAGGCGAAGCAAACAGGAGAGCGCAGTGCGGGAAATCCGCATGCTGCGTTCGACGAGGCGGGGGCTGGAAACGTGGCACGGCCGAGATGGTGCGACACTCGCAGACGAAGGCGGTCTTGATCGGCATAAAGCGCATGTCGGACGTGGCACCCCCTTCGCAACGGGCCGCCGCGTCCTTGGCGTCGCTCTTGGAGCGCTTGACGTAGGGCTTGATGTAAGAGTGTTCGACGTCAGCGCCTTTGAGACAGCGTGAGGTTTTCAAGTAGGGAGGATTTCTGGATCATCGTAGCCGCAAGGAGCGAAGATGAGACAGAAATCCGGGCCGGAAAAGCAGCCGGCGGAAGACGCGATCAGAGACATTCGACGCGCGACGCGTCGACACTTTTCAGCTGAAGAGAAGATCCGCATCGTATTGGAAGGGCTCCGTGGCGAGGAGAGCATAGCCGAGCTTTGCCGCCGCGAGGGGATCGCCTCGTCGATGTACTATGGCTGGTCGAAGGAGTTCCTGGAGGCCGGTAAAAGGCGCCTCGCCGGCGACACGGCGCGTGCTGCGACCTCCGACGAGGTGAAGGACCTTCGGCGCGAGGCGCAAGCCTTGAAGGAGGTCGTCGCCGACCTCACCCTCGAAAACCGCCTGCTCAAAAAAAGCATGATCGCGGATGGGGGAGACGAGGCATGAGATATTCCGCATCCGACAAGATCGAGATCATCCGGCTGGTCGAGCAATCGCATTTGCCGGCTCGACGCACGCTGGAGAAACTCGGCATTCCCAGATCGTCTTTCTACCGCTGGTATGATCGCTATCAGGGCGGCGGACCGGAAGGCCTCGCGGATCGCCCCTCACGGCCGGATCGGGTCTGGAACCGCATCCCAGAGGCTATCCGTAGCCAGATTGTCGACCTGGCGCTGGATCAACCCGAGCTCAGCCCGCGGGAACTGGCGGTGCGCTTCACGGACGAGGCAGAATACTTTGTCTCAGAGGCGTCGGTCTATCGGTTGCTGAAAGCGCACGATCTTGTCACCAGCCCGGCTTACATCGTCATCAAAGCGGCCGAAGAGTTCAGGGACAAGACCACGGCGCCCAACCAGCTCTGGCAGACCGACTTCACCTATCTGAAGATCACGGGATGGGGCTGGTACTATCTCTCGACCGTGCTGGACGACTTCTCGCGCTTCATTGTCGCCTGGAAGCTCTGCGCGACCATGAAAGCGCAGGACGTCAAGGCCACACTTGATCTGGCGCTGGCGGCCTCCGGGCTCGATCACATGACCGTCGTTCACCGACCGCGCCTGCTGTCGGATAACGGCTCGTCATATGTCGCGAGCGATCTGGCCGATTGGCTGGACAAGCAGAACATCGAGCATGTCCGCGGAGCGCCCTACCATCCGCAGACCCAGGGCAAAATCGAGCGCTGGCATCAGACGCTCAAGAACCGCATCCTGCTTGAGCACTACTACCTGCCCGGCGATCTCGAACGCCAGGTCGCCGCCTTCGTCCAGTACTACAACCATGCCCGCTTTCACGAGAGCCTCAACAATCTTACCCCGGCCGACGTCTACTTCAGGCGCGCTGAGGCCGTCCTCCTCGAACGCGAAAGGATCAAGCGCCAGACAATCGCAAACCGTCGCTTGCACCATCAACTGCATGCCGCATAATCTTATTCACAGATGATCCAGAGCCTCCCTTCCGGAAGCCGGCAATATGTCTCAAATCATCTGACGACGGACAATCCTGATGCGCTATGAGCCGGTGACGGGGGCAACCGGGCAATTCTTTCGAGACCGGCGAGACGTTCGAGGCGCTAGCGCTCCCACGGGGCGCTTGAACAGGCGCCAGTCTAGGATCCGAACCCAATCAGCTTGACTGGTTTCGGTAGAGTAGGAGTGTGGCGCGGTGGCGTTAGGTTGAGCAGATCGGTTTGCCGCCCCTTTCGTCTGGCGGTGCCTTAGTGGCTCAGCCGTGGCTCCGTTTCCACACCCCTCTCATCGGTAGGGTCGAGGACTGACGCGCCGGTTTAGGCCGAAGTTTGTATTCCCTGTTGGCTCGCTCTTTCGTCTGCGAGTGTCACACCATCTCGGCCGTGCCACGTTTCCAGCCCCCGCCTCGTCGAACGCAGCATGCGGATTTCCCGCACTGCGCTCTCCTGTTTGCTTCGCCTCAAGGATTATGGGGCCTATCCTGCCGGAGCGGCTTTCGGCGCTGGTCGAACCACTCGGTAGCCATCGAACAGCTTCAGAGTCTGATACAGCCATCCCCTACTCCACCGCGCCCAGCCGAAGCCCTGTCGGTTCCGGGCTCGCAGCATATGGCGCCGGATCTTCTTCTCCACCCAGTCTTTCACGAAGCCGAAGCACTCGCTGGCGTGTCCCACCGCAAAGTAGTTCACCCAACCGCGCAGCACCGGGTTGATCAACTTCACGACCCGATCAACCGGTTGCGATTGGTGGCGGCGGAACACATCCTTGAGCTTGCGTAGCAGCGCCGTCCGCTTTTTGAGCTTGGGCGTGTAGTGGGCGCGCCATACGCC
Organism: uncultured Alphaproteobacteria bacterium; assembly: GCA_963824475.1. Lineage (GTDB taxonomy): Bacteria > Pseudomonadota > Alphaproteobacteria > Rhizobiales > Beijerinckiaceae > Roseiarcus. Next base: position 90,822 of record CAWGPR010000007.1, read on the forward strand.
CCGCAGACTACGCACTCGGCGGAAGTCGAACCCCAGAAAGCCGAAGCTCTCGCCTCGGCGGAGGTCCACGATTCGACTCTTTTCTTCGTTGATTTCGACCTGCAGCTCGGCCAGTTCCTCGCGCAGCCGTTTCTCCACCGCCGCCATCAGCCAGTCATGTCGCTGGTGGGCGTCGATCAAGATCACCAGGTCGTCAGCGAATCTCGCGTATTCGACGGAGGTGTACTTGCCGTAGCGCGTGGCCTCCCTCGCCCGCTCCAGCATCCTGTCAACCTCGGTGAGGTAGATGTTGCTGAGCAGCGGCGAGATCACCCCACCCTGCGGAACGCCTTGTTTCCCGCTGGCTTTGAGCATGATCTTCAGCAGATGCATGACGTCGGCATCGTCCACGCGCTGGGCTACTTTCGCCAACAGCCGATCATGCCGGACATTGTCGAAATAGCTGCGCAAGTCGATATCGATGACGCGCGTCTTGTACTGAACGATCGCTCGCGCCACGCGGTCCACCGCTTCATGAGCTGTCCGTTGCGGTCGGTATCCGAACGACCCCGATTGGAAGTCCGCCTCGAAGATCGGTTCCAATATGAGCTTGAGCGCACCCTGCGCCACCCGGTCGCGGATCGCAGGAATCGAAAGGACGCGGACCTTGCCGCCATCCTTCGGGATTTCCTGCCTCCGGGCCGGCAACGGCGCATAGGAGCGCCCGACCAGTTCGTCCGCGATCTGCTCAAGGAAAGCCTCTACGCCCTGCGCTTCGATAGCCTCGAAGGTCACCCCGTCACTTCCCGGAGCCCCATCGTTCCTTTTGGCCAGCGCATACGCCTCGCGTAGCGTTTCCAGCTTGCAGACATGGACGTACAATCCCCAGAACTTCCAGGACGTCTCAGCCTTCGCCTTGACGTATATTCTCCGCCTCAGGTCCTGCAAATCGATGGACGCCTTTGTCATCTCGTCCTTGCCTTCCTTGTGATCGGAGACTTTACAAACAGCAGGGCTCCTTCGCTCCACGGGCGTTACCCCGCCTCACCGCTACTGCGAACCCATCCGTCACCCTCTCGCCTTCGATCAACTTCCCGGTTGAGCCGGTTATACGATCAACCTTGCTCCGGCGATTTCGCGCCGGGACGAGGAGGGCTTCTCCAGTTGCTCGGCATGTCCTTGCCACCGTGCTGTCGCTTCCACCCCGCCGAAGTGAAGGAGCCGCATCGGTCAGATTTCGGCTCCCCCATGCAGCCTTCGCCCTCCGGTTGAGGACTCGGCCTTCAGGGCTACGCACTTTCGAGGCCACTTTTGCGTTCACTGTCGTTACGGCCCGGTAACTCGTCGTCTTCCCGAGGGAGACGTTGTCGATAGGCTTCAGAGTCTTGGTTTCCCGCCACCCTGCTATCCAAACTACGGGGTGTCAATGATCACCGAAACGGGACCCCAGATTTGCGCGGAATAGGGGCTCTGACGCAATTTCGATGACGTGGCCGCTATCCCAAGCCCATGATGCGGGCCTGGAGGAGGTCGAGGTTTCGGCGACCATACATCTGACGTTTGACGAGCTTCAGCTTGCAGATTTGGCCTTCGGTCTGCCCGTTGGACCACGGCAAGGCGATTGCCGCCTCGATCGCGGCTTTGTCTTTGGACACGCCGTTGGCGAATGCCGCGACGAGGCTGGCCTGGGCTCTGCTGATCCAGGCGTCCAGGTCGGCAAGGGCCTTTCGTCGAATGATGCCCTGGAACTCCAGAATAATCTCTCGCGCCTCCACCAGAACGGTGACGCCGCTCTCGATGGCGGCGACTGTTATCGTCTCGGCCCTTGACAGCCGCTCTCGGCCGACCGTCAGGAGGCGCGCAACGGTGCGGGCGGATGGGGCGCGGGCCAACGCGGCTGGATCCGCCTTCTCAGCCTTTTTGCGCCGCGCGCTCCATTCGCTTACGACGCGAAGGCAGCCTCGGAATCCGCGCAGCCTGAGCTCCCGCCATAGGGCCGATCCATTTCGGCAGCCGGCGTCCCATTGCTCGTCGAGCCAGGGAAGATAGGACTCGAGGGAGCCTTGTCGGACACGGAAGACGTCCGAGCGCTGTCCGCGAAGAATCTTTCGGATCAGTCCGCGGCTGTACCCTGTGCGGCGCACGATCTCCTTGATCCCAATCCCTTGCTGGGACAACGAGAGGATGGCGGCGTTTGTCTCCTCGCGGCGTACGTACCCCTCGTACTGCAGTTTCTCGGCAAAGGTTAGAAGCGACGGATCAACCATCGCGGTTCCCATGGCTGCCCTGATCTGGCGCATAGACTTCCGAACAGCATCGAGAAAGGCGCCGCTCGCGTTCTCCATCAAATGCCAGCGGTCGGCGACCTGGATCGCGTGCGGAAGCGCCCGCTGCGCGGCGGCCCCGTAGCCGCCTCCACGATCCCTGGCGACGACACAGATCTGCGATTGCTGCGCCAACCAAGCTTCAGCGGTGGCTGGCTCTCGATCGGGCAAGAGAGCGATCGTCGCATGTCGTTCAAGGTCGCAGACCAGCGTGCCGTAGCGATGATTGCGCCGCCAGGCCCAGTCATCGATGCCGACAATCGTGGGCGGAGGAAAGCTTCGTGACCCACGCCGGCGCACCATGCGCAACAGCGTGTCGTTGCTCACCTCGACGTTGAGCCGGCGCGAAAGAGAGGCAGCTGGTCTCCCTCCGAGCGCAATGGCCAGACAGTGGACCACATCGTCGAGGCGGCTCGTACGTCTGGCTCTTGGCTCGGCCGTCTCGAACCGTTCGGCAAAGATCCGCCGTTCGCAAGCCGCGATGTCGCAGAAGAAGCGGCGGGTCCGCAAAATCAGCGCTATTCGCACGCCTGCGGCCGGAAGATCAGCCAATCGCCTTCGATATTGGCTGTGCACGCGGCTACAAACGCTTCCGCACATCGGACATCGGCAAACGCTCGCCGAGACCCTTATCCCGATTACGAAGCCACCATCGTCTCTGGTCGCGCTCTCTACGACAAATCCGCGCGGAACAAGTTCCGCAACGTCAAACCCCTGCATAGCTCTGATCCCCAGCCCGAATCAGAGCCAAACCGGCGCCTCGACTTCATCAAAAGTGAGTCAGCCCCCCGATTGGATGCAAATCAGCCCCGCAACGGGGTCCCTATTCCATGAAAAACGACAGTGAACCGGACATGGCAGATCGCGGCCGTGGAGATCGCGGTGGCAGCAAATGGCGGCGCTCCGTTGCCGGGACACAGTCCTCTTTTATAGTGTTCGTGGGAGCTGCCATCATGATGTCAGAATTGGCGTCCCAGTCTCACGTTGAGGACTAGCCGCTCCGTCTCGGCAGGCTCAAAGTTCGGACCGGATGGCGGGCGGATCATCCTTATTGTTTGAGCGCAACCGCGCGGTTTGCAAAGATGAGGGGGAGGATAGGATGGCTGAGCCAAAGGACAAACCCAACAGGCAAGAGTCCCTTCCATTCCCGCCGACGCCCTCGGCCAGCATTGCCGGGCGAACGATGCAGGAGTCGGTCTATAAGCAGCGGGTGACGCCGCGCCGGCTTCCGGCCGATGCGCCGAACATTCTGATCGTGCTCATCGACGACGCCGGCCCAGGGCTTCCGGCGACGTTCGGCGGCGAAGTGCAAACGCCGACAATGGACCGCATCGTCAACGCAGGGATTGCGTACAACAGGTTCCATACAACCGCGATGTGCTCTCCGACCCGGGCTTCGCTGTTGACCGGCCGCAATCATCACCGTGTCGGAAACGGGCAGATCGCGGAGCTGGCGAACGATTGGGACGGCTATTCCGGAATGATCCCAAGGAGCAGCGCCTTGGTGGCCGAAGTTCTCAAGGACTACGGTTACGCGACAGCGGCCTGGGGCAAGTGGCACAACACGCCAGCCGACGAAACCACTCCGGCCGGCCCGTTCGATAACTGGCCCACGAGCCTTGGATTCGAATATTTCTATGGCTTCCTGGCCGGCGAGGCGTCGCAATACGAGCCGAATCTTACGCGCAACACCACCTACGTCCGGCCGACCAAGACGGCGGAGGAGGGCTACCACCTCAGCGAAGACCTGGCGGAAGACGCGATCGGATGGCTGCACAAGCACAAGGCCTTCCAGCCGGATAAGCCGTTCTTCATGTATTGGGCGAGCGGCGCGATCCACGGTCCCCATCACGTCGCAAAGGAGTGGGCGGACAAATACAAGGGCAAGTTTGACGACGGCTGGGACGCCTACCGCGAGCGCGTTTTCGAGCGCGCCAAGGGGAACGGCTGGATTCCCGCCGACGCCGAGCTCACCCCGCGGCACGAGACGATGCCGTCCTGGGAAAGCATCCCCGAGCATGAGAGGCCCTTCCAGCGTCGCTTGATGGAAGTGGCGGCGGGCTTCGCCGAACACGTCGATGTCCAGGTCGGCCGGGTCGTCGACGAGATCGACAGGCTAGGTTACGGCGACAACACGCTGGTCCTCTACATCTGGGGCGACAACGGTTCGTCTGCGGAGGGCCAGGACGGCACGATCAGTGAATTGCTGGCGCAAAACGGCATTCCCAGCACCATCGGTCAGCATATGGCGGCGCTTGAGCAGCTCGGCGGGCTCGACATGCTCGGCTCGCCCAAGACCGACCCCATGTACCATGCGGGATGGGCCTGGGCCGGCAGCACGCCCTACAAGGGCACGAAGCTCCTGGCCTCGCATTTCGGCGGCACGCGCAATCCTATGGCCATCCGCTGGCCCGCGAAGATCAAACCCGATGCGGCCCCGCGGCCGCAGTTTCACCACGTCAACGACGTCGTCCCAACGATTTATGAGATCATCGGCGTCACGCCGCCGCGCACGGTGAACGGCGTCGAGCAGGACCCGATCGACGGCGTCAGTTTCGCGTATTCATTCGGCGATCCGGCGGCGAAGGGCCAACTGCTGACCCAATATTTCGAAATCATGGGCAGCCGCGCCATTTATCACGACGGTTGGATGGCCTGCGCCTTGGGCCCGCGGCTTCCCTGGCTTCCGGGGCTGCCGCCCGGCATTCGCGAATGGACGCCGGACAAGGACGTCTGGGAGCTGTACAACCTCGACAAGGATTGGAGCCAAGCCGACGACCTTGCCGCCAAGATGCCGGAGAAACTGGCGCAGATGAAGGACATCTTCCTGATCGAAGCCGCGAAGAACAAGGCGCTGCCGATCGGCGGCGGCCTCTGGATCCCTGTGCTCCATCCGGAGTTGCGCGTTGCCCCGCCTTACACTCAGTGGACCTTCGCCAGCGATATGGTCCGGATGCCGGAATTTTGCGCTCCCGCGCTCGGCAACAAGCCGAACGTCGTCACCATCAACGCTGTCATTCCCGACAACGCCAACGGGGTCTTGTACAAATTGGGCGCGAATTCAGGCGGGCTGACCTGCTTCGTCGAGGACGGCGTGCTCGCTTACGAATACAACCTCTTCATCATTCAGCGCACCAAGATCCGCGCCGTAGAAAAGCTGCCGACCGGCAAGATCAAGATCAAGATCGAGATCGAGAACTCGCTATGTCGCGCCTCGGCCCGGCGGTCCGCTGAAAATCACGATGAAGGCGGCCGGCAAGGTCGTCGCCGAGGGCGAAGTCCCGATCAGCGCCCCGCTTCTGTTCACCGCCAATGACTGCCTCGACATCGGCATGGCGCTCGGATCGCCGGTGTCGCTCGACTATTACGACAAGGCGCCGTTCAAGTTCAACGGCAAGATCGAGCAGGTTCACGTGAAGTATTTGACGGCGACATAGGAAATTGCGCTCGGACCCCTCGCTGAGCCACTCTCAGTTCGCTCGGACGGCGGTGGCGCTTAGAGCAGGCCGGCCGCGCAAGGGGATCGCATGAAAGATCTCGCCATCGTCCGCTATCCCCACAGAGGGAGCGCCAAGGCCGTCAAAAGCGCGCTCAACCTCTACTTTCACAGCCGAGCGAGAGCCGCTTGCGTCTTTGCACTGTTGATCGTCATTTGGTTGATCCCGCCTGTCGGGAGCGCTTCAGAGGCCCTCGAACAAAAGTTCGACGGTGTCGTCGTGCCACGCCAATGGGTCCAGGTCGTGCCCCAGGTAAACGGCGTCATAAGTCGGATCTTGTTTGTGCCTGGGCAACGCGTTTCGAAAGGGGACGTCCTATTCGAGATGGACGCCGATGACTTCGCGATCGATGTGCGCATAGCGCAATCGGAACTCGACGAGGCGCGCGCTCGTCTGAGTTTGGCTGAGGATGCAGCCGCACGCCAGGCGCAATTGTTAAGGCAAAATGCGACCGCCCAACAGCTTGCGCGACAGACCGAAATCGAGGTCGAAATCGCGCGCGCTAATGTGGCCCACAAGGAAGGCACGCTTGCCAAAGCCCAGTTAGCCCTGTCGCGAACACGCGTCGTCGCCCCCCTCTCGGGAACCATCGGGCGGCCGCATGTAGCTCCCGGCGCTTTGGTCGAGACCATAAAAGGCATGGTCCTGGCGGAAATCGCTCAGCTCGATCCAATGGAGGTCTATTTCCGTGTGCCTTATGTTGAGCGGCAGCGGGCTCTCGACAAGGCGGGGACGTCTGACGCGGACGACGTATTCGATAACTCCACGCTCTCGTTAGAGTTGCCGTCTGAGCGCATGTACGAACTTTCTGGCAAACCAGAGCCTCATGGCGAGCAAATCGATCAGTCAACCGATGTGATGACGGTATGGGCCGTGTTCCCCAATCCACACAACGTCCTCGTCCCGGGTCTCAAGGTTCACGTTAGATCTCACCTCGCGGACCAGACACGTTAGATTCGCCTGTGCGATGAGGTGGTCGTCGAACATTCGCTCGTCGAGCGGCATAGTCAGTCGCCGTGAAGATTGCCGCGTCACCTTGATTTCCGGGCGTCAGCGGCGGATCGGAAGTGTTCGCGTTTGCCGGAATTGGCGGTTCGGAGGGCGGTTATCTTGCGAATTGCGCGATGCGTTTGGTCGTGATTCCCTCGCTTTCGTCGTGGGCGAGGAGGCGATTCGATGCGGCCGAAGGAGCGGCGGGAGAGCGGGCAGAACGATCTGTTCCGGGCCCGGCTCGACCAGATCGTCGACATGGGCCACCCGCTGGCGAAGCTGGCCCGCGCGGTCGACTGGCGCTTCCTCGAGGATCAGTTCGGGGCGATGTATTCTGACAAGGCCGGCCATCCGCCGCTGGCGACCCGGCTGATGGCGGGGTTGGCGATCCTCAAGTCGATGCACGATCTGTCGGATGAGGATCTCTGCGCCCGCTGGGTCGAGAACCCCTACTTCCAGCTATTCTGCGGCGAGGAATTCTTCCGGCACAAGACGCCGTTCGACCGCTCGTCCCTGACGCGCTGGCGCCAGCGGATGGGCGAGGAGAAACTCGTGGCGCTGATCCAGGAGAGTCTCGCGACCGCGACCCGCACTGGCGCGGCAAAACTCTCGGACTTTTCCCGCATCGTCGTCGACACGACCGTGCAGCCGAAGGCGGTGGCGTTTCCGACCGACGCAAAACTCATGCACCGGGCGCGCGAGCGGCTGGTCAGGCTGGCCCGGAAGACTGGCGTGTCGCTGCGCCAGTCCTATGAGCGGGTGGGAAAGCACGCGCTGATCGCCCATCAACGCTACGCGCACGCCAAGCAGTTCAGGCGCGCCAACCGGGCGCTGAGATCAATCCGGACCTATCTTGGCCGGGTCTGCCGCGATCTCGTCCGCAAGACCGGCGACGACGCTAAACTGCGGGCGATCTTCGCCCAACCGCTGTCGCTGGCCTTCGCCGTGCGCGATCAGCGCCAGCACCAGCGCGGGAGGAAGATCTATTCCCTGCACGCGCCCGAGGTCGAATGCATCGGCAAGGGCAAGTCGCACCGGCCCTACGAATTTGGCGTCAAGGTCTCGCTCGCCACGACCCTGCATCGCTCAAAGGGCGGCCAGTTCATCGCCCATGTGAAGGCGATGCCGGGCAATCCATACGACGGCCATACGCTCAAGACCGTCCTGCCCGAGATCGAAGCGCAGATCGGCGCGCCCCTGACCCGCGTCGTCGCCGACCGCGGTTATCGCGGCCATAACGCCCCGCCCGACATGCGGTTCAAGGTCTATATCTCTGGCCAGAGGCGCGGCGTCACCGACGCCATCAGGCGCGAACTCCGCCGGCGCTCGGCCGTCGAGCCCGTCATCGGCCACGCCAAGGCCGAACACCGCATGGCCCGAAACTTTCTCAAAGGCGCCCACGGCGACGCCGCCAACGCGGTCCTCGCCGCCGCCGGATACAACTTCCGAAGGCTCATCGCCTGGCTCGCCGCCATTTGGCGCGTCTTCATTGCCGCAATCCTCGCGGCCGCCGAGCCCCTAACCATCGCCCAGCCTGCCTGCCCCAGCGCCCAGCCCAAAACATCAAACCGCGTTCTTCACGGTCGACTAGTCAGTCCTCCGGCGCCGGCGCAAAGCGCCCGCGGCCGGTGGAGCTATTTCGCGCTGTTCGGCATGCAAACGATCGCCGCCATTGTTCTGTTCTGGACCGGCCTCCTTCTTTACCGACAGGTTCTGGCAGACCCGTCGCACGAGCCTGAAGCTTGGCCGATGGTCGGGTCTCTGTCGTCAATCGCCTTGATGCAGATCGCCTATTGGGTCTCTTATCGCGTTCGTCCGCCGCTGCCGCAGTTCCAAAACGCTTTGCTCGGTCACGCCATTTTGTTTCTGGCGCGCATGGTCTACGTGCTTCCAACTGCTATTTTCGGCTTTGTGTTTGTCGCGCAGAGGCCTGAAGGCCCCGTCGCGATTTTTGTTGGAATTGACTGGCGCGTCTTCGGGCGACATGAGGCTATCCGATCATGCGGCGAGGTCAATGATCTGATCGTCTGGTTTCTCGGCGAGGGTCTGCCATCCGTCGACCTTGCGCATGGTGATCTGTCCTGAGGCAAGCAGCGCCCAGAACAGCATGGCGGCGGTTTCGGCGCAGGGCAGCACGGTCTGAGTCTTGATCCGGCGCTTGAACTCCTCGTGCGGGCGCTCTGGGGTGGCGGAGAGGTTCGTAGTACCGCGGAAACCGGGTAACTCCGGCGGAGGGAAGGGACCTCAGTTCAAGACAGACGCGGGAGGTGGCGAAGGACATGGAGATTGCGCAACCTATCAACTCCACATGATGTTCAAGAGCTGCCGATGGCGTCGCACGCGAAAGACGGCGTGAGGTCTTGTCCGAGAGCCGGATGCGGGAAATCCGCACGTCCGGTTCGATGAGCGGGGCGTGGAAACGGAGCTATGGTTGAGCCACTAAGGCACCGCCAGACGAAAGGGGCGGAAACAGACATGCTCAGCCTAACGCCACCGCACCACGTCTCGACTCTACCAACTCCAGTCGTCCGGTTCGCGCAAATAGCTGGCGTTCGTCGGCGGCTTGGGGAATGGGTCAAATCGACCCGCCGCGCCCGTGTCACCAACGTGGTCATGGGTGTTGCTGAAGAGTTGATCGGGTTTCGCATCGGAGCGATCATAGCGGTGTCAGCGGGAATGATCGTGCCCTTAGTCTTCGCGGCCGTGGGCACGGCTTTGATTCTTTGGGCCCGCGAGAGATCGGGTTCTGATCTGGATCTTAGACGGCGGGCTTGGACGCCTACCGATCGAGGAGCTGACGCACGAATATCAGTGGCGCCAGGCGAAACGCCGCAGAGAGCAGCGTTGCTACTTACAAGCCCGCGGGGATTGTGCTTGACATGGACTTGAACGGGCAAGTTTGCGGAGTGCGAAGATACGGATCGCCGCCCAGATCCCCCAGCGTTCTTGGAGATGCGTCATGACGATCGGTCACGACATGACCCCGAGCATCGACCCTAGCCGGCAGAAGAGCACGGGGCCGGTGCGGACCAAGCGGCCGATCTATGTCGATCTCCTGCCGCCCTGCAATATCGCCTGCCCTGCCGGCGAGAACGTCCAGGCCTGGCTGGCGTTCGCCCAAGCCGCCAAGTTTCGAGAGGCCTGGGAGGCGCTCGTCCGGGACAATCCACTGCCGGGCGTGCATGGCCGGGTCTGCTATCACCCGTGCGAAACGAGCTGCAATCGCAAGGACCTCGACAGTTCTGTCGGCATTCACGCAGTCGAACGCTTTCTGGGGGACCTCGCGGTGCGGCACGAATGGCCGCTGCCCGTCGAAGCGTGTCGCTCCGGCAAGCGCGTGCTGGTGGTCGGGGCTGGTCCGAGCGGTCTCTCGGCCGCCTATCATCTGACGCGGCTTGGCCATGAGGTGGAGATCCACGAGGCAGGACCGCTGCCCGGCGGCATGCTGCATTTCGGCATTCCCGCCTACCGGCTGCCGCGGGAGGATCTCATGAAGGAGATCCGCCAGATTGAGCGTATTGGCGTCAGGATAGCCGTCAACCACAAAGTCGACGATGTTCTAGCCGAACAGCAAGCGGGTCAGTTTGACGCCGTCTTCGTCGCGATCGGCGCCCATCTCTCCAAGCACGTCGACATTCCCGCGCGCGACGCGGTCAAGGTGCTCGATGCGGTGTCGTATTTGCACGATGTCGAGACCCGGGAGGCGCCGTTGCTCGGCCGCCGCGTGGTGGTTTACGGCGGCGGCAACACTGCCATGGATGCCGCCCGCACAGCGCGTCGCCTTGGCACCGAGGAGGCGATGATTGTCTACCGTCGCGACCGGGCCCACATGCCGGCTCATGATTTCGAGGCCGACGAAGCGCTGGCGGAGGGCGTCAAGATCAAATGGCTGGCGTCGATCAAGGCGATCGACGGCGGTGATCTCACCGTCGAAGTAATGGAGATTGACGCCAACGGCCGCGCCCAGCCGACCGGGCAATTCGAGACGCTGAAGGCCGACGCGGTGGTGCTCGCCCTCGGCCAGGAGGCGGACAGCGCCTTCCTGCGCAAGATCCCAGAGATAGTTCACCAGGCCGACGGCACGGTGGTGGTCGGGCCGGACATGATGACCGCCAGGCGGGGCATCTTCGCCGGCGGCGACATGGTGCCGGCCGAGCGCTCTGTCACGGTCGCCACCGGACACGGCAAGAAGGCGGCGCGCCACATCGACGCTTGGCTGCGCGGCGGTGCCTACAGCCGTCCCGCCAAGCACCCGACGGTCGACTTCGCCGGATTGAACCTGCCGATCTATGCGGATGCGATGCGCTCCACCGAACGCGAGCTGCCGGTCGGAGCGCCCCGCGCCGGCTTCGACGAGGTGGTCGCCGGCCTAAGCGAGGCGGAGGTCCTGCACGAGGCCCGGCGCTGCCTCTCATGCGGCAATTGTTTCGAATGCGACAATTGCTTCGCCGCCTGTCCGGAGGACGCCATCTTCAAGCTGGGCCCCGGCCGCCGCTACGAGATCAAATACGCGCTCTGCACGGGTTGCGCGGTGTGCGTCGAGCAATGTCCCTGCCACGCCATGGAAATGATCCCCGAGCCGGCGTGAGGCAGTCCGCGCCGGCTTGCCGGTCGGAAATTCGCAAGGAGGCCGAGTGATGGGCACGCGGACGACGATGGACGGCAACACCGCCGTCGCGCATGTCGCCTATCGCGTCAATGAGGTGTGCGCGATCTTCCCGATCACTCCGTCGTCGACCATGGCTGAACTGGCCGACCAGTGGTCGGCTGAAGGTCTCAAGAACATCTGGGGGAATGTCCCCGTGGTGCAGGAGATGCAGAGCGAGGGAGGGGCCGCCGGCGCCGTCCATGGCGCGCTGCAATCCGGAGCGATGACCACGACCTTCACCGCCTCGCAGGGGCTGATGCTGATGCTGCCCAACATGTTCAAGATAGCCGGGGAGCTGACCCCAACGGTGTTTCATGTCGCGGCTCGGTCGCTCGCCACGTCGGCGCTGTCGATCTTCGGAGACCATTCCGACGTCATGACCGCCCGCGCCACCGGCTTCGCGCTCATTTCCTCGGGTAACGTACAGGAAGCTCATGATGCAGCGCTGATCGCGCAGGCGGCGACGCTTCAGTCGCGCGTGCCGTTCCTCCATTTCTTCGACGGCTTCAGGACCTCGCACGAGCTCAATACCTTGTCGCTCCTTAGCGACGATGACATCCGGTCGCTGATCCCGAACGAACTGGTCCGCGCCCACCGCTCTCGCGCGCTCAACCCCGAACATCCTTTCATTCGTGGCACCGCGCATAATCCCGACACGTTTTTCCAGGCTCGCGAGGCGGTAAGCCCCTTCTACGCCAAGGCCCCCGCCATCGTGGCAAAGGTCATGGCGCAGTTCGACGCTCTCACCGGGCGTCGCTATGGGCTGTTCGAGTATGAAGGGGCGGCGGACGCGGAACGTGTTCTTGTCCTGATGGGTTCGGGCGCGGAGACCGCGCGCCAGACGGTCATGGCGCTGGTCGCTAAGGGCGCTAAGGTCGGCGTTCTGCAGGTTCGCCTCTATCGGCCATTCTCGGCGGCCGATTTCCTCGCTGCATTGCCTGCCTCTGTCACCGCGATCGCCGTCCTAGAGCAGACCAAAGAACCGGGCTCGCCCGGCGAGCCCCTCTATCTCGATGTGGTGGTCACCCTCGCCGAGGCGGTAGGCCGAGGCGAACGAGCGTCGATGCCGCAGGTGGTCGGCGGCCGCTACGGGATTTCGTCAAAGGACTTCACTCCCGCGATGGCGAAGGCGGCGCTCGACGAACTCCTCAAGCGCGACGCAAACAACCGCTTTGCGGCACGGAACGGCTTCACCGTCGGGATCAATGACGACGTGTCTCATACGAGTCTCGAGATCGATCCCGGTTTCTCGATCGAAGCCGACAGCGTCACCCGCGCGGTCTTCTACGGCCTCGGCGCCGACGGAACGGTCGGGGCCAACAAGAACAGCGTGAAAATCATCGCCGAGGATGCCGGGCGCTACGCCCAAGGTTATTTCGTTTACAATTCTCACAAATCGGGCGCCCAGACCATTTCGCACCTCCGTTTCGGGCCGGATCCGATCAAGTCTCCCTATCTGATCGCCGAGGCGGACTTCGTCGCTTGCCACCAGGCAGGCTTCCTCGAGCGACAAGATGTCCTGCGGCTGGCGGCGCCGGGCGGCGTCTTCCTGCTCAATGCACCCTACGGACCTGACGAGGTCTTCGACGAGCTGCCGCGGCCGGTACAGCGGCAGATCATCGACAAGCGCCTCCGCTTCTTCGTCATCGATGCCTCCAAGGTTGCCCGTGAGGTGGGTCTTCCCGGGCGCACCAACACCATTCTCCAGACCTGCTTCTTCGCGATCTCCGGCGTGCTGCCCCGCGAGGCGGCGATCCGGCACATCAAGGAATCGATCCGCAAGACTTACGGCCGCAAGGGCGACGCGGTGGTGGCCAAGAACTTTGCCGCGGTCGATGGCACGCTGGCGCGCCTCTACCAGGTCGAGGCGCCGGCGGCCGTGAGCAGTGAGCGGGACTTGCCCTTGATCGTGCCCGACACTGCCCCCGACTTCGTGCGGCGGGTGACGGCCAGGATGATGGTCGGGCGCGGTGACGACATTCCCGTCAGCCTGATGCCGCCGGACGGTACCTTTCCGTCGGGCACCAGCGCCTACGAGAAGCGGAACATCGCCGAAGTCGTGCCGGTTTGGGAAGAGGATCTCTGTATCCAATGTGGACAATGCAGCTTCGTCTGCCCGCATAGCGTCATTCGCGCGCGTTACTATCACGAGGACGCGCTCGCCGCGGCGCCCCGCTCGTTCAAGTCCGCCCCGGTCAACGCGCGCGGCTACCCGGAAGCCCGCTTCAGCTTGCAGTTCTATGTTGAGGACTGCACCGGCTGCGGCCTCTGTGTCGAAGCCTGCCCGGCGGTCAGCCCGCGCGAGCCAGGGGTCAAGGCCATCAACCTCACCAACAAGGAGTCGCTGATCGCGAGCGAACGCGTCAACATCTCCTTCTTCGAGAAGCTTCCGGTCAATGACCGCGCTCGCGTCGATTTCGCCAACGTTCGCGGCGTGCAGTTCCTCGAGCCCTTGTTTGAGTTCTCCGGAGCCTGCGCCGGATGCGGCGAGACGCCGTATCTCAAGCTCCTCTCGCAATTGTTCGGGGACCGCGCTCAAATCGCCAATGCCACCGGCTGCTCGTCGATCTACGGCGCCAACCAGCCGGTGACGCCATGGACGAAGGACCACGAGGGCCGCGGGCCGGCATGGTCAAATTCGCTGTTCGAGGACAATGCCGAGTTCGGGCTGGGCTTTCGGCTGGCTGCCGACAAGCATCTCGAACTCGCCCGGACGCTGCTCCGTCAGCTCGCGGCGGTAGTCGGCGAGGACCTTGCGAACGGCATCGTCACGGCTCCGCAGATCCGGGAGTCCGAGATCCGGGCCCAGCGGATCCGGGTCGCCGAACTCAAGACACGGCTCCTCAAGCTCTTCGGCGAGGCTGTCCACGATCTCCTCTCGGTCGTCGATCATCTTGTGCGGCGGAGCATCTGGATCGTCGGTGGCGACGGTTGGGCCTACGACATCGGCTATGGCGGACTCGACCACGTGATGGCGAGCGGTCGCGACGTCAACATCCTGGTGCTCGATACGGAGGTCTATTCCAACACTGGCGGCCAAGCATCGAAGGCGACGCCCCTCGGAGCCGTGGCCAAGTTCGCGACCGCCGGCAAGCGTGTTGCGCGCAAGGACCTCGCCCTTCAGGCGATCGCCTATGGCAATGTCTACGTTGCGCAAGTCGCCATGGGCGCCAACCCGCAACAGACACTGGACGCGTTCCGTGAGGCCGAAGCCTACGAAGGAACATCCCTCATTCTGGCCTACAGCCAGTGCATCGCCCACGGCATTGACATGCGCTTCGGCATGAAGCAGCAAGACCTCGCCGTTGCGAGCGGCTATTGGCCCCTGCTTCGGTTCAATCCAAGTATGCGCACGATTGGTCAGAACCCGTTCCGGCTCGACTCGCCGCGCCCGACCATCCCGTTCAAGGATTATGCCTACAACGAGATCCGCTACTCATCCCTCGCGGAGGCACGGCCCAATGAAGCGGCTTCGCTGCTAGCCGCCGCCCAGACGGCCGTCGTCGAGAAATACCGCCAATACGAGGACCTTGCCACGCGCGACGGCAGCCGGTTTCAGGTCGGCGGCGACACCGCCAAGTCGGTAACCTAGCCGCGCCGGTGCGAACCCTGATGTAATCGTCGCTGAGGCGGGAGGAAGTCATGGATTTGGCGACAAGGTATATGGGCCTTGACCTGAAGAACCCTCTGGTGGCGTCCGCTTCGCCGCTTAACGCCGACCTCGGCAATCTCAAGCGCCTCGAGGACGTCGGGACCGCGGCCGTGGTGCTTCCCTCTCTCTTCGAAGAGCAGATCGAGGCGGATGCTGCGCGTTACGACCATCTGACCGGCGTGAACGCCGAAAGTTCGCCTGAAGCGCAGAGCTATTTTCCTGCACCAGCTGACTACAAGGTCGGGCCGCGGCAATACCTTGACCTCGTTCGACGCGCGAGCGGCTCGCTCGACATTCCCGTCATCGCCAGCCTAAACGGCACGACGGACCATGGTTGGATTTCCTACGCCAAGTCGATCGAGGAAGCCGGCGCCGCGGCACTGGAACTCAATATCTACTTCATCCCCGCTGACCTTTCGCTGACCGGCCACGACGTCGAGCAACGCTATCTGGACATCCTGAAAGCGGTGCGGGCCATGGTCTCAATTCCGATCGCGGTCAAGCTCAGCCCCTATTTCAGCGCGGTCGGCAGCATGGCGCTGACCCTCGAACGGGCCGGCGCCGACGCCCTCGTGTTGTTCAATCGATTCTACGAGCCTGATCTCGATATCGCGCGGCTGCAGGTCCTGACCGACCTCAACCTCAGCCAGCCGAACGAGATTCGCCTGCCATTGCTCTGGCTCGCGGTTCTCTCCGGCCGCGTGAAAGTGTCTCTCGCCGCTACGACGGGAGTCGCCTCCGCCGACGAGGTCGTGAAATACCTCCTTGTCGGGGCCGACGTCGTGATGACCACCTCGGCCCTTTTGCGTCACGGGGTGGACTATGTGGCAGTCTTGCTCGCCGGACTGACTTCGTGGTTACGGGCGCGGGAGTTCGCTTCGCTGAATCACATGCGCGGGATCATGAGCCAGCAGAGGGTGCAGGACCCGCAAGCCTTCGAACGAGCCAGCTATATCAAGATCCTGCAGGGATACGGCGGCAGCTAGAGCCTCCCGCGTTTAGGTTTATGCGTAGCAATATCCTGACCCGATGCGCGCCTGAATGCGGCGGAAAGATCGGATTCTCTCGAAGGTGCGATGCGTTGAAGCGGAAGTGAGGTGGCGTTGGACGTTGAAGGGGCCCTGTCACGCGAACTGAATTTGGCCGCGCGAAGATTGGAAGTCCCAGATGAGGTTCAGGCCGCGGTTGCGGCTCGCCACGTCCGGAACGCTTCGTCTCGGAAGACGCGGAGCGTGCGGCGGGATGTGAGATGGCGCTGGACGTTGAAGGTGTTTTGGATGGCGGCGTGAATGGACAAGAGGCGCTGGGCGGATCCGGGCGATTTGAAACGCTGCATCTTGCGCTCGCGTCGTCGTGTCGGCTGGTGCGAATTCTCAGCCCGATTGTTCCTGCGCAAGCCCTGCTCGTGGCGAGCCGACAATCCGATTTCGGACTTTGCCGCGCCGTAAGAGCGCAGTTTGTCGGTAACCAGCACATCAGGCGCGAAGCCTTGTTTCTTAAGCAGCTTGCGCATCAATTTCACGGCTGCAGTCTTGTCGCGCCGCCGCTGCACAAGGAGGTCGAGAACCTCGCCTTCGTCGTCAACCGCGCGCCACAGCCAGAACTGCCGGCCCACGATCATCACCGCCATCTCATCGAGATGCCACCGCGACGTTGGCCGCGGGCGTCGACGGCGAAGTTCTCGGGCGAATAACGGCCCGAATTTCAATACCCATCGCCGCACGGTTTCGTAGGAGACATCCAGACCACGCTCGGCGAGCAGATCCTCGACGTCGCGATAGCTGAGCGTGAAACGCAGATAGAGCCAAACCGCGTGCCGGATGATGGCGGGCGGAAACTGATGGCGGGCAAACGAGATCGTCATGCGCCATCTTACCCGTCAACCGGATGCGCGCTACCGTTCGCGTGACAAGGCCTCCCGTGCTGCACGAGCACGTTCGCGCGCGCACCGCCGCACATGTCGCAGATGCGCTCCGGCGGGGCGGCCGGCTCATCGTCGGCGGATCGCCACCGAAGGGGGAAGAGTACAAGCAGGGGTTCTTCTTTAATCCCACGCTGATCGACGGCGCAGACGACGGCGCGCTCGTGATGACTGAGGAGAGTTACGGCCCGATCGCTGCAGTGCGCCGCGTCAGCGACGACGCCGAAGCGCTCGCGGTCGCCAACGCACTTCCCTACGGCCTCGCGTCTTATGTTTATTCGCGCGACCTCGACCGAGCCTGGTCGTTTGCGGAGCGCATTGAGTGCGGCCAAGTGGGAGTCAATGTGAACGACACGACTGAGCTCCAGGCGCCGTTCGGCGGTTGGAAGCTCTCGGGCTTTGGCCGCGAGCTCGGGCGAGAAGGGCTGATGGCGTTTCGCGAGCTCAAACACATCAGATTGCGTTTGCGCAACAGCACAATCCGTTCGGCCAATGGCGAGTCATAGCGTTTGGGGGGAACGCATAGCCGGTTCTGCCCGCATATCGCGCCGCCTGTCGTCGCGTACGAGGTCGAACTTGAGGAAGCAGGGCTGGCCGATTGGCCTGTCGACCGTGTTCGAGGGATACCGGTGGAGCGCCATCGGCGTTCTGGGACTGGCTTTGCCCCTGGCGGGGAACGTCGTTATCTTCTCGCCGCTTTGAAGCAAAGCGAGTAAACCTGCCGCGCGCCAACTCGACCGGAAATACGTCCGTCGCGGCGCGGAAGCACCTGGTTCATTCGTCGTCGGCGTTGTTCTCTTGCCTCTCCGCTCTCTCTATAGCTTGACCAAGCTCGTCGTACAGCTTCTGCTGCTCCTCGGTCCACACGAACTCTTGCGGCGTTGTCGGAAATTCTTGAAACTCGGGCGCCGCCGCGCGGTCAACGAGCTCCGCCTCGCGGTCCAGTTTCACCACCAGTTTGATCGCCGCCATGTCGCCCTTCATGGCCCGTTGGACAAGGCTGGCCTCGGCCAACTCGCGCTCGGCCATCTTGATCGGCTCGCCGTTGTCGCTATTGCGGACGGCCACTTTTCCGTTCAGTCCCTTCTTTACGTCCATCGCCACGGTGGTGCTGCGCTTGCGCCTGCGACCTTTATGGCCAGAATGGCCCTGCCGAAACCGAGTGTCCTTAGGCGGATTGCCGTACCCAACCCCGTCGTCTCGTTTTTCGCGTCGGGGTTCGCCGGCGTTCAATTTACGCTTGCTCATCGTCACGCTCCTCATCAGCGATTTCATCACTGTCAAGAGCGACCGCGTCGCTCGAACTCGGACTTTCAAGGGCGGAAGCCGTCGCGCGCGTCCGAGCCGAGGCTGGAGGCGCCGGGGTACGTCCAGACATTGGAGCGCCATCGTCCATGCCGGCCGAGCTCGATGTTGTTGACATGGGGCGCGTCGCCCTTCTTGAAGAACGGGAGAAGCTCATGCTGGGACCGCCAAAGGCTACCCTGGCCGCCATTCGACTTCGCCCACACGACCAGGTTGATGAGGGGGAGTCCGAGCTGTCGCCCGCAGGCGAGCACAAGTTCGACCGAGCGCCAATCGATGAAGGTGGCCATGAGGCCGCCGTCGACGAGTTCGAACTCGTCGCCGCCGACATCCAGGCGTGGTTGGGCGCCCAGCCGCGCAGCGGCTCCATGTTGGTCTTCGTCCAGAGTCTGCCTCCGCGAAGGCGGAGGTCTCGTCGATGAACACCAGGCGCTTGGGGTCGATCCGGCTCTGGCGCTTCGTCCACTGGGCGCGCCGCCGCGCCACGTCAGGCCGATCGCGTTCGCTGGCGACGACGGTTTTTTTTGAAGCTGAGCTTCTCGGCGTGAACGAAATTCCACACCGATCGATAATCGACCTTAAGGCCGCGCTCCGCGAGTTCGGCCACCAGCCCGCGCAAGGTGAAGGCGCCGTCCCGGACGCGCCGGGCCAGAAAGGCCGCGTGCTCGCCGGCGATCGCCTTGGGCTTGCGTCCGCCCATCCGGCCGGGCGCGACGCTCCCCGTCTCCCCAAACCGCCGCACCCAATTGATCACCGTGCTTGGCGCGACCCCGAAGCGCGCCGCCAATTCATGCCGCGACAGCCCGCCTTGCAAAACCACCGCTATCGCCCGCTCCCGAAGATCGATCGAATAAGGCTTTCCCATCCATGCTGGCCTCCTTCCCAGCCAGGACGGTGAATCAGAACAGCGCCGATTCGGGAATCCCCCTTCAATTCAGCCCGAATTCATCCCGCTATAGGCTTGTCCGCCGCCGAGATAGGCGTCGCGGATCCGTTCGTCACTCCAGAGCGTCGCAGGGTCGCCGCCGAGCGCGAGCCGGCCACTCTCTAGCACATAGCCCCAGTTCGCGACCTTCAGAGCCATATGCGCGTTCTGCTCGACCAGCAGCACTGTCGTCCCGCGCTTATGGATTTCGGCGATGATCTGGAAAACCGCCTGCATGACGACGGGCGCGAGGCCAAGCGAGGGCTCGTCGAGCAGCAATAAACGGGGCTTGGCCATCAGGCCGCGGGCAACCGCGACCATCTGCTGCTGACCGCCGGAAAGCGTCCAGCCAAGCGCGTTAGCGAAGGGCTTGATGCTGGGAAATACGTCAAACATCGCATCCGCCTCACGGCGGATGACCGTGCTGGAGGCGTTCCCGTTCGAGGCGCCGAGCATGATGTTCTCGCGTACACTGAGACCGGGAAAGACGCGCCGCCCCTCGGGCACATGCGCGACCCCGAGCTTGACGATCGTGCGAGGGCTTAGGCCCGCGATCGGTTTGCCGTCGAACAGGATCGAGCCGGCACGCGGCGCAACAAGACCGGAAATCGCGCGCAGCGTGGTCGACTTGCCCGCGCCGTTGGAGCCCAGCAGCGCGACGACGGCGCCCTCGTCGATCATGAACGAGACGCCGCCCAACGCCTCGATCTCACCGAAGCTGACGCCGAGATCTCTGACTTCAAGCAGCGTCATCAGGAGACCCCGAGATAGGCCGCGGCGACGTCAGGCTGCTGGAGCACGTCGGCGGTTTCCCCGTCGGCGATGCGGCGGCCAAAATTGAGCACCGTTAGATGCCTTGTGGCCCCGGCGATCAAGGTCATGTCGTGATCAATAAGCAGAATGGTGAGGCCCTGGGCAGCGATGAGACCGAGCAAATCCTTTAGCGCTTTCTTCTCGCTCATGTTGAGGCCGGCTGCCGGTTCGTCGAGCAACAACACCGTGGGATTGGCGGCCAACGCGCGGGCAATCTCGATCAAGCGTTGATGGCCGTAGCTAAAGCTCGGGATTGTGTCGTTGGCGCGGTGCCCCAATCCGACGAAGTCGAGCGCGGCGCGGGCGCGGCGCCGAAGCGCGTCGCGTCCGCCCTCGACGAGCGCATTGCCATCGCGCTCAGCGCCGACCACGACATTTTCGAGCGCAGTCATCGACCGGAACAGACGAATGTTCTGGAACGTGCGCGCGAGGCCAGCGACCGTGCGTTTGTGGGCGGGCAGCGCGGTCACGTCCACGCCGTCGACGAAAATTGCGCCTGCCGTGGCGCGATAGAGCCCGGTCACGACGTTGAGCGTTGTTGTCTTGCCGCTGCCGTTCGGGCCGATTAGGGCATGCACGCCGCCGCGTCGCACCTGAAGATCAACTCCGTCGACCGCTTTGAGGCCGCCGAAATTCTTGCACAGACCTCTAACCTCGAGTGCAATCGGCGCGCCAGAATCGACCGGACGCAACGTGAGAGGTTCACCGGCCTTCGATTGCGCACGCTCGCGAGTTCGGAACAACCGGCTAACGTAGCCCCAGATGCCGTCGGGCATGAAGACAACGATCAAGATGACGGCGAGGCCGTACAGTGCGAGATAAAGGCCCGGCACGCTCTTGAGGAATCGCAGCCATTCCGGGATGAGGATGAGCAGGCCCGTGCCGATGGCCGAGCCGATCGGCGAGGAGACGCCGCCAAGCAACGCCATCGTCAGCAGAACGATCGAATCGGAGAAGGCGAACTGATCAGGGCTGATGTAGGAAAATCCGCCCGCAAACAGTCCTCCGCCGAGCCCGGCCAGCAAAGCGGCGAGCGCGAAGGCGATCAGCTTTGTGCGGAAGACGTCGATTCCGCCGGCGCTGGCGGCGAGTTCGTTATCGCGGACCGCGCGCATTGCGCGCCCGAGGCGCGTGTCGGTGAGACACCAGACGAGATAGCCGGAAATCGTGAGCGTGGCGACAACAAGGGCAAGAAAGGCCTGACCCGAGGCGAAACCCGCGGGCCGCCGGATCGAACTCACTCCGTCCGGCCCGTGGGTGAAGCCGATCGCGTTGATGAGGACGACGGTCAATATCTGCTGAAAGGAGATGGTGACCATTGCGAGATAGTGACCGCCCAGGCGCAACGTTGAGAGGCCGAGCGCAGCGCCCGCCGCGAGAGCGAGCGCCATGCCTCCTAGGAGGCAAAGCCAAAACGGCATCTCATAGTCGACTGTTCCGAGGGCGACCGTATAGGCGCCGAGCGCGAAAAACGCGGCCTGCGCGAGATTGATCTGGCCGCAAAGCCCCAAGACGATCGACAGGCCGAAAACCGCGATAGCGTAAGTCGCCGCTTGCATCAGGATGTTGGCGACATAGGCGTCGGTCTTGATGGTTGCGGCGAGCGCCACCAGCGCGGCCGCGGCAAGCGCGTAGACGAGTTGTCCGATCACGGAGCGGCGCATCTCAAGCCTTTTCCGCCACCCGCTCGCCGAAGATGCCTTGCGGTCGGACGATGAGAAACAGGATGAGCACCAGGAAGGCGAAGGCGTCCTTGAACGGCACTGAGATATAGGCGGCCCCGAAGGTCTCGATGACGCCGATCGCGAACCCGCCAAGGATTGCCCCGGCGACGTCGCCAAAGCCGCCGATGATCGTCGCAGCGAAGGCCTTCAGCGCAATCGTCGACCCCATCTGGATCGAGACGAATAGCACCGGCGCTACCAGAATGCCTGCGATTCCGCCAAGGACGGCGCTGTAAGCGAAGGTGATCATGATCATCCCGGCGACGGGAATGCCGAGCAGAGTCGCCATTTCTTTGTCCTGGCTCGTCGCTTGCAGCTTCTTGCCGATCAAGGTGCGCTCAAACAGCCAATATTGGAACGCTACGAGCGCGAGCGTGACGCCGATGATGATCAAATATTGGCTGTCGAGATAGACGGGTCCAAGCTGAAAGCCGGGGGTATCGAGCCAGCCGGGCAGCACTTGTGGCTGCGGACCGTAAAGCGCGAGAACGCTGTTGGAAAGGAAGATCGACGCTCCAATTGTGGAGATCAGCACCGGCAGGAACGTGCGGTTGCGCAGCGGATAATAGACGAACAAATTGAAAACCGCGCCGAGCAGCGCCATCCCCGCGATCGAAATCAGAAATGCGAGCCAATAGGGCCAGCCTAGATCGACCGCAAACACGACCATCAAATAAGCGGCGACCATCGAGAACTCGCCCTGAGCGAAATTGACGACACTGGTGGCACGAAAAATCAAGACAAAGCCCAGCGCGACGAGGGCGTAGACGGCGCCGATGCCAATTCCCGTGAAGAGCAATTGCAGAAAGAAATCCATGGGCGGCGCCTTGAGACCATCTGTCGCGTTGGCCCGCAAGCGCCGCCAACTCATTGAGCATACGTCCGTGACCGGTAGGACGCGCCGCGGACGGGCGCCAGTCACTCCGTGAATTCGATATGCTTGTCGAAGACGATCACGCCCTTTTCGTTGCGGACGACGTTGTAGCCGTGCAGGCCGTCGCCGAACTGGTCGAAGTTGTATTCGCCCTCCGCGCCCTTGTAACCCTTGGTGGACAAGATCGCGGCGCGGATCTTGCCGGGATCGGTCGAACCGGCCTTGTTGATGGCGGCGGACAAAATGCCGATCGCGTCATAGGTCCAGGAGCTGAAAGGGTCTGGCGGCGCGTTCGAGACGGCGCTGTAGAGCTTGGCGAATTCCTTCGCCTCCGGACTCGAATCGATGGCGTAATCGGCGACGCCGTAGGTGCCCCAGAGCGCGGGGCCGGCGAGTTTCACCGCCTCGGCGGTGACGGTCGTGGGCGACCCGACCCACGGAAGCGTCACGCCGAGCTGCCGCAACTGTCGCGCGAAGATCGCCTGATCGTTGGAGAAGGTGAAATAGGAGCCGAGTATGTCGGCGCCGGACGATTTAATCGCGAGCACGACCGGCGTGAAATCCTGGCTCTGGTTGGGATAGCCTTGATCAATCGCGATCTTGGCGCCGAGTTTATCGAGCGAGGCCGACAAGGCCTTCAAGCCGCCCATGCCGAACGCGTCGGTGGAATGGACGATCGCCCAGTTCTTCTTTCCGAGGGTCTCGACGCCGTAGGAGGCGATCACGCGGCCTGAATAGGTGTCGTTCGGCCGAAAGCGGATGAACCAGGGATTGCCCATTTTCGTCAGCGCGGGATCGGTGCCGCCGAAGCAGACGGGTTTGCCGGTCCTGAGGATGTCGGCGGCCATCGCATGATTCTGCGTCGAACGGATCGACCCAAGGAAGGCGACGATGTCGGGCTGCGCCGCGAGCTTGGAGAATGCGAGCACCGCGCCGGGATTGGTCGTCTGGTCGTCCTCGGTGACGAGTTCGACCTGCTTTCCCAATACGCCGCCAGACTTATTGACGCGATCGAGCGCGATCTTGGCGCCGATCAGCGCATATTTGCCGCTGTCGGCCGCGGGGCCGGTAACCGGCAGCACCATGCCGATCCTAATCGCGTCGCCCGCGCGAGCAACGCGGCAGAACATGGGCGCCGCGAGACTCGCGGCGAGCCCTGCGTTTACGGACCGTCTGTTGAGCCTCATACGTTCCTCCCGTTCGCCTTGCGCTTGGTTCCGGCGGACAATTCGCCGGGCCGCCGCCGCATTCAACTCAAACTTGCGGAATTCGTTCGATCCTGCAAGCCCGGAACCGTTTAGGTGCACGCTTCTTCGCGATTGGGAGCGCGTTCCGGAGAATGGCCTTAGGTCGCCCTTGCCCCAGATTCTGGCCGACCTCGACAACGAACTCGTGCAGTGGCACCGTCTTGAGCGCCATTCAAGACGCCCAGGGCGGCGCGTGCGAGATGGCTGGCCACTTCGTGCAGGAGCAACGGTTCGAACGGGGGCCCCCGACGACAGACCGGCGCTCCACCGGGTCTCGCCTTCGGAAGCGGCAAGGCCTCAACCGCCGGACAGATGCGCGCCCCAAGAACGCGATCAGTTGCAATCGCTCAAACACTGATTGAATAATTCGCAAGGACTGTGCATTGGGGCGACCCCTTCCTGGCACTCCTTATTCTCATTGTACTGTGCTTCACACTTCGCCCGACACGCGTCTTTCGATTGGGCATTCTGTGAGGGTGCCTGCGAAGACTTACTCTCTTGTGCGGATGCTTGAATCATCAAGGACAGCGCGATTGCCAAACACAATATCCTGATCATGACGGGTCACCCGCACCTAGGCCGTGTGGACGAATTTTGGAGAGATGGCGCTTTTGGGATTCCCGCGGTGAATCAGGCATGATTCATAGGACTCCGACCGAATCGGAGGCCGGAGTCAATGTCGACAAAGATGGATGATGACGATTGGAAGCACACGCTTGCGGTGTTCCGCGCCTGCCTGCCTCGGCGCGGCCGGAAAGCCGAGGACGACCGCCGCTTCCTCGAGGCGCTTCATTTCTTCACCGTCGAGAACGTTCGCTGGCGCGCGCTGCCGGAGCGCTTCGGTCATTGGAACAGCGTGTGGAAGCGCTTCGATCGCTTGAGCAAGGCTGGCGTCTTCGAGGCCTTCTTCGACACGCTCGCGTCCATGAGCTCCACGGCGCATCTCCTTCAGATGTTCGACTCCACCGTCGTGCGCGCTCATGTATCGGCGGCTGGAGCAAAGGGGGGCAAGAAGGCCAGGCGCTCGGGCGCTCGCGTGGCGGCTTCACCACGAAAATTCACGCAAAATCGGACGCTTCCGGGGATATCATCGCCTTCGACCTGACCGGCGGCGAAGCCTTCGACGGGCGTCACTTCGAAACCCTGCTCGATATCGGGCCCGACATTCAGCCGCGCGCCGTCATCTGCGACAAAGGCTACGCCAGCAAGGCTAATCGGGACGCCGCGAGAGCGCGCGGCATCGCTCCGGTCATCCCCCACAAGGCGAACGAAAAGAACAAGCCAGCCTTCTTCGCACGCACCCTCTACAAAGCCCGCGCACGCATCGAGCAGGGCGTCGGACGGCTCAAGCGCTTCAAGCGCGTCGCGCTCCGCTGCGAAAAGACCGAACGAAACTTCAGATCAATCGTCAGCTTCGCCGCCGGCCTTTGCTTGATCAAATTCGTCCACGCGGCCTAGTACCTCGTCACAGAGGTTTTGACTCTTTGATTTTGGTCTGATTTGAGCGTGGGCTTGGGGTAAGCGCGCCCCATTTTGGCGCGGGCTTTTTGGGTTGTGAACATCCAGTTGATGCGGGCGCATTCGGCGTTGCGTCGCTTCTCCCAAGCAGCGGTCTCGGCGACAAGCCGGGTGTAGCTTTCGATGCGCCGATCGAGACATTGACTGGCCAGGACGCCGATCTCGATCTCGACCATGTTCAGCCAGCTGGCGTGCTTGGGGACGTAGTGGAACTCCAGCCGGCGCAGCACCCGTCGCGCTTCGTCGGCTGGGAAAGTCTGGTAGAGCGCGCCGGCGGAATGGGTCGACAAGTTGTCGAGCACCACGCGAATGCGCTCCGCCTCGGGATAATGGACATCGGTGAGGTCGCGCATGCAGACGGCGAAGTCTTCGGCGGCGCGCCGTTCGGTGACCTTCACCTTGCGCCAGGGGCGGTTCACATCCAAGAACACGAACAGGTTCGCGGTTCCGTTGCGTTTATATTCGCAGTCGTAGCGCTCGATTTGCCGCGGCTCGGGCGGGATCGGCCGGCGGACCTCGCCGATGAGCTGGATCGGGCTCTCGTCGAAGCAGACCACCGGGCGCTCGGGATCGGGCGCTTCGGAATAAAGATCGAGCACCTCCTCCATACGGGCGACGTAGTCGGCGTCGACCTGCGGAATGCACCACATGTCCTTGCGCCATGGCTTGAGGTCATTTTCGGCCAAGCGCCGACGCACCGTCTCGCGCGACACACTCTCGTGCGCAGTCAGCCTGACCAGTTCACCGGACAGCAACTCCAGCGTCCAGCGAGCGCGGCCCGCGGGTGGACTCGAACAGGCCGTTGCCACCAGCAGGGCTTCCTCCTTGCCCGAGAGCTTGCGGTTTGCTCCGGGGCGCGGCTCTTCGCTGAGCGCCGCCTCCAGGTTGCCGAGGACGAAGCGGCGCTTAGTCCGATAGACGGTCGAGCTGCCCACGCCGACATTGGTCGCGATCGCCTCGTCGCTGGCGCCGCCATCCGCCGCCAACAATATCTGCGCCCGCTTGAGCCTGCGTGCCGCATGCTTGCCGCCGCTCAGAAGCTCCGTCAGTTCGGTGCGTTCGGTTTGGCTGAGTTCGACCCGATAGCGTACATTCATCCGTGCCTCCTCGTGTTGAGGCACGCACGAACAGCTGAATCGGATGGCCGGAGTGAGTCGCCCTGCAAAAACCTTCACACCCAGGCAGGGCCAATATCTGGCGTTTATCCACCTCTACACGCGCCTGCACCGCCGGCCGCCGGCCGAAACTGAGATGCAGGACTATTTTCGCGTCAGCCCGCCTTCCGTGCACCAGATGGTACTGACGCTCGAACAAGCTGGCTTCATTAGGCGGCAGCCGAGAACGCCCGCAGCATCGAACTGCTCGTTGATCCGACACAGCTGCCAGAGTTACTTTGACCCCGGATTCAACCGGTCAAGATCACTGTGCCGAGGTACTAGTGGATGGAATCTCGCGCCCGGCGCCCACTCGTCGCCGTTGCGGACCAGGCGACCGAAAGGGTGCCAGGACTTGGCTTTCGAGCCGGCCCAGCTTCAGGCGGGCGAGGCGAGGGGCTTGCCCTTTTCGACGACGTAGGTGATCGCCAGAATCGTGGGCTTGTCGCTGTTCTTGCCGCCATGCGGCGCCCGCGTGGGAACCTGGAATCCGTCCCCTGCCTTGAAGGTCCGTGTGCCTTGGCCGTCGACGCTCAGTTCCAACGCGCCTTCGACGACATAGCTCGATTCAATCCCCGGATGGGTATGGCGAGGGACCAATGCCCCCGCGTCGAGATCGACGCGGACGTTGACGGTCTCGTAGCCCTCCATCGGCCCGTCAGTGCGGGTGATGATGGTGCGCTTCAGCCCGCCGGGCGCGTTCTGAGCTTCGGCGCCGGTCGCGAGAAAACCCATGACAGCGCATAGCGCGCAGCCGGCGAACCCTCGTCGCGTCAACATGCGATCCTCCCTGATCGTTGATTGCGGAGATTCGACGCGACTGGGGACGCCTGTCAAGCGGGATGGCCCTTATCTGCGGACTCGTTGGTGTTTGGCGTGAGCCGTTTTGGCGCAGTTTGTTTGTAAGTAATACGCTCCAAAGACCTTGCGGGTCGTCCGATTGGCGCAGGGGACAACCGACCGCCAAAGCGGGACGGCGCGGAATATTCCTTTGCTGGACAGTCGGACGTCACCCCGCGTCGTAATAGGGAACGACATAGGGGCCTTCAGGGATTACCGCGAGGCAGGGGTCCTCGGCGCTGGCGATGCCGCGAGCGATCGCCTCATCGAGATCGTCGATCATCTCGACTCCGGTCAACGCGCGCTCTTCCGCCGACAGGCCCGACGTATAAAGCGAGATCCGACCGATGCGCATCGGTTTGAGCTGCATCTCGGTCTGCCATTCGTCGACGTCCGCCAGGGACTTGGCGGTCAAGGTCGCCAGGAACCTGTCGGGTCCGAGGTCGATCAGGCGGCGTTGGGCGGCGCGAAACTCGTTCGAGCCAAACCCTTCAGAGCACGCCGAAGCGATGATCAAGGCGCCGCCGGGCTCCAAAATATCCATTGGCGTCACCATCCCCTTGATCGTTTGATAATAGGTCTTGTCGAGCGGATAACCCGCCGAGGACGTGACCACCGTTTTGAATCTGCGCCGGGTCGGCACGCGGATGGCGCCGCTCACGAATTCCACCGCCGCCGCGTGACTGGCGACGATATCGCCGAAATTGACGTAAGCCAGATCGCGATCTTCATCGATGACCGTGTTGAGGCCGTACAGGTCGCCGAGCCCGCGGACGATCTCGAGCTGCTCTTCGTGAAGCGGATTGCCGATCAAGTTGCACTGAATGGCGAGAGGATCTTCCATGAAACGCGCGGAATGGAAGGTGCGGATGGTTTCGTGGTGGGCGACGCCGGGCGCGATGACCTTGCGGCCGCCGGACCAGCCGGCCATGAAATGCGGCTCGACCAGGCCGGTGGCGATGCGCAAATCGGCTTCGACGAAGCGGCGATCGAGCTTGATCGGCGTTCTGCGCGTCGCGGTTTGGCCGAGATCGACGTGATCGGCGTCGCTGCGCGCATCATGGTTCTCGATTCGAACCCGCGCCATGACCCAGGGGTCGCCCACCAGTTCGGCAAGTTCTTCGCCTACGTTTGGCCGATGCAGGCCGGTCGCGACCAGAATAACGATGCGGCCGAGCGCAATGCCCGAGGCGACCAGGGTTTCGATGATCGGCCGCAGGAAGAGGTGGTTGGGCACGGGCCGCGTGATGTCGCAAATCAGGATGCAGGCGCTTTTGCAGCCGCGAGCGAGTTCAGCCAGCGCCGGGGAGTCGATCGGCTCCGCCAACGCGCGTCGAATCGCCGCTGCGGGATCGACGATTTTGTTGAGCTTTCCCTTGGCGATCACGGTGACTTCAGCTTTGGCGGGCATCCGCAGCGTAAGATGGCCGCGGCCGTAGGAAATGGCGATCGGTTCAGTCACGTGGGCGCTCCCGTTTTCATCCGCTCTGCGCTCCGCACATTGAAAGAACGCGCGGCGCCCATTTGTCAATTCTGGCGCCCGTGCCGCATCCTGCCGGAAAAAGTCAGCCGGGCGTCCACGTCAATGACAACCGCAACGGCGGTCCTCCGCCGGCCCGGGACCGCAGCAACTCGGCTGGCTGCGCGCTGAAAGCGCGGCTGCGCTATATTGGGCAATCGGGGAGCGGCGGGCCGCTTCGAGTTCGGAGATTTCTTTGGACATTCATCTCGATCCGCTCGGCGGCTGGTCAGGCGACATGTTCGTCGCCGCCCTCCTCGACGCCTTCCCCGAATATTGGCCGCGCGTCCGATCGACGATCGCGTCGCT
This sequence comes from uncultured Alphaproteobacteria bacterium, assembly GCA_963824475.1. GTDB lineage: Bacteria > Pseudomonadota > Alphaproteobacteria > Rhizobiales > Beijerinckiaceae > Roseiarcus. The sequence continues at coordinate 120,061 of CAWGPR010000007.1, forward strand.
GAACCTTGGGGCCGAAGCCGAATGCCGGCTCGCGCCGCATCGCGATGACGCCTTCGCTGGAAGCCGGTTTCTTGTCGCGGGGGATACGACGGCGTCGGAGCAGCCGGCGGCTCGCCAACGCGCCGATAGCGATGGCGATCCTTCGCATCCCCACGAGGGGAGCGGCCATCATGAGCACGCTCATGCCCATTCGGATCGCGGCGGCGAGAGGGCGTGGGCCGACATTCGCGCCGAGCTCGCCCGTTCAGGCCTCGATGCCGATGTGAAGAAGCATGCGCTCGCGATTTTTGAACTTCTGGCTGAGGCGGAAGCCAAGGTGCATGGCGTCGAGGCGGAATCGGTTACATTTCACGAGATAGGTGCGGTTGATTCGATCGTCGACATCGTCGCGGCCGCGCAATTGATCGCGCTCGTCCGCTGCGATCGCTGGACATCGGCGCCATTGCCGATCGGCTCCGGGCGGATCAATAGCGCACATGGCGTTCTGCCCGCGCCAGCGCCCGCCGTGGCGCTCCTCTTGAAGGGTCTCACCGTCATCGACGACGGCGTTCCGGGCGAGCGGGTCACGCCGACGGGCGCCGCGCTTGCGCGCTATCTCGTCGGCGCAGAGGCGCCCCTCTGCGGGCGCATTCGCCGGCTGTCGCGCAGCGGCGTCGGATTTGGCGCGCGAACTCTTCCGGGCGTCAGCAACTGTCTGCGGGCGTTGGCGTTCGACGAGGCGACGGCAGAGACGCACGCGACTGTCCCAGGCGCGATCGGTCGCCGGCAATTGGCGGTCATCGCATTCGAAGTCGACGATCAATGCCCGGAGGATTTGGCGGCCGGACTCGACCACATCCGTGCGCTGCCGGGCGTTTTCGACGTGACCCAGAGTTCCGTCGTTGGTAAGAAAGGGCGCATGGCGGCGCATGTCCAGGTTCTGGTTCAGCCCCCTGAACTCGAAAATGTGATTGTAGCCTGTTTTGAGGAGACCACGACCATTGGCCTGAGGCACCAGCTGACAGAGGGCGCGGTCCTGCGGCGCCGTCTGGAGACCGTCGAGATCGGGGGCGAAAAATTGCAGGTCAAAATCGTCGACCGGCCGGGCGGACTGCGAAGCGGCAAGGCGGAGGCCGCTGATGCGGCGAGCCGTCGCGGGCATATTGCGCGTGCGCGCCTGCGGCGCGAGGCGGAGGCGCAGGCGCTTGCACCGAGCGATCGGAGCCGGAATGTCGCCACGGACGAAGCGCAGGGAGGCCTATGAATGCAGGCGCAGGGCGCGAGCGTTGAGCCACGATTGGCTGCCGTTTTGTCGAACATGGGGGGACCGCTGGCGGTCGCCGTCAGCGGCGGCGTGGACAGCCTTACGCTGGCGACCTTCGTCCATAGCGCCGCGGGCTCTCGAGCGGAGATGTTTCATGCCGTCTCACCCGCGGCGCCGGAAGAGGCGACCGAGCGCGTCGAGCTGCTCGCGGCGGCTCAAGGTTGGCGCCTGCGAATTGTGAACGCGGGAGAATTCGCGGACGAGAGCTATCTGGCTAATCCGGTCGATCGCTGCTTCTTCTGCAAGACCAATCTCTATGGTTGCATCGCGCGCCACGTCGACGCGCAGATTCTTTCGGGCGCCAATCTCGACGATCTTCGTGAATATCGGCCCGGACTGGAAGCCGCCAAACGTCACTCCGTCCGTCATCCTTATATCGAGGCCGGCATCGACAAACGGGCTGTGCGCTCGCTCGCTCGCGAGCTGGGCCTGGGCGCTTTATCCGAGCTGCCGGCGTCGCCCTGTCTTTCGAGTTGGGTCGAGACCGGCATTGCGATCCGCCCGGAGGTTCTGAAGGCGATCCATGCGGTGGAGCGCAGCATCGCAAAGGATTTTCCCGCTGGAACCGTCCGCTGCCGCGTCCGCGCGAAGGGCGTGGTGATCGAGCTTGATCCCGAAACCCTCGCCGCGATTGCCGGGAAGCGCGAAGATGAGGTGCGCGCCCAGGCGGATCGCATTTTCGCCGGAATTGCCTGGACGGTCGATCTGTCGTTCGAGCCCTATCGCAATGGCAGCGCCTTCGTGCACCCGCGCGCATGACGCCGGAATTCAAAGTCGATTTTGAGCGTGGCGTGAGAATCGGGTTGGATGAGGCGCTGTTTTGCGAGGGTAAGACTGTTGACCAGATTTCGGCGATCGTGGACGCCGTGAAGGCGAAGACAGGCCGACTGTTGCTCACACGTCTCGATGGATCGAAGTATCGCGCCTTGTTCGCGCGCCACGGCGCCCAACTCGAATTCGACCCCCTTTCACGCACAGCCATTCTTGGCCAACCTCACCGCGCGCGCCTCACGGCGCCGGTGGCGATCGTCATGGCCGGGACCTCCGACCTGCCGGTCGGTCGCGAGGCTGCGCGGACGCTCGCCTTCGCCGGCCAACCGTATCGCGAATATTCAGATGTCGGCGTTGCAGGCCTCTGGCGCCTCCTCGAACGGATCGAAGATATCCGATCGTCTCCCGTTGTTATCGTGGCCGCGGGCATGGACGCTGCGCTCGTCAGCGTCGTCGGCGGTCTGGTTTCCAGCGCGGTGATCGCACTGCCGACCTCCGTCGGCTACGGCGTGGCGAAGGGCGGCGCGACAGCGCTGCACGCCGCGCTGGCCAGTTGTGCGCCTGGAATATCGGTCGTCAATATCGACAATGGCTACGGCGCGGCTTGCGCGGCCTTGCGGATATCGCGCGCCATGGCCGCGTCGCAGCACTCGGCGGAACGCACAGAATGAGGGGTTGCCGTTGGGATTGTTTTCCTTGAATTCGGCGAGATGAATACTAGGTGCGTCGCTGTATCCGCTGCGATATAACGTATTCTCGATTGCTTCGACTCCAATTCTGTTCTAGCCCTCTCCAGTCGTCGTTGCGCGAATAGTTTTCCGAACCGACGGCCAAACAGTCTTTGCGGCGCGTTGTTACGTTGTGCGCTGCGAGCTTAGACAGGGAGGCAAATATGATCACCGTGCGCGTGAACGGCCAGACGCAGTCCTTCGACGGCGATCCGTCGATGCCTGTGCTCTGGTATCTCCGCGACGTGCTCGGGCTCACCGGCACAAAATTCGGCTGCGGAGTCGCCGCCTGCGGCGCCTGTACGATCCATCTCGACGGCGACGCCACCCGATCCTGCGTCACGGCGATGAGCGACGCGAACGGCAAGTCGGTCACCACCATCGAAGGCCTCGACCCGGAAGGGAATCACCCCGTTCAAAAGGCTTGGCGCGCGCTCAACGTGCCGCAGTGCGGCTATTGTCAGGCCGGCCAGATCATGCAGGCCGCGGCGCTTCTGAAACAGACGCCTCATCCCGCCGACGCCGACATCGACAACACGATGTACGGCAATATTTGCCGCTGTGGGACCTATCAGCGCATTCGCGCCGCCATCAAGCAAGCTGCGGGAGCGTGACATGACCAAGCACATTCGCGCAATCACGCCATCCGGCATCAAGAACGTCAGCCGGCGCGGCGTTCTCAAGGGCATGGTTTCAACCGGCGGGCTCGTGCTCGCCCTGACCATTTTGCCCTACCGGTCGGCGCGCGCCGACGCGCCCAAATGGGGCGCGGACGGCATGCCGCACGGCACGGTGAACAATCCTCTCGCCTTCGTGTCGATCGCGCCCGACGGAACCGTCACCATCGTCTGCCACCGCTCCGAGATGGGGCAGGGCGTGCGAACCGGAATGCCGCTGATCGTCGCCGACGAGCTCGAGGCCGACTGGGCAAAAGTAAAAATCGCGCAGGCGACGGGGGACGAGGTCCGATACGGCAACCAGGACACCGACGGCTCCCGTTCGACCCGTCATTTCATCATGCCGATGCGGCAGGTTGGCGCCGCCGCCCGCATGATGCTGGAAGAGGTCGCGGCCAAGCGCTGGGGCGTCGACGTGTCCGACGTTGAGGCGAGGAACCACGAGGTTGTTCAGAAGTCGACCGGGAAGACGCTCGGCTATGGGGAGCTCGCCGACGACGCCAGCAAGCTCACTGTCCCGCCGACCGGCAACCTGCGTCTCAAGGATCCTTCGCAGTTCCGCTACATCGGCAAGGAAGGGACTAATATCGTCGACGGCTTCAACATCACGACGGGTCGCGCCATTTATGGTCAGGATGTCCGCTTGCCCGGGCAGAAGTACGCCGTCGTCGCGCGTCCGCCGGTCATGGGGGGCAAAGTCGCCTCCTACGATGCGACGGACGCAAAGAAAATTCCGGGCTTCGTCCAGATCGTGGAGATCCCAGCACCGTCCTATCCCATGATGTTCCAGCCGTCAGGCGGCATCGCGGTCATCGCCGACAACACCTGGGCTGCGATCCAGGGCCGCAAGGCGCTGAAGATTACGTGGGACGACGGCCCGCACGCGACCTATGATTCGCAAGCCTACCGCGCGGCGATGGAGGCGACCGCGCGGCAGCCTGGCAAGGTCCTGCGCAGCGAAGGCGACTTCGCCGCCGCTTTTGCCAGCGCGGACAAGAAAGTCGAGGCCGAGTATTACATCCCTCACAATGCGCATGCGACGATGGAGCCTCCGTCCGCGACCTGCCGGATCGCCGACGGCAAGGCCGAGGTCTGGACAAGCGTCCAAAGCCCGCAGGCCGCGCATGATTTGACGGCCAAATATCTTGGGCTCGCGCCCGAGAACGTCACGGTCAACGTGACCCTTCTGGGCGGAGGGTTTGGCCGCAAGTCGAAGCCGGACTTCGCGGTCGAGGCGGCTTTGTGTTCCAAGGCGATCGGCGGAGCGCCGGTCAAGGTCGTGTGGACTCGCGAGGACGACATCCACAACGACTTCTTCCACACAGTGTCGGTCGAGCGCCTCGAAGCCGGGCTCGACAAGGACGGCAAGGTCATCGCATGGCGGCATAACAGCGTCGCGCCGACGATCCTGTCGCTGTTCGCGCCCGATCCCAAGCACGAGATGCCGCTCGAGCAGGGGATGGGCCTCGTCGACATGCCCTACGACATTAAAAACATCAGCATCGAGAACGGCGAGGCCGAAGCGCACACCAAGATTGGCTGGTGGCGCTCCGTCTCCAACGTTCCGCACGGGTTCGCCGTTCAATCCTTCACCGCAGAACTCGCGTCTGCGGCGGGCAAGGACCAGAAGGCGTTCCTGCTCGATCTGATCGGGCCTCCCCGCATCCTCGACGTGCCGCAGAAGGTGAAGGACTTCTGGGACTACGGCGAGAATCCGGAGGTCTACCCGATCGACACCGGGCGATTGCGCGGCGTCGTCGAACTTGTGACCGAGAAGGCGGGTTGGGGGCGCCAAGTGCCGAAAGGCCATGGCCTTGGGCTAGCCGTTCATCGCAGCTTCGTGAGCTATGTGGCGGCGGTCATCGAAGCCGCGGTCGACGAGAAGGGCAACGTCACCATCCCCCGGGTTGACATCGCGGTTGACTGCGGCCCGACCGTAAACCCGGATCGCGTCCGCTCCCAATTTGAAGGAGCGGTCATCATGGGCCTCGGCGTGGGCTTGCTGAACGAAATCTCGTTCAAGAACGGCAGGGTCCAGCAGAGCAACCTCGACGACTACTTTGTGCTGCGCATCAGCGACGCGCCGCGTGAGACGCATGTTTATATCGTGCCGCACGGCTACGATATGCATCTAGGCGGCGTGGGTGAACCGGGCGTGCCGCCGGTTGCGCCAGCGCTTATGAACGCCATCTTTGCGGCGAGCGGCAAACGCATACGCTCCTTGCCGCTCGGAGGGCAGTTGACCAGCAAGGCCTGAGCGCCGACGCCGCGAGTCGGGTCGAAAAGGCGCTGCCGGCCCGAATGTGCGCAGCGGCGTAACGGCTCGACGGCCCGTGACTCGTATCGGGGTTCGCGCCACGGTCTTTGGGCGCGGGCAGTCGTGTGCCGCAGATTCTCCTGCAGGCTATTTACGCCAGAGTCGAGCTCTTTCTAAGTATGGCATGCGCCCGTCGCGGAGAAGATCTCCACCCTCCGAAGGACGCATTCCCGATGAACTAAGGATCATCTCTCGACAAGCGGGCAAAAACTTCTCGACAACCATCATCGTATCCGTGTACGTCTAGGGTGACTGGGAGGAACGCGAATGACGCAAGATTGCGACCGGATCGGTATGCAATTGTGTCGACGCCGCGCAATGCTAGGGACGGCGCTAGCCCTATCGCCCTGGTTGAACCTCCCTGCGCGCGCGCAAGATCAGGCAGACCCCACATCCGAACGGCCGCAAATCGGCGATCATTTCGTTTTTCTGACTGGACCCAAGAAGGACCAACCTGCCCGGAACGACGATTTGGAGCTCGGCGGGCCCCAGGCGCAGGTCTACTCGGCGGATCCGAAAGGCGTCGTGCGTGACGGCTCACCGCTCAATCTCGTGGTCTTGGTGCGCGTGGGCAGCGACGGCCTCAACGAGGAAACGCGGGCGCGGTCGGCCGACGGCGTGGTCGCTTATTCCGCCATATGCACGCATCAGGGGTGTCCGGTGAACCAGTGGTCGAAAGAGAAAATGGCCATGGTCTGTTCTTGCCATGGTTCGACCTACGACCCGAAGAACAGCGCAGAAGTCATTTTCGGACCGGCGCCGGAGCCGCTGGCCGCGCTGCCGCTCAAGTCTGAGAACGGCCTCTTGATCGTCGCCGGTGGGTTTATTGGCCGCGTCGGCAGGCAATCGAATTGATGCAGTAGGCTTCCGGTGACGCAGCCCCTCGCCGGGCGGCAACGTGGGTGACAAACAAGGGCTATGCAACGGAGGAGGAAAGCATGAGGAAGCTACTTACTGGCACAAGCCTGGGAATGCTCGTGATTGCGGGCGCGGCGTACGGCGCCGACTACACCCCGGTCACCGATGCGCGTCTCGCGAACCCGGAGCCGCAGAACTGGCTGATGACGAGGGGCAACTATCAGGGCTGGAGTTACAGCCCGCTCGCCCAGATCAACACGTCAAACGTCAAGAACCTGGTCCCGGTGTGGAGCGTTTCGACCGGGGTCGATTCCGGCCATGAAGCGCCGCCAATCGTCAACAATGGAGTGATGTTCGTCAGCACGCCTTACAGTCAGGTGCTGGCGTTGGACGCCGCTACCGGCGAGTTCCTGTGGCGCTATAAGCGCAAGCTGCCGGAAGGGTTTGCCGCTCTGCACAACACCAGCCGCGGCGTGGCGCTGTACGGGGACAAGGTATTCCTGCCGTCGCTGGACGCCGTGCTGGTGGCCTTGGACGCCAAAACCGGCAAAGTCGCCTGGGAGGCGAAGGTCGCGGACTGGAAAGACGGTTACTACATGACGATGGCGCCCCTGATTGTGAAGGGCAAGGTGCTGGTCGGCGTCTCGGGCGGCGAGTTCGGCATTCGCGGCTTCGTCGAAGCGTTCGACGCCAACACCGGCAAGTCGGTCTGGAAGTCCTATACCATCCCCGCGCCGGGCGAGCCCGGCAGCGAGACTTGGGAGAAGCCCGACACCTGGAAGACCGGCGGCGGTGCCGCCTGGATGACCGGCAACTACGATCCGGCCACCAACACGGTCTATTGGGGCGTCGGCAACGCCTCGCCGTGGTTCGGCGATCAGCGGCCGGGCGATAATCTCTACACGGCCTCGACGGTCGCGCTGGATGGCGACACCGGCAAGATCAAAGGGCACTTCCAGTACCAGCAGAACGAGTCATGGGACTGGGATGCGATGAATGCGCCGATGCTGGTGGATTTCCAGAGGGGCGGCGCCAAGAACGGTTTGCTGACGCCGCAACGCAACGGCTACATCTACTGGCTCGGCCGAAACGCCGACGGCAGCATTTCCTACCTCAACTCCGAGGCCTACGTTCCGCAGGATGTCTTCAAGAGCATCGACCAGAAGACCGGCCGACCGGACGTCGACCTCGACCACAAGCCGGGAACCGGCAAGGCCGCGAAGTTCTGCCCCGGCCTGTGGGGCGGCAAGGACTGGCCGTACGCCTCCTACGATCCCGACACGGGCATGCTCTACATTCCGAGCAATGAAAATCACTGCAACAATCTCGAAGGCAAGGTCGAGCAGCGCATCCCCGGCCAATGGTGGACCGGCGTCGCGATCCCCGACTTCCACTTCACGGTCGATACGAAGGCGGGTTTCTACGGCGAGCTGCAGGCCTATGACGTCGAGACCGGCAAGCGAACGTGGCGGGATCTGTACTCGAACTCGATGAACTGGGGTTCGCCGCTGACCACCGCCGGCGGTCTGCTGTTCGCCGGCGGCACCAACGATAGAATGTTCCGCGCCTACGACGCCAAGTCCGGCGAGGAACTTTGGCACTTCCGCACCAACTCAGCCGTCATCGCGCCGCCGTCAACCTTCGAGGTCAACGGCGTGCAATATGTCGCGGTGGAGTCGGGCTACGGCGTCGATGCAGCGTTCCAGCAGACCTTGATGGCCGACTTGGTCGGTTGGAACCCGGACGTGCCGCAGGGCGGGGTCGTATGGGTGTTCGCAGTTCAGAGGTGAACGGCGGCCGCGCCGACTCCGTCGTCGCGTCGAAAGAGGCCAGCCGTCAATCTTGACGGCTGGCGCTTCCGTGATCCGTTAGCGCCCTTCATTTCGCGGAATGTCCTCATGTTCAGTACCCGAGCAGCTGTGATTCGTGGGTTTTGTGGTTTGGCTCTCGTCGCTCTTGCGGCGAGCGCCGGCGTCAAGGCCGCAGCCGAGGAGCCGTCCGCCTTTCCGTCCGCCTATGATGTCCAAGTCAGCGACGTCACCGCCAAGGTCGGCGAGCCCGCCGTCATGCGCGCGACCCTCAAGGCCCGCGATGGCTACCGAATTCTCAAACACTACAACAACCGGGTGATCGAATTGTCTTCGTTCGACGACGGTGTCGCCTTCGAACGGAGGGTAGTGCCCGCGACGCTGGATGAGGACACCCTCGTCTTCGAGGTTCCCCTGCGCGCCACCAAAGCCGGCAAGCACCCGATCAACGGGGTTTTTCGAGTCGGTTTTATTCAGGGAACCGACGATATGTACATGGTTTCGCTGCGCCTGATCGCCAATGTGACCGGAACCGAGTAGTTGGGGTCTTGAGCAGGCAATTCGGGTTCGCACAGTCATTGGCGGAACGCGAACATTGTCGTCGGCGTCGATGGGTAGCGACATCAGATCGACTTCGTATGCGAGTTAGTGCGCGTGGCGAACGCTGGACTCCGCTGAACCGAATGCGGACGGCGCAGGCCAGCTTGGCTGTTTCCCGTGAGTTTATGTTGCAGGTTAGACGAACCTGCGCCGCGAGAGCAACGGGATGTTGAGTTGAAGCCCCCTGTCTAAGAGGATGCCATCGTCTCTCAAGATGGAGTTCTTGAAGGCAATCATGAGCCCTATTCGCCAACGCATGATCGAGGAGACGACCGAGATGAAAAGACCCTTCACCCATTCCCTCCTAGCGCTGCTGGTCGGCGCCACCGCGGCCCCGGCACTGGCGGCAGCGGATGTCACCGAGTCAGAATTGATGCGGGCGGCAACCGAGCTTGGGCGGCAATATGACGCCAATTATAACGGCAAGAATCCCGCCGGCATGGCCGCGCTCTATGCCCCGGATGGCGTGTTGCTCTCACCGTCAGGCTCGATCGTGCGTGGCCGGGAAGCGCTCGCAACCTACTATGCCGACCGCTTCGCCACCGGCGCTCGGGGCCACTCCATCAAAGTCGTCGAAGTCCACGTCCAGGGCGATGGCGGCTATGGCATTGCCGAATTCTCCGTCAGCGCGCCGGGCGCGAACGGCGGTCTCCGTGAGGTGGATGGCCGCATCGTCGCGATCTATCGACGCGACCCCGATGGATGGCACATGCGCGTCCTTGAAGCGAGCGTCGTGCCGAAACCGGCCGGAAAATAGCGGTCAGGACGGCTTTGTCGCCGCGCCCGGGTACGGGTCGACTTCGAGGCTTGGCCCGGGCGTTGGAGCTGACCGTCATTCGGGCGTTCACCCCCGCGCCGCGGGCGCGCCGCGCCGCTGGACGGGGACTGCTGGCCTCAAAGGGACGGTCGGTTTGATCGACAAGGATCCTTCAAGGTTCCTCGAGTTTTCGAGCCGCTCACGACGAGTTTGAAGAGCAGGTGTTTGCTCGCGATGTGGAAATCGCTCCTCACCTGATTGGGGTGATCTCCACTCCGATCGCGAGCAACCCTGTCGCTCGCTTTCCTCGCGCCGGAGATCGTCAAGGCGGCCGTCGAAGGACGCCTGCCGCGCGGCTTCGGTCTCGAGCGTCTCGTCGACCTGCCGATGGTCTGGCCGGATCAGTGGCGGGCGCTCGGACTCCAGGCGCCAGCACGAGCATAGGTACGATCTAAGCTCGCTCGGGTGTTTTGTCGCCAACGCTTGACCAATGCTCGCGTTCGATCCTCCTCCCGTGCCCCTCACACGTACACGTGACGAACCCGTCGCAAACAGCAACTCTGGAAACGGAAATTTGCGGCCAGAGACTTTCGACCGCACGCGCCGCCAATGAGCCGCGGAGACGGTCGAAAAGACTCAGCAGACCGACTGCTGCCGCCGCAAGCCGCGGGAATGTCGTGCTATTCTTTGGCGGAGGAAATCATGCCAGGACGCGCGGACTACCTGGTGGAGCTGAGGGGATTCGAACCGATGGCCATCGCGGACGCACTGAGATCCCGAGCTATTCCTCTCTTCGCCAGTCAATACGCGCACTGCTCGCGGCTCGCGCCTTCTTGATCGCGATCAACTCCCTCGCCTCGGTTTGCTCTCTTCTGGCTCCGTTCGCCGGCGGAGCGGAGGTCGCCTTGCCATAAGGTGGATCGAAGTCGACGCGGCGGCGACGCAGCCAACACCGGAAGGATTTTCTCGTGAACGTCGTTTTGCTGATGCGTGTCAACCCCGACACCATTGTCGCCGGGTCGTAGAGCTCCTGATCGCGCGATTTTGGCGGGGTGCCCCGGCGCGCTGGTAACCAACAGGCTGCGTTTCATCAGCCTCATTGACGGATTTTCCATCGCGGGGTTCGTAATCCGAGGCGACGCCGCTGGCGGCACCCCCCGCCGCATCGCCTTCCGCATCGATAGCCGTCACGCCCTTTCGCCGCACCAGCCCGAAGGCCATAGAAATTGCCGACGCGGAATCATGGAGGAGACCTCCTTATTTGCCCCGATTGAGCCGCATCCCCCAAAGCGGGCAGCACCTTGCCGAGGTTGGCGAGTCATAAGGGCGAAGGCTCTTCTAGATGCGCCGTCGTGGGCATTGGAGACCCGGAATTCAAACCCGAATTCAATTTTCCTGCGCGGCGCCACATTCGGCTACGTCAGGGATCAAGCACGCGTATCGTGACCACATTGCTTGTTCAAGTCCGACCTATCGGTCACCGGACAACAGCGCTTCTCACACGAATGAGCCAGGGCGGTCTTCCGGTTGGTCAGGAAGGCGGCCTCATGCTTCGCCTTGCATTCCTATAGGGCGGACGCGGCGGTAGCCTATTGAGGCTAGACTATCGCGATCGGAACTTTGGCCCAGGGCCCGAAGATCGCGTCGCGACGCGTAGTCAGGCCGTGGCCGTGAATCTGCGCCGTCGCGACAAGGAGGGCGTCGTGAAACCGATGGCGCGGGTGGCCACTGGTCAGGTACGGCAGGAGTTCGCCGACGCGCGTGGCGATCGCGGCGTCGACCGGGTGGATGCGGTCGGCGAAGCGCGTGATGATCTCGTTGAGCCAGTTGCGCTGGGCACTGGCGCGTTGCGATTGAGACACGGGCAACTTACTGATTCCCAGGGCGACCTCGGTCAGCGACGCCGGCGAGATATAGAGCGAGGGGTCGTTGGCCTCGCACCCTTCAAGCAAAGGCTTGGCCTTTGGCGTCGCGAGCATCTTGAACAGCGCGCTGTCCATCAACCAGGTGCTCATGGTCTCTCCTTTCGTACCGTCAGAAGTCGACTTCGATGGGGAAGGGAACGCCAAGAAGCGCCTTGCGAAACTGGACGGCGTTGGACGACTTGGTCCCTCCGATGGGTGGCGACGAAGACTCGTCCGCCTCGACGGGATCGTGCGGCGGCGGCCCGATCATGGCGACGGGCTTGCGATTGTCGGTAACGAGACAGCACTCGCCCGCGGCGGCGTCGCGCACGACCTGCGACAGGTGCGCTTTGGCTTCGCGGATGCCCATGGTCTTCACCAACTTCCTCCGAAAACTTGAGGTCATAATGTGTTAAGGTTTCGCGGGGCTTGGCGGCCTGAGAGCAGGGCCGTTTGTGGCGCCGCTTGGGTCGAGGACTGCCGTGGCGGGCGGCGCCACTGCCGCTGCGAGAACTGGAGGCGGGCGTGACCACGCCGCCGCGTGGGCCGGCTAGGCCGCCGGGGCGTGACCTCAATTGCCGCCGGATGGCCGCCGCTTGGCGATCGCGAGAGGGAGTGTGGCGCCGGGTCTCGGGAGCGCCCGCGCTCAAAACGGCTGCTCCGGGTGTTCGCGGACCGCCGACAGGTGGTTCGTCCACCGATTGCGGTGGTCGAGCAGGTAGAGAAACTGCACCATCGAATCGACCTGGTCGAAGTATTTGGACATCGGGAAGCTCGCCACCTCTGCCTCGAAGGTTTCTATCCCGTGAGCGACACGGGAATTTTCTCAGAATTGTCTATGTCGGGAGCCAGGCAGAACGCTGTCGCCGGTTTCGTGGCGTAAAGTGTGGCGATGCTTTCGGGTTGAAAAGCTAACCCGTTGGAAACATTGGTGGAGCTGAGGGGATTCGAACCGATGGCCATCGCGGGCGCTGGGAGATCTCAAGCTATTGAAGCCGATTCACACCCCAGCTCGCGCCGCTCGCTGTCCGTCAGATCGATCGCAACCGCCGTCTTGCCCGACAGTCTCGGACCCATCCCGCCAGACAAACGTCATGTCCCCCGGGGGCGTCCGGTCGCGGGCGTCGTCAGGCTTTCCCGTCTTTTCAGCGGCCGTTCCAGTCCTGATCTTGCCCCGCTCGGGATAGCCGCCTGTCAGGATGAATTGCTGACGGATAGTGGCGGCCTCGGAGCAGCAGCCGCCAATTGAGACTGGAAGCGATCATCGATCTGCGCGGATCATCTTCACATATCGGCGGAATAGAGCGACCGGATCCAATTCGAGCGCCCTCGCTACCTCGACGAATTCGACGACGTCGATACGGCGCTCCCCATTCTCGTACTTGGCGACGAAAGATTGAGGGCGGTGTAATTTGCCAGCCAAAGCCTGCTGAGTGACACCGGCGCTCTTGCGCGCGGCCCTGAGCACGTCGAGAAACAGAGTCTGCTCAGGCGACCGGAGCGTTTTGCGCATGCGTCAGGGGGAAGAAGCGACGCGAGCGGAGCTAGAGCGGTTTCCGGCCGGGTTGAATCGTGCGGTGTTCCCAACGCGCTGGAAATGTGATTCTTGGGGTGCGCCGAATCGGAGGCGGCGCGGGATGGGGCCCTTGTCGGTGGATTTGCGCAAGCGGGTGGTTTCGGCGGTTCGCGAGGAAGGCATGAGCTGCCGTGCGGCGGCGCAGCGGTTCGGGGTGAGCTTTTCCAGCGCGATTCGTTGGGTGGCGGCGTTGCGCGAGCGCGGCAGCTACGCGCCGTTGCCGATGGGCGGCGACACGCGTTCGCAGCGCGTCGAGGCCCACACGGATTTCCTGCTTCGCCTTCATCGGCGCGAGCCTGACCTTACGCTCAACGAAATCTGCGACCGTCTGGAGCGTGCGCGAGGCGAGAAGGTGTCGCCGTCTATGATCTGGCGCTTTTTCGACCGCCACGACATCACGTTTAAAAAAAGTCCGCGCACGCGAGTGAGCAGGGCCGCCCGGACGTCCTTGAGCGGCGACGGCGATGGTTCGACTGTCAACTCGATCTCGATCCGCTGAAACTGGTGTTCGTCGATGAGACGGCGGCGACGACCAGCATGGCGCGCCGCTTCGGCCGGCGCCGGCGCGGCCAACGTCTGCGCTGCGGTGTTCCGCATGGGCATTACAAAGCGATCACCTTCGTATTCGGCCTGCGCCTGAGAGGCGTCATCGCGCCCAAGGCCTACGACCACGCCATGAACGCCGAGACGTTCGAAGCCTGGCTCGAGCACCATCTCCTGCCGACTTTGGAGGAAGGCGACATCGTCGTGCTCGACAATCTCAAGGCTCACAAAAGCCCGAGAGTGGCGGAAATCCTGGCCAGGAAAAACTGCACGGTACGATACCTGCCGCCATACAGCCCGGACTTCAACCCCATCGAGATGGCGATTTCCAAACTGAAAAGCGCGCTGCGAAAATTGGCCGAGCGCACCGTTGTCGGACTTCTTGCTATCCTGGAGGGCTGCGCCGCTCTCTTCAAGCCGGCCGAATGCGAAAACTATTTCGAGGCCTGCGGGTATGATCCCGGCGAACTCCAAGCCCTCAACACAACCTGAACGGATTCCGCTCTAATCCGATTTCAGGATTATCCCATAAAGAGATTATTGACCGACCTCCTCCATTCTCGACGCTAGCCGTTCTTTGCATTGGACTCACAGGCCAGCAGGAGCGATCCCTACGCGGGAAATAAACAAGGCGGCGCTGAATTGAGACTTCGAGCGCGCCGAATGGAGATTGGGCCTATGAACGCAAATGCTGCTGGGGTTTTCGTCTTGACGGGGAGGACGCGCTTGTGCCCATGCAGGCGGCAAGCTTTGCCTCGGAGGACGATTTTCAGAAGCTGCTGGCCAACTTTCCTGCGCTTTTGGCGGGCGAACAAATCGACAGCGCCAATCCGCGGCGGTTCATGCTTGTGGGTCGTGAGCAGCCGATCGCCAGTGAGTTGGGCGGTTCGGCGCGCTGGTCTCTCGATCATCTGTTTCTTGACCAGGACGGAGTCCCTACCCTCGTTGAAGTCAAGCGTGGGACGGATACGCGGATCCGGCGTGAGGTTGTCGGCCAGATGCTCGATTATGCAGCGAACGCCCTCGCTCATTGGCCACAAGATGAATTGCAGCAGGCGTTCGTCTCCCGCTGCAACCTCCAAGATGTTGATCCCCGTGAGGCTCTTTGCGAAGCTTTGGGGTCAGATCAAGACTGGGACGCCTTTTGGGGACGAGTAAAAGTTAATCTTCAGATCGGACGTGTTCGCCTCCTTTTTGTAGCCGATCGCATTCCACCTGAATTGCGCAAAGTGGTTGAGTTCCTCAACGCTCAGATGCGCCCCGCCGAGGTCCTCGCCATCGAACTCCGCCAATATCAGGGCGGCGGCTTGCGAACTCTCGCGCCGATTGTGATCGGCCAGACCCAGGGATCAATCGATCAGAAGATGGAATCAAACGGGAAGCCGCGCCGTCGCTGGGATGAGGAACGAATTCTCGATGCACTGGCCGCCGGTGAAGATCCCGAATCTCTCGCAACCGCCAAAGCGATTATCGCCTGGATCAAAACGAACGCAGATCGGGTCGAGTACAACGATGCGCCCAGCTACGGCTACGTCGCGCCCGAATTCGACGTCCATTCCGGATCGGTTGCCCCATTTCGGCTTTGGACTGACGGCAACGTCGCGATATCGTACAACCAGCTGAAGCGGACGCCGAACTTCGCGGCGCCCGAAGCGCGGCGGACAGTGTTGGAGACACTCAATGTGGCGTACAACCTAGGCGTCAAACCAGATGGAATTGAGAAGCAGCCCGGCATTGCGTTACGGGCGATGAGAGCTGACCGGGGCGCGCGATTTCTCCAAACGATGGACCAGGTTGTCGAGCGGCTGAAATTGTCGGCCGAAGAGAAGGCCGCCTGAGGGGTCGCTTGCCCTCATGCAAGATAGTGCGGCCGCGGCAGACCGATCAAGGCGAAGCTACAGCGACCTTAGTCCATGGGCCAAACACCGTCTCCCGTTTCGATAGCAGCCCATGGCCATACGCCTGGGCAGTCGCGACGAGCACCGCGTCATGAAAGCGATGGCGGACATGTCCTTGGTTACAAAAGGGCAGCTGCTTGCCCGCGCGAACGGCGATTGCGACGTCGACGGGATGAATTCTGTCGCTGAAGGTGGAGCAGAGGCCGTCGAGCCAGCTCCGTAGAGCGCTGATGCGTTGCTGCTGGCTCGCGGGAACTCGTCCGATGGCCGCCTCAATCTCGACGAGTGAGGCCGCCGAGAGAAAAACCGGTTCACGGTGCGCGTTAAGCCAATGTCGAAGTCCCGACTTCTGCGACGACGCTGGCCCAAGGGTCGCAAACAGCGCGGTGTCAATAAGCCAGGTCTTCAACGCATTGCTCTCGGTCGAATTAGTCGGCAGCTCTACAAACCCACGTCCAGATGATAGGGGAGGGACAGCAAGGCCTCGCGGAATTCCGTTGCGTCAGAACCGCCCTCTTCCTTGTTCGTCTGCTCGATAGGGGCAACCATCGCAATTGGCTTGCCGTAGTCGGTGACGATGGTGGTCTCACCTTTTGCGGCCATTCTGGCGAGCTCGGAGAGGCGCGCCTTGGCCTCCCGAATGCCGACAGACTTCATTCATTCGGCTCCCGAACCTGAAGCCCGCGAAACGGAAATCAGCCTAGCGGGGTGTGACCACATTTTGCCTCGACCGCATTGCCCGGCGGCTGTCTGTGACCACATCGGTCAAAGCCTTGGCGGCGACCGACGCGGGTGTGACTCCATCTTGGCTCTCGATCCTTTCGTGGGGCTAGCTTCGTTCGGTCCATTCTGCGGGCTGCCGCAATCTGGGACCACTGTCCACCCGCAGCCTTGCCGAACTCCCTTCGATCGGGGTCTCGGGGTTGCGCAGAAAAGGGCGCCCACGCACGCGGCGTGGCAATAGCGTCAGTGGAGCTGGACGCTCGCAGTCGGCCACAGGATGGGCTGCGCCTGCACGTATTGACGTTCAGAAGGGCTGCTGCCGATGGTCGCGCAACGCCAAGAGGCTCACGGTACAACGCGTGCCGTGGTCGTGCGCACTGCTGAATGGACCTTGCGGGCGACCTGGGTCCGCGGATTTCGATAAGGGAAACGCCACTGGACGGCCGCTTGGCGACCGGCGGTTCTAATCCCCAACCCGCCGGTTCCGACTACCGAGGGCCAGGAGGCAGTCGCGGGTCAAGGGCGCGCCCGCGACGAACATCAGAGCGGCCGGCCTAAGCTACGGGCTGGTCACGAAGTTGTGGGTTCCGGGGCCTCGCGTGCTCGACGAGCCGCCAGAGCCCCGAACGTCTCGCCAGTCTCGATGAGGGTCGCAGCTACCCCCGTGGCAGCCTCGAAGCGTCGGACGATCACATCGACGTATAATGGATCGAGCTCGACGCCGCGGCACACCCGGCCGGCCTTGTGAGCGGCCATGAGAGTGGACCCGGAGCCGAGGAACGGGTCGAGGACGATGTCGCCGCGGTCGGTCAGGTCCAGCAGCGCATCCTCGAGCATCGCCGCCGGCTTGCTCGACTATTTCACTTTAGCCAATCTCTATCTGCCCTGTGCGGTCCTCGCCGTGCCCGACATCCCACTCAAGGACCGGATCGGCTTCGCGGCCAACCGCTGCGCCTCGCTGCATGATAAGGGTCTTCTCGACGCCGACACGCTCGAGGGCCAGGCAAAAGAGTCGCTCGACCGCGTGCACGCCTATGGCTGGGACGCCGATACGGACGCCGGCCACGCCTTCGGCTATTTCGTCGCGCCGGACGCCACGGCGACCAAGTACGCCAACGACCATGGGCGCTTCGACGTGCGCGATCAGCTATGCGGATATACCTACGCCGCAGTCGACAAGGACGGGCGGCCGATTCCCGTGCCGCCGGCGGAGCCAGCGCAGAATTTCGCCATCGCGCCCGGGGGCGCGCCGGCGGGCAGCATCGACGTGATCAACGACGACGACCCGACAGGACCGCGCCGCAGCTGGCTGTCGGTCTCGAAAAGCACGGGCCGGCAAGACTGTGACCTCGACGGCGCGATCTGTCTGCGCAGTCTCGTCACCGGGCAGTCGCCCGAAGCGAAGCGCGTCCAAGCGGGAATCGCGGAGTTCCTGGCGAGCGGACGCCTCGATGGTACGCCGACGATTATCGTGCATGGTCGCAACGACGACCGGGCGCCAGTCAGCTTCTCGTCGCGTCCCTATGTCGGGCTGAACAATCCGCAGGACGGTGCACGGTCCCGACTCCGTTACATCGAGGTGACCAACGCCGAGCACTTCGGGACGACCTGCCGGGCTTCGACGCGCGCATGGTTCCACTGACGCTCTATCATCTGCGCGCGCTTGACCTGATGTGGGATCACCTAACCGAGGGCGCGCCGCTCCCCGAGAGCCAGGTGCCGCACACCACCCCGCGCGCTGGGGAGGCCGGGCGCGCGCCGCCATTGCAGTCGAGCAACGTCCCGCCGATCCCGCTCATGCCGCGCCCCGAGGACCGCATCAGCGTGGAGAACGGACACGTGTCCATCCCGGAATAGCCCGTCTGTGCCTCGCCAGCACGCACTCGCGCTCTAAATCCACAACAAGATGAGGCGCGCGCCTGAACGTCATCTGAGCCGACCCAACATGGGGCCGAAGGGTCGCTCATAGCGCTCTATCTGCGTAACGCCCACGAAAGCCTCACGGCCCGAGACCTGGCGACAAGCGGTTTCGACAGGATCGTGTATAGTTCGATCCACGCTGCGACCGAGGATGTGCGGAGCCGGCCGATCTCGTGGCAATAGTAGACGAGGCTGCGGTTCAGTCCTCGTCGGTCTCGTTTTCCTGCCCTTCCAATCTCTTTACAACTTCACCGAGTTCCTCGTACAGCTTCTGCTGCTCCTCGGTCCAGCCGAACTCTAGCGGCGTTGTCGGCCATTCTTGAAACTCAGGCGCCGCCGCGCGGTCAACGAGCTCCGCCTCGCGGTCCAGTTTCAACACCAGTTTGATCGCCGCCATGTCGCCCTTCATGGCCCGTTGGACAAGGCTGGCCGCGGCCAACTCGCGCTCGGTCATCTTGATCGGCTCGCTGTTGTCGCTATTGCGGACGGTCACTTTTCCGTTCAGTCCCTTCTTTACGTCCATCGCCACAGTGGTGCTGCGCTTGCGCCTGCGACCTTTATGGCCAGAATGGCCCTGCCGAAACCGAGTGTCCTTAGGCGGATTGCCGTACCCAACCCCGTCGTCTCGTTTTTCGCGGCGGGGTTCGCCGGCGTTCAACCTACGCTTGCTCATCGTCTCGCCTCCTCATCAGCGATTTTATCACTGTCAAGAGCGACCGCGTCGCCCGAACTCGAACTTTCAAGCGCGGTAGGCTGGGAACTCGAAGATTCCTCCGCGCGCCGCGCCTCGGCCTCCCACTGCCTCTGTTCGCGCATGAGGTCCTTTTGCGCCTTCTTCCAGAACAACCTGTTCGCTGTTTCTCGATCGATGGGTTCCTCGCTTGCGGGGTCCTCGTCGATCAGCATCGCCAACTTGATCGCCTCGATGTCTCCGGCCGCGATGGCCCTTCGAAAGCGGACCCCTACGACCTGTCGCTTGGTCATCGTGCGAGCGTTGTCGCCTCGACCAAGTGTGATCGTCTTGTCCAGCTCCAGCCGGACTAGCGTCGCGAAACCCGCGCGGGCTTTACGCTGCCCGCTCGGATTGCCGGACTGCCCGGGCTTGAACCGGGTCCGCTTTGGCGTCTTGCCGTAGCCGACTTCGTAGTCCCTCGCTTTGCGTCTCGGCCGGCCGTCAAAGGGATCATGCTTGCTCATCGTCGCCCTCCTCAACACGCATCGAATCCACGTCACCAGCGTCGGACGCCGTCTGAGCGCGTGCCTCGCCAACACGTCTGGCCCGCACCTGGGCGAAGGTTTCTCCCGTCTCGCTCAGGCGGGCCTCCTGTCCCGTCATCTGCTGCCACCGCTGGATTGCGAGGTCGCAGTAAAGGGCGTCGATCTCGATGGCCCGACAACTTCGCCCCACCGCTTCGGCCGCCAGCAGGGTCGACCCGGACCCGGCGAAGGGCTCAAGTACGATGTCGCCGCGATTTGTGACATCGAGCAGAGCGTCTTCAAGAAGAGCCCTCGGCTTGACGGTCGGGTGGTGCGCCAAGCCGTCGCGCGCGTCCGAGCCGAGGCTGGAGGCGCCGGGGTACGTCCAGACATTGGAGCGCCATCGTCCGTGCCGGCCGAGCTCGATGTTGTTGACATGGGGCGCGTCGCCCTTCTTGAAGAACGGGAGAAGCTCGTGCTGGGACCGCCAAAGGCTACCCTGGCCGCCATTCGACTTCGCCCACACGACCAGGTTGATGAGCGGCAGTCCGAGCTGTCGCCCGCTGGCGAGGCAAGCTCGATCGAGCGCCAATCGATGAAGGTGGCCATGAGGCCGCCGTCGACGAGTTCGAACTCGTCGCCGCCGACATCCAGGCCTGGTTGAAGGCCATAAACTCTTCGGCGCTCATTTCGCCATTCGCCATGGCGAACTCGCGGTGATGTCCGCTGTTCGTGACGTGGCCAACGTTTGGAACGTTGAAGGGCTCGTCGGTTAGGACCAGGCGGACGAGCTCGCCCTCGTCGAGGATCTGCGCGTAGGCTGCGGGGTCGCGCGCGTCGCCCTGAAGCAGACGGTGCTCGCCCAGAAGCCAGAGGTCGTTGGCGCAGGAGACCGCCACCGAACCGAGAGCCGGTATGACATCGCTCTCGGCGTCGCCTGCCTCAACATCATCGTCGAGAAGGAGCGCGTCGATTTCGGCCATCTCGAACCCGGCGAGCACGACGTCTTCACCAAGCGCCGTCAGGTCTTCGAACTCGGCTTGAAGAGCGTCATAGTCCCAGTCCCCGGTCTCGGCGATCCGATTCAGGGCCAAACTCAGCAGCCGCAGCTCGCTCTCATCGAGATGATCGATGACAATGCAGGGGACCTCAGCGATCCCTAGCTCCTTGGCCGCCTCCCACACCCCGTGCCCTTCGACGATCGTGAAATCGCCGTTGACCAGGATCGGGCGGCAGATGCCCAATCGCTTGATGCTGTCGCGAATCCGCGCGTTCTGGGTCGGATCGCGCCGTCTGACGGGTCGCGAGGCTGGCCTCAAGCGCTCGGTCGGGACAACGACCAGGTTCAGCTGCGGCGCGAGATCGTTACGCAGCCGTGCGGGCGCGTGCGCAGCGATCTCGGTCAGCGCGCTCTGACGCTCGCGTCTCGCGCGCGATCTGGCCGCGACTGCGGCCTTCACGCACTTGGGCGTCGCGATCGCCCGCTTCTTTGACTGCTGATGGCTCACAGAACAACCTCCTCAAATGAGACGGATTCCGTCCCAGAGGCTGTCACAGTCCAAGCAAGGGCCCTCCGCGTTCACCCAAAGCACCAAGCGGCGCCCTTTCAATGAGAGCGCCTATCGATGTTTTGGGCGAAGCAGAGAACCCTCCTTGGTTTCAGCTGCTCGCCCAGACTGCTCCAGACCTCAAGGCCGAGCTCGTCCGCAGGCTCGCCTGGCGCAAACTGCACATGCGCGTCAAGTAGAATATCGATAATGAACAACTTTTAATGAGCGGCGGCCTTTGAACCCAGCAATCCCACGCCCCAACATTACCAAGTAGTCGGAACGAAGATGGTTAACCGCGCAAACTGGGATTTTAATTCCCTGGTTTGGTCTCTTTAATCCCTGCTCGATTGGTAGGGAATTTGGCTAAAAACTATAACGTTATCAATTTGATATAGGCCTACAGCAGAGCGGTTCGCCGGCGAATCTAGAAATTTTCCCTGCCAATTCCCATTAAGCAGGGAATTTTCCGCCGGAGACCGGTTTCGCAGGACTGCCTCCACCACCAGCCATTAAAATCAATGACTTAACCGGATTTAGAGGCCCCGAAAGTGGCCTATTTCATGTCGCGGTATGTTGCAAACCAGCGCCATTGAATTTCAATGAGTTAGGCTGATTTCCATGAAACAGCAGCAACTCCACGCGACATGAAACGCAACATGAAAGCCGCAACAACTCGGTGCCCATCACGCTGGTCGCGCTTGGAAGGCCTGACGCGGCGAAGCGGTAACTCCTGGCTCCTAGAGCGTGATGTGATGAGGTCGAACCAGGCTCGTCATTGCGAGCGAAGCGAAGCAATCCAGGGGATTAAAGGCGGGAGCGGCAGCTCTGGATCGCCGCGTCGCTTCGCTCCTCGCGATGACAATTCCATCCGACCGCATCTCGCTCTAGCGGGCGCCGCGGGAAGTTTTTGGGCGATGAATAAACCCTCTATGGGAGGGTAAAACCTATTAAAAAATGACCGGCGACCATTTGTAGACAACCGAAGTTTGTGAATTCTCCACCGCCTAAAAGGCGGTGGCTTCGGGTTACGGCTCAAAGCCGGATCGGTCCGCCCTGCGGCGGACATGGCGGCAACTCACGTGACATTGAAGTTGTCGTCAGGCTCGGACGGAGCTTGGTTCTTGATGTATTCGACCCACATGTCGTCGGTCACGTTGCCGCTGCTCACAACCCAGTAGCCCCTCGCCCATAGATGCTGACCCCAGTAGCGCTTGCGCAGCATGCCGAACTCACTCAGCAGCTTGTGCGAACTACGGCCCTTCAAGTGTTGCACAGCGCGCGACACCGACAGGCTCGGAGGGATCAACAGCAACATGTGGACATGGTCGCGATTGATCGTAAGCGTTCTGCTGACCCCACCTTCTTTGGCGTGGGCGGTGGGGCGATAGTCGGGGCGGTTGGAGGCTCCGACACGTGTCGATTTCAGAGCATAGTGACGTGCCCAAGGGCGCGAGCGCGGGCTTGGCGCAGCGGCTTGAGATCTTCACAGGCGTAGGACGGCGGCGATCCTGGACGGCTGAGCAGAAGGCGGCGATCGTCGCGGAGAGCTTTGAGGATGGCGCGCTGGTCGGCCACGTCGCGCGCCGCCATGGCCTGACGCCGCAGCAATTGTTCGCCTGGCGCCGCCAAGCGCGTCGAGAGGCCGACGAGGGGACCGGCGCCCTGCCGTTTGCTCCGGTGGTCGTCGAGACGCCGAGTGCTGTGTCGCCACGCGCGGAGATCGTCGAGAGCAAACCGGCGGATGCGCGTCCCCCCGTCATCGAACTGGACATCGCGGGATCGAGCGTCTGGATCTGGCCCGGCGCGGATACGGCGACGGTGACGGCGATCATCGGCGCATTGAGGGCTGCGAAGTGATCGGCCTGTCGGGCTCGGTGCGCGTGCTCATTGCGACGCGGCCGGTCGACTTCCGTAAAGGCGCGGAAGGCCTGGCGGCGCTGGTTCGCGACGTGATGGGCGCCGATCCGTTTGACGGCTCCGTCTACGTCTTTCGGGCCAAACGCGCCGACCGGGTGAAGCTGGTTTTTTGGGATGGCACGGGCGTGTGCCTGTTTGCGAAGCGCCTCGAGGACGGCCGGTTCCAATGGCCGAAGATCGAGAACGGGGTGATGCGTCTGTCGGCGGCGCAACTCTCGGCGCTTGTCGAAGGCCTCGATTGGAAGCGCGTTGGCGCGGCGAAGGACACGCCGGCGCCGAGACTGCCGGGCTGACCTGCGGCGAATTGAATCAGGGGCTCGAAAACCGTCGCAAAGCCTGACGAATCATGGTCTCGTCGGGACATGACGCAGGCCGCCGAGGCGCTTCCCGACGACCCTCAAACGCTGAAGGCGATGCTGATCGCCGAGCGCCAGCGCGCGGAGCGGCTTGTCGCGATCATCAGGGATTTGCAGCGCCACCGCTTTGGCCGCCGCGCCGAAAGCCTGCCGGAAGATCAATTGCTGCTGGCGCTGGAGGACGTCGAGCAGGGCGAGGCGGGAGAAACCGAGGCAAACGAAGCGAAGTCGCCGGCTGCGCGCACGGAAGGCTCGCGCAAGCGGCGCGCCAACCGCGGCGCTCTACCGGCGCATCTTCCGCGCGTCGAGACGATCGTCGACGTCGAGGACAAGACCTGCCCGTGCTGCAGGGGGGCGCTGCACCGGATCGGCGAGAGCCTGCCCTCGGGCTTGACCCGAGGGATGTGAGCGAAAAGCTCGACGTCGTTCCCGCGCAGTTCCGGGTGATTGTGGTGCGCCGGCCCAAATACGCCTGCCGCGCCTGCCAGGACATCGTCGTCCAGTCGCCGGCGCCGGCGCGGCTGATCGAGGGCGGCCTGCCGACCGAGGCGACCGTCGCCCACGTGCTCGTCTCCAAATACGCCGATCATTTGCCGCTCTATCGCCAGGCGCAGATTTACGAGCGCCAGGGCCTGCGCCTCGACCGCTCGAACTCTCGCCGACTGGGTCGGACGCGCCGCCTTCCATCTGCGGCCGGTCCATGAGCGCATCCTGGCGCATCTGAAGTCGTCGACCAAGCTGTTCGCTGACGAGACGACGGCGCCGGTGCTCGATCCGGGGCGCGGGCGGACCAAGACCGGCCAGCTCTGGGCCTATGCGCGGGATGATCGGCCCTGGGGCGGAGCCGACCCGCCGGCGGTCGCCTATGTCTACGCGCCCGATCGCACGGCCTCGCAGCCGATCGCCCATCTCGCCGGCTTCAAGGGCATCCTCCAGGTCGACGGTTACGCCGGATATCGGGCGCTGGCGGGCAAGGGCGACGTGACGCTCGCCTTCTGCTGGGCGCATCTGCGCCGCCGCTTCTATGACCGCGCCGTCGCCGAAGCCTCGCCGATCGCCAACGAAGCGCTGCAGCGCATCGCCGCGCTCTATCGGATCGAGGCCGACTGCCGCGGCTGCGACCCCGACAAGCGACGCGCCGTGCGCCAGGAGCGATCGCGTCCGATCGTCGCCGAACTCGAGCCCTGGCTGCGCGAAAAGCTCGCGCTTCTGAGCCGGAAGAGCAAGCTCGCCCAGGCAATCCGCTACGGACTGTCGCACTGGGACGGTCTCGTCCGTTTCCTCGACGACGGACGGGTCGAGATCGACTCCAACACAGTCGAGCGATCGATCAGGCCTCTCGCCCTCACGCGCAAGAACGCGCTCTTCGCCGGCTCGGATGGCGGCGCGGAAAGTTGGGCGGTCATCGCCTCGCTGATCGAAACGTGCAAGCTAAACGACGTCGACCCTTACGCCTATCTCGCCGACACACTCACGCGGATCGTCGGCGGTCATCTCGCCAGCGCGATCAACGAGCTTCTCCCGTGGGCCTACGCCAGGGCCCAGCCGCTCAAAGACGCGGCCTGAGAACGACGCTTACGATTGATCGATCCGGCGTGTACGACCATCTCATGCGCCCGCGCCGTCTCGCGCAACAGTTCGCGGCAGCGAGCCCCAACATCGCCACCAAGCACCGAGTAACGGTACTTGGTTACCCACACCAAGTGGTACTTGCAGTCCCAGACCGTGTGGCCGCCACGCTTGTACGCTTCCATCCACCCAATTTACACCGGAAGCGCCGCCATCCAGCCGCCTAAAGGCGTGGGGTTTCCTGATCCCCTATCGGGGACTCTAAAAACCGCGATGCGAGGCGGAATTTGCCCCGCGCTCGCAAAGGAGCGGTTTGGAAATGAGTGAAGAGTTAGGGAATTCGTCGACACCGGGCGCGAGACGAGAATCATCATCGGCGAGCAAACAAAGACTGGCGCGAGAGTCGCTCGGCCGATCGTCGAGGCGGTAATTGCCGCGATCAAGGACAACGAAATCGGGTTGATGATCGTCGACCCCTTTGTCGCTTCGCACCGCGTCATCGAAAACGACAACCCCGCGATCGAGCTTGTCGCTGCGACCTAGTCTCATGTCCCACAAATATCTTTACATAATCTGCGGGGATCGCCATGATTCGTTTTTGCTTGGGAGCGGATCGTGGCGCGCACTGGAAGACCGCAGGATCGTTTGGTGTCGCTGAGCGCCATAGAGCGGGAAGAACTCGAGCGGTTGGGTTCGATCGCGTTCGGCCCCTCACAGCCTGGTTCGTCGAGCCCAGATCATTCTGGGGTCGGCTTCAGGCGAGACCAATCTCAGCATAGCCCGACGGCTGGGAGTCTCGAACCCGACCGTGTGCCATTGGCGCAAGAAATGGTTCGATCAAGGCCTTGTCGGCCTGTACGGCGAGGCGAGGCCCGGGCGCCCGAGAACCCACGACGAAGAGCGAGTGGCGGAGCTTCTGCGCACCGTCCTGGACAGCAAGCCCGCCGACGCGACGCACTGGACCGTGCGCTCTGCCGCCGCAACGACCGGCCTTTCGAAAAGCACAGTCGCGCGAACCTTCGCTTTGTTCGGCGTACAGCCTCACCGCTCCAAACATTTCAAGCTATCCACCGATCCGGAGTTCGTTGACAAGGTCCGGGACATTGTTGGTCTGTACCTGAATCCGCCAGATCACGCCCTCGTTCTGTGCGTCGACGAAAAGACGCAGATCCAGGCGCTTGAACGTAGCCAACCGATCCTGCCTCTGGGGCTCGGCTACATCGAAGGGGTGACCCACGATTACTATCGGCATGGAACGACGACGCTGTTCGCCGCTCTCGATATCGCCAACGGTCAGGTCATCGCGCAATGCCGCGCCCGCCACCGACATCAGGAGTTCCTGAGCTTCCTGAAGCACATCGAAGCCAATGTCCCCCGCGACCTCGATCTCCACCTGGTGGTCGACAACTACGCCGCGCACAAGCACCCGGAGATCCGGGCCTGGCTCGCGAAAAGACCTCGCTTCAACCTGCATTTCACGCCGACCTATTCGTCATGGCTCAATCAGGTCGAACGCTGGTTCGCTCTGATAACCCAACGCCAGATCCGGCGCGGATCCTTTATCAGTGCGAAGGACCTCATCGCCAAGATCCAGGTCTTCGTCAAAGCCTACAACGCGAAAGCAACTCCCTTCGTCTGGACCGCCACAAGCCAGCAAATCCTCGACAAGGTCGAACGTATATGTAAAGCTATTTGTGGGACATGAGACTAGCAGGCTGCTGAAGAAGTTGGGCGAAGAGGCGCTGGTGTTTGTTCTCATTGCGTGATTCCCTGGACGTTGCGATTCGCGAGGGGGTTTTGATGCGGGGCGATGATCGGACGAGCGGGGCGCTGTTTTCCTATGTCGACATCGAGGCGCGGATACCCGCGAAGCATCCGCTGCGAGGGATGCGGCGACTGACCAATGCGGCGCTGGCTGAGCTCGACGGGAGGTTTTCCGCGCTTTACGAGGCGTGTGGGCGTCCATCCATCCCGCCGGAGCGCTTGCTGCGGGCGACGCTGTTGCAGCTTCTCTATTCGATCCGCTCGGAGCGGCAATTGGCCGAGCGGATCGAGTTTGATCTTTTGTTTCGCTGGTTCGTCGGGTTGTCGATCGACGAGAAGGTTTTCGACGCCTCGACCTTCTCCAAGAACCGCGACCGCCTGCTCACCCACGAGATCGCGCAAGAGTTTCTGGCTTCGCTGCTCGCCCTGCCGGAGGTGAAGGGGCTCATGAGCGCGGAGCATTTTTCGGTCGACGGGACGCTTCTGAAGGCCTGGGCGTCGATGAAGAGCTTTCGGCCCAAGGATGGCTCGGGCGAGCCGCCTTCGCCGGGGCGCAATGGCGAGATCAACTTCCGCAAGACGAAGCGATCGAACGCGACGCACGCCTCGACGACCGACAAGGATGCGCGCCTTTACCGCAAGGGCGACGGGCAGGAGAGCCGTCTTTGCTATCTCGGCCATGCACTGATGGAGAACCGCAACGGGCTCGTGGCGGCCGCGGAGGCGACCCTGGCCACGGGAACGGCCGAACGCGAGGCGGCGGAGCGCTTGAGCGGACGGTTGCCTAAGGGCGCGACCCTCGGCGCCGACAAGAACTACGACGCCGAGGCGTTCGTCGAAGGCCTGAAGGGGCGCGGGATCGCGCCGCACGTCGCGATCAACGGGACGGTGAGCAAGCATGGCAAGGCGCGCAAGACCGCGGTTCCGCCGGAGGTTGCGGCGAGCCTCGCCCCCGGGCTTAGACCCGGGGGCAGCGGCTGCGCAAGCGCATCGAGGAATCCTTCGGCTGGATGAAGACAGTGGGCGGGCTTGCGCAAGTGAAAGTGCGCGGCCTCGACAAGGTCCGCGCCGCTTTCGTCTTCGCCATGGCCGCCTACAACATCGTCCGCCTGCCCAAGCTCCTGGCTCCGAGCGGCGAAGTGTGTCCGGCGGCGTGACCAGCGAGGGAACAATGACCGACGTCGGGCCAGAACCTTGAACATGAGCCGCATCCACCGGCAAAAAATCGCGCCTGCACCCCATGTCGCGCAGACGCAGCAACTTTTTCAGCAGCCTGCTAGGCGAGATGGAAGCGCTGCTCGCCGCCGTCTCGCGCTTCGCCGACCACGAGGCCGCGCTCGCTCAGGTCCTCGAGATGGGCAAGGGTCGAGAGGCCCGCGGCGTGCGTCAAGGATGGGCTTAAGCCGACATAGACCTTGGCGACAAGCGCGGGAATGATCTGCGGGCCGTCTTTAAGCGCATTCAGGATCGAGGCTTCCCGCTGACGCCGATGATGGATCAGGGCGCGCAGATAGCGTTTCGGATCGACGACGGGGCCGCCATGGCCCGGCCAATAGATCGTCTCGGCGCGCCCGCGTAGCTTGTCGAGCGAATCCATGTAGGCGCGCATCGAACCGTCGGGGGGCGCGACAACCGAGGTCGACCAGGCCATCACGTGGTCGCCGGACAACAGCGCCCATTCCTCAAGAAGCGCAAAGCACAGATGATTGGAGCAATGCCCTGGCGTGGCGATCGCCTCGATCGTGTAGCCGGAGCCTTGCCATCGCTCGCCGTCGGCGAGAATCGCGTCGGGCGAATAGTCGCGGTCATGCGCGGAATCGAGCCCGGCGGAGCCATCGCCGCGGGCCATGAACGGCGCGGCGCCGACCACCGGCGCGCCCGTCGCTGAGCGGAGCTTCTTTGCGCCTACGCTATGATCGCGATGGGTGTGGGTTACGAGAATGGTCTCGACTTGCTCGCCGTCAACCGCGGCGAGCAGGGCCAAAAGATGTGAATCGTCGTCCGGCCCAGGATCGACGATCGCGACCTTGCCTCGGCCCACGATATAGCTGCAAGTGCCATTGAAGGTGAACGGCGAAGCGTTCGGCGCGATCAATCGGCGCACCAATGGCGAAACCCTGGTCGCGGCGCGCGGCGGCGGCTCGCGCGAGGCGGGCAAAAGGTCCGGTTCGCTCTCGTCATTGGCCATCGCGTTGTTTGCTCTCTGCTCCCGGCAAGGCGGCTCGCCGCCTTGTCATGATAGCCGCGCGCGGGCTAAGAGGCGAAGCCAACCGCGACTGCCGCGAGAGAGCATGGCCGCCGCCTTCGATAATTTCTTCGCCGAGATGTTGCAGGCTAGGAGGCGCGCCGTGCTCGCGATAAGCGCGAGGTCGGTTGGCAGGTCCGACTTGCTTCCCGAGGGCTGAGGCGGACATGGCGGCTGACCGTGATCGCCAACCGCCGCCTTCGCGGGCGGCTTTCGCCCGGTTCGTGGCCATGGCGACGCGCTGGAGCGACAACGACGCCTACGGCCACCTCAACAACATCATCTATTACGCGCTGTTCGATTCGGCGGTGAACGCGATCCTCATCGAGGCCGGGCTGCTCGATCCGGCCTCAAGCCCGATCGTCGGCCTTGTCGTTGAAAGCAACTGCCGTTTCTACGCCAGCCTTACCTACCCCGAGCTGGCGGAAGTCGGCGTCGCGGTCGAGCGGCTTGGCCGCTCCTCGGTGCGCTATCGCCTCGCGGTGTTCAAAGAAGGCGCTACGGAGGCCGCCGCGGCCGGCGGCTACACCCACGTCTATGTTGAGCGGGCGACGAACCGCCCGGTTCCGATTCCCGAGGCGCATCGGCGGTTGATGGAGGGGCTGAAGGCGCCCAGCGCGGCTCCCTTTAACGGAGAGGGGCGCGACTGCCGAACTTCGGCTGTGAGGCCAGATAGGCCCAAGCCCGACCATACCCAGCCAAATAAAACGAAGTAAAATCACTTCGATTTGCTCGGTTTTATGAGTTCGAATTGAACCACGGATGCCTATTTTGTGCAAAAACTCGTTGAAGGGAGAAACCTGGCAACGAACGCACAACTCGGAACGGTGAGGGAGTGAACGGCGCGCGATTCGCCTGACATTCACTACGTCGGCGCAAAGTACATGACCGGCTTGCGGCGCGCCCTGGGCGCTTCGGCCTCGAGAATGGCCAGGGTGGTCGCCCTATCAAAGAACGCCCGAGATAAGGCCGAGAACACTGTCATGTTCGTCGCCTGGTCTGCTGGCGTTTCCATATCCCGGAGCACTGCGTAGGCCAGCGAAACTAGCCGCGAGCGTCGCTCATATTCATCGCTTTGGCTCAACATCTTCACCTCCGAGGTGGTTTCAGCGTTTCCTTAAACCGCGAGGCTCTAAGGCGAGTCTCGGCCCGGTTCCTTGATGCAGATCAAGGCGACGCACCCGTTGAGTGGAATTTTGACGCATCTCTGGGCAAGTCAACCATTGGGTGAGGTCGAGACCGACGCGAAAGCACCGCTGTCGAGCCGGCGCTCCTGACCAAAAGGGAAGATGGCAGGTTCGAGAAGCGTCGGCTGTTCAAAAATGACCACACGCCCGGGAAATAATGTCGGCGCGCGCCGAGGTCACTAGTCGCGCAGAACGACGCTCAACAACGAACTGTGGACCTGCAGTCGCCCATTGTACTCGATGAAACCGAGCTTCCTGAATTTGTTCATGAAGAAGCTGACGCGGGGCCGGGTCGTCCCAATCATCTCCGCGAGCGTCCCCTGGCTGATTTTCGCGATGATGGGTTCGGGCTTTCCCTCCTTGCCGAAATTCGCCAGCAGCAGCAGAGTGCGGGCCAGGCGTTTTTCACTCGAATTGAACAATTGGTCCACGAGGTCCGCCTCAAACTGACTGTTACGGATCAACAGGTGAGAGGTGAACGCCTCAGCAAAACCGGGCTTGGTATGAAGGAGGCGGATCATCTCCGTTTTTTTGATGCGCATCACAGTAGCGTCGGTCATTGAAGCGGCGGTCGCCAAACGCAAGGGTTGGGCGATCAGACAGCCTTCGCCGAAAAAGTCCCCCTCGCCCAGCAGGGCGACGACCGCTTCCCTCCCTTGCTTGGAGGTCACGCCAACTTTTATCTTGCCCCGCAGAATGTAAAAGACGGAGTCGGCGGCGTCTCCCTGCGAGAAAATGACCCTCTCGCTCCGATACTCAAGTTTGGTTCGGCCGCGGCCCGTGGTCGCAAGGAGCAGGCTCGGGTCAACCGAGGGGCCCCTGACCTTCACTGCCATGTTCCAAGTCCCCTGTCCCCAAACCTGGATTTGAGCGGCCGGAATCTTAGCGTCGGCCAATTGAACGGACTAAAGTCGCTCGGGAGATTGGAACCGGCTAGCTGCGGAGCGTTGGACGGAACGGATAGAGGAGCAATGCGACGCCACTTTCCGCCTGATTGCGGAACGTCGATCTCACCCTGAATGGGACTGGGCCTCACGTTCGCGGTTCCGCGCCGCGCGATACCCGGCCGCGCGCGGATGGCGCCGGACGCAGAAAGCCGCCCAAAAGCGGCCTTTCTGTCCGCCTGACAGTTCACTCTACCTCAGCGTATGATCATCTCGAACCTTGCGGCGCGCCCTGCGCGCGGCGGCCTCGAAGTTCCCCAGGGCGATCGCCTTATCGAGGAACGCCCGAGATAGGTCCGACAACATCGCCACCTCCGTCGCCCCGTCCGGTGGGGGCTCCATCTCCCGGAGCACTTCGTAGGCTAGCGAAATCAGGCGCGAGCGCCGCTCTAGTTCATCCATTTTAGTCTGCGAGAGCGATTTTACTCGGCGAAAGCGATCCCCTTTCGCGAAGACCGATAGCCCGCGAAACCGAGGCCGGCAAAACCGAGCAGCATCATCACCCAGGAAGACGGTTCCGGCACCGTCGTCGCGACCATCCCCACACCGCGATTGAGCAACTCTCCACCTGGGTCCAGGGTATAGACCACTTCTTCGGTCATAGAGAACGGCGAAGTGGCGGTGAACGGTCCCGACAGATTGTGGCTAAAGCTCTGCACGAGACCCGTGGCCGTGAAGCTGAAGGAGTCGAGCAACGTGCCGGGTGTGTTCTCCGGGTTCGCGCCCTGCGTGTTGGTCGGATCAGCAAACCAGCTGAAGGTTATGGTCGACCCGACAGTGCCCTGAAAAGTGCCTGAGCCGGCAAGTTCGAATTTGCTGACCGGAGCCGCGAAGTCGACGTCGCTCACAAAAAGGGTGACCGTTACAGGGTACGGGTTCGTGTTACTTAGGGCCAACGACGAAATGTTAAGGCTGTCAATACCAGGGGCGCCCGGAACGCCAGTCGCCGTAAAGATATCGCCATCCACTGTTTCGCCATTATAAAAGAAAGGTTCGGGGGTAAACGTAAGGATGTTGTTGGCTGCGCCCCCATAGACGCAGCTGCCAGCGCTAGGTGGAGCACAAGTGAGAGGTGGCGACCTCCGGGAACTACGCTTGCAAAGAACTGCAAGCCCGCATTGGCTGGAGTGGCGAGAGCTGCGATTGGAAACATCGCCGCGATGGCTGCTATTTGGACTGAGTGGCGCATAGTAACCCCCTTTCGCCTTAGAGAGAGTCCGGTTCGCCTTACAGAGAGAGCGACAGCGTCGCCTTCATAGAAATAACCCATACAACCATAGGCGGAAAGAGTCAAGAAGTTTTTACAACTCAGCGATGCAACTTGCTGGTTGTCATGCGGCAAAAGCAGGCGTCAAGCACTGATTACGCTGCGAAAGGCCGCTGAGATACCTTGGCTTATAACACTAACGTCAGCTTCGAGGCGCCCTTGACCATCCAGAGCTCACACTGTAACCCCTTGTTTACACGGGCGCCACAAAGATAGGTTCACACATATGAGCTTCTTGCATAATCCCTTGAGCGAGGTGAATTTTCCTGCGCCGGGCGGGTGCACCTAGCTGGGTCAGGCAGGGGCGGTCCTGTAGTCGACGACACGGATGATCTGATCGACGGCGAGGGCGACGATGCCGAACATGAGATGGCATTTGACCTTGAGTGCGCCGCGGACGCGGAGAAATCTGGCGCCGAACTCGTCTTTCAGACGGGCGTTGACGCGTTCGGCCATGGTGCGGAAATCGTAGATCAGGTCGTCGAAGTCGGGCCTGTGGATGAGCTTCAGGCGCTCGACTTCGCGGCCCCATTCGGCCTTGGCTTGGTGGTCGGCGCGAAAGTTGCGGTCGACGATAGGAGCGTGGCCCAGCGTCCGGCTCTGGTCGTGGATCGCGGCGGCGTCGTAGGCGGCGTCCATGAGATCGTAGAGATAGGCGACGCGGGCGCTCGTCATGGTCATCAAGGGAATGGCGGCCTGGCTGTCGTGGACGGAGGCCGAGGTCAGCACGCAGGAGACTGGGATTTGGCCGCAGGCCACGTCGATGTGGAGTTTGTACCCGGTCCAGGTCTCTTTGTAGCCCTTGCTGTTTTTCTTGCAGCCGACGTCGCAGGCGGTGGGCAGGTCGGCGAGCATCTGGCTGAGGTTCTGCGTGACCTGCCGCTTGAGACGCGTCGGCTCCGGCCTCGGACGCTGTTCGCCCTTGCGTGGACGTCCGCGCTTGCGCGGCGGCGCGGGATTATCGGGCGCCGGGGGATCGTCTTTGCCGTCGTTGGCCGTGTTCTGGACCGGCTTCTCGCGCGCTTCGATCTCGGTGGCGTCGCGCGCGATCGCCCCGATGATGCGTCCCCCGAGCGCACGCTCGATCAGCGCGGCGTGGATCTTGTCTGGCAGCGCGCCGCGCGCGAATTCGGCGAACGCCCGGGAAAACGTGGCTTCGGAAGGCACTTGCGAGCGTCGCTCCCAGCCGAGGATGCGACGCAGGGACTTGTCGACGTCGAGGCGCTCGATCAGGGCGCTGGTGGTGGGAACGCCCAGGACCGCCTTGGCCACGAAAGCTCGGGCGAGGGCGCGGCGGTCCTCGGGCGGCCGGCCCGGCCCCCTGGGCGGCTCAGGAACGAACGCTTCGAGGCCGATCACGTCGAGCGTGGTGACGAGACGGCCCAACGCTTCGGTGATCGGATCGTTGTCCTCGCGCATCCAAGGGAACAAAAAGCCCTGGATGTAGCTCCAGCGAGCCTTCATCGCGTCGAGAGGGTCGTCTGTCATGTCTACAGCCACGGCTGAAGCGAATCGGTTTCTACGATAACAGCGCCACACCTGAACAACAATCTAAATATATTTCACTATCCTACTTGACAACGATAACAACCGCTCTAAATACTATAGCCTTACCCGACTGAATTCGTCAATCTATTTGCAAGAGGCTCATATATAACGAATTTATCTGCCGGATTTATTATTACACCGGACTTAATATTACATAAGCTTCCAAATCAGCTTTGACTTGCGGATTGAGCATGCTGAACGCGGTCTCAAGGCGTCGAAAGGTCCCGGCGGACAGGCTTAACAGGTCCGGCGCGAAGCTCAGCGGTTCCGCACAGCAATCATGGCGTCGCGCAGAACGTTGACCTCGTCCCGCGATTCCTGCCACCGCGAAACCATGACGTCCCGGATCGACAGCATGCCGACGAGCTTCAAGCCGTCCATGACCGGCAAATGGCGGATGCGGTGCTTGTGCATGAGCCTCTCCGCCTCGACCATGGTCATGTCCTGCGGGCAGGTCGTGACCTCGCGCGTCATGAGGTCCCGAACGTGCATGTCGGCGAGCCTGGCCCCGTCCTTGGCGAAAGCGCGCACGACATCGCGCTCGGAGATGATTCCGACCAGGGTCCCATGGGCGTCGCAGACCGGGAAGGCGCCGATGTTGAGCGCGCTGAGGCGCGTGCAGATCGACGTGATCGATTCCTCGGGAATGCAAGTCGCCAGAGACTGCCGGTTCGACTTCAGGACGTCTGCAACCCTCATGGAGAGCCTCCATTCGACGGTTCGGTTGTTCGCACGCTCCCTCGACAACCTGTCGCCGGAGTTGGTCTGAAACAAGGCCGGCCACCCGAATGGCTGCACGCCCTTGATCATGGGCCTGGTTTGAGGCATACGAGCGCCTCCTTGATTAGCCGCCGCGGGCCCGTCCCCCCGCGGGAAGCCTTCTGGTGATGAACGTGAAAGTCCGCAATTCGCTGAAATCCTTGCGCAACCGCCATCGCGACAACCGCCTCGTGCGTCGCAAGGGCCGCGTCTACATCATCAACAAGACGCAGAAGCGCTTCAAGGCGCGGCAGGGATAGCTGTCGACGCGCCGATCTTTTTTGACGACGGCCGTCTCGCGCGATAGAATTGTGTGATGCGGCGTACCGCGCACTCCCTTTTCGCGAGCCTGGCGATCGCGGCCATTTTGGCGGGCGCGCCCGTATGGGCGGCCGATCTCTCGACTGCGCCAGAGGCCAAGCCGGACGGTCCGGCCCCGCAGGCCAAACAGGACGAGGCGGCGCCGAAAACGCCCGCCGAAGAGCGCGCCGACCTCTACGCGCGGCTCGCCGCGTCAAAGGACGCGGACGAGACCGCGGGGATCATCACCCTGCTCCTGCACAGCTATTCCGAATCCGGCTCCGACACCGGCGATCTTCTGCTCCAGCGGGCGCGGCATGCAATCGGGGTCGAGGAATATGACGACGCGCTCAAAATCCTCGATCAGACGATCGCGCTCCTGCCCGACTGGGCGGAAGGCTGGAACGCCCGCGCGACCGCGCGCTACCTCGATGACGATTACAACGGCTCGATGGCCGACATCGCTCAGACGCTCAAGCGCGAGCCCAACCACCTCGGCGCGCTCATGGGCATGGCGGCGATCCTCGAGGCGCGTGACAAGCGCGAAGACGCGCTCAAGGTCTATGAGCGCGCCCTGGCGATCGCGCCGCACTGGCGCAACGCTGAGGAGGCGGCCGACAAGCTCAAGGCCGCGCTCGCCGGCAGCGAGCTTTAGCACCCCTTCAGCGCAAGGCTGAAGCCCGCCGCGGCCGGGTGTGCAATTCTGCACGCGACTCAGTCTTTTCAATCATTTAACCTCATTTTTCTGCAACTCGGAAAAAGCGCTTCCCCTTTATACATTCTGACCTCGGTCTAAGGCTCGCCCGACCGCTTGCGCCCCCCGCGCCTCGCCGCTAGTGTTGTCTGAGACAACACTTAGGACCGCCGCCATGACGCTGACCGACGAGATGCGCTCCTTCAACCGGTTCTATACCCTTAAGATCGGGCTTTTGAACCGCAGCCTGCCGGCGACCGACCTGTCGCTGCCGGAAGCGCGGGTTCTCTATGAACTGGCCCACGCGCCCGAGGGCGGCCGGACGGCGGCGGAGGTCGGCCGCACGCTCGAGATGGACAAGGCGCATTTGAGCCGCATCGTGGCCCGATTCCGCGCCCGCGGGCTGGCGGCGAGCCGCGTCAGCCCCGATCATCGCAAGCACAGGCTGCTCACGCTGACCGAGGCGGGCCGCAAAGTCTTCGCCGCGGCGGACGCCGCCGCCCGGACGCAAATGGACGCCCTGCTCGAGCCGATCGAATTCAGCGCGCGCACTCGCCTCGTCGAGGCGATGCGCTTGATCCGCGCCGCTCTGAGCGACCGGGAGGCCAAGGACGGGGACATGAGCTTGCGGCGGCTCAAGCCGGGCGACGTCGGCTGGATCATCCATCGCCAGGCGGTCCTCTATCACGAGGAATACGGCTGGGACTGGACTTACGAGGCGCTCGCGAGCCGCATCCTCGGCGACTTCGTCGCCGGGTTCGATCCGGCCAAAGAGGACGGCTGGGTCGCCGAGCGCGGCGGCGCGATCGCCGGTTCGATTTTCCTCATGAAGAGCGACGATCCCACGGTCGCCAAGCTCAGGCTGCTCTATGTCGAGCCATCCGCCCGCGGCGCCCGCCTCGGCCGCACTCTGGTCGCGACATGCATCGCTCGCGCGCGGGAGCTCGGCTATCGCGAGCTCACTCTATGGACCAACGACATCTTGGTCGCCGCGCGCCATATCTATCAGGCGGCGGGGTTTCGCCTCACCAGTGAAGCGCCGCACCATTCGTTCGGCCATGACCTCGTTGGGCAGACCTGGACGCTGGATTTGGCGTGAATCCGGGAAGACGGTTCGGGGCGCGTCTTGTGCTAGACTAACGGCCCGCCGAGGGCGCGCTATGAGCGACACCCGGAAAATTGCAGCAATCCTGGTCGCCGATGTCGTCGGCTACAGCCAACTCGCCGGAGCGGACGAGGAGGGAACGCTAGCGCGGTTGCGGGCGTTGCGCAGCGACCTCATCGACCCAACAATCGCCGCACGCCACGGCCGTCTCGTCAAACGAACTGGCGACGGCAGTCTCATCGAGTTCCGCAGTGTGGTCGAGGCGGTGCGCTGCGCGATCGAAGTCCAGAGCGGAATGATCGAGCGCAACGCCGGCCTGCCGCCGGAAAAGCGCATCGAGTTTCGCGTCGGCATTCACTTGGGCGACGTCGTCGAAGAGGCCGACGGCGATCTGATGGGCGACGGCGTCAATATCGCCGCGCGGATCGAGGGCATTTGCGCGCCCGGCGCAATCTGCCTTTCCGAGGACGCTTATCGCCAGGTCAAAGGGCGGCTCGATCTGGCGATCCGCGATCTCGGCCCGACCCAACTCAAGAACATCGCCGAGCCGATCCGGGTCTATGCGCTCGAGGTCGGCAAGCCCGCCCAGGCGAAACCCGCGACGGCCCCTGCGTCCGAGAAATCCGTCCCGCCGCGCCTGTCGATGGTCGTCTTGCCGTTCGCCAATATCGGCGGCGATCCGGAGCAGGAGCATTTCGTCGACGGGGTGACGGAAAGCCTGACGACCGACCTCTCGCGCATTCGCGGCTCGTTCGTGATCGGACGCAACACCGCCTTCACCTACAAGGGCAAGGCCGTCGATCTGAAGCAGATCGGCCGCGAGTTGAACGTCCGCTATGTCCTTGAGGGCAGCGTCCAGCGCGGCGGCAACCGCATGCGCGTCAACGTCCAGCTCATCGACGCCGACACCGGCAATCATCTCTGGGCCGAGCGGTTCGAAAAGCCGCTCGCCGATCTCTTCGACATGCAGGACGAGATCGTCGCGCGGCTGGCGGGCGCGCTCAACGCCCAGTTGGTCGCGGCCGAGGCGCGACGCGCCGAGCAGGCGCCGAACCCCGAACTCGATGGACCTCTATTTTCAAGGCTTGGCTTGGCTCAACAGAGGCACAACCCCTGACAATGTGGCGCAAGCACGTAGGTTTTTCGATCGCGCGCTTACAGCTGATCCCGACAATGTCGATGCCCTCTGTGCATCGGCGCGAACGGACGTAGCTGGGGGCGCACTTTCGTTTGTGGCGGATCCCCTGGCAGCCTTCTCGGCGGCCGAAGCGAAGTTCGCCAGGGTCTTGTCGTCGGTCCCCGACCATGCGCTTGGCCATATGTGGTTGGGACTACTCCACATATTTACCAAACGAGCCGCAGAGGGGATCGCGCAATGCGAACATGCATTGGCGCTGGATCGAAATCTTGCCGCGGCCCATTGGGCTATTGGGCTTGGCAAGATTTTCATTGGTCGCGCCGAAGAAACAGAGGCTCACATTGCCGAGGCCCTCCGCCTCAGCCCGCGCGATACGGAGGCTTACGTTTGGATGCAGGCTGCGGGCAGTGCAAAGGTCCAACTTGCCAGTTACCAACAAGCCGTTGTGTGGCTTCGACGGGCGGTGGAGGCGAACCGAAATTATCATTTTGCATATTTTTGGCTGGCTTCCGCCCTCGCGCAGCTTGACCGACTGGATGAGGCACATTCTGCGGTCAAGGCCGGTCTTGCGATAAATCCTGTCTTCTCCGTCTCGCGCGCCCGCGCCCTCTGGACGGCGCAGAGCGACGACCCGACGTACCTGGCTCAGCTCGAGCCGATATTCGAAGGCATGCGCAAGGCCGGAATCCCCGAAGAATGACCGCCGCCCGCCGGCTCGCTGCGGTCCTCGCCGCCGAGGACGTGAGCTCACGCATCTATCAGGCGGCGGGGTTTCGCCTTGTGAGCGAAGCGCCGCATCATTCGTTCGGCCATGACCTCGTCGGCCAGACCTGGACGCTCGATTTGGCTTAAGCGCAAGCGGACCAGGGCAATGCAATCAGCGGGCGTGGCGGAGGGTGAGCGACGTCCGCGTCCGTTGAAGCCTTCTTCACTGTTTCGAAATCGGGGCGCACTAGAACAAGCGCAGGCTGGATTCAGGCAGGTCATTCCATGCGCGCCATTGTCTTCACTTCGCTTCTTATCGGATTGACCGCCGGCGTTGCCGCGGCCAACGCTCAGGCCGCGGGCCGCATCTCCGTGCCGGTTTCGGGCGTTCGCAATGACAATGGCGTCGTGCGCTGCGGGCTCTACGACGGGGCCGAGGCCTTCCCCAAAGCCGGACAGGAGAGCCGAGGGGTCATCGCTAAAATCAAAGCCGGGCAGGCCACCTGCGTCTTCAATGGCTTGAAGCCCGGAACCTATGCGATCGCGGCGTTCCACGCCGAGAACAACGAGACGCAAATGCAATATGGCCTGTTCGGCA
The DNA here is from genome assembly GCA_963824475.1 of uncultured Alphaproteobacteria bacterium. GTDB lineage: Bacteria > Pseudomonadota > Alphaproteobacteria > Rhizobiales > Beijerinckiaceae > Roseiarcus. The sequence continues at coordinate 159,287 of CAWGPR010000007.1, forward strand.
AGCCTAAGGAAGGGTATGGATTCTCCCTCAATCCGTCCTCGAGCATGGGAGCGCCGACATTTGCGGCGGCCGCCTTCGATTATGCGGGCGGCGCCCAGACGATCCCGATCAGGTTAAATTACTGAACTGCGCCCTTCGAGGCCGCGATCTGAGGCGCCTGAGGACGGCAATCGGTTTCATCCAAACGTAACAGGCTTTGGCTTCCGCCGCCCAATTCGCAATTCGTTAGCCATGTTTGCAAACTTTTAAGCCTCGGGCCATAGCTTGGGCGCGAGAGGGGATTCCGATGCGCCGCATGGTCACGACCGCATTGTCGCTGCTTGCGCTCAATGGCGCCGCGCTCGCAGCCGACTTGCCGCCGCCGCCGCAACTGCCCGTTCAAGGCCAGCCGGTCTGGACCGGATTTTACGCCGGGCTCAATGTCGGGGGCGCCTTCGGCTCAAGCCACAACGCCTTCAACATCGCAGGATTTGGGCTTCCGACCTTCGACACCTCGCTCGAGGGCGTCATCGGGGGCGGCGAGGCCGGTTACAACTGGCAGACGGGTCCTTGGGTCCTCGGGCTCGAAGCCAACTTCGAGGGAAGCGGGCTCAGCGGCGCCCGCACCGCGCCCTGCCTCCCGCCGCTTTGCGGGGCGTTGGCGGCGAGCTACAAGCAGAGCGTGCCCTGGTTCGGAACGCTGCGACCGCGGGTCGGTTACGCGCTCGGAAACTGGCTCCTTTACGCCACCGGCGGCGGCGCCCTCGGCCAAGTCGGCGCCGACGCGACCGCGACGGTCGGCTCACTTGTCGCTGCCGACAATCGCAGCCAGACGCGAACCGGCTGGACGCTCGGCGGCGGCGTCGAAGTCGAGCTTGCGCGCGGCTGGAGCGCCAAAGTCGAATATCTCTATGTCGATCTGGGCAGCCGCACGACGACGTATCTCTCGTTCCCGCCGATCTCGAATACGTCGAGCCTCAGCGCCAATGTGATCACCGCCGGCGTGAACTACCACTTCTGATCGACCGATCGACGCCCCCTCACGGCGGCGAGCTTGCCCCTATCTTCGAAGCCTTGCGCAAGGCTGGCCTGCCCGCCCCTCCACCGCGCTTACGCGCGGTCCCCCTCCCCCGCTTCGCGGGTGAGGAGAGGGCCGGCCGCGGGCCAGCATTGGCCGCGGAAAATTCTCAAAGATCGTGGAACATATCCGCGCGACCGGTGTTGGGGCGCCGAACATATCCCGTGCCTCGGAGCCTGGAGGCTCTCGCCCGCGGCCCCGCCAAGATTGGGCCCAAGACTGGGCCATAGAGGCGCTCCCACGGACATAGGAGATCGGACATGGCCGAAGAGCCGCTGAGAAATGATCCAGCTTTTCGTTGCCGCCGGTGGGCGGCGTCATGCCGCCTGACGCCGTAGAGTGCGCGGCCCTATGAGTGGAGCGGCGGCCATTCGGCTCCACGGCGCGCGCAAGGTTGCGATCATCGGACAAGGCGGCTGGCCGCTCGACGAGGCGGTGGACAAGCCGGCGGTCGTCGATCAGAACGTATCGCCAGCCACAAGCCCGATGACCGAGAAAATGATCCCGCTGTTCAACGCCCTCCGTGGACGACGCCTTGGCGCCTGACGCCATGAACGGAACCGTCGAGCGGCGGCCATTCGGCTCCGCCGGCCCGGAGGTCGCCGTCATCGGCCAGGGGACCTGGTATATCGACGAGGCGGATTCCGAAACTGCGATCGCGGCGCTGCGCCGCGGCCTTGACCTCGGGATGACGCATATCGACACGGCGGAAATGTACGGGTCGGGCGCGGCCGAAGAACTCGTCGGCGCGGCGATTGCAGACCGACGCGACGAGGTTTTCCTCGTCTCCAAGGTCCTGCCGCAGAACGCTTCCCGTAGCGGAACGATCGCCGCGTGCGAGCGGTCGCTCAAGCGGCTCGGGACCGACCGCCTCGATTGCTACCTTCTCCACTGGCGCGGGCGCCATCCGCTGGAGGATACGGTCGCCGCGTTCGAGCAGCTTCGCGTCGACGGCAAGATCCTATCCTGGGGCGTGAGCAATTTCGACGCGGATGATCTCGACGAGATTGGCCGGATCGCCGGGGCCGGCCGTCCAGCCTGCAACCAGGTGCTCTACCATTTGCGCGAGCGCGCGATCGAACAGGCGGTGCTGCCGTGGTGCGAAGCGAACGGCGTCGCCGTGGTCGCCTATAGCCCGTTCGGTCACGCCGGCGCATTTCCCGGGCCGCGCTCTCCGGGCGGGCGCGTGCTGAAGGACATCGCCGACCGGCGTGACGCCACGCCGCGGCAAGTCGCGCTGCGTTTCCTGACGCGGCGAGCGTCGCTGTTTGCGATCCCGAAGGCTGCGAACCCAAAGCACGCGGAAGAGAACGCGGGCGCAGTGGCGCTTGAACTCAACGACGCCGAGCTCGCCCGGATCAACGCCGCGTTCCCGCTCGACGCTCGTCCGCGCCCGCTGCCGATGCTTTAACGGCTGGGCTGCCCCATCAGAAGCGAAAGTACAGGAACGGGCTATAGGCGCCGGCCGCGACCGTGATCATGGAAAAAATCAGGAGCGCGAACGTGAAGGCGAGGTCGGCTGGCGCGCGCACCACGAACGGCGCCGACCATCTGGCGGGCCATCTCGGCGCAACCGCCAGCACGCAGCCAAGGACGAGCGTCACGATCGCGCGCTCGTTCAGCGCGTCGTGCATGTCGAAGCTGATTTCGCCGATCCCGTTGCGGCCGAAGAGGCTCGCGTAATACCCGATCGCGTCCGTCAGATTTGCGGAGCGAAACAACACCCAACCGCCCATGACGGCGAGCAACGCGTAGCCCCAGCTCACCGGCGTCGCCAGCCGAGCGAGAACCGATTTGAGGCCCAGACGCTCGATCACCAGGAAGGCGCCGTGCCAGGCGCCCCACAGAACGAAGGTCCAATTCGCCCCATGCCAGAGCCCGCACAGCAGGAACACCATGATGAGGTTGCGGTAGGTCTGGGCATTGGAACCGCGGTTGCCGCCGAGCGGAATGTAAAGGTAGTCGCGCAGCCACGACGACAGCGACATGTGCCAGCGGCGCCAGAATTCGGTGATTGAAAGCGACGTATAGGGCATGCGGAAATTGCGTGGGAACGTAAATCCGAGCACAATGCCAAGACCGATCGCCATGTTGGAATAGCCGGCAAAGTCAAAATAGAGCTGCACGGTGTAGGAAAGCAGTCCGATCCACGCCTCGACCAAAGAACGATCATGAACCTGGTCGAACGAGATTTGGACCAGCGGCGCGACGACGTCGGCGACCAGCACCTTCTGGGCAAGGCCAATGATGAATATGCGAGCGCCGACAGATGTGCGCCCGAGCGTAAACCGGCGGGCGTCGAGCTGGCGGGCGACAGTCTTGTAGCGAACGATCGGTCCCGCGACCAATTGCGGAAACAGCGAAATATAGAGCGCGACATCGATCGGGTCGCGATTGGCCCGGAATCGCCGCCGGTAGATGTCGATGACATAGGAGAGGCAGTGGAAGGTGAAGAAGGAGATCCCGAGCGGCAGATGGATATTGGTCGTCGCAATCGCCAATCCGACCGGCGCCAACAAACCGGCCACATTGGCGGTGACGAAATTCGCGTATTTGAAGACCCCGAGGACGAGAAGATTTCCCGCCACCGCGACCGCCAGCGCCACTTTGCGGGCGGAACCTTCCCGATCATCGATGGCCAGGGCGGCAAGGAAGTTGAAGACGATCGAGAACAGAAGAACGACGATGAACTCCGGCTCTCCCCAGGCATAGAACACCAAGGAGAACACAAGAGTAATGAGGTTTTTGCCCCTGATCGTGGGGGTGATGAAATAGAGAGCCAGAAAGATCGGCAGGAAGTAGAACAGGAAGGTTATCGACGAAAAAATCATTATCGAAACGCCTGCGCCCAGCCTGTTCGCATTTTAAGACAGCGCCTCCCGCAGAAGACGCGTGATGGCTCCGTGCGTCGTGGCGCGAGCCGAACGCCGAACAATGGGGGCGCCGCCCGAAACGTCCTCGCGAGATGACGCCCTCGCGCGTCCGTCTTTGCGTCGTTTTGGCGGCGATGTCCAGGCGATGCGGCCGGCTTTGAACAGTCTAGGCCCAGGTGACGAGAGCGCCAAACGTTGGTCTTCCGGCCATATTCGCTGCCCGAGCAAGCCCATAACTACAGTAATTGTCAGTTCTACAAACAGACGTATAGATCGTCGCCGTTAAATATGCTAACAGCTCGCCGACCAGGCGCCGAGCGCGCGTCCTTGAGAGCCGCTATGCCCGATGTCATCACCGCCAACCGGCTTACGGATGGCGTCGTCGTGTTTCAAACCGCAGACGAAAGCTGGAGCGAGGACTTCAACCGCGCCGCTGTTTTGCCAGGTCCGGAAGCGACGGCGAGCGCGCTCAACCGAGCCAAGCAAGACGAAACCAACAATATCGTCGTCGAGCCCTATGCCGTTGCGGTCGAGGAGCGCAACGGCCATATCGCCCCCAAGGCTCTTCGCGAGGCGATCAGGGCCGCCGGACCGACGATCAGGCGCGACCTCGGGAAGCAGGCGTCAGGGCTCGCGCCCCATGCGGCTCCCAAGGTCGCGACGGAGACCGACCATGTATCATTATGACGATTTCGACGCCGCCTTCGTCGCGGCGCGGGTCGAGCAGTTCCGCGATCAAGTGGCGCGCCGCCTCAGCGGCGAATTGACCGAGGAGCAGTTCCGCCCGCATCGGCTGATGAACGGCCTCTACCTGCAGCTCCACTCCTACATGCTGCGCATCGCCGTGCCCTATGGCGTGCTCAACTCGCGCCAGATGCGCAAGCTCGCCGAGATCGCGCGCGCTTACGATCGCGGCTACGGTCATTTCACCACCCGGCAGAACATCCAGTTCAACTGGCCGGCGCTCAAGGACACGCCTGATATCCTCGCCGAGCTTTCGAGCGTCGAGATGCACGCGATCCAGACCTCGGGAAACTGCATTCGCAACATCACCGCCGACCATTTCTCCGGCGTCGCGCATGACGAGATCGCCGACCCGCGGCCTTACGCCGAAATCTTAAGGCAATGGTCGTCGCTCCACCCGGAATTCTCGTTTCTGCCGCGCAAGTTCAAGGTCGCCGTCAACGGCGCCGCGCACGACCGGGCGGTGATCCAGGCGCATGACATCGGGCTGCAGGTCGTGCGCAACGAGGCGGGCGAACTCGGCTTTACGGTCTATGTCGGCGGGGGACTTGGGCGAACGCCGATGATCGGCCGCAAGGTCCGCGATTTCCTGCCCGAACGCGACCTGTTGGCCTACGTCGAGGCGATCCTGCGCGTCTATAATATGGAAGGGCGGCGCGACAACAAGTTCAAGGCGCGCATCAAGATTTTGGTGCACGAGAAAGGCCTCGAGGCGCTGCGCGAGGAGGTGGAGGCGGAATTCGCGGCCCGCGATCCCAACGCGCTGAACCTTCCAGAAAAGGAGCTCGCGCGGTTTCGCGCTTTCTTCGCGCCGCCCGAGCTTGAGCCCAAGAGGCCGGTCAGCGACCGGGTCGAGCGCCGTAAGGCGAAGGATGCGCGCTTTGCCAGTTTCTTCGCCTCCAACGTCGTCGCCCACAAGGCGCCTGGCTATGCCGTCGTCACTGTGTCGCTGAAGGCGATCGGCGCGATCCCGGGCGACGCCAGCGCCGACCAGATGGACGCCGTCGCGGACCTCGCCGAGGACTATTCTCACGACGAGGTCCGCGTCTCGCACGAGCAGAACCTCATCCTGCCGCATGTCGCGCTGGACGATTTGCCGGCGGTCTACGATCGGCTGGCGTCGGTGGGTTTATCGACGCCGAACGCCGGCGGGATCAGCGACATCATCGCCTGCCCCGGCCTCGACTATTGCGCGCTGGCGACCGCGCGCTCAATTCCCGTGGCTCAACGTATCGCCCAACGCTTCGGCGACGGCCAGCGCGCGAAAGAGATCGGCCCTCTGAAGATCAAGATATCCGGCTGCATCAACGCCTGTGGGCACCACCACGTCGGCCATATTGGCATTCTGGGCCTTGAGAGGGCGGGTGAGGAAACCTATCAGATCACGCTCGGCGGCTCCGCCGACGAAGAGGCTGCGATCGGCCAGATCGTCGGCCCCGGCTTCAGCTCCGAGAATGTCGTGGAGGCGATCGAAACCATCGTCGACACCTATATCGGGCTGAGGCGCGAGGAGTTTGAGACCTTCCTCGACGCATTCCGCCGCGTCGGCATCGCGCCGTTCAAGGAGGCGCTCTATGAACGAAGCGCCGGATCGGACATCTGATGAGCGCGCATGACGTCAAGCTGTTCGGCGATCAGATCGCCGCCTCGCGGCTCGAGACGCGCTTCGCGCGGCTCAAAGCGTCGTCGCTCCTCAGGCTCGCGATCGAGGATCTCTACCCCGGCCGCATAGCCCTGGTTTCGAGCTTTGGCGCGGACGCCGCCGCTCTTTTGCACATGGTGGCGCAGATCGACACTGGGACGCCAGTGATCTTTGTCGACACGGGCCAGCACTTCCCTGAGACGCTGGCCTATCGCGACGACCTGGTCGCGCGGCTCGCACTCACCAACGTTATTGTCGCTGAGCCGAAGGCGGAGACGGTCGCGCAGGAGGACCCGGAGAGATTTCTGTTCGCCAGCGATCCGGACCGCTGCTGCGACATCCGCAAGGTGCGTCCGCTCGCCGAGGCGATCGAAGGGTTTGACGCCTGGATCACCGGCCGCAAGGGCTTCCAAAGCGAGACGCGCGCGACCCTGCCGCTGTTCGAAGCGGAGGGCGAGCGGATCAAGATCAACCCGCTGGTCGGCTGGGACGCGAGCGACGTGCTCAAATATATCGCTGACGCGGGATTGCCCCGACATCCGCTGGTCGCCAAGGGCTTTCCCTCGATCGGCTGCCTGCCTTGCACGAGCCCGGTCAAGCCCGGCGAGGACGAGCGAGCCGGCCGTTGGCGCGGGCGTGGAAAGATCGAGTGCGGCATCCATGTCGGCCCGCTCGACGCTGGATCAGGCATCTGATGCCCTTGTGGCGGCGTGAGGGGTTCGTCGAAGACAAGTGGGCGTTTCTCGAGGACGACGCTCCCGTCCCGGCGAAAGGCGCGATCGTGGCGCCGCTCAAGCGCTGGCTGGCCGAGCGCGAGACGCTCATGTCGCGGGCCGACCCAGTTGGGGTCGCGGTCGAGGCGGGCGCCGACGCGCAGGCGCACTTAACCGATCTCGCCGACCGGCCGCTGGTCGCCCTCGCCTTCGACAAGTTCGCCGACGGCCGGTCGTTCTCCTACGCCCGCATCTTGCGCGACCGGTATGGGTTTCGCGGCGAATTGCGCGCGATCGGCGACGTGCTGATCGACGAGATCCCGCTCATGCTGCGCTGCGGCTTTGACTCGTTCGAGGTCACCAACGCGCCGACCCTGCACGCGCTTCAAACCGGACATCTGCCGGGCTCGCCGCTGCACTACCAGCCGAGCAGCGCGCACGACGAGGCGCACGAGGGAACGCGGCCCTGGCTGCGGGTGACCAGGCCTTCGAAGGATCCGGCCTGAGGGCCAAACCGAGGCCGACCAGCGCCCTTCCCCCTGGCGTCCAGAGCCGGATGCGGTCTGTCATGAGACCTTGATCCTTCAGCCGCTAGAGGATGTACTTGGGTCAGCGAAAAGGCGATCGCGATGTCCCACGACCATGGCGGCCACTCTCACGACCATGACGGTCCTGATCACGGCCATCCGCACCTCCATGCGCCGGCGAGCTTCGGCGAAGCCTTCGCGATCGGCATCGCGCTCAACTTCGGCTTTGTCGTCATCGAAGCTGTCTACGGCTTGATGAGCAATTCCATGTCGTTGCTGGCGGACGCCGGACACAATCTCGGCGACGTCCTTGGGCTCGGGGTCGCTTGGCTGGCGAGCGTGCTCGCCAGGCGCGCGCCGACGGCCCGCTTCACTTACGGCATGCGCGGTTCGTCGATCCTTGCCGCTCTGTTCAACGCCGTCTTTCTCTTGGTGACGGTCGGCGGTCTCTCATGGGAGGCCATCCGGCGGCTCGGATCGCCCGAACCCGTGGCGGGCAAGACGATGATGGCGGTCGCGGCGATCGGGATTGTCGTCAACGCCGTGACGGCGTGGCTCTTCGCCTCAGGCCGCAAGGACGATATCAACCTGCGTGGCGCGTTCCTGCACATGGCGTCGGACGCGCTCGTGTCTGTCGGCGTCGTCGCGGCTGGGCTTCTGATCCTGCTCACCAACTGGCTGTGGATCGATCCCCTTGTCAGTCTCGTCATCAACGGCGTCATTGTATGGGGCACGTGGGGGCTATTGCGCGATTCCGTCGGCATGTCCATGGCCGCGGTGCCGGCGCAGATCGATCCTGCCGCGGTGCGGGACTTCCTTTCCGTGCGAACGGGCGTCGTTGACGTGCATGACCTGCATATCTGGCCCATGAGCACGACGGAAAATGCGCTCACCTGCCATCTGGTCATGCCGAACGGCCATCCGGGCGACGCCTTTCTGCACGAGCTCGCAGGCGATCTCGCCCGGCGTTTCAAGATCATTCATACGACCGTGCAGATCGAGGTCGATCCGCACATGGCCTGCGCGTTGGCGCCGGACGAGGTGGTTTAAAAGTCAGGTTCTCTTCTTTGAAAGCGGGGGCTGCTCAGAGCGGGCGTCCTCGCGAGGGGTCTCGTCTGTATAAAGCGTGAGGATCCGCGCCAGGATAACCGCTGGAAAGAGCTGTCCCAGCAGCGCCTCGAGCACAGTCAGACTGCGCGCGAACTCGTTAACCGGCGTGATGTCGCCCAGGCCGAGCGTCGTCAGCGATGTGAGGCTGTAATAGAGAAAGGGGCTCAATGCGCCATGCTGGCCCGCGGCGAACTTCAGGCCGGAAAACGCAGTCGGGACGACTCCCGCAAGCAATCTGTAAAGCCATGCAAAAATAATAGCGATCGCGAGATAGAGTGCGATTGCCCCGCGGACTCGATGCGCAGTGATGCGGCCAGGACCGAACACGATTTCGAAGACCGCCCACATCATGGCGAGCAAGCCAAGCACGGCGCTGATCCCTTCCGCCGCCACAGCCAAAGGCGCACCCCAGATGAGATCGGCAACCGCGGTGAGCAGGCGGACGCCACCTGCCACTCCAACAACGATAAGCGCGCCGCGGTGGTCCGATCCGAGCGCCAGGAGGAGAATCAGACCGGCGACGATAATCCCGATCGCAATGAGCGGAGGCTCAAAGCCCTCGAAAGCGAGCGGCTCCGCCACAAAGACCAGGATAATCTGCGCCGCCAACAGAGCCGAGAGGCCAGGGTCCTGATAGCGCTTTGACACAGCGCGTGTATTTTCGAGCCAGTTGCTGACGCTCTGCCTCCCAAAGGTCATCGCGCTTCTCCTGTTCGATGCTAGCCGACAACATCGATCTTTGGATTATTGCGCGTAAAGTTCGGACGACAGCGACTCTCAGCCGGCCCAGCCCTTGAGCTCCCGGCGAGCCACCGCTTCGATCACCGCCATGCCGTCGGGCGAGTCGTTGAGACATGGGATCGCGGCGAAGCGCTCCCCGCCGGCCTCGCGGAAATAGCCGGCGTTCTCGACCCCGATCTCCTCCAGCGTCTCGAGGCAATCGGCGGCGAAACCGGGCATGACGACCGCCAGCCGGTTGACGCCGCTGGAGGCGAGTTCACGGACCGTCTCGGAGGTGTAGGGCTTCAGCCATTCGCCGCGCCCGAAGCGCGACTGAAACGTCATCTTGAGGCGCTCCTCGCTCATCCCCAACGTCTCGCGCAGGAGCCGCGTCGTTTCGGCGCAATGGTGATAATAGGGGTCGCCCTGGTCGGAATAGGCCTGCGGAATGCCATGATAGGACGCGAGCACGACTTCGGGTTCGAAGTCGAGACTGGCCAGTCCGGCGCGGACAGAGCGGGCGAGCGCGCCGACATAGACCGGATCGTCGTAATAGGGGGCCGCCACTCGAAGCGCCGGTTGCCAGCGCATCGACTGCAACGCCTCGAACGCCTTGTCGCCGACTGTCGCTGTCGAAGCGGCGCAATATTGCGGGTAGAGGGGGATGACGAGGATGCGGTCGCAGCCTTCCGCTTGAAGCGCCTTGATGCGTTCGCCGATCGGCGGCGCGCCGTAGCGCATGGCCCAGTCGACCACGACGTCCCTGTCCAGATTTTGCAGCTTAAGCCCGAGCTTTTCGCTTTGCGACCGCGTGATCGTCTTCAGCGGCCCCTCGTTAAGCTCCTTGTTCCAGATGGCGTCATAGTCGCGCCCCTTGGCGCGTGGCCGCCGCAGGAGAATGACTTGCAGGATGGGCAGCCACAAGAGCCGGGGCGTCTCGATCACGCGGCGGTCGGAGAGGAACTCACGCAGATAGCGCCGAATCGACCAGTAGTCGGTCGCCTCGGGGGTGCCAAGATTGACGATCAGCACCCCGACCCGGCCGCTTGAGCCCGGCGGGGGGCCCGCGGGGCGATAGGCGCGCGCTTCTTTCGGCAGGTTCGATATGTTCATGGAGACGCCCGGTCCGGCTGCGAGCGGAGCTCCGTCAATTTCCGGCAGCCGGCGTGAAATTGGTCGCCACTCCGTTGATGCAATAGCGTAAGCCCGTGGGAGGCGGACCGTCGGGAAAAACATGGCCGAGATGCGAGCCGCAGCGTGAGCAGTGTACTTCGGTGCGGGTCATCCCAAAGCTGCGGTCGACGGTCGTTTCAACCGCGTCCTCGACCGGAATATTGAAGCTCGGCCAGCCGGTGCCGCTCTCGAACTTGGTCTTGCTCTCAAACAAGGGCTGCCCGCAGCCGGCGCAGGCAAAGACGCCGGGGCGCTTCTCGTGCAGGAGCGCGCAGCTGCCAGGCCGCTCGGTGCCGTGTCCGCGCATGATATCGTATTGCTCGGAGGTCAGGATGGCGCGCCATTCGGCGTCGGTGTGGGTGACGGGGAAGCGGTCCTGTTTCATGAGATCCTCCTTGAGAACCTTTATATAGGCTCTATAGGTCCTGACGCACGCCATATACGTTTGTAGGCGACCCGAAGTTACTACCCCTCGAACACCACGGTCTTGCCGTGGTTCATGAGCACCCGGTCGTCGAGCACGTTGGCGATCGCGCGGGCGAGCACCCGCCGCTCGATGTCGCGCCCCTTGCGCACCAGATCCTCGGGCGTGTCGCGGTGGCTGATGCGCTCGACGTCCTGTTCGATGATCGGGCCCTCGTCGAGATCGGAGGTGACGAAATGGGCCGTCGCCCCGATCAGTTTGACGCCGCGCGCATGCGCCTGATGATAGGGCTTGGCTCCCTTGAATCCGGGCAGGAACGAATGATGGATGTTGACGCAACGGCCCTGGAGCTTCGCGGCGAATCCGTCCGACAGGATCTGCATGTAGCGCGCGAGAATGACGAAATCGGCTTTGACCGACTTGATGATCTCCCAGGCCTGAGCTTCCCGCTCCATCTTGGTTTGCCTGGTGATCGGCAGGAAGTGAAACGCAATGTCGCCGAAGTCGATATGAGCGTAGGTCTCGCGCGGATAGTTGGCGATGATCGCGACTGGATCCATCTTGAGTTCCCCGCTGCGCCAGCGATAGAGGAGATCGACCAGGCAGTGGTCGAAGCGCGAGACCATGAGAACGACGCGCTTCAGCTTGTCGACAGGGCGCATCGACCATGTCATCGCGAGGCCGGCCGCGATCGCCTTGAATTTCTCTCGCAAGGCCTCAACGTCCGCATCGAGCCCGGAGGCGTTGAAGACGACCCGCATGAAGAAGTCGCCAGTCTCGATATCGTCGAACTGTTGGGCGTCCAGAATGTTGAACCCGCCGTCGAACAGAGCGGTCGAGACTTTGGCGACAATTCCCGGCCGGTTGACGCACGACAAGGTGAGAATGTGGCGCGCGCCCGACATTGAGGCTCCCTTTGAATGACACGCCGTCGACGGCCGGCCGCTATCGGTTTGTCTGCTTCAACAGCGCCTCGACCGAAGGCAGGATCTTCCGAACGATGACCTCGACCCCCTCCGCCGTTGGATGAAGCCCGTCCGGCTGGTTGAGCTTCGGGTCGCCCGCGACGCCGTCCAGGAAGAAGGGATAGAGCGGAACATTGTACGCTTTCGCCAAAGCCGGATAGATGGCGGAGAACTGGCTCGCATATTCGGGCCCAAGATTGGGAGCGCCTCGCATTCCGGCGAGAAGCGTCGGCAAATGGGCGGCTCGGGCCTTGTCCAGAATTGCGGCCAGCGTCGTCTTCGTCGCCTCGGGCTTCTGGCCGCGCAGCATATCGTTGGCGCCAAGCTCGACGATCAGCGCGTCGGCGTTAGCGGGAACCGCCCAGTCGTAGCGGGCGAGGCCGTCCGCAGCCGTATCGCCGGAAACGCCGGCGTTGATGACCTTGACATCCCAACCTTTGGCGCGAAGCGCCGCCTCGAGGCGATCGGGAAAAGCCTTGCCGGGTCTTAGGCCGAATCCGGCGGTCAGGCTATCGCCTAAGGCCACGAGGCGAAGCGTGCGCGCCGCGGCGTGCGAGGCCGACGCCAGGACCGCGGCAAAAGCCAGCGCCTGGACGAGGAGGCGCAAATGCCCATATGAGGGCGACTGGGTTTTAAGGTGCTCAAGCAATGGTTTTTCCTGCGGTCGCGATGCGCGGCGTCGACCTCAGTCTCGGCCGCGGCGCGGCTCGCGTGCATATCTTGCGCGACATCGCTCTGACAATCGGCAAAGGCGAGGCGGTCGGCATAATCGGCGCGTCCGGCTCCGGCAAATCGACGTTGCTCATGATCATGGCCGGCCTCGAGCGGCCGGACAAAGGCGAGGTCGAGATTGACGGCGTCAAGCTCGGCGCCCTGAACGAAGACGCGTTGGCGCGGTTTCGCGGACAGCGCATCGGCATCGTCTTCCAGTCCTTTCACCTCATCGCAACCATGACCGCGCTCGAAAACGTCGCGGCGCCGCTTGAGCTTGCGGGCGCGAGCGACGCCAACGAGCGCGCGAGGGCCGAACTCGAGCAGGTGGGCCTCGGCGACCGCCTCAGTCACTATCCAGCGCAGCTGTCGGGGGGCGAGCAGCAGCGCGTGGCGCTCGCCCGTGCGCTCTGCCCGCGTCCCTCCTTGCTGATCGCGGACGAGCCGACCGGCAATCTCGACGAGACTACCGGGCGCGCTATCATCGACATGATGTTCGATCTGCCCGCGCGGCGCGGAGCGACCCTGGCGCTCGTCACCCACGACCCCGCGCTCGCCCTGCGTTGCGACCGGGTGATCCGGATGCGGTCGGGCAAGGTCGAGGACGAGCCGATCCCTGCGACGCTTCCCGCATGAACGGTTGGGCTGCAACTCCCCTCTCCTACGGGAGAGGGGTCGGGGGTGAGGGTTTGCGCACGACGCGGGCTAGCCGCTTCGATGCGTCTCCCTCATCCGGCCGACTACGTCGGCCACCTTCTCCCGGGGGGAGAAGGGAGTCGCCGCCATCTTCTCCCGGGGGGAGCACGGTGACGCCGTGAACGCGCCTGCGACAGGGCTTTTCGCCCGGCCGAGCCGAGCGCCGACCTTGCGCTTCGCCTTGCGCGACTTGCGCGGCGGACTGGCGGGCTTGCGCATCTTCCTCCTCTGCATCGCGCTCGGCGTGGCGGCGATCGTCGGCGTGGAAAGCCTGGCGCGCGCGCTCAATGACGGCCTCGGCCGCGAAGGGCGCGTGATCCTCGGCGGCGACGCGTCGTTCTCGCTCATCCATCGCCGCCTCTCGGCCGACGAGCAGCGCTTTCTCGAAGCTCGTGGCTCGCTGTCGACGATCGCGACGGTGCGCGGCATGGCAAGGGCGGCGAGCGGCGACGCGGCGCTGATCGAAATCAAGGCTGTGGAGCCGTCATGGCCGCGCCTCGGCGCCGCGGTCTTTGCGCCGCCTATGTCGCTCGACGGTGCGATCGGCGAACGGAACGGCGTGTTCGGCGCCGCAGTGGAAGAGGCGCTGCTGGCGCGCCTCAACTTGAAGCTCGGCGACGTCATTCGCATTGGCGAAGCGAATTTCGCCCTTCGCACCGTTCTGGTCAGCGAACCGGATCGCCTGGCGACGGGCATTGGCCTCGGGCCGCGCGTGCTCATTTCGCAAGCAGGTCTTGACGCAACGAAACTGGTGCAGCCGGGGTCGCTGGTCAGATGGACGACGCGAGTCGTCATGGGCGGGCCAGGCGAGGCGCCCGACAACGCCGCCGTTCAGGCTCTCATGGCTCAGGCGAAGCGGACGTTCCCCCAGGCCGGGTGGGACGCCCGCTGGCGCCTCAATGTTTCACCAGACTTCAGTCGCGATCTCGATCGTTTCGCCGAGTTCCTCACGCTGGCCGGATTGTTGTCGCTGGTCGTCGGCGGGGTCGGCGTGGCCAACGCGGCGCAGGGTTTCGTCGAGCGCAAACGCGCGACGCTCGCCATTCTGAAAGCGATCGGCGCCACCGGATCGGGCGTCGTCGGCCTCGCGCTCATCGAATTCGTGATTGTGGCGCTGATTGGCGCGCTCGCCGGCGCGGCGATCGGCGCGGCGATCCCGTTCGCCGTCGCTTGGCTGTTCGGGTCCTTGCTGCCGATCCCGCTCGCGCCCTCGATTGCGCCAGGCGTCATTGGCCTTGGGTTGATCTACGGTCTCTTGACGGCGCTCGCCTTCTCGATTGCGCCTCTCGGACGAGCGCACGATGTGCCGGTGGCCACGCTGATCCGCGACCTGGTCGAGGAACGCCAGGGTTGGCCGCACAAGCGCTATCTTGCCGGCGCAGCGCTCTTAGGCGCGGCGCTGGTCGCGCTCGCCGTCCTGACCAGCCCGCAACGGTCGATCGCGGCGATGGTCGCCGGGGCGACGGTCACGGCTTTTGTCGCGCTCAGGCTTATCGCCCTCGGCATCGCCCGCCTCGCCCGCCGCGCGTCCCCGTCGCGCTTCGTCGAGTGGCGCATGGCGCTCGCGGCCATCCATAAGCCCGGCGCGCTAACGCCGTCCGTCGTGCTGTCGCTCGGCTTGGGGCTGACAGCGCTGGTCGCGCTCACCCTCATCGACGCGAACATGCGCGCCGAGCTGCTTCATTCCGAGCCGGGCGTGACGCCGAGTTTCTTTTTCCTCGACGTGCGCGGCGCCGACGCGGGGGCGTTTGTCGACTTTCTCAAGCGCGAGGCCCCGGACGTCAAAATCAGCGAGACGCCGATGATGCGCGGTCAGTTCGTCACGATCGGCCGGAGGCCGGTCGAGAAAGTCAAGCCCAGTGACAAGGTCGCCTGGGCGTTGGAAGGCGACCGCGGCGTCACCTTCGCCGAGAAGCCCCCGGAGGGTTCCGAGGTGGTGTCAGGCGAATGGTGGCCGAGCGACTATTCTGGCCCCCCGCTGGTGTCGATGGAAAAGGAGGTGGCGGAGGGCCTCGGTCTTCGTGTCGGCGACACGGTCGTCGTCAACGTGCTCGGGCGCGACATTGCTGCGAGGGTCGCGAACTTGCGCAAAGTGAATTGGCGCAGCTACGCGATCAATTTCGTGCTGGTCTATTCGCCTAACGCGCTTAAAGGCGCGCCCTACACCGAGCTCGTCTCTGCGGCGCTCCCCTCCACGGCGCCAGACGCCGAGCTTAAGCTCATGCGCGCCGTAGCGCAGCAGTTCCCGACCGTCGCCACGGTCCGGGTGCGCGAAGCGATGGAGAATGTCGAGACGCTGGTCGCCAAGCTTGCGCTCGCCATCCGCGCGGCGACCGGGGTCGCGCTCACGACCTCGGTCCTGGTGCTCGCCGGCGCGCTCGCGGCCAATCGGCGCGCGCGCCTCGCCGACGCTACGATTCTCAAAATCCTCGGCGCGACCCGTGGCCGGCTGACGACGATGTTCCTGATCGAATATGCGCTTTTAGGAGCGTCGACCGCAGCGTTCGGCGTCGCGGCGGGAACGCTCGCAGCCTACTGGGTCGTCGAGCGCATCATGCAGTTCGATTTCGTCTTCGACTGGCCCGCATCGCTCGCCGCCGCCGGCGGAGGCCTTGCGATCACCGTCGGGCTCGGCATGATCGGCGCCTGGCGGACTTTAAGCCAAAAGCCCGCAGCCTACCTGCGCGAATTGTGATAGTGTAGCGCGATTGAGGGCCGTCCGGCGAACGACGGTCGGACGAACAAGCCGAAAGGCCGGCAAAGGGAGCGAAATTCAATGGCGCTGCTCACGCAATCCTACGTCCACGGCGCCTCTCCGACGCCCCTGATCGGCGAGACGATCGGCCAGCTTCTGCGCCGCGTGACGGAAGAGGGACCGGAACGGCTAGCACAGGTCACCCGCCACCAAAATGTGCGCTGGAGCTACGCCGACCTGTTGCGCCGGTCCGAAGACCTGGCCGTCGGCCTGCGCAGGTTGGGCCTCGAGAAGGGCGATCGCGTCGGCATCTGGTCGGCTAACGTCAGCGAATGGGTCGTTGCGCAATTCGGCACCGCGCTCGCCGGGATCATCCTCGTCAATATCAATCCTGCCTACCGTGGCCATGAATTCGACTATGCGATGAAGAAATCCGGCTGCAAGGCGCTGATCCTGAGCACGGGGCACAAGAACAACGACTATTTCGCTTCGCTTAAGATTTGCGCTCCCGAGATCGACGCAGCTGAGCCGGGCAAACTCCGGTCCGAACGCTTGCCCAAGCTCGAGTTCGTCATCCGACTGGGGACGGACAAGTCGCCGGGCATGCTCAACTTCGGCGAGGTCGCCAAACCCGCGACGGCGGCAGAGCGCGCGGAGCTTATGGCCTTCGGCGCGACGCTCCAGTTCGATGACCAGATCAACATCCAGTTCACGTCGGGAACCACCGGCGCGCCGAAGGGCGCGACGCTGACCCATCACAATATCCTCAACAACGGCTATTTCATCGGCGAGGCCATGCGCCTCGGGCCGGACGATCGCCTGTGCATTCCGGTGCCTTACTATCACTGTTTCGGCATGGTTCTTGGGAATCTGGCCTGCGTCACCCATGGCTCGTGCATGGTGAGCCCGTCCGAAGGATTCGATCCCGTGGCGACGCTGGAAGCGGTGCAAGCCGAACGATGCACCGGCCTGCACGGGGTGCCCACGATGTTCATCGCCATGCTCGAACATCCCGAATTCGCGCGCTTCGATCTTAAGAGCTTGCGCACCGGGATCATGGCGGGTTCGCCTTGTCCGGTCGAAGTCATGCGAAAAGTGGTCGACGTTATGCACATGAGCGAGGTGACCATCGCCTACGGCATGACGGAAACGAGCCCGGTCAGCTTCCAGAGCGCGTATGACGACCCGCTCGAGCGGCGCGTTTCGACCGTCGGGCGCATCCAACCGCACCTGGAAGTCAAGATTGTTGACACGGAGGGTCGAATCGTCCCGCCGGGGGTCCCGGGTGAGTTGCTGACCCGCGGCTACAGCGTGATGCGGGGCTATTGGGACGATCCCGCGGCGACGTCAGCGGCGATCGACGAGGCCAGATTCATGCATACAGGCGATCTGGCGACCATCGATGCAGAAGGATACTGCAATATCGTTGGGCGACTGAAGGACATGGTCATTCGCGGCGGCGAGAACATCTATCCGCGCGAGGTCGAGGAGTTTCTTTTCACCCACCCGGCGGTCGCCGAGGTCCAGGCCTTTGGCGTTCCCGATCATCGCTATGGCGAGGAGCTCTGCGTCTGGATTCGCCGCCGTGAGGGCCCTGCGTTGAACGAGGCCGAGGTCATCGCCTTTTGCCGGGCCTCGATCGCCCATTACAAGGTTCCGCGCTACGTGCGGTTCGTCGATTCGTTCCCGATGACGGTCACTGGAAAGGCTCAAAAATATTTGATGCGTAAAGCAATGATGGAGGAATTGGCCCTGGCCGAAGAGAAGACGGCCTGAGGCAATGGGGCGGGCGTCGAAGTTCCGAGGGTTAAAAGGCTTTAACCTTTACGGAAGCATGGGGCAGCGGATTTGGCTAGGCAAGCGTGACGCCCGTCCAAACGCCGCCAAAAAGCAACAATTTCGGCCTTCACTGGGTTTTGAGACAAAATGAGTTCTCTTGGCAATTCGGCCGGACGCGCTTAAATGGGCGGGAAGGAGAGGATCGGGAGGATCCGAGAAATCTCACGCGGCCGCTCGGCGACGGGAAGATTATGAACGCGAATTATCGAAATTTCGCCCTGTGGGTGATCATCTTCTTGCTCGTTCTGGCGCTCGTGACCTTGTTCCAGAGCCCGGGCCAGAAGGCCCCATCGAGCGAAATCACCTTCAGCCAGCTCTTAAGCGACGCCGACGCGGGGAACGTTCGCGACGTCACCATCGCCGGCCCCGAGATCACCGGCCACATGAAGGACGGGCGGACGTTCCAGACCTATTCGCCAAACGATCCCGGCCTCGTGCAGACGCTTTACAAGAAGGACGTGACGATCACCGCCAAGCCGCCGTCCGACGGCAACAATTGGCTGCTCACGATCGTCTCCAGCGTCCTGCCCGTGCTGCTGTTCTTAGGGCTTTGGATCTACATGACGCGGCAAATGCAGGGCGGCGCCGGCAAAGCGATGGGATTCGGCAAGTCGAAGGCCAAGCTTTTGACCGAGGCGCAGGGGCGCGTGACGTTCGAGGACGTCGCCGGCGTGGACGAAGCCAAGGAGGACCTGCAGGAGATTGTCGAGTTCCTGCGTGACCCGCAGAAGTTCCAGAAGCTAGGCGGCCGCATCCCGCGCGGCGTGCTGCTCGTCGGCCCGCCCGGCACCGGCAAGACCCTGACCGCTCGCGCAGTGGCGGGCGAAGCGAACGTGCCGTTCTTCACCATTTCGGGCTCCGACTTTGTCGAAATGTTCGTCGGCGTCGGCGCGAGCCGGGTGCGCGACATGTTCGAGCAGGCGAAGAAGAACGCCCCCTGCATCATCTTCATCGATGAGATCGACGCGGTCGGCCGCCATCGCGGCGCCGGCCTTGGCGGCGGCAACGACGAGCGCGAGCAGACGCTCAATCAGTTGCTGGTCGAGATGGACGGCTTCGAACAGAACGAAGGCATCATCATCATCGCCGCGACCAACCGGCCCGACGTGCTCGACCCGGCGCTGTTGCGGCCTGGCCGCTTCGACCGTCAGATCGTGATCTCGAATCCCGATTTCATCGGCCGCGAGAAGATCCTGAGGGTCCATGTGCGTAAAGTGCCGCTCGGGCCGGACGTCGATCTCAAGGTGGTCGCGCGCGGAACGCCGGGCTTTTCGGGCGCCGACCTCATGAACCTGGTCAACGAGGCGGCGCTGCTCGCGGCGCGGCGGGGCAAGCGCGTCGTCACGCGCCAGGAATTCGAGGATTCGCGGGACAAGATCATGATGGGCGCCGAGCGGCGCACCCTCATCATGACCGAAGAGGAGAAGCGGCTGACCGCCTATCACGAGGCTGGCCACGCGCTGGTCTCCGTCTCGATGCCCGCCTCGACGCCGATCCACAAGGCGACGATCATTCCGCGCGGCCGCGCGCTCGGCATGGTGCAGTCGCTGCCCGAGCGCGATCAGATCTCGCAGAGCTACGAGCAGCTCATCGCCATGTTGGCGATGTCGATGGGCGGCCGCGTCGCCGAGGAATTGATGTTCGGCAAGGACAAGGTGACCTCGGGCGCAGCCGGCGACATCCAGCAGGTGACCAAGATCGCGCGCGCCATGGTGACCCGGCTCGGCTTCTCCGACAAGCTTGGCACGGTCATGTATGGCGAGAACCAGGACGAGGTGTTCCTCGGCTATTCGCTCGGCCGGCAGCAGAACATCTCGGAGGCGACCGCGGAGACGATCGACCAGGAAGTGCGGCGTCTCGTGCAGGAAGCGCACGATACGGCGACCCGTATCCTCACCGAGCGGCGGGCTGACCTCGTGACGCTCGCGGCCGGGCTGATGGAGTTCGAGACCCTGACCGGCGACGAGATCGTTGGCCTCTTGCAGGGTGTGCGGCCGGTGCGCGAATTGGCGACCGACCGTGAGCCCCCGGCGGCTCCGCGCGCCGCGGTGCCGTCGACCGGCAAGCCTCGGCCGATCGGTCCGGAGGCGGGCGGGCTCGAGCCGCAACCGCAAACCTGACTGCGCCCTGTAGCCGCGACCGCTGGTCGCGGTGCGGCGCCGTCGCCGATCGCGCCCCTTGAGCGCGGCCTTTGTTTTGGCTGGCGGCCGTCGAGAGGACCGCATCCGGCCGGCGGCGGCGCCGACGCTGTTCGCGACTAGAGCGGGGAAAACGATGCGTTTGCGGACGGAAAGCGGCGCTTTTTGCCGCTTAAGCCGCGCTTTTTGCGACGAAGACCTCCGCTAGAATCCCCAAAAATGAGGCTCCTAGCCTTCGTTTTCCTTCCGCCAAACGAATGATTTCAAAGCTTTGGCGCGAGATTTCCTTCCGGCCGCCTCACGTGGCGGCGAGCCCTCAAGCAAGCGTTCGCGCCCCGAGGGCTTGCCCGGCAGGCTTTTCGGTTTCGGGAGGCTGGACATAACGGTCTCGGCTTTGAAGGCGACCCTGGCATCATAGCTGTAGATTCTGAAATATGCAAGAAAAGGTTTCTCTGCGTTCTGATCCTCAAGAGCAGCGCCTTGATTTTTATAGCATTGTTCGCCCGCCCCGAAAAAGGGGCGCCGCATGTTTTTCGTCCTGGCCGCCCCCGGACTGTGATCCGGGGGCGGCCATGACGCCCTCAGAGCCGCCCCAGGTTTGTCGCCGTCGCCATTCGGACGACGTGTCCGCCGGGGCCGGACCGGGGCGCGATGGGCAAGTCCGGAAGATAGCGCGCAATCAGCGCGGCTCGATCGAGATCCTCGATCTCAGAGAACCCGAGGCTATGCGCGCGAGCGTGTAGCGCATCAGAATCGAAATAGCAGCGGAACGGCTCGCCGCTCGCCGCCACCCGCTCGGCCATTTGCTCATGATAAGACCGCGTCGCGGCTTCCTTGATCCGATCGGGCGGATTGGCATAGTCGAACACGACCTCCGCCCCGCTGGGCAAGCGCGCGAGTTCGCCGAGCGTCGCGTAGACCGCCTCCTCCGTCAGATAGGGAGTGACGCCGAGCCAAATGACGAAGGTCCGCCTGTCCGGGTCGAGCCCCTCGGCCTTGAGCGCGGCGCTCATGCTTCCGTGCTCGAAATCGTGAGCGACGTAGGCGACGTGTCCGGGCTCGACGATTTGCGCTTCGGCGAGCCGGCGTCGCTTGTCGCGCTGGGTCGCGGGATGATCGAGCTCGAACACGCGCATGTCTTGGGTCGGTTCAAGTCGATAGGCGAAGGTGTCGAGACCCGCGCCCAAAACCAGAATTTGCTTCGCGCCCTCAGCGATCGCGCGGCGCGCCGAATCCTCCGCGAACCGGCTGCGCATCGCGACAAACAGGCGCAAAGGGCGACGTTCCGGCCGTTCCTTGGCGAGAGCGATGGCGTCGTCGGCGTCTTGGCCTAGGATGGCGAGCGCAAGCGGGTCGGCGAAGATGAGGCCGCGCTCGAGAACCTGGTGCGCCGCCCGGTGTCCCGCGGCGCCGACCGCGGTTCGGCTCGCCTGTCCGTGTTGCATAGGGTAAGGGTAGAGGCAGCAGGACGGCCTGTCGAGCGGGCAGCGCCTCGATTCCGCCATGGTGGGAAGCGGAACTATTGGGCCGTTGCATCCAATGAAAATGTCATGAGACCTTCTCGGCAATGGCAACCTCTGGAACTGCTACGAATTGATACTCCAATTCAGTCCTCTCACTAAGCAGGAAGCCCAGCGCCTTTTTACCGATGGCGATGTCGTTCATCGCCCTGGCATGGGTTCTCGGGAGTCTTTCCATGTATGGCGTTGTGCATGAAGCCGATGAAGGGGCCAGCACCCACATCTGGCAACTGCTCATGGCCGGGCAGTTGCCGATATCGGCATACTTCGTGATCAGGTGGCTTCCCCGCGCGCCATGGCAAACACTGTCTGTATCAGCGCTTCAAGTCGCAACCGCACTGGTCGCTTTGGCTCCAGTGTATTTCCTCAAACTTTAGAGCCTAACCGGCTCTGATTTTCAGAAGAATTGCTTGGAGTCAGACGCCCGGACAGCGACCGCCGAGGCCCAGCGGAAGTCTGCCGTGCCGCCATGACGCGAACCCTCTAAAGAGTCGACCGTGAAGAACGCGGTTTGATGTTTTGGGCTGGGCGCTGGGGCAGGCAGGCTGGGCGATGGTTAGGGGCTCGGCGGCCGCGAGGATTGCGGCAATGAAGACGCGCCAAATGGCGGCGAGCCAGGCGATGAGCCTTCGGAAGTTGTATCCGGCGGCGGCGAGGACCGCGTTGGCGGCGTCGCCGTGGGCGCCTTTGAGAAAGTTTCGGGCCATGCGGTGTTCGGCCTTGGCGTGGCCGATGACGGGCTCGACGGCCGAGCGCCGGCGGAGTTCGCGCCTGATGGCGTCGGTGACGCCGCGCCTCTGGCCAGAGATATAGACCTTGAACCGCATGTCGGGCGGGGCGTTATGGCCGCGATAACCGCGGTCGGCGACGACGCGGGTCAGGGGCGCGCCGATCTGCGCGCGATCTCGGGCAGGACGGTCTTGAGCGTATGGCCGTCGTATGGATTGCCCGGCATCGCCTTCACATGGGCAATGAACTGGCCGCCCTTTGAGCGATGCAGGGTCGTGGCGAGCGAGACCTTGACGCCAAATTCGTAGGGCCGGTGCGACTTGCCCTTGCCGATGCATTCGACCTCGGGCGCGTGCAGGGAATAGATCTTCCTCCCGCGCTGGTGCTGGCGCTGATCGCGCACGGCGAAGGCCAGCGACAGCGGTTGGGCGAAGATCGCCCGCAGTTTAGCGTCGTCGCCGGTCTTGCGGACGAGATCGCGGCAGACCCGGCCAAGATAGGTCCGGATTGATCTCAGCGCCCGGTTGGCGCGCCTGAACTGCTTGGCGTGCGCGTAGCGTTGATGGGCGATCAGCGCGTGCTTTCCCACCCGCTCATAGGACTGGCGCAGCGACACGCCAGTCTTCCGGGCCAGCCTGACCAGCCGCTCGCGCGCCCGGTGCATGAGTTTTGCGTCGGTCGGAAACGCCACCGCCTTCGGCTGCACGGTCGTGTCGACGACGATGCGGGAAAAGTCCGAGAGTTTTGCCGCGCCAGTGCGGGTCGCGGTCGCGAGACTTCTCCTGGATCAGCGCCACGAGTTTCTCCTCGCCCATCCGCTGGCGCCAGCGCGTCAGGGACGAGCGGTCGAACGGCGTCTTGTGCCGGAAGAATTCCTCGCCGCAGAATAGCTGGAAGTAGGGGTTCTCGACCCAGCGGGCGCAGAGATCCTCATCCGACAGATCGTGCATCGACTTGAGGATCGCCAACCCCGCCATCAGCCGGGTCGCCAGCGGCGGATGGCCGGCCTTGTCAGAATACATCGCCCCGAACTGATCCTCGAGGAAGCGCCAGTCGACCGCGCGGGCCAGCTTCGCCAGCGGGTGGCCCATGTCGACGATCTGGTCGAGCCGGGCCCGGAACAGATCGTTCTGCCCGCTCTCCCGCCGCTCCTTCGGCCGCATCGAATCGCCTCCTCGCCCACGACGAAAGCGAGGGAATCACGACCAAACGCATCGCGCAATTCGCAAGATAACCGCCCTCCGAACCGCCAATTCCGGCAAACGCGAACACTTCCGATCCGCCGCTGACGCCCGGAAATCAAGGTGACGCGGCAATCTTCACGGGCGACTAAAGAGTCGAGCGAGCAAGCAAACTTGACGCCGAAAACCCCGTCCCCTATAGACCCGCCATCCCATGAGCCAGGCCATGCGGCGGCGGGACGCTTCTTGATTGGAGCGGCCCGCTTTCATATTTGTTGCTTGCGCGGAAGCTTTTTCGTCTGAAGGACATGAATGCGATGTCACGCCGCTGCGAGCTGACGGGCAAGGCCGTTCAATCCGGCAACAAGGTCAGCCATTCCAACCGCAAGACGCGCACGCGCTTCTTGCCCAATCTGGTCCAGGTCACGCTCGTCTCGGACATGCTGGAGCGCGCGGTCAAGCTGCGCGTCAGCGCGGCGGCGCTGCGCTCCGTCGAGCATCGCGGCGGCCTCGACGATTTCCTTATCAAGGCTCACGAGTCGGACCTGTCTGAAGATGCGGTGAAGCTGAAGCGCGAGATCGCCAAGAAGCGGGCCGAGTCGAAAGCCGAGGCCGCTTAAGGCTCGGCCCCGCGCGCGGCGGGGTGCGCTGTCGACCCCGCGCTCCCATCGCCAGCGGATCAGTTTCCCGATCCTGCGCTTCACCTTTGGATCTACGATCCTTCAACGATGGCGCCCGCCCTCTATGGCCCGAAGGGTCGGGCGCCGCTGAAGGCCTTCGCGGGCGAAGTCGGCCTCGCCCCGGCGGAGCCAGGCCAGCATTCGGTGGCGCCGCCGCGCGCGGTCGGCGGCAACCTGAACATTCGCGATCTCGCCGAAGGAACAACCCTCTATCTTTCGGTGGAGGTCGAAGGCGGTCTGTTCTCGATCGGGGACACGCATGCGGCGCAGGGCGATGGCGAAGTGTGCGGCGCCGCCATCGAGAGCCAGATGGACGTTGAACTGACGCTTGATCTGGTCAAGGGGGCCAATCTGAAGAGCCCGCGCTTCTCGACGCCAGGCCCTGTCACCGCCACCTCGACGGCTCTGGCTACGAGGCGACGACTGGCGTCGGACCGGATCTGATGACGGCTGTGCGGGAAGCGGTCTCGCGCATGATCGACCTCCTCGCGGCCGAGCACGGCCTCAATCCCATCGACGCCTACCTGCTCCTCTCGGTCTGCGGAGATTTGCGCATCAGCGAGATCGTGGACCAGCCGAACTGGATCGTCTCGTTCTACTTTCCTCGGATCGTCTTCGCTTGAGATGACGGAGCCGATCCTCGCCGTTCGGGATCTCTCCGTCGACGCGCGTACGCCGGAAGGCTTGCGCCCGGTGCTCGAAGACGTGAGCTTCAGGCTCGATCCCGGCGAGACTTTGTGCCTCGCTGGAGAATCGGGCTCGGGCAAATCGCTGACGGCGCTCTCGATCATGCGCCTGCTCTCGCTGTCGCTGAAGCCGCGGTCGGGATCGATTCGACTTGCTGGGCGCGAACTCACGACCTTGAGCGAACGGGCCATGCGGCGCGTGCGCGGCGGCGAGATCGCCATGATCTTCCAGGAGCCGATGACGTCGCTCAATCCAGTCATGTCGGTCGACGCGCAGCTCACGGAGGCCATTCGCGCGCATGACGGCGCCGACGCCAAAACAGCGGAAGCGCGCGCCCGCGCCATGCTCGACGCCGTGCACATCACCGAGCCGGCGCGGCGCATGGGCCAGTACCCGCATGAGCTGTCGGGCGGGATGAGGCAGCGCGTTATGATCGCGATGGCGCTGTCGCGCCGGCCGAACGTGCTGATCGCCGACGAGCCGACGACCGCGCTCGACGTCACCGTCCAGGCCCAGATCCTGAAGCTCATGCGGGAGCTTCGCGCTGACTTCGGCGCAGCGATCCTGCTCATCACCCACGATATGGGGGTGGTCGCCGAAATGGCTGACCGCGTGGCGGTCATGAAGTCGGGGCGGGGGGGTGGAGCAGGGCTCGACCCTCGACATCTTCGAGCGCCCGGGTGAGGCCTATACCCGGCAGTTGCTCGACGCCGTGCCTCGTCTCGGCGCCTTTGCCGCAACAGACGGCCCGCCGCGCGTGACTTCTGCGCCGCCCATCGCGCTCTCTCGCGATCCGGCGCTCTTCGTTTACGGTCTCAAGGTGACCTATGGGCGCGCAAGCGGCTGGCTCGGTCGAGGCGAGGCGCCGGCGCCGACGGTCAAGGGCGTAGGCTTTGAGCTGCGCGCGGGCGCACGCTCGGGTTGGTTGGCGAGAGCGGCTCGGGCAAGTCGACGACCGGAAAAGCGGTGCTGGGCCTCATTCCCTTCACGGGCGAGGTCTATATCGAAGACGACGTTCTGCACTTCGACGTGATCGCCGGCATCACAGCCGACGCTCTGCACCGGATGCGCGGGCTGCGCGACCCGGTTGCTGAGGCCTGGCGCAAGAGTTGACGCCGGCGAAAATTGGGCGGAGCGCCTCGCGCGGGCGGCCAAGTGCTCAGTGGCGACGGTCTACAGCCGCCGTGACGTCTGGTGGAACGAAATTGGAATCAACATCGCGTTCCCACTCCAGCTCGTCATCGATGTGCTGCACTTCGGACAGGCGAGTACCGCCCGACCCGAGAACGTGGCCAAGATGTTGGCGGCGGTGAAGGCCGAAGACGGCGCGGCTCTCCTGCGGCTCTACACCGAGGCGCTCGCCGACTTCGAGCACAATCGCGTGACGGTCCTGAATCCGGCGCTCTTGGCGCGGCCGCGCTTTATGCCGCTCGAAGCCCCACCGAGCGGTCCGCCTGAGCTCGACGATGGCGGCGGTGAGCCTGAGGAAGTGGACCTCATGCAGATTGACCTTATCGAGGAGGGATCTGACTCGGAGACGCCGTCAGAAGCCCCTCCAAGCGCCAGCGGTCCGCCAGAGCCCGACGATGGCGGCGACGAGCCTGAGGACCCAGACTTCATGGAGATTGACCCTCTCGGGGAGGCAACCGACTCGGAGGCGGAGGCCTCGCGCCCTTCGACCTTTGCGAAACCGAAGCCTGCGTCGCCCCTGGTCAAGGTGACGTCGAAGCTCGGAAGAAGGTTCGCCAAACTGAAGGGCGCTGCGCCTCGGAAACTCGGTCGCCCGAAGCCTTTCTCCAAGTCCTAGCCCTCTAAAGGATGCCGAGGGCAGGTTGACCCGGCATCCTTCGCCTTCGATCCACTCAGAGCAATCCGGCGTCGGATCAGTCGATGCGGCGCCAAGCTGTCGACGTAGACCGCCTGACCACCCAACGAGAAGGAGCAATGACCACTATGAATGTGCAGCGCAGGATCGACGAGATGAAACGCTGACTCGACGAGCTCGCGGCGGCCTACGAGATCGCCGACCCCGACGAGGCGACCAAGGCCATCCTGACCGCGATCGTGAAGATCCAACTGCGCCTGGCGCACGATGCCGCAGGGGCGGTGGAAACAGGCTGGCTAGGCCTCCCGGAGGAGGACAATCAGGGCGAGTCAGATGACTGAGCTTTGGCGACGACCAGCGAAAAAGGGAAATGACGGCCACCTTGGAATGGACGATCTGCTGAGCGCGACAGTCATGGGCCCAAAGGGCCATGAGCGCGAGCGAGCAGACCGGGCTTGTCGAGCGCGTCGCGGCGCCGGAGGCGAACGGCGCCCTCCTGATGGCGCTGGTCAAGGTGCTGAGCAGCCGGGTGGCCGAACTCGCGGGCAGGGCCTATAAGCCAGCCGACGGCAACGTAACGACCATCAACGGCGCCGCGTTCACGACCGAGCGCAGCCAGACGGCGATCAGGAAGCAGATCGCGACCGGCGAGATCGCCGCGCGGAAGCTCGGCGGCTGATGTTGATGGTCGAACCACGGACAAGCCGCTGTGAAGCGCGCTCCTTGAATGCGGCGACGGGCTCGAAATTGTGAGCCCGTCGCCGCGTTTTAATTGTCAGTAGTCCATCCCGCCCATGCCGCCCATACCGCCGCCTGGCGTCGCCGGCGGCGCGTCCTTCCAGCGGTCATCATCACCAATAGCGCCGATCGCGCGCCCGTTTGTCCTTGATAAGCGTCGAGCTGGCGACGGTAGGCACGCAACCGTTCCGCGTCGAGTTCTACGTCGCTCTTCCAATCGACGATTGTTTCGATGCGTCCTTCCCGGTCATAAGCGACGGCGTCGGCGGTTCCAGAGACAATGATTTCGATGTCGCCATCTACCTGGCTTCCGTAAACCGTGTGCTCGGGAACAAGCCGCGGCCGCAGCCGGGCTATCTCGGGAATGCTCAAAGTTCGCATAGTCGTTCGTGCTTGTTCGTAAGCGGAGATGCCATCGCTCGATCAGACGGCGCAATGGACAACTGCTCCATGAGCTCCAAGGCGCGGGATCTCGCTCGCCGCCGCCCGAAACCGTCAAGCCGTTCACCCGTCGGCGATATCCCACGGGTACGCGGCCTGCAGGTGGTCCTCCACAAGAGGGAGTTGATCCTCGAACTTGTAGGTCCAAAAGCCGTCGGCGTCGCGGGGATCGGTGATCTCATAGCATTTGCCGCGGCTGTCTTCCGCTCCTCGAAGACGGCGGCCGCGCCCCGCGTGCTTGGTTTTACTTTTTGGCCCCGAAATTGGCGGCGAAATAGTCGATCACCTCCCCCGCGCCGATGGCCTCAATCCGGAGGTCCTGTTGCCCCTCTTCGCCGAAGACCAGTTCATCCACATGCTAGCCGACGTCGATTTCGCGGCTCAGAAGGCGTTCCGGAGAGGCACGCCTGCATCACCGCCATGGCCGCGTCGGTCGAGACGCCAGGTGCTGCGACCGCTTCCAGACATTCCGGCGCGGCGTACTGGGCTAAAGGACCGATCGCCTCCGGGAACACGCGCCAGTTGGCGTGCCGGGCGCCTCCTCTCCTCAATCTAAGCAATTAACCGATGATTGATGTTTGTCGCGTGACCGAATGACCGCTCAATGGTAGCGGCTCGCGTGACGCAGATCAATGTCGCCCGGGTCGGGCTCGGATTCGGGCGGGCACGGCTCCCCACGACCTTCAGGCCAGATCGTCCCGAAGGAAACACGGTACTTGGAGGTGTCCAGGTGGCGCGGTCCAGGGAAGAAGCACGACGATCGAAGTAACGACAGCGGCAACGCGGTCATAGGAGGAATAGTGCGATAGTCATAATGGGCGCTATCAGAGGGTTTCGCGGCAAGGACCGTGCGATCCGGGGATAGCGTGAACCGCTGTACCTTGAGACGGCGTGAACGGCAGGATTGGGCGGGACATCTGCCTTCCAGCATCGCCCGGGAACGGCAAAGGTCCGCCCGTAGCGGGCATTCATCGCAGCCCCCGCAGAGCGTCGCGAGGGGCGGGAAGCGGGTCTACCCGGGTCGCCTCGGGAAGGACCGGAATCCGCGCCATAGCCATCATACCATTGCGGGCGCGAAACAGCCCTCACCGCCCTGAGCGGGCGTTGATCGAAGCGCCGGCGGAACATCGCGAAGGGTGGATTGCGATCATCCGGAGCCGCCACTCGGGACGGCGAGAAGGCGTGGTCGGCCGTGTCAGGCCCAATTGGTATGGCTTGCGGCACGGCGCTCGTGCTAGCGCAGAGTGAGAGGCCGCCGGGCCTCGGCGAACACTGCAAGAGCTCTCGAGATCAACGTGGCCAGCCAACGCGCGGCGCCCGGCGCCAAGATTGAGATGGCTCTTCTCGCCGCTTCTTTGAGCCCAAACCGGGTCCGTAAAGTCGGCGCGGTCCTTGTCGCCCGCGACGGTACAGAAATCGCGGCCTGCAACACATTTCCAGCGGGCGTCCGCGACCTCGAGAACCGCCATGCCGGCGACGGACAATTCGTCTGGATGGAGCATGCCGAGCGCCGCGCCATCTTCGAAGCGGCTCGACGCGGCGTGTCGACGGCCGGCGCCCACCTCACGACGACATTCTTCCCTTGCATCGATTGCGCTCGCGCGATTGTCGACGCTGGCCTCGCGTGCCTCGATACGCCCGCGCCCGATTTCGACGATTTGGTGTGGGGCGCGTCTTTCGAGCGATCTCAAGTCATCCTAAGAGAAGGCGGCGTCGAGATACGGATCATTGAGGCGGCCGTTCGTTCTTGAGACGAAGACGCTGGTGCGCTCGAGCGCGAAGATGGCGGGCGGTCTCTGACGCCCCCTTCACCCGATCTCCGCAGCGGCTTCGACGTCACTTGGCGCGTATCGCGACCAGCGGATGGTCGAGCGGGGTGACATGCGCCGAGTCGGCGCCGCCGGGCGAGCCCCAACCGGTGATCGCCGACCCAAAGAACTCGGCGTTGGCGCGCTCGAATGCACGCTCGCTGTCCGGCAGATCCTCACTGACTTAAATCGCGTCGACCGGACAGACCGACAGGCATACATCATCCGGCCGCCCTCGTAGATGCACTCGACGGGGGCACGCCTCTTGGCAGGCGCCGTCCTTGACGTCGATGCAAGTCAAGACGAATCACGTAAGCCATGACGAACGTCCGACACCTCAGCGCTCGCGCCATTGCGGCGGGCGCTTGTCCTTGAAGGCGCTGACGCCCTCGTCCTGATCGGACGATTGCAATGCCTCGATCAGCGCCGGCAGACGCAGCATCTGCGCCTCCCTGGCGGTGACGCGCTCGCCCGCCCGCACCATCTGCTTGATCGCGCGCACCGAAAGGGGCGCGCAGGCCAGTATGTCGGCGACCCAGCGCCCGACCGCTTCGTCGAGTTCGTCAGGGGCGACAACCTCGTTGACGAGACCGTAGCGCAGGGCTTCGCCGGCGCCGATGCGCCGGCCGGTGAGCAGCATGCCCATTGCCTGGACATGGGGGATGCGGCGCGCGAGAAGCGCGATCCCGCCGTCGAGCGCGAGGCGCCCGACGCGCGGCTCCGGCAGACCGAATGTCGCGTCGGCCGAAGCGACAACGATGTCGCAGCCGAGCATCATCTCCATGCCGCCGCCCAGCGCATAGCCATTGACGCGCGCGATGACCGGCACATCGAGCGTATCGCGCAGCGCAATGCCGCCGAAACCGCCGGGACGGGGCTGAGCCCAATACTCCAGCCCGCTCACGCCCGAGCCGCCCTTCATGTCCGCGCCCGTGCAAAACGCGCGAGCTCCGACGCCGGTCAGAACGGCGACGCGGATATCGCGAGCCTTTTCGATCGTCTCCCAGATGCGGATGAGTTCCGCCTCAGTTGCCTGATCCACGGCGTTATGCCGCTCCGGCCGGTCGATCGTCACCCACGCCACATGGTCTTGAACCGAGAACAGCACGCTCAAGCGACAATTCCTGTTCGCTTCAGACCCGCGATGCGCTCGGCCGAATAGCCCGCTTCGCCAAGAACCGCCGGGCCGTCGACGCCCAGCCCGGGCGGCGCGCGGCGCAGCTGGAACGCGCCCTCGGCCATGGTCAGCGGCGTGCCGACCAATGGCAGGAAGCGTCCGTCGCCATTGAGCGTCACCACCGTTCCGTTCGCCTTGGTTTGTTCATGAGCGAGCGCCTCGGCCAGGGTCAGCACCGGCGCGCAGAGCAGGTCCTGCTCGTCGAGCCGGGCGAGCCAAAATTCAGTAGTGTTCGACGCGAAGCGTTGGCGGAATATCGCCTGCAATTCGGCCTTGTGTGCGACCTGTCCCGCGAAGGTCGCGTAGCGCTGATCGGCGGAAAGATCGGGCAGGCCGAGCGCAGCGCAAATGTCCTGCAACGGGTTCGTCTTGAACGCGCCCACCAGTACGATGGCGCCGTCGCTCGTTTCGAAGCCACCGCTCAGCGGATATGAGCCCCAGGAGAAATGTCGGTCGCGCTGCAGCCACATGGCCGCTTCCTGCATCTGCATGGCGAGCATGGATTCGAACAGCGAAACCGCGACCTGCTGGCCACGACCCGTCTTCTCGCGTTGCAGCAACGCGAGCAGGATCGCCTGAACAAGATGCATGCCCGCCGTATAGTCGCAAAGCGCGGTCGCGTAGACGGTGAGCGGCTCGTCGTCGTTGCATTTGCGGCGCATCACGCCGGAGAGCGCCTGCGCCAGAACGTCCTGTCCGCCCTTGTGGGACAGAGGTCCCCTTTGTCCGAAGCCGGAGCCGAACGCGCAGATGATCCGCGGATTGATCTTGGCAAGCTCCTCATAGCCAAAGCCCATGCGCTCCATCACGCCGGCGCGAAAATTGTTCACGACGACATCGGCCCCGCGCGCCAGGTCGTAAATGATCGCCTTGCCGTCTACCTTTCGCAGATCGAGGGCGATCGAACGCTTGTTGCGGTTGAGGCTGCGAAAGACTGGATTGTCGAGGCCGTCCGGATCGTCGGGGATCGAGGAGCGTGAAAGGTCGCCCGTGCCCGGCCGCTCGATCTTGATGACGTCGGCGCCGTAATCGGCCAGCACCTGGGTGGCGCTCGGTCCTAGCATCACCTGCGTGAAGTCTATAACGCGCACGCCGGATAGCGGCTGCGTGGCGGAAGATTCCATGGACCTGTTTCCTATTCAGCGGCGATGGTGAGCTGCGCGTTGGCCGCGGGCCGGTCGCCCGGATCGGCGCCTCGCGCGCGTAAGCGCGCTTGCAGATTGGCGACGTCGATCTTGTCGACCCCGACATTCGCCTCCAGCGCAAGCGCCGCGGCGACGCCGGCCGCCTCGCCCATCGCCATGCACGGCGGAATCTCTCGGGAACTGCGTTGGGCCGACGAGGTGGCGGAATAATGCCGGCCGGCGACCAGCAACTGCCCGACATCGCGCGGCAGCAACGCGCGATAGGGGGTGTAGTAATCGCGGCCGCGGGCGACGCTGTCGGGGAAGTGCCGTCGCCCCATCACGTCGTCCTTGGTCACCACATAGACACCGTCCAACAGCCGCGTTTGGCGCACCCCGATCTGCGGCGCCACGTCGACGACGAACGCCTGCTCGAAGCCCGGTAGCCTTTCGCGGACGTAGGGGACCAGCGCGGCGATGCGTTCGCGGCCCTCGAAATCGGCCCGCGTCAGATCCTCGATGTCAACTCCGTCGAGACCAGTCATATGCGGGCAGTTGCACCACACAATTCCTGGCAAGGGCGTCTTGAGCCACCACTTGTCCCATGAGCCGCCGATGATCCTCTTGGCTTCGCGATCGATCGCCCGGAAGGCGCCTGGCTCTTCGTATTCGAACCGTTCGGCCGCGTCGACGTTGACTCCGCCGAGCCGGAACACGGTGGTGACCATATAAGAGCCGTGGGTGAACGGCGCGCCGGCCGACGCGGCGACATCGAGATCGCCGGTGGCGTCGAGGACGATCTTGCCCATGATCGCCTGCGTGCCGCTCTTGCTCTCGCAGACGACGCCAACGATGCGGCCATCCTCGACGATTGCGTGCGAAAACCAGCTGTGGAGCCTGACATCGACTTTCGCCTCTCTGACCATCTCGTTGGACGCGCGCTTGAAGCCGTCGGGATCGAATGCAGCGGCGTAGCAGATCGGCTGGGGCTTGACGTGCGAATGAAAGTCAAACACGCCCCAGCGCGACCATTTGCGCCACAGGGCTCCGTCAGAGCGGCGCTCAGATTCGGGCGGCACCACACAGAGATCCATGCGCTCCATGCGCTCGACCATCTCGCTGCAGAGGCCGCGCACCGAGATCTCGGCGCCATTGCACATGTCGTCGAGCACCAAAACCATGCCGCCGGAGGCGAGCCCCCCGAGATAGGCGTAGCGCTCGAGAAGCGTGACGGAGAGGCCGCTGCGCGCGCCGGCGACCGCCGCGGCGATGCCCGCCGGCCCACCGCCGACGACAACAAGGTCGGCGCGCCGCACGATCGGGATCTGGCCCTCCGGCTTGGCGATCGTGTCACGATTGGTCATGGGTCCAACTCCTTCAGGAACAGCGGTCAAAATTTCGATCATCCCGTTTGCGCGACATTCCATTTGAGGAAACGGCTTTCAAGCCACGAGATCACGCCGAAGAACGCCGCGGAAAAGGCGGAGCCGACGACGATGGTCGCATAGAGCAGCGGCGAGTCGAAATTGTAGGTCGCCTGAATGATGAGCGCGCCGATGCCGGTCGTCGCGCCGATCCATTCGCCGACGATCGCGCCGATGACCGAAGTCGCCGCGGCGATCTTGAGCGCCGCGAACAAATAGGGCAGCGAGCATTTGAGCCTGAGCTTGAAGAAGATTTCGCTCGGCGAGGCCGAAAGGATGCGCATCAGCTCCATTTGCTGCGGGCTGACGGCGCGCAGGCCTCGCGTCATGTTGACCAGGGTCGGGAAGAAGCAGATGAGCGCGGCGATCGCGACTTTGGCGCTGAGCCCGTTGCCAAGCAGGAGCACAAGGATCGGCGCGTAGGCCATGACCGGAATGGTGTGAACCATCACCGCGATCGGGAAGAACGCCTCCTCGGCGGTGCGCTGATAGACAAAGACGGTGGCGATCACGATCGCGGCCGCGTTGCCGATGATAAATCCGGCGACCGCTTCGGTGGCGGTGGGAACGAGGTTGCCGATCAGAAGCCCGAATTTGGCGTAGAGCGTCGCCGCGACCGC
The DNA here is from genome assembly GCA_963824475.1 of uncultured Alphaproteobacteria bacterium. GTDB lineage: Bacteria > Pseudomonadota > Alphaproteobacteria > Rhizobiales > Beijerinckiaceae > Roseiarcus. Next base: position 193,268 of record CAWGPR010000007.1, read on the forward strand.
CGTCGGCGCCGGGGCGATGAACGGCCTGACGTGGAAGATGATGACGGCGAGCTCCCAGAGGACGAGCAGCAAAATCGCCGCTCCGGCGGGCAAGAGACGCCGTCGCCATGCCGCCGAGCGCGCGGCGGCGATGTATTCCGCCCGCGCCGCCTCGTCGCTGACGTAGGTCTCGCTGGTTTCGGCTTGGGTCAGCGCCGGCGCAGTCATCAGCACGTCTCCAGCACCCGGCGCAGATGCGTCGTGAGCTCGACGAATTGCGGCGTCTCGCGCTGTTCAACTCCCCGCGGCGTCGGCAGCGGCACGTCGACGATTTCGCGGACGCGGCCCGGGCGGGCGGCCATCAGCAGCACCTGCTGTCCCAGGAACGCCGCCTCATAGATCGAATGGGTGACGAACAGGATCGTCGCGCCGGTGTTTTCCCAGACCCGCAGCAATTCGACGTTGAGCCGGTCGCGCGTGATCTCGTCGAGCGCGCCGAAAGGCTCATCCATCAACAGAAGCTTCGGATCGTTGACAAGCGCGCGGGCGATCGCCACGCGCTGGCGCATGCCGCCCGACAATTCGTGCGGATAGGCCTTCTCCCGGCCGGAGAGGCCGACCAGCGCGAGCAGCTCGCGCGGATTGCGCGCGCCGCCGCGCTTGGCGCCGCGCCCGACTTCGAGTGGCAATTCGACGTTTTCGAGTGCGGTCCGCCAGGCGAGCAGCGAAGCGTCCTGGAATACGAAGCCGATGGCGCGCGCCTCCCGCGCCAACGCCGCCGACCCTCCCATCACCTCGACCTCGCCGGAAGTCGCCGGGATGAGATCCGACACAACTCGCAAAAGCGTCGACTTCCCGCAACCGGAAGGGCCGAGGAGAGTGAGGAAGCCCCCTTGCGCCACGTTCATGCTGACGCGATCCAGCGCCGTGACCGCGCCCCGCTCGGTCGTGAAGCGCACTGTGACATCGCGCAATCGCACGGCCGGGCTCTTAGTCGCGTCCAGCGCCTCCGGCGCCAGCTTCTTGGCGGCCTGGGCCAAAGTCCCGTCTCCTCAGCCGATCTTCGGCCGGTCGCTTTCCGTCATCTCGAGGATTTTCGTCGTCATCACCTGGTCGAGCTTGGGTTTGCCGGCCGGGAACTGCTTCAGCTCGTCATATTGGTCGATTTGCGCCTGCCAGACGGCCGGATCGAAGCTGCCCCAGCCATGGTCCTTCGTTCGGGCAGTGAACTCCACGTCGAACATGATCGGCGCGGCAACGAGTTCGTCAGCGCGCACGAGATTGGGGTATTCCTGCACCAGCAGATCAACTGCCTTCTCCGGATTGGCTTTGGCGTAGGCCCAGCCGCGACCCGCCGCCCTGAGGAAGCCGGCGAGCAGGTCGGGTTTTTGGGTCAGCGTGTCGGTCGTCGCGTAGTAGGGCAGCGCGTAGAGGCGGACGCCGCAGTCCCATAGGCGCAAGGCATTATAGTCCGTACCGAGAACCTTGAGCGCGGTGGTGTTGGTGATCCAGCCGGTGACGGCGTCGACCTGGCCGGTCATGAGCGGCGTCATGTCCGAACCGATGATCACCTTCTGCACCTGGTCTTCTGGAATGCCATTCTTGCGCAGAAGGGCCGTAAGCAGAATCTGTCCCGTCGCCTGCACCCCGATCTTACGTCTGATCATGTCTTTTGGTGTGTGGATCGGCGCACGCGGCAACGAAAAGAACGCATAAGGGTGCTCCTGCGCGCCGACCGCGAAGCAGGTCACGGGAATGCCCTGCGAGGCGGCGAGCATCAGCGATGGGCTCGACGAAACCTGGCCGATTTCGTAACGGCCGGAGGCGACGATCGCCACGCCATCGATATTCGGCCCCCCCGCCTGAATGGCGAAATGGATTTTCTCTTGCTCAAAATAGCCGAGGCGCTTGGCGACGACTTCGCCGAGCTGGTTTCCGCCGGTGATCCAGCCGAGCTGCATGTTGACGGTCTGGAGGCCGGACTGGGCACGGCTGCGCGAGCTGATTGTCAAAGGCAACACGGCGGCGGCGATTGTCGCGGCGGCACCCTTCAGCAGCTTTCGGCGTGTCGAAAGAAACCTTTTCGCCATGGAATGGACTCCCTTCATTGCGCCTTCGAAAGGCGGGGCGCGGTTCGCGCCAACCTCCGCTCGCCACCGAGCCAGTTATTGAATAGAGGAGGCCGGGCGCTGGTGGGAAGCGCAAAGATTCGCGATAGGTGCTGCCTTTTCGACATCACCCCGGAATGGGAGCCGGCGTCGCCGTGCACGCGGTCATTCTGCGTCATCTCGATCAGGTCGCCCGCGTCAGATCCATCCGCCGGGCGGCCGAAGATCTGCCCGCCGAGCGCGGTCTGGATGTCTCCTACGAACCGGTGCGGCGATGGGTATTGAAGTTCGGGCCGAATGTTTTCGGCGAGGACCGGCCAAGCTCGTAATCGCCGGAGGCGGTCAAAGAAAAGCATTCAGCGCCGCGAGCGGATGACTGAGGACATGCGCAAGGCAGGAGTGCCGGAGGGTAAACACTGCTGGCGCCTTAGATGCCGCCCGAACTACGCATCCTGCCTGTAGCGCCTACGGCAGCTTTCTGGCGCACTCCGCCCGTGCCGCGTCCAACTCGGGAACGCGTGCTTCGGGTCGAACTGACGCGTTGGCAGAATGGTCCGGGAACGGCCGCACTTGGCGCAACCCTTCCGTACCGCCTATGGCAGCTTCGGCGCGGACTCCGGGCCTTCCCGGGCGACCCCATTGACGGGCGTCCGCCCAACTGCGAACTCCACAGCCTCGGTCTGCAACGAGCGCCCAACGTCAACTCCGGCGGTCCTTGAGGCAAGGACGCGCCGATGGTGTACATTGGGACAATCACACTATCAGAGTGTTCTTGTTTGGCGGCGCCCGAGCGGCCGCCACCGCAGCGGTCCCAGCGAGCCAGCTCCTAGTACCTCGGCACAGTGATCTTGACCGGTTAAATCCGGGGTCAAAGTAACTCTGGCAGCTGTGTCGGATCAACGAGCAGTTCGATGCTGCGGGCGTTCTCGGCTGCCGCCTAATGAAGCCAGCTTGTTCGAGCGTCAGTACCATCTGGTGCACGGAAGGCGGGCTGACGCGAAAATAGTCCTGCATCTCAGTTTCGGCCGGCGGCCGGCGGTGCAGGCGCGTGTAGAGGTGGATAAACGCCAGATATTGGCCCTGCCTGGGTGTGAAGGTTTTTGCAGGGCAACTCACTCCGGCCATCCAATTCAGCTGTTCGTGCGTGCCTCAACACGAGGAGGCACGGATGAATGTACGCTATCGGGTCGAACTCAGCCAAACCGAACGCACCGAACTGACGGAGCTTCTGAGCGGCGGCAAGCATGCGGCACGCAGGCTCAAGCGGGCGCAGATATTGTTGGCGGCGGATGGCGGCGCCAGCGACGAGGCGATCGCGACCAATGTCGGCGTGGGCAGCTCGACCGTCTATCGGACTAAGCGCCGCTTCGTCCTCGGCAACCTGGAGGCGGCGCTCAGCGAAGAGCCGCGCCCCGGAGCAAACCGCAAGCTCTCGGGCAAGGAGGAAGCCCTGCTGGTGGCAACGGCCTGTTCGAGTCCACCCGCGGGCCGCGCTCGCTGGACGCTGGAGTTGCTGTCCGGTGAACTGGTCAGGCTGACTGCGCACGAGAGTGTGTCGCGCGAGACGGTGCGTCGGCGCTTGGCCGAAAATGACCTCAAGCCATGGCGCAAGGACATGTGGTGCATTCCGCAGGTCGACGCCGACTACGTCGCCCGTATGGAGGAGGTGCTCGATCTTTATTCCGAAGCGCCCGATCCCGAGCGCCCGGTGGTCTGCTTCGACGAGAGCCCGATCCAGCTCATCGGCGAGGTCCGCCGGCCGATCCCGCCCGAGCCGCGGCAAATCGAGCGCTACGACTGCGAATATAAACGCAACGGAACCGCGAACCTGTTCGTGTTCTTGGATGTGAACCGCCCCTGGCGCAAGGTGAAGGTCACCGAACGGCGCGCCGCCGAAGACTTCGCCGTCTGCATGCGCGACCTCACCGATGTCCATTATCCCGAGGCGGAGCGCATTCGCGTGGTGCTCGACAACTTGTCGACCCATTCCGCCGGCGCGCTCTACCAGACTTTCCCAGCCGACGAAGCGCGACGGGTGCTGCGCCGGCTGGAGTTCCACTACGTCCCCAAGCACGCCAGCTGGCTGAACATGGTCGAGATCGAGATCGGCGTCCTGGCCAGTCAATGTCTCGATCGGCGCATCGAAAGCTACACCCGGCTTGTCGCCGAGACCGCTGCTTGGGAGAAGCGACGCAACGCCGAATGCGCCCGCATCAACTGGATGTTCACAACCCAAAAAGCCCGCGCCAAAATGGGGCGCGCTTACCCCAAGCCCACGCTCAAATCAGACCAAAATCAAAAAGTCAAAACCTCTGTGACGAGGTACTAGTACCTCGGCACAGTGATCTTGACCGGTTAAATCCGGGGTCAAAGTAACTCTGGCAGCTGTGTCGGATCAACGAGCAGTTCGATGCTGCGGGCGTTCTCGGCTGCCGCCTAATGAAGCCAGCTTGTTCGAGCGTCAGTACCATCTGGTGCACGGAAGGCGGGCTGACGCGAAAATAGTCCTGCATCTCAGTTTCGGCCGGCGGCCGGCGGTGCAGGCGCGTGTAGAGGTGGATAAACGCCAGATATTGGCCCTGCCTGGGTGTGAAGGTTTTTGCAGGGCGACTCACTCCGGCCATCCGATTCAGCTGTTCGTGCGTGCCTCAACACGAGGAGGCACGGATGAATGTACGCTATCGGGTCGAACTCAGCCAAACCGAACGCACCGAACTGACGGAGCTTCTGAGCGGCGGCAAGCATGCGGCACGCAGGCTCAAGCGGGCGCAGATATTGTTGGCGGCGGATGGCGGCGCCAGCGACGAGGCGATCGCGACCAATGTCGGCGTGGGCAGCTCGACCGTCTATCGGACTAAGCGCCGCTTCGTCCTCGGCAACCTGGAGGCGGCGCTCAGCGAAGAGCCGCGCCCCGGAGCAAACCGCAAGCTCTCGGGCAAGGAGGAAGCCCTGCTGGTGGCAACGGCCTGTTCGAGTCCACCCGCGGGCCGCGCTCGCTGGACGCTGGAGTTGCTGTCCGGTGAACTGGTCAGGCTGACTGCGCACGAGAGTGTGTCGCGCGAGACGGTGCGTCGGCGCTTGGCCGAAAATGACCTCAAGCCATGGCGCAAGGACATGTGGTGCATTCCGCAGGTCGACGCCGACTACGTCGCCCGTATGGAGGAGGTGCTCGATCTTTATTCCGAAGCGCCCGATCCCGAGCGCCCGGTGGTCTGCTTCGACGAGAGCCCGATCCAGCTCATCGGCGAGGTCCGCCGGCCGATCCCGCCCGAGCCGCGGCAAATCGAGCGCTACGACTGCGAATATAAACGCAACGGAACCGCGAACCTGTTCGTGTTCTTGGATGTGAACCGCCCCTGGCGCAAGGTGAAGGTCACCGAACGGCGCGCCGCCGAAGACTTCGCCGTCTGCATGCGCGACCTCACCGATGTCCATTATCCCGAGGCGGAGCGCATTCGCGTGGTGCTCGACAACTTGTCGACCCATTCCGCCGGCGCGCTCTACCAGACTTTCCCAGCCGACGAAGCGCGACGGGTGCTGCGCCGGCTGGAGTTCCACTACGTCCCCAAGCACGCCAGCTGGCTGAACATGGTCGAGATCGAGATCGGCGTCCTGGCCAGTCAATGTCTCGATCGGCGCATCGAAAGCTACACCCGGCTTGTCGCCGAGACCGCTGCTTGGGAGAAGCGACGCAACGCCGAATGCGCCCGCATCAACTGGATGTTCACAACCCAAAAAGCCCGCGCCAAAATGGGGCGCGCTTACCCCAAGCCCACGCTCAAATCAGACCAAAATCAAAGAGTCAAAACCTCTGTGACGAGGTACTAGTTGGATCGCGGCCTCCATGCGAAGGGCGCGGGCCGCTTGCGGACTAGGACGATGAGCTCAACACCTTTGTTGCGGCAGTGGTCCTCGATGACTGAGACGAAGTCGGATGCTCGGCCAGCTTTGAGACGCAATCCTCCAGCGATGGCTTATCGCCTTCCCGCGGTCGCAGGAGTGGCTGAGCCGTTGCACGCCCAGGTCCAGGTCGCCTCACACACGGACGCGCCGCCAGTCGGGTTTACGCTGCCTTTGCTGGCGATGTGCCGGCGCTCTCCATCGCCTTGAGATAAAGGTCGAGCAGAGACTCCTGTTCGTCGCGCTCGTCCTTGTCCTGCTTGCGCAGACGAAGGATTTCCTTGAGGACTTTGACGTCGAAGCCCTCTCCCTTGGCTTCAGAGAAGACTTCCTTCTTCCCGTCATTCAGCGCCTTGATCTCTTCGTCAATTCGCTCAACGCGCTCGATGAAGGAGCAAATGCGCTCGCCGGGGATAGCAGCCGTATCTGTCATGTGTGCTCACCCCTCTTTCAAAGAGGGCGAAGAGGTATGCGGCAAAGGTAACCGAGAGGTTAATCGGCGAAATCAGCGTGCGCGATCCCCCGTTGGGACAAACTGGCGCGCAGACGCATTAGAACTCGTTCGCACGGCAGCCGGAAAAGGCGTAAGCGTTCTGCTGACCCCACCTTCTTTGGCGTGGGCGGTGGGGCGATAGTCGGGGCGGTTGGAGGCTCCGACACGTGTCGATTTCAGAGCATAGTGACGTGCCCAAGGGCGCGAGCGCGGGCTTGGCGCAGCGGCTTGAGATCTTCACAGGCGTAGGACGGCGGCGATCCTGGACGGCTGAGCAGAAGGCGGCGATCGTCGCGGAGAGCTTTGAGGATGGCGCGCTGGTCGGCCACGTCGCGCGCCGCCATGGCCTGACGCCGCAGCAAGTGTTCGCCTGGCGCCGCCAAGCGCGTCGAGAGGCCGACGAGGGGACCGGCGCCCTGCCGTTTGCTCCGGTGGTCGTCGAGACGCCGAGTGCTGTGTCGCCACGCGCGGAGATCGTCGAGAGCAAACCGGCGGATGCGCGTCCCCCCGTCATCGAACTGGACATCGCGGGATCGAGCGTCTGGATCTGGCCCGGCGCGGATACGGCGACGGTGACGGCGATCATCGGCGCATTGAGGGCTGCGAAGTGATCGGCCTGTCGGGCTCGGTGCGCGTGCTCATTGCGACGCGGCCGGTCGACTTCCGTAAAGGCGCGGAAGGCCTGGCGGCGCTGGTTCGCGACGTGATGGGCGCCGATCCGTTTGACGGCTCCGTCTACGTCTTTCGGGCCAAACGCGCCGACCGGGTGAAGCTGGTTTTTTGGGATGGCACGGGCGTGTGCCTGTTTGCGAAGCGCCTCGAGGACGGCCGGTTCCAATGGCCGAAGATCGAGAACGGGGTGATGCGTCTGTCGGCGGCGCAACTCTCGGCGCTTGTCGAAGGCCTCGATTGGAAGCGCGTTGGCGCGGCGAAGGACACGCCGGCGCCGAGACTGCCGGGCTGACCTGCGGCGAATTGAATCAGGGGCTCGAAAACCGTCGCAAAGCCTGACGAATCATGGTCTCGTCGGGACATGACGCAGGCCGCCGAGGCGCTTCCCGACGACCCTCAAACGCTGAAGGCGATGCTGATCGCCGAGCGCCAGCGCGCGGAGCGGCTTGTCGCGATCATCAGGGATTTGCAGCGCCACCGCTTTGGCCGCCGCGCCGAAAGCCTGCCGGAAGATCAATTGCTGCTGGCGCTGGAGGACGTCGAGCAGGGCGAGGCGGGAGAAACCGAGGCAAACGAAGCGAAGTCGCCGGCTGCGCGCACGGAAGGCTCGCGCAAGCGGCGCGCCAACCGCGGCGCTCTACCGGCGCATCTTCCGCGCGTCGAGACGATCGTCGACGTCGAGGACAAGACCTGCCCGTGCTGCAGGGGGGCGCTGCACCGGATCGGCGAGAGCCTGCCCTCGGGCTTGACCCGAGGGATGTGAGCGAAAAGCTCGACGTCGTTCCCGCGCAGTTCCGGGTGATTGTGGTGCGCCGGCCCAAATACGCCTGCCGCGCCTGCCAGGACATCGTCGTCCAGTCGCCGGCGCCGGCGCGGCTGATCGAGGGCGGCCTGCCGACCGAGGCGACCGTCGCCCACGTGCTCGTCTCCAAATACGCCGATCATTTGCCGCTCTATCGCCAGGCGCAGATTTACGAGCGCCAGGGCCTGCGCCTCGACCGCTCGAACTCTCGCCGACTGGGTCGGACGCGCCGCCTTCCATCTGCGGCCGGTCCATGAGCGCATCCTGGCGCATCTGAAGTCGTCGACCAAGCTGTTCGCTGACGAGACGACGGCGCCGGTGCTCGATCCGGGGCGCGGGCGGACCAAGACCGGCCAGCTCTGGGCCTATGCGCGGGATGATCGGCCCTGGGGCGGAGCCGACCCGCCGGCGGTCGCCTATGTCTACGCGCCCGATCGCACGGCCTCGCAGCCGATCGCCCATCTCGCCGGCTTCAAGGGCATCCTCCAGGTCGACGGTTACGCCGGATATCGGGCGCTGGCGGGCAAGGGCGACGTGACGCTCGCCTTCTGCTGGGCGCATCTGCGCCGCCGCTTCTATGACCGCGCCGTCGCCGAAGCCTCGCCGATCGCCAACGAAGCGCTGCAGCGCATCGCCGCGCTCTATCGGATCGAGGCCGACTGCCGCGGCTGCGACCCCGACAAGCGACGCGCCGTGCGCCAGGAGCGATCGCGTCCGATCGTCGCCGAACTCGAGCCCTGGCTGCGCGAAAAGCTCGCGCTTCTGAGCCGGAAGAGCAAGCTCGCCCAGGCAATCCGCTACGGACTGTCGCACTGGGACGGTCTCGTCCGTTTCCTCGACGACGGACGGGTCGAGATCGACTCCAACACAGTCGAGCGATCGATCAGGCCTCTCGCCCTCACGCGCAAGAACGCGCTCTTCGCCGGCTCGGATGGCGGCGCGGAAAGTTGGGCGGTCATCGCCTCGCTGATCGAAACGTGCAAGCTAAACGACGTCGACCCTTACGCCTATCTCGCCGACACACTCACGCGGATCGTCGGCGGTCATCTCGCCAGCGCGATCGACGAGCTTCTCCCGTGGGCCTACGCCAGGGCCCAGCCGCTCAAAGACGCGGCCTGAGAACGACGCTTACGAAAAGGCAGGCGCGCCGCGTGACCGTTCGGTGTGGACCGGAAACCGGTAGTAGGCGCAACGGGGAGATTGCGCCCGGAGCTGGAGTTCAGGAACCAGCCTGAGATCGGGTACGTTCGACCCCGAGCGGACGGTCGATTTCCCAATCAGCTTGCCGGTGTACCGGTCGCCCCGCAGATGAGGATGGTTCCGTTCAAGTGGCCGAGGAGCTTCGGCCGTCCATCGAGTGAGATCCAACCGCGCGAACGGCTATTCCTTGAGATTGGTGTTGGCGGATTTCCGATGCACCGGACCGCTGCCAACGATACCGCGTTTTCTGAACGACACTACCGTGCCAGGGGCGCGACTACCCTCGACAGTTCGCCGGCGGCCCGTGCCGGTCAGCACGTAGCGACCTCTCACGTCGTCCCAGCGCATCAAGTTAGCTTGGATTGCGTTTTCCCGGAGCAACATCGTCATCGGATCGTGGACATGAGCGGGCGCAACGTCTCCGTGGGTGTCCACGCTCTTCAAAGCCTCAATCAATCTCTTTTCGAGTGCGTCGCTCATCATGTGTTTCAATTAGATACCTTCGGCTCGCTCTGCAAGCTTGGTGGACGCCAGCCGTCGGCAGATGGCCGTGGACCCCGCGGCGCTTGGCTCGACGACCCGCCACCAAGTTCATCCCCTCTCGCGCCTCTATGGGCATGCGCGCGCCGGGTGCGATGGTCGAACTCGGGCGAGGTCCAGGGCGAAACGCTTGAGATCGGCGAGCGAGCAGTGGTCGAGGGCGTCTTCGTGAGTAGCCCACAAGACCACGCGGGGTGCATAGCCCGCCTCCAGCGCTTCGAGCCAGCGGGGCGCACACAAGCACCAGCGGTCGCCGGGCCTCAGGCCGGGAAAGCCGAATTGGGGCATCGGCGTCGAAAGATCATTGCCGCGAGATTTAGAAAACTCGAGAAACTCGGCAGTCATGACGGCGCAGACTGTGTGGCTACCGCAGTCTCCTCCATTGGTGTTGCAGCAACCGTCACGAAAGAACCCCGTCTTGGGCTCCATCGAGCAGACGTCGAGCCGGTCGCCGAGGACATTCCGAGGCGAGCTCGGGCGACCTCCACCGTTCCCGCTGTCGTCCCTCAGCATCGCCGACGTCGTCGACCGCTCGCCAGAGCCAGAATCGCCAGCCGGCGATCAGAACTGCCATCTCGTCCAGATGCCAGTGCGAGGTGGGCCGATGACGTCTGCGGCGAAGTTCCTTGGCGAACAACGGCCCGAACTTCAACACCCATCGTCTGACCGTTTCATAGGAGACGTCCAGCCCGCGCTCGGCCAGCAAATCTTCGACATCGCGGAAGCTGAGGGTAAAGCGAAGATACAGCCACACCGCGTGCCGGATGATGTCAGGCGGGAATTGGTGGCGAGCGAACGAGATCTCCATCGGCCATCTTACCCACGAAAGAGACGTTGGCGACCGTTGGCGTGACAAAACCCCGGCGGTTGATCCGTCCGCCCTCGCGCACGAGCCGTTTCCACTGCTTGTTTTGGAACGGTAGCGGCGCACTGTCCGGCACCTCGCGTCGGTTGCGGCGGTTGAGGTCGCGCAGGGTCTCGACCGCCTGCATCAACGAGGTTCCGCTTCTCGGCGAGTGGAAAGAGAAGGCGCTGAGGAAGGCCGGCGCAAAGCGCCGGATCGTGGCGTATCGCTCGGCCGCGGAGACAAGCATGTCCTCGCCGGCCAGTTCGGCCAACGCGTCGACCTGCGGCTGGGCGGCGAGCAGCCGATGCCAGCCTACCGCTTCATCGACCACGGCGAGCGCATCGGCCTCGCCTTCGCGGGCTTCCGAAAGCGCCGCGATCGTGCGCCCAAAAAGGCGCATGAGCTGGCCGACGTCGCGGGCTGTTGCCTGGTAGCGCCGTTCTTGGCCGCGCTTGGCGCGCGTGAACAGGGAGCCCACAAGCTTGTCGAACATCTCCACCGCGGCGTCCGACAGCCGCGTCTCGAGATCGATCAGGCTCGCGACGAGCATCGCTCGGCGACGGCCGGCCGAGTAATCGGAGAGCAGGAAGGCAGGCGCCGCGGCGCCCTCGCGCACGAACTGCCGGAAGCGGTGCTCGTGAACGGCGCCCACGATGTCGGCGGGGACGCTGAACGCGCGCACGAAGGCGAGCCGCTCAATAATGCCATTGATGTTCGTCGTCGACGGCGATTCCGGGATGTCGCGCAGCCATGCAAGAGGGGTGGAGCTGAGTTTGATGTCGTTGACGAGAAGCCTGTCGAGGCGACTGAGCTGCTCGGGCGTCAGCGTCGCGAGAAGGGCATCGACCGCGCGCCGTCGAGCCTCGGCGCGCCCGGCCAGATCGAGCCGTTCGATTGTGTCCGTGGCGGGCAGGATGAGCTTGGCGGCGCGCAGCCCATCCAGGATCCCACGCGCGATCGGCTCGCCCTTGTCGGTCGACCACGCGGCCGTGGCAGCGAGATCGAGGGCGATTGGCACATCGGCGCGGATGAAGGTACGTAGACCGAGATGCACGGCGAGCTCGCCCGCATGATCGAGCCGGGTCTGGGCTCGGCGCCCGTAGTCGCGGAAGGCTGCCGGCGGGACGCCAAGTTGGTGGACGAGGTAAGCCAGCAGCGCTTCAGGTATTTCTTCGCCAACGCGCAGGCCGAAGCCCGGATGTCGAAGCAAGCAGAGCTGGACTGCAACGCCGAGACGATTGCGGCTGCCATGCCGATGGGCCGCCAGGTCGAGATCAGCGGGAGACAGGGTGTAGTGCCGAATAATCTCAGCTTCACTTTCCGGCACGCCAAAGTTCCGCCGACGCTCGTCGTCAGTGAGCAACTGCCGTCGTGCCATGCCAGCCTTCCCTCGGAGGCGAAGGGCAAGAGCCTATCCCGGCTCGCATTCCTCGCCGAGACCGGCCCGCGGGTTTGTCACAATAAAGAACGAGAAGCCGTTTGCGTGTCTTTGATGGGGTGACGGAATGAGTGCCAAGGTCGATAGGCCGGGGAAGCGGTCGCGCGAGCGCAGGCCTGCGATGGGGAAGGCCGAGACGAAGATTGCGGAGCGGTACGCCGAGCTCACCGTCAAACACAGCATCGGCACGTGACGCCGACAGGAGAGTAGAGGCCTGACGGCGAGAGGCCGCTCGGCTGCAAGGTCAGAACTCGGCGTTCTTCATTTGTCCACGAAAACGCGGTTTAGCGCACAAATCTTGAAGTGCCCCCTTTACGGAGATTAGCGTCAAGGCGCTTCAGGGCAGCGTTGATCTGCCGCTCCGCATCGTCCGATGGGTCGGCGATCACCGCCTCCTTGGCGATGGGAGGCGGACTTTGCAATTGCACCTTCCGGTCGGCCGCCTGTGCCGACAGCCCCGAGAAAAACGCCGCCGCCGCAAACGCGGCGCTGCGGCGAACTGACGTCATCATGTCCACCCCCCTCAGAGCCCGTCCGGGAACTTAACGAATCGTTGGAATCGCTTATGATTCAAGGAAGCGGCCCGAATCACTAGGAGGGTCGCCGATGTGGACCAACGAAAATCGCACTCGCTACGACCGCGATGGACTGCGCTATCCCAGCGATTTGACCGACGCGGAATGGGCGCATGTCGAGCCGCTCATTCCGCCGGCCGAGCGCGGCGGCAACCGACGTCATGTCCATGAGCGCGAGGTCGTCAACGGCCTGATGTACGTCCTCAGCACTGGCTGCCAATGGCGCGCCGTCCCGAAGGACCTGCCGCCGCGTTCGACGCTTTACGATTACTTCGATCGCTGGAATTGGGACGGCACGCTCGATCGCATCCACGACGCGCTCTACGTGAAGTGTCGCGAAGCCGCCGCTCGCGAGGCGAGCCCGACCGCCGCGATCATTGACAGCCAGAGCGTCAAGAGCGCGGAAAAAGGGGACCTGCATCGATCCGGCGGGTTACGACGCGGGCAAGAAGATCATGGGCAAAAAGCGCCATATCCTCGTCGATACGCAGGGCCTGTTGATGCATGCGACCGTCCACGCCGCCGACATCCAGGACCGCGACGGCGGCGCGACGCTGATGGCGACCTTGTTCGGCGCCTTTCCGTTCCTGACCAGGCTCTTTGCCGACGGCGGCTATCGAGGGCCGCAATTTCAGGCCGCCATCGGACGAACTCTGGCGCGCGTGAAGGTCGAGATCGTCAAGCGGTCGGATCAGGCCAAGGCCTTCGTCGTCCTGCCGAAGCGCTGGATCGGCGAACGCACCTTTGCTTGGCTCGGCCGCTGCCGACGGTTGGCCAAGGACTGGGAATGCCTCAACCGCAAGGCGCTCGCGTTCCTCCGCCTCGCCTCCATCCGCCTCATGCTGCGAAAACTATGCAATCCCACATGATGTTTCCGGACAGACTCTCAGATATTGTCGCCGAGTTTGCGAATCGGCTACATTGTCGCGGCTAAGGACACAATCGACGCATGCGCAAAACAAATTGTATTGCTTGATCGCCAAGGCGACCAGGTGTTGGAAATGGCAGTCGCCGACATCATGGAGACGGGCGAGCTAGCCCGACACGTTCGTCGCGCGCTGAATGCTTACCGTGCAAGGCGAGACTCGTTCGTGTCTCTTCTGCGGGCCAATTTTGGCGACCTCATCCGATTCGAGGTGCCGCGTGGAGGGTTAGCGATCTGGGTTGAGTTCGAGGAATTGGAGAAACTGATGCAGCTTGAGGAGCGCGCAATCGCAAGGAACTTTTCGCTACTTTGGAGCGAATTATTTCGTATTGCTGAATTTTCGAAACATGGCTTGCGCCTCGGCTTCGCGAGCAAGAACGACGTCGAGATGACCGTGGCAATTCGAGAGCTCAGAAATCTTGTGGATTGATTGTGCCTTGGCGGTGGTGATCTCAGTCATGGTCCAAGCTCACTATTTTTCGATCTTGACCCCGCCCGGACAAAACTCGCCAGCTGGACCGACCAACGACAATCATAGACCTGCGCACTCGGCACTCGTCTCCATGACCCCAGACGCTATGCGGCCAATCTCCACGCAATATGTAGTCGCCTGCGCAACCGCGGCCGGCTCCGCGAACTCCATCCGCGGCGTAAATTCACCCGAGGCTCTAATCGCCGCTGGATGAAGTTCGCGGGCAGCTCAGTAGATGCGGCCCTCTCTCGCCATTGCGCTCTTCGTCCTCGTCCTAAGACATTGCGTCAGATTGGACAATGTCCATCGAGGGCGTCAAGGCAATCTCCGCGCAATATCTGGCCCATCGCCAATGTCCGTTCCGGACCATGGTGGGGGGCCATTTGTTCGCTACGCGTTACGGCCAAAGCTCTAGTACGAGCATGATATGCGGAATGCGCACGTGGATGACCCCGTAAGGCAAGAAACGACGCCAGGCTGCAGTGGCGCCTCACCCATCCCCTCAATCTGCTGTGTCAATGGTGGATTATGTCAGGTGGCTTCGCCAAAGAGTTCGGATGTCGGGCCCTGAAATCGAGCTGCTCCCTTTCATGACTTTACGGGGTTTCGTGCTACGGCGGCGTTTGAGCAGGACCGCCTCGCGCAGTCATAAGCCGAAGCTATGAGGACGTAGATCGTGGCAAAGGTCGATCTTCTGAGCGCCGACGTTGAGGCATTCCTGTTTGACGCGTACGGAACACTTTTCGATGTACATGCGGCGGTTTCCGTACATGCGGCAGCGATCGGTCCCGATACCGCCGCCCTGTCTCACATGTGGCGAACGAAGCAGCTGGAATATACATGGATTCATGCTCTTGCCGGGCGCTACGTTCCGTTCTGGACATTGACGGAACGCGCGCTCGACTATGCCTTGGAGAGGCATAGGCTTTCGAGCATCGCCCTGAGGACGATGCTACTTGACGCTTATCGCACTGTCCCGGCTTTTCCGGAGGCGCGCTCGACGCTCGTGCGATTGCGGGGTCTCGGCTGCCGGGTTGCAATCCTTACAAATGCCGACCGGGCCATGGTCGGCGCGGCCCTAGCGGCATCTGGGCTCGGTGATGCGCTTGATGACATCATCAGCGTTGAGGACATTAGGCAGTACAAGGTCGATCCGCGCGCCTATGATCTCGGCTGTCGTCGTCTCGCATCATCGCCGCAGACGACGTCTTTTGTCTCTTCGAACGCGTGGGATGTCGGGGGTGCTAGCGCCTTCGGACTTCAGTGCATCCGCGTTCGCCGGAGCGAACTGCCGCTGGAGTATCCGGATATGCCGCCACTGGCGGTAGTCCGTTCTCTCGACGAGATCCGTTGAGCAACGGTTCGATATCAACGCTGAAAGGTGCCGCCTCCATCCGTGGTGTGGACTTCGCCGGCGACGATGGCCGGCGACGGACGTTCCGGATCGTCGGGGAGGACGAAGCCGATCCCCGAGCTGGATCGATCTCCTACGTCTCTCCCGTCGTACCCATCCGGGATCCGCCGCCTTGCGAGCTTTGAGGTGCAGCGTAGGACACTGTGACTAACATCGGGGGTAGTCACAGTGCCATGAATCGGATCGAGGTCATCACGTCGGTTGAGCGCCGCCGGCGCTGGTCGTCATCGGACAAGGCGCGACTGGTCGCGGCGATGGAGGAGCCGGGGGCGATCGCAACGGAGGTCGCACGCAAGGCGGGGTCGACGCGAGCTTGCTGTATCGCTGGCATTGTCACATCTAGCGTTTTTACTGCTCATTACTTGCCTCACGGCCGGACTTGGATTCAATAGATTTAACGGCTTATGAAGTCGGTAGGACGCGGCGATAGAGCCTCTTCTTGCTAGTCGCCCGCTTCAATCAATTTGAAAGGTTTTGATGATTCGCTTCGTCGACGGTGCGGACGACGGAGGCGATCATGGCTGCGAAGGAGATTTCAGTAAAGAAGTATGTGGTGCGGTTGAGCCCGGATGAGCGGGAGCAACTTGAAGCCCTCATCCGTAAAGGAAAGAGCCCGGCCCAGCGGTTGCTGAGGGCGCGGATCTTGTTGAAGGCCGATGTCTCGGAAGCCGGGGAAGGCTGGAGCGACGGCCGGATCATCGAAGCGCTGGAGACCAGCCCATCCATGGTTTACCGGGTGCGCAAGCAACTGGTGGAAGAGGGCTTCGAGGCGGTGTTGAGCCGCAAGCAACGCGCGACGCCGGCGGTTGCGCGGATTTTCGACGGCGAGAAGGAAGCCAAACTGATTGCCTTGGCTTGTTCCAAACCGCCCAAGGGCCGCGCACGCTGGACCTTGCGGTTGTTGGAGAGCAAGGTCGTGGAACTCCGCATTGTTGATCGCGCCAGCGACTCAACGATCGGGCGGGCGCTCAAAAAAACATTCTCCAGCCCCATCGCCGACAGTGCTGGGTCATCCCGCCCAAGGCCAACGGCGCGTTCGTAGCGGCGATGGAAGACGTGCTGGCCGTCTACACGCGGCCACGCGATCCCGATCGTCCGCTGGTTTGCCTGGACGAGACCTCAAAGCAACTCCTCGCCGAGACGCGAGCGACGATCCCGATGAAACCGGGCGCCCGGCCCGTTGCGATTGCGAGTACGAGCGCAATGGAACCGCCAACCTGTTCATGCTGTTCGCGCCGCTCGAAGGTTGGCGCCATATCAAAGTCACAGATCGCCACACCGCCGTGGATTATGCTCACCTCTTGAAAGACGTGGCCGATATCCACTTTTCCGCCGCCCAGACCATCGTTCTGGTCCAGGACAATCTCAACATCCACAGCAAGGCGTCACTCTACGAAGCCTTTCCGCCCGCCGAAGCCAGGCGGCTGGTCGAGCGGTTCGAATGGCATTACACGCCAAAGCACGGCAGCTGGCTTAATCTGGCGGAGTTGGAACTCGGCGTCCTATCGTCCCAATGTCTCGACCGCCGCATCCCTGACAAACAAACCCTCGTCGAGGAAGTCGCCGCCTGGGAGAAGGACCGCAATACCAATCACGCCAAGGCCAATTGGCACTTCACAACCCCAAACGCTCGCATCGAACTCAAACACCTCTACCCGTCAATCTGACTGAATTG
This sequence comes from uncultured Alphaproteobacteria bacterium, assembly GCA_963824475.1. Taxonomy (GTDB): domain Bacteria; phylum Pseudomonadota; class Alphaproteobacteria; order Rhizobiales; family Beijerinckiaceae; genus Roseiarcus. The sequence continues at coordinate 210,308 of CAWGPR010000007.1, forward strand.
GCCGACTAGATGTGACAATGCCCGCCCGAGCCCTACGGCAAGCCTCGCTTTCCCCAGGTCACCATCTACGACAACGTGGTAGCGCAGCACCGACTTGTCGCAGAGGAGTTCGGCGTTTCCCGCGTCAAGCTCGTGACCGGCTTCTCAATGGGAGCTATTCAAACCTACCACTGGGGCGCGCTCTATCCCGACGAGGTCGAGCGCATCGCACCCTACTGTGGGGCGGCGCGCTGCTCGCGGCACAATTACGTCTTCCTTGAGGGGCTCAAGGCCGCGCTTACCGCGGACGCACAATGGAACGAGGGCTGGTACAAAGAGAAACCCGCCAAAGGGCTACGCGCGTTCGGCCGAGTTTATGCCGGATGGGCCTTTTCGCAGGCCTTCTACCGCGCCGAGCTCGACGTTAAAACGCTCGGCTATTCTTCGCTTGAGGATTTCATGGTTGCGTTCTGGGAAGGGCTTTTCCTGCCCAAGGACGCGAACAATCTGCTCGCCATGCTGTGGACCTGGCAGCATGGCGACATTGCCGCCAACGATCTCTATCGGGGCGATTTCACGAAGGCACTGCGCGCGATCCGAGCCAAGGCTTATGTAATGCCGAGCGCGACCGATCTCTATTTCCCGCCGGCCGACAACGAGCTCGAGGTCGCCGAAATGCCTGACGCCAAATGCTTCACAATTCCCTCTGTCTGGGGCCATGTCGCTGGCGCGACGGCCAATCCGCCCGACGTCGACTTCGTCGACCGCAAAATCGCCGAGCTGCTGTATGCCTGAGCGCGGACTTGACGCGTTGGGCGTTCTGGAGCGGCGGCTGCGCATGCTTGCCGACTCGATCGACGCGGAATGGGGCATCTATGTCCGCTTTCTCGATCGCGGCGACGAGATCGGCATCGACGCCGACAGGATGATCGACACAATGAGCTTAATCAAGGTGCCGATCTTGGTCGCGTTGATGCGGCGCGTTCGATCGCGGCGAGGTTGACCTCGGCCGCCGGATCACCCTTGAGGAAGACCACAAGCGCCTGGGTACCGGCGTGCTGCGCCTGTTCGACGCCGGGGCCAGCTTCACCCTGCATGACGCCGCGCGCATAATGATCGTCGTCAGCGACAACACCGCCACCGATCTCTGCCTCGAGGCGGCGGGCGGCGTGGATGGCGTCAACGCGTGTCTGAGCGAACTCGAGATCAAGGGTGTCCGTGTCACTGGCACGGCGCTCGACTGGTTCCGCGCGCTAGCCTCCAGCATGGATGCTGAGCTTGGCTGGATACCGCCGGGGGAGCTTTCTCGGCGGGGCTATCCCGATCTTGGCCCAGCAGGCATCGCAGATGCGCGAGCGCGCTACCATTTTGAGGGCGGCCGTCCCTTCGGCCTTGCGACTGCGCGCGGCCTTGGCGCGCTGCTCGCGCGCATCCATGACAAGAGCTGCGCCAGCGCCGACTCCTGCGCCGAAATGATCAGCATCTTGTTGGCGCAGCAGCATCGGCAGGAAATCCCGAAATATCTTTGGGGTGCGGCCATTGCCAGTAAGACTGGCAATTTCGAGCCCTTCATCGCTTCCGATATCGGCATCGTCACCCCGTATTCTGGCAGCCCGGTGGTGATGTGCTTCCTCAACCAGCGCCATCGCGGAGCGCGCGCATTGCTAGAGGACTGCGTGGCGCGGATGAGCGAGTTGGTTCTCATGGCGGCCGAGGCGCGCGCTGCCCAAGATTAAACGCATTGCGCCCGAGCAGACGGAACGGGATCGTGGGAGGAGGCTAGAGCGGAATCCGTTCAGGTTGTGTTGAGGGCTTGGAGTTCGCCGGGATCATACCCGCAGGCCTCGAAATAGTTTTCGCATTCGGCCGGCTTGAAGAGAGCGGCGCAGCCCTCCAGGATAGCAAGAAGTCCGACAACGGTGCGCTCGGCCAATTTTCGCAGCGCGCTTTTCAGTTTGGAAATCGCCATCTCGATGGGGTTGAAGTCCGGGCTGTATGGCGGCAGGTATCGTACCGTGCAGTTTTTCCTGGCCAGGATTTCCGCCACTCTCGGGCTTTTGTGAGCCTTGAGATTGTCGAGCACGACGATGTCGCCTTCCTCCAAAGTCGGCAGGAGATGGTGCTCGAGCCAGGCTTCGAACGTCTCGGCGTTCATGGCGTGGTCGTAGGCCTTGGGCGCGATGACGCCTCTCAGGCGCAGGCCGAATACGAAGGTGATCGCTTTGTAATGCCCATGCGGAACACCGCAGCGCAGACGTTGGCCGCGCCGGCGCCGGCCGAAGCGGCGCGCCATGCTGGTCGTCGCCGCCGTCTCATCGACGAACACCAGTTTCAGCGGATCGAGATCGAGTTGACAGTCGAACCATCGCCGTCGCCGCTCAAGGACGTCCGGGCGGCCCTGCTCACTCGCGTGCGCGGACTTTTTTTAAACGTGATGTCGTGGCGGTCGAAAAAGCGCCAGATCATAGACGGCGACACCTTCTCGCCTCGCGCACGCTCCAGACGGTCGCAGATTTCGTTGAGCGTAAGGTCAGGCTCGCGCCGATGAAGGCGAAGCAGGAAATCCGTGTGGGCCTCGACGCGCTGCGAACGCGTGTCGCCGCCCATCGGCAACGGCGCGTAGCTGCCGCGCTCGCGCAACGCCGCCACCCAACGAATCGCGCTGGAAAAGCTCACCCCGAACCGCTGCGCCGCCGCACGGCAGCTCATGCCTTCCTCGCGAACCGCCGAAACCACCCGCTTGCGCAAATCCACCGACAAGGGCCCCATCCCGCGCCGCCTCCGATTCGGCGCACCCCAAGAATCACATTTCCAGCGCGTTGGGAACACCGCACGATTTAACCCGGCCGGAAACCGCTCTAACATGCGTCTGAAAGACAAGGTGGCGGTCGTAACGGGGGCGCATCGGGGCATAGGATTCGCGATTGCTGACGCCCTGGCGCGCGAGGGCGCGAGCGTCCTCGCGGCCGACATTATCGCCAAGCGTCCCGAATTCGTTGGCAACTCGGTCGACTACATGGCAATGGATGTCTCCCTCCCTTCGCATTGGGATGATGTCGAGGCGCGGCTGAGGCGCAAGCCCGGCTGTCTCGACATCCTAGTGAACGCTGCTGGCATCACCTCGGGCACGGCGGCGGTGCACGAGGTGGCGTTAGAGGACTGGGATCGAATCATCGCCGTCAACCAGACGGGCGTGATGCTGGGCATGCGCATGGCCACCCGCATGATGCGCGGGCGAGGCGGCTCGATCGTCAACATCGCCTCGATCTGGGGCATGGTAGGTAGCCAGGGCCAGATCGCCTATCACGCGAGTAAGGCGGCGGTGATGGGCATGAGCCGCGACGCGGCGATCACCTACGCGCGCGATGGCATCCGAGTGAACTCGGTCCATCCCGGCTTGATTGGTACTGAAATGGTGCGCCGGCTCGAGCCCGAGCGCGTGGCTGGCACCCTATCCCTGACACCGATGGGCCGAATGGGCACGCCCGATGAGGTGGCGGACGGCGTCGTCTTCCTAGCCAGCGACGAATCGACTTTTGTGACTGGCGTGGCCCTGCCCATCGACGGTGGCTTCACTGCGCAGTGACACGTCCGCGCCGCCCGCCACGCCGGATGACCGCTATTTGCGCGGAACCGCCACCGAGGGCCGAGGTAAGCTGGATGATGCCTCGCCATTTCCGATCAATCCAGCTCAGCCGGGGCAGAGTTACACCCCTGTTTGCTCCGCCAACTCCAAGGCGTCCTCTACCTCGATGCCAAGGTAGCGAACCGTGCCCTCGAGCTTCATGTGGCCTAGCGGACACGCGTCATAATGCACCTTCTGTCAACTCATTGAAAATCAAAGGCCCGCTGATTGGGATTTGGTGTTAGCGGACGGTCTGATCGCTTGCGCCCGGTCAATCCGACCAGGTTTGCTGTCCTGATTGCCCAGGGAGCGCCTGGGCAGACCTGCCGGCCCTTGATTTCGCCACGGCGAAGCATGCGCAGCGCCGTCATATTGCATACCCCGACCATTTTCGCTGCGGCCTCGAGCGTGATCTCGCCACGCTCGGCCCATTCGCCGTTGCGGTAGCCGGCGATCTCATGGTGATTGCGGAAGCCGCACACGCGCTCCTGCGTCCAGGCGTTGCCGTATCCGGTCGCGACGCCGACGCGATTGAGCAGGCGCGCAATCTGGCGATCCGGCATCAGTCGGGCCAGCTCACGCATGAGCGCGATCGTATCGTCCGGAACGCGTGGATTGTGCCGACCGGCTGCATTCAGCCGCTGCTTCACCTGCAGTTCAGTGTGATCGCCGCCTTGCCAGTGCAGGACGGCATGTAGGATCGCGCCGTCGCGGCGCACGATGACCTCCGAAATCGCAGTGCGGAGGATCCGCTTGCGGGTCGCAGGCGTGGCGGCGGGATGCGACCAGGCGCGTTCGAGATCGGCGCCGAGCGCAAGGAGCTGCTGCCGCTCCGGCTCGCCAAGCGAGGTCGGACGCCGCGCGATCATGGCCGCGATGTCGCCCTCGATCCGGGCAATGGCTTGCAAAGCTTCGTTCCACCGGCGCTCCAGCTCGCGGGCGACGAGCCGGTTGGCCGGATCGACAGCATCGTACTGTCGACGGGCATGGGCGGCGTCGTAGCGGGCCTGCTGCAGGGAGAGTTCCAGTTGCCGCTCAGCCGCCGTGGTCTGGCTTGTCTGGGCTTCGATCGCCTTTACCGCCGCTTCCAAACCGAGCGGTCTCAGGACGCGCAGCACCTCCCGGGCGATCGCCGCGTCGATGCTCAGGCCGCTCACCGAGATGCATCGCTTGGCGCCGTGGTTCATGCGCGCGCCATAGCAGTTGTAGCGACCGAGCTTGCCGCCGTAGTGCACATGGAGTTTGCGCCCGCAGTGGCCGCAGCGCAGAAGCCCGGGCAGCAACAGCTTGCCTTCACGGGCCGCTCCGCGAGCGAGCGCGCTGCTCATGCCGGTCGCGTTGTTGGCGATCGCCTTGATGTTGCGTTCGAACTCGTCCCAGCTGATGTAGGCGGCGTGATGGTCCTTGATCAGAACGTCCCATTCATCGATCGACCGGCGCACGCCACGACGAACGCGCTTGCGACCTTCCCCCACGCTGATCCGGCTCGTGGTGCGCCCGAATGCATAGGCGCCGGCATAAATCGGATTGGTCAGGATGTTGTGCACAATGTTGTAGGGCGGCAAGCGCCACACGACGCCGTGCGCCTCGCCCCGCCGCGATTTGGCGGGCAATTCGATTCCTTCGTCTCTGATCCAGACGTGCACCTGCCGCGCGCTCTGGAACTCGGCGAATTTCGTGAAGACGAGTTGAATGGCCTGTTGGACGCGCTGGTCCGGATCCTTTTCGATCCGGCCGCGCCCGACTTTCACATAGCCCGCGGCCACGCCGAGAACCAGGTCGCCGCGACGCGCCATCTGGCGCAACGCCTCCTGCGAGCGCTGGCGGAACAGCGACAATTCGAGTTCGCTCATCGTGCCTTTCATACCCAGCAACAATCGATCGTTGGGATGGCGAGGATCGTAGATTCCGTCCTCGTCGACGAGGATCGTGCCGACCAATCCACAGAACTCTATCAGCGTGTGCCAGTCGCGGCCGTTGCGGGCGAGGCGCGAAGCCTCGATGGCAAGCACCACACCGACGCGACGGTCACAGATTGCGGCCAACAACCGCTCGAAGCCAGGACGGACGACGCCTCCGCCCGATCGTCCGAGATCGTCGTCGATGATTTCGACAGTCGTCCAGCCAAGCTGCCTGGCGCGATCGGCAAGCCCGTATTGCCGGCGCTGGCTCTCGAGGTTGTGCACGAGCTGATCCTGGGTTGATTGACGGATATAAACGCAAGCGATGCGTTGCAGATGCTCGGCTGTGATTTTGCTCATGGATGATCGCCCCGTTTCTTACGTTGGACCAGCGTCGCCGCGATCTCGCGGAGCAGAGCTTCCACGAGGCCCGCGAGTTCGACCTTGCGAGCCGGGCATGGGTTCACGAGCGGCGTCTCCTCGTCGAACAGGCTTCGTTGGCGATGGTCGGATTTGCGCGCCATTTTGGGCTCCCTCCGGTTTTGATTCGGGCAGGAGAAAGCCTAGGAGCGCATCGACCTCCATGCGCATCGAGCGCAAGATGTGGAGTGGAAAATGCGGCTGGTCGCTGATCGTGAAACGCGACGCCGCCGGTTCCGTCATCCATGCCGGCAAGCAGGCGAACGAGCCGTCCGGTTGAAGAACGACGACGAACTCGACGCCGCCGCTTTCGAGCCGTCGCCTTATCTGCACCACTTCGCCGAAGCGCGGGTGGAACCGGTAGCTGATACGAGCTTCAGCCGGCTGTTCGTGGGCACTATGTAGCCATTTCGAGAAGCAGCTGGACCGCTCGCAGATCCAAACTTCGCGTTAGGTTGCCATCACAAGAGTCGATCAAGGCGGGCGTCCTCAACGACGATGACCAAGACCGAGCCCGATTGTCTTCGCCTTTTGTCGGACCGCCGCCTCGGTTCGTTTCATCGCCTTCGCGACCTCCACCACGGGTGTTCTCGTTTTCGAATGGGCCTTAAGTTGTCGCAGATCATCCTTAGTCCACGGATTGCGAACGGGGGTCTTCTTTTTCGGCATGGATTCCACTCATCTCTCAGACGGATCGATGTTGCTGTTGTCGCAGCCCCGAGTTGAGCCAAGACGCTTGAGGCCGTCGGCCTTGTATTCATGTACCATACCCTCCGATGGACGAAGGGCGGATTCGCAAGATCATCCACATCGACATGGACGCGTTCTATGCGTCGGTAGAACAGCGTGACGATCCGTCCCTGAAGGGAAAGCCGGTGGCGGTCGGGTATCCAGCCAAACGCGGCGTCGTTGCTGCGGCGAGCTACGAGGCGCGAGGTTTCGGAGTCCGCTCGGCGATGCCGTCAACCGTCGCGATTCGGAAGTGCGCCGAACTCGTGTTTGTCCCGCCAAGGTTCGACGTTTACCGCGAAGTGTCCAAACAGGTTCAAGCGATCTTCAAGGGCTACACCCCGTTGGTCGAACCGCTCTCTCTCGATGAAGCCTATCTAGAGGCTGTTAGGAACTGATTAACTGTAAATTCTGAGGGTTGCGGGATGTCGATGTCCCGCAAGCCTTATCCCTCTGATGTTTCCGATTGCGAATGGGCGCTTGTCGCGCCTTATTTGACGCTTTTGCCGGAGGAGAGTGCGCAGCGCACGCACGCGTTCGCGAGGTGTTCAACGGCATGCGCTATATCGTGAAGACGGGCGCCCCATGGCGCTGGATGCCGAATGACCTGCCGCCATGGGAGATCGTCTACCAGCAGGCGCAGCGATGGCTGAAAGCGGGATGCTTCGAGACTCTGGCTGAGGACTTGCGCGTCATCTTGCGTCTTGCAGCGGGCCGAGGCGCGCAGCCAACCGCCGTCATCATCGACAGCCGGACCTTGCGCTCGACCCCTGAGAGCGGCGCTCGCGCCGCTTATGACGGCGCCAAACGCAAGAAGGGATCGAAGCTCCACTTGGCCGTCGACACGCTTGGCCATCTTCTGGCTCTGCATGTCACGCCCGCCAACGCGGATGATCGCGCCGAAGTCGGCCGTATCGCCAAGGCCGTTCAGGCGGAGACCGGAGAGAACGTGAAGATCGCTTTCGTCGATCAGGGCTATACCGGGGAGAAACCAGCGGCCGCTGCCGCTGAACGCGGCATTGCCCTCGAGGTCATCAAACTGCCGGAGGCCAAGCGCGGTTTCGTGTTGCTGCCCAGACGATGGGTCGTCGAACGATCCTTCGCGTGGGCCACCCGCTTCCGAAGAACTCGTCAAAGACTACGAACGCTGTGCTCAAACCCTGGCAGACCTCCATCTCATCGCCTTCGTCTGCATCATGCTCAAAAACGTCACTAAACTTGCCGCGGGTTCCTAACAGCCTCTAGACGTAACCGACAATCTCAAAGGCATCCCGACTGCGTGGGAGACCGCCAAGGAAATCAGGGCGCGCATCTGCGAGGAAACCAGGCTCACGGCCTCGGCCGGAATTTCCTGCAACAAGTTCCTCGCCAAGCTCGCATCGGACTATCGCAAACCAAACGGCCAGTTTGCGATCATGCCCGACCAAGCGGAAGCCTTTGTTGCGACCCTACCGGTAGCGAAGTTCCATGGCGTAGGCCCGAAGACGGCGACCAAGATGCACGCGCTTGGCATTGAGACAGGCGCGGATTTGCGAGGTCATACCCTCGCCTTCCTGGAAGAGCGGTTCGGCAAAGCGGGCAGCTGGTATTTTGAAATCGTACGTGGTCGAGACGATCGTCCGGTTCAACCCGACCGCGAGCGAAAATCGTCGGGATCGGAGACAACCTTCCCGGAGGATCTGATTGATCCCGTTCAAATCGAGGCCGGCGTGATCGCTATGGCTGACGACGTGTGGGCCTGGTGCGAGAAAGCGAACGCTCGTGGCCGGACAGTCACGGTGAAAATCAAATGGGCCGACTTTCAAATATCCACTCGCAGCCGATCGATCGAAACGCCGATCGAAACAAGGGACAAGCTGCATGAACTTGCCCTCGAATTGATCCGAACTGTTTTGCCGCCGCAGAAAGGGATCCGGTTGGTCGGGGTGACGCTTTCAAATTTTCGGTTGCCCAATATGGGTGCGGAGGCTGAACTCCCATTTCGTGAGATTTAGACCTGCGGCAGCCGCTGCTGTTTGCGGGAAGGGTGGGACGACACAAGACAACCAACCACTAAGTATGCAGCAAATGGCCGCTGACGTGGACGTCGTGATAATCGGGGCCGGCGCCGCGGGCATTGCCGCGGCGCGGCGGCTCGCGGCGAGTCATCTCTCGGCGATAGTGCTTGAGGCGACAGCGCGGGTCGGAGGGCGAGCTTGGACCTGCGAAGTCGCGGGTATGCAACTCGATCTGGGCTGCGGATGGCTCCATTCCGCCGACCGCAACCCATGGACTCGCATTGCCGAGGCGGCCGGCTTTGCGGTCGATCGTCGCGCTCCTCCGTGGGGCCGGCAATATCAGGATATCGGCTTCTCGCAAACGGACCAGGCTGCCGCGAGGCGCGCCTACGCTGCTTGGGAGCAGCGGATGGAGGCCACGCCGCCCGCCAGCGACTGCGCCGCGGACGCGTTGGAGCCGGAAGGCGAGTGGAACGCCTATCTTCAGGCGATAAGCGGCTTCATGAACGGCGCTGGATTGGAGCAGACCTCGGTCGCCGACTATACCGCTTATGACGCTGCTTCCACCGGCTGCAATTGGCGGACCCCATCTGGATACGGAACAGTTGTCGCCGCCAGTCTCCCTCACCCAATCGACTTGCGCCTGTCGACGCCGGTCCAGTCCATCAAGCTAGACGGACGCGGCGTGGACTTGACGACGCCAGTAGGCTCCGTGCGCGCCCGGGCGGCTATCCTTACCGTCTCGACCGCGGTGCTGGCCGGGAGCGCAATCAGGCTACCACCTGGTCTGGACGCTTGGCGTCATGCCGCGGCTTGCCTCCCGCTTGGACGCGACGAAAAGCTCTTCATCGAGATCGTGGGCGAGAGTTCGTTCGCCCCCGAGACGCGCGTGATTGGGAATCCTCGCGACCGCCGCACCGGTGTCTACCACATCCGTCCATTCGGTTGGCCCGTGATTGAGTGCTTTGTGGGCGACGGAGCCGCCCGGATGGTAGAGGAGACGGGGCCGGCGGCAGGCTTTGCCCACGCGGCCGATGAGCTTGCCGATCTGTTCGGATTGAGCGTGAGCCGCAACCTGCATCCACTTGTCGCGTCGAACTGGGGCCGAATGACATTTGTGGGCGGAGCCTATAGTCACGCGCTTCCCGGTTATGCGGCGGCGCGGAAAGACCTGGCGCTTCCGTTCGAACAGCGCCTATTCTTCGCCGGCGAAGCGACGCATACCGATGATTTCTCGACCGCCCACGGCGCCTATGACAGTGGCCTCCGCGCCGCGGAGGAAGCGATCGAAGCCTTGGCTCGCCAACGGGCCTGAGGCCCCGATCCGATCAACCGTGATACGACAAAGGAAACCCTGGCCTGGTCGACCGCGATGCCCCGCGATGAACCAAAGCAGCCACCACTCAATGCGAGGAACAAGCCGGAAATGAGCGACGGAGGTGATTGGCAAAGAGTGAGTCCTGACGTGAATTGCGACGTTCAGCGTTAGCTGGATCAACGGAAGGCCTTCCGTTCTTGAATTGCCTAACTAACTTCAGCCAAGTCACGCAGAGCCACGAATTCGAAATGTGCCGGGGCAGGGGCATGGACTTCTGTATAGTCGCGCTATGGATGAAAAGCTTCTCAGCGAATTGCCGGCTTGGCTGACCGAAGCCGGCCTTGCTGGCACTCCCGAAACTGACATTATCGCTGGATTCTGCGATCGTTGCGTCGCAGCCGGGATTTCGCTTGCCCGCGCGCACGTGTTTATCGACACGCTCCATCCAGTCCACGAAGGGCGCTTGTTTCGCTGGGGCTATCCTGACGAATCTCCGGTGCACGAGTACGGCCGCACTAGCTTCGAGGGGCTTGATGCAATGCAACAGGCGCCGTATCTTTGGATGCTCAGGCAACCGAGGTCTGGCAGCGTAGCCCCTTCTATAGGATGCTGGAAACGGGCGCCTCCCTGCTACGCCGGCAACTCGGCCCCGACACCGTCGACGAGTTTTCGCTGCTTCCTGAGTGGTATGCAGCCGGGCTGACTGAGTATGTCGCAGTCCTCACACGCTTTGCCGCCGACGGCGTCATCGGTGAAATGGATGCTTTGTACTCGTCGTGGGGGACGAAGGCAGCCACTGGATTCGACGAGGATCAACTAATCGCGCTTGAGCGTGTCATTCCGTACCTGGCGTTGGCCATCAAATCGGTCTCGCTGGTGCGCATGACCCGAACGCTAATGGAAACCTATCTTGGCCGCGACGCTGGTCAGCGGGTTCTGCGTGGCCGAATTGTGCGCGGCATTGCCGAGCGAATTGACGCCGTTGTTTGGTTCAGTGATTTGCGCGGCTTCACGCGCATTACCGACACCGAGCCCGAGCAGGTCATCTCGTTGCTGAATGACTATTCCGACGTGATCGTCTCGACGATCCAGGAACATGGCGGCGATGTTCTCAAGCTGATCGGCGATGGCACTCTCGCCATCTTCACGGCCGAAAACCGCACGCACGCGTGCAGTGCGGCATTGGCTGCTGCAATCGCAGCACGAGAAGGCGTCGCCAAATTAAATAAGCGCCGCTCGGCTGAAAAGAAGCCTACGACTGATATGTATCTCGGTCTTCATGTCGGCGAGGTTTTCTACGGCAATGTTGGAAGCCGTGAGCGGCTTGACTTTACCGTCCTGGGACCGGCGGTGAATGAGGCAAGCCGCATTGCGGCGATGTGCCGCTCGGTCGATCAGCCAATTCTATTATCGACGGCATTCGCAGATGTCGGTGAGATGAAACGTCGCCTCCTCTCGGTGGGACGGTATGCGTTGCGCGGGCTCTCACAACCACGGGAGCTATTCACGATCAATTCGGTTCCGCGATCGCCCGTGTGCTAGCTGGGTTGGACACGACGTTTCAGCGTTGCCCCGCTTTCGTTATGCCGTCTCCGAACCATCGGCGTGTGAACCAGCGCGCGCTGTCAGACGAAAAGCTAGGGCCGCTCTGATGGGCATCGTTAAAAAGAGCTGCTGCATTCTTCCCGTCGATTTTACTCTTGATAACGAATTAAGAGTTTTTGCGTCGCGAAGCCGATGCAAAAACTCCGTTGGACTGAACGCGGTTGGAACCGAGGGTTCAGCTACTGCTGATGGAAATTTCAGTCGGGATCGGGCGTTGGAGGCGACGACGGAGAACAGGTGGAAGGCTCTGGGCTTCGCCTTGGTCGCCATTGCGCGCTTGGAAATTGCGGGGACGGGGCCAATGGACTTCGTTTCGCGCTGACAGAGCGGGAGTTTGGCGGCGCCGGGCCAAACGGATGCGCGGCGTGGCCGAGGCATGCATGGACTTGGAGGTCGTATCGGGCGACAGAGTTGCACGTCATGGTCCTTGGGCCCACTTCGGGGAGAGCTGGCGGACGAACATTAGAAGGCCTTTGCGGCAGCAGGGACAGACCCGCGGATCGTCCGACGTTTTCGGGTTGGCCGATGGATCAGCGGCGTCCGCGCCGATCCGGCCGCGAGGTTGCGTCGTCTGCCGGTCGAGAAGAAGCAGCAGACGAGCGCGGGCAGCGTCTTTGCGCTTGGCGGGATGCCAGAGGCCGAAGTAGCGGACCTTGTGCAGACCCTTCGGCAGGACGTGCTGGAGGAAGCGGCGCATGAACTCCTGGCCGGGGATGCGGGTGATCCGCCAGCGATTGGATTTGCGATGCTTGTGGCGGATGGCGACAGCCTCGTCGTCGAGGCCGACGATGCGGGTGTTGGTGGTTGCGACGCGGAAGACGTAGCGGGCGAGATAATCGAGCACCGCCTGCTCGCCTTCGCCCCAGGGCGTGCATTGTACGACCCAGGGCTTCGACCAGACGGCGTCGGGCAGAACCAAGTCGGGACGGCTCTTCTGCAACCCGGCCCTGAGTTTGCCGCGGACGAGCTTGGCCAAGGCCCTGACGGGAACCAGGAAGGCTCGGCGCGCCGGTCGCCAATCGGCGCCGTCGTCGGAAACGCCGCCTCCTGTGACCAGACAATGGACATGGGGGTGGTAGAGCAGTTGCTGCGTCCAGGTGTGCAGGACGGCGAGCACGCCGACGGTCGCTCCGACATGGCGTCGGTCGCGAGCGAGCTCGACGATGGCCTCGGCGGCGGCCTTCATCAAGAGGGCGTAGCCGTCACGCTGGTTGGCGCGCAGCGTGTCCCGTAGTTGCTCGGGCACGGTGACGGTGACGTGGAAATAGCGCGTCGGCAGCATCTCGGCCTTGCGGGCTTCGAGCCAGCGCTCGGTCTGTCGGCTATGACATTTGGGGCAACTCCGGTTCTTGCAGGAATGATAGGAGAAGACCTCGGCGTCGCATTGTTCGCAACGCCAGAGCCGCCCTCCGAGAACCTCGGTGCGGCAGGCCTGGATGTCGGCGATGGCGCGCCGGTGCGAGGGCGGCATCGAAGCGCCATGAGCCGACAGGTACTCGTCCGCGAAGCGGCGAAAGACGTCCGCGACCTCGATCACGACGGATCGGCCGCGTCAGAGGCCGGTCATCAATCCGTCGAGGATGGCTTTGAGCGAGACGCGGGTCGGCTCGGTGAGGTGGGTGTAGATGGCGGTGGTGGCGATGTGGACGTGGCCGAGCAGGATTTGCACGACCCGGGTGTCGACGCCGCTTTCGAGCAACCGCGTCGCATAACTGTGGCGCAGCGCGTGAGGCGTGACTCGCCGCTTGATCCCCGCCGCGCGGGCGGCGTCCTGGAAGGTGCGGCGCAGCACTTGTTGATTGGCCGGCGCGCCGGAACGATTGGGGAATAGCCAGCGCGGATCGCGGTGGGTCTTCCAGAGCGCCCCCAGGCCATCCAGCACCGGCTGCGGCAACGGCACGAGCCGCTCCCGGTCGCCCTTGCCGATGATGCGAAGCTGCATATTGGCGCGGTCGATGGCGCCGATTTCCAAGGTCGCGGCCTCGCTTATGCGCAAGCCGCAGGCGTACATGAGGGCGAGGCAGGCCTTGTGGACGGGTATCCTCACGCCGCCCAGCAATGCGCGGACTTGCTCGTCCGACAGGACCTCGGGAAGCCGTAGTTGTTTGGGCGGGCGAATTCTTTTTTTTGAAACAGCGCCCAGTCGCGATCCAGCGTCCGGCGATAGAGGAATTGGATGCCGCCTTGATAGGCCCTGAACGTGCCGAGCGCGACCCCGCGCTCACGCAGACCGAGCAGGTAGCGCCGTACCTCTTCCTCGCTCAGCTGATCCGGCGAACGGCGGTAGTACGCGGCCAGCCGACGGACCGCGTCGATGTAGACGGTCTGCGTCGCAGCCGCCAACCCCGCCGACTTCATGTCTTCGATCATCTGCAATCGCAACGGCGTCATCGAGGTCTCCCTTGGTTCGAGCAAGCCGGCGCGACGGCGCCAGCTCCAAGGAAAATAGCCTCAACTCAAATGCCGCGCGGGAAGCGCCGACCTACGGCGGAGCCGTTCAGTCCAACATATTCTATCGGTAATATGCACGGGGGCGATGAAAGATATAATGCGGGGGCATTTCAAGGGGGGGGGATTCCGCGGGCGTCGATGAATTTTTCCGCTTGCGTGCGCGACTGGTTGACCTTGCCCGCAACGTCGATGCCAACCCCACGAGCATTGGCGCGCTGTCCACGGGCGAAGCGTGCGCGGTTGCCCCGCTGCTCGACCGCCTCGATCTACTCGACGACTACAAGCACCCTCTAGATGCTCTCGAACGGCTCGGCCCTGAGTGGGAAAAGCCGTGCGTGATCTTCCCCTCAGTGGATGGCGGCGATGATTGAGCGGGCGCGCAAGAGATTGAGCAAGAGGGCCAAGAGAGGATTCCGGGGCTGGCCACTCGCAACGGTCGCGCTCTATGGCCCGGATGATGCCATGGCGACCAAACTCACGGTCGGCATTCTGCCGAGCGAGGACGCCGAGGCGACCGACCTTCGACGCTGGCTTTCGAAGAACCAGACCGATATCCGCGATGATATCCAGGTGACGGAAGAAGTGCTGGCGTTCATCACCGAGGCCGGAGCCAAGTCGGTTGTCATGGCCGAGCGGATTATCGGCTGCCCCCATGAAGAAGGCATCGACTACAAGGGCGCCACCTGTCCGGCTTGCCCGTTCTGGGCGGGACGGGACCGCTGGACCGGCGAACGCCTGCACTAGGAATTAGCCCGTGTGTTTACCGCCCGCCCGGAGCGCCCCTACCCGCTTTTACTCTTGATAACGAATTAAGAGTTTTTGCGTCGCGAAGCCGATGCAAAAACTCCGTTGGACTGAACGCGGTTGGAACCGAGGGTTCAGCTACTGCTGATGGAAATTTCAGTCGGGATCGGGCGTTGGAGGCGACGACGGAGAACAGGTGGAAGGCTCTGGGCTTCGCCTTGGTCGCCATTGCGCGCTTGGAAATTGCGGGGACGGGGCCAATGGACTTCGTTTCGCGCTGACAGAGCGGGAGTTTGGCGGCGCCGGGCCAAACGGATGCGCGGCGTGGCCGAGGCATGCATGGACTTGGAGGTCGTATCGGGCGACAGAGTTGCACGTCATGGTCCTTGGGCCCACTTCGGGGAGAGCTGGCGGACGAACATTAGAAGGCCTTTGCGGCAGCAGGGACAGACCCGCGGATCGTCCGACGTTTTCGGGTTGGCCGATGGATCAGCGGCGTCCGCGCCGATCCGGCCGCGAGGTTGCGTCGTCTGCCGGTCGAGAAGAAGCAGCAGACGAGCGCGGGCAGCGTCTTTGCGCTTGGCGGGATGCCAGAGGCCGAAGTAGCGGACCTTGTGCAGACCCTTCGGCAGGACGTGCTGGAGGAAGCGGCGCATGAACTCCTGGCCGGGGATGCGGGTGATCCGCCAGCGATTGGATTTGCGATGCTTGTGGCGGATGGCGACAGCCTCGTCGTCGAGGCCGACGATGCGGGTGTTGGTGGTTGCGACGCGGAAGACGTAGCGGGCGAGATAATCGAGCACCGCCTGCTCGCCTTCGCCCCAGGGCGTGCATTGTACGACCCAGGGCTTCGACCAGACGGCGTCGGGCAGAACCAAGTCGGGACGGCTCTTCTGCAACCCGGCCCTGAGTTTGCCGCGGACGAGCTTGGCCAAGGCCCTGACGGGAACCAGGAAGGCTCGGCGCGCCGGTCGCCAATCGGCGCCGTCGTCGGAAACGCCGCCTCCTGTGACCAGACAATGGACATGGGGTGGTAGAGCAGTTGCTGCGTCCAGGTGTGCAGGACGGCGAGCACGCCGACGGTCGCTCCGACATGGCGTCGGTCGCGAGCGAGCTCGACGATGGCCTCGGCGGCGGCCTTCATCAAGAGGGCGTAGCCGTCACGCTGGTTGGCGCGCAGCGTGTCCCGTAGTTGCTCGGGCACGGTGACGGTGACGTGGAAATAGCGCGTCGGCAGCATCTCGGCCTTGCGGGCTTCGAGCCAGCGCTCGGTCTGTCGGCTATGACATTTGGGGCAACTCCGGTTCTTGCAGGAATGATAGGAGAAGACCTCGGCGTCGCATTGTTCGCAACGCCAGAGCCGCCCTCCGAGAACCTCGGTGCGGCAGGCCTGGATGTCGGCGATGGCGCGCCGGTGCGAGGGCGGCATCGAAGCGCCATGAGCCGACAGGTACTCGTCCGCGAAGCGGCGAAAGACGTCCGCGACCTCGATCACGACGGATCGGCCGCGTCAGAGGCCGGTCATCAATCCGTCGAGGATGGCTTTGAGCGAGACGCGGGTCGGCTCGGTGAGGTGGGTGTAGATGGCGGTGGTGGCGATGTGGACGTGGCCGAGCAGGATTTGCACGACCCGGGTGTCGACGCCGCTTTCGAGCAACCGCGTCGCATAACTGTGGCGCAGCGCGTGAGGCGTGACTCGCCGCTTGATCCCCGCCGCGCGGGCGGCGTCCTGGAAGGTGCGGCGCAGCACTTGTTGATTGGCCGGCGCGCCGGAACGATTGGGGAATAGCCAGCGCGGATCGCGGTGGGTCTTCCAGAGCGCCCCCAGGCCATCCAGCACCGGCTGCGGCAACGGCACGAGCCGCTCCCGGTCGCCCTTGCCGATGATGCGAAGCTGCATATTGGCGCGGTCGATGGCGCCGATTTCCAAGGTCGCGGCCTCGCTTATGCGCAAGCCGCAGGCGTACATGAGGGCGAGGCAGGCCTTGTGGACGGGTATCCTCACGCCGCCCAGCAATGCGCGGACTTGCTCGTCCGACAGGACCTCGGGAAGCCGTAGTTGTTTGGGCGGGCGAATTCTTTTTTTTGAAACAGCGCCCAGTCGCGATCCAGCGTCCGGCGATAGAGGAATTGGATGCCGCCTTGATAGGCCCTGAACGTGCCGAGCGCGACCCCGCGCTCACGCAGACCGAGCAGGTAGCGCCGTACCTCTTCCTCGCTCAGCTGATCCGGCGAACGGCGGTAGTACGCGGCCAGCCGACGGACCGCGTCGATGTAGACGGTCTGCGTCGCAGCCGCCAACCCCGCCGACTTCATGTCTTCGATCATCTGCAATCGCAACGGCGTCATCGAGGTCTCCCTTGGTTCGAGCAAGCCGGCGCGACGGCGCCAGCTCCAAGGAAAATAGCCTCAACTCAAATGCCGCGCGGGAAGCGCCGACCTACGGCGGAGCCGTTCAGTCCAACGTCCTTTATCATTCACGAGATTTATGGTATCAACGAATTGAAATGACCTCGGAACCCGCGCATGCCATCAGTTTTTCGACTGGTGCGACGAGCGCGGTCTGACATTGATGACGATCCGCCCCCGTTGACGTGGCGCGCTACATCGAAACCCATCAGCAGATGCATTCAGCGCCGGACGTGAAGCAGCAACTCGCCGCCGTGCGGATGCTGTTCGACTGGCTGATCACCGGCCAGATCGTCCCGTTGAATCCGGCCGCGGCCCTGCGCGGACCTAAGCACGTCGTGAAGACCGGCAAGACGCCGTCCTCGATGGCAACGAGTGGCGCACGCTCATCGAGAGCATTCCGGCCGAAACCCTGCGCGACCGTGCGCTCATCGTTACCCTCACCCATTCCTTCGCCCGGATCACCGCAGCGCTGCGCATGAAGGTCGAGGATCTTCGGCCAAAGGCCGCAGGCCGGCAGGTTCAGCTTCACGAGTAAGGCGGCACGCAGCACGCGATGCGGTGTCATCATACGCTTGCCGAGATGCTGCGGACCTATATCGACGCCGCAGGCATCGCCAACGATCGCAAGGGCTGGCTCTTTCGAACCGGCCCAGGGCACAACGCCATGGCGCTCGCCGACACTCCAACGTCCCAGGCCGACGCCTGGCGCATGATCCGCTGGCGAGCTGCGGCGGCCGGCATTCACGCGCCGATCGGCAATCACACGTTTCGCGCGACAGGGATCACCGCCTATCTCGGCAATGGCGGCGCGCTGGAGCACGCGCAATCGATGGCCGCGCACGAGAGCCCGCGTACGACGAAGCTCTACGACCGAACGAAGGACCGCCTTACACAGGACGAAGTCGAGAGGATAGGATTATGAACCACGCCGTTTTACAAATTGGCTGCGGCCGGTTTCCACCGAGGCCGTGCGAAAACGCGGTTGCAGAGCGAGTGCGGAGGGCGGCGAAGGAGGGAAGGGTTGGCTCTCTGCTTGCGTCTCGATGCAATGGGCTTTCAGGCTGCCCTGATCGCCTGGATCATTGGTTGAACGCCAAGGATAGCGATCATCCGCTTCAGGTTGTAGGCGAGAACGTGAAGGCTCATTTCCGTACTCACCTTTCCGAGCGTGCGCATTCGGAAGTGGGTTGCGCCCATCCAAGCCTTGATGGTCCCGAACGGATGTTCGGCGGTTTGACGCCGAATACGCATGCTCTGGGGGGCGCGGTCCAAGCGCTCCTGCATGACGTCGAGGACGGCTTCGTGTTCCCAACGCTTGACGCGCCGCTCCTTTGAAGGCGTGCATTTCGATTTGAGCGCGCAGGGGGCGCATTTCGTCGTCCAGTACGCGTGCAGCGTGAGGCCGGCTTCGATAGTGGTGAACCGCCGCGTCAGCTTCTCCCCGCCAGGACAACGATAGGCGTCCTCCTGGGGATCGTAGACGAAATCCTGCTTGCCGAACCGGCCGTCCGCCTTGGCGCCAGAGGTCAGCGGCTTTGGGACGATGGGCGTCACGCCCGCCGCCTCACAAGCTAGGATCTCCTCGCCTTTGAAGTAGCCGCGATCGGCGATCGCCGTCAGTTCGCGCACGCCCGTCGCCTCTTGCGCCTGCTTCGCCATCGTCGAGAGTTGGCTGCGATCGTTGCCGATATTGGTGACCTCGTGCGCGACGATCAGGTGATGCTTGGCGTCGACAACGGCCTGGACATTGTAGCCGACGATGCCCGTATCCTTGCCGCTCGTCGCCATCGATCGCGCATCCCGATCAGTCAGCGAAATCTGCTTGTCCGGCGCGGCATGAACGGCGACTTCCAGCGCCTTGTACTTGCGCATCTGCTCTCGCAGCGAGGCGATCTTGTCCTTCAGCCGCGCCGACTTGGCCTCCGCCAACTCGCCTTCCTGACGGTCCGCCGTCTCCAGCGCCGACAGATAGCGCTCGATGCTCGCCTCGACCTGCTCCATGCGGCGCTTAATCGAGCCGCGCGAGAACGATCTGTCGCGGGAGTTGACGGCCTTGAACCGGCTTCCGTCGATCGCCACGATCGCCTGAGTGAACAAGTTCAGATTTCGGCAGAACGCCACGAATTGCCGGCACGTCGCGCGGATCGCTGCGCCGTTGTCTTTTCTGAAGTCCGCGAGCGTCTTGAAGTCCGGCGCAAGCCGTCCAGTCAGCCACATCAGCTCGACATTGCGTTGGGCTTCCCGCTCAAGCCTCCGGCTCGAAGTAATTTGGTTGATGTAGCCGTAAACGTAGATCTTCAGCATCGTGGCGGGATGGTAGGCCGGACGGCCCGTCGCCTCCGGGACAACGCCCTCAAACCCCAGAGCCCGCAAATCCAGCTCGTCGACGAACGCCTCGATGACTCGGACCTGGTTCTCCTCAGCTACAAAGTCGTCGAGATACTCCGGAAGCAAAACGCCCTGCCGCAGATCCTCACCCTCGACAAAGCGCTTCATCAAGAACCCCGACTCAATGTGTCAACATTCTAACTCAACCGACGTTTTCACACAGCCTGCACCCTTTGCTGCCCTTCAAGATCGGCCCGATGAACGGGCGGGAAGCACTAGAAAGCGGCCTTTGGTTGAAGGCGTGGGTTGCGCCAATACCGGTTGTTCGCCGACGGCTTGGCGAACCGGTCAAATCGACCCGAAGCCGACGATGCTCCGGTCGCCTGTCGGCGAGGCGTGGATCGCAGGGCCAAGCCAGGCTCGTCCCGGCAATGACGCCAGCGACGAGCCAGGAAAGTCGCGGATGACCCGCCTGCGCTTGCGCCGCACGATATACCATTATAATGGTTATAACCAAAGATCCTTTTGCTCGGAGAACTCGGCATGCCTAACCTTCGGGATCGTCTGCTCGGCGTTGCGTTCCTCGCCTTCGTCCTCGTGGGCGCTCAAAGCCCGCCCGCTTTTGCGGGCGAGGCGGTCACATGGGGCAAGCAGACGGAGGTTCTGTCGTTCGATCCTCAGTTTTCGGGCGATGGGGCGTCCTGGGACCTTTTCTACCTGGTCTACCAGCAACTGCTCAGCACCGATGACAACTATCACTTGGCGCCGGGACTGGCGCGAAGCTGGGAGCAACTTTCGCCGACCTCGTATCGTTTCCATTTGGCGAGTAACGCCGCCTTTTCGAACGGCCGCCCGTTGATGGCCGACGATGTGGTCGGCTCGTTCAAACGCCTCACCGATCCCAAGACGGGCGGGGTTTGGGGCAAGCAATTAGGCAAGATCACAGCGATCGTCGCCGAGGACGACCACACGGTGCGCTTCGATCTCGAAGAGCCCAACACCGCGTTTCTCAACGTGCTCGCGGCGGCGCCGACCTCGATTCTCCCCATCAAGGAGTTGAACGAGGGCTCTTTCAACCCGAAGAAAGACATCCTGGGCTCCGGTCCGTTCATGGTCGTCGAGCACGTTCAAGACCAATATTGGAAGCTCGCCCGCAATTCTCATTTCTGGCGCAAAGATCGGCCGCTCCTGGATGAGTTTCTCATCAAGATCCTGCCGAACGACAGCGCGCGCATCGCCGCGCTCCGCGACGGTCTCGTCGATGTGGCGACTTTTGACAACGCCGATATCTCGCGCCTCCTCCAGAACGAGCCCAAAATAAAGGTCTTCAAACAAAACACGACAAACTACTACCGCCTCGACGTCAACGCCAAAGAGGAGACGAGCCCGCTTTCGGACAAGCGCGTGCGGCAAGCCATGCATTACGCGATCGATCGAGACACGATCGCGAATATCGTGTTCGCCGGCGAAGCCAAGCCCGAGCATCCCATTCCGACCGGGCTCGGGTTCAAGGCCTGTGAAAGCGATCCTTACTACTCGGAGCCGCGCCCGGAGCGCCTCGCCAAGGCGCGCGCGCTCCTCAAGGAGGCCAACAAGGAAGGCGTCGAAGTTGGGGTGATCGGATCCTCCGCACTCGCGGCTTATCCGCTGATCGCCCAGGTCATTCAAGGCAACCTCAACGAAGCCGGATTCAAGGCGAAGGTCGAAGAGATTCCGACGGCCGACTGGTACAAGCGCGTTTTTGTTCCCCAACCCCATTTCGACATGGCGGTCTCCTGGTACGCCGGATACACGGATCCGGCCATGGTGCTTTATTGGTGGACCCCGGACGGCTCAAAAGGCTGGGCGGACGGCTACACTCTTCCCGACGATGCTTTGACGGAAGCGGTGAAGAAAATTCGCTCGCTCCCCAACGGGCCCGAGCGTCTCGCGGCGATGGACGCGGCCTGCGGCCTGATCGACGACGACGCGAATGTCATCGCGCTCGTGGGCAAGCCGGACTACATCGCCTATCGCGATGACCTCGTGAATACCCGCTTCAGCGCCAACGAAGGATATTTCCGCACCTTTAAATATGCGGAGGAGTTTTCCCGTCGGCAATAGGTCGGACATGAGCTACGCGCGCCCGCTCGGCGAACCCTTCTCCCCCCGGGCTTTGACTATCGCCAGGCCGGGGCGAGGCCTCGTCAACCCAGGTCGTTCATGGCGATCCTAGCCTATATCGGCGCGCGTATCGGGATCGGGCTCTTCACAATGTTCGCGGTGTCGCTGATCGTCTTCCTCGCGATGCATCTTTTGCCGGGCGGTTTCGAGCAAATCATACTCGGCCCGATTCAGACCGAAGCGACCCGCGCGACCATCTCTCGTGAGTTCGGCTTGGATGCGCCGCTGCCCGAGCAGTTCCTCAAATGGCTCGTCGCAGTGTTGCACGGCGACTTTGGCGTCTCAATGATCACGCGGACTCCCGTGGCGCTGGAGCTTGCCCGGCGCGCGCCGGCGACGCTCGAGCTTGCGGCGCTGGCGATCCTGCTCACGCTGCTCGTCGGATTGCCGCTCGGCGTCGCTTCGGGCCTCGGCAATACACGCCCATGGGTGCGAACTTTGGCGCGGCTGCTCGGCGCCCTGGGCGCCAGCACACCGGACTTCGTCCTCGGCACTGTTCTCGTCTACGTCTTTTCGGTTTGGACTCTGGGCCTGCGCGTCGGCGGCTACACGCCCTTTTTCGAGAGCCCGATCGCCAATCTTAGGGCGATGGCGCTGCCGGCGTTCACACTGAGCGTGCCGGGCATAGCGCTGGTGCTGCGCACGACGCGTGAATCCGTGCTCAACGTGGTCACGAGCGGACATATCACCACCGCAGTCGCCCGAGGGGAGAGTCCCGGCCAAATCATCAGGCGTCATATCCTGCGAAACGCCTCGTTGCCGATCCTGACCGTGACGACGATGTATCTTGCCGCGTTGATGGGCGGCTCGGTTGTCGTCGAGACGCTGTTCACGATCCCGGGAATCGGCCTTTACACCTGGAACGCCCTCAACAACCGCGATTATCAGGTCACCCAGAGCGCTGTGCTGATCTTTTCCATCCTGCTGGTCACCACAAACATGTGCGTCGACATCGCCTATGGGCTGCTTGATCCTCGCATCGAAGGAAGGCGCGGCGGATCGTGAGCCAGACGCGCTCCAAACTCTTTTCGGCTTGCGCGAACACGCTGCGGCGCGACCCGCTCATGGCGTTCGGCGCCGGAATGATCGTTTTTTTGCTCTGCGTCGGGGCGTTCGGGCCTTATCTTCCAATCGGCGATCCGACGGCGATAGGGGTCGCGCCTCGCCTCGCTCAGCCAAGCCTGAAGCTTCCTCTCGGCGCGGACGAGCTGGGCCGGGCCTACTTGCCGCGCGTCGTCGGCGGCATCCTGGTCACCTTCCGCGTCGCCGCGAGCGCGGTGCTTTTGACTGGCGCCCTGGGCGCCGTCATCGGTCTCGTCGCTGCCTATTATCGCGGCCGGGTCGATGCGGTCGTCGCCCGCGTGGCCGATGTCTTGTTCGCATTTCCGGCGATCATCCTTGGCTTGATGACGGCCTCGATTCTCGGTCCGGGGGACCTCGCCGTCATCGTCGTCATCTTTGCCGCCACTCTGCCGTTGTTCATCAGGGTCGTGCGGTCGGTGGCGCTCAGCCTCGCCTCGCGCGAATTCGTCGTTGCTGCGGAAGTGGCCGGCGCTTCGCCGAATTCGCATCATGTCCGTGCATCTCCTGCCGAACCTTGCCGGCGCGCTCATCATCCAGCTCACTTACGCCTTGTCGCTCGGCATGTTGATCGAAAGCGCATTGAGCTTTCTCGGGCTCGGCACGCAGCCGCCTTATCCGTCTCTCGGCTCACTCCTCCAGCTCGGCGCCGCCTACCTCGCCCTCGCGCCGTGGCTCGCTTTTGCTCCGGGCGTGACGCTCTTGTTCACGATCCTGTCGATCAATCTCCTTGGCGACGGGTTGCGCGACGCGCTCGAGCCGCTGCCGGGCAGGCCGCTTCGATGAGCGCGTTCGTCGTCGCTTCAAACCTTGCCATCGAATACCGCACCGCGCTCGGCGCGATTCGAGCTTTGGACGGCGCGGATCTCCGCATCGAGGCCGGGTCTTCGATGGGGCTGGTCGGCGAGTCCGGCTCAGGCAAGACGACTTTGGGAATGGCGATGGGCCGGCTGTTGCCGGCCAACGCGAAGCTCGCCTCGGGGTCGCTTACCGTTGCCTCCCAACCGCTGTTCGAACTCGACGACGAGCGCCTCGTCTCTCTCAGGCGATCTCGCCTCGGCTTCGTTTTTCAAAGTCCCATGTCCGCGCTCAATCCGACGGCGCGTATCGGGAAGCAGATCAGCTGGGCGCTCGGACGCAAGCCGAGCGAGAGCGAGGTCCACGAGCTGCTTCGGCAAGTCGGACTGCGCGAAGCGCATCGGATCGCTCGCGCATACCCGAACGAATTGTCGGGAGGAATGGCCCAGCGCGTCGTCATCGCCATGGCGATCGCCCGGCGCCCGGAGCTGCTCGTCGCCGACGAGCCGACGGCGTCGCTCGACGCGTCCATTCGCGGGCAGATCCTCGAACTGATCATATCCCTTCAACATGCAATCCGTGCGACCCTCGTTTTGCTCAGCCACGAACTGTCGACGGTCGCGCGAACCTGCGATGCGGTCGGCGTAATGTACGGGGGACGGGTGGTCGA
Source organism: uncultured Alphaproteobacteria bacterium (assembly GCA_963824475.1). GTDB lineage: Bacteria > Pseudomonadota > Alphaproteobacteria > Rhizobiales > Beijerinckiaceae > Roseiarcus. The sequence continues at coordinate 234,528 of CAWGPR010000007.1, forward strand.
AACCGGGCCGGCTTCGATCGTCTTCAAGGCTCCTCAGCATCCTTACACGCAAGGCCTGCTTAAGGCCGCCTTAGGCGCTGAGCGGCCGGGCGAGCGCCTCGCCGCGATCCCCGGCGCCCCGCCCGTGCTGACCTCGGCCTCTCCCGGCTGCAGCTTCGCCGCGCGGTGCGGTTTGGCGGATGAAGCATGCCGCAACGTCCGGCCTGACCTGCGGCCGTTCGCGGGCCGAGAGGTCGCCTGCCATCATGCCGGGGCCGTTCTTCAGCGCAGCGAGTCGTTCCCGGCGCGCGCGTCGTGAAACACCCGGTCGTCGATATCCGGCATGTCGCCGTAACGTACGTTTCCGGCCCCATTTGGAGCAGGCGCGTCACGCGCGCCGTCGATCAGGTCACCTTGGCGATCGCGGAAAGAGAGACAGTCGGCCTCGTCGGCGAATCCGGGTCGGGCAAGAGCACGCTTGGGCGGGTATGCCTCGGCCTGACGCAGGCGACCTCGGGGGCCGTGCTCTTCGAGCGCCAGCTGATCGGGCCGAAGAACAGGCCTCGCCCCGGAAAGCTCTCCGTGGTGCTTCAACATCCGGAATGGGCGCTCAATCCGCGAATGACAGTGCGGGCGTCCGTTTCGGAACCGCTGGCGATCCTGGGTAAAGGCTCGAGGAGGGTGCAAGTCGCCGAATCCCGGCGGGCGCTCGAGATGGTCGGCCTCGATCCGAGCTTTGCGGATCGATATCCGCACGAGCTGTCGGGCGGACAGCGCCAGCGCGTGGCGATTGCGCGCGCTCTGGTGACGGAGCCGCGTTTCATCGTGTTCGACGAAGCGGTCAGCGCTCTGGACGCCTCCGCGCAAACCCAGGCGCTCAACCTGATCAAGGATTTGCAGCAGCGCCATGGGTTTGCCGCGCTGTTCATCTCGCACGATCTCGCAGCGACCCGCTACGTGTCCGACCGTATTGCGGTCATGTATGCGGGAACTGTGGTCGAGCTTGGCCCCGCCGGTTCGTTCTACGCAACGCCCCTTCATCCCTATTCCCGCGCGCTGACTGCGGCGGCTCGCGATCCCCTCGAGCGGTCTCTCGCTGCGAGAGGCGAAGCTGAGGAAGCCTCGATGCTCGGCTGTCCTTTTGCGCTCCGCTGTCCCTTCAGCGTGCAGCGCTGTCACGACGAAAGACCTGAATTGCGCGAGGTCGGACGCTCCGAGGTCGCCTGCCATCGCGCGGAGGAAGCAGAATGCGCGGAAAATCAATGACAGCCGGGCTGGGCAAGGCCCGCTTCGCCAAACGCGCCGATGTCGTCGCCGAGGAGCTCAAGCGCTGGATCGTCACCGAGATGAAACGGCCCGGCGACAAGCTGCCCCAGGAGGCCGAGTTGACCGAATCCTTTCAAACGAGCCGGTGGACGATCCGCGAAGCTTTGAAGTCGCTCGAGGTGCAGGGTCTCATCAAAGTCACGCCCGGCTCGGGCGGCGGCGCTCGGGTGGCGGAGGTCTCCGAGCAGAGCGCGGTGCAGCTCTTGGCAAACTTCTTCTATTTCAGGCCGCTCACCGTCAAGAATCTTATCAGGTTCGAAATCGTTCTCGAGCCGCTTCTCGCCGAAGAGGTCGTGGGGCGTTTGGAGGAGCGACACTTCCTGGCGATGGAGCAAGCTGTCTCAATCGCCAAGCAGGAAGTCAGGACAGAGGAGGACACGCGCGAATTGCGCGCCGCCGAGATCGAGTTTCACAATGTGCTCGCGTCTGCGTGCAACAATGTTCTCCTTGGCTTTTTTTGCCAATTCATCAACAGCCTCTTGAGCGACTGGATCGTCTTCAACAAGACCTATCTCAAGTCAGGCGATCGATTTACCGGCGCGAACGTCGAATACCATGAAGCGCTGATTGACGCCTTCCGCCGGAGGGATCGCGAAACGGTCCTGCGCCTCATGCGCAATCACATGGAGAACGCCGCGCATCACACCAACACGCTCAACGCCGAGATTTCGACGAAATTCCTGTCGTGACGACGAGCGCGAGCCGGGGAGCCGCGAGCAGGAAGAAAGGGGAGCTGTCCCGTGTTGAAAAATGAGAATGGCCTTGTTCCGGCGATCGTCGACGGCTCTCCCTGCTTGCGCTTTGAATGGCCTGGACTTCGCATCGGAGCGGCTGAATACGCCGAAGGCCCGACAGGATGCACCGTGCTTCACTTTACGGAGGGAGCGCGCTGCGAGGTCGACGTTCGCGGAGGGGCGCCCGGACTGTTCGGCGGTTATTCCTTTGTCGACGCGATCTGCTTCGCGGGCGGCTCGCTTTACGGAATGGAGGCCGGCTCAGGCGTAGCCGCCGAAATCCTGAAGCAACGCAAGAATGCAAGCTGGGGCAATATCGCTTGCGTGTCCGGCGCGATCATCTACGACTTCGGGCAGCGCGCCACATTGCATTATCCGGATAAGATTCTTGGTCAGGCAGCGTATCTGTCCGCCGTAGAGGGGCGCTTTCCGTTAGGCCGGCGCGGGGCAGGCGTGTCTGCGACCGTCGGCAAGCTTCGCGGGTCTTCCCGCTTCGCCGCTGAGAGCGGCGGTCAGGGCGCAGCGGTCAAGACGGTCGCGGATGTGTCTGTCGCAGTCTTCACGGTCGTGAACGCCGTCGGCGCCATCATTGATGAGGATGGCGGCGTGCTGAGAGGTTTCCTCGACCGTGAAACCGGACAGCGCCATCGCCTGGAAACCGTCATCGCCGATCCTGCGCATGAGCTTACGGGCCGCCTTCCAAGCGGAGGCAATACGACGTTGACTGCGGTCGTCGTAGACCGCGAAATTCCGCCCAACGAACTTCAGCAGATCGGTCGCCAGACCCACGCCGCGATGGCCCGAGTTCATCCAGCCGTTTCACACGCTTTATGACGGGGACATTCTGTTCGCGCTTTCGATGGGCGCCAAGCCAACTCGAATGGATTCGGTTGCCATCGGCGAGATCGCATCGAGCCTCGCTTGCGCGGCGGTGCGCAGCGCGGTCATGCCCGCCGGCGGAGAAGGCCGTGCGGCGAACGGCGCCTTGAGCGCACCGCGTCGACGGCCGGTCCCAGTTTCTCAAGCAACCGAAGGGACTCACGCGAAATGACAGCAAAGCGACATCCTCTAGCGGACGCAAGTGAGCTCTGCCGCTTGGATGTGGGTGAGCTCACGACAGGCTTCGCCGCCGGAAAGTTCACAGCCTTGGACGTCGCGCGGGCCACGATTGCGAGAGCGAAAGAAATTCAGTCGCAATTCAACCCGTTTTCGCTCATCGACGAAGAGGCCGCCCTCGCAATGGCAAGAGATTCAACGGCCCGCTGGCGAGCCGGAGCTCCGCTTTCGCCGATCGATGGCGTTCCGACCACGATCAAAGACATCGTGTGGGTGAAGGGCCGGCCGATCCGATACGGAAGCCGGACGACGTCGGAGGCGTCGTGCTCCAGGGATGCCCCGTCGGTGAAGCGGCTCCGCGCCGGCGGCGCGGTGTTCCTGGGGATTACCACTACGCCAGAATTTGGATGGAAGGCAGTTACCGACAGCCCGCTGACCGGCCTCACTCGAAACCCATGGGATCGGGAGATGACGCCGGGAGGCTCTTCCGGCGGCGCAGTGGTCGCAGCCGCGACGGGGGCCGGAGTCCTTCACATCGGCACGGACGGAGGAGGCTCGATCCGCATCCCTTGTTCTTTCACGGGCGTCACGGGACTGAAGCCGACCTTCGGGCGCGTCGCCGCCTATCCTGCGAGCGCTTTCGGGACGCTCGCCCATATCGGCCCGATCGCCCGGAGCGCGCACGCCGCCGCTGCGATGCTCAAGGTCATGGCGGGGCGCGACCTCGACGACTGGAATCAGGGGGCCGGCGATCTGGGGCCGATCGATCTTGAGGAAGGCGTTTTAAAGGAGGCGCGCATCGGTTTGTGGATGGAGCCGCCGGCCGGACGTCTTGATGCGGAAGTGGCCGCCGCCGTCACGAAGGCCGCTCTCGTGCTCGAATCTCTCGGAGCGCGCGTCGAAGCGATCACGCTGCCCGATTATGATCTGCCTGAGGTGTTTCGCATCCACTGGTACGCAGGCGCGGCCAATCGTTTCAGGGCGGTGTCGCCCGATCTCGCAGCCTTGTGCGATCCGGGCCTGGTCGAGGTTGTGAAGATCGGCGCTTCGATCACGGCGACCGCTCTCGTCGACGCTCAGATCAAGCGCGCGGCGTTCGGGTCGGAAATGGACAGGCTTCTGACGCGTTTTGACTTCATCATATCGCCGGCGACGGCGATACCGGCTTTCCCGGTCGGCGAAGTCCCGCGCGAGGTCGCGCTGGATCGAGCGATCAATTCGGGCTCTTTCGCTTATCCGATCAACCTCAGCCAGCAACCTGCCGCCTCGACGCCCTGTGGGATGACCGAGTTCTGGTCTTCCCATCGGTCTTCAGATCGTTGGCGCGAGGGGAGCGGACGGAAAGGTGCTGTCGGCCGTCCGCGATTTCGAGCGCGCGCCGGCGTAATCGTTGGCTTCCGCAGACAATCAGCTCAGCTCGGGACCTACGCAGAATAGAGGCCGCGATCGACGCTGCCTCAGAATGAAACTACCGATCCGTGGAGGTCTCCCCGGGGCCATTCTCCAGAATGCCTCCTTTGGGCGGTGAAGCCCATTTCCCGCTCGCAATGGAATGACGGCTATCCTTCGGACTCCGGTCTTTCCGGCGGCGACCCCTGTAGGCGCGCTTCCCGCCCGTGGACTAAACCGCTCGCGCGGTAGGGGCGGCGAGCGACGGGGAGGCGCGCAAAGGGCTGAGGGCCAAGCTAAGGCCAGGGCCTGTCTCAAGATCGTGGGGTTCAACCCCATGCGAGACAGGAGCTTTCGCGATGTCCGACAAACCCATCAGCCCGCTGCGCCGGCGCTTGATCGATGACATGACGGCGCGCCGTTACGGCGCGAAGGCGCAGAAGGCCTACGTCCGGCACGTCAGGACCTTCACGGCCTTCCTCGGCCGGTCGCCCGATACGGCGACGAAGGAGGACCTTCGAGGCTTTCAACTGCATCTGGCGCAGCAGCAGATCAGCGCGGGGTCGATCAACGCCGCCATCGCCGCGCTGCGGTTTTTCTTCACGGTGACGCTCGAACGGCCCGAGATCGTCCGCCCTCTGCGGACCGTGAACAAGCCGCGCAGGGCGCCGGTCGTCCTGAGCCAGGAGGAGGTGGCGCGGCTCCTCGAAGCCCCCCCAGCCTGAAGTACAAGGCCGCGCTCAGCGTCGCCTACGGCGCGGGCATGCGCGTGTCCGAGGTCGCGAACCTCAAGGTGTCTGACATTGACAGTGGGCGCATGATGCTCAGGGTGGAGCAGGGCAAGGGGCAGCGGGATCGCTATGTGATGCTCTCGCCGCAACTGCTGGAACTCTTGCGCGACTGGTGGCGGGCGGCGCGGCCGCCGGTCTGGCTCTTTCCGGGGGACTGTCAGGAATCTTGTGTGCGGAGCCATAATGACGCCGATGGAGGGCGCCTATGGCAATCAGGAAAGACACGCTGGACCAACTTCTGGATGGCCGCGATCCGAAGGAGGTTTTCAATAAGGACGGCTTATTCGACGAGCTGAAGAAGGCGCTGGCCGAACGTGTTTTGAACGCCGAGATCGACGATCATCTGGATGGCGAGGCCGCCGAGGGCAGGAGAAACCATCGAAACGGCTATTCGAGCAAGAAGGTGATCACTGAGACATCGAAGCTCGATATTCGGGTTCCTCGAGACCGCGAGGGAACGTTCGATCCCAAGCTGATCGCTCGATATCAGCGGCGATTTCCCGGCTTCGACGACAAGATTGTATCGATGTATGCGCGCGGGATGACGGTGCGAGAGATTCAAGGCCACTTGTTCGAGATCTATGGGCTCGAAGTTTCGCCTGACCTGATCTCGACCGTGACCGACGCGGTTCTGGAGGCGGTCGGCGAATGGCAGAACCGTCCTCTGGAGGCGAGTTATCCGCTTGTCTTCTTCGATGAGTTGCGTGTCAAAATCCGGGACGAGGGCCTGGTGCGCAACAAGGCGGTCTACATCGCCCTCGGCGTCCAGGCGGATGGGAGAAGGATATCCTGGGCCTCTGGATTGAAAACACCGAAGGGGCCAAATTCTGGCTGCGCGTCATGAACGAGCTGAAGAACCGCGGCGTCAGCGACCTTCTGATTGCCGTTGTCGACGGATTGAAGGGCTTTCCCGAGGCGATCACCGCCGTCTTTCCACAGACCATCGTTCAAACCTGCATCATTCATCTCATCCGTCATTCGATGGATTTCGCCTCCTGGAAAGACCGCAAGGTCCTCGCCGGTGGGTTGAAGACGATTTATCGGGCCAAAGACGCCGATGCGGCCAGAGCGGCGCTCGAGGCTTTCGACGCGAGCCAGTGGGGGCAAAAATATCCCGCCATCGCGCAGGGCTGGCGCCGGAATTGGGAGCGGGTGATCCCGTTCTTCGCTTTTCCAGAGGCCGTCCGGCGGATCATCTACACCACCAACGCCATTGAGGCGCTCAACGCAAAATTGCGCCGCGCCGTGCGCACACGAGGTCATTTTCCCACCGATGACGCCGCGACCAAGCTCCTGTTTCTTGTCTTGCGCGAGGCTGCTGGAGAGTGGAAAATGCCGCCGCGCGAGTGGTTCGAGGCAAAGACCCAATTCGCTATCATGTTCGACGAACGGTTCGTTCAAGCGTGATGGCGCAACCGGCTCCGCACACAAGATTCCTGACAGTCCCCTTTCCGGGCCAGAACCCGATCAATCCGATCACCCCCCGTCAGCTCAACCGCGCCGTCGCCGTCGCCAAGGATCTGGCGAGCATCTCCAAGCGCGTCTCGCCGCACACGCTGCGGCACAGCTTCGCGACCCATCTGCTCGAGCAGGGCGTCGACATTCGCGTGATCCAGGTGTTGTTCGAAATGGCTACATAGTGCCCACGAACAGCCGGCTGAAGCTCGTATCAGCTACCGGTTCCACCCGCGCTTCGGCGAAGTGGTGCAGATAAGGCGACGGCTCGAAAGCGGCGGCGTCGAGTTCGTCGTCGTTCTTCAACCGGACGGCTCGTTCGCCTGCTTGCCGGCATGGATGACGGAACCGGCGGCGTCGCGTTTCACGATCAGCGACCAGCCGCATTTTCCACTCCACATCTTGCGCTCGATGCGCATGGAGGTCGATGCGCTCCTAGGCTTTCTCCTGCCCGAATCAAAACCGGAGGGAGCCCAAAATGGCGCGCAAATCCGACCATCGCCAACGAAGCCTGTTCGACGAGGAGACGCCGCTCGTGAACCCATGCCCGGCTCGCAAGGTCGAACTCGCGGGCCTCGTGGAAGCTCTGCTCCGCGAGATCGCGGCGACGCTGGTCCAACGTAAGAAACGGGGCGATCATCCATGAGCAAAATCACAGCCGAGCATCTGCAACGCATCGCTTGCGTTTATATCCGTCAATCAACCCAGGATCAGCTCGTGCACAACCTCGAGAGCCAGCGCCGGCAATACGGGCTTGCCGATCGCGCCAGGCAGCTTGGCTGGACGACTGTCGAAATCATCGACGACGATCTCGGACGATCGGGCGGAGGCGTCGTCCGTCCTGGCTTCGAGCGGTTGTTGGCCGCAATCTGTGACCGTCGCGTCGGTGTGGTGCTTGCCATCGAGGCTTCGCGCCTCGCCCGCAACGGCCGCGACTGGCACACGCTGATAGAGTTCTGTGGATTGGTCGGCACGATCCTCGTCGACGAGGACGGAATCTACGATCCTCGCCATCCCAACGATCGATTGTTGCTGGGTATGAAAGGCACGATGAGCGAACTCGAATTGTCGCTGTTCCGCCAGCGCTCGCAGGAGGCGTTGCGCCAGATGGCGCGTCGCGGCGACCTGGTTCTCGGCGTGGCCGCGGGCTATGTGAAAGTCGGGCGCGGCCGGATCGAAAAGGATCCGGACCAGCGCGTCCAACAGGCCATTCAACTCGTCTTCACGAAATTCGCCGAGTTCCAGAGCGCGCGGCAGGTGCACGTCTGGATCAGAGACGAAGGAATTGAATTGCCCGCCAAATCGCGGCGGGGCGAGGCGCACGGCGTCGTGTGGCGCTTGCCGCCCTACAACATTGTGCACAACATCCTGACCAATCCGATTTATGCCGGCGCCTATGCATTCGGGCGCACCACGAGCCGGATCAGCGTGGGGGAAGGTCGCAAGCGCGTTCGTCGTGGCGTGCGCCGGTTGATCGATGAATGGGACGTTCTGATCAAGGACCATCACGCCGCCTACATCAGCTGGGACGAGTTCGAACGCAACATCAAGGCGATCGCCAACAACGCGACCGGCATGAGCAGCGCGCTCGCTCGCGGAGCGGCCCGTGAAGGCAAGCTGTTGCTGCCCGGGCTTCTGCGCTGCGGCCACTGCGGGCGCAAACTCCATGTGCACTACGGCGGCAAGCTCGGTCGCTACAACTGCTATGGCGCGCGCATGAACCACGGCGCCAAGCGATGCATCTCGGTGAGCGGCCTGAGCATCGACGCGGCGATCGCCCGGGAGGTGCTGCGCGTCCTGAGACCGCTCGGTTTGGAAGCGGCGGTAAAGGCGATCGAAGCCCAGACAAGCCAGACCACGGCGGCTGAGCGGCAACTGGAACTCTCCCTGCAGCAGGCCCGCTACGACGCCGCCCATGCCCGTCGACAGTACGATGCTGTCGATCCGGCCAACCGGCTCGTCGCCCGCGAGCTGGAGCGCCGGTGGAACGAAGCTTTGCAAGCCATTGCCCGGATCGAGGGCGACATCGCGGCCATGATCGCGCGGCGTCCGACCTCGCTTGGCGAGCCGGAGCGGCAGCAGCTCCTTGCGCTCGGCGCCGATCTCGAACGCGCCTGGTCGCATCCCGCCGCCACGCCTGCGACCCGCAAGCGGATCCTCCGCACTGCGATTTCGGAGGTCATCGTGCGCCGCGACGGCGCGATCCTACATGCCGTCCTGCACTGGCAAGGCGGCGATCACACTGAACTGCAGGTGAAGCAGCGGCTGAATGCAGCCGGTCGGCACAATCCACGCGTTCCGGACGATACGATCGCGCTCATGCGTGAGCTGGCCCGACTGATGCCGGATCGCCAGATTGCGCGCCTGCTCAATCGCGTCGGCGTCGCGACCGGATACGGCAACGCCTGGACGCAGGAGCGCGTGTGCGGCTTCCGCAATCACCATGAGATCGCCGGCTACCGCAACGGCGAATGGGCCGAGCGTGGCGAGATCACGCTCGAGGCCGCAGCGAAAATGGTCGGGGTATGCAATATGACGGCGCTGCGCATGCTTCGCCGTGGCGAAATCAAGGGCCGGCAGGTCTGCCCAGGCGCTCCCTGGGCAATCAGGACAGCAAACCTGGTCGGATTGACCGGGCGCAAGCGATCAGACCGTCCGCTAACACCAAATCCCAATCAGCGGGCCTTTGATTTTCAATGAGTTGACAGAAGGTGCATTATGACGCGTGTCCGCTGGGCCACGCCAAGCTCGAGACGACGGCGCTCTACACCCGCGTCGCCGTCAACACGGTCCGCGACATCAAGAGCCCGCTCGAGCGGCTGGGCCTCGACCTCGCGAGCCGATCGCCGCCCGCCTGATCGCGGCCCCTTGGCGCGGCCCCGTCTGGAGGTCGCCGACGTCTTTCGCACTCACGGGGCGGCTTGGCGCGAGGCCAACGCCGGTCACGTGAGCCTCGCCCAGTTGAAGGCGATGTCGGCGATCGAGACCTGTCGCACCGCAGCGCTCGGCGGCCACGTCGAGCGCTGCGAGGACTGCGCGCACGAACGCGTCGCGTACAACTCCTGCCGCAACCGCCACTGCCCGAAGTGTCAGGGCGCGGCGGCGCGCCAATGGCTCGCCGACCGCGAGGCCGAACTCCTGCCGGTCGCCTATTATCACGTCGTCTTCACCCTGCCGGCGGCGATCGGCGCCATCGCGTTCCAGAACAAGGCCGCCGTCTACGACCTCCTGTTCAGGACCGCCGCCGAGACCCTCATCACCATCGCCGCCGACCCGAAGCATCTCGGGGCGCGCATCGGCCTCACCGCCGTGCTCCACACCTGGGGCTCGGCGCTCACCCATCATCCGCATATCCATGTCGTCGCCCCGGGCGGCGGCCTGTCCCCGGACGGGTCGCGCTGGATCGCCTGCAAGCCAGGCTTCTTTTTGCCCGTGCGCGTGCTCTCGCGCCTGTTCCGCCGCCTCTTCCTCGAAGGCCTCGCAGCCCTGCACGCAGCCGGCCGCCTCGCCTTCTTCGGCGATCTCGCCCCCCTTGCCGATAAGCGCGCCTTCGACGCGGCGCTCGCGCCGTTGCGGCGCTCCGAGTGGGTCGTCTACGCCAAGCGGCCCTTCGCCGGACCGCAGGCCGTGCTCGCTTATCTTGCCCGCTACACCCACCGCGTCGCGATCTCAAACTCCCGGCTGATCGCGCTCGACGAAGCCAGCGTCACCTTCAAGTGGAAGGACTACCGGGTCAAAGGCCGCGGCAGGCTCAAGACCATGATCCTCGCCGCCGCCGAGTTCATCCGCCGCTTTCTCCTGCACGTGCTGCCCAGTGGCTTCCACCGCGTCCGCCACTACGGTCTGTTCGGTGGAACGGTTCGAGCACACTACATAGAACGCGTCCGCCAATTGCTCGCCGCGCCCGAGCGCCCGCCCGCCGAGGCGTACACTGACGCTGAAGCGCCTGCGCCAGCGCACCGATGTCCGTGTTGCGGCGGCCGGATGATCATCGTCGAGACATTCGAAGGCGAGCGCCCCAAGCGGTCTTCATCGCCGATCCCGATCAGGATCGACAGCTCGTGACCGCGCCACGCATCCCGCCCTACAAGCCCAATGCCTTTCGCCTCCACTCGCATGCGGGAGCAAAAGCCCTACGTCCTCTCCCGCTCTTCAGTCCTGCCCCGGACACAGCGCCCGCGCTAGCGGCGCCCATCCTCGCGGCCGAACTCGCCTGTCATCACCGTTTTCCTCACCAGATTCGCGCCTCGCCGACCCCCGCGAGCCGTCCCCAATCCTGAAATCCCCATAGGCCGCGCCGGACCAAACAGCGCCCTTCCTACCCGCGGTTTCCTCCCTGGGAGGCTTTCGAACGCCGGCCCCACAACACGCGCGACCGTCTCGTGAGGGGCCGGCGTCCGAAACCCTTCACCGTTCCACTCGCATGCGGGAGCAAAAGCCCTACGTCCTCTCCCGCTCTTCAGTCCTGCCCCGGACACAGCGCCCGCGCTAGCGGCGCCCATCCTCGCGGCCGAACTCGCCTGTCATCACCGTTTTCCTCACCAGATTCGCGCCTCGCCGACCCCCGCGAGCCGTCCCCAATCCTGAAATCCCCATAGGCCGCGCCGGACCAAACAGCGCCCTTCCTACCCGCGGTTTCCTCCCTGGGAGGCTTTCGAACGCCGGCCCCACAACACGCGCGACCGTCTCGTGAGGGGCCGGCGTCCGAAACCCTTCACCGTAGCAAAAGCCCTACGTCCTCTCCCGCTCTTCAGTCCTGCCCCGGACACAGCGCCCGCGCTAGCGGCGCCCATCCTCGCGGCCGAACTCGCCTGTCATCACCGTTTTCCTCACCAGATTCGCGCCTCGCCGACCCCCGCGAGCCGTCCCCAATCCTGAAATCCCCATAGGCCGCGCCGGACCAAACAGCGCCCTTCCTACCCGCGGTTTCCTCCCTGGGAGGCTTTCGAACGCCGGCCCCACAACACGCGCGACCGTCTCGTGAGGGGCCGGCGTCCGAAACCCTTCACCGTAGCAAAAGCCCTACGTCCTCTCCCGCTCTTCAGTCCTGCCCCGGACACAGCGCCCGCGCTAGCGGCGCCCATCCTCGCGGCCGAACTCGCCTGTCATCACCGTTTTCCTCACCAAATTCGCGCCTCGCCGACCCCCGCGAGCCGTCCCCAATCCTGAAATCCCCATAGGCCGCGCCGGACCAAACAGCGCCCTTCCTACCCGCGGTTTCCTCCCTGGGAGGCTTTCGAACGCCGGCCCCACAACACGCGCGACCGTCTCGTGAGGGGCCGGCGTCCGAAACCCTTCACCGTAGCAAAAGCCCTACGTCCTCTCCCGCTCTTCAGTCCTGCCCCGGACACAGCGCCCGCGCTAGCGGCGCCCATCCTCGCGGCCGAACTCGCCTGTCATCACCGTTTTCCTCACCAGATTTCGCGCCTCGCCGACCCCCGCGAGCCGTCCCCAATCCTGAAATCCCCATAGGCCGCGCCGGACCAAACAGCGCCCTTCCTACCCGCGGTTTCCTCCCTGGGAGGCTTTCGAACGCCGGCCCCACAACACGCGCGACCGTCTCGTGAGGGGCCGGCGTCCGAAACCCTTCACCGTAGCAAAAGCCCTACGTCCTCTCCCGCTCTTCAGTCCTGCCCCGGACACAGCGCCCGCGCTAGCGGCGCCCATCCTCGCGGCCGAACTCGCCTGTCATCACCGTTTTCCTCACCAGATTCGCGCCTCGCCGACCCCCGCGAGCCGTCCCCAATCCTGAAATCCCCATAGGCCGCGCCGGACCAAACAGCGCCCTTCCTACCCGCGGTTTCCTCCCTGGGAGGCTTTCGAACGCCGGCCCCACAACACGCGCGACCGTCTCGTGAGGGGCCGGCGTCCGAAACCCTTCACCGTAGCAAAAGCCCTACGTCCTCTCCCGCTCTTCAGTCCTGCCCCGGACACAGCGCCCGCGCTAGCGGCGCCCATCCTCGCGGCCGAACTCGCCTGTCATCACCGTTTTCCTCACCAGATTCGCGCCTCGCCGACCCCCGCGAGCCGTCCCCAATCCTGAAATCCCCATAGGCCGCGCCGGACCAAACAGCGCCCTTCCTACCCGCGGTTTCCTCCCTGGGAGGCTTTCGAACGCCGGCCCCACAACACGCGCGACCGTCTCGTGAGGGGCCGGCGTCCGAAACCCTTCACCGTAGCAAAAGCCCTACGTCCTCTCCCGCTCTTCAGTCCTGCCCCGGACACAGCGCCCGCGCTAGCGGCGCCCATCCTCGCGGCCGAACTCGCCTGTCATCACCGTTTTCCTCACCAGATTCGCGCCTCGCCGACCCCCGCGAGCCGTCCCCAATCCTGAAATCCCCATAGGCCGCGCCGGACCAAACAGCGCCCTTCCTACCCGCGGTTTCCTCCCTGGGAGGCTTTCGAACGCCGGCCCCACAACACGCGCGACCGTCTCGTGAGGGGCCGGCGTCCGAAACCCTTCACCGTAACCCTTCACCGTACCCTTCACCGTATCAGCGGGCCTTTGATTTTCAATGAGTTGACAGAAGGTGCATTATGACGCGTGTCCGCTGGGCCACGCCAAGCTCGAGACGACGGCGCTCTACACCCGCGTCGCCGTCAACACGGTCCGCGACATCAAGAGCCCGCTCGAGCGGCTGGGCCTCGACCTCGCGAGCCGATCGCCGCCCGCCTGATCGCGGCCCCTTGGCGCGGCCCCGTCTGGAGGTCGCCGACGTCTTTCGCACTCACGGGGCGGCTTGGCGCGAGGCCAACGCCGGTCACGTGAGCCTCGCCCAGTTGAAGGCGATGTCGGCGATCGAGACCTGTCGCACCGCAGCGCTCGGCGGCCACGTCGAGCGCTGCGAGGACTGCGCGCACGAACGCGTCGCGTACAACTCCTGCCGCAACCGCCACTGCCCGAAGTGTCAGGGCGCGGCGGCGCGCCAATGGCTCGCCGACCGCGAGGCCGAACTCCTGCCGGTCGCCTATTATCACGTCGTCTTCACCCTGCCGGCGGCGATCGGCGCCATCGCGTTCCAGAACAAGGCCGCCGTCTACGACCTCCTGTTCAGGACCGCCGCCGAGACCCTCATCACCATCGCCGCCGACCCGAAGCATCTCGGGGCGCGCATCGGCCTCACCGCCGTGCTCCACACCTGGGGCTCGGCGCTCACCCATCATCCGCATATCCATGTCGTCGCCCCGGGCGGCGGCCTGTCCCCGGACGGGTCGCGCTGGATCGCCTGCAAGCCAGGCTTCTTTTTGCCCGTGCGCGTGCTCTCGCGCCTGTTCCGCCGCCTCTTCCTCGAAGGCCTCGCAGCCCTGCACGCAGCCGGCCGCCTCGCCTTCTTCGGCGATCTCGCCCCCCTTGCCGATAAGCGCGCCTTCGACGCGGCGCTCGCGCCGTTGCGGCGCTCCGAGTGGGTCGTCTACGCCAAGCGGCCCTTCGCCGGACCGCAGGCCGTGCTCGCTTATCTTGCCCGCTACACCCACCGCGTCGCGATCTCAAACTCCCGGCTGATCGCGCTCGACGAAGCCAGCGTCACCTTCAAGTGGAAGGACTACCGGGTCAAAGGCCGCGGCAGGCTCAAGACCATGATCCTCGCCGCCGCCGAGTTCATCCGCCGCTTTCTCCTGCACGTGCTGCCCAGTGGCTTCCACCGCGTCCGCCACTACGGTCTGTTCGGTGGAACGGTTCGAGCACACTACATAGAACGCGTCCGCCAATTGCTCGCCGCGCCCGAGCGCCCGCCCGCCGAGGCGTACACTGACGCTGAAGCGCCTGCGCCAGCGCACCGATGTCCGTGTTGCGGCGGCCGGATGATCATCGTCGAGACATTCGAAGGCGAGCGCCCCAAGCGGTCTTCATCGCCGATCCCGATCAGGATCGACAGCTCGTGACCGCGCCACGCATCCCGCCCTACAAGCCCAATGCCTTTCGCCTCCACTCGCATGCGGGAGCAAAAGCCCTACGTCCTCTCCCGCTCTTCAGTCCTGCCCCGGACACAGCGCCCGCGCTAGCGGCGCCCATCCTCGCGGCCGAACTCGCCTGTCATCACCGTTTTCCTCACCAAATTCGCGCCTCGCCGACCCCCGCGAGCCGTCCCCAATCCTGAAATCCCCATAGGCCGCGCCGGACCAAACAGCGCCCTTCCTACCCGCGGTTTCCTCCCTGGGAGGCTTTCGAACGCCGGCCCCACAACACGCGCGACCGTCTCGTGAGGGGCCGGCGTCCGAAACCCTTCACCGTATGCCTTTCGCCTCCACTCGCATGCGGGAGCAAAAGCCCTACGTCCTCTCCCGCTCTTCAGTCCTGCCCCGGACACAGCGCCCGCGCTAGCGGCGCCCATCCTCGCGGCCGAACTCGCCTGTCATCACCGTTTTCCTCACCAGATTCGCGCCTCGCCGACCCCCGCGAGCCGTCCCCAATCCTGAAATCCCCATAGGCCGCGCCGGACCAAACAGCGCCCTTCCTACCCGCGGTTTCCTCCCTGGGAGGCTTTCGAACGCCGGCCCCACAACACGCGCGACCGTCTCGTGAGGGGCCGGCGTCCGAAACCCTTCACCGTACCCTTCACCGTTCCTGCCGTTCGGCGAACAGTCATTATCCGCCCTTGGCGACCTCCGGTTCGGGCGCCAAATGCTGGATGTCGACCCAGGGAGACCTCAGCAAGAACAAAAAGCCTTCACCCCTCAGAACAGCGACCCCTGCCCTTCCCCCCTCCTTCTGCGCCGGCCGCGCCGGGGCTGCGCGGGCAGGCTCTCGAGCGGCGGGGCGTCGTGCAGGCTCGAGCGGCGTTTGCCGAGCGCCGTCACCTCGCCGTCGGCAAACTCGATCCTGAGCGGCTGCGCCGGGCGGACCTCGGCGGCACGCCGGAGAGGCGCGCCCGCTTCGTCGCGCACGAGCGCAAAGCCGCGCGACGGCGTGACCGATTGCCTGACGACCGACCTCTCGCGGATCAGAGGCGCCTTCGTCATCGGCCGCAGCACGGCTTTCACCTACAAGGGCAAGGCCGTCGATCTCAGAAGCATATCGGCCGCGAACTGAACGTGCGCTACGCCCTGGAGGGAAGCGTCCAACGCCGCGGCGATTGTATGCGGGTCAACGTCCAGCTTGTGGACGCCCAGGGCGGCGGCCGTCCACCGAGACTGAACAGGCTCATCGAGATGACTTGGCAAAAATTGCCCTCCAATAGCACGACCCGTACACCCCGAGCTTGGCGATCAAATCGCTGCTCACTGGGCGGGCGTCGCGCACCGCGATATCGGTTTCTTATCGCTCCAGATTCATTGGACGCCCATTTGTCACCATGTCGAGATTCAAGGCGGTCTACTCCAATTTTTTGGGAGCTCTAGACGGAAAGCACGCGCTATTTCGCGCCTGTTCCCGCGCCGCCCGCGGCGTAACCGTTGCGGGTCGAGATCTGGGTCCCTGCTTCTGTGAACGTCTTGTCGTCGTCGCCAAGCTGAACCGTCGGCATGCAGTCGGGGTTGCAGGCGTACGACATCCTGGAGCTCCCGCTCTGCAGGACCACCAGAGCTTTCGACGGCAGGACCCGGATCTGCTCCTCCTCAATCAGTGTTCCGGCGGCGTCGATGGCGATCAGGTTCGTCTGGCCGAAGCCCTTGCCGGTGATGACCATCGTATTGTTGTTCTTGAGCATGGTCACGTCCGCGATCATCGGGTTGCCGACGATGAGAGTTGCCGTGCCATGCGGCAGCCGGGCGATCTTGGCCTCGTCCAGGGTGACTCCGAGCACGCCGGTCTCGGCGCGCGCCGGCGAGGCGCCGGCGGCGAGAACGAATGCGACAGCCAGCCAAAGGCGCGACGACATCGGAACCCTCTCTCGTCCGGAGACTGAGGGCAATTTCGCTCGCCAATGATGAAGAAAGCCTCAACGTCCGGGGCGCTTCCGTACAGTCAGACGGCTGGGAAAATCGCAGCCCCCTCGTCCGCCGAACCGACGGCGCCGCGGAAGACCCCGAACAATTCGCGCCCCACGCCGATATGGGACGCGGACAGGTCGGCTTCGGCATGCGGCCTCTGGGCCCAGACATCGTCGGCGACCATGACGTCGAGCCGGCCCGCTCGCGCGTCGAGACGGATGACGTCGCCGTTCCGAATCTTGGCGATCGCCCCGCCGGCCGCCGCTTCCGGCGTCACATGGAGCGCCGACGGCACCTTGCCCGAGGCGCCGGACAGGCGTCCGTCGGTGACCAGCGCCACCCGATGGCCTCGGTCCTGCAGCACGCCGAGCGGGGGCATCAGCTTATGCAGTTCCGGCATGCCGATCGCCTTCGGTCCCTGAAATCGCACCACGGCGATGAAGTCGCGATCGAGTTCGCCCGCGCGGAAGGCTGCGTGCAGTTCCTCCTGGCTGTGAAACACCCGCGCCGGCGCTTCGATCGTGTGGCGCTCGGGCGCGACAGCCGAAGTCTTGATGACGGCCCTGCCGAGCGGCCCCTCCAGAACGCGCAATCCTCCGTTTGGCTGGAATGGATCGTTCGCCTCGCGCAGCACGCTGCGGTCGCCGGACTGCGCAGCCGCCGGGGCCCACGTGACCGCGCCTTCGGCGCCGAGACGCGGCTCAACCGCATAATCGTCGAGCTGGCCCCAGACGGTCTGGGCATCGCCATGCAAGAGCCCCGCCCCGAGAAGTTCGCGGATCAAGAGGCCCATGCCGCCGGCGGCCTGGAAATGGTTCACGTCGGCCTTCCCGTTCGGATAAATCCGGGTCAGAAGCGGCGTCACTTCCGCAAGGTCGGCGAAATCCTCCCATCTGAGCGCGATGCCCGCGGCGGCGGCCATCGCTATGAGGTGAATGGTGAGATTGGTCGAGCCGCCCGTCGCATGAAGCCCGACGACGCCATTGACGATCGCGCGCTCGTCGATGACGCGCCCGATCGGCGTGAATTGATTGCCGAGCGCGGTGATCTCCAGCGCCCGCTTGACGCCGAGCATGGTGAGCGCGTCGCGCAGCGGCGTATTGGGATTGACGAAGGACGCGCCGGGCAGGTGCAGGCCCATGACCTCCATCAGCATCTGGTTGGTGTTGGCCGTGCCATAAAAGGTGCAGGTGCCGGGCGCGTGGTAGGCCTCCGCTTCGGCCGCCAGCAAATCGGCGCGGGTCGCCTTGCCTTCGGCATAGAGCTGGCGAATTTTCGACTTTTCGTCGTTGGCGAGCCCCGATGGCATTGGACCTGCGGGCAGGAACACCGCGGGCAAATGGCCGAACGACAACGCGCCGATCATGAGGCCAGGCACAATCTTGTCGCAAATGCCGAGAAAGACCGCCGCGTCGAACATATTGTGGGAAAGGGCGACCGCCGTCGACAGCGCGATGACGTCGCGCGAGAAAAGCGAAAGCTCCATCCCCTTCTCGCCCTGGGTGACGCCGTCGCACATGGCCGGAACGCCGCCCGCGACCTGGGCCGAGCCGCCAGCCGCCCGCGCCGCCTCCTTGATGAGATCGGGGAAGCGCGCATAAGGTTGGTGGGCCGAAAGCATGTCGTTGTAGGCGGTGACAATCGCGAGATTGGCGCCGCTCCCCTCGCGCAACGCCTCCTTGTCACTCGTTCCGCAGGCGGCGAAGCCGTGTGCGAAATTGGCGCAACCGAGACGCTTGCGAGCTGGACTCTTGGCGACCGCGGCTTCGATCCGAGCAAGGTAAACCTGGCGCGACGGGCGGCTGCGCGAGGCGATGCGGTTGGTCACCTCGCCGACGCGGGCGTTGAGTTGAGTCGTCATCCGGATGTGCCTCCTTGATCCAGCAGGCGGGCTGTCAAGCTTTTCTAGCGCAAAGACGCGCAAGAAAAAGGGCGGCCCTGGACGGACGTCAGAAGCGACCGCGGACCGCTACGTGGTCGGCGTCAAAAGCCGGCGAGCTCGTGGACCATCTTGGTGAAGCGGCGCCGTTCGTCGAGGCTCAGATTCGCCGTGGCGACATCGAGTTCGTCGTCCTTAAGGCCCCCCGCCTTGGCGAAGCTGTTCCAGGCGGCGGCCTTGGCCAGGTCCTTCGGCAGCGCTTCGCCCCTGGCGTAAAGATGAGCGACACGGTTCTGGGCGATCGGGTTGCCGCGGGCGGCGGCGGTGAGGAGGATCTTGGCCGCCCCGGCCTCGTCCTTCGCGACGCCCTCGCCATTGAACAGCATGATGGCGTATTCGACCTGGCCCGCGACAATGCCGTCGTCGGCCGCGCGCTTGAGCCAGTGCACCGCTTCGGCAATGTCCTGGGGCGCGCCTTTGCCGTCGCGCACCATGACGCCGTACGAATAGGCTGCGTCGTCGTCGCCCGCGTCGGCGGCGCGAAGGAAATACTGTGCGGCTTTGTGATAATCCGGCGTCTTGCCGTCCAACCCCTGGAGCGCCATGATTCCAAGGTTATAGAGCGCGGCGGGATGGTTCTTGGCCGCGGCGCGTTCGAACTGCGCTTTGGCCGCAGCGGGATCTTTCGTCACGCCGCCCGTCCCCTGGAGCTGCAGCACCCCGAGTTCGTAGGCGGCCTGGGGATCGCCAAGATTGCTGGCGAGGCGGTACCAGCGCGAAGCCTCCCGCTCGTCGCGGGTGACCGCTGCGCCGTCGCGGTAAATCTCGCCGATCAGCGTCATCGCCGCCGCGTCCTTTGGATTGGCGTCGAGACGCCGTTCCGCCTCCATCAGGGCGTAAAGGAAATTGCCCCGCTGGTAGGCGCCGAAGGCCATATCCGCCGGGACTCCATCCGCTCGCGGCGGCAGGGGAGGCGGCAATCCGGGGCGCGAAGCGGCGCCCGATGCGGGGCCCGAAGGGTTCAAGTTGGGCGGCGCGGCGTTGGGGGCCGGCGTCTGCTGGGCCAAGGCTGCCTCGCCCCAGCCCAGCGCCAACGCCAAGGCGAGCGCAATCCGCTTCATGGCGCCCCGACACCGACGCCGGCGATCAACGCCTGAGCCTCGCGCGCGGCCGCGGCTGGCGAAGAGCTGCGCCAGACCGCTTCGCTGAGCGCGACGAAATCGGCGCCGGCGTCCGCGAGCGAGCCGGCAGCAGCGATCGTGTCGGCGTACGCGACGCACGGCGTCTCGAAGATTTCCGCCCACCAGGAGACCCGCTCCGTGAGCGACGCCAGGCTCATTGTTCCCGCCCCCTCGTGCGGCTCTCCAAACATCACGTAATCCGCCCCCATTTCGCCTGCTGTCATCGCCTCGTCGCGAGTGCGCAAGGATCCTGCGCCGACAATACGATCCGGTTTCAGGCCCTTAATCGCCGCGCCAAGGTCTGCGCCAGCGCCCGCGACATGAACGCCGTCTGCGCCAAGTCGAGCCGCCAGCCGGACGTCGTTTTCGATCAACAGGGCGCAGTCGGCTTCCCGGGCGGCTCGAAGGATCGGCGCCATGGCGGCCTCCACATGGGTCTCAGACCCGGGCGCGAAGCGAACGAGCGCACAAGCGATCGGCGCCGCTTCGAGCGCCTCGGTGAAAATCTTGACGAAGGCGTCGGCGGCCGAAAGAACTGGAGTGATGAGATAGAGCGAACAGCGAGGCGAAGTTTGAGAGGTCAACGGCATTGGCGGCAGGTCGGATCGGGAACGGAGATGTCGCCGACCATTGCGGCCAAATGGCGGTCGAGGCAAGGCTTTAGGAACGGATTGTGCGCCCGAATGTTGTGGACGAGGACCGAGGCCCGAGCAGAGGCTCTTGGCCGCCTAGTGCGAGAACGCCGCGCGAAGGCGCTCGACTTGCGAGGCGACCTCCGACGGCGCCCTGACGGGCGCTCGCGAATGCGCGACGACCAGGCTTTGGTCAAGATGCATCACACGCTCCTGAATACGGAGCGAGCGCTGGCTCAGAGCGCGCAGGGTGGGCGGCAATTGTTCGAAAAGCTGAGGCGCGCAGCCACAGTCCTCACGGGAAAGCTTGACGCGGACCCGTTCGGCTTGGGCTTGGCCCGAGGTCAATTCGCCTTCGTTGACGGCGCGTTGCAGCAACAGCCAGGAAGCGACCTGCATAAGCCTGGTGGTCAAGCGCATGCTTTCGGTGGAGTACGCGAGCGCGGCAGCGCGCGGAAGGTTGCGTGATTCCGCTCGCCCCGGACCATCCAGGTAAGAAGCAGCCTCCTCGACGAGCGCCATCCCCTCCCGAAAGAGGTCTTTGAAGGCGCCGGACGCGGCGAGACGATGAATGAACGGAACCGCGTTCGCAGGCGGCGCAGCGGCGGCGAAACTGCGGCTCGGTCCCTCGTACTGATAACCCATACGCTCTCACTCCCAATCTCACCGAGGGGCGAGGCGGCGCAGCCAGCCGCCGCATCCCTTGGAGCCGCAGGCGACAATAGCGCCCGCGCAGCGCCTTCGGTTCATTTACCATTGAGCAAGGTTAACCGGGAAGCCCACTCTGCCGGCGGACAAAAAAGCCGCCCTGGAAGGCGGCTTTCAAGGTGGGGATATGGGAGGATCAAAGGAGTAGGCGCCCAATTAGAATCCTGTGGGCTATGCAATTCATAAACGATAAGAATTAATGACTTCTTAACGCAGGCCGTTCGGTCGCGCGGATTCGCCGCCTCCCGGGGGACAATCTCGACACGTCAAATCTTGAACACCGAAGCGGCCGCCGCGCGCGTCGCTTGACGCGCATCGATCGCCTTCTCGAGCCGCTCGATCTCGGAGCGCAAAAGCGCGATGCGCTCCGCGAGCTCAGGCGCCGACAGATCGTCGACGTTCTGCCCGATCTCGTGGGCGAGGACCGGTTTGGGCTTCGCCCCAAATACAGATTCGTCGTCGAATGCAGGCATGCGGTCCTCCCGTCTCCGTCGTCAGGCGGCGAGGATGAACCCGCCTCCGAGCACGCGCGCGCCCGGGTCGACGGAATCGTAGAAAACACAGGCTTGACCGGGCGAGACGCCGCTTTCGGGCTCGACGAACTCGATCTCGCCCGTGGGCATGAGCAGGGCGGAAGCTGGCGGGCGAGTTGAGCGGACCCGCGCTGCAATCATGAGGCCGCGCGCCGGCAAGGCGGTGAATGCTCCCGGGCCGATCCAGTTGACATCGCGCAACCGAAGCCGCGTCACCGCCAGAGAGGAGCGCGGTCCGACGATGACGCGCGCATTGGCCGCGTCGAGCGCGACCACGTAGAGCGCCTCGGCCGCAGCGACTCCAATCCCGCGCCGCTGGCCGATGGTGTAGTTGACGACGCCGGTGTGGCGTCCGAGAACGCGGCCGTCCACGTGAACGATCTCGCCGGGAACGGAAGCGCCCGGCATCAAGCGTTCGATCATGTCGGTATAGTGGCCCGACGGCACAAAGCAGATGTCCTGGCTGTCGGCCTTCTCGGAATTCGCGAGGCCAAATTTGCGCGCCAGTTCGCGCACCCGCGCCTTCGCCATCGTTCCCAGCGGAAATCTCAGGCGCGCGAGTTGCGCGCGCGTGGTGGCGAACAGGAAATAACTCTGGTCGCGATCGGGGTCGGCCGCCCGGTAAAGCGCTCGGCCGCCGCGCCCGTCGTCGCGGCTAACGACATAATGGCCGGTCGCCAGCAGATCGGCGCCGAGGTCATTCGCGGCGTCGAAGAGATCGGCGAATTTCAAGTACTGATTGCAGGCGACGCATGGGACCGGAGTCTCGCCGGCGATATAGGCTCGGGCGAACGGCTCGATCACCTTCTCGCGAAAGCGCTCCTCGTAATCGAGCACATAATGGGGAATGCCAAGCCGCGCCGCGATGTCCCGAGCATCGTGGATGTCCTGGCCGGCGCAGCACGCGCCCTTGCGGTGCGTCGCTTCGCCGTGGTCGTAGAGCTGCATCGTGACGCCGACGACGTCATAGCCGTCGGCGGCCAGCAACGCCGCAGTGACGGACGAGTCCACCCCGCCCGACATCGCGACGACGACGCGGGTTTCCGCCGGGGCTTTATCCAGTCCCAAACTGTTCAGTACGCCGTCCATGGCCGGCGCGAGCGATGGCGCGAGCATATCGATCTTTTTTGCCGGCAAAATGCCGGACACGTGCTTATGTTGGGCTTCTGGCCCGATCCGCCAAGCCCATAACTCAATTCGGCCGCGGCCGCCATACCGCCGCGCGCAGGCAGCCGCAGATTAGAATGTGTTCAAGCCTGACCAAGGGCGGCCGATGTTATTCCTGCGCCGCCAGCTTGTCCGCGAACAGAGCGACCGTCTTGGCGTAGACCGGCGCGGAGTTCCATTGGAGCAGGGCGTTGAAATTCGGCTGGCCGTCGTCCCAGCCCGCGCCCGGGCTCCAGCCATGCGCGCGGAGGAAATTCGCGGTCGACGCCAGCGCATCGGCGGGACTGGAAACCAGATCGCCCGAGCCTGCCCCTTGAGCGTTGACGGCATATTTCAGAACGGCCGACGGCATGAACTGGGTCTGCCCGATCTCGCCTGCCCATGCGCCCCGCTGCGAGGGGCGCATGAGCCCGCGCTGGACGAGCATGAGCGCGTCGATGAGCTCGGCGCGATAGACCTGCGCCCGGCGACAATCGTAGGCGAGCGTCGCCAGGGCGCTGAACGTCGGATAGCTGCCCAAACCTGCGCCGAAGTCGGTTTCAAGGCCCCAGATCGCCACCAACACCGGCCCGGGCACGCCATAGCGCTGTTCGATTGTCTCCAACGGCTCGGCATAGGCGAGGAGCATCGTCTTGCCCTTCTTTATGCGGGCAGGCGTGACGTGACGCGCGGAGAACGCGGCGAAATTCTGTCCGAAATTCTGGCCGCGATCGTGCGCCTCGACAGAGGAATCAAACACGACCCCGTTCAGGGATGAATCGATCACCTGCTGGGAAACGCCGTTTTGCAGCGCGACTTGCTTGAACGAGGCGAGCCATTGGTTGAAGCCATCGGCGCTGTCTCCACAATCCGCCGCGCGCGCCGACGCGACGCCAAGCGCCGCGACCGCTACGACGAAAAAGAATGCCGTCTTCACAGCCCTTAGTCGCATTCCCGCGCTCCGGGATCATCATGGATTTGGAAACCCGCTAAACGCATAACAGGGTCGAATGTTGTCGGCATGTGATCCTTCGAGGAATTGTCGACCGAGCAAGCCGGCGCTGTTGGTTGTCGAGCAGGACACCATACAATTCTGGGTTATGCATCGGTATATTTTTGCATCCGTCGCTTAGGCAAATCTTAAATCGCCTCGCCTATTGTCGCGGGGGTTGTGTAAGACGCGTCTGAGTGAGAGTCCAATGAGTGAAACGCTGCGGCCGAGAGTGAAATACGTGATCGGCCCGGACGGCAGTCCGCTGACAATCGCCGATCTGCCGCCGCCGAGCACTCGGCGCTGGGTCATTCGCCGCAAGGCGGAAGTGGTCGCTGCGGTTCGCGGCGGGTTGCTGTCGCTGGAAGACGCCTGCTCGCGCTACACGCTAACGGTCGACGAATTCCTGAGCTGGCAAGTCTCGATCGATCAGTACGGATTGGCCGGACTCCGGACCACCCGCATCCAGCAATATCGGCATTAGCCTGCTCGGGTCCGCAGCGTTCCCGGGGGCGCCGCGGCCGCTGAGGAGCCAGCGCCTCATGGCATGAGCTGGCCGCCATTGACCTCGATGATCTGGCCAACGACATAGGCGCTAAGCGCCTCGGAGGCGAGGAACAGATAGGCGCCGACGCAGTCCTCCGCTGTCCCGAGCCGGGCGATCGGAATCGTCTTGCGAATGGCCTCCAATGCCGCCGCGTCGGTATAGCGCTCATGAAACGGGGTCGCGATCACGCCCGGGGACACCGCATTGACGCGGATCTTCTTGCCGATCAACTCCTTGGCGTGGCCCTTGGTGATCGTCGAGACGAAGCCTTTGGCGGCGGCGTAGATCATCGCGCCGCCCGCGCCGCCGTTTCGCGCCGCAATCGACGTCGTGTTGATGACGAAGCCGCCCTGCCGCTCGAGCCAGGGCGCGGCGGCGCGGGTGACCCAAATAATCGAACGCGCGTTGAGATCGATAACCGCTTGGACGTGCTCGTCGCTCGCCTCGAGCGAGTGGACCCGTCCGAGCATCAGGCCGGCGTTGTTGATGAGGCCGTCGAGGCGGCCAAACCGGCTCGTCGTCTCGGCGACGATTTGCGCGCACGCCTTCGGGTCTGAGACGTCGCCTTTGACCGCCAGCGCTTCGCCGCCCGCCGCCTTGAGCTCGCTCACAAGCGCGTGAGCCTGTTCGGCGCTCGAGTGGTAACCGATCGCGACCCGCGACCCTTGCTCGGCGAAGCCGCGCGCGACGGCGGCCCCGATCCCCGTCGAACCGCCGGTGATCAGGACAGTTTTGCCGGCGAGATCGGGAATGACGAGACGGGAAGCGGTCATAAACAGGCCCTCTTGCTGCTGTTTTCGGCGCGAAAATGCGCAGGCGGCGCGCAAGGCTGGTTCTGGATAGTCGCCGCTTGAGCCCTATATAGACCTGCGAAGCGGCGGAGAGTCCAACCGATGACCGAGGCGCGCAAGCTGGCGGCGATTCTCGTGACCGATATCGTCGGGTTCTCGCGGCTGGCGGGCGCCGACGAAGATCGGATCCTGGCGCGTTTACGCACGCTCAGGAGCGATCTGATCGAGCCGACGATCTCCGTCCATCGCGGGCGGGTGGTCAAGCGCACGGGCGACGGCGCGATCGTCGAGTTTCGCAGTGTCGTCGACGCCGTGCGCTGCGGGATCGAGCTGCAGCATGGCCTTGCGGAGCGCAACGCTGGCCTGCCGTCCGAGCGCCGCATCGAGTTCCGCGTCGGCATTCATCTCGGCGACGTGGTCGAAGAGAGCGACGGCGATCTCATGGGCGACGGCGTCAATATCGCCGCGCGTCTCGAAGGCATCGCCAAGCCGGGGGCGATCTGCCTCTCGGAGGACGCGTACCGGCAGGTCAAGGGGCGGCTCGATCTCGTGGTCAGCGACCTAGGCCAAACTGAACTGAAGAACATCGCGGAGCCGATCCGGGTCTATTCGCTCGAGGTCGGTCCCGCCGCCCAAGCCAGTCCCGCGCCCAACGCCGCCGCGGCCGAAAAACCCGCGCCGCCGCGATTGTCGATTGTGGTGCTGCCATTCACAAGCCTCGGCGGAGACGCCGAACATGAGCAGTTCGTCGACGGTGTGACGGAAAGCCTCACAACCGATCTTGCGGGCATCAACAATGCGTTCATCGTCGCGCGCAACACCGCCTTCACTTACAAGGGCAAGCCGGTCGACGCCAAGCAGGTCGGCCGGGAATTGAATGTTCGCTACATTCTCGAGGGAAGCATTCAGCGCGGCGGGAACCGAATGCGCGTCAATGTCCAGCTCATCGACGCCAACACCGGAAACCACTTGTGGGCGGACCGGTTCGACAAGCCGATGGCTGACCTGTTCGACATGCAGGATGAAATTGTCTCCCAGCTCGCCAATCAGCTGCGCCCGGAGCTGCTCGCCGCTGAAGCCCAGCGCGCCGAGCAGGAGGCCGACCCGGATTCCGTGGATCTCTATTTCCAGGGCGTTCAGTGGTTCAACAAAGGCGGGCCCGACAACATCGAGACCGCGCGGGGCTATTTCGAGCGCGCCGTGGCGCTCGATCCGAGCAACATTGACGCTCTCGTCGGCGCGGCGCGAGCCGACGTGCTGATCGGCGCGATCTTCACCACCGACCATCGGGCTGAGCGCCTGGCCGCCGCCGAGGCGCTGCTGATCAAAGGCATTTCGATCGCCCCGCGTAACTATTGGGCGCATCTCTGGCTGGGCTTCATCCAGATCCAAACCAATCGCGCTTCGCGAGCGATTGGCGAATTGGAGCGGGCGCTAACGCTCAACCGGAACCTCGGCGCAGCGCATGCGTGGACCGGGCAAGCGAAAATCACCTTGGGCCGCGCCGAAGAGGCCGAGGCTCATGTCAACGAGGCGTTCCGGCTTTCGCCCAACGACGCAGTCGCGTTTATGTGGACCCATATTCGGGGCTTGGCCAAATTCCACCTCGGAGCCGACGAGGAAGCCGTGGCGCTCTTTCGCCGCTCAGTTGACGCCAGCCGGAACTATCCGCTGAACCATTTTTATATGGCGGCCGCGCTCGCGCATCTCGATCGTCTCGACGAGGCTCGAGCCGAAGTCAAAGCCGGCCTGGCCCTCGCTCCAAAATACTCGATCGCCCGCTTTCAAACCATGGCGGAAAGCGACAATCCAACCTATCTTAAGCAGCGCCAGCGCATCCTCGAGGGGCTCCGCAAAGCCGGCGTTCCGGAGAAATGACCGTCGGCCGCGGCGAGCGAGCGTGAGAGCTTTGTCCAGCCGCCCGGCTATCGCGGCGCGAGCTCGGCAATGAGATCATTGGCGGTTTTGGCCATCGCGAGCCCAGCGGCGATGTCGAATGCATTGATCGCCGCGCAGACGCCGATCGCGCGCGCCGGCGCGAAGGCGACGTAAGAAAAGACGCCTTGCAGCCCGCCTGCCTTCTGCAGGATGAGCGGGCGGTCGCCCTGCGGCTCCATGATGACCCAGGCGAGGCTCATGGCGTCCATATGCCCGGATTCGTCCATCCCGAACACGGCGTTGAGGCCGTCGCGCCACAGATAGGCGGCGTGGTCGATGAGTCTCTCGGCGGCGCGGTCGTTCGAGAACCGGTCGAGATGCCATTGCAGCCAGGCGATGAGATCGCGCGCGCTCGAATAGAGCCCTCCGGAGCCGACGATGACATCGCCGGTCTTCGCGTTCGGCAGGGCGGAACCGTCGAAGTCATGACCCGGCATGATATGCGCGGCCAGCTCGCTCGAGGGAGCGAAGGTCGTATCCCGAAGGCCGAGCGGACGAATGACGCGCGCCTCCAGAAGATCAGGATAAGACTCATGCGCCGCCCGGCCGAGCGCGGCGGCCATGAGATCAAAGCCGAAGTTGGAATAAGAAATCGCCGTCCCCGGCGTGAACAGGAGCGGATTGGCCTTGAGCCATCCCATGAACGCATCGGGCGTGATGTTGACGAACGGATCGTCCGCCGGCCCGGGCTCGTGAGGGACCTCGCGCGGCAGCCCGGCCGAGTGGGTGGCGAGATCGATAAGCCGGATCGGCCGCCCGCCCTCCGACATCGGCGCGATGAACTCAGGCGCGTATTTGGTCAGAGGGTCGGCGAGGCTGACCGCGCCGTCCGCAGCCAGGCTCGCCAGAACCTGGCCGGTGAAGGACTTGGTGACCGAACCAATCCTGAACAGCGTGTCGGCGCCGGGCGCCTGGTCCACGTTCTCCGCACGGCGGCCGAAGCCCTGGATCGACGTTTGTCCGTCGCGGGTGACGCCGAGGACGAGCGCCGGGACTTTAAGCGACAGGAACAGGACTTGGCCGGCGAAGCCGACCAATTCGTCGAGCAGGGCCTGGCTTGCCCGGGCGGGACGAGGCCACGGCAGGGCCGCGGCGGCAAGGAGACCGATGACGTCGCGTCGCCGCATCATGTTCCCAAGGCCCCTTTTTTGCCGCCCGCGCTTAGAGCGGATTGCAATTTCGTCGAATCGACGCGGTCATTGACCGCGTCGCCGCGCTCCAAAGGGCGTCGGAAGAACGCCCGTCTGACGACGGGCTATGGAGCGCGGCTACAATTGGCGCGTCGACCCAAATGCAATCTGCTCTAAAAGCTAGCACGAGGGAGGGATCGCCCGAAACAGGCCGCCGAGGCGTTCGCCAATTGCCGCTCCTTCTCCTACGGGTCAGGTCGCTTGCCCGATGCGGCGACTTGGGCCAAGGCTCGGGCCCGTGGCCCGGCGGCGCTCCCCAATTCGTCTTTTGGCGCTTGGCGTCGTCTGGGCGGGGCTCGCGCTTCTTGCTCTCTTCCTTGGCCTTGTCGCTCTCTACGCCGTCGCGCGCCCTGTCTCGACGCTGATGCTGGCGCGGATGATCGAAGGCAAGAGCCACCAGCGCATTTACACATCGCTCAAGGCCATCGGTCCCGCCGCTCTCGCTACGGTGATTGCGTCCGAGGATGCGAGCTTCTGCGACAATGACGGCGTCGACTGGGGCGCGCTGCGCGAGGTCCTGAGCGGCTCGGGCAAACATGGGCCGAGCCGCGGCGCGTCGACCATCACCATGCAGACGGCGAAGAACCTGTTTTTGTGGCCCGGCCGCTCCGTCATCCGCAAAGGCCTCGAGATCCCGATGGCGCTTGTGTTGGGCAAGGCCTGGTCGAAACCGCGCACGCTCGAGATCTATCTCAACATCGCCGAATGGGGCGACGGGCTGTACGGGATCGAGGCCGCGGCGCAGCGCTATTTCCATAAGAGCGCAGTTGAGCTCAATGCGCATGAAGCCGCGCTGCTGGCGACTTCGCTGCCGAACCCGGTTCGCCGCAACCCCGCGCGCCCCTCAGCCATGCAGCGCCGGCTCGCCGCCAGCCTCGAAGAGAAGGCGCGCCGGAACTCCGCTCTGCTCGATTGCCTGCCGCGGTAGGGTCGCGGGCCTCTTCCGTCGCGCCTTCGCGTGCATCGCTCGATGCCGGTCATCTCGCACTGCGTCGCCGCCTTCTCCTGGGGCAGCATTGAAAAGCCGGCGCTCGCCAGGGCGTCGCCAACATAGACCGACTGCGTTAGAGCCGATTGCTCTTGAGTTTACGCGCGGACCGCCCCGACGCGTCTCCTCCCCCCTTGTGGGGGAGGATCAAGGAGGGGGTCGCGCCGTCGGCGCATTCGATAATCCCCTCGGCCCGCGCGACCCCCCACCCCTGCCCGCCCCCACAAGGTGGGGTGGGTGCGCTAACGCCATCGATTCTACCGAAATGCAGCAGCCTGCTAGACTAAGCCAACCCCTCGCTCCTCAGCGCCCTTTGCACGGCCGGGCGCTCGGCCATCCGGTCGCGGTGATTGAGCACGCGCGGAAAGGCGCTGGGATCGACGCTGTCGACCTCCATCCAGCGCGCGATGGTGAAGAGGTAAGGGTCGGCGACCGTGTAGGCGTCGCCCATCGCCCATGAGCCCCGGAACATCTTCCGCTCGATCAGGTCGAAGCAGGCGCCGACGGTCTCAGGAACCTTCTTCTTCATCGCCGCGTGCGCCGTTGGGTCGTCCGCCCATCGATAGCCGCGGGCGCGATGGGCGTGCGCGACATGCACCGTCGAACAGAGGTAGCTCATGAACGCCTGCAGTTCAGCGAACGCGAATGGATCGTCGAGCGGCGCCAGCCGAGCCTCGGGATAGCTTTGCGCGATATAAGCGAGGATGGCCGGCGTTTCCGTCAGCGCGCCGCGCTCGGTTACGAGCGCGGGCACCCGGCCTTTCGGATTGATGGCGAGATATTCGGGCGTCGTCTGCTCCGCGGTGACGAAGTCGACCCACCTGGTCTCGTAGGCGGCGCCCGCTTCTTCGAGCGCGATGTGCGAGGCGAGAGCGCAAGTGTTGGTGGCGTAGTAGAGCGTGAGCATGCAAGCTCCGGGGTCGTGCGGCGCGACAGGCGCCGCCGCCCCTATAACGTCACGATGCGTCCGCGCTGTTCAAGCTCCTTGACGACACGGTCGGCGAGCGCCTCGGGCGGCTCCTCGGCGGAATTGAGGGTCAGCTCCGGCGCCTCGGGTGTTTCATACGGCTGGTCGACGCCGGTGAAGTTCTTGATCTCGCCGGCCAGCGCCCGCTTGTACAGGCCCTTCGGATCGCGGGCGATTGCCGTTTCGAGCGGCGCATCGACGAAGATCTCGATGAACTCGCCTTCCGCGGCTGTGTCGCGAACAAGCCGCCGTTCGGCCCGGAACGGCGAGATGAACGAGCAGAGGACAATCAGTCCGGCGTCGGTCATCAGTCTCGCCACTTCGCCGACGCGCCGGATGTTCTCGACCCGGTCGGCGGCGGTGAAGCCTAGGTCCTTATTGAGGCCGTGGCGAACGTTGTCGCCGTCGAGCAGCGTCGTATGGACGCCCCGGGCATGAAGCTTGGCCTCGACCAGATTGGCGACCGTGGACTTTCCCGCGCCCGACAGCCCCGTGAACCAGAGGATTGCGGGCTTCTGGTGCTTGAGCGCGGCGTGCGCTTCGCGGCCGACCGTCGCGCCATGCCGATGCACGTTGGTCGCGCGCCTGAGCCCGTGCGCGATCATGCCCGCCGCGGCGGTCTCGTTGGTGGCGCGATCGATCAGGATGAAGCCGCCGGTGTCGCGATTGTCGACGTAGGGGTCGAAGGCGACCGCCATGGTCGTCGCGAGATTGCAGAAGCCGACTTCGTTGAGATCGAGCTGTTTGGCGGCCAGCTTGTCGAAATTGTTGACGTCGAGACGGTGCTTGAGTTCGGTGATCGAAGCGGGCGTTGTCCGCCCGCCGATCTTGAGCAGGTAGGAACGGCCGGGCAGCATCGGCTCAGCGCTCATCCATAAGATGTGCGCCGTGAACTGGTCGGCAACTTCGGGGCGGCTGTCCGGGCTCGACAACATGTCGCCCCGCGCGATGTCGATCTCGTCGGCAAGGGTCAGCGTGACGGCGTCGCCCGCCTCGGCCGCCTCGACCTCACGATCGCCGACCAGAAGGCTGGCGACCGTGCTGTCACGGCCCGAATCTGCCGCGACCACGCGGTCGCCGCGCGCCACCCGTCCGGCGGGAATCGTGCCGGCGAAGCCGCGAAAATCCTGGTGCGGGCGGTTGACCCATTGCACCGGCAGCCGAAAGGGGGCGCTGCGGCGATCCTCTTCGACTTCGACCCGCTCCAGATGATCGAGCAGATGCGGGCCGGAGTACCAGGGCGTGCGCGCGCTCAACGACGACACGTTGTCGCCGTGCCGGGCTGAGATCGGCAGCGCGATCAACGAGCGAAAGCCGATGGCTTGAGCGAATTTCCGATAGGCGGCTTCAATTTGGCGAAAGACCGTCTCGTTGAAGTCGACGAGGTCGATCTTATTGACCGCAAGCACGACATGGCGCACGCCAAGCAGCGAAACGATGATCGAATGGCGATGGGTTTGCGTGAGCAGCCCCTTGCGCGCGTCGACCAGCACGATCGCGAGGTCGGCGTTGGAGGCGCCAGTCGCCATGTTGCGCGTGAACTGTTCATGACCTGGCGCGTCTGCGACGATGAACGAGCGCCTTTCGGTGGCGAAGTAGCGGTAGGCGACGTCGATTGTGATGCCTTGTTCGCGCTCGGCCTCGAGCCCATCGACTAGGAGGGCGTAGTCGATATCCTCGCCGGTCGCGCCATACTTCTTCGAGTCGCGCTTGAGGCTCGAAAGCTGGTCGTCGAAGATGAGCTTCTTCTCGTAAAGCATCCGCCCAATGAGGGTGGACTTGCCGTCGTCGACCGAGCCGCAGGTCAGGAGACGAAGAGTCGGGAGGGCCGCCGGATCAACCGCAATGGCCATCAGAAGTACCCCTCGCGCTTCTTCTTTTCCATCGAGGCGGCTTCATCCGAGTCGATGAGACGGCCTTGGCGCTCGGAGGTTGTGGCCTTGCGCATCTCGGCGACGATATCGTGAAGGGTGTCGGCCTCAGACTCGATCGCCCCCGTCAGCGGATAGCAGCCGAGGGTGCGGAAGCGAACGCGCAGGATTGCCGGCTGTTCGCCGGGCATCAACGGCAGCCGGTCATCGTCGACCATGATGAGCACGCCGGAGCGCTCGACGACGGGACGAAGCTTGGAGAAATAAAGCGGCACAACGGGAATGTTCTCCGCCAGCACGTATTCCCACACGTCGAGCTCGGTCCAGTTGGAGAGTGGAAAAACCCGCATCAACTCGCCGTCGCGGATGCGGGTGTTGAACAGCCGCCACAGTTCGGGACGCTGGTTGCGGGGGTCCCATGCGTGCGCGGCCGAGCGATGCGAGAAGATGCGCTCCTTGGCGCGGCTCTTCTCCTCGTCTCGCCGCGCCCCGCCGAAGGCCGCATCGAAGCGGCCAAGATCGAGCGCCTGCCGCAGCGCCTCGGTCTTCATCACCTGGGTGTGGAGCTGAGAGCCGGAGGCGATCGGCGAAACGCCACGTCTCAGTCCTTCCTGGTTGATATGGACGATCAGATTGAGACCAAGCCGCCGCGCGGTCTCGTCGCGAAACGCGATCATCTCGCGGAACTTCCAGGTCGTGTCGACGTGCAGCAGCGGAAACGGCGGCTTGGCGGGATAGAAGGCCTTCATCGCCACATGAAGCATGACGCTCGAATCTTTGCCGATCGAGTACAGCATCACCGGATTGCGCATCTCAGCGACAACTTCCCGCATGATGTGAATCAATTCAGCTTCCAGCCGCCGGAGGTGGGCCGGCAGTGCGCTCGGCATCGAGAGTTCCTTTGAGAAAGCGCGCTTCATAGGCGGCTTCTCAGCAGAAAGCAACAATTTAAACTATACAGATAGGTTGTTATTACTAAGTCACATATATAAACTGTCTTTATGGCCTTTGCGGAGGCGCATTGACTCTAAGTCGGGGGGCGACCATCGGTACCGCCGCGTTCAGCCGGCCGTCGAAAGGGAGATGGGCGCGTGAGCAACCCGGTGATCATGGCGCCCTCGATTCTGTCGGCGGATTTCGCCAAACTCGGCGACGAAGTGCGCGCGGTCGCCGCCGCAGGCGCCGACTGGATCCATCTCGACGTGATGGACGGTCACTTCGTGCCCAACATCACCTTCGGGCCCCCTGTCGTCGCGGCGTTGAGGCCTGTGACCGACAAGCCGTTCGACTGCCACTTGATGATCGAACCTTGCGATCCTTATCTCGAAGCCTTCGCCAAGGCAGGCGCCGATCACATTACGGTTCATGCCGAGGCGACCCGGCATCTCGACCGCTCGCTTCAGGAGATCCGCTCGCTCGGCAAAAAGGCCGGCGTGGCGATCAACCCCGCAACGCCCGAGAGCGCAATCGAATATGTTCTCGACCGGCTCGACTTGATCCTAGTGATGACCGTCAATCCCGGCTTCGGCGGCCAGAAGTTCATTCCCGCGATGCTCGATAAGATCGCGCGGGTGAAGCGCATGATCGGGACACGCAAGATTCACATCGAGGTCGACGGGGGCGTCGCTCCGGAGACCGCGCCGCTTTTGGCTCGCGCCGGCGCAAACGTCTTTGTCGCCGGCTCGGCCGTATTTGAGGGCGACCCGAAAGCCTATGCCGACAATATCCGGGCGATCCGCGCGGCCGCTTAGGGCGGGGCGGGCTTTTATGGCATCAGACGCTAAGCCACCACAGTCGCCGGCGGCGGCGTCAGCTTTTGCCCACCATCATGGCGCCGTCCTGACTACCGTCCGGCCGCCCTTGCCACACGAAAAACAGAAAGCAAAGAAAACGATCAACATTTTCGGAATCCTACGCTATGATGTCGAGATCGTCAAAGTCGAGGCGTGATGTCCAACCTGTTCCGCAACGCCCGTTCCGATGGAATCGCACCGGCCGTCTTGTCATTCCCGCGCAGGCGGGAATTTAGAGTTTAGTCAAGGCCTTGCTGGATGCCCGCTTTCGCGGGCATGACAGGCGGCGGCCGATTGCGCGTTGCTCCCAGCCCAGCGCCATAATCAGGGCCGATGCGCTCTGCTATAACCCCTCCAAACCCGGAGGCCTCCCCGATGAAACTCGCCGATCCTTCGCTCCTCAGAGACAAATGCCTTGTCGACGGAAAATGGGTTGGGGAGGGGACTCGCCCGATCGCCAACCCTGCGACCGGGGCCGTCCTCGCCAAGACTCCGCGCTTTGGCGAGGCCGAGACGATCGGCGCGATCGAAGCGGCGCTGCGCGCCTTCGGCCCCTGGGCGAAGACGTTGCCGAAGGAGCGCGCGCAAGTTCTGCGCCGCTGGTTCGATCTCATCGTCGCCAATCGTGACGATATCGCCCTGATCATGACGAGCGAACAGGGGAAGCCGCTCGCAGAAGCGCGCGGCGAAGTCGACTACGCCGCCGCCTATATCGAGTTTTTCGGCGAGGAGGCGAAGCGCATCTACGGTGAGATCAATCCGACCTTCCGGGCCGATTCGCGGATCGTCGTCATCAAGCAGCCGATCGGCGTCGTGGCTGCGATCACGCCGTGGAATTTCCCAGCGGCGATGATCACCCGCAAGGTTGCGCCGGCGCTCGCTGTCGGCTGCACCGTTGTCGCGAAGCCCGCAGGCGAGACGCCGCTCACCGCGCTCGCGCTTGGCGAACTGAGCTTACGCGCCGGCATGCCGCCGGGGGTCTTCAACCTCGTGACCGGCGAAGCGCGTGCGATCGGCAAGGCGATGACGGAGCACACCGCAGTGCGCGTGATCGGCTTCACCGGCTCGACCGAAGTCGGCAAGGTGCTGATGGCGCAGGCGGCGGGCACGGTGAAGAAGGTCGGGCTCGAGCTCGGCGGCAACGCTCCGTTCATCGTGTTCGACGACGCCCATGTCGACGCCGCCGTCGAGGGCGCGATCATCTCGAAATTCCGCAACATGGGTCAGACCTGCGTCTGCGCCAACCGCATCTATGCGCAGGAAGGAATCTACGACGCGTTCGTCGCCAAGCTCACGACTGCGGTCTCGCGGCTGAAGGTCGGCGACGGGACGGAGGCTGGAATCACCCAGGGGCCGCTCATCAACGAGGCGGCGGTCAAGAAGGTCGAGGAGCACGTCGCCGACGCTCAGAAGAAGGGCGCAAAGGTTGTGATTGGCGGCAAGCGGCATGCGCTCGGCCGCACCTTCTACGAGCCGACGGTCATTTCCGGCGTCGACGCCTCGATGTTGGTCGCGCGCGAGGAGACCTTCGGTCCGGTTGCGCCGGTCTTCCGCTTCAAGGACGAAGCCGACGTCATCCGCCTCGCCAATGACACGCAATTCGGCCTCGCGTCCTACTTCTACGCCCGCGATCTCGGCCGGGTGTGGCGCGTCGCCGAGGCGCTCGAATACGGCATGGTCGGGATCAACACCGGCGCGATCTCGAGCGAACTGGCGCCGTTTGGCGGCGTGAAGGAATCGGGTATCGGCCGCGAGGGCTCGCGCCATGGCGTCGAGGAGTTCGTCGAGCTCAAATACATGCTGATGGGCGGGCTCGACCGGTGAGCCGCCAGCGGCCAGATTAGGTGGGTTTAGGCTTACCGTTCCTCGGACGAGGAACTTCTAAAGGAAGCGTGACGTCAAGCCTCAAACCGAAGTCCCCAATATCACCACCGCCGCGATTCCATCCGCCAGCAATCTCGGCACGGCACTGCACGTCGCCGGTAATGCCGACTGCATTCAACTGCGCGCGAAGCGATACGTTGTCCTCGCGCCTAACGTATCCGACTTTCTCCCCATTTACCAAAATTTGGATCGCATTCTTGTCGTAAGGATTGTCGGGCTCTGACGAGAGCACCGCATTCACACGAAAGTAGACGGCGGCTTCTCGACGCCCACCCGTAATTCTTTCGAGTTGCTGCTGATAGTGTGATGCACCAAAAACGTGGTAGGTAAAGAGACCGTCCCCTTTGATGCAGGGATAGTCCGGCAAGGGAGGGGGCATCGGGTTGCGATAATAATACCGGCCGGGATGACTATGACTCTCAATCCGCTGAAGGCCGAGGGCCTCTGGCGATACGTTGGGCGGGTCGGTGGTCGGCATACCCGCTCGCGAGGGTGTCATAGGTGGTGTATCGGCATGGCGCGGCCGCTTAGCTGAGAGCCAGCGCCATAACCCCCACATTCCCGTCCTCCATCAGCGGTGGCGCGCCAAGATCGCAGCTCCGACCCCAATACACCACTGCCAATGTGCCTCCCAAAATTTGATAATGAGGCGCACTGCTCGGGCGCTGAGCGAACGTTTGTGGGTGCCCCCTATTCGCACGAGGCGAGACCCTGGATCATTCTGATGTGGAACAAATTCGCCCTCGTACCACGCCGCCAACCGCTCTCTTATGTTTCGTATGATTCGCGCGCTTATCATTCCCAAAGTCCCCCGAGTTGTGCTGCGCTTCAGCGCAGTTGTGTAAAGCAGAATATGAACAGCGCTTTCCGAATTTCAACTGCCGCCAAAGGACCACGCCGCCGAAAAAAGCGCTTTGGTTAACAAATAACATTTATCATAAGCTATTTATCGATAGGCCGACGAATTATCCGCATCCCTGGAGCACGAAACTAAACCGCCCTCCAAGCCTTTGAAAAGAAACGACCGCAACGGTAAAATGACGGTTGGCGCGGTTCGCTACCTATTCGCCGTCTTCGTCGCCCCCGCCGGCTCCGGCGTCTCCGCCTCGCGTACGATGTCGCGCAGCGCGATCAGGCGCGCCTCCAGCGCTTCCAGGTCCGATTCCGTCATGCGGCCGAGGGTCGAGGCGATCCAGCGGCGCTGAACGGCGATCGCCTTCTCGGCCATCGCGCGTCCGGCCTCGGTGAGGTGGATCGCGTGCTGGCGGCGGTCGGCGGCGATCGAACGCCGCTCCACCAGGCCCGCCTCCGTCAGCCGGTCGATCAGGCCAGAAATGTTGCCCTTGGTGACGTAAAGCCTTTTGGCCAGCTCCTGCTGGCTGACGCCCTCCTTTTCGGTCAGCGTCGTCAGCACGTCGCATTGCGGGATCGACACCCCGATCTCGCGCAGCCGCTCGCCGACCGCGGCCTGCATGCGCGCCTCGAGGCGGATCAGACGAAACCAGACCCTTGACGAGCGGTCGGCGTTCGGCCGGTCGGGCATTGGGCTCCCTTCCTCATATTGAGGGCGTAGCGGGCGCGTTGCAAAGAGCCGCACAGGGCGCCAATGTGAGTCCCATGAACAATTCGCGCGCCGCAATCAAGCGCCGATAGTCGCCTCGGGAGGTTAAGGGATGCACGGACGGATGCAGGACTGGCCCCTGCTCATGCACAAGATCATCGACTTCGCCGCCATCCAGTTTCCGGAGCGGGAAGTCGTGTCGCGGACGGTCGAAGGGCCGATGCATTACACCAACTATCGCGACATTCGCCACCGGGCGCTGAAGGTCGCGAAACGGCTTCATCGCGACGGAATCAAGCTCGGCGACCGGATCGCGACGCTCGCCTGGAATGGCTATCGGCACCTCGAAAGCTGGTACGGCATTACCGGCGCCGGCGGCGTCTATCACACCGTCAATCCGCGCCTTTTCCCCGAACAGATCGCCTGGATCATCAACCACGCCGAAGACCGGATGGCGCTGATCGATCTCACTTTCGTTCCGCTCCTGGAGGCGATGGCCGATCGTTTGCCGACGATCGAGCGCTACGTCGTCCTCACCGACCATGCGCATATGCCGGCCACCAAGCTCAAGAACGCTATCGCCTACGAGGATTGGATTGGCGAGGTCGACAGCGACTTCGCCTGGCGGGAATTCGACGAGCGCACCGCGGCCGGCCTCTGCTACACTTCCGGCACGACCGGCAATCCGAAGGGCGTGCTCTATTCCCATCGCTCGAACGTCCTACACTCGATGATGGCGAGCTCGTTCGAGAGCCTGATGGTGACTGCTTATGATTCTGTGCTGCCGGTCGTGCCGATGTTCCACGCCAATTCATGGGGTCTCGCGCTCTCTTGCCCGATGCGGGGGGCGCGCATTGTGATGCCGGGCCCGCGGCTCGACGGCGCCTCGGTCTACGACCTCTTGGAGAGCGAGAAAGTGACGATGACCGCCGCCGTGCCGACGGTCTGGCTCGGCCTCTTGCACTATCTGCGCAAGGAGAACAAGCGGCTCACCACGCTCAAGTTCGTCGGCATCGGCGGCTCGGCCTGTCCGCCCGACATGATCCGCGCTTTCCAGGATGATTACGGCGTCACGGTCCGCCATGCCTGGGGGATGACGGAAATGAGCCCGGTCGGCTCGGCCGGCGCGATCAAGCCGAGCATGATGGGGCTCTCGCATGAGCAGAAGCTTGGCCTTCAGAGCAAGCAGGGATGGGCGCCGTTCGGCGTTGAAATGAAAATCGTCGACGACGAGAACAAGGAGCTGCCGTGGGACGGCAAGCGCTTCGGCGGGCTCAAGGTGAAGGGCTTCGCGGTCGTCAAAACCTATTTCAAGGACGACGGCGGCAAGATCGTCGACGAGGACGGCTTCTTCGACACCGGGGATGTCGCGACCATCGATCCCGACGGGTTCATGCAGATCACGGATCGCGCCAAGGACGTGATCAAGTCGGGCGGCGAGTGGATTTCGACCATCGACATCGAGAACCTCGCCGTCGCCCACCCGGATGTCGCCGAGGCTGCCGTGATCGGCGTCGCCCACCCCAAATGGGACGAGCGCCCGTTGCTCGTCGTTGTGGCGAAGGAAGGGCATTCGCCCAAGACGGACGAGGTGCTCGATTTTCTCAAGCCCCGCATCGCCAAATGGTGGATGCCTGACGATATGCAGGTGGTGAAGGAAATTCCCCACACCGCGACCGGCAAGATCAACAAGCTCAAGCTGCGCGAGACGTTCAAGGGCTACAAGCTGCCGACGGCGTGAGGGAGGCGGGGGCGAGGCCGCCTCGAGCGAGATGCATCGTGGGTCCGCTCCGCTACCGCGTCGCGAGCCTCCTCACGACGGGCAAACGAGTCGTTACAGCGACGAAGGAACGCGTTGGGAGTTGCGGACGGTGAGCGCCGCGACGGTTGGCCGCGTCGCCTCACATTTGCATCGGCGCGCGCCCTGGCGGTGGCTCGAGATCCTCTTTTGGCTCGCGATTCTGGCCATAATCTTCGCTTTGTCGTCGCGCGCTGGGATCATCAATGAAGTCCTCATCGCCGGCCTGTTCGCTTTGTCGCTTGATCTCATTCTCGGATTGACCGGAATCGTCTCGCTCGGACATGCGGCGTTCTTCGGCCTCGGCGCCTACGCCGCGGCCATTCTCGCGAGCAGGGGGTTCGCCGACCCTATGCTCGGGCTCGCCTTCGGCGCCGCCGTCGCCGCGGTCGCAGGCCTCGTCACGGCGCCGCTCCTGCTTCGAGGCGGCGACCTGACGCGGCTGATGGTGACGCTGGGGGTCTCGCTCCTGCTCGGCGAGCTCGCCAACCGCAACGGCTGGCTCACCGGCGGCGCGGACGGGCTCAATTTCTCGATGGCGCCGGTGCTCGGACTGTTTCCGATCGGCTTCACCGGACAGCGCAATGCGGCGCTCTACAGCTTCGGCGTTCTCTTTATTTTGTTTGTGATCGCGCGCCGCCTCGCGCACTCCCCGTTCGGGCTGGCGCTGGCCGCGATCCGCGAAAATCGCCTGCGCGCCGGGGCGCTTGGCGTCGACACCAGTCGTCGCATCATCGCGATCTATACGGTTGCGGCGGCTTATGCGGGCGCGGCGGGCGCGCTGTTGGCGCAGACGACGCAGATCGTGTCGCTCGACCTGTTCGACTTTCATCGATCAGCCGACGTCATGCTGATGCTCATCATCGGCGGGGCGGGATATCTCTATGGCGGCCTGATCGGCGCGGCGGCGTTCATCGTGCTGAGGGACGTGATCTCCGCGGCGACGCCCGAATACTGGGAATTCTGGATCGGGCTCGCTTTGGTCGTCCTGGTGCTCGCGGGCCGCGAGCGGATTGCGGCGGCGCCCCGGCGGCTGATCGCCCTCATCGCGCCGCGCGCTCCGCGTCGAGGCGCAGCGTGAGCGCTCCGGCGCTGGAAGCGCGCGGTCTAATGCGGCATTTCGGCGCGCTGATCGCGACCGACGATGTGTCGTTCGCGATTCCGCCCGGCGCTCGGCAGGCGCTGATCGGACCCAATGGGGCCGGCAAGACCACGCTCATCAATCTTCTCACCGGAGTGATCACGCCGACCGCAGGGCAGGTCTGGCTAGCGGGCCGCGACGTCACGCATCTTAAGCCAAGCGCGCGGGTCAGGATGGGGCTCTCGCGCACGTTCCAGATCAATCAGCTCTTTCCCGATCTGACGCCCGCCGAGTCGCTCGGGCTCGCGATCTCGGAGCGCAATGGATCCGGCGCCGATTTCTGGCGCGCGGCCGGCTCACGGCCGGCGATCGTGACTGAAATCGCGGAGCTATTGGCGCGCTTCGGTCTCGTGGCCGATATGGACCAGCCGACGCGTAAGCTCGCCTATGGCAAGCAGCGGCTCCTGGAGATCGCGCTCGCGCTGGTCACGCGCCCGCGCGTGCTGCTGCTCGACGAACCCGCCGCCGGCGTGCCGGAGGAGGAACGGCGGGACATCCTCGCCGCCCTCGCGGCCCTGCCGTCGGATGTCGCGATCCTCTTGATCGAGCACGACATGGACCTCGTGTTCAATTTCGCCGACCGCATTTCGGTGCTGGTGGCGGGGAGGCTTTTGACCGAGGGCGCGCCGGAGGCGATCGCCGCGGATGAGCGCGTCCGCGCCGTCTATCTCGGCGAAGACGCGCATGGCTGAGCTTTTGCGGGTCGAAAGCTTAAGCGCTGGTTATGGCGAGGCGCGGGTCGTCC
Source organism: uncultured Alphaproteobacteria bacterium (assembly GCA_963824475.1). Classification (GTDB taxonomy): domain Bacteria; phylum Pseudomonadota; class Alphaproteobacteria; order Rhizobiales; family Beijerinckiaceae; genus Roseiarcus. The sequence continues at coordinate 275,412 of CAWGPR010000007.1, forward strand.
ACGGCGTGAGTTTCGCCCTTGAGGACGGCCAGTCGCTGGCTCTGCTCGGACGCAACGGCGTCGGCAAGACGACCCTTATCAATTCGCTGATCGGCGTCACCACCCGCTTTGGCGGCCAGATCGCGCTGGCTGGCGAGGATATCGCGCCGCTGCCGCCATATCTCCGCGCGCGGCGCGGCGTTGGCTGGACGCCGCAGGAGCGCAACATCTTCCGCTCGCTCACCGTCGAAGAGAACCTGACCGCGGTCGAGCTTGCGGGGCCGTGGACGATCAAGCGCGTCTACGGCCTCTTTCCCCGCCTCGAGGAGCGGCGCCGCGCCATGGGCCGGCAATTGTCGGGCGGGGAGCAGCAAATGCTGGCCATCGGCCGGGCGCTGGTGCTCAACCCGCGCCTCTTGCTGCTCGACGAGCCGACCGAGGGACTGGCTCCAATCATCGTCGACGAATTGCTGGCCGCGTTGCGCGAGCTTAGCCGCGCGGGCCTGTCGATGATCATCGTCGAACAGAAGCCGAAGAAGATCCTGCCGTTCACCGATCAGGCGATCGTGCTCGACCGCGGCGCGATCGCCCATGCCGCGCCGAGCGCAGAACTGCTCGCGAACCCCGCCGCGCTCGACGCCCATCTGACCGCGACGAAAAAGCGCGGTGACAAAGGCGCCGTTACTGCGCCGCCCGCTCCCACGGCGACGGCACGCCGACCCGGATGAGCTGGGAGAAATCTGGCGGCGCGTCCGCCGCTCTCGCCTTTTCGCTGATGCGCGCCCGCTCCATCAGCTCGCTGAGCGGCATCGTCGTGACCACCACCCGATGGTCATAAAGGTAGCCGGGGAGGAACCCGTTGACGACGAGCCGCCAGTCGAAGGGGAAGGTCCCGCCGGCCGCGCGCACGATCTTGAAGACGACGGTCGCGCAATTCGCGGTGATCGAGTTGTACCACTTGGGCCGCGCGGCCAGCTCGGTCGATTGCGCGGCATATTCGACCAGGAGCGCGCGAGCCTGTTCGGGCGGAGTTTTGAGCCGATAGAGGCGCACGTCCTCGCCGCGCACGTTGGTGCGCAGCCGCACAGAATCGCGTTCGGTGGTGGCGAGATAGACCAGGGTGTGGGACTTGAACGCGTCGGCGATCGGCGAGAACTCGCTGGTCCTTTGCCGTCGAACCTCGACCGACCAGGCGATGAACTCGCCGCCCTCGAATCCGAAACTCATGATGACATGGGCCATCTCAGGGCCCGCCCAATAGGCAAGAAAGAGATCGAGCGTCTTGAGCTTCGAAAGGTCGTAGGAGCGCTTGCTCCAATTTTCGGTGAAGTCGCTGTCCGTCCGCCAGTCGAAATCCCTAACGTCGGACAGCGTCAGAATGTCGCCTACCACTGTTCCGGTGGTCTGCCGCGCGACGTCCGGCGCCCAGTCGCCGTCGAGCGGCGGCTTGATCGTGCTCCACCAGACGAGCAAGCCGCCGAAGGCGGCTGCGAAGACAACGAGCGCGGGCAGGCTTCGGCGCATATAGAGCGCCACGACCGTCGCGAGGCCGAGAATGGCGAACAAGAGCGCCGCGGCGGCCCTTAAGGACTCCGGCGCCGGAAGCCGAAACCACAACGCCAGCGCGCTCCACGCGCTGATGGGAGCGATGACAAGCGCAGAGATAAGGACGCGAAGCAGAAGGCCGGCGGCGCGTCGTCCCCACCCCGATGTCGCCTCGCGCATGCGGCCTCATTCCCCATGAGCCGCGGCGCGCCTGCCGCGCTCAACGGCGGCCCCGGAAGCGGGCTCGCCGGCCTCCGTTCAATCGACCCCCGGCGTAATCGCCGAAGCCTCGATGGTCCCGCCGAATCCGGAGTAGGTCAACGTCACCTTCTGGCCGGCCTTCAAGCCCTTGATGTTGACGCCCCGAGCGGCCTTGTAGGTCGAGCCGTTTTCCAATGTAACGACATGCCGCATCAGGTCGACCGACTTTACCTTTCCGGTCGTCGTGTAGATCTTGTCTCCCGCAAAGGCGATCGTGCTTGCGCCCAAAATCCCGACGGCGATGAACACGCTGAGCATTTTACCCATCGAGATTTCCCTTCCTTGAGCGCCCCGCTCGCGGCGCGCCTCCAAGCATCCTCTCGTGGCGCTCTGATGGCGCGCCTTCAACTTTGCCGAGCGCCCCGCGCGGTCAGCCCTCGCTCTGGTGGCCGCCGGACAGCGGCACGAATGGAATGACCTTGCCGCCGAAAATGTCCGAGCGCGCGACCGAAAGGGCGCCGTCCGCGCCGACCTTCTTGACCACTTTGAGGATATGCTGCGCCCCTGGCGGACCCACGGGAATGACCATGATCCCGGTCGGCTTCAATTGCTGCAGCAGCGGCGGCGGGATGTGGTCGATGCCGCAGGTGACGATGATCTTGTCGAACGGCGCCGCCTCCTCCCAGCCGTAATAGCCGTCGCCGCTTCGGGTCGCGATCGCGGAATATTCGCGATAGCCGGCGCCGATCAGCCGGTCATAGACGCCGCGGGTGCGGCCGGCGAGCTCGGGAATGATTTCGATCGAATGAACCCGGGGGGTCAGATAGGTGAGCAGCGCCGACTGGTAGCCGGAGCCGGTGCCGATCTCGAGCACCTTGTCGCTGCCGCGAATGTCCAGCGCGCTGGTCATGCGGCCCATCGTGCCGGGCGGGGTGATGGTGACGCCGAAACCGATGTCGAGATAATGCCCGACATACGCGTTCTCGCGGTCTTCGGGCAGGCAGAACTCCTGGCGCGGCGTCATCAAGAAGGCGCGCTTGTCGGCGGGGGTCCAGAGGTCGTTGAAACTGAGCAGCACCTGGTAGCGGTCCCAGCGCCGCTCGAGATATCTGGGCTCCTCCGCCGGGCGATTGGCCGTGATCCAGGCGACGAATGCGGCCTTGCTCGAAAGCGGCAGCCCCTCGGCGGCCAGGGCGGCGACCGGCAAGGAGGCGGCGACGCTGGCCGCCGCGCCAAGCAGAAATTCGCGTCTGAGCATGAAAGCTCCCGTGACCTTGAAGATTCGATTGGGCGGGCCTCTAGCACGAAGAGTCCGGAATGTGACGCGAGCAAGGCCGGCGCGGATCGCCACTCGTCGACGAACGGCCTAGCGGGCGAGCCGGGCCGCCAGGAAGCTCCGCAGCTCCGCCCAGGATCGCTGAGCGGCGCTGTGGTCATAAGCGAGCAGCATCCCCATAACCCTTGTTCCGGCGCCGAACTCGGGAATGTCGAAGCCGTGGGCCGCGCCGGGATAGACCACGAACTTCAACATGCCCGCTGGCTGCCGCTTCGCCAGCTGCGCGCAGTCCGCGGCGGGAGTCACCTCGTCCTTCGCCCCGACGAGAATGAGCGTCGGGATGACGAGCGTCGCGGCGGCTACATTCGCGCAGGGGGGATAGAAAGCCGCCGCGGCCTTGAAGACCGCTCTTCCGCCGCCGGCCGGCCCCGCGCCGCCCTTTGCGATTTTGAGCGCCGTATCGCCTCCTTGGGAAAAGCCGACGGCCGCGATCCTGGCGCCGTCGACGTAAGGAAGGTTGGAGAGGTAGGCCTGAGCGCCATAGGCGTCGGGCAGGGCTTCATTGAGGTCGACGGCGCAGGTTTCTTTCAGGTCGCGGGTCGCAAAGTCGTCGACGAACAGGGCGACATAGCCCCACGCGGCGATCCGCTGGCCGATCGAGGCTCGCGCTTCCGGCAGGCCGAGACAGGTGTGCAGAAGGACCACGGCCGGGAAGGGGCCTGCTCCCTTCGGCCTGGTCAGATAGCCCTGGATCGGGTCGCCCTGACCGGCGCTCGCGAATTTGACCAGTTCATCGGCCGCGGCGGGAGCGCAGGCGGCCAGGAACCCGAAGAGCGCCGCGGCGACAAGCCGTGGTTGAGCGAAACGACGCAAGGCGCTCCTCTTAAGCCGCCGAAGCGCGAGCAGAAGGCCGCATTGGCGGACGCCCGTCAAGCCGCCCAATCCACCTCGTCCGGCAGTGTACGGTTTTGCATGCGAGGAAGCGATTTCAATGGCTTAGGCTCATTTTTCTGCAACTCGGAAATGCGTGCGACAACCAATTATACGTAATAGAGATGTTATATATCATACGCCGCCATGGGCCAAAGCCGAGCCGCGCCATCACCCGCGCAGCCGCAGCCCCGTCAGATCGAGCGCCTCGCGCAGCGCCTTGACCTGAGGCGCCGCCTCCTCCGACCCCGAGAGGCTCCAGTAGAGCGTGTGCGAAAAGCGCCAGGATTGGCCGCGCAACTGGCGAAGATCGATGTCGCGAACGCCGGCGCCGAAGGGAGACAAAAGAGGTCCTGAGATGACGTCGCCGCAAAAGACGAGCCACGCCGGGTCATGGATATTGGTCCAGCTCACCACGGCGTATGGGCAGGCGAAATGCAATTGCCACTCGGGCGGATCGCCGAACGGAAAGCACATGAGCTGCGACGAACGGTCGTCGAATGGAAGGCCGGCCGCCTTGGCCGCGGCGACGGAAGTGGGATCGAGAAGCTCCCGCACCGGCGGGCAGGCGGGGAACTCCCGCCGCTCGATTCGTGTCTTGAGTTCGCGGGCGTTCTTGGCGAGCAGGAATTCGGCATGCGTCAGCGGCGAACCGAGCGTGACAAAATCGGTGATGAGCCAGCGCCCGTCGGCTTCGTCGCCATTTGGTTTCGCACGCTTCCTAAGCCGCTCGGACAGGGTCCGTTGCGCTTGACGAAAGGCGGCGACGGCTTCGACGCACGCGGGCTTGCCGAGTCTGGCGACGGCCTCTTCGAGCCGCTTCAGAGCCTCGAAGTCGGCGCTCCCCTCGACGAAGGTGCGGGCGCCGGCGCGCCTCGCCCAGAAGTAGCTGATCAGGTCATAGGCCAGGATCGAGCCGAGGCTGTGCCCGACGACGATGATGCGCTCATAGTCCTTGCCGTGCAGTTCATCGAGCAGCGCGAGGCCGCGCTCGCGAATGTCCTTCCTGGCGGCGATATTGTCGGGCGTCGCCCGCGTGTAGCGCACCACGCGTCCGGCATAGGGGACCGCGATTCTGTGAGCGAGCCAGGCGAGAACGGCCGCCGTCACAGTCAGCGCCCAGCCCTGCATCCCCTTAAGCCAAACGAACGGCCACAGGCTCCAAATCGACACGCCGAGGATCGAAGCCGTGGCCGGCAGCATGCTCGCCGCCAGCAGCACCACGGCGATGAGCGAGATCGCCCACAAGCCCGCCCAGGCAAGCCGCACGCTGGGCGGCACGGCGGTTATGGGATTGCGAAACAGGAGACCCATGACCCAGCCCTGAACCTGAGCCCAGGTCGAACCGGCCGAGAGATCGGCCCAATAGAGCTCGTAAAAGTCCGAACGCGCGCCGCGGGGGAACGCTTTCGTCTTCGTACTTTCACGCGTCGTGATGCGCCTTAGCTCCAGCGAGCCCGTGCGCACGTCCGGCCGGCTCCAGGTCTCAGCGGGAAACGGTTTGTCGTTGCGGCTGGCGTCGGGATCGGTTTCCCACACCGCGCGGACAAACGCGGTGATCGTGTCCATCGGCCGCTGCTCGCCGATGCCGTGGATGACGACGATCGCCTGCTTCGGAAAGCTCGATTCCGGGGTTGTCGGCGCGGTCGTCGGCGCGCGGCGCCTTGCGTTCAGACGCTTGCGGCGAAGCCGATTTGGTGGTTGCGGAATCGTCACCGCGGCGCCCCTTTCTTTCCGCGCTCGATTGATGGAGATAGCACGGTTGGCCAACTATGGCGATGCGGGGTGGATGATGGCGGAACTCGAGAGCTTTGGGTTCGGCGATAGTCCAGCGCTTCAGGCGGCGGTTCGGAGAGGTCGACGCGGCCTTCGCTCACGACGAGGGGGAGGGGAATCGCTCGCTCGCCGATTGGCGACGGGCGCACACGGCCTATTTCACCCGGCGGGGCGAATTCTCGCCGGACATGGAGCTTTATTGCGAGCGGTTCAGGCTGATCGAGGCGCTGAAGCGCGCGTGCGGGAGGCGGCGGCCATGAGGACGTGGGCAATCGTCATTGCGAGGAGCGAAGCGACGAAGCAATCCAGGGGATGACGGTCTCTGTTCGGCGCCATGATCGAGGCGTCACCGCCATCGTGACTGCTCGCGATGACGACGCCGTCTTCACGAGTTCAATGTCTCATACAGGTCCTTCCAAAGAGGATTATCGCGCTCGATCAACGCAAGCTTGTCCTTCCGGCTGCCTGACTTGATCTGCTTTTCCCGCGTGATCGCCTCGTCCATGCGCTCATGAGCCTCGAGCCAGACAAGCACCCTGCATCGGTATCGTTTGGTGAAACCGGCGATGGCTCCTGTCCGATGCTCAAATGCGCGTCGGCCGATATCCGAGGTGACGCCCACGTAAATCGTGCCGTTGCGCTTGTTCGCCATGATGTAGACGGCGGGATGTTTCATCCAACGAGGATAGCTCGTCGCGCAAAGCGGTAGAAGGGTCTGCGGCGCCGCCCCTGGATCGCCGCGTCGCGCCTGCGGCGCTCCTCGCGATGACGTGGGACAAGGGCTCACCCCTCGACGAAATCCTTGCGCGCGAAGCCTTGCGCATAGAGGAGCGCGGTCAGGTCGGCGTGGTCGATGCGCGCGTGAGCCCCGGCGGCGACCTTGGGCTTGGCGCGGTAGGCGACGCCGAGGCCGGCCGCTTGCAGCATCGCAAGATCATTGGCGCCGTCGCCAACGGCCAACGTGTCGTCCAGCGCGAGCCCCATCGCTCTAGCGATCTCGGTGAGCGCGCCGAGCTTGGCGCCCTCCCCGAGGATCGGCTCGATCACCTTGCCGGCGAGCTTGCCGCCCTCGATCACGAGCGTGTTGGCGCGATCCTCGTCGGCGCCGACCCGCTCGCGAATGGCGCGCGTGAACTGGCGAAAGCCGCCCGAGACGATGACGACGTGAGCGCTGTTCGCCCGCATCGTCAGGGCGAGGGTGCGCGCGCCGGGGTTCAGCGTGATGCGGTCTTTCAACACATCGTCGATCGCCGTTTCGGCCAAGCCCGCGAGTAGCGCGACCCGCTCGCGCAACGCCGGCGCAAAAGCGACCTCGCCTCGCATCGCCCGCTCGGTGATGGCGGCGACGCGGTCGCCGACGCCAGCGAACGCCGCGAGTTCGTCGACGCATTCCTGGCCGATCAGCGTCGAATCCATATCCGCGACCAGGAGGCGCTTTGACCGGCGCGCGAGCGGTTGCACGATGATGTCGATCGGTTCGTCCGCGAGCGCCTTCTCGAGCGCGGCGCGCTTCGGCTCCAATTCGCCGGTGAAAACAAGATCGGCCGCTACGCCCTCGCCGAGCCAGCGACGACGCTCGACGCCGCGCAGGGCTTGCGCGGCCCGGTCGAGTGTTGCTTCGCTGAGCGGCGCCTTCGCCGGATCGGCGACGAGCGTGGCGACGAGGACGGACGACATGACGCTCCCAGACGCGGGGCCAACCAGGTGAAACGGGCGCTCCTCATCGCAGGCCCGACGGCGAGCGGCAAGTCGGCTGCGGCGCTCGCGCTTGCGCAACGGTTCGGCGCGACGATCGTCAACGCCAACTCGATGCAGGTCTATAGGGACCTGAGGATCCTGACCGCGCGGCCGACGCCAGACGAGGAGCGGCTTGCGCCCCATCGCCTGTTCGGCGCAATCGACGGCGCGGTCAATTTTTCGGCCGGACGATGGGCGCGGGCGGCGCGCGATGTCCTGGCCGAGATTGGCGAGCGGCCGGTCATTTTTGTCGGCGGCACTGGCCTCTATTTCCGCGCGCTGACCGGGGGCCTGTCGGACATCCCGCCCGTGCCCGAAGCGGTGCGGGCCGCGGTCCGAAGGAAGGCGGAAGGGCGCGCCACGGTCGAGCTTCACGACGAGCTCAAGGCGCGCGATCCCGAAACCGCCGCGCGCCTCAACGCCAGCGACCGGCAGCGAATCTTGCGCGCGCTCGAGGTCATGGCTTCGACCGGACGCCCGCTCGTTTCATTCCTCGGCGCCCGAGCCAAGCCGGCGCTCGCGCCCGACGAATGGGCGGGCCTCTACCTTGCGCCCGATCGGACGGAGCTCGGCCAGCGCATCGGCGCGCGGTTCGACGCCATGCTCGCCCAGGGCGCGCTCGATGAAGTGGTGGGCCTGATGCGGCGGCGGCTCGATCCGGCGCTGCCGGTCATGCGCGCGCACGGCGTTCCGCATCTCATCGGCCATCTTCAAGGCCGGCTTACGCTTGACGAGGCCACGGCGCGCTCGAAGCTCGACACCCGCCACTACGCCAAGCGGCAGTTCACCTGGGCGCGTCATCAGCTCAGCGGCTTCAAATGGGCGGCGCCGGAGGAGGCGGTGGAGGAGGGCGCGCGGGCGCTTGCGGGAGCCTAAAAGCGAAATGCGGACAGAATCGTCATCGCGAGGACCCGAGCGCGGCGAGGGGACGCGGCGATCCAGGGCGACCGCTCCAGCCCTTAATCCCCTGGATCGCTTCCCCCCGGGACCAAGAGCCCGGGGGTCGCGATGACGAGCTGGTCCGACCACAGCGGATCATGCTTCTAGCCGGCGCGGGCGATCGGGTTGAAGGCGGCGGCGCCTCGGCTAGATTGGCGGACGAGAGTTGCTGGAGGGCCGCCATGCCGCAAGTCCGAGCCAACGGAATCGACATCGAATATGAAAGCTTCGGACGCGAGAGCGACCCGCTCATTCTGCTCATCATGGGCTTCGCCGGCCAGCTCATCTTCTGGCCGGAGGCGCTCTGCCAAGGGTTGGCCGCGAAGGGGTTTCGCGTCGTCAGGTTCGACAACCGCGACATCGGCAAGTCGACCCATCTTAAGGACCTGCCGCCGCCGGACGCTCGCTCGCTGATGGCGGAAGCGATGGCGGGGAAGCGACCGGACGTTCCCTACACTCTGGACGACATGGCCGACGACGCGGTCGGACTCATGGACGCGCTCGGGGTCGAGCGCGCGCATATCGTCGGGGCCTCGATGGGCGGCATGATCGCCCAATTGGTCGCGATCAACCATCCCGCGCGGGCGAAGAGCCTCATCTCGATCATGTCCACCACCGGGCGACGGGACTTGCCGCCGGGGGACCGCGAGACGCTGTCGGTGCTGTTCCGCCCGCCGAAGAGCCTAAGCCGCGACGATCTGATCGACGCCAGCATTCTCGTCCAAAGGGCGCTGTCCAGTCCGGGCTTTCCGGTAAGCGAAGCGGAGATGCGCGCCATCGCCGAGCGCCGCGCCGATCGCGCGCCCTTCGACGCGGCGGGCCTCGCCCGCCAGTCGGCGGCCCTGATCGCCGCGCCGCCTCGCAACGCGCTCTTGAGGCAAGTGCGCTGTCCGACGCTGGTCCTGCACGGCGCCGATGATCCGGTCATCCCCGCAGCCGCGGCCAAGGACACCGCCGAGAGCATCCCCGGCGCCGAATTGATCATCGTTCCGGGCATGGGTCACGACTTCGGGGAGCCGCTGGTCCCGGTTTACCTCAAGCACATCGGCGACTTTGTCTCGAAGGTGGAGGCAGAGACGGCTGGCGCCGAATAAGCCGCCGGCGGCTCAACCCTTGCCGACCGCCCAAGAGTTCACCGCGCCGCGGCCGTCAGGGGTCGGCGCAATGTAGACGATAAGCTGGTTGCCCTCGCAGCAGCCGAACGTCAGGACCTGGCATGGCCACTCGTATCCACCCGCGACGCCACAGCTCTTGGCCTCAGCGGAGATCGGCCTCGTGCCGGTAAGGAGGATGGCGACGTCGGTCGGCATGCCGACCGCGAGCTTCATGGCGGCCTGGAAGGCGTTGAACGGGATCTGATTCGCGCTCCAGATAGGGGGGTAGCCGCCGACGCAGCATCCGGCGAGCAAAAACGCGGCGAGAAACATGGCGGACAGGGCGCGCATCGGGCGATCTCGGCTCATGGGCAGGCGGATCGAGATCTCATGACGCTCGGTCGCCCCGGACCGGCGTCTCGCCGAGACAATCAATCGCGCAAACGGGTTAGCCGCCGGTTAAGCCCGACCTCGCCTTCCGCCAGCTAACGCCCTGCGCTACCTTTAGGTCATGAGCACTGCCGAAAAAGGTTCGCCAAAGCTCACGCTTACGAAGGCGCGGGAAGAGCACGCGCGCCTGGAGGCCGAGATCGCCGAGCACGACCGGCGCTACCATGGGCTAGACGCGCCGATCATTTCCGACGCCGAGTATGACGCGCTGCGCCGGCGCTATACCGCGCTCGAGGAGGCGTTCCCCCAACTCGCCGGGGCCAATTCCCTGAACCGCAAGGTCGGGGCGGCGCCGTCGGAGAAATTCGCCAAGGCCCGCCACCGCGTGCCGATGCTGTCGCTTGGCAACATTTTCGCCGACGAGGAGGTCGAGGAGTTCTCCGCCCGGGTGCGCCGCTTTCTCGGCATGGGCGAGAGCGCCCCGCTCGAATTCGTCGCCGAGCCGAAGATCGACGGGCTCTCCTGCGGCCTGCGCTACGAGAACGGCGAACTCGTCCAGGCGGCGACGCGCGGCGACGGCTACGAGGGCGAGGACGTCACCGCCAACGTGCGCATGGTGCAGGCGATCCCGAAGCGGCTCGACGGCGCACCCAAGGTCTTCGAGGCGCGCGGCGAAGTCTATATGCATCTCGCCGACTTCGCCGCGCTCAACGCCCGCCAGGCCGCCGCCGGCAAACCGGTTTACGCCAACCCGCGGAACTTCGCCGCCGGTTCGCTGCGCCAGCTCGATCCGCGCATCACCGCCGAGCGGCCGCTTGCCTTTTTCGCCTACGCCTGGGGCGAAGTCAGCGAGCCGTTCGCTTCCACCCAGTTCGGCGCCATCGCGGCCATGCGCCGCTTCGGCCTGCCGACCAATCTCGCTCTGACCGAACTCTGCCATTCGAGCCAGGAGATGCTGGCGCACTACCGCTTCATCGAAGAGAAGCGGGCGACGCTCGGCTACGACATCGACGGCGTCGTCTACAAGGTCAACGATCTTACGCTGCAGCAGCGGCTCGGCTTCGTCTCCCGCTCGCCGCGCTGGGCGGTCGCGCACAAGTTCCCGGCCGAACGGGCGACGACAATCGTCGAGGCGATCGAGATCAATGTCGGCCGAACCGGCGCGCTGACGCCGATCGCCAAGCTGAAGCCGGTGACGGTCGGCGGCGTCGTCGTCTCCAACGCCACTTTGCACAACGAGGATGAAATCGCGCGCAAGGACGTGCGCGTCGGCGACACGGTGGTGGTGCAGCGCGCCGGCGACGTGATCCCGCAGATCCTCTCGGTCGTGAAGGAGAAGCGGTCGCACCCGGAGCCCAAGCCTTATGTATTTCCTCAAGATGACAAAGGAAACTTCGTCTGCCCGGTCTGCGGCTCGGCGGCTTTGCGCGAGATCGATGAGAAGACGGGCGAAAAGGACGTGGTGCGTCGCTGTACCGGGACGCTCATCTGTCCGGCGCAGGCCGTCGAGGGGCTGAAGCACTTCGTGTCGCGCAACGCCTTCGACATCGAGGGCCTGGGCGAGAAGCTGATCGAGCTCTTTTTTACCGAGGGCCTGATCCGCACGCCAGCCGACATTTTCACGCTGAAGGCGCGCGACGGGCAGGGCCGTCCGCCTTTGCGCGAGTGGGAAGGCTTTGGCGAGACTTCGGCCCGCAACCTGTTCAACGCCATCGATGCGCGCCGGACGGTTCCACTCAACCGCTTCCTCTATGCGCTTGGCGTCCGCCATGTTGGCGAAACCAACGCGCGGCGCCTGGCGCGCCATTTCGGCGACTGGGAATCCCTGCGCGCCGCTGCGCGGGCCGAAAACGCCGCCGAGGAACTGTCGGGAATTGGGGGGATCGGGCCGGTGGTCGCGGAAGCGATCGCGGATTTCTTCGCCGAGCCGCGCAACGAGGCGGCGCTCGACGCGCTCCTCAAGGAAGTGACGATCGAGTCCATGGAGGCGATCGCCGCCGGCCATCCGCTCGCCGGCCAGACGATTGTGTTCACCGGCTCGCTGGAACGGATGACCCGCGACGAAGCCAAGGCGGTCGCCGAGCGGCTCGGGGCCAAGGTCTCGGGCTCGATCTCGGCCAAGACCAACCTGGTCGTCGCCGGACCCGGCGCCGGCTCAAAGCTCGCCAAGGCGCGCGAGCTAGGCGTCGAGACGATCGACGAGGAGGAGTGGATCCGGCGCTCGGGGCGGGGGTAGCTCGGAGCAGTGGACGCGCAGTCTCCGGCCGAATGGATTGCCCTCGCCGAGCAGCATGAAAAGTCGGCGCGTCTCCTTGCCGCCGACCGTCTCGCAGCCGGTCAAGCCTATTTTCATGTTGGGGTCGCAGCGGAAAGCGCGCTAAAGGCTTATATCATGTGGAAGGAGAGGCTAAACAGTTGGCCTGATCGCGCGCTGCGGCCTGATCTCCATATCCATGACCTCAGGAAGCTCGTGGAAATTGCGGGCATTCGGCTGCGGACGAAGGACCCGGTGGGGCCTAGCTGGAAGGTGATGCTCGATTGGGACCGAAACCAGGCTTACGATCCAAATCCGATGCCCAGAAAGGTGGCGCGGTCCATGATCGAAGCCGCCTTCGGGCCGAAGGGAGTCGTGACGTGGATCAGAGAGACCTTGGCGTAGCGCGCTACGATGCGGGGGCCAAGTATCTGGATGCATTGCGCCGATTGAAACTCGAGCCGGAGGCGCTATTTTGGGCTTACGACCGAACCCTGGAGCAGTTTGTGCTCGTCATCGTCACTTCGCTCTTTGACTTCGCGGGGCCGCTCCCTCTGATGAGACTCCTGTTTGACGCTTACAACGCCGCGGCCACGCCGAAGGAGATTGACCCCTTCATTCTCCGGTTACACAGCCCAAAGCACGCCCTCTATCGGACCGCTCAGCTCCATATTGGCAATAGGTTCGACATGGCCGCCCTCAAGGGGCCCGCCTTGGACCGAGCCACGATTGCCGGTGAAGTGACGCCGCCTGTGATTACCTCGTTTCGAGCGGGCGACTTACAGGGTTTCGGAACTTGGGTCTACAAGAGCACCTCAGTCTCTCCAAGGGCCAAGACTGCGGACGCCGAGCGACGCTGGCGCCGCTTCGAGAGCGCCGTCCACGCGCTCGCGGCATAGTTCGCCCGCCATCGGAGTCATCTGATTCTCAGAGACGCCTCTCCGCAACATCGGGAGTCTTTTTGTCTCTCCCGCCCGTGAGAAGCTGGCGACCGTGGGATGCCGCAACAGGGGAAGCCGGTCCTGTCTAGCATGAGCAACTGGCGCAAGAGCGGCATCGTCGTCCGGGAGGCTCGTCCCCGCGATCTCGACGCGATTGCACGGCTCGAGAACGAGTTGTTCGAGACCGACCGCGTTTCGCGCCGGTCCTTGCGTGAATTCCTGCGGGCGCCCCATCGGCCGGTGATCGCGGCGACCATCGACGATGAACTGGTCGGCTACGCGCTGGTGTCGCTGCGCAAGGGCGCGCGGGCTTCGCGCATCTACTCGCTCGCGGTCGATAGCCGGTTCGCCCGCCGCGGCGTCGCGAGGGCGCTGCTGCAGGCCTGCGAGGCTTACGCGCGCCGTCACCGCCGCGAGGCAATTACCCTCGAAGTGCGCTATGACAACGCCGCCGCGATCGCGCTCTACGAGAGCTGCGGCTTCCGCCAGTTCGGCGAGCACGCGCATTATTATGCGGACGGGGCGACCGCGTTGCGGTATGAGAAGCCGCTGCTCTCGACCCAGCAACGGGAAATGGGGAACAATTCCTCGGCCGAGGGCATTCGACCATTGCGCCGCGCATCGCGCCCGCGCTAGGGGAATGAGAGAAGCGCGGAACTGAGTTGCGCCGGTCGTTGTTGAACCTTTTTGCGTCGAACCTCAGGGACGCTTCCGCCCGTCATCATGCAACCGACGTCGCGACTGTCCGCACGGCCCGAATGGCGCGCGCCATGAACGGCTGGGTCATTCTGGTCGATCACGCGCGCGACTTTCCCAACGCCGAGACGCCGCACAAAGTCATCACGACCGGCGACTATCTGGCGCGGCCGAAGCTGTTCGCCGGCCTCGGACGGGCGAAGATCGTCAATCTGTCGCGTTCCTACAACTACCAGTCCAAGGGCTATTACGCCTCCCTGCTCGCCGAAGCGCGCGGGCATCGGGTGATCCCGACCGTCGAGACGATGCTCGATCTGCGCGAACTCAAGCTCTACGAGCAGTCGCTGCCGGAATTGCAGGAGGCGCTGACCGCAGCCGCGATCAAGGCGCAAGCGACTGAGGATACGACCTTCGATCTTCTGTTCTGCTTCGGTTTCGTCCAGGATCCGCGCTTCGAAGCCTTCGGGCGGCTGCTGTTCGACTGGTACCGCTGCCCGGCGATCGAAGTCACCATCACGCCTGGCAAGTATTGGAAGATCGACCGGCTGCGCGCCCAGCCGCTCGCCAAGCTCGGACCGGAAGAGGCGGAATTCTTCCGCTCAAGCCTGCACCGTCACACCCAGCGCGAGTGGCGCAACCCGCGCGGCCGGCCGATCGCCCGCTATTCGCTGGCCGTCCTGCACGATCCGCAGGAAAAGCTGCCGCCATCCTCCCTCGAGACGCTCCGGCATTTCCAGCGGATCGCCGAAAAGCAGTCGGTCGCGGTCGAGCTTATCACCCGCCGGCAGCTCGCGGAATTGGCCGAATTCGACGGCCTGTTCATTCGCGCGACCACCTCGATCGACAATTTCACCTATCGCTTCGCCCAGCGCGCCCGAACCGAAGGCATGCCGGTCATCGATGATCCGCAAGCGATGATCCGTTGCACCAACAAGGTCTACCTGAACGAGCTTCTGGAGGCGCACGGCGTGCCCGTCCCGCCAACGGTGATGCTGGCCGACGACGCCGACCTCATCAAGGCCGAGCGCCTGCTCGGCTGGCCGATGGTGGTCAAGATTCCGGACGGCTCGTTCTCGCGCGGCGTCCATAAGGTCGAGACCGCCGAGGCGCTGAAGAAGCTCTCCGACCAATTGTTCGAGGACACCGACCTCCTGCTGGCGCAGAAATTCATGCCGACCAAGTTCGACTGGCGGGTCGGCGTGCTCGACGGCGAGCCGCTCTTCGTCTGCCAGTATCAGATGGCGCGCGGCCACTGGCAGATCATCAAGCACGGGCCGAACGGCGCGCGGGAAGGCGGGTCGAAGACGTTTCCCATCGGCGACGCGCCGCCGCGCGTCATCGAGGCGGCGCTCAAGGCCGCGCGCGCGGTCGGCCCCGGTCTCTACGGCGTCGACATCAAGGAAACCAACGGCTCAATCGTCGTCATCGAGGTCAACGACAACCCGAATCTCGAACACGGGGTCGAGGACCTGATCGGCAAGGACGAGATCTGGACGCGAGTCCTCAACTGGTTCATCAAGCGGATCGACGCCTGAGGCGCGAGCCCCGTTCGGGCGCGATCTTAATCCCCGCGACTGACCTGCAGGTCACTGTTGCGCCTTGAGGTGAGACAGCGGGCCCCTAGGATAAGGCTGCGTTTGCGGATTCGGGCGAGGACTGGTAACGGTCGGGATCGCCAATAGCGGCGAACGCGGGGCAAGAATTGGGCGGGCCGTCATTTCGCGGGGAGCCAGGATGCCGGACAGCGTAGCGCGTCGACGATTTCTGTTGTTCCTGATCAAGCCGTCGCACTACGACGACGAGGGCTATATCGTCCAGTGGTGGAAGTCGGCGCTGCCCTCGAATTCGCTCGCCTGCCTGTTTGGCATCGCGCAGAAATGCATGGAAGATCAAGTCCTTGGCGAGGACGTGGGCATCGAGATCTTCCCCGTCGACGAGACCAACACTCGCGTCCGCGCCGAGCGCATCGCCCGCCAGATCCAGGACAATGGCGGCTTCGGCATGGTCGGTTTCGTCGGCGTGCAGTCGAATCAGTTCCCGCGGGTGATGGACTGCGCCCGTCCGTTGAGGGCGGCTGGCGTGCCGGTGGTCGTCGGCGGATTCCATGTCTCGGGCTGCCTCTCCATGCTGCCGGAGACGCCTGATTCGCTCAAGCAAGCGCTCGACCTCGGGATTTCGCTCTATGCGGGCGAAGCGGAAGGGCGGTTCGACGAAGTGCTGCGCGACGCCGCCGCGGGCAAGCTCAAGCCGATCTACAATTACCTCCATGATCTGCCGGGGCTCGAGGGCGCGACCGGCCCCTACATGCCGCCCGAACGCGTGGGCCGCACGCTCGGCATGATCTCGAGCTTCGACGCCGGACGCGGCTGTCCCTTCCTGTGCTCGTTCTGCACCATCATCAACGTGCAGGGCCGCAAGTCGCGCTACCGCACCGCCGACGACATCGAAGCGCTGGTGCGCGTCAACCACGCCAACGGCGTCCGCTACTTCTTCATCACCGACGATAATCTGGCCCGCAATCGCAACTGGGAATCGATCTTCGACCGGCTGATCGAACTGCGCCAGCAGGGCGTCTACTCGCGCTTCATTATCCAGGTCGACACGGCGTGCCACAAGATCCCGCGCTTCATCGAGAAGGCGGTGGCGGCGGGCGTCAAGCGCGTGTTCATCGGGCTTGAGAACATCGATCCCGACAATCTGAGCGCCGCGAAGAAGAAGCAGAACCACATCTCCGACTACCGAGAGCTCTTGCTCGAGTGGCGCAAGCGCCGCTGCATCACCTATTGCGGCTACATCATCGGCTTCCCGAACGACACGCCCGAATTGCTCGTCAAGCGCATCCAGATCATCCAGCGCGAACTGCCGCTCGACATCCTCGAATTCTCGATCTTAACCCCGCTGCCCGGCAGCGAGGATCACGCCAAGGCGGTCGCGAAAGGGGTCGACATCGACCCGGACTTGAACAAGTTCGATCTCGAACATGTCACGACCGACCATCCGCGCATGTCGCGCGAAGAGTGGCAGGAGTCCTATCGCCTGGCCTGGCGCACCTATTACACCCAGGACCACATCAAGACGGTGATCCGCCGCGCCGTCGCCGGCGGTCCGCGCCCGGACACGGTCGCCTATCTCTTGACCTGGTTCTGGGCGAGCTTCCACTTCTACAACATCTACCCGCTTGAAACCGGCATGATCCGGCGCCGCTACCGCCGCGACCGCAGGCCTGGGATGCCGCTCGAGAACCCGCTTCTCTTCTACACCCGCCACTGGGGCGGGCAGGTCGTCACCTACGGCAGGATCCTGGCGATGTTCGCCAAGATTTACCTGTGGACGCGCCGGCTCGAACGCGATCCGAACGCCAAGAACTATACCGACGAGGCGCTCAGGACCTCGGACGACTACGACCATCAGGAGATGTACCAGCTCTCCGAGGCGGCGCGACAGGCGGGCGAAAAGGCCAAACGCATCGAGGAACACAAGCACGCCCGCGCGTCGGTCGCCGAGCCGATCGTGGAGGCGGTGAAGTAAGGGCGGAGGAGTCCCGCCGTCGCGCCTCCAGTTCCGTCGGAATGATGACCTTGCTCCCGTTTTGGGAGCATGCTACTTGACAACATGCGGATTATCGCTCGGCGCACGTTGCGCGAGTTCATCGAGCTGCGGGCCGGGCGGAAGGATCAACCCGCTTTGAAGGCGGCGCTCGACGCGTGGTTCGACGAGGTACGCAAGGCGCGCTGGACCAGCGTAGCTGATGTCAAAAGGCTGTATCGAACGGCGAGCGTCGTGACCGCTGAGCGCGTGGTCTTCAACATCAAGGGCAACGACTATCGGCTCGTCGCTGCGATCGATTTCGAGAAGGGCATCGTCTGGATCAAGTGGATCGGACCCCACGAAGATTACGACCGGATCGACGTGAGAAGGATTGAACATGGGGGCTGAGGTAAGACCTGTCCGCTCCGAGGCCGACTACGAGGCCGCCATGGCGGAGATCGAACGCCTTTGGGGAGCGAAATCCGGAACGCTGGAGGGCGACCGGCTTGATGTGCTTGCGACCCTCGTCGACGCCTACGAGAGCGAACATGACCCGATCGATCCGCCCGACCCGATCGAGGCGATCAAGTTTCGCATGGATCAGCAAGGTCTCACGCGCCGCGACTTGGAGGCGATCCTCGGCACGCGCGCGCGTGTCGCCGAAGTCTTGAACCGAAAACGCGACCTCTCCATCGGTATGATCAGGCGGTTGCACGAGCGACTAGGGATCTCCGCTGAGGTCCTGATCCGCCCGGTGCGGAAGAGCGCCGCTTGAGAGCGACTTCGCGCATGAGAGTCTTCACGATGACTGTCCCGTGAAGCCTGCTACAAGGGCCGTAAGGGCCGTGGATTGAATTTGGGGGGCCATGCATTCCTTAAATCGGGCGGTCTTCGTCGCGCTTATCACCTTCGGCGCGAGCCTCGTCGGGATGGCGCTTCAGTGGGTCGTGCCGGCGGATGTCTTGACCGCGTCGAAGGGCTCGGTCGGGGCGATGGTCGGGCTCGTCACGCTCTTGCTCGCGCTCGTCCTCGGCCTCCTCGTCTTCACCGCCTTCTCGGTCTTCACCACCCAGCGGGACGAAGCCTATTCGCTAGGGCCCATCGTGGCCGAGATCGACCTTGCGCTCGAACAATATGGCCCTGAGGCGGCCGGCGGGCGGGCGGGTTTGCGCTCGGCGCTTGAGCGTTCGCGGGTCCGCTTCTTCGGCGACGCCAAGCGCGGGCCGCAGCCTTTCACTTTCGAGGAGATGCGGGCGATCTTCTTAAGCCAGAACAGCTTTTTCGACCGCCTGAAGCCTGCGACCGAAACCCAGCGGGGGCTCGTGGCCACGGCGAAGGATCAGGTGAGAAAGCTCGCCGACACCCAGATGTTGATGGCCCGCCAGCTCGCCAGCCCCTTCCCGCCCCATGTTCTGACCGTGGTGGTCTGCTGGGCCTCGGCGCTGTTTCTCGGCAACGGATTGGTGGCGGCGCCGAATGCGGTGAGCGTGCTGGCCCATCTCGCCGGCGCGGTCTCGATCGGGATCGCGATTTTTCTCATCCTCGAACTGAGCCATCCCTATTCGGGCCTGATCCGACTTTCGCCCGACGGGATCGACCGGGTGCTGGAGATTCTCGGCAAGACCAACAGGAAGGAGACCGCGAAGTAGGCGGGGTCAACGCCACGCGATCCGAGGTCTTGATTGAACGGAAGCCGCGATGCGGCCAGGATCAAGCTTTAAGATGGGCGCGGGGCTCCGGCGCAGGATGATGGACGAGATCGAGCGGCTCGAGCTTCGGATCGAGGAGCTCAGCGAGGCAATCGAGCGCAGCCGGAGGTGGAGGCTCGCCGGACGAGCCTCGGCGGTGATCGGGCCGGCGTTGCTGGCCGGCTTCGCGCTCGGTCTTGTCGCCTACACGCCGACCCGGATGATCGTCGCCCTCGCCCTCGCCATCGGCGGGGTGGTGCTCATGGGCTCAAGCCGCTCCAGCACCGAGGAATTGGAGCGCGCCTTGAGGCAGGCGGAGGCCGAGCGAATCGCGGCGATCGACGCCCTCGATCTCGTCCAGGTCAGCGAGGGGAATTAGCCGCGGGGGACGGTCGAAAGAATGGAGCGGGCGAAGGGAATCGAACCCTCGTATGAAGCTTGGGAAGCTTCCGTTCTACCATTGAACTACGCCCGCCAATCGCACCGCTCGCTAAAGCCGCCGGCGATGGCAGGAGAGGAGGGACTCGAACCCCCAACCCCCGGTTTTGGAGACCGGTGCTCTAACCAATTGAGCTACACTCCTACGAAGCCCCGTTCATGCCGCATCGCGCGCGCCGATGCAAGACGGGGCGCGGTCCCGTAACGCCTCGGTCTCCGTGCGCAGCGTCCTCAATCTCTTCCATCGCGATCTTTGAAACCATGGCGGCGCGGGGATTCACGTCGGCGGGGTCGCTCGCCCTCAGGCCCTTTGGGCGTCCCTGCTTCCATATCGACGCAACACGCTCTCAAAAAGGCCGATCTGCTCGGTAACGATGTTGATCGCCTCCTCTCTCTTCAGCGGCTTGGCGATCGGAGCGCCGGCTTCAATCGCCGCAAGCTGTCTGATCGCCTCGGCGAGATATCGTCGCGTGTCCGCCAATATGTCCATTGGCTCCATGCGTTTTCTCCCGTTCTTCGCGTCAAGCATAGCACGGATTTGGCCGCAGTGAGCTAAGCCTCGAGCCCCGAAACCTTCAAACTGAGACCCTGCCCGCGGCCCGTGCGCCGGCTTGACTTCGCCGCCTCCCATCGCCAGTTTCCGCGCGCCGCGCCTTAACTCCCCGTGCGGTTCGCCGCAAGGACCGGATGCGCACCTATCTCAGCTTCGAAACGGCGGTCGCGGATATCGAGGCCCGTCTCGATGAAATGCGCGCGGTGGCGGAGAAAGGCGATTCCACCGCGCTCGCGGAGGAAATCGGCAAGCTCGAGGCCCGAGCCGAAAAGGCGCTGGCCGACCTCTACGCCAGCCTGACGCCGTGGCAGAAAACGCAAGTCGCGCGCGCACAAGGACGTCCCCGCTTCGGCGATTACGTCAAGGGGTTTATCACCGAGTTCACGCCGCTCGCCGGCGACCGTTATTTCGGCGAGGACGAAGCGATCGTCGCCGGCCTCGGAAGATTCGAGGGCGAATCGGTCTGTGTCCTCGGGCAGGAAAAAGGCGACGACACGTCGAGCCGGGTGCGGCACAATTTCGGCATGGCGCGCCCGGAGGGCTATCGCAAGGCGACGCGTCTCATGCAGCTTGCCGACCGCTTCGGCCTGCCGGTGATTTCGCTCATCGACACCGCGGGCGCCTTCCCCGGCGTCGAAGCCGAGGAGCGCGGCCAAGCGGAGGCCATCGCCCGCTCGATCGATGCGTGTCTTTCGCTCGGCGTGCCGAACGTCGCGGTGGTCATCGGCGAGGGCGGCTCCGGCGGCGCGCTGGCGATCGCCGCCTGCAACACCGTGCTGATGCTCGAACACGCAATCTACACCGTAGCTTCGCCCGAGGCGGCCGCCTCGATTCTCTGGCGCGATTCCTCGCGCGCGCAGGAGGCGGCGACGGGGATGAAGATCACCGCCCAGGACCTGATCAAATTCGGGATCATCGACGGCGTCATTCCCGAGCCGCTCGGCGGCGCTCACCGGGATCCGGCCGCTACGATCGCCTCGACCAGCCGGGCAATCAGCGATGCGCTCAAGTCGCTTCACAACATGGGTCCGGACGAACTGCGCAACGCCCGGGCGGAGAAGTATCTGGCGATGGGGCGGAAGATTTAGCTCTCACCCCCAATTCCTCTCCCGTCCCTCGGCAATCCCCGGGTCGCGGCCAGGATCAGGTCCGGGGACGGGATTGGGAGAAACGCAATAGGGAGGCTCGCATGCTGCAGACTTGGCGCTGGTTCGGGCCGGACGATCCGGTCAGCCTCGAAAATGTCCGTGAGGCCGGCGCCGCCGGCGTCGTCAGCGCGCTCCATCACATGAACAGGGGCGAAGTCTGGAGCAAGGACGAGGTCTTGAAGCGCCGGGCCGAGATCGAGGCCGAGGGCCTCGTCTGGTCGGTCGTCGAGAGCATTGGCGTCGGCGAGGAGATCAAGACGCGCAGCGGCGCATTCCGCGCCAAGATCAACAACCACAAGCAATCGATCCGCAACGCGGCGCGCGCCGGCGTGAAGACCTTCTGCTACAATTTCATGGCCATCACCGACTGGACGCGCACGGATCTCAACTGGCCGCTTCCCGGGGGCGGGACGGCGCTGCGCTTCGACGCGATCGACTACGTGGCTTATGACCTCTTCATCCTCAGGCGCGACGGGGCCGAGGGTGACTATGCGCCGGAGCGCATCGCTGCGGCGCGTGCGCGCTTCGAGGCGATGACGCCGCGGGAAATGCAGGAGTTGGAGCGGACGCTTATCGACTGGCTGCCGGCGCGCGACTTCACCTACGACCGGCAGAGCTTCAAGCGCGCGCTGGCAGCCTACAAGGACGTGACGGTCGAGGATCTCCGCGCCAACCTCGTCGCATTCGTGCGCGAGATCGCCGCGACAGCCGAGGAGGAGGGCGCTCGGCTCGCGATCCATCCCGACGATCCGGCGTTTCCGATTTTCGGTCTGCCGCGGGTCATGTCGACGGCCGAGGACTTTCGCAAGCTGTTTCAAGCCGCGCCGTCTCCGGCCAATGGCCTCACGCTCTGCGCCGGCTCGTTCGGCTCTAACGCTGAGAACGATGTCGTCGCCATGGTGCGCGAGTTCGGCCCCCGGATCCATTTCGCCCATTTGCGCGATGTCAAGCGGGAGCCCGACGGCTCGTTCTTCGAGGCCGACCATCTCGTGGGCGAAACCGACATGGTCCGCTTGGTCGCGGCGCTGATGGCGGAGGAGGATCGCCGCCGCGCCGAGGGTCGCGCCGACGCCGAAATCCCGATGCGCCCCGACCATGGGCATCTGCTCGGCGACGACGGCAAGAAACGGGTGAACCCCGGCTATTCCTTCATCGGCCGCCTCAAGGGGCTCGCGGAACTGCGCGGCGTGATGCAGACGGTGGAAGCGTTCCGGAGCGGCCGGGTGGCGTGACAAAGAATGTGGACAAAACTGCACCTCCCGCGATGTGACGCGCGTCACTGCGACGCGCGCCGAGTCGTGTTCCGTTCAAACCACTAAAGACGACCGCGATGAGAATTGGATTCTGAGTCGGAACGTCAGCGAAACAGAACAATACCCTTCTTGAGCAAGAAGGAAATTGTCGGAGAGGCTTACTCGCCTCAACTGCCGACATCGGGCAGACGATAATGCAGCGGGAGGGTTAAAATGACCCCAGGAACGATCTTTATTAGCCACAGGGCTGAATATGGGAATTTGGTCCGGGAGCTTAAGAAAGCGATCGAGACAACGTCGCGCGGACAAATCAGTGTGTTCATCTCCGAAGACTTACCGGGGGCCGAGAAGTGGCGAGCGGCCATTAAATCAAGTTTGCAGGACGCGGAGAATCTTTTTCTCGTCTATGGCGCAGCTTACGAAGATTGGTCTTGGTGCTTCTATGAGGCTGGCTTCTTCTCTGGCATCGATACAGCAGAAAAACAATCTCGCCCAATCTATTGTATCGCCAGACCTAATGTTCCGGCTCCCGGGCCGTTAAGCGACTTGCAAATGGTGACCGACAGCGAGCAACTCATCAAAAATCTAATCGAGATTTACGATCGAAATAAAGTCCTTTACGAACCGACCAAGCTACGTGAGTCTATCAATCAAGCGGCGAAGGGCCTCTTTCGGAAACTCGAGGAGTTCTTCAGCTATCCGCGCGTGTATTTCGCGGCCAACGACAGCGATTTTGGCGATGCCGGAGTGATGCCAGCCGGCTCCACGGTCAGGGGCGACAAGACTTATTTAACCCAGCTTTTTGGGATCGGCAGGGATGTGGTCGGGTGGGATGAGTTGAGCAAGGCGACCGACGATCGCACTCCCCAAGAAAAGATGTTCTTCGACAAGTGGGCTGACGAAACCAAAAAGATCATCATCGCGGCCCGCGACCACAAATTCGTGGCGCCGCAGACGGTTCTGATCGCTCGTGGCGGCCTGCGCGTCCGTTTTCTCCTCTATCAAGCGCGGACTCAGGGAGACGGCACGTACTGGTGTGAATTCCTGGTCATCAACGATGTCGGCGGGCCCGCGCTTGGATTGTCCCGACAACTGCTCGCACTGTTGACCAGTATCCGGTTAGCGTTTCGTTTTCGCTATGAGTTGATTCAGCGTTTCGCCTACGAGCCCGACAGGCTGTCCGATGAAGATCGCCGCGTCCGTATACAGGAGATACCGCGGATTATCGACAATCTGACGACGGAATCCGAATCTCGCGGAAACATAACGCTGGAAGACCTCCAGAGCGCTTTTGACGATGAAGAGGCCGAGCGGATCGGCAAACTGGTGAGCTACTGGCCATTTCTACAAGGGCAATTATACAGCGCGCTTGGACTTTCCGCCGATGGCAAGCCGGTATCGGATCAAGGCCTGATCGGGCCTAACCTGGAACGGTACCGGATCGCTTTCGAATCGTTGCGATTGCTCAACCTTGAATTCCTCTCTCTCTGCTGCGCTCGCGTTTCGCGAATGATGTTGCGAAGTCCGGAGGAATTGAAGAAAAACGCCGAAGTGCTCGAAAACAACGTCAGGGCGCTGAGCGGACTGCTGACACAGTCGGCCGCTTGAGTCGACGCCCCTTGCGGTAGCGAATTCGCGAACGTCCGCGCTCGACGAATTATTGCTGCCCTTGTTTGTCGCAGCGAAGACTCGTGAAGCCTTACATCCCGCCCAGATGATCGGCGACGGCGAAGATGTCCTTGTCCCCGCGGCCGCACAGGTTCATCACCATCAGGTGGTCCTTCGGGCGTTTGGGCGCGAGCTCGATCACCTTGGCCAGCGCATGGGCTGGCTCGAGCGCCGGGATGATGCCTTCGAGCCGCGAGAGAAGCTGAAAGGCGTGCAGCGCTTCCTTGTCGGTCGCGGCGAGATAGGTCACCCGGCCGACGTCATTGAGCCAGGAGTGTTCCGGCCCGACGCCCGGGTAGTCGAGCCCGGCGGAGATCGAATGGCCTTCGAGAATCTGGCCGTCGTCGGTTTGCAGGAGATAAGTGCGGTTGCCGTGCAGCACGCCCGGGCGCCCGCCGTTGATCGAGGCGGCGTGGCCGTTGGGGACGTCGAGCCCATGCCCGGCCGCTTCGACCCCGAACATCTCGATCTCAGGCTCGTCGAGGAACGGGTGGAACAGGCCGATGGCGTTCGAGCCGCCGCCGATGCAGGCGACGAGGCTGTTCGGCAGGCGGCCCTCGAGTTCGAGCATCTGAGCCCGCGTCTCCTCGCCGATCACGCACTGGAAGTCGCGCACCATGGCCGGGTAGGGATGCGGGCCGGCGACGGTGCCGATGCAATAGTAGGTGTCGCGCACGTTGGTGACCCAATCGCGCAAGGCCTCGTTCATCGCGTCCTTGAGCGTGCGCGCGCCTTGCTCGACCGGCCGCACCTCCGCGCCCAGCATCTTCATGCGAAAGACGTTCGGCTTCTGCCGCTCGACGTCGACCGCGCCCATGTAGACGACGCAGTCGAGGCCGAACCGCGCGCAAGCCGTCGCGGTCGCGACGCCATGCTGCCCGGCGCCCGTTTCGGCGATGATGCGCTTCTTCCCCATCCGGCGGGCGAGCAGGATCTGGCCGAGCACGTTGTTGATCTTGTGCGCGCCGGTGTGGTTGAGCTCGTCGCGCTTGAAATAGACCTTGGCCCCGCCGAGCGCCTCGGTCAGCCGCTCGGCGAAATAGAGCGGGCTCGGGCGCCCGACATAGTGCTTGAGCAGGTGGTCGAGCTCGGCCTTGAACGCAGGGTCGGCCTTGGCCTCCTCATAAGCCTTCTCGAGCTTGAGGATCAGCGGCATCAGCGTCTCGGGGACGAAGCGTCCGCCGTAGATGCCGAAGCGGCCGCGCTCGTTCGGCCCCGCGCGATAGGAATTGGGCTTCTCGAGCTTGCTCATGTCAACCCACTCCCGCGGGCGCGGTCCAAAGGGCGTCCAGAAGGACGCCCTTCTTTCGACGGGCTATCGACCGCGTCAGCGCCCCCGCCCCCTCTTGTGGGGGCGGGCAGGGGTGGGGGGTCGCGCGAACCGAGAAGATTGTTTGATGCATCGCCGCTCTCTGTTCGCGTAGGACGGCGCGACCCCCCTCCTTCATCCTCCCCCACAAGGGGGGAGGAGACGCGTCGGGGCGATCCTCGCGTAAACTCAGGAGCAATAGGCGCTAGAGCAAAGGCGCGCCGGGCCGCGGCCACGAACGCCTTGATCTTGGCCTCCTCCTTCACGCCCGGCGCGCTCTCGACGCCGGAGGAGACATCGACGCCGCGAGCGCCGCTGAGCGCGATCGCCGCCGCGACCGTCAAGGGGTCGAGCCCGCCGGACAAGAGCCACGGAATGGGCGGACGGAAATCGCGCGTAAGGCCCCAGTCGAACGGGCGGCCGTTGCCGCCCGGCAGCGCCGCGTCCTTGGGCGGCTTGGCGTCGATCAACAGGGTATCGGCGACGCCTTCGTAAGCCTCGGCTTCAGCGAGATCGGCGCGCGAGGCGACGCCGATCGCCTTCATCGTCGGGAGAGCGCAAAGCTCGCCGATGCGCTTCACCCGCGCCGGACTCTCGCTCCCATGCAATTGCATGAGGTCGGGCGACAGGGCGTCGACGATGCGCTGAAGCGTCTCGTCGTCGGCGTCGACGCTGAGGGCGACGATCTTGGCGCGGCCCCGGACATGGCGCCCAAGGGCGCGCGCGGTGGCCCAGTCAATATGGCGCGGGCTCCTGGGGAAAAACACGAACCCGACCACGTCCGCGCCGGCGTCGAGCGCAGCGTCGAGCGTGGCGGGCGTAGAGAGACCGCAAATTTTGACCGTGGGCGTCATTTAAGCGCTTCTTTCGGTCAAAGCGCTCGCGCTGTCAAAGGGAAGTGGAGCCGCGCTCAGGGGCTGGGCGGGTCCGCACTCGGCTTGTCGGGGCTAAGGTCATGCTCGATGGCGTCGATTTCGCCTTGCGCCGCCGCCCGCATCTTTGCCTCCGCGTCGCGATAAAGGGCGACGATCCGCCGGCCCTGATCGGTGAGCGCGGCGCCGCCGCCTTTTGCGCCGCCATGATGCGCGGCGACGAGGGGGGGCGTGAACAGCTGGTTCAGTTCGTCGACCAGGAGCCAGGCGCGACGGTACGACATTTTATGCGCCCGGCCGGCCGCCGAGATCGATCCCGTCTGCTCGATCAATTCCAACAGCGCGATCTTGCCCGCGCCCAGCCTGCGGCCAAGCTCGAAATCCAGCCGGATCGTCAAACGAGTGGCCATTCATCCTCCCTTTTTGCGACGATGGCGCCTTTTCGCAGGCGCGGTCCATAGCCCATCGACTGACGGGCGTCCCTACAGACGCCCTTATGGACCGCGCGGCCGCGCTCCAAAGGCGTTCGAAAGAACGCCCGTCCTCACGACGGGCTATCGAGCGCGGCTACAAGCGCCGCGTCCTAGTTCGCGTGGGCGAACTCCCAATAGAGTTTGCGCGCGCGGCGGAAGTACGGGCCCGGCTGCAGGTCGCGCCCGTCAATGCGCCTGACCGGCGTCACCTTGCTGTAGTTGCCGACGACGAAGATCTCGTCCGCACGATCGAAATCGGCAAAGCCGAGCGTAGTTTCCCGCGCGTCGACCCCGTCGGCGCGCAGAAGCGCCAGCACCCGCTGCCGGGTGACGCCGTTGAGGAACGTCCCATTGGCGATCGGCGTCATCACGACGCCATCCTTGGCCATGAACACGTTGGCGGTCGCCAGCTCCGCGACATTGCCCAGCATGTCGCACATGAGGCAATTGTCGAAACCGCGCGCGCGAGCCTCGATCAGAGCGCGCGCATTGTTGGGATAGAGGCAGCCCGCCTTGGCGTCGATCGGCATGGTGACGGCGAGCGGCTTGGCGTAGGGGGAGCGGGTGATCGACGCGCCTGTCGGCGCGGGCATTGGCGCTTCGTAAATACAGAAACAGAAGCGGGTCGAATCCGGGTCCGGCGGCACTGAGATGGGGCCGCCCTGTTCGGGCCAGTACATGGGGCGCAGGTAGAGTTCGGCGCCGGGGCTGAACTTCTTCACCCCCTCGCGCGCAAGCTCGAGCATCGCCTCGACGCTCATCGTGGGCTTGAGACACATGGACGTGGCCGAGCGGTTGAGCCGGGCGCAATGCTTGTCGAGATCGGGCGTGACCCCCTCGAAGGCGCGCGCGCCGTCGAACACGCTCGAACCCAGCCAGAAGGCGTGCGTGCGCGGCCCGACGATCGGGGCGTTGCCCTCGAGCCATTCGCCGTCGAGAAAGGTGAAGGTTTGCGACCAGGCGGACATTGGCTTCTGATCCATCGGCGGGAAAAATGGGCCACGCGGAGCGTTCGGCGCCAGTTTAGTTGGGTTTGGGCGACCGAAGCCAGCGCGAATCGAGTCCCGTCGGTCAATTGAGCGGCAAGATCTCCTGAGCCTCAACCCCGAGCCGCGCCGCGGCGTCGCCGACCCGAGCGCCGGCGATCACCAGGTCGGGCGCGATTTCGCTCAAGGGCGCGAGGACGAAGGCCCGATTGAACAGTTCGGGATGGGGCAAGGTCAGCCGGTCGGTCTTGAGCGTAACGTCGTCGTAGGCGATGAGGTCGATGTCGATGACCCGCGGCCCCCATCGCTCCGCCGGCTCCCGGCCAAGCTCGACCTCCAGCGCCTTCATGCGTTCGAGCAGGGCCTCAGGCTTGAGGGTCGTCCGGCCGAGAGCGCAGGCGTTGACGAACCAGTCCTGGTCGGTCTTGCCCCAAGGGGGGGTGCGGTAGAAGCGGGAGACGGCGGTCAGCTCGATCTCCGGCTCGGCTGCGATCGCGCGCAGCGCGCGGCGCAGGCTTAAGACCTTGTCGCCGACGTTGCCGCCGAGCGCGAGCACGACGCGCGCCCGGCCGTTGTCCTTGGGCTCTGGCGCGGAGGAGGGCGCGGCGGCGGCCTTGAGCGCCATGAAGACGGCGAGCGCCGCGCGGTTTTCGGCCACGTCATGCACGCGCAACACGGAAGCCCCTCGCATGAGCGCAATCGTGTCGGCGGCCAGCGTGCCGGGGAGACGCCGATCGACCTCGGCGTCGATGATGCCGCCGATGAACGATTTGCGGGAGAGCCCGACGAGAATCGGCGCCCCAAGGCGTCGGAAGCGATCGAGATTCCAGATGCAGGAATGGTTCTGCTGCCGCGTCTTGCCGAAGCCGACGCCGGGATCGAGCAGAATTCGGCCGAATGGGACGCCGGCCGCCGCGGCGAGGTTGAGCGAGCGCTCAAAGAAGCGCTCGACGTCGTCGAGAATGTCGATCGTCGGATCCGCCTCAGCGCGGTTGTGCATGACGACGACCGCCGACCCGGTCTCAGCGACGGCGTCCGCCATGCCGAGATCGCGCTGCAGTCCCCAGACGTCGTTGATGAGGCAAGCGCCGAGCCGCGCCGCCTCGCGCGCCAGCGCCGCCTTGCTGGTGTCAATGGAGATCGGCGCATCGAGGTCGGCCAGCGCCTCGAGCACCGGAACCACGCGCCTGAGCTCTTCGGCCTCAGAAACCGGAAGGTGGCCGGGCCGTGTCGATTCACCGCCGACGTCGACGATCGCCGCGCCCTCGGCGAGCATCGCGCGGGCGCGCGCGACCGCGGCGGCCGGCTCGAAATGGCGCCCCCCGTCGGAGAACGAGTCCGGCGTCACGTTGAGAATGCCCATGAGCTGGGGCGACGATTTCAGCGCGCTCAGGAACTGGTCGCGATGGAGAACGCGGCGGTCGGCGCTCACAGGGCGCCGCCTGGTTCGCAAGCGAGCGCCGAATCGGCGAGCCGCGCGATGGCCTCGCGAGCCGCCTGCCCCAGCGGCGCCGGCGGATCACAGAGCGAAAACCAGGCGACCGCCTCGGCCTTGTCGGGTTCGAGATTGCGCGCTTCGCCCTCAACGACCTCGGCGAGCCAGACGGGAGACACCCAGTGCTCGCCGTCCTGACCGAGCATCTGCGTGAGCTGCAAGAAGCGCGTCAGACGGATCGCGAGGCCCGTTTCCTCCAGCGTCTCGCGCAGGATGGCGTCTTCGATCCGCTCCAGGTGATCAACTTTGCCGCCAGGAAGGTTCCAGCACCCTCGCTCCGGCGCTCTGCGTCGCTTGACGAGCAGGATGCGCCCATTGGAGACGACAGCGGCGCCGCAGCCGACGCCGACGCGACCCTGCATCACGCCGCCAACGCCGCCAAAATGCGCGCCCAGGAGCGCGCCCCCTTATGGAACGACTCCCGGTCGTATTTTTCGTTGGGCGAGTGGACGCAGTCATCGTCGAGCCCGAAGCCGACCAGCAGGCTGTCCATGTTGAGTTCGCGCTTGAACGAACCGACGATCGGGATCGACCCGCCGCTGCCGACCAGCGCCGCCGGCTTGCCCCATTCGGTCTCCAGCGCTCGGCGGGCGATCCGCAACGCCTGGTTCTTGATCGGCAGCGAGATCGCGGGGCTGCCAGCATGGCTGATGAATTCAGCCTTCACGTCCGGCGGCAGGCGCGACGTCACGAAGGCGTGGAAAGCCTGGGCGACCCGCTCCGGGCTCTGCTTGCCGACCAGCCGGAACGTAATTTTGGCGCTGGCCTTGGCCGGCAACACCGTCTTGGTCCCCTCGCCGGTGTAGCCGCCGACAATTCCGTTGACCTCGCACGTCGGCCGCGACCATAGGATTTCGAGCGGCGTGCGGTCGCGCTCGCCCGCCGGGGTCGTCAGCCCGACGTCGCGCAGGAACGCCACGGCGTCGAAATCAAGCGCGTTCCACTGGTCGGCGATCTCCTCCGGAAGGTCCTCGACCCCGTCGTAGAAGCCGGGCAAGACGACCGCGCCATTGTCGTCGTGCAGATCGCCGAGGATCCGCGACAGCACATGGATCGGATTGACGGCCAGACCGCCGTAAAGGCCCGAGTGCAAATCCCGATTGGCGCCGGTCAGCACGACCTCTTCGCCGACGATCCCGCGCAGCGACACGGTGATCGCCGGGGTGGACCGGTCCCACATCCCCGTGTCGCAGACCAGCGCGATATCGGCCTTCAGCTCTTTCGCCTTCTGAGCGAGAAAGGCCGGCAGCGACGGCGATCCCGTCTCTTCCTCGCCCTCGAACAACGCGGTCACATGGCACGGCGGTCCGCCGAATTGCTTGAAGGCGCGGCAGGCCTCGAGAAAGGTCATGAGCTGGCCTTTGTCGTCGCAGGCGCCTCGGGCCACGATCTGTTCGCCCTGCGGCCCAACCTCCAGCTTCGGCTCGAATGGCGGGTTGCGCCACAACTTCAACGGATCGACCGGCTGTACGTCATAGTGGCCATAGAACAGGACATTCGGCGCCTCGCGGCGAGCAGCCTTGAGGCGGCCGACGACCATTGGACGCCCTGGGGTCGGATGCTTGGCCGCCTCGAATCCAAGATTGCCGAGCTCGGCGACCAGCCAATCCGCGGCCCGCTCACAGTCCGGGAAATGCGCGGGAACCGCGGAAATCGAGGGGATGGAGAGAAAAGCGAACAGCCGATCGAGCGCCGCCGTCTGCCCCTCATCGATAGCGGAAAGAATGTCGTCAATCGTGGCCATGTCCGCTCCGTTTCCTCCGGCCCTTTCGCCCGTGCGATCGGCTCGCTCCTTGTACCACAACGCCTATCGTCTGACTTGCGCCGTCTTGCCAAGGACGGACGGCGCAGGGAGAATCAAGCATTGAGGGAGGATAGAGAATGGCGCAGCCATTCGACGCCGGCGCCGCGCCGTTCAACCGTCTGAGCCCGGAAGAAGTCGGATTTGTCCGCAACGCGCTCGACATCGGCTATTTCCGTCCAGGCGAAACGATCGTTGCCCGCGACAGCGCTCCGGAGAGCCTGTTCATTGTCATCAAGGGTTGCGTCGAGGAACGCGACGGCGATGATGTCGTCGCGTTGCGCGGCCCGGGCGATACGTTCGACAGCCGAGCGCTGGTGCAGGGCGGAGGATCCAACGCCTTTGTCGCCCGCGAGGAGACGCTTCTCAACCTCCTGCCCCGCGACCTGACCCTCAAGCTCATCAATCAAAACGCTCGCTTCGCGTCGTTTTTCTATCTCGACATCGCGCGCAAGCTCGAAGCCGTTTCGCGCGAGGAGGAGGCGGCGCGGTTCGCCCCGCTCATGGACGCGCGCGTCGCCGATCTCTCGCTGCGCGTCGCCGCATTCATCGAGGCGACGGATTCAATTCAGCGCGCCGGCGCGAAGATGCGGGAGCTCAATGCTTATGCGCTGTTCGTGCGCGACGGCGAACGGACCGGCGTCCTCACGCGCAGCGATCTCGTCAATGCGGCGATCGTCAATCGGCAGCCGATCGACACCCCCGTCGGGCCGCTCGTAAATCATCGCGTGGTCTCAGTCGCGCCGCGCGATTTCGTTTCGACTGCGCTGCTCAGGATGACCAAGCACAACAAGCGGCGGGTCGCGGTGATGGAAGATGGCGAGTTCGTCGGCGTTCTTGAGGATATCGACCTCCTGAGCTTTCTCGCCGGCAATTCCCAGCTCGTGGCGCAACAAGTCGATCGCGCCTCGTCGGTCGCCGACCTGGCGCAGGCGGCGCAGAAAATCGTGCCGCAAATCCGAATGCTGCGCCGGCAAGGGGTGAAGATCGAAGCGGTGTGCGAGATCGTCTCCGACCTCAACCAGCGCCTGCACGCCAAGCTGTTTTCACTTCTCGCGCCCCAGTCGATCCGCGAGCGCGGCGGTCTCATCGTCATGGGCAGCGAGGGGCGCGGGGAGCAGACGTTCCGCACCGACCAGGACAACGGGCTCATCCTTTCCGAATCCGTCCCCGAGGGCGATCTGGAGACGTTCCGCGCCGACTTTTTCCACGGCCTTGAAACATGCGGCTTTCCGCCCTGTCCCGGGAACGTGATGGTGCGCAACCCGGTCTGGTCGAAGACGCTCGCCGATTACCGCGACGATTTTCGTCGCTGGCTGGCGCTCGGGGATGATACGGGCATGATGAATATCGCAATCTTGTTCGACGCCAAGGCAGTGGCCGGGAACGCAGGACTGCTCAGCGCGGCCAAGCAGGATCTGATCGAGGCGATGCGCGGAGAGCGTGTGCATCTGGCGCGGTTCGCTCGCGCGATCGAGGCGTTTCCGTCCCCGATCGGGCTTTTCAACAATCTCGTGACCTCGAAGTCCGAGGGCAACGCCCTCGACCTGAAGAAGGGCGGCGTCTTCCCGATCGTGCACGGCGTGCGCGCGCTGGCGCTGGAAAAAGGCCTCGACGAGACCGGCACCGCGGCGCGCATCGCCCGGCTCGCTGAGCTTGGAATGTTTGAACCCCAGTTCGCGCGCGAACTGACCGAGGCTCTCCGCTACCTCATGAGCATGAGGCTCGACGCTGAGATCGCGGAGCAAGCCTCGACCAGCCTTGTCAGGCCGCGGGAACTCACGACCATGGAGCGCGACGCCCTTCGCGACGCCTTCCAGGTCGCGAAGAGACTGCGCGAGATGGTGCGGCGCCACTTCAATCTGGCGATGTTCTGATGCTGCTTTTGATCAAGCGGCGCCTTGACCAATATCGATTGCGGAATCCCGAGTTTCGCTTCCTGTTCGAGCGCCCGCCCCCGGACGAGGCGGTGGCGATCGACTGCGAGACGACGGGGCTCGATACGCGACGGGACGACATCGTGACCATCGCGGCCGTGCCCATTCATGGCTCCCGTATCCTGGCGAGCCGTCGGTTCGAGGCGATGGTCCGCCCCAGCGCCAGGATGAAGGCGGAGGCGATCAAAACGCATCGGCTGCGCGAAGGCGACGTGGCCGGCGGCCGGAGGATCGAGGACGTGCTGCCGGAGCTGTTGCGCTTCATCGGCTCGCGGCCGCTGGTCGGCTATTATCTCGAATTCGACATCGCCATGATCAACAGGCCGATGCGGCGCCTCATCGGGATCGCGCTTCCCAACGCCCGGATCGAGGTCTCCCGGCTCTATTATGAGCGCAAGTATGGCGACGCGCCGCCGGGCGCTGAGGTCGATTTGCGGTTCGCCGCCATCGTCGCGGACCTCGGCTTGCCGGCCCTCGACCAGCATGACGCCGCATCCGACGCCCTCATGGCGGCGATGATGTACGTTTGCCTCAGCGATCTCAGGCGGCGCAGGGTCCGCATCCCGCGCCGGCGCTTAAGGCCCATCGTCCACTTCGGCGGCGCGTGAGCATTCTCGCGCGCGGCCGCCATCCGCCCCGAGCGGTCAGAAAATCTGGCGGAAGATAACGTACAGCAGGCCGGCCATGAGCATCGCCGCCGGCAGCGTCAGCACCCAGGCCATGGCGATGCTGCGCACCGTCGACCATTGCATTCCCGAACCATTGGCCACCATCGTCCCGGCGACGCCGGACGACAGAACGTGGGTCGTCGACACCGGCAGGCCGAAGCCGTCGGCCGCGCCAATCGTCGCCGCGGCGATGATTTCCGCCGCCGCGCCCTGGCCGTAGGTCAGGTGGGTCTTGCCGATTTTTTCGCCGACCGTGATGACGATCCGCTTCCATCCGACCATCGTGCCGAGACCGAGCGCGATCGCCACACAGATCTTGACCCACAACGGGATGAACTTGGTCGAGAAATCGAGCTGCTTCTTGAAGTCGGCGATTTGCCCCTTCTCCGCGGCCGTCAGCTCGTTCTCCTTGTCCTTCGCCAGAACGCGGAAAGCCTCAGAGGTGAGATACATGTCGTTGCGAAGATTCTCGACCTTGTCGAGCGGCGTATGGGCGACGGAGCCGTATTGTTGGACCTGGTCGCTTATCTGTTTCACCAGCACCGCGAGCGACGGATAGGTGCCTTCTGAGATCTGATGGGCGTGGATGTAATCTGTCACCGCCGGGCGCGGATCGCCGATGATGTTGTATCCGGCGCCATGGGCTTCGACGATCTTCGAAGCCGCCTGCGCCGCGGCGATGAACTGCGCGGCATGATTTTCCGGTGGCGAGCGGTTGAGCGCATAGGCCGTCGGCGCGACGCCAATCAGGATCAGCATGATGAGGCCCATGCCCTTCTGGCCGTCATTGGAGCCGTGAAAGAACGAGACCAGCGTGCAGGT
This sequence comes from uncultured Alphaproteobacteria bacterium, assembly GCA_963824475.1. GTDB lineage: Bacteria > Pseudomonadota > Alphaproteobacteria > Rhizobiales > Beijerinckiaceae > Roseiarcus. The sequence goes on from CAWGPR010000007.1 coordinate 309,809, forward strand.
GAGCACGAGCAAGCCGCGGATCCAAAGCGTCGGCGGCTTGTTGGTGGTCGGGGCGGTGTAAAGCTCCGGCGCGCGGATGACCGCCTTCATTATGAGGAGCAGTATCGCAGAGAGGACAAAGCCGAACAGCGGCGAGAACAGTAGGGCCTCGCCGACCTTGGTCACCTGGTCCCAATCCACGCCGGAGGTGCCGTCCTTGCCGCGAATCAGTGCGTTGGCGACGCCGACGCCGACGATCGAGCCGATCAGGGTGTGCGAACTCGAGGCGGGAATGCCAAGCCACCACGTGCCCAGGTTCCAGATGATCGCGGCGATGAGCAGCGCGAACACCATCGCGTATCCGGCGCTGGAGCCGACCTGAAGAATGAGCTCGACCGGCAGCAGCGAGACGATGCCGAAGGCCACCGCGCCACTCGAGGCCAAAACGCCGAGGAGATTCCAGCAGCCCGACCACACAACCGCAATCTGGGCCGGCAAAGCGTGGGTGTAGATGACGGTCGCGACGGCGTTGGCGGTGTCGTGGAAGCCGTTGACGAATTCGAAGCCGAGCGCGATCAGCATCGCAACGCCGAGCAGGAGGAACGGCAGAATCGTCGTGGGTCCGCCGCCGGCCGCCGAAATGTCCGATCGGATCGAATAGGCCATGTAGAACAGGCCGAGGGCGAGGACGGCGAGGAGGATGAGCGCCAATCGAATGTCGAACGGGTGATCGAGGTGCGGCTTCACCGGCGCTTCGGCGCCTGGGCCGAGTCGAGCGTCGAATGCGGCGGACATGAGGGCTCCTTGGCGCTTTTCAGCCTCTTCTATCGCGAGCGGCTATGACAGGAATGTGAAGGTTGCGCCCAAGGCCGAGGCCCGCGCGCGGCCGATCGTGCCGATCGCGGGCCGCATACGACGGAAGTGGCATTGCCAAATCGCGGCGGATGGGCGATTTTCACTTCCGATCCGCGGAACAGCGGGCGCCCGGCCGTCCGAGGCGAGGAGCGATCGGCGGCTTTGGCGAAGCAAGGGATGGAAGCGCCTGATGAGCCTATTGTCGTTTCTCGACCGTAGCCATTCGATCGCCAAGCCGGGGTTCAACCGGTGGATGGTCCCGCCTGCGGCCCTCTGCATTCACCTTTGCATCGGCCAGGTCTATGCCTTCAGCGTCTTCAATCTGCCGATGACCAAGCTGATCGGCATCGCCAAATCCGCTCCGGATGACTGGAAGCTCACCGAGCTCGGCTGGATTTTCTCCCTTGCTATTTTCTTCCTTGGCTTTTCCGCCGCAGTGCTCGGCCGCTGGGTCGAGGAAGGCGGGCCGCGCCGCACGATGTTCGCGGCCGCGCTGTGCTTCGGCGGCGGCTTTCTCGTCAGCGCCTACGGGGTGTGGATCCATCAGCTTTGGATCGTCTATCTCGGCTACGGCGTGCTCGGCGGCATCGGCCTGGGACTCGGCTACATTTCGCCGGTCTCGACCTTGATCAAATGGTTCCCCGACCGGCCGGGGATGGCGACCGGCATGGCGATCATGGGTTTCGGCGGCGGCGCGATGATCGCCTCCCCCCTTTCGGTCTGGCTCATGAGCGTGTTCTCGACGCCCACCCATGTCGGGGTCGCCAAGACCTTTGTGGTGCTTGGGATCGTCTATGCTGTCTTCATGCTGGTTGGGTCGGCGATCGTGCGCGTGCCGGCGTCGGGATGGAAGCCTGCAGGATTCGTTCCGGCGGCCCAGCCGCGGAAGCTGATCACCAACCGGGACGTCTATGTCTACCAGGCGCTGAAGACGCCGCAGTTCTGGCTGATCTGGATGGTGCTGTGCCTGAACGTGACGGCGGGAATCGGCGTGCTCGGCCAGGCTTCGGCGATGAGCCAGGAAATGTTCCCGGGCCGCGTCACCGCCGCCGCCGCCGGCGGTTTCGTCGGGCTGCTCAGCATCTTCAACATGGCTGGACGATTCTTCTGGGCCTCGACGTCCGATTATATCGGCCGCAAGAACACCTATTTCGTGTTCTTCGTTCTGGGATTTATTCTTTATGCGCTCGTGCCGTATTTCGGCGGCCACGGCAATCTGCCGCTGTTCATCCTATGCTTCCTCGTCATCATCAGCATGTATGGCGGCGGCTTCGCCACCGTGCCGGCTTACCTCAAGGACATGTTCGGCACGCGCTATGTCGGCGCGATCCACGGGTGGCTCATCACGGCGTGGTCGGTGGCCGGAGTGCTCGGCCCGGTCCTGGTCAACTACATCCGGCAATACCAGATCGACAGCGGCGTTCCGAAGGCCCAGGCCTATAATGTCACCATGTACATCATGGCCGGGCTGCTGGTTGTCGGGTTCATCGCCAATTTTCTGATCCAGGCGGTCGACGACCGGCATCACATGGCGCTCGAGACGGTCGACGAGGCTGTCGGCGTGGCTTGAGGGAGGCGGACATGAGTTCTGACAACGACGGCGGCGGCACGACCTCCCTCGAGCTGGCCCTGGCCTGGGCCTTCGTCGGCATCCCGCTGCTGTGGGGCGTTTACGGGACTCTGGTCAACGCGCTGAAGCTCTTCCAGTAGGGGCGGGCGATCCGAGCTTCGCCCTGTCGGTCGCCTCAGGTTCGCGACGAGCGCACGCTATTGATGAGCGACTCGCGTTCCTTGAGAAGCTCCGCAAGCTGCTCCTCTTGGTCGGCGATTCGGTCTGCGGCTCGCGTCTCGTCCTCAGCGCCGGAAAGAGCGGCGGCCTGCTCGGTCAGCTCCCTGATATTGTCGCGGACGATCGCGATGCGTTGGTCAAGTTCTTCAAGCGAAGCATAGGCCATCAGCTCGCCTCCGCCAAAAGCGACAATTGCTGGCGCGCCGGATCACCGAACTGGTCGACGAGACGGGTGGGATAATCGCCGGTGAAGCAATGGTCGGTGAACTGCGGCTGTCTCGGGTTGCGGCCGGGATAGCCCATGGCGCGATAAATTCCGTCGATCGAGAGGAAGGCGAGACTGTCTGCGCCGACGAATCGCCGCATCTCCTCGAGGTCCATGCGGGCGGCGAGCAGCTGGTCGCGTTCGGGGGTGTCGATGCCGTAGAAGTCGGGATAGGCGATCGGCGGCGACGAGATGCGGAAGTGGACCTCGCGCGCGCCGGCTTCCCGCATCATTTGCATGATCTTGATGCTGGTCGTGCCGCGCACGATCGAATCGTCGATCAGCACGATGCGCTTGCCCTCGACGACTGTACGGTTGGCGTTGTGCTTCATCCGCACGCCAAGTTCGCGAATCGACTGGGTCGGTTGAATGAAGGTGCGCCCGACATAATGGTTGCGGATGATGCCGAGTTCGAACGGCAGGCCGCATTCGCGCGCATAGCCCATCGCCGCGGGAACGCCCGAATCGGGGACCGGCACCACGACGTCGGCGTCAGCCGGGGCCTCGCGCGCCAATTCCGCTCCCATCGCCTTGCGGGCGTCGTAGACCGATCGGCCATGGACGATCGAATCGGGCCTGGCGAAATAGATGTACTCGAAGATGCAGGGCCGGGCCGGCTGCCTTGGCAGGGGGAAGAAGCTCTTCACCCCGTCGCCGTCGATCACCACAACTTCGCCGTTCTCGACGTCGCGGACGAATTTCGCTCCGATGATGTCGAGCGCGCAGGTCTCCGAGCACAGGATCGGGCTGCCGTCGAGTTCGCCAAGCACGAGCGGTCGGATGCCGAGCGGATCGCGCGCGCCGATGAGCTTCTTGTTGGTCAGCGCCACGAGCGCGTAGGCGCCCTCGATCTCAGCCAGGGCCTCGACGAACCGATCGACGATCCTGGGCCGGCGCGAGCGGGCCGCGAGCAGCAGCACGACTTCGGTATCGGTCGTCGACTGGCAGATCGCGCCGCCGCGGATAAGCTCCCTTCGCAGCGTCAGCCCGTTGGTCAGATTGCCGTTATGAGCGACTGCAAGGCCGCCGGCCTCGAGTTCAGCGAACAGCGGCTGGACATTGCGCAGCACCGTCTCGCCGGTCGTCGAATAGCGCACATGGCCGATCGCCGCCCGGCCCGGCAAGCGGTCGATCGTGGCCGCGTTGGAGAAGTGATCGCCGACCAGCCCCTGTCGGCGCTCCGAATGGAACCGCGCGCCGTCGAAAGCGACGATGCCGGCGGCCTCCTGGCCGCGATGCTGGAGCGCATGCAGCCCAAGCGCGACGATCGCCGCGGCGTCGGGATGATTGAAAATGCCAAAGACGCCGCAGTGCTCGCGTAAGCGATCCTCGGCAGGCTCGAAGTCGGCTTCGCCCGACAGGTCTGAGGTTAATTCCAGCGTCGTTTGCATCACTGCTTTGGCGCCGGAGCGAATGGAGCGTTCTTGTTGATCAAGGCGTCCAGCTTCTGCTTGTCGGTGGCGGAGCCGCTCGCTCCCGCCGCCGAATCCACTTTTTTCTGCGGCGGAGACGGAGTCGCGATGGGTGGATCGTCCGATGTCTTCGGCCGTGAGGCTGAATTGTCTGTCGGGGCGAAATCGTTCGCGGCCGCGTTGGCGCGTGACTTGATCCAGCCGTCGATCGTCTGGGCCGCGTCCGAGGGCAGCAGGGCGACGATTCGATCGGCCGTCTCGGTGAGGACCGGCCGCGTCCTGGCGTTCTTGACCCATTCTGGTTGCTGCTTCTCCGAAACCAGCCAGTTGAAGATGGCGAAGGCGACGACGGCAAGAAGAAACCCCCTCGCGACGCCGAACACAAAGCCCAGCGACCGGTCGAGGGCGCCAATCTTGCTGTCGAGGATCGCGTCGGACAGCCGAACGGTGAACAGCGACACGACGATCAAGGTGACGAAAAACACAATGGCCGCCGCGGCTGCCTGGGCGATGACCTCCTTATGGATATAGGGAGTGAGGTAAGGCATGACCATGGGGTAGAAGTAATAGGCGGCCGCAGCAGCCGCGGCCCACGAGGCGATGGCGAGAACCTCGCGCGTGAACCCCCGCATCATGGACAACAGCGCCGAGACAAGAACGATGCCGAGGACCGCGAGATCGAGATAAGATGGCATTTGCGAAAGAACCTCGTTGCGTGGGTGCAACGTCTTACGCGCCCTCTGCCGGCCGGCGCGAGCGCCTTATAGCCAAGCCGTCCCCGTTCGTCACCCCATCGCGGACCGGACGTTGGCCCGCCCCGCCTTCGTCTCGACTGCGCTCGCGGCGATCAGCGCGACCAGCGCGGCCACGTTATCGATCGGGTGGGTGGCGATATTGACGGGCTCGGCGGCCCCTCGCAGCGAGTGTGGCGCAAATGCGCGCGCAAACCCGAGCTTGGCGGCTTCCTTGAGCCGGAGCCCGGCGTGTGCAACCGCGCGCGCCGAGCCCGACAACCCGATTTCGCCGAAATAGACCGCATCGCGCGGCAAACTCGCGCCGGTGAGCGAGGAAATGAGCGCCGCCGCCGCGGCCAGATCGGCCGCAGGCTCCATGATCCTCAGGCCCCCGGCGACGTTGAGATAGACGTCGTATTGGCCGAGCTTCATGCCCCCGTGGGCCTCGAGAACGGCGAGCACCATGGCCAATCGGCTCGGCTCCCAGCCGACAACGGCGCGGCGCGGCGTGCCGAACGTCGTCGGCGCGACCAAAGCCTGAATCTCGACCAGAAGTGGGCGCGCCCCTTCGACGCCGGCGAAGACCGCGGCGCCCGGATGGGCGCCCCCGTCGCGGTCCGCCAGGAACAGGGCAGAAGGGTTCGGCACCTCGGCGAGGCCGCCGCTGGTCATTTCGAACACGCCAACCTCGTCGGTCGCGCCGAAGCGGTTCTTGGCCGCGCGCAGCAGCCGGAAGGCGTGCGCGCCGTCGCCCTCGAAGGAGAACACCGCATCGACCATGTGCTCGACGACGCGCGGGCCAGCGATCTGGCCGTCCTTGGTGACGTGTCCAACCAGCAGCAAAGCCGCGCCGCTCGCTTTGGCGAAGTGGATCAGCGCCTGGGCCGAGCCGCGCACCTGGCTGACCGTGCCGGGCGCAGATTCGATCGCGTCGCTCCACATGGTCTGAATCGAATCGATGACCACGAACTTCGGCGCGTCGCCCGAGCCCAGCGTCGCCACGATATCCTCGACGAATGTTTGCGCCGCGAGCTGGACCGGAGCGTCGGCGAGCCCGAGCCGGGCTGCGCGCAGACGCACCTGGGCGGTCGATTCCTCGCCCGAGACATAGACGACGCGACCGCCCGATCGCGCGACCGCCGCGCAGGCCTGGATCAGGAGGGTCGACTTGCCGATGCCCGGCTCGCCGCCAATCAGCGTCGCCGACCCCGGCACGAATCCGCCGCCGGCGACCCGATCGAGTTCGCCGACGCCGGTGACGAGACGAGGCTCGGACTTGGTTGCGCCCGACAGGTCTTCAAGGGGAAACGGCCGGCCTGCCGCTCCCCGCCGGACGGCCGCGCCGCCGACCCCGAGGGCGGCTGCTTCCTCAATGATCGTATTCCACTCGCCGCAAGATTTGCATTTTCCCTGCCAGCGCTGAGTGATGGCGCCGCAGTTCTGGCAGACATAAGAAGAACGAAACTTGGCCATTTCGTCGAACTCGCAGGTTTGTCAGGACCTGTCGAGAGGCTTCGTTGGTGCTTCGCCGCTTTTCCCGCCGGAGGCGCCGTGCAGGCCTCCGCTGCGACAATACGCCATGTTCCCCGAGGGCCGTTGCGGCGCCATGAAGCCCCTCGCCGACGCTCGAGCGGGCGGCGCCAGGAGCCATGAAAGGTGCGACACAAGGTCACGGGTTTCGCGTCCGGATTTGCCTCGCAACGGCGCAAGAGGATTGCCATCGTGACGGAGGGACGCTCTCGCGCGCAGCCCTGCGGATCGGCGCAGTCGTGCGACGATCGGCGTGAAACGGCTGTGGCGTCGATCGGGCGCTGGGGTTAGAACTAATGGCGCGGCGCGGGACGTTCTTTGGGCATGCGGCTAGGCGAGCCGCCTAGAGGCTGGGGGCCGGGATGCAGACGGAATCGCAATCAAAGTCGCTGTGGAGCGGCGAAATTGGGCTGGTCGGAGTCCTGGGACTGCTTGGGCTCCTTTGCATCTATATCGCCGCCAACACGGTCGAACCCGCTTTCGCTTTCCATATGGGGCTCGGGGTGGTCGCCGCCGCGCTGGGCGTCTTCGCCATCTTCCAGCGCTTCAGCGCCCGTCCCGCGGAGCGGCCGCCGCTGGAAATCGGCGGATTGCCCAACTACAACTTCGCCCCCGTCAAGGTCGCGACCCTGTTCGCCCTGTTCTGGGGCCTGGCCGGCATGGCGGTCGGGGTCTACATCGCGTCCGAACTGGCGTTTCCCGGCCTCAACATCGCGCCGTGGTTCAACTTCGGCCGGCTAAGGCCCCTGCACACCTCGGCGGTGATTTTCGCTTTCGGCGGCAACGTGCTGCTGGCGACCTCGTTCTATGTTGTGCAGCGCACCTCGCGGGCGCGTCTGGCCGGTGATCTGGCGCCTTGGTTCGTCGTCCTCGGCTACAATTTCTTCATCCTCATCGCCGGCACGGGCTACCTGCTCGGCATCACCCAAAGCAAGGAATATGCGGAGCCCGAGTGGTACGCCGATCTCTGGCTGACGATCGTCTGGGTCGTCTACCTCCTGGTGTTCCTCGGCACGCTCCTTCGGCGCAAGGAGCCGCATATTTTTGTCGCCAACTGGTTTTACCTCGCCTTCATCCTCACCATCGCGATGCTGCACATCGGCAACAACGCCGCCGTGCCGGTGTCGATCTTCTCGGCCAAATCCTATATCGCCTGGGGCGGCGTCCAGGATGCGATGTTCCAATGGTGGTACGGGCATAACGCGGTCGGCTTCTTCCTGACCGCCGGGTTCCTCGCCATCATGTACTATTTCGTGCCCAAGCGGGCGGAGCGGCCGATCTATTCCTATCGGCTCTCGATCATCCACTTCTGGTCGCTCATCTTCCTCTACATCTGGGCGGGCCCGCATCATCTCCACTATACGGCGTTGCCGGATTGGACGCAGACCTTGGGCATGACCTTCTCGGTCATGCTGTGGATGCCGTCATGGGGAGGCATGATCAACGGGCTGCTCACGCTGTCGGGCGCGTGGGACAAGCTGCGCACCGACCCGGTGCTTCGGATGCTCGTGGTTTCGGTCGCCTTCTACGGCATGTCGACCTTCGAAGGCCCGGCGATGTCGATCAAGTCGGTGAACTCGCTAGCGCATTACACCGACTGGGTCATCGGCCACGTGCATTCGGGCGCTCTCGGCTGGGTCGCGTTCGTATCGTTCGGCGCCGTCTATTGCATGGTGCCGTGGCTGTGGAACAAGCGCGAACTCTATTCGCTGCGCCTCGTCAACTGGCACTTCTGGATCGCGACGCTCGGCATCGTGCTGTACATCACTTCGATGTGGGTGTCGGGCATCCTGCAAGGCCTGATGTGGCGCAGCTATACGCCGCAAGGCTACCTCGAATATTCGTTCATCGAGACCGTCGCGGCGATGCATCCCTTCTACGTCATTCGCGCGCTTGGAGGCACGCTGTTCCTCATCGCCTACTGCCTGATGCTGTACAACGTTTACATGACGATCACGGCGTCCGAGGCGGCGGCGCCCGCCGCGCAGCCAGCGCTGCAGCCGGCGGAATGAGGAGCCCCGTACCCATGAGCAGCTCCGGGCAGCCGCATCACAGCGGGTCGTTGTTCTCCAGGCATCAGCTGCTGGAGACCAATTCGATTTACCTCGTCATTGGCATTCTCATCATGGTCGCGATCGGCGGCCTGGTCGAGATCGTGCCGCTCTTCTACCTCAAGAGCACGCTCGAGACCGTTCAGGGCATGCGTCCTTACACGCCGCTCGAGCTCGCGGGCCGCAACATCTACGTGCGCGAGGGCTGCTACCTCTGTCACAGCCAGATGATCCGCGCGCTTCGCGACGAGGTGGAGCGCTATGGCCATTATTCGCTCGCCGCCGAGAGCATGTACGACCACCCGTTCCAATGGGGCTCCAAGCGCAACGGCCCGGATCTGGCGCGGGTCGGCGGCAAGTACACCGACGCCTGGCAGGTCGCGCATCTGATCGACCCGCGCTCGGTCGTGCCGCAATCGATCATGCCGACCTACGCCTTCCTGATGACGACGCCGCTCGACACGCGCGAACTCGTCGCCAACATCGAGACGAACCGGGAAGTCGGCGTTCCCTACACCGACGAGATGGTGAAGAACGCAATGGCCGACCTGACGGCGCAGGTGAATCCGGATTCGCCCGATGTGGCGGCGCTGCTCAAGCGCTACCCCAAGGCGGTGGTGCGCAAGTTCAACCCCGCTTCGCCCGACATCACCGAGGGAGACGCCGTCGTCGCCTATCTGCAGATGCTGGGCACGCTGGTCGACTTCAAGCTCTACGACAACAAAGCCAATCTGCGCTGAACCTTGAGGGGCTTCCCATGACAGCGACCTACGTATGGCTCGCCGAGTTCGCGCAAAGAGCCGGCACGCTCTACTTTTTGCTGTTTTTCCTCGCCGTGCTCATCTACGCGTTTTGGCCCAAGAATCGCGCGCGCTTTGACGACGCGGCCCGCATTCCGCTGCGGGAGGACTGAGCCATGAGCAGCGATCCGGCTCAAGTCGATCATATCTCCGGTCAAACGACGACCGGGCATGAATGGGACGGCATCCGCGAGCTCAACACGCCGTTGCCGCGGTGGTGGCTGTGGCTGTTTTATCTGACGATCGCGTTTTCGGTCGTCTATTGGATCCTTTATCCCGCATGGCCCTTGGCGACCGGGTTCACGCCGGGCGTTCTGGGCTACACCAATCGCGCTCGGGTCGCGGATGACGTCGCGGCGGCGCAGGCGGCGCGCGCGCAGCAGGCGGCGGGGTTGGAGACTGCGAGCCTCGCTGAGATCGCCGCCGATCCAAAGCTGTTGGAACTCGCCCTCGCTGACGGCAAGGCGGCGTTCGGCGACAATTGCGCCCCCTGCCACGGCTCCGGCGGGCAAGGTCAATACGGCTATCCCAACCTGACCGCCGGCCGTTGGCTCTGGGGCGGAAACCTCGACCAGATCGATACGACCATTACGCACGGCATTCGCGCCGACGATCCGGACACGCACACAAGCGCCATGCCCGCATTCGGCAAGGACGGCATCCTGAAAGCGGATCAAATCCGTGAGGTCGCCAACTACGTGCGCACCCTCGCCAAGCTTGAGCCCGAACCCGGCGTCGACATCGCGGCGGGCAAAAAGATCTTCGCCGACAATTGCGCCGCCTGCCACGGCGACGACGCCAAGGGCAACAAAGAACTGGGCGCGCCGAACCTGACGACCAAGATCTGGCTCTACGGCTCCGACATGAAGGACCTGACGACGACCATCACCTACGCGCGCAACAGCACGATGCCGGCGTGGGGCCAACGCCTCGATCCGGTGACGATCAAGGCGCTCGCCGTCTATGTCCACAGTCTGGGCGGCGGTACGTGAGCATAGACCTTGCGGAGCTTGCCGACGACGGTCCGCTCTATGCGGCGGCGAAGAAGGTCTACCCCCAGAGAGTTTGGGGGACTTATCGGCGCATCAAATGGATCGTGTTGTGGATCGCGCTTGGCGTCTACTACATCCTGCCCTTCATTCGCTGGAATCGTGGACCCAATGAGCCGAGCCAGGCGGTCCTCGTCGATATGGCGCATTCCCGCTTCTATTTTTTCTTCATCGAGCTGTGGCCGCAGGAGGTGTACTATTTCACCGGCCTGCTCATCCTGGCGGCGCTGACCCTGTTTTTGTCCAACGCGCTGTTCGGGCGCGTTTGGTGCGGCTACGCCTGCCCGCAAACGGTGTGGACGGATCTCTTCCTGTTTGTCGAGCGTCGCATCGAGGGCGACCGGCGGGATCGCATCAAGCTCGACCAAGCGCCGTGGGACAAAGACAAGATCATGAAGCGGGTCGCCAAGCATGCGGCTTGGCTCGTGATCGCGCTCTTCACCGGCGGCGCCGCGGTGCTCTATTTCCAGGACGCCCCGACGCTGGTCTGGCAATTGCTGACCTTCAACGCGCCCTTTGTCGCCTATCTTTGGATGGGCATTCTGACCTTCACGACCTATTCGCTCGCCGGCCACATGCGGGAGCAGGTGTGCCTCTACATGTGCCCATGGCCGCGCATTCAGGCTGCGCTCACCGACACCGACGCGCTCAATGTCACCTATCGGTCCGATCGGGGCGAGCCGCGCATGTCGGTCAAGGAGGCGGCCAAGGCCCGCGTCCATGGCGAACCGGCCGGCGATTGCATCGACTGCATGCAGTGCGTCGCGGTCTGCCCGACCGGGGTCGACATTCGCCACGGCTCGCAACTCGGCTGCATCCAGTGCGGCCTCTGCATCGACGCCTGCGACGCGGTGATGGCCAAGGTGCATCGCCCGACGCGTCTCATCGCTTACGACACCGATGAGAATCTGGCCCGCAGGAAGCGCGGCGAGCGCAATGTCTACCGGCTCGTTCGCCCGCGCACGATCCTTTATGCGGCGCTGATCGCCGTCACCGGCTTCGTCATGCTCTATGTGCTGATCTCACGCTCCAGCATGAACATGAGCGTCCTGCACGTGCGCGCGCCTTTGTTCACGCAGACGGTCGAGGGCGGCGTCCGCAACGGCTATACGCTGCGCTTCTCGAACAAGGTCGGCGAAGCGCGCGACTTCACGCTCGAAGTCGCCGGCCTCAAGGGCGCCGAGATGACCAGCGTCCTCGCCAGGCCGCTCGGCGATGGCAAGCTCACGGTCCATGTCGACCCGGACGCGACGCTCGAGACGCCGGTCTATATTGCGACGCCCGCCGACGTGACGCCCGGCAAATCCACGCCCATCACCTTCACCGCGACCGATGCGCTGACCGGCGAGCGCAAATCGGTCGTCGACCACTTCTTTGCCCCATGAGCGGACCATGAGCGCACCTTTGACCGGACTTCGCGCCCTCGCCATTCTCTGTTCCTTCTTTCTCGTGATCTTCATCGCGAACGGCGCGCTGATCTATTTCGCGCTCCACACCCTGCACGGCTCCGAGCTGGAAAACCCCTATGACGCCAGCCAAGGGTACAACGCGGAGATTGCCGAGGCGCGGGCCCAAGCGGAACGGGGATGGACCGCCGATGTGACCACTCGCGCCGCGGGGCAGGGCGAGCGAATCGTGGTCGAATTCCGCAATCGGGACGGCGCGCCGATTCCCGACCTCGCGGTGACGGCCCGCCTGATGCATCCGTTCGACGCGGCGCTCGATCGTGTCGCCACGCTCGCTACGGACGGCGAGGACTATGCGGGGGTCGCGACGCCCGTTCGGTCCGGCCGATGGACGCTGGTGATCGAGGCGAGTCGCGGCTCGGAGCGCATGTTCCGCAGCGAGAATGAGCTCGTGGTCGCCGAGACGACGCGGAACGCGGAACCGCAATGACCGCCGCGCAGGATCTGTCGCTGTTCGTGCGCCGTCCGCTGGACGGCGTCGCGGCGATGGACCTGGTGGTCGAAGGCGTCCATTGCGGCGCCTGCATCAACGCGATCGAGACCGGCCTGCGCAAGCAGGCGGGCGTGCGCGGCGCGCGGGTCAATCTCGCCAGCAAGCGCGTCACGGTCGAATGGAACGAGGGCGCGCTCGAGCCGCCGGCGATTCTCGAGCGGCTCGAGGCCTTGGGCTATCCCGCCCATCCGTTCGCGGCAAACACTGTCGACAGCGTCGAAAGGGCGGCCGAGCAGCAGCTCATGCGCTGCCTCGGCGTCGCCGCTTTCGCCACGATGAACGTGATGCTGCTGTCGGTCGCGCTCTGGGCCGGCGCCGACAGCGACTCGAATTCCGCGACCCGCGACCTCTTCCACTGGCTCTCCGCTCTCGTCGCGCTGCCTTGCGCGGCTTACGCCGGCATGCCGTTCTTTGCGAGCGCCGCGCGCGCGCTTAAAGCCGGCTCGCTCAACATGGACGTGCCGATCTCGCTCGGCGTCACGCTCGCGCTCGCTCTCTCGCTGTTCCAGACGATCGCCCACGAGCGCGACGCCTATTTCGACAGCGCCCTGATGCTGCTCATGTTCCTGCTCGCCGGACGCGTTCTCGATCAGCGGATGCGCCGCCGCGCCCGGGACTTCGCAACCAACCTCACCGCGGTTCGCGCCGACCGCGCCCTCAAGCTCATCGAAGGCGGCGAAGCGCGCGAGACGCCGGTCGCCGCGATCCATCCGGGCGACCTTGTGCTGGTGCGCGCCGGCGAGCGGATCGCCGTCGACGGCGCGGTCGAAGACGGGCGTTCGGAAGTCGACCAGAGCCTCGTCACCGGCGAGACCATGCCGATTGCGGTTTCCCCCGGCGCGGCGGTCTATGCGGGCGCGCTCAACCTCTCCGGCGCGCTCCGCGTGCGGGTGACGAAGGAAGCGGGCCAAGCCCTACTCGACGAAGTCGATGCGCTGCTTGCTAAGGCGATGGAGCAGCGCTCGTCATATGTGCGCATCGCCGATCGCGCGGCGCGCTTCTACGCGCCAGTCGTCCATCTGACGGCGCTTGCGGCCTTTCTGGGCTGGCTCTTGGTCGGCGCGGGCTGGCAGCACTCCCTCATCGTCGCCATCACCGTCCTCATCATCACCTGCCCGTGCGCGCTTGGGCTCGCGGTGCCGGCGGTGCAGGTCGTGGCCGCGGGCGCGCTGTTTCGCCGTGGGCTATTGCTCAATTCCGGCGAGGCGCTGGAGCGTCTGGCGGAAGCAGGCACAATCGTGTTCGACAAGACCGGCACGCTGACCGATCCGCGCCCGACGCTCGCCAACGGCGCCGACATTGCGCCCGCAGACCTCGCGCTCGCGGGCTCGCTCGCGCTCTCAAGCAAGCATCCGCTTGCCAAGGCGATCGCCGACGCCAGCGGCGCGAAGGCGCCGTTGAGCGGCCACGAATTCCCGGGGCAGGGTGTCAGCACGCTCCATCACGGCAAGCGCGTGAAGCTGGGCTCCGTCGCCTTCTGCAACGCCGAGGCCGAGGCGGCGCCGGTCGCGGCCGCGTTTCCCGACGCGTCGCTGATTGTCCTCAAGACGCCCGAGCGCAAGGTCGTGTTCGCGATCCGGCAGGGGCTGCGTTCCGACGCGCGCGAAACGGTCGCAAGCCTCGCTCGCGGCCACGAGATCGAGATCCTGTCGGGCGACCGCCGGGCGGCGGTTGAACTCGTCGCGCGCGAACTCGGGGTTAAGCATTTCGAATCGGATCTGAAGCCCAAGGACAAGATCGACCGGCTGAAGACGCTTTCCGCCGCCGGAAAGCGACCGCTGATGGTTGGCGACGGCCTTAACGACGCGCCGGCGCTCGCCGCCGCGCATGTGTTCGATCTCGCCCGTTTCCGCCGCCCATATCGCCCAGGCGCAGGCCGACGCTCTGTTCCTCGGCGAACGCCTGGCTCCGGTCGCCGATGCCGTCAACTTCGCCGTCAAGGCCCGCAGGCTGATGGTCGAAAATCTGTGCCTGTCGCTGGTCTATAACGCAATCGCCGCGCCGCTCGCGGTCTTAGGTTATGTGACGCCGCTTATCGCCGCGCTGGCGATGTCGGGCTCCTCGGTGCTCGTCACGCTCAACGCGCTGCGGGCGCGCGATGCGTAAGGTGTGAGGGGAGATGAACGTTCTCGTCTACCTCGTGCCGCTCGCGCTGGCGCTCGGCGCCTTCGGCCTCGCCGCGTTCTTATGGGCGCTCAAGAACGGCCAGTTCGACGATCTCGACGGCGCCGCCTGGCGGGCGATCAGCGACGACGATCTGCCGGAGGACCGCGACTAGCGCGACCCGTCATCGCGAGCCCGACCCCCGGGCTTTGTCGTCCTGGGGGGAGGGCGCGGCGTTGGCGACCTCAGGGCACGAGCACAGCCGCGCCTTCAAGCGTCCCATTGCGCAAATCGTCGAGCGCCTCGTTGGCCCTGTCAAGCGGGTAGGGGGTGGTCGTGGTTCGCACCTTCGCCTGCGGCGCTACGCCCAAGAATTCGTGGCCGTCGGCGCGGGTCAGATTGGCGACCGAGGCGACGCTGCGCTCCTCCCACAACAGCCGGTACGGGAAGGAGGGAATATCGCTCATGTGAATGCCGCCGCAGACCACCCGCCCGCCCTTGCGCAACGCGGCAAGCGCGGCGGGAACGAGATCGCCGACCGGCGCAAACAGGATGGCGGCGTCGAGCGGCTGAGGCGGCTCTTCATCCGATCCGCCCGCCCATTCGGCGCCCATCGAGCGGGCGAACGCCTGACCGGCCGCGTCGCCCGGCCGGGTGAAGGCGAACACGCGCCGCCCTTGCCAGCGACAGACCTGGGCGATGATGTGCCCCGCGGCGCCGAAGCCATAGAGGCCGATCGTCCGCCCGTCCCCAGCGAGCTTGAGCGAGCGCCAGCCGATCAGGCCAGCGCACAGCAGCGGCGCCGTCTCGACCGGGTCGAGGTCCTCAGACAGCGGATAGACGAAATCAGCGTCCGCGATCGTATGGGTGGCGAAACCGCCGTCGTGGGTGTAGCCGGTAAACAGCGGCGCATCGCACAGGTTTTCGCGTCCGCTCCGGCAATAGGGGCAAGTCCCGTCGGTGTGGGCGAGCCAGGCTGCGCCGACGCGCGCGCCAGGCTTGAGGCCGACCCCTTCGCCAACCGCCTCGACGCGGCCGACGATCTCATGCCCCGGCACAATCGGCAGCTTGGGGTTGGGCAGTTCGCCGTCGACGACGTGCAGGTCGGTGCGGCAGACGCCGCAAGCCTCGACCCGAATGCGGATCTGCCCCGGCCCCGGCGCCGGGTCCGGCCGCTCCTCCATCTGGAGCCGCTCGTGCGCCCGACGCAGGACCATGGCGCGCATGAGAGCGACGCCCCTTCAGGCGCGGACGCGCGACCCTGCGACCGATCGCCGCAACAGCGCATAGAGGCTCCCGCCGGTCAGCGCCCCCAGCACATAGACGATGAGGGCGAGCACGGCGAGCGGCAGCGTGATTCCGAGCGAGAGGAAGGACATGCTGACGCTCTGCGTGTTCTGAACCACGAAGATGATCAGAGCGGCGACAAACACCACCACGATCGCCAGATAAAGCCAGCGCACGGGATAAATCTCCTTGCCGCAAATAGGCCGGCCGCCTAGCCGCTTCGGCTCACGGCTTGCATAACGCTGCGCGGCTTGCATCAGGCCGCTTGGCGCAAACCAAAGCCGAGGCCGATCCAGCTCGCCCCGGCGAATACGAGATCGACGCCAAGAAAGATTCCGAGGACGTAGAGCGAAGAGACCGGCCAATGGATCAGGATGATGATCCCGAGCAGCAGCGTGATCACGCCCGAAGCGACGACCCAGCCCCACGGCGTGCCGCCTTGCATGTTGAAGCCGAGGAAAATCCGCATGATGCCGGATGCGACCAGCGCCGCGCCGAGAATGAGCGTCAGCCACACCGCGGTCAGCAACGGATTGTCGAACGCCACGAACCCGGCGATGATGTAGAGAATGCCGAGCGCGAGCCAGAACAGGAACCTTCCCCAGGTCTTGATCTGGAACGAGTGGATGACTTCGAAGACCCCGGCCAGCAGCATCATGATGCCGACGACGTAGACGCTGGCGATGGTCGCCATGACGACGCTGCCGAGCGCGATCACGCCGGCGATGAGGTAAACCACGCCGAGGGCGACGATCCAGCCCCATTTGGATCTGAGCGGCGCGATGCCCGCGCCGGGTCCAAGCCCTAATACCGATCCAACGTTCGTCATGGCGTTCATCCCCACTTCATGTGGCGCGCAACGGCGGGAGTTTCGAGGCCCCTCTGGCGCGCGCTTTCGCACTGTAATCTATCACAATCCGGTTTGATGAGAAACGCCCGCTTTTTCCCACAACGAAATGGGGCGAACACCAAATTGGCCTTTGCGGGATCGAGCGCCCGCGCGCTCAAGCCTTGCCGCCCTTCCAGTCCCTCAATCGGCTCAAGAGCACGAACGAAGCAGCCTCTTTCGAGTCGGCGAGATAATCGTGGGCGGCGCGCGAAAGGCGTTCGACCAACGATCTCTTGTAGCCCTTGTCGTTGGGCTCAAGCGGGATCGTGGTGACAATGACGAGTACGCGCTGCTCGCTGCCATCCTGAGCTTTCGCGGTCCACACTTTGGCGCCTCTTGCGAGGGGATGAGAGAATGACATTAACATCTGCCCCATGGATAATATCCCGCCAACGTAAGGGATCAGCGCCGCGCTGGCCCGTCAAGCCCCGTTTCCATGCATACGCCTGCGCCAATTGGGCGCGGGCCAGCCCTACCGCCTGCTGGAGTTCGAGCAGCCGCGGCGCCAGCCACACCGGAATGACTATCGCACGGCGACCGCCGCCGGCGATCCGCCCGCGAACCGGCCGACGACGTTGCCGGTCATAACCCAAAACTCCGATGATCCAATCCCCACGCCGCCGGCTTGCGGTCATTGCCGCCAGCCGCGCGTTTGAATAACAGACCATACGGAGAGCTCATCGATCAGCTCTTCGGAAACTGCACGACCGAAGGCGACTTCGGGTGCGAAGACTCGTCGGCTTCGCCGCCGACCTCCTTGCCGTTGATCGTAAGGCGCCCGTGCGAGACGCTGAGCTTGACCGTCGCGCCGTCGGGGATCTCACCGGCCAGCAGCATCTGCGCCAGCGGGTCCTGCACCCATTTCTGGATCACCCGCTTCAACGGACGCGCGCCATAGCTCGGATCGTACCCCTTATCGGCCAGCCATTGCCGCGCCTTGGCGTCGAGGCTTAGCGCCATCTTGCGGTCCTCTAAAAGCCGATTCAAGCGGCGCAGCTGGATGTCGACGATCTCGCTCATATCCTCGCGCCTTAAGCGATGGAAGAGGATGATTTCGTCGATGCGGTTCAGGAACTCGGGCCGGAAATGACCGCGCACGACGCCCATCACTTCCTTCTCGACCGTCTTCGTGTCTTCGCCTTCCCGAAGATTGACGAGGTACTCGGAGCCGAGGTTGGAGGTCATGACGATGAGCACGTTGCGGAAATCGACCGTGCGCCCCTGGCCGTCGGTGAGCCGTCCGTCGTCGAGCACCTGCAACAGGACGTTGAACACGTCCGGATGCGCCTTCTCGATCTCATCAAACAGCACCACCTGATAGGGCCGGCGCCGCACCGCCTCGGTCAAGGCGCCGCCCTCCTCGTAGCCGACGTAGCCGGGCGGCGCGCCGATGAGCCGCGCGACCGAGTGCTTCTCCATGTACTCGGACATGTCGATGCGCACCATCGCGCTCTCGTCGTCGAACAGGAAGGCGGCGAGCGCCTTGGTGAGCTCGGTCTTGCCGACGCCGGTGGGCCCTAGGAACATGAACGAGCCGATCGGCCGGTTGGGGTCCTGCAGGCCGGCGCGCGCGCGGCGGACCGCGGTCGAAACGGCGTGCACCGCCTCGCGCTGCCCCACGACGCGCCGCGCGACTTCCTCCTCCATCTTGAGGAGCTTTTCGCGCTCGCCCTCGAGCATCTTGTCGACCGGAACGCCCGTCCAGCGCGAGACGACCTGCGCCACGTGATTGGCGGTCACCTCCTCGTCGACCAGCACGCTGTTGCCTTGGGTCTCCGCCTCCTTGAGCCTCTTCTCGAGCGAGGGAATCGTCTCGTAGGTCAACCGGCCGGCTTCCGCGTAATCGCCCTTGCGCTGCGCCTGGGCGAGCGCGTTGCGGGCGGCGTCAAGCTCTTCCTTCAGTTTGGCGGCCTGGCCGAGCTTGTCCTTCTCCGCCTTCCAGCGGGCGGTCAGCGAGTTCGGACTTTTCCTGCAATTCCGCGAGCTCGCTCCCGAGCTTCTTAAGCCGATCCTTGGACGCCGCATCGGTCTCCTTCTTCAGCGCTTCCTGCTCGATCTTGAGCTGCATGATGCGCCGGTCGAGTTCGTCCAGCTCCTCGGGCTTCGAGTTCGACCTGCATGCGCTGGCGTGACGCCGCCTCGTCGATGAGGTCGATCGCCTTGTCCGGCAGGAAGCGGTCGGAGATGTAGCGGTCGGACAGCGTCGCCGCGGCGATGATCGCCGGGTCGGTGATGCGCACGCCGTGATGGGCCTCGTATCTCTCCTTCAAGCCGCGCAGGATCGAGATCGTGTCCTCGACCGTCGGCTGGGAGACGAACACCGGCTGGAAGCGCCGCGCCAGCGCCGCATCCTTCTCGACATGCTTGCGATATTCGTCGAGCGTGGTCGCGCCGACGCAATGCAATTCCCCGCGCGCAAGCGCCGGCTTCAAGAGGTTGGAGGCGTCCATCGCCCCGTCCGCCTTGCCTGCGCCGACGAGCGTGTGCATCTCGTCGATGAACAGGATGATGCCGCCTGCAGCCGCGGTGACCTCGTTGAGCACGCCTTTCAGGCGCTCCTCGAACTCGCCGCGATATTTCGCGCCGGCGATCAGCGCGCCCATGTCGAGCGCGAGCAGCTTCTTGTCGCGGATCAACTCGGGCACGTCGCCATTGACGATGCGCAGCGCGAGCCCCTCGACGATCGCCGTCTTGCCGACGCCGGGCTCGCCGATCAGGACCGGATTGTTCTTGGTCCGCCGCGACAGCACCTGAATGGTGCGGCGGATCTCCTCGTCGCGCCCGATCACCGGATCGAGCTTGCCGTTGCGCGCCGCGTCGGTGAGGTCGCGGGTGTATTTCTTCAGCGCGTCATATTGGTTCTCGGCGCTGGCAGAGTCGGCCGTGCGGCCCTTGCGCAAATCGTTGATCGCGGCGTTCAGCGATTGCGCCGACACGCCCGCATTGCTCAGGATCTTGGCCGCTTCCGTCCCCTTCTCCATCGCCAGCGCCAGCAAAAGGCGCTCGACGGTGACGAACGAGTTGCCGGCCTTCTGGGCGATCTTCTCGGCGTTGTCGAATAGGCGCGCGGTGGTCGGCGCCATATAGAGCTGCCCCGCCCCCGACCCCTCGACCTTGGGCAGTTTTGCGAGAGCGAGCTCGACCTGTCTCAAGGCCTCGCGCGAGTTCCCGCCCGCCCGATCGATCAGTCCGGCGGCCAGCCCTTCCTCGTCGTCCAGAAGCACCTTGAGCAGGTGCTCGGGGGTAAACTGTTGATGCCCCTCGCGAAGCGCGAGCGACTGCGCGGCCTGCACGAAGCCGCGCGCCCGCTCGGTATATTTCTCCAGGTTCATGATCTTCCCCTTCGGCGCTGGCTGGCGCCCCGAAGCGACGCCCGCCAGCCCATACAATTGGATTGCCGCGATTTCGCGGCTTGCCGTCAATGTAGGAGCCGCCAGGCGCGGACGGAAGGGCGCGAAATCCATTAAACGCCGAACGAAGACCGGCGGCCTTGACGAAGATCAGTTTTGCCCGGTCAGGAGGCGGCGCGCTTCAAAAACTCCTGGAACCATTCGGCGTTCATTCCCGCGATCGGCAGCCAGGCTTTGAACAGCAACTCCGGCGAGTAGCGCTCGATCTCGGTCATCATCCGCTTTTCGATATCCGCCATAACGGCCTTCTGCATTGGCTCGACATCCGGCAGTCCCATGAACTGACGCGCCTCGAGTGGCGTGCAATCGACATTGATCGTGATCTTCATCGGCCTTTGTCGTCTCCTCTCATCGGGCCGACCGCGACGCCAATCCGTCGCTGGCTAGCGGAATACCGTTCCCATCCGCCGCTCGTTCCACCGCCGCATGCGCCGCGCGCCGGCCCCGGGGGAAAGCGACCTGAAAGATTGCTTGGCCTAGGGCTTGGCGGGCCGAGATGACTTGGCGCCGATCGACGCTTATGAAGGCGCCTCTCGCGCCCTTCGGCGGCACTATTGCAGGTCTTTGCCCGGTGAGCCAGCGTTGACCGACCTCAAGGCCTTTATTCTCCATCTGGAGCGCGCGATTTCGCGCCAGGCCAATGTCCAGTCGCTCATCGCTTCGCTGCCGATCGAGAGCGAGGTCATTGCGGCGGTGGACGGCGCCCGCCTCACCCGGCAAGAGCTCGACCAGGCTTACGTGCGGCGCCGTTTTGATCCCCGCTATCCGTTCGCGCTGACCACGACCGAAGTCGGCGTTTTCCTCAGCCATCGCTTGGCCTGGCGGCGGATCGTCGATGACGCGCTCGACTTCGCCTTCATCTTCGAGGACGACGCAGAGATCGATCCCGCGCCGTTCGCGGCGCTGATCGAGTTCGTTATCGCCGAACGGGGGACTTGGGATTATGTGCTGCTGCCGGCCAAGCCGATCCGAGGCGGAACAGCCATCGCCCAGCGCGGCGGGCTTGCGCTCATGCGCCCCGATGCGCCCCCCTTAAGAGCGATCGCTCAGATCGTGTCGCTCGCCGCCGCCAAGCGCCTGCTCGACCGCACCCTGCCGTTCGACCGCCCGGTGGACACGCTCTTGCAGATGACCTGGGTCACCGGCCAGCCGGTGCTGGTCGCCTGGCCCTCGACGGTCCGCGACGTTTCGCTTGAGACCGGCGGCAGCACCGTCCAGCGCAAGTCGATGGGCCTCACTGAGCGCCTCCGGCATGAAGCGATGCGCCCGATCTACCGCGCGCAAGTGCTGGCCCGCTACCGGCGGCATCTGGGGCAAGCTTCGCGCTAAGGTCAAAACCCAATCAGCTTGACCGGTTTCGACGTATTGCGGACATTGCCGATGGCGATGGCAGACGTCGCAGTTGCGGCGAAAGTCGATCCGCGCTGCGCCGGAAGACGGGTATCCACGATGGCTTTAGGGGTGGTAGGCTACGGCTAGGCTAGCCCGATCGCATGCCAGCTCGCCCCGGGATTGGCGCTGACGACGCCGCCGCCGATGATGCTGGTCCCGTTCATGTCCGAGATCGAGACTTGGCCGCTGCTCGTGTTTTGAAGAAGGATCTCGGAACCGCCGCCGCCGGTTCCTATGGCGTGCCAACTCGTCGAGGGACTAGAGCTCACCTGCCCGCCCCCGATTATGGAGGTCCCGTTCATCTCCCAGATCGCCACTTGCCCATCGGTGTTCTGCCACAGGATGTCGGAATCACCGTCGCCAAAAAAGTCACCCGTTCCGATCGCTTGCCAAGCCGGCCCGGGATTGGGGCTCACGGTCCCGCCGCCGATCACGGTGTTTCCGTTCATCTCCCAGATCGCCACTTGCCCATCGGTGTTCTGCCACAGGATGTCGGAATCACCGTCGCCAAAAAAGTCACCCGTTCCGATCGCTTGCCAAGCCGGCCCGGGATTGGGGCTCACGGTCCCGCCGCCGATCACGGTGTTTCCGTTCATTTCCCAGATCGCCACTTGCCCGTCGCTGTTCTGCCACAGGATGTCGGAGTGACCGTCGTCATTGAAGTCGCCCGTTCCGATCGCTTTCCAACTCGGCCCCGGATCGAGGCTTACGGTCCCGCCGCCGATCACGGTGTTCCCGTTCATGTCCCAGATCGCGGCCTGACCGTCGCTGTTCTGCCACAGAACGTCGGAATCCCCGTTGTCATTGAAATCGCCCGTCCCCACGGCGCGCCAACTCGGCCCGGGATTGGGGCTGACCGCCCCCCCGCCGACCAAGGTGCTCCCGCTCATGTCCCAGATCGAGGCCTGACCGTTTGCGTTCTGCCATAGGATGTCGGCGCTCACCGCCGGCGCCGGCGTAGCCACAAAGCCGCTGTTGGTGATCTCAAACACCGTTCCGTTGTAGGCCGCGGTTGTGCCGAAGAGGTCGCCGCTGGCGTCAGCGATCAGGCTCGCTTCTGGACCCCCCCCGTCGGCGCCGTTGAAGCTAACCAGCGTGGTGGGAGCGCTGGCGTAGCCGGTTAGGGTCTTTTCAATCTCGAACACCGTACCGAAACCGCCCGCGCCACCGGATTCGGTCGTGCCGAAAAGATCGCCCGCGGCGTCGGCGATCAGACCGCCCATCGGAGAAGAGCCGTCCGGCCCGGAGAAGGTGGCTATGGTCGTGGCGGCGGAGGCATAGCCGGCGGCGGTCTTGGCGATCTCGAACACGCTGCCGGGGCCGGGCAAACCGTCGACCAAACCGCCGAACTCGGTTATGCCGAAGAGATCGCCGTTGGCGTCGGCGATCAGGCTCCCCTCCGGTTCAGTAGGGAAGCCTAAGATGGCTAACATGTTGAAGCTGACCAAGATGGTCGGCGTGCTCGCGTAGCCGGCGGCGGTCTTGGCAATCTCGAACACGGTGCCGGAGGGCAGTCCCTGGCCCGGCGAACCGCCGTCCGAGGTTGTGCCGAAGAGATCGCCGTTGGCGTCGGCGATCAGGCTCCCCTCCGGATACACCCCGTCGGCGAGGTTGAAGCTGACCAGCGTGGTGGGAGCGCTGGCGTAACCGGTCGGCGTCTTTGCAATCTCGAACACCGTGCCGTCGCCGTTCGCGCCACCAAATTCGGTCGTGCCGAAGAGATCGCCCTCGGCGTCGGCGATTAGGCTCCCCTGTGGCGTCAACCCGTCGGCGAGGTTGAAGCTGACCAGCGTGGTGGGAGCGCTGGCGTACCCGGTCGCTGTCTTGGCGATCTCGAACACGACGCCGTCATCGTTTGCCCCGCCGAGCTGAGTCGTTCCGAACAGGTCGCCGTTAGCGTCGGCGATCAATCCGGCGCCGGGCTCGTCGCCGTCGGCGCCGTCAAAGCTGACCAGCGTGGTGGGTGTGCTGGCGTAGCCGGCGGCCGTCTTGGCAATCTCGAACACTGTGCCTGCGCCGCCGTCGTTCGCTTCGCTGAGTGGCGCGGCTCCGAAAAGGTCGCCGCTGGAATCCGCGATCAGATCGCCTAGCGAACCCCCCGGTGCATTCACGGGGTAGGGGAAGTCGACCAGCGTCGTCAGGGTTGCAGTCATGGGCCGATCCCTCCCTCGGATTCCCAAGATAGGTTTCATTTGCAACGATCGTGCACGAGTTTATCGCTGCGACCTTGGAGTAAAGCAACCCTTTGGGTTCTATTCTCCAGCGAAATATGGAAATCAGGCCATCTTGCCCCGTCTCGATGGAAGCGCGCGCGCCCCGCGTCAGCCGCCTCACTCCATCTCGTCGCGCGCAGGTGGACGATCGCGAGCCGGAAGAGCGCGAGCGCCAGCGCTCCATGGCGTCTGAACTCGGCGGGATCCGAAGGCGGCTGGCCACAAAATCTGCGGTGCAGTTTCTTGAGAAAATCAGAAAACAGTTACTATATCTTAAAGCAACACCGAACCAGCTCGGGCGCCAACGCTTGGGGCGGAGGAAGGACACCGAAATACGCTGGGACATCGTGGGCAATGGCCGCTATTTGCGTGCGCCGTGAGAAGGCGGCGCTTTCCAGTGGGTGCAAGTCCCACCCGGCGAACGCTCCAGCCGGAAGCAACCGGAGCAGTCATGGAGGTGACGAAATGGCTGAAGCCTTCGGTGTAGCTGGTCACATATAGGTGACGGCGCGAGTGTGCGGGCCGCAATGCGAGTGAGTGCGCCGGGAGACCGGCAAGGAGTATGTGGTGAAAGTCCACTGCGATGAAGGAGTAGCGACCCACATCGGCCCCGAGCCGTGCGCAGACGTCCGCGAGGACGTCGGCGAAGCGTCGGCAGGGGAGCATATAGGCCAGCCATCGAGCCGCGAAACCGTTGTCATCCCGGGCGCCGACGCCGTTTACTCATCGGAAGGCAATACGGTCGGGCGCGCTAACGCGAGCGCCCGACCGACCCGGCGTGGTCTTAGACCCTGGCATGTATGGACGCTCCTTGCGCGGGAACCGGGAGATCTCTGGATCGGCCATGAGCCCTGTTGGTCACATGGTCCGCGGCGGGAAGGTGAGGAGCCGTAGCCGCCGATGCACGATCCAGAGAAGTCAGAACTCCGGCATAGTAGCAACGAAGCCGACGAACGAAGCCGGGCGACTGGCTCAGGAGCCGGCGGAGCCAAGACCGGGGACCAAGGGGAACGCGGACCAGCAAAGCACGCACCGGACCCAGAGCCGGGGGCGCGTGACCCAGGCGCTGGACCGCGTACGAGAAGCCGCAAGGCGGAGGAAGAAGGGACAGTTCACCGCGCTCCTCCACCACATCAACCCCGACACGCTCCGGACTGCGTTCTACGCGCTTAAGCGCAAAGCCGCCCCCGGCGTGGATGGCGTGACGTGGCACGACTACGAGGCGGACCTCGAACCGAGGGTTGAGGCTCTTGCAGAGCGGGTCCACCGGGGAGCTTACCGACCGCAACCGTCGCGCCGGACGTACATACCGAAGGCCGACGGGAAGCAGCGGCCGCTCGCGATCGCCGCCCTGGAAGACAAGATCGTCCAGGGCGCAACCGTCATGGCGCTCAATGCTGTCTACGAAAGCGACTTCTGCGGCTTCTCGTACGGGTTCCGACCCGGGCGAGGGCCACACGATGCGCTGGACGCGCTATCGACGGCGATCAAGATACGGAAGGTGAACTGGATACTTGACGCCGACATCCAAAATTTCTTTGGGGCGGTCAGCCAAAGCTGGCTGGTTCGCTTCCTGGGACACAGGGTCGGCGACAAGCGCATCATCCGCCTGATCCAGAAGTGGCTCAAGGCGGGCATCCTCGAAGATGGGATCGTAACGGTCGATGACAGGGGAACAGGACAAGGTTCGGTGATTTCGCCGCTCCTCGCCAACATCTACCTGCATTACTGTTTCGATCTTTGGGCTGAGCGCTGGAGACGGCGGGAGGCTCAAGGCGACATGATCGTCGTTCGTTACGCGGACGATCTGGTCGTCGGCTTCGAGCGTGAAGGCGACGCACGCCGTTTCCTTGACGCGATGCGCGAAAGGCTCGGGGAATTTGCGCTGACGCTCCACCCGGACAAGACCCGCCTGATTGAGTTCGGCCGCTTTGCGGCGGTCGACCGCAAGCGACGCGGGCTCGGCAAACCGGAGACCTTTGCGTTCTTGGGCTTCAACTTCATTTGCGGCAAATCCCGCCAGGGATCCTTCCAACTCCACCGGAAGACCCGACGCGACCGCATGCGTGCGAAGCTGAAGGACATCAAGGCGGAGCTACGGCGTCGAATGCATCAACCCATCCCTAGCCAGGGCCGGTGGTTGAAGCAGGTCGTCACAGGGCACTTTGCTTATTACGCAGTCCCGACCAACAGCAGGGCGCTCTCCGCGTTCCGGCACTACGTGACCGACCTCTGGCGACGAGCGCTTCGGCGACGCAGCCAGAAAGACGGCCTCACATGGGAGCGTATGACGAAGCTCGCCGATGACTGGCTCCCCCAGCCGCATATCCTTCATCCTTGGCCCGACGTGCGCTTTGACGTCAAACACCCGAGGTAGGAGCCGGATGCCCGAATTGGGCCCGTCCGGATCTGTGCGGGGGGCGCTCAGCAATGAGCGTCCCTACCGCGATACGCCGAGCAAGCCTCGAAAAGGACGATGTGCAGGCCGACCCGACTGCAATTTCGGGGAAGGCTGATACGGCTGGGTGAGACGAGCGAAGACGACGCCCAGTTCGCTGCACCGGGGTACTGGCGGCAGCACGTACACAAGGAAAGCGCGCGCAACACGGGAAGCCCCAAAGCGCGGTCAGGGATGACCAACCAGACGCCCGCGAGGGAGAGGCTGGGCGCTGTGGGGTGGCGGAGAGGTTCGCAGTACCGCTGAAGCCGGGTAACGCCGGGGGAGGGAAGGGGCCTCAGTTCAAGACAGACGCAAGACGTAGTGAGGGACCTGGAGATTGGGCGACCTATCAACTCCGGACAGCGTTCAGAAACTGCAGACGGCGTTGCACGCGAAAGCGAAGGCAGAACCCGGCTATCGCTTCTATGCCCTCTACGACAAGATCAGCCGCGAGGACATTCTGGCGCATGCCTATGCCCAGTGCCGCTCCAACAAGGGCGCGCCGGGCGTGGACCGTCAGGACTTCGAGGCCGTCGAGGCGTATGGGGTCGAGCGATGGCTGGGCGAACTGGCGCTCGCGCTCAGGCAGGAGACTTACCGACCGGATCCAATCAGACGCGTGTACATACCGAAGGCCAACGGCAAACTCAGGCCGCTGGGCATCTCAACCTTGCGGGATCGGGTCTGCATGACAGTAGCGATGCTGGTGCTGGAGCCGATCTTCGAAGCCGACCTCCCATCGGAACTCTACGGCTACCGTCCCGGGCGAAACGCCCAACAGGCGGTGATCGAGGTGGAAGAGCTGCTGTTTCGCGGCCATCCGGAAGTTGTGGACGCCGACCTCGCGGACTACTTCGGGAGCATTCCCCATGCCGAGCTTTTGAAGTCGGTATCGCGCCGGATCGTTGATCGGCGCGTGCTGCATCTGATCAGGATGTGGCTGGACTGCCCGGTGGAAGAAACCGACAATCGCGGTCGGAAGACACGCACGACCGAGGCGCGGGACAGGCGGCGCGGCATCCCGCAGGGCTCACCCATCTCACCGCTGCTGGCTAATATTTACATGCGCCGGTTCGTGCTGGGATGGAAGATGTTCGGGCTCGAGCGAACCCTCGGCACGCGGCTCGTGACCTACGCCGACGACCTCGTGATCCTGTGCAGAAGGGGCAAAGGCGAAGAAGCCTTGGAACGACTGCGGGAGATCATGGGCAAGCTGAGGCTGACGGTGAACGAGGAAAAGACGCGCGTCTGCAAAGTGCCGGAGAGTGAGTTCGACTTTCTGGGGTACACGTTCGGGCGGATGTATTCGGCGAGGACCGGCCAAGCCCGTATCGGCTACCGGCCATCAAAGAAGAGCATTCAGCGCGCGGTCGAGAAAATCCACGCGCTGACCGAGCGATCGTGCACATGGCAAGAGACCACGACGCTGGTGGGCAAAGTGAACCGCATGCTGCGCGGATGGGCGAACTACTTTTCGGTAGGCGCTTTCAGCAAGGCGTATCGGGCGCTTGACGCCTACGCGGCGGCGCGGGTGCGCCGGTGGTTGCGCCTCAAGCACAAAGTCAGGCGGGGCGGGAGCTATCCACTCTCGCACCTCTACGGGCACTTCGGGCTCGTACGCCTGAGTCGGCTTGGGCACGACGTGCCGTGGACGAAGGCGTGAGGTCTTGTCCGAGAGCCGGATGCAGGAAACCTGCCTGTCCGGTTGTGTGTCCAGCGAAGGCTGGCATGTTCAGCAGGAGAAAGGCCTGCCGGGGCAAGAGTCAGAAGCCCCGTAGTTTGGATAGCAGGGTGGCGGGAAACCAAAACTCTGAAGCCTATCGACAACGTCTCCCTCGGGGAGACGACGAGCCGCCGGGCCGTAATGAAAGTAAACGCGAATGTGGCCTCGAAAATGCGTAGCCCCGAAGGCCGAGCCCGCAACTGGAGGGCGAAGGCAGCATGGGGAGCCGAAATCTGACCGAAGCGGCTCCTTCACTTCGGCGGGGTGGAAGCGACAGCACGGTGGCAAGGACATGCCGAGCAACTGGAGAAGCCCTCCTCGTCCCGGCGCGAAATCGCCGGAGCAGGGTCGATCGTATAACCGGCTCAACCGGGAAGTCGATCGAAGGCGAGAGGGTGACGGATGGGTTCGCAGTAGCGGTGAGGCGGGGTAACGCCCGTGGAGCGAAGGAGCCCTGCTGTTTGTAAAGTCTCCGATCACAAGGAAGGCAAGGACGAGATGACAAAGGCGTCCATCGATTTGCAGGACCTGAGGCGGAGAATATACGTCAAGGCGAAGGCTGAGACGTCCTGGAAGTTCTGGGGATTGTACGTCCATGTCTGCAAGCTGGAAACGCTACGCGAGGCGTATGCGCTGGCCAAAAGGAACGATGGGGCTCCGGGAAGTGACGGGGTGACCTTCGAGGCTATCGAAGCGCAGGGCGTAGAGGCTTTCCTTGAGCAGATCGCGGACGAACTGGTCGGGCGCTCCTATGCGCCGTTGCCGGCCCGGAGGCAGGAAATCCCGAAGGATGGCGGCAAGGTCCGCGTCCTTTCTATTCCTGCGATCCGCGACCGCGTGGCGCAGGGTGCGCTCAAGCTCATATTGGAACCGATCTTCGAGGCGGACTTCCAATCGGGGTCGTTCGGATACCGACCGCAACGGACAGCTCATGAAGCGGTGGACCGCGTGGCGCGAGCGATCGTTCAGCACAAGACGCGCGTCATCGACATCGACTTGCGCAGCTATTTCGACAATGTCCGGCATGATCGGCTGTTGGCGAAAGTAGCCCAGCGCGTGGACGATGCCGACGTCATGCATCTGCTGAAGATCATGCTCAAAGCCAGCGGGAAACAAGGCGTTCCGCAGGGTGGGGTGATCTCGCCGCTGCTCAGCAACATCTACCTCACCGAGGTTGACAGGATGCTGGAGCGGGCGAGGGAGGCCACGCGCTACGGCAAGTACACCTCCGTCGAATACGCGAGATTCGCTGACGACCTGGTGATCTTGATCAACGCCCACCAGCGACATGACTGGCTGATGGCGGCGGTGGAGAAACGGCTGCGCGAGGAACTGGCCGAGCTGCAGGTCGAAATCAACGAAGAAAAGAGTCGAATCGTGGACCTCCGCCGAGGCGAGAGCTTCGGCTTTCTGGGGTTCGACTTCCGCCGAGTGCGTAGTCTGCGGGGCGTATGGCGCGCCCACTACACGCCCAAGCTCAAAAAGCGGACGGCGCTGCTACGCAAGCTCAAGGATGTGTTCCGCCGCCACCAATCGCAACCGGTTGATCGGGTCGTGAAGTTGATCAACCCGGTGCTGCGCGGTTGGGTGAACTACTTTGCGGTGGGACACGCCAGCGAGTGCTTCGGCTTCGTGAAAGACTGGGTGGAGAAGAAGATCCGGCGCCATATGCTGCGAGCCCGGAACCGACAGGGCTTCGGCTGGGCGCGGTGGAGTAGGGGATGGCTGTATCAGACTCTGAAGCTGTTCGATGGCTACCGAGTGGTTCGACCAGCGCCGAAAGCCGCTCCGGCAGGATAGGCCCCATAATCCTTGAGGCGAAGCAAACAGGAGAGCGCAGTGCGGGAAATCCGCATGCTGCGTTCGACGAGGCGGGGGCTGGAAACGTGGCACGGCCGAGATGGTGTGACACTCGCAGACGAAAGAGCGAGCCAACAGGGAATACAAACTTCGGCCTAAACCGGCGCGTCAGTCCTCGACCCTACCGATGAGAGGGGTGTGGAAACGGAGCCACGGCTGAGCCACTAAGGCACCGCCAGACGAAAGGGGCGGCAAACCGATCTGCTCAACCTAACGCCACCGCGCCACACTCCTACTCTACGCATACGGGTCGTGCCCCGCGTCGCTTTCGCACGGCAAGCGCTCACCAACGCAAGCACGCGATTGAGTTTTGACCATAGAGCCGCTTCGGCCGGATCGGTGCTCCGCGAAATCGGAAAAATGAACAAAACCTTGACAATCACAGAAATACAGGCTACGATTGCAAAACGATCGTCGAAGCCGAATCCCTTAGCGCGCCCGCTCCCATAGCCCGTCGAGAGACGGGCGTTCTTCCGAAAGCGCTTTGGGTGGGGGGTCGCGCGGACCGAGGAGATTGTCGAAGGGGCGCTCCGCGATCCGCTGGACTTAGCTTTTCTGGGTCGGGAGAGTGTATGCGGAGAGAGCGCGAAACAAAATGCCGGTTAAGTGCTTGAAAACAAACAATCTGGCGAAATCGCCTGATTTCGTACCCCAATGATCTCAATGACTTACGACCAGCGTCGCGAAACATTTCGTTTCGTTTGGCGAAACATTCCTTTCGCTTTCGCTGTTTTCGGGCCTTGTCCGCGCCCGAAACGCAACGGCCGCCGCCCTCCGTCCTGACGCCTCAGGCGCCGCCAAGCAGCCTCAAGGGGACGCCCGGAAGGAACGACCGCAAAAGTTGCGCGAAGGAGGTGTTAAGCCGCTGAAATAATTCGCGCGCGCAAACTTGTGCGCCGGCCCGTCAGGCGAGCGCGGCGCCCATCAGTTTTCGCGCCGCGGCCGCGCTCATCGGCTGGCCGAAGGCCGATCCTTGCGCGAACTGGCAACCAAGCTGGGCGAGTTCGACCGCGTCGGATTCCGTCTCCGCCCCCTCGGAGATGACGTCCATCCCGATCTCCTGCGCCATGGCCACGATCGAACGCAGGATCGGCGACCGGGCGCCGAAGGAGTTGGGCCTGACCAACGATGCGTCGATCCGCATCGCGTCGAAGCGGTACTGCGGCAGATGGCCGAGCGAGGTGTAGCCGGCGCCGAACCGGTCGAGCATGAGCGCCGCGCCAATTTCGCGCACCCGCTGCAACAGGGCCGCGGCATATTCCGGGTTTTCCATCACCAGACTTTCCGCCGCGGCGAGTTTAAGCGAGCCGCGATGGACGTAGTGGCGCCCGAGGGCCGCGCGCACGTCGAGCAGGAGATCGTGGCTCAGCATCTGGCGCGAGGACGCGGCGACGGTCGCGAAGATGGGCGGATTGACCTCGAGCGCCTTCTGCCACGCCGCAAGCTCCCTGGCTGTCGCCTCGAGAGCGTAGGCGCCGATGTCGATGATCGCGCCGGTCGAACTCGGCGGCGGTGAGGAATTCATCCTCGCCGAGGACGCCGAGCCTCGGATGGCGCCAACGGATGAGCGACTGGAATCCGGCGACGGTGCGATCCTCGAGGCGCACGATCGGCCGGAACAGAATGGAGATCTCGCCGCGCTCGAGCGCGCGCCGCATATCGTTCTCGAGCGTCTGCCGGTCGGTGCGGTGCGAACGCATGTAGGGGGCGAAAATCTCCACCCGATCGCCGCCGGCCTTCTTGGCGTTGGCGAGCGCCAGCTGAGCGTCGGCGAGAAGATCGCCGCCTTTGTCGTGCAGCTTCGGATTGTAGTGCGCCGCGCCGATCGAAACGGAGAGCGTGATCTCCCGCTCGCCGAAGCTGATCGGCGCCGCCAGCGCAGAGCGCAAGGCGTCGATCCTCGCGGGCGCCTCCGGCGACTGCGGTTCGGAGAGCACGATCGCGCCGAACGTGTCGCCGCCCAGGCGAGCCAGCGTATCGCCAGGCTGAAAATCCCGCGCCAGACGCCGGGCCACCGCAAGAAGCGCCGAGTTGCCGATCGACAGCCCGTAGGAATCGTTGACCGACTGGAATTCGTCGATGTCGATGACCATCACCGTCGGGACGCTCCCCCCAGGCTTATGGGCCAGGAGAATCGCCGCGCCCAGGCGATCGTTGAACAGCTCGCGGTTAGGAAGGCCGGTCAGGTTGTCGTGAACCGCGTCATGGAGCATGCGCTCTTCGGCCGATTTGAGCTCGGTCACGTCGGACAGCGAGCCGATCACCCGCACCACTTCCCCGTCGGCGCTGATCACCGGCCGCGCCTTCAAGACGTACCAGAAATAATGTCCGTCCGACCCGCGCAGTCTTAGATCGTGATTGATCCGGCCCGAGCGCTGATGCAGGAGCCCGTCGAGCGCCAGCGTGTATCGGTCGCGATCAAGAGGATGCAGCACGTCGAGCCAGCCCGCCGCCGGTCCCTCGAGCGCGCCGCGCTTGAGCCCGAGCTGGGTTTCGATCGCCTCGGCGCCGTTCACTTCGTCGGTCAGCACGTTCCAATCAAAGATCGCCTCGCCCGATCCGGTCATGGCCAGCGAGCGCCGGTCGGCGTCGGGGCCGCTGTCCATGGCGCCGCCCGAGCCGGAGAAGGCGAATTGCATCACCGTGAAGCCGATCAGCATGACGATCAGCACCAGGCCGCCGACCAGGCCCGGCGCCGCAAGGTCGTTGGTCAGATAGCCAAGCGCGGCCGCTCCCGCGGCCACCACCCAGACCGCAAGCAGATACCAGGTCGGAATCAGCATCACCGCGCGATCGGACCCGCGCGCCGCGAGGCTCAGGATGAGCAGGAAGCCGACGCCGGCGACGGTGGCGATGGAGATTCGCGCCACCCCCGCCGCGACCGGCGGATTGTAAACCGAAAGCCCGACCACGGCCGCCATCAGCGCGAGCCAGGCGAGCGCGAAATGGGTATAGCGCACGTGCCATCGGCGCAGATTGAGGTAGGCGAACAGGAAGATGATGAGCGTCGCGCCGATCGTCGCCTCGACGCCCGCGCGCCAGATGCGCTCCGAAGCGTCCTCGAGGCCGAACATCTTGCGCCAGAAGCCGAAGTCGATGCAGACATAGGCGAACACCGCCCAGGCGAGCGCCGCGGCCGCGGGAAAAATCATCGCGCCGCGCACCACGAAGACGATGGTCAGAAACAGGGCCAACAGACCAGCGATGCCGATCAGAATCCCTTCGTAGAGCGTCAGGCTGGTCGACTTGTCCTTGAAGGCGTCCGGCTCCCACAAATAGAGCTGCGGCAGGTTCGGCGAACGCAGCTCCGCGACATAGGTGACGGTCGTTCCCGGATCCAGGGTGAGCCGGAAGACATCCGATTCCGCGTTGTCCTCACGTTCCGGCGCCACGCCCTGGCTCGCAGTGATGGTCGTGATTCGCGACGAACCGAGATCCGGCCAGATGACGCCGGAGCCGACAAAGCGGAAATGCGGCGCCACGATCAGCCGGGTCAATTGCTCGTCGGAATCATTGGTCAGCGCGAACACGATCCACGCCGGCTGCGCGCCTGCTTCGAGCGCGCTGACCTCGATCCGCCGGACGATGCCGTCGGCGCCGGGCGCGGTCGAAACCTGGATGCGATCGCCCTGGGCGCTGTAGCGCTCGACCGCCCGGGTCAGGTCGATCGCGTCCGAATCGGGCGAAACCCGGACCGATTGCACCGCGCAGGCGGGCTGCCAGAACGCCGTCAGTCCGGCGATCAGGACCACGACGCCGACGAGGCCGCGCCAGGCGCTTAAGGCGCGCTTTGCTGGCCCGTTCGCGCAAACCCCCCCGCCGCGGACGCGCGGGCGATCGTTGAGGATCTGTTCAGTCAAGATTGGTCCACGTCGTTCGCGGACGCGCGTCGCCTTCGACCAGCCCGAACAGGACGTGGTCGCGCCAAGCCCCATTGATCCTGAGGAATCCTCGCGCGTAGCCCTCACGCCGGAAGCCGTTGCGCTCAAGCAGCGCGATCGACGGCGCATTTTCCGGGATGCAGGCCGCTTCGATCCGATGCAGCCGCAACCTGGCGAGCGCGAATTCGACCGTCGCCGCGACCGCGCGCGTCATGCGCCCTTCGCGCGCATGCGGCGCCCCCATCCAGTAGCCGAGCGTTCCGCTTTGCGACACGCCGCGCCGCACCCCCCCGAGCGTGATGCCGCCCAGGAGTTCGTCAGCGATGCTGTCGAAAATGAGAAACGAATACGCTTCGTCCCGGGCCATGTCGTCGTCTTGGCGCCTAAGACGCCGGCGAAACGCGGCGCGGGTCAGATCGTCGTCCGGCCACGTCGGCTCCCAGGGCTCGAGAAAACCGCGACTTAAGGCCCGCAACCTCGACCATGACGAATAGTCGGTCGGCGCGGCCGGCCGCAGATAAAGGCCGTCGCCGCGGAGCAAAGGCTCCGGGCTAACCGGTCGCGTCAAGCCGAAGAGCGCCATCATACCCCTTTCAAAGCGCGGGCGATCTTCGCCTGGCCGGGAACCTTGCCGACCGCGCCAATCGCCGCCACGGCGGGGGGTGATCTAAGCATGGCGGCGCCCGTTTTGCGAACCTCCTCGACAGTGACGGCGTCGACGCGGGCCAGCATCTCGTCGAAGGTAAGCGGGCGCCCATAGACCTGCATCTGGCGCGAGAGCTGGTGGACCCGCGCCGCGGGCTGCTCAAACGCCGCCACCAGCGAGACCTTCATCTGAGCCTTGACGCGCCGAACTTCCGCTTCCTCAAGCCCATGCGCGGCTTCCGCGAGGCAGTCGAGCGAGGCGGCGACCACCTCCGCAGCATCCCGGCCGGCCGAGCCCGCGTAGAAGCCGAACAGGCCGGTGTCAATGAAATCCCAGTGGAATCCATAGATCGAATAGGCAAGGCCCCGTTTCTCGCGCACCTCCTGGAAGAGCCGCGACGACATGCCCCCGCCCGCCGCGGCGGCGAAGACCTGGGCGGCGTCGTGATCCGGGGCGTTGGCCGGCCGCCCCTCGAAGCCCACCACGACATGCGTCTGCTCCAGGCGCCGGCTGCGCTTGGTCTCGCCGCCGCGATAAGAGGCTCGCTCCTCGGCCGGCGGAGGCGCGGCAGGGAGCCTTTCGAGGCCAGATTGAACGAGGGCCAGGATATGACCGTGTTCGACCGCGCCGGCTGCGGCGACGACGGTGGCGCCGGCGCTGTATCGGCGGCCCAGATAGTCGTCGATCGCCGCCCGGTCGAAGGCCTCGACGCCCTCCCGCGTGCCGAGAATCGGCCGGCCGATCGGTTGATCGGGCCAGGCGGTCGCGGTGAGAAGATCGAACACCAGATCATCCGGCGTATCTTCGACCGACCCGATCTCCTGCAGGATCACATTCTTTTCCCGTTCGAGCTCTTCCAGGTCGAATGCGCTATTGGTGAGAAGGTCGCCAATGACGTCGAGCGCGAGATCGGCGTCGCTGCCGAGAACTCGAGCGAAGTAGATCGTTCGCTCGACTCCGGTCTCAGCATTGAGGTCGCCGCCAACGTTCTCGATCGTCTCGGCGATCTCGCGGGCGCTTCGACGGCGGGTGCCCTTGAACGCCATGTGTTCGATGAAATGCGAGAGCCCATGCTCGCCCGCGCGCTCGTATCGGGATCCCGCGGCGACGAAGACCCCAATCGCCGCGGTCTTCACGTGAGGCGCCGTCTCGGTCACGACGGTAAGCCCCGAGGGAAGGCTCGTAACCTGAACGCTCACGCTGCGGCTCGCGCAGTCTGGCGCAGGTAATCCGCCACCGCCCGGCGGTCGTTGGGCAGAACGACGATCGCTTCCTTGCGCTCCATCAGATCCGATAGGCGCTCCGGCAGCGGCGGCCGCACGCCCGTCGCGCGCTCGACGGCGTCGGGAAATTTCGCCGGATGGGCCGTCGCGAGAGCAATGACCGGCGTCGCCGGCGAGGCGGCGAGCGCTTTTCGCGCGGCGCGAACGCCGACCGCGCTGTGCGGATCGATGATCATGCCGCTCGCGCGGTAGACGCGGCCCATCTCCTCGGCGCAGGCGGTCTCATCGACCCGAAACGCGTCGAAATCGGCGCGAATGCGCGCCAAAGCTGCGACCGGGATCGTAAATGAGCCGTCTTTGGCAAGCTCGCCCATCCGGGCGACCACCTCCTCTGGGTTGCGGCCAGAGGCCTCGAACAGGAGGCGCTCGAAATTGGAGGATAGCTGTATGTCCATGGACGGCGACTGGGTCGCCTTGACGGCCTTCGGAGCGTAGCGCCCGCTGGCCAGCGCGCGGGCGAGAATGTCGTTCTCATTGGTCGCGACGATCAAACGCTCGACCGGCAGTCCCATGCGCTTGGCGTAATAGCCTGCTAAGACGTCGCCGAAATTACCGGTCGGAACCGCGAAGGATATCGGCCGCTCGGGCGCGCCGAGCGCGACGGCGCTGAAGAAGTAATAGACGATCTGCGCCAGGATGCGCGCCCAATTGATGGAATTGACGCCCGACAGACGCATTTCGTCGCGAAAGGCGAGATCGCCGAACAGTTCCTTGATGATGCGCTGACAGTCGTCGAACGCGCCTTCGATCGCGATCGCATGCACGTTGGGCCGATCGGCCGTCGTCATCTGCCGGCGCTGCACGTCCGACACCCGGCCTTGTGGATAGAGGATGAACACTTCAACTTGCGACTGCTCGGCGAAAGCCTCGATCGCCGCGGCGCCGGTGTCGCCCGAGGTCGCCCCGATAATCGTCGCCCGCGCGCCGCGGCGCCGCAAAACGCGGTTCATCGCCTGTCCCAGCCACTGCATGGCGAAATCCTTGAACGCCAGCGTCGGTCCGTGGAAAAGCTCGAGCGCGAACAGGTTGTCGTCGATTTGCGTAAGCGGCGCGATCGCAGCGTGACGGAAGCCGGCATAGGCGGCCTCGGACAGCGACTTCATTTCGTCTGAACCGAAATCATCGTCAACGAACGGCGCCATGATTCGCGCCGCCGCTTCCGGATATGGAACGCCCCTCAGCGCCCGGATCGCGTCCGGCCGCCATTCGGGAACGGAAAGCGGCAAATAAAGGCCGCCGTCGCGCGCCAGCCCTGTGAGAAGCGTATCCGCGAAGCCGAGCGTCGGCGCCGCCCCGCGCGTCGAAACGTAGTGCACGATAAGGGAATCCTTGGCCGATCTGGTCGTCTAGCGCAAGTTCCGCCAAAGCGGAACGATAGCGGACTTGGTTAAAGAATGGGGCCAAAACAAGACGCGCCCGGTCTGGGATTTGCGCGGCGGGAATGCCCGGCGATCCAGATTCGCACTTGAAAAAACCTCACAACTTTCCATAACGTCACACAATGACGACAAGGGGGCGCGGTCCGGGGCGGCCGAGCCGGTCATTGGGATCGCGAGGGATGAGCGCGGCGTTCAAGGCTTTTTTGCGGAGACTGGTTCGCAAGGGTCGGCTGGAAGTGGCGACTGCCGACGGCGGCGTCGAGACGTTCGGCGATGGGGTGGGGCCGCCGCTGGGCGTGAAACTCCTCGATAGCGCCGCGGAACGGCGGCTCATGCTCAATCCAGCGCTGTCGCTCGGCGAACTCTACATGGACGGACGACTGGCCATAACAAAAGGCGGCCTATACGACCTGTTGGAACTGGGTGCGCGCAACCTCGCCGAACTGGAGGGTGAGCCCTGGGGCAAGGCGCTGAACAAAGCGCGCCTTGCGTTTCGCAGCCTGCATCAACGGAACGACCGGAGGCGCGCCAAGCGCAACGTCGCCAGCCACTACGACCTCGATCAGCGCCTTTACAATCTCTTTCTCGATTCCGACCGCCAGTATTCCTGCGCTTATTTCGAATATCCGGGTCAATCGCTCGATGACGCGCAAACCGCAAAGAAGCGCCACCTCGCCGCCAAGCTTCTGCCGAAGGATGGCGCGACTGCGCTCGACATCGGGTGCGGCTTCGGAGGTCTCGCGCTCTATCTCGCCGGCGTCGCGGGCGCGCGCGCAACCGGAGTTACCCTATCCGAGGAGCAGTTCGCCGTCGCCACCCGTCGCGCCCGCGAAGCCGGGCTCGCCGACCGAGTTGAATTTCGGCTGCAGGACTATCGCGACGTTGGCGAGAGGTTCGACCGCATCGTCTCGGTCGGCATGTTCGAGCACGTCGGCGTCAACCGCTATGACGAGTTCTTCGCCAAGGCCAGGGGCCTGCTCAAGGACGATGGAGTGATGCTGCTCCATTCCATCGGCCGCAACTCCGTTCCCGGCGTCACCAACGCCTGGATCCGCAAATATATCTTCCCGGGCGGCTACATTCCGAGCCTGTCCGAAGTCTTGCCGGCGATCGAGCGGGCGGGCCTGTATGTGACGGATATCGAGATTCTCCGCCTGCATTACGCCGACACGCTCCGGGCTTGGCGCGAACGGTTCATGGCGCGGCGGGACGAGGCGAAAAAGCTCTATGACGAGCGCTTCTGCCGCATGTGGGAGTTCTATCTTGCCGGCGCGGAAACCGCGTTCCGCGTTGACGCGCACATGGTGTTTCAGATTCAGCTCGCCAAGCGTCAGGAGGTCGTCCCGCTGACCCGCGACTACATCCCCGACCGGGAGGCGGAGCTTCGGCGCCGCGAGGCGGCGCGCTCGCTCATTCGGCACGCGGCGGAGTAGGACTAAGCCGCCTCAGCGAACCGAACCGCGAGTCCCGTCGCCGTCACCCGCTCAAGCCGGAGGCCGTCGATCTCGCAGCCCTTGCAGCCCTCGACCTCGAAGCGGACGTCGACGACGCCGTCGGCCCCGTAGTCCTCGGCTTCGCGTCTCAAGGCCTCGATCGCCGTCTGACGATCGGCTTCGGCGGCGGGCTCGCCGGCGGCCCGCCAGGGCCCCGTCGCCCGGATTCGTCCAATCGCAATTGTACGCCGGCCGTCATCGAGCGCGGCCGCAAAACTCACTTGCATGAGGTTCGGTCCATATGCAGAAGCGCAGACTCCATACCGCACTTGGCCTTTCCGAGCCGTTAACAAGCCGTTACAGCTAAGAAATTGGCCGCCTGCTGCGCAGAAAACGTTGTGTGCGGCACCGAAGCGCCGCTGCACATATGTAGTTATCTGGTTGGGTTTCGCTACTCGGCCGTCGCCGCCGGCTCGGCCGCGGGCGCCTTTTCGAGATCGCCGCCCGTTTGCTGATCGACGACGCGCATCGACAGCTTGACCTTGCCGCGATCGTCGTAGCCCAGCACCTTGACCTTGACCCGGTCGCCTTCCTTGACGACGTCAGTCGTCTTGTTGACGCGGGTCTTCGCCAGCTGTGAAATGTGGACGAGGCCGTCCTTCGAGCCGAAGAAATTGACGAAGGCGCCGAATTCGACCGTCTTGACCACGGTTCCGTCGTAAATCTGGCCGACTTCCGGCTCCGAGGCGATCGACTTGATCCAGTTGACGGCCGCCTTGATCTTCGCGCCGTCGCTGGAGGCGATCTTCACCGTGCCGTCATCCTCGATGTTGATCTTAGCGCCGGTCTTTTCGACGATCTCGCGGATCACCTTGCCGCCCGAGCCGATGACTTCGCGAATCTTGTCGGTCGGGATCTTCATGGTTTCGATCCGCGGCGCGAACTCGCCGAGCTCAGCCCGCGCTCCGGTGATCGCCTTGCTCATTTCGCCGAGGATATGCATCCGGCCGTCGCGCGCCTGCGCCAGCGCCTGGCGCATGATCTCCTCGGTGATCCCGGCGATCTTGATGTCCATCTGCAGCGAAGTGACCCCTTCGCTCGTGCCCGCGACCTTGAAGTCCATGTCGCCGAGGTGGTCCTCGTCGCCCAGAATGTCGCTGAGCACCGCGAATCGCGAGCCCTCGAGAATGAGGCCCATCGCGATGCCCGCGGTCGGGCGCTTGAGCGGCACGCCCGCGTCCATCAGCGCCAGCGACGATCCGCACACCGTCGCCATGGACGATGAGCCGTTCGAACTCGGTGATCTCCGAGACGACGCGGATGGTATAGGGAAATTCGGCCGCGGTCGGCAGCATCGGGTGAATCGCGCGCCAGGCGAGCTTGCCGTGGCCGATTTCGCGCCGGCCAGGCGAGCCCATGCGGCCGGTCTCGCCGACCGAATAGGGCGGGAAGTTGTAATGGAGCAGGAACCGCTCCTTGTAGGTCCCGTCCAGCGAATCGACATATTGCTCGTCCTCGCCAGTCCCCAGCGTCGCCACGACCAGCGCCTGCGTTTCGCCGCGGGTGAACAGCGCAGACCCATGGGTGCGGGGCAGCACCCCGACTTGCGCCAGGATCGGGCGCACCGTGGTCAAATCCCGCCCGTCGATACGGCGCTTATGGTCGAGAATGTTCCAGCGCACGACCTTGGCCTGAGCGTTGTGGAACGCCTCTGCAATCGCCTCCTGGGAAAGCTTCGGCTCGGCGCCCTCGGGCGCAAGCGCCGCCATGACCTTCGCCTTGACGGCGTCGACGGCGGCATAGCGCTCCTGCTTCTGGGTGAGTGAATAGGCGGCGCGCAGATCGGCTTCGGCGACCTCCAGCACCGCCTTTTCGACCGCCGAGCGGTCATGCGCGGCGAGCTCGCGCGGCTCTTTGGCGGCCTTCTCGGCGAGGCGAATGATCGCCTGGATGACCGGCTGGAATCCTGCGTGACCGGCCATCACCGCTTTCAGCATCATCTCTTCGCTGAGTTCCTGGGCCTCCAACTCGACCATCAGCACGGCGTCCGCGGTCCCGGCCACGACCAGATCGAGCGTCGAGTCCTTCATCTCCTCGACTGTCGGATTGACCCGGATCTCGCCCTTGATGACGCCGACCCGAGCCGCGCCGATCGGGCCCATGAACGGCACCCCGGAAAGGGTCAGCGCCGCCGAGGAGGCGATCATCGCCAGAATGTCCGAGTCGGTCTCGAGGTCATACGAGAAGACCGTGGCGATAACCTGCGTGTCGCAACGGAAGTCATCGGGAAAAAGCGGCCGGATCGGCCGGTCGATCAGGCGGGAAGTGAGGGTTTCGCGGTCGGAGGGCCGCCCTTCGCGCTTGAGATACCCGCCGGGAATTCGTCCTGCGGCGAACGCCTTTTCCTGGTAGTGGACGGTGAGGGGAAAGAAATCCTGGCCGGGTTTCGCCTCCTTGGCGGCGACGACGGTCGCCAGCACCGTGGTTTCACCCCAGGTGGCGAGCACCGCGCCGTCGGCCTGGCGGGCCATGCGTCCGGTCTCGAGCGTGAGTTTGCGACCGCACCAGTCGAGTTCTTCGCGTTGTATGTCAAACATCTTTCTTCATCCTGCATGAGTTGAGGATGCGAAAGCCTGCGGCCCATGCCGCCCGTCGATCGGGCTCGTCACCGGCAAGACGGCGAGCGGCTGGGCGAACGCCAGCCGCTTGCGATCCTGCCATGACGCGAGGCTCTCGCACTGGGTTAAAGGCGCCGGCCGCGCCGGCGCCCGGACTTAAGATCGAGACGCGCGGGATTTGGCGCCCCGTTCGCGTGGGGCTCGCCTTCAGCGGCGGATGCCCAGACGCTCGATGAGGGTCTTGTAGCGCCCCTCATCCTGCTTCTTGACATAGTCGAGAAGCGTTCGCCGCTGCGACACCATCTTGAGCAGGCCGCGGCGGGAATGGTTGTCCTTGACGTGGGTCTTGAAGTGATTGGTCAGGTTGGCGATGCGCTCGGTGAGAATCGCAACCTGGACCTCGGGCGACCCGGTGTCGCCGACTTTCAAAGCATATAGATTAATGAGCGCGGTCTTGCGCTCAGCCGTGATCGACATCGGAAGGTCCCTTATATGGGGCGCAAGATGGCCCATTCAACAAAACGGCCGAACCGGGATGTCGTCCAGGTCGGTCGCGACTCTGATCCCGCGCGCTAACCGGCCCGCGGATCGCGCGCTTATACAGATTTCGCGCCGCGGCGCCAGCAAAATGTTGTAGCCCCCCTTGGCGTGCGCTCGCCTTCCGGCTCCCTCGGCGCAATTCAGACGCTTCAAATGCATGGGGCAATCGGACGTGATATAGGCACAGGCGAGAGGTTCCGCCCAATGCACGTTGCAGTCCTGAAGGCCGCCTTCGATGAAGAAGCCCACGTCTGGTACGTGGAAAGCTCAGATATCGAAGGGCTGCATGTGGAGGGGGACACGTTCGAGGCGTTCCGCCGCAACGTGGCGGACGCCGCCGCCGACCTCCTCGAAGGCGACGGAGCTGGAGAAATCCGCATCGAGATCATCGCCCACGCCTCCGTCCGCGCTCGCGTCGCAGCGTGAAGGAGTTCGCCACCGATTGAGCAACGTCGGATGTTCTTTTCTCCGCTACGGAAAGGGCGACCACGACCATCTGGACGACCCCGCAGGGCAAGCGGATTGTCGTGCCGGTCCAGATCAAATCCCGACACACCGCGAACGGCATTTTGAAGGAAGCGAATGTGCCTAAGGCGTTTTAAGCGCTTCGGAATCCTCGCCCGCCGCCCCGCCTGGTTGCCGCCAGCGCCAGAAGCCGCTACCAACTCGCGATCCTGCCCCTCCAAATTTCCGATGCCCGCCTCTCCGGACGACCTCATCGCCTATCTGGCTACGCTCGGCGTCGAGACGACGACCGTCGATCATCCGCCGCTATTCACGGTTGAGGATTCCCAAGCGCTGCGGGGCGACATCCCCGGCGGCCACACCAAGAACCTGTTCGTCAAGGACAAGAAAGGCCGGCTGTTCCTCCTTGTCCTAGGCGAGGAGACCACGGTCGATCTCAAGCGGGTGCACGAGAAGATCGGCGCGCACGGGCGCGTTTCCTTCGGCTCCGCCGAATTGCTGGAGGAGGTCTGGGGCGTAAAGCCGGGGGCGGTGACGCCATTCGGCGCCATCAACGACCAAGCCGGCAAGGTTCACGTCGTGCTGGACGAAGCGATGATGCGCCATGAGCGGCTCAACTTTCATCCGCTGGTCAACACCCGCACCACCGGGCTTAAGAGCGCCGACCTGGTCAAATTCCTGCGAGCCACCGGACATGAGCCGCTGGTCAGGGCTTTGGGCCGGGACCAAGCCGCCGGTTGAATAAAAAGCCGAACGCCTCCATTTAGGGCGTTAAAGCGGACGGGCCGGGGCCTGCCCGCTCGCTCGGCTGGAGATGATGGGACATGGCGAATGTGAGCGGCGCGGTTGCGCCTCAAACCAAGGCGGGTTCGGTCAAGGAGGTCACGACGGCCTCGTTCCGCGCCGACGTCCTGACGGCCTCGACGCGCCAGCCCGTTCTGGTCGACTTCTGGGCGCCGTGGC
This sequence comes from uncultured Alphaproteobacteria bacterium, assembly GCA_963824475.1. Classification (GTDB taxonomy): domain Bacteria; phylum Pseudomonadota; class Alphaproteobacteria; order Rhizobiales; family Beijerinckiaceae; genus Roseiarcus. The sequence continues at coordinate 352,757 of CAWGPR010000007.1, forward strand.
GCGGGCCCTGCAAGCAGCTTGCGCCGGCCTTGGAGAAGGCGGTCGCTGACTCCGGCGGCAAGGTCGCCCTGGTCAAGATGAACATCGACGACCATCCCCAGATCGCGGGCCAACTCGGCATCCAGTCGATTCCGGCGGTGATCGCCTTCGACAAGGGGCAGCCGGTGGATGGATTTGTCGGCGCGCTGCCAGAAAGCCAGATCCGCGGCTTCATCGAGCGGCTCGTCGGTCCGCTCCAGAACGAATCGGCGGCGCTGCTGGCCGAGGCCGAGGAAGCGGCCGCCAAAGGCGACGCCGCCGGGGCTGCGGCGATCTATTCCGAGATTCTGGCCGATGATCCGGGCGAGGCCAAGGCGATCGGCGGGCTCGCCAAACTCCATGTCGCCGCCGGACGGCTCGCGGAGGCGAAAGCCTTGCTGGAGACGGCTCCTGCCGCGCCGGCCGGCAAGGAGCCGGACCCGGCGGTCGCCGCCGCCTGGGCGGCGTTGCGCCTCGCCGAACAAGCCTCGAACGTTGGCGAGCTTGCGCCCCTTGAGCAGGCTGTGGCCGCCAATCCGAATGACTACCAGACGCGCTTTGACCTTGCGGTAGCGCTGTCGGCGAAGGGCGACCGGGCCGGCGCCGCCGACCAACTGCTTGAAATCATTCGCCGCGACCGCAAGTGGAACGACGAGGCGGCGCGCAAGCAATTGTTGCAGTTCTTCGAGGCCTGGGGTCTGATGGACCCAGAATCGGTCGCGGCGCGGCGCAAGCTGTCGGCGATCTGGTTTTGACAGCGAGCCGCCGCGGAAAGCGTCCGAAGAATGGGAAGGGCGCCATGAAGCTCAACCGCACCTTCGCCGGACCCGACGAGATGCCGGCGACGATCCCGCTGTTTCCGCTCGCCGGGGCGCTTCTGTTGCCGCGCCGGCCGATCCAGCTCACGGTGTTTGAGCCGCGCTATCTCGAGATGCTTGACGATGCGCTTGCCGGCGAGCGCCTCATCGGGATCATCCAACCGACCGACCCGGAGGAGACGGGCGACCCGAGCCCGGAGCTTTATCCGCTTGGGTGCGCCGGCCGCATCGTCCAATACGCCGAGATCGGCGACGGGCGCTGCTTTCTCACATTGATGGGCGTGGCCAGGTTCCATCTCAAGGCGGAGACGCCTACGGGACTGCCTTACCGCATTGCAATTACAGATTATTCGCCGTTCGCCGAGGATTTTCTCGAAGGCGCGGGCGAAGCGGCGGTCGATCGCGACGATTTGATCGCCGCCTTGAGACGCTTCGCCGAAGTCAACGAGATCAAGGTGGTGTGGAGCGACATCAAGAAGGCGTCGAACGAGGCGCTGGTCAATGGGCTCTCGATGATGAGCCCCTGCGGTCCGAGGGAAAAGCAGGCCCTGCTCGAGGCGCGCGACCTCAAGTCGCGGGCGGAAATGCTGGTCGCGATCACGACCATCGAGCTGGCGCGCGGCCAGGACGCGGCGACCCAGATTCACTAGTCCGCGCCGACGGGCGAGCAGCCGCGGACGCAGGCGCATCGTCAAAGCCGACTGCGCGCTCGACGATATAGAGTGGCCGGCCCTTCGCTTCGGCGTAAATGCGTCCGACATAGAGCCCGACGACTCCGGTCATCAGCATGTTGGCGCCGCCGAGCGCGGCGATGACCACGATCGTCGAGCTCCAGCCTCTCTCGAGGCTCGGATCGCCGAACGCCCACCGCCCGATCACGCTCAATCCATAGATGAACGCCAGCGCGGACACCGCGCCGCCGGCCCACAGCGCCAGGCGAAGCGGCGCGTCGGAGAACGACAGGAGCCCGCTCGCCGCCAGCGAGATCATCTTGCGCAGCGAATATTTGCTGTCCCCCGCGGCCCGCGGCGGGCGGTCGAAGGCCACCGTTCCCTGGCGGAACCCGATCCAGGCGAACATGCCGCGCACGAACCGGTCGCGCTCGGGCATGGCGAGAAAGCAGTCGAGCGCTTTACGGTCGACTAGGCGGAAATCGCCGGCGTTGCGCGGCGGCGGGACGTCGCCCAGCCGCGCCATGAGGCGATAGAAGAGATCCGCCGTCGCCCGCTTGAACCGGCTTTCGCCTTGACGCGAGACGCGCTCGGCTGAGACGACGTCGTAGCCCTCCTTCCATCTGGCGATCATCGCGAGCACGACCTCGGGCGGGTCCTGCAGATCCCCGTCCATTACGATGACCGCGTGTCCGGCGGCGTGATCGAGCCCGACGGTGATTGCGATCTGATGGCCGAAATTGCGCGACAGCTTGATCAGCCGATAGCGCTTGTCGGCGCGCGCCTTGGCCTCGATCACGATCGCGCTCGTATCGTCCGATCCGTCGTCGACGACAATCACCTCAGCCTCAGCGTCGAGCGCTGCGAGCAGGGCGTCGAGGCGCTTGAGCAGAATCGGGATGACGGCCTCTTCATTGAAGATCGGCACGACGAGGGAATAGGTCGGGGCCACGGCGGCGCGTTCTTTGTCCATGAAGGTGGAGTGTTTCGCAAAGGCCTCAACAAAGGCTTGCGGGCGCGGCCATGCCGCAGCGCTACTCAGGCGCCGACGGTTCTGTTAAAATGGTTAAAACGCATTAACCGGCGTTCGGCCGCCTGGGAGCCCTCCATGGAATACGAAAACATGCCCTCCTCGTCGAACATCGAGGACCGTCGCGGCCAAGGCGGCGGGGCGATGGGCGCCGGCGGATTGGGCATCGGCGCGATCATTATCATTTTCGCGATCAGCTATTTCACCGGCATCTCGCCGCAGGTGCTGATGAGCGGGGCGGAAATGGTCGGCGTCGGGCAACAGAGCGCGCCGCCGCAAACCGCCCCCGTCGATCCGAACGATCCGACGCGCGTCTTTCTCGCCAAGGTTGTCGGCGGCACGGAAGGGGTCTGGAAGGAGGTGCTGCCGGCCCAGACCGGCGTCCAGTATCAGCCGGCGACGCTGGTTATCTATGACGGCGCGACCCGGTCGGGATGCGGCGGCGCGCGCTCGGCGATGGGTCCGTTCTACTGCCCGCTCGACAAGAAGGTCTATCTCGACACGTCGTTCTTCCGCGACATGAAGACCAAATACGGCGGCGGCGGCGACTTCGCCTATTCCTACGTCGTCGCGCACGAGATCGGCCATCACGTCCAGGACCTGCTCGGCATCCTCGACAAGGTCGATGACTTGAAGCAGCGGGTGAGCCAGACCCAGGCCAACGCTCTCTCGGTCAGGGTCGAACTGCAGGCCGATTGCTTCGCCGGCGTCTGGGCCAACCACGCGAACGCGAAGTGGAAGATCCTCGAACCCGGCGACATCGAGAAAGCGATGGCGACCGCGGCCGCGATCGGCGACGACCGGCTGCAGACCGCCGCGCGCGGCTACGCCGTGCCCGACAGCTTCACCCACGGCTCCTCGGTGATGCGCCAGCAATGGCTGACCGCGGGCTTGAAGAGCGGACAAATCAGCGCCTGCAACACGTTCTCGAATTGACCGCCCCTGTCGCTCGCGGAGCTTTCCAGCGATGGTTAGCCGGCCCCCCTCCCGATATCGGATATGGCGTCTCCTCTGCGGATGGCGCTGGCCCCCGCCGCGGCCCCGACCGCACGGCCTTGACGTTGCGTCGAGGTGAGCCTATCTCATTGTTCATGATTTGTTCCAATTCTTCTGTTAGTGGAACACGGCCATGAACCCGACCCCGATCCGCGCCTCCGCGCCTGACCCGCGCCACAGGCCCGAGGCGATCGCCGAACGCATCGTGCCCGCCGAGCTCAGGCGCGGGCGCGGCGCCGCGACCAACGTCTCTGGCCGTTTCGAGCTTCAGAAGCGCGAGGAGTTCGACGACGGCTGGACGCGGGAGGAGGCGCTAGAACCGCTCGCGACCGAGGTCACCTGGGAAAAGCCCAAGGCCATCATCACCCGCAACGAGTCGCCGGATATCGGATTCGACCGGTCGATCAACCCCTATCGCGGCTGCGAGCACGGCTGCTTTTATTGCTACGCCCGGCCGAGCCATGCCTATATGGGGCTCTCCGCCGGGCTCGATTTCGAAACGCGCCTGTTCGCCAAGGAGCGCGCCGCCGAGCTGCTCGAGCGCGAGCTGGCGTCCCCCAAATACCGGCCGGCGCCCATCGCCTTCGGCGCCAACACCGACCCCTATCAGCCGATCGAACGGAAGTATCGCATCACCCGGTCGCTGATCGAGACGCTGGCCCAAGCCCGCCATCCGCTCACCATCGTCACCAAATCGAACCTCATTTTGCGCGACCTCGATCTTTTGGCCCCGATGGCGCGCGACAACCTGGTCAAGGTCTTTGTCTCGGTGACCACGCTCGACCGCGCGCTCGCCCGTGAGATGGAGCCGCGCGCGCCGACGCCGCAGAAGAGGCTCGAGGCGATCGAGGCGCTCAACGACGCCGGCGTGCCGGCGGGCGTGATGGCCGCGCCCGTCATTCCGGCGATCAACGACGAGGAGCTGGAGACGATCCTCACCCGCGCCTATTCCGCCGGAGCGCGAGAGGGGAGCTATGTGGTGCTGAGGCTGCCGGGCGAATTGCGCGACATGTTCCGCGAATGGCTGCAAGTCCATTATCCCGACCGGCTCAAACGCGCGGTTTCGTTGATGCAGTCGATGCGCGAGGGCAAGGATTATGAGGCTCAGTGGGGCCGGCGCATGGCGGGTTCGGGGCCATACGCCTGGATGATCGGGCGCCGGTTCGAGATGGCCGCGCGCCGGCTCGGCTACCGCGAGACCTCGCGGGCGCTGCGGACCGACTTGTTCCGCAAGCCGACCCTCGTTGCGAGCGAGGCTGGCGCGCAGCTCAGTCTGTTCTGACCAGGCCCGCCGCCCGCTCGGCCGATTTCGGTTCTGGCCGCGATGACTGCGGATTGCGCCCAGGCTGGTCATCCGGAACATCGAGCGGCCAGCGCCCGACGCTAGAAGGCGGCCGAGGCCCGAAGGCGTCGCGGCGCCGTTCGTAGGCCCGTCGCGCGAGGAGCTCGCCCGGATCGCGGTCGAGCGGCATCGCCCAGGCGTCGCGAACGTCGCTTGGGTTGAGGCCGATGTCGGCCAGCTCGTGGCGATCCATATTGGCTAGCGTCCGCAGCGTCGCTCGCGCGGCGGCGACGCGGAACGGCCACGCCGCGGCTCGTCTCGCTTGGGCGCGGATTGTTCGCCACATACGGCTCTCGGGAATCATGGGTTCACGTCCTTTCTCAGGCTAAGATCGGACGCGAGGGCTTGCGACGCTAGAGACAGTTCAGTACAGTGATCTCAAACTGTACCAATCCACTGGCTGTACAGTTTGGAGCGGAGCGTGCATGGATGATCGGCCCGCCTCTCGCGTCGAGACGGCTGCGGCGTTCATTCGCGGCCGCATAACGAGCCGTGCGCTTGCGCGCGGTGCCCGGCTCCCCTCGGTGCGTGAGCTTGCCGTCAAGCTCGACGTCTCGAAGTCGACCGTCGTTGAGGCTTACGACCGTCTCGCGGCCGAGGGCGCGGTCGTCGCCCGGCGTGGCTCGGGATTCTTCGTCGCGCGCGCCGCCCGCCCGCTCACGCTCTCGAGCGAGCACCCGCCGCCTGAGCCCGCGATCGATCCGTCCTGGATCAATCGGCACGCGATGACCGGCGCGCCCGATTTCCTTTGTCCTGGCGCTGGCTGGCTGCCCAATTCCTGGGTGCTCGATCTCGGCGTCCAGCGGGCGTTGCGCCTCGCGGCGCGCGAGGATCCCGAGCGCCGGCGCCAATATGACGAGCCGCTCGGCTATGCTCCGTTGCGGCGCCTCTTCTCCGTGCGCCTCGCCGAGCGCGCCGTGCTGGCGGATCCCGACCAGCTCGTCGTGACGGATTCATGCTCGCAGGCGCTCGATCTCGTCTGCCGCTTTCTCCTCAGCCCAAACGACACGGTGGTGGTCGACGATCCCTGCTATTTCAATTTCCATTCGCTCCTCCGCGCCAATCGCGCCCAGAGCCTCACGGTTCCGATGACCCCCGATGGCCCCGACGTCGTCGAGCTTGAGCGCCTGTTCGCCGGGCATCGTCCGCGTCTCTATCTCACCGGCGCTGGGCTTCAGAACCCGACCGGGGTGACGCCCTCGCCGGCGACCGTCCATCGCGCGCTCCGCTTGGCCGAGCAGCACGACGTTCTCATTCTCGAGGACGACACGTTCGCAGACTTCGAGGCCGAGCCTTCGACAAGGCTCGCAGCGCTCGACGGCCTGCGCCGGGTCGTGCAAGTCGGCAGCGCCACCAAGGCCGTCGGGGCCGCGATGCGCTGCGGCTATATCGCCGCGCGGGAGGACTGGATCGCGCAGCTTGTCGATCTCAAGCTGGCGACGACCATGGGCAACAGCGCGACAGGGGCGCACATTCTGCATCGCGTGCTGACGGAAAGCGGATATCGGCGCCATCTCGACGGTTTGCGCCGGAAGCTCGCCGACGCCATGGGGCGGACGTTGCAGAATCTTCGCCGCCACGGCCTCATCCCCTGGATCGAACCGCGCGCCGGCATTTATCTGTGGGCTCGCCTGCCTGAGGGCGTCGCCGCCGCGGATGTCGCCCGCCACGCCCTCGCGAGGAAGGTGATGTTCGCGCCGGGCCCGGCGTTCAGCGCCTCCGATGAGGCGCGCGGCTGCCTGCGGTTCAATGTCGCCCGCTGCGGCGACCCACGCATCTACGAGGTTCTCGACGAAGCCGTCGCCGCCGCTCCCCGCCGCAAGTCCGCCCCGGCACCGAATGTCGCGCTTCAAGCTCATCCTCGAATATGACGGCGCGCCGTTCGTCGGCTGGCAGCGGCAGGAGAACGGCCTCTCGGTTCAGGAAGTTCTGGAGGGCGCCGTATTCGCAATGACCGGCGCCCGCGTGACCGCTCATGGCGCAGGGCGCACGGACGCGGGCGTGCATGCGTTTGCGCAGGTCGCGCATGTCGACCTCGAGCGCGACTGGGAGCCATTCCGGCTTAGCGAGGAACTCAATGCGCTGCTTCAGCCCCATGCCGTAGCGGTGCTCGGCGCCGAGCGTGTGCGCGACGATTTCGACGCCCGGCGCAGCGCCACGGCGCGCCATTACCTCTACCGTGTCGTCAATCGCCGCGCGCCGCTCACGCTCGAGCGCGGCCGCGCCTGGCGGGTGAAGCCGCGCCTCGACGCGGCGGCCATGCACGAGGCGGCGCGCGCGCTCATTGGCCGGCACGATTTCTCCACCTTCCGCGATTCGCAGTGCCAGGCGAAATCGCCGATCCGCACCCTCGACCGGCTCGACGTCAAGCGCTGCGGCGACGAAATCCTGTTTGAAGCGAGCGCACGGTCGTTCCTGCATCGCCAGGTGCGTTCGATGGTGGGCTCGCTGGTTGAGGTCGGTTCGGGCCGCTGGAGCGCAGACGAGTTCAAGTCGGCGTTCGAGGCCGCCGACCGCAGCCGCTGCGGGCAGGTGGCTCCCGCTCACGGCCTCTATCTGGTTCGGGTGGACTATCCCGAGAAGTAACTGAAGCCGAGTTCCGCCGCGCGTCTATCCTGTTCAGCAAGGCGGGGAGGATGATGGCGCGTTCAGCCGCGCCGAACCGCGCCCCTCAGGGCCTCGTTGATGCGGCGTTGCCACCCCGGCCCGCCGGCCTTGAACGCTTCGATCACGGCCCTGTCCAGGCGGAGGCTGACGAGCTGCTTCGTCGGGGCCCTCTGTTTGCCGCGCGTGCGTTTCGCGCTCGCGGCCAGCGCGGGGAAGACCTCGGCGAAGGGCTTCGCCTTCGCCATCTCCTCTTCGGTGAACTCCGGCGTGTCGGAGACGTCTTCGATGTCAGCTTGCGTGTAACCGTGACCCCGTTCGGGCCTAGCTGGAGCGACCATGCAATAGCCTCCTCTCCTTTCGGTTCGCCGGGCGCATCGAGATGACAGAGACGGATTCGGTCCCAAGCGGCGCAAAGACGACGACGATCGCACGGCCGCTGCGCATCGACCCCATCGCCTTGAACCGTCTGTCCCGAACGGGAGCCACGAACGAATTCACAAAGAATTCAAGCTCCAGGTCCGCAAAGTCCAATCTATGCTTGGCTAGGTTGGCGAGCCGCTTGGCGTGGTCCCAGGTGACGATCACATCTATTTGTAGCTACGAAATAGTGCGGCGTCAATAGATGGGTGAAAGTAGCGCTCCAGCACGCGCTCATAAATGCGCGACAGCGCCTCGAGATCGTCGAGCGTGACCCGTTCGTCCACGCCATGGATGGTGGCGTTGACGAGGCCGAGTTCGACCACCGGACACGCGTTCTTGATGAAGCGCGCGTCGGACGTGCCCCCGCCGGTCGAAAGCGACGGCGTCCGCCCGGTCACGTCCTTGACCGCGGCGGCGACGAGATCGGTGAACGGCCCGGGCTTGGTCAAGAACGCGACCGCGTTGGTAGGCTCGAAGGTCAGCGTCGCGCGCCCGCGTTCATCCGCCCCTGAAACCCGCCGCTTGATTTCGGCGGCGAGCAATTCCGGCCTCCAGAGATCATTGAAGCGGACATTGAATGTGAGCCGCGCCTCGCCCGGAATGACGTTGAAGGCCGGATTGCCGACGTCGACCGAGACCACTTCCAGATTCGTGGGCCCGAAGTCGGCGTTCCCTTTATCGAGCGGGGGCGAGAAGAGCGCAGTCAGCACAGGCGCCAGCGCCCGGATCGGATTGTCGGCGATATGCGGATAGGCTGCGTGGCCCTGGCGGCCGCGGATCGTGATCCGTCCGTTGAGCGAGCCGCGCCGGCCGTGCTTGATGGTGTCGCCGACCGCCGCGACAGAGGTCGATTCGCCCAGGATGCAATGATCGAACGCTTCGCCCTTGGCCAGCACCCAGTCGATGAGCTTGACCGTGCCGTTGACCGCCGGGCCTTCCTCGTCGCCGGTCAAGAGGAAGCTGATTGAGCCGGTGAACGTTTCCCTCGTGATGAAGCGCAAAGCGGCGGCGACCGAGGCGGCGACGCCGCCCTTCATATCGCAGGCGCCGCGGCCCCAGAGCTCGCCGTCGACGATTTCGCCCGAGAACGGGTCGAACCGCCAGCGCGTCTTGTCGCCGGGCGGCACGACGTCGGTGTGGCCGGCGAAGGCGAGATTGGGCGAACGAGCGCCGAACCGCGCATAAAGGTTGAGGACCGCGGGCGTTCCCGGCGCCTCGAACGTGACGAGCTCGACCGCGAATCCGGCCTGAGCGAGCAGATCGCGCAAGTAGGGCAGGGCGCCGCAGTCGGCCGGCGTCACCGAGGGAAAGCGGATGAGCGCGCGCGCGATCTCGAGCGCCGAAGGCGGAGCAGGCATGCTCACGCTCTCGCGACGCCGCTACCTCGGCCGCATTTCGCGCACCGGCGCGGCCCAATCGAGGCCGACGTCGTAGATCGGCGGCTCGGTGTTCGACAGAAGATTCCATAAGCCCGTGTGGGGGCTGCGCTTCAAGGACTTGATCAGGACCCGCCCGTCGCTCAGACCGCAGACGCACATGCGCCCGACAAGACTATCGTCCGGCGGATTGTGGATGTCGTCATAGAAGACGAGCCAGTTGTCGAACAGCACGCCTAGCGAATGGCCGCGGATCTGCACCGCGACCGTCGTCGGCTTCGAGTCGAGAGGCGCGTCGACGTCATCGAACGGCCCCTGGCCGTCAGCGTAGAAATGCGCGACCGCGCCCGCGCCGACATAGCCGATCAGCGGCGCGCTGGGCGGCCGCGGCGGTCCGCCGCCAATGAGGCGCGGCGGCTCGATGCCGAGATATTCGGACACGATCGCGATCTCGTCGGCGCGCAGGCGGCGGTGGCCGTTGAGAAGGTCGGTGACGGCGGAGGGCGAGCGGCCGAGCGCCTTGGCGAGCCCGCTCCGGGTTTTGGCGGTCCTTTTGAGGCCGATGCGGATCCAGTCGACGGTCAAGGTTGAAAATCCTCCAATTCTCTATCCCCAAGCGAATTGCGAGCGGCGCGCGGGGCGCTTTCCGGCCCCGAGGGGTTCGCCAACTCACCTCATTTTTCGAAATTAACCTAATTTCCGAAAAACCGCAATGCAAAAAACCAGAATATGATTGACACGTGCTTCTGTTTTACCGATAGTGAACAGAACGGGAACATAGCACGGCAAAAACAGAAAGGGCAAGCTTGATGAGAACGTCCCCACCCCGTCGCCGCCGTCCGCCAAAAGTCGACACCGAGCGGGCGTTGGCCATGCGCGCCTCCGCCCGCCATCTCAAGGATTTGCGGCGCGGCCAACGCCAGCCGCCGGCGGACGTCTCGGTCAACGAGCGCGGGGCGCCGAAGTTCGTTCCCCCGATCATCGAGCAATCCTATTGCACCTCGCCCGCGGCCTTGTGTGTTGAACTCGCGGAGCTGGGGGACCGGGCGCAGTTGGCGGACTCGGTGGAGCTGGCGAAGCTGGCGGAACTGGGCGCGGAACTGACCGAGCTGGACGCGGAATTGGCGGGAGCTGCTCAAATGAGCAGCTCCCGCAAGACCAGCAAGCGCACGCGCAAATCGCCGCAGGAACTGCTCGACGCGGTTCAAGAGCGGCTCGACGCGACCCCCGAACGGCTCGCTCGCGCCAAGGATGCCGGGCAGACGCCGACCCTCGACGCCGGCCGGACGCGCCGGATGCTCGATCCGTTCGACACCATGCGCGCCAACCGGCTGCTCGCGCCGAACGATCCGAAGCTCAACGACATTCGCTGGCTGGTCGGCGAATCGCTGCGCCGCACCCATAACCGCGCGAGGCTCGGTCAATTGCGCGCGGTCGCGCCCGACCGCCTGGGCTCGACCGGCTTCGGCCCCCGCCCCGGCCTGCCGCAGTCCGAACTCGCCCTCCACGCCCGCGACAAATTGCGGGACGCCGAGGAGCGGGTCGGCCCGCACGCCTGGCCGATCGTAACCCGCATCGTGATCGAGGGCGCGGGCGTGCGCGAGTGCCGCGGCTTCGTCCCCGAACTCGCGACGCCGTGGCGGGCCGACGCGGTGGTCTCCGACCGGCTGCGGGTCGCGCTCGACATGATCGGCGGGCTGATGGGGGTCACGTCGAGGCGGGACAAGCGAGGGGGCTGACGGCGCCTCGCCAGGCCTTAGTCGAGAACGGAAAACCTCAACAGGAGCATGAACCTTATGACTTTCAACATCGTCGCCATGATTTGCGTCGCGGGCATGAGCCCGGCCGACTGCAGCCCAGCGCCGGGCTTCTCGCGAGACGTCGCCATCATCGGCCAAGCGTCAAACGAGCTCTGGTGCCTGGGCGAAGCGCAGATGGACGCCGCGAAGAGCGCGCCGTTCCGCAATCTCGCGGAAGGCGAGTTCATCAAGATCATGTGCGTCAGAAACGGGTGATCGTCCTCCCGTAGGTACTTGCGCAGGAGCAAAGGCGTTGAACCAAATTCAAAGATTGAGAGAGGGTCAGTATTTTCACGTGGCTGACGTCAAGGTGGTGCTTTCGAAGTTGCTCGATGGAGGCCGCTTGGAGCTATACGTTCCCGAGACCCGGCATCGTTATGAAGTTGGCCTGGAAGAACCGGTCTGGATGAAGGAAGTCGAGGACGTTTGTTTTCAATCGGGCGGTTGGGCTCGGTCGGGGGTAGCCAACGTCATCATTGACGCCCCGAAAGAAATCCCTGTCACACGACATGGTGTGTACTGGGGTCCCTCGTTCTGGTCCGCGGAACGATTGGCGTCCTGAGGCTCCTGAAAACCATTGAATCGCGCGCAACGCTAGCGTCTCCGCCGAATAAAGGTCGATAGATGACGACTGACCGATCGCCCATTTGGATTGGCCTTGCCGATCTTCTCCTCTGCATCCTTTCCGTTGTCATCGTCGCGGTGGCGCCGACCAAGGCAAAAGTCGACGGCGTCAAGCCGAAGGCGGAATTTCTCATCACCGCCGACTGGAAGGTCGAGCTCGATTCCGACGTCGACCTCTGGGTTGTCGGCCCTGAGAAAAAGCCCGTGTTCTATGGCTCGCGCGAGGTTGGATGCGCCTCGCTCGATCGCGACAGCCTTGGCTATTCGACGTCTGAGATCACGCTCGCCGACGGCTCGGTTGTTCAAGCCGAATTGAACAAGGAGACGACCACCATCCGCTGCATCGCGCCGGGCCATTATGACATCGGGGTCAATCTCTATTCGGATCGAGAACTCGCCAAGGGCGCAACGTCGATCCCCGTGCGGGTCGAAATCACCGGCCTCAATCCGCGGGTCACGGTGCTCTCCGCAAAGGACGTCGCCCTCGATCAGGTCGGGCAGACCATCAATGTCTTAAGCTTTGATCTCACCCAGGACGGCAAGATCAAGCTCACCGACCCGCCGCTCGAGCCGATCACCGACGCCTACAGGGGCGGCAAGCCATGAGCGAGCGGCAGGTCGGAGCCCATTCGACGCCATTGCGCGCCAACCCGCGCCGCCCCCCGCGTCCCTACCAGATGAGCTCATAGAGCCGATGGGTCCCGGCCAGGCCCTTGAGCGGCCTCTCGCCGGCCGGCGCGAAGCGCAGATCGCCCGCGCTCGCCGCAACGTCGTGGAGCGTCGACGACACCAGGATCTGCCCGCCTTGCGCGAGCGCGGAGATGCGCGCGGCGAGAATCACCGCCTTGCCGAAGAAATCCGTTGATTCCCGCACCGCCTCGCCGACGTGCAGGCCGATCCTGACCTGGATCGGTAGATCGGGGTGGCTGGCGGAATAGGCGGCGAACGCCCGTTGCAGCGCGATCGCGCATAATACGGCGCGCCGGACGCTGGAGAAGGCGATCATGAAGCTGTCGCCGAAGGTCTGGACCTCATGCCCCCGGTGCGCGGCGATTTCGCGGCGAAAGATCTCGTTATGGGTCCTGATGAGTTCGCTCCCGCGCAAGTCTCCGAGCTTCTCGTACAGCGCCGTCGAATTCGACGATGTCGGAGAACATCATCGTGACGGTGCCGTCCAGCGAGGGGAGGGCGCGCACCTCGTCGCTGTGCGAGAGCGCTGACGCCGCGACCCTGTCAAGGGCGCCGTCGTCGGGCTCAATCCGCGCCCCTCCCAGCGAGGGGGCTTCGACCTTCGCTCCGCTCTCGGCCAAGCCTTCCGCTATCGCCGCGACCGGCTCGCGATGCGCGGGCGCCGGGCGATCGGCGCCAAGGCGCTCAAGTTTCAGCTTGACGCGAACGAGGTTCAGCCCCTCCGCCGTCCGGCGCGCCGAGGCGATGAGCGCGCCCGCCCGCTCCGCGTCATCACCTTGAGCCCGGGCGAGAAGCAGCTTTGCAAGCTCGCATTCGGTGTGCGTCAGCGCCAGCGTGGCGCGGATACGCGCGTTGGCGGCGAGCGCGGTCTCAAAATGCGCCTTCGCCTCGTCGAAGCGCCCGAGCAGCGCGGCGAGCCTGCCGAGAGCGGAGGCGATCGAGCCGTATGTGTGGTACCACCCGAGCATGGCGTTGCGCGCCGAATAGGGCCCGAGCAATCGATAAAGGACCTCAGCGTGTTTGGCTTCGCCGAGATCGACGCAAATTTCGGCCAGCACGAACATGGACGCGAGCCAGTTCCAGTCGCGCGGCACCCGATCGAACTCGTCCTGGGCCAGGCTTTCGAATTCCGTTCGCGCCTCGCCCAGACGTTCGAGCTGGACGAGCGCCAGCTGCAGCCCGCAGCGGGCAAACACGATGAGCGGATTTTGCCCGATGTAAGCTCGCAGCTGCGGCTCGAGCTCGCCGAGCCGGCCGAGCTCCCACATGGCCATCCCGTGCTGGACCAGGAACGCGTTGAGGGTCAGCGGCCGAGCGCTCTGCTGGCCAGCGATGAAGCCCTGCTGGGCCAGCGACGCCGCGTCGGCGAGCCGTCCGTCCATGAGCGCGCGCATCCCTTGCAGCAGGAGCCCGCGCTTGAAGCGGTCCTTGAGCTCCGCCTCGGCGATCAGATATTCCCGCAAGCCTAAGTCCGCGCCGGCGATGTCGCCTGCTTCGACAAGATCGGTGACCCGATAGAAGCGCGCTTCGAGCGCGAAGTCGCGCTCGCGCGCCCGCTCGGCCACCGCGATCGCCTCGCGCCCGTCGGCGAGCCGCTGCTCGAGGCTGTCCGGATTTCGAAGCGAAAGGTGCCGGCCCCATAGCGCGACGATGAGCGTGTGCGGGTCGTCGAGCCGCCGCGCCATCTCGACGGCCTCCTGGCATAGCGCGACCGAGCGCTCCCGGTTGGCCCAGTAGAGCTCGATGCCGAGCCGCGCCAGAGCCTGCCCGCGCAGCGGACTGTCCGAATCGCCAAGCCTCTCCAGCGCTTCGTTGAGCAGGCGGACGAGCTCGGGATCGCTCTCGCCGGAATTGCTGACGCCGCGTCCCGCCGCCACCGCGGCCCGGGCGAACGGCTTGGGCCGATTGACGCGGCGCGCCAGTTCGATCGCCTCCAGGCAGGTCTTGCGCGCCTCCGCGAAATCGCCGCTCCTGGCCTGAGCCTCGCCGAGGTCGCACATCAGCTCGGCCTTCAGCGGCTCGTCGCCGCCGGGTTTCAGCGCCAGCGCGTCGATGGCGTTGCGCAGGTGTTGGGCCGCCTCCTCATAGGCGAGCTGCCGCTCCGCCGCGCGCGCGGCCTGGCGCGAATAGTCGGCCGCGAGCTCGGCGTCGGCGGGCGACGCGCTGCGGCAGTAATGGAAGGCGATCTCGGCGAACGGCGGGGACTCCGCGCTATGCGCGCGGATCGCCTCGGCGACGGCGCGATGCAGCGCGCGGCGGCGCGCCGCCGGGAGGGCGTCGTAGAGCGCTTCGCGAATCAACGCATGGCGGAAGCTGTAAAGGCCCCGGCCGCCTCGCGTCTCGCCGATGAGCTCAAGCGCGGCGGCGCGATCGAGGACATCGATCAGGGCGTCGGGCGGCTTGCCCGTCGCCGCCGCGAGCGCATTGAGGGAGAACTCCCGGCCGAGCACGGAGGCGACGTCGAGCGTCTGACGCGCGTCGTCCGGCAACGGCTGCGTCAGCCGCTTGATGAATTCGCTGACGCCGCGAGGGATGTTGAGCAGAGCGGGCCCGGCGGGCTCGCCGCCTGCGAGCTGCCCGTCCGCCGCCATTTGGCGAAGCACCTCATGCAGGAAGAACGGATTGCCTTCGGTCATGTCGCGCAGCTGGTGGACGAGCGAACTGGCCGCCCGCACGCCCCAGGTGCGCTCGACGAACTCGCCGATGTCGGTTTCGCCAAGCCCTCGCAAAGGCAGCACCAGACCCTCGCGCTCGGCCTCGGTGATGAGCGCGGCGAGCTCCGGCAAATGCTTGACTTCGACCTCGCGGTAGGTGGCGACGATCGTCGCCCGCATGGTGCGGATTTGCCGCGAGACGGCGACGAGCATCATAAGCGAGGTCGGATCGGCGGCGTGCAGGTCATCGAGGATGATGAGCAAAGGCTGCGTCTCGGCCGCCCTCCGCAGGAACGAGGCGACCGAATCGAACAGGCGGAACCTGGCCTTTTCGGGCTGGGCCAGCGAGGCGCTCGGCGGCTCAGGCAGGCCGCCGACCCGCTCGTGAACTTCCGGCGCGATCTGCGCGATGTCCGCTGCGTCGGACCCGAGCCAGCCGGAGAGCGCTCCGGGCTCCGCGTCGGCGATCAGGCGCCGCAAGGCCTGCACCCAGGGCCAGTAGGGCGGCGCGCCCCCATGTTCCCAGCACCGGCCCCACAGCGCCCGCGCGCCTCTCCGCTCGGCGTAAGCCGCGGCCTGCCGGGCGAGCCGGCTCTTGCCGACGCCCGGTTCGCCCGAAACGGTCAACAAGCGCCCTTCCGACGCCAACGTCCCGTCGATCGCCGCGGTGAGTTCGGCGACCTCATGCACGCGGTCGACGAAGGCTTCCCGATAGCGATTGGGCCCTTGCTCACGCATGCGCAGTGGATTCCGCCGCCTGGCCGTTATGTTGACAAATTTTAACGGGCGATGCTAGCCTTTATGCTTGGGGGAAGCCTTTCGGCGCACTTAAAAACCGGCCGGCGCCAATTGGCTGCGAGAACGCAGGGAGGGAGCTATGGCCAAAGCCAATAGCGACAACAGCGGGACCAACGGCGCGCTCAGCACATTTTTTAGCGTCTTCAATCCCAGTTCCGGAGCCGCCAAATACAAGAACGTCGATATATTGATTAACGACGTCTTTTGTGTCGATGACGCGGCGGCGGGTCTTCCGTGGGTTGGCATCGCGCGGCACGGCCCCCAATTCCGCGGCTCGGCAAATGTTAAGGGCCTCTTCCAGCAACTCATCACCACGTTTCCGGACATTTGGTGGGCCGAATCGACGACCCATCCCAAAATTACGGCGGTGCCGCGGCTCTATTCGAACGATGGCTACGCAACGCCGACTGTCGGCGTCCAGACGACCCTATGGGGCACGCATAAGAGTCTATGGTTCCAGGACGCGCGATATTCTCTCCCTCTTTCTGCGATTAAGCCCAGCAACAAGCCTACAGAAGCGCCATCTTTCGCGGTTTTCACCTTCGGCGCGAAAGATCCTGTGCGGGTGTCCCAATTGTCCTTCTATATGGATCGCTATAACCAGATGCGCGAAACGCAGGCTTATGGTGAGCACGCTGACTTTGACACCGATATTCGCAGACTTTTGAAAGAGATCCACCACACTGTCGCCACGCATAAGCTGCTCGAGAAGACCCAGTCCGACTTTCCAAGACTAATTGAGGCGCTCGACAAGAAAGAGTAGGAAAAACACTACATTAGACTTGGAGCGGCCGTCCGTTTCTTCCAAGCTTGATCGATTCGTTGAGTTCCGCGAGAGTTTGATCTCCGGGAATAGTTACGATATGCGCTTCACCCCATTTTCGCGGGCGTCGCGGCGGGCCGTGAAGGCTGGCCCAATTTTTTACGCCGTTGCTCAGTTGCAGAAAAGTGAGGTTAAGCGGCTGAAATCCTTGAGTCGCGCGCAGAATCGCACACCCAGCCGCAGGGCGTAAAACGAGGACCAAATCCGGCCCTCATCCGCCCGCGCCCGACGCCCGCGTGAGCCGCTTCTTGAGGAAGAAGCGCTTGTGCTCGGGCGGATAGTCCAGTTCGCCGAACGCCTCATAGCCGAGCTCGCGGTAGAAGCCAGGGGCCTGGAAGCTGAAGGTGTCGACCCAGGCCGAGTGGCAGCCGCGCTCGATCGCCCGGCGCTCGCGATGAGCTCCCGCCCGATCCCTTTGCTCCGCAGCGCCTCGCTGACCCACAAATAGCGGATGGAGAGCCAGCCGGAGTAGGTTTCGCCGCCCAGCCCAGCGAGGATGCGGCGCCCATCCCGGGCGAAGACGGCGAGCGGGCGCCACGGCTGATGGCCCGGCCACCGGCTTTCGTTGAACGCCTCGAGCCCGTTGGGCAGGATCTCGACGTCTGCTTCGCTCGGCGCGTCCTCGATGTCGAGGCGAAGGCCAGAGGATAGGTTCATCGCTTCGCTCCCTCAAGAGCCCTGCGGGTTCAGCCGCCAGGAGGCGCGGATGACGCCCTCCATGTCGGCGAAGCGCCCGACGATCGCCTCGAGCGCCAGCTCCCGCCGATTGTGCGAAGTGACGGTCGCCGTCACTTCGACCCGGCCGCCCTCTTCGATGAAGGCGCTGTCCAGTTGGCTGAAATGGAGGTCCGGCACGCCGCCGACGTCCTCGACCAGGCGCGCGCGGACGTCGGCGGCCCGCGCCGCCCGGCATTGGATCGAGACGAGATAATGCTGCTCTTCCTCGGACAGTTCGACCGGCTGCCGGTTGATCGCCCGGACGAGCGGCCTCAAGCCGACATTGGCTCCGATCACCAGAACCGCCGAGATGAGGCCATAGAGCGCCAGACCCTCGCCGGCGAGCAGGCCGACCGCGGCCGAGCACCAGAGGGTCGCCGCGGTGTTGAGGCCGCGCACATTGAGGCCCTCCTTGAAGATCACGCCGGCGCCGAGAAAGCCGATGCCGGACACGACCTGGGCGGCGATCCGCGTCGCGCCCTCTTCATCCGAGACGGCGCGTGAATAGGTGATGAAGATCGCCGCCCCGAGCGCGACCAGCGTATTGGTCCTTAAGCCCGCGAGATGCTGGCGCCACTGCCGTTCAAGCCCGATCGCGGCGCCGAGGCAGGCGCCGACGAAAAGATTGAGGCCGGCTTGCACGAGCGCGATGGCCATGGCGGAACCCTGTTGCGCGGACGGCGTTAACCATTACGCACAATGACGCCCGCCCGAAAGCCGTGATGCATTCACGCCAAATTCAGACGGGTTGGAGCATAATCGCGGGGACGGTCGAAAACCTGGAGGAGAACCATGGACTTGCGCATTCTTTCCCGCAGGGCGATCGGCGCCGTCGCCGGCGCGGCGATGCTGGCCGCATCGAGCGCGTCTTCCCCCGCCTTCACCCTGTCCGCGCCCTCGCTCGAGCGGCCGGTCGCCGCCGCGGACGTCGAGTCCGTTTACTGGCGCCACTGGGGCGGATGGCACGGCAGGTGGCATCGTGGATGGGGATGGCATGGCGGCTGGCATCGCTGGGGCTGGGGCCCGCGTTGGGGATGGGGTCCGCGCTATTATGGCTACGGACCGGGCTGGCAGTGCTGGTGGACCCCGTGGGGCTTCCGCCGCTGCGGCTGGGTCTGAGGCAAGCGAGCTGGGCGTGAGCGCCCGCCCGAGCGTCCTGCTTCTCGGTCGAATCGAAGCGGGACGCGCGGATCGGAAGGGTCTTGTTCGGCGCGCCGGGGGAGATGGGAGGCGTCATGACCCCCCAATCAAAATCGCTCTCGAAACGGAACGAGCGACCGTCGAGACAGATTTTATCTTGACAAAATCAGAAGTCGGCGCTATGGTATTCCTATTGACGGAATCGTCTCCTCGCCTGGTCGCCGATCAGGCGAGGAGACGAGAGGCCGTGGCTGTTTGAAAACGTTCCTGACCACAACCCTCGGGCGAGCCGAGAAGGAGGACAGCTTTTCCTTATTTTCTCGACCGTAACCCATTGAAAAGTCACAATTCGAAAAAATAAACGCTCGTAAACGCTAGCTGTTTTACTAGCGCTTAGGAGCGTTTGCCGGGGTTTTATTTGCGTTTGCTCGCGGGGAACTCGCGCGTTGGTTGTCGAAGCCCGAGATCATAAGGTTACGAGGTCATGCGGGCGCGCCTGACCGGACGCCCGGAACCGCCCGTGCAAAGGATGCGCAAGGCATGAACGACAGCGCCAGGAAAAGCGTGTCAATCCGAATGCAGCAGGCTCTCGAGGGCGGCGGCGCTTATGCCTCCATCTTCGCCATCAGCGCCTCGGAGACCTCGAAGTTGGCGGTGACGGTCTGAACGTCGTCGTTGTCTTCGAGCGCGCCGATGAGGCGCAGGATCTTTTCGCCTGCCTCATCCTCGACAGCGACCGTGGTCTGCGGCCGCCAGACGATAGCGGCTTTCTCGGGCTCGCCGAATTTCGCCTCGAGCGCCTTCTGCGCGTCGCGCAGCGCTTCGACCGAGGTGATCACCTCGTGCTCCTCCGTGCCGGAGACGACGTCGTCCGCGCCGGCCTCGATCGCCGCCTCGAGCATCGCCTCGTCACTTGCCGCCTTGCGGTCGAAGACGATTGAGCCGACGCGGTCGAACAGGAACGAAACCGCGCCCGTCTCGGCCAGCGAGCCGCCCGCCTTCGTGAACAAGGAGCGCACTTCGCCCGCAGTGCGGTTGCGGTTGTCGGTCAGCGCTTCGACGATCACCGCCACTCCGCCAGGTGCGTAGCCCTCGTAGCGCACCTCATCGTAATTCTCGGTGTCCGCCGACGCCGCCTTCTTGATCGCCCGATCGATATTGTCCTTGGGCATGTTCTCGGCCCTGGCGGCAAGCACTGCGGCGCGCAGGCGCGCGTTCATCGCCGGATCGGGCAGGCCCAATTTTGCCGCGACCGTGACTTCTCGGGCGAGCTTGGAGAAGAGCTTGGAGCGGATCGCGTCCTGCTTGCCCTTCTTGTGCATGATGTTCTTGAACTGGCTATGGCCGGCCATAGATTTCCCTCAATGAACCCTCGAATTGCGCGGGATGCTTTCGGATGAATTCGGGCTCCTATACGCCGCGTTCCGCGCTAAGGGAAGGCGATCGAGGAGGGTCGAAATCGGCGCCGCTGGCGGCGGTCGCCGTTGCTCCGGGGGTCGATCACTTCCCCGGTTTTCTCGATCGCGCCGCTCAAGCAGCGCTGCGGGACGAGGTGCTGGCGATCCTTGAGCTCGCGCCGCCGTTTCGCCCGCGCATGCCGCGCACCGGCAAGCCGTTTTCGGTTCAGATGAGCAATTGCGGCGCGCTTGGCTGGGTCTCGGACGAGGCCGGCTATCGCTACCAGCCGACGCATCCGGAGACCGGCCGCCCGTGGCCTCCGATGCCGCCGCGGCTCCTTGCCGCCTTCGCAGCGATCGCCCCGGGCGCGCCGCCGCCGGAGGCCTGCCTTATCAATATCTACAACTCCGCCGCGCGGATGGGACTACACCAGGACCGCGACGAGGAGGCGCTCGCAGCCCCCGTCGTGTCGCTATCGCTTGGCGACACGGCGCTATTCCGCGTCGGCGGGCGTCAACGCAACGCGCCGACCCGCTCCTTCCGCCTCGCCTCGGGCGACGCCATGTCGCTTGCGGGCGAGGGACGTCTCGCCTTCCACGGCGTTGATCGCATCTTCGCCGGCTCCTCGACCCTCTTGCCTCTGGGCGGCAGGATCAATTTGACGCTTCGGCGGGTGACCAAGGCGCCGCCTTAGCCGTTATTCGTCTCTGGAGCCCGGCTCTTGCGTAGGCGCGGCCCTCGGGCCGCCCTTGGAGACCCCGACCATCGCCGGCCGAAGCACCCGATCGCCGATCGTCCATCCGCTCTGGACCACCTGGGAGACTGTGCCCGCCGGAACCGTCTCGTCGGGCGCCTCGAAAATCGCCTGGTGAAAATTGGGATCGAACTTCTGGCCCTTGGGATCGAGCTTCTTGACCCCATGGCGGGCGAGGACTGTCTCCAGGTCGCGGGCGGTCAATTCGACGCCCTCGACCATCGACCGGATCGAGGGGTTGGCGCTCGCCCGCGCCTCCGGCGGAAAATGCTCGAGCGCGCGCGCAAGATTGTCAACCACGGTCAACATGTCGCGGGCGAAGCTCGTCACCCCATAGGTCTTGGCGTCCGCCACCTCGCGCTCGGTGCGCCGGCGCAAATTCTCCATTTCCGCCAGGGTGCGCAGCACGCGATCCTTCAACTGGCCGTTTTCGGCGTTCAGCGCCTCAATCACGGCGCCGGCGTCGGGCTCGCCCGCCGCAGGCCGAGCAGTTCCGGCCGCGGAAGTCTCATCTTGTCGCGCGGACGTCTCAGCGCCCCGTTCGGCGTTGGAATTACTCATCATTTCATTAGCCCCATCAGAATTTGCGACGGATATCAGGGCTGACGGTCCAAAAATCAAGCGCGCGGGGACTTGAAAATCCCCACTCCACGTCCGTCAATCCTTGGCGAAGTCCGCCAACAACCGCCGTTTGATCGCCGCCTGCCGCGCCGGCGCGCTGATCTTTTGCCCGGTCAGGTCGGTGACGTAGAACGAGTTCGACCGCCTTCTCGCCGAAGGTGACAATATGGGCCGAGCCGATGTTGAGATTAAGGCTCGACAACGAGGCGGTCAGATCCCGCAATAGCCCTGGCCGATCGAGACCGGAAACCTCAACTACCGTGTAGCGGCGCGAGAGATTGTTGTCCACCGTCACTTCCGACTCAACCGCAAACGCGCCACGCCGGACGTCGCGCGACTGCTTGGGCGGCGCGAATTCGGCCAACCGAACCTCGCCCCGGAGGGCCTTCTCAATATTGGAGGCGATCCGCTGACCGCGCCGCAATTCGTCCTCGTCGCGCTCAAACGCCCGCGAAACGAAAATGGTGTCGAGCGCGAGGCCGTCGGTGGTGGTGAAAATCTGGGCGTCGACGATGTTGCCCCCTGCCGCGGCGCAGGCCCCGGCGATGCCGGTCAGGAGCCGCGGATGGTCGGGCGCGACCACGGTGACCGCGGTCACGCCATGAAAGGCGTCGGTTGTGACCTCGGTCGCCAGAGAGCGGGTTTCGGCGGCCATTGCGTGCAGCAGTTTGGCGTGGGCGACCTGCCGGGCGGGCTCGACTTTCAGCCAGTAGGCCGGGTAATGACGCTGGGCGTAGGCGTCGAACTCGGGATCGGACCAGCCCGGGAGCAAGCGGCGCAAGGTCTCCTGCGCCGCTTTGACGCGCCCGTTGCGGTCGATCACCGAATGCCCGCCGCCGAGCACGACTTCGGTCTCCCAATAGAGCGTCCGCAAAAGCTGGCCCTTCCAGCCGTTCCATACGCCCGGCCCCACCGCCCGAATGTCGGCGACGGTCAGCGTCACCAGCATCTTCAGGCGTTCTTGCGTCTGCACGATCGCTGACAGCGCCTCAGCGGTCTTCGGATCGAACAGGTCGCGGCCCTGCGCCATGTTGGACATTATGAGATGCTGCTCGATGAGCCACGCCACGCGTTCGGTATTGGCGGCGGTGAGCCCAAGACGGGGCCCAAGCTTGCGCGCCGCCTCGGCGCCGGCGAGCGAATGATCGACCCCGCGCCCTTTGGCGATGTCATGCAGGAACGCCGCCAGATAAAGCTCGGTGCGATGAGCGATCTGGGGCATGATCTTGCTGGCCAGCGGGAGCTCCTCCGTCAGCCGTCCCGCTTCGATCGCGCTGAGTTCGCCTACGGTGCGAATGAGATGTTCATCGACCGTGTAGTGATGGTACATCGAGAACTGCATCATCCCGACGACGCGGCCGAAATCGGGGATGAACCGGCCGAGCACGCCGGCCTCGTTCATGCGCCGGAGCGCGATTTCCGGCGCGTTGCGCGACGTGAGGATGTCGAGAAACAGGTGGTTCGCCTCCGCATCCTCCCGCAATCGGGCGTCGATGCGTTTCAAGGATTGCGTCACCAGCCGGGTCGCGTTCGGGTGGATCGGCAGGTTTGATCGGTCGGCGATCCAGAACAGCCGGATGAGGTTGACCGGATCGCGCTCGAAGGCGTCGTCGTGGATGACGTTGACGCGATCGTTGTCGACCTTGAAGTCCCTGGCTTCCGCGATCGCGCGGGTCCGCCGGCGCAGGCGCCCGACGAGGCGCCCGAATGCAGGCGTTCGCTTGGTCTGTCGTTCCTCGAGCGCCGCGCACACAATCGCGGTCAAGTCGCCAACGTCCTTGGCCACGAGGAAGTAGTGCTTCATGAACCGCTCGACGTCGATCAGCCCGGCGCGGGTCGAATAGCCGAGCTGACGGGCGATCGGCCGTTGAACGTCGAAGCTTAGCCGCTCCTCCGCCCGTCCAGCGAGGAAGTGGAGCCGGCAACGCACGCTCCAGAGGAATTCCTCGCACCGGCGGAATAGCGCGAACTCGCGCGGCGAGAAGAGCCCGGCGGCGACCAGTTCGTGGGCGTTGCGGACGCGATACACGTATTTGGCGATCCAGAACAGCGTGTTGAGATCGCGTAGGCCCCCTTTGCCTTCCTTGATGTTGGGCTCGACGAGATAGCGCGACGCGCCCGCCTTCCTTACCCGGGCTTCACGTTCGGCAAGCTTGGCCGCCACAAACTCGGCCGCCGTCTTGGCGACGATCTCCTTGTCGAAGCGGGTTCTCAGCGTCTCGAACAGCTCCTTGTCCCCAGTGATGAAGCGCGCCTCGAGGATCGTGGTGCGAATGGTCATGTCCGCGCGCGCCTGTTTCAGGCATTCGCCGACGGTTCGCGTCGCGTGGCCGACTTTCAGCTTGAGGTCCCACAGCACATAAAGCAGCGCCTCGACCACCTTCTCGACGCCAGGCGCCCTCTTGTCGGGCATGAGGAACAGGACGTCGATGTCAGAATAGGGCGCAAGCATGCCACGCCCATAGCCGCCGACCGCGACGATGGTCGGCAGCGGCTGGCCCAACTGCGTCGGGGCGAGCCACCGCGCCGACAATTCGAGCCCAACGCGCAACAATACGTCGGTTTCGGCGCTCAGCGCCTCCGCGCACGCGCGGCCGGTTCCGCCCTCCTCTAGCGCGCGGCGAGCTTCGTCCCGCCCAGAGTTAAGGGCCGTTCGCAAGGTCTCCACGGCGGCGCGGCGGAATGCGGGGGCGTCGCCCGAATGCCGTTCATGGAGCGCGGCAAGCTCGTCGAGCAGCTTGGCTCGCTCGACGCCCTTGGGCGGGGGCGGCGCGGCGCGCGAGCGGCGTTCCACCGCGGGGATTTGGGCGTCTGACATTGGAGGTATATCCCCCCTTCGTCCGGCGATCGCAAGGCCAGCCAGGTCCTGACAGAAATGTCAGTTGCTGCTGAGCTTGGCCTCGATCGCGTCCCAGATCGCCACGGCGAGATCGGGCCCGCCAACTTTCTTCACCGCGCGGATTCCGGTCGGCGAGGTGACGTTGATCTCCGTCAGATACCCATCGATGACATCGATGCCCACGAACAGCAGGCCGCGCCGCCTGAGCTCGGGCCCGATCGTCGAGCAAATCAACCGTTCCCTTTCGGTCAGCTCGGTTTCTTTCGCCGCCCCGCCGCGCACCATGTTCGAGCGGATGTCGTCGCCCGAGGGCACGCGATTGATCACGCCTCTGGCCTCGCCGTCGACGAGAATGATCCGCTTGTCGCCCAGCGCAATCGCCGGCAGGAACTTCTGGATCACCCAGGGCTCGCGAAAGCTCGTGCTGAACAGGTCGAACAGCGAGCCGAAATTCAGGTCCTGAACGGCGACCTTGAACACCGCGGCTCCGCCGAAACCGTAGAGCGGCTTCATCACCACTTCGCCGTGCTCGGCGCGGAACGCCTCGATCGCCGCCTTGTCGCGGGCGATGAGGGTCGGCGGCATCAGCTCCGGGAAGTCCATGACGAACAGCTTTTCGGGCGAATCGCGCACGCCGCGCGGATCGTTGACGACCAGCGTCCCCGGCTGAACGCGCTCGAGCATGTGCGTCGTCGCGATATAGGCGAGATCGAACGGCGGGTCCTGCCGCAGCAGCACCACGTCGACGGTCGAAAGATCGATGAGCTTCGCCTCGCCGAGGCGCGCGTGATCGCCCTGGACGTCCTTGACCGAAAGCGGCTCCGCCGTCACCTCCACCCGCTTGCCGTCGAGCCTCAGGCGGTCGGGCGTATAGTGCAGGAGGCGGCAGCCGCGCGCCTGGGCTTCGAGCAGCAGCGCGAAGGTCGAGTCGCCGGCGATGCGGATGCGCTCGATCGGGTCCATCTGCACGGCGACGGTCAGGGGCATGGGCGTCCGGTCGAGGGCAAGAGATGCGCAGAATCAGTCGATCTCGAGCCTATACGCGTCCGGCGCGTGGCGGGGAAGCCGCCGCCGGGAGCCCTCGGATGCAACCAACGCGCGAGTTCCCCGCAAGCAACCGCCAATAAGACCCACCCAAATGCACCCAACCGCTAGCAAAATAGCTGGCGTTTACGAGCGTTTGTTTTTCCGAATCGAGCCTTCCCAAAGGGTTGCGGGCGAAAAAATAAGGAAATCTCTCCTCCTTCTCGGCTCGCGCGAGGGTTGTGGTCAGGAACGTTTTCAAACAGCCTCTCGTCTCCTCGCCTGATCGGCGACCAGGCGAGGAGACGATTCCGCCAATAAGAACACCATAGCGCCGACTTCTGATTTTGTCAAGATGAAGTCCGTCTCCGTCTCGACAGCACTTTCGCCATCGACAGAAATGCGACATCGCGGCGTGAAGAGCGGGAGGGTGACGTGGAAGCCACTCTTGCGTGAATGAATACGACGTCGCCTGGCGGCCCTGTGTGGTTCAGCAAGGGCCTCCGCGCCGTCTACTGCTCAATTGACGCGACGACCGCGATTCTGGAGGTTGCTGTCCACGTGGGTTTCAAGGTCCTCGACACTGTGCCCTACGTGATCACGGCGGCGAGGATTCCCGATATTGCCGAGGTTCACGTCGTCAAACACGACGCCGCGCCAAACCCCAATTGGCTACGACCGGGGATTCCGAGCGCGGGCCAACAGGCCTTCGGCGACGATCTTCTTCGTCGGCATCGCTTCGTGGCGATTCCGAGCACGGTGTCCACTCATAGCAGGAATCTGATTTTCGATCCCCTTAAGGCCGCAGGCTTCTACAGCTTGGATCTTCAAGAGCCGTTCGCGCTCGACACGCGATTGCATCCGCCCGGCTAGGTCACTGTTGATCACGGCGCGTGGGTGAGACGCTCTCTGGTCGAGGGCCAAGCCGGCATCACGGAATCAGTCAATCTCGAGCCTATACGCGTCCGGCGCGTGGCGGGGAAGGCGCCCGGGCGCGACGAATATGGCGTCGCCCCGCAGCGTCAGGCCCGCCGCCCATGGGTTCCGCGTGAGCCAGACCCGTGCGGCGCGCGCAATTCGCCGCCGCTTGGTCGCGCTGATCGCAATCGCCGCGACCTCGAGATCGGCGCGCGCCTTGACCTCGACAAAGGCGATGGACCCGCCGCGACGCGCGATAAGGTCGATTTCGCCCCCGTTGACGACGAACCGCCGCGCCAGGATTGTGTAGCCTTTGAGCCGCAGAAGCAGCGCCGCAATCGATTCGGCCTTGAGGCCATAAAGATGCGCGCCGCGCCGGCGCTCCGTGCGCTCGTCGGCGCCGCCGCTCCTCACCGCTGGGCGCCTGCCAGCGCCAGCGCTCGCGCGTAAACGTGCCGTCGCGGCAAGCCGTGCTTCGCCGCCACCGCCGCCGCGGCGTCTCTTACCGAGAGCTTCTCGAGCTGCTCGGCGATCTCCCGGTCGAGCGCGGCCTCGGAAACCACCGGGCGCGCTTCCGCTGCGCCGACGACGATGACAATCTCGCCCCGGGGTGGTTCGCCCGCGGAATATTCGGCGGCGAGGGCGTCCAACCCGCCGCGCCTCACCTCCTCATGCAGCTTGGTGAGTTCGCGCGCCACCGCCGCGGGCCGGTCCCCAAGCTCGAGCGCAAGGTCGGCAAGGGTCTCTGCGAGCCGCCCTGGGGCTTCGTAGAAAACGAGCGTGCCGGGGACGGCGGCAAGCGCGTTGATGCGCTCCCGCCGCGCCGACCGCCGGGTCGGCAGGAAGCCCTCGAAATAGAAACGGTCGGTCGGCAAACCGGCGACGCAAAGGGCGGCGAGCGCCGCGGATGGGCCTGGCGCCGTCGCGACGGCGAAGCCCTGGGCGATCGCCTCGGCGACGAGCTTATAGCCGGGATCGGAAATGAGCGGCGTCCCGGCGTCGGAGATGAGGGCCAACGCCTGCCCTTCGGCGATGCGCCTGAGCGCGCGCGGGCGCGCCTCGGCGGCATTGTGCTCATGGTAAGGCGAGAGCGGCCTCTCAATGCCGTAGCGCGCGAGCAGCGCGCGCGACACGCGGGTGTCCTCGGCCAGGATGCCATCGGCGCCGGCCAGGATCGCGAGAGCCCGCAACGTCACGTCGCCGAGGTTGCCAATCGGCGTCGCCACGACATAGAGCCCGGGGTTCAGCGTCGCCGCCGGCAGGGGCGCGTCGCCGATCATAAAGCTTCGGGTCGACAGGCCGGTCCTGACGCCGTCCGACCGGAGAGTTTTTGCCGCGGTCATTGCGCTTTTCGTCCGCCGATCGTCGCTGGCTCAATGATCCACGACATAGCCAAGCGCGGGTCAAAATGCCACAATTTCCGTCAACAGGCGGCGGATCGCCTTTGTCGCGCCGACTCGCGAGCGTATGACGCGACGCGCTTGCCTGCGCCGGCGCGACTGGGGCAAAAGATGGGTATGACGATGGCCGCTGAGCAGCGGAAAGCAAGACGCGGCTTAACCAGGCGAACCGTCCTTGGCGGCGGGCTCATCTTCACGCTCGCGGGCTGCAATTCGGTTGGCGTCGATCTGCCCAGCAATTCCACCAAGCCGGGCCCGTCAGTCCCACCCGCGAGCGGCCCGCTGGTCGGCGAGACGCTGGGCACAGGCCCGGTTCGAGTCGGAATGGTCGTGCCGCTGACGCAAAACGGCGACGGCCCAAACCCGATCGGCGTCTCGATGCGCAATGCGGCGCAGCTGGCGATTGACGGTTTTGGCGCTCCTTTCATCACGCTGATGATCGAGGACGACCATTCGAGCGCCGACGCCGCGGCCCAGGCGGCTCAATCGGAACTCGGCGCCGGGGCGCAACTCATCCTCGGGCCGGTGTTCGCCACCGACGTGCAGGCGGCGTCGGCGGCGACGAAGTCGGCGGCCCGGCCGATGATCGCGTTTTCGACCGACGTCACCGTCGCCGCCCCGGGCGTTTATCTCTTGTCCTTCCTCATCCAGGGCTATGTCGACCGGGTTCTTCAATACGCCGTGTCGAGCGGCAAGAAGTCGTTCGCGATCATGGCCCCGCAAAACGACTACGGCAATGTCGCCGCCGAGCGGTTCCAGCAGATGGCGGGAAACCTCAACGTGCAAGTGATCGTGACCGCCCGCTACTCGGCTGGCCAGATGGCGACTGCGGCGCAACAGGTGGCGGCGGTTCAAGGTCAGATCGACGCGCTGTTCATTCCCGAGCAGGCCGACGCCATGCCCGCGGTCGCGGGCGCTCTCGGCTCAGCCAATGTCAAGACCAAGTTCTTGGGAACCGGCGTCTGGAACGACGCGCGGGTGCTCAAATTGCCGCAGATGCAGGGCGCTTGGTTCTCCGCGCCCGACAATTCCGGCTTCGACGCCTTCGCGCAGCGGTACCGGGCCAAATTCAACAGCGAGCCGGCGCGCCTGGCGACGCTCTCCTATGATGCGGTGACGCTGGCCGCAGCGCTGGCCCGCAACGGCGGGTCGGACCCGTTCAACCAGGCGGCTCTGACCAGCGTATCGGGCTTCAACGGCGCCGATGGCGTGTTCCGCTTCCGCGCCGACGGAACCAACGAGCGGGGACTGGCGGTGATGGAAATCAATGACGGCGCCGCCAAGGTGATCAGCCCGGCGCCGCGAAGTTTTGCCGCGGGATGAGGCGTCCCCTTTGGCGGGTGCGGCGGCTCGAAAGCGGCCGACGGCCAAGGGGGTCCAGCTGATCGCCGGCGCGATAAGACGCATGGCTATTGTTTGCAAAAACCATCGGCCGACTTTTACTGCCTCGCCAAGCTCCTACGGCGTGTCAGCGGCCCAACAGGCCGCCTCCGCGATGTTCGAGCTGTCTGATTGTCGATTCCAGCTGCTCGATTCTGATGTAGGTCGCCCTCAAGCCGCGGCTCAGACTGACAAGCCCGGAGCAGAGGTCCTGAATCGCGGCGGCCATGTCATCGAGTTTATGCATTTGGTTGTTGGTCGCGAGAGCTCTGTCGCAAGCGGTGAGGCCGTCGGTAAAGGCCTGCTCCGCCTCCTCTGTAAACGTAGCCATGGCGCGCTCCTCCGGGATAAGGCGGCTCCGCCCTGCCCTCCGAAACAGTGGTTACGGCATTGTCGACGCAGGCGCAAAATTCGCTTTCCGGAGCGAAGATGCATCTCCCAAGAAGGCCATAACCTTCTCAGGCATTGCAGCCGGAAAGCCTGCGAGAGGCGAGGGGTCCTGCGACCCGCCATTGGTTCTCGCAGCGTTCAACAGTTGGTCGGCCCTTTTTTGCGGTTAGGCGTCTTGGATGGAGTTCGCGCGCTGGTTGAATCCGCGGGCCCGCCGCTCCGGCCGCGACCCCTAAAGCATACTCGGCAGCACCCGGTCGGGCGGCCGATGGCCGTCGACGAAGGTCCGGATGTTGATGATGACCTTCTCGCCCATGTCGGCGCGGCCCTCGTGCGTCGCCGAGCCCATATGCGGCAGGAGCGTCACCTTGCCGATCTTGGCAAGGGCGATCAGCTTCTCGTTGACGGCGGGGGCGTGCTCGAACACGTCGAGTCCGGCGTTGGCGAGTTCGCCCGCTTCGAGCATCCGGATCAGCGCATTCTCGTCGACGATCTCGCCGCGCGCGGTGTTGATGAGAATGGCCTCGGGACGCAGATGCTTCAGCCGGCGGGCCGAGAGAAGGTGGAAAGTGCCAGGGGTATGCGGGCAGTTGATCGAGATGAAATCCATTCGCGCCAGCATCTGGTCGAGCGAATCCCAATAAGTCGCTTCGAGCGCTTCCTCGATTTGCGGCGCCACACGACGGCGATTGTGATAGTGGATCGACATGCCGAAGGCGCGCGCGCGGCGCGCCAGCGCCTGGCCGATGCGTCCCATGCCGACAATGCCGAGACGCTTGCCGGTGATGCGGCGCCCGAGCATCCAGGTCGGCGACCAGCCGGTCCATCGACCTTCGGGGATGACGCGCGAGCCCTCGACCAGCCGCCGCGCGGTCGAGAGGATCAGCGCCATCGTCATGTCGGCAGTGTCCTCGGTCAGGACGCCTGGCGTGTTGGTGACCGTGATGCCGCGGCGGAGCGCGCTGGTGACGTCGATATGATCGACCCCATTGCCGAAATTGGCGATCAGCCTCATCTGTTCGCCGGCCTGGGCGATCATGGCGGCGTTGATCTGGTCGGTGATCGTCGGCACCAGGACGTCGGCCTCGCGCATCGCCTCGACGATGTCGGCCTGGGACATCGGCTTGTCTTCGACGTTGAGCCGAGCGTCGAACAATTCCCGCATGCGGGTCTCGACGAGTTCGGGCAGTCGCCGGGTGACCACCACAAGGGGTTTTTTCTTGGTCATGAGCGCCGCTCTTATCGCTCGCGCGGCGCCGCCGCCGCCCCTGCTGGTGCAATCATCTGTTCCGCGCCTTCACTTAAGTTCACGCCGCGTTAACGACAGACGACGCAAATGGATACGCCGGCGCGCCCACGAATCCCGATCCGCCAGGCTGGCCTCCTTAGCAGAAGAGCGGGCAAAGACAAGGATGGCCGGGTGTCTCTCGAGGAAGGCGGTATGAAACGAGACAGGCGGCCAATCAACGCGCTCGCGCTCGACCGCCGCGGCGTGCTCGCGCTGCTGTCCGCGCTCGTCGTCGCTCCCCGCGCGGCGATCGCCGATCCCGTCGGCCCGGTCACCAAACTGCCGCTGCCGCGCTTCGCCAGTTTGAAAACCGACCGGGTCAACCTGCGAGAGGGTCCATCAAAGGATCACGCGACCAAATGGGTTTATGAACGGGCCGGGCTTCCAGTCGAAATCACCGCCGAGTTCGAAATCTGGCGCAAGGTCCGCGATTCGCAAGGGGTTGAGGGCTGGGTGCTTCATTCGCTGCTGTCCGGGCGGCGGACGGGGTTGGTTATGCCCAAAACGGGCGACAGCGCGAAGCTCTATGCGCGTGCGTCCGCATCAGCGGATTTGGCCGCGACGCTTCAGTCGGGGGTCATCGTCAACGTCCGCCATTGCGACGGCGCCTGGTGCCTGGTCGACGGAGACGGCTTCAAGGGATACATTGAGCAGGAAAAATTGTGGGGCGTGTATCCCGACGAAAAAATCGAGTGAGCGGGGCTGTCCTGCGGCGGAATCTCCAGCGGCCGCCGCGCATGCGCCTGAGGAGGACGGGCTCGACTGGCAGGCGCGGCGTTTGCGTCTCAATACGCTCGTCGGCTTGCGATGGCTTGCCGTCGGCGGACAGACGCTGGCGACCCTCGTCAGCTATTTTGGCTTAGGCCTCGATTTTCCGATTGTTCCTTGCCTGGCCCTGGTCGCCGCGTCAGCCCTTCTTAATCTCGCGCTGCGCTGGCGCTTTCCCCGCAGCGAGCGGCTTAGCGAACGCGGCGCCACGGTATTGTTGGCCTACGACATCCTCCAGCTCGCGGGTCTGCTTTTTTTAACCGGCGGCGTCGTCAATCCGTTTGCGATCCTGTTTCTGGCCCCGGTCGCGGTCGCCGCCGCCTCGCTCGAGTGGCGACAAACGCTCGGATTGCTCGCCCTTGCGGTCATTTGCGCGACCCTGCTCACGCATTGGAGCCTGGGGCTTCCTTCCATTGGCGGCGAGAACCTGTCGCTGCCGCCGATCTACCTTGTCGGACTTTGGAGCGCGCTCAGCATCAGCGCAGCTTTCGTGACGTTCTCCGCCCACCGGGTTGCGGCCGAGGCCCGGCGGACCGCGAGCGCCCTCGCCGCCACCGAACTCGCGCTCGCCCGCGCGCAACATCTTTCCCAGCTCGACGGGTTGGCCGCCGCCGCCGCACATGAACTGAGCACGCCGCTCGCCACCATCGCCCTCGTCGTGCGTGAATTGGCGGCTCAGCCGGCGCTGGGCGAAGGCTCAAGCGATGATCTGGAATTGCTGGAGCAGTCCGTTGACCGGTGCCGCTCCATCCTGGCGAAGTTGTCCGCCCCGCGCGAGCTTTCCAGCCAGGCGCTCGGGTTCTCGAGCCCGCTGGAACTGGCCGAGACGGCGGCTGCGCCTCATCGCCTGCTCGGCGTCTCTATCACCGTCGAGGGAGAGGGGCCCGAACCCGCTCCCAAATGCCCGCACAACCCTAGCGTCCTGTCCGCTCTGGGCAATTTGATCGAGAACGCGGTCGGATTCGCCGAAGGGGCGGTGACCATTCGCGCGAGCTGGACCAAATCGACGGTTGGCCTGGTTATCGCCGACGATGGCCCGGGCTTTCCGCCCGACATACTGGCGCGGATCGGCGAGCCTTACCTGTCGCAACCTGACGGCGCCCGCAGGACCCAGGCCCCCGGCGGAGGACTTGGCTTGGGTTTGTTCATTGCCAATATCTTTATCAAACGGTCCGGCGGCGCGCTCCATTTCGAAAACGCCAAGCCCCCCGCAAAGGGGGCGATCGTCACCCTTCAGTGGCCGCGCCGAGCTTACGAGCAAGGTCCGGGACCAGCGAGCAGCGCCTGAATTTGTCCTTCGAGCCAATTCCTTGGTAGTGTCAGCCGCGATGG
The DNA here is from genome assembly GCA_963824475.1 of uncultured Alphaproteobacteria bacterium. GTDB lineage: Bacteria > Pseudomonadota > Alphaproteobacteria > Rhizobiales > Beijerinckiaceae > Roseiarcus. The sequence goes on from CAWGPR010000007.1 coordinate 385,391, forward strand.
AAGAAGACAGCTCCCATCCTTCGTCCACGCAAGGCCCGAGCGGCGCGGAGACGCTCGACAAGTCTCTGCTTGTCGTCGACGACGACAAGGTCTTTTGCGACCGTCTCGCTCGCGCAATGGCCTCGCGGGGCTTCGTCGCGAGAACCGCGGCCAGCGTCGCGGAGGCTCTCGCTGCAATCGAGGCGGCCCCGCCCGCGTTCGCCGTCATCGATCTGAGATTGGGCGACGGCAGCGGCCTCGACGTGATGCGGGCCCTGAAATCGCGGCGTCAGGACGCCCGCGGCGTGATTCTCACCGGCTATGGCGCAATCGCCACCGCCGTGATGGCGGTCAAGCTCGGCGCGTTCGATTATCTCGCCAAGCCCGCAAATGCGGACGACGTTGTGGCGGCGCTGATGGCCGGACGTCTCGACGGCCCCTCGGAGCGCGATCCGCCCATGTCGGCCGATCGCGTCCGCTGGGAGCATATCCAACGCATCTACGAATCGTGCGATCGAAACGTCTCGGAAACGGCGCGCCAGCTCAACATGCACCGGCGCACGCTTCAGCGCATTTTGGCCAAGCGAGCGCCGAAGTGAGGGCGGCGACAGCGAAGCTCTGACCAGGCCACGTTTGAAGCCGCGAGACGGATCGACTTTGCGCAAAAGGAGGGAATATGCCGGGAGCCGAAATTCACAATCTCGAGGTTCAGTTCTCTCACGACCTCGCCCAATACTGGGGATGGTTCTTAGCCCTCGGACTGGGGCTGTTGGCGCTCGGCGTCGCCGCCGTGGCGCGCGCGGTTACGGCGACCGTCGCCTCAATGCTGTTCTTCGGCTGGCTCCTGGTGTTGGCGGCGGCGATTGAAGTGGTTCAAGCCGTGGCGGTTGGGCACTGGGCGGGTTTCTTCCAGCATTTGTTCGCCGCGATCCTGTTCGGAGTCGCCGGTTTTATCATGGTGTTCAGGCCATTGATCACCGCCGAAGTCCTCACTCTGTTCATGGCGCTGTTCTTCCTGATCGGCGGGCTGTTCCAGCTCATTGGTTCAGTGTGGGTCGGGCTGCCCGGTTGGGGATGGAGCGCTATAGACGGCGTCATCACGTTCGTTCTGGGCTTGCTGGTCTTGGCGCAGTGGCCGGCCTCCGGATTGTGGGTGATCGGCCTCTTTCTCGGCATCGACCTCATTTTCTACGGCCTCGCCTGGATCGCAATCGCGCTCGGCTTGCGCGGCGCGTAGGCGTTGGCCTCCGCTCAGGATCCACCGCGGGGTTTCATGGCGTCTTGCGGCGCGCGCGTGAGACGGCTAGGGACGCTGCGGCCCTTTCGAGAGGAACCCTGCATCTCATGAAAAAAGTCTACGCCGGCGCCGAAGAGGCGCTCGCCGGCCAGATCAAGGACGGCATGACCTTGATGGCGGGCGGATTCGGCCTTTGCGGGGTTCCCGAGACGCTGATCGAGGCGGTGCGTAAATCGGGCGCGACGGATCTGACCTTCGTATCCAACAACGCCGGAGTCGACGGGGCGGGTCTTGGAATCCTGCTCGAGACCGGCCAGATCAAGAAAATGATCTCAAGCTACGTCGGCGAGAACAAGATCTTCGCCAACCTCTATCTTTCGGGCAAGCTTGAACTCGAATTCAACCCGCAGGGCACCTTGGCCGAGCGCATCCGCGCCGGCGGCGCAGGAATTCCCGCCTTCTTCACCCGCACCGGCGTGGGCACGATCGTCGCCGAGGGCAAGGAAATCCGCGACTTCAACAACGAGGCTTACCTCATGGAGACCGGGCTCGTCGCCGACATCTCTCTGGTTCACGCTTGGAAGGGCGACACCGAAGGCAATCTGGTCTACCGGAAGACGGCGCGCAACTTCAATCCGATGATGGCGACGGCGGGCCGTTTGACGGTCGCCGAGGTCGAGCATCTGGTCGAGCCGGGCGAGATCGACGGCGACCACATCGTCACGCCCGGCATCTACGTTCACCGCATCGTTCACGCGCCAAACGCGCTGAAGCGTATCGAGCAGCGCACGAGCCGCAAGCGCGACGCGGCCTGACTTTTTCGGAGGCGAATATGGCTTGGACCCGCGACCAAATGGCGGCGCGCGCCGCCAAGGAGCTCAAGGACGGCTTCTACGTCAATCTCGGCATCGGCATTCCGACGCTCGTGTCGAACTATATCCCCAAGGGGATGAGCGTGCAGTTGCAGAGCGAGAACGGCATGCTGGGGATGGGGCCGTTTCCGTTCGAGGGCGAGGAGGACCCGGACCTCATCAACGCCGGCAAGCAGACCGTCACGCAATTGCCGACGACGAGCTTCTTCTCGAGCGCCAACTCGTTCGCCATGATCCGCGGCGGGCACATCGACCTCGCGATCCTCGGCGCGATGCAGGTCGCTGAGACTGGCGACCTCGCCAACTGGATGATTCCAGGCAAGATGGTCAAAGGCATGGGCGGCGCGATGGACCTGGTCGCGGGCGTGAAGCGCATCGTCGTGGTCATGGAGCATGCGGCCAAGGACGGGCCGAAGCTCTTGCATCATTGCACCCTGCCGCTGACAGGCGCCAGGGTCGTCGACCTCGTCATCACCGATCTCGGCGTGTTCACGATCGACAAGCACGGCTACCGCGGCATGGCGCTGATCGAACTCGCGCCCGGAGCGACGTTGGACGAAATCGCCGCCAAGACCGAGGCGACGTACCGGGTGGCGCTCAATCAGCCGGCCGAGGCGGCGGTTGCGGGTTAGAGGCGCTTGTCCTTCAGTCAAGCGAGGGAGCGGCCGCGATTTTTACCTATCCGGCGTTCCTGAGGCATGGGGCGGTTCCTCGGGTTTGGCTGCGCCTGGGGAAAGCGGTCACGTTACGGGCGGGGGCGAGCGCCTTTTACCGGCAAAACGCGCTTTTCGCGCTGAAAAACTCGCCAAAAGCGCCATAAAAGGGGCTCCGGAACTTCAATTTCCTTCCGCCAAACGAGCAATTCCAAGGCCTTAGAGCGAATTTCCCTTCCGGCCGCCTTCCACGCCGGAGCGCAAGCGACGGCGGCCTCGACAGGCATCGGATCTCGGCTTTGACGCGATTTGCATCATAGCCGAGATTTCCCAGAAAGGGAAGAGTTTTCCGTTTATTTCTGATTTCCTTTGGAATCCCCGGCAATTCGATCGAACTCTAACCGCGAGGCGCGCTAGCGAAACAGGGAGAAGAGATCCGGCGGCGGCCTCGCCGCACGTCCGGACGGCGAGAGCTGCGGCGGCAGATAAAAAGATCAGACGGCGGATCGACATCGTTCAAGCCTGCTGCGCGCCGGCGCTCTCGCCACAATCCTCTTATTTCTTGACCAGCGGGCAGGTCGAATCCGCGAGCTTGCCGAACGCCTCGTCGCCCTTCATCGTCTTGAGGATCTTGTAATAGTCCCAGTCGCCTTTCAATTCGGCGGGCGTCTTCACCTGAACGATATACATGTCATGCTCGAGCAGACCGTCGGGGCGGATCACGCCGTCCGTGACGAAAATGTCGTTGACCTTCGTCTTGTGGATCTGCTCCAACACCTTATCGGACTCGGTCGTGCCGACCGCCTTGACCGCGTTGAGATAAGTGAGCGTCGCCGAGTAGAAGGCCGCCTGGGGGAAGGTCGGCATCTTCTTGGTCTTTGCGAAGAATCGGTTGGCGAATCCGCGCGTGGTGTCGTTCATGTTCCAGTACCACGCGGTGGTCAGCACCAGGCCCTGGGCGGTCTCGAGACCAACCGCATGAACGTCGGTGATGAACACCAGCAGCGCCGCCGGCCTCATCGTCTTGGTCAATCCGAATTCGGCCGCCGCCTTGAGCGAGTTCGACGTGTCAGCGCCGGCGTTAGCGAGGCCGAGCACCTGCGCGCCGGAGCCCTGCGCCTGAAGGAGATAGGAGGAGAAGTCCGACGTCCCGAGCGGCACGCGAACATCGCCGACCACGCTCCCCCCGCCTGCCTTGACGACTTCGGTGGCTCCGGCTTCCAGCTGCTTGCCGAAGGCGTAGTCGGCGGTGAGGAAGAACCAGCTCTTGCCGCCCTCTTCCAGAATGGTTTTCGCCGTGCCGTTGGCGAGCGCGGTCGTGTCGTAGCCGTAATGGATCGTATAGGGCGTGCAGTCCTTGCCGGTCAGCGACGCGCCAGCCGCGCCGATGGCGAAGAACGGGACCTTTTTCTCCTTGGCCGCGGCGGACATCGCGAGGCTGACGCCAGTGTTCGAGCCGCCGAGCAGCATCGTCATGCCGTCGGTGTCGGCCCATTCGCGGAGTTTCTCCGCCCCGAGAGCAGGCTTGTTTTGATGATCGAAAGTCAGAATTTGGATCGGCTGGCCAAGCACCGATCCGCCAAAATCGGCGACCGCCATTTTGAGCGCCTCAACTCCGCCAGCGCCGATGACGTCGGCGTAGGGGCCCGACATGTCGTCGATGTCGCCGATGACGACCTTGTTGTTCGCGGCCCAAGCCGCAGAGGCGGCGAGCGACGCGGAAAGCGCGCCCGCCAGCATCAATGCCCGCCTGAATGATTTCATTCCATTCCTCCCGATTTCGCGGCTCGTCCGGCGGCGCGCCGCCAAAACCCAAGCCCGTGCGGGCATAATGCTCGGCGCGGCGGCGCATGGCAACTTGCGCTTTAGTCGAAAGCCGCGCTTGGCGCGCCCGCCGCGGGCGCCTATAACTTGTCGATGGCGCGAAAAGAGTCCCGACAGGCAAGGGCGGCGAGGACCGAGGCGATCTTCGAGCGATTGGCCGCCGCCAATCCGGCCCCGAAGGGCGAGCTTAAGTCCATCAATCCGTTCACGCTGCTCGTGGCGGTGGTGCTCTCCGCGCAAGCGACCGACGCGGGAGTGAACAAGGTCACGCCGGCGCTGTTCGCCATCGCCGACACGCCGGAGAAAATGGCGGCGCTCGGCGAGGAGCGGCTTGCCGAACGGATCAAGACCATTGGGCTCTACCGGACCAAGGCCAGGAACATCATTGCGCTTTCGCGCGCGATCGCCGAACAGCATGGCGGCCAGACGCCCCGCAACCGCGAGGAGCTGGAGGCGTTGCCCGGCGTCGGCCGCAAGAGCGCGAATGTGGTGCTCAACACCGCCTTCGGCGAGCCGACGCTGGCCGTCGACACTCATGTCTTCCGCGTCGCCAACCGGCTCGCCATTGCTCCCGGCAAGGCGCCGCGCGAGGTCGAGGATGAACTCATGCGCGTCGTCCCGAAGCGCTTTTTGCCGCACGCCCATCACTGGCTCATCCTGCATGGGCGCTACGTCTGCATGGCTCGCAAACCTTTGTGCGGCGTCTGCGTGGTCGTCGATCTCTGCCCATACAAGCCAAAAAACCTGCCCTAGCGACAGAGGCGGACGCCTGCGGATTTCCCCGGCGGGCGACGCTGCGCGATGGTCCCAGTTGCCCCCCGATGCGGCGACCGGATAGGACATAGCCCTCGATGATCGATATCGTCCTGCTCCTGGCCGTACTCGCGACCTTGCTCGTGGTCGTCGCCGTCTCCCAGCCGGTGGCGGTTCGCTTGAAGCTAGCGCCGGTGGTGCTCCTCGCCGTCATCGGGGTGGCGATTGGGGCTGTGTCCGGCGTCCTGCTCCACACGCCGGTCAGCGACCGCTTCGGCAACATCGCCGCGCTGTTCGCCAACCTGCCGGTCGGCGCCGAGACCTTCATTTACGTCTTTCTGCCGCTGCTGGTCTTCGAGGGCGCGATCACTGCCGACGTGCGGCGGATGCTCGAGGACGCCGCCCCGATTCTGATGCTCGCGGTCGTCGCCACCGTTGTCTGCACCGCCGTGGTCGGCTTCGCGCTCTGGCCGATCGCGGGCCTGCCGCTTGTGGTGTGCTTGCTGCTCGGCTCGGTCGTTGCGACCACCGATCCGGCCGCCGTGATCGCGGTGTTCCGCGACGTCGGCGCCCCGGCGCGGCTAACCCGCCTCGTCGAGGGCGAGGCTCTCCTGAATGATGCGGCGGCGATCGTTATGTTCACGGTGCTGCTTGGCGTCATCGTTTCCGGACGCCAGCCCGACCTTCTCGTTGGCGAGGAGCAGTTCTTGCTCTCCTTCTTCGGGGGCGCGGCTCTGGGCCTGCTGGCGGGCCGTGCGTTGCTGCAGCTCATCCCCTGGACCCGCGACGATCGGTTGGCCGAAGCGACGCTGACCGTGGCGCTTCCCTATCTCGTTTTCATCGCCGCAGAGCACGTCTTGCATGTTTCCGGCGTGGTCGCCGTGCTCTGCGCCGGCTTGACCGTCAGCGCCTTTGGGCGATCGCGCATCACGCCCTACAATTGGTCGTTCATCACCGATCTCTGGGCTCAGATCGCTTTCTGGGCGCATTCGCTGGTGTTCGTGCTGGCTTCGATTCTCGTGCCGAAGCTGTTGCTCGACATGCAGTTCCACGATGTCATGCTGATCGCGGCGCTGATCGTGGCCGTGTTCGCGGCGCGCCTCTTGGTTCTGTTCCTGCTCCTGCCGCTGTTGAGCCTGGCCAAACTGACCCAGCCGATCAGCACCGCCTATAAGCTGGCTATCGCCTGGGGCGGCCTGCGCGGCGCCCTGACCCTGGTGCTGGCGCTGGCTGTCACCGAGAACCCGGCGCTGAAGCCGGACATCCAAAGGTTCGTGGCGGTGCTCGCGACCGGCCTGGTGCTGTTCACGCTGCTCGTCAACGGCACAACATTGCGCTTCGTCATCCGCCTCCTGCGCCTTGATCGCCTGTCGCCGGTCGACCAGGCGTTGCGCGATCGGGTGTTGGCGCTCTCCTATGCGGAGATCGACGAAACCATTCGTTCGATGGCGAGCGAGCATGAAATCTCTCCTTCGGCCGTCACCAGCGCGCTTGCGCCCTATGAGGTCGGCATGGCGGCGGCAAAATCGCCCAGCGCAGCCGAGGCCGGTCTCACCGATCATCAGCGTCTCGCGATCGGCTTGGTGGCGCTCGGCAATCAGGAACGAATGCTGGCGCTCGAAATCATGGCCGAGCGAGCCGCATCGCCCGTCACCGTGCAGGCGCTGCTCAGAAACGCCGAAGCTCTGGGCGAAGGCGCGAGGAGCGGCGGACGGGTCGGCTACCAGCGCAGCGCTAACTCTGCGCTCGCCTTTCCGCTCTCTTTCGCGGTCGCCTATTTCTTCTATCGGCGTTTCGGCGTCGTGCGCTTTCTCGCCGATCGGCTCGGCGACCGGTTCGAGATGCTGCTCGTCACCCGCTTGTTGATCCAGGAGCTCATGGGCGCGCACGCGGTGCGGTCTCGGTCGATCTTCGGCGAGCGGGTGGTCGAGCTCATCGACGCCATCCTCAAGGTTCGCCTCAACCGCGCCACAGCCGCGCTCGACGCGCTGCGACGGCAATATCCTCAATATGCGGCGGCTCTTGAAGCCCGGTTCCTGCGCCAATCCGCGATGCGGCGCGAGATGGGGCGCTATGACGCCCTGTTCCAGGAAGGCCTTATCGCAGCGGAGGTCTACGAAGACCTCAAGGGCAACGTCGAGGATAAGAAGAGGGAGACACGCCCCCGGTTCGATCTCGGTCTCGATACATGCGAATTGATCGGGCGCCTCGACCTGTTCGCCGATCTCAACGACCAACAGCTCGAGCGGGTGCAGAAGCTGCTCAGGCCCCGGTTCGTAGCGCCACGCGAGCGCATCGTGCGGGAGGGCGACCAGGGCGACGCCTGCTATTTCATCGCCTCCGGCGCGGCCGAGGTCGTCTTTCCAGGTCGCCGCATACCGCTCGGCACGGGCGACCTGTTCGGCGAGATGGCGCTGCTCACCGGCATGAAGCGGCAAGCCGACGTTGTCGCCATGACCTATTGCCGGATGCTCGTGCTGAGGAAGGTCGATTTCGACCGGTTCATGGAAGACAATCGCGATATCCGTCTTGCGATCCACAAGATTGCCGCAGCGCGCTCGTCGATGAACCTCTCGGATGAGACGAGAGCCGGTCTCGCGTGAGCTTAGGTCGCCGGCCGCGGCGAGGATTGCGTCTTCCGCCAGTTGTGCTCCTCGCGGAAGCCCAAGAGCTCCCGCGCCTTTCGCAAGCGAGGGCGGCTTTCGGGCCGCCCTCGCTGTTTGCGACCTGTGATGGCAATCACAGCGCAACCGAGGGGTTGTGATTAAGTGGGCGGTGGAACGGGATTGGGAGAGACTGGGAGTTTCTGAGATGTCCTATCACCAACGGCCACATGATCTGCGGCTTGCGATCTCCTCCGAAGCGGAGGCGCTAATCTCCAATTTTGGCGGTGAGGCGTATGTTGAAGCGCGACGGCGCGCCGAAGAGGCGAGCAGCGATTTCCTCGCAAGGGATTGGAGCGAGGTTGCGGTCATGATCACACGCAAAATGGGCAAGCGTTCATCATTGCTCGCCCGGATGTTTCATTAGAGCTTGCTGCATTTTGGGGAACCGACAGCGTTAGCGCACCCGCCCCCTCTTGTGGGGGCGGGCAGGGGTGGGGGGGCGCACGGGCCGAGGAGATTAGCGAATGCACCGCTGCTCTCTTGTGGTGTGGGTCAGCGCGACCCCCCTCCTCGGTCCTCCCCCACAGGGGGGAGGAGGCGCAACGGGACGATCGCGGTGCAACCCAAATGCAACCTGCTCTAGCCGGGGGAACGCGTGGCGTCCGTCATGCTTTGCTGGGCCGTGGGCCTTGCGGCCCTCGGCTGGCTTTTCTTCAAGATCGCCGAGTTGATGTGAAGGCGTCAACCGGCGTCCCGGCCCGCCCCGCCCTTGCGATAGTGGTAGTTCTTGTCGATCCGCTCCATCAAATAGTCGCCGTAGCGGATGGGCGGATATTTCGGCCGCCCGCCCAATGGCGCGCAGGTCGGGAGCGCTTCGATCATTTCGTCCATCCCCGGATCGAAAAAGAAGGGTTGGGAGTAGCGCTCGCGCCCGGATCGGTTGATCACCCGATGCGGCGTTGAGACGAAACGGTCATTGGTCCAGCGGGCGAGAATGTCGCCGACATTCATGACGAACGTATCGCGGATCGGCGGAGCGGCGATCCATTCATCCGCCTTGTTGCGAACCTCGAGGCCGCCCACTTCGTCTTGCGCGAGCAAGGTGATGTAACCGTAGTCGGTATGCGGGGCCGAGCCGAAAAGCCCGGCTTCCTCGGGCTGTGTCGGATAGTGCAGCAGCCGCAGGAAGGTCGTCGGCTTTTCGAAGCGCCGATCCATGCTGTCTTCGGGCAGGTCGATCGCGATCGCGATCGCGTGGACCAGCCTTCGGGCGAGGTCGGTCATCTCCGCGACGTAGCGCTTGATGACCGCGCGAAATCCAGGCAGCGCCGCTTCGTCCGGCCACTGGTTCGGCCCCTGCAAAGGCTCGCCTGCGAGGACGCGCGGGTCGTCGGGCGCGACTTCGTGCAGAAAGAAGAGCGACTCGCTCTGATTCGGTTTGCTCACTTTGGCGATTGAGGAGGTGACGATCGTCGAGCCCGCGAAGGGAAGGTAACCCCTGAAGTTGCGGTCGATTCTGAGCTTGAGCTTCTCCAACTCCGGAAGGGCGAAAAAGGCTTTGCTCATGTCGCGGACAGCCGCGACCGCCGCGCGCGGGACGCGATGACCGGCGACATAAAGAAAGCCCACCAATTCCAGATGTCCGCGCAGCACCTGCGTGACCTCGCGGATCGCGTTCGCTTCCGGGGCGTAGAGCCCGGAAACGTCGAGAATTGGAACCTGCGAAAATTCTCCACGCGCCCCGTCCATGCCGGACTCCCTGACGCCAGTCTCAGGCGTCGAGCGGATGATGGCAGGCGACTGTGTGGCCGGGCAAGAGCGCGCGCGTCTCCGGCGCGAGCTCCGCGCAGACTTCAGTCGCGCGCAGGCAGCGCGTGTGGAAGCGACAGCCGCTCGGGATGGCTGACGGGTCGGGCGTCTCCCCCTTCAGAACGATCCGTGTCCGGGTGCGCTCGAGAACCGGATCGGGCAACGGAATCGCAGAGAGAAGCGCAGCTGTGTAGGGATGCAGCGGAGCCCTGAACAACGAGTTCGCGCGGCGCGCACTCCACCAGTTGGCCAAGATACATAACGGCGACCTCGCGGCACATATGCGCCACGATGCTGAGGTCGTGGCTGATGAACAGCATCGTGAGGCCGCTCCGCCTCTGCAATTCCCGCAACAGGTTCATGATCTGCGCCCGCGTCGAGACGTCGAGCGCGGACACAGGTTCGTCGGCGACGATGAAGGCCGGATCAGTGCTGATCGCTCGCGCGATAACCGCACGCTGGCGCTGGCCACCGGACACTTCATGCGGATAGCGGCCCGAAAACGCCTCGGACAGGCCGGACAGGATCAGAACCTCGCCCGCCCGCTCGCGGGCTTTCGCGCGCGCCCAGCCCTGAACGCGCAGATGCTCGACAATCGTATCGCCGAGAGTCATGCGCGGGTTGAGCGCGCCGGACGGGTCCTGGAACACGATCTGCCGCTGCCGTCGCAGGCGGACCAGTTTCGCGCCGCTGGCGCCGACGACCGTTTCGCCCTCGAAGCGCACCTCGCCAGCGCTCGGGTTTTGCAGGCCGACGAGCGTTCGCCCGAGGGTGCTCTTTCCACTGCCGCTCTCCCCTACGAGGCCGAGGGCGCCGCCGCGGCCGATCGCGAGATCAACGCCGTCCACGGCGCGCAGAAGCCGCTTCCCCGGAAGCTTGTAATGCCGGACGAGACCGATCGCTTCGACGAGCGCTTCGCTCACGAAGCCCTCCAGCAGGCGACCTGACGGTCTTCGCCGAAAGACCGCAGCGGCGGCGCCTCGCGGCAGACTTCGGCGGCGAGCGGACAGCGCGGCGCGAAGCGACAGCCTGAGACGGCATGGGCGGCGTCATGGACCGCGCCGGCGATGGTCGGCATGTCCTCGTCCCATCCGCTGTCGAGGCGCGGGATCGAGCGCAGGAGCCCTTGGGTATAAGGATGCTTCGGATCGGCGAACAGCCGGTCGGTCGGCGCGGTCTCGACAATGACGCCGGCGTACATAACGGCCACGCGATCCGTCACGCCCGCGACCACGCCGAGGTCGTGCGTGATCAGGATCATGCTCATGCCGCCGTCGCGCGCGATGCTGCGCAGGAGCTCGAGGATCTGGGCCTGCACCGTCACGTCAAGCGCGGTTGTCGGTTCGTCCGCGAGCAGGAGGCGGGGCGAGCAGGCGATCGCCATTGCGATGATGACGCGCTGGCACATGCCGCCCGACATCTCATGCGGATAGACGCGCAGGCGCTCCTCCGGGGCGGCGATGCCGACCTTGCGAAAAAGGTCGATCGTCCGGGCGCGCGCCTCCAGGGCGCCGAGCCTCGAATGAGTTCTCATCGTCTCGGCGACCTGGTCGCCGACGCAAATCATCGGATGGAGAGCAGTGACCGGATCTTGGAAGATCATGCCGATTGTTGCGCCACGGATCTCGCGCATTCGCCCCTCGTCGACGGCGATGAGGTCCAAGCCTTCGAACCACGCGTGTCCGCCAGTCGTTGCGCCCTGGAGCAGCCGCATGAGCGCCATCGCCGTGGTCGACTTACCGCATCCGCTCTCGCCGACAAGGCCAAGCGTTTCGCCCTCATCGAGGGTGAAGGAGACGCGGTCGACCGCCTTGGCGCGGCCGAAGGCGACGGTGAGGTCCTCGACTGCGAGAAGACGCGCGGACCGCACCGAGCCGCTCATCGTCGCTGCATCTTCGGATCGAGCGCGTCGCGAAGCCCGTCGCCGATGAAGTTGAAGCTCGTCACGGCGAGCGTAATCGCAAGACCAGGCATCACGGCCAGCCAAGGATCGACCAGGAAGTCGCTCTGGGCGTTGGTGAGCATGTTGCCCCAGCTCGCCTGTGGCGGCTGGATGCCGTAGCCGAGGAAGCTGATGTAGCTTTCGAGCAGGATCGCGTTGGCGGTGTTGAGCGTCGCGGCGACTAGAATGGGCGCCGTCACGTTCGGCAGAATCTGCCGCAGGATGATGCGCCAGGCCGGCGCCCCCGCCATTTGCGCGGCCGCGACGAAATCGGAGGACTTGAGGACGCGGATCTGGCCGTAGATGACGCGGGCCAACTCCATCCAGCAGGTGAGGCCGATCATCAGCGCGATAGATGCGAGACTCGGGGTGACGAAAGCCGCGACGAACAGCAGCAGGAACACGCTCGGGAAACACAGCATCGTGTCGGTGAGGCGCATGAGCAGCATGTCGACCCAGCCGCCTCGGTAGGCCGCGAAGGCGCCGATCGCGAAACCAACGATCACCGTCACCGCCATCGCGGCGACGCCAACCGACAGCGAAATCTGGCCCGCGTACATAAGGCGCGTCAGCACATCACGCCCGAGGTCGTCGCTGCCGAGCAGGTGGCCCGTCGACAGCGGCGGAGCATATCGGTTGGCGATGTCGACGTCGTCGGGATTGTACGGCGCGAGCCATGAGGCTAAGGCGGCGCTCAAGGCCAGCGCGGCGACGACCATAAGGCCGAGGGCGGCGAGCCGATGGCGGAAGAAAGCGCGCGATGCGTGACGGGGTGGCGGCGCGGCGACTGGAAGCGTCCCGACAACCAAGTCAGACATGCGTCATCTTCGCGCGCGGGTCGACCAGCGCGATCAAAATGTCCGCGATCAGGTTGCCGAGCACGACCACGAAGGCGCCGACCATCAGGATGGCCATGAGAACGGGATAGTCGCGAGAGCCGAGCGCGTTGACGAAGAGGAGGCCCATTCCGGGCCAGCTGAACACAGTCTCGGTCACGAGCGCGCCGCCGACGAGCAGCGGGAGCTGCAATCCGCCTAGCGTGATCAGCGGCACCAGCGCGGCCCGGAGCGCATGATTGACGAGGACGCGGCTCGGCCGCAGCCCCTTGGCCCGCGCCGTGCGGATGAAATCCTGATTGAGGATCTCGAGCATGTAGGAGCGCGTATAGCGGCTCCATTGAGCGACCAGCACGAGCGCGAGCACGGCGACCGGGAGGATCAGATGTCGGAGCGCGTCGAGGAAGCCGCCGCCGTCGGTGCTGCGATTTCCCCCTGCCGGAAGCCAGCCCAGAGTCTGCGCGAAAATGAAGATCGCGAGCAGGCCGAACCAGAAGGTCGGCAGCGACAGCGCCACCATCGCCGCAACCGCCGTCGCATGGTCGAGAAGCGACCCGCGCTTCACCGCCGACAGGACGCCGATCGCCACACCGATCAGAAGCGACAGGCAGAGCGCCGATCCCATCAGCTCGAAAGTCGCGGGCAGCCGGTCGAATACGACTTCGCGCACCGGCTGCCCGCCGAAGAAACTATAGCCCCAATTGCCGGTGAAGACGCCGGCGGCCCATTTGAAATATTGCACCCAGACCGGCTGATCGAGCCCGAACTGGACCTTGATGCGCTCAATGTCTTGCGCGGTCACCGTCGGGTTCAGCGTGTACATGGCGAGCGGGCCGCCTGGGGCGAGGTGCATCAGCGCGAAGCCGATGACCGACACGCCCACGAGCAGGACCGCCGATTGGGCCAGGCGGTTGACCAGGAAGCGGCCCACACCCGACGGCTCAGGCCGTCGTCCAGTCCGCCGTGTTCCACGCGTTCGAGGTCAAATAGGGATTCACCTCGTAGCCCTTCATGCGATCCTTTACGCCGACGATCAACTGGTAAGAGAAGATCGGCGCGAAGGGCAGGTCGTCAAGCAGGATCGCCTGGATCTTGTCGTAGATCGCCTTACGCTCCTCGAGGTTGGTGGTCGTCACGCCCTTGTTGGAGAGTTCGTCGATCTCCGGGTTCTGGTATTGGACGTAATTCGAGCCGCTGCCTCCCTTGGCCGGAATCGCGGTCGAGCGGATGCGGTCGCCATAGTCCGGGTCCGGATAGAGCAGGGCGTCCCAGCCGACCATCAGTGTGTCGAACTGGCTCTGGACCGTGTAGTCGCCCCATACGACAGAGGCAGGCATGTTCTTGATCGTCATCTCGACATTGATCTTCTTGAAGTTCTGCTGAAGGAGCTGCTGCGCCTGCTCGCGCGACTTGTTGCCGGCGGTGGTCGACATGCTGAAGGCGAGGCGGACCCCGTCCTTCGCGCGCACCCCGTCGGCCGCGACCTTCCAGCCCGCTTCGTCCAGGAGCGTCGCCGCCTTCTGCGGATCGTAGCCCGGATCGACCAGCGCCTTGTTGTAGGCCCAGTGGTTTGGAGGCAGGTAGCTCAGCGTCGGGACAGGCACGCCGTAATAGACCGCGTCGATCCACCCCTTGCGGTCGACCGCCATATAGAGCGCCTTTCGCACCCGCTTGTCCTGAAACTGCGGCTTGCCGCAATTGAAGTAGATGAACTCGACGAAGGGGTTGGGGTTCAGCAGGATCTTCGAGCCGGGGAGCCCTTTCGCCCGCTGGTAGAGCAGCGGCGGGATGCCCTGGATGTCGTAGACGTCCACCTCGCCGGTCTGGAACTGCGCGAACAACGTCTGCTGGTCTGGCACGTATTTCTGGACGAGCGAGGTCAGCTTCGGCGCGCCGCCGTGATATTTCGGATTGGGCTCGAAAGCGATGTAGCTGCCCGCCACCCGCTCCTTGAACTTGAACGGGCCGGTTCCGACCGGATTGGTGTTGAAGGGGGCAATGTTGATGTCGGGGACGGTCGAGAGGATATGCTTCGGAATGACGCTCGTCTTCTGCCATGAGACGAGATAGGGGGCGAAGCTGTCCTTGAGCTTGATCTCGATCGTGTGATCGTCCTTCGTGACGTAGTGCTCGACGTGCTCGTGCCCCTCGCGGCTCCGCACAGTGACTTTCGGATTGAGGATAACGTCGAGGGTGAAGGCGACGTCGTCGGCGGTGAACGGCGCGCCGTCGTGCCACAAGACGTCGGGACGCAGCTTGATCGTCCATGTGAGGCCGTCCTTCGAGACGCCGCCGTTTTCCACCGTCGGGATCTCGGCCGCCAGATTGGGAATGAACTTCCCCTGGGGATCGATCTGCCACAGAGAATCGAAGACGATGAATTCGACGCACGTCTCGACGCCGGTGTTCACGTAGAGCAGCGGATTGAAGTTGACCGCCTCCTGCGTCACCCCGACCACACATTGGCCGGCGGTGGCCGCCTTCGCGGGATCGGATAGGAGGAGCGACGAGACGCCGACGCCGCCTCCGAGGGCGGGCAGCGCGAGGCCTGCGAGCAGGACATCGCGGCGGCTCAGCCCACGTTCCGTCGAAGCGCCGTCCGTCGGCATAGTCGCGAGCCCGTTTTCCGTCATCTGCCTCTCCTTCGGTAGAACCGACCCTTGTCCCGGCTAGAAATTCAACGCCTGTTTCAAGTCGTCGATCAGATCACAAGCATCTTCCAGGCCAACCGAGAGCCTCATCAGATCCATCGTAACGCCGGTCGCGGCTTCAGCGCCAGTCTGGCCCTTTTGCCGCGCCTGGGCGAGCCCGCCGGGATGCATGATGAGCGATTCGACGTCGCCGAGGCTCACTGCGCGGGCGATCAACTTCAGCCGGTCCATCATCCGGACCGCGCCGTGGTAGCCGGACTTCAGCTCGAAGGACATCATCCCACCGCCGCCGCTCATCTGGCGGCGCGCGATCGCGTAGCGCGGATAGGCCGGGAGGAATGGATAGCGAACGACGCGCACGGCCGGATGGGCGGCCAGCATCTCGGCCACCGCCAGCGCGTTTTCGCCATGCTGGCGCATCCGCACCTGCAGGGTCTTGAGGCCGCGCAGAACGAGGAAGCAGGCCATGGGAGAGAGAGTCGCGCCGGTGAGGTAGCGCAGGCCGCGGTTTCGGACGGCGTGGATCGTGGCGGCGTCGCCGACCACGACGCCGCCCAGCAGGTCGCCGTGGCCATTGATGTATTTCGTCAGGGAATGAACGACGAGGTCCGCGCCGTGTTCGAGCGGCCGCTGGAGGGCAGGCGAGGCGAAGGTCGAGTCGACGACAACGGTGAGCCCTGCGGCGTGGGCTGCCTCCGACAGCGCCCGGATGTCGAGCACGTCGCCGGTCGGATTGATCGGGGTTTCGAAATAGACGAAGCGGCTTTTCGGCGTGATTGCGCGTCGAAGCACCTCAGGGTGCGAAAGGTCGATCTTGACGACGTTGGCGCCGAGCCGCGGCAATCCTTCTTCGGTCAGCGCCGTCGTGTTCGAGTAGAGCGTCTCATGGACGATGATCTCGTCGCCCGGGTTCATCAGCGACAGGAACAGCGAGGCGATCGCGGCCATGCCCGAGGCGGTGACGACCGCCGCCTCCGCGCCCTCGAGATCGGCGATCCGGCGCTCGAGCAGATCCTGGGTCGGGTTGTGTTCGCGCCCATAGAGGAAGCCGTGCGCCTCGTTGGCGATCACCGCATTGGCGGTTTCGACGTCGGGAAACGCGAAGGTCGAGGTCATGTAGATCGGCGGCGCCACGGCGCCTCGATCCTGCAGCGGATTGTAGCCGGAATGAATCGCGCGGGTCTGGAAGCCGAAAGCGCGATTGGGGAGATGCGACGTCATTACGTGGGTCCTGAGTCCGGCATAGCGGAGCGATAGGGCTTTGGCGCCGGTTCGAACCGGACGCCATGACCAGCGGAGGCTTCGAGAAGCTCCTCGATCAGCCAGCGCGCATAGGTCGAGCCGATGATGAGGTCGAAGCTCGGCGTCGGGTCGACGAAACGGATTCCGCAGGCGACATGCGCGATCCGCGTCATCGCCGCCGAGCCCGGCCGGAAGGCGCGCGGGTGGAGGTCGAGACGGCAGCAGGTCGCGAGCGCCGACCGGGCCGGCGCGCCAGCGAAACGGATTACGCTGCGGCCGCTGCTCTGATCGACCGCGGCGCCGAGGCCCGCCGTCGCGGCGGCGACTTGGGCGCGCAGAGCGCCCGGCGCGGAAGGTTCGCTTTCCAAGAGCCAGCCGCCTGGCTGGATCCAGATGGCGTCGGCTTGGGCGCCGGCCGCCCACCGTCCCGGCGGCGGGAGGTCGAGGCCGAAGGCCGCCTTGATCGCGACGGCGAGCGCGTTCGCCTTGTCCTTTCGGGCCACGAGCTGCACCAGGCTGCGCGGGCGTTCAGCGACCGCGAGCGCCGGTCGCTCAGCCCCGGACACGGGCGTTCTCCGGATCGACGAAGCACGGGCTGGTCACGACGACCTCGACGCGCTCGTCGTGCAGCGGCGAAACCGCCCAGAGGCGCTTGTCGCGCCAGCTCTCAGCCTCCTCGAGCAACGCAAGGCCAATCCATTGCTCGAGTTCGACGGAGCGCGTGACGCTCGTGACGTGGCCCAGGCTCTCGAGCGAGCCCGGCTCCGCAACGAGATGCGCGCCGCCGCGAAGGCGCTGCGCCTTGTCGACGGGGCGAATTCCGGTGAGGCGAGGGCGGCGCGGATCGGCCAGCGCGGGCCGTCCAGCCAGAATCCGGCCGATAAAGTCGCCGCTCTTCTTCGCCATCCGCCCGAGGCCGAGATCGGCGGCGGTCGTGAAACCGCCAAGCTCATGCCCTGCGGCATGGCCTTTCTCGATCCGCAGGACGCCCATTGCCTCGAGCCCGTAGGGCGCGATTCCGAACTCACGCCCGGCGCCGAGGATGGCCTCCCAGATCTGCTCGGCGAAACACGAGGGCGCGGCGACTTCGTACGCCAGCTCGCCCGAAAAACTGATGCGGAAGACGCGCGCCGGCACGCCGCCGATCGTCCCTTCGCCCGTCGCCATGAACGGGAAAGCCGCATTCGACAGGTCGAGGCCCGCGACGATTTTCATGAGCGTGTCTCGACTCCGCGGCCCGGCAACCGACATCTGCGCCCACTCGTCGGTCACCGAGCAGAACATGAGGTCGAGTTCAGGCCAGACCGTCTGGGCGTGGAACTCCATGTGATCGAGGACGGCCGGCGCCGCGCCCGTCGTCGTGGTTAGAAGGAAATGCTCGAGCCCGAGCCGCGAGACGGTTCCATCGTCGAACACGATTCCATCCTCGCGCAGCATCAGCCCATATCGCGCGCGGCCGACGGGCAGCGTCGACATCGTGTTGGCGTAGAGGCGGTCCAGGAAGACGGCGGCGTCCGGGCCCTGCAGGTCGACCTTGCCGAGCGTTGAGACGTCGCAGACGCCGACGCCGGAGCGCACCATGCGCGCCTCGCGTAAGATTGCCGTCCACGCGTCTTCGCCTGCGTTCGGGTAGTAGAACGGACGCATCCATGCGCCGGCGCGCTGCATGACGGCGTCGTGGCGGCCGTGCCAGTCGTGCAGGGCGGTGCGTCGGATGGGCTCGAAGCGGTCGCCCGTGGCGCGCCCCGCGAAAGCGCCGAAGGCCACGGGCGCCGTATAAGGCCGGAAGGTCGGCAAGCCGACTACCTCGGGCGTCTCGCCCCGCGCCTCCGCCAGGATCGCCGCGCCGACCAGCCCGCCGATCTTGCCCTGATCGGTCGCCATATTGTGGGTGGTGTAGCGCTTGGCGTGCTCGATGTGGCTGAACCCCTCCTGATGCGCGAGGCGGATGTCCTCCGCCGTGACGTCGTGCTGGAGGTCCAGGAAGCTCTTGCCCCGTCCTCTGACTTCCCACAGCGGTTCGAGGGCGAGCGCGGGCGGCTCGTCTTTCGGCAAGGGAAAATCGGCGTCGTTCGGAAAGCCCGCGAGGCGCGCCGCCTCGCGTCCGGCGGCGAGGCCGTCGCGGGCGGCGGCGCCAATCCCGAACACGCCCCGCGCCGCTCCGGCCGAGCGCTCCGCTTGAACGGGGACGCCGGGGATGGGGCTCGCAAGCTCGGCGCTCCATGCCGTCTTCGCGCCGGACTGGCTCGTTAGGTCGACGTTCGGATTCCAGCCGCCCGAGACGCACAGCAGGTCGGCCTCGACCGTCTCGGCGCTTCCGCCGTCTCCGCGACGATGGACTTCGACTCGGCGCCCGTCGAAACCCGCGACTTCGCAGGCGGGGCGCACATCGAGCCCGGTCGCCTCCGGACCCTTCGCCCGAGCATCGACCACGACCACGCGTTCGAGCCCCGCTTCCTTCAAGGCGCGCGCCGTCGCATAGGCGCTGTCGTTGTTCGTGAACACGACCGCGCGGCGGCCTGGCGCGACGCCGAACCGACGCAGATAGACGAGCGCCGCCCCCGCCATCATGACGCCGGGCCGGTCGTTGCCCGGGAAGGCGATCAGCCGCTCCGTTGCGCCGGTCGTCAGCACGACCTGCCTTGCGCGGATGACGTGGCGGCGTTGCCGTATTTCGCCTTCGCCAAGCGGCCCGTCCGAAAGCTTCTCGATCGCGCCAAGGCAATTGTGGTCGTAATAGCCGAAGACGTTGGTCCGCTTCAGGATAGCGACTTCCGGGATCGCTTCGAGCGCCGCGATCATGTCGCTGCGCCAGCTCTCCAAAGCCGGGTCGAGCAACAGGCCGCCGCCGAGCAGGCCCTCGCGCTCACAGAGAATCACGCGGGCCCCGGCGCCGCCAGCCGCCCGCGCCGCCGCAAGCCCGGCCGCGCCGCCCCCGACGACGAGCACGTCGCAATGGTCGTTCGTGGCCTCGTAGGCGTCGGGGTCGGGCGCACAAGTCGCCCTTCCGAGCCCGGCGGCGCGACGGATCAGCGGCTCGTAGACCTTCTCCCAGAAGGCGGCCGGCCACATGAAGGTCTTATAGTAGAACCCCGCCGAGATCATTTCGCCGGCGAGGCCGTTGACCGCCATGAGGTCGAAGGCGAGCGAGGGCCAGCGGTTCTGGCTTCGCCCCACGAGCGCGTCGAACAGCTCGACCTCGGTCGCCTTGGTGTTCGGCTCCGTGCGCCCCCCTTCGCCGAGTTCGACCAGCGCGTTCGGCTCCTCCGGACCCGCCGTGAGGATTCCACGCGGTCGATGATATTTGAAACTGCGGCCGACAAGGGTCACGCCATTGGCGATCAGCGCGGAAGCGAGCGTATCTCCTGGATGGCCTTCGAGAACCTTCCCGTCGAAACGAAAGGCGAGCCGCCGGCTGCGGTCGATGAAGCCGCCCTGAGGAAGACGATAGCCGCTCATGCGGGTGTGTGCGGGAGCGTTTCGGCGGGGCCGACGGCTGCGCGGATCTCGTGGGTGAGCGTATTGCGCTCGACTTTCAGCCATTGCCGGCAGCCGGCATGGTGCTGCCACCATTCCGCGTGCCAGCCGCGCGGATTGGCGCGCGTATAGACGTAATCGTAGAAAGCCTGCTCGCCCGCATCTGGCGCCGGCCGCTTCACGCTCGCGTCGCCGCGATAGTGGAACTCGTCCTCGGGCCGGGCGCCGCAGAAGGGACAGGGAATGAGCTGCATGGCTTCTATTGCGCCCAGGGGCTGGGGCCAGCGCCGCGCTCGTCGATGAGGCGCCCTTCGCGGAAGCGGTCGATCGTGAGATCAGCGTTGAGCGGATGAGGCTCGTCCATCGCGATCGTATGGGCGAAGCACCAGCCCGAGGCCGGCGTCGCCTTGAAGCCGCCGTAGCACCAGCCGCCGTTGAAATAGAGGCCAGAGACAGGCGTCTTGCAGATGAAGGGCGAGCCGTCCATCGTCATGTCCATCACGCCCGCCCATTGCCGCAGAACGCGCAGGCGCGAAAGCGACGGCATCATCGCGACCGCGGCGCCCATCAGATGTTCGACCAGCGGAAGGTTGCCACGCTGCGAATAGGAATTGTAGCCGTCCAGATTGCCGCCGAACACGAGCCCGCCCTTGTCGGACTGGCTGATATAGAAATGACCGGCGCCGAAGGTCGCAACACAGTCGATATAGGGCTTGATCGCCTCCGACACGAAAGCCTGTAGGAGATGGGTCTCGACCGGAAGGGTGAGCCCCGCCATGGCGGCAAGCCGGGAGGTGTTTCCGGCGACCGCCACGCCGA
The DNA here is from genome assembly GCA_963824475.1 of uncultured Alphaproteobacteria bacterium. Taxonomy (GTDB): domain Bacteria; phylum Pseudomonadota; class Alphaproteobacteria; order Rhizobiales; family Beijerinckiaceae; genus Roseiarcus. The sequence continues at coordinate 406,091 of CAWGPR010000007.1, forward strand.
CCTTGCCGGCGCCGATGAAGCCGCGCGTCGTCTCGACGCCGACGACCTTTCCGCCGTCGCGCCGAATGCCCGTAACCTCGCAATGTTCAAGGATGTCGACCCCGCGCCGGTCGCCGGCCCGGGCAAAGCCCCAGATCACCGCGTCGTGCCGCGCCGTGCCGCCGCGCGGCTGAAGCAATCCGCCGAGGATAGGGAACATCGGATTGTCCATCGCCGCCATCGGCAGCATGGCGCGAACCCCATCCCGATCGAGGAGCACCGCGTCGACGCCCTGCAGGTGCATCGAATTGCCGCGCCTCGCCGCGAAATCCCGTTCGGCGTCGGTATGGAAAATGTTGAGGACGCCGCGTTGGCTCATCATCACGTTGTAATTGAGGTCGCGCTCCAGGCCCTCCCACAGCTGCAGCGACTTCTCGTAGAAGCGCGTGTTGCTGGGCAGCATGTAGTTCGAGCGGACGATGGTTGTGTTGCGGCCGCCGTTGCCGAGGCCGATCGGCCCCTTTTCGACCACCGCGACATTGGCGATACCGTGCCGGCTCGCGAGATAATGGGCCGTCGCAAGGCCGTGGCCTCCGCCGCCCACGATCACGACGTCGTATCGCGGCTTTGGCTCCGGCTTGCGCCAGGCCGCCTTCCAGCCGCTGTTGCCGCGAAGAGCTTCCGCAAAGAGCCGCCAGCCGGAATAGCGGTCGCTCATGGGATCAAGCCGCATGGACATGGGCGGTCGCGCTCTCGGGCGGCAGCCAACCCTTCCGCTCGCGCCAGCCAGGCGCGAGGTTGCCGAACCGCGACAGGCGGAAAGTAGAGAGGTCCGTGAAGCTGCATCGACCTTCGGTCACGATCTCGGCGGTCGCCCGGCCGCTTGCCGGCGAAAGACCGAAGCCGACGCTCGACATGGTGGCCACCGTCGCGTTGTCGACGCCAGGCAGGCGATCGATGACCGGCCGTCCGTCGGGCGTGTTCTCGACTATGCCAGCCCAGGTGCGGATGACCCGCGCGTGGGCGGCCTTGGGAAAGAGCTCTGCGAGGCGCTTGGCGATATTGCGGGCGATCGGACTCGACGACTTGAGCGCTTCGGATCCCGCGCCACCGGCTGGCAGCCATTCATGCGGGCCTCCGCCATAGGCGAGATTGCCGCGCAGGGTCTGCCGTCCATAGAGGCCGTTGCCGTCGATTCCGCCCATCGGCATGAGCGGCAGCGGCTCCGTCACGATCATCTCCGCGCGCGCAGGAGCGACCGGGACCTCCGCGCCGAGCATCGCCGACAGAACGCCCGTCTGTGGCCCCGCCGCGACGACCACCTGTTCGCAGGCATAATCCCCTGCGTCCGTCTCAACGGCTTTGACCTTGCCGCCCGCGAGCGTGAAACCCGTCGCCGCGACATTCTGCAGGATGCGCCCGCCGAGATCGCGGAGCGCCCAGGCATAGGCCTGGACGGTCCGCTGCGGATTGGCGTGGCCGCCGCAGGCGAAATAGGCGCCCCCGACGACATTGTCGCCCGTCAGCGGCGCCATCTCCCGCACCTGAGCGGGGTCGAACCATTCGGCCGGAAATCCTTGGGCGCGGGCGCTGTCGACTCCGCGCTTCATGGTTTCGAGCTGCTCGTCCGTCAGCGCGATTTGCAGGCGGCGCGGCTGGAACTCAGTCGGGTAGCCGAGCAACTCGTCCATCATCGGCCAGAGCCGCTGCTCCTCAGCGAACAGGGGCGATTGATGATGGGTGCAGCCGCCCCCGTTCCGGCCGGACGCTTCCCAACCGACAACGCCCTTGTCGATGACGAGCACGTCCACCCCGGAGCGCGCCAGCCACCAGGCCGTGCTGAGCCCGGTGACGCCAGCGCCTACGACGACGACCGAGGCGCCTTTGGGCGTCGTGACGTCCCTCATCGGCCGCTCTCCTCGTCCGTCGCGGACAGGGGCTCCCAGAATGGGATCCACTGGCTCTCGATACCGAACCAGGTGTCCCAGTGCTCTGCGATCGCCGGCTGCTCCGATTCGTCGGCGTAGGCGGCGAGGGGCAGCGGACGCACCGGCGCGCGATAGCTCGGGAGCGGGATGGCGCTGAGCGCCACACCCGTCCCCTCCGCGAGCGCCGCCCCGACCTGCTCGCGGCAGCGCCGCCCCTGGCAGGGCCCCATGCCCGCCCGCGTCAGACGTTTGACCTGATCCTGATTGATCCGCCCCTCATTCGCGAGCGAGGCGAGGTCGCGCGCCCGCTGCGCCGGCTGGTCGCGGCGGAGGTAACGCGGCGGCCTGACGCCGAGAAGGTCGTCGAGCGAAACCTCTTCACACTGGCAGACATGAGTATCGGCCTCGGCGACCGAGCGCGCGGCCCTGGCCCAGAGGAGGCGTGGTGAAGGCACCTGCTCCGCCGGCCTCTCCTCTCCGATCGGCTTCGTCCAGTCTGCGTCCGGGCCGGCCGCGAGTGCGGTCGCCGCAGCCCGCGCCGCGCGCGCGCCCTCGGCTGCGGCCGCCTCCGGAGGATCGGCCTTGATCCCAAGGCAATCGCCTGCGCCGAACAGCATCGGCTCGGTCGTTCGTCCGTCCCCGTCGACCAGCGGAACATGGCCGCCACTTTCCGATCGGAAGACGATCGCGGCGCCTGCGATGTCGAAGAGCTCGATCGCCGGCGCGGCGCCAGTCGCGAGCACGATCGTGTCGCAGGCGATCGTGGTTTCGCTCTGCGCATCGTCGAGACGAACGATGGACGCTCCCTCCACGCCATCGCGCCCTAGCGCCCGGCGGATCATCGCGCCCGCGAGGATTTTCACGCCAGACGCAGCGAGGCGGGCGCAGCCGGTAGAATCGATGGCCTCGCGCGCAACTTCGACAATCGCCGCCACCCTGCGTCCCGCCGATCGGAGGGCTTCGGCGAGGGCGGTCGCCTCCGCGCCGGAGCCGAGTATGACGAATGTTCGGCCCTCGAGCGCATCGTAGCGTCGAAGCAAATGATAGGCCGCGGTCGCGCCCATGACGCCCGGAAGATTCCAGCCCGGGAACGCCACGCCTACGTCGCGCCGGCCCGTCGCGAGGATGGCGGCGTCGAAACCGCAGAACCAGCTCTCATTGCCGTCGGTGAGGCCGGCCGCGCGTCGCCCGACCCAGGCGACGCCGGGGCGCGGCGCGACGAGGCTCCAGACGGCGACGCCTAGCCGAACGTCGACCCCAGCCTCGAAGGCTTCGCCGAGGGCCGGGTCGCTGGCGAGGATCGCCTCGGTCATCGAGTTGCGATTTCGGACCGCGCCGGTCATCCGCCCGCCGAAATGGAAGGGAACCTCAAGCCCCATCGAAGCCGGGTCCAGGGGATGCTCATCGACGAGCATGACCTTAAGCCCAAGCCGGGCGGCCTCGAGCGCCGCCGCACATCCCGCGGGCCCGGCTCCGACCACGAGCAGTTGGACGCGCTCGCGCGGCGTGAGTCGCTTGTCGCTGGTGGAGACCGGGTCGAACCCTCAACTCAAGGCGTCATTCCTGTTCCGTCGCTCCAGTCGCCGTCCGCCAAGTTTGCGCGATCCAAAGCAAGAATCACGACCAAATCCGCAACCGACTTTCTGATCTCCTGCAGCCTTCCGGCTGCAAAGTCTTCCGCAGTTCGGATCTCGGTGATGCTTGTCGCCGCTTCGTCGGCAGCCGCAAGACGACGCCGGCTAGCTGATTAACAGCGCCGAATTCCGCCTGTCAAAGCAATGTGGAACAGGGCTCAAGAAGGCGCGTATTGGGGCCGAAGCGCCCGGGATAGGGCCGCCGCACTTTTGCTGCGGCGGTGGAGCAATTGTGGCGCGAGGGACTGACCGGGATGCGGCGCAGCCTTACCACGAGCGCTGCTTGAGAATATCCGCTGCGTCGAATGCGCCCTCGGCTCGGGGATCACCAGCGTGAAACATGACGACAGTGACGCCAAAGTGATCGAAGGCCTCGCCGTAGATCGGTTCAAGCCGGAAAGCGCTGTAACCGTTCCGTATCGTCAGTTCCGCCGCGCGTCGCAGCGTAGCCTCGCGAACAAAGGGCGCAGCCGGGGGATTGACGTCCAGCCGCACCATGTTGGGCGCGAGCGGGTATTCTTGCGTGTCGGCGCAGGCCGACAAGCTCAGGCCAATGATGGCTGCAACGATCAAATTACGCATTGGCGTCGCCGCTTGGCGGAAGGGGGAATTTACCTGTCGTATCATTCTTGACGTTGAAAAGTTTTATGGCCCCAGCGGAACAAAGATTGCGCGGCCGCGTTCTTTGCCCGTTCGGCGCGTCCATTCTCGCCTTGGGGGCGCGCTCTTTCGCCTCGCGCAGAACCCCTCCCCACCGGACTGCGCGAGGCGATTGACCTCGGCCAAGCTCTTCGTTCGTTCTATCGATGGCGGAGGGCGGCCCCGTCCTCCCTTCGCCTGAGCAAGATGATGCTAGCGGACAGTTTGCAGTTGATGGTACCGCCACCCCGCTTCGAACGGGGGACCTCTAGATCCACAATCTAGCGCTCTAACCATCTGAGCTATGGCGGCACGACCCGGGTTGGCCGGGAAACTAGTGTCTAAGCGGAAGGGGCGCAAGGCCCCGCGCTGCGGCGAGCGAGGCCCGCGCGCTTGCCCGACAAAGAACGCCGCCCGCAACTGCGGACGGCGTTCACTGACGGCGTGGGGAGGAACGCGCCGCCAAAGGGCGAAATCCAGATCAGACGGCGATCTTGAACGATTTCGCCACTTGTTCCTTGAACGGCTCGACGGCGTCCGCCATCGCTTTCTGCGTCAGCGCCCCGAGGTCCTTGCTCTGGCTGGTGAACGTTTCAACCTGCTTGCGGGCGAACTCGGCCTGGAGCGCAACGACGTCGGAGAGCGACTTGGCCGCGAACACCGCCTTCAAGAAATCGAAATTGGCGTCCGCATTGGCGCGCAGCGCTTCGAACCCCTTGGCGTTGATGGCGAGCGCGCCGTCCTTGGCGGCGGCGAAGCTGACCTCAATGGCGCTCGCGGCTTCATCCGCGGCGGTTTTGGCCTTGGCGAAAGCCGTGCGTGACTCGGCCACGCTTTTTTCCAGCGCGCTGCGGAAACTCTGTTGAATTTCCGCCGCCGGCGAGGCTGCGCCGAAAGCGTCCGTGGCGGCGGGCGAACTCGTCTCCGCGTTCTCCGCTGAAGCCTCGGGCATGACGAACACCGCGCGAGGGGCGACAGGGACCTCATCGGACTCGGTCGCAGCCGAGGCCGCCCGGGCGGCGGCGTTCTTCTTCGGTGCGCTAGCCATGAATAAAACCTCGATGTCTTCCGAACAATTCGTTGACTGGTGAAACGACGCCGGCGTTCAGCTCGAGCCGGGCGGCGTCGTCAGGCTCTTTTGGAAGATGGAGCCAAGCTCCTTGGCCTGCTCTTGCAGCACTGCAAGCTGGGTCTTCATGTACTCGCTCTGGAGCGCCAGAGCCTCCTGCGGATCCTTCGCCCGGACCAGCTTTTGAGCCAGATCGAACGCCGCGTTCACATTGCGCTCGGTATAGGACAGCACGTGAGCGCTGACCGTTTTCGCGCCGCCCTGCGATGTCGTCGTCGCATCGCCGCCGACGCCGCTCGCGCGCTGCGCGACCGTCAGAAAGCCCTCGAACGCCTTGCGCGCCTGCTCGACGCTGCGTTCGGCGAAATCGCGCAACTCGTTAGGAACCTCAAACGGCGAACTGGGCATTCTCTTAACCCTCCGGCAGCGGCCGCGACTCGGTGTCGGCTGTATAGCCGCCTTCGTGTTGCAGTGCAACATATTTGCGCCGCATGCAGAAATTTTAACCTTGCGCCAAGATTGAGGCGCCGACGGCGTGGTGTAATTTCTACGAGCGCGTTAAGCTTTCGCTAACGATAAAGCCCGAAATCGTCGGCCATCCGCCTGCGCCGATTTGACGTCCATTCACGAGCGCCGACTTTGACTCACTCGCCGCCCTCGTCCGCCGCCGAACTCGCGGCGCTATCGCGCGATCAAGCCGCCGCGGCCTTCGACCCGCGTGACGCGCCGCGGGAGTGGCTCGCCGACAATGCGCGGCTGGCGATTCTCTTTCCGCCAGGCTTGGTGGTGAGCGCGAGCCCGGCCATGCTCGCTTTGTTCGAGGCCAAGGACTGCGAGGCGCTTGAAACGCGGCTGGCGAGGGGCGAGGGGCCGTCGGCGCGGCGCTTGCGTCGCTTGGCGGCGACGCTTCCCATTGGCGAGCCGCGGCTCGAGCAAATGCGCCTGGTCGTCGACCGGCGCCCGGGCGGCGTCAATTTGCGCTGCGTCCGCATCGGCGCGCCGGGAGGCGCGAACTGGCTTTTGGCGTCGGCTCCAGCCCTTGGCGCCGCGAGCGGCGAGCCGCCCGCGCCCGCCGCCAACCGCGAAGCTCCGCGGCCAGAGGCTCCGGAGCCAAAGGATTCGGCGCCCCCCGATCTGGGTGGAGCGCTGTCGCCGAATTCTCGCTTCCTGTGGACCCTCGACGAGGAGGGCTGGTTTGGCGCGACGCACCCCGCGCTCGTCGCCGCGGTTGGGGCCAATGCGCCGCGTCGCGGCGAATCCGTTGAGGCTCTGCTCCGCCGCATTGGATTGGACGGCGCCGCCGCATTGGCGCGCGCCCTTGGCGAGCGGCAAACTTTCTCCGGGCTCACGGTCGAGTGGCCGCTCTCGGGAGTTAATCGGCGTCGGATGGTCGCGCTTTCGGCTGCGCCGATATTCGGCCGCGATCGCGAATTTTTGGGCTACCGCGGCTTTGGCGTGCTGGGCGAGGAGATCGAGGCCGAGGTTCAGCCGCGCGAGAGCGCCGCGGCGCCGATCGAACCCGATCTCGAACTCGCGCCGACGGAGGCGCCCGAAGCCGAGCCGCCGCCCGAGGCTTCGCTCGAGCCGGACGGAGCTAAGCTGGATCCGGCGCTATCGGACGCGACCGAACCCGGGCGCGCGCCTTCGCGGGACGACGTTGAAGCCGAGCGCCAGACGCGCGAGATCGCCGCCGAACCGATCGAACCCAATCTCGTACTCCCGCCAACGGAGGCGCCCGAAGCCGCGCAGCCCGAGGCGTTCGAACCCGAGCGCCCGTTGCCCGGCCACCACCTTGAAGCCGAGGCCCAAGCGCGCGAAAGCGCCGCCGAACCGATCGAACCCACTCTCGAACTCCCGCCAACGGATGCGCCCGAAGCCGCGCAGCCCGAGGCTCCCCTCGACGCCGACGGAGCCAAGTCCCCTCCGGCGGCGGAGGCCGCGCAACCGGACCAGGCCGAGCCCCCCGGGCCAAGCGAGGCTCAGCCGCAGCCTGAGCGCACCGCCGAGATCTATGTCCTGCGCCACCTGGCGTCCGCCCCGCCATCCAACATCGTTCCGATCCGTCCGGGCGCGCTCGATGCGCTCGCCCGCGACCAGGCGCAGAGCTTCCCGGCCGAGACCGTCGAGCTCAGCCGCGGCGAGCGCGACGCTTTCCGGGAAATCGCGCGCGCGCTGGTCGGCCGCGCTCCGGCTTCGCGCGACGACCACGTGGACGAACGGGCAGGCGCGGACGTTGAGCGGGAACGCGGGATCAACGCTCGCGCCGAGCAGAAGGCGGAGCGGGAAGGCGAGCTTGCCGCGGGCCGCGGCGCCGACGGCGATGAGGTTCAGCGCAACGCCGCCGCGGTTCTCGACCGGCTGCCGGTCGGCGCCCTCATCGCTCGCGACGGGCGGGCGGTCTACGCCAACCGGACGCTGCTCGATCTCGTCGGCTATCGCGATTTCGCAGAATTTCAGGCGGCGAATGCGCTCTCCAGGATGTTCCGCGACCGCGATCCCCAAGCGATGACGGCCGAGGACGTGGGCGCGGTTGCGATCGTGAGGGCGGACGGGCAAATCCTGTCCGTGGACGGCCACGCGCAGGTGATCAGCTGGGACGGCGCGCCGGCGACGCTGATCGCGCTGCGCCGGTCGCTGGACGCGGAGCTCAGGGCGAGGCTGCGGGCGGCCGAGAGCGAGACGCCGACGCGCAACGGTTTGGCGAGCGACCTTCAGGCGATGCTCGACCGCGCGACCGACGGCGCTGTCACACTCAATTCAGCCGGCCGCATCCTGTCGCTGAACGAGCCCGCCGAGCGAATGTTCGGCTACCATCAGAACGAGATAGCGGGCGAGAGCCTGTTGATGCTGCTCGCGCCCCAAAGCCATCCCGAGGCGACCGCAAGGCTCGAAATCCTTAAGCCGCGGCGGCGAAGTCGAAGCGGCCTTTCGTCCGCTCCAGGTGGTCGGGCGCGATCGCGACGGCGCCTCCATTCCACTGGCGCTGACGCTGGCGCGCATCGGCCCTAGCGAGGCGCCGCAATTTTGCGCGCTTGCGCGCGACTTGAGCCGCGAGCGCGAGGCCGAGCGGCGCCTCATCGCCGCGCGCGAAGCCGCCGAGGCCGCGAGCGCCGCCAAGACCGATTTTCTCGCCCAGGTCAGCCATGAGATCCGCACGCCCTTGCACGCCATCTTAGGGTTTGCGGAAGTGATGCTGGAGGAGCGGTTCGGCCCGGTCGGCAACGAGCGCTACAAGGATTATCTCAAGGACATCCACGCATCCGGCAACCATGTCATGAGCCTCGCCGACGACCTGCTCGATTTGAGCAAGATCGAAGCGGGCAAGCTCGAACTCGCTTTCGAAGCCGTCGACGCCAACAGCGTCATTCGCGAGTGCGTGTCGCTGATGCAGCCGCAAGCTGCGCGCGAGCGGGTCATCATGCGCGTCTCGCTCCATGACCGCCTTCCGCGGGTGATGGTCGACGAGCGCTCGCTCAAGCAGATCATGCTGAACCTGATGTCGAACGCGGTGAAGTTCAACGAGCCGGGCGGGCAGGTGATCGTCTCCACCGCCGTCGACGCCGCCGGCCAGGCGGTGATCCGCGTGCGCGATACTGGCGTCGGCATGAACGAGAATGAAGTCGGTCTTGCGCTCACGCCGTTCAGCCAAGTGGGGAAGGGCGGGCCCAAGGGCGGGGCCGGTCTCGGCCTGCCGCTGACCAAGGCGCTGGTCGAAGCCAACAAGGCCGAATTTTCGATCAAGAGCCGGCGCGAGCAAGGGACGCTGATCGAGATCGCCTTCCCCAATATCCAGGCGGCGCAGTAGCCGTTCGTCTGGTCTCCGGGGCCCCGTCCTGCTCGCCAAGCCGCGATAGCGGACCCGGCGCCGTCTTGAGGAGCGGCGCGCCAGATGACCTCTGCTCTTGTCGTTGCCTTGTCGCGATGATATCATTGATATCAATAGACTGCTACTGAAGGGCGAATGATGCCCGATCTGCTGGTGCGCGGAGTAGATGAGGAGCTTGTCCGGGCGCTCAAGGAGCGCGCCGGGGCGCATGGCCGGAGCGCGGAAGCGGAACATCGCGCAATCCTGACGGCGGCGCTCGCGCGTCCTCGCCGGCGCACCTTTGCCCAGGTTCTGGCGTCAATGCCGGACGTGGGCCTCGACGCAGATTTCGAGCGGGTCGACTCGGCCGAGCGCTCTGCACATGTATTTGATTGACACCAACGTGATCAGCGAAGCGCGAAAGCGCGACAAGGCGAATCGCGGCGTCATTGCTTTTTTCGAGACTGTCGCCGCATCGAGCGCGCCGGTATTTCTTTCCGCTATCTCCGTCGGCGAGTTACGGCGTGGGGTCGAACTCATCCGCCGCCGCGGCGACGCTGCACAAGCGCGGCGTCTTGAGGTGTGGTTGACGACCGTCGTCGAATCATTTGGCCAGCGCGTCCTCGCCTTCGATGCGGACGCCGCGCAGGTCTGGGGTCATTTGCGAGTCCCTGACCCAGGTCATGCGGTCGACAAGCAAATCGCCGCCATCGCTCTCACCAACGACCTCACTCTCGTGACTCGCGACCTTGCCGATTTCGAGAGCTCGGGCGCCAAATTGACAAACCCTTTTGAGTAGCGCCAGGCAGCGCATTGCGCTTTTGTCGCGTCTCAAGGGCCGCCGCTAGGCGAGCCGGGCCTGCCCGCCTCCGCAACCGCGACCAAAAGGGACATGGCTTCGAGGCGGTCCATATTCCATAAAATGAAATAGTCCCTTCCAAGGATACCGGGTTATTGGCTTGGCTGAAAAGCACTAGTTGTTGGTGTGCGGCGATTTCGGCCGCGCCAAGCCGGAGCTTTACCCCGTGCCTTATGATTATCTTGACATCGCCTCGACGCCCGGCGTTCGCGCCGCGCAGGAGGCCAATGGCAGCGGCGAATTCTGGGTGAACTTCGAAGGCGACCGTCCGTCCGACCGCCTGACCCGAGGGGCGGCGGCGTTCATCGCCGAGCGCGACAACCTCTACATTGCGACCGTTTCGGAGGGCGGCTGGCCCTACGTCCAGCACCGCGGCGGGCCGCCCGGCTTCATCCGCATTCTCGACGAGAAGACGTTGGCGATTCCCGACTTTCGCGGCAACCGGCAGTACATCAGCACCGGCAATCTCGCGACAAATGACCGCGCCGCGCTGATCCTGATGGACTATCCCAACCGGCGACGCCTCAAGATCTACGCCCATATTGAGGCGAAGGATCTCACCGCCGATTCGGAATTGGCCGCCAAGCTCATCCTGCCGGGCTACAGGGCCAAGGTCGAGCGCGGCCTCATCATGCATCTCGTCGCGTTCGACTGGAAATGCCCGCAGCATATCACGCCGCGATTCAGCGAAGCCGAGCTTGCGCCTGCGCTCGCGCCGTTGCGGGCGCGGCTCGAAGCGCTCGAAGCCGAAAACCAGTCGCTGCGCGCCAAGCTCGCCGCGAAAGAAGCTTGAGAGCAGCGCGGCTCCGCCGCAGCGCCCGCGCCCGAGGCGTTGCGGAGGCGGGCGCCATGAAAAAATTCCTCGCCCGATGGGATCAACGACGTGATGCAGTTTCACGCTGCAATCGCGCGCGTCTTCGCGGGAAGGACGCCGGGAGCCATGCGCTACGGCTTCATCAACGGCCTGCCGGGTTTCGTCACCGTCGAGCATGACGGCGTGCAAACGACCGCGCTCGAGATCCAGGACGGCCGGATCGCCGGCGTCTATGTGATGCGCAATCCCGACAAGCTCAGGCATCTCGGCGGTGAGGCCATGCACTGAATCGCGCCGCCGCTTGGAGCCTGCTGCATTTGGGTAGAATCGGTGGCGTTAGGCGCACCCGCCCCCTCTTGTGGGGGCGGGTAGGGGTGGGGGGTCGCGCGGGCCGACGAGATTGTCGAGTGCGCCGCTGCTCTCTTATCGCGCAGGATGGCGCGACCCCCCTCCTTGATCCTCCCCCACAAGAGCTTGCGCCCGGGCGCGCGCAAGCGCGGCCCGGGTGGGGGAGGAAACGCGTCGGGATGGTCCCCGCGTAAACAAGATCAAAAGGCGCAAGGGGCCGCCTCGGTTCGATCGGTCTTCCCGCATGACGGAGGCGCGCGGCGAGCTGGCGACGACCCGTCAGCTGCTCGGCAGACCGGGAATATCGACGCCCAAGGTCTGCAGCAGGAGGATGACGTTCAAGGTCAGGATCAGGAGGGCGCCGACGATCGCCGCGACATTCGTCAGGCGGCTGTTGGCGAACGCGCCCATGATGTCCTTGCGGCGGGTGAACATGAGGAGCGCAATCACCGGCACGGGCAGGGCGAAGCTCAAGACCACCTGGCTGATGACGAGCGCATTGGTCGAATTGACGCCCAGCCAAACGACGACAAACGCGGGGATCATCGTCACCAGGCGGCGGACGATGATCGGAATGCGGAACCCGACGAAGCCCTGCATGATCATCTGGCCGGCCATCGTGCCGACCGCCGAGCTCGACAGTCCGGAGGCGAGCAGCGCGGTCAGGAACGCGCCTGCCGCAGCCGGGCCGAGCAGCGGCGTCAGGGTCGAATAGGCGGTCTCGATTTCGGCGACGTCGCTGTGGCCCTCGTGGAACGCGCTCGCCGCCATGATCACCATCGCCATGTTGACGAGTCCGGCGACCGCGAGGGCGATGAGGACCTCGGCGTTCGAGAACCACAGCAACTGGCGCCTCTCGTTGTCGTCGCGGGCCGGCGCCCGGTTCTGGGTCAGGCCCGAGTGCAGGAAGATCGCATGCGGCATGATCGTCGCGCCGACAATGCCGACCGCAATCGTCAACGCGCCGGCGTCGGGCAGCCGCGGAACCACGCTGCCCAGCCCCGCCGCGGCCCAATCGATCGGAGCGATGAACATCTCGACCAGGTAGCAAAGGGCGATTGCCGCCACGAGCGCGCCGATGATGAGCTCGATCGGGCGGAACCCCCGTCCCTCGAACATGAGGATGCCGTAGGTGAGAACAGCGGTAACGCCCATGCCGGCGACCAGCGGGATATGCAACAGAAGCGAGAGACCGATCGCGCCGCCGAGGAATTCGGCGAGGTCGGTCGCCATCGCCGCCACTTCGCTCACAATCCATAACGCCCATACGACGGGCCGAGGAAAGTGCTCGCGGCACATTTCCGCCAGATTGCGCCCGGTGACGATGCCGAGTTTGGCCGACAGCGCCTGATAGAGCATGGCGGCGACATTGGCGAGGAGCACCACCCACAGCAGCGCGTAGCCGTATTTCGCGCCGGCCTGGATGTTGGTGGCGAAATTGCCCGGGTCCATATAGGCGATCGAGGCGATCACCGCCGGGCCGGCGAACAACAGCGGGCTATGCCAGCGCATCTTGCCGGCCAGCACTTCCCGGATGCCCTCGACGGTCCGCTCCGTCATGCTCACGCCCACACGCGCGACCACGTCGCTCATCGCCTCAGCTCCTGCGTTTCTCGCCTCACCTGCACAATGTACCCATTGCTACGCCATAGTCAATAGGCTGCAAATAGGCGCAAAGGCTGGATGCGATCGACGGGCGTCAAGCGGGTAGCAGCTCAGTTTGAATTTAAGCGCCTCTTGGCGATTGCTCGCCGCGCCCCCAAGTCGCTGCTATGCTTGGCGGAAAGCTAGGAGCGTGGTCGGTTGAGTCAACTCGAGACGGTAAAGACGGGCCTTTGCGAAGACGAGTGCTGTGCGCCGGCGCCTGTGGTTTGGCCGACTCGGCCTGGGCAATCCGGCGAAAGACAAGCCTTGATCCGTCAAGCCTTCCGGCTCGAATGGCTGACGATCGGCTGGATGACCGTCGAGGCCATTGTCGCCATCGGAGCCGGCTTGATGGCCGGCAGCTTGGTTCTGACGGCTTTTGGCTTGGATAGCCTCATTGAAATTGCGTCGGCCGGCGTTCTGATCTGGCGACTGACGGTCGAACTTCGGCGCGGCGAGCGCTTTTCGGAGGAAGCCGAAAGGACCGCGAGCCGGATTGCGGGGGCGTTGCTTTTGGCCTTGGCTGCTTATGTGACGATTGCGGCGGCGTGGAGCCTGTGGACGCGGACCGGCGAGGCGTTCTCCTGGCCTGGCCTCATCGTTGCATTGGCGGCCATTCCGTCCATGCGCTACCTTGCTCACCGGAAGATTGCGGTCGCCGAAAAGCTCGGCAGTCGTGCGTTGCGAGCGGATGCGATGGAGGCCGTGACCTGCGGCTGGCTCTCGTTTGTGGTCGTCATCAGTCTCGCCGCCCAATGGGCCTTCGGCGCGTGGTGGATTGATGGCGTTGCCTCGCTGGCGATTGTCTGGCTTGTGGTCAAAGAGGGCCGAGAGGCGTGGGCGGGTCGAGAATGCTGTTAGACGACTTTGACCATGCCCGGAGGCTGCTCCCGCCCGGAAGATAAGAAGCGGCTCGCCGCGGCCGAAGACTCAAACTGAGGCGCTGTCAAGCGGGTTGCATTTTGCAGCCAAGGCTGTATAATGACACTTGTAATATCACGCGCGGCGGGGCGAGCGAGGGCGATTTTGGCCACCACCAGCGGCAAGGAGACGCCGTCCGCAGATGCGGGACTGGCGGCCGAACCCGCGCAGGCCGACCGGTTCAGCAAGGCGCGCTCGGCGCGCTCGGCCTCGATGCTCGAGGATTACACCGAACTGATCGCCGATCTGATCGCCGCCAATGGCGAAGCGCGCACGACCGACATCGCGCGGCGGATGGGCGTCGCCCATCCCACCGCCAGCAAGACCATCGCACGCCTCAAGCGCGAGGGGCTGGCGCGAGCCCAGCCCTATCGCGGCATTTTTCTGACCGAGACCGGCGCGGCGATGGCGAAACGAGCGCGCGAGCGCCACCGGCTGGTGGTCGATCTCCTGATCGCCGTCGGCGCGCCGCGCGAGGCTGCAGAGGCCGACGCCGAAGGCATCGAGCATTACGTCTCCGCCGCGACGCTCACCGCCTTCGAGGCGTTCCTGCGCGGCCGCGGCGAGCATTAGCCAAGGAGCTTATGGCGAGGCCGTTGTTCTCGTCGCGCGTCGGGGCGGCCCGGCGGGCGGAATGGTGCGCTTGAAGCTGGGACGCTCCGCATGCCGGTCGTAATAGGACGCCAACTGGGTCGCCTGGGTTAGAGCCTCCGCGCCCTCGGGCACGAGCAGGCGCTTGCCGTCCTCGGGAAGTCACGAAGCTTCGGCGGTCAGTTTAGATAGTCTTCCTATTGTTTCATCCAGCTGTTTAGCTAAATCTGTAGGGACGTCTCCGCGCGCCATCATTCTATTATTCACAAGTTTCTTCACTCTATTCATTTTCTCCATCATTTTTGTCGCGTCGTCTGTTAAAGACATGGTCGTATTGCGCCGCGCTGCCCTGTTTATCCATTCGTTCCCCGAAGATATTGCAGTTACAACAATTTGCCAGTTGTTTGATCTGTACCTCAAAATAGCGTTTAAACACGCGTTGAGATACGGTTTTAGCCCGCTTCCGTCCGGAGGCCGTACCATTCTAACCACGCCTAACCAACGCACTATCAATGTTTCGTTGAGTTGCCACAAATGTGCACGGTCAGATTTAAATGAATACTTACGTGTCGCGCCGCTAATATTTTCCAACGCTTGCCGATAATCCTGCTCAGCTGTAATGAAATCACCTGAGCGAGCAGCTTGGTCGCCAAGCCACATCAGCGCTTTGTCTCGTAGCAATTGAAACTGGCACGATTCCAATTGTTCCTCGGCGATTGCTGCTACTCTCGCCATTTCCCTCCAATCTTCCCTCCGCTGCAGAACAGCTACCCAACCGTCAAAGAGCTCCCGCTTTCGGCATCCAAAGTCGAAAGCTTTATGAAAGCTTTCCTCAGCTCTTCCAACGTCACTCGCAGCAGTAAAAACCTTGCCACTCAAACAATAAAGGTCCGGATTTGATGGAAGTCTGGTTAGAGCTTCATCCACTATTTCTCTTGCACCCTTGGTGTCTCCAATGCTTAGTCTGGCCGTAGTTCTCTTTACGGCCGTCCCAACAAACTGTCCTCTATTTCTTGCGATCTCCCGATGTGCTACACACCGCTCCTTGATCTTTCTCCAGTCGGCTACCCGCGTCTCCAATAAATCGGCAACCAGAGCCAGCGTCGACGGGATCTGGAATATCGCACCGCCTGGCAACGCACTCTCTGTCGTTGTCATCGAAAAACCTTGCAGCGTCTCCAATGCATTCTGAACTTGGGTGCGCCCCGAAGGCGTGTATCATCAGTGGAGGTAGATTCCACCCAGAGAGTTGTCGATTGATCTGGTAGCTGACGAGCGATTTGACCGGGTAACCGGTCGGGTTGGAGCCTCGTGACAAAGGCCGCCTCGGGCGGTTGAGCGATCCATCGGGCCGTAATGCGAATGAAGTCTGAGCAGGCCTCGAAAGATGCGATGCGGACGCCGACCCATCCCTAGTTTGGGGAAGGCCGCGCGGGCAGGGAAGCAATCGACACATGCACCTGTCCGGTCCGCCGGGGTAATGGACACGGCACGCTGGAAGGGTGATGCGGGTAATCGGGGGAGACCCGTGCGGTCGGAGGTCGCGGCTTTCGACGCTGTTTATGGCAGCGGACCGTGCGGGAGTCGGACAGGGTCATACGACCGTTGATGCCGGGTAACTCCGGCGGAGGAAAGGACCCTGACTTCTGGTGCGCTTTCGAAGATGGTGAGGAAAGGGTGATTGGCGATGCGCCTGGAAACGCCCGAAAAGATCAGGAACCTTCAGAGGAAGCTCTATTGTAAGGCGAAGACGGAGCCCGCCTTCCGCTTCTACCTGCTCTACGACAAGATCTGCCGTGAGGATGTCCTTCTCCACGCCTATGCGCTCGCCCGCGCCAACGCGGGTGCGCCGGGCGCCGATGGAACGACTTTCGAGCAGATCGACGCGGAGGGCGCGGAAGTTTGGCTGGCGGGTTTGCGCGGGGAACTCGTTTTGAAGACGTACCGGGCCGATCCGGTGCGGCGGGTGATGATACCGAAGCCGGGGGGCGGCGAACGCCCGCTCGGTATCCCCACGATTCGGGATCGGGTCATTCAGACCGCCGCCAAGCTCGTTCTGGAGCCGATCTTCGAAGCGGACTTCGAGGATAACGCCTATGGCTATCGCCCACGTCGCAGCGCGGGTGATGCGGTCAAGGAAACGCACCGGCTGATCTGCCGGGGCTATACCGACGTCGTAGACGCCGACTTGTCGAAATATTTCGATTCGATTCCGCACTCGGACCTCCTCAGATCGTTGGCCCGACGCATCGTCGACCGGAATGTGCTGCGGTTGATCAAGCTGTTGCTGCAAGCGCCGGTCGAGGAACGGGATGGCGACGGGAAACGGCGAATGAGCGGCGGCAGGAGCAGCAAACGCGGCACGCCTCAAGGCGGTGTCGCCAGCCCTTTGCTCGCCAATATTTACATGAACCGGTTCCTGAAGCATTGGCGTCTATCTGGACGCGGCGAAGCATTCCGGGCTCACGTCGTCTCTTACGCCGACGACTTCGTCATCCTCAGCCGCGGCAGCGCGGAAGAGGCTCTGGCGTGGACGAGAGCGGTGATGACGAAACTCGGGTTGTCGCTCAACGAGGGGAAAACCTCGGTGAAAGACGCTCGCCGAGAAAGCTTCGACTTCCTTGGCTACACGTTAGGTCCACGACATTTTCCTAATGGTGGCCGGTGGTACTTGGGCGCAAGCCCATCGAAGAAAAGCGTGCATCGGATCAAGCTCAAAGTCAGCGACTTGCTGACGCCGAGCAACAAGGGCGCTTGGCCTGAAGTTCAAACTCGACTGAACCGCCTTCTGCGCGGCTGGTCAGCATACTTCTCGCACGGCGCGCTTGCATCGGCGTACCAAGCCGTTGACGATCATGTCTATGACCGTGTGCGCAACTTCTTGTGCAAACGACATAAAGCGCCAGGGCGCGGTACTAACCGGTTTTCTCGTGAGATTGTCTACGAGGAACTGGGCGTGCTGCGCCTTCGTCGCGGGCGCGGATTGTCACCGGTGAGTGCCTCATGATGAAGCCAGTCGGAAAGCCGGATGCGGTAAATCCGCCTGTCCGGTTGTGTGTCCAGCGAAGGCTGGCATGTTCAGCAGGAGAAAGGCCTGCCGGGGCAAGAGTCAGAAGCCCCGTAGTTTGGATAGCAGGGTGGCGGGAAACCAAGACTCTGAAGCCTATCGACAACGTCTCCCTCGGGGAGACGACGAGCCGCCGGGCCGTAATGAAAGTAAACGCGAATGTGGCCTCGAAAATGCGTAGCCCCGAAGGCCGAGCCCGCAACTGGAGGGCGAAGGCAGCATGGGGAGCCGAAATCTGACCGAAGCGGCTCCTTCACTTCGGCGGGGTGGAAGCGACAGCACGGTGGCAAGGACATGCCGAGCAACTGGAGAAGCCCTCCTCGTCCCGGCGCGAAATCGCCGGAGCAGGGTCGATCGTATAACCGGCTCAACCGGGAAGTTGATCGAAGGCGAGAGGGTGACGGATGGGTTCGCAGTAGCGGTGAGGCGGGGTAACGCCCGTGGAGCGAAGGAGCCCTGCTGTTTGTAAAGTCTCCGATCACAAGGAAGGCAAGGACGAGATGACAAAGGCGTCCATCGATTTGCAGGACCTGAGGCGGAGAATATACGTCAAGGCGAAGGCTGAGACGTCCTGGAAGTTCTGGGGATTGTACGTCCATGTCTGCAAGCTGGAAACGCTACGCGAGGCGTATGCGCTGGCCAAGAAGAACAATGGTGCTCCGGGAAGTGACGAGGTGACCTTCGAGGCTATCGAAGCGCAGGGCGTAGAGGCTTTCCTTGAGCAGATCGCGGACGAACTGGTCGGGCGCTCCTATGCGCCGTTGCCGGCCCGGAGGCAGGAAATCCCGAAGGATGGCGGCAAGGTCCGCGTCCTTTCTATTCCTGCGATCCGCGACCGCGTGGCGCAGGGTGCGCTCAAGCTCATATTGGAACCGATCTTCGAGGCGGACTTCCAATCGGGGTCGTTCGGATACCGACCGCAACGGACAGCTCATGAAGCGGTGGACCGCGTGGCGCGAGCGATCGTTCAGCACAAGACGCGCGTCATCGACATCGACTTGCGCAGCTATTTCGACAATGTCCGGCATGATCGGCTGTTGGCGAAAGTAGCCCAGCGCGTGGACGATGCCGACGTCATGCATCTGCTGAAGATCATGCTCAAAGCCAGCGGGAAACAAGGCGTTCCGCAGGGTGGGGTGATCTCGCCGCTGCTCAGCAACATCTACCTCACCGAGGTTGACAGGATGCTGGAGCGGGCGAGGGAGGCCACGCGCTACGGCAAGTACACCTCCGTCGAATACGCGAGATTCGCTGACGACCTGGTGATCTTGATCGACGCCCACCAGCGACATGACTGGCTGATGGCGGCGGTGGAGAAACGGCTGCGCGAGGAACTGGCCGAGCTGCAGGTCGAAATCAACGAAGAAAAGAGTTGAATCGTGGACCTCCGCCGAGGCGAGAGCTTCGGCTTTCTGGGGTTCGACTTCCGCCGAGTGCGTAGTCTGCGGGGCGTATGGCGCGCCCACTACACGCCCAAGCTCAAAAAGCGGACGGCGCTGCTACGCAAGCTCAAGGATGTGTTCCGCCGCCACCAATCGCAACCGGTTGATCGGGTCGTGAAGTTGATCAACCCGGTGCTGCGCGGTTGGGTGAACTACTTTGCGGTGGGACACGCCAGCGAGTGCTTCGGCTTCGTGAAAGACTGGGTGGAGAAGAAGATCCGGCGCCATATGCTGCGAGCCCGGAACCGACAGGGCTTCGGCTGGGCGCGGTGGAGTAGGGGATGGCTGTATCAGACTCTGAAGCTGTTCGATGGCTACCGAGTGGTTCGACCAGCGCCGAAAGCCGCTCCGGCAGGATAGGCCCCATAATCCTTGAGGCGAAGCAAACAGGAGAGCGCAGTGCGGGAAATCCGCATGCTGCGTTCGACGAGGCGGGGGCTGGAAACGTGGCACGGCCGAGATGGTGTGACACTCGCAGACGAAAGAGCGAGCCAACAGGGAATACAAACTTCGGCCTAAACCGGCGCGTCAGTCCTCGACCCTACTGATGAGCGGGGAAGGGAAACGGCGCGACGCCCCAAAGCGAAGCAACCGCGCCCTTCCTCGACTTTACTATTTGTTCAGCTGAAGTATTCCCGATATTTCGTCAAGAGACGCCTTCTCCAGATAGCTCAATACCAAGAACACTCGCGCCTCGTTGCCCTTCAATCGACCAATTTCACGTTGGAAAGCGGCCTTTCGAACGGCTTCGCCATCCGCCCCCTTCCAACTTTTTATGGCACCTTGGATCGATTCGCCAAGGGCAATCAATCTAAGAATAGAAAGTGCAAATAGGGGTGAGCCATTACTGGCCTCATACAGAGCGGATATGGTCGTCAATGGGGTGTCAGAAACAAATGATAATTTCAGTTGCTTGTATTTATCATCGACGAATTTTTCAAAATCATCTTTAGTCAAGCCACCAAGGTCAGTAATTATCGCAATACTAGCTCCTAAGTTGCGTCTCGCTGTCAAAATTGCCTTCGACCTGGAAGCTGAACACAATTGTATCATTAAATTCAGCAAGTACTGCTGATCGGTGTCACTTAATATATCTAAGTTGTCAAGTATTAGCAGATAGTTATAAGCTGACAAGTGTTCGATCGCAAGCCGAAGCAGTTCATCCCGTGAGGGGGACTCCGGTATCTGCTCAGCGGGGCATCCCGACTCTAGGATAATTTGTTCTATGGCTTCATCAATATCTTGAAAATCAACACGACTGGACTTTACAAAGCTACCTTTGGATCCAGACCATGTTTCATGCTTAGAGCCCGTCCGGGAACTTAACGAATTGTTGGAATCGCTTATGATTTAAGGAAGCGGCCCGAATCACTTGGGAGGTCGCCGATGTGGACCAACGAAAATCGCACTCGCTACGACCGCGATGGACTGCGCTATCCCAGCGATTTGACCGACGCGGAATGGGCGCATGTCGAGCCGCTCATTCCGCCGGCCAAGCGCGGCGGCAACCGACGTCATGTCCATGAGCGCGAGGTCGTCAACGGCCTGATGTACGTCCTCAGCACTGGCTGCCAATGGCGCGCCGTCCCGAAGGACCTGCCGCCGCGTTCGACGCTTTACGATTACTTCGATCGCTGGAATTGGGACGGCACGCTCGATCGCATCCACGACGCGCTCTACGTGAAGTGTCGCGAAGCCGCCGCTCGCGAGGCGAGCCCGACCGCCGCGATCATTGACAGCCAGAGCGTCAAGAGCGCGGAAAAAGATCCTATGCGGGTGGACGGCGGCCCGACTTGGTAGGCTGAGCTTCCACACCAGCATGGAGGCAACCGATGCAGTCCGTCACCTCCGCGACCGCTGTCGCGACCACCGCCCTCGCGAATGATATCACGCTGTTCGCATCGCTCGAACTGAGCAAATCCAAATGGGTTGTGACGATCAATAGTCCGGGCAGCGAAAAGTTTTCCAAGCATGTGGTCGAGGGTGGAGACGGCGCCCGCCTGCTCGACCTTCTTTCGCGGTCGAGGGCAAAGGCCGAGGAGCGCTACGGCGTGCGGGTCAAAGCGATCGTCATTCAGGAAGCGGGATTGGACGGGTTTTGGATTCATCGCTTGCTGCTCGCCAATGGGATCGAGAGCCAGGTCGTCGATGCGGCTTCGATCGCCGTCGACCGGCGGCATCGGCGGGCGAAGACCGATTCGATCAACGGCGAGACGCTGTTGCGGACGCTGATGGCCTGGGCTCGCGGCGAGCGGCGGGTCTGTTCCATGGTTCGCGCGCCGAGCCCGGAAGAAGAGGATCGCCGGCGCCTGACGCGCGAGCGCGGCACGCTGATCAAGGAACGCATTCAGCACACCAATCGAATTAGGGGCCTGCTCAGCGGCCAAGGCATCCGGGATTACAATCCGCTTCGGCGAGATTGTTTCGAACGGCTCGAGGCGCTGCGAACCGGCGACGGCCGTGAGCTGCCGCCGCTGTTGAAGGCGGAGATACGCCGAGAACTCGATCGGATCGCGGTGGCGGCGACGCAACTGGCTGCGGTCGAACGGGCCCGCGACGCGCTCATCCGCACGAACGCCGAGGGGCGGAACAACCCCGCCGCCCACCTCCTCAAGCTCAAGGGCATGGGCCCTGAGTTCGCATCGCTCCTCTGGCTTGAATCGTTGTTTCGCAGCTTCGGCAACCGACGCCAAGTAGCGGCATATGCGGGATTGGCGCCCAGCCCCTGGCAGAGCGGCGGCGTCGAACGGGATCAGGGGATCTCCAAGTCGGGCAATCGTCGCCTGCGGCACACCATGATTGAGCTTGCCTGGTTCTGGCTGCGCCACCAGCCGGACTCGGCGTTGAGCCGCTGGTTTCAGGCGCGGGTCGGCGCCGGCAAGGGACGAGTCCGCCGCATCGCCATCGTGGCGCTGGCCCGCAAACTCCTCGTCGCCTTGTGGCGCTATGTCACACAAGGCGTCGTTCCCGAAGGCGCCGTGTTCAAGACGGCATGACCCGATGGCTCAACCCACTCTAACGATGGCTTGATGACTTAACCCCATTCCAGCGAAGCTGAACGCGACGGCTTCGCCGGATCCGGCGGGCGGTGACCGCGGATTAACCCCCGGGCTGAAACACGCCGTGAAAAAGGATGGTCCCGCCAACCCGAGCCCGACGCCCTCGAGCAGGAGGGATTATGGTCCGAGCCCACAAGCTCGACCGGATGTGAGGTGATGCGGTCGTCAGGGCTGCATGGCAAAGACGGGCTCACGCTTCGGATCCAAACGCCAAAGAGCATGCAACGCCGAAATCAATGAGCTTGACTGGAAACACCCCATGTGAGGGGGACCTGCATCGATCCGGCGGGTTACGACGCGGGCAAGAAGATCATGGGCAAAAAGCGCCATATCCTCGTCGATACGCAGGGCCTGTTGATGCATGCGACCGTCCACGCCGCCGACATCCAGGACCGCGACGGCGGCGCGACGCTGATGGCGACCTTGTTCGGCGCCTTTCCGTTCCTGACCAGGCTCTTTGCCGACGGCGGCTATCGAGGGCCGCAATTTCAGGCCGCCATCGGACGAACTCTGGCGCGCGTGAAGGTCGAGATCGTCAAGCGGTCGGATCAGGCCAAGGCCTTCGTCGTCCTGCCGAAGCGCTGGATCGGCGAACGCACCTTTGCTTGGCTCGGCCGCTGCCGACGGTTGGCCAAGGACTGGGAATGCCTCAACCGCAAGGCGCTCGCGTTCCTCCGCCTCGCCTCCATCCGCCTCATGCTGCGAAAACTATGCAATCCCACATGATGTTTCCGGACAAACTCTTAGCTCCAAGCCAAATGACTCGGTCAATCCCGGCATGCGACTGATATATGAGGCGCTCTGCGAAAGTGTATGCTAAGGAAGTTTTTCCGACACCGCCTAGTCCACTAATAATTCTAACTGGACTAAAGTTGTCACTTAGCCAAAGCCAAAGTTGGCTTAGCTCTTTATTGCGGCCGATAAATTGTGACAAATCTATGTCCCTTGGTGGCAAATTATTCTCAATTACCTTTGGAAGTGGCAGCGATACATCAATCTCACGAGGACCAAAAACAAATTCCAACTCTTCCGACGTGACTGCCGGCTTACAAACATCTCTCTCACGAAAATATATATCGTCCTGATTGTAAGCCGCTTTACCAGTCTCTGATTTAGGAGCCGCCTTTTTAAATTGGGCAGGACGCAGCCTATCAGGTCTTTTTGGAATGAAAATCAGCCCGAAGGTGTAAGTCCTAGTGTCAATTTCGCAGGTGATTGTGCGGTAGATTGTCTCAATATTGTAGCCGGTCGCACCTTGAATTCGTTTGTTAAGATCTGCTGCGTCAAAGGGTTTGTCGAAGCCTATTAAGTTTCTCGAGGCGTCATCAATGCCGACCAAAAGATAGCCACCGAAAGTGTTATAAAAGGCAACGCTATCCTTCACTATTTCCGAAAGCGCAACAGCATACTGAGCAGATAGCGTTTGAGACAATTTTTGAGCGGGAGGAACGGGTAGCTCTCTCTTAAAGTCCCATAGGACAGCTTCATCTTTTATGGCTACTCGGTCGCGTATTAACTGTCCAACTACCCGATTGTCGGTAGCTCCTTCTTGCACCAACCTCGAGATGTTCTTTCGGCGAACAAGTGCGCTATCGATGTCTTCGGTAACCATGGTACGGCGGTCACTCGATTGTGTGATTCACCCCAACAGGGCTGGGCACATGCCCTTAGGAGAACACCGGGAGGTTGACCTAACAGTGATCTAGTGACAACGGCGTTGTCGGCAGCGAAAAGAAATTTATTTCTGATTGGCCACCCATCATCTGATAATTTAAACGAAGGTGCTGGTCAAGGAATGTAATGATTCGCGTGTTTTCGGAAATCACTTTACCCAACCCTCGCCTCCTCACCCGCCCGCGTCCAGCCGAACCTGCTCCCGAAGGGCTCTGGAGTTCGATTAACAACTGTTATTGTCTGTTACTGGTTGCTTTCAGAGTTGCAGAAAAGTGAGCTTAAGCTGTTGAAAAGGCTTGGACGCGCGCAATTCTGCACACCCCCAAATCGGGCCGTCCTTACCTCGTCCGCGTCCAGCCGAAAAACTCGCAGATGAGCCCGCGGAGCACGCACCCGGCGGTGACGAGATGGTCGCCAGAGAGTGTCAGCTTTGCCGTGTAACGCTTGCCGTCACTAGGATTGAACGCGCTGCCGGCCCGGGCGTTCTCGCCATTTGGCTTCATGTCGAAGAATAACTGTTGGCCGATTCTGGCCGGGCCGCTCGGGTCCTTCTTCCAGGCAAGAAAGCCGCATACCGCATCGCCTCCGCAAGCTGAGAAACGAAGCTTCGCGGACCCGTCGTCGCGCGTCCATAACCCGGTCACTTGGCCGGCGATCGCCGGCGGCGCGGACGCCGCGAGGAGCGCCAGAGCGACGAGCAAAGGGCGCGTCATCGTTCCTCCTGCAAAAGAATCTGTCTCACCGCGTAAGGTTGGCGCATCGGGCGCCCCCTCATCGAGGCGAAGCCGCGAGCGGTTCGGCCCAGAGCGGACGATAGCCACCCTTGAGCGCCGCGACGGTCGAGGGCGGGGTCAGGACGTCGGCGACGACGTCCGGATCGAGCTCGGCCGGCGCGCGATAGCCGGCGAAGCTCCACGGTAAAAGCGCGCCTGAGCGCACGGCATAAGCGCGGCGATCGCGCGCGATCATCGTTCCGTCCGGCAGATCGCCGAGCCTCGCCCGCCACAGGCGCTTCAGCCGGTTCTCGATCCGCTCGCGATGGAGGGCCTCGTCCATCGCGTCCGCGCCGCTCGGAGCCCCGGGGAAGGCGGCCAGAAAGGCTTTCGCCGCCTGCCGGCGGCATTCGAAGCACGGGCGGTGGCCGGCGGCAAGCGCGGTCGGCTCGTCGAGAAAAAAGAGCTCGGTATAGCCCTTGGCCCACACCTCGCGCCGGCGGCCCTTGAACGCGCAGACGCAGACGATCCAGCGCCTCGAGGTCCAGCGCCGTCCGCTCAAAGTCCGGTCGTCACGATGGAGGCGCCCGCCGCGATTGCCCATCAGCCCGCCGCGCTCGGGCGTCGCGTGAAGCTCGCCGAACGGGTCGACGCGATTTTGCAATGGCCGTGGAGCTTGCGACATGCTTGGCTGACTTGGCTCGCGCTCGATGCGCGGCGGGTCCACGCTCTCGAGGCCCTGCGTCTTTTGGGGGGCGGACATGGCGCTCGAACTTCGTCCGAATTGCGAATATTGCGACAAGGACCTGCGGCCGGACGCTACTGAGGCGCGCATCTGCGCCTACGAATGCACCTTCTGCGCCGATTGCGTCGAGCGGCATTTGAGCAATGTCTGCCCCAATTGCGGCGGCGGTTTCGCGCCCCGGCCGATCAGACCTGTGACGGAGTGGCGCCCTGGACTGTCGCTGGCCAAGCGGCCGGCCTCGACGAAACGAGTGATGCTCTCTTACAGTTGCGAGGAAATCGCCCAATTCGTTCGCGAGGTTATGGCCGTTCCCCCCGAGAAACGCTGAACCGGCTTTTGAGCTTTGAGCGCTTGGGTCGAACCGCCGCGCCTTCTACGCAACAGAAAATTATGAAACTGCTTGACAAATAAAGAAATCCAAACTATGATTTTCTGGTAATCGGCAAAACCGAGATTCCTGATGTCCGGCTCCAAGATCGAGACGGGAGGTCGGGCTGAGGCCAAGAACGAGACCTCGGCAGTGACACGGCTGGGCGTAGAAGTTTGGGTAAATCCAGTGAGGACCTCATCCCGAGGAGCCCGCAAAAGCGGGCGTCTCCAAGGATGATCCAGAGTCGACGGACAGCACAAACGTCCGTGGCGTCTCCTGGAGCGTCCCCTTCGAGAAGCCCAGGGCAGGCTTTCGAGGCCGCTCCGCGGCGCCTCAGGGGTTGGGACGTACAAAGTTGCGCAAGGGAGGTCTTAAGCTATTGAAATAATTGGCGCGCGTAAACTTGTGCGCGTCTCGCTGGAGCCCTGCCCAGCCGTCCAATCTAGCGGACCGGCGCGGCCTGTGCGCTGACCTGCGCCTCGCCGACGGTGTCGATATTGTAGACGTCGTCGCGGAAATTGGCCGGCCCGTCGCCGTTCGACCAGCCGGTGAGATAGACCCAGATCACCGGCGCCGCCTTGGCGAGGTTGATGTCGTAGCGTGCGCCTTCCTTGATCTTGGCTTGCAGCGCCGCCTTGTCCCAGCCCCCGGACGGTCCCCCGCCCGTGCCCTCGAGCAGCCACGCCGCGAGATCATAGACGCCCTGCACCCTCACGCAGCCGTGGCTCAAGAACCGGTAGTCGGCGCCGAACAGTCCCTTTGAGGGCGTGTCGTGCATATAGACGGCGAGTTTGTTGGGCATGCCGATGCGGATCGAGCCGAGTGAATTGCCGGCGCCGGAATCCTGCCTGAGTGTGTAATTGGCCGCCCGCTCCGTGCTCCAGTTGACGGACCTCGGATTGATCTCCTTGCCCGAGCCGTCGAGAATCCGGATCTTGGCGCGCGTCAGGTAGCCCGGATCGCGCTGCATCCGGGGGATGATCTCATGTCTGATGATCGATGTCGGGACCGTCCAGGTCGGGTTGAGGTTGATGACCTGGACATGGGCGGAGATCTCGGGCGAGGGATGCTCCGGGTCGCCGACGATCGCGACGTATCGGTGGACAACTCGGCCGTTCTCGATCGCCTCGACCGAGGTCGAGGGCAGGTTGACCACCACGTATCGGTCATCGAAGGAGAAATTGAGCCCTGCAATGCGGTTGGCGCTGGAGGCGAGCTCGTTGAAACGCTCCCTCGCCGGAACGTTGATCGCCTTCAGCGTCGCGCCGGAG
This sequence comes from uncultured Alphaproteobacteria bacterium, assembly GCA_963824475.1. Taxonomy (GTDB): domain Bacteria; phylum Pseudomonadota; class Alphaproteobacteria; order Rhizobiales; family Beijerinckiaceae; genus Roseiarcus. Next base: position 432,663 of record CAWGPR010000007.1, read on the forward strand.
ACGATCCCGGTCTGGCGCAGCCCCATGCGCGCCTGGAACCGCTTCACCGCCGCGGTGAGCCCTTTGTCCCAGGCGAGGGCGCTCGCTTCCCCGGGCTCCAGGTAACCTTCGATCGCCAGGCGCTTGCGCAATTTCAGGACCGCGGGGCCCTTCGTTCCGGGGCCGACAGCAACGATGTCGGTCGGCCAGCCGCCGGCGTCGACGATCGCCGAATAGCGCTCGGACGCCTTGGCGGTGGCGAAGAAGGTGTCGGGCTGCAGCGTCGGCTCAGGATCGGCGCTAAGCGCGGTCTCGCGCGGCGGCGGATGCGGCGCGACTTTCTTCGGCTTCGGCGGCGCGGGGGTCGGGGCCGGAATGGGCGCGGCGGCTGAGGGCGGAGCGCCGGGCGTCGAATTCGGCGCCGGCCGTTGGCGCGACCGGCATGGGCATGAACGGGCTTACGAGGCCCTGAGCAGATGCGGGGGGGCTCGCCGGATTGGCTAACGGGGTGGAAGAAGTGGTCGCAGCCGGGGGACCCGCCGGATTGGCCGGCGGCGCCGAAGAGGTCGTCACGGCGGGCGGAGTCGCCGGCGTCTGCGCCAGCGCGCCCGAGACAAGGAGAGGCAGCCCGACAAGCGCCCCCGCAATCCAAATCCGCAGCATCATGCAACAGGACCCGACACGACAGAGACGCGCTTCATGTGCGCCCGCCTCCGCTTCACTATTCCCATTAAGGTTACTAATTTATCGCCATCGCTCAAATGCTGCGGCGCCACTTGCTTTTTTGCCCATTACGCCGCGTGAGCCGAAATTGCAAAGGCCGCCCGAAGGCGGCCTTTGAGAAGCGCGGACGCGCTTGTTGGCTTTCACTCGATGCCGGGCGAAAGCCGATTGCTGCGGGCTCGCCGGTAACCGGCGACGCCGAGACCGCAGACACAGAGCGCCATGAGCGCCCAAGCGGAGGATTCAGGAGACGCATAAGTCGCCGCCCCGTAGGGCAACCCGATGGCGAGCGCACCGTAACCCGCCGCGACCGCAATGCGACGCGGATTCACTGAGCTGGTGGACATGTCACCCCCAAGTCCAAACGAGACCAGTGGCGCCTGGTTAAGCGCGAACCGTGACATGACTAAGGCGTTTGTTGCGTTTGCGAATAAAATTCTTCGCGTTGCGGTATGGCCCTGCCAAGGCGTGAATTCTGCGGCGTGCAACGTCCGCCCCACCGATGGCGACGCCGTTGTCGCGTCTATTCGGCGCCCCGAGAGTTCAGCCGACGATGACGATATGCAGCCGTCGGGGCCCGTGCGCGCCGAGCAATAGCGTCTGCTCGATGTCGGCCGAGCGCGACGGGCCGGTGATGAAATTGAGCGTGCGCGGCGCGCCGCCCTTGCCATAAATCCCGCGCAGCTTGGCGAACACGCCCTCGTAATCGGCCTCGATCGCCTCGCGCGGCAGGACGACAATGTGGTTGTCGGCCAGAAAATTGAGGGTGGTCGGATTGTCCGGGCCGGAGACGAGGGCGAGCGTGCCGGTCTCGGCGATCCCGGCGAACGCGGCCGAGACGGCGTTGACGTCGCCTCCATCGGATGGCCCGTGCAGAATCTCGAGCGCCGTTTCACTCCAGGGCATGGCGGCGAGGCGCGGGTCGGCGCCCATGCGCAGCGTCGCCGGGCAATTGTTCTCGCGCAGGAAGCGCGCGATTTCCGCCGGCGCGTCCGCCCATTCCCGCACCTCGGCCGTGCTCGCCTGGGCGCGCTCCGCCTCGGCCTTGAAGATCGCGACCCTGGCCAAGACATCGCCCTGCCCGCGCCTTGGGATGACCCCGGGCGGCGCCTGCTTGAGACGCATTTCGACTTCGAATCGGCGCGTGGCTTCATCGCCGGTGACGCCGAGCGCGCGGCAAATGCTGGCGAAGACCGCCGCGCGGGAGGTCATCGCACCGCTCCGCTCCGCGCCCGCCACTGGCTCTGGAACGTCGCCCCCTCCGGAGCGGCGAGGTCGCGATAGCGCGTCCAGCCGCCAGCAAAAGGAAGCCATGAGAAACGGCCTTTGCCCCGTCCGGCGAGGCGCATCGCGCGGGCGGCGAGATCCGTCGCCAGCCGATAGAGCGCCGGATGGCTGGCGAAAAACGCCCAGAACCCTAAGCCATAGCGCAGCGGCGCCGGCGACAGGCGGCGCTCGAACTCACGCTCCCGCCAATGCCGCATCATGCCGGGCAACGGAATGCGGACCGGGCACACTTCTTCGCAGCGGCCGCAGAAGGTCGAGGCGTTGGGCAATTGTCCGCCCTCGGCGACGCCGATCAGCGAGGGCGTCAGCACCGCGCCCATCGGTCCCGGATAGACCCAGCCGTAGGCATGTCCGCCAACCGCCTGATAGACCGGGCAATGGTTCATGCACGCGCCGCAGCGGATGCAACGCAGCATGTGCTCGAACTCACCGCCCAGCATCGTCGAGCGGCCATTGTCGAGAATCACGACGTGATAGGCCCGCGGGCCGTCGGGATCGCCCGACCGGCGCGGCCCGGTCGACAGTGTCGTATAGACCGAGGCGTCCTGGCCGGTCGCCGAGCGCGCCAGCACGCGCATGAGTTGCGCGGCGTCTTCCAGGGTCGGGATCACCTTTTCGATCAACGCGATGACGATGTGCGCCTGGGGCAGGATTTGCGTCAGGTCGCCGTTGCCTTCGTTGGTGACGATGATCAACGTGCCGGTTTCCGCGACGAGGAAGTTCGCGCCCGTTATGCCGACGTCGGCGGCGAGGAATTTGGCGCGCAGCACCTGGCGCGCTTCGGCCACCAATTGTTCGGGCTCCGCGAGACTGCGGTCGGCCGGCAGATCGCGATGCGCCTTGCGGAATTCCTGTTCGACGTCTTTCGCCCTGAGATGAATCGCCGGGGCGAGGATGTGGGAGGGGGTCTCGCCGCGCAATTGAATGATGTACTCGCCGAGGTCGGTTTCGACCGGCTCGATCCCGGCCGCCTCGAGGGCGTGATTGAGGCCGATTTCCTCGGCGATCATCGACTTGCCCTTGGTGACGCTCTTCGCGCCCATCGACTTGCAGAGGTCGACGATGATTGCGCGCGCTTCCTCGGCGTCCTGCGCGTAATGGACCTCGCCGCCGCTCGCGCGGACCTTGCGCTCGTAGGCCTCGAGATAAAGGTCGAGATGAGCGAGCGTGTGGTCCTTGATCGCGCGGGCGCTGTCGCGCAGCGCGTCGAATTCGGGGAGCCTTGCGACCGCGGCCGCGCGCCGGACGACGAAATTGCCCGAAAAAGCGAGCGCGCCCTGCAGGCGCGCGTCGGTCAACGCCTCGTGGACGTTGTCCTTGAATTTGGCCGAGGTCGCGACCACGCTCATCGGACGGGCTCCGGCTTGCCTTCGCCGATCGCCGGCCCGTCCGCCATGCCGGCCAGAATTTCCGCGACGTGACGCGCCTTGATCGGCGAGCCCTCCCGCTGAAGCTTGCCGGCCATGTTCATGAGGCAGCCAAGATCGCCCGCGAGCACCGTATCGGCCTTCGCGCTGCGGATGTCGTCGGCTTTGCGCGCGACGATTGCGTTCGAGAGCTCGCCGTATTTGGTCGCGAACAGGCCCCCGAAGCCGCAACAGGTCTCCCCCTCGCTCAGTTCGACCAGCGTCAGGCCCTCGACCCCCGCCAGGAGCCGCCGCGGCTGCGTCTTGACGCCGAGCTCGCGCAGGCCCGCGCAGGAATCGTGATAGGCGACAGTTCCCTCATAGCGCGCTTCAACCTTGTCGACTCCCATGACGTCGACCAGGAAGCTGATCAGTTCGTGCGATTTTTCGGCAAATCGCTCCGCCCGCTCCGCAAGATCTGGCTCGCCGGCGAACAGGTCGGGATAGTGCTTGATGAGCATGCCGCCGCATGATCCGCTCGGCGCGACGACGTAGTCGCAGTCCTCGAACGCGTCGATGGCCTGACGCGCCAGCCTTTTCGCCGTTGCCCGGTCGCCCGAATTATACGCCGGCTGACCGCAGCAGGTTTGCTCTGGCACGACCACTTTGCAGCCGGCGTCCTCGAGCAGCTTGACCGCGGCGAAGCCGACGCTCGGTCGGATGATGTCGACGAGGCAGGTGACGAAGAGCCCGACCCGAGGCTGAGATTTCCGGGTCGGGCCTGAAGAGGCCGCCGTCGCATTCATCTGTTCATGGCATCCTTGGCCCGAGGAGAGCGCCGCTCTTGTCGCTCTGCCGTCGCCTCCTTTAAGCTCGCATAATGGCCACGGATATCGCAACCCGCGTCTATAATCACACGTTTCGCATCGATCCGGCGGTTCGGACGCTGCTCGACACCGATTTCTACAAGCTTTTGATGCTCCAGATGATCTGGAAGATGCATCCGAAGCGCCAGGTGACGTTCCAGCTCATCAACCGGACGACGTCAGTCAGGCTCGCGGATATCGTGGACGAGCGGGAACTCACCGACCAGCTCGATCATGCGCGCACCTTGCGGCTGGCCAAGAACGAGCTGATCTGGCTCGCGGGCAACACCTTTTACGGCACGCGCCACATTTTCGAGCCGGAGTTCATGGAGTGGCTCGCCGCGTTCCAGCTCCCCGAATACGAACTGACGAAGCGCGACGGTCAGTACGAGCTGCGCTTCGCCGGTCCCTGGACCGGGACGACGATGTGGGAGATTCCCGCTCTCGCCATCATCAGTGAGCTCAGGGCCCGCGCGGCGATGCGCGGCATGAGCCGCTTCGATCTCGATGTGCTCTACGCCCGCGCCAAGGCCAAGCTGTGGTCGAAGGTGGAGCGGCTGCGCATCCTCGAGCATGAGCAAGGGCCGGTCAGGGTGTCGGATTTCGGCACCCGCCGCCGGCACGGCTTTCTCTGGCATCGCTGGTGCGTCGAGGCGATGCAGGAAGGGCTTGGGGCCAGTTTCATCGGCACGTCCAACGTTAAGCACGCGATGGACACCGGGCTTGAGGCGATCGGCACCAACGCCCACGAGCTGCCGATGGTCTATGCGGCGATCACCGAGGACGACGAGGCGCTGATCGAGGCGCCATATCGAGTGCTCAAGGACTGGGCGAAGATGTACGGAGGCAACCTGCTGGTCGTTCTGCCGGACTGCTTCGGCACAACTTCGTTCCTCAGCCACGCGCCCGACTGGGTGGCGGACTGGAAGGGCGCGCGGCCGGACTCCAAGCCGCCGGTCCCCGCGGCGGGGGAGCTGATCGCTTGGTGGAAGGAACGAGGCCGCGATCCGCGAGAGAAGCTTGTCGTGCTGTCCGATGCGATGGACGTCGATTCGATCGAAGAGTCTGTGCGCGCGCTGCGCGGGCAGGCTAACCTCTCGTTCGGCTGGGGCACCAACTTGACCAACGACTTCATTGGCTGCGCCCCGGCCGGCGTCGACGGCCAACTCAAGCCGATTTCGCTCGTCTGCAAGGTCGTCGAGGCGGATGGGCGGCCGGCGGTCAAGCTCTCGGACAATCCGAGCAAGGTGCTGGGTCTGCCGGACGAAGTCGAGCGCTATCGGCGCGTTTTCGGAACAGTCGGCATGAAGGCCATGCCTGTGGCGGTCTAGGTTTGATGACGTTCGCAGGTTTTGGCCCCAAGGCCCTGCCGTTCTTCAAGGCGCTCGCGTTCCACCAGAGCCGGGAATGGTTCGAGGCGAACCGCGAGACTTATGAAAGCGCGATCAGGGGGCCGATGGGCGACTTGGTCGAGGATGTCGCAGAACGCCTGGGACAAGCAAAAATTCCGATCAAGGGCGACCGCAAGTCCTCCTTGTTCCGCATCCATCGCGACGTTCGTTTCTCCGCCAACAAGGACCCTTACAAGACCAATTCCGGCGTCGTGCTGACCCGGTCGGGGGGAAAGAATGACCCCGGCCTCCTCTATTTCCACTTATCTCCCGGGACATGTTTCTTCGCCGCCGGCTTCTACCTGCCTGAATCCGATAAGCTCGCGCGGCTCCGCGCGGCCGCCGCGCGCAGCCCCAAGGCGTTCAAGGCGATGACGGCGAAGCTCAAGAAAGCGGGGCTCGCCTTGTCCGCGGAAGATTCGCTCAAGCGCGCGCCGCGCGGCTTCGAGGCGATCAACGATCCCGAGATCGCCGCCGCAACGCGGCTCAAGAGCATGGTCTGCCTGCGTCCGGTTCCCGAGGCGGGGATTGCGTCGCCGACGCTGGTCGACGACTTCTGCGCCTTCGCGCGCGATGCGCTGCCGCTGCTCAAATGGGGTTGGGACGCGCTCGCCGATGCGCGCTAGCGCCCGCCGCCCGCTTGACGGTCGCCGCAGCGATTCTGCTAGAAGCCTTCGCCATGGGCAAGCAGTTTCCAAGCCTGGACGCGAGTCATCGGGAATTCATCGGCCGGCAGCGCATTTTCTTCGCCGCTTCCGCCGCGCCGAACGCGCGGGTGAACGTCTCGCCGCGCGGGACGGACGCCTTTGCGGTCATCGACGAGCGCACGGTCGCCTATCTCGACCGCACCGGCAGCGGCAATGAAACCGCCGCCCACCTCAAGGCGGACGGTCGGCTCACCATCATGTTCTGCGCCTTCGACGGGCCGCCCAACATCCTGCGCCTCTACGGTCGCGGCGAGGTCCTGCGGCGCGGCTCTCCGTCCTACGCCGCCCTTCTCGAGAGCGCCTTCGGCGGCGTCGAGCCGGCCGGCGCCCGCCAGATCGTCCGCCTCGACATCGACCTCGTCCAAACCTCCTGCGGCTACGGGACGCCGCTGTTCGAATATCGCGGCGAGCGCCCATCGCTTGACAATTGGGCGCGCTCCAAGGGCGAAGAGGGCCTTAAGGCCTACTGGCGCGAGAACAACCTCGTCAGTATCGACGGTTTGCCGACCGGGCTGCTCGACCAGGCCTAGGCTGACCGCCCGAATTGGACCGTCGTTTTCGGGTGGCGCGCGCCTTCAGAGCGCGTATGGATGTCCAACCGGCGCGCTGCGAAGCGCGCTCGGCGCGATAGGACCAGGCCATGCTTGACATTCCCAATGCTCCAACCGCCGGCGCCGATTACGCCACCGTCAAGCGCGCGATCGAGTTCATCTCCAGGCGCTATCGCGATCAGCCGTCGATCGAGGCGATCGCAAGCCATGTCGGCCTTTCGGCGTCGCACTTCCAGCACGTCTTCAAGCGCTGGGCCGGGCTGACGCCCAAGGCGTTTCTGCAGGCGATCACCATCGAGCGGGCGCGGGAACTTCTGCGCAATTCGGCGAGCGTGCTCGACGCGACTTATGACGTCGGCCTCTCCGGCCCGAGCCGCCTGCACGACCTGTTCGTCGCCCACGAGGCGCTGACGCCAGGCGACTACCGGCGCGACGATCTCATCCTCGCTTACGGTTTCCATGCCTCGCCTTTCGGCGAGGCGATCGTCGTCGCGGCGCCGCGCGGCATGGCGGGCCTGGGCTTCGTCGACGAGGGGAATCGCGAGCGCGCGCTTGCCGACATGGCGCGGCGCTGGACGCGCGCGCGTCTCATTGAGGACGCGCGCTTGACCGCCCCTTACGCCGCCCGGGCCTTCGATCCCGACCTCTGGCGGCCCGACGCGCCGTTGCGCATCGTCCTGATCGGCACGGATTTCGAGCTCCGGGTCTGGGAGACGCTGCTCCATGTTCCGCTGGGCTGCGCCACAACCTATTCGGACATCGCGTGCAAGATCGGCAAGCCGAAGGCGGCGCGCGCCGTCGGCGCGGCGGTCGGGAAAAATCCGATCTCGTTCGTCGTGCCCTGTCATCGCGTGCTGGGGCGTTCGGGGGCGCTCACCGGCTACCATTGGGGTCTGGCGCGCAAGCAGGCGATCATCGGCTGGGAGGCGGGACGAACGGCGGCGTGAAGCCGCGCGCGTCACTTCTTCGGCGCGGGGTCCGGTGGGGGCGCCGGGTAGGCGATGCGCAGGCCAGCCTCCCGCATTCGGCGCAGGACGTCGAAATTGATGTCGCTTCGGGTCCGCTCACCGAGCTCGATGTTGTCGACGAAGCAGATAAGATTGAACTTGAGCGCCCAATCGCCGAACTCGGCGAACAGCACCGTCGGCGCAGGAATCGCAAGCACCTGGTCTTGCGCCTTGGCGGCGGCGATCATGAGGTCGCGCACCTTATCGAGGTCGCTTTCGTAAGCCACGTTGACCGAGACGATGATGCGTCCGACTCGATCGTTGTGGACCCAGTTCTTGACCACGCCGCTGACCAGGTTGGAGTTGGGAACGATCAGACTGCCGTGATCGAAGGTCTCGATCTCGGTCGCGCGGGCGTTGATGGCGCGAACGAACCCCTGCTCGGTTCCCACCACCACCCAATCGCCGACGCGAATGGTGCGCTCCCACAACAGGATCAGGCCGGAGACGAAATTGTTGGCGATCGTTTGCAGGCCGAAGCCGATGCCGACTGACAAGCCGCCCGCGACCAGCGCGACTTTCTGGACGTCGAGCCCGATTTGCGCCCCGGCCAGCAGCGCGGCGACGATCACGCCGGCGTAGCCGAGGATCGTCCGGACCGAGTTTCTGACCCCGGCGTCAAGACGCGTCTGCGGCAATAGCCGCGAGCCGAGCCAATCCTGGATCAGCCGGGTGAAGAACACCCCGACGGCGAAAACGATTGCGGCGCCGATCAACGATGACAGCGACAAGGTGACGCCGCCGATCGCGAAGCCGAAATAGGCGGAGCGCAGGGCGCCGAACATGTCCTGCGACTCCACGCCCCAGGGCTTCAGCACCGCCGCGACCGCGACCACCAGCGCCACCAGACGAGCGACGCCTTGCAGGACGACGACGATCTGCGCCAGCACATTGCGGCGCAGACCCGCCATCGCCAGCACGCGCGCCCCGATCGGCGCCTCCGGCTTTAAGATTGCCTCGGTCCCGTCCTGGGCGATGATATCGGCGATGGTGAGGGCGCTGCCGACGACGCTGAGATAAATCGCCTGATTGACGAGGAAAGTGGCGAAGGCGATGTAGCCGGTCAGCGAGGCGGCGAAAATGATCAACGCGGCCGCCCAGCCGAGCGTTCTTAACGGGGTCCAGGCCTCGTTCTGCGGCGATCCTTGGGCGCGGGTCGGCTGCGCCCCGAGTTGGCGCAGCGCGTAGGCGATCGCAAGCGCGGCAAGGACCGCGCCCACGCCCCGCGCGGCGACCGCGATGTTGAACGAGGCGGCGGCGTCGGCCGCCGGCTCGATCAGCCGCCCGACGGCCCAGATCGCCGCAATCGTCATGGCCAGGCGATAGACGATCGCTGCCGTTCGGTCGGTCATCGGAATGAGCCGCCAGGCCGCACGGCCAGGCGCGAGCACGCCCCGGCCAAGCGCATTGACGGCGATCAGCACGCGCGCCCCCTCGAACGCGGCGTCGATGACGCCCCGCACGCTCGGATCGGAGAGGCTGAAGGAGTCGAGCGCGCCCGCCAGCACGCCGAGGCCGCCAAGCGGCAGGGCGGCGAAGATCACGAATATCCAGGCGGCGGCGAGCGCTAGGCGCAACCGGCTCGGGGCGCCCACAGCTGGATCCCGATAGACAAAGCGGCGCGCAAGCCAGCTGAGCGGCGCGGCGGCCAACCCAAGCGCGATCACGATCGCCGCCATGCCAATCTTGGCAAGCGTCGTCAGTTCGCCCACGGCGCCGAGCCAATTGCCGATCAGGCCGCGCATCACCTCGGCGTCGACCGGAACTTCCCGCCAGACCGCGGCCCAAAGCTGCGGATTGAGGACGCTTGACGAGCGGGCGAAAGTTCGCCGCGCGAACAACTGGCGCCGCGCCGCGCTGATGCGCGTGCTGAGGTCGTCAGCTTCCAGCAACATGGCGCGCGCGGCGCGCAGGTTGGCGTCGAGCCTGTCGTGCCTCTTCTTCTCGCTCTCGAGCTCCTTGGCCGCGACGTCGGTCGTGGGCGCCGGCTCGCCCGATTTGGGCGTGAGCTCATCGAGGCGCTTCGCCGACGCCGCGAGGCGGGGCGTCAGGTCGGCGACCGCCCCTTGAAGCGCGAGGGCGAGCGCGTCGCTCTGGCCGCGCAGACGCTGCAGATCGGCGTCGTCGAGGTTCTTGTCCCTGAGCGCAGCTTCAATGGCGGTGAGCGCCGCGCGGGTCTGGTCGAGATCGAGCGCGTGGGTTTCCTGCGCGCAAGCCCGCCCAAGGCCCATGAGGACGAAGACGAGGACGACCCAATGCAACAGGCGCAATGCGGACGCAGGCTTCATCGTAAGGCTAGATGGCCCCCAAGGGTGATTCGGCGGCGCTCCCTTTGTCATCCGACCATGGCCGGGGCGCGGCGGCAACCGGGCGAAGGCGCTGACGGAGCGTTCACCTTGGCTCAAGGTTAGGGGCTGCGCGCCTGCTGCTGCTTTGTTAAAGGGGGCCAAGACCCACGAGGGCTTGTCCGGTGACCCCAACTGCTCCCGCCTCAGCGCTTGCCGATTCCGCGAGCCAGGAACCGCGAAGCGGCGACGCTGCGAGCCAAGCGCCGCGCGCCGCCGGCGAGCGCGCGCTCGATTGTTTCCTTGCCGCCGGCTTCGAGCGAACCGAGCCGCCGATCCTGCACCCGGCGGCGATCTTTCTCGACATGTCGGGCGAGGAGGTCCGCCGCCGCCTGTTCCTCACCGTGGACGCCGCGGGCGAGGAGCTTTGTCTCAGGCCTGAATATACGATCCCCGTCTGCCGCGCTTATCTCGCTTCGGACAAGGCGGGCGGAATCGCCGAATACTCCTATCTTGGTCCGGTTTTTCGCGCTCGCGCAGGCCGGGGCGGCGAGCAGACGCAGACCGGGCTCGAGAGCTTCGGCCGCCGCGACGCCGAAGCGGCCGACGCGGAGGTGTTCTCGCTCGCCATGGAGGCGGCGACGAAGGCGGGAGGGGCCATGCTCATGGCGCGGCTCGGCGACGCCGGCCTGTTCGACGCCGTGCTGGATTCGCTGAACATACCGGAGGCGTGGCGGCGGCGCCTGCGCCGCGGCGTCGCCCGGGGCTTAAGCCTCGAGGCGATTTTCATGCGCCCGAGCCAGAGCGCGCTCGCCCAGCCCGGCGTGCTGGCGGCGCTGGAGAGCGCCGACCACGCCGGGGCGAAAGCGCTGGTTGAGGATCTGCTCGCGATCGCCGGCATCGACGCGGTCGGCGGGCGCAGCGCAAGCGAAATCGCCGACCGCTTTCTGGAGCAGGCGTCGCTGAGGTCGGGGCCGCCGATCGAGCCGGAGAAGCGGGCGGTGCTGGACGCGTTTTTGGCGATATCGGGCGATCCCGACCAGGCGGCGGTCGAGCTTCGCCGCCTGGCCCATTCCGCGAGCCTCAATTTGAGCGCGGCGCTGGACGCGTTCGAGCGTCGCAACGGCTTCATCGCCGCCCGCGGCGTCGCGATCGAGGCGACCCAATTCAGCGCCGCCTTCGTGCGCGATTTTGACTATTACACCGGCTTCGTGTTCGAAGCCCACGATCCGAATTCGCCGGGCGCGAAGACCGCGCTCGCCGGCGGGCGCTACGACGGGCTCGCCAGGCGCCTTGGCGCGAGCGAAGACATTCCCGCGGTCGGCGCGGCGATCAACCTGGATCGGCTCATGAACGGCGGAGCGCGCTGATGGCCGCCGGCAACGGCGCCGAGGGACCGTTCGTGCTTGCGATCCCCTCCAAGGGCCGATTGCAGGAGGCCGCCGCGGACTTCTTCGCTCGCGCCGGGCTCGAGCTCGTGCAGGGCCGGGGCGCGCGCGACTATCGCGGCGCAATCGCGGGGCTGCCGGGGGTCGAAGTCGCCTATGTCTCGTCGGCCGAGATCGTCGGCCAGCTTGCCGCGGGAGCGGCGCATTTCGGCGTCGCCGGCGAGGACCTGCTGCGCGAGAAAGTTCCGGACGTCGAGGCGCGGCTCGAGCTTTTGAGCCCGCTCGGCTTCGGCCACGCCAATGTCGTGGTCGCCGCGCCCAAGGCCTGGATCGACGTGCGCACCATGGCCGATCTCGACGACGTCGCCTCGGCCTATCGCGCCAAGCGCGGCGAGCGCATGCGGGTGGCGACGAAGTATGTCAACCTGACCCGGCGCTTCTTCGCCGAGCACGGCGTCGCCGATTACCGCATCGTCGAGAGCCTCGGCGCGACCGAAGGCGCGCCCGCCTCGGGGGCGGCGGAACTCATCGTCGACATAACCACGACCGGCGCGACGCTCGCCGCCAATGCGCTGAAACCCCTCGACGACGGAACGATCCTGCGCTCGCAGGCGACGCTCATCGCCTCGCTGACCGCCACCTGGGGCGCGAACGCAAGGCAAGCCGCGCGCGATATCCTGGCCCGCATCGCGGCGAGCGAGGAGGCGCGGCAGTCGCGCGAGGTTCGCGCGTGGCTGCCGGGCCAGAACTCGAGCGATTGTCGAGGCGGCGCGGGACCGCTTCGGCGCGGTCTCGGCGATCGGCGGTGACGATGACCCGCACGGCTTCGTCGCGCTGCACTGCGCACGCGACAAGGTGGCGGGGCTCGCCGACTGGCTGCTGACGAAAGGCGCTGAGCGGGTCAGCGTCGCGGCGCTCGAACAGACCTTCGCCGCCCGCAACGCGCTCTATGAAGCGCTGGAGAGGCGCATCGGCGCGGGCGAGCGCTGAGCTCTCGACTCGACCCGTCTGATGGGCCCGTCCCTAGCCTTCTCGCCGCATTCGATGTATGGAAATTGATCTTAGCACTCTCTTGCAATGAGTGCTAGCAATCGCTATGTAGTGAATAGGTTGAGCGAAACGTCGGGGACAGGAGGCGTTCGCCTCCGAACCGGCAGCGGCTCGCCGGAAATGGGTCTTCATGAAATTCCGACCGTTGCACGACCGCGTCGTCATCCGCCGTATCGAGGGCGAGGAGAAGACGAAAGGCGGCATCATCATTCCCGACACCGTCAAGGAGAAGCCGCAAGAAGGCGCGGTGGTCGCTGTCGGGCCTGGGGCCCGCGACGAGAACGGCAACCTGACGCCGACCGAACTCAAACCGGGCGACCACGTTTTGTTCGGCAAGTGGTCCGGCTCAGAGGTCAAGATTGACGGCGAGGAGCTCCTGATCATGAAGGAGACCGACGTCATGGGCGTGATTGAAGGCACAATCGCCTCCAAGAAGGCCGCTTAAAACAAAATCCCCTGATCGAGAATTGAAGGATCCAACCAATGGCTGCCAAAGACGTACGCTTCTCTTCCGACGCTCGCGACCGCATGTTGCGCGGCGTCGATATCCTCAATAACGCCGTCAAGGTGACGCTCGGGCCCAAAGGCCGCAACGTCATCCTCGACAAATCATACGGCGCGCCGCGCATCACCAAGGACGGCGTCACCGTCGCCAAGGAGATCGAGCTCGACGATAAGTTCGAGAACATGGGCGCGCAAATGGTGCGCGAGGTCGCCTCGAAGACCAACGATCTTGCCGGCGACGGCACCACGACCGCCACAGTGCTCGCCGCCTCGATCATGAAAGAGGGTCTCAAGCTGGTCGCGGCCGGCATGAATCCCATGGATCTGAAACGCGGCATCGACATCGCGGTGACCGCGGTCGTCAAGGACATCGAACGCCGCGCCAAGAAGGTGCAGTCCTCCGATGAGATCGCGCAGATCGGCACGATTGCCTCAAATGGCGACAAGACGATCGGCAAGATGATCGCTGACGCGATGAAAAAGGTCGGCAATGAGGGCGTCATTACGGTCGAGGAAGCCAAGACCGCGGAGACCGAGCTCGACGTGGTTGAGGGCATGCAGTTCGACCGCGGCTATCTCTCGCCCTATTTCGTCACCAATGCGGAGAAGATGGTCGCCGAGCTCGAGGACCCCTACATTCTCATCCACGAGAAGAAGCTCTCCTCGCTGCAGCCGATGCTGCCCGTGCTCGAGGCGGTGGTGCAAGCTGGCAAACCGCTGCTCATCATCGCCGAGGATATCGAGGGCGAGGCGCTGGCGACCCTGGTCGTCAACAAGCTGCGCGGCGGCCTGAAGGTGGCGGCGGTCAAGGCGCCGGGCTTCGGCGATCGCCGCAAGGCGATGCTTGAGGACATCGCGGTCCTTACCGCTGGCACGATGATCGCCGAGGATCTCGGCATCAAGCTCGAGAACGTGACCCTTCAGATGCTCGGCAAAGCCAAGCGGGTCAGGATCGAGAAGGAGAACACCACGATCATCGACGGCGGCGGCAAGAAACAGGAGATCCAAGCGCGGATCGCCCAGATCAAGGCGCAAATCGAGGAGACCACATCCGACTACGACAAGGAAAAGCTGCAGGAGCGGCTGGCGAAGCTGGCCGGCGGGGTGGCGATCATCCGCGTCGGCGGCTCGACCGAGGTCGAGGTCAAGGAGAAGAAGGATCGCGTCGACGACGCCATGCATGCGACCAAGGCCGCGGTCGAGGAAGGCATCGTTTCCGGCGGCGGCGTCGCGCTATTGCGCGCCAAGGCGGCGATCGGCAAGCTCAGCGACGACAACGAAGACGTCCAATCCGGAATCAACATCGTGCTCAGGGCGCTCGAGGCGCCGATCCGGCAGATCGCCGAGAATTCGGGCGTGGAGGGTTCGATCGTCGTCGGCAAGGTTCTCGAGAACAAGTCGCAAACTTTCGGCTTCGACGCCCAGAGCGAGCAATATGTCGACATGCTGAACGCCGGCATCGTCGATCCGGCGAAGGTCGTGCGGGTCGCCCTGCAGGACGCGGCTTCGATCGCTGGCCTCATGATCACGACCGAAGCGATGGTCGCCGAGACGCCGAAGAAGAACGCGGCGCCTGCGATGCCCGGCGGCGGCATGGGCGGGATGGACTACTGATCGCCCGATAGAGAAGACAGGGCCTCGGCGACGCGTCCCCTATGCCAAATTTGTCGCCCAATGCTCAGAAGGGGCGGAATCCTTCCGCCCCGATTGGGAGGAGAGTCTCATGCAAAACCCGGCCTGGTATCAGGGAGAATCCCTGAAGCGGCTCCTGCAAGGCGCCGCCGTCGGCGTCGTCGCGACTCTCGCCATCGGCTTCGGCTGGGGCGGGTGGATGCTCGCCAGCACGGCGAAGACCCTGGCGGACAATATGGCCAGCAGCGCTGTGGTCGCGGCGATCGCGCCGATCTGCGTCGACCAGTTCCAACGCAGCGCCGACGCCGGCGTGAACCTGACGACGTTGAAAAAGACCAACTCATGGCAACAGGCGGCCTATGTCGAAAAAGGCGGCTGGGCGGTAATGCCCGGCAGCAAGACCGCCGATTCCGGCGTGCCCCAGGCCTGCGCCGCTCTGCTCAGCAACCTGAAATAGGTCCGGTCGGCACAGCCCACCGCGACGGTCGGCGCGACATTCGCGCCGGTTCGCCCTGCCATCGATGAGTCATGCGCTTCGAGGCCGGCGCAGAGGAGGGCCTCGTCGTCGCGTCTTGAGACATGCCTTAGGGGCTGGCGATCTATGCTGATCCGTTACGGCTACGAAATCACGGTCACTTGCACGCAGCCGACCCCGATGGTGTGCCTTTTGTCCGTGAGCGAAGATCGGAAGGCCGACATCCGCGTCGCCGAAAAGGTGTTCACGACGCCAATCATCGCGACGACCACCTATGTCGACTCGTTTGGCAATCGTTGCCGCAGACTGGTTGCGCCCTGCGGCGATCTCACAATTTGGGGCGACGCCACGATCGAAGACGATGGCAAGATTGACCCGGCGAACTTTGCCGCAAGCGAAGTCCCCGTCGCGGAGCTGCCCGATTCATGCCTGCTCTATCTGATGGGGAGCCGGTACTGCGAGACCGACAAGCTGAGCCAGACGGCTTGGGATCTATTCGGCAAAATCCCTCCCGGCTGGGGGCGCGTGCAGGCGGTTTGCGATTTTGTCCATGGGCATATCAAGTTTGACTATATGCAGGCGCGATCGACCCGAACGGCGTTCGAAGCCTTCGAGGAGCGGATCGGAGTGTGCCGCGATTTCGCCCATCTCGCCGTGACGCTTTGCCGATGCCTCAACATCCCGGCTCGTTACGTCAACGGTCATCTCGGCGACATTGGCGTGCCCGTGGTTGATCCGATGGATTTCAGCGCCTGGATGGAGGTGTTCCTCGACGGGTCGTGGTGGACGTTCGATCCGCGCAACAATGTCCGACGGATAGGCAGGATCGTGGTCGCGCGAGGCCGGGACGCGGCGGATATCCCGCTCATCAACTCGTTCGGACCCCATGTCCTGAAGTCCTTCAGGGTCTGGACCTACGAGGTCCTCGACCAGCCAGCGAGCACGGCTTAACCTCATCCAGTGTAATGCAAATTGGCGCCGGAACCCCGTCCTAAATCGCCGTTCTCGAGGCGGTGCGATTCAGGCCGAGGAACCGGGAGGTTATGGCGCTTTGGGTCGCGGCCGGTCGAGCCTTGCGCGGCCAGGAACTGCCGGTCGGCGCCGAAGGCCCCTGTCTGGAGGCCGCTCGGACGCGAGCTGTGGGATTTAACGAATTCGCCGACATTTTCTTGCGTGAAACAGAAACCCGGGCTATGATCCTCGGAGATGAGAGAAATTGATCACCGATCATCGCGCGACCGCGCCGATGGCGGCCGGACGAGAACGAAAGGGTGCTTGAGACGTTTTGCACACAACTTGAGACGAGAGTTCGATTGTTTTAGTTTTTCCGGCCGTAACCCATTGAAAAGTCCCGATTTGGAAAAATAAACGCTAGCAAATGCAAGCAAATGAAAGCTATTTTGCTATCGCTTATTAGCATTTAATTGCAACGAGCTCGCGCACTGGTTGTATCTGCGGTGTCGTGGGGATCGCCTCTCAAGCAATCGTCACCACCAGCCGTCCCCGGATCTCGCCGTTGGGGATCCGGGCCTCGGCCTCGAACACTTCGGCGAGGGGGATGGTCCGGGTCATGGTCGCGAGCTTGTCGCGGTCGAGATCGAGCGCCAGGCGCCGCCAGGCTTCGGGCCGGCGCTCCTTCTGGCAATGCACGCTGTCGACCGCCGCTGCTTCTCGTCTCGCTTTTCTGGCGGCGCTCAGGGCCGCTCATCCGCGGCGCTCGTTCCAGTGGCCGCGCTCGCGTCGCGCGAAGATGTCTTTGATCTCCCCGATGATTCTGGCGCCGTCGAGAGAACCGTAGACCCGGGGGGAGTTGACGAGGGAGCTTTGAGCCGTCTTGAGGACCGCCTGCACGTCGTCGACGGTGAGGACATTCTTTTGAACCAGAATGTCGAGCGTCGCCATGGCAATAGCTCCGCCGACCATGGCCGTTCCGAGCGGGCGACTGGTGAAGGACGCATTCGACATCACTGAACTCCTAAAAACGATCGGCGGAGGCCCTTTAATGAGACGGTCTTTCTGCTGGAAACGGCGAGTGCGGAGACAAGAAAGATCGCGCCCGCGCGAAACGCTTCGTCGCCCGCGCGGGCGCGCGCCCCCGTCCAGCTCGCTGAAATCAAGCCGCGAGTTACGGCTTCAGGCGGCCATGGACTCGATGGCCACGTAACGCTGTCCGTCCCAGACCCTCGAATTCGGCGGCTTGTAGGCCATGCGGCAATGTCCGGCGCAATAGGAGCGGCCCTTTGCCGTCTGAACGCCGCAATAGACGAAATCCTCGCTGGTTGGATCCCCGACCGGCCATCGGCAGGCGCCTTCGCTGATCTCCTCGAACCCCACCTTCAGCATCTCTCCGACCTGGGCTTCGGCGAACGCCCATGCCGGTTTCCGCTCGCGAGGGATGGTGGGGACGGCGGCGCGCTTCCATAACGACTCTGTGCGAGCGATCGCTGGTCGACGCGGCCGCTCTGTGATCGACCGCGGCGGTCGGAGCGCCGAGCAATGGACATGGCCGGTAAGCTTGATGCCGATCCGGTTCGCCTTGCCGATCACGGCGTTGCGCGATGGCGCGCCGAGCGCCGCAGCAATGGCGCTCGCGCTTTTTCCTTCAAGCGCCATCTGTCTCAGAGTTCTCGATCGCCGCATCGGTCCACATGTCCCACGCCCTCCGTTACTTCTGTGGTAATTCAGGTTGCTGGAAAACCTCGCTTCCGCTGGGGCGTCGGGCCGGTGTGACGCTGACTTTCACTCGCTCCATCATCGTCATCGGAACGTCCTGCAGGTTGTATAACATGGTTAATACAACTCTTCGTTGCGTGTGGCAATAGCGAATTTGTTAGGATTTGTCACGGAGGGGTCACCGACCGAATTGGAAGCCGCCGGTCGCCCTCGAATTGGGCGTCGCCCTTTCAGTACGGGGAAGGGACCTGGAGCGGCGCTTGCTCAGGAGAAGCGGGCGCTTCTGACCGCCGTCATTCTTTGAGATTGTGGCGATTGGCGGCTACGCGCTGAGTCCGAAGGCTCCAGCATAGGGCGATCCGGCGCCTTTGGAGCCGAGCGCCCGCCGCGCTCACGTGGATTGTCGCGAAGAGCCGCGGGCCGGAGAGGGCCGAAAGCAAACCTTAGCTTAAGATCCGTTGATGGCCGCGCTTCGGTGCGGGCTCAAACCCACACCGCAGCAAGGGTTTCAGCGCTCGAGCTTGGGCCGCGAGGTCGAACGGGCGAAACGCGCTTATGTTTCGATGTTTCTCGGCCACTGGCAGCCACGGCTTCGGTTCGAGCTCGTGAGACTCGTATCCCGGCGGATGCTGTGCGGCAGTGTAGTCTACAATGAACTCTTTAAGTTTGTCCCGATATTCGATGAGCGCTTTGTTGCGAGGGTCGGTGGGTCCGCCCGGAAATTCCAAGTCGTGATCGGAGCCATCCTTCGGAATGAGTGGGGTGTAAGAGCTTCTTGCATAATCCCTTGAGCGAGGTGAATTTTCCTGCGCCGGGCGGGTGCACCTAGCTGGGTCAGGCAGGGGCGGTCCTGTAGTCGACGACACGGATGATCTGATCGACGGCGAGGGCGACGATGCCGAACATGAGATGGCATTTGACCTTGAGTGCGCCGCGGACGCGGAGAAATCTGGCGCCGAACTCGTCTTTCAGACGGGCGTTGACGCGTTCGGCCATGGTGCGGAAATCGTAGATCAGGTCGTCGAAGTCGGGCCTGTGGATGAGCTTCAGGCGCTCGACTTCGCGGCCCCATTCGGCCTTGGCTTGGTGGTCGGCGCGAAAGTTGCGGTCGACGATAGGAGCGTGGCCCAGCGTCCGGCTCTGGTCGTGGATCGCGGCGGCGTCGTAGGCGGCGTCCATGAGATCGTAGAGATAGGCGACGCGGGCGCTCGTCATGGTCATCAAGGGAATGGCGGCCTGGCTGTCGTGGACGGAGGCCGAGGTCAGCACGCAGGAGACTGGGATTTGGCCGCAGGCCACGTCGATGTGGAGTTTGTACCCGGTCCAGGTCTCTTTGTAGCCCTTGCTGTTTTTCTTGCAGCCGACGTCGCAGGCGGTGGGCAGGTCGGCGAGCATCTGGCTGAGGTTCTGCGTGACCTGCCGCTTGAGACGCGTCGGCTCCGGCCTCGGACGCTGTTCGCCCTTGCGTGGACGTCCGCGCTTGCGCGGCGGCGCGGGATTATCGGGCGCCGGGGGATCGTCTTTGCCGTCGTTGGCCGTGTTCTGGACCGGCTTCTCGCGCGCTTCGATCTCGGTGGCGTCGCGCGCGATCGCCCCGATGATGCGTCCCCCGAGCGCACGCTCGATCAGCGCGGCGTGGATCTTGTCTGGCAGCGCGCCGCGCGCGAATTCGGCGAACGCCCGGGAAAACGTGGCTTCGGAAGGCACTTGCGAGCGTCGCTCCCAGCCGAGGATGCGACGCAGGGACTTGTCGACGTCGAGGCGCTCGATCAGGGCGCTGGTGGTGGGAACGCCCAGGACCGCCTTGGCCACGAAAGCTCGGGCGAGGGCGCGGCGGTCCTCGGGCGGCCGGCCCGGCCCCCTGGGCGGCTCAGGAACGAACGCTTCGAGGCCGATCACGTCGAGCGTGGTGACGAGACGGCCCAACGCTTCGGTGATCGGATCGTTGTCCTCGCGCATCCAAGGGAACAAAAAGCCCTGGATGTAGCTCCAGCGAGCCTTCATCGCGTCGAGAGGGTCGTCTGTCATGTCTACAGCCACGGCTGAAGCGAATCGGTTTCTACGATAACAGCGCCACACCTGAACAACAATCTAAATATATTTCACTATCCTACTTGACAACGATAACAACCGCTCTAAATACTATAGCCTTACCCGACTGAATTCGTCAATCTATTTGCAAGAGGCTCTTCCGTCATTATATTTTCTGGGCTGAAGGTCGCCGAACAGACTGAGGTCGATCTCGAAGAGGTGCCCTTCCTTCTGGAGCGTCTCGAAACGCTCCTGCCAGACCGAAGGTTCAGGCAACGGTCTACGCGATCCGACAGGGTATCCGCCGAGCAAAGTCTTCAACTCATGAAGCCGCTGTTCGGTGACCCTCCTGAGAATCCAAAGGAGATTGTAGCCAGTCCCCAGATGCTCGCCGACCTGCCCACCGCCTGCGACGTCGGCTGCAAGAAAAACAGCAAGGGCTACAAAGAGACCTGGACCGGGTACAAACTCCACATCGACGTGGCCTGCGGCCAAATCCCAGTCTCCTGCGTGCTGACCTCGGCCTCCGTCCACGACAGCCAGGCCGCCATTCCCTTGATGACCATGACGAGCGCCCGCGTCGCCTATCTCTACGATCTCATGGACGCCGCCTACGACGCCGCCGCGATCCACGACCAGAGCCGGACGCTGGGCCACGCTCCTATCGTCGACCGCAACTTTCGCGCCGACCACCAAGCCAAGGCCGAATGGGGCCGCGAAGTCGAGCGCCTGAAGCTCATCCACAGGCCCGACTTCGACGACCTGATCTACGATTTCCGCACCATGGCCGAACGCGTCAACGCCCGTCTGAAAGACGAGTTCGGCGCCAGATTTCTCCGCGTCCGCGGCGCACTCAAGGTCAAATGCCATCTCATGTTCGGCATCGTCGCCCTCGCCGTCGATCAGATCATCCGTGTCGTCGACTACAGGACCGCCCCTGCCTGACCCAGCTAGGTGCACCCGCCCGGCGCAGGAAAATTCACCTCGCTCAAGGGATTATGCAAGAAGCTCATATATGTTGATTTACAGATTTCTGGCCGGATTGCAGGTTTTGGCAGCGCGGTAGTCATTCCCCGGTCCCTCTCGTTCGAGGCCCTCCGCCTCTCGGATCGCGCTTGTTGCGGACGCGGGGAACTGGACAAAACGGGGCGCCGCTGCCATCGTCCGCGCCAAGAAATGCCCGTTAGGAGATCGCCCCGATGAACACCGCCGCCGCTGTCAAGCCCGCCCCGCGCGCGGACGTTCCCAACGATTTGAGCGCGTTCTGGCTGCCGTTCACGCCCAATCGCGCCTTCAAGAAGAAGCCGAGGCTCGTCTCGCGCTCAAAAGACATGCATTATTTCACCCCCGAGGGGCGCGCGATCCTCGACGGCACGGCGGGATTGTGGTGCTGCAACGCCGGACACAACCGCGCCCCGATCGTGGCCGCGATCCAGCGCCAGGCGGCGGAGCTCGACTTCTCTCCGACCTTTCAGTTCGCCCATCCGGCGGCGTTTCAGCTCGCCTCGCGCCTGGCCGAACTCGCGCCCGGCGACCTCGATCATGCGTTCTTCTGCAATTCAGGCTCCGAGGCCTGCGACACGGCGCTCAAGATCGCGCTCGCCTATCACAACGTGCGCGGGCAGGGCTCGCGCCAGCGCCTGATCGGGCGCGAGCGCGCCTATCACGGCGTCGGCTTCGGCGGCATTTCGGTCGGCGGCATGGTCAACAATCGCAAGTTCTTCGGTTCGCTCCTGGCCGGCGTCGACCATCTTCCCGCGACCTATAATCGCGAGCATCAGGCCTTCACCAAGGGCGAGCCGGAATGGGGCGCCCATTTTGCCGACGCGCTCGAGGGGATCGTCGCGCTGCACGACGCGTCGACCATCGCCGCCGTGATCGTCGAGCCGATGGCGGGCTCGACCGGGGTCTTGCCCGCGCCGAAGGGCTATCTGAAGCGGCTGCGCGAGATCTGCGACAAATACGGCATTCTGCTCATCTTCGACGAGGTCATCACCGGGTTCGGTCGTCTCGGGGCGCCGTTCGCCGCCGAGCGCTATGGCGTTCAGCCCGACATGATCACCTTCGCCAAGGGCGTGACCTCGGGCACGGTGCCGATGGGCGGGGTGATGGTGCGCAAGCACGTCTACGACGCCTTCATGAACGGGCCGGAGCAGGCGATCGAGCTCTTCCACGGCTATACCTATTCGGGCCATCCGCTCGCCTGCGCCGCGGCCTTGGCCACGATCGACCTCTATCGCGACGAGCGCCTGTTCGAGCGCGCCAAGGCGATCGAACCCAAGTGGTATGACGCCATCATGGGCCTTAAGAGCCTGCCCAACGTCGTCGACATCCGCTGCGTTGGTCTCACCGGCGCGATCGATCTTGCGCCTATTCCCGGCAGCCCTGGCGAGCGCGTCTATCGCGCGCTCGAGCACGCGTTCTTCAATGCGGGAATCATGATCCGGCCTGCCGGCGACACCATCGAGCTCACCCCGCCGCTCATCGTCAGCGAGAACGAGATCGGCGAGATCATGGACAAGGTCGGGGCTTCGATCAAAGCGGCGGCTTGAATGTCGCTGCGCCGGTTCGAAGCCGTTCCACAACCCGCTCGCGATGCGGCCGAAGGTGATGCTGTTTGACGAGCCGACCTCGGCGCTCGATCCCGAGCTGGTCGGCAAAGTGCTGCGCGTCATGCGCCCGCTCGCCGAGGAAGGCCGCACGATGCTGGTCGTGACCCACGAGATGGGATTTGCGCGCGACGTCTCGACTCGCGTGATGTTCCTGCATCATGGGCTGGTTGAGGCGGAAGGACTGCCGCAGGAGCTTTTTTCCGGCTCGACCTCCGACCGCTTTCGCCAGTTCATCTCGAAGGAGCGGGGATAGGGCTCGATCGAAATAGGTTGTGGAGCATGACACGCTGCGCGTTCACTCGGCTGGTTCATTCCGATTGGAGCACGGCTCCGAAAAAGCGCTGGGCTGCGGAAGCGCGACGAACCCCGTCTGGTTGGCTGGTCAAGAAGCCCAAGCGCGTGGACGGTCTTGAAGACTTCTTGCACTGCCTTTTGTCTCTTCCAGAGCCGACGCTGGCAGGGTTTGATTTTCCAATAGGGATCCCGGCCGCGTATGCTCGAAAGGCGAAAGTATCCAGATTTACCGAGCTTCTCGAACTTCTGGGGACCGGCGAGTGGTCAGATTTCTACCGCGTCTGCGACACCGACGAAGAAATCTCGTTGCGTCGACCCTTCTACCCCCGGGTATCGTCAAGGAATGCGAAACAGCGTCATTTGCTCGCACGGCTCGACGTCGCCGCCGTCGATGAGCTGAGACGGTTGTGCGACCGACAGACCGCTACGCGAAGGGCGGCTTGTCCCCTGTTTTGGACGCTCGGGGCAAACCAGGTTGGCAAAGCCGCGATTTCCGGCTGGCGAGATCTTGTTCAGCACGCGAGGAGGGCGGGCGCGCTGCTCTGGCCGTTTGACGGCGACCTTGCCGCGCTCTCCCAATCCGGCCGTCTTGTGATTTGTGAGACCTATCCGGCCGAAGCATACGGGCACATCGGAGTTCGATTTCCTTCCGGCACCAGCAAACGGAAGCAAAGCGGTCGCCGCGAGGCAATGGCTCCCATCTCTGCGTGGGCTTGCAGCCACGGCGTCTCCTTCAGCGATGGCTTGCGGGACGCGATCGCTGACGGCTTTGGCCCGCTTGAGAGTGGAGAGGACCCTTTCGACGCCGCCCTAGGTCTTCTCGGCATGATTGAGGTCGTCGACGGCCGAAGGGCGGCCGCTCCAGCGTCCATCGAAGTGGTCGACTCCGAAGGTTGGATATTGGGCCAAGCTGCGTAGCGCTCGCGATTCAATTTTGTAGCGGACTCGCCTATGCGCTTGTCGCGCACACGGAGCCCCAAGGATGCCTCGCCTGTTCACCGCGCTCGAACTGCCGGGCGCCGTCGTTGGCCAGCTCGCGCTCGCGCGGGGCGGCGTCGTCGGAGCGCGCTGGCTCGAGCCCGAGGACTACCACGTCACGCTCAGATTTATCGGCGACATCGACGCGCGCGCCGCCTGCGACGTCGCCGAGACGCTCGGCGACATCCGCCGGCCGAAGACACCGGTTCGCTTCGAGGGATTGAGCTGGTTCGGCGGCGACAAACCGCGCGCGATCGTCGCCAAGGTCAAGACCGATCCGGCGCTGATGGAATTGCAGGCCGAGCAGGAGCGGCGCTTGAGGCGCATGGGCGTTGAGCCCGAGACCCGCAAATATACGCCGCACGTGACGCTGGCCAGGCTGCGCGGCGTCGCTCAAGCGGCGGTCGCGGACTATCTCGCCACGCGCGGAGCGCTATTGGCGGAATCGTTCACCGCCGAGCGCTTCGTCCTCTATTCGGCCCGCGACGGATCGGGCGGGGGACCCTATGTCGTTGAGGCGGCTTATCCGCTGGGCTAAGGACCGGCCCATGCCTCCGTCCATCGACGTCGCGCGGCGCCGCGTGCGCTTAGACCCCCGCGACCCCGATTTCTTCGAGAATCCCTACCCAGCCTATGCCGCGATCCGCGAAGCCTCGCCAGCGTTCTTCTGGGAGGACCACGGCTTCTGGTGCTTCGCGCGCTTTGCCGACGTCTCGGCCTTGCTGCGCGACCGCCGTTTCGGCCGGACGGTTATCGAATCGGGTCCGCGCGAGTCGAGACCGCATCTTGAGCCGTTCGACGCGCTCGAGCGCCATTCGATGCTGGAGCTCGAGCCGCCTGAGCACACACGCCTGCGCAACCTCGTCAATCGCGCCTTCGTCTCGCGCCGGATCGAAAAGCTCGGACCGCAAATCGAAAGACTGGCGCATGAGCGGATCGACGCGTTTATGGCCAAGCGCTCAGCCGATCTCGTCGCCGAATTCGCTAGCCCCATTCCGGTCGCCGTGATCGCCGACCTGCTCGGCGTTCCGCGCGACATGGGGCGTCAACTCGTCAACTGGTCGCATCGCATGGTCGCGATGTACCAGTTCGGGGCGGATCGCGCAGTTGAGGATCGCGCGGCCGAGGCGGCCCGCGCTTTCGCCGATTATGTGGGCGGCTTCGCTCGCGCGCGCCGCGGCGATCTTGACGACGACCTCGTCAGTCAGCTTCTCATTGCCGAAGCCGATGGCGGCAAACTGAGCGAAGACGAGCTCATCGCAACCGTGATCCTGCTCCTGAACGCCGGTCACGAAGCGACGGTCCAGGCGATCGGCAACGGCGTGAAGATCATGCTCGAGCAGGGGGTCGACGCGCGCAAGGCGTTCGCAAGCGAAAGCGCGACCCAAGCGACAGTCGAGGAATTGCTTCGGCTCGACCCGCCGCTGCATCTCTTTGCCCGCTATGCGCTGGAGGAGGTCGAGTTCGCCGGCGTGCGTCTACGGAGGAATGAGAAGATCGGCGTTCTGCTCGGCGCCGCCAACCGCGATCCCGAGCGCTTTCCAAATCCGGACGCTTTTGATGCCCGCCGGACGCCGAACCCGCATGTGAGTTTCGGCGCCGGCATCCACTTCTGCGTCGGCGCGCCGCTGGCCCGGCTCGAACTCGCTGTCGCGCTGCGGGTCCTGTTCGCCCGGCTCAAGGGCTTGCGCCTCATCGGGCCGCCGCGCTATCGCGACTCGTTTCATTTTCATGGGCTTGAGGCGCTGAAGGTCGAATGGACGTGAGATCAACGCTTTCGAACCTCGCGGACAGCGGATAAAAGCCCCTCCCGTGAACTGGCCATCGCTTACCCAAGCCCGCCCCTGGCGCGGCGGTCTCGATGACGCGGAACCCTCATCCGGCATGCTGCGCCGATATCGCCGCTATTTCGCGCTCCTCGCCTTCGGGCTCCTCGCGACGCCGCTCTTGGTCGGGATCGTCAAGCCGGACAGCGCCGCGTCGATCTTGAACGAGGGACGCAATCCGGCGCCCGCTCCGAGGCCGCCCGACAGTCTCGGCGATTGGCTGACGCTTCCGAAAGAGACTGACGCCTATCTACAAGAAAATTTCGGTCTTCGTCGGGCTTTAATCCGCGCACATCGGGAACTCACCAAGCCGCTGTTTCGCGGTTACACCGTCCTGATCGGCCGCGATGGTCGTATGTTCTATCTGGGCGACCAGATGGTTCGCCAAAGCGCGGGGCTCGTTATGCGCGACCAGGCGGTGGCTCAAGTGACCAATTTGCTCGCGCGGATGAACGAACAGCTTCGAGCGCGCGGCATCCGTTTTTTGGTCGCGCCCCCGCCGAACGCCTCGACCGTTTATCAGGACGACTTGCCGCTTCGGGCGCAAAATACGGGCCGGCCGACCGAATACGATCTGCTTCTGACGGACCTCGCCGCGAAAGGAGTCCTTGCCGTCGATTTGCGGCCCGCAGTCAAAAACGCTCGCGCTGGCGGCTCGGTCTTCTATATGCACGATACGCATTGGACATTCCGGGGCGCGCTCGCCGCGTTCAACGCTGTTGTCGAGGCGGATTCCCATGCCGATTGGCAGATTGACCCGAGCTCAGCCTTAGGCCCGCCGGCCGTGCACAAGGGAGGCGATCTCGCGCGGATGCTCGGTGTCTCCGATAAGGTTTGGGAATATACCGAGGATTTGACTCTTCCCCATGGGAAAAGAGTCCTACTCTCTTCCGACCCGCACGGCGATTTCATCGAAACGTCCGACAAACCCGGTCCGACGATCCTCATTTTCGGCGATTCGCTTACTCTGGACTACTTTCCTCCAATGCTCTTACAGCACGTGGGCCGCGTGATTTGGATACACCACAGGTACTGTGCCGTTGACTGGCGGGTCATCGACGAATTTCAGCCCGACGAAGTCTGGTGGATGCCTGGTGAACGTGTTTTTCTTTGTGCGTCTGGGGCTTGGCCGATCGGATTTCCCGAAGCAAAGGATGAGGTGAGGGAAAGAAAGGCGCCGGCCGGTCTTGAGGAGCCGGTGGAGGCGTCGGGAGATCGCGAGGGCGTTCGAACGCGGTGAATGAGAACTGATGCTCGCGCGCCATCGTCGGATTTTCGCCGTTGTCGCGTTTCTGGTTCTGGCGACGCCGCTCGTCGTCGGCCTCGTGCGCCCGGACAGCCCGGCCGCGATCCTCAAGGAGGGGCGCTCGCTTGCGCCCGCGCCGCGAATGCCGGAGTCGAGCGCGGGCTGGCTCGCGCTTCCGGGGCAGGTCGACGCTTACCTGCGCGACCATTTCGGGTTGAGAGAGGCGCTGATCACGGCGCATCGGGAGCTGACCAAACCGATGCTCGGCTTCGGCAACGATTCGGTGCTGGTCGGGCGCGACGGGCGCTTCTTCTATCTTGGCGACAACGCGGTGCGTCAGAGCGCCGGCCTGCTCGTCCGCGATCGGGGGGTGGCCGACACTGTCGACCTGCTCGCGGCCATGAATGGCGATCTCGAGCGGCGCGGAATCCGCTTCCTCGTCGCCTCGCCCCCGAACGCCGCGACCGTCTATCAGGAAGACCTGCCGGATTGGGCGCAGAAGGCGGGCAAGTCGACCGAGTACGACCTTTTTGTCGCTGGGCTCGCGGCCAAAGGCGTCAAGATCGTCGATTTGCGGCCGGTGATGGCCGCGGCCAGGGCCGAGGGGCCGATTTATTACCGCCACGACAGCCACTGGACGCCGCGAGGCGCGCTGGCGGCGTTTAACGCGATCGTGGCGGCGGACGGCCATCCCGACTGGACGCTCGATCAGGCTTCGGTGTTGGCTCCCCTTTCGGTCCGCATGGGGGGCGATCTGGCGCGTATGCTCGGCGTTCAGGACAGCGTCACCGAGGCGGTCGAAGAGCTAAAGCTGCCGGCCGGCGAGAAAGAGCCGCTGACGGCGATCCCGTGGGAGGACTACGTTGAATCCTCCGGCAAGCCCGGTCCGACCGTCATGATCATTGGCGATTCGTTCACCACCATCGAATTCGCGCTCATGCTGTTGCAGCATGTCGGACGCGTCGTGTGGATCGACCACCAGCACTGCCGCTTCGACCGGAAGGTGATCGACCGCTTTCATCCCGACGAGGTCTGGTGGATGCCGAACGAGCGTTTCCTCATCTGCGATTCCGGCGCTGAGCTCGTCGGTTTCACCGAGTGAGCATGACGGAAGGGGGGACATTCCAGGCGCGCGTCCGCAGTTTGCTCGTGCTTGGGGGCGCGCGCTCGGGAAAAAGCTCCTATGCGCAGAGCCTGGCCGAGGCCTATGGTCCCGAGCGGCTCTATCTGGCGACCGCGGCGCCGGGAGACGAGGAAATGGCGGCGCGTATCGCCCGCCACCAGGCCGACCGAGGCCAAGGTTGGACGACGCTGGAGGAGCCGCTCGAAGTCGCCCGCGCGCTTGGCGCAGAAGCGCGACCCGGACGGGCGATCGTCGTTGATTGCCTCACGCTTTGGCTCGCCAACCTGATCCTGGCCAGGCGCGATCCCGCGCCCGCCGTCACGGCCCTCGCCGACGCGATCGGGACGCTCGCCGGCCCAGCGATCCTCGTGTCCAACGAAGTCGGCATGGGGATCGTGCCGGACCACAAGCTCGGCCGTGAGTTTCGCGACTGGCAGGGCCGGGCGAACCGGGAAATCGGAGCCGCCTGTGACGCGGTGATCTTCGTCGCCGCCGGATTCCCGCTCCAGTTGAAGCCGGCTGCAACCCCCAGCGTTCAATTGGGCTGAAGGCAAGCATTTTCCTGAACAAAACCTCTGGCGACTCGGGGCGCGGCTGGACTAGCATTCGGCGCGGCGGAAGGGGCTTGCCGGCTCATGCGGGCGCCGGCCTTTGCTTCAAGACATTCGCCCTTGGGGGTTCGGCGGGATGCTGCGTCTTTTCCAACTCCAGGCGCCAGAGCAGGCGCATTTCGACATCGCTCATGACGGAGAGACTTATCGAGTTGCGTTGAAGCGCGTCGCGACCTCGCGCCGCTTTACGTTGAGGGTTCGCACCGCGACGCGCGACGTGGTGCTGACCATGCCGTCGCGCTCATCGCTCAAGGCGGCGCGCGAATTCGCCGAGCGTCACGCCGCATGGATCGGAACACGACTTGCGCGTCTGCCCGCGCCAGTCGCGTTCGAGCCGCGCGCGGTAACGCCGTTGCGCGGCGTCGATCATCGCATCGTCCACCGGCCCGGCGAGCGGGGCGGCGTCTGGCTCGAATCGAGCGAGCGCGGAGCGCTCATTTGCGTTTCCGGCGAGCGGCCGCATGTGGCGCGACGCGTCGCCGATTTCCTCAAGCGCGAGGCGCGCAAGGACCTCGAGGTTGCGGTGGCGCGGCACTCCAAGCACCTCGGCGTCAAGCCGCGCCGCATCGTGCTGCGCGATACCGTAAGTCGCTGGGGCTCGTGCTCGTCGACCGGCGGGCTCAATTTCTCGTGGCGCCTGATTCTCGCCCCGCCGTTCGTGCTCGACTATCTCGCCGCGCATGAGGTGGCGCATATCGTGCACATAAATCATTCGCCGCTGTTCTGGAAGCTCACGCGCCGTCTGCACCCCGGGACCGACCGCGCTGAAGTCTGGCTCAAGATCCACGGCGCGAGTCTGCATCGCTTCGGCGCGACGTGGGAATGACGTCCTTCTCCCTTTGGGAGAGGGACCGGGGTGAAGGACGAGTCTACGCCGGCGCGGGGAGAGAAGGCTCCGCCATCCTTCCCAGCGCGTCGAACATAAGCTGCAAGTCCTGCGGGCGCGAGAGACGGTGATCGCCGTCCTTGACGAGCGTCAGCGTCGCCGGATCGCCAAGCCTCTGCATGAGCGCCAGCGCATGGGAAAACGGCACGTCTTCGTCCCGCATCCCTTGCAGCACCATGATCGGCGCCCCCGTGCGAATCATGCCGCCGAGCAGAAGGTGCTTGCGCCCGTCTTCGATGAGATCGCGGGTCAAGAAATCGGGCTCGCTCGAATAGGCCGACGGCCTTCGCCACACGCCTTCCTCCTTGATCGCGCGCCGCGCCTCGTCCGGCGCCTTGGCCCAGATAAGCGCTTTAGTGAAGTCCACCGCCGGAGCGATGAGAATAAGGCCCTTAACTCGCTCCGTTTCGCCCGCGTCGTTGAGCGCGCGGGCGGCGAGCAGCGCCAGCCATCCGCCCATCGACGAGCCGACCAGAAATCTGCGGCCCCTCGCTTTCGGCCCGCGCTAGCGCCAGCGTCTCCTCGAGCCAGCGGGAGATGTTGCCGTCCTCGAGCCGCCCGTCGGAGCGCCCGTGGCCCGAATAGTCGAATCGCAGGAAGCCGAGGCCTAGCCGCTCGGCTTCGCCGTCGAGCGCGGTCGCCTTGGTCGAGTCCATGTCGGAGCGATAGCCGCTGAGCCAAACCACGCCTGGAGCTCCGCTGCGCACTGGCGCGCGGCGGCGAAAGGCGATACCCCGTTGATTCGGGGCTTGCCCTACGATGAAAAGCTGTGGCTGTCCGTCCGACACATTGAACTCGCTGTTGTTGATTCGACCCGCGGACCGCGCCGAGACCGACCTCGGTTTGGGCGCACGCGGCGAGGCGGGCTTGGCGGAGCGCTCGCCGCGAGTCAACAGCCCGCCCGCAATGCGCTCATGCTTGGGGCGCGGCCCGCCGTGAGCATCGACGCGCTCTCCCCATTCGGGCGCGGAGCGAACGCGCCGCTCGCTGGCCGGACGATCCTCCAGATCGTCCCGCCGGTCGCCGCGGGCGGCGACGAGCGCGCGACGCTCGCGGTCACGGCGGCGCTGGCGGA
The DNA here is from genome assembly GCA_963824475.1 of uncultured Alphaproteobacteria bacterium. GTDB lineage: Bacteria > Pseudomonadota > Alphaproteobacteria > Rhizobiales > Beijerinckiaceae > Roseiarcus. The sequence goes on from CAWGPR010000007.1 coordinate 463,209, forward strand.
GACCGGCGCGAGGGCGCTGGTGGCGACCGATTCGGGCGAGCTGGCGGGCGAATTGCAGGCGATCGGCGGGCTCTTCCTCCGCTATCCGGCGGCGACCAAGAACCCGCTCGCGCTGGCTCTCAACATGCGCCGGCTTCAGCGCATCATCGCCTCGGAGCGGGTTGACCTCGTCCACGCGCGCTCGCGCTGGGCGGCCTGGGCGGCGGTCAAGGCCTGCCGCAAGGCGAAACGTCCGCTTGTCACCTCACTTCCGGGCGACGGCGGCCGCAGGCGTCCCCGCACCAGCTTCGAGACCGCCGTCGCCGAGGGCGACTATGTCATCGCGTCGTCGGAGTTCGCCGCCGGGCGCGCCGAAGGCCTCTTTTCTATCACTCCTGAGCGCCTCAGGGTCGTGCGCCCGGGAATGGATCTGTCCAAGCTTCAGCCCGAGCGAGTGAGCGGGCGGCGCGTGTCCGACGTGCGCGCGGCCTGGGGTGTTGCCGCGCATGAACGGGTCGTCCTGATGCCGTCGCGCCTCGCGCCCGGCCGCGGCCCGCAGACGCTCATTGAAGCGGCGGCGCTGATCAAGGGCAGGGGCCTCGACGACGTCCGTTTCGTATTGGCCGGCGAAGCGGCGAAGCCGGTGTTCGCGCGCGAGCTTGACGCGCTCGCGGTCAAGTGCGGCGTCCAGTCTATCTTCACGCGCGTCGGCGCCGCGGCCGACCCGCCAGCGGCGTTCGTCGGCGCGGCGGTCGTTGTCTTTCCCGCTAATGACGCCGACGGCGTGACGCGCGCGTCGATCGAGGCCGCGGCGATGGGGGCGCTCACCATCATCTCCGACGTCGGACCGGCGCGCGAGATCGTCGCCGCGCCGCCGCATGTTGACGGCGAGGCGCGCACCGGATGGCTCGTTCCACCGCGCGAACCGTCTGCGCTTGCCGAGGCGATCCATGCTGCGCTCTCGCTCGGCGCCTCCGCGCGCGACGCCGTTCGCCGCCGGTTAAGGGCAAAGATCGCTGAAGCCTATTCGCTTGAGCGCATGACGCGCGACACGCTCAGCGTCTACGCCGAGGCGCTCGAGCGATGACGGGTGGCAGCCCGGCTCGCTCTAATCCGGCGCCGCTTCAGGCGTTTGCACGTGCTCGGGACGAATGCCGATCCCGAGCAGCCGGGCGGGAATCCGGCGCAGAAGCGGAAAGACGCCGAACAGCTTGAAGAACAGTGGCGGCTTCGGCCGTTCATGGCTCGCAAGAACGCGGCTGATGATCCTTCGCTGGATGGTGAGCTGCAGCCACTGGGTGAATTCGACGGGCAGGGTGCGTCGCTGCTGGATGGCCTGAAGATCCTCGTCCGTCACCTTGTGGGCGCGGAGCGGGGCGGCGAGCCGGTTGGCGGCGGCGACCGCGTCCTGCACCGCCATGTTGATGCCTACGCCGCCGATCGGCGACATCGCATGCGCTGCATCACCGATGCAAATGAGCCCGGGCCGCCACCATTTTTGCAGCCGGTCGACCGTGACGCTGAGCAGCTTGACCTCATCCCAAGTTTTCAATTCGCCGACGCGATCCGACACGAACGGCGACATCTCGACAACCCGCGCGCGGAACGCTTCGAGGCCCTCCGATTTCACGCGCTCAATTCCGCCCTTCGGAATGATATAGGCGCATTGCCAGTAGTCGCCGCGGTCGAGCATGACCATCAGCCTGCCGGCTTCGATATGGCCAAACGTGTCCGCGCTGTCGCTGGCCTTGTGCGACAGGCGAAACCACAGCACATCCATCGGCGCGCCGTAGTCCTCGCTCTTGAACCCAGCTTTCTCGCGCACGGTCGAATGGCGTCCGTCGCACCCGACGACTAGGTCAGCGCGAATCGTGAGCGCGCCGTCCGGCGTCTTGGCGATCAAGCCGACGACGCGCCCGTTCTCCTCGATCAGGTCGGTCGCGTCGGCCAGCATGCGCAGGTCAAATGTTTTGCAGCGCTTGCCCTGCTCGGCGAGGAAATTGAGGAAGTTCCATTGCGGCATCAGGGCCATGAATTTGCAGTGCGTCGGCAGGTGGCGAAAATCCACGAACTGAAGGTGTTCGGCGCCAATCTGCGCGGACAGCGTTTCGACCTCCTGATGCGGCAGCTTCAGGAACTTATCGAGCAGGCCAAGTTCATACATCAACTCGAGCGTCGAGGGGTGAACCGTGTCGCCGCGGAAATCGCGGAAGAAGTCCGCGTGCTTCTCCAAGACGACGACGTGGACGCCGGCGCGCGCGAGCAAAAATCCCAGCATCATCCCAGCGGGCCCGCCGCCGGCGATGCAGCACTGCGTCGTGATCGATGAGTTGGCCATGCCCGCTCGGCTCCGCCCGGCATAGTACCCCCGGCGTTTACGATCGCAAAACGCGGAAGTGAGGGTCGGCGTTCCGTCCAGCGCGAACTGGTTCTTGAGAGACGCTTAGAGGTCTGGGCCGGAGTGGTTTAAGATGACTCTGGACCTTTTTCCGTCACAGCATAGTTTTAGGATCGAAGCGCGGCGGCGCGGCCCGCTCAGCGGGAGGGTGTTCCCATGCGTGTTTCGATCAAGAAGGTGGTCGCGGCCGCAGCCGCGCTCGGCATCGCGGTCGCCTCGGCGCCCACGCCAGCCGAGGCTCAGTGGCATGGCGGGGGCGGTTTTCATGGCGGCGGCTTTCGCGGCGGCTGGCATGGCGGCTGGGGCCGGCCCGGATGGGGAGGGGGCTGGGGCTGGCGGCGCGCTGGCTGGGGCGGTGGTTGGGGCCCTGGCTGGGGCTGGGGCGGCGGCTGCTGGAATTGCGGCTGGGGCTGGGGCGGCGGTTGGGGCTGGGGCTGGGATCCGGGTTGGGCGATCGCAGCCACGGCCGTGCCCGTCGGGGTCGCGATCGGTTCGCAGCCGGTCTATGGCGGCGGTCCTGGTTGCTGGGTCCGGCGGCGGGTTTGGACCGCCGGCGGGCACTATCTTGGCCGGCGCCTCGTCAACATTTGCTACTGACGTCCGCAACCGGTATCGGCTTCGATCTGCATACGAGGCAGAGCTTTCAAAGACCGTAAAACGCAAGCGCCCATCATGAATATTTGTTCAGCCTTCATTGCGAACACTTGTTTGTGAAGGTTTGCACCTGCGGTCTGGAAAACAAATCTCGCTTCGGCGCCTAAACGACGCCCAGGCGTCAAACGGCCGCCGGAATTGGGCGTCAAGTTTAAGAAACACGCCCAGGTTAGGTCCTTTGCCCCCGGCGGCGACAGAGTTGATCGGGCGGCTCAGCCGTCGGTTGATATGGAGGCTATGATGACCAGGATTTCAAAGACCATCGTCGCCGGGCTGGCGTCGTTGGCGATGGCCGCGGCCGTCGTTCTGCCGACGACTCCCGCTTCGGCGGCCGGCTGGCGCGCCGGCGGTTGGCACGGCGGCGGTTGGCACGGCGGAGGCTGGCGCGGCGGCTGGGCCGGCGGCCGGGGAGTTTGGCATCCCGGCTACTGGCGCGGCGGCGCCTGGTACGGCGGCTGGTGGGGCCCGGCGATCGCCGCCGGCGTACTGACCGGCGCAGCGATCGCCAGCTACCCCTATTGGGCCGGCGGCTATGGGTATGGCGGCGGCTATGGGTATGGCGGCGGCTGCTGGCAGTATCGCCCGACCTATGACGGCTATGGCAATTACCTCGGCCAGCAGGCCGTGAACGTCTGCTAACGATCGCGCGCTCGCGCTTTAAAGGGGGCCTCGCGCAAGCGGGGCCCTTTTTATTTGGCCCGCCGGCCAGAACACGCCGCCGGTCATCGGGTTTGGAGCGCCGGTCGTGGTCGGAAAGGAGATCGGCAGCCCGCGCCGCGAGCGTAAGCCGAGATAGGCGAAACATTGCGCCTCGATGCTGTCGCCGTCGAAGCCGATCGCTTCGACCGGCTCGACCTTGACTTGCAGCCGTTGGCTAAGCCGGCGCATGAGGTTCGGGTTCCGCCGGCCGCCGCCGCCGACCAGCCAGCGCGCGGGCGCCTGCGGGACGTGCTTCAGCGCCGCCGCAGTCGATTCGACCGTAAACGCGCTGAGCGTCGCCGCGCCGTCCGCGTCGCTCAGGCGTTTGACGCAGGCCGCGGCGGCGCTGAAGTGATTGCGGTCGAGCGATTTGGGGGCAGGGCGCTCGAAATAGGGATCGCTCATCAAGGTCGCGAGCGCCTCGGTGTCGACGCGCCCGCTTTCCCCTAGCGCTCCGTTTTCGTCATGGGCCAGCCCGCGCCTTACAATGAGAAAGTCGTCGAGCAGCGCATTGGCCGGGCCGGTGTCGAAGGCGATGATCTCCCCTTCAGGCCCAAGATAGGTGACGTTGCCGACCCCGCCCCAGTTGAGGATCATCAGCGGCCGCTCGAGGCCCGCGGCCATCGCCGCATGATAGATGGGCGCGAGCGGCGCGCCTTCGCCCCCGGCGGCGACGTCGGCCGAACGAAAGTCCGAGACCACGTCGATCTTGAGCGTCGCCGCGGCGCGCTCGCCGTCGCAGAGCTGCCGCGTAAGGCCTGCGCGCGGCCGATGCAGGATGGTCTGGCCGTGCAGGCCGACGAGAGCAACGCGCTCGCGAGCGACCGAATGTCGGTCAAGAAACGCCTCGACCGCCGCGACATGGGCGTCGGTCACCAGGCGCTCAAGCTCGAGTTGCGGCGCCTGGGCTTCGCTTAAATTCGCGACCACCGCGCGCAGGCGCTCAGCGACAGCTGGCGGGTAGGGAAAGGTCGCGGCCGGCCCGGTCTTGAGCTGCGCTTCGCCGTCGCTTTCGATCAGCGCGACGTCGATTCCGTCCATCGACGTGCCGCTGATGACGCCGATCGCGGTCGAAACCCCCTCGCCCCCGCGGGGAGAGGGCCGGGGTGAGGGCGCGCGCGTCAAGCGAGCGTCAATAGGCGCTCGATCGCCTCGCTCACTCATCGCCTTCGCTCTGATTGGCGCCGGGCGCCCACAATACGTCCGACTTGCCGAAGTCGTTGGCCGCGCGCGCGGCGACGAACAGGTAGTCGGAGAGCCGATTGACATAGGCGAGCGCGGCCTCGCCGATCTCCTCGCCCTCGATAGACGCGAGCGCGACCATGCTTCGCTCCGCCCGCCGGCAGACCGCGCGCGCCTGATGCAAGGCGGCCGCGGCCGGCGTCCCGCCCGGCAGCACGAATGAGCGCAGGGGATGCAGTCTCGCATTGAGCACGTCGATTGCGTCCTCGAGCGCCTTGACCTGCGACGGCGCGACGCGCAGCACCGCCGCCGGCGCTTCGTGCGCCTGCCTTGGAACGCAAAGGTCGGCGCCAAGGTCGAACAGATCGTTCTGGACGCGCGTCAGCACCGGCTCGATCGCGAGATCGGCCGCATCGCTCGAATCGCGCACCGCGAGGATCGCGAGACCGATCGCGCAATTCGCCTCATCGACGTCGCCCATCGCTGCGACGCGCGGGTCGCTCTTCGACCGCCGCGCGCCGTCGCCAAGCCCCGTCTCGCCCTTGTCCCCGGTGCGGGTATAGATGACATTGAGCTTGACCATGCTTTTCCCGCCTCGGCTGGCGCGGCGGACCGAGCCGCCGACCGCCGCCAATAGCTTCCGCCTACCGCGGCTGAGCGTGTGCGTCCACTCGGAGGCGCCCGCTGATGTTGAGGCCGACGCACGAGCTTCGCGATTGACAGGGCCGGCGCACGGGCCTCGCGAGGGGCTCCCGGCGCGGAGCCTTCCGACAGCGGCCGGACATTACGACGCCGTCAAACGAGCACTGAGATAAAGGCGCGAGCGAAGCCGATGATGAGAGGTTTCAGAAACGGGAGAGCGCGGGCCCGACTTATGCAGGCCCTAAGATGAAAACTTTTTTCCGCACGGTCGCCGCTCTCATGGCTCTGACAGTATGTGCAGTACGTGCAAAAGCAAAAGTATTTGACTTAGAGTCTAGCGCACCTCCCTGAACCCATAAACCGACTTCAAAACGCTGACAGCTTTTCCGTCGAATGTAGGAATAACCGCACCGGCGTGATCGATCGCGAAACCGTAGACGTCGACGCCGCTACCCTGACGATCGAAATCCCGGGCCGCGAGCCGGTCGTTCATCGTATTACGAGCTTCGAACTAGGCCGTGTGGACGAATTTTGGAGAGATGGCGCTTTTGGGATTCCCGCGGTGAATCAGGCATGATTCATCAGGACTCCGACCGAATCGGAGGCCGGAGTCAATGTCGACAAAGATGGATGATGACGATTGGAAGCACACGCTTGCGGTGTTCCGCGCCTGCCTGCCTCGGCGCGGCCGGAAAGCCGAGGACGACCGCCGCTTCCTCGAGGCGCTTCATTTCTTCACCGTCGAGAACGTTCGCTGGCGCGCGCTGCCGGAGCGCTTCGGTCATTGGAACAGCGTGTGGAAGCGCTTCGATCGCTTGAGCAAGGCTGGCGTCTTCGAGGCCTTCTTCGACACGCTCGCGTCCATGAGCTCCACGGCGCATCTCCTTCAGATGTTCGACTCCACCGTCGTGCGCGCTCATGTATCGGCGGCTGGAGCAAAGGGGGGCAAGAAGGCCAGGCGCTCGGGCGCTCGCGAGGCGGCTTCACCACGAAAATTCACGCAAAATCGGACGCCTCCGGGGATATCATCGCCTTCGACCTGACCGGCGGCGAAGCCTTCGACGGGCGTCACTTCGAAACCCTGCTCGATATCGGGCCCGACATTCAGCCGCGCGCCGTCATCTGCGACAAAGGCTACGCCAGCAAGGCTAATCGGGACGCCGCGAGAGCGCGCGGCATCGCTCCGGTCATCCCCCACAAGGCGAACGAAAAGAACAAGCCAGCCTTCTTCGCACGCACCCTCTACAAAGCCCGCGCACGCATCGAGCAGGGCGTCGGACGGCTCAAGCGCTTCAAGCGCGTCGCGCTCCGCTGCGAAAAGACCGAACGAAACTTCAGATCAATCGTCAGCTTCGCCGCCGGCCTCTGCTTGATCAAATTCGTCCACACGGCCTAGTCGGCCGATTTAGTCAGATTGACGGGTAGAGGTGTTTGAGTTCGATGCGAGCGTTTGGGGTTGTGAAGTGCCAATTGGCCTTGGCGTGATTGGTATTGCGGTCCTTCTCCCAGGCGGCGACTTCCTCGACGAGGGTTTGTTTGTCAGGGATGCGGCGGTCGAGACATTGGGACGATAGGACGCCGAGTTCCGACTCCGCCAGATTAAGCCAGCTGCCGTGCTTTGGCGTGTAATGCCATTCGAACCGCTCGACCAGCCGCCTGGCTTCGGCGGGCGGAAAGGCTTCGTAGAGTGACGCCTTGCTGTGGATGTTGAGATTGTCCTGGACCAGAACGATGGTCTGGGCGGCGGAAAAGTGGATATCGGCCACGTCTTTCAAGAGGTGAGCATAATCCACGGCGGTGTGGCGATCTGTGACTTTGATATGGCGCCAACCTTCGAGCGGCGCGAACAGCATGAACAGGTTGGCGGTTCCATTGCGCTCGTACTCGCAATCGCAACGGGCCGGGCGCCCGGTTTCATCGGGATCGTCGCTCGCGTCTCGGCGAGGAGTTGCTTTGAGGTCTCGTCCAGGCAAACCAGCGGACGATCGGGATCGCGTGGCCGCGTGTAGACGGCCAGCACGTCTTCCATCGCCGCTACGAACGCGCCGTTGGCCTTGGGCGGGATGACCCAGCACTGTCGGCGATGGGGCTGGAGAATGTTTTTTTGAGCGCCCGCCCGATCGTTGAGTTGCTGGCGCGATCGACAATGCGGAGTTCCACGACCTTGCTCTCCAACAACCGCAAGGTCCAGCGTGCGCGGCCCTTGGGCGGTTTGGAACAAGCCAAGGCAATCAGTTTGGCTTCCTTCTCGCCGTCGAAAATCCGCGCAACCGCCGGCGTCGCGCGTTGCTTGCGGCTCAACACCGCCTCGAAGCCCTCTTCCACCAGTTGCTTGCGCACCCGGTAAACCATGGATGGGCTGGTCTCCAGCGCTTCGATGATCCGGCCGTCGCTCCAGCCTTCCCCGGCTTCCGAGACATCGGCCTTCAACAAGATCCGCGCCCTCAGCAACCGCTGGGCCGGGCTCTTTCCTTTACGGATGAGGGCTTCAAGTTGCTCCCGCTCATCCGGGCTCAACCGCACCACATACTTCTTTACTGAAATCTCCTTCGCAGCCATGATCGCCTCCGTCGTCCGCACCGTCGACGAAGCGAATCATCAAAACCTTTCAAATTGATTGAAGCGGGCGACTAGGCACACGCGACAGTCAGGACCGATTTGGTGAACCTATCATGGAAATCTTTGTTGAAGTGGTCCGCTGGGGACGTGACACCGAGCTGCTTTGGACTGGATCTCCGTTCGATCATTGGATATCCGATCATGGGGGCAGTGATTGGTGGACATGCGCCAACTAAAGAGAGCGTAAGCCTGTTTATCCTAACGGTGCGCGACGATGCGGAGTTGTTTGAGCAATTGAGGCGATTACTGCTATTAAAAATCACTATACTTTTCTACAGCGGACAGCGCATTGTTGTTGAGCCAATTGCTTAACAACGTACGCATCTCTGCCGCTCGAAACGCGCCCCGCGTATCCCCACGCGCCATGGCCCGCTCCTGATAGGCTTCCATCCATTTTTCGCTGCGCGCGTGGCGGTTATACTTTTTGACATCCATGTAGGATTATCCAACTCAAGACCGCATCAGACCCAATATCTGGCATAGCGCTTTTGGTTTTCAAGGGGTGTAGACGTTGCTCCGTTGACCCCCGCCGCGCTCATTCCGCGTGGCTTGACACGTCGTCCGCGGCCGAGCGCCTGCGTCCACTCCGGCAGGGCTCAATTGACCCGGCGGTCGCGCCCTTTCCAATAAGGCTCGCGCAATTCGCGCCTGAGGATTTTCCCGGTGATGTTGCGCGGGATTAAGTCGACGAAATCGACCGATTTCGGCGCCTTGAAATTCGCGATCCGCGCCCGCGCCCAGGCGATGACGTCGGTCGCGTCCCTCGGCGCCCCGGGCTTCAAGACGACGATTGCAGAAAAAGAAGCTTAAGCGACTGAAAGGCTTGAATCGGGCGCTAAAGCGCACACTGCTTCCGGCCCCCGGACGCCAAGCGTCTTCGACCGAACGCCTTTAGGGCCCGCCGCTGTCCCGCTTCATCAGCCGTTCGAGGTAGTCGCGCTCGTCGACCGGGCGGGCGGGGTCGGCGAGGCGGCGGCGCAACTCTTCCATGACCCGGCGGGCGCGCTCGGCGGCGCCGACGGATTCCTTAAGCGGCCCCTCCTCGCGTCCCTTGTCGCCTTCCGCGCCGCGGCCTAGCGGATCCTCGCCGAGCTGTTCGCCCGGGCGGCCCCTGCGCGCCACATAATTGCCCCTGCCGTTGCGCCCTTTGCCCTGGCCGCCTTGGCCGTCCATCTGCTTCTGCAGGCCCTGGGCGCCGTCGCGCAAAGCCTCAAGCGCGCGACCTTGCGCGTCGACGGCCGCGCCCTTGCCGCTCTGCCCGCTCTTGCCTTGCTTTCCGTCCTTCTCGCCCTTCAGGTCGCCTTCGGCCTCCTTCATGTCGCCTTGCGCGTCGTCGAAGCCCTTCTCGCCCTTCATGCCCAAGCTCTTGAGCTTGCGCTTCAATTCGGCGAGCCGGTCGCGCAACTCCTGCTGGCGATCCCCAAGCTGCGGCTGGCCCTGGTCCGCCTGGTCCTGGCCCTGGTTGTCCGCCTGGTCGGAATCGTTGTCGCCCTGATCGGGAGCGTTCGAACCCTCCTGGTCCTGTTGCCCCTGGAAGTCCTGCTGCCCCGGCATGGTTTGGTTGCGCTGCGCCCGTCTGCGCGCGCGGTCCTTCTGGTCGCTGCGGAACGTGTCGTCGCGCAGCTTCTGCTGGTCGCGCAGCAGCTTCTCGAGTTCGCCGATCTGCTTGCGCATCTCGCGGTCGGCCGGGCTCTCCTGGCCTTCGCGGGCGCTGCGCATGTTTTCGAACATCTCCTGCATCTGGTCGAGCATGGCTTGGGCATCTTCGCGCGAGCCGTTGCGGGCGGTGTCCTCCATCTGGTCGAGCAGCTTGTTGAGATCCTGCGCCTGAAGGTTCTGGTCCTCGGCGTTGGTGTCGGGCTGCGAGTTGCGGGCCATCTCGCTCATGAAGCGCTTGGCGGCCTCGCGCAATTGCTCCATCAGCTTGCGGATTTCCTGGTCGCTCGCGCCGCGCTGAAGCGCTTCGCGCAGGGCCTGCTCGGCGGCGCGCAGGTCGCGCTGGGCCTGCGTGGCGTCGCCGTCCTCGAGCTGCTGCGCCATCGCCCACAAGAGCGCGGCGACGTCCAAGAGATCGGCGTCGCTGCGGGCGTGCTCGAGGGAGGTCTTGGCCTGCTTGAGCCCGAGATAGACATTGGCCGGGGTGTCGAACAGCTCCGGCGCGATAGCGAGGCCGGTCAGCGCCGTTTCGACCTGCTTTGGCGCATGGTCCGGGTCGAGAATGAGGTTGCGGCGCTGCTCGACGAGCGCGCGGGCCAGCGGATTGTGGAAGATTCGCTGCGGCAGCGTCATTTCGATCGGCGGGCTCTCGCCGGTCTTGCCCGAAATGCTGACGGCGCTGAGCCGCATCGTCACTTTCGCGCCCGCCCAAGGGTGCTCGGAGAGATCGAGGGTCGTATGCCCGTCGCCGACGCCGTTGGCGGTCGGCGGCAGCTGCAGGGCCGCCTGGGGCGGCGGGGCCAGCGTGCGCGGGGCGGGACCGGGGCCTTCATGCGGACGCGCGAAGTCCGCCCGGGCGGTGGCGAGACCGAACCGATCCTGGGTCCGGTAGGCAAGCGTCAGCGAGCCGCTGAGGTTGGCGCGAGGCTCCTCGGTCGAGACGATTGTCGGATTGCCGGCGGCCGTGACGGCGAGGACGGCGACCGCCGCGGGTTGGCCGCCGCGCAAGATCGTCGCCTTGCCGGGCCCATGGATCGTCCACCGCTTCTCGGTTGGAGCGTTGGCTGACGTTCCGCCTTTCTGGTCCGACGCGGCGTTCGCGGGCGTTCCGCTTTTCTGTTCCGACGGGGCGATCCCTCCATCGACGCGCGTTCCGACGACGCTCGGATCGCCGCGCACCACCAGGACCGAATCTTCCGGCACGGTCAGCGTCTGCGGATCGGCGCTCTTGAAGTCGATGACCACCGGCGGCCGGCCGGCGTAGGGCGGGGGGTCGATCCAGGCGTCGATGCGGCTCTCAGCCACGGCGGCCATAGCCTCGTCGCTGCGCCAGTCGAAAGCGGCGGCGAGGCGGCCGTACATCTCGGGTCCCGCTGCGACCGCCGCCGCGAAGGCGAGCATCGCCACGCCGAAACGGAGCGCGTACGGGTCCCGGTCGACCATGCGCGGCGAGGGCGGGGCGACGCGGATCGCCTCGATTTGGCGCTCGAGGCGCGCCCGATGAGCCGCCCAAAGCGCCTGCGTGCCGGGGTCGCCGTGGTCGTTGGCGAGACTGTCGGCGAGCGAGGAGGCGGGACGGTGGCTTGCCTTGGCGTCGCGGTCGAGCCGGGCCAGGACGTCGCGCGCCGCCGGGCGACGCAATCGGATGAGCGGCGACAGGGCTATTCCAACGGCGAGCGCGAACAGGACGACGCCAGCGATGCGGAAGGTCCGCGGCGAGAACTGCCAGACGCCTGCCCATGAGGCGGCGAGAAACAGGATCAGGACGGCGAGCGCGAAGACGAGCGGCGGCCAGACGCGCTCGACCATGAGCGCCCGTCGCGCCAGGACTGCGAGCGCCGCCAGCCGCCCGCCGTCGATTGATGGTTTGACCGAGTCGTTCACCGCGACGCCATGATCCCTTTGGGTGGGTTAGATTGTGCGCAATTTATGAAGCGCAAGTTTCAGGCCAACACGCCGCAAACGGAACGCCCGGCTCTGATTCCCGTTCCAGCTAACCCTCACTTTAACCAAGGCGGAAGTGTGTCGAGGCCGATCAATTCGTCGTAAGTTTGCCTCGGCCGCACGACGGAATATTCCGTCCCTTTCACCAGCACTTCGGGAATGAGAAGGCGGGAATTGTAGGTTCCGGCCTGGACGGCGCCATAGGCGCCGGCGGTCATCACCGCGATGAGGTCGCCCGCGGCGAGTTCTGGCAGGTCGCGGCCGAGCGCCAGGTAATCGCCGCTTTCGCAGACCGGGCCGACGACGTCGCTGCGCATGAGATGCGCGGCGCGCGGCTCGGGCGCTTTCACCGGCAGGATGTCGTGGTGGGCGTCATAGAGCGTCGGCCGGACGAGATCGTTCATGGCCGCATCGACGATGACAAAGCGCTTGTTCTCGCCCTTCTTGAGGTAGATGACCGAGGCGACCAGCGCGCCGGCGTTGCCGACAATGGCCCGGCCAGGCTCCAGAATCACCTTGCAGCCGAGCGGAGCCGTCCGCTTGGCGACAACCTCAGCGTATTGCTCCGGCGAGGGCGGCGGATGGTTGTCGTTTTGATAAGCGATGCCGAGGCCGCCGCCGAGATCGATATGCTCGATAGTGTGCCCGTCGGCCCGGAGCGCCTGCACGAACTCGGCCAGCAACGCAAAAGCGTCATCGAAGGGCTCGAGATCGGTGATCTGCGAGCCGATATGCATGTCGACCCCGTGGACGCTGAGGCCCGGCAGGGCGCGGGCGTAGGCGTAGACGGCGCGGGCGCGCGAGATCGGCACGCCGAACTTGTTCTCCGACTTGCCAGTCGCAATCTTGGCGTGGGTGCGGGCGTCGACGTCGGGATTGACGCGGATGGCGATCGGGGCGACGGCGCCCAGCCCCGACGCCGCGCGCGACAGCGCCTCGAGCTCCGGCTCCGATTCGACATTGAAGCAGAAGATTTTCTCCTTAAGCCCGAGGTTCATCTCGGCCAGGGTCTTGCCGACGCCGGAGAAGATGATGCGATTCCCCGGTACGCCCGCGGCCAAAGCCCGCCTCAGTTCTCCTTCGCTGACGACGTCCATGCCCGCGCCGGCTCTCGCCAGCGTCGTCAACACCGCCTGGTTGGAATTCGCCTTCATCGCGTAGGAAACAGCCATGTTCTGGCCAGCGAAAGCGCCTTGGAACGCCGCGAAATTCCGTTCGATCGCGGCGCTCGAATAGCAATAGAAGGGGGTTCCGACGGCTTCGGCGATCGTCGCCAAAGCGACGTCCTCGGCGTGAAGCAGGCCGTTGCGGTAGGAGAAGGGGCGCATTCGCGGGAAGTAGGCTTATTTCAGCAGGAAATCGAGGAAGAACGGCTGCTTCGGCGGCACGATCGGCGGAATCGACGGCTTGGACAAGACGTTCATATTGTTCGGGTTCGTGTTGGCGGGTTTGGGCGGCGCGTTCGGGTCGGGCGGAGGCTCCAACGGGCCATATTTGCCGCAAGCCGCCAGCAGAAGCGCGAGCCCGGCGGCGAGCGCTGGCGCGCGGATGCGTGCGGCGAAAGGGTGCGAGAATTGAGCAGCCACGAACAACTCCGGACGGTCGGCCCGCACTATACAGAAACGGCGCGCGGAGGCGAGGCGGCGGTGCACCGTCGCGGGAAGCGGAGCTGGAAGCATGGCCACGCCCGATTTCCGTCCACCGCGACCGGTCCGGCGCTATACGGTAATTCTCGATGGCGCGGACGCGGTCGCAACCAGTCGTTTTTTGCGACCATGTGTAGAAGCTCGCGTTCCCGTTTTACGGAGGTTTACGCTTCTGCATCACGATCAGATGCTCATTGGGCGATACGCTTCTCGTCGCAGACAGCGTCACGAACATGAACCTCGCCATAATGCTGGTGCGGGCGGCGATGTCGGATCACTCCCGATCAGTCCCCAGCTTTCCACGCAGAAGAACGGTCGGGGCGCGTCGGGTAAATGACGATTGAAGACCATTACTGGAAAATCAGGGCGACAATCCGCCAGTTGGGCCGCCGCGAAAGCCTCTATGTCATCTGGGCGTATTGCCAGTATCTCCAGGTCAACAACTTCAGAATTCCTGCCGATATCCAGGTGGCAACCGCCCTTTTGAATGCTAGCCCGCCGCAAGGCATTCTCGCCGAATGGACGCTGGAGCAAATGGCGCGCGAGGTCATTCGGCATGCCGACGAAGAGTTGCGACGAGGCCGTAGCCTACGCCAGTGGGATACGCTCGCGGTGATCGCCAATGCTTTGCGCGACTTGGAAGGAGAGATTTACGCCAACCTTATCGGTGGAGAGCGGATCCATCTCGAACTTATGCGTATCACGCACCGCCAATTTGTTTGGCGACAAAACCGTCTCAACTGGAAGCCCATCATTCGGTATTACAAACTATTCAACACCAAGGAGATCGTCCGTTACGCAGAGCGAGCAACGGGCTTGAGCGTTGATCAGATATATCTCATCGGCATGTCCTATCTCGGAATTTTCTTTGGAAGTCCCCGGGCACCACGGCAACTCAATGTCGACATCCCCGGTCTCACGCGGGAAGATTTCGATCGCTTTCTGGCTTTCACCTCATTGAGATGGAATGCACTGGCTACCCGGCTGCGCGGTGAACATGTGTTAGATGAGGGCTTCGCCTATCGCTATTCTTCGCTGCGCGAATTTCCGCTGGTGCAGATATCGCATCATGGGCATGACGAAATCGCATGTCCCATTCCGACGCTGCTCTTTTGGCGGATCACCACCGGGCTCTATTACAGCCTAAAGGACGCGCCCGGCTTCGCAACAGCGTTTGGCGCTTCGTTTCAACGATATGTCGGTGAAGTTCTGCGACACCGCATTACCAACCCGACGATGACGGTGCTTGAAGAAAAAGAATACCACTGCGGTCGTCACCGCAAGGACAGCGTCGATTGGATCGTTCAACAGGACGATTAATCTGCGCTCTTTGTTGAATGCAAAACTAAACGCCTGACTTGGGCGTCCAAGGCGGGCCTAACCGACCTTTCGGCTCTTGAGCAGGACATCCGCAAACTCGCAAGCGCAGTCGTACAGGTCTACAAGACGATTAGCGATTACCGCGGAGGCCTTTATCCCCATCTAACCTATGTAGAGGCGCGACGCATCTATCCCGCGATTGTCACCTTGGAAGACTGGTATCTGTTCGGCTTTGAAATGCCCGCGCGTCTGGACTCGGTTGTGCGGACGATCATGGAGACGGTGGGTTTACCAGCGGTGTGGCTAGATGAGATGCCTTACTCAATCTTGTCCGTGGACGAGTTCGAGACAGCCTCTGGCGTTATTAATGCTGCCGGAATTAAGCCAGTGATCCAAGGAAAGGCTCAAGATCCTGAGTTCCGCCGTTGGGGTTTTGAAGCATATTGCAATCACCAATATCGGAACGAGGTTCGAAACCTTCCGAACATATTTCGAGATGAATACAACGCGATGTTTGCGAATCTTGCCTAACACCTTCGCTCACGGGTTGAATGCTTCGCCACCCTGCGCACCTATGTCTGCCAAGGCAATATATATCTGGGACTTCTTCGACGGCAGGTCTGGCTCCGCATCTCGGTCGCCAAAAGCCGCCATTGCCCTCCTGAGCCAAAGGCCGTCGTACCCATTCGCCCTGCCTAACTACAATCTATATTCGTGTATATTTGCCATTGCGTCCTGCCCACTGAGGCTGAAATCCCGCCCGATCCTGTCGCCGCCTCTAGGCCGGCATGCGGTCGAACACCGTGAAGCCCGGCGGAATGAGCGCCCAGGCCGGACGGCCGGCGGCGAAGATCGCGATCGTCGGGTGGAAGGAAAACGGATCGTCCAGCGAGCCCGCGTAGAGCGTGTACCAATCGGATTTGCCGATCTCGCCGCCGAACACCAGGCTCATGCAAATGGCGCAGCGGTTTCGCACCGCGTCGCCGCCGTTCGCGGCTTTGGACCGGAACTGGCGCGCTTCGCCGGTGAAACGCACGGAATCCGCCTTAAAACCCATGAACGGGATGAAGCCCGAACCCGACGCGCGGCGGCAATCGACGCAATAGCAATGGCCCGAGCCCATCGGCTCGCCGAAAGCCTCGTAGCGCAGCGCCCCGCACAGGCAGCCGCCGGTGTAATGCTTCGCCTCATTGTTCATGACGGACGCTCGCGGATTTGAAAGCCTCAGCGGTCTCAAATGCAATCGTCCGGGCTTGGACGCAATCGGGGATCGCGAAATCGGCTCTTATGGCGTTCCTGTAGCTCAGCCTCGTTGCGGCCGCGCCGTCGATCCTCAGTCGTCATGGCCGCCCCCGGACTGTGATCCGGGGGTGACCCGGCCATCCACGCGCCGCGGCCGCTAAAGAGGAATGCCGTCGCGGACGGCTAGCCTAACCATCTGAGATCATGTGATTTTCAGCAATGCGACGGGGCGGCTCTGCTTGCCGATGCGTGGATGGCCGGGTCAAGCCCGGCCAAGACGCCTGGAGCTAACCGCAGACAAACAAACCAACCGATAACGCCATAAGAGCTACGAAATGTCTTGCCAAAAACAGAAATATGGGTTATGGTTTTTCTGTTGGCCTGATCGGAGGCCGATCGGTTCGAGACGGCGTGCGACAGGACGGAGAGAGCGACGATGGACAGCGAAGAGAGGAGGAATGCGATTGAGACGTTTTGCATAGAGCCTGAGACGCAAGCCCCGGATTGCTTATTTGAATCAGCCGTAACCCATTGAAAAGTCCCGATTCGAAAAAATAAACGCTAGCAAATGCAAGCCAATTTACGAGCGCTTATGCGCGTTTACATGGCGGCTATTCTCTTTTGTTTGCGCGAGATCAAGCGGCGGCCGAGCGGCTTTCTCGCTCGCGCACGAACGCCAGGACGTCGGCGTTGAGCTGATCCATGTGGGTGAACATGAGGCCGTGCGGCGCGCCTGGATAGACGAGGAGCCGGCAATTGGGAATGAGGTCGGCCGAGGGCTTGCCGGTCAGTTCGATGGGCGTCGAGCGG
Organism: uncultured Alphaproteobacteria bacterium; assembly: GCA_963824475.1. Classification (GTDB taxonomy): domain Bacteria; phylum Pseudomonadota; class Alphaproteobacteria; order Rhizobiales; family Beijerinckiaceae; genus Roseiarcus. The sequence goes on from CAWGPR010000007.1 coordinate 480,000, forward strand.
TCGCGGTCGCCATGGATGACGAGGGTCGGAACATCGATCTTCCGCATCTCGGCGCGGAAGTCCGCTTCGACCATGGCGCGGGCGCAGGCGAGGGTGATCGGCAGCGAGGTCTGCAGCAGATTGGCGCCCCAGCGCATCATCGCCGGCGACGTCTCCGGAATGAAGAACGGCGCCACGTTGTCGGCGACCCATTTCGGATAGTCATGGCCCCACTGCGCCCACAGCGCCTCGAAGCTTTCCCTTGGCGCGCCGTTCGGGTTGTCGTCGGTTTTGAGCAGCATCGGCGTCGTCGGCGCGATGAGCACGAGGCGCGCGACGCGTTTCCGCCCGTGCCGGGTGAGATAGCGCACCGCCTCGCCGCCCGCCATCGAATGGGCGATGAGGGTGAGGTCCGACAGATCGAGGTTATCGACGAGCGCGGCGACGTCGTCGGCGAACGTGTCGAAGTCGTAGCCCTGGGCGGGTTGATCGGAGCGGCCGTGGCCGCGGCGGTCGAAGCCGATGCAGCGGAATCCTTGATCCGCGAACGCGGCCATCTGGTAGTCCCACATGCCGTGGCCGCAGCCGAGGCTATTGAGGAACAGGATCGGCGCGCCCGCTCCCCACTCGCGCCAATAGAGCTCGGCGCCGTCTTTGGCCGCGATGAAAGGCATGGGCTTTATCCTTGATGGATGGCTGGTTCAATGGAGCGCTGCGGCGCTACGCAGGGGCGAACGGATGGTCGACCAGAATGCGCCCGTCGTCATCGACGATGAGAAACTCGAGCCCGCTCGCGAGCACGGTCTCGCTGTCGGTGAGCAGCATCTCCCAGCGGAACGTCACAACGTCGCCGCGGAGGCGGGCGGTCGGGGCGGCGCGATAGCGAACACCCTCGCGTCCGGCGTTCTTTTCGGGCGCTGTAAGGATGAGCTTGCTGAGGGCGCCATAGCCCCGCGCTTCGCTCCGTCCGTGGCGCTGCGCGTCCGGCGCCCAGAGCGCGGCGATGGCGTAAGAGCGTTTGGTCGCGTCGGGTTCGTTCCAGGCCGCGACATAGCGATCGGCGAGCGCCTGAGCGTCGAGCATGATATCTGTCCAAATCCGGCTTCGAAGATCGAGGGCCTGCGAGCCCTCTGGTTAGGCGGAGGATCGCGCTGGTTAAGACCGGAATCCATGACCCGGCAGGTCAAAAAGCGGTCGCGCCGATCCTCGCCGCTTGACCTTGGAGGTCATGGCCTTATGCGGCGCCGCGGGCTAAGCTTGGCCAATGACCGCTCACCAGCTTCCTTTCGGCGTTCTGCTGCGCCGCTGGCGCGAGCGGCGCCGCATGACGCAGGCCGACCTCGCCTATGCCGCGGAGAGTTCGACCCGGCACCTCTCCTGCCTCGAGACCGGCAAGGCGCAACCCAGCCGCGAGATGATCGCGCGTCTTGCCGAATATCTCGAGATCCCTCTGCGGGATCAGAACGCGCTCATGCTCGCCGCTGGCTTCGCGCCGGCCTTTCAGGAGCGCTCGCTCGCGGCGTTGGACGCGGCGAAAACCGCTATCGAGGCGATCTTGAAGGCCCATAAGCCCTATCCGGCGTTCGCGGTCGACCGGCATTGGAATGTCGTGATGTCGAATTCCGCCCTGCCGCAACTTTACGAGGGCTGTTCGGCGGACCTCATGCGCGCGCCGGTCAACGCCATGCGCCTCACCCTGCATCCGGCGGGGATGGGCCCGCGCATTGTCAACTACGCTGCGTGGCGCGCCCATACGCTGAGCGTGCTTCGACAGCAGATCGACGCCCGCGGCGATTCGGTTCTGCAAGGCCTGTTCGCCGAAGTCTCGGCCTATCCGACGCCGCCCGATTGCGACCCGGCGGAGAGCTTCGGCGCTGCCGAGCGCCTGGCCACGCCGTTTCGCGTAGCGACCCGCTTCGGGGTCATGTCTTTCCTCGGCACGGTCACCGTTTTCGGCACGCCGAACGACGTGACGCTCTCCGAGCTGGCGCTCGAGATGCTCTTTCCGGCCGACGACGCGACCGCGCGGATCGCGCACGCCATGGTCGAGGAGCAGGAGCGGGCGGCGTGAACGGTCGCGGAGGAGGCGCCGCCGCGGGCGCTTCCGCCCCTTGCGCCTTGCCACGGCATGGTCCACATAGGCGCCGGGAGGTTGGCGAAGGACGTACCGCTCGCCAACCGGGTCAGGTCCGGAAGGAAGCAGCCCTAACGAGACAGGGCGGGTCTTTGTCCAACCTCCCACTGGCGCTTTGACGCCAGCAAGCAGGCGAGCCCGAGGCGGGTTTTCGTTCGCTCGAGCGGCGCTCTATCGAGCGAAACTTGAGATGCTCCGCCATCGCCCCTTTCCCGCCGAGAGAGGCCGACGTTGAGCGATTCGCTCTTCCCCGTCACCGAGGCCGTAGCCGCGCCGGCCTCCCCCTATCGGGTGCTGGCGCGAAAATACCGGCCGATGCGGTTCGAGGATCTCGTCGGCCAGGAGCCGATGGTGCGCACGCTCGCCAATTCCTTCGCCGCGGGCCGCATCCACCAAGCCTATATCCTGACGGGTGTGCGTGGCGTCGGCAAGACGACGACGGCGCGCATACTGGCGCGCGCGTTCAATTATTCCCTGCCCGGCAGGATCGATGCGCCCAGCGTCGACATGCCCGAGCTCGGCGTCCACTGCCAGGCGATCATGGAATCGCGCCATGTCGACGTGATCGAGATGGACGCAGCCTCCCACACCGGCATCGACGATGTGCGCGAGATCATCGAGAATGCGCGCTATCGGCCGGTTTCGGCGCGCACCAAGGTCTACATCATCGACGAAGTGCACATGCTCTCGAAGCAGGCCTTCAACGGTTTGTTGAAGACACTCGAAGAGCCGCCCGAGCACGTCAAGTTTCTGTTTGCGACCACCGAGATCGAAAAGGTGCCGATCACTGTGCGCTCGCGCTGCATTCGCTTCGATTTGCGACGCATCGAATCTGGGCCGATGATCGCCCACTTGAGCAAGATTTGCGCCGCTGAAGGCGTCGCCGCCGAGCCGGAGGCGCTGACGTTGATCGCCCGCGTCGCCGAAGGCTCGGTGCGCGACGCGCTGTCGCTGCTCGACCAGGGCATCGCGCATGGCGGCGATGGCGGCGTCACGGCTGTCGCCATTCGCGACATGCTGGGCCTCTCGGACAGAGGCGAGGTCATCGCGCTGTTCGAGCGCGTCATGAAGGGTGAGATCGCCGAGGCGCTCGAGATCGTGCGCGCGCTCCACCAGGCGGGCGCCGACGCCGCCGACATCCTCATCGAGCTGGCTGAGTTTTGCCATTTCGTCACCCGCGCCAAGATCGCGCCTGCGGCGACCGCGGATCCGGCGGTGAGCGAGATCGAGCGCGAACGCAGCCGCGAATTCGCCGACAAGCTGACGATCGGAGTTCTGGCGCGGGCCTGGCAAATCCTGCTCAAGGGCGTGGAGGACGTGAAGGATTCGCCCCGCCCGCTCGCGTCGGCCGAGATGGCGCTGATCCGTCTCGCCTACGCATCCGACTTGCCCACCCCCGAGGAGGCGCTTCGCAAGCTGAGCCAGGCGCCCGACGGCCCGCGTCACGCGCCGCCGCTTCCGTCCGGGGGCGGGGGGCCGCGCGCTTCGATGCGGCTCGCGGCAGCCGACCCGGCCCCGGCCGTGTCTCCGCGGGCTCCTTCTCCGCCGTCTCCGACCGTTCGGCTTGCGCGCTTCGACGACGTCGTTGCACTCGCGCGGACCAAGCGCGACATTCAGCTCGTCCAGGCGCTTGAGCGGGAGGTGCGGCTCGCGCGTTTCGATGAGGGCAGCATCGCCTTCACCCCAGTGGAAGGCGCCGAACCCGGACTGGCGCAGACGCTGAGCCGACGACTGCAGGAATGGACGGGCGAGCGCTGGATGGTGGCGCTTGTCGCGGGCTCGACCGCGCCAACCATACGCGAGACGGCCGAGGCGCGCGAGGCCGAGCGAGCGAGCAATGCAGCGTCGCATCCGCTGGTGCAAAAGGTTCTTGACCAATTCAGAGGGGCCCGCATCGTCGACGTCCGGCGTCCCGAGGCTGCGCCGTCCATGACGGCTGGCGAGGCCGATGATGAGGTCGGTTACGCCGATTCCGGCGTCGACCCCGCCGATGACGTCTGAGAAGGAGATCGCCGCCATGGATATCATGGGCATGATGAAAAAGGCGCAGGCCGTTCAGGCCAAGCTTCAGGAAGCGCAGGAGGAGCTCGGGCGTCTCGAAGTCGAAGGTCAGGCGGGCGGCGGCATGGTGAGTCTCACGCTCAACGCCAAGGGCGAGCTGAGGGGCGTGCGGATCGACCCCACGCTATTGACCCCGGGCGACAAGGAGATGCTGGAGGATCTGATCATCGCCGCCTTCACTGACGGCAAGGCCAAAGCTGATCGCGCCGCCGCCGAGAAGATGCAGGCGCTGACCGCGGGCCTGCCCCTTCCGCCCGGCATGAAGCTGCCGTTTTAGAGGCCGGATGTCGACCAGCGTCGCCGGACCCGAAATCGAGCGTCTCGTCCAGCTTCTTGCCCGCTTGCCGGGATTAGGGCCGCGTTCGGCGCGCCGCGTCGCGCTGCATCTCATCCGCAAGCGCGAGACGCTGCTCGCGCCGCTCGCCGACGCCTTGCGCGTCGCTCATGAGCGCATCTTGACCTGCTCGGTCTGCGGCAATGTCGACACGCGCGATCCCTGTACGATCTGTTCGGATGAGCGGCGCGATTCGTCGATGCTCGTCGTCGTCGAGTCGGTCGGCGACCTTTGGGCGCTGGAGCGGGCGGGAGCGACCCGGGCGCGCTATCACGTGCTCGGCGGCGCCCTTTCGCCGCTCGACGGCGTCGGCCCGTCCGATCTCAACCTGCCGGCGCTTGTCGCGCGCGTCGCCAAAGGCGAGGTGAGCGAATTGATCCTTGCCGTCAACGCCACTGTCGAAGGCCAAACAACGGCGCACTATATCATTGATCTCCTCGTCAATTACCCCGTCAAGGTGACCCGGCTCGCCCATGGCGTGCCCGTCGGCGGCGAGCTTGACTATCTCGACGACGGCACGCTTGCGACGGCGATGCGTCAGCGTACGGCGTTTTGACCCGCAATTGCGTAGGCGACAGGGATTTTTGCTCTTGCCCCTGTCGGGCGGGCGCAGCTTGGCTTAAGTCTAGGGCGCAGACGTCTTTCGAAGGCGATCGCTATGTCGGCCGCATTAGCAGCTCCGAGGCTTTTCGTTCCCCCCTATCCTCGCCGGCCGGATAGGCCGCGGGGGTCGTTCTCGACCCTCCTCGCCCTGCAGCGCAATCCAATCGAAGTCTGGTGGGAGGGGGACTTCGAACGACCGGTTTCCATCGGCCGCACCATCTTTGGTCTGCGTGGCGCGGCGCACGATCCGGCGGCCGTCCGACGCATTTTTCTCGACAACGCTGCAAACTATCGCAAGGACGATCTTCAGCTTCGCATTTTGCGGCCTGGACTCGGCAATGGATTGCTGACCGCCGAGGGCGAGGACTGGCGCGTCCAGCGCCGTGCGCTGGCGCCCTTGTTCTCTCCCCGTCAGGTCGCGGAATTCGCTCCGGCCGTCCACCGGGTCGGGCGAGCGGCGGTTGAGCGGATGACCAGCCGGCGCGACGGGGCAGTCGCGGACGTCGGCGCGATCATGTCGCGCATGACGCTGGAGGTGCTCGAGCAGACATTGTTCTCGGAAGGGCTCGGCCGTGAGACCAGCGCCTTTCAGCGGGCCGTGACAAGCTATTTCGAGACCATCGGGAGGATCGATCCCTTGGATTTGCTGGGCGCGCCCGCGTTCCTGCCCAGGCTGAGGCGCCGCCGTGGCCGCACCGCGCTCGAATTTTTCGATTCGGCCGTCGACGCGATCATCGAAAAGCGGCGGGCGCTGCTTGGCCGAGAGGCCGAAGCGCCGCATGATCTGCTGACCCTCCTCATGTCGGCGAAGGACCCTGAAAACGGGCGCGGAATTGCTGACGTGGATGTGCGGGCGAATATCGTCACCTTTATCAACGCCGGCCACGAGACGACTGCGAACGGCCTGACCTGGACGCTCTTCCTGCTCTCCCAATCGCCCGAATGGCGCGAAAGGGCGGAGGCCGACGCAGATAAGGCGTTCGACGCTGACGGGTCGGTCGCGACAGAGGGGTGCGAAATCCTTCGCGCCGTGTTCGAGGAAGCGCTGCGCCTCTATCCGCCGGCGGCGATGCTCGCCCGTCAGGCGATCGCCGACGACGCGCTCGCGGGCGTGCATATCCCGGCCGGGGCTGTGATCACCGTCTCGCCCTATGTCTTGCACCGGCGCCGCGGCCTTTGGGACCATCCCGACGCGTTCGATCCCTCCCGATTCCTGGGCGAACGGCGCGATCGCATCGACCGGTTCGCCTACATCCCGTTCGGCGCCGGGCCGCGCGTCTGTATCGGCATGGCGTTCGCGATGCAGGAGGGGATCATTCTGCTCGCGCATCTTTTGCGCGCCTTTCGCTTCGACCTGGTCGAGGGCCAAGTCGTCATGCCGCTGCAGCGGGTGACGTTGCGCCCGCGGGGGGGCTTGAAAATGCACGTGAAACGACGCGACGGGGCCCAGCTTTCCACAGCGGAGAATTTCTTTGTGAAAGTCCGTTGACAGAAAATCGCGAGGGGCCTATATGCGCTTCTCCCAACGGTTTGGTGGGCCTTGGCGGCGGCTGAACCAGCGGGTTACGGGAACTTTTCGAACGCACTCCTCCCTGCTAAGAGGCGGGGTGGGAGAATTTTCGGTTGTCCCCGTCGCGCGCGAGCGCGCCGTCATGAGAGATTCGAGCTTGGGCTGAGCTTTGGCGGCGGGTCGCCTCAAAGTTTGGTTTTTGCTTATGGGGCTTCGGCTCCTTGCTGTTTGACAATCGCATCGGAAGAAAGAGAGACGTGGGCGGCGGGGTCCTTGCGGGGCTTTGGTCGTTGGACGGGATTCTTGGCGTGAGCTGGGGAGCCTGATCCGGCGGGTTGAAGTCCGAAGAGACAACTGACGGTCACGTTTCAAAAATTCATCGCGCTTTGAAGGAGTGCGTGCCGGACCGTCGTGAGGCGGGCAGGCCGCGAACCTCTTTTGAGGCGGATGTGTTTGGAACTCGTCAAGAATACAATGTCCGTCAGGACATTGAAGTGACCAGTCAGGACCAAGATCTCAGTTGAACTTGAGAGTTTGATCCTGGCTCAGAACGAACGCTGGCGGCAGGCTTAACACATGCAAGTCGAACGCTCGTAGCAATACGGGAGTGGCAGACGGGTGAGTAACGCGTGGGAACATACCCTCCGGTTCGGAATAGCTCAGGGAAACTTGGATTAATACCGGATACGGCCGAGAGGCGAAAGATTTATCGCCGGAGGATTGGCCCGCGTTCGATTAGCTAGTTGGTGAGGTAACGGCTCACCAAGGCGATGATCGATAGCTGGTCTGAGAGGATGATCAGCCACATTGGGACTGAGACACGGCCCAAACTCCTACGGGAGGCAGCAGTGGGGAATATTGGACAATGGGCGCAAGCCTGATCCAGCCATGCCGCGTGAGTGATGACGGCCTTAGGGTTGTAAAGCTCTTTCGCTCGGGACGATAATGACGGTACCGAGATAAGAAGCCCCGGCTAACTTCGTGCCAGCAGCCGCGGTAATACGAAGGGGGCTAGCGTTGTTCGGAATTACTGGGCGTAAAGCGCGTGTAGGCGGGTCTTTAAGTCAGGGGTGAAATGCCAAGGCTCAACCTTGGAACTGCCTTTGATACTGGAGACCTTGAGTCCGGGAGAGGTGAGTGGAATTGCGAGTGTAGAGGTGAAATTCGTAGATATTCGCAAGAACACCAGTGGCGAAGGCGGCTCACTGGCCCGGAACTGACGCTGAGACGCGAAAGCGTGGGGAGCAAACAGGATTAGATACCCTGGTAGTCCACGCTGTAAACGATGGATGCTAGCCGTTGGGGAGCTTGCTCTTCAGTGGCGCAGCTAACGCTTTAAGCATCCCGCCTGGGGAGTACGGTCGCAAGATTAAAACTCAAAGGAATTGACGGGGGCCCGCACAAGCGGTGGAGCATGTGGTTTAATTCGAAGCAACGCGCAGAACCTTACCAGCTTTTGACATGTCCTGGACGGATTGCAGAGATGCGATCTTCCCTTCGGGGCCGGGAACACAGGTGCTGCATGGCTGTCGTCAGCTCGTGTCGTGAGATGTTGGGTTAAGTCCCGCAACGAGCGCAACCCTCGCCCTTAGTTGCCATCATTCAGTTGGGCACTCCAGGGGGACTGCCGGTGATAAGCCGGAGGAAGGTGGGGATGACGTCAAGTCCTCATGGCCCTTACAGGCTGGGCTACACACGTGCTACAATGGCGGTGACAGCGGGAGGCGAAGGGGCGACCCTTAGCAAATCTCGAAAAGCCGTCTCAGTTCGGATTGCACTCTGCAACTCGAGTGCATGAAGTTGGAATCGCTAGTAATCGCGGATCAGCACGCCGCGGTGAATACGTTCCCGGGCCTTGTACACACCGCCCGTCACACCATGGGAGTTGGTTTTACCCGAAGACGGCGCGCTAACCGCAAGGAGGCAGCCGGCCACGGTAGGGTCAGCGACTGGGGTGAAGTCGTAACAAGGTAGCCGTAGGGGAACCTGCGGCTGGATCACCTCCTTTCTGGATTCGGAGACATTAACCAAAGGACTTGGGTTCGCCCTCGTCCACGGTTTGTCATCCGGCTCAGAATCAAGCGGCCAGTCAGGCCGCATTTTGCGGGATCGCGCCGCCTTCGTCTCTCTTTCTGATAAGGATATGGAAGCCCCGCGCCTCAGTCGGCTTTGACAGCGCTGAGCGGGCGGTGGACTTCTTCTTTCGACCGGGCTTGTAGCTCAGTTGGTTAGAGCGCGCGCTTGATAAGCGTGAGGTCGGAGGTTCAAGTCCTCCCAGGCCCACCACGATTGGCCTTTGGGCGCCGGCGGGTCTTGAAACGGGGCCATAGCTCAGTTGGGAGAGCGCGTGCTTTGCAAGCATGAGGTCGTCGGTTCGATCCCGTCTGGCTCCACCAAGGCTTGAGGCCGAGGTTTCGACGGGGGTCGAGCAGATTGGTGCGCTCCTATCCTTCCGATGCGATTTATCAGTTTCGTCGAGCGCGAAAGCGCTTGGCGTGAAGAAGGCCGAATGGCCGGCGATGGGGATGTCTATCCTCCGCCGTTCTTTTGGTCTTCGGATCTCTGACATTGTGAAGAGGAAGCGCATTCGGTCGAGGGCCGGATGGGGCGAGGCGTGAAGCCGACGGGTCCGTGAGGGCCCGCAGGCGAAAAAAGCGTCGCGTCGTCATCTTGTCTTTCGAGCAACCAGTCGTGGGTTTGGAGCCTGACCGCTCAGATCCCCGGATGCGTTTGAAGCAAAACTGGTCTTTTCAAGCCAGGGAGCGCGTTTGCTCGATCGATTGCCGATCGATCGACAATACACAGGACGCGCGCTTTGGCGATGAGAGCAATCAAGTGTCTTAAGGGTATCTGGTGGATGCCTTGGCGCTGAGAGGCGATGAAGGACGTGGTACGCTGCGATAAGTCATGGGGAGCCGCGAACAGGCTTTGATCCGTGAATTTCCGAATGGGGAAACCCACCTTCGATCTCTGTTGCTCCGAAGAGGCGCGTCGACGACGCGAAGCAAGGCCGCACAGGGCTGAGCTTCGGGTCGAGACGGGCCGGCTGCATTCTGTCTTCAGGACAGGATTGCAGCGATCTTTGGACCAACAGAGATCAACAGAAGGGACTTATTCTCTGAATTCATAGGAGAATAAGAGCGAACCCGGGGAACTGAAACATCTCAGTACCCGGAGGAAAGGACATCAACGAGACTCCGTTAGTAGTGGCGAGCGAACGCGGATCAGGCCAATGCTTCTGTTTGGATCTATCAGAACCGGCTGGAAAGCCGGGCCGTAGCGGGTGACAGCCCCGTATGAATAGGGTTCGAATGGGAGATTCGAGTAGGGCGGGACACGTGCAATCCTGCCTGAACACGGGGGGACCACCCTCCAAGCCTAAGTACTCCTCAGCGACCGATAGCGAACAAGTACCGTGAGGGAAAGGTGAAAAGCACCCCGACGAGGGGAGTGAAACAGTTCCTGAAACCGGATACCTACAAACAGTCGGAGCCCGCAAGGGTGACGGCGTACCTTTTGTATTATGGGTCAGCGACTTAAAGTATCGAGCAAGCTTAAGCCGATAGGCGGAGGCGCAGCGAAAGCGAGTCTGAACAGGGCGTTCAGTTCGATGCTTTAGACCCGAAACCGAGTGATCTAGTCATGAGCAGGTTGAAGGCAGGGTAACACCTGCTGGAGGACCGAACCGGTGTCTGTTGAAAAAGACTCGGATGACTTGTGATTAGGGGTGAAAGGCCAACCAAACTCGGAAATAGCTGGTTCTCCGCGAAATATATTTAGGTATAGCCTCGAGATGAGGCTCCAGGGGGTAGAGCACTGGATGGGCTAGGGGGGCCAAAACCCTACCAAACCTAACCAAACTCCGAATACCTGGAAGTCATTCTCGGGAGCCACACAGTGGGTGCTAACGTCCATTGTGGAGAGGGAAACAACCCAGACCAACAGCTAAGGCCCCCAATTCATGGCTAAGTGGGAAAGGATGTGGAAATCCCAAAACAACCAGGAGGTTGGCTTAGAAGCAGCCATCCTTTAAAGAAAGCGTAACAGCTCACTGGTCTAAATAAGGGTTTCTGCGCCGAAGATGTAACGGGGCTCAAGCCATGAGCCGAAGCTTTGGGCGTCGCAAGACGCGGTAGCGGAGCGTTCCGTTGGCTGATGAAGGGAGAGCCGTGAGGCCTCCTGGAGGCATCGGAAGTGCGAATGCTGACATGAGTAACGACAAACACTGTGAAAGACAGTGTCGCCGAAAGTCCAAGGGTTCCTGCGTAAAGTTAATCTCCGCAGGGTTAGCCGGTCCCTAAGGCGAGGCCGAAAGGCGTAGTCGATGGGAATCACGTTAATATTCGTGAGCCTGCAGGTGGTGACGGATCTCTTATGTCGTTCGATCTTACTGGATTGATCGGGCGTCGACGAGGTTCCAGGAAATAGCCCCTGCATAAGACCGTACCCGAAACCGACACAGGTGGACAGGTAGAGCATACCAAGGCGCTTGAGAGAATGACGTTGAAGGAACTCGGCAATTTACCTCCGTAACTTCGGAATAAGGAGGCCCTCGGTGAGCGCAAGCTGATCGGGGGGGCACAGTCCAGGGGGTGGCAACTGTTTAACAAAAACACAGGGCTCTGCGAAATCGCAAGATGACGTATAGGGTCTGACGCCTGCCCGGTGCCGGAAGGTTAAAAGGAGAGGTGCAAGCCTTGAATTGAAGCCCCGGTAAACGGCGGCCGTAACTATAACGGTCCTAAGGTAGCGAAATTCCTTGTCGGGTAAGTTCCGACCTGCACGAATGGCGTAATGACTTCCCCGCTGTCTCCAACGTCAGCTCAGTGAAATTGAAGTCCCCGTGAAGATGCGGGGTTCCTGCGGTCAGACGGAAAGACCCCGTGCACCTTTACTATAACTTTGCGTTGGCATTCGTGTAGTCATGTGTAGGATAGGTGGTAGGCTTGGAAGCTTGGGCGCCAGCTCGAGTGGAGCCACCCTTGAAATACCACCCTTGAGTTCATGGATGTCTAACCGCGCTCCGTCATCCGGAGCCGGGACAACGCATGGTGGGTAGTTTGACTGGGGCGGTCGCCTCCCAAAGAGTAACGGAGGCGCGCAATGGTTGGCTCAGACCGGTCGGAAATCGGTCGTTAGAGTGCAATGGCATAAGCCAGCCTGACTGCGAGACCAACAAGTCGAGCAGAGACGAAAGTCGGTCATAGTGATCCGGTGGTCCCGCGTGGGTGGGCCATCGCTCAACGGATAAAAGGTACGCCGGGGATAACAGGCTGATACTCCCCAAGAGTCCATATCGACGGGAGTGTTTGGCACCTCGATGTCGGCTCATCACATCCTGGGGCTGGAGAAGGTCCCAAGGGTTCGGCTGTTCGCCGATTAAAGTGGTACGTGAGCTGGGTTCAAAACGTCGTGAGACAGTTTGGTCCCTATCTGCCGTGGGTGTTGGAGAATTGAGAGGATTTGCCCCTAGTACGAGAGGACCGGGGTGAACGTATCTCTGGTGGACCTGTTGTGGCGCCAGCCGCAGTGCAGGGTAGCTATATACGGAATGGATAACCGCTGAAGGCATCTAAGCGGGAAACCAGCCTCAAAACAAGTTCTCCCTGAAGAGCCGTGGAAGACCACCACGTTGATAGGCCGGATGTAGAAGCGCGGCAACGCGTGAAGCTTACCGGTACTAATCGCTCGTTCGACTTGATTGCTCTCGTCGCCAAGGCGCGAGACTCATGCTTCAAAGCGCAGGCGCGCTTTGAAGCAGAAACCTGAAAAAGCCAGTTTTGCTTCTTCCGTTCTTCGCCGGCCTGGTGGCTTTTGCAAGGTGATAAGACCCGATCCCATCCCGAACTCGGCCGTCAAACGCCTTAGCGCCGATGGTACTCTGTCTCAAGACATGGGAGAGTAGGTCGTCGCCAGGCCTGCAAAGAACGGAAACTTCCTCTTCATCAATGCCGTCGGCGTAGTGCCGACGGCGCATAGCCTTTGACGCGGGGTGGAGCAGCCCGGTAGCTCGTCAGGCTCATAACCTGAAGGCCGCAGGTTCAAATCCTGCCCCCGCAACCAGCGTTATCTGTCGAGCCC
>CAWGPR010000008.1:0-532366 GCA_963824475.1 uncultured Alphaproteobacteria bacterium
ACACGGCCGGGGGCTTTTTTCTTGCCTGAGCGCCAAAATCCCGGCGAGCTCTCCCACGAGCTCGATCGCGAGTTCCCCTTCCTCCGGCACGAGCCGGATCGTCTGGATCGTCGAACGCAGTATCTCGGCGGCCTCCGCGCGCAGCTCCTCCTTATTGAGCGCCTCCGTCAGCTTCTCGATTTTGCGTCGGTAGACGTCAGCAAGGCCGGGGTGCAGCATCGGCGGCTCCTCCGTCTGATCGCGGGTCAATTCGAGGAGGCGCGCCTTGCGCTCCTCCAGCGTCCTCAGCTCGTCCTTCATCGTGGGCGCGAACAGGCCGGCTTTCACGGCCTCCACGATGTTGCGAATTTGCCGTTCGACCTTGGAGAGCTCGATACGCGTCTGGGCCTGCTCGTTCGCCTGCTCGCGACGCAACCGGTTAAATTCCTGCTGGTAGGCCGTCACGAACTCGTGGATAAGCTCCGGCCGCAGCAGATTGTCCTTGAGTCCCGCAGCACGGTCTCCTCGAGCACGTCCCGCTGGATCGTTAGCCGGTTGCCGCAGGTTCCGCGATTGTGGACGTTGGCGCAGCCGTAATGCCGCCCGCCGACCAGCGTGTAGCCGCCGCCGCAGGCGCCGCAGGTGATCAGCCCGGAGAAGAGATAGCGAGCGCGCCGGGCGCGCTCGGGCCGCACGGCGGCATCCTGCGCCACACAATGCCGCACCGCCGCCTGTTGCGCCTTTACGCTCGACCAGAGCTCCTCGCTGACGATGCGAAGGGCCGGCACGTTCTCGACGACCCATTCCTCTTTGGGGTTCGGCCGAGCCCGACGCCGGTTCATCTCCGGGTCCTTGACGAACCGCTGGCGGTTCCAAACGAGCTTGCCGGCATAAAGCTCGTTGTTGAGTATTCCTGTGCCTCGCAGCTGATTTCCGTAGATCGTCGACGCGCCCCAGGGCTTGCCGCGCGGCCCGGAGACGCCCCGGCCGTTTAGGTCCTTGGCGATCCCTCTCGGGCTCTTGCCGGAGGCGAAGGCGGCGAAGATGCTGCGGACCACTTCCGCCTCGTTCTCGTCAACCTCGCGTTCGCCGGTCGTCGGCGCGCCGTCCGGGCCGATCGCCCGCACGATCCGGTAGCCGTAGGACAGGCCGCCGGCGGAGCGGCCTTGTCGCACCCGGCCCTCCAGCCCGCGCCGTGTCTTCTGTGCCAGGTCCTTGAGGTAGAGGGCGCTCATAGCGCCCTTCAGGCCGACATGCAGCTCGGAAATCTCCCCTTCGCCGATCGTGACCAAGAGCACGCCGTGGAACGACAGCTGCTTGTAGAGGGCCGCCACGTGTTCCTGATCGCGCGACAGGCGATCCAGGCTTTCCGCGACGACGACGTCGAACTGTTGCCTTCTGGCATCCTGCAGCAGCGCCTGATAGCCCGCTCGCAGGTGCGACGCCCCGCTTGCGCCGCGATCCGAATAGACGCGCTGAAGCGACCAGCCCTCAGCATCAGTCCGCCTGCGGCAGACCCGCACCTGGTCCTCGATCGAGGCGTCGCGCTGAAGTTCCGAAGAATATCTGGCGTAGATGACGGCGCGCATGGAATTCGTCCTGTCGCTGCTTCGGCTAAATGATTTCCACATTCCGGCGGCTCTGGGAAGCGCCTCTGCGATTCCTCGTCCGTTTCATCTCGCGCCCGCGGCGCTTGCCGGCACGGCGCACTTCCTGGACGACCTGCTGCAGGTCCGAGATCGCCTTGACGCCATTGGCGCGGTTGTAGTGCTTCTCGGACATGGCCAGGGTCGAGTGCCGCAAGACTTCGGCGATGATGTTCACGTGCTCGGGATCCTCGGTGGCGATCAACGTCGCGACGATGCTGCGGAATGCATGCGGCCGCAGCGCGATTCCAAATTCTTCAAGCGTGATGACCGGCAGCCGTTTTTGAAATCCCCCGTAAGTATAGGGCGTGCCATACTCGGTGATCCAGAGCAGGGCGCTCGAATTGCCGCGCAGGAGGACCTTGCGAAATTCCAGCAGATAGCGCTGCATCGGTTCCAGGAGCTGCGGGGGAAGCTCGAATTCGTGCGGTTTCCTGTCCTTCATGTCCTCAGGACCGAAGCTGAGAACGAAACCGCCGTGGTGTCTGCGCAAGTGCTTCTCGATATCGATCGCGATGAACGTGCGAAGCCGCAACGCCGTCGCGATCAACACTCCGATCATTAAGCCGTCTCGAAAATGAGCCGCGCGCCAGATTTCCGGGATCTTCTTCTCAGTGCGATCGATATTTTCAATTCGCCTCAGCGCCCACGCATATATTTCGTGCGCGCTGACCGCCAAACGCGGCTTCAGTTCTCCCGCGCCCAGATTTGCCCGCATACGCCCGGCAATCCTCGCGAGCCATTTCCAGTCCATTTCCGGGGCCATAGACCGAAAAATGAACAGCAGATCTTCCGCGTGCATGAAGGCCGTGCGCAGTGAACAGCGCGCCATCTCAGACTCTATGAAACCCCGCACGGCGTCCTCGGTGGCGCGATCCATTAGGTCAATCGGCGGATCAACGATGCCTTGGCCGCGGCAATAGGCCAGCCAGTGCCCATAGGTCTGTTCGCGCTTCCTGCGGCTGCCCTCGGACCAATGACAGCACGGTCCGGCGCCGTCGAGGATGTCGCCTTCGCGAAAAAGCGCTTCCCAGGCCAAGCAGTCGGCGTCCGGCCAATGGACCCGTTTCAGAATCAGGGGGTGACTGAGGTCGTTCTGGATCACGGCATGGGCCCCCTTTGCGTCCGGCGCGGCTTGGGCCCCCTTTGCGTCCTGCCGGACAACACGACATCAAAGTAATGTTGACCGGCCCTCCTGCTGTCGAACCCAGTGTAGAAGCTGGTCGTCGTGTCGATCTTCTTGTGACGGAGGAACTGACGGACGGTTTCGTGGCCGCCGGGCCGGCGCTCAAGGTAAAGCTTGCCGGCGAGGTGCCGGAAAAGATGGCCATGCATTTCAAGGCCAGTTTCGCGGTGGATGGTCGCGCTCACCTCCTGCGACAAATGATCCGGCCCGCGAGGGCCGCCGCCCTTCGCCATCGGGAACAGCCAATTCCCGGGCTCGGTCGACACGAGGTCGCGATACGATTTCAGGTAGAGTCGGAGCAGACTGGTGGTGTCCCGCGGAAAGTCCGCCTCGATGGCGACGCCGTTCTTCACTTCCGCGCCGGGAATGTAGAGCGTGACCGTCTGTCCATTGCCGGTACCGCGCCAACGGAAGTGGCGCTCGATATCGATGCCCGCGAGGTTATTCATTCGCATCGGGCACACGAGCAGGATCTCGATCGCAACGGCGCGCATCACATCCAGCGCCACGCGCGAGGATTGGCGCTGCTGCTTGAGGGGGTTGTCCGCCAAACGGCGCGAGGGTTGGCGCTGGCGTTTGAGGGCGTCGTCCACCAAACGGCGCGGAAGCAGCATGAGCAGCTCGACATTGTAGAGATCGTCGAACTGGCCGAGGCGCCGCTTGTTCTTTTCCGTCACCCGGTCGGTCTCAACCTTGAGGCGACCCCTGATCGTGGCGAGCGCCCCGGTGCCGGCCTGTGGCAGTTTCACGTGATAGCGCGCAATGGCGAGGAGCGCGCCGGCCATCCCCCACAGCCCCGTCGGGGGCTTGCCGCCGTTGCGATCGATGAAGAAACGCAGACCTTCCTTGAACGCGTCGAGCTCCACGATGGCCGAGAGCGACGTGATCGAACTCGATCGCGCGGCCGCGGGCGACCAGCGCAGACGCGAATTGACGGACGATCGCGCGGACGTTGCGCAGCGAGGTGGGGCGCAGCGCCTTTTTCGGCCCCTCGTCGGCGAACAAATCGACTTGGGTCTGCCGCGCGATCCACGCGTCAACATCGGCCTGAAAAGACGGCGGGAAGTTCGAGAGCGGGATCGCCCGATACCGATCCTTCCTGGGAACAGAAAGAATCGCCCACGGCAGGCCAGCCCGCTTGACGATGCCGTTCCAGGTCTGAATCGTCCGCTTCCAGGTCTTGTACGGGTCTTTGGCAAGGCTGCCGTTGGAGAGATGACGGCGGAACTGCTCGAGGACCTGATCGTCCACGGCCTCCGGCGCCACGCCGATTGACGAACAACAATCCGCCAGCCGACCGAGCATATGGCGCTGCCAAGCCTCTTCCAGAGAATCGACGAACTGCGTCCATGTGTCGCTACGCTCGATTTTCGGCCGCGGCGGAAAGCGGACACGATCGAAAATCCGCAACGCCGTCGCCAGATCGGACTTGATGTTCGCGAGACGCTTTGCGCTAACCCCAGCCTGGACATGGTGGATGGGCGCCAGCCGCTCGCGGAGCGTGGTCATGTCGGCAGGCAACTCCCAGAGGTTCCGGTGAAGAAGTTTTTCCGCGGCGCTGATTGCCGAAGCCAGGTCGCGGCGGCGCTTCTCGGGGAGGTTGGCTTGACGCAACACGCTCATGACGTCAGCCAGGGTAACGAGCATTGATTCGTTCATCGGAAAACTCCCATTCCTCTAAGTTGAGTGCGACCCAGCAGTCCAGGGTTGGACAGTTGTGGTCAGGGGTGGAAATTCGGGAAACCGGAGCGGAGAATTTGAGGCCGAAATTGGCCGAACCGTTCTCCCGTTTCGGGAAATTGGTTGGACATATCTGGGCACTAGGGGACAAGACGGCGCTGCCAGCTCGCACGGGTGGCGAGGAATCGCTCGATCTCTTCGGGAGCGATCCGCCACTGCCGGCCGAGTTGGTGCGCGTTAAGTAGGCCGAGACGGATCCAGCGCCGCACGGTCTTGTCACTCACCAGAAAGAACTCCGCGGTCTCGCAGATCGAGAGCATGCGATGGGACCGGCCAGCGCTAGTCGACTTGTTCAATTTCCTGCTCCGCTGCAATCGTCGCCGCAGTGCCCTCGTCGGGCGCCCCGCGGTTGTTGAACCGAGCCGCATGAGTCTCCCGGGCGGTGTCTCGCGCGAGCAGGCGCACGAGGGCCAAGACCCCGGGAGGGATCGAGTCCGTCGTCTCGCTGGAGTTCCTGCGTGTCGCCACAGCCGGGTCGCCTCGTGCGGTTCACTGCGACCGGTTGTGTCGCAGCAACTTCGGTTTAACCGGTCTGGCTCAGGTAGAATCTGGCGACGAATCGTGAGACATCGACCGCATGACGCCGATTCAGCTTTGGCTTCCGACGATTTTCGGCGGCATCGCCCAGCCGGAGCTCCGGCGCGACATGCAGCGCATGTTCAGGGCGCGAACGACCGAACATGTGATGTGGTCGTTCCCTGTTTGGACTGGGCCTTCGCACTGGACGCAGGGCCAGACGCGTGTTTCGTGTCTGAATGGCGAAAGCTGGGAGTGCGCCCAAATCTTGCACATCGGGGAAAATGGCGCAGTCGTCGGACCTGCCGCCGCTTCGTTCCCAGACCAGTCCGTTGCAGGTATGCTTGAACACTGGCTGAACGGCGACTTTGTGCGGGCCCACCCGGGAAATTCTGACGAGTGGCTTCGCGTCAGTATTCCGCACCCGGTGAATGGCGGGGTCGCTTTGGTCGAGGCAGAGGTAACGCTTGCAGACGCCAGCTACTTCCCGTTCGCGCATATCGGTGAAGAGGAGGTCGCCGCTCAATGGCCGCCGCGCCCCGACATGCCCTCCGCTGTCTCGCCGGAAATGGAGAGCGCGCGGCCGTTGTCGGACCCACGGAAGTCACTGCGGCTCCGGCTCGAGTGGTTGGCCCCTTTCGATGGCTTGCAGCCATTGGTGATTTCGCCCGACGATATGCTTGCGTGCGCCAAAATGCGGCAAATCGCGGAAGCTAGCCGCGACGATTGCGCTAAAGCCCATGCTCAAGCCAAGACGGAAGCAAGGGAGTGGACCTCTGAAGGGCAGGCATCGGTAAACGAGGCCTGGCTGCACCCGCTGATTGCCGCCGAGGAAGAGCTAGGCGTACTAATCGCGATAGCGGCGCGCTACGGGATTGAGGTCCCAAGCCTCGAGCATGCCTACAAGAACGAGGAATTGCGGCAGCGTCTAAACACCCCCATGCCCGTCACGCGCGTATGGGGCGTTCCCGGCCTGATGTGGGCCCTGCTCTTGGATCAACTCTCCATGGCCCAGCCGTTTCGCATGTGCGAGCGCTGCGGCAAGCTCATCTCCGGCAGGGGGCATAAGCGCTTCTGTTCAGCGGAAGATGATCCCGATTGCTATCACGCCAGAAAGACAGGGGACAAGCGGCGAAGCCGTGCCCGGGGATCGAGTCGAAGATAGTCGGCGCGCGGACCCGGCCGGACCTCTGATGCGGGCTACCGAGCCTTGTGGCGCATCCTTGGATGAACCCCCGTTTCTTGGCGTATTTGACGGGCATCTTCATCACGACGATGTTTGACGCTTTGTCGACGTCAAAGCCGACCACGGTCGTCTTGCCGACCCAAATCTTCTTGCCGCCATGGAAACACTCGATGAAATGCGGCGACTGGTTGCTGTAGGGTAGCGTAACGGTAGCGACAGGATCGACCGGCAAAGTGCGCTTGGCTGAGCCCGCCAGCGGCTTGCACGACGCCGAGTAACCATCAAACAACGGTTTCGGCTTCTGAGTTACGTGAAAACCGGTCGGCACGACCATGACGCTCCACTCGTCATGGGGATGCCGCTTCTTACACTCGCGGATTGTGCGTTAGGTGCAACTTGCAGTGTAGCAAGGTTGTAATCGTTGATCAGTCGAAAAACTTGCTGCCTGCCTGATCCCTCGCAAACCGTATTCGACCAGTCAATGCTCTGTGCGCGCAAGCACCAAGATTTGAATTCTTGCGAACAGGAGATCGATCTCGCCTTTTAGAAATCGAAGCCTCGCATCCCGCGCGGACAGTGCAATGTATCGCGCGCGTCGGGACGGGACTTCCGGGCGCTGGGCGCCGCCGATTTGAGGACAACGTTCGATCGTCGGCGTCGCCCGCCAAATGCGACACGAGCGAGTGTCGAAAGGGGAGGGGTGCACTGTGAGCTACCTCGATACGCCACGCCTGTGCTTCTCGGGCGGATTTCAGGTCGATGTCTCGACCATCAACAATACCGTGGCCTATTTCGACAACGACGCGTTCAAACCCCCCTACCAGACGCCGGAAGGAGGAGGCGGCTGGAACCCGGACGGGACGGGCTTCTTCCGTCTCGTCGATTGCATGATCACCGGAGCGGCGATCAACGATCGGTGGATCGTCGATCCGAAGTCCGACCCTGTCGTCGGAATGTTGCTCGAGAACGCCGACGACCGGGTCTTCGGCAAGCTTGTCGATCTCGATCCGCAACAGCAGCTGTGCTCGCAAATCTGGGGGTTGCGCCTGCGGCTGACGGACGGAGGCGCGACGCCCCTGTTCGCCGGCGATTTCCGCCCCGCGGCCTTCTTCAATCTGTGGCAACGGCAGCAGACCGGCCTGCGATCGGATCAATTTCTCGGCGCCGCTTACCGATCGGTGCTGTCGGACCTCAAATGGAAGGAGGGTCAGGATTCCGGCGTTCTGACGCGTCTGCGCCAAGTCTCGGAGGACGGATACGTCTCGATTGCGATGAGCCTGTTCGGCTATGGCCGCGATCCTACAATACCACGCTACACGTTCGGGAAGCTTATCGGCAGCATCGGACCCTACCGCAAGAACGAGCCGAAGCATTTCGCAATGGCGCGTCAGATGGCGCCGAGCATCGCCGCGCCGGACACTCCGCCGCCGAATTACGTCGATTGGTTCGTGTGCAAGGTCCACGAACAGGAGAAGACCGTGACGGCCGATTTCGGCAACTGCCTGCAGATTGTCGACAGCGGCGGAACGCTCGGCAATTTCGGCCCCGTCTATCTTGGCGTCCTTCGCGAGGAGACCGATAGCTTTCTCACCGGCGTCAAGCCGAAAGACGTTCTGATCGTCGGTCCCGTCGACTATCAAACTCCCGGCTGGTACGTCACCACGTCAGGCATCCAGACCTTCTCGTACGCCTCGAATCCGGCCGTCGCGGCGATCGTCGCGGAGCGGCCGCTCGTTCTGCTTCAGCCATCGCAAAACGAATATCGGGTCCTCGCGCAGGAGACTCTCGCGGGCCTTTATCTGCGCGCCGACGACTTCGTATTGCAACTCGAGCCGAACGAGACGAAGCCGGTCGATCTATACGCAAGTCGTTATGGAAAAGCCCTTGCCGCCGCCTCGATCCGATGCTCCGACACTCAGGGCCTGTTGGGAGCGACAGGAACCCCCGGTCCTCCTGGCATTCCGACGCCGGAAGTCATGACTCCGTCCGGCGTTTTGACCCACGCCGCCGGTGTGACGACCGACGCAAACGGAATGGCCGTTCTCGAGATCAAGGCCGGACCAATGCAACCGCACCAACCGCGGGGATATATCGACGGGCAGCTTTATGGCGTCGGCTACGCGCTGGCGGGTCAGCCGAACGACACCGCCGTCGACCCGTTCAATTTCATTAGCGCTCTAGTCTTCGGTCCCGTCGACGTCCCTGAGAAGCCAACCTGGAACGCGGACGTGCTGCCGATCCTGCAGCAATACGCCAACCTCTACCCGATCATGAGCAAGCGTCTGCTGCGCCTCGACGACTACGACACGGTCGTCCAGAATCTCAGGATCCTCCAATTCGCGTTTAGTCTGCCGATCTCGGATCCCAATCATATGCCGGTGACGCGCGACCTTTCGGATGGGCGCCGCGCCGTCATCCTGAAATGGATGGCCCAGACGGGCGCCAACAACCTGCCGCTCAAAGGCGACGCGCCGAAGCCGGTCAGCGCCGCCCCACTCGCAGTCATGGCCCCCGTCTCTCTCGACCTGAAACCGATACAGAGGCAGGGGAAGACTGCGGTGCTTCTGGAGCTTGAGACTCGCGGCATGATCGGGAGGTCGCCATGATCAAGATCAACCGCAGCATCGTCGCGGGCGTGCGCAGCGCGGCCAAACCTGAGGACCTTCACAAATATCTGCAATCCGCGATCAAACTCGAACACAGCACGATCCCGCCGTATCTCACAGCAATGTTCTCGCTAAAGCCGGGGACGAACGACGCGATCGGCAGGCTCATCCGCTCGATCGTCATCGAAGAGATGCTGCACCTCAGCATCGCCTCGAATATTTTGATCGCAATCGGCGGTCATCCGGCGATCAACACCGCCAATTTCGTCCCGCGATATCCCGGTCCTCTGCCGATGTCGATCGGAGGATCGTCGTTCAGGGTTGGGATCGCCGCCTTCTCGCTGCCCCTGGTCGAGGAGGTCTTCATGACGATCGAGGAGCCGGAGCATCCAATACCGATCGAGAAGCTCGACGCCCTTGAAGCCGCAGAGCAAACCTATTCAACGATTGGGGAGTTTTATGCCGCCGTGAAGCAAAAGCTCGCCGAGCTCGGCGACGCTGTCTTTACTGTCAGGCCAGAACGGCAGATGCTGACCTGGTTTCCGCCCGACGAGATCTTCCCGATCGCGGGTGTCGCCAGCGCCTCGGCCGGGATCGATATCATTGTCGATCAGGGAGAGGGCACGTCCACCGAGCCGTTCGAGCGACCGGGCGAGCCCGCTCATTACTACAAGTTCGGCGAAATCCTAAACGGACGCGAGATCGCGAAGACGCCGACCGGCTACGCTTACAGCGGCAAGCCGGTACCGTTCGATCCGGCTGGCGTCTATCCGATCAAGAGCGACTGCAAGATCGCAGATTTTCCGAGCGAGAGCCTCGCGGGAGAACGGATCCGACAATTCGCGTACAGTTATAGCAGCCTCTTGAACACGCTTCACAGCGCCTTCAACGGAGAGCCCGGCAAGATCGATGTCGCGCTAGGCCTCATGTACGAACTCAGGGTGACGTCCGAGCGCCTGATGACGACGCCGCTCCCCGGTTCCAAGACAGCGACTGTCGGCCCGAGCTTTGAATATGTCACAACGTCAGCGCCAGAGACGCCACGTCAGCTCCACATGTCTGGGAGTTGAGGCGGTCGGGGAGATGTGCTTCCGCTAGCCTCGCGACGCCACACGGAGCCGTTCATGGGGGACTATCTGCAATTGCGGCTTTGCATAGCGCGCCTGGGGTTCGTGCTGGCGTCGTTCGTCATTTTACAGCCAGCGACGGCCGACCCACCGGCCGATGTTTATGCGACCTATGGGGTGCACAACCCTCCTAGCGACAGCCCTTGCGCAGAGCCGACGTGCGCCTATACGCGCAAAGCCGGCGAGCCTACCGACCCGCGCTATCCTGACTATTGGACATCGCACTGGACGATGTATCGAATCTCGAATTCGACGCTGCTCGCGAAGTACGCGCCTCCCTATGACGGCGCTCCTCCAAAAGAGCTGAAGCCCGGCGTCGACTATGAAATCTCGTATGGCGAGACTTTTTACGACAGCACGTGGCGAGGGCCGTCCGGCGAAGGCGCAATGATGGAGCACTACGAAACGCGCTGTCTACCCATATTTCCGATTTCGAATCACTTCACTTGCTCATTCATCTCGCTCGGCGATATCGCCTTCTTTGTCACCTACGACGAGGACCGACCGAGCGGCATGCCGCCGGTCTGCCTCTTCTCGCCTCTCAATCATCCGCCCCGCCCTGATTTCATTTCGCACTTGCCTTACAGCGCGGGGGACAGTGCGCAGCTTGGCGACCGTGTGCAAGGCTATTCCTTCTGGATCGATCCCCAGAGCGGCAAGCCGATCCAGGCCGGCGTCCAGCTCGCGCCTCCGAACAATAGCGCTATCCTGTTCGGCTACGCGTTCATGAGCGAGCCGACGCCGGATCGCATCGACCGCGCGGCTCGACCCTACCGGCATCCGCAGTCGTTCTATTTTTCCGGGTATCCGCTCGCCCCGGCGAATGCGCCCATGGTGAGCCAGAACTATACCGACTTTGCAATGATTCGGCCGGACCCCAAGACAACATGGGACACGGTCGGCAAACTCGACCCCATGTCTCTTCCTCCATGTCAGCTGTTCAATCCGCCTCCATTGGCGGCGGCGAACGCCGCAGGCGTCCGCGCGGCGGCGACGTGGGGAGACATCCGACGTGCGGGCAAGTAAATCTTCTTTGGGGGCGGCATGACGACCGAGCCGAGCAATTCAACGCCATCTTGTTTCGACTGCGGCAATCAGGCGACCGAGCGCCTGAAGGAAATGTTCGTCGATGTCGGACAGCGAAACCGGATCGCGGTCGGCCAGAAGCCCGCGGAGCGGCCCGTGTTCCGAAAGGTGCACGGCGTGGCGCACGGCTGGCTCGAGCAGGCGAGAGACATTCCGGAGGACTTAAAGATCGGCGTCTTCGCGCATGAGCGCCTTCGGGCCTGGGCGAGGTTTTCGAGCGACACGGCGCCGACTTTAGCGGACCTCAAGACAACGATCGGAGTGGGGCTCAAAGTCTTCGGCGTTCCAGGGCCCAAGGCGCTCGGCGGCGCGGGCGACACCGCCGATTTCATCATGCAAAACTTTCCGGTCTTCTTTGTCGATGACGCAAAGGAGATGTGCGAGTTCACCTATGCGGGCGTCGTTGAAGGCGACTATCCGGGATACCTCAAGCGCTACCCGAAAGTCGCCCATATCCTCGACGCGATGCAAAAGGTCGAGGGCAGCGTCCTGACCACGACCTATTGGGCGATCCTACCTTTCCTGGCCGGCGAGGGTCTCTACGTCAAATATCGGCTGGACCCCGAGACCGCGCCGGAAAACGTGCCAAACGACGCGACCGACTATCTAGGGCAGGATTTCGCCGCGAGGCTGCGACGCGCGGAATACCGCTTTCGCTTCATGGCGCAGCGTCGCACAAACCCCGCGACGATGCCGCTCGACAAGGCGAGTGTGGAATGGCCCGAGTATGAGAGTCCGTTCATCCGTGTGGCGACTCTCGTCCTGCCAAAGCAGGATGTTGGTGCGCGCGGTCAGCTCGAATACGGGCAGTCGCTCGCCTTCAACATTTTCCGCGTGCCGCCGGAGCAGGCGCCTGCGCCGCAATCTTCGATCGCGACTGCGCGCAAGGTCGTGTATGCGGCGAGCGCCGACCTGCGGCACAACGCCAATGGCGAGCCACTCCGGGACAGTCCCGAGCCGCGCAATCCCGCTGCGCCGGAGCCCGAACCGGATACCTGTATTGTCAGAGCCGTCATCTATCCACCGATCGGCGTCGCGAGGATCGGTAGCAGCTCAGGCGCATGGTTCATCGGTCCGGAGACGCCGGACCCGCTCCCTCGGCCGCTCGGTTTCTATCGCGATGTCGCGGGCGCGCTCAAGCGGCAGGCGGCGCGATTCCGCATCTATGGCGTCAACGCGCGCGGCGAAATTCTGCGTGAGATCACAGGGGCCGACAGCGCGGCGACGATCACGTGGACCGTCGAGCTCGCGAACACGAAAGCTGCCTGGTACGGCTTCCAGCTCGCGCTCGACATCCCTGAAGCCGCGTCGGCGCCGCCAACCCAGTTGCGTAACGCCGGGGTCAGCGATCGCGGCAAGCTCTCGATCCTGCCCGGCCCGCGGCATGTGAGCGGCCCGAACGCGGCGCCGCAACGTTTCGACAGCGGCACCTTCGTGGGCAAGAAAGTCTATCTCGGCGAAATCTTTACCGACGAGGCGGCACGGCTCCTCGTTCTCGGGGGTCACGGTCACTCGGCCTCCAGCGATGGCAGTTTTGCGATCACCTTCGCGAATAATGAAGGCTGGCACGACGACATCTCCGACGGCCCGGTCAAGGCGACGGTGACGCTGAACGGCGCTGCGCTGGATGTGACTCCGGCCTGGGTCATTGTGGCTCCGCCGAATTATGGGCCGATGCGCAAGTCGGTGCGCACGATGTGGGATTTAATGCGCGACGTCGCCATTAAGACCGGAACGCTCCCGAAGCCCGCGCGGCCGTCCTTCTCACGTGACATCCGGCCTATCTTCGAAAGGCTGGAAGGTCTGCAATGGGTGAATGCTGGCTTTGCGGCCGAATTCGGCTGGCAGGGCGCCGTCGATCTGACATCTCGAGAACGGCTCGCGCAGCTTGCCGATCCCGGTCCCGCGGTCAAGGAACTCCGCAAGGTGGTGGCGAACGCCTTCCGCCGCCTTCCGGTCGAACTCGTGGTCGCCGAAACCGTGGCCGTGGACCTACGGCGACGCCATGGCCATCCCTCCAGCGCTGACGCCGAGGCAGAATACGGCGCTGACCGACACGCAGCTCGCGATGCTCGACCAGTGGGCGGAGGACGATTTCGATGCTGACTACGATCCGAATCGCGAGCCGCTCCAAAATATCGAGGATGCTCCTGTCGGGGAGCAGGGCGACATCCTGACGAGGGCCGCGCTAGAATTCTGCCTCGCCGACGCCTTTCATCCCGGCTGCGAGATGACATGGCCAGTGCGCGCCGCCACGATGTACATGGCGCCCTTCCGTTTTCTTCACGCGCCGCCTGACTGGATTTCGCCCAATCTCGGCGAGACGATGACGAGCGACGCGGTGACGATCCCGAATGGCCCGCTCTATGGCCAGATTCCAGGCAGCATCACGCGTTGGATGGCTGTGCCATGGCAGACCGACACCGCGAGCTGCCGATCTGGCTACGACAAAAGCTACGATCCTTACACGCCCACCTTTTGGCCGGCTCGCGTGCCGAACCAGGTGCTCACGAAGGAGAATTACGACATCGTCATGGACGCGAAACGGCCGCTGTCAGAACGCTGCGCCGCCTTCGCCAACCGCGCGGAGTGGATCGATCCGCTCGGGTCGACGAGCTACACCGATGAGATCAACAACATGGTCGCTCACTTCGATCATCTGGGCGTGGTTGAGCAGCGCGAAGGCCCGGAGGACTGCGACGCTTTTCCGCCCCTCATCGAGGTGGAGGATCAGCACAAGCCCATCCAGGACGTGATCGCGAAGGGCGGAGGCGAAAAGAGGCGAGAGGATGAGACCCGCTTCGCCGCGATGCAGAGCGCGGTCCGCCGTCCAACGCGAACCGTCGATCTGGAGCATATTGAGAAAGTCCGCCGCTTCCCCGGTGGCCTCCCACCGCAAATCCGTTAGATGCATGCGGTTGATGTTTTGATCGTCGGGGCGGGGCCAGCGGGTTGCGCTGCCGCGATTGGTCTCGGCCCGAATTATCGCGCTGCTTTGATCGACCGCCATGCGTCGCCTCCGGAGCGGATCGGCGAATCGTTGCCCGGCGCCGCGCGGCGCGTGCTGGCAACATTGGGGCTATACGACGATTTTCTGGCGGATGGCCACTTGCCGCGGCGCGCGCTGCGCAGCGCATGGGGCGAACCGGAACCGACGGAGCGCGACTCCCTCCGTGATCCGGACGGAAACGGCTGGACGCTCGACCGAGCGCGCTTCGAGCGACGGCTGCGCGCGGCGGCGTTGACGCGCGGTGCGGTGTTGCTCGCGCCCGCTGGGCTCCTGGCCTTGTCGCGCGACAGCGACGGCTGGCTTGCCGAGATCAATTGCGACGGACGGCCGACCGCGCTTCGCGCGCGCCTGGTTCTCGATGCGGGTGGCCGCGCGTCCAGGACTCTCATGCGTAACGGCACGCGACGGCGAGTTGTTGACCGGCTGATCTGCGCGTCTATCCGCGCGCCTCGCGCCTCGCTCCCGCCCGCGGTCACGCATGTCGAAGCCGAAGCGGACGGCTGGTGGTACGCCACGCCGCTGCCCGACGGCGGAGGCCTGCTCGCCTTTCACACGGATGGTGACCTGCCGGCGGCGCGCATGACGCGCTCCGTCCGGGCTTTTCTGGAGCGGGTGAGCGCGCTGCCGATGCTCTCCGCCTTCGCCGGGGACTTCAGAGGAGAGGACCTCAAGGTTCGAAATCTGCGCGGCTCAAAGCGCCTGGCTTGAACGCGCCGCGGGGGACAGCTGGGTCGCCTGCGGCGATGCGGCTCTGGCGTTCGACCCGCTTGCGGCGCAGGGACTGTTTAATGCGCTCTATACCGGCCTCGCGGCCGCCACCACGATCATAGGCTGTTTGAACGGCGAAGTGGAATTGATCAACGCATATGCCAACGAGATCGAAGGCGTTCGCGCCGCTTACCGTCGCCATCTCGCGGCATGGTACGGAATTGAGCGGCGCTGGCCGCGCTCGCTCTTTTGGCGAAGGCGGCATTCTCCTTCGCAGGCGGCGTCCTCCTTCGCCATCGGACAATTTGCCGAAGCTGGGTTTTCGGCAAGCCCCGACAGCCCAATACTGACGATCTCGACTTGTCAGCGAGTTCCTGCAATGCTCGCTTTGAAGGGTGTTCCTCGATTAGAGCAAGGCCGGAGCCAAGCATGAGGTTTTTGGATAAGATTGCTCAGCCCTAACCCGGAAAGCTTGGGTGCCGCAAGTGAACAGCGGCGCTCCGAATAACAGGGCCCCGTGGGCTCGTCAACCGCTTCGACATCCACCTAATAAAGCAGTTTACTCGCCGCTCTCGCACATGAGGAGAGGTTCATGAGCTATTTGAATGCGGTGCGCCTGCATTTCGTCGGCCAGTTCCAAACCAATGTCTCCACAGTGAATAACGACCCGGAGCACTTCCGGAACTCGACGTTCGAGCCGGGTTTCCAGTGGCTGCAGGGTCCCGGCATGAACCCGCCGAATGGATGGTTCAACCCGCAGGGAGACGGCGGCTTCAGGCTCATAGGCTGCAAGGTCGCTTCGGCCTGGACGCAGTCCGGCCCGGTCGGCGCGGACGATCCGGTGCTGTCGAGCAAGATCGCGGATTCGGACGATCGCGTCTGCGGCAAGATCGCCGATCTCGATTCGCAACAACAGTTGGTTTCGGAGATCTGGGGCCTAAAGATTCGCATTGCCAATCAGCGCGGCGCCAATCTGTTGACGGGTGATTTTCTCGAGGCGCCGTTCTTCGATCTGTGGGATCGCGCGATCGGCGCCAGCGGCAACGGCGATGCAGACGGCGGCGCGGCCTATCAGTCCATTCTCAAGAACCTCGTCTGGGGCGACGTGTCGAACTCCCCCTTTCTGACGCGATTGAAAGCGCTGGTGGAAGGCCAAGCCGCCACGGGCGGGGCAGGCGCCCTGTTCGATCAAGTTCAATCTCGACGGCATCAATCTCAATTTCCGCTCGGCGAATTTCATGTGCGGGCGGATCGCCGGCACGATCGGCCCCAGCGCGCCCGGGGAGCCGAGATACATGGCGCTCGGCCGGCATTTCATGGCTTATCGCTCACAAGCCTTGATGCCGCTGCCAAACTTCTTTTACCCAGCCGGCTCGCTGAACTTCTGCACGGCCGTTCTCGACCACGACACTAGCAGTCTCTATCTCGACCTCGGCAACGCTTTGCCGACGACGGTTCCCGGCGGCCCGATGTTCGATCTGGGCGAACTGACCGTATGCGCGATGACGACCGATCAAGGTCCGGTTCCGCTCGGCACTATTCCGTCTCAGGGCACCGACGGCTACGCCTCGCAAAAACACTGGTACGAAGGCTGCGCCGGCGTGGTGGGCGTGCCGCTGAACGCAGCCCAGCTCGCCGCAGCCGCGACCTCGCAGCTTACAATTTCCGGAAGCGTTCCGAACGCGTTCATTTCCGAAGCCAGCGGCGGCGGCTATGTGCGCGCCGACGAATATGTCTATCGCCTCACTCCAGGCGAGAACGTGGATATAGCCTTTTACGCCACGCAATGGGGCCAACCGCTCGCCAATTTCGAAATCCGATTTGAGCGGGATGCGTCGGGGCTGCAGCCGGGCGCGCCTCTGCCGTCAGAACAGCCTTCGCCTTCCTATCTGAGCGTCGCCGTCCCTGCGGACGCGATCAAACTCGCTGCGCCGGCTGCGATCACCGATCCGAACGGCAGGGCCGTTCTGACGATCCGGACGTCCGATCCGGGGACGCCGCGATGGGCCGGACCCGGAGATTTTGGGCTCGACGGCCAAGTCTATGGCGTTCGCGCCTCGTTCAAATACGACTCGAACCCGAACGCCAACAATCCTGTTGCGCCGGGCGACGCGGTCAATCCGTGGGATTTCGTCTCCATTCTCCTCTGGAGCGAATTCGAGACCTCAAATCCCGTCCAATGGTCGGAGATCCAGCCCGTTCTCCGGCAATACGCAAATCTCTATCCCGTGATGAACCGTTTCCTCGATCTCGGCGATCTGGAATCAGTGAAGAAAAACCTGCGGCTGCTCAAGCTCGCATTCGGTCTGGATCCGTCCGACCCCAATTCCATGCCCGTCACCCGTGACCTGTCAAAGCAGAAGCGGGCGGCAATTCTGTCCTGGCTCGCCAATCCGGTCGGCGGTCCGACGCCGCCGTCGCCTCCTGCCCCGGTTCTCTCCGGTGCGGCCAAACCGTCGACCCGACAAGCTTTCGCCGCCCTGGCCAAAGGCGGCAAGACCGCCGCCGCCCGCCGCCTCATTCGTCAGGGAGCCAAGTGATGATTTTCTTGAAGAAATCCATGATCGAGGGCCTGACCGGCGACGACATCAAGGTGGAAAAGGTCCGGGAAAAATTGCAGAGCGCGATCGAGTTGGAGCATTCGACTGTGCCGCCCTATCTTTACGCGATGTATTCGCTCGATCCAGCCAAGAACGGCGAGATCGTTTCGATCATCCGTTCGATCGTGGTCGAAGAGATGCTACATATGACGCTCGCGTCCAATGTGTTGAACGCCATTGGCGGAACGCCCCGCATCGACGATCCGAAATTCATTCCGACCTATCCCGGGGCCCTGCCCGGCGGCGTCGAAAACCAGTTGACCGTGCAACTGGCGCCCTTCTCGATGGCCCAACTCGAGACCTTTCTGACGATCGAGGAGCCCCGGAACCCGTTGGATTTCCCCCTTGCGGCAGCGCTGAGCGACTCCATCACCATCGGCGAATTCTATCAATGCATCAAGAAGGCGATCGAGAAGCTCGGTCCCTCAATCTTTGCGCCCGGCCCGCGCAATCAAGTCGGGCCCGACCTGATGGACGACGCCGTCGTGGTGACGAATGTCGCGACGGCGAGCCAGGCGATTACGACCGTTGTCGACCAGGGCGAAGGGACGTCGAAATCGCCGCTTGAAATCGTGGGCAACGGTTATGCGCACTATTACCGCTTCATGCAGATCAAGAAGGGCCATCTGCTAGAGCCCAAGGGCGACAGCTACGCCTGGGACGGTCCGTCCGTGCCGTTCAATCCTGCGGGCGTTTATCCGGTTCCCACCCTGACCGCGGGATGGACCTATCCGGCCGGATCGGCTGCAGCGGCGGAAAACGATACGTTCAACTACACCTACACAGGCCTGCTGAGGGCGCTGCATGCGCTGGTCAACGGACAGAACAGGTCCGAGCAGATAAATCGCGCGCTCGGGCTGATGATGTCGCTCAAGGAATTGGCCAAGGCGATGATGAGCGGCATTCCCGATGCCACGAGCTATGTCGGCCCGACCTTTCAATATCAGCCGGCGAGTCTCCGAAGTGGCACCTGACGCGCGTTCGCATCCGTCGACCGATGATGGGGATCGGGCGTCTTCGGCTACGCTCAGCCGTCGCGCGGAGGACGCGGTGCCCGCCGGCTTTGAGCTCTTCGTCGCGCCTTCTTCTCGCGACGGATCGCAACGGCGAGTGCAGGTCTGCGCCAACTCGCGGCGCGAGCCGTGACCCATGAAGCCACTGATCGTTCTCAACGTCGTTGGACTCTGTCCGAAACATATCGGCCCGGACACGCCTTGTATCTCGCGTCTTGCGAAGCATGGCGCGATGCGGCCGCTTGCGACAGTGATCCCAGCCGTCACATGCACCGTCCAGAGCACCATGCTCACGGGCCTGCCGCCCGACCGGCACGGAGCCATTGCGAACGGCTGGTTCTTCGAGGACCTAGGCGAAATCTTCTTTTGGCGGCAATCGGCGCGCCTAGTGTCCGGAGAGCGGGTTTGGGAGGCCGCCCGGCGCTACGATCCGAACTTCACCTGCGCGAACCTTTTCTGGTGGTACGCGATGCACAGTTCGGCGGACATCAGCGTCACGCCGCGGCCCATGTATCTTGCGGACGGCCGCAAGATTCCCGACTGCTGGGCGTCGCCTACCGGACTTCGTGAGGAACTCACGCAAAAGCTCGGCGCGTTCCCGCTATTTTCTTTCTGGGGGCCGGCGACAACGATCAAGTCAAGTCAGTGGATCGCCGACTGCGCGCTTCATGTCCGGCGCACGCGGGCGCCGACGCTGACCTTGGTGTATCTGCCGCACCTCGACTACGACCTCCAGCGGCTCGGGCCGGACCGCCCGGAGATCAAGACCGCCCTGCGCGAGATCGATGCCGTCTGCGGGGCTCTAATCGACGACGCCGCTCGCGACGGAGCGGAGGTGATCGTCCTCTCCGAATACGGAATGACGCGGGTCGCCAACCCTGTACATGTCAACCGCGCGCTTCGGCGAGCTGGATGGCTTAAAGTGCGTGCGGAACTAGGCGGCGAGCAGCTCGACCTCGCGGCCTCCTTGGCCTTTGCCGTCGCCGACCATCAGATCGCACATGTCTACGTCAGGCGAAAGGAACTGACATCGCAGGTCGCCGCGCTGTTGAGGGAGCTCGACGGCGTTGAAGGCGTCTTCGTGGCGGAGGACCGCGGACGGCTTGGTCTCGATCATCCCCGAAGCGGGGATCTCGTTGCGCTTGCACGCGCCAATGCGTGGTTCACCTATTACCACTGGCTCGACGACGCACTGGCCCCCGATTACGCCTGCACGGTCGATATTCACCGCAAGCCAGGTTATGACCCGGTCGAGCTGTTTCTTGATCCGGCGCTCCGGTTTCCGAAACTGTCGATCACGTGGCGTCTGGCGAAGCGAGCCGCCGGATTCCGAGCGCTTATGGACGTTATCCCGCTCGACGCGAGCCTGGTGCGCGGATCGCATGGACGGGTCACAGACGATCCGATGGACGGACCGCTTGTCATAACCTCGCGGGCGGATCTGGAACAGAACCGGCCTATTCGCGCCGATGCGATCAAGGCGCTGATGCTGCGGCGTCTTTTCCCCGAGCGGTCTGACATCGAGGTCGCGGCGTGAGTGTGTCGGTGGCCTTGCGGCTTGGCCGCGTCTCAAACCTTCCAACAGTCTGGAGCAACGCACTTGCGGGCATGGTCCTGGCCTCGGGCGCTCCGGACGCCAGCGTTCTGTTGGGCCTCATGTTGGGGTTTTCGGCGTCCTATACGTCGGGAATGTTTCTCAACGATGCTTTCGACGCGTCGTTCGATCAAATTCATCGTCCGGAGCGGCCTATTCCGATCGGCGAGATCACGTCCTCCGTGGTCTTCGGGTTTGGCTTCGCCTTGCTTACGGCGGGCTTCTTAATAACCGCCGCGACATCCCGACGCGGGCCAGCCGGATATCAGGCGGCGATCGCAGCGGTTTGTCTCGCTGCAATGATCGTCCTCTACGACGCCTGGCACAAGGACAATCCGTTCGGACCGTTCATCATGGGCCTCTGCCGCGCCCTCGTCTATGTCACCGCGGGGCTCGCTGCATCAGGCGCGATCGGTACGACGCTCGCCGCCAGCAGTGCGGCGCTCTGCTATCTCGTCGGGCTGACCTATATCGCGAAGCAGGAGGTTTCCGGCCGTCTGGCCAGCCTGTGGCCACTGGCGCTGCTTTCGGCGTCGCTCTGGTTCGCGCTGTGGAACCGTTCCGGAGGCGCTGCGGAAACCGTGCTCTGCGTCGCGCTCGTTCTCTGGGTCTCGTACGCGCTCGCTTTCCTGCGGCCGCCGTCGCCAGCGATCGGAAAGGCGGTCGGAATGCTGATAGCTGGGATCAGTCTCGTAGATGCGATCTTCATCAGCACGCAACAGAGGCCGGCCATGGCCGCCATCGCGATCGCTTGTTTCGTCGCTGCTCTCTCCCTACAGCGCTGGGTCCCTGGTACATGATAGTCGCCTCCGAAACGCGCCAAGACCTTATTACCCGGCTCGAGAGGCTCCCGCTGACATCATTCCATATGAAGCTGCGCTTCGTCGTCGGCGTCGCGACTTTCTTCGATCTGTTCGACGCCATCATGATCGCTTTCGTCGTCCCGGCGCTAATCACACCATGGCAACTCACGCCGCCCCAGATTGGCGCTCTGATCTCGGCGGCCTATGTCGGCCAGTTCGCCGGTGCGCTGGGCTTCGGCTGGCTCGCAGGGAAAATCGGGCGCCGCCGCACCATCCTCATCACGACCGTCTTCTATGGCGTGGGTAGCCTTCTAGTGGCCGCCTAGTGGAGCTATAACTCAATGCTCCTCCTGCGCGCACTTCAGGGCATCGGACTGGGAGGTGAAGTGCCAGTGGCGTCCGCGTATCTCAGCGAGTGGGTCGCCGCCTCGAGACGAGGGCGCTACGTGGTGTTCTTCGAGTTCGCCGCCCCGCTCGGCATCCTCGCCGCCGGGGTGCTCGGTGCCTGGGTGGTGCCTCAATTTGGCTGGCGGTGGATGTTCGTCATTGGTGCGCTACCGGCCCTGCTCGTCTTTCCGCTGAGGCGCCGTATCCCCGAGTCGCCACGCTTTCTCCTTAAGACGAAGAGGCATGACGAAGCCGAGCTCATCGTCGCGAGTTTCGAGCAAGAAGCGTGGAAGGCAAAGGCTCCGATTGCTCGGGCGACGGAACGCGGAGGGACGGCGGCGCTTCCGAACCTAGTCCCGCGCGCGTGGACCGTGGGGCTGCTCTGGTTCGCCTGCTATTTCATCAACTATGGCCTGACCGGCTGGTTGCCGGCGATTTATCGCAGCGTGTTCCATCTCGACGTCGCAACGTCGCTCCGCTACGGCCTGGCGACCAGCGTCGCAGGTGTCATCGGCGCTATCCTGTGTGGGTTGTTGATCGACCGGATTGGCCGCTGGGCGTGGTTCGTGCTGGCGTTTCTGGCCGCCGCCGTCCCGCTGCTGGCGCTTGCGCAAATGCGGCCCACGGAGGCCCTTCCTGTCATGGCGCTTTGCTCGGTCGCCTATGTGTTTGTCTCGGGCTGCTCCGCGGCCCTTTATCTCTACACGCCGGAAATCTTTCCAACGGGCGCCCGAGCGCTTGGCGTAGGCGCGGGCAGCGCTTGCGCGCGCGTGGCTTCGGCCGTTGCGCCCATTCTGGTCGGCCTCCTTCTGTCACGGAGCGCCGCGGCGGCGGTCTTTCTCATGTTCGGCGCGGTGGGCCTGCTCGGAGCGCTGCTATCTGTCTCGCTTCACGAGACTGCAGGCCGACGTCTCGAGGCCATAGTCGGCGAACGTTTCGACCGGTTGGGATGAGAAAGTCGTCCCTAAAGAACGCAGGCGAGCGCGGGACATCGTCCGACCCTTGTCCCGGTCGAACGGCCGCCTGACGCTATGTGGCTCAACTATAGGGTGCGTGAGCGACGCGCGAGCGTCGCTCATCGGAAGGGAAGGATTGCAAATCGGTCAGAGACAGCCCTTGAATGTTGCCAGCGCGCCGGAGAGGGAGGGCTAGGGTCATGAGACGATGGATCATCGGATTAGGCCGTGTGGACGAATTTTGGAGAGATGGCGTTTTTGGGATTCCCGCGGTGAATCAGGCATGATTCATAGGACTCCGGCCGAATCGGAGACCGGGGTCAATGTCGACAAAGATGGATGAGGACGATTGGAAGCACACGCTTGCGGTGTTTCGCGCCTGCCTGCCTCGGCGCGGACGGAAGGCCGCCGACGACCGCCGCTTCCTCGAGGCGCTTCATTTCTTCACCGTCGAGAACGTTCGCTGGCGCGCGCTGCCGGAGCGCTTCGGTCATTGGAACAGCGTGTGGAAGCGCTTCGATCGCTTGAGCAAGGCTGGCGTCTTCGAGGCCTTCTTCGACACGCTCGCGTCGATGAGCTCCACGGCGCATCTCCTTCAGATGTTCGACTCCACCGTCGTGCGCGCTCATGTATCGGCGGCTGGAGCAAAGGGGGGCAAGAAGGCCAGGCGCTCGGGCGCTCGCGTGGCGGCTTCACCACGAAAATTCACGCAAAATCGGACGCTTCCGGGGATATCATCGCCTTCGACCTGACCGGCGGCGAAGCCTTCGACGGGCGTCACTTCGAAACCCTGCTCGATATCGGGCCCGACATTCAGCCGCGCGCCGTCATCTGCGACAAAGGCTACGCCAGCAAGGCTAATCGGGACGCCGCGAGAGCGCGCGGCATCGCTCCGGTCATCCCCCACAAGGCCAACGAAAAGAACAAGCCAGCCTTCTTCGCACGCACCCTCTACAAAGCCCGCGCACGCATCGAGCAGGGCGTCGGACGGCTCAAGCGCTTCAAGCGCGTCGCGCTCCGCTGCGAAAAGACCGAACGAAACTTCAGATCAATCGTCAGCTTCGCCGCCGGCCTTTGCTTGATCAAATTCGTCCACACGGCCTAGTAACGGCCGTTGTTTTCGTGTTCGCAGGAACGACTGTCTATGTCATGGCCCGACGGGTAGAGGCGGACAAGCTTTGCGCGTTTGTTCGCGGGTCAGCGCTGCAGTGTCCTGCGCTTGTTGCTGACCCTGTGATATGACTATCAGGCCGGGAGAATTCGTTCGTGAAAGTTCGCGATCCCATAAATTAAATACCCGACTGATCAAAGTAGAGTTGCCAAATGCTTGTCTGGACTACGAGGCTTGCTTGATACGGGGCGCAAAGCTTTCACCCTGGTCGTCCCGCGATGAGCAGCCTTTTTCGCTGCCCACGTTCAATTAGAACGGTGACGATCTCGCAAATCATTGAAAACACTGGCGCGCCGGGGAAGATAAAAGAGAGACCTTTTGCCGGTGGACGATCATCCTGCAAAGCCCTTTAAGACGAGCACTTTAGCCGCTCTCCGATGCTTTCTGCCATTCGCAGCGGCGCACCGACTTCCGCGAACTTGTCTGGCAGGACGTCGGCGCTTTAGGGATTTGAGCCGTAGAGACGATGCAGGTCGACGACGGCAATGCGCAGATTGTGTTCTCTATTGGGTCAAGGGCGGGAGCCTCTTCCGGGTGTCGATGCCTTCGGGTGCCTGCGTGTCATTCGGCGCGGGGTCCCGACGCCGATCGGCGCGCTAGATCGTTGATACGATTGGTGCAGGCGGGGTCAAGGAGTGACGCCGATTTACAGGCATGGACGCGGGCGGCGTGGTCCGGGTCGTAAGCGTTCTGCTGACCCCACCTTCTTTGGCGTGGGCGGTGGGGCGATAGTCGGGGCGGTTGGAGGCTCCGACACGTGTCGATTTCAGAGCATAGTGACGTGCCCAAGGGCGCGAGCGCGGGCTTGGCGCAGCGGCTTGAGATCTTCACAGGCGTAGGACGGCGGCGATCCTGGACGGCTGAGCAGAAGGCGGCGATCGTCGCGGAGAGCTTTGAGGATGGCGCGCTGGTCGGCCACGTCGCGCGCCGCCATGGCCTGACGCCGCAGCAAGTGTTCGCCTGGCGACGCCAAGCGCGTCGAGAGGCCGACGAGGGGACCGGCGCCCTGCCGTTTGCTCCGGTGGTCGTCGAGACGCCGAGCGCAGCGTCGCCGCCTGCGCAGAGCCCCGAGAACAAACCGGCGGACGCGCGTCCCCCCGTCATCGAACTGGACATCGCGGGATCGAGCGTCTGGATCTGGCCCGGCGCGGATACGGCGACGGTGACGGCGATCATCGGCGCATTGAGGGCTGCGAAGTGATCGGCCTGTCGGGCTCGGTGCGCGTGCTCATTGCGACGCGGCCGGTCGACTTCCGTAAAGGCGCGGAAGGCCTGGCGGCGCTGGTTCGCGACGTGATGGGCGCCGATCCGTTTGACGGCTCCGTCTACGTCTTTCGGGCCAAACGCGCCGACCGGGTGAAGCTGGTTTTTTGGGATGGCACGGGCGTGTGCCTGTTTGCGAAGCGCCTCGAGGACGGCCGGTTCCAATGGCCGAAGATCGAGAACGGGGTGATGCGTCTGTCGGCGGCGCAACTCTCGGCGCTTGTCGAAGGCCTCGATTGGAAGCGCGTTGGCGCGGCGAAGGACACGCCGGCGCCGAGACTGCCGGGCTGACCTGCGGCGAATTGAATCAGGGGCTCGAAAACCGTCGCAAAGCCTGACGAATCATGGTCTCGTCGGGACATGACGCAGGCCGCCGAGGCGCTTCCCGACGACCCTCAAACGCTGAAGGCGATGCTGATCGCCGAGCGCCAGCGCGCGGAGCGGCTTGTCGCGATCATCAGGGATTTGCAGCGCCACCGCTTTGGCCGCCGCGCCGAAAGCCTGCCGGAAGATCAATTGCTGCTGGCGCTGGAGGACGTCGAGCAGGGCGAGGCGGGAGAAACCGAGGCAAACGAAGCGAAGTCGCCGGCTGCGCGCACGGAAGGCTCGCGCAAGCGGCGCGCCAACCGCGGCGCTCTACCGGCGCATCTTCCGCGCGTCGAGACGATCGTCGACGTCGAGGACAAGACCTGCCCGTGCTGCAGGGGGGCGCTGCACCGGATCGGCGAGAGCCTGCCCTCGGGCTTGACCCGAGGGATGTGAGCGAAAAGCTCGACGTCGTTCCCGCGCAGTTCCGGGTGATTGTGGTGCGCCGGCCCAAATACGCCTGCCGCGCCTGCCAGGACATCGTCGTCCAGTCGCCGGCGCCGGCGCGGCTGATCGAGGGCGGCCTGCCGACCGAGGCGACCGTCGCCCACGTGCTCGTCTCCAAATACGCCGATCATTTGCCGCTCTATCGCCAGGCGCAGATTTACGAGCGCCAGGGCCTGCGCCTCGACCGCTCGAACTCTCGCCGACTGGGTCGGACGCGCCGCCTTCCATCTGCGGCCGGTCCATGAGCGCATCCTGGCGCATCTGAAGTCGTCGACCAAGCTGTTCGCTGACGAGACGACGGCGCCGGTGCTCGATCCGGGGCGCGGGCGGACCAAGACCGGCCAGCTCTGGGCCTATGCGCGGGATGATCGGCCCTGGGGCGGAGCCGACCCGCCGGCGGTCGCCTATGTCTACGCGCCCGATCGCACAGCGTCGCAGCCGATCGCCCATCTCGCCGGCTTCAAGGGCATCCTCCAGGTCGACGGTTACGCCGGATATCGGGCGCTGGCGGGCAAGGGCGACGTGACGCTCGCCTTCTGCTGGGCGCATCTGCGCCGCCGCTTCTATGACCGCGCCGTCGCCGAAGCCTCGCCGATCGCCAACGAAGCGCTGCAGCGCATCGCCGCGCTCTATCGGATCGAGGCCGACTGCCGCGGCTGCGACCCCGACAAGCGACGCGCCGTGCGCCAGGAGCGATCGCGTCCGATCGTCGCCGAACTCGAGCCCTGGCTGCGCGAAAAGCTCGCGCTCTTGAGCCGGAAGAGCAAGCTCGCCCAGGCAATCCGCTACGGACTGTCGCACTGGGACGGTCTCGTCCGTTTCCTCGACGACGGACGGGTCGAGATCGACTCCAACACAGTCGAGCGATCGATCAGGCCTCTCGCCCTCACGCGCAAGAACGCGCGCTTCGCCGGCTCGGATGGCGGCGCGGAAAGTTGGGCGGTCATCGCCTCGCTGATCGAAACGTGCAAGCTAAACGACGTCGACCCTTACGCCTATCTCGCCGACACACTCACGCGGATCGTCGGCGGTCATCTCGCCAGCGCGATCGACGAGCTTCTCCCGTGGGCCTACGCCAGGGCCCAGCCGCTCAAAGACGCGGCCTGAGAACGACGCTTACTCCGGGTCGCCGGCGATCTCTATTTCAAGGAGGTCGGGCGGGTGGCGACGATTTTCGCCAGCGCCGACACGCAAATGCTAGGTTGGGGGTTGGGCAATGGGCGGAGGGAAGCCGATAAGCAGGCCGCAAGCGCCGGCCGCGCCGCCAACAAGCCGACCGACGCGGCGAAACTTTCGCGATGACGGCGGCGAACGCGCGCCCGCCCCTTCGTCTCGCGGCGCGTTTTATATTCTCAAGCAGCCGCGCTTTGGACCGCCGACCTTTGCAGCAGAGCATCGGCGAGCGCGGCGGCGATCGGCTGTCCCGTCGCTTTTTCAATGTAAAGAAACTGGCCGGCCGGATTGATCTCGAGAAAAACGTAACGGCCTTCGGGCGTCAACCGGAAGTTGATCGCGCCATAGACGAGGCCGAGACGTCGCATCAGTTCGTTCAGCTTCGTCGTCACCTCCGGCGGCAAAACATGCGTCGAATATTTGGCCTCGAGGTTCATCCGCACGTCCTGCGGATAAGCCGCCGTGCGAACGTCGGTTGACGCCGCGTAAAACTCGCCTGCGATCGCTGTGACGCGCAAATCCGCGACGGCGGGCACATGCTTTTGGAATATCACTGGCGCATACGCGATCGAGTTGGCTTGCGCCTCGTCCTCTGGCTTCAGTTGCCGAGTCTCCCGCCAGGCGTTGGGCAAAGCGATGAACTGCTTGTAGATCACTTCGCCCTGATGCTTGCGGAAGAAGGATCGCGCCTCCTCGACGTCGTTGGTCATTAGCGTCGGCGGAATTTCCAACCCGATTTGTTGGGCCAACGCCAGCTGATAGGGCTTGTGCGCGGCGACTGCGTCGCGCGCGGGTTCATTGATCCAGAACGCGTCGAGCGCTTGATAGAGCCCCTGGAATGCGGTCGTTGCTTCCGAAAGCGCGAACCTAAGATTTGCCTGAGACATCCCTGGCGGCGGCTTGAACGGCTGCGGACGCCGCCACCACACCGCGCGGATGGTCTTGAGGTCGAACGCGCCGCCGCCCCGGCGGCGCAACTCGAACCGACGTTTGCTCCCCTCGAACGACATCGAGAGGGTCAGCTGCGTTGGAAACTCCGACAGGTCCACAAGCTCGGTTCGGGCGCCTTTCGCCGCCAGGGCATCCATGACGGCTTGCGCATGGATGTCTGGCGCCGAGGATAGGATGAGTACGGTCACTTACGCCGGCCGATGTTTCTAAAAGTCTGAATGTGGATGGCCGGGGAATGTGCCGTCTTCTTGCGGCCGCTTATCCTGCGAAGGCAACTTGTGATCACGCCAGTAGATCGTGTTC
This sequence comes from uncultured Alphaproteobacteria bacterium, assembly GCA_963824475.1. GTDB lineage: Bacteria > Pseudomonadota > Alphaproteobacteria > Rhizobiales > Beijerinckiaceae > Roseiarcus. Next base: position 27,818 of record CAWGPR010000008.1, read on the forward strand.
CCGCCGTATGGGAGCTGGAGCTGGGCCAACGTGGCGCCTGACGCCTGATGCGGCGTCGCCAATGCGAATGGCGAAACCCCGCCGAATTGGCCCTGGCCATATCCGCCATAGGGGTCCGGGATGCCTTCGGCCAGTGTGTTCGGGCCGATTTGATCGGCAAAACCGGTGCCGACCTGATCCGCGTAAACCGACGTGCCGCCCTGATCCGCGTAAACCGACGTGCCGCCCTGATCCGCGTAAACCGACGTGCCGCCCTGATCCGCGTAAACCGACGTGCCACCCTGATCCGCGTAAACCGACGTGCCACCCTGATCAAAATAGGGGATCGTATGCACGATGTCTGCATAGGGGATCGTATGCACGATGTCTGCATAGGGGCTCGTATGCACGGTGTCTGCATAGGGGCTCGTATGCACGGTGTCTGCATAGGGGATCGTATGCAGGATGTCTGCCGCCGCCAAAGTCTGCAAGCCTTGGGTTCCGAAGCCTGGCGGCAACGGCTGCGGGTTCAATTCCGCTGCCTTCGCGGCCTCGATTTCGATGCGAACGATTGTCTGTCCGACCGAGGAGCCGAGCACGGTGTGGCTCTTCACGTCGGCGACGCTGAGACTCACGGCGTTGCCCTCTTGCAAGGTCAAGACGAACTTGCCCGGCTCATGCGATTTTGCAAGCGTCCCCACAAGACTGACGTTGCTCGCCGCAGGCGCTTCCGGCGCCTCCTTGACAAGTTCTTCGAAGGATTTGTCTTTTGTGGCCATTTTCCACTCCCCGAGTTGAAACGCCCTGGATTGGCATGTTCCTAATCCTAACAGGTGAACCACACTTCAGAGGCCCCGTCTGTGACGGGCGTCACACAACTTTCCAATCTATCTGCAGCGAGACAGCGCAACCCTGACGAGCGGCATATTTACTGTGATAGGCGCGAATAGGGCACTTGGCTTGCCGCCCCGCCTGTTGCGGAGCGCTGCCGTGGAGCCCGCTAAATCTCCTCGCCCGCCCCCTTCGCCGTAAGCGTCGTTCTCAGGCCGCGTCTTTGAGCGGCTGGGCCCTGGCGTAGGCCCACGGGAGAAGCTCGTTGATCGCGCTGGCGAGATGACCGCCGACGATCCGCGTGAGTGTGTCGGCGAGATAGGCGTAAGGGTCGACGTCGTTTAGCTTGCACGTTTCGATCAGCGAGGCGATGACCGCCCAACTTTCCGCGCCGCCATCCGAGCCGGCGAAGAGCGCGTTCTTGCGCGTGAGGGCGAGAGGCCTGATCGATCGCTCGACTGTGTTGGAGTCGATCTCGACCCGTCCGTCGTCGAGGAAACGGACGAGACCGTCCCAGTGCGACAGTCCGTAGCGGATTGCCTGGGCGAGCTTGCTCTTCCGGCTCAAGAGCGCGAGCTTTTCGCGCAGCCAGGGCTCGAGTTCGGCGACGATCGGACGCGATCGCTCCTGGCGCACGGCGCGTCGCTTGTCGGGGTCGCAGCCGCGGCAGTCGGCCTCGATCCGATAGAGCGCGGCGATGCGCTGCAGCGCTTCGTTGGCGATCGGCGAGGCTTCGGCGACGGCGCGGTCATAGAAGCGGCGGCGCAGATGCGCCCAGCAGAAGGCGAGCGTCACGTCGCCCTTGCCCGCCAGCGCCCGATATCCGGCGTAACCGTCGACCTGGAGGATGCCCTTGAAGCCGGCGAGATGGGCGATCGGCTGCGACGCTGTGCGATCGGGCGCGTAGACATAGGCGACCGCCGGCGGGTCGGCTCCGCCCCAGGGCCGATCATCCCGCGCATAGGCCCAGAGCTGGCCGGTCTTGGTCCGCCCGCGCCCCGGATCGAGCACCGGCGCCGTCGTCTCGTCAGCGAACAGCTTGGTCGACGACTTCAGATGCGCCAGGATGCGCTCATGGACCGGCCGCAGATGGAAGGCGGCGCGTCCGACCCAGTCGGCGAGAGTTCGAGCGGTCGAGGCGCAGGCCCTGGCGCTCGTAAATCTGCGCCTGGCGATAGAGCGGCAAATGATCGGCGTATTTGGAGACGAGCACGTGGGCGACGGTCGCCTCGGTCGGCAGGCCGCCCTCGATCAGCCGCGCCGGCGCCGGCGACTGGACGACGATGTCCTGGCAGGCGCGGCAGGCGTATTTGGGCCGGCGCACCACAATCACCCGGAACTGCGCGGGAACGACGTCGAGTTTTTCGCTCACATCCCTCGGGTCAAGCCCGAGGGCAGGCTCTCGCCGATCCGGTGCAGCGCCCCCCTGCAGCACGGGCAGGTCTTGTCCTCGACGTCGACGATCGTCTCGACGCGCGGAAGATGCGCCGGTAGAGCGCCGCGGTTGGCGCGCCGCTTGCGCGAGCCTTCCGTGCGCGCAGCCGGCGACTTCGCTTCGTTTGCCTCGGTTTCTCCCGCCTCGCCCTGCTCGACGTCCTCCAGCGCCAGCAGCAATTGATCTTCCGGCAGGCTTTCGGCGCGGCGGCCAAAGCGGTGGCGCTGCAAATCCCTGATGATCGCGACAAGCCGCTCCGCGCGCTGGCGCTCGGCGATCAGCATCGCCTTCAGCGTTTGAGGGTCGTCGGGAAGCGCCTCGGCGGCCTGCGTCATGTCCCGACGAGACCATGATTCGTCAGGCTTTGCGACGGTTTTCGAGCCCCTGATTCAATTCGCCGCAGGTCAGCCCGGCAGTCTCGGCGCCGGCGTGTCCTTCGCCGCGCCAACGCGCTTCCAATCGAGGCCTTCGACAAGCGCCGAGAGTTGCGCCGCCGACAGACGCATCACCCCGTTCTCGATCTTCGGCCATTGGAACCGGCCGTCCTCGAGGCGCTTCGCAAACAGGCACACGCCCGTGCCATCCCAAAAAACCAGCTTCACCCGGTCGGCGCGTTTGGCCCGAAAGACGTAGACGGAGCCGTCAAACGGATCGGCGCCCATCACGTCGCGAACCAGCGCCGCCAGGCCTTCCGCGCCTTTACGGAAGTCGACCGGCCGCGTCGCAATGAGCACGCGCACCGAGCCCGACAGGCCGATCACTTCGCAGCCCTCAATGCGCCGATGATCGCCGTCACCGTCGCCGTATCCGCGCCGGGCCAGATCCAGACGCTCGATCCCGCGATGTCCAGTTCGATGACGGGGGGACGCGCATCCGCCGGTTTGCTCTCGACGATCTCCGCGCGTGGCGACACAGCACTCGGCGTCTCGACGACCACCGGAGCAAACGGCAGGGCGCCGGTCCCCTCGTCGGCCTCTCGACGCGCTTGGCGGCGCCAGGCGAACACTTGCTGCGGCGTCAGGCCATGGCGGCGCGCGACGTGGCCGACCAGCGCGCCATCCTCAAAGCTCTCCGCGACGATCGCCGCCTTCTGCTCAGCCGTCCAGGATCGCCGCCGTCCTACGCCTGTGAAGATCTCAAGCCGCTGCGCCAAGCCCGCGCTCGCGCCCTTGGGCACGTCACTATGCTCTGAAATCGACACGTGTCGGAGCCTCCAACCGCCCCGACTATCGCCCCACCGCCCACGCCAAAGAAGGTGGGGTCAGCAGAACGCTTACAATGTACGGCCGCGCGAACCTCGACCTCCTTCAGGCCAGATTGCTCGGCGCCGCGTGAAACCCGCAATCCATCATCGAGATTGCGTCAGAGCCAAACTTTGAAGCCGATTTACATCCGGTCCGTACAACCGCGAAGGGTTCGCAACGGTCCGAGCGACCAAGCGTTCGACCTGGACCTTCGCGATCGCACCCCGACCTGGGGTCTGCGAGACCTCGAGGCGGTCGCTGCGATAGCGCAAATCGCTGGATTCTCGGTTCCGGCTGTCACCCAAATGCCCGCAAACAATTTGAGCGTGGTGTTCCGCCGGATGTGATCATGTGCCGGCATCGAGTTCGGGGAGAGTCCGCGATTTGCGAATCCCGTGACAACAGCAGCCACGCTTTGGTCCGGTTCTGTTCAACCTGATCTAAGCTACTGACTGACCGTCCTTGATCTGCAAGAAATAGTTGGGGGCGCCCATCTGTCCGCCCTTCAGCGCAATCTCCAGTCCGGCCTTGCCTGGGTCATTCGAATGCGCGCGGAAAAGTGCCGCACCCGGGATAGTCGGCGCCAGTGCCGTCAGCGCGCTTACGCCAAGCGCCTTTGCGGCGCCGCTCGAGGTATCGCCTCCGGCAATTATGCCCCGACGTACCTGAGCAGTGTTAACCAAGCGATCGAGCAACTTACCCAGACCGGCACTGATTCGCTCGCTAACCTTCATGGGTTCAGCGCCGGCCACAGCAAGTGCGCCCCTGTAGGCGGAGACCGCCGGGTCTTCAGGTCCCATCGCCGTGAAAACGATTGGATCGCGTCCTTCCGACAATGCCGCAAGCGCTAAGCCGACGCCTCGTTCGATTTCTGCGCCCCATGCGCTATGATCCACTGCTTTGGTCACGTCAATTCTAATCGGCTCGAAGCCTCTATCGACCGCGAAGGCGATTTGAGCCGCGGTTTGGGGCGCGCAGGATCCAGACACGACGGCCACACGCGCGACAGGATCAATCGGGGGTGAATCGGGTTGGGTGTCCAGCAGTCCTGCGCTCCGCCAGTAGGCAACCAGAGCATATTCCAGCCCTTGCGAGCCGATCGCCAGAATGCGCCTGCCTCGATTATTCCAAATGATTCGTCCGACCTGCGCCAGGTCGTTTTCATCAATTAGGTCGAATGCGATGATATCCGCGCCTGTGGTCCGCGCGGCGGATAGAGCAGTGTCTGGCTGCATGGAGCGAAGTGCGACAAGATCGATTAGTCCGATAGGACGTTTGCTTTGTTCCGCCAAATGACGCCTGATGTCGGCTTCGCCCATGGGAGTGATTGGGTGGCGGCTCATAGCGGGATGCCGGTCGAGCCGATGATTTACGCCGTCAAAGGCCGCGAAGAGGTTGCCAAAGGCTTGAAAGCGACCGATCGCCGGGACGGCGACAACGAGAGGGTGCCATGCTCCCCCAAGCGGCTGTATGGCGAGCTCGATCGCTCGGCCGATCGAGCCGATATCGGGTGAAGAGTTGAGTGTCGAGCATATCTTGTAATGCGCGATCGGCGCGCCGATAGAGGCCAACGCGTCGAAAATCGGCGGCAGCTCTTTGTCCATCCAGTCAGGACTTTTCGCTCTTGCGACGCCGGCAATACCGACCCCTCGGTAGCCTGAGAAATCGGCGAGCAATTGCGGAGTGGGTCTATCGAGGAAAAGGACGGAGGGCAGGCCGCCAAAGGTCAAGACCTCCATTACTGCGGCTGCCCCGGTGAAGTCGTCGCCATACCAGGAAACCAACAAGCCCGGCGGCAACCGCTCGGACATTTCGTTCACGCTGGAAAGGCTTGAAGGGCCGCGGCGAGCGCCGGTTTGTCGCTCGCATATCGGACCAGCGAGACTCTGGCCGTCGCGGCTTCCCAAGCCTCGCGCAAGGCCCGCACGCCCAATGCTGGCCCGCCGGGATGGGCCAACACACCGCCGCCCGAGGCGAATATTAGATCGGTCGTTCCTACGGCATCGTAGGTTCCCGGCACTTGCCGCACTGTCTGACCTGAGGAGAAGACTGGCATCACCGTGCATGGACGGTCGTCGAACAAAGGCGTCAGGCACTCTCGAGCCGATGCGAGGACGCTATCGTCGCTTTCAGCGAATTTGTTGGCGAGGCCGTTGACATGCATATGATCGACCCCCGCGATCCGCCATATCTTCTGCCAGGCGATGTAAGAAAAGCCAAGCAATGGATGGCGCGAGAGATAGCCCCATCCATTGCGGTGAGCGTGGATCGGCAAGGCGGAGTGGCGAATGAGCGCGATCATCCCCGTCAGGCCGACGGAATTCAGGCTCGCCATTACGCACGTGCCGCCGAGCGCCGCCACCAGATCGTGACGGCGGCGCATTTCGTCGATCTCTCCGGTCAGGTTGAAGGCGTACATAACCTTCTTTCCCTTCTGCTGCGCGCTATTATTGACCACCTTCATTACGGCGCGGGCCTGCTTCTCGAACGGACAATACGGCCCGTCGGCTTGCAACTCATCATCCTTGATGAAGTCAATGTCGGCGTCGGCGAGGGTACGCACCAGTGCGGCGGTCTCGGCCGGTCCAAAACCTACACTCGGCTTTACGATCGTCCCGATGAGTGGGCGATTCTCGACACCAGCGAGACGCCTTGTTCCCGCAACCCCGAAACGCGGCCCCGGATAGGCATCGATGAAAGCACGCGGGAGTCTCAAGTCGAGCATCCGCAGACCTGAAAAGTGTCTAAGCTCGAACAAGTTGCCAGCGACCGCCGCCATGAGGTTGGGCAGGGACGCACCAAAATTCGTGAGAGGCCAGGATAGCGTGACCTGCGCCCTATGGATGGGCTCGCTGGCGCCGGACTTGGGCCTTCCGGCCGCCGGAAGGGAAGGCATGACAACGTCTTCCAAGATTTCAAGTTGCTCGACGCGGGCGGCGTGCCTTTCTTTGAGCTCAGGGGTCTCGCCTGGAACGGACACGAATGTACCCGACGATTGTTCGCCGGCCATCGCCTCCGCCGCAACCCTCGGATCGAAGGCCGTTTCAAATAGATAGTCGGCCTCGACGCGCTCGCTCGACAAAGGCGCACTCCGTTTTACCACCGAGGCTCGCGCAGTGACGCGCAGCTTAGATCATGATTAACTCATCATACCACTGATCGTAAGTTTCGGACAACAAATGAGCGTCTGGCTGAGAGCATCGAGGAGAACAGCACATGGCTGAAATTGCCTTGTTTGGCGCCGGCGGTAAAATGGGATTGCGTCTCTCCCGCAGTTTGCAGCGTTCGCGTTTTGCTGTCAGACATGTCGAGGTGAGCGAGGGGGGCGCCAACGGCTGGAAGGCACGCTTGGCATTCGTTGCGTGCCCCCTGAAAAAGCGGTAGATGGCGTCGACGCCATCATCCTTGCAGTGCCTGACACTCTTGTCGGCAAGGTAGCGCATCAGATCGAGCCGCAAGTCCGCTCCGGCGTCATGGTCATTGCTCTAGACGCGGCAGCGCCATTCGCTGGCCACCTCCCTAAGCGAGAGGATCTCACTTATTTTGTGACCCATCCATGCCATCCGCCGATTTTCAACGACGAGACAGACCCTGAGGCCCGAAAAGATCATTTCGGCGGCGTCGCGAAGCAGCACATTGTCTGTGCATTGATGCAAGGGCCCGAGCGCGCTTATGCGCTCGGGGAAGAGATTGCAAAAATCATATGGGCACCCGTGATGCGCTCGCACCGCGTGAGCGTTACCGATATGGCGCTGTTGGAACCGGGTCTTTCCGAGACCGTCTGTGCAACCTTACTCACGGTCATCCGCGAGGCGATGGACGACGTTGTCAAGCGCGGGGTTCCTCATGAAGCGGCACGCGACTTCCTTCTGGGGCACCTCAATGTCGAGGCGTCTGTCATCTTCAATGAAACCCAGGGCGTCTTTTCCGACGCCGCCAATAAGGCCATTGAATTTGGCAAATCAACATTAATGAAGTCCGATTGGAAGAAAGTATTCGAGCCCGAGGAAATCGCAGCTAGCGTACGACGCATTACCTGATAGTGGTTTCACAAGTTGCTACTCTGGGTGTCATCTGTGCTCGCCACGCAGGCTGAGCGCAGCGGGCCCTCCGCCGATCCTTTTTTGGCTATCGCCCTGGGGCGTAAACGCGAAGAGGCTGCTCGACCGATCGAGATGCTTGATGAGCGCCTTCTCCGCGCCATCGGGATTGTGTTTCTCGATATGCTTGAGGATCTGGGCGTGTTCCGCGAGTGTGAGCTTTTCCTGTCCTTCCCAAATTAACATCTCGATGTGATATTCACGTAGCCAGCTCAGCATAGCCTCACTGATCGCTTCGAAGATCGGATTCCCTGAGATAGCAGCGACCTGGGTATGGAAGCGCATATCCTCGGTCAGGAATGTTGGCGTACCAATGCCCTGGCGCTGACGCTCGAGAGTTTCGCGCAGCCGTGCGACATCTTCGTCGGTTGCCTTCTCTGCCGCCTCGCGGACCATTCCGCGCTCGAAGAATCTCCGCGCCTGCTTCAGATGCTCAAGACTGTCAGCTGAGGATGACAGCAGAATCTGCGCCGACGCATCCAGCTGACGGAGGATCGATCTTGCGGTGACCCGGCTCACTCGGGCGCGTTCGCCATGCCGGATGTTGATCAGCCCGATGTTAGCGAGGGCCTGCAGCGCTTCGCGGATCGCAGGCCGTCCGACCCCGAACCGATCCATTAGGTCGCGTTCTGATGGCAGCGCGCTTCCTGCGCTGAATTCACCGCTCGCGATCATCCTCTTGAGGCGGTCGAAAACTTCGTCAGACAGTTTGCGACGAACGATGCTGTCCACTGAGGCAGTCAACGAGCGCGCTCCTTGAATTTGACAACTCCAGTGCAATTCCAGTTTCGGTTCACTAACTATCCCTCGAACGAAATCAAAGTTAGTATACTACAACTCGTGAGAGCGCGCTTTGGCTTCAGGGTATTCGAGCGTCAGATCGTATCAATTTCCGCCCTCGCAACTCCTCCCAGAATCCAACGGGAATGGTCCTCTCAAATAGGTCGACATTTTCTCCAACCTCTTGAGGATGACGCATTCCAGGGATCACTGAGGTAATGGCCGGATGGTGAAGAGGGAATTGTAGCGCTGCGGATTTGAGCGAGACGTTGTATTGGGCGCAAACCGCTTGGATATCGCTCACTCGATTGAGAATGTCGGTCGTGGCGGGAGCATAGTCGTAGAGGGCGCCTGGGACCGGCCCGGTGCTTAGAATCCCCGAATTGTACGGGCCTCCTAAAACAATTCCGATACCCCGCTCCTCGCAGAGCGGTAGGAAGCTGTCGAGGGAACCCTGGTCCAGCAGCGTGTAGCGTCCAGCGAGCAGAAAGCAGTCGAAATCGCCAGCGCGCGCGAAATCTTCGCAAGCTTGCCATTCGTTTAGACCGCAGCCGATGGCTCGCACCGCTTTCTGTTCGCGTAGCTCGAGCATAGCCTTGTAGGCACCCGACATAGCTTCCTTGAAATGCAGTGGATACCGGTCGCCAAGTTTACGGCGATCCAGGTCATGCAAGAACAGGATGTCAACCCGATCTCGGCCCAGTCGATGCAAACTGTCTTCGAATGACCTCATCGTGCCGTCGTAACTGTAGTCCATGCGCTGGACGAACGGCGGAACGTCGTGGAACAGCCCAGCAGCCGGATCAGCGCCGCGCGCCGGGATCAAGCGAAATCCGACCTTGGTCGACACGTAAAAAGCCGCGTCGCCGAAACTGCGGAATACAGTGCCAAATCGATGCTCGGACAATCCGTGGCCATAGATAGGCGCGGTGTCGAAATAGCGGATCCCCGCCGCATAGGCCGTTTGCGCGGTCGCCATTGCATTCTCGTCGGTGACGGAAGCGAACAGATTGCCCATCGCAGTGCCGCCACAACCTAATGCCGTTAGCTCCACACCGCTCTTACCAAGTGGCCGTGTAGTCAGCTTCAAAGTTCGCCTCCGGCGGTTGTCGGTCACTTCGCGCCGTCGTTTGCCCCTCGCGTCACAGCAATTCGTACACCCGGCTATTAAACGCTGAGACCGGCCCGACGAAATCTGCGTAAGGTTCGTCCCAGGGATCCTTGATACCCCAGCCACGGGCTGCATTCTCAGTGTGCGCGCACCAATACCACCCCACAAAATACGGCTCTTTGAGCAAGATGCCGACCGAGTCGATGTAATTGGCGCCACGCGCGGCCTGCGACGGCAGGCCAGTCTTGCGGTTGGGGTTGAGCTTGGTCGCCGTCCAGTTCCCCATATCCGCATTGAGGACAGGCTTGTTGGTGACCTTCTGCCACTCCCTGAACAAGTCTCGCATGACGACATGGTCGGCCATCGTCGGCCCGGGAAACCACTGGATGGACAACACGTCGATGAAAGGGGTCGCCGCCTTCAATACTGGAATCGGGATGCCCTTGTTGCCATTGTAGCGGTCACCCAGGATCAGATGGTTCGAAATCATAACGGCGAATATGCTTGGTAATTGTCTCATAGTACCTACTAGCGACGTCGTAGAGTTTCGTATCGTAGGCTTCGCCTTTGAGCTCGGAAAACCCCTCGAAAAAACGGCCGCTGGCATGAGGCATCCAGGAGGGGATGTCGGTCAGGAAATAGCCCAACAAATTCTTCTTGTCGGCATGGTCGAAACAGACACTGCGGGCCAAATACTCGCAGTATACATCGAAATCGTGACTATCAACCTTCGGGAAATCGGGCAAACCCTTGAAATCCTCGAACTCAGAAACCCGGATCTGCAGGATGTAAGGCATGTCTGCCATGGCAAAATCGGAGAGGGACCATTGCGGCGTCGAATGCCAGATGTCGATCGGCTGACCGAACCAGTCGACCCCATTCTTACCAACGCCCCAATCGCCTGAGATCCAATCTTGGGTCCAGCCGATAGTATTGAAGCCCCACGCCTTGAGATCCTTAACCACCCCTTCCTTGATCCAGCGCTCGCGCGATCCGTATTTCTTCCTCCAGATGTCGATGTTATGCGGATATTTGAGATTCGTTTCCTCGCAATGATTGAGACCGATCGTGATGAAGCCTCCCCCATCGGGATCGACCAGCCACCAGCGGTCGCTGGCCTGTTCGGTCCGGAAAAATCCTGTAGCCTTGAATTGTCGCTTGATCGTACCGCCGAAGGCGCCAAGTGAAGGTGTGCTCACGCGGTCGGTCTCCTGTGCTGTGGTGGTCGCTTTTCAGGGCCACCGGACTGTCAAGCAATCGAACCCCTGAAGAGCTCCATGCCGGCGACGCCGACATCAACTTTAACAAGCCGGCCGTTCATTGAAGCCGTCGCCGAATTGTCAAAGTCGCCAAAATCGGTGACGTACAGGGATGTCCCTCCAAACACGCAGTTCAAAGGAATGCCCCCGGTTTCGAGAAAGTCGATCGCGGCGCCATCCTTCCTGACCACGTCGATGCCCCCGGACGTGATGGTCGTCACCCAGAAGTTGCCTTCCACGTCGATCTTAAATCCGTCGGGTATGTGTCTCTCCTTGAAGCGGTGGATCACCGCCATTTTTCCGTCGCTCGATCGGCAAATCATGTGTCGCGTATAGGACTCGACCCACACCACGGATCCATCAGCTTCCGCGACTATGCCGTTGGGAAAGGTGTGATCGAGCTCTTCGAGAATGTGCGCTGTGCCATCCACCTCGACGACAACGATGCGGCCCTTGTGCGGCCTAGTCGCCGGATCGTAATCCCCTAAATCAGTGAAGTAGAGCCGACCGTCGTAACCGAAAGCCAAGTCGTTCGGACCATCCAATCGGACGCCGTCGGCGTCCGTGACGATAACTTCAGTCTTTCCATCGGGCGCTGCGCGCATGATCGATGGGGGAGCAGTTTTCTCGGGGCGCCAGGAGCCGACATCGGGACAATTCGTCAAATAGACATATCCATCGCTGCCAAGCATGCACGCGTTCGGTGCGCCGCCAGTGAAGGCGTAGCGACCCACACCACGCTTTGCCTCCCATACGCCGACTTCGCTCTTGTAGGAATGCGCGTAGACAATGCGGCCGTCGGAAAGAAAGTTGGGGCCTTCCGGGTGTCCCAGTCCGCCGGCCAGCACTGTCAACGGTCTCTTCATGGTCATATCGCGATCAGAGAACGGCCACTCGGCGTCGGACGAACACGTCGACCGCGACCGCCGTGATCACAAGGATACCTTTCGCCGCCAACTGCGCGGCGGGCTCGACTTGCAGCAATTGCAGTCCAGTGTTCAGCACCGCCAATACTAGTACGCCACCAATACTGGCAATCACGTTGCCCTTGCCGCCAAACATCGCTGTTCCGCCGATTACGGCTGCGCCAATCGCATCGAGCTCAAATCCTTTGCCGAGCAGCGAATAGCCAGATTGGAAGAAGCCTGCGGTCAGTACGCCGGCAAAGCCGGAGATCAAGCCGCTTACCGTCATCACCCAAAATTTCGTGCGCCGGACATCAATTCCGACCAGACGGGCCGCCTGACGGTTTGTGCCCACCGCTTGCACACGGTACCCGAACACAGTTCGCGTCAGCGCGAGATGCAGCAGCCCGACGAGAGCTAGCGCGTATAGGATCGGAACGTTGAAGGTGTGAGAGAAGCCGAACAACATCGCGAACGTCGGATCAGTGATGGCGATCGCCTGGTACGACGGCAGCAGAGTCTCAGCGACGCCAAGCGAGAGGGCAGTAGTCGCCATCGTGGGAAAAAACGAAGGAAAGAACGGCATAACGTCCAAGAGGCGGAGCGTGAGCAGCCCGTTGATTGTCCCGACCACGCCCCCCGAACCAACGCCAGCGAGGACCGCGACAGGCCAGGGATTGCCGTTGTTGAGTAGAAGCGCCGTCAGAGTGCTCGACAACCCGACAACGCCGACGACGGAAAGATCAACTTCGGCACAGATCAGGCACATCGTCATCGCAGCCGTCACGACCATCAATGGGCTGCTCACGCTGATGATCGCCAGCAGCGTGTCGGAGGTGAGAAAATCCTTGCTGCCGATTCCAAATGCAACGCACAAAATGACCAGATAGACAACAACTCCGCCTTTGGCGAACAGCCGCAGCACCGTTTTGTTGGTGAATGCTCCGCCCCTGAGATCGCTTTCGACTGACGTATTCATTTGGGAGCCGCTACTTGCGCATTAGCAGAATCACGACGACCAAGATGCTGCCCTTGGTTAGGTCCTGCCATCCGACACTCAGGCCCATCCCCGCGATGCCGCTTAAGACCATTGTAAGAAGAAGAGCCCCGAGGAACGTGCCGACGACACTGCCCTTGCCTCCTCCCAAACGGCCGCCGCCCAACAGCACCGCTGCGATTGCATTCAGTTCGAGGCCCTCGGCCGCGACCGCCATCCCGGTCAGCGTGCGGCCGAGCAGCAGCAACCCGCCTGCGGCCGACAGCACACCGGCCAATATGAAGACAGCAAGTTTGACGCGGTCGGTATCAATGCCTGTGAACCGCGCCCCTTTCTGGCTCGAGCCGACGGCGCGAACGTGCAACCCAAAACGTGAATATTTCCATATGAAAGCGACGAGGGCGGTGAGGACCAGCATGTAGACGACAGACAACGGCAATCCGCCGACCTCGCCATTGAAGAGGTTGCCGAACGTCTCGTTCGAGATCCACCTCGGCTGCTTGGAGATATAGTAGGCGACACCACGGGCAATCGACATGGTGCCGAGAGTCGCGAGAAACGAAGGCACCAACAATCGCAGGGTGACGAATCCGTTGATCGCGCCCACCACTGCGCCGACGCCGAGTGCGAGCACGACAACCGCCGGTATCGGAAGATCGAGGTCGAGGAGACCCGGGACGGCGACCGACACCAAACCGCAAACCGCGCCCACAGAGAGATCGATTTCGCCCACAACAATAATCAGATGGGCCCCTAATGCCGCGACCGCGAGCAACGTCGACTGGCGCGCTATGTCGAGCGTTTGCTTCCAGCTTAAATAGTAAGGGTTGAGCGAGCCGAAGAGAATGGCGACGCCGACCATCGCTGCGATCAGGATCATGAGACGCAGATCGATGCGGGGGAGGAGCCCCAAACGAAGGAGCGCCGCACTGGTTCTGGCTAGGTCCGGGTCGCGTACCGATGTTCGTTCATCTTGCATGGCTATTCCGCTGCGTTCGCAGAAGCGGCGTGCACGAGTAACGCCTCGGTGGCGGTGCGCGGGTCGACTTCTCGAACGATCCGCCCGCTCCGAATAACCAGGATTCGGTGGCAAAGGCCTAGTAGTTCAGGGAATTCCGAGGAACTTACGATCACGGTCAGGCCTGCTTTGGCCAGACCACGAACTAGATTGTGGATCTCACCTTTGGCGCCAACATCGATCCCGGCAGTCGGATCGTCCAGCAAAAGCAGAATCGGCCGGCGCAACAGCCAACGCGCTAGGACGAGCTTCTGCTGATTGCCACCGCTTAGGAACTGGACTTCTTGATTGATCGAGGGAGTGAGGATTTTAAACCGGTTGACCTCATCAGCTACGGCCGACCTTGCGCTGGCCTGGCTGACGAATCCCATCGTCGTGCGAAACACGTCATAGAAGCTCGCAAACACAGCGTTCTTCCAAACTGAAATGCCGGCGAAGATGCCTTGGCTTCGTCGATCCTCGGGCACCAAGGCGATTCCGAGCGTCATCGCCTCAACCGGCGACGAGGGTCGAATTTCCCTTCCGTACAAGCGAATGCTGCCGCGATCCAGTCGACGAATGCCGAACAGTATTTCGAACAGCTCGGTCCGGCCGCTTCCCAGCATGCCAGCCAGCCCCAGGATTTCTCCGCGATGAACCGAGAGAGTCACATCGTGGATACCTGCGTCCTCCGAGGTTACGGCGCGAAGCTCGAGCCCGACCTCTCCCTGCGGCGGCGCGGCCACTTGACCTTTGACGATTGCATGTCCGACCATCAATTCGACCATGCGCGCATGATCAAGTTCGGTAGTGGCCAGAGTGGTAACGCGTCTGCCGTCACGCATCACCGTGACGGTGTCCGACAGCATGCGAATTTCATCGAGCTTGTGCGAGACATAGAGGATCGCAATACGGTGCGCCTTGAGACGGTTGACGAACTCGAACAGACGCTGCTGCTCGGAACCGGTGAGCGCGCTGGTGGGTTCGTCGAGAATTAGGACCTTACAGTCGCGCGACACCGCGCGCGCGATTTCGATGATTTGCCGGGCGCCGACACTGAGCGCTGAGCACGGGGTCTGGGCGGACAGATCCAGGCCGAGACGCGCGAGCAAATCGTCAGCTTGATCGTAGAGTGCGCGCCGATCGACCAGATTCAAAGCAGTCATCGGCTCTCGGCCGAGGAAGATATTTTCCCCGACATCGAGATCCGGGACGATCGAGAGTTCTTGGTGAACCATCGAAATACCGCGATCGAGCGCGTCACGTGGTGAGTGGAATCGTATCCCCTTTCCCTGCAGGAGCAGGCGCCCTGAGTCGGGCGGGTGAATTCCGCTCAATACGTTCATCAATGTCGATTTGCCGGCGCCGTTATGACCGATCACGGCGTGAACGGATCCTGCCATCACCTCTATGTTCATGTCTTGCAAGGCGCGGATCACGCCAAACGACTTGGAGATGCCCTCGGCCTGCATCACGATTTCGTTTGCCTCGGACGCCAAAGCAGCACCTCCTCAGCTTCGACGGCTGCACAGCGAGATTGGTTCGACTGTTCCACGCAAGAACTCCGGATGGCCATCAGTGGACTTGGTCATCCGGATCACTGTCTGGGTTCGCTTGCCTCAATCATGACCAGCCAGTGGTCATTCGACGGCTCTACTTCCACGGAAGCTCGCGTCCGCCCCAGTCTTTGGCGTAGGCCTCCTTGACGTTCTCTGCGGTGGTGACGGTTCCCTTACTAACGCAGATCATCGGAACCCTCTTTCCGAGAAGGATCTTGCCCATAATATTGGCGTCCGCGGTTCCCGCCTCGGAGATTGGCAGGCTATATGTGATCATTACCGGCCAGCCACCGTGGAGCAGGCTCGTCGCCGTCCCCTCGTCGAGATCGCAGGCAGCGACCCACACGTCGCGCCGATTGGCGCTCCGCAACGCCGCAGCAGCGCCGGTGTATTGGTGGCCCAGCATGATGAAGAGCTTGATATTGGGATGCTGTTGTAATGCTGCCTCCGCGGCGGCCTGGGCATCTTCGTTCTCGAGAACCGGCTTAGTATCTATGATGTTAATTTTGCAGACGTCGGCCACTTTGGGATCGTCAAGACCATTCTTCATGCCGGTCTGCCTTGCGGTGCTAAACCATGACGGGTGGGCTTCCACCAGCCAGACAGCGTCGATCTCCTTGAAGCCCTTGTTGCGGAAGAATTGTGCGACGGGCATTGCGAGCTTGCTCATCTCCGCGACGTCGTCGCCGGAGCAGACGCAAGTCACTGGGTAGTAGGCCGACGGGGCGGCTGCAACCGCCGTGGTCGCGACCTTAGCGTCGTGGAATCGCTTCATCAATTCACCGAACAAGATCCAATCGAACGCCAGGGATCCTGCGACGATTAACCCCTTGTTGATAAGGAACTCAGTGCCCAACAACATGCGGTCGGGCTTAGATTGATTGTCGTAAACGGTGACGTCACCCGCCCATTGCGAGACGCCCTTCTTCCAGAAGTCGTTCCATCCGGCCACGGCGGGAATGGTAAGATCGTACCATGCGTGGCCGACCGGCGGCTTGATCTCCTTGAGCTGCTTGATCTCATCGTCGTTCAGCCTCGTGCTCGGATCGTCGTCTGGGACGCCGCTGTCCTTGAAGCGGGCCAGCCACCACTTAATCGCTTCGTCCGGCGTACTGGCGATCGGATCCATGCCCCATTTGAACGGATAGGGATCCCAATTCGGAGGGAATTGTGTCGCCGGCGCGGCCTCGGCCTTCGGCGCGACGAAATTGAGAACCTGAACAACGGTGGTCAAAGACGCGCCCAGAAGCGCTCCCTTCCTGAAAAATTCGCGCCGATCAATGCGGCCTGTCTGAAGCGCGGCTACAAGCCTATCGAATCGTCGTTCGTCGAATTGATCCATAGTTTACCTCCCGTTTGCTCCCTGACCACTAGCCAACTTCCGTCGTGCTTGAGTTCGCCTTCGCCTCGGGCGACTGGGTAGCCGAATTGAAATTAGCTCGACTAGCGACCACTGAACTTCGGTTCAACCCACCAGCTAGCACCGCCGTCCGAGCGCACTCCCACGTCCTCACCACCCACGATACGAGAAACTGGTATAATGAGTCAATGATCACCTAACTAGAAAATGGACCTTCCGGCTCGCCCATCGCGCAGATTGAAGCCGACCGGACTGGGCCATCAGACACGCTGCCGCGCGACTTGTGTTGAAGGCTCGGTTTTGTAATACCAAAGGTCATAGCGACTGACCGACGTGGGCCCAGTCGCGCATGCCGATGGATGTGATGGTTTCGGGCTTGGCGGTCAGCTTCCGCCATGCGTCGCAGGCAGCGTCGACAATGGTGTCGTAATTTTCGAACACGGTGTTTGAGATCCAGTTCTGACGGAGATACTGCCAGACGTTTTCGACCGGGTTCAGCTCCGGGGCGCGGGAAGGCAGGAAGATCGGCGTGATGTTTTTGGGCACGTCGAGCTTGCCTGTCGTATGCCATCCGGCGCGATCGAGCAGCAGGACGGCGTGGGCGCCCTCAGCGACATTGCGAGAGATTTCGTCGAGGTGAAGCTGCATCATGTCGGTGTCCGCGTCGGGCAACGCCAGAGCCGCTCCAACACCGCGAGCAGGACAGATCGCGCCGAACAGATAGGCGTTGTCGTAGCGCTGGTCGGCCGGCTGTCTTGGTGTCGTTCCGCGCCTGGCCCACTGGCGGACGAGGCCGTTCTTCTGGCCAATTCGGGCTTCATCTTGGAACCAGATTTCGACGGGCGCCGTCTCGGAGATGCCTTCGAGATGAGCCTTCAGCGCGCGCGGGAAGTTTTATGGAATGGCCCGCCCCTCCTTCCGGCGTCGTAGGTTCGTCGGCGGTTCAAGAGGAGGAATGGGCTATGGCTTGTAAGCGTTCTGCTGACCCCACCTTCTTTGGCGTGGGCGGTGGGGCGATAGTCGGGGCGGTTGGAGGCTCCGACACGTGTCGATTTCAGAGCATAGTGACGTGCCCAAGGGCGCGAGCGCGGGCTTGGCGCAGCGGCTTGAGATCTTCACAGGCGTAGGACGGCGGCGATCCTGGACGGCTGAGCAGAAGGCGGCGATCGTCGCGGAGAGCTTTGAGGATGGCGCGCTGGTCGGCCACGTCGCGCGCCGCCATGGCCTGACGCCGCAGCAAGTGTTCGCCTGGCGCCGCCAAGCGCGTCGAGAGGCCGACGAGGGGACCGGCGCCCTGCCGTTTGCTCCGGTGGTCGTCGAGACGCCGAGTGCTGTGTCGCCACGCGCGGAGATCGTCGAGAGCAAACCGGCGGATGCGCGTCCCCCCGTCATCGAACTGGACATCGCGGGATCGAGCGTCTGGATCTGGCCCGGCGCGGATACGGCGACGGTGACGGCGATCATCGGCGCATTGAGGGCTGCGAAGTGATCGGCCTGTCGGGCTCGGTGCGCGTGCTCATTGCGACGCGGCCGGTCGACTTCCGTAAAGGCGCGGAAGGCCTGGCGGCGCTGGTTCGCGACGTGATGGGCGCCGATCCGTTTGACGGCTCCGTCTACGTCTTTCGGGCCAAACGCGCCGACCGGGTGAAGCTGGTTTTTTGGGATGGCACGGGCGTGTGCCTGTTTGCGAAGCGCCTCGAGGACGGCCGGTTCCAATGGCCGAAGATCGAGAACGGGGTGATGCGTCTGTCGGCGGCGCAACTCTCGGCGCTTGTCGAAGGCCTCGATTGGAAGCGCGTTGGCGCGGCGAAGGACACGCCGGCGCCGAGACTGCCGGGCTGACCTGCGGCGAATTGAATCAGGGGCTCGAAAACCGTCGCAAAGCCTGACGAATCATGGTCTCGTCGGGACATGACGCAGGCCGCCGAGGCGCTTCCCGACGACCCTCAAACGCTGAAGGCGATGCTGATCGCCGAGCGCCAGCGCGCGGAGCGGCTTGTCGCGATCATCAGGGATTTGCAGCGCCACCGCTTTGGCCGCCGCGCCGAAAGCCTGCCGGAAGATCAATTGCTGCTGGCGCTGGAGGACGTCGAGCAGGGCGAGGCGGGAGAAACCGAGGCAAACGAAGCGAAGTCGCCGGCTGCGCGCACGGAAGGCTCGCGCAAGCGGCGCGCCAACCGCGGCGCTCTACCGGCGCATCTTCCGCGCGTCGAGACGATCGTCGACGTCGAGGACAAGACCTGCCCGTGCTGCAGGGGGGCGCTGCACCGGATCGGCGAGAGCCTGCCCTCGGGCTTGACCCGAGGGATGTGAGCGAAAAACTCGACGTCGTTCCCGCGCAGTTCCGGGTGATTGTGGTGCGCCGGCCCAAATACGCCTGCCGCGCCTGCCAGGACATCGTCGTCCAGTCGCCGGCGCCGGCGCGGCTGATCGAGGGCGGCCTGCCGACCGAGGCGACCGTCGCCCACGTGCTCGTCTCCAAATACGCCGATCATTTGCCGCTCTATCGCCAGGCGCAGATTTACGAGCGCCAGGGCCTGCGCCTCGACCGCTCGACTCTCGCCGACTGGGTCGGACGCGCCGCCTTCCATCTGCGGCCGGTCCATGAGCGCATCCTGGCGCATCTGAAGTCGTCGACCAAGCTGTTCGCTGACGAGACGACGGCGCCGGTGCTCGATCCGGGGCGCGGGCGGACCAAGACCGGCCAGCTCTGGGCCTATGCGCGGGATGATCGGCCCTGGGGCGGAGCCGACCCGCCGGCGGTCGCCTATGTCTACGCGCCCGATCGCACAGCGTCGCAGCCGATCGCCCATCTCGCCGGCTTCAAGGGCATCCTCCAGGTCGACGGTTACGCCGGATATCGGGCGCTGGCGGGCAAGGGCGACGTGACGCTCGCCTTCTGCTGGGCGCATCTGCGCCGCCGCTTCTATGACCGCGCCGTCGCCGAAGCCTCGCCGATCGCCAACGAAGCGCTGCAGCGCATCGCCGCGCTCTATCGGATCGAGGCCGACTGCCGCGGCTGCGACCCCGACAAGCGACGCGCCGTGCGCCAGGAGCGATCGCGTCCGATCGTCGCCGAACTCGAGCCCTGGCTGCGCGAAAAGCTCGCGCTCTTGAGCCGGAAGAGCAAGCTCGCCCAGGCAATCCGCTACGGACTGTCGCACTGGGACGGTCTCGTCCGTTTCCTCGACGACGGACGGGTCGAGATCAACTCCAACACAGTCGAGCGATCGATCAGGCCTCTCGCCCTCACGCGCAAGAACGCGCTCTTCGCCGGCTCGGATGGCGGCGCGGAAAGTTGGGCGGTCATCGCCTCGCTGATCGAAACGTGCAAGCTAAACGACGTCGACCCTTACGCCTATCTCGCCGACACACTCACGCGGATCGTCGGCGGTCATCTCGCCAGCGCGATCAACGAGCTTCTCCCGTGGGCCTACGCCAGGGCCCAGCCGCTCAAAGACGCGGCCTGAGAACGACGCTTACTATGGCTTTGGCGACGATCTCAGTTCTTGGCATTGATCTGGGCAAGAATATCTGCAGCGTGGTGGGGCTCGACGCGTCCGGCGCGATCGTCATGCGACGAAAGATGAGGCGCGAGACATTGATCGCACTGGCGGAGAAGCTTCCTCCGTGCGTTGTCGGGATGGAGGCCTGCTGCGGCGCCCATCACCTCGGTCGGGTGTTCGCAGCTCACGGCCACGACATCCGGCTGATGTCGCCGGAATATGCCCGGCCCTACGTCAAGGCGCAGAAGAACGACGATCGCGACGCCGAGGGGATCGCGGAAGCGGCGACGCGGCCGACGATGCGCTTTGTCGAACTGAAGAGCCAGGACCAGCTCGAGATGCAGACGCTTCATCGATCGCGAGACCGGTTGGTCGGGGAGCGGACAGCTTTGATCAATCAGTTGCGCGCCATCCTGTTGGAGCGAGGAATGGTCGCGCCGCAGGGCAAACGGAAGCTCGTGCATTTTCTGAGCGTCCTGATGGACGAACAGGACGGAGCAGGCTTGAGCCCACGGATGATCGTGCTCGTCGCCGACGCTCGGACGCAGTGGGCCGAACTCGATCGAACGGATCTCTGCTTTCGACGCCGAGTTCGTCCGCTGGGTGAAGCAGAACGAAGAGGCTCGCCGACTGACGACAATTCCAGGCGTCGGCGCGATCGTCGCATCCGCCCTTGTCGCCGCCGTCGGTTCGGCGGAAAGCTTCGAGCGCGGGCGCGATCTCGCCGCCTGGCTCGGTCTGGTTCCGCGGCAGTTCACCACCGGGGGAAAACCGAAGCTGCTCGGAATCAGCAAACGCGGCAACAAATACCTGCGCAGACAGCTGATCCACGGAGCGCGCGCGGCGCTGCCCTATGTGGCCGAACGCGACACGCCGCTCGGCCGATGGGCGAAAGCGCTCCTTAAACGCGCCCATCGCAACGTCGTGGTCGTCGCCTTCGCCAACAAGCTGGCCCGGATCGCCTGGGCGGTGCTGCGGCGCGGAGAACGGTTCGCCGTCACGGGAATGCCGGTAGTGGCATAGAGCTCGGCCGGTCGCGCTCAAAGCGTCCATCGGTCAACAGGGGTTTGCGAGAGGGTAACGACGGGATGGCCTGACAGTCGAACGGCGCTCCGGAAGCCTGGTTTCATGGCCGGAGGAAGCTCCTCGAGGCCGGATACGTTGAAGCAGACTGGATCAGCAGCCAATCTCGAAAAACCCCTTGCAGACGGGGCGGGCCATACGTTTTTAAACCCCTCGACGATCCGCTCGTCCTGAGCCGGATGACGCGGCCGGGCGCTGATGTGCGAGAAGCCAAGCTTCTTCAGGAGCTTTCCGACATAGCGCGGATGAAAGTCGACGCCGAACCTTTCGGCAATGACACGCTTGAGATCAACGCGCCGCCACCGGACGATGCCGTCTTTCTCACGGTCCGGGCCGGCATCCACGATCTTCGCAAACTGAGCCAACTGTTCCTCCGACAGGCGAGGCTTGGGACCTTCCGTCCGGTTGTCGATGAGGCCCTCCGGCCCCGAAGCGTTGAAGCGATGAACCCAGTCGCGCAGCGTCTGGCGATCCATGCCGCCGATCTTCGCCGCCGCCGCCCGGTCCATTCCATCTCGAACCGCAGCCAGCGACAGAAGACGACGGCTCTGGTTGACGTCCTTCGACCGGCGAGCGAGCGTGCGAAGCTCTTCCGCCGAATAGTCTTCTCGCAATCTCACCGCTGATGGCATGGCGCAAATCTCCCGCGCCAAAGGAGTCAGAAATCTCGCCTCGTGGGAATCCCCTCCGTGAGTCAGTCAGAGGGGCCTTTGGTATAACTCATCTGGGATTGCGGGGATTCGGTTTGGTGATTCTTTGTGTGTCGCCAGGGGTCCATTGCGGAGCGATCAAGATGCGGGACGATTTTTCGGCGGCCGAGCCGGCGTGTTGGCTGGCGCCATGAAGAAGCCACCCTTCGCCGACTAGGAGGCCATGCGAATTGGTCTCGACGAAATCTCTCGTCCTTTCGCCCAGAGGCTCGCTCGTGATCGCTGGAACTATTTCGAGGAGCGCTCGATCAAGGCCACGAGTTCTTCGCTCGACATCACTTCGGCGTATTGTACCTGGATATTGCGGAGCAATTCCCAGTACTGACCATAACCCTCGGGCGTAGCGTTGTCGTATTTTGGATCTCGACCATGTGGATTGACCGGGATGGCGGTGCCCGCATCAGCCACGACAATAACTTTGAACCCGCGATCGAACCCGTCGCGAGCGGTGGTTGGCACGCAGTTGGCCGTCGATGAGCCGACAATAATCAAATAGTCCGCGTTGTCTTCGGTGAGATACTCATTGAAGGGCGTGCCATAAAAGCTGCTATTGCGATGCTTCTTGATGACAGGCTCGCCCTTCCTAGGCTCGAACCCGTCACACAGCGCTCCATTCCAAGTCTCGTGGTTGAATGGTAAATCGGGATCCTTCCATGAGGGATATTTCAACTTGTAGACGCCGAGGTCGGCTCCGTCCGGACGCATGCCCCACATCGACCAAGTGACCTTGATGCCCTTCTCCCGGGCGAGATCCAAAATCCGCTTCGCCGGACCCAGCGTGTCGGCGCCTGAGGGCGCACCCGCAACGCTTTCGATATAGTCCGCGCCTTTTGGATTCAAGCACAGATTCTGAATATCGAGGCAGTGCAGAACGGTCCGCTTAAGGTCGAGCTTCTTCGTAAAGCTGTTGGACCGATCGACGTATTTGTTGAGCTTGTCTTCGAAGACGCCCATTGTAGCTCCCTCTCGCTATGTTGGTCCGTCGGCGACTTCTTGTTATGCTATCGACGGCGGAGTCAGGACGCCGCGCTTGATCAGTTTTTCGATATTCTTCGCGCGTGTCTTTTCCTCGCGAGCTAACCAGCCTTCCGCCGGTGGCTCCCTGAGATATTGGTTTTTTGGATAAATCGGCTCGGAGTATATCGCGGCGTATTGTTCGGTTCGCAGGTCTTTGAATTGGCTGTATAGGCCATTCGCAACACGAACTTTGCGCAGCGCCTCGATATCAATTATCGTGGTCACGAACAAATCGCCGGAGGTCCAACCCGTCTGCTGAGCGACTATTGTTCCGCGGTGGTTAACGATCATCGAGTGGCCGCCGAACAAGTCTTGGAGCCCACCATCCTCTCGGACCTCGGGTCCTAAGTTCGGGGAGACGACGTAGACCTGGTTGAACAACGCGTGGGCTCGATTCTGCAGCTCCCACATGCCGGTCATTACCGACGGCTCGATCAAGGTCGGTCGAATAATTATTTCCGCCCCGTTCAGCGCTAGGCCGCGAACAATCTCCGGATAAACGCCCTCGTGGCAAATTGCGATGGCAATATTGCCGATCTCCGTCCTCGCGACCGGATAGATCGCGTCCATCACGCTTCCGTTGCCCTTCCTCTTGATAAACTCGTCCCACACGTCGTGCGGATTCGAATTGCCGAGCATGCCCCCCTCATAAGCGTCGCTCGTTGCCTTGTAGCGTCTGTAGACAATTTCTGCGTTGGGTCCGACGATGAAGCCGATATTGAAGTATCGATCTGGAAAATCAGCGTCGCGGACCATGTACAGCTCAGCCGCGATATAGGCTCCGATCTCCTTGGCCTTGCGCCCAAGCTCCTCGGTCTCTGGCCCAGGTATTTCCATCGCGAATTTGGCTTCGGTCGCTCGATGTCCCGGTCGGTTGGGAATCAAGCCTTGAATGGCCATTTCGGGGAGCACCACGAGCTTGACGGGCGCGCCCTCCCACGAACCCACCATGCAGGCAGTGTCCATAAAGGCGCAGATCCGTTTCACGTTCTTGAGCGCATCGGACCGCTTTTCGATCGTGATCGTACGCGGCGATAGTGCCACGCACGCGAATGGCTCGATCATCGATCGCTCCTCCTCCTCGTTGTCCCCATCGAGCGCCGCTGCGTTATCGGTCATAGGCCTAAGGAAGAGGCGACCCCTTCAGGCGCACTCGAACCCGGCAAGAGGTTCCCATATAGAAACTAAGTTCCGTTTTCAACCAAAAAATTGTCGTCGCGAACGGTGGGTATTGACTGTGCCTCAATACATCGCTGAGTTCGGACGCATGCGTCAGTCCCCCAACGTGGCGCCCAGTAGAATCAAGTTAGGCCCGCGGTGTGGCCGAAAGAACCTTTTCGATTTCCTTGGCCGCCAATTGTAGGGGCTTCGAGAGCGTCTTCAGTCGTTCGATCGTCGCCCGCTGCAGCGGCAACGTGAAGCTGATGTTCACTACTGGCCACCGCGGTACGGCGACCGCCACCCCCACGCAACGGACCCCAAGATAGGCTTCTTCAAGGTCCAGTGCATACCCCTTCTGCCGGATCTCTCTTAGCCGGGCGATGAGCGCATCGCGTCGACTGATCGTATTTGGCGTCAATTGAGGTAGCCGCTCGGGAAGAGTTTCAAGGAATGAGTGGTCGGCTGAGATCGCGAGAGACGCGAGACCGCCTGCGGTGGCGTATGCGGGATGTCGGCGGCCGACTACAGTTCCGACCCGCACGATCTGGTCTTTAGGGTCGGCCCGGTGAAGGAGGATCTCCTCGCCCCCATAAACAATGCCGAGATGAAAAGTCTCATTCCAGTCGTCAACCAGCTGCTGGATAATCGGCGCCAACAGGCTCGGCAGATCGTCGGGACTCAGAGCACGCCCCGCCGAAAATTCGAGTGCAGCGACGCCGATCGTATATTTGCCGGTCTCTGGGTCGCGACGGAGGAAATTTAGAGCTTCGAGCGTCAGCAGCAGTTTGTGCAGGGTGGCCTTTGGCAGATTGTGCCGGCTCTGAAATTCGGCGAAACTGAGAGCCTTGGAACTTCGAGCCACGTCCAGCAACAGGCGCAGCGCGCGCACCACGCTTCGGTTGAGCCCTGTCATTCGGCCCGCGGAAAACGATTTCGACCCGTCGTGTCTCGCGCTCGATCCTACACGCGACCGTGTCGGCATAACGGCCGTCCTTCATGCCAGCTTGCAATCGAGCGAACGGAGCGAGGTCACCGCAGCAGGAGGCGTACAGGCGGGCTCGAAGAATTGCAACCCGGGGCCGGCCCGCAGTCGGAACGTCAGCAATAGACCTAAGAGTTTAGACTAAAGCGAGACCATCAGTTCCAAAATTCGGGCCATATCAGAGTCGTTGATCGAGCTAGAGCGGAATCCGTTCAGGTTGTGTTGAGGGCTTGGAGTTCGCCGGGATCATACCCGCAGGCCTCGAAATAGTTTTCGCATTCGGCCGGCTTGAAGAGAGCGGCGCAGCCCTCCAGGATAGCAAGAAGTCCGACAACGGTGCGCTCGGCCAATTTTCGCAGCGCGCTTTTCAGTTTGGAAATCGCCATCTCGATGGGGTTGAAGTCCGGGCTGTATGGCGGCAGGTATCGTACCGTGCAGTTTTTCCTGGCCAGGATTTCCGCCACTCTCGGGCTTTTGTGAGCCTTGAGATTGTCGAGCATGCCGATTCCGACGAAGCCGCCCGGGTATAACGGGATAATGCCGCCCGGGATTCCTGAATGATGCCGCCCACCGTAACGGAATGATGCCGCCCGGGTCGCGAGCCTCGCTGGCCGATGGATTGTTGTCACCGGCTGTGGTGTTGGGTCAAGCCTTCCTTGATTGCTTTGCTTGTGTCCGACGCAGGCTTTCGCCGGCGAGTTCGATGCGATGAGCGTTATGGATGAGACGGTCAAGGATGGCGTCGGCGTAGGTGGGATCGCCGATGATTTCGTGCCAACGGTCGATCGGAAGCTGGGAGGTGATCACCGTGGAGCGGCGTCCATAGCGCTCTTCAAGGATTTCCAGGAGATCATGCCGCGCGACGGCGTCGAGTGGCTCAAGCCCCCAATCATCGAGGATGAGAAGGTCGGCTCGGCCGAGGTTGCGTAAGATGCGGGGATGGCGCCCGTCGCCGCGGGCCAGCGCGAGATCCTCGAACAGACGGGGTGCCCGCTGATAGATGACCGACCGATTGTCGCGACAGGCTTTGTGGCCAAGCGCTGAGGCCAGCCAACTCTTGCCGACGCCTGTCGGACCGACGAGAACCAAATTGTCGTGGGCGCTGATCCACTCGCCCTCGACCAGCTTTTGGAACAGCGCGCGGTCGAGACCGCGGGGGCTTCGGTAATCGACATCCTCGACGCTTGCGTGCTGGCGCAATTTGGCGACGCGCAGCCGCGCCGCGAAGCGCTTGTCCTGCCGCCAGGACGCCTCGCGATCGAGCAGAAGCCCGAGCCATTCGTGATGGCCGAGGCCGCCGGCTTCCCCGTTGGCGACGAGTTCGGCGAAGGCCTTGGCCATGCCATGCAGGCCAAGGGCGCTGAGTTGATCGAGGGTGGGATGCTTGAGCAAGCCGTTTCTCCTAATTGTAGTAGCGCGGCCCACGGATGTTGGCGTGCAGGATCGGCGTTCCGTCCGTGGAGCGCTGGCGCGCGGGACGCCGGTCGAGGCTGTTGTCGAGGATGGATTTGACCGAGCCGTAGGTCCGCGCGCCGATGTCGATGGCGCGTTCGGCGGCGGCTTCCAGGCGCTCGGCGCCATGGGGACCCGCGAGCCGGACGATGCCTAGGCAGGCGCGAAAGCCCTGCTCGGGATGCGGTCGCGCCTCAAGGATCAGTTCGCACAGGGCCGCCGTCGCCGGCCCGATCAGGCGCGCGTCGGCGCGGATGCGTTCAATCGTCCAGCCGGCATAGCGCCGATGGCTGGACGGCATGTGCTCGGAGACGGTGGTGTGCTTGTGGTTGCCGCTTGCCCGCACATGCGCGGCGATCCGCTCGCCCTTGAGGAAAATCTCGACGGTCCGCACCGTCATCCGCGCGTCGACCTCGGCGCGGATGAAACGATGGGGCACGCTGTAATAATGGGCGGCGACCTCGACGTGATAGTCGATGCCGACGCGGCATGTCCGCCATTCCGAGAACTCGTACGGCTCGGCCGGCAGGGACCTCAGCGATGGCCGATCGACCGTCTCCAGCAATTGCCGGCGCGTTGCGCCGAGCCGGCGGATCGGGCGGTGTTCATTGAGGTGCGTCATGAGATCGGCGATCGCCGCGTTGACGTCCGCCAGGCTGTAAAAGGTTCGGTGACGCAGCCGCCCGAGCAGCCATCGCTCGACGATGAGCACGGCCTGCTCAACCTTCGCTTTGTCCCGGGGCCGCCGCGGCCGCGCCGGCAAAATGGCGGCTCCGTAATGCGCCGCCATTTCGGCATAGGTCCGATTGACCTGAGGATCGTAAAGGCAGGCCTTGATGACGGCGGTCTTCGTATTGTCCGGCACGAGCAATTGCGGGACGCCGCCGATCGCCTGGAGCGCGCGCACATGGGCGTCGATCCAGTCGGGGAGCGCCTGCGTCCAGCTCGCGTGCGCGAAGGTGAAGCTCGAGGCGCCGAGCACGGCGACGAAGATCTGCGCCATGCGGATCTCCCCGGTGAGCCGGTCAACGACCACCGGGACCCCGTCGCCCGCGTAATCGACGAACAACCGCTCGCCCGCCGCGTGCGTCTGCCGCATCGTCGGCGACAGCTTCGCTTCAAAACCGCGATAGAGTTCGCAAAACCGCGAATAGCTGTAACCGCCGGGGTCGGCCGCGATATATTCGTCCCAGACGATCAGCAGAGTGACGTGCTTGCGCTTCAACTCCCGATGGACCGTGGGCCAGTCCGGCTCGGCGTGGCGGCGGTGTCCCCGTTTGCTTCTGCGATTGGCGTAAAGCGCCGCCTCCAGTTCGGCGTCGCCGATCCCCTCCGGCAACGGCCAAGAAAGCCCAGCGCTGTCCAAACGACTCAACGTCTCTCGAACCGTCGAAGGCGCGAGGCCAAGACGCCGCGCGATCTCGCGCGTCGGCAGGCTGGTTGAAAACTTCAGACGAATGATCTCGCGCGCCTGGCGCATCGAAACTCTTTCCGCTGGCATCGATCGCTCCCTTGGATTGCCAAAGGAGCGACCCTAAACAGGCCAGCGGAGGCGCTCGTCGCCGTCAAAAACCCCGGGCGGCATCATTCCGTTCCGGTGGGCGGCATCATCTCGTTTTGGTGGGCGGCATCATTCCGTTACGACGGGCGACATCATCTCGTTTTGGTGGGCGACATCGTCAGGAATCAGCAGTCGAGCACGACGATGTCGCCTTCCTCCAAAGTCGGCAGGAGATGGTGCTCGAGCCAGGCTTCGAACGTCTCGGCGTTCATGGCGTGGTCGTAGGCCTTGGGCGCGATGACGCCTCTCAGGCGCAGGCCGAATACGAAGGTGATCGCTTTGTAATGCCCATGCGGAACACCGCAGCGCAGACGTTGGCCGCGCCGGCGCCGGCCGAAGCGGCGCGCCATGCTGGTCGTCGCCGCCGTCTCATCGACGAACACCAGTTTCAGCGGATCGAGATCGAGTTGACAGTCGAACCATCGCCGTCGCCGCTCAAGGACGTCCGGGCGGCCCTGCTCACTCGCGTGCGCGGACTTTTTTTAAACGTGATGTCGTGGCGGTCGAAAAAGCGCCAGATCATAGACGGCGACACCTTCTCGCCTCGCGCACGCTCCAGACGGTCGCAGATTTCGTTGAGCGTAAGGTCAGGCTCGCGCCGATGAAGGCGAAGCAGGAAATCCGTGTGGGCCTCGACGCGCTGCGAACGCGTGTCGCCGCCCATCGGCAACGGCGCGTAGCTGCCGCGCTCGCGCAACGCCGCCACCCAACGAATCGCGCTGGAAAAGCTCACCCCGAACCGCTGCGCCGCCGCACGGCAGCTCATGCCTTCCTCGCGAACCGCCGAAACCACCCGCTTGCGCAAATCCACCGACAAGGGCCCCATCCCGCGCCGCCTCCGATTCGGCGCACCCCAAGAATCACATTTCCAGCGCGTTGGGAACACCGCACGATTCAACCCGGCCGGAAACCGCTCTAGTAAGGCCGCGATCAGGGGGCGAACCCCCGCTAAGTCAGGTCGGCGAACGCCGACGGTTCCCCTTTCCCTTCTTGGATGCGGGCCGATGCTCAGTCTCACGGAATCGATTCTTCAGTCGCACGAGCGCAGTTGACAAACGCGGGCGCCGTTCGCCAACTTCCGAGAATTGAACTGAGTGCGCATACGGGAATTCAGCTGCGGATCAATTTAATTCGCATGCCGCAGTCACAGCGCGTTCGTGTAGCCTGAGGTTGCACATTGGAAAGCCGGCAGGTTCAACATTCCGGCGTCCAGGAGGAGACAGTTTATGGACCTGTTGGCGATCTCCAAGAATCTGGCACATCGCGTGGAATTGGAAGCGGCAGCCGTCAAAGTGCCAGTTACGGTCTGCATCGTCGACGTCCATGGAAACGTCGTGCTCAAGCATCGGATGACGGGAGCGCCGGTCATCTCGGTGGAGATATCCGAGCGCAAGGCCTATACTTCGGCGCTCGTCGGGATGCGTACAGCCGATCTGGCCCTGCTGGTGCAGCCGGGGCAGCCGCTCTTTCCCTTGATCATGGTCTCGCAGGGTAGATTCTGTGCGCTCGGTGGGGGAGTGCCACTTACTGACGAGGGCCACATCATCGCCGGCGTCGGTGTCAGCGGAGGCACAACCGAACAGGATATCGCTATCGTTGAAGCGGGGCTGACTCGTTTGGATGTCGCCCATTAAGTGATTTGGGTCGGACGCAACAGGTCACGGAAATCTCCCGCTAATTCGGACCCGGGGAAATCACGTCGATTTGCGTCGACTTCCTGGTGGAGCTGAGGGGATTCGAACCCCTGACCTCTGCAGTGCGATTGCAGCGCTCTCCCATCTGAGCTACAGCCCCCTCGCGCGGCTGTTTACGTGCGCGTCCAAGCCGTTTGCCGCTGCATGAACATTCCGGCGCGGTATCTTGGAGACATTGGCGTGCCGCCGCCCTATGGCCCAATGGCTTTCGCCGGCTGGTTCGAGGCTTATCTGGGTGGGCGGTGGTACACGTTCTGCCGCGAATAGGCTGCGTGCTAATCGCGCAGGGGCGTGATGCTGCCGACGTGCCTATCACGCACACCTTCGGTCCCAATTCGCTTGTCAGTTTCAAGGTGTGGACGGACGAGGTCAGCTAGTTCCCCTGCACAGAGATTATGACTTTTTGAGTGAGGGATCGGGATAGGCACGCGCCATTTTGGTTCTGGCCTTGTCGGTGGAGAACATCCAGTTGATTCGAGCGCCGCTTTGGTTTCGCTGAGACTGCCAGACGTTCGATCTCGGCAACCAGCCGGTCGCAGCTTTCGATGCGGCGATCGAGACATTGGCCTTTGAGCACGCCGATCTCGATCTCAACCATGTTGAGCCAGCTGGCGTGCTTGGGCGTGTAGTGGAACTCAAGCCGCCTGAGCACGCGGCGCGCTTCGGCCGGTGGGAATCCGGCGTAGAGAGCGGCAGCGGTGTGGGTGGAGAGGTTATCGAGGACGACGCGGATGCGCTCGGCCTCTGGGAAGTCGACATCGACGAGCTCGCGCATGCAAAGGGCGAAGTCGTCAGCGGTGCGATGATCCGTGACCTTGACTCTGCGCCAAGAGCGATGGGCATCGACGAAGACGAAGAGATTGACGGTGCCGTTGCGGCGATACTCGTAGTCGAAGCGCTCGAGCCGTCCGGGTGCGGCCGGGATCGGCTGGCGCGCTTCGCCGATGAGCTGGGTGGGGCTTTCGTCGAAGCAGACCACGGGCCGCTTCGGGTCAAGCTGCTCGGCATAGAGGTCGAGCACATCCTCCATGCGGGCGACGTACTCGGCGTCGACCTTGGGGATGCACCACATGTCCTTCCGCCAAGGCTTGAGATGGTTCTCGGCCAAGCGTCGGCGGACGGTTTCACGCGAGAGACTGTCATGGTCGGTCAGCTTGACCATCGCGCCAGCCAGCAGCTCCAGCGTCCAACGGGCGCGACCTTCGGGCGGGCTCGAACAGGCGGTGGCGATGAGGAGGGCTTCTTCGTTGCTGGTTAGCTTACGATCGGCGCCTGCCCGCGGCTCCTCGTTCAGGGCGGCTTCGAGATTACCTTTAACGAAGCGGCGCTTGGTCCTGTAAACGGTCGAGCCGCCGACAGCCACAGCAGCGGCAATATCTTCGTCGCTGAGCCCGCTGTCAGCCGCGAGCAGAATCTGGGCTCGTTTGATCTTGCGGGCGTAATGCTTGCCGCTGCCCACCAGCGCGGTGAGTTCACACCGCTCGGCTTCGCTCAGTTCGACATGGTAGCGTATGTTCATCCGGGCCTCCTCGCGAATCGCGAGGCCCAGACGAATCAGGCTATGAATCAATTATTTGGCACGTGTCCCCGGCTCCCCCGTTCACCGACAAGCAAGGTCAGTACCTGGCCTTCATCTACGCCTACAGCCGTATCTTCCGCCAACCACCCGCGGAAGCCGACATGCAGCGGCACTTCCAAGTCTCGCCACCCAGCGTGCATCAGATGGTGCTCACCCTCGAACGCGCCGGCCTCATCAGGCGGACCCCGGGCGTCGCGCGCAGCATTGAGATTCTGGTCGAGCCCGAGGACCTCCCAGTCCTCCGTTGAGCTTGAAACCGTCCAAACCTCTGTGCAACGGAACTGTCCTGTCAGCCCCTCTCCGGCCGGACGATTATTTCGTCAGGCTTCTACGCGTTGCAAAGCGGCGGTCTGGGAGAGCCGCAGCCCAAAAATCTCCTTGGCCTCATCGACGCCGCGCAATTGAAAATGTCCGAGCGACTCCAGGCGTCCGTCACAGCGTCCCGCAGCCTCAGCAAACCGTGATGAGAACAGGATCTGTTGGCCAAGTGGTTCACAGAGCTTTTCCATTCGAACCACCTCGTTGACCGCGGGTCCGATCACGGTGAAGTCAAGCCGGTCCACCGCGCCGACGTTGCCGTACAGAACTTCGCCGACGTGCAGAGCGATATCAACATCGGCAAACGGCAGGTCTGCCGCTTCACGTTCCAAGTTGCGAATTTTCAAGTTGGCCAACGCCTCAACAGCAGCATCGAGAGCGCGGCGGCAAACAGCCTTCTCGTCCCGCTCATCGAACGAGATCGTCGCCAGCATCGCATCGCCGATAAATTTGAGCACGTGACCTCCGCGCGGCCGCAACGCCGCGGTCAATGTCTCAAAAGCATCGTTCAGCATTTCAACAATTGCCGCTCCGGACGACACGTCGCTGATCCGCGTGAAGCCACGCAAATCAGCGTACCAAAGCACCGAGCGAAGGCCGTCGACCGTTCCACGCTCGACCGCGCCTGAGTGCACCCGAGAACCCGCGTCACGTCCAAGGTAAGTCCGTAGGAGTCCTGACGCGATATCGTGCCCCGCATGAGCCTTCATCGCGAGTGACAACCCCGGAAGCGTAGAACGCAACAAATCAATTTCCGCCGTCCTGAAGCCCCCGGGGCGATCAGTGGTGAAAGAATAGAGGACGCCGGTCCCGTGCGACCGATCGCCCGCTTCTCCAAACCGAAAGGCTAGACACACATAGTCTGTCGCTCCGGCGGCATAGAAGTCTGCGAGCGCGGGAAAGTCTCGTTGCTCTGGGCCGAGTTCCAGCCGGCGCCGCAACCAAGGATTCTTTTCGCCAGCGAGTGAACGCTGGATAAGCGCATTGAAGGGGCTGCTCAACCACTCCAGCGAAATCGGACCCCGGGCAAACTGCTGCTCACGCACCGATCTTAATTCTCGTCGCCATGTGTAGCCGTAGCCAGTCCATTGGGGGTGCAAAGTCTGGGTCGACACGTATGCGCGCATGATGACGACGTCAATCGCCGACAATCGTTGGCAGTATCCATCGAAGAGCTCGCCTGCCGTCGCGCCTCGCAACCCTTCCTCCGTAACCCATGCGTTCAGCTCGACCGCGTGCTGAGCGAGTTCGGCCAAGCGGAGGTTGCCCCCTTCGCTCGATAACAGTGATGCTGCGTCCGTTTGGCCCTCGGCAAAGCGGGGCGATGCGTCATTCATTTTTTTGAACCTCCGCTTGGTCGCCTACCATACACTACAGCGAGTGCGGATGCCGCAACTTACGGACCCTTGCGTAATAAGCGACGTCCATACGGCTAGTCGGCCAATTCAGTCAGATTGACGGGTAGAGGTGTTTGAGTTCGATGCGAGCGTTTGGGGTTGTGAAGTGCCAATTGGCCTTGGCGTGATTGGTATTGCGGTCCTTCTCCCAGGCGGCGACTTCCTCGACGAGGGTTTGTTTGTCAGGGATGCGGCGGTCGAGACATTGGGACGATAGGACGCCGAGTTCCGACTCCGCCAGATTAAGCCAGCTGCCGTGCTTTGGCGTGTAATGCCATTCGAACCGCTCGACCAGCCGCCTGGCTTCGGCGGGCGGAAAGGCTTCGTAGAGTGACGCCTTGCTGTGGATGTTGAGATTGTCCTGGACCAGAACGATGGTCTGGGCGGCGGAAAAGTGGATATCGGCCACGTCTTTCAAGAGGTGAGCATAATCCACGGCGGTGTGGCGATCTGTGACTTTGATATGGCGCCAACCTTCGAGCGGCGCGAACAGCATGAACAGGTTGGCGGTTCCATTGCGCTCGTACTCGCAATTGCAACGGGCCGGGCGCCCGGTTTCATCGGGATCGTCGCTCGCGTCTCGGCGAGGAGTTGCTTTGAGGTCTCGTCCAGGCAAACCAGCGGACGATCGGGATCGCGTGGCCGCGTGTAGACGGCCAGCACGTCTTCCATCGCCGCTACGAACGCGCCGTTGGCCTTGGGCGGGATGACCCAGCACTGTCGGCGATGGGGCTGGAGAATGTTTTTTTGAGCGCCCGCCCGATCGTTGAGTCGCTGGCGCGATCGACAATGCGGAGTTCCACGACCTTGCTCTCCAACAACCGCAAGGTCCAGCGTGCGCGGCCCTTGGGCGGTTTGGAACAAGCCAAGGCAATCAGTTTGGCTTCCTTCTCGCCGTCGAAAATCCGCGCAACCGCCGGCGTCGCGCGTTGCTTGCGGCTCAACACCGCCTCGAAGCCCTCTTCCACCAGTTGCTTGCGCACCCGGTAAACCATGGATGGGCTGGTCTCCAGCGCTTCGATGATCCGGCCGTCGCTCCAGCCTTCCCCGGCTTCCGAGACATCGGCCTTCAACAAGATCCGCGCCCTCAGCAACCGCTGGGCCGGGCTCTTTCCTTTACGGATGAGGGCTTCAAGTTGCTCCCGCTCATCCGGGCTCAACCGCACCACATACTTCTTTACTGAAATCTCCTTCGCAGCCATGATCGCCTCCGTCGTCCGCACCGTCGACGAAGCGAATCATCAAAACCTTTCAAATTGATTGAAGCGGGCGACTAGCCTCTAACGCGATCCTCGTTGTGGGCTGGCTTCGTGGCTTCTCTGCGGTCCAAATTGCGCGCGCGACACAACCGATGCTGTCACGCGACTCTGACTGAGTGTTGCAACTGAAATTTAGTCGTACGTGGCGTCCTTGGGCGGTTTGGAGCGTGGGCTTTTGCGGTGTGCGCTTTGCAATATATTGCTCCAGACGAGCACGCGGAACCGCAAAACCGGAATGTTTCGATATGTTTCGGGTCGCCGATCGGCCAGCGACACATGCTGGGTCGAAGCTCCATAAATTTAACCCGAACCGACGCGGCGAGCGGCCCCGATTTATTGCGACGCTCCCGATTGGTCACAAGTTGAGGGGCAGCCCCCTGGTTACCGCAGAACCCGCCTTTGGATATGGGTCGTTTAGTCGGGCTCCCGATTTTGGCCATTTTGCTTTCGCAACCTTTTTATCGGCGTCGTGAGCGCTCTCACGTCTGACCAATTGACGGCTTGCTACCTTCTCTCTCCGAGGGATATAATTTTTGGAGTATGCGTTTGCGAGTAGCCGGTCTTCGCTGTGTTGGTCTTCCTTGCGAATAAACAACGACATGCACTCTGTCTTCGGCGGGGTCCCCGCTTGGAAAACAACTCCACCGCGAAATCCTGCAGATCGCGATAACAAGCCGTCAGGAACGTGCCGCGCGAACGGGAAGCCCATGCCGACGCAGACAAGTTCGTGGAAAATCTGAAGGCCATTTGGCAACCCCACTAATGACGAAGACCCCCAAACGGTCCGGCGATCTCGCCGACGATGAAACGAGCGAAGGTGAACGCACCCCACCGACGTCGGGAGAAGGCGTGGCCAACGCTCTCGACCGTTGGGACGAGGAGGCGGGGTGCCAGCCGTACCGTGGCCCTTGCCGTACGAAACCGGCGACTTGCTGGACGCGGAGCGTCGTGTCCTGGAATGTCTCGGCGCTGCCCTAGTCAGCGAATGGAATGGTCTGCCCAGCGACGTTCAGCGAAGGCTCTTCGAGCACGCGGCGTCGGGAAAATCACATGATGCTGCCCTATTGAAAGCGCGAATCGCGCGTTTCCTGCACAATCACAAAGATGATTGGGCTGCGCGCTAAGTTCCACTGCCTCTCGGCGTTACTTTGCATGGCCGATACAGCGGATTACTGCCGTTCGCCTGAGTGGGTCGCGCTCATTCTTCCGGGACCCCGGCTTTGCGCAGACCGTCGACGAAGCGCTCCGGTCCGGCGACCAGAGAGTATCGGCTAACCCGTCGCCGCGAAATCGGGCGGCGGGCTAAAGTGAACACAATTGGCTGCTACTTTCCAAAGTAACTGGGGCGACGCTGGCCTCGCCCATTGAGGGACTTCGGCAAAGCATTCCACAGTGCGATGTGCCGAAAGGACGACAATTGACCTATGTCGTCGACGAGAACTGCATTCGTTGCAAGATTATGGATTGCGTCGAAGTGTGTCCGGTGGACTGCTTCTATGAAGGCGAGAACATGCTCGTCATCCATCCCGACGAGTGCATCGATTGCGGGGTCTGCGTGCCGGAATGCCCGGTTGAGGCGATCAAGCCGGACACCGAGCCGGGGCTGGAGAAATGGCTGCGGCTGAATGCCGAATTCGCGAAAGTCTGGCCAAACATTACGATGAAAAAACCGCCTCCGCCCGACTCTAAGGACTGGGAGGGGAAGCCGGACAAATTCCAATACTTCTCACCAAATCCCGGCGCGGGTGATTGATTCGGAGAGCCATCGCTGCGCGCCAACCCGACCGATTGCCAACCGAATTCAAACCATGGACACACTAGAGCGGAATCCGTTCAGGTTGTGTTGAGGGCTTGGAGTTCGCCGGGATCATACCCGCAGGCCTCGAAATAGTTTTCGCATTCGGCCGGCTTGAAGAGAGCGGCGCAGCCCTCCAGGATAGCAAGAAGTCCGACAACGGTGCGCTCGGCCAATTTTCGCAGCGCGCTTTTCAGTTTGGAAATCGCCATCTCGATGGGGTTGAAGTCCGGGCTGTATGGCGGCAGGTATCGTACCGTGCAGTTTTTCCTGGCCAGGATTTCCGCCACTCTCGGGCTTTTGTGAGCCTTGAGATTGTCGAGCACGACGATGTCGCCTTCCTCCAAAGTCGGCAGGAGATGGTGCTCGAGCCAGGCTTCGAACGTCTCGGCGTTCATGGCGTGGTCGTAGGCCTTGGGCGCGATGACGCCTCTCAGGCGCAGGCCGAATACGAAGGTGATCGCTTTGTAATGCCCATGCGGAACACCGCAGCGCAGACGTTGGCCGCGCCGGCGCCGGCCGAAGCGGCGCGCCATGCTGGTCGTCGCCGCCGTCTCATCGACGAACACCAGTTTCAGCGGATCGAGATCGAGTTGACAGTCGAACCATCGCCGTCGCCGCTCAAGGACGTCCGGGCGGCCCTGCTCACTCGCGTGCGCGGACTTTTTTTAAACGTGATGTCGTGGCGGTCGAAAAAGCGCCAGATCATAGACGGCGACACCTTCTCGCCTCGCGCACGCTCCAGACGGTCGCAGATTTCGTTGAGCGTAAGGTCAGGCTCGCGCCGATGAAGGCGAAGCAGGAAATCCGTGTGGGCCTCGACGCGCTGCGAACGCGTGTCGCCGCCCATCGGCAACGGCGCGTAGCTGCCGCGCTCGCGCAACGCCGCCACCCAACAAATCGCGCTGGAAAAGCTCACCCCGAACCGCTGCGCCGCCGCACGGCAGCTCATGCCTTCCTCGCGAACCGCCGAAACCACCCGCTTGCGCAAATCCACCGACAAGGGCCCCATCCCGCGCCGCCTCCAATTCGGCGCACCCCAGAGAATCACATTTCCAGCGCGTTGGGAACACCGCACAATTCAACCCGGCCGGAAACCGCTCTAAGTCCGATCGAATTGACCGCAGAGATGGTGGCGGCGTTCGTCTCGAATAATTCAGTGCCGACGAAGCGAACGCGACGGTAGCTTCCAGCGCGACCGCGACGCCCCCTCGCATCGCCGCTATTCGATCGCGGTCATTGTCTTTCGGGCTATCCGGGCAAGAGCGGCGATGTCCTTCTTGAGGCCCACCAACTCCGCCTCGGCTCTGATTCAGTTTTCTCAACGAATCTGGGGCTCTCGCGATGATGGGCGAACGGCTGGTTATGCAGGAGGCGCTGTTTATGGCTTCAGCCTGGAACGGCATGTCCCGGACAATCACCTGCTTCGCAAGATCAACCGGTTCGTCGACCTTTCGGAGGTCCGGACCCATCTCGAGCCGTACTACAGCGAGACGGGTCGCCCTTCGATCGATCCCGAGCTGATAATGCGCATGCTGATCGTCGGCTACTGCTTCGGCATTCGTTCTGAGCGGCGGTTGTGCGAGGAGGTCCATCTCAATCTCGCCTATCGCTGGTTCTGTCGCTTGGGGCTCGACGGCGACGTCCCGGATCATTCGACCTTTTCCAAAAACCGCCACGGCCGTTTCCGCGACAGCGATCTGTTGCGGAAACTGTTTGAGACCGTGGTTGCGCGCTGCATCAAGGAACGGATCGTGGGAGGCGAAGCTTTCGCGGTTGACGCCAGCATAATCGTGGCGGACGCGCATCGACGGCGAGGCGTCGCCAAGGTCGACGATCTCGATCCGACCTCCAGTCGCGCAGTCGCGGAATATCTGTCGGTCCTCGATGATGCGGCCTTCGGCGGGGCGACGCCGGTCGAGCCGAAGGTGATCTCGCCGACCGATCCGGCGGCCCGCTACACCGCTTCGGCCAACTCCGTCGCCGGTTATGCCTACTCCGACAACTATCTCATCGATCTGAAGCATGCGGTGATTATGGATGTCGAGGCGACGACGACCATTCGCCAAGCGGAAGTCGACGCTGCGAAAGCCATGCTCGACCGCACGGCTGAGCAGTTCGACATCACACCGTCGCGCCTGGTCGCAGAGCCAAAGACGAGTTCCTATTGGCCGCCACAGCCCAAAACCTGCGGAAACTGGCGAAGCTCAACCCCCTCCCGGCGCCAGTCTTCGCCACATGAGGCGGGGAGCCCTGCCTCTGCCTCGCTGACAGTCGCCGCTGACGCATAGCGCGGTCGCTCGAAGCCAGGGTTTTTCAACGAAATCTGTCGACTCCGGTCATCCGCCAGGGTCGGCAGCCGCGGCCCTTGCCGGTTGCCTTATCCCGCACGTTTCAAGCGCCCTATACACACTGCCGCGACCGATATTCAGCGCCGTCGCGATGTCAGTCACCGAGCGTCCGGCATTGAAGAGTTTCATGGCCTCATCTGCTTTGAGCCGCGCCGACGGCCTCCGTCCCATATAGCGATTCTCCGCCTTCGCCTTCGCGATCCCCTCACGCTGACGCTCAAGCATCATCTCGCGCGTTCGAACTGCGCGAACCCGGCGACACCGAGGACGCCGTCCGCGACATGCAGGAGGACGACGCCATGACCCGCCGTGCTCTCGACCTGCTCAACTCGCGCCTACTCCCAAAGCGATGCCATGTCTCCTAAACCCGGGACATAGTGAACCGGTTCCCATAAGGACCTTCGTATCTGAGCGCCGTCGGCTGCAATAGACTCGGAATCTGCCCACGTGGGTCGCGGATCGATGGCCGCGAGGTCAACGTCGTGATTGAGTATGACGGGCCCCGTCTTGATGACAGCAGGGGGCCCGGAAACCATGCTGCCGACCAGAAGCTTGACGAGCGCGCGCCCGGTTATGGGTTTGGCCTGCCGATCACTCGCGAACTCGCCGAGCTTTGCAGGGGCGCTGAATTCGTCTAGACGCCTTCCGCTTTGTGCGACACGTGGGCGGACTCGAATCGCGTTTCTTTGATTGCGTCAATCACCGATTGAGGGTCCGCTGGTTGGTACATCGCCTCGGCCAGTTCATCGACCCAATCGCGCAGGTGCGGGCTGTCCTGCCGAAGCTGCTCGAGCAGCGCGACCACCTTGGTGATCTTTTGCTCACTCAGGATCGTCAGCTCCAGATTAAGGAGTTCCCGGCGCTGGGTAAGGCGATCGTCTCCTCTTTGCGTCGTGAGGATCAGGATGACCAGATAGAGGGACGCCAGCGACGCTGCGCCCGCCAGCCATGCAAAGGGAGGCGGGTCGAGCGCGCGATGGGCCCCGACGGGCGCCCTCGCACCGGGCGCCGTCGATCGATCAGTATCCGTAGTGGTGGTAGTGATGATAGGGGTGATAGGCGTAGCCGCGATGGTAGCTTCTGTGATTGGTCACGGAATTTCCGACTACCCCTCCCACGACCGCGCCGACCGGGCCGCCGACAACAGCCCCGGCGATCGCGCCCCCGACTAGGCCGGTTTCATCGGCGAAGGCAATTTGGGATGACGCGCAGAGCAATACCGCGGCTGAGAGAACAAGACTCATTCTTGACATTGAGGCCTCCTGCGAAGGCCGCAAACCCGCGGCCGCTCTTCGCCAGCTAGTCACCAACCGATCCGAACGGTAAGCGTCGGATTCTACTCACGGCGGGCCCAATTCAGTGGACCCTTGGGCGCCGGAAATCGATCTTTTCGTCATTCTGCTCGGCTATCGATCCCAGCGCGAAACGCCTCACAATCGCTGTTTTTCCCGAGCCTTTGCGGAGCATCTGGGCCGCCGCCGCGCTTCAACCGCGTTGGGGCGCTGCGTCAGGACCCTTAGGTCCGCGAACGACTTTCTGCCGGCCGACGTGAATGACGCGTTGGTCACCGAGAACAAGCGTTTTGACCAAAGCAACGAAGGCGCTGCCCAATGAGCTGCCGTCTGTGATCGCCCCTCCGTGCTTTCCGCGAGCTATTTCGCAATCACAGATTTCCCCGTCGGAAACCGCCGGGATTGTCTTGCCTTGCTTGCCAAGTAGCGCCGCACCTTGTGACGGCCGCCACCCGCGCCAACTCGAACACTTCGTCGGTGGTGAGTTAGACTCGGCGCGTCCCCCGCCAGGAGAAGCGCGGCGGCGCCCATTTCGACGGCCTCGGCAGGCTCAAGCGTATTGAGCTGCAAATTGAGCTCAGTCGCGACAGCAGCCAAACCGATTTCGTGATAAAGACTTGATAAGGGCATACCGCCACTGCTCGCTTCGCCAGGGGCTCGCGCATCGGCGGTAAGGTAGTTAGACATGGTGCAGCCTCCAAACGAAGTAGCAAGAGACAACTCGCGCAGGCGAGCGGCGCCTGACGTTGATCCTCAGGATATGGCCCCTCGGCTAATGCGGTAGAGTCGGAATCTACTCATGCGACTTCGGAGCTGAGGGGATTCGAACCTCCGACCTCCGCACTGCAGGCGCCCGCGCGCCTGACCGGGAGCACCGTCCCGTTCCTTGGCGGCTCGTCGGCGACGTCGGCGATAGCTGGAGCCGGCCTTATGCCCTCGTAGCGGAGGCGTTTGATAGCTTCAGCATCGATCGTCGACGACCGCCCCTTGTAGACCCCGTTGGCCTTTGCAGCGGTTAAGCCTGAAGCGTGGCGACGGCCGCCCCTGTCTCACGTTCTCAGGCCCCGGAGCGCCATCGCGGTCGTTTAGGTCGCAGCGTCTCCCGCTCAGCCGTGATCTAATCAAAACCGACCCAAACGCCGTTCAATCCGCGGCGGATCTGAATCGGCAAAGCGGCTTTTGCCGCGAAGCTGCCGAGAACCCATGACGTGCCCATCCCTTGGGTACTTAGGAAACGGACTTTTCGCTGCGAGAGCGCAAGAGCGAGCGTTCGATCCGAATGATCTTATCGCTCGCTTTCCTTGCGCCCGACATCGTCAAAGCGGCTGTCGAAGGACGCCTGCCGCGCGATTGTGGTCTTGGGCGTCTCGTTGATCTTCCGATGGCTTGGCCAGACCAATGGCGCACGCTCGGACTCGAGGCGCCAGCGCGGGCATAAACGACCTTGCTCGTCTCTCCGGCGCCAGCCGCGTTAATCCTATTTGGACGGCTTTGCGACAATCTCGGCTTCGCCGAGGACGCCATATCGGGAATCCCGGCTGAGTAGATTCCGAGCCTGTCGCGGCGGTCTACGTCGCTGATAGGTTGGGAAAACAGCGCCCTATCGTGGCGACCTACTTCCCAACAGGAGATCGAACTCATGGCACAAGCACATCATGTCAAGGCTGCGGAACGTCACGGCGCAGCGGCCGAATCGCATCGCAAGGGCGGAGAGACGGCGATGGCTCGGTCATTCCGTGCAAAAGCTTGGCGATTGCGTCGGGTTGTCGGTTTCGGCCTCATCGCGGCGGTTGGTCTCGGCGGCACCATGGTCGGCATGGATCGGGCGCGGGCGTGCGATGGCCTGGGCTGCGTCGGCCAAGCCATCGGCCATGGCGTTCGTGACACGGGCGTCGCGATCCAGAGAGGCGCGCAAGCGACCGGCCACGTCGTGGAACGTGGCGCCTACGACCTTGGAACTGGAGTTCAAGAGGGCGTCCAAGGCGCCGGCCACGCAGTGGACGACGTCGGCCAAGCCACGAGCCGGGCGGTGAACGGAAATCCATGAGCGTGGCGTCGCCCGCGCTCCTCGCCGAGGGTTCTCAGTGCCGCCGAAGAACGACGACGCCTCTGATGGAGACGTTCGTATCGGAGCAGCCTCTCGCGCTCGCGCTCCTCCTCGCCATCCCCCGAACCGCTCGCCCCTCGGGCGAACAGGCTCGCCGCATTGTCGAGAACCTGCTTCTTCCAGGCATAAATCTGGTTCGGATGCACCCGTGCCGCTTTGCCAGTTCCGGAACCGTCCTCGCGCAGCGCCTCAAGCGCAATCATTCCTCGCTCCATCGGTTGCGACAGAGCAGGACATTTCACACCTTACCCAATGGTCCTAGATCCGGGGTCCAGCTCAGCCTTCACGATCCGTAGACGGGTGTCTTTATCCGTAGTCTAGCCGAGCTTGGCCCCCGCGGTCACCCGCTTCCTGAAGCGCTACAGTCGCGCTTGCGATGAGGTCGCTGCCCCACAAAGCCGCCGGCGTCGATGCTGGACTTACCGTCACTATTCAGGCTTGGTTCATTCTCACAGGCGGTTAATTTCCGCCGGGAGGGGGAAGCCACTGAAGGAACCCGCCATGATGAGAAAGCTTTTCGCCCTAGCATTCTGCGCCGCCTTTGGCCTTACGTCGTTCTCAGCTCTCGCCGAGGAGGACCACCACCACCATTACTACCACTACCATCACTACCATCATGACTACCATCACTACCATCATGACTACCATCACTACCATCATGACTATCATCACGACGATCATCACATGTGAGGAAGGCTGTCGGGGAGTGAGCTGGGCCCCGGATTTAGGACCATTGGCTAAGGTGTGAAATGTCCTGCTCTGTCGCAACCGATGGAGCGAGGAATGACGAAGTCACGCAAGAAGTTTGATGCGGCGTTCAAGGCGAAGATAGCGCTTGAGGCGCTGCGCGAGAGAAATGGACCCGCGCAGCGGGGCCGCTGGAATCGGTTTCTTAATTGGAATCCCGACCGCTCGGCGTTCCTTTCTATCACGCAGCGAGAGGCCGCGTCTGCTTCTGCGGCTGTGGGCATGTGGGCAACGCGGATGCGTTGTCCATCATGTCCACGGCCCCGGCGCCGGCGACCGCCTCGCGCCAGACCGCCATCGGCGTGCGGTCCGCCAGCGCCTGATGAGGACGCCATTCGTTATAGAAGGCGAACCATTCAGCAATGCCGCGCGCAGCCTCCCGGCCGTCGGTGTAGCCCTTGAGATAGACGTCCTCGTACTTCAGCGAGCGCCACAGCCGCTCGATGAACACGTTGTCCATCCAGCGGCCGCGGCCGTCCATCGAGATCGCGACGCCGGCTTCGGCGAGCGCGCCGGTGAAGGCGGCCGAGGTGAACTGCGAGCCCTGGTCGGTATTGAAGATCTCCGGCCGGCCGAACTTCGCCAGCGCCTCCTCGAGCGCCGCGAGGCAGAACGAGACGTCCATCGTGTTCGACAGACGCCACGCAAGCACCGCCCGCGACGCCCAGTCGATGATCGCCACGAGATAGAGAAAGCCGCGCCCGATCGGAATGTAGGGGTGAGTAGGCCGAAGGAGTTTCGCCTTCGGCCCCTCGCAGAACCGGACGTGAACCTCTCAGCTCATCCGGCTCCCATCATCCATCCTACGACAGATAACCCATCGACCAATGGACGAATGCGCGGGGCTGACGTTGCGCCAGCCGTTTGAGCGTTTCGGCGGCCCGCGTCTTGTGGGCCGCCAGCTTCTTGTGCTTGCGCATCAGCCATCCGACCAGAGCTTGGTTCATGCGTCGCCAGACCGACTTGAGCGCCGAGCCGTAGAAATGGCCGTAATATTGCTGCCATCCCCTCAGGATCGGGCCAAGCATGGCCGAGAGATCGGCCACGCTCTTGTCGTTCTTCAGTTGGACCCGCCAACCCCGGATTGTCTGCCGCATCGCCTTGAGGGCGTCGCGGCTGACCGCCGGTGAGAAGTTCACGTAGACGCGGTCGTACTTGTCCACCGCCTTGCGGGGGCGGAACGTGTAGCCGAGAAAGGTGAACTGGATGTCGGGATTCGCTTCGGTCCGATTGATGTCCTTGCAATACACGATCCGTGTCTTGCCCGAATGCAGTTCGAGATTGCAGGCCTGGAACCGCTCCCGGATGCGGTCAAGCACGTATTCCGCCTGGCGTCGGCTCTTGCAGTGGAGCACGGCGTCATCGGCGTACCGGGCGAACCGGACGCCAGGCAAATGCCGCGTCACCCAGAGATCAAACGCGTAGTGCAGGAACAGATTGGCCAGGATCGGCGACACGACGCCGCCTTGCGGTGTGCCTTTGTCGCGCGCCTGAAGCTGCCCTTCCGCGTTTTGCATCGGCGCTTTCAGCCAACGCTCGACGTAGAGCAAGATCCAGGGCTCCTGACAGTGCTTGCGCAGAGCCGTCATCAGAAGGCCATGATCGAGATTGTCGAACAGCCCTCGAATGTCGAACTCCACCACCCAGTCTTGGTCCCAGCAACGGCGTCTGGTGACAGCGATCGCCTCCAGCGCCGATTTCCCCGGCCGATAACCATAGGAATTGTCGTGGAAGAGCGGATCAAGCTGTGGCTCCAGCCACATCTTGACCGCCGTCTGCGCGATCCTGTCGGATACCGTCGGGATGCCCAGCACCCGCACGCCCCCGGACTTCTTCGGAATCGGCACGCCTTTCACCGGCGGCGGAAAATAGCTGCCGGAACTCATCCGATTCCAAAGCTTGTACAGGTTGGCG
Source organism: uncultured Alphaproteobacteria bacterium (assembly GCA_963824475.1). Lineage (GTDB taxonomy): Bacteria > Pseudomonadota > Alphaproteobacteria > Rhizobiales > Beijerinckiaceae > Roseiarcus. The sequence goes on from CAWGPR010000008.1 coordinate 72,300, forward strand.
GCGAGCTTCGTCTCGAACCGCTCGATCGTCTCCGCGTCGATCCCTGCGGCTCCCTGATTGGCTTTCACATGCAACCAGGCTTCCCAGATCAGCGCCTTGGGAATGTCGTACGATTTGCAGGTCATGCGAGATTCCTCCCAGTCGCCCGGTTGATCTCCCATGCCCGCCAGATGACGCCGTCCCTTTGCTCCCCCGCCATTACAGCGGTCTCAACGCTACTACGGACGGCTCCGTCCCTTGGCGGCGCTTCGCTACTTTCGGCCTCGCTTTTCAGGCTTGAGCCTTTCGCTTGACATCGCCGCCGAAGGTTCCCGCAGTTCAACGCAAGAGCCTGAAACAGGATCGCGCCGCCTCTATGCCGGACGCCGTCTGGCCCGTCAGCAGGCATCGTCCAGACTGATCCCGGCGCAACTTCACTCACCGGTTTCGACGTCGTCTGATAGCTTTCGACACTTGTACGGCGGTTCACGGGTGTTCGCCTTCCTGTCTCCTACCTGACGCCTTTGAAGCGCCTTTTCCGTAACGCTCACGACCCTGGCTTTTGACCAGCGCCGCTTACGGTGGTTTGCGACCCGCTCCTGCAAGCTGATCGCGGGGGACCTATCCCCATCTCTCACGCCGCTTGCTGCGGCACACTGATATCGGCCGCCCAGACGTGGTTCGCCCGCTCGATCGCCACGCCGCGCAGGAGATAGGGATAAATCTTGTGGCCGGGCGCGGGCTTGGTCGTTCTCGGCTTCGGCCCGAGCGCGGCGATCCCCATCAGGCGCATCAGCCGCTGCACGCGCTTGCGGTTCACGGTGACGCCCTCGGCGCGCAGCATCGCCGTCATCCGGCGCGAGCCAAGAAAGGGCCAGGCGGTGAACAGTTCATCGATCCGGCGCATCAGCGCCGTGTCGTTGTCGTTGGCCGGCTTGCGCGTCCGGTAGACGCCCGAACGCGCCACGCTCAGAAGCGCGCATTGCCGCCGAACCGACAGCGCCTTGTCCGCGCGGTCGAGCATCGCTCTGCGGTCCGGCGCGCTCATCTTCCGGACCTCCGGGCTAAAAAATCCCGCTCGACAGTGAGCTGGCCGATCTTGGCGTGCAGCCGCTCGATCTCCCGCTCATGCGCCGTCTCCGCGTCCCGAGCGACGCCAGGGTCGAAGGCGCGCGACGCCTGGTCCTGAAGCTGCTTCTTCCAGGCGTAAATCTGGTTGGGATGGACCTCGTACCGCTGCGCCAAGTCGACAACCGTCGCCTGCTCCCGCAAGGCCTCCAGCGCGATCTTCGCCTTCAGCCCCGCGTCGATCTGTCAATGATCACCGAAACGGGACCCCAGATTTGCGCGGAAAATAGGGGCTCTGACGCAATTTCGATGACGTGGCCGCTATCCCAAGCCCATGATGCGGGCCTGGAGGAGGTCGAGGTTTCCGCGACCATACATCTGACGTTTGACGAGCGTCAGCTTGCAGATTTGGCCTTCGGTCTGCCCGTTGGACCACGGCAAGGCGATTGCCGCCTCGATCGCGGCTTTGTCTTTGGACACGCCGTTGGCGAATGCCGCGACGAGGCTGGCCTGGGCTCTGCTGATCCAGGCGTCCAGGTCGGCAAGGGCCTTTCGTCGAATGATGCCCTGGAACTCCAGAATAATCTCTCGCGCCTCCACCAGAACGGTGACGCCGCTCTCGATGGCGGCGACTGTTATCGTCTCGGCCCTTGACAGCCGCTCTCGGCCGACCGTCAGGAGGCGCGCAACGGTGCGGGCGGATGGGGCGCGGGCCAACGCGGCTGGATCCGCCTTCTCAGCCTTTTTGCGCCGCGCGCTCCATTCGCTTACGACGCGAAGGCAGCCTCGGAATCCGCGCAGCCTGAGCTCCCGCCATAGGGCCAATTCATTTCGGCAGTCGGCGTCCCACTGCTCGTCGAGCCAGGGAAGATAGGGCTCGAGGGAGCGTTGCCGGACACGGAAGACGTCCGAGCGCTGCCCGCGAAGAATCTTTCGGATCAGTCCGCGGCTGTACCCTGTGCGGCGCACGATCTCCTTGATCCCAATCCCTTGCTGGGACAACGAGAGGATGGCGGCGTTCGTCTCCTCGCGGCGTACGTACCCCTCGTACTGCAGTTTCTCGGCAAAGGTTAGAAGCGACGGATCAACCATCGCGGTTCCCATGGCTGCCCTGATCTGGCGCATAGACTTCCGAACAGCATCGAGAAAGGCGCCGCTCGCGTTCTCCATCAAATGCCAGCGGTCGGCGACCTGGATCGCGTGCGGAAGCGCCCGCTGCGCGGCGGCCCCGTAGCCGCCTCCACGATCCCTGGCGACGACACAGATCTGCGATTGCTGCGCCAACCAAGCTTCAGCGGTGGCTGGCTCTCGATCGGGCAAGAGAGCGATCGTCGCATGTCGTTCAAGGTCGCAGACCAGCGTGCCGTAGCGATGATTGCGCCGCCAGGCCCAGTCATCGATGCCGACAATCGTGGGCGGAGGAAAGCTTCGTGACCCACGCCGGCGCACCATGCGCAACAGCGTGTCGTTGCTCACCTCGACGTTGAGCCGGCGCGAAAGAGAGGCAGCTGGTCTCCCTCCGAGCGCAATGGCCAGACAGTGGACCACATCGTCGAGGCGGCTCGTACGTCTGGCTCTTGGCTCGGCCGTCTCGAACCGTTCGGCAAAGATCCGCCGTTCGCAAGCCGCGATGTCGCAGAAGAAGCGGCGGGTCCGCAAAATCAGCGCTATTCGCACGCCTGCGGCCGGAAGATCAGCCAATCGCCTTCGATATTGGCTGTGCACGCGGCTACAAACGCTTCCGCACATCGGACATCGGCAAACGCTCGCCGAGACCCTTATCCCGATTACGAAGCCACCATCGTCTCTGGTCGCGCTCTCTACGACAAATCCGCGCGGAACAAGTTCCGCAACGTCAAACCCCTGCATAGCTCTGATCCCCAGCCCGAATCAGAGCCAAACCGGCGCCTCGACTTCATCAAAAGTAAGTCAGCCCCCCTATTCCGCGCAAATCTGGGGTCCCGTTTCGGTGATCATTGACAGAAGATCGCGCCCTCCACGTTGTCGAAGACGAGGCCGAGATCGTCCGTGGTCTGTTTCGCCGGTATCTCGAAGTCGGCAGCGTGGTGCGCCTCAAGATCGCTCTCGACGCCGAGAACGTTCGCTCGCCGGTTCGGATGAGCAGGAGCGGCAGAAAAATCGGCGGCGGCCCGATCTCGCGAGGCCACCTCTACTGGATCCTGTCGAATCCGATTTATGTCGGACGGCTGCGCCACAAAGGGCAGATCCACGATGGCCTTCATCCGGCGATTGTCGACCTGGAGACCTGGGACCGGGTCCAGGAACAGCTCAAGAGCCAAACGCAGACAAGGCGGATATCCCGCCCCGATGACCATTCATTCCTCGCGGGCAAGCTCTATGATGATCGGGGAAACAGAATGGGTGCGAGCCATGCGTCCAAGGGCGGGCGGCGTTGGCGATACTATGTGTCGCGTGCGGCGCTGACGGGACGCACGCAACAGGCCGGATCGGTCGTCCGCATTCCCGCCTCGGAGATCGAAAACCGGATTACGCGCGCGGTCGGGACGTATCTGGGGGTTCAGGCAAGCGCAATCGCGGATTATCACATCAACCACGGCGGCCTCCGCGGCAACCAGGCGATCACGCCGCACGAACAGGCTCGCCGTTTGCCAACGGACCCGCCGAACCAGAAGGATGTGCGAAACGCGATCGAGCGCATCACGATCGGCGCGACGCGGATCGTGATCCTTCTGAACGAGTCGATCGTCGCCGAGGGGTTGGATCGGGCATTGACGCTCCCCTGGACGCGGCCGTCTTCGCGTCGCCGCCGCGAGATCATCCAGCGCGTGGGCGAAGCGCAGCAACCCCTACGAGCAATGCGAACGAAAGCGCGAGACGGTTTCATCAAAGCATTGCGCGACGCTCACCGCTGGCTCGACGAACTCGTGGTCGATCCCACCCAGGCCATCGAGTCGCTCGCCATCCGCGAGGGCAAAAGCGAGCGCTCGATCCGGATGACGCTGTCGCTTGCGTTCATCTCCCCTGTCCTGGCGGAAGCCGCGATGGGGGGTCGGCTTCCGCGCGGGTTCTGCATCAAGCGCCTGACCGACCTGCCGATGCTCTGGTCCGAGCAATGGCGCGCGATCGGACTGCAGGCGCCGGCTCAGGCCAAACTCGGCTGATCCATCCCGCTTCTTTCCGCGCGCAGCGAATCCTCCTTGTCGTCATCGGAAGGCGCTGACCATCGCGTGGTCCGGGAAACGGAATTTTGCGGGCTGAGACTGGCGGGCGATTTTCGGTGTAGAACGGGGGAGAACGGCCGGAATTCGGTTCGCAGACCGCAACACCCCTCACTAACCGACTGGAATTGCGAGGGTTTCTGCCGACCCGGAAACCGCGCCGGTTTGCCGGGACTGCATGGTGGGCGATGCAGGGATCGAACCTGCGACCCCTCCCGTGTGAAGGGAGTGCTCTACCGCTGAGCTAATCGCCCCGCCTCAAGGTCGGCACGCTTTATGGCCCGCGCGAGAGCCAAGTCAAGCGGCCGCGCTGCGGAGGTTCTCGGAGCCGCGTCAACCTCCGGCAGTTTCGCCATCACGCGCCGCGGGCGAACCTCTGCGCGTTACACTGCGCGCGAATGGCTTGGACGGGACCCGTCTTCCGTCAGGTAACTGTCAAAGAGAGCGGCGACCGAGCGTACGAACGGACGGCCGCATTCGTTGACCTTAACCCGCCGGCCGTCCCAATGCGCGAGGCCGTCGGAAACAAATCGCGGCAGCCCGATCGCCGCTGACTCTATCAACGGCGACGGGTCCGCGCCATGCTTGGACGCGACGGCTTCGAGGTCGACCTCCAGATCGCACATTACCTGCTCAATTGTGTCTCGGCGCAGCCTGTCGTCGGCGCTGAGCTCGACGCCACGGACCGTGGCGAGCCGCCCTGCTTCGATTTCGTTTGCGTAAGCAGCGGCGGTTGGCGCGTTCTGCACATAGCCTCGCGGTAAAGAGCCGATCGCGCTGGAGCCGAATCCGATCAAAACCGGAGCGGCGTCGGTCGTATAGCCTTGAAAACCGCGCTTCAGCCGGCGTGCGGCCACAGCCTTGGCCATGGGGTCATCCGGCAGCGCATAATGGTCGAGGCCCACCGACACATAGCGCCCTTCCTGCGTCAGGACCCGTTGGATAGCGCTGGCTTGGGCGTAGCGATCGAGAGGTCCGGGCAGCTGATCCTCGGGGATCAGGGCCTGATGCCGCTTCATCCAAGGCACATGGGCATAGCCGAAGACCGCAATCCGGTCCGCCTTCAGGTCGAGCGCGCGGCGCGCGGTCGACACGACCCCCTCGGTTGTCTGCAGCGGCAAGCCATAGATCAGGTCGAGATTGAGCGAATCGACGCCAAGGGCGCGCGCTGCGACGGCGCAGGCCTCAGTCTCCTCATAGGATTGTCGGCGGCCCACGGCTCGCTGCACCGCTGGCTCGAAGTCTTGAACGCCGAGACTCATGCGTGTGACGCCCATGGGGGCCAGCAAGTCGCGGCGATCGGTAGGGAGCGACGTAGGGTCGATTTCGATCGCAATTTCCGCGTCGGGCGCGAGCGCGAACCGCTCTCTGAGCACGCCCATGATCCCAACGAGACAATCGGCGGGCAGCGAGGTTGGCGTGCCGCCTCCCCAGTGCAGGTGGGATACGGCCAACCTCCGGCCAATCACTCGAGCGACGCGATCGATCTCTCGTATCAGTAACTCCGCATAGCCTCGACGCGAGGATTCAAGCCGGACGACCGAGGTGTTGCAGCCGCAATAGAGACAGAGCCGGTCGCAGAAGGGAACGTGCAGATAGACGGACAGCGTTGTGTCCGCGGGCAGCTCGCCGAGCCATCGCTCATAAACCTCCGCGCCGACCGCCGAAGCAAAATGAGGCGCCGTCGGATAGCTGGTGTAACGCGGCACGCGCCCATCGTAGCGATCAACCAGCGCCGCTTCAACGGCGGACGGGAATTGCGGAGCCGTGATGGTTGACATGGTCGGGAACCTAGCGCTCGCCCGCGCCGTCGCCAATATGGACCGGGTCAATTCAGACCTCATAGGGCTGGCGTGGCGTGCGGCAAGTTGTCGCCGCCTGCCTCGGTCGCCCTGTTGCGGCCGCCAGCGTAACAAGAGATAAGGGCGCGATGCTAGAGAAGAACAGGGCCGGCGCGATGTTCACCCTGGACGAACTCGCGCGAACGATCGATCAGCGCGCCGGGGCGAGCGCGGAAACCTCCTATACCCGCGGCCTGCTCGACAAGGGCGCAGCCCATTGCGCGCGCAAATTCGGCGAAGAAGCGATTGAATTGGCGATCGCCGCCGCGGCGCTGGACGAGAGCGCCGTTCGCGCGGAGGCGGCCGATGTCCTCTACCACCTGCTTATCGTGCTGCGCGCGCGGGGAGTGGCGCTGTCGTCGGTGATTGACGAATTGGGCAGACGATCGGGACGAAGCGGACACGAGGAAAAGGCGTCTCGAACGAAGTGAAAGCGCCAGCGAATAGACCCAACAGGGCCGATCGGCTCGAGTGAGAGAATTCTGATGAATCGGGCCGCGCTTCAATCGCTCGAACTCCCCATTCCGCCACTTCACCCGCGATGAATGGGCGCAACTGCGCGCCGACACGCAGCTAACGCTGACCATCGACGATCTGCGCAAGCTGCAGTCGACCCACGATCCGATCTCGCTCGACGAGGTCGTCGCCATTTACCTGCCGCTGTCGCGGCTGCTGGCGCTCTACGTTGCGGCGACACAAGGGTTGTTCAAGGCGACGCAGCGCTTCCTCGGCGCGACCGACGGGAAAGTGCCTTACATCATCGGGATCGCCGGATCGGTCGCGGTCGGCAAGTCGACGACTGCGCGCGTCTTGCAGGCGCTGCTGACACGGTGGCCGAACACGCCCAAGGTCCAACTCGTCACCACGGATGGCTTCTTGCGCCCGAATGCGGAACTGATCCGACAGGGCATCATGGACCGCAAAGGCTTTCCCGAGAGCTACGACGGGACGGCGGTGCTTCGCTTTCTTTCCGCGGTCAAGGCGGGGCGACATAATGTCGCCGCTCCGGTCTATTCGCACATCACCTACGATATCGTGCCGGGAGAGACGATCGCCGTCGACCGGCCCGACATTCTTATCTTCGAGGGCATCAACGTCCTGTTGCCCAATCGGCTGCCCCGGGACGGGAAAGAGATTCCGTTCGTTTCCGACTTTTTCGACTTCTCCATTTTCCTGGACGCCGACGATGCGTTGCTGGAGCAATGGTATATCGAGCGCTTCATGGGCCTCAGAACAACGGCGTTCCGTGATCCGCGCAGCTATTTCCGCCAATACGCCGACCTCGATGATGCGGAAGCCGAAGCGACGGCGCGCTCGATCTGGCGGCGCATCAATCTCGTCAACCTGCACGAGAATATCTTGCCGACCCGGCCGCGCGCCGACTTGTTGCTGAGAAAGGGCGCAAGCCATCGGATCGAAGAAGTCGCGCTGAGAAAGCTGTGAGCGTGGTGTGGCGGTTAGCGCTAAGCGTCTGCGCGTTCCTTCTCGGCGTTCTTACGCTTTCCCTCGCGCAAGCCGAGCCCACCGCCTGTCAAGGCTCGGATCTTACGCAAGTCGGGGGCCTGGCCACGGCCGAGGCGGCGCGAGCGGACGATCTCGTCAACGGCAACGGGTTGCTGTGGCGCATCGAGAAGCCCGGACTTGCGCCTTCCTTTCTCTTCGGAACCATTCATTCGACTGACGAGTCCGCGCTCGACATCGCCCGACACGCCGCGCAATTCATCAACGGCTCCAAGGTTGTGGCGACCGAACTCGGCGGTCCTATGGATTCCATCGAGAAGGCCAACATCACGGCGGCGACGCTCGCCAAGGCGCTCGATCGCGACCATGACACATTCGAGGGCGCCATCGCCCCGGAGGACCGCGAGCGGATCGAGAAATTCATTGCCGGTCTAGGCTATCCCGCTGAGTTCGCGCACCACTTGAAGCCCTGGTTTCTCGCCATTCTGACTGCGATTCCGGCCTGCGAAGCCGAACGCGAAGCGCGCGATCTGCCGGAGGTCGACCAGTTTCTCGCCGAGACGGCGAAAAACTTAGGCGTGAAGGTCATTGGACTCGAAACGGCGGAGGAGCAGCTCGACGCCATCGCAGCTTTGCGCCCCGAGGTCGCCGCGACGCTGCTGACTCTCGCCGCCCGAGCCCCGGGCCTGAATGACGACCTCTACGCAACTATGCTCAGGCTCTATCGGGAACGCCGGCCGGCAGAAATCGTGGCTATCGCCGACGCCGTAGGGGGATTGAACGAGGCCGAGCGTGCGGCGCAGGACGAATTCATGCGCGAGCTGCTGGAAAGCCGCAACGCAATCATGGCCGAGCGCGCCGCGCCGCTCTTGGCCTCTGGCGCCGCCTTCATTGCCGTTGGCGCGCTGCATCTCGCCGGCAAGACCGGCCTCATCGAACGGTTCCGCGCCATGGGCTATAGGGTGGCCAAAGTCTGGTAGGGAGCCGCACAGCGGATCTGGGACGCGCCCGCTTTGGCGCATAACCTCATGATCGCCGGCTTCGACAACCAGGGCGCGAGGCCGCCGACAGGCAAACGCACATAAAAGCGCGTAAACGCCACTAAACGCGCATAAACGCTAGTAAAATAGCTAGCGTTTACTAGCGTTTATTTTTTGGAATCGGGACTTTTCAATGGGTTGCGAGCGATTCAAATAAAAAAAATCTCCTCGCTTCCAGAACTCGCGCGGCGGTTGTGGTTGAGCCAGCTTGTCAAACAGCCACGAGTTGCTCCTCGCCCGGCCGACCCAGGCGCGAGACGGATTCCTAAATCACGAACATGATGCGGCATACTTCTGATTTTGTCAAGATCAAAGTCGGCGCCGGGCCGGGAGCCGGGCAACAAACAGCTTAAGTTTGTCTATCTCTCTATTCCCCATAGGGCGTCCAGATATTCTTGACCTGTGTCGCTCGGCGCAGGAACTCGCGGCCTTGCGTCTTGGCCCAGTCGATCGCCGCGGCCGAGGTCCAGGTCGCCTTGAGATTGTCGGCGGAAACCGCCTCGACTTGCGCTGCGCCATCCGCGTCGCCGACATACCAGACCGCGTCGACGCCGTCGTGCTCGGCGAGGGTCTTGGCGAGCGCGTTCGCTTCTCCAGTGACGATGTTGACGACGCCGGCGGGAACATCCGACGTGTCGAGCACCGAATAAAGGTCGGTCGCGCTCAAGGGATGGCTGGCCGACGGGACTACGACGACGCAATTGCCCATCGCGATCGCCGGCATGACGAGCGAGACGAAGGCGAGCAGCGGCGCCTTGTTCGGGCAGACAATTCCCATCACGCCCCATGGCTCGTTCATCGCCAAAGTCACAAAGCGCGAGCGCGTCGCGTGAACGGCGCCGTCGAACTTGTCGGCATAGCCCGCATAGACGAACGCGCGGCGGATCGAGGCGTCGACTTCAGACTTGGCCGCGCGGGCTGAGGCCCCGGTCATGGCGCTGAGGCGCCGCGCGAATTCGTCTTCACGCGCCGCGAGGTTCTCGGCCACGTAATAGAGCACTTGCGCGCGGTTGTGCGCCGTCGCCGCTCCCCAGGAGGAGGCCTTCGCGGCGGCCTCGACGGCGTTACGGATATCCTTGCGGTTGCCGAGGCCGGCAAGTCCAATCTCACGCCCAGCCGGGTCGAGCACCGCGTAGCTGTAGCCGGAATCGGGGCGCGCCTGCTTGCCGCCGACATACATCTTGGCGGTGCGATCGATGTCCGCGTCGGCGACGTTTCGTGTCGGAGCGAAACCGGGCGCGGCGGTGATGCGCGGCGGCCGCGCCGAATTCAATTTGCCCTTGGGCTCGTCGACGATCCGGTACTCGTACAGGCCCTCTCGTCCCCCTTCACGGCCGAAACCGCTTTCGCGGTACCCGCCGAAGCCCGAGGCGGCGTCGAACATGTTGGTCGAATTGATCCACACCACGCCCGCCTTAATGCGGGCCGCGACCTCGAGCGCGCGATTGACGTTCTCGGTCCAGACAGACGCCGCGAGGCCGTAGCGGGTATTGTTGGCGAGCGCGACCGCTTCGTCCGGCGTGCGGAAGGTCGTGGCGACCAGCACCGGACCGAAAATCTCCTCGCGCGCGAGCACTGAAGCGGGCTCGACTCCGGTGACCAGCGTCGGCGGGTAGAACCAGCCTCGATCCGGAAGCCAATCGTTGGCGCAAAAGAATTCGAGCCCTTCCTTTTCGCCCTCACGCATGAGCCGACGGATCCGCTCGAGCTGAACCGGCGCGACGATCGCGCCGACGTCGGTCGACTTGTCGAGCGGGTCGCCCAATCTCAGGTTCGCCATGCGGGCGCGCAGCTTGGCGTACAGGGTTTCTGCTACGCTTTCCGCCACCACGAGCCGCGAGCCGGCGCAACAGACCTGGCCCTGATTGAACCAGATCGCATCGACCACGCCCTCGACCGCACTGTCCAGATCCGCGTCCTCGAACACCACGAACGGCGACTTGCCGCCGAGTTCGAGCGACAGTTTCTTGCCCGAGCCAGCCGTCGCCTTGCGTATCGCTCGTCCGACCTCGGTCGAGCCGGTGAAGGCGATCTTGTCCACGCCCGCATGCGCGACCAGCGCGGCGCCGGTCGCCCCGTCGCCGGTGACAATATTGACGACGCCCGCGGGAAGCCCCGTCTCGACGCAGATCGCTGCGAACGCGAGCGCGGTCAAGGGCGTAAATTCGGCTGGCTTCAGCACCACCGTATTGCCTGCTGCGAGCGCCGGCGCGATCTTCCAGGCGAGCATCAGCAGCGGGAAATTCCACGGAACGATCTGCCCGCACACGCCGACCGGCCTGGTCCCCGGAAACTCGCCGTCGATCAGAGTCGCCCAGCCGGCATGATGATAGAAATGGCGCGCGACCAACGGAACGTCGATGTCGCGCGATTCGCGGATCGGCTTGCCGTTGTCGATCGTTTCCAGAACCGCGAGAAACCGCTCCCGCTTCTGCACATGGCGCGCGAGCGCGTAAAGGTGCTTCGACCGCTCGAAGCCGGAGAGCGCCGCCCATTTGGCTTGAGCCTTCCGCGCCGCGACGACCGCGGCGTCGATGTCCGCCGGAGAGCCCTGCGTGGCGCGCGCGATGCGTTCGCCGGTCGCGGGATTGAAGACGTCGAACAGGTCGCCGGGCTTCAAGAAGGCGCCGTTGATGAAATGCCCAAAACCGCCTTCGTGCTCCTTGAGCCAGGCTCTGACGTGCTCGCTGCCTTCGGGCGAAGGCCCGTAGTCCATCGTGCGCAGGATGTCCTTGATGACGCCCATGATGCGCCTCACGCCATGGCGTGGCGATAGGCGGCCGAATAGCGCCCGGTCGCGTAATGGTCGAGCTGACGCTCAATGTCGGTCAAGAGGCCGCTCGCGCCTATGCGGAAAAGATCGGGCTGCATCCACGCCAGGCCAAGCTCCTCCCTCATCAGGATAAGCCAGGCGAGCGCGTCCTTGGCCGTGCGCAGGCCGCCCGCAGGCTTGAAGCCGATATCGACGCCGGCGCGCTCGCGATACTCGCGCAGCGCCCGGATCATCACCAGACTCACCGGCAGGGTGGCGTTGACGTCCTCCTTGCCGGTGGAGGTCTTGATGAAGTCGGCGCCCGCCTGCATCGCCACCATGCTGGCCGCGTAGACGTTGCGCAGCGTCTTCAAGTCTCCCGTGCCGAGGATCGTCTTCAAATGCGCCAACCCGCAGGCTTCGCGCATCGCCGCGACCTCGTCGTAGAGCGCGCTCCAGTCGCGGTTCAGCACATGCGCGCGGGTGATGACGATGTCGATCTCTCGCGCGCCCTCAGCCACCGCGTAGCGGATCTCCTCCAGCCGCTGCTTTAAGGGCGTGAGGCCAGCGGGAAAGCCGGTGGCGACGGAGGCGACCGGAATCCCCGAGCCCTCGAGCGCTCTGACCGCCGGCCCAACCATGGTTGGGTAGACGCAGACGGCCGCGACCGTCAGGCCCAAGTCGGCAAGATCGAGCGCGGCCAGAAGCTCGTCGCCAAGCGGGCGCCGCGCTTTGGCGCAGAGCCGGCGCACGCGCCCCGGCGTGTCGTCGCCGGAGAGCGTCGTGAGGTCGATGCAGGTCATCGCCTTCACCAGCCACGCCGCCTGGTATTCCTTCTTGACCGATCGGCGCGTGGTCAGGGTCGCGGCGCGCCGCTCGACTGCGCTCGCATTGACGCCGACGCTCTCGAACCAATCGGGCGCAAGCGGCAGGCCCGGATTGCGGGGCCGGTTATGTCCAGCCTGGGTTGGAGTGGCGACCGCCTGGTCCATGGCGCCTCCGCTCGAGCGTGTTTCACCCATGAGGATGTCACGATCGGACGGTGAAGTCCAAGACCGCGTGGTCGGGCCTGGAGCAGATATTGCGGCTGGGCGGTAAAGCGACGAAGCTGCCGCTCGGGCGGGCGCCGGAGGACGATCGATGGGATCGCCTCGAGCCCGAGGCTCGGGAGCCTCCGATGCTTCAATTCCATGTCGCTGTAAGCTTGGTCGGAATCATTTCCGGTCTTGTGATGTTGTATGGCCTTTTGCTTGGCAGGAATTTCAGCGCTTGTATTGCCGTCTTCCTTGTCACGACGATCCTGACAAGCCTGACCGGATTTCCGCTACCGCCGTTCGGCTTCGATCCGCCGCGCGCCGTCGGCGTGCTATCGCTCATTCTACTCGCAGGTGCGGTCGTCGCCTATTACGGCTTCCGCCTCGTGGGGCCATGGCGATGGATCTTCGTCGCCTGCGCGGTTGCGGCGCTTTATCTCAACGTGTTCGTGCTGGTGGCGCAGGGATTTTTGAAAGTCCCGGCCCTTCACGCGCTCGCGCCGACTGGGTCCGAGCCGCCGTTCGCGATCGTCCAGGGGATCGTTCTGATCGTCTTCATCGTGCTTGGCGTATTGGCTGCGATCCGGTTTCGCCCGGAGATTGACGCGAGAGCGTGAGAAGCGCGGAGGCGCGCAATTGAAGGCGGGCCGGAAGCAACTCCCGGCCCGGGGCTCGCGGCGTCGGCGCTTAGGCCTTGCTGGTCAACTGCCCTCCGAGCGGCAAGGAGCGGATGCGTTTGCCGCTCGCCGCAAAGAGCCGAGCGACGGGACTTGCGCTTAAGGAGTCCGCTCGCCCGGCTCGCTTTCGCGCGACGCCAATAGACAGGTCGCCGCCTTTCGGGCCTCAGCCCGCGTTTCCTTTCGCGATGGGAAGCCCGTCGAGCGCTTGAGCGATATGCGCTTTCGAACGCATAGGTCGAGGTCATGAAGACCACCGGCGTCAGCGCGCCGTGTTCCTCCGCACGGTCGTAGCCGTGATGAATGGCGCGGGTCGAAAGGCCGAGTTCGGCCTTCCGGCCGGTTAGGCGCTTGTCCATTTTATCCTCTCCGGATCGGGCTTCAGGTTCGCCTTGCGGCCTGCGGAAGGCGATTGCACGCAGTGCGCGTCCCTTATCGATGCGCCGCGCTTCTGGACTCATTTGACATCCCCGCGACGCAAGCCTACGAAGTCCGCCTTCGTCAGGTTTGGCCTTGTCGATCAAGCCGACTGTCCGTTGAGGCCAGCGGTCCCCGCCCGGTAGCGCGTTGCGCCCCCGGGCGCGATTGGCGTTGGCTCAATCGCGAAGGCCGAGAAGCGGATTGGGATTACGACCCTCCCATCCTATCTATTCGCTGCTCGCCATTCGCACCTGCTCAAAGGAGCAAAACATGTTCGAGAGCCTGTCCGAAAAGCTCTCCGGCATATTGGATAAACTCACCGGCCGCGGCGCCCTCTCCGAGGAGGACGTCAACGCCGCGATGCGCGAGGTGCGCCGCGCGCTGCTCGAGGCGGACGTCGCGCTCGAGGTTGTGCGCTCGTTCGTCGATCGGACTCGCACCAAGGCGGTCGGCGCGGCCGTCATCAAGTCGGTCAGGCCCGGCCAGATGGTGGTCAAGATCGTCCACGATTCGCTGATCGAGACGCTCGGCGGCGAATCGCAAGCGATCGACCTCAACGCTCCGGCGCCGGTGGCCATCATGCTGGTCGGGCTCCAGGGCGCGGGCAAGACGACGACCGCGGCCAAGATCGCCAAACGCCTGACCGAACGCGACAAGCGAAAGGTGCTGATGGCCTCGCTCGACGTGAAGCGTCCGGCGGCGCAGGAGCAGCTTGAGGTGCTGGGTGAGCAGGTCGGCGTCGCGACGCTGCCGATCATTTTTGGCGAGGATCCGGTCGCCATCGCGAGACGCGCCGAGAGCGCCGCGCGGCTGCAGGGCTACGATGTCGTGCTGCTCGACACCGCCGGGCGCACCCACATCGACGAGCCGCTGATGGCGGAGATGGCCGAAATCCGCAACGTCGCGCGGCCGCACGAGATCCTGCTGGTCGCCGACGCGCTGACCGGCCAGGACGCGGTCAACCTGGCGAAGAACTTTAACGAGCGCGTCGGCCTCACCGGCATCGTGCTGACCCGCATGGACGGCGACAGCCGCGGCGGCGCGGCGTTGTCGATGCGCTCGGTGACCGGCAAGCCGATCAAGCTTATCGGCGTCGGCGAGAAGATGGATGCGCTCGAGGATTTCCATCCCGCGCGTCTCGCCGACCGCATTCTCGGCATGGGCGACATCGTGAGCCTGGTCGAGAAGGCGGCGCAAAACATCGACGCGGCGCAGGCGGCCAAGATGGCCGAAAAGATGCGCAAGGGCGTCTTCGACCTCAACGACCTCTCGGAGCAATTGGCCCAGATCGAGAAGCTCGGCGGCATGGGCGGCATCATGGGAATGCTGCCGGGGGTGGCCAAGATGAAGGACCAGCTCGCCTCCGCCAATCTCGACGACAAGTTCGTCAAGCGCCAGCGCGCCATCATCTCGTCAATGACGCCGCAGGAACGGCGCAACCCTGACATCCTCAAGGCCTCGCGCAAGAAGCGCATCGCGGCCGGCTCGGGCGTCACGGTCGAGTACGTCAACCGGCTTCTCAAGCAGCACCGGCAGATGGCCGACATGATGAAGGCGATGGGCGGCGCTGGGGCTAAGCGCGGCATAATGGGCAAGCTCGGCCAGATGATGGGCTTAGGCGGCGGCATGCCGATGCCGACGCCCGA
The DNA here is from genome assembly GCA_963824475.1 of uncultured Alphaproteobacteria bacterium. Classification (GTDB taxonomy): domain Bacteria; phylum Pseudomonadota; class Alphaproteobacteria; order Rhizobiales; family Beijerinckiaceae; genus Roseiarcus. The sequence goes on from CAWGPR010000008.1 coordinate 87,418, forward strand.
GCAGATCGAAGCCATGCAGAAGCAGCTGGGCGGCGCCGGACTCCCTCCCGGCCTGCCCTCGGGGCCGCCCGGCATTCCCGTCGCCCCGCCGTCCGGCGCTTTCAACCTCCCGCCGCAATTCCCCGGCCTCGGCGGCGGTGGGAAGCTGCCGGGCCTCGGCGGCGGCTTCAACCCGTTCGGGGGCAAGAAGAAGTGACGCCCTCATCCGGGCCGCGCGTCTCGCGTCCACATTTCTCCCTGAGGGGGAAGATGCGCCCATCGTCAAAGTGAAGAAGAACCAAGCATCTGAATTGAAAGGAAGACCGCAATGTCCCTGAAAATCCGCCTCTCTCGTGCCGGCGCAAAGAAGCGCCCGTTCTACCGCATTGTGGTCGCCGACGCTCGCGCTCCGCGCGACGGCCGCTTCGTTGAAAAGATCGGCACGTTCGATCCGATGAAGGCCCAGGACGACGCGGGCCGCCTCGCGCTCGACCAGGAGAAGGCCAAGTCTTGGCTCGCCAAGGGCGCGCAGCCGACCGACCGCGTGCTGCGCCTGCTCGATGGCCTCGGCCTCGCGAAGCGCGAGGCGCGCAACAATCCGCGGAAGGCGCAGCCAAAGAAGAAGGCGCAGGAGCGCGCCGCCGCCGCGGAAGCCGCCGCTGCGAAGGCAGCGGAAACGCCCGCGGCCTAACATCAGGGATGAGCCGGTTGGCGCGTGCGCCTGAGCGCCTCATCCTGATGGGCGTGTTCGGCGCGCCGCAGGGAGTCCGCGGCGAGGTTCGCGTCAAGTCGCTAACCGCCGATCCAAGCGCCATCGGCGCCTACGGGCCGCTCACCGACAAGGACCGAGGGCGCAAATTTGTGTTCGAATCCCTGCGCCCGCTCAGGGACGACATGCTGATCGCACGGCTCGCCGGCGTTTCGACCCGAACGGCGGTCGAGGCGCTGAAGGGGGTGGAAATCTTCGCCCGGCGCGACCAATTGCCGCCGCCAAGTGCGGACGAATTCTACTACGACGATCTGATCGGGCTCGAAGCGGTCGACGCGGCCGGGGCGAAAGTTGGCCGCGTCGCGTCGCTGATGAACTATGGCGCTGGCGACGTTCTCGAGATTGCGCCGACCCGAGGCGGCGAAACCCTGCTCCTGCCGTTCACCAAGCGCGTCGCGCCGCGCATCGATTTTGACGCCGGACGGATCGTCGTCGAGCCGCCGCGCGAAATCGATGACGAAGGCTAGCGTCCCAAGCGCATAGGATGGTTGCGAAGGGTGCAGGGGGCGGATACATACGAGCTTGCGCCGTAGGCTTCATTCGGCGCTAATGGTTTCACAATCCCCAAGCCGCTCGGTTTTATTTTGGAGACGCGCTGCATGACGATGAGTTCCGACACAGCTTCGGAAGGCCATGGAGACGCCTCGGTTACGAAGCGGGATTTCCTCTTTCTGACGACCGGGTCGCTGGCTGCGGTCGCCGTCGCGACGACCATCTGGCCGTTCATCGACCAGATGAATCCCGACGCCGCCACAATCGCTGCGGCCGGTCCGGTCGACATCGACATCAGCCAGCTCCAGCCCGGCCAACGTGTCGTCACGCTGTGGGCGGCGCGTCCGGTGTTCGTCGTCAAACGGGCCCAGCCGGCGCTCGATGAACTGAAAAATCCAAAGCTCCTCGCTCAGTTGCGCGACCCGGACTCCCAGGAATTGCAGCAGCCGGCCTACGCGGCCAACTGGAGTCGGTCGATCAAGCCTGAGAATTCTGGTGCTGGTCGGGGTCTGCACTCACCTTGGCTGCATTCCGCTGTTCGATCCGCAGCCCAATGCGACCGACCCCGCGCCTGATTGGCCAGGCGGCTTCTTTTGCCCGTGCCACGGCTCGAAATACGATCTGGCGGGCCGGGTGTTCCAGGGCGTTCCCGCGCCCTACAACCTCCCGGTTCCGCCTTACTTTTTCCCGGACGATAAAACGGTGCGGGTCGGCCAGAATCCCTCCGGCGCGAATTTCGATTTCAACTCGATCCTGCAGGTCTAGGGCGCGCGAGCGCGAGCGCGAGCGCGGTCGCGCAAGCGAATTTGGCAATCGCGTGATTGGTGTGCTATTGTACACAAATGCGCACTCGAGAATCGGCCAAGCCGTCAGCGACGTTCACCATCCGTGTCGACGAGGCCGACAAGCAGCGGCTCGAAGCGCTTGCGCGCTCGACCGGGCGCAGCCGCTCGTTTCTCGCCGCGGAGGCGATCGCCGAATATCTCGCGGTCAATGAATGGCAGATCGAAGCGATCCGGACCGCGATGGCTGAGACCGAACGAGGCGAGACGGTTTCGCATGAAGCTGTTCGGGAATGGGTTGCTTCCTGGGAAACGGATCAGGAGCTTGAGCCGCCTGGCTCGACTTGAGACTGATTTGGTCGCGGCGGGCGGTCGCCGATCTTCGCGAGTTGCGCGCCTTTATCGAACAGGACGCTCCAGGCGCGGCAAAGCGAATTACCGAGAGAATCGTCGAATCGATCGAGACAATGATTCCGGCAAACCCAAAGATCGGCAGACCAGGGCGCGTCTCGGGAACGCGCGAACTTGTTCTCGGCGGAACGCCTTACGTCGTTCCCTATCGAATTCGCGACGGCAATATCGTTATCCTGCGCGTTCTTCATGGAGCGCGGCGCTGGCCCGATCGCCTATGAAGCGCGTTGACGCCATTGGGGGCCGAGGCGGGGCCTGAGATGTTCGCCGCGACGGTCCTGACCCTGTTTCCTGCCATGTTCCCGGGCCCGCTCGGCCAGTCGCTGGCGGGGGAAGCGCTCGCGCAGGGTCTATGGTCGCTCGAAGCGCGCGACATCCGTGGGCACGGGATCGGCCGCCATCGCGCGGTCGACGATACGCTCGCGGGCGGCGGCCCGGGCATGGTGATGCGGGCCGATGTGCTCGCCGCGAGCCTCGATGCGGCGGTCGGCCCTGACGATCCGCGTCCGCGCTTGATCATGAGCCCGCGCGGCCGGCCGTTCTCGCAAGCGCAGGCGCGCCAGTGGTCAGAGGGGCCTGGCCTCGTCATCGTCTGCCCGCGCTTCGAAGGCGTCGACGAGAGGGTGATCGAGGCGCGCGGCCTCATCGAAGTCTCGGTCGGCGATTATGTGCTTTCGGGCGGCGAGATCGCCGCGCTCGCCGTTCTCGACGCCTGCGTGCGGCTCATTCCCGGCGTCATGGGCAAGCAGGAGTTGGGCGCAGAGGAAAGCTTCGAAAAGGGCCTGCTCGAATATCCCCACTATACGCGCCCGCGCGAATGGGAGGGCCGCGCCATCCCCGACGTCTTGCTCTCGGGCGATCACGCCAAGATCGCCGCCTGGCGCCGCGCCGAGGCGGAGCGGATCACGCGGGAAAGGAGGCCGGACTTGACGAAGCGTTAGAGGCGCCCAAATTCGACGAAGTTGTGCTTTTGTTCTCGCACATGACCGAATTGCCGTAAGGGACAAGGGGTCGGAGGCGACAAAATGGATTTTGCGGGAGGCCGGGATGCCGGCATGGGTTGAAGACGCACAACAGCTGACAGAGCTCAAAGACTTGAGCAGCTCCCAGAGTTCGGTATTGCTTCGGACGACCGAAGTCGAAGAATTTCTGTCCAATCTGAATCTGTCTTCCCACGCTCTGGTGGCGCCGAAGGGATTCGGGAAGACTTTGGTGCTCAAACTGAAACGGATTTCCTTACAGGAGAACGACTATCGCTGCTTCCCGTTCTCGCCGATCGTTGACCGCCCGAGTAACAAGCCGCCAATATTGCCGAACGAAATCATCAACGTCTTGGAAAACAGCGACAATTGGGAGACCCTGTGGAACATCGCATTCTCGATATGCCTGATAAAGGGATTTCAGGACGATCGCGACGTTCATCAACAGCTCATAGACTTGTTGGAGTCGGATGATCTACCGCCGACATTGCTGAACATATTAACACATCCGCACATAACAAGGCCGTTCGACATTCTGCACGACTGTCTTGCGGCGCAGCGCAACGAGCTCTTTCTGATCATGCGGGCGGCGCAAAAGGTGACCCGCATCTTTGCCACAATACATAAACAGGCGGGAATATTTGTCGATAACATCGACGAGTATCTCATCCATTACATCAATTTTTCTTATCTGCGCCGCAATGAAGTCCACGAACGATTTGTCCGGATCTGGCACGCGGGGCAGATCGGCGCCTGGCTGGCGTTACGGCGACTGCACGGGATCAATCCCCATATCAGAATATTCGTGTCGATCAGAAAGGAGGCCTATCAGCACGCCGCGCAGAACGAACCTCAATTCTCCAATTTGAGGTCGTTCCGAAGGGAATTGCGCTACAGGCTGGAGGATATAAAACAGATCATCGAAAACAACATAGCGATCGTTCCCAAGAGTGACTTGGTCGACAAGAACAATGAAGAACCCCTGTTGCGTTTCCTTGGGCCAAAAAATGAATTCATTTCGAACAGCGGAACGGCGCGACAAGAGCGCGCGATCGACTATTGGACTCGACACTGCTCGCTAAGGCCGCGGGACGCCATCGTCATTGGCAAGGAGATCAGCCTGATCGGCGTCAAAAGGCGAAATCAGCAGGAAATCCGCAACGCAATCAACACCGCCGCAGCAGAGAGGGTGGAAACGCTTTTCAATGAGGTGTCGCCGTTCTTCAGCGGATTATATCCAGAGATCTTCCCTCAGGTCATCAAATCCAATGTGTTGACCTATGACGAGGTCGTTGAGGCGTCCACGGCTTACGCAGATATCGCCTCAAGACAATACGAGATCGAAACCGAGGCGGCGCGACATCCTTTCTGCGCCCTCTATGCGTTGGGTCTGGTCGGAATCGTCCAACAGAGCCGTGATGATGCGGCTCGCTTGGTGCAGAAGTTCGCTCCCGTCGGCGAAATCGCCTTTGGCAAGATCCATGTCCTGCCGCACGCCGAGACCTATCTGATCCACCCCTCGCTCAGCGACTTCATCACCCGGCGAAACGTTGGGTTTCTCAAGGAATTGAACAAGCACAACGTCATCGGCGACGAGCTTGAATGGAGGCCCGAGGAAAGCATCCGGTTTGTCGCCGTCGGCGATATCCGCGGCTACAGGGAAAACGTCGTCCAGATCTCCGGAAAGTCACAGACCTTCGACAAATACTGGCGTGACTTGTTCCGCCAGTTCACCCGCGATTTGGACTATGCGCACATGTCCGCTGGCGATCATCTGGTCTTGGCCGATCGAAGCCCGGGCAGGCTGTTGCACGCCGCGCGCGGGCTTGGCGGGCAACTCTCGGCCTCCGGATACAACCTGCAGATCAGAGTCGGCGCCCACAGCGGCTTCTGGAAACTCAACCCCGCTCTGGAGGGCGTGCAGCACCCGGAAATCTCCGACATCGTTGTCGTCGCTGCACGCATCGAGCCGCTCGCTAAACCAGGAGACATTCTCCTGTCTCAGCAATTCGTCGATGACGCTCGACGGTACGGATACCGCTTCGAGGAAGAAGGGCCAACGCTCGTCACCGAGCAATATGTCAGCGCTCAACGATACCAAGCTGGCGCCGGGGTCCTGATCTCGAAAGAAAGCGAGGCTGCCCAGCATATCCCGATCTATCTGTTCGGCGCCGCCGCCGACGCGAGATCAGACTCGAGCCTGTAGAACGAGGACCGGCAGAAGCCGCCTTCGCTTCTTCCTCCCGAGCCGCCTGAAATATTAAGGCGCAGGGCAGAACACCCGAAGCCGATGTCCGTCAGGGTCGGCGGCGAGGAATGTCCGGCCGAAGTCCATCGTAACCGGCTCTTGAAGGATGGCGGCGCCCTTGCGCTTCCAATCGGCGTAAAGCGCTTCGACCTCTTCGTTGGTTCCGACCGCCATCGCCAGTTCGCCGGCGTCGCTTGCGCCGCGCGGCGCGGGCTGAACCCCGCTGCGGACCCAGAGCCCGAGTCTCAAGCCCGGCGCGAGTTCGAACATGACGAAGTTCGGCGAGGACTCGAGCGGCTGCCGGTCGAGCAAACGCGCATAAAAGGCGGCGCTCTTCTCAGGCTCATCGACGTAGAGCAGGACAAAATGCGGCAGGCCCATCGGATTGCTCCTTTCGTTGAAGAGGATGCGATCCTTGCGCTTACGCCACGTCAGATTCCGTCAGCAGCCTCATGCGAACGCCCGGTCGAGGGACGGGGCCCCCCGGCAGGACAATCGACTTTTTCTTGACGAACCGGCGAGCGCATGTTACTGTTTTTCAGAATTGAGCGGCAAGACCGGCTCGCGGGTCTCATAAGCGCCCGCGCAAGCGCTCGCGATTTTCGCGAAACGAAATGGAGGTCAAGTCATTGAAAACAAACGATTTAGCGAAATATCCCATTTCGCACCCCCAATGATCTCAAGGACTTACGACCAAGGTGCGAAACCGCTCGTTTCGCTCTGCGAAATGAATCCTTTCGTTTGCGCTGGTTTTCCGCCTCGTCGAGGGCCCAAAACGCAATGGCGCGAAATCGACGGCGCCTTCGGGTTCGCGCGGAGGACGTCGCGCGACCCGGGCTTCGGCGTCAAGGACAGGGAGATGACTCGGGAATGGCGCCGCAAACCATTGAAATCGCCCAAAATGGACTCGACGATCGGCGGGCTCGCGGTTGTTGGGAAGGAGAATCGATCAAGCGAATTCCGTTTACTCCGGGGCCGCGACGCCTTCGCTGAGGCGCCAGTCCTTGAGCAAGCGCTGGCGGCTCAACGGATAGCGCGTCTCGAGCGCCCGGCACGAGGCGATCCGGTCGGCGCGGAAATGGCGGAACCCCTGCCTGAGTTCGCACCAGGCCATGACGACGCGCGCCTCATCGAAATATCCGACGCCGAACGGCCAGATCGTGCGTTCAGTGCTGGCGCCTTGCGCGTCATGGTACAGGAGCGCGAGCTTGCGTTCGGCCCGAATGGCGGCGCGGATTGGGGCGAGGTCGGGCGAGGCTGAGCGCAGCGCCTTGCTGGGCGCCACAATGAGGGTCGACGCCTCGATGTCGTCGCGCAGGCGCGGCGGCAGGACGGCGGAGATCTTTACGATCGCGTCGCGGGCCGCCAGCGCGAGCGCTTCGTCGGTCCGCGCCCCCACCCAGCGCGCCCCAAGAACGAGCGCTTCGATTTCCTCGCCGCTGAGCATCAGCGGAGGAAGCCAGAAGCCCGGCTTGAGGACATATCCTAGCCCCGCCTCACCCTCGATCTCCGCCCCCTGCCCCTGCAGGGTGGCGATGTCGCGATAGAGCGTTCTTAAGGAGACGCCGAGCTCGTCGGCAAGGACGCGTCCGCTAACCGGACGGCGCCGGCGCCTCAGCGCCTGCAGAAGCGCGAGAAGCCGCTCCGAGCGCGACAATTGCGGTTGAGGCTCCCTGTCAGCGCGTCGGGATCGGGTGGTCGCCGCGGTAGTCGTAGAAGCCGCGCTGGGTCTTCCTGCCGAGCCAGCCGGCCTCGACGTATTTCACCAGCAGCGGGCAAGGACGGTATTTCGAATCCGCAAGGCCGTCGTGGAGCACCTGCATGATCGCCAGGCAGGTGTCGAGGCCGATGAAGTCGGCGAGCTGCAGCGGGCCCATCGGATGATTGGCGCCGAGCCGCATGGCGGTGTCAATCGCCTCGACCGAACCCACGCCCTCATAGAGCGTGTAGACCGCCTCGTTGATCATCGGCAGCAGGATTCGGTTGACGATGAAGGCGGGGAAATCTTCCGACATCGTCGCCGTCTTGCCGAGCCGAGTGACAAACGCCTTGGCCGCTTCGAACGTGCCGTCCTTGGTGGCGATGCCCCTGATCAGCTCGACGAGCTGCATGCGCGGCACCGGGTTCATGAAATGCATGCCGATGAAATGCTCGGGATTGGCGGTGACCGAGGCAAGGCGGGTGATCGAGATCGAGGACGTGTTGGACGCGACGATGGCGTCCGGCTTGAGAAAGGAGCGCAGCGCGGTGAAGATCTTGCGCTTGACCTCTTCGTTTTCGGACGCGGCTTCGACCACGAGATCGCAGTCGCCGAGCTTATCGAGAGTCTGGGCGACCTGAATGCGATCAAGGATCGCCTTACGCTGAGCTTCGTCGATCTGCCCCTTGGCCACCTGGCGCGACAGGTGGCCGTTGATGGTCGCCAGAGCCGCGTTGACGCGCTCCTCGGCGACGTCGTTGAGGGAGACGGTCAATCCCGCCTGAGCCGCGACCTCGGCGATGCCGGCGCCCATCTGGCCGGCGCCGATGACGCCGACCGTTTCGATGTTGAATGTCATATTTTTGTCCAGCGAACAGCCTGCGCCGCGCTGCGATCATAGACGAGCAGCGACGAGCGTCCAGTCGGACGCTGGGCTTTTCTCATGGCCGGACCTTAGCGCCCGATCTTCCCGAGCTCCGCGACGAGCTCGGGGAGCGCCGTGTACAGATCGGCGACAAGGCCGTAGTCGGCGACCTGGAAGATCGGCGCCTCCTCATCCTTGTTGATCGCGACGATGATCTTCGAATCCTTCATTCCCGCCAGATGCTGGATCGCGCCAGAAATGCCGACCGCGATATAGAGCTCCGGCGCCACGACCTTGCCGGTTTGCCCGACCTGCCAGTCGTTGGGCGCGTAGCCCGCGTCGACCGCAGCGCGCGAAGCGCCCATCGCCGCGCCGAGCTTGTCGGCGACCGGCTCGATATAGGTCTTGAAATTTTCCGCCTTCTGCATCGCCCGGCCGCCCGAGATGATGATCCTGGCCGAGGTCAGTTCCGGCCGATCCGACTTGGCGAGCGCCTCGCCGACAAAGGACGATATCGCCGGATCGGCAGCGGCCGCGACCGTCTCGATCGGCGCCGAGCCGCCCTCGCCGGTCGCGGCGAATGAGGCGGTGCGCACGGTCACGACAATCTTCGGATCGGTCAACTCGACGGTCTGGATGGCGTTGCCGGCATAGATCGGCCGCTCGAAGGTCTTGGGGCCGATGACCTTGGTGATGTCGGAAATCTGCATCACGTCGAGCAGCGCCGCCGCGCGCGGCGCGACATTCTTGGCGCTGGCGGTCGAGGGCGCGACGATGGCGTCATAGCCGGGGGCGAGCTTAACGATTAGCCCCGCCAGCGGCTCCGCCAGGCCATGGGCGTAAAGAGAATCGTCGGCGACAAGCACTTTCGCCACATCCTGAAGCTTAGCCGCCGCCTCGGCGGCCGCGTCGACATTTTGGCCCGCGACGAGCACGTCGACCGGGCCGCCGAGTTCGAGCGCCGCGGTGAGAGCGCGCGCGGTCGCATCGTTCAATTGTCCGCCCACGACCTCCGCCAGAAGAAGGGTGGCCATCGTCAGATCACTCCCGCTTCGTCATGAAGCTTGGCGACCAGCTCCGCGACCGACTTGACCTTGACTCCGGCTTTGCGGCCCGGCGGCTCGGCGGTCTTCAATACCTTGAGCCGCGGTGAAACGTCGACCCCGTAGTCGGCCGGCGCCTTCTCCTCGATCGGCTTCTTCTTCGCCTTCATGATGTTGGGGAGCGAGGCGTAGCGCGGCTCGTTCAAGCGCAGATCCGTGGTGACGATCGCGGGCAGCTTCAGCGACACGGTCTGCATTCCGCCATCGACCTCGCGGGTGACCTCGACCGATCCATCGCCGATGACGACTTTGGAGGCGAACGTGCCCTGGCCCCAGCCGGTCAGGGCCCCCAGCATCTGCCCGGTCTGGTTCGAGTCGTCGTCGATCGCCTGTTTGCCCATGATGACGAGGCCTGGCTGTTCAGCGGCGACGACGCCCTTGAGCAGCTTGGCGACCGCCAGCGGTTCGACGAGCGCATCGGTCTTGATAAGGATTCCGCGGTCGGCGCCCATGGCGAGCGCGGTGCGAATGGTCTCGCTGGCCTGCGGCGGCCCGATCGAGACGATGACCACTTCGCTCGCTTTACCGGCTTCCTTCTGCCGAAGCGCTTCTTCGACGGCAATCTCGTCGAACGGATTCATCGACATCTTGACGTTGGCGAGCTCGACCCCGGAGCCGTCGGACTTGATCCGGATTTTGATGTTGTAGTCGACCACCCGTTTGACGGGCACGAGGATCTTCATAGGCCGCTGAACTCCTCCCGAATTGGGCGCCCATCCAAGCATTTCGAGGCCGAAACCCCTAATCTCGGCCCCTGCGCAAGTCAAACGCGAACGAACCTCTGATCTCCGAGGCGGCGAAAAGTTCAGTTCGCGAGTTCAAAATGGCGGCCATCCATGCCTGCAAGATATGCAGATCGCTCGCGAATTGGCCCGCGCACGGCGTTCGTGACGGATTCTTCCGACGCCGGTCGCGGCGCAATTGACACGGCCGAAATTCTGACGCCAAGTCGAGGATAGACGGCCGGCAAGAGAACGGCCAATCGCTGTACGGGGAAGGGCGCACTGCAGAGAGGATCCAAGCAAGATGAGCGAACTGGATTATTGGAACGGGCGCCTACATAAGGGCGCCATTTCGCGTCGTGAATTCATGGGCCGCGCTGCTGTGCTTGGGGCCTCGAGCGTCGCGATTTCCGCCATGCTGGCGAGCGCCGACGCAATTGCCGCCGAGACGCCCAAAAAGGGGGGCGTGCTGAGGCTTGGCCTCGGCGGCGGCAGCACCACGGACAGCATCGACATCACCTCCTATAACGACTCGGTGATGATCGACACCGGCCACGGCCTGTTCGACGGCATCGTCGAATGGGGCCAGGACGGCAGGCCGCATCCCGATCTCGCCGAGAGCTTCGAGCCGAAGAACGGCGCGAAGGACTGGGTGTTCAATCTGCGCAAGGGGATCAAGTTCTCGAACGGGCAGGAATTCACCGCCGACGACGCCATCTACTCGCTCAACCTGCACCGGGGCGCCACCAAGTCCGGCGGCGCAGCCACGTTCAAGCCGGTCACCGACATCAAGAAGCTCGATAAGTATCAAATTCAGATTTCGCTCGACGGGCCGGACGCTGACCTGCCGTACGCGCTCACCGACTACCACGTGCACATGGTGCCGGATGGTTTCAAGGATTGGGCGAAGCCGGTCGGCACCGGCGCCTTCAGCCTCGACAAATTCGATCCCGGCGTGCGCATCTCGCTCAAGAAGACCCGCGACTACTGGAAGCCGAATCGCGGCTGGCTCGACGGCGTCGAGGTCACCGTCATCAACGACGGCTCGGCGCGGCTCAACGCGCTGATCTCCGGCCAGATCAACGCCATCAACCGCGTCGACCACAAGGCGGTGGCGCTCCTATCGAAGAGCCCCAAGCTCCAGATCGTGCGCGCCTCGGGCGGCTGGCACGCGGTCATGGCCATGCAATGCGACAAGGCGCCCTATGACAATCCCGACATCCGCATGGCGCTGAAGCTTGCGACCGACCGCGAGCAGATCTTGAAAGCGCTGTTCAGCGGATACGGCACGGTCGGCAACGATCATCCGATCCCGCCGAGCGATCCCTATTTCAACAAGGAGCTGCCGCAGCGCAAGTATGATCCGGAGCAGGCCGCGGCCGTGTTCAAGAAAGCGGGCCTCGCCAATCCCAGGATCCTGCTGCAGGCGTCAGACGCCGCGTTCAACGGCGCGGTCGACGAGGGCGCGCTGCTCCAGGCGAGCGCGGCCAAGGCTGGGATCAAGGTCGACCTGAAAAAGGAGCCCGCGGACGGATTCTGGGACAATGTCTGGCTCAAGGACCCGTTCGTTTCGAGCTATTGGGGCGGGCGCGCGGCTGCGACCCAGATGCTCTCGGTCGCCTATGCGGCTGGCGCGCCCTGGAACGAGACGCACTGGAAGAACGAGAAGTTCGAGAAGCTGCTCGCCGAGGCGCGCGGCGAGACCGACGAGGACAAGCGCCGGCCCTACATCTGGGAAATGCAGGCGATGCTCAACGAGCAGGGCGGCGCGATCATTCCGGTGTTCAAGGACTGGCTCGACGCCCACCTCGACAAAGTCGGCGGGCATACGCCGCACAGCGGCTTCGACATGGACAACGGCTACATCATGCAGAAGGCCTGGATCAAGACCTAGCCGACCGCCGCCGCGCCCGCTCCGCAAAGGCGGGCGCGGTGTCGATTCGAGCTCCCGCGCTGGCGGGGGCGTAAAAGGATGCGCCGGGGAGGCGGCGCGCGAGGCTGGGCTTTGGGCCAGACGACAATTCGAAGGGGAGTTCCCACGAGTTCTCAGGATGAAGTGAGGGAACAAGCGTTGTGTTGAATTTGGTGCTCCAGCGGCTCGGCCTCGGCGTGCTCACCCTGTTCGCCGCGTCGGTTCTCATCTTCATCGGCACGGAAATCCTGCCTGGCGATCTTGCCTCGGCGATCCTACAGAATTCCGCCACTCCAGAGAGCCTGGCCAAGCTGCGCCTCGACCTCGGACTCGATCGGCCCGCGTACATTCGTTTCTTCCAATGGCTGTTCGGCGCGCTGCGCGGCGACTTCGGCCATTCGCTCGCCAATGGCCGCGACGTCTTGACCGAGATCGCGCCGCGCTTCGCCAATACGATGTTTCTGGCCGCCTACGCCGCGATCGTCGCGGTGCCGTTGGCGATCGGCCTCGGACTCCTGGCGGCGATCCGGCAGGGCGGCGTATTCGACCGGCTCGTCAACCTCTTCACGCTCATGACGATCTCCGTGCCCGAGTATTTTCTCGCCTATCTTCTGATCAAATACGTCGCGGTCGACCTCGGCTGGTTTCCTTCGCTGGCCAATGTGACGCCGGACACGAGCTTCGGCGATCGCTTGTACTATGCGTTTCTGCCGATGCTGACGCTGGTGCTGGTCATCGTCGCCCATATGATGCGCATGACGCGCGCCTCCGTGCTTTCGGTGATGGCGAGCCCTTACATCGAGATGGCGATCCTCAAGGGTCTCAGAAAGTCGCGCATCGTCGTCCGCCACGCGCTGCCGAACGCGCTCGCGCCGATCATTTCAGTCGTTGCGCTCAACCTCGCGTATCTTATCGTCGGCGTCGTCGTCGTCGAGACCGTGTTCGTCTATCCCGGCCTTGGTCAATTGATGGTCGATGAAGTCAGCAAGCATGACGTGCCGGTGGTTCAGGCTTGCGGGCTGATCTTCGCCGCCACATTCATCCTGCTCAACATGATCGCCGACATCCTCGCCATTCTGTCCAATCCCCGGCTTCGCCAGCCGCGCTGAAGAAAGGCCGTTATGCGCATCCGCGGCTATAAAGTTAGCGTCACCGCGCAGATCGGCATTGTCATCGTCGTCATCAACCTACTCGTCGCCCTGCTGGCGCCGCTTATCGCTCCCTTCGATCAAGCGACGCCGGTTGGCGACGCTTGGGCCGACCCAGACCCCCAGCACTGGCTCGGGCTCGACAATCTCGGCCGCGACATCCTGAGCCGCCTGATCTATGGCGCGCGCATGTTGATCGGACTGTCGCTGGTCATCACCGCGCTGTCCTTCCTGATCGGGGTCATTTCCGGCTTCGCCGCAGCGGTCGCCGGCGGCTGGGTCGATCAGGCGCTGTCGCGCCTTGTCGACCTCCTGCTGTCGATGCCGACGCTCATTTTCGCCTTCGTCATCCTTTCGGTGCTCGGCTCCGCGCTGCCGGTCCTTATCCTCACCATCGCCATTCTCGATTCGACCAAGGTCTTTCGGCTGGCGCGGTCAGTGGCGATCAATATCGTCAGCCTGGAGTTCGTGGAGGCGGCCCGCTTGCGTGGGGAAGGGTGGTGGTGGATCGTCACGCGCGAGGTTCTGCCTAATGCGGTTCCGCCGCTGACGGCGGAGTTCGGCTTGCGTTTCTGCTTCACGTTTCTCTTTATCGCCGCGTTGAGCTTTCTCGGCCTCGGCGTTCAGCCGCCCGCCGCGGACTGGGGCAGCATGGTCAAGGACTATCGCGACATGATCAATTTCGGCTCCGCGGCGCCGCTCTATCCCGCGGCCGCGATCGCCATTTTGACCATCGGGGTCAACTTCATCGTCGATTGGATGCTCTCGATTCATTCCCGAGGCCAGGGAGAAGGCGCATGAGCCGGCAGACCCAGGGCGCTTTTCGATCGAAGGACAATTCCGTCATCCTCGACGTTCGCGGCATGCGCGTCGCCGTGCGCACCGACGCGGGCGAAGGGCCGGTTTTGGTCGATGACGTCTCGCTACAGCTCAACCGCGGGGAGGTGATCGGCCTCATCGGCGAATCCGGCGCCGGCAAGTCGACGATCGGCCTCGCCTCAATGGGATACACCCGCCGCGACTGCCATATCGTCGGCGGAAACATTATCTTTGGCGATACGGACATCCGCGCCATCAGCATGGATGAACGGCGCGCGCTGCGCGGACCGAAGATCGCCTATATCGCTCAGAGCGCGGCGGCCTCGTTCAATCCTGCGCATACGCTGATGGAGCAGGTCTGCGAGGCGTCGGTCAGGCATGGCGTATTGTCGCGGGCGGAGGCGCGCGCCGAAGCGATCAGCCTGTTCAAGCAGCTCGATCTGCCGAGCCCCGAGACGATCGGCTCACGCTATCCGCATCAGGTTTCCGGCGGACAGCTCCAGCGCGTGATGGCGGCGATGGCGATGGTCGCCAAGCCCGACATTCTCATCTTCGACGAGCCGACCACCGCGCTCGACGTGACGACTCAGGTCGAATGCCTCGCCGCCTTCCGCAAGCTCATCCGGGAGCATGGCACCGCGGCGCTCTATATCACCCACGACCTCGCCGTCGTCGCCCAGATCGCCGACCGAATCATGGTGCTGAGACGGGGCAAGATGGTCGAATTCGGCGATTCGCGGCAGATCCTGCAAGAGCCGAGGGAGGAATATACGCGCCGCTTGGTGAGCGAACGCGTCGCCGGTCACAATTTCGTCGACGCCAACGTCGCTGCCCAAGTCCCGATCCTCGCCATCGACCACGTCAGCGCCGACTATCCAGGCAAGCCTAAAGTCATCGACGACGTTAGCCTCGAAGTGCGCAAAGGCGATACGGTGGCTGTGGTCGGCGAGTTCAGGTTCGGGCAAATCGACTTTGGCGCGGGTGGTCACGGGCCTCTTGCCGCGCGCCGCGGGGGATGTGCGCTTCAACGGGACGAGCCTGCGGCCGCGGCTCAAGGAGCGCGCCAAGGACCAGCTCCGGCGGGTGCAAATGATCTACCAGATGCCGGACGTCGCGCTCAATCCGCAGCACACCTTGCTCGAGACGATCGGCAGACCGGTGGCGTTTTACTTCAATCGATCGCGGGAGGACGTGCGCGCTCGTGTGGCCGAACTGCTGCGGCAGATGGATCTGCCGGAATCCTTCATCAGCCGCAAGACCAGCGAATTGTCCGGCGGGCAGAAGCAGCGCGTTTCGATCGCCCGGGCGCTGGCCGCCGAGCCCGACCTTATCATCTGCGACGAGGTGACGTCGGCCCTCGATCAGCTGGTCGGCGAGGAGATCCTCCGCTTGTTGAAAAGGCTGCAGGACGAACTGGGCGTCGCCTATCTGTTCATTACCCATGATCTCGGCACGGTGAAGCGAATCGCCAACAAGGTCGTCGTCATGCTGAAGGGCAAGGTGGTCGCAAGCGGCGAGACCGCGGCCGTATTCTCGCCGCCCTACCATCCCTATACAGAATTGCTTCTGTCTTCGGTGCCCGAGATGCGGCCGGAGTGGCTGGACGAGGTTCTCGCCGCCCGCGCGGCCGGGGCTGCGACGACCTCGGCGCTGCTCAGGGCGCCCTGAAGGGCGCCGCCGGCGAGCCCCCAAAAAGGGGCGCCGGTCTGGCCTTGCCGCGCCCGCAATTCGTTTCTATACCGCCGCCAAGCCATTAGAGGAAACGGGCGGAAGCGCATTCCGGGGAGACTTCCGTCCGGCGTGATCATTGCATGGCTCGGTCGGCCGACCGATCGGCCGGTGACGATAGAGGACGTTTTTGATGCGCGCGCCGGGCGGACCGCGTCTGTTGTTGCGGCGGCTCCGCGAGGTGATGGCGGAGCCGGTCACTGCACAGGCGCGCCTGGACCGCATCGTCGTCCTCATTGCCTCCAATATGGTCGCCGAGGTGTGCTCGCTTTACGTCGTGCGCGGCGACGGCGCCATGGAGTTGTTCGCCACCGAGGGCCTCAATCGCGAGGCGGTCCATCTGACCACCATGCGGCCGGGCGAGGGGCTTGTCGGCCTCATCGCTTCCAGCGCCGAACCGATGGCGCTGTCCGACGCGCAGCATCATCCGGCCTTTTCCTACAAACCTGAGACGGGCGAAGAAATCTACCAGTCGTTTCTCGGCGTGCCGGTGCTGCGTGGCGGCGCGACGATCGGGGTGCTGGTGGTGCAAAACCGCGCGCGGCGCGCCTATTCGGAGGAAGAAATCGAGGCGCTGCAGACGACCGCCATGCTGCTGGCTGAGATGATCGCGTCCGGAGAGTTGCAGGGGATAGCTGCCCAGGGCGCGTCAATCGCCGTGCGGCGTCAGATGTCGCTCAAGGGCCTGGGCATCGCCGACGGGCTCGGCCTCGGCCATGTGGTGATGCACCAGCCGCGCGTGACGGTGTCCACGATCGTCGCCGATGACGTGGAATCGGAGCTTGTGCGGCTGGAGACGGCGATCAGCGCCATGCGCGCCTCGGTCGACAGTCTGATCGACCGTAATGACGACGGCGTCGACGGCGAGCACCGCGACGTGCTGGAGGCCTTCCGCATGATCGCGCACGATCGCGGCTGGCTGCGCCGGCTGCGCGAGGCGGTGAGCTCCGGCCTGACCGCGGAGGCCGCGGTCGAGCGGGTCCATAACGACGCCCGCGCCAAGCTGCAGCGCCAGACCGACCCCTACCTGCGCGATCGGCTGCACGATCTGACCGACATCGCCAATCGCCTGCTGCATCAACTTGCCGGCCAGAGCCTGGTCCTGTTGCCGGACGAACTGCCGGAGAACGCCATCCTGGTCGCGCGCTCAATGAGCCCGGCCGCGCTGCTCGATTATGATCGCTCGCGGCTGCGCGGTCTGGTGGTTGAGGAGGCCGGCGCCTCAAGCCATATCGCGATCGTCGCCCGCGCGCTCGCGATTCCCGCGGTCAGCGACATCCCCAACATTTCCGAAATCGTCGAGCAGGGCGACGCAATCATTGTCGACGGCGACGCCGGCGAGATCTATCTGCGGCCGCCCGCAGACGTCGAGGCGGCTTACGCCGAAAAGGCGCGCATGCGCGCCCGGCGTCAGGCGCAGTATCGCGCCCTTCGCGACACCCCGACAGTCAGTCTCGACGACGTCTCGATCGGCCTGCACATGAACGCCGGGCTGCTCGTCGACATGCCGCACCTTGCGGAGACCGGGGCGAAGTCGATCGGCCTCTTCCGCACCGAATTGCAGTTCATGCTGGCCGCGCGGTTTCCGCGGCCGGGCGCACAGCAAGAGCTCTATCGCGCCATCCTGGACGCCGCCGGCGACCGGCCAGTCACGTTCCGCACGCTCGACATCGGCGGCGACAAGCTCTTGCCCTATATGAAGGGCATCGAGGAGGACAACCCCGCGCTCGGCTGGCGGGCGCTGCGCATCGGGCTCGATCGTCCGGCGCTGCTGCGCATGCAATTTCGCGCCTTTATCCGCGCCGCGGCAGGGCGTGACCTGAGGGTCATGGCGCCCATGGTTTCGACGGTGGACGAATTCCGAACTGCGCGGGCGATGTTCCATCGCGAACTCGCTTGGAGCGAGAGCCGCGGCCATGAGCCGCCGCGCACGGCCAGTCTCGGGGTGATGGTCGAAGTGCCATCGCTATTGTGGCAGATCGATGAGATCGCCGCCGCCGCGGACTTCCTATCGGTCGGTTCGAATGATCTGATGCAATATCTCTACGCGGTCGATCGCGCCAACCGCCGGGTGGCCAATCGCTTTGATCCGCTGAGCGTCGGCTTCCTGCGCGCGCTGCGCTCAATCGCGGAGGCGGGCGCGCGCCACGGAACGCCGGTGACCTTATGCGGTGAGATGGGCGGGGAACCCCTTGAAGCGATGGCTCTGATGGCGATCGGCTACCGGGAGCTGTCGATGTCCGCGGCCTCGGTTGGACCCGTCAAGGCGATGACGCTATCGCTCAATATCGGCGAGGCTGAGCGAGCAGTCGAGGCGATGCTGGCCAAAGGCCGCGAGGACGCCTCCCTGCGCGAGCCGCTTGAGCGCCTGGCGGAACGTCTCCGCGTGCGCCTCTAGCGCCGCGAGCGTCCTCCTGCCCGCCGCTTCCCGATTCTTGAGCTCTTTAATGGCCGCCAACGACAATCTCGACCTCATCCTGCGCCGCCACCAGGAAATCTCCGCCCGCCTCGCCGAGGGCGCCGCCGGGGCGCAATATTCGACGCTGTCGCGCGAGCTCAGCGAGCTCGAGCCGGTTGTCGCGGCGATCCAGGCGTTCCAGGCCAAAGAAAAGGAGCGCGCGGACCTTGAGGCGCTCCTGCGAGAGCCGGATCTGGACCCTGACATGCGCGCCATGGCCACGAGCGAGCTCGCCGCCGCCGAGGGGGAAGCGGAAGCGATGTCCAAGACGATCCGGATTGCGCTCCTACCCAGGAATGCTGCCGACGAAGGCGGCGCGATCCTCGAGGTCCGGGCTGGCACCGGCGGGGACGAGGCGGCGCTGTTCGCCGGTGATTTGTTTCGCATGTATGTCAAATACGCCGAGCGGAAGCGCTGGAACGTCGAAATCCTGTCGTCGAGTGAGGGCACGGCTGGCGGGTTCAAGGAGATTGTCGCGGAGATTTCAGGCCGCGGCGTATTCGCGCGGCTCAAGTTCGAGAGCGGCGTTCATCGGGTCCAACGCGTGCCCGCGACCGAGACCCAGGGGCGCATCCACACATCGGCCGCGACCGTCGCCGTGCTGCCGATCGCCGAGGAAGCGGACTTTGTCATCAACGAGGCCGATCTCAAGATCGACACCTATCGCTCCTCTGGCGCCGGCGGCCAGCATGTCAACAAGACCGAATCGGCGATTCGCATCACCCACCTGCCGACCGGCGTGGTGGTCGCCATGCAGGAGGAGCGGTCCCAGCATCGCAACCGCACCAAGGCGATGGCCCTCTTACGCTCGCGCATCCTCGACGCCCGAAATCAGAAGCTGGATGCCGATCGCGCTCAGGAGCGGCGCTCCCAGGTCGGTTCCGGCGACCGGTCGCAGCGCATCCGAACCTATAATTTCCCTCAAGGGCGGGTGACCGACCATCGCATCAACTTGACCCTCTATTCGCTCGACCGGGTCATGGAGGGCGACGGGCTTGACGAAATCATCGACGCGCTCACGGCCGAACGTCAGGCGGAGCTATTGGCCGCGCAGGCGGCGTCGTGACGCCCTCTCCACGCCTGCCGCCTTTCGTGCAGGGCATGCGCATCGGCCTGCTCGGCGGCTCGTTCAATCCGCCGCATGAGGGGCACGCGCTCATCACCCGGCTCGCGCTGCGCCGGCTTGCGCTCGACCGCATCTGGTGGCTGGTGACGCCGGGCAATCCGCTGAAGTCGCTGACCGGACTCGCGGCGCTCAAGGCGCGGGTGGAGGCCGCGCGCCTGCTCGATGTGGGGCCTCGCGTCGTGGTCACCGACATCGAAGCGCAGATCGGCTCGCGCTTCACTTACGACACGCTGCTGTGGCTCAGACGCCGCGCGCCGAGGGCCCATTTCGTCTGGATCATGGGCGCCGACAACCTTCGCCAGTTCCATCTCTGGCGTCATTGGCGCTTAATCGCCGACCTTGTTCCGATCGTGGTCGTCGATCGGCCCGGCTCGACCTTGAAGGCGATATCGAGCCCAGCCGGCGCCGCGCTCGCGCGATGGAGGGTTCCCGAGCGGGACGCTGCGCGCTTTGCGACCATGCGGCCGCCGGCCCTGCTGTTCCTGCACGGCCCGCGCTCGAAACTCTCGTCGACCGCGCTCAGGCATGGAGGCGAGGACGTCGGGACAAAGCTGGCGCTCTCGGATCAGGATATGGCCTGATCCGCCGGCCGGCTATGACGCCACGGGAGGGAAGCGACCATGGTGAAAATTGCAATCCTCGATGATTGGCAGGACGTGGCGCGGAGCAGCGCCGACTGGTCCAGACTTGCCGCTCGCGCCGACCTCGTTTTCTTTGCCGACGCTTTCGCTTCCGAAGACGAAGCTGCTCTCGCGCTGGCGGATTTCGACATTCTGCTGACGATGCGTGAGCGCACTCCTTTTCCTGAGACCCTCATCCGTCGTCTCCCCAAGCTGCGCATGGTCGGCATCACGGGCGCTTCAAACGCTTCCCTGGACGTCGAGGCTTGCACGCGTCAGGGCGTGACGGTCTGCAATACAACAGGCGGCGCAGGCGCTCCGTACGCGACGGCCGAACTGGCGCTTGGCCTGATGATCGCCGCCGCGCGCGCGATTCCGGCTGCCGATAGGACCATGCGCGCCGACGGCTTCCAGCACGGCGTCCCTGTCGGCATAGGCCTTGCCGGCAAAACGCTTGGCGTCGTGGGTCTCGGGCGCCTCGGGGCGCGCCTCGCCCGCTATGCGCTCGCGCTCGATATGAGGGTCATGGCCTGGAGTCCGAACCTGACCGCAGCGAAGGCGCATGAGGCCGGCGCCCTCCTCGTCGGCAAACCGGATCTAATGAGCGGCTCCGATGTCATCTCCGTGCATATGGTTCTGTCGCCGCGCAGCCGCGGCCTCATTGGCGCCGAGGACATTGCCCGCATGAAACAAGGCGCCATCCTGATCAACACCTCACGCGGGCCTCTCGTTGACGAAGCCGCTCTCGTCGCCGCGGTTAAGGCCGGCAAGATCATTGCGGCGCTCGACGTCTTTAATAAAGAGCCGCTCCCGCCGGACCATCCGTTCCGGGCTTCAGACCATACGGTGCTCACGCCCCACCTCGGCTACGGAGTGGCGGAGACGTGGCGCCAGTTCTATCCTCAGAGCGTTGAGAACGCCGAGGCGTTTCTGGATGGCAAACCCATTCGGGTCGTGAACGCTCCATAGGGCGCCGCCGCTGCTTTCGTAACTTGCCTCGTGAGGTTTGCTTGTAGGCGGGGAGTTTCAACGCATGGACATGGTGGACGTCGAGGTTCACATCCTGCCGAAATTCGGCGCTCCGAACTTCAGTTTGACGGCAAAACAACTCGGCGCCCGTCTTGCGCCTTCCGGCCGCGGCGCCGGCCACTGGGGCCAGCCGGGCGCGGTTTGGGAGGTGGTCCGCCTCGTCGGCGTGGCCAGACCGTCGCGCGGCCTAAATGGCTGAGATCGGAAGGATACGAAGACAAAAAGCACAGCGCAGGCCGGGAGCGTGGGCAGCCTGGAGCAAGGTTCGGGTCGGACCCTCGTTAACGCCGTTCTGTCCGTCCCGGGGCTCCGATGCTGCGATTGTCCTCCCGCCCCGCCTTCGCGCCGCGTGTCGCTTTCGTCGCTTGGGTGGCGGCGGTCGCCGCGGCGCTTGCCGGCTGCCACGACTTCGGCGACGTCACCGGCTCCATTCCCGCTTCGAGCGCCATGCCTACCGACGAGGCGAGGCTCAGGGCCTACGCCGACGAGTGTGGGAAGCGCTACGAGCGCAATCCCGGCGAGAAGACCGCTTCGATCGAATACGCCGGCGCGTTGCGCGCGCTGACCCGATACAGCGAAGCGGTCGCGGTCATCCAGACGGCGGCCATCAAGGCCCCGAAGGATTTTGACGTGCTCGGCGAATATGGCAAGGCCCTCGCCGACGCCGGCCAGCTCGCACAAGCCAAGGACGTGCTCTCCCACGCCTATACGCCCGATGATCCGCGATGGGACGTGATGTCGGTGCAGGGGACGGTCGCCGACCGGCTCGGCGATCATGCCGCGGCGATGCTGTTCTACCGCGACGCGCTCAAAATCGCGCCGGGGGAGCCAAGCGTGCTCACCAATATGGGGCTTTCGCTCGCTCTGGCCAAAAAATTGCCCGAGGCCGAGCAGGCGCTGAGGCAAGCGGTCGCGAGCCCGAAAGCCGATGCGCGCATGCGCGGCGACCTCGCGCTGGTGCTGGCGCTGGAGGGGAAATTCAGCGAGGCCGAGACGGTCGGCCGGGCCGACCTCTCGCCCGACGCCGCGCGCGCCAATGTCGAGGCGATCCGCCGGATGATCGCGCAGAACGATTCCTGGCGCGAATTGCGCAAGCCGGCGAAAACCACCAAGGCAAAGACGCCGGCCAAGACCGAAGACGCGGGGTGAGGCCCTATCAGCTTGGCGCGGCCGCGCACAAGTTTACGCGCGCCAATTCTTTCAACGGCTTAACACCTCCTTTGCGCAACTTCCCAGGCAGGAATGTTCCTGAAGAGTGGGCCGTTGCGTTTCGGGCCTCGAGGCGGCCCAAAACAGCGAAAACGAAAGGAATTTTTCGCATGAGCGAAACGAAAGGTTTCGCAGCGAGGGGCGCAAGTCATTGAAATCATTGGGGCGCGAAATCATTAGATTTCGCCAGATTGTTTGTTTTCAATGGGTTGACCAGTCTTTTGTTTCGCGCGCTTTGTCGCATGCCCTCTCCCGACCCAAAAAGGCCCAAGTGCAACGATCGACGCGGGCGCCGGATGCCCACGAAAGCGGGCATCGAGTTCAGGCTCTGGCGAGACTTGGATTCCCGCTTGCGCGGGAATGACAAGACAGCCATGTGCGATTTCATTTGAACGCGCGTTGTTCTCGGGACACGAGCGTCTCGGCTTTGATAGCGATCTCGCGATCATAGCCGATAATTCTGAAATTGGCAAGCTATTTCGCTTTTTCTGGTTTCACGGACTGCCTGGCGACACCACACGAACCGCCGACTATTTGTTCGAGTTAGAGCCTGCCGGATTGCTGTAGAATCAATGGCGTTAGCGCGCCCGCGATTCCCACGTAAATTCCGGAGCAGAAGGCTCTGGCGGTTTTCGCCAAGTCGGCCGGCTGCGATTCCATCCGAATGGGGCTGCTCCGGGCACACATAACCTGCCGAAAAGACCTTTGCGGCTCTGATAGCGTTAACGATTGGCCGCTGGCCGATCCAAGCGATTTAGAAATAGGCAGGCCCTCTCCGTCATGGCCGGCGGCCATGACGAAAAACCGAAAGGTGGACGATGCGAAGCGACAGGAACAGCTAACACTGTATGAGCAACCGTTGCGCGCCGGCAGGGCGCCTTTCTTTCAGGCGATCGCGCGTCTATATGTTTGATTGATGAACGCTCACGCGCCTCCGGCCGCTCAGCCGCTCGTCGACCCGTTCGGCCGCGCGATCGCCTATGTGCGAATTTCCGTCACCGACCGTTGCGACTATCGCTGCGTCTATTGCATGTCTGAGGACATGAATTTCCTGCCCAAGCGGGACATATTGTCGCTCGAAGAGCTCGATCGATTGTGCTCGACGTTCGTCAGCCTGGGCGCGCGCAGAATTCGCATTACCGGCGGCGAACCGCTGGTCCGGCGCAATGTGATGTCGCTGTTCCACAGCCTTTCGCGACACCTGACCGCGGGGACGCTGGATGAAGTGACGGTCACGACCAACGGCTCCCAACTCGCCCGGTTCGCTTCTGAACTCGCTGATAGCGGCGTCAGGCGCGTCAACGTCTCGCTCGACACCCTCGACCCGGATAAATTTCGCCAAGTGACACGCTGGGGCGACCTGAGCGTCGTTCTGGCCGGCGTCAAGGCCGCTTCCGCCGCTGGGCTGAAGGTCAAGATCAACACGGTCGCCTTGAAGGGCTTCAATGAAGAAGAAGCCTTGGGCCTGGTCGAATGGGCGCATGGGCGCGGTTTCGATTTAACCTTCATCGAGGTGATGCCGCTCGGGGCGATGGAGCGCGACCGGACGGATCAATTCCTGCCCCTGACCGAATTGCGCGCTCGTCTTGAGAACTCGTTGACCCTGACCCCATCGACTTACGCCACCGGCGGCCCGGCGCGCTATTTCGACGTCAAGGAAACCGGAGGACGCCTCGGGTTTATCACCCCGCTTACGCACAATTTCTGCGAAAGTTGCAATCGGGTGCGTGTCACTTGCACGGGCACGCTCTACATGTGTCTGGGCCAGGAGGATGCGGCGGATTTGCGTGAGCCGCTACGCCGCTCCATGTCCGATGGGCCGCTCATAGAGGCGATCCGGGCGGCGATCGCGCGCAAGCCCAGGGGCCATGACTTCGTCATCGCCCGGTCGGCCGCGCCGGCTGTTCAACGTCATATGAACGCGACCGGCGGCTGACAGTCCTTTTTCGTCTGAGCTCCGCTGGCGGCAGACGCTTTTTCATACTATATCGGTGAGGTGAAGGGGCGGGACCTTGACTCTCTGCTCCGATGAGGACCAGCGCCATGGCGAATGCTCGCGAACGTATCGAGAAGATTATCTCGGAAAATCCGGTCGTCCTGTTCATGAAGGGGACGCCTGAGTTTCCACAATGCGGGTTTTCCGGCCAGGTTATCCAGATCCTGGAGTACGTCGGCGCGCCGGTCGTCGGCGTGAACGTGCTCGAGGACTCGGACATTCGTCAGGGCGTCAAGGAATACGCCAATTGGCCGACGATTCCCCAGCTTTACGTCAAGGGGGAGTTCGTTGGCGGGTGCGACATCGTCCGCGAGATGTTCCAATCAGGCGAACTGGCGTCGGTTCTAACGGATGCGGGCGTTCGGTTGCAGTCCAAAGCCGGGGCCTGACGCGCGCTTCGGGGAGGTCAAACCCGAGGCCACTTCGCAATCGGAAGGTACGAACCAGCACAACGCGCCGCCCGCCGCGACCGTCGGCCGCAGGGGCGACGGGGGACCATTCTCGCCTGTAGCCTAATCCTTAAGGCTTAATTGATATATGTCGAGGCGAACGATAGGCTGACATGTCAGACAACCGGGTTCGCGCTAGACTGGTATATGCTCATGTCTCCAAGCTACCCCTACCAACTCTACGAAATGGCCCACGCCGCTCTGGCGCCGGCGCGGGCGGTTTCTGACGCCACGCATTTCGTGTTCCGGAATCCGTGGAACCCGCTCTCCAACACCCTCTTGGGCAAGAACATCTCGGCCGGCGCGGAATTGTTCGAGCGAATGACGCGCCGCTACGGCAAGCCGACTTTCGGGCTCGACGAAATTCAGGTCGACGGCGTTGCTTATCCGGTCCTCGAGGACATCGTGTGGACCCGGCCGTTCTGCAATCTGCTCCACTTCGTCCGGCCCGAGTTCGCCAACGGGGCCGATCAACCGAAGCTCCTGATCATCGCGCCGATGTCGGGCCATTACGCAACCCTGCTTCGCGGCACCGTCGAGGCGTTTCTGCCCCATTTCGA
Source organism: uncultured Alphaproteobacteria bacterium (assembly GCA_963824475.1). Lineage (GTDB taxonomy): Bacteria > Pseudomonadota > Alphaproteobacteria > Rhizobiales > Beijerinckiaceae > Roseiarcus. The sequence continues at coordinate 112,522 of CAWGPR010000008.1, forward strand.
TGTGTACATCACCGACTGGGCGGACGCGCGAATGGTTCCGCTGGCGGTCGGGTCCTTCGACCTCGACGATTACATCGACTATCTGCGGGAGATTCTGGCCCATCTCGGCCCTGGCGTGCACACCATCGGAGTATGCCAGCCGTCGGTCCCGCTGCTGGCGGCGGCGGCGCTGATGGAGGCCGGCGGCGACCATAGCGCCCCCGCCAGCATGACCTTGATGGGCGGTCCGGTCGACACCCGCCGCAGCCCGACCGAGGTCAACAAGCTGGCCGAGAAGCGCGGCGTCGAATGGTTCCGCCGCAACTGCTTGCACACGGTGCCTTTTCCCTATCCGGGCTTCGGCCGGGAAGTTTATCCGGGCTTTCTTCAGCTCAGCGGCTTCATGGCGATGAACCTCAACCGCCACGTCTCGGCTCACTTCGACATGTTCAACCATCTCGTCTCGGGCGACGGCGATTCGGCCGAAAAGCATCGCGAGTTCTACGATGAATATCTGGCGGTGATGGACCTCGCTGCTGAATACTATATGCAGACGGTCGAGACGGTGTTCGTGCGTCATGCCCTGCCGAAGGGCGAGATGACCCACCGCGGGCAGTTGGTCGACCTGACCGCAATCCGCAACGCCGGCCTGTTAACGGTGGAAGGCGAGAAGGACGACATCTCTGGCGTCGGCCAGACTTATGCCGCCAATGAATTGTGCGTCAATATTCCCCAGGCAAGAAAGCATTATCACCTTGCCGAAGGGGTCGGCCATTACGGCGTCTTCAACGGGTCCCGCTTCCGGCAGGAGATCGCCCCGCGCATTCGCCAGTTCATCGATGGAATCGAGGCCGGCGCCAAGCCAGTCAAGCCGCCCAAGCCCAACGGCGCGGGCCATCCAAACGGCGCCTAAGCTGCCGTTGCTGTTGCTGTAGAAATCAAAAAATCTACTCAGCGATTCGTAGAAGCGGCCTATTCGGGGCAAGCGCAGGCCAGTTGACGAGCGTAGTTGGGCACCAGCGGGCCTTTCTCCTCGCGATGCGGCTCTCGCGATCCTCCGCGCTATAGTCGCGCGCCTCAGGCGCGCGCGTGAAAAGCGCGTGATCTTCGAGCGTATCGACATTGATGACGCTCCATACCCGGTCCCCGTCGGTCAAAGTCATCGCGACATAAACGCCGCACTGCCGACAGATAATCTGGTCCGAGGTTTGGAGACCGAACGAATATCTTTGAAGCTGCTGCGGATCAGCCGCCGTCAGCGTCACATGCGCCTTGGGATCCGAGAACGCCCTCGCGTTGTGCTCGCGACAGAACGAGCATTGGCAGGCGCCCAGCGCCTGTTCGTCTGGCGGGCGGTCGGACGCCAACTCGACGCGAATAGCGCCACAATGACACTGGCCCTTGAAGAACACGCGCGCTCCCAACGCCGTCGGCGGGAACTTTCTAAGCTTTTTCGACCTGCTCTTCAAACCAGTCTGAACCCGGCTGAGCGGCAGTCGTCGAATGACGGGTATCCGCCCAAAGCGTCGCCACCGCCCCAGGCGATTGGGTTTTGACCCTAGTTCATCGCTTTGAGGATCTCAGGCTTGACCTCGCTCTCCAGCGTCTCGGCGGTCATCGGCCCGACCAGCTTGAAGACCAGCTTGCCGTCGCCGCTGACGATGAACGTCTCGGGCACGCCGTAGACGCCCCAATCGATCCCGGCGCGGTTATCCTGGTCGAGGCCCACCTTGGCGTAGGGGTCGCCCTTGGCGCCAAGGAAGCGGCGCACGTTCTCGTCCGAGTCCCTTTGCGCGACGCCATAGATGGCGAGGCCCTTGGCCTTGAGCTCGGGATCGGCGGCGAGCGCCATCAGATATTGATGTTCGTAGTGACAGGGCTCGCACCAGGAGCCGAACACGTTGACCACGCTCACATGTCCGGCGCGCAAGTCGGCGCCGGTCAGGCCTGAGGCGCCGTCTAGGCCGGGCAGATTGAGCGGCGGAGCGGACTGGCCGATCAGGACTGAAGGAATGCTCGCCGGATCGCCGGCGCCCAGCCGCTCGAACAAGAGCCACGCGAGCGCCATGAAGACGAGAAGCGGAACATAAACGAGCCAGCGGAGCCGACGCGGAGCGGCGGTTTCGGCTTCGACGCTCATTGGCGCTCGCCCTTCGCGCCACGCGCGCCGTCGAGCGCCCGGGTCGCCCGAGCGAGCTCAGCGTTCAAGCGACGGGCGTCCAGGACCACCCAACCGATCATGGCGCCGATGGTCAGGGCCGCGACCACATAGGCCGCAATGATAAAGCCGAGGTGCGGATCGCCCATCATGCGCCTCCGGCCGCCAATCCCGGCGCGAGCCGGTCGCCTTTAACGGCCGCGAGCATCGTCACCCTCGCGATGCGCCGACGCAGGATTTCGTTCCGGATCGCCATCACATGCAGCGTGAGAAAAAGCCCGGTGAAGGCGAGCGACATCACGATCAGCGGCATGAGCAGCTCGGGCGCGATCGTCGGCCCATCGAGCCGGAACACCGACGCCGGCTGATGCAACGTGTTCCACCAGTCGACGGAGAATTTGATGATCGGCAGGTCGACGGCGCCGACCAGCGTCAGGATCGCCGCCGCCCGGGCGGCGCGGCCCGGATCATCGATCGCCCGCCAGAGGGCGATGAGGCCGAGATAGAGAATGAACAAAACCAGCACCGAAGTCAGGCGCGCGTCCCAAACCCAATAGGTTCCCCACATCGGCTTGCCCCATAGCGACCCGGTGACGAGGCAGATGAAAGTGAATCCCGCGCCGAGCGGCGCGGCGGCCTTCTGCGCCGCGTCCGCTAGCGGGTGGCGCCAGACCAGCGTGCCGAGCGCGGCCGCCGCCATGACGGCGTAGACGAAGGTGGCCATCCAGGCCGCCGGCACGTGCAGATACATGATCTTGACCGTCTCCCCCTGCTGATAGTCGGGCGGCGCCGCAAAGGAGAGCCATAAGCCAACGACAAACAGCGCCGCCGTCGCCGCCGCGAGCCAGGGCAGCACCCGGCGCGTGAGCTCGACGAATGTCGTCGGGTTGGCGAGATTGACCATAGGCGGCTTCTCTTATGCCAGGGCGAAGGGGGCGGCAATGCGGCGCCTACTGACCGAACCCAGTTGTCGACGGCGCAGCCCAGCGCAATCCAAGGCCGTCGCGCCGAACGACAAACATGCCGCTATCGACTGAATATTTCCCTACAAGGGCAAAAGTCTTGTCTGTAGGGCCTATGAGAAGCCAATATCGCGGAATACGGGAGATCCAGAATGGCCGATTCAGCAGAAAGCGAACGCAGCGGCGCGTCGTCTTTGCCGCTCCAGGCCATGCGTGTCCTTGACGTTTGCCAAGTCATGGCCGGGCCCTTCTGCTGCATGCTTTTGGGCGACCTTGGCGCGGACGTCATCAAGGTTGAGCCTCCCGACGGCGGAGATCAGGCGCGCCGCGCCATGGGCTTCAAGCTCAAGGGCGACGACAGCCTCGGCTTTTTGAATATGAACCGCAACAAGCGCTCGATCACCCTCGACCTTAAGAGCGAGGCCGGGCGCAACGTGTTCTTCCGTCTCGCCCGGACGGCGGACGTGATTGTCGAGAACTATCGGCCGGGCGCCATGAAGAAGCTCGGCGTTGACTACGAGGCCCTATGCGCCGTCAACCCCGGAATCATTTACGCCAGCATCTCCGGATTCGGGCAATCGGGCCCCTGGGCCGACCGGCCTGGCTTCGACCTCATCGCCCAGGCGGCGTCGGGCATCATCAGCGTCACCGGCGACCCTGCCGGGCCGCCTGCGAGGGCTGGCGTGCCGGTGACCGACATCGGTTGTTCGCTGTTCACCATCTACGCAATCCTCGCCGCCTATATCGGCCGCCAGGCCACGGGTCGCGGCCAATATATCGACGCTTCGCTCTACGAGGCGGGCATAGCCTTCGCCATTTGGGATATCAGCGAATATTGGGGCACCGGGCGTGTGCCGGGCCGTTTGGGCACCGCCAACCGCATGGCGGCGCCTTATGAGGCCGTTCGCGCGAAGGATGGGTATTTCGTCATCGGCGCGAATAACGATCAACTGTGGCTGAGGCTTTGCGAGGCGCTTGAACGGCCGGATTTGGCGGCCAATCCGAGCTACAAGACCAACGCCGACCGGCTCGCCAACCGCGAGGCGCTGGCTGTGGACCTGGAAAAGACGTTTGTGACTCGCAACCGGGACGACTGGGTTTCGCTTCTGCTCGATGTCGGCGTCCCGGCCGGACCAATCAGCGATTATGCAGAGGTGTTCGGCAGCGATCACGCCAAGGCGCGTGAGATGAAGATGACGATTGAGCATCCAATCGAGGGCGCAATCCCCAACATCGGGTTTCCCGTCAAACTCAAGGGGACGCCCCAGCAGATCCGCCGGCCCCCGCCGCTGCTCGGCGAGCACAATGACGAGATTTTCGCTGAGCTCGGGATCACGGACGGCGAACGGCGCCTCGCGACGGGAGGCGCCCGTTGAGCGCGGGCAGCGTAAAGCTGACGATCAACGGGCCTGTCGCGACGATCGTGTTCGATCGTCCTGGCATGCGCAACGCCCTGACGCTCGCGATGTATGACGAGTTGTCCGCCGCTTGCGAGCGGATCGCCGCCACGCCGGGATTGCGAGCGGCGGTCTTCCGCGGTGCGAACGGCGCCTTTGTGGCAGGAACTGACATCGCCGAGTTTCGCGGCTTCACGACCGGCGAAGACGGCGTGCGCTATGAGGCGCGCCTCGAAAGGGGCGTCGCTGAAGTCGAGGCGCTGCCCGTGCCGACGCTCGCGGTGATTGATGGACCGGCGACGGGCGGGGGGCTCATGATCGCGACCGCATGCGACCTGCGCGTCGCCTCGCACCGCGCGCGTTTCGGTGCACCGATTGCGCGAACGCTCGGCAATTGCCTGTCGCGCGCCAACCTGATGCGGCTTGAACGCGCGTTCGGCCAGGGCCGAACGCATCGCATGCTGCTGCTCGCCGACCTCCTGGACGCGAATGAAGCGCTTGCGGCCGGCTTTCTCGTCGCAATGGCCGAGGCGGACGCGCTTGAGACCCGCGTGGCTGAAATCCTCGGCAAGCTGCTCGCCAACGCTCCGCTGACGCTCGCGGCGACACGCGCCTTCATGCGCGCGCCGGCGGAGCCTGATGAAAAGGTCGTCGCCCGCGTCTATGGCAGCCGAGACTTCAAAGCGGGTGTCGAGTTCCTTCCTTGCGAAGCGGGCGCCGGTCTGGGCTGGGGAGTAGAGTTTCCGCGCTCTCCGTCGGCGCGAGCCAGGCAAAACCCGGCGCGATAGCTTGAAAGGAAACTGAGCGAAGATCTGTAACGGGTAGCCGCCGGCGCTGATGGCGGGGGAACGGGAGAGGGTGGACGAGCGGCCGCGTCGACGCCCGCGAGGCGGACTGACGAAAAACCGCGCGGGGACATACCCCCGCGCGGCTCTTTCTTGTGCGGCAGCTGGCGGATGACCCTTCTCGACCTATGGCCAGGCGCTGGCGGGAACCGGCAGTTCCGCCGCCGGAACCAACGTGGCCACCGAGACATGCGGCCAGGTGAGGCCGGCGAAGTTCAGAAATACGGATTGAGAATATTGAATCTGCGTTGAGTTCACGATGATCTCGATAGGAGCTGGGATGTCATGCGGCGGCTCGACGAGAAAAACGGGCGTTGGTTGCCCGCGTCTCGCTGGCGCAGGAATCTTCAGGGGCGACTGCCCTCTTCTGAAGATCGGAATCGGGAGCCGGTGCTGCACCGTCTCGATCCAGAACGTTGCGGTCATCGCGACCGCATCGGCGTTCGGAGTCGTGATTGCCGCATTCCCTTCGAGGAAGGCGATGTTGTCCGTGCCCCCGCCGAACGGCACCGTCGAGTCGGGCGGCGTGCCGACGGTGAACACGATGGTCTGGGTGATCGTCTGGCCGGCTATCGCCTCGCGCAGCACAGTGTTGGGGTCGTCCAGAATGGCCTGCGTGATCGTTCCGGCCGCGATGAACAATGTGAGGTCCTGGGGAATGCGCGGCGTGTCGTTGTTCGCTGCAACTTGGCTCGCGAAGGGAATAAGGTTAGGCGGGCTTGTGCCGATGACGAAGGGCGTGATCGAAACCGGTAGAATCGTCGGGGGCCCGCAAACGTGACAATATTGGTGGTTTGGGCGTTGATCGTCGTTCCATGCGGAATGGATGCCATGCGCACCAGGCTTTCGCCCAGGACCGGGACGTTGTTCGTCGCCGGGACATGCACCCATAGGCCCGGTTCGAAGTGGATGCCGGTTGGGGAGCCGTCAGCCTTGCCCGTGGCGGTATTGGTGACGTCGTTAATCGCCTGAACGTAAGGAACGCCGTTGAGAAAGATGTCATTTTGGGCTTGCAGTCCGCGATTGGGTACGTTGCCAAGCGGGGCGGAAAACGTAAGGGTCTCGGTCGTCAAGTTGAGCTCAAGGACATTCTCGTTGGGCACGGCCGGCGGAGCAGGAGTCACCGGATTTGTAAAGAGCGTAGTTGTCGGCGGGTTACTGTTAGGCCTGAAGATCATGTTGAAGCCCCTTCCCGCGAACTCTCCGGTAAAGTTTGAGAGTGGGCCAAGAGGCGCCTGAGGAGGGGGTGCCGGGGCCTCGGCGGCCACACCTGGGGTGGGTTTGACCTCGTTGAAGTGAAAGTCGCCCGTGGAGATCGAAGGGTCCGGCATATCTCTGTCCTTTCGCAATATGTTTGAAAAAACGGAAACCGCACGAATAGGGCGCGCCCAGGTTTTGTTTTGTTTACGCTGTTTAGGCTGGGGCGTCTGTGACGTGGATCACAGTGCGCTACGCAGCGCGGCTGCTAGGGGTGGACACCTTCGGGCGTTAGGCCTCACCCCGAGATTTCCTCCAGCGCCAGATTGGTCGTGCGCGGCCCGAAGAGGCCGATTGTCGCCATCACCACGCCCATCGCCGCGGCGATGAAGACAAAGACGCCGAACGCGCCCGAGCGCTCGAGCACGAAGGCGATGACGAAGGATGAGAAAATGACCGAGAGCCGGCTCCAGGAATAGACGAAGCCGGCGGCGGGCGCGAATGCCGGTCGGGAACAGCTCCTGCTGGTAGGCGTGGAAACTGAACGACATGATGTTGGCGGCGAGCGTCAGCGCCACGCCCATGGCGATGATGAGCGCCGAGGAGTGGGCCTGGCCGAAAATGAGGCCGCTAACGAGAATCGCGCCCGCCGAGGCGACGATGAGCCATTTGCGCTCGAACCGGTCGCCGAGAAAATATCCGATCAGCGGCCCGAGCGGCGCCGCAAGCGCGATCACGGTCGTATACCCAAGGCTGGTCGAGACGGTGATCCCCTGTTTGACGAGCAGCGACGGGACCCAATTGTTGAAGCCGTAGTACCCGACCGTCTGAAAGATGTTGAAGACGCTCATCAGGATCACGCGGCCGCGGACGCCCGGAACCCACAAATCGAGAAAGCGGCTCGCCGGCGAGACCACTTCCTCGGGGCCGGGCGGCGGCAGCGGTCGGCCGTACTCGGCCTCGACCTTCGCTTCGATTGCGCTTAAGACCCGGTCCGCCTCGGCGAGCCGTCCGTGCTTGGCGAGCCAGCGCGGGCTTTCGGGCAGACCGCGCCGCAAAAAGACGACAACCGGCGCGGCCAGCGCCCCAATCAGCACCACCCAGCGCCAGCCCTCGAGCCCCAGGGGCGCGGTCGGAACGAGCAGCCAGGCGAGGAACGAAACCACCGGCACGCAGATGAAGCCGATCGTCTGGTTGACGGCGAAGGCCCGCCCGCGAAGGCCCTTGGGGGCAAGTTCGCTCAAATAGGCGCCAATCGTCACCATCTCGACGCCGAGGCCGACACCGGAGAGCAAGCGCCAGAAGTTGAGGCCGGCGGCGTCGTGCTGCAGCGCCACCATCACGTTCGCCGCCGAGTACCAGAGAAGCGACCAGGTGAAGATCGCCCTGCGGCCGAAGCGGTCGGCGAGAAAGCCGCAAAGAATCGTTCCGATGAAGAGGCCGGTGAACAGGGCGGCGATGAAGCTCGCGACTCCGGTCGCGCCAAACAGTCCCCGCGTTTGGGCGGTCAGCACGCCCGACTTGACCAGGCTCGGCGCGACATAGGCTGAAAACAAGAGATCGTAGAGCTCGAAGAACATGCCGAAGCCGAGCAGCACGACGATGGTCCAGATCGTGCGCGTCGCTGGCAGCCGGTCGATGCGAGCCGAAATCGTTCCGGCGCTTAAGGGCGCTGCTCCGCTCTCGTTCATGTTTCCTCGCCTGATATCGCCCGCGCATATGCTTCGCGCTTTCGGACTCCCTTTAAGACGCGCGCCTATAGCTGCGTGTCAAATAGGCGACGCGCGGCGGCGGCCTAAGCCTGGTTCAACATCGCGCGGTCGACGCTCCACGGGCCGCCGCCGGCAAAAGCGAAATAGAGGAACAGGAAGCAGTACGCGATCGCTAGTTCTCCCTTATTGATGAGTGGGTAGAACGATTGTGGAGCGTGCGCCATGAAATAGGAGAAGGCCATTTCGCCGGAGAGGATGAACGCCACGATCCTGGTGTAGGCGCCGATGAGAAACAAGAAAGCGCCGACCGTTTCAAGGAACGCCGCGAGAATGAGGAGGCCGTGCAGCGTGGGGCCGGGGGTGGGAAAGCTGAACACCTTGGAAAGCCCGTGCTCGAGAAACAAAAGCCCAATGACAATGCGCAGGATGCTGAGGATATAGGGCCTCCACGTCTCCATCCTGGCGTAAATCGCGATCATGACCGCCTCCTTTTGTCGCCGCGCCCGTTACCAGAACTTGGTCTCGGCAGGGCGTTTGCGTTCATGCCCGACAGGCTAACACGAAAGGAATTCGGCGCGGGCTGCCGTTTCGACACGTGAGTTTCGTCTTGCTGCGCTAGCATTGCCGGAACTCGCTCGCGTGACCGCTGATGAGGCCGTCTGCTCTCGTGTGGTTTTTGGCCGCCTCGACTTTCGTTGCGCGCCTCGGCGCGGCGTTTGCTTTCCTTGTCTCCGCTGGTCTCGCTGCAGCCCAGGACGCGCCGCTCAGGGTTGCGGTCTACGACGCGCCGCCTTATGGCCATCTCGAGCCCGACGGCTCGATCAACGGCGTCAGCGTCGACTTGTGGCGCCGCGCAGCCGAAGTCCTTCGGCGAGACTACCGTCTGATCCCCGTCTCACAGATGGAAACGATCCTCGAAGGTCTCGAGCGGAATGAGTATGACGCCGCGCTCGGCGCGATTACGATCACCCCCGCACGGCTTGCGCGAGTGGATTTCAGCTACCCCGCGCATCGTTCGGGGGTCGCGGTCGCGGTCCGCCAGGACACGGGACCGATGGCCGCCTTGGCCAGTTACAGCGCGGTCGTCGCCCAGCTTGGGCCGCTCATTGCGCTCACCTTCGCGCTCCTCATTGTCATGGGGGTCGCCATGTGGCTCGCCGAGCGGCCGATGCGGCCTCGCAACCACGAATCGGCCGTCGATACTCTCCACGACGGCGTCTATTGGGCGGTCGTGACGATGACGACGGTCGGCTACGGCGACAAGACGCCGAAGACAACTGCAGGGCGCGTCATCGCAATTCTCTGGATGCTGGCCAGCGTCGCGCTGATTTCGATCCTCTCGACCTCGATCGTCTCGAGAATGACCGCCGAACGCATGGTGGGCGGACTTCGCGTTACGGAAGCCGATCTTGCAGGCAAGCGGATCGCCGCGGTCGCGCACTCGTCCGGGGCTGAATATCTCGATGAGCGGCATTTGCGCTACGCGCCGTTCGACGACCTCACCGCCGCGCTCACCGCGCTCGATCGCAGGCAAGTCGATGCGGTCGTGAACAGCGTCGGCGCGCTTGAGTATCTGATCGCCGCGCGCTTCAAGGACACGATCAAGGGGCCTGAGGGCGTTCTCGAGCCCGCCTACATGGCGATCGCCTTGCCGCAAGGCAGCGCGCTGAAGAAGCCGCTCGACGAGGCGCTGGTCGGGATCACCGCAAGCCAGGAGTGGCGCCAGATCGAGGACGGCTATTTCGGGCGCCAGCAATAGTTACTCCCGCGCATGCCTCAGGGCCGCGGCGGCGGCGAAGGGCGTGGCGGCGATTGTCGCGAGCGACAATGCGCACAGCGCCAGGAACGGGGCCAGGAACGGCGCCGCGCCGCCGCTGGCGGCTGAGGCTGCGGCGACGCCGAAGATCAGCACCGGAATCGTGAGCGGCAGCACCAGGATCGCCATGAGCAAGCCGCCGCGCCGCAGCGAGACGGTCAGCGCCGCCCCGATCGCGCCAATCATCGTCAGCGCCGGCGTGCCGGCGGCGAGAGTCGCCGCGGTGAGGGCGAGCGGCAAAGGCGCCATTGCCAGCATGAGGCCAAACAGCGGGCTCAGGACAACAAGCGGCAGCGCGCTCGTGGTCCAGTGCGCGGCGCATTTCACCAGCACGACAACTTCGAGTTGCGGCGACCCATTGACAAGCAGGTCAAGCGAGCCGTCGTCATGATCGGCCTGGAACAGCCGGTCGAGCCCGAGGAGGGTCGCAAGCAGGGCCGCGATCCACAGAATTGCCGGCCCGAGCCGCGCGAGCAGATTGAGGTCGGGGCCGAGCGCGAACGGCATGACCGCGACCAGGATGAGGAAGAACACGACGCCTGCCGACGCGCCCCCGCCAATGCGCCGCGCAATGCGCCACTCGCGCACGAACAGGGCGAGCGCGGGGGTCATATTGAACCCCTCACGCGGCCGCTTCCGGTTCCGCGGCGAGCCTCAACTCCTGCGCGCCATCCAGTCCCAGGGAGCCATGAGCAGCGGCGAGGAGAATCCCGCCGTCTTGGAGGTGCGCCCGCATGATCGCCGCCAGCGCGGCTTGAGCGGCAACGTCGAGCGCGGTCGCCGGTTCGTCGAGCAGCCACAGCGGGCGTTGGGCGACAAGCAGGCGAGCGAGCGCCACGCGCCGCCTCTGTCCGGCCGAGAGGAGTCGCGCGGGGAAATCGATCACATGGCTTAAGCCGAGCGCCGTAAGCGCGGCGATCTGCGCCGGTCGCGAGGAATCGCCGCTTAGCATAGCGGCCGCGAAGGCGAGGTTCTCACCCGCGGTGAGGGCGCCTTTGACCCCATCGGCATGGCCGAGATAATGCGCCTGTTCGCCGACCGTGCGCTCGGCGTCGCCGCCCTCCAGCGCGAAGCCCCCGGCTTCAATCGGCAGGAAGCCAGCGAGCGCCCTGAGCAGGCTCGTTTTCCCCGCCCCGTTCGGCCCGGTCACGATCAGGCCCAAGCCCGCGGGCGCTTCGAACGAGAGCCCGGCGATGATCCGCCGTCCCCCGCGCTCGATCGTCAAGTCCCATCCTCTCAGGCGCATTGCCTCTCCAACTCGACCGCCCTTGGGCCATGGAGGCCGGCTCCCTGGTCGCGCGCCTGTCTCCGAGCGCTTCTTCGCCCGAATCAGCTTAAAGAAACGCCAGCCCGCCATTCACCGCGATGGTCTGGCCAGTGATGAAGCCGTTGCCAATAACCATGACCGTCGCTTGCGCCACGTCATCCGCCTGCCCCATACGTCCGACGGGGATGCGGGCCTCGACGCCCGCGGCTTTCAGGGGCGCGCCCATTTCGGTGTCCGTCGGACCGGGCGCGATTGCGTTCACGGTGACCCCGTCCTTCGCCACCCGCGACGCATAGCCGCGCGTCAGGCCCTCGAGCCCGGCCTTGGACGCGTTGTAGACGACGCCGAGCAGGCCGGGCCCCCGCGCCGCTCCAGACGAGATGTTGACGATCCGCCCCCAGTGACGCGCGCGCATGCTAGGCAGGACGGCCTCGGTGCAAAGGAACGCCGATTTCAGGTTGACCGCGATCCCGAGATCGAAATCCGCCTCGCGCATGCCGCTGATCGCAATGCCGGCGTTGTTGACCAACACGTCGATCGGGCCGAGTTCGGCTGCGGCGCGCGCCACCATCTCATTGACTTGCGCGCTGATGGAAACGTCCGCGCGCGCCGCGATCGCCCGTCCCCCGGCGGAGCGGATTTGCGCGACGACGGAGTTCGCCTCCTCGGCGCGCGTGTGGAAATTGACCGCAACGGCAGCCCCGCGCTCGGCAAACGCCAACGCGATTGCCCGGCCGATGCCGCGCGAGGCGCCCGTGACAAGGGCGACGCGTCTTTGAAGATCAACCATATCCACCCGGCTCAAAACTCCCGCCCGCCTAAAACTTGCGCAGGGCGATAGTTTGTGTAGCTCGCGCAAGTCATTATATCTATAAAATCCTCACCCCCTCACGCCTCGTCCGGAGCGCCCGCATGGCCAGCCTCGACAGCTTCAAGTGCCGTAAACCGCTGACGGTCGGGGCGAAAACCTATGAGATTTATTCCCTGAAAGCGGCGGAGAAGAACGGCCTCGCGGGCGTCTCCCAGCTTCCGTTCTCGCTCAAGATCGTGCTCGAAAACCTGTTGCGCAACGAAGATGGGCGCACCGTCAAGAAGGAAGACATCGAGGCGGTCGCGGCTTGGATCGACAATCGCGGCAAAGAAGAGCACGAAATCGCCTTTCGCCCGGCGCGGGTGCTGATGCAGGACTTCACCGGCGTGCCGGCGGTGGTCGATCTCGCCGCGATGCGCAACGCAATGGTCGCGCTTGGCGGCGATCCCGACAAGATCAATCCGCTGGTTCCGGTCGACCTGGTCATCGACCATTCGGTGGTGGTCGATCATTTCGGCACGCCGCGCGCGTTCGCCCAGAACGTTGCGCGCGAATATGAACAGAACCAGGAGCGTTATCGGTTCCTGAAGTGGGGCCAGCAGGCCTTCTCCAACTTCCGGGTCGTACCGCCCGGCACCGGCATCTGCCATCAGGTTAATCTTGAATATCTCGCCCAGGCCGTCTGGACGGCGAAGGAAAAGCGCAACGGCAAGACGGTCGAAGTCGCTTTCCCCGACACGTTGGTCGGCACCGACAGCCACACCACCATGGTCAACGGCCTCGCCGTGCTCGGGTGGGGGGTGGGGGGCATCGAGGCGGAGGCCGCCATGCTCGGCCAGCCGCTGTCGATGCTGCTGCCCGAGGTGATCGGATTCAAGCTCGAGGGCGAATTGCGCGAGGGCGTGACCGCGACCGATCTCGTGCTGACCGTGACCCAGATGCTGCGCAAGAAAGGCGTGGTCGGCAAATTCGTCGAGTTTTACGGCGCGGGCCTCAATGCAATGACGGTCGCCGATCGCGCCACGCTCGCCAATATGGCGCCGGAATATGGCGCGACCTGCGGCCTGTTCCCGATCGACGCGCAGACCCTCGTCTATCTCAAGACCACCGCACGCAAACCGTCGCAACTCGCCTTGGTTGAGGCCTATGCGAAAGCACAAGGCGCCTTCCGCACCCGCTCGACCCCCGATCCGCTCTACTCCGATTCGCTCGAATTGAACCTCGGCGAGGTCACGGCCTCGCTCGCCGGTCCGAAGCGGCCCCAGGACCGCGTGGTCTTGACCGAGGCCAAGGCGGGCTTCGCCGCCGCCATGACCAATGAATTCCGGCAAGGCGCGACGATCGCCGAGCGCCACAAGGTCGAGGGGACAAACTACGATCTTGGACATGGCGACGTCGTCATCGCCGCCATTACCTCCTGCACCAACACCTCCAATCCGAGCGTCATGATGGCCGCCGGGCTTTTGGCGCGGAACGCGGTCGCCAGGGGCCTTACTGTCAAGCCATGGGTCAAGACCTCGCTCGCGCCGGGCAGCCAGGTGGTCCAAGACTATCTGAAGGAAGCCGGTTTGCAGAAACCGCTCGACAAGCTCGGCTTCAACATCGTCGGCTTCGGTTGCACAACCTGCATCGGCAATTCCGGTCCGCTCGCGCCAGAGATTTCGGCGGCCATCGCCAAGCACAATCTGGTCGCGGCGGCGGTTCTATCCGGCAACCGCAACTTCGAGGGCCGTGTCAATCCGGACGTGCGCGCAAACTACCTCGCTTCCCCGCCGCTGGTCGTGGCTTACGCCTTGGCCGGCTCGATGCAGGTCGATCTCACCCGCGAGCCGCTCGGCGCCGACAAGCAGGGCAAGCCGGTCTATCTCGCCGACATCTGGCCGAAGACGAACGAGATCCACGATTACGTCGACGCCACCATCACCGCGAAAATGTTCAAGACCAAATATGCGAGCGTGTTCGACGGCGACGCCAACTGGCGCAAGGTGAAAGCGCCTGCGGGCCAGACCTACGCCTGGGACATGGGCTCGACCTATGTCCAGAACCCGCCCTATTTCGACGGCCTGACCAAGACGCCTGCGCCCGTCGCCGATATCGAGAAGGCGCGCATTCTGGCGTTATTCCTCAATTCGATCACCACCGACCACATCTCTCCCGCAGGCTCGATCAAGGCCGCGAGCCCCGCTGGGCAATATCTCATCGAACATCAGGTGCGGCCCATCGACTTTAACCAGTACGGCACCCGGCGCGGCAACCACGAAGTCATGATGCGCGGCGCCTTTGCTAACATCCGGATCAAGAACCAGATGGTGAAGGACGAGGCAGGCAATGTGGTCGAGGGCGGCTACACGATCATGCAGCCGTCGGGCGAGCGCCTTGCGATTTATGACGCCGCGATGCGCTATTCTGCGGAGAAGGTTCCGCTGGTTGTGTTTGCGGGCCGCGAATACGGCACCGGCTCATCGCGCGACTGGGCGGCCAAAGGGACGAAGCTTCTGGGGGTGCGGGCGGTGATCGCGCAGAGCTTCGAGCGCATCCACCGTTCGAATCTCGTTGGCATGGGCGTGCTGCCGCTGGTGTTCGAGGAGGGAACGAGCTGGCAGACGCTTGGCCTGAAGGGCGACGAGACAGTGACGATCCACGGGCTTGGCGACAGCCTCAAGCCGCGCCAGACGTTGCACGCTGAGATCGTCAGCGCCGACGGCGCGCGAAGGAGCGTGCCGCTCGCCTGCCGTATCGACACGCTGGACGAGCTCGAATATTTCCGCAACGGTGGGATTCTGCCGTACGTGCTGAGGCAGCTCGTGGCGTAAGGAGTTGAGGGTTATGCGTCTGTCTGCTCCAGGTTCTTAAGAATCGCCGCGTGCCGCTCCCTTTGGATTGCGGAAATCGATCTCGCCGCCAATAGGCATGATCTTGAAGCGAAACAAACCGGCTTTGGCATCGTCGCCTCCTTGACGGGCGACTCTTCCCGCGCCGTTCAACCCCAGAGGTTCGTCGTGTCGAGCCAGCGCGTGCGTCCGCCGAGCTGGCGCACCTCTTCCATCATGTGGCGCGTGCCGCCCGGGCCGTCGCCGCCCTCGCCGTTCCAGAGGCAAACGAAGTCGACCTTGTCCGCGCCCAAACGGACCGCGGCGTCCAGCATCCAGCGGTTGTTGCGCTCGTAGGGATCCTCGCCCTGTCGTGGCGGGGCAAGCTCGCGGGGCGCGACATGCAGGATCCCGCGCGCCTTTACGGCGAAAAACCGCGCCCGCCAGTCGCTGTCCGCGAAATCGACCGACTTTTCGAGAAAAGTCGGCTCTTCGAAGGGAATGTAGAGCTCGAGCCGTGAACCACGCGCAAGCGCGGCCTCCGCGAACAAAAGATCGCCGCCGCAGGCACCCCCGCAGATGCAGAGGTCGCGGGGGCCAACGTCGAGATCGGTAAGCGCGGACGCGATGGCGCGCGCCGCAATCGGCTCCTTATCCGCGGGAAAACGGGGCCTTCCGCGTCCTGGCGCATCGACCATATGACCGCTGAACAGCACTGCTTTGGGCGGCGGCCGGTCGTTTGGCTCCGCCATGCGCCAGCCGCAGTTCGCGCTATTTCACCAGCCGGGGTCCGGCCGTGCGCGAATACTCGTTCTCCTGCACGACTCCGAGCCGGCGGGCGACCTCGGTATAGGCCTCGATCATCCCGCCAAGGTCCTTGCGGAAGCGGTCTTTGTCGAGCTTGTCGTTGGTCTTGACGTCCCACAGCCGGCACGAATCGGGGCTGATCTCGTCGGCGAGCACGATCCGCATGGTCTCGCCCTCCCATAAGCGCCCGGTTTCGATCTTGAAATCGACCAACCGGATGCCGACGCCAAGGAACAGCCCCGACAGAAAGTCGTTGACGCGAATCGCCAGCGCCATGATGTCGTCGATTTCCTGCGGCGCGGCCCAGCCGAACGCAGTGATGTGCTCCTCCGAAACCATCGGATCGTTGAGCTGATCATTCTTGTAATAAAATTCGATGATCGACCGCGGCAGTTGCGTGCCCTCCTCGAGGCCGAGGCGGGTCGACAGCGACCCCGCCGCGACGTTGCGCACGACGACCTCGAGCGGAATGATTTCGACCTCGCGGATCAATTGCTCACGCATGTTGATTCGGCGAATGAAATGGGTGGGCACGCCGATGTCGTTCAGCCGCTGGAAGATATATTCCGAGATTCGATTGTTGAGAACGCCCTTGCCTTCGATCACCTCATGCTTCTTCGCGTTGAACGCGGTCGCGTCATCCTTGAAATACTGGATGAGGGTGCCGGGCTCCGGGCCCTCGTAGAGGACCTTGGCTTTGCCTTCATAGATGCGTCGGCGGCGGTTCATGCGGTGCGACCGTGGCTTGAGGAAATCCATTTCGCTGGCCTTTTCTGACGGCTATCCCGGTAAAGCCGCGATGGCAGCTCGGGATATGGGGATTCGGACCGCGAAACCCAAGCATTGGACTCGTCCGGACCGGGGACCTGCCGCTTCCCCAATCTAGCTGATTGCCGGCGTTGGCACAAACTTTCCAACTGGGGCGGTTTGCTAGACGAAGGTTGTAGGGTGCGAGGGTCGACGCGGCCCCGGAATCGAAGCAAAATAGCGGCCGGATTCGGGCGTAAGATGGCGCGACCGGTCGGGCGATGGTAGGCCTCGGTTTTCGGCCAAAGGTTCGTCCCAACGTCGGATGTCGTTTTGTGAGCGTTTCCAGAAGTTAAACAATCATAGTGGGATCCAGGGAGGAGATTGATGGATCAGATGAGCCTGAGGCGAATCGAAGCCGATCCAAACTATGTAAAGCTTGTGGCCGAACGCAAGTCGTTTGGCTGGACGCTCACGATCATCACGCTCCTAATCTACTATGGGTTTATCGCGCTCGGCGCCTTTTTCCCCAGCGTCTTCGTTATACCCGTCCTCGGTTCAATTACTCTCGGAATCGTCCTTGGCGTGGCGATCATTCTCGCCTCAATCCTGCTCACCGGCATCTATGTCGTTCGCGCCAACAGCGAATATGACGATCTGACCAACGCAGTCGTCAGCGCCGACCTGAGGGGAGGAAAGCGATGAAAAGTCCGATTCGCTCAGCCGCGCTTGCCGCCGCTGCCGGCCTTCTTTCGAGTTCCGCTCGTGCAGCTGAGGGAAGCGCGGTCCAGTCCACGGACTGGAACGCCGTTCTCATCTTCCTGGCCTTCATTATCGTGACGCTCGGCATCACCTACTGGGCGGCGCAGCACACGCGCACGACCAAGGACTTCTATGCCGCCGGCGGCGGAATCACCGGCTTCCAGAACGGCCTCGCGATCGCTGGCGACTATATGTCAGCGGCGTCGTTCCTCGGCATCTCGGCGCTCGTCTACACCTCGGGATACTATGGCCTCATCTATTCGATCGGCTTCCTGGTCGGCTGGCCGTTCATCATGTTCCTGATGGCCGAACCGCTGCGCAATCTCGGCCGCTTCACCTTCGCCGACGTCGTGTCCTACCGGCTTCAGGCGACGCCGATTCGGGCGCTCGCCGCGACAGGCACGCTCGTCACGGTCGCCTTTTATCTCATCGCTCAGATGGTCGGGGCCGGACAATTGATCCAGTTGCTGTTCGGCCTGCCCTATCTCTGGGCGGTGGTGGTGGTCGGCGTTCTGATGATCATCTACGTGACCTTCGGCGGCATGATCGCCACCACCTGGGTGCAGATCATCAAGGCTGGACTGCTTCTGATCGGCTCAACGATCATCGCGCTCCTGGTGCTGGCGGTGTTTCGGTTCAACCCCTCCGCGCTGATCGCCAAGGCGGTTGAAGTCCATCCCAGTCACGAGAAGATCCTTTTGCCGGGCTCCGCTCTCGCCAATCCGATCAACGCGTTTTCGCTCGGGATGGCGCTGATGTTCGGCACCGCCGGCCTGCCCCACATCCTTATGCGCTTCTTCACCGTCGGCAACGCCAAGGAGGCCCGCAAGTCAGTGTTCTGGGCGACCACCTTCATCGGCTATTTCTACATCCTGACCTTCATCATCGGTTTCGGGGCGATCGTGCTGGTTTCGACCAACCCGATCTATCACGTGGGCAACGACGTGAAGGGCGCGCTTATTGGCGGCGGCAACATGCCCGCCATCCACCTCGCCCACGCCGTTGGCGGGGACCTGATGAAGGGCTTCATCGCCGCGGTCGCCTTCGCGACCATCCTGGCGGTGGTGTCCGGCCTGACTTTGTCCGGCGCGAGCGCGATCAGCCACGATCTTTACGCGAGCGTTTTTCGCCACGGCAAAGTTGAGGAGGGGGCCGAAGTGAGGGTGTCGCGGATCACGACCATCATCCTGGGGATCGTTGCGATCATCCTCGGCGTCATCTTCGAGAAGATCAACGCAGCGTTCATGGTCGGTCTCGCTTTCGCGGTCGCGGCGAGCGCCAACTTTCCGGTGCTGTTGCTCTCGATGCTGTGGAAGGGTCTGACAACCCGCGGCGCCGTCGTCGGCGGTTGGGTCGGCCTCGTCAGTGCTGTGCTTCTGACAATCGTCAGCCCCGGCGTTTGGGAGGCGGTGTTTGGCTACCCTAAGGGCTCGGCGCTCTTTCCCTATGTGTCGCCAGCCCTTTTCACCATCCCGTTGTCGTTTCTCTGCTACTGGCTGTTCTCGGTGACAGACGGCTCGAAGACCGCGACGAATGAGCAGGCGGCGTTCGAGGCGCAGTATGTGCGCTCGCAGACAGGCATCGGCGCGGACGTCGCGACCGCGCACTAGGGTCAGGCTCATTGATCACAGTGAGCGCGAGCCGCGCAATCGACGCGCCCTCGTCGGCCCTCAGCACCTGTCGATTTTGTCTCGGCATCGCGAGCCTCTAGCGATGACGCTAACTTCGCCTCAGTCGCGGCGCCGGCGCCCCTGGTCGCGTGGCGATCCAGGAAACGATATGCGCCTTAGGAACGAGATCGTCGAACAGGCCGATGGCCGCTTCCGCGACCTTGGGCTCGTCAAAGAACTCGATGACCAAAGGGAGATCAACGTTGAGCCGCAAAATGTCGTCGGCTCGGACCTCGCCGCTGGCCCCGAAGCCTGCGATGCCGCGGAAAACGGTGACTCCCTGCACGGCGTGCCGATCCTGCAGAAGAGTAAGGATTTCCTGCATCAGCGTCTTGCGCTTTCCATGGTCAGCCTCGCTGAGATAGATGCGGACCATCAGCATCTCGTTGCTCACCCGATCCTCCCGTCAGAGATTTCTTGCGATGTAAGCTCCCCAAATGCTGAGATGAAGCGGAGGCCCGCCGAGAGGGCCACATAGAGCGCGGCCTTGAAGAATTCGCCCCCTCGGCGAGCAAGAGCGTTTCCATCTTGAATGTCGAAAATGTCGTGTATCCGCCGATGAAGCCGGTCAGAATGCCAGTCCGCAGCGCCGGCGCGAGCGTCGAACGCTCGAGCGTCTCGGCGAAGAGGAAGCCCATGATGAAGCTTCCCATGATGTTGATGCTCATCGTGGCGTAGGGAAAGTCGCGGCCATAGACAGCCTGCACCAGATTCGTCCACCCAAACCGGGCCGAGCAGCCAAGAACGCCGAAAACGGCGATTGCGCCATAGGTCCACATCTTTTCGTGTCGTCTCATCTGATCAGAACAGCGTCAGCCCGAGGATGAGCACGAGCAGGAGCCCAATCAGACCGAGGTAGAAATTCAGGTGCCCGGACTGCAATAGCCTCAGCTTGCCGGCGAGGTCGTTCACGGCTCTGATCGCAGGCTGAAACAGCCAAGGCCCGAAGATCGGCGCGACGTCATGCTCGAACACCAGCTTTTTCACAAAATATCCGCCAGCGTCGGCGTCGCGTTCGGTGTCGGCTGTCGGGCGATAGACGAAACTGTAGAACGTTCGCATCGCGTTCGAGAACGTGAGCGCGGTCGTGGAGGCGAGCGCCGGATCCGGAGAGAGGCCGCCGTACCATACGGCGGTGCGGCGGATCGCGCGGCGAGAGCTTGCGACGACGAGGATGATCGGCAGCAGCGCCAAGAGCGGCATAACGACGATGAGCAAGCTCGGTGAGATGAAGGCGAACTTTGCAGTGAGCGGAACCAGCAGCAGCCCGTCGTGCATCTGTGACGTCGTCGCGACCCCGAACTGCGCCGAGGCCGCGCCACCGAGGGCCTGAAGCCACCACGGCATGCCGACGCCGAGCGCCAGAACGAAGAGTCCCAATAAGCCGATCGAGCCGGAATAGCCAAGTTGGATCGGCGCGCGCTGCTTGGGGCTGCGCGACAGCACGCCGAGGCCGACAAGCTTCACGAAAGTCGCAAAAGCGACAGCCGCCGTCAGCGCAAGGCCGGCGCCAGTCAGCGCCAGCACGAGACGCCCCCCGAGGGTGGGGAGGTGAAAGCCCTGGAAGACCGTCTGGAACACGAACCACTCGCTCACGAAACCGGCGGTTGGCGGCATGGCGGCAAGACTCATGGCCGCGAGCAACGCGCCAATCCCGAGCAACCAATGGCTGCCGGCGCCGGCATAGGCGATATGATAGCCGCCGCTCGCCTTTTTCATGGCGTCCGCAGTGAGAAAAAGCGTCCCTT
Organism: uncultured Alphaproteobacteria bacterium; assembly: GCA_963824475.1. Classification (GTDB taxonomy): domain Bacteria; phylum Pseudomonadota; class Alphaproteobacteria; order Rhizobiales; family Beijerinckiaceae; genus Roseiarcus. The sequence goes on from CAWGPR010000008.1 coordinate 133,210, forward strand.
TGGCGAGCGCGTGGCCCGCGAGATGCAGGAGCGCGACGATCCAGGCAAGGCCGGCCAGATCGTTTAGGTGATACGTCCGGAACATCAGCGCGGCGCCGAGCGCGACGACGGCGATCGAGGCGTTCTCGGCTGATGAGAAGCTCAGCAGAGATCGCCAGTCGTCCTGCTGAAACGCATAAAGGATCGTGAGAATTGCGCTGAGCGTCGCCACGACGATAACGATCACTGCGAGCGCGGGGAAGGCGCCCTCCGGCGGGGCGGGCAGCCAATTGAACAGGGCGCGCGACAGGCCGAAGAAGGCAGCGTTGAGGACGACGCCCGACATGATCGCGCCGGACGCGCCGCTCCCGGAGCCGTAAGCTCCCGGAAACCACTCATAGAACGGCAGGAGACCGAGCTTGGCCCCGAACCCGATGAGAAAGAGGAGGCCCATTCCGACCTGCGCGGGTTGGGATAGGCCGACCGCGGCGCCATTGAAATCGGACAGCTGCAGAGATGAGATCCGCGTGCCCAGAATCGCAATCGCAAGGACAAGGGCGACGGCGCCGACTTCAAGCAGCGCCAACATGAAGAGGACAGTGCGGCCACGCGACGGCTCGAGGCGCTCGCCAAGAATCATCACCGCGCCGCCCAAGCTCATCATTTCCCACGCGATCAAGAGCGCGGCGCCGTTCTGAAGTCCGAACACGCCAAGAGCCCCAAGAAGGCTCATCGCGGCTCCAAACAGCCAGCCGCACGCGCCGCGCCTCGAGGGCGATGCGAGCGCGCAAGCGAAGCCCGCGGGCAGGAGCCCGAAGCCCATAAGCCAAAGGCCTTCCGGATCAATGCGGAAGGAGACCGGTTCACCAACGAGCGCGTTCGGAAGGACGATCGTCGGACTTCCAGCCGGCAGGTTGACGATCGCCGCCAAAATACCCGCCGCAACTCCTACGACGAGGAGAACCCGGCTCAGCGTTGATGCGCCCACGATGGCCAGAATTGCGCCCGCGGCCCAAAGCAGCGCAGCGAGCGCAGGAAGCTTGCTAACCACCGAGCCGCCCTCCTCTGACGCGCTGAGGAGCGCGGTCGAGAAACATGAGCAGCGCCTCCATGATTGCGGCCGGGTTCGGCGGGCAGCCGGGAAGATAGACGTCGACCGGAAGAACGCCGTCGAGGCCGGTCCCGCATGCGTAGTTGCCGCCCGCAATCCCGCCCGACACGGCGCAAGTCCCGACCGCCATCACCCATCTCGGCTCCGGCATGGCGTCGTAGGCCGCCTTGAGCGGCTCATGCATCGCGTTGGTGACCGGCCCCGTGACGAGAAGCAGGTCAGCGAAGCGCGGCGACGGTGTGAAGAAAACGCCGAGGCGGTGCAGATTGTAGAAGGGATTGTCGAGAGCCTGCAGTTCGGATTCGCATCCGTTGCAGGAGCCGGCGTCGACATGGCGGACGTGCAGGCTCCGCCGGAAGGCCTTGCGCTCCAACGTCGCTGGGAAGGATGGCTCCTTCCCGGTCGCCGACCAGACAAGATCGGCGCGCTCGCGGACGCCGAACGCCCAATCGTTGGACGGCTCCATGGCGCCGGTCGGGCACGCTTCCGTGCACAGATTGCAGACGATGCAGCGCCCATAATCGACCGCGAGCGCGCGATCGCGCGCTTCGATCGCGTGCGTCGGGCATACGCTGGCGCATTCCTCACAGCCCTCGCTGCAGGCGTCGGCATGATAGCGGGGCATGCCGAACACGCCCTCTTGTCCGTCGTTACGGCCTTCTCGCGGCCAGTCGGTTGTCGCCTTCCCGCTCGCTAAGCCAAACAGGGTCCAGAGCGCCATGGCTGCCCCTATCGGTCACAGCCGGCCATGGTCAGACCGAAGCTTGCTTCATTGATCGCGTAATCCATCATGTTGGTGTCATGTACGGTGAAGGGGAAAGCCCGCCAATTGGAGAAGGAAGGAGACTTGATCTTGACGCGCGCGAGTTTGCCGCCAGCGCCGATGTGGACCGCGTAGAACAGCGACCCGCGCGGTCCCTCTGTCCAGCCAAGCCCTTCCGACAAAGGGGCAGGCTCACAGGCGGCGCGGATCGGTCCAGGCTCAAGCAGCAGCAAAACCCGCTGGCAGAGGACAAATGAAGCTTCGACTTCGGCGATGCGAACGCGCTCGCGCGCGTAGGCGTCGCCTTCGGTGAGCGCCGTCACGGTCAGCGGCAGTTCGGCGTAGCGCGCGTAGGGGTGATCTCGACGCAGGTCCCGATTAAGTCCCGACGCGCGCTCGATCGGGCCTGTGGCGCCCTGATCGAACGCAACCCTCTCCCGAAGGAGGCCCGTCGTGATCAGGCGATCGAGATGGCTCTCGGAAGTCTCGAGCCGATCAACATAGGCGACGAATTCTTCTCTGAGGCTCTCGAGCGCGTCGCCGAGCCATTTGCCTGGATCAAGATCGCGCCGCAGCCCTCCAGGGATCAGCACGCCCCGAAGGAAGCGGCTGCCCGTCAGCCGCGCATTGAGCTGCTTTGCGGTTTCTTCAAGCAGCTTGCCCTGCGCCTCGCCCACCTTGAGCGTCGTCGTATGGCAGAGGTGGCCAAGGTAGTGCAGGTGGTTGTATAGCCGCTCAAGTTCGGCGATGAGAACCCGCAGCGCCTTCGCCCGGGTCGGCGCGTCGCAGCCTGCCGCACGCTCAACCGCCTCGCAATAAGCAAGGGCATGCGCGACTGACCCAACGCCAGAGACGCGCTCGGCGATCACCGCGGCGCGTTCAGGATCCGCCCCCTCGAAGCACGTTTCCATCCCACGGTGCTTGAAAAAAGTCGCGGCTGATAGTGGATGATGTGCTCCCCAACATAGAGGAACGTGAACTCCGCTGATTCCACGACGTCGGCGCGAATAGGCCCGAAAGGAAGCTGTTGCACATCGCCGGCGTCTACGTGCGGCAGATGCGGCCGGCCATTCGAGAAATCACTGCCGTTGATGCGGGTTCCACCGCCGCGCAGGACGAGAGGATAGGGCTCTGGGTGATCGAGAAAGGCCAGCCCCTGGAGGTCCATCATCTCCCGCTCGTACCAGCCAAGGAGTGGCACGATCTCAGCCAAACTGGGCAGCTCTCGCTGTCCTGTCACGACCCACATGTCGAAATCATGTTGCCGCGGAATCGAGGAGAGGTAGCGGACCTCTGGCCCCTCCCCGGCGGGAAACCAGGCGTAGGCGAATTGAAAGCGCCCGCCAATCGCGCGCAGCGCCTCGGCCCTCGACCGAAGATCCTCAGGCGACAGGTGGAAAACGCGGGTCCCGATCATCGAGCAGCCTCCGCAAGATGTACTGGCTCAAGGGCCCGCGCGATGGTCTGGAAATGATCCCAGAGCGCCGGGGGCCACCAGAGCCCCATGATCAATAGCGGCGCAAGCGCAAACCACATCGGCAGAAGACACCACAGGCTGACATGCGCCCGCGTTTGATCCGCGGCCTCGTCGTTCTCGAAATACATGGTGCGGAAATGGTTGAGGAAGCCGACGAAGATGATGACGAGCAGAACCGCCATGAGCCCGATCAGGAAATATTTCGACGCCGAAAGGCCGGCGCGGATGATCGTCAATTCGCTCAAGAACAGCGCAAAGGGGGGCGCCCCAGTGATGGCGACAGCCCCGCCAAGCCATAAGGCGCCGAGCGACGGCAGGCGCTGCAGCAAGTGGCGGATGCTGCGGATGCGTTTCGTACGGCACGTTCGCATCACGACGCCCGCGCCGAAAAACATGGCGGATTTGTTGAGCGAGTGATTGAGCATGTGGTAGAGCGCGCCCGCGACGCCGAGCGGGCCGCCGAAGCCAAACCCGAGCGCGATAACGCCCATATGCTCAACGCTCGAATAGGCCATGAGGCGCTTGAGCCCCGTCTGGCGGACGATGAAAAGAGCCGCGACGAACAGTGAAAACGCGCCCAGCGCGAGCAGCGTCCCGCGCGCCAACGTCGAGATGCCGGCCGCGTCGGCGACGGCCAGGTAGCGGACGATGCCGACCATTGCGGTATTGAGAAGCGCGCCGGACAATAACGCAGACACCGGCGCCGGACCTTCGCTATGCGCGTCCGGCAGCCACGTATGCATCGGCGCAAGACCGACCTTCGTGCCGTAGCCGATCAGCACGAGAAGAAAGGACAGCGACACCACTGCGGGATTGAGCCGAGGCGCGACCTCTCGCAGGACCTTCCAGGTCATGTCGTAGGTTGGCCCGAGGGCGAACGTGCCGCTCCAATAGAACAGCACCGTGCCGAGCAGCGCGAGGCTGATGCCGGCCGACACGACGATGATGTACTTCCACGCGGCTTCGATGCTTGCCGCTTCTCGCTCGAACGCGACCAGGAAGGTGCTGATCAGCGTCGTCAGTTCGATTGCGATCCAATAGAGGCCGGCGTTGTTCATCATCGGGCCGATGAGCGTGCTGAGCCCGAACCCCGCGAACATCGCATAGAACCGATAGAGGCGATCCTCTTGGTCAAGCAGCCGCATGTAGCCAACCGCATAGAGCGAAGCGAGAAAGTAGACGATCGCGGCGCAGAGCATCGTCCATGTTCCTAGGCCGTCGATAATGACATAGGACCCCCAGAACGTCAGGCTGCTTTCATTCCTCAAGGCAAGGATCAGCAGAATGGCAAGGAGCGAGACGGCGCTCGCGGCAAGATTAAGCGCCTCCGCGGCGCGAGGGCGGCGAATGAGCAAAATGAGGACAATCGCGAGCGCCGGCGCGAGCGCTAGAGCGAGCGTCAGTGCCCCAATGCCCGCCATCATCCCACCAAACGCCTGAGCTTCAGCGAGCTCGTGCTTCCGACATGGCTCAGCAGATACTGAACAAGAACGCCAAAGCAGGCCACCACGATCAAAAGGTCGAAAAGAATGACGATCTCGATCAGAAGCGGCATTCCCGGGACAAGGATCTGCGCGCCCAGAAAGACGCCGTTCTCCAGTACAAGAAGACCGAGGATCTGGCTCAACGCCTCATGCCGCACCGAAAGCATGAGAAAGCCGATGAGCTTCATCGACAGCATCACCGTCAGGGCGAGCACGACTATTGTCCCCGCGAGATCGAGCGCGACGCCGATCCGGTAGGAAACGGCGAGGGCGAAGACGACAGCGAAGGCGCCAATGACAAGGCTCGAGCTCGCCTGCAGGATCACATGCACCTCGCGATGAACTTCAAGACGACGGATGATCCGCAGAATGAGATAGGGCAGCAGCAGCCCGCGGAACGCGGCGGTAAGGATCGCCACGATGTAAAGCTCGGCGTAGCCGCCGTAGTAGCCGACGGCGGCGGACAGGATCGCGATCAGCCAGGATTGGGCGGCGAAGGCGAACAGGTAATGGCGCAACCACCGGGAGCCCAGCATGACGAACGACAGGAGAAGACTACCGATCGCGAGGAGGCTGAAGAGCGCGGAAGGAAGGGGATCGAGGTGGGCGGCAAGCATGGCGTCAAGTCAGTTGCGTGCCGACGATCGCGAGGATCGCGAGAAGGAACGAGGCCGCCAGCGGCTCCTGGTAACGGTAGAACCGCAGGCGCGACTGGACCGTCTCGACAAGCACGACGACGCACGCCACCGCGAGGAACTTCAGCGCGAGCGCGCCGATCGAGCCGAGGATCCCGAGCGCCTCCCCACGGCGCGAGAGAGCCCAGGGGAAGAGCAGCACATTGCAGAAAATCGTGTAAAGAATGAACTGCTTCATCATCGACGCCCAGCGAAGGATCGCGAGCATCGGCCCCGAATATTCGAGGATGCGCGCCTCGTCGATCATGTAGACCTCGATATGGGTGCTCGAATGGATCGGCAGGCGATCGGTCTCGACCAGGATCAGGACGAAGAAGGCGGCGACCAAGAACAGATGCGTCGGCCCCCAGTAGACTGAGGGCTCCGCCACCAGCAGGTGATTGACGACGAACGGCAGCATCGCCTTGGCCAGCAGCGTGATCCCGACGAAGACGAGGATAAGAGTCGGCTCCGCCAGAATGGTCACCATGACGGCGCGGCTTGATCCGATCCCGCCATAAGCGCTGCGCGTGTCCAGGCCTGCGAGCGTGATCATGAACGAGCCCAGCGTCAGAATGAGCCCGCCGCCCAGAATGTCGCCCATGTCGGAAAGGGGCAGCGGAAAGTCCGTCAGCACCGGAATGAGGATCGGCACCGTCAACGTCGTCGTGAAGGCGACGATCGGGGCCGCCCAATAGAGCCAGGAGGCGGTCTCTGGGACGACGATCTGCTTGTGGAATAGCTTCCAGAGATCCCGATAAGGTTGGAAGATCCCGGGGCCTTGGCTTCGCTGAACCCGCTCCTCGAACTGGAGGATCACGCCCTGCAGCAATGGCGCCAGCAAAAGCGTCGCAAGCACTTGCGCGATCTGCAGGAGGACGTCGCGCGTTGTCATCGGCGGCCTCCAGAGAGATCGGCCGCAACAGACATCTGACGCACAACGTCTCGTTTGGGGGACCGTCCGATCAAGGCGCGCCTCTCCGTCTGCCAATCTGGCTCGACAGGAGTCATCAGCCCCAGGCGGTTAAACGGCGAACTCCATCACCGAACTATACGCTGCTCCGCGTCTTGCCGGGTGTCAAGAGGCGCACGAATCGACTGAGGTCAGAAGGTGGCCGTCACGACCGGCAATTGCTTCTGCACGTCGAACCCCTGCGCGAAGTTGCCGGCGTCGCAAGATAGGAGGCGCGGCGGACCATAGGTGAATGAAGGGACAAGTTCCGACGAGCGCGGTTTCCAAGTCGGGACGCGGGGATTGACAAAAACTTGCTCAGTCCTACTTTGCAAACCCAGGCGATGGAGTTCGCCTTCCTAACCGCCCGTAGGGCTGATGACTCCTTCTCGCGTCGATGGACGACGAAGGAGTCCGTATATTGCATCACCGCGACAAGCTGATCTGCGCCTCGCCCTTCGCGCTACGGTCTAAGGCGCGCCCGCAAAGCTTTGGCGAAATCGCGGCGGCCGCCCGCGAGACCATCTGGATCGTGTTACGAGGGATAGTGCGTCCGAGGCGCCCGCTTCTCTCTGGGCGGGGAGGCTGAGATGCGGTTCGGCAGCATCCTTTACGGAGCGGATCCCCCGCCGCAGCTTCCCGGCCAAGTTCCTGCGCCAGACTTCTTCGTGGACCTCAATCTCGATCAAGTCGTCGCCGCGATCATCGCCCGCCGGGATGAATACAATCTGCAACCGTTCTTCCACTCGCCTCCACCCGACCTGGAGACGGTTCACTATCGGCACGAGGTCATGCAGGACCTCGAGCAAGATACCGTGATCGGCTTCGTCAAGGCCTTCTCGGCCAAAATGCGCTCCATGCGGGAGCAGATCGGAAGACTCAACAAGCTCCATTATCGGCTTCAAAAGGAGGCTGTCTTCCTCGACGCGATCGCGTTCTACTGCGACGCAGTCTCACAGCTCGCCAAGGATCTGAGGGCGGCCGATCTCAAGTCGCGTGGGCTTGATGGTTTCCGGCGTCACGTTGACGACTACGTTCAATCACGCGCTTTTTTGACGCTCGAAAATTCGATGAAGGAAATCAAGCGCGACTTGGCCGCGATTGAATATGTACTGCTGATCGGCAATTCGAGCGTGACCGTGCGCAAATTTGAGTCGGAGCCCGACTACGGCGCGGCGGTGGCGGCAACTTTCGAGCAATTCAAGCAAGGGGACGTGAAGGACTACGACTTCAAGCTTGTCGACTTCTTCGAGATGAATCACGTCGAAGCGCACGTTCTCCATTTCGTGGCCGCGCTGCACCCCGACTTATTCGGACGCCTCGACCGCTATTTTAGCGACAGTCAGGCCTACCTGGACCCAGTGATCGGGCGCTGGGATCGCGAGATCCAATTCTACGTGGCCTACCTCGACTACATTCGGCCGCTTCGAGACGCCGGACTGCGTTTCTGCTACCCCGCGCTGTCTGCGACTTCAAAAGCGGTGCATGCGAGGCGCACGTTTGACATCGCGCTCGCGAACAAGCTTGTCGGCGAAAAATCTTCAGTGGTCGCCAATGACTTCGAACTGAGCGGCCGGGAGCGCATCTTCGTCGTTTCGGGACCGAACCAGGGCGGGAAGACGACCTTCGCTCGAACCTTTGGACAATTGCACTACCTGGCTCGCTTGGGCTGTCCCGTTCCTGGCGCGGAGGCCAATCTGTTCTTCTTCGACGAACTGCTGACGCATTTTGAGAAGGAAGAGGACATCCACAATCATCGGGGCAAGCTCGAGGATGACCTCGTGCGCATCCACGAGGTCCTTGGGCGGGCAACCCCGAACAGTATCGTCATACTCAACGAGATCTTCACCTCAACGACGCTGCGCGACGCGCTCTTTCTCGCTCGGCGCGTGCTCGACCGGCTCATCCAACTTGATCTCCTGTGCGTCTGCGTGACTTTCATGGACGAGCTTTCATCGCTGGGGCCGCAGACCGTCAGCCTGGTCAGCACCGTGGTCCCCGATAACCCTGTTCAGCGCACATATCGGGTGATCCGCCGCCCCGCGGACGGGCGCTCCTACGCCATGTCCATCGCGGAAAAATATCGGGTCACATACGACGGCTTGAGGGAGCGGATTGGGTCATGAAAGCTTTCCTCATGTTCAGAGATCGGGATTTTGATCTCAAACAGCCGCTGCCTCCCAACGCGGACGCCTTGGTTCAGGACCTCGAACTGGAAACCCTGTTCGGCGCCATGGCGGCGGGCGACCCGCTCATTCACGACGTCAGTAAAGTGGCGGTGCTGAGCAGCGTCCGGAGCACCGTCGAGGAGATTGCGTACCGTCAGCGCGTCATGACGGACGCGCTCCATCGCCCCGCAGTGCTGCGCGACATTTACAAGCTCGCGGCCGACGCGATCGCCCGGGAGAAGAAAGCTTACTTTGGCTTGTTTCGGGATTCGCCCGAGACGTTGCTCAATCGCTCGATCGAAGTCATGACCATGTTCGTCGAGGCGCTTCGCCGGCTCAGGCAGATCGCGGAGCAGGCGGAGCCCGACTTTCGCTCGGACGGCTTTCGAACCCTGTTTGCGATGCTGAGGCGAGAGCTGAGCGAGGACTATTTCAAGGAAGTTTCCCGCCATCTGAAGCAGCTGAGGTTTCCCGACTTTGTGTTCGTCAGCGCTCGCCTGGGCGCAGGCAACAAGGGAATTCGATACATTCTTCGCCAGTTTCCCGCGGACCATCGTTTCTGGCCCCTGCGGCTCTTTCCGCGACGGCGCGGCGGCTACACGCTCCATATCCACCCCCGTGACGAGGCCGGCGGCCAAGCGGTCTCTGCGCTCCGCAATCGCGGGCTTGCGCTCGCGGCCCGCGCGCTCGGGCAATCGGTCGACCATATCCTCAGCTTCTTTCACATGTTGCGAACCGAGGTCGCCTTTTACATTGGGGGCGTCAATCTTCAGCAGCGCCTTTCAGCTCTTGGCCTGACGACGGTCGTTCCAGTGCTCGCCCGCCTGAACGAACGCCGCTTCGCCTGTTGCGGCCTCTACGACGTTTGCCTGGCGATCAGCATGAACAAGGCCGTGGTTGGCAACGACGTCGACGGCAACGACAAGGCGCTGGTCGTCATCACCGGCGCGAACCAGGGCGGAAAGTCGACCTTCCTGCGCGGCGTCGGGCTGGCGCAAATGATGATGCAGTCGGGCTTGTTTGTCGGCGCCGAGGCGTTCGGCGCGAACATCGTTCGCGGCGTCTTCACGCACTACAAGCGTGAGGAGGACACCAGCATGACGAGCGGCAAGTTCGAAGAGGAGCTCAGGCGAATGAACGCGCTGGCCGACATGCTTGGGGCCCACGCCCTGGTCCTCTTCAACAAATCGTTCGCCTCGACCAACGAACGTGAGGGATCGGAGATCGCGCAGCAGATCGTGACGGCCTTGCTCGACAGCGGCCTCAAGATGTTCTTTGTCACCCACCTCTATCCCTTTGCCCATGCGATGGAGGAATTGGATCTCCAATCCTCTTTGTTTCTCCGCGCTGAGAGAAGAGAGGACGGCTCACGGACCTTCAAGCTCATCGAAGGCAAGCCGCTCGAAACAAGCTTCGGCGAGGACCTGTACAAGAAAATCTTTGGAGCGGACCCCGAGTCTCGGCCGTCGCCCCCAAAGCTGCGAGAGATCGCCTGAAGCCAAGGGTCTGCTCGGTCGAGGCCGATGACTGCGCCATACGCTAAGGGCCTGCTCGCCGGTAGGGCTGCGCTTTCGCGCCGCGAAACCAGGGGTTTCGCATGGGGTGCCTAAGCCCGTGAAATCGTTGAGGGCGCGAAATCGGCCGTTTCGCCGTTTTCTGTGTTATCAAGGGCTTGGGGCGCGTTTGATTGCGCCGCGTTCTCGCGAAACGCCTGCGGGCCCCTTTCGGCCTCGCGCTGGGCCAGCGCCTCGCGCGCCGCGTCGAGGCGCTCAAGCTTTTCCTCCATCTTGTCGACCTCGTCGCCAACTCTCTGGAAAGCGGGCTTGAGCCGAAGCCGGTCGGGCGCGAGCCGGTTCAATTGCTCGAGGATGCGGACGAAAGCATGCGCGGCGGACGGCTTGCCGGCGTCAAGCTGGGCGCCGATGAGATCGAGCGCCCGCTCAAGCCGGGCGATCTGCAGGAGCGCGAAATCGTCGGCCGGGTTGGCGTTTCGGCGGTCGAGGTGCTCGCGGACGATCTGTTGCACGCGGCGGACGCTCAAGGTTTCCGACGCGGCGATGGCGCGGACCGACTGCCCGGCCATCAGGCGGGCGAAGATGCGTTGGGCGCGGACGCGCACCTCGACGGGGGAACAGACGGGCGTGGCGGACGCGGGCATGGGAGCTCTCTTTCTGCTAAACGGTAAGCGTAGTCCATATTCAGGAATCTAGCAAGGATTTGTCGAAAAATCTCGACATCATGGCAAAACCCAGTCGCCTGCTACGGTCGGCGGGCCGCTTTGGGCGGATTGCGGACCTTCTGCACTTAACTTCTGGGCGCGCTCGCAGCTCAGCCGCCCTATCGCTCCAACCGACGGAGAGGTGCCGCCAGCCTCTCGCTCAGCCCGCAATCCGACTTGCCGAAGACCGGACGGCGGCTCAGATTATCAACGACATCGGCCTATCATCGACTGAGAGATAGCCGCCCAACGCAGACCTGGTTGCTTGCGAATTAGGTTGTAGCTCGAAATGACCGCGAAATTTCCCTTGGTCTCGCGCAGCCGATTTGAAGAGCTTCACAAGCGTTTCGATGTTCTTTCTGAGCATTACAAGAAGATCGCCGCCGAAAGGGATAACTTGCGCGTAATGGCCATGACGCGGAAGCGGGCTTTCGCCGAGCAGATGCTGACGGACCTTGCCCGAACATTCAACCTGACCCGGTTGCAGCCAATCGCCACTTGCCGAACGGAAGCCGAATGGAGCCAATTTTGCGCAAGTCCCCTGTTGAAGTGGTTGCAGGAAGAGGACGGAGCGATCCTCGCCCAGCATCAATTCGATGAGGAATGGGAATTTGCCGGCTATTCCTCCTCTGCTTGCCGGATTGTCAATTTCAAAGTCGACAACCTTTGGGGAGGAAGACGTGAGGAAAATCAATTCATTCCAAACATCAGGGAGCGGCTGGTCTGCCCAATTTCTGGCCTAAATAATCGGCAACGTCTCATAGCCTCGTTAGTTTCTGCTGACCTATTACATAAGCAAGGAGCGTTTGTTATCTATATCATGGAGCAAATAACCGATATCTATCGATGGATATCCACACAATACAGTAATTATGATATCATTGGCAGCGAGTATCTTGGCGACGATTTCGCTCCTGGGCAAATTGTAGATGGTATTCGGCACGAAGACATCCACAGGCTAAGTTTTGCGAACTCCTCCATTGATCTGATCGTTAGCAACGAGGTCATGGAGCACGTGCCGTGGCCCAGGCGCGCTTTTCGCGAGATCGCGCGAGTGCTGCGTCCGGGCGGCCAAGCGCTGATGACGTTTCCGTTCACCAACCGCAGCGAATCTGTTGTACGCGCGGAGTTGGTTGACGGGTCGGTCGTGCACCGTCTTGAACCGGTCTATCATGGCAATCCCCTTTCCGCCGAAGGATCGCTCGTCTTCACGGACTTTGGATGGGACCTGATGGAATTGATGCGAGTCGAGGGATTTCGGGATGCCGCGCTCGAAATCTACCATTCAGCGCCAGCTGGCCATTTAGGACTAGGCACGGTCTTCCGGCTAATTCGCTAAGGTTAACGCCTTTCCACAAGGCGGCAGGCTACGACCGCTATTTGCGCAGTCCTTCCGTTCACACGATCAACGAGGGTCTGCAACCAGTCGAAACCGGTCGAACTGATGGGCTTTGCGGCCGCCCCTACTCGAACAAAACCACCTGCCTCACCCCGATCCCCTCGCGCAGCCGGTCGAAGCCTTCGTTGATCTCTTCGAGCCTCAGGCGATGGGTCAGCAATTGGTCGACCGGCAGGCGGCCGGCGCGGAAGAGGCCGATCATGCGCGGCACGTCGCGCTGGGGAACGGACGAGCCGACATAGGAGCCTTTCAGGGTCCGCTCCTCGGCGACCAAAGCGAGCGGCGAAAGGCTCATGCGCTTCTCCGGATGGGGCAGGCCCGCGGTCACGGTCGCGCCCCCGCGCGCGGTCGCGGCATAAGCGAGTTCGAGCGCCGGAACGGAGCCCGCCATCTCGAAGGCGACATCGACGCCGGCGCCGGAAATGCGCCTGATTTCGGCGACGGCGTCGGCCGAGCCGGCGTTGACCGTTTGCGTTGCGCCGAGTTTCGCTGCGAACGCGAGCTTGTCGTCCGAGAGATCGACGGCGACGATCTGGCGCGCGCCGGCGAGTCTTGCGCCCAAAACGACGCTCAAGCCCACGCCCCCTAGGCCCACCACCGCGACCGACTGGCCCGGTTCCAGCTTCGCGGTGCTGACGACCGCGCCAACGCCGGTCAGCACCGCGCAGCCGAATAGCGCGGCCAGTTCGAGCGGCAGGTCCGGGTCGATCTTCACGCACGATTCGCGCGCGACCACCGCATGGGTTGCAAAGGCCGAAACGCCGAGAAGGTGGTTCACCGGCTCGGCGTGGAACGAAAGCCGCCGCTCGCCGGAGAGCAGCGTCCCGGCGGCGTTCGCTCTAGCGCCCGGCTCGCAAAGCGCCGGACGCCCGCCTACGCAAGGGCCGCAGCGGCCGCAGCTCGGGACGAACACCAGCACGACATGATCGCCGGCTTTGAGGTCGGTCACGCCCTCGCCCACGTCCTCGACGATCGCCGCCGCCTCGTGGCCGAGCGCCATCGGGACGGGCCTTGGCCGCGAGCCGTCGATCACCGACAAGTCCGAATGGCACAGGCCCGCCGCCGCGATCTTGACCATGAGTTCGCCGCGGCCGGGGGGGCTGAGGTCGAGCTCGGCGATTTCGAGCGGCTTCGAGTGGGCGTAGGGCGGCTCAAGGCCAGGCTGGCGAAGAACGGCGGCTTGGATGCGCATGGGGATCACGGGTCTCGGAACCAGAAACGCCGATGCTGGGCGAGATCGCCGGGCGGGGCAACCGGAAAATTGACCCGCGATGGCGCCACTTGCGCCCCTCGCGCGCCCGCGCCACATACCGATTAAGCCCGCGAGTCCGAATTCGCGGGGCCCGCCCGGGAGCTTATGCGATGCCGCAGACCAACAGCCGCTTCTTCGACGATCTCTCGCGCCTCATGACCGACGCCGCGGGCCTTGCCGACGGCGCGAAGCGCGAGGCGCAGACCTTCGCCCGCTCGCAGATGGAGCGGATGATGGCCGGCATGAACGTCGTCACCCGCGAGGAGTTCGAGGCGGTCAAGGAGATGGCGGCCCGCGCCCGCGACGAGAACGAGAAGCTTGCCGCAAGGATAGCCGCGCTCGAGGCGAAGCTCAACGAGCCAAGGCCTTGATCCGACTCGCGTTCCGTTAGCAGAGTCTTGATTCCGTTTACTGTTTTTGTGGACCCGATGAGGTCTTCGGTTTACGAACGGGCGCGAATCAGCAAGGGTTGTCATGGGCCGCCCGGCTTCAAAGGGTCGAGGCGGCTCCTTGCCGCTTGGTCCCTCGATCCGCCGAAAGACCTCTTGATGACCTTCATCGAAACGAGCGCCGACGAGCGTCGCGAGCATCCCGTCGACGTGGTCGAGCGTCTGGCCGCCGTCAACGAATGGGCCTTCGATCGCGCCGAGACGGACGAGATTTCAATCCTGGTCTCGGGCCGCTTCGCCAATTACGACGTCGCCTTCACCTGGTTGCCGGACCTCGAATCGCTGCATGTCAGCTGTTCGTTCGATCTCAAGACCCCTCCGCACAAACGCGCGGCGATCGGCGAACTGACGCAACTCATCAACGAACAATTGTGGCTCGGGCATTTCGACCAGTGGAGCCAGCAGGACGTGGTGATGTTTCGCCACGCCCTGTGCCTGGCGGGAGGCGCGGGCGCGAGCGACGCGCAGTGCGGCGCGGTGGTCAAGGCGGCGCTCGACGCCTGCGAGACCTATTACCAGGCGTTCCAGTTCGTGCTGTGGGCCAACCGCGGCCCGCGCGAGGCGATCGCCTTCGCCACGTTCGAGACCCGCGGCGCGGCCTGAAGGCGCCTGTCAGGGGACTGGCGCTCGGGCGGAATTGCGTGTAAGAGCCGCGCCTTCACAGATTTCCGGGCCTAAACCGCCTGCTTCCGGTTGGAGTTCCCTTCAAATGGCCGTCCCCAGACGCAAGACTTCGCCCTCGCGCCGCGGCATGCGCCGCTCGGCCGACGCGCTTAAAGCGCCCACCTATGTCGAAGATAAGGACTCGGGCGAACTGCGCCGCCCGCACCACATCGACCTCAAGAGCGGCATGTATCGGGGCCGCCAGGTCCTGAAGCCGAAGTCGAAGACCGTCGACGCGTGATTGCCGGGCCCCCTCTCCCCGCGGGAGAGGGGTAGGGGTGAGGGCGCCTTTCCCTCATCCGGTCGGCCCCATAGCCCGTCCGGAAGGACGGGCGTCCTCCGGGACGCCCTATGGCCGACCACCTTCTCCCAAAGGGAGAAGGGAGTTCGCGCCACATTACCAAGCTTTCATGTTCGCGCCATCGCATGTTTAGGCGGATGCGTGCATTCTCGTGAATGCGAGGCGGCGGGGACAGTCTCCGCGGCGATGATTTGGATGCTCGGAGCACCACCTGATGTCGTTTGATCGACCCTCTTATTCCCTTTCCCTCCGCGCGGCGCTTCTCGGCGCCGTCGCGCTGGCGGCCCTCGGCGGCGTCGCCTTCGAAACCTCGGTCGCGCCGGTTTCCGCCGCCGCCACGAGCGCTCAAGCCCCGGCCGGCCCGGCCTCGTTCGCCGACGTCGTCGACCGGGTGAAGCCGGCCGTCGTCTCGGTCAAGGTCAAGCTCGCCGACGCCGACCAGGTCGATGACGAGGACTCTGACGGTATCCCGGGATTGCCGGATATCCCGAAGAACAGCCCGTTCTATCATTTCTTCCGCCACTTCGGCATGCCGGACAACAACGACAACAATGACAGCGATCGAGCACCGCGCCATCATTTCTCGCAGGCGCTGGGGTCCGGATTCTTCATTTCGGCCGACGGCTACATCGTCACCAATGACCATGTCGTCGACCATGCCACGGAGGTGACCATCACCACCTCCGACGGCAAGTCGATGCCCGCCAAGGTGATCGGCGTCGACAGCAAGACCGACCTTGCGCTTCTGAAGGCTCAGGGCGCCGATTTCCCGTATGTCACGTTCGCCTCTCACACGCCGCGCGTCGGCGATTGGGTGATCGCGGTCGGCAACCCGTTCGGCCTCGGCGGAACGGTGACCGCCGGCATCGTCTCGGCGCGCGGACGCGACATCGGCTCTGGGCCTTATGACGACTTCCTGCAGATCGACGCGCCGGTCAATCACGGCAACTCCGGCGGCCCGACCTTCAACGCCGAAGGCGAGGTGGTGGGCGTCAACACCGCGATCTTCTCGCCGTCAGGCGGCAGCGTCGGCATCGGCTTCGCCATCGCGAGCGACGTCGTCCAGAATGTCGTGCAGCAGCTCAAGGAGAACGGCTCGGTCACGCGCGGCTGGATCGGCGTCCAGATTCAGAATGTGACCGCGGATCTGGCCGACGACCTCGGCCTCAAGGAGACGAGTGGCGCGCTGGTGGCCGCGGCGCAGAAGGATTCGCCCGCCGCCGCGGCCGGCGTGAAGAGCGGTGACGTCATCACCGCGGTCGACGGCGAGACGGTCGCCGACCCGCATGATCTTGCTCGCCGGATCGCGGCGCTTGGGCCGAAGAAAACGGTCAAGCTCTCGATCATCCGCAACGGCTCGCCGATGACTCTCGACGTGACCCTCGGAACCATGCCGATCGACAAGACGGCGAGCGCGGAAACGCGCAACTCCGAGGAGAACAGCGCCTCGGCGCTCGCCAAGCTCGGGCTGACGCTGCGCGCCGCGCATGGACAGGACGGCGTCGTCGTCGCGGACGTCGACCCGGACGGCGCGGCGGCGGACAAGGGCCTGAAGCAGGGCGACGTGATCCTCGAGGTCGCGGGCAAGCCGGTCAACCGGCCGTCCGAGGTCGTCGCGGCGATCGACGCCGCCAGGTCGGATGGCAAGAAGTCGGTTCTCGTGCGCGTCAAGTCCAACGATGGGGAGCGCTATCTGACGCTGCCGGCGCGCGCGTCCTGATCCACGGCGTCCCGCGGCCCCAGCGGGACGCCGAAATGAAATGGGCGGAAGGGTTCATGGGCTCGTCCCCGGCCCAGCGCATAGCGCGCCCTTCCGTCCAAGTCGGCGGTCGCACATTTCCCCGCCCGCGCGACCCCGACAAGGTGGCGGCAGGTCCCAATCAAGCCCCCCGAGGACCTGCCGCCATTCCTTTTGGCCTCCGCGCCTGGGATTCGCTATATGTCGGACATGCGCATCCTCATCATCGAAGACGACCGGGACGCGGCTCAGTATCTCGCCAAGGCGTTCCGCGAAGCCGGGCATATCGCGGACCAGGCCAATGACGGCCTCACCGGATACGATCTGGCGCTCGAAGGCGGCTATGACGTCGCCATCGTCGATCGCATGTTGCCGAAAATGGATGGTCTCACGCTGGTCGGCGCGCTGCGCAAGCAGAGCAACGAGACGCCGGTCCTGATCCTGTCCGCGCTCGGCCAGGTCGACGACCGGGTCAAGGGCCTGCGGGCCGGTGGGGACGACTATCTGGCGAAACCTTATGCGTTCTCCGAGCTTTTGGCCCGGGTTGAAGCGCTGGCGCGCCGCGGCCCGAAGGGCGCGCCGGAGGAGACGGTGCTTCGGGTCGCCGACCTGACGCTTGACCGGCTCTCCCATAAGGTCACCCGCCAGTCCGAGGAAATCGTCCTGCAGCCGCGTGAATTCCGGCTGCTGGAATATCTGATGCAGAACGCCGGCAAGGTGGTCACGCGCACCATGCTGCTCGAACATGTGTGGGACTATCACTTCGATCCGCAGACCAATGTGATCGATGTGCACGTGTCGCGCCTGCGCGCCAAGATCGATCGCGATTTCGACGCGCCGCTGCTCAACACGGTTCGCGGCGCCGGTTACATGATACGTGACGGCGCTCGGTAAGCTCTTTCGCACCACCGCCTTTCGCCTGGCGCTGGCGATCCTTCTCCTCAGCGCGGTCGGCTCTGGCGTCGTCCTCACCGTCATCGCCTGGCAGGTGGTCTCGGTGGTGGACAGGGAGATCGCACGGACCATCGACGCCGAAGCGAAAGGCCTCATCGACACCTTCGACAATGCGGGCATAAGACGGCTCGACGCCGTCATCGAGGCGCGCAAGCGGGAGCCCGGCGCCTCGCTCTACCTGCTCACCAATCCAATCGGCGAGCCGCTTGCCGGCAACGTGGGGCAGGTGCCGGCCGAGGTGTTGTTGCACCCGGGTTTCCTGCCCATCGTCTACCGTGGAAGCGGGAGCAGCGATCGCTACCGAGAGGCGCTGGTGGGCGTCTATATTCTGCCAGGCGGTTTCCGGCTGCTGATTGGGCATGACCTCGCCGACCGCGCGCGCATCGGGAAGGTGATGGTGCGTGCGCTTGCGATTTCGCTGGTGTTCTTTGCTGCGCTCGGGGCCGCCGGCGCGCTGTTCGTGGCCCGGCGCGTGCTGGGACGTATCGACGACATGAACAAATCGGCGCAGGGGATCATGGCCGGCGACCTCACGCGCCGCCTGCCGGTGTCCGGCTCGGGCGACGAACTGGACCGGCTGGCGGAAGGCCTCAACGAGATGCTGGGCCGAATCGCGGTGCTGATGGAGGGTCTGCGGGAGGTTTCCGACAACATCGCGCATGACTTGCGCACGCCGCTCACCCGCCTGCGCAACCACGCCGAAGCCGCGCTCGCCTTCGGCGGCGACGCCGCGGCCTATCGCCAAGCGCTGGAGAAGACGATCGAAGAATCGGACGGGCTCATCCGGATTTTCAACGCGCTCCTGTTGATCGCGCGCGCGGAAGCGGGCGGCGACCTAGGGCCGCCTCAGCCCGTCGACATCGGCGAAGCGGCGCGGAGCGTCGCCGAGCTTTACGAGCCGATTGCGGAGGAAGAGGGCCTGACGCTGACTGTCCATGCCGAAGATGGCCTGAAGGTTCGCGGCAATCGCGAGCTGGTCGGCCAGGCGATCGCCAATCTCGTCGACAACGCGCTCAAATATGGGGCGCCGAACAAGGCTCCCGGCGACATTGAGGCGAGACCCGACGTTGCCATTACGGCGGAGCGGGTCGGCGGATCCGTCCGCTTGACGATCGCGGACCGGGGTCCCGGAATTGCTCCGGCGGACCGGGCGCGCGTGCTCGACCGGTTCGTCCGGCTTGAAGGCTCCCGCTCGCGGCCTGGCTCCGGGCTCGGACTTTCGCTCGCCGCCGCCGTTGCGCGCATGCACGGCGGAGCGGTCGAACTCGAAGACAATCAGCCCGGGCTTCGGGTCCGTCTCACCTTGCCCGCGGCGGACGAGCCGGCTCAATCGCCGAAGCCCGCCGAGCTGGTTTTGAATGACCGCAACGCTGGCTGATGGCCTCGTCGAGGCGCCGCGCCTTGCGGCGCCGGCGGAAGCGCGCCGCCGCCTCGCCGCGCTCCTCGAGACCGCGGCGGCCGCGGAGCTTAAGCCCGAACTCGAGCGGGGCCGGACGCGCGATGTCCTTCTCGGCCTCGCCGATCATTCGCCATACCTGTGGGCGCTGGTTCGGGAGGACCCGGAACAACTCGTCCGGCTGCTCAGGCGCCCGCCCGGCGAATCGCTCGACGCGCTTGTTCGCGCGCTCTCCGTCAGGCGCGACGAGCACGAGGCGGACCTGATGCGCGCGCTGCGTCGCGCCAAGCGCGAATCGGCGCTTCTGATCGCGCTTGCCGACATCGGCGGCCTCTGGGATGTTGTCGCGGCGACCGAGGCGTTGACCCGCTTCGCCGACGCCGCCGTGAGCGCCGCGCTCGCTTTCCTGCTCAGCAAGCACGCGCGCGCCGGACTTCTGACGCTCGACCCTGACGCGCCCGACGTTGAGAATGGTTCCGGCGTGGTGGTGCTGGCGCTGGGCAAGCACGGCGCGCGCGAGCTCAACTATTCGAGCGACGTCGACCTCATTGTGCTCTACGACCCCGCGGCGGCCTCGATTCCGCCAGGAACGGAGCCGGGGCCGCTGTTCGCGCGCTTAACCCGCGCGCTGGCGCGCCTGCTGCAGGAGCGAACAAGCGACGGCTACGTGCTGAGGGTCGACCTGCGCTTGCGGCCCGATCCCGCCTCGACCCCGGTCGCGCTCTCGACCGTGAGCGCCTACCAGTATTACGAGACGGTGGGCCAGAACTGGGAGCGCGCGGCGCTGATCAAAGCCCGTCCGGCGGCAGGCGACCTTAAGCTTGGCGAGCGCTTCCTGGCCGACCTCGCGCCGTTCATCTGGCGCAAGTATTTCGACTATGCGGCGATCGCCGACATCCACGCGATGAAGCGCCAGATCCACGCCGTGCGCGGCCACGAGCGGGTCGTCGTGCCCGGCCACGACGTCAAGCTCGGACGCGGCGGCATCCGCGAGATCGAGTTTTTTGTCCAGACGCAACAGCTCATTTTTGGCGGACGCCGTGCGCAGATGCGCGGGCCGCGCACGCTCGACATGCTCGAGCGCCTATGCGCCGACAAATGGGTGAGCGCCGAAGCGGTGGACGACCTCGCCCAAGCCTATGCGTTCCTGCGCCGCGTCGAACATCGGCTGCAGATGGTCGCCGACGAGCAGACGCAGCGGCTTCCCTTCGAGCGCATGGGCCTGACGCGCTTCGCCAAATTCTGCGGCTATGCGCGGCTCGGCGGTTTCGCTCGCGACCTCACGCATCACCTGACTCGCGTCGAGCATCATTACGCGCGACTGTTCGAGGACGCGCCGACGCTCAGCGCCGCCAAAGGCAATCTCGTCTTCACCGGCGTCGCCGACGATCCCGCGACCCTGACCACTCTGAGCGCCCTCGGCTTTCAGCGCCCGGAGGCTGCAGCGGAGACCGTCCGCGGTTGGCATTTCGGCCGGCGCGCTGCGGTCCGTAGCCCCCGCGCGCGCGAAGTGCTGACGGAGCTGACGCCGGCGCTGCTCGAAGCCTTCGCTGGGTCGGGCGACGCTGACGCCGCGCTTTCTGCCTTCGACGAAGCGCTGGCGCGCATGCCGGCAAGCGTCGAGCTCATGTCGATCCTGCGCTCGAACGCCGCTTTACGCGAATTGTTCGGCGACGTGCTCGGCAGCGCCCCGCGGCTGGCGCAGGTGATCGCGAGGAGGCCGCATGTGCTCGACGCCGCGATCGATCCGGCGCGCGCCGACGACTTTGACGCCAGCCTCGACGACGAGACGATGGGCGCGCGCGTCGAGGCGTTTGTGTCACAGGCGCAGAGCCTCGAGGACGCGTTGAACCGGGCGCGCGACTTCGCGGCCGAGGAGATGTTTCATATCGGGCTTAGTCTGCTGTCGGGCCGCCTCGACCCCGACCGGGCCGGGCGGGCCTACAGCGCGCTCGCGCAGGGACTGATCGCGGCGCTGCTCACGCGGGTCATCGAGGCCTTTGCCGCGGAGCACGGCCGCATTCGCGGCGGCCGGGTCGCGGTCGTCGCGCTGGGCAAGCTTGGCTCGCGCGAAATGACCGCAGCCTCCGATCTCGACCTCATTCTCATTTATGATTTTCCCGTCGATGCGAGTGATTCGAACGCTCGGAAGCCGCTCGGCCCGGGCCTCTACTATGCGCGGCTGACGCAGCGGCTCATCTCGGCGTTGACCGCGCCGACCAAGGCGGGGCGCCTGTACGAAGTCGACATGCGGCTCAGGCCCTCCGGGCGCCAGGGACCGCTCGCAACTCAGCTTGCATCGTTCAAGCTCTACCAAAAGGACGAGGCGGAGGCCTGGGAGCACATGGCGCTGGCCCGCGCCCGGTTCGTCGCCGGCGATAAGAGCCTCGGAGCCGACATCGCCCAGACGGTGCGTGAGACGCTGACCCGCAAGCGCGACGCGGCCACGATCGCCCGGAAGACGCGCGCGATGCGCGCGCTCATCGCCAAGGAAAAGGGCGACGGCGAGGTCTGGGACTTGAAGCTGGCCGCGGGCGGGCTCATCGACATCGAATTCGTCGCCCAGTACTTGGAGCTCGCCTTCTCGCACAAGCATCCAGCCATCCTCGACGTCTCGACCCGCAAGGTGGTTGAAGAGGCCGGCCGGGCGGGCCTGATCACCCCCGAACAGGCCGAAGTCCTCATCGACGCGCACCGGCTTTACACCGACGCGACCCAGTTCATGCGCTTGTCGACCTCCGGGCCATTCGATCCCGCCAAGGCCGCGGCCGGCGTCAAGCGCCGCATCGCCGCGGCGATCGGATTTCCCGACTTCGAGGCTTTCGCGGCCGCGCTCAATGAGGCGCGCAAGCGCGTGCGGGCGACGTTCGAGGCGATCCTCTTGGCTTAGAGCCTGTCTCAAAAGTCGTTAAGGAAGGAATGATTCACCGGGTCATCTGCAATTTTGAGGATGATTCGGGATGTGGACGGACGCTGATCGGAGCCGGTATCGCCAAGCTGGGGATTGTCTGCCGAGCGATCTGAACGATGCGGAATGGGATCGCTTGGCGCCTCTGATTCCGCCGGCGAAGCCGGGCGGACGGCCGCGCCAGACCGACATGCGCTTGGCGATGAACGCGATCTTCTATCTTCTGCGAACCGGTTGCCCGTGGCGTTATTTGCCGCACGGGGTCTTCCCGCCGCGCTCGACGGTCTACAACATCTTCCGCGCTTTCCAGCGGGAGGGAGTATGGGAGGCGATCTGGGAGGAACTGCGCGCGGCGCTGCGCGAACGGCTGGGGCGGGAGGCGAGCCCCAGCGCCGGCGTCATCGACAGCCAGTCGCTCAAGTCGGCCGAAAAAGGGGATGCGCGAAAGGTGAAGCAGACGCAGTGGGTTATGACGCCAGCAAGAAGGTGAAGGGGCGCAAGATCCACGCTCTGGTCGATACCGAAGGCTTGCCCTTGCGCGTGGTGGTTCACTCCGCCGCCATTCAGGACCGGGACGGCGCCGCCTTGGTGTTTGACCGCATCCGCCAGCGCTTCAATTGGCTCGAACTCGTCTGGGCCGATGGCGGCTACAACGCCCGCCAGGTCGAACACGCCGTCGCCGCGCAGCCGCCGCTGCGTGTGGAGATCGTCAAACGTCCCGACGACAGTTCAGGATTTATCGTCCTGCCGCGTCGCTGGGTTGTCGAACGGACCTTTTCGTGGTTCGGCCGAAACCGCCGCCTGGCCAAAGATTACGAGAACCTCGCTGATACCCTCGCGGCCTTCATCACACTCGCTTGCATCCAGCTCGCCCTCAGGCGGCTCGCCAGGCCGTAGACTTTTGAGTCAGGCTCTTAGCCGGACGCCTTTTTCGCAGTCGCCTGTTAGAGCAGATTGCAGTTCCGTCGAGCCGGACGTGTAGACGTGTAGACGCGGTCGCCGACCGCGTCAGCCGCGCTCACCGAGCGCGGCTACAATCGGCGGCTACAATCGGTAGACGCTAGTCTTAGTCTAGTCAATGCAAGCTATTTTACTAGCGCTTGCTAGCGTTGACGTCGATTTTATTTGCATTTGCTTGCGCAGAATTCGCGCGCTGGTTGAATCCGCCGCGTCGCTTGGCGGGCCTGCGGGGTCAGAAGGGGTGGTACTGGAACATCCAGGTCTCGGTCAGGGTCTCCCCGCCGGACTTGAGAAACGCCCGCAGCTCGACCGGATCGGACCCGTCGACGATGAGGTCGAACTGGGCCCGCCAATGGCCGGCGACCCCGTCAGGGACGGCCTCGATCAGTTGGTAGGGCCCGAAGGTTCCGCGCGAGGCCGACACGACAAGGTCGGGCTTGACGCCGTAGGGCAGGGTGGCGAGGGGACCGCCCAGGAACTCGACCATGAACTTCCGCACCCCCTTCGGGCGCGGCAAGCCCGGCTGGCCGCCGCGCCCGAGGCGGGTCGCCCATATGACCGCAAGCTTGCTCGGATAAGGCTCGCTGGCGAGCCAGTGCAGTCGGTAGTTGAGATTGAGCTCGGCGCCTACGGGGACCGGCTCGGCCGGCACCCACATCGCGACCACGTTGTCGTGGATCTCATCGTCGGTCGGGATCTCGCACAACTGGATCGACCCCTTGCCCCAGCCCTCGCCGCCCGGGCCCGGCAGCGGCTCGACCCACAGGCTCGGGCGCCGGTCATAGAAGACGCCGTCGAGGTAGTGGTCGAACACCCGGTCGCGCTGGAGAAGGCCGAAGCCGCGCGGGTTGTTGTCGAGAAAGGACGAGACCATGATGCGGGGCGGATTGTTGAGCGGCCGCCACAGCCGCTCGCCATTACCCGACCACATTGCGAGACCGTCCGAATCGTGGACCTCCGGGCGCCAGTCGATCGCAGTCTGCTTCTTGGTCTCGGAAAACCAGTACATCGAGGTGAGCGGCGCGATGCCGAAGCGCGAGACCTGGGCACGGGTGAACATTGTCGCCTGGATGTCCATCACCACGCCCTTCGTGCGCGTCATCAGGAACCGGAACGCGCCAACGATCGAGGGGCCCTCCATCAGCGCGTAGAGCGTGATCGTGTCCTCATCCGGCGCGGAATCGATGTAGAAGTCGGTGAAGTCGGGAAACTCTTCCGGCCGGTCGGCGACTGCAACGTCAAGCGCAACGCCGCGCGAGGACAGGCCGTATTGTCCGAGTTCGCCAATCGAGCGGAAATAGGCGGCGCCGAGGAAGGCGACCCAGTCGTTCTTGCGCCAGTCGAGCGCGCCGTCCCGCGCCTCCTGGACGCGCAAGCCCGCGAATCCGGCGCCTTTCGGCAGATCGCGGGCCGGCGAATTGGGAGGCATTTCGAAATAGGACTGTTCGTAGATGATCTGGCGCGACGTGCCGCCGTCGACGACGTGCATTCTGACCGCCTTCTGGAAGAACAGGCCGAGATGGAAGAACGTCACCGGAAACCGGCCCGGCCCATTGGCGAACAAAGCGAAGTCGTCGCGGTAGCGGATTTTTCCCCATTCCTCGTAGTTGATCTTCTGGAGCACCTCGGGCGCCGGGCGGGATGGGGGATCGTACGGTCCGTGCGCGCGATCCCGCGCCTGTGTCCTGAAAAGATCATAACTGAACGGGAGCGGCGGATCGAATTGCAGTCCGTCGGACTGCGCGCCGAACGCCGCCGCAAGCGGATTCATCGCCGCGGCGGACGCAGCCGCGCCTTTGAGCAGCGCGCGGCGATCTAGGCTTTCGGACATAAGGACCTCTTCGATCGAACGATCTGCTTACGTGATTCTCCTTGACCGGAGAATCCGCCTCTTGGTCACAGCCGCACGAAAGTGAGGTAAACCGACCCCCGGCCCTCAGAGCGCGCCTTCGCCTCATAGCGTGTCGGGCGCCATTCAGGCCAGGGCCGGCGCCAATCGTCGGCTCTGGTCGCGGCCCATCGGAAATGGGGCGAGGCGAGAAAGCGTCTCAGCGTCCAGCCGGCGTAGTCGTCGACGTCGGTAGCGAAGCGCAACTCGGCGCCGCCGCGCATGATCCGGGCCAGCGCTTCGATCATGCCCTCAGCGATGACGCGCCGCTTGTGGTGGCGCCGTTTTGGCCAGGGGTCGGGGTAGAGGATGAACACGCGCGAGAACAACCCGTCCGGCGCGGCCTCGATAACGGCTAGGGCGTCTCCGCGCCACAAGCGCACGTTGGAGAGCTGCTCGCGCTTGAGGCCGGCAACCGCGGCGACGACGCCGTTGAGAAACGGCTCGCAGCCGACGACCCCAATACCCGGATTGGCCTTCGCTTGGTCAATGAGATGTTCCCCGGCGCCGAACCCGACCTCGAGCCACATTTCGCGCGGCGGCGTGGAGAATGCATGCCCCGCGGCCAGCGCCTCCGGCGCAATCGAAAACACCGGCAGCGCTTCGGCAAGCAAGCGCTCCTGGCCCGCGCGAAGCGCCTTGCCGCGGCTGCGTCCATAGAGCCTTCCAACCAGCGCCGCCCCGGCGTGTCCGCCGTTCCCCGCAATCGGCAACACTGATGCGACGCTGGTCAGGCGAGTGCGCGCAGCGTATCGGCGAGATCGGTCTTTTCCCACGAAAAGCCGCCGTCGACCTCCGGCGCGCGGCCGAAATGGCCATAGGCCGAGGTGCGCGCGAAGATCGGACGGTTCAACTTGAAGTGCTCGCGAATGCCGCGCGGGGTCAGGTTCATGACGTCCATCAGCGCCCTCTCGAGCTTCGCCTCGTCGATGCGCCCGGTCTCGTGTAGATTGGCGTAGATCGACAGGGGACGCGCCACGCCAATCGCGTAAGACAGCTGGAGCGTGCAGCGATCCGCCAGGCCGGCTGCGACCACATTCTTGGCCAGATAGCGCGCAGCGTAAGCCGCCGAGCGGTCGACCTTGGTCGGATCCTTGCCGGAAAAAGCGCCGCCGCCGTGCGGAGCCGCGCCGCCGTAGGTATCGACGATGATCTTCCGGCCGGTTAGACCGCAATCGCCGTCGGGGCCTCCGATGTAAAACTTGCCGGTCGGATTGACGTGCCAAACCGTCTTCGCGGTGATCCAGCCCTCGGGCAGCGCGGCGGCAACATATGGGCGCACGAGGTCGGCGACGTCGTCGGATGTCAGCGATTCGACAAGGTGCTGATGCGAGACGACAATCTGGGTCGCCTCGACCGGCTTTCCATATTGATAGCCAACGGTCACTTGGCTCTTTGCGTCGGGTCCAAGCGTCTTTTCGGCGCCGGAATGACGAGCCTCCGAAATCGTTCGCAGGATCTTATGAGCGTAATACAGCGGCGCCGGCATGAATTCCGGCGTTTCGCGGCAGGCATAGCCGAACATGATTCCCTGGTCGCCCGCGCCTTCATCCTTATTGCCCGCGGCGTCCACCCCTTGCGCGATGTCGGCTGACTGGGCGTGCAGCAGCACCTCGCACTTCGCGTCGCGCCAGTGAAAGCCGTCCTGCTCATAGCCGATGTCCTTGATCGCCTTGCGCGCCGTCGCCTCGATCTCTTCGTTTGAAATCTTCGGCCCGCGGACCTCCCCGGCCATGATCACCCGGTTGGTCGTGGCGAGAGTTCTCGCAGGCCACACGAATTTGATAAGGATCGACACCCGCTTTTGCCCCTTCACGAAAGAACAGATCGACAATTTCATCGGAAATCCGATCGCAAACCTTGTCGGGATGCCCCTCGGACACGGATTCACTGGTGAACTCGTAATATTGACGAGCCATACTGACGATCTCCTGCTGGCGCCGGCCGCCACGACTACGCGGCTCCCGGGTTGTCTCTGGCCGCGCGGACGCCGCTTTTGACAGCCGGCGTTCGGTGCGTCAAGCCGTTTTGGCTAGTTTGTTCGGTTTACCGAACGGACGAATTGTCGCTAACGGCCAATTCGTCAGCATTCTCGCCCTCGGGCGACGCCAAAGAAATGACGAGATCCACAATGCGGCGCCGAACCTTGGGGTCGCGGACGCGTAAGAATGCCCGATTGAGCTGCAATCCTTCAGTCGAGGCAAGAAAATCGACGACGTAGGATTGCGATGATTCTTCGGCAAAACCAGGCTCTGCAGAATCCGCCGGCGCGCCTTCGAAGAAATAGCCTGGAGAGACTTCGAGAACGCGAGCGGTATGCTGTAAACGACTGGCGCTGATGCGGTTCGAGCCTTTTTCGTATTTCTGGATCTGCTGGAACGTCACGCCGAGAAGCTCGCCGAGCCGGCTCTGGCTCATGCCGAGCATCGTCCGGCGCATTCGCAATCGCGCGCCGACATACACGTCGACAATGTTGGACGATTTCGACATCATATTCAATCTCATGCCCCAACGACCGTCTCCGGCGCCTAGCGCGCGCGGGAATCAACTGACCTTAGGGAAATGAGATAGCTGACACTCGGATAACGCGCAAGGGAGCAATTTTACAATCGCCGGTCTTCGTTTACACGCGACGCTTTCCAGCTAAAGCCGCCGCCAGAAGCGCCAATCCGATCAGCAGCGCGCCGGCCGACCCGAAGCGAGACTGCCAGGTGGGCGCGAGCGGAACGGGCAGTTCGGCGTCCAAGACGCCCTCCACGCCGAGCGGAGCGGCGGCGATTTCACGGCCGAGGCCGTCAACCACTGCGGAGATTCCCGAATTGGCGTCGCGGACGAGCGGAAGCCCAAGTTCGATCGCGCGCAACCGGGCTTGCGCATAGTGCTGATAGGGCCCTGGCGTGAGGCCGAACCAGACGTCGTCAGTAACGTTGAGGAGCCAGCCCGGCCGCTCGGCGCCAGACACAAGGTCGCCGAGTTCGATTGGAAAGATCGCTTCATAGCAGATAAGCGGCATGGCGTCCGGCAAGCCGGGAATATGAAGGATGCGGCGGCCCGCGCCGGGTTCGAAGCCGCCGGGAATGTCGACCATCTGGGTGATATGCGCCCGCTCCAACAGATCCGCGAACGGCACATATTCCCCAAACGGCACCAGATGCTGCTTGTCGTAGCGCTGCGCCGACAGCCCGTTGCGGCCGACAATCTCGATTGAATTGAAGTAGCGGGGCGGTCCGTTTCCGTCCTCGCGCCGCGCCGCGCCGGTGATCAGCGTCGCGCCGGGCCCAAGAAAGTCGACGATGTCAGAGAGGGCTTGCGGGTCGCGCGACAGAATGAACGGAAACGCCGACTCGGGCCAAATCAAATGGGTGACGTCTCGAACGCCCGATCGATCCGGCGAGGTTGCGCGCTCTGACAAGTCGAAATAGCGGCGCAGGATCGCCTGCTTGTTTTCCGGGCCGAACGAGGCGTCGTCCTGGCCGACGTCGGGCTGGATCAGGCGCAATTTCACGCCGGGCAACGTGGCGCTCGCCGGCGCCATGAGCCTGAACTCGCCGAACGCGGCGATGAGCGCAAGCGCGAGCGCGGCGACGACCGTCGGCGTGAGATTGAGCCGGCTCTCGCTCACCCGCCATAGCGTCGCGGGGGCGGCGAAGATCGCGATCGTCAGGAACGTGAGCCCGTGCAAGCCGACGAGGGAAGCGGCTTGCGCGAGCGCGAGATTGACGCCGAGCGCCATGCCGAGGTCGTTCCACGGAAAGCCGGTGAACAGGAGGCCGCGCGCCCATTCCGCGACCCCGAGGCCAAACGCGAGGGCGAAAATGCGCAACGGCCCCGGCGACCACAAGAGACGGGCGAGCGCGAATCCGGCGGCCGGAAACACGGCGAGCACGGCCGGCAGCGCCACGACGGCAAGCGGCAGCGCCCAGGCGAACTTGTCCGCTTCGACCAGAAGGGCCGAGCCGACCCACCAGAGGCCAGCGAGAAAATAGCCGAAACCCATCCACCAGCCGGCGCCGAATGCGGCCCTGAGCGAAGCGGTCAGCGGCCGTCCGGGCCCACGATCCTGTGCTCCGTCGATGAGCCAGACCGCAATGGTCAACGGAATGGCGATCAGGGCAAACAGCGAAAACGGCGGCAGCGCCAACGCGCCGAGCGCGCCCGAAATAAAGGCGATGGCGCGCCTCTTCCAGCCCCAGGACAGAATGATTCCCTCAATGAGCGAGGCCAGACTGTTGGCGCGGGGCAGCATCGTGGAATCGGCAACGCTCAAGGAATAGCCTCTCCTCATTGGTCGAATCGCCATCGCCGACCATAGCCCGAACGCTGGCTCATGTTCGAATCGGGGCCGACGAATCGGCCAACGCTGCGGCGCGAGCCTTGAGCGTGGCCGCCCCTGAGGCGCCGGCCGAACCGTTGGCGAGCCGGCGCTCGGCCCGGGCCAACCAGGCAAATAAGCGCAAACAGGCGCAACTAAGCGCAAATAAACGAAAATAAAAATGCTTTCTTTTACTTACGTTTATTTTCTCGAATCGAGATTTTTCAATGGGTTACGAGGGATTTAAGTAAAAAAATCCAGAGCCGGCTTGAGCGTCTGCGTGAGAGGCCTCGGGCGCATTCGCCTCGCCCGTGAATTCGGGCGAACCCGTAGGCTCCGCCCCCTCCTCGTCGGCTTCGCCGGGCTCGTCGTCGGGAATCTCGCCGATCTTCTTCAAGTGCGCGCGCGCCGCCGCCGCCATCGCCTCGTCGACGCCGAGGTTGTCGGCGATGCGGTTGATCTTGTCCAAGAGCTTCTTGCGCGCTTCGTCGTCATAGACCTGGTTTGCGCCGGCGACCGACTGATAGCGATCGAGCCGGTCGAGCACCTTGAGATAAGGCGTGATGGCGGTCACGTCGCCGGCGGCGACCGCTTCGGCCGCGAGTTGCATCACGGACGAGAGACGCTCCAGTTGGAGCTTCGCGTGGTCCGCGCCGCTGTCGACCGCGCGTTGCTGCAGCTCCGCGGAGACAATCTGCCGGATGCGCGTAATGGTCACGCCTTCCTCGTTGGCGATTTCCTCATAGGTAAAGCCCTCGCGCAGCCGGGCGAAAACCCGCCGCCGCCGGAACATCATGCCATGAGCGCTCAACCGGCGGCGCCGAGCGGGCGCCCCTTGCTCAACCATCCAACTCTCCTTCCGCGAGCGCTCACGCCGCCGGCTATCGAAAAACAACACAGGATAACACACATTCTGGTAAATCGTAAAGCAAATGTTGCAAAATTCGTCTGCCAGTTCATAAAACTGTCTTTGAATCAATTGGTTCTGACATAACTACCGCGTCGCCAGTCGTCTTCCAGAAAACGCCGCCAACGCGCCGTCAGCCCGATCGAGGCGGTTATCGCAGAGCCCTGCCGTCATGCCCCCGAACTAATGATCCGGGGGTAGTCCCGGCTATCCACGCGTTGGGTCCCGTTGAAACGGCGAGAGGCGCGCTCCAAAGGACAGAAAGGTTTGTTTCCGGAAGCCTTTGCTGACGGCGGGCAAGGTCGGACTCGTCTTTGCGGCAGCACGGCGTGGATGGCCGGGACGAACCCGGCCATGACGATAGAGGGTCACAGCGCCAGAGTGAGGTCGAGTTCGAGGAATACCGGTGGAGGAGAGCGACGACGCGATCCCCGGGAAGGAAGTGGCCTCCCTTCATGGCCTCCCTAAAACGAGGCGCCGTCGCCGAAACCGCAACGGCCGTCGTAACAAAATGGGCGCTGTCGCCGTACTCGGAGCAACTGCGTAATCGTCATCGTAACTTTGCCTGGTTGTGGCGACATGAATTTGGCCGCCTCGCCCGACTAGCGCCGCTTGCGTTCCGCACGTCGCCACATCCGACGCTCGGAATTTGCGGCGCGAAGTGGCGGGGCCTCTCATGGATGAATCGCGGGAGAAAGCACGTGCCTCAACCCGAACAATACGATGTTCTGATCCTTGGCAGCGGAGGCGGAGGCAAGCTCACGGCCTGGCACATGGGGCGATCGGGACGACGGACCGCAGTCGTCGAGCGCAGATGGATCGGCGGCTCCTGTCCCAACGTCGCATGCCTGCCCAGCAAGAATGAAATTCGCAGCGCCGACGTTGCGTATCTGGCGCGCAACGGCGCTGAGTTCGGCGTGATGACCGGCCCGGTCAAGGTCGACATGGCGAAGGTCGTTCGGCGCAAGCGCGACATGGTCGACGGGCTCGTCGCCGCGCATTTGAAGAACTACAGAGAAAGCGGCGCCGAATTGATCATGGGAACGGGGCGCTTTCTGGCGCCAAAAACCCTCGAGGTGAGCCTGAATGACGGAGGGACGCGCACGCTGACCGGGACCCAGGTTTTCATCAATGTGGGAACGCGCGCCGCCATTCCGGACGTCCCGGGCCTCGAGGCCGCCAAACCGATGACCCACATCGAAGCGCTCGAGCTCGACATCTTGCCGGCGCATCTGATCGTGATCGGAGGCGGCTACACCGGCCTCGAATTGGCGCAAGCCTATCGTCGCTTCGGAGCCGAAGTGACCGTCGTCGAGGCCGCGCCTCAGCTGATGGCCAGGGAGGATGCTGACGCCTCGCATGAAATCCGGCGGATTCTCACCGACGAAGGCGTTCAGATCCACGTCCCCGCCGAACTCCTCAAGGTGAGCGGCCAATCGGGAAATGCGGTCAGCATCGCCCTGCGCACGAGCTCGGGCGAACGGACGATCGAGGGCAGCCACATTCTGGTCGCGGCCGGGCGCGTTCCGAACACCGCCGGCATTGGGCTCGACAAGGCCGGCGTCGAGCTCACCGACCGCGGCTATGTTAAGGTCAACGAGCGGCTGGAGACGAGCGCTCCGGAGGTCTGGGCGCTCGGCGATTGCGCTGGCAGTCCGCTGTTCACCCACATATCCGAGGACGACTTCCGCATCGTCCGCGACAATCTGGCCGGAGGGCGGCGGAGCACGCGCGACAGGTTCGTTCCCTATTGCATGTTCACCAATCCGCCGCTGGCGCATGTTGGATTGAGCGAACGCGAAGCGGAACGTCTGGGCGTCAAGACGCGCATCGCCAAGCTGCCGATGAGCGCCGTGCTGCGAGCGCAGGTGACCGGCGAAACCGAAGGCTTCATGAAGGCTCTGGTCGGAGAGAGCGACGACCGCATTCTCGGCTTCACCATGATCGGCGCGCAGGCCGGCGAAGTGATGGCGGTTGTGCATACCGCGATGATGGCGGACTTGCCATACACGAAACTTCGAGAGGCCGATTTCACGCATCCGACCTTCGCCGAGGGACTGGGCTTCCTGTTCTTGAACACGCCGCCCCGGCAAACGCAGCCGGTCCGCGCCGGCGCCGCCGTGGCGTGACGCAGATCGTTTGAAGCAGGAGCGTGAGCGATGCCTTCGAGGAATGCGAGCGTGGCGCTTGTCCATGGCGCCTGGGCCGACGGGTCGAGCTGGGCGAAGGTGATCATGGCCCTAGCGGCCAGCGGCGTGAAGGCGGTCGCCGCGCCTTTGCCCCTGACGTCGTTCCGCGACGACGTCGCCGCGCTCGACCGAACGCTCGAGCGCCTGGAGGGGCCAGTCGTACTGGCGGGCCACGCCTATGCCGGCGCTGTCATTGGAGCGACCCGCAGCGAAAAAGTGAAGGCGCTCGTCTATGTGGCCGCGCTCGCCCCGGACGAAGGCGAGACGGTTGCTGACGTGTTCTATCGCGGCAAGCCTCACCCGCTGGCGCCTAGGCTCGCGCCGGACGCGCACGGGTGGATCTATCTGCCCGAAACGGCTTTCCCTGTCGCCTTCGCGCAGAATGCTTCCACGGAAGAACTGGCGGTGCTGGCGGCGGTCCAGCGGCCGATTTCGCCCGCCTGCATCACCGTCAAGGTGGAGCGGCCTTTGTGGAAGGACCGGCCAGTCTGGTTCCTGGTCGCCGAGCAGGACCGAATGATTATCGAAGACAATCACCGCTTCATGGCCGAGCGGATGAAGGCCCGGATCCGGTCGCATCCCGTCGATCACGCGCCGCTCATCACCGCGCCGTCCACCGTCCTCGACATCATTCGCGAGGCGATCGGCGAAGTCGTCAAGGGTTGAAGCCTTCCCTTATTGATGAGCGAAAGGACACGCGTCATGACCGCCATCCACTATCGGACCGCCAAGGTCGACGGCCGCAACGTCTTCTATCGCGAGGCGGGCGCGGCCGGCGCGCCGAAGCTGCTCCTGCTGCACGGCTTCCCCACCGCCGGCCATATGTTCCGCGACCTCATCCCGCGGCTCGACGACCGCTTCCATATCGTGGCGCCCGATCTGCCTGGATTCGGCAACTCCGATATGCCCGATAAGGGGAACACGTTCGCCCGGATTGCAGAGACGATCGACCGCTTCACCGAGACCATCGGCTTCGACCGCTACGCCGTCTATGCGTTCGACTATGGCGCGCCGACCGGGTTCCGGCTCGCGGTCAAGCATCCGGAGCGGATCGCCGCGATCATCTCGCAAAACGGCAACGCTTATGAGGAGGGCTTGAGCGACGGCTGGAATCCGATCCGGGCCTATTGGCAGGACGCTTCGCCCGCAAACCGTGAGGCGCTGCGCGCCTTCCTCAAGCCGGAGACGACCGTCTGGCAATATACGCATGGGGCGCCGGACCCGACCAGAGTCTCGCCAGACGGGTACTCGCTCGACAATTTCTATCTCGCCCGGCCCGGCGTCGCCGACGTGCAGCTCGACCTGTTCGGCGACTATAAGAGCAACGTCGCGCTCTACCCGACTTTTCAGCAATATTTCCGCGCCCACAAACCTCCATTGCTGGCGGCCTGGGGCAAGAACGATCCATTCTTCCTGCCGCCGGGGGCCGAGGCGTTCAAACGCGACATCCCGAACGCGACGGTGCGCTTCTTCGATGCGGGTCATTTCGCGCTGGAGACGCATGCGCCGGAAATCGCGGCCGCCATTCGCGATTTCCTTCCCGGCTAAACCGCGCCCAAGGGAGACGTCGGAATGGACAAGTCAGTCGCGATCGTCACGGGCGCGAGCCAGGGGATCGGCAGGGCTACAGCCATTCGCCTTGCGCGCGATTTCTCCGCGCTCGTTCTCGTCGCGCGCGACCGCGCTAATCTGGAGCGCACGGCGGAGGCGGTGAAGGCCGCGGGCGCAAAAGCGCTCATCATCGAGACGGATCTTGCCCAGTCTGCGGCCGCTGAGAGCGTGGTCGATCAAGCCTTGGCTGCCTTCGCTCGAATCGACGCGTTGCTCAACATCGCGGGCGCCGTCCCGCAGATCGACCTGTTCGAGATGACCGACGCACAGTGGGAGGCCGGGCTGGCGCTGAAGCTGCATGGAGCGCGCCGGCTGACGATCGCCGCCTGGCCGGCGCTGAAGACGGCCAAGGGCGCCGTGGTCTTGATGTCGGGCAACTCGGCGCTGTTTCCGAAAGCGCCTTACGCAGCCGTAGGCACGATCAACGCCGCCATTGTTGCGCTGGCCAAGGCGTTCTCGGATCGCGGCATCGCCGACGGGGTGCAGGTCAACAGCGTCCTGCCCGGCCCGGTTATGACTGGTCGCCGCCGGTCCTATCTCGAGCATTGGGCGCCGTTGCACAACATGACGGTCGAAGAGGCGACGGCCGATTTCCCCAAAGAAGCGGGCATCGCCCGTTACGGCGAGCCGGAGGAGATCGCCGAGCTGATGGCCTTCCTGGTGTCGCCCGGCGCGCGCTGGATGACCGGCTCGACTCTGCGTATGGACGGCGGCGAAGTGAAGTCGATCTGACGAGGTCGACGCCCTCCGCCGGATAGGCATCAGCCGGCGAAGCGGGGCTCGGGAACGCCGCGGACGCCAAGATCGTGAATGGCGAAGAGGCTGCCGCGAAGGACGCCGTCGCCCGGAAAGCGCGGCAGAGGGGGCTTGGCCATCGAAGTCACATAAAGGATGTCGAGGTTCGGGCCGCCAAACATCACGCTCGTCACTTTCTTAACTGGCATGTCGATGACGCGATCGACTTTGCCGTCCGGCGTGTAGCGAACGATTCTGCCGTCATAGACCAGAGCGTTCCAGAGGCGCCCTTCGGCGTCGACGGTCGAACCATCCGCGGCGCCGCCGCGCGAACGGTCAACCGTGCAGAACGTCCGTTTGTTGGAGACGGCGCCGGTGTCGAGATTATAGTCGTAGGCCCAGATCTCGCCCGTCCAGGTGTCGGCGAAATAAAAGATGCGCCCATCCGGGCTCCAGCACGGCCCGTTTGAAACGATGATGTGGTCGTCGAGCTTGTGCAGCGAAAGGTCAGGATCGAGACGGTAGAGAGCGCCGTTCGGGCCTTCCTCCATCGTGTCCATCGAGCCGGCGATGAATCGACCCCGCTTGTCGACCTTGCCGTCGTTGAGGCGATTCGCCGGCTTGTCCGACTCCGGATCGATGATCAGCTCACAATCGCCGGTCTTGAAGTCGAGAAAATGAAACCCGTTGGCGAGCGACACAACCGCGCCGCCCTGACGGCGCAACGCCATCGAGCCGATTTTCGCGGGCACATCCCAGGCGCGCACCTCGCGCCCATCGGCGGTGCAGCGGAAGACGTTGCAGCCGAAGCTATCGATGAAATAGAGGCGCTGCTCGTCGACGTCCCAGAGCGGACCCTCTCCGAGTATGGGTTTGACGTCGATCAGCACTTCGATGCGCATGAAATCCTCCCGGTTTTTTTCTCGCCCTCAGCGAGCGCGTCAGCGGCTCCGGCGCGCTCGCGATGCCTACGGCCAAGCGATCAGAACGCGACCCGGTCTCCGCCCTTGAGTTCGAGGATCTCCCGGGCTTCATCCGGGCTCGCGACCGAGAGGCCGAGCCCCTCGATGATCTGCCGCGCGGCGCGCACCTCCTCTGCGTTGCTGGTGGCGAGTTTGCCGGGGCCTGACCAAAGCGAGTCCTCAAGCCCGACGCGGACGTTGCCCCCCATTGCGGCGGCCATCGCGGCGATGGGGAGCTGGTTGCGGCCGGCGCCGAGCACCGACCATTTGTATTGATTGCCGAACAGGCGGTCCGCGGTGCGCTTCATATGCATGACGTCCTCTGGGTGCGGGCCGATCCCGCCCAGGATGCCGAACACGGTCTGGACGAAGAGCGGCGGCTTGACGAGGCCGCGCTCGAGAAAGTGACCGAGATTGTAGAGGTGTGCGGTGTCGTAGCACTCGAACTCGAAGCGCGTCCCGGAGTCGGCAAGCGTGCGTAGCACGAATTCGATGTCCTTATAGGTGTTGCGGAACACGAGATCGCGCGAGTTCTCGAGCGCCTGCGGCTCCCAATCGTGTTTGAAGGTCTTGAAGCGATTGAGCATCGGGAAGAGCCCGAAGTTCATCGAGCCCATGTTGAGCGACGCCACCTCCGGCTTGAACGTCGCCGCGGGTTTCACACGCTCCTCAACCGTCATGAAGGGCGCCCCGCCCGTGGTCAAATTCACCACCGCTCTTGTCGACTGCTTGATGCGCGGCAGAAAGCGCGCGAAGGCCTCGGGCGTTTGATCGGGCCGGCCGGTCTTCTCGTCCCGCGCGTGCAAGTGGACGATCGCGGCGCCGGCCTCCGCCGCCCCGATCGCGGCCTCGGCGATTTGGTCGGCGGTGACCGGAAGGTAAGGCGACATTGACGGCGTATGAATCGCCCCCGTCACAGCGCAGGTGATGATGACCTTGTTCGATTGAGCCATGCTTCCGTTCTTCCTTCGTCTTCACGCCAACTCGTCAGCGACCAATGTCCTTGTCAGCCCAGCGCTTATGCGCCGCGAGAGCAATGAGGCGGCGATCCCGCCAGGCCTGCCGTTCTCCGAGCCGGTCCGCGGCCAGGCGCTTGCGCCGCTCCGACTCGACGATGCCCATGACCGGGCCGCTCCAATCGACGCGCCACTGGGACGATCCGAAAATGCCGGAGTAGATGGCCTGATAGCGATCGGCGTAGTCGCGCACCCCGCCGGGCGCGTTGAGGTCGATGGTCTCGAACGGCCCCATGAACGACCAGCGCAAGGCCAGCCCCTCGCGAATCCCGACATCAACGTCCTCGACCCCGGCGTAGCCCTGATCGACGAGTTCGAAAGGCTTCCTCCAAGAGCGCGCCTTGCAGCCGGTTCATGACAAAGCCGTCGATCTCGCGTTTCATGACGATCGGCGCGTGACCAGCGGCGCGCAGAAAATTCGCGGCGCGCTCGACAACCGCCGAGTCCGTCCATGGCGCGGGGACGACTTCGGCGGCGGGAATGAGATAGGGCGGATTGATCGGGTGGACGACGAGACAGCGCGCGCGGCCTCTAAGGTTTTCGGTGAAGGACGAAGGCAGGATTGCCGAGGTCGAGCTCGCCAGGACGGCGTCAGGCGACGCGGCGGCGTCGAGCCGCGCGAACACCGCGCGCTTCACTTCGACATCCTCGGGGGTGTTTTCCTGGACGTGGACCGCGCCCTCCAGCGCTGATTCGAGAGTCGGCGCCGCATGGATGCGCGTGGCGACTTGGCTGGCCGCGCCGCCGTTCAGAAGATCGTTCGCCTCGAGGTCCGGCAGAAGCCGCTCGATATAGGCCAGAGCCTTGCTTGGCGCCTCTTTGTCCTGATCCCAAAGGGCGACCTCGCAACCGGCGCGGGCGAAACTGATCGCCCAGGCGCGCCCGACGAAGCCTGAACCGATGACCGCTGCTTTTGTCATGTCGCCCTCCGAGTGCCGGTAGTCAGTCCGTCACAATGTTTCGACGTTGGCGTCCACGCCGATCGACTGGCCGGATATGTTCCGGCCAGCGGGGGACAGCAGGTAGGCGATTGTCGCGGCGACGTCGCTTGCGGTCACCATCCGTCGCATCGAGACTCGCTCGAGATAGGTCCTTTCCATGGCCTCATAGCTCACGCCGGTCTGTTTGGCGCGCGCGGCGATCACTCCGGTCATGCGCGGTCCCTCGACGATGCCGGGCAGAATCGCATTGACGCGGATGTTGGCGGGCCCCAGCTCCTTGGCGAGGCTCTGGGTCAGTCCGATAACGCCAAATTTGGCCGCAGAGTAGGGGGTCCGGAATGCGTAGCCAAACCGACCCGCCGCCGAGGACAGATTGACGATCGCGCCCCCGCCGGCGGCCTTGAGCAACGGCACGGCGAAGTGCGCGCACAGGAACTGCCCGGTCAGACAGACGTCGATGGTGCGCCGCCAATCCTCCGGTCTGATATCCTCGATTCCGCCGGTCGGGCCGGCGATCCCAGCGTTGTTGATTAGCGCGTCAAGTCCGCCGAGGGAGGCTTTGACGTCGTCGAACAGACGCGCCACGTCCGCTTCGGAAGACACATCGGCCTTCGTGATTCTGGCGTCGGGATGAGCAGCGCGATAGTCGGTAAGGAACTCGTCGGCGACGTCGCAGATATGGACCCGCGCGCCGCGAGCGGCGAGCAAATCGGCGGTCGCGCGGCCAATGCCCGAGGCGCCGGCGGTGACCAGAACCCGCAACTTCTCGGGGAGTGCAAAGACGTCAGCGGGATCGCTCATTCAGTCACTCCGATAATCAGGCTCGCCTGTCGCGCAGCGCCATAACCGCGACCAGCACGACGAGGCCGAATAGAATCGTTCGCGTCGCGTAGGGCAGGGTGGTCCCGGCAAGCAAGGTCTGAAGCGAGGTCAATAGCAGCGCCCCGCCAAGCATGCCGAGGTAGCTCCCCCGGCCGCCCGTGATCAGCGCGCCGCCGACCACCACCACTGCGATTGAGGGCAAGAGATAGTCATCGCCCATGCCGAGGCTTCCCTGCCCGGAAAAGCCAGTGAGCAGAATGCCGACAAGCGCCGAGCAGAGCGCGGACAGCATGTAGACGCCGATGATCGTGCGGCCGACCGCAATCCCCGAGAGGCGCGCAACGCGAATTCCGTTGCCGATCCCATAGACCCGTCGGCCGAATGGCGTGTCCGACAGAAGGACCACCGCGAAGACGACGAAGGCGATGAGGAAAAAGACGACGGGCGTGAGGCCCGCGACATGTCCGGTCATGAACCAGCGCAAGAGGGGCGACGCGAACCCGGCCGGCGTGCCGTGGGAATAAAGCAGCGCGGCGCCCTGCAGGAAGCCGTTCATCGCCAGGGTCACTACGATCGGCGACACCCCCAGCGCGACGACGCCGACGCCGTTGACGAAGCCGATGAGGCAGGCCAGCGCCAACACGATCGGCAAGGCATAGAGAAGGGCGGCGTCGGACCCATGCACCATGCCCGCGAGCAGGATGCCGCAGAAACCGATCGTCCAGGGCACGGATAGGTCGAGCCCGCCGGTGAGGATCACCGTCCCCTGGCCAAGGGCCAAGATGGCAAGAAAGCCCGAGAGAACGGCAAGCGCGTCCCAATAACGCCAGTTGGTGATGGCGTGGCCGAGCGTCAGTTGCGTCGCAAAGAGAACAATCAAAAAGCAGACATAGGCCGGCAGCGCATAGCGCAGCGTCCGAGAGTGGCGTGTGAACCAGCTTGCCCCCGAAAAGGGAGAGGATGCGGCTTCGCTCAAGCCTCCAACAACGAGACGCCGGTCGCCGCCGCCGATCTGGCGCGGCAGCATGCCTTTTCGCCAAGCCTTGAGATTGACGAGCCCGCTGCGGATCTGACTGGCCAGGGTCGAATTGCGCGAGATGGACGACGCCAGCACCGCGAGCAAAAGAATGAGTCCCTCCGCGATGCTCGAGTAGTAGGCGGAGACGTTCAGCACCAGGAGAATGTTGACGACAATCATCAGAATGTAGGCGCCGACGATCGAGCCGATGGGGCCTCCCCGACCGCCGCCCAGGCGGGTCCCGCCGACCACGACCGCGGCGAAGATCGACAGCAGCAGCGGATTGCCCACCAGCGGGTCGCCCGAGCCCGTCTCGGCGCTGATGAAGACGCCCGCAAGCCCATAGAAGCCGCCGGCGAGCACGTAGACCCCAAAGCGCACCAACATGACGCGAACGCCCGTCGCGGTCGCTGCGTCGGCGTCGCTTCCAACGGCGTAGATCGCTATGCCGAACCGTGTGTTTTTGAGCCAAAGCCAAAAGGTGACGAGCGCTAAGAGAAGCACGACCGGCATCGGCAGCCGGTTCGGAATCGCGTCGCCGAGGAAGAAGGTGCCGAGCGAAGGAGAAACGAAACCGCCAGGCTTCTCCATGACCAGCAACGTGACGCCCTGCACGATAAACATCGTGGAAAGCGTCACCACGATCGGCTGCAGCCGCAGAAAGGCGATGAAGAGGCCGTTGAAGGCGCCGACCGCCGCGCCGACCCCGACCCCCGTCAGGGTCCACAGAATGATCGACGCGTCTGGATTGGTCGGGCTCATGCTCGCCGCCAGCGCCACGTTGACGAGGGAGAGCACGGCGCCCGCAGAGAGATCGAAGCCGCCGACGAGAATGACAAGGGTCTCGCCAAATGCAGCGATCGCAAGCGGCGCGCCGCCGCTAGCGAGAAAGCTCACATCGAAATAGGAGAGCGGCGTAACGTTGACGCCTTCCACGACCAGCAGAAGCGTCAGGAAAACGACAACCGCCGTGATCAGCCCGCGGCTGCGGCCGAGCCGGAGCCAGAGCGCCGAGCGCGTGGGCGCAGCCGCCTCCACGGCGCGAACGCTCACGCCGCCGCCTCCTCGCGCGTCGTCTTGCCCCCGAGCGCGGGCCACATGATGGCGCGTTCGGTGAGGTCCTTCGCTGCGATCTCGTCGACCAGCCGGCCGCCGTACAGCACGATCACGCGATCGCAGAGATGGACGAGCTCGGGGATTTCGGTCGAGTGGAACAGGATGCTTCCGCCTGTCTGGGCGTAATTGCGCATCATGAGGTAGAGCTCGTGCTTGGTGCCGACGTCGATGCCTCGGGTCGGATCGAACAGAAGCAGGATGCGGCTCTCGGCTAACAGCCATTTGGCGATCGCGATCTTCTGCTGATTGCCGCCGGAGAACGCGGAGACCTGCGTCCACAGGGCTCGGCGCTCGACCTCGACGCGCTCAAAGACGCGAGAGACCTCAATGGCTTCCCGGGTCTTGTCGATGAGCCCCCCTCTCGTGAAGCGTTTGATGACCGGCAGCGAGGCGTTGTGCTTGCCGGACAAATTCAGGAACAAAGCTTCGCTCTTGCGGTCTTCGGGCACGAGACCGATGCCGACGTTCGGCCGCAGCGCCCCGGTGGGAGCGCCAATCATGACTGGCCGGCCGTCGAGCAGCATCTCTCCGCCGCGAACATCGGCCATGCCGAAGCAGGCGAGGAACAGATCGAGCTGGCCCATTCCCTGCAGGCCGGCGACGCCAAGGATCTCGCCGCAATGGAGAGCGAAGCTCGCATCTTCCAGTTTCTCGCCCGCGGCAAGGTTGCGGACGGCGAAGACCTCGGGCGCCTCTGTCGGCCGCATCGCAGGCCGCGGCGGGAATGTTTGCGCGATCGAGCGCCCAACGATCATCTCGACCACCTGCTCCTCGCTGAAATCGCTGACCGCGCCGGTCGTGATGTGCCGTCCGTTGCGCAGAATCGTGAGCCGATCGCAGAACGCGCGGACTTCTCGCATCCGATGCGAAATGAAGACGACAGTGACGCCCTCGCTCTTGAGGCGACCGATCAGGTCGCCGAGCCAATCGACGTCTCGGCCCGCAAGAGTTGATGTCGGCTCATCGAGCAGAATGAGGCGGGGCTTGCGAAAGATGGCGCGGGCGATCTCAATTTTCTGCTGCACGGCGAGGTCGAGGCCGCCGACCTCAGCATCGAGGTCGACATCGAATCCAAGCGAGGCGAAATGTTCGCGCAGCGCCGCAGTGGCCGTCCGCCGGCGGATTAGCCCGACGGGCCCCATTGGCGCATAGGGCAGGAGCATATTGTCCAAGACGGTCAGATCAGGGACCAGAGTCATTTCCTGGAACGCCGTCTGAACGCCGAGGGCGTGAGCGACGCGCGGCGAGCGCAGGCGCGCCGGCTTGCCGAAAATCTCGATTCCGCCGGCGTCCGGCAAGATCAGCCCGGAGAGGAGCTTGACGATCGTGGATTTGCCGGCGCCGTTCTCGCCAAGCAGCGCGTGCACGCTTCCCTCTGCGATCGAGAACGAAACATCGTCGACTGCGACGGTGGCGCCGAAGGTCTTGCGCAGGTTGACGACGGACACTGCCGCACCGCCGGAAGCCTCCGTCATTCACACACCTTGTCCCTGCAGCGCGGGCTCGCCAAGCGAGGAGTTTTGAGGCGGAGGCGTCGCGCCCCCGCCTCACGCGAGGATCAGTCTTCGGGCTGGCCGACGAGCGCGGCGCTCAAGCCGATCTCAGGCGTCTGGTCCGAGAATATCGAGGCGAACCAACCGGGATTGCTGACGATCGACGGCTTGAACACGTTGCATCCGGCCTTCATCTCGGCCCACGTGCCTTCCTCGCACAGCTTGATCGTGTCGTTGGTGACGACCGGCAGCGGCAGCTTGGTGAGCTTCGGCACGTCCTTGCCCTCGAGCTTGTCGATGGCGAGTTTCAGCGCGAGCCCGCCGGAATAGGGCGGCGAAGCATAGGAGATGCTCGGATATCCCATCGGCCGATAGGTGCCCGCGGCGCCCTCAACCTTGGTTCCAGCAGGCAGCATCTGGATGCGGTGGCCGTTCGATCCCTCGCCGGCGCACGGCTTCTTCTTGTTGTCCGGGATGCCGGCTTCATCCTGCAGCGACGCCGCGGTGTAGCAACCGACCTGCACCCACAGGCCGTCGATCTCGTTCCAATTGTGGGTGGCGAGAATCTTCGAAAGCTCGGTGCGGGCGACCGCCTGCGACCACATGCCGACCGCTTCGCCGATGATGTGGATATCGGGATGCTTGGCGAAGACCGCCTTCGCCGCCGCCGTGCGCTGCGTGTCGACCGAGGTTCCCGGAACGCCGGTCAGGATCACGATATTGCCCTTGCCGCCGAGCTTGTCGACCAGCCATTGAGCGGTGACCCGGCCGGCCTCCTCTTGGTCGATGTGCGTGTTGTAGGCGCAAGGCTCGGTGATCTCGGCGTCATAGGCGAAAATGACCACTCCCTTGTCGCAGGCGTTCTTCACCACCTGGTTCAGCGCCGTCGGCGAAATCGGATAGACCACGATCGCCTTCGCGCCCTGCTGGACCATCGCGTTGATCTGCTGGATCTGGCGCTGCGCGTTCGGCCCAGCCACCTGCACGGTCAGGTCCACCTTGTCGCGAAGCGTTTTGTAGTCGGCCATGGCCTTGACCATGTTCGCCGCCTCGGCCTGCCAGTCGTTGCCGATATAGCTCATGCTGAGAAAGACTTTGAACTTGTCTTCAGCTTGCGCGGAGATCCCGGCGGTCGCCAGGAATGCAGCTCCAAGCGCGGCGGTGCCGACGACGCACGACGATAGTCTCATCAGGGTCCTCCTCCCCATCCTAGCGGCCTTACCGGCCGTTGACTTTTGATCATAGATCACAAATCATGAAGGGCGCAAGACAGCAGGCGGGTCGTCGCGAGAACTTGACAGGCGGGTGCAATGGCGGTGGCGGGCGCCGTCGCTCAGGCGGATATTCGGGCAGCGCCCCTTGAGCGCGACACCCTGCAGGAGCGCGTCTACAATCGGCTAGCGAGCCTCATCCTTGACGGCGACATCCCGCCTGGCCGCCTCGTCACCATCCAAAGTTTGGCCGAGGCGTTCGGCGTCAGCGCCATGCCCGTGCGGGAGGCGCTTAAGCGGCTCACCGCCTCCAACGCCTTGACGGTCGTCTCCGGACGCAGCATCGGCGTTCCGCCGATCACGCTTGAGCGATTCACGGACCTGCGCAATGTGCGCCGCGAGATCGAGGGGGCGGCGACCGCGTGGGCGGCGAAGCGCATCGACGCTGACGGTCTCGTGTCGCTTGAGCGCGAGCTTGCGCGCATGGATCAGGCGATCGCGTCGGGCGAAACGACGGCCTATCTCAAGGCCAATCGCTCGTTTCACTTTACGATCTATCGGGCTTCCGGTTCGCCGGTGTCCGTCGCGCTGATCGAGAGCCTCTGGCTGCAAATCAGCCCCTACTTCAATCTCCTTCAAGGCTCTGGCAACTACGTCTCGGCCAACTCAAGTCATCGGCTCGCGGCCGAGGCGCTGCGCCGCGGCGACGCCGCTTCGGCGAGAGCGGCGATAAGGGCGGATATCGACCGCGCCTTCGAAGTCCTGGCCTCAATGCTGGTTGAGCTTTCCGAAGGGGCATGAGCGCGGCGAGCGCGTACTGAAATCGCTAGCGAGCACAGCATGTCACCTGCCGGCTGAAAATCAATCCTTCGCCGTCTCCGATCGGACGAGCCGGCCGCGGAAGAACGAACCATCACGGGCTAGACAGCCGCGTTCGACAATCCTGCGGCGAGCGCAAGCTTCCGCCGCCAGCCACGGTTCCTCTGCGATATTTAACGGCGCCGGAATTCGGGTTCTTAACCGTTCATAAACCATTCCGACGCAAACGTGGTTAACGAAACGCCAACGGACTGGTGCGATGAACGCGCATGTAGGCCCCGCTCAAACGCTGAAGTTCAGGGCTCAATCCCTCCTGGCCTACGTCCTCGAGCC
This sequence comes from uncultured Alphaproteobacteria bacterium, assembly GCA_963824475.1. Taxonomy (GTDB): domain Bacteria; phylum Pseudomonadota; class Alphaproteobacteria; order Rhizobiales; family Beijerinckiaceae; genus Roseiarcus. The sequence continues at coordinate 177,429 of CAWGPR010000008.1, forward strand.
CGTCCAACCGCTCGCCGACTGGTTTGAAGCGCTCGATGCCTGGCTCGCCCGTTCTCCAACGTTCTTTCTCGCGAGGCCAGTCATTCTCGACATGGCGGCGCTCGACATCAGCCTCAAGGAATACCGCGATCTTCTCAGCGGCCTCGCGCGGCGTCACATCAGGGTTATGGGAGCGGAGAACGTTCATCGCGGGTTGGTTGGGCCTCATCTGCCTCCGATCGTTTCCGGAGGGCGGCCAATCGATGCGCCGACGCTGCGGGAGGACGCTCCAACGGCAGGTGAGGACGCGCCGACGCTACGCGAAGACGATTCGCGCCGGCGACCGATCAAACCATAGCCGAAAGGGCCAATTCGCTGATCGTGGACGGTAACGTGCGCTCCGGCCAGTCGATCATGCATCCTCAGGGAGACGTGACAATCATTGGTCGCGTCGCCTCAGGCGCAGAGATCGTCGCTGGCGGGTCCGTTCACGTTTATGGAGCGCTGCAGGGGCGTGTGATCGCTGGCATCTCGGGCTCACGGTCCGCGCGCATTTTCTGCACTGAAGCAAGGCCGGAACTGCTTTGTATCGGGGGCGCTTATGTCACGGCGGAAAACACGAATTCCGAGATGGAGGGCCGCAGTGTTGAGGCCCGGCTGGAGGGTGACGAACTCAAACTCCGAATCCTGGGCTGAGGCTGTTTAAGGGGACAACGCGCATGAGCAAGGTGATTGTCGTTACATCAGGAAAGGGCGGCGTGGGCAAAACCACCTCGACGGCGTCTCTTGGCGCGGCGCTCGCGCAGAGCGGGCGGCGCGTTTGCGTTGTCGATTTCGATGTCGGACTCCGCAATCTCGACCTGGTGATGGGCGCGGAGCGGCGGGTCGTCTTTGACTTCATCAACGTCGCGCAGGGGGACGCCAAGTTGCCCCAGGCGTTGATCCGGGATAAGCGCATCGACACTCTCCACCTGTTGGCGGCCTCTCAGACTCGCGACAAGGACGCGCTGACCACCGAGGGCGTCGAGCGGGTCATCGGCGAACTGCGCACCAGTTTCGATTGGGTTCTTTGCGACAGCCCGGCAGGGATCGAGAGAGGCGCTCTTCTGGCGATGCGGTACGCGGATCAGGCGATCGTGGTCGCGAACCCGGAAGTCTCGTCGGTTCGGGACTCCGACCGGATCATCGGCCTCCTCGATTCCAAGACCTTGCGAGCCGAGCGCGGCGAGCAGATGGACAAGCAGCTGCTGCTCACTCGATTTGACCCTGTCCGCTCGAGTTCGGGCGAGATGCTTAGCATCGACGACGTGCTTGAGATTCTGTCGATCCCGCTCTTGGGCGTGATCCCGGAGAGCAAAGAGATCCTGCGCGCCTCTAACATAGGCGCCCCTGTGACGATGAACGCTTCGGCGGGCCAGGCGAGACTAGCCTATCTCGAAGCGGCCCGACGTCTTTCTGGCGAAACGGTTCCGATCGCGATCCCCGACGAAAAGAAAACCTTCTTCACGCGCCTGTTCGGCCGGAGGGCGGCATGAGCTTATTTGGATTTCTTAAGTCACGCAGCAGCGCGCCAGTCGCGCGCGAGCGGCTTCAAATCCTGCTCGCACACGAGCGTGTCGCGCTTGGGCCTCGCGATCTGGTGACGATCCTGCGCGACGAATTGCTCGCCACCATCGCGCGCCACATCGAATTCGATCCGGAGAAGCTTTCCGTGAAGATGGACCGCGCGGATGCGATGTCGACGCTGGAGATCGAGGTCGAGATTCCGTCCGACAAGATTGCGACGGGAGCATCCCGCATCGGCCCTGCGGCGCAGGCATCCGCGGCCTAGGCTTGAATCTCCCTCTGCCGCCGGAATCGATTCAATAGAGTCAGTGGTTTAGCGAATCAGCGGGGCGCAGCGATGGAGCTTCTTCTTCTCAGACGTAACAACGCCGAGCGCCACGGGCGAGAGGGCTCGTCGCAAGTCCTGGGCTTGAGCGAGCCGTCGCTTGTTGCAGCTGCGAGATCAGCGCCGCGCCGCAGCACAAAAAACTGACCGCTTGTAAAGTCCGGCGCATTCCGCTTCATTGCTGCGCGCATTTCTTGCCGCTGGTGTTCGTTCGGCTCGGCCCGGAGGGCTTCGTCGCGAGCGGCAGCGAAGCCGTCCAAGAGCCCGGTCGCCGCGCTGCGGGAATGCAAGAACGCAATACGCGGAACTGGGAGGATGGTCATGTTGAAGGTCGGAATCGGTGCCGCGGCGCTCGCCAGCGTTTTGCTGTCGAGCGCGGCGTGGGCGCAGGACAAGATCAAAGTCGGCGTCACCGCGACGCTCGAAGGCACCTACACCATATTGGGCGTCGACGGGATCGCCGGGTTCAACGCGGCGGTAAAGAAATACGGCGGCAAGGCGGGCGGGAAGGAGCTGGAATTCGTCATCGCCTCGACCGACGCGACGCTGGATTCCGCATTGCGCGCGGTGAAAGCTGATCGAGCAGGATCACGTGCAAATCCTCATCTCGCCGCTCTCGGGCGACGAAGGCATCGCGGTCAAGACTTTCTCCAAGACCCATCCGGAGCTGACCTTCATCAACGCCGCTTCCGGCGCACAGGAGACAACCTTTCCCAATCCGTCGCCGAATTTCTTCCGCTGGAACATGGACGGCGCACAATGGTCCGCGGGACTCGGCGACTATGCCTATAGCACTAGGGGCTATAAGAAGATCGCAACCGTCGGCGAAGACTATTCCTTCGTCTATACGTAGGTCTTCGGCCTGGTCCTGGAATATTGCGCCCTTGGCGGGCAGGTGACGAGCCGCCAGTGGGTGCCGCTCGGAAGGAAGGACTTCGCCTCGACGATCGCGGCGTTGCCGGACGACGTCGACGCCATCTACCTCGGCCTCGGCGGCGCCGACGCGGTCAATTTTCTGAACCAATACCAGCAGGCGGGCGGCAAGGCGCACCTTCTCGGCGGTTCGATCATGGTTGATCAGACGGTCCTTTCGGCCAAGGGCGACGCGAAGAAGGCGTTGATCGGCACGATCGCGTCGAGCGGCATGGCCGACACCTGGGACGATGGCGTTCGTGAAGCTCTATCAGGAATCAACTCTGGCCGATAAGCGCCTGCCGAGCCCCGGATTGCTGGCGGCCAACTACTATGACGCAACGATGGCGCTGTTCGAGTCGCTCAACAAAGTCAATGGCGACCTCAGCGACAACCAGTCGAAACTCAAGGCCGCGATGGCCGGACTGACGATCGACGCGCCAAACGGCAAGATCAGCCTCGATGAGGACCGCCAGGCGATCGGGACCAATTTCGTCACCGAGGTTGCCGAGGACGGCCAAGGCGGCCTCGTCAGCAAGGTCGTCAAGGTCATTCCCAACGTGCATCAGACGCTCGGCTACCCGAGGGACGTGTTCGTCAAGATCGGGCCTCCAAGCCGGACGAATCCGGAGTGCAAGAAGTACTGAGCTGACCCGCGGCCGGGCGCGCGACGCGCCCGGTCCGCCTGCTCTTGCAAAACCCCTCCAGGTGTTGAACCTTGTCGCGATTAAGATGCCCCGCTGCTTAAAGCGAACAGACTGGCCGGACTGCGGCGAAGCGGGAGGTTTTGCGTTTTCAATGGCGGCGTTCGTTACCGCCCGGCCGTCGGGGCCGAGCGGCCAGGCGGCGCAGCCGCCGCCTTGCATGAGCGCGCCAAAGAGCCGCCCATGAGCAGCTTTGTCGCGCGCCGCCCGATCTGGTCGCTGATCATCGCCGTTGCGGCGATCGCGGTCATCTGGCTCGTGTTTGCGCCGTGGTCGCCGGGTTTCGAAGCGATCTTCGGCAGGAAGAAGCTGTTCCTCAACGCCGCCCTGAATGGAATCACGCTCGGGGGCCTCTACTTTCTGGTCGCCAGCGGCTTCACCCTGATCTTCGGCCTCATGCGCAACGTCAATCTGACGCATGGTTCGATCTACCTGCTCGGCGGTTATTTCGGTTACTTGACCGTCGACGCCACTGGTTCGTGGCTCTTCAGCTTCGTCGTCGCCTTCGCCGTCGCGGCCCTCCTCGGCGTCATCCTTCAAGTCGCCGTTTTCCGCCGCATGGAGGGCCAGGAGCTCCGGCAGACGTTGGTGACGATCGGGATTTCGATCGTGCTCGCCGACCTCATGTTGTGGGCCTTCGGCGGAAATTCCTGGCAGATTCAGACGCCGACGTGGCTCCGCGGACCGGTCGATCTTCCTCTCGTCACCGCGGTCAAGTCGTCGGGCGAGGCAGTCTATCTGTCCTATCCAATCGTTCGGCTGGTCATCTTCGCGGCCTCGGTCGTGATTGGTGTTGCGATGTGGCTGGTTTTGAACCGCACTCGGATCGGCATGATCGTGCGCGCCGGCGTCGACGACCGCGACATGCTGTCGGCGATGGGCGTGCCTATTCAGCTCGTGTTCGTCACCGTCTTTGCCTTCGGCGCTGGGCTCGCTGGAATGGCTGGCGTGGTCGGCGGAACGTTTCAGTCGTTGTCGCCGGGCGAAGACACGCGCTTTTTGCTCGCTTCGCTGATCGTGGTCATCGTCGGCGGCGTGGGGTCGATTCCGGGCGCGGCGCTTGGCGCGGTCATCATCGGTCTCGCCGAGCAGATCGGGCTGGCCTATTTCCCGACCTATGCGATCGTCCTCACCTTTCTGATCATGGTGCTCGTGTTGGCCGTGCGGCCGCAGGGCCTGCTGGCGGGGAGCTAGACCATGGCCCTCGCTGAGAACCGCACGAGAGGCGCGTCGGGCGCCGCGTCCCAGCCCACGTGGCTGTAGAACGTCCATCCGGTCGCGGCCCTCGTTGGCGTCGTCGTCCTCATCATGCCGGCGATCGCCAGCAGCTTCGTGCTCACGCAGATCTTCGGCTGGGCGTATATGCTCGGCACAATCGCGCTGAGCCTGATGTTCCTCGCAGGCTACGGCGGCATGGTTAGCCTCGCGCAAATGACGATCGCCGGTTTCGCCGGCTACATCGTCGCGATCCTCGGGGTCAACGGCATGCCTGGCGGAATGGGCTGGCCCTGGTGGCTCGCGGTTCCGGCGGCTTTGATCCTCTCGATGATTGTCGGCGCCATCATTGGCGCGCTCGCGGTGCGCACCGAGGGGATCTATACGATCATGATCACGCTCGCGATCGCCGCGGCGTTCTACTATTTCACCAACGAGAATTACGCGATCTTCGACGGCCACACCGGCATCGACGGCGTTCCGACGCCAGTCTTTCTGGGCGTCGACTGGCACGCCTCGACACCCTTCTACTATCTCACCCTCGGCGTCGCCGTCCTGTGCTGGCTCTCGGTCTCCTATGTCGCGCGGGCGCCCTTCGGGCTCGCTCTGCAGGGCATCCGCGACAACCCCCGGCGGATGGCGGCGCTGGGCTTCAACGTGAATGCGCATCGCGTGGCGGCTTATGTGTTGGGCGGGATCCTCCTGGTCTGGAGCTATGGCGAGATCGCGCCCGGCACCGTCAGCGTCTCGGCGGCGATCGACATCCTCGTCATCGCGGTCGTCGGCGGGATCGGCAATCCGATCGGCCCGTTCATCGGCGCCCTGATTTATGCGGTGCTCAAGACCTTCGCCCTCGACGTTCTCGTCGCGTTCGGCCTCGACGGCAATCGGTTTCGCCTGCTGATCGGTTTGGGCTTCCTGGCGATCGTGTTTTTCTCGCCCGACGGCGTCATCGGCCTCTGGGCGCGGTGGCGCAATCGCGCGCGGCCGAACTCGGGGCGCTCGCAACCACCAGGTGGCGGCCATGGATAGCGTCGCTCATCGCCTCTCCGCGGTCGGCTCGGCCAACGCCCTCGAACTCCGTGGCGTGACGCGTTTATTCGGCGCGCTTGCCGCCCTCGTCGACATCTCGCTGACCGTCAAGCCGGGCGAGCGACGTGCGGTTCTCGGTTCGAACGGCGCCGGCAAGACGACGCTTTTTAACTGCATTACGGGCGACTTCCCGCCGTCCTCGGGGACGATCCGCTTCTTTGGCGAGGACGTGACGGCCTTTCCGCCTTACGAACGAATCCGCCGCGGATTGTGCCGGACCTATCAGATCTCCGCCCTTTTTTCCGGCCTGTCGGTGCTCGACAATGTCTACCTCGCCTGCCGCGGCGTCTTGCGCGGGCGCTACTCGTTCATTCGGGCGAGGCGCAACGACGCGCTCGTCCACGCCGCCGAAAACCTCATTCAAGCGGTCCATCTGACGCCGATCAAGGACCGGCTGGTCGCGGAACTGGCCTATCGCCAGCAGCGCCAGCTCGAGATCGCGCTGGCGCTGGCGGGCGCGCCGCGCTTCATCCTGTTCGACGAGCCGGCGGCAGGGCCTTCGCCCACCGAGCGGGCCGAACTCATCGACATTCTCTCCTCGCTGCCGGCCCATATCGGCTACATCGTCATCGAGCACGACATGGACGTCGCGCTGCGCGTCGTCGAGCGCGTGACGATGATGCATAACGGGCGGATCTTCAAGGAAGGCGCGCCGCAGGAGATCGAGGCGGATCCCGAGGTGCAGGAACTCCACCTTGGAGGCGGCCATGCCTGAGCCGCGGCGCGCCGATGCCGACGTGATGCTTCGGGTCATGGGGCTCAACGTCTATTACGGGCGCTCGCATGCGTTGCAGGGCGTCGACCTGGCGCTGGGTCACGGCGTGCTGTCAGTCGTCGGGCGCAACGGCATGGGCAAGACGACCCTCTGCAGGGCCATCATGGGGTTGACGCGCGCCTCGAGCGGCTCGATCCGCGTGCGTGGCGAAGAGATGCTCGGCCTTCCGCCGGCGCAAGTCGCGCGCCATGGCGTCGGATATGTGCCGCAAGGCCGCAGGCTCTGGCGCTCGCTCACCGTCGACGAACACTTGCGCATGACCGCGGCGCGGCAGTCCGGCCCATGGACGGTCGAGCGCGTCTATGACGCGTTTCCGCGCCTCGCCGAACGGAAGAACAACAGCGGCGCTCAGCTCTCCGGCGGCGAACAGCAGATGCTGGCCATCTCCCGAGCGCTGGTGACCAACCCACGCCTCCTGATCATGGACGAGCCAACCGAGGGCCTGGCGCCGGTGATCGTCTCGCAGGTCGAGGAGATGCTGGTTCGTCTCGGCGAGGAAAGCGACATGGCGATTCTCGTCATCGAGCAGAACATCGGCGTCGCGACGACCGTCTCCGAAAACGTCGCCATCATGGTCAACGGGAGGTTCAACCGCATCATCGAGTTCGCGCCGGCTCGCCGCCGACCGGGACCTGCAGCAGCGGCTCTTGGGCGTCGGGCGCCACTCCGAGGCCGAGCCCGAGCGCGCCGAGGAAAACGCGCGCGAAGTCGCAGCCGCTCCCGCAAGCGCCGCGAGGCTGGCCGCGGCGCCGATCAGGATCTATGTCTCGAACCGACGCGCATCGCCTCCGAGCGCGAGGTGCGGCAGAAGGAGATCGAGCGCACGCGCACGGTCGAGGAAATCGAGATCGCGGCGCACGAGGGGATCGAAAGGGCGCGCATCGCCAACCAGCGTTCTGTCGACACCGCGCGCATCGCGTCTGAGCGCGAAGTGCGCCAGACCGAGATCGAGCGGGCGCGCGCGGTCGAGGAGGCGGAAATCGAGGCGCGCGAAGTCGTCGAAAAGGCGCGCATCTTGCAAGAGCGCGTGGTGACTGAATTGCGCATCGTCAACGAGGAGGAGACCCGCTGGCGCGAGATCGAGCGCACGCGCGTGGTCGAGGAAGCCGAAATCGCCGCGCGGGAAGCGACCGAGAAATTGCGCATCGCCTAGATGACGATGATCAACGCCGAGCGCATCGCCTCCGACGAGCGCACCCGCGCGCTCGAGATCGCGCGCACGCGAAGCATCGAGGAGGCGGAGATCGCCGCCAACCAGGCGATCGAAGCGGCGAAGATCGCGCGCGAGCAGACGCTCGCCGCGGACCGCATCGCTGCCGACCAGACCACCCGGTCGCTCGAAATCACCCGCAACCAGACGATCGAGGAGGCGGGCATCGCCGCCCGCCAGTCGACGGAAGCGACGCGGATCGCGCAAGAGGAGCGCATTCGCGCGCTCGAAATTGCTCGCAACAGAGCCCTCGAAGAGGCCGACATCGCCGCGCGCGAGGCGATCGAAGCGGCTCGAATCGCCCAAGAGAAGAACATCTCGCTCACCCGCATCGAGAGCCAGCAGGAAACGCAAAATCAGGAGATCGAGCGCCGCCGCGCTATCTAGGAGGCCGAGATTACGGCGCTGCAGGCGACGCGGGCTGCCCGCATCGCTCAGGAGAAGGCGACTGCAGCAGAATCGATCACCGCTGAGCGCGACACCCGCGGGCTCGAGATCGCCCGCAACGAAGCGCTGGAGCGGGCGGAGATCGCCGCGCGCGAGCTCGTCGAGTCGGCGCGCATCGATCAGGACCGCAAGATCCAGGCGGAGCGCATCGCCAAGGACGAGGAGATCCGGGCGCGCGAAATCGCCCGCACCCAGGCGATCGAAGAAGCGGAGATCAAGGCGCGCGAGGCGGTCGAAGCCGCGCGCATCGCGCAGGAGAAGGCGGTCGCGGCCGAGCGCATCCAGGCCGAGCAGGAGACGCGAGGCCTCGAGATCGCCAGGACCGAGGCGATCGAGGCGGCGGAGCTTAGGCGCCGCGACGCCGTCGAGCGCCAGCGCATCGGCGTCGAGCTTGCGCTCGAGACGGATCGCATCGCCTCCCAGAGGACGCGCGAAGTGCTCAACATCGAGCAGAAGAAGGAGGTCGAGATCGCCGACGAGGACCGTACGATCGCGCTGTCGTCCAAGCGGTCTGAGCGGATCGGCGCCGATCGTCAGGTGCGCCAGGCCGAAATCGTCGCCAAGCAACAGGTCGAGAAGAGCGACGTCGAGCGCGAACAGGTCCTGGACGCGACCCGCCTCGAGCGACGGCGGGCGATCGAGCAGCTGGAGATCGCGCGCATGCAGGCGCTGCAGGAGGCGGAGATCGCCTTCCGCGAGGAGGTCGAGCGCGCCCGCATCGCCTCCGATCGCGGCATCGACGAGGCGCGTCACGCGTGAGCGCGACTTGCGCAGGCTCGAGGTCGAGCGCGAGAGGATGGTCGAGACGGCGCTGATGGAGAAAGCGATCGCCCTCTATCAGAAGTCGCTCGAACAGTCGGCGGCGCAAGCGGAAGCCGAGAATGCGAAAGCCCGCGCCACGGAAGCCCAGGAGCGCGTCGTCACGGTGCGCGACACCGAGGTCGCCCGCCGGCGTCGGTCGATCGAAGTGCTGCTGGCCGAGAAGGCGGCCGAGGAGACGCGCATCGCCGCGGAGGCGGAGCGTGTCCGCGCCGCGGTCGAGGCCGAGGCGCAGAGGCTTCTGAACGAGGCCGAGAACGTGCTGAGCGAACCGGCGCGCTATTCGCTGTTCCGGCGGAAATTGCTCGACCGTATCGAAGGCATCGTGCGCGAGAGCGTCAAGCCGATGGAGAAGATCGAGGGCATCCGCATCCTCCAGGTCGACGGCCTCAATGGCGGTCATCCGGGCGGCAACGGCGGGCGCAGCGCCACCGACGAAGTGATCGACTCGGCGCTTCGCTATCGCGTCCAGGCCCCGCTCATCGACTCGATCCTGTCCGACATCGGCGTCGAGGGCGGGAGCCTGGCGAAAATGCCCGGCCTCATTCGCGAGGCGCGCGACATGCAGGGCATCCGCAAGGAGACGGCGCCGAAGAAGGAGGCGGACGGCGCTCCTCCCGCGAGCGCTGGCGGGTCGCCTCGCAAGAAGAGCTAAGGGCGGACCATGGCGCGCGTCTTTGTTTCGAGCGTGGTCAATGGCCGTAGCGACCGGGTATGGGCGCGCGTGCGCGACTTCAATGGCCTGCCGAACTGGCATCCAGCGATCGCCGAAAGCCGCATCGAAGGCGGGGAGCCCGCCGACAAGATCGGCTGCGTGCGTGACTTTCGCCTCCGCGACGGCGATCGCATCCGGGAGAAGCTCCTCGGCCTTTCCGACTACGACATGTTCTGCACCTATTCGATTCTGGAATCCCCCATGGGCGTCGAGAACTATGTGGCGACGCTGCGGCTCACTCCGGTCACCGATGGCGAGCGGACCTTCGTCGAGTGGACGGCGGAATTCGACTGCGCGCCCGAACGCGAGGCGGAACTCATCACCAATATCGGAGGCGGCGTGTTTCAGGGCGGGTTCGACGCGCTCAAACGGGCTTTCGGCGGCTAGACATGCCTCATGTGGTTAAGAGCACGATCATCGACGCCCCAACCGACCAGGTCTGGGCGTTGCTGCGCGATTTTAACGGGCACGACCGCTGGCACCCTGCGGTCGCGACCAGCGCCATCGAGCGCAGTCAGAGCGCCGATCGCATCGGCTGCGTGCGCCATTTCAAGCTCGCCGACGGCTCTGAGTTGCGCGAGCAGTTGCTCGCCCTCTCGGACCTCGAGCAGAGCTTCAGCTATTGCCTGCTCGATACGCCGATCCCGCTATTCAACTATGTCGCCCACGTGTGGCTGTTGCCGGTGACCGACGGCGACCGCACATTCTGGCAATGGGAATCGCGCTTCACCACGCGGCCAGGGGACGAGAAGCGCCTGACCGAAATGGTCGGCGAGGAGATCTATCAGGCGGGATTCGAGGCCATTCGCAGGCATTTCCGCGAGGCCGCATGATGAGGAATGTTCGCTTATGCCCCTGGTGGTGAAGACCTTCGCGACGCCCGCCGAAGCGGCGGCGGCCCTGTCTTTCGACCGCTCCGCGCGCTTCTTCGCGGGCGGCACGCTGGTCATGCGCGCCCTCAACGACGGCGACGTCGGAATATCCACGATCGTGCGCCTCGAAGAGCGCGCGCTGAGCCAGATCCGAACCATGGGCGCGCGCGTCACGATCGGCGCCGGGGTGACGCTGGCCCAGATCCTGCGCGAGCGGGATCTGGCGTTCCTTCACGCGCCGGCGCGATCGATTGGCGGTCCCGCGGTGCGCACCATGGCCACGGTCGGCGGCAATCTGTTCGCCCCATCGCCGTACGGCGATTTGACGGACGAGCTGCTCGCGCTCGACGCGACGGTTTCGGTCATGAGCGGCTATGGCGCGCGCGACATGGCGCTCGAGGAGTTTCTGGCCGGGCGCGATCGCGCGGCCGGGGCGATCGTTCTCAGCGTCTCCTGCGACCGCCCGCCTAATCCGGACTCGTTTCGCTACCGCAAGGTCGCGCGGGTCAAGCCGAAGGGCGTCTCCGTCCTCTCGATCGCCGCCTCTGTTCCGCCCGTTGGCGGACGCGTCTCCGGAGCCCGCATCGCTTACGGCGCCATGGCGCCGACCGCGATCCGCGCCAAAGCGGTCGAGCGCGCTCTCGAAGGCCGAACGCTGGACGAGGCTGGCGTTGCCGCAGCGGTCGCGGCCGCCGCCGAAGGAACCTCTCCGCCGACCGACGCGATCGCCAGCGCCTGGTATCGGCGCGAGGTCGTCGGCATGCATCTGCGCCGCTTGCTCCTCGGCCGGACGGCTGAAGAAGACTCGTTCCATGCCCAAGACCGCACTGCAATTCAGAGACAATGGCCGCGAGGCAGCGATTTTCGTCGATGGCGGCGCGAACCTGCTAACCGCCCTGCGCGAGGAGGTCGGCGATGTCTCGCCGAAATTCGGCTGCGGTGAGGGCGGCTGCGGCGCCTGCACGGTCTTGATGGACGGCGAGCCCGTCCTCTCCTGCATCACGCTCGCCGAGAGCGTGGCCGGAAAATCGATCGAGACCGCGGACGGCCTCAAGAACGGCCCCAACCTTCATCCGTTGCAGACGGCGTTCATGGAGAATTTCGCCGCCCAGTGCGGCTATTGCACCCCCGGCATGCTGATGGCCGCCAAGGCGCTGCTCGATCGCAATCCGGCGCCGACCCGCGTCGAAGTGGTCGAGGCGATTTCCGGCAACACCTGCCGCTGCACCGGCTATGAGCCAATCATCAACGCGATTCTCGCCGCCGCGGCGCGCGGATCCGAACGCCGCGCCTGAAGGGGTGAACCATGCTTGAACTTCGTAAAGACTTATTCGCCGACGAGCGCGACGACAATCTCAAGGAGATCGGCAAGCCGACCCAGCGTCAGGACATGCTCGGCCACGTCACCGCGACCTCAACTTATTTCAACGACCACAAGCTGCAGGGCATGCTGCATCTCAAGGTTCTGCGCAGCGCCCACTCCCACGCGCGCATCCGCCGCATCGACCTCTCCGAAGCGGAGCGCCAGCCAGGCGTGCGCCGGATCATCCGTGGCGCCGACGTTCGCCGCAACCTCAACACACTCCTGAGCCTCATCAATTTCGGCAAGGATGACGAGCCGACCCTCGCCGTCGACAAGGTCCGCTACAAGGGCGAGCCGATCGCCGCCGTCGTCGCCGATAGCCAGCGCGAAGCATTTGAGGCTTTGGCCAAGATCCGCGTTGACTATGAGCCGCTGCCGACGGTGTTCGATGTCGAGGAGGCCTTGAAGCCCGGCGCCCCGGTGGTCAATGAGACCTATCCGAAGAACACATTCACCTACCACGACATCTACGACCATCAGAAGCTTCGCTTCGGCGATGTCGAACGAGGCTTCGCGGCCGCCGACCACATCCTCGAGCAGCGCTATCAGATGTCGCCGATCGAGCGCGCATCGACCGAAACCAATGGCTCGATCGCGGCCCCCGACACGAACGGGCGCTATGTGGTCTACACCTCGACCCAGGCGCTATTCTTCTCGCTCGACACTTGTGCGAAGATTCTCGACGTGCCGTCGAACACGCTTCATTTCATCGGCGGCACGGTCGGCGGCGGGTTCGGCGGCAAGGTCGACACCGTCACCGAACCGCTCGCCATCCTTGGCGCAATGCTGACCGGGCGGCCGGTCCGCTACATGATCGGCCGCGAGGAGGAGATGCTCTATTGCGCGCCGCGCGGCGCCGAGCGCATCTTCATCAAGGATGGAGTTTCCCGCGACGGACGCATCCTCGCGCGCAGGTTCCGCTGCCTGTTCGACAGCGGGGCCTACACCCGGCTTTCAAGCTACGCCGTGGTTAAGTGCGCCGCACATCTGCCTGGGCCTTACACGATCCCCAATGTCTACGCCGACGTCTATTGCGTATTCACCAATCGCGTGCCCGCCACGGCCATGCGCGGCTTTGGCGTCACCGGGGTCGACTTCGCGATCGAATGTCAGATGGACAAGCTCGCTCATCTCGTCGGCATGGACCCGATGGAGTTCCGCATCCTCAACGCCTATCGCGACGGCGACATGAAAGCCCACCGGCGCGAGGCGAAAAACACGGCGCTTATCGAGTGCGTGCAGGTCGCGGCGGAAAAGGCCAAATGGCGCATTCGCGATGACTTCAAGCGCATGTCGTCGCGCAAGGATGGCGGGGGCCCGCGCGCCGCCGTGCCGGCGACGCCCCGCGAGCCGATCCTCATGAGCCGCCCCGCCAGCCAGCAGCGCACAATCTACGACCGCCCAACGCCGCTTCCTCCGGAACCGACGCGGCCTCCGACCCCGCCTTCGCCGCCACCGGCGGCCGCGCCGTCGCACGGCGCGATCCGGTTCTCGTCCGTATTCGGCGCAAGGAGGCGATGATGGCGAAGCTCCGCGGACGCGGCATAGCGTCGATCAATTATCCAATCGGCATGAATCTCGGCGGCGACCCGAGCCAGGCGCTGGTCCATTCCAATCCAAGCGGCAAGTTCACGGTGTCGTTGTCCTCGATCGATCTCGGACAGGGCATGAAATCGGTCACGCGCCAGATCTGCGCCGAGACGCTCGGCGTGCCAGTCGAAGACGTGTACGTCGACACCGCCGATTCCGACACCGGGCCCCATTGCATGGGCAGCTTCGCCTCGCGCGGCACGCACCGGGTCGGCAACGCGGTCATGGCGGCGGCGCGGGAGGCGCGAGGGGTGATGATGGAGGCGGCGGCCGAGGAGCTCGAAGTCAACGTCGCCGACTTGGAGACCGACGGGCGCGGCAATATTCACGTGAAGGGCGCGCCGCATCGGTCGATTTCGACCAAGGACGTCGCCATTGCCGCGCAGTTCAAACAGGGTAAGACGATCTCCGGCCGCGGCATTTTTCTCGTGCCCTTATCGGCGGTCGATCCGGAGACCGGCGAGATGTCGCCCGCGACCTGCTACGCCCACGCCTGCCTCGTCGCCGAAGTCGAGGTCGACGACGAGACCGGCGAAGTCGCGATGGTGAGGATGGACAGCGCTTACGAGCTTGGCCGGGCGCTCAATCCGCGCCTCGTCGAGCAGCAGCTCGTCGGCGGCGCTTGGATGGGGGTCAGCCACGCCCTCTAAGAGACGCCGGAGCCTTACTATCCCGATCCGAGCCACGGGCCGCGCGATTTCGTCGAGTACCTGATGCCGGGGCCGGGCGACATTTGCCCGCACGACATTGCGGTCCTCGAACGTCCTGCCGCGGACGGGCCGTTCGGCGCCAAGGGGCCGGGCGAGATGTGCGCCAATCCGGTGCTGCCCGCGGTCGCCAACGCGATCTTCAACGCCGTAGGCGTCAGGATCGACGAATTGCCGATCACGCCGGAACGGGTGCTGCGCGCGATCAAGGCGCAAGGCGGCGCGCGGCCGCAGGCGCGCCGCTAAGGCCAGGCAATGGCGGTCAGGGGCAACATCGTCGGCATCGACAGTCCGGAGGCGCTGGAGAAGGCGCTCCGCTCGGCCTATTATCTCGCCGATGAGGGCCTGGCGACGGCGGCTTATCTCGCGCTGGCGCTTGGCAAGCCGCTCTTGCTCGAAGGCTCGCCCGGTGTCGGCAAGACCGAGGCGGCGAAGGCGATCGGCGCGGTGCTGGCGCGGCGGCTCGTCCGCCTGCAGTGCTACCAAGGCATCGACGCTTCGGCGGCCCTCTACGAATGGAACTATCCCCGCCAGATGCTGGCGATCCGGCAAGCCGGCGAGCAGAGCATCGACATCTACGGCGAACCCTTTCTCATCGAGCGGCCGATGCTCGCGGCGCTGCGCTCGCCCGATTCGACGGTGCTGCTCATCGACGAGATCGATCGCTCCGATCAGGAGTTCGAGGCGTTCCTGCTCGAGTTCCTGTCCGATTTCCAGATTTCGATTCCCGAGCGCGGCACAGTGCGCGCGGCGGAGCGTCCGGTCGTCATTCTCACCTCCAACCGCACGCGCGACCTGCACGAGGCGCTGAGGCGCCGCTGCGTCTATCACTGGATCGACTATCCGACGGCCGAGCGCGAGGCCCGCATCGCGATGGCGCGCGCTTCGAGCGTGGCCGAGGCGACCGCGCGCGCCGTCGTGGCCGCGGTCGGCAAGCTGAGGCGCGAGCCCTTGAGCAAAGCGCCGGGCATCGCCGAGGCGGTCGATTGGGCCGAGGCGGCGACGCTGCTCAACCGTGGCGGCGCGCGTTGGCCCGAGGCGTTCAAACGCTCAATTGGGGTCGCGCTGAAGGACGAGGAGGACCTGGCCTACGTTTCCGGCCGTCTCGACGCCATGATCGCCGAGTCGGTCGCATGAGCGAGATCGATCCGCCGCCTCGAGCCGTCCGGCCCTTCATCGACTTTATCCCGCTGCTGCGCGCCAACGGCTTTGCGATCGCGCCGGACCAGACGACGACGTTCCTCTCGGCGATCATCCTCTTGGGGCCCCGCGATCTCGAGGACGTCCGCCGCGCGGGGCTCGCGACGCTGGCCCCGCCGCCCGAGCGTCACGCCGCCTATCACGCGCTGTTCGATATCCATTTCCTCGGCGCGGAAGGGGACGACTTGGACGAAGGCGAAGACGAGGACGTGGTCCGCGTCCAGGAAGACCGGCGCGGCATGGACGAACCGATGAGCGCCGACGAGTCGAATGAATCGGGTGAGGCCGCCATGCGGGCAGAAGCCCTGGTCGAACGCCGGTTCGGGCCGGCAGCCGCAGGCGAAGCGTTGCGCCGACTGAGCCGCGAGGCCAGCCGGCGTCTGCCGAAGCGGCTGAGCTACCGGCGCCTGCGCGCCCGGCGCGGAACCGCGGCCGACTTGCGCCGCACGTCGCGCGACGCGGTGCGCAATGATGGCGAAATCATCAAGCTCTCGCATCTCAAGCGGCGGATGCGGCCGCGAAAGCTGCTGCTGCTCATCGACGTCTCCGGCTCGATGAAGGCCCGCACCGAAGACAACCTGCGTCTCGCTCACGCGCTGACCCAGGCGACCCCGCGGGTCGAGGCGTTCACCTTCGGGACCCGGCTCACCCGGGTCACGCGTCCGATGCGGCTCAAGCGCCGCGAGCAGGCGCTCGCCGGCGCGGCTCAGATGGTCAGCGACTGGGACGGAGGCACGCGCATGGGCGACGCGCTCAAGGCGTTTCTCGCCGTGCCGCGCTTCGCGTCTTACGCGCGCGGCGCGGTCACGCTCATAATCTCGGATGGCCTCGAGCGAGGCGATCAGACAGCGCTTGCCGATGCGGTCGCGAGACTCGCGCGCGGCGCCTGGCGACTGAGCTGGCTAACCCCGCTCGCCGTCGGCCGCGACTTCCGCCCGCGCACCGATGCGCTGATCGCGGTCTCGCGCTTCGTCGACGACATGGTCGATGGAGGATCGACGCCGGCGATCGTCGATCACATTCTGGCGCTGGGGCGCAGGAGGGCGGCGTGATTCCCGTGGTCGACGGCCATCACCACATTTGGCGGCAGGCCGACCTGCCTTGGCTCGTGGGGCCGATGCAACCGCGCATCTTCGGCCCCTATGAACCCATCCGACGCGACTATCCGATCGAGGAGTTCCGCGCCGATATCGCCGGCTCAGACGTCGTCAAGTCGGTCTACGTGCAAACCAACTGGGCCCCGGAGGCCTATGAGGACGAGGCCGCCTGGGTGCAGCGGACGGCGGACAGGACAGGATGGCCGCACGCGATCGTCGCCTATGCCGATATGAGCGCCGACGACGTGCGGCCTCAGCTCGAGCGGCTTTTGCGCTACCCGCTCGTCCGCGGCGTGCGTATGCAATTGCATTGGCATGAGAACCCGCAATACCGCTTCGCCGCTCATCGGGACCTCGCCGCCGATCCCAGGATTCGCCGCAACATCGGCCGTCTCGCCGATTACGGCTTGAGCTTCGACCTCCAGGTGTTCGCGCCGCAAATGGCGGACGCGGCGAATTTGGCGGAGTCCTGTCCGAAGGTCGTCTTCGTGCTGCAGCACGCCGGCATGCTTGAGGATCTCTCGCCCGCCGCACGCGCGGAATGGCGCGCCGGCATGGTGCGCCTGGCCGCCTGCCCCAATGTGGTCGCCAAGCTCTCCGGACTCGGCACCTTCCTGCATCGCAATGATCCTAAGCATGTCGCTGACGTGGTCCGCGAGACCGTCGGGATCTTCGGCGCCGGCCGCTGCCTGTTCGGGTCGAACTTTCCGATCGAGAAGCTCTGGACCTCCTATGGCGCGCTGGTCGAAGCCTATCGCGACGCCGTGGGCCGGTTCACCCTCAAGGAACAGCAGGCGATCCTGCACGACACGGCGATGAGCGTCTATCGCATCCCCGCCTGAGGGCGCGCGCGAGAAACAGTAAAATTGGGAGGGCGTCATGCCGCTTGAAATCAAGATCCTGGACTATGGCGACATCGAGCTCGAATTCGAGCTTCCTTGTCCTCGGCCGCGATTGCGGCCGCACCCGCCGCGTGCCGACGCTTGGCTTTCTGATCCTCGGCGGCGCCTATCCCATTCTCGTCGACACCGGCTACCGCTCGAACCAGATCATGGAGACGCTGGGCATGCGGGGGCTCCAGTTCCACGAGAACATGATCGAGAACCAGCTCTCCAAGCACGGCGTGCGCATGGGCGACGTCCGCTTTGTCTTGCACACGCACCTGCACATCGATCACGCCGGCAAGGACGATCTCTTTCCGATGAATACAACCGTGGTCGTCAATCGCCGCGAGCTCGAATATTCAGTTTCCGGCCTCATGCATCCGCAATATCCGGTGCCCGACATCAAGCACCTGATCAACCGCCTGCACGCCAAGGGCGCGCTGCGCTTCCTCGACCTCGAAATCAGCGGCCCGATCGAACTCATGCCCGGCGTCTTCTGCGAGGCCGCGGGCGCGCACACCGAAGGGTCGATGAACGTGCATGTTCATACCGCCGAGGGCGTGGCGACGATTTGCGGCGACGTCATCTACGACATCAACGACCAGATCGTGGAGCCGTTCCGCCAGAACAACGATGGCGAGCCGCAGACGACCGGCAACCACGGCACGACCAAGCGCACCGAAAAGGCCGCGATCAAGAGGGTGCTCGCCAACGCCCGCTTCATCCTGCCGGTGCACGATCGCCCGGCGAGGGTCGAAAGCGGGGCCGTCGTGGCGCGGATGCAGGATTCCGTGCCCGGCCCGATCGTCCAGACGCTGCCGAAGCGCAATTGGTTCCCGGCCTGAGCGACAACAAGGGGATCACGAGGATGACGCATGCAACGCTGCGGCCGGAATTCGAGGACCTGATCAACGCCTATGCGCCGGTCGGTCAGGTCGGCACTGGATTCACCTTCACCGAGGGGCCGATCTGGCACCCGGTCGACCACTATCTTCTGTTCTCGGACATGCCAGCCGACGTGCGGCGTCGCTGGGACGCCGGACGCGGCGTCGCCGAAGTGCGCCGGCCCTCCAATAAATGCAACGGCATGACCTATGACGCCGACCTCAACCTGATCGTGTGCGAGCACGCGACGTCCTCGCTCGTGCGCGAGCGGCCGGACGGGCGGCGCGAGGTTCTCGCGACCCACTTTGAAGGTCAGGAGCTCAACAGTCCCAACGACGTCTGCGTTCGCTCGGACGGTTTGATCTATTTCTCCGATCCCTATTATGGGCGGATGCCGGGCTTTGGGGTCGAGAGGCCGCGCGCGCTCGGTTTCCAGGGCGTCTACCGCATCCCGCCGGGCGGCGGCGGCCCGCAATTGCTGGTCGACCGGCTGCTGTTCGACCAGCCGAACGGCCTCTGCTTTTCGCCGGACGAAAAGCTCCTCTACGTCAACGATACGGTGCAGACGCTGATCCGCGTGTTCGACGTCGCGGCCGACGGCTCGCTGTCGGACGGCCGCATCTTCGCCTCCGGCATCCGTTCGTCGCTCGAAGAGGGCGTGCCTGACGGCATGAAATGCGACCAGCGCGGCAATGTCTGGGTGACCGCGCCCGGGGGGGTGTGGGTTTATGCGCCCTCGGGCGATCTCATCGGCAAGGTGCGCGCCCCCGAAAGGGTCGCCAATCTCGCCTGGGGCGGGCCGGATTTTCGAACCCTGTTCCTGACCGCGACCCACTCGGTCTATCGCATCGAGACCAAGGTCGGGTCGCGGCGCGAGCCATATATGAGCGCGCCAGCGCGGGGCGGCGCCACCGTGTCCTCGGGCGCCGAGACGCGTCCGGCCGCTGCTTCGCCGCCGACCCTCGCGAAAGACCTGACGCTCAACTCCAGGCGCTGCGCGCTCATCATTCAGGACATGCAGAACGACGTCATCAGCGAAGGCGGGGCCTTCGCCGCGTCCGGGGCGCCGGCGCACGCGCGCGCGCAGAATGTGGTCGAGAACACGCGCCGCCTCGCCCAAGCCGCGCGCGCCCGAGGCGTCACCGTGATCCACGTCTGGTTCATCGTCGAGCCAGGCGCGCCGGGACTGACGCTCAACGCGCCATTGTTCGAGGGCGTCGCTGACAACAAGGCGATGGTGCGCGGCGGATGGGGCGCGGCGCCGGTCAGCGGGCTCGAACCCCAGCCTGGCGACTTCGTGGTCGAGAAGATGCGCATGAGCGCCTGGGAGGGCTCGCGTCTCGAGACCATCCTCAAGGCCCAGGGCCGCGACATGATCATCAACACCGGCGCCTGGACCAACATGTCGGTCGAACACACCGCGCGCACCGGCGCGGACAAGGGCTATTTCATGGTCGTGCCGGAGGATTGCTGTTCGACAATGAACGCCGAATGGCACCACGCCTCAATCAACTTCGCGATGCAAAATGTCGCCGTCGTCACCAACGCCGACGCGGTCATCAAGGCGCTCGGATGAGCGGCGGACCGCCTCAATAATGGGCGAAGCTGTCTGTGCCGAAGCTCTTCCATCTGCGCTGTTCGCCTCGCGCGGGCTCGGCGTCCTCGGGCGCGGCCGAGACGTTCCTGGCGAGATTCCGCGAGTTGAGGCCTTCGTGGGACATCG
Source organism: uncultured Alphaproteobacteria bacterium (assembly GCA_963824475.1). Lineage (GTDB taxonomy): Bacteria > Pseudomonadota > Alphaproteobacteria > Rhizobiales > Beijerinckiaceae > Roseiarcus. The sequence goes on from CAWGPR010000008.1 coordinate 197,509, forward strand.
ATCTTCAAGACCTGTGGCGCGAGACCTTGCCGGAATTCGACGGCGCGGCGCTTGAGGCGAAATACGCCCGCCTTGGCGGCCGAGGATTCAACGACGCGGAACGCGACGCTTTCGCCGTCGTCGAGCGCATGGCGCTGCGTTTCTCGCTTGCCGATCGGGTGCTCATTTCCTCGCCGATGTGGAACTTCGGCGTGCCCTACAAGCTCAAGCAATGGTTCGACCTTATCGTGCAGCCAGGGCTGACCTTCGCCTTCGATCCGGCCCAGGGCTACCGCGGGCTGGTCAAGGATCGGCCGACGATCGTCATTCTCGCCAGCGGCTCCGACTTCGTCACCGGAATGAACCGGGGCCGGGTCGACATGGCGACCCCCTATCTGCGCGACATCCTGCAATTCGTTGGCGTCCACTCCGTGCGTTTCGTCGCCATCGGACCGACTGCCGGGGCAGCCGGCGAGGTGACCGCCGCGCGCGAGACGGCGCAACGGCGGCTCATTGAGCTTGCCGCAATATTTTGACGCCGATCCAGGGCCGCTCGCCGCGGGCCGAGTCCTCTCGCAAACGGTCTGGAGTTTTTGGCAAGTCGGCCAAATCGTCGAAGGTCCATTAAATCAAAAACTTGGAGAAAGTGCTTGTCTATTTCAGAAATGTCGGTTATGATCGTGAGATCGTCGAGGGCACCTTCGTCTCGCTTTGAGGGCCGCGAAGCGGCCTCGAAGGGCGCTCAGCCCCGCGGCGCTTGCCTCCCTCGCGCCGGGGCCGGAAGGAAAAGCCGCCGTAAGGCTCTGAAATCGTTCATTTCGTGGAAGGAAATGAAGCTTAAGCGACCCCATTTCTGGCGGTTTTGGCAAGCATATTCGCTGTGAAAAGCGAGGTTTCGCGCCAAAAAGCGCCCGTCTTCGCCCGCAAACGTCATCGCCTTCCGAAGCGCAGCGCGACCCGAGCAATGCGGTGCGCACATCAATTGACGAACTTGAAGTAGTCCGCCTCCACGGACGCGGACGCGCCCCGCGCGTCGTCTACCAGCCGCGATGCGATGAATTTCAGGTTCGCGGAACGGAGAGTGTCGAACGCGGGAATAGGTTTGTCCGAGACGATGGCGAGCAGCATTTGCATCGGTCCCACGGAGCTCGCGTCGGGCGTCAGCGGGACGCTGAAGGTCGCAGAATCGCCGCCCGCGTCGACCTTTGTTTCCAGCTTATGCACGAGGCCGTCGTTGTCGACGAGGACCAGATAGAGACGACGCCCTTCCAGATTCGAGATCGTTCCCAGCAGCGGCTTTCCAGGTCCGACCTCGTAGTTCTTCAACGTCAGCCGGGGCGGCTGTCGCCCATCCGGCGTGGCGAGGCGGACGAGATCGAGGGCAGGACACTGCGCGGCGCTGATCGGCGCCACCGTCAGGTCGGCCTCGACGCCGACTTCGCGCCTGTAGGCTGAGTCGAAACGGCGGAACGGCTCGATCTCCCGCCCAACCGCCTGGTACTCATGCGGTTTGGTCGCTCCGGGGAGCGGCTCAATCAGGAAGCACTCGCCCCCGTCAAAGTTGGCGATGAACGCCTTGGCCTTTTCCTCCGGCGAGGTCGGCGCGACAGGCGGAGTGAGATTTGCGCTCGGCCCCGGAGCGGCCGGCGATAGCGCGGCGGTCTCGGCGGCTGACGGTTCCAGCCGGGGCGTTTCGACCCGCGCGACCGTCTGCTGCGTCGCAGCGGCGGGCGGAGTCGCGGGCGCGGCTGTCTGCTCCGCCGGAGCGGGAGCTGGGGCCTGGATTGTCGATGGAGACGGCGGAGGCGCCGGGACTTGCGACGGGGCCGGCGCAGGTTGGGCAGACGCCAAGACCTGAGACGGCGCCTGCGAGGGCGCCGGGACGGGCGGTTCGAGCTTTGCGACCGGCGCTGGCGCCGGCGCGGGTTTGTCGGCGACGACGAGCGTCGCCAACATCTGTGCCGTCCGATCATTGTGGTTGGTCGCGACGATGCGGACCGAGGCGCTGGCCGATTGCCGGGGCACGCCTTCGATCGCGCCTTTGCCGTCGCCGAGATCGGTGAAGGTCAGCCCTTCCGGCAATCCGATCGCGGCCAGCCGCAGCCCCTTGCCGCCGGGGTCGACGAAGGTCGGCAACTCCGCCCTGTAAAGCGAGCCCACGGTGGCGGTCGGCAGGTCGACTCTCGGCTGAGGGACCTTCGGCGGCAAGGCGTCAGCCAGCGCTTCGGCTGTCACCGGGCGGGGGGGCGGACCGGGGGGTTCCGACGGTGGGGGCGAAGGCTCGACCCGAGCGGTCTCGGTTTGACCGCTGGCATTTGCTTCGGGCGCTGGCGGCGATGGCGGGTTCGCCCCCTGCGACGCCAATGATGGAGCGAGCGGGGGCGGCCGTTGCGGTGTCAGAGGCGGTAATTTCGCCGCCGGCGATTTCATCGCCTCCTCGGCGGGACCTCCGGACGGCGCCGGCGCCGAGAATGTTCCCACCCTTCGGGCGAGGTCGTCGCGGAAGACGTAAGCAACCCCGCCGAGGCTTAGGATCGCGATCAACGCCCCAACTAAAGCCGGAGTCCTGCCGCTGCGCTCGCTCGCGATAGGAGGCGGCTTAAGCGCCCGCGGCGCTTTTGGCGTCGCCGGCTCCCACGCCGCGACCTCGGCCATGCTCGCCGGGCGGTTCTCGGGCAAGGGCTGCAGCATCGCCTGAATGAGCGGCCGCATAGTCGGCTCGATACCAGGAAAGATCGGGGACCACGCGCCGCTTGTCGATCATTTCTGCTTGCGACCCCGCCATATCGATCGGCCGGCCCAGCAGCGCCTCCGCCAGGACAAGACCAAAACTGTAGATATCCGACTTGGGGCTGACGTCGCCGCCAGCGAGGCCCAGCTGCTCTGGGGAGGCGTAATTCAACTTGCCGGCGAATCCGCCGCCGAGGATCGTCTGTTCTCCGGCGCGCCGGGCGCGGGCGATGCCGAAATCGATGACCTTGGCGCTTCGAACGTCGCCGTCCGGCATGATGAAATTGTCGGGGGAGATGTCGCGGTGCACGACGCCGTGCTGGTGCGCGACCTCTAGCGCGGCCGCGATGCGCTTCTGCACGATTTTGGCGTCCGCGAGAGGAAGCGGTCCTGAACCCAGCCGTTTCTTGAGCGACGGTCCTTCCACGAATTCCATCGCGAGATAGGCGCGCTGAAGCTCCGGATCGACCGAGAATACGAAATAGCGTACGATCGCATCGTGCGTGAAGCTGTGAAGAATTGACGCCTCGCGACGGAAGAGCTCGTAGATCTCGGGGTCGTTCGAAAACTCCGGGCGGATCATCTTGATCGCGACCGGGTCTCCCGTCTGGATGTTGAACCCGCGATAGACCTCGCCCATGCCTCCCTGCGCGACCAATCTTTCAATTTCATAGACATTGTTGAGGCGCGCCCCAGGCCTGATGCTCCTTGCGGCGGAGCGCTGAAAGACGGTCCGGTCCTCCTCCACGGCCTTCCGCTCCAAATCAAACCGAAAATCGATCGCCCTCGCCGGAATGAGACGCGGGCTTAGTTCCCTTTCCCGCGGCCCTTGCGCCGGCCCGATCGCAAATTCAACATTTGACGCACGCTAGGCGCTCGAGGATAATTTCTCAAGGTTCACGTTTAAAAGGCCTCTATTTCAAGGAAACTCTCATGCGCGCGTCATCGACATTCGCGTTCGGCGCGGCGGCGGTTCTTGCCGTTTCCGTTTCGGCCAGTCTTGCTCCCGCTCGCGCCGATCCCGCTTATTCCGCCGAAAATGTGGTCCGGATCTTCCTCAAGCAGAAAGACGCGCTGAAGGGCGGCAGGACTCGCGCCCTCTGCGTCGGAACCGCCGCCGACTGCAAGAAGCAAGAGGCGGCCGAGGCGCCGCCTCCGGTTCAGTTCGACCTCTTGGCGAACTTCGAGTTCAACTCGGACAAGCTGACGCCGGCGGCGCGGGAGAATCTGGACCAGTTCGCCAAGGCGCTTAAGGATCCGCGGCTCGCCGGGTCGAAATTCGAAATCGACGGCCACACGGACGCTACAGGCCCCGAGGAATATAATCTAGGCCTGTCCGAACGCCGCGCCGATGCTGTGGTTTCCTACCTGACGTCGGAGGGAATTGATCAGTCGCTGCTGGTGGCGAAAGGCTTCGGCAAGGCGAAGCCTCGTGTCGCCAATCCTTACAGCCCGCTGAATCGGCGCGTCGAAACGCACCTCAGCGAATGATGGGGCCACGCCCCTCGGAGCAGCCAAATTGAGGCGCCGCAGGCAACGTCGGCGGCCCTCGCCGCCAAGGACCTGAGCTTGATATGAGCCGTCGTGGCGGCGCCGCCGGACTGGCTATCTCGATCGCGATCGCCTGCCTCTGCGCGGGGCTTGTCGCGTGGCGATTGGTGGCGACGAGGCCCCATCCCCCCGCGCTTCCCCCTGTCGCCCCAATTCCGGTGGTCGAAGGTCCGGAGCCCGGGATAAGGCTTTCAACCATTATCGATTTGCCAGGCGATCCGGTGCTTGTGCGAAGGGGCGCGGTTCTAGCGCCGAAGGACGCTCTCATTTCCGTCCCGGCGAAGCTGGGCCAGGAGGCGCCGAAGACGCCGGCTAAGGCTTTTTTCGTCAATTCGACTCTTGTCTCGACCACCGGCGGCTATATGGGGAAATTCCAGGAAGCCGGCCAGGAAGCCGAGGCGCTCGCCGCGCAATTGGCGATGAACTCGGCGCAAATGGCGGCGGCTCAAAACGAGCCGGACTATGGCTCGGACGATGACGGCGGCGCCGACACTCCGGCTGACGCCCAGAGCCAGTTTCTGACGAGCGCCAACAGCAACGAGCTTGAGATCAATCAGGGCGGATCGCGCGGGCAGCCGCAGCTGAAGGAGACGATCCTCAAGCCTCTGGTGGCGGACACCATCAGCAATCTCTTGATCGCCAACGGCTACAGCGCGGAAAGCGCGCGCATGATCGAAAGCGCGGCGAAGGACTCGCCCGCCCATATCCAAACGCTGCCGCCGCAAGCCACGGCTTTGGCCTTGGGCGCGTTGGACCTGGCCGGCGAGTACCGGATCAAGCAGATCGCAATCTTCGAAAACGGCGAATACGTCATCACCATCGCCGCCAAGGACGATGGCGGGTACGAGCAGGCGGCCGAGCCCATCATACCCGCGGACTTGCTCGACGATTCCCTCAGGAACCAAATCGCGGCGACGCATTTCACGATCGCGGACGGAGTCTATAGCGCAGGCATCCGTACCGGAATGCCGGAGCCGGTCATCCGCGAATCGATCCAGCTCATCAGCCGCCTCGCTGACCTGCGCTCGCCGCTGCAAGCCGATCAAACCTTGCGCGTTCTGTTCGAGCCCGAGTTCCGGGACAAGGGCAAAGCGGGCGGCAAGGTCGTCTATGTCGGCTTGCACGGAAACTCCATCGCGGTCGATTGCTATTCGTTCGAGGGGAGCGACGGCGCCTTTCGCTGCTTTGATCCGAAGGCGGGCAGCGAATTGGGCGGCGGAGAATCGAAGCCAACGCCGCCATTTTTGGGCAACAGCGGCGCCACAAGCGTCGGAGGAATCCTCACGCCTATCAAGGGGGCTCCGATCACGTCGCTGTTCGGGCTCCGCTTTCACCCTATCCTCCACATCCTTCGATTGCATGCCGGCATCGACTTCGGGGCTCCGGTCGGCTCGCTCGTTCGCGCCGCGGCGGATGGGAAAGTCGAGATCGCCGGGCCCGTCTCCGGATTCGGCAATCACGTCCGCATCCAGCACGCCGGGTTCGAGACCTCCTATTCGCACCTCTCCGAAATTCCGCAGGCGATCCATCCCGGCGTCGAGGTCAAGCAGGGCGACATTATCGCGCTCTCCGGCAACACCGGCCTTTCGACCGGGCCTCACCTGCACTTCGAGTTCTACCTGAACCGCGAAGCCGTCGATCCGCTGCCCCACCTCGGCTCGGAGATTCAAACAGCGGCGGCGGCGCTGAAAGGCCCCGTCATTGCGACCGCGGCGGCGGCCGCGGCGCCGTCGCCAGGGGCAACCGGGGGCGAAATCGCCGCCTTTCCCGCGATCAAGGCCTATCTCGACCAGGAGATCGCCACCCTGATGAACTAAGTCCAAGCGCGCTCCTCCGGCGGCGAAGGCAGGATCAACCGGCCGAGCCAATGCAAACAAACGGCGCTAAATGAAACTAAACTTAGTAAATTTGCTTTCATTGCCTAGCGTTTATTTTTGCGAATTGGGCCTTTTCAATGGGTTACGACCGATTTAGGCAAGAAGGTAACTGCCAAGGTGGGGTCATTCAGCGAAGCTGAGGATGAGGGCGTGAGGGTTGGCGGTCAGCGCCCGGAGGATGTTGCAGCGCTGCTTGCGGGCGGTTGCGACGACTGAGCGCAGGGCGGCGAATTGGGTCGCGCCTTTGAAGGTGCGAAAGGCGCCTGAGATCTTCATCTTGACCTTCATCATCCGCAGAGCCTGTTCGGCGAGGTTGTTGGTGAAGGGAACGGCGAAGTCATAAAGGAAGCGCAGGACGTCGTCCTTATAGGTCTTGAGCCGCTCGAGCAGGTTGTGTCCGGGGCGTCGCTTGGTTCGGCCTCTGGCGCGTTTTTCGAGCGGCGGCAGGGAGCGATGGAAGGCAAGGCCGGCCCGGACGGCCTCCCAATAGCGGGCGACGAAGCCCTCGACGGCGGCAGGCGAGAGCGTCGTTTCGCCCGCTTCGCGCGCCGATGTCACCGCCGCGTTGGCCTCGACGAGCAGATCGCTCATGGCCTTCGCCCAGGGCTCTTCGTCAAGCTCGATCAGCGCCTTGAGCTCGCGCAGATGATGGGCGTTGCAAAAGGCGTGAGCCACGTTGGTCAGTCCGTAATAGGGCTTGAAATGGTCGTGGACGACGACGCCGCCCGTCAGACCTTCCGGCACGGCGCCGCGCTGTTCCGTCACCCGGTAGAAGGTCAGAGTTCTCGGTCGAGACCGTATGCAGCCATTGCCCTTTTCCGGCGACGCGAAAGCCGGTCCCCGGGCTCTTCGACCCGGGGATGGCGCACCGGCGCTTGCGCCGCGAGGGCGCCGATGTGCGCCGCCACTCTGGCCAACCCCGCCGCCTTGTCCTCCACCCAAGTTGCGAGGCTAGAGCGGAATCCGTTCAGGTTGTGTTGAGGGCTTGGAGTTCGCCGGGATCATACCCGCAGGCCTCGAAATAGTTTTCGCATTCGGCCGGCTTGAAGAGAGCGGCGCAGCCCTCCAGGATAGCAAGAAGTCCGACAACGGTGCGCTCGGCCAATTTTCGCAGCGCGCTTTTCAGTTTGGAAATCGCCATCTCGATGGGGTTGAAGTCCGGGCTGTATGGCGGCAGGTATCGTACCGTGCAGTTTTTCCTGGCCAGGATTTCCGCCACTCTCGGGCTTTTGTGAGCCTTGAGATTGTCGAGCACGACGATGTCGCCTTCCTCCAAAGTCGGCAGGAGATGGTGCTCGAGCCAGGCTTCGAACGTCTCGGCGTTCATGGCGTGGTCGTAGGCCTTGGGCGCGATGACGCCTCTCAGGCGCAGGCCGAATACGAAGGTGATCGCTTTGTAATGCCCATGCGGAACACCGCAGCGCAGACGTTGGCCGCGCCGGCGCCGGCCGAAGCGGCGCGCCATGCTGGTCGTCGCCGCCGTCTCATCGACGAACACCAGTTTCAGCGGATCGAGATCGAGTTGACAGTCGAACCATCGCCGTCGCCGCTCAAGGACGTCCGGGCGGCCCTGCTCACTCGCGTGCGCGGACTTTTTTTAAACGTGATGTCGTGGCGGTCGAAAAAGCGCCAGATCATAGACGGCGACACCTTCTCGCCTCGCGCACGCTCCAGACGGTCGCAGATTTCGTTGAGCGTAAGGTCAGGCTCGCGCCGATGAAGGCGAAGCAGGAAATCCGTGTGGGCCTCGACGCGCTGCGAACGCGTGTCGCCGCCCATCGGCAACGGCGCGTAGCTGCCGCGCTCGCGCAACGCCGCCACCCAACGAATCGCGCTGGAAAAGCTCACCCCGAACCGCTGCGCCGCCGCACGGCAGCTCATGCCTTCCTCGCGAACCGCCGAAACCACCCGCTTGCGCAAATCCACCGACAAGGGCCCCATCCCGCGCCGCCTCCGATTCGGCGCACCCCAAGAATCACATTTCCAGCGCGTTGGGAACACCGCACGATTTAACCCGGCCGGAAACCGCTCTAGCGGCGCACAGATAAAGCGCTCCGAACACATCGTGCATCGTTTGGGCGACCCGGTCCTCGGGGATCAGCTGCTGGACGTTGAGATAGATCGCCGCCGCCCTGACGCGCTCGCCGTATTGGGCCGCCGCGGAGACGCCGGCGGGAAACTCAGCCTTGGTCTCCAAACCGCAAGCCGTACAGCAATAGACCAAGGCTTGGTGCTCGGTCCTCGATCAACCGCTCGGGCAGATCGAACACCTGCCTCTTCTCCATCCCCACTCGCATCGAAGCGGTCAGGCCGGCGCAGCAGTGACGACACAGGTTCGCCGTATGCCGCTCGATTCGATCGGGGGCCTCGACCTGTTTGAGCGTGTCGCCCTTGTGCCCGGCCTGCCCGCCGCTCGGCTTGCCCGAGCGTCCGCGAAGGCTGCCAGGAACGCGCGGCTTCTTCTTCAACCCGTCGCTCGCCGGCGGCTTCGAACTGTCCAGGTCCAATCGTCGTCGAAGCTCGGCCGCCTCGGCGCGGAGGGCGCCGTTGTCAGCCCGCAACGCCTCGTTCTCGCGCCGCAGGTCGGCGATCTCGCGCTGCAGCGCTTCGATCGCCCCGCGAATCTCGGCAGGAAGAATCATCCCCACCTTGACTCATGGTTCCACCCCACTCGTCTCGCCCAATAAACGCCTCAGCGAAACTTTCAAACGAACTGTGGCAAATCGGACTCACCCACCTTGGCAGTTACGCAAGAAGATCGACTCCCGTCTCAGGCCATTGTGCAAATCGTCTCAGACCCTCCGTGACGCTCCCGTCCACGCCCGACGCCGGGGGGGGCACCAATATTCTGTCTATCAGAAATATAACCCAGCTTTCCATTTTATGCAAGGATTTGTTTGAGCCAAGCGTTTTCCGTCGCTGGGCCGGGGAATTCGGAGCGCCACCGCCTCAAGTTGCGGTGCGGCCGCCGATCAATGGAGCGGCAATCGGGCCAGAAGCTCGGCCGCTAGCCCGAATGCGAGCGCAATCACCAGCAGCACGCCGAGACGGGTGAACATTTGCAACGGCTCTGGGGGATCGAATTCAGACTGATCGTATCGGTCGAGACCGCGTTCTGGCGGACCTTCATGTCTCTCCGCAGTCGCTCGGTCCCATGAAAGATTACGCATAAACAGGCCTCCATATCCTTACGTAGACCGAAACATGAGCGTGGAGGCGTAAGCATTCGAGAGGGAATGAGGGTCTCAAATGTAAGAGGCGCATAAACCCCCGCGGCGACGGTGGCTTGCGCTGCGAACAGCGCAAGCTCGACGCCTGACAGAGCTGTGAGGTCGCCTAGAGCAGATTGCATTTGGGTCGACGCGCCAATTGTAGCCGCGCTCGATGAGCGCGGCGACGCGGTCAACGACCGCGTCCACAAGGTCGATTAGACGGAATTGCAATCTGCTCTAGTCGGGCGGAGTCGGTCTGATGGGAACCGGCGCCCCGCTCTTCCGCGCGGCGGCCTTTTCGAGCCGGGGCTTCAAGGCGTCGATCGCCCGCTCGGTTTCCGAGAACCAGCCCTTGGAGGCCGGCACGGTTGGGGTGTGGCCCGGGCCCGGAACCATATGGACGACCCTGTAGCCCTTGGCCTTCAGTTCGCGCAAAAGCAGCGGAACCATGTCGGCGGTCCATTGATGGTTGTCGTGCAAGAGCAGAATGCCCTTGCCGAGGCGGTCGAGCCGACTCATCACAACTTTCAGTTCCTCCTGAGGCGTCATCTTGATCCAGTCGGCCGCCCAGAGGTCGACGCTGAAAACGCCGACGTTGTTGGCGGCGAGCCACTGGCGCAGGTCCTTTGTGTCGGCGAAGCCGGGAAAGCGGAAGAACGGCGTGTGCAGCTTCAAGTCCTTGAGGTCTTTCGGTGCTCCACCGCTGAAGTCCTGGCCGTAGGCCGCCTTCTCGACCGCGATCATGCCCTTGAGAATGTCAGCGCGCGCAGCGGCGTCGGACATGAAGCGAAGCGTCTGCTGAGGGTGAGAATACGTATGATGGGCGACCGTTTCGCCCTGGAGAACCTCTTCGCGCGCGATCTTGGGCAGCGCTTCGGCGTTGCGGCCGATTTCGAAGAAGGTCGCGCGAACGCACTCCTTGGCGAGCGCGCTGAGGATTTGCGGCGTTGTCTTGGCCGCCGGGCCGTCATCGAAGGTGAGGATCACCTCGTGGTCGGCGAGCGGGATCGTCCGCGGATATGTCTTGAGGCCGACCTCAAGGCCGCTCTGTGTGCCGACCTCGACCACCCGCGACGTTCCGAGCTTGTCGGGCCCGCAATTCGCAGCCTGCCCGCCGCTCAGGCCGGCGAGGAGCGCCGTCAGCGCAACCGCAATCCGCATTGACAGGTCCAGTCGGCAAGACATAGTGGGTTTCCAGCGGGTTGTGCGTCTGCCCAGTCATGAGGACATGAGGTGGAGGGCGTGGCAGGGATTTAACGAAACGTTACGAGGATTGCTTTAATTCGGTCGTCTGGTGTTTGCGGACCGATAGGGGCAGGTGACGATGCCGGGCGGCAAGATTTTCATTTCGCGCATGTTGACTGTTGCTGCTTTGGCGCTCGGGGGCGCCCTGTCGGGTTGTGGCGGCGGTGCCGGCCCCATGGATGTCGCCGATCTTCCTCGAGGTATGGTTAACTCGGGTTATCCCAAGCCGCACGACTACCCGGTTCACGGCATCGACGTCTCCAAGTTCCAGGGCGACATCGACTGGAACGCAGTCGCCAGCAGCGGGGTCAAGTTCGCTTGGATCAAGGCGACCGAGGGCGGCGATCGCGCCGATGCGCGTTTCCAGGCCAACTGGACCGGCGCAAAGGCGGCGGGAGTGCCGCACGGCGCCTATCATTTCGTCTATTGGTGCCGGGCGCCAATGGAGGAGATGGCCTTTTTCGAGCAGAACGCGCCGGTCGAGGACGACGCCCTGCCGCCGGTGCTCGACGTCGAGGCGACGCCGACATCCCCGACGTGTCACAGACATCTGACTCAGGACGGCGCTATCGCCGACATGAAGGTGATGCTCGAGGAGATGGAGCGTCACTACGGCAAACGGCCGATCATCTATACGACCGTCGATTTCTATGAGGCGATCCTGTCCGACGGCGCCTTCACGGACTATCCGATCTGGGTCCGATCGACCAAGCACCATCCTGCGGTCAAGTACGGGTCCCGCGCTTGGGCGTTCTGGCAATATCAGTCCGATGGGCAAACACCCGGCATTAACGGCAACGTCGATCGCGACGTTTTCTACGGCACGAAGGAGCAATGGGACGCCTTCCTCAAGGAGCCGGAGAAAGGCCCGCCACCGCCCGCGCGTCAACCCGCGGCAACCGCAGTGGCCCAGTCCCCCGAGCCGTCGGCGCCTCCTTCGCCGGTACAGGCGGTTGCTCAATCCTCGGACGCGTCGCCCGAGCCTCTGCAATCGCCCGCTTCCCTGGCGCAATAACGTCCCAAGCGGTTAGCCGCTGCGCCTCGTCGCCTGCTCGGGACCCAGCCGGCCGGCCGCCGGCGCGCTGACCGGAGCCCACCGCGGACTTGTCGGCGCCAGACCGGTGCGGCATTCCTCCGACGTCATACTGGAGAGACACAATGCCCAAGGAAGGCGCGGCCGATCTCAAGGCGGACGCCCTGCACTTTCACAGCGCGCCCCGGCCGGGAAAGCTTGAGGTCGTCGCCACCAAGCCGCTCGCCAATCAGCGCGATCTCGCGCTCGCCTATTCGCCGGGCGTCGCCTTCCCGTGCGAGGCGATCGCGGCCGATCCCCACAATGCGGCGATCTACACCGCGCGCCAGAATCTGGTCGCTGTCCTCAGCAATGGCACCGCGGTTCTGGGCCTGGGGGCGATCGGTCCGCTCGCCGCCAAACCGGTGATGGAGGGCAAGGCGGTTTTGTTCAAGAAGTTCGCCGGCATCGATGTCTTCGATATCGAAGTCGCGGAAACGAACGTCGACAAACTGGTCGACATCATCGTCGCGCTCGAGCCGACGTTTGGCGGCATCAATCTCGAGGACATCAAGGGTCCGGAATGTTTCGAGGTCGAGGAGAAGGCGAAGGCCCGCATGGGCATTCCCGTCTTCCACGACGATCAGCACGGCACGGCGATCATCGTCTCCGCGGCGGTCGTCAACGCGCTTGAGCTTGCCGGCAAAAAGATCGGCGAGGTCAAGATCGTCTGCTCCGGCGCCGGGGCGGCGGCGATCGCTTCGCTTAATCTTCTCGTCTCGCTCGGCGCGAAGCGTGAGAACATCATCGTTTGCGACATCGAAGGCGTGGTCTACGAGGGCCGCGAGACGCTGATGGATCGCTGGAAGGCGGTCTATGCGCGCGAAACCAGCGCGCGCACCCTCGCCGAAGTTATTCCCGACGCCGACATTTTTCTCGGCCTGTCGGTCGGCGGGGTGCTGAAGCCCGAGATGCTCAAGCGGATGGCGAAAGACCCGCTGGTGATGGCGCTCGCCAACCCGACGCCCGAGGTCATGCCGGAATTGGCGCTGGCGACGAGGCCGGACGCCATGATCTGCACCGGACGCTCCGACTATCCGAACCAGGTCAACAACGTTCTCTGCTTCCCGTACATGTTCCGCGGCGCCCTCGACGTCGGCGCGAGCGAGATCAACGAAGCGATGAAGAAGGCCGCGGTCGCCGCGATTGCGGCGTTGGCGCGCGAGACGCCCTCCGAAGTCGCGGCGCAAGCCTACGACGGCCAGTCGACGCTGTTCGGCAAGAGCTCGCTGATTCCAAACCCATTCGACCCGCGCCTAATGCTGCGCATCGCGCCGGCGATCGCGCGCGCGGCGATGGAGAGCGGCGTCGCCCGCCTTCCGATCGCCGATTTCGACGCCTACGCCGATCAGCTCAATCGCTTCGTCTTCCGCTCGGGATTCATCATGAAGCCGATGTTCGCCAAGGCGCGGGCGGCGATGAAGACCGTCATCTATTCCGAAGGCGAGGACGAGCGCGTGCTGCGGGCGACGCAGGTGGTGCTGGATGAGCGGCTCGCCAAGCCGATCCTGATCGGCCGTCCGGAGGTGATCAAGGACCGGATCAAGCGCTTCGGCCTGACGATTCAGCCGAACGCCGATTTCGAAATCATCGATCCGGGCGATGATCCACGCTACCGCGACTATGTCGCGACCTACCTCAAAGTGGCGGAGCGAAAGGGCGTGACGCCGGACGTCGCGCGCATCGTTGTCCGTTCGTCGCCAAGCGTGATCGCGGCGCTCGCCGTCCATCGCGGCGAAGCCGACGCGCTGATCTGCGGCCTCGAGGGGCGCTTCCGATCGCGCCTCGACCACATCCGCGACATCATTGGCCTTGCCCCCGGCGTCAAGGATCTGTCGGCGCTATCGCTCGTCATCGCCTCGACCGGCGTCTATTTCCTTGCCGACACGCACGTGCGCTACGATCCGAGCGCAGAAGAGATCGCCGATACGGCGATCGCCTGCGCCCACCATGTGCGCCGCTTCGGCATCGAGCCGAAGATCGCGCTCATCTCCCACTCCGACTTCGGTTCGGCCGACACCCCCTCCGCGCTGAAGATGCGCGCCGCCCTGCGCCTGTTGCAGAAGCGGGCGCCCGACCTTGAAGTCGACGGCGAAATGCAGGCGGACACCGCGCTGTCGCTGGTCGCCCGCCAGCGCGTGATCTTAAACTCGCGCCTTCAAGGCGAGGCCAACGTGCTGATCTTCCCTAACCTCGATGCCGGCAGCACGGCGCTGCAGCTGACCCGCGTCATCGCTGACGCACTGCCAGTCGGGCCAATTCTCGTTGGCCCGGCCAAGCCGGCGCATGTGCTCACGCCTACGGTGACCGCCCGCGGGATCGTCAACATGACCGCGATCGCGGCGGTCGAGGCCGCCAGCGATTAAGCGATGCTTTTGTCGCACCCGGGTTCGGGCAGCGGGCGATTTTTGATTTGACAGCTGTGGCCTACGGGGCACAATGTCATCGCGTCGTCATGAACAGGCAACGCGAAGGCGACGCAAGGCCGGCCGATCATGAGGCGCGGCAGAAAGACGGGGTAGCCATGACTCCGCCGGACCACCAAGGATGACCCTGGCCCGACCAGGGTCAAAACGCCGTCCCCACTCGACATGCCAGAGCGGAAGGGCGTTCTAGACATCGTTGACCAACACACGCGGCGCCGGAACGCGAAGGCCAAGCAGTTTCTCCGCCGAGATATCATCTGCAGCATCCCAGAAGTTTCGCGAGCAGCGAAACAGGGCCCCGTTCCGCCGAAGCGCGCCGGGGCCCACGCTATTTTTTGAACGTGATCGCTCGGCGATGACGCGCCTTACCCACGGAGTCGCGCAATTTTGTCGCGCGACGTTTCGCTGGCCGGGGGTTGCGGGTCTTTCTGCGCGCCAGCGCCCTCGGCGTCGTGGCGCCGAGAGCCGCGTTCCTGCCGTGCGGCTTGCAACGCTCCTTCGGCGAAGGCGCGCGCGGCCTGCTCGGCCTCAAGCTGCTCCTTGAGCTTGGCGAGCCTCTCCACGAACGCCTCCCGCTCGGCGTCCACCGTCTTGCTCTGCTCGGAAATCCGCCCCTCGACCATTACGATCTTTTGTTCGGCGCGCTGCAACGCGGCGTCCTTGGCCTCCAACGCCTTGGCGAGCTCGGCCGACCGCTGATCGAGCGCCGCGCGGACATTGTCGACTTCCGCATGCAGCGCGCGGGCCGAAGCCAGGTCTTTCTCGAGGTCAGCGAGCGTCGCGTCTTTGGATTTCGCCGCCAGCGAGCTTTCGAGCGCGCGCTGCTCGAAGCCTCGAATCTCCGCGTCGCGTTCGCGCAAGTTCGCGCGCGCCTCCGCCAGCAGCCGCTCGGCCGCTTCCGAACGCGAGGTCATCGCGCCGAGCTCTTCCAGCAGGTTTGAGGTGATCAGCCGGTTCGACTCGGCGGCATCCAGATGCGCGTTCTTGAGCTTCGCATGAGCCGCCGTCTCCTGAGCGAGCGTCGCCTCGAGCTCCTCCACCCGCCGGGTCAGGTCGTCGCGGCGGCTCTCCAGGTCGCTCAATTGCCGGTTGAGTTTCGAGCCGTTGGCCACGAACTCCTCAATCCTCGTGCGCAGCGACCGGTTCTCCTGCGCCATGAGAACATTCTGGTCTTGCAGGGCCGCCCGCTGCTGCTCGACCTCTTGAAGACGCTTCTCCTTGCCGGCGAACTCGGCCCGCAGCGCGGGCAATTGTTCGCTCACCGTTTGCAGGCGTCGTTTGTTGTCCTCCAGTTCCCGCTCGGTGCGCTCGAGCTTCGCCCTTCGATCGGAGAGCGCGGCGCGGGCTTCCGAGGCGGCGGCTTCGGCCGCCGCGATCGCTTTCTCGAGGTTCTTGACGCGCTCCGACAGTTCCTCGTGCCTGACGGTGAGCGCGCTGTGTTCCAGCGTCAAAGCGGCGTGGTCGCCTCGCAAGCGCTCGTGCGCCTCGGTCAAGGCCTCGAACTTCCGCTCCGCCTCGAGGTGAGCGACTTTCGTGCGCTCGATCTCAACCAGCGTCTGCTCAATCGGCGTCAGCGCGTCGTAGAATTGGGAACGGATGGCCTCGATATTTCGGAACGACAATTCGATTGCGTCCAGATGAGTGCGCAGACCTTCGTTACGTCGGCCGATCGAGTCGAAAGTGCGCGCGACCTTCAAAGACTTCGGCGTCGCTTCGCCGTTGCGGTCCTGACCGCCCGACGCGAGCGCCCCTAAACTCGCAATGACGGAACCGGGTTTGGCTGAGGGGGGCTCTTCCCCCGGCTCATAGCGAATGGCGAGGGCTCGCGAGTCGTTTGCGGGCGCGGGGCTGTTGCGGAACAGCTTTTCCCATACCGTACCCATGGCCGCGTCCCCTGACGTACCCCAAAGCGATATTGAAATGATCGCCCCGAATACAACCGACCACGCGAATATATCGCCGTCATGACAAGAAGGTCAAACCAGGGGTCAGGAAACTTCCTTTGGGTTAGGACCGGTTGGAGACCGTGGAAACTGCAGGCTTCGCTGAGCAAAAGCTCGCGGGAAGGGTTAAAAACGCCGCGGAAATCCGAGAGCTCAGCGCAGCGTCGAATTCAACCGTTCACGTGTGTCCGCCAGTTATGCGCTTCCTTGAAGCCCAGGACTTCGCGCGCCTTGCGGTTCGAGAGCGGCGCCTCGAACTCGCCCATCGGCCGGGTCACTGGCGTATCGGGACAAAGCCTGGCCAGCGCCTTCAAGGTTGGCTCGTTGAGCGTGATCGTGTCGTTGACGGCGTTGAAAACCTGAAAGCCGAGTCCATCCTTCTCCAGGCACAGGCGCACGATTTCGCCGAGGTCGCGCGCGTCGATATAGCTCCAGGCGTTGCGCTTGCGCATCGGCGGGTCGGCGGCGAAGCGCTTGAACTCACCGTATTCGTGCGGCTCGATCACGTTGCCGATGCGCAATGCGTAGATGTCGACAGAATAGCGCATGGCGAAGGCGCGCGCGGTCTTTTCGTTGCAGACCTTGGAGAGGCCGTAGGAGTCCATCGGGTCGACGTCGTAGTCCTCCTCGAGCGGAAACGAATGGAAGTCCTTGTCCCCCTCGGCGAAGCAGACCCCGTAAGTGGTTTCGCTCGAGGCGATCACCACTTTCCGCACGCCGAGCTTCATCGCCGCCTCGATGACATTGTAGGTGCTCATCACGTTGGTCGTGAAGGTGACGTTGTCCGGCTCGATCAAGACCCGCGGGATGGCGGCGAAATGGACCACCGCGTCGGGAGGGCGCGGCGGATGGCCGAGCTCGAAGCCGGCGAAGGAGGGGTGGGTGGTCAGCGCGTTGAACGCCTGGCCGTTGTCGGTGAGATCAGCGATGAGGGTCGGGACGCGGGGATTTTCGAGCGGCTTCAGATCGAGGTTGAGGACGGAATAGCCGTGGGCGATGAGATGCGAAACGGCGTGCCGGCCGGCCTTGCCGGATCCGCCGGTGAACACGATGCGCTTGCCGGACATGGACTTTGACCCTCCGATTCTTGCGCCGCATTCTTAACGGCCGCGCCAAAGGTCGTCGAGGAGGACGCGCTTTACGCCCGCGGATGGGCGGAACGGTAGGCGGCGAGGAGGCGCGCGCTGTCGACTCCCGTATAGACCTGCGTGGTCGAGAGCGACGCGTGGCCAAGCAGATCCTGGATGGTGCGCAAATCCCCGCCGCGCGCCAGGAGATGCGAAGCGAAGGAATGACGCAGCGCATGCGGCGTCGCGGTCTCGGGCAGGCCGAGCGCGCCGCGCATCCGCGCCATCGCCAATTGCACGATGCGCGGCGACAGCGGGCCGCCTTTGGCGCCGACGAACAACGGGCCTCCGGCTTTAAGGACGAACGGGCAAAGCGACAGGTAATCCTCGACCGCCTTGCGCACCGGCGCGATGATCGGCGCCGACCGCGACTTCTGGCCTTTGCCGACGATCGTGATGGCTTCCGTTTCGCCGACCGGCGCGTCGGCGTGGCGGATCGACAGCGCCTCCGAGATGCGCAGGCCCGCGCCGTAGCAAAGCGCCAGCACCGCCGCGTCGCGAGCCAAGATCCAAGGCTCCCGCGCCTCGCCTTCCCGCGTCGCGGTCGTGGTCACGGCCCTGGCGTCCGGCGGGCTCAAGGGTCGGGGCAGGCGCCGCGCGGCCTTAGGCGCGCGGACAGCGCCGAGCGCTGCGGCTGTTTCCCCGCTTTCGCGCGCGATATGGCGGGCAAGGGACCTCAAGGCCGAGAGCGCGCGCTGCAGCGAGCGGCCCTCGACCCCTTCACCCCGCCGGCGGGCGAGGAAGGCGCGCAGATCGCCCGGGGCGCAATCGGTGAAATCCGCAATGCCCGGGGCCATGCCGAAGCGCTCCTTAAGAAAGGCGAGAAATTGCCTGGCGTCGCGACCGTAAGCCTCGATTGTGCGCGCCGACAAGCGCCGCTCACGGGCGAGATGGACAAGCCACGCGGTCGCGGCCGCGGCGAGGTCAGGCGCGGCGGGAAATGCGGGGAGTTGGGGCGAGGAGGCGGGCCCGGTCATGACGACAGCATGCGCGAAAGAGCTTAAGCGTCAGTTCCGATCGTCTGGTCGAAACTGACGTCGAAAAGCCGCCGAAGGCGTCGCCCAGTTCGGGGCTTGACCGCCGTCTCACCCCAGCCGATCCTCCGGATTGACGATTGTCGCGCATCCAGGCGGCGTGGGCCGCCGCCGAGTTCCTTGCGCATCGGCGATCGACAGTGGCTGGGAGACGGTTCGATGCGGTTTCTCGCCTTTATCGGCGCGCTCGCGATCATCGCCGCGATTGGCGCGGCGATTTTCTTCTTCGGCGGCTTCTACAATGTCGCCCAGAGCGCGGACAATCCCGCGATTGTCGACTGGGCGCTGGCGAGCGTGCGAGGGGCCTCGGTCGTCGCGCATGGGACCGAAGCGCCGCCCGCCAATCTCGACAATTCCGAGACGGTCAAGGCCGGCGCTCGCGCCTATTCGACGATCGGCTGCGTCAATTGCCACGGCGGCCCGCCGGACGCCAATTGGGCCAAGTGGTCTGAAGGGCTCAAGCCAGTCCCCGCCGATCTCAAGGTCATGGCGAAGGACCGCACCGCGTCGCAACTGTTCTGGGCGATCAAGAACGGCATCAAGTTCACCGGCATGCCCAGCTTCGGCCTGGCGGGGGCGTCGGACGAGCAGATTTGGCAGATCGTCGCGTTTATCAAGAAGTTGCCGACCGTATCGAACGACGACTACAAGACCTGGACCGCGTCCCCCTAGGCGGGTCCGCCTCGTCCTCACCCCAGCAGCTCTTCGAGATGCGGGATCAGCGGCGCGTCCGCCGGCGGCATTGGGTAAGCCCGCAGGTCCTTCGGACGCACCCATTTGAGCGCCTGCCCGTCGAGCGGCTGAACCCAGCCCTGCCAGCGGCGGCAGACGAAGAGCGGCATCAGCAGGTGGAAATCCTCATAAGAATGGCTCGCGAAAGTGAGCGGCGCGAGGCAGTCCGCCTTGACCGTAATGGCAAGCTCCTCCTTGAGTTCGCGGATGAGCGCATCCTCCGGCCCTTCGCCAGAATCCATCTTGCCGCCGGGGAACTCCCACAGGCCCTCGAGCGGCTTGCCCTTGGGCCGTCGCGCGAGCAGAACACGTCCGTCGGCGTCGATCAGCGCCGCCGCGACGACGAGCAGGAGCCTCACGACCGATAGTCGCCGTTGATCGCAACGTATTCCTTGGTCAGGTCGCAAGTCCACACGGTCGCGCGCCCGCGCCCGATGCCGAGGTCGGCGGTAATCTCAATCGAGTCCCGCTTCATATATGCGGACGCCGCGGCTTCATCGTAGGTCGCATCCCTTTGGCCGGCATGGGCGACGCGGATCTTGCCGAAGAAGATGTCGAGCTTGTCGCGCTCGGCCTTCTCGCCCGCCTTGCCGACCGCCATGACCACCCGGCCCCAATTGGCGTCTTCGCCCCCGCAAGCCGTCTTGACCAGGGGCGAATTGGCGATTGAGAACGCGATGCGCTTGGCCGCCTTGCGGGTCGCCGCGCCCTCCACCTTCACCGTGATGAACTTGCGCGCGCCTTCGCCGTCGCGCACCACCTGATGCGCGAGATTGCGCAGAAGTTTGTCGAGCGCGCGCCGGAACTCGGCGGCGCGCGGATCGGCGGCGTCCTCGATCGGCGGCGCGCCGTGAGCCGCGCCGGTCGCGAAAATCATCAGCGTGTCGGAGGTTGAGGTGTCGCTGTCGACAGTGATCGCGTTGAACGACCGCTCCACCGATTTCGACAACATCGCTTGCAGCACACCAGGCGCGATCGCTGCGTCGGTGAACACGTAGGCAAGCATCGTCGCCATGTCCGGCGCGATCATGCCCGCCCCCTTGGCGATGCCGTTGATGACGACTTCGCCGTCCCCGAGCTTGACGCGTGCGGTCGCAATCTTCGGATAGGTGTCGGTGGTCATGATCGCCTTGGCGGCGGCGAGCAGCGCGTCGTTCTGCGCGTCGGCCATCAGCGCGTCGATGACCCTGGTGATGCGCGCAGCGTCGAGCGGCTCGCCGATAACGCCGGTCGAAGCCATGAAGATTTCGTTTGGCGTCGCGCCGATCGCCTTGGCGGCGGCCTCGGCGACATGCTCGACCGCGGCGGCGCCGACGCCGCCAGTGAACGCGTTGGCGTTGCCGGAATTGACGATTAGCGCCCGAGCCTTCCCGCCCTTCAGATGCCCGCGGCACCAGTCGACCGGCGCCGATGGGCACTTGGAGCGCGTGAACACGCCCGCGACCGTCGCCGGCCGGTCGAACAGCGCCATCATGACGTCGGTTCGCCCGGCATAGCGCACCCCCGCGGCGATTGTCGCAAAGCGAACGCCCGCGATCGGGGGCAGAGCGGGATAGGTCTTTGGCGCCAGCGGCGAGAGCGGGGCGGGAGCGGCCATGAGCGTTTCCGAAGCAGGGAAGAGAGCGGGCCAAGCCCGCTCTCGCGAGGACCTGACTTACGTCACGGCGTCTTGGGCTTGTCCGCGCTGGCGGGGGCCGCCTTGCTCGGATCGACCGCAGGGGCCTCAGGCGGTAGCGGCTTGCCGTCGGCGTCGAACAGCTCAATCTTGGCCGCGTTGTGGAGCTGAGCAATGGCGTCGCTTTCCGCCTTCTGGGAGACGTACCGCGCGGCCTGATCCTTGACCTGCTCGAAGGGTGGAAAGGTCTTGGTCCGCACCCCCTCGACCTTGATGATGTGCCAGCCGAACTGCGTCTTGACCGGCTCGGAAATCTCGCCTTCCTTCAGCTTGAAGGCGGCCTCGGAGAATTCCGGCACCATGCGGTCCTTGGTGAACCAGCCGAGGTCGCCGCCATTGCCGGAGGGGTCCTTCGACAGTTCGGTCGCGACCTTGGCGAAGTCCTCGCCGCCCTTGACTCGCGCCAGCGCCTTTTTGGCCTCCTCCTCAGTCGGCAGCAGGATGTGGCGGGCGTGGATCTCCTGTTGCGGCGGCTCGGCCTTGGCCGCCTCGTCATAGGCCTTCCGTTCCGCCTGCTCGGTCGTCGCGGCCTTGCCAACGGAGCCAAGCAGCTCCTCCATCGCCAACTTCTCGCGATAATAGGCCATCTTACGCTCGAATTCCGGCGTCGAGGTTAGCTTATCGGCCTCAGCTTTCTTGGCGGCGAGTTTGAGGTCGATGAGATAGTCGAGAACGTACTTCTGGCGCGCGGCCCCTTCGAGCTTCTGCGGCAGGCCTGGGCCGATGTCGGTCATTGCGTCAGCGACATCTTCGTCGGTGATCGGCTGGCCGTCGACCTTGGCCAGCACCTTCGGATCGGCCATTGAAGGGCCGGCAAAACACAAAGCCGCGCCAAGGCTGAGCGCGAACGCAGCGGCGGCCGTGCGCGAGCGCGCGGAAAAGGTGGTCGTCATGGGAACTCCTCTGAGGCGAGCCGAACGCCGGTCGCCGGCGATTTTCCGTCTACTTGGGGCGCGGCTATAGAGGGAATCGGGCGACATTGCGAGGCCCGAGAGCGCGGCTTTGGCGAGAAATCAACGCCGCGCGATCAAAACCCGGCGCCGTCTTGCAGGTCGATTGTAACCGTCTGGACGTGAAGGAGACTTTTGCGGAAGTCGGGGGTGCGTGTCTACAGCCGGCAGCCCCATTACAAGCCTTTTTTGGTTGCTCGAGCGATCATAAAGCTGCTGAACTCCCCAGGAAAGAAAATGAAACGCTTTGGTGATTGTCTCAAAGGGTTGTTTCAAGGCTTGCGGCTCTTATTTTAATAACGTCATTTGGCGTGTTCTTGCTTGGAGCACTAAAAGATCCGGGATTGCGGATTTTTGTAAACTCGCCCGCGAGCTCCTTCATTGCGTTCAGAAAAGAACGCAGGACGGAGACAACTTGCCTCTTAAACAACGTTTCCAGGACAGGTCTCTTCTGAATTTGGTCAAGCAAGAGAAGAACCGATGAGCTGAGCTTGCCGACATAGCCCTAGTTGAAGGAGTCTTGGTTCTTAGCCTGGAATACGAAAAGCTCAATGTCGACAGGCTGCTTGATGTTATAAGATTTAAAAATCGTCTGTTAAAAGAGCCTCTTGCAAATAGATTGACGAATTCAGTCGGGTAAGGCTATAGTATTTAGAGCGGTTGTTATCGTTGTCAAGTAGGATAGTGAAATATATTTAGATTGTTGTTCAGGTGTGGCGCTGTTATCGTAGAAACCGATTCGCTTCAGCCGTGGCTGTAGACATGACAGACGACCCTCTCGACGCGATGAAGGCTCGCTGGAGCTACATCCAGGGCTTTTTGTTCCCTTGGATGCGCGAGGACAACGATCCGATCACCGAAGCGTTGGGCCGTCTCGTCACCACGCTCGACGTGATCGGCCTCGAAGCGTTCGTTCCTGAGCCGCCCAGGGGGCCGGGCCGGCCGCCCGAGGACCGCCGCGCCCTCGCCCGAGCTTTCGTGGCCAAGGCGGTCCTGGGCGTTCCCACCACCAGCGCCCTGATCGAGCGCCTCGACGTCGACAAGTCCCTGCGTCGCATCCTCGGCTGGGAGCGACGCTCGCAAGTGCCTTCCGAAGCCACGTTTTCCCGGGCGTTCGCCGAATTCGCGCGCGGCGCGCTGCCAGACAAGATCCACGCCGCGCTGATCGAGCGTGCGCTCGGGGGACGCATCATCGGGGCGATCGCGCGCGACGCCACCGAGATCGAAGCGCGCGAGAAGCCGGTCCAGAACACGGCCAACGACGGCAAAGACGATCCCCCGGCGCCCGATAATCCCGCGCCGCCGCGCAAGCGCGGACGTCCACGCAAGGGCGAACAGCGTCCGAGGCCGGAGCCGACGCGTCTCAAGCGGCAGGTCACGCAGAACCTCAGCCAGATGCTCGCCGACCTGCCCACCGCCTGCGACGTCGGCTGCAAGAAAAACAGCAAGGGCTACAAAGAGACCTGGACCGGGTACAAACTCCACATCGACGTGGCCTGCGGCCAAATCCCAGTCTCCTGCGTGCTGACCTCGGCCTCCGTCCACGACAGCCAGGCCGCCATTCCCTTGATGACCATGACGAGCGCCCGCGTCGCCTATCTCTACGATCTCATGGACGCCGCCTACGACGCCGCCGCGATCCACGACCAGAGCCGGACGCTGGGCCACGCTCCTATCGTCGACCGCAACTTTCGCGCCGACCACCAAGCCAAGGCCGAATGGGGCCGCGAAGTCGAGCGCCTGAAGCTCATCCACAGGCCCGACTTCGACGACCTGATCTACGATTTCCGCACCATGGCCGAACGCGTCAACGCCCGTCTGAAAGACGAGTTCGGCGCCAGATTTCTCCGCGTCCGCGGCGCACTCAAGGTCAAATGCCATCTCATGTTCGGCATCGTCGCCCTCGCCGTCGATCAGATCATCCGTGTCGTCGACTACAGGACCGCCCCTGCCTGACCCAGCTAGGTGCACCCGCCCGGCGCAGGAAAATTCACCTCGCTCAAGGGATTATGCAAGAAGCTCAAAAAAGTCTATTTATAAGAGCCCGTCCAGGAACTTAACGAATCGTTGGAATCGCTTATGATTCAAGGAAGCGGCCCGAATCACTTGGGAGGTCGCCGATGTGGACCAACGAAAATCGCACTCGCTACGACCGCGATGGACTGCGCTATCCCAGCGATTTGACCGACGCGGAATGGGCGCATGTCGAGCCGCTCATTCCGCCGGCCGAGCGCGGCGGCAACCGACGTCATGTCCATGAGCGCGAGGTCGTCAACGGCCTGATGTACGTCCTCAGCACTGGCTGCCAATGGCGCGCCGTCCCGAAGGACCTGCCGCCGCGTTCGACGCTTTACGATTACTTCGATCGCTGGAATTGGGACGGCACGCTCGATCGCATCCACGACGCGCTCTACGTGAAGTGTCGCGAAGCCGCCGCTCGCGAGGCGAGCCCGACCGCCGCGATCATTGACAGCCAGAGCGTCAAGAGCGCGGAAAAAGATCCTATGCGGGTGGACGGCGGCCCGACTTGGTAGGCTGAGCTTCCACACCAGCATGGAGGCAACCGATGCAGTCCGTCACCTCCGCGACCGTTGTCGCGACCACCGCCCTCGCGAATGATATCACGCTGTTCGCATCGCTCGAACTGAGCAAATCCAAATGGGTTGTGACGATCAATAGTCCGGGCAGCGAAAAGTTTTCCAAGCATGTGGTCGAGGGTGGAGACGGCGCCCGCCTGCTCGACCTTCTTTCGCGGTCGAGGGCAAAGGCCGAGGAGCGCTACGGCGTGCGGGTCAAAGCGATCGTCATTCAGGAAGCGGGATTGGACGGGTTTTGGATTCATCGCTTGCTGCTCGCCAATGGGATCGAGAGCCAGGTCGTCGATGCGGCTTCGATCGCCGTCGACCGGCGGCATCGACGGGCGAAGACCGATTCGATCGACGGCGAGACGCTGTTGCGGACGCTGATGGCCTGGGCTCGCGGCGAGCGGCGGGTCTGTTCCATGGTTCGCGCGCCGAGCCCGGAAGAAGAGGATCGCCGGCGCCTGACGCGCGAGCGCGGCACGCTGATCAAGGAACGCATTCAGCACACCAATCGAATTAGGGGCCTGCTCAGCGGCCAAGGCATCCGGGATTACAATCCGCTTCGGCGAGATTGTTTCGAACGGCTCGAGGCGCTGCGAACCGGCGACGGCCGTGAGCTGCCGCCGCTGTTGAAGGCGGAGATACGCCGAGAACTCGATCGGATCGCGGTGGCGGCGACGCAACTGGCTGCGGTCGAACGGGCCCGCGATGCGCTCATCCGCACGAACGCCGAGGGGCGGAACAACCCCGCCGCCCACCTCCTCAAGCTCAAGGGCATGGGCCCTGAGTTCGCATCGCTCCTCTGGCTTGAATCGTTGTTTCGCAGCTTCGGCAACCGACGCCAAGTAGCGGCATATGCGGGATTGGCGCCCAGCCCCTGGCAGAGCGGCGGCGTCGAACGGGATCAGGGGATCTCCAAGTCGGGCAATCGTCGCCTGCGGCACACCATGATTGAGCTTGCCTGGTTCTGGCTGCGCCACCAGCCGGACTCGGCGTTGAGCCGCTGGTTTCAGGCGCGGGTCGGCGCCGGCAAGGGACGAGTCCGCCGCATCGCCATCGTGGCGCTGGCCCGCAAACTCCTCGTCGCCTTGTGGCGCTATGTCACACAAGGCGTCGTTCCCGAAGGCGCCGTGTTCAAGACGGCATGACCCGATGGCTCAACCCACTCTAACGATGGCTTGATGACTTAACCCCATTCCAGCGAAGCTGAACGCGACGGCTTCGCCGGATCCGGCGGGCGGTGACCGCGGATTAACCCCCGGGCTGAAACACGCCGTGAAAAAGGATGGTCCCGCCAACCCGAGCCCGACGCCCTCGAGCAGGAGGGATTATGGTCCGAGCCCACAAGCTCGACCGGATGTGAGGTGATGCGGTCGTCAGGGCTGCATGGCAAAGACGGGCTCACGCTTCGGATCCAAACGCCAAAGAGCATGCAACGCCGAAATCAATGAGCTTGACTGGAAACACCCCATGTGAGGGGGACCTGCATCGATCCGGCGGGTTACGACGCGGGCAAGAAGATCATGGGCAAAAAGCGCCATATCCTCGTCGATACGCAGGGCCTGTTGATGCATGCGACCGTCCACGCCGCCGACATCCAGGACCGCGACGGCGGCGCGACGCTGATGGCGACCTTGTTCGTCGCCTTTCCGTTCCTGACCAGGCTCTTTGCCGACGGCGGCTATCGAGGGCCGCAATTTCAGGCCGCCATCGGACGAACTCTGGCGCGCGTGAAGGTCGAGATCGTCAAGCGGTCGGATCAGGCCAAGGCCTTCGTCGTCCTGCCGAAGCGCTGGATCGGCGAACGCACCTTTGCTTGGCTCGGCCGCTGCCGACGGTTGGCCAAGGACTGGGAATGCCTCAACCGCAAGGCGCTCGCGTTCCTCCGCCTCGCCTCCATCCGCCTCATGCTGCGAAAACTATGCAATCCCACATGATGTTTCCGGACAAACTCTTAGAGCCTGACTCAAAAGTCTACGGCCTGGCGAGCCGCCTGAGGGCGAGCTGGATGCAAGCGAGTGTGATGAAGGCCGCGAGGGTATCAGCGAGGTTCTCGTAATCTTTGGCCAGGCGGCGGTTTCGGCCGAACCACGAAAAGGTCCGTTCGACAACCCAGCGACGCGGCAGGACGATAAATCCTGAACTGTCGTCGGGACGTTTGACGATCTCCACACGCAGCGGCGGCTGCGCGGCGACGGCGTGTTCGACCTGGCGGGCGTTGTAGCCGCCATCGGCCCAGACGAGTTCGAGCCAATTGAAGCGCTGGCGGATGCGGTCAAACACCAAGGCGGCGCCGTCCCGGTCCTGAATGGCGGCGGAGTGAACCACCACGCGCAAGGGCAAGCCTTCGGTATCGACCAGAGCGTGGATCTTGCGCCCCTTCACCTTCTTGCTGGCGTCATAACCCACTGCGTCTGCTTCACCTTTCGCGCATCCCCTTTTTCGGCCGACTTGAGCGACTGGCTGTCGATGACGCCGGCGCTGGGGCTCGCCTCCCGCCCCAGCCGTTCGCGCAGCGCCGCGCGCAGTTCCTCCCAGATCGCCTCCCATACTCCCTCCCGCTGGAAAGCGCGGAAGATGTTGTAGACCGTCGAGCGCGGCGGGAAGACCCCGTGCGGCAAATAACGCCACGGGCAACCGGTTCGCAGAAGATAGAAGATCGCGTTCATCGCCAAGCGCATGTCGGTCTGGCGCGGCCGTCCGCCCGGCTTCGCCGGCGGAATCAGAGGCGCCAAGCGATCCCATTCCGCATCGTTCAGATCGCTCGGCAGACAATCCCCAGCTTGGCGATACCGGCTCCGATCAGCGTCCGTCCACATCCCGAATCATCCTCAAAATTGCAGATGACCCGGTGAATCATTCCTTCCTTAACGACTTTTGAGACAGGCTCTTAGAAAAGAAGGTTAAACAAATAGTATAGTCTGTCGCAGATCCCAATGAGCGCTGCGAATCCAAGACACATACCTAGCGCTAAGATGAAGACGGAAAACAACGTATGACCATACAAGCGCCAACGCGGCGTCGACAGGTATACGATCACTGCAGTTGCCGTAGCAATTATCATGATTATTTCGAGCGCATCGCCGATCCAATAGTTGACCATCGCGACAAAGACCTTATCGGACGACAATTCACCGCCCAGACACAACACTCCGCAATATACAAACGCCGATAGGGCGGAGCCCGCCGGAACAAACAGCAGGAACGCGACGACGTCAGGCAGCCTGAACTGCCTGACGTCGAACTTCAGCGTATTCTCTAAGAAGAAAGCGAAACCGA
This sequence comes from uncultured Alphaproteobacteria bacterium, assembly GCA_963824475.1. Classification (GTDB taxonomy): domain Bacteria; phylum Pseudomonadota; class Alphaproteobacteria; order Rhizobiales; family Beijerinckiaceae; genus Roseiarcus. The sequence goes on from CAWGPR010000008.1 coordinate 224,923, forward strand.
CATAGGTGATCGTCAAGAAGAGTTCGGCCGTCACGGTCATGCCAATGCTGCGATGAACCCCGACGATCGACAGATCGACCAGCACGGCGCCCAGAAAGACGAAGGGCGCAAACGCGAGCTTTCGATGAGCAGCGCCAGGCTCAAACCATCGTCAGGAACTCCACAGCGTGATGCCGAGCCGATCGAATTCATGCCATTCTGTCAACAGGTTAAGCGCCAAATACACGGCGATGAATGCAGCGCCGGTCCCCCAAAACCTTGGTCCAACCGAGCCGGACCGCCCCAAAGAGCGGAGCGATCGCAACGGCGCGTCGCGCGAATTGATAAGGGCCATTTCCATCCCTGATCCGCAGAAAATGATATGGCGTATCGCTGCTAATTTAAATTGGGCTTGACTAGATAGTTTTACTTATCGGCGTCTGCTTCAACATGGGCGTATCGGAACCCCTCGAGCGGGTCCATGATGTCGCCGGTCCCGCGGTCGACGTCGAGCGGATCCCTTGCACCGCACCCGCTCGGCTTGTATCCCTCCGATCGCGGCGAGCCTACGCCTTGCGCGGGGTTCTGCGCCAACGCCTCGCCAACGCCGGTTGACCAATCCCGTCCCTTTCGGCGAAGTCCCCGCCAACGGGTCGATTTGGGAGACCGCGACATGGACGAAAGACTGCGCGTCGGGTTGCTGTTCGGCGGCCGCTCGGCCGAGCACGACGTGTCGGTCATGTCCGCGCGCAATGTGTTCCGCGCGCTCGACCCGGCGCGCTACGACGCGGTCCCGATTGGCATCACCCGGTCCGGCGCCTGGTTGCTCTGCGCCGTTGAAGACGGTGCGTTTCCCGCGGCCGTTCCGGAAAGCGGACCGCGCGTCGCCCTCATGCCAGGCGGCGCCGGACAGCTCGCGATCTTTCCGGAGACCGGCGGGCCGCCCGATCTGTCGCGCTCGGTCGACGTCGTCTTTCCGGTTCTGCATGGCCCCTTCGGCGAGGATGGAACGGTTCAGGGCGCGGCCGAAATCGCCGGCGTGCCTTACGTCGGCTCGGGCGTGCTCGGCTCGGCCGCGGCGATGGACAAGGATGTCGCCAAACGGCTCATGCGCGACGGCGGCCTGCCAATCCCGCGCTTCTTAAGCTTCGCCCAACGGGACGCGCCGGCCTTTGAAGCGGTGGTCGCCGAGCTCGGCCGTCCGGTGTTCGTCAAGCCGGCGCGCCTCGGCTCGTCGGTCGGCATCAGCAAGGCGGGGACGCAGGAGGAATTCGCCCAAGCGATCGCCGAGGCGTTCCGGCACGACCGCAAGGTCCTGGTTGAGGAGTATGTTCGCGGCCGCGAGATCGAGTGCGGCGTGCTCGAGGGCGAGGACGGCTCGCTCACCGCCTCGCTGCCCGGCGAGATCGTGCCCAGCAACCGCCACAGCTTCTACACCTACCAGGCAAAATACCTCGACGAGGAAGGCGCGGCGATCAAGGTCCCGGCGGACCTTAAGCCCGAAGTCAGCGAAAAGGTTCGCAGCCTGTCGATCGAAGCCTTCCGCGCGCTCGGCTGCGAGGGCCTGGCCCGCATCGACTTTTTTCTGCGCGAGGACGGCAAGCTCATGGTCAATGAGGTGAACACCCTGCCGGGCTTCACCAACATCAGCATGTACCCGAAGGTCATGGAGGCGCTGGGGATCAGCTATCCGGAGCTAATCGACCGCCTCATTCGTCATGCGCTCATCCGCGCCAGCTCGGGAGGCGCGGCGCCCAAAGCATCGAAGCCCTAACCCGCCCGGATCGCCCGGCGCGCGGCTCCTGAACTCGCCATCACCACCACCATCAGAAACACGCCCCGCATCACCGACTGCCAATAGGCGCTGAGGCTGATCCAGCCGAGACCGTTCTTCGGTCCTGCCGGGGGAAGTGGCCGGGGGCCACGCGGCGACTGACGTCCTCATCGAGGCCGGCCATCGTCGCATCGGCTACGTCAACGGCGAATGAAGCATGGAAGCGTCGCGCCATCGCTTCCGCGGCTATCGCCAGGCGCCCCGCCGACCTGCCGTTTGACCCGGACCTCGTGCGCGAGGGCAGCTGGCAGCCTCTGTCCGGCTACGAAGCCGCGCGCGAGCTTATGAAGCTCAAGCGCCCTCCGACCGCGATCTTCTGCGCCAATGCCTGATGGCGGTCGGGTGCTATGAGGCGCTGCATGAGCTGGGCCTCAGAATTCCGGACGATGTCGCGGTGATGGGCTACGACGATCGCGAGATCGCCCAGCATCTGCATCCGCCACTGACGACGGTCCTCTTGCCCCATTTCGAAATGGGTTCGATCGCCGCCGAGATTCTGCTCGACGCGGCCTCCGGCTCGACGGGCCGGCCGCGCCAGATCAAGGTTGAGCGCCCGATCGTGAGGCGCGGATCGGTGTGACCCCTCTCCCGATAGGGCGTTCGGAAGAACGCCCGTCTCTCTACGGGCTATGGGTGTCAATGATCACCGAAACGGGACCCCAGATTTGCGCGGAATAGGGGGGCTGACTCACTTTTGATGAAGTCGAGGCGCCGGTTTGGCTCTGATTCGGGCTGGGGATCAGAGCTATGCAGGGGTTTGACGTTGCGGAACTTGTTCCGCGCGGATTTGTCGTAGAGAGCGCGACCAGAGACGATGGTGGCTTCGTAATCGGGATAAGGGTCTCGGCGAGCGTTTGCCGATGTCCGATGTGCGGAAGCGTTTGTAGCCGCGTGCACAGCCAATATCGAAGGCGATTGGCTGATCTTCCGGCCGCAGGCGTGCGAATAGCGCTGATTTTGCGGACCCGCCGCTTCTTCTGCGACATCGCGGCTTGCGAACGGCGGATCTTTGCCGAACGGTTCGAGACGGCCGAGCCAAGAGCCAGACGTACGAGCCGCCTCGACGATGTGGTCCACTGTCTGGCCATTGCGCTCGGAGGGAGACCAGCTGCCTCTCTTTCGCGCCGGCTCAACGTCGAGGTGAGCAACGACACGCTGTTGCGCATGGTGCGCCGGCGTGGGTCACGAAGCTTTCCTCCGCCCACGATTGTCGGCATCGATGACTGGGCCTGGCGGCGCAATCATCGCTACGGCACGCTGGTCTGCGACCTTGAACGACATGCGACGATCGCTCTCTTGCCCGATCGAGAGCCAGCCACCGCTGAAGCTTGGTTGGCGCAGCAATCGCAGATCTGTGTCGTCGCCAGGGATCGTGGAGGCGGCTACGGGGCCGCCGCGCAGCGGGCGCTTCCGCACGCGATCCAGGTCGCCGACCGCTGGCATTTGATGGAGAACGCGAGCGGCGCCTTTCTCGATGCTGTTCGGAAGTCTATGCGCCAGATCAGGGCAGCCATGGGAACCGCGATGGTTGATCCGTCGCTTCTAACCTTTGCCGAGAAACTGCAGTACGAGGGGTACGTACGCCGCGAGGAGACGAACGCCGCCATCCTCTCGTTGTCCCAGCAAGGGATTGGGATCAAGGAGATCGTGCGCCGCACAGGGTACAGCCGCGGACTGATCCGAAAGATTCTTCGCGGACAGCGCTCGGACGTCTTCCGTGTCCGACAAGGCTCCCTCGAGTCCTATCTTCCCTGGCTCGACGAGCAATGGGACGCCGGCTGCCGAAATGGATCGGCCCTATGGCGGGAACTCCGGCTGCGCGGATTCCGAGGCTGCCTTCGCGTCGTAAGCGAATGGAGCGCGCGGCGCAAAAAGGCTGAGAAGGCGGATCCAGCCGCGTTGGCCCGCGCCCCATCCGCCCGCACCGTTGCGCGCCTCCTGACGGTCGGCCGAGAGCGGCTGTCAAGGGCTGAGACGATAACAGTCGCCGCCATCGAGAGCGGCGTCACCGTTCTGGTGGAGGCGCGAGAGATTATTCTGGAGTTCCAGGGCATCATTCGACGAAAGGCCCTTGCCGACCTGGACGCCTGGATCAGCAGAGCCCAGGCCAGCCTCGTCGCGGCATTCGCCAACGGCGTGTCCAAAGACAAAGCCGCGATCGAGGCGGCAATCGCCTTGCCGTGGTCCAACGGGCAGACCGAAGGCCAAATCTGCAAGCTGAAGCTCGTCAAACGTCAGATGTATGGTCGCGGAAACCTCGACCTCCTCCAGGCCCGCATCATGGGCTTGGGATAGCGGCCACGTCATCGAAATTGCGTCAGAGCCCCGATTGGATGCAAATCAACCCCGCAACGGGGTCCCTATTCCATGAAAAACGACACCTATGAATTACTGGACGTCAATGTCCCTTGGATGGCGACTTGGTCCGGCAGAAATGCTCGACGGCTTTCTCGATGATCTCTGTGTCCTGCTCCGTGGTTCCCCCGCTGACGCCCACGCCACCGAGGAAAGCCCCATCAATATGCAGCGGCAGGCCACCGCCGAGCACGGTGTAGCGGCCGCCGGCGACGGATGCGAGCGTATCCAGCGCCAGGCCGGGCGCCGCCAGAGGCGTCATCTCCGCCGTCTTCATGTCGAGCGCGGCGGCCGTGTATGCTCTTCGCTCCGACATTTCGATCGAGATAAGCTTCGCGCCGGTCATCCGCTGCTTCAGGATGACATTCCCGTGGACGTCGATAGCGCAAAACGTCACCGGCACGCATAGCCTCTGGGCTTCTTTTTCGACTAGAGCGGCAAGCTCCTTGGCGACACAAAGAGGATCCATGTGGCCTCCCTCCCTTCTATCTTTATTAGCAGCTATCGACAGCAACTCGGTGTTGAGAAGGATCAAAAGCGGCGGCGACCGAGCCGCACTCCGCAGGCAGGGAAAAGAGCCTTCTCGATTCGAATAAGCAGCGCGCTGGCGGTTAAGCGGCGACCACAAATCCAACGGCGTTCGTTCCCGTCCACGAGCAGTAATCCGTCGGGCAAATCACGCCATGCCGGCCACAGGTTGGTCATCCCGCCAGACGCCGTACATACAAGTCCGTAGCCACGGCAAAAATCACGATGGCTCCCCGCGCGGCCAACTGGAGAGCTGGGCTGACCTGCAGCAGCAATAAACCTGTGTCGAGCACCGCCAGGACCAGTACGCCGAGCAACGTTCCAACGGCGCTGCCGCGCCCGCCAAAGAGAGCAGTCCCGCCGATGACCGCCGCCGCGATGGCGTCAAGCTCGATGCCTTGCGCGACATTTGCATACCCGCCCTGAAAGTATCCGGCCATTATGACGCCCGCGAATCCGGTGAGGAGGCCACTAAGCGCAAGCACCGTAGCTTTCGTTCTGGCGACATCGATACCGACAAGCCGCGCCGCGCTGCGATTGGAGCCCACTGCAAAGATCCGGTAGCCAAGCGCCGACCGGGACAACGCGATCTGGATTAAGATGACCACCACGATGGCGTAAGCGAGCGGAAGCAGCCCCCCGAACAACGCCGCGAACGCGGGGTCGCTGATCGTGATCGATTGTTGGGAGGGCTCCAATGCGCCGGCAATGCCGATACAGACCCACTGCATGGCGAGTGTGGGGAGAAACGAAGGGAACAGCGGAATCAACCCAACGAGTCGCGCCGTCAGCACGCCGTTGATGACGCCGACCACACCGCCTGCGGCGACCGCCGCCACGACTGCGATCGGCCAGGGCTGGCCCCTCAAGAGGAGGAATGCGGTGAGCGTGCTCGACAGGCCGACAACCCCTGCAACCGAGAGGTCCACTTCCGCTGCGACAAGGCACATCGTCATCGCGCCGCCAACCACCAACAAGGGACTGGTGAGGTCGAGGACCGCGCTCAGGGTCCCACCGCTCATGAACGAGGGAGCGAGCACCGAGAATACGACGGTCAAGATAACCAGATACAGCAATACGGCGACGCCCCGGGCGAAAGCTTGACGCAGAAGACGTCGGCTCGGAGCAACTGTCGCGGATGCTGTCACGGCCACGGTCGCACTCTGTCACAAAAAGCAATGCGTTAGCTCGCCGATAGTCGGTCGAGGGAAGGGCAACACGATTCACCGCATCGTGAGAACGACTAAAACGAGAATGATCCCCATCGTGAAGTCCTGCCACGCCTGCAGCCATCCGAGTCCCGCAATACCGTAGAGTGCGACCGTCAGGACCAAGGCGCCCAGGAACGTGCCGACGATATCTCCACGCCCGCCGCCAAGGCGCCCGCCGCCAAGCAACACAGAGGCTATGGCGCTAAGCTCCAGTCCCTTTCCTGCGTCTGGGTATCCAGTTAAACTCGCGCCCAGCAGCAGCACGCCTCCAGCTGCGGACAGAGCGCCGGCCGTGATAAAGACGAAGTACTTGACGCGGCGCGAGCTGATGCCCTGGAGCGCCGCGCTCATCTCTCCAGAGCCAACGGCGCGGACGTGAAGTCCGAATCGTGAGCCTGGCAAGAACCACGCGGCCGCCACCACGGCTGCGAGCGCGTAAATCCCCGTTAGCGGCGCTCCATGAACCCTGTTTGTGAACACCGCGGCGAACGATGGGCTGGTGACCGTCAGGGGCGTCAACGACACGGTAACCGCAAGCCCGCTGACAATCGCCATCGTCCCGAGGGTCGTGATGAATGAGGGAACCTGAAGCGTTAAGGTTATGGCGGCGTTTGCAAAGCCAATCGCTGCGCCAATAACCAACGCCAAAAGGACAGCGATCGGCATTGGGCTTCCGGCAGCGAGCAGGGAGGGTACGACGACGGATACCAACCCAACAACGGCCCCGATGGAGAGATCCAGCTCGCCCGCGATGATCACGAAAGTGGCGCCGATTGACACGACCATCAGCAAGGCCGCCTGCTGCCACATGTCGAATAGGGTCTGTACGGTAAGGAATGTAGGAATACGCAGACCGAACGCTGCTGCTATCACAATAACCGCAGCGGCGAGGACAACGTTCCGCTGCGAGGCGGATTGGGAACTCCCGCTCCCGAGTTCGAACCAGCGCAGACAAGCTCAAGCTACCTCACGTCTCATCGGCAACTCCTGGCCTGAGGCGAGGTGGACCAGATCGGCCTCGGAGACGTTTGCCACACCGCACTCGGCGACCACGGTTCCTTGCCTGAGTACAAGGATCCGGTCGCAGACCTGGATCAAATCGGTGAACTCGGAGGAGCTGAGTACGACCGCCGCGCTGCTTTGCGCCAGCTCTCTTATGATCTCGTAGATCGAAGCCTTGGCAGTCACATCGATCCCAGCCGTCGGATCGTTGAGAAGAAGCACGGCAGGTTTTCTCGCGAGCCAACGGGCGACGATGACCTTCTGCTGGTTTCCCCCGCTGAGGCGGTTGATCTCCTCATTGATGGAGGGAGTGGCGACTGCAAGTCGCGCGCATTCTTCGCGCGTGAAGTTCCGCACTCGCTCCGCGTCGACCAGACCGAACCTGCCGCGCCATTGATCCTGAAGGCCAGCAAACGCCACGTTCTCCCAGAGTCCACGGCCCGGGAAGATGCCCTGCCGCCTTCGATCCTTCGACACAAGGCATATGCCGACAGACATCGCGTCCATCGGAGCCCGCAGCTTAACTGTCCGGCCGCTTAGACGAACCTCGCCTCGGGATATGGGGCGGGCGCCAAAAATCGCCTCAAGCAGTTCGGTCCGGCCGCTTCCGAGCATGCCGGCCAACCCCAGGACCTCTCCGCGCCCGACCGAAAAAGATATTCCCCGAAGGAGGCCGCACTCCAAATCCGCGACCGCCAATGCATCGTCCGACGCGGCTCCGTTTTCTGGTCTCGACCGCTCTCGACGCGAAGCTCCTTCCCTCGAGACGCTGTGTCCAACCATCGCCTCCACGATCTCGCGTTCCGTGAGCTTCTCGGCAGGACGGTTGACGACCGTGCGGCCGTCTTTGAGCACTGTCACCGTGTCAGCGACCTCCAGGATCTCGCTCAGCCGATGAGAAACATAGAGGATCCCGATGCCACTCTTCTTCAGGGTCGCAATGAGACTGAAGAGGCGCTGACGCTCGGGCGCTGTCAGCGCCGTAGTCGGCTCGTCCAGAATCAAAAGATTGCAGCGGCGCGAGATGGCCCTGGCGATTTCGATCAGCTGGAGATCGCCAATACTGAGCCGTTCGCACAGCGCGTCAGGCGGCACGGTGAGTCCGATCGCCCCAAGCAATTCTGAAGCTTGCTGACGCAGGCCGCGTCGACGAAGAACAGTCGAAAACCATATGGGCTCGCGGCCAAGCAGCAGGTTCTCGGCGACGGTAAGGTCCGGCAGGATTGACAGCTCCTGGTGGACCATCGAAATGCCGCGGGACAGCGCGTCGGCTGGATCTCGCAGGAGAATTCGCGCGCCGCCGACCAGGATCTCACCCTCATCCGGGCGAACGACGCCGGCCAGGATGCGCATCAGAGTGGACTTGCCGGCGCCATTGTGGCCCACCACCGCGTGCACCGAGCCCGGAGACACGACCAGGCTGACCTGATCCAGGGCTCTGGTGGCGCCAAACCGCTTCGACACGCTTCTCACTTCAACGACGGGCGAAGCTCGGGTCAGTCTCGCTCTCCTTCCGTCATCAAGCCGTCGACCCGGTCGGCGCGTGGTCAATGCGGGTGCGCGCGCCTTCGACGCGCGCTGTCGGCCGACTCGAGGTCGCTTCGAAGATACAGACTGACCTCATCTAGGTTCTCGGACGGCGGTGCTGACGTCTCTCAGCAAGGTCTAACGCCACGGAAGCTTTTCTCCGTTCCACATCTTCGAATAGGCCTCGGCGACGTTGTCTGGAGTAGCGACCGTGCCGCTACTCTTGACGAGAAGCGGCACCTGTTTGCCCAGCAAAAGCTTGCCCATCACATTGGCAGAGGCAAAGCTCAGCGGGGCGATCGGCAAACTGACCGTGGCGTATGTCGGCCAACCGCCGCTCTGCAACGCCGTCGCCGTACCCTCGTCCAGATCGGACGCGACCACCCAAACATCGCGTCGATCGTGAGCTCGGACCGCCGCTTGGCAGCCAAGGTACTGATGGGCGAGCATGATGAAGAGATGGAGGTTCGGGTACCGCTGAAGGGCCTGATTGGCGGCGGCCTGCGCCGCGGCGGGCGTCGCGACGGGAATGTTGTCCTGAACGACATTGATCTTGCAAACGCTTTCGTACTTCTTGATGCCGTTCTCGAAACCTAGGTGTCGGGCCCCGGTCCAAAACGAGGGCGACGCCTCGACCATCCAAACGGCATCGACGCTGGTGAAGCCCTTTGAACGCATCAGCTCGCAGATCGGTTTTGCAAGCGCCTCGAAGTTCGCGACGTCGTCGGATACGCAGCTCACGCTCGCCGGATAAAAGGCCGACGGCGGGCTGACGATGCCGACGGTGGCAATGTTGTGGTCGTGATACAGCCTCATGAACGCGTTGAAGAGCATCCAGTCGAAAGACATCTGGCCAGCTACTTTGAGATTTTGAGAGATCATGAGTTGGGTCGCTTCTTTTTCTCTCTGCGGCTGCCCCTGCTGATCGAAATTGACAATATCAGACGCAGCCCATGCGCTGGCCTTCTGTGTCCAGAATTTTTTCCATCCTTCGACCGCGTACACGGTGAGGTCGTACCATGAAAAGCCGACACGCGGCTTCATCGCTTTGAGCTGGCTGATTTCTTCATCCGTCAAAACAACTGACGGGTCGGAGTCACTCACCGCGTTGTTGGTCAATTGATCCAGCCACCATTTCAGCGCCGCGTCGGGGCTGTCAGCGATGGCGTTCTTGCCCCACTTCCAGGGGTAAGGGTCCCAAGGCGCGTCTGCCGCCATCGAGGTTGTCGAAGAAAGAGCCTCCCACATCGGCAAGCAGGACATTCCAGCAAGCATGGACTTCGCGAGGAAGTCGCGACGATTTACGACCCTTGCCGGAAACTGCCGCCAGATCGAATTCCAATCGTTGTTCATCTTTCGTCTCCTCCCAAATCGAAAGCTCCGTCTCCGATGATCGGAGCTCTCTTTGCATTCGTTCATTCGCACTGCCGTTAGGCGACAGCTTCTTTGATAGCGGTCAGCATGGCCTTCTCGCGTTCGGAGATTGGACAGCGGTTCCCAAGCCCGCGGCACGCGGGCGGCCTCCATCTCCAACGACCGGTTTGAGTGAGGTTCAGCTCGGAGCGATTGGAGGGATACCAGCCTACGGTGACAATGCCTTCGATACGGGCTCGATTATCTGCATCCTCCCCATTTTATTCTTGCATCACTCTTTATTTGGCGGGTATGTTTGCGCTCACATTTCGGCGATGTCAAGGCCCTTTCGCGGCATCGCGCGACCTCTGCTGCCTCACGAGGCCGGCGAACGCATGTGTGCGATCCCACCCGGTGCAGAAACAGCAAATCTTCGAAGGCTGTGTGTGAGGCAGTGGTTGTGCTCGCGCGCTTGCGCGACGTGCAATACGAGACAGGCGGGCCGATCACGTTTCTGGTCTTAGGGGAATATCACGCGGCGCGCACTGCGTTCATCGTGGCGATCCTCGCTTTTTTACTGGCATAGTTCGATCGCTGGGCCTCCTCGGACATTTGATCCATCGGCTGCCGTCGGAAAGCAGTTGGGCATGCATTCGCAGGCAATCAAGTCGGTGGATTGGGAGGCTCCTGCAACCCGGGAACGAGCTGCGGAGCACCGTGAGAAGCGACTGAATACGAGCGCCGCGTCGAAATATGAACGCGCCGGCGGCGCGCTTCGGAATCGCCAGTGATTGCGCGCACAGCCTCGGTCTAAGGCGGGCTTGTGATTTCTCGCTTTGAGGTCGCGCTATTAGTTACATCCAGTTTCATTATTCGCTTTTGCTGCGGAGCAGCGGAATTATGCTGCACCGCGGCAACTCTAGAGGCTGTTAGGAACCCGCGGCGAGTTTAGCGACGTTTTTGAGCATGATGCAGACGAAGGCGATGAGATGGAGGTCTGCCAGGGTTTGAGCACAGCGTTCGTAGTCTTTGACGAGTCTTCGGAAGCGGGTGGCCCACGCGAAGGATCGTTCGACGACCCATCGTCTGGGCAGCAACACGAAACCGCGCTTGGCCTCCGGCAGTTTGATGACCTCGAGGGCAATGCCGCGTTCAGCGGCAGCGGCCGCTGGTTTCTCCCCGGTATAGCCCTGATCGACGAAAGCGATCTTCACGTTCTCTCCGGTCTCCGCTTGAACGGCCTTGGCGATACGGCCGACTTCGGCGCGATCATCCGCGTTGGCGGGCGTGACATGCAGAGCCAGAAGATGGCCAAGCGTGTCGACGGCCAAGTGGAGCTTCGATCCCTTCTTGCGTTTGGCGCCGTCATAAGCGGCGCGAGCGCCGCTCTCAGGGGTCGAGCGCAAGGTCCGGCTGTCGATGATGACGGCGGTTGGCTGCGCGCCTCGGCCCGCTGCAAGACGCAAGATGACGCGCAAGTCCTCAGCCAGAGTCTCGAAGCATCCCGCTTTCAGCCATCGCTGCGCCTGCTGGTAGACGATCTCCCATGGCGGCAGGTCATTCGGCATCCAGCGCCATGGGGCGCCCGTCTTCACGATATAGCGCATGCCGTTGAACACCTCGCGCAACGCGTGCGTGCGCTGCGCACTCTCCTCCGGCAAAAGCGTCAAATAAGGCGCGACAAGCGCCCATTCGCAATCGGAAACATCAGAGGGATAAGGCTTGCGGGACATCGACATCCCGCAACCCTCAGAATTTACAGTTAATCAGTTCCTAACAGCCTCTAGGGCTTGACTTTACCAGCTATGTGAGCGCAAACATACGAGCGTCTGCAAGAACTACACGGAAACGAACAAGGAGAAAGCAGGTGATTGAGCCCTACGCTGTCGTAGCGCTTTCGCCGCGCACGTTTCAGATGAAGCGGCGTGGAGACGCTCTCGAGAATACGAAACGAATTTGTCGTTTCATGGACACTGCCGCGATGGTCGGAGCGTGGGAGGGTTTCCCTGCGCGCCTAGTGGTGATTCCCGAGATGGCCATCCAGGGCATGGTTGCGAACACTCCCGGCAATCGCGCGAAGGAAAAAGAATTCGCGATGACAATTCCGGGTCCGGAGACCGACGAACTTTGCCGGAAGGCCAAGCAGATTGACGCCTACATCGCCGCCGAACTTTACATGGTGAAGGACGACGATTTCCCCGATCGTTATTTCAACGTCGGATTCATCGTCAGCCCGAAGGGCGAAATCATCTACAAACGCTACAAGGCGACGAGCGACGCCTACGAGGGCGGTATGCTCGGCAATTCGAACCCGCACGACGTCTGGGACGAGTGGATCAAGAAAAAGGGGAACGGCAATGTGATGGAGGCGATCTATCCGGTCGCCAGGACCGAGATCGGAAACATCGGCATCTGCATCTGCCACGAAGGCGTCTATCCAGAAATTGTTCGTGGCCTGGCCATGAATGGAGCGGAGATTATCATCCGGCCAACGCTGATCGAGCCAGCCGTCATGTCAGGCATGTGGGAGCTGCAGAACCGCGCCCACGCCATGTTCAATCAGGTTTATGTCGTTGCGCCAAACCTCGGACCCGACATCCAGGAGGACGGGGGTGTCGTCGACTTGTTCGGCGGTCAATCGATGATCGTGAACCATAAAGGCCACATCGTCGCTCAACAGAAGGGTTGGACCTCAGGTGACAGCTTCGTCACCACCGTCATCGATATCGAACATCTCCGACGCATTCGCATGGCGAATGGGCTCAACAACCAGTTCAAGGACCTTCGCACCGAGCAATATGCGGCGATCTACGAGAAGCCGATCTACGAGAAGAACCAATATCTCAAGGCCCCGCCCGCCGAGGGCTGGCTCAAGCGCGAGGAAGTCAACCGGAAGAAGAATATCGACCGCCTCGTCGAGCGCGGTGTGTTCACGCTTCCCTCGGCTCGTTGAAGGAAAGCGTGCCCGGCCTGTACGGGTGGCCAGACAAATCACAAGCCGAACCCGGTCTGCAGGACCAGGGAGGCAAAACATGCGGAGGAAATGGAATGAGCGATACTGCGTCCCGGCGGCGGCCGCGATTCTTGCGAACCACCGTGTTGAGTTTGGGTGCGCTTGTCGCGCTCGCCAGCGCGCCGATGACGGCGCAAGCCGATGACAAGTCGACGGGCAAGGGCCTAGTGATCGGTTGGAGCCAGCGCGGTATTAGCGGCAGCGACTGGTGGAAAACGATGGTGGCCGGCGGCCAGCATGAGGCGGATAAAATCGGCGCGAAACTTATCGTGCTCGACGCGAACGGCGACACGACCCGCCAGAACGAAGACGTTCAAACGCTTATCACCAAGGGCGTCGACGTCGTCATCATCAACGCCAACGATCCGATCGGTGTTTCCGCGTCGGTGCGGGCCCTCAAGAAAGCGGGGATCCCGCTTGTTGCGGTCAATTCCAATCTCGATCCCAAACTCGTGCCGGATATCTATTGCTATGTGGCGGAGGATCAATTCGCGACCGGCGGAAAAGCGGGAAAGGTGATTGCCGAAAAGGCGCTGGAGATATGGGGGGATTCCGGCGCGATTAAGCTCGCGAGCATCGGCGGCTTCCCCGGCGACGTGATCAGCGACCTTCGGTTCAATGGCTTCATGGATGGGTACAATAAGGTGATGAAGGATCACCCCAAGGTGAAGACCACCATCGTCCCGATGAAATTCGGCGAGTGGAAGCCGGACAAGGCGCTTGGACCCATCCGCGACATGGCCACCGCCAATCCCGATCTCAAGATCATGTACAGCATGAGCGACGTGATGCAGGGCGGGATCATCCAGGGTCTCAAGGAGGCCGGTCTCTGGAACAAGGGCATCCTGATGGGCAGCTATGATGGCGGAATGAACGCTATCAAGGAAATGCTCGACAATCCGAAGGGGCCGCTGCAGGCCGATGCGTCGAACCAACCTTGGGATCAGGCGGTCCTGGCGGTGAAGATGGCGCTCGCGGGTTACAACAAGGACGCAAACGCCTGTCCCTCGAAAACAAACTATGTGCAGACGGTTGTCGCGACCCCCGACACCGCCAAGCAGTATTACAAGGACGGCGAGACTTACGTCCGATCCGGTGACTAGCCGCTTCGCTGGTCCGGGCTCGATGAAGAGCGCGGACCGGCTGTTTACGCCAGAGGCCGCTTGCAACCATCGGTCGATATGGAGGAAGCGATGAAACGCCGCGACGCAGAGGGCCATTCGGTCGCCCTCATCTTTTTCAACGACTTCGAGGCGCGCACTGTCGAAGCGATCGCGGAGCGGATCATTCCTGGCGGAGACGGCGACGTCGGCGCGACGGACGCCGGCGTCGTATACTACATCGATCGCGCCGTTGCCGGCTTCAGCATCTCCTGCAGAAGGTGTACCGCCTCGGCCTGAGAGAGCTCGAAGCGTTCTGCCGGCGGAAGTCCGGCAAGTCGTTTGTCGAATTGAGCGGCGAAGGGCAAGACGACGTCGTCCGCCGGTTCCTTGGCCCAGAGAGCGGCGAAGCGGCCGCGGCCCACAAATCCATGGGCGAGGACGACTATGATTTCGGCTCGGGACTCGGAGAAACCAGGGCTCTGGACAAGAGCCTGCTCGAGCGCCTGTTGGTCGTGGTGCGTGAGCACGCGATCGAGGGGTTCTTCTGCGATCCGGTCTATGGCGGCAATCGAAACGCGGTAGGCTGGCGGCTGGTCGGCTTCCCGGGCGTCCATTGGGGCTATACCGCCGAACAGATGAAGGAGGGTTACGACGGCAGGCAATTGCCGATCCGGACCCTGGATGACTTGCGGCGGGAGCTGAAGTCGCTGCCAGACAATGCCGTCTTCGCCAGCAACGGCCGGGTGTGATCATGACCCAGAAGCGCAAGATCGACGTGATCGTCGTTGGCGCCGGCGCATCCGGCGCGATCGTAGCGGCGGAACTCGCGCAGAACGGCGTCCATGTCGTCTGCATGGACAAGGGCCCGCACTATTCGGAAGAAGATTTCCAGCTCAAGTTCGACGAGATCCGCTACTACGCGCGCGGCGCGATCGTGCCGCATATGAGCACCGATCCGATGACTTGGCGCGAGCGCGAAGGCGAGAAAGCTGCGCTACTGCCATGGGTCGACGGACCGCTCGGCACGGCCAATCCGCTGCACCTGCCGCCGTCGCTTGGCACGGGCGGCGGCTCGATCCACTGGGGCGGAGCTTGCTGGCGCTTCCGCGAAGCCGAATTCAAGATGCTGAGCCTCATTGAAGATCGTCTCGGCAAGAAAGCGCTGCCGGAAAACCATACGCTTGTCGACTGGCCCGTCGGCTACGACGACCTTGAGCCCTATTACGACAGGGTCGAATGGGAGCTTGGCATCTCGGGTCGCGGCAGCAATATCGTCGACAGCAGCGGGCCAGGCGACAACTTGTGGGAAGCGCCTCGCGCTCGCGACTATCCGATGCCCCCTCTAAGGCAAGGCCCGGCGGACCAGCGTTTCTCAGACGCTTGCAAACGTCTGGGCTTCCACCCGTTCCGAACGGCTGCCGCCATTGCTTCCGAGCCGTTCAAGGGTCGCTCTGGCTGCACGTACTGTGGCTACTGTCATGGCTATCCGTGTCATGTGAACGCCAAGACCTCGACTCACGTCGCCTCGCTGCCTGCGGGACTGGCAAGCGGCAACCTCGAGATCATGGAGTTCTGCCGCGTCTACAAGGTGAACCGCACGAGCGATGGGAAGCGCGTGGTGGGCGTTTCCTATTTCGATCCTCAAGGGCACGCGAAGGAGCTCGAGGCCGACCGCGTCGTGCTGGCGTGCTACGCGCTCGAGAATGCGCGCCTGATGCTCGCCTCCCGCGTCAACAAGAGCGGCGAGGTCGGCAAACATCTCACCACGCACGCCTTCGGCTTCTTCATGGGGCTCACGCCGGACTCCGCCAATCCCTATATGGGGCCGCTTGTCGCTTCGACGGCGATCGAGGATTTCAGCGGCGAACTCGTCCACGATTACGATCCAACGGTGCTATGGGGCGCGCCGATCATAAGCTGGTCGGGGGATTTTCAGCCGCTGGAGATTGCTCACGCTATGCCTGCCGACGCGCCGCGCTGGGGAAAGGGATGGCGCAACTGGATGCGCGACAATTACACGCACATCACCTCCATGTATTCCCAGACGGCAAACATCCCGACCACCGAGACCTATGTTGACCTTGATCCTGACCGCAAGGATCAGTTCGGGCAGCCTGCATTGCGAATGACGCACGGTTGGGGCGAGGCCGACCAGCGCGGTGTGGCTTTCCTTCTCGAGCAGAAGCGCAAGATCGCGAGGGAAATGGGCCTGACTTACTGGTGGGAAGAGACGACCGCGCCGAAATACCATCTCTCAACTCACGAATGCGGCACGCACCGAATGGGCGAGGATCCGGCAAAGTCGGTCGTAGACATCTTCGGGAAGTCGCACGAGTGCGCCAATCTCTACGTCATTGGCGGCGGCCAGTTCCCCACCTATCACGGCTACAATCCGACCCAGACCATCCAGGCGCTAGCTTATATGACGGCGGATCAGATGCTGGATCGGCCGATGATGACATCGGCTGTGGCAAAGAATTCGGCGCGCGCGCAGCCGGCGACGGCGGGCTCGTGAAGATGGAGGCCGATCCGCAAGCGCCTGCCCGCGCAGGGTCGGCCGATCCCCCCCTAGAACTGCAAGTCGCAGGCGTGACGAAGAGCTATATCGGCGTCCAGGCTCTGAAGGCCGTCGACCTCAACGTGCGGCGAGGCAGCATTCACGCTCTCGCGGGGCAGAACGGGGCGGGAAAGTCGACGCTGGTGAAAATCCTGTCGGGCGCCGAGGCGCCGGACAGCGGATCGATCGTTCTGGGCGGACAGCCTTTGCATTGCCGTAGCCCTCAGGACGCCCAGGATGCCGGAATCCAGACGATTTATCAGGAACTCAGCCTGGTCCCACAACTGTCTGTCGCCGAGAACATCTTCCTGGGCAGCCTTCCGCGTAAGGCGTTTCCTCGCATCGTCGACTGGCCGGAAATGATCCTGCGTTCCCGCGAGGCTCTCGCGCGGATCGGCTACGAACTCGATGTGCGCAGGCCGGTTGGCGAGTTTTCCGTCGCCGAACAGCAGGCAGTCGAGCTGGCCAAGGCTTTGCGCAAGCGCGCCCGTTTGATCCTCCTCGATGAACCGACTTCGACCCTGCCGCAACCCGATGTGAAGCGCCTGTTCGAGGTGCTGCGCAAGCTCGCCGATGATGGGGTTTCGCTGCTCTACATTTCGCACCGCATGGAAGAGCTCTATGCCCTGTGCGACCATGTGACGGTGCTGCGCGACGGGCGCAACGCGGCCGATTTCGCCATAGACGACAGCCGCCCGGCCGACGTCGTGTCGGCGATGGTGGGTAAAAGCCTCAAAGGCTCTCTCTCGGAGGCCGCAATCAGCGGCGAGCGCAGCCCGCGTCTCGGATCGGGGAGGACGGAGCGCATTCTTCTCAGCGCCAAAGGATTGTCGGAGGAGGGCAAGGTCGAGAATGTCGATATCCACGTTTGCGAGCGCGAGGTGCTCGGCGTTGCGGGGTTGGTCGGCAGCGGACAGTCGGAATTGGTCGGTCTTCTCGCCGGCGCCCGAACGCCAAGCGGTGGAACGATCGCTTTCGAAGGAAAATCGGTGCGCTTCCAGTCGCCGCGCGACGCGATCCGGCTCGGTGTGGGACTTTTGCCGCAGGACCGCAAGGCGCAAGGCTTCGTTCCGGACATGTCGGTCGCGGGGAACATCTCGCTCGCGAGCCTGCCGATGTTCTCGCAGTTCTCGGTCCTGAACGAGCGCAAACAGAACGACGCGGCCCGTGCGCTCGCATCGCGTCTCGGGATGCGGATTTTCGGCGTCGAGCAGCCGATGAAAACGTTGAGCGGCGGAACGCAGCAAAAGGGTATTCTCGCGCGATGGCTCGTCCGTTCGGCGCGGCTTCTTATCTGCGACGAGCCGACGCGAGGCGTCGACGTTGGCGCGAAGGAAGACATGTACGAGCTGATCCGCGACTTCGCTCGTTCGGGTGGCACGGTGATCATCGCGAGCTCGGAAATCTCGGAAACAATGATGTGCGATCGCGTCCTCGTCATGGCCAAGGGGCGGGTCGTCGCCGAGCTCGATCATGATGAGATCGATCCGCACGGCGAAGCCATCATCGCCAAGTGCGGATGAAGCCGGGAGAGCCGAAGGCGATAACGGAAACGCAATCGGGAGACCGCCCTTGAGCTCAAACTCCGAACATGCGGTTCACACCCTCGGACATCCCGCGGCGCGGGCGGACCTTCGCACGATCCTCAAGCGCGTTCTGGGCAAGAGCTATCTGTTCCTGGTGCTGCTGCTGATCATCATGGTCGGCCAAATCGTGTCGCCGAATTTCCTCAGCCTGCGCAACGCGAGCAACGTCGTCGCCTTTTCCTCGATCATCGCACTGCTGGCGGTTGGCCAGTTCTATGTCATCCTCACGGGTGGAATCGACCTGTCTGTGGGCGCGATTGTTGCCTTGTCGACCGTCATCGCGGCGCTACTGCTTAGGACCGACATGAATGCGATCCTTGCGTCCTTGCTGAACTCTTGCCGCCTGCGGGGTAGTCGGTCTTTGCAATGGGTTGATCATTGTCTGGCTCGGAATCACGCCGTTCATCGCGACTCTCGCCATGATGAGTATGGTCCAGGGCTTCAGCTACATCATTCAGTCATCGAGCCTCATCGGAATCGACAACGATCTGTTCATCACCATGTTCTCCGACGGCCGCATCGCAGGAATTGCGACGCCGGTGGTCATTTTCGTCGTCATCACCGCGATCGCGTCCTTCTGCAGCCGCTACACGACTTTCGGGCGCCGGCTTTATGCGATCGGTGGCAACCGTGAGGCGGCGCGGCTCTCCGGCCTTCCCGTCAGCCGCGACCTCCTGGTGACATACGCCCTATCGGGTTTTCTCGCCGGGCTTGCAGGCCTTCTCGCGGCGGCCC
The DNA here is from genome assembly GCA_963824475.1 of uncultured Alphaproteobacteria bacterium. Lineage (GTDB taxonomy): Bacteria > Pseudomonadota > Alphaproteobacteria > Rhizobiales > Beijerinckiaceae > Roseiarcus. The sequence goes on from CAWGPR010000008.1 coordinate 243,706, forward strand.
AGCTGACCCAGGGCAGCTCGCTCATCGGCCGCGGATACGAGCTCGACGCGATCGCCGCCGTGGTCGTAGGCGGAGCTTCGCTCGTCGGCGGCAAAGGGGATCCGCTGAGCTCCGTGATCGGCGTGTTTGTCCTGTCGACGATTGTTAACATCATGAATTTGGTCGGCATTTCGTCGGAACCGCAGCTCGTGATCAAGGGCGCGGTCATCATCGCCGCGGTCTTCCTGTCGAGCGCCGGCGGAGTCGATCGGATCTCTAACTCCCTGGCGCGACTGACCAGCGGGAAAGACCCGGGACTCGAGGGATGAGCGGCGGACAGGGCTCGCATGACGGATGAACCAAACGCCAAGCGTCCGCAGAAGAGCCCCCGCATGATGGATGTAGCGCGACTAGCGGGCGTATCCCATCAGACCGTGTCGCGGGTGCTGAACGACAGTCCCGCGGTCGGGCCGGAGCTCACCTTGCGGGTGCAGGAAGCAATCCAGCTCCTAGGCTATAAGCGCAATCCGGCCGCACGCGCGCTCGCTTCACGCCGTTCGATGAATCTCGGCGTCATCAGCTTTGGCATCTCGCTCTACGGTCCATCGCTGACGTTGTTCGGAATCGCCGAGGCGGCTCGGCAATCGGGATACACGACGAGCCTGATCACGCTGGCTGACTTCGAGCGGGAGGCGGTGCGGGCGGCTTTCGATCATCTCGAGGAAGTCTCGGTCGACGGGGTAATCGCGGTGGCCCCGGTTCAGGGGGCCTTGGACGTGATCCGGGGTCTCGCAGACGATCTTCCTCTGATTACGTTCGAACCGGGCGTGGTGGGCAAGGAAACAAGCGCTGCGATCGACGAGGTCCTTGGCGCCCGTCTCGCGACACGACATCTTCTTGACCTCGGTCATGAGACGGTCTGGCATATAAGCGGGCCGGAGGGCTGGCTCGGAACCGACGCGAGAATCAAAGGTTGGCGGCAGGAGCTGGCTGCAAGCCGTCGGGTCGCGCACGAGATCGTGGCGGGAGAGGATTGGAGTTCGGCCGCGGGCTATCAGGCGGGACGCAGGGTAGCGGCCAACCGGGAGATCACGGCTGTCTTCGTCGCCAATGACCAGATGTCATTGGGCGTCCTGCACTCTCTGCATGAGGCGCGCTTACGTGTTCCAGAGGACGTTAGCGTCATCGGGTTCGATGATATTCCCGAAGCCTCGCACTTTTTGCCCCCGCTGACGACCGTGCGCCTCGATTTCGACGCCGTCGGCCGGGCGTGCGTGGCGATGCTCATCAACACCATTCAGGGCAAGGCTTCGAAGGATGCCGTTCTACCGCCGCCGAAACTGATCATGCGCGCCAGCGCCGCGCCTCCGCGTCGAGCTTAGGCTCGTTTCCTCATTTCGTAGTCCCCCCGAGAGCCGATTGGGTTTCGGCAGTTAAACGTTTGTCTCGAAGGACCACAAGGAGCTCACATGCACACGCGCACTTTAGGTAAAACCGGCCTCAAGGTCACGTCAGTCTGCGTCGGTACAAGCGCGTTAGGCAGTTTCCCTGGGCAGTATGGCTACGAGGTGAGCACAGAGCAGGCGCTCGCAACGTTGCGGGCGACCTTCGAAGGACCGTTCAACTTCATCGACACTTCGAACGAGTACGGCAACGGGGGCGATAGCGAGCGCCGCATCGGCAAAGCTATCGCGGAGCGAGGCGGGTTGCCGTCGGGGTTTGTTCTCGCGACAAAGGTTGACCCGCCTGTCGGTTCGACCGACTTCTCGGGCGACCGTGTGAGAAAATCCGTTGCCGAGAGCCTTGAACGGCTCGGCCTCGATCGCCTGCAAGTCGTCTATCTGCACGATCCGGAAAAGATTAGCTTCGAGGCCGGTATGGCGACAGGCGGGCCTGTCGAAGCCATGGTCAGGCTGCGCGACGAGGGTGTGATCGAGCATATCGGTGTCGCCGGCGGCCCGATCGACCTTATGCTGCGGTACCTCGCCACCGATCAATTTGAGGCCGTCATCAGTCACAATCGATACACCCTCGTGGACCAATCGGCGGAGCCTCTGATCGAACAGGCGCGTCGTCGCAATGTCGCCTTCGTCAACGCCGCTCCGTTCGGCGGCGGCATGTTGGTCAAGGGTCCCGACTTGCAGCCGAAATATTGCTATGCACCGGCGAGCCAGGCGATCATTTCGCGCGTCCGCGAGATGGAGCGTCTCTGCAAAGCGCGCAATGTGCCGCTTGCCGCCGCCGCCCTTCAATACTCCCTTCGAGACGAAAGGATCGTTTCCACAATTGTCGGCATGTCGGAGCCTAGCAGGATCGCGCAGACCGTCGACCTGGCTAACCGGCTGATTCCGGACGACCTGTGGGCCGATTTGAAGAAACTTGCGGCCGAGGACGCGCGGGGTGCTTTCTGAGTAGGCGCCGATTACAAGGCTGAATGCTTAATTCGCTCATTTTGTGCTCTGGCCGATTCGCGGCGAGCAGAATGCCGATTCCACTGCCAAGGCCTCTACGAGCTTTGCTGCTAGTGTCCTGATTCGGAAGTTCTGCGTATTACCGCCTCGTCCTGAGGCGCCGGAGCTATGGCCGAAAGTTGGTGAGGGCGTGAATCGGGGAAGGCGGCATATCGTGGGGGTGTTCGAGCCTCCACTTCTCCACCGAAGGAGCGATATGCCGTGTTCAATGATAACGTTGTCAAACTCGTTCAGCCAGGGATTTTGACCGACCGGCTGACCGAGGTTCTGCGCGATGGCGCGCGGGCGCTTTTGACCCAGGCGGTCGAAGCGGAAGTGTCCGAGTTTCTGGCCGCGATCGCTGATCTGAAGACCGACGACGGCTGCCGGCGCGTCGTGCGAGACGGGCATCTGCCCGAGCGCCAGATCATGAGTGGCATCGGGCCTGTGGCGGTGCGCCAGCCGCGTGTGCGCGACCGGGAGGCGGGCGCCGACGATTCGGCGCGCATCCGCTTCACCCCGGCAATCCTGCCGCCCTACGCCCGGCGTTCGAAGAGCCTCGATACACTGATCCCGATCCTCTATCTGAAAGGCGTATCGACCGGCGACTTCGCGCCGGCGCTGGCCGCCTTGCTCGGCAAGGACGCTGCTGGCTTGTCGGCCACGACCATCGCGCGGCTGAAGGAGGTCTGGACCGACGAACACAAGCGATGGAGCGAGCGCGACCTGTCGGCCAAAAGCTACGTCTACGTCTCGGCCGACGGCGTCTACCTGCAGGCGCGTCTGGAGGACGAGGCGCAAAGCATCCTGGTCATCATCGGCGTCACTCCGGAGGGCAAGAAGGAGCTGATCGGCTTTGTCGACGGCGCGCGCGAGAGCGCTCACGACTGGCGCGCCCTGCTGCTCGATCTCAAGCGCCGGGGTCTGTCGATGGCGCGCTCGGCTTCTGGAAAGCGATTGGCGAGCTCTGGCCCAAGACCGGGGAGCAACGATGCTGGGTGCATAAGACCGCCAACATCCTCAACAAGCTGCCCAAGAGCCAGCAGCCCAAGGCCAAGCGCATGCTGCAGGACATCTGGATGGCCGAAACGAGGAAGGACGCCGAGGCGGCGTTCGACGTCTTCGTCGAGACCTATGGGGGCAAGGACGAGAAGGCCGCCGAATGCCTGAAGAAGGACCGGGGCCCGCTGCTCGCCTTCTACGACTTCCCGGCCGAACATTGGAAACACCTGCGCACGTCGGATGAGATCGACAAGCAGTTTTTGCGCCAGCGTGCTATTTATGGGGAGCGCGAGCGACCTCGGGGCGAAGCGCGGCGTGTCGGCTGCAAGCGCCGCCAGGCGTCCTATTCGTTCCTTGCCGGTTTGAGGCGCTCGCGCACCTGGCCTTTCGGCGGGCGTGGACGCGAGGCTTCGACAAAGTGCTAGTAGCTCTTTTGCGCCTGCTCGGCGACGCGCATCTCACGGTTTCGGAGTTCCTTGACATTATAGGCGTAGGCGGGGCCGCGGCTGTTCCCCTTCTTTCGCGGCTTACCGGCCTGCAACTCCATGCCGCGCATCTTGTGGGCCACCAGACTGGGGCGCGCCCAAAGGTAGTCGGTCTCTTTCGTCAGCATATGCCAGACAAGCACCGCGAGTTTACGCGCGACGGCGACAGCTGCAACCTGATGACCACGCTTTGCACGGATACGGACGAAAAACGCATGCAATGGGCCGGGGTCTTGGCCGCCGCCCAAGCGGCCTCCACCAGCATGGCGCGTGCGTGGCTACGTCCCACCTTGCTGATGCGGCCATGATGGGCAGGCCCGAGCCCCGACTGGCGCACGCGCGGGTTCAGGCCAAAATAGCTCACCAGTTTCTGTGGACTCTTGAAGCGGGCGATGTTGCCGACCGCTGCGACGAGCCCCGCGGCCACTGTGAGATTAACGCCCGTGATTGTCAGCAGCCGGTTGATCGCCCCGTCATCTAGGGCGCCTTCGGCGATCTCCCGATCCAGCACCTCGAGATCATCGCTTAGCCGGTCCAGTTCCCGGATATGGCGCTCAATTGCGGCACGCTCATCGTCGGGCAAGGGCTGTCGGGCCAGCCAAGCGCGACCGAGACGCCCGAACAGATCGGCATGAGGGCACTTGGGGATCAGATGAGCATAGAGGATCGCGTGCACTTCGTTCTTGATCCGCGTACGATGACGGACAAGCTGATAACGCCGCGCGTTCAACCGGCGATTACGCTCAGTGGCCGCATCCGGCATCCAAACCTCTGGCAGGTAGCCGGCGGCATAGAGGTTGGCCAGTGTGCCGGCGTCGATCTTGTCGGTCTTCACATGGGCGTGCGCGATTGCTTTCACCTGGAGCGGGTTGGCGATCACCACGCGCTTAACGAATGGCGACAGCACCCGAGACACGGCCATGCAGTTGCCGGTCGCCTCAATCACCACCTCGTCTGTCGCCAGAAGGCTTTTGCCGAAGCCTTCCAACGCCGTTCGAGTCATATCGACACGAGCTGCCCGTCGAAGCCGACCTTCCTCCCAGAAAACCACCTCGCCGAAGGTTCGGTGGGTATCTATCCCGATTACACGTCGCATGCGCGCCTCCTATTCGTTCAAAAGGACGGGAGCGGCGGGCTACACGACAACTACGGATTCGCGCTCGCGGCGCAACCGGGCGAGTCGCAGAGGCGGCCAACTACTAACACGAGCTCGCAGCTCAACGTACGAGATCGGCCTGCCCGCACCTTCGTGCTCCCGGCGCCTCTGTCCCGGCGATGGCGTGGTCGCGGTGGCCGAAGAAGACGCGCCGCCCTTGCTCCGCGCCGGATTTGCTCGGGGGTAAACGGGACTCGGCACGCCCATGAAATTCCCGACTTTGTCGATCCCTACGCCCGCGATGGGCCATCGGTTCGAATCCCCTCAGCTCCACCAGGAAGTCCGGGTGAACTGAGGTGGTTTCCTCGGCCGCGCCGATCTGCTCATTCTCGACGACTTCGGCCTCGAACCCCTCGACGCCGGCGCTCGTCAGCGGAGGCGGTTCGCTGATCTTTGGGAGCGCTTGGACGCGTGCCGCGCTTGGCCCAACGGCGGGTGATCTTGTCCTTCTGGCCGACGCGCGCCTCATCGGCGAACCAGACCTCTATGGCCTCGCGAGCGACGCCGTTCTCGCGCGCGATCTCGTCCAGGCGCGCGGGGAGACTTATGGAATGGCCCGCCCCTTCTCCCGGCGTCGTAGGCTTGCTGAGGTTACAGGAGGAGGAGTTGGATATGGCTTTGACGACAATTGCCCGCTGGTCGCGCTTCTGTCCTGTGAACAGCGCCCGGCCGCTCAACTTGAGAGCGACGAACTCCCGCAAGAGGAGGTGATCGGCGATGTCCCGAGCTGGGCGGTTGACCTCTATTCGCGGGAGGGCCGTGCTGCGCTCGCGCGTTTTCTCCAAACCGATGCGCCCGCCGCTCGATGGGTACGTGGCAACGTCAGTTAGGCACGCCGAGTGTGCTTCCTTCAGCACATCGTCTTCCGGGTCGAGGGTGGGCTTGTCGTCAATCGAATGCGGTGGCCGCTCGGAGACGAGCTTCCTCGCCAAGCTGACGTCGAGTGCTCGGGTCCCGACTACCCGGACGCTGCGAACATCCTCGACCTGATCCGAGAGGATATACCCCTTCTCAACGAGGCCAGGGTCGCCCTGATGGGAGCACCTCGGGGTTGAGACCGACTTGGCGAAGGTCGACGCCACTACTTTTCTGCGCGTGCAGTTACTTTAACGATCGCCGCCCATCCGAACCGACGAACGTTCGTCAGAAGGACTGACACCCGCAAACAAATTACACGATCGGCGACGACCCGCTCAGATCGAAATGGCCCGTCCAGACTCGTGATCGAAGGCGATCGCGCCCGCCAGATCGATCGCGATGGGCAGCTCCTCGCCGACATGGAATTGGCGGTCGCCCGATGTTCGCAACTGCAGGCGCGTGTCGGCGAGGGCGAGCGTCAACTGCTGCTCCCGAAGTATCCATTCATGCGCGAGGAGGCGAGCCTTGAGACTGGCCTCTGCCCCAGTGATGCTGATCTTCGAAGGCCGAACGCCGATCGTAATCTTCCGCCCCGCCGGGACGCCAGACTCCCAGGGCGGTCGTCCAAAGGACAAACGCGCGCCCGCGAGCAGAAACTCCGCCATCTCGCCGTTGACGGCGAGTTCACCCGACAGCAGGCTCATCGGCGGATCTCCGATAAAGCCGGCCACGAATGCGGTCGCCGGTCGTTCATAGATGTCTTGCGGCGAGCCGGTCTGCTCAATCCGCCCTTGCCTCATGACCGCAACGATGTCGGCGATCGCGAGCGCTTCGAACTGATCGTGGGTCACGTGAACCGTCGTCGTGCCAAGCTTGCGGTGCAGTATCTTGAGTTCGGTCCGCATTTCGTGGCGCAGGCGGGCATCGAGATGAGCGATCGGCTCGTCGAGCAGCAGGACCTGCGGTTCGCGCATCAGAGCCCGCCCCAGCGCCACACGCTGCTTCTGCCCGCCGCTGAGGGTGTCGACGGGCCGGTCGAGAAATTCCGCGATATGCAACAACGACGCGGTGTCGGCGACGCGGGCGGCGACCCGCTCCGGCGGATAGGCGGAGCGGTGACGGGGTGCCTCGAGCGGGAAGGTCAGATTCCCGCGGACGTCGCGGTGGGGATAAAGGGCGTAGTTCTGGAATGCGAAGCCGATGTTGCGGTCGCCGGGCAGAAGATCGTCGACGCGCTCCCCGCCGATCCGAATCTCGCCAGCTTCCGCGCCTTCCAGGCCGGCGATCGTCCGCAGCAGCGTGGACTTGCCGCAGCCTGACGGACCGAGCAGGCACAAATAGGTGCCGTCGGGACAAGTCAGATCGAGGCCGTCGAGCGCGCGATGGCCCCCGAAGCTTTTGACGACCCCTTCGATGCGAACCTCCGCCATGCCGATTCCGTCAGTCCCGCCGTAGGGTTTCGCCCGCCGCGTCGAACAGATGGAGCCGTTCCCGGGCGAGACCGAGGCCGATCCGTTCGCCGATAGCGGCCGCCTGACTGGAAAGCACAGCAATGTCGCCCAACTCCGTCGCCACGCGCACGATGGCGTGCGATCCCTGGGGCTCGGTCAATGTCACGTCGCCGACAAGCACGGCGTGGGCGGCGTCGACGATTTCGATATCCGACGGGCGGACGCCGAGCGTCACCTTCGCATCCCGCGCCAAGGATGGCGCTGCGGCCAACCAGCACGGTCCCTCGATTGCCTGCGGCCCGACGACGATGCGTCGGGTGCCTTCCAGGCGCGCCGCGACGAAATTCATCGGCGGCTCGCCGACAAAGCCGGCGACGAACAGGTTGCGCGGGCGGTCGAGCACCTCCAGGAAGCCGCCCGTCTGCTGAAGCCTTCCCGCCGCCATGACCGCTATCCGATCGGCGATGGCCGCGGCCTCCTCCTGGTCGTGGGTAACATAGACAGTGGTGATGCCCAGCCGCTCCTGCAACGCCCTGATCTCGGCGCGCAGCTCCACCCGCAGATAGGCTTCGAGATGGCCGAGCGGCTCATCCATCAGGAACAATTGCGGCTCTCTGACGATCGCCCGTCCGATCGCCACGCGCTGACGCTCACCGCCCGAGAGTTGGTTCGGCTTTCGTTCGAGTAGCGGGGCGATTCTGAGGGTCGCGGCGACTTCGTCGACCCGTTCGCGCAGTAGCTTGGCATCCATTTGCCGGGCGCGTAGCGGCATGGCGATGTTCTCGCGTGCGCTGAGATGGGGATAGAGGGCGTAATTCTCGAACACCATCGCGGCGTCGCGCTGTTGCGCCGGAACCTCGTTCAACCGGCGTCCGTCTGAGAGGATTTCGCCGTCCGTAACTTCCTCGAGGCCCGCCAGCATTCGCACCGTCGACGACTTGCCGCAGCCGGACGGTCCGAGGACACAGAGAAACTCGCCGTCGGGAATTGTCAGGGCAAGATCGATCACCGCCGGCGTTCCGTTTGGGTAGAGCTTGGAAACCTTGTCGAATACGATACGCGGCATCGCCTTACTTGACCGCTCCGAAGGTGAGCCCGCGGACGAGATGGCGCTGAAGGGCGATTGTGAACAGCATGATCGGTACCGCGGCGAAGCACCCGATCGCCATGAACTCGCCCCAGGCGATGCTCATGCTGTCCGAGAACCCCGCGAGGTAGACCGGGATTGTCGCGGCGTCCTGGTTGGTCAAGATCAGCGCGAACAGGAACTCGTTCCAGGCGAAGATCGCAGAGAGGATGGCCGTGGAAGCAAGACCCGGCCGCACCAAGGGCAATGCGACACGCCGAAAGATCTGCCACTGGCTGTAGCCGTCGATCAGCGCGGCCTCCTCGAGCTCCGCCGGAATGTCCCGGAAGAATCCGAGCAACACCCAGGTCACGAAGGACAGGTTCATGCTGGTGTAGACAATGATAAGCACCGTACGGGTATCGATCAGCCCGGCATTGCGGGCGAGTATGAATATCGGTACGACGAATGCGACCGGCGGCGCCATGCGCGTCGACAGAATCCAGAAACCGAGGTCTTCGCGGCCGCGGAAGGTGAAGCGGGCGAGACCGTAGGCCGCCATCGCGCCGAGCAAGGTGGCGAATACCGTGCTCGTCCCGGAGATGATGGCGCTGTTGACCAGGTAGGGTACGACGCTGTTACCGCCGAACAAGGCGCTCTTTATGCTGACAAGCGTCGGCTCGAACAAGAACACCGGCGGCGCGGCGAAGACGTCGTGCTGGTTCTTCAGGGCGGTGGTGATCATGACGTAGATCGGGAGAAGACAGAAGCCGACGAACACGGCGGCGACCAGATAGAGGGCGCCCTTGCCGGCGAAAATGGCCGCTCGGGACGGGGGGGTGTGGCTGGAGGGTCTGGCGGTCACCGCTACACCCCGATGCGTCTGGCGATCGGTCTGGCGATGACGGTGATCAGAACGATCATGAAGATCGCGAGCGTCGCCGCATAGCCGATCGTGTTACGGAAAACGAAAGCGTTGAGATAGACGAGGTATGGCAGAACCTCGGTGTTGCCCGCACCCTTCGTCATGATGAAGGGCAGCTCCATCATCTTAAAGCTGTCGACGAGTTGGATCAGGATGATGATCAGCAGCGTCGGGCGCAGCAGAGGCAGGGTTACCCACTTAAAGGCTTGAAAGCGCGAGAGCCCGTCTATCTTGGCGGCCTCGTAGACATATTCCGGCAGTGTCTGGAGCGCGGCGAACATCACGAGCATGACGAACGGTGTCCATTGCCAAACGTCCGCCAGGATGATCGCGGGCATGGCCAGCCAGTCGTTCGTGAGCCACTCGTGCGGGGGCACTCCAAGCCCGCCGAGCAGCCAGTTCACGATCCCAAATCTCGGGTTGAACATATAGAACCAGACTAAAGCGCTGACGATTGGCATAATCATGACCGGAAGCACGGACACTTGCCGAAAGAGCGACATTCCCCGCAGCTTGCTATTGAAGACTAGGGCGATCGCCGTGCCGAGCACCGTCTCGATCATCACCGCCCCGCCGACGAAGATGGCCGAGGCCACGAGCGAAGACCATACCTCGCCGTCGGTTGCCGCCTGAACGTAGTTATGGAATCCAACCCAGCGCACCGGCGCCCGCACCGCGAGGCCCATGCGGTGCAGGCTCATCCAGATCGCGTAGAAGAAGGGAAAGAGGTTCACGACCGCGAGTACCACGATCGCCGGAGTGACGAACATCCAGGCGGCCCTGCGACGGCTGCGTTCGAGTTGCAAGGCGCGCGTCCCGGTCGAGCGGCCTCCAGGCGGTTGCCCGGCCGAAAGCGGCTCTTGGTTCGAGGGTCGTGGCGTTCTACTGCGCCATATCCTTCACCGCCCCGGCCTGCGCCTTGGCGATAGCTTCGTCGGGTGTGATCTTACCCGAGATCATGTCATGGAACACCGTGCCGAACAGTTCCGACAGTTCCTCGAACTGCGGAACCGGTGGACGCATCCACCCCTGCAAATCTCCGTCGGCGCCGAGCTTGTCGATGATCGGGTAGGCCGGATACATCTTGATCAACTCGGGATCGCGCATGACGCTATAGCTCGGCATGGTTCCGTTGCCGTGGGCCGCCGAGAATTTCAGCATGTCGGCCGAAGTCATCCACTGGATGAAGTTCCAGGCGAGCTTCACGCGGTCCTTGGCCTCGTTCGAGGGAATACCAAGGAACCAGCCGCCGATCGGCGAGACCGGCTTGGCGTCGCCGTCGGTGGGCGCGCCCACGTACCCCGTATTGCCACGGGCCGGAGATTTCGGGTCGCCTTCGAAGATCGCGGCACGGCCTGCCCAAATGTAGGTCATCGCGCAGCCGCCTTGCGCATAAGTCCGGACGCGCTCATCCCAGGCCATATTGAGGATGCCGGGGGGCGAATACTTCATCAGCTCCATCAGGTATTTCGTGGCGTCCTTGAAGCGAGGATCGTTGACCTGCGGGGTCTTGTTGTCGGCGCCGAGCGGGTGAATTCCGGCGTCCCCGAACAGGTGGAACACAGTCTGGCCCAATGCGGCACCGCGGGCGGCGTTCCAGCAGATGCCAGCCATGCCGTCCTTGCCGTTGAAATGAGCCGCGGCCTTGATCACGTCGTCCCAGGTCTTGGGCGCGGCGATGCCGTCGCGAGCGAACAAGTCCTTCCGGTAGACCAGGATTTCGGGATGAGGCTGTACGGGGATGCCGTACTGACGACCATCGGACTGTCCCATCTTCCAGACCGACGGCACAAAGTCGGCCACATTAACCTTACTGCCCGGGATCATGGAGGTCAGGTCGGTCAATACCCCGTCAGAGGCGTATTCGCCCATCCATACTGCGTTGATCGACACGACGTCGTAAGCGCTCACGCTTTGCTGCGAGTTGAGCAGCGTCTTGTTGTGCGTCTCAGCATAACCGACGACGTCAAGCTGGATCTTGCCGTCGGCCAATTTCTCGAAGGCCGGAAGTTCCTTCTGCATGATTTGGGCGAACGGATCGCCGACGAAGAGCAGCCGGATGTTCTGGCCTCCGGAAAGCGGGCCGTCGGCCAAGGCGCTCGTCAGACCGCCTAATGCTGCCCAGCCGAGAACCGAAGCGAAGGTCAGCGCCGTCGCACGGCGGGCCTTACCGCGAAATCTATCTGTCATTGTTCGTCTCCTCCGTATTTTCGCGTCTTCTAAGCTGCGCCCATAGTCCGGGAAGCCGAAAGGGGCGCACGCGCTTCCGGCATCACGAAGCTCCCGAACCCCCACGTGAGAACTGATTTGGGGCCCCTTTCCCTGTCATTCAGGCACGTTCTTCCAAAAGGGATCACCGCAGTCCGGCTGGCCACTCAGCAATAACCGGGCCAGTCTCGGCCGCAGCGCGTCGCGGAATGCGGGCGCACTGAACGGATATTGAGCATCCTGTCTTCCTCCCTCGACTGAACCCAAGCAGATTGGTCTTGTCGGTCGCCTGACTCTGGCAGTCGCGGCTTCGATGCCGCATAGATTAGGGCGATGTACCGCCTGCTCTCCAACTACGTTCACGGCCCTGCCGTCGCTCACGCATGCGCATAAGCAGAGCTTTGTTGCAGGGCACGATTTCAAAGTTTGATGCCACTTTGAGGTAATCGTCAATAAACGAGGCCAACCCATGTCGGACAGGGCTTCGGAATCTCTCATGCGTGATTGATTTCGCATTTATGCGCCCCGCGTTCCGGAAATTTCTTTCAGGGAGCACGTCACGCATGCGACACTGATTGCCTTGACGTGATGTTCAGGAGCGTCTGCGGTGAGCCGCCGCCCGACAATTGCGGACGTTGCACTACGCGCTGGAGTAAGCGTGGCGACGGTTGACCGTGCGCTCAATGGCCGACATCACGTACGGGAAGAAACGCTCCGGCGGGTCTACGACGCCTCCTGCTCTCTCGGCTTTCATGCGGCCGGAATTTTGAAAAAAAGGCTTCGGGAAGACCTGCCCTGCTACAGCCTCGGCCTGCTCGTGCTCGGACGGACGCACGCATCATTCTTCGAAGCGTTGGCTCGGCATTTTCAACAGACCGTGGCCAACTTCCCCGGTACCCGCGGGTTGGCCAAGGTAGGGTTCCTTGAATGGGAGTTTCCTCGTGATGCAGCGGCCCATATCCGCAACCTGGGTGCCAGAGTTCACGCCCTCGCCGCAGTCTCAATCGACCATCCCGCCATCGCAGCGGCCGTCGCTGATCTCAAAGACAAGGGCGTGCCGACCTTCTCGGTCTTGACTGACTTCGCGCAAGGCATCCGAGAAGGCTACGTAGGTGTCAACAACCGAAAAGCTGGCAGCACCGCAGCATGGCTAATCTCTCGAGCTGCCAAGTCGCCGGGCAAGGTAGCGATCTTTGTCGGCAGCTCGCGATTCCATGGCCACGAGATGAGGGAAATCGGCTTTAGGGCCTATTTCCGGGATCGGGCGCCCGAGTTCGAGGTGATCGATACGCTCGTCAATCCGGCCCCTGAGGAGTCCGCCTACGAGGCCACGCATAAACTCCTTATCCGATATCCGGACCTTGTCGGCCTCAATGTGGCCGGCTGCGGACCGGAAGGCGTTATCAAAGCTCTTCGGGAAGTAGGCGCACCTGGCCGGATCGCAGCGGTGTGCAACGAATATACTCCTGAAACCGCTGCCGCTCTCGCTGACAACGTGATCACCATGGTGATCGACACACCACTGGACTGGCTTTGTCGCGAGCTCGTGGCCCTCATGGTTCGCGCGGCCAGCGAAGGCGCATCACATGTTCCTGGGCAGGCATTTGTACCATTCAACATCTTAGTGGATGCCAATATTTGAGTTGTAGATAAAGCTCCCCCCCAAAACTCATTCTGTCATCTTTGCAAGAAAATCGGTCAGCACGAATGCGCGAGTCCTCTCAGATCTTGACGGCTGCTATCGCAAAATGACAGATCGATTTCTACTAGGCAGCCCAACCAGGTCTTTAAAGATCGATAGGACAAACCGATGGGCCAAGAAACCCGACGACTGCGACTCGGCATGATCGGCGGTGGCTTGCGCGGCAACATCGGAAGAAGTCATCGGGCTGCAGCGCTCCTTGACGGGCGCTGGGACTTAGTCGCTGGCGCGCTTTCCCGCGATCCTGAGGTGAACCTAGCCTCAGCCGCTGCTTGGCTGATTGCGCCCGATCGCATTTACGCGCATCCAGATCTAATGGCGCGCGCCGAAGCCGACCGGGACGATGGCATCGACGCGGTGACTATCTGCACGACCAATGATTCTCACTACGAGATCGCCTGCGCTTTCATAGATACGGGGATTCATATTATCTGCGATAAGCCGCTTACTGTGAGCGTTGATCGGGCCGAGGATCTTCGGGCGAGGGCGCGCAAGGCGGGCGTGATCTTCGCCGTAACTTACAACTACACCGGTTTTCCGCTCGTCCGGATGGCGCGTGAGATGATTGCCCGTGGTGATCTTGGAACGATCCGCAGCGTATCGGTTGAGTACCTCTGCCAGTACCAGGTAGATCCTGATGATGGGCACTGGCAGTCGGACCCCGCGCGCTCAGGCCCGCTTGGAGTTGTGGCGGGCACCGGCAGCCATGCTTTTCACCTGGCGGAGTTCGTTACTGGGCTGCGCATCACCGAATTGTCGGCAGACCTTTGTAACCTCGTGGTTGGGCGCCGCCTTGACGACCACGCGACCATGCACCTGCGCTTTTCCAACGGTGCCCGGGGTTACTTGTGGTGCACGACGGTGGCGCTTGGCAGTGAGAATGGGCTGAGGATTCGCATATTCGGTAGTCAAGGCAGCCTTGCGTGGTCGCAGGAGCAGCCGAATCATATGATCTTCACTCGCACTAGGGAACAACCGCGAATTTTGACGCGGGGTGGTTATGACGCCACGCCGGCAGCTGTTGCGGCTACGCGACTACCCTCCGGCCACCCTGAAGGCTACCTAGAGGCATTCGCAAATCTCTATGGAGAGATCGCGGACGCAATCATGTCGCGGGCTCAGCACTCCGCGCCAAGACAGCAGTGGCTATTCCCAACCGTCGATGACGGCGCACGCGGCGTCCATTTGATGTTCGCTGCGCTTCGCTCGTCCCATTGCGAGTCCCGCTTCGTGTCGACCGAAATGGCTGAACCATGACAATGACTGTCCTGCAACAAGAGCTTTCCCGTACGACGGAACCCCAATGGTACGTCTGTCCTATCGATCGCAAAGCACTGAAGCTGTTCATGCAGCGGAGCGACGCCAAGGGTCTCTCGAACTTCGGCTTGTGGCTCGCGCTGTTGTCCGCGAGCGGACTGATCGCCTACTACTCCTGGGGGACGTGGTGGGCTGTACCTGCCTTTCTTGTTTACGGGACGCTCTACTCCTCGAGCGAGGCTCGAGCCCATGAGTTGGGCCACGGTACTCCGTTCCGGACACGATGGATCAACGAAGCTTTCTACCATCTTTGCTCATTCATGGCTTTGCGGGAAGCATATTATGGTCGCTGGCGTCATTCGATCCACCACAGCTACACAATTCATACGGATATAGACCCTGAAATACAGGTAAAATCTCCAGCCGATCTTATCCCCATTTTGCTCGACCTCGTTTATATCCCAAGTGGCTTGAATGAGTTGAAGAAGATTACGCTGCATGCGGTGGGCTGGCTCTCACCCACGGCTGATTTCGTTCCAAAGTCGGATCAGGTGAAGATGATCCGGTCGAGTAGAATCTACCTGGCATTGATCGGTACGGTTGGTTTGTGGGCTTGGTCTATCGCGTCGTTCCTGCCGCTAATGTTCGTCGCGACGCCCCGCTTCTATGGCGGCTGGCTTCACCAGATCGGTGGCCTGACGCAGCACGCGGGTCTACGAGAAAACGCCCACGACCATCGCCTAAATACACGCACTGTGCTGTTAAATCCTGTGTTCAGCTTTCTCTATTTCAACCTCAATTATCACGTAGAGCATCATCTTTTTCCCCTGGTACCCTTTCACGCGCTCCCAAAACTCCACAGAGAGGTTAAACATCACCTGCCATACACTTATACTGGAGTCTTCGACGTTTATCGCGAAATCATTCCTGCACTAACGCGCCAATCGCGCGATCCAAGCTATTTCGTCACCCGGCATGTTCCCGCAGACATAAGTGTACGGAGTTCTATGGGGTAGTGCGTTAAGCCGAACTTGTCCCGAGGAATGTTGAAAAGGAGGGAGCGGCGTTGCTCGCCTTGAGCTGGTTACGACGCCGGCAAGAAGATCACGGGCAAAAAGCGCCACATTCTGGTCGATACGCAGGGCCTGCTGATGCACGCCCTCGTCCACGCCGCCGACGTCCGGGACCGCGACGGCGGCGCGGCGCTGATGGCGACCTTGTTCGGCGCCTTCCCGTTCCTTACGCGGCTCTTCGCCTATGGCGGCTATCAGGGGCCACAATTCAAGACGCAATCCGACGAGCCCTGACGGCCGTGACAGTCGAGATCGTCAAGCGGTCGGATCAGGCCGAGGCCTTCGTCGTCCTGCCGAAGCGCTGGATCGGCGAACGCACCTTGCTTGGCTCGGCCGCTGCCGACGGTTGGCCGAGGACTGGGAACGCCTCAACCGCAAGGCGCTCGCATTTCTCCGCCTCGCCTCCATCCGCCTCATGCTGCGAAACCTATGCAATCCCACATAATGTTTCCGGACAGACTCTAAGAGCCCGTCCAGGAACTTAACGAATCGTTGGAATCGCTTATGATTCAAGGAAGCGGCCCGAATCACTTGGGAGGTCGCCGATGTGGACCAACGAAAATCGCACTCGCTACGACCGCGATGGACTGCGCTATCCCAGCGATTTGACCGACGCGGAATGGGCGCATGTCGAGCCGCTCATTCCGCCGGCCGAGCGCGGCGGCAACCGACGTCATGTCCATGAGCGCGAGGTCGTCAACGGCCTGATGTACGTCCTCAGCACTGGCTGCCAATGGCGCGCCGTCCCGAAGGACCTGCCGCCGCGTTCGACGCTTTACGATTACTTCGATCGCTGGAATTGGGACGGCACGCTCGATCGCATCCACGACGCGCTCTACGTGAAGTGTCGCGAAGCCGCCGCTCGCGAGGCGAGCCCGACCGCCGCGATCATTGACAGCCAGAGCGTCAAGAGCGCGGAAAAAGGGGGACCTGCATCGATCCGGCGGGTTACGACGCGGGCAAGAAGATCATGGGCAAAAAGCGCCATATCCTCGTCGATACGCAGGGCCTGTTGATGCATGCGACCGTCCACGCCGCCGACATCCAGGACCGCGACGGCGGCGCGACGCTGATGGCGACCTTGTTCGGCGCCTTTCCGTTCCTGACCAGGCTCTTTGCCGACGGCGGCTATCGAGGGCCGCAATTTCAGGCCGCCATCGGACGAACTCTGGCGCGCGTGAAGGTCGAGATCGTCAAGCGGTCGGATCAGGCCAAGGCCTTCGTCGTCCTGCCGAAGCGCTGGATCGGCGAACGCACCTTTGCTTGGCTCGGCCGCTGCCGACGGTTGGCCAAGGACTGGGAATGCCTCAACCGCAAGGCGCTCGCGTTCCTCCGCCTCGCCTCCATCCGCCTCATGCTGCGAAAACTATGCAATCCCACATGATGTTTCCGGACAGACTCTAAGAGGAGAAGTCTTCCGGACGTGGCGAGCCGTCATCGCTGCCTGAACCTGAGTTGGGACATCCAATCTTCGCGCGACGACGCACTTTAGAGTTCGACCAGTTCGAGGCCTCGGGCGAATGGAGCCGTGAGCGATCGGTGACGCTGATCCACGTTGCGCTGCGGATTGCTCGTTGCGGGTGAATGTGGCCGCGTAAGCGCGGGGCGTCATACATCATTATCCCTGCGCCAAATGAAGGCGTTGACCTGCGGCAGGGAGGAGGCGGCGCGGCGCTGCTTATTCTTCGCGCCGAGGCGCCTAGAAGCGGAGCAAAGTGAGTAGAAATAGTGCTTGGCATGAATAATTACTGCGCATAAGGCCAACTGGCCGCAAAAAGACATTGACATAATTATGAATTACAATTGATAACTCATGCGGCAAGCCTAGAGCGGTTCGGGAGCGGTTGTGACGGAAGAAGCGGAGAGCAAGGTCGTCGACCTCGCGACGCGGGCACTTAGGCGCAAATCGCTGCATGAGCACATCGTCGACATTCTTCGCGAGATGGTTCTCGAAGGGCAGCTCAAGCCTAACGAGCGCATCCTCGAGCTCGAGCTTAGCCGCAAGCTCAACGTGTCGCGCACCCCGATGCGCGAGGCCCTGAAGGTGCTTGCCGCCGAGCAGCTCGTCGAGCTGCAGCCGAGCCGCGGCGCCGTCGTTACCGCCGTCCGGATCGAGGAGATCGTCGAATGTTTTGAGGTGCTGGAGGCTCTCGACGCGGCGATCGGAGAATTGGCTGCCTCACGCATCGCCGACGCCGAACTTCGTGAGCTCGAAGCGGTGCATCGCGACATGCTCGGACATCATCGCGCCGGCCGACGCGGGAAGTATTTCGAGCTCAACCAGGCCGTCCATGCCAGGCTCGCCGCGGCGGCCCATAACAAGAGCCTTGTCGCCACCCACCTGCAGTACTCGCGCAAGATCGCTCGGGTCCGGTATGCGGCGAACTTCTCGAAAATCCGCTGGGACGAGTCGGTCGGCGAGCACGAGAAGATCATCGTCGCGCTGCGCCGCCGGGACGGAGAGGCGCTTTCCCGGCTGATGCGGGATCACATGCGCGCGACCGCGCGCAGCGTGATCAACGCCATGAAGCGCGAAGTTGAAATCCGGGGGCTCGACAGGTGATTCATGCGCGAGCGCAGGCGTCCAGCCTCCCCGACGACATCGCGCCCGAGCGACGGGTGCGGATCGGGATGCTGACGCCTTCGTCGAACACCGTCCTCGAGCCGGTCTGCGCCGAGATGCTGCGCTCTGCGCCGGAAGTCTCCCTTCACTTCGGTCGCTTTCGCGTCACCGAAATCTCGCTCCGGCCCGAAGCGACCGACCAGTTCGCGCGCGAGGCGATGCTGCGCGCCGCCTCGCTCCTCAGCGACGCTAAGGTCAACGCGATCTGCTGGAACGGAACGTCGGCGAGCTGGCTCGGCCTCAATCGCGACCGTGATCTTTGTTCGGCGATCGCGCATTCGACTGGCGTCCCCGCCACCTCGTCCGTGCTCGCGATGTTCGAAATCCTGCGAAAGGCGGGGCTCAAGCGGGTCGGTCTCGTCACGCCGTACATCGAGAACGTCCAGGCGCTCATCGCCAAGACGTTCGCCGCCGAGGGCCTGTCCGTGGTTTCGGACCGGCGCCTCGGCCTCTCCGAGAATTTCGCCTTTGCGAATGTGCGGGCGCGCGAGATCGCCGAGATGATCCGCGGCGTGGCGGCAGAAGGGGCGGAAGCGGCGCTCGTGTTGTGCACCAACCTGCGGGCCGCGCCGCTCGCGTCGAGCCTGGAGAATGAAATCGGCGTGCCGATTCTCGACTCGATCGCCACCGCCGCGTGGGGCGCGTTGCGCCTCGCCGGCGTGTCCCCACGTCGGATCGCTGGCTGGGGCCGTCTGTTTCAGGAGTTCGAATAGCAGATCTTGCTGGTCTACGCCGGCTGGACGCCCAGCTTCGGCGCAAGATGGAGCATCGCGGGCCATGGTCGTTGACACAAAGACGCCGAGTTCCGAGCGACGCGGCCACGAGGTCGGCATTGTGCGCGTCTCGCATCGCTTCGGAAATACGACCGCTCTTGACGATGTGACGCTCGACATCGGCGCTGGCGAACTCGTCGCGCTGCTCGGACCCAGCGGTTGCGGCAAGACGACCCTGTTGCGCGCCATCGCGGGTTTTGTCAGGCCGGATCGGGGCGATATCCGCTTCGATGGCGAATCGGTCTCGATGCTTTCGGCGGGCCGGCGCGGCGCGGGCATCATGTTCCAGAACTATGCCCTGTTTCCCCATATGACGGTCGAGGAGAACATCGGCTACGGCCTTGAGGCGCGGGGCATGGCTCGCACCGTTGTGCGGCAAAAAGTCGAGGAGTTCGTTCGCCTCGTGCACCTTGTCGACTGGCGCAAACGCTATCCGCGTCAATTGTCCGGCGGCCAGCAGCAGCGCGTGGCGCTTGCCCGCGCGCTCGCCATCGAACCTCGTGTTCTGCTGCTCGACGAACCTTTTGCCGCTCTGGACAAGAATCTGCGCCTCGACATGCAGATCGAGATCCGCCGGCTCCAGCAAGCGTTCGGCGTCACCACGATCCTAGTCACCCACGATCAGGAGGAGGCGATGAGCATGGCTGATCGCATCGCGGTGATGGAGCACGGACGCGTCCATCAATTCGGACGGCCCGTCGAGGTGTACGATCGGCCGTCGAGCCTGTTCGTCAATCAATTCCTCGGCGCTGCCAATCTGATCGCCGGCCGAGTCGCCGAGCGCGGCTCAAGCGGCAATTTGATCGAAGTTGCGGGCGCGGGCTCGCTCGTCGTCGCGGCGAAGCCCTCCCACCCCTCGCAGGATGAGGTCCTGCTGTCCGTGCGTCCGGAGAACCTGCGCATCATCGCACGGAACGAGAAGTTGGGATTGCGCGGCGCTGTCCGCATGGCGCTGCCGATCGGCGCGTTCGCAATCTACGAAATCGTTCTCAACGACGGGCAACCCGTCAAGGCTGCCGAGCTGCGCAACATGGGAAAGCCCATGCTGGCCCCCGGCGCCGCCGTGGCCCTCGAATTGGTGTCGGCCGAGGCCGCGACGCTGTTTGGGAGGGCAGCGCACTGAATGCCGGACACGCATCGCTAGGAAGTTGGGAGCAGAACATGCGTATTGATCTGAGCCGTCGCGCGCTATTGAAGGTTATCGCCCTCGGATCGGCGAGCGGCGCCATTCCGATGTTGTCGTCCACGAGCGCTCTTGCGGCCGCCGAGGTGGTTGCGGCGACCTATCCAGGCGCCTTCGAGGAAAGCTACCGCAAGATCCTCGCGCCTTATGTCGAGAAAGCCACGGGCGCGCGCGTGACGTTGACGCCGATCCTGGCGCTCGAGCAGGTGGCGAAGATCACCGCGTCGCGCAACAATCCGCCCTTCGACGTGGCTCTCCTCGACGAGGGCCCGATGCTCGAAGCTTTGCCACTCGATATTTTTGCTCCATTCCCGGCGGACAAGAGCAAGAACAACAGCGAGCTCGGAGCGCCGTTCCAAAGCAAGTCGGTTGGGCCGACGGTCACGGTGCAGCTGATTGGCATCGCCTACAACCCGAAGAAAGTTTCGACCCCGCCGACATCGTGGCTTGACCTGTGGAAGCCCGAGTTCAAGGGCCGCGTCGGCCTGCCTGACATCGAGAGCAGTCTCGGCACGGTCTTCATGGTCGAGGTCGCCAAGCTCAAAGGCGGCGATGCGAAGAACATCGAACCCGCATTCGCGGGGCTCAAGGATCTCTTGCCGAGCGTGGGCGCCATCGCGCCGAACCCTGGCGCGCTCGGAACCCTGTTCCAGCAGGGCCAAATCGACATTGCGCCCTTCTACTTCAACAATACGCTGTTGATCGCCGCAAAGGGCGTTGACGTCGCCTTCACCCGGCCGGAAAGCGGGCTCGTCCTTGTTCGGACAAGCATGCATATCGTGAAGAACACCAAAGTTCCCGATCTTGCGCTTGCCTATATTGACGGCGCGATCAGCGCGGAGGTGCAGCAGCAACTGCAAGCCGCGCCTTACTACTTGGTTCCGACCAACTTGAAAGCAGCGTTCTCGGAAGAAATCACGAAGGTTGTTGGCGGCGGTCCGGACGCGCTTCTCAAGAATCCGATTCCGGATTGGCCCACCATCAACCAGAGCCGGACCGCATGGCTGAAGGAGTTCACCGCCCTGGTCAGGAAGTAAGAGCGGGATCATGACGGTCATGTCGGACCGGCGCGACGCCGCTTCGCAGGGAGCGGCTGCGCCATCCGCAGATCCGCTATCGCGGCGCATCGTGCGTCGCGACGGGCGAAGTTTGACCGCCGAGTGGCAGCTCGCGCTGCCGCTCGGTGTCTTCTACTGCGCCTTCCTCTTTGCGCCTTTGGGGACTCTCTTCCTCGTCAGTCTGTTCGCTGACAGCTCGTTCACGCGTCTCGGGCCAGATCAATACGTGACCTTTTTCACCGAGCGGTTGAACTATGTGATCCTGCTTGACACGCTGCGCCTCGGACTGCTGTCGACAATTGCGTGCGCTTTCCTTGGCTTCCCTCTGGCCCTCGCCTACATGAGCCTGTCGGCGCGATTGAAGCCGCTGATGCTGTTTCTCATTGTCCTCCCGCAACTGACGAGCGCGGTCGTGCGCACCTTCGCCTGGATTGTGATTCTCGGCCGCGAAGGGATCGTCAACAATACGCTGCTGGCGCTCGGACTCTCGCCCGTTGGGCTCCTCTACACGACGACGGGCGTCGTCATCGCGCTCGTCCAGATTCAGCTTCCTCTGATGACTTTGCCGCTCATCAACGCCCTCGCCCGGCTCGATCCCCAACTCATCGAGGCGTCAGCCTCGCTCGGCGCCGGGGCCTGGCGCACCTTTGGCAAGGTCACCCTGCCGATGACGATGCCGGGCGTCATGGCCGGCTCGCTTCTCGTCTTCGCCACGTCGATATCGGCCTTCGTGACCCAGTCCATCATCGGCGGCGGCCGGCTGACCTATATGCCGAAATATATCTACGATCTGTCGATCGGCGCCCAGAATTGGCCCTTCGCCGCTGCCGCGACCATCGTCCTGCTCGCCTCGGTGCTAATCGCGGTAACAGCGTTCACCCTCATTGGCCAGGCGAGCCTGCGGCGGGTCGGAGGTTAGGCGATGCGCGATTTCGACGAGGCGAGCTTTCGCAGCGCTATCTGGATTATCGCGGTATTTGCGCTGACGCTGTTGACCGCGCCGACCGTGGTCGTATTCATCACCTCCTTCACCTCGACCGAGAGCCTGAAATTTCCCCCAACGGGATTCTCGTTGAGGTGGTATGTCGAACTCCTCGACTCCGTTGACCTGCAGGAAATGACGGAACGCAGCTTGCTTGTCGCGACTTTGGCGTCTGCGGCGGCGGCGGTCCTCGGTACGCTGGGGTCGCTCGCTTTGGCACGGTCGAACAATCGCCTGGCGCGGGTCGTCGATTTGCTGTTCATGTCGCCGCTAATCGTGCCGTGGATTGCAATCGGCCTCGCTATTCTCCTGCTGCTAAGCCTGATTGGGGCGCCGCCTTCGCTGTTCACACTCGTCGCGGGCCACACGGTCGTTTGCACTCCCTTCGTGCTGCGCACTACGACGGCCGGTCTTGCTCAGCTTGATCCCATGCTTCTCGAGGCGTCGAAAAGCCTCGGCGCAAGCTGGTCCTATGGCTTCCGGCGCATCACACTTCCCGCAATCGCTCCGGCGATTGGCGCCGGCGCGTTCCTCGCATTCATCGCCTCATTCGACAATGTGCCGATCTCGCTCTTCCTCGCCGACGCGCGCTTTCAAATGTTGCCAATCCGCATGTGGCAGATCATCCAGGCCGACCTCGATCCGCGTGTGGCCTCGATTTCAACCGTGCTCGTGGTCTTCACGTTCATTTTGCTGGTGCTGATGGAGCGGTTGACCGGCGTCTCGCGGCGCCTTGCGCGGTGACGAGATGGACCCGTGGCGACTGACGGCCCGGGACGCGAGATCGGCGCTCAAACGCGGGGAATTGACAGCGGTTGAACTCGTCGAAAGCTGCCTCGCGCGCATCCGCGCCGAAGACGACAGCATCAAGGCCTTCATCACCGTCTGTGGCGAGCGGGCTCTTGCGGAGGCCCGCGCCAGCGACGCCAGGAGGCGCGACGGCGAAGGCCGCCGCCCGCTCGAAGGCCTGCCCTTCGCCGCCAAAGACCTCACGTCAACAGAAGGGGTCAGAACCACCTACGGGTCGCTTGCCTATAAAGACAATGTGCCGTCTGCTGACGAACTGTGCGTCGCTCGGCTGCGCCTCGCTGGCGCCATCCTCATCGGCAAGACCAACACGCCGGAGTTCGGATTCGGTCCGCGAACTGTTAACGCCCTGTGCGGCCCTACCGCCAATCCTTTTGATCGACTATTGAGCTCCGGTGGTTCGAGCGGCGGGGCGGCGGCGGCGCTTGCCTGCGGCATGACGCCGCTCGCCCAAGGGACCGACTTCGGCGGCTCCGTGCGAACGCCAGCGAGTTTCTGCGGCGTGGTTGGCTTGCGGCCGACCCCAGGCCTCGTGCCGAACCCCGCAAAGACGACGCCCTGGAGCGCGCTTTCGACCCACGGCGTCATGACGCGCACCGTCGATGACGCGGAATTGATGCTCGCGGCGATAGCTGGATTCGAGCCGCGCGACCCGCTCTCCTGCCCATGCGATGGACAAGGGCTCGACACGCCCTTGGAGCTCAAACGCGACTTGCGGCTTGCGGTCAGCCCCGACCTGGGGGCTGCTCCGGTCTCGCAGGCGGTGCGGACGCAATTTTCGCGCGCGATCGCAAAACTCGCCGGCCGCTATCCGAACATTGAGGAGGCCGCGCCCGACTGTGCCGAAGCGCCGAGTGCATTCGCGGTCTTGCGCGCTGCGCTCGTTCATAGACAATTCGGCGATCTCGTCGCGTCGCGCCGCGCTTTGCTCACCGAGCCCTTCATCTGGAACGTCGAGCGCGGCGCAGCGATCACCGCCGACCAATTCCTCAGAGCCGAGGAGCAGCGCGGACGCGTCTGCGGCGCCTTCCTCGACTTCTTCGATCGCTACGACTTTCTCATCACGCCCGCCGCGGCGGTCCTGCCGTTTGCGAACGATCAAGCGGACATCGTCGAAATCGACGGACGGCGCCTTTCGAGCCCGATCGACTATCTCGCCATAACCTTCATCGTCTCGCTCGTCGGAATGCCGTGCGTCTCGCTTCCATCCATTCACACTTCCGCCGGAGTCCCGTTCGGCATCCAGATTGTCGCGGCTCCCCGGACCGAAGCGCGGCTCCTCGCCTTCGCGCGCGCGCTGGAAAGCGAACTGGGGTTCCGCCATCGTTGGCCGGTGATGTAAGAGTGAGCATGTCGTATCACGACACCAGAAGCATGGTCACCGCCCCGTGGGATCTCGACGCGCTGAAGAATGAGTTTGAAGAACTGATCCTGTTGGACGCGCCGATAGAGATCACCGGGTTCTCTCCGGCCGAAATGGATCACGTCGTTCTTGGCGACGCCGAGGGATTGTCAGCGGTTCGAAGTCCGCAAGAGCGCCGGCGGTTCCCCGCCCGAAGAATTCCTAGACGTCACGAGGAGTTAGGGCGCCTCTACCGCGGAGGTCAGAGGTTCGAATCCCCTCGCTCGACTGAGCCGTTTTTCTGCGCTTCGCAATTTCCGACGCAATGACGCGGGATTGCCGGCGGCTCAGTTTGAAGAGTAAGGGCGGCGCTGAGGCGCCCTCGCGCGCTCAACGCCCCCGGAGTTTGTCCCGGGTAGGCCCCGGGAAGGGATCAGAACGTCGAATATTTTGGCACGGTGCAACCGCCGCACACCCATGGCCAGGACCAGTCGGCGGTCTTGCCCTTGTTGGCCTCGACATAGGGGCTCCAGGGCTTCGGCTGGAGCGGCGCGGCGCTCTGGTAGACGATGCTGAACTGTCCGTCGCCCTGGATCTCGCCGATCATGACCGGCTTCGCCATGTGGTGGTTCGGCAGCATCGTCACCTCGAAACCCGACGGCGATTTGAACTTCTGGCCGATCATCGCCTCGCGCACCGCGTCGACGTCGGTCGTGCCGGCTTGCTCGACCGCCTGTGCCCACATGTGGAACAGGATATAGGCCGATTCCATCGGATCATTGGTGACATTGTCGGGCTTCTTCGAATAGGCGCGCCATTTGGCGATGAAGGCCTTGTTCTCCGGCGTATCGACCGACTGGAAGTAGCTCCACGCCGCCAAGTGGCCGATGAGCGGCTTCGTGTCGATGCCGGCAAGCTCCTCCTCGCCGACCGAGAACGCGATGACCGGAATGTCGGAGGCCTTCACCCCCTGATTGCCGAGCTCCTTGTAGAAGGGAATGTTGGCATCGCCGTTGATGGTCGAGATGACCGCCGTCTTCTTGCCGGCCGAGCCGAACGCCTTGATCCTCGCGACCTCCGTCTGCCAGTCGGAGAAGCCGAATGGGGTGTAATTCTCGAGGATGTCCTCGTCGGCGACGCCCTTGGTTTTGAGGAAGGCGCGAATGATCTTGTTGCTGGTGCGCGGATAGACGTAGTCGGTGCCTTCGAGCACGAACCGCTTCACCTCGCCTCCGTCTGGGCTCATCAGATATTCGACGGCGGGGATGGCTTTGTTGTCCGGCACCGAGCTGCCGTAGAACACGTCATAGGAATCCTCCTCGCCCTCGTACTCGAGCGGATAGAAGAGGAGGCCGTTGAGCTCCTCGAACACCGGCAGCACCGATTTGCGCGACACCGAGGTCCAGCAGCCGAACACCGCCGCCACCTTGTCCTTGCTCAGGAGCTCGCGCGCCTTCTCGGCGAACAGCGGCCAATTCGAGGCCGGATCGACCACCACCGGCTCGACCTTCTTGCCAAGCAGGCCGCCCTTGGCGTTGAGCTCGGCGATCTGCATCAGCATCACATCCTTCAGGATCGTCTCGCTGATCGCCATCGTGCCCGACAGCGAATGCAGGATGCCGACCTTGATCGTGTCGTCCGCGGCAACGGCATAGCCGCTCGTCGCCGCGATCATGGCTACGGCGAGAGCGCCCTTCAGCCAAGACCTGCGCGTGGTTCCCATTGTGCTCACCCTTTCCAATCGGCGTCCGGCTGGAGTCCGCGCGGTGCGGATGCCGGAGGCTTGGGCGAGGCTCGCATGGCGCCGGCCCATCGGTGGAGAACCAAGGCGAACCGAAACGATGAGTCCAAGCCGCGCGGGCGAGAGGCGACTGGTTCGTGGCCAACTTGCTGCCGAGATGGTCAGCGGCGCGCCGGCGCCGCGACGCCTTGCCGATTTCTGCATCGGGCCTGCGCGAACCGGCGGCGCGAGGGTCCAGTTCCCTACGGCTTCATGGCGCCAGCGGGGATCCAGCGTTGCGCGCCGCGTGGTCCGGCTTAGACTGAAGTTCCTTCAAGCCTCGGTTCCGCCATGCAATTGCCTCTCCTCCTGGATCGCTCTGGCCGCGACAGCCTGACGAACCAGATCGTCGATCAATTGCGCCAGGCGATTGGCGAGGGCCGCCTGCCGCGCGGCGCGAGGCTGCCGTCGAGCCGGCGTCTCGCCGAGCAACTGGAAGTCGCGCGCAACACCGTGATCCGCGCCTACGAGACCCTGGCGATCGAGGGACTGGCCGAGTCGCGGCCCGCGTCGGGGATGTTCGTGACCGGCGACGCTGGCGACCCGCTGCGGGCCTCTTCGGCGGTTGGCGCGCCAGCCCGCGCGCCACTCTGGGCGACGCCGACGCCGGCGACTCTCATCCGAGCCGCGCCGCGGGGGGCCGCCGGGCGGACCCGGCTCGCCCATGATTTCGCTCCCAGCCGCGCCCATCCGGCGCTCTTTCCGCTCAAGCTGTGGCGCAGACTCCTGCTGGCGCAGCTTTCGCACGGCGGAGCCTTCGGCCTCACGGAGGAGGGCGATCCCGCCGGGCTGCCGGCGCTCAGAGCGGCCGTCGCCGCCCATCTCGCGGCGACGCGCGGCATTGTCGCCGATCCGAGCCGCGTCATTATCACCGCCGGGGTTCAGGAAGGGGTTGCGCTCGCGGCGCGACTCTTCCTCCATCGCGGCACGGCGGCGGCGATCGAGGATCCCGGCGCAAGCGCGGCGGCGCTCGCCTTCGCCGCCACCGGATCGGAGGTGGTCGGGGTCGCCGTGGACGAGGAAGGGCTCATGCCCGACGATCTGCCGCAGCGCCCGACGTCGCTCCTCTATGTCACGCCCTCGCATCAGTTCCCGACGGGACATGTTCTCTCGCCCGAACGGCGGGACGCCATCGCGTCGTGGGCGAGGCGATGCGGATGCTATGTGCTTGAGGACGATTCCGACGGCGAGTTCCGCTACGAAGGCTCGCCCCTCCGGGCGATAGCCGCCGACGCGCCTGACTGCACGCTCCACCTCGGGACCTTTTCGCGCACGCTCGGTGCGGGACTGAGGCTGGGCTTTCTGCTCGCTCCGCCGCGCCTCGTCGACACGATGATCGCGGCCAAGGAGATGCTCGACGGGGGCGCCGCGTGGCTCGAGCAGTCCGCTCTAGCCGCGATGATGCAGGGTCCGAGCTACGCTGCCCACGTCGCGCGGGTGAGGGCCCATTACAAGGAGAACCGCGACTGCCTTCTCGCCGCGCTCAGGCGCAATTTCGGCGAGATCGGCATCAGCGGCGAGGGCAGCGGGCTGCATCTGCTCTGGCGCCTGCCGCCGGGGGTCTCCGACGCGGCGTCGGTCGAAGCGCTGGCGCGGCGGCGCCGGATCGGCGTCTATTCCCTCGCCTCGGGGGGCGCGACGGCGCTGACGCCGTCGCTGCTCGAACGCCGGGCGCTGATCCTCGGCTTCGGCGCGCTCCTACCCAAACAGATCGAGCAGGGGGTCGACCGTCTCAGCGAGATCATCGACGACACGATCGACGACCCTTCGACCGACGTCACCCAGTTCCTCGTCCGCGTGCCCGGCGCCCCGATGCGCGCGCCCCGGTTGCGCGGCCGGACGCCTACCCATCTGGACTCCCGTTTCCGTCAGCGGGCGGCTCTACCCGATCGCTCCCGCGCCCGCGCATCTCTCATGCGAGCGCGGCGGAAGGGAGTGGCCGGGACAATGGCGCGGGTGACCAGCATCTATCGATATCCGGTCAAGGGATTGAGCCCCGGGCCGCTCGACCGAGTTGATATCGAGGCAGGCCAGCCACTGCCGCACGACCGCGAATTCGCGCTGGCGCGGCCGAGCGCGCCCATCGACCGGGACGATCCGCAATGGGCGAAAAAGGGACTGTTTGCGATGCTGATGCTCGACGAGGGTCTCGCCCAGGTCGTGACCCGCGTCGATCTCGAGACGCTGCGTCTCTCGGTCAAGCGCGGCGGCCATGAGGTGGCCGGCGGCCGGCTCGACGACGCGGAGGATCGGAAGGCGCTCGAGGCCTTCTTCTGGACGCT
Organism: uncultured Alphaproteobacteria bacterium; assembly: GCA_963824475.1. Taxonomy (GTDB): domain Bacteria; phylum Pseudomonadota; class Alphaproteobacteria; order Rhizobiales; family Beijerinckiaceae; genus Roseiarcus. The sequence continues at coordinate 272,148 of CAWGPR010000008.1, forward strand.
GTTGCCCAATTTCACCGCCCCGCCGGCGATCGTCCGCTCGCGGGCGGGACACTTTATGGACAAGCCCGACAACGTCATTTCGCTCATCAACCTCGCGACGTTGAGGGAGCTCGAGGACCGGTGGCGGGTCGCTATCGATCCGCTTCGTTTTCGCGCTAACGTTTATATCGACGGGGCCGCGCCGTGGGAGGAATTCGACTGGGTCGGGCAGGACATCCGGATTGGCGGAACCCTATTTGCGGTCGATCGCAAGAACGGCCGCTGCGGCGCGACCAACGTCAATCCGGCGACCGGCCGCCGCGACCTCGATGTCCCGGGCTCGCTGCGCGCGGCCTTCGGCCATAAGAACCTCGGCGTGTATTTGATCGCCCGACAGAGCGGGACGATCGCCGTCGGCAGCGAGCTCAGCCTGCCGTACCTCGCGGAAGAGCCGATCTCCGCCGCACCGGTCACCGTCCTGTCCCCGAGCTCGAAGCGGCGCTTCATTTGTCGGGGCTGCTATTTCGTCTTTGACGAAAGGCTCGGCGCCTCCGAACAAGGCGTGCCGCCGGGCACGTCCTTTGCCGCGATCCCGGTCGAATGGCGCTGTCCGGATTGCGGCAGCGAGAAATCGATCTTTCGTCCCTACGCCGCTTCCGGGTAGCCTTGAGGGATCGAGCGACCGCGGACGGCTGGTCTTCACGCCCCAGCGGCGTGCCCTCGGCAGTATTAAGCCTTGGAAGCGGCAGCGCCGTCAACGCGCGGGTGCCTGTACTGCGGAGGTCAGAGGTTCGAATCCCCTCCGCTCCACCAGGAAGTCGCCGCGAACCGCCCTGGGTTCCCGGTGCCCACAATCCCTCGTCCTTCTCACGATCCGGACCGGCCTCGACGATCTGCGCGAACTCAGCCAGTTGCTCCGCCGAAAGACGCGGCTTGGGGCCATCCGTCCAGTTGTCGATGAGACCCTCCGGACCGGACGCGTTAAACCGATGGACCCAGTCGCGCAGGGTCTGGCGGTCCATGCCCCCGATCTTCGCGGCGCCGCCGCGAGCCATTCCATCCCTCACCGCAGCCAGCAACAGAAGCCGCCGGCTCTGGTTGACGGCGGTCGCCGCTGGTTCACCAACTGGGCTCTGGCGCATGTCCGGACATCCGGCGGTCCAACAAGCCCTACGACGTCCTTCGACCGCCGGGCCAACGCTCGAAGCTCCTCCCCGAATAGTCCTCTCGCAATCTCACCGCTGCTGGCATGGCGCGAATCCTCCCGCGCCAACTTAAATCAGCCCCGCCGCGATTCGGGAAGCCAGCGAAGCCTCTGGTATAAGGAGTTCAGCCACGTTTGCCATCATCGCGTGCTGCGCCGGTTTTGGATGTGCGCCGCGACAAAGCGTTAGATTGATCCAAGCCAAATGCTCCACTCCCTTCACGGCGGGCATATGGCGCCGGCGCCAGCGCGCCACCGATCGCGTTGAATTGGGCGACGGGCGCAGCAAACTCTCCGTTCTCACACTTTAGCGCGTCGCGACGATCCCACTGGGCGCGAATCGAGTGCGCGCGTGACGCACTTGCTCCAGTCGAGCGCGGTCACCTCTTCCTTCAGCCACGCGCGGAAGGCCCCCACGTTCGCAGACTCTCGCCGCTTCTTCGGGCAAACGAAAGAGTAGCAACGGCCCGAAGACAGGGTCAGGTCGAAGGGCATGACGAGACGCCCCGTGCGCAGATCGTCGTAGGCGAGCGCATCGAGAGCAAGCAGCACGCCGGCGCCTTCGACCGTCGCGTCGAGCGCGTGATCCGCGCTATTAAATCGAAGGCCATGACTGACGTCGGCGTCCCTCACGCCGGTCGCCGCAAACCAGTCGGCCCAGTTCGGCATGGCGGCGCGACCGGACAGGCTGTCGTCATGGATCAGCGGCACGCGCATGAGCACTTCCGGCGACGTGAAGGGCCCGTGTCTTTCGACGAAGGCCGGGCTGCAGACCGCCACGAGGGATTGATCGATCAGTTTTTCGACCTCAAGGGCTTCACCGTGCCTCGCATCGACCGGAAGGTTGCGGATCGCAACGTCGACTGTCCGTCGTCAGATGATTTGAGACATATTGCCGGCTTCCGGAAGGGAGGCTCTGGATCATCTGTGAATAAGATTATGCGGCATGCAGTTGATGGTGCAAGCGACGGTTTGCGATTGTCTGGCGCTTGATCCTTTCGCGTTCGAGGAGGACGGCCTCAGCGCGCCTGAAGTAGACGTCGGCCGGGGTAAGATTGTTGAGGCTCTCGTGAAAGCGGGCATGGTTGTAGTACTGGACGAAGGCGGCGACCTGGCGTTCGAGATCGCCGGGCAGGTAGTAGTGCTCAAGCAGGATGCGGTTCTTGAGCGTCTGATGCCAGCGCTCGATTTTGCCCTGGGTCTGCGGATGGTAGGGCGCTCCGCGGACATGCTCGATGTTCTGCTTGTCCAGCCAATCGGCCAGATCGCTCGCGACATATGACGAGCCGTTATCCGACAGCAGGCGCGGTCGGTGAACGACGGTCATGTGATCGAGCCCGGAGGCCGCCAGCGCCAGATCAAGTGTGGCCTTGACGTCCTGCGCTTTCATGGTCGCGCAGAGCTTCCAGGCGACAATGAAGCGCGAGAAGTCGTCCAGCACGGTCGAGAGATAGTACCAGCCCCATCCCGTGATCTTCAGATAGGTGAAGTCGGTCTGCCAGAGCTGGTTGGGCGCCGTGGTCTTGTCCCTGAACTCTTCGGCCGCTTTGATGACGATGTAAGCCGGGCTGGTGACAAGATCGTGCGCTTTCAGCAACCGATAGACCGACGCCTCTGAGACAAAATATTCTGCCTCGTCCGTGAAGCGCACCGCCAGTTCCCGCGGGCTGAGCTCGGGTTGATCCAGCGCCAGGTCGACAATCTGGCTACGGATAGCCTCTGGGATGCGGTTCCAGACCCGATCCGGCCGTGAGGGGCGATCCGCGAGGCCTTCCGGTCCGCCGCCCTGATAGCGATCATACCAGCGGTAGAAAGACGATCTGGGAATGCCGAGTTTCTCCAGCGTGCGTCGAGCCGGCAAATGCGATTGCTCGACCAGCCGGATGATCTCGATCTTGTCGGATGCGGAATATCTCATGCCTCGTCTCCCCCATCCGCGATCATGCTTTTTTTGAGCAGGCGGTTTTCGAGGGTGAGGTCGGCGACGACCTCCTTCAAGGCTTGCGCCTCGCGCCGAAGGTCCTTCACCTCGTCGGAGGTCGCAGCACGCGCCGTGTCGCCGGCGAGGCGCCTTTTACCGGCCTCCAGGAACTCCTTCGACCAGCCATAGTACATCGACGAGGCGATCCCCTCGCGGCGGCAAAGCTCGGCTATGCTCTCCTCGCCACGGAGCCCTTCCAATACGATGCGGATCTTCTCTTCAGCTGAAAAGTGTCGACGCGTCGCGCGTCGAATGTCTCTGATCGCGTCTTCCGCCGGCTGCTTTTCCGGCCCGGATTTCTGTCTCATCTTCGCTCCTTGCGGCTACGATGATCCAGAAATCCTCCCTACTTGAAAACCTCACGCTGTCTCAAAGGCGCTGACGTCGAACACGCTGAGAATAGCCATGGAATATAAGGAACAAGCGACGCAGGAGCTGATGCGAAGAGAGCGGAAGGGGGCGTCCGAACCGGAGATCATTCCTCATCCCGACGACATCGATATCGATCCGAAGACGGGCGCCATTGTTTTTAACGGCCCCCTCGCGCTTGACCAGAAAATAGCTCAGGACCTTCTCGTTTCGGCTTTGCCTGCGATTGAACAAAAGTGGCGAATGTCACCGCGCTTCCTAGCAAAGGATCACTGGGCTCAACGTCAGTACGCACAGTTCGGACGACAATTCGGAACCATCGTTCGCCTGGTGACGAAGCGAGCGTCCAAGACCAATTCGTGGGATTTGGCGACGCCGGAGGAGCGAATGGACTATCTGCGAAGGTGCCATTGGCCAACGATAAGCAGGGACTTTCCTCCGGAGTTCGTCCAATCCGAATACTGTTTCAAATCGACTTCCGGCCCTGGCTCGGGATCGAGCCGACCGAGGAGGAGCAACAGGCGTTTCTGAAGGAAGCCCGCAAGCTGTACCTTAGCCTGCAGTGAAGGGACTAGAGCGGTTTCCGGCCGGGTTGAATCGTGCGGTGTTCCCAACGCGCTGGAAATGTGATTCTTGGGGTGCGCCGAATCGGAGGCGGCGCGGGATGGGGCCCTTGTCGGTGGATTTGCGCAAGCGGGTGGTTTCGGCGGTTCGCGAGGAAGGCATGAGCTGCCGTGCGGCGGCGCAGCGGTTCGGGGTGAGCTTTTCCAGCGCGATTCGTTGGGTGGCGGCGTTGCGCGAGCGCGGCAGCTACGCGCCGTTGCCGATGGGCGGCGACACGCGTTCGCAGCGCGTCGAGGCCCACACGGATTTCCTGCTTCGCCTTCATCGGCGCGAGCCTGACCTTACGCTCAACGAAATCTGCGACCGTCTGGAGCGTGCGCGAGGCGAGAAGGTGTCGCCGTCTATGATCTGGCGCTTTTTCGACCGCCACGACATCACGTTTAAAAAAAGTCCGCGCACGCGAGTGAGCAGGGCCGCCCGGACGTCCTTGAGCGGCGACGGCGATGGTTCGACTGTCAACTCGATCTCGATCCGCTGAAACTGGTGTTCGTCGATGAGACGGCGGCGACGACCAGCATGGCGCGCCGCTTCGGCCGGCGCCGGCGCGGCCAACGTCTGCGCTGCGGTGTTCCGCATGGGCATTACAAAGCGATCACCTTCGTATTCGGCCTGCGCCTGAGAGGCGTCATCGCGCCCAAGGCCTACGACCACGCCATGAACGCCGAGACGTTCGAAGCCTGGCTCGAGCACCATCTCCTGCCGACTTTGGAGGAAGGCGACATCGTCGTGCTCGACAATCTCAAGGCTCACAAAAGCCCGAGAGTGGCGGAAATCCTGGCCAGGAAAAACTGCACGGTACGATACCTGCCGCCATACAGCCCGGACTTCAACCCCATCGAGATGGCGATTTCCAAACTGAAAAGCGCGCTGCGAAAATTGGCCGAGCGCACCGTTGTCGGACTTCTTGCTATCCTGGAGGGCTGCGCCGCTCTCTTCAAGCCGGCCGAATGCGAAAACTATTTCGAGGCCTGCGGGTATGATCCCGGCGAACTCCAAGCCCTCAACACAACCTGAACGGATTCCGCTCTAGCGCCACAAGCTGTGCTACAATAATGATGCTTATTGCCACTATCACCGCCGCGTCTCAGCAACCGTCACGATTGGCCGCCTTAAGGCGCGGAAGGACAAGAGCATCGCGGTTCGAATCCCCTCCGCTCCACCATCCGGCCAGCGAGAACCGCGGTGGTTCCCGACAACGGCGACGGCAGCGCCCGCAAGACGCTCTGCGGCGAGCGTCCGGTCGCCGTCGTTGCGCGCTCGGCAAGGTCATTTACACTCATTCGAGGCGGGTGTGCAGGATTGCGCGCGACTCCGTGTTTTCAAACGCTTAAGCTCACTTTTTTTGCCGAGACGACCAATCCCCGGCCCTTGAGATTGTAGGCCGTCGCAATTTCATGGCGAAACTTGTCGGGGATCGTAGCGGCCTGGCGTTCGTCTTCGGGAAGCTTCTCGGGGTAGCAGCCGAAACCGCTGCGGACGCCGACCGTCATGTTGCTGGGCGACAGGACTTTCTCGATCATGACCGCCGGCACCTGGCCTGTTATCAGCGCGTGATCGGCGATCAGCGCCGGCTGTTCGGCCGAAACGACCGTCAGCCTCGCGGCTTCGATCACTGAGCGATCGAGCGCGCCGAAATTGCCCGGCAGCGGCGGCGCGGTCCACTGGCGAGCGCAGAAGCATTCCTCGCCGCCGCCGACGAACGGCGTGCCGAGTTTGAGTTTGCCCTCCGCCGCCCGAAGAAATCCCCCCATCCCGCCGAAATGATCGTAATGGCCGTGGCTCAGCACTAGTGTCCACCGCGGGGCGAGCTATAGGTAGTCAACCCGACAATGTCAGTCCGGAGAGCGCGGTGGCGCGCCTCGGATCGATCGAACTCTTCAGCCGATGATTTCGGACGCGCAGGCCGTCGACGGGGTCATACTCCGGCAACGATGGGTGCGTGGATTGTCACTTCGTATGAATCCAGCTCTGCACGCGGGCGTGGTTCTTCGCTTCTGGATTGACAACGAACGGGGGGAGGCGGCCGTTCATAACGTCGATGATTCCGGATATCGCGTCCCTGGCGACAGCTTCTACGAAAGAGTCAGTCCAGCACAGGCAATGCGCGGTCGAGATCACGTTGTCCATCGTCAGCAGAGGATTTGAGGGATCGGGCGGCTCGCGCTCGAAAACATCGAGCGCCGCGCCCGCGATCCGTCCTTGGCTAAGAGCATCGATCAAAGCGGGTTCGTCGATGATCGGCCCGCGCGCCACATTGATGAGATACGCGGAGGACTTCATCAGGCGCAGGCGGTCGGCGTTCAGGAGACGCCTCGTCGTCTCGTCCAAGAGGCACGCCACGACAACGAAATCCGCTCGCTTAAGGAGATCGTCGAGTTCGCACAGCACGACGCCTGCTTGCGCGGCAGCCACCACCGTATCGACGTGAGGATCGGCGGCCAGGATCTTCGTCCCGTATGGCTGCATCAATCGGGCAAGCTCCCGTCCAATCCCGCCGAGGCCGATCACGCCAAGCGTGCGTCCCGGCAGGCCAACGCCGGGATAGTCCGCGCGCTCCTTCCATCTGCCCTCGCGCGCCAGTCGCGACTTGAGGGGAAGCCGCAGGCTCAACGCTAAAATAAAGGCGACCGCGGTGGTGGCGACGGCGTTTCTCACGGCGACAGGCGTGTTGGTGAGAAGGATGCCTCGGCTGGAAAGCGCCTGCGTGTCGACCGCATCGTAGCCCACGCCATTGCGCGCGATGACGCGCAACTTTCCGCTTTCGCCGGCCAGTTCGGGGGCGGACACCCGCGAGCCGCCGATCATCACCGCCTCATAGTCCGTGAATGCCGACGGGGGCAGCTGTCCTTGCTGTGTCGGGACGATGTCCCAGGCGAGCCCCGCGTCTGAAAACAACGATAGAGGCCCGGCGCCGAACATGGGCTGACCTTGCGTATTGAAGAGGTCGGCGCTGAGGCCGATTTTCGCGCCTGACCAACCCACGTCTCGTTGCTTCATTGGAAAGCGCCGTTGTCACGCCATCGGAGCGCAGGCTTTGCCCGTTCGCGCGGATTCATATGCGGAGAACACGAGCCCGTAGGTCCTGAGGCTGTCCGGCCCCGAGGTCTCCGGCTCGCGCCCCTCCCTAAGGCATTGCACCCAATGCCGCTGGACCCTGAGCACGCTCTCCTGCGTGCCGTGCCAAGGCGGCGTCGACCAAGGCAGCATCGCCGGCGACACGTCGATTTCGCTCGCTTCGCCGTTCGAGAACACGCTCAAACGATATCCGGGGCTGAGACGCAGGCTGCCGGCCGTTCCCTCCACCTGGACCGTGAGCTGAGGAAACGGATCGGGATGGATGGGACTCGCGTAGCTGCATTCGACCACGCTCGTCGCGCCCCCTGCGTGCTGAAGGACGATCGTCGCCATGTCCTCACCGCGGATTCCCGGTTTGACGCTTTGCGTCTGGCTGTACAGTCTCGTCGCCTCGCCCATCAGGAACCGGGAGACGTCGAGCATGTGCACCCCAAGGTCGAGGACCACGAAGTGATCCACCTCCGCGAGATAAGGCTGCTTGCCATAGATGTTGTGTCCGGTGCGGAACGAAACCCGCGCCCACGTCGGCCTGCCGATCGCCCCGGAGCCGATGACCTCGCGCGCCTTTCGCACCGGCGTCAGGAATCGGGTGTTCTCATGCACCATGAAGGGCACGCTGGCGGCGCGGCAGGTCTCGACCACGGCGGCGCAATCTTCCCAGCTCGGCGCGAGCGGCTTCTGCACAATCGTTGGAAGTTTGCGCGCCGCGGCCATGCCCACGAGCTTCACATGCAATTCCATCGTGGTGACGATATCGACGAAATCGAGGTCCTCGCGGTCGAGCATCTCCGCCGCGTCGGCATAGGCTGCGCCTGCCTTGTGGCGGTCCGCCGCGGAGCGCGCCTTGCCGACGTCGAGGTCGCACACGGCGGCGAGGACGACGTCATCCATGCTGGCCCATGCCGCCAAATGGTTCTCGACGAAGAAGCCGCAGCCGATGACGCCGACGCGAAAGGGATGAGAGGCCACGCGACACTCTCCTCGCGATCAGTGGATTTCGCCGGATTGGCGGAGCGCGTCGCGCATCGCGCGGCTCGTGAAGCCAGGAGAGCGCGCTCGTTCGAGAATCACCTTCTCGCGTCGCGTCACGAGGTCGATCGCCTTCGGAAGCGCGCGCACGGCCTCTGCCGGGATCACGACCGCGCCGTGCACGTCGGCGTGGACCACGTCGTCGTGGCACACGAGCATGCCGAAGATCTTTACGTCGCAGTTCATCTGCACCATGTGCACATGCGCGTGGCTCGGCCCGATCCGACCGCCGACGATCTGGAAGCCAGGGGCCAGCATGTCGATGTCGCGGAAGGAGCCGTTGGTTACGCAGCCGGCCACGCCGAGGGCGGCATGTACAGTCGTCTGCACCTCGCCCCAGAAGGCCCCAAAGCCGGGCCGGTCGTCGACGTCCTGGATGACGGCGATGATCGGAATACCAATGGCTGCCACATAATCGTACCAGTCTTCGCGCGGAGGGACGGGTCCGCGCGGCCGCTCCTTGGCGCGGATTAGCCCGGTCCGCGCGAGGCCAACAATCGGCGGCAGTTTGCGGTCGACGACGACCATCGGCTCAACGGTGAAACCTGTCGCGCGCCGCTCCGGCGCGACGATCTCGAGCCCGTTGCAGATCGTCGGCGTGTCCCAGGCTTTGAGGGCTTCGAGATCGGCCGTAGTGAATGGATAGTCGGTCATTGAGTTTCCCGAGGATAACGAAAGTTAGGCTTCGACGCGGATCTTGCGCTGCTCGATTCGCTCGGTCATGAGCCTGCGTCGCCCGTCGACCCAAGCGGCGACGAAGATGATCAAGCTGTTCACGAGCGGATAAAGATAGGGATTGGCGTTGAGCATCACGAGGCCGTTGGCCGTCGTTTGCACCAGCACCGCGCCGAAGATGCTGCCGAACACGCCGCCGCGTCCACCGAACAGGCTCGTGCCGCCGAGTACCGCCGCTGCGATGACGGGAAATTCCTCCTGATAGCCGAAGGTCGCCGCGGCCGCGCCGACTTGCGAGACCGAGATCAGGGCCCCGATCGCCGCGCAGGCGCCGCAAATGCAGAACACCGAGAACACGATCGGCTGAACCCTGATCCCGGCCTTCGCCGCCGAATCGGGGTCAGCACCAACCGCATAGATCTGACGGCCATAGGGCGTCAGGGTCAGCGTGGCCCACGCGGCGCACGCTACGGCCGCGGCGATCCAGATCGCCCACGGAAGACCGAGGAATGACGACCGTCCGAGCGTCTGCACGGTGTCGCTCTGGAAGACCATCTTGGTCTCGGAGAGGTAGAGCGCAAACCCGCGACCGATAAAGAGCGTCGCCAGCGTCACAATGAAAGACGCAATGCGCAGCCCAGTGATGAAGCAGGCGTTGATCGCGCCGAACGCAGCGCCAATAAGCACGATGGCGGGGATCGATAGGAAAAGCGGGACGTCCGACAAGTAGAGGCCCATCGTCACCGCCACGAGATACATGACCGAGCCGACCGAAAGGTCGACGCCGCGCACCAGCAGCACGAAGGTCATGCCGATCGCCATCACCGCGACATGCGTCGACTGCGTCAGGATATTGCGGAAATTGGCCAGCGAGAGGAAGCGGTCCGAGAGCAGCCCGAAGGCGACGCAAAGCACGACGAAAAGCATGAGCGGCGCGAGCCGCAGGGCGATCAGGACGAGGGAGCGAGCGTTCAGCCGGTTCAATGCGACGTCCTCAGTCCCATAGCGCCGCGCTCATCAACGTTTCGCGGTCGAAGCTCGGGCGGTCGAAGAAGCCGCGAATCTCGCCACGTCCCATGACCATGATGCGATCGGCCATGCCGATCAGCTCCTCGATCTCGGAGGATATGAAGAGGATCGCGGCGCCCCCGGCGACCATCTGGTTGATGATCTTGTAGACCTCGTATTTGGCACCGACGTCGATGCCTCGCGTCGGCTCGTCGAGAATGAAAATTGAGGGCGCGCGCAGAAGCCACTTCGCGATCACGACCTTCTGCTGGTTCCCGCCCGAGAGAGTCCGCACCGCCGCCGTCTCGATTGATTTCGCGTTGACCCGGACCCGCTCCGCTATGCCGCGCGCCGCCTCATCGAGCTCGGCCGGATTCACCCATCGGATAAGGCCCTTCGATCGCTCGACGAGCGACGGCAGAACGATATTGTCGGCGATCGAGGCCTCCATCATCAGGCCCTCGCCGCGTCGGTCCTCGGTCAGGAAAGCAACGCCCTTATCCATGGCGGCTCGAGGCTTAAGAGGCGGCAGCTTCTCATCGTCGATCCGGATCTCGCCTTCCGAATAAGGATCGAGGCCAAACAGGATTCGCGCCAGTTCGGAACGGCCGGAGCCCATGAGCCCGGAGACGCCAAGCACCTCGCCGCGATTGAGGTCGAAGGACACATCCTTCACGATCCCCGGCTGCGAAAGGCCGCGCACCCTCAGCGCCGCGCCGCTCGGACGTTGGCTCGGCTCGCGCTCGGGAAAAAGCCGGTCGATCGTGCGTCCGACCATCAGCGTGACCAGACGCTCGATCGTGAAGTCTTCGCGCCGGCCGGCGCCGATGACCTCTCCGTCGCGCAGCACCGCGATGTCATCGCAGAGGCGCATCACATCTCCGAGGATGTGGCTGATGTAGATGATCGAGATGCCCTGCGCGCGGAGGCGCCCGATGATCTCAAACAACCGCTCCGTCTCGCGGGCAGTGAGCGAGGTCGTCGGCTCATCGAAGATGATGAGCCGCGCCTGCCGGGTCAGCGCCTTGGCGATTTCGACGAGCTGGCGCTCGCCCTGCGGCAACCGCATTACTGGGGTGACAGGAGACACCTGGAGGTCGACGAGCTCCAGCGCCTTCCGCGCCTGGTCTCGGAGCTGGCGGCGATCAATGAAAGGCAGCCCGTGCAACCTCCGCGGGAAATGGTCCAGAAAGATGTTTTCCTCGACGCTGAGATTCGGGAAAAGGCTGAGCTCCTGATGGATGAAGGCAATTCCGAGCGCGAGGGCGTCGCGCGAACTCGCCGGCGCAACCTCTTCTCCGGCCAGCTCCACTCGGCCGCTGTCCTTCGTCAAGACGCCGCCCAGAATGTTCATCGTCGTCGATTTTCCTGAGCCGTTTTCACCGACCAGTCCGAGAACGGCGCCGCGGCGGAGTTCGAGTCCAACGTCACGCAACACCTGGACGCCGAAAAAGCTCTTGTTGAGTCCAGTAACCTTCAAAAGGAGGTCGGACATCGCCTAGCCCCGCGCCAATAGGTTGTGGCGGATCGCATCGGTGACGGCCGCGAAGAGGATGACGCCTCCTTTAATCGCATAAACTGAGGACAGCGACAGGCCGAGCAGTTGCAGGCCATTGTCGACCGCGCTGAGAAACAAAACGCCGAACAGGACGCCGATTACCGAGCCTTTGCCGCCGAACAGGCTTACGCCGCCGATCACCGCGGCCCCGATCACGTCGAGCAGGATGCGCTGCCCGAGGATTGGCGTGCCGGCTTCGAGCCGCGCGGTGTAAATGATGGCCGCGAACGCCGCGAACAGACCGGAAAGCGCGAAGCAGCCAATGACCACCCGCTTCACTGGCACACCGGAGACCGCAGCGGCGTTGGGATTGAGACCGACCGCCCGAACCCATCGGCCGAATACCGTTCGCGTCAGCATAAGATGCACCACGATCGCAAGCGCCACGGTGATCATGGCGGCATACGGGATTCCAGCGAGCCCTCCGTAGCCAATTGCGAGGAATGAGGAAGGAAGCGCACCGATGCTCGATCCTGAACTTGTATGCGCGGCGGTGTACCAGATCGCCGCGCCGCTGAAGAACATCATCGTCGTCAGCGTGACGAGGAAGGATGGAATGTCGAACACGATGGTGCAGACGCCGTTCAAGAGCCCAATCAGCAGTCCAATGGCGACGATCGCCAGGACAGCGACGATCGGCGCCGAGGTCTGTCCTGCCAGATAGCCGTCCTGGCTGGTCATGATCGACGCGCCGACCACGCAGCTCATCGCCATGATGGAGGTGGCCGACAAGTCGATCTGCGCCACCAACAGGACCATCATGACGCCCATTGCGGCCACGAAGAGCGGCAGGACCTGCAGAAAGATGTCGTTGAGATTCGTCGGACTGACGATTTCAGGAACGACGAACCAGAGCGCCGCAATATAGAGAGCGGTCAGCGCGAGAACGAGGTAGTCCGAGAAAAGGACGAAGCGAACAGCCTTCATCGGGCGGGATCGTGTCGCGCCCGATGAAGCCGATAGCACGCCGCCTATCTCCGCCATTTCAAGGGTCTCGCTCCCGTAGGCGGGAAGTCAGCGGTTATTTATTCTTCTCCTTCCACACGTGATAGCCCCACATGTCGTCGCGCTTGGAGTCCAGCGTCGCCTGACTGATGGCGAATCCCGGGTCGACGAGCATCTTGTCCGCCTGCTTGCCAGCCCAAATGTCCTTGAACGCTCCGTAGGCGAGGTCGACCTCAAAGAAGAGGTTCTGCACTCCGTTGACGTCCATGTACTTCGTGCTGAGCAGTTTGTAGCCGTTCTGGTCGCCGTCGAAGCCAGCAAACAGTACGTGCCCGTCCTCTCCGGTCTTGTGCCACTTTCCGGCGGTCTTGAGCACCTGCTCGATGATCGTGTCCTCCGAGTCGGAGGGCGAAATCAGCATGTTGATGTCCGGATTCGCCTGGATCGCGTTGGTCAGGCCGGCAAATGTCTTGTCGGCGTTCCACTCGGTCGCGACCCGCGATACGACCTCGACGAGGTCCTTGTTCTTATCGAGGATGTCGAGCGCCCCGTCGCGCCGCTGGACCGCGTTGTTGTCGCCCAAATCGCCCATCAGGAGGCAAGCCTTGTATTTGCCGCCCTGCTTTCGCGCGAGATCGACCAGAATGGTCACCGTGTTCTGCATGATCTTCCGGTTGTCCGCTTGGATCGCGACATATTTGTTGTCGTTCGGGGCAGGGGGCCGGTTGAAGAAAATGATTGGGATATTTGCGGCGTTAGCGGTGCGAATCGCCGGAATGGCGGCGTTGTTGTCGGTCGGGATGAAGATGATGCCGTCGACCTTGCGTTCGACCATCGCCTTGACCTGATCGTTCTGCTTGTTCTGGTCGCGGTTGGAGATCGTCTCGAGCGTCGTCCAGCCGTTCTCCTTCGCCTTGGCCTTGAGAATCGTGTTGCCGGTGATCCAGAAGTCAGAGTCGAAGGCGTCGAACATAAGGGCGATCGTTTTGCCTCCCTCGGCTGCGCCGGCGACCCGTGGCATCGCGCCCGCAGCGGCAGCCGCCAGTACGCTCGCTGAAAACTCACGCCTGCTGATTGTCATAATGGTCCTCCCAATGTCGCGGGGACTGCATGTTGCTCCCGCTATTCCAAAGCCGCGTCGTAGCGAGCGACCTGCATATCTGATCAGTTTGTCTATCGTCCCGCTCGGGCGGAGGATGTTTGGCGTTTCTCCCACTCTCCCCCGCGCGATGCGGAAGCTCCTTGTTCAAATAAATATAGCAGCGGCTGAGGTTGTCTGACAAGTTTCTTTTATGCGCGAGACGACGAAGGCATGCGCAGTCGAGGAACGAGGCTCATGCCGGAAACCCGAGACTTTCTTGCCAAACCGGGCTGTCCGGCTCATGCTCCGAAGAGGGCTATGAGAAGCGCTGGGACTCAAAGAGCCTCTTCCCCGCTCTGGACTGTCCGGTTTGGCGCTGACGGCGGTCGCGGGAAGGGAGTTTCAACTGGGGCGCGGCGACCAGACGAGGCGGTCAACAAGAGGCAGACAGGGACTCGCCGCAATTGAAAGGCAGGGCTTCGGAAGAATTGCTTGCGACACTTGTGCGTGCCCCGCAATCGCCCTCCCGAGTCGCCGCCGCCATTGCAGCGGAGATCGCCGACGGGCGGCTCCATGAGGGTGATCGCCTGCCGACCGAAACGGTGTTGGCGGCGCGGTTCGGGGTTAGTCGCAGCGTTGTTCGCGAAGCGATCGCGGGTCTCCGCTCCGATGGTCTCCTCCGGTCGCGGCAGGGCCTCGGCACATTTGTCGTGAGCCAGCGGGAAACCGCCACGCTTCGGATCGAACGCCGACCTCATGAGCGATTTGGTGGTCTTCCGCAATGTATTCGAGTTGCGGGCAATTCTGGAGATCAAGGCAGCCGCGCTTGCCGCGGTCAGAGCGGACGAACACCAGCGAGCCAGGATCACGGAGGCTCTCGATCGAATGAAGAAGGCCTCGAATTGGCTCGATGACGGCGTCACGGCCGACCTCGATTTCCATCGTTGCGTGGCCACCGCGAGCGGCAATCCTTACATCGCCACCGTCGTCGGTTTCCTCGCGGGTCAGATGAGGCAAAGCATCATGTTCATGCGCCACAATCAAAACCGCTTCGCCGAGCGCCTGTCCGCCATGAACATCGCTGAGCACTCGGCAATACACGACGCCCTGATGAAGCAGGACGCGCGTCGATCCGCGCAAACGATGCGTGCTCATCTCACCGCCGCCGCAAAACGGCTCGGCTACGATCTTTCACCTGCCGCGATGGAAATCAACCTGTTGGGTTAAAAATTGCGAACGGCCAGCGACATTGTTGGTCGCGGGTTCCGCGGAACTTCGTGATGGGCGTCGGTGGCCACCGCATCAAAAAGTGCGGCTGATCGGCAACGCCGAGAGGTTCAGCATTCTCGTCGACAGCAAGGTTCGCGCGGCGCTCGGGGATGCTGGAACGTTTAAATCCGCCGGCGACCTGGCGCTCAAAGGTCTGCATCGAGTTCGTGCCGGCCTTCTACCTCCATACTATTTCATAGTCACAGCCAGTCAGGTCTGCGTCAGCAGCAAAACGTGAAACGATGAGCCGGCTCGACGAAGAACCCGTCTCTTCGAGGGCTTCATACACTTTGCCGCCAAGCGCCGCGGCCCAGGGCGGGGCACGCGCCTCAGGCGCACCGCGCTTACTCGGCGTCCGAAGACATTCAAGATCGCTCCGGCCCCGGCAACATGCGTTGGAGCACTAAATCGCGTTTGACGAGCCAATGGTAGAGCGCGCCCGCGATATGGAGCGCGACGATCACACCGATCAGAATCCCGCAGATGAGATGCCAGACGAAAATGCGGTCTGACAGCGGCTGATCCTTGCCGATAATGGCAGGAAAGTCGAAGAGACCGAAGATGCTGACCGGATCACCATAAGCATTGGTCCCTGCCCAGCCGAGCATGGTCGTGACGAATAGAAGGACGTAGAGCCCGTATTGCGCCCAGAGCGAGGCGCGCTGCTCGACGGGCGGCATGGACGCATCCGGGGCCGGCACGCCGAAGGCCACGCGCCTGGCGAGCCTCACGACCATGACGATCAAGACAAGAGCGCCCAGTGCCTCGTGGAAGTTATAGAGATTGTCCCTGATCAAACCCTCGGGGATGAGCCGCTTCATCACCGGGCCTATGGCCAGGAGCGCGATGACCGCAACAGCGACGAACCAGTGCATGAACTGCGCCGCCGCCGAATATTTGAGCGGCAAAGCGCGGGGTCTCGAAGACGACGCCATCACGCCGTCCCCCTCTGCTCACGGGTCCGTTCGCCTGGTCGACCGATCGCGCGCTTGCGCGGGAAAGCGTGAACCATTGGTTGTTGCCGGTCAAGGAAGTGCGGTTGACACAATCGCTTGTCGAACGGCGGTGGGGTCGATCGGCTGACTGCCATGCGCGGTCCAGTCGAAAGCTACAGCGACGTGATTCTGCTACTTGGGACGAAGATCTGATTCGCCGAATTATCCCGCCAACGCGCGTCGCTCAGCGTTGCTTCGCTGAAAGAGGTCGTAGAGCGCGATCACCCGCCGGCCCTCCTGCGCAGTGAGCGCCTCTTCCGGTTCCCTTCCTGCAAGCACATCGAGGAAGTGGCGCGTGGACAGCGTGAAGCTCGCGCCCCAGTCGGCGTCGAGGTTGTGGAAGGCGCGCACTTCCCCATCTCGATAGAGCGTAAGCGCGGGTTCGTCCAGCATGCGGTCGGAGCAGCGCGTGACTTGGATTATGCCTTCCTCGCCCTGGATTTCGAACCGCTCGGCGTCGGCATAGTAATCAGTGCGCAAAGTCATCTTCAGCGCCAAAGAAACATCCCACATTCCGTGCACCGGCGGATTGGCGTGTCGCCACGTCAGAGTGGCAGGGGCGTCATAGACGCCGGCCGGCGTCGCGGTGCGCTCGATGCATGCGAACCCGTCGCGGACCTCGCCGAAGAGCCACATTGCTACCGCCATCATGTGGTGGCCGTGGTCGAATACCATCGGGCCGCCGCGGCCCTCAGCAGCAAGCGCATGGCGCCAGCGACTCGTCGCATCCGGCACCCCCCACGCCTGCGCGCGGTCGGCCATCACCACCTTCATTCGGAAATGCAGCGGCCTGCCGATCGCGCCCTCAAGCAGCAATTTGCGGGCTCTGACCAGTGGTGGGTAGAAAACAAAGTTCTCGAACACTTTTAGACGTTTTCCGCTCGCGGCGGCGGCTTCGATCATTCGGTCGCATTCGGGCAGGGTCATCGCCATCGGCTTCTGCACGCTGACATGTGAGCCGTTAGCCAGTGCCGCCACGGTCATCGCCTCGTGCAGTGGGTGCGGAGTCAGGATTTCGATCAGGTCAAGCTCAGAGCGCAAAATATTCTGGAAGTCATACGTCGCATGGGCGCCCGGGTGTTCAGCCGCCCGGCGAGCGAGAGTGGCGGGGTCGGCGTCGCACAACGCCGAAACCTCCGCCTCCGGATGATCGAGGTAGCCGCGCACGTTAAGATCAAATACGCGCCCAAGGCCGACAAAGCCCACGCGTAGCTTGCGCGCCATGCAGAAGTTACCCCAACCGTTGGCGGCGAGACTCTGGCGCCAACCGCGGCTGGTGTGTCAAGAGAGGCCATTCGGCCGGCTGTGCTCGTCCCGCTTAAAGTGCGACGCGATGGTTTCCGCAGTCGAGGAAGACACGCCGCCGCTGCTCCGTGCCGGATTTTCGCGTGTGAAACGAGTCGGCACGCGCGTGAAATTCCCGACTTTGTGCCGGATCCCTGCGCTCGCGATGGCGATCGGTTCGAATCCCCTCCGCTCCACCAGGTAGTCTGGGTCCGTTCCGGACACATGGGGTTTCGTTTT
Organism: uncultured Alphaproteobacteria bacterium; assembly: GCA_963824475.1. GTDB lineage: Bacteria > Pseudomonadota > Alphaproteobacteria > Rhizobiales > Beijerinckiaceae > Roseiarcus. Next base: position 289,464 of record CAWGPR010000008.1, read on the forward strand.
ATTCAGGCGACATGGGTAACACCTTCGGCGACATGACAGCAGCGATGCTGGTGCTGGGGCCGATCTTCGAAGCCGACCTTCCATCGGAACTCTACGCCTACCGTCCCGGGCGAAACGCCCAACAGGCGGTGGTCGAGGTGGAAGAGTTGCTGTTTCGCGGCCATCCGGAAGTCGTGGACGCCGACCTCGCGGACTACTTCGGGAGTATTCCCCATGCCGAGCTTTTGAAGTCGGTATCACGCCGGATCGTCGATCGGCGCGCGCTGCATCTGATCAGGATGTGGCTGGATTGTCCCGTGGAAGAAACCGACGATCGAGGACGGAAGACACGCACGACCGAGGCGCGAGACAAGAGGAGCGGCATTCCGCAGGGCTCACCCCTCTCACCGCTGCTGGCCAATATTTACATGCGCCGGTTCGTGCTGGGATGGAAGATGTTCGGGCTTGAGCGAAGCCTCGGCACTCGCCTCATAACCTACGCCGACGACCTCGTGATCCTGTGCAGAAGGGGCAAAGCCGAAGCGGCTCTGCAACGACTGCGGGAGATCATGGGCAAGCTGAAGCTGACGGTGAACGAGGAGAAGACACGGATCTGCAAGGCGCCGGACGGAGAGTTCGACTTCCTGGGATACACGTTCGGGCGAATGTTTTCGGCGAGGACCGGCCAGGCCCGTGTCGGCTACCGGCCGTCAAGGAAAAGCATTCAGCGGGTGGTCGAGAAAGTCCACGCGCTGACCGACCGATCGGGGACATGGCAAGAGACCACAACGTTGGTGAGTAGGGTGAACCGCACGCTGCGCGGATGGGCGAACTACTTCGCGGTAGGAACCGTCAACAAGGCGTATCGGGCGCTCGACGCTTACACAGCGGTGCGGTTGCGCCGGTGGTTGCGCTCCAAGCACAAAGTTAGGCGGCGAAGGGGCGGGACCTATCCACTCTCGCACCTCTACGGGCACTTCCGGCTCGTACGCCTGAGCCGGCTTGGGCACGACGTGTCGTGGACGAAGGCGTGAGGTCTTGTCCGGGAGCCGGATGCGGGCGATCCGCACGCCCGGTTCGATGAGCGGGGTGTGGAAACGGAGCCACGCTCGAGCCACTAAGGCACCGCCGGACGAAAGGGGCGGCAAACCGATATGCTCGACCTACAGCCGCCGCGCCACACCTCGACTCTACCAACTCCGGTCCGTCGACGTGGGAACCATGCGTCAGATTTTGACCACTAGCTGGGTCCCCGAGTAATTTTCGCCGAAGCCCGTGTGTGGCCTCGAGAATTGTGATCGATCCGAAAATTCGAGTTTTTCAACAGTATCTGCGCACTGGAGACGCTGGAGTGACGTCACGTGTCGACGTGAAGCGCGCGCGATATGAAATCAGGGTCGACAATCCCGCCCCGGTCAGTTGGGGCGCTTGCGGGGTCGAAATCGTGGAGCAACCCTTATTTCTCTAGTAATCTTCCGAATGCCAGGTAAACTAGATCGAAAGTACCAACATAATCCTAGTGTACAGCAAGTTCAACTGCGTATCTGACTTCCGAAATATCTTACGATTGGGAAAATAAAAACGCACCGTCACCTTACAATTCGGCAAGTTAATACCCATGTAAAATTGACCTAGGCCATGAGGCTGCGCTACGGAAGATCCGGCCTAAGGGAGGATCGTTCGCATGTCGCTCAAACCGAGAGGTCACGGCTATGCGTACATTTGATTTTGCTCCCTTCTATCGTTCCACCGTCGGGTTTGATCAGCTGTTTTCAATGCTCGATCAAGTCTGCGGCGCGGAAAGCGCTGCGGCGCCGGGCTATCCTCCCTACAATATCAAACGTTCGGGCGAAAACGCCTACAACATCTCGGTGGCAGTCGCCGGTTTTGCCGGTGCTGATCTTTCGATTGAGGTGAAAGAGAACGTGTTAACGATCCGCGGCAACAAACAGAGCAGCGGCGAGGAGGAGAGTGACCTGATCTACCAGGGCATTGCCGAGCGGAATTTCGAACGTAAGTTCCAGCTCGCCGACCATGTCCAGATCAAGGGCGCGAGCCTGGAGAACGGGCTTCCGCAGGTCGACTTCTTGCGGGTGGTCCCAGAGGCGATGAAGCCCCGGGCGATTCCCATAACGACCGCCAAGAAGGCCGTCCTTGAGGGCAAGGCGACCAAGATCGCCGCGTGAGAGTTCTGACGATTGAAGTTTGGGAGCGCCCCGGTTTTCGGGGCGCTTTCGTTAGGCGTCGCTGGGCTCGATCGGATGCCGCTGCTTTCTGGCGCCGACTCGATCGCAGTGAGCCTTGCACGCGATTTGATGTGCTCGTGAAGACCGTGGAGGCGTTCAAATGGGAGATGCTGCTGTTGGGCGCCCTGGCCGTTCCGTTCCGGTGCGGGCGCTTCCCGCCGTCCCGATGGCGACGCCCGTCTATCCGATCCTTACGGCAATCGAGCGCGATCGCATCGCATATGTCGCCTTCGCCGCATCGCTCAACAAGACCGATGGACGGAAGGCAGCACAGGAAAAAGGTGAGGACGCCCACGAAGCCGCCAGTGGCGTCGGGGAGGACGCTGTTAGTGAACCTGCGGACGCTATATGCACAATCTGAGCCGCGATAAGACTGTCATCTGGCGAGTATCGGCCGGCGCGAGCGATTGCCAATCCGCGGAATTTTCAAACTGAGACGCTACTCCGATGACGGCCTCTGGACCGCTCCGGGTTTGCCGGAGGCGTTCTGTTTGGGTCACGCGACCATAGCTGGCTCGTTCAGCATGGCGAAGTGGCGTTCCTCGCCTTCCGGTAGCGGGATATTGCCGATCCGCTCCATGAGCCGGCGATTGTTGAACCAGTCCACCCAATTGAGCGTTGCGAACTCGATCGCTTCGAAGTTGCGCCACGGCCCTCGCTGAAGGGGGCTGCGGTGTCTCGGAGAATGGCCGCTCTTTGCGCGAAGGGGACGGCCGGAGTCGACGTAGACCGGTCATTCTAGATCGAGAGTATGAACGCGCCTTGGGCCTCCTGAGCACAGGGCCGCCAGTCCCACGATGACCGCCCCCGCCATGCACACTTTGCCGTAGCCAAAAATGTCCATCGCCCAACCGCCGACAAACGCGCCGACCGCGACCGCCAGCGAAGAGGATGCGTTAAACAGGCCAAGCGGCATTGTCACATCAACCGTTTTTACTGGTCAGTACTTACCCATTGGCAGAGGTCGGTTTCAATAGAGTCAACGGGTTAGCGAACCAGTTGAAGAGGGTCTGAGGGCCTTTACTTGCGAGGTGTGACAATGCCATCCGAAGTGCTCCCTGCGATAAGGCGTGTGCTGGAGAGTGCTGACCGGACCGAGTTCGTAGGGGTTTTCGCCGACCTCGATATGAGCGATCTCAACCCCGAACCAGCGAAAAAGAAAATTCAGAAGGACTCTGAGACCTTCCCCCTTCGGCGCGGAGCGCTCGTTGAAGGCGACCACGTCGTCCCGCAAGCTCTCCCACAGCAACGCCGCGCCAGGCGTCTCTTCCGCCCCGACGAGAAAGCCGCCGGTGAAATACCCATGGATGCTTTCCGAATCGCCCGTACTGTTCAGTCCGAGGTGACCGTCCCAGTTTTTGGGAGCGCTTGGCCCGGTGTCGCCAAGCCGCTCAGCGCGCGCCGCCATGCCCTGCTTGAATGGATCGGGAAACGAAGCGAGCGTTGTCGCATCGAGCCCGACGGCGCCGAGACCCGAAAACGTGAACACGTAGTTCACGGGCACGGGGTCCCATGACAATCTGTGGTCCCACAACATGAGTTGTTCGGCGAATTGCTGCTGTCGAAGCTCGCTTCGCACGATTGGGGGCATCTGCCGCCAGGCTGCTTGCGGCGACTTGCCAGTCTTGAGCAACGCCGGCTGCAATTGCCGCAACACTTCATAAAGGCACACGCCCGGCAGGCCGCCTTTCAATACCCAGTGTCCCGTCTCGGCCGGGTCTTGCGGAATATCTTCGAATAAGCTCGCCAACTGAAATGGATTTTCATACATCAACAAAATAATAGTTTGTACGAGAATTCCATGTCAAAATGTCGACATTGATTTCTATGGGCAGCGATAAGTCAGTCAGATATTGGTGTAGATTATTTGCTAACTCGGTTATCTTATTGGGGGTTTGCTCGCCACGGACAAATCTGAGCAGCGAGCGAATCAGTTCGGCCCGCTCATCGCCGGTTCGAGCCGTGAGGCCGGGAAGTGAAGCTAAGCTTATATTACTTGTCGACTGTTCGTCAACCTTTGAAATAACTTGGCTCCACTGATCTTTAGTCTTGTCGAAGCTGGGTTTTGCGATTGCGGCCAACAAACCAAGGAACACCCGAGAGGGCGCGGCCCCAGCGGGTTTCAGAACCTTCTCGCCTTGGCTGCCGAGGCCCGCATTCATCAATGCGGGATTTTCTTGATCGACCCGAAAACCTCGAGCAGAGCTTTCCTAGTTTCGCTCCTAGTTTTTTCATCAGGCCGGCCCGCCATGAGAAGGGGCCATAGCCGGCGAAGACGGGCGACGTCCGCGTCAATGGCCGCTTGGGGCAAGATGCGGAAGAAGAAGAAGACCGACCAGTCCCGCGTCTTTCCATCCGCGAATTTGGATGCTCGTCCGAGATGCGCCTGAACGGAGGCGCCGAGGGATTCGGAGAGTGGCGGTTCCTTCGTCGCCGCCTCGCCGCGAACCAGGACTGCCTGGTCGCTGTCCTCCCTGGCTTGTGTCGGTTCCTCCAGCGCTGCATCCCCGCGAACCAGGACCGTCGAGTTGCCGTTCTCCATGGCTTGCTCCGTTTAATCGCTTCCCGGTTCGAAAACTCCTCCGAGCGCGGGAAAATTGCGCCCGTATTGCTCGTTCTCGCGCAAAAACTCGTCAAACAAATCATCGATCGGACGCGCGCGGCCGCCGTTCGGCGTCCGGACCCGGGCGACAAAGGCGTCAAAACGGCGCTTGAAGGCCTCAAGTTGCTTGATGCGAACGACCGAGAGTTCTCGATATCTGGGATAGAAAAGGTCTACGTTGATCTGATATCGGCGAATCCAATTCCAGAAACGTTCGAAATCGCTTGTGCCGTCGAGCGGGTAGTTCTCACAATTATCAAAGAGCTCGTCAAATTTTAGTTTAGTGAATACAGATATTTCCTTGAAATAGACCTTCAAATCTCCGTCAAAGAACACGATCGCGAGCAGCCACGAGCGGAACTCCGGCGGTGCTGACCGACCGAGCGGCGCCGCGCTTGCTTGGGCGGGACTACTCGGCTGGGCGTCGTCAGGGATCGTCTGGTAGTCGTCGATCGGCGCCGGGATTCCGGGCGCGGGCTCATAGCACAAGCCGTCGACCCTCGAGTTAACCAGGTATTGCTCCGGCCGGATGACGATGATCTCGCCGAAATGGATGGTGGGGACTTCATCCAGTTCCGTTGGAATTCCCCGGTCGACACGCTGCTGGATCGTCGCAACCAGAGTTCGAACACGCTCTTCGTAGGTACAGCGCTCGCCAGGAACACGCCCTTTCTTGATCGGAGCCAGCACCGCGACTTCGGTGACGCCGCCGACAGTCTTCGAGGCCGCCCACGCGAGGGGTCCCAAGGATGGAACTGGGCCCAAAGCTTCCCCCAAACAAACAATAGAGCCTCTTGCAAATAGATTGACGAATTCAGTCGGGTAAGGCTATAGTATTTAGAGCGGTTGTTATCGTTGTCAAGTAGGATAGTGAAATATATTTAGATTGTTGTTCAGGTGTGGCGCTGTTATCGTAGAAACCGATTTGCTTCAGCCGTGGCTGTAGACATGACAGACGACCCTCTCGACGCGATGAAGGCTCGCTGGAGCTACATCCAGGGCTTTTTGTTCCCTTGGATGCGCGAGGACAACGATCCGATCACCGAAGCGTTGGGCCGTCTCGTCACCACGCTCGACGTGATCGGCCTCGAAGCGTTCGTTCCTGAGCCGCCCAGGGGGCCGGGCCGGCCGCCCGAGGACCGCCGCGCCCTCGCTTTCGTGGCCAAGGCGGTCCTGGGCGTTCCCACCACCAGCGCCCTGATCGAGCGCCTCGACGTCGACAAGTCCCTGCGTCGCATCCTCGGCTGGGAGCGACGCTCGCAAGTGCCTTCCGAAGCCACGTTTTCCCGGGCGTTCGCCGAATTCGCGCGCGGCGCGCTGCCAGACAAGATCCACGCCGCGCTGATCGAGCGTGCGCTCGGGGGACGCATCATCGGGGCGATCGCGCGCGACGCCACCGAGATCGAAGCGCGCGAGAAGCCGGTCCAGAACACGGCCAACGACGGCAAAGACGATCCCCCGGCGCCCGATAATCCCGCGCCGCCGCGCAAGCGCGGACGTCCACGCAAGGGCGAACAGCGTCCGAGGCCGGAGCCGACGCGTCTCAAGCGGCAGGTCACGCAGAACCTCAGCCAGATGCTCGCCGACCTGCCCACCGCCTGCGACGTCGGCTGCAAGAAAAACAGCAAGGGCTACAAAGAGACCTGGACCGGGTACAAACTCCACATCGACGTGGCCTGCGGCCAAATCCCAGTCTCCTGCGTGCTGACCTCGGCCTCCGTCCACGACAGCCAGGCCGCCATTCCCTTGATGACCATGACGAGCGCCCGCGTCGCCTATCTCTACGATCTCATGGACGCCGCCTACGACGCCGCCGCGATCCACGACCAGAGCCGGACGCTGGGCCACGCTCCTATCGTCGACCGCAACTTTCGCGCCGACCACCAAGCCAAGGCCGAATGGGGCCGCGAAGTCGAGCGCCTGAAGCTCATCCACAGGCCCGACTTCGACGACCTGATCTACGATTTCCGCACCATGGCCGAACGCGTCAACGCCCGTCTGAAAGACGAGTTCGGCGCCAGATTTCTCCGCGTCCGCGGCGCACTCAAGGTCAAATGCCATCTCATGTTCGGCATCGTCGCCCTCGCCGTTGATCAGATCATCCGTGTCGTCGACTACAGGACCGCCCCTGCCTGACCCAGCTAGGTGCACCCGCCCGGCGCAGGAAAATTCACCTCGCTCAAGGGATTATGCAAGAAGCTCAATATTATGAAATTACATATACTGAAAATTGTGACGCAGAACATATCACTCGTTAACGACGTCCGCAACCACCTCCAGTCAGGGCGCGCCGAACCCCCGCTCGGCCGGCGGACCGTCCATAGAAAACAAGTCTCGGCATGAAGCTGGCGGTCCAACGCGCGGGCGAGCGTATTGTTCGAGAAATGACCTCTCGCAAGTTTCCCCGGATTGGAGTTCGCGTCACCCGCTCGCCACTGGCCTCGTGCTCGCGTTGATGATCCTGCCCTTTATCACCGCGGCGCCGCGGGTTAGGCTCCCAGCGTCTTGCGCCTTGCCAAGGCGGCCGCAGCCGGGGCTTCCGCAAAATCGCCAAGAAGCGCGATCAGGCCACGCCAACCGATATGCGGCGTCTCGCAGCGCAACATTCCCAATTGACACTCGGCGGGAACCATGCCCTCCACCCCGGTCCCATGGTCGAAAATGATAGTGCGCTAGTCATTGCTGCGATCGCGCGGGTCGTGCGTCTGTCGACCCGCTATGCGTGGGGGGTCATTCCCGCCTTCCTCATCGCCGCGGTCCTGGCCGGCGTCTACGTCTCGCGCCACATCGCCATCAACACCGACTCGAGCAAGCTCTTGTCGAGCTCGCTGCCCTGGCGCCAACAGGAGATGAAGCTCAATCGGCTCTTCCCGCAGCGGACCGACCTGATGATCGTCGTCATCGACGGGACGACGCCGGAAGCGGCGGACGAGGCTGCGGACGCGCTGGTCAACGCGCTCGCCAACCGGCCGGATGTGGTCCGCACCATCTCCCGACCGGACGGCGGCGAGTTCTTCGCCCGCAACGGCGTTCTCTTCCTCAGCGTCGACGACGTGCGGCGCGACATGGCGCAGTTGATCAAGGCGGAGCCTTTCCTGGGCACGCTGGCCGCCGATCCGACCCTGCGCGGCGTTCTCGGCGCCATCTCGCAGTCGCTCGAGGGCGTGCGCCTCAAGAAAACCACGCTTGAAGATATGCGGCCGGCGGTCTCCGCGATCGCCGACGCCCTGGAACGGGTCGAACAGGGCCAGCATCCGGCCTTCTCGTGGCGCCGGCTGATTTCCGGGCGCGAGCCCGAGCGGTCGGACCTTCGCCGGTTCGTCAACATCCAGCCCGTGCTCAATTATGGCGATCTGGAGCCCGGAGGTCAGGCGACCAAGGTCATCCGGGCGACGATCGCGAAACTGGGCCTGACGCCGGACAGGGGCGTCACCGTGCGCTTGACCGGGCCGGTGCCCCTGGCGGATGAGGAATTCGCCACCATCGCGGACGGCGCGGCGCTTAACGGCGCAGTGACGATCCTCGTCGTTCTCCTGATCCTGTGGCTGGCCCTTAAGCAGACCCGGATAATTCTTGCCGTTTTGATCAATCTCGCGGTCGGCCTGAGTTTCACCGCGGCCGTCGGCTTATGGATGGTCGGAGCGCTGAACCTCATCTCCGTCGCCTTCGCCGTGCTGTTCATCGGCCTTGGCGTCGACTTCGGCATCCAGTTCAGCGTCCGCTACCGCGCCGAGCGGTTCGCGGACCGCAACCTCTTCGAGGCTCTCGAACACACTGGGCGCGGCGTGGCGGGGCCCCTTCTGCTTGCGGCGGCCTCGATCGCGGCCGCTTTCTACTCGTTCCTGCCGACCGCCTATGTCGGTCTCTCCGAACTGGGGCTTATCGCCGGGACCGGCATGATCGTCGCGTTCTTAACCACGGTCACCCTGCTGCCGGCGCTGCTCGCCGTTCTCAGGCCGGCGGGCGAGCGGGCGCCGGTCGGGTGGGCTTGGCTTGCGCCTCTCGACCATTTTCTCGATCACCAGCGCAACTGGGTCGTGGGCGTCACGCTGACGGTGGTCATTCTTGGCCTGCCGCTCCTCGGCGGCTTGCAATTCGACTTCAACCCGCTGAATCTGCGCTCAAAACATGTCGAATCGGTCTCGACCCTGCTCGATCTGATGCGCGACCCGGACACGAGCCCCAACACCATCGACATCCTGGAGCCCGATCTCGCCAGCGCCTCCGCCATGGCGGAAAAGCTCGGCAAGCTGCCGGAGGTCGCCAAAGTGCGGACGCTGCAAAGCTTCGTGCCGAAGGATCAGGACGAGAAGCTCGCGATCATCGACGACGCCAGCTTCTTCTTCGAGAATACCCTCAATCCCTCGGTCGACCCCGCGCTGACCCCGGCCGAAACGCTGGCCGCGATCAGCAAGACGGCAGGCGAGCTTTCCATCGCCGCAGGCGATCAGAACGGCCCGGCCGCCGCGCAGGCGCGCCGCCTGGCGACCGCGCTGACGGCTTTGGCGAAGGCGCCGCCGGCGGTCACAGACGAGGCGAACCGCGTGCTGGCTGCGCCGCTCATGACGACGCTTCGCCAGGTGCGCGATCTCCTCTCGGCCGAGCACGTGACGCTCGACACGCTTCCGCCCTCGCTCAAAAGCGCCTGGGTTGCGCCGGACGGCGAGGTCAGGATCGAAGTTGCGCCGAGCGGGGACGGCAATGACAACGCCGTCCTGCATCGCTTCGTCGATACGGTGCGCAAGGTGGCGCCCCAGGCCACCGGCGCGCCGATCTTCATTGTCGAGGCCGCGGCGACCGTCGTCAAAGCGTTTCTTCAGGCCGCTGTCTGGTCGCTGGCGTCGATCGCGTTGATCCTGTTCGTGGCTCTACGGCGCTGGCGCGATGCGGCGCTGACGCTCGTGCCCCTGCTGGTCGCCATCATCGTCACGCTCGAAATCTGCGTGGCGATTGGGCTCAAGCTGAATTTCGCCAACATCATCGCGCTGCCGCTTCTGCTGGGCGTCGGCGTCGCGTTCAAAATCTACTACGTCATGGCGTGGCGGGCGGGAGAGCACAACTTATTGCAGTCGAGCTTGACGCGGGCGGTTTTCTTCAGCGCCTGCACCACCGCTACCGCCTTTGGCAGCCTTTGGTTTTCGCACCATCCGGGCACGTCAAGCATGGGTAAGCTGATGGCGCTGGCGCTCGTGACGACGCTCTCCGCCGCCGTCCTGTTCCAGCCTGCTCTTTTGGCGACGCAGAGCAAGTCCCATGCCGACGGATGACCGGCTGCCCGCTCACGCATAATTGGACGGCAGTGTGGCAAAAGGGTGATAGTCGCCGGCGAGCGGCTCTGCTAGCCTGGTTTTGGGCTGGGATCTGATTTCTCGGAACCGGAGCTGGAGTCCCCAGAAGCAAGTCCTTTGCCGGACTTGCGCTGAAAGCTCCCGTGTCGGGCGGAATTTCGAGAGGAATCATCGACGCATGCGTCGCGCTGAACGTTGGATCGGAGGGCTGAGCGCGGCGGGGCTGGCGGCGCTCCTCAGCGCCTGCGCGGGCGCGCCCCGTGACGCATCGCTGCCGATTGACGATCCCAACGAGCAATTCAATCGCGGTGTTCTGCGCGCGAACCAAGTCGTGCTCGACCCAGTCGCCAATGTCGTCAAAGCGGCGCCGGCGCCCGTGACCAACCGGATCCGCGATCTGGACGACAACCTGAACGAGCCGCGCATCTTCGGCAACAACATCCTGCAGGGCCGCTTCGCCGCAGCGGGCATCACGCTCGAACGCTTCGTCTTCAACTCAATATTTGGCCTCGGCGGCCTGTTCGATGTGGCGTCGCAAGGGGGGTTGCCGAGGCAGACCGGCGATTTTGGCCAGACCATGTTCGTCTGGGGCGTCCCTGCCGGCCCCTACGTCGTGCGACCCTACTATGGTCCCTCGACAGTGCGAGATTCTATCGGCGGCGCCGTCGATACGGTGGGAGACCCGCTCGGCTGGGTGGTTGGCTATTGGCTAATCGGCTGGCCGTGGTCGGTCGGCTCGGGTGGAGTATCCGCCGTGGCTCATCTCGGCCAATGGAAAGAGGCCGAGAACGCCTCGATCGATTTCTACTCCTTCCTGCGGTCAGATTTTTATCAGACCCGCCGGGCGGACTTGCGCGAAGCGCTTGGCTTGCCGCCCGGTGTCGAATCGCCGGCCACGCCGGGCCCGATCGCTGGATCGCCGGCCACCGTACGGCCGGTTATAGGATCGCCGAGTTACGAGATCCCGCCGCCTCAGTGACAGGCATTCATTACGGCGCTGAACTCGCCTTATCCTCTCGCCCACTGAGCCAACGGCGTCCCTCCACCCATTGCCAGGCCGCGAGGCCCGGCAGGCCGAATGCGAGCTCGCGAACCCGTTTGGTGAGAGAAACCGCCAGCGCCAGGTCCGCAGGCAGCCCGAGCAACGCCCCAAACAGGACCATACCGCCCTCTTGGGCGCCTAACGCTCCCGGCACCATGAACGCCGCGCCGCGGACGCCCGCACTGAGGCTTTCCAGGATAAACGAATCGACCAAGCTCAAGGGCCTACCGAGGAAGCGCGTCGTTAGCCAGACCTCGCCGGCGCCGGTCGTCCATCCGACAAGTCGCAGCAGGCCGGAATAAGACAGGGCAAAGCGGCGACGATAGGTTGCGACGACAGCCTCGTCGATTGCTTCTGCGCGGCCGGCGAAACTGGACATCCAACTCTTGGGAGCCAGTCGGTGAGCCCAGTCGACCAATATTCCAAACATGCTGTTGTGCTGGATCCGGACGAACACGCCGACGGCCGCCGCGAACACGGCCACGCCTGCCAAGAGGCCCCATGCCGTCGCAGCCGACGCATGGGCGTCCCCGATCGCGAGCAACGCCACTCCGGCGATGACAAAGACAAGTTGGGTCGCCGCGCCGACCGTGATGTCGACCACCATGCTGGCGGTGGCTTGCGCCCCTGGGACGCCCCGTTGATGCGCGAGTCGCGCGCCTACGACGTCGCCGCCCACGCCGGCGACCGGCAACAGCGTGCTGACCAATTCGCGGATCCAACGCATCCAAAGGAAGCTGAGGACGCCGGGACGTTTCAAAGCCGGAAACAGCTGTCGCCAGGAGACCGCGTCGAAATAGAGTGGCGCGAGATGAAACAGCGTTATTGGCAATAACCACCAGCCAAGAACCAGCATGGCGGAAGCCACCTCGGCGGCGCCGCTGTCGATGATAAGAAACACGACGAGCAGGAAGCCGAGGAACGCGGCGACGATTAGCGATGTTGAAATGGCTTGGCTCCCTGACCGGGCGCGGTTCATGCCGAAGACCGGGCAGGACTACGATCACCGCGCGGAATCGTCTATCAGCAATCATCGTCCAGGACGAGCAATCGATGGCGTGGTCATAATTCCAACTTTGCGGACACCGAGATCCTCATGCCCGAAACGCCGATCCTGATTCTTCTTGGCCCTTCCGTCGCCTCGCCGGACGCCTCGAAGATCGCGCGGGGGCCGGACGGCGACGCGGTGATTCTGGGGCTCAGCCTGATCCAGCGCACGGTTCTGGCGGCGCGGCGCGCGGGCTATCGCCAGGTCCTTCTCCTCGGCGGAAACGGGCGCGGGACCGCCGAGGTCGCCGCCATTGCCGATTGGCGCGGCCTCGCCGCGACGCTCTCATCTCATACAGCGCCGCTCATCATTGCGCCTGCCGCCATCCTCGCGGAAACCGATTGGCTCGAACGGTTGGCTTCAGCCGAGATCGAGGCGGCCGCCTGGGGGAGAATCCCGAACCGAATCGTCGTGCTGCCCGCCGCGTCGGCGCTCGCTGCGGTGGACGCGCTCAACGAGGACGGCGGCGCGCGAGACCTGGCCGATGTCGAGGATCGGCTCGCTCGAGCGCTTGGCCCGCCGGCGCCGATTCCGGCCGGGATCGATCCGATGGTCGTGGAGACGCCCGCGGACGTCCGCGCGGCGGAGCGGCGGCTCCTCAAGGGGCTGGTCAAGGACACCGACGGGTTCATGGCGCGGCATGTCGAGCGGCCGATCTCGCTTCAGATTTCGCGCCGCCTCGCGGGAACCGCGATCACGCCTAATCAAATGAGCCTGATCTCGATCGCGGTCGGAATTTGCGGCGGGCCTTTTTTCCTGTCCTCGCGCCCGCTCATGCAAACCATTGGGGCGCTGCTGTTTCTGGCCCATTCGATCCTCGACGGCTGCGACGGCGAACTGGCCAGGCTCAAATTCCAGCAATCGCGATGGGGCGGCGTTCTCGATTTCTGGGGCGACAACGTCGTTCACACGGTCATCTTCGGCTGCATGGGCGTAGGCTGGAGCTTGTCCGCCGGCGCGCTCTGGCCGTTATGGCTCGGCGCCGCGGCCATTCTTGGGACATTGGCGTCGGCCGGCTTCGTCTATTGGCGGCTGATGCGCTTCAAGGACGGCGGCGACACGCTGTTCACCTCGGTGTCGGATGCGCCCGAGCGCCCTTTGTCGCGCCTGCTCAACTCCGCCTCGCGCCGCGATTTCATCTATCTGGTGATCCTCCTTGCGCTTTTCGGCCGATCGAACTGGTTCCTGGCATTGGCCGGGATCGGCGCGCCGATCTATTTTTTCCTTGTGCTTCTGGCCGCGCGCCCGCAGCCCACGCTGAAGGGGCTGGAGGGAACCGGTCCAGACCTCGCGCCGGGCGCAAATCCCTGAGGTTTATTAGGTCTGGACGGCGCGCTCTGAAGCAACGCGCCTACAAGGTCTTGCGGCCGTCCTTCGCAGGCGAGGGGATTACTTCTCCCGTATGAAGTCGCGTACGTTGATATAATTTTTTAGCGAATTGAATGACTTAATGCCCGGAGCTTCTATATTTGGGTCATAGTCCCGCATCCAGGGCAGATGCTCGTCGATTCCCTTGGTCAGCGGCTCGTCCGTCGCCTCTAGCGTCATCGAGCGCCAGGAGACGCCCGGCCCGAGCGTTGCGGGGAGACGGTTGGGATCAACCAGCATCACGCTTTTCGGATTGTTGACGTCCCCAAAGGTGACGAGATCGGGAAGATCGGCGGGCGTAATCGACAGCGGCTGGGGACAGCGCTCGTTGAACAGAATCGCCATTCCGATCCAGTCGAGGTTTCCCGCTCCGCCCAGACAAACATCTGCGAGCACGAGAGAGGGAGAATCCTCCAACCAACGATACATATCCATGTTGGGTGCAACTTCGTCGGCGCGCCGAATGTGCGTCAGCAGCGCGATCAATGGCCGTTGGCCCGGGCCGAGGTCGATAAAGAGGGCTTGGCCTCTCGTGTCGTGCATCTCGCCCCGAGCCGGGAAGATTACGTCGAAATACCGAAGCTCGACGACGTTGAACCCGGTCTTCACCCCGTCCGGCGTGTCGAGGCTCAGCGTCAGCTTGTAGCGATAGGTCTCGCTGCGCCCGCAGCCCGCCAGGACCAGCGTGGCGCACAGAGCAGCGACGAGGCGAAGGGCAACGCTCATCAAGGCTTTTATTGCGTCAGCTGTCGATGGACTTGCCTCCACCGTCATGGCCGGCCTCGTGCCGGCCATCCACGCCGCATAGCCCTCCCATCTGTCATCGGTACGAATAATCATTTAGGTTCAACACTTTAAGTGGAGGTGACGACCTTCTCGTGGATGGCCGGGTCACCCCCGGATCACAGTCCGGGGGCGGTCAAGACGCCCGGAACTGACCGCGGATGAACAAATCAACCGATAAAGCTTTTCCGCTGCGCGCTCAGAAGCGCGTGGAGCGTGGCTTCCCTTCCCTTGAGCGGTCCTGACTCGAGCCAGCGCGCCAGACACCGCGCCGATCGCCAGGGCAACGCCCCTCCAAAATGGAATCGCAGTCGGTGTTGTCATTCCCGCGCAAGCGGGAATTTAGAGGTTCTCCGACGGCTTACTGGATGCCCGCGTTCGCGGGCATGACAGGCTGCGGCGATGATTGACGACACGTTGCTCTACCGCGCCCTGTCAAGCGCCCTTCGAGGCCGCTTCGCGGCGCCTCAGGGCGAGGTCGAAGGGGTTGCCGGTGGGGCGTTGTTATGCCGTAATCTATTGATTTAACTACACTATCCGTGCTGAAAAACAAATCGCCGCAACATTGTCTTGCGTTTTTCAGAATATGCGGGTTATTCTATGTGGGTTTCCCTCAAGAGGGCCGCATAAGGAGAGTTGGGATGGTTGATGAAAAGGCGCCCGCTCGGCGCCGGCGGTTGGGCGCGCACGGCATGATGTTCCGGCGAAGACGGGTCTTCGCCCGTCTGCGCGAGGGCTGCACCTATGACGAAATCGCGGCCGAGGAAGGCGTGAGCAACTCGCGCATCCGCCAGATCGTGTCCGAGGAGCTGCAGAAGCGTGCGGTCGACAGCGGCGCCGATCATGCCAAGCTGCAATTGGATCGGCTCGCGCCAGCAGTGCAACTCGCGGCCGAGGCCATTGCGGCAGGCGATATCTCGGCGATCAACCCTTACCTCAAGGCGCTCGACCGGCTCGATCGCTACCAGTCTGTTGCGGGCGCCCACCAGGTCTATGACGACGAGGCGCGCCAGAAGCTCATCGACAAGATCAACCGGGTCGCCGCCAATCTCGGCGTCGACGAGGTCATGGCCGCGGCGGCGCGCGAGCACTTGAAGACAATCGGCGAGATTCCCGCCGATGATCCGGGCGAAGCCGAGGGGGAGGGAGCGGACCAGGCGAGTTCGCCCGAGACTACGGGCGAGCGGAACGCGCTTGAGCCGGAGGCTGGGCCGGGCTCCGGATTTTGCTATTTGAATCGGCCGTAACCCATTGAAAAGTCCGGATTCGAAAAAATAAGCGCTAGTCAATGCAAGTTATTTTACTAACGCTTATTCGCGTTTGGACCCGTTTAGGCGCGTTTAAGCCCGTTTATTGGCCCGGACTGGGTCGTTGGGGCCGCGAGATCGCGTCCGCGCGGATCGATTTCGGTCATTGCGGGCCGACGGCGGTTCGCCTGCCAGTCCGTGCCGGGCAGAAAGCGCCGTCGCCGATGGCTTTCGAGCGCGAATGCGCTATGGATTGAGGCCGAACCCGAATCGAGCCTCAAGCATGCGTCTCGCCGACACAATCCGGACGATCCCGGACTACCCGAAAAAGGGCATCCTGTTTCGCGACATCACGACGCTGCTCGGCGACGCCAAGGCCTTTCGCCGGGCGGTCGACGAGCTCGTGCAGCCCTGGGCCGGAACGAAAATCGACAAGGTCGCCGGCGTCGAGGCGCGCGGGTTCATACTCGGCGGGGCGGTCGCGCACCAATTGTCGGCGGGCTTCATACCGATCCGCAAGAAGGGCAAGCTGCCGCACACGACCGTCTCGATCCCCTATTCGCTCGAATACGGGCTCGACCACATGGAGATGCACGAGGACGCGGTCAC
Organism: uncultured Alphaproteobacteria bacterium; assembly: GCA_963824475.1. GTDB lineage: Bacteria > Pseudomonadota > Alphaproteobacteria > Rhizobiales > Beijerinckiaceae > Roseiarcus. The sequence goes on from CAWGPR010000008.1 coordinate 305,676, forward strand.
GAAGGGGGAACGGGTGATCCTGGTCGACGATCTGATCGCGACCGGCGGGACGGCGGAGGGCGCGGTCAAGCTTTTGCGCCAGATGGGCGCCGACGTCATCGCCGCCTGCTTCGTCATCGACCTTCCCGACCTTGGCGGCGCGGCCAAGCTCGAAGCCCTCGGCGTCCCAGTGCGCAGCCTGGTCTCGTTCTCCGGCCACTGAGAGGCGGCACTCAGGGCTGGGTTGGCGCCGCGATCTCGCACATCTCCGAGCGGACGAGGAAGCGTCGCTCGCGGCCGTTGTCGAGAGAGAACATGCCGCCGCGGCCCGGCACGACGTCAATGACGAGGTCGGTGTGTTTCCAGGCTTCGTATTGCGGGCCGCTGATGTAGAAGGGGGCGCCGCCGATCTCGCCCAGCTTCACGTCGTAGTCGCCGATCAGGAACTCACCCTTAGGGTAGCACATGGGGGAGGAGCCGTCGCAGCACCCCCCGGACTGATGGAACAGCACCGGCCCATGGTCGGCGATGATCTCGGCGATGAGGTCGAGCGCCTCGGGCGTTGCGGTCACCGTTCCCATCTCGCGTGCTCCTATAAAGCGACGGCGGCGCAGGCATGCCCGCGCCGCCGCTGTTCATGGCGCGCCGATCAGAAGAAGCCGAGCTTCTTCGGGCTGTAGCTGACCAGCATGTTCTTCGTCTGCTGATAGTGATCGAGCATCATCTTGTGGTTCTCGCGACCGACGCCCGACTGTTTGTAGCCGCCGAACGCCGCATGCGCCGGATAGGCGTGGTAGCAATTGGTCCAGACCCGGCCGGCCTGGATCGCGCGGCCGAAGCGGTAGCAGCGATTGGCGTCGCGGCTCCATATGCCGGCGCCCAGGCCGTAAAGCGTGTCGTTGGCGATCGAGAGCGCTTCGTCGTCGGTCTTGAACGTGGTCACCGAGACGACCGGACCGAAGATTTCCTCCTGGAAGATGCGCATCTTGTTGTTGCCCTTGAACACAGTGGGCTTGATGTAGTAGCCGCCCGCATATTGGCCCTCAAGGATGTTGCGCTCGCCGCCGATGAGGATTTCGGCCCCCTCCTTCCTGCCGATATCGAAATAGGAGAGGATCTTCTCCATCTGCTCGGAGGAAGCCTGGGCGCCGATCATCGTCGCCGGATCGAGCGGGCTGCCCTGGACGATAGCGTCGACGCGCTTCAGCGCCCGCTCCATGAAGCGATCGTAGATCAACTCCTAAATCAGCGCCCGGCTTGGGCAGGTGCAGACTTCGCCCTGATTGAGCGCGAACATGACGAAGCCTTCGATCGCCTTGTCGAAGAAGTCGTCGTCGTGAGCGCAGACGTCTTCAAAGAAGATGTTGGGCGACTTGCCGCCAAGCTCGAGCGTCACGGGAATCAAATTCTGCGACGCGTATTGCATGATGAGCCGGCCGGTCGTCGTCTCGCCGGTGAACGCGATCTTGGCGATGCGGTTCGAGGAGGCGAGCGGCTTGCCGGCTTCGAGGCCGAACCCGTTGACGACGTTGAGCACGCCCTTCGGCAACAGGTCGCCGACGACCTCGAGCCACACCATGATCGAGGCTGGAGTCTGCTCGGCGGGTTTGAGGACGACGCAGTTTCCCGCGGCCAGCGCGGGCGCAAGCTTCCAGCACGCCATCAGAATCGGGAAATTCCACGGGATGATCTGGCCGACGACCCCGAGCGGCTCATGGAAATGATAGGCGACGGTGTCATGGTCGATTTCGCTGAGCGACCCCTCCTGCGCGCGGATGGCGGAAGCGAAATAACGGAAATGATCGATGGCGAGCGGGATGTCCGCCGCGGTGGACTCGCGGATCGGCTTGCCGTTGTCCCATGTCTCGGCGAGCGCGAGCTTCTCCAGATTCGCCTCCATCCGGTCGGCGATCTTCAAGAGGATCTGCGCTCGTTCGGCCGGGCTCGTTCGCCCCCATTCGTCCTTGGCGGCGTGCGCGGCGTCTAGAGCGGCCTCGACGTCCGAAGCGTCGGAGCGGGCGATCTCGCAGACCGGCTGGCCGGTGATCGGCGAGACATTGTCGAAATATTTGCCGGTTTTGGGCGCCCGCCACTCGCCGCCGATGTAGTTGTCATATCGTTTGGCGAACGGGGATTTGAGGGCGATGTTGAGATCGACTTTGGTCATGCGCTTCTTCCCTGAATGACGCCGCTCAAGCGACGGCGTTGATCGCGAGGTTTCGCTCGCGCGTTCCGCGCCCGGCGGGCGATCCGCGATCGTTATATCCGATCGGATATAGGCAGACTACGCCAGGCGGCGGCGGCTTGCAACGCAAGAAAACGCCCGGCGCACCGCCGCCGTCCGTAGCGCTAGGCGCCCTTTTCCCGCGCCTCCGCCACCGCTCGCCAATGGGCGTCGAACAGGGCGGCGCCGAGGTCGAGCGCATCCCCCGAGGCTTCCCGGATGAGCGAGAGCGCGGTCGGCCGGCGCGCGGTCAGGCGCCCGGTAAGGGAATTTTCCTCGAAAGTGAAATGAGCGCGGAATTTCTTGGCCAGGTTCTGCATGCCGACGTTCTCCGGCAGGCAGACGATCTCGATCGTCTCGACGCCATGGTTGGTGGCGGCGCGCAGGATGCGTTTGAACAGCTTCTCGCCGATGCCGCGGCGCCGATGGCTCTCCGCGACCGAAAACGCCGCCTCGGCATGAATGTCGCGCCCGAACGGCGCCTGCTCGCTCCAGATCGCACGATTGGAGCGCAGTTCCGCCGCGCCAACCAGCTTGCCGTCGACAAAGGCGCCGTAGAGGAGGTCGCCCTTGCCGAAACAACTCTCCGCGTAATGGACCAGGAAATCGTCCGACATGCCGCCGCCGAAGCGCAGGTGACGGCTTCGCGGGTCGAGGCTCAGCAGATGATCGCGAAACGCTTCCTTGTCCGACGGCCACAGGCGCCGGACTTCAACGGGGGATGATGTGGCTTCGTTCATAGTTGACCTCGCCGATTCGTCCTCGGCGCTTCATCCCCGCGGCTCATGTTGTGCATCGCAACATAAATTTCAACCCGCTTTATCAATTCGCCGCCGGCCCCAGGCGCGAGGCCTCACCCCAACCCCTCCCCCACAGGAAGAGGGAAACGAGCCCGCGAGGCCCGGAATACAACCAGCGGGAGAGGTCTATTCAACTAAACGTCGGTAAACGCTAGTAAGCGCTAGTAATTTGCTTGCATTTGCTAGCGTTTATTTTCCCGAATCGGGGCTTTTCAATGGGTTACGGCCGATTCAAATAAGGAAATCCCGAAAAGCGCCCGCTGACGTGACGCTGTTCTTCTGACAATCTGGAGAAGATAACACGATTTCCGACCGCCGCAAAGAGATTGGAGGCTCTTATAGTATCCGGTTTGGTCAAGCGGTTTTTGGGGTCCAGGTTCGGTTGGCTTTCAGGAGGGCGTTTGCGAGGACGATGAGCTTTCGCATGACAGCCGTGAGAGCGAGCTTTGCCGGCTTTCCCGCCGCTCTGAGGCGATCATAGGTTGCCTTCATGTCGGGGTTGAATCGCGCCTTTGACGAGGGCCGGCATATAAACGGCCCGGCGGACTGGGGCGCGTCCTCCCCGGATGAAGGCGTGTCCAGTCCATCGGCCGGACTGCCGGGCGATCGGGGCCAGGCCTGCGAGACTTGCGGCCTGTTCCGGCTCGAGGGCGCCGAGTTCGGGCATTTCGATGAGCAAGGCGCAGGCTGTGAGGGCCGAGACGCCCGGGATGCTTTTGAGGATTGCGAACCGTCGGGAAAGATCGGGGTCGGCGTGGATCTGTTCGAGGATTGCGGCCTCGATCGCCGTCATCTGGCGTTCGATCTGTTCGAGGCGCAGCGTATTCTGGCGCTTCAGCAGGGCCGCGGTCAGAGCGCTTCTGCGGTTCTTGGCGGCCGTGCGGTCTTTCACCAAGGCTTCGCGGGCGAGATGGAGCTCTTTGAGTTCGAGCAAGGCTTCGCTGCGCGGCGGTCGGGTTTGCAACTCTAACAGGGCTCCCATGCGCGCCAGCATCGCGGCGTCCAAACGGTCGGTCTTGGCCAGTGTGCCGACCGCTTCGGCGAAACGGCGCGCCTGACGGGGATTGACCTTGGCTTAAAGGAACGCCCGCCATGCCCAGCATGCGCTCGAAGGCCCGGTGATAGGGACCGGTCGGCTCGAACACGACGCGATCCACCGGGGTATGGGCCAGCCATTTGACGAAAGCCCTATGGCCGCTTTTGTCGTTGACGAAACGCCGGCTGGCGCCGTTGCTTAAACGATGAGCGTCGAAATGGTCTTTCGAGATATCGACGCCGATGGTATCGTTCTTCATCTTTTCCGCGCCTTTGCTTGTCATTCGGGGCGTTTCCCCGAGTATCCGTGCAGGCCAAAGGAAAAGACGAGGGCGATCAAACTATAAGTCGATCCGTCGAACGGTCAGCGTTAGCACGATCCGTCCCTCGCCGCTGTCGAGAGGGCTGCCACCCTCTCCAGCGGCTCCCTTTCTCGCCGCTTCAGCGCCAGAAGTCATGAGACAAGCGTTAGGCATTGGTCGGCCCAGTTTGGAGCTGTGGGAGGGTTGGGGCGGCTCATGAAGGCGTCATGGCCGGGCTTGTCCCGGCTATCCACGAGAACAAATGCCCTATCAGGATAAACACCTGATAAGAGACACTATTTTTCGGTAACAGGGATCATCGCGGCCGCGCGGCGTGGATGGCCGGGCTTTCCGGGTCAAGCCCGGCCATGATGATCGATGGTCGAGAACCGAACGCAAAGGACACCCCGCCCGTCGTCACGAGCGCAAAGCTCGCGGCCATGATAGGGACCCGAGCCGTCGGATATCATCAGGGCCAGCGGACCAAAACCCGCACAAACAGGCCGGACATATGACCGAGGCGAGCAAGCCGATCCAATCGTCAACGTCCTTGCCAAGAGGCCGTCCACATATGACGACAAATGCTTAGAGGCGCAGCTGATCGCGCGGGCCAGCCTGCCGAGCCCCGGGGGTTTCGCCGCCTGGGGCGGGCGGCGGTTCCGTCCAATTGAGTTCCGCTCTACCATTGAGACGGGGCCGGCGCCGCGGCCGCCGGGCGCCCGAAGGTCGAGCCATGATCAGCGTCTTCGAACTGTTCAAGATCGGGATCGGCCCGTCGTCCTCCCACACGGTCGGGCCGATGAAGGCCGCGGCCGCGTTCGCGAACGGGCTCGTCGCTTCGGGCGCGATCAACTGGGTCGCGTCGCTCGAGGTCGCGCTTCTGGGCTCGCTCGCCTTCACCGGAAAAGGCCATGCGACCGACAAGGCGGTGATCCTGGGCCTTGGCGGGGAAAAGCCGGAGACTGTCGATCCGGACTTGGCCGAGGCGCTCGCCGCTCGCGTGCGCGAGACGCGGACCCTCAATCTCGCCGGGCGGCGCGTGATCGGCTTCGACGCCGAGCGCGCAATTCGCTTCGACACGCTGACCCCCGCGCCGCTCCACCCCAACACCATGCGGTTCATCGCGCGGGATGCGCAGGGCGAGGCGATCGCCGACGAGACCTGGCTCTCGGTCGGCGGCGGGTTCATCATCCGCGACGGCGCCGGCGACGATGCGTCGGCTGCGGAACCGCAGCTTCCCTATCCGTTTCGCTCGGGGGCCGAGCTTTTGGCGCGCGGGAGCCAAGCCAAGCTTTCGATCGCCGAACTGATGCGGGCCAACGAGGCGGCGCTACGGCCTCAAGGCGAGGCCGACGCCCATGTCGAGCGCGTCCTCGATGTGATGCTCGTCTGCATCGACCGGGGCCTTGCGCAATCCGGCCCGCTGCCGGGAGGCTTGAAGGTCATGCGCCGCGCCAAGGCGATCCATGACCGCCTCATGGAAGCGTCCAGGCGCAATCTTCATCCCGCGCACGAGATCCTGGATTTCGTCAGCGTCTACGCCATGGCGGTCAACGAGGAGAACGCGGCGGGCGGGCGGGTGGTCACCGCGCCGACCAATGGCGCGGCCGGGGTCGTTCCGGCGACCTTACGCTACTACCGCGACCATTGCGAAGGCGCGACCCGGGCGGGCATGGCGGATTTCCTTTTTACCGCGACCGCGATCGGCGCGCTGTTCAAGCTCAACGCCTCGATTTCCGGCGCGGAGGTCGGCTGCCAGGGCGAAGTCGGGGTCGCCTCGTCGATGGCGGCGGCGGGCTTGTGCGCCGCGCTCGGCGGCTCGAACGAGCAGATCGAGAACGCGGCCGAGATCGCGATGGAGCATCACCTCGGCATGACCTGCGATCCGGTCGGCGGGCTGGTTCAGATCCCGTGCATCGAGCGCAACGCCTTCGGCGCGGTCAAGGCGATCGCCGCGGCGTCCCTGGCGCTGCACGGCGACGGGCGCCATCGGGTGTCTTTGGACAGCGTCGTCGCCACCATGCGCCAGACCGGCGCCGACATGCAGTCGAAATATAAGGAGACGAGCCTGGGCGGGCTCGCGGTGAATTTTGTCGAGTGCTGAACGGGGGAGCTCCCCAGATCGGCTAGCGCGGCACTCGATTTTGGCACGCATTGTGACCCCTTCGCGTTTGGCGCGTCCGTCGAGGTGTATGCGCAGTCAGGCAGAATGGTTACGCTGCCGCTGATTCGAACAGGACTAAGGAACTTGCGTTCGGCGACAAAGCGATGGCCTGGAGGAACGGTCGAATGACTGGAGCAACACCAAAGAAGAAGGATGTTCCGATCGCTACCGCACAGATCAACGCTAAAAAAAACCAATCGGGCTCGCACGAAGCTGGAGATAGCACTATTGGGTTCGCGGCGGCGAAAGCCGAATTTGACCGCAGTCACGCGACTGCCCCACACGCAGAGTGCATTGTGCCAGTGCGCGGCAAGGCGCACGCGCCCGTAGCGATTCGGTCCAGTTCCGGTCAGCCGAACGAGGAATACTACAAATGGCAGTTCATCAATGCCCTTGTGATGAGCGGGCTTTATCCGAAAGATTACATCGGCGCTGAGGTACATTTTCCTAAGGGAAACAAGCAGTCAGCCCCCCTGAAAATGGACGCGGCGATATTTGACAACTCTGACTGGATAAATCATTATAACGAGTTTTGGAAGGATCGCGCCACCGGAGATCTTGAATGGCTCAATGAGCATCTGGTTGCTGTCGTAGAGTTTAAGAGGGGCGACAAGGAAATAGAAAAAGTGTTCACTGGCCAAATTAAGCCCGCCATGCGCGAAAAGGATCCCGCCAACGCATTCGTTCTAGGCGTGTATTATGATACCGAACGTCTTTTTCTGTTCCAGAGGAAGAATGGTGTTGTATTAAGGTACGACGAATCGAAAAACCAGAAGAGCAACGAAAGCAAGGCAGGTGACCTGTCCCTGCATCTTCCTGACGCCTACGCGTATATGCCCAGCCTTCAAGAACTCCGACGCCTCGTCAATAAACCGGCTGTCCTAGACAGGCCGTCACGCGGTATCCCAGACCTTGAGGTAATAACCTCAATAACCTCAGTACAGATCCAAACCGCTCTCTCCGAAGTGCTAAGAGCACTAGATCAAGCTGGCCTAGTTAACCAACGAGGGTATGGTATTCTAATTCAGGCTCTTGCACTGAAAATTTTTGATGAGAAGCGTAATGAGCGTTTACCGCAAAAGCGATTACAGTTTTACGTCACCGATGAAGAATTTAATTTCCATGATTTGTCGGAAAAACGTATTCAAGACTTCATCGGACGGATGAAATCAATTCGGTCAGAAGCCTCGACCTTGTATCGCAAAATTTTGAAGAACGAAGATATCGTCTGGAAAAATCCTGGGCATGTCCGTGCAGTTGTTGCGATCTGCCGAGCGTTTCAAGATTATTCCTTCGTACGATCCGCAAAGACTGATCTTTATCAACTGGTGTTCTACAATTTTGCCAAATCTTTCAAAAGAGATGCGGCCGCGCAGTTCTTGACGCCGCTCGAGGTTATTGATTTCATCGTAAAGATCGTGAACCCCCGCAACGGAGACACTGTGTTTGATCCTTGTTGTGGAATTGGTGATTTTCTTTCCGTCGCATTCGTGAACGCAGCCAACAAGAAGCCGAGTTTGCGGCTCGACGACGCTAACATCTACGGTGTGGATTTAGATGATAATATGATCACCCTGGCCACTTTGAACATGCTGTTAAATGGGGATGGTGAGGCGAAGCTTTTCAATAAACCCGATAAGGGATCGATTCTCGCGAAGATCGCCGAGGGCAACCCCCCGCGGTTGGTCGATCTGAACCCCTCAGATCACGTGCATGGTGCTTGGGATAATTGGAAGGACGAGACCGAGCTGAAGAAATTCGATGTAGTGCTTACAAATCCACCCTTTGGGGAGGATCGCGCGTACCGCGCTAAGACCCAGAACGACCGGGCCATCATCGGAATGTATGAGACTTGGCATCTGACACGGCCCGCGTCGACCGGCGAAACGAAAAAGGGCAAGAGCGGCGCGGTCGCGAGGGCTAAAGGGAGCGATGCACTGGATCAGGGCATTGTGTTTCTCGAGAATGCCTTCCATAGCCTGAGAGACGAGGGGCGTCTTGGGATAGTGCTCTCAAATTCGATTGCCTCGGAGCCTCTTGCAAATAGATTGACGAATTCAGTCGGGTAAGGCTATAGTATTTAGAGCGGTTGTTATCGTTGTCAAGTAGGATAGTGAAATATATTTAGATTGTTGTTCAGGTGTGGCGCTGTTATCGTAGAAACCAATTCGCTTCAGCCGTGGCTGTAGACATGACAGACGACCCTCTCGACGCGATGAAGGCTCGCTGGAGCTACATCCAGGGCTTTTTGTTCCCTTGGATGCGCGAGGACAACGATCCGATCACCGAAGCGTTGGGCCGTCTCGTCACCACGCTCGACGTGATCGGCCTCGAAGCGTTCGTTCCTGAGCCGCCCAGGGGGCCGGGCCGGCCGCCCGAGGACCGCCGCGCCCTCGCTTTCGTGGCCAAGGCGGTCCTGGGCGTTCCCACCACCAGCGCCCTGATCGAGCGCCTCGACGTCGACAAGTCCCTGCGTCGCATCCTCGGCTGGGAGCGACGCTCGCAAGTGCCTTCCGAAGCCACGTTTTCCCGGGCGTTCGCCGAATTCGCGCGCGGCGCGCTGCCAGACAAGATCCACGCCGCGCTGATCGAGCGTGCGCTCGGGGGACGCATCATCGGGGCGATCGCGCGCGACGCCACCGAGATCGAAGCGCGCGAGAAGCCGGTCCAGAACACGGCCAACGACGGCAAAGACGATCCCCCGGCGCCCGATAATCCCGCGCCGCCGCGCAAGCGCGGACGTCCACGCAAGGGCGAACAGCGTCCGAGGCCGGAGCCGACGCGTCTCAAGCGGCAGGTCACGCAGAACCTCAGCCAGATGCTCGCCGACCTGCCCACCGCCTGCGACGTCGGCTGCAAGAAAAACAGCAAGGGCTACAAAGAGACCTGGACCGGGTACAAACTCCACATCGACGTGGCCTGCGGCCAAATCCCAGTCTCCTGCGTGCTGACCTCGGCCTCCGTCCACGACAGCCAGGCCGCCATTCCCTTGATGACCATGACGAGCGCCCGCGTCGCCTATCTCTACGATCTCATGGACGCCGCCTACGACGCCGCCGCGATCCACGACCAGAGCCGGACGCTGGGCCACGCTCCTATCGTCGACCGCAACTTTCGCGCCGACCACCAAGCCAAGGCCGAATGGGGCCGCGAAGTCGAGCGCCTGAAGCTCATCCACAGGCCCGACTTCGACGACCTGATCTACGATTTCCGCACCATGGCCGAACGCGTCAACGCCCGTCTGAAAGACGAGTTCGGCGCCAGATTTCTCCGCGTCCGCGGCGCACTCAAGGTCAAATGCCATCTCATGTTCGGCATCGTCGCCCTCGCCGTCGATCAGATCATCCGTGTCGTCGACTACAGGACCGCCCCTGCCTGACCCAGCTAGGTGCACCCGCCCGGCGCAGGAAAATTCACCTCGCTCAAGGGATTATGCAAGAAGCTCCTCGATAAATAAATGGGCCAAGGTGCGCCAATGGTTGATGCAGCGCATGCGAATAGTCGCCCTCTTCGATCTGCCGGCTAATGTCTTCGCTGAGACTGGGGTGAATACCAGTATTTTGATTGCATACAAACCCAAGCCGTCAGCAATGAAGAAACTGAACGAAGATGGTTATAATATATTTGTTCGCGATATTCATCGGATCGGCTATGAGAAGCGCACGAGTAAACGTAATGTATTCTTCAACAAGATCTTCCTAATCAATGAAACGACGTTCGAAATCGACCTAAACTCCGAAGGAAATCCGATACGCGATGAAGAATTCTCGACTACAGTGAGTGAATTCCGAAGCTGGGTTCTCGGCCAGGAGGAAACGCTTCAGAGGCTTTTTCTGCGTGAGGACTGAAATATGCAATATACTGGGGTTCCGAAAGCCGTTCCTTACGCCAGCGTTGCGGCCAATGGATTTTCATGGTCGCCATCAATGTACCGTCGCGTAGAGATTCCGAACGCGAATACAAAGACCGTGGGACAGTTGCTGACCGGCTGGGAAAGAGGAGTCGATCCTGGCTCCTTCTACTATATAGAAAAGTCAAATAATTATCTGATCCGAACCAAAGCGCTTCAGGATCACTCGACACTCATCTCGACAAAAGGTGACGCAATCACGCCTCTGAACCCGAGGGCATTCTCGTCGATTAACCTTTCCGACGGAGACATTCTACTTTCGAAGGACTCAAATATTGGTGAATGTGCTATGGTGGATGGTACACGATGGAGAAATTATGCAATCAGCGGTGGCATCGTGCGATTGAGGCCTTCGATTAATCGATTTTATCTTTTTGCCTTCTTGAAGCATCCTCTATTCAGGGAAGAGCTGTACTCTATGGTCCCACGTGGTGCAACGATTGCACATGCAAAGACGCTTTGGTTGAATTGCAGGATCCCGTTTCCCGACAAACCTCAATCTACTCAGGTCGAAGAGTATGTCAGCGCTCTGATGCAGGCGATCTTTGATAAAGAGCAAACCCTTCACGAGCGTGATGACAGCATACTTCGGTTGGTAAATAAAGAATTGACCACAGGACAGGGAAGTGGAGTCTTCACCTATCGGTACCCAAACAGCGCAGAAGTGATAAGAACCGCGAGATGGGATGCTGCAATTTATAGCCGTGACTACAAGTCCAAGATATGGCTGGTTTTGAACTACAAAGGAGGATTCTTCACTCCCACAGAAGCTGGATTTCGTGTGACCCCAGGCCCAAGCTTAGAAATCAAGTTGCTTGGGACTCGTGTCGACTCGGATGTGCCAAAACCAGGATTCTACTCTTTACTTATACCCGCTAATATTTAGGAATACGGGACAATGAGTAGGCTTTCGTGGCTGGGTACCAGAAAGAAGCTGCCGCTACTAAGGCAAGGTGACATTCTCTTTGGAGAGGCGGGCTTCGGCAAAGGGAGGACGATTGTACTGGTCGATGAGGTTGAGAATGCCACTACCAACGCTCACGGGCTTTACGCGCGACGTGAGGACGGGGATCTAGCTGCTTCGATCTTTTTCCGTTGCATATTCCACTGGTACCGCAGCGTTGGATTAATTGACCTGATGGCAGTGGGTGGTAGTGGGGGTCATTTTTCGCCCGAGTATTTCGATTCTCTTCTAATTCCCAAGTTCCCGGATGAACTGAAGAAGCAGATTGTTGCTCTGTACCATTCACCATCGAATTCAGTTGGACCTGCCCCCAAACTCGCAGAGTTCGCGGCCTATCACAGAGGTCGGAACGAGAGGCTTGGGATCTGGGAACTGGCTAAGGAAATGACGGCTTTGCAGTCAGAACTCGAATCCGCCCAAGACAAAATCATCAGGGGTGAACACGTGAAAGTGCCCCTGCAGTGATGAAAACGGGCCACAGGAAATAGCGCCGCAAGCGCTTGAAAAACTCCCGAAACCGACTCGAAAATGGCGGCGCCGTGCGGCGCAGCGCTTCCTACCTCTCCACCCTCGCCCAGCCGTGCAGGCCCAGGCGCTCCTGCGGCAGGTAGGCGGCCTTGTAGCCCATCTTCTTCGACCCCTCGACCCAATAGCCGAGATAGACATGGGGCAGGCCGAGGCGGCGCGCCTTCTCGACATGATCGAGAATGACGAAGCTGCCCAGCGACCGGCGCGCGACGTCGGGAGCGTAGAAGGAATAGACGAGCGACAGCCCGTCCGCGAGGCGGTCGGTCAGGCAGACGGCGAGCAATGGCCCCGAGCCTTGCTGGTCGCCGGTTCCGCTCCGCGGGCGATATTCGGTCAGCACGGTGTCGATATGCGTGTCCTCGACCATCATGGCGAAATCGAGCGAGGACATATCGGCCATGCCGCCCTCGGGATGCCGCGCGTCGAGATAGGAGCGGAAGAGGATATAGTGCTCGTTGGTCGGCTTTGGCGGGACAAAGACGCCGAGAAGGTCGGCGTTGGCCCGGATCGACCGGCGCTGACTAGCGGAGGGACGGAAATCGTCCACCAGCACGCGCACCGATACGCAGGCGCGGCAACTCTCGCACGCCGGCCGGTAGGCGATCGTCTGCGAGCGGCGGAATCCGGTCTGGGTGAGGAGGTCGTTGAGAGAGGCTGCTCGTTTGCCGACCAGATGGGTGAAGATTTTCCGCTCCTGCTGGCCGGGCAGGTAAGGACACGCCGACGGAGCGGTGAGGTAAAACTGCGGGGCGTCTCGCGCTTCCCTGCTCACGCCTTCTCCCACTCTCCGCCCAGATTGACCCTCGGCGGCGGGCGACCCTCGCCAAGAGCAAGCGGTCGCGGAACTACAGCCTCCGGACGATCACGACGCCGGCAATGATGTCATGCAGGCACCGCTTCTCCGCATCGACCAATGACACCAGGAAGATCGGCGGGAAGCACCAGCTGACGTAAAACAGCACCGCCTGAACGGCCGCATTGACGAATGGGACGCGCGCGCCGGTGTCGTTCATCCGCATTTCGAGATCCATCGCCCGCATGCCGGGCGTCGCCATCCTGGGGCCCGAAACGGTGAGCCCGTTGTAGAAAAAGGCGACGAACGGATAGAGAGGCGGAAGGAAGAACAGCGCCAGACCCAAGGTCAGCGCGATGGAAACGATCCAGAGCGCCGCCACCAGCAAGCTCACCAGCATAAGGTCAACGCAGACGGCGATGACGCGCCGCGTGCGAACGCCGGAGAAAACATCGGCGCGCATCGCATTGGTCGATGCGGCGGCATACATATTGGACATTGGAGGCTCCTCACGCGGGCTCATCCAGCGCGTCAAGGATGTGGGAGACGTGGGCGCCAAGTCAAGACCGGCGTGGGAACAGGTTGTGCGTGACCGCCTCGCGTTGGCCAAGCAGGCCGGACGGGCGCAGCGCGATGAAGATCGTCAGGAGCGCGTAAACCGCGATGTCGCGATAATCGATCGGAAACAGCGCCGACCAGCCGGTTTCGGCGGCGCCGACAATGAGCCCGCCGAGAAACGCGCCGGGCAGCGAGCCGATCCCGCCGATGATCGCGGCGGTCAGCGCCTTCAAGGTCAGCGTCGCCGAGAGGCCGTAGCCGACCGCGCCGAAGGCCGCCGTCATGATCGCGCCGGCCAGGCCGGCCAGCGCTCCCGATAGCGCGAACGCGCGCGCGGTCGTCGCGGCTGGACTGACCCCCATCATCTCGGCGGCGAGGGGATCGTCGGCATAGGCGCGCCATTCGCGACCGACGCGGCTATAGCGAAAGATGAGCACGAGGCTCAAGCCCGCGGCGAGCGCGACGGCGCTGACGACGAACGCCATCGGCGCGGCCACGGCCACAAAGTCGTCCGCGCGAGCGAGCGCGAACGGCTGATTGAGCTCAGGGCTCATCCAGCTCGACCGGTCGCCCTGGGCAAGGCGCAACAGCTCGCGGAGGAACAGCGCCAGACCCACGCTCGCCACCAGCACCTGCTGACCCCGAGCCTGCCGCAGCGGAATGAACACCGCGCGCGCCGAAGCGAACCCCCAGGCCGCCGCGACCGCGGCCGCCAGCATGAAAACCGCGGTCAGCAACGGGGCGGGCGGCCAGCCGACCATGGCGAGCGCCGCGATCGCCGCCGCGTAGCCGCCCGCCGCCGCGATTTCGCCGAAGGCGAAATTGATGCGGCCGATCAGGCTGTAGATAAGCGAATAGGCCGCCGCCAGCAGCGCGTAGATCGAGGCCAGCGGAAGTCCGTCGATCGCCATTTGCAATCCATAGACGATGGCGTGCGGGGCGACGGGAAGGGCGCTCACGTCGCCGAGGGGGGCCGGATCGGCGGCTCGGCCCTCCGGCGTCGCCAGCCAATAGCGGATGAGAAAGAAGAGCCGCGTTTCCGAGATTGGCTGGCCGTCGAGCGTCAGCGACGTCAGATCGCTCGATTCGCGCGGCCGTCCGGCCATGCGAAAGCGGCAGCTCGCGACATGGTTTCGAGGCTCCTCGCCGGGCGTCCGCGCGGTGAAGGCGACGCTCAAGCCCCGCCCGTCCGCGTAAGGTTCTTGGGCGAGAATCGAAATCTGGGACTCTTGGGGCATCAGCGCAGGCAGCGCCATGCGGCAAAGCCGCGCCTGGTCCGTCTCCAGCGCCGGCGAGCAGCCGGCGAGCGTTGCTGCGGCGATGAGAACGATCAGGCGAATGGCCAGGCGGCGCCTCAAGCCCCGCGCCTCCGCGCCGCGAGCCGCCGCTGCTTGGCGCGATTGCCGCAAACCTCCATTTCGCACCACCGCCGCCGGTTGTTCTTGCTGCGATCATAGAACAGCCAGCCGCAGGCGTGACCGCCGCATTCTCGGATCCGGTGAAAATCGCCTTCCGTGAACAGGCGGACCGCCGCGAGGGCGACCGGCCCGAGCGCGGCTTCGACTGGGGACGAGCGCACGCTCCAAAGCCAACGGCACGAGAGAACGCCGGGCGCAAGCTCGGCCTTGGCGACAAATCGCGCGTGAAGAGCAGAAAGACTGGCGAGTGCGGCTTGAGGCGGCTTCGCGCCACGCCCGAGCGCCGCGCCAATCGTCTGTATCGCGTCGCGAAGCTCGATCGCCCGCTTGAGAAGATCCGCGGCAAGATCGGCGCGCTCGGACACGCGTTTCTTCAGCCAGTCGACTTCCTCCGCGGGCAGCGCCTTGGCGTGCCTCAGCCACTCGACGACATTCGCGGCTTCGCGGAAGTGGTTCTGATGCGAGGGAAAGCCGCGCCCGGATTTGGTGTTGGCGAAGTCGAGCGCCAGGTCGTCGGCGATCAGCGGCAGCGAACCCGCGCGCGAGGGGGGAAGCTCGGATGACATAACCGTCATTTTCATCTTTACAAGTTATATGATCGCCGCTAGCGTCTGCAAGCTAACCTATCAATTCGTCATGGGAGGTTATATGCGGACCGCCATTCTGAAGTCCATGTCCGTCGCCTTGTCGCTCTTGTTCGCCGGAGCGGCGCATGCCCAAATCAAGATCGGCGTGGCCGGACCGATCACGGGAGCGAACGCGGCCTTCGGGGCGCAACTCACCCAAGGCGTGCAGCAGGCGGCCGAGGACATCAACAAGGCCGGCGGCATTCTGGGGCAGAAGATCGAGGTCGAGCCCGGCGATGACGTGTCTGATCCGAAGCAGGGCGTGTCGGTCGCCAACAAGTTCGTCGGCGACGGCGTCAAGTTCGTAGTCGGCCACTTCAACTCCGGCGTGACCATCCCCGCTTCCGACGTCTATGCGGAAAACGGCGTCCTCTTCATCACGCCCTCGGCCACCAATCCGAAGGTTACCGACCGCAAGCTCTGGGACGCGTTCCGCACCTGTGGGCGCGACGACCAGCAGGGCATGGTCTGGGCCGAACTTGCCCGCGACAAGCTCAGGGGCAAGAAGATCGCCGTCATCCACGACAAGACCACCTACGGCAAGGGCCTTGCGGACGCCGCGCTCGACAACATGCACAAGTTCGGCGTCAAGGAAGTCCTGTATGAGGGCGTGAACACTGGGGAAAAGGACTATTCGGCCATCGTCTCCAAGATCAAGGAATTGGGCGCCGACTATCTGATGTGGGGCGGCCTGCACACCGAAGGCGGTCTCATCGTGCGGCAGATGCGCGACCAGGGCATGAAGACGATCATGATCTCCGGCGACGGGATCACCGACACCGAGTTCGCGGCGATCGGCGGTCCCGGCGTCGAAGGAACGTTGATGACCTTCGGCCCGGAGCCGCGCTTGAACCCCAACGCCAAAGACGCCGTGGCTTCGTTCAAGGCCAAGGGGTTCGACCCGCAAGGCTACACCCTCTATTCCTACGCCGCGGTCCAGATCATCAAGCAGGCGGCGGAAAAGGCGAACTCTCTTGACCCGAAGAAGGTCGCGGAAGTGATGCATTCAGGCATGCCCTTCCACACGGTCATCGGCGACATCGCCTACGACAAGAAGGGCGACCGCACGACCGTCGATTACGTTTGGTACGTGTGGAAGAAGGGGCCGGACGGCAAGATCGGGTTCGTGCAGCTCTGAGACTTGGGCCGTCCCCTCTCTCTCATGCTGAGCCTGTCGAAGCAGCGGGGAGAGAGGGCGAGCGGTGAGGGGCTGGGCGGCGCAACCTCTTTGGGCGGAGAGCAACTATAAGGGGTCGCCTCGCGAAGGACCGGAGCGCCCGCCAAAGCCGCTATTCCATTAGCGAGCGACCGCTTCAAGCGTTGCGGCCGGCCCGCGCTACAAAATGTTCACCATGATCAACCAGTAATTAAGCTGTGACTGCGGTCACAGGCGCTATCGACTTCCTCTGCTACCTCACCATGACGGTATTTGAGGGGCGCAACGAACCGGGCGCAGCTTGCGTGCAGGGCCGCCTCCCATCCAACCGTTCGACGAGGAGGACCGACCGAGATGGATCACGAACACGCTTCGCATGGCGGCGCGCGCCGAGGCCGCTCCACGCTTGAGCACGAGTTAGCCGCCCGACAGCGGAAGATCGGCGCGCCGCGCTATGGGCTCGACCCGATTACGCTCGCGGTCGACCTGGGGCCGCTCGCGAACCTCGCGGGGACCTGGAAGGGCTCGGGTTTCAGCCAAATGTGGCGCCCGGACAACACTGACCCGGCCTCAGACAACCCGTCGGGCATCAGGCGCTTCCTCCAGCTCAACCAAACAGCCGAGACGCTGACCTTCACCACGATACCGAATGCGATCCCGAACCGCGGCGTCGGCGACCAGCCGGATATCACGATCTACGGGCTGCATTACCTTCAGAGCATCAACGACGGCGACCCAAAAAAATTTCCGAACCATGGCGAAGCGCTGCATATCGAACCGGGGCTGTTCTTGAACGTTCCTGCGAGCGGCAATAAGTCTGACGGAACCCCCGTCGCGGACGGCAATGTGTTGCCTGCGACGGTGGTGCGGCTGGGCACGATCCCCCACGGCGTCTCAGTCCTCATGCAGGGTCTTGCCCCAAGCGTTACCCCGGTGGCCGGCGCGCCGGATATTCCCGACATCTACCCGATCCCCGAACTCCCCGCGTTCGTGCCCAGCCCACCCCCCGCGAACGCCGGCCGCGGCATTCAGCCGGCGAACCTGGGGCCATACACCGCGGCTAACCCCCCGCTTCACGCGGTGCCCGAAGTCGTCCTCGCCAATGATGTCGCCGGTTCGCAAAGCAACGGCCCTTACGATGCGACGACCGGGGTCGACCCGGCGCTCTTCCAGCGCGCTGTAGACAATCCCAACCAGCTCTTGAAGGACGCGATTGCTGGGCAGCACGTGCTCGGCCATATCACGCTGGACCTGACCAGTGAGTTCGCGGCCAACTCGCTAAATAGCGCGAACCTGGCCAATACGATTGGGAATATCCCGTTTCTCGGCATTCCGCAGCTCGTCGGAGACACGGGCGCTCATGCCGTGGCGAGCAACAACGCGCTCGTGAAGTCGGCCCGCGCCACCTTCTGGATCGAATTTGTCCGATCTCACCACCACGGCCCGGACCGCGGCCATGGCGGGCATCCGTTCGAGGTTCCCGGGCACGGTCCGCTGCATGGGCTAACCATGTTCCACGGCCAGGATGTGTTCCTGCAGCTTCAGTACTCGCAGGTCGTCATCCTGGTGTTCAATAAGGTGCTGTGGCCTCACATCACGATCGCGACGCTGCAGCTGACGCACGGCTTCTGAGCGTCCTCAACGGTTGGCCTTCTCCCCGCGGGCGGGGAGAAGGGACGGCGGCCGCGCCGACGCTCTCTCTGGGCGGTCATTAATTATCATCTTTATCAATGTGTTGCTCATGTCTGCTTTCGCGGCGCATGAGCGCGCATTGATCTCATGAATCGGAAAGTTGCCAAAATATCTTTCCTTTTGCAGAATATGAGGCTATGATTCCGGGATCGCTGTCAAAGCCGAGACCCTGATGCCCAGCCGTTCCGAAACTGCCGCCGAGAGAGCGCGTGCGACGAGAGCGCGAAACAAAAAGACGATTAACCCATTGAAAACAAACAATCTGGCGAAATCAGCTGATTTCGTACCCCAATGATTTCAATGACTTACGGCCAGCGTCGCGAAACCGCTCGTTTCGTTTGGCGAAAGATTCCTTTCGCTTTCGCTGTTTTTGGCCTCATCGACGCCCGAAACGCAACGGCCCAGGTCTTTATGCCGCACAAGTTGCGCGACCCCCAAGCTGGCCGATTACCGCGTCGCAAACTGCGGCCTCATCCTGAGGGCGAGGCAAAGCCTCCCCCCGGATCGCAGTCCGGGGGCTCGAAGGATGATCCATAAGGCGATGTCGGCTCGGCGCGCACGGGAGCGTCCTTCGAGGCCGCTTCGCGGCGCCTCAGGACGAGGGTGGTTGGGAGTTAAAAAGTTGCGCAAAGGAGGTGCTAAGTCGCTGAAACAATTGGCGCGCGTAAACTTGTGCGCGGGCGCCTGCGGCGATCGCGTTTGCTGCCCCCGCTTCTCCAACCTAAAAAGGCCAAGGGAATCCAGACCAGAGCCAACGCAATAATGACCGTTCTCGTCACCGGCAGTTCAGGGCATCTGGGCGAAGCGCTGATGCGCACTTTGCGCGGGTCGGGCCGCGCGGCGGTCGGCATCGACGTCGTTCCCGGACCGTTCACCGACGAGGTCGCCTCGATCGCCGACCGCGCGTCCGTCGCGCGCGCCATGAAAGGCGTTGACGCGGTCCTCCATGCCGCGACGCTGCATAAACCCCATGTCGCGACCCATGCGCGCGAGGCCTTCGTCGAGACCAACATTCTCGGCACGCTGATCCTGCTCGAGGAGGCGGCGCGCGCTCATATCCGCGCTTTTGTCATGACCTCGACGACAAGCGCGTTCGGCGACGCGCTGAAACCGCCGCATGATCAGCCCGCGGCCTGGGTCGACGAGCGGGTCGCGCCGGTCCCAAAGAACATCTACGGCGTCACCAAGACCGCGGCCGAGGACCTCTGCCAAATATTCCGCCGCAACGAGGGCCTGGCGTCGATCCTGCTCAGGACCTCGCGCTTCTTCCCCGAAGAGGACGACGATCCGGTGGCGCGCGAGGCTTACGCCGACGACAACGCCAAGGCGAACGAATATCTCTTTCGCCGGGTCGCGATCGAGGACGTGGTAGACGCGCATCTCCTCGCGGCCGAGCGGGCGCCCGCAATTGGCTTTGGCAAATACATCATCAGCGCCACGACGCCCTTCAAGCCCGCAGATTGCGCGCGCCTGCGCCTCGATGCGCCGGCGGTCGTCAGCCTGCGCGCGGCCGGATGGGAAGAAGAATATGAAAGGCGCGGCTGGCGCATGTTTCCCAGCGTCGACCGCGTCTACGACAATGCGCTGGCCCGCCAGGAGCTCGGGTGGCGGCCGAAATGGGATTTCGCCGCGGTTGTCGAGCGCTTGCGCGCGAGCGGCGACATCGGCGGCCCGCTCGCCAAGCAGGTTGGCGCGAAAGGCTATCATGCCGGGCGGTTCGAGGGCGCGCCCTATCCGGTCACGGGAACGTGAGTGAGCCAATTCGCTGCATGGATACGGCTCGACCGGCCCGGCCGCGACGCCGCCTTGTTGCGGCCCTGTGACGACGGCTGGTTGCTTCAGGGCGCCGCCGCTTTCGATCATGATCGCGGGCCGGCGGCGGTCGCCTACCGGGTGGAGACCGACGCTCGCTGGCAGACCAGACGAGGAATCGTCAGCGGTTTCCTCAGCGACAAGACGATCCAGCACGAGATTGAGCTCGACAGTACGGGCTGGCGCCTGAACGGCGCTCGGATCGAAGGCCTGGAGCGCCTGGTCGATCTTGACTACGGCTTCACGCCGGCCACCAACGTGCTGCAACTTTCGCGCGTCGGGCTGAAGCCCGGTGAAAGAGCTGACGTCCCCGTGGCGTGGTTTGATTTGGACAGCGTGTCGCTCATTGAATTGCCGCAGAGCTACATACGCCGGAGCGAAGCGTCCTACTGGTATGAGGCGCCGACGGTTCCCTATCGGGCCTTGCTCGAGATCGCCCCAAATGGCTTCGTTCAGTCTTACCCCGGTCTGTGGCGGCTCATCGGGTGAATCGAACTTTCCTCATACCAGCGCCGCCAGCCGCTCGATGAGAAAGGCCCGCGCCGCCGGATCGGTCTGCAGGCCGATCGCGAGCCCATAGGTGCGACGCGCCTCGTCGACCTCGCCTAGCTTGGCGCAAAGGTCGGCGCGCGCGACCCAATAGGGTTCGAATCCAGCGAGCCCGCTTTGCGCCCCCACCTCGTCCAGCAGTTTCAGTCCCGCCGCCGGTCCGCGCGCATGCGCCACCGCCGCCGCGCGATTGACGGCGACCACCGGAGAGGCCGTGAGGGCGAGCAGCGCGTCGTAGAGGAGGGCGATCGCCTCCCAGTCCGTCGTTCCGGTCAGCCGTCGCGCGGCATGGGCCGATTGGACGGCCGCCTCGAACTGGAAGCGTCCCGGCGCGCCCAAGGCGCCGGCAGCCTTGAGCAGCCCCTCGGCCTCCTCGATCGCCCCCTGGTCCCAGCGCTCGACCGATTGCTCGCTCAGCGGAACATAGCGCCCGGAGGCGTCGCGTCGCGCCTCGCGCCGCGCATGGGCGTAGAGCATCAGCGCCAGAAGGCCCATGGCTTCCGGCTCGTTCGGCGCGAGGGAGACGACCACGCGGCCGAGCCAGATCGCTTCCTCGGCAAGGTTGCGCCCGCGCGGGTCGTCGGAGAACGCCTCCGCCCAGCCGTGCGAAAAGGCGGCGTAGATCGCCTCCAGCGCCACCCCGAGCCTTTCCGGCAGATCCTCACGCTCTGGGATCTTGAACGGCACGCCGGCGAGGCGGATTTTCGCCTTCGCCCGGCTCAAGCGCTGGCCCATCGCCGCGGGCGAAACCAGGAAGGCCGAAGCGATTGCGGCAGCGTCCAGGCCGAGGATCGTCTGCAGCATCAGCGGCGCGCGAACGGACTCCTCGATCGCCGGATGGGCGCAGGCGAACATGAGCGCAAGGCGCCGGTCAGGGATCCCCTCGTGCGCGTCGGCGGCCTCCTTCAGTTCCGCGTCGACCAGTTCGAGCGTTTCGGACGCTTGATCCGCGGTGCGCCGCCTGCGCGCGGCGTCGATGAGGCGTCGCCGCGCAGCCTTCGCCAGCCACCCCTCCGGGTTCAACGGCACGCCCTGGTTCGGCCAGACGGCAAGCGCGGAAGTGAAGGCGTCGGCGAGCGCGTCCTCGGCCCACGGCACGTCGCGCGACGAGGCCGCGAGATAGGCGACAAGCTTGCCGTAGCTTTCGCGCGCCACCCGCGCCGCGGCGGCGCGGGCGTCCTCGTCGCGACGCGCCGCCGTTTGGGAGCCGTCTGGCGTCGGCGCCTGCCATCGGCCGCGCAGTTGGGTCTTCGGCTGGGTCATATCAACCGCGCAGCAAGGTCAAGCGCCGCCGAAATTCGGCTGCGCCTGTCTCGGGGTCAAGGCGCCATGTGTCGGGCGGCGAGATAGGACCATTGGGCTGGAGCCTGAGCCCCTGGCGGCTTCGCCATCGGGTCGAAGCAGCCAACCAGATAAACGAGAGACCAGAGAGCGACAATCGTCGCCAATGCGACCGTGAGGGGCGCGAGGCTCTGATCGTCGATCAGATAGCCGCGGTAGAACGCCGCGTGGCTTTCGATCCCGCACATCACAGTCTCGTCCGCTTCGCCGCCCTGGGCGGTCACATCTGCCAGATCGGCCGCACTTCGATCGCGCCGTACTGCGCGCCGGGGCAGCGCGCGGCCCACGAGATCGCGGCGTCGAGATCGGGCGCATCGATGAGGAAATAGCCGCCAAGCTGCTCCTTGATTTCGGCATAGGGGCCGTTGAGCACCTGGGTCTTGCCGTTGTTGACCCGCACCGTGGTCGCGGTCGAACTCGGATGCAGTCGCTGGCCGCCCTTGCTCACGCCCGCATCCGCCATCGCCTTCATGTAAGCGCCGTAGGCCGCCAGGATCGAACCGCTCTCTTCCTGCGTCGCCGCCTGCATCGCCTTTTCGTCTGAGTGAATCATCAACAGGTACTGCATCGTTCTGCTCCTTTTTAGAGACGCGCGGGCCCTGGCGCCGCGCTCAATGCAAAGACGATCGATCCTGCCGCGTTTCGACAGTGGGGCTGAAAAAAATGCGCGGGGCGTAAAAATCTACAAAGTGGGGACCAATGCATCAGCTTCGCGGCGGTCGGAACGGCCGCAACCCTGGTCGCGCGGTTCGGGAAGTGGTAGGTGCGCGAGGGCTCATTCATCCAAACCACGCTCGGGCCAGGGCAGGGATATAGAGCTTCCAAAACCGCCGGCTCCGGCAGGGTAGGGAGATGAACCGTCGCCAATTCATGGGCGGAGCCGCCGCGTCAGCTTTGTGCCCGCTCCGGTCAACTTTCGCAGCCGGAGGCTCAACCGACAGCAACGGCGGCCCCTTGGTCGCGAGCTCCAACGGACGCTACTTCATCAATCAGCCGACCGCGAAACCCTGGCTGCTGTTGGGGGATGCGGCGTGGAATTTGCCGATGATTTCGCTGGTGGAAGCAGAATACTATATCGCGAACCGCGCCGCGCTCGGCTTCAACGCCATCATGTGGACGTTCACCGTAGACAAGTACCTTTCCAATCCAAGTCCGACCTACGCCGCCTACGGAGGCGTCAGCCCGTTCACGGGCGCAAAGGTGACGACGCCGAACGCAACGTACTTCAATAGAATGCTGCGATTGGTCCAAATGTGCCAAGAGCACGGCGTCGTGGCGATCCTCAACCCTTATGAAACTGGGTCGGGTCTTGCCGATTTGACAGCCGCCGGCGCCTCCGGTTGTTACGCCTATGGAAAATATCTGGGCAATCTTTTGAAAAAAGAGCGCAATGTGTTCTGGCAACTTGGGAATGACTATGGATATTACAATGGTACGAATGCTCACGTGATGATTGCGCTCGCGCATGGCATTTCGTCCGCTATGCCGGACGCGCCGATGACGATCGAAATTTTTGTCCCGAAAGGAAATGGAACCCCGAGCACAACGTTCAATGAACCATACTTCAACTTTATGACTTGCAATGGGGCGTATAGCTACGGCCCAACTTACGGATACACGCTCATCGCCTACAATAATCCCTCTGTAAGATTTGGCGGGGTAGCCGGAACCAACAAGAGGCCTCCTGTCCCTGTGATATTCCTGGAGGGAACCTACGAGTACGAACATCTTGGCGACGCGGATCCGGGGCTTCCGATCACTGTCCGAAAGGAGTTCTGGTGGTCGATCCTCTCCGGCGCCTGCGGCGGAATATACGGCAATGGCTACATCTGGCCGTTCGGCCTGACAGGTGGGTCAAACATTTCGGTCGCAGGCGGTGAGGGCGGGAAAGCGGGTGGCTGGAAGGATAACCTGACCACGAACGGAGCGAGGAACCTCCGGATCTGGAAGGACTTCTTCGAGTCCATTCCGTGGTATGATTTAGTTCCTGACCAGACGCACGTCATCGGGGTGTCGGGATACGGAACGCCTGCTCTCGACGGCGCTTTTGCCTCAAACGACTACGTTACGCTGGCCGCGACTGCGAACGGGCGTTGCGCGGTCGCATATTTTCCGCAAGGCGGTTCGAACCGGTTCACGGTCGCGCTTGGCAGCTTCGCAGGGCCTCTCGCCGCGAAGTGGATCGATCCAACGACCGGTGGGATGACGACGATCGGAACCTTCCCCAATGGGGGTTCGCACGATTTCGCGCCCCCAGGAAAGAACGCGGCGGGCGATCCGGATTGGGCTCTTCTGCTCACCGCATAGCGATGCCGACGCGGTAAACAACAGCCGGTTTTCGACCCGTTCC
Source organism: uncultured Alphaproteobacteria bacterium (assembly GCA_963824475.1). GTDB lineage: Bacteria > Pseudomonadota > Alphaproteobacteria > Rhizobiales > Beijerinckiaceae > Roseiarcus. The sequence goes on from CAWGPR010000008.1 coordinate 329,877, forward strand.
CGGCCTCGCGGCGGTCGTCGTACAGAGAATCATCCGTTAAAGTCGGGTTGAGCCGAAGACCAGCACATGCAGCGCTGATGCGCACGGAGGCGCGTCAGCTCGATGCGGAAAGCTCCGCGGGCGACCTTCGTCTAGCGAACGGGTCGACTAGGCCGGCGACCCGGCTCACGCCTGGCTCTGCGCGCCTGCTTGCTCGACGAGGATAGCGGTCTCGATTTTCTCCTCGCCGCCGCTGTGGGCCGAGCGGGTCATCGCGCCATCCTGGCCGTCGAAGCCAATCGCGACGCGGACATAGCGGTCGTCGGGGCAGACGGGGGCGGTCGCATCGAAGGCGACCCAGCCCAGATCCGAAATATGGGCCTCCGCCCATTCATGCACGCCCGCCTGGCCCGGTTCGTCGCCGACCCTATAGCCGGCGACGAAGCGCGCAGGAACCCCGAGAAAGCGTGCGCAGGCGATGAAGATGTGCGCGAAGTCGCGCGCCCGTCCCCGCCTCAGCGCGAAGGCTTCGATCGCGGAGCCGGCGGCGTCCTTCTCGTCCGGTTGGCAGGCGATGGTCGCGTGGAGGGCCGCCATCAGCCGGTGCATCGAATCGAGCGGGTCGGCGGCCGTATGGGTCGCCTCGACGGCGAAGCCGCGCAGCGCCCCGTTGACATGGGCGAGCGGGCTGTCGCGGAGGTACATCTCCGCCGGCAGCCGCTCGATCGCGCCCTTAACCACGCCCGCCGCGTCGCCGGTCTCGACCTCGCCGGCCGCCGATATCGTCAGGCGCTCGATGAGGCCGTGGTGGGAGAAGGAGGTGACCGCGTTGCCATGCGCGTCCTCGGTCTCGCGCAGCGCGCCGTCGGCGTCGACGTCGACCCGCCAGCGCAGCACGTACTGGCTGTCGAAGGAGAGCGGCGTCAGCCTCAGGATCTGGTTGACCGTGCGGGCCGGCGGGGCGAAGCGGTGGATGATCTGGTGCGAAACCCTGATCCGCATGATTGGATCCGCGCCGCCTCTCTTTAGTTGAAGAGATATTGATCCGAGATCGTGCTCGAGAGGCGCGCGTTCTCCTCGATGAACTCGGTGATGAACTCGTGCAATCCGCCCTGGAAAATCTCGGTCATGCTCGAACGCTCGAGCTTGGCGTACATCGCCCGCGCCTGCCGCTGGGCCGCTCCGCTGCGCCCGTCGTCGCGGGCGAGCGCGTCGAGCGCGCGGTCGATGCTCTCGTAGCAGGAGATCAGCGAGCGCGGCATCGCCGGCTTGAGGATCAAAAGATCGGCGATCAGCCACGGCTTTACCCGGTCGCGGTACACCCAGTGATAGGCCGTGGCCGCCGAGACCGCGCGCAGGATCGCCACCCACTGGAAATAGTCGAGCGGGCCGCCGACCGTTTCCGTCGACGGCAGGAGCAAGTGATATTTGACGTCGAGCAGGCGCGCGGTGTTATCGGCCCGCTCGACGAAGACGCCGAGCCGATTGAACCAATAGGCCTCGTTACGCAACATCGTGCGGTAGCACGAGCCGTCGAAATCGAGCGAGGCCTTCTTCACGTAATCGAGAAAGCGCATCAGCTGCTCGCGATCGAGCGCGCGGTTGATGCGCCGGCTGGTCTCGAACCGCTTGAGCTCGAGCCAGGCGTCGTTGATCGCCGTCCAGGTCTCGGCGGTGAGCGCGGTGCGCACGGCGCGTCCCGCAGCGCGCGCGTTCTCCAGGCAGTTGCGAATCGACGAGGGGTTGGCAAGGTCAAACGTCAGGTATTCGACGGCGGGCTCTTCGTTGAGCTCGCCGTGTTTCTCCACGAAGCTGTCATAGGCGCCGGCGGCGTTGAGCGCCCCCTCCCACTCGCCGACCTTGTCGCTGTCGGACTTCGGCAGATATTCGAGCCGCAGCGTCGCCTCGATGGTGCGCGCGATGTAGTCGGCCCGCTCCATCGCGCGGGCGAGCCAGAACAGATTGTCGGCGGTGCGCGCGAGCATTTGCGTCAGGCCGGGCCGTCCAGGTCGTCGACGATCCAAGTGTCCTTGGTGCCGCCGCCTTGGCTCGAGTTGACGACCAGCGATCCCTCCCTTAGCGCGACGCGGGTGAGGCCGCCGGGCACGATGCGCACGCCATCCGCGCCCGACAGGACGAACGGCCGCAAGTCCACATGGCGCGGCGACACGCCGCTGTCGAACGACGCCGGACAGGTCGAAAGCGCCAGCGTCGGCTGGGCGATGTAGTTGTTGGGGTCGGCCATGATCTTGGCGCCGAATTGCTCGCGCTGCGCGACGGTCGCATGCGGGCCAACCAGCATGCCGTAGCCGCCCGACCCGTTGACTTCCTTGACCACCAGTTGATCGAGGCGGTCCATCACGTATTTGAGCGCGCCCGGCTCCCGGCAACGGTAGGTCGGCACGTTCTTGAGCAGCGGCTCCTCGGACAGATAAAAGCGGATGAGGTCCGGTATATAGCTGTAGATCGCCTTGTCGTCGGCGATTCCGGTGCCGATTGCATTTGCGATCGTCACGTTGCCAGCCAAATAGGCGCCGACCAGTCCCGGCACGCCCAAGACCGAGGCGGGATTGAAAACCAAAGGATCGAGAAAATCGTCGTCGACCCGGCGATAGATGACATCGACCCGGCGCGGCCCGAGCGTGGTGCGCATGAACACTTGATCGTCCTCGACGAACAGGTCGCGGCCCTCGACCAGCTCCACCCCAAGCTTGTCGGCGAGGAAAGAGTGCTCGTAATAGGCGGAATTGTACAGTCCCGGCGTCAACAGCACGATCGTCGCCTCGCCCCCGTTGCGACGCGGCGCGACCGAGCGCAGGCAGGCGAGCAGTTGGTCGGGGTAATCGTCGACCGGCGCGACGCTGTGGCGCGCGAACAAGTCTGGCAGGAGCCGCATTGTCACTTCGCGGTTTTCCAGCATATACGACACGCCGGAGGGGGTGCGGGCGTTGTCTTCGAGGACGTAAAACTCCTCATCGTCCACCCGGACGATGTCGATACCGGCGATATGCACCCAGACGTCATGCGGCGGTCGCTGGCCGATCATTTCCGGCCGGTAGAACGGGTTGCGCACGATCAATTCGTGCGGGATGATCGATTCTCTGAGAATGGCGCGTGGTCCGTAGACATCCTTGAGGAACAGGTTGAGCGCGCGCGCGCGTTGGGTAAGGCCCGCTTCGAGCCGGCGCCATTCCGCGCGCGCGATAAGACGCGGCACGATGTCGAACGGGATGAGCCGCTCGGCGGCGTCCTTGTCGCCGTAGACCCCAAAGGTGATGCCGATGCGGCGGAACATGTATTCGGCCTGGGCGCGGCGAGAAGCCAGCAGTTCGGGCGGCGTCTCCTCAAGCCAGCGAGCGACTTGGCGATAGAGCGGCCTCGTCTCGCTGGAGGCAATGCCCATCTCGTCGAACGCCGCCATGCCGCCTGCCCAAACCTCATCGCTCGCGCCGTCAGGCTCGAACGACGCTCCGTCTCGGTGGCAACTTCCGTGCCGCCGCAAGCGCGCCGAAGCGCCTCGGCGCCGCTCATCGCGACATGAGGCGCCCAGGCGCCAAAACTCGCCTCGATCTCGAGCGCTGCCGCCAACTGGAGCCGGAACGCCTCGCGCGGAATCTCTAACGCGCCGAGGCTCGCCAGGTGCTCGGTCGAGAATTGCGCGTCGAGCAACCGGAACCCTCCGGTGCGAAGGCGCGCGAACAGATGCACCAGCGCAACCTTCGAGGCGTCCCTGGCGCGATGGAACATGCTTTCGCCGAAGAAGGCGCCGCGCAGACTCACCCCGTAAAGGCCGCCGACCAGCGAGTCCCCCTCGTAGGCCTCAACCGAATGCGCATGGCCGGCGGCGAACAATTCGCCGTAGAGCCGCACGATCTCGTCGTTGATCCAGGTCTTCTCCCGCTCGGCGCAGGCGCGCACGACCGCTTCGAACGCGCGGTCCGCGACCACGCGATATCGATCCGAGCGCACGGTCTTGGCGAGGCTGCGCGAAACGATGAGCCCATCGAGCGGGAAAATTCCGCGCTCTTGCGGCTCGACCCAAAACAACTCCTTGGCGTCGCGGCTTTCCGCCATCGGAAAGACGCCGATCGAATAAGCCCGGAGCAGGATGTCCGCCGTCAGCTCGAATTTACGCGGCCCGGTTTTCATGACTGCAATCGTGGAACCGCCCGCGCGAGCCGTCAAGCCGCGCCCGATCGGCTGGCTCGAGCCTCCTCCCATGTGAGCGCTGCGGCTAAGCGGGCGCCGCCTTGATCTTCGAGGCCGTCGCGGCGGCGCCTTGCCTGGCGATGCGTCCTCTGTATGCTAATCTTTCGAAAACCTCATACGTCTCTTCACTGGTGGAGGCGGCGGCGCCGTGGAGCGAATAACGATCAGCGTGTCCGACGAGTTCGCGGCCGAGTTGGCCGCGTTCATGGAGCGCGAGGGGTACGACAACCGGTCCGAGGCCGTCCGCGACCTCGCGCGCCTCGGCCTCAAGCACGCCCTCGTTGATCACAACATATCAGGCGACTGCGTCGCCACGCTCTCTTACGTCTTCAACCACCATACCCGCGAGCTGGCGAAGCGGCTCATGGACGCGCACCACGAGCATCATGGGGATCAGCTCGCAACCATGCACGTCCATCTCGATCACGACAATTGCCTCGAAGTCGCGGTGCTTCGCGGCGACGCCGCCAAGGTGCGCGAGTTCGCAAAATCAATCGTTGCCGAACGCGGCGTCACACATGGTCAGGTCAGTTTCGTGCCCGTCTCAATCGACACCGCGACGCACGCGCATGGCGGCGCGCCGCACAGGCACGCTCACACCCATCCGAAAATCTAGTTTCAATCAATTGGGTAGATAGGGCCAAGGGGAAGAGATGCTCAACAGTCCGTCCAATCTGTTCAGCGACGAAGGCGTCGGTCTGCGCGCGAAGATCATCGGCATATACGCTCTGCTGATCGGCGCGAATATCGCCGCGTGGCTCTGGGCGCTGACCGCATTCCGCAACTACCCGATCCTGCTGGGGACCGCGACGCTCGCCTACACTTTCGGCCTGCGCCATGCCTTCGACGCCGATCATATCGCTGCGATCGACAACGTGACCCGCAAGCTGATGCAGGAAGGAAAGCGGCCGGTTGCAGTCGGCTTTTTCTTTTCCCTCGGCCATTCGACGATCGTCGTCTTGCTCTCCATCGCCATCGCGATCACCGCCACCGCTCTTCAATCGAAGTACGACAACTTCACAACCGTCGGCGGGATGGTCGGCACGCTGGTGTCGGCGTTCTTTCTGTTCGCAATCGCCGTTGCAAATCTTCTCGTGCTCATATCGATCTATCGGACTTTTCGGATCGTGAAAAATGGCGGCAAATTCGTCGAGGAAGACCTCGACCTTACGTTGTCGCGGCGCGGATTGATGGGACGCGTCTTGCGCCGTTTTTTCCACCTGATCGAGCGCGGCTGGCACATGTATCCGCTCGGGGTGTTGTTCGGTCTTGGCTTCGACACGGCGACAGAGGTCGGCGTGCTCGGAATCTCGGCCACGCAGGCCGCACAGGGCCTGTCGATCTGGTCGATTCTGGTCTTTCCAGCGTTGTTCACGGCCGGAATGTCGTTGATGGACACGACTGACGGCGTCTTGATGCTCGGGGCCTACGGCTGGGCGTTCATGAAGCCGATCCGGAAGCTCTATTACAATCTCACGATCACGGCGGTGTCGGTCATCGTCGCTCTGGTCGTGGGCGGGCTCGAAGTGCTCAACCTGATCGGCGATCGGCTGGGCCTCACCGAGGCCGGCGGCTTCTGGGGCGCGATCGGGGCGATCAACGACAATTTCGGCATTCTCGGCTACATCATTGTCGGGATCTTCGTTCTGGGCTGGTTGATCTCGTTCCTTGTCTATCGCGCCAAGCGATACGACGAGATTGAAGTCGCGGCGAGCTAGCGGCCGGGTTCAAGGAGCTTCGACCGGGCGACCGCGGCCGAGCTGCCGCGTCTTGAGGCGTTAGGCTGGCTCATCCGGCCGGCGGAGCGTCGATGCGCTCTCGCCTTTTGCGAAACGCTCAGCAATCCGGCGCGACGTTCTGGCGCGATCATGATAGGCTTTGCCCGTCGCGAGGGCGGCCTCGCCGCCGGTGAAGGAGAGAGCTCGAATTATGGGATCGGCCGCACGGGTCACTTCGGCAGCAGAGGGTCTGCCGCGCCGTCGCTTCACCGTGGCCGAAGTGGAGGCGATGGTCGCCGCCGGCGTGATGGAGGAGGACGAGCGCGTCGAACTGATCGGGGGGGAATTGGTTCCGATGTCGCCGAAGGGAAATCATCACGAAGTCGTCAAGGCGGCGCTGTTGCGGCGATGGTATCGCGCCGTCCCGCATGAATTCGGTCTCGTCCCGGAGACGACCTTCCGCCTCAGCGAGGACACCTATCTCGAGCCCGACGTCGTCATCTATCCGCGCGCGAGCGGCATCCGAGGGCTGACGGGCGCGAATGTTCTGCTCGTCGTCGAGATCGCGGACTCACAGCTACGATGTCGGCCGCAAGGCGGCGCTCTACGCCAGCTTCGTCATTCGCGAGCTCTGGGTCATCGACGCGGTCCGACTGACGACCCGAGTCTTCCGCGAGCCGGCAGCGGAGGGCTATCGCAACGCGGAGGACTTTGGCGCCGCCGATCGCCTCGTTCCGCTGATCGCGCCTGAAGCCTTCGCGCTGAAGCTCGATGAGTTAGAGCTGAACTGAGGATGGAGGTTTAGTCGTCGGCCAATGGCGATCTCGCTGACCAAGCTCGCTCGATGAGCGGACGCGCTTCCCTCCCGAAGAAAGTTGTTCGCTTCTACGGCAACACCGACTTCGCCTTGGATGCAATCGCTCACCAACAAGTCACATTGGTGCACGTCTCGAAACTCAACGATCCGTTTGATCCATATTTCTTTTTTGAGACGGACTTCGATGCTGACTACGATCGGCTATGCGCTTATGTGCGGAGCCGATCTCAGGCGGACAGCGAATGGTTCGCGCGTCACGTCACGCGTGAACAGTGGGGGCAGTCAGTTGACAGGGCCCAAACGCATATGGAACGCTGTAGGAATGCAAGCTTTGTTCTGTCGTGCAGCGCTGCGAAGGAGGGTATGCATCCGCAACACAACCTGTACATGTGGGGTCATTATGGAAATGGGCACAGAGGCGTTGCAATAGAATTCGACACCGTGAAAACCGCCTCTCTCCTTGTCGGCCAGCACAACCTTGAAAATAAGATGCTTCGTTCGGAGGACCCCGCTTGGATACAAATTGAATACAGGACCGACATGTCCCGGTTCACGGCCAAAATCTTTTATGAATTTTATCGCAGTGACTATGAGGGAAGAAAGGGAAGAACTTCTCTCCATGATTGCATTGACACAACGATTCACACTAAATCTGTCGTCTGGCGGCAAGAGCATGAGTGGCGCATGCTTTGGCGCAACGGCGAGACAAGCCTGAAGATTCATCAGGCTCCAATTCCCGAGGACGCGATTACCGCAGTTTATATCGGGCTCGCAGCATCACCGTCCGTTGAGGCGGATATTGTCCTTGAAACGCGGCACAAGTTCCCGGCAGCGACGATTTTCAAGGCGCGCAAGAAGGTCGGTTTCTCTCTACATTTCGAACAATCTGAAGCGCCCCTCACGCCGGCTTCTTGAGCTTCACCACATTGTGCAGGGTGGCGTCGGCGGTCTCGAAGAAGCGTCGGACGCCGCGCGCCGCCTGACGGATGCGTTGCTCGTTCTCGACCAGCGCGAGGCGCACGTAATCGTCGCCGTGCTCGCCGAAGCCCACGCCCGGCGCGACGGCGACGTCCGCCTTCTCGATGAGCAGCTTCGCGAATTCGAGGCTGCCGAGATGACGGAAGCGCTCTGGCACCGGCGTCCAGGCGAACATCGACGCGCTCGGTTTCTCGATTGGCCAGCCGGCCGCGGCGAAGCTCTCGATCATCACGTCGCGCCTGCGCTTGTAGGTTGAGCGCATCTCGCGCACGCAATCGTCGGGACCGTTGAGCGCCGCGGCGGCGGCGACCTGGATCGGCGTATAGGCGCCATAGTCGAGATAGGACTTGACGCGCGCCAGCGCCGCCAGCAGTCGCTCGTTGCCGACCGCAAACCCGATCCGCCAGCCAGCCATCGAAAAGGTCTTCGACATCGAAGTGAACTCGACCGCGACCTCGAAGGCGCCGGGCGCCTGCAGGATCGACGGCGGCGGCGAATTGTCGAAATAGACCTCGGCGTAGGCGATGTCGGAGAGCACGAAAATCTCGTGCTTCTTCGCGAACAGAACCAGGTCCTTATAGAAGTCGAGCGAGGCGACCACAGCCGTCGGGTTGGACGGATAGCAGACCACGACGGCGATCGGCTTCGGAATCGAATGGATGATCGCGCGCTCGAGCGCGGTGAAGAAGTCGGGGCCCGGCTCGGCCGGCACAGAGCGGATCACCCCGCCGGCCATCAGAAAGCCGAAGGCGTGGATCGGATAGGAGGGGTTCGGAACCAAGACGACGTCGCCCGGCGCGGTGATCGCCTGGGCCATATTGGCGAAGCCTTCCTTCGAGCCGAGCGTGGCGACCACTTGCGTCTCGGGATCGAGCTTGACGCCGAAGCGGCGGGCGTAATAGCCCGCCTGCGCCCGGCGCAGACCAGCGATGCCTTTCGAGGCGGAATAGCGGTCGGTGCGCGGCTTGCCGACCGTTTCGACGAGCTTCTCGATCACATGCTTGGGCGCGGGCAAGTCAGGATTGCCCATTCCGAGATCGATGATGTCGGCCCCGGCGGCGCGAGCCTTGGCCTTGAGCGTATTGACCTGCTCGAAGACATAAGGCGGCAGGCGCCGCACCCGGTGAAAATCGCTCATTGCAGCAACTGGCCTTGGGTCGTGTCGCGCTTCATCGGCCGATCCGCCGATTCGGCTCTGTACCATCGCAAGCCCAAGATCGGCAAACGGGATATTGCTATTGCTGGGCGCCGGGGGCGTTCGAATTGCGCTTCTTTTGTGCCTTTTGCGACGCCTGTTCCTCGGCCAGCGCTTTAGCGGCCGGCGGGAAGGCTTGTCGAAGCACATTGTGCTGCTTCTCGACCCCGTCAAGGTCGCCCTTCATCGTTTTGAGCTCGGGCGCCTTCAACGCCGGCCGCGCCGGCTCGGGCGGCGGCTCGAACACCGGAATATAGTCGAGATCGCCGGACGGCCGGGTCGTGTCGACGAAACCGGCCGGCGGCCCAACGTCGGTGGCGAATCCAAAGACCTTGAACGCCTGTTTCAAGATGCTGTCCTGCTGCTGGGCATGGACTTCCGGCCCGGAGGCGAGGAGCCCGGCAAGGGCGAGAAACCCGGCCAATGTGATTTTGCCTGGGCGGCGACCGGCGCTTTCTCGGCGAATGGTGCAAAACATTTTTCTGTCCGAAAGGCCTACGCCGTCGCTCCGTTACCGACCTATTTTGACGAAACTTAGAATAGTCGGGTAGCGACGTAAGGGGATGGGACGCGCCGTCACAGTGTCGGGCAGCCGTCCGAAGAGACCGGCAGTTAGCCGCAATCGGCGAAATTCGTCGCTGTCCGTCAGTTTCACTCCTCGCTGGTCTACTGCTTCTGCCAAGAGGAATCCTGCGAAGCCCCAACCAGATTATCCACGATATCTTTGACGTCCGCTGGACTAAGGTTAAGGGGAAGCATGTTGGTGCCGCTCGCAAACTTGAATGGGTCAGTCAGAAATTCGGTCAATAGGGCCGGTGTCCACTTTCCCAGGTGTTGTTTGGCCCGAAGAGCTGGCGAATATGAGAAAGTGTCCGATGCGATCGGCCGATTGAGAAGGTTGCTAAGCGAGGGCGCAAACTGGGTCGGATCCGTTGGTCCAAAATGGTGACATCCAAGACACTTGTCGTTGAGGATCACATTGCTGATGACGTCCCGAGTTCGCCATTTCAACGCCAGTTGATCTTTATCGACGGTAACGAACAGAAGCTTGGAATCATCAGTCCACAAAACAATTGTTCCGTCATTTGTCTGGGCGATGTCGCGAATTCTTTCTCCGATCCAGATCCTCTCCGAATAGATGACACGGCCCTCTTCCAACCTGAGACGATAGACGGATGAAGCCTTCAAAGTCCCAACCAGCAGATCGCCGTCCCACCGGGAATTGAAATTGCTGATCTCGATGACCTGGGTAGGCGCGATGCTAGGCACCCATGCGAACAACGGCGCCTTATACCCGGCGAGGGTCCCGGCGGGCGAGACGCCAGGCCGCCAATCATAGCGATTGTAATCGGTCCCTAGGGTGACGTTTGGCCACCCGTAATCGCTGCCCTCGGTGATAATATCGAGTGCGTCGCCGCCGTAGGGCCCGTGCTCGGTGGAGATAAGCCTGCCAGACCGAAGAAATGTCAGGCCTTCTTGATTCCGATGGCCCTTTGAGTATTGCCGAGACGCCTTCGTATTCAGATCCAGCTCTATGACTTTTCCGAACGTCGTACTGTCATCCTCCGACACTTTAGGATCGACGACATAGTGATCGCCAAGCGCTAGGTAGAGTTTTCCCTGTCCCCCGTACGCCAGTCGACCGGCACCGGACGTTATCCCGCCATACAGGAAAGCATCGCTATAAAAGACGTCATTCCATAAACCGGTCGCGGTCAGGGTCGCAGCGTCGAACGGAATGGTTGAAACCACCGTCCTCAACTTTCCAAGCGCTGTGTCAAACCTATCGTAGGCGACGGCGAGTTCTTTCCGATCTGATATGTAGATGATGTCACGCGCGCGGATTTCGTTGTCGTGGGGGGCGTCGGCGAGGTTGGTCGGAGGTCCTGGACGCTGAACGAGATAGGCGTCCAAATTGTTGGGCAATTGGGGAATTCCGGGTAATTTTCCAAAGGACCCAGTTGTCAAATCGTAACGATAGAGGCTACCAAGCCGGTCCAGAATAATGACCGAGGCGCCCGCCACTGTGATCGCGCCCCCCATTTTTGGCGCCGGATACGATTCCGATAGCCGAGAGCCTTCGATTTTCAGGGGGAGAAGAACAGTCTCGACGTATTTGTGAAAACGTTCGCCGCCCTGATCTTGCGTGTATTGCAACCCCTGGAACGACTCCCAGCCCCTTCTCTGAATACGCCAGTACGCCAGCGGGTCCGTGACAAGCGCACGCAAATGATGATTATAAGCGTATCCGGGGATCTGCGCAGAAAGGTACCCCATCACAAAGACTACCACGATGCATGCGCTGAAGATTATCGATTTTGGCGAGAGATATCGATGTTTTTATAAAATCCGCACTCCACGCCTCCATTAAATTGTTTATTCCCAAGAAGGAGCAGCCAAGATAGATTTGCGAGTCCGATACAGCTTGCGATATGCATCATAGCTGTCGCTCCTAACTCCGTCCAGAGGCCGTTTAATAGGACCGGATCCTCGAAGGGTGGAAATCGTCAGGAAACGCCCGTCATGGCCAAGACCCCGAGCAAGCCGACGGCGTGCGGCGAAGCAAAGGCAACCGCAGGCCCCACGGCGAGGCGCTTGGAGCCGCCGCCGCAAGGCGGTGTCCCTCGCCGCTCGACCAAGGGGCCTTCCGCCAAGAAGGCTGGTCGACGTTATGAGCCGGCCGCGTCCGACGCCCGATCGACCGCCCCGGAAGCAGCCGCCGAGCGCCGTCTCGCGGAGGACGAGGGATCTGCGCAAGCGACCGGCCGCGCGCAATCTCGAAGCGCGAGTGAAATCAAAACCGGGCCCGCCCCGGCCGAACCGACCGCATCCTCCGTTGCTAGCCCGGCCGCGCCGATCGCCTCGTCTGCTTCAGCGCCGGCGAATCGGCGGGCTGAACCGCGAAGCCCAACCGAAGCCCAAATCGCGCCCCTCCCAGCCGAACCGGCTGTGTCCTCCGCTCCCGCGCCGGCGAATCGGCGGGCCGAGCGGCGAAGCGCAAGCGAGACCAAAACGGCGCCCGCGCCAGCCGAGCGGGCGGCGCCCGCCGCCGCGCCGACCGCATCCGCTGCTGCGACGCCGGCCGCCGCGATCGCACCCTCCGCTCCCGCGCCGGACGTGAGCGCCCAACCTCCCGCCCCCGACGTGGAGGCGCTCGCCCGCAACGTCGCGCTGGCGATCGAGCAGGGCGGCAAGGCGCTCGCTGCTTACTTGCGCCCGCGGGAGACCGGGGAAATCAAGTCGGCCGCCGACGAAATCGGCGAAATGGTGCGTTCGATCGGCCGGGTGGCGGAATATTACATGGCCGATCCCGAGCGGGCCTTTAAGGCGCAAGCGGCGCTGACCAAGCAGTTCGTCGACCTTTGGGGTTCGACATTGCACCGCCTCCAGGGCGAACAAGCGCCGCCAGTCGCCGCGCCCGACGCCGCCGACAAGCGCTTCGCCGACGCCGCGTGGCGCGACAATCCGTATTTCGATTTCATCAAGCAGGCCTATATGCTGACGACGCGCTGGGCGGACGATCTGGTCAAGCGCGCCGACGATCTCGACCCGCACGAGCGCGACAAGGCGCAATTCTACCTGCGCCAGGTGACCGCCGCGCTGTCGCCCTCGAACTTCCTCGCCACCAATCCGGAGCTTCTGCGCACGACCATCGCCGAGAGTGGCGAGAACCTGGCGCGGGGCCTGAAAATGTTGGCCGAAGACATCCAGGCCGGCCATGGCGACTTGCGCATTCGCCAGTCGGACGCGCGCGCTTTCAAGCTCGGCGTCAATCTCGCGGCGACGCCGGGCAAGGTGGTCTTCCGCAACCGGCTGATCGAGCTCATCCAGTACGAGCCGACCACACCGGAAGCCTACAAGCGGCCGCTGCTCCTCGTGCCGCCGTGGATCAACAAGTACTACGTGCTCGACCTCAATCCGGAGAAATCGTTCATCCGCTGGGCGGTGGGGCAGGGGCTCACCGTGTTCGTCATCTCCTGGGTCAATCCGGACGAGCGTCACGCCGACAAGGACTTCGACAGCTATATGCATGAGGGCATCCTCGCGGCGCTCGACTGCGTCGAGCAGGCGACGGGCGAGCGCGAGGTCGCGGCAATCGGCTATTGCGTCGGCGGCACGCTGCTCGCGGCGACGCTCGGCTACATGGCCGCGGTCGGCGACAAGCGGATACCGAGCGCGACGTTCTTCGCCACCCAGATCGACTTCGCCGACGCTGGCGACCTCAAGGTGTTCGTCGACGCCGAGCAATTGAAGGTGGTTGAGGAGCGGATGGCCGAACGCGGCTATCTCGAAGGCTCGCAGATGGCCAACGCCTTCAACATGCTGAGGCCAAACGAGCTCATCTGGTCGTACTACGTCAACAACTACCTCAAGGGCAAAGAGCCCATGCCATTCGACTTGCTGGTCTGGAACGCGGACTCGACCCGCATGCCCGCCGCCAACCATAGGTTCTATCTTCGGCACTGCTACTTGCAGAACGATCTCTCGAACGGGCGCATGGTCCTGAGCGGCAAGACGCTCGACCTCAAGAAGGTGACGATCCCGGTCTACGAGCTGGCGACAAAAGAGGACCACATCGCGCCGGCTCGTTCGGTGTTCACCGGGGCCAAATGTTTCGGTGGCCCGGTGCGCTATGTGATGGCGGGGTCAGGCCATATCGCCGGCGTCGTCAATCCGCCGACGAAGCCGAAATATCAGTTCTGGTCGGACGGCCCGCCCGACGGCAGGTTCGAGGATTGGGTGGCGAAGGCCAAGGAGACGCCCGGCTCGTGGTGGCCGGATTGGGTCGAATGGGTCGTCGCCCAGGCCCCGGCCAAGGTCCCCGCCCGCAAGCCTGGCGGCGGCAAGCTGAAACCGCTTGGCGATGCGCCAGGAGACTATGTGCGGGTGAAGGCGTGAGCGCTTTACCGTAGCCGAATCGAGCCCGTCGGCGGATCTCGTCCTGCGCTCCCTTCCGCCCGGCTCTTTGTGCTAGGCTTGCTGAAACCATCAGGGGGAGAACGGACATTGCCCCAGGCATCCCGACCGTCTCCGGGCGCCGTCCTTGGATCGCTCATGCTGATCGCCGCCGTGGTCGCCTTCGCCGCCGCAGCGTTCGCCTACACGGCCGGATTGTTCTCGCCGGAGCGCCTGACGCCGCAGAAGCTTGTTGACGGCTTTACTGGGCCGTCGGGCCCGCCGCTTGGCCACCGGCGCAATCACGCCAAGGGAATTTGCTTCACCGGCGTGTTCGAGTCCAACGGCGCCGGATCTGAGCTGTCGCGAGCTCAGGTCTTCGTCAAGGGCCAGTATCCCGCCCTCGGGCGCTTCAATCTCGGCACGCCGAACCCAAACGCCGATGACGCCAAGGAGCGTGTGCGGGGCTTGGGCCTCATGATCTCCACGCCGGACGGTCAGGAATGGCGCATGGCGATGATCGACCCGCCGTTCTTTCCCGTCTCGACGCCGGAGGCTTTCCACGAGCTCCAGATCGCGTCCGCAAGCAAGGCGCCTGACGCGATGGCGAAGTTCGCCCAAGCCCATCCCGAGATCGCGGCTTTCGGCAGCTGGGCCAAAAGCGCGCCCTGGACGGGCAGCTACGCCGAAGAGCCTTACAACAGCCTCAACAGCTTCATCTTCACAGACGCCTCTGGAAATGACCACGCGGTGCGCTGGTCGCTGGCGCCGGCGGCACAGCCGGTCGCAGTCCCGCCAGACGAGCTCGCGAAGCGCGGGCCCGACTTCCTCGAAACCGAGATCGTCGACCGCATCAAGAGCGGCCCCTTACGTTGGACGATGCTGGTCACGGTCGCCAATCCCGGCGATCAGACCGCGGATCCGAGCAAGGCGTGGCCGGAAGACCGCCGCAGCGTGGAGGTCGGAGCGCTCGTCGTCCATGAGATCGAAGCCGAGCGGGACGGGCCGTGCCGCGACATCAATTTCGATCCGACCGTCCTGCCGAACGGAATCCGAACGTCGGACGATCCGTTCCCCGCAGCCCGCTCATCGGCCTACAGGGTCTCCTACGACCGCCGCACGGCCGAGGAAAAAGACTACCCGCGAACCGCCACGGGGTCCGCCCAATGACCAACGTACATCGCGACATCCACCGGTTCACCCCGCTCCAGCGAACGCTGCACTGGCTCATGGCCGTCTGCATCCTGGCGATGCTGTTTATCGGCGTCGGCATGGCCTCCTCGGTCGCGCCGGAATATCTGACGCTGGTCAACATTCACAAGCCGCTCGGGATCGCGATTCTCATTCTCGCGCTGATCCGCCTCGCTGTGCGTCTGCGCTACGGCGCGCCGGCCCTGCCAGTCGACCTGCCCGAGCCAATGAAGCTCGCGGCGTACCTCTCGCATTACGTGCTCTATGCGCTCATGATCGCGATGCCGCTGATCGGCTGGGCGATGCTGTCAGCCGCGGAGTGCCCGGTGGTGTTGTGGCCGGGCGTCTGGCTGCCGCAGATCCTGCCGCTGAACCCCAGTCTGCATACGGCGCTGTGGAACGCGCATTTCTATCTCGCCTTCCTCTTTTTCGCGCTGATCCTGATGCATCTCGCTGCGGCGCTGTTTCACGCGCTGATCCGGCGCGACGGCGTCTTCGATTCCATGGGGCCAGCGTTGACGCACGACGAGGTCGCGCCCGCGGAGTAACCCTGAGCGCGAGCGTAACGGGCAAGCGCAATTTCGGATTGGAGTCCCATGCTGCCTTGCGTCACTCTCGTCCGTCATGGCGAAACCGAATGGAGCGCAAGCGGGAAGCACACCGGCCGCACCGATATTCCGCTCACCGCGGAGGGCGAGCGCAAGGCGCGCGCGCTTCACGAGCGCCTCCAGGGCGTCACCTTTGACAGAGTCTTCACGAGCCCGCTTCAGCGCGCGGCCCGCACCTGCGCGCTGGCTGGGTTCGGCGAGCGAGCCAAGGTCGATCCAGACCTTCTTGAATGGAACTACGGCGACTACGAAGGGCGGAAGAGCAGCGAAATCCTCGCCGAGCGCCCCGGCTGGCTGCTGTTCCGCGACGGCTGCCCGAACGGCGAACAGCCTGCGGATGTCGGGGCGCGCGCCGATCGCGTCATCGCCCGACTGCGCGCTGCGGATGACCAAGCGATCGTGTTTTCGAGCGGTCACATCCTCAGAGTGCTGGCGGCGCGCTGGCTCGGCCTCGCGCCTTCAGAGGGACGTCTGTTCATGCTCAGCACCGCGAGCGTAAGCATCCTAGGCTACGAGCACGACAAGGACGAGCCGGCGGTCCAATTGTGGAATGAGGTTTGACAGCAACCCGAGGGCAGGACAGGCGATGGAATGCGAAGTTCCACTCCCCGCAAGCGTTCCGAGGCGGCGATGAACCGTTTCGACGCCATCGTGATCGGCGCCGGACAGGCCGGTCCGCCGATGGTCGGGCGGTTGGCGTCGGCCGGACAGAAGGTCGCGCTTGTCGAACGCAAGCTCATCGGCGGAACCTGCGTCAACACAGGCTGCACGCCGACCAAGACGCTGGTCGCGAGCGCCTATGCGGCGCATCTCGCGCGGCGAGTTCGAGGATTTTGGGGTAACCGCCGGACCTATCGGCGTCGATTTCGCCGCCGTCATGGCTCGCAAGAACAAGGTAGTCGGCAATTCCCGCTCACGCCTTACGGCCTGGCTGCGCGGCATGGCGAACTGCACGCTCCTCGAGGGTCACGCGCGCTTCCTTTCCCCCACGACAATCAGGGTCGGCGGCGATGTGCTCGAGGCCGAGCGCTTCTTCATCAACGTCGGCGGCCGGGCGGTCATGGCAGATTTTCCCGGTCGCGATCAGGTGAGGACGCTGACCAACACGACGCTGCTTGACCTCGACGTGCTGCCGCGCCGCCTTGTCGTGGTCGGCGGAAGCTATGTCGGCCTCGAGTTCGCGCAAGTCTTTCGACGCTTGGGAGCGGCGGTCACGGTGGTGGAAAAGGCGCCGCGGCTGGTACCGCACGAGGACGAGGAGGTCTCGGACGCGATCCGCGAAATCCTCGAGGCGGAGGGCATAGAGATCCGGCTCGAATCCGAATGCATCCGGTTCGAGCCGCGCGGCGCGGAGATCGCGGTCGGCGTCAATTGCGCAGCCGGCGAACCTGAGGTCCTAGGCTCTCACGTGCTGCTCGCCGTGGGCCGCCGCCCGAACACTGACGACCTCGGGCTCAAGGCCGCCGGCGTCAAGGTCGACGCGCGAGGCTATATCGTCGTTGACGAGTTTTTGAAGAGCAACGTCCCCCACATCTGGGCGCTCGGCGACTGCAACGGCCGCGGCGCCTTCACCCACACCGCGTACAACGATTTCGAGATCGCCGCGGCGAACCTGCTCGATGGCGCCGCGCGCAAGGTGAGCGACCGCATTCCCGTTTACGCGCTCTACATCGACCCGCCGCTCGGCCGGGTCGGCATGACCGAGGCCGAAGCCCGGGCAAAGGGACACGCGGTCAGGATCGGGCGCCGACCCATGACGCGCGTCGGCCGTGCGGTCGAGAAAGGGGAAACGCAGGGATTTATGAAAGTCGTGGTCGACCGCAACAGTGACGCGATCCTCGGCGCCGCCATTCTTGGCGTGGGAGGCGACGAGGCCATCCATGGCGTGATCGAGGCGATGGCCGCAGGCGTGACGGCCTCCGCCTACACGCGCGTGATGGCGATCCACCCGACGGTTTCCGAACTCGTGCCGACGATCTTTGGCGAACTCAAGCCTTGAGACGTTCACCTTCACGCCTGCAGGATCATGACCTCTCTAGATCGCGTTCTCTGAGGACGTCGCCCGTGAAGATTGCCGCGTCACCTTGATTTCCGGGCGTCAGCGGCGGATCGGAAGTGTTCGCGTTTGCCGGAATTGGCGGTTCGGAGGGCGGTTATCTTGCGAATTGCGCGATGCGTTTGGTCGTGATTCCCTCGCTTTCGTCGTGGGCGAGGAGGCGATTCGATGCGGCCGAAGGAGCGGCGGGAGAGCGGGCAGAACGATCTGTTCCGGGCCCGGCTCGACCAGATCGTCGACATGGGCCACCCGCTGGCGAAGCTGGCCCGCGCGGTCGACTGGCGCTTCCTCGAGGATCAGTTCGGGGCGATGTATTCTGACAAGGCCGGCCATCCGCCGCTGGCGACCCGGCTGATGGCGGGGTTGGCGATCCTCAAGTCGATGCACGATCTGTCGGATGAGGATCTCTGCGCCCGCTGGGTCGAGAACCCCTACTTCCAGCTATTCTGCGGCGAGGAATTCTTCCGGCACAAGACGCCGTTCGACCGCTCGTCCCTGACGCGCTGGCGCCAGCGGATGGGCGAGGAGAAACTCGTGGCGCTGATCCAGGAGAGTTCTCGCGACCGCGACCCGCACTGGCGCGGCAAAACTCTCGGACTTTTCCCGCATCGTCGTCGACACGACCGTGCAGCCGAAGGCGGTGGCGTTTCCGACCGACGCAAAACTCATGCACCGGGCGCGCGAGCGGCTGGTCAGGCTGGCCCGGAAGACTGGCGTGTCGCTGCGCCAGTCCTATGAGCGGGTGGGAAAGCACGCGCTGATCGCCCATCAACGCTACGCGCACGCCAAGCAGTTCAGGCGCGCCAACCGGGCGCTGAGATCAATCCGGACCTATCTTGGCCGGGTCTGCCGCGATCTCGTCCGCAAGACCGGCGACGACGCTGAACTGCGGGCGATCTTCGCCCAACCGCTGTCGCTGGCCTTCGCCGTGCGCGATCAGCGCCAGCACCAGCGCGGGAGGAAGATCTATTCCCTGCACGCGCCCGAGGTCGAATGCATCGGCAAGGGCAAGTCGCACCGGCCCTACGAATTTGGCGTCAAGGTCTCGCTCGCCACGACCCTGCATCGCTCAAAGGGCGGCCAGTTCATCGCCCATGTGAAGGCGATGCCGGGCAATCCATACGACGGCCATACGCTCAAGACCGTCCTGCCCGAGATCGAAGCGCAGATCGGCGCGCCCCTGACCCGCGTCGTCGCCGACCGCGGTTATCGCGGCCATAACGCCCCGCCCGACATGCGGTTCAAGGTCTATATCTCTGGCCAGAGGCGCGGCGTCACCGACGCCATCAGGCGCGAACTCCGCCGGCGCTCGGCCGTCGAGCCCGTCATCGGCCACGCCAAGGCCGAACACCGCATGGCCCGAAACTTTCTCAAAGGCGCCCACGGCGACGCCGCCAACGCGGTCCTCGCCGCCGCCGGATACAACTTCCGAAGGCTCATCGCCTGGCTCGCCGCCATTTGGCGCGTCTTCATTGCCGCAATCCTCGCGGCCGCCGAGCCCCTAACCATCGCCCAGCCTGCCTGCCCCAGCGCCCAGCCCAAAACATCAAACCGCGTTCTTCACGGTCGACTGAGGACCTCTACGGGATAGGCGCCGAAGGGTTTTCTAGCTAGAGCAAGACATCCCTTAGGTTTTCGAGCGTCTTGTCCCGTTCGGCTCTGTCTTGTGGACAAGCTGTTCCAATTCCTTGGTCAGCCTTGTGTTCGCAAATTTTGGATTTGATTTCCAATGTTCTAGAAGCCCTGCATATGATGAGTAATACTCAGGAAATTCACCCAGTAAAATGATTGCTACGATCTGCAACTCTGCGCCTGCTTCTTTTCCAGTCTCCGGATCGACATTCGCCATCATCCTGATTAGTTTAAGAGATCTCTCAATCCTCTTCTCCTTTGTTTCCAATTCGCGCGCCTTTGTACTCTCTTTGAGTGGGCCTCTAATCGACACCACAGTCATGATCAATGCGACCAGGGTCACAACTGATGTCCATACCGCAATATTGTACGTTAAATAGGCGAGGAGGCTGTCGAGTTTCTCGGGAGACCAAATTGCCTCCAGCCATCGCATGCGGCAAGACTTCCCATCTATGACTAGGGTTTTAATAGCGGCCCATTGAAAAGAGGGCAAGGGCGCAGGCTTCAGTTCGTTTGCCACCAGGACGGAGCGGCGACGGTCCTTGCGCTCCGGCGATGAGCGAGCGCATGAATGTGGCTGTCTCTTGTGAAGATTCAGGTACTGCCGGGCATGCTGGACCCGAAACGCGCGCGAAGACAAATGGCGACCCGGATCGCCAACCTTCGCCGCTGCGGCCATCTGAACGATCCATGATGATCACGTTGCCCGGCCTGGCGGCGGAGGCGCTTGGGTCGTTTCTGGCCGAAGATATGAGGGACCGGTTTGGGGTCTCGCACGCGCGCCTTGCCGAGATCGTCCCGTTCGCGGCGCGGCTCGCGCTCGAATGCATCGGCAACAGCGACGCCCTCTACCACAACGTCGAGCACACCATGCTCGTCACCCTTGCGGGCCACGACATCTTCAAGGGGCGTGCGCTCTTGACCGCCTCGACTCCGGATGACTACTCAAACTTCATCGTCGCCTGCCTCTCCCACGATATCGGCTATGTGCGCGGCGTCCTCAAAGGGGATGGGCCCGACGGCTTCGTCGTCGACGCCGCCGGCCACAAGGTCAAATTGCCGCGTGGTTGCTCAGACGCCGCGCTCGCGCCCTATCACGTCGAGCGGTCAAAACTGTTCGTGCTCGATCGCCTGGCGTTCGATCGAGGAGCTCGACGGCGCGCGGATAGCCGGCGCGATCCAGCACACGCGCTTCCCTTACTCCACGGCGCCTGACGAGCACCACGTCCACGAGGATGCGGCGCTGCTCAGGGCCGCCGATCTGATCGGCCAGCTCGGCGATCCGCATTATCTGAGGAAGGCCAACGCACTCTACCAGGAGTTTGAGGAAATCGGCCTGAACCGGCAGCTTGGCTATGAATCGCCCGCGGACCTGGTCGACAAATACCCGCAATTTTATTGGGGGAGGGTGTCGCCCTTCATCCAGGAGGCTATCCGCTACCTCAACGTCACCGCGAGCGGGCGCCAGTGGATCAACGGCCTTTACAGCAACGTCTTTCGCGCCGAGCACGAGCAGCTGCGCCTTTCCGGTCCGCAACCCTGATACGAAATCCGGCCGATCTCTTCGGGTTTCTTGTCATTCCCGGCAGCCCCCGGACTGCGATCCGGGGGGAAGGTCTGACCGGGAATCCAGCGGCCCCAACAGCGGCTGATGAGTGGCTGGATTCCCGATCGTCCGCTCCACGGCCGTCGAGAATGACAAGAGAAGTGTCGAGAACGACACGAGACGGCGAATGGGCGCGGCGGCTCGGAGCATGTGCTGACGAGGAACGAATTTTGGCCGTCATGGCCACCCCCGGATCACAGTCCGGAGGCATGACTTCTGAAACATTATCTTGCCAAAATCGGAATCCTGTGTTTATCTAGATTCCTGTTACCAGAACTGGCGCGAAGGGCCGCGGCGAGAAAGAGAGGAAAATGGGCTTGAGATATTTTGCACAGAGCCTGAGACGGCGCCCGGATTTCTGTATTTGAATCGACCGTAACCCATTGAAAAGTCTCGATTCGGAAAAATAAGCGCTAGTAAATGCAAGCAATTTTGCCAGCGTTCATGTACATTTTGCTCGCATTTGCTGGCATTTGCTTGCGTCTATGTGGCCGGCCGGCCGGGTTTGGCTGCGCCGGGACGGCCGCGGTCCAACGATCGAGGCGCGCTTGCAGCGGGTGTATAAGCGGTTGAACGAGGAGCCCCATGAACAAGCCGTCGCGCATCGCCGAAACCCACCGCCTGGATCTCATCCACCGCCCGCGCCGCAACCGCAAGGCGGAATGGGCGCGGCGGTTGGTGGCGGAGCATGCGCTGACGGCGAGCGACCTCATCTGGCCGCTCTTTCTCATCGATGGCGAGAGACGCCGCGTTCCGGTCGCGGCGATGCCGGGCGTCGACCGCCTCAGCGTCGACGAGGCTTTGCGCGAGGCCGAGCGGGCGGTCAAGCTCGACATCCCCGCGATCGCGTTCTTCCCCTATACCGAGCCTGGGCTCAAGGACGAGCGCGGCGGCGAAGCTTTCAACCCGGACAATCTCGTCTGCCGCGCCTGCCGCGCAATCAAGCGCGAGTTTCCTGAGCTTGGCCTCGTCACCGACGTCGCGCTCGACCCCTACACCAGCCACGGCCACGACGGGCTAGTGCGCGAGAGCGCTTCGGGCGAGCTCACCATCCTCAACGACGAGACGGTCGAGGCGCTCACCCGCCAGGCGCTGACCCAGGCGCGCGCCGGGGCCGACGTCATCGCGCCTTCGGACATGATGGACGGGCGGGTCGGGGCGATCCGCGAGGCGCTTGACGCCGAAGGCTTCCTCGATGTGCAGATCATGGCCTATGCGGCCAAATACGCTTCCGCCTTCTACGGGCCGTTTCGCGACGCGCTAGGCTCATCCGGCGCGCTCAAGGGCGACAAGCGCACCTATCAGATGGACCCGGCGAATAGTGACGAGGCGCTCCGCGAGGTCGAGCTCGACCTCGACGAGGGCGCCGACATGGTGATGGTCAAGCCCGGCATGCCCTATCTCGACATCATCCGCCGGGTGAAGGACGAATTCGGCTTTCCGACCTTCGCCTATCAGGTAAGCGGCGAATATTCGATGATCATGGCCGCGGCGATGAATGGCTGGATCGACGGCGACAAGGCGATGATGGAGAGCCTGATCGCGTTCAAGCGCGCTGGCGCCGACGGGGTGCTCACCTACTTCGCCGCACGCGCGGCGGAGAAGCTTCGCGTTCGATGAAATTCCGCCTGTCGTTATTCTGACGTTCGGCGTCTATCGGCGCGGATCATTGGTGGGCGCGGCGGGCCGCCGCCTTTGGATCGAACAGGCCGTGGGCTTGATATTGGCATATACGCCCCCCTTCGTCGGAGCTCGCGACAGGAGGAATGCGATGGCCCGTCAATTCGTGATTGCCGCTGTGTCGGCCGTAGTCATTGCACTCTCGCCCGCGGCTTTCGCTCAGCAAACCGGCGGCACGGCCGAGGAAGCCAAGGCCATGTTGATGAAAGCGGTCGCCGCTGTGAAAGCGGATAAGGCCAAGGCGCTCGACATGTTCAACAAGGGAGAAAGCAGATTTCGGGATCGAGATCTCTACGTGTTTTGTGCGAATGCTAGCGACGGCACGATCGTTGCGATTGGCAATCCCAACCTCAAGCAAGCGCTTGGCATGGACATACGCGCTGCCCAGAACTCTACCGGCAAGGCGTTTGGCGCGGAAATTTACGCGGCGATTCAGAAGCCGGAAGGTCAAATCACCGAGGTCAGCTATATGGCCGCAAAGCCGGGCGCCGATGATACGCTCGTTGCGAAGGTAAGCCTCGTAACCAGGGCTGACGATGATCTCGGCTGCGGCGTCGGCTATTATAAGTAGACGGTCCGAACCTGCAATCTTGTGGCGCGCCGACCTTCGCCTATCAGGTAAGCGGAGAATATTCGATGATCATGGCCGCGGCGATGAATGGCTGGATCGACGGCGACAAGGCGATGATGGAGAGCCTGATCGCGTTCAAGCGCGCCCGGCGCCGACGGGGTGCTCACCTACTTCGCGTCAAGATCAAGAGCGGCGGAGAAGCTGAGAAAAGATTAAGCGACCGGGCTAGCGCCCGCCGGACGGCTTTCGGTCGCCGATCGCCGGCGCGCCGCTTTCAGCGGCGCCGAGGAACGTCTGCTCCCACCAGGTGAAGAGCACGTCCCTGAGCGCCGCGCCGTCGTCCGCGTCATAGACCGGCAAGCGCAGGCGATCAAGCACCGCCGCCTCCTCGTCGGACAGTTCGACCGCAATCTCCTCAACGCTAATCGGAGTGTTGACGAATTCCGCCCGGTAGGAGCGATCGCGCGTCAGCGCCCGATCCGCCTTGATCTTCGAATTGCGGAAATCCTTCGGCGTCCGCTGACTCTTCAGGACCGGCGTCTTCGGGACCATGGCCGTATCCGCCTCTGTCGCCTCGAACACAGTCAGCTTGATCGGCTTGAGCGCGAAGTTGCTCGTGCGCATGACGTCGGCGCCGCAGACGTTCGGCACAGCGAGGACATCGACCAGCGCCAGCAGATCGACATGGTCGCCGGGCTTCGTGTCCTGTCGCGTGATGGTCGCGCGGCCGTCGAGCGTCACCTCGGTGAACATGAACAGGTTGAAGCTGTCATGCACGTCGTCGGGGGTCAGTCCATATTCCCTCTGCGCCTCGGCCTGGATGTCGTGACAATTGGTGTGCGCGTCGAATCCATAGGCGCTCTCGTAAAGATAGGCGCTGCAACGCGGGAACAGGACGTCGTTACGGCCGACGGTATCGTCGAGGATATACATGAGCGCGCGCTCGCGCGGCGGCGCCGACCAGAGAAATGCGCCCTTGGTCGGATTGAAGCCATGCACGGTGCGGATGCGGCCGCAATGCATGAACTCCTTGTAGTCGTGAAGGTTGAAGCAGTTGAAGTCGACGCATTGCAGCCCCTCGATCTGCTCGATGCGAAGGATCTGGCCGGCCCTGACTTCAAGCGCCTTGCCGGTCCCGGGTTCGAGAATCCATTCAAGCAGGATTTTCCGGTTGCTCATCGCGCGGCGCCTTTGCGGTCTTTGACCTTCGCCGCCTGCTCGCGCAGCGCGCGCTTGACGAGCCCGGCGCGGTCGGGCGCTTCGCCTTTCGCGATCGTTCGGTCGACCAGCTCGATCTGCTGCTGGTTGAGGCGCACGATCACCGTTTTTCCCGCCATTCCCCGCTCCTTGCATGGCAGTCGGCGACCGACCTTATGTCGCGAATATTCTTGTCACGAAAGCGGAAATTATAAGCGCGCGTGGCCAATTTTTTCGCAAAGCAAGAGGGCTTCGAGGACCGTTTCGCCGACCTCAGCGATCAATTCGGTCTTTCAACGCTGCCGGTGGAGAAGTGAGAGCCGACCCAGGGCGCGTTGGCGGACTCCGACGGGAAGCTCTGATCGAGCGGGTGCGCGGGCGAATGGCGCGAGACTTGCTTTTCCTCGATCGCGCTGGACTCAGCCAACAAGCGTCGGCGCGTCAGTTTGAAGGAGCGTCAACATGCACGCCACACGACGCGAGTTCCTCGCCGGCGCGGCCGCCGGCGTGACCGCGCTTACCGGAATAGGCCGCTCGCGCGCTGCCGCCAACACGACCATCGGCTTCATCTACGTCGGCTCAAAGGATGACTTCGGCTGGAACCAGTCGCACGCGGTCGCCGCCGCCGCGCTCAAGGCCGTGCCTGGGATCACTGTCGTCGAAGAGGAGAACGTCCCCGAGACCGATGCAGTCGTGCAGACCATGGAGTCGATGATCAATCTCGACGGCGCAACTCTGATCTTTCCTACCTCGTTCGGGTACTTCAACCCCTTCATGCTGGACGAGGCGAGGAAACATCCCAAGATCGAATTCCGTCACCCCACGAGCCTGTGGAAGAAGGGCAAGGATCCCGACAACGCCGGCGGCTATTACTCCTACATGGATCAGGGCCATTACGTGAACGGGATCGCGGCCGGGCTTTCGACCAAGACCAACAAGATCGGCTATATCGCGGCCAAGCCCATCGGCCTCGTGCTGCGCAATGTCAATTCGTTCACCGTTGCGGCGAAGAAGGTCAATCCGGCCGCTGAGATTCATCTCATCATGACCGGCGAATGGTCGCTTCCGGTCCGCGAGGCGGAATCGGCTCAGGCTCTCATCGACGCAGGCTGCGACGTGATCGCCTGCCACGTCGACAGCCCGAAGGTGGTGATCGAGACGGCCGAATCGCGCGGCGCCAAGACTCTCGGCCACAACGCCGATCAAAGCTCGCTTGCGCCGAAAGGCTTCATCACCGGCGCTGAAATGAAGTGGAGCACCGTCTACGACGCCTACGCCAAGCTCATCGCCAAGGGCGAGAAGCTGCCGAACCTCACGGAAGGCGGCTATGACAAGGATCTGGTCAAGAGCACGCCATTCGGCGCCGGCGCCAGCAACTCGGCTCGTCGCGCGGCTCTCGCCGCGATCGAGGACATGAAGGCCGACAAGCCGATCTTTGTCGGCGGGATCAAGGACAACAAAGGCAACGTCATCGCGACCAAGACGGTCGACCTCTACGACGGGAGCCTATGGGGAACCAACTACCTCATCGAGGGCGTGATCGGCTCGATCACCTGAGGCCGCGCGAACCGCCGGGGAGTCGCATTCGATGGATGGCCGTAAGGGCGCCCGACGGAGAACCTCACCGCCTTCAGCGCGCATCCGCCTCGGCCATCATGCTGCCCGGCTTCGCCGGCCTCGGCTTGATGGCCCGTTGCCCGGTTGAGCAGGGGTCGTCACGGCGGCAACAGCGGGTGGATTTCGGCAGTGTAGCCTCCCGGAAACTGCACCATCGCCGCTTCCCGGCCCTCCGATTTGAAAGGCTCGACAAGAACCGTCGCGCCCGCCGCCGTGGCTTTCGCCAGCGTCGCCGCAAGGTCCCCGACTTCGTAGCCGTAGGTTTCCCGGCCAAAAGGAAAGGGAAGGCGGCCATCTGTGACGAGCGCCGTCAGCTTGCCGAAGACCGACGCGATGCGCACGCGCCTGTATGTGTCCGCTGGGCGGCCGATCTCAACTCCGGGCGCAGTTCGGTCGTCGGAGACAATCGTTCCCTTCGAGAAGCGAACGAAGCCGTCGACGAATTCGGCCTCTTCACGAACCGCTCCATATCGGCCGGCGCGAGTTAGACATGCGCGCCGTCATATTGCGGGCCAACCCCCGGCCCTTGCAAATCGGCGGGATTGTCGGCCGCGTCGGCAGGTCGTGGCCCCGCCTGTAAGGCCAGCGACAAAGCGACGGCTGCGAGAAGTCGGGCGTAAGTTCTCATCGCAACCTCTTGTTCACGAAGTTCGGCGCAGACTTGGCCTATCAGGAGAGCGGCGAATGTTCGACGATCGTGGCCGCCCCTGTCTCGCGCGTCGCGCGGCGCAGACCTTGCGCAAAGGCGGTAGGCGTGCCGTGACAAGGAGTTGCAGAGACAACGCATTCAGAACTACGATCCGCCATCGGGAGAGCGCCGCGTAGAACGCCGGGCTGAATTGGAGGACGGGATGCCGACGGTCGGAAAGCGCCGCGGCGATCGGGCGTTGTGCGGTCTGGCGTTGGGACTGCTGTTGCTGGCCGCCGAAGGCGGTACGCCGTCCCATGCAGAAGAGTGCAAGTATTTTAGCGCGCTCCCGGACGATTGCGCCGGCGCGGAGCATCGTCGAATTCGATGGCTTGCGCGATTACCGGTACGAGGAAATCGATCTCTTCGCCAAGGATCCGCTCAAGAAAATCGTCTACGTCAGCGTCTACAATACGACGGGTCTCAATGGCGGCGATGATTCGCACGATTCGGCGCCGGCCTCGCTCGTCCAAAAACTGGACCCGAAGAAGATCGCCAAACAATACCAGGCGCTTTCAGTCCGCATCGCCGCTCCCTACCGCTGGATGGTGGATTGGCTCGCAGACAGGGTCGGCGCAATTAGGAATTTCGATGGCCTCAACGCGCAATGGATGGGGAACAGCCCAGCGCCGAGGGTCATGGCCTCAGCGAAGGGGGTCTCCACGGCCTATCGCACGACGCTGCCGGCGATAACGGCCGTGGTGGGCTTCAAGAAAGGATCGGAGGTCTATCTTCTTGACGATCCCAAGGGCCGGACTTGGGTGATGGTCGCTTACACGAATAAGGAAATGCCGGATCTGACGATCGACAAGCTCAACTCCCTCGGCGATCTCCTCAAGCTGCCGCAGGGCTGGAAGTTCCGCACCGCAACGCTGGCCAAGGAGCTGATCCTGGAACCTAAAGCCGGCTTTGCGGGCGTCATTCAGGACGACAAAGGGAACGTCTACCATTTGACCGGCCCGCGGCAGAGCAACTTCATCCCCTAGGCGACTACATCGACAGCGCTGCTGAAGACCCGGCGAAAGCGCTGACTGCGATGGGCGGGGCGAGGGCGATCCTCGCCACCGTCACCGACGGCAAGGCGATGCAGGCGATCGCCGGCGGCCTTGGCGCGAACGGCGTGATGATGGTCATCGGCGCGGTCGGCTCGCTCACCGTCAATTCCTCCGATCTGCTCGGCAAGCGCGCCTCGGTCAGAGCCTGGTGTTCGGGGATCGCCCGGGATTCGGAGGACACGCTGAACTTCTCTCAGCGCAACGCCGTCGTCTCGATGAACGAAATCTACCCGCTCGAAAAAGCGCAGGAAGCCTACGAGCGCATGCTGAGCGGCAAGGCCCGTTTCCGCGTGGTGCTCAAGATGGATGCCTGAGCCGCTCTCTCCTAGTCGGCCAATTTAGTCAGATTGACGGGTAGAGGTGTTTGAGTTCGATGCGAGCGTTTGGGGTTGTGAAGTGCCAATTGGCCTTGGCGTGATTGGTATTGCGGTCCTTCTCCCAGGCGGCGACTTCCTCGACGAGGGTTTGTTTGTCAGGGATGCGGCGGTCGAGACATTGGGACGATAGGACGCCGAGTTCCGACTCCGCCAGATTAAGCCAGCTGCCGTGCTTTGGCGTGTAATGCCATTCGAACCGCTCGACCAGCCGCCTGGCTTCGGCGGGCGGAAAGGCTTCGTAGAGTGACGCCTTGCTGTGGATGTTGAGATTGTCCTGGACCAGAACGATGGTCTGGGCGGCGGAAAAGTGGATATCGGCCACGTCTTTCAAGAGGTGAGCATAATCCACGGCGGTGTGGCGATCTGTGACTTTGATATGGCGCCAACCTTCGAGCGGCGCGAACAGCATGAACAGGTTGGCGGTTCCATTGCGCTCGTACTCGCAATCGCAACGGGCCGGGCGCCCGGTTTCATCGGGATCGTCGCTCGCGTCTCGGCGAGGAGTTGCTTTGAGGTCTCGTCCAGGCAAACCAGCGGACGATCGGGATCGCGTGGCCGCGTGTAGACGGCCAGCACGTCTTCCATCGCCGCTACGAACGCGCCGTTGGCCTTGGGCGGGATGACCCAGCACTGTCGGCGATGGGGCTGGAGAATGTTTTTTTGAGCGCCCGCCCGATCGTTGAGTCGCTGGCGCGATCGACAATGCGGAGTTCCACGACCTTGCTCTCCAACAACCGCAAGGTCCAGCGTGCGCGGCCCTTGGGCGGTTTGGAACAAGCCAAGGCAATCAGTTTGGCTTCCTTCTCGCCGTCGAAAATCCGCGCAACCGCCGGCGTCGCGCGTTGCTTGCGGCTCAACACCGCCTCGAAGCCCTCTTCCACCAGTTGCTTGCGCACCCGGTAAACCATGGATGGGCTGGTCTCCAGCGCTTCGATGATCCGGCCGTCGCTCCAGCCTTCCCCGGCTTCCGAGACATCGGCCTTCAACAAGATCCGCGCCCTCAGCAACCGCTGGGCCGGGCTCTTTCCTTTACGGATGAGGGCTTCAAGTTGCTCCCGCTCATCCGGGCTCAACCGCACCACATACTTCTTTACTGAAATCTCCTTCGCAGCCATGATCGCCTCCGTCGTCCGCACCGTCGACGAAGCGAATCATCAAAACCTTTCAAATTGATTGAAGCGGGCGACTAGCTCCTTGCGAGCGGCGCCGGCGTTATACCGCGCCAGGCGACGCGGTTTCGTCCATCTTTGCAAATTCAACTGTCAGCCGAGCAGAAGCTTCTGCACTCGCCAGTTGAGAAGCTCGGCCACGTAGAGCACGTTCGGCTTCGGGCAGGCCATCTCGTGAATCCAGCCGAATTGTTTGAGCTTCTTGCCGGAGCGCCCGAGCATACCGAGTAATTTGCCCTCAGGCGTCAGCTTATAGATGCGGCCGGGAAAGGCGTCGGAGACGTAGAGGACCTGATCGGGCGGCGGCGAGAAGCAGATCGCCCAAGGCGAGCCGGGCGCAAAAGTGCCCGCGGCGATTTCCGCTTCTCCGGGCATATTGCCGATGGCGGGTTTGGCGTCGGGCGGCACGGGCGCGTCGATCGTGAACTGCTTCACAAAGGCGCCGTCCCGGTCGAACGCCTGGATGCGCCGGTTGCTGCGGTCGGCGACGTAGACGAGCCCGCGCGCGTCGACCGCGATCGAGTGCGGCGTGTGGAACTGTCCGGGTCCCGTCCCGCGCTCGCCCCAGGATTTAAGCCACTCGCCGTCCCGATCGACCTTGGCGACGCGCGAATTGATGTAGCCGTCGCTGATAAAGGCGTTGCCGGCCTTGTCCCAGGCGACGTCGGTCACCTGTCGGAAATAGCCGTCGCGGGCACGAAGGGGCGGGTTCGGATGTTTGAGGGGCGCTGTGTCCTCGTCCGAGGCTTCCTGCTTGCGCCCGAATACCATGTCGACCCGGCCCTCGGGATTGAACTTGATCACCATGTCCGAGCCCTTGTCGGTAACCCAGACATTGTCCTCGCCGTCGATCTTCACTGTGTGCGCGAACGACCAGGCATAGAGGTGATGGCCGATCTCCCGCAGATAGTCGCCATCGGCGTCAAACTCGAGCAGCTGCGCCGCCGCCGCGCCGTAGGCTGGGCCGGTCGAGGCGCCTCGATGCAGCACGAAGATGTGGCCCTTCGAATTGAGCGCGACCCCGGAAACCTCGCCCAGGTAGAGATCGGGCGGCAGATGCAGAAGATCCGGAACGGATTCATAAGGAATGGCCGGGATTTCCTCGGCGGAGGCGAAACGGGCGGTCGAGAGGCCGAGAGCGGCGGCGCCGGCCGCAGCTAAGAACTTGCGACGGCTCCATGAAGCACGCAGACCTTCGCCGCAGCAGGGGCAAGTCTCCCAGTGTCGGTAGCGCATGGCATTCTCTCCCGTCGTCGCCGGCGCCGCGCCGGCTCTCTTTTCGCAGGCCTGGACCGTGGCCCGAACGGCCTTCGGTCGAAGGTCGCCGGCCGACCCTCTGCGCCTATCGCTGCATGACAGGAGCGGCCGCGCAACAATCGCGGCCTAGGCGGGCCGGGGTCGCGCGTTCACGATGTCGTGTGGGGCCTCCGCCGTGTCGGCAGCGCAGACCTGGGCGCCAATCACGCGCGCCGTTCGACCACATGTGCTTCAACGCGCTCCTTTGCGACCGGCCAAGTGACGATCGCCTCGTCGCCGACATAGGCGTGCACGCCGCCGCCTGTCGCGGCCATCAAATTTTCGTTTTTGCCCTTCGGCCGACATAATCGCGGCGCGCACACGTCGCACTCTCAGCCGGCGAACCAGCGCAGGCCGGCGGCGGCGCGTCCAACGGGAGGCTTTTCATGCAGCGAAAAAAGACGTCGGACTTCCCCCAGGAGCTTCTGGACCTGTTCGATGGCTATGTGCATGGGCGGATGAGCCGGCGCGCCTTCCTCGACGGCGCGCAGCGGTTTGCGTCGGCCGGCGTCAGCGCGGGCGCGCTCTTCGAAATGCTGAAGCCCAATTACGCCTGGGCGATCCAGGTTCCGCCCGACGACAAACGCATCGCGGCGAAGACGGTCGACGTGCCCTCGCCGCAAGGCAACGGCTCGATCAAGGGCTATCTCGTCCGTCCCGCCAACACAGAGAAACTGCCGGCCGTCCTGGTCGTGCACGAGAACCGCGGCTTGAACCCGTACATCGAGGACGTGGCGCGGCGCTTGGCGATCGCCAATTTCATCGCCTTCGCTCCCGATGGCCTCACTTCCGTCGGCGGCTATCCCGGCGATGACGAGAGAGGGGCGGCGCTGTTCAAGCAGGTCGATCCGGTCAAGATGCGGGAGGATTTCGCCGCCGCCGCTCGCTGGCTGAAGTCGCTGCCCAATTCGACTGGCAAGCTCGGCGCGGTCGGCTTCTGCTTTGGCGGCGGGGTCGTCAACCAGCTCGCCGTGCGCTTGGGCGCCGATCTGAACGCCGGGGTTCCATTCTATGGTCTGCAGCCGGATGCTGCCGACGCGGCGAAAATCAAGGCGCCGATCAACGCCCAATATGGCGAACTCGACACCCGCATCACCAGCGGCTGGCCGGCGTTTGACGCCGCGCTCAGTGCGGCAGGCGTTCCCCACGAGGGGCACATCTACAAGAGCGCCAACCACGGCTTCCACAACGACACGACCCCCCGCTACGACGAGGCGGCGGCGAAGGAGGCGTGGCAAAGGACGCTCGACTGGCTCAACGAGTATCTCAGGGCCTGAGCGCGCACGTCTTGGCGACGGGCGACCGATTGAATCCTCATTTCCGAGATGGTATTAAGCGCCGTTGAGCCCAGCGCCGACGGCCGGGGCTGCGGCGGCTTAGGCGCGCCGGGTCGAAGCGGCGCCATTTTCGGTCTTTGCTCGGGGAGGCGAGCGCGTGAATCCCTTCGCCAGAACCCTGGTCGTGGCCCTGCTGACCTTCGCCAGCGGGCTCTTCGGCTTCTTCCTCCAATGGCTTTTGCCGGTTGAGCATGTCGCCGACGCGAAGGGCATGATCGGCTCGATTATCGGGCTCGTCACCTTGCTGCTGGCCCTGGTTCTCGGCCTCCTCGTATGGACGAGCTACGGCGTCTACACCAACCAGAACTCGGAATCCCAGTCGCTCGGGCCGCTCATTCTGAAGCTTGACTTCGCCCTTGAGCAGTACGGGCCGGAGGCGAACCGCGGACGCGATTTGCTGCGGGCGGCGGTGGTGCGCGCGCGTGACCGTTTCTGGGGCGGGGGCGGTCAGACGGACGGCGTATCGCCCTATGCGCAGGCGCGGACCGACCTGCACAACATAACCGCCTTCTTCGCCGGCCTCGAGCCCGTGACGGAGCAACAGAAGCAGATCATCACGACAGCGGTGCCCAATTTCATGCAGGTGGTCGAGACCACTCTGTTGATGACCCGTCAATTGGCCGATCCGGCGCCAAAGCTTCTTCTCTTCGTGGTGATCGGATGGTCGGCGCTATTGTTCATGAGCTACGGATTGCTCGGCACATTCAACGCGCTCAGCGTCGCCATCGAGGCGCTTGGCTCGATTGCGGTCGCGAGCGCAGTTTTCATGATCCTCGAGTTCAGCCAACCTTATTCCGGTCTGTTCCGCATTTCGCCGGTCGGCGTCGACAATTTGATCGCCGTGCTGGGCCGTTGAAGGCGCGGCGCCGATTGTTGACCGCTGAGATTGTTCGGGCAGACGCGCGTGGACGAAAATTCCGATGGCGGCGCTCGCGCACAAGACGAGCATGAGAAGCAGCGTGGGCCACAGGTCCGGCATTGCGCTCTCTTTGAGGCTGCGATTCCGCGCATGCTCCATTGGGAATCGCGGGCGCGCAAGTCCAGCGGCGGGCGTCAGGTTGTTCGGCGTGCGGAGTGGTCGGCGGTGGTGGTTCAGTCAGGAAGCCTGTGACCGTTCTGGGTCATAGCGAGGAACTCGAAAGCGGCCACGGGGACCCGCTCGAACCATGCGGTCCTACGGAGCGAAGTTCAGCTCAGGCGAGCGCGGCCCGTCTGCGTCGATGGAAAGCCACGAAGCCGGGCCCCGCGAAGCCGATCGCGATCATCGCCCAGGTTGAGAGCTCAGGGACCGCCGTAAGCGTCGCGTAGGCGATGTCCGCGATGACGCGATGTCCCGCTGCGGTCGGATGCGCCATGTCCCAGTACAAATACTCATCCTGGCCGGCGAGGGTCGGCGAGCAGAGCGTCCCGGAATCCGGGTCGGTGAAATTGCCGGTCCAGCACGGATCCGTGACGTTGGTGAAGCCGTAGGCCTCGGGGTCGGCCTTGATCTTGGCGAATGCTGCTTCCGGCTCCAGATCGAACATCTTGAGCCCGTCCTTTTCCAGCGGCGCGAGACCGTCGATGACGCCGGCGTGAAACGAAACGGAAAGCTCGGTGGCGAGGCTTTGCAGCGGCGTGCCGTCGAACCGCGGCGTATTGCCGAGGTTCTGAACGCCGAAGAAAAGGAGGCTGCGCGCGCCGAGCCCGTACAGATCGTCGATCGCGTTGATGGCGTTGTCCTCGGCCTGAGCCACGACGGTCTTCGCCTCGCCGAGCGTGATCTTGCCCGAGGCGTAATCCTCGAGCGCGGAGCGAATGTCAATTGCGCCGATGTCGAGCGTGTAAAGCGCGCCAGGAACAGGCGTCGGATGCGCCCGCTCGTAGGCGGCGACCTGGTCGGGCAGATCGGTGGCATGCGGCTTGGCGGGGTTGATGTCGGTCGGGCCGGTCTCGGCCCCGCCGAAGGCGAAATCGTCGCCGCCGGCGAGACTGGGCGTCAGGGTTCCAAGACCAAGCTTAATGGACAGATCCTCGACCCAAGTTGGCCCGTTGCCGGCATGGCCGTCGAAATAAGGGGAGAGGGGAGACGTCCCCTTGTCTTCAATGAACGTGTTGCCGGCGTCCGAGAGGCTGTCACCGAAAGCAAATAGCGCCGTGTAAGCGCGCGCGGGCGCGCTCGCGGTGGCAAGCGACGCCGCCACAATCGCGAAGGCCAGTCCCCTCATCGTAGCGCCTCCCCGCGACGACGTCCTCACGCCTGTGCGCTTCTCTCGCAAGAACGCCGCGCGCGCCAGCCAGCGAGCCCGAGCGCGGCGAAGCCGATCAGCATCATCGCCCAGGTTGAGGGTTCCGGCGCCGCGATCGGATCGGATGCGCCGGTCAGCACGTCGTAGGCGAGATCGGCGGTGAGGGCTTGCCCGGCGGCGGTCGGATGCTCGTCGTCCCAGAACAAATATTGGTTAGGGTCTGTGCATTCCGTCCCGGGGAACTCGAAGCTCCCGGATATGCAAGGGCTCGTCACGTTGGCAAAGCCGAAACGGGCAGGATAGCTCACGATCGTCTGAAGCGCGCTGAAGATCGGCACGTCGAAGACCGCGAGCCCATCCGCCTCGAGCGGCTTGATTCCCGCAAGAACGTCGTCGTTGAATTGCATGGCGAGTTCTCCGCCGAGCGGGCCGCCCTTTTCGAAAGCGGGGACGAGTGAAAGATCAGGCACCTCATAGTAAAGCAGGTCGCGCGCGCCGTCGCTGTACAGGGTGTCGATCGCCCCGACGGTGTTCCCGACGGCGGCCGAGAGAAAGGCCGATAGGTTGAATGAGGGGTTCTTCGCGTAAGCTGAGAGCGCATTGCCGATGTCGTTCGCGCCGATATCCAGCGTGTAGAGCGCATCGGGTTTGGGCGATGGGTCGGCAATCCCGAATAGTCCAACCTGGTCGTCGAGACCCGGAACGAGTTGGGTGCCGCTGACGCTGGTCGTTCCTGTTTGCGCTCCGCCCCAGGCAAAGTCATTTCCGCCGCCGAGGCTTGGAGACGCGGTTACTCCCAGGAGCTTCTCGGTGAGGTCGTCCACCCAATTCGGACCGTTGCTGAAACGCCCCTCGAAATAGGGGTACATTGGGATCGTGTCGAACGAGAGTTTGTAAACGTTTCCCGCGTCCGACAGGCTGTCGCCGAACGAGTAGATGGCCGAATACGTTGGCGTCGTCGCATGCGCCGCGCCGCACGCCAATGACGCGGCCAGAACCGCCAGGCCCACATGACTCTTCATTGATCGTTTTCTCCCCGCTTGAGCTCAGGCGGCAGAATCCGCCGATACAACAATCCGATGCCCGCGCAAAAGTTCCGCGACCGCGCGTCCGGGAAGCGATGGCCGAGCGATCAGGCCGCGTCGCGAGGAAACTGCGTCTGAGCGATGTGGCTGTAAGTACGCCCTTGGGCTAACAGTTCGCCGTGCCGCCCGCGCTCGACGATCCGGCCTCGGTCGAGGACGCAGATTTCGTCCGCTTGCGCCACCGTCGACAGCCGGTGGGCGATGACGATTGTCGTGCGCCCTTCGCATAAGGTGCGCAGCGCCATCTGGATCGCCTGCTCGGATTCGGAATCGAGCGCCGAAGTCGCCTCGTCCAAAAGGATGATCGGCGCGTCCTTCAAAAAGGCGCGGGCGATGGCGATGCGCTGACGCTGCCCGCCCGACAGTTGCATGCCGTGCTCGCCGCATGGCGAGTCATAGCCGCGCTCGAAGCCCATGATGAAATCGTGCGCATAGGCCGCCTTGGCCGCGGCGACGATCTCTTCCTCGCTCGCGCCCGGCCGGCCCATCGCGATGTTGTCGCGCACCGAGCCTTTGAACAGGAAATTCTCCTGCGAGACATAGGCGATCTGCCGGCGCACGGACGTGAGGCTGACGGTCGCGATGTCCTGGCCGTCGCAGAGGATCTGCCCGGACCCGATCTCGTAGAGACGCATGATGAGGTTCATCACCGTCGATTTGCCCCCGCCCGAGCGGCCGACCAGCGCCGTCGTCTTGCCGGCTTCGGCGACGAAGCTGATCGAATGGAGCACGGTCTCCCCAGGCCGGTAGCCGAACACCACGTCGCGGAACTCGATCTTCCCGTCGGTGACTTCGAGCTCGGGCGCGTCCGGCCGATCGTCCTCGTAATCGTGTTCGTCGAGGAAGGTGTAGAGCAGGCTGACGCCGAACAGCGACGACGACAGGTCGACATGCAGCCGGGCCACCCGCTTCATCGGCTCATAGAGCATGATCACCGAAGTGATGAAGGCAAAGAGGCTCCCCGGCGGGTTGCCGCGAATGATGACGGTGTAGCCGGAATAGAGCACCACGGCGGCGATAGCGAAGCCGCCAAGGCTCTCCATGATTGGGCTCGTGCGCGAGCTGACGCGGGCGAGCTTGTTGGCCGCCGCCTGGAAGCTGGTGATCGCCTTCTCCTGCCTCGCGCGCATGAAGTTCTCGAGCGTGAAGGCCTTGACGATGCGGATGCCCTGCGCGGTCTCCTGCAGCGACTCCATCATCTGCATCGCGCCCTGGAACTCGCTCGCCATGATCTTGCGCACGCGGATGCCGATTTTGCGCACGCCGACCGCCGCGAGCGGCACGAACATCAGCGCCAGCAGCGACAGCAGCGGGTCCTGCGACACCATGACGATGACAAGCCCGACGATCGTCAACAAGTCGCGGGAGAGCGTAGTGATGAGGAGGTTGAGGACGTTGCTCGCCGCCTGGGCGATGAACGACTGGCGGGCGATGAATTCGGACGAATGTGAGCGGCTGTAATAGCTGACCTTCATCCTCAGCATCTGGTCGAAGATGCGCCGCTGGACGTCGGCGACGATGCTGTTGCCGACCCGCGACAGGATGACTTGCTGGCCATAGGTCGCAAGGCCCTTGACCGTGTAAATGGCCATGATCGCCGCCGTGATTTCCCACACGGCCTTGAGGTCGCGGCCGACGAAGATCTTGTTGACGATCTGGCCGATGATCCACGCCGACAGCGAGGTGGTGAGGGCGATCAGGCCCATCATCGCGAAGGCGAAGATATAGCCCTTCCAGTGCTTGGACCCCTGATCGGTCAGGAGCCGGCGCAGGGTTGCGTTCGAGGGCGAGTTGAGGAGGGAGCGCAGGCGCTCGCGGGCTTCACGCCAAACCGACAAAGCTTCAGTCCCTCGCGCGGGCCGATCGTCGATCCGCGTTCATAAATCGCTGCCGGCGAACCCCGCCCGCGCGCCGCGCCTTCCATATCATCGGCGGCGAAATTATGGAAATCGTCGCTTGGTCGCGACGAATTAAGCCTTCTTTCCGCCGTCTTTGGCTTGCTGAACCGCGGCATGATACTTGCGCCTTATGTCCGCAAGGTTGACCGGCGGCGGCGGGAAGGCGAGCTTGAGATCCGCCATCGTATCGGCCATGATCTGCGAGACGGCGAGATTGCGGAACCACTTGTGATTTGAAGGGATCACGTACCACGGCGCGTCCCTCGTGCTGGTCGCGGCGATCGCGTCCTCGTAGGCCCCCACATACGCGTGCCAGAAGTCGCGCTCCGTATAGTCGGCGTCGCTGATCTTCCAATTGCGCATCGGGTCTTCGAGGCGCTGGGCGAAGCGCGCGAGCTGCTCGTCCTTGCTGATGTGGAGGAAGAATTTGAGGATCGTGGTCTTCTTCTCGGTCAGCAGGGCCTCGAAATCGCGAATGTTCCGGTAGCGCTCAGTCCAGGTCGCCTTGTTGACCAGCTTGTGGACCCGCTCGACCAGCACGCCCTCGTAGTGCGAGCGATTGAAGATCGCGATTTCCCCGGTTCCCGGCGCGTGGGGGTGGACCCGCCAGAGAAAGTCGTGCGCGGACTCGACGGCTGTCGGCTGGTTGTATCGGGCGACGCGGACGCCTTGGGGATTGACGGGGCCGAACACGTGCTTGATCGTGCCGTCCTTGCCCCCGGCGTCCATCGCCTGCAGCACGACGAGGACCGAGTGCTTGTTCTCGGCGTAGAGAAGGGCCTGCTGGCGGGTTAGCTTCTTGAGATAGTGTTCGGTATCCTCTTTGGCTGCGGCTTCGGATTCGAGCTTGCCCGGGTAGGCCGGGTCGATCTTGTTCAACCTGAGCTTCTGGCCCGGTTTGACGCGGAACGCCTTGCGGTAGTCCAAGACTTCGAGTCTCCTGCCGCCGCGTCGAATCGGCGCCCGGCCCCATTGTGATAGAAAAATGACGGCCGGATCAACTTGCTTGCCTGACGTACGGACTCGGATCGAGCGATGAACATCACCGTCATCGGGGCAGGCGCAATCGGCGGCTTGATCGCGGCCAAGCTCGCTGTCGCCGGCGAGAGCGTCAAAGTCGTGGCGCGCGGCGCGCACCTGAAGGCGATCCGAGAGCGCGGTCTCGTCCTCAAGGAGGGCGGCGAAGAAATCGTCGCGCGCGTCGAGGCGACGGATCGCATCACTGAGGCCGGCGGCGCGGACCTCATCGTGCTCGGGGTCAAGGCGCACCAGCTGACGCCGATCGCAGCCGAAATCGCCGCGATTGTCGCGCCGACGACAATGCTCATGACCGCGCAAAACGGCGTACCCTGGTGGTATTTCCTCAAGCACGGCGGCCGTTATGAAGGCGTTCGGCTGGAGAGCGTCGATCCCGGCGGTGTGATCGCTAACCATCTGCCGATCGACGCCGTCATCGCCGCCATCAGCTATCAGGCGGCGGAGATCGAAAGCCCCGGAATCATCCGCCACATCGAAGGCCATCGCTTTCCGCTCGCCGAAATCGACGGCCGAAAGACCGAGCGCCTCGCGACCCTATCCGAGCTCTTCACCGGAGCGGGCTTCAAGTCGCCGGCGATCAGCGACGTGCGCGCCGAAATCTGGACGAAGCTCTGGGGCAATCTCACCTTCAATCCCGTGAGCGCGCTGAGCCATGCGACGCTCGAGGACATCTGCCGCTTCGCGCCGACCCGCGCGCTCGCCGCGGCGATGATGCGGGAAGCGCAAACTGTCGGCGAAGCGTTCGGCATCCGCTTCCGTCTCAGCATTGACAAGCGCATCGCCGGGGCAGAGAGCATCGGCGCTCACAAGACCTCGATGCTGCAGGACATCGAGCACGGCCGCGCGATCGAGATCGACGCGCTCTTGGGCTCGGTCATCGAGCTGGCTCGCCTGGCCCAGCTCGCAACGCCCCATCTCGACGCGGTCTATGCGGTGACGAAGCTTTTAGGCGAGACCGTCGTTCGGAGCGGGGGCGGACTGTCGCTTGCGCGACAATAGCGCATTCGGGGTTGAGGACCATGAGCTCGGATCGCACCTTGAGAGGCCTCATCGCGGCGGGGCGTGACGAAGCGGTCGCCATCGCCGCGCACGAGGCGCCGCCGCTGACCTATGGGGCTTTACGCGCGCTTATCGATCGCGCTGTCCGTTCGCTGAACGATCTCGGCGTCGGCCGCGGCGATCGGGTCGGCATCGTATTGCCGAACGGACCTGAGATGGCGACGGCGTTTCTATGCGTGGCGTCCGCCGCCGCCTCTGCGCCGCTCAATCCGGCCTATCGTCAGGACGAGTTCGAATTCTACCTCGAGGACCTTAAGGCCAAGGCCCTGATCGTCGAGGCTGGCAGCGCCTCGCCCGCGCTTCGCGCGGCGGAGAAGCTTGGCGTCGCGCTCATTACGCTCACTCCCGAGCCGCAGGCCGGAGCCGGCGCCTTCCGGCTTTCCGGCGCGTCTGTAGACGCGGTCCATAGCCCGTCGAAAGACGGGCGT
Source organism: uncultured Alphaproteobacteria bacterium (assembly GCA_963824475.1). Lineage (GTDB taxonomy): Bacteria > Pseudomonadota > Alphaproteobacteria > Rhizobiales > Beijerinckiaceae > Roseiarcus. The sequence goes on from CAWGPR010000008.1 coordinate 369,485, forward strand.
CTTTCCAGACGCCCTTTGGACCGCGTCGACCGCGCTCGGCGAGCGCGGCTACAGCCGGCCGAAGCGGATGACGTCGCGCTCATCCTGCACACGTCCGGCACCACCTCGCGGCCGAAGATCGTGCCGCTTCGCCATGCCAACATTTGGACTTCCGCCCGCAACATCGCGGCCTCGCTCGAGCTTTCCGACAGCGACCGCGCGCTCAACGTCATGCCCCTGTTCCACATTCACGGGCTGATCGCCGGCCTCGCCGCGCCGCTTGCGCGCGGCGGCGCCGTGTTTTGCACGCCCGGGTTCAACGCGCTCAAATTCTTCGCCGAAATGGAGGAGGCCAAGCCCACCTGGTACACCGCGGTGCCGACCATGCATCAGGCGATCCTGACCCGCGCCGGACGCCACAAGGAGATCATCGCCCGTCATCCGTTGCGCTTCGTGCGTTCGTCGTCGTCGTCGCTGCCGCCGACCGTCATCGGCGAACTGGAGGCGGTTTTTCATTGTCCGGTCATCGAGGCCTACGGCATGACCGAGGCGACGCATCAGATGGCGTGCAATCCCCTCAACGGAATCCGCAAACCCGGGTCGGTCGGCCTCGCGGCCGGCCCTGAGATCGCGATCATGGACGAAGCAGGACAGCTGCTCGGACACGGCGAGACCGGTGAAGTCGTCATTCGCGGAGAGAGCGTCACCGCTGCTTACGAGAACAATCCGAAGGCCAATGCGCAAGCGTTCGTCAACGGCTGGTTCCGCACCGGCGACCAGGGCGTCATCGACGCCGACGGCTACCTTACGCTCACCGGGCGGCTGAAGGAGATCATCATTCGCGGCGGCGAGAAAATCTCGCCGCGCGAGGTCGACGAAGCGCTGATGGACCATCCCGCCGTCCTGCAGGCGGTCACGTTCGCGCTGCCGCATCCGATGCTCGGCGAAGACGTCGGCGCGGCTGTCGTCCTGCGCGAGGGATTAACCGCCACCGAACAGGAGCTGGGCGCATTCCTGTCCGAACGCCTCGCCGCGTTCAAGACGCCGCGCAAGATCCTCTTCCTCGCCGAAATCCCCAAGGGCGCCACCGGCAAGCTTCAGCGCATTGGCCTCGCTCAGAAGCTCGGGTTGGGGTGAGCCGTGCAACGCATCGACCTTGCCGCGAAGCTGGGATTGGCGTGAAAGGCGGCGAAGTGAGCGCCGGTTGCGCAAGGCTAGAGCATGATGTGATAAAGCTGAAAGGTCGCCGACATCTCGGCTCAAAACCATGAATTTCCGGGAAGTCTCGCTCATGGACGCGTCTTTGCCACCGGCCGGCCCCGACACACAGACGGCCATACGCGACGAGGTGCTCGCGCGTTTCGGCACGACCGAGGACCCCCGCCTGCGCGAGATCATGCTGAGCCTGATCCGCCACCTGCACGCTTTCGTGGACGAGACGAAGATCACCTGGGCGGAATGGGAGCGCGCGATGGCGTTCTTCGCGACCGCGGCCGGGGTGACCGGTCCGGGGCGCAACGAATTCATCGCGCTTTCGGATTCGATCGGCCTCAGCATGCAGGTGCTCGCGGCGTCGCAGCCCAAGCCCGCGGGGGCGACGATCCCGACGCTGATCGGGCCGTTTTTCATCGACGACGCGCCCGTGTTCCCGGCCGGGGCGGACATCGCCAATGGCGCCTCGGGCGAGCCGCTGTACGTGTCCGGGCGCGTCCTCGACACGGGTGGAAGGCCGGTCGCGGACGCGGTCATGAACGTCTGGCAGTCCGACGATCGCGGCCTCTACGACGTGCAGGACAATTTCGACCCGTCGTCGATGTGGGGCCGCGGCCGGATCGCCTGCGATCCCGAGGGGCGGTACGCGTTCTGGAGCGTGATGCCGACCGCCTATCCGGCGCCGATGGACGCGGCGCTCGGCGAATTGATCAACGCGACGACAAAACGCTGGTGGCGGCCTGCGCATCTGCATTTCGCGATCCAGACCCGGACCGCCGACCCGCTGGTGACGCATATTTTCGTGCGGGGCAGCGACTACATCGATGAAGACGTCGCCTTCGGCGTCCGCCCCGCGCTGGTCGCCGACTTCCTCGCGCATCCGCCGGGCCCGGCGCCGGACGGGAAGGGGATGGACCGGCCGTTCCGCACGCTGGACTATGATTTCGTGCTGACCCGCGGCGGGGAATAAGACCTGGAGATCTCACGGGGCGGCGAGGTTCCCCGACGCCTGTACTTTTGCGACCGCTTGATCGCCAAGGGTCCCGGCGCCTGGCAGATTGGCATGATCTGCATCAGGTTGATGTTCATATGGGCGGCAGGCCAATCACCCCCCGGGCGGATGAGAGGCCGGCTACGCCTCCAAGCCTCTTCGTCATGGGCCACGACGCATTCAGACCCGTCACAGGTTCCTTCTCGTATCCTGAAACCCACCGCGTCCAACAGCTCTTATGTTCGCGGTCAAGAGAGGAGGCGCGTGTGTTCATCCGCCGGCGTGAGACCATCGGCGAAACAAGGGCCAGAGGCTGCGCAGAGGTGGGAGCGGAGCCTTAAGACGACGGTTGATCAGACTCTTATCCGCGGGTTGGCTACCGCCTTCCGTGTCTTCGTCTCGGGGCTTTCCTCGGTCTAACGACGGGCGTCGGGCAATGGCCGGCCACAGAGCTGTTGCCGGGAGTTCCCCACCTTTAAGCTCCGCCCCCGACTCTACGCAGCGGAATGAAAGCGTGTTTTCTCCTATGCTGGAGCGACCTTTTGTCCGATCGCCCACAAGAAAGCGGCCATCTCGCGGGCGATCGCCGCCGCGACGACCGGCGGCTTCTTGCCGGCGGCGCTGAGCCGACGATAGCGGGCGCACAGGCGGACCTGCGCCTTCCAGGCGATGTCGCGCACCGGCTTGGGCAGCTTCTCCAGCCGGGCCCTCAAGGTCTCGCTCACTCGGGCGGGATAGCGATAGGTCCAGGCCGCCTCGATGAGCGCCCGCCGCGCCCGCCGATTGCCGGCCAGGGTGAGGCCCTTGCGGCGGATCGTATCGCCGGTCGAGCGCTCCGCCGCAACCAGGCCGAGGAAAGATGTGAGCCGCCTTGGCGTGTCGAACCGGCGCACATCGCCGATCTCGGCGGCAAAGGTCGCTGCGACGAGAAACGAGACGCCGCGCATCGCCTGATAAGCCTCGACCACCGGCGCCATCGACCAGTCCGGGGCGATGAGGGCGAGCTGCTGCTCAAGCCGGCGCAGGCGCTGAACAGCGTCTTCGATCGCGTCGATGGCATCCTGAAAGACGATCTGCTGGGCGGCATGCTCAAACGTCTGGTTGGCCAGCCAGCGCCGATGCGCCAGCGTCCAATGGCCTCTTCCGCTATAGATTCGGCTGTGCCTGAGCAGAAAGGACAGCAACTGCTGGCGCTTGCGGCGAAGATCGTTCGCCCCCGCCTCGCGGGCGCGCACAAGATCGCGCACCGCCTCATGTGCGGGATCGGGCGCCCACACCCCTGTCAATTCGCCGGCCCGATAAAGCCGCGCCAGCGTGACCGCGTCGCGCCGGTTGGTCTTGACCCGCTCGCCCGATCGCTTCGGGATCAGCGTCGGAGCGACCACCATGCAGTCGTGGCCGAGCGCTTGAATCTGACGATAAAGCCCATATCCCGTCGGCCCGGCCTCGAAGCAGACATGCAGCCGATGGTGTCGCTCCGCCAATCGCTTGATCATCCGCGCGATCGGCAAGGCGCTGTTCTCGACTTCGCCGAGAAACCGGACCTCCCCGGTCCGGCCGCCTTCGGCAATCGCCACCGCGTGCTTTGTCTTGGCGACGTCGAAAGCGACAAAGACTTCGCTATACTCTCCCATGGTCCGCCCTCCGTGCTTGAGGCTCGGCTCGGTCCGCCCGAGCAACCCTCGTTTCTCTACCGCACGATGAGGGCGGGCCACCGGCCAAAGCCCCGCGAACATGACGTCTAACGCGATGAGAGTCGACAAATGCTTTGGTAAAAGCAAAATCCGTGCTATATATATTTCTGCTGACCGGATTGATCCCGCTCCCCGCTAAGGACGGGGCGCGGAGGGGGAATGCGTTTGAGACGTTTGGGCGTTTGGGCGTTTGGGCGTTTGAGGCGTTCTGTATACAACCTGAGGTTGGAGGCCGGTAATTTTTTTATTTGAATCGGCCGTAACTCATTGAAAAGGCCTGATTCGGAAAAATAAACGCTAGTAAATGCAAGCAAATTTACTAGCGTTTACTAGCATTTATTGGCGTCTATTGGCTTTTTCTTGCGGGAAGTTCGCGCATCGGGTTGTATCTCCGTAGGCCCCGCCCGGCCCTCTCGATCGACCTCATTCCGGCCCCGTCACCACCGGGCAGTCGGGGCGCGAGCCCCACTCGGCCCAGGAGCCATCGTAGAGCCCTGCGACCTTGCCGCCGGCCTCTTCCACCGCCAGCGCCAGGATGGCGGCGGTGACGCCCGATCCGCAGGTTGTGATGATCGGCTTCTGAAGGTCGATCCCGTGCCCGGCGAACGCGGCCTTGAGCGCGTCCGGGGATTTGAGCGAGCCGTGCTCGATGATGTCGACGAACGGCAGGTTGAGGCTGCCGGGGATACGGCCGCTTCGGACGCCCGGCCGCGGCTCCGGGACCGCGCCGCGAAACCGCTCGGCGGGACGCGCGTCCACCACCTGGGCCGAACCGCTCTCGAGCGCCGCGCGCACCTCCTCGAGCGCGGCGACGAAGCCGTCCGCGGGCCGGGGAGCGAATGGGCGCGGCTTGGGATGGGCGTCGCCCGGTTCCAGCGGCCGGCCTTCCCTGATCCATTTCGGCAGGCCGCCGACGAGGATGCGCACATCCTCGACGCGATAGGCGCGCAGCGTCCACCACACCCGGGCCGCGGCGTAGAGGCCGGTCGTGTCATAGACGACAAAGCGCATACGATCGCCGAGGCCGAGCGCGGTCATCGCCCTGGCCAGCGTCTCGGGTTTCGGCAGCATGTGCGGCAGGCCCTGATCGTGATCGGCGATCGTGTCGATGTCGAAGAAAACCGCGCCGGGAATATGCTTGAGGCGGAATTCGGCCGCGCCGATGCGTGCGGTGTTGGGCAGGTGCCAGGACGCGTCGATCACGCCGAGGTTGGGGTCCCCGAGCTCGGCCGCCAGTTCAGCCGTGGTGCGAAAGTTGCGCGAAGGCATGGAACTCCGATCCGGTTAAGCCGCCCCGAGCGCGATGCGCACGCGCCGGTTGATCTTGCCTTTCTTCTCGATTCCGGTCACCGACGCGCGGCCGATTTCGCCCGTGCGGGCCACATGCGTTCCCCCGCACGGCTGAAGATCGAGGCCCTCGATCGCGATCAGGCGGACCCGGCCGGTTCCCATCGGCGGCTTGACCGACATGGTCTTGATCAAGCCCGGATTGGCCTCGAGTTCCGCGTCGGCGATCCAGCGGTGGCTGACCGTCCGGTCGAGCGCGATCAGTTCGTTGAGCCGGCGCTCGACGTCCCCCTTGTCGAGCACGGCCTCGCCCGAATCGAAATCGAGCCGCCCCTCGGCGTCGCCGACCGACCCTCCCGTCACCGGATAGGGCGCCACGACCGAGAGCAGATGGAGCGCGGTATGAGCGCGCATGCGCTTGTAACGCAGCTCCCAGTCAATGCGGGCGATCACGCGCGCGCCCGGGCGGGGGAGGGCCGCGCCCTCCGCCGGCACATGGAGAACGGTTGCGCGGTCGGAATCGTAGACCGTGTTGACGATCGGAATCGCCGCCCCGTCATCGAGCAACAGCACGCCGCGATCGCCGCTCTGTCCTCCGCCTTGCGGGTAGAAGACCGTGCGATCGAGCGCGATCCCGCGCTGTTCGGACATGAGCACAATTGCTTCCGTCTCGGTGCGATAAGCGTCGTCGCGAAACAGCGCTTGCGTCATTTAAGCGAACACTTTGGGCGCTCGCGTCTTTGCTTCGAGCCAGTCCGGAACGGGCAGACTCTTCGAGCGCAGAAACGCCGGGTTGAACAGCTTGGAGGCGTAACGGGCGCCCGAATCGCAGAGCAGAGTCACGATCGTGTGCCCAGGACCAAGGTCGCGGGCCAGGCGGATCGCGCCCGCGATGTTGACCCCCGAGGAACCGCCGAGCAACAGACCTTCGCGCACGACGAGATCGAAGATGATCGGCAGCGCCTCCTCATCGCGAATTTGGTAAGCAAAATCGACTGGCGCGCCTTCCAGGTTGGCGGTGATCCGGTTCTGGCCGATCCCCTCGGTGATCGAGGAGCCGGCGCTCTTGAGTTCGCCTGTCGTGTAATAGGAATAGAGCGCGGCTCCCGGCGGATCGGCAAGCGCGATTTTGATGGTCGGATCGCGCTCCTTCAGCGCCATGCCGACCCCGGCCAGGGTCCCGCCGGTGCCGACCGCGCTGACGAAGCCGTCAACGTCGCCGTCGAGATTGTCGTAGATCTCCGGGCCGGTCGTTTCATAATGGCCGCGCCGGTTGGCGACATTGTCGAACTGGTTCGCCCACACCGCGCCGTTGGGCTCTGTTTTCGCGAGCGCCTCGGCGAGGCGGCCCGAATAGCGCACGTAGTTGTTGGGGTTGGAATAGGGGACGGCGGGAACCTCGATCAGCTCGGCGCCGGCAAGGCGCAGCATGTCCTTCTTTTCCTGCGCCTGGGTGTCGGGGATGACGATCACGGCCCGAAAGCCGAGCGCGCTCGCCACCATCGCGATGCCGATTCCGGTGTTGCCGGCGGTGCCCTCGACGATGACCCCGCCCGGGCGCAACGCGCCGCGCCCGATCGCGTCGGCGACAATCGCCATCGCCGCGCGGTCCTTGACCGATCCGCCCGGATTCATGAATTCCGCCTTGCCGAGAATTGTGCATCCCGTCGCCTCGGAAGCGGCGCGAAGCTTGATGAGCGGCGTGCAGCCGATCGCGGCGACAACATCGCGTAAAGGCTTCATCCCGCTCCTCTGAGTTGAAAGCGCAAGGTAGGCGACCGCGCGGGTTGCGACAAGCCTCCGCCCTTGCCACAAGAGGGCGCGGTCGCAGGGGGAGCGCGGCGTCGGTGTTTTTTGTCGTCTCGAAAATACTCTGGATGATCGCTTCGCCGATCAACCTCTTGTTGTTCGGCGCGCTCGCCGGCGTGCTGCTTTGCTACGGCCAGCGCGCCCGCTTCGGGCGCGTCCTCGCGCTGGCCGCTATCCTCATCTTGGTCGGCGCCGCGACTTTACCGCTGGGCGTGCTGGTGATCGCGCCATTGGAGGACCGCTTCCCTACGCCGCCGTCCGATCTGCCGCCGCCGGACGGAATTATCGTGCTGGGCGGGACCATCGACGACGTCACCAGCGACGCCCGCGGCCAGACCGTATTCGATGAGGGGGGCGAGCGGATCACCGAGGCCGTCATCCTCGCCAAGCGCTACCCCGAGGCGCGCGTCGTCTATACGGGAGGAACCGCTTCGTTCATTCCCGGAGCTCCGTCGACCGAGGCGCTTCGGGCTCGAGAGCTTATGGCGCAGATGGGAATCGCGCCCGACCGGATCACGATTGAGAACAAATCGCGCAATACCGAGGAAAACGCCCGCTTCACAGCGGCCATCGTTGATCCCGAACCGTCGCAGCGATGGATCATCGTCACCTCCGCGTTCCACATGCCGCGCGCGATGGGCGTCTTCGAAAAGGCGGGATTTCGCCCGATCGCCTATCCTGTGGCTTTTCGACGCTTGGGCGGTGGCCAGACGATCTGAGATTGAACTACTGGCCGGGGCGGAACTTGCGCATATTCGAGCTTGCGTTGCATGAGTGGATTGGCCTTGCGGCCTATTGGGTGAGCGGGCGCATCGACCATCTGTTTCCCGGACCGGAGAACAAGACGTGAGGAGCATCCGCCTGGCACAAACAAAAAGGCCGCTCGTGAAGCTTTCTCCCGCGGCGCTAAGGACAGGCGCCCTCAGCGGCCATGCGCGCGGCGCGCGCCACTGGCGAGCAGTCGCGCTCGACAAGTTCCAACGTCTTATTCACGATGGCGAGTTTGTCATCATTAAAGGCGGGAGCCTCGTAACATGATTTGCGCTTCCCATCGCTCAAGCCGTTGATAAGACCATCGTAGTACAATTCGATTGCGACCAAACGTGCATCGACTGCAACCCCGTTAAGCTTATTTCGGTCGGAGCATTGAGACGGAATAACGGCGTTCAGGGCCGGGACTGTCGAAGAGAGCAAGATGAGAGCGGTCGCGCCTGCCGCCGCAATTACGCGCATGTCGTGGCTCCCTTGCTGATGCGGCGCATCGACCGATGCATTTGAAGGCGCGTGTATCGAGCCCAACGGCTCTGCAGATAACGCTCCGCCCCGCATCTCGTTCCAACTTTCGCCCTAAGCGGCGCGCTTGCCGGCTTACGGTCGGCTTGCCTTGGCGATGCAACTGACTAGAGTATGGGCAGTATGAATCATGCCCAATCTCTAGGCGCCATCCCCGCTATCGCCATTGGATCGATCCATCTCAAGGGACGAGCGCTTCTCGCCCCGATGTCGGGCGTCAGTGATCTGGCGATGCGGCGAATTGCGCGCCGCTTCGGGGCCGCGCTCGTCTTCTCGGAGATGGTCGCGGCGGAGACGTTTCTTCATGGCGATGCCGAAGCTTTGATGCGCGCGGAGGGGGAGGGATTGGCCCCGCACGCGGTTCAGCTCGTCGGCCGCGAAGCGAAGGCTTTGGCGGAAACCGCGCGCAGAGTGGTAGATGCAGGCGCCGCCCTGGTTGACATCAACATGGGTTGCCCTTCGCGGCGGGTGTCGGGCGCTTTGGCCGGCGCGGCCTTGATGTGCGATCTCGATCACGCTGAACGTCTTATAGCCGCGGTGGTCGAGGCGGTGTCGGTTCCCGTAACCGTCAAGATGCGCCTGGGTTGGGATGAGACGTCGTTGAATGCGCCGGAACTTGCGCTGCGGGCGGAACGAGTAGGCGCCCGGATGGTGACGATTCATGGCCGGACCCGCGCCCAGTTCTATGACGGTCGCGCCGACTGGGCCGCCGCCCGCGCAGTGGTCTGCGCGGTCGCGATCCCGGTCGTCGTCAATGGCGATTGCGCGACCCTGGAAGACGCGCGAGCCATGCTCGCCCTTTCCGGCGCAGCCGGCGTCATGATCGGGCGTGCGGCGGTGGGTGCGCCCTGGCTGGTCGGCGCCATTTCCCGCGCGCTTGATGAGGGCGGCCCCGTGCGCGAGCCTCGACGAGGAGAGCGTCGCGAAGCCGCGCTCGAACATTTGGATTGGCTGGTCGGCAAACTCGGGCCCCGGGCCGGACTGCGCCACGCGCGAAAACATCTGGCTGCTTATGCCGATCACGCCGGAACGGATGAGACTCTTCGGCGCCAGCTGGTGACCAGCGAGGACGCGCCGGAAGCGCGGGGGCTGCTCGTCCGCGCCTTCGAAGGCGATTGGGCAAGGCAGGCGGCATGACCGCGCACCCAACTCGACGCCGTCCGGACGCCGCCAAGGTGCTGAACGCGCTCGCCCAGCCGCTGCTCACGGTCGACGTGGAGGGCATGGTGATCGACGTCAACGTCGCAGCCGAGACGTTCTTCGATATGGGGCGCGGAACGCTGCTGCGTTCGCGGCTCACCGACCTGATTCCATCCGACTCGCCCGTTCTGGCCCTGGTCGCGGAAGCGCTGAGCAATCGCGCAACCGTCAACGGCTATAAGATCGATATTTCCACGCCGCGGATCGGCAATCGAAACGACGTGGATGTATTCGTTGCGCCATTGCCTCAGACCGACGACGCTGTCGCAATTATGCTGCAGGAGCGTGCAATTGCCGAAAAAATAGACAGGCAACTGACCCACCGCAGCGCTGCGCGCTCAATCACCGCGCTCGGGCTCATGCTGGCCCACGAGATTAAGAACCCACTCTCCGGCATTCGCGGCGCCGCACAATTGCTGGAGACGAGCGCGAGCGACGACGATCGCGCGCTGACGCGTTTGATCTGCGAGGAGACCGATCGGATCGTGAAACTGGTCGACCGGATGCAATCCTTCGCCGATTCGACGCCGTCGCAATGGGAAAGCCTCAACATTCATGCCGTTTTGGACCATGTCAAGCGTTTGGCTCAGGCCGGGTTCGCGCGCCACATCCGCTTTGTCGAGGATTACGATCCGTCGCTTCCTCATGTGCAGGGATCCCGCGATCAACTGATCCAGGTTTTCCTGAATCTGGTAAAGAACGCCGCCGAAGCCATTGGGAGAGACAGCGTTGACGGCGAGATAACCCTGACGACCGCGTATCGCCTGGGGGTGCGCTTGCGGACGACGCCGAGCGCCGAACCGGTCGCGCTGCCGCTCGAGATCTGCGTGCGGGACAATGGCCCGGGTATAGCGCCCGAGATCCTTGGTAATCTGTTCGATCCCTTTGTGACGACTAAGGCGCAGGGCTCTGGTCTAGGTCTTGCACTGGTGGCCAAGCTGATCGGCGACCACGGCGGTATCATCGAGTGCGAATTGCATCCGCGCAGAACGATGTTTCGCGTGCTGATGCCGTTGCGCTCGCCGCGCGCCGCGGCGAAGTGATGGCCGAGCGTCGGGGCGAAGGAGCTGAATGGGAATGCCGTCAGGGCATATTCTTGTCGCCGACGATGACGCGGGAATTCGGACCGTTCTCAATCAGGCGTTGACGCGCGCCGGCTACGAGGTCCGAGCGACAGGAACCGTCGCCGGGCTTTGGCGATGGGTGGCGGCGGGCGAGGGCGATCTCGTGATCACCGACGTCGTCATGCCCGACGATAACGCTTTTGATCTCTTGCCCCGCATCAAGCGGATGCGGCCTGATCTGCCGATCATCGTCATGAGCGCGCAGAACACCTTCATGACTGCGATCAAAGCATCCGAGCGTGGCGCTTACGAATACCTGCCCAAGCCCTTTGACCTGCGTGAACTGGTGGCGATCGTGGGGCGTGCGCTCGCCGAACCCAAGCGGCGACGCGAGGACGTGGAAGCGGCGCCGGCCGAGGTGATGCCGATCGTCGGGCGTTCCCCGGCGATGCAGGATATTTTTCGAGTTCTCGCCCGGCTGATGCAGACCGATCTCACGGTGATGATCTCTGGGGAGTTTGGCACTGGCAAGGAACTCGTCGCGAGAGCGCTGCACGACTACGGCAAGCGCAAGGGCGGGCCATTTGTCGCCATCAACATGGCCGCCATTCCGCGGGATCTCATTGAGAGCGAGTTGTTCGGACACGAGAAGGGCGCCTTCACCGGCGCCGCTGCTCGCTCCGTGGGGCGCTTTGAACAGGCGGAAGGCGGGACCCTGTTTCTCGACGAAATCGGCGACATGCCGATGGAGGCCCAAACGCGCCTTCTTCGGGTGCTGCAGCAGGGCGAATATACGACCGTCGGCGGCCGCACCCCGATTAAAACCAACGTGAGGATCGTCGCCGCGACCAATAAGGACCTGCGCTTCGCCATCCAGCAAGGGGCTTTTCGGGAGGATCTGTTTTTCCGCCTCAATGTCGTGCCGATCCGTCTTCCGCCGCTGCGCGAACGGCCGGAGGACATACCTGATCTCGTGCGCGCCTTTTTCCAACGTGGTTCGACGGAGGGACTCCCGGTCAAGACATTCGAGCCAGCGGCCATGGAGCGCCTCCGGCGCTATCCCTGGCCTGGAAACGTGCGTGAACTTGAAAATCTCACTCGTCGCCTCGCCGCGCTATATCCCCAAGATGTGATTGGTGAGGCCTTGATCGAAAGCGAACTCAGCGTTGGCTCGTCGCCTTTGTTTCCGCCGCCGTCAGCTGGGGACGATGGAAGGAAACGTGTCGCGCCCGCAGCCGCTCAGATCGCTGGGGATGGTTTTGACGCCGCCATGGAACGCGCGGTCGCCGATCTCTTTCGCTCGTTCGGCGTCGCGAACCCTCAGGTCGGGCTTTATCACCGCGTGTTGCATGATCTCGAAGCGCCGCTGATCGCCGCCACGCTCACGTGGACGCGCGGCAATCAGATCAAGGCGGCTGAAATTCTTGGGCTGAACCGCAACACTCTGCGCAAGAAGATCCGCGATCTCAATCTTCGCGGGGTCGCGAGCTTTCGTTGAATTGGGGCTTGGGCGGACTCTCCGCGCGCAGCCGTCATAGCCCGATTGGGATCGGCGCGGCGGCGCTCTGAGTTACATTTCAACTAAGTGATTCTGCGTCTCGGCTCCTATGGCGCCTGTCGGACCCTCGGTTTGGATTGTCTTGGCCCGTCGCTGTTTCGCTGCGAAAGCCCCCGCTAACGAGGGTTGGATTTCCTTGGATTCCCTTGGATTTACTCGTCTGAATCGAGCCTTTTCAACGGCTTATAAGGGAACTTCGGCGAAATTATTTTCGTGGGCGTCCGCCACCGGCGCGGCCGGCTCGCCGCTGACGGGGGCGAGATTGTCGACGATGCGGTTGATCTTGTCGAGCAGGCGCTGCCGCTCCTCCGGCCCGTAGCTGTGTTTCGCCACGACCGTCTCCTGATGCTTGTCGAGCCGGTCGATCACTCTGATAAGGGGACCGACGGCCTTGAGCTCCCCGCGGCCGATGGCCTCTCCGACGAGCCGCAAGGCGGGCATCAGGCGTTCGAGCTGCACATGCGCGTGGTCAGCGCCGCGGTCGATCACCCGCTTGCCGAGAACCTCCGAGACGATCTGGCGAATCCGCTCGGCGCTGACCCGCTCCTCGCGGGCGATCTCGTCATAGGCCCAGCCTTCGCGCAGCCGCGCGAAGATGCGCCGCCTCCGCTCGGCCTTGGTGAGAATGTTGAGCCGCCGACGGGGTTCCGGGGTCTGTTCCATAATGCGCCTTTCCTTCTCCGGAAAAGCTGAATCATAGCACATAATTCTGAAAAAAGGAATATCTGGCCTGCAAAAATTTCGGGACCAGTCCCCAAGCGGACAAATAGGGCGTTGTCGCGGAAGTCGGCTTCGCGCAAGGAGCGGTCATTGCGCCGGCGTGCTAAGTGGAGCAAAGGACTCCGCACGTTTCTCGTGTGGCAAGAATTTCGCATGCGAAAACAGTTCGTGTTCGGAGTGTGACGCCGATCACAGCCAGAACGGCCGTAATCATTTAAGTAGAGCATAAGCTGACCTAGCAAACCGCCGTCAACTTTGACCGCGATTCGGTTTGCTGCTCGCAGGAGCCCAGGCAGCCAAAAACCATCTTAGAATAGATGGCTTGGGCTTTGACACCGCCAAAATGAATGAAAAAGGGTGCCCGAGCACTGCGGGCCATCCACAATAGTTTGAAGTAAGGCAGTAAAACCAATTCTGTTAGGTGGAGAACGGCTATGCTTAATATTGGCAATCTGCAATGCGGCCTTCTCAAGCTTAGAATCATCGCGCTCACGGTGCCAATGGTCGCATTCGCCGTCAGCGCGGCGGCAGGGCCCGGGGGCGGCGATTCGCCAAACGGGCCTACCCCGTTTCAGGATAACCTGGATAACGTTCAGATCAAGAGCATGAGCCCCTCCGTCGAGGGCACGGGGGGGAGCAACGTACTAAAACTCGAGGGTCAGACCGCCGGCGCCACCCCGACGGCGGTCTATTATGGCGGCGTTCCCGCCACCAGTTTTACGTACGACAGTTCGAATTCGACCATCTCCGCTGAGGCCCCCGATGTTCCGTGGGGCGAGGCCGTTCAGGTTTCGGTGGTGTTCAGCGACGGGCGGCAGGTCTCCAGTCCGGTCCCTTATTCACGCAACGCGGGCTACCTGGAGGTGGTTGGGCCGCGGCCCTACGATCCTTCGGCCGGAGGTGACGGCGCATAGATCGCCGGGGCTGGCCACACCTTCCAATTCAGTCAGCAGGCGATTTCAGTAGCGCAGTCTTCGCCAATTTTTTACGTTCAGACCGCATTCACCGGGACACCGGCCAACCTGCAATACACGCCGCCTAAGAGCCCGTCCGGGAACTTAACGAATCGTTGGAATCGCTTATGATTTCAAGGAAGCGGCCCGAATCACTTGGGAGGTCGCCGATGTGGACCAACGAAAATCGCACTCGCTACGACCGCGATGGACTGCGCTATCCCAGCGATTTGACCGACGCGGAATGGGCGCATGTCGAGCCGCTCATTCCGCCGGCCAAGCGCGGCGGCAACCGACGTCATGTCCATGAGCGCGAGGTCGTCAACGGCCTGATGTACGTCCTCAGCACTGGCTGCCAATGGCGCGCCGTCCCGAAGGACCTGCCGCCGCGTTCGACGCTTTACGATTACTTCGATCGCTGGAATTGGGACGGCACGCTCGATCGCATCCACGACGCGCTCTACGTGAAGTGTCGCGAAGCCGCCGCTCGCGAGGCGAGCCCGACCGCCGCGATCATTGACAGCCAGAGCGTCAAGAGCGCGGAAAAAGATCCTATGCGGGTGGACGGCGGCCCGACTTGGTAGGCTGAGCTTCCACACCAGCATGGAGGCAACCGATGCAGTCCGTCACCTCCGCGACCGCTGTCGCGACCACCGCCCTCGCGAATGATATCACGCTGTTCGCATCGCTCGAACTGAGCAAATCCAAATGGGTTGTGACGATCAATAGTCCGGGCAGCGAAAAGTTTTCCAAGCATGTGGTCGAGGGTGGAGACGGCGCCCGCCTGCTCGACCTTCTTTCGCGGTCGAGGGCAAAGGCCGAGGAGCGCTACGGCGTGCGGGTCAAAGCGATCGTCATTCAGGAAGCGGGATTGGACGGGTTTTGGATTCATCGCTTGCTGCTCGCCAATGGGATCGAGAGCCAGGTCGTCGATGCGGCTTCGATCGCCGTCGACCGGCGGCATCGGCGGGCGAAGACCGATTCGATCAACGGCGAGACGCTGTTGCGGACGCTGATGGCCTGGGCTCGCGGCGAGCGGCGGGTCTGTTCCATGGTTCGCGCGCCGAGCCCGGAAGAAGAGGATCGCCGGCGCCTGACGCGCGAGCGCGGCACGCTGATCAAGGAACGCATTCAGCACACCAATCGAATTAGGGGCCTGCTCAGCGGCCAAGGCATCCGGGATTACAATCCGCTTCGGCGAGATTGTTTCGAACGGCTCGAGGCGCTGCGAACCGGCGACGGCCGTGAGCTGCCGCCGCTGTTGAAGGCGGAGATACGCCGAGAACTCGATCGGATCGCGGTGGCGGCGACGCAACTGGCTGTGGTCGAACGGGCCCGCGACGCGCTCATCCGCACGAACGCCGAGGGGCGGAACAACCCCGCCGCCCACCTCCTCAAGCTCAAGGGCATGGGCCCTGAGTTCGCATCGCTCCTCTGGCTTGAATCGTTGTTTCGCAGCTTCGGCAACCGACGCCAAGTAGCGGCATATGCGGGATTGGCGCCCAGCCCCTGGCAGAGCGGCGGCGTCGAACGGGATCAGGGGATCTCCAAGTCGGGCAATCGTCGCCTGCGGCACACCATGATTGAGCTTGCCTGGTTCTGGCTGCGCCACCAGCCGGACTCGGCGTTGAGCCGCTGGTTT
The DNA here is from genome assembly GCA_963824475.1 of uncultured Alphaproteobacteria bacterium. Taxonomy (GTDB): domain Bacteria; phylum Pseudomonadota; class Alphaproteobacteria; order Rhizobiales; family Beijerinckiaceae; genus Roseiarcus. The sequence goes on from CAWGPR010000008.1 coordinate 384,887, forward strand.
CAGGCGCGGGTCGGCGCCGGCAAGGGACCAGTCCGCCGCATCGCCATCGTGGCGCTGGCCCGCAAACTCCTCGTCGCCTTGTGGCGCTATGTCACACAAGGCGTCGTTCCCGAAGGCGCCGTGTTCAAGACGGCATGACCCGATGGCTCAACCCACTCTAACGATGGCTTGATGACTTAACCCCATTCCAGCGAAGCTGAACGCGACGGCTTCGCCGGATCCGGCGGGCGGTGACCGCGGATTAACCCCCGGGCTGAAACACGCCGTGAAAAAGGATGGTCCCGCCAACCCGAGCCCGACGCCCTCGAGCAGGAGGGATTATGGTCCGAGCCCACAAGCTCGACCGGATGTGAGGTGATGCGGTCGTCAGGGCTGCATGGCAAAGACGGGCTCACGCTTCGGATCCAAACGCCAAAGAGCATGCAACGCCGAAATCAATGAGCTTGACTGGAAACACCCCATGTGAGGGGGACCTGCATCGATCCGGCGGGTTACGACGCGGGCAAGAAGATCATGGGCAAAAAGCGCCATATCCTCGTCGATACGCAGGGCCTGTTGATGCATGCGACCGTCCACGCCGCCGACATCCAGGACCGCGACGGCGGCGCGACGCTGATGGCGACCTTGTTCGGCGCCTTTCCGTTCCTGACCAGGCTCTTTGCCGACGGCGGCTATCGAGGGCCGCAATTTCAGGCCGCCATCGGACGAACTCTGGCGCGCGTGAAGGTCGAGATCGTCAAGCGGTCGGATCAGGCCAAGGCCTTCGTCGTCCTGCCGAAGCGCTGGATCGGCGAACGCACCTTTGCTTGGCTCGGCCGCTGCCGACGGTTGGCCAAGGACTGGGAATGCCTCAACCGCAAGGCGCTCGCGTTCCTCCGCCTCGCCTCCATCCGCCTCATGCTGCGAAAACTATGCAATCCCACATGATGTTTCCGGACAGACTCTAAGACCTTGGGTAATGAGGCGCTTTTCCAGGTCCAGCTGCAGATGTGCTTGGTAAGCGCCGGAACGTCCACCCCCACGCCAGTGTCTCCACCAGCAAACAACCAGGGGCAGTGCTTGGATTATGCGAACAATCCAGGCTACTGGGTGGTGGTAACCGAAGCCAATAAGACCCTGCCGATCCCTGCTCAGCAGGGCACGGTGTGGGGCTCGCTACCCATGACCGCCACGAATGTTGTTGACGAGAACAACCTCGTCAGAACGCTGCGCTTCTGGGCCTGCGACGTCCTGGGCGACACCCACGATGGCGAGGCCCAGGTCTACTGGACTGATTGCGAAAATTTTCCACCTTTTACGGTTGTTTATGCGCCGATACAGATGGTTCAGCTGAAGGTCGCGCCATTCGCCATTCTCTACGCTCCCCCGGGCGACGCTAGCACGGCGACGTTTAAGATCACCAACACCTACAAAGCAGCTGTGACATTGGGCAGCGGAACCAAGATGTCAGACAGCGGGACCAGTCAGGCTGGGTACGCTGCCAATTTTTCGCTCAACGCGGGAACGAAGTTATATGCGGATGCAACGCTCAACCTCGGCGAAAGTTGGGACACCGGAACCATCACCGGATATGGCAACGGCATCAACAACACCAATGTTTCAACCGGAACGCAGGTGAGCAGCATCTCGTACTTGACCGTTGCCGATTACAGTCTGATTCCGGGAACAGGCGAGACCTGCAGCACTGTCACCAATTGCAGCATCCTGGTTCCGCCCCCGGCGACCATGGTCCCGCCTTTCCTCCACGACATCTTCATCCTGAATATCCATCCGCAATATGCCATCTGGTCCTTCTCGCCGGCCAATACGCAGTATCTGTTGACGGCGGCCGTGCCCTCGTTCGCTCTGGTCAGTGTGGCTTCCCTGGCGGCCTGCGCCGGCGGGGGACCACCGCTTGTGAGCGGAATCGATCCGTGCCAAGTAAGCTTCGCTGACACCCAGAATGTGCCCTCCGGGAACGAAGTCATCTCAGAGGGGATCTCGGCGGCGGTGACCCTAACGGCCAACGAAGCCAGCAACCTGCTCCAGCTCGATCCTTTCTACAGTCAGAGATCGCAGAACGCGAGCCTGACCTTCGACCGCGCGACCAAGATCGCCGGGAGCTCCTACGGCTCCGCTACTTATGGCGTCCCCCAGCCCTCAACGAATGGCCCCGTCGATCAAGCGGGCCCCGCCGTGCCGCTCACCGAAACCAACACAATGGCCACCGACATTACCACCGCCAAGAGCACAGATTACGTTTCTGGCGAGACCAGCACCATGCAATCGACGCTGGGCTTTTCCGAGACAGCCAGCATTCTCGGAATGTTCGGTTGGAGCGATTCGTGGGCATCGAGCAATAAGACCACCGATGAGTACGAAACCACGCTGACTTATGGGGATTCATCGACGGTCTCAGCAACACTGGCGACCGAGGCAGATGCGATTTTGCAGGACTACGACAATACTATGCAAGGCGCGTCAGGCCCCTTGTGCAAGAATTGCCATGGACCGCTCAACTTTCAGCCCAACGTGGTCATTTCCCTCGACCGCAAGTTCGGCGGCTACATGTTCCAAGATCCTAATGCTCCGCTTGTCCTTCGGCCCTTGAGCATCAGCGTCATCAATGGCGTGGTGCTCGCCAACCTGATCAATACAGAACAGAAACACGTTCAATTCTCCGACGTCGCCGCCTCGGATCCCGCCAATGCAGCCATGGGCATTATGGCCAGAAGCGGCATCATCCCCGCGGCGGCGAACGGCGCTTTCATGCCTAACGCCCCGATCACCCAGTCCAACTCGCCGGTGCCTTGGCCAAGGCGCTCAGGCTAGCCAAGGCGTCGGCCCATGGGTTTTCAGACGTATCAAGCGCCGACGCAGACGCAGTTGCTTCGGTAGTCAAGGCTAGCCTACTGAGCGGGAGCGGAGATAGTTTCGGAGCGAGCCAGCCCGTTACCGAACAGGAGATGGCCGCCGCGATGGCCAAGGGGTTCGCGATCCCTGTTTCGCCGCCGGCCGGCGTGGCCGGCTCCCCGGCCACGCCGGTCACCCGGGCCCAGGCAGCGACTTGGCTGCTGGCCGCCATTGCGGCGGCCGGGAGCCCTTAATTGGCGGCCGCCGCAAGCGGCCGAGGGTTTGGTCCGCTTGTCGGACGATCGACTTTCATGGCCGAACCGTCGTTCATGGTGGCGCTGGAGGCGCCGCTCTTCGCTAAAGCGGCGCGGCAAATGAGGCCATCGGCCACTGAAGCGCAAGCGCGTCGCCTGCCAACGCCTTCGTTGCACCGATCCATCCCGCGCCTTAATGGCTCGCTAAGCGAGTCTGCGTATGTCCGCTAAACGTCGATAGCGGGCGTTCAAAGCGTTAGCTTCGTTCGCTTTCGCCCAAAGCGCTCGTCTTCGCCCAAGCCATTGAGTTTTGACCCTATGGCGCCTCGTCACGCCTTCCGATCCCCAATCGCCGGCGCTCCGCCCTCGGCGGCGCCGAGAAATCTCTGCTCCCACCAGGTGAACAGGATGTCGCGCAGCGCAGCGCCGTTGTCGGCGCCGTAGACGGGCAGGCGAAGACCGTCGAGCATCGCGGCCTCCTCCTCCGAGAGTTCGACCGTGTCTTCGTTTGCCGAGGGCAGTTCGAAGAGTCGCAGTAGAGCCACATCGTTGCGAATCTGCCACGGAGGCGCTAAAAGCCTTCGCCATTGGGCGGGGCGTTTCGCAGCTTTCGGTTTGGCGATTTGACGGGAACGGCAACGATCAACGCGCGCGGCTCGGCGCTTCTCGACGACAGCCGGCCGACGGGCCGCTTCGGAGTTGTTGTCGTCGGCGCGGCTTTCGTCCTCGCGCTGGCGACGTTCCTCGTTTTTGCCGGCTTCACTCCTATCATTCCCACGGCGACCGTCGTTCTTATCCTGTTGGCGGGCGACGGCCTCGTCGTCATCATCCTGATCATCCTCATTTCGATGGAATTGGCGCGCCTGAGGGCGGCGCGCCGGGCGGCGCGGGCCGGCGCCCGGCTGCACAGTCGGTTCGTCGCCTTGTTTTCGCTGGTCGCCGCCATCCCGGCTATCGTCACCGCGGTCGTGGCTACGGTTTCAGTCGAGTGGGCGATCAACCCGCGCTTTATGAGCGACGTCGCCGCCTTTATCAACGAATCCAATCAGGCGACCCAGCTCTATCGCGAATCCCAGTGTCGGGCGCTTTTGCGCGACGTCGAGCTGACCGCCGGCGATATCGCGCGCAGCGCCATGCTGCTCCAGTCAGACCCCACTCAGTTCAAGGAATACATCAGTTCGCGGGCTAAGACGCTCGGTTTCAATGCCGCCGCGGTAATGAAGGGCGACGGAACTCCGCTCGTCGTCGCACAAGGCTCGGACGACAAGCTGATCGCTAGGCCTGATCCGTCTGACTTCCAGGACGCCCTGAACGGCGAGGCGCTCTGCGGCTTTCTCGGGATCGGCAACGTCTTCGTCGGAATTCGGCCGATCCCCGGGGCCGCGGGGCAATTCCTTTACGCTGCGCGCGGGATTGACCCGTTGGCGGCCAAGGTCACCGAAGACGCCGCCCTTGTTTCCAATATGTGGGGACGGTTTGAGGCTCACAGGCACAGCCTCGAGCTGGGCTTTGCGACCGTGTTCGTGATGTTAGCCCTTACGATGCTGTTCTCGGCGATCTGGCTAGGACTGGCCTTCGCCAATCGGCTCGTCAGGCCGATCCGCCGCCTGATCCACGCGACCGACGAGGTTGCTTCCGGCAATCTTCATGTTCAAGTGCCTACGCGCCGTTCCGATGGAGACCTCGGCCATCTCGGAGAGACGTTCAACAAGATGACGGCTGAGCTGTTGCGTCAACAGAGCGGTCTGATCGACGCGAACGCGCTTAATGATGAGCGGCGCGCGTTCATCGAGGCGGTGCTGTCTGGGGTGCCCGCAGGCGTTCTCGGCGTCGACAACGACGGAATCATCACGATTTCGAACGCCGCGGCCGAGCAGCTGCTTGGGGGCGACCTCGGCCTCATTGGACGGCCCCTCGACGCGGTCCAACCCAGCATTGGATTCATCTGGGAGCAGGCGCGGTCGCTCAGGCTGCGGCTTCATCAAGGACAGGCGACCGTCTTGCGTGATGGTCGCGAGCGAGTTCTCAACGTTCGCGTCACCGGAAATCCGGGACGCGATGATCGCGCCAGCGTTATCACGCTCGACGACATCAGCGACCTTGTGAGCGCTCAACGCACCGCCGCGTGGGCCGACGTCGCCCGTCGCATCGCGCATGAGATCCGGAATCCGCTAACGCCGATCCAACTCTCGGCTGAGCGGCTGAAACGCCGTTACGGCCGACATATTGTCGAGGGCAGGGACATATTCGACCAATGCACGGACACGATTATTCGGCAAGTAGACGACATCAAACGAATGGTCGACGAATTTTCCTCCTTTGCCCGCACGCCCAAAGCGCGCCCCACGCGGGACGACCTCACCGATTGCGTGCGCCAAGCGATCTTTCTGATGCGAGTTGGTCGTTCGGACATCACATTTGAGGAGCAACTGCCAACCGAACCTGTTTTCGCCGATTTTGATCGGCGGCTCGTGTCGCAAGCGCTCACCAATGTGTTGAAGAATGCAACAGAGGGTATTGATGCATTGGGTGAACATCCATCCAGAGGCGTTGTCCTGACTACCTTGTCCGTAAATGGCGCCGACTTTGCCGAGATCGCTGTCAGCGACAACGGCAAAGGATTTCCTCGCGAGGATCGGCATCGTCTTGTCGAGCCTTACGTGACGACGCGACCCGAGGGAACCGGGCTCGGCTTGCCGATTGTCGTCAAGATTTTTGAAGACCATGGCGGTGGGGTCGATCTCCTCGACGGGCTGGAGCGCCTCGATGGCGGCCTGGGGGCTAAAGTATCGATGAAACTGCCGTTGCGCCGCCCCGAACACCATGCAACGGCGGCGGAGAATGAGAGGATCGGTTCGTCCTGATGGCTGCTGACATTCTTATCGTCGACGACGAAGAGGACATTCGTGAACTCGTCGCCGGCATCTTGGAGGATGAGGGGCACGGGGCGCGCCGGGCGCGCGATTCGGACCAGGCTATCGCAGCCATTGAAGCGCGCCGTCCGCAACTGATCCTCCTCGACATCTGGCTGCAAGGCTCGAAGCTGGACGGGCTGCAGTTGCTCGAGGCGATTAAGCGCCAGCACCCGAACGTGCCCGTGGTGATGATTTCGGGCCACGGCAACATCGAGACCGCGGTGACGGCGATCAAACTCGGCGCTTACGACTTCATCGAAAAGCCGTTTAAGGCGGACCGTCTGATCCTTGTTACGGAGCGGGCGCTAGAGACTTCGCGCCTTAAGCGAGAAGTCAACGACCTTCGCGCTCGCGGCGGCTCTGTCGACCGGGTGGTGGGCTCATCGTCAGCAATCTTGAACCTCAAGCGGGTCATCGAAAAACTCGGACCGGCCAACTCGCGCATTCTCATTTCTGGCGCGGCCGGATCAGGTAAGGAGCTGGCCGCTCGGCTAATTCACGAAAATTCGGCGCGCGCCGCCGGCCCCTTCGTTGTCATCAACGCGCCGGCAATGTCGCCTGAGAGAATGGAGGCGGAGCTCTTTGGGGTCGAGTTTGGCGTGGAGGGGCCGCAGAGGGTGGGCGCACTCGAAGAGGCGCATGGCGGCACGCTTTACCTGGACGAAGTCGCCGACATGCCGCGCGAGACTCAGGCTAAAATCCTCCGCGTCTTGGTTGATCAGAACTTTCAGCGCGTCGGCGGCGGCTCGCGTGTTTTCGTCGATGTGCGGATCATCTCGTCGACGAGCCGGGATCTGGCCGAGGCGATCACAGAGGGGCGTTTTCGCGAAGATCTTTTTCACCGGCTTTCGGTGGTGCCGATTCGAGTTCCGTCCCTGGCCGAGCGTCGAGAGGACATTCCTGAACTTGTTCAATACTTCTTGAAGATTATCGCAGCGAGCATGGGGGTCGCGCCCCGGCGGGTCGGCGCGGACGCCATGGCGGTGCTTCAATCGCACGATTGGCCGGGAAACATCCGGCAACTCAGAAATAACGTCGAGCGGTTGATGATCCTGGCGCTCGGCGACCCCAACGCCGAAATCTCGGCGTCGATGCTTCCGGCGGAGGTTGGCGCCCTTGTGCCGGCGGTGCCGAGCGGGATCGGCGGCGAGAAGCTGCTGAGCCTGCCGCTTCGCGACGCGCGGGAAGCCTTCGAGCGCGACTATCTCGTCGCTCAAATCAGTCGCTTTGGCGGAAACATATCGCGAACCGCCGAATTCATCGGCATGGAGCGCTCGGCGCTGCACCGAAAACTGAAGTCTCTCGGGGTCGAATAGGGAGTGCGGTGACGGACTAAGCGCGGAACTCAGCAGGAGCCGGTCCCTTCGCCATGCTGTGAAACGCGCTGGGCGCGCCATTAGGTTGCGAGGTCATGAAAGCCGCTTTAACATTGTATTTTCGGTTTATGAGTTCGCTCGCCTTATTTTCTATGATATAAACCTTCAAGATCCACGCGTCGGAAGGGCGCGGGTAATGCCCGAATAACGCCGGCCGGAAAGGCCCAACGAACGGAAACACGAATGGCAACCGAGAAGGCGCAAAACCTCCAGGACACATTTCTCAATCACGTGCGAAAGTCCAAGACATCGGTCACGATTTTTCTCGTCAACGGGGTAAAGCTGCAGGGGTTCGTTACTTGGTTCGACAATTTCTGCGTGCTGCTTCGGCGGGACGGACACTCTCAGCTGGTCTATAAGCACGCGATCTCCACGATCATGCCGGCGAGCCCCATCACCATGTTCGAGGCGGTCGACGAAGACGCGCGCTGACCCTCCTCCGTCCCGCAAAGCGACAGTCGAACGGGATGGGCGCGCTGTGACCACGCGCGCGTTGGTCGTCTGTCCGATTCTTGTCCGGGAACCGAAGGACGCCTTGCGCAGTCCCGAGGCCCGGCGCGAGGAGGCGGTAGGCTTGGCGCGCGCCATCGATCTCGCGGTGGTCGGCGCCGAAAGCGTTCCGCTGAACGCGATCCGGCCGGCGACCTTTATCGGCAAGGGCAAGGTCGAGACGATCGCCGTCAGGGTGAAGGCCGAGGGGATCGACCTCGTGGTCATGGACTGCGCGCTATCCCCGGCGCAGCAGCGCAACCTCGAGAAGGCCTTCGGCAGCAAGGTCATCGACCGCACTGGGCTGATCCTTGAGATTTTCGGCCAAAGAGCCCGCACCGCCGAGGGCGCGCTGCAGGTGGAGCTCGCCCATTTGAAATATCAGCGCTCTCGCCTGGTGCGTTCATGGACCCACCTTGAGCGGCAGCGCGGCGGATTCGGCTTTCTCGGTGGGCCGGGCGAGACCCAAATCGAGACCGACCGCCGCCTGATCGGCGAGCGCATTATCCGGATCGAGCGGGAGCTCGAGGCTGTCAAACGCAGACGCGCCCTGCAACGCGCGAGCCGCAGCGCCGTGCCCTATCCGATTGTCGCGCTGGTTGGCTACACCAATGCCGGGAAATCGACCCTGTTCAATCGGCTCACCCGCGCGGAAGTGATGGCGGCCGACATGCTGTTCGCGACGCTCGATCCGACCATGCGCCTCATCAAGTTGCCCCACGGCGGCTCGGCGATCCTCTCCGACACCGTCGGCTTCATCTCGGACTTGCCGACGACGCTCATTTCCGCCTTTCGCGCCACGCTCGAAGAGGTGCGCGCAGCCGATGTCATCGTCCATGTGCGCGACATTTCCCACGCCGACAGCGAAGCGCAGGCCCATGACGTCGAGGCGGTTCTGGACGAGATTGGCGTTGCCGATCACGCCGATCGCGTCATCGAGGCGTGGAACAAGGTCGACCTGCTCGACGCCGAAGCGCGCGCCATCCTCCCTCGGGAGCAGGAAACCGGCGAGACTGCGCCGCTCGCCATCTCCGCGGCGACGGGGGAGGGGATCGATCATCTCGTGGCGGCGATCGAGGATCGCCTGGCTCGCGGCCGAAGGGAGATCGAACTGACGCTTGACGCAAGCGATGGGCAGGGGCTGCATTGGCTCTACGAACACGCCGAGGTCATGAACCGGCGCGACGAAGAGGGCGGGCTCCGCCTCACCGTGCGCGTCCCGCCCGACCAGATCGAGCGGGTGAAGAGGCGCTTCGCCGTCGGCCGCCCCGTCAAACACCCAAGCCAAAGCCGGCCCGTCGATCCATGACGCCGAACTCCGGCTCAAGCGAACGCAAATAAACGTCAGTTAAACGTCAGTTAAACGTCAGCTAAACGCCAGCAAACGCTAGTAAAACAGCTAGCGTTTACTAGCGTTTATTTTTCGGAATCGGGGACTTTTCAATGGGTTACGGGCGATTCAAATAAAGCAATTCGAACCCGCGTCTCAGGTTGTGTGCGAAACGTCTCAGCCGGCTTCTCTCCTTTCTCGACGGGCCGGCGGCCACGCAAGACGTGGATTCGATCGCGTGGTCGCGTTTTGTCATCGCGATTGATGATAGGCCAAGATTCTGATTATCGCAAGATAATGTCGAATAATTCTATAATACCATATTCCGTCAATGGGTTCCGGCCGCCTGGGGCGGCGGCCTTCTCTCCCGCAGCAGCGATTCCGACTGCGCAACGCTCGACCGCTCGCGATCCAAAGCGGAAGTTCTCCGTTTCATGGCGTAGGTCTGCTTGGCGCCATTAGCAGCCCTTCGCCGAGGGCTAGGCGAACGCTTGAGATCGACCCGAAGCGGGCCTTCACGATCGGCCCTACGAACGGGCGCGAAGCGCAAATAGCGGTCGTTGCCGGACGCAATAACGAACGGTTCGAAACGACCGACGTTGGGATCGCAGCGGTTGCCCGCTTGCGTTGTGCCAAGGGGCCAGGGCTTCGACGGTAATGGCGATGCGGATCATGCGGACGGTTTTACGTGTCTTGCGCCCGATCTCTCCGCCAACAATCTTCCTGAGGGTAGCGGAGGAAGGACGCAGTGCGGCGAAGCAGCTGGTCGCGGTGCCGCTCGATGAGCCCCAGGTCGAACCCGGAGATGGGGACGACCCGGAGCTTGGGGAGGCGCGGGTCGCGGTCCCGCCCGCACACGTTATCAGCCGGCATAGACTGCCTTCTCGAAATCTCCGTAGAGACTCACGAAAGGAGGCTCCACGAAGGGGAGAGATTGCGTCATGAGCACGGCCGCGATGTTACGCTTGGGGTCAAACCAAAAATGCGTATTGAGAACCCCGGCCCAGCTCAGCGAACCGGCCGATCTCATGCCGGGTATGTCTTCCTCATTCCGGAAGAAGCCGAAACTGTGCGTCCGCCGCGTTCCGGCAAACGGATCGCAATCGGCGGTGATCGACGGCATGGCCGTGACCATTTTCCGAAAGGCGAGGCCGTTCGTCCGGTCCGCTAACATCCAGTCAATGGCTTTCTCGGTCAGAATTCGATTGCCGTTCAGCGCGCCCCGATTGAGAAACATCCGCAAAAACGTCATATAGTCCGTTGCAGTCGAGTAGAGGGAATGACCCATCCCATAGACTTCGGGGTTTGACGGCGGCGCGATCTCGATCGGCGCGAACCGCCCATCCTCTCCGCGCGCCGAGACCGATGCGAGCCGTTTGCCCATTTCAGCGGAAACTTCGTGGGCCGTATCCACCATTCCGAGAGGCAAGAAAATCTCTTCGCGGCAGAATTGATCGATCCGCCGGCCGTCTATCTTTTCGACCGCCTGCCCAAGCCAATCGATGCCAATCCCATAGCCCCAACGCGTGCCGGGATCGGTGACCATCGGGTAGAACAGCGCGGCCTTTGTTCCCGCTAGAATGCCGGCGGTCCCTGTCTTCTGTTGATACTCCAATATGCTGCTGTTCCAAAACTCGTACTCAAGACCGCTGGTGTGGGTCGCCAATTGGCGGATCGTCGCCTTGGTTCTGGGTACCCGCAACTTCGGTTTATCCCCGTCAAAGCCCTCCAAGACTCTGATTTCTGAGAATTCGGGGAGGATGTCCTCCACAGGCAATTCCGGATCGAGCTTACCGCGATCGATCAAAATCATTGCCGCAGTCGATCCAACCGCTTTGGTCATGGAGAAAATTCTGAATACCGTATCCTGCCGCGCCTTGCGCCCCGGAGTCGCGTCGCCGGCCGCGCCGGCATAAGTAATTCCTTTGGAATCGCCTGCCGCAGCGACGACAAACGGGACATCATGATTCTTCACGGCGTCATCGAGAATCTTATCTTTGAGGTTCAAGGGATCCTCCCATCTTTATAGACCTTCCGACCAAACGCCATTTATCTCTTTAGCGCGGAGCGCAGATCAGTTAACAGGCTGCTGAAGTTGATGGCAAGGAGCGCGCTCGCGCGAACGCCCCTCAATTCTTGCGAACTTGGTGGCTCTAGCCATCGTCGCTCCGATCATCGTTGCCGGGTCGCACTAGGCTTCCATACGGCTTGTTCGGCGAGACGTCTCACGTCGTCAAAAACCGACGCCAGCGCTCGATCATCGAGCGCACCCGGCGACCCTTCTGGTTTCGACAATAAAGCTTCCATTACGGAAGATCTTGACCCTCCAGCGCTCTTGCCTCGCCCGCGCTTCGGCTCGAAAGAAGGCGCGCCGTGCGCCATGAATCTGTACGTGCGGCTCATTCCTCGTTGCGTTCAGCTCCTCGCGTGGCCGTCGCAAGCGGCAGCTCCGCGCAGGGAGCGGGCGTTCGCCAACCGCAGGAAAACGCGTCGAAATCGTAGGTTTTGAGAGAGGCGATCACGCGCGCCGCGCCGTGCCGCGATTTGACGAAATGGAGCTTATGCGACTTTGCCGTTTTCTGCGCGTCTGGCGCTGAAGGGAGGGAGCGCCTATATATTGGGCTTTTAAATACAGGGGGATCAACGTGGTCAAAAACGCAGCAATACACACGTTGAGAGCATCTCGATTTTAGGTGCAACGGCACCCATTGCGCCCATTGGGTTGCAAGTCTTTGCTGCGGATTTTTTGGCCGGAGCCAAAGCAATTCCCCCGCCGAACGTCCCCTTTGCGCCCAAAGCGGCCGCCGCTATAAAAGGCGATTGGTCTGACCCTGGGACTCTGTCACTCCGCCGAGCGCTCCTCGGCCTTCGCCTCGGCCCAAAGCCGCTCCATTTCGTCGAGACTGGCGCTTTCGGGCGTTCGGCCGTCCTCGCCAAGGCGGTTCTCGATATGCTTAAAGCGGCGCTCGAACTTGGCGTTGGCCATAACTTCAGAATGTTGAAGCCGGACGAAGATGTTCGTCTCGCTATTCCAGATACGGCGTCAGCACATCTTCGATCCATTTCATGAATGCGCGGACTCGGCGCGACAGATTGCTCCGATGGGCTACGACGAGGGACACGGCGAGCGCCCGGCGACGAAAATCGGGTATGATCTCAACAAGCGCTCCACTCTCTAAGTATCGGCCAATCCCCAAGAGCGGCGCCTGAATCAGGCCAAGGCCGGCGAGGGCAGCGGCTTCGTAGGTCTGCGCGCTGTTGACGTGTAGCGCGCCTGGCAACTGAAGCGTCGCGTAGCTGTCGCCGTCCGGATATTCCCATCCATAGGGTCTTGCGCCCAGCATCGTCGAAAAATGAATTGTCCGATGTTCCTGACGCTGGAGATCTTCTAGCGATCGAGGGACGCCATAGCGCGCCAGATAGGCGGGACTGGCGGCGTTGACCATGCGCAACAGGCCCAGTGGGCGGGCAATCAGCGTCTCGTCCCCGATGGGTCCAAGCCGCAATACACAGTCGAACCCCTCTTGAACCAGATCAACTTGCCGATCCGTACTCGACACCTCGAGCTCCAACTCGGGGTGAGTCGCCATGAAATCCGGCAAGGCCGGCACGATCGTTGTGCGCGCCACCTCGGTCGGAAGATCGACCCGCAAGCGCCCGCGAAGCGCCACGCGATCGCCTGCGAACATCGAGTGCAGGTCATCGACTTCAGCAAGCAGATCGCGGGCGCGGGCATGAAATGCGCGTCCGTCCTCCGTCAACTGCACGCTGCGCGTCGTCCGGTGCAGGAGCCTGACACCGACATCTTCTTCCAGCTTCCGGACCGCCATTGAGGCCCTCCCCTTTTGGATGCCCAGGCTGTCGGCCGCGTGAGTGAAGCTCCCCATTTCCGCTACCGTTATGAAAATGAGGATGGGTTCGAGATTCTGCATTTTCGTGCCTCGGTATTGTTCACCACAGAGAGAACAGTGCGTTCATTTCCTTGGTGTTTATCATACCTCAGAGACACAGTAGGCTCCGAATATGGGATCCCCCCATCGGAGAATGTCAGATGTCCGAAACCATGAACCTGCATCAGGCGCCTGAAGCTATGACCTTGGATCGCAGCCTGTGGGCCGGCCGGATAATGAGCGCGATTGTCGTTATCGCTCTGATGACAGACGGCGCTATTCAGCTTTTCGCGCCGGCACAGATCGCGAGCATGTTGCAGGAAACCGGGTTCGCGATGGACCTGACCCGTGTCGTGGGTCCGATCATACTCGTCTGCGCCATCCTTTACGCCATTCCGGCCACCTCCGTCCTCGGCGCGATCCTGGTGACGGGCTTTTTGGGAGGCGCCATCTGCGCTCATGTCCGCATTGGTGAGCTGGGGTCGCCGCCGGAAATCATTTCCCTGCTTCTGGGCGTGATGACATGGGGCGGCCTCTACGCGCGCGATCCCCGTATCCGGGCCATTCTGCCGCTCATCCGTTGAACCAACAGGGGCAGTGCTCTGTCCCTCAAGACCAGGAGAAAACGCATGTTTTTAGTAATGGGAATCACGGGAAAAGTTGGCGGCGCAACGGCAGAACATCTGTTGGCGCGCGGCAAGGAGGTACGCGCGCTCGTCCGCAATCGCGAGAAGGCGGCTAACTGGGCAAACCAGGGCTTGGAACTGGTAGACGGCGATTGGAATGATTCGGCAGCCATCGAGCAAGCGCTCAAAGGCGTCGAAGGCGCGTTCGTCATGTTGCCGGCTGTCTGGGCGCCCTCGCCCGATTACAAAGAAGCAAAGGGCGTGATTGCAAACTATGTCGAGGCGCTCACCAAGGCAGCGCCGCCGCGCGTGGTTGCGCTTTCGTCGATGGGCGCCAACAGAACCAGCGGGCTCGGGATGATCACGGCCTTGTCGCTTCTGGAGCAAGGTTTTCGCGACCTGACATCCCCAATCGCATTTGTGCGCGCAGGCGGATTTTTCGAAAATTTTCTTTACGGCTTGCAGGTCGCCCAGGGCGGAGCGCTGCCAGTCTATTATAATCCGACAAACCGGAAATCGACCATGGTCGCGACGAACGACATCGGCGCGGAGGTCGCAACCCTTTTGAGCGGGCCAGCCTGGTCAGGGCGGCGCGTCGTCGAGCTTGGTTCGATGGTCAGCGCGGATGAAGTCGCCGAGCAATTGGGTGACGTCTTGACGCTTGACGTGAAAGCCTTTGCAGTCCCGCGTGCAGGCTGGGCGGAAGCGTTCGAGCAGTTCGGCGTCCCGAAGGGCCACACCGGACCTGCCGAAGAAATGTTTGAGGCCGTGAACGCGGGATGGATGGACCTCGGAGCCGAGGATACGGAGCACGTAGCGGGTACGACGTCCGCACGCGATGTATTCGAGGCTGCACAGAACGCCGCCAAGGCGTAAGTCCGGGACGGATCAGGCATGAGACGGAGACTGCCCGCTTCTGAGGAGCATGTTTCTGGTTTCGACCGCTGGCGCGGGGGTTCGACATCGTCCGCTCGTCTCAAGAGGCCGCGTTTCTTCACACCTGAAAAGTCAGCATCAAAGCGCCCTTCCCTAGGAGGTTTGCCATGACGTTTTCTTGCAGCCGGCTGACTGGCGCAATCCTTGGATTTTCGCTTACCGTTTTCGCGGCGGGCTCACTCGATGCGAGAGCTCAAGAGACCGCTGGCTCACCAGCGGCCGGGGCCTGTCCCAACAATGGCGCCGTCGCCTTCGCCGATCCGCTGAACAAGCCGCATTGGAACGGGTGGGGCGTCGATCCGTCGCAACACCGATTCCAACCGGCGGACATTGCGAGGCTCTCGGCGTCGGACCTCCCCCGCCTGAAATTGAAATGGGCGTTTGGCTTCCCCGGCGCCCGCCGCGCGGTGACTCAGCCGACAGTTTTTGGCGGGCGCGTGTTTGTCGGCAGCGAAAACGGAAAAGTCTATTCGCTCGACGCCAAGACCGGATGCACGTACTGGGCGTTCGACGCTGTCAGAGGCGTTCGATCGGCCATCGTCATTGGTCCGCGCGGAGACGGTTGGGCGGCATATTTTGGTGACCGAGCAGCGAACGTCTATGCGCTTGACGCGCTGACGGGCAAGGCGCTTTGGACCACCAAAGTCGATGAGCACCCCGCCGCGATGATCACCGGCTCGCCGACGCTTGTCGGCGCGACCTTGTTCATAGGGGTCTCGTCATTCGAGGAGGTCACCGGCGCCAACCCGTCTTACTCTTGCTGCACGTTCCGCGGCAGCCTCGTCGCATTGGATGCGTCAAGCGGCAAGATAGCGTGGAAGACATTCACCATCGCGGAGGAAGCCAAACCCAGCGGAGCCAATCGCAACGGCGTTCAGCAGCTGGGGCCCTCTGGCGCGGCGATATGGTCCGCGCCGACCTTTGATGCGGCGACCAAACGGGTCTACGCCACGACTGGCGACAATTACTCCGACCCGCCGAGCGGGACCTCGGACGCAATCGTCGCCTTCGACGCGGCGTCCGGAGACCTGGCGTGGGCACGACAAATCACCCCGGGAGACGCGTTCACGGTAGCCTGCCCTTCCGGGATCAATTGCCCCAAATCCCATGGGCCGGATTTTGACTTCGGCTCGTCCGCCGTGCTTGCGAGCCTCCCCGGCGGCAAGCGCGTCCTCGTCGCCGGGCAGAAATCAGGCGTTGTCACCGCGGTCGACCCCGACCACGGCGGCGCGATCGTCTGGCAGAAGAGAGTGGGCGCAGGCAGCACATTGGGCGGTGTGCAGTGGGGCGTCGCAGCCGATGAAAGCAACCTCTATGTCGCAGTGTCCGACCCTAAATTCCACCGCGTGGCGCCTGGAACTCCCGGCGCGCAAACTCTCGCCCTCAATCCGGGCGTTGCGCTCCTTCTGGACAGCAAGAGCGGTGGCGGCTTATCCGCGCTCAAGCTCGATACGGGCGAACAGGTCTGGCGGACCCCGCATCCCGGTTGTGGCGACGTTCCGGGATGCAGCCCCGCCCAGTCGGCCGCAGTCACCGCTATTCCAGGGTTCGTCTTCTCGGGCGGACTCGATGGACACCTGCGCGCCTATTTCACTGACAACGGCAAGATCGCTTGGGACGTGGACACGAAGGGCGACTATCAGACCGTTAACGGCGTCGCCGCGAAGGGCGGTTCCATCGATGGCGGGGGAGCCGTCGTTGTCGACGGCATGGTCTATGTTGGATCGGGGTCAGCCTTTGTCGGAACCATGCCAGGGAACGTCTTGCTCGCATACTCGGTCGACGGAATGTAACGCTTCGGCTTGTCGTCGCTTCTATCTGATGTCTCGGATGCGGCCGCCTTTACCGGATGAAGTCTGAAAGAGGGCCCGATCCTGAAGCGACCTGAGCCTTCCGCTTTGCGGTCGACGACCGTCTAGACCGAGCGCCCCAAACCCATAGAGCGAGTGCCCTGACTTTCCTCAGTGGCGCCGCACCCGGGCATCCGTCACCCCGCCGAGCGCTCCGCGGCCTTCGCGTCGGCCCAAAGCCGCTCCATTTCGTCGAGACTGGCTCCTTGGGCGGTTCGGCCGCCCTCCGCGAGGCGGTTCTCGATATGCGCGAAGCGGCGCTCGAACTTCAAGTTGGCGCCGCGCAAGGCCGCCTCGGGATCGACCTTGAGATGGCGTGCAAGGTTCACGGCCGCGAACAGGAGGTCGCCCACCTCGCTCGACAGCGCTGGCGCCGAACCCTCGGCAATCTCCGCCTCGACCTCGGCGAGTTCCTCCCTGATCTTCCGCACGACCGCGCGGACATCGTTCCAGTCGAAACCAACTTTGCCGGCTTTCTCTTGCAGCTTCATGGCCCGGGAAAGCGCAGGCGCCGCCAGCGGAACTCCGTGGAGTGCGCCCGACTTGGCCTCTTGAGGCGGTCCCCCGTTCGCGCTCGATGCGACCTTCGCGCGCTTCTCGTCGGCTTTGATGCGTCCCCACAGCGCCTTCACTTCGCCGGAATCGAGCGCCTTGGCGTCGCCGAAGACATGGGGATGGCGGCGGACGAGTTTGGCGGTGATGGCCTCAACGACGCCGCCAAAATCAAACAGGCCAGCCTCTTCCGCCATGCGGGCGTGAAAGACGACCTGCAACAGCAGGTCGCCGAGCTCCTCGCGCAGATCTTCGGTTGCGCCGCGCTCGATCGCGTCGGCGACTTCATAGGCCTCTTCGATCGTGAACGGGACGATCGAAGCGAAAGTCTGCTCAACGTCCCACGGGCACCCGTCCACGGGATCGCGCAGCGCCGCCATAATTTCGATCAGGCGGTGAATGTCGCCGGACGGCTGCATGGGCAGGGCCAATAGTCTGGGAAGCACCAAAGACCAAACGCCGGGCGCAAGGCGCGCGCCGCGACGCAAAGGCAGGTCATGGACGGCCGTTCAGAGCGAGAGCGAAATGGCCTCGCGTCCTTTCGGCGTATCCACCACTCTCATCGTGACCTGCTGACCTTCGGCGAGATGCGAAATGCCGGCCGGGCCGAGGATGGAGATATGGACGAACACGTCCTTGCCGCCGTCCTCGCTGGCGACGAAGCCGAATCCCTTGGCGTCGTCGAACCACTTCACCTTGCCAGTGACCGAGACCGCGGTCGACGGATCGGGCGCAACCCGCCGCGGCGGCCGAGGCCCATCGCGAAACCCGTCGCTCGAGGGCCTTTGTGGACGCTCGACAACGCCTGTGGTGTCGACCTCAAGCACTCGAGTGACCTGCGCCCCCTTGGCGCCCGCGCCGACCTGGACGCGCAATTTAGCGCCCGCGGGAACGGTGTCGTGGCCAGCGGCGTGCAACGCGTTGGCGTGCAGGAACGCATCGCCCTGGCCATCCGCCAACTCGACGAATCCGTAGCCTTTGTCGGCCTTGAACCATTTGACGACCGCATCGACTGGCGGCGCCCCAGGGTTGATCGGCGCGGAGGGGCCCCCCATTGGCGGACCGCCAAAACTGCCGTCCGGAGCGCCGCCGAAACCGCGAGATGGACGAGGCTTCGAATCGTAGGACATCGGTCCGTCGTCATCGAACCCGCGCTTGCGCGGCCTAAAGTCTTTACCCTTGCTCATGTTAGTCCTAGATCTCCACCAAACCCCTAACCGATGGGAGCGCAACGCGGCCCCTCGCGGTCCGCTGTCTCTCAGCGAAACTCCGTAGCGATGCTTCCGTCTGAACAATCTTCGTCGGTTTGACGCCCAATCCCAATCTCTGTCGACCCTTTCAAAGGCAGGGCCCCGCAGTCGGCGAAGGGAACTCGGGATGTCGTCTAGCGCGCATCCGCGCTACGGTCGGCGAATAGCACTTCGCCGCCGGCATAAAAATAAAATATAGCGCCCGCATCATCGAAAACCCGCTAGGCCAGTCGCAAAACGTACGCGGACCTCGCATGTTCCAGAGTAGCGCATTTTTGGCGCGGTTGCCAGATGCTCCAAGAGAGCGCGATAAACTATTTGCTATTTAAACCGCTATGTTGAGTGATTTATTTTGGCGTCGCGTTCTCGGAAGCATAGCGGCTGGATGTGGATTAGCGACCCAAGCAACGCCAAATGCACAAGTGTTCATTCAAGTGTGCAGGCGTCCAGTGAGCCGCCGCAACAGATGGACGCCGAGAGGGAGGGTCATGCTTGAAGGCCGTACGCCGCACGCAGACAAAAGTGGGGCCGCTCGATCCCTATACGTCCACGAGCTCGAGCGACCTTGGCGCGCGCTCCTGAATGAAGGCGAAGCGCGCCTCGGGCTTCGATCCCATCAGGCGCTCGACCGCCTCGGCCGTCGCGGCGCTCTCTTCTCCGATGAGGGCGACCCGCAGCAGGCTGCGCTTGGCGGGGTCCATCGTCGTGTCGCGCAGGTCGCGCATGGGCATTTCGCCCAGGCCTTTGAAGCGGCTGACCTCGATTGCGCCGCGACCGGTGAATCCTGACTTCAGCAGTTCTTCCTTGTGCGCCTCATTGCGCGCGTAAAGGGAGCGCGCGCCTTGCGTCAAGCGGTAGAGCGGCGGGACGGCGAGATAAAGGTGGCCTTCCTCGATCAGCTTCGGCGTTTGCCGGTAGAAGAAGGTGATGAGGAGGGAAGCGATATGAGCGCCGTCGACGTCCGCGTCGGTCATGATGATGATTTTGTCGTAGCGGAGGTCGGAGGATCGGTACTGGGCGCCGGCGCTGGCGCCGAGCGCCTGCATGAGATCGGAAAGCTGCTGGTTTTGCGCGAGCTTGTCGCGCGCGGCTGAGGCGACGTTGAGGATCTTTCCCCTGAGCGGCAGCACGGCCTGCGACGCGCGGTCGCGCGCCTGCTTAGCCGACCCGCCCGCCGAATCGCCCTCGACGATGAACAATTCGGACCCTTGCGCTGAGGAGTTTGTGCAATCGGCCAACTTGCCCGGCAGCCGCAGCTTGCGCACCGCGGTCTTGCGGGCGACCTCCTTCTCCATACGGCGGCGAACGCGCTCCTCGGCGCGCTCGATTCCCCAGTCGAGGAGCTTCAGCGCCTGGCTCGGCGCCGCCGCGAGCCAGTGGTCGAAGGCGTCGCGAACCACGCCGTCGACCAATCGCGCCGCTTCGGCCGTTTGCAGGCGGCCCTTGTTCTGCCCTTGGAATTCGGGCTCGCGAATAAAGACCGAGATCAGCGCGGCGCAACTCGCCATGACGTCGTCGGTTGTCAGCGGGGCCGCACGTTTACTCTGGCCGATGCGGTCCGCGTGATCCTTGAGGCCCCGCAGCAAGGCCGTCCGCAGACCCGATTCATGCGTTCCGCCGTCGGGGGTCGGGATCGTGTTGCAATAGGAATGAACGAATCCGTCATCGCCTGCGAGCCATGCGATCGCCCATTCGACCGAGCCATGTTTGCCCGCTTTCTCGACCCGGCCGGTGAACACCTGGTCGACCACGAGTTCCTGCCCCTCGATGTCGGCGGCGAGATAGTCTCGCAAGCCCCCGGGGAAGTGAAACGTGGCTTCCGCCGGGACTTTCGAGCCTTCGCCGATAAGAGCAGGCGCACAGCGCCACCGGATCTCGACACCGCCGAACAGATAGGCCTTCGAGCGCGCCATCTTGAACACGCGCGCCGGATCAAACCGCGCCTGAGCGCCGAAAATCTGCGGATCGGGCAGAAAGCGCACCCTGGTGCCGCGGCGGTTCGGCGCCTTGCCGACGATGGTGAGCGCGCTGGTCGGCTTGCCGCGCTCGAACGTCTGACGATAGAGCGTCTGACCGCGGGCGACCTCGACCTCGAGCTTCTCGGACAGCGCGTTCACCACCGACACGCCGACGCCGTGGAGCCCGCCGGAGGTCTCGTAGGCGCCGCTGTCGAATTTGCCGCCGGCGTGCAGCATCGTCATGATGACTTCGAGGGCCGATTTTTTGGGGAATTTCGGGTGTGGGTCGACCGGCATGCCGCGGCCGTTGTCGACCACGCTCAAATAACCGCTCTCCTCGAGTGAGACTTCGATGAAAGTGGCGTGGCCGGCGACCGCTTCGTCCATCGAATTGTCGATGACTTCGGCAAACAGGTGATGCAGCGCATTGGAATCGGTCCCGCCCACAAACATGCCCGGCCGTCGGCGGACAGGCTCCAGTCCCTCGAGCACTTCGATCGAGGCGGCGGTGTAGTCCGTTTCGCTGAGCGCGCCGTTGCGTCCGCCAGGTTTGCCATTGGCCGGCGCCGGCTTGCCGCGTCGAGGCGCCGCCGCGCCGAAAAGATCGTTCATGTCCTTGGTCACACTCTGGCGAATCATGCCGCCCGCAAACTAACATGGGCGCGGCGAGAACGAAAATAGAACGGTAGTTCGCGCCTGCCGCGCGGTCGGCGCCTGCGAAAGTTCAAGAACGCCCGCGGGGAGACGCGGATAAAGCGCGGCTCTGTGATTTAAGGTATGTGACCCGCCGTCGCGGGCACCCCTATCTTATGCTATGCCAAGCGGCAAGCATGGGAGCCCCGGTATGCCAGATCGGCGCGAGCTCTACCGCAGCCCAAACGGCGACACCTGGTTCCTTGGCCGGGAGCCGGCGAATGGTCATGCGTTCATTATTCATCAACCCAATGCGCCTTCTGGAGGCCGTTTGTCACACATTGAAGTGGGGGTCTTCCTGAGAGAGGGGGCGGGGCCTGAGCAGCAGGCGCTGTTGCGATTAATTGGAACCTTGGTGGAGGTTCCGCCCTACGCTAACCGGACCTGAAGCCGCGCTCCGTAGACGCGCACACTCGGTAAGCCGTGACGCTGTCCACCTCCGCGCTCGCCCTACATTCCGGTCAGGAGCGCTCGGGTCGCGGCCGCGACGTCCTTGTGGCGCATTAGCGCCTCGCCGACAAGGAAGGCCTCCACGCCGGCCTGAGCCAGCCGCTTGCAATCGGCGTGGTCGGAAATGCCGCTTTCGGCGACCACGATCTTGCCTTCCGGGATTAAGGGCAGAAGCCGTTCGCACACTTCGAGCGACGTTTCGAAGGTGCGAAGGTTCCGATTGTTGACGCCGATCAAGCGGCCCTCTAGGGCGAGCGCCCGTTTGAGCTCATCCTCGTCGTGCGTTTCGATAAGGACGTCGAGTCCGAGATCGTGCGCGGCCTTGTTGAGAGTTTTGGCGATTTCGTCGTCCACGGCGGCCATGATGATGAGAATGCAATCGGCGCCCCAGGCGCGCGCCTCCAGCACCTGATAGGGGTCGAAAAGAAAGTCTTTGCGCAATATCGGAAGCGTCGTCGCCTTGCGCGCTTTGATCAGGTGCTCGGGCGCGCCCTGGAACGAGGGCCCGTCGGTCAGCACGGAGAGGCAGGCTGCCCCGCCGGCCTGATAGGCCTTGGCGAGAGCGGCGGGGTCGAAATCCTCCCGGATGAGCCCTTTCGAGGGGCTTGCCTTCTTGATCTCCGCGATCAGGCCGAACCTGCCCTCTTCGATCGCCCTTTGCAGCGCCTTGATGAAGCCCCGTGGCGGGGATTGGCCATCGATCTCGCGCTCCAAGGTCGCGCGCGGGACCCTGACCTTGGCGTCGGCGATTTCGCGGCGCTTGTAGCTCTCGATCTTTTTCAGGATGTCCGTCATCGGCGCTCTCGACCTTCAAGCATTCGATGCCGCGATCAGTCGATCGAGCGTGCGGCGGGCGGCGCCGGAGCGGATCGCCTCGTCGCCCATGGACACTCCCTCCTTAATAGAACCGGCTTTGCCGGCGATCACAAGCGCCGCGCCCGTGGTCATAAGCCCGATGTCGCGATAGGCGCCCTCGGCGCCGTCAAGCACGTCCTTGAGCGCCTTGGCGTTGTGCGCCGGCTCTCCACCTTTCAGCTGAGCCGGCGCCGAGCGGGGAAGGCCGGCCGCCTCCGGCGTCAGTTCGAAGGCATGCAGGGCGCCGCCTTTGAGCTCGACCACTTTGGTTGGTCCCGTGGTGGTGATCTCATCGAGGCCGTCCAGCCCGTGCGTCACCCAAACGCGCTCGGAACCAAAATTGCGCAAAACTTCCGCCATCGGCTCGAGCCAGGCGGCGGAGAAGACGCCGACGAGCTGGCGCTTGACGCCGGCGGGATTGGAGAGCGGCCCGAGCAAATTGAAGATGGTGCGCGTGCCAAGCTCGGTCCGCGTCGGGCCGACGTTGCGCATCGAGGCGTGATGCGTCGGCGCCATCATGAAGGCGATCCCCGCTTCGCTGAGGCAGCGCTCGACCCCATCGGGCGGAAGACCGATCTTCACGCCGAGCGCGGCGAGCGTGTCGGCGGCGCCGGAACGCGAGGACGCAGCGCGATTGCCATGTTTGGCCACTGTCACGCCGCAGGCGGCGGTAATGATCGCGGCCAGCGTCGAGACATTGAGCGAGCCCGAACCGTCGCCGCCCGTGCCGACGATATCGAGCGCTTCCGGCGGCGCTTTTACCGCGACCATCTTCGCGCGCATCGCGGCGACCGCGCCGGTGATCTCCTCGACCGTCTCCCCGCGCACCCTCAGCGCCATGAGGAACCCGCCCATTTGCGAAGGCGTCACTTCGCCTGACAGCATTGAATCGAACGCGCTTTCCGCCTCGCTCCGCGTCAACGTCGCCCCGGCGGCGACTTTGGCGATCAGAGGCTTGAAGGATTCCATGTCCCCGTTTCGCGTTCTGGTCAGGATGCTTGCTGGCGCTGATGAAAGGCGCCGGCCAGGTCCAGGAAATTGCGCAGGATTTGCCGGCCATGCTCGCTGGCGATGCTCTCCGGGTGGAACTGCACCCCGAACGCCGGACGATCAATGTGTTGAACGCTCAT
This sequence comes from uncultured Alphaproteobacteria bacterium, assembly GCA_963824475.1. Taxonomy (GTDB): domain Bacteria; phylum Pseudomonadota; class Alphaproteobacteria; order Rhizobiales; family Beijerinckiaceae; genus Roseiarcus. Next base: position 408,273 of record CAWGPR010000008.1, read on the forward strand.
GACGAGCCCATCGTCGCTTTCGGCGCTGATCTCGAGCTCGGCGGGCGTGCTTGATCGCTCGATAATGAGGGAGTGATAGCGCGTGGCGGAAAAGGGTCCGTTCAGGCCGCGGAAGAGCCCGCGCGCATTGTGCGAAACGCGCGACACCTTGCCGTGCATCGGGGCTGGCGCGCGCACGACCTCGCCCCCGAACGCCTGCCCGATCGCCTGATGGCCGAGGCACACCCCAAGCATCGGCGTCGTTTCGCTCGCCGCGCGAACGAGGTCGAGACAGACGCCGGCCTCGTTCGGCGTGCAAGGGCCGGGCGAGAGGACGATCGCGTCCGGCCTGTCGGCGAGCGCGTCGGCGACCGTGATCTCGTCGTTGCGCCACACAGAGACGTCCGCGCCCAACTCGCCGAGATAGTGGACGAGGTTGAACGTGAAGCTGTCATAGTTGTCGATCAGCGTGACGCGCTGCATCTCGTCTCCCGCGCACAGAGGGGAGCCGTCTTTTCCGATGCTGCGCTGCGCCCGTCAAGTTGAGCGCGCGATGGTGGGATGAAAGCCGTCGTTTCGATTGCTGCGTCAGAAAGTCGCGGCGCCGCGTTCCGTTTGTGAACGCTGTTCGCGCGAGCGCGCGGGCCTTTACAAACGCTGGATCGCGATCAGCGCCCAAGGATCGCGCGCCGGCGTCTCGTAACCTAGGATCGCGGCGCGTTCGCCGACCGTCATGCCGACGTCGTCGAGGTAGCGAACCGGCAGCGCCGCGAGCCGGCTGCGATCAACGGCCGCCTCGGCGCGCTCGGCCAATTGGTGAAGAAATCCTTTCAGAACGGAAACCGCCCGGGAAACCCCAAAATCGCCGCGAGAATGAGCCAGATTTGTCGAAGACGCAGTCACTTTACCAATCCTTAACTTAAGTTCGCGGCCTCTTGCGCTCGCTTCGCGTGGACATATAAGGCGCTTCCGCATCGCAATGGAGTCATTCTTTCTGCGCCCGTGGTATAGGATAGCTATACTATGAACCCCCTCCACCGACTGCCGCCGCTCAATGCGCTGCGCGCCTTCGAGGCGGTCGCGCGTCATTCGTCGTTCGCCCGCGCGGCGCAGGAATTGCACGTAACCAAGGCTGCGGTCGCGCAGCAGGTGCGCGCGCTCGAGCAGGAGATCGGGGCAAGGCTCGTCGAGCGAAACGGCCGCGGGCTTCAACTGACGGAATCGGGCGCGGCCGGGGCCGCAACGCTCGCGGAAGCGTTTGCTCTGCTCGCCAAGGCCGCCCGCGCGATGCGCGAGGGCAATGGGCGCCGCTTCCTGATCATCAATTCGACGCCGTCGTTCGCCGCGACCTGGCTCGTCGGCCGGATCGGCAAGTTCAAGGCGCGCCATCCCGAGACCGACGTGCTGATCGACGCCGATCCGATTGACGACGCGCTCGAATCCGGCGCCGCCGACGCGCTCATCCGCTGGGGCGCGGGCGAGTTCCCGGACCTCGCGGCCACGCTTCTGTTCAAGGAGAACGTGTTTCCGGTCTGCGCGCCGAGACTGATTGCGGGCGACGATCCGCTGCGATCGCCCGAGGATCTCGCGCGCCATACGCTTCTGCATCTCGACTGGAACCCCGCGCATGCGTCCTGGCCCACCTGGTCCGACTGGCTCAAGGCGGCGGGCGCGCGCAATGTCGAGGCCACGCATGGCGTCTTCTTCAACAACATGGCGATGACGCTGCGCGCGGCCGCCCAGGGGCAGGGGGTGGCGCTGACTTCGTTCGCGATCGCCGCTGACGATCTGGCAGCCGGGCGCCTCATCGCGCCATTCAAGACCAGCGTCGCGACCCCGTTCGGCTACTACTTCCTGTGCCGGCCGGACGAAGCCAACTCGCCGCGCATCAAAGCGCTGCGCGAGTTCCTGACGCAGGAGGCGGCGCTATCGGCGGCGGAGCCGGGGTGAGTTTTCAACGTCGTATTTTACGTTGACTCCGAGACGGCGAAACGTCGCCACGCCCGGCGCGCGGCAGCGACCGAGCCGCCTCACAGGCACATGTCCGCGCTCGCGCCGCGACCGGTCGGTCTCAAGCCACGGGGTGCGGCGCCTCGGCGTCCTTCCATTCGAGGGTGACGACCTTGCCGTTCTCGACCGTCAACGCCAGGCGTCCGTGCTTGAGTTCGAGCGCGCGGGCGCCGAACAATTTCCGTCGCCAGCCGTTGAGCGCAGGCACCTCGGCCTTGTCGCTCTGGGCGATCGCCTCGAGATCGTCGACGGTCGCGATCAGCTTGCCGGCGACGCCGCTCTCCTCGCTCACTTGCCTGAGCAGCACTTTGAGCAGTTCGACCGTCGGGCCGACATTGGCGCCGTTGCGCCGCTCGCGCTCGATCTTCGGCAATGTCTTGAGGTCGCGCTCAAGCGCGCGTTCGACCGCCGCCAGAATCTCCGCGCCGGCCCGCGAGCGCTCCATGCCGCGCGGAAAGGCGCGCAAGTTGGCGAGCGCTTCGGCGCTGCGCGGGGCGGCGAGCGCCAGCTCGATCAGCACGTCGTCCTTCAACACGCGAGAGCGAGGCACGTCGCGCGCCTGCGCTTCGCTCTCGCGCCAGGCCGCGAGCTCCATCAGCATCGCGAGATCGCGCGGCTTACGCGCCTTGTTCCTGTAGCGTTCCCATGCGCGCTCGGGATGCTGCTCGTAAGTCGAAGGCGAGGTCAGCATCTTCATCTCGTCGTCGAGCCAGGATTGACGCCCCGCAGCCGCCACCCGCTTCGACAGCGCTTTATAAATGTCACGCAGATGGGTCACGTCCCCGATCGCATAGGCGATCTGCGCCTCGGCCAGGGGACGGCGCGCCCAGTCGGTGAACCGCGACGACTTGTCGATTCCGACATGGCAGATCAACTGCGCAAGCTCGCTGTAGGAAACCTGCTCGCCATAGCCGCACACCATCGCCGCGACCTGGGTGTCGAACAGCGGCGTTGGCACGAGCCCAGAGAGCTTCCAGAAAATCTCGAGATCCTGCCTCGCGGCGTGGAACACCTTGACCACGTCCTCATCCGCCATCAGCTGCAACAGCGGCTCGAGGTCGATGCCGGGGGCCAGCGCGTCGATCGCCAGGGCCTCGTCGTCGGAAGCAAGCTGGACGAGGCAGAGAATTGGCCAGAACGTCGTCTCGCGCAGGAATTCCGTGTCAACCGTCACGAACGGGAAACGCGCCAGGCGCTGGCAGGCGAGAGCGAGTTCGTCCGTCGTTGTGATCAGGGACGCTTAATTCGTTGGCTCTATCGGTTCTCTCCTTGCGGCGCGGCCGGCTTCGCCCGATCCTTGCGCACCGGCGGGGGCGCATGCCGCGGCATGCCGAGACGCTTGTCGAGATAGGCGCCGACCACCATTTGCAGTTCGTCGATGCAATCCTCGAAGAAATGATTGGCCTCAGGGATCACCGCATGCTCGATGACGATGCCCCTCTGGGTCTTGAGTTTTTCGATCAGCGCCAGAACCTCTTTCAAGGGCGCGACCCGGTCCTTGTCGCCATGAACGAACAGGCCAGAGGAGGGGCAGGGCGCGAGAAAGCTGAAATCGAAGCGGTTGGCGGGCGGGGCGATCGAGATGAAGCCCTCAATCTCCGGCCGGCGCATCAAGAGCTGCATGCCGATCCAGGAGCCGAACGATACGCCAGCGATCCAGCAGGCGCGCGCCTCCGGGCTGATCGACTGCGCCCAGTCGAGGGCGGAGGCCGCGTCCGACAATTCGCCCTGGCCGTGGTCGAAGGCGCCCTGCGACCGTCCGACGCCGCGGAAATTGAATCGCAGCACGGAAAACCCGCGCTCGGCGAAATTGTAATAAGTGTTGTAGACAATCTGATTGTTCATCGTCCCGCCGAATTGGGGATGAGAATGAAGCACCACCGCGATCGGCGCCCCGCGCTGCTTGGCGGGGTGAAAACGACCCTCCAGGCGACCGGCGGGACCGGTAAAGAAAACCTCGGGCATGAAAACTCCACACTACCTTGAAGCGTTCCCCGCCGGGGTTGACATGCGCGCGTCCACGCCAAGCGGCGAGGAATTCAGCGCGGGTTTGACTTGCTCAGTCGACGGGGGCTCGCCTCGGAGGCCGCCTCATAGCATGCTGGCCATCGGCAATTGCAAGGAAAAACAGCAAGTCGCGCTAGGGTTCTGGTCTCGACCGTCCGAATGGGAGCCGCGATGGCCGCCGAGAGCTCATTGAAGCGAGCCTATCTCGACTACAATGCAACCGCGCCGTTGCGTCCGGTTGCGCGCGAGGCCGCGCTCATGGCGATGGAGACGACGGGCAATCCCTCGTCGGTCCACGCCGAGGGCCGGGCGGCGCGGCGGATCGTCGAGGACGCGAGGAGCGAGGTCGCGCAGCTTGCTGGGGTGAGCTCCCGTTGCGTCACGTTCGTGTCCGGCGGCACCGAGGCGGCGAACGCCGCGCTCAACCCGCTGTTCGGCGCCGCGCGGAACGCGGCCCCGCTCGAGCGGCTCATCGTCTCCGCCGGCGAGCACGCTTGCGTCTTGTCGGGGCATCGGTTTCCCGCTGCGGAGGCGGCGCCATTGCTGCCGGACGGACGCGTCGATCTCGACTGGCTCGAAGCCGCGTGCCGCCGCCCCGGACGCGCGCTCCTCGCGCTGCAGGGGGCGAACAACGAGACGGGCGTCGTCCACCCGGTCGCCGAGGCGGCGGCGCTGGTCCACGCCGCGGGCGGTTTTCTCTTCTGCGACGCGGTGCAGATGGCCGGGCGGATGGCTTGCGACCTCGGCGCGCTCGGCGCCGACGCGCTCATGCTGTCGGCGCATAAGATGGGCGGTCTCAAGGGCGCGGGCGCCCTGGTCACGGCTCGCCCCGAGCTGAGCCTCGGCGCGCCCCTCATGCGCGGCGGCGGCCAGGAGCGCGGCGCGCGCGCAGGCACCGAGGCCGTCGCGGCGATCGCGGCGTTCGGCGCCGCAGCGGGCGCGTGCCGCGCCGAGGCGGCGGCGGAGCCGGCGCGGCTGGCGGAACTGCGCGACCGTCTGACAATCGCAGTCCATTCGGTCGCGGCCGATGCGGTGGTCTTTTCCGAGACTGCGCCGCGGCTGCCCAATACCGTTTGCTTCGCGGTTCCGGGCGTCGAGGCCGCGACGCTGATGATCGCGCTTGATCTCGCCGGGATCGCGGTGAGCTCGGGCTCGGCCTGCTCCTCCGGCAAGGTCGCGCCATCGCATGTGCTGGCCGCGATGGGAGTCCGTCCCGAGCTGGCGCGCGGCGCCATCCGTCTGAGCCTCGGATGGGCGTCGACGGAAACGGACGTTGCGCGCTTCGCCGAGGCCTTCGCCGGAGTCATGGCGCGGCTGCGGGCGGCGCGGCGCCGAGGCGCTTCGGCGCTAACTGCCTAAGATGCCGTGGCTCGAGGTACTATCTGAGTTTGGAAGCTTTGCCTTCGCCCATAGACCCGGCTCGAGCATCATGGGGTGTTGAAGTCAAAAAGGAGAACCGCCTCAACTGTGAAGTCCCCACAATCTGGCTCCCACAAGATGACTGCGTCACCATCTCGCAGCCCAAGCGTCTCGACCTGCTCGACGAGTGGACGTTCGTCGTGGAGCAAAACGAAATAGTAGCCGTCCGCCGGTGTGTCCTGAAAGCTTGTTTGGATCCGCAGCATGTTAGGCCGCCTTAGGCTGAATCGCCCTGATTTTCAAACTGAGACACGACTTCGCGCGGGACTGACTTGCATCCGTTCGCCGCGAGCCTGTCGCATTTTCGTACACACATTTATTGACGGCGCCATTTTATGTGTGTATATAAATACCCGTGAAGCTTGAATGGGACGACAAGAAGCGAAACAAGGCTCTTGCCGGACGCGGCCTTGATTTCGCGGATGTCGCCTGGGTCGATTGGGATACTGCCTTCACCGTCGAAGACACTCGCGTGAACTATGCGGAGGCCCGGTTTGTCACAATGGCCCCGATCAACAATCGCCTGTGCGTTTTCGCTTGGTGTCAGCGTGGCGAGGCTCTCCGCGTGATCAGCCTTCGCAAAGCGAACAAGAGAGAAAGAAACAAATATGAAAAGGCCATACATCAACCGTGACGGCGAGGTCCGGGAGCTCGATCAGGAATTCTTCGCAACCGCCAAGCGTGGGCGTCCGTCCATGCCCGCAGAAGCGAAGAAGCGACGCGTCAACATTATGCTCGATCCCGATGTCGCCGATCGCCTGAGGGCCATTCCAAACGTCAGCGCCTATGTGAATGATCTGCTCCGCAAGAAGCTCGTCGCCTAGAGTTGGTAATAGCTTGCATCCAACTCGCGCCCGGTGTAGGAGGCGCGCTTCCATTTTCCTGCTCGCTTTAACAGCCGAGGAGTCTCCATGGCTCGCGTCACCGTCGAAGATTGCATCGAGAAGGTCGACAACCGATTTGATCTGGTCCTGATGGCCAGCCACCGCGCGCGGGCGATTTCGTCCGGCGCGCCAATCTGGGTTGGGCGCGACAACGACAAGAATCCGGTCGTTGCGTTGCGCGAGATCGGAGACGGCAAGCTTTCGCCCGGCGACCTGCGCGAGGACGTCATCCATGCGCTGCAGAAGCAGGTCGAGATCGACGAGCCGGAGGCGGAAGCCGCGCCGCCGATGGTCAATCCGGATCTGCAGAGTCAGATCGAGCTCGGCGCTGACGTTCAGTTCGACCGCATGACGGAAGAGGATTTGCTGCGCGGGCTCGAAGGCCTGACGCCGCCGCCGGAGCCGGAGGATGATGGCGAGTAAACGCCACACGCAGTCGCGATTACGCAGCGGCGCCGCCGCGTCGCCCTGCAGGATCCCGTCGGCCATTTTGGCGCGGCGGGATTTTTTTTGCTTCCTATCCACAGCCACGCTCAAGCTTGGCGTGTTTCCTGTATCCAGCGCCGAGCGATTTGCTATCTTGGGGATCGAATCACTTGCGTTGCGGATCTTCGCCGTCTTGGCGGAGCCGAGCGGATGGTCCCAATCGCGACGCGCAAGAGGTTCATGGGCGGCGAGGATGTGCAGCCGACGCGTTGAGTGGGGGCCGAATTGAGCGATGAATTTGTAAAACCGTCGGAAGCGACGGCGCGGGTAGCGGAAAGCGATGAACGCCCTGTTGGGCTCGTCGAAGTCGCCGGGCGGGTCAAATGGTTCGACGCCGCCAAGGGCTATGGCTTCATCGTCCTGGACAGCGGCGAGGCGGATGTTCTCATCCATGTGACCGTCCTGAGGCGCGATGGATTCTCCGCCCTTCGTGAAGGCGCCCGGGTCGTCGCCGAGGCCCAGCGGCGCGAACGCGGCTTGCAGGTGTTCCGGGTGATCTCGATCACCGAGCCCGACCCGTCCTCGGCGACGCAGCTTCCGCCCGCGCGCACCCGCGCGCAGGCAAGCTCGGTCGGCGCGTTCGAGATCGTCATCGTCAAGTGGTTCAACCGGGCCCGCGGCTTCGGCTTCCTCACCCGCGGCGAGGGCACGGAGGACATTTTCGTTCATATGGAGACGCTGCGCCGCTATGGCTTCGTCGACCCGAAGCCGGGCGACACGATGCTGGCGCGGTTCGGCCCCGGGCCGAAGGGGCTGATGGCGGCCGAAGTGAGGCCGCTCGACGGTTCGAAGATTCTGGCCCCACACTGAACGCCGCTTCGCCACGTCGCTCTTGACGATCGACACTCCTCGTCGTGCGCTGTTCGAGCGCTTGACGGGCTGATCGCCTTGCTCTTGAAACCGGCCTTGAGCGGGTCGCGCGATGATCCGCGCAAGGCCAAGGAGCAGCGGGATGAGAGCGATCGGGGTTCGGCCATGGGCGGCGCTTGCCTTCGTCGTCTTCCTCGCCGCCTCCGCTGGCGTCCCGACGCACAGCGGCGAGCTCGATTCGCTTGAGATCGCCACTTCCACGGGGCGACACGCATTTCAGGTCGAGATCGCCAATAACGACGCAACCCGCGAGCGCGGCCTCATGGACCGGCGCTACATGGCTCCCGATCACGGCATGCTGTTCGAGTTCATGTCCGACGCGCCGGCGTCGTTCTGGATGAAAAATACTTACATCCCGCTCGACATGATCTTCATTGCGCGTTCGGGCGTCGTAACGCAAATCGTCGCCAACGCCGAGCCGCTGTCCGAGCGCGTCATACCTTCCGGCGGCCCTTGTGCGGCGGTGCTCGAATTGAATGGCGGGACCGCGGCTTCGATTGGGCTCAAGGTCGGCGACAAAGTTCGCCATCCGTTCTTCAAATCGTGATATGCACGCAGCGCGTTGCATCCGCCGATAGGATTGCTACACTCTTTTGACAAATGGGCGCGGCGGACCAAGCTGCGTCTGAGGCCGGGGGCGGGGATTGGTTTGAGTCAAGTCTCGACGTGGAGTCCAGAACCTGGGTTTCACGCGCCGTTTTCAACTTCTGATGGTCCGGCCGGCGGGCGCAATGGGTCGGCCCGGACTTACGCGGCGCTGGATCTGGGGACCAACAATTGTCGGCTGCTGGTCGCCCGGCCGACCGCCCAGGGATTCCGGGTCATCGACGCGTTCTCACGCATCGTTCGCTTGGGCGAGGGGCTGTCGCTGACCGGACGCTTGAGCGAGGCGGCGATCGCGCGCACGTTCGAGGCCTTGAAGATATGCCGGGACAAGATGGCGGCGCGCGGGGTGACCCGGGCTCGAACCATAGCCACCGAGGCTTGCCGCTCGGCCGCCAACGGGCCGGACTTCGTCGCCATGATTCGCGAGCGGCTCAACATCGACCTCGAGATTGTCGACCGCGAGACCGAGGCGCACCTCGCCGCGGCCGGCGTCGGCGATCTCGCCGACAAGGACGCCCGCTCGACGGTGATGTTCGATATTGGCGGCGGATCCTCGGAGATCATCTGGCTCGGCTGCGATCCTCGCGCCACGCACGCGGCGAACCGGGTGAAGGCCTGGGAGTCGCTGAGGCTCGGGGTGGTGTCGCTGGCCGAGACGTTCGGCGGCGTGGACGTGAGCGACGAAGCCTTCGCCGCCATGACCGAGCACGTGTCGGAGGCGCTCGCTCCGTTTGTCGCCCGGGTGGCGGACGAGGCGCGCTGCGACCGTTTCCATCTTCTCGGCACCTCAGGCACCGTCACCACCATCGCCGGCGTCCATCTCAACCTGCCGCGCTACGACCGGCGCGCGGTCGACGGACTCTGGCTCGGCCGGGCGGAGGTCGACGCGGCGATCGTGCGATTGCGCGCCATGAGCTACGCCGAGCGCGCCGCCAACGCCTGTATCGGGCACGAACGCGCCGATCTGGTGCTCGCCGGCTGCGCAATTCTGGAGGCGATCCGGGCGCATTTCCCCGCCGAGCGGCTGCGCATCGCCGACCGTGGCCTGCGCGAGGGGATCTTGAGCCACATGATGCGCGCCGACGGAGTGGGCCCGCACCGGCGCCCGCGCGAGCGCTGGTGACGACCGGCGGCTCGGGGCGCGAGGGCGGCCGGGCGCTGAAAGTCCGGGTCAAGACGGTCCGCAAGCGCTCGCCCGCCTCGGCCCGGTGGCTCGAACGGCAGCTCAACGACCCCTATGTCGCTAAGGCTCGCCGTGAAGGCTACCGTTCCCGCGCGGCCTACAAGCTGATCGAGATCGACTTGAAGCACAAGCTGTTCAAGCCGGGTGAGCGCATCGTCGATCTCGGCGCCGCGCCCGGCGGCTGGAGCCAGGTCGCCGCAGACCGGGTAGGCGCGCGCGAGGGCCGAGGCCGGGTGATCGCCATTGATCTTCTGGAGATGGACGCGATCGAAGGGGTGGAGTTCCGGCGAATGGACTTCCACGACCCTGAAGCGCCGGCGCGCTTGGGCGAATGGCTTGGCGGCCCGGCGGACGGCGTCCTCTCCGACATGGCGGCCAACGCCACCGGCCACCGCAAGACCGACCAGTTGCGGATCATCGGCCTCATCGAGCTCGCCGCCGATTTCGCCAGTGAAGCGCTGGCGCCGGGCGGCTTCTTCGTCGCCAAGGTGCTGCAGGGCGGCGCCGAGGGCGCGCTGCTCGCCCGCCTCAAGCGAGAGTTTGCAAGCGTGCGCCACGTCAAGCCGAAGGCGAGCCGCGCCGACAGCGCCGAGCTTTACCTGCTGGCGACGGGGTTCAGGGGCACGAAGGATCGGAGCGCGGGCGGCGACGGCGGGCCGGACGCTGTAGACGCGATCGCTGATCGCGTCAGCCGCCCCCATAGGGCCTCCAGATGGACGCCTGTCTCTTGACCGGCTGTGAGCGCGGCTGCACGGCGCCGCCGCGCCTAATCCGCAAGTCCCATGACGAACGCCAAGGCGGCGTTGAGCCGGGCGACATCGCTGTCGTCAAGACGGCCGATCAACCGTCCCACCCGCGCGCGGCGCACCGTCACTGGCTTGTCGGCCATGATCTGGGAGCGCGCTCTCAAGCCGTTGCGCTCGCTCGGATCAACCGTGACGCGGAAATCCGGCGCCTCAACGACCTCCGAGGTCATTTGACAAACGACCACCGAGGCGTGGATCTCGGGAAACGCCTCCGTCTGGACGATGACCGCTGGTCGGGGCTTTCCGTAGTCGCCGGCCGCAACGACCAGGACAACGTCGCCACGTCTCATCGCCCGCTTGCGGGGTCAGTCGCGTCGTCGAACTCTGAAACAGCCTCGATCCAGCTGAGAGCCTCCGCCTCGCAGCTCGGGATCAGGCGAGCGACCTGATCGGCCACCCGTCGGCGAACCGAGCGCAGGCGGGAGTCGGGCACAACAATGCGCAGCTCGCGCAAACCCCGCTTCCGGCGTCGCTCGCGCATTTGTCTCATCCGTTCGGCCGGCCCGGACATTCGATCGCCTCCGCGAGCATCGAGAAGCCCAGCGTAACGCGTTACGCTCACGAAGGCAAGAGACGATCCGGCGCGGCTCGCGACTGCTGCCCCATGGCGGCTCCCGCGATCCCTTGCTGACGCGCCTGAGGATTGGCCGTATGCTCCTGAGCCAGCCAAAGCCCGACCCGGGAGGAACAATCATGAACGTTCAGGCCAAGGAGACGAAAGCGCCGGCCGATCCGGCGGCGCTGATGGGCAAATTGCCGACGCCGCCGAAATTCGACAATCCGGCGGACGAGCGGCTGCACCGCAAGCAACGGCTCGCGGCGGGCTTCCGGCTATTCTCGAAATTCGGCTTCGATGAAGGAGTCGCCGGACACATCACCGCGCGCGATCCGGAGTTTCTGGACACGTTCTGGGTCAATCCGTTCGGCGTCCATTTCAGTCAGATCATGGTCTCGAACCTGATCCGCTGCGACCATAAAGGGAACGTCGTCGAGGGCGCCTATCCGGTCAACACGGCCGCCTTCGTCATTCATTCGCGCGTCCACGCCGCGCGGCCCGACGCGGTCGCCGCCGCCCATTCCCACTCGACCTATGGCAGAGCCTTTTCGACGCTTGGGCGCCCGCTCGCGCCGATCACCCAGGACGTCTGCGCCTTCTATAACGACCATGCCGTCTATGACGACTTTGGCGGCGTCGCGGTCGAGCTTGACGAAGGCCAGCGCATCGCCGACGCGATCGGCAAGCGCAAGGCGGCGATCCTCCAGAACCACGGCCTGATCACGGTCGGCGGAACGGTCGATGAGGCGGTGTGGTGGTTCATCACCATGGAGCGGTCGTGCCAGGTGCAATTGCTGGCCGAAGCGGCGCTGAAGAACGGCGAGACCTTGAAGCAGATCTCGCCGCAAGCCGCCGCGCAGTCCTATAAAATCGTTGGTAGCCCGTTCTCGGGCTGGTTCCAGTTCCAGCCGCTTTACGCGCGCATCGTCAAGGAGCAGCCCGACCTCTTGGAGTGAGGGGCGGAAGTTTCTGGCCCCAGTCCGCGCCGCCGAGCGCGGCTTGCCGGGGGGCCGCTTTCGCGATTCATTCGGGTTGAGCCTCCGGGCGGATGCCGGCGGCCATGCGAACAAAGGAGTGTGGGATGCGCTCTGTTCTCATAGCGGCCCTGGCGGGCTTGGCCGTGGCGGCGACTCCGGCCAACGCGCAAAACGCCTGGCTTGCCTCCAAGATGATCGAAGGCTTGTGCAGCAGCAAAGCCGCGCCGGGCGACAATTTGGATCGCTTGGCCAAGCGGCTGAACTTGACGGATGCGCAAAAGCCGGCGCTTAAAGACCTGCCGGACGCCTCCGCGGCGAGCGCCGCGTCAGCCAAGACGGCTCTTTGCGACGCCAAGCCGGATCTCGCGACCGCGCCGGGTCGGCTCGCGTTCAGCGAAAAAATAACCCAGGCGCAGCTCGACGGAATGAAGGCGATCGAACCCAAGCTTCAGGCGTTCTACGCCAGCCTCGACGACAAGCAAAAGCACGCCTTCGACACCGGCGGGCGGGTGGGCGGCCTGTTCGGCTGGCTTGGACGCTAGACCTGCTGCATTTGGGCAGAATCGATGGCGTTGGCGCACCCGCCCCCTCTTGTGGGGGCGGGCGGGGGTGGGGGGTCCGGCGGACCGAGAAGATTGTCGAATGCGCCGCTGCTCTCTCGTCGCGTAGGACGGCGCGACCCCCCTCCTCAATCCTCCCCCACAAGAGCTTGCGCCCGGGCGCGCGCAAGCGCGGCCCGGGTGGGGGAGGAAACGCCGCGGAGCGATCCCCGCGTAAACTCAAAACCAAACGGCTCTAGCAGCCGCGCGGCCGGCCTGAGGCGCCTTGCTCACTCCGCCGCCGCAGCCGCGCGTTCTTCGCTGGTCGAGACCATCCGGCCCGACACTGCGGCGCCCGCGTCCGGCTTGAGCCGGGCGAAGACGAGTACGGACAAGCTCGAGATGATCGCGACCAGCACGAACGCAAGCGAGAGATCGCGCGCCATGAGCTCGGAATCGCCGAAGCCGAATTGGATCGTCTGCACGCAAATCGCCGCCACCGCGACTCCGATCGCCCCTGACATCTGCTGCGAGACGCTGGCGAAGCTGGTGGCCCGGCTCATGCGCGGCGAGTCGATGTCGGCGTAGCTCAAGGCGTTGAGCGCGGTGAATTGGAGCGAGCGGAAAAAGCCTCCGGTCAAGAGCGTGAGCAGCAGGAGCCAGTGCGGGGTCGACGGCGTGAACAGTGCGCAGACGCCGAGGAACACACCCGAAATGAGGCCGTTGACGACCAGAGTCTGGCGAAAGCCGAACCAGCGCAGCGCGGTCGAAGCGGTGAATTTCATCATGAGCGCGCCGGCGGCGGTGGCGAAGGTGAGCGAGCCCGATGCAAACGGCGTGAGGCCAAAGCCGATCTGCAGCAGGAGCGGCAGCAGGAAGGGCATGGCGCCGATGCCGATGCGGAAAATCAACCCGCCGATGACGCCGGCGAAAAAGGTCGGGATTGAGAGCAGCTTTAGATCGAGAATGGCGTCTTCATTCGCATCGGCGTGCCGGACGTAGGCCGCGAGCGACGCCACGCCGAGCGCAATCAAGGCCGCGACCAGCCAATAAGGCGCTATGCCGCGCCCGATCACGCTCAAGCCCGATATGAGGCTCAAGAGGCCGATTCCCGATAGGACGAATCCTCGGAAATCGAAGCGCGGCACGGTCTCCTCGCGCAAATTCTGGATGAACCTGAGCGACAGGAGGATGCCGAGAACGCCGATCGGCACATTGATCCAGAAAATCCACCGCCAATGGAAATAGGTGGTGATGAAGCCGCCGAGCGGCGGTCCCGCGACTGGGCCGATGAGCGCCGGCACGGTGAGATAGGCCATCGCGCTGACGAGGTCGCTCTTCGCCACGGAGCGCAACAGCACCAGCCGTCCGACCGGCACCATCATCGCGCCGCCCAGCCCCTGGAACACGCGCGCGGCGATGAGCGTCGGAAGCGAAGACGAAGCGCCGCACAGGATCGAGCCGAGCGTGAAGACGACGATCGCGCTACAGAACACTGTGCGGGCGCCGAAGCGGTCCGCGACCCAGCCGGAGGCGGGGATGAACACCGCGAGCGTCAGCATGTAAGAGGTCAGCGCCAGCTTGAGAACGATCGGATCCTGATGGAGGTCGCGCGCGATCGCCGGCAGCGAAGTCGAAATGACGGTGCCGTCCATGTTCTCCATGAACAGGGCGGTCGCGATGATGAAGGCGGTGAGAATGGCGGAGCGCATCGGCGGCTTTCGGGTCGAGGCCTTGTGGCGCCGCGGCCGCGCCGCCGCAAGGCGAAGGCCGGATACAGCGGTCACAATGGGTTGAACGGGGCGGCTGCCTAAGCGGATCCGACCGTCCGCGCCGAGTTTAGCCGCAAGGGCGCCCGTCAACCGCCGAACACGACCTTGCTCATGATCCGCCCGGGCGCGAGCGTGAACAGCCCGGTGACGACAAGCGCCAAAGTGAAGATCCAGATCATCGCCGAACGATGGGCTTGGACATTGTGCTGTCGGGCGCGGAGCACCGCGAGCGGAACGACGCCCAGCGTGAACAGCGACAGAAGGTGGATGGGGCTCCACGGTCCCCAGGTCCGGATCGTATGGATGAACAGCGACGTTCCCGCGATCAGCATCATCAGCGCCGCCCAGACCCAGCCAACCGCTCGATGTGGGAGCGTTCCCTTGGGGGCCAGAAGCTGCACGGCCCCGAGACCGATCGCCGCGAAGGCGAAAGCCGCATGAAACCGGATGACCGGCGGGGCGTCGAGCAGCGGGGCGAGGGTCATCGCTCAACCATCAGGGCGATGGTCCGCGATTGAGGACCTGGTCGACTTCGCTCAGCGCCTTCTCGCAACCGGCGCGGTCGCCCTCGTCGTCGGCGTCGCGCGCCACATCCATGGCCTCGGTGATCGCCTGGACGTCGGCGCTGGACAAATCGCACGCTTGTTGCTCGGCGCTGGCGATCGAGCCCGGGGTCGGCTGGCGATGCATGGTTGCAAAGGTCGACTGGGGCGCCGGCCGCCCTTGCGCGGCGGCGGCGTCCAGGAGCTTGGCGACCTGGAGGTTGGTCTGGTAGATCCGGTCCGTGCAAGGTCCCGCATAAGCCGGCGCGGCGCCGAGAACGAGCGCTGTCCCCGCCGCCGCGGTCGCGTTTCGAACGATCATTGTCACCCTCCCTGGATCGGTCGGCGCGGGAGCGACGCCCGTGGGCGCCGGACGCGCCGACGTTGCTCGACAACGTCTTATAACGCCGCAGCCGGCCAATCAGACGACGGAAGCGGGACAATTGTCCGTGAGGCTCGATGTTCACGCCATCGGCAAGGGCAATCGCCGCGTCACGGACGGCCACAGCTCGCCCAGACGCTAACTGCCTACCATGGCGACAGCCGTCGGAGAAGATTCCGATCAGCGCGGAACCTCGCGCTCCCCGTGCGCCTCGAGCAGGGCGTTGAGGCGCTTGCGCATCAGCATGCCGGGCCGGTCGGAGGGCATGTGCATCTCGAGCTTGCGGCTCATGTCGACGATCGCGTCCGGGTCGGTCGATTCCAGGATGTCCCGGTCCTCCTCGATGATGGCCTTGTCCCAGGCGATGAGCTCGGCGGTCGAGCAATCCTCCTCGCGGTCGTTGCGATAGAGGATCTGAATGAGCCGGATCGAGCCGTCGTCGATCGGCGTCGCCGAATTGAAGATGACGTGCCGAAGGCCGGAGGGATATTCCATATCCACGGTGCGGCAGAACGGCATGAACCAGGCGTTGCGCATCTTGCGCTTCGTCCATGGCTCGCTCGTGCCAGTGATGCGCGCGGCTAAAGGCGGGTTTCTCACCGGCACGATGGTCTCGGCGACGAAGCCGTAGTGGGTCTCTGTCAGCTCGTATTTCTCCGGCTTCGGCTGATCGATATCGCCGAATGTGCCTTTGTGGACGAAAGCGAAATGCGCGTTGTCGAACGAGTTCTCCATCATCCGGAGCGCTGAGCACCGCCACAATTCGTCGAACTGATGGATGCGCCGGAAAGCAAGGTCTTCCTCGTAGGGCAGGTCGGGGATGTCGGCGGTCGGCTCGCCGAGACAGACCCAGACATAGCCGTAACGCGTCTCGGCGTGGAAGCTTTTGGCGGAGGCCTCGGGGACCGGCTGCTCGAACGGAAATTGCGGGATGCTCACCAGCTTGCCCGTTCGGTCGTATTCCCAGCCGTGATAGCCGCATACGATATGGCCGCCCTTGATCCAGCCTTTCGACAATTTGGCCGTCCGGTGGCAGCAGCGGTCCTCGAGCGCCGCCGGTTCGCCCGCGACGTCCAGAAAGACAACGATGTCCTGCCCCAGGAGGCGAAAGGGCTTCGGCCTGTCATCGAGTTCGGCGAGCGGCAGCGTGGCGTACCAGAAGTTGCGCAGGACCGGCTGGCGGGTGCTGAGCATGGGCGGCTCCTCGGCGGAACGCGACGGCGGGCGCATCGTTCGAGACGCAAGAAGCGCGCCGCGGCCGCGCGACTTAGCGTCGCGCCGGCGATCGGCGCCAGCGAACCGGCTTGAAACCGGCGGGGCCGCCGTGCAGAATATTTACAGCTTCCACGACAAGCGCTGGCGAGAGAGCACGATGAGCAAGACCGCCACCAAGATTGTCCCCAAGACCGAAACGCGGGTTCAGCGTCCGCGACTGCACAAGGTCATTCTGTTCAACGACGACTACACGCCGCGCGAGTTCGTGGTCGAGGTGCTGAAGGGAGTGTTCCGTCTCAATGAAACCCAGGCGCTCAACGTGATGATGACCGCGCACCGCAAGGGCGTCTGCGTGGTGGCGGTGTTCGTGCAGGACGTCGCCGAGACCAAGGCCGCGCGCGGCACCGAAGCGGGCGCGGCGAAAGGCTATCCGCTCCGGTTCGGAACCGAGCCCGAGGAATAGCGCGCTCTCGGTCGGCCCTTAGGAAGAGGCTCGAAGATGAGCGGCGCGAATCTCCCGCCCCTGAAAACGCGCAAGCTCGGGCGGACGAACGTCAGCGTGACCGAGCTTGGCCTTGGAACCGCCCCGCTCGGCGAGCTTTTCGAGCGGGTGAATGACGACGAAGCGGCTGCGATCATCGGCGCGGCTTGGGACGGGGGCGTGCGCTATTTCGACACGTCGCCCTGGTATGGGCGCGGGCTTGCTGAGCACCGCATTGGCCGCGCGCTCTATCGCAAGCCGCGCGCCGAGTTCGCCATCTCGACCAAGATCGGCCGCGTCTTGCGCCGGCCGCTGGGACCGAACGCCATCAAGGATCAATGGCTCGGCGGTCTCGAGTTCCAGACCGTGTTCGACTACGGCTACGACGGCGTGATGCGCTCGTTCGAGGACAGCCTGCAACGTCTCGGGATCAACCGCGTCGACGTTCTCCTGATCCACGACCTCGATCCCTGGGATCATAATCCCGCGGCGCTCAACGCCTATTTCACGCAGCTCAAGACGAGCGGCTGGCGCGCACTGGCCGAATTGCGTGAAGGCGGCGTCATTGGAGGGATCGGCGCGGGCTTCAATTCGTTGGGCTCGATCCCGCGCTTTCTCGACCTGTTCGACATCGACTTCTTCCTGCTCGCGATGCGCTACACGCTGCTCGAACAGGAGGTGCTCGATTCTGAATTCCCGCGCTGCGCCGAACGCGGCGTCGGCATCGTCGTTGGCGGCGGCTACAACTCCGGGATTCTGGCGACCGGCGCTGTTCCCGGCGCGATGTACAATTACGCGCCTGCCGGCGCTGAGATCCTGGAGCGGGTGAAGAAGATGGAGGGCGTCTGCGCCCGCCATGGCGTTCCGCTCCCGGCCGCGGCGCTGCAATTTCCGCTCGGGCACCCGATCGTCGCCTCGATCATCCCCGGCGCGATTTCGCGCGCCCAGGCCGAACAGAACCTGGCCGCGTTCCGTCATCCGATCCCCGCCGACCTGTGGGCGGAGCTCAAGCGCGAGGAGCTCATTCGCGCCGACGCGCCCACGCCGGCCTGAGCCTTTGCTCTGAGGCCCGAAGACCCCGCGCCTTTCGTCTGATTGCGGCGGGCCGCCGATCGATCCAACATAGCTTTGCTTGACCGCCCGAACCGCGGCGCTCCACTCAATCCAGGGGAAACGCGAATGTTCATGTGCGCGCCTGATGACGACGAAGCGCCACGGTCGGCTGGGTGTCTCTGCCACACTCCGGCGTTCGCGCGGCTGAACGCGCATCTCGCGCAAAAATTCTCCCGCCATTCATCGATCGCCGCCATGGGCGCATTCGCCGCCGGTTCCGGGAGCACGACCGCCGGCGCTTCGGCGGCGCCGTTCACGCGCGTGGCGTTCACGAACGCGCGACTGTTCGACGGCAAGTCGGACACGCTGTTGCAGGGCTTTAGGGTTGTGGTCGACGGCAAGACGATCAAGGCGGTCGAGCCGGCCGAAGCTCCGCTCGACTCTGACGTTCGGATTGTCGATTGCGGCGGCCGGGTTCTCATGCCTGGCCTGATCGACGCTCACTGGCACGCGATGCTGGCGTCCCTGCCGCTGGCCGTCCTCATGACGGCGGATGTCGGCTACATCAATCTGGTCGCGGCGGACGAAGCGAGAAAGACGCTCATGCGCGGCTTCACCAGCGTTCGCGACATGGCCGGGCCGACCTTCAGCCTGAAGCGCGCGATCGACGCTGGACTCGCGCCAGGGCCGCGCATCTGGCCGTCGGGCGCGATGATTTCGCAAACCGGGGGCCATGGCGACTTTCGCTTCCCCTATGAAGTTCCCGCTTCCCCCAATGCCCCCTTAAGCCGCGTCGAAGCGATCGGCGGCGGGGCCATCGCCGACGGCGTCGATCGCGTGCTGACGTGCGCTCGCGAACAGTTGATGCTGGGCGCGAGCCAGCTCAAGCTCGCCGCCGGCGGCGGGGTGTCCTCGAACTACGATCCCATCGACGTCAGCCAATACACCGAGGCCGAGTTCCGCGCCGCGGTCGACGCCGCGGAGAACTGGGGCACCTACGTCGCCGTCCACGCCTACACGCCGCGCGCGATCAAGACCGCGATCCGCGGCGGCGTCCGCTGCATCGAGCACGGGCACCTGATGGACGAGACGAGCGCCGAGCTCATCGCTCTGAACGGCATATGGCTCAGCACGCAGCCGTTTCTCGACAACGAATTCTCATCCCCGATGCCGACGCCGGAGGGAGAGGCAAAGGCGAAGCAGGTCTATGCGGGAACGGACGCCGCCTACACATTCGCCAAGGCGTTCAAGCTCAAAACGGCGTGGGGCACGGACATCCTGTTTGATTCGAAGATGACGGCGCATCAGGGCGCGATCCTGACGACGCTCGAGCGCTGGTATCGCCCAGTCGAAATCCTCAAGATGGCGACGGCGGTCAACGGCGAACTCTTGGCCATGTCCGGTCCGCGCAACCCCTATCCCGGCAAGCTTGGCGTGATCGAGGCGGGCGCGCTCGCCGACCTCATTGTCGTCGACGGCGATCCGATCGCGAATCTCAAGCTCATCGCCGATCCGGACACAAATTTCCTCGTCATCATGAAGGACGGGCTTTTCGTCAAGGACGCGCTGACGTGATCGCGCTGATGGCGGGCTGGCTTGCTTTCCGTACGCGATCAGGTACAAAAGTGCATGCGCATTTCCTCCTACTCCGAATTGCGGCGTAATCTCGCCGCGGCGATCGATCGCGTGAACGCGGACCGTGAGCCGCTTATCATCACGCGTGACCGGGGCAAGCCGATGGCCGTTCTGATGTCGTTGGAGGACTTCGCGTCCTATGAAGAGACGCGTCATCTGTTGCGTAGCGCCAAAAACGCCGAGAGGCTGTTGGAGGCGATCGGAGAGCTCGAGCGCGGCGGCGGAACGGAGCGGGCGGTCGCCGAGTGAGGCTCGTTTTCAGCGACCGCGCCTGGGAGGACTATCTTTATTGGCAGGCGAATGATCCCAAATTGCTCGCGCGACTGAATGGTCTCATCAAGGAATGCACCCGCACGCCGTTCTCCGGGACCGGCAAGCCCGAGCCGCTGCGCGGACAGCTGTCCGGCTGGTGGTCTCGGCGGCTGACGCAAGAACACCGCCTTGTCTACAAGCCATCGGATGATGGGCTTCTGATTGCGCAATGCCGATACCACTACTGAAAGGTATGCCACTGGCTTGCACACTTTGCAGTAGCGAGCGCAATGCTCTCGGCGGTGACGACAATATATCCGTTAGCCTCAGCGATCACTTCGCCGAGTTTATTGAAGAGCAGATCGCCCGCGGTCGCTTCGCCTCCGCGAGCGACGTGGCGCCTGCGGGACTTCGGCTCCTCGAAGAGCACGAAGCGCGCCTTTCGGTCCTTCAAGCCGCGCTGGTGGAAGGCGAGCAGAGCGGCGAGCCGGAGCCCTTCGACTTTGATGATTTTCTCGATGACAAGCGGAAAGCCGCTACCCGCAAGAGATGAGGCGGCTCGACTTCACGCCGTGTCGCGCATTGCAGGGCTCCCCAGCCGAAAGTCATGTGCGCCGCCGAAGGGCGGCTTTCAATCGGTCGCCGGCGCAGTCCCCGCCGCGCCCGCGCCTTGCGCATGCGCGATGGCGCTGGCGACCGTCGCCATCGTCGGCATGCCCCCGAGTTGCATCGATTCGACCGCGGTCGAGGGCACGATGACGATGGTGGAATTGCTGCGCTTGAGGCCCTCATAGAGCATGTTCATCGCGCGCAAATGGAACGCGGTCGGGTTGTCGGCGTACATCTTCGCGGCGGCGTTGAACGAATCCGCCACCTGCCGCTCCGAATCGCCCAATATCACGCGCGCCTGCCGCTCGCGCTCGGCCTGGGCCTGCATCGACATCGCGTCCTGCAGGGCGGCTGGGATCCGCACGTCCTTGAGCTCAACCGAGATGACGTTGACCCCCCACGGTTCGGCGCGCGCGTCGATGATGCGCTGCAGTTCGGCGCTCAGCTTGTCGCGCCCCTCCAGCATGTCGGACAGCATGGTCTTGCCGATCACGTCGCGCAGCGCCGTCTGCGCCGCCCAGTTGATCGCCGAGCCATAGTCGGCGACGTCGAGCGCCGCTGTTTTCGGATCGACCACCTTCCAGAACAGCACCGCATCGACGTCGACCGGCACCGTGTCGCGGGTCATCGTCTGTTCCGCTCTGAAGGTGCTGGTGATGACGCGGGTGTCGATCCGGTAGGGAACGGTCTCGAGGATCGGCACGATGAAGAACAAGCCTGGGCCTTCGAGGCTGCGGAACTTGCCGAGCCGCAGCACCACCACCCGCTCCCACTGATCGGCGACCTTGATCGCATTGGCGACGATCGAGGCGACAATGAAGCTCAGGACCGCGACCGCGAGGCTTGCGGGATAGCTCTCCGGACTCATGTTTGCGTAGGCAAGCGCAAGGCCGGCGACGAAAATGATGAGGAAGATCAGCCCCGGCAGCGGGCTCGGGCTTCGCATGGAAAAAACCTCGACCGCGGCGTTGGCGCCGGCGCCCTGCCGCGCGTACCTTATGCGCGTCTGCTCAACCATGTGGGGTGTTTTCCGTCCAGCGCCAGAGCTTTTCTCGGCTTTAAGCGGACGCAATCCAGGTCTGCGCCAGCCTCCGGGTCGAAAAAAGTGATCGGAGCGCCCGCGAATTGGGGTTGCGTCGGCGTTCACGTCTGGTTAACAATTGGTAAAAAAGGGCTTGAGGCGGGCGCGGATTGAGGGCGCTGCGATGAGACGCCTTTGCTTGACGGTCGCATGTCTCGCGAGCGCTGTCGCCTGGACGCAGGCGTCGGCCGAGAACCTGTCCGCCGATCCGGTGCAGTCCGCTCGACCGCACGCGGCGAAGGCCAAGCATCCGGCGGCCGCGAAATCGGCGAGCGTGGACGGCGTTCGCTTCTCGGATCCTTACGCTCCCCCCGAAGGCGCGACGCTCGTAAGGAGAAGCGACTTGGTGAAGGCGAGCGAGTTTCCCGTCTATCCGTACCCGTCGCCGAGGGAGCCGCAACCCGGCCTGTCGATCAGTATGCAGAAGGATGGGAGCGGCCATACCACCGGCGGATTCGGTTGGAACTTCTAAACTGGGTGGCCTCCGCGCGGGATCGCGTCCAAGGCGCGCGTTGGCGCCGTGGTCGTCGCGAGCCTGCGACGGGAGGCGGGCGGCTTGAACGTCGCCTGAAGTTCCGCTTCTAGCCGCAATGGCGTGCCCGAGGTTTGGACCGCGCTGGTGGGTATTGCGCCCGACGCGCCGTCTGATAATTTCCTGCGGTTGGGTGGGCGGCGCGGCTTCAAGGATTAAAGAGGCGTGGGACGCGTCAGCCGGAGCGTCATCGGAGTCGCCTTGATCTTCGCCGCGACGCAGGCCGCGGCGGACGATTTCGCCCCCGTGCGGCCCAAACCAGGCTCTTCGCATGCGGCGAAGAGCAAGACCGTCAAGCCCGCTCAGTCGCGGGGTTCCGGTCTGGCCGACGTTCCTTTCTCAAACCCTTATGCGCCGCCTGTCGGCGCCGGCAAGAGCGCAGGCGCAGAGTTGCCGGCCGCCCAGAGAGCCGCCCCGACCGATCCGAAGGGTGACTTGTCGTTCACCTATAAGTGGAAGGCCAACAACGACCCTGTAGACCCCTATTGGAATATACGAAGCGCGCCAGGATCGGAAGTTCCGGGCGACTCGTTCATGGGGGGTCTCAAGCTCGGTTTTTGAACCGAACTGCAGCGACGCAGCCCGCCGCGCTCCGCGCGGTCGTGGTTTCTTGACTTTCCTTTTCCCGCTCCGATAGTCGCCCCCCTGCAACGAGCAGGGCGCGCGCCCCAATTGGCCGCGGGATCGTTGCGGGCAGGTCGTTCGAGGGCGGAGCGTTCGCCCTTCGGTCGGGCGGCGGACGACGACCTGAGCGGAGAGCGGGGCGATGAAGGCCGAATTGCAGTCGAACGCCCTCGGCGCGCTCTCGCCTTTCCGTTCGCTTGCGGTCTGGGGACCCGGCCTGCTGGTCATGCTGGCCGACACCGATGCAGGCAATGTCGTCACCGCCGCCCAGAGCGGCGCGCGATGGGGCTATCGCCTGCTGCCGCTCGTGCTGCTGCTGATCCCGATGCTGTACATGGTCCAGGAATTGACCGTGCGGCTCGGCCTTTACACGGGCCGCGGTCATGGCGAACTGATCCGGGCGCGGTTTGGCCTCGGTTGGGCGTTGCTTTCGACTCTGGGGTTGGCGGGCGCCGTCATCGGTTCGCTGATCACGGAGTTCACCGGCGTCGCCGGCGTCGGCGAGCTGTTCGGCCTCTCGCGCTCTTTTACGCTGCCGCTCGCAGCGGCGACGCTGCTCATCATCGTGGCCAGCGGATCCTACAAGCGGGTCGAGCGAGCGGCGCTGATCGTCGGCCTGTTCGAACTGGCGTTCTTCGCCGTCGCCTGGGCCGCGCACCCGGGTCTCAAGGCGCTGGCGCGCGACGCGATCGACCTGCCCGTCCGCAATCGCGATTTTCTGTTCATGGTCGCGGCCATCATCGGCGCGACCTTCAATCCGTGGATGATCTTCTACCAGCAGTCGGCGACCGTCGACAAAAAGCTGGAGCCGGGCGATCTCGTGCACGCGCGATGGGACACCGGGATTGGCGCGGTTCTGACCCAGTGCCTGACCGGCGCGGTGCTGGTCGCCGCCGCGGCGGCGTTCGCCAACGGCGGCGCGTCCTCGAGCCTCTCGACGGTGGGCGAAATCAGCGGCGCGCTCACGCCGGTGCTGGGCGTAGGGGCGGGGCGGATCGTGTTCAGCGCCGGCGTGCTCGGGGCGTCGCTGGTTGCGGCGATCGTCTCCTCTCTGGCGCTCGCCTGGGGCGTCGGCGAGGTCGCGGGCTACCGGCGTTCGCTGGAATACCGGCCGTTCGACGCCGGCTGGTTCTTCGGCGTCTACGCGGCCTGCGTCCTAGGCTCGGGCGCGGCGGTGTGGTTCGCCTCCAATCTCGTCTGGCTCAACATCGCCGCGCAGGTCTTCAACGCCTTTCTCATGCCGCTCGTCATTGGCTTACTGGTGGCGCTGGCGGTCGTGAGCTTGCCCGAGCCGCATCGCCCGCGCGGCTTTTATCTCGGGTTGATCGTCGCTGTTTGCACGATTGTCTCGGCGGTCGGAATTTTCGGCGGCCTGCTGGCGCTGATGTGAGCCTCGCGTCTCTGGAAGAAGGCGGCGTCCAGGGGCGAACGTCGTACAGACCGAAACTCCTGTCGACAGCGAAATTGGCTCTTATGGCGTTAGTTGTTGGCTAGTGGTGCAAACCTTACCCTTGATACCCGGGCCCATCGTCCGGTCAGACAGCCGGAATCGACCCTGAGAGGACGCTCGGCGCGTTGCGAAATCAGGGTTTTCGGCATGAAAGGACCGCCTTGGTCCCACTCTCTGGCGCCAAATTCTGCTGGAACGAACGCTCGTGAGCTACGGCGATGCACGAATGGTGTGGGCGCAAAGCTAGGCCGTTGCGGCAAACAAATCCCATCGGCCTGGAAGTCCCCTGAGTTCATGCGATCCGCGTTCCGAGAACTTCAGGCCCGCGCCGGCAACAAGGTCGGTCACGACTCTCGATACGAGAACTTCACCTGATCGGGATTGCGCCATGACGCGCGCAGCAGCATGCACGGTGATGCCGCCGACATCCCGCCCCCTCGTCTCAATTTCGCCTGTGTGGAGACCCGCGCGCAACGGCAGGCCAATTTGTTTGGCGGCCGCCCCGAGCGCCAGCGCGCATCGAACTGCGCGCCCAGGCCCATCGAATGTCGCGAGAATGCCATCACCTGTGGTCTTGATGAGAGACCCGCGATGCTTCTCAACCATCTGCTTGGCCAATTGATCATGGCTATCCAGCAATCGCCGCCACGTATGGTCGCCCGCAACGGCGGCGCTACGCGTTGAGCCGACTATATCGGTAAATAGAACAGTCGCCAAAACGCGCTCGAGCTCGTTTGCGGAATTCTCTCGCGCGCCGGTCACAAATTCCTGGACGTCGCCAAGTAGCGCTTCCACGTCACCAAACCAGAAAGCGTGATCGCTGCCGGGATATTCGATATATTTCGCGTCAGGAATTCGCGCCCCTAACTCACGCCCTCGTTCAACTGGAATCAGCGCGTCGGTTTGGCGATGGAGCACCAGCGTCGGAACACGCACGGTCGGAAGTATCAATCGAACGTCAATCAGCGCATTCATCTGCATCAACGCCTTGACGGCCCCGGGACTGGCCGAGAGCCGTTCGAACTTGGCGAACAGCGCAACCGCATCCGGGTTCGCCGCTAGGCTCGGTAAAGCCGCCTTGATCATCGCGCCGGAGCCCCAATGCTTCACGCGCTGCCGCGCTCTTTCTTCCGGATCACTCGATATGTCGGCGTACCGGGCAAAGCCGCCGAAGAGGATTAGCTGGGACACCCGCGCCGGACAGGTAGCGGCAAACATTATGCTCATCGGGCATCCTTCTGAAAAGCCAAATAGAATCGCCCGTTGCGAATTGATTTCGTCCATGATGGCGCGAACGTCATCCATCCGCTGTTCGAGCGACGGAACGCCGGATACCCGATCAGATAGTCCTTGGCCTCTCTTGTCGAACGTAACGACCCGGGCGAATGTCGAAAGACCGCGCAGAAATGCCGTGTAGCCCAGCAATTCGTGCGCGAATTCGACATGCGAGATCGAGCCGGGGACCAGGATTATATCGATGGGTCCATCCCCCATTGTTTGATAAGCAATATTGATGTCGCCGCTGAGAGCGTAGCGCGTGACAGGTAATACAAAATCGCTCATCGAGGTTCATTCCTGAAATGGCGCAATCGATCGTCGCTCTTGGGGTCGACAAGGTCAATTGGGGAACTAACGCGCGTCGGTTGCGTCCTCGGTTCGGGCTATACGGAGTAATGCGCAATCGAGGCGAAAAGTCGAACCTGCCGCTGGCCGCCGAATGTCCGGTAACCGCGCTTTGGAGACATCGCCTGCCGGGTACCGAGCGTTTGATTTGAACCACTAGCCTTTTTGCGACCTGCTGGTGAATGTGAGCAGAGCGCTGCGGGTGGCCGAGGCCGTCATGGCCGGGCTTGTCCCGGCCATCCACGTGTTTGACCTGCCGAAATGACGGCAAGAACGCAGCGCGCACGCAAAGCGGTGTTCTTGTTGGCGTTTTTACCGCCGACGAGGGAATGTCGGACTCGCCACTGAGACGACGGAGGCGTGGATGGCCGGGACGACCCCCGGATCATAGTCCGGGGGCATGACGATCAAGCGTCCGAGGCACAGCCGCGAAGGGCTGACCAACAGCCAATGCGACGAAAGCGAAACAATCTCTTGCTAAAACCAGAAGCATGAGCTATATATATTCGTGTGATCAGAATCGAATCCGCTTGCGCCAGACCGTCGGCGGGGATCGTGGGCGTGCGCGCTTCGAGACCATTTGGCGCACAACCTGCGAGAGGCGAGTGGAGAAAGGGGTTTATTTGAATCGGCCGTAACCGATTGAAAAGTCCCGATTCGGAAAAATAAACGCTAGCAAATGGAAGCAAATCTACTAGCACTTGCCAGCGTTTATGTCGATTTTATTTGCATTTGCTTGCGCCGAATTCGCGCTCTGGTTGTGCTGAGCCCGGTTGGCCCCGGTGCGGGCTTGCCGCGCAGGCTGCGCCGGGCACACTGTAGCCGCGGCGGTTCGATTGGGTCCGACCGCAATGGGTTGGGAGGAGCAGTTTGAACACGACCGTCTCCGCCGTTCCGGCGGTCCCCGGCTCGGGCTTCTGCTCATGAGCGACGCTGCGCCCGAGCAGGGCGTCTGCCTCGTGATCGGGGCCGGCGACGGGCTTGGCGCTTCGATCGCGCGCGCCTTTGCCCGCGAGGGCCTTCGCGTCTGCGTGACCCGGCGGCTGCGCCATACGGACGCCATCGACAAGCTCGCGGAGACGATCCGCGCGGAGGGCGGCGAGGCTTACGCGTTCGGGCTCGACGCGCGCGTCGAAGCCGATGTCGCGGCGCTCATCGAACGGATCGAGCGGGAGATCGGCCCAATCGAGGTTCTCGTGTTCAATATCGGTGCGAATGTGCGTTTTCCCATCGTCGAGACGACGACGCGGGTCTATTCCAAGGTTTGGGAAATGGCGGCGCTGGCCGGGTTCCTGGCGAGCCGCGAGGCGGCGCGGGGCATGATCGAACGCGGCCGGGGCACGATCCTGTTCACGGGCGCGACCGCCAGCGTGCGCGGCGGCTCGGGCTTTTCCGCCTTCGCCGGGGCGAAGCACGCGCTCCGGGCGCTGGCGCAAAGTCTGGCGCGCGAACTGGGGCCGAAGGGCGTCCACGTGGCCCATGTCGTCATCGACGGCGCGATTGACGGCGCCTTCATTCGCTCCATCATGCCGGACGCTGCTGAACGGCTGGCGCGGGAGGAGATTCTCGTTCCCGACGAGATCGCCAGGAACTATGTCTGGCTCCATTGCCAGAAACGCAGCGCCTGGACGTTCGAGATGGACCTGAGGCCTTGGTCGGAGACGTGGTGATGAGCGCGACGATCGAATTCATTTTCGACTTCGGCAGCGCCAACGCTTATCTCGCCTACCGCGCGCTGCCGCGGATTCTTGAACGGACCGGCGCGCGGCTCATGATCAACCCCTGCCTGCTCGGGGGCATTTTCAAGGCGACCGGCAACTCGGCGCCGACCGTCGCCTTTGCGGCGGTCAAGGGCAAGCTCGAATACGAGATGCTGGAGATCCGCCGCTTCGTCGCCAAGCACGGAATCGACAAGTTCCGCCTCAACCCGCATTTCCCCGTCAACACCCTGATGCTGATGCGCGGGCTGATCGCCGCCCGCGAGTCTGGCCAGGAAGCCGCCTATCTCGAGATGGGTCTTGAGGGCCTGTGGGAGGAGGGCCTCAAGCTCGACGATCCGGAGATTCTGGCGCGGCGGATCGATTCCGCGGGCCTTAATGCGGCGAGCCTGCTTGCCGCGGCTCAGACCGATCGCGTTAAGCTGAAGCTTGCCGACAACACCGCCGCCGCGGTCGCGCGCGGCGTGTTCGGTATTCCCACCTTTTTCGTTGGCGACGACATGTTCTTCGGCAAGGACCGACTGGGGCAGGTCGAGGAGGCGATCGAGGCGAAGGCGGCCCAAAGCACGCCATAACGACGTCGCCGAGCGGCCCGAAATCTGGGGACGGCGGAGCGTCAATCGGGCCCATTGGTAGTCACGGAAAATACCATTTAATTAAGGATCGGCCACTAATCACACGCCACCACGGGGAATCGATAAAACTTTAGGCATCCGATCGAGGCCCCCGTAATCGCCTCATGGGATGTTGCGCCGTGTGGTCGGGCTCCTTGCGCCCACTTCGAAAGCCTTGGCTTCTGGAACAGTTACGGCTTGCGAACGCAGGGACCCATAGAGCGTCAGGAGAATCCCATGCTTCGAGTTCGAAACTTCCTTAGCGATGAATCCGGTGTGACGGCGATCGAGTATGCGCTGATCGCGAGCCTGATTGCGGTGTTCATCATCGCCGCCGTCCAGCTTGTCGGCACGCAGGTTAGCACGGTGTTCACCGAGGTCGGCAACACGCTCAAGTAAATGAGAGCAAGCGCGCCCGCCACACGCGGTGGGTTGGCGCACGATCAAGTCGGGCGCGCCGTTTACACGGCGCGATCGAGCGCGGAGAATGGCAAGGCTCCTGTCATGAGGGGACTTTGCCATGATCCGAACTCGCGAACGCTCTGCCGCTGCTGCTCGTGCTGCTCTGCGCCTCCGCCTCGGCGGCGGAGCGGTTGGGCAGCTATCCGGTCGATCCGGCGCAAGTGTCGGTTTCCGGCATTTCGTCGGGCGCCTTCATGGCCAATCAGTTGCACATCGCCCATTCCGCCGACATCATGGGCGCGGCCATGATCGCCGGCGGCCTCTATGGCTGCGCGGTCCTGCATCCAACCGCCGACGGCGTGGAGGCGCTGGACTCCCAGGCGACCGGACCTTGCATGTCGACGCCCTTTCTGCTGGAGGACGTCTCTTTCTACGCCGATCTGGTGAAGACGCTCGCGGGCAAGGCCGCAATCGACCCGCCGTCCAATCTCGCCAAGAGCAGGGTTTACATCTTCACCGGCGGCTCCGACTCGGTGGTCAGTTCCGAGACGGTTGAGAAGGCCAGGGACGTCTACGCCGCGCTCGGCGTTCCGGCCGCCAACATCGTGTTCGAAGACCAAAGCGGACCGGCCGCCAAGGCCGGACATTCCTGGGTGACGAAAAACTTCGGCGGCAAATGCTCGGTCAACAAGGCGCCGTACATCAACGACTGCGCCTATGACCAGGCGGGCGCGGAGCTCACCGCGATCTACGGGCGGGACCTCAAGCCGCCGGCCGCGGCGCTGTCCGGCCAGATCGTCACGTTCGACCAGACTGAATTCGTTCCCGGCGGCGCCGCGCGAGCGAACGGCTTATTGGACGCGGGATATCTCTATGTGCCGAAAGCCTGCGAGCCGGGGGCTCAGGCGCCCTGTCGGCTGCATATCGTCCTGCACGGCTGCCAGCAGTCCTCGGAAGTCCTTGGCAATGAGTTCTACACCAAGATCGGCGTCAATGAATGGGCGGACGCCAACCGGATCATTGTCCTCTATCCCCAGGCCCACGCCACCAAGGTCTCAGAGCTGTCGGAGAAGGCCGGCCTGACGGCGCTCATCGACGCCAACCCATATGGCTGTTGGAACTGGTGGGGATACGCCGCGGATCCGCAATACCTGACGAAAAACGGCGTCCAGGTCAGCGCCATCTGGGCCATGGTGCGTCGGATCGAAGGCAAGTGACGGAAGCGTCCGCCCTGGGGATTCCGCTTTCGTCCGCCCAGACGATCAACCTGACAGCCGGGCCTGGGTATTAGTATTGACCCAGCGATTACAGCCAGAAGCTTGGAAACCCGTTGCGGCGCCATAGATTGAGCCGCCGCCCAGCGTTGAGGCGAGGTTAACGACTGGACGGAGCGTTGACGGTTGGAAGAATTCCTTCGCCTGGCCGAGGATCCCAACGCGTGGGCGGCTCTCGCGACCCTGATCGCCATGGAGGTCGTCCTCGGCCTCGACAATCTGGTGTTCATCGCGCTGCTGTCGACTCGCATCGACGAACGCCGGCGGGGCTTGGCGCGCAAACTTGGCCTGTCGCTGGCGCTCGTGTTCCGCCTGGCGCTGCTCGCTTCGGCGGCGTGGATGGTGCATTTGACGACGCCGCTGGCCATAGTGTTCGGGCGGGGCTTTTCCGCGCGCGACCTGTTGCTGCTCGCTGGCGGACTGTTCCTGGTCTGGAAGGCGACGACCGAGATCCACCACCGGGTCGACCCGAACAAGGAGACTGAAGACGGAAAGCCGGCGGCGCAGCTCGGCCTTGTCTCCGGCCTCATTCAGATCATCATGATCGACATCGTCTTTTCGATCGACAGCATCATCACGGCGGTCGGCATGACCGAGTATTTTCCGGTGATGGTCATAGCCGTTGTCGTGGCGGTCGGGGTGATGATGGTGGCTGTGGGGCCGCTTGCGGAATTCATCCACCGCAATCCGACGGTTCTGATGCTGGCGCTGAGCTTTCTGCTCATGATCGGCATGGCGCTGATCGCCGACGGTTTCGGCTTTCATATCGAAAGAGGCTATATTTACGCGGCGATGTTTTTTTCCTCTCTGGTCGAGGCGCTCAACGTCTTGGCCAGACGCAAACCCAGGCGGTCGACATGACCCTCAGCTCTCTCATTCTCTTCGCCGCGGTCTATTTCGCCGCCGTGGCGACGCCCGGTCCGGGCGTTGCGGCGCTGATCGCGCGCGTGCTGGGGCAGGGGCTCAAGGGCGTCGCGCCATTCATCGCCGGCTATTTCGTCGGCGACATGATCTGGCTCACCCTGGCGGCGACAGGTCTCGCCGTCGTCGCCAAGACCTTCGCCGGCGTGTTTGTCGCGATGAAATTCGCCGGCGCCGCCTATCTGCTCTATTTGGCGTGGCGGATGGCGACCGCGCCGGCCTTCGTCGAAATGGCGCCGACGCCGGCCACGCGCGGCTGGCGCGCGTTTCTGGGTTCGCTGTCGTTGACGCTGGGCAACCCGAAGGTGATGGTCTTCTTCCTCTCGATCATGCCGCTCGTCGTCGATTTGAGGACGCTGACCGCGCTTGCGCTCGTCGAACTTGCGGTCGTTTGCGCAATCGTGATCTTCTCGACGCTGGCGCTCTACGCGCTCGTCGCCAACCGGGCGAGAACCTTTCTCCGCTCGACAAGGGCGGTGCGGTTTGTCCATCGCGCAGCTGGCGGGCTGATGGCCGGGGTCGCGGTAGCGGTCGCGACGAGGTAAGGCCTTGTCGGATCTTCTGGCGATTGGCGAAGCGCTGGTCGAACTCAACCAGCCGAAGGACGGCGCGCCGTTCGTCCAGGGCTTCGGCGGCGACACCTCGAACGCCATGATCGCAGCCGCCCGCCTGGGCGCTGACGCCGCCTATTTCACCGCCGTCGGCGCCGACCGTTTCGGTCAGGCGCTGACCGAGCTTTGGCTCCAGGAAGGAGTCGACGCGAGCCGAATCGTGGTCAACGGCAGCGCTCACACTGGGCTTTATTTCGTCACCCACAGCGCCCAAGGCCATGAGTTCTCCTATATGCGCGCGGGGTCGGCGGCGAGCCGGATCAGCGAAGGCGACCTGCCGGACGGCCGCATCCGCTCGACGAAAATTCTGCACGCGTCCGGGATCAGTCAGGCGATCTCGTCGTCGGCCGCGGACGCAGTGTTCGCCGCCATCGACGTCGCCCACGACGCCAAGCGGCTTGTCTCTTACGATCCGAACTTCAGGTCCAAGCTTTGGCCGCTGCGCCGGGCGCGCGCGATCATTCACGAGGCGATGCGGTCTTGCGATATTGCGCTTCCGGGGTTTGACGACGGGCAGGCGCTGACCGGTCGAAGCGACGCCGACGCGATCGTTGATTTCTATCTCAGGCTCGGGGCGCCCCTCGTTGTGCTGAAGCTCGGCAAAGAGGGCGCGATCGTCGCGACGCTGAGGCGGCGCGAACGCATCGCGGCTCATCCAGTCAAGGCGATCGACGCGACGGGAGCGGGCGACTGTTTCGACGGCGCGTTTTTGACCGAATATGTGCGGCGCGGCGATCCGTTCGCCGCGGCGCGTTTCGCCAATGTGGCGGCGGCGCTGTCCACGTTGGGCTACGGCGCCGTCGCGCCGTTGCCGCGGCGCGCCGACGTCGAAGCGGCGATGGCGGCGGCTGACCTTTGACGGGCGCGCTTTACGCGGCGCGCCTTCGGCGCCAACCTTAATCCTCATGGATCTTGCCAGCTTCCGCGCCTCGCTCTCGGCCGCCGAGCCGCCGCCGGCCTTCAGCCATGCCTTACGCGCGCTGTGGCTTGATGCGCGTGGGGACTGGGACGGAGCGCATGACGCGGCGCAGGCCGACGAGGGTGGGGAGGGCGACTGGGTGCATGCCTATCTGCATCGCAAGGAGGGCGACGCCGGCAACGCGGCCTATTGGTACCGACGCGCGCGCAAGCCGGTCTGCCGCACTTCGCTCGAGGAGGAATGGGCGGCGATCGCAGGCGCGCTTTTGAAGGCGGAGGGCGGGGAGGCGGCGTAGAGCGGTTGGGCCTTCGCCGACCTCCGGCCTTCGCCATTGAAGGGCCTAAGGACACCGTTGCGAGGAGCGACGCAGCAATCCGGCGGAACGCAGAGCGCCTGACCTTCCCTCTGGATTGCTTCGCTCCCAATAACGTGTCGACTCCAGCGCTGGATCCGGATGCGCAAACCTCGTTTTGCGGCCGAGATCATCGAAAATTCCTCATTCGGCCCTCGCACGCTCAACGCGCGGGACGTGGAGAGACTATTCCATTGACAGTCTCGGGGCCGCGAGGCCATGCGAACGGCGTCAGAAACTCTAGGGACGTACGTATTGGGTTCCATTGAGACGGAGCATCGGCGCCTCGTTCGCCAGGCTTGGCTGCTCGAGCCGCTAACGGAACGGCTGTTTCGGGAAGCTGGGATCGGCCATGGCATGCGCGTGCTCGATCTTGGATGCGGCATGGGCGATGTCGCAATGCTTGCGGCTAGGCTCGTCGGGCCCTCCGGTCGGGTCGTTGCCGTTGACCTAGATGCCTTCATGCTAGCCGACGCGAGTCAGAGAGCCGAAGCCGCCGGGTTTGAGAACATCAGTTTCCTTCAGTCCGACGTGGCTGATTTGCCTCCGAGCGAGCCGTTCGACGCCGCAGTCGGCCGATTGATTCTGTCGTTTCTGCCCGACCCGGTCGCCGTATTGAAAGGGTTGTACGCGCTCGTTCGCTCAGGCGGCGTATTCGCCTTCCAGGAAGTGAGCTTGGCGAACACGCTGGCCCAAACGGCGCATTTGCCTCTCCGCAAGGAAGTGTGGTCGCTGATTCACGACACGCTGGCGCGAGGCGGCGCCCGCACCAACAATGAACTTTTCCTCTATCGCGACTTCCAAGCGGCGGGTCTGCCGCCGCCGACGCTGCGAAACGAGCTGCTGCTCGGCGACACCCCAGAGATCCGGAGCTATCTGGTCGACCTCCTGTCCGCGATGTGGCCCAGAGTCGGCGACTACGAGGCGGCGCGCGATAAACTCGGTGACTTCAGCACCCTGGCCGCTCGTCTTGACGCCGAACTCGACGCCAGCAATTCGTTCGCGGCGTGCCCCGGCGTCGTGAACGCATTCTCGCGGCGACCTTAGCCGTTTGGTAAGCTGCGCTCATTCGATGCGTGCGCCAGCCGGTTCGGACGGTGCCTGGCCGCCCGACGAACGAAAGACACGCGCGACATGTAAACCGCTGGGAGAAAACGCCGCCCAATAGTCGCGTAAGCTTCGTGAAATCTTCGCCATTGACAAAAATGGCGATTTTGTGGTAGACAAACAATTGCTTTTGTTTCGTTGGCTGCAATCTGTTCAAAGTAAAGCATTTTCACGACAAGACAGGAGGGAGGACGACATGGCGGGCTCTATCGAATCTCGGCTCGGCAATTTGGAAGAGCTGTGTATCATCATCATCATCATCATCCTTGGCGGCGGCGGGCGCCCGGGAGTAGGGCCGGGACCATCTGACAGTGTCACGACTGACACAGCCCGTGCCGAGGCCCTGATGAGGTTCCTACGCCGTCCGCCGATCGGTGATTCCGTCACCCCGGAGGTCTCCCGTATGTCGTTGGAAGCGATCGAGGCCAGGTTGCTTGAGGTCAATGCGGAGTTGACGCGGCTGCGGTCTCACGAAGCTGAACTGAACGCGCGGGTGAGGGAGCTGCGGGGCAGCAAAACCAAGTAGCCGGATCCCGTCGGAAGACAACCGAAGGGCGCCAGCTGTCCAGGGGAGGCTTGCTTGTCCGCGGATTTCACGCCCTCGGTTCTTCTGATCGGCTATCAGGACCAGGACAACCTCGGTCTGCGCTACTTGCTGTCATCGGTGCGGCACGCGGGTTTCGCCGGTCGCATCGAGACCTACACGGCCGACCCCGAGCCGATCGTGGCGCTGGCGGAATGGCTCAAGCCTGACGTGATCGGGTTCTCGCTGATCTTCCAATATATGTCGCCTGCGTTTGGGAGGGTGATCGAAGCTCTGCGCGCGGCGGGTTGCCGATCGCACATCACCATTGGCGGGCATTATCCGAGCTTCGACCCCGAGGAAGTTCTGCATAGAATCCCCGGGGCCAATTCCGTCGTCCGCTTCGAGGGCGAACGGACGCTGGTCGAATTGATGCAGAGGCTCGGCCGCGGTGAGGACTGGCGGGGTGTTGCGGGCATCGCCCATAGGCATGGCGATGAGGTCGTCGTCAATCCGCTCCGGCCGGTTTTGGACGATCTCGATCTGTTGCCGCTGCCCGACCGGTCGGACATCGATTACCGCCGCCAGGAGCTGCCGATGGCTTCGGTGCTCGGCAGCCGGGGGTGCCCATGGGATTGCAGCTTCTGCAGCATCCGGCCGTTCTATGAAGCCCAGGGCGGTAAGCTGAGGCGCCTGCGTTCGCCCGCCGCGGTGGTCGAGGAGATGCGCCAGCTCCATTTCGAGCAGGGCGCGGAAATGTTCCTGTTCCAGGACGACGACTTCATGGCGACCGGCCGGCGCGCGCGCCGGTGGGCGGAGGACATCGCCGGCGGAATCATCGCGGCGGGGCTTAAGGACAGGATCGCCTTCAAGATCAGCTGTCGCTCGGACGAGGTCCACTACGACACGATGGCTCGCCTCGCCGAAGCAGGGCTTACCCACGTCTACATGGGGGTCGAGAACGGCGACGACCAAGGCCTCGCCAACATGAACAAGAGGATGAAGGCGAGCGCGCATCTCGAAGCGGGCGAAGTCCTGCGGTCGCTCGACATGTCGTTCGACTTCGGCTTCATGCTGCTCGAACCGTACAGCACGATCGAGATCGTTCGTAACAACATCGCGTTTCTCGATTCCTATGTCGGCGATGGCTGGACGGTCGCTGGCTTCTGCCGAACGCTGCCTTACGCCGGCACCCCACTCAAGACCCAGCTCGAGGCGGAAGGCCGAATGCTCGGCACGCCGTTCGAGCCCGACTACAATTTTCTCGATCCGAAGCTCGACCGCTTCTACGACTGGATGCTACTGACGTTTTACGAGCGCAACTTCACCAATACGGGCCTCAATGAGGTCTTGCGCAGGCTCAACTTCGACGCCCGTCTCAAATTGCCGAACCGGCGCAAGTTTCGGCCGTCGGAACGGGCGAAAGTGCAGCGGATCACCGCAGAGTGCAATGGTCACGCCCTCTATTGCCTGCGCTCGGCTCTCGATTACATCGAGACAACGCCGGTTGACGAGATTGACATCAGGGGCGGCTATCTCGCCAAGTTGACGGCGCACGAGAAGATGCAGGAGCGCCGGCTGTCGGCCGAGCTTGGCGTAGTCGACGAGGCGCGCTTCGAGTGGCGGCAATTTCTCGAAAGCGACCAGGAATTCCGATCGCTGGGCGGTTTCGCCAACGCCTGGACGCTTGCGCCTCAGGATTTGCCGGTCGCGGGTTAAGCGAGCCCTCAATCTTCTCGGCCCTGAAGTCGCCTGCATCCCAGCAAACGTCTCGATCGCCGATGCGGCGCCCGGTCGCCCGTGACCAGGGGCGTGTCGTATGGCGGAGCCAGGGGCGCTAAGCTTGCGCGCTGGGACGAACAATCTCGCTTCCGCCATCTCACGAGGGGGGTTTGAGCCAATGCCCGTTATCGTCGTCTTCGGCGATTCCAATACCTGGGGCTCCGACCCAGCGCTCGGCTTACGCGGAAATGTTCGAGGGCTCGGCGGAGAAGTCTCGCTTGCTGGGCGAGCGCTATCGCGCGGTCGCGGAGCAGGAGGGCGTCGCGTTCCTGGACGGTAGCGCGGTCATCCGATGTTCCGACCTCGACGGCATCCACTACGAGGCCGATCAACACGAATTGCTGGGGCGGTCCGCGGCGAAGGCCGTGCGCAACGCCCTTGCGGCTCCGCCCGTTTAGCCGAGCCGCCCACACGGGCGCGCTCGTTTAAGATTGCGCGGCGAAGTCCGCGCAGCTAAAGCCAAGCTGCAAACCTCTCTCCGCTATGGACATTCCCTTGAGCGTCGATGCGGACATTGACGCGCTAGCCGCGCGCGATCTCTTGGTCTTTGCCGCGCGCGAGGCTGGAGCGCTGGCGCTCGAATATTTCAGGCCAGGAGCCCGAACCTCCGCCCGAGTCGTGACGAAAGCGGGCGGTTCGCCAGTTACGGACGCCGATCTCGCCGCCGATTCGCTGCTCAAGCGCCGCTTGCGTAAGGCGCTGCCGGAGGCGGGCTGGCTCTCGGAAGAAACCGTCGACGATTTCGAGCGCCTCACCCGCCGCAGCCTCATTGTCGTCGACCCGATCGACGGCACGCGCGCGTTCGTGATCGGCGATCCGCGCTGGGCGGTCTCGGCCGCGCTCATCGTCGATGGGCGCCCGATCGCCGGCGTCGTCCACGCGCCGGCGCTGGACGAAACTTATGCCGCCGCGCGCGGCTGGGGCGCAACGTGCAACGGCGCGGCTCTTGTCCCCATCGACGGTTGGCCGCCGCGCGCCGCCGCTGGCCCCAGGCCCATCATTCAGGCGATGGCGGCGACGCTTGGCATTTCCGTCGAGGTCACGCCGCGCGTGCCAGCGCTTGCCTACCGTCTGGCCATCGCGGCGCGTGGCGTGGTCGATTTCGCCCTCGCGGCCGAGAATTCGCATGATTGGGACATCGCCGCCGCCGACATTGTGCTCGAAGAAGCGGGCGCGCGCCTGATCGACGCCTCGGGCGAGCGGCTCCGCTACAATGCGCGCCAGGTCCGCCGCGGCGCGCTCCTCGCCGCGCCGGACGCGGCAGCGCCCCGGCTCTTGGAGGCCTTTCGCGCCGCTGTCGCCTAGTTGCGAAACTAACCGAAGGCGGCGGCTTTGGTTGGCTTGCGTTTTTGCGACGAGAAGGGCAAAGGCCAGCCCGACTGGCGTTTGCGCTGGCCCGCGCGCTCTTCAAGGACATGAGATCATGACCTCCCCCGATGCCAAGGCTCAAGATGAGGCGAAGCCGCAGCGCCTGCACCTCGTGTTCGGCGGCGAACTGAAATCGCTCGAAAGCCACGAATTTCGTGATGTCGACAAGCTTGATATTGTCGGTCTCTTTCCTGATTACGCCAGCGCCGAGCGGGCTTGGCGCGCCAAGGCGCAGGCCACGGTCGACAGCGCGCAAACGCGCTATTACATCGTCCACCTGCATCGGCTGATCGAGCCGGACCTCGCGCCTCCGACGCGGACCGCTTGAGCGCTGCATGGCGAGACGCGTAGGCAGGTCGCAATGGGCGCAGGAGACGGTCGGCTTCCTGCTGGCGACCTACTTGGAGTTCGTGCGTCGGACAAGCCGGTTCAAGACCGTGCCCGACGACCTTGACGCATATATCAAGGACGATCTGCCTCTGATCGCGGCGATGTGGCATGGGCAGCATTTGATGATGCCGTTCGCCCGACCCGTGACGATGGAGCGGCTCGCGGTGCTCATCTCCCGCCACGAAGACGCCGGCGCTCAGGCTCTGGCCGCGGAGCGACTTGGGATCACGCCGGTCCGCGGTTCGGGCGGCCCCGCG
This sequence comes from uncultured Alphaproteobacteria bacterium, assembly GCA_963824475.1. Classification (GTDB taxonomy): domain Bacteria; phylum Pseudomonadota; class Alphaproteobacteria; order Rhizobiales; family Beijerinckiaceae; genus Roseiarcus. The sequence goes on from CAWGPR010000008.1 coordinate 446,084, forward strand.
GACCGCGCCTATTACAAGGGCGGCGCTCCGGCGATGCGGGAACTCCTGCGCCAGCTTGAATCCGGCTCTTCGGTCGCCATGACCGCCGATATTCCCAAGCGCGCGCGTGTGGCGGGGTCCGGGATCGTGGCGTTGGCCAAGCTCTCAGGCCGTCCGATCGTTCCGACCGCCGCGGTCATGAGCCGGCGCCTACAGTTCAACACCTGGGATCGCGCCTCGCTCGGACTGCCGTTCGGGCGCGCGGTCGTCGTCGTCGGCGAGTTCATCCGCGTTTCTCCAGACGCCGATGATGAAGAAATGGACGCCGCGCGCCTCGCCGTCGAGCGCGGCCTCGACGAGGTGCATCGCAAGGCCTACGCCATGGTCGGCGCACGCGACCCTGGCGCCGATCTGAGATCGCCATGACGGCGCCGCTCTCGCTCATTGGCTATCGGTGGGCCTCGTTCCTGGCGACGCCGTTGGCCGGGCCAATGCTGGCGATGCGTCTCCGACGGGGTAAGGAGGATCCGCGACGGGTGGGCGAGCGTCGCGGCCTGACCGGCTTTGCCCGTCCGCCGGGGCCGCTCGTCTGGCTGCATGGCGCGAGCGTCGGCGAAGCCGCCGTGCTGCTGCCGTTCGTCGAGCGCATCACGCGCATGGGCTTAACCGCGCTCGTGACCACGACAACCGTGACTTCGGCCGCCATGCTCGCGCGACGGTTGCCGCCGGGCGCGCTGCATCAATATGCGCCGCTCGATAGTCCGCTGTTCGTACGGCGGTTCATCAAAACTTGGCGCCCTGACGCGGCGTTGGTGGCGGAAAGCGAGCTCTGGCCCAATATGATCGTCGAACTCAAGCGTTCGAGATCCCGGCTGGCGATGATCAATGGGCGGATTAGCGAGCGGTCTTTTCGCCGATGGAGCAAGGCGCCGCGCTTCATCGCCGCGTTATTGAGGGAGTTCGACGTGTGCCTCGCGCGCAGCGAGGCGGACGGCGAGCGGCTCGCCGCGCTCGGCGCCCCGAACGTCCTGGTGGCCGGCGACATCAAATTCGACGCGCCGACGCTGCCGGCCGACCGGCGTGAGCTTGCCGAGCTCGCGGGCCTCACTTCGGGACGCCAGATGTGGATCGCAGCTTCGACCCACGACGGCGAGGAGATGATCGCGGCGGGGGCGCACAAGCGCCTTGTCCAAGTGTTTCCCGACGCTCTGACGCTCATCGCGCCGCGCCATCCCGAGCGGGGCGAGGCGATCTTAAGGCAATTGGAAGGGCTGGGTCTCATCTGCGCCTTGCGCTCGCGCGGCGAGGCGATCCGTCCGGAGACGGCAGTCTATGTCTGCGACACGATCGGCGAACTGGGGCTCTTCTATCGCCTGGCCGGCGTCGTGTTTGTGGGCAAGTCTTTCGTCGCCGGCGGCGGTCAGAATCCGATTGAACCGGCCCGGCTCGCCTCAGCCATTCTGCACGGGCCGATGGTCGAAAATTTCGCCGACACTTACGCGGCCCTCGACAAGGCCGGCGGCGCCCTTACCGTCGTGCGGCCGGAAGACCTCGGCGAGGCGCTGATCGCACTGTTCGCCAATGCGGCGCGGCTGCGCGCGATGGCGCGCGCGGCCGGCGATACGGTCGAGCGTCGCGCTGGCGCGGTCGACCGCTCGATGCGCGCGCTGAAAGCCCTGCTGCCGGCCGCCGGGGCCGGAGGGTGAGGGCGCCTCGCTTCTGGAGCAAATCGAAGCCGACCCTGCTTGCGCGCTTGCTTCAGCCGGCCGGCTGGGCCTATGGACGGACGACCGCCCGGCGCATGCGCGGGACAGGCGAGCGCGCCGGCGCGCCGACCATCTGCGTCGGCAATTTCGTGGCTGGCGGCGCGGGCAAGACGCCGGCGGCGCTGGCGCTGGCGCGGATGCTGATCAGCGATGACCGACGCGTCGCCTTCCTGTCTCGCGGCTATGGCGGCGCCGAACGCGTCGAGCCTCTACTCGTCGATACGAACACGCATACCGCGGCAATGGTCGGCGACGAGCCGCTGTTGCTGGCCAAGCTCGCGCCTTGCTGGGTCGGGACAGATCGGGTCAGAAGCGCGAGAAGCGCGATCGAAGCCGGCGCGAATGTTCTCATTCTTGACGACGGCCTGCAGAACCCCAGGCTCGTCAAGGACCTCGCCTTTGCCGTCGTGGACGGCGAGACGGGCTTCGGCAACGGCCTCTGCGTTCCGGCTGGTCCGCTGCGCGCGCCGGTTTCGGCGCAGCTCCCGTTCGTGCGGGCGTTGATCGTGCTGGGGGGCGACGACGCGGCGACGTCGCGAATTGCCGCCATGGCGCCCGGCAAGCCGCTTATCCGGGCGAGCCTCGAGCCCGACGCGCTCGCCGCAGCGCCTTTGATCGGCCGCGAGGTCGTCGCCTTCGCGGGCATTGCCCGGCCGGAGAAATTCTACGCCACGCTGCGGCGGGTCGGGGCGCAGATCGTCGCCACTCGCGATTTCGCCGACCACCATCCTTACACGGCCCGCGAAGTCGAGGCCCTGGTCGAGGAAGCGGGCCGGCGAGGCGCGCTTTTGGCGACGACTGAGAAGGACCTAGTGCGCCTCAGCGCGCGTCAGGCCCGCGGCGTCGTGACACTGCCGGTCACATTGCGTTTCGAGGAGCAGGGGGCGGTCAAGCGCATGCTGCGCCAGGCGCTGCGGGTATAACGCTCAGAAGGGGCGAGTCGCTTCGGCCTTGTCGCGACGGAAGCGATAAGACATCGCTTGAGCCAGCACGCGCGGTTCTGCGTTGCGACGACGGCCGCTACACGTGCCGCGAGCAACGTCCTCGACCTATCAAAGCTCCGAAATTGTTTTCCTCTGGGCCTCGGGTTGGCGCAAGGACAAACCGATGCCATCGCCTGCCTTGCATGGCGCGCAGGGCGACGCGCTATAGACGCACGAGCTTTTGCCGACAGCGTGAACGCGGACCTTCGATCTCTCGTCCGGGTTTTCGATTGTCGCCCCGAAACGGTTAGTCCTTGCCAATCGAACCGCGCGATTTTATTTACCCGGGCCAGTAGGGCGCGCGAGTCCGCGGACGCCCGCCTAGGGTGGCCCCACGTTCCAATTTCCCGGTTAGGGTCTGGTTTGGATGGGGAGATTGCCAATCTGGAGAAGGGGTCCGGCCGCTCGTCGCGCCTGGGCCGGCGCGCCAAAGCCGTCGGGCCGGAGATAGCGAGCTTCACTCCGACGTTGCCGCCAAGCCATTCCAGGAGGAAGTGGTCGCGAGCGCTGGGTTGTGGCAAAATAAAAAAGCGGGCTAGAGAGCCATCGAAAACGTGCCTGAATGGAGGAACATGAGCCTGCGGCGACCTAGCTTGTCCTCATTTGAAGTTGTGTTTTTGACCTGGTATGGCGTCCTGAAGGATAGGTATGTCGAAAAGGCCCCTTAAAAGAAATTTCATCGTTAATCTTCTGTATCCTTCGGTGCGGATTGCCGTCGCGTTTGTGACGATTCCGATCTACCTGCGCCATGTGGGCGAGGCGCGCTATGGCGTGATATCGATCGTATGGGTCCTCCTTGGGCTATTCGGATTTCTGGATCTCGGGCTCTCGCGCGCAGTCACGAACGCATTAGCGAAGCTGCGCGACGCGCCTCAGACGCAGCGCGCGCGTGTGCTGCTGACGACGTTCGGCCTCAACTTGGGCATTGGCCTGATCGGCGGCGTGGTCCTGTATGTATTCGGCGGACTTTTGCTCAACCATTTCATTTCGGTGCCTGATGCGCTGACCCCAGAGATCTCCGGGTCGCTACCCTGGATCGCCTGTCTTCTGCCGCTCACGCTCATTTCCGCGGCCGGCGCGGGCGCGCTGGACAGTCGGGAGCTCTTCCTGCTCGTGAATTTGATCCAGGTTGTCTCAATGAGTCTTTCTCAAATCGCCCCGGTGGTTATGGCTGTGTTCGTCAGTCCCTCGCTCATGGTCGTTATTCCGACGGCTGTCGTTGCGCAGGCGTTGGGCTCGATCGCCGTCCTGGTTTTCGTCTATCGCCTGGAGGGGCCGTTCTCGCTTCGCGCTGTCGATTGGGGCGAAGCGCGGAAGTTGCTCGGCTATGGCGGCTGGATGTTTGCTACGAATGTCGTCAATCCCGCGCTGGCCTCCGCCGATCAATTTATCATTGGGTCAGTGATTGGGGTCACTGCGGTTGCGCACTACGCCGTGCCGATGAACCTTGTTTTGAGGAGTGGAGCCATCCCATGGGCGTTCGGGCGCACGTTCTTTCCCCGCATGTCCAGCCTGTCCGGCGATGCGGCTTACGCGCTTGGAGCGCGCGCGCTTTCGTCGATGGCGTATGGCTTTGCCGCCATTTGCGCTCCCGCAATCATCCTTTCGCCGACCTTCTTCCGGTATTGGGTCGGCGCCGATTTCGCGATGATCTCGGCCCCCGTGGCGCAAATCCTCTTCCCAGGGATGTGGATGTCCGGGCTCTCCCTTGTCGGGTTCACTCTGCTGCAAAGCCAGGGCAGGGCGGACCTGACAGGCAAACTAAGCATGGTCGAATTTCTGCCGTTTCTGGCCATTCTTTGGGGTTTGACCCTGACCTTCGGGATTGTTGGCGCGGCTGCCGCTTGGAGTTTGCGGTGCGCGGCGGACGCCCTGGCGATTTTCTGGGCGTCCGGAATGAGAAGGAGGCACCTTCTTCCGTTGCTGCCTCCGGGCGCGCTCTTGGCCGCCACGCTGGTTGCGGCTCGCTTCCTAGGCTCCAACATTCTCCTGGATTTGCTGGTCGCGACGGTCGCGGCATTGGCGTCGGTCCTCCTCAGTTTTCTCTTCTCGGAGGATTGGCGCACTCTCATCCTGGGGCTGGTGAATCGAGCGCGCGCTTTCGTCGGCAGTTTGACAGCGAAGACGCTCCGACCAGGCGGGTGATGGCGGAACCAGCCGGATCAACTGTCCGCTCAGTGCTTGCGCGGGCGGTCCGTGGCGCAGGGAGCCAGCGTGCGTCGCGACCGGTTCTACATTTGTGCGCGCCGGGTTGCGCCAACGCCACGCCGCCGCCGGAAGCCTAATTGGTCCAGCGAGCAGGTCGGATCCCTGACCAAAACGGCCAATAGAGCAGAAGCGCCCGAGGGCGAGCGGACAGAAAAAACCGGCCGGGCGAAGCGTCGCCGAGGGCTCTGATGGAGTGCAGGACGACTTGGAGGTATTGCATGGGCGAGCCAATAAATATTTCTGATATAAAGGATAGTGGCGTCGTCTATTCGATTTGCACGTTTGTTACTCGATTTGGACAGTATAAAGATCTAGTTAAGTCGTTTGTCGATCACGGCTTCTCTTACAACGACTGCGAGTACATTTATATCGATAATTCGGAGAAAAATCAATATGACGCCTATCGGGGCATAAACAAGTTCCTGACGACGGCCAACGGTAGATATATTGTCATATGCCATCAGGATGTGCTTCTGATCGACGACGGTCGCCAGAAACTTGACGCCGTCTTGAGCGAACTCGATCGCATCGACCCGAGTTGGGGCGTTTGTGGAAATGGCGGCGGCGTTTATCCTGGGCGCTTGGCGCTTCGCCTCACGGACCCGCATGGCGATAATCAATTCACCGAGCCGTTGCCGCAGAGAGTGAGCGGCCTCGATGAAAACTTCCTCGTCGTCCGGCGCGACGCCAACCTGGCCGTATCGGCCGATCTGAAGGGATTTCATCTCTACGGGACAGATATATGCATAGTGGCGCGCTTGCTTGGCTATGCGGCTTACGTCGTCGATTTCCACCTCCGGCATCTGAGCAGCGGCGCCAGCAAGCATGAGCCAGGCTTCGCAGAGCTTCGCTCGGCATTGATTGCGAAATATCGTCGTGTGATGCGGCCGCGCACCGCGACAACGACGACAACCGCAGTCTATCTTGGCGGATCAACGCCGGTGTCCCGCGTGCTGAACGCTGTCCTCGCGACGAGCATCCCTAAGCGCTTTGCCCGCTTGCCAGAGATGTTAGGCCTCAGGCGTGAGTGAACAAGCGAGTGGGAAAAGTTGTTCAGCTTGCCAAAGGGGCAAGGCGCCGGCGGGGTGCCAGCGATAATCGAGCTTGGAGCCTAGCGTTTGTTTGAGGCCCCGCGCAAAAAATTGATGATCCCGGAGAAATCGTCGCCGCCATGGTCGGCCGCGACAAAGAGAGCGTAGAGCTGCGCGGCTTCGGCCCCAAGCGGGGTTGAGGCCCCGACGCTGGCCGCCGCCTCCTGCGCGAGCCGCAAGTCTTTGAGCATCAGGCTTGCCGCAAATCCGGGCTTGTAGTCGCGATTGGCGGGCGAAGCCGGAACCGGCCCGGGAACCGGGCAATAGGTGGTGAGCGACCACGACTGACCCGAGGAGGTCGAGGCGACGTCGAACAAGGCCTGCGCCGATAAGCCCAGCTTCTCGGCGAGCGCAAAAGCTTCGCAGGTCACGATCATGGTCGCGCCGAGGATCATGTTATTGCAGATCTTGGCCGCCTGCCCGGCGCCCGCGCCGCCGCAATGGACGATGCGCTTGCCCATATTTTCGAGGATCGGCTTCGCTCGCGCGAACGCTTCGTCCGAGCCGCCGCACATGAAGGTGAGCGTGCCCGCGGTCGCGCCGCCGACGCCGCCAGAGACCGGCGCGTCGAGGGTCAGCACGCCCGCCGCGGCGCCGGCTTCGTGAGCTCGCTTGGCGCTGTCGACGTCGATGGTCGAGCAATCAATCACGAGCGCGCCCTTCGGCGCCGCGGGCAGAAAATCCGCATGAGCCGCGAGAACGTGCTTGCCCGCGGGAAGCATGGTCACGACCGCGTCGGCTTGGGCGACGGCTTCGCGGGCGCTGGCCGCAATCGAGACGCCGGATCCGGCGGCGGCCTGCTTCGCCGCATCGACAAGGTCGAAGCCTGCGACCGCATGGCCCGCCTTGACCAGATTGGCGGCCATGGGGAGGCCCATGTTGCCGAGCCCGATGAATGCGATTTTCGACATGGATCCTCCCAACGGGCGCAGGCGCCGGGCAATTGTAAGGCGTGGTCGCTGAACCCGCCAAGCGGGATCAACGACTGCGCCCTGTTCGCTTCGGTGCGACCCATCTTGCGCCTCGCGTCGGCGCGACGGAAATTTTTTCGAAGCCCGGCAAAGATCGCCAATCTCGTCTCATAGTCCCAGGCGCAATGCCTTCTGTCGAATTCTTTCCCGCTCGTCGTCGCAACCCTCACCTTCCTCCTCGCCGGCTTCGTGAAGGGGGTGATCGGACTCGGGCTACCGACCGTCTCCATGGGCCTGCTCAGCCTCGTGGCGCCGCCCGCCAAAGCCGCGTCACTGTTGATCGTGCCTTCATTCGTCACCAACGTCTGGCAATCGGCGGCCGGCCCGAGTTTCGGACGCCTGGCGCGACGGCTTTGGCCCATGCTGGTGGGCATTGTCCTCGGCTCGCTCGCGGGAACAGGATTGCTGACGGGAAGCCACGCGGGGCAAGCGGCCGTCGCGCTTGGACTTCTGCTGATGGTTTACGCCGGGCTCGGCCTCACATCCGTGCGCTTCTCCGTAGCCCCCGCCGCGGAATGGTGGCTCGGGCCTCTAATCGGCGCGCTGACGGGCCTCCTCACCGCCGCCACCGGCGTGTTCGCGATCCCCGCCGTGCCTTATCTCGGCGCGTTGGGCCTCGACAAGGACGACCTGATCCAGGCGCTTGGCCTTTCCTTCACCGCCTCCACCATCGCGCTGGCGGCTGCGCTCGCGGGAGGCGGCGCGTTTGCGCTCGGGGACGTCGGCGCTTCAACCGCCGCGCTCGCGCCGGCGCTGCTCGGCCTGGCGGCCGGCGGCGCCGTCCGGGGACGCTTCAGCGAGCTTACCTTCCGGCGGGTCTTCTTCGGCGGGTTGCTCGTGCTCGGCGCTCACCTCGCGTCGCGCGCGGTGCTCTAATGCAACTCAATTCTCGATCAGGGCTCGTTACGAAGGGCGCGCTGAAATCGTCCCGGGGGACGGCGCAACGATGTAGCCGCGCCAGAGCAGCCATGCGGCGACATAGGCCCACAGGCCGAATATGCGCTCAACCAGGGTCACAAAGCCCAGGTCTGAGGGAGCCGCTCCGCTCGTGGCCGCCAAAATCGCGCTGATGCCGAGCGCGGCGCCGACGCCGACAACGAGATGTCCGACGACGATCGCTCCGATTGGAAAAGCGGTCGCAAGCACCCCGACAGCCCCGACCACTTTCAAGGCGCGCTGCCGATGCAGGAACGCCACCGACCAGAGCAACACCGCCACAAGCAGGAACGCGGCGTAGAGGAGGTAGTAGCGGCCTGCGACCTCCGCCGAGAGGCCAAGCGCGATCTGGGCTTTAGCAATCACCGCGATGGTGAAGAAGACGAACGCCGCCCGGTTGAGGGGCTTCCGCATTCCCATTTCGTCACAGAACGCCCAGATCGCGAACGCCGCGATGGCGAGCGTCAGCAGACGGAGAGGCGCAAGCGGCACAGAAAGGTGGGTAAGCAGCAGCGTCATGAACGCCGCCGCCGCGAGCGCGACCGCAGCCGTCCTTGCATTCGCCGATGGGGCGCGACTGGTGAGTATCGACATATTCATGGTTCGTCCTCGTGGTTGCCGAAACGCCCGCACCAAGCCTCGTGGGCGGGGCGCCGAATCGACCTTTACTAATTCTCCACCAGCCCCCTCGCGACGATCACCCGCATGATCTCGTTCGTCCCCTCCAGAATCTGGTGCACGCGCAGGTCGCGCACCAGCTTCTCGACCCCATAGTCGGCGAGATAACCGTAGCCGCCGAGCAATTGCAGCGCGTCATTGGCGGCGGCGAAGCCGGCGTCGGTCGCGACTTGCTTCGCCTGGGCGCATAGCCGCGTCGCCTCGGGCGAGCGCGCGTCGAGGGCGCTCGCCGCGCGCCACAGGATCGAGCGCGCCGTCTCGAGCGAAGTCGCGATGTCGGCGACGCGGAATTGCAGCGCCTGGAAGTCGGCGATGCGGCGGCCGAACGCCTTGCGCTCGCGCATGTACGCAATCGCCTTGTCGAGCGCCGATTGCCCGCCCCCGATCGAGCAGGCGCCGATGTTGAGCCGTCCGCCGTCGAGCCCGGCCATTGCGATCTTGAAGCCGACCCCTTCCGCGCCGACGCGATTGTCCGCCGGCACGCGCACGCCCTCCAGGATCACCTGCCGGGTCGGCTGCGCGCGCCATCCCATCTTTTTCTCTTTCGCCCCGAAGCTTAAGCCCGGCGCGCCGTTCTCGACCAGGAAGGCGGAAATCCCCGCCGCTCCGCCCTCGCCGGTGCGCGCCATGACGAGATAGAGGTCGCTCGCTCCCGCGCCGGAAATGAACTGCTTGACGCCATCGAGCACATAATCGTCGCCGTCGCGCCGGGCGCGCGTGGTCAGCGCCGCGGCGTCGGACCCGGCGCCGGGCTCTGTGAGGCAATAGCTGGCGATGAGCTCCATGCTGGCGAGGCGGGGGAGATAGCGGCGTTTAAGCTCCGGCGAGCCGAAGCCGTCGACGACCCAGGCGACCATGTTGTGGATGGAGAGGAACGAGGCGACGCACGGGCAGCCCGTCGACAGCGCCTCGAAGATCAGCGCCGCGTCGAGGCGCGTCATGCCGCTGCCGCCATACTGTTCGCCGACATAGATTGCGGCCATGCCCAAAGCCGCGGCCTCGCGCAAAACGTCGACCGGAAAATGCTCGGTCTCGTCCCAGTGAAGCGCGTTCGGAGCGATGCGCTCATCAGCGAACGATTTCGCCATGTCGCGGACGGCGAGCTGGTCTGCAGTCAAGGCGAACATCTTGCGCTTCCTGCTCTCGTCTCGCCCCTGCCGATCCGGCCACATTGCCCGACGTTTGCGCCCGTCGCAATCGGCCGGACGCCGTTCCCCGGCTTGACCTATATCAAACGTCGCGCCACGCTCGTTTCACATAAGCGTCGGCGTTGTGCGCCCGAAAGGCGGCAGGAAGCTTTCGTGGCGGCGATGAGGCGAATTGCAATCTGGTCCGGAGCGTTGATTCTGGGCGTGGCCGCCCTGGCCGGCTTTCGCTACTACGACGTGGCGCGGCCCTGGATCCAAGCCAACCTGCCGGTCTGGATGGGCGGCGCGCCGAGCGCCGACTTTATCATCGTCTCCGGCAACATCGAGGCGCACGAGAGCGTCGTCAGCTTCAAGACCGTGCAGTCGCGCATTGTTGAGCTTCCCTTCGACGAGGGCGCGCAGGTGAAGGCGGGGACCGTGCTCGCCCGCGTCGACAGGTCCGATTACGATCAACAAGTCGTGATCGCCCGGGCGAACCTCAACGCCGAGATGAAGCAGCTCGACGTCGCGGAGCAGAATGTCGAGGCGACGCGAAAGACCGTCGTCAGCGACGAAGCCGACGTTGCGCTCAAGCAGCTCGAATACGACCGCGCCCAGACGCTTCTCACGAAGGGCGCCGGAACAGTGGACGCGCGCGACATAGCACAAACCGCCTACAAACAATCGGCGGCCGCGCTGGAGCGCGACAAGGCGCTGGAAGCGTCCGCCGACAGGAGCGTCGCGCTCGCCATCGCCAACATCGAGAGCGCGCGCGCCGCGCTCGAGATGGCCGAGATCACCCTCGGCTATACGACGCTGACGGCGCCCTTCGACGGCGTCATTCTGGTGCGCCAGGCCGAGCTCGGCGAAGTCGTGTCGCCCGGGGCGGCGATCGTCACCCTCGCCGACATCGACCACGTGTGGCTGAGGGCCTACGTCAACGAGCCCGACGTCGGAAAGATCCGGCTCGGCGAGAAAGTGACGGTGACCACCAACTCCTATCCCGGGAAAGAATATCCGGGTCGCATCTCGTTCATCTCGGAGGCGGCGGAATTCACGCCCAAGAGCGTCGAGAGCCACGCAGAGCGGGTGACGCTCGTCTATCGCATCCGCATCGACATCGATAATCCCTCGCACGAACTCGTTCCCGGCCTGCCGGCCGACGGAAAAATTCCGGTGCGGGCGCCGGGCAAGTCATGAGCGAGCCGGCGAAGCCCGTCATCGAGGTCCGCAACTTGACCAAGCGCTTCGGCGGCGCAGTGGCGGTTGATGGGCTCACCCTGGATTGCGCCAAGGGCGAGGTGTTCGGCTTCGTCGGCCCGGACGGCGCGGGAAAGACGACGATCATGCGGCTCTTGGCCGCGGTGATGACCCCGGACGAGGGCTCGATCGTCATCGAAGGCGTCGACGTCGTCGCGACCCCCGAGCTTGCGCGCTCGCACATCAGCTATATGCCGCAGCGCTTCGGGCTCTACGAGGATTTGACGGTCGACGAGAATATCGAATTCTTCGCCGACCTGTTCGGCATAGAAGGACGCGTCCGCGACGAGCGCGCGGCGCGGTTGCTCGGCGCTTCCGGCATGACGCCCTTCCGCAAGCGACGCGCCGGGCAATTGTCGGGCGGAATGAAGCAGAAGCTCGGGCTCACTTGCTCGCTCATCCACACGCCCAAAGTCCTCTTGCTCGACGAGCCGACAGCGGGGGTCGATCCGCTGTCCAGGCGCGACTTCTGGCGCATTCTCTATGGGCTGAGAGGCGAGGGCGTCGCCATTGTCATCGCCACCTCCTATCTCGACGAAGCCGAGCGCTGCACCCGGCTTGGCCTCCTGCGTCAAGGCCGGATGGCCTATTGCGACACGCCCAAGGCGCTGAAACGACTCATGCCGGGCGAAATCATCGCGATTGCGACGCAGCAGGCGCGCGAGGCGCGCGGCCTCGTCGCCAGGCTCGAGGGGGTCAAGGGCGCGATCCTGATGGGCGACAGCGTCCATGTCGTCGTCGATGACGCGAGCCTGCGATCAGGCGAACTTAGGGCCGCGCTCGATCACGCCGGCGTCGCGGTCGACGACATCGAGCGGATCGCCCCGTCGATCGAGGACGTGTTCGTTTCGCTCCTCACGACGGAGGGCGAGGGGTGACAAGCCCAGCGCCGGTCAGCGAGGTCAGAATCGTCGCCGATCGCCTGACCAAGCGCTTCGGCGATTTCATTGCGGTAAACGCGGTCAGCTTCGAAGCGAGGGCGGGAGAGATCATTGGTTTCCTCGGCCCCAACGGCGCGGGCAAGTCGACGACCATCCGAATCCTGTGCGGACTTTTACGGCCGAGCGGCGGCAAGGCGATCGTCGCGGGGTTCGACGTCGCGCGCTTCCCCGAGCGGGTGCGCGAGCATATCGGCTACATGTCGCAGAAGTTCTCGCTCTACAGCGATCTCTCGGTCATGGAGAACCTGCGCTTCTTCGGCGGCGTCTATGGGGTCAAGGGCGCGCGGCTCGAGGAGCGGCTGAAGTTCGCCATCGGCATGGCGGGGCTCACGGATCGGACGGACGCGCTCGTCGCCGATCTTTCCGGCGGATGGAAACAGCGGCTCGCGCTGGGTTGCGCGGTGCTGCACGAGCCGGCGATCCTGTTCCTCGACGAGCCGACCTCCGGCGTCGATCCCGCCTCGCGTCGGCGGTTCTGGGACCTCATCTATTCGCTCGCCGGCGAGGGGGTCTGCGTCGTCATCACCACCCACTACATGGACGAAGCCGAATATTGCAATCGCATCGCGCTCATCAACGGGGGCAAGCTCGTGGCGCTGGGCAGTCCGAGCGAGCTCAAGCGCAGCGCCATTCATGGCGAAATCCTGCTCGTCGAGGGCGACAATCCCGGCGGGATGCTCGAAGCGCTCGAAGGCGCGCCGGCGGTGCGCGACGTCGCCCCGTTCGGCTCGTCGCTGCACATTGTCGTCGACGACGCGGCGCACGACCGGCCGGCGATCGAGACGCTTCTCAAGCAGCACGCGCTTGGCTGGTCGCGGATCGAGCCGATCAAACCGACGCTCGAGGACGTGTTCGTGCAACTCGTCGGCGCCGACAACGCTCGGGGGCCGCGCTCATGAATCTGCGCCGCGTCAAGGCGATCGCCAAGAAGGAGATCATCCAGGTCTGGCGCGATCCGCGCAGCCTGATGGTCGTTCTCCTGATGCCGCTCATGCAGATGGCTTTGCTCGGCTACGGCGTCAATCTCGACATCAAGCATGTGCCGATCTGCGTCTTCGACCGCGAGGGAAGCCAAGAGAGCCAATCGCTGATGAAGGCCTTTCAGGCCTCGCCCTATTTCAACATCGTCGAGACCGAGCGCGACTATAACTCGCTCAAGCGCGCGATTGACGCTGGGCGTTGCAGGATGGCCGTCGTCATTCCTCCCGATTTCTCGCAAGATCTCGCGACCCGGAATTCCGCGCAGAGTCCAGGCGATTCTGGACGCGACCGACGACAACACGGCCAATATCGCGCGCGGCTACGCGGAGGCGGTCGTCGAGACCTTCTCCAGCAACGTTCAGGCGGAGCGCTTGCAGAGCCTCGGACAGCAGCCTCCGAATACGCCGGCGATCGCCCAATACCGGGTGTGGTTCAACGAGGATCTCGAGAGCCGCGACTTCATCATCCCGGGCGTCGTCGCGATCGTGCTCGCGCTGGTCGGCGCGCAGCTCACGTCGCTCACCATCTCGCGCGAATGGGAGCGCGGAACGATGGAGGTCTTGGTGTCGACGCCGGTCACTCGCAGCGAGCTCATGGTCGGCAAGATCGCGCCATATGTCTTCATCGGCATGCTCGACGCAGCCTTTTGCCTTGCGATCGCGGTCTTCTGGTTCGAGGCGCCGTTTCGCGGCGCGGTCTTCACGCTGTTCGTCACGACGCTCTTGTTTCTCATCGTCGTGCTCGGCGTCGGCTACTTCATCTCCGCGAGCATCAGAAGCCAGATCGGCGCAAGCCAGGTCGCGCTGCTGGTGACCATGTTGCCGACGACGCTTCTTTCCGGCTTCGCTTTCCCGATCAACCAGATGCCGCCGCCGGTGCAGGCCGTCACCTATCTCGTCCACTCGCGCTACTACATGACGATCCTCAAGGCGATCTTCCTCAAAGGCAGCGGCCTCGGCGACCTCATCGCGCCGATTGCGGCGCTGACGCTCTACGCGATCGTTATCGGGATCCTCGCGACCCGCGCCTTTCGCAAGACGCTGGGGTGAGGCGATGTACGGGCGGATCAAGAGCCTGGTGGTGAAGGAGTTCCTGCAGTTGCGGCGGGACACCTGGGCGCGTTTCCGGCTCACGGTTCCTGTTCTCGTGCAGATGATCATCTTCGGCTATGCGGCCACTTTCGAGGTGTTCAACGTCTCGACCGCGGTGCTCGATCTCGACCACACCCAGGAGAGTCGGGAGCTCATCTCCCGCTTCTCGTTCAGCGGGCGCTTCAACATCGTCAAGATCGCCCGGACGCCTGAGGACATCCGCGCCGCGATCGACCGCTCGGAAGCCTCGGTCGCGATCGTCATTCAGGCCGGCTTCGCCGAAAACCTGCGCAAGGGCCAATCCGCCCCCGCCCAGATCATCGTCGACGGCACGAACTCCAACACGGCGCTGATCGCGCTCGGCTACGTCAACGAGATCGTCGCCACTTATGCGCAGGACATGGCGCAGGACCTCGCGCGCCGGCTGCACGCGGGAGAGCCGCCTCCGCCGGAAGTGACGATCGAGCCCCGCCCCTGGTTCAATCCGGACTACAACAGCCAGTGGTTCTTCGTCCCCGGCGTGATCGCCACGCTCACTTTGGTGATGGTCGTCAACCTGACGTCCTTCGCCGTCGTGCGCGAGCGCGAGGTCGGCACGCTTGAGCAGATTATGGTCACGCCGATCCGGCCGCTCGAATTCATTCTCGGCAAGACCATCCCGTTCTTCTGCGTTGGCCTCGCCATGACAGCGCTGGTCGCCGGCGCGGGAACTCTCTGGTTCCAGATCCCATTCGTCGGCAATCCGTTCGTCCTCCTCATCGGCACTTCGCTCTACCTTTTGAGCGTGCTGGGAACCGGCCTCCTCATTTCCACGGTCTGCTCGACGCAACAGCAGGCGTTCGCGACCAACTTTTTCGTGATCAACCCCCTATTCATCCTGTCTGGATTCAGCTTCCCGATTTCGAGCATGCCGCAGGTCATGCAATGGCTCTCGGCCATAAATCCGATGACCTACTATCTTGTCGTCATTCGCGGGACGTTCCTCAAGGGGGTGGGCTTGAATGTGCTTTGGCCGCAGATGCTGGCGCTTGCGGGGCTTGGCGTGACGCTCTTGATGATGAGCGTTCTCAGGTTCCGCAAGTCGCTGGACTGACCGCGGACGAGCTCGCGTCTGCCGGGGGCTCTGGCCTGCCAGTCCCCGCGACCGGCATTGATTTTCCGATCGAGACAAGGCAATGACGGCGGCGATCGTTCACGGCGGGCCGGAAACATCGATGAGGCCTCGCTCCATTGCATTCAGCGCGCGCCGCCCCATGTCTTGCGATCTGACCGCGTCGAGTGAAAGGAAGGCGTCATGGTTCGCTCAATTCGGCTCTTGGCCGCCGTCGCATTCGCAGCCGGCCTCGCGGCGGCGTCGGCTGCGAACGCCCAGACGGGCCCGCTAGAGGAGGGGCCGATGGAGACAGGACCTCTGCAGACGACGGGGCCTCTGCAGACAGCGCCTCAGAAGGCGAAGCCGCACCGGACGGCGCTGCGGAAGCGCGCAAAGCATCAGGCTCCGGCCGGGCGGCAGATCACGGTGCATGCCCGGCCGTCCTACCTGACCGCCGGCACGCAGGTTCCCGTGGGCACGGTCGGCAATGGCTACGTTTACGACACATTCAACCAGCCGACGCCGATCGAGGGGACGTTCACGGGCATGCGCGGCCGGGAAAGGCTCACCGACCAATTCGGCACCGCCGCTCCTGGGTGGGTTCTGTTCAAATTCTGAGCTCGGCGCGTAATTTCAAGCGCCGATCAGGGCGGAGGGAACAGCGCCTCGACCGCAACCTCAAATCCCGGCGGGTCGAGCTTGACGGCTCCTTCGGAGAAGACGCGCGTCTCAATCGCGTCGCTTGCTCCACGCTTGTGATGAATGGCGACGCGTCGCTCGGGATCGAGGATGAGATAGTGCTGGACGCTCGGGAGCGAGAAATAGCCGCTGAGCTTTCGGCCATGATCGATCCCGGCAGTGGTCGGAGACAAGACTTCGACCACGATGATGGGATTATCGATCGCAATCGTCTCGTCAGGACGACGCGGACCGCAGACAACTGACGCGTCCGGCTCAAAGGTCGTACCGGCGTCGATCGTCACCGCCATGCCGTCCGCAAAGACTTCACACGGCAAGCCGGCCGTCACCACGGCGCCGTCCAAAGCTTTTGCCGCGCTGAACTTCGTGCGAATGTGACCCGCTCGCTCGGGCGACATCATGACGAGCGACGACGACGAAATCATCACCGGCGCGCCGTCGTGCAACTCCCAGCGCCCCTCCTGCGCCACCGCCCACAGGAGGAACTCGTCAACCGTCATTTGTTTCAGCGCGGTGGACATTCGAGCTCATCCGGGATCGATCACTGGAAGGCGGAGCCTCACTATACGCTCCGCTCTCCAGCCCCTCAAATTTCCGGACGTAGCGCGCTGTAGCCGCGATCGCTGATCGCGGCAGACGCGGTCCAAAGGGCGTCCGGAAGGACGCCCGTCTATCGACGGGCTATGGACCGCGTCTACAGGTGGGCCTAGCCTCAGTTCATCGTCGGAATCGAGAACTGCGCCCCGTCCTTGATCCCGGACGGCCAGCGAGCGGTCACGGTCTTGGTGCGGGTGTAGAAGCGGATCGAATCCGGCCCATGCTGGTTCAGGTCGCCGAAGCCGGAGCGCTTCCAGCCGCCGAACGTGTAGTAGGCGACGGGGACCGGGATCGGCACGTTGACTCCGACCATGCCGACCTTGACCTTGGTCGCGAAGTCGCGCGCCGC
This sequence comes from uncultured Alphaproteobacteria bacterium, assembly GCA_963824475.1. Classification (GTDB taxonomy): domain Bacteria; phylum Pseudomonadota; class Alphaproteobacteria; order Rhizobiales; family Beijerinckiaceae; genus Roseiarcus. The sequence goes on from CAWGPR010000008.1 coordinate 462,834, forward strand.
ATCGCCGTCGCGAGTGAAGATCGCGACTCCGTTGCCATATTCGTGGTCGTTGCACAATCCCAGTGCCTCGCCGTAGTCATGCGCGCGCACCACCGACAGCACCGGGCCGAAGATCTCCTCCTTGTAGATGCGCATGTCCTTCGTCACCTTGTCGAACAGACATCCGCCCATGTAGAAACCGTTCTCGTAGCCCTGCATCTTGAAGTCGCGCCCGTCGACGACGAGCTTCGCCCCTTCCTTGACGCCGAGATCGACGTAGCCGCGCACCTTCTCCAGCGCAGCCTTGGTCACCAGCGGCCCATAGTCGGCGCCCGAATCGGTCGAAGGTCCGATCTTTAAGGACTCGACCCGCGGGATGAGGCGGCGCATGAGGTCGTCGGCCGTCTTCTGGCCGACCGGAACGGCAACCGAGACGGCCATGCAGCGCTCGCCCGCCGACCCGTAGCCCGCGCCGATGAGAGCGTCGACCGTCTGGTCCATATCTGCATCGGGCATCACCACCATATGGTTCTTGGCTCCGCCGAAGCACTGCACGCGCTTTCCCGCGGCGCATCCGCGCGTATAAATATATTCGGCGATCGGGGTCGAGCCGACGAAGCCGATCGCCTGAATATCGGGATCATCGAGGATGGCGTCGACCGCCTCCTTGTCGCCGTTGACGACGTTGAGGATGCCCGGAGGCCCGCCCGCTTCGACGAAGATTTCGCCGAGCCGCATCGGCACGCCGGGGTCGCGCTCCGAGGGCTTCAGGATGAAGGCGTTGCCGCAGGCGATCGCCGGCGCCAGCTTCCACAACGGGATCATCGCCGGGAAATTAAACGGCGTGATGCCGGCGACGACGCCGAGCGGCTGACGCATCGAATAGAGGTCAATGCCGGGGCCGGCGCCGTCGGTATATTCGCCCTTCATCAGATGCGGCACGCCGAGCGCGAATTCGACCACCTCGACGCCGCGCTGAATGTCGCCCCTGGCGTCGGCGATCGTCTTGCCGTGCTCGCGCGCCAGAATGTCGGCGAGCTCGTCGTTGTATTTGCCGATGAGGTCGAGGAACTTCATCATAACGCGGGCTCGGCGCTGCGGATTGACCGCCGCCCACGCCGGCTGCGCCGCTTTGGCGTTCTCGACCGCGGCGCGAACATCGGCCCTGTTGGCGAGCGCGACATGCGCGCGCACCGTTCCGTCCATCGGCTGGAAGACCTCCGCGGTTCGCCCCGACTTGCCGGCGACGGCCTTGCCGCCGATGAAATGCCCGTAATTGATCATGTTCCGCTCCCTGATGTCGGGTTTCCTCGACACTTTATGCGCCACGATTTTGCGCACAGCAATCTCGGAGATCGCGCATCGGCTGTGCGAAAATGTGCTAAGCCGCTGCCCATGGATTGGGACAACGTCCGGGTTTTCCTCGCGGTGGCGCGCGGCGGGCAATTCGTCGCCGCCGCCAAGCGGCTCAAGCTCGACCATGCGACGGTGAGCCGCCGCATCGCGGCGCTCGAAGCAACCGTCGGCGCCAAGCTGTTCGACCGGCGGACGACGGGGGCGAAGCTCACCGGCGCGGGCGAGCGGTTCATCGGCGCCGCCGAGCAGATGGAGAGCGCGTTTCTGCACGCGCAGGGCGAAATCTCCGGCGTCGATCTCGAACTCTCGGGCGACGTGCGCATCGGCGCGCCGGACGGGTTCTCGACCTATTACCTCACAGGGGCGCTGCGCGACTTCGCCGAGCGTCATCCGGGCGTGCGCCTGCAACTGATGCCGCTGCCGCAATTGACTCCGCTCGCGCGGCGGGAAGTCGACGTCGTGGTCGGCCTCGACAAGCCGGAAGCGGGACGGTTCGTCGCCCGTAAGCTCACCGACTACTCGCTCGGGATTTACGCGAGCGCCGCCTATCTCAAGCGCAACGGCGCGCCGGCCGACATCGAAGCGCTGAAGAGCCACCGGCTCATCGGCTATGTCGAGGAGCATGCGTTTTCGTCCGCGCTCGACTATGTGCGCGAGCTCTTCGGTGGCGCGCCGACCAGCTTCGAAAGCGCGAACGCGGTCACCCAGCTCGAGGCGGTGCGCGCCGGCGTGGGCCTAGGCGTCGTGCACGATTTCATCGCGCGCCGATTTAAGGACCTCGTCCGGGTCCTGCCCGAGCGACGCGCGACGCGCGCCTATTGGCTGGTGACCCACGAGGACACGCGCGGCCTTGGCCGCATTCGCGCGGTCGCCGAGCATCTGGCGAAGGCGGTCACGCGCGACCGGTCCAGCTTCCTTTAGCGCGGCCCATTCCTCCTAAGCGAGCTATGCGCCACAATAGTGTGCACATCAACCTCAGAGATCGTGCAACGCCTGTGTGAGAATGTGGTAAGTTGGCGCATCGACTAGCGCTACTCTCCTCGGCCTGAGGACGAGCGCCGTGGGTGACGCGTCTCAAACGAGGAGGTGCGTCGCTTCGCGCAGGTTTCGCTGATGGATTGGGATAACGTCAGGATTTTCCTCGCAGTCGCGCGTGCCGGGCAATTCGCGGCCGCCGCGAAGCAGCTCGGGCTCGGCCAAGCGACTCTCAGCCGCCGTGTCGCAGCGCTCGGGGCCGCCGTCGGCGCCAAGCTGTTCGACCCCAGCACGACCGGGGCGAAGCTCACCGGCGCCGGCGAACGGTTCCTCGGCGCGGCGGAGCAGATGGAAGGCGCGCTTCTGCGCGCCCAAGGCGAAATCTCAGGCGTGCAGCTCGAACGCTCGGGCGACGGCGCAGCCCAGCGATGGGATTGGCAAAAAACTATCTCCGATTTCTTAATTGTTACGATACCAGGCGTATTGCTCTATTTCACGGGCTGGGCGTATTTGAGTTCTTACCTGGCATCATTTGGCATCGACCCGTCCGAATTAAAATTAGACACCGCGACCATTCTGGTATATTCATACCCTCCAATATCGGATTTCATCACGACGAATTGGCATTCAGTCACGACACATTGGTTTGCCGCTATACTGATTGTATTGAGCGTCGTCACTTTAATACATCTGAAACTAAATCGCATACTGCCTAGTGTACTTCCGCAGAATGTCAGAAAAACGTACCAATACTTACGGCCAATTTCTCAATTGTCGCCCTCAGTTCGGATTGTCTATCTGGCTTCTTTTTTCTTAATTGCCGCGCTACTAATGCTTTCGTTTATCCTAAGACCGATCTCCTACGAGGTGGCAGCGAAAAGAGTGCAAGAAGTTTGGAGCTTGAAATCAACGAGGATCAGTTTTAACACACGGCTGGAGGATACTGCTGTTGAGACGAAAACTGCAGACGAGGCAAAAGTAGGGAAGCCGAGCCCCGATCAAATTTTGAAACAGGATGCTCACCCGAATGGTTATCAATGGATTACTCGAGCAGATAATTGTCAGAATGAGGGGAAAATAGTATCCGTTTTCTCAGACGACTCAACTCTATTTGCTTTCTGCAAAACTGACAAAGTTTTCGGCCAGGTATTTGAGTTTAGAAAGGAAAAAGGTCTGATCTCGGTTAGGGAGGTCATCGCGGTAAAAGGGAGTCCAAATGAACGCTTTTAAAGCATACTGTCTCGCCTCTATGCTTGCCTTTTGCTCCTTAACGCCAAGTATCAAAGACGCGGACGCACAGTCGCAATCGACTTCCCTAGTGCATGTATTACCACGAGCATATTTGGAGACAGTCTACCTTTATCAGACGGCTAAAGGGCCAATATGGGGGTATATTGGCGTTGAGAAAGCCGCCGAGGACGCTGACGTCGAATTTTTTGAATGTATAACATACGAACCGCAGACGGTTAAATTTCGCGAGCTTCAGCGGACTGATGGCGGATGCCCTGGTCCGGACCCTGACCGGTGGGGCGAGGACGCTGTGGCCGAACTGATATTTCAAAGCAATCCAAAGACATTTCTTGTACACCCGCTGGGCAATGAGGACCTTCCGGGGCTTAAAGCTAAATACAACATCGATGAAAAAATCAATGCATCTGAGTTCGTGGATAGTGAAAATAAAGCCGTCGGTTTGAAGGACGGCGAGACTGCCGCTTATATCCTTAGGGGTGCCAAAGGTAATCTTGTTTTTGGGATACGTCCGCCAAGCAAAATGTAATCTTTGAAAAACGGCGGCGCGTGAACGTATAGCCATAGGCATCAGCCCCGGCACGTGCTTGCACTCGCTCCTCGTCCGAACGGCTGGCTCCAGACCCCCGAGGCCTCCTCAGGGCGAGGGGGAGAGCGCGCTCATTGCGCCGTCAGCCCCCCGTCGACCATGAATTCCGCCCCGGTGGTGAACGAGGATTCGTCGCTGGCGAGGAAGAGGATGGTGTTCGCGACCTCCTCCGCCTTGCCCATCCGGCCCATCGGCGCGGCGCGCTCAAGGCCCGCGCGGATCCGCTCCGGGTCCTTCGCCCGGGCGATGCCTTCGAGCACCATCGGCGTTTCGGCGAACGAGGGATGAACCGAGTTCACGCGAATTCCATAGCCGGCGCGGGCGCAGTGGAGCGCGGCCGATTTGGTGAGCAGCCTCACCGCGCCTTTGCTGGCGCAATAGGCCAGCGACGAGGCGTCGCCGATGATCCCGGCGACGGAGGAAAGGTTCACGATCGAACCGCCCGTTTCCTTCATCGCCCGCACCGCCTCGCGGCAGCCAAGAAACACACCCTCGGCGTTGACCGCGTTGACCTTGCGCCAGTCGGCGAGCGTCGTCGTCTCGATATTGCCGAGGACGCCGATGCCGGCGCTGTTGACGAGGATGTCGAGGCGCCCGAACGCGGCGACGACCGCGTCGACCACCGCGCGCCAGCGCGCTTCGTCGGTCACGTCCTGCACCAGGGTAAGGTCGGCGTCCAGGCCGAGCGTCTTGAGGCCCGCTTCGTTGCGGTCAGTCGCGGTGACCTTGGCGCCCTCGCGATGGAACAGAGCCGCGGTCGCCCGGCCGATGCCGGACGCCGCCCCGGTTATCAGCGCGACCTTGCCGGCGAGACGCCCAGTTCCTGCTCCGTCCATCGTTTCCTCCCTTGATCAAACCACGCGCGCTTTAGCGCAGGACGCGACTCGACGGAATTGTCGAGAGCGTGAAGGCGATCCGGCGGGCCGTCAATCTTCCGTGCAATTTTCTCTTGCGAAACTCAGAAACTTGTGTTATACATTTTCTTATTCGCCGGACTGAGGCCCGCGCCCGCAATGACGCCCCAGCGTGATGGAGAAGAGAGAGGGAAATGCGCGTGAGACGTTTTGCACACAACCTGAGACGAGAGGCGCATTTGGTTTATTGAATCCACCGTAACCCATTGAGAAGGCTCGTTTCGTAAAAATAAACGCTAGTAAATGCAAGCAAATGCAAGCTATTTTGCTATCATTTATGTGCGTTTGCTTGAGCCCATTTGAACGAGGCTCGCCTTCTGGTTGTGTTCGCTCTGCGACGGCGCCGGTCGGGCTCGCCCGGCCTCCCTATTTGGGCGCCATGCGCAGCGCGCCGTCGATGCGGATCGTCTCGCCGTTGATGTAGCCGTTCTCGACGATGTGGACGGCGAGGGCGGCGTATTCGGCCGGCTGGCCGAGGCGCGGAGGAAACGGCACCGAGGCGCCGAGCGAATCCTGCGCCGCCTGCGGCAGGCCGAACAGCATCGGGGTCATGAAGATGCCAGGCGCGATCGCGTTGACCCGGATGCCGAATTGCGCCAACTCGCGCGCGATCGGCAGCGTCATCGCTACCACGCCTCCCTTGGAGGCGGAATAGGCAGCCTGCCCGATCTGGCCCTCATAGGCCGCGACCGAGGCGGTCGAAATGATGACCCCGCGCTCGCCGTTGATCGGTTCGAGCTTGCCCATCTCCGCAGCCACGAGGCGGATCATGTTGAAGGAGCCGATCAGATTGACCCGGATCACCTTCTCGAAGTCCGCGAGCGGATGGGGCCCATCACGGCCGACGACCCGTTTGGCGACGCCGATTCCGGCGCAATTGACCAGCACCCGCGCCGGCCCGTGCGCCGCGCCGGCTTTGGCGATTCCCCCGGCGGCGGACGCTTCGTCCGCGACGTCGCCGACAATCGCCGCGCCGCCGACCGCCTTGGCCGCCTCCTCCGCCGCGGCCGGGTTGAGATCGAAGACCGCGACTCGCGCTCCCTTGGCGGCGAGCGCCTCCGCCGTCGCCCGGCCGAGTCCCGAGCCGCCGCCGGTCACGATCGCCGCTACCCCGGACAGTTTCATCGCGCTTCCTCCCTAGGCCCGAACAAGCCGGGCCCGCCCACATATCAACGGCCGACAATCCGCGCCACTACCGCGGCGCGGTGAGCCGAACGCCGGGGAACCTGCGTTGCGGTCAGCTGAGCTTCACGAGAATCCGGCCGCCTTCGACCTTCGCCGGATAGGTCGCGAGATCGACGCAGGCCGGCGCGCCCTTCGCTTCGCCGGTGGTGAAATCGAACCGGCCGTTGTGCATCGGGCATTCGATGATCGTGCCCGAAACGAACCCGTCGGCGAGTTCGACCTGTTCGTGCGTGCACAGGCCGTCGGTGGCGAAATAGCGGTCGTCCGCTGTGCGGTAGAGCGCGTATTGCCGACCTTCGTGTTCGAACGGCGCGACGTCCTCGGGCGAGATGCGGCTCGCGGGACCGGCGTCGATCCAGGTCTCGCTCATTTCAGACGGCCTGCGCAGACTTCGCCGTTACGGCGCCAAGTGCCGCAGCAGGCTGCGCCGACGGCGGCAGCTCGCGGCGCACGAAATAGGTCGGGTCCTTCAGCTGGCGCAGAAGCGCGGGGATGATCTCGCGATAGGCGGCGATGGAGCTCGGATAGGGCGGCGGGCAATCGGCCTTGATCGCCTCATGCAGCTTCGGCAGCGCGTGATAGGGAACGGTCGGAAAGATGTGGTGCTCAACGTGGTAATTCATGTTCCAGTAGAGAAACCGGAAGATCGGATTCATGTATACGGTGCGCGAATTCAGCCGGTGATCGAGGACGTTCTCGGCGAGCCCGATGTGCTGCGTGACGCCGCAATAGAGGGCGAACCATCCGCCATACAGCGTCGGCAGGCCGATATACATCGCCGGCAGAATGGAGCCAAACGCGAAGCAGGCGACGACGACGAGGGCGTAAATGGCGAGGTAAATGCGAGCGACGAGATACACTTTCGAGCGCTCGCCCTCAGGCACGAACGTCGCCTCCTCGTCGGTCAGTCGGCCAGTCGCGTGCAGAAACACCTTCTGAAAGAAGGTGATCGTGTTCTTGAGCGCGAAAATGTTGAGCAGAAGCGACACGACATCCGGCGGACGCGGCGTGATGATCTCGGGGTCGCGGCCGACGATGATTGTGTCCGTGTGGTGGCGTGTGTGGCTCCAGCGCCAGATCGTCGGCTCGCGCATGATCATGAAACAGGCGATCTGGTAGACCGCGTCGTTCATCCATTGCGTCTTGAAGGCGGTGCGATGGCCGCACTCGTGCCAGCGGCTGTCGGTCGAGGAGCCGTAGAGAACGCCATAAATGATGAAGAACGGAACTGCGGCCCAGCTCCCCCAGAAATAATAGCCGAGGCCCCCCGACACAATGAACGCGGCAAACCAGATAAGCGTATCCCGGATCGCCGGCCCGTCGTCGCGGCGCATCAGCTCCTTAACTTCGGCGCGCGTGATCGGCGGCGTATACCATTTCGCCGATGCGAGCCCGGCCGCGACGGCCTTCGCGGCCTCGGGACCGACGAGACTGTAATCTCGGGTGATCGCGACCGACATCGGTTTCCTCCTCGCTCGACACCAGGAAGCCTACCGGCAACCTATCGGCAGCTCAAGACTCCGGGTCCAGAGGGTCATTGGCAGGCGCTTTTGGAATGATTATTCCACTATTGATTATTTTTGGAATGTTTGTTACACAAGACGCAGAACGTCGGCAAGCGGCGAGCGCGGCGCGCTCTCCAGCGCTTGCTAGGCGCCGAAACCGATCCATCGGGCGGGCGTCATTGGAGGAACGAGCCATGAGGGCGATCCTGATAGGGCGGAATTTCGTCGCCAGGCGGATACGGCGTGCCGCCTGCCTTTATCACTGCACTTCTGCTGGCGATCTCGAGGCCGTCCGGGCGGTCGCCCATCGACGGTTCAAGCCGTGAGACCGCTCAATCAATCCGGGCTTGGCGCCTTGCGCAGGGCAATGTCGCCCATAAAGGAGGAAATGGCATGAAACGCTTGATCAAAACGACCATCGCTGCGGCGGCGACATTCATCGTCGCTGCGGCCTTCACGGCGCCGGCCATCGCCGCCGACAACATCCGCATCATTGTCGTCTCTCACGGCCAGGCCAACGATCCCTTCTGGTCGGTGGTCAAAAACGGAGTCGTCGCCGCCGGCAAGGAGACCGGCGTCAGCGTCGAGTACCGCGCCCCCGAGACCTTCGACATGGTCGCGATGTCCCAGTTGATCGACGCCGCGGTGAACCAGAATCCTGCGGGACTCGTCGTTTCCATTCCGGACGCGTCGGCGCTCGGTCCGTCGATCAAGAAGGCGGTCGCCGCGGGCATCCCCGTGATCTCGATGAATTCTGGATCGGATGTGTCGAAGTCTCTGGGCGCTCTCCTGCACGTCGGCCAGGACGAGGAGACAGCTGGAAAGGCGGCCGGCGAGAAGCTCAAGGAAATGGGCGGGAAAGTCGCCCTCTGCGTCAACCAGGAAGTCGGAAACGTGGCGCTCGATCTGCGTTGCAAGGGCTTTAGCGAAGGCTTCGGCGGCAAGGTGACGGTTCTTCCCGTCTCGAACGAACCGGCTGAAGTTCGGGCGAAGGTCAAGGCGTCGCTCCAGGCCAACGGCGACGTCGACACGATTCTCGCGCTCGGCGCGGGAACGGCCGGCGAGCCGTCGCTCGCGGCGGTCAAAGACTTCGGGGAAACTCGGGAAAGTCAATGTCGCGACCTTCGATCTCTCGCCCGATTTTCTGAAGGCGGTCGCCGCCGGAGAAGCCGCGTTCGCAATCGACCAGCAACAGTACTTGCAAGGTTACCTGCCGGTCGTGTTTCTCGCCAATTACGCGAAGTACGGACTCATTCCCGGCGGCAACGTTGCTTCGGGCCCCAATCTGATAACCAAAGACAAGGCGGCTCAGGTCGTCAAACTGTCGGCAGAGGGAATTCGCTGAGCGGGGCCTTCGCCCGAGGCGAATTCATACTTCCAGGCGGGGTCGTCGCGTCTGTGGCGTCCCCGACCGCCTAAAGGTTACCGGCCGCAGAGGCCGTTCGAGGGAGGAGATGCGCAATGAGCCAAACCCAACCGATCGCGCCGCCCGGTCAGCCGGCGAAGCCGGCCCAAGCCGTCGACGAGCGGCTGCGCAAGTCATCCTTTCTGACCGAGGCCATGCGCAGGCCGGAGCTCGGGGCGATCGCCGGGCTCATCGTCGTCCTCATCTTCTTTTTCTTCACCGCCAGCCCGACGATGTTCACGCTGAGCGGAATGATGACGATTCTCGCCCCCGCGTCCGAACTCGGAATCCTGGCCATCGCCGCCGCTCTTTTGATGATTGGCGGCGAATTTGACCTCTCGATCGGCTCGATGATCGCCTTCGCCGGACTGGCCTTCGCCGCCGCGCTGGTCGACGCCCACCTGCCGCTTCCGATCGCGATCGCCGCAACGATCGTGTTCGCGGCGCTGATCGGCGCCATGAACGGACAGATCGTCATCCAGACGCGGCTGCCCTCGTTCATCGTGACCTTGGCGTTCCTGTTCATATTTCGTGGCCTGACGCTGGTCGGGCTCAAGCTCGCGACCGGCGGCTCGACGCAATTGCGCGGCGTCGACGACGTGGTGCATGACAGCTACGTCAAGAGCCTGTTCGCGGGCAACGCCTTTCAGGGCGCCTTCACCTGGCTCGCCAATCACGGGGTCATTGACAAATTCAACACCGGCCTGCCGAAAGTCGCCGGAATTCCAGTCTCCATCATCTGGTTCATCGCCTTCGCCGCGGTCGCAACCTGGGTACTGCTGCGGACGCGAATTGGGAACTGGATCTACGCCTCCGGCGGCGATCCGAACGCCGCCCGCAATTCCGGCGTCCCGGTCAGTCACGTGAAGACCGGTCTCTTCATGCTGACTGCGACCGCCGCGGCGTTGGTGGCGATTCTGACCGTGCTCGACGCCGGCTCGACCGACGCGCGACGTGGGGTTCAGAAAGAGTTTGAGGCGATCATCGCGGCGGTGATAGGCGGCTGTCTCCTGACCGGCGGCTACGGATCGGCGATCGGCGCCTTCATCGGCGCCATCATCTTCGGCGTCGTTTCGATCGGGCTGACCTACACCACATACGACAGCGATTGGTTTCAGGTGTTCCTTGGAGGAATGCTGCTGACCGCGGTTTTGTTCAACAACTACATCCGCCGCAAAGTCACGGGCGAGCGCTAAAGATCAAGGAGGGCAGTCATGAGCGATGCAAGCGCAAGCGAACAGCCAGCTATCATCGACGTCCGGAACATCGTCAAGCATTTCGGTCCGGTCATCGCGCTGTCCGGCGTTTCCCTGACCGTTCGTCCAGGCCAAGTCCATTGCCTGCTCGGAGACAACGGCGCGGGAAAATCGACCTTGATCAAGACGCTCGCGGGCGTGCACCGGCCGAGCAGCGGAGACTATCTGGTCGAGGGCAAGCCGGTCTCATTCTCGAGCCCGCGCGACGCGCTCGACGCCGGCATCGCCACGGTCTACCAGGACCTGGCGATGATCCCGCTCATGTCGATCACCCGCAATTTCTTCATGGGGCGCGAGCCGCGGATCGGCGTTTCGCCGTTCAAGCGGGTCGATTTCCGCTTCTGCAACCAGGTGACGCGGCAAGAAATGCATAGGATCGGGATCGACGTCCGCGACCCGCAGCAGGCGGTGGGCACGCTCTCGGGCGGCGAGCGCCAGTGCGTGGCGATCGCGCGCGCGGTCTATTTCGGCGCGAAAGTGCTGATCCTGGATGAACCGACGTCAGCTTTGGGCGTGGCCCAGACGTCGATGGTGCTCAAATACATTCATGTGGTCCGCCAGAAGGGGCTGGGGGTGATTTTCATCACCCATAATGTGCGGCACGCCTATGCGGTGGGGGACCGCTTCACCGTGCTCAATCGCGGCCGGACGCTCGGCACCTACGCCAAGTCGGAGATTCCGATGGATGATCTGCAGAATCTGATGGCCGGCGGAAAAGAGCTTCAGCAGCTTTCGAGCGAACTTGGCGGCACGGTCTGACGGGCGCGCGGGAACCCCGGCTACGGGTTCAAAGCCTCCCCGCGGGCCCGCGCTCCGGGTGCGCGATCAAATGTCGCCGCCGCCCTTTGGCCGGGCCATCGCGAAGACTTTCTCGACCGCCACATAGTCCTGGTAGCCGCAGCGGGCGAGCGGATGGGCGCGGGCGATGTCGAAGCGGCCGTCGACAACAAAGCGCTCGTCGATGTGAAAGCCGACGACCTCGCCGAGCGTGAGCACCGCTCCGCTCAAGGCGCCGCTCAACGATCTGATCTCGACCACTTCGACCACCTTGCACTCCAATGCGGCCGGGCTCTCGGCGACGCGCGGCGCGGCGACCAGACGGCATTCGGCCATGGTCAGGCCGGCGCGGGCGAATTCGTTGTCGCCGCGCGAGAACGGCGCCGAGGTTTCATTCATTGGGTCACGCAGGTCGTGCGTCGCCAAGTTGGCGACGAACTCGCCGCTCTCCTTGGCAAAGGACGCCGAGTCCTTCCAGCCTTCGCTGGAGAAGCCGACGATCGGCGGCGCGCTCGAAAAACCGTTGAAGAAACTATAAGGGGCAAGATTAATTCGGCCGTCGAGCGCGCGCGTCGAGATCCATCCGATCGGGCGCGGCGCGACGATCGCCTTGAAGGGATCGTGCGGCAGCTTCGTCCGGTCACGCTCCGCCGTCGCGTAGAACATCGGCCTCAGATCTCCTCTGGAAAGTTGGTCACAATCTGCCCGAGCGGCGGCCGCGGACGATCCTCGACCGCCGCCGTCGTTCGGCCGATATGAATGAAGCCGGCGATGCGCTCATATTCGGCGAGGCCGATGGCCGCGCGAAAGCGGCCGTCATACGCCATCCATTCGGTGAGCCATGTCGCCGAGAAACCGAGCGCGCGCGCAGCGACGATCATGTTCATGCACACCGCGCCTGCGGACAAAACCTGCTCCCATTCGGGTATTTTGGGATGCGGGGTAGCGCGCGAGATGACCGCAATGACCAGCGGCGCGCGCGCAAAGCGACGCAACTCCTCGGTGCGGGCCGCCTCGTCCAAGTCGGGTCTGTCGGCGAGGCGAATCTCGAGCGCAACTCCGCCTGCGCGCTCACGCGCCCGCCCCGCGAAGACCACAAACCGCCAGGGCGCCAGCTTGCCATGATCTGGCACCCGCGAAGCGATACTCAGGATCGTCGCCAGCTCGTCAGGATTTGGGGCCGGCCCACTCATCATCGGCGGCGGAACCGACCTGCGACGTTTGAGGATCTCGATCGTATCGTTCATCCGCGTTTCTTCTTGAGCGAAAGTGTTCTACTTGGCCGAAAGGCCGACCGGTGTAAATCGCCCTCGATCCGCCTCAATGTAGGGGCACGAGCCGGTCGAGCTCGACGAAACGTCGGCGGCAACTTTCGGCACGGAGCGGATTGAAAGCGACTTGGCGACTTCTGGCTGCTTTGTTTGCCTTGATGGCGTTGGTCGCGCCTATTGGCGCCGAGACGCCGACGAGCGAATCCGCCCAGGCGACGCTTAGCCTTTCCGCCGTCCTTAAGGGCGGCGGCGCGCCGCTCGCGGGGGGGCTGCGCTGGCGGATATTCGGCGCGCAAGCCGATCCGGACGGCTCCCATCCCCTGATCGTGGAATCCGGTCTCGCCCAGCCGACCCTGACCATTCCGCCCGGCGACTATGTCGTTCATGTCGCTTTCGGGCTTGCGAGCGCGGCAAAACGCGTGACGCTCAGCGCGGAAGTTCGCTCTGAACGGCTGACCATCTCGGCGGGGGCGCTGCGGATCGAAGGCACCCTCGCCGAGGCGCCGATCGACCCGTCCAAGCTGTCGCTTGCGATCTACGTGCCCCAGAATCGCAATCCGCTTGGCAAGCTCGTCTTCGCCAAGGGCAAAGCAGGCGATATCATCGGACTGCCGGAAGGCTCCTATCACATCGTCTCGACCTATCTCGACACTGTCGGCGCCCAGTCGGGAGTGAGCGCTGCGGGCAATTCCGGCAAATCGGCGGTGCTTGCACCGCCGGCGGCAATCCCCTCCAATTCGATCGTCAGCGCCGACATCAAGGTCATGTCCGGAAAGCGGATCGACGTTACGATTCGTCATCGCTGCGCGACGCTCACGCTGAAGCTCGTCAACAAGCCGGGCGCCGAGTCGCTCGCCAACACCACTTTCACGGTGCTCACTCCGGGCGGCGACGTCATACGAGAGCTGGTGGGCGCCTTTCCCTCGCTCGTGCTCGCCGAGGGCGAGTATGTCGTGATCGCGCGGCACGATTCCAAGGTCTACCAATCGACGTTCCAGGTTCAGACGGGGATGGACCGCGACGTCGAAGTTGTTGCAGAAGAGAGCGGCAAACAGGGGCCGTGAAAGGATGCAGACCTTCTTCGTCCAAATCAAATGCGCGCTCGGGCGAACATACGAGGTCGCCAGCGCGCTCGCGGAAGCGGAAATCGCCTCCGAAATCTATTCGATCGCCGGCGACTATGACATTCTGGCCAAATTCTATGTGGAGTCCAATGTCGACATTGGCCACTTCGTTGGCCACAGAGTGCAGGTGATCCCAGGAATCGTCGACACGCGTACGATCATCACGTTCAAAGCGTTCTAGGCGCGGACGCGCGGGAGCGCTACCACGCTCCGGGGATCTCGTTCCAATCGTCCAGCAGCAAACGGCTCTTTTCCAAGATGCGACTAAGCCTCTCACTCGCTCTCGTCCTTCTCGCCGGCGCCGCGAATGCGGCGGAGACGGAGACGGCGTTTCTGTTCGACGCGTTGCATGGACGAACGCCCTATCGCGCCTCGTGGGAGAAACTGATGAAGCTCGTGCAGCCGACGCCCGACTGGCTCATCCGGTTCAACAGAAACTTCGACGGCGTCGCCGGCCAGATGACGAGCCTCACCATCGACGGCAAGCCCTATGAGATGTCCTTCGTCTGCAAGCCGGCAGACTGCGTGGGACATAAGTTCGTGGTGCTGTTCGACGCCAACGGTGAGCGCGCCTATGGCGCGCTCGGCGGCAAGGACAATGACCCTGCGTTCTACGGCTCGCCAACCGAGGCTGAGCAGGAGGCGATGGCGAAGGCGGTGAAGGGCTAGGCCGGCGAACTGCGCACTTTTTTATCCGGCTCCATCATTTCAACGGCTTAACACCTCCTTTGCGCAACTTTTTCGCTCTTTAGGGCCGGGTCGATAGGACGTCCTCAGGACGCTCGTCTCACCACGCGCCACGGATCCGGCCAGGCAGCGCGAGCGACGCCGCCGAGCCCGATATTTCAGACCAACAGAAATAATAACCAAACATTCTGATTTATGTCAAGAAGATTCCGCACGAGCCCGTGATTTCGCACGCCTGCTCTGGCGATTCCGGCTGAATGATCGAGGCTCCAAGCGCCCGGAAGCCCTCAGCCCAGCTCGAGCGTGAACGGCTCTCCTTCGAAACATTCCCGGCCCCGTCCAATCTCGGCGATCGCTTCGCTCATGCGTCCGCGCCGTCCGAGCTTATCGTCAGCGAGCGCCACCAGGCGGGTGTTGGGCGAGGCGGTCGGCGAGGCGGCGCGCAGCGCCCGTGCGATGGCGAACTCGTCGCGCTCGGGCTTGAGCGCGCAGGCGGCGATGTAGGCGGCCGCGGTCGAGCGGCTAACGCCGGCGAAACAATGAATCAGCATGGGCGCCGCGCGGTCCCAGGCATGAACAAATCCCAACAGCTGATCGAGATGGGCGGCGTCGGCCAGCACTTGCCCCGGGGTCGGCTCGACGATGTCAGAGACGGCGAGATAGAGATGCCGCTCCGGCCTGATTCCAATCGGCCGCTCGATCTCCGCGCCAGGGCTCAGCAGGGTGACAAGCGAGCGCGCGCCGGTCTTGGCGACAATTTCGGCGATCAGAGCAAGCGAACAGACGTGAAGGCGAGGCATGGAGCGGTTCTCTCGGCGCGCCTTATAAAGCTCGGCTGACCTCAGCGTCGAGTTCAGCGAAACGGGCGAGAAATTGCGCCTCTACATTGGCCGGCCGCATCGGCTCGAGATAGGCCGCAAAATCAGGGAGCGGCAGGTCGGGCTCGCCGAACAGTTTGCGCGCTTCCGCAATCGAGAAGCCGGCAAGCGCAGTCGCCTCGAGATAGGCCGAGGCCCGGTCGGCGATCTTGATTCGGCGGTTGAGTTCATCCGGCGGTTCGGGAGGCAAGCCGAAGCGGATGAGGATTGCGTGCTTGAGGCGTGCTTCAATCAGCTTGTAGTGGCCGCCGATCGCGGCCTTGAACGGCGAAATCATGTCGCCGATCACATATTCGGGCGCATCATGCAGCAGCGCCGCCAGCCGCGCGCCGCCTGAGGGCGGGGCCTCGCCGGCCGCGAACAGCGCCTCCACCAACAGCGAATGTTGCGCGACGGAGAAAATCTCAGGCCCCTGCGTCTGACCGTTCCAGCGAGCCACACGCGCGAGCCCGTGCGCGATGTCGGCAATCTCGACGTCGACCGGCGAAGGATCGATGAGGTCGAGCCGCCGTCCCGACAGCATCCGCTGCCAGGCGCGACGCGGCGCAGCCTGGCTCACGGCTTGAACTCGCGCGCCAGCGCGCGGCAGGCCTCATGACGGCGGCAATCGACGAGATGATCGTTGACCATGCCGGTCGCCTGCATGAAGGCGTAAATGATCGTCGGCCCGACGAAATTGCCGCCCCGCGCGCGCAAATCCTTGGCGATGGCGCGCGAGACGTCGGTCTCGGTCGGCACGTCCTTGAGGCTGCTCCGCGCGTTGTCGATCGGGCGTCCGTCGACAAAGCCCCACAAATGACGGGCGAAACCGCCTTTCTCGTCAAAGTCGAGAACAATGCGGGCCAGCGCCACCGTCGCCTCGATCTTGGCCCGGTTGCGGATGATGCCGGCGTCCTGCATCAGCGCGTCCTTTTTCTTGTCGGTCCAGCGGACGATCTTCTTAGGGTCGAAGCCGTCGAACGCCTTGCGGAAGGCTGGGCGCTTGCGCAGGATGGTGATCCAGGAGAGGCCGGCCTGGAAGCCGTCGAGCACGAGCTTCTCGAACATCGCCTGATCGTCGTATTCGGGCACGCCCCATTCCTCGTCATGATAGGCAAGGTAGAGCGGGTCGGCGCCGACCCAGGGGCAGCGCGTCAATCCGTCCGCGCCCTTGACCGCCGTCAAGATGCGCGGCGGCCTTTCCTTTTCCGGCATTGGCGATTTTCCTCTTCAAGCCTCGGTTTCGGCGCAAGTTTTCCCCGGAACGCGGCGGCGTTCAAGCGTCCGCGCCCCAGCCGTTTGACTGGCCCGGGGAAACTCGCCAATAGATTCCGCCGCTCCACTGGCCAGCTCAAGGGCATAGGCGATGACGTTTCGCGCCATTCGAGCCGACAAGACCGACGCCGGGCAGGACGTCAAGCTCGTCGAGATGGACGAGTCCGAGCTGATGGAAGGCGACGTGACCATTCACGTCACCCATTCGACCGTCAACTATAAGGACGGCCTGGCGCTGAGCGGCAAGTCGCCGGTCATCCGCCGCTTTCCGATGGTGCTTGGCGTCGATCTCGCCGGAATTGTCGAGAGCTCGCGCCGATCGGACTTTGCTCCCGGCGATAAGGTCATCCTGACCGGGCATGGCCTCAGCGAGACCCATTATGGCGGCTACGCTGAAAGAGCGCGGGTGAACGGCGACTGGCTGGTCAAGGCGCCGGACGGACTGACCCTGGCCGAGGCGATGGCGATCGGGACCGCGGGCTTCACCGCGATGCTGGCGCTGATGGCGATCGAGCATCAAGACCTCACTCCATCCTCAGGTCCGGCGCTGGTGACCGGAGCGGCCGGCGGCCTCGGCTCGATGGCGATCTCGCTCTTGGCCGACAAGGGCTGGCGGGTCATCGCCTCCACGGGGCGCAGAAGCGAGACCGCCTACCTCAAGACGCTCGGCGCCGACGAGATCATCGACCGCGCCACGCTCAGCGCCCCCGGCAAGCCGCTCGGCAAGGAGCAATGGGCGGCGGCGGTCGACAGCGTCGGCTCGACCACGCTCGCCAACGTGCTGGCGCAGACGCGCTACGGCGGCGCGGTCGCCGCCTGCGGGCTTGCGGGCGGCATGGATCTGCCG
Organism: uncultured Alphaproteobacteria bacterium; assembly: GCA_963824475.1. Lineage (GTDB taxonomy): Bacteria > Pseudomonadota > Alphaproteobacteria > Rhizobiales > Beijerinckiaceae > Roseiarcus. Next base: position 480,084 of record CAWGPR010000008.1, read on the forward strand.
GCCACCGTCGCGCCGTTCATTCTGCGCGGCGTCTCGCTCCTCGGGATCGACAGCGTCCATTGCCCGAAGGAGCGCCGGCTCGAAGCCTGGCGGCGCCTGGCGCTCGATCTCGACCGCGACAAGCTCGCGACCATGACCCGGACCATCGCCCTGGCCGAAGTGTTCGACGCCGGGGCCCGCATCCTCAAGGGCGAGACCCGGGGACGGCTGGTGGTGACGATCGCCTGAGCCGCGGGCGAAGCCGCAAATACAACCAGGGCGTGAATTCCGTCCAAGCAAATCCAAATAAAATCCGCCCAAACGCCAGTAAGCGTTAGGTAAATAGCTTGCATTGACTAGCGTTTATTTTTCCGAATTGGGACTTTTCAGTGGGTTACGACCGATTCAAATCGGAAATCCGGGCTCGTGTCTCACGTTGTGCGCAAAATGTCTCAGGCGATTTTCCCATCCTTTCTCCTCTCGGTCGGGCGTCTCGCCAAGCGCCGGCTCAATCCGGCGAATGGGTAATGTATAGCACAGATTTCTGTTTATCACAACATTTTTTGCGGCTCTTATAGCGCTAGCTGTTCACGCTGAGCCTGCGTCGCCTCAGGCGTAGAACACCTTGCCCGGATTGAACAGGTTCTGGGGATCGAACGAGGCTTTGACGCGGCGCATGAGGTCGATCGCGATCGGCCCATGCTCCTCTTCCATATATTCGCGCTTCTTCTGGCCCACTCCGTGCTCGCCGGTGCAGGTGCCGCCCATGGCGATGGCGCGATGCGCGAGGCGAGCGGCGAGAGCGTCCGCGGCCTCGATCTCGGCCTTGTTGTCTAGGTCGATGAGCGGGGTCACGTGAAAGTTGCCGTCGCCGACATGGCCGACGATCGGCGCGACGAGGCCGCTCAGCTTAATGTCCTCGAGCGTCTCCTCGACGCAATCGGCGAGGCGCGAGATCGGCACGCAGGCGTCGGTGGCGAACGGCCGGCTGCCTGGCCTCAGCGTCATTTGCGACCAATAGGTGTCGTGCCGCGCCTGCCAGAGCTTGTTGCGCTCCTCAAGCTTGGTCGCCGAAGCCAACGGCCCGCCGCCATGGCCGGCCGCGATGTCGCCGAAGCGGCGCGTCTGTTCGGCGACGCTCTGTTCCGTGCCGTGAAACTCGACCAGGAGCAGCGGCTGCTCGGGCAAGGAGGTATGCGAATAATTATTGAAGGCGCGCACCGACAGCGTGTCGATGAGCTCGATGCGGGCGATCGGCAGGCCCGACTGGATGGTCTCGATCGTCGTCTCGCAGGCCGAGCGGATGTCGGGAAACGAACAGTGCCCGGCGGCGATCGCCTCGGGAATCCCGGACAGCCTCAGCACGATCTCGACGATCACTCCGAGCGTGCCTTCGGCGCCGATGAAGAGATGGGTGAGGTCATAGCCGGCTGACGATTTCTTTGCCCGCGTGCCGGTGCGCAGGAATGATCCGTCGGCGACGACCACGCCGAGCGACAGCACAACGTCCTTCATCGTGCCGTAGCGCACCGCGTTGGTGCCCGAGGCGCGGGTCGCGGCCATGCCGCCGAGAGAGGCGTCGGCGCCCGGATCGATGGGAAAGAAGAGGCCGCTGTCGCGCAAGTGCTCGTTGAGCTGCTTGCGGGTGACGCCGGGCTCGACGACGCAATCGAGATCGTCGGCGTTGACGGCGAGGACCGTGTTCATGCGCGAGAGGTCGAGCGAGACGCCGCCGTGCGTGGCGTTGACATGGCCCTCGAGCGACGAGCCGACGCCGAACGGAACGACCGGCGCGTCGTGGCGGGCGCAGAGCTTGACGAGGTCGATCACGTCCTCGTTCGACTCGGCGAACACCACCGCGTCCGGCGGCTCGTTCTTGAGCCAGGTCAGCGTGTGGCCATGCGCTAGCCGAATCGCCTCCGACGCGGTGAAGCGGTTGCCGAAGCGGGCGGCGAGATCGGAATTGAGCGCGGCGACCGCGTCGCTCGAGAGGCGGCCTTGGCGCTGGCGGACGGAGAGTTGGGTCACAGGGCTTTCACGCTTTCCTTGGAGCACGGGCGAAGATTAGGCGCGCGCGGGCGCCATGGCTAGGCGAAAGCTTTGTCCGTCTAACGCTCAGTCCGCGAGGCTCCACAATTTCGGCGCAGTTTTGTCGCAATTATGCGGGTGGCGCCGCGCGACAGCTGTGCGGATCACAATTGCGGGGGCGATCATGGCAGACGCATCTCCAAATCAAACAAAATGGAGCCTTGCCGGCGATTATTTCGAGGCCTGCAACTGCAGCGTGCTCTGTCCCTGTCTAGTTTCGACGTCGCCGCCCATGACCGCGCGGCCGACGGAAGGCGATTGTCATGTCGCCTTGCTGTTCCATATCAACCAGGGCGCATACGGCGACGTGAAGCTCGACGGGCTGAATTTGGTGGTTTGCGCCTCGTCCGACGGGCCGATGGGCAATGGCAATTGGACCGGCGCCAGTTACGTCGACGACCGCGCCGACGAGCGTCAGACGGAAGCGCTCGGCGCGATTTTCAGCGGGGCCGTGGGTGGGCCAATGGCGATCTTCGCGCCGCTGTTCGGCAAGAGCCTCGGGGTCAAGAAGGCGCCGATCACTTTCAAGATCGACGGCAAGGTTCGCTCGGGCTCAATTCCCGGCGTCTTGTCGATGTCGGTGGAGCCCTTGCCGACAATGGCCGAAGGCGGAGAGATTTGGGCTGAGACGGGGCATCCGGTGAACCCGAAGAAGCTGGCGCTGGCGACCGGCCGCCCCGGCAGCACATACGCCGACTATGGGCTCAAGTGGGACAATTCCGGACGAAACGGCCATTACGCGGCGATCAACTGGTCGAACTGATAGCGTCTGCTTCGCGCGCCTTCCGCGCCAAATCTGACTTTGAGATGGCCAACAGTCTTCGCGACACGATCCGCGCGCAAGCATCGAGCGGATTGATCGTCTGGCTTCCCGCGCTAGCCGGCTGGCTCTTGCTCTATTGGGGCGCGACCAACATGGGGAGCCCGGCGGCGCAGCTCGCGATGCCGATGTCCGATTGGTCGGCGGCGAACTGGCTCGCCGTGTTCATCATGTGGGCGGTCATGATGGCGGCGATGATGCTTCCAACCGCCATGCCGATGGTGTCGGTCTTTGGGACCCTGAACAAGAGCCGCAGCGAACCCGGCAGGACCGCCGCCTTCGTCGCAGGGTACCTGGCGTTGTGGACGGCGTTCGGCGCGGCGGCGACGGTTGCGCAATGGATGTTGCAGACGCGGGGTCTCTTGTCGCCGATGATCGTCAGCATGTCGCCCGTGCTCAGCGCCGTGTTGTTGGTCATCGCGGGCGCCTTTCAGTTCACGCCGCTCAAGCATGCCTGCCTTCGCGCGTGTCGCGCGCCGCTCGGCTTTCTCTTGACCGACTGGCGCGGCGGGCTTTCGGGCGCCGCGCGAATGGGAGTTCGCCACGGCCTCTATTGCCTCGGCTGCTGTTGGGCGCTGATGGCCTTGCTGTTTGTCGGCGGCGCGATGAATCTCATGTGGATCGCCGCGCTCACCCTTCTCGTCGCGATGGAGAAGCTCGCTCCGAAAGGCGACATGCTGGCGAAGGCGCTGGGCGCCCTCATGATCGGAGCCGGCGCAGTCCGGCTGATCTGGCGGGCGGCGTAGTGGGGCGGCGGGCGCGGGGTCCTGCCCGCCCTCGCAATCAGACCGTCTCCGCCATGAGAGCCGTCACGCGATTCGCGAGTTTCGGCTCCTGCAAAGCGCTAAACGGCTTGAGCAGCGCGCGCACCTCCGAGAGGGTCCTGTCGATGTCGGGGTCCTGCGCGGCGAGTTGGACGAGCGCGCGCCCATACCTGAGCTTTTGCTCCAGGTCCGGCGGCCGCTCGCCGCGCGTCTCAGGATGAACGAGTTCGCCCATCGCGTGCGACCACGGCGTTTCGAGCAGCGGCTGGATCTCGGCGAGGAACGCCTCAGCAAGACCGTCGAGCGGGTCGGCGCGCCAGCGGCGCAATTCGATGAGGCCCGCGAGCACGCAGCATTCCTGGGCCGCCACGCTCATTCCCTGGCCGAAGATCGGAGGGAAGCGACAAGCCGAGTCGCCGAGCGGGATCAGCCCGCGCGGGAATCGGTTGAGCCGGTCGTAGCCGCAGCGGACGCTGCACGGCATTCTGAACCGTGCGACGTCCCCGATCGGCCTGGCCGCGCGAATCGCGCGAAAGATGGTCGACGTCCGGAATGACGCAACGAACTCCTTGAAGCCGTCGATATCGCCGGGGGGCGCCTTATGGTCCTCGGCCACGGAGACCGACCAGCGGCCGCCCTCCATCGGGAAGATGACGCCGTGGCGGCTGCTCTGAGAGGGGGCGGGCGCGTGGATCATTGCGAGCCAGTCGGTCGGCGCATCCTTGGGCTTCTCGAAGACGAGCGTCGAATAGGCCTGGTCCATGCCGATTTCGACGGTCGGCGGCTTGGGCGAACCGATCGCCTCGAGGAAGCCTTGAGTTAGCGATATGCGGCCGGACGCGTCGACGACGAGGTCTGCCGCGACACCTCCCGTCGTTCCGCGAACGTCCTCGAACCGCACGCCTGCGACGCGGCTATTGTCGGGGGAGGCGACCACCTCGGTGACGCGCGAGCGATGTCTGATTTCGATATGCGGCTCCTGTTCGACCCGCCTGCGGCAGACGCGCTCAAGCGCCGGGCGCGACAGAGCGAACTGGTCGTATCCGAAGTCGCGCTGCGGAAAGGGGTCGAAACCGGGCAGCTCCAACCGGAAGTCGCGGCGAAGCCGCATCCGGACGGCGCCGGCCTCCATGAGATCGATCTCGATCCCAGGGAACATACGGTCGAGCGCGGAATGCCCGCCCGCGAGCAGCGCGTGCGTGTGGCGCGCCTGCGGCGTGCCGGAACGCGCAGCCGGAGCGTCGGGCAAGGAGTTGCGGTCGAACACCGTCACCTTCTCGAAATGGGGCTCGATCGCCTTCGCCGCCGCCAGCCCCGCCATTCCGGCGCCGACGACGACGGCTTGCTTGAAGATTGGATTGCGCATTTTGGATACCTCCAACGGTAAAGCGCGTCTGACGCCCTTGGCCGCGTTTCCAGCCCCGTCGGCGCGGCGTCTCACGACGTGGCGCGACGACCAGGAGGCGGCGGAAAATGCGAATTTGCGCTTCGCTGGCCGCCGAACCCATCAACCTTGGCTGTGAATCTCCCGCGGTGGCCTGGGCTGCGCTGTGACGAAGGTCACACAGCGGGCCGCGGAGGGCAGGGCAGGGGATCGAGCGCCGTGGGGGTTGTCCGCGTGTTCGAGTCGCGATCGAATGCGTGTCGTCGATGTCAGACCGGAGGAGAAGGCGCGTGACCGAGTTCGCCCATCGCACAGTCGAGGCAAACGGGATTCCCATCCATCTAGCTGAGGCCGGAAGCGGACCGGTCGTGCTCCTCTGCCACGGTTTTCCGGAGTCCTGGCATTCGTGGCGCCATCAGTTGAAGGCGCTGGCCGAGGCAGGCTATCGCGCTGTCGCGCCCGACATGCGCGGCTATGGCCAGACAGGCCAGCCGCACGAGATCGATCAGTACACGCTGTTTCATCTTGTCGGCGACATGGTTGGCGTGCTTGACGCGCTCAGCGCGCGTGAGGCGGTCGTCGTCGGCCATGACTGGGGCGCGCCGGTCGCCTGGCATTGCGCGCTCCTTCGGCCCGACCGCTTTCGCGCTGTCGCGGGCTTGAGCGTCCCGTTCGTTCCGCGCGGCTCAACCCGACCGACGACCGCAATGCCCCAGACCGAATCGTCGCTCTTCTATCAACTCTATTTCCAGGCGCCCGGCGTCGCGGAGGCGGAGTTTGAGCGTGATCCGCGCGATACGATCCGGCGGCTCCTCTATTCCGGGTCGGGCGATGTTCCGCGCGAGTCCGACAATACGCTCGGCGACAATGCGCCGGGGATGGTTCCAAGAACGGGCGGCTTTCTCACCCGCACGATCGATCCGCAGACGCTGCCCGGGTGGCTCACAGAGGCCGACATCGACTTCTATGCGGGGGAATTCGCCCGCACAGGCTTCCGCGGCGGACTCAACTGGTATCGCAACATCGACCGCAACTGGGAGCTTCTCGCGCCCTTCGCCGGGACGAGAGTGATGGTCCCGGCGCTTTACATGGCGGGCGACCGCGACGTCGTCGTCAAATTCCCGAGGAACAATCAGCTGATCTCGAACCTGAAACTGTTCGTCCCCAACCTGACAAAAACGATCATGCTGCCTGGCTGCGGCCACTGGACGCAACAGGAGCGGGCGAGCGAGGTCAACGCGGCCCTGATCGCGTTTCTGCGCGAAGTCGGCTTTAGCGGCTGATATTGCGCGTTGTAGGTCGGATCGTCGCTACCGTGGGTTCCGGCCCAGGGCTCTATTGTGAAGCCGGGATGGACTTTCTGCAACTGGCGGCAGCCCCTCTCGCTTCCTTGACGTACCGGCGCCGGCTACAACTAGTCAACTTGGCTTCGAGCAATAGCATAGTTTTTGAAAACAACATCGTCGAATCAACTTCTGGCGCCTTCCCATGGGAGGCAGAAACGACGGATGAGACGGCCCTCGACGCCTCCATCGCGCCCAGTGATGGCGTCATTGCCTCGCAAGACTATTGCGTCGCGTTGAACAGCAACCAAATTAAAAACGTTTTTAACGCTATTGGTGTTGGGGGCGATCAAGTCGGGACGGACGGCCAAAACTATATGGTCGCGGATAATACGATTGATCATTTCGCCGGGGATGGCATTGACCATTCGGTGACCAATATCATCATCCAGGGCAATCGCATCACAAACGGATTGGATATTTGTGAATCAAAGTGCGTTCATAATGACGGAATTCAGGGTTGGAACTGGGAGGACAAGCTTGGCATCACCAACAAAAACGTCGTTATCGACAGCAACTATATTCAGAATCAAGCCATTACAAACCTTCCTTTGGCCGTCGCCCTGCAGGGCATCGATATCTTTGACGGCTTTTGGGAGAACGTTTCCATTACAAACAACGTCGTTCTTGTGAGCAGCAACACTGGAATTAGCATAGCCGGAGTCAATGGGCTTCATATAATCAATAATTCTGTGATGAATATTCCAATCAACGGCGTCTCTCAATCTCTGATGTATTGGATGTACTCAGGAGTGACGTGGATAACCGCCGGAGGCACAACCCATGAGGGAGGAGCCACCAGCAATGTCATCGTCCGCAATAACATTGCGCCGCTGATCGCCGCGACTGCCGCTACAAGCGGGAATTGTCCGATCACCGAAAGCTTTTGCAGCTCTACAGCCAACCCGAACGTCGAACTGGATCACAATTTAAGTCTCGTCCAAACGACCTACACTGCACAGAATCTCTTTGTGACGTTCGACCCCAGCACGGCTCAATATAATCTTGAGTTGAAGGAGCTTCTTGCATAATCCCTTGAGCGAGGTGAATTTTCCTGCGCCGGGCGGGTGCACCTAGCTGGGTCAGGCAGGGGCGGTCCTGTAGTCGACGACACGGATGATCTGATCGACGGCGAGGGCGACGATGCCGAACATGAGATGGCATTTGACCTTGAGTGCGCCGCGGACGCGGAGAAATCTGGCGCCGAACTCGTCTTTCAGACGGGCGTTGACGCGTTCGGCCATGGTGCGGAAATCGTAGATCAGGTCGTCGAAGTCGGGCCTGTGGATGAGCTTCAGGCGCTCGACTTCGCGGCCCCATTCGGCCTTGGCTTGGTGGTCGGCGCGAAAGTTGCGGTCGACGATAGGAGCGTGGCCCAGCGTCCGGCTCTGGTCGTGGATCGCGGCGGCGTCGTAGGCGGCGTCCATGAGATCGTAGAGATAGGCGACGCGGGCGCTCGTCATGGTCATCAAGGGAATGGCGGCCTGGCTGTCGTGGACGGAGGCCGAGGTCAGCACGCAGGAGACTGGGATTTGGCCGCAGGCCACGTCGATGTGGAGTTTGTACCCGGTCCAGGTCTCTTTGTAGCCCTTGCTGTTTTTCTTGCAGCCGACGTCGCAGGCGGTGGGCAGGTCGGCGAGCATCTGGCTGAGGTTCTGCGTGACCTGCCGCTTGAGACGCGTCGGCTCCGGCCTCGGACGCTGTTCGCCCTTGCGTGGACGTCCGCGCTTGCGCGGCGGCGCGGGATTATCGGGCGCCGGGGGATCGTCTTTGCCGTCGTTGGCCGTGTTCTGGACCGGCTTCTCGCGCGCTTCGATCTCGGTGGCGTCGCGCGCGATCGCCCCGATGATGCGTCCCCCGAGCGCACGCTCGATCAGCGCGGCGTGGATCTTGTCTGGCAGCGCGCCGCGCGCGAATTCGGCGAACGCCCGGGAAAACGTGGCTTCGGAAGGCACTTGCGAGCGTCGCTCCCAGCCGAGGATGCGACGCAGGGACTTGTCGACGTCGAGGCGCTCGATCAGGGCGCTGGTGGTGGGAACGCCCAGGACCGCCTTGGCCACGAAAGCTCGGGCGAGGGCGCGGCGGTCCTCGGGCGGCCGGCCCGGCCCCCTGGGCGGCTCAGGAACGAACGCTTCGAGGCCGATCACGTCGAGCGTGGTGACGAGACGGCCCAACGCTTCGGTGATCGGATCGTTGTCCTCGCGCATCCAAGGGAACAAAAAGCCCTGGATGTAGCTCCAGCGAGCCTTCATCGCGTCGAGAGGGTCGTCTGTCATGTCTACAGCCACGGCTGAAGCGAATCGGTTTCTACGATAACAGCGCCACACCTGAACAACAATCTAAATATATTTCACTATCCTACTTGACAACGATAACAACCGCTCTAAATACTATAGCCTTACCCGACTGAATTCGTCAATCTATTTGCAAGAGGCTCGAAGGGAACGGCGAAAACCAATCCAGCGATCGGGACTGGCAGTTCTTCCTTGATGCCTACAACCGATTTTCTGGGCCATTCCCGTAGCTCCGCTTCACCCGATCTGGGAGCTTACGGGGTTCCCCCGTAAAAAGCAGAACCGGAGAACCCCACCCAACACCAGATTTCGCTGCCGAATCCTGGTGGCGAGCGAAGGTCTGATCATTACGGTCATGACTGTAATGATGTTCCCCGCACCGACCGCATCGCGCGTGAGGGCGCTCTAAGGCTCGGACGGCATTCGTTTCATGAACGGCCTTTCTTGGGCGCATTCCCTGCGTACCTGGACCGATCAGGAAGGTCGGCAAGGGGTCCGATTTGAGCCATTCGCCAAGCGGTCGGCGAATGACCGGTGTTTGCGCCAAGCGGCCATCGCGGATCGCAGGGCAGAGCGGTCACATTCGGCGGGCGCTTGAACAGGCTTTGGGCTAAGGCCGGCTCCAGCTGTCGCCGACGTCGCCGACGAACCGCGGAGGAACGGGAGGCTGCCACCGGTCAAGCGCGCGGGCGCCTGCACTGCGGAGGTCAGAGGTTCGAATCCCCTCAGCTCCACCAGGAACTCCGGGTCCGTTCCGGGCACATGGGTTTCGTTTTATTCCGGCGACATGGGTAACACTTTCGGCCCGAAGGGGTTTTCGATCGGTTCGAGCCGGCATGTCTCGTGGTCGAAGTAGCCCAGATCATAATCCATGAAGCTGACGAGCCAAATGAGGTCGCTGACCTGTTTGATGCCGACGCGCTGGCCGGCGAAGACGGTGCTGAGATTGATTTTCTCGCGATTGAAGCAGATTCGGCCGCATGTGGTGACGGTGACGATTTTATCGTGGAACGGGTAGTCGAGGTCCGGCAATCCCTTGTAGGGGCGGGTTGAGGGCGCGTATCGCTCGGCCGGGCATCGCATGTTGAGCGCTTGGTGCGGCCTCTCGTTGTTGTAGCATTCGATGAAGTCGTCGAATTTGGCCTGCTGTTGGAGGAAGTTGGCGCCGGCGGGCTTTGTGGTCTCGAGCTTCAAGGTCAGATGCATGCGTTCATGGCGGCCGTTCTGTTGCGGGCAGCCTGGCTTGATGCGCTCGATCTCGATGCCGAGCCTGAGCCACCAGACCGACAGCCGGCTCAGGCCGAAGAGGGCATTGGGGCTTGCGAAAGGGACGCCGTTATCGGTGCGAATGGCCTTGGGCAGGCCGAACTCCTTGAACACGGCCTCGAACACTGGGAACGCGTAGGCTTCCTTGGTGGTCGAGAGCGCCTCGCAAGCGAACAAGTATCGGCTGGCGAAGTCGGTGATCGTCAGCGGATAGCAATAGCGACGATCGGCGAGCATGAACTCGCCCTTGTAGTCGGCGCACCACAGATCGTTGGGCTGGCCGGGACGAGAAAGCGCCGTTCCCTTCGCCCTATTCCGCCGTCCCGTTCTGCGTTTGACCAGGCCGTGGCGATCGAGAACCGCATGGACGGTGCTGATCGCTGGCGTATGCACATCGGGATAGAGCCGCGCCAGTCTTTCCCTGATCTTCGGCGCGCCCCAACTCGGCTTGTCCTGCTTCAGCCGGACGATCTGCGTCTCGATCTGGAAGGGCAGTTGATTGGCGTGGCGATAAGGCCGGCGCGAGCGGTCAGTGAGCCCGTCAAGGCCGATCTCATTGTAGCGGGCGAGGATCTTGTAGCCAGTCTTCCGAGAGACGCCGAACTCGCGGCACAACCCAGCCATCTTATCCCCGTCGAGCAATCGAGCGATGAACTTTAAGCGTTCGTCCATCGGGTTACACTCCTTCCAGGGCATTTTGCTCTCCACGCAAAAGGCCCAATTGTGTAACCCATGTCCCCGGAACGAACTGTCACCCATCTCTCAGGAAGGGCACCGGGGCCCTCGGAGGAAGCCGAACGGGTCGTCGCAGCGATTCGCAAGGGCGGCGGCCGCGCGGACTCGGTCGGCGTCGACCTCGCGCTGCCGACGGGCCGCTCAAGTCGGCGAAGCGGACGCGTGAGATGGCGGCACGGTTGAGCGAAATGGGCAACTTGTACGGCGCCTCAACGACCGTTAGGACGCCGGTCATCCGGTCACAGTCGAAAATGATTGGCCTAATGCCCTTTTGGACCTGCAAAGCTGAGCGTTTTCGAGCGCCTATGTGCTGTGGCCTCGTTTTAGCTTTGATCCTTCAGGATGCTCGGTCTTGATCGTCGCTACGATCTGCCCGCGCCGTAGACCGCGTTTTCGCGCGGGTGGTGCTCCCAGTGGTGGTGCAACTTTACGGGAACAGAGCGCTTGCGAAGTCCGCTGCCCACCGTATCCGGCGATTTCCTCGCTGCGTGACGGATCGTCCTTGACAAGCCGCCGGTTCCGCTCGATCATTTGCATACAAACATCCGACGTGTGAGCCGCTCGTATGTACGCTCGACCTTCCAACCTCGACGACGCGCTGGGGTTGCTGGCCGAAAGCGGCGCCCGCGTCATCGCCGGAGGGACTGACGTTTATCCCGGCGCGGGCGAGCGTCCGTTGCAGGGCGGCTACGTGGATGTTTCCAATATATCCGCGCTGCGCGGTGTGCGCTTTGACAGCGCCAGCATTCGCATCGGCGCGGCGACGACGTGGAGCGATATTGCGCGGACCGGTCTGCCGCCCGCCTTCGACGCGCTGAAGGTCGCCGCGCGAGACGTTGGCGCCGTTCAGATCCAAAATCGAGGCACGATCGCCGGAAATCTTTGCAACGCCTCGCCTGCCGCCGATGGTGTGCCGCCCCTACTGATCCTCGACGCCGAAGTGGAACTCGCCTCCCGGCGTGGGACGCGCCGTCTCGCGCTCGATGTCTTTATCAACGGCGTCCGAAGCACCCTCCTGGCCCCGGGCGAAGTGATGACTGCGGTCGTAACGCCGCTACCCGCCTCGACGATGCGGTCGGCCTTCTTCAAACTTGGGGCCCGACGCTATCTCGTGATTTCGATCGTGATGGTCGCCGTCGCGCTTGACGTCGTCGAGGGGATTGTGCGCGACGCGCGGATCGCCGTCGGCGCTTGCTCCGTGGTCGCCCAGCGGATGAGGGAAGCGGAGAGCCGTTTGATCGGCGCGCCGGCGGGCCCGGACCTCGGACGGTCGATTGAGGCGAAGGACCTAGTGCCGCTGTCGCCGATCGACGACGTCCGCGCGAGCGCGGACTATCGGCGCGACGCCGCTTTGACGTTGCTGAGGCGAGCGATCGACGCTTGCGCGCTTCGCGAGACGGGAGGCGTCGCCTGATGCTCGAACGCACGTCAGGCGTCTCCTTGACCCTCAACGGGGAGCTGGCGCGCATTTCCGGATCGCCGCTGGAACGCCTCAGTCATGCCCTGCGCGAGCAATGCGGCCTGACCGGCGTCAAGGTCGGCTGCGACGCCGGCGATTGCGGCGCCTGCACAGTGCTCATCGACGGCGAGCCGGTTTGCGCCTGCCTGACCTCCGTCGGGCAGGCGAACGGGCGTGCGATCGAAACGATCGAGGGCCTCAGCGACGGTGAGGCCATTGTCGCGCAGCTTCGGGCGGCCTTCCTCGCTCACGGCGCCGCGCAATGCGGCATCTGCACACCGGGCCTTCTCCTCTCCACGGTTGCCCTGCTGCGACGAGAGGCGCGGCCTGACGAAGAGGCGATAAAGAATGCGCTTGCCGGTGTGCTATGCCGCTGCACCGGCTATCGAGCCATTCTCGACGCCGTGAGGGACGCGCACCACTTCAGCGCTCGCGACGTCGCGGAGTTGCCTGTGGGGGCCGCGGTCGGGCGGCGGGTCCCCCGCCTCGACGGGGTCCGCAAGCTCTCCGGAACAGAAATCTTCGGCGCGGACGAATGGCCGGCGGAGGCGCTCGCGGCGCGCGCAGTGCGCTCGCCTCACGCGCACGCCGCGTTCGTTCTTGGCGACGTCGAGGCGTTCAAACACCTTCATCCGGGAATCGTCGCCGTCTTCACCGCCAAGGACGTCCCCGGCGCGAACTGCTATGGCGTTATCGCGCCTTTCGCCGACCAGCCGGTGCTTGCAGAGAGCATCGCGCGCTTCCGCGGCGAGGCGGCAGCGCTGGTGGTCGGCGATAGCGAGACGATGCGCAATCTGGACCTTGCGACGTTTCCTGTGACCTGGAGCCCGCGGCCCGCGCTCACGACGCTCGAAGAGGCGCTCGAAGAGGGCGCCGAACGTATTCACCCGCGCCGCGCTCGTAACATCCTGACGACCGGACGTGTGGCGCGCGGCGATGTCGCTGCGGGCCTCGCTTCGGCGGACATTGTCGTCGAAGGCGCTTTCGAGACAGGTTTCGTCGAGCACGCCTACATAGAGCCCGAGGCGGGCTTTGCTCGCCGTGTCGGCGATCGCATCGAGATCCAGGCCTGCACGCAGGCGCCCTATATGGACCGTGACGACGTTGCGAAGATCCTCGGAATCTCTTCCGAGCAGGTGCGCATCATCCCGACGGCGGTCGGCGGCGGTTTCGGCGCGAAACTTGATCTGTCCATTCAGCCTTTCATTGCAGTCGCCGCGTGGCGACTCGATCGTCCTGTCCGCATGGTTTATTCGCGCCGCGAATCGATCATGGCTACGACCAAGCGCCATCCGGCGCGCATGGTCGCGAGGATCGGAGCGATGCGCGACGGGCGTCTCGCGGCGATGGACTTCGCCGCCGATTTCAACACCGGCGCCTACGCCTCCTGGGGCCCAACGGTAGCCAACCGCGTGCCGGTGCACGCCTCCGGCCCCTATCGCATGCCGCACTATCGAGCGCTGGCGCGGGCGGTCCACACACATCTTGTGCCCTCCGGCGCCTTTCGCGGCTTCGGAGTGCCGCAGAGCGCGATCGCGCAGGAACAGCTCTACGACGAGCTCGCGCTTCGCCTGCAGATCGACCCGCTCGAATTCCGTATCCTCAATGCGCTCGGCGTCGGCGAGCCCACCGTCACAGGCCAGGTCTTCACCGACGGTATGGGCTTCAAGGAGTGTCTCGAAGCGCTTCGCCCCCGTTGGCGCGAGGCGCGCGCCGCGGCCGAGCGCTACAACGCCGAGGCGCGAGGCGCGCTCAGGCGCGGCGTCGGGGTCGCCGGCATGTGGTACGGTTGCGGCAACACCTCGATGTCGAACCCCTCGACGACGCGACTCGGCCTCAAGCCCAGTGGCCGCTTCGCTCTGTTCCAGGGCGCGGTGGATATCGGTCAGGGCTCGAACACGGTGATCGCCCAGATCTGCGCCGATGCGCTTGGCGCGCCGATCGGCCAGATCGATCTCAAGTCGGCGGATACCGATGTGACGCCCGACTGCGGCAAGACCTCCGCCTCGCGACAGACTTTCGTTTCAGGCAACGCCGCCGCCCTCGCGGCGCGGGCCATGCGGCGCGAACTCCTACGTCTCGCCAACGTCGGCGAGGACGCGAAACTGCGTTTCGAGACCGGCGTGGTCGCCATCGCGGACGCCTCCGGCGAGCGCCGCATTGAACTTGCGGCGTTTCCGATTAACGCCGCCGGCTTCGTGGTCGAGGTCGTCGAGACGTTCGATCCGCAGACGACGCCGCTCGACGAGAACGGGCAGGGCGATCCTTACGCCGTGTTCGGCTCGGGCGCGCATATGGCGGAGATCGAGGTCGATGTGGAGCTCGGGCGCGTCAAAGTGGTGCGCCTGGTATGCGCGCACGATGTCGGCCGGGCGATCAATCCGACGCTGGTCGAAGGCCAGATCGAAGGCGGCGCGGCGCAGGGCCTCGGCCTCGCCCTGATGGAGGAGTTCTTCCCTGGCAAGGGCGAGAACCTGCACGACTATCTGATCCCGACGATCGGCGACATGCCGCCCGTCGAGTGCATCCTGATCGAGGACGCATCCTCGGTCGGCCCGTTCGGCGCTAAAGGCGTCGGCGAGCAAGCGCTCATTCCGACCGCGCCGGCGATCTTCAACGCCATCCATCACGCGACAGGCGCGCGAATCCGGCGCGCGCCTGCGACCCCGGACCGGGTGCGCCAAGCCATTCTCGCTGCCGCGGGAGCGGGGGCATGACCGACGCCGACGACAAGATCCGCTGCGACGCCTGCCCGGTGATGTGTTACATCCGACCCGGGATGACCGGCGCGTGCGACCGCTACGCGAACCAGGACGGCCAATTGGTGCGGGTCGATCCGCATGTGTTGCTTGACCGAGCCGTCAGCGAAGGCGGCAAGGTGGTTCCGTTTGTCGACGCGGAAGGCGCCTGGAGCGGCGACATCCTCAAGACGCCCGGCCCGTTCGTCACCGCTGTCGGCGCCGGCACCACCTATCCCGATTACAAGCCCGCGCCCTTCATCGTGTCGTCCAAGGTCGATGGCGTCGACATGGTGACGGTCGTCACCGAGGGCATCTACAGCTATTGTGGGGTGAAGCTCAAAATCGACACCGACCGCCATCTCGGCGCCGAATGCGCGACCGTGCGCGCAGAGGGTGAGCCCGTCGGCCATGTGACGACCGGCGAATACGGCTCGCAGATGCTCTCGCTCGGCGGCGTCAATCACCTTACCCACGGCGGCAAGAAGGAGGGTCGCGTCACCTGCGAGACCCTGCTTGATCTCTGCAACGGCAGGTCAGTCGAGCTCCTCGTCGACGGCGGCGCGACCGTGATCGTTGAAGCCGGCAAGGCGCCGATCATCAACGGCAAGGTCGAGGAGCGCATGCGCGTCGGCTGTGGTTCGGCGACGATCGGCATGTTCGCCAAGCAATGGGGCGACAAGGTCGACGAAGTGGTCGTCGTCGACGACCATATCACCGGGGTCTTGTCTGAGCATCAGGCGGGCAAGCTGCTTGGCATGCGCGATACCGGCATCAAGATGAAAGGGCGCCGCTCCACGCCAGGTCGCTATTTCCACGTCGCCGAGCCTGGAACCGGCTGGGGGGGAACAAACATTTCCGATCCGCTGGACATCGTCGCTGGCTTCAATCCCAAAGTGGCGCGGAGCGGCATGACGATGCTGATGGTCTCTACCACTGGTGAGCAATACGCGTTCTATCGGCTGGATGAGGATTTGCGCCCCGTCGAGGCGGAGCTCCCCGAGAACCTGCGCCAGTCGGTCGAGCGCATTAGCGAGAACTGTGAGCCCGCGCTCTGCTCGGTGCTCTTCATGGCCGGGGCCGGAGGTTCGCTGCGCGCAGGCGTCACCGAGAACCCAGTGCGGCTCACGCGCTCGGTGCGTCAGGCGCTGACGACCGTGACCGCTGGCGGCGCGCCGGTCATCGTCTGGCCGGGTGGCGGCATTACCTTTATGGTCGACGTCACACTGCTGCCGAAGAACGCTTTCGGCTCCGTACCGACGCCCGCTATCGTCGCGCCGATCGAATTCACCTTGCGCCTCGACGATTACGCCGCGCTCGGCGGCCATGTGGACGAGATGCGGCCGCTCGACGAGGTCATCGCGCAGCACGCCGAGCGGCCGAACACTATCTTCACAAGCGGCGCGGTGGCGCGCGCGAGACGCAAGGCATGAGATCGCCCCCGCAGCAGCGACGTCTTCCCGACGGACGTCTGCATCTGAACGACGGACCGATCAACATCATCATCGAAGCCTTTGGTGAGACGAGCGCTGTCGAAGCGGCCTACGTCGCGGCGTGGCGCCGCTTCGCGACGATCCTCGACGAGCTCTGCGCGGAGCTCCCACTGCTGAGGGCGCAGGCGGGCGCCGACGGCCCCGCCCCGCGGGGTCCGGTCGCGCGACGGATGGCGGCGGCGGTTGCGCCCTTCCTTGCGCGGCGCTTCATCACCCCGATGGCCGCGGTCGCCGGCGCGGTGGCCGAAGAGGTCCTCGAGGCCATGGCGAGCGGACGGCGGCTCGCCCGCGCCTATGTCAACGACGGAGGCGACATCGCGCTTCACCTTGGGCCAGGTGAGACGTTTGCAATCGGCATGGTCGATCGCCCGGACCGGCCGAACCTGTTCGGCCGCGCCGCCATCGGCGCTGCTGACCGCGTGCGCGGCGTCGCGACGTCGGGCTGGCGAGGGCGCAGTTTCTCGCTTGGCGTCGCCGATGCGGTCACGGTCCTCGCGGCATCGGCCGCGCGCGCCGACGCCGCCGCGACGCTCATTGCCAACTCTGTCGACATTTCCGGCCATCCGGCGATCAAGCGCGCGCCGGCCCGCGATCTCGACCCTCAAAGTGATCTCGGCGATCGGCGCGTCACCATCGCCGTCGGGCCGCTGACGCCTGACGAAATCGAGTGCGCGCTCGCCTCCGGCACGGCCGAGGCTGAGCTTTGGCGTGGGCTTGGCCTCATTGAGGCGGCCGCGCTGCGCCTCGGCGAAAGGACACGTCTTGTTGGCGTCGCCGGGAGCTCCTACAAGTTCGGCGCCGGCGCGGTCTTAACTCGCAACGAAGCAAAGGCGCGCCATGCCGTCGGTTGAACTTCGCAAACGCGTCACCTTGGTTGAGGAAATCTTCCACGAAGGCGGCCCGGTCGCGAAAACCCCCTATCGCCGGGCCGCGATCCTTGCTGTCGTAAAGAACCCCTTCGCCGGCCGCTATGTCGAGGAGATCATCGGCTTTTCCGACGATCTGAAGCCGCTCGGTCTCGACATGGCCAAATTGCTGATCGGCGCGCTCGGCGGCGATCCCAAGGCGATCCAGGGCTACGGCAAGGGCGCGATCGTCGGCGCGGCGGGCGAGATCGAACATGGCGCGCTGTGGCACGCGCCAGGCGGCTATGCGATGCGAGAGGCTCTCGGCGGCGCGCTGGCGATCGTGCCATCCGCCAAGAAGGTCGCCGGGCCAGGCTCACGTCTCGACGTACCGATCACCCATGTTAACGCTTCCTACGTGCGCAGCCATTTCGACGCCATCGAGGTCGGCGTCGCCGACGCCCCGCGCGCCGACGAGATTCTGCTCGCGCTCGCGATGACGACTGGCCCGCGCGTGCACAATCGCGCCGGCGGGCTTGAGGCAACTCAAATCAAGGGGCTGGATGGGTTGCGATGAAGGCCAAGATTCGAAAGCTCGTGACTTTCGTTGAAGAGACCCGGGTCGAGATGGATCGGGTCGTTGAACCGCCGACGCGGCGCGCCGCCGCCGTTGCGGTGATCGAAAATCCTTTCGCCGGCCGCTATGTCGAGGACCTCTCGCTGCTGATCAACGTCGGCGAGGATCTCGGCCAGCTGCTCGCCGCGCGCGCCGTCGCGGCGCTCGGTATCGAGGGATCGCGCGCGGAGAGTTACGGCAAGGCGGCGGCTGTCGGTGAGAACGGAGAACTGGAGCACGCGGCCGCTGTGCTGCACCCCAAGCTTGGCGCGCCGGTCCGTAAGGTCCTGGGCAAGGGTGCGGCGCTCATTCCCTCCTCCAAGAAGCGGGGAGGCCCTGGCGTCGCGCTCGACGTGCCGCTCGGCCACAAGGATGCCGCGTTCGTGCGTAGCCATTTCGACGGCATGGAGGTGCGCATCGCCGACGCCCCACGGGCCAATGAGATCATGGTGGCGGTGGCCGTCACCAATTCCGGCCGCCCGCATCCTCGCGTCGGCGGGCTGACCAAGGACGAGATCAAAGGTGTCGACGGATTGCGCTAGCCTCGGCGAGCGCCTGAGTACGAGAATTAGAGCCTGCAATCAGGGATATCGAACATGAGAATGTTTTCGACGATCGTAGCAAGCATCATCCTCGCCGTCGCATTCGTTGGCGCGGGCCCAGCCATCGCCGACGACACGATCAAGATCGGCGAAATCAATTCCTACTCGGCGATCCCCTCTTTTACCGAGCCATACCGCAAGGGCTGGCAGCTCGCGCTCGACGAGATCAACGCGGCGGGCGGCGTCGACGGCAAGAAGCTCGAGGTGATCAGCAAGGACGATGGAGGCAAGCCTGCGGACGCGGTCACAGCAGCCAACGAGCTCGTGGCGAGCGACGGCGTCGCGATGCTCGCGGGGACCTTCTTCTCCAACATCGGCCTCGCGGTGTCCGACTACGCCAAGCAGAAGAAGATCCTCTTCCTCGCTGCCGAGCCGCTTACCGACGCGATCACGCTCTCCAAGGGCAATCGCTACACGTTCCGCTTGCGGCCGGGCACGTATGAGCAGGCCGCGATGCTGGCGGACGAGGCCGCCAAGCTGCCGGCGAAGAAATGGGCGACGATCGCGCCGAACTACGAATACGGGCAGTCCGCAGTCGCCGACTTCAAGAGGCTGCTCTCCGCCAAACGCCCCGACATCCAGTGGGTCGGCGAACAATGGCCGCCGCAGGGCAAGATCAACGCCGGCGCGGTCGCGGAGGCGATCGCCAAGACCGAGCCCGACGCGATCTTCAACGTCACCTTCGGGGCGGACCTCGTCAAGCTCGTGCGCGAGGGCGAGACGCGTGGCCTCTTTAAGGACCGCGCGGTCGTCAGCCTGCTCGCCGGCGAGCCGGAGTATCTCGATCCGCTCAAGGATGAAACGCCGGAAGGATGGATTGTCACTGGCTATCCCTGGAACGCCGTCTCGATCCCCAACCACGCCGCCTTCCTCAAGGCTTACCAGGCCAAATACAACGACTATCCCCGGCTAGGCTCGGTGGTCGGTTACGCGATGCTCAAAAGCGCTGCGGCGATCCTCGCCAAGGCCCATTCGACCGACAGCGAGAAGCTTGTCGACGCCGCCGAAGGCATAGGCGTCGAGACGCCGTTCGGGCCAATCACATTCCGAGCGATCAACCATCAATCGACGCTCGGCGCCTTCGTCGGCAAAACTGCGCTTAAGGATGGCAAGGGCGTCATGGTCGACGTGACCTACCACGACGGCGCCGCCTATCTACCCTCCGACGCGGACGTCAAGGCTCAGCGCCCGCAGAACTGATCGCCGGGAGGCAGCCATGGCTGCAGGCTCCGCCTCCCGATGGATCTCTCGCGGCGGCATGCGACCTTGAGCTTCTATTTTGTCCAGTTCGTCACGGGGCTCGCGAGTGCCTGCTCGCTGTTTCTCGCCGCTTCCGGACTCTCGATCATCTTCGGCGTCACCCGCGTCGTCAATTTCGCGCATGGCGCCTTCTACATGCTGGGCGCCTATATCGGGTACACGCTGACCGAACGGCTGAGCAGCGTGATCGGCTTCTGGGGCGCGATCATAGTCGGCGCGCTGGCCGTCGCCGCGATCGGCACGCTCGTCGAAATGCTTCTGCTGCGCCGTATCTACAACGCGCCGGAACTGTTTCAGTTGCTCGCCACCTTTGGCGTCACGCTCGTCGTTGAGGATCTCGCGTTGTTGATCTGGGGGCCGAGCGAACTGCTCGGTCCGCGCGCGCCCGGCTTCAAGGGGGCGATCGATCTCTTCGGCCAGCCCTTTCCGACCTACGACCTCCTGTTGATCGTGCTCGGTCCGCTCGTCCTCGCGTTCTTGTGGGTCCTCTTCCGCCGCACTGCCTGGGGCGTGCTGGTGCGCGCAGCAACTCAGGACCGCGAGATGGTGGCGGCGCTCGGCGTCAACCAGAAATGGCTGTTCACCAGCGTCTTTGCGCTCGGCGTCTTTCTCGCCGGCCTCGGCGGCGCGCTCGAGCTGCCGCGGCAGGCGGCTAACCACACGATGGATCTGCAGGTAATTACCGAGGCGCTGGTCGTCGTCGTGATCGGCGGTCTCGGCAGCGTGCCGGGCACCTTCCTCGCCGCGATCATCGTTTCTGAGCTCAACGCATTCGGCATTCTTGCCTTCCCCAAGATCTCGATCGTCCTCGTTTTCCTCGTCATGGCGCTCGTGCTCATCGTGCGGCCCTGGGGACTGCTCGGGCGCGCGGAGGCGGCCGCGCGAACTGCGAGCGGCGCGGTCATTTCCCGCTGGCGCCCGTTTGGCGCGCGAGGGCGGGTCGTCATTCTTGTCGCCCTCGGGGTCGCCGCGCTACTGCCGCTCGTTGCGGGCAATTATCTCATCGGCGTCGCGACGGAAGTGCTCATCTTCATGCTGTACGCGGCGAGCCTTCATTTTCTGCTGGCGGGCGGCGGCCTCGTCTCCTTTGGACACGCAGCCTATTTCGGCCTCGGCTCTTATGGTGCGGCGATCGGGCTCAAGGCGTTCGGGCTCGGCATGGAGACTGCGATTCCCGCCGGGATCCTTCTCGAACTCGCCGGCGCGCTCGTCTTCGGCTGGTTCTGCGTGCGCCTCTCCGGCGTATATTTCGCCATGCTGACCCTTGCCTTCGCCCAGATCGCCTGGTCGATCGCCTATCAATGGACCGACGTCACGGGCGGCGACAACGGCATCATCGGCGTCTGGCCGAGCGCGTGGGCAGCCTCGCCCGCGCGCTTCTACTGGCTCACGCTCGCGCTAAGCGCGGGCGGCGTCACATTGCTGCGCGCGATCACCTTCTCGCCGTTCGGCTATGCGTTGCGGGCTTTACGCGATTCCACCTTGCGCGCGGAGACGATCGGCATCGAGCGGCGGCGGGCGCAATGGATGGGTTTCGCAATCGCCGGCGCTTTCGCGGCGCTGGCGGGGGCGCTCTACGCCTTTCTCAAGGGCAGCGTGTTTCCAGACAACATCTCGATTTCGCTGTCGATCGACGGGCTCGTTATGGTCCTGCTCGGCGGTGTCGGAACAGTGTCGGGCGGCGTCGTGGGCGCAGCGATCTACCGGTCGCTGTCAATCTGGGTGATCAGCCACACCGATTATTCCAAGCTCGTGCTCGGCGCCCTCATCATCCTGCTGGTTGTGCTGTTCCCTCAGGGCCTCGTAGGCGCATTCGAAGTTTGGCGAAGCGCGCGGGCGCCTGTTCGCCTTCTTGGCGAAAACCCATGAGCATTCTCGTCGTCGAGGAACTCGGCAAGTCCTATTCCGGCTTCCAGGCGGTCTGGAACGTGAGCTTCGTGCTCGAAGCGAGCGAGATGCTTGCGCTTATCGGGCCGAATGGTGCGGGCAAGAGCACCTGCTTCGCCATGATCGATGGCCAACTCGCGCCGACGACGGGCCGGATCGCAATCTTCGGCAAGAGCACCGCCGGCATGACGCCCGGCGACATCTGGCGCCTCGGCGTCGGCCGGACGTTCCAGGTCGCCGCAACCTTCGCCTCGATGACGGTCGCGGAGAATGTGCAGATGGCGCTCATCTCGCATCACGCGCGCCGCTGGCTGGCGCTCCGCTGGGCGGCGCGCTATTACGTCGCCGAGGCGGAGCGCCTGCTCGATCTCGTCGGCATGGCCGACCAGGCGCAACGCAGCTGCGGCGAGCTCGCCTATGGCGACCTCAAGCGGCTCGAGCTCGCCGTCGCGCTCGCCAACGATCCCAAGCTCTTGCTGATGGACGAGCCGGCGGCCGGCATGGCGCCGCGAGAGCGCCATGCGCTGATGGGCCTCACGGTTCGCATCGCTCGCGAACGCACGATCGGCGTCCTGTTCACAGAGCACGACATGGACGTGGTGTTTGGTCACGCCGACCGCGTGCTCGTGCTGAACCGCGGGACGTTGATCGCCGAGGGCGCGCCCGCCGCGGTGCGGGCCAACGCCGAGGTTCAGGCGGTCTATCTCGGCGCGGGTTCGCTTTATGGGGCCGATTCGTGAACGCAGCCAAGCTCTCGGTCACAGCACTCGACGCCGCCTACGGCCAAGCGCAGGTATTGTTCGACGTCTCGCTAGAAGTTGGGGCAGGCGAAGCGGTCGCGCTGCTTGGCCGCAACGGCGCGGGCAAATCAACGGCGTTCCGCGCGATCCTCGGGCTGATCGTCCGCCGCGGCGGCAGGATCGTCTTCGACAATGAGGATATTTCGAAGCGTCCGCCTTACGAGATCGTGCGGCGCGGCCTCGGTTACGTGCCGGAGGACCGTCGGATCTTCGCCGATCTGACGGTCGAGGAAAATCTGCAGGTCGGCCGGCAGCCGCCGCGCCCCGACGCTCCGACTTGGACGCCGGAGCGGCTTTTTGCGATCTTTCCAAACCTGCGGGAGTTGCGGCGAAGCGCTGGCGCTCGCATTTCGGGTGGGGAGCAGCAGATGCTCACCATCGCGCGCACGCTGATGGGCAATCCCTCGCTTTTATTGCTTGACGAGCCGTCCGAAGGCCTCGCCCCCCGCATCGTCGAGCAGATGATCGAGGCGATTGGCGAAATGAAGCGCGAGGGGCTCAGCCTGCTTGTGAGCGAGCAGAACCTCGCTTTCGCCCGGCTCGTCGCCGACCGCGTCTATGTCATCGAGAAAGGAAGCATCCGCTTTGCCGGAACGATGGCGGAGTTCGACGCCCGCCCCGACGTCCGCGACGCCTATCTCGCCGTTTGAGCCTGCTGGCGGCGCGGCCATGGCTGTGGTACCCGGTGACCCAATGAAGAGCCCCGCCATTCAAGGCCGCCGCGATCGGGAGGAGCGCTACGTCCTCGACGAACAGGTCGGCTTTGTGCTGCGTCAGGCGCAGCAACGTCATACGACGATTTTCGCCGCTGAGATGATCGAGGACCTCACGCCGACCCAGTGGGCCGCGCTCGCTAAATTGAGGGAACTCGGCGATTGCTCGCAGAATCATCTCGGCCGCCTGACCGCGATGGATGCCGCGACGATCAAGGGCGTCATCGATCGCCTGACAGGGCGCGGCTTCACCACCATCCGTCCGGATCCGCGCGACGGTCGCCGTATCCTCGTCGCGCTGACGCCGGCGGGTTCGGATCTCTACGATCGCGCTGCGCCGATCGCCGCGCTCATCACGGAAAAAACGCTCGAGCCGCTGGGCAAACACGAACGCTCGATGCTCATCGCTTTGTTGCGGCGCCTCGCTTAAGACGCAAAGTATAGGGTTTACCTCATTCGGCGACGACCGTGGGCGCCTTCTCCGCGGGCGGCGTGTTGCGGCTGCGATGCGAGCGCACGATGCCGTCGATGACGGTCATGCCGACACCCGGCAGGTCTCCGAGCCGCACGCTCTCCAGGAGCGTCTTGCCCGCGGAATGCTGGGCGCGATCCAAGAAGACGAAATCGGCTGCGCGCCCGACCTCGATGAGCCCGCAGTCGAGCGCGCGCATGCGCGCCGTATTCCCGGTCGCAAAGCAGAAGGCGGCCTCCGTGGGAACGTCGCCGAGCGACGCGAGCAGGCTGATCATGCGCAGGATGCCGAGCGGCTGAACGCCGGAGCCCGCCGGGGCGTCGGTGCCGAGGATGACGCGATCCAATTCGCCGCGTTCCTGGGCGGTGCGCAAGGTGAACAGCGCCGCGCGTTCATTGCCGTTGTGCACGAGTTCGAGGCCTCGTTTGCAGCGCTCGCACAGGCAGACGATCTGATCGTCGGGCAGCGCGGTGTGGCCGCCGTTGATGTGACCGATCACGTCGGTGTCCGCCTCAAGCACGATGTCCTTGTCGATGAGCCCGGAGCCTGGGATCGACGGACCGCCGGTATGGATGGTGCTGTTGATGCCGTATTTGCGCGCCCATGCGACCATCTTGCGCGCGGTCGGCCCGTCCTTGACGCCGCCGAGTCCAACCTCGCCAAGGAAACGGACGCCGGCGGCGGCGAGCTCCCCGAAATCATGCTCCTCCATCCCCGGCTCGATCACCGGCGCGCCCGCGTGTACCTTCACGCCGCTGGCGCGAAAGCTCGAAAAGCAGCGCTGCGCGGTGATCGCCATCGCCTTGAGCCCGACGATATCGCGGGGCCGACCGGGCGTGTGCACTTCGCCCGCGGACACCATCGTCGTGACGCCGCCATGCAGGCACGAATCGATCCAGTTGAGCTGGCTCTGCCGCGGCGTCCAATCGCCGGCGACCGGATGGACGTGGCTATCGATCAGGCCGGGCGCGATCGCAACGCCGTGGGCGTCGATCGTCGTCGTCGCGAGGGAAAGGTCGAGGTCCGCGGCCCGCCCGATCGCCGCGATGCGGCCGTTGACCGCGACGATCGCGTCCGCGTCGAGGATTGGCTTTTCGAGGTCGCCGCTCAGCATGAGCCCGACGTTCTTGATCGCGAGCTTGGTCGGCGCGCCTGAGGCGGCCGGTTCGTCGTGGGCCATAGGAATTCCCGCCTCGGGTCGCGCCGGTGACGGTCTCTTCCGCCGTTCGGCTCGGTCATTTGTATGAAAACAGTAGGGCTCGCCGAGTGCCTCTGGCAAGCCGTAGCGCCACGATCTCAGGGCAATCGCTCGAAGGTTGGGAATTGAACGAACGCGCAAGTGACGGCCGGAAAAAATCATCGATTGTGAAGAGCGCTGCATGCAACCCATTGGCCCGCCACCGGTCGCTCTTGCGGCGCCTCGCCCCGGCGACGCTTGCCCGTGTCTTCGCTTCCGGCGCTTTTCGCCGCTTACTCGATTTCGGGTGCTTGGAGGGCGCAACCGCCAGACCGCCGAACGCCTTAAAACGAGCGATGGCGTTGTCACATGAATCGTTTTTACTGGTCTGTACTTGTCACTCGGCAAGAGTTGGTTTCAATAAAGTCAACGGGTTAACTAACCAGCCGAGGAGGCCACAGAGGCATCAATTGCTAGACGTGACAAGGCCGGTCTGACACTGCTCTCGATGAGGTTTAGCGAGGATGTCGATAGAAGACGCCGTACGGTGCGGCAGGAGCCAAACGCAGTAGGGCGTTAACGCTTTGGTTCAACGCGGGGAAACCAGTGTGCAATGTGCAATCGAGTTTGCGGGAGAGCTCGTCTAGAACCTCACACAGCGCTGGTATGTCGCGGGCGGTGAACTCACAGCGCGCTGTTGTCCTCCCCCGCCGTCTGCGACGCGCTCTGTCAGCATTTTCGCCTGTTGAAGAGGCTGCGATGGACCGCTTGAAACTGGAAGCGCGTTCTCCGCCTCGCCGTCAATCGCCTTGGAGAGACGGGCGAATGGAACCTGGACGAGTTGAAGGTCGAGTTCGAGGAGCTGATCTTCGCCGATGCGCCGATCGAGGTCTCTGGCTTCACGCTCGACGAGATCGACCACATCGTTCTCGGCGAGGCTGACGATGCGATCGAGGAAGGGCCCCTCGCGCCGGAGGCCGACACGACCGCGGTCGCCCGCCTTGGCGATATTTTCGATCTCGGGCCCCACCGGATTATTTGCGGTAGCGCAACTGATCCTGAGACCCTTCGCCAAGTGATAGGGGGCGACTCGACCGGACGTCTGGTCCTGACCGACGAACCTTACAACGTCCCAATCGCCGGTCATGTGACGGCCGGCAAACACCGCGAGTTCGCAATGGCCTCAGGCGAAATGACCGATGCCGAATTCCTCGCGTTCAATGAGGCCTGGATTGCGGCGGCGCTTCCTTACCTCTGCGACGGCGTCTTCGGCAGCTTCATCGACTGGCGCGGATACCCGACGGTCCACTCCGCAGCGGTCAAGCTCGGCCTCAAGCCCCTCAACCTCGTCGTCTGGTCGAAGACCAACGCCGGCATGGGCAGCCTCTACCGCTCCCAACATGAGCTCTTGCCCTTGTTCAAGAACGGCTCCGCCCCGCATGTGAACAATATCGAGCTCGGCAAGCGTGGGCGCTGGCGCTCTAACGTCTGGACCTATCCCGGCGCGTCCTCGCTGGGCTCCGACGCCCGCCAGCGGCCTTCAAGACCACCCGACCGTTAAACCGACGGGGATGCTCGAAGACGCCCTTCTGGACCTCAGCGATCGCGGCGACATCGTTATCGACCCCTTCCTGGGTTCCGGTTCTACATTGATGGCGGCTCACAAGACGGGTCGACTCTGTCGCGGCGTCGAGCTCGATCCGCTCTATGTCGATGTGATCGTCCGCCGGTTCGAGGCTGTTACCGACATAGCCGCGACCCTCGTCGAAACTGGCGAAACGTTTGAGGCTCTGGCGGCTCGGCCGGCGCGCGAAGCGACGGAAACCGCACCTTAGTGACCAGCCTAGTAGCGCAGGCCGGCCGTTTTGATATTTCGTCGCATACGGACGCTTGAGCCGCAGCATTGCCGCGCCCTCGGAGTCGGATGGGTGGATTGAGGTTTCAAGACCGGCGGTCCCCAGACCCTCCGGTGTGGTTTCCCCCATCGAAACCCGACCGACCAGATCGGCACCCGTCACTTTCCTCAGCTCGGCCGATCACGGCGCGCGTTGGACCGACGGCTTGGACTGATCCCCGCGCGAGAGCTGGCGTCCAGCTGGCTAGAGCATTTTAATTATTGGCGTCGATATTGTGATGCAACGATTTAAGAGCCCTGGCTCAGCCCAGAAATTCCTCTCAATTCATGCCGCAGTCTTCAATACCTTCAACGTCCAACGCCATCTGACTTCAGCTCAAACGCATCGCACGCTTCGCGCCGCGGCGATGAGCACGTGGCGCGAAGCAGTCGCCGCCGCTTGAATTCGCGCTACAAAACCGCTTCGCGTCGCCGTTTCGATAACGTGACAATGCCTCTGGCGGTCCATGCCCAACGATCTTCGCAGCCCCTCCGCGCTCCATTCCCTCTCGAACCCCCGCCAAAGATAGAAGCTGTCGGCTCTGGTTGATGTCCTTCGACCGGCGGGCCAGCCAATGCCGCTCTTCCGCCGAATTGTCCTCTCGCAATCTGACCGCTGAAGGCATGGCGCGAATCCTACCGCGCCAATGGAGTCAGAAAATCCGGCCCAAGGGAATCTCCCCCACGAGTTCAGCTCGAAAAGCCGTTGGTATTATCGCGACACACAATTGCGTCTGGAGCCGCCGAACGGCCACGCTTCCGAAGTTATTTGATGATGGGAATTTTGCTCCGATCGATCGTCACGAAGACAGCAAAGATCAGCGCAGCGCCGAAAACGATCTGTTGCGCAAAAATGTCGACGCCGACGTAGGTCATGCCGATGCGGACGATCGAGACGATCAAGGCGCCGACCATTGTGCGGCCGATGCTTCCGACGCCGCCGGTGATTGCCGTGCCTCCGACGATCACCGCAGCAATAGCGGGCAAGAGAAGCTGGTTGGCAAGGTCCGGGGAGCCGCTCGCCAGGCGCGCCGCGAGCACGACGCCCGCGAGCGAAGCGAATGCGCCCGACAGTCCGAACGCGATGATCTTATGTGGGTCTACAGAGATGCCGGCTGCGCGCGCGGCCGGTTCGCCCGCACCGATCGCGGCGCTATAGCGTCCAAACCGAGTGTAGCGCTGCGCCAGCATGCCGCCGATCGCCACGACGATCGCAATCAGGATCACGTTCGGAACGCCGAAGGCCCATGCGCCGGAAATCCACGCCGCCTGCTCGCGCCCCTCGTCGGTAAGGGAGACGGTGCGGCCGCCCTCCATCAAAAGCGACAGCCCCGTCATGATGCCTCCGGTCGCGAGCGTCGCCACAAACGAGGGAATGCGCAGTTTCACGTGAACAAATCCACTCGCGAGGCCCATCGCGAGGCCCACAAGGATCGTGATTACGAATGCGACGTAGCCGACCCGCGGCAGGAGCTCCGCCATGACCATGCTGGCGAAGGACGCCGCGGCCTGCACCGAAAGGTCGATGCCGCCCAGCATGATGACGAAGGTGAGCCCCGCAGCAAGAATGAAGAGCACCGAAGCGTCGGCGAGCACGACCGACGCCGTATTGAGGCTCGCAAATCCTGGTTCGACAATATTCACGCCGACAGTGAGCAGGACGAGCAGCAAGAGGGGCGTATAGGGGCGAATCCGTTCAGCAAGGCCGACGTGGAGGCCCTCGGTCGTAGCCAAGCTGGTCACAGGCTCTTCCCTGCGATCCCCACAAGTCGGTCTGCGGCGCTCATACCATATGCTCCAGGAGCGCGACCTGGGCCGGCTTGGCGTATGGCGGCGCGTCGAAGCGAGCGGTGATCTCACCGTCGCGCATGACGAGAATGGTGTGGCAGAGGCCGATGGTCTCCTCCAGCGTGTCCGAGGTCAGCACAATCGCAACGCCGTCCGCCGAAAGATTGCGGATCATATCGTAGACCTCTTCCTTGGCGCCGACATCGAGGCCACGGGTCGGATGGTCAAGAACCAGGATATGCGAATCCGCCGTCAACCATCGTGCGATCACGATCTTCTGCTGGTTGCCGCCGCTGAGATTCCGACAAACCTGCGCCGCGCTCGGGGTCTTGATACGAAGCCTGCGGATCCATTCGTCTGCGATCGCTCGCTCGCGGCCATGATCGATAAAGCCATGGCGCATCGTCGCGTCGAGCCTCGCCAGCGTGATATTGGCGGCAACGGAAATATCCATCACCAGGCCTTCAACCCGCCGTTCCCGTGGGATGTAGCCAACTCCAGCCGTGACAGCTTGCGTGGGCGTTCTGAGGCTCGCCAGCCGCCCCTCGATAAGCAAGGCGCCGGACGTCTGCGGCAGGAAGCCGAACAGGGTCCGCGTCAGTTCCTCGCGGCCAGAGCCAATGACGCCCGCGACGCCTAGGACTTCGCCGCGACGAAGGGTGAAATCCACATTGCGGTAGGCGCCTTGAACGCCAAGCCCGCGCGCTTCCAGGACGATCTCGTCCAACGGCGGCTTTTGGCGCGCCTCCCGGTAGTATTCCGCGTCGAGGTCGCGCCCAACCATCATCGCGTGAAGCACGGGAACGCTGGTTGCGCCTGCAGGCCTCTCGGCGACGATCTCGCCGTCCTTCATCACATAGATGCGGTCGCTGATCGCCAGGACTTCGTCGAGCCGGTGCGAGACGAAAACGAAGCTGGCTCGTGATTTCAAGCTCCTTATCCGCTCGAAAAGGATTTCTATGTCCTTGCTTTCGAGCACCGAGGTCGGTTCGTCGAGGAGGATCGTCAGCGGGGCGTTGGTGCGTTCTTCCAGCGACAGAGCCTTGGCGAGTTCGACCATCTGGCGCGCGGCAAATCCGAGTTCGCCGGCTTTCAGGGTCGGGTCGATATCGAGCCCGACCCGGGCGAGGCGATCTCTGGCCGCCTCGATCATCCGACGGCGGGAGATGACCCCGAACCGAGTGAAAGGCCGCTCATTCGCGAGATGGAGGTTGTCCGCGACCGACATATTGAGGAGCAGGGATTGCTCCTGAAAGACCATCGCGATGCCGTAGCGATTGGCTTGCGCGGTGTCGCGCAGCATGACCGCCGATCCATCAACGGCGATCGTACCCGCATCGGGCCTCATTCCGCCGGAGAGAATCCGCATGAGAGTGGACTTGCCGGCGCCGTTCTCGCCGATCAACCCCACGACCTCATGCGCGCCAATCGTGATCGTCGCGTTGCGTAGGGCTCTGACTGGACCAAAGCTCTTGCTGACGCCTTCGACCTTGAGCATGAGCCGACCTATTTGATGACGAACGAGCCGCTGCGCCGTATCGATAGCGCGACCGCGGCGATGATCATCAGCCCCTGCACAGTCTCGTGGATGTACGGCGAGATGCCTAAAAGAACCATGCCGTTAGCCAAGACCGCGACGATCATGACGCCGACCAGCGAATTGGCGACGCCGCCCCATCCGCCGGTCAGCGCGGTGCCGCCGACGACGACGGCGGTGACCGTCATGAAAAGACGGCCGTCTGCGATCGTCGTATTCGCCTGGCCGAGTTGCGCCGCTGCGAGCACTGCCGCAACGCCGGTGAAGAACCCCGCCAGCGCGAAAGCGAGAATACGCGTGCGCTTGACCGGAACGCCGGAGAGCGTCGCAATGTCCTCGCCGCCGCCGATCGCATAGATATAGCGGCCGAACCGCGTCCGGCGCTCGAGAAACAACGCCAGAAGAAACATCGCGGCGGCGATCCAGACCGCGAGCGGAAAGGCGAAGACGCGCTGGAAGGCGATTGCTCGGATGCCGTGATCGAGAACGCGCACTGCCGAGCCGCCGAGCGCCACCGTGCCGATGCCGAGCCCCACGAACCAGAGCCCAAGCGTCGCCATGAAGGAGGGGATGCGAAGGACGACGTGCACCAGGCCGTTAAGCAGGCCAAGCCCGGTGCACGCCATGATCGCGAGCAGCGGCCCCCACCAACCTAAGTCATGGTCGTTGCTGTCGTTCGCGCAAAGAAGCGCGACGATCATCGCGCCGACGGACAGCACGCCTTCGATGGACAGATCGATGCTTCCCATCAAGATGATGAAGGTCGATCCCATCGCAAGGATCAGCGGGATGGCGGCGGAATTCGCCAGACCCCAGACGACATTGCGAAAGCTGAAGAAGCTTGGATTGAGCAGCCCGAGGACGAGAGAAAGGCCAATCAGGACGATCAGCGGTCCAAAATCCGCGAGCCGGCCTCCGCCGAACCGACGCTGAAAGGAGGGTCGATCCGGCTGAGGTCTGCTCTGCTCCGGAGCGGAAGCGGCCACGGTAGGCGTCGATTGAAAAGCCGGCGCCATTTCCTCAATCCGCCGTGATCCTCATCCGTAAACGATGGGGCTCGCGACTCGGCTCCACAAATCGGACCAGTCAATCTGCGGATGCGACTGAACCTGCGTCTTTATATACTCTTCGACGTTGTCGCGAGTGATCTTGACCGTCTTTGCGTTGAATTCGCGATGCAGTTTCGGCTCCTTCGAGGGGTCGAATTTGCCTTGGTGAGCCTCGAGGCCCATCGAGAGGCCAATGCCGCCTTGCCAATAGGGATCAGACGTCACCGTGCAGACAAATTCACCGGCCTTGACGGCTTCGACCGCCGCTTTTATCCCATCAATGCCGACGACGGGAATTTTGCCCGCGAGGCCTTGAGCGCGCAAAGCCTCGAGCGCGCCCGTGCCCATATCGTCGTTGGCGGCCCACACGCCCTTGATCTTGTCTCCAAAGCGCGTGAGCCAGGACCCGGTGATGTCGAAAGCCTTTTGCGACTGCCAATCGCCAGTCTGGAAATCGAGAAGCTCGACCTTGGGATGCTTCTTCAGAGTCTCCATCATGCCTTTGCGGCGATCGATGGCCGCCGAGTCGGAGATCATTCCGCCCACAGCGACGAAACCACCTTCGTCGCCCATCGCCTTGAAGAGCGCCTCGGTGATATAGGCGCCGTTGGTCACCCCGTCGAACTCGATGTGAGCAATGTAGTAGGGATCGAAGTCCCAGGGGTGAAGGTCGGCCGGCTTGTTCCACCAGCTGACGACATAGACCTTGGCCTTGAAACAGGCTTCGACGATCGGCCGAGCGTCAGGCGTGTTGTTCGGATCGACGTTGAGCACCATGTTGCCGCCGGTCTTGGCGATCATCGCGCGAATGTCGGAAATGCCCTTCTCGCTGTTGGCCTCGGTAACCAGGGTCGTGTTGGGGATTCCGACCGCCTTTGCGAAAGCGTCAGCCCCGATCTTCCATACGGCGTGATAGGGATTGGAGAGCGAGCGGATGGACGTCACCAGCGCCGGCTGCCCGACGGCCGCGCGCGCGGCAAGCGGATAGCTCGAGGCGAGTGCGCCAGCGCCGAGCCCGGCGACTGATTGCAACATCTGGCGGCGATTGATCCCCTGATGGGGGTCGTTTTTGGTCATGGCGAGAAATCCTCCCTAGGAACGGTCGACCTTGTCGGTCACTCGTAATCGAGCCCTCGCGGACGAGACGGCATAGAGCGCGAACACGCTGGCGTCGAAGGCGCAATGTTGTATGATGACCCTTCAACATGGCGACCTTACCAAGATGCAACGGGAGCGACAAGGGCGGAAAAGATCGCCGGCTTCCAGCGAGCGGTCCCGACCGTCGTCCAGTCGCGCGCGCCGAGCGAGCGTCGACGACGAGCGGCGTCGATCCGCGATTGCCTGCGCGTGGCGTCGAAGAGCTGCGCGTCTGCGATGGATCGACCATAACGGCCTCGTCGGCAGCAACGTTAAGGCGCTCATAATCAACGAGAGAGGCAGTGGTCTGATGGCTGGGATCGCGGCAGACGCGGTTGGGGAGGGAGTCC
This sequence comes from uncultured Alphaproteobacteria bacterium, assembly GCA_963824475.1. Lineage (GTDB taxonomy): Bacteria > Pseudomonadota > Alphaproteobacteria > Rhizobiales > Beijerinckiaceae > Roseiarcus. The sequence goes on from CAWGPR010000008.1 coordinate 512,574, forward strand.
TCCAAATGTCGTGCATCGGGGTCGATCCGTTCGAATTCCCTAACCGTCCGGATAACCAATGAAGACTATACGCGTCGTCCAGCGCCTCGTTGGCTCGGGTTTGCGCGGGATCTCGGCGCGTTGTTTCTCCAACCCGCCGCAAACCGCACGGATGTCGTCGCCCCAGGGCGCCACACGCTCGACCCGGAATTTCACGGATGAACGTAATGTCTCCCGCACACGCGGAAGCGATCGCCGCGCTCGACGCAGTCTTGCCGGGCGGCGGCCTCATGACGGAGGAGCAGGATCTCGCCCGTTTCAGCCGCGATTGGTCGGGCGATCACTATGGGCGGCCGTTGGCGGTTGCGCGTCCGCGTAGCGTCCAGGAAACCGCGGCGGTCATGCGGCTGTGCAGCGAACGCCGGATTCCCGTCGTCCCCCAAGGCGGCCTTACGGGTCTCGTTGGAGCTGCGGTGGCGGCGCCGGGCGGAGGAGAGCTCGTGATCAGCCTCGAACGGCTTGACGCGGTGCGCATGGTGGATCCGACCGATTTCGCGATGATCGTCGAAGCCGGATGCATTCTCGAGAACGCCAAGAAGGCGGCGGAGAAAGAGGACTGTTTCCTCCCGATCACCTTCGGCGCGCAGGGCAGCTGCCGCATCGGCGGCAATGTCGCCACCAACGCCGGGGGCATGAATGTGCTGCGCTACGGCATGACACGAGACCTCGTCCTCGGTCTCGAGGTCGTGCTCAGCGATGGGCGCATCTGGAACGGCCTCAATACGCTCCGCAAGGACAATCGCGGGTACGATCTCAAGCAGCTCTTCATCGGTAGCGAGGGAACGCTTGGCGTCGTAACCGCTGCGGCGTTGAAGCTCTTCCCAAAGCCCGCCCAGGTCGAGACCGCCCTCATCGCTCTTCGCTCGGCGGCTGACGCGATGGCGCTCTACGCGCGGGCGCGCCGGAGCTGCGGAGATCTCGTCGCCGCGTTCGAGCTTATCCTTCGAGACGGACTGGAGGTCGCCCTTCGCGCCCGCGACGACGTGCCAGAACCGCTCGGACGCGCCTATCCGACCTATGTTCTGGTGGAGCTCGCCTCCAGCGCGCCGATTGATCTTCGCACATTGCTGGAGACGTTCTTGAGCGATGCGCAGGACTTAGTCGCCGATGGCGTCATCGCTCAGAGCCGCGCGCAATCCGAACGGTTCTGGCTCTATCGCGAGACGATGGTCGAGGCGCAAGGACGCGGCGGGCGTTATTTGCGCACGGATGTCTCTGTCCCGATCTCGAAACTCGCCGTCTTCCTCGATGACGCCTTGCGCAACCTGCGTGAACGCCATCCTGAGGCCTTGGCGCTCGCCTATGGACACGTTGGCGACGGCAATGTCCACCTAAACGTCATCCCGCCTGTCGGCGCAACGGCCGAGGCCATGACTCGCCTGTTCGAGGAGGCGGAACAGACGATCTTCGATGTGGTCGATCGTCTCCACGGCAGCATCAGCGCAGAGCATGGGATCGGGCGATTGAAGCAGAAGGCCTTTTTGAGCCGAACGGACGACGTGGCTCTCGATCTTGCGTTTACGCTGAAGCGCGCGCTCGATCCGCAGTGCCTGTTGAGTCCCGGTCGAATCTTGCCCGCGCCAGCAAATCGGGAGACATGAACGATGGCGTTGAAGCTCGGTAAAGTTAACCGAGGCCCCCACCTGCCTGCCCTCGTTGCGAGCTCAATCTCCCGCGAGATCGCGCAAGGGCGGTTGCGGCCCGGGGATAGGCTCCCGGTGGAAAACGCCCTCTCGACCACTTTCGGCGTCAGCCGCAACGTCGTGCGAGAGGCTATCGCCAAGCTGCGCTCGGAAGGACGCGTCTGGTCGCAGCAGGGTCGAGGAGCGTTCGTTGCTGATGGGGCCAATCCGACAGCGCTTTCGATCGACCATGACGCGCTTCAAGAGGGTGACGCTTTCGCGAGCTTGTTTGAGCTCCGTGGGATTCTCGAAGTTCACGCCGCTGCGCTCGCAGCCCGTCGCCGATCGAAGGATGATCTTGCGCGCATGCAGGACGCGCTCGCGAGCATGACGGCTGCGCCCTATGGCAGCGTTCAATGGCTCAAGAAGGATCTCGAGTTCCACACCGCTGTCGCGTGCGCGGCCGGCAACGCCTATATCGTCCAATTCGTCGGATTTGTTTCAGGGAAAGTGCGCGATAGCATCCTGGTGGCGGGCGGCAGCCACGCCTCAGACGAAATGGCTCGCGCCACCCTCGTCGAGCACGAGATGATTCTCGTCGCTGTGAGGGCCAGCGATCCCGCCGCGGCTCAAAAAGCCATGCGCGTTCATCTCGACAATGCTGCGGCTCGCGCCGGCGTCTACGCCGACGGCCGCGGCGCGCCGCCGAAATTGATGGGGCGCCGCAAACCATTGAAATGGCTCAAAATGGACTCGGCGATCCGCCGGCTCTCGGTCGCTGGGAAGGAAATTCGATCAGGCGGATTCCGAATCAGTCTTTCGTCAAGCCCAGCCGCCCCATCGCCTTGCCGATATGCCGTCGCATGCTTTCGCGGGCGCGTTCGACGTCCTTGGCTTTGATCGCTTCGTAGATGGCGGCGTGCTCTTCCTTGTTGATGCGCTCGCGCACGGCCACGTCCACACGTTCATTTGCTTTGGCGATGCTTGCTCGAACATGCTCCGAGATGAAATTGACAAAGATCGCCACGTAGACGTTGTCGCTCGCGCGCGCGACCGCCCGATGGAACTCCAAATCGGCTTCGACCGCCTGCGGCGTTCCCTGGCTCTCGTAAAGCCCCTGTAGCGCTGCTCCGATCGCGGTCAGGTGCTTACGACCGCGGCGGCTGGCGGCGAGGCCGGCAGCTTCAACCTCGAGGATCGAACGCAACTCGAACAGGTTGGCGAAAAGCGAACGGTCGCGCAAGATTTCCGTATCGAGCCTGAGCGCTGAGTTCGGCTGGTTTCCAAGGACGAAGACTCCAGACCCCTGACGCGGCTCGACCGCCCCTTCAAATCTCAGTCGCGCGACAGCCTCTCTCACGACGTTGCGGCTCACGCCGAAAGCTTCAGCGAGGTCGCGCTCGGTCGGCAGCCGGTCGCCGACCCGGAGCCGTCCTGCGAGGATCTCGTCCGAGATCATGCGCGCGACCTGGGAGGGGAGGTTGGGGGCGCGCCCGAGGGTTCTGGTCGGGAGGCCCTCGGCGGGCTTGCGCCGGGGTCGGTCGGTCGTACGCGCCGTCGTCATGAAGCGGATCTCGCCACGCCGCCAGGCGAACGCGGGCGGCCTTGGCGGTTGCCCAGATAGGTCTCGCGCACAAGATCGAGGCTGCGCAGGTCTTCGATGGCTCCCGACGCCACGATACGGCCATTCTGCATTATGTAGCCCCGATCGGCGACCGCAAGCGCAAGGCTCGCGTTCTGCTCCACCAGCAGCACCGCCGCTCCGAACTTGTCGCGCACGGAAAGAATGATCGAGCGCACTTCATGGACGATGATCGGGGCAAGCCCGAGCGACGGTTCGTCGAGAATGAGGATCTTGGGCTTCGCCATGAGGCCGCGCGCAATCGCGAGCATCTGCTGCTGTCCGCCGCTCAAGGCCGAGCCTTTTGCGTCCCGCTTTTCCGCAAGAATGGGAAAGAACGACTCCATTGCCTTGATATCGCGTTCGACGCCCTCCGAATCGATGCGAGAGTACCCGCCGAGCCGCAGGTTGTCCCGCACCGTGATATCGGGAAAGATGCGCCGGCCTTCCGGCACTAGAACCGCCCCGCGACGCGCGATCCCGTCGGCATAGATCCCGGTCACGTCTTCGTCCAGGAGACGGATCGTCCCGCTTTTCGAACTCATAAGGCCCGCGATCGTCTTCAAGAGCGTCGACTTGCCGGCGCCGTTCGAGCCGATGATCGTGACAATCTCACCCTCGCCGACGGCGATCGAGACGCCGCGATTGACCACGATCGGGCCATAGGTGGTCCAGACATCTGCGACATCGAGCAGGCTCACTCCACATCCCCGAGATAAACCTCGATCACCTTCGGGTCGTTTAGCACCGCTTCCGTCGGGCCGTCAGCGATCTTGTTGCCGAAATGAATCACAACCAGGCGCGCGCAGAGTTCGGCCATCAGGCCAACGTGATGATCGATGATGCAAATGCCGACTCCGAGTTGATGGGCGCGCCGAAGCAGGTGCGTGAGCTGGACGCTTTCTCCTTCGTTGAGCCCAGCCGCCGGCTCGTCAAGCAGGAGCTGCGCCGGGCGCCCGCCAAGCGCGACCGCCACCCCGAGACGCCGCAGATTGCCGAACGGCATGGCGCTCGCGACTTCGTCAACGAAACCCTCCAACCCAGCAAACTCCAGAAGCTCCTCCGGAGACGACCATTGCGGCCCTGCGATGTGTTCCCGTCTCGAGCCGTGCTCAATCGCGATCTGCACGTTCTCCCGCACCGTAAGCGCGGGGAACGACATTGCCTGCTGGAAGGTGCGGCCGAGGCCGAGGCGGCCGATCGTGTAGGCCGGCCTGCCGGCGATGTCGACGCCATTCCAATGAATGGTCCCGCCGTTCGGCCGATAGACCCCGCAAACAGTGTTGAACAGGGTCGTCTTGCCAGAGCCGTTCGGGCCGATGACGCCGAGGATCTCTTCCGACCGAACCGTCATGTCGATGCCCGCGAGCGCGACGACGCCCCCGAATGTCTTGCGCAGGCCCCTGATCTCAAGCGTCGTCACCGTTGGCAGCTCCTCAGCTCCGCGAAGCGCCAGCGTCGACTGCGCCCGCGCGCCCGCGCGTCCCGCGAAGCGTCGCTATGGCCCATTCATAGCCGAGTCCAGCCGCTGCGATCACGCCTCCGGGCAGCAGCATCACCACCGCGATCAGGGCGAGCCCATAGGCGATGCGCGAGTCGACCGGGTCGATGCGCATGACCTCGGGCAGAAACGTCACGATGATCGCCCCTGCCAGTGGTCCAAAAATCGTCCGCGGGCCGCCGAGCATCACCATCAGCGCGAAATAGAGGCTTGTCGCGCCGCCATAGAGGTCCGGCGAGATATGCCGGAAATTGTAGGCCTGCAGGGCGCCGCCGACGCCGGCGAACAGTCCGCTAAGCATGAAGGCCAGAACCTTCTGCTCGTTGGTGTTGACTCCGATCAACCGCGCGAGCTGTTCGTTCTCCCGGATCGAGCGCAAGGTGCGCCCGTAGCGAGAATTGGCAATGGAATAGGCGGCCAGCATGCTGATGACCATGAACGCCGCGACAAGCATGTAGGTGTTTGCGAGCTTATCCAGCCTGACGCCGAGCACCGTTCCGATCGGCGGCAGGTCGAGCCCGGTCGCGGCGCCGGTGAACTTGCCCCCGTTGATGAGCACGATGCGCAGAAGCTCGCACATGACATACGTCGTGATGGCGAAATGGTGCCCGCTGATGCGTAGCGACGGCAGCCCGAACAGGCCCGCCGCGAGCGCGGCGACGAGCGCCGAGAAAGGCATCGCCTCCCACATGTTCATCCCGAAATCGCGGGACAGGATCGCAGCGGTATAGGCGCCAAAACCCATAAGACCGGCGTAGCCGAGCGACATGATCCCCGCTTGGCCAAACGGGATCGCCATGCCGTAGAGGACGATCGCCGTCACGCCGGTCGTGACCGCGAAGGACAGCGCCCGGTAGCCCGGATTGAGCCAGGGAAAGGCGAACACGCCGCCGACGACCAGCGCCGTCAGAATGACTCCGGCCGGCGACCAGCGAGCCGAACGTGTTTCCGCCATCGCCGCAACCTGAGCCGGGGGCGCGTCCTTATTCAATCGCCGGCCCCATGGTGCCGCCGAACAGGCCTTGCGGCCGGAAGATCAGGATCACGATCATGAGACCGAAGGTGTAGGCATTGGTCCATTCCGGCGTGCCATAGGCGCCGCTGAACCCGTCGACCAGGCCGAGGATGAGCCCGGCCCCGACAACGCCGGGGACGTTGCCGAGCCCGGCGATGAGCGCGACGGCAAAACCGAGCATGATCATCTCCGATCCGACAAAAGGCGTCACCGGAAAGAGCGCAATCGTCAGCGCGCCCCCGAGGCCGGCGATCGCGCTGCCGTAGGTGAAAATCACCGTGATGTAGCGGCGGATCGGAATGCCCATGAGCGCCGCCGTCTGCCGATCGGCGAGGCTGGCGCGCAGCGCCAGGCCGTAGCGGCTGCGGGAAATCGTGAAAAAGGTGACCGCGACGACAAGGGCGGTGACCGCCACGACCACGACCCGCATCTTTATGAACCGGATCTCGCCGATCTCCCAGACGCCGGGAAATGGTTCGGGAATGCTCTTCGAAAACGAGTTCCAGATGCGGATGACGACGTGCTGGAGCACGATGGACAGGCCGAGCGAGGCCATGAAGCCGTTGTTCGGTCGGGTGAGCGTGAACTGGAACAGTCCGCGCTCAAGCAGGAAGCCGATAAGGCCGACGATGGCGACGGCGATGATCAGCGCCGGAACGTAGCCAAGGCCGTAACCGACCAGAACCCAGACGCCAATTGCGCCCAGCATGAGGAATTCGCCATGGGCGAAATTGATGATGCCGGTCAGTCCGAAGATCAGCGTGACCCCGATCCCCATGAGGATGATCACGCTCGCCACGGAAAGGCTGTTCACGAGCTCCTGAACAAAAGTCACCATCACGTCGTTCCTCGGTCAGGGACGCTGTCCTCGTCGAGGCCCTCGCCTCGGCGGCTCATCACGAAACGATGAGCGCCATGAGCGCGAAATCAGGGGGCCGGGCGTTTCCTGGCCGGAAGAGGTCAACGCCGATCTTCCGGCCACGCCAGCCCCGCTCGATCATCCCCGGGAGGCCTCGCGAACGATGAGCCTTCGGCGCCGTTCAGCCGCCCGGATCGCCCGGAGGAGGATTGGCCGGCGGCTGTTCGACCGCGCATTTGAACTTGTCCGAGGTATTCGGCTGGACCAGACAGACTTCCGTCGCAAAGGTCACCTGGTGTCTGTCGTTGAAGGACAGCGGGACCTGCGAGACGACGCCCTGGTACTTCATCTTCTCGAGCTCGGCTGCGATCTTGTCCGTGTCGTCGACCGTGCCCGCCGCCCGCATCGCCTTCACGAACATGCCCACATAGTCATAGTAGAGCAGCGAGACCGACGACTGCACGCCCTTCGGCGCGCCCAGCGCGAAATATTGGTCGAAATAGTCCTTCGCGGCCTTGAACGGCGGGGCTCCCCAGCACACCGGGACGCAGCTCAGCGTGACCGGGACCGCGGACTTGAGGCCCCGCTCCTGCCATACGCCCGGATCGACGCCGAACAGGAAGTATGACGGCGCGACATTGAGCTGGACGGCCTGCGGATAGGCGATCATCACGATGTCGCCATTGTACCAGATGTGGACCACGTCCGGCTTGTCCGCCTTCACGCGGGTGAGCAGCGGCGTGAAGTCCTTGGTGTCCGGCGGGAACTCGATGAGATCGGTCTTCTCGCCCTCCGCCTTGAGCGCGAGCTCGTAGTGGGAGGAAAGATACTGGCCGCCCGCGTCGTCCTGAACGAACACGACCGAGGTGTTCGGCTTGTGGCCGAGCGCCTCCGTGAGGAGGGTTATGACGCCTTTCGCGGTGCTGCCGCTGCGCTGGAACTCCTGCGGCTCCGTCTGGAACGTGTAGTGCAGCGGGCCGCCCGGCTTCGTCGATTCCTCGGTCAGACAGCAACCGAGCGAGCTGTTGCCGGTGAACTGGAGCACTTTCGCCGGATTGGTGATCTTCGTCATGGCGATCGAGAAATCGTGGCTCTCTGTGCCCCAGATCGCCTTGACGCCAATGTCGTCGACAAGCTCGCGCGCGTTCGCGATCGCCGTGTTCACGTCCGTGCGATCGTCGCGATAATAGGGTTCGAGCTTATAGGTCTTGCCGTTGACCACGAAGCCGCCGGCGTCGTTGATCTGCTTCACCGCCAGCTTGACCGCGTTGTGGATGGTGTTGCCGGCCGAAACGAACGACCCGGTGAGGGCCGCGTTCACGCCGATCTTCACCGTGTTCTCTTCAGCTCGCGCTCCGCCAGCAGCGAAGAACGCTGCAGCTGCGACGACGCCCCATAATCCTCGCCTCATTGGGTTCGTCCCTCCTCCCGTCAGTTCGCCTTCCGGGCGACCGGACTCAAGTCATCCTATGACCGGACAAATGAGTTTGTCAATTCTTGGGCAAGCTTCGACCTGATCCACGCGGCGCGCCTTCCGCGCGCCTCGCGCAGCCTCAGCCTTTCACCAACGCTGATGCACAGAGGTCTTGATTCGCGCTTCGTAGATCGAACCGGAGGCGCGCCATCGTCTCAGACGGGACCGGCGCGAGCGCCGCGCCGGTTTCGACGCGCGTTTGGATTTCGGGGGTTAGCCCATAGCGTGCAAGCACGATCGGGGCGACGACGAGACCCACCGGCTGGACATGGCCAAGCCATTCGTCGTTGGGATCGATCCGGGCCATGCTCAGTTGCCCTCCGGCCAGAGATAAACGAGTCCAATCGTCTCCAAACGATCGGCGACGACGTTGTAGCCGGCGCGAACCTGAGCTGGTTCACTGTCGATGTCCTTCGCCAGTTTTTCGAGCTTCGCCTTCCAGCGGCGCCGGTCGCGTCGGCGCTGCTCAGCCTCCGTATCCTCGAAGAGCGTGAGTTGCATGTCCTCGGGCTCGGCGTCTGCCTTAGCGACCCGCGCGCGCTGGTCTTCCAGAAGACGGCGGATCGCCTTCGCCTCGGCTTCGCCGACCACAGCGAGATCGCGTTCCGCCTCGACCTTGCGCGCTTCCGCGCGCCGCCCGAGTTCGGGCTCCAAATCCGCAGCGTCGTGTACCGCCCACTTCCGGATGCGATCGACGATCTGCGCAGCCGGCTCGCGCGGACTCCGGAATGCTTGATCGAGTTGGTCGAGTGTCGCCGCCTCGCGCACGACGCCGAACGGCTTCAATGGCGTCCGCCCGTGATCCGCCTCTGTCCAGGCGGCGGTGACGAGCAATATTTCCTCATGCAAGCGCGCCGCGCCTAGCCCGTAAAGCGCGAGCCGGCCGAGCAGCACTACCCGCGGCTGCGCGCCTGGTCCGGTGACCACCGAAGCGCGCGACAGGCCCGACGTGAACCCCTGGCTCAGGAATCGCGACAGCAACCGGCGCACCAGACGGTGCTCCAGATGCAATTGCAGGACGCCTTCGACGTCGACCCCGTCCTCCATCATCGCGGGCTTGAACGAGACCGCGCGCAGCGGAGCGTTGGCGCGCCAATCTTTCAGCGATTCCGATCGCTTGCGGCGGCGTATCCGCAAGTCGTCGAGCGCCTCCGCCCAGCCGCCGCCAGCAAACGCCGGGTCGTTGGGATCAAGGCGAAAAAGCTCGACCCCGTTGATCTCGCCAACCCGCGCCGCCTCAAGCGACGCGCCCGCACGTGCCATCGCCTTCGCGACGACGTTCTTCAGCATATCGGGATTGACGCCGACGCGCTCGCGCGACTCCTCGCGCAACTCGCGCAGTTCATCCAATTCCTTGGCCTGATGGGCTCGCCTCGCCGCCGTTTCGTCGTCCATCTCGGCGACGGCTGTTTTTTCGAGCCGCTCGTCCGACGCCTCGTCGATCTCCCGCGCCTGCGCATCGGCGCGCCAGATGCCTTCGCGTTCGAGGCGCTCGGCCAGCCTCTGGGCGATGACCTGGCCTGCCGAGCCTAGCTGCTCGCGGATGCGCTCCGTCTTGCGGACGAGAGCCTGCAAGACCACGTCCTCGGGGCGCTGCTCATAGACGAAATAGCGGCACCAGACCTGGGGCGACGGCTGCAACTTGCGGTCGATCCGGCCGTTGTGCTGTTCGAGCCGCGCCGGGTTCCAGGGCAGGTCGACGTGAATGAGGTCCGAGCAGCGCATCTGCAGGTTGATGCCCTCGCGCGCGGCGTCGGTGCAGATCAGAATCCGGAGAGGCTCCGCTGCCGGATCGGAATTGAACTTCCGCTTGAGTTCTTCGCGCCGCTCGGTCGACGTCGCGCCGGTGAACGAGGCGATCCGGTCGTCGGGGGCGAGGTCGTCGAGCGCCTCCGCGAGTTGGATTTCGAGCCAGCGGCGGGTATCTTCGTACTCGGTGAACAGGACCAGCCTGCGCAAGTTCCAACGGCCGCCCGAGGTCATATGCTCCCGAATCCATCGGATGAGGACCCGAACGCGGGCGTCAGGTTGCTGGGCGTGCTTGCGGGCAAGAGCCAGCATCTCGTCGACTAAAGCGATGTTGGCGACGCTGGCAGCCAAAGCCCCAGCGGCTGCGGCGGCTTCGTCTGCTTCCGTCTCCATCAGCGTCTCGCCGAGGGTGGAATCTTCCGGCTCGTCTTCAGGAGCCGCCTCGCTTTCGACGAATGCTTCGGCTACCGCCGGGGCGGTGTCGGCTTGCGCATTGGCCAGCCCCTTCCGATGGACGGCGAGCGTCTTGGCGAAGGCGGCGATCGAGGACAGCAAGCGCTGTTGCAGGCCCACGAAAGACAGCCGCAAGTAGCCCGCCTCACGCGCGCCCATGTCCGCCGTTCGAGCGCGTAACGATTCGCCATATTTCGACAGCGTGCGCGACAGCACGAGTTCCGGAGCGTCCTGCGGCAGGGCCTTGATGACGAGCGCTTCGACCTTCCGTTCGGGAAATTTCGCGCCGAAGTAGCGTAGGTCCGACTTCAGTCGGCGCACCATGACCTGATCGAGTTCGCGGGGCTTAACCGGGACGCCGGCCGTGAAACGTTGCGGGTCGAGGATTTCTAGCAACGCGGAGAAGGAGTTCGAATGCCCGTTATGAGGCGTCGCCGACAAGAAGAGACGATGCTCGAAACGCTCGGCGAGCCCGCGGATCGCCTTGGTGAACTGGCTGTCGACGGCATAGCGAGAGCCGCTCGCAGGCGCGGCATGATGCGCCTCATCGAGGATCAGCAATGCGCGCGGCCGGAAGTCGCCTAGGAGGTCGCGCAGTCCGGCGACGTAGGTCTCGTCGGACATGAGCGAATGGGAGATCAAGAAGCGCGAGCCGGCGGCCCATGGGTTCGCGCCGTAGCCTCGTTCGCGCCTCAGGATCGAGAGATAGTCGCGGTCGATGATTGTGAAGGCGAGGCCGAACTTGGCCTCAAGCTCCTCCTGCCACTGGCGCACCATGCCCGCCGGTGCGGCGACGAGGACGAAGTCAACCCGCCGACGCAGCAACAGTTCGCGTAAGACGAGCCCCGCTTCGACCGTCTTCCCGGCGCCGACGTCGTCGGCGATCAGCAAATTCACGCGAGGAAGGCGCAGCGCCTTCCTGAGAGGCAAAAGCTGGTAGGCGTCCTGGTGAATGCCGGCGCGGAACGGGGCCTGGAAGAGATCGCGGTCGGCCGCGGTGGCGGTGTTCCAACGCAACGTGCGAAGGTAGGCAGAGAAGACGCTCGGGTCGTCGGTTCCGTGTTTGGCGACGTTCGCCCAGCCCTCGTCGGCGAGGATCACCCCATCCAATTCTGCGTCCCAGAGGACCGCGGCGGTTTCCCCTGGGCGTCGTCGTCGATGCAGGCAAGGCTGAGGGCATTGAGCCCATCGACAGGTCTCCCATCCTCAACCAGCCAACGGCGGGAGCGAACGCGCACAAAGTCGCCCGGCTGCGGCACCCTCTGCATTTTCCCCCAACGCCCAAAGCTACCCTGAAAACTCCGTCCGAAGAATCTTTACTGGAAATGGAGGAATAAAACAGGCCGAAAGCGTGCGTGGAGGTCAGGTTGAGAATTCGCGATGCTGCGAGCCATGCCCCCGGAGGCCGAAAACCGCCCCCCTGTCACGCGGGTGCTCGCGACAAGGCGCAAGCCCTCGGCGGCGCCGGCCTCTCTCAATCAGTCATGGATTCGGCGGACATTGTCGAGGCGATGGACGCCGAGAACGCCCCAATGCTACCGAGATCCTCGAAGATCTTGACGCGCTCGGAGGACACGCCGCCCAGATAGCCAATCATGCGCGATGGATTGAGCAGCAGGGGGCACTCGCCGAGCGGCCGAGTTCGCGCGCGTGGGAACATTGCAAGGCTCTCGCCAAACGCGACATGCCGCCCGCGGATCGCGCGCGCCAGGCCGCACTCCGCGAAAGCTTGAACGCAATCGAGGCCAAGCGCATCGAACTTGCCGACCACCGTGCCGTGCTCGACGAACTCGTCGCCGACATGAAGCAACACATCGACGCTGCAGCCAAGCACGCCGCGGCGCTCGACGGCGACGTCACCGGCGCCCGCGCTGGGCGTCGGCAGCGACTAAACGAGATCGCGGAGAAGGGGAACAAGATCGCGCAAAGCGACGCCGCATGGGCTGCGCGAGAGGCACAGCTATACAAATTCCCGGCAGTGCCGAAGGCCTGGGCGAAATGCAATGATCCGGATCGCCAGGTGGCGGCCGTGGTCGCTGACGAAACGGTGACGTCGAACAATCATCAGATTGACCTGAACGCCTTCGACAGCAGCGGCTTCGAGCGGCATGGCGGCCCGGTCCTGCTCAATCACGAAGGGCGGGTGGTCGCGCGCTGTTTTCGGGTCGAGCGCGACGGCTCAGCGCTCATCGCGCATATTCAATTCGCGCCGGCCCATGTCTCCTGCCTGGCCGATGACGTCTTCAGGGACGTGGCGAGCGGAGAATTGCGGTCGGCGTCCGTCGGGTGGATCCGGCGTCACCATTGGTGACCGAGCGGTTGTGCGCGAAATCACGTTGTGTGAGCGCGGCGCCAATAGGAATGCGCGCATTATTTCGGTTGGTGGCAAGGCCGGCGCGAGCGCCGTCGGGGCGGCGGCGGCCTGGAATGCTGACCCCCGCTCGCCCCGCCTACCAAAGTTCGGGGAAGGATGTCGCCGCGCTCCCGCTTATCGAGCGCAAGGCGCTGCTTGAGCCGTTGATCGCAGACAAGCCCGGCCTTCAGTTCAACGGCCATGAGACGGGCGACGGGGAACTCATCCTGCGGCACGCCGGCAAGCTCGGTTTTGAGGGCGTGGTCTCCAAGACGATCGATGCGCCTTACACGCCGGGAAACCGGGGCCTCTGGCGCAAAGCCAAATGGCTGAACCGACAAGAGTCCGTCATCGTCGGGTGGTCTGATCCGGCAGGAACTCGGCCTCATCTCGGAGCGCTGCTGCTCGGCTACTACAGCGATAACGGCAAGCTCATCTACGCCGGCCGTGTGGGCACAGGGATGCCTGTCAACGTTCTCGCCGATCTGCGGCGTCGCCTGGATCCGCAAGTCCGCAAGACATCGCCTCTGAGCGTCCCACCGCCCCGCAGCACGCGCTTCGGCTCGCCGCTCGTTTCTTTCCCGCGTCCACTGGGTCGAGCCGGCGCTTGTCGCCGAGATTACGTATTTGACTTGGACGGCTGACGGATTGCAAGTAGCAAAATATGCGCTCAGGGCTTTGCGTAAGCTACCAGATAACAAAGTTCTTCCTTCTGCCGTCCCTGAGCGGGCAGCCTTGGCTCATGGTCCCGCTCACTTGAACCCGGACTCTACCGACCGCGGGGGACCCTCCATCGACGTCGGAGTGGGGCGCGTCCCTGCTGTTTCCCGCGCGGTCGCGCTTCTCGATTCCGTCGCCGCTTCCGACAACGGACTAACCCTGTCCGATATCGCACGGAGCCTTGAGGCCCCGAAGAGCAGTCTTTTCAACATCTGCGAAGCGCTTGTGGCGGAACGCCTCTTGCGGCGGGACGCAGCGGGACGGTACCGGATCGGAGTTCGCATCGCGGAATTCGCGGCGGCCCAGCTTAACAATCCGCCTCGCCTCAAGGCGGTCGCGCTCATTGTTCAGAATTTCACCAATCCGTTCTTTCATGCCGAGGCGCACGCGATCCGGGCGGCTGGCGCAGCCGCCGGAGTGGACGTGACAGTGTTCGATTCTCGCCAAACGTTGGGGCGTCAGGTCGAGCAGCTCAGGGCGCTCGCTACTTCGGGAACTGACGCCGTGATCCTCGACCCCGTTGATTCGGAGGGGGTCGCGGACGGGGTAGCGGCGGTTCGCGCGGGGGGGATCCCAGTCGTGGCCGTCAATGCAGGCGCGAGCGGCGCGGATGCGATTGTCGCCACCGACAATGTCCAGGCCGGCGAACTCGTTGGAAGGCATCTGGGTGCGACGCTGCGAGGCACCGGGGACGTCGTTGTCGTCGGGGGGACCCGCATCACAGGCAACTTCGATCGGATCAGCGGCTTTCTCAGCGCCTTGCGCGACTTTCCTCGAATTCGGATCATCGATCGCCTAGACGGCGACAACACTCGCGAAACAGGACGCAAAGTGGCTCGGATCATTCTGGACCGTCACCCGGGCGTAAGCGCCGTTTTCAGCATAAACGATCCAACCGCGCTCGGCATCCTCGAGACTTTCGAAGCTCGAGGCGTCTATGCCCTCATCCTCAGCGTTGATGGATCGTCGGAGGCTTTGAAGTCCCTGCGCGGCGGAAAAGGAATAATCGCGACTGCCGCACAGAATCCTCGAGAACTCGGTCGCGTCGCGTTCAAGGTCGCTGAGTTGCTTCACTCCGGCGCTCGCCTGCCGCGCCGCACTTGGCTCTTGCCGACCGAACTGATCGTGCCGGCAAACTCGGGTGCGTATTCTCCTTGGGATGTGAGAAGTCCCACAGTCGCGAGCGCGGCCGATGCGGCGGCAACTCTATGATGCGCTCTACGGTCGGTCCATCAACGAAGTCTCCCGCGGTCGCCAAGGCAGTGACGATCCTCGACGATCTCGCGCGTTCGACCGAACTCGGCTCCATCTCCGCCATCGCGCGGCGCTCTGGAATGGCGAAGAGCTCGGTCGCCGACATCTGCACCACCCTCTCCGCGCTCGGCCTGCTGTCGCGAGGACGCGAAGGGCGTTATCTTCTTGGACGCCACATTGTCGAACTCGCGCGCGGGCTGGTCGGCGGTCGTCGGCTGATCGAAGTGTTCGCGGAGGCCTGCGGCGTGGCGCCCGATTGCCGGGACGAAACCGTCACGCTCTCCATTCTTGACGGGTCCGATGTCGTCATCATCGCGGTTCGTCATGGCCGCGCGACGCTGCCCGTAACTGCCCGAATCGGGCTTCGGCTGCCTGCGTGGGCGACGGCCTCGGGTCGATGCTTCCTGAGTGTCCTCAGCGCAGAAGAAGTCGCGGCGATTCTGGCGGCGGGCTCGACGACCTCGGCCGGAGTCTCAGGGAGTGTGCCTTCCGCCAGCCGCCTCATGGCCGAACTGGCGGTCCAACGGCGTGAAGGATATTTTGTCGATGAGGAGTCGACCGCGACCGGCATGACAAGTTTTGGTGCTCCGGTGCAAGGCGGAGCAAGCCCCGGCGTTGTCGCGGCAGTTGTCATTGCGACGAGGACCGACGGGTTGTCCGTGAAGCGGTCCGCAACTCTCGGCGCGGCAGCGCGCACGATCGCGGAAACCTGCGAGCGGCTATCCTTATCAACCGAAGACGCCTGAGCTTCCATTCCGACGAATGCCCTGTGCTTCCTTCCAGCGAATCGCCTGCCGGCGAATCGCCTTGACAGGACGCGTGAGGCTTCATACACTTCGTGATGTTCAATAGGTCGAACGCATGTCCGATATTTTGAGAGACGGCGTCAACCGGGAGGGAAGGTCAATGAAGGTGCTAAAAATTGCGCTCTCACTGCTGTCTCTGGGCGGCGCCCTATCGTTGTTAGGATCTCCGCCGGCCGAAGCGGCAAACGCAAAGCCGGTCATCGGAGTGATCGAACTCTTCGGCAATCCTTTCTTCGCTGAAGCCCGCAAGGGAATGAAGAGCGTGGCCGACAAAGAAGGCGCCGAGCTCCTGATCGAGAACGCCAACTCCGATGTAGGCCGCGAAGCGGAGCTCGTGCAGACTTTCATCCGTCGCCAGGTCGACGTGATCCTCATCTCGGCTCAGTCCGCGACTGGCTCCATCGCCGCGATCAAGCTCGCGAAGGACGCAGGAATTCCTGTGATCTGCTGGAACACCTGCGTTCGTTCCCCGGAGGACAAGCAACTTGTCAAGGCGTTCGTCACCAGCGACAATAAGAAAATCGGCGCGATCACCGGCGAGCAGGTCGCCGACTATGTGAAGACGAAGCTCGGCGGCAAGGCGATTATGCTCATGCTGACCTGCCAGACCTTCGACACCTGCAAGGACCGCCGCGAGGGCATCAACAAGGCGCTGGCGGGTCTCGACATCAAAATCGCTGACGAACAGGAAGGCTATCAGGTCGACAAGGCGCGTCCGATCGCCGACGCCATGCTCACCGCACACCCCGACGCCCAGGTGTTTATCGGCGAGAACGACGATGGCACAATCGCCGCCGGGCAGGCGGTTCAAGCCAAGGGGATGTCGGATAAAACCCCGGTCTTCGGAATCGACATCAATCCCCAGGTCGCGAAGATGATCGCGGATCCGAAGGGCGCGGTGGTTTGGACAACGGGCCAGGACCCCTACGGCATGGGCGCGGCTGGCGTGGAACTCGCGATGAAGCAGATCAAGGGACAAAGCCTTGGCGACTTCTATCAGTTCACCGCTTCGCCCGCTTACTCCAAATCCGACCTGCCAGCTGTCGAGAAATACATCTCTGCGCACTGACCGTCGCGCGGCAGCAGGGCCGGGTTCGCCATGTTGAACGGTCCTTCGGCCGCCGCTGTCTATGAATTCGGCGCAGCGCATCAGAGCGTGCTGGCGGTTCGCGATTGTTCGAAGACCTATCCCGGCGCCCTCGCCCTCGCCGGGATAGACTTCGACATCTCAGCGGGGGAAGTGCGCGCGCTGCTCGGCAAGAACGGCGCAGGAAAATCGACGCTGGTCAAAATCCTTGCCGGCGCCGTCAGGCCGGACCGCGGCGAGATTCGTGTGGAGGGCGAAGTCGTCCATTTGACCTCTCCGCAGTCCGCCCGAGAACTCGGGATCGCGCTCGTGAACCAGGAGCTCGCGATCGTTCCCGAGCTGTCGGTGGCCGAAAATATCTATCTCGGACGTTGGAGCGAGGCTTCGGGAAGCCGGGCCTTCGTTACGCGCTCCGTGCTTGAGGAGAAAGCCGCTGCGCAGCTCGCGGAGCTCGGCGTTGCGCTCGATCCCAAAGCGAAGGCCGGCCGCATCTCGATAGCGCATCAGCAGATCGTCGAGATCGCCAGAGCGCTATCGTTCCGTCCGAGGGTCCTCATCCTTGACGAGCCCACCAGCTCTCTGCCTGCAACGGAAGTCGATCGCCTTCTCGAGATGGTCAAGCGGCTCGCGGCTCGCGGAGTTGCCATCATTTATGTTTCGCATCGCATGGACGAAATTCCCCGGATCGCGGATTCGGTCACAGTGCTCCGCGACGGGCGCCACATCTGCACGCGCCCGCTCAGCGAGCTCAATACCGGCGAAATTGTTCGCCTTATGACGGGAGGAGAAACGCCGCACTTCATCCAGAGCTCGCGGTCAGCGCGCGGCTCGGTAGCTCTGCGAGTCGACAATGTCTCCGACGAAAAGCTCTCCGGTGTCAGTTTCGATCTGATGCAGGGCGAGATCGTCGGTCTGGCGGGTTTGCTCGGTTCCGGCCGAAGCCGGCTTCTCAGGACGATCTACGGGCTTTCCCGTCCTGCGACCGGGAAAATCGAGGTCGTCGGCCGCGGTCGCGCCCGACATTCCCCCGCGGAGATGATCGCCGCAGGCGTCGGCTTTGCCCCTGAGGATCGGAAACGCGAAGGGCTGGCCCTAAACATGACGATCTCGAATAGCCTCGTGATGTCCTGTCCCGGGAAAATCCAATGGGCAGGCTTTCTGTCCCCGAAGCGTGAGGAAGCCATCGCCTTGAAGTCAATCAGCCGGCTGGGGATCAAAGTCTCCGATCCGAATCGGTTGGTGGGGACGTTGTCCGGCGGCAACCAGCAAAAGGTCGTGCTCGGAAAGTGCCTGAATGCGGGTGTGAAGATCCTCTTGCTCGATGAACCGACGCGCGGCGTCGACATCGAGGCGAAGAACCAGATCTATGATCTTCTTCACGCGCTGGCGGCCGAAGGCGTATCAATCCTCGTCGCTTCCTCGGAAATGGAGGAACTGTTCCTCGTGTGTCATCGCTTGCTCATCATGGCGCAAGGACGCATTGTCGCGACAAAGCGGATTGAAGACACGACGCTCGAAGAATCCATGCAGCTCGCAATGGAGGGAACGAGCCGATGACGGAGGGGAACGTTACAATGTCGGCCGGCGACCTGGTCAAGCGTCGCTTCTCGGGACCGCTCCGCGCGCGCTTGGCGACGGATTTGCTATCAGAGCATGGCGGGCTGCTGGCGGCTCTGGCAGTGCTGATCGTGGGTTCGCTAATTTTTGCGCCCCATTTTGCCTCCATCGCGAACATCCTCGACATCCTGCGTCAGATGGCCTTCACCGGGATCATCGGACTGGGCATGACGCTTGTCATCATCGCAGGCGAGATTGACATCAGCGTAGGGTCTGCGGTGGCCTTCACCTCTGCGCTGTTCGGCGTCGTTGCGGTCAAATGGGGGTTGCCCTTTCCGATCGCGACCGTGATCGTGCTTACGGTGGCGACCGCTATTGGCCTGTGCGCGGGCGCTGTTCGAGCGTTCTTCGGTGTGCCCTCCTTCATCGTGACGCTGGCGCTGTTTTCGGCCCTGAAGGGCGGCGCCTTGCTGCTCACGGACGCAATTGGGATTCCCATTCTCGACGACAGTTTCAACTGGTGGGGAACCGGAGCGTTCATGGGATTGCCCGTGCCGGCGCTGATCCTCATCATCTTGTTCGCAATCTTCTCGGCGATCGCCAACCGCACCAGTTTTGGACGATCGGTCTACACGATCGGCGGCAATGCGGAAGCGGCTTATCTCTCCGGTATTCCGGTCGCAGCCGTGCGGACAATTCTCTTCGGGCTTACCGGTTTCCTGGCGGGCGTCTCGGGACTGTTGCAAACATCGCGGCTCGCTGCCGGAAACGCCGGGATGGGCGTCGGTCTCGAATTCGCGGTCATCACGGCCGTCATCGTTGGAGGGGCGAGCCTGTTCGGCGGAAAGGGTTCGATGCTCGGCACGATGCTCGGCGGCTTGTTCATAGCGATCCTGAACAACGCAATGGTTCTCTTCGGCGTGAACAGTTACGCGCAGTATGTCGCAAACGGAGTCGTCGTGCTCCTCGCCGTGCTCATCAGCACGCTGCGGTCGCCCGGCGGCCCTCGATCGGGATTTCTGTCGATTAAGCGACAGCGATAGCCGGTTTCCTTGGTTTGTGCCCCGTTGGAAGAGAGGCGTGGGGCGCGGAAAAGAGCCTCAAAGCATCTGGAGACAGAAATGCAGCCCAAATTCAACTTGACCGCCACACTCCACGCCAAGCCCGAGAAGCGAGCCGATCTGCTCAAATTGCTAACGAGTTTCGTCGGCAAATCGCGATCCGAGCAGGGCTGCGTAGACTACCACTTTCACGTCAGCCTCGACGACCCGAACATGTTCTACTTCTACGAGAACTGGGCGGACCGCTCGGACTTCGATCGCCACATCGCGCTCGACTACCAGAAAGACTGGTTTGCGAAGCAGGGGGAATATCTCGCCAAACCGGTCGAGCTTCGCTTTTTGAGATGCTGAGCTCGTACGACAAGTGATAGCTCTTGGCGCGCCGCTGGGTATGTCCGCGGCGCGCCGGTCTGCCCGTGACAAGGACCGCGACCGATGACGAACGACGAGCTACGCGCGCTCAACAAGACAAGACGGATTCAGCAAATCGCATGGCTCACGCGCGATCTGGAAAGGTCGATGCAGGCGTGGATCAACGTTCTCCGGATCGGTCCATGGCGCGTATTCCGTTTCACCGACAAAACAGTCAAGAATTTGAAGGTGGACGGCAAACCGGTTGAAG
>CAWGPR010000009.1:0-512327 GCA_963824475.1 uncultured Alphaproteobacteria bacterium
GCGGATGCGCATTTCCGGCTCGGCGGGTCCGCGGCGTTCCAGAGGAAGAGGGCTGCGCCGGTCTTCGTGACGGGTTGGAAGCCGAGAGAGAGTCTTTCGGCGCCCGTCGCGGAGACCATCCCGATGGCTACTGCCGTTCAGAAGATCACCCTGTCGTCGTCGCGCGACATCCCCTTCAACAAGCTTGTTCTGTCCCAGTCGAACGTCCGGCGCGTGAAGGCCGGCGTCTCGATCGAGGAGCTGGCCGAGGACATCGCCCGGCGCACGCTCCTGCAAGGCCTCAACGTCCGACCGGTTCTCGACGCCGACGGCGTGCGAGACCGGCATGTTCGAGGTCCCGGCCGGCGGGCGGCGCTACCGGGCGCTCCAGCTTCTCGTCAAACAGAAGCGTCTCGCCAAGACCGCGCCCGTGCCCTGCGTCGTGCGCGATCCCAGCGTCGACATCTCCGCCGAGGAAAACTCGTTGGCCGAGAACGTCCAGCGCGCGCCGCTGCATCCGCTCGATCAGTTCCGCGCCTTTCAGGCATTGCGCCAGAAGGGCCAGTCCGAGGAAGAGATCGCCGCCGCCTTCTTCGTCGGCGTGAACGTGGTGAAGCAGCGGCTGCGTCTCGCGGCCGTGTCGGAGAAGCTGCTCGACGTCTATGCCGAAGACGGCATGTCGCTCGACCAGCTCATGGCGTTCACGGTGACGACCGATCACGCGCGTCAGGAGCAGGTCTGGGAAACGCTTCAGCGCTCTTACAGCCAGGAGCCGTATCAGATCCGCCGCATGTTGACGGAGCGCACCGTGCGCGCTTCCGACAAGCGCGCGCTGTTCGTCGGCCTCGATGCCTATGAGCAGGCGGGCGGCATCGTCATGCGCGATCTTTTTCAGCAGGACGATGGCGGCTGGCTGGAAAATGTCGGCTCTGCTCGATAGCCTGGTCGCCGAGAAGCTGAAGGCCGAGGCGGAGAAGATCGCCGCCGAAGGCTGGAAGTGGATCGAGGTGAATGTCGACTTCCCATTCGGCCACACCCATCGTCTGCGCGAACTCGACGGGACGCCAACAGACCTCACGGCCGAGGAGCAGGCGACGATCGATGCCTTGCACGCCGAGTACGCCAAACTCGAAGCCGAATACGAGAACGCCGACGAACTGCCCGACGAGGTGGACGCGCGCCTCGGCGAAATCGAGACGGCGCTCGCCGCCTTCGAGGATCGGCCGGTCAGCTACGACCCCGCCGAGGTCGCCCGCGCCGGCGTCTTCGTCTGCATCGACTCCGATGGCAAGCTCTCGGTCGATCGGGGCTACGTACGCCCCGAGGACGAGCCGCCAGCCGCCGTGGACATCGATGGCGGCCCAGAGACCGACGGCGAATGCCAGTGAGCCGTCGGCACCCGCCGTCCAGCGCGCCGTCATCACGATCGGCGGCGAGGCTCAGGCGGAGGAGGACGAGGATGATACCGTCAAGCCGCTGCCCGGACCGGCTGGTGAGCGAGCTGACCGCATACCGGACGCTGGCGCTGCGGGAGGCTGTGGGGAACAACCCGCATGTCGCAATGACGGCGCTCCTGCACAAGCTCTGCCTCGACACCTTCCAGCACGCGGCATCAGGCAATTGCCTCGAAGCGTCGGTCCACCAGGTGTTCTTCTCGATCCAGCCGGCGGACCTGAAGGACAGCCCGCCCGCCAAGGCGGTCGCGGAACGGCACGAGGCTTGGAAGGCCGACCTGCCGAAGGATGAGGCCCAGCTCTGGGACTGGCTCGCCGTCCTCGACGACACCAGCCGTGCCGCACTGCTGGCGCATTGCGTCTCTTTCGGCGTCAATGCGCTCTACGAGAAGGGCGACCGCTATGGCGGTCCGGGCGTGTCCATCCATGGCGTCCAGCGCCGGCTCGTTCAGGCCGACCGGCTCGCGCGCGCTGTCGGACTCGACATGGTCGAAGCCGGATGGCGGCCGACGGTCGACAATTATCTCGGCCGTGTGACCAAGCCCCGCATCCTCGAGGCGGTGCGCGAGGCGAAGGGCGAGCAGTCGGCGCAGCTCATCGACCATCTGAAGAAGGCGGAGATGGCGAAGGAGGCCGAACGGCTGCTCGACGGCACCGGCTGGCTCCCTGAACCGCTGCGCACGCCGGAGACGCGAACCCGCCGACACAACCGACGGCAACACCGCTGAGGAGACCGAGGCGCTGCCCGCCTTCCTCGCCGACGACGAGGAAAGCACCGGCGACGAAGAATCCGACGAGCCGGCCGTGATCGCCGCCGAGTGACGGCCTGGAGCGGGGCGGCGAAAGCCGTCCCGCTCGCCTCTCTCATCCATCCCCAGCGCGCCCGGCCATTGCGCCGGGCGTTGTCGTTTCAGGAGACCATCATGATCGCGAATGCGACGCGGAAAGCGCGCATCGCGTGGTGGCGCGCCGTGAAGGCTGCAGCGTGAAGAGAGCGAGAGGTCGGCCGGGACGGGTTTGAGCTGATCGGGTCGAGAGAGAGCGCCCGGCGGCTCAGCCCGTTCCCGCTCTCCCGAGGTCCCCTTCATGACGAATCCTTCCAGCTCCGCGGTTGCCCGTTCGGCTGCGCCATCGCCTGCAGCTGCATCCGCCGCCATCGCCCAGGCCGCGCGGCTTCTCCTTCCCGATCTCGAACGTGGTCGCCGCATCGACGCCAGTATCCTGCGCACCGCAATGGAAGCGGCCTTCGGCGCCTCCGATGCGGCCGGCGCCTGGGATTGGAAAACCGCCTACGACGCCTGTGAGGCGGCGACGGTGCTGTTCCTCCGCAAATACGGCAAAGTGCTTCTCCGTAAAGCCGGGTCTCCGGCCGCCGCACTGCCGATGCTCGCGAAGATCGCGGGCCTTCTCCCCACCCACACGCGTCGCTCCGAGGAGAGCCAGGCGCTCCAGCAGTTCTCGACCCCGGTCCCGCTTGGCCTCGCGGTCTCCGCCGCGGCGGCCATCACCGCGGCCGATCGGGTTCTGGAACCCTCGGCCGGCACCGGGCTGCTCGCCATCCTCGCCGAGATCGCCGGCGGTTCGCTCGTGCTGAACGAGCTGGCCGAGACGCGCGCGACGTCTGCTCGGCCACCTCTTCCCGGGCGTCATCGTAACCCGCTTCGACGCGGCGCAGATCGACGATCATCTGGATGCCGCGATCACGCCGAGCGTCGTCGTGATGAACCCGCCCTTCTCGGCGATGGCGAATGTCGATCGGCGCATGGCGGACGCAGCGCTGCGCCATGTCGCTTCCGCCTTGGCGCGGCTCTGCCAGGGCGGCCGTCTCGTCGCAATCACCGGTCCGAACTTCGCACCGGACAATCCGGCCTGGCGCGACGCTTTCGTCCGGCTTCAAGAGCGCGGCCGCGTCGTGTTCTCCGCCGCTATCGATGGCGCCGTCTATGCGAAGCACGGCACCACGATCGACACGCGGCTCACCGTCATCGACAAGGAACCCGCTGCCGATCCGAAGGTCTTTCCGGCCTCGCCAGGAATAGCTCCGGACGCGGAGAGACTGCTCGCCTGGGTGAACGAGCATGTCCCGCCGCGCTTGCCGCTCGCCGCGCCCGTCGTCGTTTCCGATACCGCACGACCGGCAATTCCCCGAACGGTCCGCGCCTTCGCGATGCGTCCGTCCTGCGGTCCGGCGCTCCCCGAACCGGAGGCCGTGGAGCTCGCCTATGAGACTGTCGACTGGACGCCCCCGGACGGCGCCCGCCTCACGGATGCGCTTTATGAAGAATACGGATTGCAGTCGATCCGGATTTCCGGCTCTCAGGCGCATCCGACCAGGCTCGTGCAGTCGGCGGCGATGGCCTCGGTCGCGCCGCCGAAGCCGTCCTATCGGCCGCACCTACCGGCGAACCTCGTCGCTGACGGCGTGCTGTCGGACGCCCAGCTCGAAAGCATCATCTATGCCGGCGAGGCTCATGCGCGAGTTCCTCGCCGGCTCGTGGACGGTCGATGAAACCTTCGACCTCGTCGCCGCCGCGCGTGACGACGCAGAGAACGCTGTCCGCTTTCGACGCGGATGGTTTCTCGGCGACGGCACCGGCGCCGGCAAGGGCCGCCAGGTCGCCGGCATCCTGCTCGACAACTGGCTCAAGGGCCGGCGCCGCGCCGTCTGGATCAGCAAGTCCGACAAGCTGATCGAGGACGCGCAGCGCGACTGGTCCGCGCTCGGCATGGAGCGACTGCTCGTCACGCCGCTCTCCCGCTTTCGCCAGGGCACGCCGATCCGGCTCGCGGAAGGCGTCCTATTTACGACCTACGCCACGCTGCGCACCGACGAGCGCGGCGAGAAGCTTTCGCGCGTCCGGCAGATCGTCGAATGGTTGGGCTCCGACTTCGATGGAGTGATCATTTTCGACGAGAGCCATGCGATGCAGAACGCCGTCGGCGGCAAGGGCGAACGCGGCGATCAGGCCGCCTCGCAGCAGGGACGCGCGGGCCTGCGGCTCCAGCATGCCTTGCCGAACGCCCGCGTGGTCTATGTCTCCGCCACCGGCGCCACCACGGTCCACAACCTCGCTTACGCCCAACGCCTCGGGCTATGGGGCGGCGAGGATTTCCCGTTCGCCACCCGCGCCGAGTTTGTCGAGGCGATCGAGGACGGCGGCGTCGCGGCGATGGAGGTGCTGGCGCGCGATCTGAAGGCGCTCGGCCTCTACGCGGCGCGTTCGCTCTCCTATGAAGGTGTCGAATACGAGCTGGTCGAGCATCAGCTCACGCCCGAGCAGATCCGCATCTACGACGCCTATGCCGGCGCGTTCTCGATCATTCACAACAATCTCGACGCGGCGATGCAGGCCGCGAACATCACCGGCGAGACCGGCACGCTGAATGCGCAGGCGAAGTCGGCGGCGCGGTCCGCCTTCGAATCCGCCAAGCAGCGCTTCTTCGGCCATCTGCTGACCAGCATGAAGACGCCGTCGCTGATCCGCTCGATCGATCGCGATCTCGAGGCGGGCCACGCTGCCGTCATCCAGATCGTCTCGACCGGCGAAGCGCTGATGGAGCGCCGGCTCGCGGAGATCCCGACCGAGGACTGGAACGATGTCCAGGTGGACATCACGCCGCGCGAGTACGTGCTGGATTATCTCGCCCATTCCTTCCCGGTGCAGCTCTACGAGCCCTTCACCGATTCCGAGGGCAACCTCTCCTCCCGGCCCGTCTACCGCGACGGTCAGCCGGTCGAGAGCCGCGAGGCCGTCGCCCGCCGGGACCGCCTGATCGAGAAGCTCGCTTCGCTACCGCCGGTGCCCGGCGCGCTCGATCAGATCATCCAGCGGTTCGGAACCGACATGGTGGCGGAGGTCACCGGACGCTCGCGCCGCGTCGTCCGCAAGGGTGACCGGCTGATGGTCGAGAACCGTGCCGGCTCCGCCAATCTCGGCGAGACCAGCGCCTTCATGGACGACGTGAAGCGCATCCTGGTCTTCTCGGACGCGGGCGGCACCGGACGCAGCTACCACGCCGAGCTCTCGGCGCGGAATCGGCGGCTGCGCGTCCACTATCTCTTGGAACCCGGATGGAAGGCCGATGCGGCGATCCAGGGCCTCGGCCGCACCAACCGCACCAACCAGGCGCAGCCGCCGCTATTCCGGCCGATCGCGACCGACGTGAAGGCCGAAAAGCGATTTCTCAGCACGATCGCGCGACGGCTCGACACGCTCGGCGCCATCACCCGCGGCCAGCGCCAGACCGGCGGCCAAGGCCTGTTCCGGCCCGAGGACAATCTGGAGAGCCAC
The DNA here is from genome assembly GCA_963824475.1 of uncultured Alphaproteobacteria bacterium. Classification (GTDB taxonomy): domain Bacteria; phylum Pseudomonadota; class Alphaproteobacteria; order Rhizobiales; family Beijerinckiaceae; genus Roseiarcus. The sequence continues at coordinate 5,726 of CAWGPR010000009.1, forward strand.
TATGGGCGCGATGCGCTCCGCCAGCTCTACATGCTGCTCGTCAGGGGCAAGGTCGAAGGCTGCTCGCTTCAGATCTTCGAGGACACGACCGGCCTGAAGCTGATGGACGCCAACGGCATGAAGGACGAGCTGCCGCCGATCACCACCTTTCTCAATCGGCTGCTCGCGCTGACAATCGACCTGCAGAACGTGCTGTTCACGGCCTTCGAGCAGTTGCTCACAGCCCGCATCGAAGGCGCCATCGCGTCGGGAACCTACGACGTCGGGCTGGAGACGCTCCGCGCCGAGAGCTTCGTCGTCACCGATCGGCGCACGATCTACACCCATCCCGGCACCGGCGCGGAGACCCGCCTGCTCACCATCACCCAGCGCGAGCGCAATCGCCCGGTGACGCTGGACGAAGCCCTGGATCGCCTCTCCGATCCGCGCGCCGTGCTGTTGATCAACGAGCGCTCGGGCCGTGCGGCCGTTCAGGTCCCGGCGCCGAGCCTCATGCTCGATGATGGCGAAATCGAACGACGCGTGCGGCTGATTCGCCCGATGGAGAACCACAGCCTTCCCCTGAAGATGATGGCGGAGAGCCACTGGGCGGAAGCCGATCGCGAGCGCTTCGCCACCGTTTGGCAGGCCGAGCTTGCCGAGGTGCCCGCCTTCACCGACAGCACGATCCACATCGTCGCGGGCTTGTTGCTGCCGATCTGGAAGCGCCTGCCGAACGAGTCGACGCGCGTCTATCGGCTTCAGACCGATGCGGGCGAGCGCATCATCGGACGCAAGGTCTCGCCCGCCTGGGTCGCAACCGCGCTGGCGACGGACATACCGGCGCTCACCGCAGAGAGCGCCTTCGCCGCCCTGATGGACGGCCGCACCGTCCTCGATCTCGCGGAGGGACTGCAGCTTCGCCGCGTTCGCGTCATGGGCGCGAACCGCATCGAGCTGTCCGGTTTCACCGATACGATGCGGGACCGGCTCAAGGTCTACGGCCTCTTCCACGAGATCATCTCCTGGAAGCTGCGCATGTTCGTGCCCACCGACGCGAGCGGCATCGGCGTGCTGGGGAAGGTGCTGGAGCGCTACGCGATCGAGCGCGTCGGCGAGCGGGAGGCCGCGTGATGCCGCGCGACGCTTCCGAACTGGCGCACCGTCTCGCGCGCGAGGCCGAGGCGGTGTGCCGCCATTACCTCTCCAATGGCCGCCGCGAGGGCCGCTACTGGCTGGTGGGCGACGCGCGCAACACACCTGGGCGCTCCATGTTCGTCCGGCTGACGGAGTCGGCGAAGGGACCCGCCGGCAAATGGACCGACGCCGCCACGGGCGAGCACGGCGACCTGCTCGACGTGATCCGCGAGAGCTGCGGCCTTCTCGATTTCCATGACGTCGCCGACGAGGCGCGCCGCTTCCTGAGCCTGCCTCGCTCCGACCCGGAGCCATCGCCGAAGACGCCGCGCATGCCAGCAGCAGACTGGGTCGCCTGAGGCGGCGCGGCGGCTGTTCGCCATGTCGCAGCCGATCGCACGGACTCTCGTAGAAACGTATTTGCGCAATCGCGGCATTACGCTTTTGCACGAAGCCGGCAGCCTGCGTTTCCACCCGCGCTGCTACTATCGCCCCGACGACAACTCGCCGACCGAGACCTGGCCGGCGATGATCGCGCGCGTCACCGATCTCGACGGCCGGATCACCGGCGCGCATCGCACCTGGCTCGATCCCGACGGGTTCGACCCCATCCGTCTCGGCAAGGCGCCGATCGACACGCCGCGACGGGCGATGGGCGACCTCCTCGGCAATGCGGTGCGCTTCGGTGTGGCGAACGATGTGCTCGCGGCCGGCGAAGGCATCGAGACCATGCTGTCACTGCGCTGCGTGCTGCCGACTTTGCCGATGGCCGCGGCGCTTTCGGCCAACCACCTCGCCGCCATGTTGCTCCCGCTGACGCTGCGCCGGCTCTACATCGCCCGCGACGCCGATGCGGCCGGCGACGCGGCGGTGACGGCTCTGACCGAGCGGGCCGATGCCGCCGGCATCGAGGCGATCGCATGGTCGCCCAGGCTCGGCGACTTCAACGAGGATCTGCGCACCTTCGGCATTGACGACCTTCGGGCAGCCCTGCGCACCCAGCTCGCGCCGCAGGACGTCGTCCGCTTCATGCTGTGGGCGACGGCCGAGACGGGTTGAACGTCGGCCCTTCGATGTCCTCGTAGCCTGTCGGGCGAGGCCCACGATGCCGGACAGAGTCGCGCCCCTGGCCTTCTAGAGGGCGATCGGACGGCAGGCGGCCCGGCCCGGCAATGGCTGCGCCCGGCTATTTTCCGCCGGCCCTTCGGGCCTTTGCAGCGCGAAACAAAATAGCCGGGCTTCGCCATCCTCCGCTGGCGCTCCGGCCCTCCGCTTCGCTCCGGGTGCAGGTCCGTTCCGCCCGCCGTCTGGTGATCGCCACGAAGGCCGCGATGGGCGCGGCCGATCCGCCAAAGGGCCTCTACCCATGACGACCGACCACGACGACACCGAATTCGAACCGCCGCACAACTCATCCCCAACCGATCACCTCCTCAGCGAGATTCAGCTCTACGGCTACCGCCCCTTCCACGACGAGCCCGATCCGAGGCCGCTTCCCGAAGGCGACGCCGTCGCCCGCGCCCTCGCCGACATCTTCGACGCCCTGGTCTCGACCTTCAGCGATACGCGGCTCGAGCCCGACCTCGAGGACCTGCTCTGGTCGACCGTCAATCTCTTCCACCGCGCCGTCGACCGGATCGAGCGCGAACTCGATCACAACGAGCAGGCTCAGCTGCGCAGCCAGAAGGAGCAGGATGGCTCCGAGATACGGTCCGTCGAACTCGAGCGCCTCACGGCCGAGGGCGTCACATTGATCGAGCGCAGGAACAGCATGGAATTCTTTCGCGACGAGGCCGCCGACGAGTTCGAACGCCACACCGGCTCGGCCTGGCGGCCGCGCTCCCGATCGAAGGTCAACCATCGCAACCTGACTGCGGCGATGATCGACAGCCGTGATTTCCTGGCCGCAAAGAAGCGCGCCGACAACGAGGTGCTCTTGCCGGTCGGGCCCAAGATCGCCGTCACCGGCGGCCTCGACTTCAACGATCATCGGCTGATCTGGGATCAACTCGACAAGGTCCACGCCAAGCATCCCGACATGGTGCTCTTGCACGGCGGATCCCCGAAGGGCGCCGAACTGATTGCCGCCAAATGGGCAAGCAACCGTAAGGTCCCTCAGATCGCCTTCAGGCCCGACTGGACGAAGCACGCCAAGGCCGCCCCGTTCAAACGCAACGACGCGATGCTCGACGTTTTGCCGATCGGCGTCATGGTGTTCCCTGGCACCGGCATTCAGGACAATCTCGCCGACAAGGCCAGGAAGCTCGGCGTTCCAGTCTGGCGGTTCGGCAGCGGCGGCGCTTAAGCGCCGCCTACCAACCGCAGAAGATTTGCTTCGGCCAGGGCTTGGTCTAACGATCAATACACCGTTGGCTGAATGTCAGCTGAGATTTGCTGGACCACCGGATCGACGCTACGTCGCCGGCCTCGGGCGCACTTGGTCTGCTTCCCCCAAGAAAACAAGCTCCGCAAAAGACGCCACGTCGGTAGCGGCTGTGCAATCGCACGATATTCCGCTGCCGCCCGCCATCATTTTCGGCTATATTCCGTTCTGCGCCGTGGTGGTGGTGGAAGGCGCGACCGTTCGACCTTGTCACGGGAGTGCGCCACCATGATCGTCATCGGCCTTATCGTCAGCGCGTTCGGCATAGGCTTCCTCTGCTGGCTGATGTTCACGCTTGCCGTGTACGCGTTACCCTTCTTCGCTGGTATCACGGTGGGTCTGGCCGTTTACCACAGCGGCGCAGGCGTCGTCGGCGCCCCTGTTGTGGGTTTCGCCGCCGGAGCCGTGACGCTCGTCGTAGGGCGATTCGCCTTTGCGGTTCTGAAATTGCCAGCGCTGCGTGGAGCGATCGCCTTTTTATTCGCGGCGCCCGCCGCCATTGCCGGCTATCACGCAACGCTGGCGCTTGCCCAAATCGGCGTCCCCTCGACGGCCTGGCGCGAAGCGTTCGCTATTGCCGGGGCGATGTTCGTCGGTGGAACGGCACTCGTTCGCATGTCCGCGATGGCCACCTCGCCCGTCACCAGGCGACTTGGCGCCGTGGCGCTGGCTGAGCCACGGATGATGACCGCGACAAAGCAGCGGTAAAGCAGGCCGATCCGTCGTCTCGGCTTTAAGCGGATGGGCGTCTTCCGATGGTTGGCTCGACCAACGATCGAGCGGCGCGGCCTCGAGCGGCGCTGACCATTTGGCCCCTCCGCCCGGCCGGACAATCGAGCGTCAAAGCGGAGGTCATCGTTGTGCGGCGTTCTGGTCTGGCTGCGAGGCCTCCCTTCTCAGCGCCGCGGACTCTTTCTCTACGCTCGAACTCTACGACCTCTTGTTCTAGGCAATCGATGTCGGTCACGTTTTCTCCCGCAGATGCTGTTTAAGCGCACACGAGCGCCTGGCCTCTCGTTGGCTTGATCTGGCCGAAGACCGGCTGCGCCTCGATCGCCTAAGCCGCAACGACGTCGGGTCGACTTTCTTCCCCTGGGCCTTCGGCCCATTCCTCGCGAGGCAAGAAAGCATGCCCCCGAAGGAGGGGGTCTCTCCGCCGCCGTCCTCCGCTCCGCTGCGGCCCGCAAGCGGGTGCGTCGTCGATCGTCTTCGGCCTGTCGATCGCCATCGAGGCCGCGGCGGTCGCGGGCTCGAAAACAGCAAGGAGAAGCGACATGGCCAACATCGGTTCCTTCAAGAAGGTCGGCAACGAGTTCCAGGGCGAGATCGTCACCCTCAGCGTCCAGACCAAGGGCGTCCGCATCGTCCAGGAGACCAGCCGCGGCAACGACAACGCCCCCAGCCATCGCGTGTACGTCGGCCGGGCCGATTATGCGGAGTGAGGTGTTATGCGGAGCGACGGGGCGGGAGCCGAGTGTTTCCGCGGGGTTCGGCGCGCTCGCGCTCCGCATAATCCCGAGGGCGAGAGAGCGCGGCGCCTCGCTCGGGGCAAGGCGCCGCGGGTCGGTCAGCGCGACCAGATGAGCTTGTGCTCGCCCTTCTCGCCCTGGACCAGGGTCGCGTAGACCGGGGCGTTGAAGGAGGGGTCGTCGAGCTTGACCGAGAGGTATTCGGCGCCCGAGTCCTTGGCCGCCTTGCTCCAGCCGGCGCCGAACTCGACTCCGTTGGCGGTGACCCGGTGGTCGGGGGCCCGCTCGTTGTCCTTGGCGACGGGCTTGATGGTCGCCTTGACGTTGATGTTGAGGGTGCGGATCGTGCCGGTGAAGACGCCGTCGTCGCCGCGGGTGAAGCTGCCGATCTGAGCCATTGTCGTATCTCCTGACTGTTCCTCGAGCCGCCCCATGCGGCCTCGATGGCTGTCTTCAGGCGACGGGACGGCCGACCTGCACCCGTAGGGCCGCAGCGGAGCGGAGGACGGCGGCAGCCGAGCTTCTTGCTTCGCGAGGAATGCGCGTCAGCGCAGGGGAAGAAGGTCGGCGGAGCCGTTGCGGGGGCAAGGCCGGCCGGGCGCCAGACCAGCCACGCAGAGAGGCCGCCTGGGCGGCTTGGGCACAGTGGCCCCGGAGAGAACGACGCCGATCGGCAACCCCCGCGGCAGAGCACGCACGCCTCACGCGATCCGCCCCGCTATAGCGTCCGGGGCGAGCCCACGCCCATAGCCGCGTCGAGCAGCATGCCCAAGTGCGGGCCGCCGACTCCGGGCGCAAGGCAGGGCTGCCTAGGCCCGGCCGGCACGTGACCCGCGAACGCACGTCGCGCCGGCGTAGCCTGACCAACCCCGGCCTACGGCGCTGAGTCCGCCATGAGCGAGGCGATCAGGGCGTCTGGCGCCCTGAACCGACCTCGGCGCAATTCCGGCGGGACGACCGCCTCCACCGCCTCCAGCTTCTCGCTCGGATCCATGCGTAGGTAGACCTCGGTGGTTCGAACGTCGGCATGCCCAAGCCATAGCGCCACCTTCCGGATGTCTCGGGTGGCCTGGAGCATGATCACCGCACAGCTATGCCGGAGCTGGTGAGGCGACACGGAGCGGCCGTCGAGCGAAGCGCACGTCTTCGCGGCTGCACGCACGTGCTTGTCGAGCACGTACTCGAAGCCGGCCCGCGTCATCGCCGTGCCCTCGGCGTTGACGAACAGCTCCGGAGCCCGCACCGGCCCCCGCACGCTCAGCCAGACCCGCAAGTCGCGTGCGGTCTCCTTCCAGAGCGGCAGGCAGCGCTCTCGCCGACCCTTGCCTTTGACCATCACGCTCGGCGTGCGCCCAAGCGAGACGTTCTCGAGCAGGATGCCGACCAGTTCGGAGACGCGCAGGCCGCCGGCGAAGCAGAGGTGCAGCATCGCCCGGTCGCGCACTCCCGAACGCTTGGCGAGGTCGGGGGCGTTCAGGATGGCGCGCACCTCTTCCATGGTCAGATGACGGATGAGCTTCTGGTCGTGACGTTTGACGGGGATCGCCTCGATCTGGCCGATCTGCGCGAGCGCCGAGGGCGCCTGATGCTCGACGTAACGCATGAACGCGCGGATCGCCGCCAGGCGCAGGTTTCGAGTGGAGGAGCCGTTTCCACGCTCCTGCTCGATATGCGCCAGGAAGTCGACGATGAGTGGCGCATCGAGCTGTTCAATGAACAGGCGCGACGGTCGTGTGCCCGTGCGCTTTGCGGCATATTGCAGCAGGAGCCTGAAGCTGATCGCATAGGTGTCGCAGGTCTGCGGACTATAGCCTCGCTGGCAAGGCATGTACTCCTGCAGGAAGCGCGTGATGAGAGGAGCGAGCGGCGTCATGCGGCCTCGCTCCCGACCAGCGTCTCCGCAGCCGCGGCGATGTCGGTCAACATCTCGGGCGTCGCCTGCAGATACCAGTAGGTCTGCCGGATATCGACATGGCCCAGGTAGGTCGAGAGCGCGACGAAGTGACGGGCGACCTCGCCCCGCTCGGCCCCACACCGCTCCAGCGCTCGTGTCGCGAAGGTATGGCGCAGATCGTGGATGCGTGGCCGGCGGGCGCGACCGGGCGCGATGCTTGCTCGTTTGAGGACGCAGTTGAAGGTGTAGTTCACCGTGCTCGGGCAGAGCGCCCGAAGCTGCACCGAAGGGAACAGATACTCACAGCTTCCGGCGAGACGCTTTCGCTTGTCGAGGTATCTCCCGAACGCCTCGACGACGGTCGGGTGCAGCGGGACGAGCCGACTCTTGCAGAACTTCGTCTCGCGGATGTGCAGGACGCCGTCGGGCCACACGTCGTGGAGCCGCAGGGCGATCGCCTCGGAGACGCGCAGGCCGGTCGCCGCGATGAGCCCGAACATCGTGACGTAGAGCTCGCGGCGCAGCGGATTCGGCAGCTGCCGACGGAGCTCGCCGGCCGCGTCGAGGATGCGGGCGATCTCGCCGGGCGTGTAGATGTATGGAACCGGCCGTGTCTTTCGCACGGCGAAGATGTTGCTTGCCGGAACTTCGTGCCGAGCGTCCTCGGCGTGGAGGAAGCGCGCGAACAACATCAGATGCCGCATACGCTCGGCCCGGGCGTTCCGGGTCCGGCCCGCCGCCGTCACCCAGGCCAGGACAGTCGCGGCCCGGACGTGGGTCTCACCGCGTTCATCCGCGTAGCGGGCGAACGCTTGCAGGTTACGTGCAGGCTTGCGCAGCTTGTATCCGAGCGTGCGACGAAGCGCGATGTAGCGATCGACGTCTTCGTTCAGCACGGCAGCCTCCCACCCCAGGGCTGTGCGACCTCGGACAGGAGGGCGACGTCGACCTTGGCGTAATGCGCGGTCATCGACGGCGAACGGTGCCGCAGCACCGCACCCACGCCGGCGAGGCTGACGCCGTGTCTGAGCATGTCAGTCGCCGCCGAGTGTCGCAGCACGTGCGCCCCGCGATGCGGGCTATCGACGCCGGCCCGGTTCAGAGCCCGGCGCACGATGCACTTCACCGCCACGCGGCTGAGCGGGACCACTGGAGCGACGTCGGTCAGGAACACGCGTGTGCTCGCCAGGCGCGGCCTGGACCGTTCGATGTAGGCGATGAGGGCGTCGCCAATTTCCTGCGTGAGCGGCAGACGCTCCTCCCGACGCGCCTTTCCGCTGATGGTCAGTCTCCCCTCGTTCCAGTCGATTTGCGGGAAGCTGAGGTGGGCAACCTCGCTTGCCCGCAGTCCGAGCCTGGCGAGCAGCAGAACGACGGCACGGTCGCGAAGACGCTCCTCGCCGCCGCAGGCGGCGACGACGCGCTCGACGTCTGGCCCAGAGAGAAAGCGCGGCGTCGTCGCGAGCTGCCAGTTCGCGAAGCCCGGGACGGCGTGGTCCCGTCCAGCCGGGCACTGTCCGGTCGCGATCAGGTAGCGAAGGAACGAGCGCGTGGCGCCTGCGATGGTCTGCGCGTGCCCTCGGCCATAAGGCCTCGCCCGCTCGAGAACGAACCCGCGCACGGCCGCGGCCGTGTAGGCCTTAGGATTGTCGCCGAGCGCTCGCAGCAGGTCGGCCAGGATCCTTTCGCGCATGTCGAGCGTGGACTCGGCAACGCCACGCTGTTCGCGCATCCAGCGGCGATAGCCGGCCAGGACCGGCCATGTCTCTTCGGGACGCCGCGCTCGCGGGGCGGGCGGGAGGATGCCTTCTTCGCGAAGGTAGGTCACGAACAGCTTCGCGGCGCCCTGCGGGGCGCGAACCGTCCTGCTGCCCCGGAAGATCTGGGCGGAGGCGGCGAAGCCCGGATCTATACTGTCGATATCGAAGCTGGCGCATCGCATCCATTCAGCCCAACAGGCGAGCAGCCGCGTCAGCTCCGTAATCGTCGCCGCGCTATATCCGCTTTGGCCAAGCCGGGCTCTGAAGCCTTCTACGTGCGGAGCGAGCCAACGCAGTCGGTCAGCGACACTCTGCTGTTTCTTGCGCTTGTATTTCGCCATCATGATTCCTTCGGTTTCGGTTGAGGCCGGCAATTCCCGGGGCCATCGACCAAGCCGAAGATTTCGGCGCAGTGCTTCCTTTTGTTCGCTGTGCTACCCGCGCCTTACACAGATAAAACGTGCCGGCGACCACGGCAGGGGCGCTCGCAATCGGATCTCGGTCAGGCTCGCCTCGGACGCTATAGCGGGGCGGATCGCGTGAGGCGTGCGTGCTCTGCCGCGGGGGTTGCCGATCGGCGTCGTTCTCTCCGGGGCGACTGTGCCCAAGCCGCCCAGGCGGCCTCTCTGCGTGGCTGGTCTGGCGCCCGGCCGGCCTTGCCCCCGCAACGGCTCCGCCGACCTTCTTCCCCTGCGCTGACGCGCATTCCTCGCGAAGCAAGAAGCTCGGCTGCCGCCGTCCTCCGCTCCGCTGCGGCCCTACGGGTGCAGGTCGGCCGTCCCGTCGCCTGAAGACAGCCATCGAGGCCGCATGGGGCGGCTCGAGGAACAGTCAGGAGATACGACAATGGCTCAGATCGGCAGCTTCACCCGCGGCGACGACGGCGTCTTCACCGGCACGATCCGCACCCTCAACATCAACGTCAAGGCGACCATCAAGCCCGTCGCCAAGGACAACGAGCGGGCCCCCGACCACCGGGTCACCGCCAACGGAGTCGAGTTCGGCGCCGGCTGGAGCAAGGCGGCCAAGGACTCGGGCGCCGAATACCTCTCGGTCAAGCTCGACGACCCCTCCTTCAACGCCCCGGTCTACGCGACCCTGGTCCAGGGCGAGAAGGGTGAGCACAAGCTCATCTGGTCGCGCTGACCGACCCGCGGCGCCTTGCCCCGAGCGAGGCGCCGCGCTCTCTCGCCCTCGGGATTATGCGGAGCGCGAGCGCGCCGAACCCCGCGGAAACACTCGGCTCCCGCCCCGTCGCTCCGCATAACACCTCACTCCGCATAATCGGCCTTATGTGAAGCACCGCATAAGGCCGAGATCGGAGCCGCCTGGTCCAAGCGCTCAAACGAGGGCCGCGACTACCTCTCGGTCAAGCTGGACGATCCCAGCTTCAACGCGCCGATCTACGCAAACCTCTTCGACGACGAGGACGGCGAGGGCTTCACCCTCATCTGGTCGCGCGGCCGCAAGCCCAACGGCGACTGAGCCGGACACGACAAACGCCCCGCCCGGCCTCCGGGCGGGGCTTTCTCGCGCACCGCTAAGGGCGCGTCCGACACGCGTCCTCATTCCCTACCGTTCGCCATCGAGCACAGGCGCCTTCCTTGCGCGGGCGGACGGGGGTCGGACGAGGAGGTCTGCAGCCTGTATTTCGAGGGCTGCCGCCAGCCGATCGACCACATCGATGCTGGCGGCATAGACGCTCGCGCTCGAGTGAACTGATGTAGGTTCTATCGATATCGGACCGGTGCGCGAGCTCTTCCTGCGACAGCCTTGCTGCGCGCCGATATCGCCTCAGGTTCCGCGCGAAGACCTCCCGGATGTCCATGCGCGAGAGGGCAGCGGCTTGTCGAGTATTTTACCACGGAGTATTCTCTACAATCCGACCCTACGGGGTCCATGTCGGTGCGAGGAATCACCACGAGGCGCCGCGATCGGTTCGCGCGTCGCCCTAGCGCCGTCACAGGTGCGACAGGCGCCCGCGTTAAACGTCATCCACTTTATTGTGGTGACCGACGCGATGAGTTGGATTTGCATCCCGATGCATGGCGGCGCTCCCAGCGATGCATGAAGCGCATCAGCGCGTCAGGGATAGTAACGTCGCCGAGTCGCATGTTAACAAACCGCTTGGGCCGTGGAAGCACCCGCACGATGACGATCACCGCCTTCGAAGACCGCCCGCCAGAGAGCGCGCAGCTGACGGCCTATGACGAGCGCCATTTCGCAACCTATCTGCGGCTGCTGGACGCCGACGAGGAAGGCGCTGACTGGCGGGAGGCGGTCCGAATCATCTTCGGCGTGGATCCAGATCGCGAACCGGAACGCGCCCGCATCGTCCATGACAGTCATCTCGCGCGGGCGCGCTGGATGACGCAGGCGGGCTACCGCAATCTCCTGCGTCCGCGCCCACAATGACGCCGCTGTTCTGACACGAAAAACGCCAGAGCGCGCCAAATTGTCGAACCAAATAGCCACGCCTTCGCGCATCGCGCATTCGATCCCCGAGGACTAGCGGGACCACGCCTTCCTCCAGAATGATGCCCGAATCGGCCTTTGCAGGGCCTTGGAGGGGGAAGTCACGCGTGCCAAGAACGATGGACTGGCGCTCGCCGGATGCGGGCGATGCCTTGAAGGAACTCGATCGCGCGGGGCTCGCTTGGGAATTCTTGAGGCGCAATCCCGAATACCGGGAAGACTATCGGCGAGCGCTTGAGCGCATCGCCGCAGGCGCCATCACCGAGGAAGCGGCCATGGCGGAAATCTCCCGTCGCTGGGGGTTGTCCTTTCGTCCGCGATCCCGACGGGCCAGCAAACCTCCACCCGACGATCTGGCGGCCCGAACTCTTGCCGCCGACCGTTGTCCTTGTCACTGCGCCTGACTGCTATCCCGAAGGCTCGAGAACTTGCCGGCGTCGATCTCGGCTCGACGCGGGCGAGCGCCATCGGCGCCGACGGCGCCCATATCGTCGTCGAGGACGCGTCGGGCGACCACCACCTGTGGCTTCGCGACGTTCGAGCAGATCAAAAGCTCGCAGCCTTGCTGCCGCTGGACGATGATTTTCGGGTTCGCGTTCTCAGCCTCATCCGCTTCCAGCGACGTCTGACCGGGCGTTCCTCCGGTCCTCTGCCAAAAGCCTGGCAAATCACCCGGCGTCACCGCCAACGTCTCACCCTGATGGTCCGCGCCCTCGACGCTCACCTCGCCGACGCGAGCTATCGTGAGATCGCCGACGCGCTCTACGGCGCCGAGGCCGTCACGCGGTATGCGTGGAAGACATCCTCCATCCGCGGTCAGACGATCCGTCTCGTGAAAGACGCGATCGGGATGATGAGAGGCGGCTACCGCAAGCTGCTGCGCGGCGACTGAGGCGTCGCTCAATCTCGGCTTGGCGCTCGATCGCGCCTCTGGGGGCGCCGCTGACGAGACCCTCCAACTCCGTCATCCCTCCCGCCAGCCCTTCTCCGCCACCGTGGCCCGCGAACCGCCGTCGATGTCCGACGGCCGCTGAACGGACCACGGAGCCGCGTTCATGCCCGATCCCCTTGCCGGCTTGCCGCCACGCTTTCTCAGGACCCCCGAGGCGGCCCGCTTTCTGAGCCTCTCCGGCCGCACGCTGGAGAAGCACCGCATCTATGGCACCGGACCGAAGTACCGGAAGATCGGCGGCCGCGTCGTCTATGCGCTCGACGACCTCCAGGCCTGGGCAGACCTCGGCGCCAAGAACTCGACCTCCGATCCCGGCGTCGGAACCGTGCTCCCCGCAAAACGCCAAGCCGCCCCTGCCCCGCTGGCCTATGCGGGCCGGGAGCGGCGCTGATGCTCGCGCGGAGCGAGGACATGCCGCCGCCGGCCGGACGAGCTCCAGGGCGCGAGCAACTCGACCTCTTCCGTGCGCTCCCGGGCGACCTCGCGCCTCGGGATGCGCAGGACTTGATGGCCTATCCATTTTTCTCGCTCGCCAAGTCGAAGCGCCTTGCGCCGATCGATTTCAGGGCCGGCTCGATCGCCATTCGCGTCGAGGCCGTACCCGAACATGGCATGGCGACCATCTGGGACGCCGACGTGCTGATCTGGGCGGCCTCCCAGATCGTCCATGCCCGCGACGCCGGCTTGCGCACCTCCCGCCTGATGGCGGCGACGCCATACGAGATCCTCACCTTCGTCGGCCGCGGCGCCGGCGCACGCGACTACCAGCGCCTCAAGGCCGGCCTCGACCGGCTCCAGTCGACCACGGTCGCGACCTCGATACGGCAACTGGCCGAACGTCGCCGCCATCGCTTCTCCTGGATCAACGAGTGGAAGGAAACGGCCGACGCCAACGGTCGGGCGCTCGGGATCGAATTGATCCTGCCGGACTGGTTCTACGCCGGCGTCCTCGAAGACGCGCTCGTTCTGACCATCGATCGGGCCTATTTCTCGCTGACCGGCGGGCTCGAGCGCTGGCTTTATCGCATCGTCCGCAAGCATGGCGGTCGTCAGGATTACGGCTGGAGCTTCGACTTCGGCCATCTCCACGCCAAGTCCGGCAGCCTCTCGCCGCTCAAGCATTTCGTCTACGACATTCGCGACATCGTTCGCCGCCAGCCGCTGCCGGGCTACAGCCTCACGATCGAACGCGTCCTCGTCAGGCGCGGAGCGGCTGTCCTTCAAACCCTCGTCCATCGATCTGCTGGCCGAAGCGCCGCGTCGCCGCCGCGTCTCACAGCCTGCTGGGGATAAGCTGTGAATTCCCTCGTGCTATCGGGGACCGCCCCTATCGTGCCATCGGGGACCGGATCCACGTGCTATCAGGGACCGGAATCGCTCGAAAAACCAAGCAACTCAGATGGTTGGGGCGCCCGTAACTTCTCTAACAAAGAATCCTTCGGATTCTTTCTAACGGGAACGCCCGAATCTGCATGCTGTGGATCAGCAGGATCCGAGCGCCTTTCGCTGCCCATGACCGCTGGATGCGGTCAATCCGTTCAAGGCTCCGCATCAGGCCGAAGCCCCAAGTACGCTGCAGCAACTCACACGCCCCTCAACTGCCTGCTTTCGTTCTCGGCTTCACCTCCGATTGAGCCGCGAGGGATTACCTGCGCCTCGCGACACGCAAGCTGCACGAGGGCGCAATGATCGTGGCGCTGCTCAATCAGAAGGGCGGCGTCGGCAAGACCACGCTGGCCCTGCATCTCGCGGGCGCCTGGGCTCGGCAGGGCAAGCGCGTCACGCTGATCGACGCCGACCCGCAAGGATCGGCGCTCGACTGGTCCGAGCAGCGCGCCAAGGAAGGCCTGCCGAGGCTCTTCGGCGTCATCGGCCTCGCGCGCGACACGCTGCATCGGGAGGCGCCCGAACTCGCGCGAGACGCCCGTCACGTCGTCATCGACGGGCCGCCGCGCATCACCGGACTGATGCGTTCGGCCCTGCTCGCCGCTGACCTTGTGTTGATCCCCGCGCAGCCGTCGCCGTTCGACGGCTGGGCGTCCGGCGAGATGCTGAAGCTCATCGGCGAAGCGCGCATCTTTCGCCCGCAACTCGTCGCCCGCTTCGTTCTGAACCGCTGCGGCGCGCGAACGATCATCGCTCGCGAGACAGCCGAACTGCTCGTCGACCACGACCCGCCTGTGCTCGGTTCGACGATCGGGCAGCGCGTCGGCTTCGCCGACGCCGCACGCAGCGGCCGACTGGTCGGCGAGATCGACGACGACGGACCCGCCGCGCGCGAGATCGCCTCCCTCACCGCCGAGATCGAGAGGCTCATGCGATGAGCCGCCGCCCTGCCAAGCGCGCTTTCGCCGCCCGTCCGAGCGACGCGGATACGTGGGTCCGCACGCGGGAAGCCCTGTCTTCGCGCGAATCGGAAGCCAGCCTCTTCACTGCGCGGCTCACCATCGACGTCACCCCGGAACAGCGCGCCCGCATCAAGGTCACCGCGTTCCGGCGCGGACAGACCGTCGCCGACATGTTGCGCGAGCTGCTCGCGCGCGAATTCCCCGACAAAGACGGAGACCCGCAATGAACGCCAGCGCAGCAGCCCGCAGGCCGTCGACAACTGATGCTGCAACCGCACTCGACGCATGTCGAGCTGACCTGGCTCGAGAAGCGCATCGAGCACTGGATTCGCTTCGGACGAATCGCCGAGGAGAAGGTCCTCGATCGCCGGCGGCGGATCGTCAGCTTCGCGCCGGGCGGCGTCTTCGCCTTCGTGCGCTGGGCGTCGAACGACTTCGGCACGATCATCTCTCGCATCGACATCGTACGCGCAGTTGCGCCGGGAGAACCCTACGCGACGCTGCCATTCGTCCGTCCGGGCGGCGACATTCTGCTGCGGATCAACGGCTGGCCGAAGGTCGATCAGGTTCTGCAGGCGATCGACGTGGTGGAAGCCTCCGGCGTCGATCCCGCCGACGCAGCGCCGGACCATTGGCGGCACGTCCACAATCGCCTGACGGCTGGCGAACAGCCCCGCCCCTATACGCTTGCGCGCCACAAGGCCTGGCTCATGCGCCGCAGTGTCGCGCCATGATCGGCCGCGGCGCAATTCTCGCGGTCATGGCGCTCGGCGTCGGCGCCACGGCGCTCCCTCAGCTCGACGATCGCCCGCCGTGGCTCGTCTGGAACGCCAGCGCCAGCGTGCCGATCGGTCTCTACGCCGTCGCCAGGATCACCGAGGTCCACGCCGGCGACCTGGTTGTCGTGAGGCCGCCCGAACCCCTTGCCCGTTTCCTTGCCGACCGCGGCTATCTGCCGCGCGGCGTGCCGTTGCTGAAACACGTGGCGGCGCTTGCCGGACAAACGGTCTGCCGCATCGGCCGCAGCGTCACTGTCGACGCGATCGAAATGGGCGAGGCCCGAGAGCGCGACAGCCGCGGCCGCTCGCTTCCTGTCTGGCAGGGCTGCCGCGTCATCGGCCAGGACGAAGTCTTCCTGATGAACCCGCAGTCCGCCGACTCGCTCGACGGACGCTATTTCGGCCCGCTGCCCGCCGCCTCGATCGTCGGCCGCGCGATCCCTCTCTGGGTCCATCAAACCGAAGAGGAGGAGTGATCGTGCCGTCATCACGCGAATCTGCTGCTATTACTCCGGGCGACAACAGGGCCGGCCATTCCGTCATCTCAGCCGGATCTTGCGCCGCGGTTCTGCGGACCATCGCGTCTCGTCGGCAGCCAATCCAGCGCGTTGTGTTATCGGCCACGGGCGACGCGAGTGCGCCAGCGCGCTCGCCGTTCGTCCATCTGGTGATCTGCGCCGCGTCGGTCTTCTTGTGCTCGGGAGCGCCGTTCGACGGTTCGGCCCGCGCCGAGCCGGCTTCGATCGCAGGCACGGCAAGCCCGCGCTCCGCCCTTCCTTTCACAGCTTTCGTCGCAGAGGCCTCGCAGAGATTCAATATTCCCGGCGAACTGGATTCGGGCGGTAATGCGGATCGAGAGCGGTGGAGATCCGCGCGCCGTTTCGCCAAAGGGCGCAATGGGGCTGATGCAGATCATGCCAAAGACATACGCCGGATTGCGGGCCCGCCACCACCTCGGCCCCGACGCTTACAATCCGCGCGACAACATTCTCGCCGGCGCCGCCTATCTTCGCGAGATGCTTGATCGCTACGGCTCGCCAGGGTTCCTCGCCGCTTACAATGCAGGCCCTGCCCGCTACGACGAGCATTTGGCGACCGGCCGGCCGCTGCCGCCAGAGACGCAGGTCTATGTCGCGATGCTCTCGCCAATGATCGGCGACCGACAGTCCGACGACCGAACCGTCGCCTCTTTCGATCTGATCGCGTGGGCTCGCGCGACGCTGTTCGCCACGCACCCGGAGACCCCGCCGAACGCCGAATTGCCTGCCGCCAAAGTGCAGCCGGATCGTTCGCCAAGCGTCCGTCGCATCGTCGATCTCTCGGCGCTCTCGCCGCAGTCGGAGGGTCTTTTCGTGCATCTCGCCAGCGGGGATCGTCCCCAATGAGCAAAATCGCATTCCATCGCGCTCTGGCAGGCTTTGTCGCTCGTTCGGCGGTTGGATTAAGCCGGTGGGGAGGCGCCGACCATGGACGGCAAGATAAAAGCGCCGCCTCCGGCCGGGCGCATGTGGTTGGTTGGATTGGAGATTTTCGGCGTCTGGCCATACCCGACCTGCTGGCGCTTTCGCCAGAAACACCAAGATTTTCAACGCCTCCAAGCGCCATCCCTCGTGATCGGCGAGCATGCGATCTCGATCATGACCACGCGGGACGATGACTTCAATCCGCGCCCCGGCCGCATCCGTCACGGCAACCAGGGCGCCAAGCGACCGAAGAGCTTCGTCGGCGAGGTGATGCGGGCCGCGAAGAAAGCGGGCCACCGAGGCCAAACGTTCAGGCGAAGCAGCGGGACTGCAGGCCGTTCGACCTTCGGCCGCGGACGGCGGGCGGCGCTGTCCCTGGCCTCCCGATCGTCCGGCCGGCGCGTCGTCGTCATGGCCCGGATCGTGCGCCACCGTGGCGGCCGATTTCGTTCGGCGCCGCTCTCGAAGCATGTCGCCTACCTCAAGCGCGACGGCGTGACCCGCGACGGCGCGGACGCCCGGATGTTCGACGCTGCCTCCGACGACGCCGACACGAAGGCTTTCGCCGAACGGTGCGAAGAGGACCGGCATCATTTCCGGTTCACAGTCTCTCCGGAGGATGCGGGCCAGATGGCCGACCTTCGCGCCTTCACGCGCGAGCTCGATGACGGACGCGGAGCGCGACCTCGGAACCAGGCTCGACTGGGTCGCGGTCGATCATTGGAACACCGACAATCCCCATATCCACGTGCTCGTCCGCGGCCGCGCCGACGACGGCCAGGACCTGGTCATAAGCCGCGACTACATCAGCAAGGGCTTTCGCGGCCGTGCGGCAGAACGGGTCACGCTGGAAATGGGGCCGCGCAGCGAGCAGGAAATCCGCGCTGGACTGGAGAACGAGGTCGGGGCGGAACGCTGGACCAGTCTCGACCGATCGCTCCGCGACATCTCGGACGAGGGTGGCGGCGTCGCCGACCTACGTCCGGGCGGCGCCGGCGAAGATCCCGAACTACGCCGGTTGATGCTCGGCCGTGCCGCCAAGCTCGAGCGCCTCGGTCTTGGCCGAGCAAGTCGGCTCGGCGCAGTGGACCTTGAAGCCCGGCCTCGAGCCGGCCCTGCGCGATCTCGGCATCCGGGGCGACATCATCAAGACGATGCACCGGGCGATGAGCGGGGCAGGAACGCGAGCCCGACGTCGCCCGCTTCGCGCTTCACGGCGACCAGCCCGCCGAGCCCGTCCTGGGACGGCTGGTCGAGCGCGGCCTGCACGACGAGCTGAAGGGCACGGCCTACGCCATCATCGACGGCGTCGACGGGCGCACCCACCATCTCGTTTTCTCTGACCTGGAAATGACCGGTGACGCCAAGCCGGGGGCGATCGTCGAGTCGCGAGCCTACGACGACGCCGCAGGCCGCAAGCGCCTGTCGCTCGCAACGCGATCGGACCTCTCGATCGAGGCGCAGGTCTCGGCGCCGGGCGCGACCTGGATCGACCGCCAGCTTCTCGCCAAGGAGTCTGCGCTCAGCAGCGGCGGCTTCGGCGCAGAGGTCCGCCAAGCAATGGACCGACGGATCGATCATCTCGTCGAACAGGATCTGGCTCGACGGCAAGGTCAGCGGGTCATCTTCGCTCGCGATCTCATCAACACGCTGCGCCGGCGCGAGCTCGACGAGGTCGCCTCCAAACTGTCGGCCGACACAGGGCTCGCCCATCGTCCATCCACGGAAGGCGAGCATGTCTCGGGCGTCTATCGCCAGCGCGTCACGCTCGCCTCCGGCCGGTTCGCCATGATCGACGATGGTCTTGGTTTCCAGCTCGTGCCGTGGCGGCCGGCGCTGGAGCAGAGGTTGGGTCAGCAAGTGACAGGCACGTTGACCCCCGGCGGCGGGGTCTGCTGGAGCTTCCAGCGGAAACGCGGACTCAGCCTGTAGTTGTGGCTCCTAGCGCCCATCGGCGCGATAATGCACTGACAGGATTGGTTGTGCTGGGGTCAGCTCACGCCGCCAATTCACGGATAGTCGCCGCCAGTGGACGGGTGGAAATTCCGGATCGGCCCCACCCCCCGCGTTTGGAGTGAAATGCAAATTCCACTAAAGCAGTCGGTGTACGATTTTAGCGCGAAAGAATCGTCGCCGACAACATCGTGCCTCCCGCGGCCCTTACGACAATCAAGTATCGCGTGGCTTTTCAACGGGGGCGCGATTTGGTCCGAGGGTTCGAAGTAAGCCGCCGAACTCGGCTCGCCAACGCCGATAGGTGACTTCTGAGACACCGATCGATTGGACTGCGTCAGCGCACGTTTGGCCCTTTGACCGCAGCGCTTCGACCTGCCGAAGTTTCGCGATGATTTCCTCGGGGCTGTGTCTCTTTGTTTCCATTCTCACCTGCTCGCCAAAGGTCAAATCCGCAGCTCCGGGGGAGCGGACCTCTGACAGCGTGCCTGGCGGCCAGACGCGCCTCCTACGTGTCGACCGCCTGGCGTGAGGCGCGCGTGGCAATATTGTTGCCCATTGCTCCCGACGCGACGAACTCGGCTCCCATGCCTTCACAAATTCGAAGGCGACGAGGCGTTCGGATCCGCACCTTGGCCTACCTCCGCTGGGTTGGGGCTTCCCCAAACCTCCGAGAAAGAAGGTGCGGTTATACGGTCTTATGCTTTCCGCGATACCGTCGAGATTCGGTGCTCACGTTTGCTACCATGATCGCCAGCGGACGCGAATACCCGGCACGAGATGCTCTTATCCAAAGTAGACCGACGTCCGCGCTCCATTTGACCGACCATGCGCCTTTTCGCCCTCCGCGGAGGTGGCTCAAGGATTAATCTTTCTCAACGAACGCGCAGAAGGAGGACTGAAACAAATTGGCGCGCATTCGTCGCGTACCGCGATTGCGAGGCACTGGCCAGGCTTTGGCATCATTCTGCTTCTGCTTTTTGCCAACGCTATTGTGGGTCTCTGACCGGCTTCTTGCTGAGCCAGTCCAACGAGTGGGAACTCCTCAGTCTTCCCGCGATTGCGGAATTCGAGGAGATTATCCCACATGGAAACGGACGCCGCTCCGCCGCGAATTCGTCGAGGCCCTGATTCGCGAATGTGAGCCGCTCCATTTGTTGGAAGCTCTCAAGCTTCAGATCGGCAACGACGCCTTCTCCGCCCAGTATCAGCAAGCGCCGACGCCGCCCGGCGAGAAATGGTCAAGCGCCGCTGGATCAAGCCCTACTATGAAGTCCCGCCTCACGTTGCTCGTGCGAAGATAAATGCTCGATCCGCACGGCCGCCGTGATTTCGCCGGCCCGTGCAAGGAGTTTGTGCGAAATCCGCGTGTCCCGGCATGATTTCCTCCCCATAGAATAACACGACATTCCGGCGACCTGCGCTGACATAGCCCGACGACTGATGGCGGCGGCGAGTTGCACCGGGGAGCAGGAGCGTCGTGACGCCCGAACCGCTCTCATGAGCTCTGTTGCCTTCATCTCTGCCGCCGTCCGCGGATCCGTCGTGCCCTTGGCCAGAGGATCGGCCGCTTCTGAAGAGCTCCTCATCGTCGGGGGCAACTCTTGATGCGGCCGACGAGCTTGCACGCGAGGTCGCGAAGAGGAAGGGCGCCGGGTTTGGACGGCACGATGGATGACGCGACGGGGCGCAATCTATTCGCCCTTTCTGGTTGAGGAGGAAGGTGTGGCCTCGACCTTTCGCGGGCTCAAGGAGTGTTGGACGCACACGGCCTGTCGATGAGCCTCTATACGGATCGCGGGGCGTATTGTTTCCATACCCTGGAGAAGGGCGGCGAGGTCGATCGCGAACATGGGCTCGATGAAGGGGTCGAACGGCGGTTGCCCGTCGTTTGGGCGCCGGCGCGCGCGCCGGCGATGCCGTCAGCGTCTTCACCCCGCAAACCCAATTTGCTAGTCGATATTCGACGAGACAGAGGCGCGCCCTTGCGCTATCCCAAATGGACCGCCATCCTGACTTCGGCGGAGATATGAGCTGATGAGCGACCGTGCCCCGGAGGCCGCGCCATGAGTCCAACCAGCGAACTGGCCCGGCCGCTGCAATATCTGGCGATGGAGATTCGGGTGCGCGGCCGCGTCCAGGGGGTCGGCTTTCGCCCGACGGTATGGCGGATGGCGCGCGAGCTCGATCTCAGCGGCGAAGTCATGAACGACGGCGAAGGGGTGCTGGTGCGGGTCGGCGGCGAGGCCGCGGCCGTCAACGACTTCCTCGCCCGCATTGCCCGCGAACCGCCGCCCCTCGCTCGGATCGACGCCATCGAGACCCATGCCTATCGCGGCCGACTGTCGTTCGAGTTCCGCATCGCCGAAAGCGAACCGGGCGCCGCGCATACCCAAGTCGCGCCGGACGCAGCCATCTGCGCGGCATGCGCAGCCGAGATCGCCAATCCCTTTGAGCGGCGCTTCCGCTATCCGTTCGCGAATTGCACCCATTGCGGGCCGCGGCTCAGCATCGTCACCGGGATCCCTTACGACCGCGCCAATACGACGATGGCGCCGTTCGCCGTGTGCAGCGATTGCGCCCGGGAGTATCGGACCCCGGCCGATCGCCGGTTTCACGCGGAGGCGATCGCCTGTCATGCCTGCGGCCCGAAGGCGAGGCTGATCCGCTTCGACGGCCGCACGGCGAGCTTCGACCAGCACTCGACCCTCGACGACGTTGCCGCCGCGGGCGCGCTGATCAAGAAAGGCGAAATTGTCGCCGTCAAGGGACTGGGCGGATTTCACCTCGCCTGCGACGCGACCAACGCCGAGACGGTGGGGCGCTTACGCCAGTTGAAACGCCGCGAGATGAAGCCGTTCGCGCTGATGGCGGCCGACGTCGAGATCATCCGCCGCTATTGCGCCGTCGGCGCCGATGAGGAGCGGCTCTTGGGCGGCCCAGAGGCACCGATCGTTCTCCTGCGGGCCGACGGGCCGCGCCGCCTGCCGGGCGACGTCGCGCCGGGCTTCGCCTCGCTCGGCTTCATGCTGCCGACGACGCCGCTGCACGCGCTCATGCTAGGAAGCCTCGATCGCCCGGTCGTCATGACGAGCGGCAATGTCGCCGACGAGCCGCAGGCGACCGACAATGACGCGGCGCGCGAGCGGTTGGCCGGGATCGCTCCTTACGCGCTTGTCCACGACCGCGAGATCGCCAACCGGGTCGACAATTCGCTCATTCGCGTCATGGCCGGAAAGCCCCGAGTGCTGCGGCGCGGGCGCGGCTACGCCCCTGCCCCGCTTATGCTGCCGCCTGGCTTCGAGGCGGCGCCGCCGCTGCTCGCGATGGGCGGCGAGCTCAAGGCGACGTTCTGCCTCGTCAAGGATGGCGAAGCGATCCTGTCGCAGCACCAGGGCGACCTCGAGAACGCCGAGACGTTCGACGACTATCGCCGCGCGCTCGCGCTTTACGCCAAACTGTTCGATCATTCGCCCGTCGCGCTCGTCGCCGACCAACATCCGGAATATCTCTCCGCCAAGCTCGCCCGCGCGCGCGCCGCCTCCGAGCCGGTCGCGCTCATCGAAGTCCAGCATCACCACGCCCATGTCGCCGCCTGCCTCGCGGAGAACCTCTATCCGCTCGACGCGCCCCCGGCCCTCGGCATCGTCCTCGACGGCCTCGGATGGGGCGGTGACGGAACGATCTGGGGTGGCGAGTTCCTGCTCGCCGACTATCGCACATTCGAACGGCTCGGCCTCTTCAAGCCGGTCGCGATGCCAGGCGGCGCGCAGGCGGCGCGCGAGCCCTGGCGCAACCTCTACGCCCATCTGACAGCCGAGATGGGGTGGGCCGAGTTCAAGACGAATTTCGGCGGGCTCGAGCTCTTCGCCGACCTTGCGCGCCGGCCGCGCGCGACGCTCGACGCGATGATCCGCCACGGCGTCAATGCGCCAAAAGCCTCGTCCTGCGGCCGGCTGTTCGACGCCGCGGCCGCGGCGCTCAACCTCTGCCGCGACCGGCAAGCCTATGAAGGCGAAGCGGCCGCCCGGCTCGAAGCGATCGTCGACCGCGACGCCATGGCTCGCGACGACGAAGAGCTCGCTTATCCCTTCGCCATTCGGGACATGCCCGATTCCGGCCTGCCCTACATCGAGCCCGTGGCGATGTGGCGGGCGATTCTCCGCGACCTCATGTCTGGCGCGGCGCCGCCACTGATCGCGGCGCGCTTCCATAAGGGCCTGGCCCAGATCGTCGTCGCCATCGCGACAAGGCTCGCCGCGCGGGAGGAGCGGGGCGGAGCGCGGTTCGACACGATCGCCCTTTCGGGCGGCTGCTTCCAGAATCGAGTCCTGTTCGAGGAGGTCGTCCGGGGCCTCGAACGCGCCGGCTTTCGCGTTCTCGCCCACGCCGAGGTCCCCGCCAACGACGGCGGACTTGCCCTCGGGCAGGCGGCGGTCGGCGCCGCGCGCCTCATTGACGCCGCGGAACTGCGCGACGATCAGCGTCCAACCACGGGATGACAACCATGTGCCTCGGAATCCCAGGTCGCATCATCAGGATCGACGACGTCGCCAAGAAGCTCGCGACCGCCGAGGTCAGCGGGGTGAAGCAGCAGGTGAACGTCGCCTGCATCGTCGATGCGGAGCATCCGGTCGAAGCCTGCGTCGGCGAATGGGTGCTATCCATGTCGGCTTCGCGATGAGCCGCATCGATGAAGCCGAGGCGGCGGAAACGCTGCGTATCCTGACCGAGCTTGGCGAAGCGCAACAGGAGCTTGACGCGATGCGCCGCTCCGCCGCCGAATAGGGAGGCCGTCATGGCCAACGAGGCCGAACTCCAGGCGCTTTATCCGTTCCTGCATGGCAAGCCTCAGGAGCCGGAAAAGCTCGACGCTGCGCTCATCCATTCGATCGAGGAGAAGGCGCGCGACTCGCGCGAAACCAACGCCCGCTTCTTTGCCTCCGAGGCCCCGATCCTGGTCGCCGCGGCAAAGGCCGTCGCCAATGTCTACCGAGGCGGCGGCCGGCTGTTCTCGATGGGCAATGGCGGCTCGAGTTGCGACGCGTCGCATGTCGCGGTCGAATTCGTCCATCCGATCACCGCGGGGCGCCCGGCGCTGGCGGCGATCAATCTCGTCGCCGACATCGCGATAATTTCCGCGGTCGGCAACGACGTCGGCTTCGAGCAGGTTTTCGTGCGACAGGTGATCGCCCAAGCCCGTGCAGGCGACGGCCTGATCGGCATTTCCACCAGCGGCAATTCCGCCAATCTGATCGCCGCCTTCGCCAAGGCGAAGGAGATGGGTCTCGCTACGATCGGCCTCACCGGCGGCGACGGCGGCAAGATGGGCACGAGCGGCGTCGTCGACCATTGTCTCGTGGTCCCGACGACATCGATCCACCGCATCCAGGAATGCCATGTCGCCGCCTATCACATCCTGTGGGATCTCGTGCACACGCTTCTCGCCGACGACCGCGGCTCTGCGACGACGAAGGGGGAGGCCGCATGAAATATCTCGACGAGTTTCGCGACAGCGCCAAGGCCGGTTTCCTGTTGAAGGAGATCGAGGGCCTGGCCGCTTCGCTATCCGTTCCCGCCGATCGGCCGCTCCAGTTCATGGAAGTCTGCGGCGGCCACACCCACTCGATCTTCCGCTACGGCGTCGAGGGCATGCTGCCGCGCGGCATCGAGCTTGTGCATGGACCCGGATGCCCGGTCTGCGTGCTGCCGATGGGACGGGTCGACGACTGCGTCGCCATCGCCGAGCAGCCTCGGGTGATCTTCACCACCTTCGGCGACGCGATGCGGGTGCCCGGTTCGCGCAAGAGTCTCATGCAAGCCAAGGCTGACGGCGCCGACGTCCGGATGGTCTATTCGCCGATGGATGCGCTCAAGGTGGCGCGCGACAATCCTGATCGCGAGATCGTTTTCTTCGGCCTTGGCTTTGAGACCACGATGCCGTCGACGGCGCTGACGATCCTGCAAGCCGAAGCGGAGGCAATCGAGAATTTCTCCGTCTTCTGCAACCACATCACCATCGTGCCGACCATCAAGGCCATTCTCGACAGCCCGGATCTGAGGCTCGACGGCTTCATCGGCCCGGGCCACGTCTCGATGGTCATCGGAACCGCGCCCTATGAATTCATCGCCCGCTACTACAAGAAGCCGATGGTCATCGCCGGCTTCGAGCCCCTGGACATCCTGCAGTCGATCTGGATGCTGCTCAAGCAGCTGAAGGAGGGGCGGATCGAGATCGAAAATCAATACGCACGCGTCGTCCCGGAAGCCGGCAATGCGCCCGCGCTCGCCGCCGTCTCGCGGGTCTACGAGCTGCGCGAATTCTTCGAGTGGCGGGGCCTGGGCTCGATCGACCATTCCGGCGTCAAGCTGCGCGACGCTTACGCCCGGTTCGACGCCGAGCGGAGGTTCGCGATCCCGAACGTCAGAATTGCCGATCCCAAAGCCTGCCAGTGCGGCGAAGTGCTGAAGGGGGTGATCAAGCCGCACCAGTGCAAGGTGTTCGGTTCAGCCTGCACGCCGGAAACTCCGCTCGGGGCGCTGATGGTCTCCTCCGAAGGCGCCTGCGCCGCCTACTATCAGTATGGCGGGCTCAAGCAGCATGAGGTCGCCGAATGAACGTCGCCGCGCCCGTCCGCGCCCGAACGCTCGGCCAGGTCCATACGCCGACGGTGACGCTCGCCCATGGCGGCGGCGGCAAGGCAATGAAGGACCTGATCGACGACGTCTTCGTCAGGGCGTTCGACAATCCGCTGCTCGCGCCGCTCGACGATCAGGCGCGCCTTTCTCTCGCCGATCTCGCGCAAGGCGGCGACCGGCTCGCGTTCACCACCGATTCTTTCGTCGTCGATCCGCTCATCTTCCCCGGCGGCGATATCGGCAGGCTCGCGGTCTGCGGCTCGGTCAACGACCTCGCGGTCGGCGGCGCCCGGCCGCTTTATCTCTCCTGCGCGGCAATCGTTGAGGAAGGGGTGACGATCGACCTCCTGCGCCAGATCGCCGCGTCAATGGCGGCGACGGCGCGCGAAGCGGGCGTCGCCATCGTCACCGGCGACACCAAAGTCGTTACGAAAGGCGCCTGCGACAAGCTCTTTCTGACCACGACGGGGGTCGGCGTCATCCGCGAAGGCGTCAATTTGGGCGCGGATCGCGCGCGCGCCGGCGATGCAGTCCTGGTCAACGGCCTGCTGGGCGACCACGGCGCCGCCATCCTGGGCGTGCGCGGCGACATGGCGCTCGAGACGCCGATTTCGAGCGATTGCGCCCCGCTCAACGAACTCGTCGCCGCCCTCCTCGCCGCCGCGCCCGGCGTGCGCTTCCTGCGCGATCCGACCCGCGGCGGACTGGCGACGGTCCTGAACGAGGTCGCCGAGGCCTCGGGGGTCGCAATCGAAATCGACGAGCGCGCGACGCCGATTCGCGAGGAGGTCAAGGCCTTCTGCGAGATTCTGGGCCTCGATCCGCTCTATCTGGCGAACGAGGGCAAGATCGTCGCCATCGTTCCCGCGGACGAGGCGGACGCCGCGCTCGCAGCGCTGCGCGCCCATCCGCTCGGGGAGCGCGCCGCGATCATCGGGCGCGTGCAATCGGGCGAGCTGGGGCGGGTGACGATGCGGACCGTCTTCGGCGGCCGGCGGATCGTCGACATGCTCGTCGGCGAGCAATTGCCGCGCATCTGTTGAGGCGTCTCCCATGCATGAACTCGGCATCACCCAGAGCATCGTCGCCATTGTTGGCGAGGCTGCCCAGGGACGCCGCGTCACCCGGGTGACGCTGGAAGTGGGTAAGCTCTCTGGCGTGATGGCGGACGCGATCGCCTTCTGCTTCGACGTCGTCGCGCAGGGCGCCGGGCTCGAAGGCGCGAAGCTCGAGATCCACGAGATCGAAGGGCGCGCCCGCTGCGAGACGTGCGGCCTTGAATTCGAGGCCGAGACCTTGTTCACGCCCTGCCCCTGCGGCTCGCATGTGTCGAAGCGCATTCATGGCGAGGAACTCATTGTGAAGTCGATTGAAATGGTGGAGGCGGCGTGATGTGCGGACATTGCGGATGCGGCGACGGGGCGGCGGCGACCGTCCTCAATCTCGAGACGGGGAAGGAGACGGCGATTGAGCGCGGCGGGCGCAGTCGCGTTCAAACCCATGGGCATTCGCATCATGATCATGGCCACGTCCACGATGGCGGCCACGACCATAAGCACGGGCATGACCACGATCATGACGATGGACATGACCATGTGCATGCCGATGGCTCGCGTCATGAACATTCGCACGGGCATGTCCACGTCGCCCGAACGCCGGGGGGCGAAGTTGTCGAGCTCGAGACCCGCATTCTGGCCAAGAACGACACGATGGCCGAGAAGAACCGGGCCTGGTTCAAGGGCCGGGAGATTCTGGCGCTCAATCTTGTCAGCTCGCCCGGATCCGGCAAGACGACGCTGCTCGAGCGCACGATCCGCGATCTCAAGGACGAGCTTAAGTTCTATGTCGTCGAGGGCGATCAGGCGACGGCCAACGACGGGGAGCGCATCCGCGCCGCCGGCGCGTCCGCCGTTCAGGTGAACACAGGCGCCGGTTGCCATCTCGAGGCCGACATGGTCGAGCGCGGACTCAAGGAACTCAAGCCGGCTGCGGGCTCGGTCGTCATGATCGAAAATGTCGGCAACCTCGTCTGCCCGGCGCTGTTCGACCTCGGCGAGCGAGCCAAGGTCGTCATCCTCTCGGTGACTGAGGGCGATGACAAGCCGCTCAAATATCCGCACATATTCAAGGCGGCGGAGATGATGGTCCTCAACAAGATCGACCTTTCGCCGCATGTCGATTTCGACGTTGAGCGCGCGCTCGCCAACGCGCTCAAGGTCAATCCCTCGATCTCGTCGATCCGTCTCTCCGCCCGCGCCGGAGACGGACTCGACGCTTGGTACGGTTGGCTGCGCGACGAATTGGCGCAAGTTCGCGATCAGGCGTTCACGTAGAGCGCATTGCACAAGGGCTGCGCCGGGCGCCATCCTCCGACATCGCTTCAAGGGGCCGCGAAGCGACTTCGAAAGCCTGCCTGGCCACTGTCAAGGCAAACAAGTACCGGCAATTTTCGGTTTCGATTCTCGCCGAGCGCGGTGCCGATTCATGAGCGAGAAAGTGAAGCGCGACCGAGTCTAGTCACTCAAACAGGCAGTGTAGAATTTAGTTTGACAACGCCTTGTTCGTCGACGTGTTTTGCTGGCGCGTCTCCTATCGCGCCGACGTCGTCGAGCGTTACGAGCTGATGTCTGACGGAGCGGCCTTTCGCGACGCTTCCGCAAATCATACTACAGTGAACATTTGCCGGGGTTCGCCGGCGCGCTAGTTTTTTTCCATGAATTGCGGCATCGCCGATGCTGCGCTGCCGACGGCTCGGCTATAAATTCGAGACCCCGTCTCTCGGAGAATGCCCATGAATGTCGCGATGTGGCGCAAGGCCCTGACCGTCATTCCCCGAATGAAAAAGCCGGAATGGGATCAGCTGGATATCGTGTCCAGATGGTTGATCAGCACGCGTGCGGCCGTTTTGATAATCACCATCATCCCCTGCATTATCGCCGGACTTCTTGCGATTCGGGCAAGGCAGTTCGACCTAGCGCTTTGGCTGGTGGTCACGGTCGGACTTATCATGGCACACGCCACCAATAACCTGCTCAACGACCTCGTCGACTATCTGATGGGTGTCGACAAAAACAATTATTTCCGCACGCAATACGGGGTCCAGCCGCTGGAAAGCGGCATGATGAGCGTCCGGCAGAACCTTCTCTACGCTGCCGTGACTGGGTTGGTCGCGCTCGCCTGCGGCGCCTATCTCGTTCATACGCGGGGCGGCTCCACATTGTGGCTCCTGTCACTGGGTGCCTTTTTCGTTTTGTTCTATACTTGGCCCCTCAAATATATCGGCCTGGGCGAAATCGCGGTCCTGGTGGTCTGGGGGCCGCTGATGATCGGCGGCGGTTATTTCGTCATTACGGGCCAGTGGGATTGGCGCGTCGTGATCGCCAGCTTGCCCTATGCGCTCGGCGCGACATCCGTCATCTTCGGCAAGCACATCGACAAGTATGGGGACGACAAGGCCAAACACATCCACACCCTGCCAGTGT
Organism: uncultured Alphaproteobacteria bacterium; assembly: GCA_963824475.1. GTDB lineage: Bacteria > Pseudomonadota > Alphaproteobacteria > Rhizobiales > Beijerinckiaceae > Roseiarcus. The sequence goes on from CAWGPR010000009.1 coordinate 34,439, forward strand.
TGTTGGGCGAAACCGTATCGCGCTACGTTGCCATCGCGATGATGCTCGCCCAGTATCTTTTTGTCGGTTATCTGGTGACGATTGGATATTTCAGTGTCGCTTTGATGGTGGTGCTGCTGGCGTTGCGCGCCTTCGTTCGAGCCTTGCGCGTGTACAGCCGGCCGCGTCCGACTGCGCGGCCGCCGGACTATCCCGCCACCACTTGGCCACTATGGTACGTCTCGTACAGCTTCATGCACAATCGCGCCTTTGGGCTCTGGTTCTTGGTGGGCCTGGGCGCCGACGCGATCCTGCATCGTGTGGGTCTTTGAGTGGGAGATATGCCGACAGGAATTCGACCTGCCCGGTCGCACTCACAATAGCTCGCTCGCTGATCGCGGCGAAGCATCCATCGCGGACGCCGCGGCGATTGACCAACGCGGCGCTGGCGGGCTTGTGGCGGCGGCGCGGGCGACTCTCGATCGCCCCCCCGTCGCGTAGCGCCGTCGCCGCCGCACCTGGGATTGCGCTAAGCGCTTCGGGGTCGGCGATCAGCGGCTTCGCGGGCACCACGTCACGCGCCACCGCTGGCTCCGCCTCTCACAATCGCGGGTGACCAATGTTCATCACATAATCTCGCAAGAGTGGGCCCCGTCGCGATTTTTGTTGGAATTGACTGGCGCGTCTTCGGGCGACATGAGGCTATCCGATCATGCGGCGAGGTCAATGATCTGATCGTCTGGTTTCTCGGCGAGGGTCTGCCATCCGTCGACCTTGCGCATGGTGATCTGTCCTGAGGCAAGCAGCGCCCAGAACAGCATGGCGGCGGTTTCGGCGCAGGGCAGCACGGTCTGAGTCTTGATCCGGCGCTTGAACTCCTCGTGCAATCGCTCGATCGCGTTCGAGGTTCGGATTGATTTCCATTGGTTCGGCGGGAACCGCGTGAATGTGAACAGCTTGTCGCTGGCTTCCTCCAGGCTGTCGGCGACGGCGCGGCATTTGAGGCGCCATTTGCGGATGAACGCCTTGCGCCAGGTCTCAACCTCGCCGCGCGTCGCGGCGTAGATCATGTCGCGGTAGTCATTCGAGATTTCCTCGTGCAGGCGCTCGGGCGCATGGGCGAGGAGATTGCGATGCTTGTGCACGGTGCAGCGTTGGACAGCCACGTCGGGCCACAGCGCCGCCAGCGCCTTTTCGAGGCCCGGCGCGCCGTCGACGACGACCAGCTCCGGCGTTTGCAATCCGCGCCGGACCAGATCGTCGAGCAGCGCACGCCAGGCCGCCTCGCCTTCCCCGCCCATGCTCTTGATCGCGAGCAACATCTTCTGGCCGTCGGCGCGCACGCCGAGCGCCACGAGCAACGAGATCGAAGTCGCCCTTCTGTCGAGCCGGACACGCGCGACTGTGCCGTCGAGGATCAGCCGCACGATCGGCTCTTCGGCGAGCGAACGCGCATTCCAGGCGTCCCAGTCGCCCTTCGTCTTGCGCCAGACGCGGCTGACCACGTCCTTGCCGACCGGCCCAGCAAACACCGCGTTCAGCGCGCGTCGCACGCGGCGGGTGTTGGTCCCTGCGAGATAAGCCCCGGCGATCAAGGCGTCGGCGGCCCGGGTGCGGCGCTGGTAGGCGCGCAGCGAACCGCTCCGCCATTCGCGCGTCTTGCCGTCCTCGCCGGTCAACCGAGCGCGCGGCACGGCGATCCGCGTCTTGCCAAACGTGCCCGTCAGCGTCCGCTCGCGATGCCCGTGGCGCACGCCGACAACCGACGGCGCCGCCTCGTCCTCACCTGGCTTGCGCCGGCCGTAGCGCGGACGCGACAACGCCTCGGAAAGTTCCTCCTCCAGCATCGTCTCGATAAAGCCGCGCGCCCGAGCCCGAACCCCGTCCTCGATCGCGTCGAACCAATCATCCAAAAGCAAAGCTTCGGCGGCCACAGCCGCCTCCTTCGTGGTATCCTTCGTCATGGCGTGGTCTCCGTTCCAGCGCGCCAACGCCGGAATCATTTGGGTTGAACAACCCGGAGACTACGCCAACCCAATTCCAACCACCCCCGCGACGGGACCCAAGAGTGTCTCCTCATGCTCGACCTCTTTGAGAAGCGCTTCGAGCAAATCCCGCGCATTGAGCACGCCGATTGGCCGAGAGTTCTGATCCAAGATGGGTACGTTCTTCAGCCTCCGGTCCTTCATTATTGTCCACATATCATGCAACAGATCGCCCGGCCGGCAGGACACGACGGTCCGCGTCATGACGGTCGACGCGGCTGTCGTAGATTCGCTTTCCCGACGTTGGCCGACTTGGCGGACAATATCCGTCTTGGTAATGACGCCGACCATGCGTTTATCGCCATTGCATACCACCACGAGATCGGAATCGGGTTCTCGCAGAAGCTTGGCCGCGTCGGTGAGTGAAGCGTCGTCCCCGATGGTGATGAGGCGCTGGGACGCAGCAGGCAGAACTCTTTCCACGCGCATCAAACCAACCTCCGATGGTCGGTCGGCGCCGAACTTTGCACCGATCGCATTCGGCCTGCAACCGATCACGGCGTCCGCCGACAGATTTCTTACGGGCGCGGCTCTGGCGCATCGACCTCAGCCGCCAAAGGCGCTCGCGGCGCTGTTAGAACGCTCGCGAGCGCCGGCGCAAGACGACCCAAGGTTTGCTTCCGTCTTGGCGCGCCAGCTGGTTGCTGAGACCGACGGGCGCCGCCAGCGCCCTTTCACTATTAGATTGAAACGGCCACACTCGAATGTGGCGCAAAAAGCGAGCACGTTGCCTCCCGCGTCTGCGAGGCGGTCAGCGCACGCCTCGCGTTCCTCGGTCTGTTCGGTGGCAGTTACTTGCGATTAGCATTGGTGTTGTACGTTGATTTGCTCATGAATTTGTCACCCTGGATTATGGCCGCGAGGCCGCGGACTCTCAGCCTCTCGATAATGCCCGTCGTCGTCGGGACGGCGTTCGCCTGGGCGGTTGAACGGGACGTGGGTTGGTCCGCGGTTGTGGCGGCGCTTATCGGCAGTATGTTGATCCAGGTCGGCACCAACCTGCATAATGATGCGGCCGACTCGGAGCGTGGCGGTGACGGGCCGGACCGGGTCGGGCCGCCGCGGGCGACGGCCTCCGGATTATTGAGCGCGGGCGCCGTCAAACGCGGCGCCCTTGCGTGTTTTGCGGCGGCCGCGCTGCTCGGGGCCTACCTGGTCTGGGTTGGCGGCTGGCCGATTTTCTTGCTTGGGGTAGCGTTGATCTTGTCCGGGTGGGCCTATACCGGGGGCCCGCTGCCCCTCGTCTACACCCCGCTCGGGGAATTGTTCGTGATTGTATTTTTCGGGCTTGGCGCCGTCGGCGGCACGTTTTGGCTATCCACCGGCAAACTCGCGCCCGGCGCAATCGGGGCCGATCTCGCCGTGGGACTTCTCGCCGCGGCGGTGTTGTTGGTCAACAATCACCACGACGCCCAAGCCGATGCGCGGGTCGGGCGAAGAACGCTCGCGATCATTGGCGGCCCGTCGGCAACGACTTGGATCTACGCCGCTTTGATGCTGATCCCGTTCGCGCTGCTGAAAAGGCGCGGATGATCTCCAAATGGCAATCGTCCTGCGCCGAAGTCGGTTCAGTTTTCCAGCGGGACCGCAGGCTGAACTCCGGGCGGGGGAGCGGGTAAGGAATAAAGAACCAGAGTTCGCGCGACGGGCTCCCAAGGGAGGAAGATCGTGTTCCGACAACTCTTGACGCCCGTGGATAACAGCCTGGGGCTTTCGTTTCTCGTGGCCATCCTGCCAATCGTCGTGGTTCTGGTCCTGCTCGGCGTCTTGCGGAGGCCGGCGTGGGAGGCGGCCCTGGCCGCCCTCGTCACCGGCCTGGTCGTCGCCGTCGCGGTCTGGCAGATGCCGATCGGGCTCGCGCTCAACTCGGTCGCGGCCGGCGCCGTCCTTGCGCTTTGGCCGGTGATGTGGATCGTGGTCAATGCGCTGCTCCTCTACAACATCGCGGTGAAGTCCGGCCGGTTCGACGCCTTCCGCGCCTCGACATTTCGGAGTTCCTGCTCCGCCACGTTCTTCCGAACGTCGCGATTCCCGAGCGCGCCAAGGGACCGGTGGCGCTGCACATGACATGCTCCACACGCCGCATGGGCCTGGACGGCGTGCTCACAGCGATCGCCAGGGACTGTGCTGATGAGGTGGTTGTGCCACCAGATGTCGGCTGCTGCGCCTTTGCCGGCGACAAGGGGTTCACCCGGCCGGAGATGAACGCGCACGCGCTGCGCGCGCTCGCGCCCGCAATCGAGGGCTGCTCGGCCGGCTATTCGACCAGCCGTACCTGCGAGATCGGCCTGACGGTTCATGGGGGCGTCAATTACCGCTCGATCGCGCGCCTCGTCGACGGTGTCGCGCGAAGCCGGCCAGAAAGTGCAAAGGTTTCTGCTCAGTCGGAAATGGTTTGAGCGATGAGAGTCGGACTGTTCATTCCCTGCTTCATCGACGCGTTTTTCCCCGAAGTCGGGATCGCGACGCTCGAATTGCTGGAGCGGCTCGACCTCGACGTCGCCTATCCACCCGACCAGACCTGCTGCGGCCAGCCGATGGGCAACGCCGGCTTCGAAGCCGACGCAGCAGGCGCGGAAGCGCTGTTTGTCCGAAACTTCGCAGGGTTCGATTACATCGTCGGGCCGTCCGGAAGCTGCGTGCATCACATCCGCAGGCATCTTACCGCCGTGCCGTAGACCGAAACAGTCGGTGAAGTTCGAGCGCGCACGTACGAACTGGTCGAGTTTCTGCATGACGTGCTCAAGGTGGAGGCCTTCCCTTGGGCGCGCTTTCCGCACAAGGTCGGCCTGCACAACGGCTGCGGCGCCTTGCGCGGGCTGCGACACGCGAGCGCTTCCGAGCTGCGCGAGCCGTATTTCTCCAAACCGGAGACGCTGCTGTCGAAGGTCGAGGGGGTCGAACTCGTGACTCCCGCGCGGCCTGACGAATGCTGCGGTTTCGGCGGCACGTTTTCCGTCACCAACGAAGCCGTGTCGGCGAAGATGGGCGCCGACAAGGTCCGCTCGCATGCGCAAGCCGGCGCCGAGTACATCGCTTCAGCCGACAGCTCCTGCCTCATGCATCAGCGCGGCTGCGCCGAGCGCGACGGCGTGCCGGTCAAGTTCATTCACATCGCACAGATCCTGAACGGAGCGCAGGCGTGACCAAGCAGACACCGGACGATCGCGGGGGCGCGGAGGCGCAGCCGCGCGGCGCGCGCAAGAGAGGCGACCGGCCAATCGATCAGGCCGAAGCAGCAGAGCGGTTCCTGGCCGCTTCTCTCCATGAGCATCAGCACGACAATCGGCTTTGGACGCTGCGCGAACGCCGCGACAGCGAAATGTGGAAAATCCCGGAATGGGAGGATCTGCGCACGCTGGCGTCGGCGATTAAGGAGCACACGCTCGGGCGCCTCGATGCGTATCTCGAAATATTCGAGACGAACGCGAAGGCCAATGGCGTATTCGTTCACTGGGCGAAGGATGCCGACGAGCACAATCGCATCGTTCAGGAGATTCTCGAGCGCCGCGGCGCGACCACCCTCATCAAAAGCAAGTCGATGCTGACCGAGGAATGCGGCTTGCGCGAGCGCCTGACCGCGGCCGGCGTCGAAGTGGTCGAGACAGACCTCGGCGAATGCATCCAGCAGTTGGACGGGGAAGATCCGAGCCACGTCGTGGTGCCGGCCGTCCACAAATTGCGGTCGGACGTGGCGAAGGTGTTTGCGGAGACGATCGGTTCCGATCCGGACGACGATGATCCGCGCCGCCTCGCCTAAGCGCAGCGCATGGCGACGCGCCCGCTGATCCTTAAAGCGACCGCAGGCATGACCGGCGCCAATTTCCTCGTCGCGGAAACCGGGGCGGTCGTCGTTTGCACCAATGAAGGCAACGCCGACCTGTCGGCCGTCGTCCCCGGCCTTCACATCGTCTCAGCCGGAATTGAAAAGCTCATACCGAGGCAGAGCGATCTCGGCGTCTTTATCCGGCTCTTGTCGGGAAGCGCCTTGGGCTCTCCCATCACCCAATATACCTCCCACTTCCGAGGACCTCGCAACGGCGCTGAAATGCATGTCGTGCTCGTCGACAACGGCCGCTCCGAACGGCTAGGCATGGAGGAATTCCGGGCCTCTCTCAAATGCATTCGCTGCGGCGCCTGCATGAACACCTGCCCGGTTTACCGCCGGTCCGGCGGACTGAGCTACGGAGCGACCAATTCCGGTCCGATCGGCCTGATGGTCGATCCGACCTTCAATGCGCACAAGTACAGCAATCTGCCCTTCTCCTCGACCCTGAATGGCAGTTGCACCAACGTATGCCCGGTGAAAATCAATATGCTCGGGCGCGCGTTTTGCGGCGAAGGCCATGGTGCTGAGCGCGGCCAATGAAGCTGCAATGACAATTGCGGTCCGCCGCATCGGGCCGGCGCTGGTGTTCGAGCGGCTGTGGGAGGAGGCCGGCTGTCGCGCGGTGATCACCGAGCTGGCGGGCAAACGCCGGCACGGCTTTGGGTTGGAACGCGCGGTGTTCCTCACGGTGCTGCATCGGCTGTTCGTGAGCGGCTCCGATCGCGCGGCCGACCGCTGGCGCGAGGATTACGCCATCGCCGGCGGCGAGACGCTCGATCTGCATCACCTCTATCGAGCCATGGCGTGGCTGGGCGAGGAGCTGCCGGAAAAGGAGCAAGACGGCCGCACGCCGTTCGCGCCGCGCTGCTTGAAGGACGTAGTGGAGGAGCGGCTGTTCGCGCATCGGCGCGATCTGCTGATCCGGCTCGACCTCGTGTTCATGGACACCACCAGCCTCTACTTCGAGGGCGCCGGCGGACAGACCCTGGGCCGGCACGGCTACAGCAAAGACGATCGTCCGGACCTGCGGCAGATGATCCTCGCAGTGCTGATCGACGGCGACGGGCGGCCGGTCTGCTCGGAGATGTGGCCGGGCGACACCGCCGACGTGACGACGCTGATCCCGGTGATCGACCGGCTGCGGGGCCGCTTCAACATCGCGCGGGTATGCGTGGTCGCCGACCGCGGCATGATCAGCGCCGAGGCCGTGGCCGAACTGGAGGCGCGGCGGCTCTTCTACATCCTGGGCGTGCGCGAGCGCACCGACAAACTGGTGCGCGAGTTGGTGCTCGATGATCCGGCGCCGTTCGTGCCGCTGGCGCTGAGCAAGCGCGGCAAGGAGATTGATTACGAGGCCAAGACGGTCAAGCTGGCGGGGCGGCGCTACATCGTTTGCCGCAACCATCAGGAGGCGGAGAAGGACGCCGCCGATCGCGCCTCGATCGTGGCCGCGTTGGAGCGCCAGTTCGCCAAGGGCGACAAGGCGCTCGTCGGCAATGCCGGCTTTCGCCGCTACCTCAAAACGATCGGCGGCGAGCGCTTCGCCATCGACCCCGACAAGATCGAGGAGGAGAAGAAGTTCGACAGCGTCTTCGTACTGCGCGCCAATACCGATCTCAACCCGCTCGAGGCCATGCTCTCCTACAAGCGATTGTGGATGGTGGAGCAGACCTTCCGCACCGCCAAGCACCTGCTCTCGACTCGGCCTATCGATCGTGTCCCCGATTGTGGTGTAGCCGGCTCTGAGGTCGGCGCTTTCCGGCAAGGGCCGGGTTGGTCAGATGACCATGGCTGGCAATCCGACGACGGGATCATCGCTCAGGGCGGCGATGGTTTCCAGCGTCATATAGCGGGCGCGCTGGACGGCCCATTCGTCGTTCTGCTCCAACAAGATTGCGCCGACGAGCCGGACGATAGCCTCGTCGTTGGGAAAGATGCCGACGACGTCGGTGCGGCGTTTGATCTCGCCGTTGAGCCGTTCGAGGCCGTTGGTGGAGTGCAGCTTCGACCAATGCTCGGCGGGAAAGTCCATATAAGCGAGGACGTCGGCCTCGGCTTCGTCCATGAAGCCGGCGAGTTTGGGGAGCTTCTGTCTGAGCTGATCGGCGACCCTGCGCCACTGGGTCTTGGCGGCCTCGGCGCTGGCTTGCGCGAAGGCGGTCGCCATGAAGGCGGAGACGACGCGTCGGCTGCTCTTGCCGGCGTGAGCCAGCGCGTTGCGCATGGTGTGGACGCGGCAGCGTTGCCAGGTGGCGTTCATCAGCTTGGCGACGGCGGCCTTGATGCCCTCGTGAGCGTCGGAGATGATGAGCTTCACGCCCCGCAGCCCGCGCCTTCGCAGCTTGCGCAGGAACTCGGTCCAGAAGGTTTCGGCCTCGGAAGGCCCGATGTCCACGCCCAGCACCTCGCGCCGGCCGTCCGCGTTGACCCCGACGGCCACGATCACGGCGACCGAGATGATGCGATGGTTGCGGCGCACTTTCACATAAGTCGCGTCGATCCAGACATAGGGCCAGTCGCCTTCCAGCGGCCGGTCGAGGAAGGCCTTCACCCGCGCGTCGATCTCCTCGCACAGCCGGCTGACCTGGCTCTTGGAGACGCCGGTTGCGCCCATGGCTCTCACCAGATCATCGACCGAGCGGGTCGAGACGCCCTGGATATAGGCCTCCTGGATCACCGCGCTCAGCGCTTTCTCGGCCATCCGCCGCGGCTCGAGGAAACTCGGAAAGTACGAGCCCTTGCGCAGCTTGGGGATGCGAAGCTCCACCGTCCCGGCACGCGTTTCCCAATCCCGGTCGCGATAGCCGTTGCGCTGGGCGAGCCGATCGGGAGAGCGCTCGCCAAAACCAGCGCCGGTCCTCGCGCCAACCTCCATCTCCATCAGCCGCTCGGCGGCGAAGGCGATCATCTCGCGCAAAATGTCGGCGTCGGGGGCCTTCTCCACAAGCGTGCGAAGGTCCATCATCTCGTCGGTCATTGGAGGTTCCTCGGTTTGCGTTTGCGATTCGCAACCCGAACCTACCGAAAAACCGCCAATGACCGCCGCAAGCCGCTCCCTCGCTACAGCGCTATGAAAAACGCGCTTCGCGAGCGGCTTGCTCCAACCCGGCTACACCACCAAGTGGGACACGACCGGCCTATCTTCCACAAACTCGACCGAAACCATCCGCGGCCACGTATTCTGCAGCTTCCTCGCCCTGGTGCTGAAGAAGGCGCTGGAGGACCGCATCGCCGCGCTCGGACGAACCGGCTCCTGGCCGGAGATCATTGCCGATCTCGATTCGCTGACCGAGACCGAGATCGAGCACGACGGCAAGCGCTTTGTCGTTCGCTCCGCCCCACGTCCCGCCGCCAGCCTCGCCTTGCGTGGAGCCGGTGTCGCTCTGCCGCCCACCGTCCGCGACGCTGCGGCCTCCTGACTTCCACCAAATCCGAAAATGTAGTGCCAAGCCCCCGGCGCGGCGCGGATTGTCGTTGCCGCTCAGTTACTTAGCAAATCGAACTGTTGAAGACGGGTCAAGCGATTTGTCCGACGCGGAGTTTGGGTTGATTTTTCCGCTGCTTCCGACGCGCGAGCGGCGAGGACGCAGGCCGACATGGGCGCGCGAGATATTGAACGCGCTGTTCTATTTGATCCGCTTGGGTTGCCCTTGGCGGTTCCTGCCCAAGGATTTTCCGCCGTTCACGACGGTGCAGAACCGTTTCTACGCCTGGCGCGACAGCGGATTATGGCCGCAAATCGTCGGCGTCCTCGTGACGGGCGCGCGCGAAGCGGAGGGCCGTGAGGCCGCGCCGACGGCGGTCGTCGCCGACAGTCAGTCGGTCAAGACGACGGAGGCAGGCGGGCCGCGCGGGTTCGACGCCGCGAAGAAAATCAAGGGTCGCAAGCGGCACGTCGCCGTCGATACGCTTGGCTTGCCCATCGAATGCCAGATCACGCCCGCCGACATGCAGGATCGCGACGCGCTGGCGCCCCTCTTGCGCGAGACGCGGCGCAAGAGCCCGTTCGTGACGATGTGTTTCGTCAATTCAGGCTATAATGGCGATGAGGCCCAGCGCGCCGCGTTCGAAGCGAGCCGCATCTCCATCACCGTAGTCCCGCGTAACGACAAGCAGATCAAAGGCTTCATCGTGTTGCCGAAGCGCTGGGTCGTCGAACGGACGTTCGGTTGGATCAACCGAGCCCGACGCCTGGCCAAGGATTTCGAGGCAACCATCAAGTCCGCGCTCGCGTGGCTGCTCATCGCCCTCGTGTTCCTGCTCACGCGACGCCTCGAAAGGCTCTCAGGTTCGGCAACGTGATTTCGAGTCGGGCTGTCAGCGAAGTCGAGCTCGGGGTGATCGCGCTGGGCTATCTCGCGCAGCATCTCGTCGCCTTGCTGGATCCTGCGGATATCCCGCCCAATCTTCATCATGCCTACCGGCGCCCGGAGTTCCGGACGCCGAATTATGCCGTGTTGATGAGCGGGCCGTCGGCGACGGCCGACATCGATGTGCTGATCCGCGGCGCACAAGGGATCCGCAGTCTCACGTTGATTCCGGCGCCGCGATAACAAGTCTTCCTCCGGGCATACACTAGTAGCGCCAGCGCCGAAGCTGGCGTCTCGCCGGACGGAATGGCGTCGCTCACACAGAGGGAAAGTCAGGCGCAGCCGACGTTTCTCATTACATTACTGTTTCTTAGGCAATGGCAATTTGTGGCCATTGGCCGCGAAGGCCTTGCCAAAGTCTGTGTTCGGTCCTCCACCCGCGGGATTCACATGGCACCGCCCGCAGGGCAGCTTCGTCTGCGCCGCATAGGCTGGCGTCGCATGCGCATGCCGAGACGAAATTGAGATTGCCGCAGCTGCGATCAATACTGCGGCCGCCATGGCTGCAATCCAGCCTATCGTCACGGAGATCGAAGCGCCTGAACCTTCCTCATTGCGCATGGCCATCCCTTTCGTCGTCGTGTCGCACGCCTTCTTGGCGTCCCGCCTACTTCCGCCCGGGCTGCTTCTCTATGGGCTGGCGAAGCCTTGGCCCGCCCTTGAATTTCGAAATCGGAAACGGACTCTCTGGTTGGAACCGTTTGACGATCGCCAAAACGACGATCGGGATCATCAAGACGTTCGCTGCTTCATTGATCCTTTGCCAAGACCTCCGCGAATACTCATTCTTGCTCTGGGCGAATTGCTTGAGCGGACAAAATTGGCATGAATGCCGGCTGAGGTCAAAGCCGGCATATTTTTCACAAGCGCAGCGATAGTAAGCGCGCGACTGCGTCCCAATGCCGTGGCGGATCGCTGACGCGAACGCCGGAGCACGATCTCCCACACTCGCCGAGGTTGCTCTCAATCTGATGCCCAATCACTCGTCGGAACGTCGCCGCCCATTCGATGGAGAACGGCCTCGGGCGGCTTATGGAACCACATCTGGTACATCGTGATCAGCCACATGAAGGCGAAGCATGCGGCCATCAACGCGCCCGCCGCAATCTCGGCCCAGGCGAACGGATGAAAAACCTTGATCATATACCAGGAACTGACGTCGACCAGGGTCCCCAGGAACGGAAGGGCGATGACGGCACATTTGAACCAGATGGGCCGCACGTAGGCGTGGCTGAATATCAGCCCCACGATGAAGAAGATGAAGCTCAATCCAAAGAAGTGAATGTGCGAAATCGCGGACCAGGGTTGCGATGGAGGCGCCAGTGTTAAGTGCAGTGACCTTATGGAGGTTGTCGAAGCCAGTCAGATTGGGAATATTCGGGTTGCTGCCATCGTGACACGCCATGCAGCGCTTGTCGATGATCGGCTTGATGGTCGATTCATACGCCGAGCGGGTTGCGCCTTCCTTGACCCAGTTCAAGAGAATGGCTTTCTCGTCAGGAGGCGCCATGGTGGCCATGGGCCCGTTAAGGGCGCTCTCGAGAATCGAGCCTGTGCCGCTGCCGGCATATCCGGCCACGAGATCGTGATAAGTGAGCAAATACGGATTCGACCCGGGGGCTAGGCCGGCGTAGGTGAAATAGATGTTCAGCAGCGCGAACAGGTAGCCGAGCCCAAGGGTGAGCAGAGTCACCGTATACAACACCCGCAGGCTGTATGGCAGTTCGGAAAAGTGATGAAAAAGGCGGTGCGGCGGCGGCTGGTCGTTCATGCTCGGACCCATCGATTTTGGGGAACCCCACTGCTGCATCGCCAACCAGGCTTCGCGCGTGCGGCAATCCTATTCACTTTGCGGGCACGGTCACGAACACGAACGCCCGCGCTTTCTGGCGCGAATAATACGCCGCAAGTCCCTTTATGTCGTCGTCGCTGAGGACGTGGGTCATGGCCGCCATCTCTGAATTCCTGCGCGAGCGCGTCTGATAATCATGTAGGACCGCTTCGAGATAGTCCATTCGCTGGCCGGCTAGAGCGGGGATGTCGACCTGGACGCTGTTGCCGTTGAAGCCGTGACAGCGGTCGCATTTTTGCGCCCACTGGTCTGGCCTCAGCGGCTCGCTGACCTTCGCCGGCTGGGGTTCTAGGCTCTCGTAATAGGCGGCTAGGTTTTTCATCGCGGATTCGTCGAGCGAACCTGCCGGACCCGTCATCGTCTCGTTGCTGCGGGTTCCGTCCTTGTAGCTTTGCAACGCGGCGACGAGGTACGCGAAATCCTGGCCCGCCAGGCTCGGAGTCGCGGGGTTGCCGCTGATCCCCTGGTCGCCATGGCATCCGGCGCAACCTGCGGCGGCGGCCTTTCCGGCCTCGGCGTCGCCCTCGCCCGAGATTTGTGCGCGCGCGGGTTTTTGCAGCGCGTAGAAGAGTGCGATGTGATTCATGTCCGCTTCGTCGAGCGCCGCGACCATCGCCTTCATCGTGTCGTTCTTGCGCCGGCCGCTTTTATAGTCCTTCATCGCGGTCACGAGATACTGGGGCTCCTCTCCGGCCAGATTTGGCATCCCGGGAGTCTTGCTGACGCCCGTCTCGCCGTGGCATCCCGCGCAGGCCGCCGCCGCCGTCTTGCCAGCCTGGACCGGATCGACGTAGGTCGTCGCGCTCGTCCCGGCGGCGGGCTGCGCGGGGTCGAGAGAGGCGTAATAGGCCGCAACCTCGACGAGCGCGCCGTCGCTGAGGAACCTCACTTGGTCGGTCATCTGGGGGTTGGCTCGGGCGCCGGATTGATAGGCTTTCAACTCGAGGTAGAGATAGGCCGGCCGCTGGCCGGCCAGGTTGGGGACGCTTGGAGTGGTGCTAATCCCATCCCGGCCGTGGCAGGCCGCGCAGGACGATTGGGCAAGTTCTTTGCCCTGCGCGATGTCCTCGGGCGTGGCGTACAGCGGTCGCAATTCGTCGGCGCGGTTGATCGTCGTCTGGGCGGCGATGTCTGGCCGGCAAAGCCCAAACGCGGCGCCGGCGACCATCAACAACAAAACCAAACTCCGGGCGTTGCTCGCCATCCCCATTCGCTCGTTCCGCGTCTGCTTGAATCGCGACCGGCCCTAATCGCCTGAAGCCTCGACCCTCGCCTACCACTTGACCTTCAGCGAGGCCATGACCCCCGCGACATTAAAGTTGGGCGAGACGTAACCCGGGGTCAGGATGCTGATCGACGTCCCCGGAGGACCGGAGCAGAGGCCGGTGGTGAGGATCGGCGTACACGCATTGTCTTGCCAGTTATGCTCGACAAACATGCTGTACATCCCGGCCACCGAAAACTCCATGTTGGGCGCCAGTTGGTACGTGGCCTTGATGCTGAGGGCGTTCATGATCGACTTGTTGTCCGGGTAGTTGGCCACGTTTTGATAAGTCTGGGTCACGGTGTTCAGAGGAACAAAGACGCCGTTGAACTGGCCGAACATGACGGAGCCGTAGGAAAAAGTGTAGTTGACCCCAAGTTTCAGTCTATCAGTCGCCTGCCAATCCGCATTGAAGCCGACGGTGTTGACGTCGCTCGTGTACTTGTTTTGGAAATACCCCGTGCTGCCGGTGCAGAGCGGCGCGGCGTTGGAATCGGCACAGGCGCCATTGCCTAGGTTGTTGTAGTAGATCTGCTCGTAGTTGTAATAAGCATGGAGGTTCACGCCCTCGACCGGTTTATAATTGCCGTCGATTCCGACCGTGAGGTTATAGTCTGACTTGATGCCCTCGACCTGGTTGACAAGGTTTACGGGCGTCAAGGACGGGCCACCGATCGAGTCCGGATAGTGAAAATTCTCGTCCACTGCTTTGAACTGCAAACCGCCGGAAAAAGCGCCCCCGGGCGAATAGTCGGTCCGCAGGGTGACCCCATTCGATGTCATGGGCGCCTGGTAATAGGCGCCGGAGGGCGCGGCGCCAGCGCCGTTGGTGCCCTCAAGGGCGGCCCAGGGCACCCAGTAGTTCAAGACCCCGCTCCGATCGATATAGTCGTAGGTGATCCGACCCATGACGACGGAATTCAGCATGCTGCTCAACCCGACATTCACGTCACTGGTCTGGCTGGAGCCAACCTGGGCGTTGCTGCGGCTGATGTCGTAGAAACTATAACCCGCCGTCAAGTTGGTGTTGGTCTGCGACCATAAGTGGTAGTCGACCGTGCCGCCGATCTTTTGCTTCAGCCACTCCTGCGGCACGACGTAGGTTGCGGTGTTGGCGCTTGAATCCGGGCTGGCGCCGCCGCCCCACACCGCGCAAGTTTGATTTCCACTGACGTTGCATTGATTCATACTAACGTCGCGTTCATCGATGTTATAGTACAAGCGGGAGCTCAAGTTGGGGATCGGGGCGGAGGTGAGGGCGACGCCACCCTGGACGACTTGAGCCATGATATTGGGTGTGGTGGAGCTGGTTCCCTGGTCGAAACCGTTGAGATGGGAGAACCCGCCAAAGCCGCTGGTCGCGAGGTTGGGATCGGCGGTATTCGCCGGGTAGGTGTCGTCCTGCATCTCCACGCCATAACGGCCGTTCACGTTGATCCGCGTCTGCGGGGTAAAATTGTAGCCGAGCATGGCCGTAAAGTACTGAGCGTCGTTGCTCGGCGGCGTCGAGTAGAGGCCGGTCATGGCGTAGGGCGCCGACGCCCCGGACGCCGGGAAAGGAAGCGCGATCGCGACGTTGTTGTCGGTGAAGTGGGAGAACATGTACCCGAATTGGGCCTGAACCTGGGCGGTGCTGTAGGCTGCCGTCAGCCTCAGGGTGTCGGTGTCGTAGTTGATGGGCAGCGTGAAGGCTTGGCCCCCCCAGCTCTCATAAAGGGACTCTTCCAGCGTCCCCTCTTTGTGCTCGTGGCTCACTTGGAAAGAGAGAGTCCAGTCATTCCAGATGTATTTGCCGTCCAGCCCGACCCGGTCGCGTCGCGTCCCCACTTGGAATGGTTGCTCGGCGCCGGCGATCGTCGAAGGCGGGTACGCGGCGGCGGTGACGCCCTCTTTCCGCGGGGAGTTGCCTGCTCCGCCCCAGGGCGGAAGGCCATTGAGCACCGCGCTGTCGCCGTTGACCGTATAAATCGAGTCGATGATGTTGCCGGTGTAGGAGATCGCGTTGTACCAGGCGTCGATCCCCCATTGTCCCTGATTGCCCCAGGCGAAGTTCAGCGCGGCGTTTGGCCCGATGTCGTTCCAGGTTTGGCCTCTATAGCGGCTGTCTGAAAAGCTGTTTGTTTGACATTGCCCGCCGAGGGGGCGGCAGGGATAGGGGGCCCGTCCAAGGTCGTCGCCGAACTGAAAATTGATATCGTTGCCGGTGAACTCCCAGTACATCGTGCCGGGGGAGTCCCACACCGGGAGCGTCAGGGAGCTGAAATTGAATAAGGCGTCGACGCCCTGCTCGGTGAAGCCGTTGTAGCGGCCGTACTGGCCGGTGTTGGTGCCCCACAAACCCAGCACCCCGAACTCGACCTCGTTTTCCGTCGTCGATGTAGGGCTAGGGGGCGGCGCGGCGGGTGCGCCGATATCGGCGCCCATGGCGGCGAGCGGCAGCAGGCATACTCCACTCAGCAACATTGCGCGGATAGCGAATTTCAGCATCATTTCGGCCCCCCGTCGTCGGGGTTAGTCAGAGGTCAGCGGAAGAAGTAAGCGCCATTCGGACTGTTCGACCCATGGATCTGAGAGTGACAATTCAGGCACAACCGCTGGTTCCCCAGGGCGCTGTTGAACATGGCCCTTCCCAGCAGGTTGCCGGGCAGCGCGTGCGCTCCGCCGAACGCTCCGCCGCTGTTGTTCGAAACCGCGCTGTGGCAGCTCGAGCACATGAAACCCATATTCTCCTTCATCAGCCGGGCCTCGACCGAACCGTGCGGATTGTGGCAGTTGGTGCAATCCTCGCGCACCGGCTGGTGCTCCCACAGCATCGGCCCGCGTTTGTCTTGGTGGCAGTTGTAGCAGGTCTCATTGACTGAGAATTCCTTGAGCGCGTGAGGGCCAGCCGAGCCGTGCGGATTATGGCAATCGGAGCAAACCACCAGGCCCTCCTGGATCGGATGATGCGAATACTCCAAGCTCTCGGCCCGCTGTTGCTGATGGCAGGCGAAGCAAACGTTGGGCTGGGTCTTCTTCACGAGCACCGGATCCTTGGCGACGTGAACCGTGTGGCAGTTCACGCAGGCGACGCCATCGTTTTGCATCTGGCTGCCCTGCCAGTTGATGCGTTGACCTCCCTCGTGGCAGTTCATGCACTGCTCATTGCGCTGCTCGACTGGCGAGGCGTGGGGACCGCTGAAGACCACCGCCGGCTCGACATCCCCACCTTTGGACCGGCTGGCGACATGCGCTGCGCTGGGACCATGGCAGGTCTCGCAACCCCCAGCGGCCATGGGCGTACGCTGATCGCCCTTCCTGGCCATCGGCGAGTATTTCAGGAACGCCTGGATGTGAGGGTCCTGACCGTGGCAGCCCAGGCAGACTTGCGGATCGCCTTTGGCGAATCCACCGGCGTCGTCGCTGGCGGCTGAGACAGCCTTTTTGACTTTGACCCGTTTGCCGTTGGCGGCCGCGACCAGCACGGGTTCCCCGGTCTTCAACGTTTGAGCGAAGTCGCGCAGCGCGCCGAAATCGTCCGAGCCAGTCTCGGCTGCGGCCTTCAGCCCGGCATGGATTGAATCGTCGGGAGCAGCGGACCCCAACGCGTCGGAGTTCTTGGCGAAACCGGCCGTCGCAGAAGAGGCCTCTCCGCCCGAGCCGTCGGCGCGCAATCCCGCGTGAATGGCGTCATCGGGCGCCGCGCCCAGCGTCTGGGCCGCGCCCGCCCCGTGCAGTCCGGCATGGATGGCGTCGTCTGGCGCGGCGGCCTCGCCGCCCGAAGCGGTCGCGCGGCACAGCCCTGCGTGAATGGTGTCATCCGGCGCGGCGGCCTCGCCGCCCGAAGCGGTCGCGCGGCACAGCCCTGCGTGAGTGGCGTCGTCGGGCGCGGCGGCCTCGCCGCTCGAAGCGTCCGCGGTCTTCACGGAATCCTGCAGCACCGAATAGGCGTCGCCGCCCGAAGCGGTCGCGCCGTGCAGTCGGGCATGGATGGCGTCGTCTGGCACCGCGTCTTGTTGGGTCGGCAACGGAGCCGCCCCCCAGGCGTTAGTCGCATTCACGAAGTCATTGAGCACCGAATCGGCGTCGCGGCCTGCCGAGGCCGCTGCATGCAGTCCGGCATGGACGGCCTCGTTGGGGGCGGCGCCCTGTTGCGCCGGCAATGGAACCCAGCCCGAGGCGTCGGCGACCCGGACGAATTCGCTCAGCGCCGAATAGGGGTCGCGGGCGGCGGAAGGAGTCCGATCGCCGCTCGGCTGGTCCGCGTTCGCCGAATGCGCGAAACTATCCTGCAGCGCGGCGAAAGCCTCGGAACGCGAGTGGATGGAGACGTCCGGCGCGCGCTCGTCGGCGACAGGCTGGCCCACCTCGAAAGCCCCCGCGACGAGCACCAGCGCAGCGAGCGCCAAGCCAGGCGCCTTCTTTGATTCTGCGGCGCGGCGCGTGCGCCTGAGAACTTTTTTATTCGACGGCGGGACCAGCACGTCCCGCGCCTTCCAGATCCAGCCCATTTGCGACCTCAGTCGGTCGGTCGGCTTCCCTTTGGCATGACCTAATCGTGGTTGGCCGCGCTAATCAATTGATAGGCGAGCCTATGCTCAATTAATTCCGCAGCGTCACATTTTGGCCACACACGCTAAACCGCAGAAACCATCTTTTTCGAGAGCGGCGAGTCAGGGCCGCGCGCCCCTGGCCGGACAAAACAAAACAGTTGCCGCCCCTCACAATATCGCCAAACAGCAATCACATGCGGCGAAGAAAGCCGCCAATTATAGGATCCGGTCAATTGTTCTTGGCCCCCTCGAAAATCCAACTCCAAATGTTGTTGCGGAGACAGTTCGGCAACGCCTTATGTCCAAACGGCATTCTCACTTTTGCCCGGCCCTCGATGAGCACCATCAGATTGCTGTTGTCGGGCTGGCCTGGAATCACCATTGTCCCGAATTTGGTGCCCTTCATCAATCCGTCGTAACTGGTTAGATCGAGCCCGCTTGCGTCAAAACCTTGGCCGCCCGGTTGATGACACGAGACACACCATCCCTTGAAAATGGGGGCGATGTCTTCCGAGTAGCTCATATGACCCTGTTGCGCACACGCATCCTGAATTGGCGCGAAAACTGTTGCGCCTGACAACGAAAGACCGCCGACCGCGACGCTGATAAGCATAAGTCTTGGCTTCTTCATGAGTTTTCCCTTGGAGATTGGCTCTTGGCTCTCAGTACGAGGAACGGTCTTGGGGCTCGCCGACGACGATGATGCTTGTGGCCCGCTCGAGCGGATGCGCTCGCATGGCGGCCAATGCTCACTGCGCTCGTGGCGTTCCTGGATGGATTGAGGACGCGCCCCATCTCCGACCGAAAGCAACAACGCCGGATCGAGAGCCGCCGCATCTAGCCGCTTGGCGGGTGGGAACGGATCGAGCTCCTCGAGTTCGCTTTCGTCGCTCATGGCGAAGCTTCTATCCCGCTGCCGACGGCGTGGCGTCGTCCGACGCCCGGATGTTTTCGAGTTCGGCCTGCATCTCGCCCAGCTCAGTGAGCATCTTGAGCGTTTCGGCCGCTTGCTCGGCATCGATGCGGCTCATGGCGAAGCCGACATGGACCAGCACCCATTCCCCGACGCAGGCGTCGGCGGGATGCCTGTCATCGACGATGCAATTGATGTTGATCTGACGGCGCACGCCGGAAAAATCGACCGTCGCCGTCATGGTGTCAGCGTCGTCGATGCGGACGATGCAGCCGGGGACGCCTAAGCACATGAACTCGTACCTCTTATTGACGACGATGCTCGTCCTCATGAGCCGGGGGCGCCGATCGCTTGCCGGCCCAACGGCTAGGCCGCTCGGCCGGCGCTTTTGAGGGGGCGAGCGCGACGGCTCCCGCGTCGCGCAGGATCGAAGCAGCTTCCGGAATGATCGTCATCACTCACCGACCGACTGCCGCGCGATCACTTGCGACTGAATATGTGGCGGCAGGGTCGCTTACCGGGCAACCCGTCATCGCAATCGTTCGCTCATGACCGCCGCAAACGCTCATCGCTTTGAAACAGAAATTACATCTTAAATCGCGTTACCGAACTGCGCCACCAGGAAATGCCGGTCGCGGCCCGACTCGTGCTGCAGAAGGAGGGTCGTTGGCATGCGGGGCGTGAGCAAGTCAAAGCAGGGGGGCGCCAGAACCGGCAATTGATCTGGATCAAAGCGACCGCCAGAAGTCACCGCGCCCCGTCCTTGCCTCACAGACTAATTGTCGCAGCTCGTTGCATTTCGACCCCCACGGCGATACTGTTCCTTGCCAAGGCCAGCTCGTACTCGAGTTCGGCGCTTCGTAAAAAAGCCAGCCGTGGAGGAAGACGATGATCGGTCTTACCCTCAGGGAGGAACTGGAGCAGCGCGGCATTTCCCGGCGAGACTTTTTGGGATTTTGCGCTTCGATGGCCACAATCATCGGCTTGCCAGGCGCCACTGAGGCCATTGCCGAGGCCGTGGAAAACGAACCGAGACCGATCCTCGTCTGGCTCGAATTTCAGGACTGCGCCGGCAATACGGAATCATTCCTGCGCGCCAGCCATCCCACTGTCGCCGATCTCATCCTGGACACCATTTCGCTCAACTATCACGAGACCTTAATGGCGGCGGCCGGCGCCCAGGCCGAAAGCGCGCTGGGTCAGACGGTGGAAAACAACAAGGGCAAATACATTGCCCTCGTCGAGGGCTCCGTTCCGACCGGGGCCGACGGTGCCTACTGCACAATCGGCGGCCGATCCGGTCTCGATATCGCGCGCGAGGTCTGCGGCGGCGCTGCGGCGACCATTGCGGTTGGCACCTGCGCGGCCTTCGGCGGCATCCCGGCTGCAGCGCCGAACCCGACCGGCGCATTATCCGTCGCCGACGCGGTGCCCGGCATACAAAACCTGATCAACATGTCGGCCTGCCCGGCCAACGCCGAGAACATCACCGCGCTCATCGTCTATTACATGACCTTGAAGCGCTGGCCGCCGCTTGACCAGTATCGGCGTCCGCTCTTCGCTTATGGCACGAGCATCCATGACGGCTGCGAGCGGCGCGCGCATTTCGACGCGGGCCAATACGTCGAAGCCTGGGGCGACGAAGGGCATCGTCACGGCTATTGCCTCTACAAGATGGGTTGCAAAGGCCCAGCGACGTCGCAGAACTGTCCGACCGTGAAGTGGAACGAAGGGACAAACTGGCCGATCGGTTGCGGTCATCCCTGCATCGGCTGCGCCGAGCCGAATTTCTGGGACACGATGACGCCGTTTTATAGACGCCTTCCCAACGTGGCCGGCTTCGATGTCGGCGGATGGGTCGACACAGTGGGCCTCAGTCTCACTGGCCTCGCCGCAGCGGCGGTGGTCGCGCACGGTGTTGTCCAGGCCGTGCGGCATCGCCACGGAACAGAGTCTTCGACCGAAGACCAAGCGGAGTCTGAATGATGGCGCGCATCGTTGTCGACCCGATCACCCGGATCGAGGGTCATCTTCGCATCGAGGCGGAGGTTGACGGCGGCGCCGTGAAAGAGGCGTGGTCCTCATCGACGATGTTTCGCGGCATCGAACTGATCTTGCGCGGCCGCGATCCGCGCGACGCCTGGGCTTTCGCCCAGCGCATCTGCGGCGTGTGCACGACCGTTCACGCCATCGCCTCGATACGAGCCGTCGAGAAGGCCATCGGGGCCACGCCGCCGCCCAATGCGAGACTGTTGCGCAATCTCGTCATGGCGGCGCAAAACGTTCAAGACCATGTGATCCATTTCTATCATCTGCACGCGCTGGACTGGGTCGACATCGTCAGCGCGCTCAGCGCCGATCCGGCCAAGACCGCCTCGCTGGCCCAATCGATCTCTGATTGGCCGCTGTCGAGCGTCAAGTATTTTTCCGGGATGCAGGATCGCGTCAAGGCCTTCGTTCAGCGTGGCCAGCTCGGGATATTCGCCAACGCCTATTGGGGCCACCCCGCTTACAAGTTGCCGCCCGAGGCCAATCTGATGGGTTTGGCGCATTACCTCGAGGCGCTCGACTGGCAGCGGCGCTTCATCAAGATCCACGCGATTCTGGGCGGCAAGAATCCGCACCTGCAAAGCTTCCTGGTCGGCGGAATGGCGACCCCGGTCGATCCCGATTCGCAGTCGGCGCTCAACATGGACACCATCGCGGCCCTGCAAAAGCTGGTCGCCGACGGCCGCGACTTCGTCAGCCAAGTCTACCTGCCGGACGTGCTGGCGATTGCGTCCTTTTACAAAGATTGGGCGTCTCTTGGCGCGGGCGTCGGGAATTACATGGCCTACGGCGACTATCCGATGGACGATAGCGAAAATCCAGAATTATTCCTGCCGACGGGCATTATCCACGGCCGCGATCTGACAAAGATCGCCACGGTCGACCCAGCCAAGGTCAGCGAGTGGGTCGCCCATTCCTGGTATGAATATTCGGTAGGCGACGACCAAGGGCTCAACCCGTTCAAGGGCGAGACGAACCCTCACTACACCGGACCAAAGCCGCCGTACCAGCTACTCGATATCGCCCAGAAATACAGCTGGCTGAAATCGCCGCGCTATGACGGCGCGCCGATGGAGGTCGGGCCACTGGCGCGTATGCTCGTCGCCTACGGCGCCGGACGCCCGACCCGCGTCAAGCAACTGGTCGACAAGGCGCTGTCAGACCTCAACGTCGGCCCCGAGGCGCTGTTCTCCACCCTCGGCCGCGTCGCCGCCCGCGCCATCGAGGCCCAGGTCCTGGTCGAGTCGATGGACATGTGGGTACAGGGCCTGGCCGATAACATGGGGCGACGCGATTATCGCATCCAGGACAATTCGAAATGGGATCCGAGCACTTGGCCGGGCGATTGCTTCGGCTTCGGCCTCCACGAGGCGCCCCGCGGGGCGCTCGGGCACTGGGTCCACATCCAAAACGGTGCAATCGTCAACTACCAGTGCGTGGTGCCGAGCACCTGGAATGCCGGTCCGCGGGACGCAAAGGGTCAGCCCGGTCCCTACGAGGCCGCGCTGGCGGGCACGCCGGTAGCCAAGCCCGACCAGCCGCTGGAAATCTTGCGCACAGTGCATTCGTTCGATCCGTGCATGGCCTGCGGCGTCCACGTCGTCGATACGATGAAACGTGAGCTGGCCCGCGTGAGAGTCGTATGAGGCCGACGATGAGCGCCGTCGCCGAGCCCCGCCGCACCGCTGCCGCCAAAAAGGTCAGAGAGTCGATCTACGTTTGGGAATTGCCGGTGAGGCTGACGCACTGGGTGCTGTTTTTCTCGATCCTTATCCTGTCCGGCACCGGCTACTATATCGGTCATCCCTTCATCAGCGTTCCCGGTCCGGCGAGAGATCATTTCGTGATGGGGACGGCGCGCGCCATTCATCTTTATACCGCGATTGCGTTCACGCTGGCGGTGCTGGTCCGCATCTATTGGATGTTCGCCGGCAATCGCTACGCCCGGCTGACTGAGCTTATCCCGTTGTCGCGCCAGCGCTGGCGCAGTTTATGGGATTCCTGTTTGTTCTTTTGGTTTGTCAGGCGCCGTCCCGAGACTTACCCAGGGCATGACGGCCTCGCCGGCGCCACCTACGGCCTCCTTTTCGCGATTTACCTGGTGCTGATTGCGACCGGCCTTGTAATGTATACGGTCTATGCGCCGGTCAATTCGCCATTTCAATTCTTCCGGATTCTGGAGCCGGTCTTCGGCGGTTTGCAGGTGGCGCGATTGATCCACCATATCTGCATGTGGGTGGTGCTGATCGCGGCAGTTATCCATATTTATTCTGTGTACCTTTGGGCGTTTGTCGAAAACGCCGGAGAGGTCGACTCGATCTTCACCGGCTACAAATTCTGGCCCAAGCGGAAAACTGCCGCCTCGTGAGCAGCGAAGCCAAGCGAGAGGCCGCAAGAAAGAACATTGGCGTTCTCGTTCTTGGACTGGGCAACGTGCTGCTCGGCGATGATGGGCTCGGCGCCGCCGCGGTCGCCCGAATCGAGCGCGACTACCGCACCCCGCCGGGCGTCCGCATCGAAGACGGCGGCACGCTTGGACTGTCGTTGCTGGATATAATAGCTGATTCGAACCGTGTGATCTTGGTCGATGCGGTGCGGGCCGACGCGCCGGCGGGAACGCTGATCCGGCTGGACGGGGCGGATGTCGCCGATGCGGTATCGAATCGCTTGTCGCCCCACCAGGTCGGCGTAGCGGATCTGCTTGGCGCAGCGCGGTTGATCGACTGCTACCCATCCGCGGTCACGCTGCTCGGGCTCGTGCCGGATTCCATCGACCTGGCGGTGGTTCGCTCAAATGCCGTCGACAACGGGCTCGATGGGCTTGTCGCGGCCATTGTCGGCGAGGTGCAAAGCCTTGGTTACAGAATGGTTCGAGAACCGCAAGCCGCAGGCCAGCGTCGCCCTATTCACAATCTCACTCGCCATTTCGGGATGTAACGCCGGGGTACCCAGCGCGCCTGCCGGACTGATGTCATCGCACGAGGCCCGGCAAGCCGGCGGCGTCATTTTCGTCGGCCATTGCGCCATCTGCCACGGCGCGAGTGGCGACGGCCGCGGCCAGCGGCGAGAAGGGATAAACCCGCCGCCAGCAAATCTGACATTGCCGCCATGGTCTGAATCGGCAAATGCGGGCCGGACTTTTGTGGCCATTCGAAATGGCGTGGCCGGAACCGCTATGCCATCATGGCCCATGCTCACCGATAAGCAGGTCTGGGAACTGGCGGCTTATATAACATCGCTTGGAGGCGGCTAGATCCGCCTGAGTTTTTGCGACAACGTTAGCCTTGAAAATCCCATGTAAAGGTTGATTCACCCCGGTAGCTCGCGATGTCGGCCTTCACTGAGCGACAACATCTGCCATACGCCGCGCCGCAATTGTTCGATCTCGTGGCGAACGTCGAAGGATATCCGGAGTTCTTGCCTTGGGTGATCGAGGCGCGCATTCTTCACCGCAAGGGTCACACAATCGCGGTCGACATGACGGTTGAGGTCGGGCCGCTCCGCAAGCGGTTCTCAACCATCGCGACGCTCGATCGGCCGCATCGGATCGACATCCGCAGCGGCGATTCGATGTTCGATCGCTTTGAACAGCGCTGGACCTTCGGGCGTGCCGCCGAGGGCGGTACGAACGTCGAATATCACGTTGATTTTAAATTCCGATCGCGCGTGTTGCAAACGCTCATGGGGGCATCATTCACCGATAAAGCGGTCGCGACCATGTCGGCCTTTAAACACCGAGCGCATCGGCTTTACGGTGCGCCGTCCTGAGCAAGATCGGACCGGCGAGCCACGCAAGGGCGCCTCCGAATTTTTCGGGTGCGCATTGCGTGGGGATTGCTGACGCACGGACGACATGACCCCCCGGCGCGCGCTTCGGGTTAAGGCGCCGGCCGCGCTCCCCACGCCGACGGGGGCCGACGTCGACGCACGCAATCGACAGCCAGCCAAAAAAGCCCGCTGCATTGAATCGCGCGGAGACACTATTGTCGCACGGGATCGCGCCCTGGGATGGATGTGGACGGACGCGGTCCGGCCGACAGGCGAGTCTTGGCAATGCAGCTCAATCGTTGGCTATTCGTCGCCCTATTGATTGTCGCCGCCTTGGTCGGCGCGGGCGGCGTCATCGCCAGCGTCGCGGTCAACCGCTACACGTCGACCGACGCCTTTTGCACGTCCTGCCACACGATGGCTCTTCAAGCCGATAATGCTTATTTCCAACACTCGGCGCATCGCAGCAACGCCGAAGGCGTGCGGCCGAGCTGCGGCGACTGCCACATCCCAAGGAACAACTGGTTCATCGAGACCTACACGCATGTGACGTCGGGCGCAAAGGATGTGTTCGTGGAATCCACGCATAACTTCAGCGATCCCGAAGTCTGGGAGGCGCGCCGGATCGAGCTCGAGCCGGAAGTTCGCGCCGAAATGCACGCCCAGGACAGCATCACCTGCCGCAGCTGCCATGACGCGAGCGCAATCATGTCGACGAGCGACGCAGGGCGTCAGGCCCACGCGCTGCTGCGCCAGGGCGTCGCCACCTGCGTCGATTGCCATACCAATATCGTGCATCCCCCGACGACGCCACGCGCTGAGACGAAGTGAACGACGTCCTAAAGACGGGGCAACACACGGTCTTCTGCGCATGGCGTCGCTTCGGCGGTACCGTTTTGCGCCGTCGCGCTTGATGTGGTTGGCTGCCTGATACCCCGCATCGTCGCGTCGCCTGGTGCCGCGGGCTGGCGCGGGGGTTAGTGACAGCTACCGTATCATCGAAGTCTGTGTGCGCGAGCGGCCCGAAGCGTCGAACAGTTTATGTGTGGGAAGCAGTCAGGCATGACCGTAAAGCCCAACTTGTGGTGGGGAGCTTACTGGCTTTTACAAGCCTGACGTTCAAAACGTTTCGAGGCTGGACCGTGTATCGCTTTTTCTTTATGCCGCACGCAGCGTCATCCTTGTCATTTCCGCCCAGGCCGCCATCATTGCCGGTCTGTTGGCCGCCGGCGTCGGCCTTTTCGAATGGGGCAATTTTATTGCAGTGCTGGCCGGCTTTGTCGTCGCCCATATGATCAGCAACCTCAGCAATGATTACTTCGGGTTCAGGCGCGGGCACGACACCCCAAACTCGCCCCGGATGCGCTACACCGTGCATCCGTTCTCGAGCGGGATATTGGACAGTCGCACGCTGCTCACAGGGCTTGCGCTGCTGGCGGTCATCGGCCTCGGCATTACAACATACTTTGTCCCCGAGCGCGGTTGGATGGCGGCCACATTCGCCGTGGCCGGCGTCTCGCTCTTGTTTCTGTATGACGCCGCTCCAACGCCGCTGAAAAGCATCGGCCTCGGTGAATTCGCGGTGCTGCTAGTGTGGGGACCGCTGATGGTCGGCGGCGGTTTCGCCATGACTACCGGTCAGCTGTCGGCCAACGCGATGTTTGCCTCGCTTCCCTACGGTTTGGGCGTCATGACCATTCTAACCGGCAAGCACATTGATCAAATGGATTTTGATTCTCGCAGAGGGATCCACACTCTCCCCGTGCTGATCGGAGAACCCGCCGCACGCGCGTTGAACATCGCCGCGATCGCCGCGGTCTATGCTGTCATCGCAATCCTGATCGGGCTTGGACGGCTCACTCGCGGCGGCGAGCATCCTCGCAGCCCCCCGCGCTGTCCACGCGATAATGATCATGGGGCGACCGCGACCCGCAGCGCCGCCGGATGGCTACGTCGGTTGGCCGCTTTGGTATCACCGCGCCTGTCTTCAGCACCAGCGCATTCTGGGCTGGGCATATATCGGCGGATTGGCCGTTGGCGCAATCTGGCATCGCCTAGCGTGACTCGAAGGAGGAATCCGCGCCCATTTGACTCGGGTTTTCATCTGAACGCCTGAGCGGAGAGTCAGTGGTCCTATTTGTGAATTCTCCACCGCCTAAAGGCGGTGGCTTCGGGTTACGGCTCAAAGCCGGATCGGTCCGCCCTTCGGCGGACTGAACTGGACCCCATTCGTGGGACCAAGGGTCGTTGAATTTAAGGTGTAATCTCGCCTGCCGTTGTCCTTCAAGTATCAAGCCGCTTCTTGCTGCTTCTGCTGTGGGTATGTGGGCAACGCGTTTGCGTTGTCCAAGCGAAGCGGCATATCCACAGCCCTTGCCGCCGCCTCGATTTTGTCCATGCCGGCGCGCCACACCGCCATCGGCATCTGGTTGTTCATCGCCTGGTGAGGGCGCCGAAAATTGTAGAAGTTCATCCAGGAACTGATGCCGGTCCGCGCCTCGCAGCCATCGGCGTAGGCTTTCAGATGCACTTCTTCGTACTTGATCGAGCGCCACAGCCGTTCGATGAAAATGTTGTCCATGAAGCGGCCGCGTCCGTCCATCGAAATCACGACGCCGGCCGTCATAAGCTTGCTGGTGAAAGCCTCGGCGGTGAAAGTGGAGCCCTGATCGGTATTGAAAATCCGCGGCTTTCCGAACCGCAGCAGCGCCTCCTCCAGCGCCGCCGCGCAGAAGCTCGCATCGTTGGTGTTCGACAGCCGCCATGCCAGAACCGCCCGGCTGGCCCAGTCGATGATCGCCACCAGATAGAGGAAGCCGCACGCCATCGGGACGTAGGTCACGTCGGCCGCCCACACGTGGTTCGGCTCGACAATCTTCAGGCCGCGCAGCAGGTAGGGGTATATCTTGTGCCCGGGCGCGGCTTTGCTCATGCCGGGGCGCGGAACCAGCGCCTCGATCCCCATCACCCGCATCAGCCGCCGCACTCGCTTGCGGTTGACCCCACGGCCTTCCTTGTTGAGTTCGAAGGTCATTCGCCGCGAGCCGTAGAGCTATGGGGAAAAATCGGTGACGGCGTGAATCAAGCGGCGGATTTGATTTCGGCGACAGCTTCGATTCCGTCTTTGAATTTTATACCGTTGAGCCTCTTGCAAATAGATTGACGAATTCAGTCGGGTAAGGCTATAGTATTTAGAGCGGTTGTTATCGTTGTCAAGTAGGATAGTGAAATATATTTAGATTGTTGTTCAGGTGTGGCGCTGTTATCGTAGAAACCGATTCGCTTCAGCCGTGGCTGTAGACATGACAGACGACCCTCTCGACGCGATGAAGGCTCGCTGGAGCTACATCCAGGGCTTTTTGTTCCCTTGGATGCGCGAGGACAACGATCCGATCACCGAAGCGTTGGGCCGTCTCGTCACCACGCTCGACGTGATCGGCCTCGAAGCGTTCGTTCCTGAGCCGCCCAGGGGGCCGGGCCGGCCGCCCGAGGACCGCCGCGCCCTCGCCCGAGCTTTCGTGGCCAAGGCGGTCCTGGGCGTTCCCACCACCAGCGCCCTGATCGAGCGCCTCGACGTCGACAAGTCCCTGCGTCGCATCCTCGGCTGGGAGCGACGCTCGCAAGTGCCTTCCGAAGCCACGTTTTCCCGGGCGTTCGCCGAATTCGCGCGCGGCGCGCTGCCAGACAAGATCCACGCCGCGCTGATCGAGCGTGCGCTCGGGGGACGCATCATCGGGGCGATCGCGCGCGACGCCACCGAGATCGAAGCGCGCGAGAAGCCGGTCCAGAACACGGCCAACGACGGCAAAGACGATCCCCCGGCGCCCGATAATCCCGCGCCGCCGCGCAAGCGCGGACGTCCACGCAAGGGCGAACAGCGTCCGAGGCCGGAGCCGACGCGTCTCAAGCGGCAGGTCACGCAGAACCTCAGCCAGATGCTCGCCGACCTGCCCACCGCCTGCGACGTCGGCTGCAAGAAAAACAGCAAGGGCTACAAAGAGACCTGGACCGGGTACAAACTCCACATCGACGTGGCCTGCGGCCAAATCCCAGTCTCCTGCGTGCTGACCTCGGCCTCCGTCCACGACAGCCAGGCCGCCATTCCCTTGATGACCATGACGAGCGCCCGCGTCGCCTATCTCTACGATCTCATGGACGCCGCCTACGACGCCGCCGCGATCCACGACCAGAGCCGGACGCTGGGCCACGCTCCTATCGTCGACCGCAACTTTCGCGCCGACCACCAAGCCAAGGCCGAATGGGGCCGCGAAGTCGAGCGCCTGAAGCTCATCCACAGGCCCGACTTCGACGACCTGATCTACGATTTCCGCACCATGGCCGAACGCGTCAACGCCCGTCTGAAAGACGAGTTCGGCGCCAGATTTCTCCGCGTCCGCGGCGCACTCAAGGTCAAATGCCATCTCATGTTCGGCATCGTCGCCCTCGCCGTCGATCAGATCATCCGTGTCGTCGACTACAGGACCGCCCCTGCCTGACCCAGCTAGGTGCACCCGCCCGGCGCAGGAAAATTCACCTCGCTCAAGGGATTATGCAAGAAGCTCCGTTGACGACTTTTGGCAACTGGTTTTGACCTTGCAATCGTCGC
This sequence comes from uncultured Alphaproteobacteria bacterium, assembly GCA_963824475.1. Lineage (GTDB taxonomy): Bacteria > Pseudomonadota > Alphaproteobacteria > Rhizobiales > Beijerinckiaceae > Roseiarcus. Next base: position 63,646 of record CAWGPR010000009.1, read on the forward strand.
CAGGTCTTGGACGCGGCCATCACCAGTTTGAACACCATGAGACGCGCGGTGTCCTGCGACAGCGCGCCCTTCATGCGGACGGTGCGATGCCTCACTGTCGCGAACACGTTCTCGATCGGGTTCGAAGTTCGCAAGTGGTCCCAATGATCGGCGGGAAGGTCGAAGAACATCAGCAGCGTCTGACGATCCTTGATCAGGCATTCGACGGCCTTGTCGTATTTGGGCGCGTATTTCTCGGCGAAGGTCGTCATCGCCGCTTCCGCCGCGCCCCGGTTCGGAGACAGCCAGATCTCGCGCAGATCCTTATGCGCGCTGGGTTGCATCGACTTCGGGAGCTTGTCTAGCACGTTCAATGTCTTGTGCAGCCAGCATCGCTGATGACGCGTCGTCGGGAATGCCTCGTCGAGGGCCTTCCAGAACCCGAGCGCGCCATCGCCAATGGCTGCTTGCGGCGCGACGACCAAGCCGCGCGCCTTCAAATCGACGAGCAGCTCCTTCCAGCTTTGCCCGCTTTCCCGCATGCCGGTCTGAAAGCCGATCAGCTCCTTCTTGCCCTCGGGCGTCGCGCCCATCAGCACCAGCATGCATTCGGCCTGCGGCTCCATGCGCGTCTGCAAATAGACGCCGTCCGCCCAAACGTAGACGTAATGGCGCGCCGACAAATCGCGCTTCTGCCATCGTCGATATTCGTCCTCCCATTCGCTCTTGAGGCGCGCGATCACAGCCGCGGAAAGGTTGGGCGCGTCCTTGCCGAGCAGGGCGCCGAGGGCCTCCTGGAAATCGCCGGCGGAAATCCCGCGCAGATAGAGAACGGGCAGAAGGGCGTCGAGGCTCTTGGTGCGCCGCGCCCATTTGGGCAAGATGTTCGACGTGAAGCGAATGCGCTCGCCCGAAGCGGCGGCGCGATCGCGGGCCTTCGGCTTTTGCACTTCGATCGGGCCAATTCCTGTCTGGATCGCGCGAACCGGATCATGCCCGTGGCGAACCACCCGTCGGCGGCCATCCGGAAGCACGAGTTCCGCGGTCGAGGCCAGAAATGTCTCGAACTCCGCCTCGACCGCCTGGGCGATCAACCGACGCGCGCCGGTTCGCAGAATTTCGGTGAGCGGATCGTCGATTGCCCCTTTCTGTCGAAGGGCGACAACTCTATTCTCGGTCATGGCGTAACGCTCCTCCTTGGAGGTTCGGGTGGCTTGATCACCAACCCCGTTACGCCGCCTTCCTCACACCGTCACCCAGTTTCCCGCATAGCTCCGAGCCGTAGAACGGAAGTTCGAGATGCAGTTCGTCGATACGGCGCATCGCGGCCAGATCGTCCGCCCCGGCGACAGGCTTGGAGCGGTAGACCCCCGAGCGCGTCAAGCTCAACAGCGCGCATTGGCGGCGCACCGACAGGTCCTTGCCAGGCCGATCAACCATCGCTCTTCGATCGGGCGCGCTCATCGCCCTGGCCTCCTGGCCAAGAAATCCCGTTCGACCGTCAGTTGGCCGATCTTGGCGTAGAGCTTGGCCGTCTCGCGCTCGCGCTCCTCCTCGCCATCCCCCGAACCGCTTGCCCCTCGCGCGAACAGGCTCGCCGCATTGTCGAGAACCTGCTTCTTCCAGGCATAAATCTGGTTCGGATGCACCCCGTGCCGCTTCGCCAGTTCCGGAACCCTCGCATCCTCGCGCAGCGCCTCAACCGCAATCTTCGCCTTGAACGCCGCATCAAACTTCTTGCGTGACTTCGTCATTCCTCGCTCCATCGGTTGCGACAGAGCAGGACATTTCACACCTTAGCCAATGGTCCTAAATCCGGGGTCCAGCTCAGACGGCCCACGCAATCAGCCGATGATTGTTTGCGCCCGGTAAAACGATATGCACTTCCACGCCACGCAAAACGGCCAACTGGAGCGCGGTGATCAGTTGCTCGTCTGGCAAGAAATACGGCGTCGCAATCCGGATCGAACGCCGCGCCAGGTTTATCGCGGACAAAAGAACGAGAACCAACTGATCAACCTGTTGGTCCGGTCCGGCGACGATGGCCCGTGCATCCGTGCCGCTGATACGAGTTGACCGACGCGTCGCGCCAGTCCCGATCGGCTCTTCGCCGGTCGTGAAGGACCAATCGTCGTCGAACTCCTGCGCAATCTGCCGGGCAATCGTCCCCTCGACGCGAAAATGGATGTCTTTGACCGGCGCTTTCGGTCGCTTTGCGATCAGATTCTCGGCCCCAATGTTCAAGCCGCCGATGAAAGCGCTCGATCTCGATTCCCCGGCAGATGTGGCGAGTCCGCTCCCGGCCGCCATCAGAGTCGAGCCGCTTCCAAGTAACGGGTCGAGGACGATGCGCCGAGGATCGAGCAATCGAGGAGCGCGTCGGCGATCAGCACGACCGGCTTGACGGTCGGATGCAGCTCGTTCAGACGTCCTTCCTCGCTCGCCTTCGAGAAGGTCGCCGCACCCGGATAGTCCCAGACGTTGGTCCGGTTGCGGCCGTGCTTGCCGAGCGCGACATTGTTGCGGTGGAGCACGCCCAGGGATCTTGAACGCGCCGATAAACTCATGACGGGAGTGGTAAAAGCCGCCCATACCTCCGTTGTCCTTAACCCAGACACAGGTGTTGAGCTGTTCGAGGCCGATTGCGCGGGCCTCAATTAAGAGCTCGCACTGATGGTGCCAGTCCTGGCACCAGAACTGGACCGCTCCGGCGATGCTGAATCGCTTCGCGCATCGCGCCCCTCACGAAGGCGATGAACTCGTCCTTGGTCGCCAATTCCGCCACTTGCCAAAACGGCGGCGGCTGGCAGTCTCTTGGAGTGGTCCCTGGCGAAACGGGAAGGAGCATGCGCTGGTGCCGTTTTGGCGTGCCGATCGCCGTCATTGTCTTGCTCTTCGTCCTCGGGCGCATCACGAACGTCTTGGTCGATTGGGCCTGGTTCTCGTCAATCGGGTATGTCGGCGTCTTTTGGACCGTTTTCGCCGCGAAGGCGGTTCTGTTCGTAGTTGCCTTTGCCGTCTCGACCTTGCTTTTCTGGGCGAATGCAAGCTTGGCGCTGCGGTTTGCGTCGAGGCCGGGGGTTCAGTCTGCAACAGTTGATCAAAGAGCTGAAGCCCTACATCGTAGGATGGCGCGGCTACTTCGGCTTCTGCCAAACTCCGCGAGTCCTCACGAACCTCGAAGCGTGGATCCGTCGAAGATTGCGTTTGTATCTTTGGCGGCAATGGCGAACCAGGCAAAACCGCTTCGCGGAGTTACGCCGTCGCGGCGTAGCAAAGTTCCCGGCAGCGGTCGCCGCTGGTTCACCAACCGGGCTATGGCGCATGTCCGGACACCCGGCGGTCCAACAAGCCCTACGCAACGACTATTTCGAGACGCTCGGTCTTCCCCAAATCTATGCGCCCGCCCAAGCCTAACTCGGTCGAACCGCCGTGGTACGGGACCCGTATGCCCGGTGGTGTGGGAGGGGTGGCGTCGCGAGGCGTCCCCCTATCCCGATCAATCCTGACGTCGACGTTTATGAGTTTACGACCTAAGAATGCGTCGCATACGTCAGGAACGCAGGATATGCAAAGGCAGATGGCTCTAGTTCAAGCCTCATGCCCTATGACCTCATCTGTTGCGTAAGCGCTGGACGATCGAGCCAGACCCATTCAACACCAACCCGCTCCAGCAAATGCCGGACTAAACATCTACCTGCCGCCGTATCCCTGCAGGATCTTGATATAGCTGGCTCGTTCGAAGGCTTGCGGGTCCTGCACCCTCTGCTGGCTCATGATCCCGCGCATGTGATTCAGCGAAGCGAACTCCCGCGCCCGTAACCACGAAGTCAGTCCGGCGAGCAAGACTGCCACATAGTCCACCCCGTGACGCAAAAGGGCCGAGGTGGTCATCACGACGTCGGCCCCGACAAGGAGGTATTTCACGACCTCGTCGGCGGAGGCGACTCCCGTCGTAGCGGCGAGAGACACTTTCACGCGGCCGGAGAGAACCGCGAGCCAGAGCAATGGCAGGCGAATCTCGTTCGGCTGGCTGAGGTTGAGGTCGGTCAGGACCTGCAGCCGCGCGATATCGAGATCAGGCTCGTAGAATCGATTGAACAACACGAGGGCGTCGGCGCCGGCCCGTTCGAGGGTCAGCGCCATGCTGCCGACCGCGCTGAAATAGGGGCTGAGCTTGACCGCGATCGGAATTGAGACCATGGCCCGCACCGCTTTCAGGATGTCCAGATAGCGTTGCTCGACGTCGTGGCCGGTCAGCGAAAGGTCAGCGGGGATGAAGTAGATATTGAGTTCCAGTGCCGCGGCGCCGGCTTCCTCGATCGACTTGGCGTAGGAAATCCAACCATGGTCCGTCGTGCCGTTTAGGCTGGCGATGACGGGAATGTCGAGCGAGCCGCTCGCGCGTCGAACGAGGTCAAGGTATTGCCGCGGCCCGACCTTGTAGTCAGCTGGTGCAGGAAAATAGCTCTGCGCCTCAGGCGAACTTTCGGCGTTCACGCCGGTCAGATGGTCGTAACGTGCAACGTTGGCCTCGATCTGCTCTTCGAAGAGAGAGGGAAGCACCACGGCCGCGGTCCCGACGTCCTCGAGGCGCTTGAGATTGCCGAGGTCGGCGTTAAGCGGCGAAGCGGACGCGACTAGAGGGTTCTTCAGGTCAAGGCCCATATACAGTGTCGTCAAATCCATGACATCCTCGCGACCATTACAACCAGGGTCCGCGTAAGCGCGGCTACGTTCGTGTCTTGGTGGCACCGCCGCCGACCTGAAACCGGCTGCCGTCGCGCGTGGCAAGATCCTCGTATTGGCGGTACTTCTCAACGACGGCCGTCTGGGCGGCGGCGAGCAGCGAAGCCGCTTCGTCCGGCCGTGCGTCAGCGAGGGACGAGTAGCGGATCTCGTTGTACGCATAGTCCTTGAACGGGATGGTCGGGCGCGGCGAGTCGAGCCGGAACGGGTTCTGACCGATCGTGCGCATGGTTGGATTGAACCGAAGCAGGGGCCAATAGCCGCTCGCAACGGCGAGGTCCTGCTGCTTCATGCCGAAGCGCATGTCGATGCCGTGGGCGATGCACTGGCTATAGGCCAGGATCAGGGATGTTCCTTCGTAAGCTTCCGCCTCGCGGAACGCGTCCAGTGTCTGTTGCGGGTTGGCGCCCATGGCGACTTGCGCAACGTAGACATTGCCATAGGCGATCGCCTGGAGGGCGAGGTCCTTGCGCGCGACGCGCTTGCCGGCGGTCGCGAACTTGGCCACGGCTCCGAGGGGCGTCGCCTTCGACGCCTGGCCGCCGGTGTTGGAATAGACCTCGGTATCGAGCACCAGGACGTTGACGTCGCGACCGCTCGCCATCACGTGGTCGAGTCCGCCATAGCCGATGTCGTAGGCCCAACCGTCGCCACCGACGATCCAGATGCTCCGCCGCACAAGATGATCGACGACCGAGAGGAGATCGTGGACAGCCTCGCCGAAGAGCTTGAGGAGCCGTGTCTTGAGTTCGGCGACCCGGATCCGCTGGGCCCGGATCTCGGACTCCCGGATCTGCGGAGCCGTGACGATGCCGTTCGCAAGGTCCTCGCCGACTACCGCCGCGAGCTGACGGAGCAGCGTCCGGGCGAGTTCGAGATGCTTGTCGGCAGCCAGCCGAAAGCCCAGCCCGAACTCGGCATTGTCCTCGAACAGCGAATTTGACCATGCCGGCCCGCGGCCCTCGTGGTCCTTCGTCCATGGCGTCACCGGCTGGTTGGCGCCGTAGATCGACGAGCAGCCGGTGGCATTGGCGATTTGAGCGCGGTCCCCGAACAATTGCGAGAGGAGCTTGAGATACGGCGTCTCGCCGCATCCGGCGCAGGCTCCGGAGAACTCAAACAAGGGCTCGAGGAACTGCACGCCGCGAACGTTGGCGAAATCGACGCGAGCGCGGTCATTGACCGGAAGCTTCTCGAAGAAGGAGATGTTGACGCGTTCGCTCGCGATCAGCGACTCCTTGTTGGTGAGGTTGATGGCCTTGACCCCTGGCTCGCGCGGGCTGACCGCCGGGCAGGCTTCGACACAGAGGCCGCAGCCGGTGCAGTCCTCAACATAGAACTGCAAGCTGAAGCGGGCTTCCGGGTAGCCGCGCGCGTTGACCGGGGCGGACTTGAACGAGCGGGGCGCCGCGGCGAGCGCGTCCTCGTGATAGTAACGCGCGCGAATGACGCTATGCGGGCAGACGAAGCTGCATTGTCCACATTGGATACAGAGATCCTCTTCCCAAACCGGCACGACTTCGGCGATGTTCCGCTTCTCGTAGGCGCTGGTGCCCGACGGAAAGGTACCGTCCGGCGGCATCAGGCTGACGGGAATGTCGTCACCGCGCCCGACCATCATCCTGGCCGTCACCCGCCGCACGAAGTCGGGGGCAGTGTCGGGCACGATCAAGGGCAAGTCCCGCTCACTGCTCACGGCCGCCGGCGCCTCGACCTGGTAGAGGCGCGCCAGCGTGCCATCGACCGCGGCAAAGTTCTTGGCCACCACCGCGTCGCCCTTGCGGCCGTAAGTCTTGCGGATCGATTCCTTGATGTGCCGGATCGCCGCCTCGCGGGGCAGCACGCCGGAGATCGCGAAGAAGCAGGTCTGGAGAATGGTGTTGGTGCGCCCGGGAAGACCCACCTCACGGGCAACCTTGGAGGCATCGATGACGAAGAAGCGGAGGCGCTTGTCGATGATCTGCCGCTGTACCGGCCGCGGCAGCTCGTCGAAGACCTCGTCAGGTCCGTAGGGTGCATTGAGCAGGAAGACGCCGCCCGGCGCCGCCAGCCGCAGGACATCTTGTCGCTCGAGGAAGCCTGCCTGGTGGCAAGCGACGAAGTCCGCCTCGGCGATCAGATAGGGAGACTTGATCGGATCCGGCCCGAAACGGAGGTGCGAAATGGTCTGGGCGCCCGATTTGTGAGAATCGTAAACGAAATAACCTTGGGCGTAGCGCCCGGCATCCTCGGCGATGATTTTCACGCTGTTCTTGTTGGCCCCGACCGTTCCGTCGGCGCCGAGGCCGTAGAAGACCGCGCGGGTGACGCTGTCGGCTTCGATCGAGAAACCGGGATCGATCTCGAGACTCGTATGAGACACGTCGTCATTGATCCCGACGGTGAAGCCGTTCCGTGCCGCAAAGCGGTTGTTTGCGTCGCGCTTGAGGAGTTCGTCGAGCGCCGCCTTCGCCATCGCGGGAGTGAAGTCCTTTGACGAAATCCCGTAGCGGCCGCCGACCACCTGCGGCATCGACGCTCGTTCGCCTCGGCCTACCGCCTCGGCGAGGGTGACCACCACATCGAGATAGAGGGGCTCGCCGGGCGAGCCCGGTTCTTTGGTCTGCTCTAGGACGGCGATCGCGGTGACAGAGGCAGGCAATGCAGCGAGGAAATCGGCCGCCGAGAATGGCCGATAGAGGCGAACCTGCAGAACGCCGACCTTAGCGCCCTTAGCGACCAGCGCCATGACCGTCTGGCGCGCGGTCTCCGCGCCCGAACCCATCAGGACAAGAACACGTTCCGCGTCCGCCGCCCCTTCATACTCGAACAGCCCATAGCGACGCCCGGTGAGAGCGTCGAACTGCGCCATGACCTTTGCCACGATGGCGGGGGCCTTGGCGTAGAAGGGGCTTACCGCCTCGCGAGCCTGGAAAAACGTGTCGGGATTATGCGCGGTGCCACGAATGAAAGGATGTTCGGGGTTGAGCGCGCGAGAGCGGTGGGCGCGGACCAGTTCGTTCGGGATCAGCGACCGGATGTCATCGTCGCTAAGGAGCGACAAGGTATTGAGCTCGTGCGAGGTCCTGAAGCCGTCGAAGAAATGGAGGAACGGCACGCGCGACTGAAGCGTCGCCGCCTGCGCGATCAGCGCTGCATCATGAGCTTCCTGTACGTTACCCGAGGAAATGAGCGCGAAGCCGGTGGCGCGGGCGGTCATGACGTCGGAATGGTCTCCGAAGATCGACAGCGCCGACGTGGCGAGCGACCGAGCCGCGACATGAAACACCGTTGGGGTCAGCTCCCCGGCTATCTTGAACATGTTGGGCAGCATCAGCATCAGCCCCTGCGAGGCGGTGAAGGTCGTGGTCATCGCTCCGGATTGCAGCGCGCCATGGACGGCGCCGGCGGCCCCTCCCTCGCTCTGCATCTCCTGCACCACGGGGACATTCCCCCAGATGTTCTTGAGACCTTCAGCCGACCACTGGTCGGCCAGTTCAGCCATGGTCGACGACGGAGTGATCGGGAAGATCGCGCACACCTCATTGACGCGATAGGCGACATGCGCGACGGCGGTGTTGCCGTCCATCGTCGTCCGCGTGCCCATCACTCGGCCTCCTTGCGAATTTCCGACCGGCAAGCCGGCGCGGACTGCCTCACGCCGGCTCGGGGATCATTTCCATGGCGTGGCAGGGACATTGCTCGACGCACACCGCGCAACCCGTGCAGAGCGCGTATTTGATCTCGTAGCGGCGGCCGGGGCCCAGCTTGAAGATGGCGTCCTCCGGACAGGCGGCGAAGCAATTGTCGCATTCGAAACAATTGCCGCATGAGAGGCAGCGCCGGGCCTCGTGCAGGACCTCCGCCTCGCTTAGGCCGGCGACCACCTCGTCGAAGCCGGCGCGGGGCGCTCCGACCGGCAGCTCGCGTTCGGTGGAGCGCATCGCATCCGCATAGATCGGCAGGTTCAATCCGGCGAAGTCGACCGTCGGGTGCTTGGCGGGACGGCTGTAGGCACCGCCGCGCAGCCAAGCGTCGATGTGGCGCGCCGCCTTCTTGCCGTGTCCGGTGGCGACCGTGACAGAGCGCTCGGCCGGCACCATGTCGCCGCCGGCGAAGATGCCCCGCCTGGCGGTCATCATGTCCGGCCCGACCACCACCGTGCCGTCGGCCTGGTGAACTATCTCTGGGATCTTGCGCAGGAAGGCGCTGTCCGCCTCCTGGCCGAGGGCGAGCACCACCGCGTCGGCCTTCAGCGTCTCGAATTGCCCGGTCGGCTGGGCGCGGCCGTTGGCGTCAATCTCCATTACTTCGACGGTGAGATCACCGCCGTCGATCGCCTTGATCGACGCCAGCCATTTGATCTTGACGCCCTCCGCCAGCGCTTCGTCGGCCTCGAAATCATGAGCCGGCATGTGGGCCCGGTCGCGACGGTAGACAATCATCGCCTCCTCGGTGCCAAGGCGACGCGCTGTGCGGGCGGCATCCATGGCAGTGTTGCCGCCGCCGTAAACCACCACGCGGCGGCCGAGCAACGGCGCCTCCCGGGTCTCGACATCGTGCAAATACGACACCGCATCGAGCACCTTGACCGCGTCGCGCGCGGGAATGTCGACGTGCTTGGAGAGATGGGCGCCGATCGCGACGAAGACGGCGTCAAACTGACCCGCTTGCTGTTCGGCTAGAACATCGTCGACTTTGTGGTTGACGGCTATCCTGACGCCAATACGCTCAATCTGGCGGATCTCCTTCATGAGATCCTCCCGCGGCAGCCGGTAGGCGGGAATGCCGAAATGCAGCATGCCGCCGGGCAGCGGTCCTGCCTCGTGGATCTCCACCTCATGGCCAAGCCGCGTCAGATGATAGGCGGCCGAGAGACCGCTCGGACCAGCCCCGACCACCAGCACGCGCTTGCCGGAGCGACACGCTTCGACGGGCAGCGGCCATTCGTGCCGCACCGCGAGGTCCCCCAGAAAGCGTTCGACTGCGTGAATGCCGACAGAACTGTCGAGGTCCTTGCGATTGCAGCTCGTTTCGCACGGGTGATAGCAGACCCGGCCATGCACGCCCGGCAGTGGATTGTCCCGGACGAGCGCCTCCCAGGCCTCTCGAAACTTGGCGGCTTGGGCGAACGCCAGCCAGGCCTGGACGTTCTCGCCGGCAGGGCAGGCGATATTGCAGGGCGGCAGGAGATCAACATAGATCGGCCGCTTGGTCCGCACCGGCCCCGTGCTCTTCTGCCGGCTAGGGTCGATGCTCGGGGTCATGTCGTGACCGATCGTCATGACGCATCTCCAAGAACGCTGGGGGATCTGGGCGGCGATCCGTATCTTCGCACTCCGCAAACTTGCCCGTTCAAGTCCATGTCAAGCACAATCCCCGCGGGCTTGTAAGTGAGGAGGGAGACGGTCTATCCAAATGGCTTCCGGCTTCCGGCCGTGCTCGCCTATGAGCGGATCCTGGCGAGAGTTTCTTCAACCCTGCATTGCATAGGCATCGATCGCTTGGTAAAGTTGATGGAACGCCGGGGCTCCTACGCCGGTCTTTTCGAGCAGGGTCAAGCAATCGCTCGCGATTTCACGCATCTCACGCGAAGCGGACCGGGCATGGCGGCCAAAGACGTAGTCAGCCATATCGGTCGCGAAGAAGCGCCGCCAATAGGCGACGGCGAACGATTGCGGCAACCACGTGAAGAGCACCCTCAGGGGGAATGGTGTTACGGTCCGGCCAAGCCCGCGCACGGCGGCGAAGCCCTCCCGCACCCCCTTGGTCATCAGAGTCAGAGTGGCGCTGTCCTCCGACAGACGTCGGCAGTCGCCCCCAGCCATGTAGATCGCGCCACTGACGGCTGTGACGAAGAAGGCATGCGCCTTCAACCATCCATCCATGTCGCCCGATATTGTGGTCGGAAAACCGGCCGCCTTGAACGCTCCCGCTAGGCCCCGCACGCGCTCGCTGCTTCGCCCGTTCAATTCGCCGAGCGTCGTCGGCTGCTGCGAGATCAGCGCATAGCGAACGATGTGTCCGTCCAGCGTCCCCCCCGCGCCGGGAAAACCCAGCAGCAGCCGGTCTTGACCGAGCGCGCTAACGAGATCGTTCGACCCGATAGGATTATTCAGCATGAAGAGCATCGTTGGGATGCTTCGATTTGCTTGTAGCGCTGGCATGACGCTCGGCAATTGGTCGCGTCGCACCGTGATCAGAGCGGCATCGTATTGGTCTTCCGGGGCAAGTTGCTCGGTGGTGCCGATCGCGGTGGTCGATCAACGCCCGCTCGCCACGTCTTCGAGCGTCAGGCCGTGGCGGCGGACATCAGCGAGGCGCTGACCCCGCGCGAGCAAGGTGACCTGCTGACCGCTTTCCTGAAGTCTGGCCGCGTACAGCGTCCCGATCACGCCTGCCCCGTAGACGAGAATTTTCATCAACGCCTCGCGCCGTCTCCCGCTGGGTCAAACCCGAGGCCAGATTGCCGCCATCGACGGTGTTCGCAAGAGCGAATAGTCGAAACGTGGGCTTCTATGCTTCTAACCCAATTGGCGGTCGGCTTGCGGGACGCTCTCGCCAATCTCGCGGACGACGTCGTGCGCCTGACCGGCAAAGCTGACGACATCGGCGAGGCGCCTTCAAAAAATTGTCCGAATGTGGACGCTTAATGTGCAAGCGAAAATTTCGGAAATCGAATAGTCAAATAAGGAGCTGGAAATGGCGAGGAGAAGCAATCGTATCTTGGCGCACTTGGCGCTTATCATACCATGGCTCAAGCTCGGCTTTGGGCTGATTGACTCACAATCGTCTTTCGCCGTTAGCTGCGGGGCCTATTGCAGGCGCGCAAGGTTGCGCGTCATCTGTCATGAAGTTGTTATGCTTTCACGACCTGGAAGGTCATCGGCGCGATATTGGGTTTGAAAATTTCAAGGCTGGAAGAAGGCTAAGCACGCCGCGCCTTGTGGATGCTCCTATTCGCCCCGATACACGGGCTTGCGCTTCTCCTTGAACGCCTTCAGGCCCTCTGCGTAGTCCGCGCTGTCATAGACGACGCGCCTCAATCCCTGCACGCGCTCCCAGCCTTGCGGGCTCATCGGATGCGCGCCGGCGAGAATGCGCAATTCCTCCTTCATCACCGCGATCGATAGCGGCGCGTTGGCGACGATGTCGGCGGCCATCGCATAGGTGAACGGCTCAAGGTCCTCGGGCGCCACGAGATGATTGATCAATCCGGCCTGCAGGGCCCGCTCCGCCGAGATCGGCTTCGCAGTAAAGGCCATCTCCTTGATGATCCTGAGCGAGGCGCTGTTGAGAAACGTCAGCATGCCCGAGACATTGTATGGCACGCCGAGTTTGGCCGGCGTCAGCGCGAAGGTTGCGTGGGGTGCCGCGACGATAATGTCGCAGGCCATCGCCGTCTCGCAGGCGCCGCCCCACACGCTGCCCTCGATCATGGCGATGACCGGGGCCGGATGGTTTTCGATCGCGCGAACAAAGCGCCGTAGCGGGTCGTACCATCCCAGCGGATCGCGGCGGCCCTTCGGCAGTTCATCGATGTCGTGGCCGGCCGACCAGATCTTCACGCCGGGCCTCGCCCTCAGGATGGCGACGCGTGCACGGGCTTCGACGAAACTCTCCAGCGCCTTGGTGATCTCGTCGACGAGTGCCGCCGAAAAGGCGTTGCGCCTTTCGAAATGGTCGAGACAGATCGTCCCGATGAAACCTTCGATCTTCACCTCCGTCAACGGCATGGGCGAATCCTTCCCGCGACAACTATAGCGCGAATTTGACGCCGCGGCGGCTCGTCGCAAGTAGGCCTAGTCGGCCGATTTAGTCAGATTGACGGGTAGAGGTGTTTGAGTTCGATGCGAGCGTTTGGGGTTGTGAAGTGCCAATTGGCCTTGGCGTGATTGGTATTGCGGTCCTTCTCCCAGGCGGCGACTTCCTCGACGAGGGTTTGTTTGTCAGGGATGCGGCGGTCGAGACATTGGGACGATAGGACGCCGAGTTCCGACTCCGCCAGATTAAGCCAGCTGCCGTGCTTTGGCGTGTAATGCCATTCGAACCGCTCGACCAGCCGCCTGGCTTCGGCGGGCGGAAAGGCTTCGTAGAGTGACGCCTTGCTGTGGATGTTGAGATTGTCCTGGACCAGAACGATGGTCTGGGCGGCGGAAAAGTGGATATCGGCCACGTCTTTCAAGAGGTGAGCATAATCCACGGCGGTGTGGCGATCTGTGACTTTGATATGGCGCCAACCTTCGAGCGGCGCGAACAGCATGAACAGGTTGGCGGTTCCATTGCGCTCGTACTCGCAATCGCAACGGGCCGGGCGCCCGGTTTCATCGGGATCGTCGCTCGCGTCTCGGCGAGGAGTTGCTTTGAGGTCTCGTCCAGGCAAACCAGCGGACGATCGGGATCGCGTGGCCGCGTGTAGACGGCCAGCACGTCTTCCATCGCCGCTACGAACGCGCCGTTGGCCTTGGGCGGGATGACCCAGCACTGTCGGCGATGGGGCTGGAGAATGTTTTTTTGAGCGCCCGCCCGATCGTTGAGTCGCTGGCGCGATCGACAATGCGGAGTTCCACGACCTTGCTCTCCAACAACCGCAAGGTCCAGCGTGCGCGGCCCTTGGGCGGTTTGGAACAAGCCAAGGCAATCAGTTTGGCTTCCTTCTCGCCGTCGAAAATCCGCGCAACCGCCGGCGTCGCGCGTTGCTTGCGGCTCAACACCGCCTCGAAGCCCTCTTCCACCAGTTGCTTGCGCACCCGGTAAACCATGGATGGGCTGGTCTCCAGCGCTTCGATGATCCGGCCGTCGCTCCAGCCTTCCCCGGCTTCCGAGACATCGGCCTTCAACAAGATCCGCGCCCTCAGCAACCGCTGGGCCGGGCTCTTTCCTTTACGGATGAGGGCTTCAAGTTGCTCCCGCTCATCCGGGCTCAACCGCACCACATACTTCTTTACTGAAATCTCCTTCGCAGCCATGATCGCCTCCGTCGTCCGCACCGTCGACGAAGCGAATCATCAAAACCTTTCAAATTGATTGAAGCGGGCGACTAGTGTCCTGATTCTGAAGTCCTGAGGATTGAATATTCCCGCCCTACCCCTCGTCCTGAAGCGCCGCGAAGCGGCCTCGAAGGACGCTCCAGTACGCGCAGAGCAGGCGGAGCCCACAAGCATACTTCGAGACGCGAGGCTTCGCCTCGCTCCTCAGTATGAGGGCGCTGGTTCGCCGCGGAAATCGACCAGCTGACGCGGGAGTTCTCGGATCGTTAATCGAACGAACTTCGAATCCAGGACACTAGGGCGTGTCTTCAGTTGAGGCGGGAACGGATTGGAATCGGAGGCAGAACGTTTGGTGTTTCGGATACGCGAGGGATTCCCGAATCAGCAAATGTCTGACTCGTGAGTGGTCGGCCCGAGAAGAGGCTGACCGATGCGACGATATGGGCTGCGCGACGACCAGTGGGATCGGATCAAAGACATTCTGCCGGGCCGTGAAGGCCATGTGGGCGGCACGGCGGCGGACAATCGCCTGTTCGTCGAAGCCGTTCTCTTCAGGTTTCGCGCCGGCGTCCCTTGGCGCGATCTGCCCGAGCGCTTTGGCGACTGGAAGATCGTCTATCAGCGCTTCAACCGATGGGCCAAGAGCGGCGTTTTCGAGCGGGTTTTCAGGCTCTTGGCCAGCGATCACGACAGCGAGTACATGATGATTGACGCCACCATCGTGCGCGCTCACCAGCATAGCGCCGGCGCCCAAAAAAAGACGGCGCGCAAGCCATCGGCCGATCCCGCGGCAGATTGACCACCAAGATTTACACGCTCGTCGACGCCCTCGGCAATCCTGTCGAGGTGATGCTCAGCCCGGGCCAGGATCACGATCTGACTTGCGCTCAACCGCTCATCGAAGCCGTCGATCCCGGCGCTTTGATCGCCGACAAGGCGTTCGACGCCGACGCCTTCATCGCCGCCCTCGACGATCGAGCGATCGTCCCGGTCATCCCATCCAAATCCAACCGAAAAACCCCGCGCCCGTGCGACTTCGCCCTCTACCGCGAACGCAATCTCGTCGAGCGTTTTTTCAACAAGCTCAAGCATTTCCGAGCCATCGCCACCCGTTACGACAAGCTCCCCAAGATTTTCCTCGCCGGCGTTCACCTCGCCTGCGCCGCCATCCTCCTCAACTGAAGACACGCCCTAGCAGGCCGTTGAATGACCGTGAAGCTGCACTGGTCGGCGACGAGAGGCCGGACGTGCTCATCGTCAGAATGGAGCCGCCGGGCTATGACACAGATGCGGAGCTTACGGAAGGCGAAGGGGAGTCTTCAGAAGCGAACCCTGCGAATCGCACAAAACTCGCATCCCAACGCAAATGCGACCCCAAACTCATATCGACTCCAAACACCCATGGGCTCGAACCGAGCGTGTCTGACCTTGTGGGCGGCGAAGCTTTCGCGGTCGACGCGAGCATTATCGTCGCCGACGCCCATATTGCGCAGGGCCACTCGGTCGCGGCCACTCTTCATGCTAGAATCGAGAGCTTGTGAGGGCGTACGCTATGAGCGAGACCCGCCTCCAACCAGGGGATGACAGTCATATGCCTCGGGTGCATCGTCAAGATCGACGACGTCGCCAAGAAGCTCGCGACCGCCGAGGTCAGCGGGGTGAAGCAGCAGGTGAACGTCGCCTGCATTGTCGATGCGGAGCATCCGGTCGAAGCCTGCGTCGGCGAATGGGTGCTATCCATGTCGGCTTCGCGATGAGCCGCATCGATGAAGCCGAGGCGGCGGAAACGCTGCGTATCCTGAGGAGCTTCGCCGTCTCGGCCATGAAATGCACACCCGCCATGACGATAACGCGCGCGTCGCCCTTGGCCGCCTCGCGGGCGAGCGCCAGGCTGTCGCCGACCACGTCGGCGACACAGTGGAAGATCTCCGGCGACTGGTAAATTGTGCGCGAGGATGATCGCATCGCGCTCGCGCTTGAGCCTAAGGATCGCCTCGACGTCTGCCTCGAAAGCCGGCCATTCGAATGGCGGAATGACGCGGCTCACGCGTTCATAGAGGCGGCTGGCGGGCGAGGAAGCGTCGAGAAGAGTCATCGCTTATACTCACAATGAGCATATCTGAGATATACTTATCATGAGAATAAGCTCTGTCAAGAGCGAGCAAGCGGAGCTTTGGTTCCTGCGACAGCGCGCTCTTCGCGCACCGCGGCGCGGAAGCGATAGGCTTTGGCGGGACGCCCGCCCGTGTCGAACACCGTCTCGCCGGTCTCCTCGACGAGCTGCTGCTGCTCGATGAGGCGGCGAAAATTCGGCTTGTGGACGTTGAGCCCTGCGATCGCCTCGACGCAGCGCTGGAGCTGCAAAAGGGTGAAGATCGGCGGCATCAGCTCGAAGACGACGGGATTGTATTTGATCTTGGCGCGTACGCGCGCAATTCCCGTCGCAAGAATCCGGCGATGGTCGCCGATCATCGGCTTTCCGAGCGGGAGCCTGTCGCGGTTGCCGCTCCGCCGCCGCGCCTCCTCGATGAGCCCCGCCTCATAGAGAAGCTCGTAGCGCTGCAGAACCAGATCCTCGTTCCAGGGCCGTCCCTCGAGGCCGAAGTCGATGGCTGCGCGCGTCCGCCGCGCGCCTTCACCGCCTGCCGCCTCGATCCAGCGCTCGAGGCCTGGGGCGATCACGTCGGCGATGATTCGCGGCGCACCGGCACGATGATCCTCCCACGGGAAATAGCCGTACCAGGGCCGCCAGGACGCCTGTGAACCGGCGGTGCGCTCCTCCCGCGTGAGCCCGAGATAGCTGATCGAAATCGCGCGCGCGCCGTGCGCTGTGGCGCGTCGGTCCGAGTCGGCGAAGGTGTAGAGCTGCTCGACGTAGCCGAGCGGATGTCCCGTCTGCTGCTCGACCCAGGCTCTCAACCCCGATTGGAGCGAGCGATGACCGACCTCGAACGGCCCCGAAGGCAGCGCGCCCCCGTCCTCGATCGTCATCGCGAGCGGACGCCCGTCGGCGACGGCGACGAGCATGGCGATGAGCTCGACGCCGATCGGCTGCGTGCTCGCTTCGTGAGCCGCTGTTTCGCTGCGCCGCATAGTTCGAGCCCCCGCCGATTCTCGCGATTTGGCGCTCGATCTAGCCGCAAATCTGAGGCCAGGGAAACAAGGCGGAGCCGGGCGCCGCGAGGGGAGTGACTTTGATCTGGCTCCCAATCGCGACCCGACGGGTGCAACTGATATCGTAGTGAAGGCGATTGGCGAACGCCGGATCGTGAAACTCCCGGTGTCGAAGCAGACGATGGCGAATGCCATAATCCGGAGAGCCAGGACGATGTAACTGGTTGCCTCGTTTATACGTTCTAGTAAGACGGCAGGGCCTACTCTCGCAATGTCCATTCAACGAAGAGGTACGATCCCGGTGGCTTCCTCTGACGACGGTTCACCACGATGACTGCATCGCACCGAGAATCTTTTCGCCAATCGCATCGACTGCTTGGTGGAGCGGCGAAGCGGCGAGGTGGGCATAGCGCGCGGTTGTGCTCGGCTGGGAGTGGCCGAGAAGTGCGCCGATCATTGGCAGGCTCAACCCGCTCGCGGCGCCAACGCTTGCGAAGCTGTGTCTCAGGTCATGCAGTCGGAGGTTATTGAGGCGGGCAGCTTTGCAAATGTGTTCCCAAGGCACACGAATAGAACGCAGCGGTTCCGAAGCCCGCTTTCCCGGAAAGAGGTAGGGAGACTCGTCGCGCGGTTGGATATCCCGCACAATCCGCAAAGCGGCTTCAGAAAGGTACACCGCTTTTGCGCCGGTCTTGCTGTCGGGCAGCAGCAGAAAGCGACGTTCGAAGTCGATGTCGGACCAGCGCAGGTTCAAAACCTCGCTGAGCCGGCATCCGGTCAGGAGCAGCAGCTCGATCGCGGCTATTGCACAAGGATTTTCGAAACGAGGCCCGATCTTTTTTTGACCGCCGCGTTTGCGCTTCTCTGGCGCCTTTGCATCCGGATCGACGACGAGTCGCCCGCTCTTTGCGGCGTTGAATGCGCTTCCCAAACGAGCAAACTCTTCCGCAGATAAGTATCGTTCGATCTTGTGTTCTGCGAAGCGCTTGGCGGCTCGGCAGGGATTGGAGCCGGCGGGTCGGAATTTCCAATCCTCAGCCAGTTGGAACATTTTCGATAGCAACGCGTGCACGCGATTGGCGGCGATCTCGCCACCGCGAACGATGCGCCGTCCCTGAAATTTCGTCTTCTCGTCTTTCGCCGTTTTGCCCACCGCGATATCTCGCATCAAGCGGGCGATATCCTGGCGTTCAATCTCGGACGCTTGCAGAGTTCCAATCAGCGGAATGATGTGATTTCGCAGATTGCGCAGATCCTGCGCGAAAGCCGACGGCTTCTTGTGTGGTCGTGCATATTCCTCAAGATAGCGCGCGCCCAGTTCGGCGACCGTCGGAATTGATCGCTCTCGGGATCGCAATAACGCAGGGTTTTCTCCCGAGGCGATCACGCCGCGTAAGCGCCGTGCCTCGTTCTTAGCTTGTTCGGCGGTAAATTCGACCCCATGTCGGCCGATCGTTACGCGGTGATCGCGATCACGTTGGCTATATTGCAGGATGTAGATGCGGGTGCCTTTCGGGGTTATCTTGCAGCCAAATCCCGGAATTTCCGTATCCCAAAGGACCGTGTCGCGCAGCGAAGGCGCAATCGCTTCGACGGTCCGCTTGGTGATCTTATCGCGCATGGCCCCTCCATCTCGGCTGCGGCGGCGTCGCCCCGCTAGCGGAAGGCTAGTTTCGGTGCAGCTTTCCAGCAAGGGGTCAGCAAGGGGTAGACGGAAGGTCGGGGGATATCGGAGCGTAGAAATGGCTAACGCCGAGCGCTCTCGCGTTCTGCTCAAGAGATTGATTTGTAGTGGTTTATCGTAGGATTTCGTGGGGAAGGGATGGTGCCCAGGGGCGTTATTCCACGATGGGACAGCGCAATGACTTACGCGCCCGCACCTGCAAAATAGCCCCACTGTCATCATTGATGACCCGGTTTCGCCGCCCTTACCTTTTCGAACAGACGCCGCCAGCGACGCCCACACGCGGCCCGTAGCTGCCCTTCAGCGGCAGGCGAAGGGAAATGACACCTGCGGCGGGCAAAAGCCGCTAGCGAGGCTCCTAGGGCCTTAAGGGCCGGCCGCCGCTATCGCCCCAGCTTGCCCATCGATTTGCTGAGCGCCGCAACCAGCTTCAGCCGCTCCTGCAGATCGGGGGATTCGCTCTCGGGCAGGGCGAATCGCACTCCCCGTCCGCTGCCTGTCGGCCCTTCAACCTCGTCGATAAAAACCACGCTGGCGGCCGCGAATGCGCGCTCGATCGCCACCAAATTATTTGCGATTGGCATGCGCTTTCCCGTTTCGAAGTCGTTTATCGTCTGGCGGGCGACATTCGCTGCTTCCGCCAATTGCCCCTGATTCCAACCGATTAGCCCCCTCGCGGCCCGGCATTGCGCAGGCGTGATCATTTTTTCTTCTCATGGTCCGACAAAAAGCTTGACGACGGATAGAGAGTCGGTCTATAAGCCGTCTATCAGATGTTTACCGCCATCCCGGCGACAAGGCAAATTGGAGGCCACGACCGATGACACCCGCCCAACTCAGAGGGGCACGCGCGCTGCTTGATTGGCGGCAGGACACCCTCGCCGACCTGGCGCAAGTCAGCCGTCAGACGGTCCTCGACTTCGAGTCGGGCAAGCGCACGCCGATCCGCAGCGTCACGGCGGCAATCGTCCGCGCGCTCGAATCCGCCGGCATTCAGTTCGGCGACGACGGCAGCGTCCGGCTGGGGAGCACTCGTCAATGACCCCCTGGCACTTCGAAGTCGCGCCGCCGCGCTCCGGCTGGGCTCTCGCGGTCGACGTGTTCGGCATCGCTGTCGCCTGCGCGACGCTGTTTGCGGTCGGCGTTTTCGTCGGCATGTGGATCGCCGGCGAGCCGTCGCCGCAGCCCGCGGCAGATTGGCAGCCCAAACCGGCTGTCGCTTGGAGCGAGGAGTCGCCGTCATGAAACGAAAAACCAGCATCGCAAGCATCCGCCGCCAGATGATCGCCATCGAGCGCGCGCTTTACGGCCTCGCCAAGACGGCCTCGCCGGAGAAGGCGCACCGGCTCGGCTGCGCAGCGGACCTGCTGATCGAGGCACGCGCCGTCGACCTGCACCGACTGAGAATTTGAATACCTTCGGCTGACGCACGGAGGACTCCCGGCCGGGGTGTTCCTTAGGGCGGCCGGCAACTCGCGCCCAAAAAACCTTGTGGGCGCGCCCCGTTCGCAAGGCCCCAGCGGGCCCCTAGGCTGTCACCGCTTGGAGTGATTGGCGAACGGGCTTCTATTCCGCGCAGCAATGCGCACCGAAATTCTCGGTCATCCCGGCCGGGAGCAACGCCCCGATGGGCTGAAAGAACGAACGATGGAACCCGACACATTAGACCCCGAGGAGGCGCTAAAGGCGGCGGAAGCGGCGCCGCCGGACCTCGACGCAGAGCACGAGCGCAAAAAGGCGACCGAGACGAGCTCCATCGCCATCGAAGCAGCGCGTCGCGCTGACCATGCCAAGGCTGTCGACGACCACGCCGCTGCGCTTGGCGGGCGCGACGCTTTAGCCAAGCGCCTGGCCGCGGGTGAAGACATCCCGGCCGATGACCTAGACGCCGCCAACCTGAATGTTGCGAAGACCGCAAGTGGCGTAGCGATGTACGCTACCGCCCTCGCCACGGCGCAAAGTAAGACGGCGGCTGCCGGCGTCGAGCAACTCAAGACCGAGTGGAGACTCGCCACCCGTACCGCGGTGCGCGCTTGGGCGCCGGTTGGCGAACATGAGCAAGCGCTTCAGGAACTCGCCGATGAATTCTGGGCGCAGCTTCAACGCACTCAGGCAGCCTTCAACGAGCAAATCGACGCACAGCGGCAGGCTGACCATCTGCGGTCGCAGTTGCTCGGCCAAGGCGGTCCCCCAACGTACGTAACGACCGACAATCTGGCGTCGGTTCGGAACTTGAGCGCGTGTCTGACAACTCCGATTCTGATGGCGTTGGTCGACGGCGTTCCGCACGCGGACATTGGCAGGCGCGGGCGCGAGCATATCGAACGGGCGAAGGCGGCCAAATGATCAACAGCACAAGCTCAACCGGCACGGCGCCGAAGCCTGCGCCGACCAAGCCGGCGTCTGCGCGCGACATGGATCCGGAGACTTATCTCCGTGAGCGCGAAAAACTGAGCGGTCATAAGGGGCCGCGCGGGCTCATGGACCATCTAGACCAGCATCAACCAAGGGAAAAATCGAAATGAGTGATGACATCGCAAAACTTAAATCTGAGAGGGCCGCCACACGCGAGAAGCGTGGGGCGTACGTCGACGCCAACCGCGGCAATCTCGATAGCGCGACAATGGCCGAACTCGACGCGGCGGTCGAGGCCGCTGACAAGGCCGCCTACACGGCGCGGCGCGCTTCCGCGGCGCGGCTCAACGCAATGGACCCCCAACAGTACGAGGCCGAAAAGCGTCGCTTTTTGGATGACGCGGAATACGCCGCGCACCTGCGCCGCCAGAAAGGATTTTGAGCCATGTTTCCAGCAGGAAGAACGAAGCGCAGTCGCCCCGCCAAGGCGGGGCCCACCTACTACGAGCCGCTGGGCGAAGCGCCCGCCGACTACAACACTTACTTGCGCTCAGGAACTCGCCGACCTCCTCAAACTGCATGACGCGGTTTTGGCGCTGAAGACCGAGGGGAGACCGACCGCGAAGGGACTCTTCGCCGTCGAGAACAGAATCGATTTCGCGCTTGAATGGTATGTGAAATCGATTCTCGTCACGCCCAAGGACATCGTCGACGACGGCGTCGACAGCACGTCGTCGGACGCTGGCGAAGCGCCGGCGCCTGTTGGGGAGGGCGAAAGTGGAGACTAAATCCGCGTCACGAACAGCGACGCTCGCAACACGCCGTATGCGCCAAAGAAGTTCGCCGAGGATGCGAGTCCTACCGGTCGGGCGTCCAAGGCTGCGATCAAACAACTCGCAGACGCCATGAATCGGTTGATTAGCCACAACATCATTGAGGTGATCGAGTTCGGCTCCGCGAACAGGCCGCAAACGAAGCTTGTGCGCGTTTCTGCCGCGACGGGTGGTTCCGCAGAGCCGAAGGGCGATGCCGATGCAGCCTAGCCAAGTTTCGATTTTCTGGCTGTGCGTGCATCATAAAAACGGTCCGCGCGTATCACGATAACCTATTGAAATGATTAGGTGCGCAGGCTGCGCGTGTATCACCCCCATACCCCTATATGCTTCGCGAGCGGCTTACGCCGCCGCTCCGCGGGAAAGAAAAGTCCGAGCCGACGAGGTCGCCATGTACATCGTTCTTAAAGTTCCTCCCTGGCGTCCCCCGCTCGGCGCCAGGCCACCCGCCGGCTGGGGCATCCTCACGGTTCGCCATGCCTACGCCTTCAGGCCGTGGCCGCCACGTAGGGAGCCGGTCACAGACCCCGACGCATGGGCTGTCTATGTCGCGATTGGCAGCAACGTCATCATCGCGCGCGAGGAGCTTTTCGGGAGAGTGCTTCGGAAGATGGACCCGGAGCGCCTGGACGCGGCAATCGCGCACCTGCGCGATCTTGGCGTCATCGACGTGGTGACATGCATTCAGGAATGGCGGCCGACCTACCAGCGGCTGGAGCTTCCGCTGAAGGACTAGCGCCCCGGCTCGGGGCAGACATGGAGATTGAACTGTGACCAAATATGAACCCGCTCTCGCCGCCGAGGCTGCCGAGCTTGCCAAGGCCGGCGCCTTGGATCGCGAGATAGCGACCGCCCTCGGCATCCACATTTCGACACTGCATTTGTGGAAGCGAAAATATTCTGAATTTAAGCAGGCGCTTAAGCGGTCGAAGGCGGTCGCCAATGCCGAGGTCGAAAACGCGCTGTTTCAGAAGGCGACTGGCTACAGTTTCGACGCAGAGCGGATCGTCACGACCCGCGACGAAGTGCACCGCGTTCAGGTGGTCGAGCACGTCCCGCCCGACACCCGCGCCGCTTCCTGGTTTTTGGCGAATCGTGATCCGAAGCGGTGGGCTCTTAGCCCCCGCGGCGCGAGGAAGGCTCTCAACTTCGGTACGCTGGACGGAAGCGCAAAATCAATCGCTGAAGCCGGCGTGAATGTGCTGCGCCTGATGGCCGCCGGCGAGTTGGCCGTCGAGGAGGGGCAGGCAGCGGCGCAAGTCCTCGCGGCGGTGAGTAGGTCGCTCGAAATTGGGGCTCTCGAAGAAAGGATTAAGCAGCTCGAAGGCTACCAAGCGCCGAAGCAATTGACGCACGAGAAGAAGGGGAATGATGGCGACGCCGGCGCATGAGAAATAAAGCATAGGCTATACTCTGTCACGCAGCGAATATATCAACCCTAGCGCGCGCACGCGCGCGACTCAACCTGGAGGTAACCCATAATGAACAACCACGAAAAACGACTCGCCGCCTTGGAGGCCGAAGCCGGGCGCAAAGGCCACCGCGGCAAATTGCTGACCTCCGCGCCACTTGTGCTGGCCGGCAGTCCCGCGCACGCGCGACATCTAACCGCTGGCACGCCGTTTCGGTTGTTCACGCCCGATGAACCGCTGCCGCCGGGCGGCATGGTCGGCGTCGAGACGGAATAGGTCGCTGTCAGCTTGCTGTTTTGTCAGCTTGCTAAAACTAGTTGACAAGACGGCCCGCCCATGCCACAAGCTGACAAGTTGACAGCGAGGGCGCAACGATGGCCGTCTACGGATATTGCCGGGTTTCTACTCAACGACAGGTCGACGAGGGCGAAAGCCTCGACGTGCAGCGCCGGCAGATTGAGGGCTACGCCCTCATGCACGGCATGGCCCTCGACGGCGTGATTGTCGAGGAAGGCGTCAGCGGCTCGGTTCCGGTGCAAGACCGTCCGGCCGCCGGCCCGCTGTTCGCCAAGCTCGTCAAGGGCGACGTCGTTATCGCGCCGAAGCTCGACAGGCTTTTTCGCTCGGCGCTCGACGCGCTGCAAGTCGTCGAGGAACTCAAGGCCCGCGGCGTCAAGCTGCACCTGCTCGACCTTGGCGGCGACATTGCCGGCAACGGCCTGTCCAAGCTGTTTCTGACCATCGCGGCTGCATTCGCCGAGGCCGAGCGCGACCGCATACGCGAGCGCGTAGGCCAGGTGAAAGCCGACCAGAAAGCCCGCGGCCGGTTTCTTGGCGGCATCATGCCGTTCGGCTACCGGCTCGTCAGAGATGACGACGGCAAGGGCGGCCGGCTTGTCCCGCACGACGGCGAGCAAGAGGCTATCCGCGAGATGGCCGCGCTGCGTGCGCAGGGCAAGCCGCTGAGGGCCATCGCCGAGGCTATGCGCGCAAAGGGCCACAAGCTGAGCCACGAGGGCGTGGCGGGCGTGCTGAGGGCGGCAGGCGTGTAGCGGTTTTGGGGAACCACGCCAGTATTGCGAACAAGCTGTCGCGCGCGACTATGAGCGCGCACTTTTATCTCGCAAGCCTAGCCGCGATCGGCAAAAATGGCGTATCCCTAGAGGAGATCTGCTAGGGTCAACCATCCAAAGACGAGATAGAGGCCGCTCCTTGTAATCGGCCATGACAGTAATATGCCTATCGGTAAAGCCAAAAGCTCCAGCGTTCAGTGGATTTAACCGAATGTCTCATCGTAACCCACAACAACGCGATCCCGCAAACGATCAAAATAGTGCCCATCGCGATATAGCTAAGTGGACGAGATGGGTTGCTACGTTCACGCTCGTATTGGCCGCTGCTACCATAATTAGCACCTACTTCATTTACGAACAATATAGCATTGCCAACCAAGCTCAAGTTGATTTTAGAGAGCAGTCGCGCGCTGTAATAACTTCCGTTGGCGGCGTAATAGCGACGGAGAAAACGCCAGAAAGTAAGATCGTCCGGTTCTTGTTCTCCCCTAAGTTTCATAATTTTGGAGGAACAAGAACGAGCACGTTCAAGGGTTGGTTTTCTGTTCATTATTTCCCCGGAAATATCCCGGAAAGCCAGGATTTCTCGAAGCCGTGGGACAAGGTCGATATCCCAAATAGTATTGTTCCCGCCGGAGTTGACATTCAGTTCGCATTCGTTCCGATCAGTGATTCTGATGCTATTGAGGCATATAAGGGCCACGGAAGCATTATTTTGTGGGGACATATCAACTGGGCGGATCTCTTCAATAGAACCGATATTCACCAGATCGGTATTTGTTTGCTGATGCAACCGCAGCCGAGCGCTACCGGCGAGCCCACAGCGTTCGAAGCTGTGAAATTCAGAGCCGAATGCAATTACGACAAATAGCGCGCCAAGCGCTGCCCGGATCACTTAGCGACCCCTTTCGGAGCTAAAAGTCGGGACGCCGCAATTAAATCGCTTGTGGCATTTGCGCCATAATATCGGGCATGGTCGAGGCGATGGCTTCGAAGGCTTCGGCGGTAATGGTGATGCGGATCATACGCCGCAGCTAGTGCGCCAGCCCGACCATGACCAGCAGCGCAACGATGATCCAGGCGATGAAGACGTGCTCGATAGGAGGTTCGGGCGCGCTACGCCAGCCGTGACGCAGTCGCAGCGGTATCAACATGCCGACGCGGAAGCCGTAGCCGATCGACTTGGAGACAAAGAGCCGCATCGGCTACCCTACCACGAACGGCGGCTGTAGGCTACAAGGCAACCATGCCGCCCGCTCGCCTTCCTTATCTCAACCACGAACGAACGCGCCACGGGCGCATGATTTGGGTTGTTCGCGTCGGCAAAGGGCCGCGGACGCGGCTGCGCGCCGCCTACGGCTCGGCTGAGTTCTTCGCAGCCTATCGCGCCGCGGTCGAAAGCCCCGCAGCCCGCCGTAGCCGCCCCCTGACCGATCAGGGCACGTTCCGCTGGCTATGGGAGTTATATCGGGCGAGCCCGTCATGGACCGGGCTATCGCCGGCGACGAAGAAGCAGCGCGAGAACCTAATGCGGCCGGCGCTGGAGCGGGCAGGCGATCAGCCGCTAGAACGCTGGAACCGAAAGTTCATCATCGCCAGCCGAGACGCGCGCGCGGCAACGCCGGCGCAAGCGGAGTGTTTTCTGAAGGCGCTGCGGGCGCTGTTCCGCTGGGCGCTCGACGCCGAGCACGTCGACGTCGATCCCACGGCTAACGTCAAGGCGCTCAAGCGTAGCTCCGACGGATTCCATACGTGGACCGCGGCGGAAATGACCGCCTTCGAACAGCACTGGAAGATCGGCACACGTGAGAGGCTCGCCTACGACGTTTTGGTCTGGACCGGCTTGCGACGCGGAGACGCTGCGCGCTTAGGACCGCGGCACGTTGTCGACGGTGAGATTACGATCACGACCGAGAAGACCGGGCGCGTCGTCGTGTTGCCCGTTCTCAGGCCGTTGGCCGACAGCATCGCAGCCGGGCCAGTTGGTCGCGAGACGTTCATAGCTGCGCGCGACGGCTCCCCGTTCGTCAAGGAAGCGTTCGGCAATTGGTTCCGCGAAGTCTGCAACGCAGCCGGCGTACCGGGGTCCGCCCACGGACTCCGTAAGGCGCTCGCGGTCAAACTGGCCGAGGCTGGGTCGACCGACAGTGAGATTGAAGCGGTCCTCGGCAACGAGCTTGCGTCAGTTTACCGCAAGAAAGCCAGTGATCGACGACTTGCAAACGCGGCGCTTTCCCGGCTGGGTATTGAGGGCTGAGCGCCCGCACCGTATTTCCGAGCCGCCCTTACCATCAACGGAATCAATGCTTTAGAAGGCGCTTGGTGCCCAGGGGCGGAATCGAACCACCGACACCGTGATTTTCAGTCACGTGCTCTACCAACTGAGCTACCTGGGCGGCTGGCGCCGTCGAAATGCAACGGGCTTATAGGCGTCCGCGACGCGCCTTGTCCAGTGGCTGACGCGGTCGGATAGAATCCTCCGAGCCGAGGCAACGCCGAGAGCATGCGCAATTTGTCATTGTCGATATGGGTTGCAAAATTCAGAATTGTGGGGTTACATGTTTTCTCATTCACCGGAATCGAGCCCGCCCCTGCCACGCCGCCGCTGGGCCGGACGCCCGACCACGGGGTCACGCTCCATGGTTCAGCCCGGACAATCGGTGCGCGGACCGCGGCGCGCCATCAATATGCCGCACTCGAAACCGCAATGCATCAAGCGGCGAATTGTGATACAAACGGACATCATGCGCATCGTTAGCATTTGTCTTCCCGCCGCGTCTGTCTGTGCGGCTGCGGTTTGCCTCCAAGCCGCGCCCGTGGCCGCCGCGGATCTGCCAACCGCTCCATCGACTTATCCAGCGCTCGGCCCCGGCGCAGCCGACGTTGCGCCTGATTATTGGTCAGGACTTTCGGTTGGCGCGGGAATCTCGGTCTGGGGAGGCAAGGGGATCAAGGGCGGTGTCGGCGGCGAGACCGACCTGAGTTACGAACATGTGTTCGACAACGGAATCATGATGGGGGTTCAGGCCTCGACCGGTTATATGCCCTTTCTGCAGTCGAGCCCCGGATTCTCCCAGTTCACCGGCAGCGCCTTCGCCGGCGGCTCGGCCATTATCGGGTACAATTTCGGCCAGGTGACGCCATACGTCATCACTGGGGTTGATTTCATCCGGGCGACGCGCTTCGGCGGCGGCGCTTTCAACGCAAGCGACGCCGTCAACACCGTGTTCTCCGGTCCCGGCGCGGTGCAGGCGGTGGGCACGTTCGGCGTTGGCGTCAATTATCGCATCACCTCGAATTTCAGCATGGGGCTCGAAGCAATCGTTCACACCTACCCGAGCGGCGGCCCATTTGCGCCGTGGCCATAACCGGCATACCGCCGCGCAGCGCCCAACCTGATCGTCCAGCCCAAATGACCCGCATGCACGACATGTCCCGCCGGGCGCTGCTCGTCAGCGTCGTCGCCGCTTCCGGCGCCCGTCTCATCGACGGCGCCGGCGCCCAGACCGAAGCCCCTCCGCCCGCCGCCGCGGCGCCGGCCCCGTTCAGCTACCAGGATGTCGTCAAGCGAGCGCGCGATCTCGCGGCCGCGCCCTTCGAGAGCACGATTCCGCCGCTGCCCGATGGCTTGGCGAACCTCGATTTCGACGGCTGGCGCGATATCCGCTTCAAATCCGACAAGCCGCTGCTCGGCCAGGAGGGGGCGAATTTCCGGCTTGAGCTTTTCCATCTCGGGCATCTCTACAAGCGGCCGGTGGTCGTCAACGTGCTGCGCGACGGCATCCCCGCGCCGATCCCCTACGCGGCCAATCTGTTCGACTATGGCCACACCAAGCTTGGCGTCCTGCCGGTCAACCTCGGTTTCGCCGGCCTTCGGCTGCGCTTTCCGATCAACGCGCCGCACGTTTGGGACGAAGTGATCGCGTTTCTCGGCGCGAGCTACTTCCGCTTCCTCGGCCGCGGGCAGCGCTATGGCCTGTCGGGGCGAGGCCTGGCGATCGGCGCGGCTCCGCGCCTCAACGAGGAGTTCCCGTTCTTTCGCGAATTCTGGATCGAGACGCCGGACGCGACGGCCGAGCATATCGTCATCTATGCCCTGCTCGATGGCGAATTGGCGACTGGGGCCTTCCGCTTCGATCTGAACCCCGGCCAGGAGACCTTCATCGACGCGAACGTCACTCTGTTTGCGCGCAAGGCGACGCCCGCGCTCGGTCTTGCGCCGCTGTCGTCGATGTATTTCGTCGGCAAGGCCGATCGGCGCTTTACCGACGACTTCCGGGGGGAATTGCATGATTCCGACGGTCTTCTGATGCACACCGGCGCGGGGGAATGGATCTGGCGGCCGCTGAGCAATCCGCCCGCGCCCAGGGTCTCTGACTTCCTCGACGCCAATCCGCGCGGATTCGGGCTTTTGCAGCGCGATCGCAATTTCAACGACTACGAGGATCTCGAGCTCGCTTATGAGCTGAGGCCAAGCTACTGGATCGAGCCGCACGAGGGCTGGGGCGAGGGCAGGGTGGAGCTGGTCGAATTGCCGACCAGCGACGAGACCAACGACAACGTCGTCGTCGCTTGGGCGCCGAAGCAGGGGCTCGACGTCGGCAAGCCGCTCGTCTTCGGTTATCGGATCACGGCGATGGCGGTCGATCAGAGCCTGACTCCGGCCGGCCGCACGGTTGCGACGTTTCATGTCTCTCCGCACGCATTGGGCTCGCCGGATCCGCCCCCGCCCCCCGGGGCCACGCGATTCCTTATCGATTTTTCCGGCGGCGACTTGTCCTATTACATGAGCGACCCTTCGCTCGTGGAGACGGTCGCGACCGCGTCGGCTGGACGAATCCTGCGCACGTTCCTCACTCCCAACACCCATACCCGAGGGTTTCGCGCCGGCGTCGACGTCGCGGTCGACCCGGGCCAGAGCACGGACCTGCGCGTCTTCCTGCGCGCCGGTCCGAGGGCGTTGACCGAGACCTGGACCTTTCCTTGGCATGCGTAAGGGGGTGTGCAGAAATGCGCGCGACTCCGTGATTTCAGAGACTTAAGCTCTCTTTTTTGCAACTCCGCACGGTCATGAATCATAATGTCCTGGATCGGAGTCCACCGAGCGCGGGTTCGATTGGCGCCTGACGCGGAGAGGAGGATATCGAAGCGTGCAACGATCATTTGCGTGACCTCGCACGCGTCTACGTAACAGGAGAAAAACGATGAATATGAAATGGTTCAAAATTGCCCTCGCGGGGGCCACGATGCTCGCGGGTTGCATCGGTACTAAAGCCGACAGTGGGCCGGCGTTTTGCGTGGGCCGAGCCTGCGGCCAATACTCGATCCTGTATATGAGCGACGATGGCTCTTACTACGCCCGGAAGCTTCCATCTTGGTTCTTCACACCTTTCGACCCTGTGAAAGAACCTCTAAGCCACAGCGGAGCGATGTATATCGCGTGCATGTCCGAAATAGAATGCGCTAAAACCACATCCGAATGCGCAACGTCAAATGGCGTCCCCTGCATTCCTCTTCCGTGGCGTAAAGGCTGGCCCGATCCATGTGGGATTATGAGATGCGAATCCAGAATCGGTTTGCCGTTGAAATGACATGGCGAAGTGGGGGTCATCGTGGACTCTTCAAGTCCTGATCGTGTAGCTGTCGTCTGTCAGCATTGCAAATGTGTTGTCGCGCGGTTCATAGCGAAAGCGCACCTGTGTCTGATGCTCCTTGCCAAGCATATCTTCGTAGCTGATTGATAGAAAAATCCACAAATGAAGCTGCTGATTGTCGATCTGCCCCTTGACGCCCGGGCCGACCGCGCTCTGATAATAACAGATACGCTCCCACCTTTCGTGTGAGCCGACGACGACCACGTTTCCGAGAGGCAGAACGGGAAGGAACGGAGCGTCTTGATTCGCTTGCACGAGTTCGAGGCAGGCCCGGAATTTCAGAAGCAGCGCCGGTGACCTACCATAGTTCTTTAGAGCGACAACGACATGCGGCATGGTCGGTTGAGCGGAGGAGCCGCCGATCAGCTCGGCTATCTTCGGCACAATTTGCTCGACCAGAAGATACGGCCGCTCGATGCTGTCCACGCTCTTTTCTGAAATCTCAGCGCTCTTCTTCGCCGCATCGGCTGCAACTTGAGTTGCTTCGGCTGAAAGCTTGGCGGCGTCCGCCGAGGCTTTGGTAGCCTTGAGCGTCCCGTACAGAAACCACGCCTGCAACGCGAGCACGACCAATTGTATGACTAACACGGCAAGCTGCCCTTGAGCATCAGTCATGCCGCGAGCCTTGAAATCGTCTGCGCGCTTACGTTGTAGCTGCGACCGATTTCGGTAAGCGTCTCCTCGCCCTGGTCGCGCCGCCTGATAGCTTCCTGCCGCTGATGCAGCGTCAGCTTGAAAGGCCGCCCGAGGCTCTGCCCGCGCGCCTTGGCGCGGGCGCGGCCTTCGCCGGTGCGGGCGCGGATCAATTCGCGCTCGAACTCGGCAAGCCCGCTAAGCACGGTCAGCATCAAGCGCCCGTGCGTTCATGCAGATGTGTTCGGCGCCCACCGTCTCGGCCGAAGCCCCAGCGCCATAGGTGAAGCCCTGCTTCCCGACATAGGTTTGGCCTGGCCCGATCACCCGGACTCGTTCTGTCGCGGAGGTCGTCATCGGCCCTCTCCCGTGCTGCTGAAACGCTCGACCAGCAAGAACTTCTGCACCTTTCCCGTCGGCGTGCGAGGCAAAGGCTCAGTCTGAAAGACGATTGCGCGCGGCGTCTTGAAGCCGGCAAGACGCTCGCGGCAGGCGGCCTCGACGCTCTCGGCTGTCAGCGCATTGCTCGCGTTTGGGGACTTGACGATAAGCGCCGCAACGCGCTCGCCCCAGATTTCATCTGGCAGACCGAACACCGCGCAGTCGGCCACTCCAGGGATGGCGAACAGAATTTCCTCGACCTCGGCGGCGTGGACGTTTTGACCGCCGGTGATGATCATGTCCTTCAGGCGGCCTTTGATGAAGACGAAGCCTTCCTCGTTCATCGCGCCAAGGTCGCCGGTATGCACGTAGCCGCCGCGAAACGTCTCGGCGGATTTCTGAGGGTTGTCGAAATAGCCGGTGCAACTGGCCGGCGAGCGTCCGACGATCTCGCCGAGCTCGCCCGGAGCGGCGAGCGTACCGTCGGGTCGCTCGATCAGGACATCGGAGAGCGCCAGCGGGGCGCCAATCGAATCGGGGTGCCGTTTGCGGTCCACCGGCGTGCTGACGGTCAATGCGCCGGTTTCCTGCATGCCGTAGTATTCGTAAATGGCGGGACACAGCGAAGCCGCCGTGCGAAGCCGCAATGGCTCAGGGAACATGGCGCCGGCGAACACAAGCGCCCGCAGCGACCGTAGATCGCGCTGCGGCAGGCTTGGGTCGGCGAGCAGCATCGCCGCCATCGTGGGCACCAGATTTGAAATGGTGACCCGCTCCGTCTCGATGAGGCGCAGCGCCTCAGCCGGATGGAAGTCCATCAGAACATTCCGGACGCCGAACAACACGCCGGCCGCGATCCAGGCGAAGCCGACTCGGCCGAACGCCGGAAATACGGTCAGGATGACGTCGCGCGAGGTCATGTCGAAGGCCGCGAACATCGGCGCGACATAGGCATTGTTGTATTGCGTCAGAATATAGGCCTTGGGGAGGCCTGTGGTCCCTGAGGTCAAATTGTAATAGTAAGGGTCGCTCTCCTCGACCTCGACATCGGGCTCGGCCGACGGCGATCTTGCCAGGAGGTCCTCATACTCGTTGGCCCACGTAGGCGCGGCGCCGCCGATCACGACGAACGACTCCAGCTGCGGCAATTCCGCACGCGCTTTGTCGGCGACGGCCGTGAATTGGGCCTCGAACAGCATAGCCTTGGCCCCCATTGCGCTGATAAGCGCGACGATCTCGACGGGCGCGAGCCGATAGTTCAGGGGAATGCCGACGAACCCGGCCTTTGCGAGCGCAAAATAAATTTCCGGCAATTCGACGCGATTGTTGCAGAGAAATGCGACCGTATCGGGCTTGACCAGGCCGAGGCCAGCGAGCCCGTGCGCGAGGCGGTTGCACCGTTCGTTGGTTTGACCAAAAGTGAAGCGGCGACCGGTTCCGGCGCAGAAGAACGCCTCGCAGTCGCGAAAGCGACGCGCCGCCGTCGGGAGCAGCGTACTGACGACAGCTTTGCCAAGCGCACGCGCAGGTTGTGAGCGCTCGGCTCCGCCCATCCTTCCCTCCCAGCGCGCCACTTGATGCTCTCGATGAGTTGGCGTCGTCATTTTTTACGCCTTGCGAAATCAATTTACAAACTCAACGCCCGTCAAACCGCGGCCGTGGAGTGTTTGGCGCCGGCGGCGGACTCGCGCGCCGCCGGCGTTCTCTCCGGTCAGGCGTTCGCTGGAGATCTTAACCCCAGCATCTTGCCAGACCTTCCTTCGACGAGATTGACGGAACGCCTTCGACCGGCTTGTCGGTGACGAGCGAGACGCCGGTGTTGAAAAAATCGAGACCGGGGCTCGGCTGCGGCTTCTTGCCGGTCTTGGCGTATTCGACAGCGGCTTCGACGCCCAAGGACGCCATCAGCAACGGGTATTGCTGGGCGGTCGCGCCGATGATCCCGGCGGCCACGATCGCAGCTCGGCCCAATCGGGTGCGGCCGAAAGCGGGGGAACGGGCGCCGAGCGCCGCGCTGCGCCTCAACGCGAGCAAGACCGAGCACCAGCCCCTTTTCGCAGATCGATCAGAGCCTCACAGCGTGCTCATGCGGCCGTCGATGACGAACTCGCTGCCAACGGTGAAGGCCGACTTGGAAACGACTCGCCAGGGTAGTATTTTACACGCCGGAGCAGGTGAGCCATGAATTTGCGCCGGCGCGACGAAAAATAGGTCGCCTACACAAACTTAACGAGATTGAAACCTTTTGTTAATTTGCAACTTGACCTTGACAGCCTACATTCCTGCCGCCCGTTTCTATTAAGCTCGGAAACGTAAGAACCTGCTTTTAAAGTATAAACCGCTTCGGTGGTGGGGAATGAAATGCGCGATTGGTACGTGGGTCAAAAGATCGTTTGCGTCAATGCGCAACCAATAGACGGCGTCAGAAACCGTTTTGTTGACGAATATCTCAGGGAAGGTAAAGTTTACAAGATTTGAAAGATTATCCCGTTTAGTTTTAGGTTTACTGAGAGAAGCGAAGAGAAGCTTGCGTTTAGACTCGAAGGAATTGTTCCATATCTGATAGATGGTATCGAATACGCCTTTTTTCACGGCCGATTCAAGCCATTCGAAGACCAAGATGACGATCAAAAAATCGACATTTCGATCTTCTTAAACGCTCTTCGCCAGGTGAACGAAGGCCTATTTACTCTGAGAAACGAAGACATTCGAGAATTGGAGCCCCTCACCTAGAGCGACGAGCGGCGAACCTTCCGCGCCTTTCCTTGAGGCGTCGGTCTTTCTGAGCGACCGCGCAATCGGGAGACGGATGTGCTGCGCGGCCCCTGTCGCCGGGCCTCACTGGGCGGCGCTTTCCTCCTTGCTCCTGGCGGACTTTCCTGCTAGCGGCTGGCGCTCGCCGCATGGGCTCCCCATATGGCGGTTAAACCCTGGGCTTCCGCCGTCGGCCGATACGCCGGCTCAACCGTGAAGAGCGGCGATGAAGGATCGCGCGTTGATCGCGCGGGCCTTTCCGGACGGCGGGCGCCTGAACGTCAACGCGAACCCAAAGCCGGCGTAGCCCGAATTTCGGGCCTATTTAGGAGAACCAATGGCTTCCACTCAATCCCTGGCGCCGACGCGCGAGGATTTCACCGCGCTGTTGAACGAAACTTACGGCGCCGACGAAGCGTTCGAGGGAACGGTCGTCAAGGGCAAGGTCGTAGCGATCGAAAAGGACATGGCCGTCATCGACGTCGGCCTCAAGACTGAAGGGCGCGTCGCGCTCAAGGAATTCACCAACCACGGGCGCGATCCTGCGCCCGGCGTCGGCGACGAAGTCGAAGTCTATCTCGAGCGGATCGAGAACGCGCTTGGCGAAGCGGTCATCTCGCGTGACAAGGCGAGGCGCGAGGAGAGCTGGGTCAAGCTCGAGCAGGCGTTTGAGAAGAACGAGAAGGTCGAAGGGGTCATCTTCAACCAGGTCAAGGGCGGCTTCACCGTCGATCTTGACGGGGCCGTGGCGTTTCTGCCGCGGAGCCAGGTTGACATTCGGCCGGTGCGCGACGTCGGGCCGCTGATGAACATGCCCCAGCCGTTCCAGATCCTCAAGATGGACCGCAGACGGGGCAATATCGTCGTCTCCCGCCGCACCGTGCTCGAGGAGAGCCGGGCCGAGCAGCGCCACGAGATCGTCGCCAACCTCGTCGAGGGGCAGGTCATCGACGGCACGGTCAAGAACCTCACCGACTACGGCGCGTTCGTCGACCTCGGCGGCATTGACGGCCTGCTGCACGTCACCGACATCGCCTGGCGGCGCGTCAACCATCCGAGCGAAGTGTTGACCATCGGCCAGCAGGTCAAGGTGCGGATCATCAAGATCAACCACGAGACGCATCGCATCTCGCTCGGCATGAAGCAGTTGCAGGAAGATCCTTGGTCGAACATCGAGACCCGCTACCACGTTGGCCAGAAGCTCAAGGGCCGCGTCACCAATATCGCCGACTACGGCGCCTTCGTGGAGCTTGAGCCCGGCATCGAGGGTCTCATCCACGTCTCGGAAATGTCCTGGACCAAGAAGAACGTCCACCCTGGCAAGATCGTCTCGACCAGCCAGGAGGTCGAGGTTCAGGTGCTCGAGGTCGACGCCTCCAAGCGCCGCATCTCGCTTGGCCTCAAGCAGACGCTGCAGAACCCGTGGGAGGCCTTCGCCGAGAAGCATCCGGTCGGCTCGGTCGTTGAGGGTGAGGTCAAGAACAAGACCGAGTTTGGGCTGTTCA
The DNA here is from genome assembly GCA_963824475.1 of uncultured Alphaproteobacteria bacterium. Lineage (GTDB taxonomy): Bacteria > Pseudomonadota > Alphaproteobacteria > Rhizobiales > Beijerinckiaceae > Roseiarcus. The sequence goes on from CAWGPR010000009.1 coordinate 98,741, forward strand.
TCGGCCTCGACGCCGACGTCGACGGCATGGTCCATCTCTCCGATCTCGATTGGAATCGGCCCGGCGAGCAGGCGATCGAGGACTACAAGAAAGGCGACACGGTTAAAGCCAAGGTGCTGGACGTCGATGTCGAGAAGGAGCGCATCGCCATCGGGATCAAGCAGCTCGCGAACGATCCGTTCGCCGTCAAGAAGGTCGGCGAGGACGGCGAGGGCGACCTGCGCAAGGGCTCCGTCGTCACCTGCGAGGTTCTCGAGGTCAAGGACGGCGGCATCGAGGTGAAGATCGCGGGCACGGAGCTCACCACCTTCATCAAGCGCAACGAGCTCGCGCGCGACCGCGGCGACCAGCGGCCCGAGCGCTTCTCGGTCGGCGAGAAGGTCGACGCCCGCGTCACCCAGTTCGACCGCAAGGCGCGCAAGATCGCCGTCTCCATCAAGGCGCTCGAAGTCGCCGAGGAGAAGGAGGCGATCGCGCAATACGGCTCGGCCAACTCGGGCGCTTCGCTCGGTGACATTCTGGGCGCCGCGTTGAAAGCGCGCGACCGGGGCGAGAAGGCGAAATAACCCGTCGCCTAGCACCTGGCCGTCGGTTGGAAGCGGCGGCGCAATGTCCGCGCGTCGGTTCTCCGCATAATCGACCGGGCCGAAATAGCGAAGCAGGCTTCGCCCGAAGCTCGCAACAAAGAGCCCGCCGGCGCCATCCCGAGCGGGCTTTTTGCTGGCGGTGCGCCGGGTCGTCCGGTGTCGATCGCGGGCTTGTGTGCGCGAGGCGGTCCGTTATACTGGCATGTCAGCGTGAAGCAGACCGCCGCTCACGCCCTCCGGCCGCGATTCCGGGGGCGACACGGCGGCGGCGATGACCGACAAGAAGATCTGCGCTCGACGGCGACGAGGCTTCGATGAGGCCGGCTGATCGAGATGCAAAAGGGAGGACAGGGATGAATCATTTCCGCCAATTCGCCATCGCCGCCGCCGGCGGCGCCATGTTGACCGCCGCGTGCGCCTTCTCAGCGCCCGCCTTCGCCGCCGGACCCGAGGTCGTGGCCGGCCCATCGGCTGACCCGCAATGTTTCACGCCGTGGTCGGACAAGACGAAGTTCTTCAAATATCCCGCCAAGAAGGGGCCCTACCGCATCGCCCTCGCCAACGGGTTCATCGCCAACACCTGGCGCATCCAAATGATCCAGACCGCCAAGGCCTTCGCCGCGCAGCCTGACATCGCCGCCCAGCTCAAGGAGTTCAAGGTCGTCTCGACCGGCGAGGACGTCGCCGCGCAGATCGCCGCGATCAACAATTTCATCAATTCCGGATATGACGCCATCGTCACCGACGCGCAGAACCCCGAGGCGTTCAAGCCTGTGATCAAGCGCGCAAACGCGGCCGGGGTCGTGCTTGTCGCCTTCGACAATATTCTCGACACCGAAGACGCGATCAACGTCAACGTCGATCAGAAGGGCCTCGGGGTCTACTGGGCGAAGTGGCTTGCGAGCCATCTGCCCAACGGCGGCAAGATCCTCGAAGTGCGCGGCGTCTCCGGCACTTCCGTCGACAAGGACCGTCACGACGGCATCCACGAGACGCTCGCCGCCACCGGCAAGAAGTGGGACATTGTCGAGGTCTACGGCAAGTGGGACGACCCGACCGCGCAGAAGGTGACCGCCGACGCGATCGCGGTGCAGAAGCACTTCGACGGCTACACGGCTCAGGGCGGCGACACCGGCGTCGTTCAGGCCATCATCGACGCCAAGCAGCCGTTCGCTCCGTTCGGCGGCGAAACCGAGAACGGCTTTCGCAAGTTCTGCGCCAAAGACGCCGATCAGGGACTCAAATGCGCCTCCGGCGGCACCGGGCCGGCGCAGGTCGCCGTCGCGATCAAGGTCGCCCTCGCGGCGCTCAAAGGGGAGGTGGTGCCGCAATCGATTAAGCTGCCGCTCGCGACCGCCGAAGATCCGAACTTCAAGGACGGCGTGAATTACTACGCCGCCCAGTCCGACAATTTCTTCGTCGGCAACTCTTTCCCCACCTGCAACATCAATTTCACCGCGCAGGAGATCATGGGACAGACGAAGGAAAACAAGTAGTCTTAAAGCGCGACCGCCGCGGACGAGCAGCGTCTTGCGGCGGCCGCGGCGAGGCCGCCGCAAGCGGCCCCTTGGGTTTCTTCTCCGGCGAGGTTTGGCTGCGTGACGCGAGCAGAGTCGACGGCCTCGCCGATTTTGCGGATGGAGGGCGTATCCAAGCGTTACGGGGGCGTGCGCGCGCTCGCCGACGCCGACCTCGTCGTGTTCGCGGGGCGCATTCACGCCATTCTCGGCGAGAATGGCGCGGGCAAGTCGACGCTGATCAAGATCCTGTCTGGCGTCGTGACGCCGGACGCAGGGCGCATCGTGCTCGACGGGGCGGAAGTCGCCTTCGATTCGCCGGCCGCCGCCAACCGCGCCGGCATTGTCTGCATCTTTCAGGAGCTTTCGCTCGTTCCCGACCTTTCGGTCGCCGACAACATCGCCATCTCCAATCCGCCGCGTCGTTTCGGGCTGATCGACCGGCGCGCGCAGCGGCGCCTCGCCGAGGAGGCGCTCGAACGCGCCGGCGCGCCGGACATCCATCCGATGGCGCTGGTCAAGGATCTGCCGCTGTCGCGCCGGCAGATGGTGGAGATCGCCAAGGCCTTGGCGCGCAAGCCGCGCGTCCTCATTCTCGATGAGGCGACTTCGGCGCTCACCGCCGCCGATGTCGCCAAGGTGTTTGTCGTCCTCAAGCGCTTGCGCCAGGAAGGGCTGGCGCTCCTGTACATTTCCCACCGCATGCACGAGATCGCGGAGCTCGCCGACGAAAGCACGGTGTTCAGGAACGGCGCCAATGTCGCGACCTATGCGGCCGGGACGAAGACCGACAACCAAGTCGTCGAAATGATGATCGGGCGTGAGTATAGCCACATTTTTCCGCCGAAGCCTGCGGCGCGTCCGAAGGCTGAGGCGCCGCTGCTCGAGGTCCGAAACCTGAGTTGGTCGGACCGTCTGCGCGACATTTCGTTCACCGCCGAAGCGGGCGAAGTCGTCGGCCTCGGCGGTCTCGACGGGCAGGGTCAGCGCGAATTGCTGCTGGCTCTGTTCGGCGTCCTGCGCGGCGTTTCCGGCGAGATCCGAATCGCGGGCGCGCCCGCTTCGCCCTCGAGCCCGCACGCGGCGAAGGGGAAGCGCATCGGCATGGCGCTGATCCCTGAGGATCGCAAGACGGAAGGGTTGATGCTGCCGATGTCGGTGCGCGAAAACCTCTCTTTCGCAGCCCTGCCGCGCGTGTCGAGAGGAGGGGTGATCAACAACGCGCGCGAGCAGGGACTCGTCGGCGAGATGATCCACCTCCTGGATATCCAGACCGCGGGAACCGACGCTCCGGCGGGCTCGCTGTCGGGCGGCAATCAGCAGAAGGTGGTCATCGCCAAGTGGCTGATGGCCGAGCCGCGCATCATTCTGCTCAACGATCCGACGCGCGGCATCGACGTCGGCACCAAGCAGGAAATTTATGCGCTTCTGCGCCGGCTCGCGGACCAGGGCGCCGCAATCGTCTTCTACACCACCGACTATGACGAATTGATCGGCTGCTGCGACCGCGCGCTCGTGCTCTACGACGGCGCGATCAGGCGCGAGCTCGCCGGCGCCGAGATCACCGAGCGGGCGCTGATCGCGAGCGCGCTCAACATTTCCTCGGAAGAAGCCGCGGCCGGAGCGCCGGCGCAATGAGCGACTGGCGCTATCGTCTCGCCCAAAGCCGCGGAACCCTTCTTGCGCTCCTTTTCTTCGTCGTGATGTTCGCCATCTACACGAGCAACCATCCGGCGGGCTTCAGCGCCAATGTGGTGCAGACCGCCGCCAACAAGGGCGTGCTGCTGGCGCTGGTGGCGATGGCCCAGACTTTCGTTGTCATCACCGCCGGCATCGATCTTTCGGTCGGCATGGTGTTCGTTCTGACCAATTGCCTTGCGTCGTGGATCGTGGTCGGAACCGCCACGAGCGCCGCGCTCGGCGTCCTCGGCGTTCTTTTGACCGGCCTCGCCTGTGGCGCGATCAACGGTCTCATCGTCATCTATGGCCGGCTGCAGCCGATCGTCGCCACGATCGCGACCGGGGCGGTGTTTTTCGGCCTCGCTCTGCTTTTGCGGCCGGTTCCGGGCGGCGACGTGTACGGGCCGCTGGCCGATGCGCTGACTGGGCGCGTTTTCGGCGTCTTGCCCGCGAGCCTGATCGCCCTCGGCGCTGTCGTTCTGCTTGTTTGGATCCCCTATAGCCGTTCGGCCATCGGCCGGGCCGCTTATGCTGTAGGCTCGTCAGAGAGCGCCGCCTATATGTCGGGAGTGCCCGTCGGGGCGGCCAAATTCTGCGCCTATGTTCTCTCGGGCCTTACCGCTGCGCTCGGCGGGCTGTTTCTCACCTTCGTCACCTATTCAGGCGAGGCCTCGGCCGCCAACGGCAACACCTATACGCTGTTCTCGATCGCCGCGGTCGTGCTCGGCGGCGTGTCGCTGTTCGGCGGATCGGGCAGCGCAATTGGCGCAATCTTCGGCGCGCTGATGTTTCGCACCATCGGCGATCTTCTGTTCGTCTTCAATCTCGACCCGCTGTGGCAGCCGCTCTTTCAGGGTCTGGTGCTGCTCGCCGCTGTCTGCGTCGGCTCGGCGAGGGTGTTCCAGGTCCGCAACCGGCTGGAGCTTTTCCCGTGAGCGAGAACGCCGGGACGGGGTTTGCGGACGCGCTCAAACGCCGCATCGATCCGCCGGTCGCGATCGCTTTCGGTTGCGTGATTGTGATGCTGCTTTTGGGCTCGCTCTATTCGCGCAGCTTCCTGTCGCCCGAATATCTTTTGCAGCAATTGAAGGTCGCCTCGTTCCTCGGCGTCATCGCCACCGGCACGATGATCGTCATCCTGCTCGGGCAGATCGATCTCTCCATTCCCTGGGTGGTCGCGGTCGGCGGCATGATGTCGACGGCCGCGACCGGATGGGGACCGGTCGGCCAAGCCATGGCCATTCCGTTCGGCGTGGCTTGCGGGGTTGCGCTTGGCCTCGTCAACGGCTTCGGCGTCGCCTATCTGCGCATTCCCTCGATGATCATCACGCTCGCTGTCAACGCGGTGGCGCAAGGGCTGATGGTGGTCCATACCGGCGGCTTCTCGCCCCAGGACTCCTCGTCGCCGGCGATGCGCGCGCTCGCCACCGGCGAGCTCCTGTTCGGCCTGCCGAACGCGCTCATCGTCTGGGCGGTGGTCGGCGCCGGCGCGATCTTTCTGCTCAATCGCACGACCTTCGGCCGCGCCGTCTACGGCATCGGCAATCGCGAACGCGCCGCCTATCTGTCGGGCATCGACACCCAGCGTGTGGTGCTGATCGCGTTCGCGCTGGCGGGTGGCCTCTCCGCCTTCGGCGGCGTGCTGCTCGCTGGCTACGCCAGCAAGGCGGCGCAGGCGATGGGCGACGCCTACCTCCTGCCGGCGATCGCCGCCGTCGTTCTCGGCGGCGCGTCGATCCTCGGCGGGCGCGGCAACTATCTCGGCACCGTCGCCGGCGTGATCCTCATCACGCTGCTGCAGTCCATTTTGTCGGTGGTGCAGATGCCGGAGGCGGGGCGGCAGATCACCTACGGCGCCGTCATTATCGCCATGCTCTTGCTCTACGGGCGCGAAGGCAGGGCGCGATAGGCTCCTCAAAACGAGCCCGACCTGACGCCCTTGCGTCAGGTCCTTACCCCAACGAATATCCGATCGTGCCGAATTCACCATCTTCGGCGTCGAGCGCCGCATGAGTTTTTTGGACGACCTCGCGTTCGGACCCAGCGGAGGCCGAAAGGCGTGGGCAAGGGGCCTTTTGATCGCGCTCGCGGTTCTCGCGGTCGCTGCCGGGCTCCTTTATTACACCGTCTCGGGAGACTATGCGTTCCTGAGAGCCTCCGTCCTGACCGGAGCGCCGACAGGAGCCTACCACGCGTTAGGCGACCGGCTGGCGGCGCGGGCGCTTAAGAAGAACGGCCATCTGAAGGTTGTCGCCACGGCGGGATCGGTTGAAAACATCGCCCGTCTCGTCGGCGAAAATGGGCGATGCGTTCCCGCCTTCGCTTTCGTACAGGATGGCGTGCCGGCGCCGGCCGACGCCGGGTTGCAGACCTTGGGGCGGCTGCCGCAGCCGGAATCGCTGTTCCTGCTTGCCCGGCGCGGACGGGCAATCAACACTTTCAACGACCTCAAGGGCGCTTCGGTCGGGATCGGTCCCGAAGGTTCGGGCACGACCTATCTGATGCGACAATTGCTGGAGAATTCCGACCTCAGCGGCCTCGGCTTGAGGCCGTCCAATCACGATCTCGAAGGGCAAGCGGCGCTTGTCCGGGACGGTCAGCTCGACCTCGCCGCCTTCGTCATGAACGAGAACGCCGCGATGGTCCGCGCGCTCACGAACAAGTATGACCTCGAGATCGTCGCTCCGGCGGACATCGAAGGCCTGGTGGCGCGAGACAAGTGGCTGCGCCTGGGTCGCATTCCCGCAGGTTATTACGACATCGCCAAACCGATCCCTGCAACCGACAAGCTCGTCGCGCAAGTCGACACGCTCGTCATGACCAACGCGTGCGTGCATCGCGCGCAGCGGGTCGCCTTCCTGATGCTGCTCAGCGAGGAGTTCCCCAATTTCGTTCGAGTGAACCCGCCGCCGTCGGCGAAGTCGCAAGACAGCGCGCCATTGGCCGACGAGGCGCGCGAGTTCTTCGCCAGCGGCCAGCCCGACCTCGCGGACAAATATTTCCCTCGGCTCGTGAACCTCATGTCGCCCGCCTACTGGATCTATCTGGTGATGGCGGCCACGGTCCTTTTGAACGCGGCCGGCGCCTACAGCCGCTTCCGGCTCTGGCGGATCGACGCCATCCGCGCATCGCTCGAGTCCCGGCTCAAGGCGCTCGCGCATCCGGGTCTCACGCAAGAGCAAATCAAAGCGCGCGCGCATTCCGGCATCACGCGAGAGCAAATCAAAGCGCTTCCGCCCGAGGCCGTCATCCAGACGCCTGAGGATCGAAAGGCGGCGGAAGACCTCATGAAGGAGTTTGACGCGCTTCGCCGTCGCTGCGAGGAGCAGCTAAGCTCGTACGTCACGCCGATGGGCTCGGAGATGTACTACCGATACCAGGAGTGGCTGATCGACGAAGCGAAAGCCGCGCTTGGGGCCCTGCTTCGGCCGCCGAAGTGATGACGAGGCGTCAGCGAAGCCCGCTGGACGGCGCGCCGGCTCGACCCTTGAGTGCGCCGCGGCGTTTCTCAAGCGGCGGCGGCTTTGGCCGTCGCCGTTTGTTTGCCGTGATGCGCGCCGGGGCATGTCTTCAACCGCTCGCGCAAGTCCGCGATCAGCCAGCGGCCGGCGCGGCCGGGTGCGCGGCCGCGCTCATGCACGACATGGAGAGGCAGCGCGACGTCCTCCTGATTGGCGATCTTAAGCCTCTTCAGCCGGCCGGCGGCGACGGGCTCGGCGACCATATGGCTCGGCATGTTGCACCAACCGAAGCCGGCGAGCAGGAAATCAAGGCGGGTGGCCAGATCCGCGAATCGCCAGATGTGACGGCTGACGATCCCGCCTGACAGATTCTGGGTGAGCGGCGTGCGGTCGGTCAGCACCAGCTGCACATGCGGCTCGAGCGCTTCGCGCGCGAGCGGCTGGGGCAGGGCGGCAAGCGGATGGCCGGCCGCGACTACGGGCCACATCACTATGCGCGTCATGAATTCGCTCACGAGATCGCAGGGGCTCGCCGGCGAGATCGTATAAATCGCGAGCCGGGCCGCGCCGTCGCGTAGCCGCTGCTCCGCGCCTCCCAGAGCCTCGGTGAAGACGGACGCGGGCAGAAGCGGGAAGGCGACGCGCAGGGCCTTCAGGCTCTCCATCAGAAGCGGAATCGGCAACATCGAATCGACCGCCAGCGTGAGTTCCGGCTCAACGTCCTGCGCCATGCTCTCGGCGCGGGCGCGAATGGCCTGGGCCCCCGCGATCAGCGCCCGCGCGTCGCCGACCAGCGCCCGTCCCGCGTCGGTCAGCCGCGGTGTCTTGCCGGAGCGATCGAACAGGGTGACGCCGAGCGTCGTCTCGAGCGTCTGAATCGACTGGCTGATCGCCGACTGGACCCGGCCAAGCTTTCGCGCGGCGGCCGAAAAGCTTCCCGCGTCGGCGACCGCGACGAGAATGCGCATTTGGTCAAGCGTGAGCGAATCGATCATCCATCACCTCGAAAGATGGATACTAGCATAATTTTGCCAATTGCAACGATTGGGGCAAGGGCCGAAATTCTCTCGCAGTGCAACAACTTCGAGGGCCGCCCGCATGACCATCCACGTGCCTGACCGTAAGACGATCGAAGCGACGTCGCTGGCCCAGCTATTTACCGAAGCGCGTACGCACAATGTATTTCTCGACAGGCCGGTCTCGGACGAATTGCTCAAGAAGGCGGTCGAACTGGCCAGGATGGGGCCGACCAGCGCCAATCAATCGCCGCTGCGCATCCTGTTCCTGCGATCGGCCGAAGCCAAGGAGCGGCTTCGCCCTTCACTGGCGCCCGGCAATCTGGACAAGACGATGAGCGCGCCGGTGGTCGCGGTGACGGCTTATGACGAACACTTCTACGAGCATCTGCCGTTCCTGATGCCGCACCGGGACATGAGGAGCTATTTCACGGGCAACCCCGCCTTCGCAGCCCGCAGCGCGTTCCAGAATGGCACGTTGCAGGTCGCCTATCTCATCATCGCCCTGCGCGCGGTGGGTCTCGACACCGGGCCGATGACCGGCTTCGACAATGCGAAGGTCGACGCTGAGTTCTTCCCCGAGGGAAACGTCAAGTCGAACGTCTTGATCAACATCGGCTACGGCGACGCGGGAAAGCTGTTCCCGCGCAGCCCGAGGTTTTCCTTCGACCAGATCGCGAAGATCCTTTGATCCTTCCGCTCCGGCGCAAGAGCCTTTGGCGATTCGCTTAAGTCGCCGAAGGCTTTGGATTTGTCTGATTTCGCGCGCTTGTCGCAAAAAGCCGGTTCCCGCTTTTTCGCAAGCGCTCTAAGGGCTGAGGAGGCTTGAATGGCGAAGGTGCTGGTCCTCTATTATTCCAGTTTCGGCCATATCGAACAGATGGCCTACGCGGAGGCCGAAGGCGCGCGTTCGGCGGGCGCGACGGTTGACGTCAAGCGCGTGCCGGAGAACGTTCCTGAAGACATCGCCAAGGCCTTCCACTTCAAGCTCGATCAGCCGGCGTCGATCGCCACGCCCGCCGAGCTTGGGAACTATGACGCGATCATCGTCGGCGCGCCGACCCGGTTCGGGCGCATGCCGTCGGCGATGGGCAGCTTCTGGGAGCAGGCTGGCGCGCTGTGGATGAGCGGCGCGTTGCACGGCAAAGTCGGCGGAGCATTCACGTCGAGCGCGACGCAGCACGGCGGCAACGAGACGACGCTGTTCTCCATCATCGCCAACCTGATGCACTTCGGCCTGGTTATCGTCGGGCTGCCGTATAGCCACGCCGGCCAGATGACGCTCGACGAGATCGTCGGCGGCGCGCCCTATGGCGCAACCACAATCGCGGGCGCGCAGGGCCAGCGCCAGCCAACGAAGCTCGAGCTCGAAGGCGCCCGGCATCAAGGGGAGCTTATCGCCAAGGTCGCCGCCAAGCTCTCGGCATAGTCTCGCGCGGCGACCCCCGGCTTATTGACCATCCAATCCAACAAGGCGACGACAATGAGCAACGTTCTTCCCCGCGCGTCCACCGTCCCGGCGGTTATCCCGGCGCGAGTCGCGCCGTACCTGCTTTCGGTGCTGCGCATCGCGGCCGGTCTCATGTTTCTCGAGCACGGAACCGGCAAGCTCATCGGCTTCCCGGCGGGCCTGCCGTTCATCGACAAGATGCCGACGGGACTGCTCTACTTCACCGGAACGATGGAGCTGGTCGGCGGCGCGCTGATCGTGCTTGGCCTGTTCACCCGCCCAGTCGCCTTCATCCTGTCGGGGTTCATGGCCTTCGGCTACTTCATGGCGCACTTTCCCATGAGCTTCTTCCCGGCGATCAACATGGGCGAGGCGGCGGCGCTTTACTGCTTTGTCTTCCTTTATATCGCCGCGGCCGGCCCCGGCCCGTGGTCGATCAACAGGGACTGAGCAGGGCGTGGCCGCGCGGCGTCTCGTCGCACGGCGGCGGGGTAGAGGAGCCTCGGGACCGCCGTTTCGCGCCAGGCGAAGCCCATCGCCAACCCTGTTGCAGCAGGTTCCGGTTGGAGTTTCCGTCACCATTCACTTCGACTCCTTTCTGGGAGGACGGCGGTGACTGGGTAGAGGGATTCGGGCGCTGCGCTTGTGGCGGCGAGTTGTGGTCATGGCCGCGCTTGACGCGGCCATCCACGGTATTCGACGGGTTGAAGGCGCCGCGGGTCAGCGGCAACACCGGACAGCTGAGTTTCCATACGCCTTTTGCTCCGGTCGGGGGCGATCCCGGACCCGTCATTGAGGCGGGATGGCGTTCATGGCCGGGGGTGTCCGGCAATCAACTGATGGTATCAGTGAGATGGCGACGCGGCTCCGGCGGCGAACGTAATCATTTGAGAACATTCTATTTTTGTCAGGAGAGACAGACGCCTTCGGCGTCTCGCGTGGATGGCCGCGTCAAGCGCGGCCATGACGCTGCTCAGCATTGAGAGACAGCCTCGCTCGCTCGCGAACCACCGCTAACGCTGTAAGCATCAAACATTTTCTTGCGAAAATCAGAACTACGTGCTATACCTTTCCCAATCGTCGGATCGAGCTCGCGCTCAACGCGCGGAGGGAAAGGCAGAGATGGGAAAGCCGCTTGAGACATCCTGCACAGGAGCGCCTGAGGCGTTTTGCACACAACTTGAGACGCGGGTCGGAATTCTCTATTTGAATCGGCCGTAACCCCTTGAAAAGTCTCGATTACAAAAAATAAACGCTAGTCAATGCGAGCAAATTTACTAAGCTTTATCCGCATTTATGCCCGTTCATTGGCATTTATGCGCAAGAAGCTCGCGCGCCTTGGTTGCATCCGCGGCGCTGCGGGAGCTTGGGGCGACGGGCTCGCCTACCCTCGGGAGGATCGCGCCTTAAAGCTATGGGCTGGCCGGTTCCGCAGGGGTCGGAGCGGCAGCCGCCGGCGCGCCGCTCCTGAAGACGCCCCCGAACAATTGCGCCAGGTCCTCAGCCGCCAGCGCCGCGGTCCGAACGAACCAGCCGTGCGTTTGCGGCGCGGTGGCGGGGTTGGCGGCCGCCGGGGCGGCTGTCTTGTCGGGAGTCGCGCCGACGTTGGGAATGGGCATCGGCGGCAAGGGCGCGGTGAGTTCGGCCGCCCGCGCGAGGAGCTCGCTGTCGTCATCGATCGGCGGTGTCAACCCCTCGGCCAGGGCGAGCGCGCCCGTCGGCGTGCGGTCGACGCCGGCGGTAATCACCTTAGGCAGCAAACCATCCTGCGGGAAAGCCGCATTGAACCGCTTGTTCGTCGGAGGCGCAAAAGCGCCGCCGCTCGTTTCAGTGGCCGAAGCAAGAATCAGATCCGCCGGACGAGCAGGAGGCATGGGGGCGTCGGCGAAAGCGAGGGCGGCGAGATCGGCCGGTCTGCGCGGCGGCAGCGGGGCGACGAGGTTCGGCTCGGCGCTGTCCGTCGAAGCGTCGCTGGCCACGTCGGGCTGCTGCAGCGCGGCGACAACCTGCGGTTTGACCGGCGGCGTCGCCGCCGGCTCGTCGGCGCTGGCGTAAGCGGGGCCGGTCGGCAAGTTGCGCTTGGCCCGGGCGACCGCCTCCGGCCCGGAATCGGAAGGCTGCGGCTTGGCGGCCGGCGCCGGCTCGACGGGTCCGGCGTAGGCGGGGCCGGTGGATATGTCACGCTTGGCCCTCGCGACCGCCTCCGGCCCGACGTCGGCGACCTGAATCTGCGGCTGCGAGCCGCCGCTGCGGCCGCCGCGGCCCAGGGCGGTCGTGGCCATAGCGGTCGTCGCTTCCTGTCCGCCGGCCTCCTCGGCGTCGTCGGCGCCGCCTCCGCGGCCAAACAGCCACGAGAAGAGCCCGCCGATTCCGCCGCCGCTCGCCACCTGCACCTCTCCGCCGCGGGCCTCGATCTCGGCCCGCGCCTGCTCATAGCCAGGCATCGGCTGCCCGTCGGTGGGGATGAACACCGTCTTTCCGTCCGGAAACAACCGGGTCAGCGCGTCTCGGCTCATGCGCGGCCAGTAGCGCACCGAACCGCTATCGATATGCACCCAAGGGGTCATGCCGCTCGGATAGAATCCGACGCCGCCCGCCTGCATGCGCATGGCGATGTCGCGGATGCGCGCGGTGCTGACGTCGACGAAATGCGCGTCGATCGCCTTGCCTTGCATGTGCTGCGAATGCTCGGCCACCTGCCTCGAGCGACGGCGCAGCATCGCGTTGGTTTGCGGGGACCGGTAGCCGGACAGCACGTCGACCGGCTGCGTCGACCCGGATTCGCGGTAGACCTCCCAGACGATGTCGAACAGGCGCGGGTCCATCTTGGTCGGCTCATTGAGCCGCCAATCCCGGCAGAACCAGTTCAGCTTGTCGAGCACCGCCTGGTCGTAGACCCCGTTGACCATGAAGGTGAACGAGCCGGACTCGTTGGTGTGCTGGTCCGAAAGAATGATGGTCCGCGTGTCGCCGTTGGCGACCGCCAACTCGGTGGAGTTTGGAACGAGGCAAACGGCCGTGAACGCCGCCGCGATCGCCAGTTGCGCCGCCGCTCCGCCATGGCCGACGCAAATGCTCACCTTGGAACCCGCCAACAACCCATCCTTCCCCAACACGTCACGAACCGGCGGCGAAGCCGGCTGACCCGTGCCTATCCATGCGATACGCTTACGCTTTTGCCGGCCTTCTCCCGCCGACCCCTACGCGACCTCCCGAGCGCCCGTCCCGGCGCTCCTCGTTCGCATTGTGACGCTTGCGTCACAGTTAAGGCAAAAAGCGATCTAAAAGGGCTATAGCCCTATATCGGCCTCCTTTCAAATCTTGACTTGCCCGGGCGAGTATGCCCTCGACCTTGCGAGTGAGTCCATAGACGTCCGACCGCTCCTGCAACTCGCCGAATTCGTTAACAAAATCAGTGAAGTATACGATGTGAATGGGCAGCGGACGGGGCAAAAACACGGTCCGTTCCTTCTCCCCGAACGCGGCCTCGATTCGCTCTTCCGTCCATCCGTCCGACCCGCCGCTGAGGACGAGCGCCGCCAGACTCAGCGGGTCCTCGACGCGAACGCAGCCGTGGCTGAAGGCGCGGGTTTCCTCGTCGAACAGCTCCCGGGCCGGCGTATCGTGCAGATAGATCGCATGGTCGTTCGGAAACATGAACGCGATCCGGCCGAGCGCATTGTCCTCTCCGGGCAACTGGCGAACCGTCAGTCGCCCGCCGACGCTCTTCACCTCGTAGCCGCGCCGGCTCAGGGAGCCAAGCTTTGGCGCCAGCTCCTTCCTGACGATCGAATCGGGGACCTGCCAGGAGGGATTGATGAGCACGTAGCGCATGAGGCTGGAGAAGATCGGCGTCGGCGTCTCCGGCTTGCCGACGATGACGCGCGACTTGAGAATGACCCTGTCGCCCTCCAGGGCGGCGACCGAGAAGTCTGCGATATTGACCTCGATCCGCCGATCGCCCATCTCGCGCGGCTCCCAGCGCCACATTTCCATGTTGGCGAGGATCGCCGCCCGCTGGCGCGCGAGCGGGCCAAAGGCGAACGCGGCGGCGGTTGCGGAAGCGGAGGCGGTGTGAATGCGGCCGGGCGCGGGCGAGCGACGTTGGGCGCCGATCGGCGCGGCCTCGTTGAGGCGCTTCAATTCGTCGCGCAGCTCCCGGTAGCCCTTCTGCGGCGGGTTGAAGTCGGCGAGTCGCTGAGCGGGGTCCGCCGCCGCGGCCGTCTCGGCGAGCGCTGCGCCCGGATCGGCGACGCTCCGCGCCGAGAAGATGAGCGGCGAGACGCGCGACGGCAGGACGCGCGATCCGGTCGCCTGTTCGGCATAGGTCGCGACCGCCGAGGCGATCCTCGTTTCGGCTTCGGCGAGCGCAGTCTGGGCGAGCCCGGCGCCAAGCTCCCGCGGCAGCGCCAAAGCCGACAGGTCGAGACCGTCGTCGCGGGCGCGCTCGAGTTGCGACAGGGCTGCTCGCCCCGCTTGGGTCAAACCGTCCTCGCTGACCCATATCGGCGTGTAGTTGCGCGCGGCGTAGAAAGCCGCGATCGCCCCGCGCGCGGCGCGCCAGTCGCCGCTGCCCAGCGGGTTGCGGCGATCATTGTGCGCGGCAAGCCGCTCCATCGCCGTTTGAAGCGCGCTTTGCATCGGCGACAGCGACGGCCCGGCGGTCGGATCGTAGACGACCGGCGGGGGGTTGTCCTGCGTGGCCGGTTCTTGCGAGGGCGCGGTCGCGGGTGGCAGGGCCGCGCCGTCGCCCGGCGCGACTTCACCTGCCGATGCGAGGTCAAACTTCGGCTCGGCGGACAAGCCTTCGGCCAGCGCGGGGTCGCGGGCGGGTGGCGCCGTGTTGAACACGGCAAGCAATGGGCTCGCGGCGCCAAGGTCGCCGAAGCTCAGCGGCGACTCAGCCGACAGAGCCTGCTGCATTTCGGCGGAATCGATGGCGTTAGCGCACCCGCCCCCTCTCGCGGGGGCGGGCAGGGGTGGGGGGTCGCGCAGGCCGAGAAGATTATCGCACGCGCCGCTGCTCGCTTGTTGCATAGGACGGCGTGACCCCCCTCCTTGATCCTCCCCCGCAAGGGGGGAGGAGACGCGGTGGGACGATCCCCGCGTAAACTCAAGAGCAAAAGGTGCTAAGATGCGAATCCCGGCGCCGAGGTCGGTGCCGGAGGGACCGGACGCCGGCCGAGCGTCTGCCCAGGCGAGGCTGGCGGCCAGCCCGACCGCGACGGCGCCCAGCAGGAGAGAGCGCCGCCTTCCGCGCCCGAAGAACGCGCTCGCTGCAGCGTCCCCTTCGACAAACTCAGGGCAGGCTTTCGAGACGCGTCGCCTACGGCTCCGCTTCTCAGGACGAGGTTTAGCAGAAATCTTTCCCATCGATGTCCGCCGACGCTTCGCCTGCATTATGCCGCAGCGTCGCCGAGCATGTCATCGGCGATGCCGATGTCTTTCATCTTGCGATAGAGCGTGGACCGCCCGATGCCGAGCTTGCGCGCCATTTGCGACATTTGTCCGCGATAGTGTGAGAGCGCGAAGCGAATGACCTCGGTTTCAATCTCCTCCAGCATGCGCACGTCGCCGCTGTCGTTGATGAGCCGCAGCGAATGCGGATCGCGGTGCTCGTGGACCGCCGGCCGGAAGGCGATGGAAGCCGCCGGATCGGCGGCGATCGGCAGCGGCGCCGGCGGAATGCGTATGTCGTAGCCCTCGACCTGGGCTGCGATCTGCGGAAACTCCGCCGTGGTCACTTCATCGCCGTCCGCCAGCACCACGGCGCGAAACAGCGCGTTCTCGAGTTGGCGGACATTGCCTGGCCAGTCGTAAGCGGAAAGCAGCGCGAGCGCGTCGTTGGCGATGCCGCGGATGCGCTTGCCCTCTTCGACGCAGAAGCGGGCGAGAAAGCGCATGGCGAGATCCGGCACGTCGCAAAGGCGGGCCCTGAGCGGCGGAATGGAGATCGGGAACACGTTGAGGCGATAGAAGAGATCCTCGCGAAAGCGCCCGGCCTTGACCAGTTCGATCAAGTTCTTGTTGGTCGCAGAGACGAGGCGGAAATCGACCTTCATCGGGCGGCGCGAGCCGACCGGATCGATCTCGCCCTCCTGAAGCGCGCGCAGCAATTTGACCTGAGCTTCGGGCGGCAGCTCGCCGATCTCGTCGAGGAACAGCGTGCCGCCGTTGGCCTCGGCGAACTTGCCGACATGCTTATCGACAGCCCCTGTGAAAGAGCCTTTTTCATGCCCGAAGAGAATGGATTCGACCAGCGTCTCTGGCAGAGCGCCGCAATTGACGATGACGAACGGCTTGCCGCGCCGCTCCGAGCCGCCCTGGATCGCGCGCGCCATCAATTCCTTGCCGACGCCGGATTCGCCCTCGATCAACACGGGTATGTTCGACTTGGCGGCGCGCTCAGCGAGGCGGACGGTGCGCGCCATCGATTCTGCGCGGGTGACGATATCGCGAAAGCTGAGTTCGCCGGCGTTGCGCCGCGTGGCGCGCCTGAGTTCGTCCTCCAGCGCATCGACGCGCAACGCGTTGCGGATCGAGACTTGAAGGCGCTCCGCGCCGACCGGCTTGACCACGAAGTCGGTAGCGCCCGCGCGCATGGCGGAGATGACGACCTCGATCGAGCCATGCGCAGTCTGGACGATCGCGGGGACCGCAATTTCACGCTGACGCATCCGCGACAGCACGCCCATGCCATCGAGATCCGGCATGACGAGGTCGAGGATCAAAAGATGGATCGGCGGCCGATCGCGCGCTTCGAGACGCGCGAGCGCCGCTTCGCCCAATTCCACAGCTTCGGCGTCGTAGCCAAATCGTCTGGCCATGGCCTCAAGCAGGCGCCGCTGAATGGGATCGTCGTCAGCAATGAGTATGAGTGCGGTCATCGTCGTCCGAAAGCGGCCTTCGGAGCCGCGCAATCCGCGACATTGTGGCATTACGGTAAACGCGATGTTAACGCCGTCCCGTTCCGATGCGCCCCGTCCTCAAAAGCGCCGCTTTGTCGGCGCCAAACAACCAAGGAGCGTTAGCAGGAGCTTAGCAAAGAGGAATGGGTCGATGAGCTTTAAGGTCCATTCCCTCGACGCCGCCGTCTCGCCGTCCGCTGCTCCGGCGGATCTTGGCGCGCTGCCGGAGTGGCGCCTTGAGGATTTGTACGAAGGCATGGACTCGCCGCGCTTCGCCGCCGATTTCGCGCGCGCCGAGCGGGAAGCCAAGCTGTTCGCCGAAGCCTATCGCGGCAAGCTCAACGAGTTGGCCGGCCTGCCTGACGCGAGCGAGGCGCTGGCCGCGGCGGTCAGGGCTTACGAGTTCGCTGCAGGATTTGACCGGGCGCATCATGGCCTACGCGTCGCTGCTCTACGCCTCCGACACCAGCGATCCGGTAATCGCGAAATTCCATGGCGACACGCAGGAACGCGTGACCGCGCTGGCAGGCGACCTCCTGTTCTTCGAGCTCGAGCTCAATCGCATCGACGACGCCAAATTGCACGCCGCCATGGCGGCACCTACACTTGGCCATTACCGCCCCTGGCTCGAGGACATCCGCAAGGAGAAGCCGCATCAGCTTGCCGACGACCTCGAACGATTGTTCCTGGACAAGTCAGTCAGCGCCGCCGCGGCATGGAACCGGCTGTTTGACGACACGATGGCGGCGCTGCGGTTTGACTTTGAAGGCGAGAGCCTGACGCTCGAGCCGCTGCTCGGCAAACTCCAGGATCCCGACGCGAAGACACGGGAAGCGGCGGCCAATGCGCTCGGCAAGACGCTCGGCGCCAACCTGCGTCTCTTCGCCCTCATCACCAGCACGCTGGCCAAGGACAAGGAGACTTCCGATCGCTGGCGTAAATTCAAGGACGTCGCCGATTCGCGCCATCTCGCCAATCGGGTCGAGCCCGAGGTTGTCGAGGCGCTGGTTGCGGCGGTGACGGACGCCTATTCGCGCCTTTCGCATCGCTATTACGCGTTGAAAGCCCGCTGGTTCGGCAAGGCGCGGCTCAACCACTGGGACCGCAACGCCCCGCTGCCTAACGCGCCGCGGCGCGTCTATCAGTGGGAGGCAGCGCGTGACATGGTGCTCGGCGCCTATCGCGCCTTTTCTCCGCGCATGGCCGATGTCGCGCGGCGCTTCTTCGACGAAGGGTGGATCGACGCTCCGGTGAGACCTGGCAAGGCGCCCGGCGCCTTCTCGCATCCGACGACGCCGTCCTCTCACCCCTATATTCTGGTCAATTTCCTCGGCAAAGCGCGCGACGTGACGACGCTCGCGCATGAACTCGGCCACGGCGTGCATCAGGTGCTGGCCGGCGTCAATGGCGCGCTGATGGCGCCGACGCCGCTGACGCTCGCCGAAACGGCCTCGGTGTTCGGCGAAATGCTGACCTTCCGCTCGATGCTCGCCTTAACCGCCGATCCCACGGAGCGCAAGGCGATGCTCGCGGCCAAGGTCGAGGACATGCTCAACACCGTGGTGCGCCAGATCGCGTTCTACAAGTTCGAGCGGCTCGCTCACCTCGAGCGCCGCAGCGGCGAACTCACGGCGGATCGCATCAGCCAATCGTGGATGAGCACACAGGCCGAAAGCCTTGGCCCGGCCATCGCGCTGAGATCCGGATATGAGACCTACTGGGCCTATATCGGGCATTTCATCCATTCGCCGTTCTACGTCTACGCCTATGCGTTCGGGGATTGCCTGGTGAATTCTCTGTATGGGGTTTACGAGCGCTCGAGCGAAGGTTTCGCTGAACGATATCTCTCGATGCTCGCGGCCGGCGGGTCGAAGTCCTATTCCGAACTGCTCGCCCCGTTCGGCCTCGATGCGAAGGACCCCGGCTTCTGGCAGATCGGCCTTTCGGTGATCGAGCGCATGATCGACGAACTCGAGGCGATGGGGTAGCGCCGCAAGCCCTTCTCACGCGGCGTTGACAACAACGCCCTCCCGCGCCGCCCCTAGATTACGATGTCCTCGCCGCTCCGAATGACTTTTATCGGCCGGCTGCCGCCTGTCGCGGTCGGAGCTTCAAGCGTTCCGGGCGCGCCGCCCTCGGCGAAATGGTCGAACTCCCGCAAGCGACCGAAATCGAGCCCGGTGCGTTTCTCGAGGTCCGCAATTCTGATTTGCGCCGCGGCGACGTCGAAGGCTTCTTCGAAGCCGGGCAGACTTTGAATGTCTTCCTGTCCGAGGACGAAGCCGGTCGCGGCCGGCGTATCGTCCTGACGGATCAGCACGCACACCTTCCAGAATTGTAGAGGGCAGCGAACGGAATAGTTCATGCGGTCGTTCTTGTAGACCGGATCGTTCGACGAGAAGAGCGGACCGGTGATCACCGTCATGCGTCGGCGTTCTTTTTTCGCGTGTTGTTCCAGCAGGAACTGCTCCAACCCCTGCCAACGGTCCTTTCCCCGGTTGAACGGCGACGCCTGAATGGAGCAATTCGTGAAATGGAAGGTGTCGTTATTGGCGGCCGTCGCGCTCTCAACGTCGTCGCCCCAGGCGGTGTCCTCGCGCCGGGTCAGATGGCCGCGGTCGATGCCGTGCTCGAACGCCTCCTGCCCAAGCTGCTCGGTCTTCAGGATGCGGGTGTCCCGATACCAGCGATCTCCTTGCCGCTTGCCGATCTGCGGGCGCTGGTCGCCGTCGACATTCGCGGCGGAGAACCAGGCGGTGCGACGGCGCTTATTCATGTAGACGCTGTAATGGTAGTAGGCGAGTTCGTAGGGGTCGTCGTTCTTGCGCGCGTCGGGCTGAACCGTCGCAGTGTCCTGCTGCATCGCGTCGCTGATGACCGGCAGGGGCACTTTGAGGCTGTCCAGGAAGTTCCGATCGTATCCTGGCCGATCGCTGTAATCCTGATTGACGACGACAGCCTCTTCCGCCTCTCCCTGCGCCGCCGCATCCGGAACTCCGACGTCCGCCGCGAGTTCGGACGATCCCGGCTGGCCGGGTGGGCGTGCCCACCGAGACGGTGACGCGCAGCGGAACGATCCACGTCGTCTCGCCGTCGTCGGCTGTTGGGGCCTTGGGAGACTGCAAGGGGACCGATGGTTGGGGCGGTGGTGGCGTCGCCGGAGCGGGCGCTCCCGCAGCCTCGGCGTTGATGGAGCGCCAGGCCGGATCGAAATCGCTGGTGGCGGCGACCGTCCCGTCGAAATTCAGCTTCGGCGCGACCCGCGGATCCCGCGCCAGCTCGAACATCGGCACGGCATAGTTCGCCTTCAGATATTCGCCGGCGAAATGCAGCGCCACGACCTCACCCGAATCCACGTCGATGATGGCGGAGCCGGAGTTGCCGCCCAGCGTTGAGGCGTCGTGGGTGATGGCGTTGACCCGGTTTTCGAAGCTCTGGACCTGGGCGCGGACCCGCACGACTCCGGGCTGCAACCGCTTCACATAGTAAACGCCGCCGAAAATCTTATCCTGAAGCGCAAGGTCGCTCCGATCGTCGCGCGCCGGATAGCCGACCGCTACGATATTGCGGTTGACCAGCTCCTCCGGTGAGCGCACCGACAAACGAAGCATCTTGTATGTCGGCAATCCGTCCACGCGCAGAAGCGCCATATCCCAATAGGGATGGATCATCTCGACGCCGCGCACGGCGAAGTAGGCGGAGCGGTCGTCCTGGGGCGTGTCCTCCTGTCGCTTGAAGTCGATTGCAGCGTCGCCGCCGCGGTACTGAATGGTGAGGCCCAGTCCGCGGGAGAAGATTTGCGCGACATGGCGGTTGGTCGCGACGAGCCCCTTGCCGACCACGAACCCGGTTCCCGCGTAAGGAAGAATGGGAGAATTCGGCAACTCGACGCGTCCGATGAGGGGAAACAAGGCGGAGAGCCGCGTCTTCACTTCGGCGCCATTGAGCCTGCTCCACGGTTCGTCCACATCGTCGTAGGAATTGCCACGCACGAAGACGACCGGCCTGTTCTGCCGCAGCACAATCGCCTCCAGGCCGAACATTTCGTCCGGCGTGATGTCCTGATGGCGATTGTCCGCAAGCTTCTCGAGGCCGGAGTGGACAGTGTCGGGACGCTGCCGCTCGACCCCCAGGCTTTCGAATGCGCCGGACTGTTCGGCTTTGACGCCCGCCGGAGCGATCAATTCGAGTCCCCGCGTTCCGGCGATTTGCGACAGCATGTCTTTTAGACGCTTGGCTTTCTCAAGCTTGTCCATGACCAATCCTCCCCTTCATCAGTATCGCCTTCGCATAATCTTCGTTCGATCAACCGGCCGTGGCGGCGCTTGAAACTGCAAGTTCGTCCACGCCAGCGAACATGGTTGTCTCAATGACGATCCAGCTCGCCCCGCCCAATCGCCTCCTTGATCGAGACGATCGAAATCCCTTCGTTCGCGGCGTAGCTGCCGGCCTTCCCGTTCAGCCTCGGCAATCCGTTCTTGCTGCCCTTGTGGTGCAGCGCGATGACATGCCAAAGCTTGGAGTCGAACACCGCGCTCCCGGAGCTCCCGGGCTCGGTCGGCGCTCGGTAGTGGACACGCGATACGCCGGGAATTTGTGGCGCTCCGCCAGGCGGCCCCTCATGATCGAGAAGCTCGTTGTCCTGAAACGAGAAAGCAAGGTCATGTCCGCCGGGATGTCCGATAATATAAACCTTCGCGTTCTTCTCCACTGGCGGCAAGGCTGCCGCGACGGGAAGCGGGGCGACGCCGGCGACAGCGCCCTCAAGCCGCAGCACGCTTGCATCGTGCCGATCCGGCGGCGACTGCCCAAGGATTTTGTCTACCACCCACGCCTGGTTGGCGTCGACGGCTTCAAAGGCGACCTCCGCGGCCTCGGGAGTGAGCGCATCAACCGCGCCCTCTTTGTTGACGACATGAAAGTTCGTCAGAACGACGAGTTCGTCGGGCGGCTGCAAGCCGAGAGCGCCGGCCTTCACGAGGAACCCCGTGCCGAATCGTTGGCCGAGTCGCTGGCGAACGGCGCAGACCGATGAAGCGCGCTCGAGGCCGGTTCTCCACCACTTGTAAGTCTGAGGTCCCTCTGCGCCCAGAATGGCCTCGAGCTGCCCATCCGTTGGCGGAGTTTGCTGCCGCCAGCGTTGCATCTCTTCCGGCGTGGTTTTGATTGCACCGAGTTTGAGCTGCAAGAAGGCAACAAGCTCGCGGCCGCGCTCGCCCAGCGCCTCGATATCCCAAACCTGCGTGAACTGGCGCAGCATGCTCTCGATCTGAAAGGGTTTGACTTCATCAGAGACCGCGTAGGCCCGCACATTCCGCTCCACGACGTCCCAGTCCCCGAGACCGAGAGACACCTCAGTCAGTGTAGGTAGATACCAATCCGGATCGCGTTTTTCCTTCGGCGTTGCTTCAAGCTCGGCGACGACTGTCTTTGCGACCTGCTCGGGAGACAGGTCGGGCGCTATTTGTAGACCTAGACGCCGCGCGCGGTAGAGGAGCGCCACCAGATTGACGCCATGCCAAGTGTTCTTCTGCGGAGACTCCTCGAATGGAACGCGGTAGGCGGCGACCGCCTGTTCAAGCGCCGCGCGGGCGGAGGGGTCCGCCTTGTCGCCGGCGTCGAAGAAAACCTGTTTGTTGGCGCGGCCGATGAGACCCATCGCCTCTGCGAATTCCGGATCGTCCTTCGGCAAACGCTGGGCAAGCGGCGTCAGCAGATCGATCGCGGCTGTCGCCTTGCCGGTGTTGATGAGATATTGCCCATAAAGTCGCCGATTGCGGGCGTCTTTCGGGTCGCGCCGGCTGACGGCCTCGGCGAGCGCTCCCATCGTTTCGTATAGCGCCCCGTCCCGGAGCGCTTCGACCAGCTCCTTGGCCTCGGCCAAGTCTTCGTCGTCGCAAATTCCGGCGAGGCGTTTGAGGGCCTCTTGCGCCTTGGCGAGCAATTCATCTTTCGACAATTTCTTCATCGGCCCCGCCTTGCGGCCTCGTCGCGCCATACGGCGCCAACGGGAGCGCGCTTATCGAAAAGACCACGATTCGAATTTCGAGCCTTTAAAGGCACTAAAAAACGCCGCGCCGCAGCGCGCCTGAAAAACGCGGCTATTTGAAGCGATTTGCTCCTCGTCGTCAACTTTGTCCGCGGAAACGCGGAAGCTGGCGCTTTGGGGGCAGGGCGGCGGCGCCTACTGAGGCAGGGACTGCGGCGCGCTTGTCATCCTCTCGTAGTGCGTCGCCCGTTCGTCGAAGCGGGCAAGCACCGCGCGCGCTGCCGGCGGCACGACCGACACTTCCCACTCCAGACCCGCGAAGGCTTTCACCGCGTCCCAAGACGCGAATCGCATCAGCGTCATGAACTCAACCTCGGCTTCGATCGGACGGCGGCAAAGCTCGAGCCCCTCCAGTCCCGCGATGGCCCGCGCGAGAATGCTGGGGAAGATCGCGGTTGCGATGAGCTCCTCGTAGCGGTCAGCGTTCTCCGGCGTCGTCCAGCCGCGCCACAAACGCAAAATCATGTCGTCCTCCGTGCCGAGCCGCCGTCGTCCTGAGGGACAGGGCTCGCGAGCGCCTCGGACATAGCGGCGCCGCGCGGGCGGTTCTTGGGAAAAATTGCTATTCCGCTGCGGCTTCGTCCTCGCGGCTGAAATTGATCGACCCGTGGCCTATATTCCATTCTCTGCCGGCGCCTCTCGATGGGAATTCGCCTTTGGATCACGATGATGAAGCCAATCGCCTGAGCGCGCGGGCGACCCGCTACGCCCGGCTCGGCGTCAACGCCGGCGCGTTCGCGGCGCGGGTCGGCGTCAACCGACTGCGCGGGGCCAACCGCGAGGCGGACGCCAGGGCGCTCGCATCCGCGCTCGGCTCGATGAAGGGTCCGCTGATGAAGGTCGCGCAGATGCTGACGACCATCCCCGACGCGGTGCCGGCGGATTTCGCCGCCGAACTGACGCGGCTCCAGTCGCAGGCGCCGCCGATGGGAGCGGCGTTCGTGCGCCGACGCATGCAGGCCGAGCTCGGGCCTAACTGGCGCGAGCGCTTCGCCGAGTTCGACTTCAAGCCCGCGGCCGCCGCGTCGCTCGGCCAGGTGCACCGAGCCGTGAGTCTGGATGGCGAGCGGCTCGCCTGCAAGCTGCAATATCCGGACATGGCCTCGGCGGTGGAGACTGATCTCTCCAATCTCGATCTTTTGTTTTCGCTCCATCGACGCGCGGGCGCTGCGATCGATACGCGCGAGATTGCGCGCGAGATCCGGGAGCGGGTGCGCGAAGAGCTCGACTATGAGCATGAGGCCAAGATCGCCCGGCTCTATCGGGTCATGCTCGCCGACCGGCCATTCGTGCGAGTGCCCCGGATCGAGGACAGCCTGTCGACGCGCCGACTGCTCACGATGCAGTGGCTCGACGGCGAGCGGCTCGTAGCCTTTGAGACCGCGCCGCAGCAAACGCGCGACGCGATCGCCGTGGGCCTGTTCGACGCGTGGTGGCGCCCGTTCCTGCGCTACGGCGTCATTCACGGCGATCCGCATCTCGGCAATTATACGGTCGCGGCGTCCGGGGAGGGGGCGAAGCGCAACGTCGAAGGCGTCAATCTCTTCGACTACGGCTGCGTGCGCGTCTTCCCGCCGCGGTTCGTGCTCGGCGTGGTTGAGCTCTATCGGGCGCTGAAGGCGAACGACAACGCTCGAGTTGCGCACGCTTATGAGATGTGGGGCTTTGGCAAGCTAACGCCCGGAAGGACCGAAGCGATGACCATCTGGGCGCGATTCATGTGCGGCCCGATCCTCGATGATCGTGTGCGCACCGCAGCCGATGGCGTCAAGCCGTCGGAATACGGCCGCCGCGAGATCGGCCAGGTGATGCGGGCGTTGAGGGCCGAGGGCGGGGGCCTTTTGGCTCCGCGCGAATTCGTGTTTCTCGAGCGGGCGACGATTGGCCTCGGCAGCGCGTTCCTGCGCCTTGGAGCGCGACTCAACTTTCATCGCATGTACGAGGATGCGATCGCCGGCTTCAACGAGGAAGCGCTGTCGAGCCGGCAGGCGGGAGCGCTGGAGGCCGTCGGGCTTCCCACGGCCGGCGCCTCGGTCGTGAGGCGCGCGTCCGCCGGTTGAATCGGTACGGGCTTGACGAGCCAGAATTGCGGCCGCATTCCGCCGCGGAGGGAGGAGAAGCATGCGCCGCACTCAGGTCGCGATCATCGGCGGCGGCCCGGCCGGCTTGCTCCTCTCCCATTTGCTGCATCGACAGGGAATCGACAGCGTCGTGCTCGAGCGGCAGACGAAATCCTATGTGCTTAAGCGCATCCGCGCGGGCGTGCTCGAATACGGCTCCGTCCAGGTCCTGCGCGATTCAGGCGCGGGCGAACGGATGGACCGGGAAGGCCATGCGCATGACGGGAGCTTTGTCGTCTGGCAGGACCGCGAGCCGTTTCTCATCGACACCAAGACGCACGCCGGCAGACCCATGTGGTCGCACGGCCAAACGGCGATCACCGAGGAGCTGTATCGGATCCGGGAGCGCGACGGCGGATGCATCGTTGAAGAAGCGGAGAATGTCCAACTCCACGATCTGACCACGGCTGCGCCGAAGGTGACGTTCCAAAGGGGTGGCGCGGCCGAGACGCTCGAATGCGACTTCGTCGCCGGCTGCGATGGGTTCCACGGCGTGTCGCGGCAGAGCATTCCGCGGTCCGTCCTCAGCGTCTTCGAGCGCGCCTATCCTTTCGGCTGGCTCGGCATCATGTCGGAAACGCCGCCGGTCGGAGAGGTCATCTACGCCCGGCACGAGCGGGGCTTCGCTCTCGCTTCGCTGCGCAATCCGATGCTCAGCCGCTATTACATCCAGTGCGGGCTCGACACGCGGATCGAGGACTGGCCGGACGAGAGATTCTGGGACGAGCTCAAGCGGCGGTTTCCGGACGACATTGCGCGCAAGATCGTGATCGGCGCGTCGATCGAAAAATCGATTGCGCCGCTGCGCAGCTTCGTCGCGGAGCCGATGCGTTACGGCAGGCTGTTTCTCGCCGGCGACGCCGCCCATATCGTTCCGCCGACCGGAGCGAAGGGTCTCAATCTCGCGATCTCCGACGTCTTCTATCTTGCGCGCGCGTTCGCGGCGCATTTCCTAAAAGGGGACGATCGCTATCTCGAGAATTATTCGGACATGGCGTTGAGACGCGTCTGGGCCTCCGAGCGCTTTTCCTGGTGGCTGACCAAACTGCTGCACGTGTTTCCCGACGATGACGCGTTCGAGACGAGGATCAAGCTTAGCGAATTCGATCATCTCCTCCGATCAACGCGTGCCGCCGCCGTTGTCGCTGAACAATACGCCGGTCTGCCCTTCGAGGACTGAGAGCCTGACTCAAAAGTCTACGGCCTGGCGAGCCGCCTGAGGGCGAGCTGGATGCAAGCGAGTGTGATGAAGGCCGCGAGGGTATCAGCGAGGTTCTCGTAATCTTTGGCCAGGCGGCGGTTTCGGCCGAACCACGAAAAGGTCCGTTCGACAACCCAGCGACGCGGCAGGACGATAAATCCTGAACTGTCGTCGGGACGTTTGACGATCTCCACACGCAGCGGCGGCTGCGCGGCGACGGCGTGTTCGACCTGGCGGGCGTTGTAGCCGCCATCGGCCCAGACGAGTTCGAGCCAATTGAAGCGCTGGCGGATGCGGTCAAACACCAAGGCGGCGCCGTCCCGGTCCTGAATGGCGGCGGAGTGAACCACCACGCGCAAGGGCAAGCCTTCGGTATCGACCAGAGCGTGGATCTTGCGCCCCTTCACCTTCTTGCTGGCGTCATAACCCACTGCGTCTGCTTCACCTTTCGCGCATCCCCTTTTTCGGCCGACTTGAGCGACTGGCTGTCGATGACGCCGGCGCTGGGGCTCGCCTCCCGCCCCAGCCGTTCGCGCAGCGCCGCGCGCAGTTCCTCCCAGATCGCCTCCCATACTCCCTCCCGCTGGAAAGCGCGGAAGATGTTGTAGACCGTCGAGCGCGGCGGGAAGACCCCGTGCGGCAAATAACGCCACGGGCAACCGGTTCGCAGAAGATAGAAGATCGCGTTCATCGCCAAGCGCATGTCGGTCTGGCGCGGCCGTCCGCCCGGCTTCGCCGGCGGAATCAGAGGCGCCAAGCGATCCCATTCCGCATCGTTCAGATCGCTCGGCAGACAATCCCCAGCTTGGCGATACCGGCTCCGATCAGCGTCCGTCCACATCCCGAATCATCCTCAAAATTGCAGATGACCCGGTGAATCATTCCTTCCTTAACGACTTTTGAGACAGGCTCTAAGCGCCGTCGACAGCTACAGCGACTTGCCCTGCACCGCATCAACGACGTCATCGCGAGCCCCAGCGAAGAGACCGCCCCACCTCGGACGATGAGCGGCCGGTCAGACCGCTTTGTTCTGGCGACGCAACCGGTGGGCGAGGACGCGCATCACATTGAGGGCGAAAAACGGTGTGTTTTTGACCAGGAAAAGAAACTGATTTTCCTTGATCGGCGCCACTGTCACCTCGGTCAAAGCGACGGCCGTGGCGCTCCGCGGGCTGTCGTCGATCAGCGCCATCTCGCCGAAAATGCCGTCCGGTCCGAGGGTCTCGAAATGACGGTCGCCGCTCCTGATCTCCACCCTTCCGCGAACAACCACGAAGAACTCGTCGCCAAGGTCGCCTTCCTTAAAGATCGTCTTGCCCTTGGCGAAATTGCGCTTCGGAACCCCGGGCCCCAGGAGCTGATGAAAACCGCCTTCGCCATCCGCCATTTCGTCGTTCCCGAGCATCACGTCATTGCGATTTATCTCCCGGCCCGATGCAACGATAGGCCGATCAGGCAAGCCTGACAAATTTCGACGGATGCGCCAGGAGCGCCGCGTCAGCGAGCGCCGCTCGCCAGGCGATTCGGGCGCGCGAGGCTCGATCAGTGCGTCGGCCCCGCCAATTCTCCGGTGATGACGGCCTCGACCTCGGCGACCGTCGTTTGCTTCGGGTCGATGTCGTCGGCGACGATCCGACCGTGACGCATGACTGCGATGCGGTCGACGACCTGGAACACATGATGGATGTTATGCGCGATCAAGATGCAGGAATGCCCCGAGTTCGCGGGCGTTGCGAACGAACCGCAGCACGCCTTGCGTCTCGGCGACGCCGAGGTTGTTGGTCGGTTCGTCGAGAATGATGAGGTCGCTGTCGAAATGCATCGCGCGCGCGATCGCCACCGCCTGCCGCTCGCCGCCCGACAGCGAAGAGATCGGCGTTGAGGCTGGGATCGACTTGCCGATCCCGACCTTCCTCAAAAGGTCGCCGGCGACCTCCTCCATCAGGATTGCGTCCATACGATTCAAGAAGCGCGGGCCTTTGAGCGGTTCACGCCCGAGGAACAGATTGCGCGCGATCGAGAGCTGGGTGACGAGCGCCGAATCCTGATAGATCGTCTCGATGCCAAGCGCGATGGCGTCCGTGGCGCTGCGGATGTCGACGCGCTTGCCTCGCACGATGATGTCGCCGCTGGTGGCGCGCACGGCGCCTGAGAGCACCTTGATCAGCGTCGACTTGCCTGCGCCGTTGTCGCCCAATAACCCGACGATCTCCTGGCGCGCGACGCTGAAGTTGACGTCGTCGAGCGCCTGCACGCGGCCGTAGAACTTGTCGATATGCTCCATGCGGACGAGATCCTCGCTCATCGGTCAGGTCCCCGCCTGGTGTCGGCGCTCGAGCCAGGAATGCAGCGCCATCATGCCAAGAATGATGGCGCCGACGAAGATGTTGTAGGCGAGGCCGGGCACGCCGATCAGCACGATGCCGTTGCGCATCACCCGCAGGATCAGGACGCCAAGCACCGTGCCGATGATCGTGCCGCGTCCTCCGGTCAGCGCCGTGCCGCCGATGACGACCATCGCGATCACTTCGAGCTCATAGCCCGTTCCGCTGTTCGGATTTGCGGCGGAGGTGCGGATCGAGCTGATGATGCCGGCGAAGGCCGACATGACCGCGGAGAGGATGAAGAGCATGACCTTCACCCCGGAAACGTCTACGCCGCGGGCGCGCGCGGCGCCAGGGTTGCCGCCAGTCGCCTGAATCCAGTTGCCGTATTTGGTCTCGGTCAGAAGATAGCCGAGGATCAATGCGGCGGCGACGAACCAGAACAACGAGGCGTAGACCCGGAACGGTCCGACGTAGAAATCGCCGGCCAGAAGCTTGGCGAGCCATTGCCCCTCGGCGCTCCAGGTGCGTTGCGGGAAACCGTTGGTGACAAACAGCGCGGTGCCGCGCACCACCAGCAGCATACCGAGGGTCACCAGGAATGAGGGGATCTTGAGTCGCGTGACGAACAGCCCGTTGAACAGCCCGATCAGCGCCGCGACCACGAGGCTGATCCAAAACGCGACGCTCAGCGACGTCAGGCCGGCATTGAACAGGGTCCACATAACGACGGGCGCAAATCCAAATAGCGACCCGACGGAGAGATCGAATTCGCCCGCGGTCATGAGTAACGTCATCGCCAGCGCGATGAGCCCCAGCTCAACGGTGAAGGTGAGCGTGTTGCTGATATTCAGGATCGACAGGAATTCGGGATTGATCGCGTAGAAGACAGCCAGTTCGACCACGAGCAGCACGAACGGGCCGAACTCCGGCGCCGAAATGAGACGTCGGAGTAGGGTTTCTCTCTTCACGCTTTTGTCA
Source organism: uncultured Alphaproteobacteria bacterium (assembly GCA_963824475.1). Classification (GTDB taxonomy): domain Bacteria; phylum Pseudomonadota; class Alphaproteobacteria; order Rhizobiales; family Beijerinckiaceae; genus Roseiarcus. Next base: position 128,035 of record CAWGPR010000009.1, read on the forward strand.
CCGATGGAAGAGCGGACGGAGGCGGATGCACGCCTCCTCCGGTTAGCGGCTTCATCCTTCGCAGCGAGGCGTCCTGCGCCGCGCCCTCAGGATGCGCAGGGCGACTGAGGTCGTCTATTTGCCCGACATGATCTTGTCGTACAAGGCGGCGTTGGTCTTCTCGTAGAGCGTACCGACGGTGATGTTGAATCCGGGTGGGATTCCGGAGGTCGCCATATTGGCGACCGACAGAGCCATATAGCTCGTCGCCTGCGGATCCTGCCACTCGGCAGCGTTAACATAGCCGCTAAGCACTTCCCCTGTCGTGTCGCGCGAGTTGCCCCAGCCGACGACCGGAATATCGCCGGGCTTCACGCCGACCTGATCGAAGACGCGCTTGATTGAGCCGGTGACCATATCGCCAAGCCCGATGATCGCCTTGATCTTCGAGCGGTTGGCGGTGAGATAGTCGCTCATGCGCGAGATGACGTTCGCCTGATCGAGCGTGTTGTCGGTGACTTCCCAGGTGATGTTGAGCGGCTTGAAGACAGTGGCGATCGCCTTTTCCTCTTCGACCCCGTAGCTCGCGCCGGGAACCTCGACCGGCAGCCAGACAAAATCGCCAGACTTCACCAGACCGTGGTCGACCAGATATTGCGCCCAGCCTTTTCCGACGGCCGCGAGATCGCCTCCGACATAGGCGTTGAAATTCACTTTCGCGTCCGGCGTGTTGAAGTTGATGACCGGAATGCCCGCCGCGCGCGCCTCTTTGACAACATCGACGAGGCTGCCCGGATCGGGACTTGTGGTGACTATCGCGTCGGCCTTGGCTGCGATTGCGGTGCGTATCGCCTCCTGCTGCGAGGGCACGTCGCCGTTATGAAAAGACGTTTTGACCGTCTGCCCGGTGTCCTTCGCCCATGTCTCCGCGCCGGAGAGAAAATAGGTCCACACTGGGTCGGCAGGGGATCCATGCGAGATCCAGTAGAACGTCTTTGCTTGAACCGCTAGCGGCAGTGACAGCGCAAACACTGCGAGGGCTATCAGCCTCGCGACCATTTTGACCATAGGCGTCTCCCCGGTTCGAAATCGGCGCCGAATTCTCTTCGGTCTCATTGGCAAGTCCAAGCCTTGCATGGCGGCGCGATCGAAACAAGTCGCCCCTTGACCGCGCGCGGCCGGTTTGGTCGTGGCCAGCCGCCCCGCGGCGGCTCGATCTCGTCCGGATTGTCGGCGCGGCATGATGTTCGATGTTGCGAACGAAATTGTCGTTGAACGCGGAGAAGAACTGGCGCCAGAACAGAGGCTCGAACCGCCTCGACGCCATCAAGGCCCGGAGCATGATGGCAGTCGTTCACGCGCGGAGGCGGGGCGCGGCGGCGGTCCTGCGGGCCTCTACCGCAGATAGTAGCGAACGCCGACGAGAAATTGCTGCGACGAATTGTTCTGCCTGACCGTCATGCCTGTTTGCGGATTGATCAGCGTGTTGACTGTGCCGGTATTGAGGTAGCGGTAGCCGAGATCGATCGTGGCGCTCGGATTGAGTTTGAAGCCGATTCCGGCCGCGAGCGCCCAAGCCATCGTGTAGGTGGTCAAGTGGAACGACCGGTTCCAGAACTGCGGCGCGAAAGCGATATTGGGCTGCGGACTGAGCGCTTGCCCTTGGGAATTGACCCACACCTGCGGAAAGCCGGTCGACGTGAGGTCAGCGGCATAGGGTAGACCGTTGGCGGTCTCGTTGAAATTGGCGTTCGCCGACAGGACGTTCATGTTGAGCCCGAGACCGCCGCCGACATAAGGCGTAAAGCCGCCGTAGGTCCCGAGGTCGATATAGGCGTTGCCGAGGAAAGCGTTGTTGTATTGCTGCACGCTCGCCGACGCGTTGCAGGTGTTGGACGTGTTGTAGAGATAGCCGAGGGGGAAGCCGGTTGGGCTGCTCACTCCTGTGAGGCCGTAGGGACAGACCACCGTCGCCTGGCGCGTGCCCCCCGGGCCGGTGCGGTAGTCCCAGGTCGCGTCGAACCGCAACCAGTCGTTCCATCGATAGCCGAAGCCGGCGCCGCCGGTGAAGTTCGTGCTCGACCAGCCTGTTCCGGCGCCGGTCGTGAACGGCGCGCCGACGACGCCGAGCGGCGGCAGCGCGATGTTCGAGAATGAGACGCTTGGCGCGTTGTCGAAACTGGCCCCGAGATCGGCGCGCACGTACCAGTTCGAGCCGAGCTCGTACATAGTCGGGCCTTGGCTTCCCGGCATGGTCAGCGGCGGAGACGTCCCCAACAGATCGGCGGCTGAGGCCGGCAATGCCGCCGCCGTCAGACCGGCGCAAGCGAGAGACAACAGAAGCTTCATTGGCCACCCCAGAATCGCCGCGTCGACGCGAGATCGCCGATGCTTGAATGACATTCTGGAGGTCAATACTTAATTAGTATTTAACTTCAACAAACTGTTACCCATATTATACTGAAGTATTCAACTAACGTAAGGTCAATCGCGCTCCGTCGCTGAGCAACGACAGGCACCTGGCGAAGTCTCGCCGCTAGCGCTTGCGCGGGCCTGGACCCTATTCAAGGCTCAACCCCCGGAGGGTCGGCGCCCCGTCGATAGAGCCAGCCTTGGCGAGGAACGCCGACAGGCGTTTGGCGAAAGCCTCTCTCAACGGCGTCAGCGGCGGGCGGGTCCGCAGCCACGGCGGCTTGGCCGGCGCCTGCGCCAGGTCCGGCCAGGGAGACGCCGCGAACCAGTCGCGGTAGGTCTCGGCGAACCGCGCCTCGCCTTTCCATGAGCCAAGCTCCCAGGGCTTCGGCGCGTTGACGAAATGGAGCACGATCGGCTCGAGCCGGCGCTCAAGGTCGAGCAGGAAAAAGTCGCCCATGAAATTGAAGCGCGGCGACAGCGGCGCGAAATTACCCTTGAGCGTGGCGTTGAGCGCGTCCTGCTCCATGAACGGAAACCGTTTCGGGTCGTCGCGGAGCGCTTGGGTCACGCGCTCCGTCACCCGCTCGGCTCGCCACGCGGCCCGGTTGATCGCCATCAGGCCGGCGTTGAAGTAGGGCGTGTCGAGCGAAAGCCCGAGCGAGCGGCGCGAGCGCTGGAACCGCCGCGCCAGCGCGTCACCCTTGAAGTCCATGAGAAAGATCATGTCGTAAGCCGCGGCGAGCGGCCGTCCGCCGAGATCGAAGCTTTCGAGCCGCTTGAGCCCATCGCGGACGATCAGCATGTCCGAATCGACGCTGACGATCCGCTCGAAATGCGCGGGCAGGATTTGGTCGAGAAACAGGCGGCGGAACACCGCGCGCGAAAAGCGGCCTCTGCCGGCGAGGTTCAAGTCGAAGCGCGAGAAGTCGAGGGTCATGAGCTTGATGCGCTCGCGCAACGAGGCCGGCAGCTTGTCGAAGCCGGGCAGCACGTCGTCCGGCGCGCAGAGGAGGAAGATGTCGCGCTTAACGTCCGGCTCGGCGTCGATGAGGGAAGCGATCGCGCGCACCGCGGCTGCAAAGAACGCGCGGTCCGGCGTGAAGCAATAGGCGGTTCGCATCGCGTCCCCCGTTCGCCCCTATGAGGGCCGCTCACAAGAGTTTCAGGCCCGCCGGCGCGGCCAAACGAAGCGCGAAAGGTCGCGATTGCAACCAGCGCGCGAATTCCGCGCGAGCCAAATGACAATAAAACTGGGATAAAAGCGCCTAAACGCCAGCAAATTCGCTTTCTTTTGCTCGCGTTTATTTTTTCGAATTTAGGCTTTTCAAAGGGTTACGGGCGAAAAAATAGACGAAATCCGACTCTGCGTCTCAGGTTGTGTGCAAAACGTCTGAAGCGCATTTTTGCCTCCTTCTTGTCGTTGGCGGGCGCCGCGCGAGGCGCGCGTCCGATCCAGCAACGGTCTCCATGTGTCGTGATCTCGATTGAGCATTCTGGAGACAATAGCAGGTGGTTCTGTTTTTCGCAATCAAAATCGTGAAAGATCGGCTTTTCAGGTTTTGCTTCAACGACATAACCGCCTCCACCGATGTGGATCTTGCTCAGCAGGTGTGGGCGCGCGAAAACGGGCTGACGACCCCTGAGCGCTAAAGGGGAATGGGGCTCGAGCAGTGTTTGTTGCCATCGGGTCGTGTACGGTACCCACCGGAACCTCATGGGTGGGCATCCCCACCAGGCTGCACCGCTTCGCCGCTAAAGGCCGCAATAGCGGCGAATGACGAGATAACGGCATCCAACGCGTCTGCAGTATCCTCTGCTGTGTTGCGAAACGCACCAAAGTCGATGCGACGCTCCAACCCCTGCATGATCTCTCGCCGCGCTCCGATTCCGTCGCGACCATCATATTTTTGAAAGCACAATTTCCAGGTCCAAAGTTGGGCTGCGGGAAACGCTTCGACTACAAGACCTTCGGTCGGAGCCGACCACGGCCAACAGGGTGGCATTGACGAAGCGGCGAGAAGCTTCATGCAAGCCGCGGCGAATGGGGCTCCGCCTCGCGGCTTCCACCAAAGGGTGGATCGAACGTTGACCTTGCGGTCGAACCACAACTTTTCTGTCTGGCGAAGAGGCTTCTTCGATTCAAGATGAGACTCCTTTTTGGCTAGCGCCATCAGGCATTGGCCGCTTGGGAAGGGTGCGGCAGGGTCGAGCAGAAGCGCGTCGACCCGCTCCAACAATTTCGACCAACCCTCCTTGGGGACATGGGGCGAAGGGAGCGAAAAGGGCGCATCAATCGCAGCGGCTGAGAACTGCCCTCCGGCTAAAAGGTCTGCTAGGCGCCGAAATGGAGTTCCGTCGCCCTCCAATTTTTGGACCCGAGTGAGTTCGATCACGCGCGGTTTTGCGTCGCGATCACCCTTTACACGACACACCCAGACGTTCGATGTTAGGCGACCTGCTCCCCACGACCGAACGTTGCCGGAAAAATCAATCCCTAGAAATTCCATTGTTCTTTTCCAGCATTTGAACCGACGAAACTCAGCCGGCGGGTTTGGCAGTCAAGGGAGGGGTCGGGGTTCCGCTTGGGTCGACTCTCGTCCTCGTACAGGTGTGGACTGTAAAGGTGTCGCAACCTCACCACGGAGGATGCAATCGGTTCCGACTCGTACTGGGCGCAAGCCTCCAGCGTCTTCCACTTTTTGCTTTCGCTCTTTGCAGCGGTGATTTGCCAATAGACGACCAGCGCTGCCACCAACGCCAGAAGCGCCTGAGCGATGACTGCCAAATCGGCCAAGTGATGGATGTTCATATCGCTGCCGGCCTTTCGGGCGGTCTGTTGCGGCCGCACACACCTCCCTGATAGACCTTACGACTTATCAGAATACTTTACCGGAACAAAGATGGTGTAAACAAACAATTCTGTGGATGCAGCAGCTGAGTGCCTTCCGCAGCACGCCCGCCGGGCAACTGCTTTCGCCCGAGCGGAACTTCCTTGGCGACGCCGAGAGGCGGACACCTTCATTCGAGGTGCATGTGCGCCATGTAGACTCGCATCTCTCGCGTGAGCTCCACCAGAGAGGCCATCAGCAGCGCGAGCGCCGCGGCGAACAGCAGCGCCACGATCTGGCCGTGCCCGATACCCAGTAACGCCGCGAGAAAAACGCTAATCAGCAATCCCGCAGTGGTAAGGGCGCTCAGCGTCGCGAAATAGATGGCGCGGCTCAAAAGCTCCATCCGGCGCATGAACGAGGCGGCGACTTTACCGGTCGGATCGAGGTCGGCGTCTGACGTTCGCAAAGCTTTGCTCTTGTCGGCCACCCGCTCGAGGCGGGCGATGAGAATCGACAAGAACCCGGCGACAGCGCCCAGCATGAAGGCCGGCGCGGTGGCGTGCGAGATCGCTTGGCTCAGTTGGTCGATGTCGGAGACAAGAGCCAAACTGGCGCTCCATCATTTGATCAGCGCGTGCGACCCCCTATTCGCTCAAACCCCGGGCAAGCGCAAATTGCCAGGCCGCCCCTTAAACTCAAAGCGACAGGTAGGCGGCCCGATATTCTCGCGAGCGAAAGAAACGTTGAAGCGCGCCGGCCGCGGGTGGGTTGCCGTTAAGCGCCAAGCGCTCGTGATCGAAAAGTTCAAATTGCTTACGGGACCAGCACCCCGGGGTTCATGATCCCCGCCGGGTCGAGCGCCGTCTTCGCCGCCGCAAAGGCTTTCGCAAATAGGTCAGGGCGCTGGGCGCGGTACCACGGCATATGGTCTCGCCCGACCGCGTGATGGTGGGTGATCGTGCCGCCGGCGGCGATCAGCGCGTCGGAGACGCGGGTCTTGATCAAGCGCCATTGCTCTATGAGGCGCCCCGGATCGCCGCGCACGCTGAACGTGTAATAGACCGCGGGGCCGTCTGGATAGACGTGGGTGAAGCGGGTGGACACCGTTCCCTTGCGGCCGGTCGCCTCGACGAGCGCGTCTGCTGTCGCCTTGCGGACCGCTTCGTGGAACGGCTCGAACTTGTCCCAGGTAATGGCGGTCTCGAACGTGTCGTTGATGACCCCCGTCGGCACGGTGAGCTCGCGCGCATAGGGCGTGCGGATGAAGGCGGTGCGCCAGCGTGAAGCCGCGGCTTCGTCGGCGTGACGGCGCGCGCCCCAGTCAGCCATGAGTTCGGTCGCGCGCGCCATCCACGCGTCGACGGGATGGTCGGCGGATTTAAAGGCGAGCACGAGCAGGCTCTCTTCATAGGCGTTGACGCCATAGGCGCCCGCTTCGTCATTGTCGATGACACGCAGGTTCGACGGATAGAGGCCTGCTTGCGAGACGGCGCGCACCGCCCTCGCGGCGGCGAAGAAATCGGGGAAGCCGAACACCGCGTCGGCGCGGAAGCGCGGCCGGCCTTGTAGCCGCATCCACGCTTCGGTGATGATTCCGAGCGCGCCCTCCGAGCCGATCATCATCCGGTCGGGGCTCGGGCCCGCGCCAGATCCCGGCAGGCGGCGCGACTCCATCACGCCCGCGGGCGTGATCGTGCGCAGGCTTTCGACCAGATCGTCGATGTGGGTGTAGAGGGTGGCGAAATGGCCGCCGGAGCGCGTCGCGATCCAGCCGCCGAGCGTCGAGAACTCGAAGCTTTGCGGATAATGCCGCAACGCGAAGCCGTGCGGCTTCAGCGCCGCCTCGATCGCGGGACCACGGATCCCGGCCTCAATGCGCGCGGCGCGGCTGGTCGGGTCCACTTCGAGCACGCGGTTCAAGCGCCGCATGTCGAGGCTGACGGCGCCGGCGTAGCCGTCGCCGACCACAGGCTCGACGCCGCCCACCACCGACGAGCCGGCGCCGAACGGAATGACTGCGACTTTGGCGCCGCTCGCCCAGTCGAACACGGCCGCGATGTCGGCTTCGGTCTCGGGCAGGGCGACGAAATCGGGCGCGTTGGCGAAGTCACGCGCAAGGGCGCGTACGGTCTCGGGATAGGACTTGCCATAGGTATGGAGGAGCCGCTCGTAAGGATCTTGCGTCAGCACGCCGGCGAGTGAGGCGGGGGCCGAGATGCGCGGGGCGCTGAGCGCGATCTCGGAGGCCTGTGGCGGGGGGCTGAGCGCGCGCGGCTCGGCGCCCAGCTTCTCGGCGAGGAAGCGGAAGAGACGGGCGCACTCGGCTTCGTCAAGGCCTTCGCCCTCATGCCCCCAGCCGTAGAATTTGAGTTTGCGCTGCATAACGTTCCCTCGCGGTTCGTTATCCCGCGTTGCGCTGAGGCGCTGTCGTCTGCGCCGCCTCCCGCATCGCCGCCCAGACCGCGGCGACGTCCGCCTCTTCGGTCGCGAGGGCGCCGATCGACACCCGCGCCATCCAGCGGCCGTCGAGGACCGCCGGAGTGAGGTAGGCCGCGCCTGAGCGATTGACCGCCTCGACCCAGGCCGTCGTGTGGGCGTCGAGCGCCTCGCCTTCCAGCCCCTCCGGCTCGTGGCGCACGCACACGGTCTGCAAGTGGACCGGCGCGACAACACGCCAGCCCGGCGTGGCGGCGACCTTTTCCGCCAGACGGCGCGCATTGGCGATGTCGCGGCGCAGGCGCTTCTGCAATCCGCTCACGCCCTGTTCGCGGATGATGAACCAGAGCTTGAGCGCCCGGAAGCGGCGCCCGAGCGGGATGCCCCAATCGCGCAGGTTCTTGACCTCGTCGTCGACCGAGGATTGCAGGAAGCTCGGATTGGTCGACATCACCCGCATCAGATGCTGTGGCTCGCGCACATAATAGACCGAGCAGTCGAACGGGGCGCCGAGCCACTTATGCGCGTTGATCACCAGCGAGTCGGCGCCTTCGACCCCGTCCCACATCCAGCGGCACTCGGGCAGGATCATCGCGCTGCCCGCCATCGCGGCGTCGACATGCAGCCAGATTCCGTGGCGCCGCGCGATGTCGGCTATGGCCGCGATCGGATCGATCGCCGTTGTCGCCGTCGTGCCGACGGTGGCGACAATGGCTGAGGGCAGGTCGCCGTTGGCAAGATCCTCGGCGACCATCTCGGCGAGCGCCTCGGCGCGCATGGCGTATTTCGCGTCGAACGGAACGAGACGCAAATTGTCGCGGCCGAAGCCGGCGAGCAGCGCGCCTTTGTCGACCGAACTGTGCGCATGCGCCGAGACGTAGACACGCGGTGTGCGCTCTTCGCCCTGCAGGCCGCCGCGCGCCAGCGCGTAATTCGTCGCCCGCTCGCGCGCGCAAATGAGCGCGACCAGCGTGCTGGTCGAGGCGGTGTCCTGGATCACGCCGCTCCAAGCCGGGGAGAGCCCCAGCATCTGCCGCAGCCAATCGGTGACGACTTCCTCGACTTCCGTCACCGCCGGGCTCGATTGCCACGAGAGCCCGATCACGCCGAGTCCGGTGCTGACCAGGTCGGCCAAAATTCCGGCCGGCAAGGCGTTGGCGGGAAAATAGCCGAAGAAGCGCGGATGCTGCCAGAGCGACAGGCCCGGAACGACAAGGCGGTTCAAGTCCTCGATCACGGCGCCGAAATCTTCCGCCTCCGTCGGCGGCGCGGAGGGCATGGCGTCGCGGATTTCGCCGGGCTTGGTCTTCGCCATCACCGGGCGTTTGCTCAAGCCTTCATGATAATCGGCCAGCCAATCGATCAGCTCATGGCCATAGCGGCGGAATTCGTCAGGAGACAAGGGGCTTCCTTGCAGGTTGGCGCAGGGGATGCGGCTGGCCTGCATCATCGCTTGGAAGATTGAAGTCAACCAGGCGACTGCCGCGCCGGCCGCTCAACCCGTGCACTGCTCCAGAAGATCCTGCACGAGGCCGGACAAAAGCTCGAGCTTGTAACCCGTCATCCGCAAGGGCCGCGCGCCCACCGTGGCGGCGCGCGCCGCCGCGCCAATAGTCGGGGCTGAGACGGGCGCGCCTTGCGCCGCCGCCTCGGCGGCATGCAGGCGGATCGGAACCGGCGCGACGCCGCCGGCAGCCAAGCGCACGAGCCGGAATGCGCCGTCGGTCACCACCACGCGCGCGACGACTTCGACCAGCGGCCATTCGGCGGCGGCGCGGCCGATGGCGCGCTTGTAAGCCGCACGTTCGCCCGCGAGCGGCGGCGGCAGCTCCACCGCTTCGATCATTTCGCCGACATTAAGCGCATGATCCGCCGCGCCATTCGAGCCGTCGCCCAGCAATTGCTCGATCGTGAGGGCAGGGCGCAGATTGGTTCTAACCGTCCCTTCATAAGCCAGGAGCGCTGTCGCCATGGTCGAGGGGTGAGGCGCGACGCACGGGCCGAGATCGAAGGCGACGCCATAGAGGTGATTGCCCGCGCGAGCCGGGCAGGCTCTGCCGCCCTTTTTCAAGCAGTCGATCTGCGGATTGCGAAAATACCAGCAGCGCGAGCGCTGGGCGAGATTGCCGCCGAGCGTGGCCAAGCGCCGGATCTGGGGCGTCGCCAGACCGCGGGCCGCGGCGGCGATACCTGGATAGGCCGCCGCGAGACGGGCGTCGCCAGCGATTGCGGCGATCGACGTCGAAGCGCCGATCCGCGCCGCGCCGGCAGCGTTCCACGCGATGCCCGTCATGTCCGGCGAAGGCAGAATGTCGATCAGCGGCCCGCGCGAGAGCCCGCTGCGGCGCCGCTCCGAGAGATCAGTGCCGGAAGCGCGGAATTCGGCCTCTGTCTGGCTGGCGACGATCGTCGCAATGGCCGTCATGCGGCGCTCCTGCGCCCGATAAGACCAAGCAGCCGGTCTGGCCGGATCGGAATCTCGTAAGGGCGCACGCCGAGCGCGTTGTGGATGGCGTTCGCGATCGCGGCCGAGGTCGGGACAGTCGCGACCTCGCCGATGCCGACGCTCCCGCCCTGCACATGGTCAAAGCCGCCTTCGTCGAAATAAAGGTTGATCGGCGGAATGTCGGCGATGCCCGGCATGCGATAGTCGTCGAGGCTCGTGGTCAGAACGTCGCCGGTTACGGAATCGACCTCGCGTCCCTCGTAGAGCGCATACCCCAACCCCTGGACGATCGCGCCCGCGGCCTGATTGCGCGCCAGCGCCGGCGCTGCGAGCTTGCCGACGGCGACGCCGCTATGCGCGCTCATGACCCGCACGTGGCCTAGAGCCGTGTCGACCTCGACCTCGACCACCTGCACCGAGCTTGGCGCCCCGGCCCCGACCGCGACATGTGAGGACCGGCGCAGCATGAAGCCGAAGATCCACCCGATCATGCCGGCGTCCTTCAGCAGCGAATTGTTGCCGTAGATCGTGCGCGGGTTGTCTTCCGCGCGTTCAGCCTCAACTTTGAAATCGGGCGAGGCGGCGATGAGGTCCCGCCACGGCGCGTTCGATCCTGGCGGCGGCTGCCGTCCGGTCCTCTCAGCGACGCCAGCCTTGAGTTTTCCGGCCGCGAGGATGAGCGGCTGGACGATCGACGCCGTGACGCGGCTGCCGCCCGAACCCGGTCCGTTCGGCAGTTTCGAGTTGCCGATGCGAACCTCGATCTCGTGCGGCTCGAGCTCGAACTCGCGCGCGACCGTATCGGCAATGACGCTGCGGGTGCCGGTGCCGATGTCCTGCGTCGCGACGCTGGCGACGAGGCGGCCATGCTCAATCGCGAGCGCGACCTTGGTTCCGAGTTGCCAGAGATAGAGCCAATAGCCCATAGCGACGCCAACGCCGCGGCGATAGCGTCCCGTCTGCGTCCCGAGGCCCGGCCGGCGGCGCCACGTTTCGATCCGGCCCGCCCAATCATACAAACGCTGACGGTCAGGATTGGGATCCCAGCGCTTGCGCAATTGAATGGGATCGACTTTCAGCCGAAGCGCCGCCTCATCAATCGCCTGCTCCAGCGCGAAGGCCATCGGCGGACCGCCCGGACCGCGGAACGCGCAGCCCGGCGGCAGGTTGCTGACCACGTCGTTGTCGACGAGCTCCTTGGCTTCCGCCGGGTAGATGAGACGGGCGAGCCCGGCGACGGTCGAATTCACGGCCACGCCGGCGTCGGAATGGGCGATGACCGACAGCGCCTCGAGGGCGCCGTCACGATTCGGCAGAAGGGCGATCTTGACTTCGGTCGCCGGCCGGTAGCCCGCGACCGACAATTCCTCATGCCGGTCGAACGCGACCCGGACGGGCGCATTGGCGGCTTGAGCGAGCTTGACCGCGATGATGGTCTCGTCGCCGAGCGTGGCCTTCGAGCCGAATCCGCCGCCGACATGCTCGGCGACGACTTCGAACCTTCGCAGGATCGAGCTTGAACCGTTTGGCGATCTTGGTTTTAAGCTCGGCCACCGCCTGGGTCGAGACATCGACGGTGAGCGCGTCCCCATCGAACCGGGCGACCGCGACGTGCGGCTCAAGGCAGGCATGCTGCTGGACTGGGGTGCGAAACGTCCCCTCGAACAACAACGGGTCGCCATCGGCGCGAGCCTTGTCGATCGAGCGCCGGGCCGATTTCTTCTTGCGCGAGAAGGCTGACGTCGGCCCGCGCACGTTGCCGGACCAGGAGGCCGGCGCGCCGGCGCCTTCGCCGGCGTTGTGCTTCTGCCCCTTGCCGCGCGGAAAGAGGATCGGCGCGTCGGCTTTGCGCGCGGCCTCCGGTCCGACCACGCTCGGCAAGGTCTCGTAGTCGACCTTGATGGCGGCTAATGCGGCGAGCGCGCTTCCGCGATCCGCCGCCGCGACCGCGGCGACCGGCTGGCCGACAAAGTTCACCAGGCGGTCGTCGTCGAGGAGGGAAACGGCTGCGGCGACTCCAGGACAGGCGCGCGCCGGCTCAAGGTCGAGCGCGACGACGCGAGCGCGCGCGTGCGGTGAGCGCAGCGTTATGCCTTCGAGCTGGCCCTCGTGGCGGACATCGACGGTGTAGACCGCAGCGCCAGTCACCTTCGCGCGCGCTTCCACTCGCGGCGAGCGTTCCGTGTCCCCATCGTAATGGCCGCTGCAGGCCTCGGCGACGGCGCGAAGGATATTGTCATAGGCGCCGCATCGGCAGAGGTGGCCCGAGAGCGCGGCGGCGATCTCCTGGCGAGTCGGCGTCGCTGCGCCGCGCACGGCGCGCCAAGCGTCGTGGAAGGCCGTCGCCTCGACGATGAAGCCGGGGGTGCAGAACCCGCATTGCAAGGCGTCGAGCGCCATGAACGCGCGCTGAACGGCATGCAGTTTGCCCGCACCGATGCCTTCGACGGTGGTGACCGCCTTGCCGGCGACCGCTTTCGCCGGCAGGAGGCAGCTGACGATCGGCGCCCCGTCGACGAGCACCGTGCAGGCGCCGCAGACGCCGGCGCCGCACACAAGCTTGGTTCCGGTCAACCGCAAGTCGTCGCGCAGAACATCGACCAGCAGCGCCTCGGAATCGTCGGGCAGCGTCGCCGAACGGCCGTTGATGAGAGCGCTGTTCATGGGCGGCTCCGCAGAGCTTTAGGCTCGATCGTCTGGGGCGTCTGGACGATCGCCCCGGAAACAAGCAAGCGGATGGATCGTTCCAGATCTCCGGGCGCGCCTTCATCCGCCTTCTTGAGACCGAAGCCGCGTGCGGCGAGTTCGATGCAGCGCGCCAACTCGGCGGCCGTCAAACCGTCGCGCACCGTGAGCCTGTTCGTGGCGCACGCACGCTCGATCGTTCCAACGATCAGCGCGAATTTCTCGCCGGCGAAGCGCTCAAGAAGATCGCTCGTCTGGCGCTGGTGCTCAGACAGCAGTTCTTCCGCGTGAGTTGAGCCCTTCAGCCGTTCGAAGAGATAGCGATATCGTGCTTGGAGCTGGGCAACCATGACGTCAGCCAGGCCCTTGCCGGCCTGCTCCTCGCGCATCGCCGCGGCCCGCTCGGCTTCGAGCGCATTTTCGTGCACCGCTTCGACGACGGCGCGAAACAGCGCCTCCTTGGAGTCGAAGTGGTGATAGAGCGCCTGCCGGGTCAGACCGCACGCCTGGGCGACGAGCTCCATCGAGGCGAGCCGGTAGCCATATTGGCTGAATATTTTGGCGGCGGAATTGAGGATGCGTTCGCGCGGCGTCATTTGTCGATCTTGACACAGATCGCAGAAATGTCAAATCGTCCGCGGCAGGCGCTCGCAGCGCGCCATTATGAGCCCCTGCAGAGCCTCCGGCGTCGTGACCGGAAGAGAGCAGGTCTGACCCTGGCACAGCATCGCGGCCGGCTCCGCGGCTCGCGGCAGGTTGGCGCGCGGCGCGCCATCCGGCCATGAGCCGCGGTCGAGGCGCAGCACGGTCAGCGACGGATCGGGCGCGCGGAGCGCGGCCGCCGCGAGCACCTGAGCCGCCGGATCGTCGAGCGGCCCGTCGATCACCACCGAGCCGCCGCGCTCCAGCATATCGGCGCTCATCAGCGTAAGCGGGCTGCCGCCAAGCCCCTCGGGCGCGCCGGAGACCGCGCGGATGAGGCCTTCAGCCGCCTCGCGCCAGCGCGCTTTGTCCGTCAGATGCCAGAGACGGACGAACGTCTCGGCGAGCAGCCCGACGCCCGAGGGCGTCGCCCCGTCATGGTTCTGGCGTGGACGCGCGCCCGGCACGTCGGCGGCGTCTTTGGCGGTGAGATAGAACCCGCCGGCGTCGTCGCCGAACAGGTCCATGGCCTCGGTCGCCAGCCGGCGGGCGGCCTCGAGGTCGCGAGGCTCGCCGCTCGCTTCGAACAAGGCGAGCGCGGCTCGGGCCATCGCCGCATAGTCGTCCAGCAGGGCGCGGGCGCCGGGGCGCCCCTCGCGCCAGGCGTGCAGGAGCCGGCCGTCGCCGCCGCGCAGCGAGCGCATAACGAAGTCGAAGGCCGAGCGCGCGAGGACGAGCCATTCGGGCTCGCCGAACACAGCGCTGGCGCGGACGAGCGCGGCGATGGTCAGGCCGTTCCAATCGGCCAGCACCTTGTCGTCGCGGCCAGGTTTCGGACGCGTCTCGCGTGAGGCGCGGAGCTTCGCGCGCGAAGCGGCGAGGCCCGCTTCCTCTTGCGCCGAGCCGGGCGGGCTGACGCGGCGCAACACCGTGCGGCCTTCCCAGTTTCCGTCCGGCGTGACGTCGTAAGCGGCCTTGAACGACGCCGCAGCGTCGCCCAGCGCGGCGTCGACCTCCTCTTCGCGCCAGACATAAAACTGGCCCTCCTCGCCGTCCTGGTCGGCGTCGAGGGAAGCGGCGAAGGCGTCGCCGACCCGCATTTCGCGGTTCAGCCATCCGACCGTCTCACGCGCCCGCTCGGCGAAGGTCGGATCGGGCCATAGGGAATGGACAAAAGCCAGCAATTCAAGGATTTGCGCGTTGTCGTAAAGCATCTTCTCGAAGTGCGGCACGAGCCACTCGGCGTCGGTCGAATAGCGCGCGTAGCCGCCGCCGAGATGATCGTGGATGCCGCCCGCGTTCATCGCCTTAAGCATGGCGCGCACCGCCTCGCCGAAGGCAGGCTCCCGGCGGCGGAACATCTCGTTTAAGAAGAAGCGGAAGATCGGCGCGTTGGGGAATTTCGGCGCGCCGCTTAGGCCCCCGTGGACCGGATCGACGGCGCTTAAGAGCGCGTCGCCGATGCGGGTGAGGTCGGCCGGCGTCACGCCGGGGCCGGCGTTCGGCTCGGAGAGCTTCGCCAGGTGGTCGGCGAGGGTGAGGCCGCGGCTCTCCATCTCGTCTCGGCGCGTGCGCCACGCGGAATCGACCGACTGGAGGACCTGCCGGAACGAGGGGCGGCCCCAGCGCGGCTCCGGCGGCCAGTACGTGCCGCCGATCATCGGCTTGCCGTCAGGAGACAGGAACATGGTGAGCGGCCAGCCGCCCTGCTGGCCGAGCGCATGGAGCGCGGTCATATAGATGTGGTCGATGTCCGGCCGCTCCTCGCGGTCGACTTTAATGTTGACGAACAACGCGTTCATCAGACGAGCCGTTTCGGTGTCTTCGAACGACTCGTGCGCCATCACGTGGCACCAATGGCAAGCGGCGTAGCCGATCGACAACAGGATCGGACAGTCGCGCCGCTTGGCTTCGGCGAGCGCGGCCGCGCTCCAGGCACGCCAATGCACCGGATTGTGAGCGTGCTGCAGGAGATAGGGCGACGTCTCCTGGCCAAGGAGATTGCGGCCGGCCTCCATTGACGTTCTCCACAATGGGCGACGGAAGCGCCTATTGTAGACGCGGTCGCCGACCGCGTCGGCCGCGCTTGGGCCAAGCGCGGCTACAAGAGTGCGGCCCTCAGCATAGCCTTGAACCGGCGCGAGTTGAGCGTCCACAGGATCTCGGCGCCTTCGCTCTCGCCGGCGGCCGCCTTCCAGACCTGCGCGTTGTTCTCGTCGGCGCTGACGTTCAGGCGATCGACGACGGTCATGCCGCGCGTGAGCTCGCTGTCGCATTCGATGGCAATCCTGTGGCGCGACCAAGAAAGGCCGATCGAGCGGTCGAGCGCCACCGCCATCGCGGTCGGATCGGCGAGCGAGAGGCCGACCTCGCCAGTCTGGACGCGATAGCCCTCGCGGGCGGCGCTGTTGGATTCAACGGCGAATTTCGCTTTCTTCGCGCCGATCGCCTCGATTGCCGCGATTTCGTCGTCCCGCAAGACCGATGGGCCGCGCGAGACGTGCCAGCCGATCATCTCGATCTTGAGCCTCGAGCGGAAGACGGCGCGCGCGGCCTCCGGATCGACCCAGATGTTGTATTCCGCCGCCGGGGTCACATTGCCCTCGCAGCAGGGCGCGCCGCCCATCACCACGCAGCGGCCGATACGCTCCGCGAGGCCGGAATCGCGCTCGAGCGCAAGCGCGACATTGGTGAGCGGCCCGAGCGTGATCAGGGTGAGGCCGGGCTCGGCCTGGGTGAGCCGCAGGATCGCGTCAACGGCGGGCTCGCGCTCGGCCTTGCGCTTCGGGGTGGGGTATTTGCGATCGCCGAGGCCATCCTTCCCATGGAACCAATGCGCATGCTCGTGCGGACGGGTGAGCGGCTTGTCCGCCCCGGCGAAGACCGGGACGTCGGAGCCGCAGATCTCGGCGGTGAGGAGGGCGTTTCGGGTCGCCTGCTTCACGCCGACGTTGCCAGCGACCGTCGTCAGGCCGAGGACTTTCACGCTCGGCTCGGCGAGCGCCATGATGATTGCGACCGCGTCGTCGGAGGCGGTGTCGGTGTCGATGAGGAAGTTGCGCATGGGTCCAGAGTTTCTCGCGTCCGTTCGAGCGGCGCGTGTTCGTCCAAAAAGGTCGGCGAGAATCGACCGGGTGACATAGGCCTCGCTCGCCCAATAACCGCTGAGCTTCGGAACCGAGTTGGCGATGTCGGCGACGCGCCGGTCATAGAAGATGTGGCGGTCCGGCGCGGGTAGTTCGGGCGGTCGCGGGAAATTCTGCGAGGGCACGAACGCGAGCGTCAACGGCGCCATGCCCAGCAAATTCACGACAGGATTGCCGCATGTCGCGCATGTTCCCCGCCTCATTGCGGGCGGCGCACGGTGGCGGCGGAATTCAATTGCGCGATTGCCTGGCAGGGTGACCGAGTGGGCCCAGAAATACGTGACGTCGGCGAAAGGCTTGGCGTAGGCCTTCTGGCAGATCCTGCAATGGCGGAAAAACGGCCGATCGGATTTCCCGCGACAGTGAAGCGCGAACCGCCGCAGAGGCAGGCGCAATCCTGGTTCATCGTCGTCAAGCCGTCGCCCTTAGCCGCGCGAAGCCGCGGTCGAGGTCTTCCTTCAAGTCCTCGACGTCTTCGAGGCCGACGTTGAAGCGCACCATCGGTCCCCCGGGCGCAAAACGCGTCGCGGTGCGGGTCGCCGTGCAGTCGACCGGAACGGCGAGGCTTTCGTAGCCGCCCCAGGAATAACCGAGGCCGAATAGCTCAAGCCCATCGATGAACGCGGCGACGGCGGCCTCTGACGCCGGCTTCAGCACGATCGAAAAGAGGCCCGACGAGCCGGAATAGTCGCGCTTCCAAAGCGCGTGGCCGGGGTGGTCGGGCAGGGCGGGGTGGATGACCCGCAGGACGTCGGGCCGGTTGCTAAGCCATTGCGCCAGCGCCAGCCCCTGCCGCTCCGCCTCGCGCAGCCTGAGCTCCATGGTGCGCAGGCCGCGAAGCGCGAGAAAGACATCCTCGGGACTGGCCGGAATGGCCATCAGATGGACGCAGCTGTGAAGCCGCTCGAACCAAGTTGCATTGGCCGAGACGAGGCCGAGCAGAAGGTCGGCATGGCCGGAGAGATATTTGGTGCCCGCTTCGACCGCCATGTCGACGCCGTGCGCGTGCGGCGAGAAGAAGAGCGGCGTCGCCCAGGTGTTGTCCATGATGACGCAGGCGCCGTGCGCGTGCGCGGCCTCGGCGATCGCGGGAATGTCTTGCATCTCGAGCGTCTCCGAGCCCGGCGACTCGGTGAAGACGACCCTGGTGTTGGGCCGCATCAGGGCGGCGACGCCGGCGCCGAGCGTGGGATCGTAGTAGGTGGTCTCGATCCCCATCCGCTTGAGGGTCTTGTTGGCGAAAGCGCGGGCGGGGCTATAGACCGAATCGGTCATCAGCAGGTGATCGCCGGCGCTGAGCGCCGTCATCAGCGCAACCACGATCGCCGCCAGCCCGGAGGGCAGGAGCACTGTTCCGGCCGCGCCGGTAAGGTCGCTCCAGGCCGAGGATAGAGCCTCCGTGGTGGGCGTCCCGCGCGTGCCGTAGGTAAAGCGCTGCGCGCGGCTCTTGAGCGTTGCGACGTCGGGATAGAGCACGGTCGAGCCGCGAAAAGGCGGCACATTGATGAAGCCGTGCGAGAACTCGGCGTCGCGGCCGAGATTCACGAGCCGTGAGCGGCGCCTCAAAGACGCACGGGTTTCGTCCGTTAGCTTGGCCATGGATGTCCTTTTGAGAGCGGGCGCGGCGAGTCACCGGAGGGGCGCAAATTCGGAGAAATTGTCCCGCGCCGTCAGGCCGCATTGTCGACCCGACAGGGGTGCACGAATCCGATGGTCCTCGGGCGTGCGAATTGGGCGGATTTCCATCGAATCCGATCCGGATCCTCTCAGTCGCGGTCACTCCTTTCGCACCGCGACGTAGAGATGTGTTTCGACCGGGGCGTCGAAGGCGCCCCCGTTCGCTTCAATCTCCCCGGCTATCGCGGCCAGCAGTTGGTCGCGCCGCTTCTCATCCAACAACTGATAGCGGGAAACCGTGCCGAGATATTCGACGTAGCTTTGGGCCGAAAACGAACGGGACCAGGGATAGGATCTGTGGGTCACCGGCCCGAACAGGCCGGAGCGGTCGAAATCGCCGGAAAAGGGGCCGCTCGGCAGATAGGCGTGTTCCGGCGGCGGTCCGCCAAACTCCGGCGCGTGAAGCGAGTAGACCTTCTCCAACGCTCCGCGAAGGGGCTGCGGAACCGGCTCCGGGCCGGTCCCGAAAACCGCGAGCGCCCCGCTGGGTGCAAGCGTCTCGAAGGCTTTATTGAAGCGTATGTCAGGGGCGATCCAGTGCCACGACTGGGCCGCGGCGACGAGCCGGAAGGCGCCGGGTTCGATCGGCCAGGCCTCGAACGTCGTCTGGACGAAGCGGACCCTATTCGATTGAGCTACCCGCCGCCGCGCCGTGGCGATCATGTCGGGTCCCGGGTCGAGCGCGACGACCCTCAGACCGCGTCGAGCAAATTCCTCAGTCGCCTTGCCGGTGCCGCAACCAACTTCGAGGATCGCATCGCCGGCCGACAGATTGGCGAACTCCATCAAATCTTCGTACAAAGCCTGCGGATAGCCGGCGCGGGCTTGATCGTAGAGTTCGGCGACTTTGTTGAAGGTGAACCGTTGCTCCATGGGCCGCGCCTGATCGACCTCGACGATCTTGAATTGCAGCCGATTGACTTCCGCGATCGGCTGTCCCGACAATACTCGCATCTGCCCTTCGTTCAGAGCGGGCGTCAAGGATCGTAGGACTCGACGCGGGAGAATCTCATGAAATCGCTTGTTGTTCTCCTCACCGGGGCTGCGCTCAGCGTCGCGGGCGCTCTTTCGGCCAACGCGGGCACGCTCGATCAGGTCAAGGCGCGGGGCCAATTGATCTGCGGCGCCAATCCGGGTCTCGCCGGCTTCGGCCTGCCCAACGATCAGGGGGTGTACAAGGGCCTCGACGTCGACGAATGCCGGGCGATCGCCGCGGCGATCTTCAACGATCCGAACAAGGTCAAATATATCCCGATCAACGCCAAGGACCGGCCGACGATCCTGGCTTCGGGCGAGATCGATGTTCTAATCCGCAACACCACCTGGACGCTCTCGCGCGAGACCGGCGGCATGTTCTTCACCGGCGTCAACTATTACGACGGGCAGGGGTTCATGGTGCGCAAGAAGCTCGGCGTCGATTCGGCGCTGAAACTCGACGGCGCCTCGGTCTGCGTCCAGCAAGGAACGACGACCGAGCTTAACCTCGCCGATTATTTCCGCGCCCACAACATGAAACTGGAAGCGGTCGTGTTCGCGACCGACGACGAGGCGACCAAGGCCTACGACAGCGGCCGCTGCGACGCCTATACGACCGACGCCTCGGGCCTCTATTCCGAGCGGCTCAAGATGTCGAACCCCGACGACAATATCGTGCTGCCCGAGATCATCTCCAAGGAGCCGCTCGGCCCCTCGGTGCGCAAGGACGACGTCCAGTGGTTTGAGATCGTGCAATGGACCCATTACGCGCTCGTCACCGCCGAAGAGCTTGGCGTGACCCAAGCCAACGTCGACGAGAAGCTCAAATCGCAGAACCCGGCGATCCGCCGCCTGCTCGGCGTCGAGGGCGACTTCGGCCAGGGGCTCGGCCTCACCAATGACTGGGCCTATCGCATCATCAAGGCGGTCGGCAATTACGGGGAGATCTTCGAGCGCAACGTGGGCCAGGGCTCGCCGATCAAGATCAGCCGGGGCTTGAACGCGCTCTGGAACAAGGGCGGCCTGCAATACGCCCCGCCGATTAGGTAGGCGCGCGGCGGACCATGTTTCCGTCGTACTCAGGAAGGTGATAATGGTCCTAACGACTATGTCGATGAGGGCGCTGTGGCCAAGCCGGTGATTTTCACAGTATCCGCGATCTGGGATGCTGAGGCGAATGCCTGGAGCGGTTACTGCGACGAGATTCCCGCGGCGGCGGACGCGCCGATGCTCGATGAATTGCTCGAAAAAGTATCCGAGATGGCGCTCGACCTCGCGCCCGACAACCACCCCGACGTCGACCCGAACTCCATCTTCATCCAAATCACGGCGCTTCGCGAAGCGGTTCCGGCCGCGGCGTGAATGGCGCCGCAGTTCGATCGGCCCTTGCGCAATTTGCTTACGCAGGCGGGCTGCGTTCTCGTTAGGCAAGGGCGCGGCAGTCATGAGATTTGGCGCAGTCCGATCACAGATCGCAATTTTCCCGTTCCCATTGGCATAGCGAGCCGACACACAGCGAACGCCATCCTTCGCTAAGGCCGGCCCGCCCAAAGCCTTCTGAAGGACCTCCCTGTCGGCGCGCGCGCCGTCAACTCTCGGCGCCCAAGTCCAACGCGAAGATCTCCTTCTCCTGCCTGACGCCGCGCAAGGCGCGCCGACCCAGCAACTCGAGGCGTTCTGAACAATCCCTTGCGGCCGCGACGAACTCGGCCGAAGCCAGGACGGGGCGACCCAGGGGCTCGCACAGCGCCTCGATGCGCGCGACCTCATTGATCGCCGGGCCAATGACGGTGAAATCCAGCCGGTCTGTCGCGCCGACGTTGCCATACAGCACGTCGCCAAGATGGAGGGCGAGATCGACGGCGGCGACGGGGGCTCCCCGCGCGGCGCGCGCTGCATTGAGCGCGTCGATATTGCGCGTCGCCTCGATCGCGGCGTCGAGCGCGCGGCGACAGGTCTTCGCCCGATCCGCCTCTTCGAACGGGAAGGTGGCGAGCATGCCATCGCCGATGAACTTGAGCACCTGTCCGCCGCGTTCGCGGAGCGAGGCGGTCAGGATCTCGAACACATCGTTGAGCAGTTCGACGACGACAGCGCCCGGCGCTGAGTCGCTGATGGCCGTGAATCCGCGGATGTCGGCGTACCACAGCACGGCGTGCAGCTTGTCGACCGAGCCCCGCATGACCGAGCCGGCGTGGACGCGCCGCCCGGCGTCTTCGCCGAGATAAGTCTGGAGCAGTCCCGACGCGATGACGTGGCCGGCGTGCGCTTTCATGGCCAGCGACAGCGCCGGCAGGGTCGCCTGCACGAGCGTCGTATCGTCGTCGCTGAAGCCGCCTCTCCGGTCGGTCGCGAAGGAATAGACGACCCCGGTCCCCTGAGAGCGGTCGCTGTCCTTGCCGAAGGCAAAGATATGAGCGAGGTAGTCCGTCCCGCCTTCAGCGAAGAATTCCTCAAGAATCGGGAAGTCGCGCTGGTCTGGGCCCTGTTCCAGACGCCTGCGCATCGAGAGACTTTCGTCGCCGCCCTGGGCCCTGACGATGAGATGATTGAAAGGGCTGTCCAGCCAGTCCGCCTCTTCGAGGCTGCCGTGGGGGTATTGCTCAGGGGCGATCGCGTTGAGTTCGCGCCGCCAAGTGTAGCCGTATCCGTTCCATTGCGGGTGCAAGGTTTCCATCGCGGTGTGCGCTCGCCACAGCGGCGTTCCATGGCTGACCAGGCGCTGGCAATAGCCGTCGAACAGCTCGTAGGCGTCGGCGCCGCGCAGCCCCTCGCGCACCGCCCAGATGTGGGTGTCGATTATGCGGCGGCCGAGCGCATCGTCGAACGTCCTGAGCTGAAGCTGGGAGAGCGTGTCGCTGGGGTCGTCGCTGGGCATCGCGCCGTTTTAAGGCTTCGGCTCAGACTTTGGGACGACGACCACCTGGCCGGGATAGATGAGGTTGGGGTTGTGGATTTCCCATTTGTTGGCCTCGTAGATCACCGGGTAGTGCGTCGGGTCGCCGTAGTAGTTGCGGCTGAGCTCCCACAAGGTATGGCCAGCCGCGACCCGCTTGGTTTGGACCGATTCGACGACCGGGTCGGCGGGCGAGGTCGCTGAAGATTGGCCCGTGCTTGCGGCGGCCGCGGTCGGCGCGGCAAGCGAAGCAGACGCCGGCGCAGCCGGATAGTCGAAACGCGTATTGACGCTCGCAACCGCTGTCGCGCCACCCGGATTGATCTCATCGGCGCGCATGAGGTAGCCGCCCGGGGTCATGCCGCTTTTGATCGTCAGCGACCAGCGGCCGTCTGCTTGCGTCTTGGCGTCGGCGACGTCGGCATCGTTGAGATAGAGGCGGACCGTCGCATTCGGCTCGGCCGAACCCCTGGCCATGAGCCCGCCGACGGCGTCGGCCTCGACTGTTCGGATGGCGACGCGGGAGCCGGCGGGCGCCGAGGGCGTCGCCACGGTCTGCATCGCCTGGGCAGGCGGCGCGGGCGCCGCCGCATTGCTTGGCGGGGGCGCAGCAGCGGCTGCTTTGGGTTCTGACGGGGGCGGCGACGCCGCAACCTTGGCTTCCGGGGGCGCTGGAACCGAGATCGCGACCGGGCTGGATATCGCCGGCTGCGTCTTGTCGGCGCTCGCGGCCAAAGAGAGGCTATGATCGCCCGGCGCCAAGGCCGGCGGGATGATGACAAACTGACCCGCGGCGTTGGCGGTCGCCTCGGCGACGGTCTTGCCCTCGTCGCGCAGCTCGACTTTCGCGTTCGGCGCGGAGCGGCCGGCGATGACCGCCTCCCCCGAGGGATCGACGTTCACCACGTCGAAGGACGGCTCGAGGGGCGTGGTCGCCGCCTGGGTAGGGGCTTTGTCTGCGGGCGGTGGAGCGCTCGCCGTTGGCGGCGCGGCCGGGACTGCCGGAGGAGGCGGAGGAACGGTCGGGGGCTTAGACTCGGAGGGGGCGCCGGCCACGACTGGCGCCTCGGCGAGGTTCCGCCAGAGGAAACCTGGATGCGTCCAATAGAGCGCGCTCGCCCCGGCGACCACGGCCGCCGAAGCGGCCGCTCCGATCCAAACCAGCGTATTCTGCGACGGCATGCTTGCTCACTCTCGCCCCCAACTTATACCGCTGAGCGATCATTGCGACAAATCTCTGTCGCAATGCGGTCATTAATTGCCCGCTGAATCCTTTGAGACTTCCGGTCACGAGAGCGCGGCGGGCGTTTCCTCCGGCGCGATCTTGCGGCCTTCGGTCTGCGGGCGCGCGCCGCGTGGCGGCGTCTTCGTTAGCGCATAGAGCGCGAGATCGGCGCCCTTGCCGCGCAGCCTGAGATCGCCGAGCGAGCGTTTGGCGACCCCGGGCGGCAGTTCCAGGCGATCGATCAGATCCGCCGAGGCAAGCACGCGATCGCCTGTCTGCCGGCAAAGCTCCTGGATACGGGCTGCCGTGTTGACGGTGTCGCCGAGAAAAACAATCTCCTTCCTCACCGAGCCCATCTCGCCGGTCACCACCGGACCGCAGTGGAGCCCCGCCCTTACCGTGACGGCCGAGCCGAATTCGCGGCGGTAATCGGGCGCGCGTCTCGCGAGTTGGTCGATGGCGGCGAAACAGGCCGCGACGCACCGGCCGTGAGCGATTCCCTCCTTGAGCTTCCAAGTCGCAATCAACTCATCGCCAATATACCGATGGATTTCGCCGCGCGCCGCAACGATCGGCTGGGTGAGATCGAGGACGAAACGATTGAGCAGGCGATGAAAGGCGAGCGGGCCGAGCCGCTCGGCCAATCCCGTCGAACCCTCCATGTCGAGGAACAGGAACACCCGCGATTCCAAACGGGGCGCGTAATAGCGGCCGGTGATGAAGTTGATGAGCACGTTCTGGCCGAGCAGGCCGTTCACGTCCTGCATGAAGGCGAAGACGAACGCCGCGGCGAGCGAGAACAGCACGTCTACGCTCTCAATGCCGTTCTCGTCGGGCGCCGGAAAGAGATAGCTGCCCAACTTGAGACCGAACAGGATGACGATGAGATAGATGCCGGTCCTGACCGCGACATGCATGGTAAACGGCGCGCGGCGAAGCGGCGCGCCTAGCGGCCCCCTCAGAACGAAGCCATCGAAGGACGTCAGAATGCCGGCGATGACCGCACCGGTCACCGCGCCGCGCGCCAAGCCATAGACGGCGAGCGCCTGCCCGCTCCTCTGTAAGACATGCATTTCGGAATAGGCTGCGCCTAACGCCGCTGCGAGCGCGGTCGCCCAGAGAATGTGCCGGAACGGGTCAGGCAATCGGAGGAACGTCATCGTCGTGCGGTCGCCTTGCTGCGCGGCGTCGGCAGTCTAGCAGACATTCGTGAGGGCGCCCGCGGGGGCAGGGTCCGCCCCGACGGGGCTGTTGATGGCGTGACTAAACTCGCTGAAGGCTTACGGAAAACGCAGAATGGCGGCAAATGTCAGATCGACGCAGTGATCACGAACGACGTACCTAACTGGCGGGATTACGGCAGGCGATGCGTATGCTCGCGATCCCTGGTGGGGTGCGGTCTTCGGCTTAAGGCTCGGGCACGGCCCCAAGACGCTCGAAGTCCCGTCCGGCCGGAACTTGTCAAGTCGGGGCTAAGGCCTCAATAGGAGCGTTCCCGCCCGCCGTTCCAAATCGAACGTCTAGGAAGGTTGATGCGTCTTTCCCGCTATTTCCTGCCGATCCTCAAAGAGACGCCCAAGGAGGCGGAGATCGTCTCGCACCGGCTGATGCTGCGCGCCGGCATGATCCGCCAGGAGGCGGCGGGGAGCTACGCCTGGCTGCCGCTCGGCGTCCGAGTCCTGCACAAGATCTGCACGATCATCCGCGAGGAGCAGAACCGCGCCGGCGCGATCGAGGTGCTGATGCCGACCATCCAGTCGGCCGATCTCTGGCGCGAATCCGGGCGCTACGACGATTATGGCAAGGAGATGCTGCGCGTCCGCGACCGGCACGACCGCGACATGCTGTACGGGCCGACCAACGAGGAGATGATCACCGAAATCTTCCGCGCCTCGGTGCGCTCCTACAAGGATCTGCCGCTCAACCTCTATCACATCCAGTGGAAGTTCCGCGACGAGGTGAGGCCGCGCTTCGGCGTGATGCGCTCGCGCGAATTCCTGATGAAGGACGCCTACACATTCGACCTCGATCTGGCCGGCGCCCGTCATTCCTACAACAAGGAGTTCACCGCTTACCTCCGCACGTTCGCCCGGTTCGGACTTACCGCCATCCCGATGCGGGCCGAATCCGGCCCGATCGGCGGCGACCTTTCCCACGAGTTCATCATTCTCGCCTCGACCGGCGAGAGCGAAGTGTTCTGCCACCGCGACTATCTCTCGTTCAAGACGCCGCCCGAGGACATCGACTTCGATGAGCCCGAGACGATGCAGGCGGTGGTCGACAAGTGGACCTCGCTCTACGCCGCCACGTCCGACAAACACGACGAGGCGGCGTTCGACCGGCTCGATCCGAAGGACCGGATTTCCGCCCGCGGGATCGAGGTCGGCCATATTTTCTACTTCGGGACCAAGTACTCGGCTCCCATGAAAGCGGTCGTCAATGGACCGGACGGCAAGGAGCATTTCGTGCATATGGGCTCGTATGGCATCGGCCCGACGCGGCTCGCCGCCGCGCTGATCGAGGCCAACCACGACGAGAACGGCCCGATCTGGCCCGAGGCGGCCGCGCCGTTTCGCGTCGGGCTTATCAACCTCAAAGTCGGCGACGCGGCCTGCGACGGGGCTTCAGCGCGCATCTATGCCTCGCTCACCAAGGCCGGCGTTGACGTGCTCTACGACGACCGCGACGACCGGCCGGGAGCGAAATTCGCGACTATGGATCTGGTCGGCGCGCCGCACCAGGCGATCGTTGGCCCAAAGAGCCTTGCCGAGGGCAAAGTCGAGGTGAAGAGCCGCCGCGGCGACGAGCGCGAGTTGATCAGCGTCGACGCGGCGATCGCGCGCCTTGGCGGACAGGCGTGATGAAGCGCATTGGCCATTGCCATCATTGCGAGGCGCGCGAGCGACGAAGCAATCCAGGGGAACGTAGGGCGCCCTGTGTTCCTCTGGATTGCTTCGCTGCGCTCGCAATGACGGGGGTGGCGCACTCGGATTGCCGGGCTGCGCTCCTGATGACGGGGGCGGCGGCGTGACCGCCGTCGCGTTGGACGCGGCCGCTCCCGAGACGGCGCCGGCGACCAGGGCGTTCGCGCCCTTCGAATGGATGGTCGCCTTTCGCTATCTTCGCGCGCGCAACGCCCAGCGCTCGATCTCGGTTATCGCCGGCTTCTCGTTCCTCGGCATCGTGCTCGGCGTCGCCGCGCTGATTGTGGTCATGTCGGTGATGAACGGCTTCCGCCACGACCTCATGGACAAGATGATCGGCCTCAACGGCCACATGTTCCTGCAAGCGGTCGAGACGCCGCTCACCGACTACGATGCGGTGACGGAAAGGGTGAGCAAGGTTCCGGGCGTCACGCTGGCGCTGCCGCTGGTCGAGGGCCAGGCGTTCGCCAGCTCCCCCTATGGCTCGTCGGGCGCGCTGGTGCGCGGCATTCGCGGCGGCGATCTGGCTCGTCTTCCGGGCGTCGCCGGCCACATCACCCAGGGCTCGCTTGACGGCTTCGATTCCGGCCAGGGAGTCGCGGTCGGCTCCAAGCTCGCCGAACACCTGAGCTTAAGGGCCGGCGACAAGATCACCATCATCGCGCCGCATGGCGCGGAGACGCCGTTTGGCGTCACGCCGCGCATGAAGACCTATACGGTCGCGGCCATTTTTCAGATCGGCATGACGACCTTCGACAACACCTTCATCTTCATGCCGCTCGCCGAGGCGCAGACCTTCTTCAATCAGGATGGCCAGGCGAGCGTGATCGAGGTCTATGTCGCCGATCCAGGCGACATGGACCTAATGCGGCGCAGAATCGAGCCCGCGCAGCAGCGGCCGATGATCGACACCGACTGGCGCCAGCTCAACCGCAGCTTTTTCGACGTGCTGGCGGTCGAAAGCAATGTGATGTTCGCCATTCTGACCCTGATCGTGCTGGTGGCGGCGCTCAACATCATCTCCGGCCTCATCATGCTGGTGCAGGACAAGGCGCGCGCGATCGCGGTCCTGCGCACGATGGGCGCGACGCGCGGCGCGATCATGCGCATCTTTCTCATCACCGGCGCGACCATCGGGTTCCTCGGCACGGCTGTCGGCCTCGCGCTTGGCCTGCTTGTCGCGCACAATGTCGAGCCGATCCGCAAGGGTCTGAGCTGGATCACCGGCGCCAATCTCTTTCCTTCCGAATTTTATTTCCTGTCGCAACTGCCCTCGCGGGTCGAGACGACCGACGTTCTCTCCGTCGTCGCGATGGCGCTGATCCTGTCGCTCGCGGCGACGATCTATCCGTCCTGGCGCGCGGCCAAGCTCGATCCGGTCGAGGCGCTGCGTTATGAATGATCAGGCGCGCATCGCCGCGCTTGCGCTCGAGGGGGTCGAGCGCCGCTATGGGCGTGGGCAAACGACGGTCGAGGTTCTCAACGGCGCGAGCCTGGAGTTGTCGCCGGGTCAATCGGTGGCGCTCATCGCCCCGTCCGGCGCCGGAAAGTCGACGCTTCTGCATCTGGCGGGCTTATTGGAGCGGCCCGACGCCGGGGAAGTGAGGATCGGCGGCGCCGCGACCTCGACCATGAGCGATGACAGGCGGACGGCGCTGAGGCGCACGGAAATCGGCTTCGTCTACCAGTTCCATCACTTGCTGCCCGAGTTCTCGGCGCTTGAGAACCTTGTCTTGCCGCAGATGATCGCAGGGCTCTCGCGATCTCAAGCCGCGGCCCGCGCGCGCGAACTGCTCACCTATCTCGGCCTCGCTGAGCGCGAGAGCCATCGTCCGGCGGAATTGTCGGGCGGCGAGCAGCAGCGCGTCGCCATCGCGCGCGCCGTCGCCAACGGCCCGCGGGTGCTGCTGGCCGATGAGCCGACCGGCAATCTCGATCCGAAGACCGCCGATCACGTATTCGGGACCCTCGCCCAGCTCGCCAAGGCGAGCGGCCTCGCCGCCCTCGTCGCCACCCATAACATGGACCTTGCCGCCCGGATGGACCGCCGGGTCACGATCCGCGACGGACGGGTCAGTGAGCTGGGGTAGGGCGGGGCCGTTCGCGTCATCGACGCGAACAGTTCCTCTCCCAGCGTCTTTCGCATCGCCACGGTATCCCGTTGACCGCGTTTTCGCTGGCATGTTAGCTCTGGTGGATAGCGTCGGGCGGCCTCTGCCGCCCGACGCTCCATCAAGGACAAGCGCGGACATTCGAGCGCGCTACTCGTCTCCCAGGGAGGACCTTTCCATGAATCGCAACGTCTCGATGCTCGCGCTCATTGCGGCAGCCGGGCTCTTCGCCGCGCCGGCGCTCGCCGACACGAGCAAGATGAAGATCGCCTTCTCCAACAACTATGCCGGCAATTCCTGGCGCCAGGCGATGCTGAAGAGCTACGACATCGTCACCAAGCAGGCGGTGAAGGACGGCATCGTCGCCGCGGCGGACGTGTTCACGACCGCGGACAAGGAAGTGCCGACCCAGGCCGCCCAGATCCAGAACCTCATTCTGCAGGGCTATAACGCGATCGTCATCAACGCCGCTTCGCCCGACGCGCTGAACGGCGCGATCAAGCAGGCCTGCGACGCCGGCATCGTCGTCGTCTCGTTCGACGGCATCGTCACCGAGCCCTGTGCCTACCGTGTCGTGGTCGACTTCAAGGACATGGGCAAGCAGGAAGTCGAGCAGATGGCGAAATTTGAGCCCAAGGGCGGGAACCTGCTTGAAATCCGCGGCCTTGCGGGAACGTCGATCGACGACGCGATCCACGCCGGCATTCTCGAGGGCGTGAAGGCGCATCCCGATTTCAAGATCGTCTCGTCGGTCACCGGCGACTGGGATCAGACAACCGCACAGAAGGCGGTCGCGACCGTGCTCCCCTCGCTGCCCCCGATCGTCGGCGTCGTCGATCAAGGCGGCGACGGCTATGGCGCCGCGCAGGCGTTCGCCGCCGCTGGAAAACCGCGCCCGACCATCATCGAGGGCAATCGCCAGGACGAACTGCAATGGTGGAAAGAGCAGAAGGAGAAGGACGGCTATAAGACCTGGTCGGCGTCAATCGCGCCCGGCGTCTCGACCCTCGCCTTCTGGGTCGCGCAGCAGGTTCTCGATGGCAACAAGAATATCCCCCACGATCTGCTCGTGCCCTATCTCGCCTTCACCCAGGACGACTTTGAGAAGGAATTGCCGCTCATTCCGAAGGGCGGCGTCGCCAGCCACGAATATAGCCAGGCGGACGCCATCGCCGCGATCAAAAGCAACATGAAGTAAATGAAGTAAGTCCACGTTGGCGGGCGGCGGCTCGTCGCCGCCGCTACGCGTTCACCTTTGGCCTCGATCGCGCCGCGGCGATCCTGGCGCGGTAGGCTTCCGATCCGGCCATGACCGCATCGACAATCGCGTCGAGCGCCCAGAAGCGCTCGCGCACGTCGAAGTCGATGACCCGGCAGCGGATCGAGGTCAGCGTGCCGAGGCGCTGTTGGCATATCTTCGCCAACGCCGGATAGCCGAAGGCCTCCGACAGCGCCGCCGTCACGAGGAAGCTTGCAAGCTCGCGCCCAAGCTCCGTGTCGGCCGCGCGATAGAGCCATGCGTAAAGGTCCGGGTGAAGGTTGGTGGAGACGCCGCAGAAGCCGCGCGAGCCCGCGCGCATGGCGGGAGCAGCGATCGCGGCGTTGGCGTTGATGAGCGTGAAGTCCGAGCCGGCGGCCATTGCGAGGCGCCGCTTGACAGTCGCAAGATCGCAGCTCACGTCCTTCATCATCGCGAACCGGCCCGTATCGAGGCAGGCGCGGAATTCTTCGTCGCTCAATAGGCGCCGGTAAGGAGCCGGGCATTCATAAAGACCGAGCGGAAGATCGGGCGGCAGGGCTTCGAGCAGCGACCCAAGCGTTGAGTTGAAGGCTGCCGCCCCGCTATTCGCGGGGTCGAGCCGGTTGGTGACGAGCACGAGTCCGTCGGCGCCGACGTCGGCCATGGCGGTCAGTTCTTCGATCTGGCCAGCAAGCGTGTCGCTCACATGGCCGGATGCGACGACCGGCGCGCGCCCTCCCGCCTGCCGGACGACAAAACGGGCGATCGAACACGCGCTCCTCAAGGCTCAGATATTGCATCTCGCTCGATTGACAGACGGCGAATAGGGCGTCGACGCCGTTGGCGAGATACCATTCGATCAGCCGCTCGAGACTGGCGTAATCGACCTCGCCCTCGTCGGTGAACGGAGTGAGCATCACCGCGACGATGCCGCTGACCGAGAGTGGCATGCGCTAGACCTCCTGGGTGGCGGGAGCGCCGCTCCAAAGGCGCACGTCGGCCTCGTCCTCGAGGCCGAGCGCAACCCCCATCGAGCGATCGATGTGCTCCCGGACCGCGGCGACGGAGGCTTCCACGTTTCTCGTTTTTAGCGCCTCGATGATCTTCATGTGCTCGCGCATCACCCGTCCGATATTGGCCCCGGTGACCCTGAGGCGCTGTTGTGAGGCCATGCGAACCTTGATCGAGTTGACGCGATAGACTTCGGCGGCCAGCTCGTTGTCGAGGAAACCGATCAGCGCCTCGTGCATGGCCCAATCGATCCGCTGCGCCTCGTCCGCCACGGCTTCGGGCAGGGGGTCGACCATGCGGGCAAGGATTGCGCGATGTTCAGCCTCGACCCGCTCGAGGAAGGCGGCGGAAGCTTGCCGCGCCGCGTGCGCCGCCGCCTCGGATTCGAGAATTCGCCGCAACCGGTAGGCGTTGCGCACGAACCGCACGTCGATGGAAGCGATCTGCAGCCCCCGCTGCCTCAGGGTGGCGATCAGCCCATCGGCCTCGAGTCGCGGAATGGCCTCGCGTATCGCGCCGAGCGGCAGGCCGCAGAGTTCGACGAGTTCGCGCTGAGTGACGAACTGACCCGGCAGCAGTTGGCGGAACACCAAGCGATCGACGATCGCCTCGTAGGCCTGCAACCGCAGCGGCGGCGCGCTCAACCTTATCCTCCTGAAAGCCGGCCGGCCGAGACTGGTCCTGCAGCCGCGGCAAAAGTGAGAACAAGCTGCATCCGCATCCTTGACTCGCTCCGTTCGCAGTGATGTAACATTGACATGTTAGCGACAGGTCAGCAAGCGCTAACTGGAAGGTCAGTCTGGGAGGGATCGAAATATGAAACATGCTCAACTGGTGCTGGCGGGAGCGCTCGCCCTGTCGGCCGGCGGCGCGCTCGCCGACGCGTCGCAGAAGAAGATCGCTTTTTCGAACAATTACGCCGGCAATTCCTGGCGCCAGGCGATGCTGAAGAGCTACGACATCGTCACCAAGAAGGCGGTCGCCGACAAGGTGGTCGCGGCGGCCGACGTGTTCACGACCGCGGACAAGGAAGTGCCGACCCAGGCGGCGCAGATCCAGAACCTCATCCTGCAGGGCTATGACGCGATCGTCATCAATTCGGCTTCGCCTGACGCCCTCAACGGCGCGATCAAGCAAGCCTGTGACGCGGGCATCGTTGTCGTGTCGTTTGACGGCGTCGTCACCGAGCCCTGCGCCTATCGCGTCTTTATCGACTTCAAGAAGTACGGCCGGCACGAAGCCGACTTCATGGCCGAGCACCTGCCGCAGGGCGGCAATGTGATCGAAATCCGCGGCCTTGCCGGCACCGGCATTGACGACGCCGTGCATTCGGGCATCGCCGAAGGTCTCGCGGCGCATCCTCAGTTCAAGGTCGTCGGCACGGTCACCGGCGACTGGGATCAGACGACGGCGCAAAAGGCCGTAGCCAGCATCCTGCCTTCGCTCCCCCCAATCGTGGGCGTGCTCGATCAGGGCGGCGACGCCTATGGCGCGGCGCAAGCCTTCGCCGCGGCGGGCCGGCCGACGCCGCTGATCCTCATGGGCAATCGCCAGGACGAACTCAAATGGTGGAAGGAGCAGGCCGACAAGAACGGCTACCAGTCCTGGTCCGCCTCGATTGCGCCGGGCCTGGGCACGCTCGCTTTCTGGGTCGCCCAGCAGATTCTCGACGGAAACAAGGACATCCCGCACGATCTTGTCGTGCCTGACCTCGAAATCGACCAGGCCCATCTCGCCGAAGCCGTCGCCAACACGCCTGTAGGCAGCGTCGCCAACAAAGAGTATTCTCTCGAAGACGCAAAAGCGGCCATTGCGGCCAATTTGAAGAAGTAACCGCGCCGGCCTGGCCGGCCCGCCACAAACGACGGTCCCTGCCGCCGACGATGTCTGAACCGCCCGCCCATTTCGTTACGCTGGACGGCGTCGAAAAGTCCTATGGCGCCGTCCGGGCTCTGGACGGCGCTGATTTTTCGCTTGTCTCCGGCGAGTGCGTCGGCGTCGTCGGCCACAATGGCGCCGGCAAGTCGACCTTGATGCATGTCCTCAACGGCGGGGTCGCGCCGGATCGCGGCCAATTTGTCGTGGACGGCGAGGAGCAGCCGCACTGGAATTCGGCGCGAGCAAGAGCGTTTGGGCTACGCTGCGTCTTTCAGGAACTGTCGCTCTGCCCGAACCTGACCGTGGCCGAAAACGCCCGCGTCGTTCATGCCGCCATCCGCGGCTTTGGTTGGCGGCGCCGCGCGGGGCGGCTCATTCTCAATAAGCTCGACGAGATCTTTCCCGGCCACGGCGTGAGAGCGAGCGACCTGGTTCAGGACTTGACCATCGGGCGCAGGCAGATGGTCGAGATCGCGCGCGCCTTCTCGGTCTCGGATGCGCCCGCGCGCCTGGTCATTCTCGACGAGCCGACCTCCTCGCTCGACACGCATACGGCCGGGCAGCTCTTGGCCCATGTGCGCCGCTCGGTCGAGTCCGGGGTCAGCTGCGTCCTGATCTCCCACATCCTGGGCGAGGTGCTGTCCACGTGCGACCGCATCGTCGTCATGCGCGACGGCAAGGTGGTCATGGCCGACGTCGCGCGAAATTTCGATCGGGCGAAGCTGGTCGGCGCCATGGGCGGCATTGAGCCCGAAGCTCCGCGGGCTCACGCCGCCGCCGCGACCCATGCGCGCGGCGAAACTCCGGTCGTTGTGCGCGTGCGCCCCGAACGGCAGACCGATGATTGGGAAGTGGTGGCGCGCGAGGGCGAGATCATTGGCCTTGCGGGTCTCGCGGGCCACGGCCAGACCGACCTTCTGCTGGCGACCTTAGCCGCCGCCTCGCACGCGCGCACGGGCGCAACAGTGAGCGCGCCGGTGGCGCTTGTCGCCGGGGATCGGCAGTCGGACGGCGTCTTTCCGGGATGGTCGATCGCTCACAACATCGGCGTGCGGTCGCTGAAGAAATTTCGCTCAGGCCTGCTGCTCTCGCGCCGCCTTGAAGACGAGCTTGCCAACGGCTGGCGCGAGCGCATCAAGATCCGTACGCCCGACGTTCACAACAACATTCTCTCGCTCTCGGGCGGTAATCAGCAGAAGGCGTTGTTCGCGCGCGCGCTTGGCTCCGACGCACGCATCCTGCTGATGGACGATCCGATGCGCGGCGTCGATTTCGGCACCAAGCTCGAGGTCTACGGCCTCATTCGCGCCGAGGCCGAGCGCGGCCGCACCTTCCTTTGGTACACGACCGAGGTCGAGGAGCTGAAAAACTGCGACCGCGCCTATGTGTTCCGCAACGGCGCGATCGTTGCCGAACTAGCGCGCGACGAACTTAACGAGGAGCAGGTGATCCACTCGTCGTTCGCAGGCGTCGCGTGACCGTGACCGTGGCTGCAGCCGTCCCGTCGGCGAATGCGGCCGGGGCCGAATGGCGCCGACGGTTGCGCGCTGCGCTTCCGGCCTTGTCGCTCGCTCTGGTCGTCGCCGCCATCGCTTGGCTCAACCCTCGCGCGATCAGCTATTTCGGCTTCACGCTGATGCTGAACCTCGCGATCCCGATCGCGCTCGCCACCATGGCGCAGATGTTCGTCATCGCGGGCAATGACCTCGATCTCTCGATCGGCACCTTCGTCGGCTTCGTCTGTTGCGTAACGGCGACCTGGTTGCGCGACGAGCCCTGGCTCGGCGCGCTGACGTTGCTTGGCTGCGTCGCGCTCTACGCCGCGCTCGGCGCGCTCATCTATCTGCGCAATCTGCCTTCGATCGTCGTCACGCTCGGCATGAGTTTCGTCTGGCAGGGACTTGCGATCCTTCTCCTGCCGAAGCCCGGAGGAAAGGCGCCCGGCTGGCTGCTCGCGACCATGGGCGTCAAGCCGCCGTTCATCCCCTTTCCGATCGTCGCCGCCGTGATCATCGCAGGGGTCGGCTATTTCGGGCTGATGCGCACGTCCTATGGCGCGATCCTGCGCGCTTGCGGCGGCAATGCGCTGGCGATCGAGCGCGCCGGATGGTCGCTGCTCAAGGCCAAGATGACGCTGTTCGCGCTCGCCGGCGTCTTTGGCGTGCTGTCCGGAATGGCGCTGGTCGGCATCACCACTTCGGCCGACGCCAATATCGGCAACGGCTATACGCTGCTTTCCATCGCCGGCGTGA
Organism: uncultured Alphaproteobacteria bacterium; assembly: GCA_963824475.1. Classification (GTDB taxonomy): domain Bacteria; phylum Pseudomonadota; class Alphaproteobacteria; order Rhizobiales; family Beijerinckiaceae; genus Roseiarcus. The sequence goes on from CAWGPR010000009.1 coordinate 162,804, forward strand.
TCCTCGGCGGCGGCGAGTTCGTCGGCGGCGTCGTGTCGCCGGTCGGCGCCGTGCTCGGCGCGCTCACCATGGCGATGGCGGCCTCGCCGCTTCTGACCTTCATGCATATTCCGCCCGACTGGCAGGTCGCCGCCAATGGCGCGATCCTCATCATCGTTCTCGCCGCCCGCGTCGCCATCACCCGCAAGGGGTCGGACCGATGACCGCCGCCTTGCAGACGCTTCTCAAGCGGCCATGGATCTGGTCCTTCGTCGGCGCCGGCGTGGTCTGGCTTGCGGCGATCGCCTTCACTGGGGGCTATGGCGCCGGGGGGATGCTGACGGCGGCGCTGTCGTTGTCGGTGTTCACCGTCATCGTCGGCGTCGGGCAGATGTTCGTCATCACGCTCGGGCCCGGCAATGTCGACTTGTCTCTGCCAGCGAACATCGGGCTCGCCAGCGCGGTGGCGATGAAGACGATGGGCGGCGACGACCGGTTGCTCGCCGTCGGCCTTGCCGCCGCGATCGCCTGCGGTGTTGCGGTCGGGCTCGCCAACTACCTTTTGATCTGGGCGCTCCGCATCCCGCCGATCATCGCGACGCTGTCGGCGAGCTTCATCATCCAGTCGGTCGACATCTCTTACGGACGGGGGCTCCAGATCAAGCCGCCGCCGGGCTTCGCCGACTTCACCAACATTGTGATCGCGGGCGTGCCTTTATTGGCGATCCTGACCGTTCTGCTCACGATCGGCGCCAGCATTGCGCTCCATCGCACGATCTGGGGCCGGTCGGTGGTCGGGATCGGTCAGAACCAGCGCGCGGCGCGGTTGGCGGGCCTCAAGGTCGAGCCGGTCCGCTGCGCGACTTACGCCCTGTGCGGCGCGCTGGGCGGCCTCAACGGGGCGCTGCTCGCCGGCTATTTCCGCGGCGCCAACGTCGACATCGGCAATGAGTATCTGCTGGCCTCGATCGCCGTCGTCGTGATCGGCGGCACGTCGGTGTCGGGGGGCAGGGCGAACCTGCCAGGCGTCTGGGGCGGGGCGCTGTTCCTGGTGCTGCTCTTGACCATGCTCAACACCTTCGGCGTCAGCGCCGGCGTGCGCCTGCTTCTGACCGGGCTCATCATCGTCGCGGTCATAACCGCGGCGGGCGGGGAGAAGCCGGCGCGGTGAGGGCGGCCCGGACGTTCAGCCGACGAACGGAATGAGCGCCGGCACGCGCGCCGCGTATCGGGCGTAAGTCTCGCCGAACTGGCGGCGCATCACCGCCTCCTCGAGCCTAAGCTTGCGCCAAAAGGCGCCCGCCGCGAGAGCGACGGCGAGCACGCCGCGCCACTCCCCGACCGCCAGCGCGGTTCCGGCCAGGGCGACGAGAATACCGGTGTAGATGGGATGTCGGACCCAAGCGTAAGGGCCGTCGACGATCAGCTCATGGTCGCGCTTGAGCGTGACGTCAGAGCTCCAGTTGCCTGCGATCCACACCCGCGCCCAGATGGCGAAGGCGATGCCTGCGAAGGTCAGCGCCGCGCCAAGCTGGACGGGCCAGAGAGCAAGCGGCGCGAAGCGCGCGTCGAGCGGAAAGATCGGCACGCGCGGCGCCGCCAGCAGATAGACGCCCACGGCGAGCGGCCCATAGTGCGAGAGCCGCGAATAGACGCTCTCGCGCTCGGCGACCGCCTTGCCGCCGCGCGCCATCGCGATCCAGAAGACGATAAAGACGATCCAAAGGAGGGGGAAGAGCCAACGGTAGATCATCCGCCGAGCCTCGACGTCGGCGGGGCCTCAGCCCTCGAACGCCTCCACCGCCTGAACGTCCGGCAGGAAGTGCTTGAGAAGGTTCTCGATTCCGTGTCTGAGCGTCGCGGTCGAGGACGGGCAGCCCGAGCAGGCGCCCTTCATCTTGAGGTAGACGACGCCGTCGCGGTAGCCCTTGAAGATGATGTCGCCGCCGTCGCCCGCCACCGCCGGGCGCACACGCGTCTCGATCAGTTCCTTGATCGCCTCGACGCTCTCGGCGTCCTTGGGATCGAAGAACTCACCGGTCGTGACGGCGTCGGCGCCGCCCGTCTCGATCAAAGGCGCGCCGGAGAGATAAAATTCGGTCACCACGCCAAGCACGGCCGGCCGCAGATGCTGCCATTCGCCCTCGCCCTTGGTCACGGAGATGAAGTCGTTGGCGAAGAAGACGCTGCTCACACCCGGCAGCCCCATCAGCGCCTTGGCCAGCGGCGAGCGCTCGGCCTGAACGGCGTCGCGCGCCTCGAACGTGCCCTCGTCCATCACCGGCCGGCCGGGGAGGAACTTGAGGGTCGCGGGATTGGGGGTGACTTCGGTCTGGATGAACATGGGGGCTTGGCTCCTACGTGCTGTAGATAGGCCCGTCAGCCCCCATGTGCAAGAAACGCTCAAGCTACAGGTGACAAGCGCATGGTGTTCGGCGGGGCCCAGCCAAACACGCCAAGCCTGTGGCGGTTCTGAAAGCGTCATGGCCGGGCTTTTCCGGCACAAGGTCGGCCATGATGATGTGGACGGCCTCACCGTTCGGCGTCAAAGCGCCAGGGGCATTGGAGCGACCCCCGAGAGGAGAAGCCGTCCATGCAAGAGTTTATCAGAATCGGCGTCGACCTGAGCAAAGGGTTTTTCCAGGTCCACGCCCTCGAGCGCGAAGGGTCGCCTGCGGTGAAGCGGAAGCTGAGCCGGGCGCGTTTTCTGGCCTTCTTCGCCGGGATCGCGCCGTGCCGGATCGGCATGGAGGCCTGCGGCTCGGCCCATCACTGGGCGCGCGAGTTGCGGGCGATGGGACATGGGGTGGTGCTGATCGCGCCGGTCTATGTCAAGCCCTATGTCAAGCGCGGCAAGACCGACGCCAACGACGCCGCGGCGATCTGCGAGGCGATGTCGCGGCCCGAGATGCGGTTCGTTGCGGTCAAGAGCGCGGACCAGCAGGCCGTGCTGATGCTGCACAAGACCCGCGAACTGCTGATCAAGCAGCGAACGATGAGCGTGAACGCGTTGCGCGGCCATCTCTCGGAGTTCGGCCTCGTCGCCGCCAAAGGCATCCACCGGGTCAAGGACCTCATCGCTTTGGCGGAGGCGCAGGACCGCCTGCCCGAGGCGGCCCAGGCAGCCACGGGGATATTGGCCGCCGAAATCAAGGGCCTCGACGCGCGCATCGATGAACTGGAGGCGCAGATCGCCAGGGCGAGCGCCACCAACCCGATCAGCCGTCTCATCGACGAGATCCCGGCCTTCGGGCCGCTGATCGCCTCGGCGATGGTCGCGTTCCATCCCGATCCGCACGTCTTCCGGTCGGCGAGCGATCTCCCCGCCTCGCTGGGGCTGACGCCCGGCCAGCATTCGAGCGGCGGAAAGGAGAGGCTCGGCGCCATCACCAAGAAAGGCAACCGCCACCTGCGCAAGATGCTGGTGGTCGGCTGCACGTCCGTCGTGCGGGTCGCGCACAAACACAAGGGCGCACTCGCCGAATGGATCGTCGCGATGCGGGCGAGAAAGCCCGAGCGCGTCGTCGCGGTCGCGCTGGCCAACAAGCTTGCCAGAATCGCCTGGGCGATGATGACGACCGGCGAGAGCTTCCGCACGGAGCTGTACGTCAAGGCCTGAGATCAAGCAGCCGCGATGACATCAAGCAGCCGCAAAGGAAAGGATTCGACCCACACAACCCAGTTTGGCAAGCCCTTAGACGTGATGATCGATGGTCGAGAACCGAACGCAAAGGACACCCCGCCCGTCGTCACGAGCGCAAAGCTCGCGGCCATGATAGGGACCCGAGCCGTCGGATATCATCAGGGCCAGCGGACCAAAACCCGCACAAACAGGCCGGACATATGACCGAGGCGACCAAGCCGATCCAATCGTCAACGTCCTTGCCAAGAGGCCGTCCACATATGACGATCTAAGGCGGAATTCCGAAAACAACAGCTGACGCGATAAGAGCCTCTTTTCGTTATCGCCAGCAATCGCGGAGGTTCCCGCATCGATCCCTTCGATACGGACGCGCCTTTGCCCTACCGTCATACCCAATCAGCGTTGGGCTGGTTTCGACCGAAACGGTCATTGCCAGCGATGCAGAAGTCAATGAAGCCGTCTATACATTGTGGAGGAGAACGCTTAGAGCCTGTCTCAAAAGTCGTTAAGGAAGGAATGATTCACCGGGTCATCTGCAATTTTGAGGATGATTCGGGATGTGGACGGACGCTGATCGGAGCCGGTATCGCCAAGCTGGGGATTGTCTGCCGAGCGATCTGAACGATGCGGAATGGGATCGCTTGGCGCCTCTGATTCCGCCGGCGAAGCCGGGCGGACGGCCGCGCCAGACCGACATGCGCTTGGCGATGAACGCGATCTTCTATCTTCTGCGAACCGGTTGCCCGTGGCGTTATTTGCCGCACGGGGTCTTCCCGCCGCGCTCGACGGTCTACAACATCTTCCGCGCTTTCCAGCGGGAGGGAGTATGGGAGGCGATCTGGGAGGAACTGCGCGCGGCGCTGCGCGAACGGCTGGGGCGGGAGGCGAGCCCCAGCGCCGGCGTCATCGACAGCCAGTCGCTCAAGTCGGCCGAAAAAGGGGATGCGCGAAAGGTGAAGCAGACGCAGTGGGTTATGACGCCAGCAAGAAGGTGAAGGGGCGCAAGATCCACGCTCTGGTCGATACCGAAGGCTTGCCCTTGCGCGTGGTGGTTCACTCCGCCGCCATTCAGGACCGGGACGGCGCCGCCTTGGTGTTTGACCGCATCCGCCAGCGCTTCAATTGGCTCGAACTCGTCTGGGCCGATGGCGGCTACAACGCCCGCCAGGTCGAACACGCCGTCGCCGCGCAGCCGCCGCTGCGTGTGGAGATCGTCAAACGTCCCGACGACAGTTCAGGATTTATCGTCCTGCCGCGTCGCTGGGTTGTCGAACGGACCTTTTCGTGGTTCGGCCGAAACCGCCGCCTGGCCAAAGATTACGAGAACCTCGCTGATACCCTCGCGGCCTTCATCACACTCGCTTGCATCCAGCTCGCCCTCAGGCGGCTCGCCAGGCCGTAGACTTTTGAGTCAGGCTCTAAGATGCTGAAGCGCTATGTTGAAAATCGAACCGAACCGCTGTCGTTCTTCGATTTGGAGCACCACCCATTCGGCAATGACATCTCAGATCCAGCTATTAGAGAGGCGTTCACAAAGAAATGCGAAGTACTAGAAGAGAAACTTAATGTCCCAGCGATGCTTCTTGCGCTGGACGGCTCATGGACCGAAGAGTTACTTGCCGAGCTTGGAACCGTATCCGTTGCGGAATATCGCAAGGCATTTAAGGAAGCCAAAGGAAAGGACCTCAGAACCATGTTGGCCGGCGCCCTACAGTTTAACCGGATCATCAACGCAACCGCGAACACGAAGGAAATTTCCAACCGGGCGAGGGAAGCGCTAAAGCTTATTGGATCGGAGTCCGCAATAAACGCTCGCCGGGTCGCTAAATTCGGTATAAAAGTGGAAGCACAATCGGACTGTGACAATTGAAAAGCCTTTTCCTGGCAGATGCTATCAACCCGAATCCGTGCGCCAGCCAAACATTAAACCCGAGTGAACGGAGGTCCGCTTCCCGCCGAGGCTGTGCGAAAACACGGCGAATTTTTGCGACCGGCCGAGCAGAGCGAAATTCTTCGCGATTTTTTTGCTTCTGAACGCTCTGAGGGCTCGAAAAAGCGAACAAAATAGGTCCGCGTGAACATGCTCGGGAGTTTTCCCACAGCCTGCGCCCAAAGCGGCCTAACGCCCTTTGGTCTTGTCCCTAATCCCCGGACGCGCCAAGGCTAAGCAGGGTCTTGCCGAGCGTCTGGCGCTTGGCGATCGCCTCGAAGGCCTTCGCATAGTCTTCCAGCGGGTATTTGGCGTGGACATGGACGCTCAAGACGCCGGATTTGGCCCAATCCATGATCTCAGCCATGTTCTGCCGATGCGCTTCCGGTTCGCGGGCGGTGAATTCGCCCCAATAGACGCCGCGGATATCGCAACCCTTGAGCAAGGGGATGTTGAGCGGCGGGCGGGGAATCTCGCCCGACGCGAAGCCGATCACCAGGAGCCGCCCCTTCCAGGCGAGCGAACGCAGCGCCGTTTCGGTCAGCGCGCCGCCGACCGGATCGTAAACGACGTCGACGCCGTTGGGCGCAAGCTCCTTGAGCCGCGCGCGCATGTCCTCGCTTGGGGTGTTGATCGTCTCGGCCGCGCCATGGCGCCGCGCGAAGGCGAGCTTTTCGTCCGAGGACGCGCCGGCGATCACGCGCGCGCCCATCGCCTTGCCGATCTCCACCGCCGCGAGCCCGACGCCGCCCGAAGCGCCAAGCACGAGCAGGGTCTCGCCGGGCTTCATCTCGGCGCGCTGCTTGAGCGCATGCAGGGAGGTGCCGTAGGCGACCGAAAGGCCCGCCGCCTTGTCGAGCTTAAGACCCTCGGGGATTCGCGCGAGGCGATTGGTCGGGATCGCGATCCGTTCCGCGGCCGCCCCATAAGCGCAGAAGCCCATGACCCGATCGCCGACTTGAAACCCCTTGACTCCCGGTCCCAGCGCGACCACCCGGCCGGAAAACTCGCCGCCGGGCGAAAACGGCGGCTTCGCCCTCACCTGATATTTGCCCTCGATGATCAGCGTGTCGAAGAAGTTGAGCCCCGCATAAGCGACCTCGACCAGAGCCTCGCCCTCGCCGGCCGTGGGCGTCTCGACCTCCATGACCCGCAGGTTTTCCGGCGGACCAAGCGACGGACAGATCAGCGCTTTCATGGGCAGCTCCGAATTTTACTCATTTTTCAGTAACCAAATGCAGGATTACAGCCCCTGCACGGGCCGGCAAGGCGAAAGGCCGGAATTTTGCCCGGATCGGACGGCAGGGGAAGCCGCCGCCCGGGCGTGGCCCTTAACGCCAACACCCGGCTCAAAGGATTGCTGTGATGACGAGTCTCCTCCTTTCATCCCTTCGCGTCATAGGGTTCGCGGTTGCGGCCGCTTGCGCCGCCAGCGCCCTCGCCCCTCTCGTCCCGCCTGCCGCCGCCGCGACCAAGCCAGCCAAGGCCGCGCCCAAATCGGGAACGAAGGATGAGACGTCCAAGCCTGCCCTTGTCGCGACCTTCGGCGACTGGAATGTGTTCGTCGGCGAGGTCGGCAAGGGGCGCATCTGCTATACCCTCGCGCAACCGAAATCACGCGAACCAACAAGTCTCAAGCGGGATCCTGGCTACGCGTTCATATCCGATCGTCCGGCGGAGGGGGTGCGCAACGAAGTGTCGTTCATCATGGGCTTCGACGTCGCCTCGGGGGACACGGCCGAATCAAAGCCTGACGCCAAGCCGGGTGAGAAGCCGGTGAAGTCCGACGCCAAATCGAAGACGTCCGTCGCTCCGGCCCCGGTCGCCCTGGTCGACGAGGCGGCGTTCGAGATGCTGCCTAAAGGCGGAAACCTGTGGGTCAAGAACGCGGCGAAGGAGAGCGCGCTGATCGCCGAAATGCGCAAAGGCGCGAAATTGGTGATCAAGGCGGCTTCCCTCAGAGGCCACCAATCGATCGACACCTATTCGCTGACTGGCTTCGCCCAGGCGATGGAGCGCCTGCAGAAGGAATGCCCGGGCAAGTGAGGCTGGGGTCCGGCTAGGCTCGGGATCGAGTTTGTTTAGCGTCCCTCTCGGACGGCGGCGCGGGTCCGTTTGGGACTTCTTGGCCGGCGCGTGTTTGGCTTTGAAAACGACCGAAAAAGGGGGTTGGATTTCCTTGGATTTCCTCGTCCGAATCGAGACTTATCAATGGGTTACGCGGGATTTTCGCTGAAACATTTTTCATCGGCCTTTTGCCCCTTGGGGCGGCCGGAGCGGCGGAATGGAAGGCGGCCGGCAACTCATGCGGAAGCGCGGAATTGTCCATCGAGCAAGCTTAACCCAGGTTCTGATTTTCTGCAATCAATTGTCGTTCCGCCGGTTCAATCAGCTCGACCGTTTTCGACCCTGCCGGCCTTCAGATTTGCCCCCATGAGAGGGGGAATGTGCGACAAGCAGTCGGCCGCGATTCGAGCGATATTCGAGCTTGAGCACGCGCGTGTCATGGCGTACTTTCAATGACATGCAGTGCACGTGTTATCGCTAATTCCGCTTACTCGGCAATTGGACGCGTGCTCAACTCGGTCTCGCGAAGGTGTCGGTTCTCAAGGAACTCCTCGAGTGGTCCCAGGACCGCCCAGCCTGGCAGCGCGATGCTCTGCGCCGCCTTGTGCTGCACGGCGAACTTTCCGATGACGACATCAGGGCGCTGACCGACATCTGCAAGAGCGCTCACGGTCTCGCTGAACAACAGCACATTACTCCGCTAGCCAGTGAGCATGTTCCGGGAGAGACAGGAGGCAGCGCGCCCGTTTCGCTTGTTTCCATCTTCCATCACCGAGGGGTAAGCGCACTCTCGGAAAACCAGACTTTAAAATTCGGCCCAAACCTCACCGTGGTCTACGGCGACAACGCTGCCGGAAAGACCGGATACATCCGGATCCTCAAGAGCGCGTGCCGCGCCCGGGGGGAGGAGCAAATCCTCGGGAACGTCGTTTCCGGCGCAACTCCTCTTTCGCCAATCGTGTCAATCAAGTACCAGGTCGGCCCCAAATCCGAACTGCGGGAATGGATTGGGGGCAGTGAGGATGAATTCATATCCCGCGTGAGCGTCTTCGATACGCGCTGCGCTGCCGTCTACCTTACCGAGAAGACAGATGTCGCGTTCCGGCCCTTCGGACTGGACCTCTTCGACAAACTTGTTAAAGCGTGCCGAGCCGTTCGAGCGAAGCTTGAAAGCGAACAACGCTCTTTGGCTTCGAGCGCCTTGGCGCCTCTTCAAGGGCAAATCCCAGAAGGAACTGCTGTCGGAAGGCTACTTGCGAGTATTACCTCACTGACAAGGCCGGAATTAGTCCACACGCTCGCTCACGTCTCGCCTGAGGAGGCAGGTCGACTTACTCAGCTCGAGAAGTCACTACTTGATTTGCAAGCTAACGACCCGGAAAAGCTGATCCGCCAGCTCACCCTTCGCGCGGGGCGCGTGCAGGCATTGGCGCGCCATCTCAACGAGGTGGAACGCGCGCTTTCGACCGAGACCATCGTCGCTGTGTTCGACGCGCGAGCCGAGGTCCGTCGTAAGAGCGAAGAAGCAAGAAGGCTCCGAGAGGTGACGTTCTCGACGGGCCTCCTGGCCGGAACCGGTTCGGAATTGTGGACGGAGCTTTGGGAGGCAGCGCGTCGTTTCTCCCAGGAGCAAGCTTATCCCAGCCAAACGTTTCCGGTTGTAGAGGATAGCGCGCATTGCGTGCTGTGCCAGCAGGATCTGAATGACTCGGCCGGTCGCAGGCTCCGAAAGTTCGAGGCTTTCGTGGCATCGACGACAGAGCACGAACTCCGGCAGGTGAGGGAGACCTTCACGCGGCTACGAAAGACCTTCACTGATCTAAAGACAACGACTGAAGCTACTGACGAGACACTGAAGGAAATCCGCATTGAGCATGACGCAGTGGCGGAAGCGATAGGTTCCGCGCTTATCGCGAACGAAAGGCGCCGCATGGCCGTCGTTCTCGCCCTAACCGAAGACAGAGACCTTCGTGCCGATGATCCGGCCCTTATGTCCGTTGCCCACGAGGTCAATGCGCTCGCAGACCAAATCGAGGCGCGCATCAAGACGCTGCTCAGTAGCGCGACTGACGAAACACGCAAACTCGTAACAGCCGAGGCTCAGGAGCTTCGTGCCCGCGAGCTGCTGCGCCAGCACGAAACCCTATTTCTAAACGAGATCGAGCGCAAAAAGAAGATCGCCGCCTACGGGCTGTGCATCGACGACACGACTACTAACGCGATCACTCAGAAGAGCACCGCAGTCACGAAGACCGCAGTATCAAAGAAGCTCAAGGAGCGCTTTAAGGACGAGCTGACCGATCTTGGGTTCCACCACGTCGAGGTCGAACTTAGAGAAGCCGGCGGATCGGAAGGCGTTCTCTATCACAAGCTTATCCTTACGCGCGCGCCCGGTGTTGAACTGCCAAAAGTGGTGAGTGAAGGCGAGCAACGCTGCCTGTCCATTGCGGCATTCTTTGCAGAGCTCAGCACCGCCGATGATCCCTCCGGCATCGTATTTGATGACCCGGTTTCTTCCCTCGACTACAAATGGCGCCACGGCGTCGCACAGCGGCTGGTGCAGGAAGCCAAGAAGCGGCAGGTCATTGTTTTTACCCACGACGTCGTCTTCCTTCTGCTCCTCAAACAGTTCGCCGAGGAAAAAGGCGTTGCCCACCTTGACCAGCACGTTCGTCAGCTCTCGATGGGCGCCGGCGTTTGTTCGGAGGAGCTGCCGTGGGTAGCGATGCCGGTCAAACGGAAGGTCAGATACCTGAAAAACGAATGGCAAGACGCGGACAAGCTCTTTCGCGGCGGCCGTCAGGCCAACTACGAGAAGGAAGCTAGACTAAGATCCTTTACGGCTTGCTACGCGAAGCTTGGGAACGCGCCGTTGAGGAAGTCCTTCTGGACGGCATTGTCGAACGGTTTCGGCCTAGCGTTCAGACTCAGCACCTTGGCACGATCGCGGACATCACGGTCGAGGATTGCCTGAGGGTCGATACCGCGATGACGAAATGCTCGAAATGGCTGCACGGCCACGATCAGGCCGCAGCGGCGCGCGCGCCGGTGCCGGAGCCCCGTGAACTCATCGCTGATATCGAGGCGCTGGAAAACTGGATCGATGCGATCCGCAAGCGTCGTCAGCGAGGGAGCGTGGAAGGCAGGAATCCGCCCGAAGCGGGCCCGTCCGGAAAAGCGATTGAGCTTCGAATCTACAGCTCCGCCTTCGTCGCGGCGAACAGGTAGTTCACCCCCGTATCGGACGAGAGGCGCCAGTCGCGCCGGAACGGATCGTAGACCATGCCGCGCAGGCTCCGGCACCGTAAGCCCGCGGCGCGGGCGAAGCCGGTAAGCTCGAGCGGAGTCACGAATTGCTCCCAGCGATGCGTTCCGGGCTCGAGCCAGCGCAGCACATATTCGGCCCCAACAATGGCGAGGGCGAAGCTTTTCAGCGTGCGGTTGAGAGTCGAAGCGAGAAACAGGCCACCGGGTTTGACCAGCGAGGCCGCGGCGGTGACGAAACTTTTCGGGTCGGCCGCGTGCTCGATCACCTCCATCGCGCTCACAATATCGAACCGACGCTCCTCCGCCGCCAGCTCCTCGACCGTGCCCATGCGATAGGCGAGATAGGCGCCCGTCTCCTCGGCATGGCGGCGGGCGGCCTCGATCGCTGCGAGCGCCGGATCGACGCCGACGACGTCGGCGCCGAGCCGGGCCAACGGCTCGGCGAACAGCCCCGCCCCGCAGCCGACGTCGAGAAGGTCGACGCCGGCGAGCGGCGCCCCAGCCGGCGCCTCAAGCTTGAAATGCCGGAGGATCAGGTCGCGCGCCCAAGCAATCCGAACCGGGTTCAGGCGATGCAGCGGCGCCATCGGCCCATCCACGTCCCACCACGCGTCGCCCAGCGCGTCGAACCGCGCGACCTCCTCGGACATGACGCTTGGCGACCGCCCGGCCGACATGGCGACCCTTCCGCTAGCCTTTCACTGGCGCCAGAGCGCGTTGACCCGCCCGGCGCGCGCCTTTATACGCCGCCCGCACGCATTGCGCGAGCCTGCGCGTCTCCCCAAAGGCTTCAAGGAATCCATGCCGCGTCTGGTGATGAAATTCGGCGGCACGTCGGTCGCCGACCTTCAACGCATCCGCGATGTTGCGGCGCATGTGAAACGAGAGATCGACGCCGGCTCGGACGTCGTGGTCGTCGTCTCGGCGATGGCCGGCAAGACCAACGAGCTTATCGCCTGGTGCAAGGAAGCGGGCTCGCAGTCCGACAACGCCGAATACGACGCCGTCGTCGCCTCGGGCGAACTGGTGACGGCGGGGCTGCTCGCGCTGACGCTTAAGGACATGGGGCTCAAGGCGCGGTCATGGGCTGGCTGGCAGATTCCCTTGGTGACCGATGCTGCGCATGGCTCGGCCCGCATCGCCGCGATCGACGGAACGCGGCTGATCGAGGGCTTCAAGGCGGGCGAGATCGCGGTCGTCGCCGGCTTCCAGGGCGTGCATAAAGCCACCAACCGGGTGACGACGCTCGGGCGCGGCGGCTCAGACACTTCGGCGGTTGCGCTCGCCGCGGCGATTTCGGCCGACCGTTGCGATATCTATACCGACGTTGACGGCGTCTATACGTCCGACCCGCGCATCGTGCCGAAAGCGCGGCGGCTCGACAAAGTTTCGTTCGAGGAAATGCTGGAAATGGCTTCGCTCGGCGCCAAGGTGCTGCAGGTGCGCTCGGTCGAACTGGCGATGGTCAACAAGGTGAGACTCTACGTGCGCTCGTCGTTCGACGATCCGGCGCGCCCCGGGCTTGGCACGCTCATCTGCGACGAGGAGGAGATCATGGAGCAGGAGGTCGTCACCGGCATCGCCTTCTCGCGCGACGAGGCGCAGATCACCTTGCGCGAAGTCGCGGACAAGCCGGGGGTCGCGGCCGCGATCTTCATGCCGCTGGCGGAAGCCAACATCAATGTCGACATGATCATTCAGGTCGTGTCGGACGATACGACCACGACCGACATCACCTTTACCGTGCCGGCGGCCGAATACGAGCGCGCCATGGCGCTCCTCAAGGAGCGGCGAGAGAAGATCGGTTACGCCAAGCTGCACGGCGCGCAGGACGTGGTGAAGATTTCGGCGATCGGCGTCGGCATGCGCTCGCATTCCGGCGTCGCCGCGCGCGCCTTCAAGGCCCTAGCCGAGAAAGGCGTCAACATCCGCGCGATCACCACCTCGGAGATCAAGTTCTCGATGCTGATCGACGACGCGTACACCGAGCTCGCGGTGCGCACCCTGCACACGCTTTACGGGCTGGACGCGAAATAAAGCGTCGCGCTCTCTTCGGGCCTGCGTAGCGCCGGCCCCGCCGGTTGTCAGTAACGCCGCTGGGCGCCAGAGTGAAGCCGCTCAGGCGCTCTTCATGTTGTTCATGATCAGGCCGACGATGGCCGAGACGATCGCGCCGGACACGCCCCCGCCGACGAGCTGGCCCGCAAGCGCGCCCAGATCCATGCCGCCCGTCGCGGCGTGCAACATCGGGATCAGCGAGGTCAGGAGCGATCCGCCGGCGACGCCGCCGACCGCGCCGGCGATTGTGTTGCCGGCGGTTCCCAGGTTTACGTTTTTCGCCGCCGCGCCGACCGCGTTGCCGCCGATCGCGCCAGCAATCAGCTGGATGATGAGGTTGATGATCGTTCCCGACATGTTTCCTCCTGCCAAGCCGCTCGGCGGAGCCGTCGTGAACGCCACGGCGGTCGACGCGCCGAGTCGAGTTTACCTGAGTTTCGCCGCGTTCCCGACCCAAGTCAATCGATGCCTCGCCGGCTTTTGTTCTGCAAACACAAGCCGGCGATTGCCGCGCGCCGCGCGCTACAGCAATCTGGAGACAGCGCCCTCAGTTCTGCTAAGCCTCGTGCGGCGAACCCAACGGATAGCGTATGAAAGACCCTTACGAGACCCTTGGCGTCTCCAAGACCGCCTCGGCCGACGACATCCGCAAGGCCTACCGAAAGCTGGCCAAGAAGCTGCACCCGGATCTCAATCCCGGCGACAAGCAGGCCGAGGAGCGGTTCAAGGAGGTCAGCGGCGCCAACGATCTCTTGTCCGATCCGGAAAAGCGCCGGCGTTACGACGCTGGCGAGATCGACGCCTCGGGGGCGGAGAAGGCGCCGCCGCACGCGCGCTATTACCGCGACTACGCCGCCGAGGGCGGCCACCCTTACGAAGGCCAGGGCGCTTACGGGGACTTTGCGCAAGGCGACGATCTGTTCGCCGATCTCCTGCGGCGCGCGGCCGAGCAGGCCCGCCGGCGGCCAGGCGCGGATCTGCATTACGAACTGCCGATCGATTTCCTCGATGCGGTGAACGGCGCGAGCAAGACCATCACTCTGCCGCAGGGAGGGACGTTGAATGTCACCATTCCCGCCGGGGTCGAGGACGGGCAGATCTTAAGGCTGCGCGGCAAAGGCGCCCCAAGCCAGGGCGAAGGCCCGCCGGGCGACGCGCTGGTGCAGATCGTCGTCAAGCCGCATCGCTATTTCACCCGCGAAGGCGACGACATCCTTCTCGATCTGCCGATCACCGTGAAGGAGGCCGCGCTGGGGGCGGAAGTAAGAACGCCGACCACGACGGGAAATGTCATGCTTAAAATCCCGAGGCGGTCCAACACCGGCGACGTGTTGCGCCTCAGGGGCAGGGGAGTGAAGACGCGCGGCGGCGCGGGCGACGAATTGGTCAGGCTCAAGGTCATGATGCCGAAAGAGGCCGAGCCCGAACTCGAGGCGTTCCTCGCCGACTGGAAGCCGGCGGCGAGCTACGATCCGCGCAAGGAGATGTGAGCTATGTTCACGGAGCGGGAATTCCTGGAACGCGCGCGGCTCGATCGCCGAACGCTCACGGTCTGGATCGAAGAGGAATGGCTCATTCCCGGCCGAGCCGCGGACGAACTCGCCTTCAGCGATATCGACCTGGCGCGCGTCAACCTGATCCGCGACCTCAAAGACAAGATGGGCGTCAACGACGAGGGGCTCGGCGTGATCCTGCATCTCTTGGATCAGATGCATGCGCTGCGACGCGCGCTCGCGGCTGCGCTCGAGTCCGCGCGCGAGCGACGGCCTTCATCGGGGCAATAAATCGCCGCGCCGTCCGCGCGTCCCGTCGCCTCGCCTTGCCGGGCCGGGACGACCGGGGCAGGATGGGCGCCGCTCCGGCCGGTCGCCGAGGAGGGAACCCATGCTTCTGCCGACGACGCTGGTCGGATCGTACGCGCAGCCCGAGTGGCTCATCGATCGAGCCAAGCTTGCGGGGCGCTTTCCGCCACGGGTGCGAGCGAAGGAGCTTTGGCGCATCCCGGAGCCCTATCTCGCCGAGGCGCAGGACGATGCGACCATGCTCGCGATCAAGGCGCAGGAGGACGCGGGCCTCGACATCATCACCGACGGCGAAATTCGCCGTGAAAGCTATTCGAACCGCTTCGCGACCGCGCTCGAAGGCATTGACATCGATGAGCCCGGCCTCGCGCTCGACCGGTCGGGCCATCCCAATCCGGTTCCGCGCATCGTAGGCCCGATCCGCCGTAAGCATGCCGTCGAAGTCGACGACCTCAAGTTCCTGCGCGCCCACACCGTCCGCAAGGTCAAGATGACCGTGCCCGGCCCGTTCACGATGAGCCAGCAGGCGCAGAACGATCATTACCCGAGCCTCGCCGAAGCGGCGTTGGCTTACGCGGAAGCCGTCAATGCGGAGATCAAGGACCTGTTCGCGGCAGGGGCGGACATTGTCCAGATTGACGAGCCCTACATGCAGGCGAGGCCGGGCCCCGCGCAGGACTATGGGCTTGCGGCGCTGAACCGGGCGCTCGAGGGCGTGAACGGCGTGACGGCCGTGCATATCTGCTTCGGCTATGCCGCAATCATCCACGAACGCCCAAGCGCCTATTCGTTCCTGCCGCAGCTCAAGGGCTGCCGCTGCCGGCAGATCTCGATCGAGACGGCGCAGGCGAACCTCGATTGCTCCGTGCTCAAGGAATTGCCGGATCAGACGATTATCCTTGGCGTTCTCGATCTCTCGACGCCGGAGATCGAAACGCCGGAGACGGTTGCGGCCCGCATCCGCCGCGCGCTCGTCTACCGCAGGCCCGAGGACATCATTGTCGCCCCCGACTGCGGCCTCAAGTATCTGCCGCGCGACGCGGCCTTCGGCAAAATGAAGGCGATGGTCGAAGGCGCTCGGATCGTGAGGGCGGAATTGGCGCCGCAATAACCGGCGAGCGCAGGTCATGCCCTCACGGCTCGCTCTGACCCTCTACGAAGTCTCGACCTGGATCATTCCGCTCATCATCGCCATCACCTTTCACGAGGCGGCGCATGGTTTCGTCGCCCATCTGTTCGGAGACAATACGGCCTGGCGTCAGGGCCGGGTGAGCTTCAATCCGCTGAAGCACATCGACCCGTTCGGCACGATTCTTTTGCCGGCGCTGTTGATGATCACCCACTCCCCGTTTCTGTTCGGCTACGCGAAGCCCGTGCCGGTGAACTTCCGAGCGCTGCGCCGCCCGAAACTCGACTCGGTCTTTGTCGCCGCCGCGGGGCCGGGGATGAATCTGGCGCTCGCCATTTTGAGCGCCGTTCTCTTTCATCTCGTCGCGCTGGCGCCGCCTGACGCTAAGGATTGGGTCGGCGAAAATCTCAACAACGCGCTCATCATCAATGTGCTGCTCGCGGTGTTCAATCTCCTGCCCATTCCGCCGCTCGACGGCGGACGGATTCTCGTCGGGCTTCTACCGGACGGGCCGTCGCGATCTCTCGCCGCGCTCGAGCCCTACGGCATGCTCATTCTAATCGCCGCGCTGCTGATCTTGCCGATCCTGGGCGCGCAGACTGGGCTTGACCTCAATTTCCTGTGGCGGTTCGTCGCAACGCTCACGGACGACATCGTCGGCGCGATCCTGCGGCTGACAGGGGCTGGATAGGGCGACCCGCGAGAACATGATGCAACTCTGATCGCGTAGGTCTCTGGGGTCAGGGCGCGGCTGAGACGGCGTCGCGAACAACCAAGCCCCCAGTCTTGGCGGACAGCTCGGGCGCTTAGATCTGCGGGCCCATCAGCCAGTTGAAATGCTCGGCGTTGAAGATGTGATTGTGCAGGTTGGCGATCCACTGGCGCCCGGAGGCCGTCAGGCTGAGATACTTCATCCCTTCCTCGAGATGCGCCGAGACGGTATTCCAATAAAATCCCGGAAATTTTTCCACCAGGTCAGCGGGGGAAGCATAGCCAAGCTGCCGGTTGCTGCCGATTTCCTCAAGCTCGTAGAACAGCGCATTGGCCTTCCTCGGATACAAAGGATCGCCGAGCTGCCCGATCAGATCGGCGGATTGAACCAGCCTCGGTTCGAGTCCGGTTTCATCCGAATCGGAGTTCGGGCTCGGCGGGAAGCGCGTGAGCTCAATCGCCGCCGCCACGCGCGACGCATCGATGGTCGGCGTATCTCCCAATCTTTCGTAGACGAACAGCTTGGATCGATCGACATGGTATGGCGCAAGCGATGCGTCCGATGCGCCTCGCGGAAGCGTGACCGTCTTCCCGCTGCGGTCGATGACGAATTCGGTCTTGGTGTCGCCGCTCAACACGCCGCGCACGAATCCAATATCGTGGAGAAGGCAAGCGACGATGAGGTGAACGTAGTCCTCCGGCTCGATTCGACTCGAAAGCGTCCGTCCACGAAGAATGTCGCGGCCTACAATGGTCACGAGCATGGTGTGTTCGAAGTTGTGATAGAGGGCGTCGCTCCTGGCGATGCACTCGATCGTTGTTCGCGCCAGCGCGCCCAGGCGTTCCGCTTCGTCGCTTTGAGCCGAGCCAAAAATCTCGCGGAAGTCCTTCGCCAGAAGCTTGCTAAGCTTCTTGGCGGCCACCGCCGCTATTGTATCCATCTCGTTGGCTCCCAAAGCAGGCGGCCAGCCATGGGCATCGTCGTGACGTTCGTGGCCAATCCGTAGAATACCGCAGGCGCAGCATCCACGCCAGTGACAGATAAGCGGATTTTGTCGCGGCGGCGCCGCAAAACAATATGGGGGTGATCGCCATCGATGTCCGAAGCCAGAGCAAGTCGGATTGCGGATATCTCGCCCGCAAGGATTGCGTGGCTCGGCTGACGCGTTCAGGCCCTGCCGTTAGGGAAGCGATCAAATGCGGGCGGCGAGCGGATCGGTGAGGCCCACAAGATCGAAGCTCAGCGCGCGCAAGCGTCGGCGCGCATTCTCGTCGTAGGCTTGCGGATTGGCGCGCAACTCGTTCATGCCGCTGAAATAGAGCCCGCTTCTGTCAGCAAGCGCTGGGGACTCGACGAGCTGCGCGATTGCCGCGCCGCCTTGCTCGACCGTGCTGATCGGTTGGACGCCGCTCAGGCGAACCATGGTCGTGTCCATGTAGGTTGCTGGATGTAAGCAATTGACCGTAATGTCGCGTCCCGCGAGCTCCTTGGCGAGATCGATCGTGAACAGGATTTGCGCCAGCTTGCTTTGGCAGTAGGCGCGCACGCCGGTATAGCCGCGAGTCAGCATCACATCGGAAAAGTCGATTGGCTGTTGTCCTGCCGAAGATACGTTGACGATCCGCGCGGCCTTGCGGTTCTCAAGCATGGGCAGCAGCAGACGGGTCAGCAGGAAGCCCGCGAGATAATTGACGGCGAAGCGCAATTCGAAGCCGTCGGCGCTGAGTTCGCGCCGCGCGCCGCTCGTGCCGATGCCAGCGTTGTTGACGAGCGCGTGAAGACCCTCGCCATCGCGCTGCACCGCGTCGGCAAGGGCGCGAACTTCGGCCAGCGAGGAGAAGTCGGCGGCGAGGAAGCGCGCCTCGCCTCCTTGCTGCGTGATTCGCTCAACCGCAGCCTCCCCGCGGCTCCGATCGCGGCCGTGAACGAGGATGCGCCATCCCTCTGCCGCTAGACGCTCCGCGATGTAGCGGCCGACGCCGTCGGTCGAACCGGTGATGAGAATCGTCTTGCCTTTCGCAGTCATGATCGTCCGTTTCGAACTTGAAAAGAAGGCGGCAAAGGCGGAGCGCCTGAGCTTCCGCTACCGGAATGCAAAGCTATCCGACGTCGCCAGGCGAGTCGGCGCGGGTTCCTGAGTGCGCGCCATGGCGCGACGAACCGATCTGCGCTCGGCTCGCGCGGCGCAAGCTGGGGCGGCGGATGAGCCCCGCTTTCCTAATCGAGATAAGTGACAACGCCGGTTTGCAGGTCGTAGATCGCCGCCGCGATCTTGACCTTCCCCGCGCCAACCAGATCGCCGACAATCGAGCTTAACGTCGGAAGTCTCGCCGCGGTTCGTTTCGCGCTCTCCTTGGCGGTGTTGTCGACGAAGTCGCCGGGCTCGTTGCGGACCGCGAGCGCCGCCGGCACGATCGGCTCGATCATCCGGCCGATGACGCCAGGATAGGTGGCGTTCTTGGTCACCACATCGCAGGCCGCTTTCACCGCGCCGCAGGCAGTGTGGGCGAGGATGACAATGGCCGGAGAGCCGAGGACGGCGGCGCCATATTCGATGGTGCCCAGCGTCGCGGTGTCGACGAGATTGCCGGCATTGCGGGCAACGAACAGTTCGCCGACGCCGTGCCCACCGAATATGAGCTCAGGAGGCACACGGCTGTCGGCGCAGCCGATGATTGTCGCCCAGGGCGCCTGATGCCCCGCGACGGCGCCGCGGCTCCCCGCGAGATCAACCGCGCAAAGCTCCGGACTCCTCACATAGCGCTCATTGCCTGCTTTGAGCGCGGCGAGCGCTTGATCGGGGGAAAGCGCCGTCGGCGCGCCTTCCGCCGCCCGCGCCTCAGGCGGCGCGCCTCCGATCCCGAACGCGATCACGCCCGCCGAGGCGAACTTCATGAAGTCCCGCCGGCCGATCCCATCATTTCCGCAATTGACGCACATCGTCCGCCCTCCCTGACGTCCGGCTCTTTGCGAGCCGTCTTGAATATGCGGACGCGATGCCCAGCGCCCACGCGTTGGCTTAAGCGCGGCCCGCCGCGGGCCGCACACCGATATTGGGCGCCTCAGGCGCTGAGACGCTTCAATCGGCGCGCAAGTTTGGGAACTCATCCGCCGCGCGTGATCTCCACCTTGTCGGGATAAAACGCGAGGTGGGACGCGATCTCGGCGACGTCCGCTTTCGGGTGCTCGTAGGTCCAGACGGCGTTGTCGTCGCGAGCCTTGCCATCGGCGATCGAGTAATAATTCGCCTCGCCTTTATAGGGGCAAGTCGTGACGCGACCGGTGCGCTCCAGCGCGCTCATGTCCATGTCGGCGCGCGGCACATAGACCACCGGCGGATAGTTCGCTTCGTGGAGCTCGAGCGCATGTCCGCTATCTCCTATCGTGCGCCCGCGCCAGATCACCCGCACCCGCTCATCGATCGGCTCGATCGTGATCGGGTGATCCTTGGTTCCTGCTAAAGTCATCATGGGCCTCCTCGGAAAGACTCGCGTTCGCGCAAACCTCCATCTAATTATCGGCGCGCGCCTCCGCTAGGAATGCCCCGCCACCGGCTTGCAATGGTAGGGCTCCTCGAGCCTGGCGATCGTGCGCGCGTCGAGCTTGAGTTCCGTCGCCGCGACGGCGTCTGTGAGGTGATGCGGCTTGGAGGCGCCGATGATCGGCGCGGTGACGAACGGCTTCGACAGCACCCACGCGAGCGCGACCACGGCCGGCTTCGTGTTCAACTTTTCCGCTGTCTCGACTACGCGCTTGCGGATCGCCTCATCCTGCCGCGATCCTAGCCCCAAGGTCACGCTGAACGGATCAGTGCGGCCGCGCACTGTCGACGCATCGGCGCCGACCCCGGAGCCCGCGAGATAGCCGCGCGCCATCGGCGACCAGGGAATGACCGCGATGCCGTCGTGCGCGCAGAGCGGCATCATCTCGCGTTCTTCCTCGCGATAAACGAGGTTGTAGTAATTCTGCATCGAGGCGAATTTGGCGTGCCCCTTGGCGCGCGCGATGTCGAGCATGCGCGCGAACTGCCAAGCATACATCGACGAAGCGCCGATATAGAGCGCCTTGCCGGCGCGCACGACATCGTTCAGCGCCTCGAGCGTTTCCTCCATCGGGGTCAGCGGATCAAAGCGGTGGATCTGGTAGAGATCAACGTAATCCGTCCCGAGGCGCCTTAGGGAGGCGTCGATCGCCTCCATGATATGCTTGCGCGACAGGCCCTTGGCGTTGACGCCCGGACCCATCGCGCCGTGCACCTTGGTCGCGATCACCACCTCCGGCCGCTTGGCGTATTCCTTGAGCGCGCGGCCGAGGATTTCCTCGCTCGCGCCTTGCGAATAGACGTCCGCCGTGTCGAAGAAATTGACGCCGCGCTCCAGCGCTTCGCGGATGAACGGGCGCGACGCCTCCTCTTCCAACACCCAGTCGCGCCACTTCGTCGAACCATAGGTCATGCAGCCGAGACAGATCTTCGACACCTGCATGCCGGTTTTGCCAAACTTCACGGTTTCCATGCCGCCAGTCCTCTCGTTTCACATTTGGCTTGCCTCAATGATAGGACCTTTCGCCGGCTCGCGGCAAAGAGGCAGCCCGACGCGGGAGATCAATCAAACGTGAACGCGAAGAGCGGCTCTTCCACGGATAAACCGGCGGGCGCCTGGGACTTCTGGGTCGATCGCGGCGGCACGTTCACCGACGTGATTGGCCGCGACCCGCGCGGACGGCTGCATCCGACGAAGCTTCTGTCCGAGAGCCCGGCTTACGCGGACGCTGCGGTTGAGGCGATCCGCCGTCTATTGGGCCTCGCCTCGCGCGAGCCAATTCCGGCTGGCGCAATTCGCGCCGTCAAGATGGGAACGACGGTCGCCACCAACGCGCTGCTCGAACGGCGCGGCGAGCGTACGCTGCTCGTGACCACGCGCGGCTTTCGCGACGGGCTCGAGATCGGCTATCAGGCGCGGCCACGCATCTTCGCGCGCAACATCATAAAGCCTGAGCAGCTCTATGCTGGCGTCGTCGAGATCGACGAGCGTGTGCTCGCGGACGGAACGGTTGAGACGGCTCCGGATCCTGAGCGCGTGCGCGCCGCGCTCGCGGAGGCGCGAGGCCAAGGTTACAACGCTGTCGCGATCGTGTTCATGCACGCCTGGCGCTATCCGGCGCACGAGCGCATTGTCGGCGCGATCGCCCGCGTGCTCGGCTTCAAGCAAGTGTCGGAAAGCCATGTCGTCTCCGCGCTTATCAAGTTCGTTTCGCGCGGCGACACGACCGTGGTCGACGCTTACCTTTCGCCGATTCTCGCGCGCTATGTGGGCCAGGTGTCGCGCGACCTGGATGTTGCGCACACCGGCGCGCGGGTCATGTTCATGATGTCGTCGGGCGGCCTCACTTCAGCGGCGCTGTTCGCCGGGAAGGACGCGATCCTGTCAGGCCCCGCCGGCGGAGTGGTGGCGATGGCCCGCACCGGCGCAAGCGCCGGGTTCAAGCGCGTCATCGGCTTCGACATGGGCGGCACCTCGACCGATGTCGCCCATTTCGACGGTGAATTCGAGCGCGCCTTCGAGACCGAAGTCGCGGGCGTGCGCATGCGCGCGCCGATGATGAAGATCCATACTGTCGCGGCTGGAGGCGGCTCGATCCTCTCCTTCGATGGGGCGCGCTTTCGCGTCGGCCCCGCTTCTGCCGGCGCCGATCCCGGCCCCTCCTGCTACCGCCGCGGCGGTCCGCTCACCGTCACTGACGCCAACCTTATGACCGGCAAGCTCATCCCCGATCTGTTCCCGAAAGTGTTCGGCCCTCGCGGCGATGAGCCGCTCGACGCGGAAATCGTGCGCGAGCGCTTTACGGCTCTCGCGCGCGACATCGGCGATGGGCGTGAGCCCGAGGCGGTCGCCGACGGATTTCTTGCCATTGCGGTCGCCAAGATGGCCGAGGCGATCAAGACGATTTCGGTTGCGCGCGGCTACGACGTTACGCGCTATGCGCTCAATTGCTTCGGCGGCGCGGGCGGCCAGCACGCCTGCGACGTCGCCGACGCGCTGGCGATTTCGACCGTGCTCATCCATCCGTTCTCGTCCCTGCTCTCGGCCTACGGCATGGGGCTCGCCGATATCCGCGTTCAGCGCGCGCAAGGGGTCAACGAGCCGCTTCGCTTGGACGCGCTTCTCCGCGTCAACGCCGTCGCGAACCAGCTCGCCGGCGTGGCGGTCGCGGAAGTAGAAGGGCAGGGGGTCGCGCGGGAGGGGATCAAGATCCATCGCCGCGCGCAGCTCCGCTACTCCGGGTCCGATACGACGATCAACGTTCCGCTCTCGACGCCTGCGGCGATGCAGCGCGCGTTCGAGCGCGCGCACAGGGGCCGCTTCGGCTTCGTCGATCGCGCCAAGGCGATCACCATCGAGGCGGTGTCGGCCGAGGCGATCGGCGGTGCGGCGCGGCGCACCGAGCGGACCCGTCAAGGTCCGTCGAAAGACGGGCGTCTGTCGACGCCCTATAGCCCGTCGAAAGACGGGCGTCTGTCGACGCCCTATGCACCATCGGCCGCGCCGCCTGTTCCCGCCCGCGCGACGCGCTTCTTTTCGCATGGGCGCTGGCGAAAGGCGAATGTCTTTTTACGTGAGGCGGTTCCGGTCCGCGCCGGCGTCGATGGGCCGGCGCTTATCATCGAGCCGCATCAGACGATCGTCGTTGAACAGGGCTGGCGCGCGGTTCTCACAGAGAAAAATCATGTGCTCATGACCCGCGTCGAAGGCATGCCGCAGCGCGAGGCGATCGGCGCCAAGGCCGACCCGGTGATGCTCGAAATCTTCAACCATCTCTTCATGTCGATTGCCGAGCAGATGGGCGTGACGCTGCAGAACACCGCCTATTCGGTCAACATCAAGGAGCGGCTCGACTTCTCCTGCGCCGTGTTCGACCGCCAGGGCCGCCTCGTCGCCAACGCCCCGCACATGCCGGTGCATCTCGGCTCGATGGATCGCTCGGTCGAGACGATCATCCGCGACAACGAGGGGCGCATCCGCCCGGGCGACGTGTTCGCACTCAACGCGCCTTACAATGGCGGCACCCATCTGCCCGACATCACCGTTTGCACGCCGGTGTTCGACGAGCGCGGCGAAACCATCTTGTTCTGGACCGCTTCGCGCGGCCATCACGCCGATATCGGCGGAACGGCGCCCGGATCAATGAGTCCGCTCGCGACTTCGATCCTCGAGGAGGGGGTCTATATCGATAACTTTCTGCTCGTCGACCGCGGCCGCTTCCGCGAGCGCGAACTGTATGACCTGCTCAAGAGCGGCCCCTATCCGGCGCGCAATCCGCTGCAGAACGTCAACGACCTCAAGGCGCAGATCGCGGCATGCGAGAAGGGCGTGCGGGAACTCAAGCGCATGGTCGAGACGTTCTCGCTTCACACGGTCGAGGCCTATATGGGCCATGTTCAGGACAATGCCGACGAAAGCGTGCGCCGCGTAATCGACAAGCTCGCCGACGGCGAGGCGACCTCGGTTTCCGACCAGGGCGCGATCATCAAGGTGAGGATCAGCGTCGACAAGCAGAGGCGCGAGGCGACGGTCGACTTCACCGGCACGTCGCCGCAGCAGCCGTCGAACTTCAACGCGCCGGAGCCGGTGACGCGCGCGGCGGTGCTGTACGTGTTTCGGGTGATGGTCGATGATGACATCCCGATGAACGCCGGGTGCTTAAGGCCGATCCGCGTCATCCTGCCCGAAGGCTCGATGCTCAAGCCGCGCTATCCCGCGGCGGTGGTGGCGGGTAATGTCGAGGTGTCGCAGGCAGTGACCGACACTTTGTTCGCCGCGCTCGGAGCGTTGGGCTCGGCGCAGGGCACGATGAACAACCTCACCTTCGGCAACTCGGCTTACCAATATTACGAGACGATCTGCTCCGGCGCGCCCGCTGGCCCCGGCTTCGACGGCGCGAGCGCGGTCCATACGCACATGACCAATTCGCGCTTGACCGACCCGGAAGTGCTGGAAAGCCGATTTCCGGTGGTGCTAGAGGATTTCCACATCCGCCGTGGCTCCGGCGGCAAGGGTCGATGGCGCGCGGGCGATGGCACGTTGCGCCGCATGCGCTTCTTAAGGCCGATGAGCGCGGCGATTCTGAGCGGTCATCGCGCCGTCCCCAATCCCGGCATGATAGGCGGGAGCGAAGGCGAACTCGGCCGCAACTCCGTCCGCCGCAATGACGGCCGCGTCGAGATCCTGCCCGGCTGTGCCGAGACGAAGGTCGACGCGGGCGAGGCGATCGAGATCGTCACGCCGACCGGAGGAGGGTGGGGGAGGGCGGATTGACTCCCTTCTCCCTCCGGGAGAGGGGTTGGGGTTGGGGGTGAGGGCGACCGCGCCGACGCCTTCTCCCGAAACGTCAGGACGGCTGGCGCTAGCCCGCTTTCGACGGCGTGGTGAAGAACCAGGGATGTCCCTCCGGATCGTTCGCCCAATAGTTTCGCCCGTATGGCGCGTCCTTCGGTGGATGCACGATCTCCGCGCCCGCGGCTTTGGCGACCTCGTAATGTTTGTCGAGGTCGTCGAGATAGATGAAAACCCCCATTGTTGCGCCGCCGGCCGCCTTCGGCGTCGTTAGCCTGTGCTCACGGCCGCCCTGGCCCATCATCACGAGCTGGCCCTGAAACGAGGCTTCGCCATGCATGCCGCCGCTCGGCGTCCCGTGACGCATCTCCTCCTTGAAGCCAAAGGCGTGGCAGAGAAAATCGAGCGCGGCTGGCACGTCGCGGTAGAAGAGATAAGGGATGATCTGTGGCAGTCTCGGGCTGGTCGGCATCAGTCGGTCTCCGTTTCTGTGTGCTGACCTTTCGTACTCTAGGCGCGAGGCGATCGTCCGGATTGTAGAAATGTGACAAGCTGTCAGTCGACAAATCCTCCCGCGTCGGGAAGTTCGCGACGCCACAGCGCGACCGGGGGGCTGCCGGCAAACTCCCGGAAATCGTGGATCATGTGCGCCTGATCAACATAGCCGCACTGCGCAGCAAGCGCCGCTCCGTTAAGCCCGGGATTGCGCGCCCGCTCGCGCAGTGCGCGGGCGAAACGCCGGATGCGGGCGAATTTCTTCGGCGAGAGCCCGAACTCGTGCCGAAAGGCCTTCGAGAACCGCTCGCGACCCATCCCGACGGCGCGTGCGACTTCGGCTACACGAACATTGGCGCGGCTGAGACTGCCAAACGCGAACGCCAGTTCCGGCGCGACCGAGTCCTCCGAACCAAGCCGCAGCTCGACGGCTCGAGCGAGCAGTTGCAACCGCTCTTTCTGAGAACGCGCGCCGGCGACGTGCTCTCCGAGTTCAGCGGCGCTGCGGCCGAAAGCCTGCGACGGATCGACAAGCCCGTCGCCCAATTCCCCGAGCGGCCTGCCAACGAACCGCCGTGCGCCCAGCAGGCTGAACTTGACCTGTGCGCCCATCTGCGCGCCGTCCGTCTCGGTGATGACGTAGGTCGCGCTGGCGCCGCTGAAGAACCCATCGCCCTCGCCGACGGCGTGCACGCCGGCTCGATCAACAACGCGCAGCTCCTTGCCGAGATTGAAAATGAGGACTGCGGAGCCGTCGGGCAACTCGCGACGTCGGCGAAACGCGGTTCCGCGTTCTTCGTAGGCATGAAACACGCTGACGTGCAGCCCGGTGGGGCCGCTCGGCGCGAGGCTCGAGATGCGCCAGCAGCCGCTCTCGGACGCGTGTTCGGAGACGCGAAGGCCGTCCATGGCTTGTCCTAGCTCACGCGGCCTGCACGCGACCCTGGCTGGACTAACCTCCAATGGTCGCTTCGCGTTCCCAACTTCACTTCCCCTTCGTCGTCCAGCTCACATCGTAAGTGAGCGTGAACGCGAAGAGCTGCGCCGTGTTGCCCGGCGCGTCGGCGACGCTCCAGGTTCCCTTGCCGGTTATGTCCTGGTACTTGCCGGTGCCGCCGAGCAACGCAATGTCGCCGCCTTCCGGGCCTTCGTAGGTCATGAAAATCTTGTCCCCGTCGCCGTCGGTCTCAATGCACGTGCCGGTGAAGACGTAGCCTCCTGGCCGCGCCTTCAATTCCTCCATGCAGCGGATGGCGAGGTTGTCGAGAAGCTTGGACCCGTCGCGCGTCTTCACGATGCCGGTGCATTCGGCCGAGGAATTCGAGCCGACCGGCCCCATGTCGACAATCACGGCCGAGCGGCAGACCGCGTAGGCCGCGAGCTTTGCCGCGCCGCTAGTCGGGAATGCGTCGGCCGCGAGCGCCGGCGCGCGCGACGCGACGGCGGCCGCTAAAATCAAGAACGCGCCCCATGTTCGCAAGATCGCCTTCCTCGCCGACGGTTCAAAGCTAGTCTAGCATATCACAAGGGGGTTGGTTTCGGAGGTTCCCTGAAACGAACAACGGCGATAGGCTCCTTACGACGGAGACATCGCGACATGATCGAGAACCTAGAAAAGCGGTCCGCCGCGGAAATCGGGCGTCTCATCGCGGCAGGCAACCTCGATCCGGTTGAGGTGGCGGAATTCTTCCTGGGTCGTATCGAGCGCGACCGCGAGAATCCCGCATTCATTGTCGTAACTCGTGAGCGCGCTCTTAAGGAGGCGGCTGCGAGCCGCGAGCGTCACCGCGAGGGACGCGCGGCAGGCCCGCTCGATGGAGTCCCCATCGCCTCGAAGGACCTTGTCGACATGGCGGGCGAGCGCACCACCGCCGGCTCGGCGCTGTTCGTCGAATCGCCGCCCAAGCAAGAGGACGCGCCGATCGTCGCAAACCTATCCGCCGCCGGTCTCGTGGCCTTGGGAAAAACCAATCTCTCGGAATTTGCTTTCTCGGCGCTGGGGCTCAACCCACATTTCGGAACGCCGAGAAACCCGCGCGATCCCGTTACGCCGCGCATCGCTGGAGGATCTTCGTCGGGCGCGGCGGTCGCGGTGGCAGGGGGGCTTGCGCCTTGCGCCATTGGCAGCGACACGGGCGGCTCGATCCGGGCGCCGGCCAGTTTTTGCGGCATCGTCGGGTTTAAGACGAGCGAGGGGCGGATCAACAAGCGCGGCGTGTTTCCGCTTTCACCCACGCTCGACACTATCGGCCCGATGGCGCGCACCGTCGAGGATTGCGTGCTGATTGACATGGCGCTGCGCGGCCAGTCGACCACTCCCGTGCGCCCGATCGATCTCCGCGGCGTCGCGCTCGTCGTGCCCGACAAGACCGGGATCGACGACGCTGAGCCTGCAGTGGCGGCAAATCTCGAGACGACCATGAAACGGCTTGCTGCCGCCGGCGCCAAGGTCACGTCTAGGCCAGTCCGGCCTATCGGCGCGATGCGCGCGCTCTCCGCGCAATTCGGCTCCCTGGTCGCGATCGAGGCCTACGCCGAGCATCGCGCAGTGTTTGAATCCGCTGACGCTAAGCGCATGGATCGCCGCGTGGTGAGGCGCGCCATGGGGGGCCGGGTCAGCGGGCATGACGTGATCAACTTGCAACGCGGTCGTGAGAGCCTCATCGTGGCCTTGGCAGACGATCTGAAGGGAGCGCTGCTGGTGTTGCCCGCCACGCCCATGGCCGCTCCGGCGATTGCCGCGCTCGAACGCGACGACGAGCTATTTCGCGTCACCAACTTGCGCGCCATCCATTATACGTTTCTCGGCAATCTGTTTCGGATGTGCGGCCTTGCACTGCCCTCCGGAACGGACGCCGTGGGCCTGCCCACAGGGGTCCAGTTCCTTGCCCCTGGCGGGGATGACGAACGCCTCCTGTCGATCGGGCTAAGTATGGAGGCCGCGCTTTCCGGCTGAGGAAAGCGTCACTTTCCCCGATATGACACCGGCCAGATAGGGCGATTTGAGAATGAAGGCGGCCGCGCGGAGCCGGGCCGCCTCTTTCACCATCGGATACGGCTCAGCCCCGACTTTCCCGCCCCATCGTATAGAATTCATCGTTGGGCCGGATCGAGAAGGCGTTGGCGAGCCGGTTGGACATCGCAAACAGGGCGGCGATTGCGGCGATGTCCCACGCGTCCTCGTCCGAGAAGCCGTGGCCCTTCAGGGCTTCGTAGTCGGCGTCGTCGATCGCGTGCGAGCGCTCCGCGACCTTGACGGCGAAATCGAGCATCGCCTTGTGTCTCGGCGCAAGATCCGCCTTCCGATAGTTGACCGCGACCTGATCGGCGATCAGCGGATTCTTCGCCCGGATGCGCAGGATCGCGCCATGGGCGACGACGCAATATTGGCAATTGTTGACGCCCGAGGTCGCGACCACGATCATCTCGCGCTCGGCCTTGGTCAAGCCGCCGGGCTTCTCCATCAAAGCGTCATGATAGGCGAAGAAGGCGCGAAACTCGTCTGGCCGGCGCGCGAGGGCAAGAAAGACGTTGGGAACGAAGCCCGACTTTTCCTGCACCGCGGCGATCCGATCGCTAATGTCTTGCGGCAGATCGCCGAGTTCGGGCGTCGGGTATCGGCTGCTCGGCGGTTTGCTCACGGCGTCCCTCACTCTTTGTCTCATGCTAATATCCCGCCTGCGTTCGATCGAGCTTCTGGGCGGGGTGGTCGCGCCCAGGGTGCGGGCGGAACTGGCGAAGCGGAAGCCTGCTGCTTGAGGCGGGATTGTGGCCGGCAGCCATGAAAAAGCCCCGGCGCTCGGCCGGGGCTCAACGTCGTCGCAATCGCGAGAATGGGTCAGGCGACCTTCAAATTGCCCGCTGACGAGCGTCCGGTGCGCTTGTCGGCGACAATCTCATAGGCGACCTTCTGCCCTTCGTTGAGGTCGCGGAGCCCCGCGCGCTCGACAGCGCTGATGTGGACAAACACGTCCTTGCCGCCGTCATCGGGCTGGATGAAGCCAAAGCCCTTCGTTGCGTTGAACCATTTGACGGTTCCCGTAGCCATAGAAGCAGTCCTGTAGATGAAGTTGAGTGGAGCGGCCGGATATCGCCAGTCCGCTATCGGTGC
Organism: uncultured Alphaproteobacteria bacterium; assembly: GCA_963824475.1. Taxonomy (GTDB): domain Bacteria; phylum Pseudomonadota; class Alphaproteobacteria; order Rhizobiales; family Beijerinckiaceae; genus Roseiarcus. The sequence goes on from CAWGPR010000009.1 coordinate 192,330, forward strand.
GGAAGGCTTCCTCGTCGCGCCGCAAGACGCGAGGTCGAGTCGTCTGTCGAACATCGATGTCAGTCCAAATAGCCAGACAAGGTGTTTAAATCAAGACAACCGCTCCCCTCGTCCGGGCGGCTGCTTCCAGATGACCACATCAGCTGCATGTTAGTTGGCGCTTACAGCCATGCGTCGACGGCATGGGCGATTTGGGCGCCGGCTTCGTAATACACCTCCTTGACGGCGGGCAGATGAGGGGCGTCCGGCTCGGTGACCGGCAGCGGCAGGTCCTTTTCGCTTAGCTTTCCGAGAACATGGTCCGCGAGCAGACGCCCGAACACCGTGCCCGTGCCGATGCCTCTCCCATTGTAGCCGCAGAAGGTCACGACATTCGGAGCGAGCCGATGGAAGCGCGGCAGCGCATTCGAGGTCATGCCCATCATCCCGTACCATTGCGCCTCGAATTCGACCGGACCAATCTGCGGAAAGGTCCTATTGAGCGCGCGCTTCGCCCACGCGCGATGGACCGCGAGTCCGGCGAGGCGCAGCGCGCCGATGCTGCCAAACAGAAGCCGCCCGGCGCGATCAAAGCGGAACGAATTCATGACGAGTCGAGTGTCCCAGCAGCCCTCGCGGCCCGGCAGGATCGAGGCCTTGAGCTCAGGCGCGAGCGGCCGAGTCGCGAAGTTGAAATAGGGCACCCGGATCTGCTCGCGCTTCCCCTGCGGCCAGGGCGCGCCCTCGGAATAGGCGTCGGTCGCGACGACGATCCAGTCCGCGGCCACAGTTCCGCCATCGGTCTTGAGCCGCCAGACCTTGCCCGCGCGCTCAGCCAAACGCACCGGGCTCTGGGTGTGGATCGCTGCGCCGGCGGCGATCGCGGCGCGCGCTAGCCCACGCGCGTAAGCGAGCGGCTGGATCGTGCCCGCCCGCAGGTCGAGAAGCGAGCCTGCATAGATGTCGACGCCGACGCGCCGCGCCGTCTCTTCGCGGCTAAGGATTTTCACCGGCGCCCCGCGCGCGCTCCATTGCTGCGCGCGTTCATCAATCTTGGCGAGGCCGGACTGCCCGATCGCGCAATGGAGCGTGCCGTTCTGGACAAGCTCGCAGTCGATTCCATGCTTTTCGACCATGGCGTAGACTTCCGCCGGGCCGCCGCCGAGCAGGGTGAGCAGCCGCTCGCCGTAGTCCGAGCCGAGCCTCGCCACGATGTCGTCGGGCGCGAGCCACATGCCGGCGTTGACCAGGCCGACATTCCGCCCCGCGCCGCCGAAGCCGATTTCGACCGCCTCGAGCGCGACGACCTTTGCCCCCGCTTCCGCGAGATTGAGCGCCGTCGAGAGCCCGGTATAACCACTGCCGATAATCGCCACGTCGGCCCGAACCTCGCCCTTGAGCGGCAAGGTCGGCGGCGCCGGAGGAGCGGTCATTTCCCAGAGGCCGTGCGAGAGCGGATCGTTTTGCATGAGGTCGCGGTTTCGATGATGAGGCGCCAACTTGGCTTGGCTGCGGGGCGGAACCAGTTCGAAGAGGCGAAAACGCAACCTATCGGCGAACTCCGTGCAAGCAAACGCAAACAAATGCAAATAGATGCCAGCGAAAAGACTCCAATCTACTAGCGTTTATGTTTCCGAATCGGGGCTTTTCAAAGGGTTACGCGCGGAAAAATAACCAAAATCGACTCACGTCTCAGCTTGTGTGCAAAACGTCTCAAACACATTTCCGCTCTCTTTTTTCATTGGCTCGGCGCCTTTTGCAGCGATTCAATCCGACGAACGGAAAAGGTAGCACACGTTTCTGAATTTGGCAAACAATTGTTTCGGCTCCCTAGAGCGCTGACTGTTGGTCGGCCTTTCGGCGGCTGCGCCTCTGAGCCGGTATCGTCGTGGCCGGGCTTGACCCGGCCATCCACGCAAGCACCGCCTCAAGGAGGAGTGGGGCATCGCCCCACCCGGCAGCAAGGGCTTCTAGGAACAAAACTCTCCGTCCGTGCAGCTAGCCTGTCGCCAAAGTTGACACGCTGAACACGTGGGTGGCCGGGTCAAGCCCGGCCATGACGATAGGGCGTCAGGCTTGAGGGCGAACGCCACAGCACGCCTCGACGCCGCTCCCAACGCCGAATAGAAACACACTCGAGCCCGCCGGATCAGCTGGGCGCGGCTCAAGAGGCGGTTGAATGAGCGGCTTTCACGGACCCGATCTCGGCCCCTTCCAGTGGGACGATCCTCTGCTGCTCGAGTCTCAGCTCACCGAGGACGAGCGGATGATCCGCGACACCGCGCGGGACTTTGCCGCTCACGAGCTCGCGCCCCGCATCCAGAAGGCCTATCTTGAGGAAAAGACCGACCCGAAGCTCTTCCGGCTGATGGGCGAAGCGGGATTGCTCGGGGTGACGCTGCCGCAGGAATTCGGCTGCGCCGGCGCGGGCTACGTCGCTTACGGCCTCATCGCGCGCGAGGTCGAGCGCGTCGACTCCGGCTTCCGCTCGATGATGAGCGTGCAGAGCTCGCTCGTCATGTACCCGATCCACGCCTATGGCGACGCCGACCAGCGCCGCAAGTATCTGCCCGGCCTCGCGCGCGGCGAGCTCATCGGCTGCTTCGGGCTCACCGAACCGAACGCCGGCTCCGATCCGGGCGGCATGATCACGCGGGCTGAGAAAATCGAGCGGGGCTATCGGCTCATTGGCTCGAAAATGTGGATCAGCAACGCGCCGATCGCCGACGTGTTCGTGGTGTGGGCCAAGTCCCGCGCGCACAACGACCAGATTCGCGGCTTCATTCTCGAAAAGGGCATGAAGGGCCTTTCCACGCCGAAGATCGAAGGCAAGCTGTCGTTGCGCGCCTCCGTCACTGGGGAGATCGTGCTCGACAATGTCGAGGCGCCGGAGAGCGCAATTCTGCCGAATGTTGCCGGCTTGAAGGGCCCGTTCGGCTGCTTGAACCGAGCGCGCTACGGCATTTCCTGGGGCGCGATGGGCGCGGCGGAGGATTGCTGGCTCGCCGCCCGCCAATACGGGCTGGACCGCAAGCAGTTCGGCCGCCCGCTCGCCGCCACCCAGCTCTTCCAGAAGAAGCTCGCCGACATGCAAACCAGGATCGCGCTCGGGCTCCAGGCGTGCTTAAGGGTCGGGCGGCTGATGGACGAGGGCAGGGCGGCGCCGGAGATGATCTCGCTCGTCAAGCGCTCGAATTGCGGCGATGCGCTCGACGTCGCCAGGGCGGCGCGCGACATGCACGGGGGCAACGGCATCCAGATCGAGTACAAGGTGATGCGCCACCTCGCCAACCTCGAGACGGTCAACACCTACGAAGGCACGCACGACGTTCACGCGCTGATCCTCGGGCGCGCCCAAACCGGCCTGCAGGCGTTCTTTTGAAGAACGGTTTTGCGCTTTAGGGAATGGCGCAACGGCCGAGGTTTCGCGGGGGGCCGTCCCTTTGCGCTTGCAGCAACGCAAAAATATGCCAAATTAATAGTCGGCTGGCGCGTCATTATACAAATTAATTGCGGGCCTAGGAGCGAGCGTTTTGCGCTGCGCTGGAGCGGGGCGAAATGATACCTCGGCGAAAATTCCTCCTTTGGAACTTTACTCTCCTCGCTAAAGTATTACTCTGTGGCCGTCTAGCTTTCGCCGATGCACTGGATGATGCCGCCTCTCTTTCGACTCCAGAAGCACGCGCCCACTACGCTTGTACGCGAACAGGAATCTTTGACCAACTTGGACCAGGGTCGCTCACACTGGAGGAATGGTTTGTCCTCTTGTCTAAGAACTTTGACAAATTTCGGTAAAACGGTTCGAGAGTATACTTTAGAAAGTTTTGATCTTTTTGAGGACGGAATTATAGACCATTTCCCAGAGGGTTATCCTTCTGTAGAACTAGCTGAATCGCAAGCAATGTGTTTTATGTATAAGCAAACTACACCGGAGTTGTATGCAAGTATGGGATGTCTATACCTTCACGAGATTTGGGAAGCTGCGCGGCAACGAGCAAAATCAATATGGCTTCAACGCCGCGAGAAATTTCTGCAAGAGCAAGAGCGTCTTAAGCATTGCATAGGGCAAGACTGTCTTAAGAGTTCCGCTTCAATCAACAACAATAATGAGACAACCTCCAAACAAGACGTAAAATCGGCACAACAACATAGCCGGAAGACGCGGGGTGGCGCGTGTACGCCCGTCGACGAAAAAGGGCGCGCATGTATCATTTAACTAGCAATAAGTCTGAGTACATTGACACGATGGGGCAAACCAATTACGTTCTAATTTTTAAAAATAACTGCAACTACAACATTGTCGTAGAAGCGACTGCGACTAACGGAAACGTTGGGTCTGGCGGCGCTGCTGCCGGCGGTACCCTAACCCTGAATTGTACTTCCACTACCGACCCTCCTTGCAGAGGGTTTAAAAGTTGGACTCCAGTATGCAAACGAGACTAGGGTGCGCCCCGAAGGCGTGTATCATCAGTGGAGGTAGATTCCACCCAGAGAGTTGTCGATTGATCTGGTAGCTGACGAGCGATTTGACCGGGTAACCGGTCGGGTTGGAGCCTCGTGACAAAGGCCGCCTCGGGCGGTTGAGCGATCCATCGGGCCGTAATGCGAATGAAGTCTGAGCAGGCCTCGAAAGATGCGATGCGGACGCCGACCCATCCCTAGTTTGGGGAAGGCCGCGCGGGCAGGGAAGCAATCGACACATGCACCTGTCCGGTCCGCCGGGGTAATGGACACGGCACGCTGGAAGGGTGATGCGGGTAATCGGGGGAGACCCGTGCGGTCGGAGGTCGCGGCTTTCGACGCTGTTTATGGCAGCGGACCGTGCGGGAGTCGGACAGGGTCATACGACCGTTGATGCCGGGTAACTCCGGCGGAGGAAAGGACCCTGACTTCTGGTGTGCTTTCGAAGATGGTGAGGAAAGGGTGATTGGCGATGCGCCTGGAAACGCCCGAAAAGATCAGGAACCTTCAGAGGAAGCTCTATTGTAAGGCGAAGACGGAGCCCGCCTTCCGCTTCTACCTGCTCTACGACAAGATCTGCCGTGAGGATGTCCTTCTCCACGCCTATGCGCTCGCCCGCGCCAACGCGGGTGCGCCGGGCGCCGATGGAACGACTTTCGAGCAGATCGACGCGGAGGGCGCGGAAGTTTGGCTGGCGGGTTTGCGCGGGGAACTCGTTTTGAAGACGTACCGGGCCGATCCGGTGCGGCGGGTGATGATACCGAAGCCGGGGGGCGGCGAACGCCCGCTCGGTATCCCCACGATTTCGGGATCGGGTCATTCAGACCGCCGCCAAGCTCGTTCTGGAGCCGATCTTCGAAGCGGACTTCGAGGATAACGCCTATGGCTATCGCCCACGTCGCAGCGCGGGTGATGCGGTCAAGGAAACGCACCGGCTGATCTGCCGGGGCTATACCGACGTCGTAGACGCCGACTTGTCGAAATATTTCGATTCGATTCCGCACTCGGACCTCCTCAGATCGCTGGCCCGACGCATCGTCGACCGGAATGTGCTGCGGTTGATCAAGCTGTGGCTGCAAGCGCCGGTCGAGGAACGGGATGGCGACGGGAAACGGCGAATGAGCGGCGGCAGGAGCAGCAAACGCGGCACGCCTCAAGGCGGTGTCGCCAGCCCTTTGCTCGCCAATATTTACATGAACCGGTTCCTGAAGCATTGGCGTCTATCTGGACGCGGCGAAGCATTCCGCGCCCACGTCGTCTCTTACGCCGACGACTTCGTCATCCTCAGCCACGGCAGCGCGGAAGAGGCTCTGGCGTGGACGAGAGCGGTGATGACGAAACTCGGGTTGTCGCTCAACGAGGGGAAAACCTCGGTGAAAGACGCTCGCCGAGAAAGCTTCGACTTCCTTGGCTACACGTTAGGTCCACGACATTTTCCTAATGGTGGCCGGTGGTACTTGGGCGCAAGCCCATCGAAGAAAAGCGTGCATCGGATCAAGCTCAAAGTCAGCGACTTGCTGACGCCGAGCAACAAGGGCGCTTGGCCTGAAGTTCAAACTCGACTGAACCGCCTTCTGCGCGGCTGGTCAGCATACTTCTCGCACGGCGCGCTTGCATCGGCGTACCAAGCCGTTGACGATCATGTCTATGACCGTGTGCGCAACTTCTTGTGCAAACGACATAAAGCGTCAGGGCGCGGTACTAACCGGTTTTCTCGTGAGATTGTCTACGAGGAACTGGGCGTGCTGCGCCTTCGTCGCGGGCGCGGATTGTCACCGGTGAGTGCCTCATGATGAAGCCAGTCGGAAAGCCGGATGCGGTAAATCCGCCTGTCCGGTTGTGTGTCCAGCGAAGGCTGGCATGTTCAGCAGGAGAAAGGCCTGCCGGGGCAAGAGTCAGAAGCCCCGTAGTTTGGATAGCAGGGTGGCGGGAAACCAAGACTCTGAAGCCTATCGACAACGTCTCCCTCGGGGAGACGACGAGCCGCCGGGCCGTAATGAAAGTAAACGCGAATGTGGCCTCGAAAATGCGTAGCCCCGAAGGCCGAGCCCGCAACTGGAGGGCGAAGGCAGCATGGGGAGCCGAAATCTGACCGAAGCGGCTCCTTCACTTCGGCGGGGTGGAAGCGACAGCACGGTGGCAAGGACATGCCGAGCAACTGGAGAAGCCCTCCTCGTCCCGGCGCGAAATCGCCGGAGCAGGGTTGATCGTATAACCGGCTCAACCGGGAAGTTGATCGAAGGCGAGAGGGTGACGGATGGGTTCGCAGTAGCGGTGAGGCGGGGTAACGCCCGTGGAGCGAAGGAGCCCTGCTGTTTGTAAAGTCTCCGATCACAAGGAAGGCAAGGACGAGATGACAAAGGCGTCCATCGATTTGCAGGACCTGAGGCGGAGAATATACGTCAAGGCGAAGGCTGAGACGTCCTGGAAGTTCTGGGGATTGTACGTCCATGTCTGCAAGCTGGAAACGCTACGCGAGGCGTATGCGCTGGCCAAAAGGAACGATGGGGCTCCGGGAAGTGACGGGGTGACCTTCGAGGCTATCGAAGCGCAGGGCGTAGAGGCTTTCCTTGAGCAGATCGCGGACGAACTGGTCGGGCGCTCCTATGCGCCGTTGCCGGCCCGGAGGCAGGAAATCCCGAAGGATGGCGGCAAGGTCCGCGTCCTTTCTATTCCTGCGATCCGCGACCGCGTGGCGCAGGGTGCGCTCAAGCTCATATTGGAACCGATCTTCGAGGCGGACTTCCAATCGGGGTCGTTCGGATACCGACCGCAACGGACAGCTCATGAAGCGGTGGACCGCGTGGCGCGAGCGATCGTTCAGCACAAGACGCGCGTCATCGACATCGACTTGCGCAGCTATTTCGACAATGTCCGGCATGATCGGCTGTTGGCGAAAGTAGCCCAGCGCGTGGACGATGCCGACGTCATGCATCTGCTGAAGATCATGCTCAAAGCCAGCGGGAAACAAGGCGTTCCGCAGGGTGGGGTGATCTCGCCGCTGCTCAGCAACATCTACCTCACCGAGGTTGACAGGATGCTGGAGCGGGCGAGGGAGGCCACGCGCTACGGCAAGTACACCTCCGTCGAATACGCGAGATTCGCTGACGACCTGGTGATCTTGATCGACGCCCACCAGCGACATGACTGGCTGATGGCGGCGGTGGAGAAACGGCTGCGCGAGGAACTGGCCGAGCTGCAGGTCGAAATCAACGAAGAAAAGAGTCGAATCGTGGACCTCCGCCGAGGCGAGAGCTTCGGCTTTCTGGGGTTCGACTTCCGCCGAGTGCGTAGTCTGCGGGGCGTATGGCGCGCCCACTACACGCCCAAGCTCAAAAAGCGGACGGCGCTGCTACGCAAGCTCAAGGATGTGTTCCGCCGCCACCAATCGCAACCGGTTGATCGGGTCGTGAAGTTGATCAACCCGGTGCTGCGCGGTTGGGTGAACTACTTTGCGGTGGGACACGCCAGCGAGTGCTTCGGCTTCGTGAAAGACTGGGTGGAGAAGAAGATCCGGCGCCATATGCTGCGAGCCCGGAACCGACAGGGCTTCGGCTGGGCGCGGTGGAGTAGGGGATGGCTGTATCAGACTCTGAAGCTGTTCGATGGCTACCGAGTGGTTCGACCAGCGCCGAAAGCCGCTCCGGCAGGATAGGCCCCATAATCCTTGAGGCGAAGCAAACAGGAGAGCGCAGTGCGGGAAATCCGCATGCTGCGTTCGACGAGGCGGGGGCTGGAAACGTGGCACGGCCGAGATGGTGTGACACTCGCAGACGAAAGAGCGAGCCAACAGGGAATACAAACTTCGGCCTAAACCGGCGCGTCAGTCCTCGACCCTACTGATGAGCGGGGAAGGGAAACGGCGCGACGCCCCAAAGCGAAGCAACCGCGCCCTTCCTCGACTCTACTTGCTTAGATCGTAGTGTGGGGTCGATGACCTCGCCGGCGCGCTCGCCGACAGCGCCGGACAGCGGATTCCTCGGCGACGCCGAGTCGTGCAAGGTTAGGCTAAGCCTTTGCATTTCCTCGTGCGCGAAAAACTGCGCGAGAGGCCGCGGCACCGTAGGAGGGGTTTTGAGCAATGAGCGCGCTTGCCGGCGTGCGCGTAGTCGAACTCGCGCGCGTGCTTGCTGGTCCGACCATCGGCCAGACGCTCGCCGATCTTGGCGCCGACGTCATCAAGGTCGAGAGTCCGGGGGGCGATGAGACGCGCGCCTGGGGTCCGCCGTTCATCGAGACGGAAGGCGAGCTTTCGGCCGCCTATTTCCATTCGTGCAATCGCGGCAAACGCTCGATCGTCGCCGATTTTAACACCGAGCGCGGGCGCGAGATCGCGCGCCGGCTCGCGGCGCGTTCGGACGTATTGATCGAGAATTTCAAGGTCGGGGGCCTGCAGAAGTTCCGACTCGACTACGAGAGCCTGAAAGCGCTCAATCCGCGGCTCATCTATTGCTCGGTGACGGGTTTCGGCCAGACGGGGCCTTACGCAAAGCGCGCCGGCTACGACTTCCTCATTCAGGGCATGTCGGGGGTCATGGACATCACCGGCGAAGCCGATGGGCCCCCCGAGAAGGCGGGCATCGCGATCAGCGACCTCTTCACCGGGCTCTATGGCGTCATCGCCATCGAGGCGGCTTTGATCGCGCGCGAGCGCACCGGCCAGGGCCAGCACATCGACCTTGCGCTGTTCGAACTCGATGACCACGATGCTCGCCAATCAGGCGATGAACTATCTGGCTTCCGGCCGATCGCCGAAGAGGATGGGCAACGCGCATCCCAATCTCGCGCCCTATCAGACGCTTCCGGTTGCGGACGGCTGGCTCATCGTCGCGGTGGGCAACGACGGACAGTTCGAGCGGCTCTGTGGCGCGCTGGGGCTTAATACCCAAGGTCATAGCGGCTGACCGACATGCGCCCAGTCGCGCATTCCGATGGATGTGATGGTTTCGGGTTTGGCGATGAGCTTTCGCCATGCGGCGCATGCGGCGTCGATGATGGCGTCGTAGTTTTCGAAGACGGTGTTTGAAAGCCAGTTCTGACGGAGATACTGCCAGACATTCTCGACCGGGTTCAGTTCCGGCGCGCGCGAGGGCAGGAAGATCGGCGTGATGTTGTCGGGCACGTCGAGCTTGCCCGTGATGTGCCATCCGGCCCGGTCGAGCAGGAGCACGGCATGGGCGCCCGTAGCGACATTGCGCGAGATTTCGTCGAGGTGAAGTTGCATCATGTCGGTGTCGGCACGAGGAAGCGCCAAAGCCGCTCCGACCCCGCGAGCGGGACAGATCGCGCCGAACAGATAGGCGTTGTCATAGCGCTGATCGGCGGGCTGCCTTGGCCGCGTTCCACGCCTGGCCCATTGGCGGACAAGGCCGTTCTTCTGGCCAATCCGGGCCTCATCCGAAAACCAGATCTCGACCGGCGTCGTCTCGGGCAGCCCTTCGAGATGAGCCTTCAGCGCGCGCGGGAAGTTTTTTTAAATCCCTCGACGATCCGCTCATCCTGAGCCGGATGACGGGGCCGTGCGCTCATATGCGAGAAGCCGAGCTTCTTCAGAAGCTTTCCGACATAGCGCGGGTGAAAGTCGACGCCGAACCTCTCGGCGATGACGCGCTTGAGGTCGATCCGCCGCCAGCGTACGACGCCGTCCTTCTCACGATCCGGCCCGGCCTCGACGATCTGCGCGAACTGGGCCCGTTGCTCCTCCGACAGGCGAGGCTTGGGACCCGCCGTCCAATTGTCGAACAGACCCTCCGGTCCGAAAGCGTTGAAGCGATGGACCCAGTCGCGCAGCGTCTGCCGGTCCATGCCGCCGATCTTCGCCGCCGCGCCTCGGTCCATCCCGTCCCGAACCGCGGCCAAGGACAGAAGCCGCCGGCTCTGGTTGGCGTCCTTCGAGCGCCGGGCGAGCGCCCGAAGCTCCTTAGCCGAATAGTCGTCTCGCAATCTGACCGCTGATGGCATGGCGCGAATCTCCCCACGCCAATGGAGTCAGAAATCTCGCCCTCTGTGAATCCACAATGTAAGTCAGCTCGCGGGGCCTTTGGTATAACTCGCCAGCTTGCGCAGGTAGTCCCAGGTGTAGAGACCGGTGTCATGCCCGTCGTCGAACACGATCTTGATCGCGTAATTGCCGACCGGCTCGATCGCGACGATGGCGACGTTTGCCTTGCCCGAGACCGCCTTCTTCTGGCTCGGCGAATGCCCCTGCACTTCGGCGCTCGGGCTTTCGACGCGCAGCTTCTCGGCGGTCAAGCGGATGACCTGGCCGTCGTCGAAGGCGACTTCCAGAACGTGTCCCTTGTCCATCGCCGTAATATCTGTCGGCCAGGACATCGCGGCTCCCTCTAGTCCAGGACGCGGATGCGCGGCGCGGGCTTCGCGCCCGGCGCGCCGGCGGCGAGCGTATCCGCCACGCGTCGTGCGATCTCGAGCAGGGCGTTCGCTTGCGCGCTCTCCGGCATGGTGGCGACCACCGGGCGCCCGTCATCGGAATTGACGCGGATCGCGATGTCGAGCGGAACTTCGCCGAGGAAGGGAACGCCGAGCTTTTGCGCCTCCTTGCGCGCCCCTCCGTGCGAAAAGACATCCGTCCGCTCGCCGCAATGGGGACAGACGAAGTAGCTCATGTTCTCGACCACCCCGAGTAGCGGCACTTTGACCTGGTTGAACATCGCGATGCCTCGTCGGGCGTCGATCAGCGCCAGATCCTGCGGCGTCGACACGATCACCGCGCCGGCAAGCGGCACGTTCTGGGCCATCGTCAGCTGCGTATCGCCGGTGCCAGGCGGCATGTCGACGACGAGCACGTCGAGGTCGCCCCACGCGACCTCACGCAACAGCTGGTTCAAGGCCGAGATCACCATGGGGCTGCGCCAGACCACCGGCGCGCCCTCATCGATCAAAAAGCCGATCGACATCACCTTGACGCCGTAGCTCTCAAGCGGGATCAGCTTCTGGCCATCCGGCGCCAAACCCGGCTTGGAGTGAATCCCGAACAGCTTGGGCATCGACGGCCCGAACAGGTCAGCATCGAGAACTCCGACCGCGAGCCCGAGCTTCGTCAGGCCGACTGCGAGATTGCAGGCGACAGTCGACTTGCCCACTCCGCCCTTGCCGGAGGCGACGGCGATGATGTGCTTGACGCCCGGCAACGGCTCGCTCGGCCGGCCATGCCGCCGCGGCGCATCGCCTTGATGGGCATGGCCCGGCGACGCGCCGCTGACGGCGCGCGCCGACTCGGCGGTCAGCGTCACCACCGCGCTCTTAACGCCGGGAACCGCTCTGATCGCGGCCTCGGCTTCAGCCCGCATCGGCTCCATCGCCTTGGCCCGCGTCGGATCGATCGCAATGGCGGCGAACACCTTGCCGTCGCGAATGGTGACGCCGGAAATCGCCCCGGAATCGCGCAAAGACGCCCGCCTGTCAGGGCCGGGAACCGCCGCCAGCGCCGCCATGACTTCGTCGTGAGAAACCATCTCAATCCTTCCCGCTCGCCGCAGCCGAGCAGTCATTCTCAGCCGAGGAGCGCGGCTCGGCCGCCGGGCGCCAATCGAGCGCCTCCCGCAACGTCACGACCGTCCCGACAATGATGATCGAGGGCCCGCTCAGTTCGGCCTCACGCGCTCTCGCGGCGAGCGTCGCCAGCACGCCAACGACGACCCGTTGATTGGGCCGGGTGGCGTTGTCAACGATCGCCGCCGGCAAATCCGGATCCGCCCCGCGCGCGATGAACTCGCGCGTCAGCGCCTCGACGTTGCGGAGCCCCATATAGATCGCAACCGTCTGGCGCGGTTGCAAGAGCGCCGTCCAGTCAAGATCGATTTTGCCGTCCTTCCCGTGGCCGGTCACGAACACGCAAGCTTGCGCGTGGTCGCGATGGGTGAGGGGAATGCCCGCATAGGCCGCCGCGCCAATCGCCGCCGTGATCCCGGGACAGACCTGAAACGGGATCCCTTCTGCGGCGAGGGCTTCGATTTCCTCGCCACCCCGACCGAACATGAACGGATCGCCCCCCTTCAGCCGCAGCACCCGCTTGCCCTGCTTGGCGAGCTTGACCAAGAGCTCGCTGATCTCGCCTTGCGGCAGTTCGTGGTCCTCGGGCTGCTTGCCGACATAGATGCGCTCGGCCTCCCGCCGCACCAGGTTCATCAGGTCTGGGTTGGTGAGCCGGTCGTAAAGCACGACGTCAGCCTTTTGCATCAGGCGAAGGGCGCGGAAGGTCAGAAGATCGGGATCGCCCGGCCCGGCGCCGACAAGATAGACCTCGCCGCGCGGCGCCTCGGCGTTCCCCGCCGCGGCGCGTTCGACGGCGCGGGCGAGTTCGGCTGAGGCGGCGCGATAGTCGCCCGAGAGCGCCCGTTCGGCGATCGGTCCCTCGAGGACGATCTCCCAGAAGCGGCGGCGCATGACCGGGGAGGCGATCGCCTTGGCCACCGCGTCGCGAAATCCGCCCATGAGTTCTGCAAGGCGGCCGTAAGCGGCGGGGATGAGGCTTTCCAGGCGGGCCTTCAGCATGCGGCCCAGAATCGGGGAAGCTCCGCCGGTCGAAATCGCGATGACGAGCGGGCTGCGGTCGACGATCGAGGGCATGATGAAGTCGCAGAGCTGCGGCCGGTCGGCGACGTTGACCCAGGCGCCGGCGCCTTTCGCCGCCGCCCAGGCTTCGGCCGCGAGGCGCTCGTCCTCGACCGCGACGAAGCAAAGCGCCGTCTCCTGGAAGTCGTTGGGCTCGGGATCGCGCGCCTCGTGGCGAAAGTTCGGGGCGTCGAGAAGCTCGCGAAAATCGTCGGTGAGCGCGGCCGCGAAGGTCGTCACGCTGGCGCCCGCCTTGATGAGATGCTCCGCCCGTCGCGCCGCCGCCGCGCCGCCGCCGACGACGACCGCAGCCCTGCCGTTAAGCTCGAGAAAAATCGGTAAGTGGCGCATGGCTATCGGGTGACCGGGCCGGCCAAGAAGACATTGAATTCACCGGGCGCGCTTCTAAACGCTTCCGACTCGAGATCAAAGGAAAACCGCAATCCCGGGCCCAAAGCGGGAGTCTCTATCGTCCTAGGGCTGCAGCCAGCCCGTCCGGACCGGATTATTCGACGACCGGCGCGGCGGCGCCCGCAGCCGCGGCGTTCTCCTCCTGCGCGCCGCGACGCTGGCGCCGCTCGGCTGCTTGCACCGCGAGGCCGACCGCCAGGATCAGCATCGAACCGTTGAACAAAGGCTCGACAAAGAACGGCGCGCCGAGCTGGTTGAGGCCGGCGACAGTTATCGCCAGCACCGCTACAGCGAGCACCGTTCCCCAAACATTGACCCGGCCGGGGCGAATCGAAGTGGCGCCGAGCAGCGCCGCGGTGAAAGCCGGCAAAAGATATTCCTGGCCGACCGAGCTCTGGCCGACCTGCAGCTGCGACTGAAGCACGACGCCGGCAAAGGCGGCGAGCGTTCCGGCGGCGACGAAGGCGAGCGTTATGTATCGTTTGGCCGAAATGCCGTTGAGCTCGGCCGCGCGCGGGCTCGCGCCGAGCACATAGAGATAGCGGCCAAGTGGCAGGTATTCGAACACCATCCAAAGGGTAAGGCTGACAACGAGCGCGTAGATCGCCGGCGCCGGCACGATCCACAGGCTGCCGGAAATGGCGAGAAACTCAGGCGGCAGGGAAGCAAGCACTTGCTGGCCGCCGGTGTACCATGCGTTGAGCCCATAAAGTATCGTGCCCGTGCCAAGCGTGGCGATGAACGAATCGATCTTCACCCGAGTGATCAGGAGCCCGTTCATGAGCCCGACCGCCGCGCCCATGAGCAGCACCGCGCACACCGCCGCCCACCACGGCAAACCCTGGCCTTGCAGCCCGATCGCCAGCACCTGCGAGATGCCGACATTGAATCCGGCCGAGAGATCGAATTGATTGGCGACCATCGGAATGAAGACCGAAAGCGCCACCAGGAGCTGCACCGACTTGTTGCTGAGGATGGAGCGGATGTTGAAATAGGTGAGAAACGTGTCCGGCTTCAGCAATGAAAACACGATGACCAGAAGCACGAAGAGGACAAGCAGCCCCCATACGGAGATGGCGCGTGTGACGACGGCGCCGAAGGAGCGGGCGGCGTCGCGGCTCACGAGGCTGCTCCATGGCGTGCGGTCCAGCTTCCTCCCGACGCAGCCGACGTCAACGCGGCGACGGTCAAGGCGTGGCCCGGAATCTCCGCCGCAACTTGTCCGCGGCTGAAGACCAGCGCGCGATGGCAGATGCGCTCGACCTCCTCGAAATCGGACGAGATCAGCAAAACCGCCAGTCCCTTGCGCAGCGACGATTGCAGCAGGTGGTAGATGTCGGCCTTTGCGCCGACGTCGACGCCGATTGTCGGCTCCTCGAGAATGAGCAGCTTCACGCGGGCCTCCATCCAGCGCGCGAGGACCACTTTCTGCTGATTGCCGCCGGATAAGGTCGCAACGGGCTCGTCCACGCCTGGCGTCTTGATGGAGAAGCGCCTGACCGCAGCTTGCGCTTCGCTGAGCTCCGTCGCTCGGGGGATCAATTCGAGCACTGCCCTGCCGCTCGCCGCCGGATTCAAATAGATGTTCTCGCGCACGTCCAGGTTCGCGGCGAGGCCTTCCTCGGCCCGCCTGCTTGACACGAAGCCCACGCCGTTGGCCATCGCCTCCGCGGGACTTGAGGGCGCGATCGGCTGGCCGTCGAGCATGAGGCGCCCGGAGGCCATCGGCGTATGACCGAAGATCGCGCGGCCGACCGTGTGATGCCCAGCGCCGCGCAAGCCCACGAGTCCGAGGGTTTCTCCGGCTGCGACGGAGAATGAGACCGGACCCACGTGTTCGGCGATGAGGCCCGCGATTGAAAAGGCGCTGCGTTCGGAAGGAGGCGCCGGCCTCACGAAGGCGTCGCTCATCGAGCGTCCGACGATCATCTGCACCAGTTCGCCGGCGTTGGTGTCGCTCGCCTTAACCGTCGCCAGCCGCCGCCCGTCGCGAAGAACCGTGACTCGATTGGCGATGCGCAGCACCTCGTCCAGACGATGGGTGACGTAGACGACGCCAATATTATTGGCGCGCAGCCGCCGCAGCGTCTCGAGCAGGCGCTCGACGTCGGCCTCGGGAAGCGCCGCCGTCGGCTCATCGAGAACGACAATGTCCGATTTGATCGCCAGCGCCCGGCCGATCGCAACCAGCGACCGCTCAGCCGCCGGAAGAGAAGCGATCGGTGCCTCCGGATCGAGGTCGCTCCCCATGATCGCGAGCGCGTTTGCGGCCGCGCTTTTCACTTTGGGCCACGATATGAGGCCGGACCACGACCGCGGATAGCCGGTCTCGATCGCGACGTTCTCGGCGATTGTCATCCATTCGACCAGGCCCAGATCCTGGTGGATGAAGGCGATCGGCAGCGCATCCGTTCCCGGTTGGGCTGGCCTTCCATCAAACACGATCTCGCCGGCGTCCGCTTCGTAGACTCCCGCCAGGACCTTGATCAGCGTCGACTTGCCGGCGCCGTTCTGACCGAGCAGCGCGTGAACCTCGCCGCGGCGCACGTCGAAGTCGACATGATCGAGAGCGAGCGTTCCCGTGAACCGCTTGACGAGCCCGGTCATCTTGAGCAGCGGCGCCGATCCGCCATCGGAATGGGTTTCGTCAACGCGATCCACGATCGATCATCCGCCCGTGCGAATGGAATGTGCGACAATCCGCGGCGGAGTCGGTCTCCGCCGGGCTGCCTTGAGCTACTTCACGCCCCAGATTTCGAGATAGTGCTGTTTATAGTTGTTGCTGGGAATGAAGGTGTTCTGGTCGCCGCCCTCAGAATGAATGTTGTCCTTGGTGACCAGGAACGGCGGCTGCACAAATCCGCTTTGCGGCTCGTTGTGGAACGCGCGGTTGAGTTCGTCGACCGCCTGCCACGCCTGGAGTTCGATCGGCTCGCTGACCGTCACCACCTGATATTGATCGCCTTTGCGGATGCGATCGTACGCGGAACGATTGCCGTCGGCCCCGATCAGCTTCACCTCATCCAGCTTGACGCCGCCCGACCGCAGCACCGGCACGGCGAAATCCCAATCGTTGTCGCCGACCGAAGTCGCATAGAGCGGCAGCCCGAAGCGCTGGACCCAGCTCGTGGTCAGCTGCGGCTGGCGTTGGGCCGCTTCGGAAGCAGGCGAGTTGACATAGTCGAGCACCTTGCAGCCGGGACATTTCTCGATCTCGTCTTTAGTGGCCATGGATTTGACTTTGGCGATTGCGTATTCGTTGTGGGTGAGGACGACGACGTGGGCCTTGCCGTCGGAATCGGCGATCGCCCAGTCGGCCTCAGCCTTGCCGATCTCGCGCGGGTCTTCCTGGATGTTGACGAACAGATGGAGATCGGGCTGAGGCCCAGGCAGGCCCGCGGCGTGGAGGCCGACAAATTTGATTCCCTGCGCCACGCCGGCTTTGATCGGATCTTGCAAACTGGCGGCGTCAGCAAACATCGCTATGCCATCCGGCTTCAAGGCGATCGCCTGATTCATGCCAGCGAGCCACGAGGTGGGACTGCCTTTGCCGTCGATGACGGTGACGTTCCATCCAAGCTTCTCGCCCGCCTGCTTGATGTAGACGCCGTAGAGATGGGAAATGTCGTTCTGCTCGTCTCCGGACAGGAAGACGATCTTCTTGCCGGGCTCCGGCTTTGGAGCCTTGGTCGGCCCCTCCCAGGTGGTCTGCGGGCCGGCGTATTTGGCGACCGCGGCCTTGGCGTCGGACACGGCGTCCGCGATAGCGGGCGAAGCGGCGAATAGCGCGGCAAGCGCGACGGCGCCGCCGAACAAGACCGAGGGACTGACTTCAACCTTCATGGCGCTCTCTCCTCCCTTTTTTCATGTTCGCGCCGTTCGCGTCGAACAAGATTCATATCTTAGATTGCGGCCTTGCCGTTGGGCTGCTCAATGCGGCAAAGCAGCAGCCGAGCGGTTTCCTCAGCGATCGCGCTCGTCAGGGCCGGCCGATGCATTGCGCCTTCGGAGATGTTGTCAAATCAGATAACGGCCTGATCGCGGCCTGGGGCCAAGTCCGAGATCGGCGGGACCGAGCATGACTCCGAGCGTGCAAAGGTCGACCTGGTCTCAGACTTAGATCGTTCTAGTAAAACTATCCCGCGTATGAAAAGTGACGTCAATCGGCAATTTGTGAAAGCGTCTAAGGCTTCCAAAGCGCGCGCCGTTCCAATCGGGAAACCGAACGGCGTCGCGCGTCGATCTCAATGCATGGATCGGTTCCTGATTCTCGCTACTGGAATCCTGATTGCATATTTTTCGCGCACGGCCCCGACCAAAGCGACGCCGAACATCCCAAGGGACAGCGCGAGCACAAGCTCGCCGATGACGAAGGTCGGGCTGTGATTCAACAAAAGATTCAACATCATGCGGCTCCAACTAAGATCGCCAGGATAAAACGCCTGAATAAAGACAGGGTTCCAATCGTCAGAAAAAACAATCGCTTTTTGCTACCTTTTGCTAAGCTGCAGGTCCGTTGCGCGATACTTGGCTCTACGGACGGACCAATCGCCATCATCACGAGCGGGCCTGCAAGTAGGCGTTGGCAGCAACTCGACCGACATTGATGGGCGGCCGAGCCGCGCTGTTTGTCATTTATTACAGCGACGGCTCGTTTCAAGGATTGCAATTTTGAGAATGGGCGCCATCCATGCCATCGTTTTCATCCGGCCGATCAGCAGGGCGACATGAATTCACCGAGCCAGGTTTCCAAACGCCTCGAGACGCCACAGGAGGATCCCCTCGCCGACATGATCTTTGTGTCGGGCGGCGAATTCCGCATGGGTTCGGACCGCCACTATCCCGAGGAAGCGCCGGTCCACCGCGTCAGCGTCGGCGCGTTCTGGATCGACCGCGCGCCGGTGACGAACCGCCAGTTCCGCAAGTTCGTCAACGCGACGAACCATGTCACCTTCGCTGAGATCGCGCCCAGGGCGGAGGACTATCCGGGCGCGCTGCCGCACATGCTGAAGGCGGGATCGCTGGTCTTTTCGCCCCCTAAGGGGCCGGTCGATCTCAACGATTGGTCGCAATGGTGGCGGTTCAAATTCGGCGCGGACTGGCGCAGGCCCTACGGCCCGCGCAGTTCGATCAGCGGGCTCGACGACCATCCCGTGGTGCATGTCGCCTATCGCGACGCCGAGGCTTACGCGCGCTGGGCGGGTAAGGAATTGCCGACCGAGGCCGAGTGGGAGTTTGCGGCCCGCGGCGGCCTCGACGGCGCGGAATACGCCTGGGGCGATGAATTGACGCCGGCCGGAAAACAAATGGCCAACACCTGGCAGGGCGCGTTTCCCTATCAAAACCTCGCGCAGGACGGCTTCGAGCGCACCTCGCCCGTCATGTCCTACTCGCCGAACGGCTACGGGATTCACGACATGATCGGCAATGTGTGGGAATGGACCACGGACTTCTGGTCGACCCGACACCTGACGGACGCGCCCAAGGCGTGCTGCGTGCCGCAAAATCCGCGCGGCGGCCCGGAGGGGGAGAGCTACGATCCCTGCCAGCCCGAGATTCGCATTCCCCGCAAGGTGCTGAAAGGCGGCTCGCACTTGTGCGCGCCAAACTATTGCCGCCGTTATCGCCCGGCCGCGCGGCACGCCGAGCCGATCGACACCTCCACGAGCCACGTCGGGTTCCGCTGTGTGGTACGCGTTGGGCGGGGCTGACCCGCGCGGCCGGCGGGCGACCTCGCCGTCGTGAGGCCTCAGGGCGGCCGTTTCGCGTCGAATACGATGAGATCGTGCTCCCAGAGCCGCTTGAAAAATTGGCGGCCCTCCTCATCGCTCATCGCAGCGCTTTGCAGAATTTCGCCGGCGGAGCGCTCGCCGTCGATCGCCGCGAGGAGTCGCTCCTGCGCGGCGTCGATGAAGAGCGCGAGGTCTGGATAGGTGTGGCTCGGATTGATGAGCACTGAGGAGACGCCGCGAGGCGCTCGATCCTTGACGGTTAGCGTCCAGGGAATTCGAACCGGAACGAAGTCGCGCCAGGCTTCGCCCTCGAATGCGATCGGCTGGGCCTTGCGTTCGCGATCGTCGCGATAGGCGACGAAACTGTGCCTGTCCATGGTTCCGCGCAAGAGCTCCATCGCCGCGTATTGCGCTCGCGGGGGAAGCGCAGCGAGGCGCGCCGCGTGCGGCGTGCGCCCGGTCGCTCCGCACTGCGGAAGATAGGGCGCCTGCTCGTGCCAGCGCCCGAACTTGAGGCCGCACCGCTCGAGCCAGTCATGGAGCTGCGGCGCGGAATAAGCGCGATCCTGAGGGTTCAACAACGCGTCGGCGAGCGCGTCGGGTTGTGCGAAATCCTTCGCCCGTCTCAGTACGCCGGCGATCGGATGGTCGGAGGACAGCGCCTGAATCGTCTCGCCCAGGTCCCGCAATTCCTCATCCCGGACCCCGATCCCCAAGAGCCGGCAATAATCCTGCATCATATAGACGCCGGCGCGCCCATAAGGCGCGTAGACCATGACGTGCATCGCGCCGTCGAGGGCGAGGACATTGCGGAGCGATCGAAGGCCGGCGTCCGGGTCGCTCAGGTGGTGAAGCACGCCTGTGCAAACGATCTGGTGGAACGTTTCCCCCAGCTCCCCGATCCGCTCGATCGCAAGCCGATGGAGGCGCAAATTTCTCAGGCCGTGCTTTTGTTGAAGATCGCGGGTGTGGCGCAAACTCGTTTCGCTGATGTCGATCGCGGTCACGCGCGCGTGCGGCTCCATCAGCGCGTGCCGCGCGGCCTGCGACGTCCCGCACCCCGCGACAAGGATCGTTCGATCTGGGTGCGGCTTCTCCAATGGCCACAGCAGTAGCGATTGCGCGCGGCGCCGGCGCGGGTCCCGGTAACGATCGAGGCGCTTCTCGAGACTGTCGACCGGCGCTGGATATGGATGCGCCTCGTAGAACGCACGAACCGCCTCGAGCGGACCGACGGATGCCGGGCGTGCTTCGCCCTTCGCGGACATTGGCTTTGCTCCTCGCTGCCTGGGCACGAGCCTGACGATAGCATGCGCCCACGAGCGGGGCCGCACGCTGTCGCCGCCGGCAACCGTCCCCTTGGATCTCGTGCGGAAGATCGAGCGCGAGCTGCAAACCAGTCATGACGGCAAGGCGATCCCAAAGAAGGTCGGTCGCGCCGGTCGACGTGACGGAAAGCGTATGAGCCGATAACGGCGTTGGTATTGGACGCGCAACGCCAATTCACCTATTTTCCTAGCGGGGGTACACTGGATATTGAGCATCGATTGCGCGCTCCCCGAGCGGCGCATACGTAGCCTTGTCGGCGGATGACCTCATGGAGCAAGGTCTGGCAGTCTTGACAGAGCCGATATCCAAAAACCAGCTCTTGCAGGCGCGCCTCGCCATTGGGCTTGTCGTCGGCCTCATCGTGCTCGGTGTCGTTTGCTACGGCTTCGCCACCGAGACCCTCGACCGGGTGTGGGCGAACTTGCTGGCAAGGCCCAGCGGCCCGATGACGTTCCGCTTCGTTCTGCAGCCGGCGATGGCCGCCATTGCCGCGCTGCGCGATGGCATCAAGGATGCCCGGCTCGCGCGGAGGCCTTATCTCTGGGCCATTCTCACCGGCGTGCGCGGCCCGGAGGGGCGCAGCGGGCGACTGTGGGAAGGAATCCTCTCGACGGCGAGAATCCTGATTCTCGGCGTCATCATGGATGTGATCTATCAGTTGATCGTCTTGAAAACATTCTATCCAGCGGAGTCGGCGATCATCGCGGTCTTGCTCGCGTTCGTTCCTTATGTTTTGCTGCGTGGCCCCTTTGAGCGCGTCGCGCGCCATTGGGTCGCCAGACCCGCATCCAGTTGAGCCGCCCAGACGATGGCGAGCCCCGATCTCAAGTTCGACGTCAACACCGAGCTTTCCTCGCGCCGCACCGGCATGTCGTTTCAGCGCACGCGCATGAGCGCCGACCGGACGCTGATGTCGGTCATCCGCACCTCGCTGTCGCTGATCGGCTTCGGCTTCACCATCGCCCAGGTGTTTGAGAAGCTGCGCGACCAGAATGTCATCACCAGAGCTGCGGCGCCGCGGAACTTCGGCCTCGCCCTGGTCGGACTGGGTATCGTGATGCTCGTTCTCGGCATCGTCTATCACTTGCAGTTCATGCTGGAACTGCGCCATTTGCGAGAGGCGATGAGGGCGGAAGGGCTCGTGCATGGCGAGAGCCGTTTTCCGGTGTCCTTGACGCTGATTACAGCGCTCATCCTTCTTGTCATCGGCGTCGCGGCGATCATCAGTATGGCGTTTCGGGTCGGCCCATTCGGCTAGGGGAGGCGCATGGCTCAGGATTAAATCGGCGTTTCGCGCTCAGCGCGGTGGGATCACATCGTTTATTTGAGCTTTGATTGAGAGACAGGAGTAGGAAATGCCTAAGACGGACAAGCCGAATATCCTCGTCATCTGGGGCGACGACATCGGCATCGCGAACTTAAGCTGCTATTCGCACGGCCTCATGGGCTACCAGACGCCCAACATCGATAGCCTCGCCAAGGAAGGCATGCTGTTCACCAATTCTTACGGTGAACAATCGTGCACGGCCGGCCGCTCCTCTTTCATCACCGGACAGAGCGTCTATCGCACCGGCCTCTCGAAGGTTGGCATTCCTGGCGCACCGATCGGCATGAACGAAAAAATCGTCACCATCGCCGCCGCGCTCAAGAACCAGGGCTACGCGACCGGCCAGTTTGGCAAGAACCATCTCGGCGATCTGAACTCGATGCTGCCGACCAACCACGGCTTCGATGAGTTCTACGGCAATCTCTACCACCTCAATGCCGAAGAAGAGCCGGAAGCGGACGACTATCCCGATGAGAAGGAGTTTCCGAACTTTCACAAGACGTTCGGGCCGCGCGGGGTCATGCACTCCTTCGCGACAGACACCGACGATCCAACCGTCCAGCCGCGCTGGGGCAGGGTCGGCAAACAGAAAATCGAGGATACTGGCCCACTCACCCGGAAGCGCATGGAGACCTGCGACGACGATTTCGTCGCGCGCGCCAAGGAATTCATGAAGAAGGCGAACGACGCGGGCAAGCCGTTCTTCGTCTGGCTCAACACGACCCACATGCACGCCTTTACTCACACGAAGCCCGAGAGCAAGGGGCAGGCGGGACGCTGGCAATCCCCCTATCACGACACGATGATCGACCATGACAAGAACGTCGGCCAGGCGCTCGACTTTCTCGACGAAGCCGGTATCGCCGACAACACCTTCGTCATGTATTCGACCGACAACGGCCCGCACATGAACTCGTGGCCGGACGGCGCCATGACGCCGTTTCGCAGCGAGAAAAACACCAATTGGGAGGGCGCGTTCCGCATTCCGATGCTGGTGCGCTGGCCGGGCAAGATCAAGCCGGGTCAGATCTCGAACGAGATCATCCAGCACCACGACTGGTTCCCGACCTTCCTCGCCATGGCCGGCGAGCCTGACATCATGGAGAAGCTGAAGGCCGGCTATCAGGCGATCGGGCGCACTTACAAAAATTACCTCGACGCCTACAATCTGGTGCCCTACCTGACTGGCCAGGAGAAAAAGAGTCCGCGCAACTTCTTCATGTATCTCAGCGACGACGGCGACGTGCTGGGCTTGCGCTACGACAATTGGAAGGTCGTGTTCATGGAGCAGCGCTGCCCCGGCACGCTGCAGGTCTGGGCGGAGCCGTTCACGAAGCTCAGGGTGCCGAAGCTCTTCAATCTTCGCACCGATCCTTACGAGCGGGCGGATATTACTTCGAACAGCTACTACGACTGGTTCTTGCGGCGCGTCTTCATGATCTATGGCGCGCAGGCGGCAGCGTCGCAATGGGCGGCGACCTTCAAGGACTTCCCGCCGATTCAGAAGCCAAACACCTTCACACTCGACGACGCCTTGAAGGCGATGCACGACACCGCCGCCGGCATGCACTGAGCGGCTGGATGCGGGCGGCTGGCTTCGGCCCGCCGCCCCGCAGAGTATTGCTTATCCTCGCGACCGACGCGGCCGTCGATGTGATCGACCGGTTGACGCTTATCCTGATCGTCGTCGGACCGCCCGCCACGGCAAAAATTGCAACGCCTCTCGCTGCGGCTGACCGGGTGGGACACACGGCAAACCATCTCGCGAAGATGCTCCATTTTGTCCATCGGAGCATGCTAGAGTTTAGGAGCCATGAGCTCCGCACGTCTGCGCGATCTGCCCGCGGTTGACGCGGTCCTGAACACGCCTGCCGCCGCGACCCTCGCCGAGCAATTCGGTCGCGCCGCCGCCACGGACGCCATCCGCGCCGCGCTGAACGATGCCCGCGCGGCCTTGCAAGTCGGAGAGCGCTTCGTTCCGACTGCTGAGGAAATCGCCGCTCAGTCTCTCGCCTGCCTTGAGAAGGAAGATCGCTCGGCATTGCGGCCGCTGTTCAATCTGAGCGGCACGGTGCTGCACACCAATCTCGGGCGAGCAGCGCTCGCCGAGGCGGCGATCGAAGCGGCCATAGCGGCTATGCGGAATGCGGTCGCGCTCGAGTTCGACTTGGAAACGGGCAAACGCGGCGAGCGTGACGACCACGTCAGGGCCTTGTTGTGCTCTTTGACGGGGGCTGAAGACGCGACGGTGGTCAACAACAACGCTGCGGCCGTGCTCCTGTGCCTTAATGTGTTGGCCAACGGCCGCGAGGCCGTCGTGTCGCGTGGCGAGCTCATCGAAATCGGCGGAGCCTTCCGCATGCCGGAAATCATGGCCCGCGCCGGCGCCCGAACTCATCGAGGTTGGCACGACCAATCGCACCCACCCGAAGGACTACATCTCGGCGCTCAGCGCGGAAACCGGCGTGATCCTGAAGGTCCACATGTCGAACTATCGCATCCAGGGCTTCACCTGCGAGGTCGAAACACGGGAGCTCTCTGGGATCGCCAAAAAGGCGAGCGTCCCGCTCCTACACGATCTGGGATCGGGCACGCTGATTGACCTTGCGGCTTACGGGCTGCAGCGGGAGCCGACCGTGCGCGAGGCCTTGGCTGAGGGCGCCGACATCGTGACGTTCTCCGGCGACAAGCTGCTGGGAGGGCCCCAGGCGGGCTTCATCGTAGGCAAGCGCGAGCTGATCGCCGCGATCTCTCGCAATCCGATGAAGCGAGCGCTTCGAGTCGATAAGATCCGCCTCGCGGCGATCGAGGCCACGCTCAGGCTCTATCGAGACCCGGATCGGCTTGCCGAACGTCTGCCGACGTTGCGGTTCCTCGCGCGAAAGCGACAGGACATCGAGGCGAGTGTGGCCCGTGCTCTGCCTCACGTCGCTCGGGCTGTCGGCGACGCATTCGCCGTCGAGCTCTCAGAATGCCGAAGCCAAATCGGATCCGGCGCGCTCCCCCTCGAGACGATTGAGAGCGCGGGTCTCTCCATCCGCGCGTCCGCCGGCGGCCGCGCGATCGAGGACTTGGCGCTGAGGCTGCGCTCGTTGCCGACGCCGGTGATCGGACGGATCGAGAAAGACCGGCTAGTGCTCGACTTCCGCTGCCTGACCGACGAAGCGGCCTTCCAGTCCAATCTGCTGCACCTGAGGCACGATGCGCTGACGTCCACGGACGCGTCTCGGTCCGAGCCGGAAGGGCAGCCGTGATCGTCGGGCTGGCCGGGCATATCGATCATGGGAAAACGGCGCTGGTCAGGGTGTTGACCGGCGTGGATGGCGATCGCCTCAAGGAAGAGAAGGCGCGCGGCATCACCATCGACCTCGGTTTCGCTTTCTTGCCCACGGTCGCGGGACCGCCGCTCGGCTTCATCGACGTTCCGGGCCACGAGCGCTTCGTCCATACGATGCTCGCGGGCGCGGCAGGGATCGATTACGCGATCCTGACGGTGGCCGCCGATGACGGAATAAAACCCCAAACGCTCGAGCATCTGGCGATCCTCGACCTGCTGGGCGTCGACCGCGGCGTTGTCGTGCTTACGAAAGCGGATCTCGCCTCTCATGAGCGGCTCGCGGAGGTCGCGCGCCACGCGCAAGCGATTGTCGGCGGGACGACGCTCGCGAGCGCGCGCGTGCTTGCTGTCTCGGCGGCGAGCGGGCAGGGGGTTGACGCGCTGCGCGCCCATCTCGAGGCGGCGAGCAGCGTCGCGAGCAATCGATCTCAAGGAGTGCGGTTCCGTCTGGCGGTCGACCGGGTCTTCACGTTGTTGGGCGTAGGCGTGGTGACCACGGGGACGGTCTATTCCGGATCGGTGCGTGTCGGCGACAGGGTTCAGATCAGCCCATGTGGGCTGATGGCGCGCGTTCGATCCTTGCATTCTCAGAACAGGGCTGCCGAAACCGCGCAGGCTGGCGATCGCTGCGCGCTCAACCTCGCGGGTCCGGGCGTCGAGAAGGACGCAATTCGACGCGGTGATGTCGTGCTCGACCCCGACCTCCACGCGCCGACGGAACGCATCGACGCCCTTTTGCGCCTCCTGCCCAGCGAAAAGAAGCCGATCGGCCAGTGGTTTCCGGCCCATCTCCACCACGGCGCGTCGGAAGTGGGCGCGCGAATTGTCCTGCTCAAAGACGGACCGATCGCGCCAGGGGATGAGGCGGAGGTTCAACTCGTGCTCGATCGGCCGATCGCGGCGGCCGCCGTGGATCGCTATGTCGTCCGCGACGTGTCGGCGCAGCGTACGCTGGGGGGCGGGGTTTTCCTCGATCTGCGGCCGCCGGCCCGCAAGCGGCGTACGCCGGAAAGGCAGGCGCAGCGCGCGGCGCTTGCGATCCGCGATCCGTTCGCGTCCTTCGCCGCGCTCCTGGCCGCGCCGCCTTTCGCCGCGGACCTAGCCGTCTTCGCCCGCGACCGGGCTCTTTCCGCGGCGCGAACGGATGAGCTTGCGACAGCCCTCGATCTCGTCGTCCTCGAAGCGGCAGAGTCGAGGATGGCTCTGGCGCGCGAGCAGTGGAGCAAGTTCGCATCCACAGCACTTGACCGGATCGCGGCCTATCACGCCGAAAACCCCGACCTTCAGGGAATGGGGCGCGAAGAGTTGCGCATGGCGCTGCAACCGCGGCTGCCGAAGCCACCGTTCGACGCCGCCTTGCAGAAACTCGCCCGCGGGAACGAACTCGTCCTGGAAGGCGCTTTCGTCAAACTCCGTTCGCACGAGATGAGGCTGACCGCCGAAGACATGGCGGCTTGGGAGGCCGTCGCGCCGTTGCTCGGGGGGACGGAGCGGTTCCGGCCGCCGCGGGTGCGCCACGTTGCGACGGCGACCGGTCGCCCCGAGGCGGACGTTCGTCGGATCCTCAAACTCGCCGGCCGCATGGGCTGGGCGGACGAGGTCGCGCACGACCATTTCTTCTTGCGCTCAACCGTGCGCGAAATGGTTGGGATCGCCGCCGATCTGGCCGCCGCGCCCAGACATGCCGGCTTTTCCGCCGCGGAGTTTCGCGATCGCATGGCCAATGGGCGAAAGGTCGCCATCCAGATTCTCGAGTTCTTCGATCGCCGCGGCGTGACCCTGCGCAGCGGCGATTGGCGTCGAATCAACCCGGCCCGCCTGGATCTGTTTGGCGTTGGCGCGGAAACTCATGACGATGCGCCTGGAGGAGAATCGTCCCCGGTGGGGCGTCCGGACTTCAAATCCGTGTGGGGCAGCGAGCCTGTCTCAGGTGGGTTCAACTCCCACTCTCTTCCGCCAGCTTCCGACCCCGCCAAATGACGCGGGCGGCGCTCAGGGTTCGACGGCTACGATCGGCTCGCCGGCCTCGACCGAGCCAACGATCGCGGCGCGTGGATCGCCTTCTCGGATGCGCGCGAGGATCGCCGGCGCGGCTTGAGCGCCGCAGGCGACGAGGAGGCCGCCCGAGGTCTGGGGATCGGTCAACAGCAGGCGCCGCCAGTCTTCGAATTCGGGCGGCAGGGCGACGGCGTCGCCGTAGCTCGCCCAGTTGCGGTGCGAGGCGCCGGTGACGAAGCCGGCGCGGGCGAGAGTCTCGGCCTGAGCGAGCAAGGGCGCATCGTCGATGCGCAAGCGGACGGTGAGACCGGCGCCGCGCGCCATTTCGAGCGCGTGGCCGAGAAGGCCGAAGCCGGTGACGTCGGTCATCCCATGGACCGCCTCGTCGCGCGTAAGGTCGGCGCCGATCGCGTTGAGGCGCGTCATGAAGCCCAGCATCTCGCGATAGCCTTCGTCGGAGAGCGCGCCTTTCTTGATCGCCGCCGAATAGATGCCGACGCCAAGCGGCTTGGTGAGGATGAGCGCGTCGCCTGGGCGGGCTTCCGAGTTGCGTCGCAGCGCCTTCGTCGAGACGAGGCCGACGACGGCGAGGCCGTAGATCGGCTCGGGCGAATCGATGGAATGGCCGCCCGCGACCGGGATTCCCGCTTCCGCCGCCATCGCCGCGCCGCCGCGCAGGATTTCGCGGATCATGCTGGTCGGCATGCTGTTGATCGGCATGCCGACGACCGCGAGCGCGAAGATCGGCTTGCCCCCCATCGCATAGACGTCGGAGAGGGCGTTGGTCGCGGCGATACGGCCGAAGTCGAACGGATCGTCGACCATCGGCATGAAGAAGTCGGTGGTCGCGACGATGCAGGTCTCGTCGTCAAGCCGCCATACCGCGGCGTCGTCGCCGGTCTCCGTGCCGACCAGGAGGCTGGCGAAGGGGGCGCTCGCCGGCTGCTCGGCCAGCAGTTCGCGCAGTATCGCGGGGGACAGCTTGCAGCCGCAGCCGCCGCCATGGGCAAGCGCGGTCAGGCGAAGGATCGGGGCGTTCATGGCGGTCTTGTCTCCGCTGTCGTAAGCCGGCTCAGTCAGAGTGCCCCCGCAGCCGCCGCAAGGCTAGGGGCTGACCGGGGCGCCGGCGCGCCGCCCAAGGCCGCCGACTCAACCAGCGCGCGAGCTCGTTGCAAGCAAACGCCCATAAACGCCGATAGATGAGCCTAAACGCCAGTAAAACAGCTTGCATTTACTAGCGTTTATTTTCGCCAATCGGGGCTTTTCAATGGGTTACGGTCGATTCAAATAAACCAAATCCGGCTCGCGTCTCAGGTTGTGTGCAAAACGTCTCAAGCGTATCCCTCATTGCTCCTTCCTCGGGCGGTCCGGCAGGCCACGAATCCGGCTAATGGGTAACATATAGCACACGATTCTGATTCTCGCAAATCAATTCTGCGTGGGGTCACTCACGGCGGTCGGTTCGTTGCTGTGGGACGCAAAAAGCCCTTTGGTTGTGATCGGGGTCACAGACACGGTCCGCATGAGCCTTTAATCGCACAGCTTGGCAATCAGCCCGTAGGTTGCCGCCGACGCAATGGGCGCGTCTGGCCCATACCGAAGGAGGCCACGCCATGCTGTCATTTCGCAATTCGATCGGTTTCATCGCCGTCGCGGCGCTCGTCGTCGCAATCGGTATGCTCGTGCACGCTCACGATACCTCGAACGCGGCCGCCGGCCGTTTGTGGACGCTGGCCAGACCTTCAGTTGCCCATGTGTCCTCCCCGCGCGCCTCGACCTACGCCGACGAGGTCGCCAACATCAACCACGAAGGTTTCTAGCGCCGGGCCCGCAGGACCGGGGGTTGCATGGTCGCCTGATCCACTCGATGGGCGTGACGCCGTTGAAGCGAGCGGCGACGCCCCTCGATTCGTTGCGATCACCCTAACCGACCAGCAGCAGCGGATGGGGCGCGTGGCGGGACCAGCCGCCCCTTTCTTGACAGACAAACCAATCATTCGTGCGCCCTGGTTTTGCTCCCGGAACCTCGATAAGATTGCGCAGACTGGCGCCGGCATTCGTGCCAAAGCGTCGGCTGCGAGAGGGGCGCAATGAGCGAAACCCGAAAGCTCGCGGCGATCCTGGTTGCTGATGTGGTCGGCTACAGCCGGCTCGCGGGAGCGGACGAGGATCGCACGTTGTCGCGGCTCCGCGGCCTCCGCAGCGATCTCATCGACCCGGCGATAGCGGCCCATCACGGTCGCATCGTCAAACGCACTGGCGACGGCTCGATCATCGAGTTCCGTAGCGTCGTCGACGCGGTGCGCTGTGCGATCGAGATTCAAAACGGCCTCATCGAGCGCAACGCCGGCGTGCCGGAGGACAGGCGGATCGAGTTTCGCGTCGGCGTCCATGTCGGCGATGTGGTTGAGGAGAGCGACGGCGACCTGATGGGCGACGGCGTCAACATCGCCGCACGGCTCGAGGGAATCGCCAAGCCTGGCGCGATCTGTCTTTCCGAGGACGCCTATCGGCAAGTCAAGCAGCGGCTCGATCTGAAGGTCACCGATCTCGGCGCGACGCAACTGAAGAACATCGCCGAGCCGGTGCACGTCTTTTCGCTGGAAGTCGGCCAGCCAGCCGGGGCAAAGCCCGCGCCGTCAGCGGTCGCCGCGATCAAACCGGAGAGGGGGACGCCGGCGCAAGCAAGCCGCTGGTCTTCGCGTTGGCCCGCGCTCGCCGCGCTCGCCGCCCTTCTCGTTCTGGCCGCCGCCGGTGGCTGGACCTTGCTTGGCGGGCGCCTAACGAAACCGGCGCAGGCCGGGCATCTTTCGATTGTGGTCCTCCCCTTCGCCAATCTCTCCGGTGATCCGGCCGAGGATTATTTCGCCGACGGGATCACCGAAAATTTGACCACCGAACTGTCGCACATCCACGACAGTTTCGTCATCGCCCGCAGCACCGCCTTCACCTACAAGGGCAAGCCGATCGACGCCAAGGAGATAGGCAAGGAGCTCGGCGTTCGGTACGTGCTCGAAGGCTCGGTCCAGCGCGACCAGAATCGCGTGCGGATCAACGCGCAACTTATCGACGCGGAGTCCGGCGCCCACATTTGGGCCGACGAGATTCGATGAGGACCTGGCGGATGTGTTCAAGCTTCAGGATCAGGTCGTCGCGCGGCTGGCCGACATATTGGGCTATGAATTGGTCAAGGCGGAAGCGGCGAAAGGCGCCCGCTCGACCAATCCGGACGCGAACGATCTCGTCATGCGCGGTTGGGCGTTCATCAATGACCCAGCTCTTTTTGCCAGCAAGGAAAAGGTCAATGCGGCGCGGGCCTTGTTCGAACAGGCGCTGGCGATCAACCCCAACAACGCGGCGGCCATCGCCGGCGATGCTGCAACATATTTCCGGGAGCATATGTTCCGTTGGGGAAATTCAGGGACCGATTACGACGCCAAAATACTTGGTCAGGCGGACCGCGCGATCGCCCTCGCCCCGGGTTACGACCAACCGCACACATTTAAGAGCTTGTACTTGGTCAATTCGCGCCGTTTTGACGAGGCGATCAGGGCCGCTGACGCCGGCCTCGCCGTCAATCCAAATAATCCGAATCTCTACCTCGCCCGAGCGGGGTCAGAAATAGCCCTGGGCCGCTTCGACGAAGCCAAATCCGATTTGCAACAGGGGATTCGGTTGAGCCCGCGCGATCCGTTCGTGGGCATTTTTCGAACAGAGCTCGGCGACATAGAAATCGGCACCGGCCGTCCCGAAGCCGCGATCGTCGAATATAAAAAGGCGCTCGACGCCGGCGATCACACCTACTGGGTCTATGCCAACCTCGCCGCCTCCTATGCGCTCCTGGGCAAGATGGACGAGGCGAAGCCGTTCGTGGCCGAAACCCTTCGCCTCAATCCGAGCTTCACCATTAAATGGTATCGCGAGCACGTCCCCTACGACCTTCCGACCCGCGACGAAGGCCTGCGCAAGGCGGGCTTTGCGGAGGAATGAACAGGGCGCGCGGTGGCCAACCGCTATATCTCGAATGCCCTTTACCTACGCGATCCTTACCTAGCGGGAAACTTCCGCTTTGGCATCGCAAGCCGTCCCTCGTCGTGCGGCACAGAAACTTCTACTTCGGGTCGAAACCGGTCGAGCTGATTGAGCTTTCATCCGCGCCCCTGGATTCATTGCGATCACCCTAACCGACCAGCAGCAGCGGATGGGGCGCGTGTCGCGACCAGGCGGCCTCGCCGACCATCATGGCGAGGCCAAGCGTCGCGAGAGCGTCGGCCGGCGACTACTTGCGCGCTGCCACGGGCTCAAACCCAGTCAGCCGCCTGCAGTTGGCGGGTCGCCTTGGGCGGATAGCGCGCCTCCAGGGGTTGCCTCGGAAGGACCGGAGTCCTTGCGATAGCCGTCGTTCGATAGCAAGCGCGAAATACGCTTCAGCGCCCGAAGCGGTAGTCCCTGTCGTAGGTGAGGAACATGGCGGAGGGCGGGGAGCTGCCCAAGCGACGCGCCTGGGGACGGAAGGACCCGAGTTTTCACACGGCCCCCCAACCAAAGTGTCATAGCTATCGTCTACCAGTATACGGCGGCAACCCGAGCGGATGATGGGCAATGGAGTAAGTCGAGGGTACGTGTCAGCCGCGATCATCCCCTTCGCCATCCCTGTCCATCGCGGGACGGCAGCGGTTGAGAGCCCAGATAGCGACAACGGACTGAAACGAGAACGAGATGAACCATGACGAACGAGACTTCTGAACGGCCTCAAGGTTGCGATCCTGGTGACCGACGGTTTCGAGCAAGTCGAGTTGGAGCGGCCGCGGAGGGCACTCGACGAAGCCGGCGCACAGACCCAGATCGTTTCGCCCAAGGCCGAACGCGTCCGCGCCTGGAAATTCGGTGAATGGGGTGACCAACTCCGGGTGGACGTTCCTCTGGATCAGGCCAAACCGCAGGACTTCGATGCTCTGCTCCTGCCCGGCGGCCTCATCAATCTCGACGCGCTGCGGGTTCAGCCCAAAGCCATGGCGTTCGCGAAAGCGTTCTTCGACGCCGGCAAGCCGGTGGCGGCGATCTGCCGTGGCCTATGGACCATCACCGAAATCAACGCGGCTCGCGGGAGGCTGATAACCTCGTGTTCGTCGTTGAAAACGGATCTCGAGAACGCTGGAGCGGACTGGGTGGATCAGGAGGTCGTTGTCGACCGCAATCTGGTCACGGGCCGCAGTCCCAGCGACATCCCTACATTCAATTGGGAAATGATCAAGGTGTTCAGCGCCGCTCGTGAGCGGCAGCATGCCGCGTGAAGGTCGCGCCGGATGGCGACGGGCTTCAAGAGGTGCTGACCGCCGCAACGCTCATGTTTTGTTTGGGCGGCTGCACCGTTCGCGGCAAGTAACGGGTTGACCGCCGCCGTGGATAAGATTTAAGCGAAGATAAATGAATTCGCGGCCCTCCCTGGCGCGTTCAAAGGTCCGCCGCCCGTTCCATGAATATGAAGGCGCGACATGTCGCCCGTTAGGGATGGAAGCCGCAAGGCTGAAACCGCTCGGGTTCGATTCAAGACAACCCGCCCACGCTCGCGCGAGAACGTCCAACCAACGCTATTTCTTTTCCTGACGAAGATTCCAAAGCAATTGATTGAGGTCGAGGTCCGCTAACGGCGCAGACCGGGCGTTTATAAGGGCCGCTCGAAGGTCGGCAAAGGGTCCAGAAACTATGGGGACCGCGACAAAGGTCTGGCACTTTGTCGTGTGCGAAAGCCGATAGAGGTGCCCCATGATCCAAGTTGATGACCTGAGCCGTTCTTTGATTGCCTTTGAACAAATCAGCACGTTGGTGATCGTAGTCGAGTTGAGTCAATCGAGCTGGCTGGCTGCCGGCGTGGTTCCTGGAATTGAACGGCGACCACTGAAGAAACTGGATCCCGATCCAACTGCACTCTTGCATTTGGTGGAGGGTTGGCGGGATCGAGCGACAAAAGTTGGCAGAGCGATCACACGGACCGTTCTCGCTTTCGAGTCTGGTCGCGATGGGTTTTGGCTGGCCCGATGGCTGCGGGTCCATGGCGTCGAGACCTTCGTCATGCATTCGACGAGCGTCGCGGTATCGCGCGAGCCCCGCCGAGCCAAGACGGATCGGCTCGATACTGAGATGCTCATCCGCGTGTTTCTGGGATGGCTGCGCGGCGAGCCGCGTCACTGCAAAATGGTGGCGATCCCCACGCTCGAGGAAGAAGACGCCAGGCGTCCCAGCCGCGAGCGCGAAGTCCTGGTGGGCGAACGCACGCGGATCATCAATCGCATGAAGGCAGCCCTGGTCCGGCTCGGCATTCGCGGCTTCAAGCCGGGACTGCCCACGGCGCCGCAAAAGCTTGACACATTGCGGACTCCAGAGGAGACGCCAATTCCGCCCAACATGTTGGACGAGATGCGACGCGACATGGCCCGACTGGCTTGGGTCCGCGAGCAGATCAACGCCATCGAGCAGGCTCGGCTGGAGCGCTTGGAACGGGCGCCTCCCACTGGCCGGCATGCGATGGTTCGGATGTTGGCGCGCGTCATCGGCGTCGGCGTCGAGACCGCGGATATGCTGGTGCAAGAAGTTCTGTCCAGAAACCTGCGAGACCGACGGGCCGTGGCCCGGTACGCCGGCCTCACCGGATCGCCAGACGAGAGCGGGTCGAAACGACGTGAGCAGGGTTTGTCTAAGGCGGGCAACGCGCGGGTGCGTCGCGGTCTCATTCAACTGGCGTGGCGCTTCCTGCGCTTTCAGAAGGACAGCGCCCTAGCGCAGTGGTACCGAGGCCGAACCGAAGATGTTGCTGGGAAGCGTAAGAAGACAATGATCGTGGCGCTTGCCCGAAAGCTGCTGATCGCCCTGTGGCGACTGGCGACAATCGGAGAAATCCCTGTCGGCGTCGCACTGCGGATGGCTGTCGCTTGAACCATTTGATCGAACAGGAGCGGAATAACACCCAGTTTCGGCATCCTTCGCGCATTGACGCAAAGGTCGCTGATCATGATCCGAGGTGGTGGTGACCCGAACACAGTCATGGCTTCAAAGCCGAGTCCAGAATGGGCCCGCCACCTCGGAGCCTCGCCGCTGAAGCGCATGGCTGCTTCATGGTCCGGGTCCGACATGGACCCAACCGAATACAAGGTTGCGGCGCGAGAGACGCGCCCGACAGCGGGCTCCCCTCGGATCAATCAAAACACGCCTCGACCATAGGAGAACATCAGATGCAATAAAGCTTGACACGGAGATCCCCATACAAGGCTGTGTGAAAACGTTGGTTGGGTTAGAATCCTGCTGGATTGAGTCGGGGGTCTTGATGAAGCGCTTTGTCGAGGGCGAAGACCGGTTGCAAGGCGTTTTGCTCCCCGAGTTCCTCGACGATTATGTGGCAGAAGACAATTTAGTGCGGGTGCTCGAGGTCTTCGTCGACGAGTTGGATTTGCGGGCGCTGGGGTTTGAGGGCGTCGTTCCGGAAGCGACGGGTCGGCCTGCTTATCATCCTGCGACGCTGCTGAAGATCTATCTCTACGGCTATCTCAATCGCATCCAGTCGAGCCGGCGGCTCGAACGGGAGACCCAACGCAACATCGAGCTGATGTGGCTGACCGGCCGACTGACGCCGGACTTCAAGACGATCGCCGACTTCCGCCGCGACAGCGGGCCTGCGATCCGCGCGGCCTGTGCGCAGTTCATCGTGCTGTGCCGTCAGTTCAACCTTTTCACGCGGACTGTCATTGCGATCGACGGGAGCAAGTTCAAGGCAGTCAACAATCGCGACAAGAACTTCACAGTGGCAAAGGTCGCCAAGCGCATTGAGCAGGTGGAGGCCAGCATCGCGCGCTACCTGGCGGCCTTGGATCGCGCCGACCGGGAGGACGGCGATGTGGCCGAGGCAAAGACAGTCCCCCTCAAGGAGAAGATCGAGGGCCTGCGGCGGCAGATGCAGTCCCTCAAGGAGATGGGTCAACAGGTCGAGGCCGCGCCCGACAAACAGGTCTCCCTGACCGATCCCGATGCCCGCTCGATGGCGACCAGCGGCAAGGGCGCCGGCATCGTCGGCTACAACGTGCAGATCGCTGTCGATGCCGAGCACCATCTGATCGTCGCACATGAGGTTACCAATGTCGGCAGCGATCGGGCGCAACTGACCGCAATGGGCCGCAAGGCCCGCGAGGCAAGCGGATGCGAGGAGGTCACGGTGCTGGCCGACAGAGGCTATTACAATGGCGACGAGGTGCTGGCCTGCGAGGGCACAGGCATTCTACCGGTCATCCCCAAGACGCAAACCTCCGGCAACCCCAAGCGCGGCCTCTTCACCGTGGCGGACTTTATCTACGACGCCGAGAACGATCGCTACACCTGCCCCGCCGGAGAGCGCCTGACCAAGGGAAAGGTGCGCTCAGACCGCCGCGATAATATCGATCACTATCGCAACCTCAGAGCATGCCTAACCTGCGCGCTCAAGCCTCGATGCACGCCCGACAAGGTCAAACGCCTGAAGCGCTGGGAGCACGAGAGCGTGCTCGACAAGATGCAAGCCAGGCTCGACCACATGCCGGAGGCCATGACAATCCGCCGGCAGACCGTCGAGCATCCGTTCGGCACGCTCAAGGCTTGGATGGGCAGCGCCCACTTCCTGACCAGGACCCTCGAAAAGGTCAAAACCGAGATGAGCCTGCAGGTGCTGGCCTACAATATGAAGCGAATGATCAACCTCTTCGGCGTCAACCCGCTGATGCAGGCGATCGCGGCCTGACCGCGCGCGCCTGCCGGCGCGAGCTGAACCGCTCCAGCATTGCCGGGGGCCATTTTGTTTGGGTCAGGCGGCCATGGCTGTGTCGTTCAGCATGGCGAAGTAGCGTTCCTCGGCTTCGGCCGGCGGGATGAAGCCGATGGGCTCCAGAAGCCGGCGGTTGTTGAACCAGTCCACCCACTCGAGGGTCGCGAACTCGACGGCCTCGAAGTTGCGCCACGGTCCAGTTCGATGGATGACCTCAACCTTGTAGAGGCCGTTGATCGTTTCGGCGAGGGCATTGTCGTAAGAGTCGCCGACGCTGCCGACCGAAGGCTCGATCCCGGCCTTGGCGAGACGCTCGGTGTACTTGATTGAGACATATTGGGCGCCGCGATCACTATGATGGACGAGGCCGCCTTGGGTGGCGGGCCTTCGGTGATGGAGCGCCTGTTCGAGAGCGTCCAGGACAAAGTCGGCGTGCGCCGTCCTGCTGGCGCGCCAGCCGACGATCCGCCGCGCATAAGCGTCGATGACGAAGGCGACATAGACGAAGCCAGCCCAGGTCACGACATACGTAAAATCCGCGAGCCACGATCTATCTGGCGCCGGGGCGTGGAATTGCCGGTTCACATGATCCAGCGGACAGGCGGCCGCCTTGTCGCTGATCGTCGTACGCAAAGGCTTGCCCTGGATTGCTCCCCGAAGGCCCATGGCTCGCATCAACCGGGCGACCGTGCAGCGAGCTGTGGAGGAGCCCTCCCGCCGCAACTGACGCCAGACCTTGCGCACGCCATAGACGCGGAAGTTCTCCTCGAACACGCGCCGGATCTCGACCTTCAGATCCGCGTCGCGGCGGGCCCTGTCGGGCAGACGGGAGGGATCAGCGCGCCTGGCGACATGGGTATGATAGGTCGACGGGGCGATCGGCAGAACCCTGCAGATCGGCTCGACCCCGTAGGCCTGACGATGATCGTCAATGAAGGCGATCATGGCTTGAAGCGGCGGTCGAGCTCCGCCTGCGCGAAATAAGCGGACGCCTTGCGCAGAATCTCGTTGGCCTGGCGCAACTCGCGGTTCTCACGCTCCAGCGACTTCAGACGTTCGGCGATTTCGGTCGGAACGCCGCCACGCACGCCTCTGTCGATCTCCGCCTTCTTGACCCACTCATTGAGGGACTGCGCCGTGCAGCCGATCTTCGCGGCAATCGAAGTCACCGTCGCCCACCGCGAGGGATGATCCTTCTCGTGCTCGAAAACCAGCCGAACCGCGCGCGTGCGCACCTCGGGTGAAAACCTGTTCGTCGTCTTGCTTGCCATCGCTCCACCTTCTCAAGGTTCGGAGCCTCCGACAAACCCGGAGCGGTTCAAGCTACCGCTGTCGCTCAACACCCGTATTGGAAATCATGTTTTGACACGACCTCGGTCGATTCGA
This sequence comes from uncultured Alphaproteobacteria bacterium, assembly GCA_963824475.1. Classification (GTDB taxonomy): domain Bacteria; phylum Pseudomonadota; class Alphaproteobacteria; order Rhizobiales; family Beijerinckiaceae; genus Roseiarcus. The sequence goes on from CAWGPR010000009.1 coordinate 229,649, forward strand.
CCGATCTGCCGCGCCGTCGGCGACGACCGCATTTTGCGAATTTCGTTGAAAAACTCGAATTTCAGCTTCGATCACAATTCAGAAAGACCGATGGTAGCCTTGGCGCAAAATTTCTTAGAGCGGGATGAATTCGGGCTGAATTGAGGGGGGATTCCCGAATTGGCGCTGTTCTGATTTACCGTCCTGGCTGGGAATGGAGGCCAGCATGGATGGGAAAGCCTTATATATTATTCGATCGATCTTCGGGAGCGGGCGATAGCGGCGGTTTTGCAAGGCGGGCTGTCGCGGCATGAGTTGGCGGCGCGCTTTGGCGTTGCGCCGAGCACGGTGATCAATTGGGTCCGGCGCTTTCGCGAGACGGGCAGCGTCGCGTCTGGCCGGATGGGCGGGCACAAGCCCAAGGCGATCGCTGGCGAGCACGCCATATTTCTGTCGCGGCGTGTCCGGGACGGCGGCTTCACTTTGCGCGGACTGGTGGCCGAGCTCGCCACGCGCGGCCTCAAGGCCGACTATCGATCGGTGTGGAATTTCGTTCACGCCGAGAAGCTCGGCTTCAAAAACGTATGGCCCGCCCCGTTCGCAAGGGGGTTTGTGAGATTGGCGGCTGATCCAGTCTGCTTCAACGTATCCCTCGAGGCTCCGCCTCCGGCTATGATGGAGATACGCGCGCTCCAGTCCTCATAAAACTCCCGGCGTCGAGCGCCGTTTTTTAAACCAGGATTCCGGAACGCCGTTCGACTGTCAGATCCCATGGGGATTGGGTTTGCGGCCAAAGCTCAGACAGGGTGCGGTCGCTAGCCAATCACCAATGGAGGCGACCATGCTGAGCAGAGCGGACAACACCGAAACCGGAATCTCTATCCGTACCGATCTTCGCGCGATTTTCGTTTCCTTAGAGTTGAGTTCGAACGACATGGCTGGTCACCTCGCTATCCCCGGGCACGCGGGAGAAGATGTCGAAGCACTCCGTGGGTCCCGTCGCGGGGGTGGTTGGAATTGGGTTGGCGTAGTCTCCGGGTTGTTCAACCCAAATGATTCCGGCGTTGGCGCGCTGGAACGGAGACCACGCCATGACGAAGGATACCACGAAGGAGGCGGCTGTGGCCGCCGAAGCTTTGCTTTTGGATGATTGGTTCGACGCGATCGAGGACGGGGTTCGGGCTCGGGCGCGCGGCTTTATCGAGACGATGCTGGAGGAGGAACTTTCCGAGGCGTTGTCGCGTCCGCGCTACGGCCGGCGCAAGCCAGGTGAGGACGAGGCGGCGCCGTCGGTTGTCGGCGTGCGCCACGGGCATCGCGAGCGGACGCTGACGGGCACGTTTGGCAAGACGCGGATCGCCGTGCCGCGCGCTCGGTTGACCGGCGAGGACGGCAAGACGCGCGAATGGCGGAGCGGTTCGCTGCGCGCCTACCAGCGCCGCACCCGGGCCGCCGACGCCTTGATCGCCGGGGCTTATCTCGCAGGGACCAACACCCGCCGCGTGCGACGCGCGCTGAACGCGGTGTTTGCTGGGCCGGTCGGCAAGGACGTGGTCAGCCGCGTCTGGCGCAAGACGAAGGGCGACTGGGACGCCTGGAATGCGCGTTCGCTCGCCGAAGAGCCGATCGTGCGGCTGATCCTCGACGGCACAGTCGCGCGTGTCCGGCTCGACAGAAGGGCGACTTCGATCTCGTTGCTCGTGGCGCTCGGCGTGCGCGCCGACGGCCAGAAGATGTTGCTCGCGATCAAGAGCATGGGCGGGGAAGGCGAGGCGGCCTGGCGTGCGCTGCTCGACGATCTGGTCCGGCGCGGATTGCAAACGCCGGAGCTGGTCGTCGTCGACGGCGCGCCGGGCCTCGAAAAGGCGCTGGCGGCGCTGTGGCCCGACGTGGCTGTCCAACGCTGCACCGTGCACAAGCATCGCAATCTCCTCGCCCATGCGCCCGAGCGCCTGCACGAGGAAATCTCGAATGACTACCGCGACATGATCTACGCCGCGACGCGCGGCGAGGTTGAGACCTGGCGCAAGGCGTTCATCCGCAAATGGCGCCTCAAATGCCGCGCCGTCGCCGACAGCCTGGAGGAAGCCAGCGACAAGCTGTTCACATTCACGCGGTTCCCGCCGAACCAATGGAAATCAATCCGAACCTCGAACGCGATCGAGCGATTGCACGAGGAGTTCAAGCGCCGGATCAAGACTTCAGACCGTGCTGCCCTGCGCCGAAACCGCCGCCATGCTGTTCTGGGCGCTGCTTGCCTCAGGACAGATCACCATGCGCAAGGTCGACGGATGGCAGACCCTCGCCGAGAAACCAGACGATCAGATCATTGACCTCGCCGCATGATCGGATAGCCTCATGTCGCCCGAAGACGCGCCAGTCAATTCCAACAAAAATCGCGACGGGGCCACTCCGTGCCAGCCGGTGATATTGGCGACCTTCTTGCGCGGCTCCGATCGCTCCAGGAGCGGGTACGGGCCCGAACGAAGCAGTTACCTCCGCTGGTCGTCATCCAGGAGGCCGGGCTCGAGGGGTTCTGGATCCATCGAGTGCTGACGAAGAACGGTATCGAGAGCCACGTCGTCGATCCAGCGTCGGTTGCCACGTCTCGCCGGCGGCGGCGTGCGAAGACCGACAAACTCGATGGCGACACACTGGTTCGCACCTTGCTCGCCTACAAGCGCGGTGAGCCAAGAGTCTGCGCGATGGTGCGACCGCCGACCCCTGAAGAAGAGGACAGGCGTCGACTATCCCGCGAGCGCCGGGTCTTATTGAAAGAGCGTGTCCAACATAGCAATCGAATCAAGGGGCTGTTGTTCGGTCAGGGCGTCACTGGTTATGAGCCGTTGCGTCGGGACCGCCGCCAGCGACTGGTCGGATTGCAAACCGGCGATGGACGGCCGTTGCCTCCCCGTCTGAAGGCTCAGATTGATCGTGAACTCGACCGTCTGGAGACGGTAATTGAGCAGATAAAGGCGATCGAAGACGAGTTGCGGCATGCCATCGGCGCGGCGAACACAGTGACGCCCGTGCCACGAATGCTGATCGAGCTCAAAGGAATCGGCAACGAATTCGCGACTGTGCTTTGGACCGAGTGCCTGTATCGTCGCTTTGACAATCGCAGACAGGTGGCTGCCTATGCGGGCCTCGCGCCGACGCCCTGGCAGAGTGGGTCAATCGATCGAGAGCAGGGAGTCTCGAAGGCCGGCAATCCGCGCTTGCGGGCGATGCTGCTTCAATTGGCTTGGCTGTGGCTACGCCACCAACCCGACTCGGTTCTGAGCCAATGGTTCGTGGATCGGGTTAAAGCAAACGGGGGCCGTCTAAAGAAGCCGACGATTGTCGCCCTTGCTCGCAAGCTTCTCGTCGCCATTTGGAAGTATGTGACCTCCGGAGTCGTCATCGAGGGCGCGATTGTCAGAGCCGCGTGATTTGTCAATTTCGTCGATCCCATCAGAAGTTCGCCAGGGTCAAGACTCCTCGGCGGATCCAGGTGGATGAACCGATAGATGGCATGGCTTCCCAACGCCGACTGTCAGAATGGTTTCATCTTTCTGAGCTCTTGCCCGCCGCAAGCGGGATCATGGTGCAGCCGTCCGAGCGGCGACCGAATGTGAGGTTGAACGTGCTCGAAGACGAGCGGGTTCGTGTCGCGTGGGCTCAGGCCACATAGAGATCGCGGATCGCGAAAATCCGACGCGCGCGCCAGTCCGACCCCCCAGATTGACAAGAGCTTCCCCATGTGAGGCCATCTCGTCGTCACCCTCTCGCAAACTCCTGTGGCGGTCGATCGTCCACCCTGCCGATCTCTACGACGTCGCTGGCATTCCTTTTGACGGCAAACCGTTCTCCGCGCCGCAGCACTGCCCAGGCGATCCTGGCTAGCTTGTTGGCGAAGGCGACGATCGCGACGTTGCGATGGGCGCGTTTAAGGAGCGCTTTCGCCCATCGGCCGAGCGGCGTGTCGCGCTCAGTTACATAGGGCAGAGCCGCGCGCGCTCCATGGATCAGCTGCCTGCGCAGGTATTTGTTGCCTCGTTTGCTGATCCCGAGCAGCTTCGGCTTGCCGCCGGTCGTGAATTGACGGGGAACCAAGCCGAGCCACGCGGCGAGATCGCGTCCTCGCTCGAAGCTTTCCGCCCGCCCGACGGCGGCGACAAGGGCGGATGCGACGATCGCGCCGATGCCTGGGATTGTCGTCAGCCGGCGAGCCTCTTCGTTCTCCTTCACCCAGCGGACGAACTCCGCGTCGAAGGCGGATATCCGCCGATCGAGCTCAGCCCATTGCGCGCGAGCGTCGGCGACGAGCAGGATTATTCGTGGGCTCAATCCCGCTCCGCTCTGCTCGTCCATCAGAACGATCAGGAACTGCTCGAGCTTCCGCTTGCCCTGCGGAGCGACAAACCCGCGCTCTAGCAGGATCGCGCGCAGCTGATTGATCAGAGCCGTCCGTTCGCCGACCAACCGGTCGCGCGATCGATGCAGCGTCTGCATGTCGAGTTGGTCCTGGCTCTTCAGCTCGACGAAGCGCATCGTCGGCCGCGTCGCAGCCTCCGCGATCCCCTCGGCGTCGCGATCGTCGTTCTTCTGCGCCTTGACGTAGGGCCGCACATATTCCGGCGACATCAGCCGGACCTCGTGACCGTGAGCCGCGAACAGCCTGCCGAGATGATGAGCGCCGCAGCAGGCCTCCATCCCGACAACGCAGGGAGGAAGCTTCTCGGCCAGGGTGACCAGCGTCTCGCGCCTCACCTTGCGACGCATCACAACCGCGCCCGACGCATCCAGCCCAACCACGCTGCAGACGTTCTTGCCGAGATCGACGCCAAGGACCGTAATATCCATTCCCTTCCTCCTCCTGAACCGCCGGCGATCCTACGACGCCGGAAGGAGGGGCGGGCCATTCCATAAAACCGTCGTCGCCAGCGAACGCGATCGGCCTGACGTGGCGCGGCGGCACGCCCAGTGGACGAAGCGCCAGAGCGGGATCGACCCCAAGCGTCTGGTGTTCATCGACGAGACCCTCGCCTTCGCGGGGGCAGGCTATGGACGAAGACCAACATGGAGCCGCCGCGCGGCGAGCGGCTCGTCGACAAGGTCCCGCAAGGCCACTGGAAGACCGCAACGTTCCTCGCCGCCTTGCGCAAGGATCGGATCGATGCGCCCTGCCTGTTCGATGGACCGATCAACGGCGAACGCTTTCGCGCCTATGTCGAGCAGTTCCTCGTCCCGACCCTCAAGCCCAGCGACGTCGTGATCCTCGACAATCTCGGCTCGCACAAGGGAAAGGCGGTGCGGAAGGCGATCCGGGATGTCGGAGCCCGCCTCGTCTTCCTGCCGAAATGCTCCCCAGACCTCAACCCAATCGAGCAGGTCTTCGCCAAGTTCAAGCATCTCTTGCGCAAGGCGGCGGCGCGAACTCTCGAGACGGTCGTCGCGGCCGTCGGCGAGCTGCTCGGCGCCTACACCGCCAAAGAGTGCGCCAACTACTTCAAAAACGCCGGATACGGACAAGCTTGAAAACATCACGCTCTAGGGGGTTCCTTCGCCTTCGACCTGGTCTCCTTCCTCGCATCCGGCGCAACGGAAGCCGATCGAGTCGCGGGCGTATTCGATTTCGAGGCCGGCTTCTAAGGCGCCAAAGGCAATCTGGCCGCCTCGCGCGGTGATTGTCTGTGATCCGGCGTGGAAAAATGGGGCTGACTCACTTTTGATGAAGTCGAGGCGCCGGTTTGGCTCTGATTCGGGCTGGGGATCAGAGCTATGCAGGGGTTTGACGTTGCGGAACTTGTTCCGCGCGGATTTGTCGTAGAGAGCGCGACCAGAGACGATGGTGGCTTCGTAATCGGGATAAGGGTCTCGGCGAGCGTTTGCCGATGTCCGATGTGCGGAAGCGTTTGTAGCCGCGTGCACAGCCAATATCGAAGGCGATTGGCTGATCTTCCGGCCGCAGGCGTGCGAATAGCGCTGATTTTGCGGACCCGCCGCTTCTTCTGCGACATCGCGGCTTGCGAACGGCGGATCTTTGCCGAACGGTTCGAGACGGCCGAGCCAAGAGCCAGACGTACGAGCCGCCTCGACGATGTGGTCCACTGTCTGGCCATTGCGCTCGGAGGGAGACCAGCTGCCTCTCTTTCGCGCCGGCTCAACGTCGAGGTGAGCAACTGCTGATTCCTGACGATGTCGCCCACCAAAACGAGATGATGTCGCCCGTCGTAACGGAATGATGCCGCCCACCAAAACGAGATGATGCCGCCCACCGGAACGGAATGATGCCGCCCGGGGTTTTTGACGGCGACGAGCGCCTCCGCTGGCCTGTTTAGGGTCGCTCCTTTGGCAATCCAAGGGAGCGATCGATGCCAGCGGAAAGAGTTTCGATGCGCCAGGCGCGCGAGATCATTCGTCTGAAGTTTTCAACCAGCCTGCCGACGCGCGAGATCGCGCGGCGTCTTGGCCTCGCGCCTTCGACGGTTCGAGAGACGTTGAGTTGTTTGGACAGCGCTGGGCTTTCTTGGCCGTTGCCGGAGGGGATCGGCGACGCCGAACTGGAGGCGGCGCTTTACGCCAATCGCAGAAGCAAACGGGGACACCGCCGCCACGCCGAGCCGGACTGGCCCACGGTCCATCGGGAGTTGAAGCGCAAGCACGTCACTCTGCTGATCGTCTGGGACGAATATATCGCGGCCGACCCCGGCGGTTACAGCTATTCGCGGTTTTGCGAACTCTATCGCGGTTTTGAAGCGAAGCTGTCGCCGACGATGCGGCAGACGCACGCGGCGGGCGAGCGGTTGTTCGTCGATTACGCGGGCGACGGGGTCCCGGTGGTCGTTGACCGGCTCACCGGGGAGATCCGCATGGCGCAGATCTTCGTCGCCGTGCTCGGCGCCTCGAGCTTCACCTTCGCGCACGCGAGCTGGACGCAGGCGCTCCCCGACTGGATCGACGCCCATGTGCGCGCGCTCCAGGCGATCGGCGGCGTCCCGCAATTGCTCGTGCCGGACAATACGAAGACCGCCGTCATCAAGGCCTGCCTTTACGATCCTCAGGTCAATCGGACCTATGCCGAAATGGCGGCGCATTACGGAGCCGCCATTTTGCCGGCGCGGCCGCGGCGGCCCCGGGACAAAGCGAAGGTTGAGCAGGCCGTGCTCATCGTCGAGCGATGGCTGCTCGGGCGGCTGCGTCACCGAACCTTTTACAGCCTGGCGGACGTCAACGCGGCGATCGCCGATCTCATGACGCACCTCAATGAACACCGCCCGATCCGCCGGCTCGGCGCAACGCGCCGGCAATTGCTGGAGACGGTTGATCGGCCATCGCTGAGGTCCCTGCCGGCCGAGCCGTACGAGTTCTCGGAATGGCGGACATGCCGCGTCGGCATCGACTATCACGTCGAGGTCGCCGCCCATTATTACAGCGTGCCCCATCGTTTCATCCGCGCCGAGGTCGACGCGCGGATGACGGTGCGGACCGTCGAGATTTTCCTCAAGGGCGAGCGGATCGCCGCGCATGTGCGGGCAAGCGGCAACCACAAGCACACCACCGTCTCCGAGCACATGCCGTCCAGCCATCGGCGCTATGCCGGCTGGACGATTGAACGCATCCGCGCCGACGCGCGCCTGATCGGGCCGGCGACGGCGGCCCTGTGCGAACTGATCCTTGAGGCGCGACCGCATCCCGAGCAGGGCTTTCGCGCCTGCCTAGGCATCGTCCGGCTCGCGGGTCCCCATGGCGCCGAGCGCCTGGAAGCCGCCGCCGAACGCGCCATCGACATCGGCGCGCGGACCTACGGCTCGGTCAAATCCATCCTCGACAACAGCCTCGACCGGCGTCCCGCGCGCCAGCGCTCCACGGACGGAACGCCGATCCTGCACGCCAACATCCGTGGGCCGCGCTACTACAATTAGGAGAAACGGCTTGCTCAAGCATCCCACCCTCGATCAACTCAGCGCCCTTGGCCTGCATGGCATGGCCAAGGCCTTCGCCGAACTCGTCGCCAACGGGGAAGCCGGCGGCCTCGGCCATCACGAATGGCTCGGGCTTCTGCTCGATCGCGAGGCGTCCTGGCGGCAGGACAAGCGCTTCGCGGCGCGGCTGCGCGTCGCCAAATTGCGCCAGCACGCAAGCGTCGAGGATGTCGATTACCGAAGCCCCCGCGGTCTCGACCGCGCGCTGTTCCAAAAGCTGGTCGAGGGCGAGTGGATCAGCGCCCACGACAATTTGGTTCTCGTCGGTCCGACAGGCGTCGGCAAGAGTTGGCTGGCCTCAGCGCTTGGCCACAAAGCCTGTCGCGACAATCGGTCGGTCATCTATCAGCGGGCACCCCGTCTGTTCGAGGATCTCGCGCTGGCCCGCGGCGACGGGCGCCATCCCCGCATCTTACGCAACCTCGGCCGAGCCGACCTTCTCATCCTCGATGATTGGGGGCTTGAGCCACTCGACGCCGTCGCGCGGCATGATCTCCTGGAAATCCTTGAAGAGCGCTATGGACGCCGCTCCACGGTGATCACCTCCCAGCTTCCGATCGACCGTTGGCACGAAATCATCGGCGATCCCACCTACGCCGACGCCATCCTTGACCGTCTCATCCATAACGCTCATCGCATCGAACTCGCCGGCGAAAGCCTGCGTCGGACACAAGCAAAGCAATCAAGGAAGGCTTGACCCAACACCACAGCCGGTGACAACAATCCATCGGCCAGCGAGGCTCGCGACCCGGGCGGCATCATTCCGTTACGGTGGGCGGCATCATTCAGGAATCCCGGGCGGCATTATCCCGTTATACCCGGGCGGCTTCGTCGGAATCGGCAAGCAACGACACGCTGTTGCGCATGGTGCGCCGGCGTGGGTCACGAAGCTTTCCTCCGCCCACGATTGTCGGCATCGATGACTGGGCCTGGCGGCGCAATCATCGCTACGGCACGCTGGTCTGCGACCTTGAACGACATGCGACGATCGCTCTCTTGCCCGATCGAGAGCCAGCCACCGCTGAAGCTTGGTTGGCGCAGCAATCGCAGATCTGTGTCGTCGCCAGGGATCGTGGAGGCGGCTACGGGGCCGCCGCGCAGCGGGCGCTTCCGCACGCGATCCAGGTCGCCGACCGCTGGCATTTGATGGAGAACGCGAGCGGCGCCTTTCTCGATGCTGTTCGGAAGTCTATGCGCCAGATCAGGGCAGCCATGGGAACCGCGATGGTTGATCCGTCGCTTCTAACCTTTGCCGAGAAACTGCAGTACGAGGGGTACGTACGCCGCGAGGAGACGAACGCCGCCATCCTCTCGTTGTCCCAGCAAGGGATTGGGATCAAGGAGATCGTGCGCCGCACAGGGTACAGCCGCGGACTGATCCGAAAGATTCTTCGCGGACAGCGCTCGGACGTCTTCCGTGTCCGACAAGGCTCCCTCGAGTTCCTATCTTCCCTGGCTCGACGAGCAATGGGACGCCGGCTGCCGAAATGGATCGGCCCTATGGCGGGAACTCCGGCTGCGCGGATTCCGAGGCTGCCTTCGCGTCGTAAGCGAATGGAGCGCGCGGCGCAAAAAGGCTGAGAAGGCGGATCCAGCCGCGTTGGCCCGCGCCCCATCCGCCCGCACCGTTGCGCGCCTCCTGACGGTCGGCCGAGAGCGGCTGTCAAGGGCTGAGACGATAACAGTCGCCGCCATCGAGAGCGGCGTCACCGTTCTGGTGGAGGCGCGAGAGATTATTCTGGAGTTCCAGGGCATCATTCGACGAAAGGCCCTTGCCGACCTGGACGCCTGGATCAGCAGAGCCCAGGCCAGCCTCGTCGCGGCATTCGCCAACGGCGTGTCCAAAGACAAAGCCGCGATCGAGGCGGCAATCGCCTTGCCGTGGTCCAACGGGCAGACCGAAGGCCAAATCTGCAAGCTGAAGCTCGTCAAACGTCAGATGTATGGTCGCGGAAACCTCGACCTCCTCCAGGCCCGCATCATGGGCTTGGGATAGCGGCCACGTCATCGAAATTGCGTCAGAGCCGAAAAATGACCCCCTGAGGCGGGGGATCGGCGTCCCAAAATTGACCTCCAAATTTTCGATTTGTCTGGCTGCCTCGCCTCATGGAGAGGGTCCAACCACCGGGTCGAGCCGGCGCTTCTTAGAAAACTGGCGGACGACATGGAGCGGGGCGCCTAGGTTGCCGCGCTGGCAACGCTCTATGCCGACAATTCTCTCTTCTTTGATCGTCGGGCAAAAATCCGCCACCGATTGACAAAGCTTTACGCAATATCGTTCGGTAGTCTATTTATCCCTAAGAAGAAGACCTCGTTCGCTATTCCCTCCGGCGAGGACAACTACATCCTTCATTTCCAGAAGTCCGAGCTCTTGGACGCTAGGGCTTGCCGAAGGTCTCGTCGAAAGCGTAGCCGGTGCCGCGCACGGTGCGGATGGGATCGCGCTCCCGGCCTCGCGACAGCGCTTTGCGCAGCCGGCCGACGTGAACGTCCACGGTGCGCTCGTCGATCTCCGCCGCCTGACCCCACACGCCGTCGAGCAATTGCGCGCGCGAAAACACCCGGCCGGGCTTTTCCAAGAGATATTCGAGCAGCCGGAACTCCGTCGGGCCGAGGTGGATGTCGCGCGCGCCGCGCCGGACGCGCCGGGTCTCCCGGTCCAGATCGAGATCTCCGGCGTAGAGGCGTTCGGCGATCCGCTCAGGACGGCTGCGCCTCAGAAGCGCGCGCACCCGCGCCAGCAGTTCGGGCACCGAGAAGGGCTTGACCACATAGTCGTCGGCGCCGACCGATAAGCCCCGCACCCGCTCGGCTTCCTCGCCGCGCGCGGTGACCATGATGACCGGCAACGTGCGGGTGGATTCGCGCGCCCTTAAGCGACGGCAGATTTCGAGGCCCGAGACGCCCGGCAGCATCCAGTCGAGAATCACAAGGTCGGGCGCGTTTTCGGCCAGGCGCAATTCGGCTTCGTCGCCCCGCTCGACGTTCTCGACCACGTACCCTTCCGCCTCGAGATTGTAGCCGAGGAGCAAAGACAGATCCGATTCGTCTTCGACGATCAGGATCCGCGGCGCGGAAGCGGCTCCGGGGCGGACAATGTCCTTGCGCGCCTGGTTCATCAGAGCTCCCCTTCAGCTTCGGTCTCGATGTCCGTCTCCTGCCGGCCGCGCGGACGGTCGGTCGGCAGGTTCGAACCGGTCACGAGGTAGAAGACGGTTTCGGCGATGTTGGTCGCGTGATCGCCGATCCGCTCGATGTTTTTCGAGCAAAACAGAAGATGCGCGCAGAATGTGATGTTGCGCGGATCCTCCATCATATGCGTCAGCAGATCGCGGAAGACCGAATCTTCCAGCGCGTCGAGATCGACGTCCCGCTCCCAGACGTCGCGCGCCCGCTCAACGTCGCGCTGGGCGTAGGCGTCGAGCACGTCCTTCAGCAGCTCCGTGGCGAAGTCGTTCATGTGCTTGATGCCGACAATGGCGCGGGGCACACGGGATTCGAGGCCGATTTTGACCGAGCGCTTGGCGATGTTCTTGGCCAGGTCGCCCACCCGCTCGAGATCGCCTGCGACCCGAATGGCGCCGATGATCTCACGCAAGTCGATCGCCACCGGCTGCCGGCGCGCGATCGTCAATATCGCCTGGTCCTCGATCTCGCGCTGCAGCATGTCGAGCCGCGCATCGGTCGTGACGACCTGATGGGCGAGCGCGGTGTCGCCGGTGGCAAGCGCGTCCACCGCGTCGATCACCATTTTCTCGGCGATGCCGCCCATCTCGGCGATTCGCCGCTCGAGCAGGTCGAGGTCTTTGTCGTAGGCCCTGACAGTGTGCTGGTCCACCACGGCTTTTCCTCCCTTAGCCGAAGCGGCCGGTGACGTAGTCCTGGGTGCGTTTGTCGCGCGGCGAGGTGAAGACCTTGTTCGTCTCGTCGAACTCCACCATTTCGCCCAGATACATGAAGGCGGTGTAGCGCGAGACGCGCGCGGCCTGCTGCATGTTATGGGTGACGATCGCGATCGTGTAGTCGCCGGACAATTCGTCGATCAGTTCCTCGATCTTGGCGGTCGAAATCGGATCGAGAGCGGACGCCGGCTCGTCGAACAGGATCACTTCCGGGCTGATCGCCACGGTGCGGGCGATGCACAAGCGCTGCTGTTGGCCGCCCGAAAGGCTGAGGCCGCTAGCATTCAGCTTGTCTTTCACCTCGGTCCACAGCGCGGCCCGTTGGAGCGCCGATTGGACGCGCGCATCCATCTCGGATTTCGGCAGTTTCTCATAGAGTCGGACGCCGAAGGCGATGTTGTCATAGATCGTCATCGGAAACGGCGTCGGCTTCTGGAACACCATGCCGATGCGTGAGCGCAGGAGATTGAGGTCGAGGTCAGGCGAGAGGATGTTTTTCCCGTCGAGCAAGACCTCGCCCTCGGCTCGCTGGCCCGGGTAGAGGTCATACATGCGATTGAGCACGCGCAGCAGCGTCGACTTGCCGCAGCCCGAGGGGCCGATGAACGCCGTCACTTGGCCCTCATACAAGTCCAGGTTCACTCCCTTGAGCGCGTGCGTCTGCCCATAATAAAAATTGAGACCGCGGATGAGGACCTTGTCCTTGTTCGCACTCGGCGGTTTCTGCGCGGCGACCTCGTCTCTCATGGTGGAAAACCTCTTGAACTATTTTTGTTGCGTCGTGGCGGAGAGCGCGCGAGCCGCGATGCTCAGCGCCAGAACGGCCAGCGTGATGATGAGAGCGCCGGTCCAAGCCAGCTGTTGCCAGTCCTTGTAGGGGCTCAGCGCAAATTGAAAGATCACGGTCGGCAGGCTCGATATCGGTTGGAGGAGGTTCGTGCTGAAGAACTGATTGTTCAGCGCGGTGAACAGAAGCGGCGCTGTTTCGCCGCTGATGCGCGCGACCGCGAGCAGTACGCCGGTGACCAGACCGGCGCTCACGGCGCGATAGCCGATGCGCTGGATCACGAGGGAACGTGGCATGCCGAGCGCGGAGCCGGCTTCGCGCAACGTATTGGGAACCAGGTTCAACATGTCTTCGGTCGTCCGAACGACGACCGGGACCACCAGGACCGCCAGGGCGACCGCGCCGGCGATGGCCGAGAAGTGACCCATCGGCGCGACAACGATCTCGTAGACGAAGAGACCGATCACGATCGAGGGAGCGCTGAGCAGGATGTCGTTGATGAAGCGAACGACCGTGGCGAGCCTCGAATACTTGCCGTATTCCGCTAGATAGGTGCCCGCCAGCATGCCGAGCGGCGTGCCAATGGCCACGCCGATGACCGTCATGATCAGGCTGCCGACGATCGCATTCAAAAGGCCGCCGGCGCTGCCGGGTGGGGGCGTATTTTGCGTGAAAACGGCAACAGACAGCCCCGCGAATCCCTTCCAAACCAGGACTACGAGGATCATGACCAACCCGATGAGGCCAATGGCGGCGGCCGCGACGCTGAGGCCCAGCCATATAGCGTTTCGGCGACGCCGCGCCGGGTAACGCGCAGAGGCGGAGTAAGAGGACATTGCCCTATCTTCCCGCCTGGACTTCAAGGCGCATCAACATGATCCGGGCGACCGCAAGCACGACGAAGGTGATCATGAACAGGATTAGCCCCAACGCAATCAAGGACGACGTATAGAGATCCCCAACCGCTTCCGTGAATTCGTTGGCGATGCTGGCGGAGATCGTCGTTCCCGGCGCAAGCAGCGACCCGGAGATCTTGTGCGCGTTGCCAATCACGAAGGTCACGGCCATCGTTTCGCCCAGCGCGCGTCCGAGCCCCAGCATGACGCCGCCGATGACCCCAACCCGGGTGTAGGGAATGACGACGTTCCAGATGACCTCCCAGGTCGTGCAGCCGACTCCATAGGCCAATTCTTTCAGCATCGGCGGCACAGTGTCGAACACGTCCCGCGAAATCGACGCCACGAAGGGCACGACCATGATCGCCAGGATAAGCGAGGCGGTCAGTATGCCGATGCCGTAAGGAGGCCCCGCGAAGAGGGAATTCAGCACCGGAACGTTCGAGAACGTCTCAATAATAAACGGCTGCAGGTAGGTTTGGAGAAACGGGGCGAAAATGAACAAGCCCCAGATTCCATAGATGATGCTTGGAATTCCGGCCAATAGCTCGATCGCGGTGCCGATCGATCGCCGCAACGCGGGGGGACAAAGCTCGGTGAGAAAGACGGCGATTCCGATGCCCAGTGGCACCGCGATCGCCATCGCGATGGCGGAGGTGACAACGGTTCCATAGATCGGCGCGAGCGCGCCGAATTTCTCGGTGACTGGATTCCAAATCTGAGTCGTAAAAAAGCCAAAGCCGAACGCTTGAAACGCCGGGATCGAGCCCTTGACCAGCGATCCGATCACGCCCCCAAGGATCAACAGAACTGCGAGCGCGGCGCTTTGCGTCAGGCGACGAAAGAAATTGTCGCTGAACGCAAAGCGCTTTGCCGCACGTTCACGCATCTGAACTTTTGACGCCGCCATGTCGATCTGCGGCATCGCGATCTCACTCATCGCTTGGGACTCCTGTGGAATTTCCGCCGTTCGGCGGCGGAAACTCCGCGCTGGAAGGGAAATCGGGACATCCTAGGATCTCCCGATCATCCGTCGTGTCGAGCGTCACTGAGTGAACACAGGCTTGCCGTCGGACCCCTTGATTTCCTGCCAGGTCTTTTCGATCTGCGCGATGACCGCCGCCGGCAACGGCACATAGTCGAGTTCTTCAGCAGCTTTGCTGCCCTTAGAGTAAGCCCAGTCGAAGAACTTGAGGGCCTCAGCCGAAGCGGCGGGATCCACTGGCTGCTTATACATCAGGATGAAGGTCGCGCCCGCGATCGGCCAGGTGTCCGCGCCCGGCTGATCTGTCAGAATGACGTAATACTGATCCGAGTGGGCCCAGTCGGCATTCCCCGCGGCCGCCTGGAATGAAGTGGAATTCGGCGCGACAGCCTTGCCGGCCTGATTGATCATCTTCACGGACGCCATCTTGTTCTCCAGCGCATAGGCGTATTCGACGTAACCGATCGAGCCTTTCGCCTGGGTGACGTTGTTCGAAACGCCCTCGTTGCCCTTCGCGCCGATGCCGACCGGCCATTGCACGGATGTGCTGGCGCCGACGTTGGATTTCCAGTCGGGGCTCATTTTGGAAAGATAGTTCGTGAAGATGAATGTCGTGCCGGAACCGTCCGAACGATGCACGACCACGATCGCGCTCGACGGAAGCTTGGCGTTCGGGTTCAGTTTCTTGATCGCCGGATCGTCCCACTTGGTGATCTTGCCAAGGAAAATGTTGGCGAGCGTCGGCCCGTCGAGCGTCAGATCGCCCGCGCCGATGCCGTCAAGGTTGACGACCGGCACGTCGCCGCCGACCACGGTCGGGAATTGAATCAGGCCTGAAGCCGTTAACTGCTTGGGCTCGAGCGGCATGTCCGAGGCGCCGAAGGTGACCGTCTTGTTCTTGATTTGCTGGATGCCGCCGCCCGAGCCGATCGACTGATAGTTGAGTTGGAAGCCGGTCTCTTTATTGTACATCTGGGCCCATTTGGAGTAGATCGGATAGGGGAAAGTCGCGCCGGCGCCAGAAACGCTCGCGGCGTACGCGTAGGTGACGGACGCCGCGCAAGCGGCAATCACGGCCGCGCGAATAAAATTTGTGTGTTTCATAGAATGCCTCTCGAGCGCTGGGGTCGAATTCCGCCGCGACATCGCGCCATCAGTTAGCGACGTGCGCGCACCGAAAGTTTATAGGATCACCCCGTAAGCATGCTGTGACATTTCAATGACACTTTTACGACGAAAGTCATTGTCTCACTGATAAAGTGATTGTCTCACTGATCAAGTGTAGCCACGTCGCTTCCACTTCGGCGGTTGAGGCGTTCGCAGGGTCGTTGGCGCGCGCAGCGGAATTTGCTCAGGGCGATGACACGGACGTCGAATCTCGCATCAACTGTGCTGGCGACTCTGCGTTATCCGCCGGTCACGCTCATGTGGCGCGCTACTGCCGCTCGATCACTGGTGCGGTCGATGACGAAATCATGCCCCTTCGGTTTGCGGGCGATCGCATCGCGGACAGTCGCGTTGAGGAGATCGTTCCCCTCCGAAGCACGCAGCGGGGCGCGCAAATCAGCAGCGTCTTCGTGCCCTAAACACATGTAAAGCCTGCCTGTGCAGGTCACCCGCACTCGATTGCAGGTCTCGCAAAAATTGTGGGTTAAAGGCGTGATGAAGCCGATCACGCCGCCGGTCTCCGCCACCCGCACGTACCGCGCAGGCCCGCCGGTGCGATGGTCGGTCTCCTGCAAAGTGAAATGCCGAGCGAGCCGCGCGCGCACTTTCGTCAGCGGTAAGTGCTGGTCGATGCGCGCTGTTTCGATCTCGCCGAGCGGCATGACCTCGATGAATGTGATCCCCATGCCACGCGCGTGGGCCCAACGGACCATCGGTTCAAACTCATCTTCGTTCACGCCCTTGAGCGCAACGACATTGATTTTCACCGAGAGCCCCGCCCGCTGCGCGGCGTCAATCCCCGAGAGCACGCGATCGAGATCGCCACGCCGGGTGATCGCCTTGAACCGGCCGGGATCGAGAGTGTCGAGTGAAACGTTGATCCGACGAACGCCGCAACTCGCAAGTTCATCGGCGAACCGCGCCAGCTGTGAGCCGTTCGTGGTCAGCGTCATCTCGTGTAGCGTTCCCGCTGCGAGATGCTGTGAGAGCGAACGAAACAGCCCCACAATGTCACGGCGGACGAGCGGCTCTCCGCCAGTAATCCGTATCTTCCGGGTTCCCATCTCAATGAACGCCGAACACAGGCGATCCAGCTCCTCTATTGTCAGGAGTTCGCGCCTGGGCAGAAACGTCATCTCTTCCGCCATACAATAGACGCAGCGAAAATCGCAGCGATCGGTGACCGACACGCGCACGTAAGTGATCGCTCGTCCGAAGGGGTCGATCAGGTCAGAGCTACGGTGCATTCAATCCGCCATCCTGGCTTTCGTTGATGTCGGAATCCGCCAACCCAAGACGCCCACGCACCGGCTCCTCGTCCAACCCGTCGTGGGAGCGTATTTTTTCTTGCCTACCGTCTGACCAACGGCTCGGGAAGCGTCGCCCGAGCCGTTTCTGATCCAGGCCCGTTTGCTAGACCTTGAATTCCCAGGACTTGAAACTGGTCGCGCGCGCGGCTCCCGGAGCGGAAGCGATCTTTCGAATGTTGCCCCAAGTCTGCTTGTAGTTGGGAATAATCAGTTCATTGACTCCAGGCGAGACCACGTTTCCTTGTACGCCAGTCGGGAAGGCGAACAGCATGAACGTCTGCTTGCGTCTTGCGGTTGGCGTCGGGTACGCCATCGCCTGCGTCGCGCCGTTGTCGTTGTACACCTCAACGAGATCACCCGCCGACAGGCCAGCCTCCTCCATGTCCTCCGGGTTCATCTGGATGTATGGGAAGGGCCAGCGGTTCATGACGAAGTCGCTCTGCTGGTCCAGATAGGCGCTTTGCCATACGTGGTTGGCGCGGCCATTGTTGATGAGAAAGGCGAATTTCTTCGATTCCTCCTCCTTGCCTGGCGCCTGCAGTCCACGCCACTCAGTCGCCATGAACGTCGCCTTTCCGTCCTTCGCGCCGAATTTGCCATCGGCGAAAAGACGCTTCGTCCCAACCAGCTTGCCATTCTCGAAGCCGGTCGCCGGTTCCTGGACGCCGTTGGTTCCCATGGCGCGCAGCCGCTCATAGGTGACGAATTCGCCGCCTTTGGCGTTGCCGTGATACCCGTCCATGAAGGCGTCTTCTTCGGTCTTCCAATCGAAGCCCTTGAACTTGTCGGCTTCCGCTTGCTTACCCATTTCGCGAAACACGCGCTCGAGGTTGTTGGCTAGGCGCGCTGCGATGAGGCAATCGGGCATTGCCTGGCCGGGCGGGTCCATGTAGCGCTCGGTCAGTCGCAGGCGCCGCTCGCCGTTCATCGACGTGAGATTCATCTCTCCCGCTGTCGCAGCCGGCAACCAGACGTGACAGGCTTGGCCGATTTTGGTCGGCACAATGTCGACATCAACGGCAAACAGCCCGCCCTTTCCAATCGCCGCGACGATAGCCACGACCATGGCCTTTTGATCCCCGTAAGGAACCGCGGACATTGCATCCTTCACCAAGTCGGTCCGCGTCTTGTACGCCTGTTTAAACCGATCGGCGTTGAGGGTGGTCTTGTAGTGATCGCACGCCCAGATGTGGTGGACGCCGCCCTTTCCCTCGATCAGAAGTTTGTCGATATAGGGCGCCGGCCGGCCTCCGGGGTAATCCGGGCGCACGTAGCCTTCTTGGTGTCCGCCCATGCGCACACAGCCGCCGCCTGGGCGTCCAACGTTTCCGGTCGCGAGCGCGACGTTCACCAGGGCGCCGTTTGTTCGGTAGTTGTCGTTGCCCCAGATCAGGCCCTTCTCGTAGGCGAACATTGTCCTTCGCCGGGCGCCGCCATCCTTCGGTTGCGCGATCCATTCGGCTGATTTGTGAATGTCGTCGACGCTCAGACCGGTGATTTTTGCCGCATCCTCCAGGCTCGTCTTGTTCGCTGTCAACGCCTTGTCGAAATCCTTGGTCGAAGCTGCGATGAAGTCTCTGTCAACCCAACCTTTCTCGGCGATGTAGGTCAGCCATGCATTGAAGAGGGCGAGGTCGGTTCCAGAATTGATGGCGAGGTGGAGCACTCGATCCTTGCCAGCTTCGAACTCACAGGCGTTCACGGTGACTGTGCGTCGAGGGTCGACGAAAATGATTCGCGCAGGCGGATGCGCTTCGCCGGAAAGCTGCGCATTTTTCTTGTCCATCGACGTGCCGCGGAGACTCGGCACCCAGTGGTTCAGGAAGTAGTTGGTCTGGGTCTCCAAGGCGTTCGTTCCGACCGCTACGATCGTGTCGGCGAGTTCAGCGTCCTCATAGCAGTTGTTGAGTTCGCCAACCCCCATATCGCGAGTCGCATGCACTTCGGAGTTGTAAGCCGGGCGATTGTGAATGCGGATGTTCTTGATCTTCATTGCGCCGAAATAGAGCTTTCCCGTGCCCCACGTATTTTCGTAGCCGCCGCCGGCCCCGCCGTGATCGAAAGCCGAAACGTACAAGCCGTCTTCGCCTTGGGCGTCGATCACCGCCGCCGTCACGCGCGCGACAAGATCGAGCGCGTCGTCCCAGCTCGTCGGTTGCATTTGGCCGTAGCGCCATATCATCGGCTCGGTCAGCCGCTGCTGTTGTGTCGAGCGAGCTTCGGAAAAGGACTCCTCGGCCATGCGCGCGCCTCGGATCGAGGCGAGCCCTGAGTTTACGACGCAGTCGTGGTCAGGCTTGATGACAAGGTGGACGTCCTTCCCATCCTGTTTGACTATATTATACATGGATGGCGCGTACCAATTGGTCGTCATTGCCTCTTGCTGCTTGGAGAGATCAACCCCGAATTTGTTTTGTGAGGGGGAGGGGCCGCCTTGTTCGTTGATCGGCCAGGTGTACGCGTGGTAGCCGCAGCCGACGATGCAGAACTGGCAGGTGACGTTGTGCTCCTTGGCGTCCGCCGGGATGATCGGGAGACGATCGATATGGCGCTTGAATGTCATGGTTCAGCCCTCCAGCACGTTCGAGAGGCGCCCGTAGAGCAGTTCGTCAACGCCCTCGGCGTAGACGTCGCCCTTGGCGTCGACGCGCAGCTGGTATTGGGGAAGGTTTTGCGTCGCCTGCCCCCAAATTTCCTGACCGCCGTTTTCGCAATCGAAGCGCGAGTAATGACCGGGGCAGTTCATGGTCTTGTCGGCAGGGTTGTAAGAGAGGGGAAAGCCCTTGTGTGGGCACGTCGTCGTGAAGCCGACGATGTCGCTATCAGGACCCACCCCGCCGGGAACCTTACTGCCCAGTTTCAGCAATACGCCAGGGGCGTTGGCGTCGGGATATGCGACTTGCAAAGGTTCGTTGAGTTTGAGGTCGCCGATATTCGCAAGGCGGTTCGATGGGTAGCTGAGCCGAGCAAGTTGCGGGCTCGCCTCCGCCCTACTTGGGATAACGGTTGCCGCGGCTGCGCCGGCTGCGGCTATCCCGGCTCCGGACAAGAACCACCGGCGGCCAATATCGACCTTGCGATCGCACCTTTTCATGCGCTCCTCCCATCGGACTTCTCAAGGAAGAGCGGGCGCAAGGGGTGTGCCGCAGGCGGCGGAGATCAATAATCCTATTAATTCAGATAGATAAGAATTCGAGACTCGGCGCTCGGTCCGGAATTCCGAACATTCATAGCGAAGTCGGTTCAGGAAACTTGACGGGACAATCGAACGGTCGCCAAATCGACACCCCGCCCTCATTCACGATTGGCGCGACATCGTCACTCGACAGTGCGATCCGGCTCGATCCCATAGCGCCGCATCTTCTCCCACAGCGTCGTTCGCGAAATCTCCAGCCGCTTCGCCGCCACCCCAATGTGGCCGGCCGTTTCCCGGAGAACTCGCTCGATCTGCCTCTTCTCGGCCGCGTCGCGCACCGCTGCGAGGGGCAGCAATGGATCGACGCCGTCGAGCACGGCATTCCTCAGTTCAGGGAAGATATCGGCTGGCATGATCCAGGGGCCGTTCGCGAGGGTCACAGCGCGCTCGACCCGATTGCGCAATTCACGGACATTGCCTCGCCAGGGGTGAGACAATGCGATTTCCTCGGCCATCGAACTGATGCCGCGCAGCTCCGTCTCGGCCTGTTCCGTGAATAACGAGAAATAGCGAGACAGAAGCCATGAAATATCCTCGGGCCGCTCACGAAGGGGCGGCACCTCGACGGTCACCGCGTTGATCCGATATAGCAAGTCCTCGCGGAACGCACCGCGGCGAGTCTGATCGTCAGGCCTTTCACTTGTCGCGCAAACAATGCGCGCCTTCAAAGAAACAGGGCCTTCGCCGCCCACCCGGTGAAAGATACGCTCCTCGAGCACGCGCAACAATTTGGCTTGCAACGCAAGAGGCATCGCCGCGATCTCGTCGAGGAACAGAACGCCGGCGCGCGCTCGTTCCGCATAGCCAAAATGGCGCTGATGGGCGCCAGAAAAGGCGCCTCGTTCGTGTCCGAATAGTTCGCTTTCGAGAAGCTCTGCCGGAACCGCCGCGCAGTTCACAGCCATGAAAGGCTCCGTTGCGGCTGGCGAGGCGGCATGTAGAAACCGCGCGCAGACCTCCTTTCCGGTTCCCGTCTCCCCTGTGAAAAGAACCGGCAACGACCTCGGAGCTAACCGTCGCAGGAGCGCCTCAATTCCGCGCATCGACTTGGACGTGCCGAGCGCGCCCTGCCCGCCGTCGCGCACGCGCAGCGACAGAACCTCGCGCACTTTCCGAAACAGGCTAGCGAGCTCGAAAGGCTTGGTCAGATAGTCCTGTGCGCCAGCGCGAACGAGCGCGACAGCTTGGTCGATTTGTCCGAACGCCGTCATGAAAATGAAGGGTGGCGCGAGAGTACGAGCGTTCGTCGCCCGGAAAACCTCCTCACCGTCCATGTCCGGCAACCGAATGTCGCAGAGCACAAGGTCAGGACAGAGCTCGAACATCCCATCCACCGCAGTCTTTCCGGTATGCCACCAAACGGCGCGCCAACCCTCAAGCTCTAGGGCCCGCTGGAGCGACTCGCCCATGATCGGATCGTCATCGACCACCGCGACGCATCCAGGCTCATTCGGCATGGATCGCCTCGGCGCTAACAGAGTCTTTTCCGCTTTCGAATCGTGAGAGATTTTCGCGGAAGGGCCACGTAACCCTGATCAGCGTCGACAGGCCGCTTTCCTGAATAACTCGTATCTCTCCGTCGTCGTCCGCGACGAGACGGCGCACAATCCAAAGTCCAAGGCCGCGCCCAGCGCCGGGCGCCTCATCGGAATGTCCGACGAGGTATTTGGCAAGGTCGTCAGGGAGGCCTGGGCCTTCGTCACCGACTTCGATCATGAGCCAGCTTTCCGCAGCGCGCGCTCGCAAATGGACTGTTCCACCCATAGGCGTCGCGGCGCAAGCGTTGATCAAAAGATTGAGCACCACTTGTCTCACGCTCTCGATGCCGACGGGCGACACTCCATGAAGATCGTTGACCCATGCGATCTGCAGCCGCTTTCGCGAGGCTTCCGGTTCGATGAGCAACCGAAGATCGTCGATATCGACTGGACGCAGCGCACTCTCTGGGACCCCTCGCCTGTACATCACGAGAGTCGAACCCACGACGTTTCGGATGTGAGTAAGGCCCCGCTCGAGAAGGTTCAGCGTCGCTTCTCGCACCTTGGCGTCGTCGCCGTGACGCCGCAACGTGTCGAGGGCGTTGAAGAGTCCTCCTAGCGGATTGTTGACCTCATGGGCCATGCCGGAAGCAAGCTTGCCGAGGACGGCATATTTCTCTTGGTCGGCAAGGTGCGAAGCAAGTTCCTCATGTTCATTCAGCGCGCGCGCCATCGCGTTGAAACGATCAAACAATAGGTCAAACTCGCGGGAGATATGTTGTCGCTTCGACTCCGGAATGGGATCCGCACGTCCGGGTCGAACGCGTTCCACGTATCCGCTCAGTACGCTGAGAGGTTTCAGCATGCGCCTGAGCGCGAAGGAACCGATCATCGCGAATCCGAGCGCGAGGCCAGCGTTGACAGCGACCATGGTCAGCAACACTTGCTTGCGCACGCGAAGCAACTCGGAAATGTCGATCTCCGCCAGAATGCGTCCGACCGAATAACCTTCCTCGCGAAGAGAGCGAGTGAGCCACGCCCGGCCGGATGCTGTGTCGATGATGAGTCCGTCCTGAGCCGGGAAGCGCTCCTCAACGTCCGCGGGGACAGGGCTCTGCACCGGGAATTTCAACGGGTCCGACGCCGCAAGCACCTTCCCGTTAGGGAGCACAACGATTGCGAAGCGAACCTTGAGCCCGGCGTAACGGTCGCGCGCGCGATCGAGCGCGTCGAAAGTTTCCCAGACGTCGGCGTGAATGGCCGATCGAAGCACCGCGGTCGACAATCCATCGAGATAGGCGCTCGTCAAATGACGTAGGTTATTTTCCTGATCCGACTCCAATCGATTGAGGACGATCTGAGAAATGACGAAGGCGACGCCAATCAGGAGACCCGCCGCAAGCAAGGGAGCCTTCCATGCAAGCGGCCAATTGGCGACGCGCGCGCGCACGCTCATTTAGGCTTGCGCCTTGACGAGCAGCCATTTTTCAAGCGTGCCCTGATAAAGATCAGGGTCTGCTTTTGTGAAGCCGTCGAGCTCCAGGATAGAGAGGATCTGTCGGCCGAGCGGATCCGTTGGCATTTCCAAGAAGGCGGCCGAAATCGCCTTTGCCGTCATTGTCTCCTGCGCCGATTTGAGGCCAACGATCGGCGGAAAACCCAATTTCTCCGATGTGTACACGACACGAGTCTTGTTGATCAGTTCCGGCTCGCGCTCTCGCATGACATCCCAAACGTATCCATCGATGCTGCCGCTCTCCGCCAATCCGGTGGCCACCGCCCGCACGACGTTTCGATGCCCGTAAGTGAAAAAGAATGTGCGGAAGAATTGAGCGGGCGTGGTGTGACGGAGCGCCAAAAGGGATCGCGTAACCAAAAAGCCCGACGTGCTGTCGGGGTCGGAGAAAGCGTGCACGGTGCCGCGAATATCGTCAAAAGACTGAGCCTTGCTCTCCTCGCTGACGATCACGTAGGTCTGGTAAAGCGGCTCGTGCCGGTAGAGTGGCACCGCCAGCAGCGCGAACTGGTCCTCGTGCTGCACGTAAGGATCGTCGCAGACCCACGCCGCGTCGAGCTGCCCGGAAAGCAGCAAAGCTGTGATCTCCTGATAGGTCCGCCGCTTTACGAGCTGAACGGGTCGGCCGAGTTGCTCTGCAAGGTACGTTTGGAGCAGCGACAGCAACTGGATATCGGAATCGAGAAAGAGCGGATTGAGGCCGACGCTAACCGCCTCGGCCGCGCGCGCTGGGTTCAGCGGCCAAAGCAGACCCGCCGTGAGAAGGCCGACGAGCACGTCCCTACGACCGACCAGCGCCTTCTGCTCGCCACGCAATAGCAGCGATTTCGGAGGCATTCGCTCCTCCCGCCTAGCGCCACTGTTTCTTTCGAAAACGGCGCTTTCCCGCGCCATTGTGCGCTTCTGGACAGTATAGTGATTACTCAAACAAGCGGCAACATTTAACGCTATATTATGCTATATATTACGGTTACCTGATCTTGTACGGAGTTGAGTTTCAGACCGACGCGAACGGCGCAGCTGTCGCCCGAAACGCGAGCACGGAAGTTGCGGCTGCTATGTTCGGGAGTTGTTAAGGCTAGTACCCGATCGCGGCTCCCCGCGAGCGGCCTCCCGCCTCATCGTCATCGGGGCGCCGAAAATCGACGACAACCGCCTCCGCAACAACAGGAACAAGCTAACGGCTAGAATCACGTTGCAAATTGCGGCGGCTACGAAGATCCGAAGGGCGCCGTCGAACCCGCCCGCTTCAATGAGAGCCGTGCCTATCGATGGGGCCGCCGCCTGAGCAATGAGGCTGGGCATGGCGATACGCCCCATAACGACAGGATAACGTTCAGGACCGAAAACTGCGAGCGGCAGTGTGCCTCGGGCGATGCTTTCGAGACCGATGCCAGCGCCATAGAGCGCTAAGGCAAGCGGGATGATTGGCGCTCCGATCCATAACGCCGCCAATCCAGCAGCCACAAGCGAGGTCGAGGCGACCTTCGTCCAAATCGGATGATGGTAGCGCGCGATCACCATCTCAACCGCGCGGGCCGCTACCTGCGAGGGTCCGACGAGCGCGCCGAGACCTAGGGCGGCAACGAGGGTGAGGCGCTTGGCTTGCAGCACCGTCAGCAAATGAACAGAGAGCGTCGTCGAGATCATCGAACTCAGCGTGATCGTCGCGGCCATTAAGAGAAACAACGCGCCTCCTCGTGAACCGGGCATTCTCGGCGTGTCCGTTGGCAAAACCGGCGACCCTGACAGAGGCGTGGGCTGCCGAGGTTCGCGCGGCAGGACGAACACGTAGGCCGGCAATGCAACCGCAAGCTGGAAGCCGGCGTAGACCAGACATACGCCGCGCCATCCAAGATGGGCGTCGAGGAATGCTGAAAGAGGCCAGCAGACGGTGCTCGCAAAGCCGCCAAACAGTGTGAGCGTCGTGATTGCCGAGCGTCCCCCGCGCCCGTACAGGCGTCCCAGAGTGGCAAAGGCCGGATCGTAGAGACCCGCGCCCATGCCGAGTCCCACCAGCAGCCACGCGGCCAAAAACGCAGGGAGAGAGTGCGCCAGCGCCAGAGCGGACAGGCCCGCCGCCAAGAGGCCCGCGCTCACGGCCAGGACCGGACGACCGCCACGGCGTGCGATGGCGCGGCCGACCCAAGGAGAAACCAGACCGGCGATCAACAGCCCGAGCGACAGGCCGCCCACCACCCAGGAGAGCGACCAGCCGGTGTCGGCGGCAATCGGCTTCGCCAGCACCGCCGGCAGGTAGTAGGACGATCCCCAGGCGAATATCTGCGTCACCCCCAGCACAGAGATGATGACGGTGCGGCTGGGAGCCTTGGACGCGACCCGAATGGTCTCGCCGGCCTCGCTGCTCACGCAGCGGCCTCACATCCGCAACCCGGCTTTCCCAAGTTTTTCGCCTGAGCGTCAGCCATGCAGCAGGCATCGACTTCTGCCGGCGCGGGCCCGCCGCAACAACCGGCCGACGAGTTCGACTCACTAGCGGGACGCGTGGAGCAAACGCCGGTTTCCGGAAGCACGAGCCGCACGTCGTCGGCCGCCGCCATGTCGCCGTCGATCGCCGCCGCGATGGATCGGACTTGCTCGTAGCCGGTGAGGAGGAGGAACGTCGGCGCGCGGCCATAGCTCTTGACGCCGACCGTGTAGAAGCCGGGCTCCGGATGCGACAGCTCGCGATGCCCATGCGGCGGAACCGAGCCACAGGAATGCACGTTCGGATCGATCAAGGGGCCGAGAGCCTTAACGCTCTCGAGCCAAGGATCGAAATCGAGACGCAGTTCGCGTGTCAGTGACAGATCCGGGCGCTGTCCGGTGGCGGCGATGATACGGTCAACCGGGCCGATCGAGCGCAATCCTCTCGCTGTCTCGCCCTCAACAACAATCGCGCCCCGCTCCTCCCTCAACGCCAAGATGGCGAATCCAGTCGTGAGCTCCACGCGGCCTTGATCGACAAGCTCTCTTACATTCGCGCCCAGCTCGCCGCGCGCCGGCAATTGGTCAGCGTCGCCGCCGCTATAAATTCGCGCGAGGTCGGCGCTTCGTGTCGCCCAGAAAAACGAAGTGCGCGGCTCGGTTTCCGCGAGTTGGGCGAGTTCGAGCAACGCGTTGGCGGCCGAATGACCCGACCCTACGACGAGCGTCTTTCGACCCGCGTAGACGTGGCGATCGCGGTCAAGGATATCCGGAACGCCATAGGCGATCCGATCCGAGAATTCGGCTTCGCCCACGGCCGGCAGGCCGCTCGCCCCGAGCGGATTCGGCTTCGCCCACGTACCTGACGCGTCGACCACCGCGCGCGCCAGATCATGGCGAATCCTGTCGCCCACCTTGACGATCAAGACGAAGGGCCGGGCCTCGCGTCCGCAGCTGACCACCTTGTCGAGGCCATGGCGCGAAATCGCTGTGACGCGAGCGTTGGTTTCAATCACGGCCGTTAGCTCGGGAGTGGCGGCAAGCGGCTCCAGATAGGCGCTGACCAGGTCGCCTCCTGTTGGAAAGGCGCCGGCATCCGGCATCCGCCACCCTCGACGGACGAGCAACGCGGTCGCAGCCCTATCAACGCAATAGCGCCAAGGCGTGAACACGCGAACGTGTCCCCAGTCTCGCAAATTGGAGCCGACCGCTGGACCGGCTTCATAGACTTTGACCGGCAGGCCGCGAGCGATGAGGCGCGCGGCCGCGGCCAAACCGACCGGACCGCCGCCGATGACGGCGACCGGAAGGGATTCTAAAGCTGGCGTCTCCATATTCCATCCTTCCAGGATCATAGAAATAAAGGCCAAAAACGAGAGCCTTAGGCGGCGACCTCACCGTGATTCGTGGCGCATCCGGCGTCAACGCAGCATTCATCGACCAGGTATCCTACGAGACGGTCCATCGCTGCATAGTTGGCGCGACAAATCAGCGTCGTCGCCTGACGCTCCTGAGTCACCAGGCCAGTCAGCATCAGCCGATGCAGATGGTGGGAAAGCGTCGATGCGGCGATCCCAAGTTTTTCCTGCACGCGGCCGACCGGCAACCCCGCATCGCCCGCCCGGACGAGCGCCCGATAGACCTGGAGCCGCGTCGGATTGCCGAGCGCTTCCAGCTGTTTTGCCGCTTTTTCGACTTTCATGGAAATAGCCGATAATCCGAGATGAGACCAAGGTCAAGGACTATTTCGGTGATCTTCGAAATTATGTTTTGTCGCCAGCTGGCGGAGCGGCGCCGCGCCTGGGTAGTAGGCTTTATGGTCATTGGCTTCCAAAGCTATGGTTACCGGGTCGAACCTTGCCTTGCGTGCGCCGCGTTCGCTGAGGCCGGTGCGCGCGATCGCCAAGTCGAACACCTTCCGAGGCGCCAGGCTCCAGTTCCTGGGCGCGGAGCGCGGCGCTTATTCCGGCATCGCTGCCGCCAACGACGACTAAGTGCATGACCAACCCCGAAAGCGATGTCTTACGGGGCATTGCAAAGGGGCTAGCGTTCGAGACCCTTTGTGTTCCAAGGAATGGCGGAATTCTCGACTCAGAACGCCATCATATGCACCGGCTTTCATATGAGCCGCGGACGTCCGTGAGAATCCCAGCCGCGTCGGCGCGCCAGAACACACGAACGATTTTCTGGCATATGAGTCCGCTTTGAACGAAGAAGCTCGCGTTGGGGTTGTCGCGACGCCGCCAGTCGGGAAAAAAGTTTTCGTTCGCGAGGAAAGCGAGCAGCTTGTCCTCGCTCGACCCGATCGGGAAGCGCTCACGAATACGGCCATCGAATTCGCGGCTGAACTCGGATTCGTCGCCCGGCAAGGTCGCAACGATCTCTGGGAACGGGCGGAAGGTGGAGAATCTGCCGGCGCCAAAAGACACAACCGCCAGCAAGAGCGCCGACGCCGACCAAATCGCCCGGCGCATTAGGTCCGCTCCAACGCCGCCAGACGCTCGGGAACACCTGAGGCGGTGAAAAACCAGCTCATGACGCCGAGCCCCGCCAACGCCCCGGCCAACTGCGCGACAATGAACATCGGCACGTCGGCCGGCGCAATCCCCGAAAAGCTGTTCGTCAGCGCGCGGGCGATCGTGACGGCAGGATTGGCGAAGGAGGTTGACGCGGTGAACCAGTAAGCCGCCGTTATATAGAGGCCGACCGCAACGGGAATCGCCTCGCTCTTGAAACGCGACACGGCGAGAATGGTGACGATGAGACCGAAGGTGGCGACAAATTCCGCGAACCATTGCGCGGGGCCGGTGCGTGCTTTGACCGCGAGCTCGAGCAACGGCAACTCGAACATCCCGTGCGCGACAAGAGTTCCAATGCAGCCGCCGACAATTTGCGCGCCAGCGTACGGCAAGAATTCTCGCCACGGATGGTCTTTGCGTAGGCTCATCACCAGCGACACCGCCGGATTGAAATGCGCGCCTGAGATCGGTCCCAACGCCAGGATCAGCACGACCAAGATCGCTCCGGTCGGAAGCGTGTTGCCGAGCAAGGCGAGAGCGACATTGCCCCCTGCGAGGCGCTCGCCCATGATTCCCGAACCCACGACCGTCGTTACAAGGAGCCCGGTTCCTAGACACTCAGCCGCCAGCCTTTTGGTGAGAGAAAATATCACGCGCTCGCCACGGGCCGGCCAGCGTCGTCGACCACGCGCTCACCATGATCGATGATGACATCCATCACGCGACCTCAGGGCGGGGCTTCGTCGCTCCATCGAGCTGCCCGATCTCGCGCAACTTCGCGTTCAGCGCCATCTTGTCGAGGCTCTTGATCGGCAGGCTCGCAAAGATGGAAATCCGATTCTTGAGGTACCTCGCCGCGAGTACGAACGCGGCCTCCTTTTGAATGTCCGTTCCTTCGACCGTGGCAGGGTCTTCAATGCCCCAATGGGCCGTCATCGGCTGGCCCGGCCAGACGGGGCACGTCTCGGCCGCCGCGGTATCGCAGACCGTAAAGACGAAATCCATCACCGGAGCGCCGGACGCTGCAAATTCGTCCCAGCTTTTCGACCGCAAGTCGTCGGTCGGACATTGATAGCTTTCAAGCACCTTGAGGGCGAAGGGATTGACAGCGCCCTTGGGGTGGCTTCCGGCCGAGAAGGCGCGGAAGCGCCCTTTTCCTTCTTTCCTCAGGATGCTCTCGGCGAGGATCGAGCGCGCACTGTTGCCGGTGCACAGAAACAAGACATTGAACGTGGGTTCAGCCATGAGCAGCCTCCTTCGGTGGGCAGCATGGGGTAAGGTCGGCGATCAGCGGCGCGCACAAGTCGGGGCGTCCGCCGCAGCAGTCTTTGAGCAGAAAAAGCGTGAGCTCGCGGATGCGGTCGAGGTTCGCGCGATAAATGATCGAGCGGCTTTGTCTCTCGCCGACGATCAGTTTCGTGCGTGCGAGAATGGCGAGGTGCGCCGACATCGTGTTCTGGGGAACTTCGATCAGACGCGCCAGTTCGCCGGCGGGCACTCCCTCCGGCTCGCGCGCGACGAGCAGACGGAATGTCTGGAGCCGTGTCGACTGGGCGAGCGCGGCCATGGCGGCTATGACTTCCGTATCATCCATATATCCAGCTTACCAGATATACGGATGCTTGCAAGCTTGTTTGGGGACGGCGCCGAAAAGGCCGGTAGATCGCGAAGACAAACGGGCGGACGGAGCGCGCGCTTCGAACGGATCGAAAAGTGGAATGGAGTCGCCTTAGAGCCTGACTCAAAAGTCTACGGCCTGGCGAGCCGCCTGAGGGCGAGCTGGATGCAAGCGAGTGTGATGAAGGCCGCGAGGGTATCAGCGAGGTTCTCGTAATCTTTGGCCAGGCGGCGGTTTCGGCCGAACCACGAAAAGGTCCGTTCGACAACCCAGCGACGCGGCAGGACGATAAATCCTGAACTGTCGTCGGGACGTTTGACGATCTCCACACGCAGCGGCGGCTGCGCGGCGACGGCGTGTTCGACCTGGCGGGCGTTGTAGCCGCCATCGGCCCAGACGAGTTCGAGCCAATTGAAGCGCTGGCGGATGCGGTCAAACACCAAGGCGGCGCCGTCCCGGTCCTGAATGGCGGCGGAGTGAACCACCACGCGCAAGGGCAAGCCTTCGGTATCGACCAGAGCGTGGATCTTGCGCCCCTTCACCTTCTTGCTGGCGTCATAACCCACTGCGTCTGCTTCACCTTTCGCGCATCCCCTTTTTCGGCCGACTTGAGCGACTGGCTGTCGATGACGCCGGCGCTGGGGCTCGCCTCCCGCCCCAGCCGTTCGCGCAGCGCCGCGCGCAGTTCCTCCCAGATCGCCTCCCATACTCCCTCCCGCTGGAAAGCGCGGAAGATGTTGTAGACCGTCGAGCGCGGCGGGAAGACCCCGTGCGGCAAATAACGCCACGGGCAACCGGTTCGCAGAAGATAGAAGATCGCGTTCATCGCCAAGCGCATGTCGGTCTGGCGCGGCCGTCCGCCCGGCTTCGCCGGCGGAATCAGAGGCGCCAAGCGATCCCATTCCGCATCGTTCAGATCGCTCGGCAGACAATCCCCAGCTTGGCGATACCGGCTCCGATCAGCGTCCGTCCACATCCCGAATCATCCTCAAAATTGCAGATGACCCGGTGAATCATTCCTTCCTTAACGACTTTTGAGACAGGCTCTTAGAGTCGTCTC
This sequence comes from uncultured Alphaproteobacteria bacterium, assembly GCA_963824475.1. Lineage (GTDB taxonomy): Bacteria > Pseudomonadota > Alphaproteobacteria > Rhizobiales > Beijerinckiaceae > Roseiarcus. The sequence continues at coordinate 260,456 of CAWGPR010000009.1, forward strand.
CATTTCGCTTTACGAAACCTGTGGCGCTGAAGAGGCGGGGGAGACTGCCTCGGCTTTTGTGCGCTCATGAAAGCGATATACTTGGCTGGATATATCGTATGAGCGCAATATCGGGCTTGAATTGGCCACTGGGGCGGTTTTTACTCAAGGCGCTGGGGACGCGCCTTTGCGCGGGGGGCTGAAGGTCAGGAGACTCGACCATGGAGCTTAGTCGTCGCGGCTTCATCAAGATCACCGGCGCCAGCCTCGCAGCTTCCAGCCTTGGCGCGCTAGGCTTCGGCTTCGCCGGCGAGGCGCTCGCCGCTTCGGTGCGGCCGTTCAAGCTCACGGCCGCGAGCGAGACCCGCAACACCTGCACCTATTGCTCCGTCGCCTGCGGCATCCTGATCTATACCCTTGGCGACCGGGCCAAGAACGCCGCCTCCGACGTCATCCATATCGAGGGCGATCCGGATCACCCGGTGAACCGCGGCACGCTCTGCCCGAAGGGATCGGCCCTGCTCGATATCGTCCATTCGCCGGGCCGCCTCAAGGTCCCGAGATACCGTGCGCCGGGCGCAAACGAGTTCAAGGAAGTGTCCTGGGACTTCGCGCTCGACCGCATCGCCAAGCTGATGAAGGAGGATAGGGACAAGACCTTCATCGCTAAGAACAAGGACGGGACGACCGTCAATCGCTGGCTCTCGACTGGCATGCTGGCGGCGTCCGCCTCCTCCAACGAGACCGCCTATGTGACCTGGAAGGTCGCGCGCGCTCTCGGCATAGTGGTGTTCGACAACCAGGCGCGCGTCTGACACGGACCGACGGTGGCCAGTCTGGCCCCAACATTCGGTCGTGGCGCGATGACCAACACCTGGCAGGACATCAAGAACGCCAATGTCGTCGTGGTCATGGGCGGAAACGCCGCCGAAGCCCATCCGTGCGGCTTCAAATGGGTGATCGAGGCCAAGATCGAGAACGGCGCCAAGCTCGTCGTCATCGACCCGCGCTTCACCCGCACCGCTTCGGTGGCCGACGTCTACATCCCGATCCGTCCCGGCACGGACATCGCCTTCCTGAACGGGGTGATCCGCTACCTCATCGAGAAGGACAAGATCCAGCACGAATACGTGCGCGCCTACTCCAACGCCGGCCTTATTGTGAAGGAGGGTTTCGGCTTTCAGGACGGGCTCTTCACCGGCTACGACGAACAAACGCATTCCTACGACAAGTCGACCTGGGACTACGAGAAGGACGACCAGGGCTTCGCCAAGGTCGACGACACCTTGCAGAACCCGCGTTGCGTCATCAACCTCTTGCGCAAGCACGTCGACCGCTACACGCCCGAGATGGTCTCGCGCATCTGCGGCACGCCGCAGGACAAGTTCCTGCAAGCGTGCGAATTGTTCGCAACGTGCTCGGCGCCGGACAAGGCGCTGACCAGCCTGTTCGCGCTCGGCTGGACGCAGCACTCCGTCGGCTCGCAGAACATCCGCACGATGGCGATGGTTCAGCTTCTGCTCGGCAATATCGGCGTGGCCGGCGGGGGCATGAACGCGCTGCGCGGCCATTCCAACATTCAGGGCCTCACCGACATTGGCCTGCTGTCGAATCTCATCCCCGGCTATCTCACCCTGCCGAAGGACAAGGAAGCGACTTTCGACGACTACATGAAGACGCGGCTCTACAAGCCGTTGCGCCCAGGCCAGGTCAGCTACTGGCAGAACTACCGGAAGTTCTTCGTCAGCTTCCAGAAGGCGATCTACGGGAACGCCGCGACAGCCGATAACAACTGGGCCTATGACTGGCTGCCGAAACTCGACATTCCGCTCTATGACATCATCAAGGCGTTCGAGATGATGGCGAACGGCCAGATGAACGGCTACATCTGCCAGGGCTTCAACCCGCTCCAGGCCTTCCCGGACCAGGGCAAGATCCGCCGTGCTCTCGGCAAACTCAAATACCTCGTGGTGATGGACCCGCTCGACACGGAGACGTCGCGCTTCTGGCAGGATTTCGGTCCGCACAATCCGTCCGATCCGGCCTCGATCCAGACGGAGGTGTTCCAGCTTCCGACCACCTGCTTCGCCGAAGAGGACGGCGCGCTCGTCAATTCGGCGCGCTGGCTGCAGTGGCACTGGAAGGCGGCGCCGCCGCCGGGCGACGCGCAATCCGACATCTGGATCATGGCTGGGCTCTTCCATCGCCTGCGCGAAATGTATCGCAAGGACGGCGGCGCGTTTCCGGACCCGCTCCTTAACCTCACATGGGATTACGTCAATCCGGTCGATCCCGATCCCGCGGAGCTCGCCAAGGAGATGAACGGCCGGGCGCTGACCGACCTCAAGGACGCCTCCGGCCAGACGACCCTCAAGGCCGGGCAGCTGCTCGACGGCTTCGCGCAATTGACCGACGACGGTTCGACCGCGTCCGGCTGCTGGATCTTCTCGGGCTGCTACACCGAGAAGGGCAACCAGATGGCGCGCCGCGACGCAAGCGACCCGCGCGATCAGGGCATCGCGCCGGGCTGGGCCTGGGCGTGGCCGGCGAACCGGCGCATTCTCTACAACCGGGCGAGCGCGGACCTCCAGGGCAAGGCGTGGAATCCGGCCAAGCCGATCATCGAATGGAACGGCGCCAAGTGGGTCGGCATCGACGTACCCGACTACGCGCCGACGACGCCGCCATCCGCGGGGGTCGGCCCGTTCATCATGCAGGCGGAAGGCCTCGGCCGTCTGTTCGCGCTCGACCAGATGGTGGAGGGACCGTTCCCCGAGCATTACGAGCCGCTGGAGTTGCCGTCGGAGAACGTGCTGCATCCGAAAGTGCGCAGCAATCCTGCGGCGCGGGTGTTCGCCGACGACCGGGCCAACTTCGGGACCGCGGCCGAATTCCCCTATGTCGGCACCACCTATCGCCTCACCGAGCACTTCCACTTCTGGACCAAGCACGCGCTGATCAACGCCATTCTCCAACCGGAGCAATTCGTCGAGATCGGAGAGGCCTTGGCGAAGGAGAAGGGCATCGAGCAGGGCGGCTGGGTGCGCGTCGCGTCCAAGCGCGGCGCGGTCGTCTGCAAGGCCTACGTAACCAAGCGCATCAAGCCGATGACCGTCGACGGCAAGCCGACGCATGTGATCGGCGTGCCGCTGCATTGGGGCTTCACTGGCCAGACGCTCAAGGGCTACGCCGCGAACGCGCTGACGCCCTCGGTCGGCGACGCCAATACGCAAACGCCGGAGTTCAAGGCGTTTCTCGTCAATGTCGAGAAGGTCGCAGCGCCCGTGGCGTGAAGGGTGTTCCCATGTCCAATCTGCAGTCGCAGGACTACATCCGCATCTCGGCCACGACGCTCACGCCGCCGTCCGTTCGCCGGCACGAGCAGGAGGTCGCCAAGCTCATCGACGTCACCCGCTGCATCGGTTGCAAGGCGTGCCAGGCCGCCTGCATGGAATGGAACGACCTGCGCGGCGAGGTCGGCCATTTCGAGGGCACCTACGACAATCCGCTCGATCTCGATCCGAACACCTGGACCCTGATGCGCTTCACCGAATGGGACAACGATCAGGGCAATCTCGAATGGCTGATCCGCAAGGATGGCTGCATGCATTGCGAGGACCCGGGTTGTCTCAAGGCCTGCCCCGCGCCTGGGGCAATCGTGCAATACGCCAACGGCATCGTCGACTTCATCAGCGAGAACTGCATCGGCTGCGGCTATTGCGTGAAGGGCTGTCCATTCAACATCCCCCGCATCAGCAAGGTCGACCATAAATCCTACAAATGCACGCTCTGCTCCGACCGCGTGACGGTGGGCATCGAGCCCGCGTGCGTGAAGGCCTGCCCGACCGGCGCGATCATGTTCGGCTCGAAGTCCGCCATGACGGAATGGGCGGGCGAGCGCGTGATCGATCTCAAGTCGCGCGGCTTCGAGAACGCAGGGCTCTACGATCCTCCGGGCGTCAGCGGCACCCATGTGATGTATGTGCTCCATCACGCCGATCGGCCATCGATCTATGCGGGCCTCCCGGACAATCCCAGGATCAGCCCCCTTGTTGAAGTCTGGAAAGGTCTGCTGAAGCCGCTCGCGCTCGCCGGCGTCGCGCTCGCCGTGGTCTCGGGATTTTTCCACTGGATCACGGCAGGGCCGAACGAAGTGCAGCCCGAGGACGACATCGCGGCGGCGAAGCTCATCAAGGACTCCGGGGGCCGAACATGAGCTACCCGCCAGGAACGATCATCCGCAATACGACGGCGACGCGCATCAACCACTGGATCACGGCGACCTGCTTCGTGCTGTTGATGCTGTCGGGCTTGTCGATGTTCCACCCGCTGCTGTTCTTCCTTTCCGCGCTATTCGGCGGCGGGCAGTGGGCGCGCGCGATCCATCCCTGGATCGGCTGCGTGCTGCTTGTGAGCTACGCCGGGCTCATCGTCCAGTTCTGGCGCGACAATTTCTTTAACCGGGACGACATCGCCTGGCTCGCCGCGTTTGGCCGCGTGCTACGCAACGAGGAAGAGGGCGTTCCGGAGCTGGGGCGGTTCAACGCCGGGCAGAAGTTCGTCTTCTGGTCGATGGCGCTGCTCGTCCCCGTGCTCTTCCTCACAGGTCTTGCGATCTGGGAAGTCTATTTCGGCCAGGCGACCAGCATCGAGACGCAGCGCGCCGCGGCGCTCATTCACAGCTACGCGGCGATCGCGGCCATCATCATCTGGATCACTCACGTCTACGCCGCGATCTGGGTGAGGGGCTCGATGCGCGGGATGACCCAGGGCTATGTGACTCCCGGCTGGGCGTGGCGCCATCACCGCAAATGGCTGCGCAGCCTCGTCGCGACCGGCTCGCTTGGCCCGCGGCCCCGGCCGCGCGCCTGAGGGAAGCGCCATTGAGGCAAGGCGAGACTGCGCCAAAAGGCTCATGGATCGGCAATGCGTCGGGCGGCGTCAAGGCCCCGGAGCCGATCGTGCTTCCGGATCCCGGCCGGCGCTTTTCCCGCACGGCGGCGCGGCTCGAACAGCTCGCGGACGGCCATGCGGCCGAAGGCTGGCTTGCGTTCATGGCCGAGGCGTCGCGTGCACAGGCCGCCGCTGCCGCGAACATGCCCACGCCTCGCGCCCCCGACGAAGCCGCCGTCGCTCAGGCGGTCGGCGCGCGCATTCCGCCCATCGCGGCCGACGGGCATCGCCGCGCCGCGGCCTGGCGCGATGGTCTTGCAGCGCTGCTCGAAAGCTTCGACGCGGCGATGTTCCCGGCTTCGACGGCGGCGGCGATCGCGGACCTGCGCCGACGCGACGCCACGGAGACGGAGAGGCTCGCGGACGCCTTCCTGCGGGGCGGCGTTGATCCCGCCGACGCCGGCGCGGTTTTCTGGATCGCCGCGGCGCTGCAGGTCTATTTCGCCCGGCTCGCCGCAACGATGCGGACTGATGACCTCAGGCTGCTTGAGCGGCGCGATCTCTGCCCCTGCTGCGGCTCGACCTCGTCAGCGAGCGTGATCACCGCCTCCGGCCAAAATCCGGGCGCGCGCTATCTGTATTGCTCGCTCTGCTCGACCGCTTGGAATCACACCCGCGCCGTCTGCATTGTCTGCGGCGGCTCGCGCACGCTTGCGCTGCGCGGCGTTGAGGGCGATTCCGGTCTCGCGCGCGCCGAGACCTGCGATGAATGCGGAACTTATGCCAAGGTCTTCTACGAAGCGAAAGACACTGGCGTCGACGCCTACGCCGACGATCTGGCGACGCTTGGCCTCGACATGATGGTCGGCGAGGCCGGCTGGTCGCGCCACGCGCCCCATCCGCTGCTGCTGGTCGGTTAACCGGCGACGGCCGACGCGCGCGGATGAAAGCTCAATCAGCTCGACTGGTTTCGACCGAGGTCGTGTCAAAACATGATTTCCAATACGGGTGTTGCGCGACAGCGGTAGCTCGCGCCGGCAGGCGCGCGCGGTCAGGCCGCGATCGCCTGCATCAGCGGGTTGACGCCGAAGAGGTTGATCATTCGCTTCATATTGTAGGCCAGCACCTGCAGGCTCATCTCGGTTTTGAGCTGTCGTTTTTCATGGAATAGGGACCCCGTTGCGGGGCTGATTTGCATCCAATCGGGGGGCTGACTCACTTTTGATGAAGTCGAGGCGCCGGTTTGGCTCTGATTCGGGCTGGGGATCAGAGCTATGCAGGGGTTTGACGTTGCGGAACTTGTTCCGCGCGGATTTGTCGTAGAGAGCGCGACCAGAGACGATGGTGGCTTCGTAATCGGGATAAGGGTCTCGGCGAGCGTTTGCCGATGTCCGATGTGCGGAAGCGTTTGTAGCCGCGTGCACAGCCAATATCGAAGGCGATTGGCTGATCTTCCGGCCGCAGGCGTGCGAATAGCGCTGATTTTGCGGACCCGCCGCTTCTTCTGCGACATCGCGGCTTGCGAACGGCGGATCTTTGCCGAACGGTTCGAGACGGCCGAGCCAAGAGCCAGACGTACGAGCCGCCTCGACGATGTGGTCCACTGTCTGGCCATTGCGCTCGGAGGGAGACCAGCTGCCTCTCTTTCGCGCCGGCTCAACGTCGAGGTGAGCAACGACACGCTGTTGCGCATGGTGCGCCGGCGTGGGTCACGAAGCTTTCCTCCGCCCACGATTGTCGGCATCGATGACTGGGCCTGGCGGCGCAATCATCGCTACGGCACGCTGGTCTGCGACCTTGAACGACATGCGACGATCGCTCTCTTGCCCGATCGAGAGCCAGCCACCGCTGAAGCTTGGTTGGCGCAGCAATCGCAGATCTGTGTCGTCGCCAGGGATCGTGGAGGCGGCTACGGGGCCGCCGCGCAGCGGGCGCTTCCGCACGCGATCCAGGTCGCCGACCGCTGGCATTTGATGGAGAACGCGAGCGGCGCCTTTCTCGATGCTGTTCGGAAGTCTATGCGCCAGATCAGGGCAGCCATGGGAACCGCGATGGTTGATCCGTCGCTTCTAACCTTTGCCGAGAAACTGCAGTACGAGGGGTACGTACGCCGCGAGGAGACGAACGCCGCCATCCTCTCGTTGTCCCAGCAAGGGATTGGGATCAAGGAGATCGTGCGCCGCACAGGGTACAGCCGCGGACTGATCCGAAAGATTCTTCGCGGACAGCGCTCGGACGTCTTCCGTGTCCGACAAGGCTCCCTCGAGTCCTATCTTCCCTGGCTCGACGAGCAATGGGACGCCGGCTGCCGAAATGGATCGGCCCTATGGCGGGAACTCCGGCTGCGCGGATTCCGAGGCTGCCTTCGCGTCGTAAGCGAATGGAGCGCGCGGCGCAAAAAGGCTGAGAAGGCGGATCCAGCCGCGTTGGCCCGCGCCCCATCCGCCCGCACCGTTGCGCGCCTCCTGACGGTCGGCCGAGAGCGGCTGTCAAGGGCTGAGACGATAACAGTCGCCGCCATCGAGAGCGGCGTCACCGTTCTGGTGGAGGCGCGAGAGATTATTCTGGAGTTCCAGGGCATCATTCGACGAAAGGCCCTTGCCGACCTGGACGCCTGGATCAGCAGAGCCCAGGCCAGCCTCGTCGCGGCATTCGCCAACGGCGTGTCCAAAGACAAAGCCGCGATCGAGGCGGCAATCGCCTTGCCGTGGTCCAACGGGCAGACCGAAGGCCAAATCTGCAAGCTGAAGCTCGTCAAACGTCAGATGTATGGTCGCGGAAACCTCGACCTCCTCCAGGCCCGCATCATGGGCTTGGGATAGCGGCCACGTCATCGAAATTGCGTCAGAGCCCCTATTCCGCGCAAATCTGGGGTCCCGTTTCGGTGATCATTGACATTTTGACCTTTTCGAGGGTCCTGGTCAGGAAGTGGGCGCTGCCCATCCAAGCCTTGAGCGTGCCGAACGGATGCTCGACGGTCTGCCGGCGGATTGTCATGGCCTCCGGCATGTGGTCGAGCCTGGCTTGCATCTTGTCGAGCACGCTCTCGTGCTCCCAGCGCTTCAGGCGTTTGACCTTGTCGGGCGTGCATCGAGGCTTGAGCGCGCAGGTTAGGCATGCTGTGAGGTTGCGATAGTGATCGATATTATCGCGGCGGTCTGAGCGCACCTTTCCCTTGGTCAGGCGCTCTCCGGCGGGGCAGGTGTAGCGATCGTTCTCGGCGTCGTAGATAAAGTCCGCCACGGTGAAGAGGCCGCGCTTGGGGTTGCCGGAGGTTTGCGTCTTGGGGATGACCGGTAGAATGCCTGTGCCCTCGCAGGCCAGCACCTCGTCGCCATTGTAATAGCCTCTGTCGGCCAGCACCGTGACCTCCTCGCATCCGCTTGCCTCGCGGGCCTTGCGGCCCATTGCGGTCAGTTGCGCCCGATCGCTGCCGACATTGGTAACCTCATGTGCGACGATCAGATGGTGCTCGGCATCGACAGCGATCTGCACGTTGTAGCCGACGATGCCGGCGCCCTTGCCGCTGGTCGCCATCGAGCGGGCATCGGGATCGGTCAGGGAGACCTGTTTGTCGGGCGCGGCCTCGACCTGTTGACCCATCTCCTTGAGGGACTGCATCTGCCGCCGCAGGCCCTCGATCTTCTCCTTGAGGGGGACTGTCTTTGCCTCGGCCACATCGCCGTCCTCCCGGTCGGCGCGATCCAAGGCCGCCAGGTAGCGCGCGATGCTGGCCTCCACCTGCTCAATGCGCTTGGCGACCTTTGCCACTGTGAAGTTCTTGTCGCGATTGTTGACTGCCTTGAACTTGCTCCCGTCGATCGCAATGACAGTCCGCGTGAAAAGGTTGAACTGACGGCACAGCACGATGAACTGCGCACAGGCCGCGCGGATCGCAGGCCCGCTGTCGCGGCGGAAGTCGGCGATCGTCTTGAAGTCCGGCGTCAGTCGGCCGGTCAGCCACATCAGCTCGATGTTGCGTTGGGTCTCCCGTTCGAGCCGCCGGCTCGACTGGATGCGATTGAGATAGCCGTAGAGATAGGATCTTCAGCAGCGTCGCAGGATGATAAGCAGGAGCTATGCAGAAAAATCGGTGACGGCGTAAATCAAGCGGCGGATTTGATTTCGGCGACAGCTTCGATTCCGTCTTTGAACTTTGTACCGTTGACGACTTTCGGCAACTGGTTTTGACCTTGCAATCGCCGCCAGGTCCTGGATGCGGCCATCACCAGTTTGAACACCATGAGACGCGCGGTGTCCTGCGACAGCGCGCCCTTCATGAGGATGGTGCGATGCCTCACCGTCGCGAACACGCTTTCGATCGGGTTCGAGGTTCGCAAGTGGTCCCAATGATCGGCGGGAAGGTCGAAGAACATCAGCAGTGTCTGCCGATCCTTGATTAGGCATTCGACGGCCTTGTCGTATTTGGGCGCGTATTTCTCGGCGAAGGTCGTCATCGCCGCTTCCGCCGCGCCCCGGTTCGGAGACAGCCAGATCTCGCGCAGATCCTTGTGCGCGTTGGGTTGCATCGACTTCGGGAGCTTGTCGAGCACGTTCAATGTCTTGTGCAGCCAGCATCGCTGATGACGTGTAGTAGCTGGCACTTGATCTGACGGTCAGCGTCCGGAGTCTGTTCGGGTCCGCCTGTAGGTTTTGCTCAGGCGGCGATCATTTTCTCCTTCGCAAGCGGCGTCGCGTCAAGGAACGTCTGCATCGGCGTTTTGCCGAAGCACCATCGTCCTTGGTGCGGCCTTTCCTCGTTGTAGCTTTGGACCCAGGAATCGAGATCGCTCTGCAGCTCGCTGATCGAGCCGTAGATTTTCTTGCGGAAGGCGACGCGGTAGAACTCGTCGAGCACGGTCTTGTGGAACCGCTCGACAATTCCATTCGTCTGCGGGCTCTTGGTCTTGGTGCGCGAGTGATCGATGTCCTCGAGCGCCAGGTAGAGCTCGTATTCGTGATGCTCTGGGTTGCCGCAATATTCCGTGCCGCGATCGGTCAGCACGCGGCAGAGCTTCACCTCATGGGCGTCATAGAACGGCACGACGCGATCGTTAATGAGATCGGCGGCGGTGATCGGCGTCTTGCGGTCGTAGAGCTTGGCGAAGGCGACCTTGGCATAGGTGTCGATGAACGTTTGCTGGTAGATGCGCCCGACCCCCTTCATGTTGCCGACGTAGAAGGTGTCCTGGGCCCCGCAATAGCCCGGACATTCGCTCTCGAACTCGCCATGCGCCTCCTTTTCGCTCTTGGCCTTCTCCAGCGCGGCCAGCTGGCTTTCGGTCAGCACCAGGCCTTCCTGGGCGACCTTGGCTTCGAGCGCCTTGAGCCGTTTCTTCATCGTCTCCAGATCATGACGCTGCCAGACCCCGCGCACCCCGGCCGGCGAAATCGAATGCCCGAGCTTGCGCACTTCATTAGCGATGCGGATCTGGCCGTAGGCCGGCCGGTCCAGCGATAGCTCGACAATGATCGCCTCGACGTCGGGCGCCGTGCGGTTCTTCAGGATCGGCCTGCGCCGCGTCAGCTCCTGCAGCGCCAGTTCGCCGCCGGCGTCGTAAAGCTCCTTGAACCGGTAAAAGCTATCGCGCGAATAGCCCATCATTTTGCAAGCTTGGCTGACGTTGCCGAGCTGCTTGGCCAGCTCCAGCAGCCCTACCTTGGCGCGGATGATCTTCTGTTCCTTGGTCATCGTCGGTGTCCTCTCGAAACGCCGAGGCCGGGCGCTGCGCAACCCCGACCAGCTCCGCGCCCGGCCTCGGCTTCCGCCTCAGCTATGACACCAACTGTCAGATTAAGTCTTAACTACTGCAGATGACGTGTCGTCGGGAACGCCTCGTCAAGGGCCTTCCAGAACCCGAGCGCGCCATCGCCAAGGGCTGCTTGCGGCGCGACGACCAAGCCGCGCGCCCTCAAATCGACGAGCAGCTCCTTCCAGCTTTGCCCGCTTTCCCGCATGCCGGTCTGAAAGCCGATCAGCTCCTTCTTGCCCTCGGGCGTCGCGCCCATCAGCACCAGCATGCATTCGGCCTGCGGCTCCATGCGCGCCTGCAAATAGACGCCGTCCGCCCACACGTAGACGTAATGGCGCGCCGACAAATCGCGCTTCTGCCATCGTCGATATTCGTCCTCCCATTCGCTCTTGAGGCGCGCGATCACAGCCGCGGAAAGGTTGGGCGCGTCCTTGCCGAGCAGGGCGGCGAGGGCCTCCTGGAAATCGCCGGCGGAAATCCCGCGCAGATAGAGAACGGGCAGAAGGGTGTCGAGGCTCTTGGTGCGCCGCGCCCATTTGGGCAAGATGTTCGACGTGAAGCGAACGCGCTCGCCCGAAGCAGCGGCGCGATCGCGGGCCTTCGGCCTTTGCACTTCGATCGGGCCGATTCCTGTCTGGATCGCGCGAACCGGATCATGCCCGTGGCGAACCACCCGTCGGCGGCCATCCGGAAGCACGAGTTCCGCGGTCGAGGCCAGAAATGTCTCGAACTCCGCCTCGACCGCCTGGGCGATCAACCGACGCGCGCCGGTTCGCAGAATTTCGGTGAGCGGATCGTCGATTGCCCCTTTCTGTCGAAGGGCGACAACTCTATTCTCGGTCATGGCGTAACGCTCCTCCTTGGAGGTTCGGGTTGGCTTGATCACCAACCCCGTTACGCCGCCTTCCTCACACCGTCAGTAGAGTCGAGGAAGGGCGCGGTTGCTTCGCTTTGGGGCGTCGCGCCGTTTCCCTTCCCCGCTCATCAAACCGGACAGGCGGATTTACCGCATCCGGCTTTCCGACTGGCTTCATCATGAGGCACTCACCGGTGACAATCCGCGCCCGCGACGAAGGCGCAGCACGCCCAGTTCCTCGTAGACAATCTCACGAGAAAACCGGTTAGTACCGCGCCCTGACGCTTTATGTCGTTTGCACAAGAAGTTGCGCACACGGTCATAGACATGATCGTCAACGGCTTGGTACGCCGATGCAAGCGCGCCGTGCGAGAAGTATGCTGACCAGCCGCGCAGAAGGCGGTTCAGTCGAGTTTGAACTTCAGGCCAAGCGCCCTTGTTGCTCGGCGTCAGCAAGTCGCTGACTTTGAGCTTGATCCGATGCACGCTTTTCTTCGATGGGCTTGCGCCCAAGTACCACCGGCCACCATTAGGAAAATGTCGTGGACCTAACGTGTAGCCAAGGAAGTCGAAGCTTTCTCGGCGAGCGTCTTTCACCGAGGTTTTCCCCTCGTTGAGCGACAACCCGAGTTTCGTCATCACCGCTCTCGTCCACGCCAGAGCCTCTTCCGCGCTGCCGTGGCTGAGGATGACGAAGTCGTCGGCGTAAGAGACGACGTGGGCGCGGAATGCTTCGCCGCGTCCAGATAGACGCCAATGCTTCAGGAACCGGTTCATGTAAATATTGGCGAGCAAAGGGCTGGCGACACCGCCTTGAGGCGTGCCGCGTTTGCTGCTCCTGCCGCCGCTCATTCGCCGTTTCCCGTCGCCATCCCGTTCCTCGACCGGCGCTTGCAGCCACAGCTTGATCAACCGCAGCACATTCCGGTCGACGATGCGTCGGGCCAGCGATCTGAGGAGGTCCGAGTGCGGAATCGAATCGAAATATTTCGACAAGTCGGCGTCTACGACGTCGGTATAGCCCCGGCAGATCAGCCGGTGCGTTTCCTTGACCGCATCACCCGCGCTGCGACGTGGGCGATAGCCATAGGCGTTATCCTCGAAGTCCGCTTCGAAGATCGGCTCCAGAACGAGCTTGGCGGCGGTCTGAATGACCCGATCCCGAATCGTGGGGATACCGAGCGGGCGTTCGCCGCCCCCCGGCTTCGGTATCATCACCCGCCGCACCGGATCGGCCCGGTACGTCTTCAAAACGAGTTCCCCGCGCAAACCCGCCAGCCAAACTTCCGCGCCCTCCGCGTTGATCTGCTCGAAAGTCGTTCCATCGGCGCCCGGCGCACCCGCGTTGGCGCGGGCGAGCGCATAGGCGTGGAGAAGGACATCCTCACGGCAGATCTTGTCGTAGAGCAGGTAGAAGCGGAAGGCGGGCTCCGTCTTCGCCTTACAATAGAGCTTCCTCTGAAGGTTCCTGATCTTTTCGGGCGTTTCCAGGCGCATCGCCAATCACCCTTTCCTCACCATCTTCGAAAGCACACCAGAAGTCAGGGTCCTTTCCTCCGCCGGAGTTACCCGGCATCAACGGTCGTATGACCCTGTCCGACTCCCGCACGGTCCGCTGCCATAAACAGCGTCGAAAGCCGCGACCTCCGACCGCACGGGTCTCCCCCGATTACCCGCATCACCCTTCCAGCGTGCCGTGTCCATTACCCCGGCGGACCGGACAGGTGCATGTGTCGATTGCTTCCCTGCCCGCGCGGCCTTCCCCAAACTAGGGATGGGTCGGCGTCCGCATCGCATCTTTCGAGGCCTGCTCAGACTTCATTCGCATTACGGCCCGATGGATCGCTCAACCGCCCGAGGCGGCCTTTGTCACGAGGCTCCAACCCGACCGGTTACCCGGTCAAATCGCTCGTCAGCTACCAGATCAATCGACAACTCTCTGGGTGGAATCTACCTCCACTGATGATACACGCCTTCGGGGCGCACCCCAGTTTCCCGCATAGCTCGATAAGCAGGCCGGCCCGTCGCTTCCGGAACGACGCCCTCAAACCCCAGCGCCCGCAAATCCAACTCGTCGACGAAGACCTCGAGCACCCGCACTAAATTGTCTTCTGCCACATAATCGTCGAGGAACTCGGGGAGCAAAACGCCTTGCAACCGGTCTTCGCCCTCGACAAAGCGCTTCATCAAGACCCCCGACTCAATCCAGCAGGATTCTAACCCAACCAACGTTTTCACACAGCCTTGTATGGGGATCTCCGTGTCAAGCTTTATTGCATCTGATGTTCTCCTATGGTCGAGGCGTGTTTTGATTGATCCGAGGGGAGCCCGCTGTCGGGCGCGTCTCTCGCGCCGCAACCTTGTATTCGGTTGGGTCCATGTCGGACCCGGACCATGAAGCAGCCATGCGCTTCAGCGGCGAGGCTCCGAGGTGGCGGGCCCATTCTGGACTCGGCTTTGAAGCCATGACTGTGTTCGGGTCACCACCACCTCGGATCATGATCAGCGACCTTTGCGTCAATGCGCGAAGGATGCCGAAACTGGGTGTTATTCCGCTCCTGTTCGATCAAATGGTTCAAGCGACAGCCATCCGCAGTGCGACGCCGACAGGGATTTCTCCGATTGTCGCCAGTCGCCACAGGGCGATCAGCAGCTTTCGGGCAAGCGCCACGATCATTGTCTTCTTACGCTTCCCAGCAACATCTTCGGTTCGGCCTCGGTACCACTGCGCTAGGGCGCTGTCCTTCTGAAAGCGCAGGAAGCGCCACGCCAGTTGAATGAGACCGCGACGCACCCGCGCGTTGCCCGCCTTAGACAAACCCTGCTCACGTCGTTTCGACCCGCTCTCGTCTGGCGATCCGGTGAGGCCGGCGTACCGGGCCACGGCCCGTCGGTCTCGCAGGTTTCTGGACAGAACTTCTTGCACCAGCATATCCGCGGTCTCGACGCCGACGCCGATGACGCGCGCCAACATCCGAACCATCGCATGCCGGCCAGTGGGAGGCGCCCGTTCCAAGCGCTCCAGCCGAGCCTGCTCGATGGCGTTGATCTGCTCGCGGACCCAAGCCAGTCGGGCCATGTCGCGTCGCATCTCGTCCAACATGTTGGGCGGAATTGGCGTCTCCTCTGGAGTCCGCAATGTGTCAAGCTTTTGCGGCGCCGTGGGCAGTCCCGGCTTGAAGCCGCGAATGCCGAGCCGGACCAGGGCTGCCTTCATGCGATTGATGATCCGCGTGCGTTCGCCCACCAGGACTTCGCGCTCGCGGCTGGGACGCCTGGCGTCTTCTTCCTCGAGCGTGGGGATCGCCACCATTTTGCAGTGACGCGGCTCGCCGCGCAGCCATCCCAGAAACACGCGGATGAGCATCTCAGTATCGAGCCGATCCGTCTTGGCTCGGCGGGGCTCGCGCGATACCGCGACGCTCGTCGAATGCATGACGAAGGTCTCGACGCCATGGACCCGCAGCCATCGGGCCAGCCAAAACCCATCGCGACCAGACTCGAAAGCGAGAACGGTCCGTGTGATCGCTCTGCCAACTTTTGTCGCTCGATCCCGCCAACCCTCCACCAAATGCAAGAGTGCAGTTGGATCGGGATCCAGTTTCTTCAGTGGTCGCCGTTCAATTCCAGGAACCACGCCGGCAGCCAGCCAGCTCGATTGACTCAACTCGACTACGATCACCAACGTGCTGATTTGTTCAAAGGCAATCAAAGAACGGCTCAGGTCATCAACTTGGATCATGGGGCACCTCTATCGGCTTTCGCACACGACAAAGTGCCAGACCTTTGTCGCGGTCCCCATAGTTTCTGGACCCAAACCGACCATTCGTCCGGAGTTGGAGACTTGGTTCTTATTCACCCACATGGAACTGGTGACTAATCCTTAGGTGGCGCCCATCTCTGGTGACGTCCGTCGGAACGGCACCACCCAACGGGACGCCTCCCATTGCAGTAGCTGAGGAGGGGTAAGGGCGCTATTCTCCGAGGAGTGAGCGCCACGCCCCTTCAGCCCGGAGACAAAGAGACGTCGGGACCGCCATCCGGTGAGCGCCTCGACGGCTGCTCGGGCGCCATCGCAACTATTCCGTTAAGGGGGTGTGGACGGCATCTTCGATAGCGACCCATCTGCGCTCCACACGGGAGACCGACATGCTCGACACGCCGACCAAGGACATGGAGCCGGCGCGCGGTTGGCGCTTCCCGCGATTTCTGCGCTTTGGCGATAACGGCGACGAGACGGCGCGGCCGAAAGCCACGAAGCCGCCCAAGGAGCCAGAGGAGCGAAAGCACCACTTCGCCGTCTGGTACGTCTTTGCGGCCTTCCTTGGCGTGATGCTGATCCAGTACGTGTGGCTGGTCTATACACAAGTCGAGACCATTCCGTACAGTCAGTTCGAGCAGCTGCTCAATGAGAACAAGATCTCCGAAGTCCTGGTCGGCCACGACTCTATCCAAGGCACGCTGAAGCAGCCGCTCCCCGACGGCCGGAAGCTATTCTACACGGTGCGGGTCGATCCTGCGCTCGCCGACATGCTGAAAGCGCACGGCGTCACCATCACCGGCGCGCCGTCGAACAATTTTCTCGCGACGATCCTGTCCTGGGCGCTGCCGATCTTCCTCTTCTACCTGATTTGGACCTATGGCATCCGCCGCATGGCCGAGCGCCAGGGGCTGGGCGGTCTGATGACGCTCGGAAAATCGCGCGCCAAGATCTATGTCGAAACCGACACCAAGGTGACGTTCAAGGACGTCGCCGGCGTCGACGAGGCGAAATTCGAATTGCAGGAGGTCGTCGCCTTCCTGCGCGATCCGAAATCGTTCGGCCGGCTCGGCGCCCGCATCCCCAAGGGCGTGCTGCTGATCGGACCGCCGGGTACCGGAAAGACGCTGCTGGCGCGCGCGGTCGCCGGCGAGGCGGGCGTGCCGTTTTTCTCGATCTCGGGCTCCGAATTCGTCGAGATGTTCGTCGGCGTCGGCGCCGCGCGCGTCCGTGACCTGTTCGAGCAGGCGCGGAAGGCGGCGCCCTGCATCATCTTCATCGACGAGCTCGATGCGTTGGGGCGAAGCCGCGCGTCAGGCGCTTACGGCGGCTACGACGAGAAGGAGCAGACGCTCAATCAGTTGCTCGCTGAGCTCGACGGCTTCGATCCGACGAGCGGCGTGATCCTGATCGGCGCCACCAATCGCCCGGAGGTGCTCGATCCGGCCTTGCTCAGGCCCGGGCGTTTCGACCGCCAGGTGCTGGTCGACCGGCCGGACCGCGCGGGGCGACTGCAGATCCTCAAGGTCCACGTCGCCAAGATCCGCCTCGCGGACGGCGTCGATCTCGACCAGATCGCCGGGTTGACGACCGGCTTCACCGGCGCTGATCTCGCCAACCTAGTGAACGAGGCCGCCATCGTGGCGACGCGCCGCAAGGCCGACGCGGTGACGCTCGATGATTTTACCGCAGCGATCGAACGCATCGTCGCGGGACTTGAAAAGAAGAGCCGCGTCCTGAGCCCCGCGGAACGCAGCCGCGTCGCCCATCACGAGATGGGCCATGCGCTGGTCGCCGCGACCCTGCCGGGCGTCGATCCGGTCCACAAGGTCTCGATCATTCCGCGCGGCGTCGGCGCGCTCGGCTATACGATGCAGCGGCCGACTGAGGATCGCTTTCTGCTGGGGCGGCGGGAGCTGGAAAACCGCATCGCCGTGCTGATGGGCGGGCGGGCCGCGGAAGCGCTCATCTTCGAGGGCGAGGTGTCGACCGGGGCTTCCGACGACTTGCAGCGCGCGACCCAGATCGCAATGGAAATGGTCACGCGCTACGGTATGAGTGAGACGGTCGGACAACGCACTTACGCGCCGCCGCCCCAGCCGTTCCTGGCCGCGGCCGCCGCCGCTGACCACGTCGACGCCTCGGATGCGACGGAGCGCGAGATCGACGTCGCGGTGCGCGACCTGGTGGCGCAGGCTTTCGGCCGGGCGACGGAAATCCTGCGCTCGCGCCGCGCCGATCTCGACGAAGGCGCCCGCCTCCTGCTCGCGAAGGAGACCCTGACCGCCGATCAATTTCCCGCGATCCGCTCGACCGCGCAGCCGGCAATCCCGGCCGCGTGACTCGGCCGCTTCCCCCAACCGCGACGTCCACCGTCGCAATCCGCAACGGCCGCTTCACGTCAACTCCGGCCGGCCGAAATGCGCAAATAGCTCTCGTTGCAAGACGGCTGAGCTGTGATCCGGCGTAGAATTGGTCCGTCAGGGAGAACCTCGTCGCAATTGGATCGGAAAGGTCTTTCAAATCTTAAACTCCTTAAGCGGCAGATCCATGAGAGGACCCCACGTCGGCAGTGGCACGACGAAGACTCGAGGGCGGGACGGCGCTAGCACGGTCGCAAGTGGCGAAATGTTGCCGGCCCCGGCCTCGCAGCCCACGCAAGCGCTTCGGGCGAGATCCTCACTGGAAACCTGACGTTCTCTTCGGTCAGCGCTTGGCTGACGAAGTCGCACTGGTCGTCGTGCCGGCCGACGGGGAAAGCGAACAGCTCCGCTTCAAAATCCGCAAGCCATGGCGCGCGCTCGGGCAGGAAAACCTGACCCGCTTCAAACTTGGCCGAAACGACGGCCATACGACTGACCTTGTCCCGGTCAGGTCTCACGGCGATGATGCCGGAGACCTTTCCTCGCAGTTCCTGAACGAGCGAGGTCCCAGCGCCGGCGTCCTCGACGAGCACACGTCGCGCGCTCCGCTGTTTGGCGAGGGTCTCCACGGCGGCCTTGAGCGCGGGGTAGCCGACCCGCCGTCGCCAGACGTCGATAAGATACCAACGCTTATCGCGCGTCACGATCCAGGTCGTGCAAACTGACCAATCGTTGTCAGGGCCCCCTTGCTCGCGGTGTCCCAACTTTGCAGCGTCAAAAATCGCTCGGATGCGGGGCGGGGGTTCCTGATAGCGCTTGATCCAGTGGCGCTTCACCATTGCGCCGCCGGGTGGCGTCGGCGCTTGCTGAAACTGCGCGGAGAAGGCGTCGCTGCCCATTTGAAGCTTAATGCCCTCCAAAATGTGCAGCGGTTCGCGTTCGGGAGACAGGACCTCATCGATTTCGCGACGGTGCGTCCTTCCGTTTCCAAGCGGAATGATCTCCTCGCATTCCGCTATCGCCGGAAGACTGAGGACTTCCCACTCGTCCGATTGGCTCAGCGGAAAGCCCGTCAGATCGTCCATGTGCACCCGCTGCATGACCACCACGATCGCTCCGGTGCGCTTATCGTCAAGGCGGGAGAGCAGGTATTGGTGAACCACTGGTTCGCCGCGGACCGCTTTGCTTCCGACATGGCGTCATCGGGCTTGAGTGAATCGTCGATGAAGGCTTTCAGCTTGGCGAACCATTGCTCGATCGGGTTGAGGTCGGGGCTGTAGGAAGGCAGGTAGAGCAGACGGGCGCCAGCGTTTTCGATCGCCGTCCTGACGCCCTCGACCTTGTGGCTCGACAGATTGTCCAGGATGACGATATCGCCCGGGCGCAAGGCGGGAACGAGGAACTGCTCGACCCAAGCGCGGAACGTCTCGCCGTTGATCGGCCCGTCGAACGCGCAAGGCGCGATGAGACCGTCCTGCCGCAGCGCGCCGACGAAGGTCGTCGTCTTCCAATGGCCCCATGGAACCGGCGCGACGAGGCGCTCGCCGCGCGGGCATCGGCCGTAAAGCCGGGTCATTTTGGTCGATGCGCCGGTTTCGTCGACAAACACCAGATTGTGCGGGCGCCATTCGGCCTGCCGCGCCTGCCATTGCTGGCGCGCCTCCGCGATGTCGGGGCGGTCGTGCTCCGCGGCGCGCTGCGACTTTTTTTGAGCGTCAGCCCGAGATGACGGACCCGCGCCCACAGACAGCCGACGCTGACCTTCGCGCCATGATCGTTGGCAAGCCAGGCTTGCAGCTCGACCAGCGTGATGTCGGCCTTCTGCGCCAGCTGAGCGCGCAACGTCTCGTCATAGGCCGCAAGCTTCGGCTTCGGCCCGCCGCCCGACTTGTGGGCCGTCACGTCGCCGGTCGCGCGACGCCGGCCAAGCGCCTTGTAGATATACGACACGCTGACCCGAAACATCGGCGCGGCCGAATAGACGCCGAGCCCGCCGTCCACCGCCGCCATCACCCGCTCCCGAAGGTCCTGCGAGTAAGCCACGCCCATGATGCTCCCCAGCGCCGATTCGATTGGCGCAGAGAATCATGGTCGCAAGCCAAACGGAATCCCCCTCGATTCCGTCAGACCTGAAAATGCTCTAATTGCCATATCGCCAAATGGAGCGCCTTAACGCGATTTTTGGGAGCGGGGCTTCGCGCTTCGGGTAGGGACCGGCACGCCCCCAAGTCGTCGACGCGCTTTCAATCGACGAGAAGCTGGTTGAGGACCGAACGGTCGGTCGGGAAACTCCAGACGCGTCGCGCGGGTCGCCTCATCAACGAAGTCCTCCTCGAGGCCCCTGTAGCTGTAGGCACTGGCGCCGCGAACTCCGTGCTTCTCGAGGAACAATTCGTGTGCGGCCGAGGCAGCGGTCACTTTCGGGCCGCGCGGAATACGGATCCGCGGCGGCGCCATACGGGCGATTTCGAAGATCCGTTCAATCACCATCTGATTTCCCTGACCCGCAGATGGGAGCATCCTGACGAGGAGATGGTCGCTGAGGTTTGCATTAATGAATATGGTGCGAATGATCCTTGTTTCCTGCGATGCAACGAGGAGAAGCCCAATCTTGCGATTGACCGCCCAGCGCGAGCGATTAGGCTTTGCAAGGAAGCGGATGGCGGCGACAACGTCTCGGTACCTTCTGCACTCGTCGGCGATTTTCCTGCCCTCGCTGAGCGTCGTGTACGCTTTCGCGCGCGCAATAAGTGGCTTTTCGCCGCGCTTGATGAGCAAGGCTTCGTAGCCGGGCGAGGGAGCAGAGTGGGCTATCTGCAGTAGGTAGCGCGCTGTCGCGAGGCGAATTTTGAGCGAATCTCGGACCGGATCGCCTATGAGGGGGAGCAGCTCCTTGGCGACGGGTTCCCGTGACGTCCGAAGATCCGACATGAAAAAGCCGGGTGAGCCAATCGAGGGCTTCCTGAAAGGGTGCGGAGGGTACGAATGGGCCAACGAAAAGGGTGTTCAACATGTGCTCCAAAGCTTCAACGAATCAGGAGCGATGGCGAAGTGATAGGAAGATTCCTGGTCGAATTTAGGCGTTCACGCCACAGACCAGTCTTGGCCGGGCGATTACCAATCCAGGTGCAATTTTTCGCCGGTTAGCAAATCGTGTTTCCCGGTTCTGGGCAAATAATTCCCGTTTTCTTCGACACGGGAAATTTGCCTTAACGCGCTGAAATTCCAGACGACTTAGCGATCGAAACTCAGAACAGAGGCTAAAATGTCGAGAATTCCCGGTTATTTTACCGGTTAGCCGGGAATTTCGACCCACGGAGACCGGTTCTGCAGGACTGCGTCCGCCACCAAGTAGTCTGCACGTCCCGGCATGATTTCCTCCGCCACAGAATAGCACGACATTTCCGCGGCTTGCGGCGGTATCAGTCGGTCTGCTGAGTCTTTTCGGCCGTCTCCGCGGCTCATTGGCGGCGA
This sequence comes from uncultured Alphaproteobacteria bacterium, assembly GCA_963824475.1. Classification (GTDB taxonomy): domain Bacteria; phylum Pseudomonadota; class Alphaproteobacteria; order Rhizobiales; family Beijerinckiaceae; genus Roseiarcus. The sequence continues at coordinate 281,534 of CAWGPR010000009.1, forward strand.
GCATAGTTCGAAGAATTGGTCCTCGTCGACGCGCTGATAGAGATCGCTGGATTGCTTCGTCGCCATAGCCCGTCGACAGACGGGCGTCTCTCGACGCCCTATGGCTCCTCGCAATTGTCTCTTTCGTTTTCGGTATGAAGTTGCGCCCCCGGTGGGGATGCGCCAATTCGGGCGGCCGCCCAAATCGGCGCGCGGGAAGATCGGTCGTCTCGCAATGGGGCTTTGAAGGCCCGTCGTCATCCTGACCGTCTTCCCGCTTCCCGTGATCGCTTGATGAGTTGAAGGGGCCGCCATCGTCCGATGCACGCCCGCAGACAATCTCAAGCTCACGGAGGATAGCCAAAAAATGCCTTGTCTTGCTATGCCCCCCGCGCGGGTCATCGGCTGCGATGTCGGAAAGACGACGATCGTCGTCTTCGACGCCGCAAGCGGACGCACCGCCACGATCAACAAACGCCCCGAGGCCCTTTGCGACTTCGCCGCCGCGCTCGACGCCTCCTGCTTCGTCGTCTGCGAAGCCACAGGAGGCTATGAAAACGCCTTGCTCGCCGCCCTCATCGGCGCCGACGTTCCCGCCCACCGCGCCGACGCCCGCACGGTCAAAGCCTTCATCCGCTCGTTCGAGACCCTCGCCAAGACCGACCGCATCGACGCCCGCGCCCTTGCCCGATATGCACAGGACCGCTGCGCAGAACTCCCGCTCTGGCAAGCTCCCGAGGCCGAACGCGAGCGCCTCAAGAGATTCGTTCTGCTCCGCCGGGACCTGGTCGCAGATCGCCTCGCCTGGGCCAATCGCCGCGACGCGCCCGGCTATGAGGCCGTCCAGCCTCGCCTCGAGGCGCTCCCGGACTCTTTCGATGACCAGATCCAAGCCCTCGAGGCCGACATCCAGACCCTCATCGAAGCCTGCGCGCCCGTGCCCGACACCGTCAAAACCCTCCTCGCCATCCCCGGCGTCGGACACAAGACCGCCGCAGCGCTCGTCGCCCTCATGCTCGAGCTCGGGTCCCTCTCCCGACGCAAGGCCGCCGCTCTCGCAGGCCTTGCCCCCCATCCAAACCAGAGCGGCCAGTCCGACGCCTACCGCAGGACGAAGGGCGGGCGCGCCGAGGTCAAACGCGTCCTCTTCATGGCCGCCCTCTCCGCCAGAAAACACAACAAAACCCTCAGCGCCTGCTATCAACGCCTCGTCGCCAACGGGAAAAGCCAATCGTCGCAATCACAGCCCTCATGCGAAAACTCGTCGTCCTCGCAAACGCTCTCCTCAAGCCAACAAAACCAAACCTCAATCTGAGTTGATGACGATGATGCTGGCCCGACAACGGTCTTGTCCTCAGCAAATCGGCGCCGCCGCCATCCGTTCGACTTCGTGGCGGACAATGTGCTCGGCGTCGCGCCCGACGCTGAGGAAGCGTCCCGACCCCCACGTCCAAAGCCAAGGCAGCCCCAGCACGTAGGCGCCCGGAACGCCGGTCACACCGCGCCGGTGCGCCGGATAGCCCGTCCCGTCGAAGATCGGCAGGCGGGCGTACGACCAGTCAGGGGCGAAGCCGGTCGCCCAAACCACCGCGCCAACCCCGGCCTCCTTGAGGTCGAGCTGGGCAGGCTCCTGCGCAGGCTCCCAGACAGGAATGTAGGGTCTTCCCTCGGGCGCGTTGAGGCCCTTCTCTTCGATGTGCCGGTCGACCAGTGCGTCGATGCCGTTATAGACGCGGTCTGCTTCGTCAAGATTAGACTTGAGATTCGGCTCGAACAACATCTTGCCGCCGGCCACCGCGTTGAGCCGCCCGTAAAGCGACATGCCTTCTTTCGCAAAGGCACGAAGGTCGATGTCGCGTCCTCCGTCGCGGCCAGTTAGATAGTGATTGGTGTCGTGCCGTTTGTGGCCCATGCCATCGTCGGCGACGGTGATCTCATACTGGCCGATATCCCACAGCCAGTCGACCACGTCGCGCCCTCGGTAGAAGCGGGCACAGCGCGGCGCGTTCCCCGTCACGAGGTGGACCCTACGGCCAGCCAGATGCAGATCCTCGGCGATCTGTGCGCCCGACTGGCCGGACCCGATCACCACGACCGAGCCAGCGGGCAGGGCCGCCGGATTGCGATACTCGGCCGAGTGGATCTGAAGGATCGATTCGGGAACCCGTTCCGCAGCGCGCGGCCTGCTCGGATGGCCGTAGAGGCTGGTTGCGAGAAAAACAGCGTCAGCGGTGCAGGCGCCGTTCGAAGTGAGAACGTGGAAGCGCTCGCCCCGCTTCTCGATGGCCAGCACCGCGACATTCTCGCGCACCCGCGGCTTGAGCTTGTGTGCGAAGCCGTCGAGGTAATCGAGGATTTCGTGCTTCACCATGAAGCCGTTCGGCTCGGGACCGTCATAAGGGCGCCCAGGCAACTGACACTGCCAGTTCGGCGTGACAAGGCAAAACGCGTCCCACCGCTCATCGCGCCACTTGTGCATGACCGTCTTCTTCTCGATCACGACGTGATCGATTCCCGCTTCGCTCAGGAAATGGCTGGCGCAGAGACCCGCCTGGCCTCCTCCTGCGACGACGGCGCGATAGTGCGGCTCGAAACGCGTGCTGGCGTCCATCGCAAAGGTCCTTGTCGTTAAAAGAGAAAGCGTTCGCACGCCACTTTCGCGCCGGGCTCGTCGGCGAAGCGGCGGGCGGCGCGTTCGATCTCGGCCAGCTGGCCAAGCGCCAGCGAGCAGGCATGACCGTATTTCGCCTTCACCCGATCGGAGGCGGTCATCAGCGCCTCGCGGCTCCGGGCCACGAAATCGGCGAGCGCGTATGTCTCGCCCTCGCGGAAATAGTCCTTGATGACGAGAGACGGCGAGTAGCATGTCTCCGTTGCGCCATTGGGCCAGCGGACGACGAACCGCATCTCAGGCATTCGCCGGCTCCCGGACACGTTGATAAACAGGCTCATGTGCTCGTGCTACCGACCGCCAGTCGAAGCGCGCGGCGAGCGCGCGACCGCGCCTCCGCAGCGGGACGGCGAACTCCCCGTTGAGCGCGAGCGCCATCGCTTCGGCAATCGACCTGACGTTGAACGGATCACACCAGATCGCGTCCGCGGTCGAGAGGTAGCTTGTGAATGGTTCGATCGCCGAGACGACGACGGGAACGCCGCTCGCCATGGCCTCCAGCACGCAGAGCCCGAACCCTTCCTTGATCGAGGCGAACACGAGCGCTGACGCAAGCCGATATAGCCGCGGCATGTCGCTGTCGGCAACGACTCCGAGAAGGCGCAGCGAAGTCGCTGTTTCGCCCATCTCAATGAGCCTCCGGCGGAATTCTCTTTGATAGTCGCCGTGATCCAATAGGCTTGCGCCGCCTGCGATGACCAGCTTCGCGTCGGGACGAACGGCGTGCAGTCGTGCGAACGCATCGAGAGCGTTGAGCGTATTCTTGCGTTCTTCGACGCCCCCCACGCACAGGAACACGGGCTCCGGCCCGATTCCCATACGGGCGCGCAGGTCGTCCTCCAGTCCATCGGGATCGGGGCGGAAGCGGTCGCTATCGACGCCGTTGCCGCAGACGGCTGCTTCGACTCCGAAGGCTTCCGCGAGGCGATCGCGCCACAGCGCGCTGACAGTGAGCCAAGCATCCGCCTCGCGGATGGCGCGCGCCTGGAGCCGCGCGATGCGCTCGTCGAGGAAATCGTCGATATGATGCACAGTGCGCACGAAGCCCGCGATCAGGCCACGTTCCTTGAGGGTCGCGAGCGCGTTGCCGGAGATGCCGTCCTGCGCGTGATAAATGTCGAAGCCGCGATTCCGAGCGCATGAGAAATGCTCGACGTAGTCCTTACAGCGCTGCTCGATCATCGCGAATGTGTCGGCCGGCGCGGGCGGGACGGGCAACGCCCGCGCCTCACACTTTGGCGCGCGGAAAAAGCCTTCGCCTTTCGCTTCCGGCGCATACAGCACGACCTCGCGCCCGAGCTCAGTCAACGCCTCAGCGACTTGCATCGCATGCACGACGCCGCCGCGCGGATTGGTGGAATGGGCGAGCATGGCGATGCGGAGGGGACGTTTCATCCGACGGTCTCCGCGACGCGAGACAAGCCCATCAGCCGCTCGCGCCGGAAGTCGCGCAGGACGGCGCGCCGTGCGCCCGAGACAAGCGCGACTTCGCTCCCGCTCCGGACCTCGCCGATGACGCCAGCGTGGATGTCGCAGCCACGAAAGAGCTCGAGCCCCGCGTCGAGCGAACTTCGTGGGACCGACAAGAGAAAGCCGAAACTGGGGAAAGTCTGGAGCCACCGTTCGAGCGCCACGCCAGGCGGCGGCTCGATCGCGTCGAGGTCAATGTCGATCGCAACGCTCGAGCTTTCGACGAGCATCGCCGCGGTGCCGGGAATGCCCCCCTGGCTGATGTCCTTGGCGGCGCGAGCGAGGCCGCGCTCGGCGATCTCAGGCAGCAGCGCGAGATCCGCGCGCAGCCGCTCGCGCGGCGCCTCGAGCGCCGCCTGCCAGTTGTCGAACGGCTCGCGATAGGCGCCGCGATGATCGATCGCGGCGATCAGCGCATCGCCCGGCTGCGCGTCGAAGCTGGTCAAGAGCCGCGATTCCGCCCGGCCCAAAACCGCGACCGCGAGCTGGGCCTGCGGGTTGTTCAAATTCGTGTGCCCGCCGACGATTGGGACGCCGTACGCGTCGGACGCCGCCCTCATGCCGTCGAGGATCGCGGCGGCGGAGCCTGCGCCGTCGGCCCACACCGCGTCGACGACAGCGAGCGCGCGCCCGCCCATCGCGGCAATGTCCGAAAGATTGACCATCACGCCGCACCAGCCCGCGAACCATGGATCGGCGCCAACGAACGCGTTGATGAACCCCTCGATTGCAAACAAGAGATGCCCATCGCCATCGGGAATCGCCGCGCAATCGTCGCCGACGGGGATCGCCGCGGACACGAGGCCGAGCCGCTCCGCCACGAGGCCGATGTCCGCCTTCGCCGCGAGCGCCGCGCTCGCGCGAAGCGAGTTGACGAGCGCGTCGAATTCAGCCGCGTCCATGTCAGGCCGCCTTTCTCAGCGCGACGAAGCCGAGCTCGGGCGCGTGGCAGGGCGGATATTTGTCGAGGTCGGCGCGCATCTTGAGGTGCGGCCGGCCCAGCAAGTCGAGCTCCGCGAGCGTCTCCCAATGCATCTGGCGGAAGAGTGGCCCATTCTGCGCCTGCACATGGGCGAGGAAGGTCGAAGCGCCCATCGCGTGGGCGGATGACACGGCGAGGCGGATCAGGGTCGCGCCGATCGCGCCGACGCGGCGGCACTCGCGCTCGACCGCAAGCCGCGACCCCCACCACAGGCCCGGCTCTTCCTCGTGGATGCGCACCGTGCCGACGACCTTGTCCGCTGCGACGCCCATCATCGACAGGGCGACGATCGTGATCGCGTAGTCGTCGGCGCCGTCGCGGTCGTCGCCCGCAAACAGCCGCTGCTCGTCGCAGAACACCGCCCGGCGCAGCGCGTAGGCGCTCTCCCGCTCCCAGCGCGAGGCGGCGAACTTGACGCGGAATTCGCAAGGGCTGAACGGCGTCACCGGCTCGAAGATCATGACTTAAGCGCCCTCTCGTAGGTCGAGAGCGCGGAGCACGCGCCGCACCGCCCGCAACCGGCCTTGATCTCGGCCGCGCTCAGGCCGTTGGCCGCCAGCATCTGCGCGAGCGGCGCAAGCACCGCGTGCATGAAGGCCGGCGTGGGCGGCGGCCAGCTTTCGAGCGGCGTCCCGGAAATCGGCACGAAGGGCACGACGAACGGATAGACGCCGAGCCGAACCAGCGTCTCGCACGTCGCGAGGATCGCCTCGGCCGGGTCGCCGAGGCCAGCGAGGATATAGGTCGAGACCTGTCCGCGGCCGAAGACCGAGACCGCCGCCGCGAAAGCCGAGAGATACCGTTCGACGGAAATCTCGGCCTTGCCCGGCATGATGCGCCGGCGAACCTCCGGCGTTACGGCTTCGAGGTGCATGCCGAGAGCGTCGACGCCGGCCGCTTTGAGACGCTCAAACCACGCGTTGTCGTCCGGCGGCTCGCATTGCCCCTGGATCGGTAGATCGACCGCCGCCTTCACCGCCGCCGCGCTCTCGCAAAGGATCGCGGCGCCGCGGTCGGCGCCCCGTGGCGTGCCGGTCGTCATCACCATGTGCTTGACGCCGTCGAGCTCGACCGCCGCCTTGGCCACCTCGGCGAGCTCGGCGGGGCTCTTGCGCTCGATCGTGCGTCCGGCCGCGAGCGACTGGCCGATGGCGCAGAACTGGCAGGCCTTGAGGCGGCTCTGGTAGCGGACGCAGCTCTGCAGCACCGTGGTCGCCAGCACGTCGCGTCCGTGCAGCGCGGCGATCTTGGAATAGGGAACGCCGTCGGCGGTCGCAAGGTCATAGAAGCGCGGCCGCATAACGAACGCCGCTTCGCCAAGCGGCTCGCCGTCGCGCGCGATGCGGCTTCTGCCCTTTGCGTCGGGCTTGTCGATCACGTAGGGGCTTTCGAACGCGGGAGCGGTGTGGACGGGCGCCATCACAGTCACACCGTCGATCGTCAGCGCCTTATGGTCGGAGGGCCCCGCGCCGCCGCGGCGGCTCTCAAGCCCGGCCTTAGGGTCCGCCAACCGCACGCCGAAGGTTTGCAGTTCGTTGATCAGGCGTTCGGTCGGCAAGCTCGCGGGAGTCTCCATCGCCAGGCCTCCTTGTCTCCATGGGGATCGGCGCCGACGGCTCGAAGCTCACCGGCGCTTTGGGCCGCGCATCGAGGGTGACGCTCAAAAGTTCGGGTCTCGCATAGTGGCCGACCGAGTCCATCATGCGCTTGCGCTTGACGATGAGGCTCATGTCGAGGTCGGCGATGAGGATCCCCTCGCCTTCGGTCAAGGGGGGCGCGAGATGGCGCCCCTCCGGGGAAATGATCGCCGTCATGGAGCCGCCGCGTAAGGCCTTCTGCAGGCCCTCGTTCGGCGTGATCGAGGCGATCTGCTCCTCGCTGAGCCAGCCGGTCGCGTTGACCACGAACGAACCGCTTTCCAGCGCATGGTGCCGGATCGTCACCTCGATCTGCTCGGCGAAGATCGGCCCGACAAGCGATCCGGGAAACTGGGAAACGTGGATCTCCTCGTGCTGCGCCATCAGAGCATAGCGCGCGAGCGGATTGTAGTGTTCCCAGCAAGCGAGCGCGCCGACGCGGCCGACCGCCGTCTCCGCGACCGTGAGGCCCGAGCCGTCGCCCTGCCCCCAGATCATGCGCTCGTGAAAGGTGGGCGTGATCTTGCGCCGCTTGAGCTTGAGCGCGCCGTCGGCGTCGAAGACGAGTTGCGCGTTGTAGAGCGAGCCGTGGTCGCGCTCATTGACGCCGAGAACCACGACCACGCCGTGCTTGCGCGCCGCGGCGGCCACAGCGTCCGTCTGTGCGCTCGGCACGATGACCGCGTGCTCATAGAGGCGAATGTGCTCGGCTCCGCTCTGCACCGGCGGCATGACGAAGGAAAAATATGGGTACCAGGGGACGAACGTCTCCGGGAACACGACGAGTTCCGCGCCTTTTCCGGCCGCCTCGCCGATCGTTTCGATTACGCGTGCAAGCGTCGCTTCGCCCGACGTGAGATCGGGGGCGATTTGCGCGGCGGCGGCGCGCACCGTTCGGGACTTCGACATTGGCGATCTCCTCGGCTCGGCCGGGCTTAAGCCCCGCCGGTTGGTGAGGCAGGTCAGAGCGTCCAGGTGTCGAGGATGAACGCGTTGTCGCGCCGGTGCAGCAGGATGAGGTCGAGCACGTCGAGAGGGCTGATCGGCTTAATGCCTTCGATCAACGAGGGCTCGCCGTGACCGTACAGCGCCTGCAGCGCGAAGCGGCAGGCGTAGACCTTGCCGCCTTCGCCGATGAACTTCGTGATCTGATTGTTGAAGTTCTGGTGGCCGGGAAAGGCCTCGTCGCCGATCTTGGGAAAGCCGCGTTGCACTCCCAGCGTGACGCCGGGTCCATAGAGCAGGACCGACGTCTCGAACCCTTTGCGCAAGAGGCGGGTCGCCTGCAGCAAGTTGACGAGGCCGATCGATCCTTCGAAGGCGACGGTGTGGAAGGTCACGAGCGCCTTTTCGCCCGGGTTCGCCTTCACATCCTCGAACACCTTCTCCTCGTAGTCGACGAACGCATCGCCCTTCTTGTGGGCGGGATGGGTGACCGCTGGCATGGCGCTTGTATTCTCCCAGTTCGACCGGCCCTCGCCGGCCCGTCAAACACGTTGCAAACGTCATGCCATCTTTGATCCATTCAAATTTGCCATCAAATCGGCTTGACGGCGGCAGGAAATCCAGTCAATTGATCGGATATGGAGTCACGCTCTCGCAAAGGCGGCTCCTTTTTTGGGCTACGCGGCGCCTAAAATCGAAGCGAGGAGAGCGCAACTCGATGCAGTCAATCTGGCGCTTATGAACGCGGGGCCTCCGGCGTCGAAGGCCTGGGCGCCCGTTCTGCAGGGCCGCGACGGCCCTCGCTACCTCGCCATCGCCGACGCCATCGCCGAGGATGTCGCGAAGGGGCGGCTCGCGCCGGGCGACCGGCTGCCGCCGCAGCGCGAGCTCGCCCGCAAGCTTGGCCTCGACTTCACGACGGCGGCGCGGGGCTATGTCGAGGCGAGCAAGCGAGGCCTGGTCGAATCGATCGTAGGGCGCGGTACGTTCGTCAGGCGCAACGCGATCGTGCGCGGCGAGCCCGGCCACCGTCTCTCGCGGGCGGACTTTTCCATGAACATGCCGCCAGAGCCGGACGACCCCGATATCGTCGCGCGCATGCGCGACGGGTTCGCCGCCGTGAGCGCCGACCTCGGATCTTTGTTGCGCTACCAGGGCTTTGGAGGGTCGCCGCGCGATCGCGACGCGGCGTCGGCCTGGCTCGGCCGGCGGGCGCTGGTACCCTCGCAGGAGCGCATCTTCGTCGCCTCTGGCGCGCATGGCGCGATGGTCGGCATCTTCAGCATGCTCGCCAAAGCGGGCGAAGCGGTCTTGTGCGAGAACGTGACCTATCCGGGCGTGCGGGCAATCGCCGCCCAGCTCGGGATCAAACTGATTGGCGTCGAAATGGACCGCGACAGCGTAATCCCGGAGGCTCTGGAAGAGAGCGTGCGCGCACACGCGCCGAAGGCGATTTATCTTAATCCGACATTGCAAAACCCGACGACAATCACCATCCCCGAGCGCCGGCGCGCCGCCATCTGCTCAATCGCGCGCCGGCACAACGTCCCGATCGTCGAAGACGACGCCTATGGTTTCATTCCGACCCATGGGCCGGCGCCGCTCGCCGCGATGGCGCCCGACATCTGCTGGCATATCGCAGGTCTCGCCAAATGCATCGGCGCAGGGCTGAGACTTGCCTATGTGGTGGCGCCTGACGCGCGCTCCGGCTGGTCGTTCAACAGCGCCATGCGCGCGCTGACCGTGATGGCGTCGCCGGTCGCGGCGGCGATCGCCACGCGCTGGATCGAGGACGGCGCGGCCGACACCATCCTGCGCTTCATCCGCGCGGAAACAATGGCGCGCCAGCGCATCTCCGCGACGATCCTCGAGCCGGGCTCCTACCTCTCCGACCCGCTGAGCTTCAACCTGTGGCTGCCGCTCCGCAACGGCTGGACGCGGTCGGCGTTCGTGAGCCACGCCCGCTCGACCGGCCTCGGCGTGGTGGCGAGCGACGCTTTCACCGCCGGCGGCGCGCCGCCGGAAGCAGTGCGCGTCGGTCTAGGGGGGCCGGTGATGCGCTCCCAAATCGAGCGCGGACTCGAATTCATGGCGCATGCGCTCGCGCAAGAGCCCGTCGCGATCGCAACGTGACCGTCCTCGGGGGCGCGATGGGTATTGTCATGTCTGGCACGAGAACGGTGGCGCGGTTTAGTTCGGCGGGTAGGATGGCGCATGACCATCTCGGTTGCCCGCCACCAATTTCCCCCTGAGATGATCCGACACGCGGTTTGGCTATGTGTGCGGTTCACGCTCAGTTATCGCGACGTCGAAGATCTGCTCGCCGCGGTTACTTGCTGCTTCCCAGTGTCGGCGCGACCAAGGAGCCCTTGCGGGGAGAGGATTTTCGGAGTGGCCTTCGCGTAGATCAAGCCTGCCTACTCACCGGCGTGTCAATCGGCGTCGAACTTTGCCCCTCGATTGGCGTGCAATTTTGGGTCTGACTCACTTTTGATGAAGTCGAGGCGCCGGTTTGGCTCTGATTCGGGCTGGGGATCAGAGCTATGCAGGGGTTTGACGTTGCGGAACTTGTTCCGCGCGGATTTGTCGTAGAGAGCGCGACCAGAGACGATGGTGGCTTCGTAATCGGGATAAGGGTCTCGGCGAGCGTTTGCCGATGTCCGATGTGCGGAAGCGTTTGTAGCCGCGTGCACAGCCAATATCGAAGGCGATTGGCTGATCTTCCGGCCGCAGGCGTGCGAATAGCGCTGATTTTGCGGACCCGCCGCTTCTTCTGCGACATCGCGGCTTGCGAACGGCGGATCTTTGCCGAACGGTTCGAGACGGCCGAGCCAAGAGCCAGACGTACGAGCCGCCTCGACGATGTGGTCCACTGTCTGGCCATTGCGCTCGGAGGGAGACCAGCTGCCTCTCTTTCGCGCCGGCTCAACGTCGAGGTGAGCAACGACACGCTGTTGCGCATGGTGCGCCGGCGTGGGTCACGAAGCTTTCCTCCGCCCACGATTGTCGGCATCGATGACTGGGCCTGGCGGCGCAATCATCGCTACGGCACGCTGGTCTGCGACCTTGAACGACATGCGACGATCGCTCTCTTGCCCGATCGAGAGCCAGCCACCGCTGAAGCTTGGTTGGCGCAGCAATCGCAGATCTGTGTCGTCGCCAGGGATCGTGGAGGCGGCTACGGGGCCGCCGCGCAGCGGGCGCTTCCGCACGCGATCCAGGTCGCCGACCGCTGGCATTTGATGGAGAACGCGAGCGGCGCCTTTCTCGATGCTGTTCGGAAGTCTATGCGCCAGATCAGGGCAGCCATGGGAACCGCGATGGTTGATCCGTCGCTTCTAACCTTTGCCGAGAAACTGCAGTACGAGGGGTACGTACGCCGCGAGGAGACGAACGCCGCCATCCTCTCGTTGTCCCAGCAAGGGATTGGGATCAAGGAGATCGTGCGCCGCACAGGGTACAGCCGCGGACTGATCCGAAAAATTCTTCGCGGACAGCGCTCGGACGTCTTCCGTGTCCGACAAGGCTCCCTCGAGTCCTATCTTCCCTGGCTCGACGAGCAATGGGACGCCGGCTGCCGAAATGGATCGGCCCTATGGCGGGAACTCAGGCTGCGCGGATTCCGAGGCTGCCTTCGCGTCGTAAGCGAATGGAGCGCGCGGCGCAAAAAGGCTGAGAAGGCGGATCCAGCCGCGTTGGCCCGCGCCCCATCCGCCCGCACCGTTGCGCGCCTCCTGACGGTCGGCCGAGAGCGGCTGTCAAGGGCTGAGACGATAACAGTCGCCGCCATCGAGAGCGGCGTCACCGTTCTGGTGGAGGCGCGAGAGATTATTCTGGAGTTCCAGGGCATCATTCGACGAAAGGCCCTTGCCGACCTGGACGCCTGGATCAGCAGAGCCCAGGCCAGCCTCGTCGCGGCATTCGCCAACGGCGTGTCCAAAGACAAAGCCGCGATCGAGGCGGCAATCGCCTTGCCGTGGTCCAACGGGCAGACCGAAGGCCAAATCGTAAGCGTTCTGCTGACCCCACCTTCTTTGGCGTGGGCGGTGGGGCGATAGTCGGGGCGGTTGGAGGCTCCGACACGTGTCGATTTCAGAGCATAGTGACGTGCCCAAGGGCGCGAGCGCGGGCTTGGCGCAGCGGCTTGAGATCTTCACAGGCGTAGGACGGCGGCGATCCTGGACGGCTGAGCAGAAGGCGGCGATCGTCGCGGAGAGCTTTGAGGATGGCGCGCTGGTCGGCCACGTCGCGCGCCGCCATGGCCTGACGCCGCAGCAAGTGTTCGCCTGGCGACGCCAAGCGCGTCGAGAGGCCGACGAGGGGACCGGCGCCCTGCCGTTTGCTCCGGTGGTCGTCGAGACGCCGAGCGCAGCGTCGCCGCCTGCGCAGAGCCCCGAGAACAAACCGGCGGACGCGCGTCCCCCCGTCATCGAACTGGACATCGCGGGATCGAGCGTCTGGATCTGGCCCGGCGCGGATACGGCGACGGTGACGGCGATCATCGGCGCATTGAGGGCTGCGAAGTGATCGGCCTGTCGGGCTCGGTGCGCGTGCTCATTGCGACGCGGCCGGTCGACTTCCGTAAAGGCGCGGAAGGCCTGGCGGCGCTGGTTCGCGACGTGATGGGCGCCGATCCGTTTGACGGCTCCGTCTACGTCTTTCGGGCCAAACGCGCCGACCGGGTGAAGCTGGTTTTTTGGGATGGCACGGGCGTGTGCCTGTTTGCGAAGCGCCTCGAGGACGGCCGGTTCCAATGGCCGAAGATCGAGAACGGGGTGATGCGTCTGTCGGCGGCGCAACTCTCGGCGCTTGTCGAAGGCCTCGATTGGAAGCGCGTTGGCGCGGCGAAGGACACGCCGGCGCCGAGACTGCCGGGCTGACCTGCGGCGAATTGAATCAGGGGCTCGAAAACCGTCGCAAAGCCTGACGAATTATGGTCTCGTCGGGACATGACGCAGGCCGCCGAGGCGCTTCCCGACGACCCTCAAACGCTGAAGGCGATGCTGATCGCCGAGCGCCAGCGCGCGGAGCGGCTTGTCGCGATCATCAGGGATTTGCAGCGCCACCGCTTTGGCCGCCGCGCCGAAAGCCTGCCGGAAGATCAATTGCTGCTGGCGCTGGAGGACGTCGAGCAGGGCGAGGCGGGAGAAACCGAGGCAAACGAAGCGAAGTCGCCGGCTGCGCGCACGGAAGGCTCGCGCAAGCGGCGCGCCAACCGCGGCGCTCTACCGGCGCATCTTCCGCGCGTCGAGACGATCGTCGACGTCGAGGACAAGACCTGCCCGTGCTGCAGGGGGGCGCTGCACCGGATCGGCGAGAGCCTGCCCTCGGGCTTGACCCGAGGGATGTGAGCGAAAAACTCGACGTCGTTCCCGCGCAGTTCCGGGTGATTGTGGTGCGCCGGCCCAAATACGCCTGCCGCGCCTGCCAGGACATCGTCGTCCAGTCGCCGGCGCCGGCGCGGCTGATCGAGGGCGGCCTGCCGACCGAGGCGACCGTCGCCCACGTGCTCGTCTCCAAATACGCCGATCATTTGCCGCTCTATCGCCAGGCGCAGATTTACGAGCGCCAGGGCCTGCGCCTCGACCGCTCGAACTCTCGCCGACTGGGTCGGACGCGCCGCCTTCCATCTGCGGCCGGTCCATGAGCGCATCCTGGCGCATCTGAAGTCGTCGACCAAGCTGTTCGCTGACGAGACGACGGCGCCGGTGCTCGATCCGGGGCGCGGGCGGACCAAGACCGGCCAGCTCTGGGCCTATGCGCGGGATGATCGGCCCTGGGGCGGAGCCGACCCGCCGGCGGTCGCCTATGTCTACGCGCCCGATCGCACAGCGTCGCAGCCGATCGCCCATCTCGCCGGCTTCAAGGGCATCCTCCAGGTCGACGGTTACGCCGGATATCGGGCGCTGGCGGGCAAGGGCGACGTGACGCTCGCCTTCTGCTGGGCGCATCTGCGCCGCCGCTTCTATGACCGCGCCGTCGCCGAAGCCTCGCCGATCGCCAACGAAGCGCTGCAGCGCATCGCCGCGCTCTATCGGATCGAGGCCGACTGCCGCGGCTGCGACCCCGACAAGCGACGCGCCGTGCGCCAGGAGCGATCGCGTCCGATCGTCGCCGAACTCGAGCCCTGGCTGCGCGAAAAGCTCGCGCTCTTGAGCCGGAAGAGCAAGCTCGCCCAGGCAATCCGCTACGGACTGTCGCACTGGGACGGTCTCGTCCGTTTCCTCGACGACGGACGGGTCGAGATCGACTCCAACACAGTCGAGCGATCGATCAGGCCTCTCGCCCTCACGCGCAAGAACGCGCTCTTCGCCGGCTCGGATGGCGGCGCGGAAAGTTGGGCGGTCATCGCCTCGCTGATCGAAACGTGCAAGCTAAACGACGTCGACCCTTACGCCTATCTCGCCGACACACTCACGCGGATCGTCGGCGGTCATCTCGCCAGCGCGATCGACGAGCTTCTCCCGTGGGCCTACGCCAGGGCCCAGCCGCTCAAAGACGCGGCCTGAGAACGACGCTTACGCCAAATCTGCAAGCTGAAGCTCGTCAAACGTCAGATGTACGGTCGCCGAAACCTCGACCTCCTCCAGGCCCGCATCATGGGCTTGGGATAGCGGCCACGTCATCGAAATTGCGTCAGAGCCAAAAATTGACCCCCCGATGGAGTGGGCCCCTTGGGGCGGACACTGATCAGGCTGCGGATTTGACCGTGGGCCGGGGGTTGCGGTTCTCGAACTGTTGCGGGCTGAGATAGCCCAGAGCGGAGTGGAGACGGCGGCCGTTGTAGACCTCGTCGATGAATCTCGGAAGGTCGCCTGTGACGTCAGCGAAGGTTTCGTAGGCCATTGGATAGACGGCTTCGACCTTGAGCGTCTTGATGAAGCTCTCGGCCTTGGGGCTGTCGTAAGGATTGCCACGCCGGCCCATCGAGCCGATCAGACCATGGCAAAGCAGGGCTTCCCAATAGGCTTGAGCGGCGTATTGAGAACCGCGATCGGTGGGTGATCGGCGCGCCTTAGTTTGCGCGAACTCGCCGGCGTCGGAGAACACGTTGCGGACAACGCCAGCCGCGCACGCCGCCCGATAAAGCTGCCGGAACGTAGTGGCGGGGCGTCCGGCTGCGTCTTCGCGTTCGATCGTGTCCCGTGACTCGATCTCGTCAGATCTGATCGGCGCATTATCGATCACGATCGTGCCGCTGGCGGTCAGCCGTTGCCCCATCCCATCCCAATCGTCGAGCACCTCGACCCTGGTCCGCCCGCGCTCTACCTCAACGCTGGCGGCTTTGCCGCTCTCATCGCGGGCTGTTATGAAAATCCGGTCTGCGAATAGGGTGCCGGTCGAATAGAATTTTCGACTGCCGAGGCGGTAACCGCCGTCTTCGCGCCTTGTCAGCCGAGCGCGAATCTCCCCCCGGCGAGGCGTGTCGAGCTCCGTGTGCGCGCCGCCATAGATGACGCCCCCGCAAAATTGGCGCCATATGGACGGCCGGTCGTTCGGAGCGCGCGAGCAGCCCGTTTCGACGAAGCTGAAATGCGACCGCAGCGCATGCGCCTCATTCGAGTCGGTCGCAGCGAGTTGGGCGACAGAAGCTCACCGTTATCGATATAAGCCGGAATCATCAGGCAACCTGCGGCGTCAGCATCTGAAACCAGGCTGCAAAATCTGCGCGCTGCCCGTCCGTGAGATGCAGGGCATGTTTGGTCCGCCGCTCGAGAACATCTTCGGCGTCGGTCGCCCACTCTTCTTGCGCGAGGAAGCGGGCCTCGCGCTCGTAGAGCGTTCCGCCAAAGAGGCGCCCCAGGTCGCCGATCGATTTCGCCCCGTCCAGCAAACTCTCGACCCTCGTGCCATATCGGCGGGCATAGCTAAGCGCGACGTCTTGCGGCAGCCATGGCCACCGCTGGCGCAGCTCCATGTGGAATCGAGAGAAATTGCCGTCTGCAATATCTCCTCCCGGCAACAATGCGCGCTCAGTCCAAGGACCCGACATCTGCGGAAGGTAGGGGGAAAGCTTTTCCAGCGCGTGCTCTGCAAGTCTACGGTAGGTGGTGATCTTGCCTCCAAAGACCGAGAGCATGGGGGCTTGCCCTGCCGGCGCCTCTACATCGAAAACGTAGTCGCGAGTCACCGCGCTCGGATTGGCCGCTTTGTCGTCGAACAGGGGGCGCACCCCCGAAAATGAGTGGACGACCTCGCCGATCTTAGGGGCTCGCATGAAGTAGCGGTCGACAACGGAGAGAAGGTATTCGATTTCGTCGCGATCGACGCGCACGTCCTCGGCTCGCCCCACGAACGGAATGTCTGTGGTTCCGATCAAGGCAAGGTCGCCCTCGTACGGATTGACGAAAATCACCCGCTTATCGCTGTTCTGAAGAAGATACGCCTGGTCGCCGCCCCAGAATTTACGGGTGATAATATGGCTACCCTTAACCAGCCGCACACGACTCGCGGCGTTGCGGCCTGCGCGATGCAGGACATCCTCGACCCAAGGACCGGCCGCATTAACGAGGACCTTTCCCGTCGCTTCGAGAAGCCTCCCGTCGCGCTCGCTCCGAAAATCGACGCGCCATTTGTCGCCCGTGCGCCGCGCCGATACGAGCGGCATTCTCGTCAAGACCGTGCCCCCGCGCTTGCGGACGTCCACTGCGTTGAGGACAACCAGTCGCGCGTCATCTACCCAGCAGTCCGAGTATTCAACGGCGCGCTTGAAATTCTTGCGCAGAGCCTCGCCCTCTGGCGCTTTTGATAAGTCAAGGCTCCGCGTCGACGGCAAGATGCGGCGGCCGCCCAAATGATCGTAGAGAAACAAACCTGCCCTGACCATCCAAGCCGGACGCTGTTCCGGGCTGTGCGGCAGGACGAACCGCATCGGCCAAATGATATGTGGGGCGGCGCGAAGCAGGACCTCGCGCTCGATCAGCGCTTCCCGGACAAGACGAAACTCATAGTATTCAAGATAACGCAACCCGCCGTGAACGAGCTTCCCCGACCGGGAGGAGGTTCCTTGCGCGAGATCGTCTTTCTCGCATAACAGCACCGTGAGGCCGCGCCCCACGGCGTCGCGAGCAATCCCGGCTCCATTGACGCCGCCGCCGACGACGATCAGGTCGAACTGGCCGAGGTCTCGGGTCATTCCTTGTTCGCAATTCTATTTGGAAGCGTTCGCGATTGCGCGCGCATGGGTCAACACGGATTGAGGGGATTCTCTCCTGCTAGGTACCGACGAACCTCTTCAGCGGCGGCTTGGGCGGCGAATTTCACGGTCTTGACCGACGCCCCAGCGATATGAGGGGTCAAGGTGACGTTATCGAGCTGAAGCAATTCCAAATTGGAGGGCGTTGGCTCGGCCGCGAAGGTTTCAATCGCCGCGCCACGCAAATTCCGCTTCTTGAGCGCTTCCGTTAGCGCATCATAGTCAACCATTGGCCCTCGGGCCGTATTGACGAAATAGGCGCCGGGCTTCATCTGCTCGAATTGCTCTTGGCCGATGAACCGACGCGTCTCGTCCGTGACGCGCGCGTGCAGCGTCACCACGTCGCTTTCCTGCAAAAGCTGCTCGAGCGAGACTTGAACGACCCCGTCCCGCAAGTCGTCGGCCGAAAGCTGAACATAGGGATCGCAGACGAGCGTGCGGCAGCCGAACGCCTTGAGGATGCGCACGACCTTGGTCCCGATATGCCCATAGCCGATGACGCCCACCGTCATTTCCGACAATTCTTCGCCGGTAAGGTCGGCGCGGTAGAGATCGCCGCGCCATTCGCCGCGCCGCAGGCTTTCATGGCCCCTCGTAATAAGCCTGGTCTCGGCGAGGATGGCGCCGATCGTAAATTCGGCGACGGCGGACGCATTTCGTCCAGGGGTGTTGACGACGCGAATCTTACGCTCGCGGGCCGCGGCCATGTCGATATTGACGGGGCCCCCGCGGGAGACCGCAATCAGCTTCAAACGAGGCAGCCGTTCGAGCACTCCTGCGGAGAAAGGCGCCAGATGGGTGACGGCGATCTCAGCGCCGTCCATATGCGCCACGACCTCGTCCGCCGTCCCCTGATATTCCTTTAGCCCCTCCATTCCCGGCTCGACATAGCCGTGCTCCATCGGCTCGTCGGGCCATGGCATCTCATGCGATCTGATCTCGGGCGTTTCTCCGCACTTTTGCCGGATGGCTTTCTCGAAGATGGAAGGCAGCATGAAACGGTCGCCCATGATCGATATGATCGGCCCTCGGCGCTCGAAGTCTTTGCTCAAGCCGCGTACTCCTGTCTGAGCCGGCCTAGATGACCCCAAGCGGGTGACATGGCGCCTCTGATCGTTCGGTAGATCGGGTAAAGTTTCGAATAAAACTCGCTGAGCTGCGGCTCGGGGACGGTGAGCTTGTCGAGAAATGGAGTAACCCATGCCTCGGCGCACGCATCCATGTTCGGATAAACTCCGATGTTGACCGCAGCCATCATCGCCGCGCCCGAAGCGCCGAGCTCCTCCCTCGAGAGTGTTCGGACGTTCGCGTTGAGCGCTGCCGCGAGAATGGCGCGCATCGCTTTCGATCGTGCAGCGCCTCCACCTAACCTGACTTCGTGGGGGATCGTGCCGGAAGCGAGATAGCAGTCACGCGCCGCGAAGGCGAGGCCTTCGAAGACCGCACGCGCCAAGCCGGCGAAACTCGTCTCGGTCGAGAGCCCGCTAAACTGCGCCCGCGCATCGGGATCGAGGAAAGGGCCACGCTCACCAGCTTCAAAAATATAGGGATGATAGACCGCCTGACCCGGTGCGGTACCAAGCACTCTGTCGTCCAGGCCCGAAAGAAGCGCCGCCCGACTCGTCTTGGCGCCCGCCATTTCCGCGGCTTCCCGGGCCATATCCATCAGCCAATCGATGTTCAGGGTCGCCGCCATGTTGGACTGCATCGACGCGCATGCGCGCCCGATTGGCAGACACATCGTGTACCCTGAGCGGTCTTCGTTGAGCCGAACGTCGTCAGGCGCGGGAACATAACGCATGTGCATCCCGGTCGAGCCGAGAATCGAGAACTCCGACCTCGGCGACGGGATCGCAAAGTCCGCCGCCGAGCCCAGTGCACACCACGTCAAGATAAGCCAGCGACACCGGCAGGCCGTCAGGCAGCAGCGTCTCGGCCGCTGCGGCGGCGGACAGCCTCCCTCTCTCGCTCACCCCGTCGATCATTGGCGGGAGCAGGCGCGCGCAGTCCGCGATTCCCATGCCCTCGAGAATCGACGGTTCGTATTTTCGGGTGCGGTAATTGCCGAAGGTGAAGTTTCCCTCTGAGGGATCGGTTACGCGAGCGCCGGTCAGTTTGAAATACAGCCAGTCCTTGCAGTGAAAGCAGGTGACGGCCCGGGCGATTCGCTCAGGTTGCCATCGCTTCATCCACGCCAATTGCGCCGAAGCCATACATGCGTTGAGGCCAGAGCCGGTGCGAGCGTAGTGGTCACGATACGCATCGCTTCTCAGGTACTCGGACGCAAGGCTGGCTGCGCGGGAATCCAGCCAAAGTAGTCCTCCACCGACCGGCTCGCCGGCGGCGTCAATCAGCCATGAGCCGTCGCCCTGTGCGGTGACGCCAAGGGCCGCGACACGGCGCGCGAGGTTCGGAATGCGCTCTCCCAGCTCGCGCAGTGTCGCTGCGCAGTCTGCCCAGGTGCGCGACATATCCTGTTCGACCTGGCCGCCGCCAAGCGCTTGGTAGACATTGGGGCGAGCCGCAACCGTAATCTGTTCCCCTGCAAGCGAAAACGCGACCGACTTGATGACGGAGGTGCCAGCGTCGATTCCGAGCAGGATATCGCAAGTCATGGACGCGACTTCACCGTTGCCGCACGAGCAAAGGGCAAGATCATGCGGCTTCGAGCCCATGCGAGATTGCCACGGCCGTGTTCACGTCGAACACGTGCAGATCCGATGCGGAGACTCCGAACTGCATGTTATCGCCCACCCTCGCAGGAATCGGCGCGTGTGTGACGGCGACCATAAGTTTTCCAGCCACCTCCATCGCCAAATGGCTCTGGTCGCCCAGCCACTGATTGGAGACAACGCGGCCGTTGCCGGGCCCGACGCCCAAGCGAACGGCGTGAGGGCGAACGCCGATCACAACCTTCTCCTGCCCCCCAATCGCGTTACGAACCTTCGACGGCACATCCGGAGCGGCGAAGTCGAGGTTCGGCCCGTTGTCGATCGCGAACCGGACCCGATCGCCGTTGCAGACCCTGGCTTCAAAGACGTTCATCGGCGGCTCGCCGACGAATGTTGCGACAAACAGATTCGACGGTCTTTCGCGCAAATCCTTCTGACTGGCAAACTGCTGAAGAACGCCTCCCTCCATCACCGCTATGCGATCGGCAAGCGCATTGGCCTCGGTCTGGTCGTGAGTGACAAAGATCGAGGTCATGCGGCGATCGACCAGAAGGCTTTTCAGTCGACCTCGCAGGACGGCGCGTAGCCGCGGCTCAAGCTGGCCCATGGGTTCGTCAAGCAGATAGAGATCAGCTTGACGCACAAGCGCCCGGGCGAGGCTGGCGCGCTGTTGCTCCCCGCCCGAAATGGACGTTGGATATCGATCCAGGATCGCCTCGATCTCCAGAATGTGTGCGACTTCCGCAACCGATCTCTGCACATCCTTTGCGGTCATGCGGGCGCTCTTCAAGGCGAACGCGACATTGTCGCGGACGGTGAGAGGCGGATAGAGGGAATAGCCTTCAAAGGCCATTGCCACTTTTCGACGCGCTGGCGGCATCTGATTGACCCGTCGGCCCTCGAGAACGATATCCCCACGGGTAACCTCCTCAAAGCCCGCGATCATACGCAAGGTTGAGGTTTTGCCGCAGCCGGACGACCCCAGTAGTGCGACGATCTCACCTCTTTGCACATCCATGTTGAGGTTCTTCACCGCATGGACCGGACCTTTCCCGCGTCCCTCATAGATCTTGTCGACGCCTTTTATCGAGAGAGCGACCTCGGACATAGCTCTCACGCTGCCTGCGGAGCGATGCGGCGACCGCTGGCGCTCTCGAAGAGAAGAACTGCTCGGGAACCAAATCGAGCAAAAGCGGGCCCGTGCCTGCGCGGCGCCTCGTTCGTCCCGGCTTCAGACGCCAGAATTTCGCGGCCATCGTCGGTGCGAAGAAGAAGGAGGGTTCTTTCATTGAGCGGGGTCACGGCGAGCACCTCGACCGGGAAGCTTTCCGGCGAGGTCTCGTCTTCCACCGCGATGTCTTCTGCCCGCAACCCGAGAACACACGTTCTTCCCGCCATATGCGCGTAGCCGGGCGGCAGCGACAATGAGGTCCCGCCGATCCCGATCTTCGGACCCGCTGGCGACGCAAGCGGCTCGACAGAAATAAGATTGATTGTCGGATCGCCAAATAGGCTAGCAACGTTTATCGTCGCTGGCTTTCTATAAATCTCCGCAGGCTGGGCGATCTGTGCGAAGTCCCGGTCCGATAGCACCGCGATCCTGTCGCCAAGCGCCATCGCTTCCTTATAGTCCTGTGTGACGTAGAGAACTGTCGATCCGGACGCCTTCAGCAAGGAAGGAAGTTCAAGGCGCATCTCGTAACGCAGTTTGGCGTCGACGTTGCGCAGCGGATCATCGAGCAGCAGGATTTTGGGTTCCGCCACCAACGCCCTAGCCAGCGCCGTACGTTGCTTCTGACCATTGGACAGTTCGCGGGGCGCGTGCTGGAGAACATGCCCAATCTTTAAAAGCGCGGCGACCTTTTCGACCTTTGCGCGAATGACGTCGCGAGGCGCATTCTGAGCGGTAAGCGCGCTCGCGACATTGTCGAACGCGGACATGTGCGGAAAGAGTGCGAAATTTTGGAACGCCATTCCCACGCCGCGCGCCTCTGGCGCCCGGTCGGTGACGTCTCGTCCGCCAAGCAGGATGGTCCCCTCGTCTGGCTGCTCGACGCCAGCGACAAGCCGGAGAAGCAAGGTCTTGCCTGATCCCGACGGACCGAAAACCGCGACAATCTCGCCGTTCTCCGCGATGAGCGAAATCCGATCGAGCACCTTGCCCGTCTTGAATCCCTTGCTGACCGACCGGATCTCGAGATTGGCCATACCTATCCCTTCAACGCGCCTAGTGAGAGGCCCTCAACAAGATATCGTTGGGCATAGAGCGCGAGCGCCAGCGTCGGCGCCACGGAAAGCACGATCGCCGCCGCGATCTGTCCATATTGAATGCCGGAAGCGGTCACGAACGCGAGCGCGCCGACCGTAACCGGCTGTTTCTCGGCGGACGCCAAAATGAGCGCAAAGACGAAGTTGTTCCAGCAGAAGATGAAAGCCAATAGACCTGCCGCGGCGATTCCCGGGCCCGCCAACGGAATAGCGATGCGAGTGAACGTGCGCCACCACGAATGGCCCGCGACGCGATACGCATATTCAATATCCGGGGAAAGGTCCTCGAAATAGCCCCGCACAATCCAGAGGATCAGGGGCAGCGCAATGAGCTGATAGACCCAGATCAGACCGACATAGGTGTCCGTGAGACCCAGCTGCTGGAAATAAAGCGATAAGGGAAGCAGCACGAGCAGGGGAGGTGCAAAGCGAAATGACAACAAGGTGAACGCAATGTCTTCCCCGAGGCGAAATTTGAAGCGCGCGAATGCGTACGCGGCCGGCACGCCGAGGAGAAGCGCGATGGCGACCGACCCCGTCGACAGAAGCACGCTATTCCAAAGATTTTTCATAAATGCGATGTCGAGCGTGCCGGACACCGTAACCAGCTTGCCCGTGATCAGAGCCGAGTAGTTGGTGAGAGTGGGAGTGAAGAAGAGACCGGGCGGAATGCGGAGAATCTCCTCATTGGTCTGAAACGACATGAGGAAAATCCAGAAGATCGGAAACAGGAAGAATATGACGACTAGGACGATCAGAGCGCCCCGCACCACCCGCTTGGCGATCAACGCGTGCTCCATCCCCGCCTCCCGCTACGCCAGACCGCGCGCGCGCTCGCGCAGCTTCAACCACTGCTTGATGAAGACGTTCGACAAGGCGAAGGTGATCGCCCACAGGATGATCAAAAGCGCCGCCGACTTGCCGACGTTCGTATATTGGTAGAATTCGAGATAGGCGCGGACCTGGAAAACGAGCAGCGTATTGCCCGGTCCGCCCTGGGTCATCGGATAGATGATGTCGAACTGCTGGATCGAATCGAGCATCCTGAACAGCGCGGCGGTGATAATGTAAGGCATGAGCATCGGCAACGTGATGCGGAAAAAAACGAAGCGCCGGGGCACTCCGTCCAGCGCCGCGGCTTCGAACGGTTGCGTCGGCAGGGAGCGCAAGCCGGCTAGAAGCAAAATCATGATGAAAGGCGTGTAAACCCAGACGTCGACCAGGACGACAGTGAACAGCGCAGTGCTGGGATCGGACGCCCATTTGAAATTGCTGATTCCGAGAAGCTGCACGAAATAAGACAGGACGCCGAAGTTCGGGTTCGTCATCAGTTTCCACATGAGGGCGGCGATCGCCGGCGCTGTCATCAGCGGTAGAAGAAGAAGGATAGAGACGAAGTTGTTGATCCGGGTCTGCTTGTGCAGAAGCATGGCGATGGCCAGGCCGAAAACCAGCTCAATCCCGACCGTCAGCACGGTATATTCGAGGGACACCTGAACGGTGTGCCAAAACTCGTTGTCCGTCAAAAAATCGATGTAGTTCTGGAACCATATGAACCCACGCATCATCGGCAGGTTCAGACGGTAACGCTGAAGGGAATAGTATACTGCCGTGACGAAGGGAATCAGGATGCCGATGCAGATGAGCAGCGCCGGCAAACTCAGCAAATACGGCAGATAGTTTATGCGCCGACGCCTTGGCGCGGCGGCGCGCTTCGCTGCGGTATCAGTCACGAAACGAACCTTGCGTAAGGTCCCTCACCCTGGCGATCTCGGATACGCGCGATGCCTTGGCAGTTCGCATGGCGCGCGGGGCTTTTCCCGCCCGCGCGCCGCAGATGGAGGCGCTGGCTCAGCCGAGCCCCGCATCCTTAAGTTGCTTGTCCATTGACGCGGCCAACTGATCGAGCCCCTCGTCGACCGGCACTTCCTTCGCCACCATCTTCTGCAGCGTCTCCGCCCATTGGGTGGTGACGTCGAAGAACAAAGGTTGTGGCGTGAAGTAGATGCGAGCGCCCGGTGACGAAGCCTCGTATTGGGCAAGGTAACCGCTATAGGACTTGTCGATGCGGTTGCGGAACTCGTCGTCTTTCCATACCGAGGCGCGGACGGGATTGACGAAGTCCATCTTGCGCGCGCCGAACATGTCATGCTCGGTCGACGACGCCCATTGCATGAAATACCAAGCAGCGTCCTTTTGTTTGCTAGCGGTGTTCATAGCCAGCGACCAGATCCAGACGTTCGGTGTCGGGGCCTTGGCGTCGGGATTCGCGGCGAAGGCGTGGAAACCGAGATTGCCCTTCTCCTTGTTGTCGCCGCCGTCCATGAAATAGCCGAGGATGTCGGCGTCGAAGATCGTCGCCGATGCGCCGGCGCCGAGATCGGTTCCGACTTGGTACCAGGTGTAGGTCGACCAGTTCTTCGGCCCCGAATCCTGGATCATCTTCACCCACAACTTATGAAACGCCTTGGATTCGGGCGTGTTCATCGCGGCTTTCAATTTGCCGCCGGTGACGGTGAAGTCGCGTTGGCCATAGTTCGAGTAGCCGGACAGGAAGCCGGGATGGATCGTCGCCCATGAGCGGGAGCCGCGGACGCCAATTCCGTATGGCCCCCCCAAATCCTTGGTGAGTTTGGCCGCGGTCTCAAGGAGTTCTGGCAGATTGTTGGCCGGCTTAGCTCCAACTTTGTCGTACATCTTCCGGTTATAGGTCGTCGAGTTGAGCTCGAAGCCCCACGGGATGCACCATTGCTTGGCGTCCGCCGACCCGAGCTCTGCTCCAGGCACCCCGTTCCATGCGGTTGAAGCGCGAAGTCCGGGCAACACATCTTTCCAATCGTACTTCGGATTGGTCTTCGTTGGATCCTTGATCCATTGATTGAGATCTTCGATCCAGCCCGCCGGCCCGTAGGTCCAGGTCATGTAGGCGCCGGTCATAAAGGCGTCGTACTGGCTAGACTTCGCCGAAAGGGCGGCCGTCACCTTGTCGAAATAAACATCCTCTGGGAAGATGTCATAGGTGACGTCCATGCCCGTCAGACCCTTGAAGTTGTCGAGGTCCGCGATCATCGCGTCGGCGTAAGGATGCTTGTTCAGAAGAAGGTGAAGCTTCGCGCCCTGGAATTTCTTCCAGTCGAAATCCGCCGCCAGCGCTTGCGTCGCCGCCGCGTTGAGCATGAAATTGGCGGTTGCGGCGCCAAGGCCGAGCTTTGCGGCGCCGCCCATCAATTCGCGCCTACTCATATGACCGGCCTTGAAGGCCGCAAAGAAGTCTTTCGCCTTGTCGTCCATTGCTTGCTCCTTGTCTTCCTTCCCTCATCACGTTTGCGATGATTCCTAGTTCACGAGAATCCTCGCGGTGTTCTCGTCGGTGATCAGGCCATGCAGCAGTCCGCTTGCAAGCACGCCCTTGATAGCCTGGATTTTTGTCCTTCCTCCGGCGACCGCGACCGTCGGGCGTCGCTCGATGTCAGCGGCGGACATGGACAAAGCGCGGGCGGAAACGCCGCTACCAATCAAATCGCCGCTCGACGAAAACAGATGGCCGAGCAACTCGCCGACGGCGCCGAGGGCGCGAGCTTCCTCGAATTCATCCCTCTCGACCAAGCCCGTTGACAGAATTGACGCGTCGTCGTCGACCGCTCCAATGCCGACCAGGCGCAGGGTCAACTCGACGCCAAGCTGGAACACGTCCGCAACGCCGCGCTGCTCAAGCAGAACTCTACGGTCCTCCGGCGTATTCGCCAGAAAGGGGAGCGGCAAGACATAGGCCGCGGCGTTGGTTTTCTCAGCAAGACGATGGATCACATCGAAAGGGGTGGTCACGTAGCGACGCGTCATTCCGCCGAGGAGAGAAACCAGATTGAGATCCGGAACGTCCATGCGCGGCAGATTGCTCACGCAAGCGGCGAGAGTGCGACCATGACCCACTCCGATGACCCGGTGCATGCCGCTTTCAATCGCCAATTGTAGAAACCGGCCGCCAGATAGTCCCAATGACCGCAAGGGGAGAGGGTAGTCGTCGAGCTCAGGCGCGACTACGCATTGTTCGATCCCGAATTTTCTCCGCAACGCATCCTCGAGGTCGACGCAAACGGCGACCGGGGCGTCAATGGAGACGTGAATGAAACCAAGTCGGTTGGCGCGCGCAATCAAGCGATGCGCCTTGACACTGGGGACGCCAAGACGTTTCGCAACTTCGCCCTGGGTAAGACCCGCGCCGTGATACAGCCACGCCGCCCGAGCGCAGAGTTCCTTGTCGCGTTCATCGAGCGGGGGCGATACGAAGTCTCGCATTTCGCTCCCTGTTATTTTTTTCTTGGCGTGAGATTTTTTTCATGGTGCAATCGACGTGTCAAGACACAGAGTCGATGGCCTCGATAACAAATGCGCCGGTCAACGCGGCCAGCCTCGCCGTTGTGTTTCGACGCGCGACTTAAGAGGGCGGATCAATGACCAGGGACGAAAGGGCGTTGCGCGCGGCTATCGTGGCCAAAGCCCGTTGGATGAACACGGCGGGCCTCAATCAGGGCACCTCGGGCAATATCTCCGCACGTTACAAAGACGTCCTGCTGATCACCCCGTCCGCGACGCCCTACGACGCAATGACGCTGGAAACGATCGCCGCCATGCCGCTCGACGGAGAGTACGGCTCCTGGAGCGGGCCGTTGAAACCATCGACGGAGTGGCGCTTTCACTTCGACATTACGAAGTCGCGGTCAGACGTCGGCGCGATCGTGCACACGCACTCGAACTCATGCGACTGTCCTGGCGATAGCCCGTAAAGAGATCCCGGCCTGCCACTACATGATCGCGGCGTTCGGCGGGACGACGGTCCGCTGCGCTGGTTACGCCCGCTACGGAACGAAGGAACTGTCCGACCTTGCGCTGAAGGCGCTCGAGGGGCGAAACGGCTGCCTCCTCGCCAATCACGGCATGATCGCGCTCGGCGCCAACCTGGACAAAGCGATGTGGCTCGCAGTCGAGCTTGAGACGATCGCGCGGCAATATTATCTCTCGCTCGCGCTCGGCCACCCATTCATCCTGACCGACGAGCAGATCGCCGAGACCGCGCGCGGGTTCTCGACCTACGGCCTACAAGGCAAGCCCGAGACGCATTCCCGGGCGGCGAAATTGCGTCGATCTTAGATCGTCGAGGACGCATACAAACGGCTGGGCGATATGCAAACCTAGCCTGTATTAAGAAATTTGTCCGGGCGCAGGCCAGACCGGCGGCGGTCGGATCGGCGCCTTCGAACACCAGTACCGGTGGCCTTGTCACGTTGCCGACGAAAGAGCACGAATGAGCGGCAGCTCTTCAGATTTTAAGCAGCCGTGACTGCCTCGCGCCACGTGCTCATCGCCGCGGCGCGGAAAATGCGATGCGTTGAAGCGGAAGTGAGGTGGCGTTGGACGTTGAAGGTGTTGAAGACGGCAGCGTGAGCGGAGAGAAATCTTTGCGCTGAGCCCGAGCTCTTGAAGCGCTGCATCTTGCGCTCCCTGCGTCGGGTCGGCTGATGCGAATTCTCGGCGCGGTTGTTCTTCCACCGACCGCGCTCATGGCGGGCGTTTATCCCAAGATCATGGGCGGCGGCGGCATACGAGCGCAAATCATCCGTGATCAATCGATCGGGGACGAACCCGCATTTCTTCAAGAGTTTGCGCATCAGTTTCAGCGCGGCATGCTTGTTTCGCTTGGACTGGACCAGCATGTCGAGGACCTCGCCCTCGGCGTCAACGGCGCGCCACAGATAGACCATGCGGCCGGAGATCTTGAGATAAACCTCGTCAAGATGCCAAGTCGTGTAAGGCTTGGGGCGTCGCTTGCGCAATTCTGCCGCGATCATCGGCCCAAAATGGTTCACCCAGCGCCGAACCGTTTCGTAAGAGACCGTGATACCGCGTTCCGCCAGCAAATCTTCAACGTCGCGGAAGCTCAAAGTGAATTGAAAATACAGCCAGATCCCCTGCTGAATGATCGCAGGCGGGAAGCGATAACCGTCGTAGTCGATTTTCTTCATCCTCCCGGCTACCGGGCCACCAAGGAGATCACAAGTCCCGAGCCGGCGTAACAACGCCCGTTGGAGCGGTGATCATGGCCGGCCAGGCGGTATCCGGCGAGATCGTTCTCGACCGGCTCATCGAAACCTTGATGACGATCGCGCTCAAAAACGCCGGCGCGCAACGGGGCCTGCTCATTCTCCTTGAGGGCGACAGGCCACGGATCGAGGCCGAGGGGAGATCCGATCAAAAAGCGGTCAAGGTCACGGTGCGGCGCGAGGCCGTGACGCAGGCCGACATACCCGAATCCTTGCTCCATTATGTGGTCCGGACCCGCCAGAGCGTGATCCTCGACGACGCTTCGGCCCAAGACCCATTCTCGACCGATGACTACATCCGTAAGAAGCGCGCCCGTTCAGTCCTCTGCTTGCCCTTGCTGAAGCAGGCCAAGCTGATTGGCATGCTCTATCTCGAGAACAACTTGGCGTCGCACGTTTTCACGCCAGCCCGAATCTCGCTCCTGGAGTTGCTGGCGTCGCAGGCCGCGATCTCGTTGGAAAACGCCCGCCTCTATGGCGAACTGACGATGACCGAGGAGCGCTGGCGCAAACTCTTCGAAAGCGTACCCGTAGGCGTCGTCCTGGTTGGTTCGGACCGACGCTACATCGCTGCAAACCCGGCCTTTCAGAAAATGACTGGCTATTCCGAGGCGGAACTCCGTCGGCTCTCGCCAGCCGACATCACTCACGAGGATGATCAAGCCACGACCGAGGCGATCATCACGGCTCACTATGCGGGTGAGCCTTACAGAGGGCATCTCGTGAAGCGCTATCGGCGCAAGGATGGCGGCCTTACCTGGGCGGAGGTCGACGGCTTTCTCGCCCCGGGGCCAGAGAGCAGCTTCTTCCTTGCCGGGGTCTCGGTTGACATCACCGAGCGCAAACTCGCCGAGGAGGCGCTGAGGGATGCCCGAGCCGATGTTGAGCGAATGGCGCGGCTGACGACGATGGGCGAACTCACCGCGTCGATCGCTCACGAGATCAACCAACCTCTCGCCGCCATAGTGACCCAGAGCGAGGCCGCATTGCGGTTCCTGGACCGGGATGAACCCGCTCTCGACGAAGTGCAAGATGCGCTTACTGTCGTTTTTCATGGAATAGGGACCCCGTTGCGGGGCTGATTTGCATCCAATCGGGGCTCTGACGCAATTTCGATGACGTGGCCGCTATCCCAAGCCCATGATGCGGGCCTGGAGGAGGTCGAGGTTTCGGCGACCGTACATCTGACGTTTGACGAGCTTCAGCTTGCAGATTTGGCGTAAGCGTCGTTCTCAGGCCGCGTCTTTGAGCGGCTGGGCCCTGGCGTAGGCCCACGGGAGAAGCTCGTTGATCGCGCTGGCGAGATGACCGCCGACGATCCGCGTGAGTGTGTCGGCGAGATAGGCGTAAGGGTCGACGTCGTTTAGCTTGCACGTTTCGATCAGCGAGGCGATGACCGCCCAACTTTCCGCGCCGCCATCCGAGCCGGCGAAGAGCGCGTTCTTGCGCGTGAGGGCGAGAGGCCTGATCGATCGCTCGACTGTGTTGGAGTCGATCTCGACCCGTCCGTCGTCGAGGAAACGGACGAGACCGTCCCAGTGCGACAGTCCGTAGCGGATTGCCTGGGCGAGCTTGCTCTTCCGGCTCAGAAGCGCGAGCTTTTCGCGCAGCCAGGGCTCGAGTTCGGCGACGATCGGACGCGATCGCTCCTGGCGCACGGCGCGTCGCTTGTCGGGGTCGCAGCCGCGGCAGTCGGCCTCGATCCGATAGAGCGCGGCGATGCGCTGCAGCGCTTCGTTGGCGATCGGCGAGGCTTCGGCGACGGCGCGGTCATAGAAGCGGCGGCGCAGATGCGCCCAGCAGAAGGCGAGCGTCACGTCGCCCTTGCCCGCCAGCGCCCGATATCCGGCGTAACCGTCGACCTGGAGGATGCCCTTGAAGCCGGCGAGATGCGCGATCGGCTGCGACGCTGTGCGATCGGGCGCGTAGACATAGGCGACCGCCGGCGGGTCGGCTCCGCCCCAGGGCCGATCATCCCGCGCATAGGCCCAGAGCTGGCCGGTCTTGGTCCGCCCGCGCCCCGGATCGAGCACCGGCGCCGTCGTCTCGTCAGCGAACAGCTTGGTCGACGACTTCAGATGCGCCAGGATGCGCTCATGGACCGGCCGCAGATGGAAGGCGGCGCGTCCGACCCAGTCGGCGAGAGTTCGAGCGGTCGAGGCGCAGGCCCTGGCGCTCGTAAATCTGCGCCTGGCGATAGAGCGGCAAATGATCGGCGTATTTGGAGACGAGCACGTGGGCGACGGTCGCCTCGGTCGGCAGGCCGCCCTCGATCAGCCGCGCCGGCGCCGGCGACTGGACGACGATGTCCTGGCAGGCGCGGCAGGCGTATTTGGGCCGGCGCACCACAATCACCCGGAACTGCGCGGGAACGACGTCGAGTTTTTCGCTCACATCCCTCGGGTCAAGCCCGAGGGCAGGCTCTCGCCGATCCGGTGCAGCGCCCCCCTGCAGCACGGGCAGGTCTTGTCCTCGACGTCGACGATCGTCTCGACGCGCGGAAGATGCGCCGGTAGAGCGCCGCGGTTGGCGCGCCGCTTGCGCGAGCCTTCCGTGCGCGCAGCCGGCGACTTCGCTTCGTTTGCCTCGGTTTCTCCCGCCTCGCCCTGCTCGACGTCCTCCAGCGCCAGCAGCAATTGATCTTCCGGCAGGCTTTCGGCGCGGCGGCCAAAGCGGTGGCGCTGCAAATCCCTGATGATCGCGACAAGCCGCTCCGCGCGCTGGCGCTCGGCGATCAGCATCGCCTTCAGCGTTTGAGGGTCGTCGGGAAGCGCCTCGGCGGCCTGCGTCATGTCCCGACGAGACCATGATTCGTCAGGCTTTGCGACGGTTTTCGAGCCCCTGATTCAATTCGCCGCAGGTCAGCCCGGCAGTCTCGGCGCCGGCGTGTCCTTCGCCGCGCCAACGCGCTTCCAATCGAGGCCTTCGACAAGCGCCGAGAGTTGCGCCGCCGACAGACGCATCACCCCGTTCTCGATCTTCGGCCATTGGAACCGGCCGTCCTCGAGGCGCTTCGCAAACAGGCACACGCCCGTGCCATCCCAAAAAACCAGCTTCACCCGGTCGGCGCGTTTGGCCCGAAAGACGTAGACGGAGCCGTCAAACGGATCGGCGCCCATCACGTCGCGAACCAGCGCCGCCAGGCCTTCCGCGCCTTTACGGAAGTCGACCGGCCGCGTCGCAATGAGCACGCGCACCGAGCCCGACAGGCCGATCACTTCGCAGCCCTCAATGCGCCGATGATCGCCGTCACCGTCGCCGTATCCGCGCCGGGCCAGATCCAGACGCTCGATCCCGCGATGTCCAGTTCGATGACGGGGGGACGCGCATCCGCCGGTTTGCTCTCGACGATCTCCGCGCGTGGCGACACAGCACTCGGCGTCTCGACGACCACCGGAGCAAACGGCAGGGCGCCGGTCCCCTCGTCGGCCTCTCGACGCGCTTGGCGGCGCCAGGCGAACACTTGCTGCGGCGTCAGGCCATGGCGGCGCGCGACGTGGCCGACCAGCGCGCCATCCTCAAAGCTCTCCGCGACGATCGCCGCCTTCTGCTCAGCCGTCCAGGATCGCCGCCGTCCTACGCCTGTGAAGATCTCAAGCCGCTGCGCCAAGCCCGCGCTCGCGCCCTTGGGCACGTCACTATGCTCTGAAATCGACACGTGTCGGAGCCTCCAACCGCCCCGACTATCGCCCCACCGCCCACGCCAAAGAAGGTGGGGTCAGCAGAACGCTTACGATTTGGCCTTCGGTCTGCCCGTTGGACCACGGCAAGGCGATTGCCGCCTCGATCGCGGCTTTGTCTTTGGACACGCCGTTGGCGAATGCCGCGACGAGGCTGGCCTGGGCTCTGCTGATCCAGGCGTCCAGGTCGGCAAGGGCCTTTCGTCGAATGATGCCCTGGAACTCCAGAATAATCTCTCGCGCCTCCACCAGAACGGTGACGCCGCTCTCGATGGCGGCGACTGTTATCGTCTCAGCCCTTGACAGCCGCTCTCGGCCGACCGTCAGGAGGCGCGCAACGGTGCGGGCGGATGGGGCGCGGGCCAACGCGGCTGGATCCGCCTTCTCAGCCTTTTTGCGCCGCGCGCTCCATTCGCTTACGACGCGAAGGCAGCCTCGGAATCCGCGCAGCCTGAGCTCCCGCCATAGGGCCGATTCATTTCGGCAGTCGGCGTCCCACTGCTCGTCGAGCCAGGGAAGATAGGGCTCGAGGGAGCGTTGCCGGACACGGAAGACGTCCGAGCGCTGTCCGCGAAGAATTTTTCGGATCAGTCCGCGGCTGTACCCTGTGCGGCGCACGATCTCCTTGATCCCAATCCCTTGCTGGGACAACGAGAGGATGGCGGCGTTCGTCTCCTCGCGGCGTACGTACCCCTCGTACCTGCAGTTTCTCGGCAAAGGTTAGAAGCGACGGATCAACCATCGCGGTTCCCATGGCTGCCCTGATCTGGCGCATAGACTTCCGAACAGCATCGAGAAAGGCGCCGCTCGCGTTCTCCATCAAATGCCAGCGGTCGGCGACCTGGATCGCGTGCGGAAGCGCCCGCTGCGCGGCGGCCCCGTAGCCGCCTCCACGATCCCTGGCGACGACACAGATCTGCGATTGCTGCGCCAACCAAGCTTCAGCGGTGGCTGGCTCTCGATCGGGCAAGAGAGCGATCGTCGCATGTCGTTCAAGGTCGCAGACCAGCGTGCCGTAGCGATGATTGCGCCGCCAGGCCCAGTCATCGATGCCGACAATCGTGGGCGGAGGAAAGCTTCGTGACCCACGCCGGCGCACCATGCGCAACAGCGTGTCGTTGCTCACCTCGACGTTGAGCCGGCGCGAAAGAGAGGCAGCTGGTCTCCCTCCGAGCGCAATGGCCAGACAGTGGACCACATCGTCGAGGCGGCTCGTACGTCTGGCTCTTGGCTCGGCCGTCTCGAACCGTTCGGCAAAGATCCGCCGTTCGCAAGCCGCGATGTCGCAGAAGAAGCGGCGGGTCCGCAAAATCAGCGCTATTCGCACGCCTGCGGCCGGAAGATCAGCCAATCGCCTTCGATATTGGCTGTGCACGCGGCTACAAACGCTTCCGCACATCGGACATCGGCAAACGCTCGCCGAGACCCTTATCCCGATTACGAAGCCACCATCGTCTCTGGTCGCGCTCTCTACGACAAATCCGCGCGGAACAAGTTCCGCAACGTCAAACCCCTGCATAGCTCTGATCCCCAGCCCGAATCAGAGCCAAACCGGCGCCTCGACTTCATCAAAAGTGAGTCTAGACCCCCTATTCCGCGCAAATCTGGGGTCCCGTTTCGGTGATCATTGACAGTGATCGCTTTTGACAAGCCGACGTCCGAGACTTCCGTTCAGGAGATGACTGACAGAGTTGTTCGCGAGTACCGGTCCGCGCGCAAGGTCGTACGGCTGCAGCGGCCATGAGGACCGCATCACCGTCGCGCGGACCTAGTTTGACGATCTCGCCGCATCGGCGCTCCCTCGGCCAATCCAGTCAGATCAAATATCCTGAATTGCGCGTCCTGCGATCGAACCCGAAAAGGGACCATGCAAATGAACGCGCTTTAACCTTTCGGAAACCGCCCCGAAAATGAGTTTGCGGTAGAACTCAGACTGTCGAATTCGATCCGTCGTGACTACCGGGCGTGTTCGCCTTCTGCCCGCGTCATCGATGCAAGGAAGGCCAGCCGTGCCGCCGTTGCTCGAGGTTACCGGTCTTTGCAAGAACTTCGGGCCGGTGCGCGCGCTTCGGGGGCGGATCTCTCGCTCGAGGCTGGCGAAGTGCTGGCGCTGGTGGGTGACAACGGCGCTGGCAAGTCGACCCTGATCAAGCACATCTCGGGCGTCTACAAGGCCGACGCCGGCGAAATGCGGCTGAATGGCGCACTTCTCGACCTTCATGGGCCGGCCGACGCGCGCCGGCTCGGGATCGAAACCGTCTATCAGGACCTCGCGCTCGCCGACGATCTCTCAGTCGGCGCCAATGTCTTTCTCGGCCGTGAACCGGTTCGGCGCTGGTTTGGCCTGCTGACGGTGATCGACAAACGCAAAATACGCGACGAGACCGATGCGCTGCTGCGTCGAGTCGAAAGCCGCATTCCGCCCAAGGCGCCGACGGTCTCGCGCCTGTCCGGCGGCCAACGCCAGGCGGTGGCGATCGCGCGCGCGCTCTACTGGCAATCCAAAGTCGTGATCCTCGACGAGCCAACCGCGGCGCTGGCGGTGATGGAGCGCGAGCATGTCATCGAGCTCGCCCGCCGACTCGCACGGGGGGGTATCGGCGTCATCTATATCGGCCACAACCTCATAGAGATTCTCGAGGTCGCGGACCGGGTGGCGGTGATGTTTCAGGGCCGCGTTGTCCGCGTCACCCCCGTCGCTGAGACGACCCAGCAGGATCTGATCAAATGCATGACGGGGTACAGCCAAACCAGGGAGGCGTTCATCGACTGAGGGGCGATCCAAGGAAAGGTAGACGCGCATGTTGAAACTTTCTCTGCTGGCCACGACGGCCCTGGCCCTCGCCGCAACCCCGGCTGAAGCGGCCGACTTCGCCCAAGTCCACATCCCGGTGATCGTGAAGGCGACCACGTCGCAATATTGGGCGACCGTCTTCGACGGCGCCGACGCCGCGGCCAAAAAGCTCGGCGTGACGATTTCGAAGCTCGGCGCGAGCGCCGAGACCGACGTCGCCAAGGAAGTCTCGATCATGGAGAATGCGACCCAGTCCAAGCCGACCGCCATTGTGATCGCCGCGACCAACGCGCAGGCGCTCGCCCAGCCGATCGCCGCCGCAACGGACGCCGGCATCCCGGTGATCGTGATCGACTCGAACGCCAACACTGACAAATACGTAACCTTCCTCGCCACCAACAATGTCACCGGCGGGGAGAAAGCGGCCGACGAACTGGCGCGGTGCGTCAAGGCCCGCACCGGCAAGGATGAGGGCGAGGTCGCTTACATGACCGCGCTCGCCGGCGCGCAATCGCTGAACGATCGCGATAGGGGCTTCGTCGACGAACTGAAGAAATATCCCGGGCTCAAGATCGCCGATCACCGCGTCGGCAACAACGATCCCGGGCGTGCCCTGTCTGACGCAGAGGACATTCTCACCAGCCATCCGAAGCTGACCGGGCTCTTCGCCGACAATGAACTAGAGGGCGACGGCGCAGGGCGCGCCATTCAAGAGAAGAAGCCTGGGTCGAAGATGTGCGCGGTCGCGTTTGACACCTCCGACCAGGAGATCGCATTCGTGCGCGACGGCAATCTTGACGCGTTGATCGTGCAGAACCCGTACATGATGGGCTATGCGGGCGTCTGGTACGCGCTCGCCGCCGCTAACGGCGTGGTGCTGCCGCACACCGTCGATTCGGGCGTGCATGTGGTCACCAAGGAGAACATCAATAGCCCGCAGATGGCGGGATTGCTGAACCCGAAGAAATACCAGCTCTCCCCCTACCTCGGAGGGTGACCCGCGCAGGTCGCGCCGGGCCCTGACCTTTGGGGCCCGGCCGCGAAAAGGAGATGAGGCGACAATGGCGACGATCGCTGCGCCGACGCCCAGGTCCGGTTCGCGCGCCGCCCTCGCGGCAGAAATCTGGCATTGGCTCCCGGTCGAGACCTGGGTGCTCGGCTGCACCGTGCTGCTGTGGATCGGCCTCGCGATCGGCTCGCCGTATTTCCTGACCTCGGGCAACGTCTTCAACATCATGCGGCAAGTCTCGATCGACGCGATCGTGGCCTATGGCGAACTGTTCACCATCGTCGCCGCCGGCATCGATCTGTCGGTCGGGTCGGTCCTCGGATTCACCGGCGTGGCGTTCGCCGTGCTACTCGCGAACGGCGTGAGCTTGATCATCGCCGCCCCGTTGACGCTCGCGCTCGGCCTTGCGATCGGAATTGTCAACGGCCTCGCCGTCGACAAATTGGGCATTCCCGCCTTCATCGTCACGCTCGCCGGGCTGCAGGGCTACCGCGGACTCACGATGCTCGTCTCGGGCGGTATGACCATCGCTGGGCTGCCTGATTCGCTCGGAAACTTCGCCAATTCGTCCATTTTCGGCATACCGACGATGTTTGGCGTGATGCTCGTTTTTGCCGCCGCCTCCCAGTTCCTCCTCGGGGCGACGCGGCTCGGGCGCTACATGTATGCGCTCGGCAGCAACATAGAGGCGGCGCGCCGCGTCGGCGTCAACGTGACCGGCGTGACGCTCGCGGCCTACGGCCTCGCGTCGCTGTTCGCCGCAGTCGGAGGCATGCTGCTCGTCGCCCGGTTGACGATGGGCAATCCCAACGCCGGCATGGGGGCGGAACTTCAGGCGATCGCCGCCGCGGTCGTCGGCGGCGCCAGCCTGTTCGGCGGACGCGGGACCATTGGCGGCTGCTTCATCGGCGCGATCCTGTTCACCACCATCGGCAACGGCGCAAACCTGCTTGGCGTCAATCCCTTCTGGCAGATGGTGATCGAGGGGCTGCTCATCGCCGGCGTGGTTTACCTCGACAACTTGCAGAAGCGACGCGCGCAAGGGCAGTAGACGAATGGGATTTTGACGCATGCGTACCGAGCAGAAGGTCAAGCAACTCGGGCTTGCCGAGGCGAGGCAGAAGATTGGCGCCCTCTCTCTCGCAGGTCTTGCCGCTTTTGCCGTCCCTGTCGCCTCGTCCGCTCCCGCACTCGCGCCGGACAAGGTCAACTTTGGTTTGAACTGGCTGGCAGACGCGGAAGCCGGCGGCTACTACCAAGCCGTTGTCGACGGCACCTATGCCAAACATGGGCTCGACGTGACCATTCTGCCTGGCAGCCCGGAGGGCAACGGCGGGATGCTCCTGCTGGCCGGCAAGATCGACTTCTTCCAGGCCGGCGACCTCCTTGGCGATTTTCTGGCCGAGCAGCGCAACGTCCCGATTGTCGCGGTGGCCGCCGACTTTCAGAAAGATCCGCAGATCTTCATGTCGCATCCGGGCGTCGGCTTGGACAAGTGGGCCGATCTGCCGAAAGCCTCAACCGCTTACGTGAGCGCCGGCGGCTTGTACTCATTCTATGCCTGGATGATCAAAGCCTGGGGATTCGGTTCTGCGAACGTCAAGCCGTACGATTTCGATTCGGCGCCGTTCATCGTCAACAAGCGTTCGATCCAGGAGGGGTATTTGACGTCGGAGCCCTATGCGATTGAGCGGCAGGGGCATTTCAAACCCAATGTTTTCCTGCTCGCGGATCATGGCTACTCCACCTATTCTTCGTTGATCGAAGCGCGGCGCAACATGGTGGAGCGAAATCCGGAGCTCGTGCAACGGTTCGTCAATGCTTCGGCGATCGGGTGGTATCACTATCTCTACGGCGACAACGCCAAAGCCAATGAAGCAATCAAACGCGCCAATCCGGGAATGACCAACGGCCAGATCGCCTATTCGATCGCCAAGCTCAAAGAATATGGCATTGTCGATTCGGGCGACGCGTTAAAGCTCGGGATCGGCGCGATGACCGACGCGCGGGTCAAGGACTTTTTTGACCAAATGGTGAAAGCCGCAATCGTGAAGCCCGACACCGACTACAAGAAAGTGCACACGCTGCAATTCGTGGACAAGGGGGTTGGCCTGAAGCTTGATTCCAAGTGAAAGCATCCCTGCAAGAGGACGGACTGGAACATAGGGCCGGTCAGTGAAGTTCGGTCATCGCTCGGAGCAGATTCAACGGAGAGCAGGGCGCGACGATCGAGAGGCGTCTCATGAACACGAACCGTGCGCTTGGCGCTGCGCTGGCGGGTCGGCCCAGCAGTATCTGGCGGCCCCTCGCTTTCTTCATAATCATCTCCGCCGTCGCCGAGCTTCTCGCGCCGTCCGTTCTGACAGCGAGAAATCTCCAAGCTCTGCTCACGAACTCAAGCTTCCTTGTTGTCGGGGCGGTCGGCGAAGCGGGGGTAATCCTTGTTGGCATGATCGATCTAGGCGTCGAGAGCAAGCTGGCGGCCGGAACGGCCCGCCAGCCCGCGCCTTGCGTCAGGCGGCCTTGGCGGCGTAGACGAGCGGGAAGTCGATGTCAGTCTGCGCGGCCACATTGAGCAGGTTGGTGAAGAGGTTCTCGGCAGTGACGGCAATGATCTCGACGATCTGGCCGCCGCTGAAGCCGGCGTCGCGGACCGCCTTCAGGTCGGCGTCGCTGACATGACCGCGCTCGCGCACAACCTTGGCGGCGAAGCGCACAGCCGCGTCAGCCTTGGCGTCGCCGGATTCGCCTTTGCGGTTGAGGGCGATCTCCTCCGGCGTGATCTTCGCCAAGTTCAGGCCGAGATAGCTGTGCGCCGACAGGCAGTATTCGCAGCCGTTCACCTGGGCGACGGCCAGCGCGATTTTGGCGATAATCCGGCAATATTGGGAAAACAGTTCTCAGTATATGGTACAATCATGGACCGGCTCGAAGCTCTTTGGCCTTGGCCTCCAGCCAGGCACGCGTTTGATCGAGCACCTCGTCGGACAGTGCGGGGTCGTCGCTCGCGCGCGCCAGGATCATCGCCCCGACCATCGCCGCCCAGCTGCCGATCGCCGAGCGGCGCTTCTGAGTGCTCTATGCGGTCCAGCAGCCGTTCCATCGGGCTTTGTTGACCGGCAAGACCACGCGCGCCGCTTGGCGTTCGAAGCCGAGCTACTATGCGGTTTCGATGGAAGATCGGACAATCGATCCCGATCTCGAGCAATTCATGGCCAAACGCATGGGAGCGACGACAATCGAGGTGAAGGCCAGCCATTTGTCGGCGACATCCTCTACTTCGTGGGCTATTCGACGCCGGATGTCCTGCGCATAGTCGATGGAAAAGTTGAGCGGGTTTGGCATCAGAACGGCTGCGGCGCAGTACCCCCCTGTCACTCCCACTCGATCATTTTCAGTCATGGTACCGCGTTGATCTAACAACGAAAATTTTTTCTGCGCACGATCAAGGACCGGCTCCCTGATCCGTCAGAAATTTCCGCTCTTGATTTCAAAAGAGAATTTCCACGATTTTCAAATTTGCCGGTTCCAGCCACTATCGGCATCAATCGGTCGATTTCGACATCCCCAGCGACAGACCGCCATCCGCTCACCGACCAAAAATACCGTCACAATGACCCTCCCCCTTAGATTGGTCCGGTCGAATGTAAGTTCGGCGGGACGCACTGCCATGATACTATCGGCGCTTGCGTTGGGCGGGACAGACGGAGGACGGACGGACGCGAATGACTGCGGTCGGTGATGTGCACCGGGCAGAGCTGCATCGATCATGTGTTGGCGGAATCGAGGCGATCGCTCTCACCTCGAACCGTCACTTCCCCCGGCACGCGCACGACCAGTTCGGCATCGGCGTGCTCCACTTCGGTGCCCAGCGTTCCTGGAGCGGCATCGGACCGGTGGAGGCCGGTGCCGGCGACGTGATTACAGTGAACCCCGGCGAGATGCACGACGGCATACCCCTAGGCGGCTGCGCGCGGGGCTGGAAAATGCTCTACCTCGATCCCGGCCTTATCGCCCGGGAGATTGCGGGCGAGATGCCCGGTCCACTCGAGATCGCCCGCCCTGCATTGCGCGATCTGCTGCTGGCCGCCCACATTAAGCGGCTCTTCGCCGCGATCACCGCGCCGCAACCGGACCTTCTCGCCGTCGAGGAGGCGCTGCTGCGGACGCTGGCGCTTCTTCTGCGCCGGTACGGAAGCTGCCCTCTCCCGACGCACCCACCACCCTTCGTTACGCAGGCCCTGAGGCGCCTGGATGACGCTCCCGAACGTCCAGCCACGCTTGCCGAGCTGGCAGCACTCTTGGGCGTGAGCTGCTTCCAGCTCCTCCGCGGCTTCTCGCGGAACGTGGGAGCGACGCCCCATGCCTATCTCCTCCAGCGGCGCGTCCGCCTCGCCCGACAACTCCTGGCAGAGGGTCGGCGGCCGTGCGAAGCGGCGGCCGAGGCCGGCTTCGCAGACCAAAGTCATATGACCCGCACTTTCGTCCGCCAGCTTGGCGTCACTCCCGCCCGCTATCGCGCCGCCCTGACTTGAGGGCTCCCGCAATCGCGTTCAAGACGGGCCCGCAGGACGGACGGTAGGATCGCCGTCAAACATCGAGGACAGCACCGTGCGGCAAGACTACGTTCATGGCTACGACGGCGCCGAGAGCATCCGCCTGCGGGACCAGGCAAGCACGCTGGAGGAATTGCTCCACCACGACACAGCCTTTCCGGCCGGCAGTGCGATTTTGGAAGCGGGGTGCGGCGTCGGTGCCCAGACGGTACCGCTAATCCGGAAAAGCCCGGGCGCGAAGATCACCTGCATCGATATCTCCATGCCCTCCCTCGCGCTGGCGGAAGCCCGCGTCACAGAGGCCCGCCTTCCCCGCCCAAATTTCCACAAAGCCGACCTTCACGCCCTGCCGTTCGGGGACGCTTCCTTCGACCACGCCTTTGTCTGCTTCGTTCTTGAGCATCTGCCCCAGCCCGCCGCGGCCCTGGTCGAGTTACGGCGAGTAGTAAAACCGGGTGGCTCGCTCACAGTCATCGAGGGCGATCACGGTTCCACCCTCTTTCACCCAGACGATGCCGCAGCCCGCGCGGCGATCCAGTGCCAAGTGGACCTACAACGGGCGGCGGGCGGGGACGGGCTCATCGGCCGGCGCCTTTATACTCTGCTGACCGAGGCCGGCTTCCATACCGTCCAGGTTTCGCCGCGCATCGTCTACGTCGATGCCAGCCGGCCGGCCCTGGTGGATGGCTTCATCCGGAAGACCTTCACCGCGATGGTCGCGGGCGTCCGAGGCGCAGCGATCGCGGCCGGCTTGACGGACGCAGCCATGTTCGATGAAGGCATCCGGGCATTGCTCCGTACGGCCGAGGCAGACGGGGTGTTCTGCTACACTTTCTTCAAGGCCGTGGGGCTGAAAAAGTGAGAGTCAGATGCCGAGGACGCTCGACAATCGCGCGAGCGTCGGACAAGCGAAAATGCCGGGAAGGCCGCCGGCATCAATCACACAACAGCATCCTCACCGAATCGGTCCTGGCGGGCTCGTGAGGCATAGAAAGCACCAACGCAGCATTATGTTCCTGGAACTCTCCTCTGCCTCCCACCCTCAAACGTCGAGGACGCCTCTGGTCCGCCGACGTGACCGGTTTGCTGGCCGGAGTCGGGGCAGCCGACCACAATGATCCGTCGCACGTGGCAATCAGGCATGATCACGCTCGCGCGGTCGCAGACCGCGAAGGCAACGACGCAGCGACGGGGTGCCGCCTCGGCACTCGCCTCCCGCTTTGTTGCGGGCCCCACAGCCGAAGAGGCCGTCGCTTGCGCTGCCGCTCTGCATGCAAGGCACTCGATCCGTGGATCGCTGTTCTACCTC
Source organism: uncultured Alphaproteobacteria bacterium (assembly GCA_963824475.1). GTDB lineage: Bacteria > Pseudomonadota > Alphaproteobacteria > Rhizobiales > Beijerinckiaceae > Roseiarcus. Next base: position 322,800 of record CAWGPR010000009.1, read on the forward strand.
GGCGAATACGTGGGCCGTGCGGATCTCGTCGCAGAAAACGTCTCCGCAAAGCTCGCGGTGGCCGATCTTCTAGGGCGAACGGGACTCGACGTCCATGTCTCCGTCGACCCCACGCAGATCGGGTACAGCCTCGATCCCGCCGAGGCCCGACGCAATGCGTTCAAGATCGCCGAAGCCGTTCACCATGCCGCGTGCAATCGCCCCGGCGTGCATGTCCTGATGCTTGACATGGAGGACCAGAACGTCGTCGATGCAACGATCGCGCTTCACGACGCGATCAAGTCGGCGGGATTGCCCGCGGCGATCACGCTTCAGGCCTATCTGCGGCGCACCGAGGCGGATATCCGTGCTCAGATCCGACGCGGCGCCAGACTTCGCTTGGTCAAAGGCGCGTTTGCTGCCGGTAGCGAGATTGCCTTCACGCGCCGGTTCGGGGTCAAGGCCAACTCGCGCCGCCTCATCGATCTTATGTTCTCGCGGGATGCGCGCGATGCGGGGTTCTATCCCATCCTCGCCACCCATGATGACCGGCTGCAAGCCTACGCCCTCGAGCGCGCAGCGGCTGCAGGATGGCGCGCCGATGAATACGAGTTCGAGATGCTGCTCGGCGTTCGCAGCGACGTCGCCGAAGACCTTGCGCGACGCGGCGAGCGAGTACGCCTCTATCTCCCCTTCGGACGGGATTGGTGGCCTTACGCCATGCGCCGTATCGGGAGAATCCGCGAAACACATTGCTTCTTTTGCGCGCGCTCGTCGGGTCCAGCGTCCGAAAGGCCGGTCGAGCGCGCCGGTCATCCACTGTGCTCGATCACGACGTGGGCCCCCCCAGCGCAAGCCCCTCCTGGCGCCGTGATTCGGCTGGCCGCTAATCGGGCCAACTGCTCTTCCGGGATCAAGGATTAAGTCAGTATGGGCCGCTACCAAGCTCACCACGATGTGCCGGCGGCTAACGGTATCTATCGAGCACGCACATTACGCTCAAGCATTCTAGGGTCCGGACCCATTAAAGCGACTGGCTGAACGCGCGGCGTGAATGCCGACGATTTCTGAGTTCGCGTGTTCGACGGCGACGAAAACATAGGCCCGCCCTTCCCTCGAGGGTGACGGCCTGGCTCATGTCCGTTCCCCACATTTCATTGACCTTGCCGGTGACGATGGTTCCGTCGTGCGTCTTCTCTTGGTTGCGCCCGACGCGATGGGGCGCGAGCAAGCCGTTCTCTCCCATCACCCGGCGCACCCGGCGAGGGCTCGAGCGAACCCCGGCAGCGCGCAGTCGCGCCCATATTTTGCGATAGCCTTCGACATGAAAGTCGGACGCTTCGAGCCTTGCTTCTTGATCAGCTTGCGCATCAGTTTCACGGCTGCAGCCTTGTCGCGCCGTCGCTGCACGAGCAGGTCGAGAACCTCGCCTTCGTCGTCGACAGCGCGCCACAGCCAGAACTGCCTCCCCGCAATCATCACGGCCATCTCATCAAGATGCCACCGCGCCGTTGGCCGCGAACGTCGACTGCGGAGTTCTCGGGCGAACAACGGCCCGAACTTCAAAACCCATCGCCGCACCGTTTCGTAGGAGACATCCAGACCGCGCTCTGCCAGCAGATCTTCGGTGTCGCGATAGCTGAGCGTGAAACGCACATACAGTCAAACCGCGTGCTGAATGATCGCAGGCGGAAACTGGTGGCGGGCGAACGAAATCGTCATTCGCCATCTTAGCCCTCATACCAAGTTGCGCTACCTTGGCGTGACAAAGCCCCCGAAGGAGGTCGAGACGATGAGCCAGACGGTCTCGCCTTCGACGTCTCGTTCTTATGGCCTGGCGCGGGTCGCGCGCGCGTGGAGTGTTTCGCGCGCCGGCGTATATCGTTTTCTCAAGCGAACGAACCTCGCCTGCGATCACCCGTCGTTGCGGTCCGACTGGCCCTTGTCCGGATGCTGACCTGGCCGAACATATCCGCCGGGAAATCTTCGCCCGCGAGGTGCTGGTGACCGACAAACTGCGCTCCTACGGCGCGGCAAAGTCCGAAATCGGATTGTCGGCTCGCCATGAGCAGGGCTTGCGCAAGAACAATCGGGCTGAGAATTCGCATCAGCCGACCCGTCGACGCGAGCGTAAGATGCAGGGCTTCAAATCGCCCGGATCAGCCCAGCGCTTCCTGTCTGTTCACGCCGCCGTCCAAAACACTTTCAACGTCCAGCGCCATCTGACATCCCGCCGCACGCTTCGCGTCCTCCGAGACGAAGCGTTCCAGACGTGGCGAGCCGCCACCGCGGCGTGAGCCAAAACTGGGACTTCCAAATTGCAAGCCGCCAAATTCAGTTCTCGTGACAGCGCCCCCGTAACTTCTCTAACAAAGAATCCTTCGGATTCTTTCTAACGGGAACGCCGGAATCTGCATGCTGTGGATCAGCAGGATCCGAGCGCCTTTCGCTGCCCTTGACCGATGGATGCGGTCAATCCGTTCAAGGCTCCGCATCAGGCCGAAGCCCCAAGTACGCTGAAGCAATTCACACGCCCCTCAACTGCCTGCTTTCGTTCTCGGCTTCACCTCCGATTGAGCCGCGAGGGATTACCTGCCCCTCGCGACACGTGAGCTGCACGAGGGCGCAATGATCGTGGCGCTGCTCAATCAGAAGGGCGGCGTCGGCAAGACCACGCTGGCCCTGCATATCGCAGGCGCCTGGGCTCGGCAGGGCAAGCGCGTCACGCTGATCAACGCCGACCCGCAAGGATCGGCGCTCGACTGGTCCGAGCAGCGCGCCAAGGAAGGCTTGCCGAGGCTCTTCGGCGTCATCGGCCTCGCACGCGACACGCTGCATCGGGAGGCGCCCGAACTCGCGCGAGACGCCCTTCACGTCGTCATCGACGGGCCGCCGCGCATCACTGGACTGATGCGCTCAGCTCTGCTCGCAGCTGACCTCGTGCTGATCCCAGCGCAGCCCTCGCCGTCTAATGTCCGTCCTGTCAAGCGCGGGGCACGGCAAAGCATCCCGACCCAGTTACACCTTGGATCGGGATGCTTTTGCGAGCGCGTGAGGTCGGCGGCGGCGTCCACGACGTTGGTCGATCAAGCTCTAATCCGCGGGTCAAAACCGCATTACCATGTTCCGTCGCGGGGCTGCCTCTGTCTTCGAGCGTGCGTCCGATTGCATCGGGCACCAACGGCGAACGAGGATTCCCCTGACCTGAAGCCGCCGCCGGCTGCACGCGCTCCTATTTCCGGCCGAGGTCGGCGCGATTTGCGCCAAGCCTTAGCCGGAACTGGATCAAGCCGCCCGCAGTGCCACCGGCCGCACGGATTGCCCGATCGCCCAAATGAAGCCGAGCAGCTCTCGCGCGACGGCCGTGCATGCGACCGCCGGCGGCTTGCGCTGCTTCAGGACGAGATGCCGATATCGTCGGCAAAGGCGTTGCTGCGCCTTCCAGGCCAGTTCCTTGAGCTCATCGGATACGCCGACGGAACGCTTCTCGATATGTATTGTCCGGCGAGCCGGGAAGCGATAGTTCCACGACGCTTCGATCAGCACGGTGCGCGCTCGCGTGTTGCCGGTTTTCGTGATCGCGCCCTTGCGCCGCCGAGCGCCGCTGCTGACCTCGCTCGGAACGAGACCGACATAGGCCATCAGCGACCGCGCATTCTTGAAGCGGCGCAGATCACCGAGTTCTGCCGCCAGAATAGCGGCCGCGACGAGCCCAATACCGCGCAACGCCTGCAGAGCGGCAATCGTCGGCCCCATAGACCACTCACCTACGCGCTGGCTGATTTCAAGGTCAACTCTTGCGACCCTTTCGTCCGCCAACTCGAGCTCGCCCATCATCTCGCCCAACACGATGTGGTGCGCCGCATGCTCGAACTTCTGGGCGAAGAGCCAGCGTCGATGGGTGCGAGTCCACAGCTTACCAGTGTCGTAACGGCGCCCGTGCCGCAGAAGGAAGCCGCAGATCTGCTGCCGGACGCGCCGCCGGGTTCGAACCGCTACTTCACGGATGCGCACCAGATCCCTCATCGCTTCATGGTGCGTGTCGCCGACCCAAACTGGCGTCAGATCACCCGCTCGAAGTCGAGCGGCCAGCATCACAGCGTCTCGCCGATCGGTCTTCACGCGCTCGCCCGGCTTGCGTGGGATCAGGGTGGGCGCCGCCACGATGCAGTCGTGGCCCCGCTCTCTAAGCTGCCGATAGAGCGCAAATCCCGTAGGGCCTGCCTCGTAGCAGAAGCGCAGGAGTTGCGTCTTCGCGGAAATCTTGCCGATCAGTCTGTCGACTGCGGCTGGGTTCGTGGGGATCTTGCCCAGGTATTCCGGCTTGTCCTGACCAGGCCAGGCCACGGCGACCGAGATGCTCGTGCTGTGAGCATCCAGGCCTACGTAAGCAATCATCTCCGTCATGTTGCCTCCAATCTCGCTGATGAACTGCGGTGCACATTCAAGCGCCGCAATCACCATGCGGCGCGCACGTCGGCAGTTCGGCAAGACGGACATCTGGTCTTCGACGGCTGGGCGTCCGGCGAGCTGCTGAAGCTCATCGTCGAAGCGCGCATCTTCCGTCCGCAGCTCGTCGCCCGCTTCGTTCTCAATCGCCGCTGCGCGCGAACGATCATCGCGCGCGAGACAGCCGAACTGCTCGTCGACCACGACCCGCCCCTGCTCGCTTCGACAATCGGGCAGCGCATCGGCTTCGCCAACGCCGCACGCAGCGGCCGCCTGGTCGGCGAGATCAACGACGACGGACCCGCCGCGCGCGAGATCGCCTCCCTCACCGCCGAAATCGAGAGGCTCATGCGATGAGCGGCCGCATTGCCAAACGCGCTTTCGCCGCCCGTCCCAGCGACGCGGATACGTGGGTCCGCACGCGGGAAGCGCTCTCTTCGCGCGAATCGGGAGCCAGCCTCTTCACTGCGCGGCTCACCATCGACGTCACCCCGGAACAGCGCGCCGGCATCAAGGTCACCGCGTTCCGGCGCGGACAGACCGTTGCCGACATGTTGCGCGCGAAGCTGACGATCCGCCGGCGGCGATCGAGGATTTTCTCCTCGGCGACTCGTCCGAAGCGAATCCAGTGCTCGATGCGCCAGGAGAACCCTACGCGACGCTGCCATTCGTGCGTCCCGGCGGCGACATTCTGCTGCGCATCAACGGTTGGCCCAAGGTCGCAACTGCGCGTACGATGTCGATGCGGGAGAGGATGGTGCCGAAGCCGTTCGACGCACAGCGCACGAAGGCGAAGAAGGGCCAGCTCAAACTCAAGGACTGGGTCTTCGCGATCGCCAAGCGATCAACGATGCGCAAGGCGAGGGTCACTCTGGCTCGCCGCCTCGCGATCATCATGCACACGATGCCGCGAGACGGGACGGAGTTCGCATCGGCCTAAGCCCGGCAATCCAGGAGACAGGAGGCCGAAATCTAGGCTCCCAAGAGGAGCGACGCCCCAGGAAGGGAGCGGCAGATGCCGCCGATTGTGTAGCCGCGGCTCTTCTATGCCGACGGCGATTTCAACCTAGCCACACCGCACCCAGTTTACCCCATCAAGCGCATATGAGCGCACGGCCCCGTCATCCGGCTCAGGATGAGCGGATCGTCGAGGGATTTAAAAAAACTTCCCGCGCGCGCTGAAGGCTCATCTCGAAGGGCTGCCCGAGACGACGCCGGTCGAGATCTGGTTTTCGGATGAGGCCCGGATTGGCCAGAAGAACGGCCTTGTCCGCCAATGGGCCAGGCGTGGAACGCGGCCAAGGCAGCCCGCCGATCAGCGCTATGACAACGCCTATCTGTTCGGCGCGATCTGTCCCGCTCGCGGGGTCGGAGCGGCTTTGGCGCTTGAGGTCGATCCGCCGCCAGCGCCCGCGCTATGTCGGAAAGCTTCTGAAGAAGCTCGGCTTCTCGTACGACGCCGTCCTTCTCACGATCCGGCCCGGCCTCGACGATCTGCGCGAACTGGGCCCGTTGCTCCTCCGACAGGCGAGGCTTGGGACCCGCCGTCCAATTGTCGAACAGACCCTCCGGTCCGAAAGCGTTGAAGCGATGGACCCAGTCGCGCAGCGTCTGCCGGTCCATGCCGCCGATCTTCGCCGCCGCGCCTCGGTCCATCCCGTCCCGAACCGCGGCCAAGGACAGAAGCCGCCGGCTCTGGTTGGCGTCCTTCGAGCGCCGGGCGAGCGCCCGAAGCTCCTTAGCCGAATAGTCGTCTCGCAATCTGACCGCTGATGGCATGGCGCGAATCTCCCCACGCCAATGGAGTCAGAAATCTCGCCCTCTGTGAAATCCACAATGTGAGTCAGCTCGCGGGGCCTTTGGTATTAGAGAACTCAATCCGTCGACTCCAGTCGTACGCTGCGCGCAAATTCCCTGACACCGGACATTTGCGCTGGTGAGAAAATCAGACTTGCTCGTTATTATCTCCAGTTGCTTCCAGTCGTTTGCGCAGCGCCGTGATGACGCTTCGGGTCGTCGCGATGTCCTCGACCCGGAGGCCTTCCGTCAACTCATTGGCCCAGCGCGCTTGCAGGCGCATGGCCGCATCAAGCGCTTTCTTTCCCTTGTCAGTCAGGAGGACAAGCTGCGCCCGCCGGTGATGCGGGTTGGGCTGAAATTCGACGAACCCTTCGCGTTCCAGATCGTTGACGATCCGCTGCACGTTTTGGCGGTTGCCGCCCATGTCGCGTGCGAGCCATGCGACGGGCTGAGCCCGATCTGCCGCGACGATGGTGCCGAGTATCTGCCAGCGGGCGCTTGTCAGACCGAGGTCGGCAACCAGTTTGTCGCCAGCGGCGAGCATGCGGCTGTTGAGCCGAAACACATCGAGAACCAAGTCAGTCAATGCGGCTCCGGGGGGCGTCCGCTTGGGATTGCTCATTTGTCACCATATAATCCGATTGACATCGTAGTGTCAATAGTGTATGTGTGCGTTGCGCCATATCGACGCCATACACCCGTATCGAACGGAGACCGCCATGTCACTGTTGCGCCCGCTGGACCCCGCTTTTCCGATTGAACGTCAGATCGGGCTTGAAGCGTCCCCCGTCGTTCTCATGAACATTTTCACGCTGGACAAGGCCGACGAGCCCACCTTCCTCGAAGTCTGGAAGGACGACGCGGAGTTTATGAAACGGCAGCCGGGGTTCATCTCGACCCAGCTTCACCGCGCCATCGGCGAAAGCCCGACTTATCTCAACTATGCGGTCTGGGAGACGATCGGCCACTTCCGGGCAGCGTTCACGCATCCCGAGTTTGTGGCGAAGCTTTCGGCCTATCCGTCCTCGTCCGTCGCCACCCCGCATCTATTCCAGAAGGTTGCGGTCCCCGGCATCTGCGTCGCCTAGCGGAAACTCGTTTGCAGGACGGCAGGAAGCCATGCTCAAAATCATCCATCCCGTCGCTGGCGCTATCGCTATCCTCACGATTGCGACGTTCTGGCTATCGACGATCCTCAGTGAGTCATTTGCATCCCGAGCGGTCATTGTCGCCGTTAAGACAGCGATCCCTTGGGGGTTTCTGTTGCTGGTCCCGGCGCTTATTGCGGCGGGAAGCTCCGGCTTCGCCTTGGCGAGGGGGCGGCGGGACGGAGTGCTCGGCGCGAAGGTCAGGCGCATGCAGCTGGTCGCCGCCAACGGACTTCTGATCCTCATCCCCTCGGCGCTGTTCCTCGCGCATAAGGCGATGGCCGCCGAGTTTGACGCGGCCTTTTACGCGGTGCAGGCGCTTGAGCTTACAGCGGGGGCCACGAATATCACGCTGCTCGGTCTCAACATGCGCGACGGCCTCAAGATGAGAGGTCGGCTCCGTCGGCGGTTGGCGTGAAATGTAAATCGGCGTTATGAGCTGACCCCACCCAATTCAATCATTTCAATGTCTTATCGCGCCGATCGGCGTCGTGACCCCACGCCGAATGACACGTTTGGGGGCCCTCAGGCCCCCTCGACCACGCCCAAGACGTTTCCGCTGCTCAATCTAAGGCGGCGAGCAGAGCTGTCGATCTTATTGTTCCTCGGTCTCCGCTTGGTGCTTGGCCAGCTTCAACATAACTGCAGCTGCCGCTAACAGGCGCTTGCGTTCTTTCTCGTCGAGCGCGGCGGTTATGGCGCTTTCCAGCCAAGCGCGTCTCCGCAGCAGGTCGTCTTTCAGCAGCGCTCGACCTTTGGCGGTCACCGCAACCACAACCTCGCGCCGGTCACGCTCTCCGCGTGCCCGCGAAATCAGGTTCCGCTTTTCCAGATCGGCGAGCAAACGGGTCAACGACTGGGGCTCGAGTCTTTCCGCCGCAGCCACGTGATTGGAAGGCACGGGGCCGAGCCTGCTCAGCGTTCCGAGAATGCTGATTCCCGCGAGAGTTACGCCACTTGGCGCTCTTTCACTTCGGAGACGTCTGCTGAGCGCGAGAATGGCGTTCAGCACGGTTAGAATCTCTTCGTCTCCCACAGCCGTCATGCCAGTTTTCTTGCTTTGAGACGTCACGTCGAACCCAAGCCAAACTACATTCGGGCGCGAGCGGCTCCATCAAGGTCGCGACTTTGGCATCTCGCTGGCCAAGAGGCGAGCGGCGGAGGCCAGGGCGTGCTTCGACAGGCGCATCGTTCGACGGTTGACGGCCGGATCGTTTTCGATATAGTACGCATTGCGTATCATTTGTAGCTCTTCTCGCATCGAGCGCGCTCTGTGCGCCAGGCTGCCGGCAAGTCCGTTGCCGGCAGATGGATTTGCTTTGCCGCGCCCGAAGAACGGACGAATCCACCGTGGCGAAGATCCTCTTTCTCAATATCCCGGCGTCGGGCCATGTGAATCCTACGCTTGCCGTCGCTCGCGAACTTATCGGGCGCGGGGACCGGGTGCGCTACGCCTTGCCCGAGTCGTGGCGCGAAACAATCGAGAACGCCGGCGCGGAATTCGCGCCGCTCGCTGAGACGCTGCGTTCCGCCCGTTCGGGACATGGGCAAAATCTTTCGCATGACGCCCGCATCGCCCTCATGCCCTATGCGATGGCGCGCGAGGCGCCTCGCATCGCGCCCGAACTCGAGCGTCTCGTCGAGGCGGAGAAGCCGGATTGCATCGTGTTCAACGAGCTCGATCTACCGGCCAAATTGGCCGTGCGGCTGACCGGCGTTCCGGCCGCCGCATTTCGGACGTTCCACGGAAGGGTCGCGCGCGCAAGGGACGCGGGTTGGGCCACAGGGCCCGTCGCCAACTATATGACAGCGGCGGACCAGACCTTCGCATCATTCCTGGGCGCGCGCGGAGTGGCCCCGCAGACGGTGGCCGAATTTCGTTCTCAAGTCCACGATCCGACGATCGTCTTCGTCGCCGAGGCGTTTCAAGTCGATCGCGCTTCGTTCGATCAGCGATTCGTCTTTGTCGGTCCTTCGCTGGGGCCGGCCCCCCCGTTGCCGTCAGACATTCCGGTCCGGCCGCAGGCGCGTCGAGTCCTGATTTCGCTCGGAACGCTGCGAAATGACGAGCCCGAGTTCTATCGGCTCTGCTTCGATGCGTTCGGCGCGGAGAATTGGCAGACCTTTCTGTCGATCGGCAAGACCGTCGATCCCGTGGTTCTCGGCGCCCGGCCGGAGAATTTTGTCGTACGGCCGCACCTTCCGCAGACAACCCTCTTGCAAGTCGTCGATGTCTTCGTGACCCACGCGGGCCTCAACAGCGTCATGGAGAGCCTCTACTACAACGCGCCCATGATTATGGTTCCCGGCACGCGTGAGCAGAAGCTCACCGCCGAACGCGCCGAGCAGCTCGGCCTGGGCTTTCGCGCCGACTTTCATGACCTGACCGCGAACGCTCTTCGCGAGCTCGCGTCGCGGGCGGTCGATGACGTCTCGATTCCGCCAGCCATAGCCGAGATTCGCAAATCGATGCAGGCGACGGTTGGCTACGCGCGTGCAGCCGACGTCATCCAGCGCGTCGCCGCATCAGGCAGCTCCTGGGCTTAAAGCCCGCTCGGCGCCAATCAATCCATGCCTCGGAGAGGCGAACATGCAGAAGCTGGGCGGGCCGTTGAATTCATGGCGACGATGCCTCGGTTGTAAACCGGCCCATCAAACGCGACGTCGCGCGTCGAGCGCTTGCCTTCGCCGCCAAACCCGATATCCTTGATCGCCGTCGCGAAACCGTCGAGCATCCCTTCGGCAGCATCAAGCAGTGGATGTATCAGCGCGCCTTCCTGATGCGCGGGCTCGAAAAGGTTCGCGCCGAGTTCAACTTGACGGCGCTCGCCTACAATTTGCGCCGCGCGATCAACATTGTCGGTGTCGGCGCTTTGATGGTGGCTGTTGCCGCCTGAGGCCCGCTCCCGCACGCCAAACCTGATCTTCCGGCCGCCTCAGACGCCCTTGCGGTGCAAATCCGGGCCCCGGGTCCCGGAAATCCGCGAATGGGGAAAAATCGGCCCTTGTTCGCGCCGCGCCGACGCTACACGCCGCCGACCGGGGAGTTCTCGCACGGTCTGGTTGAATTTGGCACATGCGGACAGGAATGAGACATTTGTTCGCCGCACGGACTTTCCATTGGCGCAGCTTGCAGCTAGGCGCGACCCCAGGTCTTCGCTTCGCGATCGACGGCCTGCCGGACGAATCTCGCCGATTGCATTAGTGGCGCGGTGCTCTTGGCCGCGCGGCTGAGAACGATCGCGCCTTCCAGGCTTGACAGGACGAAGCCGGCGAGCGCCGCGGCATCCGCCGCGGGCGCGCCGACGCCAGAAAACGCCCGCTCGATCGTATCGAGCCAGCCGGAGAACGCACGGGCGCACGCTGACCGCAGGTTCTCGTTCGTGCTGGCGACGTCGAGCGTCACGGAGGCGATGGGGCAGCCATTCCGGTAATCGCTCGCCTCGAGGATCGCCGCTTCACCGATGAAGATGCGTTCGACGGCTTCCGCGGGATTCACGAATCGATCGAAGACCGACTGACAGCCCGCGCGATAGAGTTCGCCCGCATAAGCTACGATTTCGACGCCCATCTGTTCTTTGCCATCGGGGAAGAAATGGTACATCGACGCCCAGGGGGCTTCGGCGACACGGCTGAGTTGCTTCAGCCCCGTCCCCGCGAAGCCTTGAGTGCGGAACAACTGCTCGCCGGCGCGGAGCAGGCGCTGCTTTGTCTCGGAAACGGCGCGATTCGTCATATAACAAGATATACGAGCTATTGGAGTTTGAGGATAGATCGATCAATCAAGCCATGTTGACTTTCTAGATAGATCGATCTAGTCAGTCTGTAAATGTCGCCAATCGCGCGGAGTCATCCAATGCCGACCCTGGATGGAGCGAATGTTCTCGGATCCCTCGCCGCTTCGATTATCGTCGCAGGGATGGTCGCCGGGAGCGTCGACATTTTCGTGGCCTCCGCCATCAACGACCTCAGTCCTGGATTCATCCTGCAGGCGATCGCGAGCGGTCTGCTCGGCAAGGAATCCTACGATGGCGGGGCGAGGACCGTCGTGCTTGGGCTGCTGCTGCAATGGGGCATGTCGCTAATCATCGCGGCGATCTACCACCTCGCCGGCGCGAGGTTGCCCGCGCCGTTCGAAAGGCCCGTGACCTTCGGCGCCCTCTACGGGACCGGCGTCTTCATCGTCATGAGCTTCATCGTCGTTCCGCTCTCAGCAGCCTACCCTGAGCCGCAGCCGTCAGTGCGCGGCTTCGTCCTGAACCTCGCAGCAATGGTACTCTTCGGTCTCATCGTGGCCCTGACGCCATGGTTTATGAAGGTGGGGCGAAGCGATCGAACCCGAGCAAAACGAGCTTGACAGCATGTGGCGGCCAGCGCGCGCTGTTCGGAAACCGGTATAGACACGCGCCCAAGACCGACCCCACCATTCCGCCGCTTTGGAACGGCGTTGGCGCGAGGCCGAGATAGCCGGCGATCTGCCGCCGGTTGTCGAAAGTCCGGTAGAACACCTCCCTCGCCAGAACGGCTGAAAAGTTGTCGCCAAGACCCCGGAGTTTGCATAACGCCTTCACGATCTGGTTGGCCGGATTGTCATCAGCCTCCATCGCCTGCTCTCGCGCGGCTTCGACCTCTCGGATCATCTCCAGGCTCGTCAGAAGGCGAGGGCGCAAGCGATCAAGCTCCGCCTTCAGGTAAGGTGGAAGCGCTCGACCGTCGCCCGTTCGCAAGGCGTCAAGGTCGGCTGCCCAGGTTCGCAGCGACGGTCTTTTCAGAACGCCTTGGGTCGCGAGCAAAGCGGCGATCCGGTTCTCAATGCGGACCCGCTCCTGAACGAGATATTCGCGCTCGCGATGAGGCCGCTTGTCGTCCTCCTCGGCGACGCTCGGCGTCCTGACCATCCGGCAGATCTCGTGATCTCCGGCGAACGCCGCCGCCAGGACGCGCAGAAGGCCCTGAGCATCGAGCCGGTCGTTCTTCGCTCTCCTTGCGCCTCTGGTTACGAGAATGCTCGGCGGTTCAACGACGTGATTGATGACGCCATTATCGGTCAGAAGGCGATGCAGCCAGAATCCATCGCGGCCAGCTTCGAAACAACTGGCCAAGGTCACATCGGGGCCCATGCGGGCCGCGACCTTCTCCCGGAGATCCGAGACGAGCGCCAGCAAGGCGGCGCTGTCACCCAGCAACATCGGCGGCGGGGCCGATGCTTTGGTTTGTTGTGTGAGCAGCGCGTCCCGCTCGGCCTCCACAGCCTTGATCTGCTCGAGAGGCAATTCGAGCCGATCGAGTTCTCGACAAAGCTGGGCTTTGAGATGTTGGGGCAAGCAACGGCCATCGCCAGTCAGAAGCGCATCCAGCCGCGCCCGCCGATCGCGGCGCAACGGCTCATACCCGGATGCGCCCTGAGAGAAGAGCAATCCTTTGATCCGGTGGGGCATCTCAACCTTGCGGGATCGGATCTGCATGACAGCAGCGATGCTGGTGCTGGAGCCGATCTTCGAAGCCGACCTTCGATCCGTCAGCGCCGCGAGGCCCCGACCGGCGCGACGAGGCCAGGACCGCCGGCAAACATATGCTCGTCGGTTTTGAACGGAATGGCTCGGGCCTAGCAGTCCCAATTGAGCGAGTCCTGGCGAGTGTCTTCAACCCTGCACTGCGTAGGCGTCGATCGTTTGGTAAAGTTGATGGAGCGCCGGGGCTCCCACGCCGGTCTTTTCGAGCAGGGTCAAGCAATCGCTCGCGATTTCGCGCATCTCACGCGACGCGGACCGGGCATGGCAGCCAAAGACGTAGTCAGCCATATCGGTCGCGAAGAAGCGCCGCCAATAGGCGACGGCGAACGATTGCGGCAGCCACGTGAAGAGCACCCGCAGGGGGAATGGCGTTACGGTCCGGCCAAGCCCGCGCACGGCGGCGAAGCCCTCCCGCACCCCCTTGGTCATCAGAGTTAGAGTGGCGCTGTCCGCCGACAGACGCCGGCAGTCGCCCCCAGCCATGTAGATCGCGCCACTGACGGCTGTGACGAAGAAGGCATGGGCCTTCAGCCATCCATCCATGTCGCCCGATATTGTGGTCGGAAAACCGGCGGCCTTGAACGTTCCCGCTAGGCTCCGCACGCGCTCGCTGCTTCGCCCGTTCAATTCGCCGAGCGTCGTCGGCTGCTGCGAGATCAGCGCATAGCGAACGATGTGTCCGTCCAGCGTCCCCCCCGCGCCGGGAAAACCCAGCAGCAGCCGGTCTTGACCGAGTGCGCTAACAAGATCGTTCGACCCGACAGGATTATTCAGCATGAAGAGCATCGTTGGGATGCTTCGATTTGCTTGCAGCGCCGGCATGACGCTCGGCAATTGGTCGCGTCGCACCGTGATCAGAGCGGCATCGTATTGGTCTTCCGGAGCAAGTTGCTCGGTGGTGCCGACCGCGGTGGTCGATCGACGCCCGCTCGCCACGTCTTCGAGCGTCAGGCCGTGGCGGCGGACATCAGCGAGGCGCTGACCCCGCGCGAGCAAGGTGACCTGCTGACCGCTTTCCTGAAGTCTGGCCGCGTACAGCGTTCCGATCACGCCTGCCCCGTAGACGAGAATTTTCATCAACGCCTCGCGCCGTCTCCCGCTGGGTCAAACCCAAGGCCAGATTCGACGGTGTTCGCAAGAGCGAATAGTCGAAACGTGGGCTTCTATGCTTCTAATATATAGCCCAATTGGCGGTCGGCTGGCGGGACGCTCTCGCCAAGCGCCTCGCCAATCTCGCGGGCGACGTCGTGCGCCTGACCGGCAAAGCTTACGACACCGGCGAGGCGCCTTCAAAAAATTGTCCGAATGTGGACGCTTAACGTGCAAGCGAAATTTCAGAAATCGAATAGTCAAATAGGGAGCTGGAAATGGCGAGGAGAAGCAATCGTATCTTGGCGCACTTGGCGCTTATCATACCATGGCTTAAGCTCGGCTTTGAGCTAACGCCGCGCCTTGTGGACGCTGCTATTCGCCCCGATACACGGGCTTGCGCTTCTCCTTGAACGCCTTCAGGCCCTCTACGTAGTCCGCGCTGTCATAGACGACGCGCCTCAATCCCTGCACGCGCTCCCAGCCTTGCGGGCTCATCGGATGCGCGCCGGCGAGAATGCGCAATTCCTCCTTCATCACCGCGATCGATAGCGGCGCGTTGGCGACGATGTCGGCGGCCATCGCATAGGTGAACGGCTCAAGGTCCTCGGGCGCCACGAGATGATTGATCAATCCGGCCTGCAGGGCCCGCTCCGCCGAGATCGGCTTCGCAGTAAAGGCCATCTCCTTGATGATCCTGAGCGAGGCGCTGTTGAGAAACGTCAGCATGCCCGAGACATTGTATGGCACGCCGAGTTTGGCCGGCGTCAGCGCGAAGGTTGCGTGGGGTGCCGCGACGATAATGTCGCAGGCCATCGCCGTCTCGCAGGCGCCGCCCCACACGCTGCCCTCGATCATGGCGATGACCGGGGTCGGATGGTTTTCGATCGCGCGAACAAGGCGCCGTAGCGGGTCGTACCATCCCAGCGGATCGCGGCGGCCCTTCGGCAGTTCATCGATGTCGTGGCCGGCCGACCAGATCTTCACGCCGGGCCTCGCCCTCAGGATGGCGACGCGTGCACGGGCTTCGACGAAACTCTCCAGCGCCTTGGTGATCCCGTCGACGAGCGCCGCCGAAAAGGCGTTGCGCCTTTCGAAATGGTCGAGACAGATCGTCCCGATGAAACCTTCGATCTTCACCTCCGTCAACGGCATGGGCAAATCCTTCCCGCGACAACTATAGCGCGAATTTGACGCCGCGGCGGCTCGTCGCAAGTAGGCCTAGTGTCCTGATTCTGAAGTCCTGAGGATTGAATATTCCCGCCCTACCCCTCGTCTTGAAGCGCCGCGAAGCGGCCTCGAAGGACGCTCCAGTACGCGCAGAGCAGGCGGGAGCCCACTGGAGCATACTTCGAGACGCGAGGCTTCGCCTCGCTCCTCAGTATGAGGGCGCTGGTTCGCCGCGGAAATCGACCGGTTGACGCGGGAGTTCTCGGCTTCGTTAATCGAACGAACTTCGAATCCGGGACACTAGTTAGGCGGCGGGACGGAAATGCCCTGGCGAATGCTTTGTGTCACGCCGGATCAATCGGCGAAGGGTAGAGGATTCCGCATACCCCACCTGTCGAGCGATTTCGTCCACAGACAGGCGTGTGGTCTCCAGCAGAGATCGCGCGGTCTCAATCCTGATGCGCTGAACGAACTGAATGGGGGAGACGCCGCAGGTCCGCGCAATCCGCCGGGCAAACGTGCGCGGCGCCAAAGCGAGGGCCTTCGCGAGCTCGTCAATCGTAAAATCACGCTCGATGTTGTCGCGCACCCACTTTTCAGCTTTAGCGATCCTGGGGTCCTGGTTCGCTAGATAGGTGATCGCCATAAAGGGCGCCTGCGAACGTCGCTCATCCAGCAGAAGGTAGTTGGCACAGGTCTTGGCGAGGCTGGCTCCGGCAAGCCGGCTCACGATCGCAAGCATCAGATCCATCTGCGCCATCGCTGCGCCTGCGGTTGCGATCGGCCAATCGTCCACGACTATACGGTCCGTCACCAATTCGACCTCGGGATAGCGGCGCTGAAAGACCGGCGCGAGCCACCATGTCGTGGTCGCCCGGCGACCGTTGAGCAATCCTGTGTCCGCGAGCAAGAATGTACTGGCGCACGGCGCGGCGAGCATGGCGCCGGATTCGAACGCTTCAACCAGCATGTCGCCCAGACGCCGGCAGGCGAGGCTCTTCAGTTTCAGGTCGAGTGCGTCCGCCGACGCAGCCCCTAAACCGGGCACGATGACAAGGTCAGCGCCGCGCAACTTGCCGCTGCTGCTCCGGCGTGGCCCGCAGCGTACCGTCGTGACGTTGAACGGCAGAGCGCGTCTCGCCGCGCCGCTAATTTGGTTCGCGGTCGCCATCACGTCGTGGGTGATGGCCGCGCTCGAAGCCATGCAGCCCTGGATCTCAGCGACCGTGACCCTGGTCATTGTCCAAAAATCCCCGATAAATGTCATTTTTGACACTAGGTGGTTTCCAGCGGAATCGCAATGATACCGATCCGCAAACGCCAACGGATGCCGTAAGAAATTGTCCGCCCTGACCGCAGGCCCGCGTTCGATCGTCACACCGCCGTCGAGCGCAACGATCGATCACGTCGTTGAAGCGCTGCCTCGGGATGGCGGGGTCATCATTGCCGACATGCTGGACCAAGGAGTGCTGGATCGGTCTAGGCCGGGCGCGCAGCCGCTGCATCGCGACGACTATCTCCATCATCGGCGCCACCTGGATCCGAACTCGTACCAGGTGCTATATCGAGCGTTCGGGACATGCCAAACCGATCGATGAAACAGGACGATCCGCTCGAGGATTTCAAGCCCCGCGAGATTACGCTCGATGGCGTCACCAAGAGGGTCCATGTGGCAGGCACAGGGCCTGCGATAATCGTGATGTCGGAGATGCCAGGCATCAGCCCGCATGTCGCGCGTTTCGCCCGCTGGGTCCGCGACGCAGGCTTCACCGTCTATATGCCGTCGCTGTTCGGCCGCGATGGCGTCGTGCCAAGCGCGGAGGAGGGGGCCGCCGTCTTTCAGCGCGCCTGCGCGAGCGCCGAGTTCCGCGCCCTGGCCGCAAATGAATCCAGCCCGGTGACCAAGTGGCTGCGATCGCTGGCGGGGTTTGCGCATGACGAGTGCGGCGGTCCCGGCGTCGGCGCCATCGGGATGTGCTTCACGGGAAATTTCGCGCTGACAATGATGCTGGAACCGTCGATGCTGGCGCCGGTCCTGTCCCAGCCGTCGTTGCCGCTGAACGACCCGACCGGCATCGAAATCGCGCCTGACGAAGTCGAGGCGGTCCGCGAGCGGCTCGAGCGGGACGACCTGACAGTCATGGCCTATCGCTTCGAGGGGGATAAGTTCTGCATGGCCCAGCGCTTTGCGGCTTATTCCGAGGCGCTTGGCGACCGTTTCATTGGGCGCGTGGTTCCCGATGATGCGGCGAACAGCGATGTTGCGCCGTTTTTTCAACGCTACGTTGCGTGCCCGCATAGCGTGGTGACTGCGCATCTGATCAACGAAGCCGGTCAGCCGACGATAGCGGCCCGTGACGAGATTCTGTCGTTTTTCACTCTTAGGCTCGCTCCCGGACGCCTGCGAGGCTGAGGTTTCCGGCCCGCTTCCGCGCACATGGTGGCAGGCCGAGGCCGGAATCGGAACCGGCTCGGGTGACATTTTTTGACACGGAGGGCGAGACAGGAAATGTCGGGATGTCCATCGTGCTGAGGCCATTTCCCTCATTGAGCAATCCCGAAAAAGGGAACATCTGATGCCAACGCTTGAAGCTGAAACCCGGTCCCGCAATTCGCACCTGGGTCTCGCATTCGATGCCTTGCGCGTCTTCATCGCGCTTTTTGGTTTCGTGTGTTGTCTGATTGCGCTCGCTCACATCATTGTCGGTCCAGCCTCCATTCCGGGCGGAGGTGCGGTCAATGCGACGATGGATAGCGAGGAGCGCTTTTACACCACGCTATTCTTGTCATTCGGCGCCGCCTTGATGTGGTGCAGCAGAGATTTGCAAGCTCGCAGCGGACTGTTCGGCGCGTTTTTGATCACGTTCTTTGTGGGTGGCATTGCGCGCCTCATTTCGGCAGCGCTGGTTGGACCGCCGAATAATCTGTTTATCTTTCTCGGAGGTGTCGAACTGGCGTTGCCGCCGCTCCTGTGGTGGTGGCGCGTTCGGGCTCTGTCCGGCGAGTAGAGGTGTGACCAAGCCATGCAAACTTCTGCGCCTCGACGCCGCCCAACGCGAAAATGACCATCGCTGTCTTGTTGGATCCGTGCCTGAGATGAAATCATAAGGGAGTAAGGATCTGCAAACCGCTAGTTACAACTGGCGTAACCAACGCCAAGGAGACAGGCCCATGCCGCTTTGGAAGTTCTATCATCCCGTTGGCGCGTTTAGCGCCGAGGATAAGCAGGCTATCGCCAGCAGGAACACCAGCATCTATCGGGCGCTGCCAAAGTTCTACGTCGGCGTTGTGTTTCAGGAGGTTCCGAAGACGTCATTCTTCGTCTGCGGAGAGCCGGTCGACGACTTTGTGCGGATATGGGTAGACCACATCGCGCGAGCGTTCAATGACGAGGAACTCAAGGGCAAATTCCTCGGGGCCGTCGGACAGCTGTTGGCGCCTTACATCGCAGATCGAGGATTGCGATTGGAAATGCACGTGGACGAGACTCCGTTTAGTCTATGGACCATTCAGGACCTTCGGCCGCCGCTTCCGACGTCTGATGCTGAAGAGCGGTGGGCCGCCGAGAATAAACCGACACCTTACGAAGCCGCGCCAGCGTAGACGAGAGCTTCCGCCGGGCATCAACTCGCTACCATGAGACCGGCGATGGAACGGCTCCGTGTCGAACTCGCGCGTACGTCATGTTCGCGATCGTCACGGTCGGATTCCCGCTTCGGCGGGGAACCGATAGCCGATATAAATGGATTTCGACTTCTTGATCATCGAACTCGGATAGCCGAGGATCGTCGACATTTCATCAACTTGACTGTGCCATCGAGATACTATTCAAAGAATCGGCGGGCTGGGGGAGGCAGAAGTCTGCGCCGCTGCTTACTTAGTCGCCCGTGAAGATTGCCGCGTCACCTTGATTTCCGGGCGTCAGCGGCGGATCGGAAGTGTTCGCGTTTGCCGGAATTGGCGGTTCGGAGGGCGGTTATCTTGCGAATTGCGCGATGCGTTTGGTCGTGATTCCCTCGCTTTCGTCGTGGGCGAGGAGGCGATTCGATGCGGCCGAAGGAGCGGCGGGAGAGCGGGCAGAACGATCTGTTCCGGGCCCGGCTCGACCAGATCGTCGACATGGGCCACCCGCTGGCGAAGCTGGCCCGCGCGGTCGACTGGCGCTTCCTCGAGGATCAGTTCGGGGCGATGTATTCTGACAAGGCCGGCCATCCGCCGCTGGCGACCCGGCTGATGGCGGGGTTGGCGATCCTCAAGTCGATGCACGATCTGTCGGATGAGGATCTCTGCGCCCGCTGGGTCGAGAACCCCTACTTCCAGCTATTCTGCGGCGAGGAATTCTTCCGGCACAAGACGCCGTTCGACCGCTCGTCCCTGACGCGCTGGCGCCAGCGGATGGGCGAGGAGAAACTCGTGGCGCTGATCCAGGAGAGTCTCGCGACCGCGACCCGCACTGGCGCGGCAAAACTCTCGGACTTTTCCCGCATCGTCGTCGACACGACCGTGCAGCCGAAGGCGGTGGCGTTTCCGACCGACGCAAAACTCATGCACCGGGCGCGCGAGCGGCTGGTCAGGCTGGCCCGGAAGACTGGCGTGTCGCTGCGCCAGTCCTATGAGCGGGTGGGAAAGCACGCGCTGATCGCCCATCAACGCTACGCGCACGCCAAGCAGTTCAGGCGCGCCAACCGGGCGCTGAGATCAATCCGGACCTATCTTGGCCGGGTCTGCCGCGATCTCGTCCGCAAGACCGGCGACGACGCTGAACTGCGGGCGATCTTCGCCCAACCGCTGTCGCTGGCCTTCGCCGTGCGCGATCAGCGCCAGCACCAGCGCGGGAGGAAGATCTATTCCCTGCACGCGCCCGAGGTCGAATGCATCGGCAAGGGCAAGTCGCACCGGCCCTACGAATTTGGCGTCAAGGTCTCGCTCGCCACGACCCTGCATCGCTCAAAGGGCGGCCAGTTCATCGCCCATGTGAAGGCGATGCCGGGCAATCCATACGACGGCCATACGCTCAAGACCGTCCTGCCCGAGATCGAAGCGCAGATCGGCGCGCCCCTGACCCGCGTCGTCGCCGACCGCGGTTATCGCGGCCATAACGCCCCGCCCGACATGCGGTTCAAGGTCTATATCTCTGGCCAGAGGCGCGGCGTCACCGACGCCATCAGGCGCGAACTCCGCCGGCGCTCGGCCGTCGAGCCCGTCATCGGCCACGCCAAGGCCGAACACCGCATGGCCCGAAACTTTCTCAAAGGCGCCCACGGCGACGCCGCCAACGCGGTCCTCGCCGCCGCCGGATACAACTTCCGAAGGCTCATCGCCTGGCTCGCCGCCATTTGGCGCGTCTTCATTGCCGCAATCCTCGCGGCCGCCGAGCCCCTAACCATCGCCCAGCCTGCCTGCCCCAGCGCCCAGCCCAAAACATCAAACCGCGTTCTTCACGGTCGACTACTTAGTGATCGGATGCTTGTGTTTCGGCGTGGAACTTTGGCTCAGACTTGGAGTGGGCCGCCAAGAGCCGGACAGGCCGACCGCCGGGCATCGCCATAAAATTTAGCTCTCTTCGCCGGAATGATGATCCGACGCCGAGCGTCGGTTTCTTTGAGTGCTTGCGCGACTGCCTCGGCGGAGCGGCGATGGCGTTCGTAGATACAGGAGCACAAGTCGTGTCACCTCGTCCACAAACTCGCCAGCCTTTTCGTCAGCGAGGATGTCCGGGCGGCGAAGGACTGCGGAATGCGTCAGCGCCTCCACCGTCGTTACTACGATGAAAGCAGCGAGGTCGAGATCGGCAATGTCGATCTCACTACGATGGGCCTCGAGATAACCTCGAACAAATGCGCGAGCGCTTCGCTCGACAGCTTCGATATTTTCGAGTCGCCCAGTGCGGGGAACCTCCTCGGCCAGGACGCGGTGAAGCTTCGGATTGACGCGGTGGCCATCGATCGCGGCCGCGACGAGTTCGCGCGCCGCGACCTCGATCGGGCGCGTGGCGACCCTGAGCAAGGCGTTGCGGAACACTTGCGACAATTCCTGCGTGTGGCGATCGATGACGGCCGCGACCAGCGCCTCCTTGCTCGGGAAGTACTGGTATAGCGAGCCGATGCTGACGCCCGCCACGGCCGCGATCTTGTTGGTGCTCGCTCGATCGTAACCCTCTTTGATCAAAACGCGAGCAGTCGCTTCCACGAGTGCGTCAACAGTGAGGCGCGATCGCCTTTGGGACGCTGATTTCCTTGGGTTTGTTTGCGCTCTTCGCGCCATGCGCGTCTGTCGGGAATGCGAGTTTAAATTACGAGCTTTAGCTTATATTTTCTCTGTCGCGAACGCAAGCGCCGCGGCTGCGGGGAGGTTTCCGTCCGAGCCATCGCGTCGGGCGGAAGCGCGTTCTCGACCGCGCAGTCGTGGAGACAGGAATGGGGAAACGATCGATGATTGTAATTGTGCTCGCCGCTGGTTTCGGCATCGTTGCCGCACTGGTTGGCGTGTATTTGCGGCCCGTTCGAACCCTTGCCGTGGCCCCAAATCTCGTGAGCCAGCAACTCTGTTCAGCCATCTTCGTCGCAGGGCTCGATCCCGACAGCTACTATCGAGAGTTCATCGCTCCCTGTCTATCGGTGCTCGAACCATTGGTGCGCTACGACCTCGACCGCCAGCATAAAGAGGTAACCGCAACTTTCGCCGGCGGTTTCAGGAGTCGTGCGGTCTATCGTGGCGCCGAGGGATGCCTGGTCGTGCAAGGCCCAGTGCAAGAGCCGGCGACGGCTCCGCCGTCGACCACGAGCCTTCTTCCTCCCCTTGCCGAGTCGAACGTGGTGACGCCAACAGACCCTGCGTTAATAGCCGCACTCGACCACGCATTTGCCAACCCGGGCCCGGAGGGTCCACGCCTGACCAAGGCGGTCGTGATCGTACATAACGCTCGAATTATCGCCGATCGGTACGCACCGGGCTATGGCGTTGAAACGCCGATCCTGGGTTGGTCGATGACCAAATCGGTCACGAACGCCCTCGTAGGAATTCTCGTGCGGGAGGGAAAAGTCTCAGTAATGGAGCCGGCGCCCATTGCAGCCTGGGCGGCCCCAACCGATCCTCACCACACCATCAGCATCGACAATTTATTGCGCATGACGAGCGGCCTTGAGTTCGGCCAGTAGCTAACGCAGAACTGGAAGACCGCATTCGACCCGACCGCTCAAATGGTGTTTGCCACGCCTGACATGGCGGCCGTGGCGGAGCGAGCGTCTGTCGGATCCGCGCCTGGAGCGATTTGGCGCTACAGCAACGGCAATACGATGCTGCTGTCACGCATCGTGCGGAACGCGGTCGGCGGCGACGCCGCTTCCGTTCTGCGCTTCGTTCACACTGAACTCTTCGACAAAATCGGAATGTCGCGACCGACCCTCGAGTTCGATGCCGTCGGCACGCCCCTCGGCGCCACCCACATGTGGGCGCCGGCGCGTGATTGGGCGCGTTTGGGTATGCTCTATCTCAATGATGGCGTAATTGCTGGCGTGCGCATCTTGCCAGCGGGTTGGGCCGACTATTCCGCCCGTCTCACAGCCGGAAGCGAGGCCATCGGCTATGGGGCGGGATTCTGGACTAATCGCGGCGACCAAGTGGCCGCCCGTCTGCAGCGTCCGCACATGCCGCGGGATTCGTTCATGGCGCAGGGAAGCCTTGGCCAATATGTCATCATCATTCCATCGGCGCAGCTCGTAATAGTGCGCATGGGAATTTCGCGCACGCCGGGAGAAGACATCGAGGGCGTGGACAGGCTCACAGCAGAGGCCGTGGCGTCGCTGGCGGGCACGTAGAAAATTGGGGGCGCGCATGACGGCCGTCGGGTGCAGAAACTCGATGCACAAAGGCTCGAACTCGTGGCTGACGAAGCATATGTCATGCCGCTTGCTCAGTTCTCTGAACAACTCATTCGAAACAGAGGAACGCGAAGAGTGAACTTGCAACACGATCACCAAGGCCCAGCTGCATGCGTGCCGATGACGGATCCGGCCGAAGTGCCGATGAAGGAAGCGGCCTCGCGCAGATCGAGCCCTGCCTCCGCAAGCCCGATCGCGATCCCCGTCATCCACGCGACGCCACAGATGCCGCCACTACCGCACACGAGAGTGACGTTCTTCATTTCTGCTTCTCGTGGACGGTATTAATTTTTGAGGCGTTCTGGCGTGTTTCACAATTCTTGATGGGTGGACGGGTGCGCCGGGAGACCGGCAGGAGGTAGGAGGTGAAAGTCCTCTGCGGTGAAGGTGTAGCGAACCGCACCGACCCCGAGTCATGCGCGGCGACCCGCGAGGGGCGAAGCGAAGCGTTGACAGGGGATAGCGCAGGCCAGCCATTGAGCGGCGAAAACCAACTTCGGGGCGCCGATGCTTTCCGTCCTGCAGAAGGCGATACGGCCTATGTCGCGATCGCGAGACATAGGACGGCCCCGCGTCGTCGTAGACACTGGCATGCGCTGACGCCTCCTGCTCGGGAACCGGGATATCTCTGGGCCGTCCTTGCGGAGTTTTGCAAGGACCGCGCCGGGAAGGCCGGAGGCCGAAGCCGACGATGAACGGACCAGAGAAGTCGGACTCGCCCATAGTAGCAGTGAAGCCTGCGAACGAAGCGGTGCGCGCCGCCGAGGAGCAAGTGGAGCCAAGGGGCGGGACCAAGGAGAATGCGGACCAGCAAACCACGGTCCGGACGCAGAGCCGGGAAGCCGTGTCACATGCGCAGGCTCGCATACGAGAGGCTGTAACCAGGAATAGAACGCAGCCGCTGACCACGCTTCTGCATCATGTCAGCGTCGATGTTTTGCGAGCGGGGTTCTTCGGACTGAACAAGACCGCCGCGCCAGGCATCGATGGGGTGACATGGACGCAATACGAGGAGGGCTTGGAGGCAAACCTCCAAAACCTTCACGCACGCGTGCATGCGGGAGCATATCGAGCGCTGGCCTCCCGTCGACGGTATATTCCGAAGGCGGATGGGCGGCGTCGGCCGCTGGGTATTGCTGCGCTGGAGGATAAAATTGTCCAAGCGGCAGTGGCGGCGATCCTGACGCCTATCTACGAGGCGGAGTTCTTGGGGTTCAGCTACGGGTTCCGGCCTGAGCGTGGACAGCACGATGCGCTGGACGCGCTCGCGTACGGGCTGGGGAAGCGGCGGATCAATTGGGTCCTCGACGCGGATATCCGGTCGTTCTTCGACACGATCAGCCACGCATGGCTGATACAGTTCATTGAGCATCGGATCGGCGATCGGCGGATTGTCAGGCTGATCCGCAAATGGTTGGCGGCAGGGGTGCTTGAGGAGGGCCGAAAGATCAAGACGGTGGAGGGGACGCCGCAAGGCGCGGTAATTTCGCCGCTGCTCGCGAATGTCTACCTGCATTACGTCTACGATCTCTGGGTTTGCCAATGGCGGCAACGTCAAACGACGGGCGATATGATTGTCGTGCGCTATGCGGACGACACGATTGTCGGCTTCGAGCACCAGGACGACGCGACAAGGTTTCTTGAAGACCTCTCAGCGCGCATGGCCGATTTCGAACTCGGCCTCCATCCCGAAAAGACGAGGCTCATCGAGTTCGGCAGGAAGGCGATTGCCACCCGCCGCGCCCGAGGTCTCGGCAAGCCGGAGACGTTCGACTTCCTTGGGTTCACGCACTATTGCGCGACCCGACGAAGCGGCGGCGGCTTCGTGTTGGGAAGGACGCCAGTTCGCAAGCGGATGCGGGCGAAGCTGAGACAAATCAAGGAACAGCTCAAGGCGACCCGCCACGACGGCGTCGAGGCGCAAGGCAAATGGCTTGCCCAGGTGCTTCGCGGCTGGCTGGCCTACTACGCCGTGCCGATGAGCGCGCCGGCGATCACGGCGTTCCGGCACCATCTGGTCGATCGTTGGCTCCACGCCATCCGGCGGCGGGGACAGAAGCATCGGCTCGCATGGCCGCGAATGAAGGTAATCGCCAATCGTTACCTGCCGTATCCGCGCATCCAGCATCCGTGGCCGGAACAGCGGTTTCTCGTCAATCATCCGAGGTAGGAGCCCGGTGCGGTAGCGCCGCACGCCGGGATCTGGTGCAGCGAGGCTAGCTGCCATTCTAGCGGGTGAAAGTCCCGCCAACAGAAGGAGTTCAGACCACTGTTGTAGTGATATCCAGCGGCAGGAAAGGTGACTGACCTGCTGGAAGCCTGGAAGTAAAAGTCCTCTGAGGCTGGGGAGACCTGGTCTGATCCGTCACAGGAGGGCGAGCAACCTGACAGGCCGTAGCGAAAGTGAATCGAGAAGCCCTGAAATACGTGCCCTGCGTGAAACGGATCGCAGGATCAACGGGAGTGCCGAGCTGTTCAGATCCCGGCGAAGGCCATGCTCGGCATCGGAGACTGAACGATGACGATGACGAGACTCCCCGGGGTCATAGAGAGCGGCATGTTGGGAAGGAATGGACAGCGAAAGCCCGGAACCACTCGTGGGTCGCCTAGGCGCTCCCGCACAGCGAAGGCATCGCATATAAGCCGCCATGCGGCGAAGTTGCGATGTGCCGGCGAGTGGGGCGGATGGGGCCGATTAAGTGATGACGGAACGGGACAGAACAACCCGATCCCGAGCGAGGGCCTCTGGGGCGGAGGATCACCCAACCTCCGCGGCGGTGCATCGGCGAGCAACCAATCCCGACACTGAGCGGGATATCGACGTTGTCACGTGATGCACGAAGGGCGAATGCAAACCGAATCGATCGTCAGTGTACGCCGGGAGCAGGCTTGAGCAGACAAACGATCCGGGAAGGCATCGCCTGACAGGCCAGCCTTTCAGCCGTACTGGGGAAAACCCGCCGTACGGAATGTTAGGGGGGATTGAGGAAACGTCGGCATCATTCGAAGCCCGGTCCGCGCCTCAATCCTACCCGACTGCGGGGGGCGGCCAGCAATGGCCGTCCCTACCGCGACCCCCCCCGCTCCACGGCATCGATGTGCCACAACGTGGTCGTCGGTGAACGCCTCAACTGAGAGGAGTCTTCCAGGCTCAGCCGCTCGGGCGACTTGGCAAAATACCGGCTGAATTTCGAGACCGCGCTGACGTAGGATCGCTGCGTCGCTGGCGACATGTTGCGGACCGTCATGTCCTCGATCATGCGGCGGGAAGAGGGCTCAACTGGGCCATCGGTAATTCCTGTCTGAGGGATGGGCTTCAACATCCACATCGTCTCACCCCCGAAACGCCCGCATCGCCGGCCGTGAGCCTGACATGAAGTCTGTCGGAAAGCCGGATGCGGCAAATCCGCGCGTCCGGGCTGACGAGCGGGGAAGGGAAACGGAGCGATTGGCCCAGCCTCAAGCCGCCGCGCCCTTCCTCAACTCTACAATCCCTTAAACCCTTCCAAAGCGCTCCCATGGCGGGGCGAGAGCGGTCTCGTGGCCGCACTGGTGACTTTATTTCTCCACCGAAGCTTCAATTGCCGGGATCGTCAGGCGACGAAACATCGAGTCGACTTGCGCAGGCGTCAACGCTGTTTTGCGCTCAAGCCACCAAGTCAGGATCGACATCAAGGCTCCCACCACGAACTGAACGAGGGCGCTTCGCGGAACGTCCTGTCGTCTTGTCCGCGGCATCATCTCGGCCAATTCCTGGCGCACCAGATCCGACAGCAATGCGTGCATGCGCGCGATCATGATCGCGCCACCACGCTCCCCAACCAGGGCGCGGTAGATGTCGCGATAGTCTTGGGCATGTTCGAAAAGGGCCAGACTGAAGCCGAGGCCCCGCTCTGAGATGCTCCCCTTGCGCGCTAGCGCCGCCCCCTGGCGGGCGGTCAACACGGCGCGAAGCTCCGTCATTTCAGCGGTGAGCAGATCCTCCTTGCTGAGGTAATGGGCGTAGAAGGTCGAGCGTCCGACATTGGCGCGATCGGTGACGTCCTTGATCGTGACCGCCTCGTAGCCCTTTTCGAGAACCAGCGAAATCAGCGCCTTGTGAAGCGCTTCACGGGTGCGCTGGACACGACGGTCTTCTTTCCTGCCTGGGGACCCTTTTTGGTCATTCTCCGCAATATGCTCGTTTCTGGACATTTCGCATCGGGAGTTCATTCAAAGCGTTCGGGACATAGTGTTCAATAACATTGCCTTGTCCAGAAATCCCCCGCAGGGAGAGCATTTATGGCGCAGCACGGTTCACACACCCACAGCCATATGTGGCTCGTGGGGGTCCTTGGTCTGTCCGCCGGGCTCTTGCTCCTGATCTACGTGCCGTCCCTCCCCGCGGTCTCGCGTACGCTGCTTTTCTTTGCGGGCTTTCATCTGGTGGGGGCCGTCGTGCTCGGCGCATCCCTTTACGTCATGGCGGGCAACAAACTCATGCGCCAACTTCATGGCCGCCAAGCGATCCGGTTCGACTTCGGCTGGACGCCGGCCTGGACGTATGGACCTTGGATTGCAGCGCTCATCGTCATGGCGGCCGCCGTCGCGCTTCAGCTCGTCGCGTCGGCTTGGTGGCCGCTCGCCATGTTGCTCGTGTTGCTCGCGGCAAGCTTCTTTGCCGGCGGGCTCGTCACGCGCGCCAGTAGCCGGTACGCCGATGCCGTCTTGCCCATGGTGGACCTTCTGCCGGCAGATGACGGCATCGTCCTCGATGGCGGGTGTGGAGGCGGCCGCACCACAGTGGCCCTCGGACGCGCCCTTCGAAATGCACACATCGTGGCACTCGATCGCTTCAATTCGGATTACATCGAGTTCGGGGGCAAGCCGCTGCTCCAACAGAACCTCCGGCTTGCCAACCTCACCGAGAGGGTTGAGATCAGGCCGGGTGATCTTACGGCGTTGCCCTTTGAGGATGTGAGTTTCGACGCCGCTGTGAGCGCCCATGCCATCGACCACCTTGGATCACAAACAGAAACCGGACTGTCCGAGATCTTGCGTGTGCTCAAGCCCGGTGGGCGGTTTCTCCTGATCGTGTGGGTACCCGGCTGGACGATGTTTGCGGTTGCCAATGTCCTGTCCTTGTTCCTGTCGTCGAAGCGCAAGTGGCGTCGCCTCGCGAAAAGCGTCGGCTTTACGATCCACGACGAAGGTACGTTCAACGGCAACTGGTTCGCCGTCCTGCAGAAGCCGGAGGCGTGAATGATCACGGAGCCGCAGCTATTGCTTGTAGGCACCGTCGGGACCGTTGGCGTTTTACACACGATGGTGCCGGATCACTGGCTGCCGATCACGGTGGTGGCGCGCCAGCGGGGATGGTCGAAGAGGCAAACGGCGCAAGCTGCCCTTCAAGCCGGGACGGGACACGTCCTCTCGACGCTTGCGATTGCCGCGGTCGTGTGGATCGCCGGCGCTATGCTTGCGGCTCGCTTCGGTACGCTGATCGATACGTTATCGAGCATCGCCCTCGTTGCTTTCGGGATGGGGATCGCGATTTCCTCCTGGCACGAAACGCATCATCATGGGAATCACCACCATCATCATGGCCATGCAGACGGAGACGGTGCAGTTCGCGATCATTCCGGAACAATAGCCAACGCAACTGATAAGCGTCAGCAGCGAAGTCGCACCGCTCTTCTTTTGATCCTCGGTTCGTCGCCAATGGTTGAGGGGATTCCGGCTTTCTTTCCCGCAAGCAAGTACGGCGCCAGCCTGATTGCCGTCATGGCGGCCGTGTTCGGTATTAGCACCATCGCCACCTATGTGCTGCTTTGCGTGTCTTCTACCGCGGGTCTGCAGCAGTTGCGCTTCGCCGCGTTCGATCGATACGGAGAGTTTCTAAGCGGCACAGTCATCGCGCTCGTCGGTCTCATCTTTTGGGTCTGGCCACTCAAGTGAACAATAGCTCATCAAGAGCGTTGCGAAGTGACGTTGCCTCTCGTTGCGGCAGACGGGGTCCAGCTGCAGCAGGTGATCCTTGCACGGGCCGCAATCCGTTAGCCGCCTCAACTTGAATTCGGGGCCCGGCGGCCGCGCGTCGATTGACCCGAACGACCGCGGAGACCATTCAAGATACGTCCAGTTTCGCCGGCCCGCGCGAGTTCGCCGCCTTTCTCGGGCTGACGCCCAAGCAGAACTCTTCTGGCGGCAAGCCGAAGCTCGGGCGCATTTCGAAGATGGGCAACCGGAACTTGCGCAAACTGCTGGTCGTGGGCGCGCATGCGGTGCTGTTTCACCGCAAGCCACATACCGACCCGATGCGGACGTGGGCGAAGAGGCTGATCGAGAAAAAACCCTTCAAGCTTGTCGCCGATGCGCTCGCCAACAAGATGGCGCGCATCGCCTTTTGCGATCCTGCGCGGCAAGACAGTCTATCGGGAAATTCCGGCGTAAGGAGCGCCGGCTGGGTTCGCGGCTGAGGCTCGCCAAAGAGCCAAGGCGGCAGAGGAATCGAGGGTGACCATGAGGTGATGCGCAGGAAAGCGGATTGATCCTGAAGCCCGTGGCTTTGTCTGCGCAGTCAAGCGCGCTGGTCTGATCGGGGCAACGGATCAGCGGACAACATCAGGGCCGGCGGATCCTATTCTCCGCGAGAAAGGCCGAAGACATGACCGCACCCACGATCAGCGCAACGCTGAAAATAGCCCTTGATCAGCGGGCGACAATGGTATGGACCCCGCCCTCCCGGCGCGGGTTACCATCGGCCGCCAACCGCATCGAAGGAGAACTGTCATGCAGATCGTTCGCATTGGCTTGGATCTGGCGAAATATGTCTTCGAAATTCATGGCGTCGACGCGCAGGGCAAGACGGTGGTGCGCAAGACGCTTCGCCGTCATGCCGTATCAACGTTTTTCGCCAACCTACCACCTTGCCTCGTCGGCATGGAGGCTTCGAACGGCGCACACTTTTGGGCGAAGGCGCTTTCTGAACTTGGTCACGACGTCCGGCTGATCAGTCCACAGTTCGTCACGCCCTATGTAAAGTCCAACAAGAACGACCGGAATGACGCGGAAGCTATCTGCGAGGCGGTCGGCCGTCCAAACATGCGCTTTGTGCCGGTCAAGTCCGCCGAACAGCTGGCGGTGCAGTCGGTTCATCGGATCCGCAGCCGCCTGGTCGCCAACCGCGTCAGGCTCGTCAATCAGGTCCGCGGTCTTCTCGGGGAGCACGGCATTGTCGTTGCAAAGGACATCGGCAATCTCAGGCGGGCCCTGGCGAGGATCGTCGGCGACAATGAGGACCGCGCTCTCAACCCCCTGGTTCGCGCGCTCATGGAGGAGCTGCGGGAAGAACTGATCGAATTGGATGCACGGATTGCTGATTACGACCGAAAGATCCGAGAGCTCTATCGCAACAGCGAGATCTGCCAGCGTCTCGGCAAGGTCGAAGGGATCGGCGCTGTGACAGCGACAGCGCTGGTCGCTGCGGTCGGCGACCGAAGCTCGCTCAAGAACGGGCGTCAGTTTGCGGCGTGGCTTGGCCTTGTGCCAAAACAGCGATCGAGCGGCGGCCGCGCCAGATTATTCGGCATCAGTAAACGTGGAGACCGCTATCTGCGCACCTTGCTGATCCACGGCGCTCGCTCCGCGCTTGGGCGGGTTCGAGACAAGCAGGATCCAAGAAGCCTGTGGCTAGGCAGAATGCGGCAGCGGCGACACCCCAACATCGTCGCTGTCGCGCTCGCCAACAAGAATGCACGGATCGCCTGGAGCTTGCTCACCAGCGACAGCGTCTATGACGTCAGGCTTTCAGTTCGCGCAGCCTGAAAGCAAAATCCTACGTGAAAGGGCCTCACCTACAATTGCAATCGATAGGCGGGAGATGGCGAAACGGGTCACCTCCGTCGCTTCCCGAACCTGGTGTCTGGACCGGCATGGCTTCGGCCAATGCCTTGGCGTCGTCGAGGTGGAAGCGCGCGAAAATCCATCGAGGCTCGCGGCAATGATCGATCAAGCCGCGTAACGAAGCCGGATATATGTCAGCAGTTGTGACCGTGAACCGTAGCTCGCTAAAATCGATTGCAATCGGGCGGGGTCCATATACATCCAGACATGACAAAGCCGTTTCGTCCACTCAAACAATCTGCGATCCTAGGCCGTGTGGACGAATTTTGGAGAGATGGCGCTTTTGGGATTCCCGCGGTGAATCAGGCATGATTCATAGGACTCCGACCGAATCGGAGGCCGGAGTCAATGTCGACAAAGATGGATGATGACGATTGGAAGCACACGCTTGCGGTGTTCCGCGCCTGCCTGCCTCGGCGCGGCCGGAAAGCCGAGGACGACCGCCGCTTCCTCGAGGCGCTTCATTTCTTCACCGTCGAGAACGTTCGCTGGCGCGCGCTGCCGGAGCGCTTCGGTCATTGGAACAGCGTGTGGAAGCGCTTCGATCGCTTGAGCAAGGCTGGCGTCTTCGAGGCCTTCTTCGACACGCTCGCGTCCATGAGCTCCACGGCGCATCTCCTTCAGATGTTCGACTCCACCGTCGTGCGCGCTCATGTATCGGCGGCTGGAGCAAAGGGGGGCAAGAAGGCCAGGCGCTCGGGCGCTCGCGTGGCGGCTTCACCACGAAAATTCACGCAAAATCGGACGCTTCCGGGGATATCATCGCCTTCGACCTGACCGGCGGCGAAGCCTTCGACGGGCGTCACTTCGAAACCCTGCTCGATATCGGGCCCGACATTCAGCCGCGCGCCGTCATCTGCGACAAAGGCTACGCCAGCAAGGCTAATCGGGACGCCGCGAGAGCGCGCGGCATCGCTCCGGTCATCCCCCACAAGGCGAACGAAAAGAACAAGCCAGCCTTCTTCGCACGCACCCTCTACAAAGCCCGCGCACGCATCGAGCAGGGCGTCGGACGGCTCAAGCGCTTCAAGCGCGTCGCGCTCCGCTGCGAAAAGACCGAACGAAACTTCAGATCAATCGTCAGCTTCGCCGCCGGCCTTTGCTTGATCAAATTCGTCCACACGGCCTAGTAGCGTGCTGCCGACAAATCGCCAAGCAGAACCTGCCGATGAGGATAAGCTGGCCGACGCTTTCACATATGTGAATACGCTTTGTGAATTTATACGTATGCGGCCGAGCCTCATACATTGAGCGCCATGAATAAGGATGGCATAGACGGCGCTGCCGGTCCCCTTCACGGCATTCGCGTGCTCGACCTTACGTCGGTCGTATTGGGGCCGCTCGCAACACGAATTCTTGGCGACTATGGCGCAGATGTCATCAAGGTCGAAAGCCCATCGGGCGATATGATGCGCGCCAATGGCGTTTCTCGGCACGAAGGAATGAGCTCTATTTTTCTCGGGTTGAACCGTAACAAGCGTTCGTTGAGCATCGACTTGCGGAAAAGCGAAGGCGCCGAAGTGCTCGCGCGTCTGATGCCAACCACCGACATCCTCGTGCATAACATGCGGGCTGAAGCGATCGAGCGGTTGGGTTTCGGGTACGCAGCCGTAGCTGCGATAAAATCCGATATTGTCTACTGCGCGGCAACCGGATTTGATCAGAGTGGCCCTGACAAGAACAAGCCTGCGTTTGATGATATCGTTCAGGCGGCAAGCGGTCTCGCTGCTATCGCCAGCATGGGGCGTGACAACCCCGCTTATGTGCCGACTTTGGTGGCCGACAAGACTGTCGGCATTGCGGTCGTCAACGCAATCCTTGCCGCAATGCTCCACCGGGCGCGCACCGGCGAAGGCCAATATGTCGAGGTGCCCATGTTCGAGACCTTCACGGATTTCGTCCTGGTCGAGCATTTGGGCGGCAAGACGTTCGAGCCGCCGGCCGGACCGGCTGGGTATGCCCGTCTCCTAGGCGGCGGGAGAAAGCCCTCGCCGACAAAGGATGGATACATCGCAATGCTGCCCTATACGGGGAGACACTGGATCACTTTTTTCAAAGCAATCCGCCGTCCAGACCTTGCGGCAACATTGCAGGTCGAGGACGAACGGCAACGTAATGCCAACATCCGCGCGTTGTACTCTGTCTTGGCGAAGGTCACGCCGCATCGCACCACCGCCGATTGGATGGCCATTTGCGAGCGACTGGATATCCCGGCCTCTCCGCTGACCTCGCTCGATGATCTCCCAGATCAGACGCAGCTCAAGTCCGTTGGCTTATTCCAAGCCATGGATCATCCGACAGAAGGTACGCTCAACTATGTACGGCCGACCGTAAAGTTCGCGCGATCGCCGGCAAGCGTGCGCGCGCCCGCACCTAGGCTCGGGAACCATTCTCGTGAAATCTTGCGGGAGGCCGGATGTGCGGACAGCGAAATCGATGCGCTGATAGAGCGGCGCGTCGTCATCCAGCATGAATAGCCTGAGTAACTATGGAATTAAAACTCTCCGAAGAAGACCGCATGCTGAAGGAGCTGGTGCACCGCTTCGTGCACGACGAATTGACGCCGCTGGAGGTCGGTGTTCTCAAGCGCGAACCCGCGGGCAAGGGACTTGGGCTTTCGCCGGAGGAACGCAAGCGCATTGACGGCTTGTCGCGCGAACTCGGCCTATGGGAGCTCGATGCGCCGAAGGATGTCGGTGGCATGGATCCTTCGGCCGTCTCTCTCGTCGCGGTGAACGAGGAGATGGGGCGCACGATCACCCCCAGTACCCTGCCGCCGGATTTACCGAATTTGCGCATGCTGATGGCGACGGTCTAGGCACGAAGCGGTGACAGTCATGAAGGAAAGGTATGGGGAGGTAACAGTCCGCATCGACCGCGCCGTGGCCGTCGCCGAACTGAACCGCCCTCCCCACAATCACGTCACGGTCGACCTGATGCGCGACCTTGCCGACGCGCTGGACGACATCGACACCGAACGCGATCTTCGCTGCACGGTTCTGGCCGCCGCGGGCAAGAGCTTCTGCGCAGGTGCGGATTTTTCCGCGCCGGCCGCGGTCGGAGGATCGCCAAGCACGGGCGTAAACGCGCTCTATAACGAAGCTGCGCGCCTGTTTTCGGCAAAGAAGCCCATTATCGCTGCGGTGCAGGGCGCAGCCATCGGGGCGGGGCTCGGCCTAGCGCTGGTTGCCGATTTCCGGATCGCGGCGCCGGAGGCGCGTTTCTCTGCCAATTTCGTGAAGCTCGGCTTTCACCCGGGCTTCGGCATCAGCTACACCCTGCCGCGCGTGATCGGCATGCAGAAGGCAACCCTGATGTGCCTGACGGGGCAGCGCATCAAGCCGGATGAGGCGCTTTCCTGGGGCCTGGTCGATCATGTCGTGCCGGCCGAAGAGCTGCGCGCGGCCGCACTCTCCTTGGCGCGCGAGATCGCGGAGAACGCGCCGCTTGCTGTGCAATCCACACGCGCCACCCTGCGCGAAGGGTTGGCCGAACAGGTGAAGGCGCAGACAGACAAGGAATTCATCAAACAGACGGCATTGCGCAAAACGAAAGACTTTGCCGAGGGCATTCGCGCGGTGGCCGAACGCCGTCCCGGCGATTTCACCGGCACATAGCTGGAAGGTGACGATGGCGTTTCTCGACCGGGATGGCGTGAAGATCTACTACGAAGTGCATGGAGAAGGCCCCGCGCTCCTTCTGACCCACGGCTATTCGGCAACCTCGCGCATGTGGACGGGGCAGATCCCGCCGCTGTCCGAACATTTCAAACTCATCTTGTGGGACATGCGCGGTCATGGCCAGTCCAACTATCCCGACGATCCATCCGCCTATTCCGAAGCGGCAACTGTTGGCGACATGGCCGCGCTGCTCGACGCTATCGGCGCCAAAACCGCGATCGTCGGCGGGTTGTCGCTGGGCGGCTATATGAGTTTGGCCTTCCATCTCGCCCATCCGGAGCGCACGCGGGCGCTGCTCATCATAGATACCGGTCCGGGTTACAAGAGTGATGAAGCGCGCGAAGGCTGGAACGTGAGTGCGCTGAAATCAGCAAACCGATTTGAACGTGAGGGGCTCGCCCCGCTTGCCTCCGCTACGGCGGAACGACCGAACGCCGGTCACCGCGATGCGTCGGGCCTTGCGCACGCCGCACGCGGCATGCTCACGCAGAAGGATGCGCGAGTTATCAATTCGCTGGCCAACATCGCCGTGCCGTCCCTGGTCGTGGTCGGCGCGAACGATACCTCATTCCTGAAGGCGTCGGACTACATGGTGGCGAAGATACAGCGCGCGAAAAAAATAGTGATCCCCAACGCCGGTCATGCTGCGAACATCGATCAGCCAGAAGCCTTCAACGCCGCACTTCTCGAATTCCTGCGTAACGAGGGTTTGACCCATCGACCCTAGAGACATGTGGACAAACGGCCTCATGCCTCCTCTCTCACGACTCTCAGGGAGTTGCATCCTTCATTTCTGCGGACCAGACGACAATGGGGGCAAGTCCGGACGCAATGTGCTTTTGCCGTCGTGGATATTAACACGGCCCGTGCGAACGGCACGATGAGGGTCACGGTGGCTGGTCCTGTGGTGAAGTCGGCGCGGCGCGTATTCGAAATCATGGAGTTCTTCGACCGTGAGCGCCACCCGCTGGGGCTCAAGACGATCTGTGCCAGGCTTGGATATCCGGCGTCGAGCGCCGCAGCGATCCTCAAGAGTCTTATGGCGCTGGGCTATCTTGAATATGACCGCAAGACGCAGACCTATCTGCCGACGATGCGCATTGCCGTTATGGGGCGCTGGGTCTCCGACCAATTGTTCAGCGAGAGCAAGCTGCTTCCGCTCATGGAAGATTTGCGGCAGCGAACGCAGGAAACGGTCATCGTCGGCACCCAGAGTGACATCAGCGCGCAATATGTCCATGTCCTCCGCACCTATCACCCGCTCAGCTATGCTGTCGAGCCGGGGTCCCTCCGCCCGTTAGGGCGGAGCGGCGTCGGGCTAGTGCTGCTCAGCGCAAGATCCGACGCCGAAATCGACGCGCTGATCTACCGCAGCAACTATGCCGAGCCCGTGCGCAGCCGCCGCGTTGCCTTGCAGGACGTCATGCGCGACGTGGAGGCTATCCGGCGCCAAGGATATTTCTTTTCTTGTCATCGTTACACGGAAGGCGTTGGTGTGATTGCGATGCTCCTGCCGACCGCTCCATTCAACCGCACCTTTGCCGTTGCGCTGGGAGGCCCGGTGCAGCGCCTCGAAAAGCACCTCGAGGAACATCTCGCAACGATGCGAAAGGCGATTGGGCGATCCGTTCGAGCTGCCAAGAGCGGGGACGTCAAATAAGCTTCGGTCATTCACATATGTGAAAGCGCAAGCATTCATCTGAATCCGCTGGCAGATACTATGCGACATCGGCTTTAATTTCGTTCCGAACAGGTCAAGCGCGGGTGGTCTACCTGGCGGTTTGGAAGGATGTTGCCGTTGGATTTTTCTTTTGGCGAAAACGACGCCATCATCGCTAAGACTGTCGAACGTTTCGCTGCCAGCGAGTTGCGGCCGCATTTGCGCGACTTTGAGGCCTCACGGGCAGTAAGCGATATGGTGCGCAGACGCTATGCTGCGCTGGGCTTCGAGACGATCGACTTGCCCTCTGCGGCCGGAGGAACCGGCCTTGGCATGATCAATCGGGTGTGGATCAACCGGCTGCTCGCCGAAGCCGATGCCGGTGCAGCGCTTGCCTTGGATCGTTTCGCGCCGGCGGCATACGTTCTTGCGGAATTCGGCGGCATCGATGTTCTGGGCCATGTGCTTGAGGCGATATCCGGCGCCGCGAACAGTCGGTTGGCATTGGTGATGGACCCCGGAACGGGCGCCGCGTCCGGTGAATTGATCCAAGGCGAAGTCGCATGGGCGCCCGCGAGCGGCGCCGATGTGCTGATCGGTCTTGGCCCCGGAGGTGCCTGGGTGTTGGAGAGCGGGTTTGCGTTCGAGCCGGTGCGCGGCGCTGCGCTTCACGCCGCGGGCGCCAGCCACATACGCTATGCGGGCACGCCCGCCCATATCTGGCGCAACCGTGCCTCTGCGGCCCGCGCTCTGGCCAAGCTCCGACTTTATTACGCGTCGCTGATATGGGGTGTGCTTGCCGATGCGGCCGGGTTCTCCCGCCGTTACGCGCTCGAGCGCGTGGCCTTCGGCAAGCCGATTGCGCACCACCAAGCGCTCGCGTTCCTGATCGTCGACATGCATATCGCCGTCGAGCGCGTCGGGCTCCTTGTAGAGGATGCAGCGCGGGCGATCGACACGGGAACTAATGGCGACGTTTGCGCCGCGCTGGCGTTCGCCGACGCAGTCGAGGCCAGCAGATTTGTCGGACCGAATGGCGTGCAGATCCTTGGCGGCCATGGCTTCATGCGGGATTTTCCGGTCGAGAAAGCGATGCGCGACTGCCGCGCTCTCGGCCTGCTCGGCGGCGGAATCGACACCGCCCGCGAGGACGCGGGCCGGGCGCTTGCCGCAGCTGCGGAAATCAGGAGTCCGGCATGATGGATTTCAGTCCGGCGCTCCATGCTCAGGTCGAACGCGCCCGCGAATGGGGTCGCACTGAGGTCCGGCCAGCGGGCCTCGAGGCAGATCGCAACGGCGCACCGCTTCCGAGTGATCACCCTTATTTCGCCAAATACATCCAGTTCCAAGCGCTGCATCGTCGATCCTTTGAGGCAAGCGATCTGCTCGAGGGTCCTGTGGTGCAGCGGGCCGTGCTCGCCGAAGAGAATGCGTATTGGGACCGTGGCATGGGCGTCGCGGCGCCCGGACCAGGCCTACCCGCCGGCATCGTCGAAAGCTCCGGCACTGCCGAACAGCGCCATCGATTTCTCGGTCCGTTCCGGGCACTCGATAAGCCGCGCTGGGGAGCCTTTGCGCTAACCGAGCCCGGCGGCGGCTCGGACACGGCCGCGTTCCGCACGCGCGCCATACGCACCGACCACGGATATCTGCTGAACGGCGCGAAATGCTTCATCGGCAATGCCGCGCGGGCCGACTGGGTGCTCGTGCAGGCGGTGTTGGAACCCGACAAGGGCCGTGCCGGCCAACGCGCATTGTTTGTCGAGCGCGGCACGCCGGGCATGACCGGCATCAGAATTGAAAAGAAGATGGGATTGCGAGCATACGAGTTCGGTCTCGTTTGTTCTCGAGAACTGCGAAATTCCACGCGACAATATTCTAGGCGGTGAGCATCCCCGCGAGAGCTCCGAGCGCTCCGGTGCCTATGCGGCGACCATGGGAACGCTCAATACGAATCGCGTCGGCGTCGCCGCAAGCGCCGTCGGACTGGCACGCGCCGCATACGAAGAGGCGCTGGCATTTGCCACGGAGTCCGGCGCGATTACCTCGGTGCGCGTCCGCGACCGGCTTGAAGCAATGCGCCGTCAACTTCGCGCCGCGTGGTTGATGACCCTGCGCGCGGCGTGGAAAGCGGACCAGAAGATCGCGAATGTCGTCGATGCTTCAATGGCAAAGGTCTTCGCGGCTGAAACCGCCCAAGATCTGGCCAGTGCGGGAATGGAGATTGTCGGGCTGGAGGCCGGCGCTGGCAATCATTTGGTGGAAAAGCTGTTCCGAGATGCCAAGGCCCTCAACATCGTCGAAGGAACGGGTCAGATCCAGCGAATCATCATCGCAAGAAACCTCGTGGGCCTACCGCGATGACGGCGCCTCGGCCCCAGCCGCCATGCCGCGCCACGGACCAAGATCGAGGATAAGCGGCAAAGATCGTGATCAGTTTCGAATTCACACAGGAGCAGCTCCAGTTTCGCGAAATGCTGCTCGCCTTCGCGAAGAAAGAACTGGCGCCTCGCGCGCGCGATGCGGACGAGGCCCGCTGCGCACCGGCCGACTTGCTCGATGCTGCCTGGTCGCTCGGCATTTCGGGCCTCTCGATCCCGGAGGTCTATGGTGGCGCCGGTGCGGCCCGTTCGGCAATGACAAGCGCGTTGATGCTGGAAGCAATGGGTTACGGCTGTGCCGCGCTCGCCTGTGCGGCCTTCGGGTCGTCCCTGTTCGTCAATCCGATGATCGATCTTGGTTCTGAGAAACAGAAGAGGCACTACCTGCCCGACTTCTGCGGTGAAAAGCGTAAGGTGGCAACGCTTGCGCTCCATGAAGGATCGTTCGCTTTTGATCCTACTCGGATTGCGACGCGCGCGACGCGCAGTCCCGCGGGCTGGCGCATCACGGGCGCCAAGCGGCTGGTGCCGATGGGCCGGGAAGCGCATGTCATGCTCGTATTGGCACGGGCGTCGGATGCGCCGGGGCTTGCGGGGATCAGGACTTTCATTGTGCCGGCCTCGGCTCAGGGCGTCACTATCGCGCGCGAGAGCGGAAGCGTCGGGCTGGCAACGGCAGACTTTGCGCGCGTCGACCTCGCGAATGTGGCGATTCCGCCCGATGCGATTCTTGGCGAAGGCGACGGCGCCGATATTCGCCCGTTGCTGGCAAGCCTGCGGATCGGAGGTGCCGCGCTCGCGGTCGGTCTGGCGCGCGCCGTAACGGATTTCGCTATTCCCTACGCGAAGGAGCGCGTCGCCTTCGGCGAGCCTATCGCCAAGAAGCAATCGATCGCCTTCATGCTCGCGGATATGCATATCGAATGCGACGCGATGCGGTGGATGGTGTGGAAGGCGGCCGCGGAACGCGATGCGGGGCGTGATGCCTCGAAAGCGTTGATCCTCGCCCAGAACTATGTAAACCGCCACGCGATCAAGGTTGCCGATGACGGCCTGCAGATCTTCGGAGGCCATGGCTACATCCGCGATCTCCCGCTTGAGATGTGGCTGCGCAACGCGCGGTCGCTGACGATCCATGCCGCGTTGACAGCCGCATAGCAGAGGCATCCATGGTCGATTTCGCACTATCGAGCGCCGATCGCGATCTCCTCGATGCCGTTGCCGCCGAAGCCAAAGCCGGCGAGAAATACACCCGCTACTATGAGGAGCACGAGGACGAGCTTCCACCGAAGGCGTTCCCGGAGGCGAAGGCTTTTCCGTCCATCATCGAACGCATGTCCCGCCGGTCACGCGATGATACAGCCGGCGTCGTCATGCACTTGCTCGCAAGGATTGAGCGCGAAGCCCATAACGGCCTGCCCCTGCGCCGATTACGGTCGGGACTGGGCAACGCTGCACTTAACGCGAGCGGTACACCGGCCCAAAAGGACCGCTGGGCCAACCTACTGTTGGCGATGTCGATAACCGAACCCGGCGCCGGCTCCGACACGAAGGCCATTCGCACGACCGCAAGACTCGAGGGCCACGAATGGGTGCTCAATGGCGACAAGATCTTCGTCACCAATGGCGTTCGATGCGATGGTGTGATCGTTTGGGCGACGGTTGACAAATCTGCTGGCCGCGGCGGCATCAAGTCGTTTCTGGTCATGAAGGGAACGCCGGGATTTGAAATCGTGCGCAAGGAGAAGAAGCTCGGCATTCGCAGCAGCGATACCGCGGCCTACGCATTTCGCGAATGCCGCATCCCGCGCGACCATCTCATTGGGGGCGATGAGAGCGTGCCGCGGTCTTCCGATGCAGGTTCGGCCTCCTATAGCGGCGTGCTGAAGACGTTCAATATGACACGGCCCAGCGTGGCCGCGGGCGGCATTGGCAAAGCGCTCGGCGCCTTTCGCTTCGCACGCGAACGGCTCGCCGAAGAAGGTGTTGCGGTCGACTGGGATGCAGGACCGTTCGAGCGTTGCGCCGCGGCAGAGACATTAATTGAACTCGAAGCCGACATCGAGGCGGCCACGCTGACCGTCCTCAGGGCGGCGTGGCTGGCCTCTCGGGGCGAACCAAACAATCTCGAGGCCTCCGTCGCGAAGGCCAAAGGCGGCGAATTGTGCCGCACGGGACCCCAGCGTGCGATGGAGGTACTCGGTGCGATGAGCCTTAGCCACGATCATCCGGTCGAGCAATTCCTGCGCGATGGCCGCATCACAGACATCTATGAGGGGACCGGGCAGATTCAGCGGCTCGTTATTGCCCGCGCGATTCTTGGATATTCATCTGCGGAGCTTACGTGATCCGCCGGAACTCATCGTTGAATTCCGGGCATAGCGGCGCCCGTCGGGTTCCGATTTCAGGCGACAATCTCGCACTGTCGATTGCCGGGGAAAAACATGCCGCCGAAAAGGAAAAATATTGATGCGCGAAGCTGTGATCGTATCGACCGCGCGGACGGCGATCGGAAAAGCTTATCGCGGTGCGTTCAACAATACCACCGCACCGACGCTCGGCGGCCACGTCATCCGCACAGTCGTCGAGCGCGCCGGAATCGATCCGGGCGAGGTCGATGACGTCGTCATGGGAGCCGCCCAGCAACAGGGAACGTCCGGCAACAATGTCGCACGACATGCGGCGCTTCGCGCCGGTCTCCCCGAGAGCGTCGCAGCGATGTCGATCGACCGCAAATGCTCTTCCGGCCTGATGGCGATCGCAACGGCGGCAAAATATATCATCAATGATGGTGCACCGGTCGCCATCGGCGGCGGCCTCGAGTTCATCAGCCTAGTCCAGAACGACAAGGTCAACCGTTATCGGGCATGGGATCCGTGGATCTTGGCAAACGCGGCGGGACTTGCGTCCTCCATGATCGAGACCGCCGAGCTTGTTGCGGAACGTTACGGAATCAGCCGCGAAGCACAGGACGAATATGCGCTTCAATCCCAGCAGCGGATCGCGCAGGCTCAGACCGAAGGCCGCTTCGACCGCGAGATTGTACCGCTGACCACGGTAATGACCGTGACCGGTCCAAATAACGCAGAGACAGCCGAGAAGGAGATCACGCTCGCGCGCGACGAAGGCAATCGCCCGCGAACGACGCTAGAAGACCTAGCAAAGCTGCAGCCGGTCTTCAAAGGTGGCCGGTTTGTAAAGGAAGGCCGTTTTGTCACGGCAGGAAACGCCTCGCAGCTTTCCGACGGTGCGGCGGCGGTGCTGCTGATGGAAGCCAAGGAGGCCGAAAGACGCGGATTCGAACCGCTGGGTGCTTATCGCGGAATGGCTGTCGCCGGCTGCGCCCCGGAAGAAATGGGGATCGGCCCGGTATTTGCTGTGCCCAAGCTGTTGGAGCGCAACGGTCTCAGGATCGAAGACATCGATCTTTGGGAACTGAACGAGGCGTTCGCGTCGCAGTTGCTCTATTGCCGCGATCGACTGGGCATTCCCACCGAACGGCTCAATGTTTCGGGCGGTGCGATCGCAATCGGTCATCCCTACGGCATGACCGGAGCGCGGTGTGTGGGCCATTTGATGCATGAAGGAAAGCGCCGAGGTGCCCGCCTTGGGATCGTGACGATGTGCTGCGCAGGCGGCATGGGTGCCGCCGGCCTATTCGAAATCTTCTGATGAGAGGTCGGGACATGGTCCGCACCGAAAGCCATGGCGACGTGTACGTCGTGATTGTGCACAATCCGCCGGTCAATGCACTGTCTCAAGCCGTCCGCCAAGGTCTCCACGACGCAATCGAAATTGCGACGAAAGATGACACGGTGCGCGCGATCGTGATCCGCTGCGACGGACGCGGCTTTTTTGCCGGCGCCGACCTGGCCGAGATCGGCAAGCCGTCCGCTTTGCCCCTCCCGCACCTGATCGACATGATCGAGGCGATTGACAAACCGGTTGTCGCGACCATTCATGGCAATGCCCTTGGCGGCGGCCTTGAATTGGCCCTTGGCTGTCATTTTCGGGTCGCCGTGCCGTCCGCAAAATTGGGTTTGCCCGAAGTGAAGCTTGGGCTGGTGCCCGGCGCGGGCGGAACGCAGCGCCTGCCGCGAGTGATCGGCGTCGGCAACGCACTCGAGATGACCGCCACCGGCGAGACGATCACGGCGCCGCGCGCGCGAGAGATCGGTCTCGTCGATCATCTCGCCGGTGAGAATAGCTTGGCGGCCGATGCAATCGGCTTTGCGCACCGCGTGGCGGCGGAAGGCCACGATCTGCCACGCGCCTCATCGCGAAGTGACGGGCTCGCCGACGCCGCGCGCGACCCTGAGATCTTCGAGCGTTTCCAGGCGAGAATCGCCGGCAAGACAAAGGGCTTTGAAGCGCTTGCCGCCTGCATCGAGGCGGTCAGAGCCGCGATTGAGCGTCCGTTCGCCGAAGGGATGGCTCATGAGCGCCAATTGTTCGCCAAGCTCGTGAGAAGCGATCAGTCGAAGGCTTTGCGCCACGTGTTCTTCGCCGAACGCGCAGCCGCGAAAATCAACGGGCTCTCGCCGGATACCTCCCGTATCCCAGTGGCGCATGTCGGGATTGTGGGCGCCGGTACGATGGGCGGCGGCATCGCGATGAATTTCTTGTCCGTGGGCACCCCCGTGACGATTGTCGAGCGCGATCAGGCGTCGCTTGATCGCGGTATCGCAACAATCCGACGCAACTATGAACGCACCGCAAGCCGTGGACGGCTTACGCCGGAAGCCGTCGAGAACGCGATGGCCCTTCTGACTCCCAGTCTCGCGTTTGAGGATCTTTCGAGCTGCGATCTTATCATCGAGGCCGTGTTCGAAAACATGGCGGTCAAGAAGGACGTTTTTCGTCGTCTGGATTCCATTGCAAAGCAGGACGCTGTCCTGGCCTCGAATACCAGCCGTCTGAACATCGACGCCATGGCCTCCGAAACTCGACGGCCGGAGGCCGTGATAGGGCTACACTTCTTTTCACCGGCCAATGTCATGCGGCTTCTGGAGATTGTGCGTGGGGCGAGAACCGGCTTGCCGCAGCTTGCCGCCGCGATGGATATCGCCAAGCGGATCGGGAAGACTGCGGTGGTGTCGGGCGTCGGTCCTGGTTTCATTGGCAACCGGATGCTCGGTCTTCGTCAGAGGCAGGCGCAAGCGCTGATACTTGCGGGCGCCAAGCCATGGGATGTCGACCGCGTTCTCACAGGTTTCGGCTTTCCCATGGGCCCATTTCAGATGAGCGACATCGCCGGGCTCGATCTTGGCTGGCGGCCGGAGACTTCGAAGGGAGAGACGATCCGCGACCTGCTTTGCGAACGTGGCAGGTGTGGGCAGAAGACCTCCAAGGGGTACTACGACTATGATGCGGACCGCATCCCGACGCCCTCTTCCGAAGTGGAAGCGATCATCGCCGCGTTCGCCGAAAGCCGCAGCTACCGGCAACGCCTGTTCAGCAACGACGAAATCCTGGAACGATTGCTGTACCCGATGATCAACGAGGGCGCAAAAATCCTCGATGAGGGGATCGCACAACGTGCGTCCGACATCGATGTGGTCTGGGTCAACGGATACGGCTGGCCGGCATTCACCGGCGGGCCGATGTACTGGGCCAACTCCATTGGCCTGGATAGAATTGTTGCTGGCCTTCGCTCCTTCGCGGGCGAGTTGGCAGCGGATTTCGCGCTCTCGCCGCTGCTGTTGGAGAAAGCTGCTGCAGGAGAAGGCTTCGCTCGCTCCTAAAGAGATCGGCGGGACCGCACGAGGGCGCTGTCGGCAGCACCGCGTGCGTTTGGACGTCGACCAGAGGATCGCACGAGCCTCTATGTGACCAACGACGGGCGGCCTGTGGAGTCCTTACGGGGACAAATTCAGGACGCCAAGCTCCTGCGGTTAAAGGCGGGGGAGCCCGGGCAAGCGTTGCTCATTTGCATATCGTCGTCCAGTTCGTCCTCGAGCGGTTAGACACGGCTCAACTTCATGCCCTGGCGGATAGTGGCCTCCCTACCGCGGCGATGCGGCTTACTGACCTCTTCCTGCCCCAATAGCTCTTGGCGATGTTGGGAAACTGGGGTGGCCGCTTCTCCAACCGATGCGCGGCGAGCCATAGACGCTTCAGATGGCGTTTGTATCCGTTCGGCACATCGTCTTCA
Organism: uncultured Alphaproteobacteria bacterium; assembly: GCA_963824475.1. Taxonomy (GTDB): domain Bacteria; phylum Pseudomonadota; class Alphaproteobacteria; order Rhizobiales; family Beijerinckiaceae; genus Roseiarcus. The sequence continues at coordinate 367,587 of CAWGPR010000009.1, forward strand.
TAGGGCGTCCGACCGTGCAGGACATGGTAGTTGTTGATGAACTGCATGTCGCCCGGCTCAAAGTCCATATAGACGTTGAAGTCGCGGTCGCGCGCCATTGTGCTCACAATGTCGAGCGCTTCGACCGCAGCTGGCGAAAGCCGTGGCGCGGCAGGATGGCGCTGCGAAGCGCGGATGAAGAACGGGACGAAGCTGACGAACAGGCGGTCGTCGTAGTCGGTGAAAACCGGGCGCATGAAGTAACCGGGGGCGCCGGCCGGTTGCTCTCCGCGCAGATCCCAAGGAAGCGGCTCGCTTAGCGTGTCCACCAGGTCCGGGCGCGTACGAACCAGTTCATTGTATATCGCAACCGCGTTGGCGACGCAGGACAAGCCGCCGCGCTTCGCCTTCCGCAAGCACAAGAGACCGACCAAATCCGAACCATCGGTATGGTATTCGAGTCCGACAAGCCCCACCTCGTTTCCGCGCGACGTCGGATCTCCCGGCGTCCGGCCCTGATCAGTCACGTCGCCCATGACGTGGCCCGCCATGTTCTGCGGCCAGGGATCGCCAAGATGAAGGCCGATGCCCCAGTAGAGAAGAGTCAAATCGTCATCGGAATAGCGTTCGGCCGCCAATCTGCTGAGCCGAACGAAGCCACGTCCCTCGATTAACTCGCGCTCGATCTCGGCGAGCTTTGCGGACAGGGTTGGAAGCGGAAACGCGTCTCGGTCGATGTCGAGCAGGTCATGCGAGACAGACTTAGCATGGGTCAAGGCCTCGTCGAGCTCCCGCTGATCGTTGTCGTCAAGCCTGACCGTCCATCGGTTCGGATCGCTCACATCACTGGCGCGCCAGTCGATCTGCGGTTCGAGAATGCGTGGGGTTGCGCTCATCTGAATTCTCCAAATTCGGGTTAGTCTTTTTGCTCGCTCTGGACGCGCTGTGGAACGCCAGCTTGAGCATTGCCTCGGAGGCGGCGAACAGCAGGTCGCACTCGGACTCGTTCAACGCGGCGGCCATGGCATCTTCGAGCCATGCCTCGCGGGCGCGGATGTCCTCCACCAGCAGCCGGCGCCCTCGCTCCGTCAGCGCAATCGTAATTTCGCGCCTGTCCGCCCCGTTGCGGGTCCGTTCGATCAGACCATCCTTCTCTAGGCTTGAGAGAATGCGGGTCAGCGATTGCGGCTGCAGACGCTCTTCAGCGGCAAGACGGGTCGCGGGGATAGGGCCGAGCCGGTGGAGGGTCCCAAGGATGCTCAGGGCCGACAGGGGCGCCGCACCTCGCGGACGCTCTGCCCGCAGCCGACGCCCGAGCGCCAGCACGGCCTTCAGGATCGATAAAGCCTCCGTGCGATGATCCTTCGCCATATGCTACGCATAGCGTATTATTTTCCGATTGGCAAGCCGAGTGAAAGGAAAACGATCGTGTCTCTGGCCCCGGCGCATCTGTCGGAGGTGTTCCGCTGGTCCGCCGAAAGGGAAATCGAGAAGGCGGAGATCGTCGCGGCCGCGCTCGGCATGGCGGCGCCGTTGCTGTTCGCGCTGATCCGCGGTGATCTTGCTCCGAGACTGACGGCAGCCATGGGCGGCGTTGCCGTCGGGCGGGTCGAGATCGCTGCTGGGTTCAAGACCCATCTCCGGCGTGAGGTGGAAGCCCTGGCTCCCGCCATTCTCGCCGCTCTTCTGGCTGTGCTTTCTGCGGGCCATGGATGGCTTACGGGCGCCGCCTTGGTTCTGCTGTCCGGCATTGCCTCGATCGGCGGATTCAGCCGCGCCATGGCCGTCGCGACAACCCGCTTCATTCTGTTCCTTATGATCGTTAGCGCCGTGGCCACGCCGTCGGCGGCGCTCCACACAAAGGAAGCGGTCGGCTTTCTGGCGCTGGTCGCTGTCGGCGCGCTCTGGACTTCGGCGCTCAGTCTCGTTTTGGGCGTCATCGTCCGATGGCGTCGGCGGGCGAATATCTCTCGCCCGTCTGAGAGGTCGGTCGCCACGGTTCAGCGAAAATATGCGCGGTGGCGACGCTCCCTAACGAGCCTCGCGGGCTGCCGGGCTCCCGTCCTGGGCGCTGGTCGGGGTCGTTGGACTTCTCGCCGGCGCTCGGCCCCTGCTGCGGGTCAGAAGCTACCTTCTGTATTCGGGACGGAATGGCCGGCGTTCATGCGGCCGTCTGCCTAGGGCAGACGCGTCAGACTGTCATTCGGCGTGGGGTCACGACGCCGATCGGCGCGATAAGACATTGAAATGATTGAATTGGGTGGGGTCAGCTCATAACGCCGATTTACACCAGTCACCTCAATGTGATCACACGTGGCTTGACATAGTAAACCTATGTGAAGTAAGTTTCCGCCGTGCAGCGGCAGGTTAAAAGGAGCATCATCAGTTTGTCGTACGTTAATGTTAACTAAAGAAGTCCGACCTGATCGCCTGCAGGCGGCCACCGAGTTTCGCCGCAGCGTGACGCGGCTAAGCCGGCTCCTCGCGGCGAGCATGCCGAAAGGCGAGCTGAGCCCAACCAAACTATCGGCGCTGGGCATTCTTCACCGCGAGGGTCCGCTTTCGGCGAGCGGGCTCGCCTCGCGACTGGGCATTCTGCCGCAGTCGCTGACGCGTATTCTCTCGGACTTGGAAAGCGAGGACCTGCTGACGCGCGCACGCCATCCCGACGATGGCCGCGAGCACATTTTGAGGCCGACCGCCAAGGCCACCGCCCTCATGCGGGGGGAAGGTGTCCGGCGGGATGCGATCATACGGGAAACCATGCTGCGCGCGCTGACGCCTATCGAGATTGAACTGCTCTTCGTCGCCGCAAAGGCGATCAACAAGCTCGCCGACGCCTGGAGCGCCGCCGACGAAACCGCGGCAGAGGAGGCATTAGAATGAAACTTCGAATTCTAGGGATTGCGACTGCGATCGGATGTCTGGCCTTGCCGGTCATTGAAAGCACACACGCCGGCACGGCTACCGAGGCCGAAGCGCTCCACGTCCTCAATCGTCTGGCGTTTGGGCCTCGACCGGGCGACATGGCGCGCGTGATGGCGATAGGGATCAACAGCTATATCGATGAACAGCTCCGCCCGGAGACGATCCCGCTTCCCGCCGCGTTGACCGAGCGCCTCGCCAAACTTTCCGCGGACGAGTTATCGCAGCCGGCGCTCATCACGACCTATCGCAGAATCAGCAAGGCTGCGATGGAGGACGGGACGGGCGGCGCGCCCGGCGGGGGGCTCGCAACGAGGGACACCCTCTACAAGAAGATGGCGCTCCGCTTCGGCGAGCTGCGCCTCATTCCGGCGCTCGAAAGTCCGCGGCAGCTCGAAGAGGTCATGGTTGACTTCTGGTTCAACCACTTCAACGTCGTCGCGGGCAAGGGGCTCGATCACGTTCTCATCGCGGATTACGAGCAGAAGGCGATCAGGCCCTATGTGATGGGCCGTTTCCGCGACCTCTTAGGCGCCACGGCGAAGCATCCGGCAATGCTGTTCTACCTCGACAACTGGCTCTCGGTTTCGCGCACGGCCGACAGCCGGGCCTTCATCCCAGGCACACGAAAGACGACGGACGGGCTCAACGAAAACTATGCGCGCGAACTGATGGAGTTGCATACGCTCGGCGTGGACGCCGGATACACCCAGGCCGACGTCACGACGCTGGCGCGCATGCTGACCGGCTGGTCCTTCGATCCCAGGCGCGCCGATAACGGCGACAGTTTTCGGTTCTTTGCCGGACTCCACGACAACGGCGACAAAGTCTGGCTAGGCAAGCCCGTGCCGGTCAAGGGCGTGGCGGAAGGAGAATGGGCGCTCGATGTCCTGGCCTCCAGTCCGGCCACCGCGCACCATATCTCCTACGAGCTAGCCCAATACTTTGTCGCGGACGATCCGCCGCCGGCGCTGGTTGATCAACTGGCGCAGCGCTTCCTGGCCACGGATGGCGACATCCGCGCTGTCCTCGAGACGCTGTTCAAGAGTTCCGAATTTCGTGATCCCAAGAATTTCGGCGCGAAGTTCAAGACGCCGTACCAGTATGTGATCTCGGTGGTGCGCGCGGCGGGCGTCGAGGTCAATAACGTCCGACCGCTGCAGGCGGCCATGTACCGGATGGGAATGCGTCTTTATGGCTGCCAGTCGCCCGACGGCTACAAAAACACGCGAGAAGTCTGGCTCAACCCCGATGCGCTGGCGCAGCGCATCAGCTTTGCGACCGGAATTGGCCTGGGCCGCTCACCGCTTGCCGCAGGTATCGACGACACCGTTGACAATGACCCCTACGCAAGCGGCTCGCCCCGAGGCCCCGTCGCCGCCCCTCTGGCTTCGCAAGGCGTCGCCTCGGCCGACGGCCCGCCTCTGGACGTGAATGCAGTGCTTGCCACGGTCGGAGATCAGATTTCGGCGCAGACCCGCTCGAGAATCGCTTCCCTGGGACCGTCGCCCCTCGATGCCGGTCTCGTGCTGGGAAGCCCCGACTTCATGCGTCGATAAATCAGGAGATCGTATAATGGACCGCAGAGCCTTCTTGCAAACCTTGATGTTGGGCGGCTCCGCCGCGCTCGGTTTGACCCGCGGCGCGTGGGCCTTGACGTCGCCTTCGGGAAAGACGTCCACGCGACGTCTCATTGTTGTGTTCATGCGCGGCGCGGTCGATGGGCTGAGCCTGGTCGTTCCGTACACTGAGACGAACTACTACCGTCTTCGCCCGGCGCTGGCGATCGGCAAACCGGGCAGCGCCGATGGCGTCCTCGATCTCGATGGACGCTTTGGCTTGCATCCCGCGCTGGTGCCCCTGACGCCGTTCTGGCGCCAGGGCAGCCTCGCTTTCGTCCACGCGGCGGGATCGCCCGATCCGACGCGCTCGCACTTCGACGCGCAGGACAACATCGAATCAGGCACGCCGGGAAACAAAGCGACCGCGGACGGTTGGCTGAACCGCTTGGAAGGCGTCCTGCCGGCGGATGATGCGGTGCGCGCGGCGCCGACACGAGCGATCAGCGTCGGCGCGCTGCTGCCGCGAATATTTGCAGGTCACAGCAAGGTTACGACGATCGCTTCGGGCACCACGGCCGTGCGGCCCACAGTGCTCGATCAACCGAACGTCAGCAGGGCGTTCGAGGCGGTATATGGCGCAGACCCTGGCATGGGACCGATGTTTGCCAGTTACCTTTCAGCGCGGAGCGACGTTGTCGCTGCGCTCGATCAAACTGACCCCGAGACGATGGCGGCCAACAATGGCGCCCCTTCCACTTATGCGTTTGCCAGTGACGCCGCGCGCGTCGGCACGCTCATGCGCCAGGATCCGCGCGTGCAACTGGGATTTCTGGCGGTCAGCGGATGGGACACCCACGCCAACCAGGGGGGCGTAACCGGGCAGCTCGCGGGGCTGCTCTCGCCATTCGCGCAAGGCATGTCCACGCTCGCGCAGAGCCTCGGGCCCGCCTACGCGGAGACGGCGATCGTCGTGCTTTCGGAATTTGGTCGGACCGTCGCGCAAAACGGCAATGCGGGCACCGACCACGGGCATGGGAATGTCATGTGGCTGATGGGAGGGTCGATCGTCGGCGGACGGGTTCATGGGGAGTGGACGGGACTGGAGGACGCAGCACTGCACGAAGGCAGGGATCTGCCCGTCACGACGGACTATCGCACCGTGCTGGCGCAGCTATGCGAGCGACATCTCCGACTTTCAGATGCAAACCTGGCGGACGTCTTTCCTGACATGCCAACGCGAGCGAGGTCGGTTCAACTGATCAAAGCTTGATTGGCGCGCGCCCGAGGACGCTCGCTTGCCGCGAGCCGCGTATGGATATCTCTAACGGCTCGCAACGATCCGCACGCGGCTCGCAATCACCGGCGTCGAGCTTGCTTCGATCGATCCTTGACAAGCATAAGGATCGCCCTTGGCCATCGGTCGAGACCCGGAGATAGCTGACAAAACGGGGGCGGGGAGGGGCCTCGGGAGGAGTCCAGGACCGGTGTATCACTCTGGCAAACGGTCGTTTGACAGAATGATACACCCCACAGTGCAACCGCCGCCCAAAGACATAAACTCAGAATGTTGATTTCGAGGGCCGGACGAAGCGGTTCGTTTCGCTATTCTAGGTAGGGCGCGAGCACATTTTCGATCCATTTCATGAATGCGCGGACTCGGCGCGACAGGTTGCGCCGAGGTGGCAACGCTGCTGATCGGGCCGGCGTGGTCGGGGAGTCGCATCGTCGAGCTAGGCTCGATGGTCAGCGCGGATGAAGTCGCGGCTCAGTTGGGCGAAGTCATGCAGCGCGACGTCAAGGAGTTTACGGGCCAAGCGGATCAAGGGATGGACAATGTACCGGCGCGACGAAACGCGAATTGCCGCCCTCAAGCAGTCCATCCAGGATTGTATATGAAGGCTTCCTGGCTAAACAGCCGCCCGCCATGGTGGCGATGGAAGCGTGCGCGACGGCGCACGATTGGGGACGGGCGGTCAGCGGTCTCGGGCACGACGTGCGGCTCGTTCCACCAATTTACGTCAAGCCGTTTGTGCGCCGCCAGAAGAACGACGCCGAGGCGATCGTCGAGGCGGCCTCAAGGCCGACGATGCGCTTTGTGGCGTTGAAGACCGAAGAGCAGCAAGCGCGATCCATGATCTTTCGGACCCGCGACCTGCTGGTGTGGCAGCGAACCCAGTTGGTCAACGCACTGCGCGGCCATCTGGCGGAGCATGGGATTGTCGCCGCTCACGGGCTTGCCCAGGTGAAAGCGCTGGCGACTGCGACGCGAGACACGGGCTCACTCCATCCGCTCGTGCGCGAGCTGGGCCAGCGATACCTCAATCATATTGCCCGCCTTGATGTCGAGATCGCGGAACTCGACAAGAGATTGCGGCAATCCTCCAAGGACGATGAGACGGCGAAGCGTCTTCAGAGCATGCCGGGGATGGAGCCGATCACCGCCGCGGCGATCGAGGCCTTTGCGCCGCCGATGGCGACCTTCAAGCGAGGCCGCGACTTTGCCGCCTGGCTCGGTCTGGTCCCTCGGCAACACACGACTGGCGGGAAGCCGCGGCTGGGGCGTACGTCAAAGATGGGGCAGCGCGACATCCGCCGGTTTCTGATCATTGGCGCCATAACCGTGGTCAGATGGGCAGTCCGCAAGGCCTATCATCACGGCGACCTGCGCGGCCCTGATCGTCGCCGCGCGCCACGTTCTGGAGACGGCTCGGCCCGAGGAGATCACCCTCAAGTCCCTGGCCCTCAGACTGGGCGTCTCGCAACCCGCGCCCTATCGGCATTTCGCCAACCGTGACGCCCTGCTGGCCGCCGTCGCCGCCGAGGGATTCGAGCGCTTTCGCGACACCCTGGTCGCCGCACGGAACGAGGCACGCGGGAACGAGGCGTTCCTGCAGACCTGCCTGGCCTATCTGGAGTTCGCGCGCGCCAACCGCGGGGTCTACCGGCTGATGTTCGCCTCGCAGCTCCTGCGTGAGGCCGACGACGAGGCGCTGGACCGGGCGGCGTCGGCGGCCTTCGACTTCCTGCTTGAGGGCGTGGCCAAGACCGCTCCGCCGGAGCGCGTGCGGGCCATCGCCGTGTGGATCTGGTCGACGCTGCACGGCTTGGCCATGCTGGAGGCCGAAGGCCTCGCTGGCGGACCGGCAAGCGCGGACATCAGCCCCGCGGACGTGGTGCGCCAGATGATGGCCACCCTAGCCGGCCGGAGCGGCTGAGGGCCCGCCTAAGCAGCCAACCAGCGCCGACGGCGGCGCGCCGTTATGAATGAAAATGGTGGCGGCGCGGGCCGTTCTCGCCGAACCTCTCGACGGACGATCGCGTCGAGGCTGACATCTCTGCGGTGGCTAGCGACCCCGATAAGCAGTCCGGCCCGCGCTGCATAGAGGTACCATTCTTTGTCGCCCCCGAGAACGGGGAGCACGCATGGCAGTGTCTCGACCGTACCTGCGGCGTCGCGGTCGTCCTCTGACGGAAGGAGGCGCGGATGCAGGTGATTGTTGAGCGGTGCGGCGGCCTGGGGACGTGCATCAGGAGACGGTGGTGGCGTGTCTTCTGATCGGGCTGGCCAGCGCGCGGCCGAGCAAAGAGGTGCGCACGTTTGGCACAATGACGCGCGACCTCGAAGCGTTGTGCGACTGGCTGAAGGCGGCGGGGGTGACCCATGTCGGCATGGAAAGCACCGGCGTCTACTGGCGTCCGGTCTATGCGGTCCTGGAGGGGCATTTCGATCTGATCGGCAATGCCCGCCATATCCGCAATGTGCCCGGCCGCAAGACCGATGTGAAGGATGCCGAGTGGATCGCCGATCTGGTCCGGCACGGCCTGATCGCCAAGAGCTTCGTCCCGCCTGCGCCGCTCCGCGATTTGCGCGAGCTGCTGCGGTACCGGCGCAAGCTGATGGAGAGCCAAGCCGCCGAACGGAACCGGCTGCTGAAGCTGAATTCGTCTACTGGCAGCGTCATGGCCTTGATCCATGTGCTGCCGGGCGCCTCGCCGCGGGCGCGATAATCCTTCCAGCGGAAGGTGACGCTGTGGTCGTCAGAGGCGATGAGACGGCTGTTTGAGATCGCGACCCGGTGTGTGTAGCGCGAGAGATAGGTGAGGACGGCCTTTGGTCCGGCGAACGGCCTCTTGGCGTAGACGACCCCATTCGGTCCGTCGCAACGGAGCGAGCGCGGCGTCGAAGGCGTGTTTGTCGGCGAGCGGGGCGAGATCGCCGAAGAAGGCCAACTATCAAATCCCCGCGGGCTCGACCGCGCGCTCTTCCTCACCCTTGCCGACGCCATCCTCGACCGCGTCATTCACAACGCCTGCCGCATCGATCTGGCCGGCGAGAGCTTGCGCAAGCGGCCGTCCTCGTCCTGAAATCGACCTACGCGCGAAGGCCGGCTAGCTCGACCCTCGGCGCGACAAGGCCGTCGATAACGGCGGGCTGCGCTACGGCGCAATGGAACGCGCGCTTCGCCCGCCGTTACCCACCGCCACTCGAGCGTTTGCGGAGATCCAAATCCAAGCCCGCTTGACCAACCGCTCCGGGCAAAACATCATCGCATGGATCCGCGGAAGCAGACGCCAGGTGGCCGACATCAAATCGGAATCCCGGCCAGCTTCAAATTGGAATCGGTGGCCGGCTTCGTGTCGGAATGCCTGGCCGGCTTCCTCGGAATCCGCAGGAGGGTGGAGGTCTACGCTCTGCCCTGGAATCAGGCTCCTCACCGTCAATTGAGACGAGAGCATCCAGCGACGGGCAAAGCGAGTCGTACTCTCGACCGCAACCTCAGCGACGCTGAAAACACCGCGCAATACGCGACACAACTCACCACCATCCGGTTTTTATCCGTTAGCCCGCTCAAGCGCTCCAGGCTACCGATGGGGCTTCCAATAACCCGCGGCTATTGATTTCTATGAAGACGTTGAACGACCGGTGGAGGTTGACATGGCCAGGGAACGAGAAAGCGCAACGACGAAAACAATCCGCCGGCGGCAGCTTCGAGACATCGTGCCTCTCGCCGACAGCACCATCTATGAGATGGAGCAACGCGGCGAGTTCCCGCGACGCTTCGCGCTCTCGCCACGATGCGTCGTGTGGGATCTGAGCGAAGTCGAGGCATGGCTCGCTACGCGGCGCTCCGCGCCCATCACCCGCGCGCAACACCCCGACGTTACGCAACGGCGTTTTCGGCCGGTGAAAGCGCCGGGTCGGGCTCCAAGAGTGGCATCGACGGTGGAATGAGCACGGGGACATATTTTCTGCCCGCCACCCACGCATCGATGATGTTCGACCACTCCTGCATCATGTGCCGGCGCTGCACCTCATACTCCGCCTTGTTGTAGACGCCGCGCGAGGAACGGCCGTCTTCGTGCGCCAAACATTTCTCGATCCAGTCGCTGTTAAAGCCGAGCTCGTTCAGCAACGTCGAACCCGTTCTCCGCAAGTCGTGGACGGTGAATGGCTCCAGCGGAAGCCCTTCATTCTTCGCCTGCTCCACCACGAGATAAGTGACGCGATTGAAGGTGGCTCGCGACATTGGCGCATCGGCGTCATAACGCGACGGTAAAACGTACCGCGAATTGCCGGCGCAGGTCTTCAAGGCGATGAAGATGTCCAGCACTTGACGAGACAGGTAGACATTGTGCGCCCTCGAACGCTTCATCCGCTCTTTCGGGATAGACCAAACAGCGTTCTCAAAATCGACTTCGTCCCAGGTGGCATCCTGCAACTCGCTCTTTCGCACCATCGTCTGCATATAGAGGCGCATGCCGAGCCTGATGGTAGGCAGCGTGGCCACCTTCTCGAGCTGCTTGAGCATGATCCTGATCTCGGTCGGAGAGAGCGACCGGTCCTTTGGCACGAATGTCGCGATCGAGGCCGGTCCGACGTTGTCAGCCGGGTTAGGGACCTTCTCGCCGTGCAGAATCGCAAAGCCGTAAATCTGCTTGACGATGTCACGGACGTGGATCGCGGTTGCCGGTGCACCCCGCTCGACGATCGCGCCACAATGAGCCCGCAGGTCATCTGGCGTGATTTCCATCAGAAGCCTGGTTCGCCACGCAGGTAGCAGCTCGCGTTCGAAAATCGACCGGCGCATGGCTCGGGTGCTGTCCGCCATCGGCGCTGCAGTAAGCCATTTCTCGCCGAACTCGCCAAAGCTCTTGGCTTCCAGGAGGCGGCGCTTGTCCCGCTGCTTTTCGATCGCCGGTGATCGCCCCTCGGCGATTGCCCGCTTGGCGTCAATGCACAGCTCCCGCGCCCGAGCAAGCGACAGCCCAGTTGGACCGTACTTGCCGAACGTGACGGTCTCGCGCCGACCGTTCATGCGGTAGTCGAGCTGAAAACTGAGAGTCCCGGACGGCCGCACCAGCACATACATGCCGTCCCGGTCCGTCACTTTGTAATTTTTCTCTTTTGGTTTCACATGCTTAAGGGCCGCATCCGTCAACATTTGGCACCCTCCGCGAAAAAGACCGTCCGGCCATTTTCCGGCGGCATCGTGACGGTATTGGTCTTCATATCAGCTGCTTAGCACAAAAAAAAGACCGTCAGAGCCGCTCAGACGCTGACGGTATCGGACAAAATCGGATCGCGCAACGGGGAGGGAGACCGTCAGAAGGGCCGTCAGATACCGTCTCTGCTGGCCGATAGTCCCCGAAAGACGCTGAAGAGTTTGTATTGATTCATCAGTTGGTTACGTCGGCTTAGGGGATACTGCGGGATACCTCAGGAAGGGGCAAAATCATTCCCACTCGATCGTGCCCGGCGGCTTCGAGGTCACGTCGTAGACGACCCGGTTGACGCCTTTGACCTCGTTGATGATGCGGGTTGCGGCGCGGCCGAGAAAGGCCATGTCGAACGGAAAGAAGTCGGCGGTCATGCCGTCGACCGAGGTCACCGCGCGCAGCGCGCACACACGGTCGTAAGTGCGCCCATCGCCCATCACGCCGACCGTGCGCACCGGCAGCAAGACGGCGAACGCCTGCCAGATCTTATCGTAGAGGCCGGCCTTGCGGATCTCGTCGAGAAAGATGGCGTCGACCTGGCGCAATATGTCGAGCTTCTCGCGGGTCACGGCGCCAGGGCAGCGGACGGCAAGTCCGGGACCGGGAAAGGGATGACGGCCGACGAACGCCTCCGGCAGCCCAAGCTCGCGCCCCAAGGCGCGCACTTCGTCCTTGAACAATTCGCGCAGCGGCTCGACCAGCTTCATGCGCATACGCTGAGGCAAGCCGCCGACATTGTGGTGGCTCTTGATCGTCGCTGAGGGACCGCCGGAAAAGGACACGCTCTCGATCACATCGGGATAGAGCGTGCCCTGCGCCAGAAACTCGACCGGTCCTTTCCCGTCGCCCGCGATACGGCGCGCCTCCGATTCGAAAACGTCGATGAACAATTTGCCGATCGTCCTGCGCTTGGCCTCGGGGTCTTCAACGCCTTCGAGCGCCTGCATGAACTCTTGCGCCGCATCGACATGAGCGAGCGGGATGTTGAAATGGCCGCGGAATAGATTGACCACCTCGTCCGCTTCGCCTTGTCGCATAAGCCCGTGGTCCACGAACACGCAGATGAGTTGATCGCCGATCGCCTCGTGGATCAGCACCGCCGCGACCGCCGAATCGACTCCGCCCGACAAGCCGCAGATGACGCGCGACTTGCCCACTTGTGCGCGGATACGGGCGACCTCCTCGTCGCGGAAGCGCGCCATCGTCCAGTCGCCTTTGAGGCCGGCGACTTTGAAAAGGAAGTTGGCGAGGAGCTTCGCGCCGTCGGGCGTGTGAACCACCTCGGGATGGAACATCGTCGTGTAGTAGCGACGCGCTTCGTCAGCCGCGACGGCGTAGGGCGCATTCTCCGACACCGCATAGACCCGGAAGCCCTCGGGCAAGCGGATCACGCGATCGCCGTGGCTCATCCACACCGGATAGCGCCCGCCCGTTTGCCACACGCCCTCGAATAACGCCGAGGGTGCAAGGATCTCGACCTCCGCCCGGCCGAATTCCGCAGCGTGACCGCTCTCGACCTTGCCGCCGAGCTGCTCGCACACGGTTTGCTGGCCGTAGCAGATTGCGAGAATCGGAACTCCGCTTTTGAAGATTTCCAGGGGCGCGCGCGGGCTCCCAGGTTCAGGAACCGACGCCGGCCCGCCGGACAGGATCACCGCCTTGGGCTCCAGCCGCGCGAACGCTTCGCCCGCTTTCGAGAACGGATGGATTTCGCAATAGACCCCCGCCTCGCGCACGCGCCGGGCGATCAGCTGCGTGACTTGCGAACCGAAGTCGACGATGAGGACGAGGTCATGATTCATGCGGCTCATGTGGCGGAAGAGAGGGGATGGCGCAACAGGCGTCTCGGCAACCCCGCATCGGCCGCCGCTCGGACCCGCGCCCGCGGTCTGCAAGGCCAAGGCGGGCGTTGACGTTCGGCGCGCCCTCGAGACCGCGTCACCCAGGCTTCGACAACCAAGGCGCGAACTCGGCGCAAGCAAACGGGAATAAGCACTAGCAAAATGCGCCTAAACACGCTTAAACGCTAGTAAAAGTGCTAACGTTTACTAGCGTTTGTTTTCCCAAATCGAGACTTTTCAATGGGTTACGGGCAATTCAAATAGAGAATTTCCTCAGGATCCCTGCTCGCGCAGTGGTTGTGAGCGGAACGTTTCAAACAGCCGTAGCGTCTCGTCTCCCCGCCCGACTGCTGCCGAGCGGGGACAGTGATTCTGCCACTGAGAATATGTATAGAGCGCGTTTCTGTTTTTGTCAAGACAATTCGCTCTTAAAGGCGCGCCTACAACGCCGCGGCCGCCTCCTTCAGGCGCTTCGACATTTCCGCCCGCCCCGCCACGGCGAATGACCACCCACGGGTAACGGCCGTCTGGCCGCCGTCGATGACAATGTCCTGCCCGTTGACGAATCCGGAGGCGTCGCTTGCCAGAAACACTGCCGCCTGCGCGATATCGTCCGGCAGACCGGCGCGCGGGATCGGCTGGATCGTTGCAAACGTCTGTTTGACGACCCCCGCGAGCTGGTCAGCCTTCGAGCCTTCGAGCCCCGCGTTTTTCCCAAAGATTCCGGTCACAATCGCGCCAGGCGAGAGGCAGTTGACGCGGATTCCCTTTTCGCCAAGCTCGGCCGCCGCGGAGCGGGTAAACGCGCTGACAGCGCCCTTCGAGGCGGTGTAGACATGAGCGGAGAGCCCGCCGCGATGTCCCGCCACGCTGCCGATATTGACGATGCTGCCGGACTGCTGCGCGAGCATGACCGGCGCTGCGTGCTTGATCCCAAGAACGACGCCCTTGACGTTGATCGCCAGGACCTGATCGATGGTCGCGACGTCGACCTCCGCAATGCTGACCATCGGGGCGGGAATGCCGGCGTTGTTGACGAGACAATCCACCCGCCCGAACCATTCGACGGTCTTGTCGACCATCGCTTTGACGTCCGCCTCATTCGCCACGTCGGTGCGGACGAAGCGGACGCCGAGTTGCTGCTCGAGCGCGCGGCCTTCGTCCTGGCGGCGGGCGGCGATCACGACCTTGGCGCCCTCCGAGACAAAGGCCTTGGCGATCCCTTCGCCGATGCCGCTCGTGGCCCCGGTCACGATCGCGATCTTGCCATCCAACGCGCCCATGTCAGCCTCCAATCGAGGGAAAAGTCTTCAGGCAAGACGGCATTGCCAAGCCCGCCTAATTGGCTCTTGTGGCGGCGATGAGCGCGTCAAGCAACTCGGTAAGCCGGCGCGCGCAATCGGGGTCAGCAAGGATGTCCTCCGCTGTCACCGTCTTTCCGGTCAGCGAAATCGACGCGAACGCCTCAGGCGCGAGGCGCGCGGCCATGGTGGAAAGAATCTCGCGCAACGACGCCTGCGCGTGGAAGGCGCGGGGCGATGTATTGATCAGCATGGTCGGCTTCCCAGCGAAGGTCTCACTTGCCACCAGCCAGTCCAGGGCGTTCTTCAGCACGCCCGGAAGCCCATGGGCGTATTCCGGAGCCGCGATGACGAGGGCGTCGCTCGCTCCGATGAGCGCGCGCAGCGTCTCGACCGGCTCGGGCTTTGGCCTGTCGTCGACATCGTCGTCGGGGTTGAACGGCGGCAGCTTGGCAAGATCGCGGTAGACGAGCACTTTGACGCCCGCTGGCGTAAGCTTAGCCAACGCCTCTAACGCGGCGGTATTGCTGGACGCCTGGCGCAGGCTTCCGGAGATGGCGAGCAGTCGCATGGGCCTGGTCGGGGACGGAAAGTCGCTCATCGGTCCGGCCCTGTTGTCCGCTCAGTTCGCGCGATCGCTGTTCAATCCTCGTCGCCGGGCCAGACGATCGAACGCTCCATGATCTCGTCATATTCGAACGGCCGCCGCGCCGGGAAGACGCTGAGCGGCAGGCCGCTGTCGCTTGCAGCTTCGAGGCGCGCGTCCTCGTAGGCGCCTTCGAGCGCTTCACCGAGCTGCGACTTCAGGCCCGCACTCCTCTGAAGTTGCCGATGAACCCGCCTCCGATGTTCGAGAACGGAAAGAGTCCATGACCGGCTGCGCCTGTCGGGCTGATGGTCCCACTTGAGCAGATGCAGCATCACGACGCGCAGTGCGCTTTCGAGTCTATGGTATTCTTCCAAACCCACGTCGTCGATCTCCTCGGCGATCGCGACGGGGTCGATTTCCGAGAGCCGGCCGGCGCGCAGAAGCGCGGCCTGACGCACTGCCCATGAATAGAGATCGTCGCGTTTCGTCGGCGCGCCTTGCTCTTTCCGAACCACGTTCCGGCCCATCGCCTCGTTTTCCTTAAAGGCCCTCAGCTCAGGGCGACGTTCAGCGCGCTCTCGGGCAGCTCCTGGCCAAAGCAGCGCTGATAGAACTCGGCCACCAGCGCCCGCTCGAGCTCGTCGCACTTGTTGAGGAAGGTCAGGCGGAAGGCGAAACCGATGTCCTTAAAGATTTCCGCGTTCTCCGCCCAGGTGATGACGGTGCGCGGGCTCATCACCGTCGACAGGTCGCCGTTGATGAAGGCGTTGCGCGTCAGATCGGCGACCCGAACCATCTTGTTGACAATGTCGCGTCCGTCCTTGCGCGCCCGGTAGACGGGCGACTTGGCGAGTACGATATCAACCTCCTTGTCGTGCGGCAGGTAGTTCAGCGTGGCGACGATCGACCAGCGGTCCATCTGGCCCTGATTGATCTGCTGCGTGCCATGATAGAGGCCGGACGTGTCTCCGAGGCCGACCGTGTTGGCGGTCGCGAACAGACGGAACGCGGGGTGCGGCCGAATGACGCGCCGCTGGTCGAGCAGGGTCAAACGGCCTGAGACCTCCAGCACCCGCTGGATGACGAACATCACGTCGGGACGGCCTGCGTCATATTCGTCGAAGCACAAAGCGATATTGTTCTGGATCGCCCAAGGCAACATTCCATCGCGGAATTCGGTAACCTGCTTGCCGTCCTTGAGCACGATCGCGTCCTTGCCGACCAAATCGATGCGTGAGACGTGGCTGTCGAGGTTGATGCGTACGCAAGGCCATTTAAGGCGCGCCGCGGTCTGCTCGATGTGAGTCGACTTGCCCGTGCCGTGGTAGCCGGTGATCATCACGCGACGATTGTAGGCGAAGCCTGCAAGGATCGCGAGCGTCGTGTCCCGGTCGAACAGGTAATCCGGGTCCAGATCGGGCACATGCTCATCGGTCTGCGAATAAGCCGGCGCCTCCATGTCGGAATCGATGCCGAACGCCTTTCGCACCGATATGCGCGTGTCGGGCAGACCCGGCGCAAGTTCGGATCCCACCAAGGTTTGTATCGAATTCATAGGTCCTCCGCGCTCTCCCCGCGTGCGGAAAAGAGCGTCATTCTCATACTCGAATTCCGGGCGCGCGCAAAAGGCGGCCCAGACCCAGCGCCCGCTTTGAGCGTCCTCTCGCCGTTATCAGCGCGCCGGTTGGCGGCGATGTCCTTTGTTATCGGGGGACGGCGCCCTGTTCCGGGCGCGCCACCCCCAATCAGACAAGCTTGTTAGCGCGCAGATAATTGTAGGCCTGGATGATCTCGCGCAACCTGTCTTCCGACGAGCGATCGCCGCCATTCGCGTCTGGGTGATGGCGTTTGACCAAGTCCTTGTACCGCGTCTTGATCTTCGCCGGGGTGGCGTCGCCGCCGAGTTCGAGCGTCATCAATGCCTTGATCGCCAAGGCGTTGTACCGCGGCGGGGGCTCATTCTGCAGCGGTTTGCCGCGCGCTCCGCGCCGCCGCGCGGCGCGAGCCTCTGCAAAAACGGACTCGTCGATCGGATGGCCGGCCGCAGCCGCCCGCGTGCCGAGCTTCCAGGTCGGACGATGGCCGACAGCGTCAGCTTGACGAAACCTCGCCATCGACGCGTCGTCCATACCTCGAAAATAATCATAGGACGCGTTGTATTCGCGCACGTGGTCACGGCAAAAAGTGAAATACTCGCCCTCTCGCTCGCGGCCCTTCGGAGCGCGGAACATCCCCTCGGCCGAGCAGCCGGGATAAGAGCAAGGGGTCGTCGGCGCCTTTTCCGGCGCGCGCGCCGCCGGCTTTACCCGGATCCGGTCGAACAGACGAGAATTCAAATCCATGCCATGACCTTTATGACCGCAGGCGCTGTCGGGCAAGTCCCAAACGATCGACGGCGGGAAAGCCGCCAATCGGCGCGCGTTCTTCATGGTATTTCAGCCTTGAGCCCAGCATACGATATGTAGGGTCGCGATCCGCTTAACGGGAGGGCTGAACCCCGTGATGATGCAAGAGAGAATTGTCGTGCGGTTGACGGCGGCGCTCGATCCCATTGTTCTCGATGTCGTGGACGAGTCGGACCGTCATGCGGGGCACGCGGGCGCGCGAAAAGGCGGGGGCACGCATTATCGCGTCCGGGTGGTGTCGACTCGTTTCGAACATCGCAGCCGGGTCGAGCGGCATCGTCTGGTCTATGATCTCCTAGCGGCGGAATTCGCGGATGGTCTGCATGCGCTCGCGCTGGTCGCCAAGGCCCCTGGCGAGCCATGACGGCGGACCTCGCCACTGATTCGTTCGGGCCCTACGCTTTCACGCTTTCGCCTGCAGAAGCCGAAGCTGCCGCCGCTCGCGCGGGGCTGCGCACGGCGCTTAAGGGCGGATTGCTGGCCAGTCACGTGGCGCCGCTGACCGCCTTTGCGCTCATCATGGCCTTCGCTTCCGTACTGGCGCTGACCGGTCTCATCAGCCGCCGCGCCGGCGAAGCGACGCTGATTCTGGCCGCTGCGGCGTTCATGATCCAGCGGCTCATGACCCATTGGCGCATTCGAAGCGCGCGCCAGGAGGGCCGCGCCGCGATCGCGCGGCTTCAGTCTGCGGGTGCGCTGACGGCGATGTTCGACGACGAAACCCTGTCGCTTGACGTCGACGGGCGCACGCTGCGTCTCCGCTACCCAGACTGCGAAGAGGCCGAAGACGCCGGCGGCCTTATCTACGTGTGGCCACGTGCCGGCGCTCCGATCGTCATGCCGACGCGTGTGCTCGCAGACGCCCAGGAGGCGGCCCGCCTCCTCTCCCGCGTTTCGGGCCGGATCGGGGAGACGCGACGCGCACGTCTCGGAAGGTGACCCGCAGCTATTGCGCCGGCGGCGTCGCAGACGCGGGCGCCGTGTTCGACGAATCCGGCGCGTCGCCCTGAGACTCGGCGGGGTTGTGCCGCGTCGGCAGGGTCGGCGCCGTATGCAGCGAAGCCAGATGCACATCCTCGCGGCGCGGCGGCAGCGGCGCGTCGGCGAGAAGCGACTGATCCGGATCGGGCGCGAGAGCCTCAACGGGCGCCGGCGCGGAATCCTGGCCGCCAAGGTGCAGCCATCTCTGGACGTTCTTGGCCCCGCCGGTCAATCCGCCCAACATTCCGCCGGATTGGTTCGCTGGCGCCGGGATGGCCGCGACGGTCACCGGGGCGGACTGCGCCGCCGCAGCCTCGACGGGCGCTGAAGCTACGCTCGCGGCGGCCGCCGTACGCTTCTTCTCCGCGTCGGCCACGGCGATCTTCACTACCGCCGGCGCCGGCTTGGCGCGGTCGTTGAGAACGATCTCTTGCGGCGGGGTCGCCAGCGCGTCTGGATCGCTCGAATCCTTGTAGCCCGTGAAGACCGGATTCTGGCCGCCGTCAGCGTAAACCAGGCGAACGGGCTTGATGCCGGACGCGGCCAGTTCGGCGACCTTGGCCTCGTCCTTTTCCGCCTTTTCCGCAACCAGCGCCTCGACCGACTCGTCGCGCTTGAGCGTGGGGCATGGCTCGCTGGCGGACACCTCAACGTCACCGCTCGCGGTCGCGCCGAAGACGTAGCGCTTGCCACAGACCAGGACGGGCGGCTCAGCCTTGGTGACCTCGAAATAATCGGAGCCGTTTTTGAGGTTTTTCCAGAAATCGACGTTCGGGTCGAGCCGGAACTTGGCCATGTTCTCGGCCGTCATGTGGAACGGATAGGACTGGAGCTGGATTTCCCGCTGGCCGCCGCGGAACGAATCCCGCGCGATCGCGTAGATGTCAGCCACCTGCTCGTCTGTCATCGAGAAACAGCCGGCGGACGAACAGACGCCGTGCACCATCACATTGCCGCCGGTGCGGCCATAGGCCCGGTCGTACGCGTTGGGGTAGCCGACGTTGAACGCCAGATAATAGTGGGAGTTGGGGTTCATCTGCCCGGGCGTGATGGGGTAGAAACCCTCCGGCACCTGCATGTCGCCTTCGCGCTTCTTCGGCCCGAGTTGTCCCGACCATCGGCACATCGGATAGGTCTTGAGCAGCGCATATTCGCCGTTCGACTTCATTTTCCAGATTTCGAGCTCAGCCTCCTTTTTGTAGGTCCGGATGAGAGTCGGCGAGGACGGCGTGGTGTCAAGTTTTTCCATCTCGGCGAGCGTGGCCGCGGAAATTGGCTGCTGGGACCGCCCCGGGCCCTGATCGAGGTAGGAATTGTCGCAGCCCGCGATCCATGCGCACGCCGCGAGTGTCAGACCAACGGCGGTCCCGCGCCGGATGATTGAACTCATCGATCTCCCCGCATTCGACTGAACCTTAAGCGCGCGGGCGCCAAAAGTCCACCCAGCCATGAAAACGCCGCCGTCGTTACCCGCACGTTAACAGATTGTCCTCACAGCCAAAATCGTCTCTGAAAATCAAAGCAATAGGGTTAAATTGCATCGGGCGGGGCGGCGTCCCGCCCGCGCCGCCGTCACCAAAGTTCAGAGAGCGGCGCCGAATTCGAAGATCTCGGCGAGCCTCGCCCGAGTTCGCGCGCGTCGTTCCTTCGGGCAACGCCTCGCGCGGGAAAAAACGCGCTTCGAGGATTTCCCAATCAGGCGGCCGTTCGCCTAAGACCCGGAAGCTGCGGACGACGTAGGCGGCCACGTGGTCGCGCCGCGACGTCTGGTTGTTGAAGAAGACGCCGTGCAGGATGGGCGGCCCTTCGATCGCAATGCGCGCCTCTTCCTCAAGCTCGCGGGTAAGCGACTCCAGGCAAGTCTCGCCGACCTCGACTCCGCCGCCGGGAAAGTGCCAGCCGGAGACATAGCCGTGCCTTACCAATAGGACCTTCTCGTCGGGGCTGATCACGATTGCGCGCACGCCAAGCGACATCGGCCGCGTGAGCAGGAAGCTCCAGTGCAACAAGTGCAACTTTAGCCTTTCTCGTATCGACACGGCCATGCTGCGGGTGCTCCGGACCCCAACCCGATCTCGGGGTTGTCTTTCCGTTCAAGCAATCTTATTGCCGCCGGGTCAATGGCTCGAGGCCTCTTTGCCTTGGCGGGCCGCCGGACAGGGCGCTTTCTGGATGAGCTTCACCATCGCGCACATCACCGACCCGCACCTGAGCCCGGCGCCCATGCCCGGCTTCGCTGACTTGCGCCTCAAACGCGTCATGGGCTTCATAAACTGGAAGCGGGGTCGAGAACGGCTCAACGACATGGCGCTCTTGAAGCGCCTGGTCGCGGATTTGCGCGCGCAGCGCCCCGATCACGTCGCCGTCACCGGGGATCTGGTCAATATCGGCATGGCCTCCGAGTTCCAGCGCGCGGCGTTGTGGATGGAGACCTTGGGTGAATCATCCGACGTCAGCTTCGTTCCCGGCAACCACGACGCCTATGTGCGCGCGTCCATGCCGCTGCTCGAAGCGACGTTCGCGCGCTGGACCGCGGGCGACACGCCCCGCGGCGCGGCGACCTTCCCATATCTGCGTGTTCGCCGTGAGGTCGCGATCATCGGCCTCAGCTCAGCCGTGCCGACGGGTCCCTTGATGGCGACGGGCAGGCTCGGCAAGGCGCAACTCGAAGCGTTCGCCGAATTGCTGCGCCAAACCGGCGCCAAGGGCTTGGCGCGCGTCGTGCTCATCCACCACCCGCCGATCGCCGGGATCACGCCGCCGCTCCGCGGTCTTTCGGACGCGCCCGCATTCCAGCGCATTGTGGGTGACTTCGGCGCCGAGGCGATCCTGCATGGCCACACCCACCAGCAGGCTGTCCGCTCGCTTGCCTCGCGCGCGGCGCGCACGGTCGGAGGCGCGGTTCCGGTCCTCGGCGCGCCCTCGGCCGCCGCGGCCGCCCGCGACCCGCGCTATCGCGCCGCCTATCATCTGGTGCGGCTCGACCGCGAGGGCGAGCGTTGGCGGGTCGGCGCGCGCGCCCGGGGGCTTGCGCCCGAAAGCCATGCGATCGGCGAGCGCGAGGCGCTTCGCGTTTGAGGCTAACCAGTGGTCGGCGCGGCATGCGCCGAACGTGCGGACGCCGCACCGTGCATTTCTGCTCGCGATTGCGTCTTTTCAGTTGCTTAGGCTCTCTTTTCTGCAACTCGCGATTCGATTGGGCGCGGCGAGAGCCGCGACCAGCGCATAGCTGCGTGGGCGCGTATAATACATATATATAATGCTATATCGAGCGAGCGCCTCAATC
Organism: uncultured Alphaproteobacteria bacterium; assembly: GCA_963824475.1. Classification (GTDB taxonomy): domain Bacteria; phylum Pseudomonadota; class Alphaproteobacteria; order Rhizobiales; family Beijerinckiaceae; genus Roseiarcus. The sequence goes on from CAWGPR010000009.1 coordinate 388,954, forward strand.
GGCGGGTCCGGAGGCCGAGGACCTCCGGCAGACCCGCCGCACGGCTCCCTCATTGGACGAGTGGGTCGCGTTCGACCAATATTGATCCCGCGACTCAAAGCGTCAAAATCAAAGCCTGGCTCATGGGGCGCGCGGGGGCGGCGAGATGGGACTGCGCGACGAAATCATCGAATCCCAGAAGGCGCGCGCCGATCTATTCAAATGGAAGATCATCCTGGTCGCCGCGATCGGCGCCGCCGTGCTCGGCGTCGGCGATCCGCTGGCCGGGACTGGCGCTCGCGCCGGGGCGGACGAGATGGTCAGCAAACGGGAATATCTGTTGTGCCTGGCGCCGCTGGTCTGCGTTTATACTGACATCCTGTGCGCGCACATGAACCTGCGCATCCGGGTGATCGGGCAGTTCCTGCGCATCCATCCCATCGGCGCGGCGACAGACGACAACGCCGCTCAGGCGGCCTATGAGAGCTTCGTGCACAAGGCGCGACAAATGGCAAAACCTTCACTTTGCGCCGTCGTCCGCGACGTCTGCAGAGGAGTGTTCAACGCCACGATCGACGCATTCGTGTTCGAGGACATCGCGTTGCACGTGTCGTCCATGCTGATGTCTCTGTTCGTGATCGGGTGGGGCTTCGCGCTGCAATGGCGCCTTGTTCCAAGCGGCGTCCGGGGGGATCCGCGCATCTTCTGGGCGGCGGGGCTACTGGGAGCGCTGGCGACCGCATGGGCCCTCGTCGCCTACCACAGGCGGGTGCAGGCGCTCGTGACTTTGGCGGACAGCGAGCTGAAGAGCCGCGCCGCTCCGGCCACAGCCCCCTGACTCAACCGATGAGCCGCCTGGTTACGCACAGCGCCGAGATCGAGCGTCTCATCCGAACCGGCTACAGCCGCGAAGACCTCGACCGGCTCGAAGCCTTCCTGATCGAACGAGGGGTCCTCAAGTTTCGTCCGCTCGAAAGCGGACTTTACCCGGCCGTGCAAACCGAAGCCACGGCGAGCGGCTATCAGAACGTCTGGGTTAGGGACAATGTCTTTGTCGCCTATGCGCACGCGGCGAACCGGCGCGTGGGAGTCGCAGTCGCGGTCGTCCGCGCGCTCTCGAAGTACTTTTCAAAATACTTGTTCCGGTTCGATGACATCATTTCCGGGGCGGTCGATCGCAACGATCCGATGAAGAGGATCAACGTCCGCTTCGACGGAAACACGCTCGAGGAACTGCCGCAGAAATGGAGCCACGCCCAGAACGACGCGCTTGGATATTTTGTCTGGCTGTTCTGCAATCTGGCCTCCGCACGCGCTTTCATCGTGAGCGGCGACGAGCTGGCGCTGATGGAAAGGTTCCTCGACTACTTCCACGCCATCCGCTTCTGGGAGGACGAAGACAGCGGCCATTGGGAAGAGCGCAGAAAGGTCGAGGCGTCGAGCATCGGGGTGGTGACCGGCGGCCTCAACGCACTGCAAACCATGCTGCGAGAAGTCGCCGACCTCGGCGAAAGGTTCGGCCCGGCGCGGATCGAAAAGGACATCCGTCTCGCGGCCGAGCTCGGCGAAAGGGGGCGCCAAGCGCTCGACGCAATATTGCCAGCGGAATGCGTTCAGCCTGACAAAAGCCGGCGGTACGATGCGGCGTTGCTGTTTCTCATCTACCCGATCGGCGTCGTCGACCATGCGATGGCGGACCAGATCCTCGACGACGTCGCCGGCCATCTGCAAGGCGAGGTCGGCGTCCGCCGCTACATCGGCGATTCCTATTGGTGCGCCGACTATCGCGAGCTGTTTTCGCCGCAAGAGCGAAGCGGCGACTTCAGCGATAGTCTCGAGCGACGCGACCGATTGTTGAAACCGGGTCAGGAAGCGCAATGGTGCATCTTCGACTCGATCGTCTCGGCGATCTACGGCAATCGATATTTGCGCTTTGGCTTCGCGTCGGACATCGAGAAACAGACCGCCTATTTCAACCGCAGCCTCGCGCAGATCACCGAAACGCTCCAGTGCCCGGAGGCCTATTTTCTCGAGCGCGGCCGGTATGCGCCGAACGACAACGTCCCATTGCTTTGGACCGAAGCCAATCTTTGGCTGGCGCTGAGCGTAATGAAGAGCGCCGCGCCATCGTGAGCCGCGAACGAGCTTCGCCGACGACCCGTTTCGGGCGGGGCGCGCCAAGGCGGCTAGCGCGTGGCGACCTCAGATCGAACGCCGCGGTTGTCATGCCCGCGAAAGCGGGCATCCAGCAAGGCTTTGCCCAAAGTCTAGATTCCCGCTTGCGCGGGAATGACAAGGCGGCCAGCTGTGATTCCCTCTAAAAGTGCGTTGCTCTGGCGTCGCGCCGACATTTCTCAATATGCTATTTGAGGCGAATCGGAAGCGGATGCGGCTCCGCTTCGCGATCCCTCGATCTGAGGCGATGCGGACCAAACTGGCGGGCGGCGATCGACTTCCTAGGTCGGACTCGCGCGCCCGAGCTTAAGAGGGGCAATCCATGTCTGAAGCCACCAATTCCGCAGTCGAGGCGAAGGAGAAAAGTCAAGCGGTCGCCCTGATCATCGCCATTCTCGCGCTATTGCTGGCGCTTGCCGAAGCCGGCGCCAAGAACGCCCAGCATCGATCGACCGAAGACAACATCGAATCCTCGGATCTGTTCAACTTCTATCAAGCGAAGCGGATCCGCTCGACCGTCGCGGAGACGGCAGCCGCCATGCTGGAAGCGCAAAAGAGCGCGGTGAGCGACCCCAAGGTGCAAGAGGCGTTCGAAAAGCAGATCGCCGACTTCAAGGCGACGGCGGCGCGATACGAAAAGGACCCCAAAACTCCCGAAGACAGCCTCGACAGGATCCAGGATCGCGCCAAAGAGGCGGCCGAGCGACGCGAACTGGCCAATCGGCGCCTCGAACATTACGAGCTCGGAAGCGGCCTCGCCCAGATCGCGATCGTGCTTGCGTCCGCGGCGATCATCACCGGGATTACCGCCCTCGTCTGGTTCAGCGCGGCGCTCGGCGCGATCGGCGCAGCGCTTGTCGCTTTCGGCTTTCTCGCCCCGACATTGTTACCGCTGGCGGGCTGAGCGAAGGGATCGCGCTTAAGGCAGCGAATGGACGATCACCGGTCCGGCGGTCGCGGTGGCCTGCCCGATGACCAGGGGCCCGAGATTGTCCTCGATAAAGGCGAGCGCCCGCCGGTTGGACTCTTGGGCTTCCGCGACGGTGTTGAAGACGCTGATCGCGGTCACCGTGTCGTCAGGCGCATAGACCACGTAATAGCCCATGAAACCCGAAACGTCGCTGATGATGGAGATCGCCTCCTTGATCTTCTCGGCAAGCGCATCGGCCGAGCCCGGCTTGGCCTTGAACTGACGAATGGCGGCGTACATGGCGTCTCTCCCCTCGGGCCGATCCTCCGCAGCCCGTCGGCGAGCATATTAGAGAGCGGCCATTCCCTCTACCGTCTCGAGGCGCACGCCATACCCGCCCGATCGCGCCGCCCCGCCGGGCCGGCGGTCGGCCGCTCAGAGATTCAACTGCGTCTGCACGATGAGCGCGACGAGCTTCTCGTCTTCGGTTGCGACGAGGGTTTGCCACACCTGGGTCCTCTTGCCGCGGTGGACGAGGCTCGTGCGGCCGATCACGGTCGAGCCGGCCGGCGCGGCGGCGACGAAATTGGTCTTGCTCTCAATCGTCGTCGTTCCCTTGGCGTCGGCGGGCAGATTGATGAAGGCGGCGGCGGCGCCCAGCGTGTCGGCGAAGCTCATGATCGCCCCGCCGTGGGCGATCCCGCCCATCGTGCAGAGTTCCGGCCTGATCACCATGCGCGCGGCAAGGGCGTCCGCTTCCACGCTCATGAACTCGATCCCCAGCAATTGGGCGAACGGCAGCGGATTGGCGTTGATGCGGTCGATCAGCGACATGCGCCCCCTCTTGGACTTAAGCGCGCTTGAGCGCTGGCGGTTCGTCTCGTCTCGGCATAACATTGCCGCACAAACGACGCCACGCAGGGGTTTTGCGCGCGCCGCTTTACGCCGGGGAGTTGACCAGGATGAGGGCCGGCCTCGGTCCGTCGCTCGCGCCGCCAGTAGGCGAAAGTCGGCTCAAGGGGCTACGAGGGACGCAAAAGGAGAGAGAGAGCCATGGTTCGAAGTCGGCTTCTTCTGAGCGCGGTCATTGCGGCGCTCGCCGTCACGCTCGCCGGCTGTGACACGACCGTCTATCCCGGTTATGGCTACGGCGGCTACCCCTACTATGGCTATGGCTACGGCTATGGCGGCTGGCCCTACTATGGCGGCGCCTATTACGGCGGCGGTTACTACGGCGGCTGGGGGCGCCGCTATTATGGCGGCGTCTATCGGCGCGCCGGCTATTACCATGGCGGCTTCCACGGCGGCGGTTTCCACGGCGGCGGCTTCCACGGCGGCGGTTTCCACGGCGGCGGCTTCCATGGCGGCGGTTTTCATCACTAGACCGGTCGACGCGCGCGGGGGCGCCGGAAACGTCGCCGATCGCGCCGCCGCTTCGGGGCACAAGCGCCCGAACGCCTGACGGCTCGGCAAGCGAAACGAACGGCGCGCCTGCGCGTTGACGTTCAAGACTTGAGGGGCGTTCGCCCGTCCCGAGAGTCTGTCGCTCGCCCCGGCAGGTTCCGGAGCGATCAGGCCGGCAAAGGAGAGAGCCATGGTTCGCAGCCGGGTTCTGAGCGCGGTCGTTGCGGCGCTCGCGGTCGCCCTCGCCGGTTGTCAGGAGACCGGCGTCTACCCCAACTCAGGATATGTCGAGCCGTTCTATGCCGGCGGGTACTATGGCGCGCCTTACTATGGTGGCGGGTATTACGGCGGCGGTTACTATGGCGGATACGGCTGGCGCGGCGGAGTTCTATCGGCGCGCCGGCTATTACCATGGCGGCTTTTATCGTGGCGGCTATCATGGCTATCGCGGCGGCTACCACGGCGGCTATCATGGTGGCGGTTTCCGGCGACGTTAGGTCAGTCGGGCGCAGGCGGATCGCGCCCCCGGCCGGTGGGCGCTTAGAGCCCTTCGAACAGCGCCGTGGACAGGTAGCGCTCGGCGAACGACGGGATGATGATCACGATCGTCTTGCCTGCGGTTTCCGGTCGGCGGCCGACGTCGATCGCTGCGGCGACGGCGGCGCCGGCGGAGATGCCGACCGGAATCCCCTCGATCCGCGCCACCAACCGCGCGGTGTCGAAAGCAGTCTGGTTGCCGACGGTGATGATCTCGTCGATCACGCTGCGATCGAGAATCGCGGGGACAAAGCCCGCGCCGATCCCCTGAATCTTATGCGGCCCTGGCGCCCCGCCGGAGAGGACCGCCGAATCCTCCGGTTCGACCGCGATCATGCGCACGCTCGGCTTGCGCGCCTTGAGAACTTCGCCAACCCCGGTGATCGTCCCCCCGGTGCCGACCCCGGCAACCACCATGTCGACGTCGCCGTTCGTGTCGTTCCAGATCTCCTCCGCGGTCGTGCGGCGGTGGATCTCCGGATTGGCGGGATTTTCGAACTGCTGGGGCACGACCGCGCCGGGCGTCGCATTGACGATTTCATGCGCCTTGGCGATCGCGCCCTTCATGCCCTGCGCGGCGGGGGTGAGAACCAATTCCGCCCCCAGCAGGGCCAGCATCTTGCGGCGTTCGATCGACATCGATTCGGGCATCACCAGAATGAGCCGGTAGCCGCGCGCGGCCGCCACAAAGGCGAGCGCGATTCCAGTGTTGCCGGACGTCGGCTCGACCAGTACGCCCCGCCCGGGCGAAATCCGGCCTTGCGCCTCAAGCGCATCGATCATCGAAACGCCGATGCGGTCCTTGACGCTGGAAATCGGATTGAAGAACTCGAGCTTGGCCAGAAGGCGGGCGACGACACCCTTCTCTTTACTGATCCGGTCGATCCTGACGAGGGGCGTGTTGCCAATCGTATCGGTGATCGACGCATAGACCCTGCCCCGGCCTGGCGTTCGCCGCGCAGCGCCTCCGTCCGTCATTGGCCGCTACTCCAAAATGTCCATCGGGCCGCGCCGTTAAGCGCAGCCCGACGGTTAGCATTTTATGCGGCGCAAAACTATACAATACCGCAAATATCAGTGTCAGATCGCGAAATCGCCGGCGACCTTCTCGTCGTCGAGCACATGCGCCTTCTCGGCCGTTTCGCACATCTGTTCGATCGTGATCGAATCGAGATTGGCGAGGAAGGTTTCGCCGGCCCGGCGCACGGCCGGATCGATCACCCGCTCAAGCAACACCGAGTTTGCGCCGAGATCTTCCGGATCGGCAGTGCTCAGCGACATCGCGGTGCGCACGATCTCGCCCACAGTGATGCGCCGGCGCTCGCGCGCCAGCTCATACCCGCCTCGCGGCCCGCGCACGCCCTTGAGGATCTTGGCGTGGACCAGGCCCTGGAGCAATGTCTCCAAGTGCCGGGGAGGCAATTTGTGACGCGCAGCCAAAGCTTTGGCCGCAACCGGCGCCGAGCGCGAATGCAACGCGACATCGACAACGGCGGCGATGGCGAGAACGCTCCGTCGCGACAATAGGTTCATATCGTACCTCCTACGATGAGCGCCCGGTGGAACCGAATCCATTTGAGCCACGGACGCTCGAAGTGAGACGCTCGCCCGAAATGAGAGCGACACGTTCCACAGAGCAAACGACGAGTTGCGCTATCCGCGCGCCACGCCGAACGACAAAGGGCTTGTCCCCAAAATTGATGAGAATGACACCAATTTCGCCGCGATAATCTGCGTCGATTGTCCCCGGACTGTTGAGGACCGTCACCCCATCCTTCAGAGCCAACCCTGATCGGGGCCGGATCTGCGCTTCAAATCCCTTTGGCAACTCGATCGCCATCCCGGTCGCAATTAAAGCCCGCGACCCGGGGGCCAGGACAACCTCCTCACCCGCCGGAAGAGCCGCCACGAGATCCATCCCGGAGGCATCCTCGCTCTCATACGCCGGCAATTGCAAGCCCTCACCATGTGGTAATCGATAGTAACCAATCGTGATCATTGTCGCTTCGCCAACTCCACAGCAAGACGCCGCATTATGCCGTTGGCGACCTCGGTTTTGCTCATTGGCGGCCAGGATTCCGCGCCCCGCGCATCGATCACGTGGACCTGATTGGTTTCGCCGCCAAACGTCGCTGTGCCCTCTGCGACACTATTGGCGATGATGAGATCACAGCCCTTGCGTTGTAATTTGGCCGTCGCATTCGCGGTAATATTTTCGGTTTCAGCAGCGAAGCCAATCACAATCGCTGGCCGCATAGCGGTTTTCTTTGCGACTTCGGCAAGTATATCGGGGTTCTCGACCAGGTGGAGCGTCGGAGACTCTTTGGCGCCCTTTTTGATCTTCTGACTGGCGATGTTCTTCGCGCGCCAATCGGCGACCGCCGCCGCCCCAATGAACGCGTCGGCGGGCAGAGCAGCCTCGACCGCGTCCCGCATCTCGCAGGCGGAACCCACGTGAATGACCTCGGCTCCGGCGGGATCGGAGAGGCCGACGGGGCCTGTGACCAGCGTCACCCTTGCGCCGGCGCCAATGGCAGCTTGCGCAATTGCATGTCCTTGACGCCCTGAAGATCGGTTTCCAATGAACCGGACCGGGTCGATCGGCTCGTAGGTCGGACCTGAAGTGACAATGACGTGCCGTCCCGTGAGCGGACCCGAATCAGGCTTCGGAGCCTGGGGCAAATCACGCGAGGCTTCGGCGGCCAACGCCTGCTCGATCGCTTCCACGATCGCCGCCGGCTCGGCCATGCGGCCAGGACCGAATTCGCCGCAGGCCATCGGCCCCGATTCCGGACCGACGAACAGGACACCATCGTCCTTGAGGCGATGGAGGTTGCGGCGGGTGGCCGGGTGCAGCCACATCCGGACGTTCATCGCCGGGGCCGCGAGCACACGTTTGTCAGTCGCCAGCAGCAGAGTGGTCGCCATGTCGTCAGCAAGACCGGCGGCCATCCGGGCGAGAATATTCGCGCTGGCGGGCGCGACGACGACAAGGTCGGCGGCGCGCGACAACTCGATATGACCGATCGCCGCTTCGTCGGTTAGGCTGAACAGGTCGTCCCGGGTCGGCTGCCCGCTAAGGGTAGCCGCCGAAAGCGGGGAAATGAATTGCCGCGCAGCCGAAGTCATCACGACACGAACCGTTGCTCCGCGGTCTCTCAGCCGCCGTATCAACTCCAACGACTTGTAAGCCGCGATTCCTCCACTTATGACCAGGAGAATGCGCGCGTGCGATACCGGGATGCCCGTCATTCGCGAACGCCTTACGCGAGTTCGCCGCGGCGCGCGTCAACTCGCAACGCAGGGGAAATCGGGGACACCGCGCGTGAAACGTCCATGTGCGTTTTCATCCGCTTCTGCCCCCGGCCAAGCCATTGCGTTAGCCACTCTTCTAACGCCACCAACCATACCAGAGGGATGCCACTAACCTTAACGAAATTGCAATTAACACAATTGTGGTGTTGGCGACGTGCGATTGCAATGAGGGTTCAGGGATTCTTCACGCTCGAGGCCCCCTTCGAGGGGGCGGTGATTTCCTCCCCAGGCGAAACGGCGGAATAATTCGAGCGATCTTCCGGGGTGATCGTCCCGCCGGCCTATAGAACCCATCGATACGCGGCCAGGCACAGGAGCGCTAGTAAAAATCCAGTCAAGACAAAGGCAAACCCCAACCGGAACTCGAGTTCGGGGACGACTTTCTCGATTTCCTTTTCGCCGTCGGTCTCGAGTTTTACCGCGATTTGCTCCAGGCGGCGCGGGGCGTCGGCAAGGAAGGCGGCGAGTGACGAAAGGATCCGACCAGCGTCTTCGATACGCCCGATCGGGCCAAGGTTTTCCGCAATCCATGCGCCCACCACTGGTTCGGCGGTCAACCACATATTGAGCTGCGGGTCGAGCTTTCGCGCCACCCCTTCGACGACAACCATGGTCTTCTGCAGCATCACCAGCTCGATCCTGGTGGTCATCTCGAACAAGGAGGTGATTTCGAACAGCAGCGTCAACAGCTTCGCCATCGAGATCTGATCGGCGGTGCGGGAGTGGATCGGTTCGCCGATGGCGCGGAGCGCTTGAGCGAAATCTTCGACTCGATAGGCATGAGGCACGTAGCCCGCCTCGAAATGGACCTCGGCGACCCGTGTGTAATCTCGCCGGATGAAGCCGTAGAGGATCTCCGCCAAAAACCGTCGCTCCTGGCGTCCCAATCGGCCCATGATGCCGAAATCGACGGCGACGATGCGCCCCTCATGGTCGACGAAAAAATTGCCCTGGTGCATGTCGGCATGAAAGAATCCGTCACGCAGCGCCGTGCGCAAAAACGTCTGGATCAGGGTGCGCGCCAGCGCGCGAGGATCAAATCCGAGTTCGGCGAGACGCTCCGGATCGGTCAGGGGAATCCCGTCGATCCATTCCATCGTCATCACTTCCCTCGTCGTCCGGTTCCAATCGACTGATGGAGCGCGGACGTCTGGGTCATCCCGTGAATTTTCGACGAATTCCGAAGCCGCCGCGGCTTCCAGCCGGAAATCCATTTCCATCCGCACCGAGCGGGCGAGCGTCTCGACAACCTGGGCGAGCCGCAAGCGGCGGAATTCCGGCGCCAGGCTCTCAGCGAACCGCGCCGCGAAAGCCATGTCCGAGAGGTCGCGCGCAAATCGCCGTTCCGTGCCGGCGCGCAGCACTTTCACCGCGACAAGCCGCACGCCTTCAGCAGTTTTCACTTCAGCGCGATGGACCTGAGCGATCGAGGCCGCCGCGACGGGTTCACCGAAGCTCTCGAACTGCAATTCGATCTTCGTCCCGAACGACGCCTCTATGATGGCGATCGCCGTCTCTCAACTCATCGGCGCGACACGGTCTTGCAGTCGCTCGAGCTCGAGGGCGACCTTGCCGCCGACGATGTCCGGACGGGTCGAAAGGAACTGCCCCAGCTTGACGTAGGACGGCCCCAAGCGGTCGATTGCGCGGGAGAGGCCCGCCAAACCGTCGCCGTCGCGTTTTGCGACTAAGTTGGCGAGCGCGAGCGGCAGCCTCAACACAGGCGGCAGGGGGACTGGATCGACGCCGACGAACGCCCCTTCGCGGGCGAAGACGAACGCCGCGCGCGCCAGCCTTGAGACGTGACCGAGCGACGACAGGATCGCCACAATCAGAGCTTCCAGCCCGAGTGGATCGCGACGATGCCCCCGCTCAGACGTGTGAAGTCCACGCGCGCGAAGCCCGCCTCTCCGATCATCTCCGCGAATCGCTGGGGGGGCGGAAACTTGCGAATCGACTCGACCAGGTAGCGATAGGCGGCGCCGTCGCCGGTCACGACCTTACCCATGGCCGGAATGGCGGCGAAGGAATAGGCGTCGTAGATTCGCTCAAACACGGGCAGATCGACGCGCGAGAACTCGAGGCACAAGAAGCGCCCGCCGCGCTTCAGCACGCGATAGGCTTCCTTCAGGGCGTCTTCGATGCGCGGCACATTGCGGATGCCGAATGCGATCGTATAAGCGTCAAACCGCGCATCTGGCAGCGGCAGCGCCTCGGCGTTGCCTTCGACGAACCTCAGCCGCCCGGAGAGCCGAAGTCTTGCCGCGCGCTCTTCCGCGAGGCGCAACATGTCGCCGTTGAGATCGACGACCGTCACCTCGGTCAGCGGCCCGCCCGCCCTCGCCACCCGCATGGCGACGTCGCCGGTGCCGCCGGCGACGTCGATATGAGCGAAAGGACGGGTCAGCGGTGGGCGGATCTTGGCGACGAGAGCGTCCTTCCACGCCCGGTGCAGGCCGAACGACATCAGGTCGTTCATGACGTCGTATCTGCCGGCGACGCTGCGGAACACGTCGTTCACCAGGCCCTGCTTTTCGTCGAGCCGAACGGTGCGGCGGCCGAAGTGCGTTTCATCGCGCGCGGCGGGCATCAGGGCTCTCCATGGAACGGCCGAAACCTTAGCGCGCCGGGCGCACAGGGTACACTGGGGCCCGTCAGTCGAGCCGCACAGGGATGCCAGCCTCGGCCATGCGGGCCTTCGCCTGCCGAATCGTGAATTCGCCGAAATGGAAGATCGACGCCGCGAGCACGGCGCTGGCGTGGCCTTCTCGCACGCCGGCGACGAGATGATCGAGATCGCCGACGCCGCCGGAGGCGATGACCGGAATGGCGACCGCGTCCGCGACGGCGCGAGTCAACTCGAGATCGAAGCCCTGTTTCGATCCGTCGCGATCCATCGAGGTCAAAAGGATTTCGCCGGCGCCGAGCGCGGCGACTTCCTGGGCATAGCCGATCGCCTCGATCCCGGTCGCCCGCCGTCCGCCGTGGGTGAAGATTTCCCAGCGCGGCGGCTGGTCGGACGGCGAGACCCGCTTGGCGTCAATGGCGACGACGACGCACTGGGCGCCGAACTTTTCGGCCGCCTCGCGCACGATGACCCGGTCAGCGACGGCCGCCGAATTGATCGAGGCCTTGTCCGCGCCCGCGAGCAGCAGCTTGCGGATGTCGTCGGTGGTTCGGACGCCGCCGCCGACCGTCAGCGGCATGAAGCAGACCTCCGCCGTGCGCCTGACCACGTCGAGCAGAATGCTGCGATCTTCGTGGCTCGCGGTGATGTCCAGGAAGCACAGCTCGTCCGCGCCCGCCTGGTCATACGCGATCGCGCTCTGAACCGGATCGCCAGCGTCGCGCAGATTGACGAAGTTGACGCCTTTGACGACACGGCCGTCCTTGACGTCGAGACAGGGGATGACTCTCGCCTTGAGGGTCACTCGGCGGCGGTCAAAGCCGACCCCTTCATGAAATCAAAGAAAGCTCCCAGCATTCTGCCGGAACAGTCAGATGAGGTGATATCCGCCACGAAAAATAGACGCGAACCGGCGAACTTGAGGAATTGGTCCGTGATCTCCGACGCCGAAAGTCCGGTCTTGAGAAAACAAACGTGATCGTCGAGCGTGTACATCTCTGCACCAGTGTCAAGCGAATCGACGAAACCGCGAAGATCGAGATCGCTCCCGTTGCCGTCGTCAAATACGAGCAAATGCCTTTTCATGACTCGTCTCCGTGCCCAAAACCACCTGGCAAGTTCTCGGTCCGCACACTCTCTCTTGCAGTGTCTACCACCTCGGCACTGGCTCCCTTCCGGTACCTTAACTGGAGCGCACGCTCCTTGAGAACGAATTCTTCGGACTGAAGCCGGTCGCGATCCAGGAAAAAGTAGAGGAAGTAGCCGACGATGGATGCGATGATGGGCAAAGCACCAAGACCCGCGAAGCCATACTTCAGAATCGAATCATCACGAAACACATAGGCCGCAGTCCAGCAAATAATTGCGGACACGGGCGAAAGCCAGAGGAGGGGATTCATCGCGTTTCTGACGCGTATCACACCCGCTCGGTTGATAGCGCTCTTGATGACTTCATCGACACTCACGCGGGTCCTCGCGCCGATCCTGTGGCCGGTTTCGTTCGCCCCCCGGCGCCCGCCGAGCGAAGGACGGCCAGCGCCGCGTGCGCGTCAAGCCGGCCGTCATAGAGCGCGCGCCCGACGATCGCGCCAGCGAGGCGGGCGCAATCGGGCTCGGTCAGCCGCCTGATGTCCTCGATCGAGGCGAGGCCGCCCGAGGCGATGACCGGTATCTCGAGCTTGTCGGCGAGCGCGATCGTGCTTTCGATATTGAGGCCCGCAAGCGCGCCGTCGCGCGCGATGTCGGTGTAGATTATCGCCGCGACGCCGGCGTCCTCAAACCGACGGGCGAGATCGAGCGCGGACATGTCCGAAGTCTTCGCCCAACCTTCGATCGCGACAACACCATCGCGGGCGTCGACGCCGACAGCGATCCGGCCGGGATAAACCCGCGCCGCCTCACGCACGAAATCAGGATCGCGGACCGCCGCGGTTCCGATGATCACGCGGGTCACCCCGCTCTCCAGCCAACCGCGCACCGTCTTCATGTCGCGAATGCCGCCGCCGAGCTGAAGCTTCACAGTGAGCCCGGCCAGCAAGCCTCGAACGGCCTCGGCGTTCATGGGCTTGCCGGCGAACGCCCCGTCGAGATCGACTACATGCAGGTAGTCGAACCCCTGGGCGACAAACGCTCGCGCCTGAGCGGCCGGATCGGCGTTGAAGATGGTCGCGCGCGTCATGTCGCCTTGCACAAGGCGAACGCACTGACCGTCTTTGAGATCGATGGCGGGAAAGAGGATCACGGGCGCCACTTGAGGAAATTGGCGATCAGCGTGAGCCCGAGCGTTTGGCTCTTTTCAGGGTGAAACTGCGTGCCGGCGATGTTGCCCCGGGCCACGATCGCTGTCACCGGACCGCCGTAGTCGGCGGTCGCTGCGACGTCGCCCGCGTCATCCGGGTACAATTGATAGGAGTGGACGAAATAGGCGTGCAGTCCGCTCGGGCCGGTCTTGACGCCCTCAAGCAGCGGATGGCTCCGCCGCATGTCGAGGGTGTTCCACCCCATATGCGGAATCTTCAGCCCGGGATCGCTTGGCTTGATCGCGGCGACGTCGCCGGCAATCCAGTTCAAGCCGGCGACCGTCTCATGCTCGAGGCCGCGCGTCGCCATGAGTTGCGCGCCGACGCAGATGCCCAGGAACGGACGGCCTCGCTGGCGCACCGCCTCGTCCAACGCCTCGACCATGCCGGAAACGCCGTCGAGCCCGCGGCGGCAGTCCGCGAACGCGCCGACTCCGGGCAGGACGATATGGTCGGCGGCGAGCACATCCTCAGGCTTCGCGGTGACCCTCACCTCGCGGTTCAAGCCGGCCTCGCGGGCGGCGCGCTCGAAAGCCTTCCGCGCCGAGTGCAGGTTGCCGGAGCCATAGTCGATGATGGCGACACTCATGGCATGTCGCCCTAAAGCGTTCCCTTGGTCGACGGCACCCGCTCGGCCTGACGGGAATTGATCGCAATCGCGGCGCGAAGCGCACGGGCGACGCCTTTGAAGCACGATTCGGCGATGTGATGGCTGTTCGAGCCGTAAAGCGTCTCAATGTGCAGCGTGAGGCCGGCGTTACCCGCGAAGGACTGGAAGAACTCGCGCACGAGTTCGGTGTCAAATGCGCCGATCTTCTCGGTCGGGAACTCGGTCCGGAAGACGAGGAACGGCCGGCCAGAGATGTCGAGCGCGATCCGGGTCAGGGTCTCATCCATCGGCAGCAGGCAGTCGGCGTAGCGGGTCAGTCCCCGCTTATCGCCGAGCGCCTTCGCCAGCGCCTGGCCAAGCGCGATCCCCACATCTTCCACCGTGTGATGATCGTCGATGTGGCGATCGCCCTCAGCTCGAATGGTGATATCGACGAGAGAATGACGCGCCAGCTGATCGAGCATATGATCGAAAAAGCCGACGCCCGTCGAGACGTCGGCAAGGCCCGATCCGTCGAGGTCGAGGCCGACCTCGATGCTCGTCTCCTTGGTCTTGCGTACGATTGCGCCCTTGCGCATGGCGATTTCTTTGCCTCACACCCCTCAGGCGCGGGTGATAGCAAGTCGAGCGGCGCTTGGCCACCAAAACGCGCCTGACCGCGGGGCGACCGAGCTTCAACAAAACTTGCGGCCCCCTGGGGTCGCGCGGGGTTTCGTCGCGGGGCGAAATTCGATTAGTAAGGGCGCGACGTCGTCTGGCGCGAAAAAGTCATTGGGCCGCTACAGGGAATGGACAGAATATGAGACCGACAAAATTCGGGGTGGGTCAAAGCGTCAAGCGGGTCGAGGACGTTCGCCTGGTCAGCGGTCGGGGCAACTACGCTTCCGATGCGGTTGATAAAGCCGAACTGAAGGCGGTTTTTCTGCGCAGCCCATATGGGCATGCGAAATTCCGTATCGACGATATTGAAGCGGCCCGCGCGTCCCCCGGCGTTCGAGCTGTCTACGTCGCCGGCGATTTCGCAAGCCTGGGCGGTCTGCCTTGCCTCGCTCCGGTCCCCAACGCGGACGGTTCGAAGACGCCGCTCAAGCCGTATCCGGTGATGACGACGGACGAAGCGCAGCACGTCGGCGACATCGTCGCGATGGTGGTCGCCGACACGACTCTGCAAGCCCGCGACGCCGCCGAACTGATCAGCGCCACATGGGAAGAGCTTCCCGCCGCCGTCGATATGGAAGAGGCGATCCGGCCCGGAGCGCCGCTCGTCTTCGCCCGCGCGCCCGCCAACATCGCCTATGACAACCATATCGGCGACCGAGAAAAGACAGGCGCCGCATTCGCGGGCGCCGCACACACGGTTCGCATCAGAATTGTCAATTCGCGCGTCGTTGCCAATTACATGGAGCCGCGTTCCGCCGTCGGCGAATACGATGCGAAAACCGGCCGCTTCACGCTGAACCTCGGAAGCCAGGGCGTGCATGGCGTCAGAGGCGCGATCGCAGAGCCGATTCTCAAGGTTCCGCCAGAATCCGTGCGCGTCGTCACCCAGGACGTGGGGGGCGGTTTTGGCACCAAGTCAGTCATGTACCGCGAATATCCGCTCGTTCTCGAGGCCGCTAAGCGCCTTGGACGCCGAGTCGGCTGGCTGGCCGATCGCAGCGAGCATTTCGTCGGCGACGCGCAAGGCCGCGACAATGTGACGACGGCCGAAATGGCGCTCGATTCCGAGGGCCGGTTTCTGGCGCTGAGGGTCGATATCCTCGGCAATCTTGGCGCCTATCTGTCTCTGTTCGGACCTTTCATTCCCTGGCTCGGCGCGTCGATGGCGACCGGCCCTTATCACATCGACGCGCTCTACGCGCGCGTTCGCGGGGTCTACACGCATACGGTTCCCGTCGATGCCTATCGCGGGGCCGGCCGGCCGGAGGCGGCTTATGTGCTTGAGCGACTGGTCGACGCTTGCGCGCGCAAGCTCGGCATAGCGCCCGAAGAGCTGCGCGCGCGCAATTTCGTCAGGCCCGAGCAAATGCCCTATCACACCCACACCGATCGCGATTATGACGTCGGCGATTTCGAGGGCGCGATGCGCGCCTGCCTCAAAAAGGCGGACCAGCCAGGTTTTGCACGGCGGGCGGACGACGCGCGGGCGCGGGGCAAGATCCGCGGATTCGGCTTTGCGAGCTATATCGAATGCACGGCATGGAACGACTCTGAGACGGGCTCCCTGACCCTGGAGAAAAACGGCGATTTCACCCTGCTCATCGGCACCCAATCCAACGGGCAGGGACATGAGACCGCTTACGCTCAGGCCGTCTCGCAATATCTCGACGTGCCGCTTGAGCGGATCAAGGTCGTGCAGGGCGACACCGACCGCGTCGCAACTGGCTTCGGCACCGGCGGCTCACGATCCATCCCCATCGGCGCGGTCATGGTTTCGCGCGCTTCGGAAACCTTGGCCGGTTCGCTCAAGGAGTTGGCGGCCGACAAGCTGGAGGCCGCGGTCGCCGACCTGGAGATTGCCGACGGCAAGGTGCGCATCGCCGGAACCGATCGCGCCATCTCCTACGCCGAGATCGCCGCCCTCCCCGCTGCTACGGCGGAGAAATTGACGGCGACCCAATCGTTTGCGCCGCCGAACGCCACCTATCCGAACGGCACCCATGCATGCGAGGTGGAAATCGATCCGGACACGGGGGAAACCACCATCGTCCGCTACACGGTTGTCGACGACTTCGGATTCACGTTGAACCCCCTGCTGCTGGCCGGGCAGGTCCACGGCGGCATCGCTCAGGGCGCGGGCCAGGCGCTGATGGAGCGCGCGGTGTTCGATAGCGAGGGCCAGTTGCTGACCGCGAGCTTCCTCGACTATTGCATGCCGCGCGCCGACAATCTGCCTCAGTTCGATTTCGAGACGCGCAACGTGCCGTCGACGACCAATCCGATGGGCCTCAAGGGCGCCGGCGAGGCCGGGTCAATCGGGTCGACGCCGGCGGTGATGAACGCGGTCGCGGACGCGCTGTGGCGCGCCTATCGCGTCGAGCACATCGACATGCCCGCGACCCCGTTCGCCGTCTATAGCGCGATCAAGCGCTCGCGCGCTCACGCTTGAGACGACGAGCGGGCATGGCGCGTCAGGCGCTGCGAGGCGCTCCAGGCCGATCGAACGGGGCGATCAACATCGCGTGAGCCAGACTGACGCCCCACGCGCCCGGATTGGCCGCTCGCATCCATCCGCTGCGCCTCGGCGACGGTCGCCGCTCGCAAAGCCTTCTCGTTGCTCATCATTGCGCCGGCCCCGAAGCGCGCCCGTTAACAACAGACGGGGCCCGGGCTAAGCGCGCTGCGCCTCGCCTGGTGTCTTGCGCCCATTCGTCGCGGTGCTACACTGCGCCAATCTGGCGGGCGAAGATGGAGGGACTGATGGGTTCCAAGCTCATGAAATTGGTGTTGGGCTGCGGGTTCGCGGCCGCGTTCGTGGCCCCGGCGTTGGCGTGCGATTTCCATACGACGTCGGCGCAGAATGATCAGCCGATGGCCCAGTCGCAACAGACGACGCCCGACACGCCTCAGACGGCCGAATCGCAGCCGGCGGCGGACACCGGCTCGAACTAACGACGCAGTTCAGTCTGCGCCTGATACAATCCCGCCACGGGTCGCCCGCGGCGGGGTTTGTTTCTCGCGTAGGCGCAAAGCGTCACGGCGGCCGGCCGAGCCCGCTCATGCGGATGAGCCGGCGCGACTGCGGGCACACGGCGCTTGAACGGCCCTCGACGCTGACAACGCCCCTTACAAGTCTTCGAGCGTCAATTCGCCTCGCATGACGATATTGCCGGACGTTAGCCCGCAGTCGACCGGCAGGGCCACGCCGGTGATCGCCGAGGCCGCGTCGGAAGCCAGGAAACCGACTGCTCTTGCGATATCGACAGGTTCGACGATGCGCCCAAGAGGATACCAGCGCCCAAGCGTTTCCAGGACCTTGGGATCCTTGGCGGCGCGCTGCTCCCAGAGCGGGGTCCGCACAGTGCCCGGCAAGACGATATTGGCGCGGACGCCATAAGGACCGTATTCCTGAGCCAATGACCGGGTAAGCGAGATCATGGCCGCTTTGGCGGCGCTGTAGGCGGGATCGCCGAGGGCGCTGAGCCCGTTGACCGAACCGATGCCGACGATGACGCCGGAACGCTTCGCCAGCATGCCTGGGATAACAGCGCGAGCGCAATAATAGGCGCTGTTCAGATTGCCGTCGATATCATGCCGCCAGCCGGCCGGGTCGGTGCGCGCGAAGGTCCTAGAGGCGGAGCCGCCGGCGTTGTTGACTAGAACGTCGACCGGCCCCAACGCGTCGGTCAGCAAAGCGAACGCGCGATCGACTTGGGTCGACTCGCTGATATCGGCGACGGCGGAGAAGAACGCCTTCGCGGGCGCCTTCAGGTCGGATGCAAGCGTTTCTACGCTCGCCTTCTTATCGATGGCGGCGACCTTGGCGCCCTCGTCGATGAAGTAACGGCAAAGGCTCCGCCCGACGCCGCCTGCGGCGCCGGTGATTGCGACCACCTTACCTTCGAATGTCATGCGACGCCCCGCGACCGTCACCCCTTCAACGCCCCTTCCAGAAGCCCTTTGAAGAACAGCTTTTGTGCGAACGTGAAGGCGATGATGCCCGGGGTTACGACGATAACGTAGACGGCGGCAAGATTAGGCCATGCCCACTGCCCCTGTCCGCCTTGGGCGGCGGCGAGAACGACGGGCATGGTGCGTTTGGCCTCGTCATCGATAAGCGTCAGACAAAAGAGATATTCGCCCCACGCCGCGACAAAATTGACGATGAAAATCACGACCAGCCCATTCCGCACCATCGGCAGGCCGATTTCCCACAGCGCCCGCCAATGGCCGGCGCCGTCAACTCTTGCTGATTCGAACATTTCGTGCGGCACGAGTTGAAACATGCTGCGCATGATCAGGATGCTGATCGCCAGTTGCAACGTGACATAGGGCAATATGAGGCCGCTGGTGTTGTTGATCAGGCCTAGCCAATGCTGCGTTTCGTAAATGCTGATGATCGAGACCACGCGCACAGGGAAATAGAGCGAAACAAGCAACGCCGTCACCACGAGCCCCGCGCCTACCGGCCTGATATGCACGAGCGCGTAACCGGCGAGCACGGCGCAGACCGTCGTGAGCAGCACAGTCGCGGCCGTGACGTAGATGCTGTTGAACAGATTCACCGGCAGCGTCGCTATGCGATGGAACACAAACGCGTAATGCGTGAAATCGAAATGCCTTGGCCAGAAATCGCCGCGCATCGCGTCGGGCAGCGACTTGACCGACATGAGCAGCACCCAGGCGAGCGGCAGCAGGATGATGAGATTAAACAGGTTGATCACCACGTGGCGAAGCGCCACGGTCCCGACAGATGAGGCGGCCTCGTCTCTGAGCCCGTTGATATCGGCGCGATCGGCTTCGAGCGTCATCGTCAGCCTTTCGGACGGAAGACCCAGATGAGCCCTGCCATGACAAACATCATGGCCACGGCTCCAATCATGCCAATGGCGGCGGCATAACCCTGGCGCCAGAGCCCGGTCTTGAACGCCTGGTCGTACATGAAAATCGTCCAGGTGTAGGTGGGCGAAGCGCGGTTGAAGCCGCCGAAGATAAGATATTCGTCGATAACCGCCATCGCCGAGCCGAAGCGTAAGACGACCAGGATCATCATGATCGGGGCGAGCTGCGGCCGTGTCACATGCCAGAACACTTGCCACTCGTTGGCGCCGTCGATGCGCGCGGCGTCTGGCAGCTCCTTAGGGATCGCAGCCAGACCGGCGATGAAGAAGATCGTGTGGTAGCCAAGGCCCCACCAGATTTCCATGATCGCAATCGCAGGCAGGGTGAGGGCGGTTCCGCCAAGCCACTCCGGCGCGTTTTGCAGCGTGAACAGTCCAAACGTGTTGACGAGCAAGTGGTTGATCGGCCCGCTCTGATAATTGTACATCCACTTCCACAGCACAAAGATCAGCGTACTCGGAATGACTGCTGGGATCAGCAGGATCACGCGGTAAAGCGTGGCGAGGCGTTGGTTCGCGACCCGGTCGACGAGGATCGCGAGCAGCAGCGGAAGGATGATCGTACCGGGCAGGAACATCATGGTGAACAGAGCCGCCCGCCATAGGCTCGCCCACATCAGCGGGTCTTGAAGCGCCTGCGCGTAATTGTCGAACCAGACCCATTGCGCCGGCTTGTCCGACAGGAGCTGGAAGTTGGTGAAGCTCAGCCACAGAACCCGAACGATCGGCCAGACCTGATAGCCGACGAAGAAGATTAGCGCCGGCGCCAGGAACAACCAGTCGCCCAAGCCCTTCCGCATGGCCTCGATCTGGTCGCCCGCGGCGCGCGCGCCGAGGTCCGCCTCAGTGGATGCAATCGTTTGCGCCATGCGCGAATCCAACCAAATCCAATTCCCGAGGGCGGCCGCCGGCCGGACCCCCGTTCACGTGTTCTCCGCGGTGTGTTTGTCCGGACGCTCCATCATCCCGGCCGGCGCTCGCGACCTGCGACAGCGCATGGAGCCTGCCAAGCAGTACTGATGAGACCAGGGCGGCGAACCCGCCCCGATCCTCGCCGGGTCCTGCGGTCAACCCTTCTTCATCTCCTTCTGGACGGCTTCGACGACCTTCGTCATCGCGACCTTTGGATCAGGTTCTTGACCCTTGAGGTAGGTCTCCCAGATCGGCTTGCCGATGACGAACTGCTGCAGCCCAAAAAGATTGTTGTCGATCGCCTTGGCGCGATCGAGCTGGCTGCGCACGAGGCCGACGAACGGCGGCATCCAGTCCGGCTTGCTCGCGTCCCAGCCGGCGTAGATCAACTTGTAGGGCGGAAGCTGACCGGGATGGACGCCCGGTGTGCCAACGATCGAATCCTTCCATATCTGCTGATTGTAGGTCAGCGCCTTGATGTACTCGGCAGCTTTCTCCTTGTTCTGGCCGTACTTGAACAGTGCGCATCCTGTCGTCCAGAACACGGTCGAGCCCTCGCCGTTCGCGAACTTCGGCAGCGGTCCAAGATGCAGGAGCTTCGGATCGTCCCAGCTCGCGGCCATACGCAGAGGCGCATTGAAGTACTTGAAATAGAGGCCGACACGCTGCGCCGCGAAGGCGACTTCGTCCGTGGTCGAGTTCACGCCGGCGTCGGACGAGCCTTCCAGCAGGATGTCAGGATTCGAATAGGCCATGATCTGCTTCATCAGCTTCAAGGCCTCGATCGCCGGCTCGCTAGTGAAGTCGAACAAGCCCTCTGGAGTGTATACTTTCGTGCTCATGCTGTGAGTGACCGGCACGAGCGAACGCCAGCCGTGTGCGTCGAACGTCGCGCCCCATGGAGCAGCCTTCGAATCAACGATCTTCTTGGAGCTCGCGAGGAACTCGTCCCAGGTCGCGGGCGCAGCGTCGGGGACGCCCGCCTTGCTGGTGATGCCTGAATGCCAGGCCGAGCCGATGACGTCGAGGAGAAACGGCCAGCTATACAATTTGCCGTCGACCGTGCACTCCGCGCGGATCGACGGAATGATGTCATCGATCACATCCTTTGGGATGTAGTTGTCCCACGGCTCGATGACGCCGGCCTTGATAAAGGCCGACATTTCGACGAACGGCGTCTGGCCGACATAGACGTCCCACGTGCTTTGCTTGTTCTTGGCCTCGGCGACGAAGCGCTCGATCCCGAAGCCTTCGACCGGGGCGATCTGGTAGTTGATTCCCGGGAACTTGGCGTTCACCGCTGGAATGCCGGGATGCAGGTCCTGGATCCACTGATAGAACGTTGGGGTCAACGGACGGTCCGCGGCAAAGGCCGGCTGGACGCCGGACTTCGCCGCGACTCCAACTCCAGCGAGGCCCAGACCCGTAACCAAACTGCGGGTGAGGAACTCGCGCCTGTCGATTCGGCCTTGGGCCAGCTCGCGGCGCGCCGCCTCCCGAAAAAGGTATTCTTGTTCGCTGCGTCAACTCATTTTCCGACCTCCCAATGTTTCCGATCCTACGCGCCGTAGGCAAGAAGCGCGCCATGCGTTCGACCGGCGGTTCGTTAGCGCCCCGAGACGAGGATAGTTGGCCCGGAAAAGATGCATAAGTCAAAGTCCTCAATTCCGGCCTCGACGATTTGCAGACGAGCGTCCGCGGCTAAAATGAGCGCACGGCAACAACGGCAGGGGGTTCTGACATGAGCGTGCTCGATCGCTTTCGGCTGGACGGCAAGCGCCTTTTGGTCACGGGAGGCAGCCGGGGGTTCGGCCGAGCGATCGCGCTCGCAGCAGCGGAGGCGGGCGCCGACGTCGTGCTTGTCGCGCGCGACCCCGACGCACTCGCCCGAACTGCCGACGAGGTGCGCGAACGCAAGCGCCAAGCCTGGACCTTTGCCGCCGACATCGGCGAGCCCGCGGCATGCGAGGATCTTTGCCGGCGGGTGCTCGCCGAGGGCCCGCCCATCGATATTCTCGTCAACAATGTCGGCGGCCGCAGTGTTGACGTTGCGATCGAAAACTCCGACCTCGCGACTTGGCGGCGCTTCATCGACCTCAATCTTACGCATTGTTTCATCTGCACCAAGATGATCGGCGGCGCGATGCTCGCGCGTGGGGAGGGGCGGGTCATCAATATCGCCTCGATCAGCGGCCTCATCGCCAACCGCGGAATTGGCGGGCGCCACTATGAAACGGCGAAAGCCGCGGTCATCCATTTCACCCGCGCCACGGCCGCCGACTGGGCCGCGCGGGGAGTGACCGTGAACGCCATTTGCCCCGGCCTCTTCATGACCGAGCCCAACCGGACCTGGGCGGAAAAGAATCCACAGGTGATCGAGACGTTCGTGCGCGCAATTCCGATGGGTCGCGCCGGCGACCCCCAAGAAATTGGTCCGCTTGCCGTCTATCTCGCCTCGCCGGCTTCGAGCTATGTCACCGGGGCCGCCTTCGTGATCAACGGCGGTTATACGTTGTGGTGAGGGCGCGAGAGTTCACCGCAGGCGCCTGCCCCTTCAGCCCGACGCCTTGGCGATGACGGAGCGCACCGAAGCCGCGGAGGTGTCGAGGCGGTCATACTCGGGGGGTCTGAGTTCACCGCCCATGAACACGTGCGGACGGCGAAACCGCATGCCGCTCGCTATCGGCTCGAGCGCGGCAAAATGAATTTCGCGAGGCTTGGCGGCGGCGACAATTCTATCGACGTTACGCTGCGTGATTCCTCCGCCGGGCATGACGACGATCCGGTTCCCCGCGCGCTTAATGAGTTCACCAATGAGCGGCAGCCCTTCGAGAACGCTAGCCTCCTGGCCCGAGGTGAGCACGCGATCGACGCCGAGCTCGATCAGCATGTCGATGGCCCGGAACGGCTCCGGAGTCATATCGAAGGCGCGGTGAAAGGTTATGGAAAGCGGCCGAGCGAGCGCAATCAACTCCCGTGTTCGCGCCATATCGACTTCGCCGGCCGCGGTCAGGAGGCCGATGACCACGCCATCGGCGCCTTCAGCCTTGGACGCTTCGATGTCCGACCTCATGATCGTGAACTCATCGTCATCGAACAGGAAGTCGCCGCCGCGCGGTCTGATCATCACATTGAGGCCAATGCCGGTGATTGTCCTCGCCTGACGGATCATCCCGCGACTAGGCGTGACGCCTCCCTCCAGGAGATCGGCGCACAGCTCGACCCGGTCAGCCCCCGCAGCCTTGGCGGCGCGAACGCCGGGGACCGAGTCGACGCATATCTCAAAGATCATTGCGGCTCTCTCGTTGCAAAATGGGTGCGGTGGGAGGCTAGTATGAGCGCTTCGCGCGGGGTTGTTCTAAGGTAGTTCATGGCGACATCGTCTCCTCCTATTCGCGTCCTGGTCGCCGGCGCAGGCGCCTTTGGCAAGGAGCATCTCAGCCGGCTCGCGAAGCGGTCAGATGTGAATGTGGTAGGCGTAGCCGATACAAATCCAGCCGCGCTCGAGCTGGTGGGCTCCGGACTTGGCGTCGTAGAGCGCCGAACCGATCCCTTGCGACTGATTGACGAGGTGGAGGCTGACGCCATCATCGTCGCCACGCCAGCCGTCTCGCATGTCGAGATTTGCCTGCGTGCGCTCAGCCGGAACCTCGCTGTGTTGCTGGAGAAGCCAGTTGCGCCGTCAGCGGGCTCCGCCGTTCCGCTGCTCGCGGCCGAGCGTAGCTCTGCGGGCTTCGTCTTGCCCGGCCACGTGTTGCGTTTTTCACAGGATCATGCCCGGATGGTTGAAATTGTCCGATCGGGTCAGCTCGGCAAGGTCATCTATGTGAACTCGCGCCGTTACCGGGACGACAGCCACGCTGTCCGCTACCCGGATACCGACCCCATCCTCATGACTTCTGATTCACGACATCGACCTTGCGCAGTGGGTCACGAGTTCAGACTTCCGTTCGGTTCTCGCCCGCCGGTCGGAAGGCCTTGGCTACCGATCGGTGGCGGCCGTCTCAGCAACGACCGTGACCGGGATCATTTGCGACTTGCGCACGGCCTGGACGTTCGCGGACGGAGACCTGCCGCCTGACCGCCTCGAAGTGGTCGGAGATCGCGGCAGCGTCGAGCTCGTTGTCAGACGGGCCTTGGACGTTTATGCGGAGGGACGTGACACCAGCTATCCTGCAGCCGAGGGCGATGATCCTTTGCGCAACGAGCAGGATCATTTTCTGGCGTGCGTCCGCGATCGTTCGCAGACGCCAGCGATCAATCTGTCGCAAGCGCTCGCCGGATTGAAGCTCGCTGATGCCGCGATCAAGTCTCTGCGCCTGAGCAGAGAGATCGTTTTGCCCGCATGAGGTCCGCAGAATCCCGTCCGCAAAACGGAACGATCTAGACGCTAGCCATTAGCTAAGCCGTGCGCCCGTTTTCTCATCGAACAAATGCGCTGACGCGACATCTGGCGTCATCGGCAACGTCTCTCCAGGGCTCGCCGTCATGCGCTGACGGAACACCGCCACGATCTTCTGCTCGCCAAGTTTGGCGAACACCTGCGTCTCCAAACCCGTCGGCTCCAGCACTGAAACCTCGGCGGGCACGCCATTGGGCCCGCCAAGCGTAAGATGTTCGGGTCTTATTCCGTAGACCGCCGGTCGACCGTTGCTGCCCGCGGGCGCGGAAGCGAGCGGAAGGCTGACGCCGCCGTCGATCATAAAACTCGGCTTGTCGCCAAGCCTGATCGTCCCCTTCAGGAAGTTCATCGCGGGCGAACCAATGAATCCGGCGACGAAAAGGTTCGCGGGCCGGTCGTAGAGTTCAAGCGGCGCTCCGATCTGCTCGACGACGCCGTCGCGCAGCACGACGATTCGATCGGCCATCGTCATAGCTTCAATCTGATCGTGCGTGACATAGACGGTCGTGGTCTTCAGCCGCTGATGCAATTCCTTGATTTCGGCTCGCATCTGCACGCGCAACTTGGCGTCGAGATTCGACAGCGGCTCGTCGAACAGGAAGACTTGCGGATCGCGCACGATCGCGCGCCCCATCGCCACGCGCTGACGCTGTCCGCCCGAGAGCTGACGAGGATAGCGGTCGAGGAGGGACGCCACGTCAAGGATTTCCGCGGCGCGCCGCACGCGCGTCTCGATCTCCGACTTGGAAGCGCGCCGCAGCTTCAACCCGAAGCCCATATTTTCAGCGACGGTCTTATGGGGATAGAGCGCGTAGTTTTGGAACACCATGGCGATGTCGCGGTCCTTCGGCGCGAGCTTGTTCACCACGCGACTGCCGATCTTGACGACGCCGGATGTAATGCTCTCGAGCCCGGCGATCATACGCAGCAATGTGGACTTGCCGCAGCCGGACGGTCCGACCAGGACAACGAAATCGCCATCCGCGATGTCGAGGGAGACGCTGTGAATCACCTCCTGCGCGCCATAGTTCTTGCGAACATCGATCACGTTGATTGACGCCATACAAAATGCTCCAACATTCTCCCGCAAAGATTGGGGTCCTATACGGGAATCACCGAATTCTCAAAGAGGAATCCGCCTATTTCTGTTCAGCGACCTTGCGGGGTGGCCGCGGACGCCATCATCATGGCGCGCGATTTGACGTTTGAGAAGCTTCGGTGACAGCAGAGCGGGTCCGATTCGCGAGAGGTAATCTTGATGCAGCTTGATCTGGTTCTGCGAGGGGGGCGAGTTATCGATCCGTCACAGGGTGTCGACTCGGTGATGGATGTCGGCTTCCAAAATGGTCGGGTCGCTGGGATCGGCGCGGAACTTTCCGGCGTCGAGGTCAAGGATGTCAGCGGCTTGATCGTCACGCCTGGCCTCATCGACCTCCATACCCATGTCTATTGGGGCGGCACTTCGCTTGGGGTCGACCCTCTCCGTCTCGCTCGCGGCGGCTGCACGACGCTGGTGGACGCGGGCAGCGCGGGGCCCGGCAACTATCCCGGCTTCCTGGAGCACGTCATTCGCCCGTCCGCTCCGGTGCGGGTCCTTGCCTTCCTTAACGTATCGTTCGCCGGGATTTATGGGTTCGCCCGTCGCGTTATGGTCGGCGAAAGCGGCGACCTGCGGCTGATGGCGCCGGCGGAAGCGGTGGAGGTCGCAAACGCCAATCGCGACACAGTCGTCGGGATCAAGGTTCGCGTCGGCCTGCACGCTTCCCAATATTCCGGCTTTGTCCCGCTCGACATCGCACGGCAGACGGCGGAAGAGCTTGGTCTGCCGATGATGGTTCACATCGATCATCCTCCGCCGACGCTCGAGGACGTTCTGGCGCGGCTCCGGCCTGGAGACGTTCTGACCCATTGCTTCCGCCCATTCCCGAACAATCCCGCGACCGCCGACGGCGGCGTGCGTGACGCGGTGACCGAGGCGCGCAAGCGGGGGATAATGTTCGACATTGGCCACGGCATGGGATCCTTTGCGTTCAAGACCGCCCGGACGATGGCGGCCAATGGATTCGCGCCGGACTGCATATCGAGCGACGTCCACGCCTTGTGCATCGACGGCCCCGCCTTCGATCTTCTGACGACAATGTCGAAGTTCCTCTGCCTGGGCATGAAGCTCGACGACGTCCTGCGCGCGGCGACGGCGACGCCGGCCAAAGCGTTGCGCCGCAGCGATCTCGGCAGCCTGCGGCCCGGCAGCGTGGGCGAAGCGTCGATCCTCGAACTCAGACATGGCAAGTTCGACTATGTCGACGTGGTCGGCGAGCGAATGCCTGGCGATCGGCGCTTGGAGGCGCGCGGAATTGTGCTGAACGGGCAATTGTGGAATGGATGAAGCGCCAGCCGACAACCGCATTTTGGGATGAGCCCCTCATGAGCAACCCAACGCCCGAGCAAAAGCTTGCCGCTCTGGGCCTGACGTTGCCGGCTGTCCCGACTCCGGTCGCCAACTACGTTCCCTATCGCTGGGCGGGCAATCTTCTGTTTCTGTCCGGCCAGGGACCGAAGAAGCCCGATGGAACGTTCGAGATCGGCCGACTTGGCAAGGACGCCACGGTCGAAGACGGCTACCGGGCGGCTCGACTGACTTGCCTGCAATTGTTGGCGGTCGCGAAGTCGGCGGTTGGCGAACTCACGCGCATCGAGGCGGTGGTCAAACTGCTCGGCATGGTCAACGCCGAGCCCGACTTCGGCGATCACCCCAAGGTCATCAACGGCTGTTCCGACTTGCTTGTCGAAACGCTTGGCGAGGCAGGTCGCCACGCCCGCTCAGCCGTCGGCATGGGCTCGCTCCCCAACGGCATCATGGTCGAGATCGAAGCGATTCTGCTGATCCGGTCTTAAGGCGAGCGGCGCAATCAGGGCGACATCATCGCGACCGCAATATCGCGATAGATGAGAGCGGCGCGGGCGAGATCGTCCTTCGGGACATGTTCGTCAGGCTGGTGAGCGACGTCGAGCGAGCCAGGGCCAAGCACGATGCCCACAGCGCCAACATCGTGAAAATGAACGAGGTCGCACCCGCCGGTCAGTCCGCCTGGCTGCGGAAACGTCACGCCATGCGTGCGCGAGATGGCGACCGCGTTGCGGACGAGGGGATCGTCGAGTGGGGTCTCCGCCGATCCGGCCTTGGTGCGGATCGCCGCGACCTCGGCGTCGACGCCATGGTCGCGCTTTGCACGGGTCAGCAGAGCGTTTAGGTCGTCCAGCGCCGCGTCGAGCGTCTCGCCCGGCAGCAGCCGCCGGTCAAGCACGAGTTCGCAATTGTCCGGCACGACATTGTCGGCGATCCCTCCCGCGATCCGCGTGACCGTCAGGCTGGCGTGGCCGACGAGAGGATGGGTTTGGGCCCTCAATTCGCGATCCCGCGCTTCGAACAGGGATGTGAGCCGGCTCGCGGCGAGGATCGCATTCACGCCGAGCTCCGGGCGGCCGGAATGCGCGGCCTTGCCTTTGGCGCGGACAAGCGGCCGCAGACACCCCTTATGAGCTGCGCAGACTGCATTGTTCGTCGGCTCGCCGATAACGATCAAGTCGGGCTTTGGCTGCTGCTTCGCGAGAGCCCGTGAGCCGCCGCCATTGATCTCCTCGTCGGCGACGAACATCACGACCAGCGTCCCGCGCCATGAGCCGCGCTGCGACGCGAGGAGACGGCCGGCCTCGGCCATGGCCACAATCGCTCCCTTCGCGTCAAGGCGCCTCGCCCGAAGAGCTTGCCGTCGCGCTCCGTCAGACGAAACGGATCGCTGGTCCAGCCGCCGCCGGCCGGAACCGTGTCCATATGCGAGTTGAAAGCGAAACAGGGTCCCTCGCCGTTGTCGATTCGACCGACCACATTTGCGCGGCTATCCGCGAGGGGGCGAACCTCCGTGGCGAAGCCGATGGCTCCGAGTTCGGACGCAAGCAACGCGGCGGCCTCCGCCTCCCGTCCTGGGGGATTCTGCGTGTCGATGGCGACGAGCCGTTCAAGGAGGCCGGCGAGGCGAGCGACATCGGGCGCAGGCGCAGTCTTCGCAAGGGTCACTGCACTTTCCCTCTCGCCGAGACTTCATAGAAGGTCTCGACCCGCCCCTGCCGCGCGGCGTAGATCCGGTCGAACAGGTTCGTCACCACGCAGGCGTGGTTGGGAATGACAGTGACAAGCTCACCGATTTTGGGCGATTCCGAGCCGGGCGGCGCGCGTACGTGTCCGTGCTCTTCACTCAAGCCATAGATCTCCCAGTCGAGATGTTCGAGGACGCGACCAAAGCCATTGAGCCCAAGCAGATCGGACGACAGGCTCTTCGACCCGGCGTCGATGACGCAACGATCCGGCGCTGCGTGCGACACGACCCTGGCCTGAACCCTGAGCGCGCAATCGGCCCAATCGCCGAAACCATGGATCTCCACGAGGGAGCGGTCGCTATAGATGTAGGTCCCCGGCCGATGCTCCGTCGCGACGGTCACCTCATGGGCGCTATAGAGGTCGGGCGTTCCACCGTTGCTGACGGTTTCGGCGGGAAGCCCGGATCGCGTGCAGAGATCGAAGGCTTCGGTCAGCCAGGCGTTGGTCTTGGCCATGGAGTTCTTGGGCGGGTAGGTCATGAGCCCTTTGAATTTGAGCCCCGGCGCGCGATCGATCGCCTGCGCCAGCGTGACGGCGTCGGCCGGCGACGTGACGCCACAACGCTGCGCGCCCGTGTCGCATTCGACCAGCACCGGCAGCTCAAGGCCGGCGCGGGACATGGCGGACGACAGGGCTTCGATCACTTGATTCGAGTCCGCCACGACCTTGATGTCGGATCGACGGGCGAGCACGACGAGGCGGTCGAGCTTGGTCTGACCGATGAGGTTATAGGTCAGCAGGATATCGGCGATGCCCGCCTCAACCATGATCTCCGCTTCGCCGAGCTTCTGGCAATTGACGCCCTTCGCGCCGAGCTTGATCTGCATATGGGCGAATTCGGGGATCTTGTGGGTCTTGATGTGGGGGCGAAGGCTCAGCCCGTGACGATCGAGATAGGTCTGACAGCGGCGGAGATTGTTCTCCATCGCGTCGAGATCGACCACCGCGCACGGCGTATCCAAGTCCTGGACAAGCACCCTGGGTTTCTCCTTCGATCTGCTTGCGGGCGCCGCTTTCTCAGCGGGACTGGTCGCGACCCGACAATGGCAGCATAGCCAAAATCAGGCAGCCGAGAATCACGCTGCGCCAGCCCTCCGATGCGTTCACGACCGTGATCAACGCCGTCATGGTCACCAGGAGCACCGCTCCGGCGATCGTGCCAAGATAAGTGCCTTGCCCGCCAAGGATCGAGGTTCCGCCGAGCACCACCGCCGCGATCGACGACAATAAATACGGGTCGCCGATGCCGACATAGCCCTGTCCATTCATTGACAGGAGCAGGAGGCCGGCGAGGCCGGAGCAAAACCCCGAGATGACGTAAGTGATGAGCGTCAGCCGGCGAATGGGCGCGCCCGACAACCGGCTCACCACTGGGTTGGCGCCGATGGCGAAGATGAGCGAACCGCTGCGCGTCCCATGCAGCCAGAACAGGCAAACGGCCGCCACGATCGCCCAGAGAATGATGCTGACCGAGATGGTCAGAAGATGCGTCGAGCCCAGCCAATCGAGCGAGGCGTTGGTGACTGATATCGCGCTGCCTCCGGCAATGAGAATGAGCAGCCCTTGCAGGATGGTCGCCATGGCTAACGTCATGATCAGCGGGGGCAGGCCAAGATAGCCGATGCCGAGCCCGTTCACGGCGCCGATTCCGGCCGCGACGAGGAGCGCCAGCGCGATCGCGCCGAGGCCGGTGGCGTCGGCGTCGAAAGACACCAACGGCAGAATGATGGCGGTGACGGTGATGATCGCGCTGACCGAGAGATCGATGCCGCCGCCGATCACCGCAATGGTCTGGCCGATTCCAACGAGGCCGATCACCGCCGCAAGCTCGACGATGTAACGCAAGTGGGCGTAGGCGCCGAAGCCCGCGATCAAGAGCGAGGCGCCGATCCAGAGGGCCGCGACAACCGCGTAGGCGACGAGCGAGCGGCTGTAGGCGGCCGCAAAGCGCCTCAGGGACAGGACCGCGTTCACGACGCCCTCCGCAAAGACGCGCGGATCAGGGGCAGCGCAACGGTTGCGACAATGATCAATCCCTGGACGACGTATTGGGCGACAAGAGGCAGGCCCATGAAGAACATGACATTGATCAGGATGCTCATGAGCAGGCTTCCTGCCAGCGCCCCGCGCATGGCCCCCTGGCCGCCCAGAAACCCGACCCCGCCAAGCACCGCAGCGGCGATCGCGGCAAGCGTCAGTGGTTCGCCGATCAAGGGATCGCCCGAGCCTGTCTGCGCAGCGACATACATTCCGGTGAAGGCCTGAAGAACGCCGCTGATGATGTAGGCGCTCATGCGCACGGTCGTGACGCTGACCCCGGAGCGGTAGGCGCCCTCGGCATTGTCGCCGACAGCGATCAGTCCGATTCCCAAAGGCGTCGCCTGGTAGAGCTTCCAGAGAATGACGAGCAGCACGAGCAGAACCGCCGCGGTCGGATGACTGCCGGCAAGAAATTCGGACAACGAGGGGGGCACGAATCCACCGGGACGCGGCATGATGAGGAGCGCAACCCCTCGCAGCACGAACGAGAGCGCGAGAGTCACGATGATCGCAGGATATCGGCCAATCGCGACAAAGCCGCCGACGATCGCGCCCACGCATGTCCCCAGGGCAAGGAGCGCGAGGACGCCGCCAAGTATGCCAAGCGGTCCTTGCATGGTGGACGCCGCCACCACCGAGCCGAGGCTGACCATCGGACCTACGGACAGATCAATTCCGCCGGTGAGCATGACGATGGTTTCCGCCGCCGCAACCATCGCAGTCGGGAACCAGCCTTGGACGAATTTGGCCATCGCTCCCACGGCGAGAATGCCGGGAAACAGAATCGCATAGATCGCCGCGAACACAGCAAGGACCAGGAACAGCGCGCCGAGGCCTTCATTGCGGCGCCACTGGATCGCCCAATAGAGTCGCGCTCCCTGACCCAGCATTAAACGGCTTCTCCCTGAAGGGTCCGCGCTTTTCGCACGCCCATGGCGGCCGCTACGATCGCCTCCTCCGACGCCTCGGCGTGCGGCAGAGTGGCGGCCACTCTGCCCTTGTTGAACACGATGACCCGATCGCAAAGATGGACCAGCTCGGGCGTGTCCGTGCTGAGCAAGACGACGGCCTTGCCCTCCGCGGCCATTGCGCGCAGCGCAAGGTAGATCTCGCGCTTGGTCTCGACGTCGACGCCACGGGTCGGGTCATTCAGGAGCAAGACCGACGGCTCGAGCGTCAGCCATTTCGATAGGGCGACCTTTTGCTGGTTGCCTCCGGACAGCGCCTGGGCCGGCCGTCCCCGATCGCCTCGAATATTGAGGCGCTGCGCCAGACGTTCGGTGATTGCAGTCTCCCGCGCTCTTCGGCGAAGCTCGGCGCTGTGACTGGCGAACAATGGCAGAAGCAGATTGAAGTCGATCGAGTGCGGCAGAATGAGGCCTTCCTTGCGTCGATCCGCCGAAACGTAGGCGACGCCGACAGCGTTGGCCTCGGCGACATTTGCGAAGGGAGCGCTCCGCACGACGGCTCCGTTGGCGAACGCGCGGAACCGTTCGGCCTCGGCGGGAATGGCGCCGTAAAGGCCCATCATGAAATCTTCCTGTCCGTGGCCGACGAGGCCGCCGATGCCAAGGATTTCTCCGCGATAGAGCTCGAAATCGACGTCTGCGGCTCCCCCGGCGCGAAAGGCCTTCGTCTCGAGGACGAGATCGCCCGTCGACTGCGAGGCGTAAGGCGGAAACAGGTTCCGGGGGTCGCGGCCCACCATCAGACGGACGAGGCCGGTGGGATCAAGCCCGGCCAAGGGGCGATCAGCGGTGACCGATCCGTCCTTCAAGACGGTTACGTAGTCGCAGAAGTCGATGATCTCATTCAGTCGGTGTGAGATGTAGAGGATCGCGACGCCGCGGTCGCGCAGACGCCGAATGAGTTTCATCAGTATAGCCACGTCCGGCGCGGCGAGCGATGACGTCGGTTCGTCCAAGATAAGAACGCGCGGCTTAATATAGAGCGCCTTGGCGATCTCAACGATCTGCCGGCGGCCGAGGGGCAATCGCCCGACCGGCGTGTCAGGCGATTCGACCAGCTCAAGCTCCTTGCCGATTTCCGCAACTGCGGTTGCCAGGCGCCCGTAGTCGACGACCCCGCCCCGGCGAGGGTAAGCGCCGAGGCCGATGTTTTCCGCAATGGAAAGATGGGGCGCGAGGCTCAGCTCCTGCTGGACCACGGCGATGCCGAGGCGATGCGCCTCGTGCGGCGTCAGAGATGCGATCGGGCGGCCATCGACCAGGATCTCTCCGCTGTCGGGCCTCAGCGTGCCCGACAGCAGGTTTATCAGCGTGCTCTTGCCCGCTCCATTCTCGCCCAATAGGGCGTGGATGCGGCCGGCGACAAGGTCGATCGAGACCTCGCGAAGCACCGGATTGCCGAAGAAAGCCTTCGAGACATTCCGGGCTCCGAGGATCGTCTGTTGTACGCCCATAATACCGCGCTACGAATGCGCTGGCTGCGCTCGGTCGGAGCGAAGCTACTTTTTCAGGCTCTTGGCGATCAGCTCGTCGAACAGCTTCGTGTCATACGGCGAGTAGATGTAGCCGTCCGCGGCGAAGTCCTTTGCGCGGGAAAGGTAGCTGTCGAGATTGCTCTCGTCGATGATCGGCAGCGGCACGTCGATGTAGGCTGGAATGTCGGCGCCCTGCAGCGCTTTCACGGCGGCGTAGACGGCGAAGGCCGCGAGCCAATTCGGCTGCTGCGTCGCCCAGGCGGTGAGCTTCTTCTGCTTCCACATCTCGAGGAACGGCCGATAGTTCTCGCCCGTAATCGGCACGAGCTTCCGCCCCTGTTTCTCGAACGCGGTCACCGCCCCCGCGCTAAGCGCGCCGCCCTGGCTCCAGACGCCGTCAATCTCAGGATTGCTGAAGAGCAGGTTGGTGACGGCTTCCTGCGCGGGCGCGGCGTTGTATGGCGTATTGGTCTCCGCCAGGATCTTGATGCCCGGATTGGCCTTGAAAACCGGCTCGGCGCCTTTGCGCCGATCGTCGCTGACCGAGACGCCAGCCGGTCCATTCAAGACGAGAATGTTGCCTTTGCCGTTGAGCTGCTTAACCAGCCACTCCGCGGCGAGCTTGCCCCACTGGTTCTGGTCGGTGTCGATCTTTGTGGTCAGGTCGTTGGTGTCGACGAGGCTGTCAAAATTGGCGACAGCGATCCCCTTCGAGCAGGCGTCGGCGATGACGCGATCGAGCGCGGTGGCCGAGCCGGCGTCGACGATGATCGCGTCGAGCTTGGCGTCGATCATCGACTGGATCTGCTGGATCTGTGTGTTGGCGTTGCCCTGGGCGTCGGTGATCGTCAGGCTCTCGACCAGGCCCTGCTTCTTGAGCGCGTTCGCCATGTCCTCGATCGTCCCGGTCGTCTCCTTCATCCACGTCGGGATCGAATAGATGTTGGCCCAGCCGAGCTTAAAGGGCGGCTTGTGCTCGCCCTTGATGCAATTGGCGGCCGCAAACGACGAACCGGCGCTTGCAAGTTGCAGAAGGGCCAGACCGGCCACGACCACAGGCGTGACGGCAAGGCGCGCGAGATTGACCGTCTTCATGTCATTGTTCTCCCTTTGTGAAGCCGACCTGTCCGATCTGAGCCGCGTCACGAAGACCAATCGGCCTCGAGCGTCGCGCAGCCCCCCAACCGTCTCCCAACAGGGATCGACTTCACGAAGGACGTTACCGGTCCGCGTTTCGGTAAGTCAACGATTCTGACATTTGTTGCATAGGTCCAAACAAATGTAAGAATTGGCGGTCCCTGGCCGGTCGCCGAGGCTCTACGGCAAGACCGTACGCGGAAGCCAGAGCGCCAGCGCGATCACTGACGCGGCGGCCAGTGCGAACCACACCTGAATGACGGAGCTTTTGAGCGTGGCCGGATTGTATCGCGGACCGATCATCGACCCGCATTGCCATCTTTGGGATCTCGGCATGGACCTCCATCCCTGGCTTCGTCCCACGGGAGGCGCAATTCAAGCGCCTGGGGATCTCGCGCCAATCCGACGAAATTATATCGTCGATGACCACCGGCGCGACGCGGCCAACCAGAACGTCGTCACCTCCATGCACATCGAGGCCGCCTGGGACCGGGCCGACGATCCCCTCGCCGAGATGGAGTGGCTGCGCGGCGAATTTATCGCCTCGACGCGTTCTGAGCGCGGCGGCTTGACATCCGCTGGCGCGCTCAGCTTCGCTGGGGGCAAGCTTTGTGAAAGAACGAGGCTCGCGCCAGCGAACGCGCTTTGGAGACGGCTCGAATGCATCGGTCGATGTGGACATACGCCTGGGACATTCTCGACCTTGGGTTCGATGCGGCGCTCGGCGAACTCAGCGACCGCGCGGGACTCAATAGCGTCAGTCTCGCAGCCTCGTATCACGCCGGCCGCTTTCTTCAGCCGCGAAGCCCGAAGCGAAAGGTCTACTTTCCCGAGGACGGCACAATCTATTTCCATCCGACGCCCGCGCGCTGGGAGGGGCTCGCGATCCAGCCCAAGGTCGCCGAGGTCATTGAGGGCGGAGACGTTCTTCGCGAGCTTGTGCGCGGGCGGGACGCGGGCGGCCTGAAAGTGTGCTGCTGGACGGTCTGCCTTCACAACACCCGGCTCGGCATGCTCCATCCGGGAGCGGTCACGCGAAACGCCTTCGGCGATCCCAACTACTACAATCTCTGCCCATCGAACCCGGACGCGCGCGCCTATGTCTGCGCTCTGGTCGCAGACCTGACCCACTCCTACCAGCCGGATCTCGTCGAACTCGAGAGCCCGTCCTTCATGGGATTCGCTCATGGGTACCATCACGATAAGGACGGCGTCGGCTTGGCCGCGGAGGACGATTTCGCGTTGTCGCTCTGCTTCTGTGAGTCTTGCCTTGCTCGGTCAGGAGAGGCCGGCGTCGACGGCGAAGCCGCTCGCCGCATTGTCGCGCAATGGATCCTCGAGGCTTGCGAGCGGGAAGAGCCGAAACCGCGGTTTCCTGATTTTCCAGCGAGCGGCATCGAGACTTTCCGGCCAGTCCCGGCGGTTTACGAATATCTTAAGTGGCGCAGCGAACCGGTGACCAGCCTCATCGCCGAGATCAAGGCGCGCGCGCACCCCTCAAGCCGCGTCGTTCTGATCGATCTCGCCGAAGGATGGCTCGGCGGTTGCGATCTCAAGGAGATCGGCAAGATCTGCGACGGCGCCATTCTCTGCGTTTATGGGCTTGGACCCGAGCAAGGCGCAGCCGTGATCAGACAAGGTCGAGCGGCGCTTGGATCGGAAAAGTTTCTCGGCGCGGGCTTTCGCCTGTTCAATGGCGAGGTCGGAGGCGCCGACGGCTTGACCGCTCGCGTCAACGCTTGCGTCGAGGCCGGAGCGAATGGCGTGAACTTTTACAACTACGGCCTTATTCCCGCTCCGCGTCTCGACTGGATTCGCACCGCTGTCGGCGCTCTTTGAGGGCTCACGCTCCGGCCGCCCGGCGCACGCCCTCTTCGACCGCGGCCAACGCCTCGCGCGTCTTGGCGCCGTTCGGGCCGCCGGCCTGCGCCATGTCCGGGCGCCCGCCGCCGCCCTTGCCGCCGAGGGCCGCCGAGCCAAGCCGCACCAGTTCGACCGCGTTGAAGCGGCCCGTGAGATCTGGCGTGACGGCGACGACGATGCTCGCCTTGCCGTCTTCGCTCGCCGCGGCGATCGCGACTACGCCGGAGCCCACGTTCAGTTTGGCCTCGTCGGCAAGCGACTTCAGGTCCTTCATCTCGACCCCGCTGACGGCGCGGGAGTAAAGCTTGACGCCGGCGACGTCGCGCGCCACGTCGGGCTCCGTCGCGCCGCCGCCCATCGCCAGCTTGCGCCTGGCCTCAGCGAGTTCGCGCTCGAGCTTGCGTTTGTCGTCGATCAAGGCCTCCAGCCGCTCGGCGGCTTCGCCTGCGGGCGCGCGCAATAGTGCGGTCAGATCGGCGTAAGCGCGCGAATCGGCCTCGAGGCGCTTGCGCGCCTCATCGCGCGTCTTGGCTTCGATGCGCCTGACCCCCGCCGCGACCGCGCTTTCGCCGACGACGGTGATGAGGCCGATGTCGCCGGTGCGCCGCACATGGGTGCCGCCGCACAGCTCGATCGAATAGGTGCGCTCGTGGTTCGGAGCATCCTCGATTTCACCCATGCTGACGACGCGCACCTCGTCGCCGTATTTCTCGCCGAACAAAGCCCGCGCGCCGAGGGCGCGCGCGTCGTCGAGGCCCATCAGCCGCGTCGTCACCTCGGCGTTCTCCAGCACCACGCGATTGGCGATGTCCTCGACCCGTTCGATCTCGGCGCGGGTGATCGGTTTCGGGTGCGCGAAGTCGAAGCGCAGACGGTCAGGCGAGACGAGCGAGCCTTTCTGCGCGACATGATCGCCGAGCACCATGCGCAGCGCCTCATGCAGGATATGGGTCGCCGAATGGTTGGCGCGCGTCGCCGTGCGGGCGTCGTGGTCAACTTGAAGCTCGACCGCCGTGCCGGGACGCGCCGCGCCCTCGACGATCGTCACGTCGTGGACGATGAGGTCGCCGAGCTTCTTGCGCGTATCCGTCACTTCGGCGCGGAAGCCGGGGCCTATGATTTCGCCGACGTCGCCGACCTGGCCGCCGGCCTCCCCGTAGAAGGGCGTCTGATTGAGGATGAGCGAACCGCGCTCGCCCGGTTCGAGCTTCTCAACCTCGACGCCGTCCTTGACGATCGCGCGAATGACGCCCTCGGCGCTCTCGGTTTCATAGCCGAGGAAGTCGGTCGCGCCGATGCGCTCACGCAACCCGTACCAGACCGTCTCGGTCGCCGCTTCGCCCGAGCCTGCCCAGGCGCGGCGCGCCTCGGCGCGCTGGCGCTCCATCGCGGCGTTGAACCCCTCGATGTCGACTGAAAGCCCGCGGGCGCGCAGCGCGTCCTGGGTGAGATCAAGCGGAAAGCCATAGGTGTCGTAGAGCCGGAAGGCTGTCTCGCCGCCGAGCTCGCCGCCGTGCCGGAGAGAACGCGTTTCGTCCTCGAGAATGGACAAGCCGCGCGCCAGTGTCGAGCGAAAGCGCGTCTCCTCGAGCTTCAGAGTCTCCGAGATGAGCGCTTCGGCGCGGATCAGCTCCGGATAGGCCTGGCCCATTTCGCGCGTCAGCGCCGGAACGAGGCGCCACATCAGCGGATCGCGCGCGCCCAGGATCTGGGCGTGGCGCATGGCGCGGCGCATGATGCGCCGCAGCACATAGCCGCGGCCCTCGTTCGACGGCAGCACCCCGTCGGCGACCAGGAAGGCGGACGCCCGCAGATGGTCGGCAATGACCCGGTGCGAGGCGCGGTGCGGACCGTCGGGATCGACGCCGGTCAGATCGGCGCTGGCGCGAATGAGGGCGCGGAAAAGGTCGATGTCGTAATTGTCGTGCACGCCTTGAAGCACGGCGGCGATGCGCTCGAGCCCCATGCCGGTGTCGATCGACGGACGAGGCAGGTTGACCCGCTCGCCGCCCGGCAGGGTCTCAAACTGCATGAACACGAGATTCCAGATCTCGATGAAGCGGTCGCCGTCCGCGTCCGGCGAGCCGGGCGGACCGCCCGGAATGTGCTCTCCGTGATCGTAGAAAATCTCCGAGCACGGCCCGCAGGGGCCGATGTCGCCCATCGCCCAGAAATTGTCGGATGTCGCGATGCGGATGATCCGCTCCTCGGGGAGAGCGGATATTTTCTTCCACAGGTTGAAGGCCTCGTCGTCGTCATAATAGACGGTGACGGTAAGCTTTTCCGCGGGTAAGCCGAAGTCGCGGATCAGCAGATTCCAGGCGTATTCGATCGCGTAGTCCTTGAAATAGTCGCCGAACGAGAAGTTGCCCAGCATTTCAAAGAATGTGTGGTGGCGCGCGGTGTAGCCGACATTGTCGAGGTCGTTGTGCTTGCCGCCCGCGCGGACGCATTTCTGCGCCGTCGTGGCGCGGACATAAGGACGCTTCTCGACGCCGGTGAAGACATTCTTGAACTGCACCATGCCGGCGTTGGTGAACATGAGCGTCGGATCGTTGCGCGGCACGAGCGAACTCGACGGAACGACCGCGTGTCCGGTCTTGCCGAAGAACTGGAGGAAGTTCGATCGAATGTCGTTGACGCCGCTCATGAGCAAGGATCGCCTGAACTGGAGGGCTGCCCGGCGCGTTCTAGAACAAGGCCGCTGAAAGCGCCAATGGGGAGCGGTCGAAAGTCGCCACGCGGCGCGCAGAGGAGGAAGATGTCGCGCTCGACGTCAGGCTCGACCTCGATGAGGGAAGCGATCGCGCGCACCGCGGCTGCAAAGAACGCGCGGTCCGGCGTGAAGCAATAGGCGGTTCGCATCGCGTCCCTCATGCGCCCCCATGAGGGCCGCTCACAGAGTCTCGGGCCCGCCAGCACGGCCAAACGAAGCGCGAAAGGTCGCGATTGCAACCAGCGCGCGAATTCCGCGCGAGCCAAACGACAATAAAACTGGGATAAAAGCGCCTAAACGCTAGCAAATTCGCTTTCTTTTACTTGCGCTTATTTTTTCGAATCGAGGCTTTTCAAAGGGTTACGGGCGAAAAAATAGACGAAATCCGACTCGCGTCTCATGCTCTGCGCGAATTGTCTCAAGGGCGCCTCGTCTCTCAGCATTCACTCGCTCGCGCCTCGCAAGCTTGGGTTGGATCCGGCGAATGGAAAAGGTATACCACCAATTTCTGATTTTGGCAAGAAGTGTCGCCCTCTTACGGCCAGAGCGAGATGCGGTCGGATGGAATCGTCATCGCGAGGAGCGAAGCGACGCGGCGATCCAGAGCTGCCGCGCCGGCCCTTCATCTCCTGGATTGCTTCGCTTCGCTCGCAATGACGAGCCTGGTTCGACCTCATCACATCACGCTTGTCTTATGACTTTTCGCGGCGGCGCCTGAGCCTCGGTCATCCTGGCCGCCCCCGGACTGTGATCCGGAGCTGTCCGGCGAGCTTATTCGTCGGATTCGCTCATCTCCAATGAGCAAGCCGAGCCGCAACAGGCTCTTGAGGCAAGCGTCGGTGGCGGGGCCGACGCGAGCCACGATACTGTCCCGCCCCTCGATCCTCCCCTCAGGCCCCCTGAACCGGAGGAGTCCCTTCTCGGCAAGATCGGCGGCGTCGGCGACCAGATCGTCGCGGGTGCGCGTCCCGTCGAGAAGCGGCAGATAGAGTCGCTGCAGCGGCTCGAGCTTGACCGGCGCGTGGCGGAGGCTCGCCGTCCAATCGCCGACCGCAGCGTCCATCGCGGCGACCGGCCACGCTCGAGGGCGTTCGGCCAGCCGTGCGGCGCAGGTCACGGACTCGGTCGAGATGGCGCAGTGGCCCAGGACAACGAGCCGGGCGAGCGCATCCGCGATGCGCGCGCGCAAGCTGGGCTCTGTCGCGGCGGCGGGCGCCATGTCCTCCAAAGTCGACGAGCGGGGTGAGCCGGCGATGAGCCGTTCGAAGGCGATCGCGACGGCGTCCTCCTCGACGAGGATTCCGCCGCTTTCCTCGCCGATGCGCCAACCCTTTTGCTCCTCCGAGGGCGGGAGCGACTTGAGCGTGAGCGGCGGAACGAAATGGAACGCATCCACCCGGTCGATCGGGACCTCCCTGCGGATCGCTGGGGCGCGGGGCCCATGGACGACGAGCGCTTCGCGGAAGGCGCGGCCGCTGAAGATATCGATATATTGCTCGCGCGCCCGATCGTCGCCGCGCGAAAGTCTGCGAATGCTCGCGGCGCCTGCGGCGGCCATGCTCTCTTCAGAGTTCGCCGAGACGTTGCACTCGCTAAGATAGGCAAGGCCGTGCCGGTCGAGGGCGGCGCAGAAATCGGTGAAGGTGAGCGGGGAGTTCTCGTCCTCGAAAACCTCGTGCGCGATATAGGCGTCGCCGCCGGCCGCCATGCGCCGCGCCTCGCCGCGCCAGAAGCGGCCATAGCTGTAGCGGTCGTTGCTCTCCGCCGACATCAAGTCGAAGAGCTCGCGCGCTTGGCGCGCGCGCGAGTCCGGCTCGTTCTGGAGGCGGGCGTGCAGGAGCAAACTGTCGCGCGCGATCTGGAACGACCGCCAGCCGGGCAGCACGTTGAAACTGACCGCGGCGACGCCCTCCGGCGCCAGACGCTCGGCGATC
Source organism: uncultured Alphaproteobacteria bacterium (assembly GCA_963824475.1). Taxonomy (GTDB): domain Bacteria; phylum Pseudomonadota; class Alphaproteobacteria; order Rhizobiales; family Beijerinckiaceae; genus Roseiarcus. The sequence continues at coordinate 429,974 of CAWGPR010000009.1, forward strand.
ACGCGCAACAGCGCGTATCGAAGCGGCTCGGCGATCCAGCTGAAGACGCCGTGGCAGATGATGAAATCGAACGCGCCGTCCTTGACGCTGATCTCGTCGAGACTGCGCGCGCTGAGCTCGATGTTGGCAAGCTCGAGCCGCGCGACGCGCGCCTTCCCTTGCGCGATTTGCACCGCCGAAAGGTCGACGCCGACAAACTCGGCGTCTGGCCAGGCGGCCGCGAGCGGAATGATGTGGCCGCCCGCCGCGCATCCAATCTCAAGGACCCGCGCTCTCGCAACGGAAGGAGCCGTCAGCCCGAACCACAGCGCCGCCGCCGCCATTCGCGCGGGCTGCTGCCGGATGAGGGGAAACGACTCGTACGGCGTCGCGTCATAGCTTGCCCGGGTGCGGGCAAGCGCTTGGCTGACTGAGGAAGCGGGTGTCGTCATCGGGGCATTTGTCGGTTTCGCCCGCGCAATGTCTAGCTTTTGGGCTTCTCAAAAGCCCGCCGGCCGGCGAAAAAGCTTCGAATTTTGCGCGGCCCCGCGTGTTTTTGAAAGGGGGCGATCCCACTCGACTTAGGCCACGCGCATTTCCGCTCGCGACAACCTAAAGTGTGACGCGCGTCACAGCGTTCCCATATTGCGTTCATCCATAATTCTAGTAATCTGTGCTGCTTATTTGACCCAAGGGGAAACGTCATGGCCTCGAACAGCAATTCAGGGCAGAAGTTTATTTCCCGCAACCGCAAACCGCGCGTCCATATCACTTACGAAGACCCCTATGACGCGGAGAAGCTGGTGGAGCTTCCCTTTGTCATGGGGGTTCTGGCGGACCTTTCCGGCAACGGTTCTCCGGTCGCCAAGCCCGATATGGCCGAGCGGAAGTTCCTGGACATCGACATGGACAATTTCGACAAGCGCATGGCCGCAATCGAGCCAGCCGTGTCGATGAGGGTGCCGAACAAGCTGGGAGCTGAAGAAGGCGCAGAGAAGCTCTCGGTCAATCTCAAATTCGCCAAGATGGATGATTTTTCGCCGGCCGCCGTCGCGCGCCAGGTGCCGGCGATGGCCAAGCTTCTCGCAGCGCGCGAGCAGCTGGCGAACCTGCTTAAATACATGGACGGCAAGGCGGCGGCTGAGGGGACGCTCAAGAAGCTGCTCGCCGATCCTCAACTCATGGCGGCGATGAAGGCCAAGCTGGATCAGAGACCGTCTGCGGACGGCCCGGCTCAATAAGGAGTTTGGACATGGCCACGGCACAGGAAGAGCAGAAGGCTCAAAGCGCCGGGACAGCGGTCGCTGAAGCGGACGAGTTCGCGAGCCTGCTCAAGCAGAATTTCAAGCCGCGAACGGAGCGCGCCGCAAGCGAAGTCGAGAATGCTGTGCAGGCTCTCGTCACCCAGGCGCTCGCGGACTCGACCGTCGTCAAGGGCGAAGTGCTCGACACGATCGAGGAGATGATCGCCCGCCTCGACGAGAAGCTGACGGCGCAGATGAATGAAGTGCTGCACGCGCCCGAATTCCAGCAATTGGAGAGCGCGTGGCGCGGGCTCGCCTATCTCGTCTTCAACTCCGAGACCGACGCAACGCTCAAGATCCGCATCTTGAACGTCGGCAAGGGCGAGCTTTATCGCCACCTCAAGAACTATCCGGGAGCGCGCTGGGACCAGAGCCCCCTGTTCAAGGCGGTCTACGAGAGCGAGTTCGGCACGTTGGGGGGCGAGCCTTACGGGGCGCTGGTCGCAGACTATGCCTTCAGCCACGCGCCGACGGACGTGCAGCTCCTTCGCGACCTGTCGAAGATCGCCTCCGCGTCGCTGGCGCCGCTGATCACGAACGCCGACCCCAATGTGCTCGGCATGGATTCGTGGCGCGACCTCATGAATCCCCGAGACCTCGGCAAACTCATGGACACGCCGGATTACGCCGCCTGGAAGGGCCTGCGCGACTCCGTCGACAGCCGCTACGTCGCCTTGTGCATGCCCCGCGTTCTCTCGCGTCTTCCTTATGGCGCCAAGTCGGAGCCGGTGGAGGAATTCGCGCTGGAGGAGGAGACTGACGGCCATCGAGGTGAAAAATACGCCTGGATGAACGCAGCCTATGTGATGGCGACCAACATCAATCGCGCCTTCAAGGAATACGGCTGGACGGTGAGAATTCGTGGCGTCGAATCGGGGGGCGAGGTGCTCAATCTGCCGACCCATACTTTCCCGACCGACGACGGGGGCGTGGACCTCAAATGCCCGACCGAGATCGCCATCACCGATCGGCGCGAAGCGGAACTGTCGAAGGCTGGCCTTATCGCGATCATTCATCGCAAGAACACCGACAAGGCGGCGTTCATCGGCGCGCAGTCCGTGTATAAGCCGAAGCTTATGGACAAAACCGAGGCGACCGCGTCGGAAAATCTGTCGGCCCGCATTCCCTACATGTTCGCGGTGTCCCGGTTCGCCCACTATTTGAAATGCATGGTGCGCGACAAGATCGGCTCGACCAAGGAGAAGGACCAGCTTGAGAAGTGGCTCAACAACTGGATCATTCGCTACGTGGATGGCGACCCGAAGAATTCAAGCGAAGAGGTGAAGGCGCGCAAGCCGCTGGCGGCCGCGAAGATCACCGTCATTCCAAATGAGGAGAACCCAGGGCAGTACAACGCGAATGTCTATCTTCGTCCGCACTTCCAGTTGGAGGGGATGGACATCGGAATGAGCTTGGTCGCGTCGTTGCCGGAGTCGAGGGGATAGGCCTTTCGGCCGAAATCGGCCGCCAAAGTCTCGGCAATCGGGGGTAGCGTTTGATTATCATTTAGTATTTTTCTCCAACGGGAGGGTGTAGACTTATGGCTGTTCCAGATATCTACCTAAAAATTGACGGTGTCGATGGCGAGGCTCAAGACCAGAGCCATCAGAACGAGATCGAGATCCTGTCCTTCTCCTTCGGCGTCAGCAATACGGGCTCGGGCGATGTCGGCCTGGGCTCGGGTTCAAGCCGAGCGAGCCTCTCCGATCTCAGCGTCATGAAGCATGTGGACAAGGCCTCCCCGGGGCTTTTCCTCGCTTGCTGCACCGGCAAGCACTTGCCGACGGCCACGCTATCGGTGAGGAAGGCCGGCGGAGACGCACCGGTCGAATATCTCAAGTACGATCTGACGGAAGTATATGTTTCTTCGGTCCAGACGTCCGGCTCGGACGGCGGCGGCATCGCGACCGAGTCAGCTTCCCTCAACTTCTCGAAGTTGGAGGTTACGTATACGCCGCAAACGGCGCAGGGGACGCCGGACGCTTCCATCCCCAAGTGGTACAATCAGAAAACGCATGAGAACGGTTAGCTCAGGCCCATCATCTGATTTCAGCCGGAGTCGGCGCACCTTTTCGCCTCCCGCCCCGGCGCCGGGCGGGGAGGCGAGTTGGACGAATGGCCAAGGAACGAAACGATCGACTGGCGCCGCCGCTTATGCAGGCGTTCCGAGCGGCGCATCATTCGCGTGACGCCAAGGTCTTGGCGGACATTCGCGAGGGCGGAGAGCGGGTCCTCTCGTCGCGGCGGATGTCCAGCCGGACGCCCATTTCCGAGAGCGAGCTACGGAAGATCGTCATTTCGGACGTGGGCGCTCTTCTCAATACGGTGAATTTCGATTCGGCTCAGGATCTGTCGGAGGCGCCGGAGGTCGGCAAGTCGGTTCTCAACTTCGGCTTTCCTGACCTCGCGCGTCTTTCGATCGACGAGAACGCCGTTTTTCGCATCGCCCAGGAACTCGAGCAGGCGTTGAGGGACTTTGAGCCAAGGCTTGTGCGCGGCTCGATCAAGGCCCGCCGGGACGACACGGTGTCGCCGGACGAGCTCAGGGTGAGGTTTCTGGTCAGCGCGGCGCTCAGGATGCATCCGGTCGACGTTCCGGTGCAATTCGTCGCCGAGCTGGAGCTCGAACTCCGGCAAGATCAAGATCGACCGGCTCTGAGCGATGAACCGGGAATTCCTGAGGTTCTACAATCAGGAGCTCGCAATCCTCCGCGAGCAGGCGGCCGAATTCGCCGAAGCCTATCCGGGCATCGCGGAGCGGCTCGGAGGCGTCATTGGCGACACCGCCGATCCGATGATCGCCGGCCTTCTCGAGGGCGCCGCGTTCCTGGCCGCCCGGGTCCAGCTCAAGCTCAAGCATGAGTTCGCCGACTTCACCACGAACCTGATCAACCAGCTCGCGCCGCACTATCTCGCGCCCACGCCGTCCTTTGTGCTCGTTCGGGCAAAGCCCAAATTCGGCGACCCGGCGCTCCGCGACGGGAGGACCATCGAGCAAGGCGCGGTGTTCGAGGCCACATACCGCGAGGCGCATCGCAACGTCGCCTGCCGGTTCACGCTTGCGGAGCCGATCACGCTGTGGCCCTTCGATATCGTCAAGGCCGAGTATCTGACCAGTTCCGGGGCGTTCCAGGCTCTCGTCCCGAACGCTGGCGTCGGCTGCGCCGCGAGCCTTCGGCTTCAGCTTACCGTGCGAAGCGCAATGAGGGCGGAAGACGAGTCCGCGGACAAGGAGGCGCAGATCCGTCCAGAGCTGCGATTTTCGTCCTACCGGGTGAAATCGCTGCGCTTCCATCTGCTCGGCCAGGAGACCGACGCGGTCGCGCTGTACGAGCAGCTGTTCGCGCATTGCATAGGCGTCTATTTTCGTATGCTCGACGCTTTCGGCGATCCGGTCGTCACGCCGGGGCGGGCCGAGATGATCCGCCAGATTGGCTTCGGCGAAGGCGAGGCCCTTATCCCCAACGACAACCAGCTGTTCCGCGGGTTCGACTTCCTGCGCGATTATTTCGCGTTTCCCCGGCGCTTCCTCGGCTTCGACCTGGTCGACCTCGATGCGATCGCCTCGCGCCTCGACGCCAAGTCGATCGACATCGTCTTCGCCTTCGACGACGTGAACCCGCAATTGGCCGCGGCCGTGCGCAACGAGATGTTCGCGCTCTACGCGGCGCCCGGCGCCAACCTGTTCGAGAAGCGGCTGGACCGGATCCCCGTCAAGTCCAACCAGTTCGAATTTCCGGTCATTCCCGATCGGAGCCGCCTGCTCGATTTCGAGGCGAATCGTGTCCTTCGGGTGTTTGCGCACGTGCCGGGAGCGCCACAGAAGCTTCCGGTCGAGCCGCTCTATTCCGCTAGGGCGGCTCGCAGCCCCACCGGCCTCACCTATACGATTCGCCGCCTGCCCCGGCGGCGCACCGCGGATGAGAGGAAATACGGTCCCGTTTCCGATTACGTCGGCACGGACGTCTTTCTGTCGCTGGGCGAACGAGCGGACCCTGACGAGACTCTGCGGGTCGCAGAGCTCAGCGTCGACGCGCTCTGCACCAACCGCCATCTCGCAGCGCACCTTCCCGTGGGCGAGAGCGGCGCCGATTTCCGCTTCCTCGACGACGCGGAGCTCGAGCTCAGCTGCGTCGGCGGTCCGACCAAAGCGCTCGAGCCAGCGCTCACCTCAGTCGAGGGAAGAGGACTGGACGCGACGACGGGCGAGGTCGCCTGGCGCCTCATCAGCATGTTGAGCCTCAATCACTTGGGGCTCGTTGACCGCGCCGACGACGGCGCCAAGGCGCTTCGCGAGACGCTGGTCCTGTTCGCCGATCTTTCCGACGCCGCGGCCGACGCCAAGATTCGCGGCGTGCGCAGCCTGAAAACGCGCCCGATCGTGCGGCGGCTGCGTCAGGCGTCGGGCGCGGCCGCCGCCCGCGGGCTTGAGATAACGGTCGTCCTGGAAGGCAAGGCGTTCGAAGGTTCGGGCGCTTTCCTGCTCGGCGCGGTCCTCGACCGCTTCTTCGCCGAATATGTCGCGATCAACCACTTCACCCAGACGATCGTGCGCACCGTCGAGCGGGGGGAGACGATCCGCTGGCCGCCCCGAATCGGCCTCAGAGGCGTCCTGTGAGCTTCCGCTCAGAGCTTGCGGCCGAGCCGTGGCGCTTCGATCTCTTGGGCGTGCTGCGGCGCCTCGAACGGGAGAACCCCGGCAAGCCGCGCATTGGCGAGGCGCGCCGCCTTGAGGACGAATTCGTCGAAATCGCGCAGGATCCTTATCTCGAATTCCCCGATTCGAACCTCGAATCTGCGGCGATCGAGCCTAATGGGCGCATGCGTCTCAAGGCTCGCTTTTTGGGCATGTTCGGCCCCCAGGGCGCTCTGCCTCTCACGACGACCGAGGAGGCGCACGGTTGGCTTCTCGAACGGGACGACGCGTTTCCGCGTTTCGTCGACATCTTCCAGCGCCGCTTCCTGGCGCTCTTCTTTCGGGCGTGGGCGGACGCGCATCCCGTCTCCCAGCACGACCGGCCCAAGGAGGATCGGTTCCGCGCCTACATCGGCGCGATGATCGGCATCGGAACGCCCGCTTTTCGCGACGCCAACTCGATCTCCGACTTCGCCAAGCTGCCATATGCCGGGTTGCTTGCCGCGCGGGTCAAAAGCGCCTCGCGGCTGCGCGCGTTTCTCACGAGCTTTCTTGAGACGCGCGTCGAGATCGAGGAATTCGTCGGCGGCTGGCTCGAGCTTGATCCAGGCGAACGCACGCGTCTCGGCCAGGCCAACAGCAGCCTCGGCGCCGATTGCGTCACGGGCGCGAGCATGTACACCGTCAGCGACAAGTTTCGCATCCGGGTGTTTGTGCGCGATATCAAGCATTTCCGGGAGTTTCTGCCTGGCTCGCCTTTCGCTCGGCAGATCGCCGACGCCGTGTATCTTTACCTGGGCCTCGAATACGACTGGGACATGGAGCTTGCGATTCCTGCGGGCCAGATCACGCCTGTCAGACTCGGCCGCGACGCTGAGATCGGATGGACAAGCTGGATGTCGCCAAACTGGGCGAAGACCGACGAGACGTTCCGCCGGGACGCGCGGTTCCACGTGGTCAGTCGCCTCGAGAGCGCGAAATAGGGAGGTTCGCCCATGGGCGCGGACATCAGCGTCGAAGCGGTCGCCGGCAAGCTGAACCGCATCGGCTACGAGTCGTTCATCCAGGGCTTGCGGCAGGCCAAGAGCGCCGGGAACCGCAATCTCGAGCTCGCCCATTGGCTGCTCCATATCCTGCAAAAGGACCGGACGGATCTCGCGCTCACCGCCGATCATTTCAAGCTCAGTCGCGCCAAGCTGCTCGCCGATGCGACCGCCGTGGTCAACGGATTCCGTAAGAACGAGACCGAGATGCCCGGCATCTCGAACCAGGTGGCGGACGCCCTCGATCGCGGCTGGCACTATGCGACCTTGCTGTTCGGCGAGACGCAGATTCGCACCGGGCATCTCCTGGTTGCGATGCTGAAGTCGTTCGAATTGAGGCGCGCGCTCATCGGCGTCTCTCCGGAATTCGCCAAACTTCCCGTCGATGAGGTCGCCGCTGGCCACGGCGGAATCTGGGCGGACTCCGATGAAGGCAACCTGCGTCCGATGGACGGCTCGGGCGTCGCGGCGGCGGGCGCGGAGGGCTCGACCGCCGCGCTTGGGCCTAAGGGCACGACTGCGCTCGATCGCTTCAGCCAGGATCTCACGGCCAAGGCCAAGGCCGGGCAGATGGACCCCGTCCTTGGCCGGGACGACGAGGTCCGCCAGATCATCGACGTTCTGATGCGCCGGCGGCAGAACAATCCGATCCTGACTGGCGAAGCAGGCGTCGGCAAAACCGCCGTCGTCGAAGGGTTCGCCCAGCGCATTGCGTCGGGCGACGTTCCCCCGCCGCTCAAGGGGGTCAAGCTTTACGTTCTCGACGTCGGCCTCATGCAGGCGGGCGCGTCGATGAAGGGCGAGTTCGAGCAGCGGCTGCGCTCGGTGATCGACGAGGTGCAATCGTCGCCGACGCCGATCATTCTCTTCATTGACGAAGCGCATACGCTGATTGGCGCCGGCGGGCAGGCGGGCACGGGCGACGCGGCCAATCTCTTGAAGCCCGCGCTCGCGCGCGGCACGCTGCGCACCATCGCGGCGACCACATGGGCCGAATACCGGCAGTATATCGAGAAGGACCCCGCGCTCAGCCGACGGTTCCAGCCGATCTTTGTCGGCGAGCCGGACGTTGCGACCGCAGCCGTCATGCTGCGCGGGCTCGTCGCGCCGATGGAGAAGCACCACAAGGTGCGCGTCACCGACGAGGCGATCGTCGCCGCGGTCAACCTGTCCAACCGCTATATCCCGGCGCGGCAATTGCCCGACAAGGCGGTGAGCCTGCTCGATACGGCTTGCGCGCGCGTCGCGATCAGCCAGAACGCCAAGCCCGCGGCGGTTGAGGATGCGGAAGTCGAGATCGCGTCGCTTGAAGCTGAGAAAGAGTCGCTCTCACGCCAACGCGACCTTGGCGCCGCCAGAGAGGAGCGCATCGCCGAGATCGACGGGAAGCTCGCTGAGCGGCGCGAAAAACTCGCCGCGCTGAAAGCAGACTGGGAACACGAGCGCGCGCTGGTCGAGGAAGTGCTCTCGCTGCGCGAGAAGATCGCGAAAGCGTCGGCGGAAGCGCCGCCGCTCGCCGCCGAGCCGGCGCCCGCGCTGAGCGCAAAGCCTCAGGCAGAGCCGCAGTCGGAGGGCGAGACCCTGCGCGTCAAGGTGGGCGAACTCGGCGAGATCGACCCGGAAAAGCGGATGATCTACGCGCACGTCGACGAGCAGGCGGTCGCCTCGGTCGTGTCCGACTGGACGGGGATTCCGGTCGGCAAGATGGTCGCCGACGAAGTCGAGACCGTGCTCAACCTCGCCGGCATTCTCAACAAGCGCATTGTCGGGCAGAGCCACGGTCTGCAGATGATCGCCAAGCGCATCGAGACCAACCGCGCGCGGCTTGACAATCCGAACAAGCCGATCGGCGTCTTCATGCTGTGCGGCCCCTCGGGCGTCGGCAAGACGGAGACGGCGCTCGCGCTGGCGGAGACGCTCTACGGTGGCGAGCAGAACATCATCACCATCAACATGTCCGAGTTCCAGGAGGCCCATACTGTCTCGACGCTCAAGGGCGCGCCGCCAGGCTATGTCGGCTATGGCGAGGGCGGGCGCCTCACGGAAGCGGTGCGCCGCCGCCCTTACAGCGTCGTTCTGCTCGACGAGATCGAGAAGGCCCATCCCGATGTGCACGAAGTCTTTTTTCAGGTGTTCGACAAGGGGGTGATGGAGGACGGCATGGGCCGCCGCATCGACTTCAAGAACACGCTGATCCTCCTCACCACCAACGTTGGCACCGAGGTCATCATGCGCGCCGCGGGCAGTGACACGCGGCCCGATTCCGAGGCGCTCGCTTCCCAATTGCGGCCTGCGCTCCTCGAAGTGTTCCCCCCCGCGCTGCTCGGACGGATCGTCACGATCCCCTATTATCCGCTGTCGGGGGAGATGCTGGCCGGCATCGTGCACCTGCAACTCGACCGTATCGGCAGGCGGATCGAGGAGAACCATCGGGCGAAGTTCGTCGCCGATCCGAGCGCCATCGATCACATCGTGTCACTTTGCCACGATCCGGATTCCGGCGGACGGGTCATCGACAACATCATCACCAACACGATCCTGCCGGCGCTGTCGCGCGAGATCCTCAAGCGTTCGTTGGCGCGGGAGGAGATACGCCAAGCCAAAGTGTCCTCGGCCGACGGCGCGTTCGTATACGAAGTGAACTGAGCGGAGACGCGGATGGCCAATCGATTCGAGCAGGTGGACGAGGTCGTCGGCGACGCGGTGACCATCGTTCTTTCTCAGCGCGCCGATGGACAATGGGCGACGGTCGTCTGCCCCAAGAGCGCGCATGAATCTCTGACCGTAGATCGGGTGACCGAGCCGATGGCGCCCAAGGACGCGCTTTCTGGCGCCGTTAAGCTTGCGAATCAGCTCAAGATCGCGATCGTGGTTCAGGATCCGGATGGCGTCTGGAAACCGGAATGGGGCGAACTTTACCGAGATGAAGGCGAGTGAGGGCCGCAAGCATCGCCACGCTATCGGACGGAATCGTCATCGCGAGGAGGCCGAAGGCCGACGCGGCGATCCAGGATTCGTAGAACGCCCTACGCCCCCCTGGATTGCTTCGCTTCGCTCGCAATGACGCCCGCGGGGCGAAAAATGCAATTTCCCTTAGCCCTCGCCCTGCTCGCGACCTTCTCCATGCCCGCGCGCGCCGACTTCCGCGTCTGCAACAAGACGCATGCGCTCATCAATATCGCGGTCGGGACGGATGCGGGCGAGGTCTTCAAAACGGAGGGCTGGTGGGTCGCGACGCCCGGCTCCTGCGCCACTCCCATTCGCGGCTCCCTCAAGAGCCGCTATGTCTATCTCTACGCCACGGACATCGACGGAGTGGACCTCTTGGCCGGCACGGCGACCATGTGCATCGACCGCGGCAAGTTCGTCGCCTATGGCGCGGACAATTGCTGGCGGCGCGGCTTGCAGGCGGTCACCTTCGCCGAGATCGACACGCTCGATTCGTCCGACTGGACGACGTTCCTCACCGACCCCCGGAAGTGAGGATCACTTCCCCTTCTTCAGCGACGCGATCGCCTCGTCCGACAGGACGTCCTGCAGCAGGCTCACGAAGTCGCGCGTCGCGAGATTTCGCGCCCGATCGAGCAGATAAGGCACGGGGCTCGACGGCTCCGCCCTCTGCATGTGCGCCGCGACCGCGTCGATGAGCGCAAGCGCCGCGGCGCGGGACGCCGCCGGTTCCGCCGGCGCGGTTTGGATGGCAGGGCTCGGCGCGTTCGACAGACTCTTCACCGGCACCGTGAAGGCGCCGTCCGGGCCGACGAAGACCCGCGCCGCGTCCGCGTGCGGCGGCGCGAGCAGCTTCATCACCTCGTACAGGTTCTTGCCCAGCGTTTCGCGCGCCTGCCGTATCAGGAGTAGCGCCGGGCTTGTCGGCTCGGAGGCCGCGAAATAGCCGAATGCGGAAGCAAGCGCCGCGTCAACCTCGGCCCGCGAGGCGAAGGCGGTTGGCGCCGCGGCCGCCGTGTCCCCAGCAGCATTCTCGGACGGGCCAGGCGCCTCGGGCGGCGGCGCGAGCGACGGGTCGCGTTTCACAAGCGGGGCGCGCAGGAACTCCGTCATCTCGCCGACAAGTTTGGCGAGCTTCGGCAGCCCGACGGCGTTCTCGAAGCCGACATGCTCGGTCGTGGCCGCATTGATCGCCTGGATCGAAGCGCCGAGGCTTTTGAGCGTCTCGACGGCGCCGACTAGCCTTCCAATCTCGACGTCGCTCAACACTCGCGCGATCGAGTTCGCCGGCATGAACTTTTCCGGCTCCGTCGTCCGCTTCTCGCCTTTGAGGTCATAGAGCGTGACGGAGCGCGGCGGGGCCGCGCCCGTCGCCAGCAGCTGGTCGCGATAGGAGAGCACGCCCTCGCGGCTGGCTTCGAGCAGCGGCGCGTGTTGCAGCGGCAGGAGAACAACCGCGTTGTCCTCGAGCGTCATCAACTGCGCGATTCGCCCTGAATAGTCTTCGCCATCGGCCCTGGGATTAGCGGTCCCCCAATGTTCTTTGACGAGCCAAGCGATATTTCCGAGCCGCTGCGCGAAGCCCGCGACATCGCGGTTGAGGATCGAGAGCTTGGCCATGAGCGCGAGCAGGCGAATGTCGAGCGTGCGCTTGAGGAGCTTCTCCGCCGCCTGCAGCGCGGCCGGAAAGTCGATCGAGGCTCGATTGAAGGCGTAATAGCTGGCGGGAAGCAGCCCCTCCGTGGCCGCCATGAAATTCATGAACTCCGCGTCGCCTTCGAGATCGAGATCGGGCCCGCCCGGATCATCCTCCGAGACGAGCGGCAGCGCGAAGGGATCCGGCGCCGAGGGGGAGGCGGCCGCAGGCTGGGGCGGAGCCTCGGCCGGCGCGGCGAACGCGGGCTCGAGCGAAGGTTCTGGCGGCAAGGGTTCGGACGGCGCGGCGGCTTCCGGAGGGATCGAAGGTTCGGCCAGCGTCTCGGCTTCTACCGACGCGGGCGCTTCAACTGGCGGGGGTGATGCGGTCGGCGCGGGAGCAGCCGAGGCGTCGGGGGGAGGGGAAAGCTCATTCATCGCCGCTTGTCCTTTAAGGGGAGGGCGTCGGCCCGAATCATACGCTATCCTTGGGTTGCGACAACAAGCAGCCGAGCGCGCCGGTCAGGTCGCGTCGTCCAAGGCGACCGCGTCCCCGTCCGAGAAGGCCCCGGTCAGCATGTCGACGAAGCGGGTCGCGGGGGGAAGGCCGACCTCGGATAAGGCCAGTGAAGGAAAGCCTTCGCCGCCGATCGTCCACCAGAAGCTTTGGGAGGCAAAGGCGCGCCGGCGTCCGAAGCGCCGGGCGCGGAGAAAGGCCGCGGAAACCTGTTCCCCGATGTCGCGGACGAGGACGCCGCCGTCGGCCAGTTCTTCCAGACCGCCGTCCTTGGTTATCCGAGGCTGAAGCGATGGCGAGGGCAACGCCGCGACCCTCTCGGAGATCAGCTCCAAGGTCGCTCCGGGTTCGAGCGCGTCGAGAAGGACAGCCTCGGCCGCCTCGAACCAGGCGTCGTTCTGTTCGAGCTCCGGCGGGGGGAGCGACGCGTCGCCTTCGCCGACGAAAATGGCGAGCGGAAAGGAACGCCCGACGCCGTCGACCGAGGGCATGAACGCGCCGATCATCGCCTCGCCGCAGAAGTCCGCTCCGAGCCAGTAGCGCCAGATCGGCGCGCGGTTGTAGGTCTCGACCCATGCGGCGTTCAGCATTTGCTTCGACATCGCGACGCCCGCCTGAAGCCACGGCTCCCAAACCTCCAGGAATCGCCGCGAGGCGTTGGCGCCGATGAAATCGCGCTTGGCGGGCAGCTTTCCGAACAGTCCTGCGGCCATGAGGATCAGAGCCCGTTCGGGCACTTGAACTGCCTGAGCGCCGGCATGCTCAACGGATTGGTCAGCGAAGACGAGGTGAATTGATAGGAGACTTCTCGTCCGAAGACGACGAAGCTGACCTTCAACGCGTTTCCGCTCTGGATGGCGGAGCCGGCGTCGACGAGCCGGAACAACGCCCACGCGCCGGTGCGCTCGAGTTTGGACTGGCGGTCTGGCATGTCGGGCGCCATCACGATCGAGGCTTCGCCCGCGCCAGCGCCCGGCCATTGCATTGTCGCAGGTGGATTTTCAGCCCCCTGCTGCGCGATGACATTGGCGCCGTTGATCGTGAGCGTCGCAGTCTGGGCGTCGCTGCTCAGCGTCAGCGGCTTCACTTCGAAGCCGAGATTGGGCGTTGTCCCGCCGGTCGGGAAGAACGCGTCTCGGATCTCGGCTGCTTGCTGGAATTGCCGCAAGGTTGTGTCGGACAGCTTGCGCGCGAGATTCGGATTGGGCTGCCAGACCCATTTTTTCCCGCTCCTATTCACGAGCGGGTCGAGGCTGGCCGAGTAGAATTTGTCGATGACGCCGTTCGGCGCGAACAGTTTGGCAAAATCCCCCAGCGGCACGTCCCGGTCGCTCTTCGCAAAGGGATAGCGGTTCGCAATGACTTGCTGGCAGATTCCCGTCACGTTCTGAGCCATCGCGTCGGCGATCTGGGCGATGGAGCTGGCGTTCGCGTCGCCGGCGGCGTCCTTGGCGACCTTGTCGATCATGCCGGCGAGCGGCTGGGGCAGACGCGTGGCGTTGGCTCTCAGGCTCGCCACCTGTACGTCCACCTGCTCGAGCGCCTGCTTGGCCTGGGCCGGGTTTTCCGCCGCCAGCACGAGTTGGCGGTAGAGTTCGTTCAGATTGGCGAGCAACTGGTCGATCGGCCGGGATCCGGGCTGCCCATCGACCATGATCTGGATTGGTTTGAAATAGGCTTCAATCGACGCGCCGGGCGTTTCAGGCGGCGGATCGCCCGCCCTGCGCTGCGACTTCATCGCAAGGTCGAGGGCCTCCTTTCCGACAGAGCCCAGTCGATTGCCCGCGCCGGCGAGCGCCTCCTGCTTCGCCTGATCCGCTCGCGAGCCGCTCTGCGCCGGCGGCTTTGGACGCTCGCGGGTCAAAGCCGTTTCGTCGCGAACGGATTCGAAGATCAAACGAATGGGGGAGGTCGGCGCCGAGGCGGCGCTCAGCTTCAGATATTTCGGCTTGTCGTTGAGCAGCGGCTTCAGTTGAAGGTTGTTGATCGCGGCCGTCCAGGCGGCGATGAAGTCTCTGCTGTAGAGCTCGAGAATGCCGGGGAAGAGACTCGCATATTGCTGCTGCACGGCGCTCTGGTCGCCGGACGCGCCGAGCACCCAGTTGTCCTTCTCAAGCTTGTCGCGGATCGTCTGCAAATGCGTGAGCAGCCCGCTGTAGAAGCCCTCGTAGGTGAAGAAGCCGGGGACCCTTACAGTGTCCAGGCTTGCGCCGTTGGCCGCCTCGAACACCAGGGCCATGTCGGGGCCGCCGCGTTGGGAGGCGATCCAGTTCTCGACCGCCGCGTTGTGCGCCTCCGACTTCAAAAGCGTGTAGGCGCGCTCCGCCACCCGCATGCGCGCAAGCGTCGCCTGCGCCTGCTCGACCAGCGGGCCGTTGAGCGAGACCTTCCTCTGCCGCCCGTCATCCATGTCGAGCATGGCCTCAAGATGCTTGCGAAGCAGCGCCCGCCCCTCGGCGTTCGGCGCGCCGGGGAACGAGCGCTCCTCCCAGTCCCGCGTGAACCAGGCCAGGATCAGATCATTGTCGACATGCGGCGCCTTGCCCCCGAGCATGAGATAAACCTTGAGCGCCTCATAGACGAAGGTCGGATCGTCGATATTCTTCTGGATCTGCTGCTCGAGCGACAGGATGAGCCGCGGCCGCAGGAGCCGTTCCAGGGCCTGCCGATAGAGATCGTTCGACGCGTCCTGGAGGCGCGGGCGCTGGCTCAGCCCGAAGGTCTGTTCGACCGGCGTGGGGTCGTTACGCTTGGCGTAGCCGACCGGCAGATTCGGCAGAGAGCCGATCAGCTCGTAAATGGGCAACAGATTCGGATCGGTGACCGAATTCTGTTTGATGAAGGGCCCAGCGATGGAAGCGTAGTCGTTGACGCCCTGCTCAGTCTCGGAAACGATCGCCGCGTTGCGCGTATAGCTCATCCACCACAAGCCCAGGATGCCTGCGGTTGCGAGGCCGATCAACGTGAACGCCGCCGCTCTCAGGGCGAGCGATCTGCGCACGGCGGCGATGTTGGTCGAAACCCATCCGGCCTCGGCGAAGATCACCTTGGTTATGAGGTCGTGCAGGAAGAAGCTTTTGCCGGTCCCCGAAAATCCGACGCTGCCTGCGCTCTGGACGCCATAGCTCTTTTGCAGCGCGCCGATGACGGCGTCGAAAGGCGTTCCCTCCTGCGTGCCCGAGGTGAAGTAGAAGCCGCGCAAGACTGCGGTCGTCTGGTAGCGCGTGGGCTCGAAGATGCGATTGAGGAAGTCGGCGATCGGCTTTCGGATCGCGCCGAGTTGCGCCGGAAAGCCGAACAGGATCGCCCTCGATCGCAAGTCGGGCTCCTCCTGCAACCGTTCGGGCATCCTCTCCGAGATGCGCTGAATGAGGAGGTCGATCTCCTCGGAAACCTTGCCGACGTTGTTGGCCTTCTTGTCGGAAGTCTGGAACGTAGCTCCCCACACCGCCTGCCGCTTCGTCTCGTCCAGATCGGCGAAATATTGGGTAAAGCCCTCCACGAGATCCATTTTGGTGAAAACCGCGTAGACCGGGAAGTCGACCTTCAGCTCCTCGTGCAGTTCGTCGAGGCGCCTGCGGATCGCGTCGGCGTGCGCCGCCACCTCCTTCGGCGACAGGTTGAGAACGTCGGCGATGCTGATGGCGACGATGACTCCGTTGATCGGCTGCCGGGGACGATTCCGGCCCAGCATTTCGAGAAACGCGAGCCAGCTGCGGCGATCGGCTTTGGCGTCCGAATCCTGCGTCGTGTAGCGGCCGGCCGTGTCGATGAGCACCGCTGCGTCGGTGAACCACCAGTCGCAATATCGCGTGCCGCCGACGCCCTGCACGGCCATGGCCGGGTTGTCCCCGGCGAGCGGAAACTTGAGACCTGAATTCACCAGCGCAGTTGTCTTGCCGGCGCCGGGCGGACCGATGATGAGGTACCAGGGAAGGTCGTAAAGGGCGCGCGCGTTCGACTTGCCGGTCCGTTTGAGGACCGCGAGAGCGTCCTCCATCTTCTGCTTCAGGATCGGCGCGTCGCTGTCTTCGGCTGGCGTCTCGGTCATCGCCTGCGCGATCTTGGCGGCGGCTCGGCGCCTCGAAATGATGCGCCAGGCGATGGCGCCGGCGACTGCTAGGAAGATCGCCGCGATGATGATGAACCGGATGAGCGCGCTCTCGAACGGCTGCGCGTCGCCGATGGCGACGAGCGGCCCGGCCAGCCAAATGACCAAAGCCAGGATGATCGCCCCGACAAGGCTGAGCCCGATCCAGAGCCAGGCCATCACGGTCATTAAGAGCGCTCTCCTCCCGGCAACGAACCCTCTCCCTTAGTCTGCTCTCGGGATCGACACTTCAACGCGCCGGTTTCTCGATTTGTTGAACTCTGTGTCGTTCGGCGCGATTGGATTGCTGGGGCCTTTCCCCGTCACCGAGAGCCGCTCCGGACGCGAAAGGCCGGGCTTCAGCATGGCCGCGACCGACTTGGCGCGCGCCTCCGAGAGCTCGAAGTTCGACGGGAAGGCGACGGTGTGAATCGGATCGGAGTCCGTGTAGCCGTCGACATGAATGGCGCCCGGCTCCCGGTCGAGAGCGGCGGCGATCTTGGCCGCGATCGGCGCGAAGGAATCGCTCACCTTTGCGCCGCCGGAAGGAAACAGCACCACATTGCCGATGCGAATGAAGATCGTCGTCGTCGATTGGTCGGCGCCCACTTTGCCCGCCATGATTTCCTTGGCCAGCGCGGCGCGGATGCGGTCGAGTTGCGTAGACGCCCTCGGCTTGGGATCCGGCGGCGGCTTGACGATGGTTTCGCGCGCGATCGTCAATTCCGTCGCCGGATGAATGTCCGCCATCCTCAACGCGAGCGCCTCCGCTTGGCCTGTGAGGGCATTGCGCAGATAGAGGTAGGAGCCGAGCAAAATGACCGCCGCAAGCGCGGCGACAGCCCAGATGGGAACCTGGAGCCGACTGCTCGCCAGGGGCACATCCTGGCCGCGCCAATGCGGCGACAAGTCCTCGATCGTCTTCGACTGAGCGCGGCGAATGGTTTCGTACAGGTCGCGCCGGATGCCTTGCACCGCGCCAGGGCCGCCTGAGGCCCGGTAGACCCCCTCGAAGCCAAGGCTGAGGCAAGCGTGCATGATCTCAAGCACGCCCAAATTGACCGCGGGATTCTGCTTCGCCCGTTCAAGCTCCCTGAAGAAACGGACGCCGCCCATCCGTTCGTTGAAGAAGCGAACCAGCATGCTGTACTGCGTCCAGACCCGGCTGTCGGCGGTCGGCAGGTTTTGCACGATGTCATCGGCGGTGGCGGCGAGCGCGTATTTCGACGTTTCGATCTGATCGTTGGGAGCGCCGGCGGCGCGCGCGTCGATTTCGAATTGCTCGATCGCCTGCGCGACCTGATCCATGAGTTGGCTCGCCCCCGCGCGCACCAGCGATGCGCGCAAACGCCCCAGCATGACGAGAAGCGACGCGGCCGCCCGCATGAGCGGGCTCGCAGCCACCGTGACCAGATCGACGGACACATGCGGCGACATCGGCGCCGGCGTCATCGGCGCCGACGCCTCCGGAGCGACGTAGAGGTTGTTCGGCGTCCGCGGCGTCATCCAGTCATCCCAGCCGCCCTGGCCCGGGCTGGATGCAGGCGCATTCGGCGGGGCGCCTGGCGGCGCCGGGTACGCGACAGGAGGCCTCGGCGTTGAGGCTGGCGGGGCGCCGCCGACAGGCGAGCCAGCGGCGGGATCGCCGGCAGGCGCAGGCGGCGTACGACGTCCAGCCGGATTGGGACGAATGATCGTCCTGTCGCTTCGCCCGAAGGGATCGTCTTCGGTGGTCATCGCCGCTCTTCTCTCACAGCCCAAAGCTCCATCTGGAGCTCTGGCCAGTCGCCTGCGAAGTGCATTCCGATGGCTGTGGCCTGGCTGAACTCAGACCACAAAGGCGATGTGCGGTCCAGGTAGAAGTAGACGTGGTCGGTGATGGCGCGGATTTGAGGCGGAGGCGTCGGCAGGTGCACGACCGCGACCCCGGGAAGATGGGCGTGCACGATTTCGTTCATCTTGGTGTTCGGCCCAACCTTGAGGAAGGCGGGCAGATTGCGCTGGATTTCGGTCAAAGGACGACGCGCCGAGACTTCGAGCACGAAGGTCGCGTTGGCGAACAGCGTGCGGTCCCGGATTGTCGAGACGAACGCGTTCGGCGCGCGCTCGATCAGCTCCAACCGGATGGCCCGGCGATCGAGACGCGCGCTGAGGAAGTCCTGGATGTCGCGCAACAACGGCGTGAAGACGCTTTCCAGATCGTCGTGGTTGTAAACGCCATATTCGCGCGCTCGCCGCTCATGCGTCGTGAAAGTCGCCAATTCCCCCGCAATCCGCAGAAGGGTTTCATAAAGGCGCTCGGGGTGGACGTATTTCGATAAGCGGAAGTGTTTGAGCGCCGGGATTTCGCGATTGAGGCACTGGAGAATCAAATAGTCGGCGCTCTGCAGGCCGCCGCCCGCGGTGGGGTCGCTGGCGTATCGTGAGAGCTCATCGAGCTTGTTGCCGATCCAGCCGATGACGCGGTCGAGCCACCCTTCGACGGTCGGATGCGCCGCGCAGACGAGCACGGGCGGAGCAAATTTCTCGTCGAACACCAGGGTGCGGTCATGCACCTCGACGACGCGCGCGATCGGCAGGCCGACATAGCCTGGCTTCGAAGTCTTGCGGATTTCGTAAGCGAGCCGAGGATAGGCGATCTCGATTTCCTCCTCGATGCGCAGGTTCGCCGTCGAATCAATCACCGTCTCGGCGCCCACCACATAGCGGGCGGCGTTTTCCGTCTGCTCGGAGCTCACCTCGCGAAAGTTGTCCGCGCGGGCCGGCATGGTGAGCCAGATGAGCTGACCGGCGGCCGTCTCAGGGGTTGTGATCGGCGCGGGAGGCGGACACTCGGCGGGAAAGTCGAACAGCCCTCCGTCCGGCATGATCCCCGACGCCCGCCGGAGGGCGAACTTGCTCTGCTGAGCAAGATCCCGGTCGATTTCGAGCGATGCGAATCCCCAGGGGTAGGGCGTTACATGGCGTGTGCGGCTTTCGAGCGCGTTTTCGAGATAACGATCGCTTTGCTGAAGATGGTGCGGCCGAAGAAAGAGGCCCTCCGTCCAGTGAACTTTCGCGTTCCACGACATTGGCGCCGTTTCCCCATTCGCTTCCGTTCACAATCGCTCCTGCAAAGCCGGGCCGATTGCCGGAGCCCCGACAGCGATCATCGACTCAGCTGTCCTTGTCCCGCAACCTGTCGTACGCCTGGGCGAACAAAGCAGTAAACGCCTCAAGGAGTCGTCCGTCGGCCCGTTTCGTCTTGGCCCGCCATCGCTCGACGTAGATATCCCACAGCTTCGCCTTCCGGGACGATATGAGCGCGCCAAGACCGTGCTCGGGCGCCACAGAATGGTCGATCCGATCCGGCGCCAAATCCTCGAACAATGCGTCGAGAGCCGCCTGCATCGCGCCAAACGTAAGGATTTGATGGGTTTTGAGATCGGCGAAGCTGCGCTCAATCGTCGTCCGCGCGTCGAGATAATTTCGCGTCGGAGGCCCAAACATGATGGCGAGCGCCTCCGCCGGCGAACTCGCGAACTTGAGGGGGTTGTTCTCGACGGCCCGGATCATCGTGCGGTTCGAGGAGCGCATAAGCGATATCGACTCCGCTCGCGACGCCAGCATTTGCGCCAGATTCTCCGTCGTCATCCGAAGCAGGGCGCCGATTTCGTCCGCGATTTCGTCCGGATTGCGAGAAGCGAGAACGCGCTCAGGAACGCCGGCCGCCCGAGCGATGCGATCGAGGACTTCGTGCGCTTGGGCGCCGTCGGCCTGCGGCTCCTTGGGCGAGGGGCGCCCGGGCGGCGGGTCGACGGCCGCCGGCCGCGTCGGCGTCGGTATGCGAGGCTCCGGAACGTTCTGCTCCAGCGGAGATGACGGAGCCGAGTTGACCGCAGTCAGCCAATCGTCCTCGGATCGCGGCCGGTCCGCAGGCGCGCCCGGAACACGTTTCGGCGGCTCGAGGAACGAAGCAAAATCGAGAAAGTCTGGCGGAGCGTCCCGCGTCTGCGCCGTCTGACGCTTGGCGCCAATTTCCGGCGCTGCGGCCTCTCCCACGGGGGCCCAAACGTCGGCGAGACCAGCGTCCAAAGAGGCCTCCGCCGCCGAGGCCGGGCTCCGCGGCTTTCGCCCCTCCTCGACCGAAACGGCGATAATGTACGGCCCAATGCTCAGGCGATCCCCGTCCCGCAAGAGGTGCGGGGCGTCGAGCCGGTACTCTGCGCCGTTGACGAAGGTCCCGTTTGTCGAGACGTCGTGAAGCCAGTATCCGCCGTCGCGATAGCGAATCTCGCAGTGCTTGCCTGAGATGCTTCGGCTCGGGTCAGGCAAGGTCCAATCGAGGTGCGAATCCCGGCCAAGATCGAGACCTCGTCCCTTGACCTCGATCCGTATCGGGCCGCCGTCCGGGAGCCGATCTACGTTTTCGATCGATAGTCGAAGGGTCATCTCTGCCGAACGCGCATGATGAGCAACATTATTCCGTCGTTTGCGCGCAGCCGCAAGGGTTTATGCGGTCTCTCTCCCGACAGAGAGATAGACCTTTTTGTGGTGGCCAATACCTTATGAGCTCTCACAACTGACCAATCGCCGAGAGGTCCAGAGAGCGCACGTCTACTCATTGCGAAGGCGCTTCCAGACCAAGGACTGTCGGCTCCCCTCCGCCGGCGAAGCGAACGCCCGCGTCCGCGCAGGCGACCATCCTTCGTGTCACGCCGAGCGGATCGCCGGCGGCGACCGCCAGCATGATCGCCGTGTTCGCCGCCATCGCGCACGCCGCGGGGGCGCCGCCACAGGCTTTTGATCCGCGGGAAGGAGACTTCCGCCTGACCAGCCGGCGGCGAAAGCAAGCCAGGTTGTCGGCTTCCGCCGATCGGAGGCGTTCGCAGCCAAGAGCGCCGCGCGACGGTTGTCGTCCTCGGGCGTCCGCACCCAAGTCTCCGCGGCGCTAAGGGCCTCATCCGCGCCGCCCTCGGCGACGAGCGCGCGCACGCACCGGGCGGCCCACCAGACCGCCTCGCGGCGAGGAAGCAGATGACTTAAGAAAAGAACCGCATCGCGCGGGCGCGAGGACGCCAGGAGAGCGCGGGCGTGGTCGAGCGGTTTGATGTCGTCCGCTGGGCGAGTGGCGACATAGTCGAGATCAGGGAACGCCTCGAAGACGCTATGCGCGGAAGCAAATCGGATGCGCGACGACATGGGTCTCTTCACACCAAAGGCAGGCCGCTCGCCGTGCCGGCGCCGATAGTCGCGACGCCAATTTCGGCGATAGGAATCGTTACTGAGGGCGATGCGAAAGTCACCGGCCCAAAGCCAACAGTCACGGTGGGGGTCATTGTCGTGATGCCGTCAGGTTGCACCATAAGTTGTGAGACGGGAGTGCCGCTGATGGTCACGCCGCTGGCGTCCATTCTGATTTGGGAGAGAAGGCCCTCGGGGCCAACGCTCAGCGTGATGCTCTCCTGGTCCATCTTGATCTGGGTTAGAGGCATGTCCGCCGGCCCGACATTCAGCGTGATCGACTGAAAGGCGTTGAGGGTGAAGTTTCCGCCCCCCGCCGAGCCGCCCGCCGCCGCGGGGTCGACCGGCCCGACGTTGATCGTCTCGTTGCCCCCGACATTCTCGGTCTGATCGGCGCCGATGTCCCGCTGCTCGTTGCGCAGCGCCTTGAACATCAAGTCCCGCTGGCAACGCAGCTTGACCACTTCCGAGCCGGCCGTGTCATTGAACAGCAGGAAGTTGTAGCCCTGGCTGTTCGGGGTCGATTTGGTCAGGATGCCCGAATTGTTCTTTTGCGCCGGCAAATTCATCGGCACTGTGTTGTTGCCGTTATACACCGAGCCGACAATGATCGGGCGGTCGGGATCGCCGTTCTCATATTCCACCATGACTTCGTCGCCGACTCGCGGAATAAACAAGGCGCCTCGGCTTGAGCCGGCCCAGAACTGGCCGACCCGAACGCGCCTGGAAGGGGTCTTATCGGGCGCGTTGGAGCCGGTCGTGTCGTCCCAGTAGAACTCGACCAGGACGCGCCCCTGCTTGTCGACGTCAATCTCCTGATTCTCCTTGCTGATGACCTTCGCCGGCTGCGAGCCAATGATCATCGGCCGGCGCGTGCGCAACGGCATTCGGTAGGGAATCGAAAATCGCGAGAGTTCGTAGCTCCCCGAATAGGATCCGTCAGCCGCGCCTTGCCCCCGGCCTGTCGACGCGTACGACTGGTCGCCGTACCCGTGGTTGCAGCGCAGGATGAGATAGTCGTCATCCTGCGAATCGCCGCTGGGCGAAGTTCTCTGGATCGCGTATCCTGGCGTGAGCGACGGCGCGTATCCGCCCGCGGTGCAGCGGTCCTCGAATACGCGTTCAGCCTCCTGCTTCACTTTCGTCAGGCGGTCGCCAAGCGCTTTGTCGTCATAGCCGCCCGGATAGTCGTATAGGAGGCTGCGCTGCGGCGGCGTGGGATAGGCCTCGTGGGTGGAAAGGTCGGCGCTAGGCTTGTTGTAATCGTAGTCGTTGAGCTCGAAGATTCCCGGAATGATCGCCTGCTGCCGGCTCCAGTCGTTGAAGAACTGGAAGTCGCCGGGGCCGCCAAACGACGGCGGCAGATAGGTGATCGAGCTCGGCGCCGGCAGCAACTCATGCGTCGCCGAGTCGACGAGGACCATGGAATGCTGGCTGGGCAAGTCGCCATCGCCTTTGTCGAACTTGAAGTAGTAGTAGATCCCGAATTTCTCCATCATCCGCAAGGCGAAGTTAAGCGACGTTTCGCGATACTGGACCGTGTATTCGAGCGTCGGATAGTCCTCGACCATGAGGTCGACGATCGGGCCGAAGCGATTGTCGCCGAGAGCGTGCTTGACGATGTCCTTGACGTTCAGATTGGCGAAGATCCGGCAATGGGACCTCAGCGACAAGAGCCAAGGCCAGGGCCGCAGCACAAGCCGATAAAGGTGGAGGTTGAAGCGGGTCCCCGCCCACCTGGCCTCGGTCAAAATCCCGCTGAAGTCGCGCCCCGCGTGATCAGTCGTTTCGAGGTGGACGCTGCAGGTTTTTCCGAGCGCGGCATTGAAATCGACGTTTGGGTCGGCGCTGACGGCTTCGATCCGGTATTCGAACAATTCACCGATCGCCTCAGTCCCCTCGAAGCGAATGAGGCACAATTTGTCCTTGCCGAGCGGCGTCGCCAGCTTGCCGATCCGCCCGTTCTGGGTTGGAATGTCAGCCATTAGGACCCGCCCGCTCTACTGTATCCCGCTGATCGCCCGCGACCCGCCGCCAAGCCAGCGCCAATACATACATCTTTGGTTCGTCTGGGCTAGGCGCTTGGGCGCCCCGCCTCGATGCCGACGCGACGGCGCCGAAAAACCTTGTCAGCGGGCTCGCGCAGGCCCTCTCGCTCTTACCGCGCCAGCCGAACTCAAGATGTGATCTGCCGCACAGCGGGTCTCCATGAATTGTGATAATTCAAGGCGGTGCGAACTTGAAATGTGATAAGAATGACGGACCGTCGGTTTGAGCCACGATGTAGAGCGCGCGTCCATCCGCGCGATCGGCGAAACCGACGGAGGGTGAAGCGAGAGGGTAGGGAGGATGATTAAATTCTTCTGCGTCCTGGCGCGTATCGCCGCTTTGGCTGCGGTCGCCTTCGGCTTTGCGGCTTCAGTTTCGTTGGCGGCCGTGTCGCCGACGGAAAAGCGTGTCGCGCTCGTGATCGGGAACGGGGCCTACCAGAACGCAGTTCGTCTCGACAACGCGGTCTTTGACGCAAGAGCCGTCGCTGACGCTTTCCGGAAGCTTGGGTTTGAGGTCGTGGACGGCTACGACCTCGACATCGACCAGATGCGAGCGAAAGTCTCCGAGTTCTCCGCCGCCTTGTCCAACTCCAAATCCGCGGTCATTTACTATGCGGGTCACGGCGTTTCGGTGGATGAGGAGAACTACCTCATTCCGACCGACATTGTCCTGAAAGGCCCGACCGACCTCGATCTGAACGCGATCAGCGTCTCGTTGCTGCTCAAGCAAATGAAGCGCGAGGACCGCGTCAACATCGTCATCCTCGACGCCTGCCGCGACAATCCCTTCGCCGCGGCGCTGGCGAAGCAAAAGACGCGATCGCTCGTGGTCGAGCGCGGATTGAGCCCCATCGACGGCGATCTGGCGCGCGGAACGCTAATCGCTTTCGCCAGCGATCCGAAGAGCACAGCCCTCGACGGACCGACCGGTCAGCACAGTCCGTTCACGGAGGCGTTCCTCGATCACCTATTCGACTCTGGCGTCACCATAGACACCGTGATGAGCCGGGTTCGAAACGACGTTTGGGAGAAAACCGGACACCATCAATTGCCTTGGGTCAATACGTCGCTGATCGGAGAGTATGAGCTCAATCCGCAGCCGGCGCCGGAATCGACCGTGGAAAGCGCGAAGCCGCCGACATCTCCCGCCGAAACCTCCGTAGACCAGAGGCAGTCGGAGGAAAACCTACTGTGGGAATCCGCGCAGCATTCAGACCTGGCGGGCGATTATCAGGCCTACCTCAGCGCCTTTCCTAACGGCGTATTCGCGCAAATGGCGAAGAACAGGATCGCGAGCATGGAGAGCGCGAGAACCTCCACGCCAGCGGCGGCGCCGCAAACCCTCGCCATGACGGAGCCGACCGGTCCTACGGCGGACGAGTTGAAGGACAACGTCGGCGCCGTCGACACGGAAAGGGCGTTGAACCTGAGCCCGGCGGCCGAGAAGGAGGTACAGCAACGTCTGACCGTAATCGACTTTTACAAGGGGCCCGCGACCGGAACGCTGGATGATGCAACTCGGTCAGCGCTCGAAGAATGGCAGAAGAAGCGAGGCTACGCGCCGACGTCGTTCCTCGATTTCGCGCAGCTTGCCGCGCTGAAGGCGGACAGCGAGACCGAATATCAGAAGTTCCTTGCGGCTCAGCCGACGGCCGAGCCCGCCGCCCCACAGGCGCTGCGCCGCGCGGTCATCAAGCCTTCGCCCAAACCTTTGGTGACGCGAGCGGTGAAACCTTCAAGGCCAGCGACGCCTGCTCGACGCACAGTCAAGCGAACGAACGCGAACTCGGACCCAAACCGCCGAGCAGGCTGCGCCTCCGCCGCCTGCATATCTTGGCGGGAGCCCCGCATGGAGGCAGAGGGCGGGATTGCCGGAGCTGCCGAGCGATCCCGGCTTAGGCGGACGGCCGCCAGGATTTTGGACCGGCGCCGCGGGCGGATTAATGCTCGGAGGCTTCCGACACTACTGACCGGGCTTGGCGTCAAGCCTCAAACGATGACGCATCCCGCGAAAGATTGCCGCACGTCGGTGAGCCCAAACGCCAGAGCAATCGAAGCAAGGACGACTAACTTGGGCGCCTGCCCAGAGCTTTTCCCGGTCGCGGGGCTCGCCGGGGGGCCCGTGGACCCGAATCCAGCCGCGCGCCTGGCCTACTCGGCGGCGTGGCGGCGCGGCGCCGACGCCTTGTCGAGCGCCTGAGCCAGATCCTCGATCAGATCGTCAACGTCCTCGAGGCCGACCGACAATCTGAGCAGGCCAGGCGCGATGCCGAGCGCCGCCCGCTGCTCCGGCTTGAGCCGCTGGTGGGTTGTCGTCTCCGGATGGGTGATGAGGCTTTTGGCGTCGCCGAGATTGTTGGAAATGCCGATGATGGTGAGCGCGTTGGCGGCCCGGAACGCCGCCGCCTTGCCGCCCGCGACCTCGAAGGCCAGCATTGTGCCGCCGCCCTCCATCTGCCGCTGGGCAAGCGCCGCCTGCGGATGATCGGCGCGGCCCGGATAGAGCGTGCGCTTAACCGCCGGATGCTGGCTGAGGAAGTCGGCGATCTTGCCCGCGCTGCGCGTTTGCGCCGCGACGCGAATCGGCAGGGTCTCCAGCGACTTGAGCAGCGTCCAGGCGTTGAACGGCGAGAGACAGGGACCGGTCTGGCGCAGGAAATTGTGGATATGGTCGGCGATGAACTTCTCGCTCGCGAGAATGACTCCGCCGAGCACGCGCCCCTGGCCGTCGATGTGTTTGGTCGCCGAGTAGACAACGCAGTCGGCGCCGAGCTTCATCGGATGCTGCAGCAACGGCGTGGCGAATACGTTGTCGACGACCAGAGTCGCGCCGGCCCCATGCACGATCTCGGCGACGCCGGCGATGTCGACGAGCTCGAGCGTCGGATTGGTCGGCAATTCGAGGAACGCCGTCTTGGTGTTCGGACGCAGCGCCGCCTGCCATGCGCCAAGATCCGCGCCGTCGACAAGGGTCGAGGCGACGCCGAAGCGCGGCAGCAGCTCCTCGACCACATAGAGGCACGAGCCGAACAAAGCCCGCGCGGCGACAATGTGGTCGCCCGCCTTCAGCTGGCCCATGAGCGAGGCGGTGACCGCGGCCATCCCGCTCGCCGTCGCGCGCGCCGCCTCTGCGCCTTCGAGCAGCGCCATGCGCCGCTCGAACATCGAGACCGTCGGATTTGCGAAGCGCGAATAGATGAAGCCCGGATCGTCGCCCTTGAAGCGCGCTTCCGCGAGCTCCATCGTGTCGTAGAGATAGCCCTGGGTGAGAAAAAGGGCTTCCGACGTCTCATCGAAGCTCGAGCGCAGCGACCCGCCATGGATCAATTGGGTCGCGGGCCTTAGCGTCTTGGGGTCTCGGGATTTGCGCGGGCTCGTCATCGTTCAAGTCCTTTGCGCTAGGGCGCGCCTGACGGACTTCAAGACGAGGCGACGTTTTTGAGAGCGCCCCGATCTTTTAGCCCGTTGTTTAACGTGGCGGCAAGCCGATCGGCTCAAATGACCACGGATAAAAGCTTGCATAGCGCCCACGAAGTCTTGGCGTCAAGACCAAGTCTTGGTTTAAAGGTTAAGGGGCGCTAACAACGCCAAACCGCCCTTTGAGCATCACGCTTGACCCCGCCCCGAACGCCGCTTCCCGTAATCCTCGATGCTCATGAGCCGGGCGTGGCGGACGCCCTGTTCTCCGCCCCGTTCGGCCTGTTCGGCCGGCAGAAGATTAAGGCCATGATCGGCCGAAAACTGATCCGGGCCGAGCTTCCATTGGAATCGTCCCAGCTTCAGCCTGCGAGCCTCGACCTGAGACTCAGCAAGGAAGCCTACCGCGTTCGCGCGAGCTTCCTGCCCGGGCGCGAGCGCACCGTTCGTGACCGGCTCAAGAGCCTGAACGCCGAGCCGGTCTCGCTCGCGGGCAAGGGCGCCGTGCTGGAGAAAGGGATCGTCTATGTCGCGCGGCTGATGGAGCGGCTGGAGCTGAGGCCCAACCTTTCGGGCGCCGCAAACCCGAAGAGCTCGACCGGCCGCATTGACATTTTCACCCGGCTCATCGTCGACGGCGGAGAGGCGTTCGACGACGTGCCGCTCGACTATAAGGGCGAGCTTTGGCTCGAGATTTCGCCCCGCAGCTTCAGCGTCCGCGTCAAGGCGGGGACGAGGCTGAACCAGGTCCGGTTTCGCAGCCGCCATCCCCAGCAGCGAGATCGGCACACATTCACGCTGAACGACGGCGACCTTCGCAAGCGTCACCTTGCCTCGTCCCTAGTCGACAGCCCGCTCGACCTGCGCGAGGGCGTGGTGCTGCGGGTCGATCTTGGCGGCCTGGGCGGGAATATTGTCGGCTACCGGGCGATTAAGAACAGCGACGTCATCGACGTCAACCGGTTGCGGGGCTACGCCATGGAGGATTTCTGGGAGCCGATTCAGGCCGGCGAGGATCGGCGGCTGATCCTTGATCCCGACCAGTTCTACATTCTCGCGTCCAGAGAAAAAGTTCAAATTCCTTCGGACCTTGCGGCGGAAATGGCGCCGATCAACCCGGCGATCGGGGAATTTCGCGTTCACTACGCCGGCTTCTTCGATCCAGGCTTCGGGCAGGGCAAGGACGGGCGCCCGTCCGCGCGGGCGGTGCTGGAAGTGCGCAGCCGTGACGTGCCGTTCCTGCTGGAAGACGGCCAGCCGGTCGGCAGGCTCGTATACGAAAAACTTGCTGGCCTGCCCGACGCGCTCTACGGCGCCGACTCAACCTCCAGCTACCAACACCAGGGGCTGAAACTTTCCAAGCATTTCCGCGCCTAAGCAGGCCAGGAGGCGTCGCGCGCCGCGCTATTTGTGACAGTTTTACCCCCGGAACGTCACATTTCGCTTGGCGAGCGGTGGTCTTTTCCTATATGAGGTCGGGGTGGCGCGGCGCCGGGAGGCCCCGCGCCGCGAGTTTTTCTGGCCGAAGCCGGAGTTTTTCTGGCCGAAGTCGTTGTTCCGCCGCGTCGGAAGCCTCAAACCCATATTGAGAACAATGGCCAATCCGTTCGAGTTCATTCAGCAGGTGCGCGCCGAGGGCGCCAAGGTCATCTGGCCGACGCGGCGCGAGACCCTCATCACCACCGGGCTCGTGCTCGCGCTGGTCGTGTTCACGAGCCTGTTCTTCCTGGTCGTCGATCAGGTGCTGCGCGAAGTCGTTTCTCTCGTCCTCGGCTTCGGCCGCAGCGGCTAGCGTTGGTCATGATCCGGAACGCCCAAACATGAACATGCGCTGGTATATCGTTCACGCCTATTCCAACTTCGAGAAGAAGGTGGCGGATTCCATTCGCGAGCAGGCGAGCCAGCGGGGCCTCTCCGACAAGTTCGAGGAGATCCTCGTGCCGACCGAGCAGGTCGTCGAAATGCGCCGCGGCCGCAAGATCAACTCGGAGCGGAAGTTCTTCCCCGGCTACGTCCTGGTTAAATGCGACCTCACCGACGAGGTCTACCACCTGATCAAGAACACGCCGAAGGTGACGGGCTTCCTCGGCGCGGACAAGAAGCCGATGCCGATCCCCGACCTCGAGGCTGATCGCATCAAGGGGCAGGTGGCCGACGGCGTCGAGCGGCCGAAAGCGGCGATCCGGTTCGAGATCGGCGAAAACGTACGCGTGGCGGACGGGCCGTTCGCCTCCTTCAACGGGGTGGTCGAGGAGGTCGACGAATCCCGCTCGCGGGTCAAGGTCGCCGTGTCCATCTTCGGCCGCGCGACGCCGGTCGACCTCGAATTCGGTCAGGTCGAGAAGGTGTGACCCTCACCCCGGCCTCCCTCTCCTAGGATAGGGGAGCTAAGGACGGGGACCCGCTTTCGCCCATTTGAACACCAAGAGCGCAAGCGCGAGCACGGCCGCGAGCTCGGCCCACAAGAACACCCACATATCCGCCTCGACGCCAGCGGCGGCGAGCCTGGCGGCGCGTTGCGCAAGACTGGCAGTCGAAGGCGATTGCGGCGAGGGACCCGATCAACGTCGTCTCCGCGGGACTGCTGAGCGGCTCGAGATAAACCTCCGGCAAGCGCTCGTCGTCATGTTCGTGCAAGGCGGCTGCGCCATCCAATGCGGTAAAGCGCATACCCCGCTGCTCGGTCCGCATGGTCCTCGGCCTTGCGCCTATCGGCTGTCCCGTGCATATTCCGCGATCGCTCGCGGACGCTTACAGGCGCGGCGGCGCCTGGCGGAAAGGAGCGAAATGAGTCTGAGTTCCGAGCCGCCTTCTCCCCTGGTTTCGCCGCGGAAGAAAAGCAGAGCGTTGGGATTCGGCCTTTCGCTTGTGGACCCGCGCGCGTGGCTCCAACTGTTCCGTCTGGTCCACTATTACAACTATAACCACGTCCGTCCTCGACGGTTGGCGGACATCGGACCTGGCGTGCGCATGGCGCCCAATGTTTCGCTGCGCAACGGCGAGCGGATCAAGATCGGCGCCTATTCGCATATCGGGGGCCACTGCTCGATCTGGGCGGGCAATTCGGTGGGGCGGATCACCCTCGGGCGCCACGCCTTGCTCGGACCCGAAGTCTTCATCACCGCGTCGAACTACCAGACCGAGCCGGGAACGCCGGTCATGGATCAGCCCAAGCTCGAGCGCGACGTGGTCATCGGCGACGACGTCTGGCTCGGCGCCCGGGTGATGGTGGTTCCGGGCGTGGAGATCGGGGACGGCTGCATCATCGGCGCAAGCTCGGTGGTCACGCGGTCAATTCCCGCCGGTTCGATAGCGGTCGGAAACCCGGCCCGCGTCGTCGGCCGGAGGGGTGAACAGAAAGCCGAGTCGGCGGTTCGGGAAGCGGATCTCCTCTTGGGCGCTTCCGCAGCCAGGTGACATTTGGCTCGCCCGGCTGCGCTCTGGGTCAAAATCTTATAGTCGCGGAGGCGGGATCAATGACGGTAAGGGACCGTGTGTTTAGCGCGTTCAAGGAGAGCTTCGACCTTGACGATGAGGTCAATACGTCAAAGCTGGTCTATCAAGACTTCCCCGCTTGGACGTCGGTCGGTCACATGATCTTGGTCGCCGCTCTTGAAGCGGAATTTGATACGATGCTCGAGACCGACGACATTCTCGAAATGAGCAATTTCGAAAAAACTGTATCGATCATGAGCAAATACGCCAATGAGGCCTGAAGCCAAGCCATGACGGTTGGTGA
Source organism: uncultured Alphaproteobacteria bacterium (assembly GCA_963824475.1). Classification (GTDB taxonomy): domain Bacteria; phylum Pseudomonadota; class Alphaproteobacteria; order Rhizobiales; family Beijerinckiaceae; genus Roseiarcus. The sequence goes on from CAWGPR010000009.1 coordinate 460,557, forward strand.
GACCGAACGAGCCGCGCCGCTCGCCGCAGGCCGCGGGCCGACTGGCGTCGGCCTCGTGTCGGTGATCGTGCCGCACCTTGACGACTACGATAATCTCGACGCGTGTTTGACGCTGCTCCAAGCGCAGAGTTTTCCCGGCGATCGAATGGAAGTCATCGTCGCCGACAATGGCAGTTCGCGCGGGCTCGACGCGGTGCGTCAGATCGTTGGAAGCCGCGGCCGGGTGATCGAGGTCGCTGAGCGGGGCGCCGGGCTCGCCCGCAATGCGGGCGTGCGGGCTTCGCGCGGCGAGGCGATCGCGTTCATCGACAGCGATTGTCGACCGGATCGGCGTTGGCTCGAGGAAGGCCTCCTGGAACTGGAGCTGGCGGATTTCGTTGGCGGGCAAGTCGACGTTCTGGTTCAGGATCCGCGGCGGATGACGGGCGCTGAAGCGTTCGAGAGCGTGTTCGCCTTCCGGAACGAGCGCTACGTCAAGAGCCTCAACTTCACGGTCACGGCGTCGATGTTCGTCTGGCGCTCGGTGTTCGACGCGGTCGGCGGCTTCGTAAACGGTGTCCCGGAGGATAAGGATTGGTGCGTGAGGGCGCGGCGGCGGGGCTTTCGCATTCGGTTTGCCGCCAAGTCGATCGTCGGTCATCCCGCCCGCCGGACGATGCTGGAATTGAAGCGCAAATGGCGGCGGCTGGTGCTCGAATCGTACGAAGGCGCTCGGCGCGATGGCAAAGGACCGGCGCGCATCTTGTTGCGCCAATGGGCGGCGCTGCTTGCGGTCGCGCCACAAGCGTTCCTGCCGCTTGCCTCAAAACGCCTCGGCGGGATTCGAAATCGTCTCATGGCGATCGGAGCCCTGGCTGAACTGCGGGCCTATCGGCTCGTGATCGCGCATCGGGTCGTCCTGGGCTCGCTTGAGGAGTAATCCCGGCATGCCGGCCGACTTCGAGATCCCGATCGTTATCGTGGGATTTGGACATTCGGAGGACATCGTCAAATGCCTGGCCGCGGTCGGCGCCCAGCGCAATTGTCCGAAATTCGAAGTCTTCATTTGCGAGAATGGCGGCGCCGCCGCGTTCGAGGCGCTTGAGAAGGCGCTCTCGGAAAAGGGGGCCCCATGCGAGGGCGATGTCGAATCCGTGGAGCCGGCGTCGAGCGACTTCGTGCGGGCGCGTCGGCTTCGCCTCGCGGGGGGAGGGGTCCCGGTCACGATCGGTCAGGCGAGCGACAATCTCGGCTTCGCCGGGGGCGCCAACGCGTGGATGCGGCCTCTGCTCGCCGAACCGGGCTGGACCGCGGTCTGGATTCTCAACCCCGACACCTATCCTGAGCCCGACGCCCTGGCGGAGCTCGTCGACTACGCCAGGAAGCGCGGCAAGGGCATGGTCGGAAGCCGCCTGATGATCCCCGGCCGGTCCGACATCGCCTCGTCCCGCGGCCTGAAATGGAACAAGCTCAGCTCGAGACTGACGGGCGTCGACATGTTCGCTCCGGTCACGCCTGCTCCTGACCCTGAAGACGTCGAGCAGCGAATGGACTCCCCAACCGGACCCTCGATGTATGTCACGAGAGATTGCATCGAGCGGATCGGGCTCATGGATGAATCCTTTTTTCTATATTGGGAGGAAGTCGATTGGGGCGTTCGCGCCAAGGCCGCCTGCGGCATCGGCTACGCCCATAGCTCCGTTGTCCCGCACATCAGCGGCAGCACGACGGGCACATCCCGCAAGCGCGCGAAGCGTTCGGCCGTCGCTGTTTATCTTGGCAACCGCAACAAGCTGCACTTTGTGCGCCAGCATCACCCGCGCTGGTTCTCGTGGACGGTGTTCGTGTCCTTCCTCAGGACCGGCGAGTTTTTGGCGGTCGGATCCACGCGCAACTTTGCCGCCGCGGTCAACGGTCTTGTCGCGGGCTTGCGCGGCGAGAGGGGCCGCCCGGAGTGGGTGCCGACGCAGGCGTCGGTCTGAATCCGAACAAGCGGCGAACGCGTCAGTAGCGCCAGCGCTGCGCGGAGGTGACGAGAAAATCGCGAAAGGCCTGAACCCGCGCGACGTTCTTGAGCTCCTCGGTGTAGACGAGGAAGCAGTCCATCTCCGGCATGTCCGCCTGCGGCAGGAGGCGCACGAGTCCCAATTCCGGCTGCACGCAATAATCGGGCAACACGGCGATGCCGACGCCGTGCTCGACCGCATGCGTCATCGCCGCCAGATTGTTGACCGTAATCTGCGGCGCGCGTGGATTCTTATGGTCGCGGCCCAGGTTCAGAAGCGAGTTGAGATCGTACAGGAGATGGGTCGCCGTCGGCGCGCCGAAGGCAAGCAGGTTGTGCTGATCGAGATCCTCGGGCTTGCGCGGTTGCGGGTGCTTTTTCAGATAGTCCGCGGACGCGTAGGCGTGGAAGTGCACGGTGAACAGGCGCCGCCTGATCAAGTCCGGCTGGCTCGGCTCGCGCAATCTCAGCGCGACGTCCGCCTCGCGCATCGCGAGGTCGAGGTCGTCGTCCGACAACAAGAGTTGCAGCTTGATCTCAGGGTAGAGCTCGACGAACTCGCCAAGCCGCGGGGTGAGCCAATTGGCGCCGAGGCCCAGCGTCGTCGTGACCCGCAATTCGCCGTGGGGCTTCTCCCGGCTGTCGATGAGCCGGCTGCGCACGGCGTCGAGCTTGAGGACCACGTCGCGCACGACGCCGAGCAGCATTTCTCCCTGCTCGGTCAGAATGAGTCCTCGGGCGTGGCGATGAAACAATGGCGCGCCGAGGTCGGCCTCCAGCGCTCCGACCTGACGGCTCACCGCCGACTGGCTGAGGCCCAGCGTCTGCCCGGCATGGGTGAACGACCCAGCGTCGGCGGCCGCCTGAAAGACGCGCAGCTTATCCCAATCCATGAACGTTTCCTCGGCCCGGCGGGGCCTTCGCGATACTGCTCGTGTGTTTGGCTTCCGCCGGCGTCCGCTATTCGGCCGCCGCCCGCTTCGGTTCCTGAGCGGCGAGCCAGCGCTCAGCCTCGAGCGCCGCCATGCAGCCGAGACCGGCGGCCGTGACCGCCTGACGGAATACGTCGTCGGCGACGTCGCCGGCGGCGAACACGCCCTCGACGCTGGTCGCCGTCGAGCCGGGCGCCGTCTGGACGTAGCCGTTCGATTTCAGGGCGACCTGGCCGCGCACCAACTCGGTCGCCGGCTCATGCCCGATGGCGACGAAGACGCCGTCGGCCGCAAGATCGTCGAGCGCGCCGGTCACGACGTTGCGCAGCCTGATCCCGGTGACGCCGGGCGGCGTTCCTTCGCCTAAGACCGCCTCGACGGCGCTGTTCCAGCGGATCGAAACGTTGTGACGGGAGGCGAGCCGCTCGCGCAGGATCTTCTCCGCCCGAAACGAGTCGCGGCGATGGACGACCGTCACATGGGTGGCGATGTTGGAGAGATGCAGCGCCTCCTCGACCGCGGTGTTGCCGCCGCCGACGACGGCCACCGACTTGCCGCGGAAGAAGAAGCCGTCGCAGGTCGCGCAGGCCGAGACGCCGAACCCCTTGAACGCGTCTTCGCTTGGCAGGCCGAGCCATTTGGCCTTCGCGCCGGTCGCCAGGATAATCGCCTCGGCCGCGAGCGTGCGCCCGCTGTCGCAGCGAACGACGAACGGCCGCTGTCCGAGCTCGAGCCCCACCACATGTTCGCCCTCGATGCGCGCGCCGACATTTTCGGCCTGAGCCCGCATCTGCTCCATCAGCCATGGCCCCTGGATCGGCTCCGCAAATCCGGGGTAATTCTCGACGTCGGTCGTGGTCATCAATTGGCCGCCCGCCTCGAAGCCGGTCAGCACCAGCGGCTTTAGCAGAGCGCGCGCGGCGTAGATCGCCGCCGTATAGGCGGCCGGCCCCGCGCCGATAATGACAAGGCGCTCATGCTTAATTCTGGACGAAGACAACTCCACCCCCAACTCTTAAGCGCTGCCGCGCGGACCCGCTCGGATCAGCCGCCGCAGCCTCGCCCTTATATGGGGATGAAAGTGCGGCGACAACGGCGCCGCAAAAAATCCAAGCTTCGCTTGCCCGAACCGAGGACCGACGGATCAGCCCCGCTCAATCGGCCGACGGCAACCGGCGCATGACGAACTCGATCCGGTCGCCGGCGAGCTCGCGCCAGGATTCGATCTCGGTCATATAGGCCGCCTTGGGGAAGCGCTCGAACCATTCGCGCGCCTTGGCGCGCGCTTCGTCGCGCGGCAGGCAGAAGGTCTCCCGGCGCCAGGCGCCCTCAGCGGCCGCCGTGGTCGAACGTCTGCCGCGTCGGCTGGCGACACGCTCGGCGAGGTCGATCGGCTTCCTGGTCCCGGTCGCCATCAAAGGCCCTCTTCAGGGCCAAGAGGTTAGCGCGATTTCTGGCCGGTGGGGAGTTGGGGATTGCGCCGAGCGAGATTAGAGTTAGCGCCAAGCAGGGCGCGGGGCAGGCGGCCGTCGATGAAGGCGAGCCCGAGCGCGATCATCGCGAAGCCGATGAACTGCTGCGCCGCCAACCGCTCGTGCAGGAAGACCGCGCCAAGAACCACCGCCGTCGCCGGGGTGAGAAGAGTGACCAGCAGCACGTTGGTCGCTCCCGCGCCGGCCAGAATGCGGAAGTAGACGACGAAGGCCAGCGCGGTCGACAATGCGGCGATCCCCAGAACCGACGCGATCGCGGCTTCACCCGGCATGGCGATTGTCCACGGCCGGTCGATCGCGAGCGCCAAGGGCGCGAGAAACACGGTCGCGGCTGTCGCCTGCCCGGCAGCGACGTCAATCGGCTTCAGTCCGAGGGAAGGCATGCGGCGAGCGTAGATGGCGGACAAGGCGTAGGAGACGGCGGCGGCGAGAACCGGCAGTTCCGCCCACGCATTGTTTGCGGCGCCGCCCCACAACAGGTCCGGGCCGATGAGCCAGGCGACGCCCGCCATTCCGGCGACCGTTCCAAACAGTTTGAGTCCGCTGAGCTTCTCCTCCGCCGTGAGGACATGGGCGGCGAGGACGGTGAAGAGCGGAGTCGCCGCGACGAGGATCGAGGCGAGGCCGCCCGGCAGCCGGGTTTGGCTCCAGGTGATGAGCGCAAAGGGCAGGGCGTTGTTGCCGAATCCCAGCACCGCCAGGGCGGCGATCGCCTTCCCGCCCCGGGGAAGCGCGACGCCGAGGATCGGCGCGCCAGCCCAAAGGAGCGCCGCCGCCAGGCCGACGCGCAGCGTCACCAGCGTCAGCGGCGGGATCTCCCGAACGGCGACGCCGACGAAGAAGTACGATCCACCCCATAGCAGCGACAGCAAAGCCAGAAGTCCCCATTCGCGCGCTGTCATTGCGCGCTGTGCGGCGACGGTCATCTCAAATCTCCGGAAGGCGGCGTCCGAACACGCGTCTAGCGCTGCCTATTCGCCCTGTCCGCCCGATTCTTGCTGCCTTTTCGACCCGCGGCCGACCGCCGGAAATCTCGCCATCGCCTCGAGGTCGTCGAGATCCATCGAATTGCGCACATATTGCTTCGAGGCGTTGCGGAAAGGCTGGAAATCCCAAGGCCGGATCTTGCCCTTGCTGAGCGCGGCGTCGACGAGGCGGCGCCGGCGCTGGCTTAAGCGCACGCGGGCGTCCAAGTCGATGAGGTCCCAGCGCTTCCCGACCTCGGCGCGAAAGTCGGCCACGAGCGCCGCGCGCACGGAATTGTCCGCGAGATTGTCGCGCTCGCCCGGGTCATGCTCAAGGTCGAAGAGCTGGTCGGGGTCGGCGGGCGAGTGAACGAATTTGAACGGGCCGCGGCGGATCATCACCATCGGCGCGATCGCCCCTTCGGCGAGATACTCGCCGATCGCCTCGTCATGTCCGCCCGCGCCGCGGAGATGGGGCGCAAGGCTGCGTCCGTCCGTGGCGATGCCGAGCGATTGCATATTTCCGCCCGCGAGCTCGACGAGCGTCGGCATGAGATCGACAAGCGACACGCTGGCGGCGACACGCCGCGGCTCGAAGCGGCCGGGGCTGGCGACAATGAGCGGCGCGCGGCACGAGCCCTCGAAGAAGCTCATCTTGTACCAGAGGCCGCGCTCGCCCAGCATTTCTCCGTGATCGCTGGTGAGGATGACGATCGTGTCCTCGGCCAGACCGGCCGAGCGCAGCGCCTCCATGAGCCGGCCGATGAGGTCGTCGATATAGGCGATCGCGCCGTAATAGGCGTGACGCGCGGCGCGCACTTGAGTCTCCGTCACCGGCTCGGAATCCATCGCGCAAACGTGGCGCAGGCGGCGCGAATGGGGATCGAGCGCGGCGCCGGGCGCCGGCATGTCGATGTCCTGGTCGCGATAGAGGTCCCAGTAGCGCTCGGGCACGGCGAACGGGTCGTGCGGATGCGAGAACGAGGCCACCAGCAGGAAAGGCCGCGGATCCCGCGAACGCGCGAGATCGAAGATCGCGCGCTCGGCCATGAAGGCGGCCTCGTCGTCGAAGTCGAGTTGGTTCGAGCGCACGCATAGACCCGCGTCGCGAACCGAGCTCATGTTGTGATACCAGCTCGGACGATGCTCGGGGCGATCCCAGTCCGGCGTCCAGTTGAAGTCGGCGGGGTAGATGTCAGTCGTCAGGCGCTGCTCGAAGCCATGCAGCTGATCGGGTCCGCAGAAGTGCATCTTGCCGGAGAGGAGGGTGCGATAGCCGCGCGCGCGCAGGCAATGCGCGAAGGTCGGGATGTCGGCGGCGAACTCCGCCGCATTGTCGTAAACGCGCGTGCGCGACGGCAGGAGGCCGGACATGAACGAGGCGCGCGACGGCGCGCATAAGGGACTTGCGCAATAGGCGCTGTCGAACACGACGCCATCTCGCGCTAGCGCTTGCATGTTCGGCGCGCGCGTGAGGGGGTGGCCGTAGACGGGCAGGAACGCCGGCGGCATCTGATCGGCCATGACGATGAGAATGTTGGGCGCTTTGGCGGTCATTAAGCGGGGTCCTTTCCCGCCGTCCTATCGCGCCGAGCTCGCGCGCGCCTCCTCTTTTTCAGCTCTCGCCCCCAACTTGGGGTCATGGGGTCGGGAAAATCTGCCCGTGTGTCTCGACGCAAGCATCATCGCGAGCGTAAGCAAAGCGATCCAGGGGCCGAGGACGCAGCGGTCGCCCCAGACCTGCCAGCGGCGCCGCATAGGCTCGCGATTGCCCGGTGTCTACGTCCTCGCTAGAGGTGCGGCGATGCGCCCATCTCCATTTCGGCTCCCTCGCGCCTATCGGCTGAAGCCGGTCGGTCACAGGGAGGACGACGCCCTTTCCCAACTCAGGATCGGCGCGAGCAACCGGAGCGTTCTCGTGCCTTTTTCGCCGGGTCTGCACTATATCGTCGCCCCAAGCGGGGGCGCTGCGCTCCCGATCAAGAGCGGCGACTTTCGCGTCGAGACGCTGGGCGTCCTGCGGTCCATATGGGCCAGGCTGCGCCTCATGTTCTTGTTCAAGAAGAAGAAATATCTGAAATACGAAGAATTTTCCCTCTTCTCCGTCGGCCCAAAAGCCGAACGCAAGCGCTTTACCGGGTTCAACCAGGATACGATGAACATTGGCGTCGTAGCCGACGGCGACCTTGTCACCAGGCATCCAGAGCTTCTCTGCGGGTGGCCGGCGGAGGCGAGCCCCCGGCCTCAGGCAGCTGATCGTCCGGGGCGCATCGAGGTGGCGGTTGTTGTCCACATCTACTATGAAGATACTTGGCCCGATATCGCCGGGGCGCTCCGGGGCCTGACCATTCCCTTCGATCTGATCGTTACGACCGTTGCCGGTCGCGAGCGGCTGATCGAGACGATTAGGCAGGCCTATCCTCGCGCCGACATTGAAGTCGTGGACAATCGTGGCCGTGACGTTGGTCCGTTCATGACTCTGCTCGAACGAGGCCGGCTTGATCGCTACAAATACATTTGCAAGATCCACGGCAAGAAATCGATCGAACGGGCGCCGCAAGACCTATATAGGCGCGATGTGGCGGCGGAGGCTGCTGTTCGATCTCCTGGGCGCGCCAGGCGCCGCCATCGCCGCCATCGACACGTTCGAACGCGACCCGACGGTCGGGATGATCGGGCCAAGAGCATTCCGACTACCGAAGGACGGCTATTCCGAGGATCTGTCCTGGTCGGCTAATCGCTCCATGACGTTGAAGATCGCCGAGCGGATGGGCGTCCCTGCCGACGAGTTCCAGCTCGATTTCTTCGGCGGAACGATGTTCTGGGTGCGCCCGGAGGCGTTAAAGCCCTTGACGAATCTGCGTCTGGCAGCGGATATGCCCGATGAGAACGGCCGGATCGACGGGGACCTGCATCATGCCGTTGAGCGCGTCTTGCCGACCTCGGTTTTGGTTGCGGGCTACAGGCTCGCCGACTGCGACGCTTGTGGGGTGACGCAGGCAAAGGAATAAGGGATCGGTGACGACCTCCCCGGCGCAGAAACTGCGCGGCGGGACGGCCATCGCCGATGTCTCCGCTGACCCCCCAAGTCTGGCTCGAGCGCGACCCGAGCCACGAACTATGAGGAAGTGCGCTGCCGCGCCGCTCACAAAGAATCCTGCCGCGCTTCGCTCGACCAAGCGGTCAAATCTGCCCGCCGAGAAATAGCTCAGAAGTTATGGGTGGAAGATGACGCGAAAATCCAACAAGGAACGAAGATCCGGGACAGACCAGAAGTACTTGATTATTATGAACTATTCCCGTAAGGTATCAGCACGAAGGTTTCGGGAGAGACACGTTTTTGAGACATGATCGGACCCTGCTAATTTCGCGGTGTCATGGTCGTAATTTCACAATCGCCATCCCGAAATTTGACGAGAGTCATGGTCGACAGGTCGCGGGAACTCGAAATTTGGGCGCTCAAGCCCTTCTAGCGAGCCTCTTGGACGTCTTTCCGAGCCGAAGCCCCGCTACCAAAACAGAATCCGAGCTCTTGAGCGTCACAAGAAGAGGCTAATTTCCGGGTGAGATGGTCATAGTTTGGCAGTATGAATACCATAGTTCCACAATGTCATGGCCGGACTAAAGCGCTGAATTCAGGCCATAAAGGCTACGACGACCGAACCTAAGGCGGGCTCGATGACCACCGTTTGGGGCGGCTTTTTCCACGATGCCTTGCATCAGGGACAGATTTCGACATCGATTTTGCCGTTCGAGTGTCCTTAAGCGTCAAGCGGAGTCCCTAAGGCATCTTTTCCAGGCGAGCGCGAAGCCCTTACCCGAGTGACGCGATCAACGGACCCATTTGATTAATGGCCTCCGCTATCGGATTTCGACGCCGCGGGAAGCGATTTTCGGCGGCTTCCTAGCAGCCTGTCGGACTTAACGCCGCGCCTGCGATTGCGCTAGAAACTGGCATTGATTCGCGCAGGGCGGCGGGCGGTTTTGATGAGCAATTTTCGCACGATCGATCGCGAGACGGGGTTCTTGCTGCCTCCCTCGGTCGACGAATGGCTTCCCGAAAAACATCTGGCGCGATTTGTCGTGGAGGTTGTCGAGGGGCTCGATCTTCGCGCGATGAGCGGCACTTATCGCGGTTCCGGGTCGGCGTCGTATCATCCGCGAATGCTGCTGGGCCTTCTGGTTTACGGCTATGCGACGGGCGTGTTTTCGAGCCGCAAGCTGGAGCGTGCGACCTATGAACTCGGTGGCATTCCGGTTCATCGCGGCCAACGATCATCCCGACCACGACACGATCGCGACCTTCAGGCGGCGCTTTCTCGCGGAGATCGAAGCTCTGTTCGTTCAAGTGCTGCAGCTGGCGCGGGAGATGGGCGTTCTGAAAATGGGGACGGTGGCGCTGGACGGTACGAAGATCCACGCCAACGCCAGCCGGCACAGCGCGTTGTCGCATGAGCATGCCGGCAAGATCGAGGCGCAATTGAAAGCCGAGGTCGCCGATCTGATGGCCAAAGCCGAAGCGGCGGACGAGGCGGACATTCCCGACGGCATGTCGATACCGGACGAACTGGCGCGGCGCGAGGAGCGTTTGCGCAAGCTGGCCGAGGTGCGGGCGAAGATCGAGGCGCGAGCCAAGGAACGCCATGCGCGCGAGCAGGCGGAGCACGAAGCCAAGCTCGCGGCGCGTCAGGCGAAGGCGGAGGCGAGCGGAAAAAAGCCTCGCGGCAAGCCTCCCGAACCGCCAGTCGAGGGGCCGCGCCCGAACGACCAGATCAACCTGACCGATGAAGACTTCGCGCATCATGCCAGTGGCCGGCGGCGGCTTCGACCAATGCTACAACGCCCAGGCCGCCGTGGCGGCGGGAAGCCTGCTGGTGGTGGCGAGCGCCGTGAGCCAGGCGCCCAACGACAAGCAGCAACTCGAACCGATGCTGGACAAGATCGAGGCTCTTCCCGACGAACTGGGCAAGCCCGAATGCCTGCTGGCGGATACCGGCTATTTCAGCGCGGCGAATGTCGCGGCTTGCGAGAAGGCGGGGATCGAACCGCTGATCGCCATGGGCCGTCAGCCGCATCATCCGCCGTTGGCCGAGCGCTTCGAAGCGGCGCCGCAAGCGCCGCAAGATCCAACGCCGGTCGAGGCGATGGCGCATCGGCTGACGACGCCGGCAGGCCGGGCGCTTTACGCGTTGCGCAAGCAGATGCCGGAGCCAGTGTTCGGGATCATCAAATCGGCGCTGGGATTCCGTCAATTTTTGCTGCGCGGCCTCGCGGGCGCGCGCGGCGAATGGAGCCTCGTCACCATGGCCTGGAACATCAAGCGGATATTCGCCTGCGTCCCCGCCTGATGAGGCCGTAGCGTGCCGGCGCTCGACAGATTGCCGCCCGCCAACGCCCATATCCGGCCCCACCCCCCTTTCGACGACAATCCCCCGATGTCGGGCAGACCTCAAAGCGCCAAAATCATTCTCCGCGATCAACCGCAAACCCGAGTCCGACAGGCTGCTAGGAGGCTGCGGCGATCGAGCGTGGACGATCCCGCGGTCCCGGCAGGCGACAGCAAAGGGATGGGGGCCGACCGCGGCCATGTCTTCGTTGAAGGACGCTCTCCAATCGGTGAATGTCGGATCGATGTCCGTCGTCACCGCAACGACCTTTTGAGGAGATTGATCGACCAAGCGGGCAAGAAATGCGGCGGCGTTTTCAGGTGTGGGGTTTGCGACCTCTGCATAAACGTCTTTCGTGATCTCTTCGACGGCGAGAAAGACTGAACGGCATACGCCGATGCCATCGTCAGGGTCACGGAAGGTCACTTCATGGACGGCAATCTCAAAGATGAAAGGTCCGCCCAGAGCCGCGGTCGTCAGGAGTGGACAGGTCGCGGTCGGGCCGATCCGACCGAGCCCGTGACGCTTCAGACATCGATGCAGCGTTGAACGGCTCAGCTTTGGCATCAGACGTCTAAGTCTCAAATGACAGTCATTGAGCGCTAGGCGAGTGCGCCACCGATAGGCGAGAATGATTGCGTCGTCTTCCTGAGAGAGAAGGGTTGGCCGGGGATTCTTCGGGCCCATTCGCTCGTCGGAGGTGAACTCTCGCGCCTTCCATTTGGCGACCGTCTTGCGATTGGCGTGATATCGCTTGGCGAGAACGATGTTTTTCTCCTCGCTCTCCTGAATCGCGCGTCGGACACTTGGCGTTGTCGTCGCACAGGAATGCGTTCGTGTTCGCGTCGCTGGTCTTGGTTTTCGCGTCACTCGCCTCTGCCCCGTATCGATGTGCGACCGTCATAGTGCGCCTAAGCCGCTTCGCGCGAGCGACCAGCGTGATTTGGTCGAACTCGCCCGATCTTGTTCGATGCGTGACAACAATCTCTTAGCGCAGCATGGGCCTGCGGGCCGAAGAGACTCTAGTCGAGCGAGGGCTGTTGCGACGGCGCCATGGGTCGGCGAGAGAAGAAGGCGTGGGTGCGGGCCTAGCGCCGGCCATTGACCGCTGTTGATGGTGGTTCTTTGTTCTGGATGAAGAAAAGTAAAATAATGAGAGATGGAGTAATTATTTCTGTACATTTGTCTGAACTAAGGTAATAATATCTCTAGTCAAAAACTGACTGGAGCTTAGAATGGACGTTCTCCGCAATGATGTTTTAAAAGAAGAATTAGAGCTCCTCAGTCTTTCTCGAACTACCGACCCAATCAAGCCGTTGCTGTGCGACCGGTGGACGGCCTTAAGCGCCCTGCAGAAGTCGATCCGGCGCGGCGATAGCCACACGGCCCAACGCGCCCTCGCTAGTCTTTATCGAGATGATCCGAGCTCGACATGGCGGCGATTGCTGATCATCGCCTGCGAGGACGTCGGAATCGGCGCGCTCGGCGCCGTGATCGTGACGGTTACGCGCTGCGCGAACGCGAAAGCTTTCCGCGAAATGGGAAGGGACGAAGCGGCCGCCCTGGCTACGGCTCGGATGCTTGCCGAGGCCCCTAAAGACCGCAGCGCCGACTTGCTGTTCGCCGTCGTGCTGCGCGATCCCGCGCTCGAGACGATGCGGTCGAGGTGTCGATCCGTTTCGATCGCTCGGCGGCTCGAATTCGTCGCTGATCCGACATTATCGTTGTCCGAGCGCGCGCTCGCCGTCTGGCATTCCTCCGGCATCGAGTCACGGGGAGAACAACGTGTCGGTCCCGGCGATCTGGACGCCCTCATGCGAACCTACGCTGAGCTCGGCGTTCCCGGGCGGCTTCTTGAGGCCATCGCCGTGACGGTCAGGAAAGCTCGTGATCCATTCGTATTGTTGTTGCCGCTGCTTTGGCTGGCGGCTTTCGAGAACGAGACTGAGCTCCTTGACTCGCCGCTGGCGCCGTCAGCTCTTATCAACGGCATCCCGCTCTACGCCGTCGACAAGCACACGCGGCTCGGGCGTCAGGCCATCAGGTGCTTCGCTCGAGAGCGCACCGAGATTGCCCAATTTCTGACCGAACGCGGCTCGAGCTCTGGCGACGACGATGCGTTGCGCATGGCGGTTTTCTATGCCGACGGCGCGCTGACCCGGCCGAGCTTACAATGGCGACATTCGGCAGAAGTCACAGCCGCCGGCGTTGCGGCCGATTTCCACAAGGTCCACGTCGCCGCAGACGTCGGCGCCGAATTGGTCCAACTCGTCGCCACCCACATCGCTGATCTCAACGCGATCCGTAGCCAACTGCTGAGCCGCGCCCTGCCGCCCGATCGCTGACCAGACTGGTCATCTGTCGTCCCTCGGTAACTACACCCGTGAACTCAAGGAGAACATAGTGACTCGGAGCTCGAACAAGGCCAGCGTGGACCGCCGCCTGTTCATCGGCGGCTCGGACGCTCGGATTATCATGAGTGCGGACGAGGCGGCCTTGATCCGCCTTTGGCGGGAAAAGCGGGGCGAGATCGAGCCAGACGATCTTAGCGACAATCTCGTCGTTCAGCTCGGGGTCGCCACCGAAGCGCTCAACCGGACCTGGTACGAGCGGAACACCGGGCGCCGCGTCACCGACGTTCAGCGCTGGGCGCGCCACCCCGTGAACCGTTGGATGGCCGCGACTCTGGACGGCTTTGTCGAAGACGCCCACGCCGTATTTGAGGCCAAGTTCATGCTGCCCTGGTCGTTCTCGGAAGAGGCGGCGGCGGAGAAGCATATGGCCCAGCTCCAGCACAACATGTGGGTGACCAACGCCCGATCAGCAGCGCTGTCGATTATCACCGGCGGGGGTAAATGGATCGAGATGACGATTCCAGCCGACGCCCTCTACCAGCATTTTCTCATCACCGCCGAGCGCCGGTTCTGGCGCTGCGTCGAGACCGGCGAGACCCCTCGTCCCTACGGGATCGAACCGCCTCGTCCCTTAGCCAAAGCGGTCCGGATCGTTGACATGAGCGGGTCTAATTCGTGGGCTGAGTTCGCCGGCCTGTTCTGCGCCACGCGTTCCGCTTTCTTGGACCACGAGAGAGCCAAGTCCGAACTTAAGGCCCAAATGCCGGAAGACGCGAAGGAAGCAACCGGCCACGGCGTTCGGGCCAAGCGTTCGAAGTCAGGCGCGATCAGCTTCGATCTTCTCGCCCAGGAGGACAGCGGTGCAGCGGTCCAGTGAGACGATCGGCGCAATCGCCGCCGCGCTAGCCAAGGCGCAGGCCGAACTGACAAATCCCGAGAAGTCATTGATCGCTACCATTCGCGCCATCGGTCCGCGCGAGAGGGATCAGACGTTTCGCTACGCCGCGCTCTCAAGCGGACTCGACATCGTGCGCAAGACGCTTGGCAGCCACGAGATCGCGACGGTGCAGACCACCGCGATCGACAAAGAGGCGGGTTTGATCCGCCTGACGACGACGCTCGCCCATTCGTCTGGGGAGTGGCTGTCGTCGGAATGGCCAGTGTGCGCGATCAGCGAAACGGCGGCGCCACGCCGCATGGGAGCGGCGCTCACCTATGCGCGCCGGTATGCGCTCTTTACCCTTGTCGGAATCGCTGGTGAGGACGATCTCGACGCGCCGGATCTGAACCTGAGGGTGGAGGCGGTTTCGAAGTGGGGGGCGCCAGCGAAAGGCAACGGAGCAAGTTCAATAGGGAAGGCGGAAACCGCTGAGCTTGAGCCCAGGGAGGCCGAAATAGCGGAAGGCGCGGACGCGAAAGCAGACCCAGACGCGTTGCGGCTCTCACGATCCCTTTCCAACGGGCGGGTGCAGGGTAAGCACGGGGACGCCCGTAATGGGGCGAAAGTTCGTCTCTCGGGCCAAACGTTCAGCGCCGAAGAATCCGCGGCTCAGCGCGACCGGTTGATCGCGGACATGGCCCAACTTCAATCGTCGGACGAGGCGGCGGACTGGGTTCACAAGAACATGCCCCTTAAGAACGAGCTGACCGCGGCCGATGCTGATCTTGTCGGAGCGGCCTTTCGCGATCGGCTCGCGATCGTCGATGCAGAAACGTCAGCGAAAAAAAGCGGACCGCACCTGGCGGCGGGAAGCGGGGGAACGGCGCTGAACGAACCGCTACCGGATTCTGGAGGTTCCCCTTCCCTCGGACTAAGAGAAGAGCCGACCGATGGGTCGATGTTTCTATGTGACCGACCATCGGCATCCTCGCGGCGCACTACCGTCAAGACAATTCGCCTGCGTGACAAGGAGCACTGCAAATATGTGGCGACGCAGGCCTGCCTCATTTGTGGTCGGACGCCGAGCGAAGCGCACCACATCCGTTTTGCCCAGCCTCGCGCGCTCAGCCGAAAGGTCAGTGACGAATATACGGTTCCAGTCTGTCGGCTCCATCACCGCGAACTGCACCGTTATGGTGCCGAAGCATCCTGGTGGGCCGGCGTAGGCGTCGATCCGTTGCCCATTGCGCTCGAATTGTGGAAGCTTTCGCGATCGAGGCGTGGTTGATTAGAGGGCTGCGATCCATTGCCCCATTCATTGCTTTCTTCTGCTGGCTGGCCCTCCAGGCTCGGGCGGATCGGCCCGCAGCTCCTCGGTCACGATCCGGCTCTTCTCTGATAGTGCACTGGAGTCACGACCAGATGCCGCCACCCTGGCGAAGGCGCTTCAGGCGTTGGCGCAAGGTGGCGGCGCGCTCGAGGCGGCTGCCCTTCACATCGCCATCTTGAATTTTTGAGCCGCACTCATAATTACTCCCCAGCGAGGAATGAATTATGCGCGAAACGACTTTTTTAACCACGAACGAAGTGGCAATTTTGGCCGACACGTCGACGAGCGTTGTTGAAAAGGCGGTCGAGCAGAAAGCTCTCGCTTCGCCGGGGAGCGCTCACCTGAAAAGACGATTGCTGCCGCTTCACGCAGTCGCGCTCGCGGCCGCGGCCAAATCGCTGGGTCGTCGCCTGACCGTCAACGATAAACAGCTGGTCGCGCGTGAGCTGGCTTTGCACGATCCGCGGAATTGGCGTGAACTTCGCCTCCGTCCTGACGAGGGAGGTGTTCTACCGGACCTTCGACAACAGGCGGCAAATCGCCAGCTATCCGGGTCTTGCCCCAACGCCTTTTCAGAGCAGCGGCATGGATCGCGATCCGCGCATCAATCGCGCCGGCAACAGCCGAGCCCGCAAAACGCTCGTCCAACTCGCCTGGCTTTGGCTTCGGTACCAACCAGAGAGCAGCCTCGCGGCGTGGTTCCGGGACCGTGTTGGCTCGCTTCAGGGTCGAACACGCCGCATCGCGATCGTCGCCTTGGCGCGCAAGCTCTTGATCGCAATCTGGCGCTTCGTCACGCTGGGCCTCGCACCGGAAGGGGCGATCATCGCCGCATAGAATTCCGTCGCCGATCGATCAGCGGCGGATCGTCGGAGGTCGCGACCGTCTTCGTCATTGGGAGCATCTGATTCCCGCGTTTCAGGTGGGTCGCATCAGCCGGGATCGAAGCCTCGTGCATGAGGCATTGTGGTTGCGATCAAGGGTCCCACGCCCAGCGATCGGACCGTATGTAAGGTTATGCAGCGCTCGCTGCGGATACGACGATCCCAAATCCACAACAGTCCGCCTCGAGATCCATTGCGCGACCATCGTAGGCAGCGCTCGATCATGTCTTGACAGGGGAAGTCTCATGTAAGGACGAAGCCCGCATCGGCCAGAAGAACGGCCTCGTCCGCCAGTGGGCCAGGCGCGGAACGAGACCAAGACAGCCCACCGATCAGCGCTATGACAACGCCCCTGGGCGGCTTCGCCATCGCCGCCGTGGTGCTCTACAGCGGTTATACCGTGATCATTCGCGGCAACCCGCCGGGGAGCCTCTTTTCCTTCATCACTTCGGTGATCATGCTCTACGAGCCGATGAAGCGGGTCGCGAGGCTGCATGTCGATCTGTCCGCCGCCCTGTTTGGCGTCGGCATGCTCTACGACTTCCTCGACGAAAAGGACTTTGAGGAAGACCCGCCGAATGCCCCAGGGCTCGCGGTCACCAAGGGGCGGATCGAGTTTCGCGACGTGGTGTTCGCCTATCGGGCGGGCGAGACCGTTCTGCACGGCATCAGCTTCGTCGCCGAAGCCGGCAAGACGACGGCGCTGGTCGGCCGCTCGGGCGGGGGCAAGTCGACAGTCATGAACCTCATCCTGCGCCTCTACGAGGCCGGGTCGGGGCAGATCCTGTGCGACGGCGCGGACATCGCGACTGTCGGCCTCGCGTCGCTGCGGCGGCAGATCGGCTATGTGTCCCAAGAGAACTTCCTGTTCAAAGGCTCGATGCGCGACAACATCGCGATGGGCCGGCCGAGCGCGAGCGAGGAAGAGATCGTCGCCGCCGCCAAGGCGGCCTATGCGCACGATTTCATCATGGGCTTCGAGCGCGGCTACGATAGCCCTTGCGGCGAGCACGGCATGCAGCTCTCGGGGGGACAGCGCCAGCGCATCGCGATCGCCCGCGCGTTTCTGAAGGACGCGCCGATCATTCTGCTCGACGAGGCGACCTCGGCGCTCGATTCCGAATCCGAGCAGGCGATCCAGAAGGCGCTTCGCACTCTGTGCGAGGGCCGCACGACCATTGTGATCGCTCACCGTCTCTCGACGGTCGTGCAAGCCGATGAAATCTGCGTCCTCGATCGTGGACGGATCGTCGAGCGCGGTCGCCACGGCGAATTGCTAGCGCAGGGCCAAACTTACAGCCACATTGCCCAATCCCAGTTCCCCCATGACGCGGCTTCGCGGGCAGCGCCTCTCCGAGTTGTCGGTTAGAACGGGCATAAGAGGCCTTTTCGACGTCAATGCCCGCGCGAGCGCAAGCACTTTCCGCCAAAGGATGGCTCCGTGGAATGGCGGCGACATAATCGAGTCGCAAGCTTGGGCGCCAACGTCATTCATGGGCGCCGCTTCCGGTGGTCTTCAACTCCTTCCAGTCTGGCAGACCGATGCCGTTGGGACGTCCACCCTATTTGAAGACGACAAAGAGATAATAACCCGCATCGTTCAAGAGCTTCACAGCCTCCTTGGCGCCATGAACCCATTCGACCTGCTCGGGCGCGTGGACGTAGCCGTGGTCGACATTCAGCACCCCGTCGCGATCGAGAAAGACCGCGGGGCGGCGGCGCTGCGTGGGCACAAGTTCGGCAGCGGCAGCGAACGCTTCCGGCACGCCGATGCCGATGAAAAAGCCGGCATAAGAATAGCCGCGAAGAGCGCCCCGGCCGAAAAGCCTTGGCAGGATATCAACCGGTTGCTTAACCTATTTATTGGATAAGCTTAACCCCCGAATGGACCGGGGTCCCGATTTGCAACGGCGGGACCCCATGCGCCAATTCATATTCTCTATCAGACTTCGCATTCACATGTACGCGTCGAAATGGAGTCAACGTCGCGATAAATACGCCTCTCTATCCAATCGGTAACATAGATATACGGCGACTTGTGAGCCCGCTGTGTTCAATTTTTCTAGAAGCTCTAATTTACTCGTCTCTGGATTCGACTGCTTAGACGCAGGAGACTTTTGTTGAACGAGAGCCCTTCCAACCAATCTCATTGTAGTTTTCTCTAAAACCCAACGGGAACGAATGTTTTCAACATGCGAGAAAGCCATAACTGCCCGGCAGTTCAGACTGCGAAAGCCATAATCCAGGACGGCCCCCGCGGCCTCCGATGCAACCCCTTGCCCCCAAGCGTCCTTTGCAAGTCGATATCCTAGAAAAAGCGTACCCGATTCATAGGGAAGATCAGCAATTCCAGGTGGTTTGGCATTCAGCCCCGCCAAACCCAGAAATTCCTGACGATCCTTCCATTCAACGGCCCAGCAGTGTGGCGACGAACTGGACAAAATCTCAGATTGAACCGAATTTCTAACGGTCGTTTTGTCCGGTATTGCCATCGAGGCTTCGGGGCGCAGGTCACGATAGCGATAGACATCAGGATTTACGTCCATTTCCACGATCGCATCGATATCATTTAGCCGCCGCGGCCTTAGACGCAGCCTATCGGTTTCGAGGCACGGCGGCTGAGGCATTTGGAACGCTGCACCCCTAATTCGAAATTCCCCAGAAGGCATCGGTTCCGTCCAAAATTTGCCCCGAACATCGGGCGACCGGCAAGCGGGTTGCATTGTCGGCCCGCTGCATGCGCCTGGAGAATAGTCCATGCCGCGCCTTCCCAAAACTATCGCCACTGCCGTCATCGAGACGCAGCTTTCCGGTTCAGCTTGGAGCCCACGCGCAGCGGCGGCCTCGATTACCTCCGGGCCGGGGGCTGAAGCAAGCGCCTGTCACGCCGGTTTGCGTTGACAGGCGCGCCCGCAATCGGCCCACTGGTCATCCAAGACGGAGGGGGGACGAAATGGAACGCAATTTCAGGAACGTGAAATTTCGGAGGAAGTTCGGCTCGCGGCGGTCCTTTCACTAGTGATCCCGCAGGCGTTGGCACGCGCACTTTTGAAACCTGCAAGGCAGGGACGACCGCTGTCACCTATTTCAAAATGGACCGACTTTTATTACACTTCCCGTGAGCTTGCGATCTATGTGATGACTGTTGTTGGGCTAAGTCAAACCTCGAAACGGCATGCTCGGCGCTGCGCTTGTTTACGCAGTTTCTTTTGCGAGAGCGAGTTCGGCGCGGCTGGTCTGGAGACGCATTCCCAAGTTCGGCAAATTCGTGATCCCAATCCTTTCGGCCCGCTGAGGGAGGAAAGGGCCGATTGGCTTCGTTTCGCCAAAACTTATAAAAATGCATGGTTATTATGTGTATTCCGTATGTATATATATATATATATATAACATACATTAGTCGTTATGTCGGGTGACGACCGCCGCACGCGTCGAGGGTACGGATCGCGAACTTGCGTCGCGACAATGCGCGTCGCTCGTACCGGTCAAGCGCGGCGAGCTGAGGCGACCTTTCCTCGACGATGGCTGCGAGCTTTTCGTCGCCTTCGAGAGCCCCCGGGCCAACGCGACGTTCAGACCTCGGTTTGGTTCCGGTCCGCGGGCTCGCGGAAGCGCACGCCCACACCACCGCCATTCTCGGCGATAAACGTTATACCAGCTGCCTCTAATGCAGCGCGCAGCTTTTCGACCGACGAAATCCTTGCGTCTCGACCCGCTTCAAACCGATTTATGGTGGCCTGTCCGACGTTAGCGGCGCGGGCGAGATCGGTTGTGCTCCAGTCGAGCGCGGCTCGAGCCATTCGACACTGAGTCGGCGTCATGTTGTGGAAATATCACCCGAATCCACGCGGCGCAAAATGATCATAATCTTAGCTTGAATGGTATAATTGACATCATATAGGATAATCTTGGCCGACGTCTTTAGATCCGAGTCGGCACGTACGGGAGAGTTCTATGAAATTCACGTTCAGCGACATCACCACGGCTCCGCGTTCGATAAAGCTGGACCGCCGCCAGATCATCGGCGGCTCGGATACCAGGATCATCATGAGCCCCGACGAGGCGGCGCTGATCCGGCTCTGAAACGAAAAGCGCGGCGAGGCCGAGCCGGAGGACCTGTCTGGCAATCTCGTCGTCCAACTGGGCATCGCCACCGAGGAGCTGAACCGGAGCTGGTACGAACGCAACACTGTGCGATCCGTTACTGACGTCCAGCGATGGGTCAGACACCCCGTCCATCGATATCTCGCTGCAACACTGGACGGATTCGTCAATGCCCTCGACGCCGTGTTCGAGGCCAAGTTCATCCTGCCTTGGTCGTTCTCCGAAGAAGCGGCAGCCGAAAAGCACATGGCGCAGCTGCAGCACAACATGTGGGTGACCAACGCCCGGTCGGCGGTCCTCTCGATCATCACCGGAGGGGGCAAATGGATGGAGATGACCATCCCCGCCGACGCCCTCTACCAGCACTTTCTGGTCACGGCCGAGCGCCGGTTCTGGCGCTGCGTCCAGACTGGCGATACGCCGCGCCCCTATGGGATCGAGCCGCCCCGGCCGCGGGTCGAAGGGTTAGTGTCGTCGATATGAGCGAGTTGAATTCATGGGGCGAGTTCGCTGGCCTCTTCTGCGCCACCCGCTCGGCCTTTCTCGATCATGAGAGAGCCAGGTCCGAGCTCAAGGCCCTGATGCCGGAGGACGCGAAGGAGCCTCCGGCCATGGCGTTCGGGCCAAGCGATCGAAGTCGGGCGCGGTCAGTTTTGATCTTCTGGCTCACGATGAGGAGGGGAACCATGCAGCGGTCCAGTGAAACTATTGGGGCGATCGCCGCGGCGCTGGCGAAGGCTCAAGCGGAGCCGACCAATCCTGAGAAATCGTTGACCGCGACCATTCGGGCGATGAACCCGCGCGATCATGATCAGACCTTTCGCTATGCGGCGCTCTCGAGCGGCCTCGATATCGTGCGGAAAGCCCTCGGCGGTCATGAAATCGCGACCGTCCAGGCGACGGCGATCGACAAGGAGGCGGGGCTTATCGGTCTCACCACGATGCTCGCCCATTCGTCGGGGGGAGTGGCTGTCGTCGGAATAGCCGGTCTGCCCGATCAGCGAAACGGCGGCGCCGCGTCGGATGGGGGCGGCGCTCACCTACGCGCGACGCTATGCCTTGTTCGCCCTTGTGGGCATTGCAGGCGAGGACG
Source organism: uncultured Alphaproteobacteria bacterium (assembly GCA_963824475.1). Lineage (GTDB taxonomy): Bacteria > Pseudomonadota > Alphaproteobacteria > Rhizobiales > Beijerinckiaceae > Roseiarcus. The sequence goes on from CAWGPR010000009.1 coordinate 481,963, forward strand.
ATCTCGATGCGCCGGACCTTGCTTGGCGAAGGCGCGAAGGCGGATGCCTCCGACAACACCGACGCCGCTGACAAAGACCGTGTAGCCGCGCGACTGAAACCCATCGCGGCGGTAGAGGAAACGACGCCCGCGACGGCTCTCGCGCGCAAGGAGAAAACCGTCCGTCCTGCTCGGACGGTTCTGAGCCCGGCACAATCAGCAGCGTTGCGCGAAAAACTCCTCGCCGATATCGGCCAGCTCCGATCGGCTGACGAGGCCGCAGACTGGGTCCACAAGAACCTTGTGGCCAAGAACACGCTGATCGATGCCGACGCCGACGCGATCGAAGCCAGCTTCCGGGAAAGGCTCGCAACGATCGAGTTGGCGTCTGCCGCCAGTCAGGAGGAACCCCAGTCTCCGCCGTCGAAGGAATCCGGCCCTCTGGTTGAGAAGCCGTTTGTTGTGCCGATGGACGACGCAGTCATGGTCACGCCGGCGGTCATCCCGTCGGAGACGGAGCGCGCACGTCGCCGTCGCGTTGTGGCGAAAACGATCCGCCTGCGCGACAAGGAACACTGCAAGTTCGTCACCACGCAGCCCTGCATTGTCTGCGGCCGAACGCCCTCGGAAGCGCATCACATTCGCTTCGCCCAACCGCGGGCGCTCGGCCGAAAGGTCAGCGACGAATATACAGTCCCTGTCTGCCGGCTGCATCACCGCGATCTCCACGCCCACGGAGACGAGGCCTCATGGTGGGCTGGGGTCAGCGTTGACCCGCTGCCCATTGCGCTCGAACTTTGGCGGCGGTCACGCGTCTCGGAACTTCCGGTATCCGCCCGCCCAGGATGAGCGCTTCGCCCTCGCGGCGGCTGAACCGGGCTCGAGGCCGGTGAAGAGCTCGGCCTCGAGCCAGGCGAAAGCCAGAACGGACGGGGCTCGCCATTTCGACCACGCGGGCGGCGATCTTGAGCAGCTTGAGGCGCAACGTGGCGAACTCGGCCTTGGCGAGGTCGCGCGCTTTCGGAATGGCGTCGCGGACGGCGAGCATCAACCACTAGGCGGCGGTGTGCAGAACGAGGCGGACATGGTTGGCGAGCGCCGAGCGGCACGACCTGCGATCGGAGGCAAGCTGAGCCTTGTGCAGTTTGATGAGATTTTCCGCCTGCCCGCGCGCGCAGTAGAGAGTTTCGTAAAGCCATTCGGCCGAGCCGCGGTCGAGATTGGTGACGACGAAGCGGACGTCGAGGCCGCGTGGCCTCGATGAGCGACGGCGCTTCGCGCCGCGCTCGGTGAGGCGTCGGCGGTCTCGTCGACCTTTCTCGAGAGCGGCTTCGTGCCGGGAAGGCCGAATACGTAATCGACGTCGTTCTCTTCGCACCAGGTCATTGCCTCAGGGCGGGCGTAAAGCCCATCGCCCCGGAACAGGACGCGAGTCGAAGGAAGCGCGAGCGGATGTGGCGCACGAGCCGGCGCAGATGGGCGCGAACTTCGACGCCCGACGGCGTCTTGCCGGGGCGTAAGATGACCACGACGGGACGGCTCTTGTCGGTGTCATAGACATGGATCGGCAGAAAACAGCGGTCGTCATAGTGGGCGAAAGCTGCTGATGGCAGTGCGCCACGTCGCAGGTGTCGTCGATGTCGAGCGTGACGCGAGACGGCGCCATTGCGTAGGAGGCCATCCATTGGTCGTCGAGCGCATGGGTTAGGCGGATCACGTCCTTCAGCCCCGGCGCGTTACGCCTGGCCCTCGCCGTCAGGACGCTCGCGGTATGCTTTGCTTCAGGCGCCGCGCCGCAGATAGAAAGGTCAGCGCCTCATCGAACGCAGCGACGGCCCCCGCCTCCAATAGCTCCTTGCCCTGTTTCCCTGTCGTTGGTCGTCACAACTCCCTCTTCGAGCACACCTGCCTTGAGCCATTTCTGGATCAGCGGATGATGCACCGATCGCCGATCCGGTGCTCCAGGAAACGGTGTCGAAGAAACTCCGGATGTCGCCGCACGAACATATCGATGATGCGCCGCTGCCGTGCATTCACGTCGGAGGGTATTTGCACCTCAAATATCCGATGATGCGCCGGGATGCTGCCCTCGCGATAACCATTGAAACCCGTTTTGCAGGATTAACTACTCCTCGAGGCGCCGAAAATCGAGGCGAAAATTTTTCTTTGTGAGCGCCGGTTAGCCACTTGGCATGGTATGGAATTTCCTGTACGAACGAACTGCACAATTTTCGTGCCGGTGGGCGACTTCGGTTGATGGGCGCCCATCGTGGTCTTTGGCAATTATAACGGCCGGGAGAAGAAAAATGACGACGTACACAGACGCTGACGTGAATGGGTGGTTTTATACGATCGACGGTCTACCGACGACGGCTCCGGGGATTCCAACGGCGGATGCGAATTTGTATGTCGCGCAGTTGAACGCCAGCCCCGCCACGGCGACGCCGGCTCAGATTTAAGCTAATTTGGAAAACAGCCCCGGAGGCGTCCCTACGGATCTGTTCTATCGCACGACCGTTGCGCAATTTGTTCTTCGTGAATTTCAGGCCTCGTGGGGCGTGGTTCCTGACGCGACGCAGTATGACGCTTGGGTCGCCCGCGTTATTGCGGACCCCGCGTTGGAGAATGGCGGCATGAGCCAGGCGCTCGCCGGCACGACTGAATTCATGGCGTTGTACGGCACGACCAGCGCCACACAGATCGCCACCACCGCTTTGGTCACCGCGATGTGCGAAGGCATCTTTGGCATCCCCCCAGGGCCCGGCGCTTTGCTTAATGTGGGTCTGCCCGTATGGGAGGTGCTGCAGAATTTTGCGCAGTCGTCGAAGTTCATCGGCGACACGTCCACGTCGATAGTTGGGTTCCAGAACGCCTTGCTTGCCGGCGAAACGCCGACGGGGTCGCTATTCGATTTTAGTCCTACTGGTACACCGGGCGTGACCTATACGCTGACGACGGGCGTCGACACCAACGCCAGCCTGGGTGCGCCGGCTTCGGGCATTCCTACTGGCTCCACGGTCAACGGGGTAATCAATAGCACTTCGGGCGTGTTTGATAGCACGCTCAATCCGGGCGACAACCTATTGTTCGCCGGCGGCACGCTGAAAGTCGTCGACGTTCAGAACCTGGGGAGCAATGAACTCGCCGGCGTCACGCTCACCGGGCCGTTCAAGTTCGTGGTCACGGAGGAGGCTTCGTACGGGACTTTCGACTTCAGCCTCAATCCGGGCGCAACCCAAGTCACATCGCTGAACAGTCAAGACTACGTTTACTTTACCGGCCTTGCGGCCGGGACGGTCGTGGAAATGAGCGGCGCCTCGAGCAACGCTGACATCTACTCGGGCTTCAGCGATCCGACCACGCCGGTGACGCTGCAGTTTGACGGCGGCGTTAAAGGCGAGAGCATCTATAATTACTATGATGGCGACGCGCCGACCACCGTCACGCTGCTGTCGACCGGCGCCGCGAACGGAAGCATCAACCAGTCCGATTTCGCCCAGTTTACCGACTACAGTTACTCGGTGACGTCGCTGACCATTGCTGCGTCAACCAACCTCTATGCTGACCTCTATATTGAGGATTATTCCACCAGCGGCGTTGCGTTGGTGGTGAAGGACGGCGTCCTCGCCGCAGGAGCTTCGCCCGCGACCCTAGTCAATTTGTTAGACAGCTCCACTGGTATCCAGTTCAAGACCGTCGACGCTTCGGGTCTCAGCGCCGGCTCCCTGCAGATGTATGGCGACAGCTCTCTCACGACCTTCACCGGCGGCCACGGCACCGCCAACGAACTGTTGTGGGACGGGAGCAGCAGTGATTTCCTTTCTAGCGCGACCGCGATCAACGGCGGCAGCACCGACGCCAGCATCAGCCCGAGCGACATGGGCAACGTGCTGTCGGCGGGGTTTGTCGGCGCCACCAACGCGTCGGTCTTCACCAACTGGCAGACCCTTGACGTCACCAACATGTACACGGCGGGCGTTGATCAGGGCTTTGCCACGCCGGGCCAGCTCGACACCGCGTTGATGACCGCCAACGGGCCGATCTCGGGCCTGCAATTTACCGGCGGCGACTCCAATGTCGAGACTCTTCTGAACGTCGCCCCGGCGACGACCATTCTGGTCACCAACCCGAACGGTGGAAGTGTATACGACGCTGGCCTGACGCTTACGCATTCCAGCGCGACGGGCGACAGCCTGAGCGTGAACTTGACCAATACCGATACGACGGGAAGCAGCTATCTCGAGCTCTACCATTTGACCTCGACCGGCGACACGTCAATCGCGATCAACGCAAGCGGCGGCGGCTCCGGTTCGGATGCTTATCTCGAGTATATTTACGAGACCGACAACAATCTCGCGACCGTGACGGTGACTGGCAACACGTACTTTGAAAACTACGGCATTCACACCGACACTGGCGTGGCGGCGGCGGCTACGGCGACAACGATCGCCTCGTCGCTGACGACGATTGACGCGTCCGCGACTACCAATGGCGTCTATATCCTTGCGGGCGACAACGACACGCCGAGCGCGAACAACACCGTCACCTACACGGGCCTGGCGATCAAGGGCGGGTCGGGAGCGGATGATTTCCTCTATGATGGCGCCAACAGCGGCGTCATCACCGACGGCAATGGCAAGGGGGACGGAGAAGCTCTTGGAGGCAGCAGCGCGTCCGCGACCGTCGGGACGGGCGCCAACGACTATTCGTATGTGGGATATGATGAGCAGGCAGGTACGCCATCGTTGCAGGGCGCGTCGGTCGGCGACTCCTTCACGTTTGGGGCAGGGGCGACGGCGACGGCTTGGGTTTACAACGGCGCGAACTCTTACAGCGGCCCAGGTGACCGCTATCGGGACCAACGGGACGACCGCCGCCACTCAGACCGCAGTGCATGGCGCGGCGGCCGGAATGACGATCAACTTCAGTGCCGTGGACAGTACGAGCAATCTTGTCCTTTACACGCCCACCGCAGGAGATACGACGTTCGCACTGACCGAGAACCATGCGATTGCGGCTTTGGCCGGGCTGCAGGGCGTGGTGGCGTTCACCTACGGCAGCGATGAATACCTAGTCGCCCATCAGGCGGCCGCTGCTCTGACTGCCGGCGACACCGTCGTCGACTTGGTCGGGATCGCCAATCACAATGTGACCCTCTCGGCCGGCGTCGTCACATTGCACTGAGACGGCCGGACCCAATCTGCTCTAGGAGCCTGATGAAAACAGCGGCAGGGGACTTCGGTCCCCTGCCGCATCTATTTGGACGAGCGTCGTCAGCGGCAAAGCACGGCGTTCTCGCTCAGAACGTGGCTCCGAGCATCAACTACAGCAGAATTGACGGACATCGCCGCTCGACTCCGAAACGGCGGTTACGGCTCTGCCCACACGGATGCTCTCTTGGGCGGTTGCCGAGAAATGAGTTCACTGAGGCGCCAAAGTCCGAGCGCTCGCTCTGGCCAAGCGCTTACGGCGGCGAGCGGATCGTGTCCGCCTGACGTTGGTGTAGCTGAGGTGCTGACCACGACGATTATCCGCATTGGCCGGATCGGCGAGCAGCCGAGGGTGGTATAAGGTATGATCGAACTTCTTCGGAAAAGGCTCCCATGAAAGAAACTTTCCCCCGTGCGGCTTCTGTGGTCGCGTGCGTAGCCCTGACTTTCGGCCCAGTTCCGTGCAGAGCGCAGAGTGCAGCTCCGAGCATCAACTACATGAGCTTCGATGCGACGTTTGGGACGCCGGTTCGAATTGGTTGGTACGGAGTGACGCACAAAGACTGCACCCTAGCGCCACTGCCCCGAATTGACGTCGTCGAGGCTCCTAGGGCGGGATCACTGACTGTTCGGCCAGGTCAATTGCAGACCGCGGCTAGTGCGCCGTGTCCCAACATGCGAATACCTGCGGAAATTCTGTTTTACGCGGTCCGCCAGGGTGGGGCGGGCGACGATCACCTAATATATCGAGTGATTACAACAGACAAAGCCGACACCTACGATGTCGCGATACACATCAAGGAGGCGCAAAAGCTGCCGCAGCCTGATTCAGGCAAACCAATATAATATAGAGGTTTCGTTCCGAAAATAGGCTACTGGCTACTGACGCCGCTTAGGCCACATGTACAACGCCGGCACTCATCGACAAGCCTGTGAAGTTCACCGTGTGCAATTCCACCACGGCGTCACCCGCGCTAACTGCCCATTCTGGAGTATGCGCCGCTACCAGGTATTCGTTGCCGCCGAAGGTGAAGTAAGCGACACCGACCACCTCCAATGCGGCGACGGCGTCATTTTCAGCCGTCGTAAGATTCCCCGCCCCGGCAACCGCAGCCTGCTGGTTTTGGATGGTTGCGATACCGCCTACGATTCCACTAAGATCAATCTTCAGACCCGCGATAGCGCCATCCACGATCGTCTCGCCAACGCCGTTCTGCACCTTACCTCCAACATAGGTCGTGCCATCCCACTCTGCGCCTTGCCCAATAGTGATTGTCGCGGTTGCGCCGGCCTTAAAGGTCACCGTATCGTCAAGAGCCGCACCGACCGCCTCGAGTCCGGCGGGGGTGACAGCAGTTGCATACGCGCTATTGCCAACACATGCTAGGTCCGAGGCGCCTGTGCCGAGGGCGCCGCTGGCGTCGGAACCCCCGAGCCAGAGCGCATCGCCCTTTCCATTGCCATCTATAGTGACGCCACTATTAGCGCCATTATAGAGGATATCGCCGTTTCCCGACCCGCCATCGAGCGTGAGACCTTGGTAGCTGACCTCCCAAAGCGAAGCGTCCAGGGTGGTGTTGCCCGCCAAAATCTCCACCCCGCCGGTCGTCGCCGAAGCGTCGATTGTGGTCAGCCCCGAGGTGATGTTGGCAGTCGAAGTGGTTGTATGGTCGGTGCTAACGCCGCCGCTATACCCCAGATAGAAGTAGTTGCTGCCCGTTACCGTCACCGTCGTTAGGTGGCCATGCGTCTCGGTCAGCGTTCCAATTCCGTTATAACCAGCTGAGGCTGTGCTGCCGGCGGCGCCGGTTGAAGCGATGCTCACCGTGCCGTCGCCGGTCGAGGTCAGGTTACCGAGTTCAAGGGTGTTCAGCGCCGTAGTGGTGTCCGTGTTGTTAAACGTCACAGCCAGACTGTCGCCCGTGGCGCTCGAGTGGGTAATCGTCAAACCAGCATCGGTGAAACCGGTGCCGGTGACCAAAGCAGTCGCGGCCGGAGCAATGTTTAGCACGGTCTCGGAGGTAGCATCGGGCCGGCTGAGCTGCACGCCGGAGATCACGTCATTCGTAAGCAGCGACGCGTCGAAGGGCGTCCCGCCATAATCTGTGATATCGAGAGTCTGCCAGTTGGTGAAAATGCCGCCATTGCTGGCGTTAGCCAATTGAGCAGACAGGATGTTGCCCGTTTCGCCGCCGCCGTTGATTGCGGTCGCGGAAGCCGAGAGATCCTCGCCGTTATAAAGCAGTTCGTTGCCGCCGCCGCCGCCCCCAGTGAAGGTGGTGAGGGAAGTCGAGGCGTTAACATGCAACGCGCCAGTGGTGAGCCCAGAGGCGGTGACGGTCGAGAAAGTGTCGTCATCGCCAATAGGCGTCAAATCCACCAACGCCGCAGCGCCCGAAACCGTCAATGTTGCGGTACTGGTGAAATCAGAGGGATCCAGCCCCGCTACGAGGCTGGTGGTCGCATTGATGGTCAGTGAGCTAACCGTACCTGAGGCATCGGTCGCCTCCACATAATCGTAATGCGCGGCGCTTCCGTTAGCCGCGCCCGTCGACAGGATGGTTTCGGTCGTCGGAGCGGAACCAGAAGCGTTATTATCAATGGTCACGCTATTAGCGCCGCCGCCGAATTGGAACGAAACCGGACCCGTCGGCGCCGCATAGCTCGAATTTACAGTCGTGCCCATCGCCGTGGCCGCGCCACCTACCTCGACGTTGGCGCCGGCCCCCAGGTTGGTGAAGTAAACATCGCCCGTGCTATTCAGCGACTCGACGTTGGTGGCGCCAGAATCAAGGTTGAAATTGAAAAGACCGCCTCCGGCCGCCAATTCCTTGACGACGAATTTGAACTGGCCCGTGAGAGTCACGCCAGCAAGTTCATTTTGACCATAATTCGCGATGTCGGTAATGCTGATCGTAGCGCCGCTGAGGATTAGGCTGTCCCCAGGGTTAAACGTGTTGGCGGTGGGGGATGCCGCCGCGCCGTTGACAATTCCAGTTATCAGATCGCTTGCGGTGAACGCACCGGAATGACCCAAGCTCGCATTGGTGTCATTGCCGGTCGTGAGCGCATAGGTCACGCTCGTTCCGCTAGAATTGAATAGCGACCCCGTTGGCGTGGCGCCGGTAGGTAAGGCGTTCTGGAATCCAATTGTCCGCGTGCCGACACTAGAACTATTTTCTTGGGCGGCCTCAGTTGTATCAGAACTTACTGCGGCCTCAGTTGTATCAGGACTTGCTGTTGAGCCGCCGATTGGCATGATTCCCGTTTGTAGGGGGTAGTGGTGGGGCGATGGTCCGGCGCTTCCGGTAGAGGAAAGCGGTCCAGACGTGGCCGCCAGCGTCTGGCTTGCAGCGAACGTGGACGTATCGAGGCTGGAGAAAGTCTGGCCAGCCGCGGAATGGTCATTGGGGCCATTGAGCCGCCAATATCCCGGCGATGTTGTGGACGGCTCTCCCCGGATATCTGCAAGGGGGGTCTCGCGCTCGGCGGCGGCGCTGCGGGCGTGAAATAGGTCTCGCTTAGCGTCGAATGGCCCGGCGACGCCGGACGATGTCGAAACGGAAAGGTCCTGCGACGGGACGTCGATTTTCGTCGGAAGCGCGGCGCCGATACTCCAAAGGTTGAAATCGTGCGACTGCGCCCAGGCGATCCCCGTTACAATTGCAGCGAGGACTGCGGCCGTAGCCCGTTCGTCAAGTATGACCGCTTGAGACTCCGAGTCGGAATGAGTCGAGAGATCCGACGCCGGGATGAGCAGGCTGGGCCTCCTGAAGCTCTCCGGCGGAGGCGGTCGTTTGCGAGAGCTTGAAGAAGCAGGTTGCCACGAGCACGATGAGCAGCGCGGCCGGGTGAATGAAGAGCTTCCCGCCGCTGGCGACCTTGGGGATGACAAGAGGATGGCTTGCGAATCTGGGCCTCTATCAACGCCCTAAAGTCGCGCCCGCGCGCGCAGCCGTCCAAAGCAGGACTGGCCACGACATAGGTCCCGTCGAATCGAGCAAAATGGACAATGATCTCACCCGTATTCGCGTTGCAGAATACAAACCAGGGATCGCCCTCGTCCGAGCGGCCGCGATCGGTTTCAATCGGAATGTTGGCTCGGATTAGCGACGCCTCAACGCGATAGAATTCCGCCAACTCCTGATGGGTCCAGTCATCGGACCAGGAAGCGGATTTGAAATCGAAAAAGGAGGCGAGCTTCAAGCTCATCCGACAGTTTGCCCGTCCGTCGAATTGTTCGGGAATAATATGCTATATGTTGTAGGGTCATAGAACGGCAACAGAGCAAGAACGAAATCGCGCGCGTTCATGCCGAGCGCTTGAGCCCAGACTCGGTACTTATCGGGCGGAATCCGGCCTCGCCCGGTCTCTAGCTGAGAAATAAAGGTGTAATATTCAACACCGATCAATTCGGCGAGTTGCCTCTGCGAGAGGCCGCGCGCCTCTCGACGATCTCTCAACCACCGCCCCGCCTCTTTGCGAAGCTCGACCGTCTCAGATTGGGCGCGCTTCTGAGGATTTGTGTACATAAATGCCTCGTTCAGCAAATATCATACCCCATTCCATGGCGAACGCAAGGCATCCTCTTGCAAGGTTGAAACGACCTGTGCTAGGCCCCTACCCTAAGAATTTCCGGGGAAACTCAGAAGCGACCGACCGGTTCGCACTTTGGGGGGAATCCATCATTCGATGAACCATATTTCTGATTCTCGATATCACCATCAAGAGGTGATAGTGGCTGGAGTTCGCGCGACACTGCCTGTCTTCGCGACCGTGATCGTGTTCAGTTTTTTCGTAAATCTGCTGCTATTTGTCAGCCCTCTGTATATGCTGCAAATCTATGATCGCGTTATTAGCAGCCGGAGCGAAACAACTCTGCTTAGCTTGACGGTTCTTGCCGCCATCCTTATTGGCGTCTACGCCGCTCTTGAGACGCTCAGATCGAGATTATTAGTCCGCGCGGGACTTTTGTTCGACGAGAAAATCGCCGAGCCCGTCTTCAACGCGGTGCATCGCGGAAACCTCCGTCAACCCGGCGCCAACCACGCGCAAGCCCTGCGCGACGTCGACACCGTCCGCGAATTCTTGACCGGCGCCGGACTGATTGCGCTTTGCGATGCGCCCTGGTTTCCGCTGTTTGTTTTCGCCGCCTTTCTGCTGCATTCCTGGTTCGGTTACATCGCCCTCGGGGCCAGCGCCATTACATTGAGCCTGACGCTCCTGAACGAAATCGCAACAAAGAAGTCGCTGAACGCCGCGGGTCGGGCGGCGGCGACGGCCAATCAAACGGCTCAATCGATGTCCCGCAATACCGAAGTGCTCCAGGCGATGGGCATGCTCCGCGCGATCAAAACGAGTTGGACGCAACAGCACGGAAGCACGTTAAAGCTTCAGGCTTTGGCCAGCGATCGCGCTGGCGTCATCGTGGCGGGGACCAAATTCTTCCGAATTTTCATGCAAACAGCCGTTCTGGGCACCGGCGCCTATCTCGTAATCCAACGCGAACTTTCGGCAGGCCAGATGATCGCCGCCTCGATATTGATCGGTCGCGCCATGCATCCGATCGAAGTGGTGGTCGGAAACTGGAAGGGATTCGTCGCCTGCGCGTAGCGCGTTTGGACGCATTCGCGGCCTGTTTTCTCTCGCTGGCGTCGAGCCCGAGCGTATGTCTCTGCCCCGCCCCGAGGGCGCCTTGCAGATTGCCGATTTAATTGCGGCTGCGCCCGGCCTTGGCAATCCTCCCATTCTCAAAGGCATATCGTTCAATCTGGAGCCGGGCGAGATCATCGGCGTCGTGGGTCCGAGCGCCGCCGGCAAATCAAGCCTTGCGCGCGTTTTAGTCGGCGTATGGCCGGCTCTGCGCGGCGCTGTGCGCCTCGACGGCTCCGATCTCTCGCACTGGAATTCGGAGGAACTTGGCCGGTATGTCGGCTATTTGCCTCAGGATGTTGAACTCTTTGCGGGAACCGTCGCCCAAAATATCGCGCGATTCCAGGACATCGACACCGAATCCGTTATTTGCGCCGCGCAATTGGCCGGTTGCCACGATCTTATTCAGCGTTTAGCGCAAGGATATAATACCCAAATCGGCGATGGCGGGCAGGCGCTCTCGGGCGGGCAGCGTCAGCGGATCGGTCTCGCGCGCGCGCTTTACGGCAATCCGAGCCTGATCGTGCTCGACGAGCCTAACGCCAACCTTGACACGGCAGGCGAGGAAGCGCTGCTTGCGGCAATCCAGAAACTGAAGGCGAGCCGCACGACCGTCGTGATTATTTCGCACAAGATCAATGTTTTGGCAGGAGTTGATAAGATTCTGATCATGGCGGACGGAACTGTCCAGGCCTTTGGAACGCGGGAAGTGATTTTACCGCGCCTCATTGGGCCGCGCGCCATTCCATCCGCGCCTGCGCATACGGCCGCCCCGGCTCCTCAAGTCGCTGTGCAACGCGAATAACCGCCATGAAGAAAAAGCAATCCAACCGATCTCCTTCCGAATGGCGTCCGATCGCGTTCGCCGGATATACACTGATCGCGATGACCTTCGGCGTCGCGGGCGTATGGGCGGCGGTCGCCAAGCTCGACAAAGCGATCATCGCCACTGGATTTGTCGAGACCGAGACGAATCGGAAGACCGTGCAACATTTAGAAGGCGGGATTGTTCGAGAGATTCTCGTTAAAGAAGGCGATCATGTCGCGGAAGGACAAGTTTTATTCCGTCTTGAGCAAGTTCAGGCGGAAGCAAACAATGAGTTGCTAAGCAACCAGCTCAACTCCGCCCTCGCTCTCGAAGCGCGTCTCATCGCTGAGCGAGACGGAGCCCAAGAAATTTCCTGGCCTAAAGAACTCAAGGACAGGCTCGCCGAGCCCACTCTTTCCCATATTCTGGACGATCAGATCCATCAATTTGAAGAACGCCGCGGGTCTCTCGAAGGGCAGAAAAAAATTGTCCAGTCACGTATTGTGCAATTGAATACTGAGATTGACGGCATCAGCATTGAGAAGAGTTCGACGGAAAAGCAGACAGACTATATCAACGAGGAACTGGTTGGTTTGCGTGAACTCGCGGGAAAAAACCTTGTGCCGGTGACGCGTGTGTACGCGATGGAGCGCGAGCGGACCCGGCTTGAGGGCGACTTTGGGCGCGGCTGTGGCGGATATCGCGAAAGCGCAAAGTTCGATTGCGGAAATGAATATTCAAATCCAGGAACTCACCCAAAAATTTCAGGAGGAGGTTGCGTCCAGTCTGCTCGACGCGCGTCAAAAGATTGCAGATCTGCGCGAGCAATTGTCGGTTTCGCAGGATGTCGTCAATCGGTTAGCGATAACTGCGCCCCGGGCAGGTACGGTGCAGAATTTGAAAGTCTTCACGATTGGCCAGGTTCTCCGAGGCGGTGAGCCGTTGCTCGATATCGTTCCCGACAATGACGCGCTTGTCGTACACGCCGAGTTCCCGACTGCGGATATTGACAATGTATTCGCTGGCATGACAACCGAAATTCGCTTCCCCGCATTTCACTCGCGAACAATTCCGGTCATGCTGGGCAAAATTGAAACGATCTCCCACGATCGCTTGCTTGATGAACCTACTCATCAATATTACTATCTCGGGGTTGTTTCGCTCAATCGCGCTGACATTCCAGAGGAATATAGGTCTCGCGTGCGGGCTGGCATGCCTGCCGAGATTATTGTGTCGTCAGGCGAACGTACGGTTCTGAACTACCTCGTCGGCCCGCTTTCGAGCTCCCTAAGAAAAACCTTCCGCGAACAGCAGGACTGACAGACAAGACAAGGGGCTGTCGCGATCGCCGGACTTGGCCGGGTAAGGCAGGCCCCGACGCGCTATCTATGCAAATGGGGTTCTGAGGGGGACCTTTCCCGCGGGGCGTACCGGGAGCCGCGTATGGCGCATAAGTTATGAGCGACGGCAGCCTCGATTGGGGGTCCCCTCCTGGCGAAGGACTTCAATTTGGCCGGCGAGACTTTCAGCTCGGCTTATGACGAGGCGCGCGCAAAGGCTATCGCAAGCGACGATCTTGCTTTGCTGCAGCACTATTACAGTCAATGGGGAGCGCGCTTCGTCGGTCTCCCGAATATAGTCGAATTTGGACTGACCTTAACTCATGGATCCGACTGGCTTTCGGAAAGGGGAGAGAGCTCTCTCCATGACCGACATTGTCATCTCCGAAGTGTATGCGGCATGCGATCGTTTAAAAACAAAGACTGTCTCGAATATAAAATTCGGAGTTTTATACAATCGCCGTGACATTGAGTTGTTGCCGATGTGCAATCTTCTCTATTCGGTCCTTTCCCTGCGACTGACTCAAGCCACAATTTTAGCACAAGTTCTTAACCTTCTGCTTGCCAAAGTCCGCCCCGAGGGTATGGCCCTGCTTCGGGCGCCGACCCAACACAGGCTCTATCAGTTCATGCTTCCAGGCGCCGAAACCGCGAATGAATTAAACATAATCCCGCAGTGGAAGATATTTGAATTGCTCGAGTCCAATGGCTTCTCGCTTGTCCTCGTCCAGGAAGACTCCCTTCTCCGCGCCTCCGACGTTTTGTATACGAAGGTCTTGGCCCGACGTCGCAGTTAAAGCACACGTACAGGCGGATTTGTGCTAATGCTTGGATTTGTCAACCTTTGCGCCGAAGGTGACCGCTCTGCTGTGCTTTACGTGCGCTGCAGCCAAAGCGCTCCGCCGCTGTTTTTCAAGAAATCTGGATATGATGCTGCGATCAAATTCCTTTCCGTCTTAGCAAAGTAGTCATTGAAAAAAATAACGCGCCAATCATCGTTATTAGTCAGAAATGCGCGGACCGCATATAGCTCGTTCCATGATCTATTTTCGCTGACCGCCCATAATCTTGGATATTCGAACGGCCAGAACATGTCGTGGAAATGAACCAGCACGCCCGAGGCGAGGCGAGGCAAGACCTCGAACAATTCGAAACAGACATCGCTGCCCGTACGTAAGACGTGTGTGGAATCTATAAAAAGGATGTCCCCTGCCTCAAGGGCTTCGAATGTAGCAACAGGCACTTGCTGAATCGGCATTTCAATAATTCGTACGTTTGTCGTGATTTTTCCAATTAGAGAACTAAGTAATTGTGGGTAAGGATCCACAAAAGTAAATTCGCAATCGCTTTTAAAATATCGCTCCGCAGTGTCGAGCGCGCACGCGGACGACCAACCGCTCCCCACCTCTATAAGCCTTCGCGGTTGATGGCTGCGGAGCATTGCGTAAAGGATGCTTCCATCGCCCCAGGAGTAAGAGGGGTTTTCAAACGCATAGCGAAAGCCCGGCGCTTTGAATTGAGAGAATGGAATATTATTGAGAAACGGTAATAAACTGCTCCATCTTTCAATTGTCTGCTCGCGGTCTATTCTTATCCCATAGAGCGAGAAAGGCATTTTATTCGCCTCTAGCCGAGATAGATGTCGATCTGCTTCAACACGATCGACGATAGGAGAATAAAAGTGACCTGGGGGCACAAATAAAGTGTGCGTCGCCTTTGCGAGGTTTGGCAGTCCATCGCGTTCTTTTAGCGCACAGGCTCTCTCTAGACCGGCCTTATTCATATCTATACCGATATTGACTGTATCAAGACGCGCCTGATCTCTCTCAAGGCGCGCCTGATCTCTCTCAAGGCGTGCCTGATCCCTCTCAAGACGCGCCTGGTTTCTCTGAAGAAATGGGCGCCCGATGAGTGGAAGATGATGATGGAGCTTAATCCGAATCATTTACGCTATTGCATTGTGGATCTGGTTGCTGTTGTTCGCCTGAGATAGGGCGACGATCTGGTCTAGGCACATAACTTCAAGGCATCCGCAATTCCCTATCCTTGCCCAGTAGGCTTTTCAACTCCGGGTCCTGGGCGTCAGAATGCCGGGACGTCTCTCGGCTTCCGAGAACTCGGTCCTTGGGGACGCTAGTTCAACATGGTAACGTCGACCGAGATTTTTCGCTGTCGTTGCGTGCGAGGCCAGGAGACTGGAGATGGAAAGCGCCTATGATGATGTCGACGGCATCCATATAGCGGTAAACCGTGGCCGCCATAGGGAGGCTATCGGCGGCCTCTGGGACGAATTGGGTCAATTACAGCTTGATTTTATGATTAGTGAGGGCCTAACGCCACATCATAAGCTGCTGGATATAGGATGCGGATCTCTGCGCGCGGGAATACATTTTATTCGCTATCTCGACGTGGGAAACTATGTTGGAATCGACCCTAACATAAGCCTGCTTGACGCGGGATATGAAATTGAGCTGGCGTCTTGTGGTCTAAAAGAACGCATGCCACGCGGAAATCTTATCTGTACGGGCGATTTTGATCTGCCGTGTCCCGACGGCGTATTCGACTTCGCATTGGCGCAATCCGTATTTACGCATGTGACTCTGAACACGATAAGGAAGTGTTTTGAGCGAATCGCCAGCAAGATAAAAGTTGACGGCACATTTTACGCTACGTTCTTCGAAATCTCCGACAGCGTTCTGTCTAGTGAACCGTTTCGCCATGACCCTGGAGGGGTCGTAACTCAGGGTTCGCGGGACCCCTATCACTATCGGTTCGAGGATCTAAAATACGCGGCGTCGGAGCGGCGTTGGACGCCGCGCTATATCGGGGGCTGGAACCACCCGAGAGGGCAACACATCGCGGCCTTCGTGCGACGAGACGATACAGGCGCAAAGTCAAACAGCAGCCTCCGAGAATTATCGATTGACGAAGCGAGATTGCTGCCAGGCGGCGCTGATCATTACCGCGCGTATGTCGGGCCCCCGGATCGTTTCGATTTTATGAGCGCTACACAATTCAGTCTCCTCTTCGCCAACGGCTTACGCGAGCATCATCGCGTCTTGGACTTTGGCTGCGGGTCATTGCGGCTTGGTAGATTGTTGATGCCCTATCTTCGCGAGAAGTGCTACTATGGAATTGACCCCAACCGATGGCTCATCGATGACGCGATTGCGCGCGAAACAGGGAGTGATGTTTTAGCAATAAAGAAACCACAATTTTCTTACAGCGGAGATTTTGACTGCAATGGTTTTGGTGTAAAATTCGATTATATTGTTGCCCAGTCTATAGTGACGCATTGCGGCCCAGACTTGTTCCGTAAATTTCTCATAGGTGCGAGAGGTGCTCTTGACGACAATGGAGTTATACTTATCTCAGTCATTCAATCTGCGGAGCAAAAGACCTCTTTGCCTGAGGACGGATGGCATTATCCATTATGCGTGGCCTATAGGGATGAACAAATATTAGAATTCTTTGCCGAAGCCGGCTTCGTTGGAATTTCGATACCCTGGTATCACCCGGCGGCTTGTTGGTATGTGGCCGCTCTCTCGGAGGCCCGTTTGCCTACCGACGGCGAGCGGCGGCTTCTCACAGGCGCCGTATTGCACGATCCACAGTTTGCAAATAGCCTGGGAGAATCGTTGTAGTCTTTGGGCTCGTCGACCAGAGAACCAAATTGAAGCCTGGACGCCCTTACGGCTAATATGCGGGCCGCTTCCGATCAAGTGTGCGGGACATAGGTTTGTACGGGTTTGTACGGCGCGGTGCGCCGCAAAGCGCTCAAAAGCAGCGGTCAGAGCGATCGGCTCGGCCCCTTGTCCACTCAACCAGGGGAACCGCCAGTTTCGTGCGCCGCGGCTGAAGACCTCTGGGCTTTGAATTTTACATACGTCGCGACATACGCGCGCTTCGTCTACGTCGCCTTCGTCATTGGCGCCTTTGCACGACGGATCGTCGGCCGGTGGCCTCGCATAGCCATACCGGTTTCGTCCTCGACGCGCTGGAGCACGCGCTGCACGATCGTCGACCGGTCCGCGGCGGCGGCTCGTTCACCCACAGCGATCAGGGCGACCAATATGTGTCGACGCTAGACGGAAGCCTCCCTCGTGCTCTCCGTCGGACGTCGGCGACAGCTTACAACAACGCGCGGCCGGGCGAAACTTCGAGGCCGTCGAGTTCGCCACTCTCGAATGGGTCGACTGTTCAACAACCGTAGGCTCTTCGAGCCGATCGGAAGTATCCTCCCGCCGACGCCGAAGCGCGCAGTTATGTCAAGCCCGAGGGTCACGCCATGGCCGCGTGACGCAAACCAACCAGCCTCCGGCAAACCCGGCGCAGTTGATTCGACAGGCGCACCCCGGATGGTATACGGCGTCGAGAATGCCAATCAAGGTGAACCAACGACATTTTGCCAAAGCGCTTCAATCGCTGCGACTCAAATTCCAGGCCCCTAGTGAATTGCCCCTATCGAAGGCGCAATGAGCAATCCTCAACGGCGGGTTGTGCAAATAACCTGAACGTCTTCCTTACGCGTCTTGATCCAGCCACGACTGAGAGGTACTTCAATGAGCGGCCCCCCCCCAGCGATGCCTGGCCAGCGGACATGTCTGTTGGTTCTCGGCATGCATCGCTCCGGCACGAGCGCAATTACTCGGATTCTCAATTTGATGGGAGCCGAGCTCCCCAAGCAATTACTCGGCGCCTTGCCAGGCAACGAAGCGGGACACTGGGAACCCGAGCGCCTTGTGTTGTTGCATGACCGGATGCTGGCGGAAGCGGGCAGTTCTTGGCGTGATTTGCGGCCTCTCGAGCCGGCGCAATTGAGCGCGGATCGCCTCGAACATTACAAAACGATGATCAAATCGATCATTCAAGATGAATTTGGCAGCGCTCGTGTTTTTGTTTTAAAGGATCCACGAATTTGTCGCTTTATTCCAATCTACCGGACGGTCTTGAGCGAGTTAGACGTTCGGATTCATCCTATCATTATGATTCGCAACCCTCTTGAAGTTTCTGCATCCTTGTCAGTGCGCGATAAAATGTCGAATGCTTATGGTCTGTTGCTTTGGCTTAGGCATTGTCTCGACGCCGAGAAACATACACGCGATATGAGCCGGGTATTTGTCAGCTATGACTGCGTCGTAAATGACATTATAAATGTAACAGTGCTTTTGAGGGAGGTTTTAGATGAATATTTGCCTCTATTATCTAATTCACAAGATGTTGACAACCTCATACGCCTGTCTATTAGACGCGATCTACGTCATCAAGCACGCTTGCTGGATGATGATGATAAGGATTTGTCGGCAAAAACATGGATAAATGAGGCGTATCGCGCGTTTCAGGAGTTATTGACTGGGAGAGGTGGGAACTTTGCAACTACTCATCTCGATCATATTTCGCGTGAATTTAGTAACGCCGTCCCACTGCTTGCGCAATTGGCAGATGACGTCGACGCATTACGCATTAAAGAACAACAATTTGAAGACAATCAGAAGATAATAAGCCAACTCCGCGATCAGGTACAACGGAATGCCGAACAGCATGTCCGCGAACTACAACGAAACGCCGAACAGCATGTCCGCGAACTACAACGAAACGCCGAGCGAAACGCCGAGCTGCATGCTGAGGAAATGCAACGAAATAACAAGCGAAATGCCGAGCAGCAAGCGTGGGAAATACAACAGAACACCGAACGGTTTGCCCGCAAACTCGCAGGGCTTCAGCTTATTGACTACGACAGGCGGTTGCCGCCCGAACTTACGGGTCTGCGGCAATGGCTTTCAAACCGGAGCAAACGGCGTCGGAGATTTGTCAAAGACTACCATAAAATTGCTGCGTCGCCTTTGTTCGACAAGGATTGGTATTTGCAGAAAAATCCTGACGTAGCCGCCACCAAGGTGAACGCGGCGTTGCACTACCTGCAGCGCGGTGGGCTCGAAGGCAGGGCGCCGGGACCGTATTTCCAAGCAAACACCTACCTGCAAGCGAACCCAGATGTAGCTGCGGCAGGCGCAAATCCTTTATTGCGTTTTATAGGAAGATACAAAGATGACCGCTTTGCAGGCGAAGCTATAGAAAAAGATCGCAGCTTTGCAAGCGAAGCTATAGAAAAAGATCACAGCTTTGCGGATGAGGCTATAGAAAAAGATCGCAGCTTTGCGGAACAAGCTATAGAGCTTATACGTAGGTCACCGTTATTTGACCCCGACTTTTACCTGAACGAATATCCCGATCTCGCGGCCGCCGGCGTCGATCCGGCGGTGCACTACTTTCTGCATGGAGGAGAGGAAGGCAGAAATCCCGGGCCGTACTTCTTGACGAACGAATACCTGCGCCAAAATCCCGAAGTTGCGGCGGCCAGCATGAATGCGCTCTATCATTACAAATCGCGCGGCCGCGAGGAAGGACGGCTTTTGCCATACCAACAAATGGCGATGAGCGTTGGGGCGCTTAGCGAAACAACCGATACGCAAGCGCGCGTGATCGAGGCTCTCAATTGTTATAGCTACATAACGTGCCATCCTGAGTTGGAAATACCTCCAAACTCGCCGCTCGACGTTTCCGTCTCCGTGGTGATTCCGACTTACAACGCCGGCTCAGAATTCCGGCCGCTCCTTCGTAAACTGCTCGCACAGAAGGGACTAAAGTCAATAGAGGTGGTAATTGTCGATTCAGGATCGACCGACGGAACAGCAGAGCTTTCGGTTCAGCTTGGTTGCAAATTAGTGAGAATCACTCAAAGCGAATTTTCGCACAGCTATTCACGGAATGTCGGCGCTGATGCATCGACCGGCGAATTGCTCGTTTTTATGGTTCAGGATGCATATCCGATCGGCGAGTATTGGCTTTTCGGTTTGGCCCGGTGTCTGTTTCGTCCGCAAGTGAAAGGAGCTCAATTGTCCGCCGTCTCATGCGCGGAATACCCGCGTACTGATTCCGAGTTTTTCTACGATAGTTTGCTAAAAGGACATTATGATTTTATCGGCTGTAGTGACAAAGATCGGGTCGGGTATTTCCGATCTGATGATCGAGTCGGTTTGCGCAGCCAAGGACAACTTAGTGACGTTACCTGTGCCATCCCTAAAACTATATTTAACAAATATCGTTATATTGGAGAATATGCAGAAGATCTTACTTTAGGTATAAGATTGATACGGGACGGATATCTAGTTGGAATGCTCTCGTCGATCCGTGTGATCCATTCCCATCGCCGAGAATCTGCCTATTATTTGAGACGCGCGTTCGTTGATATTGCATTTTTATGCGACATATTCCAAGATCACGGGATGCCAGAAGACAATTGCTTGCTCGGAACTCTAATGTGTAGTCTCGTTTTATGGAATGAGTTGAAGCCGATTGCTAAACAGGATATTAGGTCGCCCGCAAAAATATTGGAAGACTATATTGCCGACGTACGTCAAATAGTCTTGCCAGACCGCCGTCACTCTCTCACTGGCTGCGATGGTTTTGGCTACGCCCGGCTGAGTTCGTGGATAGATAGCGTTAATGGCGCTGCAATTGAGCGCAATTGGAGATTCGACGAACTCTCTCTAAGAAGTGTCCGTCAAACTAGAATGATGTTTATTGATAGGTTATCGTCTCTGCTACCGTCTCTTCGAATAGCGTATCCGATGCTCGATGAGGTCGTCGCTGTCGAATTGAGCGATGCGATTCAAAAGGCGCTCGCCATGACCATCGGTGCGCAGCTCGCCTATTGTTGCTTGAGGCCGTGCAGCGCCATCGACGATCGCCAGCTCGACGAGCTACTTCAACAGTTGAGGCCCATCATGATGGCAGGCATATAATGAAGCTTTTGTACATCGTCCACCAGTTCATGCCAGAATACGCGACGGGAACTGAGGTCGTCGCCTTCCGCCTGGCGAAGGCGGCGCAACGGAGTGGGCACTCCGTAACCGTTCTAACGTGTTCAACTGAATCGCCCTTGCTTTGGCGAGGCGCGACGCCCGAAGGCCTTCGATGGACCTCCGTAAGCGGGGTTCCGGTTTATGCCTTGCCGGCCGCGTTGGTCTCCGATCCGTACGGCTTCGCGCCCGGGGTAGACGTCAAGGCCAGAGATATATTTTCCAAATTCATTGAAAGCGGCGACTTTGAACTGGTACACGTCATGCATTTATTGAGAATGCTTGACGCCGTCGCGATTATCAAACAAATTGGTATACCTTACATCGTAACCCTAACAGACTTCTTCACCATTTGCTACCGCATAAACCACGTTCGCGTTTCCGGGGTGCTATGCGACGGCTCTTCTGGCGGGGAAGCCTGCCAGGCAGCGTCATGTAAAATTGCGAATGTAAGGATAGATGAAAGACAGCAGCGACTGCGTAAAATTCTTGCAGGCGCGATTGAGCGAATTGCGTGCTCTCGATTTGTCAAGGAGCAGTTTGAGCGCGAGTGCCCAAACCTCGCCTTTCGTGTTATACCCCATGGCATAGACCTGCTGAAATTCTCTCCGCGCGACTGCAAAGATGACAAGGATGAAATTGTTTTTGGCTTTTTGGGGACTGTCTCGGAGGCCAAAGGCATTGATATCCTGGTCAACGCTTTCCTTGACGCCGACGTTGTGAACGGCAAGCTTGTCATTGTTGGGCCGGTCCACGGGAGTCGTGACGTCGAAACTCGAATTATATCCGCTTGCAAGGCAGACCGTCAAATCACCCTTAAGGGTCCCGTGAGCGCGGAGGAAGTGCCGAGCGTCCTGTCTGGGTTCGACGTCTTATGCGTTCCCTCGCAAGTGCCGGAAACATTTTCCCTTGTGCTCCATGAGGCGTTTGCGGCTGGACTTCCCGCTATAGTGTCGGACCTGGGACATATTGCCGAGGTTGTTAGAGCCAACGGTTGTGGGTTGGTGGCGACGGCGACCTCAATTCCTGCATGGAGCGACGCCATCGAGAGCGTTGCCGCCAATCGCAATCAGTTGCGGCTCTGGCAAACAAAAATCCCCTGCCCTCTTCGAATAGAAGAGGAGGCTTTCTTCTATGACCAGATCTATCGCAGAAACGCGGCGCTGCATCAATGCTAGTGGATAAAATCTGACATTTGAATCCCGGCGGAGATTCCGGCGGACTCGCGGCGTGCGAGTCTGCGGCATGCGAACCGGCATTTCCCTTTCCGTCACGCCCGCCGATGTCGATCGGCTCCGAGCTTTGGTCAAGGACCGCAACGCGCCGCAAAAGCACGTGTGGAGGGCGCAGATCGTGATGCTCAGCGCCGAAGGGCTCGGGACGAACGCGATCATGCGAGAGACCGGCAAGTCGAAGACCTGCGTCTGGCGCTGGCAGGAGCGCTTCGCTGCCGAAGGCGTAGACGGACTTCTGCACGATAAGACGCGGCCCTCGCGCATCCCCAAGCTCGATCCTTCGCTCGCCGAACGTGTCGTCGCGCTCACCATGGAAGCGCCGGCAAGCGAAGAGACGCACTGGACCGGCGCGGCGATGGCCAAGGCGGCCGGGGTCAGCATCTCCTCGGTCCAGCGCATCTGGCGCGCGCACGGGCTCCAGCCGCATCGCGTCCGACAGTTCAAGCTGTCCAACGACCCGCGCATCGTCGACAAATTGCGCGACGTCGTCGGGCTCGATGTTGATCCGCCCGCACACGCCATTGTCCTGTCGGTCGACGAAAAGAGCCAGATTCAGGCCCTTGACCGCACTCAGTCCGGACTGCCGCTGAAGAAGGGCCGCGCCGGAACCATGACCCACGACTATGAGCGGCACGGCACGACGACGCTGTTCGCCGCGATGAACGTCCTCGATGGCACGGTGATCGGCCGCAACATGCAGCGCCACAGGCATCAGGAGTTCATCCGTTTTCTCAACGCCGTCGAGCGCGAGGTTCCAGCCGGCAAGACGGTCCACGCGATCCTCGACAACTACGCCGCCCATAAGCATCCCAATGTTCGACGATGGCTCGAACGTCATCCGCGATGGACGTTCCATTTCACACCGACATCGGCTTCCTGGCTCAACGCGGTCGAGGGCTTCTTCGCGACCCTCACGAAGCGCAGGCTCAAACGCGGCGTCTTTCGATCTGTCGCCGACCTGCAAGCCGCGATCAACCGCTTCCTCGAACAGCACAATCAGAAATCGCAGCCTTTTGCCTGGACCGCCGATCCAGACAAAATCATCGCCGCCGTCAGGCGCGGGCACCAAGTGTTAGATTCGATTCACTAGTTCCGTTGCACAGAGGTTTGGACGGTTTCAAGCTCAACGGAGGACTGGGAGGTCCTCGGGCTCGACCAAAATCTCAATGCTGCGCGCGACGCCCGGGGTCCGCCTGATGAGGCCGGCGCGTTCGAGGGTGAGCACCATCTGATGCACGCTGGGTGGCGAGACTTGGAAGTGCCGCTGCATGTCGGCTTCCGCGGGTGGTTGGCGGAAGATACGGCTGTAGGCGTAGATGAAGGCCAGGTACTGACCTTGCTTGTCGGTGAACGGGGGAGCCGGGGACACGTGCCAAATAATTGATTCATAGCCTGATTCGTCTGGGCCTCGCGATTCGCGAGGAGGCCCGGATGAACATACGCTACCATGTCGAACTGAGCGAAGCCGAGCGGTGTGAACTCACCGCGCTGGTGGGCAGCGGCAAGCATTACGCCCGCAAGATCAAACGAGCCCAGATTCTGCTCGCGGCTGACAGCGGGCTCAGCGACGAAGATATTGCCGCTGCTGTGGCTGTCGGCGGCTCGACCGTTTACAGGACCAAGCGCCGCTTCGTTAAAGGTAATCTCGAAGCCGCCCTGAACGAGGAGCCGCGGGCAGGCGCCGATCGTAAGCTAACCAGCAACGAAGAAGCCCTCCTCATCGCCACCGCCTGTTCGAGCCCGCCCGAAGGTCGCGCCCGTTGGACGCTGGAGCTGCTGGCTGGCGCGATGGTCAAGCTGACCGACCATGACAGTCTCTCGCGTGAAACCGTCCGCCGACGCTTGGCCGAGAACCATCTCAAGCCTTGGCGGAAGGACATGTGGTGCATCCCCAAGGTCGACGCCGAGTACGTCGCCCGCATGGAGGATGTGCTCGACCTCTATGCCGAGCAGCTTGACCCGAAGCGGCCCGTGGTCTGCTTCGACGAAAGCCCCACCCAGCTCATCGGCGAAGCGCGCCAGCCGATCCCGGCCGCACCCGGACGGCTCGAGCGCTTCGACTACGAGTATCGCCGCAACGGCACCGTCAATCTCTTCGTCTTCGTCGATGCCCATCGCTCTTGGCGCAGAGTCAAGGTCACGGATCATCGCACCGCTGACGACTTCGCCCTTTGCATGCGCGAGCTCGTCGATGTCGACTTCCCAGAGGCCGAGCGCATCCGCGTCGTCCTCGATAACCTCTCCACCCACACCGCTGCCGCTCTCTACGCCGGATTCCCACCGGCCGAAGCGCGCCGCGTGCTCAGGCGGCTTGAGTTCCACTACACGCCCAAGCACGCCAGCTGGCTCAACATGGTTGAGATCGAGATCGGCGTGCTCAAAGGCCAATGTCTCGATCGCCGCATCGAAAGCTGCGACCGGCTGGTTGCCGAGATCGACGTCTGGCAGTCTCAGCGAAACCAAAGCGGCGCTCGAATCAACTGGATGTTCTCCAGCGACAAGGCCAGAACCAAAATGGCGCGTGCCTATCCCGATCCCTCGCTCAAAGAGTCATAATCTCTGTGCAGGGGAACTAGTACCTCGTCACAGAGGTTTTGACTCTTTGATTTTGGTCTGATTTGAGCGTGGGCTTGGGGTAAGCGCGCCCCATTTTGGCGCGGGCTTTTTGGGTTGTGAACATCCAGTTGATGCGGGCGCATTCGGCGTTGCGTCGCTTCTCCCAAGCAGCGGTCTCGGCGACAAGCCGGGTGTAGCTTTCGATGCGCCGATCGAGACATTGACTGGCCAGGACGCCGATCTCGATCTCGACCATGTTCAGCCAGCTGGCGTGCTTGGGGACGTAGTGGAACTCCAGCCGGCGCAGCACCCGTCGCGCTTCGTCGGCTGGGAAAGTCTGGTAGAGCGCGCCGGCGGAATGGGTCGACAAGTTGTCGAGCACCACGCGAATGCGCTCCGCCTCGGGATAATGGACATCGGTGAGGTCGCGCATGCAGACGGCGAAGTCTTCGGCGGCGCGCCGTTCGGTGACCTTCACCTTGCGCCAGGGGCGGTTCACATCCAAGAACACGAACAGGTTCGCGGTTCCGTTGCGTTTATATTCGCAGTCGTAGCGCTCGATTTGCCGCGGCTCGGGCGGGATCGGCCGGCGGACCTCGCCGATGAGCTGGATCGGGCTCTCGTCGAAGCAGACCACCGGGCGCTCGGGATCGGGCGCTTCGGAATAAAGATCGAGCACCTCCTCCATACGGGCGACGTAGTCGGCGTCGACCTGCGGAATGCACCACATGTCCTTGCGCCATGGCTTGAGGTCATTTTCGGCCAAGCGCCGACGCACCGTCTCGCGCGACACACTCTCGTGCGCAGTCAGCCTGACCAGTTCACCGGACAGCAACTCCAGCGTCCAGCGAGCGCGGCCCGCGGGTGGACTCGAACAGGCCGTTGCCACCAGCAGGGCTTCCTCCTTGCCCGAGAGCTTGCGGTTTGCTCCGGGGCGCGGCTCTTCGCTGAGCGCCGCCTCCAGGTTGCCGAGGACGAAGCGGCGCTTAGTCCGATAGACGGTCGAGCTGCCCACGCCGACATTGGTCGCGATCGCCTCGTCGCTGGCGCCGCCATCCGCCGCCAACAATATCTGCGCCCGCTTGAGCCTGCGTGCCGCATGCTTGCCGCCGCTCAGAAGCTCCGTCAGTTCGGTGCGTTCGGTTTGGCTGAGTTCGACCCGATAGCGTACATTCATCCGTGCCTCCTCGTGTTGAGGCACGCACGAACAGCTGAATCGGATGGCCGGAGTAAGTCGCCCTGCAAAAACCTTCACACCCAGGCAGGGCCAATATCTGGCGTTTATCCACCTCTACACGCGCCTGCACCGCCGGCCGCCGGCCGAAACTGAGATGCAGGACTATTTTCGCGTCAGCCCGCCTTCCGTGCACCAGATGGTACTGACGCTCGAACAAGCTGGCTTCATTAGGCGGCAGCCGAGAACGCCCGCAGCATCGAACTGCTCGTTGATCCGACACAGCTGCCAGAGTTACTTTGACCCCGGATTCAACCGGTCAAGATCACTGTGCCGAGGTACTAGTACCTCGTCACAGAGGTTTTGACTCTTTGATTTTGGTCTGATTTGAGCGTGGGCTTGGGGTAAGCGCGCCCCATTTTGGCGCGGGCTTTTTGGGTTGTGAACATCCAGTTGATGCGGGCGCATTCGGCGTTGCGTCGCTTCTCCCAAGCAGCGGTCTCGGCGACAAGCCGGGTGTAGCTTTCGATGCGCCGATCGAGACATTGACTGGCCAGGACGCCGATCTCGATCTCGACCATGTTCAGCCAGCTGGCGTGCTTGGGGACGTAGTGGAACTCCAGCCGGCGCAGCACCCGTCGCGCTTCGTCGGCTGGGAAAGTCTGGTAGAGCGCGCCGGCGGAATGGGTCGACAAGTTGTCGAGCACCACGCGAATGCGCTCCGCCTCGGGATAATGGACATCGGTGAGGTCGCGCATGCAGACGGCGAAGTCTTCGGCGGCGCGCCGTTCGGTGACCTTCACCTTGCGCCAGGGGCGGTTCACATCCAAGAACACGAACAGGTTCGCGGTTCCGTTGCGTTTATATTCGCAGTCGTAGCGCTCGATTTGCCGCGGCTCGGGCGGGATCGGCCGGCGGACCTCGCCGATGAGCTGGATCGGGCTCTCGTCGAAGCAGACCACCGGGCGCTCGGGATCGGGCGCTTCGGAATAAAGATCGAGCACCTCCTCCATACGGGCGACGTAGTCGGCGTCGACCTGCGGAATGCACCACATGTCCTTGCGCCATGGCTTGAGGTCATTTTCGGCCAAGCGCCGACGCACCGTCTCGCGCGACACACTCTCGTGCGCAGTCAGCCTGACCAGTTCACCGGACAGCAACTCCAGCGTCCAGCGAGCGCGGCCCGCGGGTGGACTCGAACAGGCCGTTGCCACCAGCAGGGCTTCCTCCTTGCCCGAGAGCTTGCGGTTTGCTCCGGGGCGCGGCTCTTCGCTGAGCGCCGCCTCCAGGTTGCCGAGGACGAAGCGGCGCTTAGTCCGATAGACGGTCGAGCTGCCCACGCCGACATTGGTCGCGATCGCCTCGTCGCTGGCGCCGCCATCCGCCGCCAACAATATCTGCGCCCGCTTGAGCCTGCGTGCCGCATGCTTGCCGCCGCTCAGAAGCTCCGTCAGTTCGGTGCGTTCGGTTTGGCTGAGTTCGACCCGATAGCGTACATTCATCCGTGCCTCCTCGTGTTGAGGCACGCACGAACAGCTGAATCGGATGGCCGGAGTGAGTCGCCCTGCAAAAACCTTCACACCCAGGCAGGGCCAATATCTGGCGTTTATCCACCTCTACACGCGCCTGCACCGCCGGCCGCCGGCCGAAACTGAGATGCAGGACTATTTTCGCGTCAGCCCGCCTTCCGTGCACCAGATGGTACTGACGCTCGAACAAGCTGGCTTCATTAGGCGGCAGCCGAGAACGCCCGCAGCATCGAACTGCTCGTTGATCCGACACAGCTGCCAGAGTTACTTTGACCCCGGATTCAACCGGTCAAGATCACTGTGCCGAGGTACTAGTACCTCGTCACAGAGGTTTTGACTCTTTGATTTTGGTCTGATTTGAGCGTGGGCTTGGGGTAAGCGCGCCCCATTTTGGCGCGGGCTTTTTGGGTTGTGAACATCCAGTTGATGCGGGCGCATTCGGCGTTGCGTCGCTTCTCCCAAGCAGCGGTCTCGGCGACAAGCCGGGTGTAGCTTTCGATGCGCCGATCGAGACATTGACTGGCCAGGACGCCGATCTCGATCTCGACCATGTTCAGCCAGCTGGCGTGCTTGGGGACGTAGTGGAACTCCAGCCGGCGCAGCACCCGTCGCGCTTCGTCGGCTGGGAAAGTCTGGTAGAGCGCGCCGGCGGAATGGGTCGACAAGTTGTCGAGCACCACGCGAATGCGCTCCGCCTCGGGATAATGGACATCGGTGAGGTCGCGCATGCAGACGGCGAAGTCTTCGGCGGCGCGCCGTTCGGTGACCTTCACCTTGCGCCAGGGGCGGTTCACATCCAAGAACACGAACAGGTTCGCGGTTCCGTTGCGTTTATATTCGCAGTCGTAGCGCTCGATTTGCCGCGGCTCGGGCGGGATCGGCCGGCGGACCTCGCCGATGAGCTGGATCGGGCTCTCGTCGAAGCAGACCACCGGGCGCTCGGGATCGGGCGCTTCGGAATAAAGATCGAGCACCTCCTCCATACGGGCGACGTAGTCGGCGTCGACCTGCGGAATGCACCACATGTCCTTGCGCCATGGCTTGAGGTCATTTTCGGCCAAGCGCCGACGCACCGTCTCGCGCGACACACTCTCGTGCGCAGTCAGCCTGACCAGTTCACCGGACAGCAACTCCAGCGTCCAGCGAGCGCGGCCCGCGGGTGGACTCGAACAGGCCGTTGCCACCAGCAGGGCTTCCTCCTTGCCCGAGAGCTTGCGGTTTGCTCCGGGGCGCGGCTCTTCGCTGAGCGCCGCCTCCAGGTTGCCGAGGACGAAGCGGCGCTTAGTCCGATAGACGGTCGAGCTGCCCACGCCGACATTGGTCGCGATCGCCTCGTCGCTGGCGCCGCCATCCGCCGCCAACAATATCTGCGCCCGCTTGAGCCTGCGTGCCGCATGCTTGCCGCCGCTCAGAAGCTCCGTCAGTTCGGTGCGTTCGGTTTGGCTGAGTTCGACCCGATAGCGTACATTCATCCGTGCCTCCTCGTGTTGAGGCACGCACGAACAGCTGAATCGGATGGCCGGAGTGAGTCGCCCTGCAAAAACCTTCACACCCAGGCAGGGCCAATATCTGGCGTTTATCCACCTCTACACGCGCCTGCACCGCCGGCCGCCGGCCGAAACTGAGATGCAGGACTATTTTCGCGTCAGCCCGCCTTCCGTGCACCAGATGGTACTGACGCTCGAACAAGCTGGCTTCATTAGGCGGCAGCCGAGAACGCCCGCAGCATCGAACTGCTCGTTGATCCGACACAGCTGCCAGAGTTACTTTGACCCCGGATTCAACCGGTCAAGATCACTGTGCCGAGGTACTAGTACCTCGTCACAGAGGTTTTGACTCTTTGATTTTGGTCTGATTTGAGCGTGGGCTTGGGGTAAGCGCGCCCCATTTTGGCGCGGGCTTTTTGGGTTGTGAACATCCAGTTGATGCGGGCGCATTCGGCGTTGCGTCGCTTCTCCCAAGCAGCGGTCTCGGCGACAAGCCGGGTGTAGCTTTCGATGCGCCGATCGAGACATTGACTGGCCAGGACGCCGATCTCGATCTCGACCATGTTCAGCCAGCTGGCGTGCTTGGGGACGTAGTGGAACTCCAGCCGGCGCAGCACCCGTCGCGCTTCGTCGGCTGGGAAAGTCTGGTAGAGCGCGCCGGCGGAATGGGTCGACAAGTTGTCGAGCACCACGCCGATGCGCTCCGCCTCGGGATAATGGACATCGGTGAGGTCGCGCATGCAGACGGCGAAGTCTTCGGCGGCGCGCCGTTCGGTGACCTTCACCTTGCGCCAGGGGCGGTTCACATCCAAGAACACGAACAGGTTCGCGGTTCCGTTGCGTTTATATTCGCAGTCGTAGCGCTCGATTTGCCGCGGCTCGGGCGGGATCGGCCGGCGGACCTCGCCGATGAGCTGGATCGGGCTCTCGTCGAAGCAGACCACCGGGCGCTCAGGATCGGGCGCTCGAATAAAGATCGAGCACCTCCTCCATCGGGCGACGTAGTCGGCGTCGACCTGCGGAATGCACCACATGTCCTTGCGCCATGGCTTAAGGTCGTTTTCAGCCAAGCGCCAACGCGCCGTCTCGCGCGACACACTGTCGTCGCCATCAGCCTGACCAGTTCACCGGACGGCAACTCCAGCGTCCAGCGAGCGCGGCCCCACAGGTGAACTCGAACAGGCCGTTGCCACCAGCAGGGCTTCCTCCTTGCCCGAGAGCTTGCGGTTTGCTCCGGGGCGCGGCTCTTCGCTGAGCGCCGCCTCCAGGTTGCCGGGACGAAGCAGCGCTTAGTCCGATAGCCGGTCGAGCTGCCCACGCCGACATTGGTCGCGATCGCCTCGTCGCTGGCGCCGCCATCCGCCGCCAACAATATCTGCGCCCGCTTGAGCCTGCGTGCCGCATGCTTGCCGCCGCTCAGAAGCTCCGTCAGTTCGGTGCGTTCGGTTTGGCTGAGTTCGACCCGATAGCGTACATTCATCCGTGCCTCCTCGTGTTGAGGCACGCACGAACAGCTAAATCGGATGGCCGGAG
>CAWGPR010000010.1:0-293114 GCA_963824475.1 uncultured Alphaproteobacteria bacterium
TCGAAATCATGGATCATCTGGTCATGGAACTGGCCACCGGAGACGGCAATGTAGGCTGGCGGCGGGGGTTCAGGATCTCGGCTAACGATCGCGATGACTTCGATTTTGCCGATCTCGCCGTTTTCGACAGCTTGTTTGACTGCTCTGTGAGTTGGATCAAAGCGTCTCTGAAATCCAATCATGATTGGGATGTTGCGGTTGGCGATCGCCTTGGCGCAGGTCTCGACGCGAGCCATATCGAGATCAATCGGCTTTTCGCACAGGATCGCCTTGCCGGCTCGCGCGGCGGCGATGATCAGATCAACGTGAGTGTCAGTTGCTGACGCGATGATCGCAGCGTCGACCGTGGTATCGGCGAGCGCGCTTTCGGGATCGGCTAACGGTATGGCTTGGTAACGATCAGCAATTGCTTTTGCGCGCGCGAAGTCCGGATCGACCACATAGGCCAACTCGGCCTTTTCATGCGCCACGACGTTGGCAATGTGGCGCGCGCCCATGCGGCCTGCGCCAAACACTGCAAATCTCATCGGATCCTCCACGAAAGCGCGGTCGGCCGATGAAGAGCCGCGGACGGCCTTCAATCAAACCAAACATAACGTCTGGGGTTGGCCAGGAACGGTGACGTTCGCCGCGAAAAGGCTTCCCGCTTGCGGAGCGGCCGCCAATTCGGCGTCCGAGTGGCGGACGCGCAGTGTCGTTGCGAAGAGTCGGCGTCCGCCGGCGCCGCCCAGAGCGACGCAGGTGGGGCCCTTCACCGGAAGGTTGAGCCTCTCCGCGAGTTGGCCGTCCGGCGCGACCCTGACCAGACAGTGGCCCCAGACCCGCGCGTTCCAATAGTAGCCGTCCTGATCGATGACCGCGCCATCCGGGTTTCCCGGAGCTATGTTCGGGCCGGCAAGCGGAGCAATCTCGTCGAAGCTCGAGAAATCCTTCCCGACCTTGAAACGGCGTATTTCGCCGACCGGCGTGTCGGCGAAATACATCGTCGCGCCATCCGGCGAGAAGGCCAGGCCGTTGCTGATGGTCACGCCGCCAAGGAGCCGGTGGAGCTCGCCATTCGGCGCGAGGCGGTAGAGAGAGGCGACCGGCTTGCGATCGCGCTCGTCGAACGTGCCGAAAACAACGCCTCCGAATGGGTCGGCGGTCGCATCGTTTACGCGCGTTTGGGGTAGATCAGGTTCGACTGCGACAAGGTTCGAGAACCATCGAAACTTGTTGTCGGCGATCGCGATTCGGCTTGCAAAGCCAACGATGAAACCAGCTTGCGCCCGCGGTAACAGAAAAGCGGCGCGTTCGGGCAAGGAGAATGTCGCGACGTCTCCAGCAGGGCCGAGCCGGTAAATACGGCTTTCCTCGATGTCGGTCCAGTAAAGGCTTTGATCGCGCGGATCCCAAACGCAGCCTTCGCCCAGCGTGTTGCGGCAGTCAACGAGGCACGCCGCGCTCATGCACGAAGCCCTTCGCTGGGCGTCATCTCGATGCGTTTCAAAAACGCGTAGCTCTGCCGCGCGTTTTCGCGCGGCCCGGAGCCGCTGCCTGGGTCAACGTCCTGCTCCACGACCGCGACCCCGCCATATCCAATTTCGGCGAGCGCGTCGCGAACGGCGGCGAACTCAACCATTCCTCGGCCGAGCGGGCAAAATATACCCTTGGCAATCGCGCCGAAGAAATCGATCTCGCCGGCGAGGCAACTTGCTCGCACTTGAGGATCGACGTCCTTGAGATGCATGTGACCGATGCGCTTTCCGTATTTGCGGATCAGTTTGACGGGATCGATTCCAGCATAAGCCGAGTGCCCGGTATCGACGCACAGTCCAAGGAGGTTTTCCGGCGCGTCGGCCATTGCTCGATCGAGTTCGTCTTCGAATTCGATATTGGTTCCAGCGTGAGCGTGAAGCGTGCTCGTAACGCCGTATTCGTTCCAGGCGATCCGAGCGAGCTCGACAATGCGGCCTATCATGTCCTTCCATTCGGTCGGGCTGAGACGGCGCGCCGCTGAAGATCGTCCAGCCGTACCGCCGCGCGCTTCGGAAACGCAGTCGATGATAACGAGCCTTGGCGCATTGAGCGCTTTAAGGATCGCGCAAGTCCGTCGGGTCTTGCCGATGACGCCGTCAAACGCCGCTGGGTCCGCCAAGGGATCGAAGAGCCCGCCAGCCGATAAGGAGAGGTTTCGCTTGACGAGCTCATCGGCGAGCTGTGAGGGATCAGGCGGGAAATAGCCCACCGGCCCGAGGTCGATCGCCGAGAATCCCGCGGCGGCCGCTTCGTCGAGCACGCGACGCCAATCGGGATTTTCCGGCCGGTCGGCGAAGTCGACGCCCCACGAGCATGGCGCATTGGCGAGGCGATAGGCTGGCATCAGGCGATCTCCTCGGTCTCGACCCAGCGGCCTTCATCCGCCGAGATGAGCGCGGCTTCGACGACGCGATCCACGCGGTAGCCAAAATCGAAATCCGCGACCCATCGCTTGCCGAGCGCGATGGCTTCGATCAGACGGCGTGCTTCGATGATCTTCAGGTCGTTGTAGCCGAGCGGATTGCCCTGGAGCCCGAAGAAGGCGGCGTAGTCCGGATGTTGAGGCGCGGCGAGAACACGCTTATAGCCACGCTCGGCCGGATCGTCCGTCTGGCGGTAGAGAAGAAGCTCGTTCATCCGCTCCTGGTCGAAGAGCAGGGCGCCTTTTGTCCCCTGAATTTCATAGGCGAGGTAGAGCTTCCGGCCCGTTCCTATGCGGCTCGCCTCGATATAGCCGGATGCGCCATTGGCGAAGCGGCAGATGAAATGCGTCAGATCGTCGTTTTCGACCGGGTGTTCGACCCCTTGCGCGTCGCGGCGCCGGGGGTGAAGGGTCTGGCGCGCGCCGCTAACTGCAACAACGCCGCTAACGAGGTAGTGGGCGAGACTAAGGACATGGCTTGCCATGTCGCCAAGCGCCCCAGCGCGGCCGGCGGCGCGTGCGTCGGTGCGCCACGTATAGGGGTAGTTCGGATCGACCATATAGTCGTTGTCGAACATGCCGCGGAAATGGAAGATTTCGCCGAGCGCGCCGCTTTCTATGAGTTGGTGGGCATAGGCTTGGATCGGATTACAGAGATAGTTGAAGCCGACGAGGGTTAAGACGCCGGCTTTTCGGGCCGCGTCGCGCATCCGCTTAGCTTCGGCCGCGCTATTGGCCATGGGCTTTTCACAATAGACATGCTTGCCAGCGGCGATCGCCTTGAGCGCGATTTCGGGGTGAACGTCGTTCGGGGTGGTGATGTCGATGACGTCGACCGAAGGATCGGCGACGATGTCAGGCCAATCTTTTGTCCAGCTCCGCGCGCCGAAACGATTCGCGAAATCGCGCGCCGCGGCTTCGTTGACGTCGGCGACGGCGACGACTTCGAGCGTTGCGGGTTCCGGGCCGAAAACGCGCGCCGCGTTTTCAAAAGCCGTCGCATGGGCGCGGCCCATCCATCCGGCGCCAACAACGCCGACACTAATGCTCGCCAAAACTATGCTCCCTTGAATATCGGTTTAAGGGCTCGTGCCGCGCTGATTTCCGCAGCCATGGCTGACCTCAGCAGGTTGGCGTCGCTGTTTGGGACGAGAAAATCAAAGCCTTGCTCGGCGCGGCGCGCCGCGACCGCACCGGAAGGGCAGAAGATCCCGGCGTGCTTGCGGGCGTTTCGCGCTGCCCTTAAGCATCGCTCGATAGCTGCAGCAACTTCGACCTCGGCTGGATCACTCGAAGGCGGACAGCCCAGAGCCAGCGCGAGATCGTTTGGCCCGATAAAAACCCCGTCGAGACCGTCGACGGCGCAGATCTCTTCAACGGCGTCGAGTCCATCCGCCGTTTCGATCATGGCGAGGCGGATGATCGTCTCGTCCGCGCGGTCGAAATAGTCCGAGCCGCCATAGAGGAGACCGCGGGCAGGCCCGAAGCTCCTGCTTCCTCGGGGCGGGTAGCGGGTTGCGGATACGAGCGCTTTCGCCTCGGCGGCATGATTCACCATGGGACAGATGAGGCCATAAGCACCGGCGTCGAGCAGTTTCATCAGAAGAGGCGGGTCACAGGACGGCGCTCGCGCGAAGGGCGCTGCAGGCGTCGACGAGATTGCCTGCAGGGCGACGATTGCATCCTTAAGGTCAAGCATGCCGTGTTGGAGATCAACGGTAACGCTATCGGCGCCGGACCAGCCGGCGATTTCGGCGCCGTACGGCGCGCCGATCGACAGCCAGGCGGAGACCGCCTCTTCGCCGTTCCCCCAGCGTTCGCGAACCTTATTGGCGCGCATCGGTAGGCTCAGCGAAAACGGAAGGATTGATCACCAGGGTTGGGTCGAGCGCGCCATCGAGGCCGGCAAGCGCGTTCCTCGCCGTGGCGAGGCCCATGGCAAGCAAGGATTCTTCAGTCAGCGCAGCCGAATGGGGGCTCAGCACAATTCTTTTGTCGGCTAGGAACGGATGACCGACCGGCAACGGCTCCTCACTGAACGTATCGAGTCCCGCCGCTCGCAGGCGGCCGCTCTGGATGGATTCCAGGAGCGCGGCTTCGTCCAAAATGCCGCCGCGAGCCGTGTTGATGACGATCGCGCCAAGAGGGAGGAGGGCGAGCTCCTTGGGGCCGATGAGGTTCTGCGTTTCCGCGCCAAGCGGAACGTGAAGCGATAGAATGTCGGCCGTGCGGAGACCTTCGGCAAGGTTCTCGACGAACGTGGCCTCAAGCCCGTTATTTCGATCCGCGTAAGGGTCGAAAATCAATATTCTCATCCCAAATGCTGCTGCCCGCTCCGCCACTTCGCGGCCGATCCTGCCGCAGCCGACGACCAGGAGCGCACGTCCTTTGAGCTCGACGCCCATTATTCGCGAGCGCGCCTGGAAATCGCCCCGGCGGATGGCGTCATCGAGCGCGATGCCTCCACGCGCAGCGGCGAGGATGAGAAACATCGTCTGCTCGGCGACCGAGATTGCGTTGACGTCCCCGACGATTGAAACCGGCACGCCGCGTGATGTGCAGTAATCGACAGGGATATTGTCGAAACCAACGCCATGTCTTGAAATGACTTTGAGGCGTGGCGCAGCCTGCAGCACTTGGATCGGCAGCGGCGCATCGCGGACGGTGATCGCGTCCGCATCGCCGATATGCCGCAAGAGATTATCGGGCGAGTAATCGAGAACAACCTCGAATTCTATGTCTTCGCGTTCTTCAAAGAGACGAAGCGCCTCTTGGCGAAGCGGCTGGATGACGAGAATCTTCTTCATTCCGGCCCCCTTACCATCTGGTCCCCCAGATCGGCGCGGCAGCGCCGGAAGGAACAAGAGTTTCGCGCAAGCGCGCTCCGGCGTCTTTGAGGCGCCCGATTAGGCTCAATCGAGGCTGATGAGCGTCTTCCGGCTCATAGCCGATGACGCGCCGCGCCTCTTCGATGTCCCAGCGCATGCCTTGATTACGGGAGACGATGTTGAGGACCGCCGCTGCGCTGAAAGGACTGGCGACGGCCTTGACCACGGCCTGTTCCCAATCCTGATTGCCGAGCCACATTTCCTGGCCCCAGCGGCCGAAAGCCATATGCGGACCAGGCTGATTGGGGCCCGGCTGGCAATAGCCGATGCGCAGCGAAAGAACGGAAATGCCGCTCCGCCTGGCCAGGGCGAGGCCGTAGCGCTCCATGAAGAGTTTCGATGCGCCGTACGGATTGACGGGCCTCGGGCTGAGATCCGAGGTCAGCTTCTCGTTTTGGAACCGGTAGCCGCCGAGCACCCAGTTGGAGCTCGCAAAGACGATGCGGCGGACGCGCGCCTCTTCCGCAGCCCGAAATACGTTGAGCGCGAGATCGATATTGAGGCGTGCAATCGACTCCCAGGTTCCGATCGGCTTGGGATCGGCTGCAAGGTGAAAGACCGCATCGGCCCCTTTGAATTGATCCGCCCAGGCTGCGTCATAGCGCTCGAGATCCGCGGCGATCACGCCTTGCTCGCCGGCCGCGTTTCGGCCGATGCGGACGACCTCCCAGCCGTCGAGACGATTGAGGGCGGCGACGGCCTTCTTGCCGAGATTGCCGGTTGAACCTGTGAGAATGACGCGTTTGCGCATGGCGGCCATGACGCGCCTTAGTGACCGTGGCGTTGGTATTGGCGCTGGGATTCTTGTGCCTCGCGCGCAGCGTTGATCGAGGCGCGCTCGGCGATCGCCGGCATACCGACGTCCCACCAAGAGCCGCCCTCCATCCACTCATAAGGGTGAGTCCGGATGGCGATGAGGTAGGTGCGGTCGGAAGCGCGGGCGCGCTCGAAGGCCGCCTCGAATTCGACGATGGACGAGACGTTCTCCGCTTCCGCGCCCATCGCGCGCGCATGCATCGCGAAATCAATGCGAGGGGGTTCGCCGGCCCGTTTCGAGGAAGCGAACAGATTGTTGAACTCCAAGCCGCCTTTGGCGGTCTGGAGCCGGTTGATGACGGCGAAGCCGCCGTTGTCGCAGACGATGCAGATGATCTTGTTTCCGGTCAGGATGGACGAGTAGATGTCGGAGTTCATCATCAGGTAGCCGCCGTCCCCGAGAAAGGCGATGATCTCGCGAGAATCTCCGTGCGCGATCTTCTGGCCGTAAGCGCCCGCAATCTCGTAGCCCATGCAGGAAAAGCCGTATTCGGATTCGAAGGCGCCGACCGCGAGCGCTTTCCATGTGCAATAGAGCTCGCCAGGCAAGCCGCCCGCCGCCGAGAGGACGATATCCCTCGGCTTTGCGTGGCGCTGGACCGCCCCGATCACATGCGCATAGCTCGGCAGCTCCTGATTGGTTGGGGCGGTGCGCCGGTCGACTGCCGCCTCCCATGCCGCTTTTTCTTCAGCTGCTTTGCTGCGCCACGCCTTGGTCGCCGACCAAGTTCCTAATTGCTTGGTAATAAGATCAAGAGAGAGCTTGGCGTCACCGATCACGGGTTGCGCGAGATGCTTATTGGCGTCGAAGCGATTGGCGTTGAGAGAAACGAACCGAACCTCCGGATTACGGAAAATGCTCCAGGAGCCGGTGATCATATCCGTGAGCCGAGTTCCGATATTGATGAGGACGTCGGCGTCTGCCGCAAGATGATTGCCGGCGTTGCCGCCCATGACGCCGATCGAGGCGATATTGAGCGGATGAGAATGAGGCAGGGCCGAGCGGCCCATGATCGTCTCGGCGACGGGTACGCTGAATCGTTCAGAAAACGCCGCAAGTTCCTCGCATGCCCCGGAATAATGGACGCCGCCGCCGGCGATGATCAGCGGCTTCTGCGCCGATCTGATGATGGCGGCCGCTGATGCGATCTGGTCGTCGTCGGCGCGATAGCGCGGAATGCGATGGACCCGCTCTTCGAAAAAGGTGAGGGGATAGTCGAAGCCTTCCCCTTGAGCATCCTGGGCGAGCGACAGCGTCGCCGGCCCGCATGAGGCTGGGTCGAGCATGAGCGCGACGGCCTGCGGCAGCGAGTAAAGAATTTGTTCGGGCCGGGAAATCCGGTCGAAAAAGGCGGAGACGGCCTTGAAGGCGTCGTTTGCCGTGATTGTCAGATCGTGAGCGTGTTCGACCTGCTGTAGGACTGGATCTGGAAAGCGCGTCGCAAAATTGTCGCCGCAGAGAAAGAGGACGGGCAGGCGGTCTGAGAGGGCGACGCCAGCGGCTGTGAGCATATTGGTGGAGCCAGGACCGATCGAAGATGAGCAGACATGAATTTGCTTGCGCCGCCGGGCCCGCGCGTAGGCGACCGCGGCCAGCGCCATGGATTGTTCGTTCTGGCCGCGATAGGTCGGCAGTTTGTCCTGGACCTCGGCGAGCGCGGAGCCGAGGCAAGTGACGTTGCCATGGCCGAAAATTGCATGAACACCCGAAAAGAGCGGCAGGACGCGGCCTTCGTCCTCGATCTTCTGGGCGGTGAGAAAGCGGACGATGGCTTGGGCCAGGGTAAGGCGGATGGTGTTCACGGGTGCTGCTTCCGGTCCTTCGTTGCAATCATCGTATCCTGGTCCAGCCGCCATCGAGCATCATGGCGGAGCCGGTCATCAGCGAGGAGGCGTCTGAGGCGAGGAAGACGACGGCGGCCATGACGTCTTCGACCTGACCGAGACGTCCGAGTTTGATTTTGGAGAGGACGTCGGCTCGGAAGGCTGCGTCGGAAAGGAAGGGACGCGTCACTCGGCGTCTCGAAAAAGATTGGGCAGATCGTGTTGACCCTTATGCTGTGCGGCCCGAGTTCAGCCGCCATGGCTCTGGTCATGCGTCCCAACGCGCGCTTACAGGCGCAATAGACCGTGCGCAGCGGGCTTCGTTCAAGCCTTGCTTCAACCACTGCGCCATCCGCGTCCTCCCTTGCGATCCATTTCGGCGGTCTCTTCGCACGAAGAACGCCTTTCGTCAACATATCGCGCATATGTGCGATAAACGCCCATTGACGTCTAAGCCGCGTCCATGAGAGATCTCTTGGGCAATGCTGGAATCCCGGATTCAAAAACGAGACTTCGCCCAGACGCTCGCGCGCGGCTTGGCCTGTCTCGAGACGCTCGCCGCCGCTTCGGGACCGGCGAGCTGCCCAGAAATTGCAGCTTCTATGGGGGTCAGCCGGGCGGCGGCGCGGCGCATTTTGCTGACGCTGGGGAGCCTAGGCTACGTCCGCGAGGAGCGCGGCTTTTATATGTCAACGCCCAAAGTCCTGGCGCTCGGGCGAGGATTGCTCGCGGCGGGCAGCGTCTGGACCCATGTCGCGCCGGACGTCGTGGCGCTCGCCGACAGGCTCAACGAGCCATGTTCGATTTCGGTCCTCGACGGGCTCGATATTCTATTCGTCTGCCGCGACGCCACGCGCCGGATCTATACGTCCCGTCTCGGCGTTGGTGACCGCTTGCCGGCGCATTGCTCGGCGAGCGGTAAGATGCTGCTTGCCTCACTATCTACGGCGGAGCTCAGTCAACGCTTGAAGGGCGTTCGGTTGAGGAAGCAGGGGCCGGCCGCGATCACGGAGATCGCAAGCCTGAAGGCGGCATTGGCCGGGATCAGGGCCGATGATTACGCGTTGGCTGTCGATGAAATGGAAGATGGCACGCTCTCGATCGCCGTCCCGTTGCGCGAACGCCGGGGCGGGGTGGTCGCGGCCATGAGCGTTGCCTCGCACCGGTCGAGGATGTCGCCGACAAATCTTAAGTCGGACGTTCTGCCTGTGCTGCGTCAAGCTGCGGGTCGCGTCGAAAGGATCGTCGGCGACTTTCAGGACAGGGATCGGGCGGTCTTCTAAGCGCGGCCCTCGGCGATATCGCTCCAGAATAACGAGATACTGCCTGCGCCTCGCAAACCTAGATGCCGAATGTGTGCGATAATCGCACATATGCGCGATATGTTGACACACAGGGAGCGAGCCACTACGGTCCGACTCCGCGGCGGAAGCCAGGCTAGGAAATCAGGGAGGAACGCGTGCGACAATTGACGGATGTTTGCAGACCGGTTTCACGCGGCCGCAGCAAGATGGGCTTGCTCGCCCTGGGGGCGACGTTAAGCGCGGCGCTGGCCGCTGCGCCCGCGGCCGCCGAAGACGCCAAGCCGGTCAAGGTCACCTACATTATCTATACCGAGGCCGGCAACGTGTTCTGGAATCCTGGCGTTCAGGGGGTGAAGGACGCGGCCAAGGACTTCAACGTCGACGTCGACGTCCAATACGGCGATACCGACCCCGTCAAGCAGAACAATCTGATCGAGGCGGCGATAACCAACAAGGTCGACGGAATCGCCGTCATGCTCTTCACCAAGAAAGCCTTCACCGAAAACATCAAGAAGGCGCGTGACGCCGGCATTGCCGTCATCGCGGTCAATATCGACGATACGGGCACGGAGCGGCAGGCCTATGTCGGCGCGGACTCGGTATCGGCGGGGTTTGTGATCGGCACGCGCATGGTCGACGCCTGCCATCTCGGCAAAGGCGACAAAGTCTTTGCGCCCGTCGAATATCCGGACGCGACCTACGCCACAGATCGGCTCGCCGGGGTGAGAAAAGCGCTCGACAAGGTCGGCGCGACCGCCGAGACGCTGGGTACAGGGTCTGGCTTTGAAGACGCTTTGCCGAAAATGACGCAATATCTTCTGGGCCACCGGGACACGAAATGCGTGATTTCTTTGGGGGGCACGCCGACCGGCGTTGCAGCTCAAGCAATCGAGCAGGCCGGCTTGAAGATCCCGAATGGCGGGTTCGACCTCAACAAGCTGATCATTAAGAACCTCGAGGACGGCAAGCTGGTCGCGACGATGGACCAACAGCCGTACATGCAGGGTTTTCTGCCGGTCATGGAGATCGCCAATTACGCCCGGTATGGGCTTGCTCCCTTTGACGTCAACACCGGTCTCGCCGTCGTTGATAAGTCCAATGTCGATAAGGTCGCCAAATACACAGGCAAGTACCGATGACCGTCCCGAGCTGATCTGAAGCGTGCCGGATCGGTTGTGCGGGCGTCGTCAAAGGCGCGCCGCTTCGGGGGAAAAAGGCTTGGAATGATGGCCATTGGAGAAAAATTGGCCGTGTCAGAAATCCATCAGAGTGGCGCGGCCCATTCTCGGTATCGCCCATCCGGCGACTGGTCGGCGATCCTCAGACATCCTGCCGGCAATATCGTTTTGGTTTTCGCGCTGATTCAGATCGGCTGCGTGATCGGCTGGGCGCTCTTCCCGAACGATTTCCGTTATCTGGACTGGCTGAACATCGAATCCATGATGCGGGCCATTCCACTCCTTGGAATCGTGGCGATGGGCGTCGGGCTCCTCATGATCTGCGGCGAATTCGACCTCTCCGTCGGCGCCACTTTCATTCTCACTTCGTATCTCATGGCGCTCGCGTATCAGAACAATTGGCCGATCTGGCTCTCGATCCCGCTGGCTTTCGCAGTCGCAGTCGCTATCGGCCTCGCCAATGGCTTGATCACGGTGCTCTTTAAAATCCCGTCCTTCATCACGACGCTCGGCAGCATGATGTTCCTGCGTGGCGTGATCCGCTTCGTCTCGGGCAGCCAGCCGATCATCTTTCAGCCGGGTGGCCTGACGCAGGAAATCCTCGACGGATCGATCGGACATATCCAGGCACAGTTTCTCTGGTTCATCGGCTTCGCTATTGCAGGCTATCTTCTCTTGGTCCGGCATAGTCTCGGGAATCACATCCAGATGGTAGGCGGCAATCAGAAGGCCGCGATCGCGGTCGGTATCAACGCCAATCGCGTCAAGGCCATCTGCTTCGTTTTATGCGCGGTCTGCGCAGCCTTCGCTGGCGTCGTCAGCGCTGTCCGGGTGAGCGCGATCACGCCGACCGGCGGCGTCGGTCTTGAGCTGCAGGCGATCGCGGCCTGTGTGGTCGGCGGGCTCTCGCTCAACGGCGGCCGCGGAACTGCGGCCGGAATCGCCCTGGGCGCGATATTGCTGTTCACGATTCAGGACGTGCTTCTGCTGCTGAGAGCGCCGGGATATTACCTCGACATGTTCATCGGCGCGATCATCGTCATTGCCGTGGTCCTGAATCACTGGGTCGCGCGGCGGCAATAGGGGATCGCATGCTTCATTCGCCGCTATCGTCAGATCAAGGCGCGCCGTTGCTCGGGTTGCACGGCATCTCTAAATCTTATGGACATGTTCACGCCCTGATCGATGTCGACTTCTCGATCGGCCGGCATGAAGTCGTCGGCCTGCTCGGCGATAATGGTGCCGGAAAATCAACTCTTGTCCGGATCATATCGGGAGTCGAACGGCCGGACAAAGGCCGTTTCACAAGCGAAGGGCGCGAGGTGAAGATCCAATCGCGCCGTGATTCCGAGGCGTGTGGGGTCGAGACGATTTACCAGGACATCGCGCTCGCCGGCCCCATGTCGATTACCAGGAATATCTTCGCCGGTCGCGAGCCGACGACCTATTTTGGCTTTCTTCGGTTGAAGGAAATGCGGCGGACTGCGGTCGAGGTGCTGAAGCACGCCGTCGACATTGCCGGCATCAATTCGCCGGACCTTGCCGTTAAATCCCTATCAGGCGGCCAGCAGCAGGCGGTGGCGATCGCGCGGGCGGTTCACTTCAAGAACAGAATGTTGCTGCTCGATGAGCCGACAAGCGCCCTTTCGGTGCGCGAGACGGAGAACGTGCTTCAATACATATTAAGGCTCCGCAAGGAAGGCGTCTCCTGCGTATTCGTCACTCACAACATCTACCACGCCTTCCAGGTCTGCGATCGTTTCGTCATCATGTCGCATGGGCGCGCTGTTTTGAACGTCCCGCGAGACGAGACGAGCATTGACGAGCTTGTGCGGGTGATCGTCTCGCGCTGATGAAATTCTGTCGGTGCGCAGCCGTCTCGGTCCGCCGGGAAGATCATGCGGAGCCTTTGATATGAGTGGCGAGCGCGTATGATCAATTTTGGACTGTTTGGGGCAGGGCGGATCGGCAGGGTTCATGCCGGCAATATCGTTCGCCACAGACGCACTCGGTTAATGGCGGTCTGCGATACCGATCAGGCGGCCGCCGAGACTTTGGCGAGCGAATCGGAATCAGAGGTCGCAAGCGCGGCCGAGATTCTCACGAACAGGGATATAGACGTCGTTGCCGTAGCGAGCCCAGCTGAGACTCACGCGGAACTGATTGAGGCGGCGGCCCGATCCGGAAAGGCGATTTTCTGCGAAAAACCTATCGACAAGGATCTGGGTCGAGTCCGTCGTGTTTTGCAGATTGTAAACGAGAACGGCGCCGTCTTGTTCATGGCCTTCAATCGTCGCTTTGATCCGAGTTTCGCTGCGCTTCAACACCAGTTGCGCGAAGGCGAGATCGGTAGGCCGGAAATGGTCTTCTTGACGAGCCGCGATCCAGCGCCGCCGAGCCTCGCCTATCTCGCTCGCTCCGGTGGCCTCTTCCGCGACATGATGATCCACGATTTCGACGTCGCTCGTTGGCTGCTTAACGAGGAGCCTGAGGAGGTCTTTGCGGTCGGACGCTGCTTCGCCGATCCGGCGATCGCCGACATCGGTCTTCTCGACACCGCGGTCGTCACGCTTACCTTTCCTTCAGGCGCGATCGTCAACATTAACTGCGCCATGCGCGCGGCTTACGGTTATGACCAGAGGGTGGAGGTCCATGGCTCCAAGGGAATGCTCTCAATTGGCAACCGGTTTGAAACCTCGCTCGTGAAATCGGCCCGCGCCGGAATCGGCCACGAACTCCCCATGCAGTTCTTCACGGAGCGCTATGCCGAGGCCTACCTGAGGGAGCTTGATCATTTTATTTCTTGCCTTGAGCGAACGGCCTCGCCTGAACCGGGCGGGGTAGACGGTTTTCGTGCGCTCGAAATTGCTGAGGCCGCACATCGCTCGTGGACGTCGGGACGTCCGGTTTCGATCGCTGAGGCGTATGATCCTTCGCTCGTGTCTAGGGACGTCGATCTTGCCGAAGATTGATCGTGGTCGACCGGACTAGGACCTTTCCATGAAAGCTCCGGCTCGCGACATTTGTGGCGGCTCGATCAGCGAGCGCGCCGACCGAAGCGGCGAGCGCTCCCGCCATTTCGGCAATAGGCTGTTCGATCGTGGTGAGGGAATAGGATTTGGTCGCCCCGAACCAAAGGTTGTCGACGCCCATGACGCCGAGCGATTGCGGTACGTCGAGGCCGAACTCCGCGCGCGCGCAATCAACTACAGCGATGGCGACCTGGTCGTTGACACAAAAGACGGCATCTGGCCGGCTCTTACGCCCCAAAATCGTCGGAGCGACGCTCAGCGCGGAACCATAGGTATTGTCCCCGGCTGAGGCCGAATGAGCGAGCTTCAGACCGCGCTCGGCAAGGCCCAGGGTGAAGCCTCTCAGACGCTCAATCGTTACCGACACATCGGGAAAACCACCGACAAAGGCGGGGCGGATATAACCGCAATCGGCCAAGTGATGCGCGGCTAGGCGGCCCGCCTCCTCATCGTCAATGCAGAATTCTATGACGCCCGCGCGCTTTTTGTCACTTCTGCCGAAAACGAAGATCGGGACGTTCATTCGCTGGCATTCATATTCGACGCGCAACGGAATGTCGGACGACACGATCAGCGCCTCGATCCGATACTCGAGAACCAGCGAGATCGCGTCGGCCAGGCTGATGTCCTTCGACGCGTTGATGGCGAGAGCTCGAAACCCTAGTTCCTGTAGCTTCCTCGTCAAGGTGTCTAATACGCGAAGAAACAAAGGGTTTTCGAATTCCTCGAGCAATATACCGACGAGCTTTGTGCGGGTGGTGCGCAGGCTTCGGGCAAAAGCGTTTGGGCGATAGCCAAGCTTCTGCGCCGCTTCGATCACGCGCTCGCGTTTCGCCTCCTTGATGAGACCTCCCGGATCTGGCGAGAAGGCGCGCGAGACGGCGGAGATCGACACGCCGGCCAATCTCGCGACGTCCTCGACGGTCACCCGCTTCGTCACCTTCCTCATCCAGCCCTCGCCGCAACTCCGATTTCTGATTGGCGCGAATCCTCCTCCTTTGGATAGACCCCTCGGCTCGCTGCGACCAACGCCCCGCTGATCGCGCCTCAAGAGGATCGTAGCGAGCTAAGTTCGCGAAG
Source organism: uncultured Alphaproteobacteria bacterium (assembly GCA_963824475.1). Lineage (GTDB taxonomy): Bacteria > Pseudomonadota > Alphaproteobacteria > Rhizobiales > Beijerinckiaceae > Roseiarcus. Next base: position 14,563 of record CAWGPR010000010.1, read on the forward strand.
CAAAATCTCACCCAACTCAAAGCGCGCAGAGTCTAATCTCTCCGACAAAATTGCTTGACGCGCGGCACCGTACTGGTAACGTTTGCAGTCATAATCGCCAACATGCCGCGAAGCGGCTTTAGAGGAAGCGCTCGTGACGACCGATCTCGTCGGCAAATATTTCGTGGTCACGGGTGGCACGGCCGGCGTCGGCGAAGCGACGGCGGCGCTCCTCGCCGAGCGCGGCGCGGCCGGGGTCGCCATCTGCGGTAGGAACGCGGAACGAGGGGAGGCAGTTAGATCGGCCCTCGCGGCACGGGGCTGTCGGTCGGTCTTTATCAAGGCGGATCTGGCCAAGATCAACGACTGCTTCGACGTGGTTGACGCAGCCATCGAGGAATTCGGGCGTCTTAACTCGCTGATCAATTGCTGCGGCGCGACCGACAGGGGCACGCTCGAGAGCACATCGCCCGAGCTCTGGGATTACCTGTTCGCCGTCAACGTCCGCGCCCCATTTTTCCTGATTCAACGCGCTGCTCCGCATATGCGACGCGGCGGGCGCGGCGGCGCAATTGTCAATATCGGGTCAATCGCAGCTCATGGCGGCCAACCCTACATCTCCGGCTATTGCGCCTCTAAAGCGGCGCTGGTCGTGCTCACGAAGAATCTGGCCAACTCCCTGCGTTGGGATCGTATTCGCGTCAACATTCTCAACATCGGCTGGACCAATACGCCGACCGAACACGCGCTCCAGACCGGATATCACAAGCTTGGCGATGGCTGGCTGGAGAAGGTTTCCAAGAACCAGCCGTTTGGGCGACTGCTTGAGCCGGTCGACGTAGCGAAGGGCCTCCTTTTTCTGGCCAGCGACAAGTCTTCGCTGATGACCGGCGCGGTGGTCGATTTCGATCAGACGGTGATCGGCGCTTTCAACGACAATCCGATCGGCGCAAGTGACTGAAAACGATGCCAGTGGTAACCCCAGAAGAACCGAAATTTGCTCTGCGTGACCTCGGCGTGGCGTTTGGCGGCGTCTTCGCCTGCCGGGGCCTCAACCTCGACTTCGCGCCGGGCGAGGTTCACGCCGTTGTCGGCGAGAACGGCGCCGGAAAGAGCACCGCGATGAAGTGCCTCGCAGGTCTTCTGCGGCCGACGGAGGGACGGATCGAGGCGGAGGGCGTCGCGGCAAGCTTCGCTTCTGCGCACGAGGCTGAAGGCCGCGGTGTTTGCCTCATCCCCCAGGAGCTCGATCTCTTTCCCGAACTCTCCATAGTCGAAAATCTGTTTCTCGGCCGCAGGCGGCCGAGGCGCTTCTGGGGCGGATTTGACTCTCGGGAAATGAGAGCCGTGGCGCGAGACGCGCTCGATCGCCTTGATGTCAAGTTCGATCCGCGGATGGCCGTCAAGCATCTTTCGGCAGCCGATGCAAAAATCGTCGAGATTGCGCGCTGTAGCGCGCGACGCCCGCCTCGTCATTATGGACGAACCAACCGCGGCGCTGACGGATCGTGAGGTGGGCAATCTCTTTGGCGTGATCGCCGATCTTAAGCGACAGGGCGTCGCCACCGCCTACGTGTCACATCGGCTGGACGAGATTTTCACCATCGCCGATCGCATTACCGTATTGCGAGACGGTCGTCAGGTTCAAACCGGGCCGACGGCCGGGTATACGCGCTCAAGTCTCGTCCAACTCATGGTCGGACGTCCGCTCGAAGATCTCTTCGCGCGGACGCTTCAGCCGCCAGGGGCGCCAGTGCTCGAAGCGCGGGGCCTCAGCAAAGCTGGAAAGTTCGAGGACGTCTCCTTTACCCTACACAAAGGCGAAATTCTCGGGCTCTCGGGGCTGATCGGCGCCGGGCGCACCGAAGTCGCTCATGCGCTTTATGGCGTCTCCCCCCCGGACACTGGCGAGATACGGCTTAACGGCAAACGGGCCAGGATCTCGCGGCCGGACGAGGCGCTGAAGCTTGGGATCGCCTATTTACCGGAAGAGCGCCGGTCGCAGGGGTTGGTGGCGCCTATGTCGATCGGCTGGAACATCAGCATTTCCTGCCTCGACCGGTTCAGCCGTAGAGGCCTCGTCGACGAGGCCGCGGAATCATCCTTTGCGCGCGAGGCGGCTCGGCGCATGGGCGTTCGCGGCGGTTCGATTGAAGGGCCTGTCTCTCATCTGTCCGGCGGCAATCAGCAAAAAGTCGTGCTGGCCCGAACGCTCGCGCGCGATCCTGAAGTCATCATTCTCGACGAGCCGACGCGCGGCGTCGATGTCGGCGCGAAGTCCGACATCTATCGATTGATGGACGGCCTCGCCAAAGAGGGCAGGGCGATCCTCCTTATCTCGTCAGAGATGAACGAGCTCGTCTCTATGAGCGACCGGATCGTCGTCCTCCATGAGGGCAAAGTATCCGGACGGTTCGAGCGCGCGTTTTCCGCAAACGAGATCGGGGCAGCGACGATGGGCCGCGATCGCGCCGCTGCGGGATGCGGTTAAATGAGTTATTCACTGGCTCCTCCCGGCGGGCTCGCTCGCCAACTTGCGGGGCGTCTTTCGCTCAGGAGCGAGACGCCCCCGCTTTTCTTCTTAGGGCTCTTGGTTTTGGGCGCGGCAGCGACGACGCCCGGCTTCCTCACTGAGGCCAATCTTCAGGGCGTGCTCGAGCAGTCGGTTGTCGTCATTATCGTTGGGCTGGCGCTCAATCAGGTCATTCTCGCGGGTGAAATCGACATCTCTGTAGGCTCGCTTCTGGCGGTTTGCGCCTTCATCTATGGCAACGTCGCGCTCCAGATCGGCGGCGTTGCAATACCAACGCTCGCCGCTGTTCTGATGGGACTTGTCGTCGGACTCCTCAACGGCGCGCTTATCACCTACGGACGGACGCCATCGATCATCACGACGCTGGGCGCCCTATTCGTTCTCCGTGGCGCCGTTCTTTTGCTTGCCGGCAGTCAAGTCCTCAACATCGATGAAAGTTCTCGGTTCCTTGGGATTGGGAAGACCGCGGGAGCGCCGACCTCCATTGTCGTCGCAGGCGCGGTGTTCCTCGTCTTCGAACTCCTATCGCGCCATTCCGAATGGGGACGAAGCCTGATTGCGATCGGCGGGAACCCGGCTGCTGCGGCGGATATTGGCCTGCCGGTAAAGCGTGTTCGGCTCTGGGCTTTTATTGCGACAGGCGCAGCCTGCGGTCTTGGCAGCGCGATTTATCTTGGCCAGATCGGACAGCTTCAAGCGACCGCCGCAACGGGCTTCGAGCTTCGGGCGATCGCAGCCATCGTGCTCGGCGGAACGAGCATTCGCGGAGGCGTCGGGTCGACCTACGCGCCCCTGATCGGCGCCTGTCTCGTTGGCGTCATCTTGGATGTGATGACCCTCAATCGGGTGCCGGGCACATACGAGTTGCTCGTGCTTGGCGGTCTGATCCTGGGAGCAATTTCCCTTGAAGGCGTTCGCAACCGTTTGGCGCGAGGGCGCGCATGACCATGACGGTTAGCCAAATCGCGTTTTTGCCGCAGAGTCATGGGCCGAACCACCAGCTTGGCGCTGCTCTTCGCCGCTGAACTCGCCATTCTGGGCGTAGCAATTCCGGGTTATTTAACCGTCGACGGGCTGCTCGACGCATCCCGGTCCTTCGCCGAGGCCGGCATCGTCGCCATGGGCATGACCTTGGTGATCATAACCGGCGGAATTGATCTTTCGGTCGGCTCGCTCCTGTCGCTGGTCTCGGTCTCCGTGGGCTTCGGCTATCAAGCAGGCCTGCCATTGCCCGCGTCCCTCTGCCTCGGCTTATTTGTCGGCATAGCAGGCGGCGCTTTGAACGGCGCGCTGATTGTCGCTTTAGGGCTTCAGCCGCTGCTCGTCACACTCGGCTCTTTCGCTCTCTTCCGCGGTATAGCCTATGCGATTTCGTCGGCAAATGCGGTCTCGAGCTTTCCGGAGTGGTTCGGATTTTTCGGCCAGGATTACCTGGCCGACGTCGTGCCGGTTCAACTGATCGCATTCCTGCTCGCCGCGGTCGTGACGTGGATCATCTTGAATAAGGCGCGGATCGGCCGATACGTGATCGGCGTCGGCAACAACGAGCTTGCGCTACAATTCGCCGGCATCCGCACCGACCTCGTCAAGATATTCGTCTACGCGCTGGATGGGTTCTTCATCGCAATCGCTGCGATCATTTTTACCTCTAAAATCTCCTCCGCCCGTGGAAACGCCGGCTTAGGCCTTGAACTCACTGTTATCGCGATGGTCGTCCTCGGCGGCGTCAAGATCACTGGCGGCTCTGGCGACGTCCTTGGCGTCGTCTTCGGGGTCCTGATCATCTCGTACCTTCAGGATGGGCTGAGCTTCGCAGGCGTCCCGGGCGACTTTGGGCTTGTGGTGACCGGATTGGTCTTGGTTGCCGCGGTGTTTCTCAACGAAGCCTTCCGCAAGGATGCGCGCTGAGAGCGAAGCCACGGCCCGCGCCGGGACGCGCCGGCGACGGCTTTGGCGAAATGAGGGAGAGGAAAATGTCGAAAGGAAGCGGCAAGTCGAAACGGCTGTCCCGCCGTGAGTTCATCAGGACGGCAGGCCTCATCGGAGCTGCAACGGTCATTGGAGGGCCGATGTCCAGGTCCGCTCGCGCCGCGCAGGATGTCATCGGCATGTGCCCGAAATTCACCAGCGATCCTTACTTCGTCGCGGTGAATTCAGGCGCGCAAGACGCGGCAAAGGAGCTCGGCGTCACCGTCGAATTCCAGGGGCCGGTCAATGCCGACGTCGCCGCGCAAGCGGACATCATCGATCGCTGGATTAGGCGTAAGGTCACCGCCATCACCGTCTCGGCCAATGACCCAAACGCTCTTGCCCCCGCGATGCCGATTCCGACGAAGCCGCCCGGGTATAACGGGATAATGCCGCCCGGGATTCCTGAATGATGCCGCCCACCGTAACGGAATGATGCCGCCCGGGTCGCGAGCCTCGCTGGCCGATGGATTGTTGTCACCGGCTGTGGTGTTGGGTCAAGCCTTCCTTGATTGCTTTGCTTGTGTCCGACGCAGGCTTTCGCCGGCGAGTTCGATGCGATGAGCGTTATGGATGAGACGGTCAAGGATGGCGTCGGCGTAGGTGGGATCGCCGATGATTTCGTGCCAACGGTCGATCGGAAGCTGGGAGGTGATCACCGTGGAGCGGCGTCCATAGCGCTCTTCAAGGATTTCCAGGAGATCATGCCGCGCGACGGCGTCGAGTGGCTCAAGCCCCCAATCATCGAGGATGAGAAGGTCGGCTCGGCCGAGGTTGCGTAAGATGCGGGGATGGCGCCCGTCGCCGCGGGCCAGCGCGAGATCCTCGAACAGACGGGGTGCCCGCTGATAGATGACCGACCGATTGTCGCGACAGGCTTTGTGGCCAAGCGCTGAGGCCAGCCAACTCTTGCCGACGCCTGTCGGACCGACGAGAACCAAATTGTCGTGGGCGCTGATCCACTCGCCCTCGACCAGCTTTTGGAACAGCGCGCGGTCGAGACCGCGGGGGCTTCGGTAATCGACATCCTCGACGCTTGCGTGCTGGCGCAATTTGGCGACGCGCAGCCGCGCCGCGAAGCGCTTGTCCTGCCGCCAGGACGCCTCGCGATCGAGCAGAAGCCCGAGCCATTCGTGATGGCCGAGGCCGCCGGCTTCCCCGTTGGCGACGAGTTCGGCGAAGGCCTTGGCCATGCCATGCAGGCCAAGGGCGCTGAGTTGATCGAGGGTGGGATGCTTGAGCAAGCCGTTTCTCCTAATTGTAGTAGCGCGGCCCACGGATGTTGGCGTGCAGGATCGGCGTTCCGTCCGTGGAGCGCTGGCGCGCGGGACGCCGGTCGAGGCTGTTGTCGAGGATGGATTTGACCGAGCCGTAGGTCCGCGCGCCGATGTCGATGGCGCGTTCGGCGGCGGCTTCCAGGCGCTCGGCGCCATGGGGACCCGCGAGCCGGACGATGCCTAGGCAGGCGCGAAAGCCCTGCTCGGGATGCGGTCGCGCCTCAAGGATCAGTTCGCACAGGGCCGCCGTCGCCGGCCCGATCAGGCGCGCGTCGGCGCGGATGCGTTCAATCGTCCAGCCGGCATAGCGCCGATGGCTGGACGGCATGTGCTCGGAGACGGTGGTGTGCTTGTGGTTGCCGCTTGCCCGCACATGCGCGGCGATCCGCTCGCCCTTGAGGAAAATCTCGACGGTCCGCACCGTCATCCGCGCGTCGACCTCGGCGCGGATGAAACGATGGGGCACGCTGTAATAATGGGCGGCGACCTCGACGTGATAGTCGATGCCGACGCGGCATGTCCGCCATTCCGAGAACTCGTACGGCTCGGCCGGCAGGGACCTCAGCGATGGCCGATCAACCGTCTCCAGCAATTGCCGGCGCGTTGCGCCGAGCCGGCGGATCGGGCGGTGTTCATTGAGGTGCGTCATGAGATCGGCGATCGCCGCGTTGACGTCCGCCAGGCTGTAAAAGGTTCGGTGACGCAGCCGCCCGAGCAGCCATCGCTCGACGATGAGCACGGCCTGCTCAACCTTCGCTTTGTCCCGGGGCCGCCGCGGCCGCGCCGGCAAAATGGCGGCTCCGTAATGCGCCGCCATTTCGGCATAGGTCCGATTGACCTGAGGATCGTAAAGGCAGGCCTTGATGACGGCGGTCTTCGTATTGTCCGGCACGAGCAATTGCGGGACGCCGCCGATCGCCTGGAGCGCGCGCACATGGGCGTCGATCCAGTCGGGGAGCGCCTGCGTCCAGCTCGCGTGCGCGAAGGTGAAGCTCGAGGCGCCGAGCACGGCGACGAAGATCTGCGCCATGCGGATCTCCCCGGTGAGCCGGTCAACGACCACCGGGACCCCGTCGCCCGCGTAATCGACGAACAACCGCTCGCCCGCCGCGTGCGTCTGCCGCATCGTCGGCGACAGCTTCGCTTCAAAACCGCGATAGAGTTCGCAAAACCGCGAATAGCTGTAACCGCCGGGGTCGGCCGCGATATATTCGTCCCAGACGATCAGCAGAGTGACGTGCTTGCGCTTCAACTCCCGATGGACCGTGGGCCAGTCCGGCTCGGCGTGGCGGCGGTGTCCCCGTTTGCTTCTGCGATTGGCGTAAAGCGCCGCCTCCAGTTCGGCGTCGCCGATCCCCTCCGGCAACGGCCAAGAAAGCCCAGCGCTGTCCAAACAACTCAACGTCTCTCGAACCGTCGAAGGCGCGAGGCCAAGACGCCGCGCGATCTCGCGCGTCGGCAGGCTGGTTGAAAACTTCAGACGAATGATCTCGCGCGCCTGGCGCATCGAAACTCTTTCCGCTGGCATCGATCGCTCCCTTGGATTGCCAAAGGAGCGACCCTAAACAGGCCAGCGGAGGCGCTCGTCGCCGTCAAAAACCCCGGGCGGCATCATTCCGTTCCGGTGGGCGGCATCATCTCGTTTTGGTGGGCGGCATCATTCCGTTACGACGGGCGACATCATCTCGTTTTGGTGGGCGACATCGTCAGGAATCAGCACGCGATGCGGCGGGCCATGGGGCAGGGGATCAAGGTCTCGACATTCGACGCCGACGTTCTCCCGGACGCACGTCAGGTCTTTCTGAACCAGTCCACTTTCGACGGTATGGGCAAGACCATGGTTGACATGATGGTCCGAGACGCCGGGGGAAGCCAAGGCGATTTCCTGATCGTGACCGCCGTGCTGACCGCGCCCAATCAGAATCGCTGGATCCAAGAGATCAAGAAATACGCCGCCGCGAAATATCCCGGCATGAAATTTGCTGCGGTTCTGCCGGGCGATGAGGATCTCGAAAAGAGCAAGAATGTCGCGCTCAACTACCTTCGTGCCAATCCGAACACCAAAGGCGTGTTCTGCGTCACCGGTATTGCGACGCCCGGCGTACTCGAAGCGGTCAAGCAACTAGGCTTCACGGGAAAGGTGGCAGTGACCGGCCTCGGCGTGCCGAGCCTCATCAAACCGTATCTCAAAGATGGCTCCTTGAAGGAGGCCGCTCTCTGGAATCCGGTCGATATCGGCTATGGCGCCATTTACATCGCGAAGGCTCAAATCGACGGAACTCTGGATCCGAAGTCGGGATTTGTCGAGGCGGGTCGGCTCGGCAAGCTGAAATTCATTTCCAAGGACACCGTCCTGCTGGGCAATCCTTTGATTTTCACCAAGGACAACGTGGACAAGTTTACGTTCTGACCGCAAGAGCTCGAAGGAAGAACAAAGGGATTGTCCTCTCCGCACTTTGGCGGAGAGGACAATGAGGCGATGCTTGAGACGTCGTGCCTACCTGGCCACTGCTGCGGAATGCGATCCTCGATATCGCTTTCATTCCTGGACTGGCGACGCTGCCGAGAGGAACTCCATGGGACTGTAGAGTGAGTAAATGCTTCTCGCCGTCCCCCCGAGAGCCACACGCTTGCCGATCAACAAGCGTCTATTGGATCGGTCTGCGCGAGGAGAAGATCCTTCTCAGGGAGCGCGATCCGGGCCCAAGCTTCAGGATCTCGTAATGGCGAAGGCGACCTCGCCGGGCGCGCGCGGGCACCACGACGCCGAGGCCACTGGCCGTTGCGGGTTCGCGCGAAGCAGAGCACGTACTACTTGGGATCGTCGTGGCGAAAGTGAGCGCCGCGCGGGCCGCCAAGCCATAAGCCATAAGCGTGAAGCAAATCCAGGCCAGCAGGGAACGGGTCGCTGCTGACGCAGTCCTACCCCCTCTTTTTAAAGGACAGAGTTTGGGAGCGACCGAACCAAGCAGCATCAGAGCAAGCGTCACGCCCGGAATGTCACTGCTTGGAAACTTCGTGTCGCTGCCGATCGGGCGATCGCCTCCACCGTCTCGGCCACCCGGTAGCCGTCCTCAAAGGTGGCGCGCGGAGGGACGGGTTTTCCCTCCGCGATCGCTTCGAGCATGTGGCGAGCCTGATGGGCGAAGCATTCGTTCCAGCCGAGCGGATGCTGGCCCTGAATGCCAATCGGCAGCCAGAAATCGCTATAGGGGTGACCGCCCTGGGTGACCATCTGCGTCCGCGGACCGCGCTTCGGCTCGTAGATGACCAGTTCGTTCAGCCGCTCCATATGGAAGGCGATGGAGCGCTTAGCGCCGTCGACCTCGATGAAGCCGCCGAGATTGTATGCGCCGGCTACCCGCGAAGCCTCGAACGACGCGCTAGCGCCGTTCTCGAGTTCGGCAGCGCAGACAAAGGCGTCGTCGTTGACATCAGTGATCTTACCGGCCTCGTCGTGCGACCATGTCTTCGTCGTGGCGGCGACCGAGACCACCTCGGCGACCAGGAAGCGCGCCTGATCGACGTGGTGGGATCCGAGGTCACCAAGGGAGCCGAGCCCGGCCTCGGCGCGGCTGAAGCGCCAAGACAGCGGTCCGCTGGTCAGCATGTTGAGAAGGAAGCGCGACCGAAAGTGCCGGATCTCGCCGAGTTCGCCGGCGCGGATCATCTCACGCGCCAAGTTGAGCGCCGGGATTGAGCGGTGCATGAACGCGCACATGTGGATCGCACCGGTGGCCTCGACGGCCTTCCACAGGCGATAGGCTTCATCAGCGGAGCCGGCGAGCGGCTTCTCGCAGAAGACGGCCTTGCCCGCTTTAGCGGCGGCGAATGAGGGCTCAGCGTGCAGGTGATTTGGCCCTGCATTGATGAAAAGATCAACGTCAGGGGCTGTCGCTGCGTCCCGCCAATCCGCCGAAGCCCGATCAAAACCGTAGCGTTCGCGAACCTCGGCGGCGAGCGGGGAGTTTTGATCCGCCAGAACCGGCAAACGAACATCGATCTTCGGCTGCCAGGTCGCCATTGCCGCGTTGCGGAAGGTCAGAGCGTGCATCTGGCCGATGAAGTCCGCCCCGAGAATGCCAACCCCGATCATGTCATCGCCAAAGCCGCCCGCGGTGCCTGACAACCTGCCTCGATTGCGGCGGGGTTGCGCTGCCTAAGTGAAATCACGTCGCGGAAAATATGTCAACGAGATTGTTGACAATTCTGATAACATCATCCTAGGGTCACCTTATCCCGCGAGGGAAGATCGGTTTCCAATGGGAGGAGAACATGGAACTGACGCGCCGCCGCCTTGCTCTGACATTGATTATGGCCGCAGCTTCCAGGACCACCGGCGCCGCCTCGGCTGCCGAAATGAAGAAGATCGCGGTTATGCCGAAGACGCTCATCAACGATGTCTTTCAGGTGAAAATCGCCGAGGCCGCCGAAGCTGAAGCCGCCAAGCTTGGCATACCAACGGAGCAATTCGCCTCGAGAAGCGACGTGGCCGTCGAAGACCAGATTGATATCATCGAGACGCTCATCTCGCGGGGCGAATTCGGCGGCATTGTACTCGCGGCGACGGTAGCGCAGGGGCTCGGGAATGTCGTCCGCAAAGCGACCGACGCTGGCATCTTCGTCGTGCTGGTCGACAGCAAGACGGACGGCAACGACTACGTCAGCGTGATCCAAACCGACAATAAGGCTGCCGCCGGGGTCGGCGCTGACTACGCGGCGAAACTGATCGGCGAGAAAGGGAAAGCCGCCATGCTCGAGGGCGAGCCTGGGGGGGAGACCGCGGCCGCGCGCACCGCCGGCTTTCACGAGGGGATCAAGAAATATCCAGGTATCGAGCTAGTCAGCTCGATCACGGGACATTGGACGCTGCCCGGTGGCGTCGAGGCGACCGAGGCGATCATCGCCGACCATAAGGATCTCGACCTGATATTCGCGGCATCCGATATGATGGGCGTCGGCGCACGCCAGGTTCTCGACCGTGCTGCTCAGAAAGCGGAAGCGAACGGCGACGCCGCTCAAGCGAAGAAGTTCCGCGACGTGAAGATCGTCGGCTTTGACGGGGTCGCCGAAGCCGTGAAGCAGATCTGGGCAGGCAAGTTCTCCGGGACTGTTGCGCAACGCCCAGACGTCATGGGGACGAAGGCCGTCGATATCCTCGCCGCGCTCATGAAAGGCGAGAAGAAGCCTGCCGACTTCCCCAAAGTCATCGAACTTCGGCATGATTCTGGTGACCCCCGAAAATGTTGACGACTACGCCAAGGAGATCGGCGTCGCAAAGCAGTAGCATCCTTGCAATCGTCAGTCGCGGGTCGCCGTCGACCTCGCGAACTGACCGATGTGGCAATCGCAGGTATTGGGATGGCGCTCCTCTCCGTGCGCAACCTCCACAAACAGTTCGGAGCGCTCTTTGCGCTTGACGACATCTCCATTGATTTCAACGCCGGCGAGGCGGTCGCACTCCTAGGCGACAACGGCGCTGGGAAATCGACGCTCATCAAGATCATCTCCGGAACCTACGTCGCCGAAGAGGGCGAGATTTTCCTGGAGGACCAAAGAGCGACCTTCACGTCACCCAGGGCCGCCCTCGAGGCCGGGATTCAGACGGCGTTTCAGGACCTCGCGCTTTGCGACAATCTCGACGTCGTCGCCAATCTTTTCCTAGGTCGGGAGCTCCGCTGGATCTTCCTGCCAGGCATTTCGTTCTTCGATCGGGCGCGCATGCGCCGCAACGCTGTCGATCTGCTGCACGATCTAGCGGTCGATCTGCCGAGCGTCGACACGAAGGTCAAGGACCTGTCGGGCGGGCAGCGGCAATCGGTGGCGATCGCCAAGGCGGTAAACGCCAACTGCCGCATCCTCATCATGGACGAGCCAACGGCCGCCTTGGGCGTCGCCCAGACGCGCAAAGTCCTGGACCTCGTGCAGGAACTCAAGGCACGCGGTATCGGCATCATCTACATCACGCACAACATGCACGACGTCATGCAGGTCTGTGACCGCTGTGTAGTACTCAAGAACGGGCGAAAGATCGGTGAGATCGCGACCTCGGACATCACCAAGGAGGATCTGGCCAACGCCATCATCACCGGGGAGATGCGAGCCAGCATCCGACGGGACTCGCCGACGGCGGGAGAGGCGTGATGTCGACGACTATGCGTGGCACGACGCACGATGACCGTGCGTTCTCCATACAATTCTGGCGCCTGTTCGACAGAGTCGGACCGCTGTTCCTGCTCATCGTCATCGTGCTCGCTGTTGCCGCGCTGCATCCGTCCTTCCTGAGCACCGCAAACCTTCTCACGATCGGCCTGCAGGGGTCCGTCAATGCCTTGCTCGCCATCGGCATGACGCTGGTCATCATTTCTGGCGGCGTCGATCTGTCGGTCGGAACGGCCATGTCGTTGTCGATGGTGGTCATGGCGATCGCCACGATGACTATAGGCCTGCCCATGTCCCTAGGCATGCTGGTCGCGCTGGGCATGGGGCTCGTCATCGGCGCGGTTAACGGGTTCCTGATCGCCTTCGGCCGCATCCCGCCTTTCATCGTCACCCTCGGCATGCTCGGGATCGCCCAAGGGACGGCCCTGAAGCTCTCTGGCGGCTACTCGATGTACGGCTTCCCCGACTGGTTTGATTTCATAGGCAACGGAGAGATCCTGCGGATTCCTTTCCCTCTATGGATCGTCGCCGCGGCGGCGGTTCTTGCCCAGTATGTGTTCACGCAGCGACCGCTCGGCCGCTATGCGTTCGCGATCGGCGCCAGCGAGGAGAGCGCGCGACGCGCCGGCATCGACATCCGCCGGCTGAAGATCAAGGTGTACATGTTCAGCGGCGTCATGGTCGGCGTGGCTGCAATTGTCCTCGCCTCGCGGATCAACTCCGCGCATCCGGGGATTGGACTGGGCTACGAGCTCGACGCGATCGCCGCTTCGGTGATCGGCGGGGCGAGTCTCATGGGCGGTCGCGGCACCGTACTTGGCGCGATCAGCGGGGCGTTGGTGATGGCCACCATCCGCTTCGCGCTCAACTTGCTCGGAATGGAACCCTTCATCCAGCAGATTGTCGTTGGCGTCGTCCTGATCGGCGCCGTCTATCTCGACACAATCCGGGTCGCGCAGGAAGAGAAGCGCACGAAAGCGCAGGCCCGTAATCACTGACGTCGGCACCGTCGGCACCCGAACCGACTCCCCGGAGCGCGAATTGGCCATGAACGCGAACATCTTAACGCCGCTCGGTCGTCGTCTGCGGCTCGGCATGGTAGGCGGTGGCTTCAACTCGGTCATCGGCGAGACGCACCGTATCGCCTTCCAGGCGGACGGCTGCTACGATCTCGTCTGCGGCGCCTTCTCGATCGATCCGGAGATTGCGCGCCGAACCGCTGCGGCTCTCCAGGTCGCCGACGACCGCGTCTACGAAGATTTCCATGTGATGGCCAGGCGCGAGCGTGACCGCGCGGATGGGATCGATGTGGTTGTGGTAGCGACTCCGCCGCAGCTTCATAAGCCGGTAGCGGCGGCGTTTCTTGATTCCGGTGTTGATGTCGTGTGCGAGAAGCCGCTGACCGCCTCGCTTGCCGAGGCGACGGAGCTTGCGGCGAGAGTTGCGTCGTCGGGGCGCGTCTTCGTTCTCACACATTGCTATTCAGGTTTCCCCATGGTCCGCCATGCCCGCGATCTGGTGTCGGCCGGCATCCTCGGGCGCGTTCGGATTGTGGAGGCAGAGTTCGCTGGCGGCTCCCCCGGCGTGGCGATCGAGCCGGCAGATCCAGCGCAGCGCCACTGGCGGTTCCGCGCCGGCTCCATGGGTAGGGAGGCGATCCTCGGTGAAGTCGGCTCGCATGCCTATCATCTCGTGAGCTATGTGACTGGCGGCCTGCCGCTGCGCTTGCGTGCCCGCATGCAGACCTTTGCCGCTGGGCGGGAAGTCTATGACAACGCCTATCTTGAGCTTGACTATGACGATGGGGGGGGTAGGTCGCCTCTGGGCGAGCTACGTCGCGGTCGGCACCCAGCACGGTCTTGCGTTCCGAATCTATGGCGAGGAGGCCGCCCTCGAATGGCGAGAAGAGGACGCCGAATTCCTACGATTTCGGCCGTTGCACGGGCCGGAGACTGTCCTGCGGGCGGGCCAGGAGGGCGCGTCGGACCTCGTGTCGCGATCCGCGCGGTTCCGGCCGGGACATCCGGAGGGCTACGCGCTCGCTTTCGCAAACATCTACGCCGAGGCCGCGCGGGCTCTGGTTGCGGCCCGGACGGGCGGCGATCCCGCGCCATATCTCGCCAATCTCCCGACGATATCGGATGGTGTCGCAGGAATGCGCATGATTGCCGCAGCGACCAGGTCGAACCAACGTGACGGGTCGTGGCAGTCGCTGGACTGAAGTCTAGGCCTGGGCCGCGCCACGCGCTTCGGTCTGCCGACCATACCGTATCTCGTACATGCGGATGTATTCCTCCGGCGAGCCTGGCAAGTGCTCCCGGATGAGCTGGACCAGACGCGGATGATCGCGGCCGCTCATCGCCTCAATGATTGCCCAGTGCTGGCTCACAACCTTGGTCATGTGCGCCCGGTCCCCGTATTTAACCGCGCGAATCAAATGGGCCTTGCGCGCGTAGTCCTCGATCGTCTGGACGAGATGCTGATTGGTGCTCGCCGAGTACTGGACCCGATGGAACTCGATGTTGAGGTGAAACACGGCGCGGAAATTCTCGGCGGAGACGGCGTCCGCATGGAGCCGCTGAATCTCGGTCATGCGCTCGATGACGCCGCGCTGCGTGGGCAGAGGCGTGCGGAGCGCCGCATTGGTTTCCAGCAATTCCCGCATGTCGTAGATTTCGCGGACTTCGGTCGGCGTCAGCTCCGCGACGACAGCTCCTTTGTTCGGCACGCGGACGACGAGGCCGAGGTCCTCAAGCTGGGCAAAGACCTCCCGAATAACGTGCCGCTTCGCATCGAAACGTTCGGAAAGCCGCTCCTCGATGAGGCGCGATTGGGGCCGAAACACCCCAAAAACGATGTCCTCCTCGATGGCTGCAAGAATGTCGTGAGCCTGCATTCGGAACCTCTGTGCAGCAGAGATGTTACCAAGATTGTCAACAATATGATTGACAAATATGTGCTAGCCGATACAGTGCGCCCATTGACCGAGCGTTGCAAGACAGAGTTCAGCCGCGCGGAACGCCGAGCCTCAGGGTCACCATGATGGACTCTATCCCTGCCGTTGCGCCCAAGGTGCGCCAGAACAGCCTCCGCGAAGTCTGGCGCCACGGTCGCTGCGCGATGAACGCGTGGCTCTCGATTGGATCGAGCTACGGTGCGGAGATCCTCGCGCACCTCCCTTATGACGCCGTGACCGTAGACCTTCAGCATGGGATGTTCGATTTCGAGACCGCTCTGGCGATGCTCCAGGCGATCTCGACCGGAGCAGCGGTTCCGATGGTCCGCGTTCCGCATAACGCGTCCTGGCTCATCCAGAAGGTACTCGACATGGGCGCCTACGGGGTCATCTGTCCGATGATCGATACGCGCGCAGATTGCGAATCCTTCGTACGGTCGGTTCGCTATCCACCCCTTGGTCGCCGAAGCTTCGGGCCCGCGCGCGGACTTCTCTACGGCGGTAGTGACTATCCGGGCCACGCCAACGACATGGTTCTCTCATGGGCGATGATCGAAACCGACACCGCCCTCGAAAACCTCGAAGAGATCGTCTCGGTCGAGGGCCTGAGCGGCCTCTACATCGGACCTAGCGACCTCTCGATGGCTCTGGAGGGTTCCATCGCGAACCCTCTCTCGCCGCGCATCGTGCGAGAGATCAAAAGGATCATCGGCATAGCGAATCGCGACGGCCTCAAGGTCGGGATCTTCTGCTCCGACGTCGCCTTCGCCCGCGAGATGATAGCGCACGGTTGCAACCTCGTGACGGTTATGAACGACGCCGGCCTTCTGCGCCAGGCAGCTCAGGCAGTCTTCGACCAGTTGCAGCCCCACATGACCGCCGGCGCGCCAGAGGCAAACGAAAACCGGGGCTCTAGGGTCATGAACCGCCTCGAGAAGTGAAGGCCGAAAGACATGCCGCAAACTCTCGCCGAACCGTCTTCCAAGGCTAGCGCCATTCCCTTCGATGTGGAAAGGCTCGACCGGCTGATGAACGAAGCCAACCTCGACACGCTTCTGGTCACGTCCAAGCACAGCATCCAGTACCTGCTCGGCGGATACCGGTACTTCTTCTACGACTATCTATGGACGTCTCCCGCGCAAGGCGATCTGTTGGTGCGGCAGCTGGAATGCACGAATCTATCCGGCCTGTTGCGGGACGGTTCGCGCCCCTGGCCTTGATGGGAGTCCGCTGCTTCTGGCCTCATAACATGATCGGCCACGGAGGCCTTGTCGTAAATCAGGCTTTGAAGTTGCGGTCCTTGCCGACGAACCATCAGGTGTCACCTCGCATCCAGACGGCCTCCGCTTCAGCGCCGAAGCGCGGCGGTCATGCGGCGGCCAAATAGTCCTCCTTACGCGTGAGTAGAGCCCAGGCGACCCGCGCGGTCTTATTGGCGAGTGCAACGATCGCTCGATTGAAGCCTCGCCTCGCCGCTAGCCCTTTTAGCCACTGGGAACGACTATCGTCGTGTTTGGCCAAACGAAACATGACGGCCCGAGCGCCATGTATCATCTGGCGTCGGAGATAATGATTGGCACGCCTTCCAATCCCGCCGAGCCGAGGTTTGCCGCCGGTCGTATATTGACGAGGCACGAGGCCAATCCACGCCGCAAGTTCTCGCCCCGAGCGGAAATGGCGGCCGTCGTCCACCGCGGCGACGAGCGCCGTTGCGATCACAGGGCCGACGCCTGGCAGCTTCGAGAGCCGCCGACAGGCTTCGTTCGTTCGGCAAAGACTCAAGAGCTGCTGATCAAGTTTGTCGAGCCGGAGATCGAGAGCGCGAAGCTCATTGAGCATGTCGGCGAAGAGCTCCCGCGTGAGATCAGAAAGCTCTGCAGCCGCGATGGCGTCCTGGGCCTGTGCCAGAAAGCGCCATGCGCCTTGGGGTAGGATGACGCCATACTCGCCGAGAAGCCCGCGCATATGATTGATGAGCGCAGTTCGAGCGCAGACAACCCGCTCCCGTGCACGATGTAGGGATTGCAGATCCTGTTGCTCGGTGGATTTGACCGGAACGAACCGCATCGTCGGGCGCAAAGCGGCTTCGTAAATTCCCTCCGCATCTGCCGCATCGTTCTTGGACCCCTTCACGAAGGGCTTCACAAATCGAGGATTGATCAGCAAAACTTGACGGCCATCGGCCAGAAAGCGACGGCCCCAGAAATGCGCGCTGGCGCAGGCCTCCATGGCGACGGTTTCCGGAGCGAGGTCCTTCATCGTCTCGAGCAGTTTGGACCGGCTAACCTTGCGCGAAAGGACCACCCCGTCGCTGTCGATTCCGTGACAGTGAAACGAGCGCTTACCGAGATCTATGGCGAGTAACTTAAGCGACATGCTTTCCTCCTTTTTGTGCCAGGCAATGCTGGCAGGAAAGCGGGAGACGTCCATCCCATAACATGGATGCTCATGGCCTCAGCCGCTATCTGCCGTTCTTCATCTATTTCATTGCCGCATGCTCAGATCGTCGACGCCACGTTCACCTTGGAGCTCCTTCGCGCGATCAAGACGCCTCGTGAGCTCGCCGCTCTGAGCCTCGCCTCGGAGAAGGTTGTCGACGCCTTTATCGCCGTTTTCGCCAGTCACGGCCCCGGAAGCAAGAAGCGCGAGATTGTCCAAGACGTTAAACGCGAGGAGGAAAGTCGCGGCCTCAAATTCGAATATTGTCTGTGCAACATGGGGCAGAGCTTCAACCGCGCACCCTCCGACCAGGTGTGGCGCGACGGCGACGTTCTGGCGCTCAATTCGGGCGGGAACTACAACGGATATATCGGCGACCTGTGCCGGATGGGCGTCTTGGGGCGTCCCGACAGCGAACTCGAGGATCTCCTGGCCGAGGTCGAGACGATTCAGCAGGCAGCGAGGAGGCCGATCCGAGCTGGAGCGAGGGGTGGCGACATCTACGTGGAGCCCGACACGCTGATCGACCGGTCACCGCACCGTCAGCGCCTGGACTTCGTGGCCCACGGAATGGGCATCGTCAGCCACGAAGCGCCGTGGCTCACGGATAGGTGCTCCGTTCCCTACCCCGCCTACCATGCCGATCGGCCCCTCGAAGCGGGCATGGTCATCTCGATCGAGACAACCCTGCTTCATCCGCGGCGCGGCTTCATCAAACTGGAGGACACGCTGGCGGTGACCAAGACGGGCTGGAAAGCTTACGGCGACTACGCGCGCGGCTGGAATGTCGCCGCCGCAGAGACAATGCCGTCCACCCACTCCTAGCGAAACGCCGCCCATGCCTGGTTCGCCAATCGTGCGGACTCAGCGTTGCGAATGCGGCGCGGTCGAAGGAGTACCCCCGCAAAAAGCCGAGAGCCGGCAATCAGGCGCGGAGTCGGTAACCGCGGCGCCGCTTGCGTTCGAGCCATGTGTTGAGCGCTATCTGCGCGAGCGGCGGAGAAGCATGAAGGTCAATTCGTGTTCGCCCGGCGCCGCCGATCCGACCCCAGCGGCGCAGCAGCGACGATTCGGCGAACAAAGTCGGTTCGACCGATAGGACGTAGTAGCGCGCCATGTTCTTCGTGCGGTCGACCCGCTCCAGCACGAGCACGTTCAGGACGTCCGGATCCTTGGTTTGCTGGTCCATAGTTCGCAGCTAAAGCGCGAGACCGCGCGCGCGTCCAACGCATATTTCGAATCAATCGACCTGCGCCGATTCGGATTTCGAATCGATCCGACGGATAGACCACGAAAGCGCTCAGCCGAAGGATGCGGGGCGAGAGCCTTGTGATCGCGATCCTCCGAAGCCTGCCGTTGCGGAGACCCTCTGCGCTCTCGGCTCACAGCTTGCGAACGCTTGCACGGACGACGGATGGCATAACCGCAAAAGTCTTCGGCATGCTCAATGAGCTCGCCGTGGAATCGGTTCGATCCGGAAAGGAGCAAATCACCGACGAGGATGTCGAGAGCTCGAAGCCCGCCCTTGAACGAGAGGCCGTCTTCGCCTGACCCTCGGATTTTCGGTTTCAATTAAGACTAGGGCTAGATTCCAGTCCCAATTGAAACCGAAAAATCCCCAGCAGAACGCTCCAGTCCCACATTGAAACCGAAATCGACAGGAGCCCTATGCGGTAGCTCCGCACGTACGGATCTGAGTGGGGCGCGTCGGGAAACCGGCGTCCCTACCGCGACCGATCGATCTCGTAGGCGAAGCCCAGATCACCCGCCTCGGAGACCTCCTTGGCGACAGCGCGCGTGGCCGCGAGATCGAGATCGGCTACGCAAGCCCAGGCGCCGGTTTCCGCCAAGCCGAGCATATCGCGCTGCCAATACCGTTGCCGCCGCTCGTGACGACAGCTATTTGGCCATCGAGGCGGAAATTTCGAGCACGGTCTTTTTGTCACGCGCGTCCCGCCGCTTTAAATCAAAGAGGGGCTAACGATTCGCCTTCGACGAACCGAACAGAAGCGCCCGCCGACCCGCGCCATCAAACGGCGAGCCTGTAGTGCCGGATCGCATTGGCGGCGAAGAGCTTGTCGCGCTCCTCGCCGCTCAATCCGCTGGTGATCGAGAAGAACGCCTCCCAGATCTCGCCCATGCCGCTGAACTGGTTGTCGGTCGGGAAGTTCGAGGCGAACATGCAGCGGTCGATTCCGAAGACCTCGATTGCGTCCAGGACATAGGGACGAATTAACGCCTCGGTCCAGTTCGCGATGGTGTTGCCGAGGCCAGAAATCTTACAGACGACATTGGGAGCGGCTGCGAGCGCCCGCATGCCCGCACGCCAGAACGCAACTCCGTCGGGCGTATGGTCATAGGGCATGCCGGTGTGCTCGAGATAAACGGGAATGCCGGGATTCTCCTGCGCGAGCTTCGCCATTCCCTTCATCTGGTTCGAGAAGCACATGAGATCGAAGCCGAGGCCATAGCGCGCGAGACGTGGAAAGTTGGCGACCCACTTCAGGTTCTGCAAATAGTCCTGATCCGCCCAGCATAACGCGGGGTTTCCAGGGATGTGATTCATCATCTGCCGAATCCCGCGGGTGTTGCGGTATTGCGCGTGCTCTTCGATCACGGCGTCGAAGTCGTCCGAAGCCAGATCCGCGAAGCCGACGATCGCCTCCGGCAATCCCCGGCCTTGCGGAGAATCCGCCATGCGCTGGAGCCACCGCGTTTCCCCCGCTGGGTCCCGCTGGTCCCAGTTCGCCTGCACGTGCACGACGCCAATGATGGCGTATCCTTTGGCGTCATTGAAATAGTGCTCGGGCATATAGGTCTTGGCGAGGGTCTTGGCGCTCGTGAGGCCGCCTTCCTCGGGCTGCTGATCGCTGAGCCATGGATAATAGTTGGTCTCGAGATCCCACCAGTGGATATGCGCGTCAACAATGCGCTGCGGATTGCTCTCAGTCATGACGTTGGATTCCTCCCGATATCGCGAACCGGCGCCGCGACGGCGCGCGCCCTTACCTCCCGAGACGAAGCAATTCGCCCGCGGCCATCGGCGCGGTCAGTTCGGCGAACGTCGGTTCACGGAATGGATGTGGGTGAAGATCATAACGGTCTCGCCGCGCTGAATTCGTCACTCGGCAGGTCTCGTCGACAAAGCCGCGGCCTGCGCGCTTGGGATCGTCGCGCTTGCCCGAGATCTCCAGGTCGACAGTGATCGTGTCGCCGATGAAGACCGGAGCGACGAAGCGAAGCCGGTCGTAGCCGTAGCTGAAGGCCTCGGAGTTGATCTCGCCCGCGGTCATGCCGGCGCCCACGGCGAAGATCAGCGTGCCGTGGGCGATGCGCTGGTGGAAAGGGCTCTTCGCTGCCCATTCGGCGTCGACGTGATGCGGAAAATAGTCGCCGACATGCCCGGCGTGAAGCACGATATCGGCCTCTGTGATCGTTCTTCCGGTGGTCTTCCGCTTCTCCCCGAGCTTGTAGTCCTCGAAATAGCGAACGGTCTCGAACATCATTTGGCCTTCTCAGGATTTCGCGGCGCGCGCGGTTTCCGCCGCTTCCGTCCGCCGAAAGCTCTTGCGAAAGAGGTCGTTGAGCGCCGACACGATGGCGTTGGGCGCTTCCCGTGCGAGCAGGCCTGCGTTGAGCCGCTGGCCACCCTCCTCCTGGAACTCGATATAGCCGTCGTATCGTGGCCGGACATATGCGCCGTTTAGGGTCGCCCGTATGTTGCGGTAAAAGTTCCCAGTCGCCGCGTTCACCGCCGGATCCTCCCACGCGGCGGCGTGACCCGGCTGCCCGCCCGATTCTGCGTAGAGGGTTCGCTGGACCTCCGCGCTGGTCACCCAATAAGCGTATTCGAGGGCCGCGTTCCTGTTGCTCGAGTAGGCTGAGATCGCGAGGCCGGTGCCGCCAAGGGCCGAGCCGACCGGCCCGCGGCCACTCGCCTCGGGGATGTCGCCGAAGCTCAGCCGGTGCGGGCGAAAGCCGTCCCGCGCGTAGCTCACATACCCATAACCATAGGGCATGACGGCGAGCGTTCCTCCCTCGCCGGCCAGGAGCTCCGAAGCCGCGATTGGGTCCCGCTCGAAATCCTTGCGGTCGATGAGAGCGGTCAATTCGGCCAGCATCCCGACCACCCGCCGGCCGGTCTCGGGATCGACGAACGGCGCCTCCCGCGAAGTCCCGCAGGGGTGCTCGAGGTTGGCGGCGAGAGTCCATAACAGCATCAGCGCATGCGGCGCCCGCATCGGCACGACCACGCGCCCGTTCCGCGCGAGGCTCAGGACCTCGTCCCATCGCCGCGGCGGCTCGGCGAGCAGATCGGCGCGATACGCCATCACCTGCGTCGCCACGTCGATTGGTAAGGCCCACAAGCGGCCTTCCCACACGTAGCTGCGAAAGGAGGGGCCGACGCTCCCTGCCTCGAGCGCCGCGCGCTCGGCCTCCCAGGCGGGGACGTCGAGCGGCGCAAGGCACCGCTCGGCTGTGATGTGGCCGACGTGGGGATGGTCGATGATGATGAAGTCGTAGGCGCGCGCCAATTCCTCCACGGGATAGCTCTCGAAATCCTGGAGGCTCCGCTGGTCCCAGGCGATTTCCACGCCCGTCTTGTCCCGCCAGACCGCGCTCGTGGCCACGAGCGGATCGTAGCCTCGCGGGTGACTCCAGGTCATTCCCTTCAGTCTGGTCACCGGTTGAGTTCTCCCTGGTCTAGCAAGCCATCGCGCGGCGTCGGTGGCGAGCCGGAGGGCGGGTGTCACCGCTTCTTCGCCGCAATCGAGTACCCCATAGCCGCAACGATGATCACAACGCCCTCGACCAAGCTCTGAAGGTTCGCGCCCAGATTGATCGCGTTGAAGCCGTTGATGAGCGTGAACAGGAAGAGCGTTCCCGCCACAGATTTGAGGACGTTGCCCGTCCCGCCGAACAATCCCGTTCCGCCAAGAATTGCGGCCGTGAGCACGGTGAACTCGGCACCCTCGAGAGACGTTGGATTGAGGGAGCCGAGCTGGGTCGCGAAGATCGCGCCCGTCAGGCCCGCTCCGACGCCCAAGGCCATAAAAGCAGCGATGCGATAGCGGATGACCCGGATGCCGGAGAGCCTCGCCGCTTCCTGGTTGCCGCCAACCGCATAGATGCGGCGCCCGAGGACGGTGAACTGCATCACCAACCAGGCCGCGATCGAAATCGCGAGGGCGAGCCAGACTGGCGGCAGCAGGCGCAACTCGAAATTGCAGAAGAGGCTGGTGATCGCGGCGACGAGCCCAACCGCCACAAGGCTTACCCGCCTGCCGTTCCAGAATCCGGTCTCGTCGTTACGGTCCCTTTTGAACCAGCGCCACGCCGTCCACCCTAGGACGGCGATCCCGCCGATGAGAAGCAGGTTCGATGTCGAATGGGCGGTGTAATAAAGCGCGGCGAGGGCGTTGCCGACCTCGGTTGAGGCGCCGACCGACGTCCCTCCCATCACGACGATGATGAAGCCGCGAACTGCCGTCAGCATTCCGAGCGTGACGATGAAAGAATTCACGCCCACCTTTTCGACGAGGATTCCGTTGGCCGTGCCGATGAACCCCCCCACGGCGAGGGCGGCGAGGATGGCGAACGGAATGCCGACCAGGCCGGCCGCCGAGATGACTACGAGCGCGCAGAGCGCCGAAGTCGAACCGATTGAGATGTCGAAGTTACCCGAGATGAGAACGATCGTTTCGAAGACTGCGAGGATGGCGAAGGGTGCCGATTGCTGCAGGATGTTTCCGATATTCTGGGGGCGCAGATAGAAGGGCTGTCCGTTGACAACTCCCGCCAAGCAAAGCAGTGCGACAAGCACGATCAAGGCATAGATGATGCCGTTGTCGGCGATGTTGTCTCGCAGCGCCCGCCGTGACGCCGCGTTCGCCGGTCGGGCGCGGCACGATTCCACATTGTCGTGCTCGTCGCCGCCGTCGCTCGTGGGCGTCAGCGCCTCGTGCGGCCAGCCCGACGTCACAGCCAACTCGTTGTCAGGCGCGGACATCTTTGCCTCCGGTGGCGAGGCTCAGGAGCTCGGCCTCGTTGGTGTCCGCCGCGCGCCGGACGGCGACCATCCTGCCCCTCTGCACGACCACGATCGTGTCGCATACGGCGAGGAGCTCCTCCGGCTCGACCGAGTGCATGAGGACGCCGCAGCCCTTTGCGGCCACTCCGCGCACGAGGCCGAGGATCTGTTCCTTCGCCTGCACGTCGACGGCGACGGTGGGCTGGTCGAACATGAAGAGGCGGTAGTCGCCCTCAATCCATTTGGCGAACACGACTTTCTGCTGGTTGCCGCCGCTGAGCTCGGAGAGCTTCGTCTCGACGCTGGGAGCGCGGATGTTAAAATCGCGGATCGCCCGGCGGCCCCGCTCGCGTTCACGCGCGTTGGCGAGCACGCCGAACCGGTTGGCGAACCGGGAAAGGTCGCAGATGCTCGTGTTGCGCCATATCTCCCAGTCGAGGAACAGGCCTCCCCGCCGCCGGTCGTCGGAGACAAACGCGCAGCCCTGCCGCAGCCGGGTGGCGGTGTCGCCGCCCAGCGGACGGCCCTCGAGCGTCAACGATCCGGCCGTAGCCGGGATCACCCCGTAGATAGCTTTCAGGACGTCGCTGCATCCCGATCCGATCGCGCCGAAGAAGCCGAGGATCTCGCCGCGATGAAGGGTGAATCCGATGTCGCGCAGGCCGCTCTCCGTGGCGAGGCCCTGGGCGTCGAGGAGGATGGGCTTCGCCGCGAACTCCCTGGCTTCGCCGCGGCTCGCCGCATTTCCCATTTCATCATCGGTCATTTTTTGAATGAGCGACGACTTGGTCACGTCAACGATCGCATGGCGCGCCACGACGCGGCCGTCGCGCAGGACCGTCACCGAATTGCACAGCGAGAGAATTTCCTCGAGATGGTGGGAGACGTAGAGGAAGGAGGTTCCCGTCTCCGACAGCCGCTTGACCACCGAGAGCACGATCTCGCGCTCGCTTTGCGCGAGCGAGGCGGTGGGCTCGTCGAGAATCACGAGCCGCGAGCCCAGCGACAGCACCTGCATGATCGCGACAAGCTGGCGCTGCCCGATCGGTAGGCGCCCCGCGGGCGAATCCGCCGGGATCGAGACGCCGAGGCGGGCGGAAAGCTCCTCATATCGTCCCAGCTCGGCCTTGCGACGCCACCGTCTGAGGGCCGTGCCCTGGCCGATGAACACGTTCTCGAGCGCCGAGAGCTCCGGCACCAGGGGGAAGCTCTGATGAACCGTGCCGACGCCGGAGTCGCGGGCCTTGCCGGGCGACCAGTTGACGACCGGCTCGCCCGCCCAGCGCAACGTCCCGCCGCTCGGCGCTTCGGCGCCCGCCACGACCTTGATGACCGTCGACTTGCCGGCGCCGTTCGCGCCTACCAGCGCATGGACCTCGCCTTCATTGACGCTGATCGACACCCCGTCGAGCGCAACCGTTCCGTTCTCGTAGACCTTGACGACGCCGTCGAGCTCGAGCAGCGGCGCGGCGGACATCGACCTACCACTCGCCCTTGTTGATGAACTGATCGATGTTGGCGGCCGTCACCTTGTGGATGTCGTAGGTGACATAGCGATCGGCCGGCACGGCGCGCTTGGTGATGTAGTCGAACAGCGTCCGCACCGCGTCCCGGCCGATGGTCTCGGGCGAATACCAGATCGTGCCGTAGAGGATTCCCTTCTTCACCGCTTCGAGGCCCCCCTTGGAGCCGCCGACGCCGATGACCTTGGCGTTCGAGCCCGCCTGGGCGATCGCCTTGCTGCAGCCGATCGCCATGTCGTCGTTGAGGGCGTAGAAAAGCTTGATGTCCGGATGGGCGGCGAGCATGTTCTGGCAGGCCGACTGGCCGCCTTCAGGCGTCCAGTTGCCGGGTTGCGATGCAACTTTCTCGTATTTGGCTTTCGCCGCGGCCAGCGTCTTGTCGAATTCGACGAGGCGCGTCGTGTTCTCGGAATAGCCGGGCGAACCGAGGGAGACGGCGATCTTGCCGCCGCCCGGCAACGCGTCGATCACCATCTCCGCGGCCAGCTTTCCGGCATATTCCTCGTTCTGCGCGGCGAAGGCGAGAATCCCACCGGCGGGGGGATTCGGAGGAGGCTGGGGCACGGCCTCGGTCTGCGTTCCAATCTTCGAGATGAAGGCGACGATCGGAATGTTCGCCGCGATCGCCGGCCGCAGCGCGCCGAGCGTGTTTGCCTCGCCGTTGCCGGCGATGATCATCCCGTCGACGCCGGCGGTCAGGAGATCCTGAATGTCCGAGGCCTGCTTGGTGGTGTTGCCGCCCGCGTCCCTCTCGATGAGGGTGACGCCGAGCTTCGCCGCCTCCTCCCGAGTGCCGCGCTGTGAGGCGGCGACGAAGGGAACGGCGAGAACGTTGTAGTCGACGCCGAAGGTCAGCTTCTTGCTGTCGGCGAACGACGGCGCGGCCTGAATTAACGGTGCCGCCAACAGAACGGCGAGCGCCGCGGATATAAGGGTCTTATGCATCGAGTCCTCCTTGGTGCCTGCGTTTCTGATGTCGTTTTTCAGGTTGACCGCTTTTCCTCCCGGATCTCTGGCGAATGCAGGCGTCCCTTATCCCGCCGGCTCTCCAAGCGCGTATTGCTCGGCGACCTCACGGGTGTGCTGGCCGACCTTCGGGGCCGCGACACGCGAAGTGAGGATCGCGCCGTCGATCCGGATCGGGCATCTCGTGGTCTGCAGCCTGGCACCGTTCTCGGTTTCGACCTCGGCGATCATGCGCAGGGCCTTGAACCCGTCGTGTGCGAACAGGCGCGGCCATGTCAGCACGTCGGCGCACCAGATGTCGGCGGGCTCGAGAATCCCTAGCCAGTGCGCCGTCGTCTTGCCCCGAAGATGATCGTGGAGAATCCGCTTGATCGCATCGCGATCAGAGAACCACTTCTTGGAGTCGGCGAACGGGACCAAAGCCGCGCAGTCGATGAGCTCGCCAAGCTTTCCGACCGGGTTCATAGCGATCGCGATGAATCCGTCGCGCGTGCGATAGACGCCATAGGGCGCGCCCAGATAGACGCTCGCGCTGTTCAAATGACCGCGCGTTGGCATCCGCCGGTCGCCATTGAGATAGGTCGTGATCTCCTGAAACTGGAAGTCGAGGCTCGAACTCGAGCAGGCTCACGTCCACGCGGCCGCCGCGCCCGGTGACGCCGCGCCGGACGAGGCAGGCGAGAATTCCCTGCGCCAGATGAGATCCGGTCAGGATGTCCGCGACCGCGACGCCGACCGGCACGGGGTCATCATCCGCATTTCCACTCAGCCAAGGAATGCCGGAGAGCGATTGGACGAGAAGGTCCTGGCCGGGCTTCTCGCTCCACGGCCCGTCGACGCCGTACCCGGTGATGGCGCCGTAGACGATGCGGGGGTTGATCTCGCGAACCGCCTCATATCCCAAGCCCAGCCGCTCCATCACGCCGGGCCGGAAATTCTGGATGATGACGTCGGCGCGCGCGATGAGCTTCTGCACCAGCGCGAGATCCCGAGCATCCTTAAGGTCCGCGGCGAAGCTGCGCTTGTTCCGGTTGATCGAATGGAAGAGCGTGCTGTCGCCCTCCACCTCAAGATCCGAGAGATAGAGCCTCCGGCAGAGTTCCCCGCCGTCCGGCCGCTCGATCTTAATGACGGCTGCGCCGAGATCGGCGAGTCGCAGGGCGCACGACGGCCCCGAGAGGAATTGGCTAAAGTCGAGGACGAGGAGCCCGTCGAGCGGCAATGCGACGGGCAGCGGCGCGGCGCTAGCGTTCATCGCGCGGCCTTCAGGCTATCGCGGAATCGGGTTGGGTCTCCCGGTCCCGGGTCGGCGGCGATCAAGCCGTCGACCATCCGTGGACGCATGTCCTCCCCCTTGCGCTTCAGGCGGCTGCAGTTGTTGTGTTCATTCATGAACACTATGTTTACAGACGTGACGTTGTCAACCCTCGATTCCGGACGCAACGCGCCGCGATGGCAGCGCGCGTCGAGCCTGGTTGTGGTGAGCGAAACGTGAGCGAGCCGCGGCGCTCCTTGGCCGCATCACCCCGCGGCTATACGTTGCTCGCCGCCGGTGCGGCGCCGCGCCTTGAAACAGGAGAACGGGATATGGCGCAGAGCGACGGACAAGCCCTTATCGAGCCGAAGGTCGACGCCGCCAAACGGACGAGCGAGAGCGACAAGGCCTATTCCGTCCCGGCGATTGAGAAGGCCCTCGACATCCTCGAATATCTGTCGGACCAGGCGGTCGCGCGCACCCGCACGCAGATCGCGCGAGCGCTCGGACGCGGCCCGAGTGAATTGTTCCGGATGCTGACCTGTCTCGAGAACCGGGGCTATCTCTGCCGGGATCCTGCTTCCGGCGGTTACAGCCTCTCACTCAGGCTGTTCGAGCTCAGCCGGACCCACTCCCCCTATGAAAGCATTCTGAGGGTCGCGAGACCGGCGATGTATCGGCTGACACTGGAGATCGGCGAATCCTGTCACCTGAGCGTGCTTCACAAAAAGAAGTTGCTCGTTTTGGCGCAAGAAGAAAGCCCGCAGCCTTTCCGCTATTCCGTCGAGATCGGGGCGCTTCATCCCTTGCATCTCATGCCGTCGGGTCGAATTATTCTCGCCAATATGAGCCCGGAAGATCGGGACGAGATACTCAATCATGACCCCGACTTTCAGGCATTGAGCTCCGCCCAAAGGAATCGATTCATGCGGAGGCTGGACCTGATTCGGCGTCGCGGCTACGAAATGACCACCGGCGAGGTGATCGTCGGCTTGATCAATATCGGTGTCCCGATTGGCGTGCCCAAATACAAGACGAAGGCCGTCCTGATGGTCGCGATCCTCAGGCGCGCCGGCCACGCACCGCCGTCAGGCGTGCTGCCGGCAGTGGTGCGATGTGCGGAGTCAATTGGCTGCGCTTTGGGTCTCGCGGAAACATAGCGGAAGGGCCGGCGTTCGCCGACATGTTCCCGGATCTTTTCGCCGGCGAAGATGCGCCGGAGTCGATCTTTTGCGCCAACGATCTTTTGGCGATCGGCGCGATCGACGCAATCCGCACCCGTCTTCGGCGGCGTGTTCCGGAGGATGTGCTCGTCCCTACAGAAATTCAGCTCAGTTCACGCCCAGATCCACAACCATTTCAATCAGGAGCGCCATCTCGTCATCCGCCAGGTTTACAAGCAGAGACGCTCTGCCGCATTGGCCGGGTGGCGCGCCCTCGCGGCCTAATGGCTGCTTGAGTCTGGGCGTGCTACGCCATACGCAGACGAACTGCAGTTACTCTGACAAAGCCGGCCGAAGCCATGACCGCACCCACGATCAGCGCAACGCCGAAAAAAGCCCTTGATCAGCGGGCGACGTCCAGACATGACAATGCCGACAACGCCCTACGGAGAGATGTCGGTGCCAAAGATTTCGTTTCCGGCTTCAGCAATCGCCTCAATTGTGGAACCTTTGTCCCGCGAGCGTCGGCAGTAGCGTTCGACGAGTCGGCCTGCCTCGGCCTGGAAGCGGATGTAGCGAGCCCTTCGCGGCCTGATCCAAGCCATCTCGATTGACGCTCTCACGCCAGAGAAATATTTGCCGAAGCGCGCGTCGTTGTCTGCGTCTTCCCACGCGCTAACGAGCGCCGGCTGCCCATGGTGTTCCGGGATGATGCACTCCTGAGCCGGCGCGGAGAGACAGAACCGCGTGAACGCGATCGCCGCCTCCCTATGCTTGGTCGCGGCGGACACGGCAAGCCCGGTTCCCCCCAGCATTGAGCCAGCGGGAAAGGGCGAAGCAAGTCCACAGAAGTTTGAGAAGCCCAACGGCGCGCGCATGTCGGCTTCGGCATATGTCGCGTAGCCGTAGATCGCGGGCGTGAAGACAATGTCGTCGCGCGCGACCATGGCCTCAGAGAGGGTTGTGGCGTTCCAGTCAAGCGTCTCCGGCGGAGAGTAGGCGAGAACCGCATCAAGCGCATCGAGCGCCAAGGCCACCGCGTCGCGATCAAACGCAAAAGGCTTCCAGGGATCAGTTGCGATCGGATGTCCAAGATTCGCCATCAGGCTTGCGATAGTCGCAAAGGCGTGTGGCGAAGTCACCGGTGTCGCGATCCAAAGTCCGGCGTTACGGAGCCGCTTGCCTAATTGGACAGTCTCCTCCCAGTTCGCCGGAACCGGTTCGCCCGCCTTCGCCAACAGGTCGGCCCGAAAGGCCGAGTGTGGGGTTGCAGCGTCGATCGGCGCAGCCCACACGTGGCCGGCGAAGCGATAGCTCGCAAGCGACGGGCCAACATAGAGACGGTCTGCCTCGAAGCTGAGTTCGGAAATGGCCTCTTCGAGCGGGAGGCACGCGCCCGAGGATGCGATATCGCCACAAAACGGATGGTCGATGATCATGAGATCGAAACGATCGGCGATGGAGGCCATCGGTTGATGTTCGAAATCGGACAGCGGTCTCACTGTCCATTCGATTGAGACATCTGGATGCTCGCGGCAAAAGGCTGCGGTTAGTGGTTCAAGTGGTCCGGTCGCCCGGCGATGGCCCCAGGCGAGTCCCTTCAGGTTCTGATTGGCCATATGGCCACCTTTTCGTTAGAGTTCCGTATTTCTGAGGAGCGCCAGGCTTGCCTCTCCGGGTCCAGTCGAAGCCGAACCCTCCGTCCGCGTTCGGAAGCCTTGTCGATCTCGCGCACGACGAACTGCATCGGTTGATCACCGATGGCGGGCTCGGCGACGGCGAGCGCATCGTCATCGACCAGTTCGCGAAGATCTTGGGCACGAGCCTTATTCCAGTGCGCGAAGCATTGGCGCGTCTTCATGCCGAGGGTCTTGTCACCTTCGAGCGCAACAAGGGCTACCGCGTCGCATTGCGCCCAACTCACGACCAGCTTCGCCAGCTCTTCGAAGCGCGGCTCGTCATCGAGACGGGCGCGGCGGCGCTCGCAGTCGAGCACTGCGACCGCAGAGCGCTTGATCATCTCAAGGCCATCAATCGCCTGATCGCCTCTGGATCGTACGGCACGACGTTCCAAGCGTTCCGCGACTTCGTCACGCTGAACGAACGCTTTCATGTCGAACTGGTCACGCTTGCGGACAACCCGCCGCTTTCCGAGGCTTATCGCCGGCTCGGTTATCACCAACAGATCACCCGTCCTACCTACGGCCGAGGGCCAGGCGATGTGCAGCGATTCGTGCGCGAACATGAGGACATCATTGGCGCGCTTGAAGCGCGCGACGCAGCAGCGGCGCGGAAGGCGGTCAGCAAACATATCGCGAGCGGCTTTGAGCGCTTCCAACTGGGATCTTCCGCCCCGTCGCTCGTGAGCGGCGATCCGGCAGGAGTCACTTTCGGTCACGGTCGGCGAAAGCTTGAGGACCGGAGCGTTGCGAACCGAGCGCGAAGGAAAGGCACATAAGCTCGCGTTCCATCGCAAGCCCACTGGTCAGACCGCCCTCCATCGCCGCCCGCACTCCAGCCTTGTTAGTGACGGTGGCGATTTCCGAGTGTCCGCCGATCGTCGCGGCGAGCCTGCGCCCCTCGGCAAGCTCTTCGCCCTCTCCGACAAGAAACTCCACAACGCCGATCCGATAGGCCTCTTGAGCGTCGATTGGCTCTCCCGTCAGCAGGATGCGGCTCGCCTGTCCGTAGCCGACGAGGCGCGTCAGCCGCTGGGAAAAGCCGCCTGCGCCGAGCCAACCGTGCCTGACCTCGGGGGCCGCGAACCTCGCGTTCTTCGAAGCGACGCGAATGTCACAGTTGAGGGCGATCTCGAAGCCGCCTCCAAACGTCCAACCTTTCACCGCCGCGACAAGCGGCTTACGAAAGGTGCTGAACTCGAGCGCGTAGTTGATCGAATTGCGCCAGGCCCAGGCGTCGGCGAAATCATCGAGCGAATGAAGGTCGGTGCCGGCGCAAAACGCTCGCTCGCCGGCGCCCCGGACCAACACGCAACGGACGTCACTATCCGATTCGAGCGAATTGAGCGCTTCGCGAATCGCGGCCGACATCGCTGGCGTGATCGCGTTGTGCTTCGCAGGGCGATTGAGCACGAGCTCGGCGACCCCGCCGCCGGTCTTCTCGACCTGAATTTCATCGATCATGCCGCCGCTCCGGTTGAGTAGAGCGCCTCGGCCTCCGCGTCCGTGTAGCCCAGACTCTTCAGGATTTCGCCCGTATGCTCGCCAAGCGCAGGCGCGCCGCGAATCGGAAGACCGGACTGACCGGAGAAGCGGATCGACGGCGCAGTCGTCGTCACGGGACCCGCGCGAGGATGCTGGTAGGTCACGAAATAAGACTTGAACTGCGGGTTCCGCTTAAGCGCGTCATAATCGTTGACCGGTCCCGACCAAACGCCAGCAGCGAAGAACGCCGTGACCGCGTCTTCCGTTTTCCACTTTACCAGAGCTTCCGCGACGACCGGATAGATGCGGTCGCGCCAGCGATTGATTCCGTCGCGATCGTAGCTGTCCGAAGGTTTTTCTTGGGCGAGGCGCGCTAGAACTGGAGAATTCAGAACTTTGGCCACGGCCGATAGACTGGATTGGGCGATAGCAAGCCATCCGTCTGCGGTTCGGTAGACGCCGTAGGGCGGCTCCATCCACGTCGACGCATAAGGATGCACGCCACGCGGCGCCTCACGTCCTGTGGTGAGGTAGGTCGACAGTTCCTGTATCTGCACTTCGAGCGCGGCGCCGAGGAGCGATACTTTAGCTTCACTGCCTCGACCCGTGCGCTGACGCTGAATGACCCCGGCAAGCACGGCTTCGCTCGCGAGATGCGAGGCCATGACGTCAATCATGTAGACGGGCGAAGGATGCGGCGGCCCGTCGATTGTTCCGGCGTTCCATGTGAGACCCGAGAACGCCTGGACCAGGAGATCCTGGCCTGGCCGCTCGATCATGGGACCCTCGTCGCCATAGCCGGAAATCGAGACATAGACGAGCTCTGGCCGCAGCACGCTCAGGTCTGCGTAGCCCACCCCGAGCCGTTCAGCCACCCCTGGCCGGAAGTTCTGCACGAGCGCATCGGCGGTTTGCGCCAGTTTCAGCAGCACGGCGCGTCCCTCGGCCGACTTGAGGTCGAGCGCGATCGACTTTTTGTTGCGGTTCAGGGTCAGATAGGGCGTTGTCTCGCCGCCCAGCATGACATCAGCCATCACGGCGCTGCGGGTGAAATCCGGGCGCTTTGGCCCTTCGATCTTGATAACCTCAGCGCCCATGTCAGCCAGGCGCTGAGTCGAGAGCGGGCCGGCCATCGCAAGCGTCAAGTCGATGATACGCAAGCCCGCGAGCGGCCTGTCGTCCGGGCCATCTTTGCTCATGGTCATCCGATTTCCTTCGAGGTTGCTCATCCCGTCGCCTTAACAGAGATCATATATGATCTGCGCTCCGATCAAAAGCCGCTTCTCCATCGCATCGGTTACCGGGTCGCCGTCTCTCAAAGATGAAGACTGGCGAGACGGTCGCGCCGATGGCGCGCGCTCTCGGCGAGGCCATTGAGGGCCAGCGCCATGAGCAGGATCGCCCCATAGGCGATCTGGGCATAGAAGGCTGAAACATGCGCGAGACTGAGGAGATTCTGCACAAGGAACAGCACTGCGCCGCCCGCGGCCGCCCCGAGAAGGCCGCCGCGGCCGCCGGACAGACCAACTCCGCCCAGCACCGCTCCAGCGATTCCGATGAGCGTGTAGGGGGTCGCGGCGGTCGGATCGCCTGAACCGAGAGAGACAGTGAAGGCGAAGCCGGTGACCGCCGCGATGACGCTCGAAGCAAGGAATGCGACAAATCGCGTTCGCGCGACGTCGATCCCGCTCGAGAAGGCTGCGCGCGGTTCACCCCCCGACGCTAGAAGATTGCGGCCAAAGGCCGAGGCGCGAACCGGGGCCCAGGCGAGAAAGACGGCGGCCGGGATCAGAAGCGGCAGCGGGAAGACGCCGATTCGGCCAGCGAGCGCAATCATCCAGTCGGGCGCCCGGCCGCCTGACATCGGAAGGATCTCGAGCGTCAGCCCTGAGAGGACGAGATAGGAACCGAGCGTTGCGATGATTGAAGGCACACGCAGCCATGCAGTCACAGCGCCATTCGCGGCGCCGATGACGAGGCCGATGGCGAGCGTCGCGGCGATCACCACGATGGGCGAGGTCCAACCGGCGGGCGCAAGCCAGGCGATAAGCACGGCGTTGACGACGCCGGCGGCGGGCCCAATCGAAAGATCAATGCCTCCCGAGATGATCGCGGGCGCCGCAGCCATGGAGATGAGAATGAAAGGCATGGCGACCGTGAGGATCGAGGGCCAGTTGGACGGGTCGAGGAAGCTCCTGTCGATCGCGACGTTCATGGCAAGCAGCGCGAGTGCGAAAGCGATCGCGGTCCATGCGTAGGCAAATCGGCGCTGGATTCGCGCAAGAGCGTTCAACGGGGCGCCTCCGTCACGCCTTCGTGCGCGGCTTGGCGATCCTGGCCAAACATCGCGGAGACAATCGCTTCGCGAGTGAGCGCCGCCCCTTCGAGCATGGCGCTAACCTCGGTTTCGCGGAATACCGCCACGCGATCGCAGCACGTTATCAGTTCCTCGATTTCGGTCGAGAGCAGGAGGAGCGTCACGCCGCGTCCCGCGAGATCGCGAAAAACGCCGTAGATCTCGCCCTTGGTCGCCGCGTCGACCCCGCGCAGCGGATCGTCCAGGATCATCACGGCAGGGCTGGTGGCGAGCCAGCGCGCGAGCAGCACTTTCTGCTGATTGCCGCCAGAGAGCCGCGCGATGGGTCCCGAAAGGCTCGAATATCGTGTGTGAAGCACGCCAAGGTCGCGCTCGGCGCGGCTGCGGATCGCGCCGCGATCAATGAAGGAGAGGCGCGCGTCGCGCCACAGCGTCGGCAAACCGTAGTTGTCGAGCACCGACAGGCCGAGGAACAGACCCTCGTTTTTGCGGTCCCTTG
The DNA here is from genome assembly GCA_963824475.1 of uncultured Alphaproteobacteria bacterium. Taxonomy (GTDB): domain Bacteria; phylum Pseudomonadota; class Alphaproteobacteria; order Rhizobiales; family Beijerinckiaceae; genus Roseiarcus. Next base: position 48,795 of record CAWGPR010000010.1, read on the forward strand.
GCACATAGCAGACGCCGCTCCGCACGGCTTCGCGGAGCGAGGCGATCGGGCGCCATGCTCCGCCGCGGAAGGTCTCGACCGTTCCGGCCTCCGCCCTGTTCAGTCCGGCGAGCGTTGCAAGAAAATCGGCCTGGCCGTGTCCATCGAGCCCGCTGAAGCCGAGGATTTCGCCCGACCTCGCTTCAAGGTTGATCGGACGCGCGCCCGATCGGAGAACCACGCCTTGCGCGCGCAACCGTGGCTCGGACCCGCGGATCGAGCAGAGCCTCGCGACGAGCGGGCGAGGATCTTGCGGACGGCGCGTGTCCGCCGTCGTGTGACTGGGAAATCATGGCGATGAGCCGGTCGGCCGAAGCGTCGGCGATGGCGAGCGTCGCTGTCGTCTCGCCTGATCGCAGCACCGTGACGGAATGGGTCAAGGCCGCGATCTCATCCATACGGTGCGAAATGAAGAGAACAGCTGATCCCGCGGGACGGTCGTGCCTGAGAAAGCGGAACAAGGCGTCGCGGCTTTCCACATCTAGCGCGGATGTGGCCTCGTCAAGGATCAGCAACCGCCACGGTCGCGCCATTGCGCGGGCCAGCGTCACAAGCTGCCGGCGATGCAGCGGCAGCACGCTCACAGGAGTGTCGAGTTTGATCGAGCTCGCGCCCAGCGCGTCGAGCGCTTCGCGCGCGATGCGCCGTTGCTCGGCGTGCGGCCGGCCCCAGCGGAACGTACGATCGCCGCCAAGGAAGATGTTGTCGAGCACGGGCAGTTCCGGCGCGACCAAAGTCTCCTGGAAAACCGTGACGATCCCACGCGCCTGAGCCTCGCGCGGAGAATGCACGGAGAGGAGCGCCCCGGAAAGCTCGACGGAGCCCGCGTCGGCGCGCGCAACGCCGCTCAGAAATCTTGACGAGCGTGCTTTTGCCTGAACCGTTCTCGCCGAGGAGCGCGCGAATTTCGCCTGGCGCGATGTCAATGTTGCATGAGCGCAAAGCCTGCGTCGCCCCGTAGGATTTGCGCAGGTCTGTAACGCGCAGAAGCGAAGGCGCCGCGCCGTGAGCCTGGTCTTGGTTCTCAGGCGCCCCGGCGCTTGCCTCGGCCATCCCCAATCCGGCTCGCCGATTAGATCTGAGTTCGGACATGCGGTTCGCGGCCGTAGATGGCCACGAGCAAGATAATGAGGAGACCGAGCATGACCTGCTGGATGCGATCGCTGAAACCGAGTCCGATCAGAAAGGTAGTGAGCTCAGTGATGAGGAGAACGCCTGCGAAAGTGCGCGCGTAGCTGCCTGACCCGCCGAGCAGGGCTGTTCCGCCGACAACGACCGCCGCGACTGTCTGAAAGAGATAGGGTTGGCCGACGTTCGCGTCCGCGCCGCCGCTGAATCCCGCAAGGAGAATGCCCGCGATCGCCGCGCAGGCGGAACTGGCGGCGAAAGCCGCCGCCCAAATGACCGTCACCGGAGCGAGCGCGAGGCGCGCAGCGCGCTCGCTGGCGCCGGTTGCGAAGAGGAGACGGCCCGGCACTGACAATTGTTCGACGGCGACCACGAGAACCGATAGCAGAAACCAGAAGATCACGATCGGCGGCAACGGGATGGGTCCGGTGCGCCCGGCGGGCGAGACCGCCTGAACCAGATAATCCGGCACCGTGCCGGTTGTTCGCCCTTCCGTGTAGACGAGGACTCCGCCCAGGATCATGAAGCTCGCCGCAAGCGTGATCAGCAGCGGATGGGCGCCCAGCACGCGAGACAGAATGCCGTTCACGGCCCCGATCGCGAGTGCAATGGCCATGACGCAAAGAACAACCAGCGTGAAGGGGAGGCCATCGCCGTACCAGCGAACCGTGAGCACGTTGGCGAGCCCGATGACAGCCGGGATGGAAAGATCGATGCCGCCAAGGACGATCGTGAGCGTCTGCCCGATGCTGGCGATGCCAAGCAGGCTGCCAATGACCAGCAGCGAGACAATGCTGAGCGGCGAGCCGAATCCGGAAATCATCGCCATGCTGATCAAGAACAGCACGGGCACCATCGCATAAGCGAGAAGCGCGCTTTTCGACACTGTCGTTTGCGACCCACAATGAGCTCAGCCGCCGTCGAAGCGAGGCGGCGGCTGAAGGTTGATGGAGCTGGCGCTCAGCTCTTCTTGAAGTACTGGTCCAGGAATTCGGGTGATACGCGGCGGCCATCCGGCGATTCGGCGAAACAGGTCGACTGCACCGTCATGTCCGGCTTGTACCATTTGTCGAAATTCGCTGGGGTGATCTCCGGCAACGGCATCAGCAACGTGCTGACGACCGGCTTCTCCCCGTTCAACATCCGCGTCGCGACGTCAAATCCGGTCCACACCGCAGCCGCGCCGCCCTGCGACGTCGAATAGACGGGGATGCCTTTCTCCTTCACATAGGCGAGATACGAGCATTCGCCGACGAAGCCGTTGATCTTGGGCAGCGAACGGCCAGACTGCTCAAACGCCTGCCACGCGGAGACGGCGCCGAGACCGCTGTCGACCACCCCGTCCACCTGCTGGGGATGGGTTGCGAGGAACTTGAGGGTGTTCGTCTTAACAACAGAGGGCGTCCACTGACCCTCCACCTCGCCGATCACCTTGATGTTCGGATAGTTGCTGAGAACGTCGAGCGCGGCCTGATGGCGAGCTGCGGTCGGAGCCAGGCCCGGGATGCCGTTGATGAGGAAGACGTTCCCCTTGCCGCCAAGAGAGTCGGCGACCCATTTCGCGGTCTTTGCGGCGACAAAATATTCGTTGAAGCCGACGTTGATCGCTTCGGGGCAAACGACCGGCGACTCCACCGTCACGACCAGAACCCCTTTGTCGTGAGCGTCCTTGATGCCGCTGCAGAGGCCTGTCGGCGACGAGGGAATGGAGAGAATGACGTTGCAGCCTTCGCGCACGAGATTGTTGAGCTGCGACAACTGGACGTTGATGTCGTTGTTCGAATTGGTGACGACGAGATCGCCCGACGCCAACCCCTTCTTCTTGTAGTCCTCGACAAGCGCCTTGTATTTGTCGAGCGCGTTTTGCCGCCAGGCGTTGCCTTGATAGGAATCGTTGTAGCAGAATTTCCAGGGCGCCTTTGGCGGAGTCCAGTTCGCGTATGGGTTCGGGCCGATCTTCGCCAGCAGCCAGTAACCGGTGTAATAAGGTCGAAGCGCTTCGGGAAGCAGGTTGAGAGCGTCCTTCTGCTCGGCCGTCGGCGTCGCGAGCTTCAGCCCGTCAAGACTCACAACGGACTTTTCATCGGCGCGGGCGCCCATCGCAAGGAGAGCCGCGGAGACCATCGCGGCCGCGGCCAATGCTGTTTTTCTCATTCGCATTACTTTCCTCCCTTTTCGCCGGCGTCGCCGACGCTCTCGTTTAAAAGACCCTTCGGAGCCCTCAGGCGGCGATGCTCGAGCGATGTTCAAAGGGCGCCGCCGGGCGGCAGCCGGTCGCGGTGATCTCGATCATCCACTCGAGCCGAACGCCGCCAATGTCGGGATCGTAGGCGGCGGGCTCGACCATAATGAACATGCCCTCCTGAAGAGGCGCCCGTTCATAGGGCGTGAGACGCGGCCATTCGTGGACCGAGGCGCCGATCGAGTGCCCGGAATGATGTGGATAGGAATAGCCCGCGGCGGCGACAGAGCGGCGAAGCTCGCCGTCGAGATCGGCGACGACAATCCCCGGACGCATGATTTCGAGCGCGCGATCGAGCGCGCGCTTGGCGGTGTTGAACAGCTTGAGATACCCGTCCTGAGGCGTCCCCAGAACCGACGACGCGCACGAATCGCCCCAATATCCGGAAACACGCGGCGCGAGATCGGAAATCAGGGGATCGTTGAGGCCGATCACTCGGCTGATCGGCCAACCCACGCCGCCTGCGGTGCGCGCCTTGCCTGAAAGGAAATCGCCTGCGACGGCCGTCCTTTCTCCCGCGAAATTCTCCATCGCCGCGCGAACCTGCGCGAAGACATCGAGCTCCGTCCGTCCCGGACGGGCCCATTCGTAGAAGGCCTCCTGACCCTTCGCCGCGGCCATCGCCGAGCGCCGCATCTGCGCCTTCTCTTCCGCCGTCTTTGTGGCGCGCGCGCGGCGCAAGGGCTCGGTGATATCGACCGTCCGCTCTGCGCCAAGGCTTGCCGCGAGCGTGGCCGGCAAAGTCTCCGGCTCCGCGCCGAGGACGCCGCCGATCCCAAGCCGCGACTTCATCTCCGCTATGGCCGCCGTGTAGTTTCCGACGATGTCCGCACGATGATCGTAGGCAAAGCCTTCGTAGATCATTTTCACGTCCGCGCGGCTCGCCTGCGCGGCAACGGATTCGACATTGGGCGCGACGAGGCCACAAGCGCCGTCGGCCCGGACAAAAGCAGTCGTCGGGCCGCCTGCAAAAGGCGAAAGGGCCGTTTCGATAAAAGGCGCGTGTCCCAGCGCGTAGCAGATCGAGTCGAAATTGGTCAGAATCGCCCAATCGCAGCCGGCTGACTTCACCGCTCCCGCTGCGCGCTGCAATCTTTCGTCCAACCCTGTTCCTCCCGGAACCGATCATATATGATGTTGGCCGGCGATCAAGCGGCAATGTCGCCGCATCGCACACGCGGCAAGGTATTCGCGCGATAAGAGCGCGGCGGGCCCAAGGTTTCCGCGAGGTGGAGAGGTCAGTTTATGGGCGTTCTCAGCGGCTACCGGGTCCTCGACTGCACGATCGCGATGGCGGGGCCGTTCGCGGCGCAGCGCCTTGGCGATCTTGGAGCGGACGTCGTCAAAATTGAGCCTGTCGCGGGCGAATGGCAACGGCACGTCGCGGCGGGCGGCGCCCGCGGCAACAAAATCAACGTTTCCTTTCTCTCGCTCAATCGCAACAAGCGCTCGCTTGCCGTCGACCTCAAGCGCCTGGAGGGCAAGACGGCGCTTCTCGATCTCGTGCGCACCGCCGACGTCTTCTTGCAGAACTACCGGCCAGGCGTCGCGGCGCGCCTCGGCGTCGATTACGAATCGCTCGCCGCGGTCAATCCCAAGCTCGTCTATGTGTCGATGTCCGGATATGGCGAGAGCGGTCCCTACGTCGACCGGCCTGGGCAGGATCTCATCCTCCAGGGCCTGTCAGGCGCCATGCTGTCGGCAGGCCGCGCGTCGGAGCCCCCGGTCGCCGCGGGGCAATACACGGTCGACGCCGTCACCGCCTCGACCGCCTTCGAGGCGGTGCTGGCGGCGCTTCTGCACCGGGAGCGCACGGGCGAAGGTCAGCTGGTGAGCGTCAACATGCTCGACGCGATCACGACGCTGCAGATGCAGGAGCTCTCCGTCTTCACGGTCTCGGGCAAGCCGCAGGAACGGTCCGCCGAGCCGCACGCGCATGTCTATATTCGCGCGCCCTATGGCGCTTTCGCCACCAAGGACAGTTACATCATCGTCGCCTTTCCAAAGCTCAAAACCTTTGGCGCATTGATCGGCGAGCCAACCTTTGAAACCATGGATGACGAGACCGACACATGGACGCAGCGCGACCTGATTTTCGCGCGAACCCGCGAGCGGCTGAAGACGAAGACGACGGACGAATGGCTAAATCTGTTCCGCCGCAACGATATCTGGGCGGGGCCGGTCTATGGCTATGCGGATCTAGTCGCCGACCCGCAGATCGCCCATAACGGTACGTTCGTCGAATATGACCATCCGACGGAGGGGAGGGTCAAGACCCCGGGATTCCCTTACAAGTTCTCCAAAACTCCAGCCAAGGTTGAACGCGGCGCGCCGCTGGCGGGGGAGCACAGCCGCGAGGTGCTCCGCTCGGCAGGTTATGATGACGGGCGGATCGACGCGCTGATCGCGGCGGGCGTCATCGCGGAAACGAAGGCGTGGGCACGATGAGTGACGACGTCCTCTTTTCGATCGACGGCCGTGTCGCGACAATCGTCCTCAACCGCCCGCAGAAACTGAACGCCGTCACCCCGGAAATGGCGAAAGCGATCACGGCCGCGACAGAACGCTGTAACGCGAGCGACGAGGTGCGCTGCGTCGTGGTCAGCGGTGCCGGCGACAAAGCCTTCTGCGCAGGATCGGATATACGCGAGCTCGACGACTACGATATTCCCTGGAACTTTCGCAACCGACCGGATTATTGCGACGCCATTCGTCGCCTCAGAAAGCCCTCGATCGCTGCGGTTAACGGCTATGCGTTCGGCGGCGGGCTCGAGACCGCGCTGAGCTGCGACATCCGCATCGCCTCCGACAACGCGCAATTCGCCGCACCCGAGATCAAGCTCGGCTGGATCGGCGGCGGCGGGGTGACTGCGTTCCTTACCCATGCTGTCGGCGTGTCCAACGCGGCCTTCATGATCTTGACTGGCGATCCGATCGATGCGGCGCGAGCCCTCGCTTGGGGGCTTGTAAGCGAGATTGTTTCTAGGGAAGCCATTCTGACCCGTGCGCAGGAAATCGCCAAGATTGTGGCCACGCGAGCGCCAATCGCGGCCGAGACGGCGAAAGTCAATCTGCGCGCGTCGCTGTCAATGCCGCTCGACAAGGCGATCGAATATGAACGGGACTTGCAGGCGGTCTGCTTTGCGACGCAAGACGCGGCCGAGGGGCGGGCGGCGTTCAAAGAAAGGCGGCCGCCCATTTTCCGGCGGCGATGAACCAAGTAAGCGCGGTGAAGGCGTTGTCACGCCGAGTTGGACTTGCGCAGTAATTGATGATCGCGCTTTTTTTTGAACGGACATAGGTCAGGAAGGGGTGCGGCGCCGTCGGAAAGAACGGTCACCTCGCCGCAAACCGCATAGCCCTCTCTCTGCAGGGCCTGCAGCGTTCGAGACTGAAGCTCGCGCTTCGATGTGTCGGCCGTCGTGAAATAGCGGCCTGGGCGCGAACCGCGCCCGCCGCGGCGCATCGTGCGACAACGATCTCGAAGTTCCTGCCGGCCTCCGCCCGGTTTGCGCGAAGGTGCGCGGTATCGATGCTCACGACGAATTCGCGTTGTGAATCATTCGAAAGGTTCAAACTCCATCTGGCGGCGTTCAGTCGTCGAAGGCGGCTCGAACCAGGCGCGTTCGCGAACCCTCTCGTCGAGGCGCTCTCCCAACTTCAGCGTGCGGTGGCGCAGGGTCACAAAGGACTCGGTTGGTTTGATCGGCAGGAACTCCGCCATCACCTCCGCCGCTTTGCGATACGGCAAGAGACTACCCAGACGCGCGGAACGCTCCATCAATTCCGGCGTCGCCTGATCCGGGCAGATACCGCGCAGGACCGTCCAGGCACAACAAAAATGAGGCAGACAGCGCTGGCAGTTCATGATCCGCGGATTGTCGGGAGCGGAAGCTGTTCGACAACAGAGTCCTATCGCGACGGGGGGCCTGTCTCTCGGCCCGCGGGCGCCGCCGCCAAAACCAACAAGATACTGGCGGCATTGGCGACGAATGTGCTACGTTTGTTGCACATTCTCGATGCAGGCAAGCCCATGGCCATCATGTCCAAGATTCGCAAGCAGGGGGGCGCCGCGGTGCTCACCATTCCGCCGGCGCTGCTGAAGCTGATGGAACTCGATGTCGGGGCGCACGTCACTCTCTCGGTCGAGCGCGGAAAGCTGGTCGCTGAACCCGCTATGTCGAAGCGTAAGCGATATTCTCTGTCCGAACTTCTGAAGGGTTCGGCTGGGATGAAGAAGCTCACCGCTGAGGCGGCTTGGGCGCAAGACGGCGAGCCCGTCGGCCGCGAGATCGGCTAATGGTTCGCAGCGACGTTCCTCGCTGCGGCGACGTCTATTGGATCGACCCGAATCCAGTCTCCGGGCGGGAAATGAAGGATCGTCATCGCTTCGTGGTGATCACGCCGCGGCAGATTAATGCGCTGGGCATCAGCATGACCGTCCCCATTACGGCGGGCGGCGCCTTTGCGCGAAACGCCGGTCTCGCGGTTATAGTGAGCGGACACGAGACGACCGGCGTCGCCGTTTGCAATCAGGTTCGCAGTTTCGACATTGCGGCGCGGGTGCGGGCCGGTTCGGCCCGCTTCATCGAGACCTTGGACAAGGCGACGATGGACGAGATCGTGGCGCGCGTGGTCAGCGCCATCGATCCGCGCGATTGAACCAATTTGCTGTCAAAAGCGGCTTTTGGTTCCATAAGAAACCTTATGCGAATAGCGACTTATTAAGCCTTATCAATTATATAGAGGTAGTCCAAGCAAGCGCCGCTCGCCTTGCCGGTCCGAGCCAAGCGCGGCGTTTTCAAAGCTGACTGAGTGTCGGCACGCCTCCAACATAAACGTAATTCATGCTTCAGGAAATGATGAGGGAGATATCCAACAAGAAGCGGCAGAAGTCCTGCGAAGCGGAATTTCCACGTCAGTGATCTCTGACTTGAATTAAGTTGAGCAGCCGGTGACTTCACTCACGCTTGGCGATGTGGAACCTCGCAAGTTCGGGTTCTGTTGCCCGCAGCCGAAGTTTGCTTTTAAGGAAGCGGCAGCGCGTCGCGCTCGACGAAAGCCGCCTCCAGCCTTTCAGCGACGTCGAGCAGAAACGCGTCGTCATGCCAACGGCCGACGAGCTGCAGACCGATCGGCAATCTCTCCTTTGTCCAGCCGCAAGGCAGCGACAGCGCCGGGTGTCCGGTTAGGTTGAAGGGGAAGGTATAAGGGTACCAGGCGGCGCGGATCGTCCCCGCGTCCCGCCCATCGATCGTGACCCGGCCCAACGGGTCGAGGCCGACCGGCAAAGGCGGCGCGGACAGAGTCGGAGAGGCGATCAGGTCGAAGGAGGCGAGGATTTTCTGGACGTTGCCGAAGCATTCCGTGCGCGCATATTGCGCCTCCCACAGATCCGTGGCGCGGTAGCCGCGCCCCGCCTCCATTGTGGCGATCAGCGTCGGATCCATCTTCTCCGGGTTGCGCTTGGCCGCGGCGCCGAGCCGCGTCAGCAGCTGCGAGCGCAGCATCACGAGAAAATGCGGCTCCATCGACACGAGATCGAGGTCGATCGGCTCGACCGCCATTCCAAGCGTCTCGGCTTGCCGCATGGCGGCGGCGACCGCCGCCTCCACCGCCGGGTCGAGCCGGTTTCCGCATCGCAGAAGGAAACCGATGCGCGGCTTTTCGCGGTTCGTGAGCCGTCGCGGCGGGGGCGTCTCACCTTGGCCATATGGGTCGCGACGATCTCGTCCAGCCACGGCCTCGAACAGGAGGCGCGCGTCCGCGACCGTCCGGGCCATGGGGCCGACATAGGAGTTGGCGCCGAACAGGTCCGCAGGCTGCAAATGGGGGACTACGCCAAGCGTCGCTTTGAGGCCGACGATCCCGCAGCAGGAGGCGGGAATGCGGACCGAGCCGCCGCCGTCGGTGCCGAGCGCGAGCGGCCCCATCCCCGCAGCGACCGCAACCGCGGCGCCGCCGGACGAGCCTCCGCAAGTGTGCGCTTCGCTCAAGGGGTTGAGCGTCCGGCCGAAGAACGGACCCTCGGTAAAAGCCTTGTGGCCGAACTCCGGGGTCGTCGTCTTGCCGATGAGGATCGCGCCAGCGCCCCGCGCACGGGCGACCGCGACCGCGTCGGTCGAGGGAATAGCCCCGGCGAACAAAGCCGAGCCTTGCGTCGTCGCGACGCCCACCGTGTTAATGAGATCTTTCGCCGAAATGGGAACGCCATGCAGCGGACCGAGTGGATCGCCGCGCTGGACGGCGGCCTCAGCCTGCCTTGCCTCAGCCCGCGCTCGCCCCGCCGGGACGGCGAGAAAAGCCTTGAGGCCGCGGCGCGCCTCCATTCGTTTCAACACCGCCTCCACCGCCTCGACCGGGGAAACTGTCTTGCCGCGGATCGCAGCGGCAAGATCGCGGGCGGTGAGATCGGCAATGTCGGTCATGAGTTCGCGCTCCGTTCAAACCATCCAGCGGCCGCCGTCGATCAGCAGGGTCTGCCCGGTGACGTAGCGCGCGTCGTCGCTCGCCAGAAAGGCGACGCAGCCCGCGACGTCCTCCGGCTCGGCGATAAAGCCGGCCGGCGCACCTGCCTTGATTCGATCGATGACCTCGGGAGCGAGCCTGTCATGCGCCCGGGTGCGGATCGCGCCCGGGGCGACGGCGTTGACGGTAACGCCAAATGGCGCGAGCTCGCGCGCGAGCGCGCGGGTAAAGCCGACGACGCCCATTTTTGCCGCGGCATAGTCGGCGATGCCGGCATCGCCAACGAAAGCCGCGTCGCTCGACATGTTGACGATCCGGCCGAAACGGCGTTCTCGCATGGCCGGCGCGACGAGACGCGCCATCCGCATTGTGGTGAAGAGCGAAACCTCCAGCACGAAGCGCCAGACCTCCTCGCTCGATTGATGGAACTCGGCCGCGCGCTCTCGCCCGCTCTGGCCGACATTGTTGAAGAGCACGTCGATCGGGCCGAAGGCCGCCAGCGTTCGGGCGTGGAACTCGGCGAGCGCGCCGGTGTCGGTGCAATCGCCAGCGACCGCGAGCACTCGGCCGTCTTCGGCCTGCGTCTCAAGGCTGGCGAACCCGTCCGCTTCGCGATCGATGGCGGCGACGCGCGCGCCCTCGGCGAGAAAGCGCCGCGCGGTCGCCGCGCCGATGCCATGCGCCGCGCCGGTGATGACGACGGTCTTATCTAGAAAACGCCGCGCGTCCATGTCGCCCTCATCTCAATGAAAGCTGCGTCCGCCGTCGACCGCGAGCGCGACGCCGGTCACGTAGGAAGATTCCGGGCCGCTCAGCCAGACGATGGCGGCGGCGATTTCCTCAGGCTCGGCGATGCGGTTGAGAGCGTAGCGCGCCCGCACGGCGTCGCGGATCGCCTTCTCGTCGGGCGCGGAGGGAAAGGCCAAAGCGAAGCTCGAGCGAAAGAGCTCGGTCTCGACCGCGCCGGGACAGACCGTGTTGACCCGGATATCGAACGCGGCCGCTTCGATGGCGAGCGCCTTCGACGCCATCTGCAGCCCGGCCTTCGAGGCGCAATAGGCGGTGCGGTGCTTGAGCGGGGAAAGCCCCGCCGCCGAGGAGACGTTGACGATCGTCCCGCCGCCAGCCGCTCTCAAAAAAGGGTAGGCGGCCTGAATCACGAGAAACGGCGCCGTGAGGTTGACCGCCAGGACTCTGTCCCAATCGGCGGACGCCATGGTCTCGATGTCGGCGTAGAGGTCGACGCCGGCAGCGTTGACGACGCCATCGAGACCGCCAAGCGCGGCGGCGGAAGCCCTGACGGCGTCCCCTACGGCGGCGCCGTCCGCGACATCGACGGCGCCGGCGTGTCCGAGCGCCTGGCCCAGGCGGATGGGCAGGGCTGCAAGGGCGGGCGGATCGCGGTCGAGCGCGGCCACGCGCGCGCCTTCCGCCGCAAGCCGGACGAGGGTCGCGAGCCCGATCCCCTTGGCCGCGCCAGTCACCAGGATGCGGCGTCCGTGAAAGGGTGCCGTCATCGCTTCGCCGCCGCCCGAGCCTTTTCCAGCGCGGGACGCATGTCGTCGACCATCTCATCGCAACGGCCGATCCAGACATTCGAATGCTTCAGCGCGTGTTCGATCAGGCCTTGCAGAGCCTTCAGCCGCGACGGCTGGCCGATGAGCTGGGGATGCATGCCGATCATCATCATGCGATCTTCGGCGTAGAGCGCATCGAACTCGCTGGTCCACGCCTCGAGCACAGCGGACGGCGCCTGCATCGTGCGGCCGGGCAGCACGATCGAGTACTGAAAGAAGGGCGCGTCATCGAGCACCCAGCGGAACGGCAGCTCGACGAGCTTCGTCTCGCGGCCTTCAACCGTGTGGAGATAGGGGCTGTCGTCGTCGAAAAAGTTCGAGGAATAGTCAAAGCGATATTCGATGAGAAGCGGCATAGTGATCGCGCTCAATTCGGCCGCCGGCGAGCGCCAGCCGCGGGGCGCGCGCCCGCTCACGCGCTTGATCGACTGAAAGCCTTTCTCCATTTCCTCGCGCTCCTGCTCGGGCGTGAGATTGAGGATCCACCTGTGGCTGTAGCTGTGGTGCGCGATTTCGTGTCCGCGCTTGAGGATCTCCTCCATCAGCGCCTCGCGCTGATCGATCACAAGCCCCGGCACGAAGAACGTCACCTTGAGGCCGTACCGGTCGAGAAGATCGAGGATGCGCCGCGTCCCTATCTTCCAGCCATAAGCGCCCTGCGACATCAGGATCGGCCGCTTCACATAAGCGGGGTCGCGCGCTGTCCACATGGTCTCGGCGTCGAGATCGAAGGTCAGAAACAGAGGAAATCCGCGGCTCGTCAGCGGCACAAGAAAGCTCCTTACACGAAACGATGAAAGCCGGTGCGCCATTCGGCGAACCAGAGCGCGAGACCGGTCGCGACAATCAGCAGCGTCGAAACGGCGGCGACGCTCGGATCGACGCCCATCTCGACGGAAGAGAAGATGAGAACCGGGAGTGTCGTCTGACCGGGTCCGACGAGGAAGATCGTTACGGGCACGTTGTCGAGCGAAGTCACGAAGGCGAAAAGGCCGCCCGCGACAAGGCCGGGCGCGATCAGCGGCAGGGTCACGAGCCGGAAGGCGGCGAAGCCGTCCGCGCCCAATACGCGCGCGGCCTCTTCCAGAGCCATGTCGAGCCCGCCGAGGCTCGCAAGCGCCGAGCGCACGACGTAAGGCACGGTGATGACGACATGCGCCATGACGAGGCTGAGGAGCGCGCCGCGCAGGTTGGTCAGACTGTAGAACTGCAGCAGCGCCACGCCGATGACCACGCCAGGCAGGATGAGAGGCGACATCAGGAAAGCGCCGATCGCCTCGGCGCCCGGAAGGATCTTGCGGAAGAGCGCGTAAGCCGCGGCGACGCCGAGCGCGAGCGAGACGACCGTCGATCCGCAGGCGAGGATGAAGCTCATGCGGATCGCCGACAGATAGTCCAGATCGCTCAGGACCTTGGCGAACCACGCGAGCGTCAGGCCGCGCGGAGGGATGGTCAGATAGGCCGTCTTCGAGAAGGCCGCGAGCACGATGACCGCGACAGGGAGTTCGAGAAACGCGACCACAAGGAGAGCGACCACGGTCACGCCAGCGCCGGGACGATTCTCAGCAAGGTCGCTCACGCCGCGCCCGCCCAGCGCCGCGCGAGCCGGCTCGACATCCAGATGACGCCGACCGCGATGAAGGTCAAAGCAAAGGAGAGGGCCGCGCCGCTCGGCCAGTCGAGCAGCTGCATGAACTCGTCGTAGATCAGCGTCGCCATCACCGTATAGGTCGGGCCGCCGAGCATGCGCGGCACGACGAGCGCGCTGATCGTGAGAACGAAGACGAGGATGGATCCTGCGAGAATCCCCGGCGCCGTCAGCGGCAGGGTGACTGCGAAGAAGACGTGAGCCCGGCTCGAGCCGAGCGTGGCTGCGGCGGCTTCCACGTCGCGCGGCAGGTTGCGGATCGCCGCCGCCAGCATCAGCACCATGAACGGCAGATAGATATGCGTCATTCCGATCATGACGCCGGTGAAGTTGAAGATAAGCTTCACGGGGCGCGCGATCAGGCCGAGGTCGATGAGGAAGTTGTTGACGAGGCCATGATTGGCGAGAAGCGCGATCCAGCCAAACGACCGGACTACCAGGTTGAGCATCATCGGGAAGATGACGAGAAGCGCGAGCGGAAGGCGCCAGCGCTCCGGTCCGCGCGCGATCAGATAGGCGAGCGGGTAGCCGAGCGCGAGGCAGGCGAACGTGACGGCGAAGCCGAGGCCAAGGGTGCGCCAGATCACCTCGCGGTAGTAATCGTCCGTGACAAGCTGCGTGTAGTTGGAGAGCGTCCATGCGCCCTTGGCGATTCCACTGCCTGGCGTATATTTCTCGAAGCTCATCGGGACGAGGAGCAGGATCGGCAGAAGGAAGAAGGTCGCAAGCGCCAGCGCGAGGGGCGCGATCAGCATGAGCGCGCCGCGCCGCGAGATCATCCGGCACGCTCCCCCGGAGCCATCACGAAGACCGCGGCCGGGTCGAGGGCGATCGTAACGCGCGTGTCCGGCGCAAGCGCGGCCTGGGCTCCATGCGAGGGCGTGTCCGCCAGGAGCTCGACGCCGTCGGCGACGCGGATCACGTAGCGCACACGCGCGCCGCTGAACGACCGCAAGGCGACGGCGCCTCTGAGCGCCACTTCGCCTGCGTCGCCTGGCTCGAGCCTTACCGTCTCTTGACGGATGATGACCTCGACCGCCGCGCCCTGGGGTTCCGGGACGCTGGCGGCCGCGATCTCCACGCCCTCTCCGAGCCGGATGACGCCGCCCTCCCCGCGCCGCGCCGCGACGACGCCGCGCAGTCGGTTCGGCTTGCCGATGAAGCTCGCGACGAAAGCCGTGGCCGGCCGGTGATAGACGTCCTCCGGCGACCCGAACTGCTGCATGATTCCGCGCGCCATGACGCCGACCCGGTCAGACAGCGACAGCGCTTCACTCTGGTCGTGGGTGACGAACAAGGTGGTCACGCCGAGGCTCCGCTGCAGCCGTTTCAGCTCGATCTGCATCTCGTCGCGGAGCTGCGCGTCGAGATTGGAGAGCGGTTCGTCGAACAGGAGAACGCGCGGTTCGGGCGCGATCGCCCGGGCGATCGCGACGCGCTGTTGCTGTCCGCCCGAGAGCTGCCGCGGATAGCGCTCGCCGAAGCCGGCAAGCCGCACCATGGCGAGCGCGCGCTCCGCCCGCTGCTTGAGCTCCGCCCGAGGAACCCGTCGGCGGCGCAGGCCGAAGGCGACGTTCTCGAATACGTTCAGATGCGGAAACAGCGCATAGGACTGAAAAACGAGCCCGAGCCCGCGCCGGTTCGGCGGCAAGCCGGTCACGTCGTCGGCGCCAATGAGAACGCGGCCCTGGCTTGGCTCGACAAGCCCCGCCGCCATGCGCAGAATCGTCGTCTTGCCGCAGCCCGACGGACCCAGGAGCGAGACAAACTCGCCCTCGCCGATCTTGATCGAAACGTCGCGCACAACCGCGGCGCCATCGTAAGACTTGCTCAACCGCTCCAGCGTCAGAGCGCTCATTCGGGCTTCGCCGCTCCCCCGGCGCGGCGCGTCCAGCTCAGCGTGTCACCTCACGTTGCCACCGGCGCGTCCACTCCGCCGTATTCTTGGCGATGATCTCGGGATCGATGAACCAGGTCTTCTGCAGGCTCTCGCCGTTGGGCACGAGCGCCTTGACCTTGTCCGACAGCTTCACCTTAGTGTTGACCGCGCCGATATAGGCGTGCTCCGAGAAGCACGACTGGCCTTCGACCGACAGGATCTGATCGAGGAATTTGAGCGCAAGCTCAGTCTTGGCCGTTCCCTTCGGGATGATGACGGCGGGCAGGATCCCGACCGCGCCTTCCTTGGGATAGGCGACCGCAAGTGAGAGACCCTTGTCGATGGCGACGCCAGCACGGTCCGGATACCAGGGCGCGATGGCGATCTCCTCGCGCTCGAACAGCGACAGGAGCTGATCGGCTTGGGTGTAGAGCACGGTCGCGCCTTCCGCGATCGGCTTGATGGCCTCGATTCCGGGCGTGATGTTGTCGAGCGTGCCGCCCTTGAGCTTGTTCAGCGCCAGCAGGAATTGCAGGCCCGCCGTGCCGCTGATGTCGCCGATCGCGTATTTGCCGGCATAGGCCGGATCGGCGATGTCGAGCCACGAGGTCGGCGGCTTCTTCACAAGCTTCGGATTGTAGACGAGCGTGGTGGCGCTCACCATCGCCACAACATACGAATCACCCTTGCCCCAGGCCGACGGCAGGATGTCCGGCGCGCTCTTCAGCTTGGCGCGATCGATCGTCTGCGTCAGGCCCTCGTTATGCGCCTGCGCTGCGAGCGAATTATCGATGTAGACGATGTCCATGTCCGGCTTGCCAGCAGTGGCGCGGAGATCGGCGGCGAACTGCGAAGAATTGCCGAGCTTGAGCGACACGGTCGCGCCCGTCGCCTTCTCGAAGGCGGCGACGTGGCAGGTCTTGACGTTGTCGGCGAACGACCCTCCGAACGAACCCACCACCAGGTCTTCCGCCGACGCGCGGGCGGCGGCGAAGGCGAGGCCCGCGGCTGCGGCCGCAGCCATAACCACACGAAGCTTGGCGCCCATGGCTTTCATCCCTGCTTTCCAAGGCGAGCGCTTGCCGTTCGCGATCGCGAGGCCGTTCTCGCCGCCGCAAGCATCGCACGGTGAAAATTATATTTCAAGAAAGATATCCTAAAGATATATAGGCGGCCTGGCCGGAGGCCGGGCGGTTTGCGGCGCCTCGTTCAGCACAATCGCGACGGGCCGGAAGGAGACGATCTCGCATGCGCGGCGGAGCAGCACGGGGCGCCGAGACGGGCCGGACGCCGGCTCTGTGGGAGAACGATCGCGTCGGCGCCGGCATGGACCGCTGGCTGCGCGAATTTCCGGGGATCGACTGTTCCGGCAAGGCGGTCGTCGGCCGTCTCCTGCATCTGCACGAGATTTTCCTGACGGCGATCAACCGGGCGCTCGCCAGACATAAGCTGAAATATCCGGCCTTCGCCGTTCTCGCGACGCTTCGCGTCGAAGGGGCGCCCTACCGCATGTCGCCCAAGGCGCTCCTCGATACGCTGATCCTGACGTCCGGAGGCCTGTCGAACCTCTTGCGCCGACTGGAGAAGGCCGGCCACATCCGCCGCATGGCCGATGAAACCGACGGCCGAGGCGTTATCGTCGAACTGACCGAAAAAGGACGGAAGCTCGTCGAGCCGGCGATGCGCGACCATGCCGAGACCGAACGGCGCCTCATCGCGATGCTGAGCCCCGAAGAGCGCCATTCGATCGCCGCCGGACTGGGCCGGATGATGCTAGGCAACCGCTGACGTCTCTTTCACCAACTCCTACACATCTTTGAATGCCAAGGTCACCATTCCGATCCGCATTGCCCTGGTAGCTGGTTCGCAAGCTCTTAAGCTTTCCCGCCGTCAGCTCCTGTTTTGGTTTCACAATGAGGATTACGCGAATCGGTACACAGCAAAAGGAAGATGTGGTGATAGGGATCGTGGTTCTCGCTAACTCCCCTCACGATTTCAGTCGATACCGGTTTCGTCGACTTGATCCGTCGCAAGGTCGTCCCGGCGAAGATAGGAAACGGCGAGCTCGCGAAAGATGTAGTCGAGGATCGAGGTCGCGCGTTTGATCTTTTCGTTTCCCTCGACCGGACCGGCAGGCTCGAAGCGGGTGGCGGTGAATGCGTCGACGAATTCCTCCAGTGGGACGCCGTGCTGTAGGCCGAGCGACACGGCGATCGCGAAATTGTTCATCAGCGACCGGAAGGTCGCGCCCTCCTTGTGCATGTCGATCAAAATCTCGCCTAGGCGACCATCGGCATAATCTCCTGTTCCGAGGTAGATCTTCTGACCGCCGACGCGCGCCTTCTGGGTATAGCCGCCGCGCCGGTTGGGGAGGCGTTCGCGTCGCGAAAGCCGGGCCACAGGGGAGGCAGGAGGCCCCTGCCCGTCTCTTTTCTGATCTTCGTGGGAGTCGGGCTCTCGCGGAGGTAAGGACGCGCCTTCCCTCAGTTTCAGTGCGGCGAAGTCGCTTGTAGCGATATCGTGGTACATTGTCATGGTTTTGTCTCTCTCAGGGCTTGAACCGCGTCGTGATGGGTGAAGCAGGCCCAACGGCCGGCGCGGTTGTGGAGAAGGCGGACCCCGAAGCCGAACGGCGCCGGAGCGCCGCAGACAGCGCATGCGCGTTGGCCATCGGGACGGATGGTCGGCATCACCGGGGCTGCCGGCGCTGTAGGTTCATGGGAGGAAGGAGGATCGGACAACGTTCGCGTCGGCGCGCCCCCCGCCCCGGTTCAGCCGTGGTGACACAAGCGGCCGGCGATGTGACGTAAGCCCGCTTGCGCTTGCGGAGAGAGGTGTTTGGGGTCGAGCTGGGAGAGGAAAACGCGCGAGCGTTCAGGGATCGCGTCGACGAACGGCGAGGGTTCGGCTGGTCCGCGGCGATAGAGCGCCCAGGAGATGCGGACCTGGCGCATTCCGCGCGTCAGGGCGACATACGCGAGCCTACGCTCTTCGTCGACGTCGCCATAGCTCGAGGGGATGATGCCGGCCTTGAAGGCGGGCAGGAAGACGTGCGGAAACTCGAGCCCCTTGGCTTTGTGCAAGGTCATCAGATTGACCACGTCTTCATCCCCGTCCCTTTCGCGGTTCGTCGCCAGCGCCGCATGATCCAAGAATTCCCGCGCTGTGGAAGCGGCCGGCGATGTCGAGCAGTTCCCCGAGATTTTCGAGCCTCTGCTCCATATTCTCCGCCCGGCTCTCGCGTAGCATGGCGCGGTAGCCTGTCCGACCGAGCAACAGGGAGAGTTGGTCGGCGAGCGTCAGCGTCGTGTTGCCGGCCACGGCGCGAATATGTTCGACGAACTGAAGGCCCGCTTCCTTGGTCTTCGGTGGAAGCGCGGCTGTCTCGATCGCCTTCAGGAGCGATACGTCGAAAAAGCTGGCGTCCCGTTCGAGGATCTCGATGGCCTTGGCGCCGAAGCCGCGTCGCGGTTCGTTGATGACGCGCCGAAAGGCCTCGTTGGACTGGCGATCGTCGGGCATGGCCGCGAGGCGAAGCAAGGCGAGAGCGTCCTTGATCTCGGCGCGGGCGTAGAAGCCGACATCGCCGACGAGGCGGTACGGGATTTTCGCGCGCATCAGGGCTTCCTCGACGGCTCGCGAGAGGAAGTTGTTGCGGTAGAGGACGGCCATCTCCGCCCAACGGGCGCCCTCCCCTTTTCGGGCGATCAGCGCGTCGGCGAGACCCGCCGCCTCGGCGTCTCCGTCGCGAAAGCTCATGAGCTCGACCGGAGTCCCCTGCCCTTTCCGGGTGAACAGCGTCTTGCCGAGCCGCGCCTTGTCCTCGGCGATGATGGCGTTGGCGGCGGCGAGGATATGGCCGGTCGAGCGGAAATTCTCCTCGAGGCGAATGTCGACCGCATCCGGGAAGTCGCGTCTGAAACGGCGCATGAAGGCGACGTCGGCCCCGCGCCAACCGTAGATCGACTGGTCGTCGTCGCCGACGACGAACATGCGTCTGGCGTAGGACGCCAGCGTCTTCAGCCATATGTACTGTGAGAAATTGACGTCCTGATACTCGTCGGCGTGGACCCAGTCGAACTTGCCGGCCCAACGCGCGCGATAGTCGGCCTCGTTGACCAGAGCCAGCGTCGCCCAGAGGAGGAGGTCGCCGAAGTCGGCCGCGTTGGCCCCTCTCAGACGGGTTTGATATTCCGGGTAGACTTTGGCCGCCATCGTCAGTCCGGCGACGTCGATGGGGGCGCCGGTCCGGTTCCCTTCGGCGATCCGGTTTTCTACATGGCTCCTCGCGCCCTTCGGCGCCATCAGGAGGTCTTTGAATTTCCCGATGTGGCCTGCGACGATTTTGACGGGGTCGCATTTGCCGCCCTCGTCCTCGTCGCTCGACAGGTTCATCGCCTGCATGATCCGGCGGAGGATGCGGCGGGAATCGTCGGCGTCGAGGATGTCGAAGTTGTCGCGCAACGATGCGACTTCTGGACCGGCGCGCAGCTGACGGGCCGCCAAGCCATGAAACGTGCCTAGCCAGTGCGGAGCAGCGTCGGAACCCCGGGCTGCACGGATGCGACTTGCCATTTCGCTTGCCGCCTTGTTGGTGAAGGTGACGGCGAGAACGCGATGGGGCGGAATGCCGTCGACCGCGATCCGGTGAGCGACGGCTGCGGCCAGCGTCGAGGTCTTTCCGGTCCTTGCCCCGGCCAGCACGAGGATCGAGCCTGGGTGACAAGCAGCGTTGATCTGGGTTTTGGTTAGGCTCGAGGTGATCGCGTCGAAAGAAGCGGGACTATCGGCGAAATCGCGGTGCGGATGATCAGGCGGCGGCCGAGCCGGTTCGCCGGCGAGCGCCGCCCATTCGTCGTAAGCTGCGGCGTCTCCGTCTGAGTCAATGTCGAATGCGGGGTCAATCATCAGGATTCGACATGATGTTCGGCTCCATCGAGAGTGGAAAGGGACAGAGGTTGGGGAAGGGGATTCGCAGTGCGGATTAATGGGTGCGTTCGAGTGCATTGAACCGTTCGATGAACAGCCTCTGGGCAACGCGCGGGGGCCAGGGCTCCCAAGGCGCGAAACCGCAGGGCGAAAGAGCATCTTGGAGGAGCGGGACTTCCGCGATGCGCAGGGTCTTGCGCATGTCGACCCGGCTCCAGCCCACGACATGGAAAGCTTCGGACGCGGCGGCGAGGCGGTCGGCGCGCTTGTGGATCGCGTAAGCCTCGGGCGTCCATTCCGGGAGTTGATAGCGTGTGTCGATCGCGCTCTGCAGTCGCGCATCAAGGGCGCGGAACGGTTCGCCGAGCTGCGCTTTGAGCGGCGTGATGCAGTCCCAGCCGAGCATGAGTTCGGTGGCCTCGTGCAGGAGTTCGCGCAGGGCCTCGCCTGGGGTTAGCGCGCCGTCCGCCTCTCGGATCGTGAGCACGGTTAGGCTATGTTGGGCGACGGACAGCGGATGTTCCCATCGTGACGCCCCGCCCTATCGCATGGTGCGCGAGAGGCCGGCCGCGAGGTCATCGTCGGTCCAGGCGTGCGGGTCCGGATTGAGGAGGTCGAGCCGGCGTCTCGATTTGAGGAGCACGAAGGCGCGGGGTTCTGCTCCCGAGGGAGAGGCCGTGGTGTCGGCTGTCATGACGTCGATCCTTGATGTTGTGAGCGGGCGCGAAGGACGTCATTCCAGTCGCCGCCTTCGACTGGAGGCCGAAGCCGCGCGAACGGCGCGCTGAATTTTTCCGCGAGCGATCGGTGGCGTTCTGCGAAGCGATCGCCCGGTCCATTGGCGTCCGTGGCGCTGCAGAAGAGTGCGCCCGGGAGCGTCGCCATGGCTGTGAGCAGCGCCTCGAGCGCGGCGATCGTGCCCGGCCCCATGCCCCCGCCGCTTGCCGCGTAGAGCGTATCGGCGCGAAGACTTCTCGATGGCGGCGACGCTCAGAGCGTCAATCGCGGCCTCGGCGAGAACGAGCCGCGGGAAGGATTGAGCCGATGGGGGCAAGCGGAAGAGGGACTTGGCGCCGCCGGCGAGCGAGCCTTTGTAGGTCGGCCCGCGAATGTCGACGTGGGCGACGGAACCCGCGCCATTGAAATGAGCGAACCAGGCGCTGCTGGCCGGGCCCTCCCGCAGGACGCCGGCCGCGGAAGCCGCCTCGATGATCGCCGATGGAAGGATGCGCTTCCGGGCAAGATAGCGCCAGGTCGGCGAATCCGGCCACACGGCCTTCCGATCGGCCCAACGTTCGGCGACGGGTCTGTCCGAGGCTTTGCGGTGCCCTGCCCTTTCGGCGATCGGAAAGCGAGGCGACAATCGCGCGAATTCGCGCAGGCGCTTTCGGACATGACCGAAGTTGATCCCCGGCTCCAGGCGCTGGACGAGGCTGAACGCATCGCCCTTGGCGTCGCTGGTCGGATCCCACCAGCCTTTACCGCCGTGGCTGACGATCAGGATCTCGCCCTTTCCGCGGCGATACTTCAGGCTGAGCTTGGTGCTCTCCTTCCGGTCGAGCATCCAGGGCGGCAGTGTACGCTCGAGCACGACGGCGCAATGCACCTTGTCGCGCAGCTCTTCGATTTCCGGGTCGCTCATGATCGCTCCTTGCGTTTGAGCGCAGGAGCTCGGCTGTCTGGCCTTGGGCTTCTCTTCGCCCCTTCCCTGCCCGCCGACCGCGAGGCGGGCGCGCTGCAAGGGCGCGCGGAACGCGCGGGAGCCCCGCGACGAACCCTTGTCGGCGCGGCCGGCGCTAGCGGTAGCCATCCTTTTCTCCTTCGCTCACCAGGCGAAGGTTCGGAGGCGATGGCGCGAACAGGAAATCCCTGCCGCGATCATGGGCCGCCTGATCAATGGCCAGTGGAAGGCCGATGGCTCGGGGGCACCGTCACATTGAGTTTGAATGGTCGATGCCGAACGGCGGATCGTGATCAAAAAGTCATGCGGAAAGGACTGCACCTGTCGCGTTGCTCCAAACGGTCAACGCTTCGGCTCGTGCATGACGCCTTTCACTTGCAGACTGTTGATCCCGGCGACGATGAAACAGGTTGGCGATCGGATCGTGGATGGAGAGAAATCTCTGAACATGCCGCGCTGTTTTGAAGCGTTTCATGATGCGCTCCCGTCGTCGGGTCGGTTGATGCGAGTTTTCGGCCCCGTTGTTGAGACCCTTGAGTTGTCGATGCTCGGCGCCACACCGTAGGTCCCGTTTCGCTGCGGCGTAGGAGCGTAGCTTGTCGGTGATCATCACGCGCGGGGCCATCGCATATTTCTTCAACAGCTTGCGCATCAGGCGCTTTGCGGCTTTGGTGTCGCGCCGCTTCTGAACAAGAACGTCAAGCACGAACCCATGACCGTCGACGGCACGCCAGAGCCAGTGCTTCTCGCCGGCGATTGTGATCACGACCTCGTCGAGATGCCACGTGTTGCCGGGACGGATCGCGCGACGGCGAAGCCGGTTGGCGTAATCCCGCCCAAATTTCCCGACCCAACGCCTCACCGTTTCGTGGCTCACGTCGATACCGGCGCCGCCAGCATCTCCTCGACCATGCGCAGGCTGAGCGGAAACCGAAAATACAGCCAGACCGCCATGCTGATCACCTCCGGTGGAAAGCGATGGCGGCGATAGCGGGGATCGGATCTTGTCGTCATCCGCCCTTTCTATCGACGGGCGCCTTCCAGCCCAGTCAACGTGACGATGCCGTTTACTCCCATAGTTTTTGCCGTTCTTATTCCCGTTTTTCGGCTCTCTCGCGCCGCCGCTCGCCCCCTTGGGCGCCTTTCGCGCCGCAGGACTGGCGGACGACGAGACTGCAGGGCAGGCGCTCGACGCCGGCAAGTCGGGCGCCTGCAATGAGATTGAGAACGCGCGTCCCGGCCTGCCGGCCAAGCTCAACAAGATTCATGTCGACGCTCGTCAAAGGCGGCCGGGTCGCTGCGGCGATGATTTCCCAGTTGTCGAAGCCGACTAGCGCGACGTCGTCCGGCGCGCGGACTCCTCGCTCCCGCAATGCGTCTGCGACGCCGCGCGCGATTTGATCGTTGCCACAGAAGATCGCGTCGGGCGGGCGGCGCGAATGAAATAGTTCGGTGAGGGCGTGGCGTCCCCAGCTTTCGGACCAAACGCCCGGCCGATAATAGCCGCGCGGCTCCGCAAGCCCAGCTTCGGCGAGGGCCTTTCGGTAGCCGTCGCGCCGAAGCGCGACGGCTTCAAACCGCTCCGGCCCGGTGATGTGAGCAATGCGCCGGCGCCCGACCTCGGCCAGATGGCGCACGGCCAGCTGAGCGCCACCCGCGTCGTCGGGCAGAACGCAGCAAGCGTCGGGATCATTGACTTGCGAGAAGACGTAGACCACCGAAATGTCGCTCGAGCACTTGAGCTTGGGTCGTTGGTCGGCTCGGCGCGCGGTGACGATAAGACCGTCGACGCGTTTGCAGAGCAGCTGTTCGACGTGCCGGGCTTCTCTCGCAGGGTCGTCCGTCGCGTTGCACATGAACAACGCAACCGCGCTTTCCGACAGCCGCTCCTCGATTCCCTGCATGATCGGGGCCGTGAAGCGGCCAAACGAGTTGGTGGTGATCAATCCGACGGTCATGCTGTGACCGCGATGAAGGCTTTGCGCCAGGTCGTTGGGGCGAAACGCGAGTTCCCTCGCAGTCGCGATGACTTGCGCGCGCGTCTCTGCGCGCAGGTGCCCCTTGTTGTTAAGGGCTTTCGAAACCGTGCTGACGCTGACTTCAGCGGCGCGTGCGACGTCGTGGATTGTTACAATCGAGCGAGCGCGAGCGGTCTCGGCTGAAGTCAAGCTGGATGTCGGCGGGAAAGCGCTCTGCTCCATCTTCCGAATTCGAGACTTAAGCGACGTCCGGCCGCCGGTCGAAAAATACTTTTCTCCGCACGCCTTCGCTAGGAAAACCTTTTCCTAGGTTCTTTCTCCGCCGGAGTCAAACTCCAGCCATGAGAAACCGGCGAGAGTATTGGTGATCTGGTGTTGGCAGACTACGATGCATTGTTCTGCGGACCTCGGACGACAGCAATAGCGCCGCTTCGCGTTCACTTAAGGCTGCCCGCGGTCATGGCCGCGACGATTCGGTCGCTGAGGATGATGTAGATAACGACGGTCGGGGCGATGCCTATCACGGTGGCTGCGAAGGCCAACGGATAATTGGCGGCATAGGTTGTCAGGAAATAGCGCACGCCCACCTGCATGGTCTGTGCGTCCGTGTCCGTAGTCAGGATGGAAGCGAACAGCAATTCGTTGAACGCCGTGATAAACAGGAAAATTCCCGCTGTTGCCGCCCCGGGAGCCGTAAGGGGCACGACGATGCGGAGGAATATGGCGTGGAATCCCGCGCCATCGAGGCGGGCGGCCTCGAGGATCGCCTCCGGGGTCGTGTCCATGTAGGTCTTGATAACCAGGAAGCCGAGCGGGAAGAAAAGCCCCGCATAGACTAGAGCCAGACCCAGCACCGAGTTGTAGAGGTGTAGAAGGGTTATGATGAAGAAGATCGGCGTCATCAATGCGTTCACGGGCAGCAAGATCCCGAACAGCAGGTACCCGAACGTCGCGCGATTCAGTCGGAACTCGTGCGCCAGCGCGTATGACGCCATGAGCGACGCAATGATAACGATCACGGCCGAAAGTACGGCCGCGCCGAGGCTGTTGCGCAGATAGAGATAGAGCGGGTGTGCGCTCCAGGCGTCGACGTAGTTTTTGAACGACCAGTGCGTCGGGAATCCGAATGGACCGGCGAACAACTCGGCGTTCGTCTTGAACGAAGACAGCAGCAACCAGAGCAGCGGGACGAGCGTGATCGCGGTAAAGACCGCGAGCACGACCCATCGTACGATGCGGGCGGTGGGGCTCATTGTTCCGTCCGCTGAAGGACCCAGAAGACCGCCGCAACGAAGAGAACGCCGATCAGGACCGTAATGAGGCCTGCCGCCATGGCGAGCCCATACTGATTCGCCGTCATCATCTGCCGGTAGATGTAGAGCGACAGCGTGATCGAGGCGTTGGCCGGGCCGCCGCTCGTCATGATGAAGGGATACTCGAAGCTGCGCAGCGCGTAGCCGACGACGAAGATGAGTTGAAGCGCGATGGCGCGGCGGATCAGCGGGATGGTGATCCACAGGTCCTGGCTGAACGTCGAAGCGCCGTCGATCTCGGCCGCTTCGTAGTACTCTCTCGGGATGGTGGAGATCTGGGTCAGGAACAGCACCATTCCGAAGCCGATATAGACAACCCAGGGCGTCATCGTCGTTCCAAGCGCCGTGTTCGGGTCAAACAGCCAGTTATGCCGAAGCGCGTTGAGTCCCAGCGCCGCCAGACTTCCGTTCAAGAGGCCAAGGCTGACGTGGAAGACGAAGTACCAGAGCAGAGCGAGCGCGGTCCCGCTGATGATGTTCGGCAGGAAGAGGATCGTCCGAAAGATCTTCCAGCCGCGAGGCCGCCTTGCGACGACAAGCGCGACCAGGATGCAAAGCGGCGTATGGATGAAGGCGCCAACCGCGACCCAGATGACGGTGTTGCGGATCGCGAGCAGAAACGCCGGATCCGAAAACAGCGTCGCAAAGTTGCCGAGGCCCACGAACCGCGGCATGCCGATGCCTACCCATTCGGTGGAGCTGAGCGCGGCCGCGGCGAGCAACGGAATCGAGAAAAAGATCGTCACCAGCAAGAGCGCAGGGAGCAAGTACAGGGCGATTTGAAGCTGCTGTCTCATCCGAGAGCTTCTTGCTGCATCGCGGAACGGGGAGCCGGAAGGGCGGCGCGGGCGAAGAGCCGCGCCAAGTCCGAACTATTGCGCGTTGTCCTTCTGCAGGGTCGCGGCGAAATCGTGCGGGCTCGTCCGACCCAGCGCGAGGGATTCAAGCAGCGACGGCAACTGCGCCTGCGCCTTGGGGGCGAGGTTTCGTTCAAGCTGCACGATGGCGTTGGGCGCGGAATAGTACAACTTCAGCACCTGGACCATCTGGCTCGGAGCGCGCTTCGTGTCGGCGTCGGTCAGTGTGGTCTTGGCCGCCATCGGATACTGGCCGTTGATCGCCATTTCCACCGCGGCGGCGTTGGACGTGAAGAATTTCATCCACGCCACCACCGCCGCGGTCTTCTTCGGGTCGCTCTGCTTGGCCGCCCCCCAAACATTGAGCTAGTCCGTTATCACCGAGCCGGTGGGGAGCTTGCCGTCGCCAAAAGTGGGCGCAACGGCCACCTCGACCGCTCCTGGGTCCTTCATCGTGCCTTGGATCGAACTGATAAGCCAGGGGCCGTCGATGACAGCGGCGGCCTGCCCGCTAAGGAACGCGCTGGAGCTTGCCGAATAGTTGCCGCCGAGGGCGTCCGGCGTCGAGAGGGCGAACAGCTTCTTGGTGTCCTCAGCCGCCGTGACGATGGCGTCGCTGTCGAGGCGCTTTCCGAAGGCGAAGGCGTCGGTGCCGCCCGCGCTGGCCGCGATGTAGCTGAAGGCGTTCATGGTGTGCCACGCGTCGTCGGCGGTCATCATTGCGAGAGTGGCTATGCCTTTCGCCTTGAGCTTCTCGCCATCGGCGAAGAGTTCGTCCCAGGTCTTTGGCGCCGAAGCGACGCCGGCCGACTTCAAGAGAGCCATGTTGTAATAGAACAACGCCGGCGACTGGTCGGCGGGAACCCCGATCAGCTTGCCGTCGATGGTGAGCTTGTCGAGGTCGTTCGTTGGGAAACGGTCCTTCAAGGACAGGTCTTCTTTCAGGTATTGCGACCAGTCCATCAACTGGCCCGACTTCTCGCGGCTAAGATCACCGGGGTTGAAGTTGTAGATGAAGAGGTCCGGCGTCTTGCCTGCGCTGATCAAGGATCGGATTTGCTGCTGCAGCGTCGGCCAGTCTGGCTGCGCTTTCGACACGATAGTGTACTCGCCCGTATGCTGAGCGTTGAACTCCTTGATGAGCTTGTCGAGCACCTTGCCGCGGGCGACGTCCGAGGTGAAGTTCGACAGCACCTGGACCTCGACGGCCGGTCCTTCGGCGAGGGAAGCGCTATCGTAACCGACAATAGGCGCCGCGAGGATCGCGGCGATCACGAGACCGTTGAAGCAACTCTTCCGCATGGGCTTGTCCTTCAGTTGGTTGCGGGGGATGAGGGCGCTGGGCGAGCCGCGCTTAGTGCGTCGGCCTCCTTGAGCGCGGTCAGGAAATCGGCGAGGCCGTAGGTGCCTGCGGTGTATGGCCAAGCAAGACCGCCCCAGATGTCGCCTTGAGCGATCAGTCCGTCGTCCACGCCCTGGCTGCAGAAGGAAATCCCTTCGGGCTGCATCCCGGTGTCGGCAAACCCATGCAGTTTGCCGGGGCGCGAGAGGAGTTCGATCGAGGACCGAGCGATAAGCTCGGCTACGCGGCGGAAAAGCGGAATCCCGGCGACGGTGCCGAGACGGACGAGATCGCCGGCGAAAAAGAGCGAGTAGATGTCGGTGACGCCGACGCCCCAGACCGAGTTTATGCCACCCCATCCGACGGAGCGAACCGTGGCAGTCCCTGCAGGCGTCCCCGCCAAGGTAGGCACGGGCCAGAAGGAATGCCACGAGACAGCCGCCCATGCGGCGGCGATCGCGCCCGACAAAAACGCGGCGTCTTTGTCTTGGCGGCTCAATGCGAAGAGCGCGCGCATAGCGAGGAACGCGGCTTCCTTGTCGACGAGGTTCGGATTGTCAAGGGTTCCCCCGCGGAACTCCGCCCGGGCAACTTGATGCCTCAGCACGAACCGGCCGGCGCGGCAGGCCGCTTCGCGGAACTTGCCGTTTGGATCGCCATGCGCGCCCACGGCGATGAGGTACGGGACGACGGCGGAGGTGGCGGTGCGGGCGCCGTCGTCCGGGTCCCCGAACCAGTCGCCCCCGACAATCGGCGTTCCGTCGGGCGCATAGGCTCGGAACCACGATCCGTCGGGATTCTGTATACGCACGAAGAAATCCGCGAGCCGCCGACAAACGCCGAGCCAAGCCATGACGCGGGCGCCGGCAAGTCCGGGAAGCTCGACGCCAAGCAGAAGATCTGAGCCCGCCTCGGCCATCATCCGCGTATAAGTCCCGCCGATGGCGCTGGCACCGAGGTAATGCATCACGACCCCACGCGGGTCTCCGCAGGCAAAGAGCGGTTCATTGGCGCGCATATCGAACAGGGTGTGCACGAATCCCGAGGGCGTCGCCATCCGTGTCACAAACGAATCGATGACCACCGAAGCGCGCTCTCGCCACCCCTGGAGATCCCGCCTGGCAAGGCAATAGGCGACGTTCAGCTGCCGCCCGGTGAACCCGTATTCAAGGACGTCCCGCGAACCCGACATAGCGTGCTCGGCAAAGGATGCGCCGAACGCCCTCGCCTCGGAATCGTAACCGCATTGCGGGTCAAACGTAAGCATGAAGCCGCTGAAACCCGCGGGGGTAGTCCGGAATGTTCGCGCGGCAGAATCGAGGCGTAGGTCGATAGCTTCGAGAAGGTTCAGGCCCGTATTTTTTGTCTCTGGCTCCGCCAGCGACACGATGCGCTCGACGACGAGACGGGTGGCTTCGCTGAATTCCGCTGCCGGCCGCAGACCGAACTCGTACTCGAGAACGAAGTCGAGGCCATTCTCCATCGGATGAAACGCTATGGCCGGCGTGCCGGCGGCGTCCAACATCGCGCTGCGATCCTCTTCGGCGTATGGCCATCGCGCAATGAGCCAGCAACGATCGTCGATCCGAAAGCCGATGCTGCCCAGCTCTGTACGCTGCCGGTAACAACTCACTCCTCGCGGACGTTGGGCGGGCTCGTCGCGTTCGCCCGGGCGCGTCCGCGCCAACCAGAACAGTTGCCGCGTCAGCTGCGACCAGACCGAAGTGATTGGATAGGCAAGGCGATGGTCAGCGAAGAGGAACGTCTGCCCGCGCCGCCATTGCGCAGGTGAATAGATCATCCCTGGTGCCAAGGGGCGCGAGTCGATGCTGTCCACGGATGCAGCCAGCGTGAGATTGAGCGCCCCTATCCCTTGGCTCGCCTGGACGCGACGGTGGAGGCGCAGGGTCTCCGCCGCCGACCATTCATCAGTGATTGTCACCCGCGCCTCACCGGCGACGAACTCGCCGATCCCGATCGCGTTGGACCCGTCAATGCTGAAGCAGCGATATTCCTGGGAGCCACCCACGCCGTGAAGGACCGACCATTTGATCGGATGCTCAAGCGCTATCGCGAGCGCGTCTCCCGCGGCGAGGGCGACGCCGCCCGGCCGAACCTCCAAAATCGAGTACGCGGTGCCTCCCGTCACCTTCCCGGCCCTCTAGGAAAAGCTTTTCCTCAGCGTAAAGACGAGACACGCCGGCGTCAACGACCTTGGCAATGGTTGTCCTGAACAACCCAAGCTTGAGAAGTTTAAGATCCGGACCTGCGCTGCGCGCTTGGGACGCCGATCAACATCAAGGCGGTCGACAAACGGGGGGCGGCGACCATTTCCGCAATCCACGTGCCGCCGACCGGCACGAGACGACGGTACGCTCCTCGCTCACGAGCGCCAGAAAGCTGATCGAAATCTGTGCGGCCCGTTGTCGGATTGCCAGCCATGGTCATCTGACCAACCCGGCCCTTGCCGGAAAGCGCCGACCTCAGAGCCGGCTACACCACGCAAAGGGACACGACCGGCGGCCGACGCGCTGGAGTCGGCGAAAGTGTAGAACGGCGATCAGTTCGACGCAGATCGGTTGGGCGGTCGCTTCCTGAACCGCCATTCCGCTCCGCCGCATCGTTCGACGCCCAATTCTCGCGATATCGAACACAGATCTAGTACCTCTGCACAGAGGTTATGACGGGTTGAAGGGCTGGTAAGATTTCTGGGTTGATTAGGAGGCGGATGCTTCGAGCGCTGCCGGGTTTGCGGGTGATGAAACCCTTGCGCTCGAGGGTGAGCACCATCTGGTGGACGGAAGGCGGAGTGACGGCGAAGAAGCGCTGGATGTCGGCTTCCGCGGGTGGCCGTCCGATGGCAAGCGCATAGGCATGAATAAAGGCCAGGTGCTGGCCCTGCTTGTCGGTGAATTTTTGGATCGCGGAGTCCACGCCACATAGTTTGATTCAACTGGGCCTCGAATCACAAGGAGGCCCTCATGAATATCCGCTATCGCGTTGATCTGATGGCCGAAGAGCGTGACGAACTTGGCCGGCTGCTGAGCGTCGGCAAGTGCGCCGCAAGACGGTTGAAGCGGGCGCAAATCCTTTTGGCCGCCGCCGACGGCGTTAGCGACCAGGAGATCGAGCGAACAATCGGCGCCAGCGGCTCGACGATCTACCGCACCAAGCGCCGGCTCGTGGAATGCGGTTTGGAGGCGGCTTTGAGCGAAGAGCCGCGCCCGGGCGCTGGGCGCAAGCTCACCGGCAAGCAAGAAGCTCTCTTGGTCGCAACGGCCTGCGCAAAGCCGCCGACAGGACGGGCCCGCTGGACGCTCCAGCTGTTGGCCGGCGAAATGATCAAGCTGACCGACCACCAAGAGCTGTCCCGCGAGACCGTCCGCCGCAGGCTTTTGGAGAATGACCTCAAGCCGTGGCGCAAGGACATGTGGTGCATTGCAGTAGTTAAGACTTAATCTGACAGTTGGTGTCATAGCTGAGGCGGAAGCCGAGGCCGGGCGCGGAGCTGGTCGGGGTTGCGCAGCGCCCGGCCTCGGCGTTTCGAGAGGACACCGACGATGACCAAGGAACAGAAGATCATCCGCGCCAAGGTAGGGCTGCTGGAGCTGGCCAAGCAGCTCGGCAACGTCAGCCAAGCTTGCAAAATGATGGGCTATTCGCGCGATAGCTTTTACCGGTTCAAGGAGCTTTACGACGCCGGCGGCGAACTGGCGCTGCAGGAGCTGACGCGGCGCAGGCCGATCCTGAAGAACCGCACGGCGCCCGACGTCGAGGCGATCATTGTCGAGCTATCGCTGGACCGGCCGGCCTACGGCCAGATCCGCATCGCTAATGAAGTGCGCAAGCTCGGGCATTCGATTTCGCCGGCCGGGGTGCGCGGGGTCTGGCAGCGTCATGATCTGGAGACGATGAAGAAACGGCTCAAGGCGCTCGAAGCCAAGGTCGCCCAGGAAGGCCTGGTGCTGACCGAAAGCCAGCTGGCCGCGCTGGAGAAGGCCAAGAGCGAAAAGGAGGCGCATGGCGAGTTCGAGAGCGAATGTCCGGGCTATTGCGGGGCCCAGGACACCTTCTACGTCGGCAACATGAAGGGGGTCGGGCGCATCTACCAGCAAACGTTCATCGACACCTATGCCAAGGTCGCCTTCGCCAAGCTCTACGACCGCAAGACGCCGATCACCGCCGCCGATCTCATTAACGATCGCGTCGTGCCGTTCTATGACGCCCATGAGGTGAAGCTCTGCCGCGTGCTGACCGATCGCGGCACGGAATATTGCGGCAACCCAGAGCATCACGAATACGAGCTCTACCTGGCGCTCGAGGACATCGATCACTCGCGCACCAAGACCAAGAGCCCGCAGACGAATGGAATCGTCGAGCGGTTCCACAAGACCGTGCTCGACGAGTTCTACCGCGTCGCCTTCCGCAAGAAAATCTACGGCTCGATCAGCGAGCTGCAGAGCGATCTCAATTCCTGGGTCCAAAGCTACAACGAGGAAAGGCCGCACCAAGGACGATGGTGCTTCGGCAAAACGCCGATGCAGACGTTCCTTGACGCGACGCCGCTTGCGAAGGAGAAAATGATCGCCGCCTGAGCAAAACCTACAGGCGGACCCGAACAAACTCCGGACGCTGACCGTCAGATCAAGTGCCAGCTACTACAATTGCATTCCCGAGGTCGACGCCGAATACGTCGCCCGCATGGAGGATGTGCTCGATCTCTACAACGAGGAGCCAGACCCTCAGCGCCCGGTCGTCTGCTTCGACGAAAGCCCGACCCAACTCATCGGCGAGGCGCGCCGGCCCATTCCCGCCAAGCCGGGACAGTTGGAGCGCTTCGACTGCGAATATCGGCGCAACGGCACGGCCAATCTCTTCGTCTTCCTCGACGCCCACAAATCCTGGCGCAGGGTCAAGGTCACCGACCGGCGTGCGGCGCAGGACTTCGCGGGCTGCATGCGCGATCTCGTCGACATCCACTTCCCAAACGCCGAGAAAATCCGCCTCGTGCTCGACAACCTCTCGACACACTCGGCAAGCGCGCTTTACCAGACCTTTCCAGCGCCGGAGGCAAGGCGCGTTCTGCGCCGCATCGAGTTCCATTACACCCCAAGGCACGCAAGCTGGCTTAACATGGTGGAGATCGAGATCGGCGTCCTGCGCAGCCAGTGCCTCGATCGCCGCATCGACAGCCGAGACCTTCTCGTCTCAGAGGTCGCCGCCTGGCAACAGCAGCGAAACAACTCCGGCGCGTCCATCAATTGGATGTTCACCCCGGAAAAAGCCCGCGCCAAAATGGCCCGCGTCTATCCAACCCCCATCAATAAGTCATAACCTCTGTGCAGAGGTACTAGTCCGCAATTCTCACACAGGTAGCGCATCGGGCCTCCAAATCAGGCAAAAGTTGTTTTGGGATAACGACTTGCGCGGATTCGGAAGGGTGGCCCGATGCAGACAGAGTGTAGCGCAAAACCGAGCGCGTTTGGACGGGTCGAAGGCCGTCCCGTGGTGGCCGAGTTCGATGGCGGCGCGCTGACGTCGGACGCAGGCGGCCTGCTGTTGGGCGCCGCGGATCGGCGTGTGGATCTGGTTCGGCGGCTTGCGGGATGTTTCCGCGACGCGAGAGACCAAAAGCTCGTCGAGCACTCGGTCGCCACGCTCATCGGGCAGCGCGTGTTCGGCATCGCGCTCGGCTACGAAGACCTGAACGATCACGACGAGCTTCGTCACGACCCGTTGATGGCGGTGCTGGCGGGCAAGCTCGAGGCTTGGCGCAGCGACTGCGCGCCGGCAGCGGGCAAGTCGACGCTCAACCGCCTCGAACTGTCGCGCGAGATCGCGACCCGCTACCACAAAATCAGCCACCACCCGGCGGCGATCGAGGCCCTATTCGTCGACCTGTTCCTCGAGGCGCATGGCGCGCCGCCCCGGCAGATCGTCCTCGACCTCGATGCGACCGACGATCCGCTGCACGGCCATCAGGAAGGCCGGTTCTTCCACGGCTTTTACGATTGCTACTGCTATCTGCCTCTGTATGTGTTCTGTGGCCGGCATCTTCTGGCGGCCAAGCTGAGGCCGTCGAACATCGACGGCGCCGCCGGAGCGGTCGAGGAAGTCGCGCGGATCGTCGGGCAGATCCGGGCGCGGTGGCCCAGGACGCGCATCCTGCTGCGCGCCAATTCCGGTTTCGCCCGTGAAGCGCTGATGACCTGGTGCGAAGAGAACCGGGTCGACTTCGTGTTCGGCTTCGCCCGCAATCAGCGGCTCGTCGAGGAGATCGCCGTCGAACTCATCGAGGCCGAAGCGGAGGCGGCCTCGACCGGCAAGCCTGCCCGCCGCTACAGGGACTTCCGCTATGCGACGCTCGACAGCTGGTCGCGCCGGCGCCGAGTGATCGGCAAGGCGGAATGGACCCAAGGCGAGGCCAATCCGAGATTCATCGTCACCTCCTTGAGCCCGGCCGAGACCAACGGCCGCTTTCTTTATGAGAAAGTCTATTGCGCCCGCGGCGATATGGAGAACCGGATCAAGGAATGCCAAGGCGACCTGTTCGCCGACCGAACCTCGACGGCCACGATGCGGTCCAATCAGCTCAGGCTCTGGCTCGCCTCATTCGCCTACGTTCTCCTTTGCGCGCTCAGGCGCATCGGGCTCGCCCACACCCAATTCGCCGAGGCGACCTGCGGCACGATCCGGCTCAGGCTCCTCAAGCTCGCCGGCCTCGTCCGCATCAGCGCGCGTCGCATCAAGTTCGCCCTCGCCTCGGCCTGTCCCTACGCCGACGAATGGCGTCTCGCCGCCGCACGCCTCGCCTGAGGCGCCGCCGCGACCCCGACAAATCGCGGCAATCCACCCACGGGCCACCAGGAGACGCCAAACAATCCGACCCGATCCGCGCAAACGGCGCCAAGGCCGCGCTCGTCCATCAAACACAAGTCAAGCATTTATCAGCGGGCCGCAAGCGATCCACGCCCTCTATGAGAAATGCGGGCTAGCGGCAATCTTAAGGAATAATCCGTGCGGTTGCTTTCCAGCGCTCGGTCCCTCAGGCAATTGCGTTAGGCCAGCCCCTCCAGCATCGCCTTCGCCTCTTTCAGGTCGAGCGTGTCGAAGCCCTGGTGAACCAGTCGCAGATGGGGGTGAGGAGGTCTTGGAGGTCAGGTGGGGCGAAACAAAAGGCTATCCATACGGCCGGGTGCTGCTCAACCTACACCACGCCCTGCGCCTCAAGGCTCCTGGCGGTGTCGAGAATGGTCTCCGAGACCGGCCGCGTCGTCCAGCCCAACATTCGGCGCGCCTTATCCGAGGAGACTTGTCGCGGCTTCCCCAGCTCGTACAGCCGCCCTCGCGCAACCGGGTCGAAGATCGCGATCACACGGACGAGAAAATCTGGCACGGAAATAGACGGGACTTTCCGCGCCTTGTCGCCCAACCCCTGTTTGAGGATTTTGGCTATGTCGGCCATCCAGTAGAAATCGCACGAGCCGATGAAGCGTTGTCCCGCAGCCGAGGGCGTTGTCATGGCCAGCAGTTGCAATGCCGCGATGTCGCGTACGTCGACCACGTTGAAGCCGAAATGCGGTAAGGCCGGGATCGAGCCGTCCAACAGCTTCCTGACCGCCTCGAGTGACGCGGAAAAATCCGACCCGAGAACGGGGCCGAGAACCAGGCCGGGGTTGACGGTGACGAGTTCGAGCCCCCCGCCCTCAGCTTTGTGCCATGCCCACGCCGCGCGTTCTGCGATAGTCTTTGCCCGATCATAGGGGGAAGTGTCGGCGCGGTTCGTCTCGTCGGTCCAATCCGCCTCTGTGAACGGCTTCTCACGAACTCCCCGGCCGAACATGATCGCCGAGATCGAAGACGTCATAACGACCCGCTTCACGCCCGTGTCGCGCGCGGCCTTGAGCACGCGCAGGGTTCCGTCGCGCGCCGGTCGAACCAGTTCATCGTCAGACTTCGGGTCCACAGTGGGGACAGGAGACGCGACATGGAGCACATAGTCAGCCCCCGCGACCGCATCGGCCCAGCCAACATCTGAATTGAGATCGGCCGCCACGAACTCGATTGCGCTGGCATTCGCCGTGATCTTGCCGACGGTCGCGCGCACTTCCTCGGCAGCCCCAAGGTTTCTGACTGTCGTGCGAGCGCGCCAGCCTTCGTTGAGAAGCTGAGCGATGCAGTACTCGGCGATGTAGCCTGACCCACCGGTGACCACGACAAGTCCGCGCGGGGTCGTGACCTTGGGCGTTGCCATGAGCCCTCCCCGGAGGTGCGCGCCCCGAACGCGAGGGCGGCCGACTTCACTACACCATAAATGCGGCTAACTGGCGAGGAGCGCGCCGATATGACGGTTCACAATGTCGGCGCGCGACCCAAGCTGGCTTTCAAGATGCCAACTATTTCGCCCAGGCGGTGATGCAGCCTCAGGAGCACGGCGAACTGGCGATGCGCGGCAAGGAGCGCCCGCTCGAACTCTACGTGCTGGAGATCACCGCCGGCAGCGAATAGGTCGGCTTTACTGGCTCTTGTAATATCCGACGCCGCAACCTAAATCGCCGACCCTGGTCACCAGGCTCACCTTCGGAACCGGCGTCTTGTCAGCGCCGGGCCTTGGAAACATGTAGTTGACCTCGGTTATTTCGCCTTCCGGCTTCTGGTACGCGGCGTAGAGTTCCTGGCCAAACGGCTTGCCCGTGGCGTCCTTGAGGGTCCTCGCGTCTACACCAAGCAATTGCTTGGCATTGGGGTTGCCAATCGCAACGGCCAACCCGTCGCTGATATTACCGCAAAAAACATAGAGGTCCCTATCCAGGAACCCGCCTTCTCCCTTGTTGAACATATCGAGAGCTTTGGCCTTGTCCGCTTTCACGGCGGCGACCGCCTTCATCAGCATCGCTTTGGCTTCATCGGCGGTGCCGCCTGTCTGCTGTGCGAAAGCGATTGGCGAGAGCGCGAGGACTGCGGCCGACGCCGCAGCGATCGTGAGCGTGCGAAACATGGCGTTCCTCCTCGGTTGGCGTTGCGCCGCGCAAATCTCAAACCGAAATTCGCGATGACAGCCTTACCGAGGGTGAGACTGCGGCCATAGCAAGACTTTGACAAGACTGAAATGTCGTTGAGACCCGGCGGTGGCTTGTAGATATTGTAGATATTGTAGACACGCTTCCCTACCTCGGCAAAGCGAGCTAGCCGGCTCCGGCGTGAGGTGGCAAAGCTCAAGGCGGAGCGCGACATCCTAAAAAAGGCCGCAGCCTACTTTGCGAGGGAGTCGACATGAAGTTCGGCTTCATTGCGAAGCACCGTTCCGTCTGGCCGGCGGCATGGCTTTGCAAAGCGCTCGGCGTATCGAGGTCTGGCTTCCATGCCTGGCTGAAACGCGGCCCTGGCGCGCGCTCGCGGGAGGATGATGCGATCATGCCGGCGGTAAGGGCGAGCTTCGTGGCGAGCGCCCGCACCTATGGCGCGCGTCGGGTCTGGCGCGACGTGCTGGAAGCAGGCTTTTCGTGCGGCTTGCACAAGATCGAACGCCTGATGCGCGCTCAGGCTCTGCGGGCGCGGCCGCGCAGGCGCACCCAGCCGAAAGACGACGGCGAACGTTCGGCTTCCGCGATCGCGCTGAATGTGCTCGATCGCCAGTTCACGGCCGACCAGCCCAACCGCAAATGGATCGCCGACTTCACTTATGTCTGGACAGCCGAGGGCTGGCTCAATGTCGCCGCGGTGATCGATCCGTCTTCGCGCCGCGTTGTCGGCTGGTCGATGAAAGCCGAGATGAGCGCAGCTCGTCACCGACGCGTTGCTAATGGCGATCTGGCGGCGCGGGCGCCCGGGTGCGCTGTTGCATCACTCCGACCGGGGCAGCCAATACACGAGCGAGCAGTTCCAGCGGCTCATGGCCGACAACGGTGTCGACTGTTCGATGAGCCGCTCCGGAAACGTATGGGACAACGCCGCCATGGAAAGCTTCTTTTCGTCGCTGAAAACCGAGCGGATCGGCCGAAAGGTCTACCATACGCGGGACGCCGCCAGGGCCGACGGGTTCGACTACGACGGGTTCGACTACATCGAAAGATTCTACAACACGATCCGCAGGCACTCGACCAACGGCTACCTTAGCCCGGTCGAGCTCGAAAGGAAGGTTGGATTAGCTTAACTGCCCCTCCACGGAACCGGCAGCAGGCCAGTCCTTGCAGCTTCGAGGCGGTGCCGGTCGCAGAGGATGATGCGTTCGGGGTCAAGAGGAGAATGAGCGGTCGTGCAGGTATCTGCACGGATCAAGCCGGACACTTCACTCGCTAAAGGACCGCCTTCTTGATCAACGCCATCATAGCCACCTCCTTGTCGACTAGGTTTCCCCGGCGGGCAATTGAGCCGAAACTACGGAGGCGCGTGCGTTCTCTTCCAGCGCTCAATTCCCCGGCAGCATGCGCTGTAGAACGCGATCGCCTTTGACGAGCCAATGGTAGAGCGCGCCCGCGATATGGAGCGCGACGCTGCGGTGATGCGGGCAAAGGAATAGGTGAGGGTGGCGCCTGGCGCATGATCCGCCGGCGAGCCGCCTTTTACCGGCCTCAAGGAACTCCTTCGACCAGCCATAGTACCTCGATGAGGCGATGCCCTCGCGGCGGCAGAGCTCGGCTATGCTTTCCTCCCCGCGTAGCCCTTCCAGTAAGATGCGGATCTTCTCTTCAGCTGAAAAGTGTCGACGGGTCGCGCGCCGAATGTCCCTGATCGCGTCTTCCGCCGGCTGCTTTTCCGGCCCGGATTTCTGTCTCATCTTCGCTCCTTGCGGCTACGATGATCCAGAAATCCTCCCTACTTGAAAACCTCACGCTGTCTCAAAGGCGCTGACGTCGGACAACACAGGACGAAGTCGAGAGGATAAGATTATGAACCACGCCGGTTACAAATTGGCTGCGGCCGGTTTCGACCGATTTTGTTGAAGACGTCGCTTGCGGCGATGACCCGGTGCTGATTCACTTTTCACAGCGAATTGGAGGCTCACGCCATGATGGGCGAGCGGCGGGTGATGCAGGAGGCGCTGTTCTACAGTTTCAGCCTTGAGCGTCATGTCCCGAGCGATCACCTCTTGCGCAAGATCGATCGCTTCGTCGATCTGTCGGCGGTGCGGGCGCATCTTGAACCCTGCTACAGTGAGATCGGACGGCCTTCGATTGATCCGGAGCTGATGATCCGGATGCTGATTGTCGGCTATTGCTTCGGCGTCCGCTCCGAGCGGCGGCTGTGCGAGGAGGTCCACCTCAATCTGGCTTATCGCTGGTTTTGTCGCTTGGGCCTCAACAGCGAGGTTCCCGATCATTCGACCTTCTCGAAGAATCGCCACGGCCGTTTTCGCGAGAGCGACCTTTTGCGTAAGTTGTTTGAGACCGTGGTGGCTCGCTGCATGAAGGGAAGGCTCGTCGGCGGCGAGGCGTTCGCTGTCGACGCGAGCATGATCGTGGCCGACGCGCATCGCCGGCGGGGCGTGGCCAAGGTCGAGGACCTTAATCCGACCTCCAGCCGGGCGGTCGCGGAGTATCTATCGGTGCTCGATGACGCAGCCTTCGGCGGCGCGTCGCCGAGCGAGCCGAAGGCGATCTCGCCAGTCGATCCGGCGGCGCGCTACACGGCGGCGGCCAACACCGCTGCAGTCTATGCCTACTCCGACAATTATCTCGTCGATCTGAAACATGCGGTGATCATGGACGTCGAGGCGACGACGGCCATCCGGCAGGCGGAGGTCGGGGCGGCCAAGACGATGCTCGACCGCACCACCGAGCAGTTCGATCTCCAGCCTTCGCGTTTGGTCGCCGACGCGGGCTACGGTTCGGCTGAGATGCCGGGGTGGCTGGTGGACGAGCGCGGCATCGAGCCGCATGTGAAAGTGTTCGACAAGTCCGAGCGGTCTGATGGCACCCTTTCCCGCAGCGACTTCGCCTACGACGCAGAAGCGGTCGTCGGGGGGACACCTACTGCGGTGACTGCAGGGAGCTGCCACGATCGCTTCCCCCCCATTTGCGGACGGCCGGTGTCGAGGTAAAGCAGTCGCGCGGATCGCTGCCGTTGACGTTGCAGTTGGTGGGAAAGCGCGCGAGGTCCCCCTCGCGCTCAATCGCGCCGGGCTGATTGCTGACATCCTTGCTTAGAGCGGAATCCGTTCAGGTTGTGTTGAGGGCTTGGAGTTCGCCGGGATCATACCCGCAGGCCTCGAAATAGTTTTCGCATTCGGCCGGCTTGAAGAGAGCGGCGCAGCCCTCCAGGATAGCAAGAAGTCCGACAACGGTGCGCTCGGCCAATTTTCGCAGCGCGCTTTTCAGTTTGGAAATCGCCATCTCGATGGGGTTGAAGTCCGGGCTGTATGGCGGCAGGTATCGTACCGTGCAGTTTTTCCTGGCCAGGATTTCCGCCACTCTCGGGCTTTTGTGAGCCTTGAGATTGTCGAGCACGACGATGTCGCCTTCCTCCAAAGTCGGCAGGAGATGGTGCTCGAGCCAGGCTTCGAACGTCTCGGCGTTCATGGCGTGGTCGTAGGCCTTGGGCGCGATGACGCCTCTCAGGCGCAGGCCGAATACGAAGGTGATCGCTTTGTAATGCCCATGCGGAACACCGCAGCGCAGACGTTGGCCGCGCCGGCGCCGGCCGAAGCGGCGCGCCATGCTGGTCGTCGCCGCCGTCTCATCGACGAACACCAGTTTCAGCGGATCGAGATCGAGTTGACAGTCGAACCATCGCCGTCGCCGCTCAAGGACGTCCGGGCGGCCCTGCTCACTCGCGTGCGCGGACTTTTTTTAAACGTGATGTCGTGGCGGTCGAAAAAGCGCCAGATCATAGACGGCGACACCTTCTCGCCTCGCGCACGCTCCAGACGGTCGCAGATTTCGTTGAGCGTAAGGTCAGGCTCGCGCCGATGAAGGCGAAGCAGGAAATCCGTGTGGGCCTCGACGCGCTGCGAACGCGTGTCGCCGCCCATCGGCAACGGCGCGTAGCTGCCGCGCTCGCGCAACGCCGCCACCCAACAAATCGCGCTGGAAAAGCTCACCCCGAACCGCTGCGCCGCCGCACGGCAGCTCATGCCTTCCTCGCGAACCGCCGAAACCACCCGCTTGCGCAAATCCACCGACAAGGGCCCCATCCCGCGCCGCCTCCGATTCGGCGCACCCCAAGAATCACATTTCCAGCGCGTTGGGAACACCGCACGATTTAACCCGGCCGGAAACCGCTCTAGCGAGTGCCAATTGCGCGCCGGCAACCGGAAGCGGTAATCTAAACAGGCCGACAACAGACTACGTTTCCAGCGCGAAGCCTTGAGCAGCCCAACTACGCCGCCGGAAAGGACTCGCAACATGGGTGGGAGGAATCGTCGGCTGCTTTCTCTCGGATTGTTCCTGGCGCTCGCACCATTCTCCGCCTCCGCCCGCGAGGTACGGATCTATGTCACCGACAGCGGCGGCGATCGCGTCGACGTGATAGATCCGACGGCCAACAAGGTTGTGCAGGTTATCGGCGGAATTGCGCTACCACACGGCGTTGGTTTCTCCCCGGATGGCAGCCAAATCTACATAAGCAATGAATTGAAAAACGTGCTGGATATCGTGGATCGCGCCAGCGGCCAGATCACCGACGAGGTCGCGCTCAGCGGGCGTCCCAACAATATTGCCGTGACAAAGGATGGTGGGCGCGTGCTGGTAGCCATCAGGAACGGGAGGGGCGCGCTCGACGTGATCGATACCGCGACGCGCAGGCTCGTCAAAGGCATTCTAGTCAACGCGCCGCTCCACAACGTCTACGTAACTCCAGACGGCAAATACGTCATCGCCGGCTCGATTGCGGGCCAAATGGTCACGGTGATCGATTTGGCCACCGATCAACCGGCGTGGGGAGTGCGTTTCGAGGCAGGTGTACGGCCGATGGCAATCGAGGCGAACCCCGATGGCTCAACGAAGCGGATCTTTGTGGAGCTCTCCGAGTTTCACGGCGTTGTGATTGTGGATTTTGCCACGCGCAAGGAGGTGGGACGGATCAGGTTGCCAGACCTGCCTTTCGGATCGGAAAACGGCCACGGAGACGAGACGACGCCCTGTCACGGCATCGCTGTCGCACCAGACGGAAAGAGCCTGTGGATCAATAGCACCGTCGATAACGCGGTGTTTGCCTATTCGCTGCCCGACCTGCAGCTCCTTGGTTATGTCTCACTGCCGGTGCGCGAGAAATCGGGGCAACCGCCGATCGGCGCCAGACCGAACTGGATTTCGTTCACACCGGACAGCGACCGACTCTTCGTCTCTAACTCGGCGCTCGATTCAGTGTCCGTGATCGACGCAGCGGCGATGAAGCAGGTTGCCGTCGTGCCGGTCGGCAGTGCGCCAAAGCGCAGCAATACGCTGGTGTTGCGCTAGACTAGAGCGCGCTGCGCTGGCCGTCGGCTTAAGGAACGAGTCCTCGGCAGGCCCACGCGACGTTCGCAAAGGACCTCGGGCCGTCGGGCCGGCCGGCCTCGTAGGCATCGCGCACGGCGGCGTCGGCGCGCGCGCGCTCCGCAGTGTTCAGCGTTGCCACATACTTTCCGAGCGGCCCTTCGCCCGCGGCAATCGGTGCCCAAAAGTCGTCAAAGCTTTGGTAGTCCATGCGGATCAGCAGCTGCGTTTCCGTCACGTCCACGAGACCCTGCTCGACAAAAGTCTGTTTCATTTCGCCCGGCTGCATCATCGGTTGGAAGCAGTAGCGGCAGCGAAGTTGGCGCCCGTCTTCGCTGAGTGCCGCCACCGTGTCGACCATCATGCGCATGCCGGGCATGCCGCCAAGATGATCCCACACGGCTGCTGCAACCACGCCGCCCTTTCGCGCGACGCGGCGCATCTCGGCGACCGCTTTGCCGGCCTCAGGCACGAAATGAAGCACGAGCAACGCCAGGGAGCGGTCGAACGCGCCGTCTTCGAACGGCAAGTCGCAAGCATCCGCCTGCCGGATCTTTATACGCGGGTCGCTATTGCGCTGGATCGCCTCCTCAACGAAGACGGGCGAATAGTCGATCGCGGCGATCTCGCCGAGGTCGGCGGCCCTAGCGAGCGCGAAGGTCAGGCTACCGGTGCCGCAGCCGACGTCGAGAATCTTTTCGCCATCGGCAACCCCCGCGAAGTCGATGAATAGGGGCGCGAGTTTTCGGCTCCAGCGGCCCATGAGCTGCTCATAGCCGGCGGCGGCGTGGACGTTGAAGCCTGAGGCCATCGAAGTCTCCGTGCGCTCGGCAAATGCTTAGACCTCGACAGGGCGGTCACCAAGACGCCAGAGCAATCGCATCGCTGGCATAGCCGCTGATGAAAAAGAAACGCTCTTGGGGCGTGCTTGACCACTCCAACCATCGCACGAATGTCCACTTCGGGGAACGCCGCAAAGTCCGGAATTTTGCGCAACGAGACGACTGGAGTCGGTAGAGTCGAGACGTGGCGCGGTGGCGTTAGGCTGAGCATGTCTGTTTC
Source organism: uncultured Alphaproteobacteria bacterium (assembly GCA_963824475.1). Taxonomy (GTDB): domain Bacteria; phylum Pseudomonadota; class Alphaproteobacteria; order Rhizobiales; family Beijerinckiaceae; genus Roseiarcus. The sequence goes on from CAWGPR010000010.1 coordinate 91,353, forward strand.
CGCCCCTTTCGTCTGGCGGTGCCTTAGTGGCTCAACCATAGCTCCGTTTCCACGCCCCGCTCATCGGTAGGGTCGAGGACTGACGCGCCGGTTTAGGCCGAAGTTTGTATTCCCTGTTGGCTCGCTCTTTCGTCTGCGAGTGTCACACCATCTCGGCCGTGCCACGTTTCCAGCCCCCGCCTCGTCGAACGCAGCATGCGGATTTCCCGCACTGCGCTCTCCTGTTTGCTTCGCCTCAAGGATTATGGGGCCTATCCTGCCGGAGCGGCTTTCGGCGCTGGTCGAACCACTCGGTAGCCATCGAACAGCTTCAGAGTCTGATACAGCCATCCCCTACTCCACCGCGCCCAGCCGAAGCCCTGTCGGTTCCGGGCTCGCAGCATATGGCGCCGGATCTTCTTCTCCACCCAGTCTTTCACGAAGCCGAAGCACTCGCTGGCGTGTCCCACCGCAAAGTAGTTCACCCAACCGCGCAGCACCGGGTTGATCAACTTCACGACCCGATCAACCGGTTGCGATTGGTGGCGGCGGAACACATCCTTGAGCTTGCGTAGCAGCGCCGTCCGCTTTTTGAGCTTGGGCGTGTAGTGGGCGCGCCATATCCGAACGACTGGGCATAGGCGTGCGCCAGAATGTCCTCGCGGCTGATCTTGTCGTAGAGGGCATAGAAGCGATAGCCGGGTTCTGCCTTCGCTTTCGCGTGCAACGCCGTCTGCAGTTTCTGAACGCTGTCCGGAGTTGATAGGTCGCCCAATCCCTGGCGTGATTTGCCGCAGATGAAGGTGAAGCCCAAGAACGCAAAGGTCTCCGGTTTGCCGAGCCCGCGTCGCTTGCGGTCGACCGCCGCAAAGCGGCCGAACTCAATCAGGCGGGTCTTGTCCGGGTGGAGCGACAGCGCAAATTCCCCGAGCCTTTCGCGCATCGCGTCAAGGAAACGGCGTGCGTCGCCTTCACGCTCGAAGCCGATGACCAGATCGTCCGCGTAACGAACGACGATCATGTCGCCTTGAGCTTCCCGCCGTCTCCAGCGCTCAGCCCAAAGATCGAAGCAGTAATGCAGGTAGATGTTGGCAAGGAGCGGCGAAATCACCGAACCTTGTCCTGTTCCCCTGTCATCGACCGTCACGATCCCATCTTCGAGGATGCCCGCCTTGAGCCACTTCTGGATCAGGCGGATGATGCGCTTGTCGCCGACCCTGTGTTCCAGGAAGCGAACCAGCCAGCTTTGGCTGACCGCCCCAAAGAAATTTTGGATGTCGGCGTCAAGTATCCAGTTCACCTTCCGTATCTTGATCGCCGTCGATAGCGCGTCCAGCGCATCGTGTGGCCCTCGCCCGGGTCGGAACCCGTACGAGAAGCCGCAGAAGTCGCTTTCGTAGACAGCATTGAGCGCCATGACGGTTGCGCCCTGGACGATCTTGTCTTCCAGGGCGGCGATCGCGAGCGGCCGCTGCTTCCCGTCGGCCTTCGGTATGTACGTCCGGCGCGACGGTTGCGGTCGGTAAGCTCCCCGGTGGACCCGCTCTGCAAGAGCCTCAGCCCTCGGTTCGAGGTCCACCTCGTAGTCGTGCCACGTCACGCCATCCACGCCGGGGGCGGCTTTGCGCTTAAGCGCGTAGAACGCAGTCCGGAGCGTGTCGGGGTTGATGTGGTGAAGGAGCGCGGTGAACTGTCCCTTCTTCCTCCGCCTTGCGGCTTCTCGTACGCGGTCCAGCGCCTGGGTCACGCGCACCCGGCTCTGGGTCCGGTGCGTGCTTTGCTGGTCTGCGTTTCCCTTGGTCCCCGGTCTTGGCATCGCCGGCTCCTCAGCCAGTCGCCCGGCTTCGTTCGTCGGCTTCGTTGCTACTATGCCGGAGTTCTGACTTCTCTGGATCGTGCATCGGCGGCTACGGCTCCTCACCTTCCCGCCGCGGACCATGTGACCCAACAGGGCTCATGGCCGATCCAGAGATCTCCCGGTTCCCGCGCAAGGAGCGTCCATACATGCCAGGGTCTAAGACCACGCCGGGTCGGTCGGGCGCTCGCGTTAGCGCTCCCGACCGTATTGCCTTCCGATGAGTAAACGGCGTCGGCGCCCGGGATGACAACGGTTTCGCGGCTCAATGGCTGGCCTATATGCTCCCCTGCCGACGCTTCGCCGACGTCCTCGCGGACGCCTGCGCACGGCTCGGGGCCGATGTGGATCGCTACTCCTTCATCGTAGTGGACTTCCACCACATACTCCTTGCCGGTCTCCCGGCGCACTCACTCGCGTTGCGGCCCGCACACTTGCGCGGTCGCCTATACGCGACCTGCTACACCGAGGGCTTCAGCCATTTCGTCACCTCCATGACTGCTCCGGTTGCTTCCGGCTGGAGCGGTCGCCGGGTGGGGCTCGCACCCGCTGGAAAGCGCCGCCTTCTCACGGCGCACACGTAAAGCGGCCATCGCGGATCGTGGCCCGTGGAGATCGCTGTGGCACTAATGGCGGCGCTCGATTGCCGGGAAACGGTCGCCCTCGTCATGTTCTTCAGAGCCGCCATCTTGATGTCGGAATTGGCGTCCCAGTCTTACAAACGCCGACGACTATCTGCTACCTCTCGGCAGGCTCAGATCGTAGCTCGGGCCGTGCGCCGCGGATCGCGGCCGAATCCGCGGTTATTCGTGCAGCAGCGCTCTTCGCAAAGATGGGGGAGGATAAATGGCTGATCCGAAGGACAAACCCGAAAGGCAAGAGTCCCTTCCATTCCCGCCGACACCCTCGGCCAGCATAGCCGGGCGCACGATGCAAGAGTCGGTCTATAAGCAACGGGTGACGCCGCGCCGGCTTCCGGCCGACGCGCCGAATATTCTGATCGTGCTTATCGACGATGCGGGCCCAGGGCTTCCGGCGACGTTCGGCGGCGAAGTGCAAACCCCGACGATGGACCGCATCGTCAACGAAGGGATCGCTTATAACCGGTTCCACACAACCGCCATGTGCTCGCCGACCCGCGCGTCGTTGCTGACCGGTCGCAATCACCACCGCGTGGGCAACGGGCAGATCGCGGAGCTTGCCAACGACTGGGACGGCTATTCCGGAAAGATTCCAAGAAGCAGCGCCTTAGCGTCCGAAGTGCTCAAGGATTACGGTTACGCCACCGCCGCTTGGGGCAAGTGGCACAACACGCCGGCCGACGAGACCACTCCGGCCGGCCCGTTCGAGAACTGGCCAACGAACCTCGGCTTCGAATATTTCTACGGCTTCCTGGCCGGCGAGGCGTCGCAATACGAGCCGAACCTGGCGCGGAATACGACCTACGTCCAGCCGCCGAAGACGGTGGAGGAGGGCTATCACCTCAGCGAAGACCTGGCGGACGACGCGATCGGCTGGCTGCACAAGCACAAGGCCTTTCAGCCGGACAAGCCGTTCTTCATGTATTGGGCGAGCGGCGCGATCCACGGTCCCCATCACGTCGCCAAGGAGTGGGCGGATAAGTACAGGGGCAAGTTCGACGACGGTTGGGACGCCTATCGCGAGCGCGTTTTCGAGCGCGCCAAGCGAAAGGGCTGGATTCCCGCCGACGCGAAACTCACCCCCCGGCACGAGACGATGCCGTCCTGGGACAGTATCCCCGAGGACGAGAAGCCCTTCCAGCGCCGCTTGATGGAAGTGGCGGCGGGCTTCACCGAACACGTCGATGTTCAGGTCGGCCGGGTCGTCGACGAGATCGACAGACTGGGCTACGGCGACAATACGCTGATCCTCTACATCTGGGGCGATAACGGTTCGTCTGCGGAAGGCCAGGACGGCACGATCAGTGAATTGCTGGCGCAAAACGGCATTCCCAGTACCGTTGGTCAGCATATGGCGGCGCTCGAGCAGCTCGGCGGGCTCGACATGCTCGGCTCGCCCAAGACCGACCCCATGTACCATGCGGGATGGGCCTGGGCCGGCAGCACGCCCTACAAGGGCACGAAGCTCCTGGCCTCGCATTTCGGCGGCACGCGCAATCCTATGGCCATCCGCTGGCCCGCGAAGATCAAACCCGATGCGGCCCCGCGGCCGCAGTTTCACCACGTCAACGACGTCGTCCCAACGATTTATGAGATCATCGGCGTCACGCCGCCGCGCACGGTGAACGGCGTCGAGCAGGACCCGATCGACGGTGTCAGTTTCGCCTATTCATTCGGCGATCCGGCGGCGAAGGGCCACCTGCTGACCCAATATTTCGAAATCATGGGCAGCCGCGCCATTTATTACGACGGTTGGATGGCTTGCGCCTTGGGGCCGCGGCTTCCCTGGCTTCCGGGGCTGCCGCCCGGCATTCGCGAATGGACGCCGGACAAGGACGTCTGGGAGCTGTACAACCTCGACAAGGATTGGAGCCAAGCCGACGACCTTGCCGCCAAGATGCCGGAGAAACTGGCGCAGATGAAGGACATCTTCCTGATCGAAGCCGCGAAGAACAAGGCGCTGCCGATCGGCGGCGGCCTCTGGATCCCTGTGCTCCATCCGGAGTTGCGCGTTGCCCCGCCTTACACTCAGTGGACCTTCGCCAGCGATATGGTCCGGATGCCGGAATTTTGCGCTCCCGCGCTCGGCAACAAGCCGAACGTCGTCACCATCAACGCTGTCATTCCCGACAACGCCAACGGGGTCTTGTACAAATTGGGCGCGAATTCAGGCGGGCTGACCTGCTTCGTCGAGGACGGCGTGCTCGCTTACGAATACAACCTCTTCATCATTCAGCGCACCAAGATCCGCGCCGTAGAAAAGCTGCCGACCGGCAAGATCAAGATCAAGATCGAGATCGAGACTCGCTATGTCGCGCCTCGGCCCGGCGGTCCGCTGAAAATCACGATGAAGGCGGCCGGCAAGGTCGTCGCCGAGGGCGAAGTCCCGATCAGCGCCCCGCTTCTGTTCACCGCCAATGACTGCCTCGACATCGGCATGGCGCTCGGATCGCCGGTGTCGCTCGACTATTACGACAAGGCGCCGTTCAAGTTCAACGGCAAGATCGAGCAGGTTCACGTGAAGTATTTGACGGCGACATAGGAAATTGCGCTCGGACCCCTCGCTGAGCCACTCTCAGTTCGCTCGGACGGCGGTGGCGCTTAGAGCAGGCCGGCCGCGCAAGGGGATCGCATGAAAGATCTCGCCATCGTCCGCTATCCCCACAGAGGGAGCGCCAAGGCCGTCAAAAGCGCGCTCAACCTCTACTTTCACAGCCGAGCGAGAGCCGCTTGCGTCTTTGCACTGTCGATCGTCATTTGGTTGATCCCGCCTGTCGGGAGCGCTTCAGAGGCCCTCGAACAAAAGTTCGACGGTGTCGTCGTGCCACGCCAATGGGTCCAGGTCGTGCCCCAGGTAAACGGCGTCATAAGTCGGATCTTGTTTGTGCCTGGGCAACGCGTTTCGAAAGGGGACGTCCTATTCGAGATGGACGCCGATGACTTCGCGATCGATGTGCGCATAGCGCAATCGGAACTCGACGAGGCGCGCGCTCGTCTGAGTTTGGCTGAGGATGCAGCCGCACGCCAGGCGCAATTGTTAAGGCAAAATGCGACCGCCCAACAGCTTGCGCGACAGACCGAAATCGAGGTCGAAATCGCGCGCGCTAATGTGGCCCACAAGGAAGGCACGCTTGCCAAAGCCCAGTTAGCCCTGTCGCGAACACGCGTCGTCGCCCCCCTCTCGGGAACCATCGGGCGGCCGCATGTAGCTCCCGGCGCTTTGGTCGAGACCATAAAAGGCATGGTCCTGGCGGAAATCGCTCAGCTCGATCCAATGGAGGTCTATTTCCGTGTGCCTTATGTTGAGCGGCAGCGGGCTCTCGACAAGGCGGGGACGTCTGACGCGGACGACGTATTCGATAACTCCACGCTCTCGTTAGAGTTGCCGTCTGAGCGCATGTACGAACTTTCTGGCAAACCAGAGCCTCATGGCGAGCAAATCGATCAGTCAACCGATGTGATGACGGTATGGGCCGTGTTCCCCAATCCACACAACGTCCTCGTCCCGGGTCTCAAGGTTCACGTTATATCTCACCTCGCGGACCAGACACGTTAGATTCGCCTGTGCGATGAGGTGGTCGTCGAACATTCGCTCGTCGAGCGGCATAGTCAGTCCTCCGGCGCCGGCGCAAAGCGCCCGCGGCCGGTGGAGCTATTTCGCGCTGTTCGGCATGCAAACGATCGCCGCCATTGTTCTGTTCTGGACCGGCCTCCTTCTTTACCGACAGGTTCTGGCAGACCCGTCGCACGAGCCTGAAGCTTGGCCGATGGTCGGGTCTCTGTCGTCAATCGCCTTGATGCAGATCGCCTATTGGGTCTCTTTTCGCGTTCGTCCGCCGCTGCCGCAGTTCCAAAACGCTTTGCTCGGTCACGCCATTTTGTTTCTGGCGCGCATGGTCTACGTGCTTCCAACTGCTATTTTCGGCTTTGTGTTTGTCGCGCAGAGGCCTGAATTCGACATCCCTGTCCTCCGGTGCCTCGTCCTTCTCTTGGGTCTGTTCGCCCTCTTCTGCTACGTGCGCGAGCTGGAGCGCCTCGGTCGGGTTTTCATTGACTGAGAAAAGGTCGGACGCCATAAGCGCGCGACAACAGTCGCTTCTCGCGACACGCACAGTCCGGCGCATGACCGGTATTTGCGCTCACCGGACGATTGGAGTCGACGTACACCGCTCATTGCGGATCGCAGCGAAGGTTCTCCACTTTCCTCGCCCGGAATAAACGCCGCCGGGGGTGGGCTTGGTCTACGACGACACGCAAGCCGGCGAGCCGGTTATTTGCGCGGTCGCGAGGCTTATCCTTCCGGGACCCCAACCTTTCGCATCATTTCGTAGACTCGCTGTCGCCCGGCGAGAAAGGCTAGGTTGTCGCTCGGCGCGTCGGCGCGATAGCGGCGGATGGTGAAGGTGGGATCGATGGATAGCCCTTCCTTCGCCGCGATGCGCGCCTCATCGAGTCGGCCGAGCCCTGCCAAGGCGGCCGCGAGGTAGAAATGCGCGGGCTGGAAATTCCGGTTGATCTCGATCGCATGGCGCAATTGCGGAACCGCTTCCTCGTCCTTGCTGAGAAAGACCTTTGCGACGCCCGCGAAGGTCTCCCATTGATAGACGGAGGTATCGCGGGGACTGAGCCGCACCGCGTCCCGGATGTGGGTTTCGGTCTCTTGAGCTCGCCCTAGAAAGCACTTGGCCAGACCGATCCAAGCGTGACCGGCCGCGAGATTTCGGTCGATTGCGAGGGCTCGCTCGATCTCTGCAATGCCCTGCGCGGCCCGATTTGAATACATTCGGACGTTTCCCAGACACAGGTGGCCCAGCGCCCGTTCGGGCGCGATCGATAGCGCTTTGATCGCTAGCGCTTCGGCTGCCGTCAGTCGCGCCGCGCGGTCGTCGCTCGTATGCGTTGCAACGAACTGGCAGCCAGTGAGAGCAACCCCGATAATGGCGTCGACATTGCTTGGATCGAGTGCGAGAGCGCGATCGAAAAGCCTCCGGGCCTCGGACAGATTGTCTGGGGTAAGTCCTTTGTTGTACCAACTCATCCCTTGAAAATAGAGCTCCATCGAGTTCCGGATTCAGCGCCCGCTCGGCGCGCCTTGCCTCGGCAATGATGAGCTGGGCGTTGAGCGCGTTCGCGAGGCGGGCGACGATTTCGTCTTGCATGTCGAAAAGGTCCGCGACGGGCTTGTCGAACCGCTCGGCCCAGAGATGATTGCCACTCTCGGCGTCGATAAGCTGCACGTTCATTCGCATGCGATTGGCCGAACGCTGGACGCTTCCTTCGAGCACATAGCGCACGTTGAGCTCGCGCCCGACCTGTTTGAGATCGACTGGCTTCCCCTTGTAGCTGAACGCGGTGTTTCGCCCGATCACAAGCATGCCGCTCATTTGAGAGAGGTCGGTCGTCAGGCTTTCGGTGACGCCGTCGACAAAATAGTCCTGCCCGGAATCGCCCCCGAGATTGGCGAAGGGAAGAACCACGATCGAAAGGCGCGGGGGAGTCGATTTTTCGGGCGCTGGGGCCGGCGCGGGCTTCGCCTGGGCCGGCGCGCCGATTTCAAGCGAATAGACCCGGATCGGCTCGGCGATGTTCTTGAGTTGGGTCGGGCCAAGATCGGTCACAGTGAGATCGAGCCGCCCCTTGACCTGCCAATAGGCTTGTTCGGAGAGGCAGATCGCGCCGGGCTTTGCGATGCCTTCCAGCCGCGCGGCGATATTGACGCCGTCGCCCATCAGATCGCCGTCGGCCTCCTCGACGACGTCGCCCAAATGAATGCCGACGCGGAACTCGATGCGTCGCTCTAGCGGCAATCCGGCGTTGCGCTCGACCATGCCGGTCCGCACCTCGACCGCGCATCGCACCGCGTCGACCACGCTGCGGAATTCGATGAGGCTGCCGTCGCCGGTGCGCTTGACGACGCGCCCATGATGCGCGGCGATCGCGGGATCAATCAAATCGCTGCGCAAGGCCCGCAGCCGCGCCAGCGTTCCCTCCTCGTCCGCCCCGGCGAGCCGACTATAACCGACGACATCGGCGACCAGGATCGCAGCGATCTTCCGCGTTTCCGCCATGGTGCGTCCTCGCGCGCGCTGTCCACCATAGCACAAGAATGATCCGGCACTGCGCGGCCATTGTCGGACGCGACCCGGGCCGAGCTGACGCAACTCCGAGCCAATCTTCGAACGGCGGTTTTGACTCGATTTTACCCTTCCCACGTCGTTGGGGAATGGCCGCTTCTTGCGCTCACCGGACGGCTGGAGTCGACTTAAGCGGTAATTGCGGATCGCGGCCGTAAAGTGCGCTACTTTCTGTTGCTCATGATGACCAATCGCCGTAGTCGCTCACGTCGGCAGGTCGGGAAACAGACTTGGCGCCATTTGCACCGCGAGATCCTTGAAGAGTGTCCGTCGTCAGATGATTTGAGACATATTGCCGGCTTCCGGAAGGGAGGCTCTGGATCATCTGTGAATAAGATTATGCGGCATGCAGTTGATGGTGCAAGCGACGGTTTGCGATTGTCTGGCGCTTGATCCTTTCGCGTTCGAGGAGGACGGCCTCAGCGCGCCTGAAGTAGACGTCGGCCGGGGTAAGATTGTTGAGGCTCTCGTGAAAGCGGGCATGGTTGTAGTACTGGACGAAGGCGGCGACCTGGCGTTCGAGATCGCCGGGCAGGTAGTAGTGCTCAAGCAGGATGCGGTTCTTGAGCGTCTGATGCCAGCGCTCGATTTTGCCCTGGGTCTGCGGATGGTAGGGCGCTCCGCGGACATGCTCGATGTTCTGCTTGTCCAGCCAATCGGCCAGATCGCTCGCGACATATGACGAGCCGTTATCCGACAGCAGGCGCGGTCGGTGAACGACGGTCATGTGATCGAGCCCGGAGGCCGCCAGCGCCAGATCAAGTGTGGCCTTGACGTCCTGCGCTTTCATGGTCGCGCAGAGCTTCCAGGCGACAATGAAGCGCGAGAAGTCGTCCAGCACGGTCGAGAGATAGTACCAGCCCCATCCCGTGATCTTCAGATAGGGGTGAGTAGGCCGAAGGAGTTTCGCCTTCGGCCCCTCGCAGAACCGGACGTGAACCTCTCAGCTCATCCGGCTCCCATCATCCATCCTACGACAGATAACCCATCGACCAATGGACGAATGCGCGGGGCTGACGTTGCGCCAGCCGTTTGAGCGTTTCGGCGGCCCGCGTCTTGTGGGCCGCCAGCTTCTTGTGCTTGCGCATCAGCCATCCGACCAGAGCTTGGTTCATGCGTCGCCAGACCGACTTGAGCGCCGAGCCGTAGAAATGGCCGTAATATTGCTGCCATCCCCTCAGGATCGGGCCAAGCATGGCCGAGAGATCGGCCACGCTCTTGTCGTTCTTCAGTTGGACCCGCCAACCCCGGATTGTCTGCCGCATCGCCTTGAGGGCGTCGCGGCTGACCGCCGGTGAGAAGTTCACGTAGACGCGGTCGTACTTGTCCACCGCCTTGCGGGGGCGGAACGTGTAGCCGAGAAAGGTGAACTGGATGTCGGGATTCGCTTCGGTCCGATTGATGTCCTTGCAATACACGATCCGTGTCTTGCCCGAATGCAGTTCGAGATTGCAGGCCTGGAACCGCTCCCGGATGCGGTCAAGCACGTATTCCGCCTGGCGTCGGCTCTTGCAGTGGAGCACGGCGTCATCGGCGTACCGGGCGAACCGGACGCCAGGCAAATGCCGCGTCACCCAGAGATCAAACGCGTAGTGCAGGAACAGATTGGCCAGGATCGGCGACACGACGCCGCCTTGCGGTGTGCCTTTGTCGCGCGCCTGAAGCTGCCCTTCCGCGTTTTGCATCGGCGCTTTCAGCCAACGCTCGACGTAGAGCAAGATCCAGGGCTCCTGACAGTGCTTGCGCAGAGCCGTCATCAGAAGGCCATGATCGAGATTGTCGAACAGCCCTCGAATGTCGAACTCCACCACCCAGTCTTGGTCCCAGCAACGGCGTCTGGTGACAGCGATCGCCTCCAGCGCCGATTTCCCCGGCCGATAACCATAGGAATCGTCGTGGAAGAGCGGATCAAGCTGTGGCTCCAGCCACATCTTGACCGCCGTCTGCGCGATCCTGTCGGATACCGTCGGGATGCCCAGCACCCGCACGCCCCCGGACTTCTTCGGAATCGGCACGCCTTTCACCGGCGGCGGAAAATAGCTGCCGGAACTCATCCGATTCCAAAGCTTGTACAGGTTGGCGGCGAGCTTCGTCTCGAACCGCTCGATCGTCTCCGCGTCGATCCCTGCGGCTCCCTGATTGGCTTTCACATGCAACCAGGCTTCCCAGATCAGCGCCTTGGGAATGTCGTACGATTTGCAGGTCATGCGAGATTCCTCCCAGTCGCCCGGTTGATCTCCCATGCCCGCCAGATGACGCCGTCCCTTTGCTCCCCCGCCATTACAGCGGTCTCAACGCTACTACGGACGGCTCCGTCCCTTGGCGGCGCTTCGCTACTTTCGGCCTCGCTTTTCAGGCTTGAGCCTTTCGCTTGACATCGCCGCCGAAGGTTCCCGCAGTTCAACGCAAGAGCCTGAAACAGGATCGCGCCGCCTCTATGCCGGACGCCGTCTGGCCCGTCAGCAGGCATCGTCCAGACTGATCCCGGCGCAACTTCACTCACCGGTTTCGACGTCGTCTGATAGCTTTCGACACTTGTACGGCGGTTCACGGGTGTTCGCCTTCCTGTCTCCTACCTGACGCCTTTGAAGCGCCTTTTCCGTAACGCTCACGACCCTGGCTTTTGACCAGCGCCGCTTACGGTGGTTTGCGACCCGCTCCTGCAAGCTGATCGCGGGGGACCTATCCCCATCTCTCACGCCGCTTGCTGCGGCACACTGAAGTCGGTCTGCCAGAGCTGGTTGGGCGCCGTGGTCTTGTCCCTGAACTCTTCGGCCGCTTTGATGACGATGTAAGCCGGGCTGGTGACAAGATCGTGCGCTTTCAGCAACCGATAGACCGACGCCTCTGAGACAAGATATTCTGCCTCGTCCGTGAAGCGCACCGCCAGTTCCCGCGGGCTGAGCTCGGGTTGATCCAGCGCCAGGTCGACAATCTGGCTACGGATAGCCTCTGGGATGCGGTTCCAGACCCGATCCGGCCGTGAGGGGCGATCCGCGAGGCCTTCCGGTCCGCCGCCCTGATAGCGATCATACCAGCGGTAGAAAGACGATCTGGGAATGCCGAGTTTCTCCAGCGTGCGTCGAGCCGGCAAATGCGATTGCTCGACCAGCCGGATGATCTCGATCTTGTCGGATGCGGAATATCTCATGCCTCGTCTCCCCCATCCGCGATCATGCTTTTTTTGAGCAGGCGGTTTTCGAGGGTGAGGTCGGCGACGACCTCCTTCAAGGCTTGCGCCTCGCGCCGAAGGTCCTTCACCTCGTCGGAGGTCGCAGCACGCGCCGTGTCGCCGGCGAGGCGCCTTTTACCGGCCTCCAGGAACTCCTTCGACCAGCCATAGTACATCGACGAGGCGATCCCCTCGCGGCGGCAAAGCTCGGCTATGCTCTCCTCGCCACGGAGCCCTTCCAATACGATGCGGATCTTCTCTTCAGCTGAAAAGTGTCGACGCGTCGCGCGTCGAATGTCTCTGATCGCGTCTTCCGCCGGCTGCTTTTCCGGCCCGGATTTCTGTCTCATCTTCGCTCCTTGCGGCTACGATGATCCAGAAATCCTCCCTACTTGAAAACCTCACGCTGTCTCAAAGGCGCTGACGTCGAACACTTGCGGGCCAGGGCCGGCAGATAGTGCAGCGGGTTGTAGCGAACACGGTCGCGGCCGAAGACGCGCTCATGCGTGGCGACCACCTCGCCATCAAAGCGGACGACGACCCGATCGGCATAGGCCCGCAGCTGGACCGGCCGGTTGGCGGCCTTGGCCTCAATGCTGTAGCGGTTGCGATCGAAGCGGACCAGACAGGTCTTCGAGGAGCCGACATCGACCTCGCGGAATCCGTCGAAGGGCCCGCGGATTGGCACAAGCGCTGGGCGCTCCGCCTCGAACGCCTCCCACACAGTGCGCTCACGGTCGTCGGGATGGCGGCTCTCCCGAGCGTAGGCGATGCAACCGTCCTCCAGCCGCCGGTTCAGCTCTTCCAGCGTCTTCACGTGCGGGCGCGGAATGAACAGGCGCTGGCGCAGGCTGCCGACCTGGTTCTCGACCTGCCCCTTCTCCCAGCCGGCCGCAGGCGTACAGGCCGTCGGCTCGACCAGGTAATGCGAGCACATCTGGGCGAAGCGCCGATTGAACTTGCGCTCCTTGCCGACGAACACGGCGTCCACCGCCGTCTTCATGTTATGGGATGGACGTCTCCCGCTTTCCTGCCAGCATTGCCTGGCACAAAAAGGAGGAAAGCATGTCGCTTAAGTTACTCGCCATAGATCTCGGTAAGCGCTCGTTTCACTGTCACGGAATCGACAGCGACGGGGTGGTCCTTTCGCGCAAGGTTAGCCGGTCCAAACTGCTCGAGACGATGAAGGACCTCGCTCCGGAAACCGTCGCCATGGAGGCCTGCGCCAGCGCGCATTTCTGGGGCCGTCGCTTTCTGGCCGATGGCCGTCAAGTTTTGCTGATCAATCCTCGATTTGTGAAGCCCTTCGTGAAGGGGTCCAAGAACGATGCGGCAGATGCGGAGGGAATTTACGAAGCCGCTTTGCGCCCGACGATGCGGTTCGTTCCGGTCAAATCCACCGAGCAACAGGATCTGCAATCCCTACATCGTGCACGGGAGCGGGTTGTCTGCGCTCGAACTGCGCTCATCAATCATATGCGCGGGCTTCTCGGCGAGTATGGCGTCATCCTACCCCAAGGCGCATGGCGCTTTCTGGCACAGGCCCAGGACGCCATCGCGGCTGCAGAGCTTTCTGATCTCACGCGGGAGCTCTTCGCCGACATGCTCAATGAGCTTCGCGCTCTCGATCTCCGGCTCGACAAACTTGATCAGCAGCTCTTGAGTCTTTGCCGAACGAACGAAGCCTGTCGGCGGCTCTCGAAGCTGCCAGGCGTCGGCCCTGTGATCGCAACGGCGCTCGTCGCCGCGGTGGACGACGGCCGCCATTTCCGCTCGGGGCGAGAACTTGCGGCGTGGATTGGCCTCGTGCCTCGTCAATATACGACCGGCGGCAAACCTCGGCTCGGCGGGATTGGAAGGCGTGCCAATCATTATCTCCGACGCCAGATGATACATGGCGCTCGGGCCGTCATGTTTCGTTTGGCCAAACACGACGATAGTCGTTCCCAGTGGCTAAAAGGGCTAGCGGCGAGGCGAGGCTTCAATCGAGCGATCGTTGCACTCGCCAATAAGACCGCGCGGGTCGCCTGGGCTCTACTCACGCGTAAGGAGGACTATTTGGCCGCCGCATGACCGCCGCGCTTCGGCGCTGAAGCGGAGGCCGTCTGGATGCGAGGTGACACCTGATGGTTCGTCGGCAAGGACCGCAACTTCAAAGCCTGATTTACGACAAGGCCTCCGTGGCCGATCATGTTATGAGGCCAGAAGCAGCGGACTCCCATCAAGGCCAGGGGCGCGAACCGTCCCGCAACAGGCCGGATAGATTCGTGCATTCCAGCTGCCGCACCAACAGATCGCCTTGCGCGGGAGACGTCCATAGATTGTCGTAGATGCCGCGCTCGCAGGCGCCGCCCCAGAAAGCAAAGGCCCGGGCATGGGCGTCGAACATCATCTCCTGGCTCTGCCGCGGATACGCCCGGATGTAGGGCATGCGGCTGTGGCAAAGCCGGGCGTGCGCGACTTGAGCTTTGAAGGCGATGCCGTCGAGGATGATCCATTCCTCCGACCAATCGAACTGGTAGGCCTCGGCCGGCGCGAAGGTCAGCGGAATAAAGGCCTCGCTGGCCTTGGCCTCCGTCTTCGTCGTCCGAATATCCGCCCAGCGCCGAGCGTAACGGCGCACCGCGTCATAGCCGCCGGCATAGCCGGCCCGCCGAAGCGCCTCGAATAGCTGCCGCTTATCCAGCCGATCCCGCCGAGGCTGGCGCCCATTGCGCTCCAGCAACTCTTCCAGATCAGCCAGGAACGGCCCGAGTTGCGGATAAGGTTGGCAATGTCGCTCGTACTTCGCCTCGGTCTCGCCAGACCGCAGGTATTTGGCCACCGTGTCCCGAGACAACCGCAGATCCCGCGCAATCGCCCGGATGCTCTTACCTCTCGCCTGCTCCCGCCGCACCCGTGCAATCGTCTCCACAGTCAGCACCCCTGAACACCCCCGATGTTGCAATCGGAGGTGATGTAAGTCTGATCAGGAGGTGGCCTACTTTTGCACGCCGATCACCCCCTCAGGTGGCCGACTTTTGCACGCCGCTCCACACGTTTCGACGACGAGAGCGCGCCATGCAGCGGTTTCGAAGCATGAAGACGCTGCAGAAGTTCAGCTCAGTTCACGCCCAGGTCCACAACTATTTCAATCAGGAACGCCATCTCGTCACGAGGCAAGTCTACAAGCAGAGACGCTCGGCCGCGTTGGCGGAGTGGCGCGCACTCGTGGCGTAGATCGCCGTTTGCGGGCGGGCATGTCGCGCCGCACGCAGACGACCGCGGTTACTTTGACAAAGCCTTCGTGCGTTCTGAATCAGGGTCGGAAGGAAGAAGCCGGATCGTTTCCGCGGGTCGCGGCGGAAGCCGTCGAGCGTATCGTTCTCGACGCCATAGGCACCCTGCCGCCAGTGACGCAATTTGAGCTTCGGCCTGGCCCACCAGAGCTATGCGGAAAAATCGGTGACGGCGTGAATCAAGCGGCGGATTTGATTTCGGCGACAGCTTCGATTCCGTCTTTGAACTTTATACCGTTGACGACTTTCGGCAACTGGTTTTGACCTTGCAATCGCCGCCAGGTCCTGGATGCGGTCATCACCAGTTTGAACACCATGAGACGCGCGGTGTCCTGCGACAGCGCGCCCTTCATGCGGATGGTGCGATGCCTCACCGTCGCGAACACGCTTTCGATCGGGTTCGAGGTTCGCAAGTGGTCCCAATGATCGGCGGGAAGGTCGAAGAACATCAGCAGTGTCTGCCGATCCTTGATTAGGCATTCGACGGCCTTGTCGTATTTGGGCGCGTATTTCTCGGCGAAGATCGTCATCGCCGCTTCCGCCGCGCCCCGGCTCGGCGACAACCCGATCTCGCGCAGATCCTTATGCGCGCTGGGTTGCATCGACTTCGGGAGCTTGTCGAGCACGTTCAATGTCTTGTGCAGCCAGCATCGCTGATGACGTGTCGTCGGGAACGCCTCGTCAAGGGCCTTCCAGAACCCGAGCGCGCCATCGCCAATGGCTGCTTGCGGCGCGACGACCAAGCCGCGCGCCTTCAAATCGACGAGCAACTCCTTCCAGCTTTGCCCGCTTTCCCGCATGCCGGTCTGAAAGCCGATCAGCTCCTTCTTGCCCTCGGGCGTCGCGCCCATCAGCACCAGCATGCATTCGGCCTGCGGCTCCATGCGCGCCTGCAAATAGACGCCGTCCGCCCAGACGTAGACGTAATGGCGCGCCGACAAATCGCGCTTCTGCCATCGTCGATATTCGTCCTCCCATTCGCTCTTGAGGCGCGCGATCACCGCCGCGGAAAGGTTGGGCGCGTCCTTGCCGAGCAGGGCGGCGAGGGCCTCCTGGAAATCGCCGGCGGAAATCCCGCGCAGATAGAGAACGGGCAGCAGGGCGTCGAGGCTCTTGGTGCGCCGCGCCCATTTGGGCAAGATGTTCGACGTGAAGCGAACGCGCTCGCCCGAAGCAGCGGCGCGATCGCGGGCCTTCGGCCTTTGCACTTCGATCGGGCCGATTCCTGTCTGGATCGCGCGAACCGGATCATGCCCGTGGCGAACCACCCGTCGGCGGCCATCCGGAAGCACGAGTTCCGCGGTCGAGGCCAGAAATGTCTCGAACTCCGCCTCGACCGCCTGGGCGATCAACCGACGCGCGCCGGTTCGCAGAATTTCGGTGAGCGGATCGTCGATTGCCCCTTTCTGTCGAAGGGCGACAACTCTATTCTCGGTCATGGCGTAACGCTCCTCCTTGGAGGTTCGGGTGGCTTGATCACCAACCCCGTTACGCCGCCTTCCTCACACCGTCAGTAGAGTCGAGGAAGGGCGCGGTTGCTTCGCTTTGGGGCGTCGCGCCGTTTCCCTTCCCCGCTCATCAGTAGGGTCGAGGACTGACGCGCCGGTTTAGGCCGAAGTTTGTATTCCCTGTTGGCTCGCTCTTTCGTCTGCGAGTGTCACACCATCTCGGCCGTGCCACGTTTCCAGCCCCCGCCTCGTCGAACGCAGCATGCGGATTTCCCGCACTGCGCTCTCCTGTTTGCTTCGCCTCAAGGATTATGGGGCCTATCCTGCCGGAGCGGCTTTCGGCGCTGGTCGAACCACTCGGTAGCCATCGAACAGCTTCAGAGTCTGATACAGCCATCCCCTACTCCACCGCGCCCAGCCGAAGCCCTGTCGGTTCCGGGCTCGCAGCATATGGCGCCGGATCTTCTTCTCCACCCAGTCTTTCACGAAGCCGAAGCACTCGCTGGCGTGTCCCACCGCAAAGTAGTTCACCCAACCGCGCAGCACCGGGTTGATCAACTTCACGACCCGATCAACCGGTTGCGATTGGTGGCGGCGGAACACATCCTTGAGCTTGCGTAGCAGCGCCGTCCGCTTTTTGAGCTTGGGCGTGTAGTGGGCGCGCCATACGCCCCGCAGACTACGCACTCGGCGGAAGTCGAACCCCAGAAAGCCGAAGCTCTCGCCTCGGCGGAGGTCCACGATTCGACTCTTTTCTTCGTTGATTTCGACCTGCAGCTCGGCCAGTTCCTCGCGCAGCCGTTTCTCCACCGCCGCCATCAGCCAGTCATGTCGCTGGTGGGCGTCGATCAAGATCACCAGGTCGTCAGCGAATCTCGCGTATTCGACGGAGGTGTACTTGCCGTAGCGCGTGGCCTCCCTCGCCCGCTCCAGCATCCTGTCAACCTCGGTGAGGTAGATGTTGCTGAGCAGCGGCGAGATCACCCCACCCTGCGGAACGCCTTGTTTCCCGCTGGCTTTGAGCATGATCTTCAGCAGATGCATGACGTCGGCATCGTCCACGCGCTGGGCTACTTTCGCCAACAGCCGATCATGCCGGACATTGTCGAAATAGCTGCGCAAGTCGATGTCGATGACGCGCGTCTTGTGCTGAACGATCGCTCGCGCCACGCGGTCCACCGCTTCATGAGCTGTCCGTTGCGGTCGGTATCCGAACGACCCCGATTGGAAGTCCGCCTCGAAGATCGGTTCCAATATGAGCTTGAGCGCACCCTGCGCCACGCGGTCGCGGATCGCAGGAATAGAAAGGACGCGGACCTTGCCGCCATCCTTCGGGATTTCCTGCCTCCGGGCCGGCAACGGCGCATAGGAGCGCCCGACCAGTTCGTCCGCGATCTGCTCAAGGAAAGCCTCTACGCCCTGCGCTTCGATAGCCTCGAAGGTCACCCCGTCACTTCCCGGAGCCCCATTGTTCTTCTTGGCCAGCGCATACGCCTCGCGTAGCGTTTCCAGCTTGCAGACATGGACGTACAATCCCCAGAACTTCCAGGACGTCTCAGCCTTCGCCTTGACGTATATTCTCCGCCTCAGGTCCTGCAAATCGATGGACGCCTTTGTCATCTCGTCCTTGCCTTCCTTGTGATCGGAGACTTTACAAACAGCAGGGCTCCTTCGCTCCACGGGCGTTACCCCGCCTCACCGCTACTGCGAACCCATCCGTCACCCTCTCGCCTTCGATCGACTTCCCGGTTGAGCCGGTTATACGATCGACCCTGCTCCGGCGATTTCGCGCCGGGACGAGGAGGGCTTCTCCAGTTGCTCGGCATGTCCTTGCCACCGTGCTGTCGCTTCCACCCCGCCGAAGTGAAGGAGCCGCTTCGGTCAGATTTCGGCTCCCCATGCTGCCTTCGCCCTCCAGTTGCGGGCTCGGCCTTCGGGGCTACGCATTTTCGAGGCCACATTCGCGTTTACTTTCATTACGGCCCGGCGGCTCGTCGTCTCCCCGAGGGAGACGTTGTCGATAGGCTTCAGAGTCTTGGTTTCCCGCCACCCTGCTATCCAAACTACGGGGCTTCTGACTCTTGCCCCGGCAGGCCTTTCTCCTGCTGAACATGCCAGCCTGCGCTGGACACACAACCGGACAGGCGGATTTACCGCATCCGGCTTTCCGACTGGCTTCATCATGAGGCACTCACCGGTGACAATCCGCGCCCGCGACGAAGGCGCAGCACGCCCAGTTCCTCGTAGACAATCTCACGAGAAAACCGGTTAGTACCGCGCCCTGACGCTTTATGTCGTTTGCACAAGAAGTTGCGCACACGGTCATAGACATGATCGTCAACGGCTTGGTACGCCGATGCAAGCGCGCCGTGCGAGAAGTATGCTGACCAGCCGCGCAGAAGGCGGTTCAGTCGAGTTTGAACTTCAGGCCAAGCGCCCTTGTTGCTCGGCGTCAGCAAGTCGCTGACTTTGAGCTTGATCCGATGCACGCTTTTCTTCGATGGGCTTGCGCCCAAGTACCACCGGCCACCATTAGGAAAATGTCGTGGACCTAACGTGTAGCCAAGGAAGTCGAAGCTTTCTCGGCGAGCGTCTTTCACCGAGGTTTTCCCCTCGTTGAGCGACAACCCGAGTTTCGTCATCACCGCTCTCGTCCACGCCAGAGCCTCTTCCGCGCTGCCGTGGCTGAGGATGACGAAGTCGTCGGCGTAAGAGACGACGTGGGCGCGGAATGCTTCGCCGCGTCCAGATAGACGCCAATGCTTCAGGAACCGGTTCATGTAAATATTGGCGAGCAAAGGGCTGGCGACACCGCCTTGAGGCGTGCCGCGTTTGCTGCTCCTGCCGCCGCTCATTCGCCGTTTCCCGTCGCCATCCCGTTCCTCGACCGGCGCTTGCAGCCACAGCTTGATCAACCGCAGCACATTCCGGTCGACGATGCGTCGGGCCAGCGATCTGAGGAGGTCCGAGTGCGGAATCGAATCGAAATATTTCGACAAGTCGGCGTCTACGACGTCGGTATAGCCCCGGCAGATCAGCCGGTGCGTTTCCTTGACCGCATCACCCGCGCTGCGACGTGGGCGATAGCCATAGGCGTTATCCTCGAAGTCCGCTTCGAAGATCGGCTCCAGAACGAGCTTGGCGGCGGTCTGAATGACCCGATCCCGAATCGTGGGGATACCGAGCGGGCGTTCGCCGCCCCCCGGCTTCGGTATCATCACCCGCCGCACCGGATCGGCCCGGTACGTCTTCAAAACGAGTTCCCCGCGCAAACCCGCCAGCCAAACTTCCGCACCCTCCGCGTCGATCTGCTCGAAAGTCGTTCCATCGGCGACCGGCGCACCCGCGTTGGCGCGGGCGAGCGCATAGGCGTGGAGAAGGACATCCTCACGGCAGATCTTGTCGTAGAGCAGGTAGAAGCGGAAGGCGGGCTCCGTCTTCGCCTTACAATAGAGCTTCCTCTGAAGGTTCCTGATCTTTTCGGGCGTTTCCAGGCTCATCGCCAATCACCCTTTCCTCACCATCTTCGAAAGCGCACCAGAAGTCAGGGTCCTTTCCTCCGCCGGAGTTACCCGGCATCAACGGTCGTATGACCCTGTCCGACTCCCGCACGGTCCGCTGCCATAAACAGCGTCGAAGCCGCGACCTCCGACCGCACGGGTCTCCCCCGATTACCCGCATCACCCTTCCAGCGTGCCGTGTCCATTACCCCGGCGGACCAGACAGGTGCATGTGTCGATTGCTTCCCTGCCCGCGCGGCCTTCCCCAAACTAGGGATGGGTCGGCGTCCGCATCGCATCTTTCGAGGCCTGCTCAGACTTCACTCGCATTACGGCCCGATGGATCGCTCAACCGCCCGAGGCGGCCTTTGTCACGAGGCTCCAACCCGACCGGTTACCCGGTCAAATCGCTCGTCAGCTACCAGATCAATCGACAACTCTCTGGGTGGAATCTACCTCCACTGATGATACACGCCTTCGGGGCGCACCCCAGTTTCCCGCATAGCTCGCCCACCATCGGGCGAGTTGCTGCGTTCAGCGCGCGACTCCGATGCGCCAGAAGCCGCTGAGAGAATTGCGGCCAACGTCGACAGAATCACGCTCGGCTTTCAGTTGATCGAAATCCGGCTCCTCGAAGATTCTGACCTCCCCTCCAGATTGATCGCGATCCCATGGTCGCCGCAAGCCTTCAGACGCAAGCGCGAGGTCATCCAGCCGTCGAGCGAGTTGGCGAGCGCGGCGAGGCCGATCCGGGCTGAAGCGAGACGGAAGCTCCTATCCGCCATCGCCAAAGGGCGGCGATGGCTCGACGAAATGATCTCCGGTAAGGTGGAAGGCATCGAGACGATCGCCAACCGCGAAGGCGTCAGCGAACGGTCGGCCCGCATGGGACTTTCCCTTGCTTTCCTTGCTCCGGACATCGTCCAGACGGCAGTCGATGGAACTCTGCCGCGCGGCCTCGGCGTTTCGCGTCTGATGGACATGCCGCCGAGCTGGGCTGATCAGCGTTCCATAATTGGAATCGCGCCGCGCCATTGAGCCAGCCCGACATCGACATTCCGAAACATCGCCGACTGGCGGCCAGGGACTACGACGGGGTCGAGTTTCCCGCATTGCGCGCGCTCGATCTCGTCAATGCCCCCCGAACGAGGCGTCGCCATAAGTGCGATCGCTGGCATGACCGCGTTGCAATCGAACCGCTCTCCGCGGCAATACGAACCAGTCTCCTCAAGACGCTATGCAACTCGCCGCGGAAAAGGAATTTTGCGCCTGGAGACTGCCGGCGGATGCGACCGCCATAGGCCGAAAATCTCAGTCTCTCTAGGACTTATTCTGCACTCCGCGTGCGCAAGCGCCGGATATGTCGGGGATATCCAGAGAGACTGGAAATCGTGCAATATCAGCTAGTTGCTTGGTGGAGCGGAGGGGATTCGAACCGATGGCCATCGCGGGCGCTGGGAGATCTCGAGCTACTGAAAGCGATGGCGGGCAGGCCCGCAGGGCAGAGGGGCTGCAGCTTACCCGCGCGAACGGCGACTGCGGCGTCGACGGGGTGAATTCTGTCGGGGACCCGGAGCCTAAACGAACCGCGTCGCTCGTCTTGGTTCCGTGGCGATGGTGTGGCTGCGCGACAGCGTAACCCCCACTACGACTGACCTCGCTGGCGTCAGCTTGCGATCGCTTGCTTGGTTGGCTCTCGCAAGGCGTAGCCGCGCCCCCAAATGGTCTCGATGTAATCTTGACCGCCGCTGGCGTTAGCGAGCTTCTTTCTGAGCTTGCATATAAAGACGTCGATGATCTTGGCTTCCGGCTCGTCGTCCAATCCGCCGTAAAGATGGTTGAGGAACGTTTCCTTGGTCAACGTCGAGCCTGTGCGGAGGGCCAGGAGTGCGAGGATTTGGTACTCCTTGGCCGTAAGGTGCAGCTTCTGGCCGTGGAGTTCCACATTTCGGGCCGCGAGGTTGACGATAAGATCGCCTACGGCGATGAGCGACTGGGCATGGCCTTTTGAGCGGCGTACCAGGGCGTGAATTCGGGCGATAAGTTCGTCCTTGTGAAAAGGCTTGGAAAGATAATCATCAGCGCCAAGGCCCAACCCCCTGATCTTGTCCTCGATGCTCGCGAGCCCAGAAAGGATCAAGACTGGTGTAACAACTTTCGCAGAACGTAGGGAACGCAGGACCTCATATCCCGATATATCGGGGAGATTTAGGTCGAGCAATATAATGTCATAGTCATAGATTTTTCCGAGATCGACCCCCTCCTCGCCGAGGTCCGTTCTGTAGACATTAATTTCTTCGACCTTGAGCATAAGCTCGATGCTCCGCGCGATGGCTGCATCGTCGTCGACCAGCAAAACGCGCACCTGAATTCTCCTTTTGGATGCCAGACGGATAGTTGATGAACTAAGTGAATAAAGCCTGAAGGCTTTAAGCCGACTGCACCCGTGGGACGGCCTCATGACGGCCTCGGGCAAAAATGAGCCGGGCAGATTTTCGCTCGGGCCTAATGGGCGGTCTCAACGCGCCGCTCGGCGTCGAGGATATTGGGCGGATCGGTGCTGACCTGGAGGCCGGCAATCGCGCCGATCAGCGCCAGCGAAAGGCCGAGCCTAGACGAGCGCGAGATCGCATCGCCGGCGAGCGTGAAGTGGAAGCGCAGCTCCAGGGGGATCGGGCAGGCTGATCTTGTCGTCGGCGCCGGTCACCCTGGCGATCACGGCGTGGCCGCCCGGATGCGCCCGGATTTGGTGACATACATAGTGACGCGATCGCCGATCATCTCCTTGGCGGCCCAACTGCCGATCTGTTCGACGTCAGCGCCTTTGAGACAGCGTGAGGTTTTCAAGTAGGGAGGATTTCTGGATCATCGTAGCCGCAAGGAGCGAAGATGAGACAGAAATCCGGGCCGGAAAAGCAGCCGGCGGAAGACGCGATCAGAGACATTCGACGCGCGACGCGTCGACACTTTTCAGCTGAAGAGAAGATCCGCATCGTATTGGAAGGGCTCCGTGGCGAGGAGAGCATAGCCGAGCTTTGCCGCCGCGAGGGGATCGCCTCGTCGATGTACTATGGCTGGTCGAAGGAGTTCCTGGAGGCCGGTAAAAGGCGCCTCGCCGGCGACACGGCGCGTGCTGCGACCTCCGACGAGGTGAAGGACCTTCGGCGCGAGGCGCAAGCCTTGAAGGAGGTCGTCGCCGACCTCACCCTCGAAAACCGCCTGCTCAAAAAAAGCATGATCGCGGATGGGGGAGACGAGGCATGAGATATTCCGCATCCGACAAGATCGAGATCATCCGGCTGGTCGAGCAATCGCATTTGCCGGCTCGACGCACGCTGGAGAAACTCGGCATTCCCAGATCGTCTTTCTACCGCTGGTATGATCGCTATCAGGGCGGCGGACCGGAAGGCCTCGCGGATCGCCCCTCACTGCTGATTCCTGACGATGTCGCCCACCAAAACGAGATGATGTCGCCCGTCGTAACGGAATGATGCCGCCCACCAAAACGAGATGATGCCGCCCACCGGAACGGAATGATGCCGCCCGGGGTTTTTGACGGCGACGAGCGCCTCCGCTGGCCTGTTTAGGGTCGCTCCTTTGGCAATCCAAGGGAGCGATCGATGCCAGCGGAAAGAGTTTCGATGCGCCAGGCGCGCGAGATCATTCGTCTGAAGTTTTCAACCAGCCTGCCGACGCGCGAGATCGCGCGGCGTCTTGGCCTCGCGCCTTCGACGGTTCGAGAGACGTTGAGTCGTTTGGACAGCGCTGGGCTTTCTTGGCCGTTGCCGGAGGGGATCGGCGACGCCGAACTGGAGGCGGCGCTTTACGCCAATCGCAGAAGCAAACGGGGACACCGCCGCCACGCCGAGCCGGACTGGCCCACGGTCCATCGGGAGTTGAAGCGCAAGCACGTCACTCTGCTGATCGTCTGGGACGAATATATCGCGGCCGACCCCGGCGGTTACAGCTATTCGCGGTTTTGCGAACTCTATCGCGGTTTTGAAGCGAAGCTGTCGCCGACGATGCGGCAGACGCACGCGGCGGGCGAGCGGTTGTTCGTCGATTACGCGGGCGACGGGGT
The DNA here is from genome assembly GCA_963824475.1 of uncultured Alphaproteobacteria bacterium. Classification (GTDB taxonomy): domain Bacteria; phylum Pseudomonadota; class Alphaproteobacteria; order Rhizobiales; family Beijerinckiaceae; genus Roseiarcus. The sequence continues at coordinate 115,441 of CAWGPR010000010.1, forward strand.
CCCGGTGGTCGTTGACCGGCTCACCGGGGAGATCCGCATGGCGCAGATCTTCGTCGCCGTGCTCGGCGCCTCGAGCTTCACCTTCGCGCACGCGAGCTGGACGCAGGCGCTCCCCGACTGGATCGACGCCCATGTGCGCGCGCTCCAGGCGATCGGCGGCGTCCCGCAATTGCTCGTGCCGGACAATACGAAGACCGCCGTCATCAAGGCCTGCCTTTACGATCCTCAGGTCAATCGGACCTATGCCGAAATGGCGGCGCATTACGGAGCCGCCATTTTGCCGGCGCGGCCGCGGCGGCCCCGGGACAAAGCGAAGGTTGAGCAGGCCGTGCTCATCGTCGAGCGATGGCTGCTCGGGCGGCTGCGTCACCGAACCTTTTACAGCCTGGCGGACGTCAACGCGGCGATCGCCGATCTCATGACGCACCTCAATGAACACCGCCCGATCCGCCGGCTCGGCGCAACGCGCCGGCAATTGCTGGAGACGGTTGATCGGCCATCGCTGAGGTCCCTGCCGGCCGAGCCGTACGAGTTCTCGGAATGGCGGACATGCCGCGTCGGCATCGACTATCACGTCGAGGTCGCCGCCCATTATTACAGCGTGCCCCATCGTTTCATCCGCGCCGAGGTCGACGCGCGGATGACGGTGCGGACCGTCGAGATTTTCCTCAAGGGCGAGCGGATCGCCGCGCATGTGCGGGCAAGCGGCAACCACAAGCACACCACCGTCTCCGAGCACATGCCGTCCAGCCATCGGCGCTATGCCGGCTGGACGATTGAACGCATCCGCGCCGACGCGCGCCTGATCGGGCCGGCGACGGCGGCCCTGTGCGAACTGATCCTTGAGGCGCGACCGCATCCCGAGCAGGGCTTTCGCGCCTGCCTAGGCATCGTCCGGCTCGCGGGTCCCCATGGCGCCGAGCGCCTGGAAGCCGCCGCCGAACGCGCCATCGACATCGGCGCGCGGACCTACGGCTCGGTCAAATCCATCCTCGACAACAGCCTCGACCGGCGTCCCGCGCGCCAGCGCTCCACGGACGGAACGCCGATCCTGCACGCCAACATCCGTGGGCCGCGCTACTACAATTAGGAGAAACGGCTTGCTCAAGCATCCCACCCTCGATCAACTCAGCGCCCTTGGCCTGCATGGCATGGCCAAGGCCTTCGCCGAACTCGTCGCCAACGGGGAAGCCGGCGGCCTCGGCCATCACGAATGGCTCGGGCTTCTGCTCGATCGCGAGGCGTCCTGGCGGCAGGACAAGCGCTTCGCGGCGCGGCTGCGCGTCGCCAAATTGCGCCAGCACGCAAGCGTCGAGGATGTCGATTACCGAAGCCCCCGCGGTCTCGACCGCGCGCTGTTCCAAAAGCTGGTCGAGGGCGAGTGGATCAGCGCCCACGACAATTTGGTTCTCGTCGGTCCGACAGGCGTCGGCAAGAGTTGGCTGGCCTCAGCGCTTGGCCACAAAGCCTGTCGCGACAATCGGTCGGTCATCTATCAGCGGGCACCCCGTCTGTTCGAGGATCTCGCGCTGGCCCGCGGCGACGGGCGCCATCCCCGCATCTTACGCAACCTCGGCCGAGCCGACCTTCTCATCCTCGATGATTGGGGGCTTGAGCCACTCGACGCCGTCGCGCGGCATGATCTCCTGGAAATCCTTGAAGAGCGCTATGGACGCCGCTCCACGGTGATCACCTCCCAGCTTCCGATCGACCGTTGGCACGAAATCATCGGCGATCCCACCTACGCCGACGCCATCCTTGACCGTCTCATCCATAACGCTCATCGCATCGAACTCGCCGGCGAAAGCCTGCGTCGGACACAAGCAAAGCAATCAAGGAAGGCTTGACCCAACACCACAGCCGGTGACAACAATCCATCGGCCAGCGAGGCTCGCGACCCGGGCGGCATCATTCCGTTACGGTGGGCGGCATCATTCAGGAATCCCGGGCGGCATTATCCCGTTATACCCGGGCGGCTTCGTCGGAATCGGCAGCCCCTCACGGCCGGATCGGGTCTGGAACCGCATCCCAGAGGCTATCCGTAGCCAGATTGTCGACCTGGCGCTGGATCAACCCGAGCTCAGCCCGCGGGAACTGGCGGTGCGCTTCACGGACGAGGCAGAAGATTTTGTCTCAGAGGCGTCGGTCTATCGGTTGCTGAAAGCGCACGATCTTGTCACCAGCCCGGCTTACATCGTCATCAAAGCGGCCGAAGAGTTCAGGGACAAGACCACGGCGCCCAACCAGCTCTGGCAGACCGACTTCACCTATCTGAAGATCACGGGATGGGGCTGGTACTATCTCTCGACCGTGCTGGACGACTTCTCGCGCTTCATTGTCGCCTGGAAGCTCTGCGCGACCATGAAAGCGCAGGACGTCAAGGCCACACTTGATCTGGCGCTGGCGGCCTCCGGGCTCGATCACATGACCGTCGTTCACCGACCGCGCCTGCTGTCGGATAACGGCTCGTCATATGTCGCGAGCGATCTGGCCGATTGGCTGGACAAGCAGAACATCGAGCATGTCCGCGGAGCGCCCTACCATCCGCAGACCCAGGGCAAAATCGAGCGCTGGCATCAGACGCTCAAGAACCGCATCCTGCTTGAGCACTACTACCTGCCCGGCGATCTCGAACGCCAGGTCGCCGCCTTCGTCCAGTACTACAACCATGCCCGCTTTCACGAGAGCCTCAACAATCTTACCCCGGCCGACGTCTACTTCAGGCGCGCTGAGGCCGTCCTCCTCGAACGCGAAAGGATCAAGCGCCAGACAATCGCAAACCGTCGCTTGCACCATCAACTGCATGCCGCATAATCTTATTCACAGATGATCCAGAGCCTCCCTTCCGGAAGCCGGCAATATGTCTCAAATCATCTGACGACGGACACTTGAAGGACAACGGCAGGCGAGATTACACCTTAAAGTCAACGACCCTTGGTCCCACGAATGGGGTCCAGTTCAGTTCGAACTTGCCATCTGCTTTCTGCCAAAATGAGCAATCGCAATAGTCTATGGGATGCGAACAGGCATCTCTATCGCCGCGATGGTCTTTTCAACCGGTATTCCACGGTTCCGCTATGCGCCATCCGCAAGGCCGAAAAAGACCATAGCGGACGCGACGGCGATTAAAACACACGCGGTCTCCAAACCGCTGCCCAACGGAAGGAGCAAGTTAAATCCCAGCGCCAGCATCGTCACACAGACCACGCCGCTCAAAATCACAGGCCAGCTCATTGGGACCTCCCAATTGGGTTAGGCCCCTCTTCCCCTTTGTCAGCGCTCGGTTCATGACGAGACGGCTTCATGCGAGGGAACATGCGCGCTGAGATTTCCCTGTCGTGTCTCCTCCTCGCGTTCGAATTCTGCTCTCGCAGCGAACCAGAATTCGTCGCTTCGACCGTCCGGCCTGCCCGCATGGTCCCACAGCTCATAGGCCTGTTCGCGGATCATCGGTTCATTCTCGTTCATGGTCTGTTCGCCAAGCGATGGCGCTCCCTTCGCGACGTCGAGATTGCGTGGCTCTTCCGACGACGTTCCACTCAAAGTTCTACTCCTCCTCATGACCGTTTCGCTCGCGACCAATTGCCGTCGTCAGCGGATGGGGGCTGGACAACCCCGACCTCCGCCGTGCTACTTCTGGGATGAGCTTTTCGCGTGAGCCTTTTCGGAGGCTGCCCTGGCAACCTTGGAGTGCTTCTGGGCCTCCACCGCGTGCTCGTTACCCTTCAGGTGGTCGTTCTTGCCGTGATGCTCTGCGGCGGTGCGATGCGACTCGGCTGCGCTCTCGTGGTGCTCGGCCGCTTTTGAATGCGCTTGATTAGGCATCTGGGTCTCCCGTTATCCGGGAAATTTCTCGGTTGATCACTAGCGACCTCAATAGTGTTCGCAGCGAGTGCGTTTGTTGTCTTTAGTGAGTTGAATTGGTTATTGGGCCAGTTTGATATCACAAGATAATATTGTCTGGCTAAGCGGACACCATTGGCGCATAATGCGACCATGACACAGAGCCCCGTATTTATGGCCGATGTCGTAAAGGATATCGGGAATCCCAATCGCTTCCGCTGGAATATTTACGAAAACAAGAGGGTGCGAGACAAATCGTTCTATTCCTTTGCGACGAGACGCGAAGCCCAGAACGATGCGGATAAGTTTGTCCGAAAGCTCGATTCGATTTGGCCGGGCGCAAAAGAATAAACGCCCGCGAATTCAAGATGCGCTTGAGAATCGTCGCCAGCGGCGAGCACAAGAATGGCCGCGCGGGATTGCCGATCTAGTCTAGCCCTCGGGTGGCGGTGGAGACGGGCTGGCCGCGGGACGTGCCGATGCGACAGCACGTCTCAGGCCCTTATGAAGCGGCTAGGCTCGCCGCCCTCTAGCTTTCTTCTGTTGTGCCGCTCGCGATCGCTCCGTAGTTGCGGGTGGCCTTCTGGACCTCAACTGCGCATGCCGTTCCCGTCCCATCGACCGACGTCGCCCGCTAGAGCGGTTTCCGGCCGGGTTGAATCGTGCGGTGTTCCCAACGCGCTGGAAATGTGATTCTTGGGGTGCGCCGAATCGGAGGCGGCGCGGGATGGGGCCCTTGTCGGTGGATTTGCGCAAGCGGGTGGTTTCGGCGGTTCGCGAGGAAGGCATGAGCTGCCGTGCGGCGGCGCAGCGGTTCGGGGTGAGCTTTTCCAGCGCGATTCGTTGGGTGGCGGCGTTGCGCGAGCGCGGCAGCTACGCGCCGTTGCCGATGGGCGGCGACACGCGTTCGCAGCGCGTCGAGGCCCACACGGATTTCCTGCTTCGCCTTCATCGGCGCGAGCCTGACCTTACGCTCAACGAAATCTGCGACCGTCTGGAGCGTGCGCGAGGCGAGAAGGTGTCGCCGTCTATGATCTGGCGCTTTTTCGACCGCCACGACATCACGTTTAAAAAAAGTCCGCGCACGCGAGTGAGCAGGGCCGCCCGGACGTCCTTGAGCGGCGACGGCGATGGTTCGACTGTCAACTCGATCTCGATCCGCTGAAACTGGTGTTCGTCGATGAGACGGCGGCGACGACCAGCATGGCGCGCCGCTTCGGCCGGCGCCGGCGCGGCCAACGTCTGCGCTGCGGTGTTCCGCATGGGCATTACAAAGCGATCACCTTCGTATTCGGCCTGCGCCTGAGAGGCGTCATCGCGCCCAAGGCCTACGACCACGCCATGAACGCCGAGACGTTCGAAGCCTGGCTCGAGCACCATCTCCTGCCGACTTTGGAGGAAGGCGACATCGTCGTGCTCGACAATCTCAAGGCTCACAAAAGCCCGAGAGTGGCGGAAATCCTGGCCAGGAAAAACTGCACGGTACGATACCTGCCGCCATACAGCCCGGACTTCAACCCCATCGAGATGGCGATTTCCAAACTGAAAAGCGCGCTGCGAAAATTGGCCGAGCGCACCGTTGTCGGACTTCTTGCTATCCTGGAGGGCTGCGCCGCTCTCTTCAAGCCGGCCGAATGCGAAAACTATTTCGAGGCCTGCGGGTATGATCCCGGCGAACTCCAAGCCCTCAACACAACCTGAACGGATTCCGCTCTAACATGGACAAAAAGGGAACACAGTAGAAGATCCGCATATCTCGGAAGGCTCGGATCGTGCCTTGGATAGGCTTTCGAACAGCGTTGTGGACGATTGCCGGGACACCCTGGCCAAATTTCAGGCTATGGCGACAATCAGGCGTTCGCTGTCTAGCTAATCAGGGTTGGTTTAGGCTGATGCTCTTCGAGCTTGTCGCCTTTCCGACGCTGCGACGGCGAATCTCTCCAGCAGCCGTCGAATTGCTGGCGGATTGAAGTGCATCTCCTCGTCCGGAGTCCGCCGCCCCGTCGGCTCTGGAAATGGGATGACGGGCGACGGAAGGGTTGGGGTTTCGATCTCCGTGACCGTGGCGCCAAGTGGACCCGCCTCGACTGTGTTAAACGGCATCCGTGTGGTCTCGCTCGCTTCGGGCGGTGGCACACGGAGAACCGGCTCGGCCAACGATCGAGCGGAGCTATGTTCGAGTCGAAAATTCGGCGTCCGATCGATGCCCGTCGCGACGACCGACACCCGCACCACCTCCTCGAGACAGGGGTCGACGATCGCGCCCACGATGATGTTAGCTTCCTCGTCGACTTCCTGGCGAATCCGGTTCGCCGCCTCGTCCACTTCGTGCAGCGTCAGGTCCACGCCGCCGGTAATCGAAATCAGAAGGCCCCGGGCTCCTGCCAATGAGGCGTCGTCGAACAACGGGTTAGCGATCGCCCCTTCGGCGGCGTGAAGGGCGCGACGTTCCGCCGTCGCTTCGCCCGCGCCCATCATCGCGGTCCCCATTTCGCTCATGACCGAGCACACATCCGCGAAGTCGAGATTGACGAGCCCCTCCTTGACCATAAGGTCAGTAATGCAGGAGATGCCCGAGCAAAGCACCTGATCCGCCATCGCGAAGGCGTCGGCGAAGGTCGTCCTCTCGTTGGCGACACGGAACAGATTCTGATTCGGGATGATGATCAGCGTATCGACCGCCTTGTGCAGTTCGGCGATGCCGGCTTCAGCGACCCTCATGCGGCGCCCGCTCTCGAAATGGAACGGCTTGGTGACGACGCCGACCGTGAGGATGCCCATCTCGCGAGCCGCTGCGGCGATGACCGGGGCCGCGCCCGTGCCGGTGCCGCCGCCCATGCCGGCGGCGAGGAAAACCATATTCGAGCCGGCGAGGCAGTTGCGAATCTCCTCGAGCGCCTCCTCGGCTGCCGCCCTGCCGACCTCTGGCTTGGAGCCGGCGCCGAGACCCTCCGTCACCTGGAGGCCCATCTGGATGATGCGTTGAGCGCGCGACGAGGCGAGAGCCTGCGCGTCGGTGTTGGCGACGACGAAGTCGACCCCGGAGAGGCCCGAGACGATCATGTTGTTGATCGCGTTGCCGCCGGCACCGCCCACGCCGCACACCACGATGCGAGGCTTCAGCTCTTTCAGTGGGGAGGCCGTCAGATGAATGGGCATACCTTGCCTTTCCTTTTGGGCGCTCGCCTATGCCGCCTCACCCCTCCACGGCTGAAAGGCCGGCCCGTTAGGGATCGCTTTTCCGCCGGCACCGTCACTGGGACGCATGTCCTGCTCTCGAGGCCTATCGTTGCGTCAAGCTGAGACTTCACCTCTATGGTTAATGCCCGGTTAACTAGGGACAGCAATGCTGGACGGGTTGGCAGCGGCCCAATGCCTGGGGTCATGGAACGATAGCTTCTGGCGCGAGACGGCCCCAACTCTCAGGGAACAGGTGCAGACGGCTCTGCCGGAGACTCTTTGGACGGCCTGAAGCGAACACAACGCCTGAACCTCAATCGCAACGGACGACATAGCCGTCGCGTTCGCTGTCCTTCAGGTCGAGCTGACGCTCGTCTCGGGCGGGTCGCCGAGGTGCGGGTGAACGACGAACTGCGCGAGGACAAAGACGAGGACCGTCGACCCGAGCAAGTCGCCGTTATTGTGGACAAGAGGGCCACCTAGGCAAAGTGGCGGCCCCAAGCATGAAGAGTGCAAACGCCGCAATAGGCAAGACAGAAACGCCGATCCCAACGCCGACGAACGAGGAAGTTGCCGACGCCGCGCAAGCGGTCCCCGTGGCGGCGCCTCGCGCGCTGAGGATACGGGCATGATGACCCTTAGGTTTCGCGCGCATGACTTCCGCGATGGCCCCCAGCGGCGTTTTCCGGCGCTCGGATGCCACGATCTCTCTGAATGGCTCCTGCGCACCGCCTCATTGGGGGAGTTCGTCGGCATGACTGTGTCGATGCAGCGGCTTCCCTGCAAACGCCTTCAACCGTTCAGCAGCTCCTTCACCGCCTTGGCCGGCGAATAAGTGAGCTTGCGGGATTGCGACCCTCACGTTCGGGCGTTTCCTTGACTTAAAACTTTCCAAATCCTGGAAGCGAAATCTCCTCGCCGTTCGCAGCCGCGCTCATGATGCTGTTTCAGCATGCTGCCCACAATTGCCTGAGCTTGCGCCTTGCTCACGCTATTCGCCTCCGCAATTTTCGTAACGAGGTCGGACGTGTTCATTCAGCTTCCTCCAGAACCGAAAGGGCGGGGTGTATCGCATAGGGTGCGAGCAATCGAGGACAATGCAGTGGTTGCGCTTCTCGCGGAGCGCGGAATTTCCCTTGGCGTGTGTCCTACCTCCAACATCGCTTTGAAAGTGTATCCCTCAATGGAAGCGCATCCCCTCGATCGGCTTCGCCGCGCTGGGGTGCGGGTTTCGATCAACACCGATGATCCAAGTCTACTTGGGACGAACTTGCCCCGGGAATACGAGATCGCGAGGGCGACGTATGGCTGGACCGAGGATGTCCTCCGCGAGCTCGCGCGCACGTCGATCGAGGCCAGTTTCGCCGGGCCGCCCGACCTCAAGGAGAAGATGCGCGGCAACTTGAGCGAATGGGGGACGGGCTTGGAGACTTTCGACGAAAAGCGTTCCTGATTGGCCTAGGTCTTGGCGGTCTTCTGCACCGCCTCGATCTGCTTTTTCACTGGCTCGAAGGCGGCAGTGAACACGGCGGTGGTCAATTGGGCAATGTGCCGGCTATCACTGACAGCGGCTTCAACCCCTTCCTTGATCAGCCGCTGCTGCAATTCGAGGAACTCCGCCGGGCTTTTCACTGCGGCCAGCGCCTGTATCGCAGCGGTCAGGTTCTTGGCATTCTTGGTCGCCAATTCCTGATACGCTCTGGTCAGCTCCTGAACAGCGGCTCTCGAGGCATTGCCGCTCACGGTCAGAGCCTCGGCGTTGCCCTTCACGATTTTCTCTGCTGCTTCGCCGCCCTTGGTTAGCGGCTCGGCGGTAGCTTCGGCAATCTGCTCGGCGGGGCGTTTCGCCATGACTAAAATCCTTCGGAAATGGGCTCCAACCGCATCTTACACCCAAGCGGGGGCGAAACGTTGACGCGAGCAGCGCCTCAAAGCAGATACGCAGTCGTCCGGGACGGTCGGCGTAAACGCTACTTCCTCGGGCGAGCTGGACGCGACCACACGGCCTCGTAATGGGCAGGGCGGACTCCCGGGAATGAAGAGGGTAAATCTCGATCCTGCGCAGCATGTGACTGTCGGGGACGTGCCGCTCCAGGCTGTCGCCCTCAAGAGCGAGTCCTTAGTCCCTCGGCGTCGGCTGTGGCCGCCTCTTCGTCTTCTTGGAGTTCGTCGGGCTTGAGCTTGAGCGTGTCGGCCCACCAGTCTTGGCGTGCCTTAGCTCCGCCAGCGCCGCTTCGTTGGCGTCGTTTCTTCGCGATTCCAATATGTCGATGACGTGCTTCGTCATTGCCTCGTCGTCGAGGTCGCGGAACTCTTCCTCGGTCTCCGTAGACGAGCTTCACCGACGTCCGCAGGCCTGTTAGCCTTCCTTACGTGAGCCAGCGCCGTCTTCGCGGTCTCTGAGCTGGACCCCGGATTTAGGACCATTGGCTAAGGTGTGAAATGTCCTGCTCTGTCGCAACCGATGGAGCGAGGAATGACGAAGTCACGCAAAAAGTTTGATGCGGCGTTCAAGGCGAAGATTGCGCTTGAGGCGCTGCGCGAGGATGCGACGGTTCCGGAACTGGCGAAGCGGCACGGGGTGCATCCGAACCAGATTTATGCCTGGAAGAAGCAGGTTCTCGACAATGCGGCGATCCTGTTCGCCCGAGGGGCGAGCGGTTTGGGGGATGGCGAGGAGGAGCGCGAGCGCGAGACGGCCAAGCTTTACGCCAAGATCGGCCGACTGACGGTCGAACGGGATTTCTTGGCCAGGAGGCCAGGGCGATGAGCGCGCCCGATCGAAGAGCGATGGTCGAACGGCCTGGCAAGGACCTGTCGGTGCGCCGCCAATGCGCGCTGTTGAGCTTGACGCGCTCGGGGGTCTACCGCTCCAAGCCTGTCGCCAGGGCGGACGATCTGGCGGTGATGCGCCGTATCGACGAACTGCATCTCGAACTTCCGTTCTACGGCTCGCGGCGAATGACCTTCGAACTCAACAAGGAAGGCCGTGGGGTCAACCGCAAGCGAGTGCGGCGGCTGATGCGGGTGATGGGGATCGAGGCGCTGGTTCCGCGCCCCGGCATGAGCAAAGCCGCGCCCGGGCACAAGATATACCCCTACCTGCTGCGCGGCCTGAAGATTGTCGAGCCGAACCACGTGTGGGCGGCCGACGTGACCTACGTCCCGATGGCGTGCGGCTTCCTCTATCTGGTGGCGATCATCGACTGGGCCAGCCGGGCGGTTCTGGCATGGCGGCTGTCGAACACCAACGATGCGAGCTTCTGCGCGGCGGCGCTGGAGGAGGCGCTGCTGCGGTTCGGAAAGCCGCGGATTTTCAATACCGATCAAGGCTCCACTTTCACCGCCGAGGCTTTCACCAGCAAGCTTGTGACGGCCGGCGTCGTGATTTCGATGGACGGACGCGGCCGCTTCATGGACAACATTTTCATCGAACGGCTGTGGCGCTCGATCAAGTACGAAGAAGTGCATCTGAAAGCCTACGCCGACGGCTGCGAGGCGCGGTCCGGCATCAGTTCCTGGATGACCTTTTACAATTTTCGGCGCCCTCACCAGGCGATGAACAACCAAATGCCGATGGCAGTGTGGCGCGCCGGCATGGACAAAATCGAGGCGGCGGCAAGGGCTGTGGATATGCCGCTTCGCTTGGACAACGCAAACGCGTTGCCCACATCCCCACAGCAGAGACAGAAGCAGCAAGAAGCAGCTTGATTCTTGAAGGACAACGGCAGGCGAGATCACACCTTAAATTCGGCTCTGACGCAATTTCGATGACGTGGCCGCTATCCCAAGCCCATGATGCGGGCCTGGAGGAGGTCGAGGTTTCCGCGACCATACATCTGACGTTTGACGAGCTTCAGCTTGCAGATTTGGCCTTCGGTCTGCCCGTTGGACCACGGCAAGGCGATTGCCGCCTCGATCGCGGCTTTGTCTTTGGACACGCCGTTGGCGAATGCCGCGACGAGGCTGGCCTGGGCTCTGCTGATCCAGGCGTCCAGGTCGGCAAGGGCCTTTCGTCGAATGATGCCCTGGAACTCCAGAATAATCTCTCGCGCCTCCACCAGAACGGTGACGCCGCTCTCGATGGCGGCGACTGTTATCGTCTCAGCCCTTGACAGCCGCTCTCGGCCGACCGTCAGGAGGCGCGCAACGGTGCGGGCGGATGGGGCGCGGGCCAACGCGGCTGGATCCGCCTTCTCAGCCTTTTTGCGCCGCGCGCTCCATTCGCTTACGACGCGAAGGCAGCCTCGGAATCCGCGCAGCCGGAGTTCCCGCCATAGGGCCGATCCATTTCGGCAGCCGGCGTCCCATTGCTCGTCGAGCCAGGGAAGATAGGACTCGAGGGAGCCTTGTCGGACACGGAAGACGTCCGAGCGCTGTCCGCGAAGAATTTTTCGGATAAGTCCGCGGCTGTACCCTGTGCGGCGCACGATCTCCTTGATCCCAATCCCTTGCTGGGACAACGAGAGGATGGCGGCGTTCGTCTCCTCGCGGCGTACGTACCCCTCGTACTGCAGTTTCTCGGCAAAGGTTAGAAGCGACGGATCAACCATCGCGGTTCCCATGGCTGCCCTGATCTGGCGCATAGACTTCCGAACAGCATCGAGAAAGGCGCCGCTCGCGTTCTCCATCAAATGCCAGCGGTCGGCGACCTGGATCGCGTGCGGAAGCGCCCGCTGCGCGGCGGCCCCGTAGCCGCCTCCACGATCCCTGGCGACGACACAGATCTGCGATTGCTGCGCCAACCAAGCTTCAGCGGTGGCTGGCTCTCGATCGGGCAAGAGAGCGATCGTCGCATGTCGTTCAAGGTCGCAGACCAGCGTGCCGTAGCGATGATTGCGCCGCCAGGCCCAGTCATCGATGCCGACAATCGTGGGCGGAGGAAAGCTTCGTGACCCACGCCGGCGCACCATGCGCAACAGCGTGTCGTTGCTCACCTCGACGTTGAGCCGGCGCGAAAGAGAGGCAGCTGGTCTCCCTCCGAGCGCAATGGCCAGACAGTGGACCACATCGTCGAGGCGGCTCGTACGTCTGGCTCTTGGCTCGGCCGTCTCGAACCGTTCGGCAAAGATCCGCCGTTCGCAAGCCGCGATGTCGCAGAAGAAGCGGCGGGTCCGCAAAATCAGCGCTATTCGCACGCCTGCGGCCGGAAGATCAGCCAATCGCCTTCGATATTGGCTGTGCACGCGGCTACAAACGCTTCCGCACATCGGACATCGGCAAACGCTCGCCGAGACCCTTATCCCGATTACGAAGCCACCATCGTCTCTGGTCGCGCTCTCTACGACAAATCCGCGCGGAACAAGTTCCGCAACGTCAAACCCCTGCATAGCTCTGATCCCCAGCCCGAATCAGAGCCAAACCGGCGCCTCGACTTCATCAAAAGTGAGTCAGACCCAATTTTGGACGCCGATCGGGGGTCACTTTTCGACGCCGATTGACAGTTTCGTTCGCTTTTGCGAGGCCTTAGAGCGTTCAGAGTCGAAAAAATCACGAATAATCTTGCTCTGCTCGATCGTTTAAAAAATTTCGGCGAGTTTTTACACGGCCTCGACCCTGAGCGGTCATTGGTGGGGCAAAAATCAAGAATTCCGCGCCGCGATTTTGAGACCGAAAAATCGGGACTTTTGCTGGACATATGCAATGGTGAGCGTCTTGTTTGTCTCGTCTTCAATAAAACCAATATCTCCCGCTTCATGCGAAAATTGTATGGTGCTCCCCTTGAGTTCCATTTTTGGCTTGTGAGTGGACCCGCCGCTGCTAACGGGCGTCAGTTTCGGAACCCCATTCTTGCCGAGAACCCCACCAATGCTGCGGGCTGGGAAAGTCATCTTTCCAAGATCGTCTTCGAACGTGGAAAAACGTTCGTTGCAGGCGTCACATTCGTAAAGCGACGTCACAACTTATTGCCGAGCAGTTCCGAAACGGCGTGGGCGCGTTTCTTAAACGTCCGGTGCGGGGGCTTACCGTCGCAAAACCTACACTCGAAAGGCTTGCTTCCGAGGACGATCTTTTTGTTCCGCGTTCCAAGCCCGGTGAACATCAGATTGGTGTAATTATCCGAGCGCTGCTAGCGCGTTGGTTTCCGCGATAATGGCCTTCGCCGGGACGGTTGCGTCAAGCGCCATACCGATATCCTATATCGTTACTCCCTTCACGGCGAGACGGCAGAACTCGATCTCGCAGGGATGACGGCTTCCTGCGCCGTGAGTGCGGACGGACTGCCCGCCTCGCGCACTCTCAAATCTCATTCTTGATTCCCGCCCTTGATTCCCGCCGCTCAAAAGCTCGAAATCGCCCCCGCGCAGAAATCAAGAATTTTGACGAAGCGCCAAGGGTCGTCAGGTTGGCTCAAGTTGACGTTTTAATGCCTCAGGGACACATAAAATCCCCTTGTGAAATAGTTATGCGGGCGCAATTGTTAGAGTCTGTCCGGGAACATCATGCAGGATTGCATAGTTTTCTCAGCATGAGACGGATGGAGGCGAGGCGGAGGAAGGCGAGCGCCTTGTGGTTGAGGCATTCCCAGTCCTTGGCCAGTCGTCGGCAGCGGCCGAGCGCTTTGGGAGCGCGACGAAGCCTGTGGCTTGATCCGATCGCTTGAGGATCTCGACGTTGAGGCGCGCCAAAATCCGTTTGATCGCGCTCTGGAACTCCGGCCCCTGGTAACCGCCGTCGGCATAGAGCTTGATCAGGAACGGAAAGGCGCCGAACAAGCTCGCCATCGGCAGCCCCGCCGTCGCGGTCCTGGACGTCGGCGGCGTGCACGATGGCGTGCATCAGCAGGCCCGGCGTATCGACGAGGATGTGCCGCTTCTTGCCCTTGATCTTCTTGCCCGCATCGTAGCCCGACGAATCAATCGCAGGCCCCCTCACATGGGGTGTTTCCAGTCAAGCTCATTGATTTCGGCGTTGCATGCTCTTTGGCGTTTGGATCCGAAGCGTGAGCCCGTCTTTGCCATGCAGCCCTGACGACCGCATCACCTCACATCCGGTCGAGCTTGTGGGCTCGGACCATAATCCCTCCTGCTCGAGGGCGTCGGGCTCGGGTTGGCGGGACCATCCTTTTTCACAGCGTGTTTCAGCCCGGGGGTCAATCCGCGGTCACCGCCCGCCGGATCCGGCGAAGCCGTCGCGTTCAGCTTCGCTGGAATGGGGTTAAGTCATCAAGCCATCGTTAGAGTGGGTTGAGCCATCGGGTCATGCCGTCTTGAACACGGCGCCTTCGGGAACGACGCCTTGTGTGACATAGCGCCACAAGGCGACGAGGAGTTTGCGGGCCAGCGCCACGATGGCGATGCGGCGGACTGGTCCCTTGCCGGCGCCGACCCGCGCCTGAAACCAGCGGCTCAACGCCGAGTCCGGCTGGTGGCGCAGCCAGAACCAGGCAAGCTCAATCATGGTGTGCCGCAGGCGACGATTGCCCGACTTGGAGATCCCCTGATCCCGTTCGACGCCGCCGCTCTGCCAGGGGCTGGGCGCCAATCCCGCATATGCCGCTACTTGGCGTCGGTTGCCGAAGCTGCGAAACAACAATTCAAGCCAGAGGAGCGATGCGAACTCAGGGCCCATGCCCTTGAGCTTGAGGAGGTGGGCGGCGGGGTTGTTCCGCCCCTCGGCGTTCGTGCGGATGAGCGCATCGCGGGCCCGTTCGACCGCAGCCAGTTGCGTCGCCGCCACTGCGATCCGATCGAGTTCTCGGCGTATCTCCGCCTTCAACAGCGGCGGCAGCTCACGGCCGTCGCCGGTTCGCAGCGCCTCGAGCCGTTCGAAACAATCTCGCCGAAGCGGATTGTAATCCCGGATGCCTTGGCCGCTGAGCAGGCCCCTAATTCGATTGGTGTGCTGAATGCGTTCCTTGATCAGCGTGCCGCGCTCGCGCGTCAGGCGCCGGCGATCCTCTTCTTCCGGGCTCGGCGCGCGAACCATGGAACAGACCCGCCGCTCGCCGCGAGCCCAGGCCATCAGCGTCCGCAACAGCGTCTCGCCGTCGATCGAATCGGTCTTCGCCCGCCGATGCCGCCGGTCGACGGCGATCGAAGCCGCATCGACGACCTGGCTCTCGATCCCATTGGCGAGCAGCAAGCGATGAATCCAAAACCCGTCCAATCCCGCTTCCTGAATGACGATCGCTTTGACCCGCACGCCGTAGCGCTCCTCGGCCTTTGCCCTCGACCGCGAAAGAAGGTCGAGCAGGCGGGCGCCGTCTCCACCCTCGACCACATGCTTGGAAAACTTTTCGCTGCCCGGACTATTGATCGTCACAACCCATTTGGATTTGCTCAGTTCGAGCGATGCGAACAGCGTGATATCATTCGCGAGGGCGGTGGTCGCGACAACGGTCGCGGAGGTGACGGACTGCATCGGTTGCCTCCATGCTGGTGTGGAAGCTCAGCCTACCAAGTCGGGCCGCCGTCCACCCGCATAGGATCTTTTTCCGCGCTCTTGACGCTCTGGCTGTCGATGATCGCGGCGGTCGGACTCGCCTCGCGCGAGGCGGCCTCCCGGCATTGCGCATAAAGCGCGTCGTGGATGCGATCGAGCGTGCCGTCCCAGCTCCACAGATCGAAATAATCGTACAAGCGCATCGCACTACGCGCCGAAAAAACCGATCAAAGCTTCGCAGCCATGATCCATCTCGTCGCCGCAGTGATAAACTCCCGATGAATCCCAACAGACCCTAGCCGACAGTGGCGCCAGGGCGCGGCGGGTGAGTCAACTCCTTTACGGAGTCGGACCTGATACGCCGGACGGCGCTCGGCGGACGAACCCCCCGCAGGCGCGCCAGGCTGACCGCCGCGCGGCACCTCGAAGGTCGCGCGCGGACTTTTGCGCCGACTCGATTTGCTTCTTCAGGGGCTTAAATGCGGCCGTGAACACGGCGGTGGTCAACTGAGCTGCGAGTTCCGAGGCAATCCGGCCGGGAATTCCGATTTGATGTCGGCCACCGTTCCGATTTGATCCCGGCCACCTGAGCCGGTCACGGCTCTCAACGTTTGCTCCCAGCGTCCGAACAGAAACATTGGTTGTGAGCCAATAGGTTCGAAGGTCGCGCTTCATAGGTCAGCGTCGTTCCTCGTTGGACACAAACCTCTTTAGCCCCAGGGCGGCGGACGCGGCCCTTGTGCTGTCGATTTCTTCGAGCGTGGAAATGATTGAATGCGCTAAGTCTGGGCGAGCGCGGCCGACCCGCGCAAGCAATACGATGGCTTCGTCGTCCGCCACCCCAGCCACGGCCTCGACCACGCGGCCCGAAGGCCTTTCGGTCAAATATCGTTTCAAATAAATCAGCGCCTCCACTCTTCCCATTCGTCCGAGCGCGC
Organism: uncultured Alphaproteobacteria bacterium; assembly: GCA_963824475.1. GTDB lineage: Bacteria > Pseudomonadota > Alphaproteobacteria > Rhizobiales > Beijerinckiaceae > Roseiarcus. The sequence continues at coordinate 131,787 of CAWGPR010000010.1, forward strand.
ATGCAGCAGCGGCTGACACTTCGCAATCAGGGTCGTCAAGCATCGCAATCAAAGTTGCTACGACTTCGTATCCCGCACGGACGCAGGCGCAGGTAAGCGCGCGAACCGAGGGATTCAAATCCCGCAGAAAAGCGAGGGCAATGTCAGTCGGAAAGATGATGCCGAGTTGCGAGGCTACGCTGGTCGCCACGACCAAAGTCGGACCTTGAACGATTCTCTTGACAACCAATTGGACAACGGCACGTGACGCCTCGGGACCACCAATGACACCGAGCGCCTCGAACGCAGCAGCTTGTTCGGGAACTCCGACGTCAATCCCATAACCCACGAAGCGATTGCAAAGAGTCATGAGCGCGGGGATGGCGGCGCTCAGCCGCCGCTTCCCTGCTTCCGCCGCTAACGCACAGGCGTCGGCAAGCGTTACTTCGGGAATAGCGGCAATCAGCTCTTCGTCCGATAATTCCTGAGGGAGAAGGGGTCGCGACGATACGCCATCGGGAGGCCGGTCGAAATCAGGCCGGTCGCCAAACAAATCGAGTTGCACAAAATCGGACATGGGTCGCGTCTGGGATCTGGTGGAAATAAGTTCGCTTAGTCTCGGGGTTTCCACACTCAAATGGATTCTGGCGTTGGCGCGCGGACGGGACACCATTCTATGAAATACGATAGCACGAAGGCGACGACGCTGGCTGCCGCGAGCTCAGAAATCGATGGTGGGTTAGTCCGTATCTACAACTATCAGCGGCTTTCGAGGGCGGCGCCTGATCCAGCTGTAGTCTCGAGACGCGTGGGCGCCGGATTACCTTTGCCTTCCAAAACGACCCGGGGACGGCCAAGGTCCGCCTTGAGCAGACCTATAGGGAAGGACGAGATCCAATGAACGGAATTCGCGCCTTGGTCTTCGATACATTCGGCACGCTCGTCGATTGGCGAGGCGGCATGATCGCGCATCTATCGTCGTGGGGAGTCGCCCGCGGCATTCGGGCCGATTGGCCGACGCTTGTCGATGCGTGGCGGATGGACTATCCGCCCTCCCTTGACCGCGTTCGCAGGGGCGAGCGGGCGTGGGCGAATCTCGACGTGCTGCACCGCGAGTCCTTCCAACGTCTGGCGCCAAAATTCGGCGTTCCCGCGCAGGACGACGAGGGCTTGAACACGCTCGCGCGATTTTGGCGCGAGCTGCCTGCATGGCCGGATGTAGTCGGCGGCCTCTATCGGTTGAAGCCCCGCTACATGATCGCCCCCTTGTCGAACGGACATGTCGCGCTCCTCGTATCCATGTCCAAATCGCTCGGGCTGCCATGGGACATGATCTTCGGCGCCGATCTGTTCCGGCATTACAAGCCCGATCCGGAGACTTATCTCGGCGCGGCCGCGCTTTTCGGCTGCGCGCCGGGCGAAGTGATCATGGTCGCCTCCCACCCATCCGATCTCGCAGGGGCGGCGCGCTATGGTCTGCGGACGTGCTACGTGTCCCGGAAGCTCGAATATGGCGAGGGCCGGATCGTGGAGCCCGCGCCGACGCCAGGAACTTTCGACTTGATGGTCGACGGCGTCGACGAACTGGCGGACTTGCTGCTGCGCTGAGGGCGCAGGGAAGCGAATTGCGGCCGTCGGAAGTCAATCATCGCGCGCAAAGACGCGCGAACGGCCCTCGGTGAGGGATCCTGCCAGCGCGCCAATCGAAGGGTTTCGTCGGAGGACGCGGATCTCGCTCCTCCAACCGCATTTTGCCCCCATCCGGAACCCGAGCGGTCATAGGGGCTCGCCGTTTCTAGAAGCGAGGGAGCTGGCGGCCGCGGTCCGCCTTCATTCCTCGGGCAGGCGCCGGCGCGCACCATGCCACTGGAGAAGTCGGCGACGGTCACCAGTGTGATGACCGCCACTGCTTGGAGCGCCGGTCTGTGTTTTTTCTCGCTATACGGAGGAACTCAAATGTTTGACCTTCACACATTTGAGAGCTTACGTACCGCTGCTGTTGTCGAACAGCGGAGCGAGCGACCGCTGCTTGCAGCCCTGTTCGCGGTCATCATCGGTTGGTCGATTGCGGGCCTGATTGCGCTCGCCTGAGCAGCACTACGAATCCCGACGCAATCCGGCCGGGGATTTGGGAACCGACAGGGAAACGCACTGTCGAACTCTGGAAGCGAGAGCGCTCGTCACCATCTGCACCATGGGACAGGCGGACGCCCTCTATTTGTGCTTCCGCGCTCGCCCTCTCTGCAACGTTGGTCCTGCGCCAACCGGCCGGCGCGCACTCTGCCCCGATTCAACCAGCCCCGCAAACAACGACGTAAACGCTTCTTCCGCCTCCAGACTGAGCGGCGTGCGGCCGCTAATCCGCAATTCTCACACAGGTAGCGCATCGGGCCTCCGAATCAGGCAAAAGTTGTTTTGGGATAACGACTTGCGCCGATTCGGAAGGGTGGCCCGATGCAGACAGAGTGTAGCGCAAAACCGAGCGCCTTTGGACGGGTCGAAGGCCGGCCTGTGGTGGCCGAGTTCGACGGCGGCGCGCTGACGTCCGACGCAGGGGGCCTGTTGTTGGGCGCCGCCGACCGACGTCTGGGTCTGGTTCGACGGCTTGCGGGATGCTTCCGCGACGCCAGAGACCCAAGGTTGGTCGAGCACTCGGTCATCACGCTCATCGGGCAGCGCGTGTTCGGCATCGCGCTCGGCTACGAAGACCTGAACGATCACGACGAGCTTCGTCACGACCCGCTGATGGCGGTGCTGGCGGGCAAGCTCAAAGCCTGGCGCGACGACTGCGCGCCGGCAGCGGGCAAATCGACGCTGAACCGGCTGGAACTGTCGCGCGAGATCGCCACGCGCTATCACAAGATCAGCCACGACCCGGCGGCGATCGAGGCGCTGTTTGTCGACCTCTTCCTCGAGGCGCACGCAGGGGCTTCGACAAGAGCTCGGCCGCCCAAGCAGATCATTCTCGACCTCGACGCGACCGACGACCCGCTGCACGGCCATCAGGAAGGCCGGTTCTTTCACGGCTATTACGACGGCGACTGCTATCTGCCCCTGTATGTGTTCTGCGGCCGGCATCTCCTGGCGGCGAGGCTCCGGCCGTCGAACATCGACGGCAGCGCCGGCGCGGTCGAGGAAGTCGCCCGCATTGTCAGCCAGATCCGGGCGCGGTGGCCCAAGACCCGCATCCTGCTGCGCGCCGATTCCGGGTTCGCCCGCGAAGCGCTGATGGTCTGGGGCGAAGAGAACCGGGTGGACTTCGTGTTCGGCCTCGCCCGCAACAAGCGGCTCGTCGAGGAGATCGCCGTGGAACTCCTGCAGGCCGAGGCGGAGGCTTCCTCGACCGGCAAGCCCGCTCGCCGCTACAAGGACTTCCGCTATGCGACGCTCGACAGCTGGTCGCGCCGGCGCCGAGTGATCAGCAAGGCGGAATGGACCCAGGGCGAGGCCAATCCGCGCTTCATCGTGACTTCCTTGAGCAAGGCCGAGACCAACGGCCGCTTTCTTTATGAGAAAGTCTATTGCGCCCGCGGCGATATGGAGAACCGGATCAAGGAATGCCAAGGCGACCTGTTCGCCGACCGAACCTCGACGGCCACGATGCGGTCCAATCAGCTCAGGCTCTGGCTCGCCTCATTCGCCTACGTTCTCCTTTGCGCGCTCAGGCGCATCGGGCTCGCCCACACCCAATTCGCCGAGGCGACCTGCGGCACGATCCGGCTCAGGCTCCTCAAGCTCGCCGGCCTCGTCCGCATCAGCGCGCGTCGCATCAAGTTCGCCCTCGCCTCGGCCTGTCCCTACGCCGACGAATGGCGTCTCGCCGCCGCACGCCTCGCCTGAGGCGCCGCCGCGACCCCGACAAATCGCGGCAATCCACCCACGGGCCACCAGGAGACGCGAAACAATCCGACCCGATCCGCGCAAACGGCGCCAAGGCCGCGCTCGTCCATCAAACACAAGTCAAGCATTTCTCAGCGGGCCGCAAGCGATCCACGCCCTCTATGAGAAATGCGGGCTAAGGCTATCGCCGTACAGAGTAACGGCGAGCGAGTGGCGGAACGGCGTGCGGCCATAACGCGCTACACCTTCAACGCTGAACTCGGTCGTCTCGTCGTCCGACGGCGCGGCGATCCCGAACCCAACATGAAACTCGCCAGCGTCGAAAACGCGCATGCCGAAAGCGACATCCTTCGAAGCGGACGCCTCCATGCTCTCGTCCATGAGCCAGAGCCTCCGATTGCCGGCCAAAAGGTCTTCAAGCCAAACACCGGCGACCTCGTGGCGCGCGCTGAATCGAAACAAGGAAAAGAACGCGTCGCCCGTTCGTCGGGCCAGTTCGAAATCGCCAGCCTCGAGTTGAAGCGCCTTGCCGCCGAGGAATGTATCGAATCCTCGCCGCCCGCGCTGGTTCGGCTCGAAGAGCGCGACGTCCGCAAGCATCTCGGCGGCTTCGTCGTCTTTGGGCAGAACGATCTTTCCGTCGGCCCACAGCCCGAGCTGCTTGGCGGCTCGCATCAAGTCCGCTTGATTGCACACTCGGAACGCCGCGCTCAAAATACGTCGCACAGAAGCGCGGATCGGATGATACATCGCCAACGCTTCTTCGCGCGTCATCGCCTCTTCCTTCGTGACTCGGACTGCGCGTCGCGATCCCGCTTCGGACGTGGGGCCGGTGTTTCATGTTTCATTTGTTTCGCCGAGCGCCATCGGAATCCGCCGATACCCGCATTGCCCCAAACCGCTGCATGCACAGAAGCGCGCCCTCTGAAACACTTGAAACACGAAACACCGATATTTCGCGACCGCCCAATCGGAGGATCAGGGGCGGCCGTACCAGGGTGCGGCTCACACGGGTCTCGCATTAACTTAGTGCTCGCGAACGAAAGAGCATCGCGGGGCATCGCCGTCACGTGATTTTGACGTCCGCTGATTTCATTTTCGTCGGCGTTGAACGCGTCGTGATCCTGAAAGATCGAGGCTGAAGCAGGTTCTCGGATGCTTGAACTCTGGGCGCGTCGTTCAAGAATATCCTGGGGGCCGCCTGGGCCAGCGTATCCGCTTCAAACTTGCAGTCGCGTCGCGACGACCGACAGCTTGCGCCTGTTGCCGTGTCAGCGCTTTCGCCGCTTGGGCTTGCGGATTTCGATCTTTGGATTCTCGGATATGAATTCCTCAGGCACGAACGCGATCCGCATGCCCCAACCCGCATGAACCGTGAGCATCCGGCCGAATTCGGCGAGTGACAATTCCTTGTCGTCGATATGAATGGTGACTTCCCCCTCGGGGCCGCCGTCGTCGATGATGCAACGGAGCACGTCGCCGCGCGGGACCCATTGACCGCTATCTTCGTGATAGTCGATTTGTTTCTCCCCCGGCGGTGCTTCGGTGACCGTCTTGTCCCAGGCGGCCAGGAGCCGTTCTTGAGCCGCGAGGATGCCGTTGAACACGTCGATGATTTCACGGTCTGTCATGGTCGCGATGTCGGGTCCGATAGTCAGACGCGTCCCCGCAATGCCGGCGTCGGCATAGTCGATAATCGCGTCGTTGCCCTCGCGCGTTATCCGCACTTGATCGATCATGGCGCGGGTCGGCTTCTTCAAGCGCACTTTGCGAACTCCTCGACGCGACGAACATAGCCGCGAAAGATCACGCGAAACAATGGCGGCTGGGCAAGGGTTCAATTATGTTGAGCAGCTCAACATCTGACGAATCTCGGTCTAAGGGTGGGGAGTTCCACGGTGCGGTAGATTGCAGATGTCAGACAACCTGCACGAGCGCGAGTTGTGGGTCGATGCCGTTCGCGGCCTGGCAATCTGCGTGATGGTGCCAGCGAACATGGCTCCGATGTTGATCGAGCCCCACCCGTGGGCCTTGCGGTTCGTCTGGAGTTTGGCTGCGCCAATTTTTGTCATTCTCGCGGGAATGATGGTTGCTCTGAACGCGATCGAGCGATTGCACGAGGAGTTCAAGCGCCGGATCAAGACTCAGACCGTGCTGCCCTGCGCCGAAACCGCCGCCATGCTGTTCTGGGCGCTGCTTGCCTCAGGACAGATCACCATGCGCAAGGTCGACGGATGGCAGACCCTCGCCGAGAAACCAGACGATCAGATCATTGACCTCGCGCGTGATCGGATAGCCTCATGTCGCCCGAAGACGCGCCAGTCAATTCCAACAAAAATCGCGACGGGACCTTGACCAAGGCGGACACTATGCAGCCTGGGAACAGCCGCAACTCTTTTCAGAAGAGGTTCGCGCGGGCTTCAGACCACTCCGCTAGATGCTCTGAAATGGATGGGAGGTCGAGCCGATCCTTCGCAACCAGTAGAAGCTCATTACGAGCCTATACCTAAGCCTCCTGGCGGCTTGCCTCCCCGAGGCTGCCAGCGAGAACAAGGGCGAACGTCCAGCGCGCGCCGAGGATCAATGGGGGCAAAGCCAGGGCGCGCGGGAACTGTGATAATGCAGTTGCGGCAGGAAGCTTTCCGCCGCCACGGGCGACGCCTTCATGGTGACGGCGACGGAGCAGATCGCCGGACGTCTCGATGCGAAGGCGGTGCGCGACTATCTGGGCGCCACCTATTCGGGCTTCGAGATCGCGGTTGTCTCGACGGTAATCCGGATCAAAGCGGCCAACCGCACGCTGCCGATCGCGGCCTGACCCTTCCCTTCCCTTCCATTCCGCGCCGCTGGCGATCGCTGGCGGCGTCGAACCTACTTCGAAAGGAACACGCAATGCAAAATCCGACGCTTTCCCAGGCCGATCAGCGAACCCTGCACCTTTGGGACCGCTATCGCGAGCAGAAGGTTCGATGGAGTGAGCTCGCGGGCGGTCCGGACAACCCCGAGGAGGAGGCGGCATGGGACCTGCTCATGGACATCGAGCATGTCCTTCATGCCGACATTGGCGCGTCGCCTCATGCTGTCGCCGCTTCCCTCATCATTGAGATCGACGACAATGAATCCGCTGAGGACGTTCGTGGCCTATGGCGGGGTTCGCTGGCCGGGATCCGCCCGCAACTCGTCGGCGCCATCGCCGAGGACGCCGATCGCGTGTTGGCAACCGTCTCTGGCCCTCGACGCCCAAGCTCTGGCGAAGGTCCGGGACACAAAGATTGAGGAGGCGCGCTCATGACTGGCGCGATGATCTGGCGGACGCTGCGGCTCTTCATCGCGCGCCTGCTGCTCTGGATCGTCAAAACCCTGAGACTGTGACAGGCGACATACAATGACGAGAGGGCGGCTTTCGGGCCGCCTTTTTGTTAGGGCGACCTGTGATAGCCGTCACTGCCCCATGCGGGGCATCGTGCTTACTTTGTGAAATGGAATGGGGCGGCAAGGGCGGCCTGAAAGCCGCCCTTTTCTTAGCTGAGTAATTGACAGCGTAGTCGCGTGGAGTATTGTCACACACAGTCGGAGCGTTGTTACGGTGCCCCCCTAGTCCGCGCGCGCCGGCTTGCCCCACGCCTGATCGCATCCAGGTGCGGGGACTTTTTTACCAAAAGCAGATGCGATCGCCTTCGCACGCGTTCAAAGGTCGCGCCATTAGATAGCGAACTCGCCGCTGACCTTCTCTTCGTCGAGCACATGTGACTTCTCGGCCGTCTCGCACATCTGTTCGACCGTGATCGAATCGAGATTGCCGAGAAAGGTTTCGCCGGCCCTGCGCACGGCCGGATCGATTACGCGCGCGAGGAGCACCGAGTTTGCGCCGAGATCTTCCGGATCGGCGGTGCTCAGTGACATGGCGGTGCGCACGATCTCGCCCACAGTGATGCGCCGGCGCTCGCGCGCCAGCTCATACCCGCCTCGCGGCCCGCGCACGCCCTTGAGGATCTTGGCGTGGACCAGGCCCTGGAGCAATGTCTCCAGATGACGAGGGGGCAATTTGTGACGCGCCGCCAAATCTTTGGCGGCAACTGGAGCCGAGCGCGAATGCAACGCGACATCGACAACAGCGGCGATGGCGAGAACGCTCCGTCGCGATAACAAATTCATATCGTACCTCCTACGATGAGTTGGCGGCTCGTCGAGTCCCACCAACGATACCGGAGGATTGGCCCGACCATTAATGGAATTCAATTACCATAATTGTGGTGTTGGCGATGCGTGATTGCAGCGGCCGGTTCAAGAGGCGCTCGGCCAGCCCGGCGCTCGCCGGGCCGCAGAGCCTCGGAATAGATGAGGTATTCGTCCATGCTATTCCACCTCTCTCAAACCGGCGCGGTGGGCGGACCGTCGGAACTTGATCGCGCCGCAATCGCGGCGACCTTGCCCGACGGCCGCGCGGCAGACCATCGTCCCGACGGTAAGGGTGGCTATTTCATCACGCTACCGCAGGGCGTGGTTGATCGGCTCAACTATCTACGCGAGCCAGGCCAGAGCTATAGTGAAGTGATTCTGCGGTTGGCTAAGGCGGAGTGAGCCCGAAAGCTTTTCGAGCCTGCCAACAAGAGCGCAAGCGCGAACAGGAACAAAGGATTACTACGCCGAGTTGTTCATTTGGCGAGCTCGACCGAATCCAAGGGCGCGCCCTTTCGGGGTGATTGACTTGGCTACCGCCCAGCCCACCCGCACATCGGCCCGCACTTGAGCCTAACACCGGCCGGTAGGAACTCGACGCCGGCCGATTCGAGCGCCATCCGTATTGCGTAGACCGTGCACGGTTTCAGCTCCGCGCCGTTCTCCAATCGCGCGATCGTGTCTGTCGCGACCCTGGCCCGCGCCGCTAATTCCTTGACCGTCATGTTGAGTAGGCCGCGCCCGGCCCGACACTGCGCCGCGATCATTTTCAGACTTGCATACCATGGGCGCCGGGCGCCGCGCCCGGTCATAGCGTCGCACGCCGCGCTGTCACAGCCTTGACGAGTTAACAGCGTACTCCGAGCCGCGGGCGCCGACCGATAGGAACAATGCCGGCGCTGGTCGCGTTTTACCTGTAGCGCGCTTGCTTTGCCCCCGCCCAAAGCGCGCGGCCCCGCGGTCGAGTGTGCGTGTGTGTGTCCTCCCCGCGGGGCACCCAGTAGACGCCCAAGCCCGGCTAGACACCAGAAAGCCGTCCAGAGGTCGTTCCGCGCGTCCTAGCGGCCATTGCGCCAGATGAGCGAGCGCAGCCGCGAGCGCTGCTCCCGGTCAGGCCGCAGGAAGGCCTCATAGAGGCGCTCGATGGGGTCGGGGTCGATGTAGCCGTCAGCGACATCAGCTTGACCTCCAGCAAGCGCATTGACGACCGCCCCGCGTGAGACCCCACTCGCGGGGGGTTTTCCTTCGCGATCGCCTCAAGCCTACGCTATCATCTGCGATGCCTCGAGACGGCGCGCTCACCCTATCGGACCTTCGCTCCCCGACGCTGTCGATCATCTGCGAGCCGTGCAGCCGGCGCGGGAGCTATTCCGTAGCCAGACTCATGGATGAGCACGGCGACGCCAAGCTCACCGACCTGCTTCTGACGCTGGCCGACTGCCAGAAGGCGCGTGCGGCCAGCATCCACGACAGGTGCAAGGCGGTGTACGAGCAGCTGCTCCCGTAAGGCACCAGCGCCGACGCGCCTCATAGACGACCCGCCAGCGTAGCCTCAAAATCGGCCGGGCGAGCGTTTACAGAGTTGGCCGGCTAACGCCTGGCGGAGGAAATTAGATATGTCTGATTGGAAGATTTTCTACCGAGACGAACACTCGCGGGACGCCCAGACTTCCCATCCCAGCAAAGAGGCGGCTATTAGCCAGGCGGTCCATTTAGTGCTTCACCAAAAGTGTCGAATTCAGAAAATTGAAGGGCCAGATGGTGAGGTGATAGACAGAGAGACATTTGAGCGCGAGCACTTGAAAAAGCCCAGCGGCCACAGGCGGCCCTTCTGACGCCCTGCCGCCCCCGAACGAGCCCGCCTCGCCAGCGGCCTTCCTATGACCCCCAGCGCGGTTCACCGTCGACGTAGGATGCTCGGACCGCCTCAAGGCCGTTGCGCCGCCCCGGCGAGAGCTACAGCGACGTGATCACCCGCGTGGCGAGGGGTGACGGAGAGAGCGCGCTTTTGGTGCGGGGAGGCCCGAAAAAGCCCTTATGCTTCAATGCGCCTCATAATCCCACGCGCCCGCGTTTGCGCCCTCGCCCCGCTCCTTAGGCCGGACGGGGGCCATAGAACCCCCCACGCCGAAAAAACTGCATGGGCCCTGATTCAAATCAATGCGCGCGCGCTGCGATCGCCGATACTGCAAAACGTCAGAGCGGACCACGGCCAAAAGTCTCGGGGAGGAGAAGGTCGGTCATCTTCTGAGCGTGAGGGGCCGGAGCTGAGGATTTGTTCCGGCCCTACTTCGTTTCACTTACCGCCGCGACCAAGGCCCATGCAAGCGGACCTGAGGCTCTGACCCGGGACCACGCGGCGAGGGCGTGTTAAGCCATGATCGACATTACCGTCACCGTCGAGGCCTAGTGGGCGATCAAAGCCACTTTGCCGGCCAGCACGAAGACGTGGCCAACCAGTCCGGCCGACCAAGGCGACGTGGTTATTTGGCTGGACCCGGCGACGGTCGCCTGTCTCGACGCGCTCCGCGGCCCGGGCGAAAGCTATAGCGACGTTGATCATCCGCGTTGACAGGGGGTGAGGGAGACGCTTTGCCAGCCCAAAGTCGAGCGGAGGTCCAGCCTCCAGCCTCCAGCTTACAGCTTCGCCGCGGCCCCCCCAAACCTGAAGTCGCCGGTCGTACCATCATTAAGGGTGAAGTGGCCGCCGCCGCTCATTCCGTTGTTGTCTCGGGTCGCGATGATAATGCCGTTCCGTCCATCCCTGCAAAGAACCGGAATTGAAATGGTCGGGGACCGTAGTCACCCTACACACGGGAACGCCAGCCAGCGGGCTCCCCTGAGCCGCCTGGGGCAGATCGCCGATGGGGCATCAGTGACGTGGTGACGCTGGAACGCATGGCCTTGCGACCATGTTGCAAGCGCAAGAGACGGATAGCGAAAAAGCTTGGGGAGCACTGACCGCGACAGGTGGGGGCGTTCACGTTCCATCCTATATCATAGAGGGGACGTTTCGCCGCCGCCGCAAACTAAATTCGAGGAGCCACCATGTCGCTGTCGATTGATCCGAAGGCTATGGCCTTCACGCTTCGTGAGGCCCGCGCCGCGATGCGCATTTCGGCGGCGCTTGGCGGCAGGTTTGCGGGCCCCGAGGTGAGTGCGCCTCGAAGACCCAGGAAAGCGGCCTGAAGGCGATGACCGCTGACGTCATTGACGAACAGCCTGAAAACGCAGGGCGCGACAGCAAGGGACGGTTCCAGCCGGGAGTGAGCGGCTGCCCGAGCGGCAAGCCCGCGCAGCCGAACCACCGCAACCGGCATCTTCGCGACGCCATCATTGAGGCGGCCCGCCGCGCTGGGGAGGACATCGACCCGAACAGCTCCGATGGCGTGACCGCGTATCTGCATTCGCTGGCGAAGAAGGAGCCGAAGTCGTTTACGTCGCTTCTGGGACGCGTCCTGCCAACGATGCCGGTTAAAGTCCCGCTTCCCGTGATCGAGAAGCCAGCGGACTTGGTTGCGGCTACGAGCGCTGTGGCGACTGCGGTCTCGGAGGGCGAGCTATCTACGAGCGACGCCAGCGCCGTATCGAACGTCATCGCCAACGTTGGCCGGGCAATCGAACTTCATCAGCTTGCCGAACGCATTGCCGCCCTTGAGGCCGCAGCAGCGAAGGGAGGAGGCTGACCATGTCTGCGCTGGGAAGCCGTCTCGCGAAATTGGAACGCGCCCTCGCTCCATCGCAAAGGGAGTTCTCCTGCTTCCGCACCGTCATTATTCATCCCGACGACACGAGCGAGGCCATGCCGATCGCTGACGAGGAGTTCGTACGGTTGAAAGCAGAAGGCTACCAGCCGGATGTGGATGAGCTGATCGAAATTTGCCGGTTCGTAAGAGCAGAGGCCGCCTGATGGACTGGACAACGGAGGAGACCCAAGCCGATCCCGCACCCGCGAAGTCACCACTCGGCGTTCGCCGATTGCCAGACCACGCCGTAATGCTGCGCTCCTGGCCGATATCGTCGTGGCGCGTTAAGCTTCGCTACTTTGCGCCCGATCGAAGCTCCGCTTTTGCCTCAAGTGAGCCGATCACGCGCTGATCGTCGCGGCGTCGATACGTCAATCGAGTGTTGAATTTCACCCGCGAAAGCACTTCCGAACGGAGCACTTGAATGCGCGGTTTGGTCGCGGTTCCGGTTTTCTTGGCGCTTTTGGCGCTGTCGGGATGCGCGAAGGGAGACAAGGGCGATCAAGGGCAGACCGGACGGGCAGGGCCGCAGGGGATTGCTGGTCCGCCAGGTCCCAAGGGCGAGCCCGGCCTAGTCGGATCAGTGGGACCGCCCGGGCCAAAGGGAGAGCGGGGTCCTGAAGCGCCTCAAGGTCTTAAAGGCGATACAGGCGCAATCGGGCCGCCGGGGCCGAAAGGTGACGCGGGCGATCCTGGCCCTCCCGGACCGCAGGGCCCTATTGGCGACACGGGTCCGATTGGGATTATGGGTCTAGACGGGCAAAAGGGCGACCCCGGACCAATGGGGCCTGCTGGGCTGCAGGGACCGCAGGGCGACCCTGGAGCGGCTGGCCCTCAGGGACCAAAGGGCGATCCGGGTGCAGCGGGACCGCAGGGACTGAAAGGCGATCCCGGAGCAGCGGGGCCGCAGGGACCGAAGGGCGAGGCAAGGATTATCGGGGCCCCGGGGCCACAAGGTCCTCAAGGGCCGAAGGGAGACACCGGACCTATCGGGTCGGTTGGGCTGCAGGGCCCAAGAGGCGATACTGGTGCCCGAGGCCAATCCGGGCCGCAGGGACCCAAAGGCGATTTAGGAGCTGCTGGACCATCTGGACCCCAGGGACAGCGAGGTCCAACGGGACCGCAAGGCCCTAAAGGCGATCCTGGCACGGCCGGGTCTCCGGGCCCGCAGGGAACACGAGGACCGGCAGGGCCTCCGTCGCTAGATATCAGGGTCGGCATCGAGCAAGGCAAGGCGATGTGCGAGTCCTCCGAGATATTACTCAGCGCTTATTGCGTCGATGGGATAGGCGTTTTGCACATCGTGGGAACGACCGGAGCAGCGTGCGCAGGCGACGCAAGCGCTAAGGCCGTAGTGGTTTGCGCGAAAAGATAGATTGACCAACTGGCTCTTCGCTCCGGAACGTGGGTCTCGCCCATAGGCGCGCCATCCAACCAAACCGGACCGCCGAATATTGAGCGGCGCTCGCCGTGTAACGCTGGGCGACGAAAGGCGTCTTCTCGACGCAGCTCTCCTGATCGTCGAACGGCTCAACGATTTGTTGGGCTCGAAAAACCAAATGAACTTCCGGAAGCAACGGGAAGCGTGGTGAGCGCGGGCGGAGGCATTTTGGGGTCTTTCAGAAGATGACCTCTGCCCGGCCAAGAACCCCAGGATTGAAGCACGAGCGGCCCGCTTAGGCGACCTAGCGTCTTTCACACGCGCCGGTCCTCGATCGGTTCCGCGCGGCGCACCAGAAGCCGCCTGAACCTCGCCTCGGCGGGTCCTACGATTTCCTCGTCCATCGTTTCGACTACACGGTTCCGTTCCAGCCGCACGAGTGGCCCTCACGCGATCGGCGAGCCACAATGAAACCATGTTCCATCGGCAGCGCTGCAAACGGCCGCTTGCTCTTTCAACAGCGGGCGTGCCGCACACAGGAGAACCCAGTGGTAGATTTTTCCCTGGCTCGCGAGGACATTGGCGACCGGAAGGAGCCGCCAGTAATCGACATCTTCTCTATGGACCGCATCAAGCCGCTCTTGCTGAAAGCCACCCCGGAGAGCGAGGACTGTTTTTGCTGTTCGGTTACGCCACGAACCAAATCAACGTCCTTTGGAAATTGATCACCATCGCTACTAATGAGACCCCCGAAAATCCAATCGAGCAGCGGGTGAGCGGCGCGCAGACCCAGATCATCGTGCGCCTCCTGATTGGCGTGCTCTGGGAAGCGTGGCGACTGGTTGAGCGGTTGCGGCATAGTGAGGTTGGAAAGGATCTCGTTCCAAAGTTGGACCCACCAGCCCGCGACGCGCTGGAGCGGTTGAAGAAATTTTTCGGTGGGTCGAACCTAATCTCCAATGTTCGGAACGACTTTGGCTTCCACTATCCCAAGCCCGATGACATGGAGGCGGCGTTCCAAATTGCCGCCGCGAGTGCAGAAATGGAGGAGGCCGATTGGGGCGTCTATTTTACGCGAACGCTGCTCAATACGTTTTTTCGCCGGATTGCCGGTGCGAGAGAACGCCAGGGCGCCCGCATGTTCGAGTGCGAGCGCGCGAGCCCGGCGTTCGGCCACGATTGGACTCATGACCTCCTGCGCTTCGCCAGGCCTTAAGTCGCCTTCCTCGTCCCGATCGAATGCGACGACGACATGATAGGTCACAGGCAATTTCAGGCCGGCTTCAAGTTTTCCGCCGAGGATTTGCCGGTGCGCTTGTCGGGAACGACCTCATACGCGATCTTCTGCCCTTCATTCAGGCCGTTCAGACCGGCCCGTTCGACCGCGCTGATATGGACGAACACGTCGGCGCCGCCGGCGTCGGGTTGAATGAACCCGAACCCTTTCGTCGCATTGAACCATTTCACTGTGCCGGTCGCCATGGCGCGCTCCTCTCGAATAAGCCGACGAACCTAGCTGAGCCGCCATTCATTGCAAGGCGCAGCCATGGGCGATCGGCTGGTGGCGCTGTCGGTCGCGGCGTCGCAAGAGGCCCGCATGGATCGACCGATGACGCGATAATGACATGGCGGTAGCGCCATGCCATAGACGCCGCGAATCGAATCGCTAGGAACCCCTGCAATGAACACAACCGAACTCGTCGCAAAGCTCGCCGAGGCGCATGGCGTCAGCAAAGCGCAAGCCAAGTTGATCGTCGACGACATCTTGAAGGACATCGTGGATGCGGCAGCAAGCGGCGCGGAGGTGTCGCTACCGGGGTTCGGGAAGTTCAAAGTCAAGGCGACGCCGGAACGCGAAGGCCGCAATCCGGCTAGCGGCGAGAAGATCAAGATTGCCGCGTCAAAGAAGCTCACATTTTCGTCCGCCAAATCGGTCAAGGATCTCCTGAACGGCTGAGCCGAACTAACGCCATACGGCGCCCGCGAAGGCCGCTACGATCGGCCCCGTCATTGGAAGACGAACCCCGACATGGACTTTTTCGCAGGCCTCGATATCTCGATGGACGAGACGCATGTTTGCTGCTGGCCGACTGCGATTTCAACCTAGCCAGCTTTCGGGTGCCTTGGTTCACGCACAGCGGCGGTCAGAACCATCCGATTGCAAGGAGGCTCGCCGAGATTCACGGAGTTGGGCCGCAAACCGCCGGCATACTCGCGACAGAGGTATTCTATCGAGGATTCAAGAATTGCCGGGAAGTCGCGAGCTATGTCGGCTTGACGCCGACACCCTACAACAGCGGCACGATGGTGCGTGATCAGGGGATCAGTAAGGCGGGCCATCGAAGGGCCCGTGCGGTAGCGGTCGAACTGGCCTGGATTTGGTTGCGCAACCAGCCAGAGAGCAAGCTATCGCGGTGGTTCAGGACGGGCAGTATTCGCGGCCACAGTCATCACGTCCGCGAATTGCGCGAGGCCATCAGGCGGCCCGAGTGGGGGCCGCGCCTTGCTATGCGGCGATGGTGCGGGCGACGGCCGCCACGCCGTATCGTGTACCCGCCCTCGTGACGTTAGCGGCGGCTACAACCCCCGCGCCATCATTCGGCGCTGGGCGTGGTGACGGCACGGTCACCTTCGATCAATTGCCGGGCGTCTTCTCGCAGCGCCTTGCGCGACTCATCGCGCAAATAATGCATATGGCCGCCACTATAGACTTTCAGCTTCAACCGTCCTGATGGGCCATAGTCAGGAATTTGATCAAGCAACAGCTGCGTGGCGAAATATGGCGTCTGGACGTCGGTGAGCCCGTGGCTGATCAGGACCTTGAAATTCGGATCTAGCGCAAGCATGCGCTTCAGAGCAGAAATTGATTGCGGCCGCTCCAGCCCGGAGCCCCAGTTCCAGGCGTGACTGACTGCTTCGTTCAACAGCTCGTAGCGTTCGTCGATCTTCCAGCCAAGGCGATCATTGTAGATGCCCATGATAGCGCTTGAGAAAGGCGCATCGAGGCCTTCGACGACTGGGTCTAGCCAGCGGCTTCGATATTCGTTCGGTTCGGGATCGTAGGCGCTGATGGTCGCATCGTAATAAGCGGCGACTTTGCCTTGCTGTCGATCGAACTCGCGTAGGAAGGCATTCTTGCCGATGCGTCCTCCCAGCTGTTTCACCAGCTCCTCGTTGATGCCGGTCAGCTCGCTGACGTGTTGCGCCATGCGGGCGACAGCCGCCACATCCTTCGGCCCACGCAAGAAGTCGAGCAAATAATCGTGGCTTGCATATTGTTCGACGTCTCCCAAATCCTCTCGCGTCACCTTTCCCTTTCTCTCGCGGAAGGCCGCCGCATATGAGGGCAACCGGACCGCAAAGGAGAATGGATCGCTGACGTCGGCCAAGTCGGCGCCGATATCAAGAGCAGGCGAGATTAGAACGAGGCCGCTGACTCCGACGCCTTGCTTCGTCGCCAGCTCCTCGGCAAGCCGCGGCCCTCGAAAACCGCCATAGCTTTCGCCGAGAATGAATTTTGGCGAGATGAGGCGATCATTATCGGCCAGCCAGCGACGAACAACGACGCCCAATGCGTCGATGTCGCCGTTCACGGACCAGAGCTTCCTACGGACTTCATCGCCCGGCGCGACAATTCGGCTATAGCCGCTTCCTGGCGGATCGATGAAGACGAGATCCGTGAAGTCGAGCCAAGTCTCTTCATTGTCGACAAGGGTCGGGGTGGAGGAGGCGGAAAGGCCATTCATTGGCAGGCGCCATGGTCCGACCGCTCCAAGTTGCAACCAGGCCGAACCGGCGCCGGGCCCGCCATTAAAGACGAAAGTCACGGGCCTCTTATGGGCGTCAGGTCCATTCACTTGATAGGCGATATATCCAACGTCAGCCTCGGGGGTGCCTTTGTCGTCGCTGAGCTGGATGCTGCCCGCTGTGGCCCTAAAATCGAGCTTGCGACCCACGAGATTCAGCACTTGCGTCGTGGTTGAGTCGGCAGGTAGGCGCCTGGCAGGCGCTGATGTGGGCTTTGCTTCCTCTGAAGATTTCATTGACCCGTGCGGAGTGCTCGCCGGGGACGCGCCCGTCGTCAACTCTTCAGCAGCAAGCGGGGCCGCCACAATCAAGAGGCCAACAGAAACTGCTAAGAGTCGCAATAACGCAATCATACAAACCTCCATGATGGCTTCGTCAAAGCAGCTTCTGGATTTCCGCCGGCTGAGGCTCGGCTGTCCAGGCGACAATGAAGCGCGAGAAGTCGTCCAGCACCGTGGAGAGATAGTACCAGAAGTCGGTCTGCCAGAGCTGGTTGGGCACCGTGGTCTTGTCGTTGAACTCCTCGGCCGCTTTGATGACGATGTAGGCCGGGCTGGTGATGAGATCGTGCGCTTTCAGCAGCCGATAAACCGAGGCCTCCGAGACAAAATCTTCTGCCTCGTCCGTGAAGCGCACCGCCAGTTCGCGCGGGCGAGCTACAGCGACGTGATCCTCTGCGTTGCAAGGAGCTAAAGGAGAGCAGCGCCCAGTCTTCGCTCTAGTCGGCCGTCGCAGGATTTTACCGCGAGGGAAACCGCCGCCGCTCGCGCGGACTTCCTGGTGGAGCTGAGGGGATTCGAACCGATGGCCATCGCGGGCGCGGTGAGGTCTCGAGCTAATCGTTTCTTCGCCAATCAATGCGCGCAGCCGGCCCGTGGCCCGCGTCTTCTGGATGCCGATCGACGCCCTCGCCTCGGGTTCTCTCTTTCCCGCGCCGCTCACCGGCATCGCAGAGGCCTCGCGATAAGGTGGATCGAAGTCGACGCGGCGGCGACGCAGCCAACAGCGGAAGGATTTTCTCCTGAACGTCCCTTTGCCGACTGCGAGTCAACGCTGACCCCATTGTCGTCGCCGGTCGTAGAGCTCTTGATCGCGTGATTTGGACGGGACGACCTGAACCTTGACCGGCGGCAGCACGAGTCGGCCGAGCTTGAGGCCCCAGCGACGGGCCTCGTAGATGACCTTCGCTCGGTACGCTGTGACGTAGCTCAGGGCGTCGACCTGATCGTCATGCCTACCGTTGGGAAAGGCGGCGATTTCGGCGAGCAAGGTTTCGAGCTGGCGCCCCGGCATCGCATTCGGGAGGCGCACCAAGCCATCGTAGAGGCTGAATAGGCCCTCGCTGAAGCGGCGGATCTTGAGGTTGTCGGAGGCCGAGCTTGCCATGGATTCGCCGGGCAAAAGGTGCCGGAATCCCCTGGCCCAGAGCTCCTGGTAGGGACCTCTGCCGATGCCGTTGCCGTCCATGACGATGATCGCCGGCTTGTCGAGCGAGTCATGCGCCATGATCGCCTCGCGCACGTCCGGCAATTCGACTTGCATGCGGACAATGCCGGTGAGGTAGAGAATGTCGCGACCGTCCGATTCCGTGGCGAGGCCGAACTTGGCGCAGACCGTCCAGTCACCACCGCCCTTCGTACTCGCGATGTCCCAGGAATGAACAATCAGCTCGAAGGGCGGCGCCTCCGCATAACGCGCGAGGCGTTCGATCGAGCAATGTCCCGTGCCGCCGGCCTCGGGGCGCTGCTGGTACTGAGAGGCGAACACGTGTGGGGCGATCCTCGCCTTCAGCGCTTCGATTTCAGCAACGTTCAGGCGGCCAGGGTTAAGCGGCTCGCCCGGCTCCCGCCGCATAATCGTCTTCCCCATATAGGTATAGTTTTCGGTTGTTTCGGCAATCAACGGCAGCTTGAGAACGAAATCAGTGGCCGGCTCAATGGTCCCTGCAAGATCGTCGGGCGCGAGTCGATGCATGACCAGAACGAGAGCGCCTTGGCTTGGATCGTTGAAACGCGTGTAGACCGAGCTGTTGACCCAATCACGCAACTGTAGCTTCACCCGTTCGGACAGCGCGTCCTCGGGCTGGACCGGATCGTCGATAATGATCTCGTCGGCGCCGAAGCCGGTGATGTCGCTGCCGACGGCTGTGGCGTAGCGATATCCGCCCATGGTGGTGCGGATATGGTCGACCGCGCTCTTGTCGAGAACCGTTGACGGAAAAATTAGCTTGTAGAGCGGCGAGCGCATGATTTTGCGGGTCTGCGCGGACAGGTCATGCGCCAGATCGTCGCCATAAGAGATGCAAATAAACTTGACGGTCGGATCGCAGCCAAGCCGCCAGGCTGGATAGAGGATCGAACGCGAGGGCAGATTTCATGTGGCGGGGCGGAAGATTGATGACGACGTTGCGGTATTTGCGCTGCCCCACCCGCATGAGCAGCGTCGCGATCAGCTCGAGGTAGCCCGCGTAGACGAGCTCCTGCCCAGGATATAGAACGGGAAACATCAACTCGACGAAGCACCAGAAGTCGACGCGCGCGAAGGTCGCAACCGCCTCAAACTGGAGCAGGTCGGTTTTGATCGAGCGCCGTTCTCCGCTTTCCACGAGGGCAGGAGGCGGGTCGCTTTTCGTGCGTGTTTCGTCGACCTCGCTCATGAATCAGCCTCCTCTTTCTTCGACTGCAGATGCGCGAAGCGCGCCAACATGCGGCGCAAAGTCTCGTCGTCCGGCGCGGCGCTTAGAGCGAGGTTTGCGGTCTCGTCCTCCGCCGGCCCCCCGGACGGATCGGGCGCGTTCTGCGCGAGCATGAAAAAAAGCAAGCGCGCGGCTGCGATGTCGCCTTCCATCGCCGACTGGAACGTCCTGCGGATAACCCCTTCATACTTTGTGATCGTCTCGACCGTGTCGCCCCGCTTGATCTTCACCAGACGTGCGGCCTCCTTCATGACCATCTCGTTGAGGGTCGGCTGGCCCTTTCGACGACCGGCGGGGTTGCCGCTCTGGCCGGGCTTGAACTGGTCCTTCACCGGAGGCTTGCCATAACCGACGTCGTTCTGCCCGGGCGGTTTGGAGGACTTGGACTTGGCCATCAGACTTCTCCCTCGCGCAGGCGCTGGCCCTCGAGGGTGGCGAACGTCTCGCCGGTCTCCTCGAGGACCGCCTCACCGCCCCTCATCTCCTGCCAGCGGCGGATGATGGCGTCGCAGTAGAGGCCGTCGATCTCGATCGCCCGGCAGATGCGGTCAGTCGCCTCGGCGGCGATGAGTGTCGAGCCCGAGCCGGCGAAAGGTTCGAGAACGATCTCGTCGCGGGCGCTGATGTCGAGCAGGGCGTCTTCCAGCAACGCCCGCGGTTTGACTGTCGGGTGGACGGCGAGGCCCTCGCGCGCGTCGGAGCCGACCGACGAAGCCCCGGGGTAGCACCACACATTCGACCGCCAGCGCCCGAAGCGCCCGAGTTCGACGTTGTTGAGGGGAGGCGCGGCGCCCTTTTTGAACACGGGCAGGAGCTCATGCTGCGAGCGCCATAGGCTTCCCTGGCCCGCGTTCGACTTCGACCAGACGACGATGTTGATGAGGTCGAACCCGAGGTCGCGACCACAGCCCAGGACCAGCTCGACGCTGCGCCAGTCAATGAACGTCCCGATAAGCCCGCCGTCGACGACGTAGAACGCTGCCCTCGACATCCAGGCGCGGTTGAACGCCCCGAATTCCTCGCGGCTCATTTCGCCGGCCGCCATGGCGAATTCCCGGTGGTGGGCCTGCGAGGTCACGTGGCCGACGTTAGGGACGTTGTAGGGCTCGTCGGTCAGCACGAGGCGCGCCTGTTCGCCCGAGAGCATCAGCCGTTCGTAGCTCGCCAGGTCGCGGGCGTCGGCCTGCAGGAGGCGGTGGCGGCCCAGGACCCAGAGGTCTCCGGGCCGCGAGACGGCTATCCCCGTCGCGGCTGGAACCGGATCGAGTTCACCGACGCCGTCGTCCGACTCGTCATCGAGCAAGAGGAAATCGATCTCCGCCGCCTCGAACCCCGAGACCACGACGTCCTCGCCCAAATCAATCAACTCGGTGATTTCGATCCTCAGCGCCTCTTCGTCCCACTGTCCTGTCTCGCCGAGGCGGTTGAGCGCGATTGACAGCAAGCGTTGCTCCGCCGGCGACAAATGCTCGACGAAGATGACCGGGATCTGTTTTAGGCCAACGGCGCGCGCCGCCTCGACGACGCTGTGGCCGTGAACGATTGTTCCGTCCTTACCGATGAGGATCGGCTGGCAGACGCCGAACTTTTCGATGCTGGCGCGAATACGCGCGATCTGCGCGGCGTTCGCCCTGCGGACGCGACGCGGCGCCGGCCGCAGCTCGTCGACCGGCACGTAGGACACCGCCAACTTCGGCAGCAGGTCGTTGCGCCGCTTCGGAGCGTGATCGGCGATCCCGGCGAGCGCGCGTTGCCGCTCCCGGCGAGCGCGCGACTTTGCTTTCAGTTGAGGCCTGAGGCCGTCGGGCGCAGCGATGACGGCTTTGCGGGGGTATCTCTCGGTCGACATTGGCGACCTCCTCTTCTCGATTTCCGGAACATGCTGTCCGAAAAGGAAGAGGCGACCACCCAACCGAGGAACGGAATCTGGGCCTCGAAGCAGTCAATCCGACCCCGTGGGTCGCGATCTCACATCTTCGAGCGCCCGGACATCCGAGCCTCCTTGCTCTGGAATTGCCGGCTCGCTTAGATGACCGCTCAACCAATCGGCCAACGGCAATCTTAGCGTGCATATGCGCCAGCCAAGATGCCCCGTCAAGGCATGTAAAATGGTTAACGCTAGAAAAAGTTTCATCCTGGTGGTCTTGCTTTAACCTCCGCAATCCGGACCCTCGCGCTCAGGTCCGCCCAACTCAATTCTCTGCTATTCCCTGCACCGGCCGGTAGGGAATTTGCGGTCGACCGCACGAATTCATTCGCGATTTCCGTTGCTTATCTCACCAGCCCGACCGGCCAGAAGACGGTTTTCGGGTAATTTCCCTGCAAAATTGCCTGATACCAGGGATTTTTCCTCACGGGAGACCGGTTTGGCCGGACTGCGTCCGCCACCAGGAAGTCCGCACGAGCGGTGCTGCCACCATCGGTCTTCTTAAAGGATCTCCAAATCTGAAAGGAACTCTCGCTCCCGACATTCCTGTCGGCGCCGGCGCGGCGCAGGAGATAGAGAAAGCCGGCAAGTCTGGCAAGATGGAGCTGACCGGGATGTTCTTACCAGCCTCATGAAATCGTACGTGAAGGACGGCATGATCAAGGAATTCGTCCTTGCTTTTCCGGATGCGTGGCAGCCTTCTCGATGCCCTTTGCCCATCCATTGACGACGTCCACTGCCTGCGCTACCGAAATTAGGACGATCGACATTTTTTTGGCCAAGGGCGGACCCGATGTTGGACCATCCCAAGCCGCAGCCGGGTTTGACAGTTCGGCCAATTTTGCCTTCGCCGCGGCCACTGCATCGTCCTCGGCTGGCCCAGCGTTGATGGCCCAAACACCGAATCCCGCGATTGCCCCTGCCACAACGCATTTGACGGCTGTGCGGGTCATCCCGCCTTCAGTCTTAATCATGGATTTCCTCCACTTTTTTCTTTCGCGCTCCGTGCAAGAAGTTCGATGGGATTCCACAGAGCATAGAGCTTCCTCCCGTCTTCCCGACCGAAGCGTGCCCCTCCGCTTGGCGCACACCCCCGCAGTGAGCCGCTTTACGGGGCGGTCTTAGTAAGACTGGATACCACCGGCAAGATAAATTTGCCAATGTCGCCCGCAAGGAGCGGCGCTCGGCGAAGCACGCCGCAGCCCCGGCTTGCGACGCGCGCGAGTCATCGTGTCCCGACTGAGTCGCGGCGGCTCGCTCCGCACGAGCCGCAGCGCTTCGTCGGCGATCTCTTGAAGGCCGAGATCTCCGAGAAGCAGGCGCGCTCGATCAAGTATCAGCTCACCGTCGCCAAGCTGCCGCTGGCCAAGGACGTCGAGGACTTCGCCTTCAAGGACACGCCAATCAACGAAGCTCTCGTGCGCGACCTGGCCGGCGGAGCCTTCATCGTCCAACAGCGCAATCTCGTCTTCATCGGAGGCACCGGCACAGGCAAGACGCATCTGGCCATCGCCATCGCGCGAAGCTGCATCCGATCAGGATCGCGTGGGCGCTTCTTCACCACCGTCGATCTCGTCAATCAGCTCGAGGCCGAAGCCCGCGCCGGACGCAAGGGTCGCATCGCTGACTACCTCACCCGCCTCGACTTCGTTATCCTGGACGAATTGGGTTATCTCCCCTTCGCCCAAGCCGGCGGCCAATTGCTGTTCCATCTCGTCAGCCGGCTCTATGAGCGCACCTCAATCGTCGTCACCACCAACCTCGCCTTCGGCGAATGGCCGAGCGTCTTCGGCGATCCGAAGATGACCACCGCGCTGCTCGATCGTCTCACTCACCACTGCGACATCGTCGAGACCGGCAACGACAGCTGGCGATTCAAGAACCGCGCCTAATCTTCCAAACAACAGTTCCTCGTCAACCCGCACTCGCCCCGGCTGTGCAACCCTAACCAGCTTCGCCGCGGCGAGCGCTACCGTCAGCGCGCGCCTCAATGAGGGGTCCCTATTCCGCGCAAATCTGGGGTCCCGTTTCGGTGATCATTGACACCCCGCGCGAGGCGAAAGACGACGCGCAGTTTTCCCGGCCGGGAGATGGCGCGCGTGAACAACAGACTCTTCGGAAGCCACAAAAGTTCCATTCCCCAAATAAGAGGGGACGATCATCAATGCTCAGGCGCCAGATCGAATTCCATTGAGACTTCTAGCGCGATCACGAAGGCCTTTGCGGGGGCAAGCCCCCGCTCCGTCCGCTGCAAAAAGGGCCTTCCAATTCCGAAGATGGTTTGCGGGACGTTCCAGAGAAACGATCACGACGCTTCGAACCCCCAAGCACTCGGGATGCATGCGCAGGCGCGTAGAAACGATCTCGTGCAGCTCATCCGCGGACTTTGTCGGCCTCACTCCCATTTAAGCCGCTCATACCTGGATGGGTCAATCACCCCGCGCCGGCCGGCGCAAGGCTGAAAGGAACCCGCACCGCACGGGGCGAAAGGGCGCGCCCTTGGATTGGTCGAGCTCGCCAAATGAACAACTCGGCGTAGTAATCCTTTGTTCCTGTTCGCGCTTGCGCTCTTGTTGGCAGGCTCGAAAAGCTTTCGGGCTTACTCCGCCTTAGCCGCAGATCGGGTGCGCCCTCGATATCCAGCCGCTCAGGCATTGGCTGCGCGAGTACTGGAGTGCACCGCCGTTTGCGGCAGCTGTGGCAGTTACATTCGGCCGATCCCCTGTGACTTCGATTGACGCCAACGATCCTCGTGTTTACTGCACGAAGAGCCACCGTTCAAACAGTCCGTGGGCGACGGTGCGAGGGGCTCATCTCGCCCCGCCCCAATCGCCGCGGCGACGTCACTTGACTTCGTCGGCGGACCGGTTCTTCAACAGAGTCCGCCTGGAATTAGCGATCGAGGCAAGCCCGTGGCTCCGGTTTTTAGTCTATTGGGAGGCTACTTTGAGCGACGGATGACAGATTCCGAGAGGACTCAATCGGTGGCAAGGCTTCGTCGACTCAATCTTGGTCGCCTCGCTCGCCGTAAGCCTCGCCCGGATTTCGCCGTCGGCATGATCTCGCCGACGATCTCGCTACCGGTAACAAGCACACCCGTCATCAGCTCATCCAATTTCCGCCATCGACGTTGAAAGTCTGCGCAACGATGTAGTCTGAGTCGTGCGAAGCCAGAAAAATGGCCACTCCACGATAGTCGTCCGGGGTACCCATTCGCCCCGCCGGCACCGCCGCGCCAACTTGGCGCTTTTTCTCCCCGAGGGGCAAATTCTCGTATTTGGCGAACAGCGAGTTCGACCTGATCCCACATCGGCGTGTCCACCACGCCGGGTGCGATGCCGTTCACGTTAATGCCGTTCTTTATGAGGCCAAGTCCGGCGGATTGCGTCAGGCTGATAACCGCGGCCTTCGTGGCGCAATAGACGGCGACCAGCGCTTCGCCACGCCGACCGGCTTGTGAGGCCATATTGATGATCTTGCCGCCTCGGCCTTGCGCCGTCATTTGCGAGGCGACCGCTTGCAGCATGAAGAAAAGCCCCTTTACGTTTATCGCGAATTGGTTGTCGAAACTCGCTTCAGAAACCTCCAGGATCGGCGCCATGTCGAAGATTGCCGCATTGTTGACCAGTATGTCGACGCCGCCGAACCTCGATACTGTCGTCGCTATTAGAGCTGAAATGGATTTCGAATCGCGGACATCCAGCTGCACGGCGAGTCCTTTGGCGCCGAGTTCCGATGCCAGCTCTTGTGCCTTCGCGATCTCAATGTCGGCAATCACGACATGCGCGCCCTCCGCCGCGTAAGCACGAGCGATGGCCTCGCCTATGCCTCGGGCACCGCCGGTGACGATCGCGACCTTGTCCTTCAGTTTCATGTTCGTCTCCTTTGAGATGGGTGTCGTGGCGATCGATCCCAACTTACGTGTTTCCTTCGCCGATAGGCAGCATGTGGCGTACCGTCTTTCCTCACCCGCCGCGGGGCTTCGAGAATGAGCCTCTCGCCCAGGGAACAAACATAGAGAGTGCGCTTTCGAACTAGTACCTCGTCACAGAGGTTTTGACTCTTTGATTTTGGTCTGATTTGAGCGTGGGCTTGGGGTAAGCGCGCCCCATTTTGGCGCGGGCTTTTTGGGTTGTGAACATCCAGTTGATGCGGGCGCATTCGGCGTTGCGTCGCTTCTCCCAAGCAGCGGTCTCGGCGACAAGCCGGGTGTAGCTTTCGATGCGCCGATCGAGACATTGACTGGCCAGGACGCCGATCTCGATCTCGACCATGTTCAGCCAGCTGGCGTGCTTGGGGACGTAGTGGAACTCCAGCCGGCGCAGCACCCGTCGCGCTTCGTCGGCTGGGAAAGTCTGGTAGAGCGCGCCGGCGGAATGGGTCGACAAGTTGTCGAGCACCACGCGAATGCGCTCCGCCTCGGGATAATGGACATCGGTGAGGTCGCGCATGCAGACGGCGAAGTCTTCGGCGGCGCGCCGTTCGGTGACCTTCACCTTGCGCCAGGGGCGGTTCACATCCAAGAACACGAACAGGTTCGCGGTTCCGTTGCGTTTATATTCGCAGTCGTAGCGCTCGATTTGCCGCGGCTCGGGCGGGATCGGCCGGCGGACCTCGCCGATGAGCTGGATCGGGCTCTCGTCGAAGCAGACCACCGGGCGCTCGGGATCGGGCGCTTCGGAATAAAGATCGAGCACCTCCTCCATACGGGCGACGTAGTCGGCGTCGACCTGCGGAATGCACCACATGTCCTTGCGCCATGGCTTGAGGTCATTTTCGGCCAAGCGCCGACGCACCGTCTCGCGCGACACACTCTCGTGCGCAGTCAGCCTGACCAGTTCACCGGACAGCAACTCCAGCGTCCAGCGAGCGCGGCCCGCGGGTGGACTCGAACAGGCCGTTGCCACCAGCAGGGCTTCCTCCTTGCCCGAGAGCTTGCGGTTTGCTCCGGGGCGCGGCTCTTCGCTGAGCGCCGCCTCCAGGTTGCCGAGGACGAAGCGGCGCTTAGTCCGATAGACGGTCGAGCTGCCCACGCCGACATTGGTCGCGATCGCCTCGTCGCTGGCGCCGCCATCCGCCGCCAACAATATCTGCGCCCGCTTGAGCCTGCGTGCCGCATGCTTGCCGCCGCTCAGAAGCTCCGTCAGTTCGGTGCGTTCGGTTTGGCTGAGTTCGACCCGATAGCGTACATTCATCCGTGCCTCCTCGTGTTGAGGCACGCACGAACAGCTGAATCGGATGGCCGGAGTGAGTCGCCCTGCAAAAACCTTCACACCCAGGCAGGGCCAATATCTGGCGTTTATCCACCTCTACACGCGCCTGCACCGCCGGCCGCCGGCCGAAACTGAGATGCAGGACTATTTTCGCGTCAGCCCGCCTTCCGTGCACCAGATGGTACTGACGCTCGAACAAGCTGGCTTCATTAGGCGGCAGCCGAGAACGCCCGCAGCATCGAACTGCTCGTTGATCCGACACAGCTGCCAGAGTTACTTTGACCCCGGATTCAACCGGTCAAGATCACTGTGCCGAGGTACTAGTACCTCGTCACAGAGGTTTTGACTCTTTGATTTTGGTCTGATTTGAGCGTGGGCTTGGGGTAAGCGCGCCCCATTTTGGCGCGGGCTTTTTGGGTTGTGAACATCCAGTTGATGCGGGCGCATTCGGCGTTGCGTCGCTTCTCCCAAGCAGCGGTCTCGGCGACAAGCCGGGTGTAGCTTTCGATGCGCCGATCGAGACATTGACTGGCCAGGACGCCGATCTCGATCTCGACCATGTTCAGCCAGCTGGCGTGCTTGGGGACGTAGTGGAACTCCAGCCGGCGCAGCACCCGTCGCGCTTCGTCGGCTGGGAAAGTCTGGTAGAGCGCGCCGGCGGAATGGGTCGACAAGTTGTCGAGCACCACGCGAATGCGCTCCGCCTCGGGATAATGGACATCGGTGAGGTCGCGCATGCAGACGGCGAAGTCTTCGGCGGCGCGCCGTTCGGTGACCTTCACCTTGCGCCAGGGGCGGTTCACATCCAAGAACACGAACAGGTTCGCGGTTCCGTTGCGTTTATATTCGCAGTCGTAGCGCTCGATTTGCCGCGGCTCGGGCGGGATCGGCCGGCGGACCTCGCCGATGAGCTGGATCGGGCTCTCGTCGAAGCAGACCACCGGGCGCTCGGGATCGGGCGCTTCGGAATAAAGATCGAGCACCTCCTCCATACGGGCGACGTAGTCGGCGTCGACCTGCGGAATGCACCACATGTCCTTGCGCCATGGCTTGAGGTCATTTTCGGCCAAGCGCCGACGCACCGTCTCGCGCGACACACTCTCGTGCGCAGTCAGCCTGACCAGTTCACCGGACAGCAACTCCAGCGTCCAGCGAGCGCGGCCCGCGGGTGGACTCGAACAGGCCGTTGCCACCAGCAGGGCTTCCTCCTTGCCCGAGAGCTTGCGGTTTGCTCCGGGGCGCGGCTCTTCGCTGAGCGCCGCCTCCAGGTTGCCGAGGACGAAGCGGCGCTTAGTCCGATAGACGGTCGAGCTGCCCACGCCGACATTGGTCGCGATCGCCTCGTCGCTGGCGCCGCCATCCGCCGCCAACAATATCTGCGCCCGCTTGAGCCTGCGTGCCGCATGCTTGCCGCCGCTCAGAAGCTCCGTCAGTTCGGTGCGTTCGGTTTGGCTGAGTTCGACCCGATAGCGTACATTCATCCGTGCCTCCTCGTGTTGAGGCACGCACGAACAGCTGAATCGGATGGCCGGAGTGAGTCGCCCTGCAAAAACCTTCACACCCAGGCAGGGCCAATATCTGGCGTTTATCCACCTCTACACGCGCCTGCACCGCCGGCCGCCGGCCGAAACTGAGATGCAGGACTATTTTCGCGTCAGCCCGCCTTCCGTGCACCAGATGGTACTGACGCTCGAACAAGCTGGCTTCATTAGGCGGCAGCCGAGAACGCCCGCAGCATCGAACTGCTCGTTGATCCGACACAGCTGCCAGAGTTACTTTGACCCCGGATTCAACCGGTCAAGATCACTGTGCCGAGGTACTAGTACCTCGTCACAGAGGTTTTGACTCTTTGATTTTGGTCTGATTTGAGCGTGGGCTTGGGGTAAGCGCGCCCCATTTTGGCGCGGGCTTTTTGGGTTGTGAACATCCAGTTGATGCGGGCGCATTCGGCGTTGCGTCGCTTCTCCCAAGCAGCGGTCTCGGCGACAAGCCGGGTGTAGCTTTCGATGCGCCGATCGAGACATTGACTGGCCAGGACGCCGATCTCGATCTCGACCATGTTCAGCCAGCTGGCGTGCTTGGGGACGTAGTGGAACTCCAGCCGGCGCAGCACCCGTCGCGCTTCGTCGGCTGGGAAAGTCTGGTAGAGCGCGCCGGCGGAATGGGTCGACAAGTTGTCGAGCACCACGCGAATGCGCTCCGCCTCGGGATAATGGACATCGGTGAGGTCGCGCATGCAGACGGCGAAGTCTTCGGCGGCGCGCCGTTCGGTGACCTTCACCTTGCGCCAGGGGCGGTTCACATCCAAGAACACGAACAGGTTCGCGGTTCCGTTGCGTTTATATTCGCAGTCGTAGCGCTCGATTTGCCGCGGCTCGGGCGGGATCGGCCGGCGGACCTCGCCGATGAGCTGGATCGGGCTCTCGTCGAAGCAGACCACCGGGCGCTCGGGATCGGGCGCTTCGGAATAAAGATCGAGCACCTCCTCCATACGGGCGACGTAGTCGGCGTCGACCTGCGGAATGCACCACATGTCCTTGCGCCATGGCTTGAGGTCATTTTCGGCCAAGCGCCGACGCACCGTCTCGCGCGACACACTCTCGTGCGCAGTCAGCCTGACCAGTTCACCGGACAGCAACTCCAGCGTCCAGCGAGCGCGGCCCGCGGGTGGACTCGAACAGGCCGTTGCCACCAGCAGGGCTTCCTCCTTGCCCGAGAGCTTGCGGTTTGCTCCGGGGCGCGGCTCTTCGCTGAGCGCCGCCTCCAGGTTGCCGAGGACGAAGCGGCGCTTAGTCCGATAGACGGTCGAGCTGCCCACGCCGACATTGGTCGCGATCGCCTCGTCGCTGGCGCCGCCATCCGCCGCCAACAATATCTGCGCCCGCTTGAGCCTGCGTGCCGCATGCTTGCCGCCGCTCAGAAGCTCCGTCAGTTCGGTGCGTTCGGTTTGGCTGAGTTCGACCCGATAGCGTACATTCATCCGTGCCTCCTCGTGTTGAGGCACGCACGAACAGCTGAATCGGATGGCCGGAGTGAGTCGCCCTGCAAAAACCTTCACACCCAGGCAGGGCCAATATCTGGCGTTTATCCACCTCTACACGCGCCTGCACCGCCGGCCGCCGGCCGAAACTGAGATGCAGGACTATTTTCGCGTCAGCCCGCCTTCCGTGCACCAGATGGTACTGACGCTCGAACAAGCTGGCTTCATTAGGCGGCAGCCGAGAACGCCCGCAGCATCGAACTGCTCGTTGATCCGACACAGCTGCCAGAGTTACTTTGACCCCGGATTCAACCGGTCAAGATCACTGTGCCGAGGTACTAGTACCTCTGCACAGAGGTTATGACTCATTGATGGGGGTTGGATAGACGCGGGCCATTTTGGCGCGGGCTTTTTCCGGGGTGAACATCCAATTGATGGACGCGCCGGAGTTGTTTCGCTGCTGTTGCCAGGCGGCGACCTCTGAGACGAGAAGGTCTCGGCTGTCGATGCGGCGATCGAGGCACTGGCTGCGCAGGACGCCGATCTCGATCTCCACCATGTTAGAGCGGAATCCGTTCAGGTTGTGTTGAGGGCTTGGAGTTCGCCGGGATCATACCCGCAGGCCTCGAAATAGTTTTCGCATTCGGCCGGCTTGAAGAGAGCGGCGCAGCCCTCCAGGATAGCAAGAAGTCCGACAACGGTGCGCTCGGCCAATTTTCGCAGCGCGCTTTTCAGTTTGGAAATCGCCATCTCGATGGGGTTGAAGTCCGGGCTGTATGGCGGCAGGTATCGTACCGTGCAGTTTTTCCTGGCCAGGATTTCCGCCACTCTCGGGCTTTTGTGAGCCTTGAGATTGTCGAGCACGACGATGTCGCCTTCCTCCAAAGTCGGCAGGAGATGGTGCTCGAGCCAGGCTTCGAACGTCTCGGCGTTCATGGCGTGGTCGTAGGCCTTGGGCGCGATGACGCCTCTCAGGCGCAGGCCGAATACGAAGGTGATCGCTTTGTAATGCCCATGCGGAACACCGCAGCGCAGACGTTGGCCGCGCCGGCGCCGGCCGAAGCGGCGCGCCATGCTGGTCGTCGCCGCCGTCTCATCGACGAACACCAGTTTCAGCGGATCGAGATCGAGTTGACAGTCGAACCATCGCCGTCGCCGCTCAAGGACGTCCGGGCGGCCCTGCTCACTCGCGTGCGCGGACTTTTTTTAAACGTGATGTCGTGGCGGTCGAAAAAGCGCCAGATCATAGACGGCGACACCTTCTCGCCTCGCGCACGCTCCAGACGGTCGCAGATTTCGTTGAGCGTAAGGTCAGGCTCGCGCCGATGAAGGCGAAGCAGGAAATCCGTGTGGGCCTCGACGCGCTGCGAACGCGTGTCGCCGCCCATCGGCAACGGCGCGTAGCTGCCGCGCTCGCGCAACGCCGCCACCCAACAAATCGCGCTGGAAAAGCTCACCCCGAACCGCTGCGCCGCCGCACGGCAGCTCATGCCTTCCTCGCGAACCGCCGAAACCACCCGCTTGCGCAAATCCACCGACAAGGGCCCCATCCCGCGCCGCCTCCGATTCGGCGCACCCCAAGAATCACATTTCCAGCGCGTTGGGAACACCGCACGATTCAACCCGGCCGGAAACCGCTCTAAGCCAGCTTGCGTGCCTTGGGGTGTAATGGAACTCGATGCGGCGCAGAACGCGCCTTGCCTCCGGCGCTGGAAAGGTCTGGTAAAGCGCGCTTGCCGAGTGTGTCGAGAGGTTGTCGAGCACGAGGCGGATTTTCTCGGCGTTTGGGAAGTGGATGTCGACGAGATCGCGCATGCAGCCCGCGAAGTCCTGCGCCGCACGCCGGTCGGTGACCTTGACCCTGCGCCAGGATTTGTGGGCGTCGAGGAAGACGAAGAGATTGGCCGTGCCGTTGCGCCGATATTCGCAGTCGAAGCGCTCCAGCTGTCCCGGCTTGGCGGGAATGGGCCGGCGCGCCTCGCCGATGAGTTGGGTCGGGCTTTCGTCGAAGCAGACGACCGGGCGCTGAGGGTCTGGCTCCTCGTTGTAGAGATCGAGCACATCCTCCATGCGGGCGACGTATTCGGCGTCGACCTCGGGAATGCACCACATGTCCTTGCGCCACGGCTTGAGGTCATTCTCCAAAAGCCTGCGGCGGACGGTCTCGCGGGACAGCTCTTCGTGGTCGGTCAGCTTGATCATTTCGCCGGCCAACAGCTGGAGCGTCCAGCGGGCCCGTCCTGTCGGCGGCTTTGCGCAGGCCGTTGCGACCAAGAGAGCTTCTTGCTTGCCGGTGAGCTTGCGCCCAGCGCCCGGGCGCGGCTCTTCGCTCAAAGCCGCCTCCAAACCGCATTCCACGAGCCGGCGCTTGGTGCGGTAGATCGTCGAGCCGCTGGCGCCGATTGTTCGCTCGATCTCCTGGTCGCTAACGCCGTCGGCGGCGGCCAAAAGGATTTGCGCCCGCTTCAACCGTCTTGCGGCGCACTTGCCGGCGCTCAGCAGCCGGCCAAGTTCGTCACGCTCTTCGGCCATCAGATCAACGCGATAGCGGATATTCATGAGGGCCTCCTTGTGATTCGAGGCCCAGTTGAATCAAACTATGTGGCGTGGACTCCGCGATCCAAAAATTCACCGACAAGCAGGGCCAGTACCTGGCCTTTATTCATGCCTATGCGCTTGCCATCGGACGGCCACCCGCGGAAGCCGACATCCAGCGCTTCTTCGCCGTCACTCCGCCTTCCGTCCAGTGCTCACCCTCGAGCGCAAGGGTTTCATCACCCGCAAACCCGGCAGCGCTCGAAGCATCCGCCTCCTAATCAACCCAGAAATCTTACCAGCCCTTCAACCCGTCATAACCTCTGTGCAGAGGTACTAGTCCGTGTGGACGAATTTGATCAAGCAAAGGCCGGCGGCGAAGCTGACGATTGATCTGAAGTTTCGTTCGGTCTTTTCGCAGCGGAGCGCGACGCGCTTGAAGCGCTTGAGCCGTCCGACGCCCTGCTCGATGCGTGCGCGGGCCTTGTAGAGGGTGCGTGCGAAGAAGGCCGGCTTGTTCTTTTCGTTCGCCTTGTGCGGGATGACCAGAGCGATGCCGCGCGCTCTCGCGGCGTCCCGATTGGCCTTGCTGGCGTAGCCTTTGTCGCAGATGACGGCGCGCGGCTGAATGTCGGGCCCGATATCGAGCAGGGTTTCGAAGTGACGCCCGTCGAAGGCTTCGCCGCCGGTCAGGTCGAAGGCGATGATATCGCCGGAGGCGTCCGATTTTGCGTGGATTTTCGTGGTGAAGCCGCCACGCGAGCGCCCGAGCGCCTGGCCGTCTTGCCCCCCTTTGCTCCGGCCGCCGATACATGAGCGCGCACGACGGTGGAGTCGAACATCTGAAGGAGATGCGCCGTGGAGCTCATGGACGCGAGCGTGTCGAAGAAGGCCTCGAAGACGCCAGCCTTGCTCAACCGATCGAAGCGCTTCCACACGCTGTTCCAAGGGCCGAAGCACTCCGGCAGCGCGCGCCAGCGCACGTTCTCGACGGTGAAGAAATGAAGCGCCTCGAGGAAGCGGCGGTCGTCGGCGGCCTTCCGTCCACGCCGAGGCAGGCAGGCGCGGAACACCGCAAGCGTGTGCTTCCAATCGTCCTCATCCATCTTTGTCGACATTGACTCCGGCCTCCGATTCGGTCGGAGTCCTATGAATCATGCCTGATTCACCGCGGGAATCTGGAGGGTTATGTGAGGTCGCCGGGGCCGAGATTCGATCGCCACGGAAGGCGACGTCACATAAGCCGGATTGAACGAAGGCGCGGGCCGGTCAGGCGCTATGGGGAAAGCGTGACGGCGTTTGATGCCCGAGGCCGGGTCTGGCCGTATGGGTCGGACTGGCGGCGATGGTCGTATGTGGGACGACGCGCCTTGCGGGTCCTGTGGGTGTCGTAGACGAGGAGTCGGTCGGCGCGGGACGGGATGAAGGCGGATCGAATGACGCGCGGAGTGTGGAGCGTCAGCCGCGAGGGGCAGGACGCGGGCTGGGGCCACGATGGCGATTGAGGAGACGCGGTCACGGTCATGACGTGTCGCATTGGAAAGCGCTGCCTGCCGGGATGGTTCCGATGCGGCGCATCAGGCCGCCGCAATTGGGACAGTCGGAGAAAGAATCGCGGCGAGCCTCTGTCCTGGGCTCGCCGTCCGCGGGCGGCGCCACTTCATCTTCATTAGGCTCGTGGCGGTTCCGGCGCTCGAGCAAATCCCGGACGTAGCCGAGATTGAAGCCGCGGTCGCCCTTGGCCAGGAACCCGTAGTGATGATGTGGACGGCCTCACCCGAACGGCATCAAGTGCCAAGGCGTGACCGATGGCAGTCGCGGATAGGGAAGCCGTCCATGAAGACCTTTATCAGGATTGGAATCGACCTGGCGAAGAACTTTTTTCAGGTGCATGCGATCGAGCGTGAGGGCGCGCCTGCGGTGTCGCGTAAGTTGAGCCGAGGCAAGGTGCTTGCTTTCTTCGCCCAGGCGGCACCCTGCCGCGTCGGGATGGAGGCTTGTGGATCGTCCCATTACTGGGCGCGAGAGATCCGGGCGTTGGGGCACGAAGTGGTCTTGATTCCTCCCGCTTACACGAAACCCTACGTCAAGCGGGGCAAGAACGATGCGAACGACGCGGCCGCAATCTGCGAGGCCATGTCGCGCCCCGACATGCGGTTCGTGCCGATCAAGAGCGCGGATCAGCAAGCGGTGTTGATGCTGCACAAGACCCGGGAATTGCTGGTCAAGCAGCGAACCATGGCCGTCAACGCGCTGCGCGGGCATCTCTCGGAATTCGGCCTGATCGCGCCCAAGGGCATTCACCGGGTCAAGGAATTGCTGGCGCTCGCGCAAGCCGACGAGACCCTTCCCGAAGAGGCCAAGCAAGCAACCGCGATGCTGGCTTCGCACAGCGACGGCCTCGACGAAAAGATCGACGATCTGGAGAAGACGCTCGCCCGGGCGAGCGGCAAGAACCAGATGAGCCGGTTGCTGGACGAGATCCCCGCCTTCGGCCCGCTGATCGCATCGGCGATGGTCGCTTTCAATCCCGATCCCAGCGTCTTCAAGTCGGGAAGCGATTTCAGCGCGTCTCTGGGCATTACTCCGAGCCAGCACTCGAGCGGCGGCAAGGACAAGCTCGGCGCCATCACCAAAAAGGGCAACCGATATCTACGCAAGATGCTGGTCGTGGGATGCACGTCGGTTTTGCGCGTGGCCCACAAATACAAGGGTGCCCTGGCCGAATGGATCGTCGCCATGAGGGCCAGGAAGCCCGAGCGCATCGTCGCCGTCGCCCTGGCAAACAAGCTGGCCAGAATCGCCTGGGCGATGATGTCGACCGGCGAAGCCTTCCGAACCGAACTTTACACGAAGGCCTGACGATAAAGAGCTCTCCGAGATAGACGTTTCAGTTTCGAAGGGATTGGCAAGCGCAACGACGTGATGAACGACACGGTCGCAACGAAAGTCCAGGACACCCTGACATCCGCCACGAGCCCAGAGCTCGCCGTAGTGATAGGGACCAGGACTGTCGAATATCATCAGGGCCAGCGGTCCTATACCGCACCAACAGGCCGGACATATGACCGCAGCCGACCAAAGCGATCAGAGCGTCGAAAACCACTTGCCAAGAGGCCGTCCACATATGACGGATGCGATGAAAGCCGTCGGGCAGGACGTGCAGAAGAAAGCGCCGGATGAACTCATTGCCGGCGAGGCGCATGAGGCGGGTGCGTCCGCCGCGGCGGTAGTCCCTGTAGGAGAACGCAACTTCCTCGTCATCGACGGCCACGAGCCTGGAATTGGCGATGGCGGTGCGGTGCGTATAGCGGGCGAGATAGGCGAGCACGCGCTCGGGTCCGCCGAAGGGCGGCTTGGCGTAGACGACAAACGGGCTCTTGCGCAAGGCGCGCATCCGCTCGGCGAAGGCGCCGGGGTCTGCCAGCGGGGTCAGATCGGCGAAGAAGCCGAGTTCGCCGCAGCGGAAGGCGGTGGCGAGGCCATCAAGGAAGAGCCGGCGGAACGCCTTCGACAGGGCGCGAACGGACAACAGGAAGTTCGGCTTGCAGCCGACCCAGCGCCCGCCGTCGAGGGCGACGCCGCCGCCCGGAACGAGGCAGTGGACATGCGGGTGATGGGTGAGCGTCTGTCCCCAAGTATGCAACACCGCGATCAAGCCGATCCTGGCGGACAGGCGCCGGACGGCGAGGGTCATGAGCGCCTGGGCCGCGGCGCGCATCAAGAGGCCGTAGACCGTCTGCTTGTTCTGGAAAGCGATCTCGGCAGCCGCCGGCGGCAAGGTGAAGACGACGTGGAAATAGGGAACCGGCAGCAACTCGGCCTGACGAGCCGCCAGCCACCGCGCTCGCGCCGCCCCCTGACACTTCGGACAATGGCGGTTTCTGCACGAGTTGTAGGCGATGCGGATGAGCCCGCAGTCGTCACAGCGCTCGATATGGCCGCCGAGCGCCGCCGTGCGGCAGGCCGTGATCGCGCCGATCACGCGCCACTCAACGCGCCCGAGATGTCCGGCGTTCGCCCGTTCGTAAGTCTTGCCATAGTGGCGGAAGACGTCGGCCAGTTCGAACGCCGGCCGCGCCGTCACCCCCTATCCCGACGGCGTCACCTGCAATGTCAGTCGATCCAGGGGACTGGAGATCTTGGCGATGACCTGGGTCGAGACGCGCGTGTAGCGCGCCGTCGTCGATAGATCACACCCTTGCCGTTCTCGATCCGCATCACCATGCGGCCGCTGTCGATGTCGCTGACCTTCAGCGCCGCGACTTCCGAGACCCGCAGGCCCGCGGCATAGGCCGTCGTCAGCGCCACGCGCGCCTTGAGGCTCGAGACGGATTCCAGAAACGTCACGACCTCGTCGGCGCTGAGAACCGTGGGCAGCTTGCGCTGCGCCCGGGCGTAGACGATGCGCTCAGGGATCGTCGGGTGATCGAGCGTCACGCCGTAGAAGAAGCGCAGCGCGCAGACGACCTGGTTCAACGATCCCCAGGCGACGCCCTTCGAGGCAAGGTGAACCTGGTAGGCGCGCACGTCCTCCAGCCCCAGCCGATCGGGCGAGCGGCCAAAATACTGGCTGAACCGCGACACCGCATGGAGGTAGGATCGTTGCGTCGCTGGCGATAGATTGCGGATCGTCATGTCCTCGATCATCCGCCGGCGCAGAGGGCTCATCTCGGCCATCTGAAATCTCCTGTCTGAGAGGGGGCTTTGAACATCCCATCCTCTCAGGCAGGAGCACCTCACAGCACTCCAAACCCCTCGACCTCGCCTCTCCCGCCGCGATAGCGGCTTCGTTCAATCCCAAAAACGCCATCTCTCCAAAATTCGTCCACAGCGAAGTCGTGTGGAAAAAGTCTCGTCCAACCGCTCGGACTTGTTCATCAACTTCCAATGCGGCTCGATCCCGCGCTCGTCCTTCAGCTCTTATGTTCGCGGTCAAGAGAGGAGGCGCGTGTGTTCATCCGCCGGCGTGAGACCATCGGCGAAACAAGGGCCAGAGGCTGCGCAGAGGTGGGAGCGGAGCCTTAAGACGACGGTTGATCAGACTCTTATCCGCGGGTTGGCTACCGCCTTCCGTGTCTTCGTCTCGGGGCTTTCCTCGGTCTAACGACGGGCGTCGGGCAATGGCCGGCCACAGAGCTGTTGCCGGGAGTTCCCCACCTTTAAGCTCCGCCCCCGACTCTACGCAGCGGAATGAAAGCGTGTTTTCTCCTATGCTGGAGCGACCTTTTGTCCGATCGCCCACAAGAAAGCGGCCATCTCGCGGGCGATCGCCGCCGCGACGACCGGCGGCTTCTTGCCGGCGGCGCTGAGCCGACGATAGCGGGCGCACAGGCGGACCTGCGCCTTCCAGGCGATGTCGCGCACCGGCTTGGGCAGCTTCTCCAGCCGGGCCCTCAAGGTCTCGCTCACTCGGGCGGGATAGCGATAGGTCCAGGCCGCCTCGATGAGCGCCCGCCGCGCCCGCCGATTGCCGGCCAGGGTGAGGCCCTTGCGGCGGATCGTATCGCCGGTCGAGCGCTCCGCCGCAACCAGGCCGAGGAAAGATGTGAGCCGCCTTGGCGTGTCGAACCGGCGCACATCGCCGATCTCGGCGGCAAAGGTCGCTGCGACGAGAAACGAGACGCCGCGCATCGCCTGATAAGCCTCGACCACCGGCGCCATCGACCAGTCCGGGGCGATGAGGGCGAGCTGCTGCTCAAGCCGGCGCAGGCGCTGAACAGCGTCTTCGATCGCGTCGATGGCATCCTGAAAGACGATCTGCTGGGCGGCATGCTCAAACGTCTGGTTGGCCAGCCAGCGCCGATGCGCCAGCGTCCAATGGCCTCTTCCGCTATAGATTCGGCTGTGCCTGAGCAGAAAGGACAGCAACTGCTGGCGCTTGCGGCGAAGATCGTTCGCCCCCGCCTCGCGGGCGCGCACAAGATCGCGCACCGCCTCATGTGCGGGATCGGGCGCCCACACCCCTGTCAATTCGCCGGCCCGATAAAGCCGCGCCAGCGTGACCGCGTCGCGCCGGTTGGTCTTGACCCGCTCGCCCGATCGCTTCGGGATCAGCGTCGGAGCGACCACCATGCAGTCGTGGCCGAGCGCTTGAATCTGACGATAAAGCCCATATCCCGTCGGCCCGGCCTCGAAGCAGACATGCAGCCGATGGTGTCGCTCCGCCAATCGCTTGATCATCCGCGCGATCGGCAAGGCGCTGTTCTCGACTTCGCCGAGAAACCGGACCTCCCCGGTCCGGCCGCCTTCGGCAATCGCCACCGCGTGCTTTGTCTTGGCGACGTCGAAAGCGACAAAGACTTCGCTATACTC
Source organism: uncultured Alphaproteobacteria bacterium (assembly GCA_963824475.1). GTDB lineage: Bacteria > Pseudomonadota > Alphaproteobacteria > Rhizobiales > Beijerinckiaceae > Roseiarcus. Next base: position 170,384 of record CAWGPR010000010.1, read on the forward strand.
TCCCATGGTCCGCCCTCCGTGCTTGAGGCTCGGCTCGGTCCGCCCGAGCAACCCTCGTTTCTCTACCGCACGATGAGGGCGGGCCACCGGCCAAAGCCCCGCGAACATGACGTCTAACCCACCTCTTCGCCGAACCGTAGCTTGCATCGGCGACCATACGCTACGGGCGCAGTCGAACTGTTCCAGAGTATGGTCGAGCATCGTCCTGGCCGCCCCTGGTCTCAGCGTCACGAATGGCAGTCGTCGCCTCGACTTTCATGGTCGCCGCATGTTGAGGTCGAATAAGGTAGTTGTCGGAATGGGCGTGGGGGCTCGCCTTTCGCCGCCGCTGTATAATGGCCGCGACTCGATCGCGTCCAATTTGAGACAGCGCGGTCGCGTCACGTTGCAATGGGACTCGCTGCCGGCGTTAACGGGGGATCAACTTCGCTGACCTGCACCCAGCGCCTCTGATCGTGCGATCGCTGACAGGCGTCGACTACCCGCTGGATCTGGTAGCCGAAATCGAAATCCGGATGAGCTGGCCTGTTTTCAGCTATGGCCACAATGAGTTCTCGCGCCTCGAGCGCCTTGAAATCGTTGTACCCCAGCGCAAGCCCCGCTGCCGGAAGCAGCGCGGCGTAGAGCGGATTGCCAGGTCCTGACGCGATGCGTTTGAAGCCGCGAAATTCCTCAGGACCTTTTCCACGGTAGACGTAGAGGTCGTTGATGTTGTCATAGGAATAGCGAAGCATGCCGCGCGTTCCGATGATCTCATATCCGATGTCGAAATGCGCTCCCGGCGAAACCCTGTTCGCCTCGATCAATCCGGCGCCGCCAGCGAATTTGAACACCGCGGTCCCGATGTCATCGGTCGTATTCGGGACGCGTCGCGCATCGCGGTTGCGCGCGTCATAGCGGATCGCCCCGTCGGCGTTTCCGATCGGCCGGTCATGGACCACAGTCTCCAGGTTGCAGAAGACCTCGTCGATCTTCACGCCGATCAGATGAAAGTAGTAACTGAGGCAGTGCGAGCCGACGTCTCCGATGACGCCCGCCCCGGCCCGACCTATTTCGTTGCGCCACGAGTGGGGCATGTCGGGATCTGCCATGTAGTCGGACTTGAAGAAGACGCGCGCGTGCTTTACCTCGCCGATGTCTCCGTTGCGGAGGGTCGAAAAGGCGAGAGCGTGTACCGGGTTCTGAATGTAGTTGAAGCCAACCAACGTAGTCAGCCCTTTCTTTCGGGCCGCATCCGCCATCTGGCGGGCGTGATCCGCATTGGTCGCCAGCGGTTTCTCGCAGTACACATGCTTGCCCGCGGCAATCGCGGCCATCGCGATTTCGAAGTGCGAATCGTTGGCCGTGCAAACGTCGACGACGTCGACCTCGGGATCCTCAACGACGCGACGCCAATTGTCGGTCGCTCGCCGGTAGCCCCACTGGCGCGCGACGCGTTCCGCCCGCGCCCGATCGGAGCTTGCGACGATTTCGAGCGAAGGTTCGAGCTGCTCCCGCCCAAAGGCGAGCTGGGCCGTCCGAAAACTCATCGAATGGACCTTGCCCATCCATCCGGTCCCGACTAGGCCTACCCGCAATCGACCGCTCACCCACGCGCTCCGTCGCTTCAGATCGAAACCGACGCCGTCAGTTCGGCAGAGCGCAATCGACCCATCGGCCGCCCTGCTCATGCGAAAGCGTCGCCGCTTCAATGAATTTCATTCCGCTCAAGCCATCCTCGACGCTAGGAAGGATCGCGAGATACTCGCGGTAGGGGCGGCCCAATTGTCGCGCCATCACGGCCTGCGCAAAGTCGACATAGAGGTTGGCGAAGGCGAGGCCGTAGCCTTCGGCGTAACCTGCTCGAAAGCGGTCATGCCGGGTTGCGCTCGCGTCATTGCTGTCGTAGCCCCGGGAATGCCGGATCGCCGGCCCTCCGATCGGCTTCAGCCAGAGGTATTCCGGATCCTCCTCGCTCCATCTCAGCTGACCCGTTTCTCCGATGATCACAAACGAAAATCCCTGGTCATTGCCGGCCGCGACATAGCTGCTCCAAAATCTGCCGGCCGCTCCGTCTGAAAATTCGACGGTCGCGTAGACATTGTCGAACACCTCCCGGTTCTTGGCGAAGGTGGCGAGGCGCGCGGATACCCGTTGCCCTTTGAGCCCAGTGACGAAGCCCGCCATGTGGTAGGCGTGAGAATTGACCTCGCCAAGGATCGACGCCTTGCCGATCGACGTCGCCCGGAAGCGCCAGTGGCGATCCGCGGGATTTTCCGGGTCGACTGAGGTTCCGGGATCGCCGACGGCGAATATGACGTCGATCATGCGCACTCGCCCAATCGCTCCCTCTTTGATCAAGGCGCGCGCCTGACGCGTCATCGGGAATCCGGAATAGCAATGCGTGAGGCAAAAGATGCGATCGTTGTCGCGAACAAGGCGAACCAGCTCCTGGGCTTCCGCCAGATCGCGCGTCATCGGCTTCTCGCAGATGACGTCGATTCCGCGCTCAAGAAACGCCTTGGCGATCGGAAAATGGAGTTGCGGCGGGGTCGCGATGACGACCGCGTCGATCCGGTCGGAACGTTCGGCCTCGCGCTCCAGCATCAGCCGCCAGTCGGTGTACGCCCGGTCCGGGGCGACCATTTGCGACTTCGCCGAGGCGAGAGCGATCTCTGGCTGCACAGACATCGCGCCGGCCACCAATTCGCAATACCCATCCGTCCGCAGGGCCAATAGATGCGTGCCACCGATGATCGAATCGGAGCCGCCTCCGACCATGCCGAGACGGACTCTTCGGCCAAAGCTTCTGATCAACACCCGGTCCATGCTCTCGACGCCCTACCTTCCCGCTCGTCCCGGTTGCGACGATTCGCTGGCGACGCGCTTCGACTTCCGAAGCTCGGCCAGCGCATTCTCGATATGACGGTCCATCGCCCGAGCGGCGCCGGCTCCGTCGCGGGCCGCAAGCCGGTCGACGACTTCCGCGTGCTCTTCCTGGGAGCGAGCCATTCGCCCTTCCAGCACAATGGGGGTGAGCGAGGGCACCCCGCTGTAGAGCCCCCGAATGATGCGAACCAATCGAACCATCCCGCTGGCCTCGTAGATAGCCATGTGAAAGTTCGTATTGATATCGATGTATTTTTCCAGTTGTCGCCGCTTGGCGGCTTTACTCAGTTCGTTGAAGAGCGATTTTATCTCTCCCATTGCCTCCGACGTCATCGCTTTCGCGGCGAGTTCAACCGCAAACGGCTCGAGCTGACGCCGGATCGCGTAGACCTCCTCCGCGTCCTCGGTGCTGAACTGGACAACCGAATACCGGCCGGTCTCGTCGCACATCACGAGCCCGTCGCTTTCCAGCCGCTTCAGCGCATCCCGCACGGGGATTCGGCTTGTCCCGATTTCCTCGGAAAGCGGTCCCTGAATGAGCCGAGAACCGCCGGCGATTTCTCCACGCAAGATTCGGTCGCGCAACAAACGATAGACTTGGGCCCCGAGCGTCTCCCGGCGCACGCGCATTTCCTGCTGGTCGCCCAAAAGTAATTCTGACCCATTCATGACTTTGCTTTCCTTGTCCGTCTAATATCGCGCCAAGGGGCGAGAGTTCTTCAAGGAATCAAGATAGATGGCGATGAAGATAATAACTCCCGAGACAAATGGATAGACGTACGGGGACACCCCTCTCGTGCCCAGCCCGTTGCTGATGATGATCAAAAGCAGGACGCCGGCGAAGGTGCCGGGGATTACGTTTCCCCTGCCGCCAAACAGACTGGTTCCGCCGATCACGACCGCGGCCACGGCCTGAAATTCCATTCCTCTTCCAGTAAAGGTGGTGATTTCGCCCAGGTACATCGAAGAGAGAAGACCGCTGATCGCTCCGCAGACGCCTGAAATGCAAAAGGCGCCGAGCTTCACCGCCTTCACTGGAACGCCGAGCTTCTCCGCTGCGCCTTCGCTGTTCCCTATGGCGTAGCAATAGGCGCCGAGCTTGGTTTGGCTGAGTACGATCTGCAGCACCACCATCACTGCGAGGCTCACCAGGAACACGACCGGGAGCACGCCGAAAAACTCTATTTTTCCGAGCCCGGAGATGACATTTCCAACCGGATGCATGGTTCCTCCGGTCAACAGTAGGCTTATTCCCCGATAGGCGATCATCAGCCCCAGCGTCGTCAGCAATGAATTCATTCCGAGGTACGACACCAGAAGTCCGCTGAGCAGTCCTGCGCCAACGCCGACGGAGATCGCCGACAAGATCGAGACAAAGAACGGGTATCCGGCGGTCAGATAGACGCTAGCCGCGGCAAGATAAGCGATCGAACCAATCGAAACATCAATGCACCCGGTTATCATGACGAGCGTGAGCCCAGCCGAAGCGGTCAGAAGAAAACAGGCCGCAATGCTGATCTGGGTCCAGTTGCTTATGGTCAGGAACGAATGCGAAATGACTCCGAACAATAGGATGAGCGCCGCCAACAGGACATAAAGTCCATGGTCGAGCACAGCGCCCGCGCGAGTTTCCCATTGTCTGACGGCGCTACGCATTCAAGCGCTCCTCGCCCAGCGCGAGCCGCATGAGCGTTGCATTGTTGACATCCGCGCCTTCCACGGTTCCGGCAATCTCACCCCCTCGCAGCACCAGAACCCGGTCGCTCAGGCTGACCATTTCCTCAACCTCCGAGGTGATCAGGAGAATCGAGGTCCCGCCGCGGGCGAGCGCGCGAACGAGGCCGCGGATTTCCATCTTGGCGCCGACGTCAACGCCGCGCGTCGGCTCATCGAGAAGGAGAATCTTCGGCTGCCGGTTGAGCCATTTCGCGAGAATGACTTTCTGCTGATTGCCGCCGCTCAAGGTCTCCGCTCGCGAATAAGGCCCCTGCCCCGTCGCTATCCGCAGCGATTCGATATGCGACGTCGCGGCTTTCAGCTCCTCGCCCACGTTCAGAAATCGCAGGACTTTCGAAACATATCTGGCAAGCGCGGTCGCGGTAATGTTTCTCCACACCGGCTGAGAGAGAAACAACCCATCGGCATGTCGATTCTCGGTAATATACCCGCAATGACTCAAGAGTTTGTGCGGTTGAATTTTGACCATCGACCCGTCCATTGCGAGGAAGAGGCTGCCTCCTTCGATCGGATCCAGGCCAAGGATCGCGCGAACAAGCTCCGTTCTCCCCGAGCCCATCAGGCCCCATAGCCCGAGAATTTCGCCCCGGCGCATGTCGAACGAGATATCTTCTGAGAACTGAAGGCTGCGGATTTTTTCCACCTTGAGCGCAACGTCGCCTTTGACCTGGCGCAGAGCGGCGCTCTCGACCGCGACATTCCGGCCGATGATCAATCTGACAATGTCGTCCTTGGTGACATCCTTGATCGCGCCCTGGCCATGCAGCTGACCGTTTCGAAGCACGACAAACTTGTCGCAAAGCTCAAGCACCTCCTCGAGAAAATGCGTGATGTAGATGATCGCCTTCCCCTCGCGCTTGAGGCTGCCCACGACTTTGAATAAGGTCTCCTTTTCCTTGAAGCTGAGCGAAGAGGTGGGTTCATCGAGGATCACGATTTCCGAGCCCATCGCCAGCGCGCGGGCGATCTCTACGATCTGCCGCTCGCCGACCGAGAGCGAGCCCACCTCTGACTTTGGCTCGATGCCCGATCCCAGCGTTTCGAGATGACGTCTCGCCTCTCGGTTGGCAACCTTCTTGTCGACGATGAACGGAAACCTCGGGTTGGTGAACAAGTGAGAGATGAAGATATTTTCAGCGACAGTCTGGGAAGCGAAGAATTGCGGCTCCTGGTGGATGAATGAAATTCCGTGACGGGCCGCCTCCTTGGGAGAAGGGATCGCGATCTCTTCTTCGTCGATGAAGATCTTGCCCTTGTCCGGCTGAGTGACGCCGCCCAATATGTTCATCAGCGTCGACTTCCCGGCCCCATTCACCCCGACAAGTCCGACGATCTCGCCCGCGCGCGTCTCGAACGACACGTCGTCGAGCGCGCGAACGCCAGGGAAGGTCTTGGAGATCGCCGACATTCTCAGCTTTGGCGCATCTCCGCTCATGCCTGCCTCACTTAACGAGATCGGAGTGTGTCCAGGCCGATCACCAGCACCAGCACCGCGCCTTTGATGACGATGGCGATGAAGGGCGACACCCCGAGCAGGTTGAACGAATTGCTGAGGACGGTGATGAACAGGAGCCCGACCATCGTGCCGAGCACGCTTCCCGAGCCGCCCTTGAGGCTGGCCCCGCCAATCACCGTGGTGGCGATCACGTCCATCAATCTTTCGTCGCGCACCATCGCCGTCGTCGCCGTGCCGACCATTGCAGTCAGCACGATCGCGGTGATTCCCGCCGTGAGACCCGAAAACACGTACGCAACAAATTTCGTCAGCCGCACCGGAATCCCCGAGATAGCCGCGGCCGCCTCGTTGGTTCCAGTCAGATAAAGCGAGCGCCCGTATTGCGTCCGGCCCAGGATGACCCCGGAAAGAACCGCCACAACGATGATGATGACTGCGGGAATCGGGATGACGTCGAAAATCTTTCCGGAAACCGCATCAACGTAAGAGTCCGGCAGTCCGGATATGCTCTGCGCCTGAGTGAACCAAATGGCGAACCCTTGAGCGACCACCATCGTCGACAAGGTCACGATGAATGGGATCATTCTTCCGAACGCGATGGCGACGCCGTTGATCGATCCGAAGGCGAGACCCACCACCAGCATCAGAACGCAGCCTAAGAGCGGCGAGTAGCCGCTCACCATCGCGGTTGCGCCGACAACCGATGCGGCGGACACGATGGTGTACGTGGAAAGATCAATTCCGCCCGAAACCATGACAAAGGTCATGCCAATCGACATGAACCCCAGAATGCTCAATTGCTCCAGAATATTGAGAATGTTCCCCAATCTCAGAAAATGGGGAATCGTTATGCTCAGGATGATAGTGATGGCGATCGCGGCGAGAATTGTAAGCGCGTTGGCCTTCCCTCTCCGCGATTGCGGCAAGGTTCTTTGAAGAAACCCTGGTGGATGCACCGCGTAGTCGCCGCGCATAAACGACCCGTTTCGGCCCTCATGGACCATGAACAAAATCTCGAATACGACGAAGGTCAAACTCCGACGCTCAAGGCGTCGACGCGAGCGCCAGATCGAAGCGGAGCGCCCGTGTGTTCAGTTACTCATGTCGGGAGCGTGAACATCCTCATCGCCAACTTGGCTCGTTCGAACTGGCCGGGGCGCTCGAATCCCCGGCCAACCAAAAGAAAACGCTACTTTGCCCAAAGCTGCGCTTGCAACGCGGGATCGTCCACGTTCTCCTGCGTGTAGACCGGGCCCTGGATCAGGACGTCCTTCAGCTTTTCGCCAGCTGCAAGCTTGGGCAGATATTCGATGGCCTTCTGACACATTCCCTTCACGTCAAACAGCGTGTCTGCATCGAGGTACTTCTCGCGAAGCAGCTGAAGCCCGATTGGGAACACATCCACGCTGATGAAATACATGTGGTTGGGATCGGGGAAGGGATGCCACTTATTGGCGTCCTGGAGAACTTTCTGGACGCCGCTCATCATGACATCGGAGGCGATGGCGAGAACATTTGCGTCGGGATAGGCCTTGAGCGCCGGCGCGAGAACGGCGGCCGCTTGCAGCGGATCCCAGTTCGCCGGCAGGTCCTGCAGGATATTGGCGTTGACCTCTTTCGCCGCCTCCTGCAATCCGACGCCGCGAAGTCTGGAATTTTCGTCTCGAAGATCCCCGCTGACCCACAAGACGCCCTTGATCGGGACATTATTCTTTTGCATCTTCGCGAAGACTGTTTTTGCGGACGAATATTCCTGCCACTTCGCGTCGATGCCTACAAAGACGTCCGCTTGGTATTTGGCGTCTGCATGGACCTGCCGCAGGAACGACATGACCGGGATCTTGGCATCGTGAGCGTCCTTGACGCTCGAGGAAATCGCCTTCGAATCAATCGGAAAAACGAGGATGATGTCGACGCCTTTGCTGATCAGATCTTTGACGTCGCTCGACTGTTTGGCGACATCCATGTCAGCCGCCGTGAACACCAGTTCGATCGGCGGATTTGATTTGGCTGCGAGCTTCTCAAGCAAGTTCTTGCTTGTGCTCCACACGGCGTCCTGCATTCCCGGCCACGCCATTCCAACCGTGACCTTGTCTGCGGCATAGGCCTTTCTCGCAGGTCCCAGAATCGCGCCGGCTGGAACCGCCAGCGTCGCCGCACCCGCAATGCCTTTCATAACTGAGCGACGGCTCACCCGGCTCCAATGAGGGGTTTTTGTTGTCATCTGCGAGTCCTCCCTGTTCGGAAAACAATTGTGCTGTCCGAGCTTCTCAAAGCGTACGGGGTAAGTCTGCTATGTGTCAATGCGATGTATACAAGCGCCTGTATACCGTGTTCAATCGGAGACAAGCGTGTGAGTTCGCGGGAGAGGCTCCCTTGAAGGTGGTGGGATTGGCGGCGGAGCGCGGGGTTTGGAGGCCGTCGGTTCACCGGAAATGACGCGGGGCCGACAACCAGTTACCCGCGCCCACGACGCTTCGCGGATCGGACAAGAATCGCTTCGCCGACCCAACGACCGCCCTCAGTCAGTGTGCAGTGTACCCGCCGTCAACCACCAGCTGGGTTCCGGTCACGTATGAGGATTCGTCGCTCGCCAGGAACAATGCGGCATAGGCGACCTCGCGAGGCTGACCCATCCGGCCGAGGGGCGTCAGGTCTACGAGCGATTGACTGATCGCGGGATCCTGTCTCTCGATGAGCGGCGTCCAGATAATTCCGGGGTGGATCGAATTCGCTCGTATGACGGGAGCGAAGGTCATCGCGGCGTTCTTGGTCATAAGGGTAACTGCGCCTTTGCTTGCCTGATACGGTGCCACGCCCGGGGCCCCAACGAGGCCCCAAATACTTGAGATGTTGATGATCGATCCGGCGCCGCTCTTCCGCATGAGCGGAGCGCAGTGGCGCATGCCGAGAAAAACGCCAGTTTGGTTGACCGCGATGATACGATTGTAATCATCAAGAGAAACCGTTTCGAGGCCCTCGTACGACCCAACAATGCCTGCGTTGTTCACCACGATCGAGAGTCGACCTTGCTCACGCTCCACCTGCGCGACGATGTCGCGCCACTGCTCGTCGCTTGTCACGTCGTGACGGGAGGGAATAATTCCCTTGCTGGATTCTCCCGGCCCGATGTCGGTTGCGTAGACCGTCGCTCCTTCCTCAGCAAACAAGGTCGCGATCGCTTGGCCAATTCCGCTTGCGGCGCCGGTCACGACCGCAACTTTTCCTCCCAGACGCATGGCTCTCTCCCTGTTTGACGTTTGAGGATCGCGCTCAAGCGCTGACGGGAATTCGATGCGTCAAGTCGCGAGGGTGGCCAAGCGAACGATCCAGCTCAAGAGCGTAGCGCTTTTTCTTCGCCCCTCTCGCGATCCGTCAATGCCGGATTGCGACGGTCTTCAGCTGGGTGAAGCCCCTTAAGCCCTCGAATCCCTTCTCACGCCCGTAACCCGAATGCTTCATCCCTCCGAATGGAAGCTCGATGCCCCCGCCAGCCCCATAGTTGTTGATATAGACCTGGCCAGCGACGATCTTCCGAGCCAATCGCATCTGTCTTGATCCGTCGCGCGTCCATACGCCGGCAGTCAATCCGTAGTTTGTGCCGTTCGCAATCTCTATGGCGTCATCCTCGTCGTTGAAGGCGAACGCGGCGAGCACAGGACCGAAGACCTCCTGCTGCGCGATTGGATGATCGACCGGTACATCCCCAAGAAGCGTGGGCGGATAGTAGAAGCCGCCGTTGGGCGCGTCGGCAACAACGCTGCCCCTTGCGACAACGGCTATCCCATCGCGGCGCGCTTGATCGACCAATGCGCTAACTCTGTCGAAGTGTTTGCGGCTGATGAGCGGTCCGCAATCCAGACCTCTCATGCCAGGTCCTGTCTTGAGAGCCTCAAATCTTTCGCCGAGCAGCCGAAGAGTCTGATCATAGATCGGCCGCTCGATGAGCACCCGGCTGCCGGCCGAGCAGGTCTGTCCTGCATTTTGCACGATCGCATTGACGACCACGGGAGGCGCCTGGTCCAGGTCGGCGTCAGCGAAAACAATCTGGGGGGATTTGCCGCCGAGTTCGAGTACGGCCGGGATGTGATTGGCGGCTGCGGACTGCGCGATCGAGGTGCCGACGGGAGGCGAGCCTGTGAACGACAAATGATCTATGCCAGTATGGGCTGCTAGCGCCGCGCCCGCTTCAACTCCAAGGTCGGTGACAACGTTGAAAACGCCGGGCGGGAGCCCGCACTCCAACGCGAGTTCCGCTACGCGCACGACCGAGAGACACGCGTCCTCGGCGGGCTTGACGACGCAAGCATTTCCGGCCGCGAGGGACGCGCCGACTGTCCGTCCAAGGATTTGCGAAGGGTAGTTCCAGGGAATGATGTGGCCCGTCACTCAATACGGCTCACGCAGCGCGAAAACCGAAAATCCTTCCGCATACGGGATTGTCTCTCCATGCACCTTGTCCGCCGCTCCGCCATAGAACTCGAAATAGCGCGCACACGCCGTGATGTCGGCTTTCGCCTGGTGGATCGGCTTGCCGGTGTCGCGGCATTCGACTTCAGCGAGTTCGGCATGATGCTCGAGGATTCGCGCCGACAATTTGGTCAAGAATCGACCGCGCTCGACGGCGGGCGTCTTCCGCCAGACAGTCTCGTATGCGCGGCGGGCGGCGAGAACGCCGGCGTCGATGTCTTCACTTCTGCCGCGCGCGATGGTCGCGAACTCTTGCCCGTCGCTTGGATCGATGACCGGAATGTCGTCTCGCCCGATGGCAGGCGCGGAACTGCCTCCAACAACATTCTTGAAGGCGCGACCGGTTTCCATTCCGATGTCCAAACTTGCTTGCCTAGGCGGGGCTGCGCGTCAGAGCCGACGACACCCTAACTAAAGTCCGGCGGCTTCAACGCCCGCCGTTTACAGGTCATGGCTGCATATCGTATACAGGCTACTGTTGACACGTCAACGCGCCGCATGTTGATTTGCCTTATTGGAAATCGTTCGCCGTCATCGGATGGGTTTCGATCGCGCTCTTGTCAAGCTGGAGCCCGCGCTCCTCGAGAATAGCGCGGGTTGGTCCAGCGCGCTAAGGTGCGCTCTAGAGCATACGCCACGGTTGCAGGATCGATGGCGACATGGCGCAGTGAGGCGCCAGACAAGTGAGGAGGAAACAAATGACCGGTCTTTGGAGCGCACTATTTGGTTCGCGGGCGAGTATCGTCCGTGGCGTGAGCATGCTTGCAGTGGTGGCAAGCTTGGGTGCAGGCAGCCAAGCATTCGCGGCTGGCAAGGGTCTGCTTGTGGTCTTCATGCCGCCTGGCACCGATAATTATCTCGCCCAGTGGCAAAAGGGCGCTCGCGCCAAGGCTCAGGAACTCGGGTACGATATCAAGATCATCGAAACCACCCGTGACCAGGCGGAACAGGACAGCCAGGTTCAACAGGAACTGGCCTCCGGGGAGAAGGTTGATGGCTACATCTGGTGGCCCTACGTGAATGCTGCGGGAACAGGCTCACTCCGCGCATTGTCACAGAGCGGAGTGCCTGTCGTTTTCACCAATCAATATCCGATACCAGGCACGGAGAAGTTCTGGACCGCGTATGCGGGAGTGAACGACTTCCTGAACGCCGAGACCGCGGCCAAGGCCTTGCTCAAGGCCTGCACGGAGATTCCGACCGTCAAGTGCGACAAGGGCCTCATCATCACCTTCCCCGCCGGCTACTCCGCAGGATCAGATCGCGAGAAGGCTTTCAAGAAAGTCGTCGAGGGCAAGCTTACCGTCATTCAAGAACAGCCCGCAGGCTTTATGGCGCAAGAAGGCTACAAAACGGCGTCGCAGATCATTCCCGCTTATAAGAATGAGATCAGTTGGGTCTATACGGAAAACGACTCTCTGGCCGAGGGCGTCATTCAGGCGCTCAAAGAGAGTGGCCTGCACCCGGGCAAGGACGTTCTTGTCGTCGGCGGCACCTGCCATGGCGACACGACGAATCTCCTCAACAAGGAGCTCATTGGCACGGGTATTCAAGCTGCGTATCTGGAAGGTTGGTCGTCGGTTCAAACAACGTACAAATATCTGAAGACCAAGAAAGTCCTCGACGGCGACACATATCTGCCGGCCGACCCCAATACGCCCCCATCGGATGATGGCGAACCACACCGGTACAATTTCATACCGAATCCCTGGGTCGGGAATACGCAGGCCGATTTGGATAACTTCAAGCTGTGGGGCTACAACTTCAAGCAGCTCTGCAACTACTGAGCCTTCGAGCTGCGTGCGACCGCGGGGCGTCGCCCGCGGTCGAACCTTCCGTCCATTGGAACATGATCTATGTCGTCCGGCGATATTGTCTTGCGGATGAGTGGAATTTCGAAGCGGTACGGCTCTCTGTCGGCCTTGCAGGACGTCGATTTTGCGCTGGCTCGGGGTGAGGTGATGGCCCTGCTTGGCGAAAATGGGGCCGGCAAAAGCACCCTTGTGAAGATACTCGCCGGCCTGGAGCGCGCCGACGCCGGGAACGTTGAAATCGAAGGTCAACCGATCCGTTTGCGTTCGCCGAGTCATTCGCTGCAGGCAGGTGTCGCTTATGTCACTCAGGAGCTCAGCATCGTCGGGCCTCTCTCTGTAGCAGAGAACATTTGTCTCGGGGGGCGCGACCAGCAGGCGGTTTGGACCAGAGGCCGGCTGGCGGAACAGGTCAAACCGTTCCTCGCCCTCGTCGGCATGGAATCAATTGACCCGTCGGTCCCCGCGGGAAGCCTGTCAGTAGCCCAGCAGCAACTGGTCGAGATTGCGCGCCTCTTGTCGCGCAACGCCCAGATTTCTCATTCTCGATGAGCCGACCGCCGCGTTGTCCGACGTTGAGATCGAGAAGGTCAAGGCGGTTGTGCGCAAACTCGCCAGCGAAGGTCGATCGATCATTTACGTGACTCATCGCCTGGGAGAGGTTTTCGAGATCGCGGATCGGGTCACCATCTTTCGCAATGGCTGCAGCTTCGAGCCCGTCCAAGTCAAATCGTTGGATATCAACGACCTGATCGAGCACATGCTGGGGCGGCGCCTTGAGCAAATGTTTCCGGCCCGCTGCGAAAGCTTTGGATCGACCGTTCTTTCCTTGCGCGACGTAATGGCCCCCGGTCTGGCGAGACCGGTATCGCTCGAGCTTCGCGAAGGCGAGATACTTGGCCTCGCGGGCCAGCTCGGCAGTGGGGCGAACGGCGTCGTCCGGGCGGTTGCGGGAGTGGTCCCCCCCGATAGCGGCACGATCGAATTGCGAGGGCGACCCTTGCAACCAGGGTCGATACGCGACGCGATCGGGGACGGCATCGCCTATTGTTCGGACGACCGGAAGCGGGACGGAATTTTCGGGGTTCGCAACCTGTTCGAGAATTTCACCTCGACCGCCTTGTGGCGCATCTCGGTCGGCGGTCTCCTGAGCCGGTCCCGGGAGATCAAGATCGCAACGGAGCTTGCGGATTTTTTCGAGGTTGACAACGCTCGCCTCGGACGCCACGCGGCGAAACTGTCCGGCGGTAACCAGCAGAAAGTCGCGTTGGGCAAGTGGCTGGGCATCGAACCATCGATCCTTCTAGTCGAAGAGCCCACTCGCGGAGTCGATGTCGGTGCCCGGGCCGAGATCTATCGCCATCTGCGCAAGCTCGCGAACCAGGGGCTCGCCATTATCTTCGTGTCCTCGGACAATCAGGAGGTTCTCGGTCTCGCCGACACCATCGCCACGTTCTTCCGCGGACGCCTGGTGCGTGTCGCAAGCGCCGAGTCTCTCGAGGCGGAAGAGCTTTTGCGCGACGTCACTCATCCGGGCGCGGAAGACGTCCGGTTCATCCAGTGAGATCGATGCGGGTCGTCGCGGACCTGGTCCAGGCCAGGCCGCCTGATGAAGTGGATGCTCGTACTGCGGTCAACCGCCGCCGACAGGCCACGGCCATCATCGTTGTCGCGCTGACCGCGCTCCTCGTCGTTGCGGGCCTGACGACGCCGAGTTTTCTCACCGTCGAAAATATGCTGGTGGTGATACGGAACGCTTCGGTGACCGGCGTCGTCGCGCTTGGCATGTCCTATGTCACCATATCCGGCAATCTCTTCGCGCTCTCGGCCGAGGAGCTGTCGATTCTCTCGGCTTGCATATTCGGTTGGTTGATGCGCGCCAGCTTCGGCCTGCCGCTGAGCCTGCTGATTACGCTCCTCTTCTCGGGAGCGGGGGGTGCAGTGCAAGGCGGGATCATTGCGCTCGGCGCCGATCCAATCATCACGACGCTCGCCTTCGGCGGATTCTTTCGCGGGCTCTCGTCGGTCGTAAGCCAGAACCAGAACATACTGCTCGGCAGCGACGCGGCGGAATGGCTTGGCACCGGGCGACCGCTCGGCGTGCCAACTCAGAGTTGGGCGTTCATCATTCTGACCTTGATCGCATGGTTTGTCCTGCAGCGGACCAGGTTTGGCCGGCTATTGCTGCTGTCTGGCGCGAACCGTGTCGCTGCGACCGCCTCCGGGTTGCGCGTGGGACAAGCGGCGCTTCTAGGCGTGACCCTGCTCGGCTTTTGTTGCGGCATCGCCGGGATCTTTGCGGCGGCTCAGTTTGGACAAGCGGTCGCCAACCTTTTCCAAGGACTCAACTTCGACGTGATCGCCGCCATTCTCGTGGGAGGCATTGCGCTTCGCGGAGGCCAGGGGTCCCCAATCCAGGCAGCTCTCGGCGCCGTCTTCATCTCATTGCTGCAGAACTTCATGCTGCTGCACGACTTCACGAGCGGCTGGCGAATGACGGTGGTCGGCGTCCTCGTCGTCGTCGCCACCTGTGGGTTTCACGTGCTCCAACGGAGGCGCGAGTGAACAGGCGAGATGCTCGGATCGATCTCGCTGTTCGCACAGCGTTCATGGCGGTCATCTATTTGGTGTTCGCCTTGCAGCTGCCGAACTACCATACTTCGAACGGCATCGCGGCGCTGCTCGATGGCGCCGTGCTGATCGGTATCGTCTCGGTCGGGGTCGGGGTGACCATGATCGCGGGCGAATTCGATCTGTCTGTCGGCTCCCTTGCGGCCCTCACGGGGGTCATTTCCCTAGAGATCATAGGCATTGGCGTGCTGCCGGCGCTGGTGGTGGGCGTCCTGTTCGCCGCCGCCGTGGGCGTCATCCAGGGCCTACTGATCGGCGTTCTCGGGATCAATTCGCTGGTCTTCACCATTGGCACGCTGATCGGTCTTCGAGGCCTGGCGATGGTTGTCGCCCATGAGCAAACCATCACCATGCCGATCGAGCAGTTGCCGGACGTCGACATCCTTACCCAGCATTTCCTGGGCGTTTTCTCTCCTATCAGCGTCGGCATGATTGTCGTGTTCGTCGCCGTCGGCCTGTTCCTCAAGTACACCCTTTGGGGACGCGAAATCTACGCAATCGGAGGGGGGCGCAACGAGGCTCGGGCCGCGGGCGTGCCTTTGCTTCGGCCGATGATGATCGCGTTCACCCTTTCCGGAGCGTTGGCCGGACTCGGCGGAGCGCTGCTGTCAATCCGTCTCGGAAGCGCGACGCCGCTCGGGTTCGATTCGCTTCTGCTCTCCGCCGCGACAACCTGCCTGATGGGCGGAATCGCATTGGAAGGAGGAATCGGCAACGTGATCGGGATCGCGATCGGCCTGTTCACGCTGCGCTTCCTAGTGACCGGCATGGCCGCCCTGGGCGCGCCCTATTATGTCCAGAATCTCGCGGTTGGCGCGCTGTTGATTCTGGTTGTTGTCGTCCAGCTCACCCTGACGCGGCTCAGAAGGCGCCAGGCGCGGACGCAATTGTCGGTCCGGATCGCCTGATTTGAAAAGATAGATCGAGGGAGCCCGAGCCGTGTACGATTTTCATGGACGCACCGGGATCGTAACCGGAGCGGGATCCGGAATTGGACGCGCCACTGCGCTTCTCCTCGCCCGATCGGGCGCCACGGTCATTGGAGTCGGCCGCAAACCCGGCCCGCTTGCGCAAACCGCCGAGGTGGCTCGCGGCTCGAGCGGCAAGGTCCTGCCATATGTCGTCGATGTGACTGACGAAGAAAAGGTTCGCTCCATGATCTCGGAAGCCGAGAAGAACGTCGGCGCGATCTCGTTTCAATTCAACAATGCCGGGATTGGCGGAGCTCACAAGGCGATTGTCGATCTGTCGCTCGCGGAGCTCGATGAAATCATGAACGTGAGCTTCCGCGCGGTCTTTATCGGCATGAAATATGCCCTGCCCGCAATGAAACGAGCCGGCGGCGGCGCCGTGGTCAATTGCGGATCCCTGCTCTCCTTTAAGGGAGCCGTGCGTCGCGGCGATTACGCCATGGCAAAGCACGCGGTCATCGCGCTGACCAAGACAGCGGCTGGCGAACATGCGAAGGACAACATTCAGATTAATTGCGTCTGCCCGGGCCCGATCAACACTCCCCTGCAACATCAGTCCGAGGTGCTAGTCAATCCGAAAGACCCGACCTATGAGCGGCGGCGCTACGAGGCCGGAATACCGATGGGGCGCTATGGCACGCCGGAAGAGGTAGCCGAAGTGGTGGTGTTCCTCATGTCGGGACACGCGCCATATTTGACCGGGGCGGCGATTCCGCTCGATGGCGCCTTCTTGGCGGTTTAGCTTAGCTTAGACGTCATGTTCGCGGGCTGAGCCGGTGGCCCGCCCTTTCGTGCAGTAAGAACGAGGGTTGCTCGGGCAAACCGAGCCGAGCCTCATGCACGGAGGGCAGACCATGGGAAAGCATAGCGAAGTCTTTGTGGCTTTTGATGTCGCCAAGAAGAAGCACGCCGTGGCGATGGCGGAAGGCGGCCGGACCGGGGAAGTCCGATTTCTCGGCGATGTCGAGAACAGTCCGCTGCCGATCGAGCGGACGATCAAGAGATTGGCGCAGCGATACGACCATCTTCACGTCTGCTTTGAAGCCGGGCCGACGGGATATGGGCTTTATCGCCAGGTCAAGGCGCTCGGCCACGACTGCATGGTGGTCGCTCCGGCCCTGATCCCGAAGCGGTCGGGCGAGCGCATCAAGAGGCGGCCATTGGACGCTTGCGCACCGGCGCTGGCTCGCCGGCCAGAAGTTCGAGCACGCCGCCCAGCAGATCGTCTTTCAGGAAGGGATCGATGCAATCGAAGATGCGCTTCAGAAATTGCGTCGCCTGGAGAAGCAACTGGCCATCATCGTGCCGGAGTGGTCCATGGAGCCCGTCGTGGAGGCCTACCAGGCGATGCGCGGCGCTTCGTTCCTGGTTGCCGTGACCTTCGCGGCGGAAATCGGCGACGTCCGACGGTTCGATACGCCGCGACAGCTGATGTCCTTCCTCGGCCTTGTCCCAGCGGAGAGTTCGACCGGCGAGACGATCCGGAGGAAAGGCCTCACCCTGGCGGGCAACCGCCGTGCCCGCCGCGCTCTGGTCGGCCCCGTCGCGATTTTTGTTGGAATTGACTGGCGCGTCTTCGGGCGACATGAGGCTACCCGATCATGCGGCGAGGTCAATGATCTGATCGTCTGGTTTCTCGGCGAGGGTCTGCCATCCGTCGACCTTGCGCATGGTGATCTGTCCTGAGGCAAGCAGCGCCCAGAACAGCATGGCGGCGGTTTCGGCGCAGGGCAGCACGGTCTGAAGTCTTGATCCGGCGCTTGAACTCCTCGTGCAATCGCTCGATCGCGTTCGAGGTTCGGATTGATTTCCATTGGTTCGGCGGGAACCGCGTGAATGTGAACAGCTTGTCGCTGGCTTCCTCCAGGCTGTCGGCGACGGCGCGGCATTTGAGGCGCCATTTGCGGATGAACGCCTTGCGCCAGGTCTCAACCTCGCCGCGCGTCGCGGCGTAGATCATGTCGCGGTAGTCATTCGAGATTTCCTCGTGCAGGCGCTCGGGCGCATGGGCGAGGAGATTGCGATGCTTGTGCACGGTGCAGCGTTGGACAGCCACGTCGGGCCACAGCGCCGCCAGCGCCTTTTCGAGGCCCGGCGCGCCGTCGACGACGACCAGCTCCGGCGTTTGCAATCCGCGCCGGACCAGATCGTCGAGCAGCGCACGCCAGGCCGCCTCGCCTTCCCCGCCCATGCTCTTGATCGCGAGCAACATCTTCTGGCCGTCGGCGCGCACGCCGAGCGCCACGAGCAACGAGATCGAAGTCGCCCTTCTGTCGAGCCGGACACGCGCGACTGTGCCGTCGAGGATCAGCCGCACGATCGGCTCTTCGGCGAGCGAACGCGCATTCCAGGCGTCCCAGTCGCCCTTCGTCTTGCGCCAGACGCGGCTGACCACGTCCTTGCCGACCGGCCCAGCAAACACCGCGTTCAGCGCGCGTCGCACGCGGCGGGTGTTGGTCCCTGCGAGATAAGCCCCGGCGATCAAGGCGTCGGCGGCCCGGGTGCGGCGCTGGTAGGCGCGCAGCGAACCGCTCCGCCATTCGCGCGTCTTGCCGTCCTCGCCGGTCAACCGAGCGCGCGGCACGGCGATCCGCGTCTTGCCAAACGTGCCCGTCAGCGTCCGCTCGCGATGCCCGTGGCGCACGCCGACAACCGACGGCGCCGCCTCGTCCTCACCTGGCTTGCGCCGGCCGTAGCGCGGACGCGACAACGCCTCGGAAAGTTCCTCCTCCAGCATCGTCTCGATAAAGCCGCGCGCCCGAGCCCGAACCCCGTCCTCGATCGCGTCGAACCAATCATCCAAAAGCAAAGCTTCGGCGGCCACAGCCGCCTCCTTCGTGGTATCCTTCGTCATGGCGTGGTCTCCGTTCCAGCGCGCCAACGCCGGAATCATTTGGGTTGAACAACCCGGAGACTACGCCAACCCAATTCCAACCACCCCCGCGACGGGACCCTCTGGTCGAGGCGGCCTGGACATATCGCTATCCCGCACGGGTCACCGAGACTTTGAGAGCCCGACTGGAGGGACTGCCGAAGCCCGTCCGCGATATCGCCTGGAAAGCGCAGGTCCGCCTTTGCGCCCGCTACCGCCGGCTCAGCGCCACGGGCAAGAAGCTGCCCGTCGTCGTGGCGGCGATCGCCCGCGAAATGGCGGCGTTCCTGTGGGCCATCGGGCATGAGGTCGCGCCAGCGTAACGGACCACGGTTCTTCTTGCTGCTGCCCAGAGCCGGGAGCGGAGCACGTAGGTGGGGAACTCCCGTCGCTAGTTATGTGGCCGGGCTCGCGCCCGACGCCCGTCCTCTAGACCGAGGAAAGCCCCGAGACGAAGACACGGAAGGCGGTAACCAACCCGCGGATAAGAGCCTGATCAACCGTCGTCTCTCGCTCCGCTCCCAGCTCTGCGCAGCTATACCGTCATTCTCCCCGACGGTTGTTTCGCCCCCGGGGCGCTGAACCGCGCCTCGCCTCTTGACCGCGAACATAAGAGACTAGCGGCCTCTGCCCCCGGAAGAATCATCAGTGAGCTTTCGCGTCAGCCATAAGAAAGTCTGCGCCCTTTTCCGCGATCATGATGGTCGGAGCATTTGTGTTTCCGGAGACAATCGTCGGCATGATCGAGGCGTCGATCACTCGGAGGCGATCAACGCCATGGACCTTGAGCTGCGGATCAACAACCGCGTCGGCCCGCATCCCCATCCTGCAGGTGCCCGCGGCATGAAGCAGGGAAAGCGCCGATTTTCGACAGTGCTCGACAAAGTCTTCTTCGGAATTGCAAGCGGGCCCCGGATTGATCTCCTCGGCGACATACGGGGCCAGGGCAGATGTGCGCGCCATCTTCCGTATGAATTTCACGCCCTCGACCAGCGTCCTGCGGTCGTAGTCGGAGACGAAGAAATTGAACTGGATTTCTGGAGGGGCCGCGAGGTCGGGCTTCGCAAGCCGAACCCAGCCGCGAGAATCCGGACGAATGTGCTCGGCCAGGACGGTGTAGCCGGAGAACGGCCTTGGGGTCAGATCCTCTGCAGTGCACCAGCCGAGCAGCGTGACCATCAGATCGGGGCGGTCGCTGCTTCCGTCAGCCCTGACGAAAACGTTGGCGAAATTGCCATTGCTGGCCATCGGCCCTGAACGGAGAAGTAGGTAGCGCGCCATCACCCCCATGCGGATCCAGAAATTGTTGGCAATATCGTTGACCGTCACGGGCTTCGGGCAGCGATATTCGACGCCAATGCCGCAATGGTCCTGAAGATTCTCTCCCACTCCGGCCAAATCGAGCACAACAGGAATGCTCATCTTCCTCAGGAGGTCGGCCGGACCAATTCCTGACAATTGCAGCAGTTGCGGCGAATTGAACGCGCCACCGCACAGGATGACTTCGCCTCGGGCGCGCGCTGTGTGGGCCTCATCTCCAACTGCGTATTCCACGCCGACAGCGCGCCCGCCTTCGACCAACACGCGTTTGGCTAGCGCGCCGGTCACAATCCTTACCGAGTCCCTCACATTGGGGAGATTCAGATAGGCGGCGGCGGTGCTCCAGCGACGTCCCTTCCGGGTCGTGACCTGAACATACCCCGCCCCTTCCTGCGAAGCGCCGTTGAAGTCATCGTTGAGGGGCGATCCAAGTTCGTGTCCCGCCCCAATGAAGGCGTCGGCCAACTCGTGCTTTGAAGGAAGGTCCGATACCCACAAGGGTCCGTCTGTGGCGTGATATTCGTTCGCGCCCCTTTGCTGATGCTCCGACTTCTTGAAGTAGGGCAGCACATCGGAGTAGCCCCAACCGGTGCAGCCCAGTTGCCGCCAACCGTCGAAATCCTCGGCCTGGCCACGCATGTAGATCATGCCGTTGATTGAGCCGGTTCCTCCGAGCACCTTCCCGCGAGGCTGGAAGAGGCGCCGGCCGTTCAGTTCCGGCTCGGGTTCGCTGGAATAGCACCAGTTAACGGCAGGATTGGCGTAGAGCTTGGCGTAGCCCATGGGGATGTGGATCCATGGGTACGTATCCTTGCCCCCCGCTTCGAGGAGCAACGTCTTGAACTTCCCGGTCTCGCCAAGCCGGCCCGCGACGACGCATCCCGCAGAACCGGCGCCAACGACGATGTAGTCAAACGTTTCCGTGTCGCTTGCCATGACTTCACCGAATGATCCCGCGCGAACATTTCAGCCCTTCGCAAGGCCCGGAATGAGATTGGTCAGCGACACGGGATGGTTCCGATCCATGACCTCCTGGAGTTCGAAAATATTCCCGTCCGCATCGCGCCCGTACGTGGCGCGGAACATGCCCACCACCTGCGGCTCGGTATGAAATTTGACGCCCGCCTTTTTCAGCCGCTCGTATTCGGCGAAAATGTCGACCACGTCGAATGCCACATGCGTCAGGCCGGCGTCGCACGCCGGCCGGTTTGGTTCGTTGTCCTTGCCCTTGGGATTTACATACTCGAAGATTTCGACGTGCGTGTTTCCGGCGCGCAGAAGAGCCGTACGGGTCGCCGATTTCTTGAGTCCCACGATGCGGTCGAGTTTGTCGTGCTCGGGCGAATGCTCGTCCCAATCATAGGACGCAACAAATTCAAGACCAATGATGTCCCTGTAAAAGTGGACGAGACGATCGAAGTTCTGAGTTGAAAATGACGTGTGGTGAATTCCCCGAATCATGGCGCTCTCCAGACCCATTGGTTGTTGCGTACTCACTCGGACGGAACCCTGGTCAGAAACATTCCCTTGATCAGACCGGAGTCCACTGTCCGCGATTCTTCGACGAGGCTGTGGCGGCCTGCACAACCCCTGACCATTTCCAGACCCGCACTGAACCCAGGAAAGTCCTCGGTTGCGCCGGTTCGCTCGCCGGCACGGGCGGCGGCTACGGCGGCGTGCAAATCGCTGTATATGTTGGCGAACGCCTCGAGCATTCCCTCGGGATGGCCGATCGGAATGCGCGACCCCCGGGCCGCGATCGGGTGAAGTCCGCTGGCGCCGCGCTCGAGCGTCCGCGAGGACTCGCCGAGCGGCGACCAGATGATCTGGTTCGGCTCCTCCTGGCGCCAGCGAAGGCCGCCCTTCTCGCCAAATATGCGGATCGTCAGACCGTGCATCTGACCGACGGCGATTGCGCTCGTCCATAGCCGGCCAATCGTTCCATCCGAGAAGCGGATTTGCAGCGCAGCGTCGTCCTCGAGGAGTCTACCTTGAACGCAAGAAGCAAAATCCGCGCTCACCTCCGCGACCGATTGCCCGATTATATAACCTCCCATATGCAGCGCATGGATGCCTGCATCCGCGAGCACCGCGCTTTGTCCCGCCTGTTTCGGATCATAGCGCCAACGAATGCGCGGATTGTCGGCGTCATCCGAGCGAGCGTGGAATCCATGAGCAAATTCCATGACCACGACTCTGACCCTTCCGAGCTCTCCCGCGTTCGCCATGGCCTTCGCCTGACGCACCATCGGATAGCCAGAGAACCCGAAATTCACGCCGCAGACGCTTTCTTTCTCTCGCGCGAGACGAACGAGCTCCTCGGCCTCGGCGACGTCGAGAGTAAACGGCTTCTCACACAACACGTTGAATCCGGAGTCGAGGAATGCCCGCACGATTTCGAAATGGGTGGCGTTTGGCGTCGCCACCGTCACAAGGTCAAGGCGGTCGGATCGCTGCATCTCCGCATGGAGCATTTCTCGCCACGTTCCATAGGTCCTGTCCTTGGGGAGCCCGAGATCAATCCCATCCGCGTGGCCCTTTGCCGGATCGATATCCACGGCGCCGGCCGAAAACTCGAACAGGCCATCCATACAGGCGGCGACCCGGTGTGCGACACCGATCTGGCTGCCTAGCCCGCCGCCCACCATTCCCCATCTCATTCTGCCGGACAATCGCATCGACCCTTGGGCAGAAAGACAGACTATTTCGCCTGCGCAGGAACGAGACATCGGGCCCGTTTAACTCGCCACGAGTCGGGCGCTGCGGCGCCGATTGTTTCGGCACTCTGTCGACCGACAGGGTTGGCTCTTGTTTGCATGCGATCTGAAAACCGTATACAGAATACAAGGATTACGTCAAGCATCGCAGCCGCGTCCCCGCACCTGCAGATGGAACGCCAGTAGAGCGCGAAAACATGAGCATGGGAAATGTCGATCTCATTGCAAGCTACTGGACGATCGCGGGCAAGCTTAACTTCGCCGACGGAATGGACCTCGACGGCAGCCCGATCGACTTTCCACAACGCGTGAAAGCCGCGATCGCCGGCGGCTATGCCGGCGTGGGTCTGACGTACCCGGATCTCAAGAAAACGGCTGCACGCTACGGTTATGACGGAATACGTTCGATCTTGCGGGACAACGGGGTTAAGATTTTCGAGGTCGAGTTTCTCACCGACTGGTTCACCGATGGCGACCGCCGCCGGCAGTCCGATTTGATCCGCCGCGAGCTTCTGCTCGCCGCCGAAAAGACGGGCGCGCGCCATATCAAGATCGGCGGCGACATGGAGGGAAAGTCCTGGTCGATCGGTCAGGTGATCCGGTCCTTTGCCGGATTGTGCGACGAAGCAAAGAATGCCGGGACGCATGTTGTGCTCGAAATCCTGCCCTGGTCGAACATCCCCGACATCAAGACCGGGGTTGAAGTCGTCTCCGGCGCGGACAAAGGCAACGGCGGGCTGCTAATCGACATCTGGCATATGGGTCGCGGCGGCATTCCTTACAGCGAACTCGCCTCCATGCCGCGTCGCTTCCTCGGACATGTCGAACTGTCGGATGCGGCGTCGGAGCCGATCGGGAAGCTGATCGAAGATACAGTGAATCATCGTAGGCTGTGCGGTGAGGGAAGCTTCGATGTTCCCGCCTTCCTTCGATCAATCAAAGCAACGGGCTACGACGGGCCATTCGGCATCGAAATCATTTCCGATGAGCAGCGAAACCGGCCGCTGAAAGAGGCTGTCGACCGGTCGTTCGCAACCGCAATGGCGCAGTTTGCAGGAATTTATCCCTAGGCGCGGCGTTTCTGTTCAAGCCTCTAATTCGCATCCGGAGCATCGAGCCGATCTTCCTGGTGGTGAGAACGCAGCGTCACCGCGGCGCTGACGCCGCGTTCGCTCTATCCCTGCGGCGGAAAAGAATAGTCAGGGCAGACATGAAGACATTCGGATATGGACTGATCGGCTCTGGCTTCATGGGGAAGTGCCATGCCTACGCCATGCGAAACGCTCCCCGCAATTTCGCATTGCCGCTCGAACCTCGCTTCGAGATTATAGCCGATATCGATGCGCCATCAGCGGAGCGCGCGGCGGGATCGCTGGGATTTGCTCGATCGACCGGAGACTGGCGAAGCCTGGCGACCGACCCTGCGATTGACGTCGTCTCGATCGCCACGCCCAATTCCCTGCACAAGCCAATGGCACTGGCGGCGCTCGCCGCAGGCAAGACGGTCTGGTGTGAGAAGCCGCTGGCCGCGAGGCCGGCGGATGCGAAGGAGATGGCGGACGCCGCCACGAGGGCCGGCGTCCAGACGATTGTCGGGTTCAGCTACCTTCGCAATCCGCTGGTCGGGCTCGCTCACGAGATCGTTGCGTCCGGCGAGATTGGCGAGCCGGTCAGCTTTCGCGGCGTCCACCTCGAGGACTACATGTCCGACCCCGCCAAGCCGTGGTCATTCCGTATCGACCCGGCAGGTGGACATGGCGCGATCGCCGACATCGGCAGCCACATCGTCTCGATCGCGCGCCACTTGATGGGAGAGATCGACGAGGTGAGCGGGCAAGTCTCGACCTTGGTCAAGCGGCGCCCGATCTCCGCGGGGTCGACCGAGACTCGCGCAGTGGAGGTCGACGATCAAGCTCGGGCGTTGCTGCGATTCGCCAGCGGCGCGACGGGTTCGATTGAGACCAGCTGGATGGCGCATGGCCGGAAGTTGACGCTGGCTTTCGAGCTGACCTGCGCCAGGGGCACGATCTATCTCGATTTTGAGCGGATGAACGAATTGCTCCTCTATACGATGGGCCAGGGAAAGGGCCGCGAAGGGTTCAAGACCATTCTGACCGGGCCCGATCATCCGCACTACTCAGCCTTTGTCCCCGTCGCAGGACATCACATCGGCTTCAACGAGCTGAAAACGATCGAGGCGAGGATTCTTGTCGACGCATTTGCCGGCGGCAAACCGGCGGCCTGGCCGGATTTCACCGACGCCTGGCGCGTCGCGCAGACTGTGGAGGCAGTCGTCCGCTCTTCTCGCGAGCGACGCTGGATAAAGACCGCCGAGATGTGATCGGGGCGGATCTCTATTTGGAAAGGATCGAGAGTGCTCGGTGTGGTTTGCCGATTCCGACGAAGCCGCCCGGGTATAACGGGATAATGCCGCCCGGGATTCCTGAATGATGCCGCCCACCGTAACGGAATGATGCCGCCCGGGTCGCGAGCCTCGCTGGCCGATGGATTGTTGTCACCGGCTGTGGTGTTGGGTCAAGCCTTCCTTGATTGCTTTGCTTGTGTCCGACGCAGGCTTTCGCCGGCGAGTTCGATGCGATGAGCGTTATGGATGAGACGGTCAAGGATGGCGTCGGCGTAGGTGGGATCGCCGATGATTTCGTGCCAACGGTCGATCGGAAGCTGGGAGGTGATCACCGTGGAGCGGCGTCCATAGCGCTCTTCAAGGATTTCCAGGAGATCATGCCGCGCGACGGCGTCGAGTGGCTCAAGCCCCCAATCATCGAGGATGAGAAGGTCGGCTCGGCCGAGGTTGCGTAAGATGCGGGGATGGCGCCCGTCGCCGCGGGCCAGCGCGAGATCCTCGAACAGACGGGGTGCCCGCTGATAGATGACCGACCGATTGTCGCGACAGGCTTTGTGGCCAAGCGCTGAGGCCAGCCAACTCTTGCCGACGCCTGTCGGACCGACGAGAACCAAATTGTCGTGGGCGCTGATCCACTCGCCCTCGACCAGCTTTTGGAACAGCGCGCGGTCGAGACCGCGGGGGCTTCGGTAATCGACATCCTCGACGCTTGCGTGCTGGCGCAATTTGGCGACGCGCAGCCGCGCCGCGAAGCGCTTGTCCTGCCGCCAGGACGCCTCGCGATCGAGCAGAAGCCCGAGCCATTCGTGATGGCCGAGGCCGCCGGCTTCCCCGTTGGCGACGAGTTCGGCGAAGGCCTTGGCCATGCCATGCAGGCCAAGGGCGCTGAGTTGATCGAGGGTGGGATGCTTGAGCAAGCCGTTTCTCCTAATTGTAGTAGCGCGGCCCACGGATGTTGGCGTGCAGGATCGGCGTTCCGTCCGTGGAGCGCTGGCGCGCGGGACGCCGGTCGAGGCTGTTGTCGAGGATGGATTTGACCGAGCCGTAGGTCCGCGCGCCGATGTCGATGGCGCGTTCGGCGGCGGCTTCCAGGCGCTCGGCGCCATGGGGACCCGCGAGCCGGACGATGCCTAGGCAGGCGCGAAAGCCCTGCTCGGGATGCGGTCGCGCCTCAAGGATCAGTTCGCACAGGGCCGCCGTCGCCGGCCCGATCAGGCGCGCGTCGGCGCGGATGCGTTCAATCGTCCAGCCGGCATAGCGCCGATGGCTGGACGGCATGTGCTCGGAGACGGTGGTGTGCTTGTGGTTGCCGCTTGCCCGCACATGCGCGGCGATCCGCTCGCCCTTGAGGAAAATCTCGACGGTCCGCACCGTCATCCGCGCGTCGACCTCGGCGCGGATGAAACGATGGGGCACGCTGTAATAATGGGCGGCGACCTCGACGTGATAGTCGATGCCGACGCGGCATGTCCGCCATTCCGAGAACTCGTACGGCTCGGCCGGCAGGGACCTCAGCGATGGCCGATCGACCGTCTCCAGCAATTGCCGGCGCGTTGCGCCGAGCCGGCGGATCGGGCGGTGTTCATTGAGGTGCGTCATGAGATCGGCGATCGCCGCGTTGACGTCCGCCAGGCTGTAAAAGGTTCGGTGACGCAGCCGCCCGAGCAGCCATCGCTCGACGATGAGCACGGCCTGCTCAACCTTCGCTTTGTCCCGGGGCCGCCGCGGCCGCGCCGGCAAAATGGCGGCTCCGTAATGCGCCGCCATTTCGGCATAGGTCCGATTGACCTGAGGATCGTAAAGGCAGGCCTTGATGACGGCGGTCTTCGTATTGTCCGGCACGAGCAATTGCGGGACGCCGCCGATCGCCTGGAGCGCGCGCACATGGGCGTCGATCCAGTCGGGGAGCGCCTGCGTCCAGCTCGCGTGCGCGAAGGTGAAGCTCGAGGCGCCGAGCACGGCGACGAAGATCTGCGCCATGCGGATCTCCCCGGTGAGCCGGTCAACGACCACCGGGACCCCGTCGCCCGCGTAATCGACGAACAACCGCTCGCCCGCCGCGTGCGTCTGCCGCATCGTCGGCGACAGCTTCGCTTCAAAACCGCGATAGAGTTCGCAAAACCGCGAATAGCTGTAACCGCCGGGGTCGGCCGCGATATATTCGTCCCAGACGATCAGCAGAGTGACGTGCTTGCGCTTCAACTCCCGATGGACCGTGGGCCAGTCCGGCTCGGCGTGGCGGCGGTGTCCCCGTTTGCTTCTGCGATTGGCGTAAAGCGCCGCCTCCAGTTCGGCGTCGCCGATCCCCTCCGGCAACGGCCAAGAAAGC
Organism: uncultured Alphaproteobacteria bacterium; assembly: GCA_963824475.1. Taxonomy (GTDB): domain Bacteria; phylum Pseudomonadota; class Alphaproteobacteria; order Rhizobiales; family Beijerinckiaceae; genus Roseiarcus. The sequence continues at coordinate 197,931 of CAWGPR010000010.1, forward strand.
CCAGCGCTGTCCAAACGACTCAACGTCTCTCGAACCGTCGAAGGCGCGAGGCCAAGACGCCGCGCGATCTCGCGCGTCGGCAGGCTGGTTGAAAACTTCAGACGAATGATCTCGCGCGCCTGGCGCATCGAAACTCTTTCCGCTGGCATCGATCGCTCCCTTGGATTGCCAAAGGAGCGACCCTAAACAGGCCAGCGGAGGCGCTCGTCGCCGTCAAAAACCCCGGGCGGCATCATTCCGTTCCGGTGGGCGGCATCATCTCGTTTTGGTGGGCGGCATCATTCCGTTACGACGGGCGACATCATCTCGTTTTGGTGGGCGACATCGTCAGGAATCAGCAGTGTGGTTTTCAAGGGAGGCCGCCGCATCGCCCTGGAACGCTTTCCGGATCCGACGCCGGGCTCGCGCCAGGTCGTCGTCGAAATCAAGGCTTCCGGCATGTGCGGTAGCGATCTGCACGCCTATCGGAAAGCGACGGGCGACAGCGACAAGATCATCGGCGGCCACGAGCCGTCGGGCGTCATTGCAGCGCTCGGCCCCGGCGTCGCAGGGGGCGTAGCTCGCGTCGGCGATCGGGTCATGGTGCATCACTATCACGGCTGCACGACTTGCGAGCATTGCCGTTCGGGCTGGGCGCAGCTTTGCACAAACGGCGAAACTGAGATCTACGGAATCAACCGGAACGGGGCGCACGCGCGCTACATGCTCGTTCCCGCCGATACGCTCGTGCCGCTGGACGGCAGGTTGAGCTTCGCCGCCGGCGCGGCGATCAGTTGCGGAACCGGAACCGCCTGGGGCGCTCTCAAGCGGATGAGTCTCTCCGGGCGCGACACAATTGCGATTTTTGGCCAAGGGCCCGTCGGACTCTCGGCGACGCAGCTTGCCGCCGCGCAGGGGGCGAGGGTTATTGCGCTCGACGTCAAGCCGGCGCGTCTGGCGAGGTCCAAGGCGTTCGGCGCCGTAGCGACGATCAACCCGAGCGACGGCCGCGTCAAAGATCAGATTTGGGAGCTGACGCGCGGAAAAGGCGCGGACAAATCGCTCGAGACGTCAGGCTCCTCGGCAGCGGCAAAGGACGCCTTGCACGTAGTCAAAACCTGGGGAACGGCGACGTTCGTCGGTCTCGGCGCCGAGGTCGCGTTCGATGTGCGAGCGTTTCTCGGCAAGCAGATCACGATCATGACGTCGTGGAGCATGTCGATACGGGACCAGAAGGCTTGCGCCGATTTCATCGTCGAGCGCGGAACCGATATCGATTCGCTGTTCACCGACAGCTATCGGCTCGATGAGGCCGAGACCGCCTACGCGAATTTCGACAGGCAAAGCGGCGGAAAGGGCGTTTTTCTTTTCGACTGATCCGAGCGCGGCCAGGAAGCCGGAGCAGCCACTTCACGGCTCCGCACCGGACGTTGAGCAGCCCGGCGTGCCAAGCGCCGGATGCTCAACCTCCGCGAACGCGACGCGTCGGCGCGAGATCGCTAGTACCGACAGGAAATCGGGAGCTCTTCGGCGGGGAACAGCGTGATGACTCTGCACCCCTTATCGGTGACCACGACCTCTTCCTCAATTCGGGCGGCGGAGTATCCGTCGGTGGCGGGACAATAAGTCTCGAGAGCAAAGACCATTCCGGTCTTTATCTCCATTGGAGATTCAAGCGAGACTAGCCGCGAAATAATCGGGCGCTCGTGAAGGGCTAGACCGATGCCGTGGCCGAACTGAAGGCCAAATGCTGCCATCTCATCCGGGAAGCCAAACTCTTCCGCCTTGGGCCAAACCTTGACGACGGTATCGGTCGAAACGCCCGGCCGGATCAAGTCGATGGCCTTGTCCAGCCATTCCCTGCATGTCTTGTAGGCGTCATGCTGAGCCGGCGTCGCGCGACCGACATTGAATGTCCGGTAGTAACAGGTCCGGTATCCGACGAAGGAATGCAGGATGTCGAAGAAGGCCTGATCGCCAGGGCGAAGCAGACGATCGGTGAAATTGTGCGGATGAGGGTTGCAACGCTCGCCGGAAATCGCGTTGATCGCCTCAACATCGTCGGAACCCAGCTCGTAGAGTAGCTTGTTCACCCGCGCGACGATATCGTTTTCGCGCACTCCCGGCTTCAGCTCTTCCCAGATCAAGTGGTAAGCGGCGTCCACCATCGCGGCGGCCTGGTTGAGCAGCACGATCTCATCGATGTTCTTGATCTCGCGCGCGTCGAGCATGACCTGCTGTCCGTCGACGATCTTGAGACCGACACGCTCAAGTTCCAGCCACATGCCCGGCTCGATGAGGTCGACGCCAAGCGGCATGTCCGCGACGCCGGCCTGGACAAGCAGATCCTTGATCTCTTCGGCATGACGCTTCATCAATCCGGCGGACGGGGGCACCGTTCCGCGCATCCCCAGCATCCCGGCTCGGAAGTTTTCAGCCGGCAGCCAGTCGCAGTAGAGCCGATGATGGACCGCCGCCGATCCGAAGTCCCACAATACGGGCGCCTTGTCGCCCGCAAACAGGGCGAAGCGGCAAAGCTTGTCCCGTTCCCATTCGCCGATCTTGGTCGAGGTCAGGTAGCGAATGTTGTTGACGTCGAAGGTCAGCAGCGCTCCCAGCTTGGAGTTGGCGAGAGCACGTCGGGCCCGCTCCAACCTATAGGCGTGCATCCGTCGGAAATCGACGCGGCCTTCAAAATCGACCCCCATGTGGCCAGGCTGCGGGATCGCCCGATTCCAGTTCCAGTGAGGCGCGAGAGCCGACGCAGGGTCTATCGGGCGCGGCGTGATGGCAAGCTCATTCATCTCGAACTGCTCCTGAATTGAGATCAGCGAAGTCCTGCAAGCTGAAGCGCGCTCCGGCTAGACAAGCACCATTCCGCCGTCGATCGATATATTCTGCCCGGTCATGTAGTCCGAATTTGACGCGGCAAGAAAAGTCGTTGTTCCGGTTATGTCATCGGGCGTCGCCGCGCGGCCGCGCAGGATGCCGGCAGAGAACTCAGACATTGCCTGACCAGGACGCTGCGACGCGCCGATCGCCATTAGATCCTTGTCAAGCTGCTCCCAAAGCGGGGTCGCCACGACTCCCGGCGAGAAGCTGTTGACGGTGATATTGTGCTTCGCCAGCGCGCGAGCGCCAGACTGCGTAAGAGAGATCACGCTGAATTTCGACGCGCAATAGGGCGCGATATTGTCGTAGCCCTGGCGGCCTGCGATCGACGCGGTATTGATGATTTTTCCTCCAGTTCCTTGCGCAATCATTTGCTTGGCGGCCTCTTGCATGCCGATCAACACGCCGAGACCATTGACCTTCATGATCAGGTTCCAATTGTCTTCGGTCACGTCCAGAAAATTCATCGGCCTGTTGATGCCGGCGTTATTGAACATCACGTGCAGCGCGCCAAATTCCTTGACCGCGCGCTCGATGGCCGCGCGAACTTGCTTCCGGTCCGTCACGTCGAGTTTCACTCCTATGGCGCGACCGCCCTCAGCGTGAGCCTGGTCCTTCGCCTTTCCAGCGAAGTTACCGACGTGATCATCGAGATCAGCGTATACGACATTGCCGCCTTCCCGCAGAAGCGCGTCCGCGATCGACGCTCCGATGCCTCGAGCCGCGCCGGTCACCATGCACGTTTTGCCAGACAGTCTTCCCAACTTCTCCTCCCAAACTCCGTGGTGTTCGCTTGTGCTGTTCCTGCGTTCAACTCGCCAGGGTCGGGTTTCCCGGTTTCCGTCTTTCTCTGCTTTTCCCCCGACCGTTGGTTGAGCTCCGCGAGAATGGCGTCTCGGTCCTGATCCATCGCCGGCGCGCCCCATCTTATCGATCCCGGCGTCGCGGACAAACGAATAACGACATTGTGCATCGGCAATGATCCTGAACCATCGGCCGCCTCGACCAGGACCTCGCGACCGACCACATAAGGATGGTCGATAAGCTCCGCCACCGAATGGACTGGACCAACCGTTACGCCTGCCGCCTCGAACAGGGAGAGGTTTTCGGCGCGCGACCGCCTGGCGATGAATTCGCCGATGATCTCGTCGAGAGCGTCGCGATGGGTCAAACGCTCGTCATTGGTCCGAAATCGGGGATCATTGACCAGCTCGGCGCGGCCGATCGCGTGGAAAATCTTCTCGGCCATGCTTTGCATCGATCCGGAAAGCGCGACGTAGTGGCCATCCGCGCAAGCATAGATATTCCGCGGCGCTGCGTGGGTGGACTGATTGCCGTTCCGACGCATCGGAGCTTGGGTGAGCCGATATTGCGCCGCCGCAACGCTGATCAGCGAGAAGATCGGCTCGAACAGAGATACATCGACGACCTGGCCCTGCCCCCCATGGACTTCAACGGAGCGGACCGCGGTGAGGAGCCCGATCGCTGCGTAAAGGCCAGCGATCATGTCGGCGGTGGCCAGCGGCGGCAAACAGGGCGGCGAGTCAGCGAACCCGTTCAGGTCGGCAAATCCGGACATCGCCTCGACCAGCGTTCCAAAACCCGGTTTGTCGCGATACGGCCCCGTTTGTCCCCACCCAGACAAACGTACGATTACTAGTCGACGATTCATCGAGAGCAACTTCTCGGGCGCGAAACCCATCCTTTCCAGGGTTCCCGGCACGAAGTTCTCGACCAACGCATCGGCCGTCTCAATGAGCTGGCGGATAATCTCCCGATCGTTATCCCGGTTCAGGTCCAGCGCTATGCTGCGCTTGCTGCGTGAATATGTCTTCCAGAAGATCTCGCAGTCCTTCACTCGCCAACGTCTGAGATCGTCGCCGCGCTGAGGGTGCTCGACTTTGATGACATCGGCGCCGAGATCCGCAAGAACATGCGTAACCATGTTGCCTGCGACGAGGCGCGACAGGTCTAGAATTCGAATGTCGGACAGCGGACCATGGGAGTTCTCGCTCGCTTTGGGCGGGCCCATCCGATCCCCATCTGAAAAATGCGCAACTTGCTGAGCTCAGCCACTCCGCGGCCGTCCGGCTACTGCTAGCGCCTTCCAGCGCCCTTTGTCAACGGTATACGGGCTACGCTCCAGGCGTTGAAGTTGAAGTTGCGACACTGCCTGGTTGCAGCCCCCGGATCGTCCCGCGGAGGGCTCATGCGGGCAGCGATCGCGCTTTTTGGAGCGGCCGCGCCCGGATCTCACGGGGCCACAATGAAACGCGTTGCAGCTTACGACGACGTCGAACATTATGCTCCATGGGGATACGCGCGAACAGGAATGGAGCGGCAGTGAGCGATATCGGAATCATCACCGGCGCAGCGGGTGGAATCGGCCGGGCCACAGCGGAACGACTCGCCCGCGACGGGTGGGATCTTGTGCTGGTGGACCTAGTCGGCTCCGTCACACAGGTCGCGGGGGAAGTCGCGAAGGCGTCGGGTCGAAGAGTTGTCGGCGTCTCGACCGACATCACCAAGGAGGCTGGCCTCCAGCCGATCGATGCGGCGATCAAGGAGCTCGGCGGAAAGATCAAGTTCCTCGGTCTTATCGCGGGCGTGCTGCAGATAGTTGGCCCGATCGAAACCCTTGATCTTCAGGAATGGGATCGGGTCCTGAACATCAATGTTCGCGCCAACGTGATCTTGATGAAACACTTCATCCCGGCGCTTCGCGCCGCGGGCGGCGGCTCGATCGTCACGGTGTCAAGCTGGTATGGCCGCAGCGGGCATGGCCTGTTCAGCGCCTATTGCGCGTCGAAAGCCGCCCTGATCTCGCTTACCCACAGCGCCGCTGCGGAGCTTGCCCCGGACAAGATCAAGGTCAATTCCGTGGCCCCCGGAAACGTCGCGACCGACATGCATTTCAAGGCGCTGCGCGAGGAGGCCGACAAGCGTTCGGTGACCTTCGAGGAAATGAAGGATACGGAGTGGAACAAGATTCCGCTCGGCCGCGCCGCCGATCCTGCGGAAATCGCTTCAGCAATTGCGTTCCTTGCCTCCCCCGATGGCGCCTACCTCACAGGCGCCACGATCGACGTCAACGGCGGGTGCATGTTCACGTGACGCGTTCGGCGCGGAAGCAATCCCAGACTGATTTTTCAGCTTACGCTCGATCGATCTGATGCGTAGCTGAAGAGGCCATCCTCTGAGGGAGCAGGAAATCTATGGTCAGAAGGCTCGATGTCGAATTCCAGTCAGAAGGCGCGACGGTCCGCGCCTGGTTCTACAAGGCCGACGGCTCCGGTCCCCGGCCGGCCGTCGTGCTAGCGGGCGGCTGGTGCTACGTGCGCGAAATCGTGATGCCGACATATGCGCAGGCCTTCGCGCAGGCTGGCGTGAACGCGATGATCTTCGACTACCGGAACCTCGGCGTCAGCGACGGCGACAACCGGCAGCACCTCGACCCGTGGGCTCAGATTCGCGACTACCAGAACGCGATCTCGTTCTTGGAGCGCCGCGACGATGTCGACTCGCAGCGGGTCGGCGTCTGGGGTATCTCATATTCTGGCGGCCACGCGTTGATTCTTGCCGCCATCGACCCGCGAGTGAAATCGATCGTCAGCCAGATCCCCGTGATCGACGGTTACGAGAACATGCGTCGCGCGCACGGCACAATGGAGTACCGCCGGCTTTGGGACCTCGTCCTCAAGGACCGCAAGCTCCGGTATGAGCGCCCGGGGGAGCGCCTCTATCTGCCTCATGCAACGGAGAATTCGGAGGCCGAGGTTTCGGCATGGCCCTTCCCGGAGACGGTCCGGACCTTCACTGCGATCAAGAACTCTGAGGCGCCGCTCTATCAAAACCGGAGCACGGTTAAATCCGTGGACCTCCTCATGACCTACGATGTTGGCCCCTTTGTAAAGCGCATTTACAACACGCCCACCTTCATGATCGTGGCCGAGGGGGATGACCTCACGCTTTGGGATCTCGAAATCGGAGCCTTCAACGCGATCCCAAGCGCGCGCAAGAAGTTGCATGTCCTGCCGCACACCACACACATGACCCTCTATTCGGACCAATCCAAGGTCAAGACCGCAGCGAAGCTCGCAACCGATTGGTTCAGCGAGACGCTATGACGTAGTGACCGACACGGGTTGCAGGGTGATTTCGCTCTTCCCCGCCGAGGATTTCCCGATCGCAAACCGCTATTGAAAGCGCTAGACGACGAAGTCGAGAATCGGATCGAACCGGCGAGAGACAGGACTATTCTGGAGGAAAGCTTGGCGCGAACGCTTATTCGCAACGCCACGGTCATATCGACGGACCCGAACGTTGGCGATCTTCAACGCGGAGATATTCTGATAAACGGAAGCAAGATCGCGGCGATTTCGCATTCGATTCCCGCTGAAGACGCCGAAATCATTGATGCATCTAATCAGATTGCAATACCCGGCTTTGTTGACACCCACCGCCACACTTGGGAGTCGCTGTTGCGCGCCACCGGGCCCGATTGGTCTCTGGCGCAATATTTCACCGGGGTGCGGGTCGTGATGGGCGGCCTCTACACGCCGGAAGACAACTATGTCGCCAATCTTCTCGGGGCGCTCGACGCTCTCAGCGGCGGCATCACCACTCTTTACGACTGGTCACACAACAACAATTCCCCTGAGCACTCGGACGCCTCCGTTCAAGGGCTCAAGGACGCCGGCATGCGCGGCGTATTTGGCTATGGCAACTCCAACGCGGAATGGTTTCCGCCGAACACCTTGCCGACCAACTACGACGATTTCCGCCGCGTTCGTAAGCAGCATTTCACGTCTGACGACCAGCTCGTGACCATGGCGATGGCGTCGCGCGGGCCTCAGTTCGCAACGATTGACATTACCGAAAAGGACTTTTTGACCGCCAGGGAGCTCGGCGTGCGAGTTACCGTCCATGTTGGTGACGGTTTATGGGGCTTCAACCGGCCACTCGTTCAGATGGCGGCGCGCAACCTGCTCGGGGACGACACGACTTACGTTCACTGCAACACAATCGGCGACGACGAGTACAAGTTAATAGCGGACAGCGGCGGGACCGGATCTATTGCGCCGGAAGTCGAAATGCAGATGGGACACGGGTTGCCGCCAGCCCTGCGGTTCCTAGCCGCAGGGATTCGGCCAAGCATCTCAATCGACGTAGTGACGACGATCCCGAGCGACATGTTCAGCGCAATGCGTGCTCTGCTCGCCGGTACTCGACTGATGGTACATCGCGACGCGCTAGAGAAAAAGTCCGCCGTGAGTTCTTTGCCTCTTACGACCCGAGAAGTTTTGGAGTTTGCTACCCTTCAAGGGGCCCGGGCATGCGGTTTGGACCACAAGACCGGGAGCCTTACGCCCGGCAAAGACGCCGACATCGTATTGATCAACACGAACAGCTTGCACATGATTCCCATGAATAACCCGGTCGGTGCCGTCGTGGAGGCCGCCAACGCCGGCGACGTTGACACCATCTTCGTCGCCGGCAAGGCAAGAAAACGACGCGGCGCCCTCCTTGACTTCGACCTTAACGCGTTCCGCCGTCGAGTCGACGCGCAACGCGACGCGCTCTTTGCCCGAGCGGGAGTGCCGACTGACGGGTCCTGGCTCGTGATTCCATATACCGAGGAGCCAAGCTCTGAATTCTAGCCGGGTGCGCCCTTGCGTCTCCGCACCGAGGACGCGCTGGAGGTTTTGTCATTCCTGACCGCATTCCCCTCTCGATCGTGACGGGTTTTCTCGGCAGCGGGAAGACGACATTGATTGCCGCGTTGCTTAAGCAACCCGACGTGGACAACGTAGCGGTCATTGTGAACGAGTTTGGCTCGGTCGGCGTCGACGACGCAATTTTCGCCCAAGGCATCAACCCGAATGACGTGCTGTTGCTGGCGAACGGATGTCTCTGTTGCTCTGCCGGCAGCGATCTTTGTGCGACGGTGTGGGCGCTGACCCGACGTTCGATTCCGCTGCGGCGCATCATCATCGAGACCTCTGGTCTCGCCGACCCGGCTCCGACACTTCGGCAATTGATTGGAGATCCTCGCCTTCGCGGCGTCTTGCGCCTCGACGGTTTGATTGCAACGATCGACGGAATCAACGGAGCGCGAAATCTCGCCGAATTGCCGATCGTCGCGCGACAATGCGCGGTGGCCGATCGTCGAATCATCACAAAGACAGACCTGGCGAGCTTCGCCCAGGTTTCCGAACTCTTTCAGCTACTGACGAGCCTCAATCCTGCGTCGCCAATTGAACTTGTGGCCAACGGCGCCATCGACGCGAGCAAGCTCTTCGACGCCTCGCTCTATGTCGCGAGAAACGGAGCCGCCGATCCAGATCGTTGGTTGAACGCCGCGACATATCATGCTCGGCCGGCTCGCAACCGCGCAATCTTCGCCGATTTCGATGCGCACGAGCCTTCGCCGCTGGGAACATGGGTCCTGGAAGAGACCCGGCCCGTAAACTGGGCTTTGCTGTCGCAACGCCTTGGCGTGATCGTTGCTCATCACGGGGACCGGCTGCTTCGCATCAAGGGATTGATATATTGCGTGGGAGACAAGGGGCCCATTGCGATTCATGGCGTGCAGCGTCTCTTTCACACCCCGCTCAGGCTTCAGCGCTGGGTCAGCCCCCCAAAGACGACGCTCGTCATCATCGGCGATGTCGACGCTCGTCCGGCAGTCGAAGGCATCGCTGAGGCGCTTCGCGGTTCAGTCGTGGAAAACGGCTCCGCAACGCTCGACGAGGTGGCGTAATCCGCCATCTGCGATCAAGAGGAAGGAAGACGATGAAACTCGGTTGGATCGGTATGGGTCGTATGGGCGCTCCGATGGCTGCCCGTCTGGTGCGGGCGGGGTACGCTGTCGTGGTTTGGAATCGTACCCGGGCCAAGGCCGAGTCCGAGGAACTGAAGGGCGCGAACGTGGCCGATAGTCGATCCGAGCTGGCGGATGTCGATGGTCTCTTCACAATGCTGTCGACTGGTCAGGACGTCATCGAGGTGTGCTTCGGCGCCGAAGGCATGTTCCGCGAGGGGGCCAAAACGTTCCCGCGCCTGCTTGTCGATTGCTCAACGATCAGCATGGCGGAGTCTGCAGAAGTGCGCGCTCGCCTGGACAAGCTCGGCGTCCAATTTCTTGCCGCGCCAGTCAGTGGCAATCCGAAATGCGTCCGTGCGGGGAAGCTGTCCTGCGTTGTCTCGGGACCAGAGGACGCCTTCATCGAGGTCAAGCCGGCTCTTCTCGCCATTGCGCCCCGAGGAGCTGCATATGCCGGCGCCGGGGAACTGGCGCGGATGTGTAAGATTGCAGTCAATCTCCTCCTCGCGGTCGTCAACGAGAACATGATGGAGGTTACGCTGCTCGCCCAGAAGGCGGGCGTCCCTCGCCATGCTTTCCTCGAGTTTCTTAACAACAGCGTCATGGGGTCGATCTTCACCCGCTACAAGACCCCTGCTCTCGTCAACCTCGACTGGACGACGACCTTTCCTCCGACCGGCATGCGCAAGGATATGGATCTGGGCTTGTCGATCGCGCGTGACCTTGGCGTACCGATGCCGGTCACTTCCGCGGTTCGGGAAGTGCTCCAATCGCATTTCGGCGCAGCACAGCTCAAGCCCGATCCAGCCGCCTACCTTCAGAAGGACTTCGCCGCGCTGCTCGAGACCCTAGCGCTTCTCGCCGACGTCAAACTCGAGAGCGAAAAGGTCGCGGTCTCGGATGGACTCGAGCCGGAGAAAGAACCGCCCCGGCCCGTCGGGCGGACCAAGGCGGAAACAACGGGCGCGAGGGCGTAGCCGATGAGAATTGCGGTTGCAGGTCTTGGCTGGTGGGGCAAGCAGATCATCGCCTGTCTTGAGAGGAGTTCGCGCTTCGAGATCGCGATGGGCGTAGATCCGGCGCCGCCAACCGACATCGAAGTTTTCCGGAAATCGCATCCGTTTAAGCTCTCCCACAGTTTGGATGACGCGCTTTCCGATCGGAGCATCGAGGGAATCGTGCTTGCCACGCCGCACGCGCTCCACGAGCAGCAGGCTCTGCAAGTGATCGCCGCCGGTAAGAATCTGTTTTGCGAAAAGCCGTTGACCATGACGGGCGATGGCGCGAAGCGCGTCGTCAGCGCTTGCCGACGCGCCGGCAAGGTTCTGGGCGTTGGTCACGAGCGTCGCTTCGAGCCGGCTTTTGAAGAAGTGCAGCGGCTCGTGAGCGAGGGAGCGTTGGGAAAGATTTTGCTGCTGGACGCAAACGTCAGCCACGACAACTTTCGCAAGCTCACTCAGGACAATTGGCGTCTGAGCCCCGAGAGCGCGCCTGCCGGCATGATGACTGCCGTCGGGATCCACATGACAGACCTTTTCGTCAAATTGGCGGGACCGGCGAAGGACGTTCGGGCTCATAGCGCGCGCTTCATTTTTCAGCCGCCGGCGGAAGATTTCGTAAGCGCCGATATCCTCTTCAAGTCGGGCGCGGTTGGCACCTTCAGGTCGCTTTCGATCACCCCGTTCTATGCCCGTTTTACGATCTATGGCGACGCTGGCTGGGTCGAGGTGATGAGCGAGGCGAATGTCGATCAGGGCAAGCCGACGACGCTCACCCATGTCGACCACAAGGGACGCCGCTCCGTCGTCTATGAGGCGACGGACACAGTGACGCAGAATTTCGAAGCATGGGCCGACGCCGTGGAGGGCAAGACCTCCTACCGGTTCACCGACGACGAGCTCGTCGAGAACATCCGGGTCTTCGAAGCCATCGTCAAATCCACACGCCACAACGGAGCGGCCGAGTCGCTTGGATAGAGAGATAATCGTGATAGGTTGACCGCGACATAACCGGTTATTGTCAATTTCTGTCGACCTCAGCTCTGCGGCCTAATGAAAGCAGCCATGTCCAAGACCCCGAGAAAGAACACCGAAGCCTATCTCCGCATGTACCGGCAGATGGTGCGAATCCGCACCTTCGAGGACAACGCCAATCAGCTTTACCTGTCCGCGAAGATGCCGGGCCTAACCCATATGTATTCCGGACAGGAGGCGGTCGCCGTCGGCGTGTGCGAAGCGTTGGAAAAAACGGATAAGATCACCTCAACCCATCGTGGACACGGGCACTGCATCGCCAAAGGGGCTGAGTTCAAGGAGATGTTCTGCGAATTGCTTGGAAGGGCAGAGGGATACTGCCGCGGCAAGGGCGGCTCAATGCATATCGCCGACCAGGAGAATGGCAATCTCGGCGCCAACGCGATTGTCGGAGGGTCGGCGGGAATCGCAACGGGCGCGGCGCTTTCCGCCAAGCGCCTCGGGAGGAAGGACGTTGCGGTGTGTTTCTTCGGCGATGGGGCTCTTGGGCAGGGGCTTCTCTACGAAGTGATGAATATGGCGGCGCTATGGAAGCTGCCGGTCATCTACGTCTGCGAGAACAATCTCTATGGCCAATACACCAAGGTCGAAGAAATGGCCGCTGGCCAACTGACGGCTCGGGCAGGCGCGTTCGGGATCGAGGCCTTCGAGGCTGACGGCCAGGACGTTCTCGCTGTCTTCAGGTTGGTGCAGACGCTCGTCAGCCGCGCCCGCAAAGGCCAAGGGCCGTTCTTTCTCGTTCTGAACACCTATCGGTACATGGGCCATCACGTGGGCGACACCAATCGCGAATATTACCGCTCGAAAGAAGAAGAGGCCTACTGGAAGACGAAACGCGACCCAATCGCGAATTTCGGACAATGGCTGCAAAAGGAGGGGCTCGCTTCCGACGAGGATCTCGCCGCAATCGACGCTGAGGTGCGCGCCGACGCGGAGAAGGCCGTGAGCTATGCGCTCGCCGCCCCATATCCGGACGCTGGCGAGGTCGGCCGCCACGTTTTCACTGATCTCATGGTAACGGCATAAGAGAGAAGGTCATGCGCGAGATTACGCTCTCGAAGGCCGTGAACGAGGCGATCTCCGAGGAGATGCGCCGCGACCCGACCGTATTGGTATTGGGAGAGGACGTCGCGGAAGCCGGCACGCCATTCAAGGTCCTTTCGGGCCTGGTGGAGGAATTTGGCCGTGAACGCGTCATGGATACGCCGATTTCCGAGCCCGGCTTCGTAGGCATCGCCGTCGGCGCGGCATTGACCGGCTTGCGTCCCATTGTAGATCTCATGTTCGGCGATTTTGTTTTTCTGGTGATGGACCAGCTATGCAACCAGGCGGCAAAGACCCACTACATGTCTGGCGGCAAGCTCAATGTTCCGCTGGTGGTGCGCACTAACCTGGGCGCTACGCGTCGATCAGCTGCACAGCATTCGCAATCCCTGCACGCTCTCATCGCCCATATTCCGGGCATCAAGGTCGCCCTGCCTTCGTCGGCCTACGAAGCAAAAGGGCTCATGAAAACGGCAATTCGTGACAATAACCCCGTCGTAATTTTTGAAGATAAGCTGATGTATCAGGAAAAAGCCCAAGTTCCGGAAGAGGAATATCTCATTCCTTTCGGAACAGCCGGCGTACTGAGGGAAGGGTCGGACGTCACACTCATAGCAACTTCATCTATGGTGCAAGTGGCCTCGAAAGCCGCCGACATTCTGGCCGCAGAGCAGATCAGCGCCGAAGTGATCGATCCGCGCACTCTTGTGCCGCTCGATGAGAAAACGTTGCTGAAGTCGGCCCAAAAAACGAGCCGAGTTATCATCATTGACGAGGGGCATCAAAGCTTCGGCGTGACCGCCGAAATCGGCAGCCGCATCAACGAAAAAGCCTTCTATCATTTGGACGCCCCCGTGCAGCGGATGGGCGCCATGGACGTACCCGTGCCGTTCAGTCCGGTGCTAGAGGATCTTACCGTTCCGACGCCCGACAAGGTGGCTGCGCGCGCCAGGGCTCTTGTGCGCGGGGAGCTCTGACTTGCCCCACGACGTCATCATGCCCGCGTTGGGCATGAACCAGATCACCGGCAAAATCATCACTTGGCTGAAGAGCAAGGGAGATTCCGTGAGGGTCGGCGAGCCAGTGATGGAAATCGAAACCGACAAAGCGATTGTGGAAGTGGAAGCCCAAGCGAGCGGGGTTCTGACCGAGGTACGCTACCCAGCAGGCAGCGAAGTCCCTGTGGGCCACGTTGTCGGCGTGATAGGAGACGCCGCTGATCCGCTGGCTTTCAACAACCATGCGGCGCCCGCTGAGCAAGCAAAGGCCGCGGAAACCAGGCCCGCCGCGACCAAACAGCCGCCCGCCACTATTGAGCAGCGAACCGCAGCCGTTGTTGAACAGTCGCCCAAAGAGCCGTTGATTGCGCCCTTAGCGACTGATCGTCTTCTGATCTCGCCGAAAGCCCGCAAAGAAGCTGCGCGGCGGGGAATCGACCTCAGTCAGCTCGCGAAGCTCGGCAAAGGCCAGCCTTACCATGTCGCAGACCTCGACGAGCTTCAGAAGGAGGTGGCTTTACCTGCGCCCGCGAGCGTCGCTGCGAGCATGATGGAGTTTGGAGCGACGATTGACATTGAGCCGACCCTTTCGCTGATGGAGTGGATCGGCAGGGAGACCGGGAGGCCAATCGCCCTCGACGTGGTCTGGGCGGCGTTTGCGGGCGGCAGTCTTGGCGGCGGGACGAGACGCATTCGCCTCCATACGATTCGCGGTTCACGGGACTACCTGGTCGCCCCCCATCAAGGATTGTCCCAGATCGTCCCCGCTGCGGACGCCACCAATGCAGTCGACCTGATCATTCACGATCTGTCAGAGTCACGATTGTCGCGAGCCCGCATCGGTTCGGATCGCGCTCCGTCACTAACGCTCGCTGCAGGTCAATCGACCGGCAAGATGACGCTGACGCTGCACGCTGACGAAGCGCAGCTTTCTCAAACCGAGGCGATGCAGTTCCTGGATTCTCTGGCGCGGCGGCTAGAGTCTCCGATCCGCCATCTCCTCTGAAACGAGCTTTGTGCGATGTTCAGGACAGACCTCTATATCGACGGAAAATGGCGGGCCGCCTCAGATGGCGAACGGTTCGACGTGATCAATCCGGCCGATGAGACCAAATTGGCTTCCGTCGCCTCGGCGACGGAAGCTGACGGGTTGGCCGCGGTCGACGCCGCGCACGCCGCTATGAAGATTTGGGCGGCAAAGCAACCCCGCGAACGAGCTGAGATCCTTTGCCGCGGGTTCGATCTTATGATGGCGCGGCGCGACGAATTCGCACGAATAATTACGCTCGAGAACGGAAAGGCGCGGGCCGACGCCGTTGGTGAGGTGACCTACTCTGCGGAGTTTTTCCGGTGGTTCTCAGAGGAGGCGACGCGCGCGGACGGCCTCCTGACCCGGGCGCCGGCGTCTGGAGCGCGGATCCTGGTTCACAGAAGCCGGCAGGCGTCGCCGTGCTCGTCACGCCTTGGAACTACCCGGCGGCGATGGGAACGCGCAAGATTGCGCCCGCGTTGGCCGCGGGCTGCTCCGTGATCATCAAGCCCGCGTCCGAGACGCCCCTCACCATGCTGGCGCTCATGCCGCTTCTTGAGGAAGCCGGTGTCCCTGCAGGTGTCGTGAACGTGGTTCCGTCGCGATCATCTCGCGCGGTCGTCGAAGCAATGCTGCACGATCCGCGCGTGCGGGTTCTTTCATTCACTGGATCCACGAGCGTCGGACGCACTCTGCTCCGAACGGCTGCCGACCAGGTTCTCAAGCCCGCGATGGAGCTTGGCGGCAACGCGCCAATCATTGTCTTCGAAGATGCGGATCTGGATATCGCGGTTGAAGGCGCGATGATAGCGAAGATGCGCAACATTGGTGAAGCCTGCACGGCTGCCAATCGGTTCTATGTGCATGAGGCAAAGGCCGAGGATTTTACCAGCAGGCTCAGCGCTCGCATGGCTGTGCTCAAAGTGGGCAATGGACTGGACGAGGGCGTCGATGTCGGCCCTCTGGTCAACGCGGATACGCGCAACAAGGTCGCCGCCCTCGTCGAGGATGCGCTTGTAAAGGGAGCGGAGCTCCGCCTCGGCGGAAAGCTACCCAATGGTCCGGGCTTCTTCTACCCGCCGACTGTTCTCTTCAACGTTCCGGACGCCGCCGACTGCGTGCACGAGGAGATCTTTGGGCCTGTAGCCGCAATTCAGACCTTTGCCGACGAGGGGGATGTGATCGCGCGGGCAAACGATACCGAATATGGTTTGGTCGCCTACGTGTTCACGGGCAATCTGAAGCGCGGCCTGAACGTATCGGAGCGATTGGAGTTTGGAATGATCGGTCTTAACCGAGGGCTCATCTCGGACCCAGCCGCGCCGTTCGGCGGCGTGAAGCAGTCCGGCCTTGGGCGTGAGGGTGGCCATGAAGGCATGCTTGAGTTCATGGAGACCCAGTATATTTCAACCAGCTGGTAGAATCCTCGGGCCTGCGCCCGGCGCAGCATATCCCTCCCTTCCGTCGCGCATCACGATTGCCGCGGATGAATGCGGAAGGTTCGCGCGTCATACCGGCGGCGGATTCGTTAGCTACCATGGCGGCCATGGACATCCTCCAGCGCGACGATCTGGCTTTTCCCAATCGTTGCCTGAATTTCAGCAGTTGTTTCCCGATGACGCGGCGTGTGCCGCCTATCTTGAGCGCGCCCGTTGGCCTGACGGCTTTGTCTGCCCGCATTGCCGCCAGATCGCTACCCCTTCAACGCCTTCCGCTCGCTGCTCGGCACCGGGGGCGGCACGGAGGCCCCTACCTATGCCGACCTCTATTCCGGTCGCACGGAAACACCCTACATCTGGGAGTGTCTGCGTTAACCGGATAGGCACGGGTTCATGGTTGTTAAGCGTAAGGACCGGGGTCGATGTGTCTCCATACCATTAAGTTCTCGTCCACTGGCCGGTAGATCGTGAGCCTTGAGAATCTTGCTTTCCCGGCAGCGTTGCCCGTCGCCCTTGCCTTTGGTAAAGAATTGTCTTTCTGTGGCACGCTGTGCGTCGAGCGGATCAAACGCCCCGATGCCGAGGGGAGAAAGAGAAGGAAAACATTTGGCTCCGTTAAAGTTCAAAGTAATATTTTCCGCGATTGCAGAGGCCGTTCGCGGTTGGCGTCGCGCCGCCATGGTCGGCCTCCCTCCCCGTCTAGCCCGCAAATCTCACACAGGTAGCGCATCGGGCCTCCGAATCAGGCAAAAGTTGTTTTGGGATAACGACTTGCGCCGATTTGGAAGGGTGGCCCGATGCAGACAGAGTGTAGCGCAAAACCGAGCGCCTTTGGACGGGTCGAAGGCCGGCCTGTGGTGGCCGAGTTCGACGGCGGCGCGCTGACGTCCGACGCAGGGGGCCTGTTGTTGGGCGCCGCCGACCGACGTCTGGGTCTGGTTCGACGGCTTGCGGGATGCTTCCGCGACGCCAGAGACCCAAGGTTGGTCGAGCACTCGGTCATCACGCTCATCGGGCAGCGCGTGTTCGGCATCGCGCTCGGCTACGAAGACCTGAACGATCACGACGAGCTTCGTCACGACCCGCTGATGGCGGTGCTGGCGGGCAAGCTCAAAGCCTGGCGCGACGACTGCGCGCCGGCAGCGGGCAAATCGACGCTGAACCGGCTGGAACTGTCGCGCGAGATCGCCACGCGCTATCACAAGATCAGCCACGACCCGGCGGCGATCGAGGCGCTGTTTGTCGACCTCTTCCTCGAGGCGCACGCAGGGGCTTCGACAAGAGCTCGGCCGCCCAAGCAGATCATTCTCGACCTCGACGCGACCGACGACCCGCTGCACGGCCATCAGGAAGGCCGGTTCTTTCACGGCTATTACGACGGCGACTGCTATCTGCCCCTGTATGTGTTCTGCGGCCGGCATCTCCTGGCGGCGAGGCTCCGGCCGTCGAACATCGACGGCAGCGCCGGCGCGGTCGAGGAAGTCGCCCGCATTGTCAGCCAGATCCGGGCGCGGTGGCCCAAGACCCGCATCCTGCTGCGCGCCGATTCCGGGTTCGCCCGCGAAGCGCTGATGGTCTGGGGCGAAGAGAACCGGGTGGACTTCGTGTTCGGCCTCGCCCGCAACAAGCGGCTCGTCGAGGAGATCGCCGTGGAACTCCTGCAGGCCGAGGCGGAGGCTTCCTCGACCGGCAAGCCCGCTCGCCGCTACAAGGACTTCCGCTATGCGACGCTCGACAGCTGGTCGCGCCGGCGCCGAGTGATCAGCAAGGCGGAATGGACCCAGGGCGAGGCCAATCCGCGCTTCATCGTGACTTCCTTGAGCAAGGCCGAGACCAACGGCCGCTTTCTTTATGAGAAAGTCTATTGCGCCCGCGGCGATATGGAGAACCGGATCAAGGAATGCCAAGGCGACCTGTTCGCCGACCGAACCTCGACGGCCACGATGCGGTCCAATCAGCTCAGGCTCTGGCTCGCCTCATTCGCCTACGTTCTCCTTTGCGCGCTCAGGCGCATCGGGCTCGCCCACACCCAATTCGCCGAGGCGACCTGCGGCACGATCCGGCTCAGGCTCCTCAAGCTCGCCGGCCTCGTCCGCATCAGCGCGCGTCGCATCAAGTTCGCCCTCGCCTCGGCCTGTCCCTACGCCGACGAATGGCGTCTCGCCGCCGCACGCCTCGCCTGAGGCGCCGCCGCGACGCCGACAAATCGCGGCAATCCACCCACGGGCCACCAGGAGACGCGAAACAATCCGACCCGATCCGCGCAAACGGCGCCAAGGCCGCGCTCGTCCATCAAACAGAACTCACGAGCTCATTGTCCGGATCGTCAAAGATCGACGCCCTCTATGAGAAATGCGGGCTAGGAGACGACATGACGGAGTGCTGCACAGGAGATGTATGCACCATTATGGGATGCCGTAACTACGGACGCTGTGCCTCCTCCCGGCGTACTCTCCCGGGCAACGGCTTCTAACTGGATCTTCCGCTGTAACACTCTTTTGCTGTAACGCTGAGGTCAGAGACCTTCGGCCGGCCTCGATGATGATCAACGTTGAATGTCATTCGGTCTGCGTCGCCGCCCTCGCGGCTTCGCGGGCCTCACGGCCGCGGGCTCGCGCCTTGAAGGTCCGCGAACTCACGCGATCGAGCAGGTCGATGATGTCGTTCAGATCGTCTCTTGGTATGCCCTTGGTGATAAAGACGACGCGCGTGCGTTGATCGGCGTCCGGCCAGCGGTCGAGCCAGGTCATCGTGTGCAGGAGATGCTGCGCGCCCTGGATCACCGCGGGCCGGCCGGGCTCTTCGGCGATATTGACGAGTCCCTTGACGCGCAGAAGCCCGGCGCCGAGATTCTGCGCAATCCCGTCCAAGAGAAACTGTGCTTCCGCGCGAGTGAGTGGGCTCTCGCGGGTCAGCACGAAATTCTCAATCCCCCTGCCTTCGAAATCATGGCTGTGCGCGTGGCCGGGATGATCGTGATGGTCATGGTCGTCGTCGCACGAGTCATGGTCATGGGCGGCGTTCTCATAGGCCTGAACATTGAGCCACGGACGAGGATCCGCCTCAGGGTCGACGGCGTCGAACCCCGGAGAGGTGAGCAGCCTGGCGACCGCCGGCGGCGACCAGTCGGCCTCGGCAATCTCGGCCGAGGGATTGATCCGCCGGAGATCGATCCGAATCCGTGAGGAGCTGTTCTGCCGGTCGCCGGTGACCAGGTCGAGTTTGGTGATTTGGATCTGGTCCGCCAGGGCGACCTGCCGGACAGACTCTTCGTGCGCCTCCGAAGTTCCGGCCCAGTTCGCCGCATCGACGAGCGTGAGCACGCTGGCGACGCGGTAAAGGCCGTCCAGGGTCGGCTCCGACAGGAAGGCCTGAAGGACGGGGCCCGGCTCGGCGAGGCCCGAAGTCTCGATCACGATGTTGTCGAACGCCGGAATCTTGCCAGCCTGCCGCGCGTGGTAGAGCGAGTTGAGCGTCCCGATGAGGTCGCTTCGAACCGTGCAGCACAGGCAGCCGTTTTCGAGCACGACCACGGAGTTGGAACTGCTGGCGAACAGCTGGTGGTCGAGGCCGACCTCGCCGAACTCGTTGACGACGACCAACGTCTTCGCAAGCTCGGGGGCGCGCAGCGCCGCGTTGATGAGCGTCGTCTTCCCGCTTCCGAGAAATCCGGTGACGAGCGTCACCGGGATCCGGCTCTTTTTCTCGGTTCGCGGGTTTTCAATACTCATCCATGCGCCCGGTCAGAAGACTTCACAACCAGGGAGCCCGCATGAGATCAGGCGGTCCGAGGGGAAGTTCGTGATGATCTCGCATCCGTCCTTGGTCACGACAACCTCTTCCTCGATCCGCGCGGCGCCGGAGCCGTCGTCGGCGCCCTTCCACGTCTCGAGCGCAAAGGTCATGCCCTCGACGAGCGGCCTGTTCTGGCCGCGGAAGCGCTTCGAGAAGATGGGCCGCTCCCACAGCGACAATCCGACGCCGTGGCCGTATTGCAGCAGGAACGCCTCCGCCTCGTCCCGGTAGCCGAATTCTTGGGCGTCAGGCCAGACGGACGCCACCTCGTCGGGCGTCACGCCGGGACGAATCATGTTGATCGAGGCGCTGATCCACTTCGATGCGGTCTCGTAGGCATCGATCTGATGCTTGTTCGGCTCGCCGCAGATGAAAGTGCGGTAGTAGCAGGTCCGATAGCCGTTGAAGGAATGCATGATGTCGAGGAAGATCATGTCGCCCGGCTGGATCATGCGGTCCGAAAAGGTATGCGAATGTGGTCGGCCGCGGCGGCCCGACACGGAATTCACGCATTCGACGCGCTCGGCGCCCATTCGGTACAGCCTGTCATTGGCGATCGCGACGAGTTCATTCTCCTTGGTTCCGGGCCTGATCGCGCGGGCGATGTCGACATAGGTGGCGTCGACCATCGAGGCGGCGACCTTGAGCAACTCGATCTCATCCGCAGTCTTGACCTCACGCGCGTCGAGAAGCGCCTGCTGTCCGTCGACGACCTCGATCCCCTCGGCTTCGAGGGCGCGGAGCATGCCGATCTCCATCATGTCGATGCCCAGCGGCTCCTCCTCGATCCCGTAGTGGGCGAGCGTTTTTTTGATCTGCTTAGCGAAATCGTGCTGAACGTTCATCGAAGGAGGGATCGCCCCCTGCATCGTTGTGATCGGCGCGGCCACATTGTCCGAGATCCAGGGCGATGAAATGCGCTTGGCGGGCGGCGCCGGATCCCACAGGAACGGCTTGCCTTCGGCCGGGCAGAGCGCATATCGGAAGAACTTGTCGCGCGCCCATTCGCCGATGTGGGTGGCGGTGACGTAGCGGATGTTGTCGAAGTTGAAGCACAGGACGCCGCCGAGGCCGGCGTAGCGGATGGCGGCTTGCGCGCGCTTCAGCCGGTCGACCGAGAGACGATGATAGTCGACGCCCTGTTCCCAGTCCTTAGCCATCATGCCCCAGGCGGCGGTCGAATGCGGGCTGTTGTATTTCATGCGTCCTCCCTGGAACTGGCGTCGGCGGTCTGGCGCGTCATAGAATGGACGGGAGTTCTGGTTCCCCGACGGCGGTCCAGTCCCGATATCGTCATTCCCCTACCATCCGCCAGCGCGGCGGCGCAGGTTGCGGCCATCTCTTCGTTTCCGCCGGACGTCATTGGGCCGGAAAGTTGCCAGAGAACCGCGACGTGACGACTGGGAAAAATCCTCAAAATGGGGATTTCATCCTGCCTCGCTCGCTACCTGGACGCCGGCCGAGAATTATCATTTTGGACAAATCCGGTGGACCCGTTTGAAGACGGCGGTGCTACAGCGGACGCTCGAAAGGAGGTCGCAAGGGTGCGGGTTCCGGACCAAATCTGGGTATCCGCGTCCGGATGGAGCGCTTTGAAGGGACTGAGGGAGGCTGTTTGCCTTGGCGACGGCATGAGCGCTCGATCGTGCGGCGCACGGCCCATTTTCTCCTATCAACGCGTCCGAGACGGCCCAGGACAGTCCCTGTGGTCGGGGCTCCGGCATGGTCGGAATGCGCGCCGGCATGACGGTGAACTGAAAAGGAAGAACAACATGAAAGCGGTGAGGTTCCACGCCAAGGAGGACGTACGCGTCGAGAACGTTCCGGTGCCCAACACGGTCGGCGACAGTCAGGTTCTCATCAAGCCGCTAACCTGCGGCATTTGCGGCACGGATTTGCACGAATTCGCCGGCGGCCCGATCGTCACCCCCGCGACTCCGCACAAGTTCACCGGCGCGGTGCTGCCTCAAATTCTTGGCCATGAGTTTTCCGCGGAGGTTATCGACGTTGGCCGCAACGTGAGGCGGGTCCAAAAAGGCGACAGAATTTCGATCCAGCCGCTCGTCATGCCGCTCGACGACTATTACAGCCGCAGGGGCCTCAACCATCTGAGCCCAAGCATGGGCTGCATCGGATTGAGCTGGGCCTGGGGCGGCATGGGCGAGCTCGCGGTCATCAACGACTACAACGCAAATTTGATCCCGGACAACGTCACCGACGAGCAGGGCGCGCTCGTCGAACCGACTGCGGTCGCGCTTTACAGTGTCGATCGTTCCAAGGTGACCGGCGGCAGCACGGTGCTGGTCACTGGGGCCGGGCCGATCGGCGCGCTCGTAACCCTGATCTGCGCCGCCTTCGGCGCTTCGAAGATTTTTGTCAGCGAGCCCAACGCCAACCGCCGCAAACATATCGACAGCCTTGGCGTCGCCACTCCAACGCTCGATCCCAAATCGGTCAATGTGGTCGAATATATTCGCGCAAACACGGAAGAGGGCGTCGGCGTCGACGCCGCCATCGAATGTTCGGGGATCGAGGCAGCGCTCAACACTTGCGTCGAGGCGGTGCGAAATCATGGCACTGTGGTGCAGACCGGGTTGCATGTGAAGAAAGCGCTCGTCGATCCCGCGCTGTGGGCGTTGAAAGATATCACCATCGAGGCGACGTGGTGTTACGAGGTGACGATGTGGCCGCGCGTCATCCGCATGATTTCGAGCGGGAAGTTGCCCGTTGAAAAGATCGTCACGGGGCGCATCGAGCCGGATGCGATCGTCGAAAAGGGATTCCGCTCGCTGCTCAATCCAAGCGGCCGGGAAATGAAGGTGATGGTGAACATAAGCTGACGTGGCTGCGGCTTTGGCGCGGCGCATCTTCTTCGACGATTGCGGGAGACGAGCATGGAAATCGTAGCGCTGGTCGTCGGCGCGACCGGCATCGCCGGCCGCGGGGTCTCCCAAGAACTCCTCCGCGTCGGCGCCCGCCTCCATGGCGTTTCGCGGCGCGGGGAAGGGATCGTGCCCGGCGTCGAGCATGTCGCCGCCGACCTGCAGGACCCCGCAAGCGTAGTCAAGGCGCTGAGCGGGCTAAGGCCGAGCCACGTCTATCTGACCGTCTGGTCGCGCCGGCCGACCGAAGAAGAGAACATCAAGGCCAATGCTGGGATAGTCCGCACTGTGCTCGACGCTGTCGCGCCACCGAGAAGCGTCAAGCATGTCGCCCTCGTCACCGGGCTTAAGCACTACCTTGGACCGTTCGAGGCCTACGCGCGGAGCGGGCTCCTTCCGCCAACTCCGGTGCGAGAGGAGCAACCGCGTCTCGACGTCCCGAACTTCTATTATAACCAGGAAGACGAAGTGTACGCGGCCGCGAGGCGCGACGGATTCACCTGGAGCGTGCACCGTCCGCATACAATCATTGGCAAGGCGATCGGCAACGCAATGAACATGGGCACGACGCTTGCGGCCTATGCTTCGATCTGCAAGGAACTCGGCCGGCCGTTCAAGTTCCCGGGCAGCGCCGCGCAGTGGAACGGTCTCACGGACATGACCGACGCGCGTGTGCTCGGCAAGCAGCTCGTGTGGGCGAGCACGACCGATATCGCAAAGAACGAGGCCTATAATATCGTCAACGGCGACATCTTCCGCTGGAGCTGGCTGTGGCCGCGCTTGGCCAAATGGTTCGGTGTTACTTGGCAGGGGTTCGAAGCGGCGCCCGTTCCTCTGGAAGGCCAAATGACGAACGACCCCAAAGTCTGGAAGGAGATGACGTCAAAATACGGCCTTATCGAACCCGATCTCTGGCGCGTCGCTTCCCCCTGGCACACGGACCTCGACATGGGCCGGCCGCTCGAGGTGATGACGGACATGACTCGGAGCCGCAAGCTCGGCTTTCTCGTCTATCAAAACACCGAGGAGGCCTTTCACGACCTGTTTGCGACCCTCCGCGCCGAGAAAGTCATTCCCTGAACCTTGTCGACGCTGGAGCGCCAAGGCGGGGGCGCAACTTCTGCGCTGCAACGGATGCGAGACTGTCCGATGGATAGCGCCGGCAGAGTTTCGGGCTGGACAAGCGGAATTTCGACGCCTAACCGAAAGCGAAGGCCGGAAGGATCTGGAGGATCCGCGGCGAGCCGGGTAAACGGCGATCGAATGACCGAGCACGAGCTGCTCCGAATTATCGCGTTTCTCGAACGGGTCCGTCAGCCGTTCCAGGAGCTTGTTCCGATCGCCGAGGAAGACGCGACCTGGAACCTTCTGTTGTTCTTGATCAAGAACCACCTTACGGGAACGCCGGTCGCGATCTCCACACTCGCCTCGGTCGCGAAGGCGCCGCATGCGACCGCAATGCGGCGCATCCACGCGTTGATCGAGCGCGGAGACATTCTACAGGAGCCCCTCGGCGAGGGCAGCAAGAGGTTCAAGCTACGGCCGAGTGAGGCCCTGCTCGAATGCTTCATCCACTACGCGCGCAAAATCAAATTCTTGCTCGCTGAGACCTTCGGCCTGCGGTCCAAGGTCGACAGCGACGAGGATTTCTACTTTGGGGGGTCATATTTCGCAGCGCAGATCATTCCCCCGCCGCGACTGATCGAGAGCCTGTTCCGCGGCAAGCACGAGATCCAATTCCTGCTCAACGACGACAACTATTTCCTTTCCATGCGCAATATGTGGGCGGATTTCCGCAATAACATGGCCTCGCGCAAGAATTTTGATTTGCGCAAACTGCCCCGGTTGCACGAGCGCCTCGTTGAAAACGCCGCCAAGGCAGTTTCGGAGTACGATATCGTCGCGATCAATGCGCCGTGGCTCGGCGAGGCGGTGAAGAAGAAGCTCGTCATCCCGCTCGACGAGCATATCAGGTCCGCCCGCCTGTCCTCGCTCGACTTCCACCCTTCCGTCTGGTCGATGGGGTCGTGGCGAGGCCAGCAGTTCGGCATCCCGATCTATTGCACGATAGAATTGCTCGCTGCGCGGTCCGACCTGTTCGAAAAGGACACGATCGAGTATCCGACGACTTTTGAGAAGACTGTCGCCGCCGCCAAACATTTCCACGCGCCCGCCAAGAACCGGTATGGCATCGCTTGGAACGGCGGGCGCGGCATGCCGATCGCCTCGACCTTCATGTTTCTGATGGGTTGCTGCGGCGAGCCCATCCTGCGCATCCCGAAGGCGAGTCTAGGCTTGGGCGTCGACGAGGCGCAGGGCGAGCAATTGCGGCCGCAGATCCAGTCCGACGCGGGCCTGCGGGTGCTCGACTATCTGCACCGGCTCATGGAGTTCTCGCCGCCTGACATTCTCGAAATGGACTGGGACCGACGCACGATATCATTCCTTTCCGGAGAGACCGCGCTCGCCTATTGCTGGACGGTGCGCGCCGCCCGATTCGAGAACGACGTCAATTCCGCAGTGAAGCGAAAAGTGCGCTACCTGCCGCAGCCGCGCGGGCCAGGCGGCGCATCCAATAACCCCATTGGCGGCTTCTTGCTCTGCATCCCTTCCAATGTGCGGTCCGAGCGGGTTGAGCTCGCCTTCGAGGCGATCGCCTGGATGACATCGCCGGAGGCGATGAAGGCGAACGTGCAGAATGGCTTTCCCGTCGCGCCTCGTTTCAGCGTCGCCGCGGATCCTGAGGCAGCGGCGACATCGCCAATCGTAAGTGTCGTAGACCGGCTGGCCAAGCGAAACCTGCTCAAGGGTTGGCCCCGCCCGCCGGTGCCCGAGTACCTTTCTCTCGAAGCCATCCTCGGCGAGGAAATCCATAGGGCGCTGCGAAAAGAAACGTCCGACAGGGAAGCGCTCGCGAATGCGCAAATCCAGGCCGACCAGATCATGCGAGCGGCCGGCTACTACTGAGGCCCCGAAGCAGGCCTCCGCTGTTGGGGGCGGCGCGACCAGCGGCCTGTCCAATCCGCACGGGATTTCGACCGCAATTTGTCCGTTTTGGACAAATCAGTGCGATGCCGCGTGAATTAGTTTGTTAGCTTCTTTCGAACGGTCGAATAGCGCTGAAGCGCGGCTTCGGTAGGCGACGCAGCGGCGATGCTGCGAGGGAGGAGTATCGAGAGAATGCACGTCAGTCTCTTTTTCAAGCCCATCCGCCACGTCTCTGGTGCGCCGCCCGCCAGCCCCTCCACCAGCGCGCCGGACGGCCCGACCGCTTCTCGCGCTTCCAATCTTCATCAATCGTCACGACAAGCCGTCATGAGCAGGCCAGTGAGGATTGCCCTCATCGGCCTGGGCTGGTGGGGCAAAAAAATGCTCGACGTGCTTGAAGCGGCGCCGGCGGAGATCCGGGTGGCGCGCGCCGTCGAGCCCAACATCGAGACCGTCCGCGCGCTTTGCGCCGAAAAGGGAGTCCCGCTGACGGCCGATTACGCAGACGCACTGGCCGACCCTCAGGTGGAAGCGGTTGTGCTGGCGACGCCTCATGCTTTGCATGACGCCCAGATCGAGGCTGCTGTTGCGGCCAAGAAGCACGTGTTCTGCGAAAAACCGCTGGCGATGGACAAAGCCGGCGCTGAGAAGGCGGTTCGCCTCTGCAATGATGCCAGCTTGGTCCTTGGGATGGGGCACGAGCGGCGTTGGGAGCCCCCGATCGTCCAGCTTCTGGCCAAGGCTGACGCCGGAGAAATGGGTCGGATTCATCAGATCGAAGCGAACTTCAGCCACGACAGGTTTCTGGCGCTCGGCCGGGATAACTGGCGCCTGAAAGCCGACCAGGCTCCGGCCGCCGGAATGACCGCCACTGGCATCCATTTGCTCGATCTTTCGGTGCGTTTGCTCGGCCCGGCTCAAAGCGTGTGGTGCATTTGCGAACAGCTCTCGTCCGACCTGCCGCAAGGCGACACCGTCGCCACCTACGTCAAGTTTCGGGGCGGCGGAACATCCTACGTTTCCGCCTCGCTTGCGAACCCGTTCATATCTCGTTTCGCGGTCTATGGCTCCAAACGCTGGATTGAGATTCGCGACAAGGCTCATGTCGAAGCCCCGGACGGCTGGATCGTCACGTCCGCCGAGGCGGGCGGCCCGATCGTATCGGCCGAGGTTCCCCCGGCCGAGCCGGTGAAGGATAACCTCGTTTCCTTCGCCCGCGCGGTTCGCGGCGTCGAGCGCTATCCGATCACCGCCGACCAACTCGTGAACAATATCGCATTGCTTGAGGCGGTGTTCGCATCCGCAAAGACCGGAAAGATTGAAACCGTGGCCTGACAGGCCGCGTTGAACAAGGGAGCCCGCGATGAAAGCCCTGTTCTTCGACGAACCGAAGAAGCCGATTGTCTCGAACATTCAGTCTCCTACGATCACCCCAAATGAAGTGATGATCCGTTCACGTCGCGTCGGCATCTGTCATTCGGACTACGAGCTCCTTGCCGGTAAGTACATCATCCCGATTTCCTATCCGGTTATTCCCGGCCATGAGTGGGTCGGCGAGGTGATCGAAGTCGGCAAGAACGTGACCGGTCTCCAGGTAGGCGATCGCGTGGTGGGCGAGTGTGTGATCAAGACGCCTGAGCGCATTCACCACTTCGGCTTCTCGATGGACGGCGCCAACCGCGAGTATTTCCCCGCCCGCCCGGAGTGGCTCCACAAACTGCCAGATTCGGTTGATGACGCAAAAGGCGCCCTGATTGAGCCATTCACCTGTGGCTTCTACGCCGTGATGCGCAATGGCGCCCCTAACGCTTCGGAGACGGTCGTGGTCTCGGGCGGCGGGCCGATCGGCCTCGTTGCGGCCGCGGCCGCCATCGGCATGGGCGCCCGCGTGATCGTCGTCGACCCGGTGCCGCTGCGTCGCGATATAGCGAAACGGTTGGGCGCGGACGCGGCCGTAGACCCCTCGACGGGCGATTCAGGCGAGGCGGTGCGGGAGTTGACCCAAGGCGGGGCCGACCTTGTCGTCGAGGCGTCGGGCCATTCCGCGTCGCTTGCGAGCGCCTTCGATTACGCGCGCCCGGAGGGCCGGATTTCGATGGTGGGAATCAATATCGGCAACAAGATCCCGGTCGAACTCGGCAAGATCCAAATGAAGAATCTGACGGTACGCGGCTGCATCGGTTCGCCCGGCGTCTGGCCTTCGGCGATCCGCTTCCTTGAGCGGACTGGAATCGATCTGTCGCCGATCCAGACGCATAGTTTTGCGCTTGACGACGCCTTGACGGCGCTCGAACTCGGCAAGAACCCGCAAGCAGCTGTCAAAGTGACCTTGGAGATTGCCTAGACTCTCGCGCCGACATGGCGCGCCTGAACATCCGGACCGCGGGCGCAGGTTCGCAATGCCGGCAAGCAACCTGATGAATGACGTCGTCGACAGATCGAGCACCTTCTTCGGGCGGCGGAGGGTTTTTCCGTTCATGCTTGCGAAGGGATTTGTGACGGTCGTGATTTCAACGATCGCGCTGATCGGCGTCTGTCTCCTGTTTGCGCCCTCCAGCCTGTCGCATGGCGCTCTGGAAGGAAGCCTGCCGTTTGCAGCGATCATTGCGATTGTCGGCCTAGGGCAGCTGCTGGTCGTCCAGCAGGGAGGATTTGACCTTTCTCTCGCAGGAGGCGTCTCGCTCGCGGTGGTCATCTCGACACACTATCCGCAAGGAGATGACGCTCTGCTCCTCCCGGCCGTTTTGATCGCGATCGCCTGCGCGCTCCTAGCCGGCCTTGCGAACGGGATTCTGGTCAGCCTCTTTGGGCTCAACGCCATTGTCGCGACTATCGGCGTGAACGCTCTGCTGTATGGCGGCGTCTTCGCTGTTTCCGGCGGCGTGCCCAAAACAACGACCAATTTGCTGGCCGCGATCGCCGGCGGCCGCGCATTTGGGCTTCCAAATTCCCTCTATTTCGCGCTGGCCGCGTTGCTGGTGGTTTCATTCATCTTGAAAAAGTCCGCGGCTGGAAGGCGCTTCGAAGCGATCGGCGCAAACCCATTGGCTGCCCGCGCCGTGGGACTTCGCGTGCAACTTCATCAACTTTTGGCCTATGTCTATGCCCAGCTCCTCTATTGCATTGCTGGCCTGCTTGTGGCCGGCATCACTCGTGAACCCACAGCATTCCAAGGCGACTCCCTGCTTTTGCCTTCGGTTGCTGTTGTCGTTCTCGGTGGAACGTCGCTACTCGGTGGTCGTGGTTTTCCGATCTCGACCGTCATTGCTTCGTTCTTCCTGAACCAGTTGAGCCAATTCGCACTCACAGTTGGTGTGCCGTATTCGGCTCAAACCATCATCCAGGCTTTG
Organism: uncultured Alphaproteobacteria bacterium; assembly: GCA_963824475.1. GTDB lineage: Bacteria > Pseudomonadota > Alphaproteobacteria > Rhizobiales > Beijerinckiaceae > Roseiarcus. The sequence continues at coordinate 227,187 of CAWGPR010000010.1, forward strand.
GCCTTGGGTTTTGGTATCGGCGTCTACTCTATCCGGTGGACGGCAAACATGAACAGGCAAGCTAAACCTGTGTAAGTGGAGGAAAAAATGAAATTCTCGAACAGGCAAAAACTAGCGCTCACCGCGGCGGCGACAGCCATCGCCCTTGGGTGCTCCAATCTGGCTCAGGCCGAAACGCCGTCATGGTGCGGCCCGAAGAAAGCGACAATTGCTTTGCTCGACGGCTATGGCGGCAACAGCTGGCGCCAGGTGACGACCGCTTCCGGCAAGGAGGAAGCGCTCAAGTGCCCCAGTATCACGAAGTACGAATATGCTGACGGCCAGGGCGACACTCAAAAGTCGATTTCCGACATCAAGGCCATGGCCGCCAAAGGCATCGACGCCCTGGTTGTCTTCCCTGACGCTGGACAAGCGATGCTGCCAGCGATAACCGCCGTCTACAAGTCGGGCAAAGTCATTGTGCCTTACCGCGTCGAGGCCGGGGGCCAGGCCGGCGTGAACTACACCAAATTCATCGGCACCGATTTCGTGAACGACGGCCGGAACTGGGGCAACTGGATCAAGAGCGTGCTGCCTCAGGGCGGCAACCTCCTGTTCCTGAGCGGCCCTGCCGGCAACAGCCAGGGTCTCGACGAGCTTAAGGGACTGAAGTCCGTGCTTGGACCCGAATACAAGTTCATCAACCCCGAGCCCTTCGATGTGACGAACTGGGATCCTGCGTTGACGCAAAAAGTTCTGACCGCCGAAATCGCCAAGAACAACAAGATCGACGTCATCGTTTCCGATTTCGGGCCGTCGCTGGTCGGTGCGCTTCCGCTATTCAAGCAATCCGGTCGGTCGATCCCGGCGCTTGCTACATCTGACGGCAATTCACTGGGGTGCTTCTGGACCGACGTCCACCAGGACAACCCGGACTTCAAGCTTTTCACAGTCTCAACGGAAAACGACAACGTTCGCCTGGCGGTGCAATGGGCGGTCGCAGCCGCGACTGGCGGCACGCCGCCTACAGCGGATACGTTCAAGGGCCCTGTCTTTGAAAATTCCGTGACCGGCTTGCCGCATCCGGTCCAGTGCCGCAAGGATCTCCCCGGTCAGATCTATTTGTCGGCGGAGCTGTCTCCGGAAGAACAGACCAAAGCGGTCAGCACCAAGTAGCGTCGCACGCGCCCCGGAGGCAAAATCGCCTCCGGGGACCGGCCCTTTTCAACGAGCGCCGAATGCGGTGTCTAAAACGGAATACTGACCGTGAATGTTCGTAGCGACGAACCTCGTCTAATTGTCGGGCCTACCCATGGCGACATGACGATCCGGTTGTCCAACATTTCAAAATTCTATTCAGGCGTTCCGGCGCTGCGCGATGTAAGCGCTGAGTTCTATGAGGGCGAGGTTCACGCGATCCTCGGCGAGAACGGGGCCGGCAAGTCGACCCTCATCAATATCATTTCCGGCGCCATACAACCGGAACTAGGCGTGATCGAATTCGAGGGGACCCCGGTTTCCTCGATGTCGCCGGAAACCGCCGCGTCGCTGGGCATATCGATTTCGTTTCAACACCCGGCCGTGCTTGACGACCTCTCGGTCATGGAGAATTTTCAAGTCGCTCTCGCACCTTCGTTGTTTGCCGGAAAGTCCGCACAGACCGTTGCGCGAAATGCGCTCGACGCGGTCGACCTGCATGTCCCGTTGCGAACACGCGCCGATGAGCTGACGGTCGCCCAAAAGCACTTGCTCGAAATCGCCAAGGCCTTGGCGATTAAGCCGAAGGTGCTGATCCTCGACGAGCCGACGGCTTCGCTCGATCAAGCGGCGACCGATATGCTTTTTGACCGCATCAGAGAGGTGGTCAGGACGGGAACGTCGGTGATCTACATCACCCATCGTCTCGCGGAACTGCGTCAGATCGCCCAACGGGTCACGGTTCTTCGCGACGGTCGGGTGCAAGGCGTGAGGCTGGTTAATGAGGTAAGCGACACCGACCTTCTAAGCATGATTGTCGGGAGAACTCTGGGGTCGACGTTCCCGCAGAAGTCTCAAAATGTCTTGAAGGAGATCAATTTTGCAGTTCGGTCGTTTAGCGGCAAAAGATTTACGGATGTGAGCTTTGAAGTGCCGCGGGCCCAAATCGTGGGCGTCGCCGGTGTGGCGGGCAACGGCCAATCCGACTTGATGCGCGCGCTTGCGGGTCTCCAACAATCCAAAGGCGCGATTCAACTCAATGGCCGCACCCTCGATCATGGCGACCTTTTGCGCGAAGCAGCATTCATGCCTTCGGATCGGCATACCGAAGGTTTGGCTGCAGGCCTGACGGTGCGCGAGAACGCGACCTTCGCCGCGCTGGATAGGTTTGCCGCGTTTGGACTGCTCAGCCGAAAGAGAGAAGTTGAACAGGTCGCGACGACGTTCAAGTCGCTGGCGGTCAAAACGGCGAGCCTGGAAGCTCCGATCCTGTCGCTTTCAGGCGGCAATCAACAAAAGGTCGTAATGGCCCGCGCCTTGCTATCGGGACCCAAACTTATCGTCGCCGACGAACCGACCCAAGGGGTCGATGTCGGCGCGCGCGCCGAGATCTATCGTATTTTGCGCGAAGTATCGAGCGCGGGCACGCCAGTTATCGTCAATTCCTCGGACGCGGCGGAGCTTGAAGGGCTGTGCGACCAAGTCATTGTCATGTCGCGGGGGCGCGTCGTCACAAAACTGAGCGGCGACGAAGTGCTCGAGGCCACGATCGTCGCCGCCGCTGTCAACGCTGACACCCAGGTCAGCGACTCCGGCTTGCTAGACCGATTCGCTTCGGGGAGCAGCAGGTGGCGGCGCTTCCTGCAATCGGACAATGCGCCCGCCGTTCCCTTGGCTCTTGTCACCGGTCTGCTCGGGCTCTACGTCTTCGGCCAAAACCACAACTTTCTGTCGGCGTTTAATATCTCCAACATCCTCCTGTTGGCGACCGCGCTGGGCTTCATCGCGCTCGGGCAAACCGTCGCGCTTTTGATGGGTGGAATCGACTTGTCGGTTGGCCCGCTCACGGGCTTTCTGGTCGTCGTGGCCTCGTTCTTCGTGAACGATGGCAAGTCTCCATCGGTGATCGCGGCGGGCTTCCTCCTGATGTTCGGCGGCGCGTTCATTGTCGGCGCGATCAACGGACTTCTCATAAGATTTGCGAATTTCACCGCAATTGCCGCGACGCTGGCGATGTATATCGGCCTTCAGGGGATGAGCTTCCTGTTGCGTGATGGCCCGGGCGGATACATCAACGCCGCTGTCGCTGACCTCATCAACAGGCTGTATGGGCCGATACCCCTGGCGTTTCTGGTCTTGGTCGCCTTCGCCGCTGCGGGCGAATACGCGTTGCGGAGCTCGCGGCTCGGCTGGCAGCTTCGGGCGATAGGCTCCGATGAGGAATCGGCGCGGCGGATCGGCGTTCGGATCGATCGCACGTTCGTCGCCGGCTATATCGCTTCGTCGCTGTTGACGGCGTTTGGCGCCGTCATGCTGTTCGGCCAGATCGGGGTCGGCGATCCCAGGCAAGGCGCGAACTATACGCTGTCGAGCATCACCGCGGTCGTGCTTGGCGGAACGAGCCTGCGCGGCGGACGTGGAACGTTCATCGGCACAGTGCTCGGCGCGCTCCTACTGACGGAAGTTCTCAATGCCGCCACCTTTCTTGGTCTGTCTGAAACCTATCAATACGTGTTTCAAGGCATTCTCGTCCTGATCGCCGCCCTGATTTATTCGACGGTGCGTGGGCGGGGCCCAGCTTGAAACGATGTGACGCAGATCGGGAGATCAGATGACGAAGCGCGGAGGTCGCAAGCTTAGGACGCCGAGGGGGTTCCGAAGGTCGTGGCGTCAGACGAAATTAAAGTAGTGGGAGGGAGGGAAATTTGGCTTCGAGCCTGACTGACAATCCAAAGATTGCCTTCGTTGGAACAGGCGCTCAAGGAGCCTCGATCGGCGCCGACTTCGCTTTGGCGGGATTCGACGTGACCTTTATCGAGCAGTGGCCCGCCCATGTCGAAGCCATCCGGGAGAAGGGCATTACGGTCAATCTGCCGGCGCGAACGATCAACGCCAGAGTGCCGGCGCTGCATTTCTGCCAGGTAGCCGAGATAAAGGAAAAATTCGACCTCATCTTTCTCGTGGTCAAGGCCTATGACACGAAATGGGTGACCCAGATGGTTGAGCCTATTCTGGCGCGGGACGGATTTGTCGTCGGTCTACAGAATGGCATGACGCATTTGGACATCGCATCCGTGGTTGGCGCCGAGAGGACGATTGGCGCCGTCATCGAGATTGCTTCCAATATGTTCGTCCCAGGTATCACCAATCGGCAGAACGACCAGGAAGAGTCCTGGTTCGCGCTCGGGGCGGTGGATCCCGATCAGCAATATCGAATTGAAGATGTCGCCAAGCTTCTTCGATGCTCCGGCCGGGTCGAGGTGACGAGCGACATCAAGTCGTGCAAGTGGATGAAACTGGTTGTCAACGCCGCTGAACTGATTCCGTCAGCCATTCTCAATTTGCCGCTCGGCGACGCGGCGCGCTTCCCCGGCTTTCTCGAAGTGATGCGACAGGCGGGTTACGAGGCGATGCAGGCGGCGCTGCTGGATGGTGCCTCGATCATTCCGATCATCGGGTTGCCGCCCATTACGACGAACGATCCCGAGCGCTACGTCGACCGGATTTTCGACGAGGTGCTGCAGACGTTTTCCAGGCCCGACACGCTTACGTGTTCTCTGCAGGATTGGCGCAAGGGGCGCCGCGCGGAAGTCGACGAAGTCAACGGATACGCCGTCGACATTCTGCGCAAGCATGGCCACGAAGCCCAGATCAATCAGCGCGTCATCGAAATCGCGTTCGAAATCGAAAAGGGGACATTGGAAGCTGATCCGAAAAACGCGCCAGCACTCATCGAATGCCTCGCCGCTGCGCGTTCATAGGTGCGGCGCCGCCCACGGAAGCCCCCGGCGCCGCTACGTTCCCGGGATGTCGCAAATGCGCCAGTATAGCGTCCTCGTTGTCTCGTCGTCATCGCGGCCCTCATCGACTTGCCGGTCCGCCGGCGCGCCGCGGCGTAAGTGTTTCGCAGCAGTCAGCTTTGCAGGATAGCGTCATGACAGAACGAATATACGGTATGCATCATATCGGGATCACCGTACCTGATATCGAACAGGGCATTGCCTTCTTCGAGGCCGTCTTCGGTGCAGTGACGGTGTTCCGGACCGGTCCTTTCAATGTCGATGAGGCCTTCATGCAGCGCAAGCTCGGCGCAGCGCCACACGCGCGGATTCGAGATCTCGTCTTCCTGCGGTGTGGCGATGGCCCGAGTGTCGAACTCTTCGAATATAGCGGCGAGGACAGCACCGCGCGTCCCAAACGCGTGTCCGAAGTCGGCGGCACGCATCTTTGCTTCGAGGTCGACGACGTTTTTGCATCCGCCGAGCGGCTGCGGGCCAAAGGCATCGAATTTCTCGAAGGCCCCAACACCGTCGAAGACGGGCCGCTCGCCGGCTTCAACTGGATCTATCTCAATACGCCCTGGGGCCAGTCGCTGGAAATCGCGAGCTTTTCCTCGCTCGGATACGAAAAGGACACGCCGCAACGGTTGTGGCGGGCGAAGTCATGACGGGTGGCTGCGGCCGACCACCTGAAGCGCTTCGGGGTTTTTCGGTTGGCGCTTGCGGCGGCCGCGAACGGCCGTGCGTACGAAGGGAGCGGAGGACGCGCCATGTGGCGGCCCGGAATGATAGACCTCGTAGCGCTGCGCGAGGTCTGCAACCGTGGCCTGCTCCCGCAGCGGCATCGTCACGTTAACTGGGCTGGAAGGCGCCCGTTGATAGAAAGGGCGGATGACGACAAGATCCGATCCCCGCTATCGCCGCCATCGCTTTCCACCGGAGGTGATCAGCATGGCAGTCTGGCTGTATTTTCGGTTTCCGCTCAGCCTGCGCATGGTCGAGGAGATGCTGGCGGCGCGCGGTATCGACGTGAGCCACGAAACGGTGAGGCGTTGGGCCGAGAAATTTGGGCGGGATTACGCCAACCGGCTTCGCCGTCGCGCGATCCGTCCCGGCGACACGTGGCATCTCGACGAGGTCGTGATCACAATCGCTGGCGAGAAGCACTGGCTCTGGCGTGCCGTCGACGGTCATGGGTTCGTGCTTGACGTTCTTGTTCAGAAGCGGCGCGACACCAAAGCCGCAAAGCGCCTGATGCGCAAGCTGTTGAAGAAATATGCGATGGCCCCGCGCGTGATGATCACCGACAAGCTACGCTCCTACGCCGCAGCGAAACGGGACCTACGGTGTGGCGCCGAGCATCGACAACACAAGGGTCTCAACAACAGGGCCGAAAACTCGCATCAACCGACCCGACGACGGGAGCGCATCATGAAACGCTTCAAAACAGCGCGGCATGTTCAGAGATTTCTCTCCATCCACGATCCGATCGCCAACCTGTTTCATCGTCGTCGGGATCAGCAGTCTGCAAGTGAAAGGCGTCATGCACGAACCGAAGCGTTGACCGTTTGGAGCAACGCGACAGGTGCAGTCCTTTCCGCATGACTTTTTGATCACGATCCGCCGTTCGGCATCGACCATTCAAACTTAATGTGACGGTGCCATTCGTTCGATCAATGCGACTCGCTCCCCTACCGCGCGCTGAGCCTGTGTCTGGAAATGCGGATCGACGGGCGGGCTTACGTAATCGGTCAATATCATCGCCCTCCATATCGATCGTCTCGACCCTCAGCCTGCTCGTCTGAATGCGTGACTGCTGACCAGCGTCGCGCCGCGATCGAGCGTCTCGCTTCGTTTGCGGTCAAGGCGCCAACCGTGACGAAGAGCAGAGACTACGCCAGGCCCGCGTTGGCGCCGGCCGATTGGCGATACAGGGACAAATCGAACCATGCGACGGCAGTCCCGCGCGCCTATCTCAGCCCTCGCTGAAACGGCTGCGAAACTCGGATAATCTCTTCTTCCAGACCGAGGTCTCCAGCACCGCCCGGTTAACGACAACGCGCGGCTCCCGTCCGTGCTGGACGTCCAGAACAGCCCGGACGTCAGCCGCACCGTTGCCAGCAAAGCATTGATCCGTCCAGCAGAGCGCATGCGGCGCAAGGACGACGTTGTCTAATTTCAGCATCGGATCCGCCGAATCCGGCGGCTCCTGCTCGAGAACGTCGAGCCCGGCGCCGGCGATGCGCCGCTCCTCCAGCGCCCTGGTCAGCGCCTTTTGATCGACGATCGGCCCCCGAGCCGTGTTGATGAGATATGCGGTCGGCTTCATCAGCGCCAAACGCTCGGCGTTGACGAAGTGATGCGTCTCGGGGGTCAGCGGGCAGCTGACGCTCACAATGTCCGCGCGCCGAAAAAGGTCCTCGAGACCCACAAGCTCGACCCCGAGTTCGGCCGCCACGTTGCCATCCGCGTAGGGATCATGCGCGATCAACTTCATGTCAAATGGCGCAATCATCCGAAAGAGCTCGGCACCGATATTGCCAATTCCGATCGACCCCAAGGTGCGACCGACGAGGCCGAGCCCCATGTGTTCTCCCCTTCGCGCGAATCCGGATGCGCCTTCCCGCGTCAGGCGATCCTTGACCATGAGTTTGCCGGTTAGCGCCAGAATGAGCGTGACGATCGAGACGGCAACTGGTCTTCGAACGCCGTCCGGCGTGATCACGAGGGCTATGCCGGCGTTTGTGCACGCTTCGACATCGACCGTGTCGTAGCCCACGCCAAAGCGCGTAACGACCGCGAGCCGACCGTTGGAATGTATGCTGTCCTTGGTGAAGCGGTGCGCGAGGAGGATGAGCGCGTCGAAGTGCTCGAGCTGTGGGGCCTGGACGGGATTGCGGGGCTCGAGATAGGCGAACTCCACCGCCGGCGCCTGACGCAACGGTTCCAGGTCGAAGTCCGGATAAACAGGAGAGCCGTCAGATTTGCGGAAGTCGCCGGAAAGGGCGACGCGAAAGCGCGCGCTCATGGCCTCTTCCCCCTCTTCCCTGTCTGCTTCTGCTTCTCCGCCCGAGCGCAGCCTTCGCGCAGTTTCCCGATTGCCTCCGACAGGGCGTCGTGTAGAACCCAGACGTCTCCAGAGTAACAAATGAAGTCAAAACCCTGACCATAGAGTTCGACACCCTGCTGCACGGTCGGAGTTAGGCGCCCAAGAGACTTCCGGTGCCGGGCGGCGGCGGCGCGGACGCGAGCGATCGCGTCGGTGAAGGTCTTCGAACCGAATTCTCCGGGAACACCGAGCGAAACCGAGAGATCGAAATGCCCGACCCACAGGCAGTCGACGCCCGGGAGCGCGGCGATGGCGTCGGCGTTTTCGACGCCTTCCGCTGTCTCGATTTGGCAAAACAGCGTGCTTCGCCGGTTGGCTGCGGCAAACTTGTCTTTGACGGTCCCTGGCCGGTAACGGTCATGCGCGACCTGAAGAGCGACGCCGCGCCCGCCTTCCGGGGTGTACTTCATAGAATTGATGATGTGGCTCGCCTCGGCTGCCGTGCCGACCATCGGCAACATGAGGCCTTCCGCTCCCATGTCCATCGCTCGCGCAATATGGTGATATTCCTTCGAAGGCGCTCGCACGATGACCGGCAGATCGGCCGCTTCAAAATACCGAATCGCGCTCTTTACTGTTTCAAAGCCGAATCCCGAGTGCTCGAGATCGAACAGCACGAAATCGCATCCCGCCGATTTGAGGATGTGCCCGATGCCGGGGGTGGCGAATTCCACGATGAAGTGCCCAAACTTGGGCACCTTGGTACCGGCAAAATCCTTGAGGCCTTGCACCTCCATCTTTCCCTCCATTATGTCGCGTGAATTACGATCCTCGCGCGTTCTCGGCTTCGACGCGCGCGATGGGGTACGCGTCGAGCTTTAGCTCCGGCCGCTCAAGCGGACGTCTCAGCGAGTCTAGCGCATGCAACGAAGTCGCCGCCTATTCAAGCCCGGCGACGTCAAGCACGCTCACCCGTAGTTGGCTCGTCATGCGGACTGTCAGCGGTTTGGCGGTTAGATTGGCGACCCAAAGCACAACGCGCGGTCCCTCGCGCCAGGCGAGCGCCGCCGTATTGCGTGGCTCGGACGAGCGGGCCGCTCGCTAAGCTAGAAGAGCCGCCGCCCGACCGCGCGCGAGGCCCGACAGGACGTGGAAAGCGGGATAGACCGCGGGCTCGTCCACAGAAACGTAATAGGGCGAGGTTGCGCCCCCTCGCCGATGGATTAAGCCGAGCTCACGGCCTGCGCGACATCCGCAAGCGACGCGGCGGCGTCCTGGGGACGATGATTTCAAGGAGCACGCGCGCCGAAATCGCTTCGGACGTCCGCCGGTATGCGCTCAGCTTCGAGAGGGGCGTCGTCGTCGCGGAGATCAACGTTGCAGACGAGAAAGCAGGGATGCGTTGCCCGCAACGATCCGAGCGCGGTCAGCGTCGCCTCGACCTCGTCGGCCGGCAGCGCGACGCCTAGGTCTGGCATCCGGGCCCCAGGTCGGCGCACAACCGGATTGTCGCCTCGCTTTGGACGCCCCCCTCGGAGGGGTCGGCGCGCCCGGAAAAGGAGAGGCTGATCGCCGGCTCGTGACGGCTGCCCCTGGCGAGCGTATACCCCCAGGGCAGAGTCAACGGCCTGACATAGGCCTCGTACGACTGGCCGTTCTCGAGCCTCACGCTCGGATCGCCCGCGGGAAGTCTGCGGCTCGAAGGAATCGGTCGCGACCGTGCCGCAAAGCTTCACCGGCTGGTGGCTGTCAACTCGCACGGCCGCCCCTTCACATTCCCTCTGCGACCGAAGCGCCTTCGCTATAGCGTGAGTCGGCGAGCGGCTGATCGCCAATGAGGTTGAGGGTGCAGTCACACTAACGATAGCGCGCATCGATTTGGTGGGTAAGATGGCGCATGACTATCTCGTTTGCCACACCGGTTCTCGCCCGTCTATTCGCAGCTTGCACTGCGGTCTCGATCGGCTTATCCCTTCGCAAAACGCGAGGTTATTTGTGGAGCCTGATCGCATGGTCGCCTCGTTTGTCGGGCCACTTAATCTGACCTTCGTCGTCCACTCGATACGTTCAGCGGTTGCGTTACGTGCTCAGGGCGGGTGCTTGCCTTCGCCTTATTATGTTCAGGTTCTGGCGCGATACACCGCCTTGCCGTAGACTTGACTCCGCTCCTTCCCCGGACCAGCATTCCCGGTTACTCGCCGAGCAAAACTTCGTAATGACAGGCGAGCACAGGGAGGAAAAAATGAGACAGACCGTTCGGCTCCTGGCCGGGGTTGCGTTCGCCGGAGTTGCGTTCGCGCCCGCACAGGCGCAACAGAGTTTCACCTTAGGCTACTCCACCGGGTTCCTGCAGGATCCGTTCCAGGTGCTCCAGGCCGACCGGGTGATGACCGAGAGTAAGAAGGCAGGACTGAAAACGCTGCCGGTCGCCAACGCTGCCAACGACGCCGGCAAGCAGATCACTGACTTCCACAACCTGATCTCCGAGGGCGCGCAGGGCATCCTGCTGGTTGCACGCGACAGCGAGGCGATCGTGCCGGCGCTCAACTTCGCCGAAAGCAAGAATGTCCCTGTGGTCGCGATCGACATGGGTCCGGCCGGCGGCAAGGCAGCGATGGTGGTGCGGGCTGACAACATTCGCATGGGCGCCGATGCCTGCGCGCTGACCGGCAAGGCGCTCGGCGGCAAGGGCGTCGTGCTGTCGCTGATGGGCGATCAGGCGACGCAGAACGGACGCGATCGCACTAGCGGCTTCGCCAACTGCATGAAAAAGGATTTCCCGGACATTAAGGTGATCGAGAAGCCAACCAAGTGGCAATCCGAAATTGCGACCTCGATTACTCAAACGGTCCTCAGCTCCACGCCCGATCTCGGCGCAATCTACATGCAAAGCGACGCCGTGATGCTGCCAGGCGTGCTGAACGTGCTGAGCAGTGCAGGCAAGCTCAAAAAGGTCGGCGAACCTGGGCACATTTTCCTGGTTAGCATCGACGGCACGCCGTTCGCCCACCAGAAGATTCGCGAGGACCTGCTAGACGCGAGCTTGTCGCAGCCGCAGGACGCTTACGTGAAGTGGGGGCTGCACTACCTGGAAGGCGCGGTTGCCGGCAAGACCTTCGGCCCCGGCCCGACCGACCATGACAGCCGCATCGAGATCGTCAACGGCAACCCGATGGACCTGCTGCCGGCGCCGACGGTCACCAAGACTAACGTCGACGACCCGACCCTCTGGGCGAACGGCGCTAAGAACTGAGCCGACCCAGCTGCCTACCGGCGATGCGGTTATGAGCGGCCAGCAGCCGGCCGCGGACGTCGCGGCGCCCGGGCCGGCGATCGTCGAGGTGTTCGGCATCTCGAAACGCTTCGGCACCAGCCAGGCGCTAAGCGACGTCTCGATGCGCGTGCCGGCCGGCGATTCGCGCGCGCTGGTCGGTCGAAACGGCGCCGGCAAATCGACGCTGGTCGGCGTGCTGACCGGAATCATTTCCCCTGACGCCGGCCGCGTCCGCTTCGGTGGAGAAGATGCGCCGGGGATCGCCGAGAGGCAGAAATGGCGCGACCACGTCGCCTGCGTCTACCAAAAATCCACGCTGGTGCCGACGCTGACGGTGGCGGAAAACCTGTTGCTGAACGCGCAACCGATTGGCGGCCTGGGCTGGATCCGCTGGGGTGCGATGCGGCGCGAGGCGGAGCGTGTGCTGGCAGGCTGGGGCATGGAACTCGACGTCGAGCAGGAATGCGCGCGGCTGTCGGTCGAGCAGCGGCAGATCGTTGAGATCGCCCGGGCGCTGATCCAGGGCACGCGCTTCATCATCCTCGACGAGCCCACGGCAGAACTCGAGGGGCGAGAGGTGCGCCGATTGTTCGACCGCATATCTCACCTGCAATCAACCGGCGTCACATTTTTGTACATCTCGCACTACCTGGAGGAGATCTACGAGGTTTGTCGCAGCGTGACGGTGCTGCGCGACGGCCGTGTGGTCGCCGAGGCTCCCCTGGGAGACATGGCGAAGGGGCGCGTGGTCAGGGCAATGGTGGGCGACGCCGGGCCCGCCGCCGGCGAACGCCGCCGAGCCGACGCCGGTGCTGCATCGGCGCGCAAGGCACCGGCGCTGGAGGTGCTCGAGCTGCACATCGATGGCGCGGTTTTTGGGGTCAGCCTGCGGGTGGCGGCAGGCGAATGCGTCGGGCTTGCCGGGCTCGCCGGCTCCGGCAAGAGCGAGATCGGCGACGCCATCGCAGGCCTGGTCGCGCCAATGGGGGGGAAGATCTTGGTCGGCGGCGCGTACTTGCGCGGCGGAGATGTGACCGACGCGCGCCGCAAGGGCGTAGGCTACGTGCCGCGCGACCGCCACGCGCGCGGCATCATCCCGCTGCTCTCGATCGCCGAGAACATGACGATGACCATCGTAGAGCAAATGGGACCGGCCGGCATCGTGATGCCCGGCCGGCAGGACGACGCGGCCGCCAACATGGTCAGTTCGCTGCAGATCGTCGCCGCCTCGACCGGTCAGCCGATCCAGGAACTCAGTGGCGGCAACCAGCAGAAGGCGGTGATGGCGCGGGCGCTCGCCTCCGCGCCGCGGGTGCTGGTGCTGCTCTATCCGACGCAAGGCGTCGACATCGCCTCAAAGGAGGCGCTGTTCGCAATCGTCGAGCGCGCCCGCGCCGGCGGCGCTGCGGTGTTGATCGTGTCCGACGAGCTGGACGAGCTATCCGTTTGCGGCCGTGTGCTCGTCGTCTTCAAGGGCCGGCTGACGGAGGAATTTCCCGCTGGCTGGAGCAGCGAAAAACTGGTCGCGGCGATCGAGGGGATCGGACATGGCGAGCCAGCGGGTTGACGCGGTGGAGGACCAGCCGGCCGCACTGCGGCGCGGCGGTCCGCTGCTGGGGTTGCGCGAACTGACGCTGATCCCGGTGATCGTGCTGGTGATCGTCATTGGTGCATTCGCGTCCGATGCCTTTCTCACAACCGACAATTTTCTCAACATCCTGCAGCAATCGTCGGAACTTTCCGTCGTCGTGATCGCCGAGACCTTGATCCTGCTGAGCGGAAAATTCGACCTGTCGCTGGAATCGGTGGTCGGGCTCGCGCCGATGTTGGGAGCGTGGCTGATCATCAAGAACGTCGAGATCGGCGGTTCGGGCGTCGGGCTCGCGTGGTGGCTAGCGATTCCGGTTGTGCTGCTGACCGGCGCGGTTGTCGGCGCGATCAACGGCTTCCTGATCGTCCGCCTGCGGCTCAACGCATTCATCGTGACGCTTGCGATGCTGATTTTGCTGCGCGGCGTGCAACTCGGCACCACCAGCGGCAAGACGCTGTTCGACCTCCCAGCTGGATATTTGTATCTCGGCTCTGGCAAATGGATAGGCATTCCCGTGTCGATCTGGATCGCCGCGATTCTGTACATCGTGTTCGGCCTGTTTCTGCGGTACCATCGACTCGGCCGCGCGTTGTACGCGATCGGGGGCAACGCCCAGGCTGCGCGTGTCGCGGGCGTCCGCGTCGACCGTGTGCTGTGGGGCACATTCATCGTCGCCGGCATGCTCGCCGCCCTCGCCGGGCTGATGCTGACCGGGCGGATCGCCTCGGTCGTGCCGAGTCAAGGCCAGAATATGATTTTCTACGTCTTCGCGGCGGCGGTGATCGGCGGCATCAGCCTCAACGGCGGCAAGGGGCGCCTGCTCGGCGCGCTGACCGGCGTGCTGTTGCTCGGGATTTTGCAAAACGTGCTGACACTGGCGGAAATTCCGGCGTTCTGGATAGACGCCGTCTACGGCGCGATCATCCTGATCGCGCTGGTGGTCAGTTGGGCGACGGGGGGCACGGCCGAGGAAACATAAGCAAGCCTCTGCGCACCCCGGGGCGAAAGCCAACCAGCCACCAAACCTTTCGCGTCAACCCCGTGCTTCTTCGTTCACGCGGTCTCGTTGAGGACGAACCGAAGAGTGGGTTGACAACGGGAGGAATTCGACGCCGTGGTCCTCAGATAATGCTGCGGATTGTTCCGCCGTCCACTCCCCAAACCGAGGACGTCACGAACGACGCCAGATCCGACGCCAGAAAGACGATCACGTTCGCGACTTCCTCGGGCGTTCCCAGCCGCTTCAGCGGCATCTGCCGCAAGGAAAGCTCATGCTCAACGGCTTCCTTGGGGGGCATCTTGTGAAAAGCAGCGAATGTATCCGCGAAGCCTCCCGGCTTGGACCAGAACGGCGTCCAAATCGGCCCTGGCGCAACGGCGTTGACGCGGATGTTCGGTCCTTCCGACCGAGCAAGGCCCTTGGTGAGCGCGAGGACCGCCGCCTTGGACACCGAATAGTCGGTCGGAACCGGCTCCGGCTGGCGCGCGAGATCCGACGCGTTGTTGACGATGACGCCGGAGCGACGCTCCCGCATACCGGGCAGCACGAGGCGGATCGCGCGGACGTAACTCATGAAGTTGAGTTGGAGGGTCTTGTCCCAATCCTCGTCGGACAGCTGATCGAAGGTTCGAACGTAGCCGGAGCCAACATTGTTGACCAGCACGTCGACACTCCCGCCGAAATCTTTGAGCGCCGCGGAAATTCCGTGCGTCACGCCTTCGGACGTGGCGAGGTCGCCGAGGCCGTAGGCCACGTCGGTACCGATCGCTTTGATTTCAGTCGACACCTTTTCGAGTTCGCCCTTGTCGATGTCAACGAGGGCGAGCCGGCAGCCTTCCTTCGCGAAGGCGAGCGTGGCGGCGCGCCCTATTCCTGACGCCGCTCCAGTGATGAGAACGACCTTGCCCTTGAGATTGGACTCCACGTTTCTCTCCTTCAGACGTATTTTGAAAATAGAGCCATCGCGCCTTCGAACGAGCGTTTGGCCTGCTCCCGCAGAGGCAGTTTGCGATAGGCCCGATTGATAACTTCGACCCCATAGAAGCTGCGAAAACCCGCCAGCTCGATCGCATCGATGAACGCGCGGCAGTCGAAGGTTCCCTCCCCAGGATAGAGGCGATGGAACAAGGTGTCCTCCCACAGCGAGCCCACCGGCTCCGCGGCGGCATCATCCAGCTCCACCGAATTGATCATGCTCGCAGGGAGGTTTTTTATCTCCGCGAAATCGATGCCGCCGCGGACGAGATGCCAGATATCGAGACAAAGGCCGCCGTTGGGCTGGCCCGCGCGATTGACGATTTCTCTTGCCGTCTCTAGCGTCCGCACGTTACTCATGGGCAAGACTTCCATCGCGATGGTCGCGCCGATCTCTTGAGCGTCGGCGCACACGTCTGCGAAAGCGTCGCCCATCTTGGAGACATCGCACTGGTCGGTCCACATTTCGCCGGCGCATTTGATGTCGCGGGCACAGAGCTCATGCGCGGCTTCGAGCAAATCCTTGCGAACGCGGTCGGACGCTATTTTCTTCTCGCCCGTTTCAAACCAGTCTCCGAGAACCTCCACCTCGATGTGCGCTATGCCGTGGTCGTCGAAGAGCCGCTTCATCGCCGAATAGCCGATTGCTTTGGCGTTGAAGTCAAGATCCTGATGGACGAGGCCCATTCCGGTATAGCCGACCGCCGCCGCCGCCTCCACGCGGTCACGGAGCGAAAACGTGCTTATCTCCGACGGACCCATGGCGTAGCAGTCGCCCGCGAGGGTCCAGAAACCAGCGAGCAGTTCGATCTTGCGGTTCATCACCGAGCCTTCCGTTGTGCTTCAAGCTTCAAGGAAATGAGAAGGGGACCCGGCTCGCGACGCAACCAGTCTTGTGCTTGCCTGACGGCCCGGGCCAAAGTTCGCGGATCTTGACAGACCTGCTTCGCCGCGTCGCGCTCGAGTGTTGGAAGACGAAGGCGATTCCCGCGCATTTCCTCGTTGTGTTCGGCTGGGTCCATGTAGATTCCAAACCGGCATTTCACAGGTTATGGTAACGAATTGGGAAAGGTGGGCGGCGTTTGTGTCCGTTTTGAGCATTCGTCTACGGCGGCTGATGGCATGGTCAGTCATATGCTGGATTGATCTCCGTGCCGCCGTTAGGTCGGTTGAGCGGCGAGGGCTTCAGCACGCGACCGCCTTAGGCACGCAGCTGACGGGCGGTAGTCGATGTGATGAAGTGGACCCCGTTTTTGGGACCAAGGGTTAAGTTGGAGGCCGGCTGCTCCGTTTGATAGACGGAGCGAACGATGACGAAGAAGACGAGAGGGCGGATTGACGCGGGGTTGAAGGCGAAGATCGCGCTGGAGGCGCTGCGAGGGCACCGTCACATTAAGTTTGAATGGTCGATGCCGAACGGCGGATCGTGATCAAAAAGTCATGCGGAAAGGACTGCACCTGTCGCGTTGCTCCAAACGGTCAACGCTTCGGTTCGTGCATGACGCCTTTCACTTGCAGACTGCTGATCCCGACGACGATGAAACAGGTTGGCGATCGGATCGTGGATGGAGAGAAATCTCTGAACATGCCGCGCTGTTTTGAAGCGTTTCATGATGCGCTCCCGTCGTCGGGTCGGTTGATGCGAGTTTTCGGCCCTGTTGTTGAGACCCTTGTGTTGTCGATGCTCGGCGCCACACCGTAGGTCCCGTTTCGCTGCGGCGTAGGAGCGTAGCTTGTCGGTGATCATCACGCGCGGGGCCATCGCATATTTCTTCAACAGCTTGCGCATCAGGCGCTTTGCGGCTTTGGTGTCGCGCCGCTTCTGAACAAGAACGTCAAGCACGAACCCATGACCGTCGACGGCACGCCAGAGCCAGTGCTTCTCGCCAGCGATTGTGATCACGACCTCGTCGAGATGCCACGTGTCGCCGGGACGGATCGCGCGACGGCGAAGCCGGTTGGCGTAATCCCGCCCAAATTTCTCGGCCCAACGCCTCACCGTTTCGTGGCTCACGTCGATACCGCGCGCCGCCAGCATCTCCTCGACCATGCGCAGGCTGAGCGGAAACCGAAAATACAGCCAGACTGCCATGCTGATCACCTCCGGTGGAAAGCGATGGCGGCGATAGCGGGGATCGGATCTTGTCGTCATCCGCCCTTTCTATCAACGGGCGCCTTCCAGCCCAGTTAACGTGACGATGCCCCCGACAGAGTTTCACCATGAGCGCACGATCCGGCTTATACACCCTCGCCTTCATAGCGTCCGGCTTTGGCCATTGCAGGGATGAGATCATGACAGGCGCTCGCCGCTCTGAACGTGGTCGCGAAATGCCCTCGGGTCGATCCATCCTCCGGTTCATCGACATGCGCTTTCCTCGACGTTTTTCTCCGCCGCGACGCGCCCTGCGCCAGGGCGCTGCGCCGGCGGCTGGCCCTGCACAGCGCCGCCGCTTGCGCCAAAATCTTGCGGTTGCGCGCCGACGAAGCGGCTTTGCGCGACTTGCACTTCGCCAAAGGCGACAACACCGGCTCGGCAGCAAGGTTGCTGCGACTGTGGCGGGAGCTCGCCGGCCAGCCGGCCACCCTCGATCCCAGCCGGATCGTCGAAGCCGCCGCGTTGGCGTTTGCGGCCTTCCCCGACGGGCACGCCCCGGAGGAGGAGGTTTTCGCTCTCTGGATCGCCGACCTCATCCTCGCTCTCCGCTTGCGCTGGACGCGGCCGCTGGCGCTGATCGCCACCACAATCCTCGCCCAGCCTTGCGGCCGCCGGAAGCCAGCCGGCGGCCGAGGCCCCGCGAGCCCGCCTGAGAGAAGCACGCCGCGGCCGCCATCGCCCTGGCCGCCGCCCCGGCCCTCGATCTTGCCATTGCCTTGGCCCGCCGCTCGCAGACTCTGCTCGCCGTCGCGCCCAGGCTGCGGGCGAAGCCGGCGCCAAAAATCGTCGACCTTTTGCTGGCCGAGGATTGCGTCTCCTCCGCCGAGGCTGCGCGCAGCGTGTCATTCGGCGTGGGGTCTCAACGCCGATCGGCGCGATAAAACGTTGAAATGATAGACTGGGCCAGGGTCAACTCGTGGCGCCGATTCACAGTCCGCCAATGCCCGTCGATAAATAGGTCCCGCTCGTGCATGTTCTGCTCCCTTAGCGGACCTTGAGCCGACGCCAAAGCTCGTCGTAGTTGCGGTCATTTGCTGAGTTAGCGGCTTCCTTCCCGGCGGTGTTCGGGTTGACCATTACGAAGGGTTCCATGCCCCGCCGCACGAGCTTCTCCGCTGTTGCAGCGACGATTGCATGTGCGATCGCGATGGCGACGCTGGTCGAATTCGCGCCAACTGGCGCTGCGAGCCCATCTATATGGATCGAACGCGTCGGCGAGGCTTGCGCGGGTGTCGATGACAATGTCGGCGACTTCGAACAGCCGTTTGCCGGACGAGTGCCGTGACGGGCTCGCGGTGGAATGTGGCAGCGATGTCACCGCTATGACGGTCAGGCCCTTCTCCCTGGCCCCGAGCGCAATGTCGAGGATCACCGCATTGACGCCGGAATGCGAGAAGAGGACGATCGAGTCCTCGGGGTGGAGATGATGCGAGCGTAGAATCGCCCGACCGTACCCCTCGACCGCGTGGATGAACCGGTACTGTCGCGCGCCCATGTCGACCCAGACGCGGTGGAATGAAATCATCGTGCTCTCAACGATCGGGCGAAAGCCAACGATCGTCCCTGTGCGCGGGAACATCTCGAGCGCCGGCAAGGCCCCATGGCCGGTGCCGAAGCTGAAGACGAGTTTGTCCGCCGCTATCGAGGCTGCACAGGCTTCGGCGGCGCGATCGATTGCTCCCGTTTGCGTGGCGCTCACTTCGGCAAGGCGCTCGATCAGGAGATCGAAGTAACGATCGGCGACGCTCATGGCCGGCTCTGAAAATTCACTGGCAAGGGAACGACGACGGTGTCGAGCGCGATTTCGAACAGCTCGCGCTCGCGTGCGCCAAGTTCGGCCGGCTCAATCTTAGCCTGGGTGAGGCCGTTGACAGTGCCGAGGCAGAGGCTCGCCGCCCGCGCGCCCAGGATACGGCTAGCCGTCAGCAGCGTTGCGGTCTCCATGTCTGTGGCGATGAGCCCGAGACGGCGGACTTCAGCGCGCGTCGCCTCGATCTTCTCCTTCTCAGCCGGGGAGAGAGCGAACATCTCCGTATAGAAGCCGTCGAACGTTCCGAACAGCCCCGCGCGCCATCGCCGCCCACGCTTGATAAGCGCCACCCGCAACGCCGCGCCTAAATCGAAATCGGCCACTGCCGGATAGCCAAGCGGCGCATAGGTCAACGATGTCCCCTCGCCGCGGAACGCGGCGTCGGCGATGATGAAATCGCCGAGTTCGGCAGGCGGCATCACCATGGCGGTGCCGATGCGGAGGAACCGGCGCACCCCGAGATCGAAAAGTTCGTGCAACACGATCGCGGCAATGGGGCCGCCCATACCGAACGCCGACGCCGTCAGCCGCTTGCCGGCGCGAAATCCAGTCACGGTGCGCAAGCCTCGGTTCTCTTCGAGGATCGTCGGATGGTCAAGATGGTCCGCAATGCGGTCGATACGGGCGCGGTCGCCGACGAGGATCGCCGCTTCGCCGATCTCTTCCTGTGTGCAGCCGATGTACCAGGCCCGTCGCGACATGCTTCAGCCGTGGCTCAAGGAGCGCGCGCGTTCGGCGAGCATGGCGCGGGCGGCCGCAACGCCGGCCCTCAAAGCTGCCGGTGGATCTGCGCCCGTTAGCCGCGCCGCGAGAAAGCCGCCGGCGAAGGTGTCGCCCGCCCCGGTCGGATCGTCGGTCTCGACCGGATCGATCGGAACGACGTCGATTTCACCCTCATGCCTGAGCGCCACCTCCTTGCGTCCGCGCGTCTCGACGACGATCGGTCGGCGGACAGCGTTGTTGACCCCGTCGAATGCGTCCTCGACGAAAGCGGCCTCGCCCCGGCTGAAGATGACGATGTCGGCGCGCATCGCGAGCGCCTCGGCGAGATCGCGAGGAACTGCGCGTGGGTCCGCCTTGACTACCCAGGCGACTAAAGCGTCGGCGCGAGCTAGCGCAAGCGCCTCTCGGGTCACGCCGGCCGGGCCGACCGTGATGCAGAGAGCGTCCGCCGCGGCAATCAGGGCCCGCTGGCTTTCGTCTAACTCCGGTTCTCGGCGGAGGCCAGGGTCGTAGAGGCAATGGCAGCCGCCGTCTGGTTCATATGCGAGAATGCAAACCGGGGTCCTCCCGGGCCGCAAGCCAACCCCCTTGGCGCAAAGGCCTCGATGTGCGAGGCTCGCCCGGTAACGCTCGCCCTCGCGGTCGTCGCCAACCCAGCTCACTGTCGTTGCGTCGCCAACGCCGCCGGCAACCAACGCCGCCGCGACATAGGCCGGGGAGCCGCCGAGCCTCGGCCAGTCGGCCGCCCGCGAAAGGATTGTCGAGGTCCGGTCTGGCCGCGGCGGCGAATCTAGGCGCACGACATAATCGAGGCTTGCATAGCCCACGGCGACGACCCTCATGCTAGCATCTCGAGCGCCGCGTCGAGCGATACGACGTCGCCGAAATAGCGTTCAATGTCCTCGAGCGACGCCGCCGCGAGATGCGGCCGGTTGGAGTTGGTCGCCTCTTTCGGCACAACCACCAAGAAGCCGTTGGCGAAGGCGTCCTGGACGGTGGCGCGGATACAGACATTGGTCTTGACGCCCGCGACAACGACCCGCTCGATCCCCTGTTCGCGCAGGAAGAGCGCGAGGTCGGTGGCGAAGAAGGCGCTATAGCGGCGCTTGTTGCAGACGATCTCGCGTGGCCCAGATGGCTCGAAGCCAGCGAAAAAGGCCGCGTCCGAGTCGCCGATGAAATGATGACGCGGGAGTTTCCGCCACTCGTAATCGTCGAAGCCCGGATAGTGCCGCTCAACCGTGTGCACGATGAGCTTGCCCGTCTCGCGCGCCTTCGTCTGCAAGCGGCTAAGCGGCTCGAGGACCTCGGCCGCCGCGGGATAGTAATTCGGCATTCCGTCAAGGAAGAAGGAATTGATGACATCGACCAGGATCAACGCAGTTGGCGGCGGCTTCGCCGCGCGAGCGGGCTCGACCATCAGAAGAACCTTCCGCGCATGGCGCGGCGATCGGCGAAGCCGAGACCCGTCAGGACGACAATGACGATGACGTAGGGCAGCGTCTGGACGATCTCCGACGGCACGCCTCGTCCCTGCAGCCGGATTTGCGCCGCGTCGAAGACGCCGAACAGGAGCGCGCCGAAAGCCGTCCGGGCAGCGGACGTCCGGCCGAAATAGAAGGCCGCGAGCGCGATGAAGCCGCGCCCGCCGGTGATGCCCTCGTTGAAGAGACCGACGATGCCAATCGAGAGGTGCGCGCCGGCGAGCCCCGACAGCGCGCCGGCAAAAACGGTCGAGCCGTCGCGGATTGCAAGCGGCTGAAGGCCAACGGAGCGCACGGTTGCCTCGGCAGCCCCGGTTGCCCTCAGCCGCAATCCCCAGCGAGTCCGAGCAATCGCGAAGGCGACCGCGGGAACGAGCGCCCAGGCGAGCCAAGTCAAAGGATCGAGTCCGGAGAGCGCGCCCAGGACAGGGACGCTTTCGAGAGGAGGAACGTCGAGCCGCGGCAGCATGACAACTCCAGGCGGATTATAGGTGCCCGATGCGCCGTAGGCGCTCTTCAGGATGAAGCGCACGAGTCCCGCAACCGCGACGGTGAAGCCAAGGCCGACGATGATCTCGTTGGCGCGCAGCCGCGTGACGACGAGGGACATCAAGAGGGCGACGATTGCGCCGACCGCCGCCGCTGCGAACGTCGCGAGAAGCGCGCTGCCGGTCGCCGCCGAGACCTCGACCCCGACGAGAGCGCCGGCCAGCATCATCGATTCGAGACCCAGATTGACGAGCCCTCCCATGCGATTGACGAAGCCGCCAATCGCCGCAAGCAAGATCGGCGTCGTCGTGAGCAGCGCCGCGTGCAGGAAGAGGTTGATCATGTGGCGGCCCTGAGGCGCGCCCGGCCAAAACCGAGCTGAGCCACGGCGAAGATCATGACAGCGCCCTGCAGGATCTCGACGATCTCGATCGGCACGTCGCTGAACAGCTGGATATTGGCGCCAGCCGACGACAGGGCTCCAAACAGCACCGCAGCGACAGCAACGCCGACCGCTGAATTGCGCGCGAGCAGAGCGATCGCAATGCCGGTGAAGCCGTAACCCGGCGAGAAGCCGGCGACAAACCGATGGACGAGGCCAAGCGTATGGATGCCGCCGGCGAGCCCGCCGACGACGCCCGAGGCGATCATCGCGCGAAGGACGACCCGCGGCAGTTCGATGCCGACCGCCCGGCTGAAGCGTGGATTAAGGCCGACGAGTCTCGAACTCGAAGCCGCCAGCCGAGAACCGGCTCCAACCGCCGTAGGCGATGACCAAAGCGAGGCTGATAACGAAACCGAGATTGAGCGTCGTGGGCGGCAGGAGACGCGGCAGCTCGGCGGCGGCAACGATTTGCGGCGTGGCTGAATTGGCGGAGCCGCGCGCCAAGAGCGGCCCGTCAACGAGCCAGCTCGTCAAGTCGATGGCGATAAAGTTGAGCATGAGCGTGGTCACGACCTCGTCCACGCCGAGCTTAGCCCGCAGGAGGCCGGGCGCGACCAGCCATGCTCCGCCTATGAGCGAGGCGGAGAGGAGCGCGAGCGGAATGAGGGCGACGCCGGGCCAGCTCGGCAGGGCGTAGCCGGCGATCGCTGCGACGATGCCGCCGAGATAGAAGCAACCTTCTGCGCCTACGTTGAAAACACCGGCGCGGAAGGCGATCGCCGCCGCGAGACCCGTGAGCAGTAGGGGCGTCGCCTCCGTCAGCGTCGCGGCAATCCGCCGTTCGCCGCCGAAGGCCTCCTCGAGCATCAGACGATAGACCGTCGCCGGCTCGTGGCCGGTCGCGGCAAGCACGAGCGCGCCGATCGCGAGCGCAAGCGCGAATGGAGCGGCCGCGGCCGCGGCCCGTCCGAGCTGGGGCGAGGACAGCCCGGAGGTCATGCGGCGCGTTGGCCCAGCATCAATTGGCCGAGCACCCCGACGCTCGCCTCGCCGCGCGGCATCTCCCCGACGATTTTTCCGTTGTAGAGGCAGACGATGCGGTCGGACAGCGCGAGAATCTCGTCGAGCAACTCCGAGACGAGAAGGACGGCGCCGCCACGGTCGCGGAAGGCCGCGATCATGCGATGGATGAAGGCCGTCCCCGCGATGTCGACGCCGCGAGTTCGGCTGCGCCGCAACGAGAAATCTAAAGTCTCTTTCGAGTTCGCGCGCCAGGACAAGGCGCTGCTGGTTGCCGCCTGACAAGCTTGCCGCCGGATCCGCGAGCGCATCGAAACGCACCGAAAGAAGGTCGAGCGCGCGCGATGCGGCAGCGTCGATGGGGGAGCGCCGCATGACGCCAAACCGCGAGAACTTGGGTTCGCGCTCGCGCCCAGCCACGAAATTGTCGCGAATAGAGGCGGCGAGGCATAAACCTTCGTCGGCGCGGTCTGGGCTGGCGTAGCCGACGCCGGCGGCCCGGAAGCTCGCAGTCGAAGCTTCCGTCAGGTCGCGCCCGCCGACGACGATCTGGCCCGCGACCGGCGCGGCGAGGCCGGCCGAGCAGGCGACGAGTTCGTCCTGTCCATTGCCGCCGACACCCGCCACGCCGACGATCTCGCCGGGGAAGACTTCGAGGTCAACCGGCCCGAGGCGCTCAAAGCCCATTGCGTCCGCCCCGACCAGGCCGCGCGCCGAAAACAGCGGCGTGTTGGCGGAACGCGGCTGCGGCTCGAACTCGTGGCGTTTCCACTGCCTCGCCGACCATGGCGCGTGCGAGCTCGGAGAGGCTGGTCCTGGCCGGCGTCGTCGTCGCCACGACGCGGCCCGAGCGCATGACGGTGATTGCGTCGGCGATGCTCATCACCTCTTCCAGCTTGTGACTGATGAAGACGATCGTGCGCCCTTCCGCCTTCAATCTGCGCATGAGCTTGAGCAGGTCCTCGATTTGCTTCGGCGCGAGCACCGCGGTTGGCTCGTCGAGGATCAAAACGTCCGCGCCGCGACAAAGGAGCCGCAGGATCTCGAGGATCTGGCGAACATGGATCGGCGCGTCGGCCGCCTTGAGCCGCCAGTCGATGCGAACGCCGGCGAGTGCGGCAGCGCGATTGGCTTCCGCTTCCGCTTTGCCCCAGTCGATCAGGTCGCCGGCGCAGACGGGCTCGTTGCCGAGGATCAGGTTCTCGATGAGCGAGAGCGGCGGCGCCAACGTGAATTCTTGATGAACCATGCCGACGCCGCGAGCGAACGCATCGGCGGGTCCCGAGAGGCGCACCGAACGGTCGTCGAGGATGACCGTTCCTGCGTCCGGAGCGTCGAGGCCCTGCATGATGCGCATCAGCGTCGACTTCCCGGCCCCATTGCCACCAACCACGGCATGGATTGTTCCGGGTGCCACCGACAGGCTAACGCGGTCGTTGGCGACGACGGCGCCGAAGCGGCGGGTCACATCGCGGGCGCCAAGGCGCACCCCGATGCCGGCTTCTCCGCTCACTTGAAGAAGTCCGGGTGCCGCCGGCGACCTGGTAGACGACGTTGGCGCCGGCGTCGAACATGGCCTTTGCCATCTGCAGACCGACGGCCGGATCGCCGAAATTATTGGAATAGGCGACCTTGACCTCGGCGTTCGGGGCGACCGCGCGCGCGCCCTGGATGTAGCCGATAATGAATTTATCGATGCCGACCGATTTGGTGCCGCCGATCACGCCGATGACCGGCTTGCCGCTCATGCCTTTGATTTTGGAATCCGTCGCGACCATAGTCGCGAGCGCGCCGGCAAGATAGGAGCCCTCCTGCTCCTGGAAGAGCACCGAGACGACATTCGCCCCCGGCTGCACCTGGTTGAGAATGACATAGTCCGTGCCGGGGTAGTCCTTCGCAACCGTCTTCAGCGCATCGCCGTGCGAATATTCGAGGTCGACGATGAGGCCGAAGCCGGCGTCGGAGGCGCGGCGCAGGATATCGGCGGCCTGCGCGACAACGTCCTTCGATTCGACCGTCTTGCCTTCGAGCTTGTCTTCGGCCAGCGCCTTCTTGAAGCCCGAATAGGCGAGATCGTTGTAAGACTGATCGCCGAGACCGCCCTGTGCGATAATCAGGGCGACGGGCTTTTCAGCCGCTCCCGCCGTCACGATCGCTCCAAGGCCCAAGGCGAGGGCCGAAAGCGCGCTTAACATTCGAATTCCACGCATGGTCCGCCTCCACTATCTTCCGCGAGTGAGAGCTTGAGGCCGTCGGCGCGCGATCGCGCCTGATTTCGGCTTGGTAGGAGTAACACCGGGCGTCATAGACGGCATCGACAACGTCGAGCAGCACGCCCTCGGGCCCAAACGTTTCACGGCGCACCGCCATGACAACAGGCGCGTCGGCTATGTTGAGCAGCCGCCCCTCCTCCGTCGTCACGGCGCGAGCGCGCAAAGTCTCAACGCCTCGCTCGATGATAAGCCCGCTCCGATCGAAAAGACGGTAGAGTGAAAACCCCGGCGCGGTCGCGACGCTTCGCGTCAACCCGATACGGTCCGCCACGTTCTTGTCGATGACCGAGCGATGGATCGCGGCAGGGGCGCCATCAACGAAGCGCAGGCGGTCCATGCCTATGAGCGCGGAGTCCTCGGGATAGGGCAGGCCCTCCCGCCAATCGACCAAACCGAAGCTCAGAAGCCGGTGGGAAGCCCTTCGACCCTGGGTCTCCACGGCCTCGGTGAAGCTCGACAGATAGGAGGCCGCGCGCACGAGCGAAGGCGGCGCGACGAAGCTTCCTAATCCCTGGCGCCGGCGAACCAGGCCTTCGTCGACCAGGATTTCGATGGCTCGCGCCACGGTGAACCGGCTGACGCCGAAGCGCTGGGCGAGTTTCGGCTCGCTGTCGATTCTATCGCCAACCGCGCGCTTCGCGACGTCCGCGCGCAACTCTTCGACGAGCTGCCGGTAAAGAGGCCGCTCCGAGGGGAAAGTGCGGAGACTGAGCGCCATATGAGCAACGTTACACAGTTGACTGGACAAGTCGTGCCACGCCTGCCTTTATGTGACAAGTGGTATCCGGCAACCTTACGCCGCGAGGGCGGAAGAGCGAGCCGAGCCGGGTAGACTCTCATCGGCGTGGATGCGATCGAGCAGCGGAGCCAAGTGAACAATCCCCTTGGCGGCGGCTAGACCGAACTCCGCGCATGGCCCGGATCGCCATGGCGAGCTACGTTCGATTGCGAATAAGGCGATCGCGCAAGCCGACGACCACGGGCGGTCCGCTTTTCTGCGATCTACAACGACCTCACACTGGGACAATCGATGCCGTCGGGGCCCGTCCATCCCAACAAGTCATATGACCGACCGCGCCGCTCTCCTCCTACCAAACCGTTGTTTCAACGCCTGGCACGATACGCTGCTAGTAGATTTGCTGGATGGCGTGCCGCCCAGCAAAGGGTGCCCTCTTTGAGGACGTAGTCGACGGACTCGCCCCGACCACCGCAGGTTCGAAAACCCAGCGTCAGGAGGTGTGTGCAGTCTTGCCAGCTGAGCGACGCCGAAAGCGTGCGGTCCGCCGCGAACTGCCGAAGACCTGCTCAGGCCGTTCTTCGTTCGCGCGTTCGCGCATTTATCTGGGCCATGAGAACCGGACCGAGTGAGAACTCTCCTGCCCTCGCCTTCCGGGTCAGCTCGCGCAAATAGCCACCAGCGGATTGGATCGCGGAACTTCGTTGTAGCAGGCACGCGATGACAATCGCGGCTCGCGTGTCACCCATAACCATGCGCGCCTCCTCCCAGGCGCTTGGACTGATCCCCAGCATCGGCCGCACGACCTCGGCCGTTGCGAGAAAGTCGCGCCAGTTCGCAATTCCTCCCTTCGCGTAGTCGCCGATGTCGGGGCAAGCGCTCAGCACCATGCCAAGTGGATACGTTTTCTCTGGCGGCACGGTCGGTGGGAGACTTCGCTCTGGCTTCGCCGCCCCGCCTTCTGGAAGGCTAGGTTCAAGATCAATTGGGGGGTTTGGATTTGAATTCTGTTTGTGGCGCTCATTTGGAGACTCATTGGCGCTCATATTTGTTGATTTAATCTGAGTCTCCAACAAGTTGAGGATATCGTCCGCGAGCGATGACAAGGCCTCTGCCGCGGCCCCCAGTTCCTCTAGTCGCGCGGTCCGTGGAATTCCTTCAACGAGGCCCCGGAAGACTGCATGGACCTCTTGCCAGCTTGCCGGCCCCTGCGCTGCCCTTTGAGTTGGAACGCTCTCTTCGATCCCCGTCGCAATCATCTTGGCGATGTCGCGTCGGCAGAGGGTAATCCTCTCTTTCGCTAGCCGGACGGCTCGGGCTTCGGCCTCGATCTCCTCCGCCAGCCGGGCGAACTCTTCAGCGCGTACGACGAGCGGCGCGAGGTCGAAACCAAACGCGAGTTTGATCTCCCCTCCCCTGCCCTTCCGGGCGTAACGCTTGCCGTTCGGACTGTCGCGCCGAACGACGAGTCCAGCGTCCACCAGCACCGCAATCTGCCGCCTTAAGGTTGACGCCGGCATGCCGTGCGTCCTGAGACACAGCTGCTCGTTGGAGGGGAAGACGATGAGTTCGTCCTCTCCCGTAAGAGTGGTCTCGGGATGGAAGCTCAGCAACGCATTCAGGACCGCAAGCGCGCGTTCCGATACGCCGAGCCTTGGCCGCGCCGTGCAGATCGCGCGAAAGATCTGCCACTTGTGGACCACTTTGTCCGGCGGCCGCGCGGAAGCGGCCATCTGCGCCGCCACATGGGCAAGCGTTAGCGTTCGCCGCCCGAAGGGCGTCGTTGGTGGACGAGATTGCATGCCTTTGCCCTTGCGCTAGGCAAAGAAAATCTGCTCGCCGAAACGGCGCTCGTCTCTCACGAGACTTCTTGACTGTGATTCGCGGAAGTGCGATTCTCTGAGTTGCCTACTACAGAGAGGGCTTCCGGGACGGCGACGTTTCGGGGGCCTTTTTCTTTGCTCGGTTCTCCTGCTGGTCTGCGAGATTTTCATCCCTTAAGCGATGCATAACCGCCTGGGCGTGAAACGGTTAACTGGGGGAATCCTCCGCTTTGTACTCGGCGTAAAGTGAGGCTAGGCGCTGCCGAATAAAATCGCCGAAGCGAGGGGCAACCCGGTCATCGAACACAAGCGTCAATTTCTTGCCTGTCCGTGAAATTCGGGCGGCATGCGTTCCGTCGTCCGAGATCCAGGCTTCGGCCCGCCCGCGCGGCGCCCTGGAGCGCAAGTTCCTCATGAGTGTTTCAAAACGCGCATCCGTGTCCAGCTCAGCGAAGACTGGCTCGGTTGTGATTTCCAACGCGCGAGCGCGGGTACCCTGCTCTTCCAAGCTCTCCATCAGCTCCTGCCATCGCACGCGACCGTAAGCGGGCGCTGGCCCAATCGCCTCAATCACCGCGGGCGGGATCCGCGTAGCGACTGCGATGAGACGCGAGAGCGCCGCCTTGTCGACGTTGAGTGCCGACATGATTACGTCGCGAGAAAACTTGCGATCCTCAAGCCGAGCGGCAAAGCGGGCGCGCTCGATGAACGTTAAGTCAGTGCGGCCACTGTTCTCCTGGCCCTGAGCGACAACGAGTTCCTCGTCCGTGAGCGAGCGGACGACCGCGCGTACTTTGATTCCCAGCTCACGGGCGGCCCTTAGGCGGCGATGCCCGAAGGCGACCTCGTACCGCTCCGGGTCCGAAGATTTCCGGCGCACAAGGATTGGGACGTTCTGTCCGTGCTGCCGAATGATTTCGCGAAAAGCTGCGTTCTGGGCTGCCGTCGCGTCCATGCGGTCTTGCACGAAGGAGTTGTCGACGAGAGCCGGATCGAGTTCGACAATGACCTGACCTTCGACGAGCTTGCGCTCAATATCCTCGGCTCGCTTGACCCGCTCGGATATACCTCCGAGCGACTGCGAGATTGCCCCCACGGCGCTAGATTGCCTAATGGCGCGCTCCATCCCAAGGAGCGGACGCGACCGATGGGACACTGCCTCCTCGCGGACCGGGTTAATCTCGTCAAGGGGAGCATCGAAACTGATCTTGCGCGCCATTATTTGCGCCCCCAGATCTGTTTCATCAGGCCCTCTATCTCGCCGTTGACGAGGTCGAGTGCTTCAATCGCGCGGTCGTATGTCCCGCGGGTGAATTGCTGTCGCTCTACTTCGTAAAGGGTTTGCTTGGTCAGTCCGGCATCAGAGATTGCCGTGCTCTTGACCATGGGATGCGTTAGCACACGTGATCCGAAGATCGAGCGCATGAGACCAACCATCGTGGTCTGCGGTCCGTCACTCGGCTCGTAGCGAGTGACAAGATACCGCATCCAGTCATACTGGGTTGTCCCGCCCGCGGCGACGACGACGTCAAGCAGGCTCCCGGTCATGTTGAGAAACTGCGACATCGACATAACGTCGAGCATCTGCGGATGTACAGTGATCAGCACGGCGGTCGCGGCGCAAAGCGCCGAAAGGGTCAGAAAACCGAGTTGCGGTGGACAATCGATGATAACGACATCATAGGCGTCCGTGACCTCAGCAAGGGCCTCCCCGATCCGAGCGAAAAAAAGGGAATTATTGTGCGACGGCTCCATCAGAGCCTTTGGAGTTTCGTGCTCGAACTCCATAAGCTCTAGTTGCCCAGGAACCAGATGCAAATTCGGAATATAGGTGCCGCGAACGACTTCGGCCATCTCCCGCCTGCTGTCGCCGTAGCGGATAGCGCCGTAGATCGTCTCATTCTCCGCGACGTCGAGTTCGGGTTGATGCCCGAATAAGGCAGAAAGACTCGCTTGCGGATCGAGGTCGATTGCGAGTACGCGATAACCGCGAAGAGCGAGATATTGGGCGAGATGGGCAGACGTTGTAGTCTTACCGCTTCCGCCCTTGAAATTCATCACGGAGACGACCTGAAGGTGCTCTCCATCCCGACGCCGAGGAATGTACCGGCGAGTCCCCTTCCCCGCAGTGTCCAGCTCCAGCCTCAACGCCTCTATGTCATGGATGGAATAGGTGCGGCGCCCATTCGGCGATGCCGGAGGCCCCTTCCCTTCCGACACGAGTTGCCGAAGATAGCCCTCATGAATTCCTATGAGCCGGGAGGCTTCGGCCGGGGAAAACTTGCGGATGGATTTCTCCGCGGCCGGCGGAAAGTCGCGCAATTGCTGCGCGCGCAATCGTTTGGAAAGCTCGGCCGCGTCGGCATTGATTAGCGATCGGAGGTCGCCCACCGTATCGGCCAGCAATAAAGTGTTCGACGACGGCATGCCCTGTCTCTGTATCTGCGCTTTTTTTGGCTGACGACCAGAATAAGCGCTGATGAGGGATAAGACCGATTCGAGGCGGAGCGCAAGAACTATTACGTTAACGAGATCTTAACGCGACGGGAGGGTGGCAGCGCGCGGTTCGTGGAGTATGGGCCACCAGTTATACTGGGGTGACGGAGCCGGATCGCAACGTGAACTTCAGCATCACAGCGCGGCCCGAAATAACACGGGAACACAAAGTTCCTAAACCGTCCCGGGGGGTTGGCGCTTGGCTGCCCCGACTCTTCCCGGCGAGAGCTCTTGCGAACGTGCCGAAGGGCTTGCTGTCAAGGTCTTGGAAGTCCGCGGGCCGACGTTGCGGCCGCGTCGACGCGCGCGCCGCGCCGACGCGGGGTCCGCGTCGCTGTTCAAGACGACCCGAGAGCCAAGCAGACATGGCGTACTCAGAATTCTATAACCCGACCCCGTTGATCGCGTCCTGGGCCGCTTTCCAGCCTCCCTTGCCTCGGCGAGATCCGTCGTCAAGCTGATGAAACAGG
The DNA here is from genome assembly GCA_963824475.1 of uncultured Alphaproteobacteria bacterium. Lineage (GTDB taxonomy): Bacteria > Pseudomonadota > Alphaproteobacteria > Rhizobiales > Beijerinckiaceae > Roseiarcus. The sequence goes on from CAWGPR010000010.1 coordinate 257,895, forward strand.
CAGACGGCCCCTGCGCTGCGAGAGTGCGGGAGAGTGGTACGCGGACAACTTGGATCGCCGCTCCGCGTCTGCCCGCCTTTGATCACGTTCGTTCGTGACCTACGCAGTTTGCCGGAGACGCTACCCCAGGGCTTGGCTCGATGGCAGCGCGCGGGGATGACGCGCGTGTCCTATCTTGCGTTCCCGCGACGCTCGCGCACACCCGGAACGTTCTTTCGATCCTCGGCGGAGTATCGGCTTGGTCCTGCCACGCGGTTGTCAGCGTACAACTCGGACACTGATCCCTTATAGGGAACCCGCTTCGATCCCGATATCCATCTCACAAGAGATCCGAAGATACCGCCTTCCCTGCGGCATAAACTCATCCTCGACCCCGAAGGCCGAAAGCGCCTCCCACAGATCCAGCATCCCGATTAACCCCATCGGCGTGGCGTCCCGCAGCCGAACTTTGATACGGGACTCTGATGCCCGATCGCACCCCGCTGTGTTTGCCTCGTCCCCATGCTCCGTCTTTACCGCCCCGCCTATCCAAACCGCTACCGCCACCGCGCGGCTGCGGCCAGCTTCGGAGAGTCCCGAGCGAACCTCCAGCTGCAGGAGCCAGACAGGTTGCTTCGCAAGCTGTAAGAGCACGGTCCGACCAACTCCATGATCGTGGACTGCGGTGATGGATGGGCAGTTGCCGGATTGTCACGACGTGAGCGGCCCCTTGGGCATCAATCTCTTGCGAGCCTCCGGGATGACCATGCAATACCCAATCCCCTTAAGCGTCCGCCGGCAGTAACCAAGCGGTGGCCGTCAAGGCGGCGAGGGGCCGCCTCCCCTCGACGTGCCGTTCCAAAACCTAGTTGGCCGAATCCACCCACAGCGTCGCCCGCAATGCGCGGATTTCGGCAATCGCAGAGAGAACTTGTGCCCCGACACCTCAGCGCAATAATTCACAATCGTATCAATTCCACGCTACATACCGACTTCCAATGTGCATCAGCTCCATCGAAGCCCGCGCTACAGCCCTGCCGCCTTTGTGAGGTTGACCTTGAACCGGTCGCGTTTGCGCTGGTAGCGGCGGGTCATTTCGGCGCTGGCGTGCCCAAGGTGTTTCTGGACGTGGGCCTCCTCGATCTGCGCGGAGGAGGCGAGGCCCGCGCGCAGCGAGTGGCCAGCGAAGGCCCGCCCGCGCTCGCCCTCGGTGAGTTCGCCCCGCAAACCCGCGGCGAGGGCGCATCTCTTCACCAGCCGCACGACGTGCTTGTCGGTCAGCCGCTCGGACGAAACCCCGCCGTTCTTGCGGGCGATCGGCCGGAACACGGGCCCGCGGACGATCCGCCCCAGCCGCATCCAGGTCTCTAGCAGGGCGACCGGGCAGGTGTCGGGCTTCGAGCCGCGGCCGATCTCGACCTCGCGCCAGCCGGTCTTGCCGCGGATGGTCAGCAGGGCGCCTTCCGGGAAGACCTCCACCCATCCCGAGCCATCCTCGGTCTCATCCGGGCCGCAATCGAGCCCGACAATTTCGGAGCGGCGGAGGCCGCCGGCGAAGCCGATCGCCAGGATCGCCCGGTCCCGCAAGCCCCGCAGGTCCATCTCCAAAACCGCCAGCATGGCGAGCAGTTCGTCGGCGAAGATCGCGGCTTTCTGGAGGGGAGGGCGGCCATGCCGCCGCCGGATGCCGGCGAGCACGGTGGCGATATGCCGGTCGCGGATATCCAGCGGCTCGCCGAGCTGCCGGTAGCGCCAGGCGATCCCCGACAGCCGTCGCTCGAGGGTCGCAACCGAAAGCTCCGCGCCGTCGCGCTCGACTTGAGACGCGAGGTAGAGCCCGACCGCTTCCGGATCGGGCGGCGTCTCCGCAAGACCCTGGCGGCGCAGCCAGGAGGCGAACATTTTCCAGTCAGTCGCGTAGGCGCGCTGGGTGTTGTCGGCCTGGGCAGCGCGGGCGTAGGCCTTGGCGGTCTCCGCCAGCGCCGCCAAGCGGCCGCTGAGCCGCCCGGCGGGCCGGACCAGGGCAGGGAGGGCCGCGCCGGAAGCATGAGTCTCGGGCGCCGCGCCTTCCGGCTTCCGGCCATCCGCGCCGTCCGAAACGCCTGCATGAGGACCGCGCTTCCGGTCGGATGGCGCGCCGGCGTCGGCCGGGGCGGGGCTGCCGTGGGCGCCGACCGGCGGGGGCACGGAGGGGGCGCTTGGCGCGGCGGCTTGGCCCCGCCGGTCTTCCGAGGCCTTGACGTGGCGCGCCCCCCAGGCCTGCGCTGCAGGGCTAGACGAGGCAATGGGACCCAGCTTCGCCGGGGTCCCCGCCGCGGCGGCGCCGGCGAACTCGGGCGGGGCAGGGGAGGGCGTCGCCGTCGAGGCGAATCGAGCCGAGGCGCTCTCCGACGCCTCGGCGCCGTTCTCGGGATTGGCGGAGGAGCGCAGGTTTGCGCGCGACGGCGTCGGCGCATGCGTTGCGGACGGGCCCACGTCAAATCGAGCAACCGGGGCAGGGGCGCCGTCGCGCGACGGTCGCGCCGCGGTCTCCGACGCCTCGCCGGCGTCCCCGGGGTGTTGAGAAGCGCGCCGCTCCGGTTCCCATGGCGGAGGGGCTGCCGCGGCGCCCGACCGCATGCCCCCGCCGACATGGCTGGACGGGGCAAGCGCTGCGATTTCCGACGGCTGGGCGGCGTCTAACGGGCCCTCCGGCGCCGCCCGGAGGCGGCTTCCGGGGGCTTCCGGGCCAGAATTCCGGTCTCTTTCCACCTGTCGATCGTGCTTGTTGGGTGGACTCATAAGCCATTGATCCGCCTCGAATCACCTTCGCGGCTCATTGTTGGATTCTAGCCGAATCACTGGAATTCTTGTAGCCATGGGCTGGAATTTCAGGGCGGCGAAGCTTCGCCATGGCGGACGCGCGCGACATCACGACCGTGGATGAAGCCGCCTGGAATAAGGCGGTGGCCAGAGCGACCGTGCTTCGTCGGCTGGCTGGCGAGGAGCGGCTAAGCCGCGCAGACATCCTGGGAGCGTGCCGAGAACTTGGGGTTCGGCGTGCGCGCCTCTATCAACTTTTGCGGGCCTACAGGACCCGCCCGGTGACGAGCTCGCTGGTCAACCGCGCGACGGGATCGCGAGCGGGCGCGCGTCGTCTGTCCGCCGCCGTCGAGACGCTGATCGAAGGGGCGATCCAGACCTTTTACCGGACGCGGCAAAAGCCGAGCGTCAACGCGTTGCACAAGGAGGTGCGTCGGCTCTGTTGGCAAAAAGCCGTCCGGGCGCCCAGCTGGCATGCGGTTCGGGCGAGAGTGAAGACGATCGATCCAAGGGACCTTGTCGCCGATCGGGAGGGCGCGAAGGCGGCGCGGGACCGCTTCTGGCCGGTCCCCGGTCAATATAGCGCCGACCATGCGTTCGAGGTCGTGCAAATCGATCATACGATGGTGGATCTGATCGTCGTGGATTCCGTCTATCGCACGGCCATCCAAAGGCCATGGTTGACGCTGGCGATCGACATCGCGAGCCGCATGGTCGCCGGATTTCATCTCTCCCTCGAGGCCCCCTCGGCTGTATCCGTCGCGCTGGCAATTCAGCATCTGGCGCTACCGAAGGAGGCTTGGCTCTCTGTCCGCGACGTCGACGCGGATTGGCCGGCGGCCGGACTTCCCGACGCGATTCACGTCGACAACGGCAAGGATTTTCTCTCGCATGCTTTGCGGCGCGGCGCTGAGGAATACGGGATTTCCCTTGTCCACCGGCCCGTCGCCACGCCGCACTATGGCGGCCATATCGAGCGCCTGATCGGCACGATGATGGGCGCGGTTCATCTCCTGCCGGGAACGACGTTCAGCGATATCGAGCATCGCGGCGACTATGACTCGGGGGCGCGCGCGGCGATGACGCTCGACGAGCTGGAGCGCTGGATCGCGCTGGAAATCACGCGCTACCACGCCGAGCGGCATGCCGGGATAGGCCTGCCGCCACGGGCGGCCTGGGACGAGGCGATCGCCAAGCGGCCGTATCCGCTGCGCCACCCCCATGATCCGGCGGCGTTCCTGATCGATTTCCTGCCGAGCCTCGGGCGCCGGGTGCAACGCGACGGCGTCCATCTCTTCGGCCTGCGCTATTGGGACGACGTGCTCAGCCTCTGGGCGGGTCGGCTCGATCGGCCGCTGCGCGTCGCCTACGATCCCCGCGATCTCTCGACCGTCTTCCTCTATGGTCCCGACGGCTCGCATTGGCCGATACGGTTCGCCGATCTTCGTTGGCCGTCGATCACCCTTTGGGAGCATCGCCGCGCGCAAGCGTCGCTTCGCGAGCGGGCCTCGCCCTTGTCGATGAGCAGTTGATCTTCGAAACGATCGAACAGCAGCGCGCCCTGGTCGCCGACGCCGCGCGTCGGACCCGATCGGCGCGCCGATCCGGAGAGCGCGTGGATCGCGCATTCGCGGGCGCGTCGACGAACCTCACCATCCCCGCGGATCCAGCGCCTGACGAAGGTAAGTCACTCAATTTCAAGGATTATCCCATCTTTCCGGTGGAGGAATGGTCGTGATCGCGGACGAGGACGTTCCCCACTTGGAGCCCGCGTTTCGCCGCTACGCCAAGCTCTCCGACGCGGACCGGATCGCCTGGATTCAGTCGGATCGCTGGATCGCCTTCGATCAGGCGCAGGCGGCCATCGATCGGCTCGACGCGTTGCTCGCCTATCCCCCGCGCGATCGCATGCCCTGCCTCTTGATCTACGGCGCCACCGGCATGGGCAAAACCAAAATTCTCAGGAAATTCGAGCGCCGTCATCCCGCGAGACTCTGCCAGACGTCCGGCGTGACGCTTCGACCGGTCGTCGTGGCCCAGATCCCGCCAGAGCCCGTAGAACGCGACCTCTACCGGGAGATGCTGGCCAGCCTGCAGGCGCCGGCGCTGGCCGGCGGCTCACTGGCCCGCGAAAAGGACGTCTGTCGCGCGCTTCTGCGCTCGGCCGGCGTGCGGATGATCGTGCTCGACGAGGTCAACGGGATGCTGGTCGGCACGCACCGCCAGCAGCGCATCTTTCTGAACGCGCTACGGTTTCCCGCCAATGACCTCAAAATTCCGTTGGTTTGCGCCGGGACCGATCTCGCCCGCCAAGCCAAGCCCTGCTGACCGACGCCCAGCTCGCCGAACGCTTCGAGGCCTTCCCTCTCAAACCCTGGAGCGACGGCCCGACGTTTGCCCGGCTGCTCAGGAGCCTCGCGTCGATCTTGCCCTTGCGAACGCCCTCGGAGCTGGAGAACGCCGCGGTTCGCGAGCGCATCCTGGCCCTGACCGACGGCGTCACCGCGCGGATTTTTCGCTTGATCGAGACCGCGGCCGTGACGGCGATCCGATCCGGCAAGGAACGGCTCGACCTCGAGAGTTTCGCCGGCGAGGACCTCGTTCTACCGCTCGTCTCGATGACGCAGGCGGCCGAGCGCCGCGCCGGGCGGCCGGGATCCCATGCGGCCCGTCGCTGATGGGCGCGGGGCGTCTTCCCGTCGCGCCGCGACCCTTTTGCGACGAAACGCTGTCGTCCTGGCTCGGTCGCATCGCCTGCCGCTACGGTCTGGATGCGCCGGCCCTGGCGGCCTGCCTTGCCGCTCCCGACGATCCCTTCGACGCGCCGCGACCGCCGATCGACGATATTTCGCCGAGCTTGGGCCAGATCGCGCTCTGGGCCCGGGCTGCCGCGGTCGACCCCGCGCGATTGCGCCGCATGACGTTGGCGGAGCGGCATCCCCGACGCCCGCTCGCCTGGTTCTTGAATCGCGGTTTGGCGGCGACGCGGCCCGTCATGCCGAGGCCCTCCTCGCCCGTCTGTCTCGCCTGTTTCGCCGCCGATCGCGCCGCCGGCCGTGACGGCTATTGTCGGGCGAGCTGGCGCCTGCCGGAGCGTTGCGTTTGCCCGGCGCATGGTCGGATGTTGATCGACCAATGTCCGAGTTGCCATGGACGCCTCCTGGTAGCGTTCCGGCTGCGCGAGAATCGCGCGCGTCCGGTTTGCACGCGCTGCGAGAGCGCGCTCGAGGGCAGGGCAGGGGAGGGCGACGGATTGTACCGCGGCCTGACGACCGCGCTCTTGGCCATGCAGACGCGGGTTGGGGCCGCCGTCGATCACGCGCCGACATGTCGAGGTCGTCTCGAGGAGGTCGTCGCCACCCTGTGGTCGCCTCTCGACGATCCCGGCGCATCGAGACCTGTGCTGGCGCTTTGGGTTTCCGAGCGCGGCTGGCGCCCGCCGGTCGAGGCGCGCCTAGCCGTCGGCCGGCCCATGCCGTTGCGGTTGTTGCGCGTTCCATTTCGGGGCCTGACCCTTGTCGCCATTGGCGACCTCTTCGGCGAGGAGTTCACGGCGCTGGAAAGGGCGCGGGAGCGGGCCGCCTGGCTATTTCGGCGCGCCGCGCCTCGGCGTCCAGTCCCCGCCAAGTCCCCGCGCCCACCGGCGCTTTGGCCGGGTGGGGAGCGGCGCTCGCCCGCCGATTATCGCCTTCTGGCGCGCGAAATTCTCGCGCATCCCGATCGGGCCGCCGCGACCCAATTGCCCGAGCGTCGACGACGGCGCGTTCTGGGACGGCTGCTCGACGCGGCGCTCGCGCCGGCTTCCGCGACGTGATCGGGCGCCGAGGCAGTCGGCCGGGAGGCCGTCCAACGATCAAACGCGAACGCCGTCCAGTCGTTGAGCGCGAAAATCGACGCCTCGGGAGCTCATTTGGGGCCTTTCCAGCCCTGAAACGCGAACGACAGCATCGATCTGGAGCTGCTTCCGACTCATGTCCGATAAGGCCACATTATCGGACATCCCCACCCCACGACAAGCGGGGCGGATTCCTCGCCACAAAACGTGACAAACCGCCGCACAAGAACTCATCATGCCCCGGTGATTCGCCCCGATCTCGAGCTGCTCGCCGACCCAACTGCAGACCTTGGGGAGAGCGTTGCTGCGCCGCTCCGCAAGCCCGCCAGAGCGAAGCCGAGCGCGGCGCAAACCCCGGAACGGCAGCCATTTCCGCCGGCGGCTGCGCCGTCCTGGGCGCGGGCGAGCGGAAGGGCAGGGGAGGGCGATCCGCTGTTCTTCGCCGGCGCCAACCTCGCTCTCCTTGACGCGTTCCTGCGCCGCGACCCGCCCGCAGCCGGGGCGCTGCGCTCCCGCCTCGCCCTCATCAGCGCCGGGGCTTGCGCCAAACTCTTGCGCCTCAACGCCGACGCGGCGGCTTTGCGCGACCTGCGCTTCGCCCTGGGCGACGAGCTTTCGCCTGCGGCGAAGCTCCTGTCGCTGTGGCGGGATCTCGGCGTCCGGCCGCCGAGCCTCGACCCGGGCCGGATCCTCACCGCGACGGCCGCGCTCGACCTGGCTCTACCGGACCCGAATGGCCTCGCATCCAGCCTGAAGGCTGGCGCAGGGGAGGGCGATCCGGTCTCCGCCGCCGCCCAGGCCTCCGCCTTGGCCTTCACAGCGTTCCCCGGCGCCGCATCCCGGGAGGCGGAGGTTCTCGCGCTCTGGACCGCCGACCTGATCCTCGCCCTCCGCCTGCGGTGGGCGCGCCCCCTGCCGCTGATCGCGACGACAATCCTCGATCCCGTCTTGCGGGCGCGTGAGGCGAGCCGGCGGCCGCGGCCGGGCGACGCCGCCTGGGAGAGGCACGCCGCCGCGGCGATGGCGCTGGCCGCCGCCTCGGCGATCAACCTCGCCGCCGATCTCGCCCGCCGCTCCGACACCCTGATCGCCGTCGCGCCCAAACTGCGCGCCAAACCGGCGTTAAAAATCGTCGATCTCCTGCTCGCCGAGGATTGCGTCTCCCCCGCGGAAGCCGCGCGACGGGCGCCGATGACCGATCGCGCCGCCCGCCGGCTGTTCGACCGGCTGCTCGCGCTTGGCGCCGCGCGCGAACTCACGGGGCGGCCCAGCTTCCGGCTGTACGGCCTGTGAGCGCCGCGCCGCGCCGCCGCCGACGGGGAGGAGAAGAGCTCCTCGACGTCGAGCTCGTCGACTTACCCGCCGCCGCGCGCTGGCGCGAATGGATGCTCAGGGTCGAAGCGGCGATCTTCGCCTCCGCCCGCCCAGTCGCGCGCGAAGCCCTGGTCCGCCTGGTCGGCGAAAACTGCCGGTTCGACGATCTGATCGCCGACCTCATCCACGAGCTGCGCGGCCGCCCTTACGACCTCGTCCAGGTCGCCGGCGGCTATGCGTTGCGCACCAAAACCCGCTTCGCGCCGGCGATCCGCGCCGCGCATCCCGGTAGGGCAGGGGACGAGGTTGCGGATCTGACTCGGACAGAAAGCTTTGTCCTCACCGCGATCGCGTATTTGCAGCCGGTCACGCGGGGGGAAATTTCGAGGCTCGCGGGACGCGAGATCAGCCGCGACGTCATCGCCTCCCTCAAGCGCCACGACCTCATCGCCGGCGCGATCCGCGCCCCCCAGCCCGGCGCCCCGTTCGCCTATGTGACGACGAAGACATTCTTGGAGGCGTTCGGGTTCGCCTCCCTGCGCGACCTCCCGGACCTCGAACGGCTCAAGGCCGAGGGCCTGATCCAGCAAGGGCAGGGGGAGGATGATCTCGATAGCGCGCTTGGGCTGGCGGAAGAGGAGCAGGATAGCTTGGAGGACAACGACGCTCTTTGACGCTAGAAAGTCCGCCCACGGAACCTTGCCAAGGTTGGGATCGTGAGTTCGGATCCCCTTCGCCAGCTCCAGTTTGAACGTGTCTGACCCGGAGACATAGGTAACGGACTGTACCTAAGACATGGGTGACAACCTCGGGCCGAACGGGTTGTCGAGGGGTTGCAGGGTCTTCTGCTCCAGATCGATGAAGCCAAGATCGTAGCTCATGAAGCTGACGATCCAAATGCCTTCGTCGACTTCTTTGATTCCCAGGCGCTGGCCGGCAAGGACGGTCGAGACGTTGACGCGTTTTCGGTGCATGCAGATTCGGCCGCATGCGGTGACGAGGACGTCGCGGTCGTGCAAGGGGTATGCGAGTTCGGGCAGGCCGTCATAACGGCGAGGCGAGGGCGCGTAGAGCTCGGCGGGGCGCTTCATGTCGATGGCCTCGTGCGGTCTTTCCTCGTTGAATTCTTTTACGAACTCGTCGAAGCGGGCTTGTTGTTGCAGGCTGTTCATGCCGGGCGGGCGGGTGGCCTCTTTCTTGAGCGTGAGATGCATGCGTTCGTGACGCCCGTTTTGTTGGGGATTTCCCGGCTTGATCCGCTCGATGGCGACGCCGAGTGTCGGGAGCCATTTTGGCGGGCTCTGCCTCAAAGCGCGTGCTGGAAATGCAGCGGTGCCGGCAACATCCGGGCGCGTATGAGTTCTGCGCCCGCGCGTCCGTACATCGCGCGCTTGAGGGTTTTCAAACGATTGATTTGCCCTTCGGTCTGGCCGTTGCTCCAACATTCGGTCAGCGCGTTCCTGACTGCGTCAATATCCTGCCGCAGCGTTCGAACGAAGCATTGCATCGCGTAGAGGCCGGATCGATGGGCCTCTTCGAGCCACGCGTCGAGTTTCACGTCGCTTTTGCTTCGAAATAGTCCTCGGAGCCGCATGGCGAGCTGTCGCATAACAACAAAATCGGCCGACGCGCCTTTAAGCGCCTCGACTTTCGCCGCTTGTTCCGGATTCAGGGAGGCGCGCGGTTTGATGCAAAGCGCAGCCGCGACGATCGGCGAGATCAACCAACCGGTCGTCGGATCAACGGCTTGGACCGTAGGCATGACGGTGGCTGGCGGCGCCTCGGCGGCGATGCGTCGCCACTTCGCCAACAATCGCTCCAAGTTGGAGAAGCTGCCGACGTAGCCTCGGCGTTTGATTTCGTCGAACAGATATCGGCCCACGATGCACCCCGCCTCCCAACGACGCCGCAGATAGTCCAGAAAATAGTTTGGAGAGCTCGGCTTTGGCGCGATCGCGGTTCGCTCCGCCGGCGCGGACAGTTGGACCCATTTGGCGATGCTGCGCCAATGAAACCCTGTTCTCTGGGCAATCTCGCGGAGAGTCATCCCTTCTTTGTGAAGGTCGCGGATTTGATCGAAGGATTCCTGCCTCGAACGCCGATGCGCATGACGAACGAGATGCTTGTGCTCCGCGACCTGCCGCTGGCCGCTTGGGCTACAAAAACAGGACGCGCCATTTTCGTCCTCGCTGGATGCCGCCGCCACCAACGGGCGACCGGTCGATCGGCCGGCCCGGCTCAATTGCCTCTCGATCGCCTGTCGGAAATTCTGCAGGAGATGAAATCGGTCGGCGACCTGACGGGCCTGCGGAGCCCCTTCACGCGCGCCTTGGGCGAACAGACCGCACCGATCTCGACTGACGACTTCGACCTCGGGGCGACCTCTCAGCCAGTTGGCCGTCGCCGCGGCTGAGCGATCCGGAAGCACGTCTACGACCTCACGCCGCTCAAGATCCACCACGATTGCGCCGTATGTGCTGCCTTTGCGCCAACTCCAATCGTCGATGCCCGCCACCCGAACAGGTGTCGTCGCATTCCGATCCGCGACTCGGCGCTTCAAATGTCTAAGGATTGTGTCGTCACTGACCGGCGCGCCCAGACGTCCCATCAGCCGCTCTCCTGGCTTCCCGCCGGCGCTATGGCCAAATAAATGAACGAGTTCGGCGACACGCCGCGTTCGGCGCGCCAGAGGCGGAAACACTTCAGGCATCTGCTCCACAAATGTCTTGCGCCGGCATTCGATGTTGCGGCATCTCCAACGGCTCAACCGCAGCTGCAGCGTCACGTTCGCGCCTTGGATTGGAAGGTCCTGAAGTCGCCTTTGACGCCAGCTGTGCCTGTGCGTTGACTCTTCTCCGCAGCCCGGGCAAACGCCGGAACCTCGCCCAACTGCAGCGACAACCCAACGACCGCCGACCCGGTCGACACTCAGAACACGAACGCCCGGCCCCGGAGACAACCACGATTTTGCTTGCATCCCGCTGGATATCGGCCGCGGAGAAGTTGATCAAGAAGGCCGGTCAGCACGCGGTTTGAGGCAGAGCCGATTGGGCTGAGAAATCGGGTGCAATGAAATCAATGATTTAGGCTTGTCCATGATATTTGAGAATATCCATTTAATTTGATAATATGCGTTGACTTAGCCATCAATTGTGAGAATTTCAGCGCCGAACGTTTTGGCGAAATCGGCGGGCGTGATGGATGTCGAAGAACGCGTCTTTGACGATGATGAAAAGCAGCGCGCCTGGCTTGAGGGATGCAGACGCGAAGAGGCGATCAGCGGCCTTTTGGAGCGGCACGGCGACAAACGTCTGTCGATCAAAGACGTTGACGAAGTGGCGTGGGAATTGGGGGTCAGTCGGGCGACGCTGTATCGGCTGATTGCTGCGTTTCGGGCGAACCGAACCGTCAGCTCGGTTGAACCGCGCAGGCGGGGCCGCCGCAAGAACGCGTTCGTTTTGGACCACCGAAGGGAGAAACTAATTTCGCTGGCGGTTCGGGAGATTTATTTGAAGCCCGAGCGACCTACGATGACCTATTTGATCGAGCAAGTGAGAGCGAGATGCGCCCGCGCTGAACTGCCCCTGCCGGACCGCCGAACGATAAAGGCGAGGGTTGATCGGATTGACAGGCGGGTGGCGGCGCTCAAGCGCAAAGACAGCAAAGGCGTCAAAGCGACAAAGGCGATCCCAGGCCAGTACGTCGCGTCACGGCCTTTGGAGACCGTGCAGATCGACCACACCGAGGTTGATCTTTTCCTGGTGGACGAAACAACGCGCGAGGCCATGAGCGTTCGCCCCTGGCTGACGCTGGCGATTGATGTTTGCACCCGCATGGTGGTCGGGTTCCATTTGTCGATGGATAGGCCGTCCCGGGTATCCATTGGTCTTTGCATGTTGAACGCCGTCTACGAGAAAAGCGCGTGGCTGAAAGAAAACGCGATCGATGCGCGTTGGCCGGCAGCGGGGCTGCCGGAAGCGCTTCATGCCGACAATGGCGCCGACTTCAGAAGCAGGGCCTTCTCGTGGGCCTGCCGGGAGGAAGGAATAAAACTCATTTGGCGACCCGTAGGCGCGCCCCGCTACGGCGGCCACATCGAGCGGCTGATCGGCACGATCATGGGGCGCGTGCATTTTTACCCGGGGACGACCTTTGCCAATCCCTCAGCGCGGCAGGACAACAACTCCGCTGGCTTCTCGGCCATGACGTTCCGCGAGTTCGAGTGCGCACTGGGCCGGGAAATCGCCGGGCGGTATAATCAGGAGATACACAGCGCGCTTCTGCGTCCGCCGATTGCGGTTTGGGACGAGCACGAGACTTCGACGCCGTTGCGAATGCCGAAAGACCGAATGGCCTTCTGGGCGTCGTTCCTCCCCGACGCCTATCGGAAGCTGAGACCGGACGGCATCTGGATTCATGATCTCCCTTATTGGTCGAACGCCTTGTCGGCCGAGGTCGGCAGGCACACGGGGGATGTGTTGATCAAGTATGACCCTAGAGACGTGTCGCGGATTTTTATCCAACACCCGGTTTCGGGCCATTTCATCGAGGCCCGCGCGCGCAATCTCAGGTTCCCTGCGATCAGCCTGCGCGAATGGAGGCTGGCCCGAAAAGCGCAGAGACAGAAGGGCAGGAGAGAGCGTGACGACGACCAGCTAATGCGAACGGCGCTGGCCCAACGCCAAATTGTCGCCGATGCGATCGCCAAGACGGCGGCGGCGCGGAAAACTCCCCCACGGTCAGAAATAATCGGGGACGACTTCGATTCGGGATCGATGACCGGCATCGACTCGCGCATACCGAGCGCACTGGAGCTTTTGGAACGGCTACCTGATGTTCAAACCAAGCCATCTGACAGATGAAGGGGCGAACGTCCTTGCCGGCGCCATTGATGAGCGGGTCTATTTTATCCAGTCGAAGCGCTGGATCGCCTATCCAAAAGCCGTCCACATTCTCGACCACTTGAACAAGCTGCTCAAGCATCCGCGCACCACGCGAATGCCGTCCTTGATCGTCTACGGCGACAGCGGGATGGGGAAGTCCATGTTGGTGGACAAGTTCAAAGCGGACTGCGCGGCGGGCTGCGCGACCAACTCGACGCGAAACCCCAATAAGGTGCTCGTCGTCGAACTGAGCGGACGTCCCACCGAGCGAAGGCTCTTCTCTCAAATCCTCGCCGCCGTTGACGAGAGCTGGTCCCGGTTGTCTGGACAGGATTCCGCGAAGGTTAAGTGGACTGCTGCCGGGGTTTGTCCTTTGCAATTTCTCGCGCTGGGCGTGACGGAGGGAGGGCGTAGCCCGACCGGAGACACGTCCAGCGCGACGCGGAAATTCATGCCGCCGCCGCGAGGGGCGACGGGGTGAAGTAGGCCTCGTCCGGCGTGCGCCGGTCAAGGCTCGAGTGCGGGCGCCGTTGATTGTAGAAGGCCAGATACAGGCCGATCGAGCGGCGCGCCTCGCTGACGGTGTCGTAGGCTTTCAGGTAGACCTCCTCGTATTTGACGCTGCGCCACAGCCGCTCGACGAACACGTTGTCGCGCCACGCGCCCTTGCCGTCCATGCTGATCGAAACGCCGCGATCGAGCAGCACGCCGGTGAAAGCGACGCTGGTGAATTGGCTGCCCTGGTCGGTGTTGAAGATGTCCGGCTTGCCATGCCTGGCAAGGGCCTCCTCCAGCGCCTCGACGCAGAAGCCGGCCTCCATCGTGATCGACACCCTATGCGACAGGACCCGCCGGCTGAACACGTCGACGACCGCCGCCAGATAGACAAAGCCGCGCGCCATCGGGATGTAGGGGTGAGTAGGCCGAGGGAGTTTCACCCTCGGCCCCTCGCAGAACCGGACGTGAACCTCTCAGCTCATCCGGCTCCCATCATCCATCCTAAGACAGATAGCCCATCGACCAATGGACGAACGCGCGTGGCTGGCTCGTAGCCAGCCTTTTGAGCGTTTCGGCGGCCCTTGTTTTGTGGCCCGCCAGCTTCTTGTGTTTGCGCATCAGCCATCCGACCAGAGCTTGGTTCACGCGCCGCCAAACCGACTTGAGCGCCGAGCCGTGGAAATGGCCGTAATATTGCTGCCATCCCCTCAGGATCGGGCCAAGCATGGCCGAAAGATCCGCCAGGCTCTTGTCGTTCTTCAGTTGGACCCGCCATCCCCGGATCGTCTGCCGCATAGCCTTGAGGGCGTCACGGCTGACGGCCGGTGAGAAGTTCACGTAGACGCGGTCATACTTGTCCACCGCCTTGCGGGGGCGGAACGTGTAGCCGAGAAAGGTGAACTGGATGTCGGGATTCCCCTCGGTCCGATTGACGTCCTTGCAGTACACGATCCGTGTCTTGCCCGGATGCAGTTCGAGATTGCAGGCCTGGAACCGTTCTCGGATGCGCTCAAGCACGTATTCCGCCTGGCGTCGGCTCTTGCAGTGAAGCACGGCGTCATCGGCGTACCGGGCGAACCGGACGCCGGGCAGATGCCGCGTCACCCAGAGATCGAACGCGTAGTGCAGGAACAGATTGGCCAGGATCGGCGACACGACGCCGCCTTGCGGCGTGCCCTTGTCGCGCGCCTGAAGCTGCCCCTTCACGCTTTGCATCGGCGCTCTCAGCCAACGCTCGACGTAGAGCAGGATCCAGGGTTCCTGACAGTGCTTGCGCAGAGCCGTCATCAGGAGGCCGTGATCGAGATTGTCGAACAGCCCTCGGATGTCGAACTCCACCACCCAGTCTTGGTCCCAGCAACGGCGTCTGGTGACGGCGATCGCCTCCAGCGCCGACTTCCCCGGCCGATAGCCATAGGAATCGCGATGGAAGATCGGATCAAGCCATGGCTCAAGCCACACCTTGACCGCCGTCTGCGCGATCCTGTCGGATACCGTCGGGACGCCCAACACACGCACGCCCCCGGACTTCTTCGGGATCGGCACTGCCTTTACCGGCGGCGGAAAGTAGCTGCCGGAACTCATCCGATTCCAAAGCTTGTACAGGTTCGCTGCGAGCTTCGTCTCGAACCGCTCGATCGTCTCCGCGTCGATCCCTGCGGCTCCCTGATTGGCTTTCACATGCAACCAGGCTTCCCAGATCAGCGTCTTGGGAATGTCGTACGATTTGCAGGTCATGCGGGATTCCTCCCGGTCGCCCGGTTGATCTCCCATGCCCGCCAGATGACGCCGTCCCTTCGCTCCCCCGCCATTACGGCGGTCTCGACGCTACTACGGACGGCTCCGTCCCTTGCCGGCGCTTCACTACTGTCGGCCTCGCTTTTCAGGCTTGGGCCTTTCGCTTGATATCGCCGCCGAAGGTTCCCGCAGTTCAACGCAAGAGCCTGAAACAGGATCGCGCCGCCTCTATGCCGGACGCCGTCTGGCCCGTCAGCAGGCATCGTCCAGACTGATCCCGGCGCAACATAACTCACCGGTTTCGACGTCATCTGAGCACTTTCGACACTTGAATGGCGGTTCACGAGTGTTCGCCTTCCTGTCTCCTACCTGACGCCTTTGAAGCGCCTTTTCCGTAACGCTCACGACCCTGGCTTTTGACCAGCGCCGCTTACGGTGGTTTGCGACCCGCTCCTGCAAGCCGACCGCGGGGGACCTACCCCCATCTCTCACGCCGCTTGCTGCGGCACACTTATGTCCATCGCCCACACTTGATCGGCCCGCTCGATCTTCACCCCGCGCAGCCGGTACGGGTAGATCTTGTGGCCGGGCGCGGGTTTGCTCGTGTTCGGACGGCGATAGATCGCCGAAATCCCCATCCGCTTCATCAGGCTCGCCACGTGACGCCGGCCGATCGAAACACCCTCCCGGTTCAGGAAGTCGCGCAGCATCCGGCTGCCCGCGAACGGATAGTCGAGATGCAGCTCGTCGAGACGGCGCATGATCCGCAAGTCCCCAGCCGATATCGGCCGAGGCTTATAGTAAACGGCGCCCCGGCTCACGCCGAGCGCCTTGGCCTGCCGGGAAATCGGCAGCTCATGTTCGCGGTCGATCATCGCCTTGCGCTCAGCAAACCCGCCTTGGTGAGCGCCCCTTCTAAAAAACCTGTCGCCGGCTGGGGCCCGCCTGTGGCGGTAGAAACGGGGTTGATATCGTGATTGCTGGAGGGGAGCGGCCGAGAAATCTCTGGTGGTGGTAACCCCGTCAAAAAACGTGGCCCATGGGCTGTTGCGCACTTGAGAGTGGTGACGCCATTGCGGCGATCCCGGTCAGGAAGTTGATTTCCTTGCGCGGCTCAGCCCCTCCGCTTTGACCGAGAGGAGGCATCATGACCAAATTGAAGCGGCGCCACACCGAGCGAGACTTCACCCCAACCCATCCTAATGCCGCAGCGATCGATATCGGCTCCAGGATGCATGTCGCGGCGGTTCCGCCGGACCGGGACCCTGAGCCAGTGCGCGCCTTCGGGACCTGCACCGGCGATTTGCACCAGTTGGCCGATTGGTTCGAGCGTTGCGGCGTGCGAACGGTGGCGATGGAGTCCACCGGCGTTTATTGGATACCTGCCTACGAACTGCTCGAGCAGCGCGGATTCGAGGTGGTGCTGGTCAACGCCCGCGACGCCAAGCACGTGCCGGGACGCAAGACCGACGTTAGCGACGCCCAATGGCTGAGGCGGCTACACGAATATGGGCTGCTGCGCGCCAGCTTCAGACCCAAGGGCGAGTTGGCTGCATTACGCGCCTATTTGCGCCAACGCGAGCGCCTACTGGACTACAGTGCGTCGCACATCCAGCATATGCAGAAGGCGTTGATGCAGATGAACGTCCAACTCCATCACGTGGTGACCGACGTGACCGGCGAGACCGGGATGCGGATCATCCGCGCCGTGGTTGCGGGTGAACGAGACCCTGCCGTACTGGCCACCCATCGTGATCGACGCTGCCATGCCTCGGAGGCGGAGATCGCCGCCGCGCTGGCTGGAAACTGGCGTGAGGAGCACGTCTTTGCTCTCGGACAGGCGCTGGAGCTTTACGACGCCTACCACGCCAAGGTCGTGGCGTGCGATTTGCGGATCGAGGCGGTCTTGCGACGTCTTCGAGACGTTGCAGCCAAACCCGTTGGCCGGCTGCCGCCGGCTCGTCATCGAGACAAAACGGCCAATGCGCCGGCCTTCGATGCGCGGGCCGCATTGCACGCGGTCCTCGGCGTCGACCTGACGCAAATTCATGGCCTGGGTCCTTCGCTGGCGCTCAAACTCATCGGTGAGTGCGGAACCAATCTCTCCGCTTGGCCAAACGCCAAACACTTCACTTCCTGGCTATGCCTGGCGCCGGCCAACAAGATCTCGGGGGGCAAGGTGCTTTCGACCCGAACGCGGCGATCCGGCAGCAGAGCCGCCGCGCTGCTGAGGCTGGCCGCGGTGACCGTCGGTCGCACGCAGACGGCGTTGGGCGCCTTCTATCGACGGCTGTCCGCACGCGTCGGCAAGGCCAAAGCGGTGACCGCAACCGCACGCAAGATCGCCACCCTGTTCTACAACACCTTGCGACATGGAATAGACTACGCAGACCCCGGCGCCTCCTATTACGAGGACAGATATCGCGCCCGGGTTCTCGCCAACCTCCGACGACGCGCGAAGTCTCTCGGCTACACGCTGCACGAGATGCCAACGCCAGGGTAGTTTCTCAGGAATCGTTCTCCAGCGTCAGTTCGCCAATCTTGGCGTGAAGCGTCTTCAAGTCGACGCTCCTCCCCGCCTTCGCATCGCCCCTCTCGGCGCCGAACACGCCAGCCGCCCCTTCCAGCAACTGGATCTTCCATTGCCCGATCTGGTTCGGATGCACATCGAAAAGCTGAGCCAATTCCGCCAGCGTCTTGTCGCCCTTCATAGCGGCCAAAGCCACCTTCGCCTTGAAGGCCGGCGTGTGGTTCCGACGGGTGCGCTTCGTCATCTTCGCTCCTGATTCGCGACGAGAAACCTCGCCGCTGTCAGGCAGAAATTCCACTCACCCTACCGTTCAGATTCGCGAGGCCAGCTCTGACGCGCCGCATAGCCCGCGCGCCAGCATCGTCGATGTGGAGAGGGGCGCCATCAACACGCTTCGCGACATTGGCGTCCAAATCCTCGTTCTCGACGAGATCCACAATATTCTCGCCGGGTCATGGCGGGAACAGCGCATCGTCCTGAACACCCTGCGCTTTCTCAGCAACGAGTTGAAACTTTCGCTCGTCTGCTCCGGGATCATGGAGGCGAGAGACGCCATCAACGGCGACGTTCAATTGGCGCGGCGCTTTGACGCCGTCACGTTGCCACGATGGACCGCCGGCAAAGAGTTCGAACAACTTGTTCTCGCCATCGTTCGTAATCTCCCTTTACGGGAGCCCAGCGTGCTGACCGTGAAGGGCCTTCGCCGCGTTCTCCATATGAGCGGCGGTGTCAGCTCTCGCATTTTTCGAATGCTCAACGACTTGGCGATCGAGGCGATTGAAAAGGGCGAAGAACGCATCACCGACAATGCGGTCGAGACGTACAAGCCGGTTTCAGAAAATGAGGTGGCTTTCCAATGAACGGCGCGATCAACGCCAACGCCAAACCATTGCCGGTCGTCCTCAAAGCGGCGCGCGACGAATTGCTCTCGTCTTGGCTTGCCCGGCACGCTCGATTCTACGGCGTAACAGGTTCGTTTTTCGCGAAGTGGCTCGGCCTTGGCGACTTCAGAACTCTCCGCACTCGACTATCGCCTCGGCTTGGAGCAAGTCGCTCGATTGACGGAGAAATTCCGGTGCGATCCGGTGACGTTGATCGACATGACGCAGATCAACACGCTTGATGGTCAGGTTTGCAGCCTCATCAGCCGCGGCAGGCCACTGCAGATCTGCTACCCCTGTGCGGATCGCTACGCTCACGACGGCGCGGAAGGCGCCATTCCAAAACATTGGAGCAAGGCGTGGCGAATTACATGCCCCGCCTGCGGCCTCGCCTTTACGGACACAACCGAGCATCGCGGCAGTCGTGCGACGCTCCTCGAGACGACTCCGTTCGAAGACCTATGGTCGGAGGCCGTGGCGGGAGAGCAAATCGTCGAGCGATATATCGCCGACGGAAAACCCGCTGACCATTCCCCAATTGCAGTGCTGCGACTGTTGCTGGTTCAGACCTGGAAGCCAATCACAGGCGACCTTGAGCGCCCTGTCGTTGGATGGGTGTTGGGCACGCTGTTCCCGAATTTTGATGTGCGCGCGCGACCGATCAAACGACGTGTCACGCACATGTCGATAGCTTCTCTTCCGATAGAATTCCGGCCGGCGTTGCTCGCAGGGCTGGCCCGTGTATCGGCCAATCCGGCGGTGCTCCAGGATCTACGCAGGGCAACGCTCCTGCGGGGTCAACGGAACTTCGACAGATTTTACCGGGAAGCAAACTTCGAACCGCTGCCGGTTCACCGGTTAAGCCATCAATAGCGAGAACATGGCCGGCCGATATTCTCACTATTGATGGCCAAATCCAAAAAACATTTCATATTCTCATTCCAAGATGGCGCCTGACAATCACGTTGTGTTGCAAAAACCGTCCCTTTTGAGTAAACGCGTTGCAGCGCTTGATATGGGCCCTGACTAACCTTCGTGCCGAACGCATAGAGACAACGTTTATTATAGGCGCACTTACAGAGATTTCCGTCAAGGCTGCCAAAAGCGATCCGCCCGAGGCGGCGGCAGCCTACCTTGACAGCATGGCCGCAGTTCTGGACGCGAACGCCCAGGCCATCCGGACGGGCAAGGTTATGAACATGGCGCAAGCGATCTTCGGATCAGCATGACCATCCGCCTGAATGACCACAGATCCGACGACCGCGATGCCTTACGCACCATCGAAGAAACCGCCGCCTCGCTGTGCAAACAGGGTTGCCTGAAGCGAGCAGGCCTAAGCGGCTGGCAGCTTCTCTCGTATATAAGTCACTTCGTGGACGACCTCGCGCCCGTCGAACGGGTTCTTAGCGGCGGCCGAGGTATAGGTTAGCGTGTGTTCATCCACCGTGCAGAACCGCAC
Source organism: uncultured Alphaproteobacteria bacterium (assembly GCA_963824475.1). GTDB lineage: Bacteria > Pseudomonadota > Alphaproteobacteria > Rhizobiales > Beijerinckiaceae > Roseiarcus. The sequence continues at coordinate 277,813 of CAWGPR010000010.1, forward strand.
CTGCTCCGTGCCGCTCCACGCTTCGTTCCAACTCATGTCGACATGGTGGACGACCCGATCTAACTCAACCGTATAGCTGCCCGAATAGGCGAACATCGTGTCGAACAACGCGATCTTCTCTTCGTCTGATGGCGGCAACCGCTCGGGCCGTTTGCGATTGTTCTTCAGTACAAGGAACGTGACGCGCTCAGGAGTATAGACGACGGTGCCGTGAGGATTCTGACCCAGTGCGTCCTGCCGCTCCCCAGTCGCGACGTCTTTCGTAACCCAAGACGTCATTCTCCAGCTTTCAAGAATGAGGTCGCGGCTGAGCGGTTTAGCCGGCGTATCTTGAGCCATTGCATGTCTCCATTATTCCTCGGCAGCTCGCTGTTTATACAGTCCACGCTTGCCCGGTTTCGTCAACCTGGCCTCGATCATCTCGGCCACGTCATCCATGCTCCAGAGCCGATCCGAGACGTTAGGAGATATAGCCGGGCTCACCCGAAGCGACTTGTGGATGCGGCAGAAGTTGTACCAGACCACATAAAGCGCGACCATGTGGGCTACGAGCCATATAGGCTCTGGAGCGACGCTTGCGGCGTGCCGGACTGTCTTGCTGTCCCCTGGGAGAGAGACAAAGAGGGGGTCTTGAATTTTGACTTCCCGGCGTCAGGAAGCCACTCTAACCCTATGTTTTTCCCGACTTTTTCGCAGGCATCTTTCTTTCTGAATTGAAGCAGTGCCGCCCCGGCCGAACCGGAGGACTACCAAAGCAAGCCTCCCACAGGTAGGTTTCCACGCGGCTACGCTGCTCCGGCGGTTCATTGCCTGAATCCAATTTTCAGGCTTGGGTCCGTTTCAACGTCGTCAATGATCTCGTTATAGCGGCTCACCAGATCGGACACCGCCACCCGCCGTCCGTCAGCGGCGAACTTGCCCAGTTCGTACAGGTTGAGCGCGATAAACTGTTCAATCTCGAAAATGTCGATCCTGTCGCCCAGGCCGGCATTGTCCGCCAAGCCTTCAGCAACGGTCAGACCGCGTTGACCTGTCACCAGGACGGGGCGAATGCCCTCGTTGATGTTGTCCCGGCAGCGCTCGATCACGGCTTCGCCCGGCGACGTGGTGACATGGATTGCAACATCCCCGACGAAGAAATCGCCGCGCCGGCCCGATTGCTGATCCGATGTCGAATAGCTGTTGTGCTCAAAATTGCCCTGACCGAGCGCACAGTCGAGCTTCGCCCCGACCATGTGCTGCATCACCGCGCCGGCGTAGTGGACGCCGGGCGTTGTTTTCTGACGGTCTTCAGCCTGGCCCAGCACGTCACGGACGACCGTGCGCAGGCTGCGCGAGGCGTCCAGGCGGATTTTGAAGGGTTTGGCGGCGAAATACTCGTGAACGCGCTCAATCCAGAACCCTTCGATAGCGTCCAGCTCGGCCGCGCCTTTCGCATGAAGCTGATTGAGAAGGGCTACATACTCCCGCATGTTGTCGATGCTGCCTCGGCTTGTGCGTCCGGCTTCAGACGCGAGTACGCTGGTAATTCCGTGTCCGGCCAGGATCGATTGCACCGCGACCTTGTTGAGTCCCAGGACCTGGCCGCCGCGTTTCGTCAGGAGCTGGCCGGGATCGAGCGGGAGGCCCGTTTTTTTAGCTTGCTTCGTCATCACAAGGGCCACGCATAGCGAGCCTTTGCGGTTGAACTTCTTATCCTTGGTGAAAGTCGCCAGTATTTCCTGCAAATCCTCAGGCATTAACTAGGCGGCTTTCTGCTTTGCGAACGCCGCGGAGGCCAGGACCGTTTCAAGAATGTGCGCGGCGAGGAACCTAACCACCGGCACCGCTACGCCGTCGCCGGCCAGGTGATAGGCCTCATTGTAGTTTTTCGGCAACTTGTAATCGTCCGGCAGACCCATAAGACGAGCGGCTTCGCGGGGTGATAGCAGGCGGGACCGCACCTTGTTTCCTTCGATGGTCATGATGCTCTGACGACTGGACCCGCCGGCCGGCGTCCGCAGGCACCCAGCCACGTCGTCAAAGCGTATTTCCGCGCGCTGAATCCTATCGCCGGCGTCGTCGGCCCGCGTCCGTTTGTAGATGCCGCCAACCATGCGCCGGCCCGATCTTTTCGCGGCTTCGACCTTCGCCAGATTGATGGGACTCATCAGTGCCAGCAGATGACGTGTTTCCTCTTGCGTATGCCAGGCCACCCCTTTCGGCTTCTCCTCGATCAGGTCGGCGAACGTCGTATTTCGCACAGGCGGAGCGGGGAGGCGCCACCACGTCCACGCCTCCTGTGACCGTTGCGAGAGCTTGCCATGAGCGACCATCAAGGCGGCCGAGTGCCAGTTTTCCTCCGGGCCGTCTGCGACCAGGCCGGCCGGAACAGGCAGGGAAGCCAGCACGCCCACAATGAACAGACGTGGCCTTGATTGAGGGACGAAGTGAGCCGCATCCATCACCACGGCACCGAACCGATACCCCCCGCCGGCCAGGGCGGCACCAATGGTCGCGAAATCCTTGCCGCCGTGCGAGGTGAGCGCCCCGCATACATTCTCGAGAACGATCATGCGCGGTGCCCGACCTTCGGCGGCCAGCGCCTTCATGAGCTTCCAGAACGGCCAGAAGGTGCCGGAACGGTCGCCTTTCAGGCCGGCACCGCCACCGGCAAGGGAAAGGTCCTGGCAGGGGAACGACGCCCAGGCGAGATCCGCGCTGCCCGGCAAATCCGCCGGCACCACTTTGGCGACGTCGCCAACCGTCAGATGGTCGGCACCCCAGTTCGCAGCATAGCTGGCCGCTTTCTTGGGGTCGAAATCATTGGCGAACAGGCAGGACCACGAGGGACCAAGGCCGGCACGGGCCATGCCGCCGCCGGCGAAGAACTCATAAAAGACGCCCATTCGATTCCCCCGCCCTTGGCTGTTTATCGTTGCTGACGCCTTCGCGCAGAAGCTTTTCCTGGATGGCTTCAGTGATCCAGGTGTTGCGGGACACTGTGCCAGGCCGGCGGGCGCGATTCGCATCAATCGCACGGAAAACCGCGGCCGGAAGCCTAAGATTGATCCGGTCGAGCGGTTGATTCGCGCGGCTTTTGGCGGCAGGTCCCATAGGCGCCAGTATGGCGCCATCGTCGCTTAAAGCAAGGATGTTCTTGCTTAGTTCTTGTGGAGGATTGGCCGCAAGGGGTCATGAGAGAATCTGTTCCAAATCGTACGCTAGTCTAAGCAAATAACGTAGGTTATTCAGATCGTTACCGGCCCGTCAAAATTGGTCGGCCGGAAACTAATCTTTTCGGCCCACGCGACAGCGGCTCGAGAAACGCCTGCAAAATCAATGCTCGCGGAGCTTCGAGTTGCGGAGGTTTTTGAAAGCGCGCTCCGGCGCAAGGACTCGTGTCCGAAGTGGAGCCAATCGCGGCCTGAGATCCGATATAAGGAACCGTAGCGATGATTACGAAAAAGCTGTTTTTGGCTTCGTCCTCGGAACTGAAAGAGGATCGGAAGGAGTTTGAGATCTTTATCGGTCGCAAGAACAAGGATTGGGTTTCTCGGGGCGCCTTCCTCGAACTCATTGTGTGGGAGGACTTCCTCGACGCGATGTCGAAGACTCGCCTGCAGGACGAGTACAACGAGGCAATTCGCCAGTGCGATGTCTTCATCATGCTCTTCTGCACGAAGGTCGGTCAATACACCGAGGAAGAGTTCGAGACCGCTTTCGGGCAGTTCAAGGCCACCAATAAGCCGTTGATCTTCACTTACTTCAAGGATGCGGAGATCAGCACAGGAAGCGTCAACAAGAAAGATATGGAGAGCGTATGGGCATTCAAGGAGAAGCTGGATGCCCTGGGTCACTTCTACACCGTTTACAAGAACATCGATGAGCTGAAGTTCAAATTCAACCAGCAACTCGACAACGAGAAATTAAGGAGCGAGCTGAAGCAACAAGAATCAGAGCTCCAGGCCATACGAGTCGCTCTCAGAGGGATCGTGACCAAATGGGAGATCGACTATCTTAGGAGATTGGAGAGAGCAGGTAAGTGGGACTGCCGATGGGATCAAGATACTTTTGATCGGCTAAAAAGACTGGACGATATGGGATTTGTTCTACCCACCGTGATAGACGGCACACGCAGCTTTGATCGATTTCGGCAACTCTTCCAAACCGAAAAGCCTGTCGATGAAAGGCCGTGGTTTGACATGAAAAGTTATTGGGAAATCACCGAAGATGGTAAGAAGTATGTAAACTTGTATGAGACCACCTAAGAGCCTGACCCAAAAGCTGCTGGCGCTGACGATAGCGCCGTGATTTACCGCCTCCGGGATGGCTCGGAGGGGCATTGTCACATCTAGCCAGTAAAGGCTCTCACGCCGCCCTTCGTCAGTTCGTTAACCCATTGGATTCGCTCAATCCGCTTTGCGCGCAGAAGCAAGTAGTAGGCAGTAAAAACGCTTGATGTGACAATGCCCTAGAAACGATTGAAGCTGAGCTGTTCGAACAAGTCGATGGCGACCGGACGATCAGGGACAATTTGCGGACGACGCATGTCGCACAAAACAATGAGGATTTGCTGCTGGCGGCAAGAAGGTTCTTTGGTTGCATGGCGGAGTGGGACCATCTGCAGTTTGAAATCCCTTAGGCGACATATCAATAGCAGATTTTTAGTCTACTGTGTTTGAGGGATTGACACGGGAACTTTGGCAGGTATCGGGCGCGAGTGACCCGCTTTCGCTGGTTCTGTTGCAAATTTCGCAGGTCGCCGTATTCCGGGTATATCGACCCCGGTCGGGATAGGGCGTGGCAGGGCAATGGATCGGGGCGGCAGTTGCTTCAAGGGGCGTCAATTCACAGCGGAAGTGATTCTGTGGGCCGTTCGTTGGTATCTGATGTTCCCGGTCCGCGATCTCGAGCTCATGCTCATCGACCGCGGTGTCGAGGTGGACCACACGACGATCTTCCGTTGGATCCAGGCCTATGCCGAGGAGCTTTAGAAACGGGTCCGCCCGCATCTGCGGATGAGCAATGGCTCCTGGCGGGTGGACGAAACCTATGTTCGCGTGAAGGGGCGCTGGACCTATCTCTATCGGGCGGTCGACAGCCGCGGGCAGACGATCGATTTTTTGTTGTCGGCTCGGCGAGATGCGGTGGCGGCGAAGCGGTTCTTTCGCAGGGCGCTCGTGCAGCCGCATGTCGTGAACCCTCGCACCCTCACGGTCGACAAGAACCCCGCTTATCCAAGGGCAGTCGTAGACATGAAGAGAGACGGCGAACTCTGGCGCCGAACTCGCGTGCGGCAATGCAAATATCTCAACAACATCGTCGAGCAAGACCACCGGCGCATCAAGCGCCTGGTTCGGCCGGGGCTCGGCTTCGGCTGCTTTCGAACGGCGCGGAGAACCTTGGCAGGCTTCGAGGCCTTCGCGATGATCCGGAAGGGCCAGATTCGAAACCTCGACGGGCGCGACATCAGGGCTCAGGCTGCTTTTGTCGCCAGCCTCTTCGAGATTGCCGCGTAGCGCGAAGCAGGATCGGCGCGTATTTCCGTTTTCGCGTCATCATCAAGCGTCCTTGCAACACATCCGCCGCTCTCTCGCTTTCCGCCGGCGCCAGGCGTTCGTCAGCATTGGCAATCCTCGATCGCGGGCCGGGCGGTTCGCTCCGCGCAAGTGCCACTACAAATGTATTGACACGCGCCGCCCGCCCCGCCACATTGTTCGCCAATGGCCTTCGAGTGGGACGAGGAAAAGCGGGAAAGCAACCTCGTCAAGCACGGAGTCGACTTCCGCCGAATGCCCGCCCTGTTCGACGGGCCCACGGTCGAAACCATCGACGACCGCATGAACTACGGCGAAACCCGCCTCAACTGTTTGGGCGAAATCGAAGGCCGCGTCTACGTCGTCGCCACCACCTGGCGCGGCCCAAACCGCCGGATCATCAGCGCGAGGAAAGCCAATGCGCGAGAACAAAGAACGTATTACGCGCGTGTCGAGCGATGAGGCGCGACTTCTCAAGGACGAGACTGACTATGCCCGCCTCGACGCCTTAACCGACGCCGCCATCGCCGTCACCACGGCGTTCAACCCCGACGACCCGCCGATCGACGTCGACTGGAGCAAAGCCAGCCTCGTCATTCCGCCGGGCAAAGACGTCATCACCTTGCGCCTCGACCGCGACCTGCTCGACTGGCTGCGCGCCCAGGGCAAAGGCTACCAGACACGCATCAACCAGGTACTGCGGGCCTGGCGCGACGCAACGCTCCAAGAGCAGAGCCTTGCGATCCAAAAGGCGGCGGAAGAGCGCGCGGCGAAGAAAGCCGCAGCCAAGCGATCAGCGAAAAAGGCCACAGCCGCCAAGCGAGCAGCGCCCGCGAAGAAGCGCGCATGACATGCGCTCCCAACCCGGCCCGCCAATGACGCTCGCCAACATGCGGATATGGCGCAATCTGAGAAGGAGGTCGCCATGAAGAACGTGGTCAAGAAACACGGTGGGCGCGTCAGACCCAAGACCAACGATGAGCGTCGGCGAGATATGCTGAAGCACCAGAAGGCGAACGAGAAGCGAGCTCAGGCGCATAAGGGCCCCGCGCCTCAGAGAAGCTCGTAGAGGCGGGCGAGAGGGCGAGCGCTACGTCTGGCCGGCGCCGCGTCGTCGACCGGCTGCGCTATCTCCGCCGCCCCGGCGAGAGCTACAGCGACGTCATCTTGCGGCTTACGGCGGCCGAGGGCTGACCTATCCTCATCCGTAGCGCGCGCAGGCGAATTCGTGGCTCTCATGCCGTTCGAAGCAAGCCAGGGGCCGAATCCAGGGCGGATATGCCCCCGGGCTCTTGGACCTGGGAGCTTCGTCCCGCAGCTGCGTCGCGGGATCGGGCGCCGCCGTCAGTTCGACGGCGGTTGCGTAGGGCCCGGCTCTGCCTCCTCCGCCTTAAGCCGCCAGCGCCCGGCGGCGTCCTTCTCAACCGCCCCTGTCTCAGAAAGCCGCCGCAAGCGTTCCCCTGTGCTTGAGCGGCTGGCTTCGGCGGCGTTGGCGAGCGCGGCCACGCTGAGACCCGGCGTCTCGCGCATCGCCGACAGAAGTCGTTGCTCAGCGGACCCACCTGATCCAGGACCTCATCGACGCCGGCCTTTCGCGCGTCACGCGATACAAGCCCGACGGCGACAAGATCATGCGCCTGCACGCCCAAACCGCAACGATTGAGAACGGCTTCGTCCACTTGCCAGAAACCGCCCATTGGCTCGTCGACTATCTTCACGAGCTGACAATGTTCCCCGCGGGCCGATACGACGATCAGGTCGACTCGACCGCGCAGGCGCTTGCCTGGACGAAGATTTCGACCGCCAGGGTGGGGATGGAGCGAATACTGTCGCCAACAACTGGGGTCACGACAAGATTGGCGCCACGGCGTACGCTAACTTGGACAAAAAGGGAACGTAGTAGAGGATCCACACATCTCGGCAGGCTCGGCTCGCGGCAGGGATAGGGTCTGGTTTTCGAACAACACTGTGGACGACCGCCGGGACACCCTGGCCAAATTTCACGCTACGGCGACAATCACAGGCGTTCGCTTTCTGGCTGGGAGTCGTGTCGTGGCTTACCGACCCCTATTAAGCGCTGACCAATGGACGTCGTTGCTAGCGGCTCCAACCGACGAAAGAACCCTGATCCGCTACGCCTCGCTGAGTGGCGAAGACTTGGACTTGATCCTCTCTAAACGCGGCCATCGCAATCAGTTGGGCTTCGCCGTGCAAATCTGCCTGATGCGATTTCCGGGACGGGCGCTCGCGCTCAACGAGATCCCGTCGGCTTTGCTTCACTTTCTCGGCGACCAACTCGGAGTTAGCCCGGCTGCTTTTGCTGACTATGCTCGGCGCGACGAGACACGTCGCGAACATCTAATTGAGGTCCAAGGCTATTTGTCTTTGCGCGCGGCGGCGCGCGAAGACCGACGGTTTGCGCTCCTGGCCGCAATCGATGCCGCGACGGCGACCGACAAGGGCCTACCCATCGGCGAAGCCATCATTAACAGCTTTCGCGATCGAGGCGCCTTGCTGCTCTCAGCCGAGCGCATGGATCGGATCGGCCGTGCAGGGCGCGCCATTGCGCGCAAGCGCGCTCTTCAGGCGATATTGAATGGGCGGACGGCCGCACAATTGGCGACGCTCGATGCATTGTTGGCGTTCGATTCGGCGATCCGCCAAACGCGATTTGGCTGGCTCGGCGCTTGGTCGGATTCTCCAAGCGCCGCCAATCTCAACGGCCTTCTCGATCGCCTCGATTTTCTGCGCGGCTTGGCGATTGACCCAGCGTGCCGGGAGACGGTTCATCCCGAGCGCTGGAAGCAGATTGTGCGCGAGGGCGACGCCGCGCCTGCTTGGCTCGCCGAGGATTTTGGCGCCGATCGCCGGCGTGCCACGCTTCTCGCCTATCTCATCAATCTGCAGGAACGGCTGACGGACGAGGCCATCCGTATGTTCTGCAAGCAGATCGGTCGTCTCTTCGCGCGCGCCGCGGCGGCTTGCGAAGAGCGCCACAAGAGCAGCCGTAAAGAAACGACGGCGGCATTGCGGCTCTTCCGCGACACGCTGCGCGTCCTGATGGAGGCCAACGCTAATAACGGCGACGCAATCGAGATGCTGCACGCCAAGGTCGGTTGGCGCAGGCTCGTCGAGGCGCAGCCCTCAGTTGAGGCCATGGTCGCCGAGAAGGCCGTCAATCCGCTGCCTGTCGCCGCTCAGCATCACGCCGGCCTGCGCAGATATGCGCCGCGCTTTCTCGCCGCCTTTCAATTCCGCGCTTCGCGTCGGGGCGACCCCATGATGGCCGCGATCGAATTGCTGACCCAGATGCATCGCGAGAATCGGCGCGCGCTTCCTAACAAATTCCCGATCAGGCATTTGGATGAGCCCGCCAAGAAGCTGATCCTCGCCGGCGGCAAGCCGGATCGACCCCTCTACGAAGTTGCGACGCTTGGCGCACTTCGCGATCGGCTGCGCTCCGGCGACATCTGGGTGGAGGGAAGCCGCGCTTATCGCCCGCTCGACGAATATCTGATGCCGACGGGCGCCTTCACAGAGAAAAAGGACGCCGATCGATTGAGCCTTGGCGTGCCGGCTGATGCGCCGGCATGGCTCGACTCGATGCAGCGGACGCTCGATTTTCAGCTCAAGCAACTCGCCTATCGCGCTCGCGCCGGAAAGCTCGAGGGCGTACGGCTCGTGGACGGCGCATTGGTCGTGTCGCCGTTGGAAAGTGAGGTTCCAGAAGCTGCCGAGGCGCTTAAGTGGGAGCTCAACAGCTTCTTGCCCAACGTCCACATTACGGATTTGCTCGCCGAGGTCGATGGTTGGACCGGGTTCGCCGACAAGTTCACGCATTTGCGCACGGGCGACGTGGTGCGCAATCGCTCCGCCATTCTTGCCGCCGTGCTGGCCGACGCCACCAATCTGGGTCCCAAGCGCATGGCGGAAGCCTCATCCAATGTCAGCGAAAGACAGATTAGTTGGGCGCGTTTGTTTCACGTCCGGCCAGAGACTTACAGGGCGGCGCAAGCAGCGATCATCGACGCGCATTCAGCCCATCCGCACGCCGCTCTTTGGGGCGCCGGCGCGACGTCGTCTTCCGACGGGCAGTTCTTCCGCGCCAGCGACCGCGCCGCCGGCCGAAGCGACGTGAACCTCCATTACGGCAGCGAGCCCGGTACGAAATTCTATAGCCATCTCTCCGACCAGTATGGCTATTTCAGCATCCTGCCGATCAGCCCGAGCGAGAGCGAAGCGCCCTACGTTCTTGATGGCCTGTTCGACCACGAATTGAAGCTCGACATCGACGAACATTACACCGACACTGGCGGTTCGAGCGATCATGTCTTTGGATTGTTCGCCTTGCTTGGCCGGCGGTTCGCGCCACGCCTGCGCAATCTCAAAGATCGTAAATTCCATGCGTTCGAGAAGCCAGACGCCTATCCGGCGCTGAAGGCTCATCTCGGCCCAAGGATCAACATCGATCTCATCCGCGACAATTGGGACGAATTGCTGCGTATGGCGACGTCGATGAATGAGCGCATCGTCGCGCCCTCGACGATCCTGAAAAAACTTTCCGCATCGAGGAGGCCCAGCGAACTGGCGCGAGCCCTGCGTGAAGTCGGCCGCCTCGAACGAACCCGCTTCATGATCGAATGGTATTGCGATCTCAAGTTGCGGCGGCGCTGCCTCGGCGGTCTCAACAAGGGAGAATCGGCGCACAAGTTGAAGCGCGCCGTCTTCTTTCACGAGCGCGGCGAGGTCCGTGACCGATCCTTCGACAGCCAGGCCTTTCGCGCCTCCGGCCTCAATCTCGTCGTCAGTGCAATCGTTCACTGGAATACGGTCTACGTCGCCCGCATCGTCGGTTCTTTGAAGGGCAAGGGCAGGACTATTCCCGGTCATCTGCTCAAACACGTTTCGCCGATCTCCTGGGAGCATATCAATCTCACAGGGATTTATTCTTGGCGGACCGAGCCGACAGATCCGACCAGCTTCAGGCCCTTGAGAGAGGAAAAGTCAGTTTTCGGCCAAGCCGCATAAAACGAGGGTCGTCTTCGAATCCAACGTTCACGTTTCGTCCAACTTAGCGTACGCCGTGGCGCCAATCTTGTCGTGACCCCGAATCGGCAGGCCGCGATCGGCGACGTGGGACGCTTCGAGCAGTCGCAGAAGCTGGTGAGCCACCTCGGCCTCAACCCGAGCGTGCGGCAGTCGGGCCCTGGGCCGGCCTATCATGGCCGGATCACAAAAAAGGGCCGTGGGCATGCGCGCGGCATGCTCGTCGAGGCGGCTTGGGCGGCAGCGCGAGCGCCGGGTCCGTTGCGTGCGTTCTTCCTGCGAGTCCGCGCCCGCGGCGGTCAGCATGTCGCCGCTTTCGCGACCGCCCGTAAGCTCGCGGTGCTCATCTGGCATTTGCTGAGCAAAGGCGAACGCTACGTGTGGGCCCGGCCGGCGTTGCACGCGAGGAAGCTGCGCGATCTGGAGCTGAAAGCGGGGTACAAGACCGCGCGCGGCCAAAGAGGCGTGGCCCACGCGTACAATATCAAGAGCCATCGCGATCAGGAGCGCAGATGGGTCGAGCAAGCCGAGACGCTTCGTCTCCGGTTGGAATCCGCGTGGTCCCAAGCGGGTGCGCACGGGCACCGCAACCGAGGTGCGACGATGAAGGCTGCGCGGCAGGGCTTGCGCCTCGCGCCCTGCTCTTCGCCGCGCGGTCACCCATACGCGAGAGGAAAATAGCTCAGATCCCGCAAGAACCGCATGGCTCAGTTTCCTGGGCGAGCATGATAAATACCTGCCGGCTAGGCGCTGATGCGAGCTGCGGATGGAAAGTTATCCAAAGTTTCATAACGAAATCGGGGTGCCAATGGTCCGCATTGGTTGCCACGAGTTCGAGTGCATCGGGGATAAGCCGCCGCAAGATCACCCACACATCTACCTCAATATGGGCGATGCCAGCGAGATCGTCTGCCCCTATTGCTCTACGCTATTCCGTTTCGATCCGACCTTGGGTGCACGCGAAGCTGATCCGGTAGATTGTGCTTACGTTGGCGCGGACTGAGTTGAAAAGCAGCAACGCAGCTTCTCTTGTCGTGCTGCCCGCAGCCGTAGGAACATTCCAACCGCCGCGGCCCCCGCCGCGTGATCGATAGATGCGTGCGGCCGTCGCCACTGGGAGAAGCGCGTCTCTGAAATTGTCGCGCTGAACTGATGTTCTTCGTGCGGCAGTTTGCCTGCAATGTGTCGTTTCCCGCAAGTTGCGCACGCAACGCCCCAGACCTCAACCCGATCGAACAGGTGTTCGCTAAAATGAAAACCCTGCTGAGCGGGATTGTCTTAGATTGAAACGAAGTCGGTGAAAGAGACAGTGGTTTCCCCGGTCCAGAATATCGACGACAGTTCCGATGGTTAGGGCCGCAGAGCGGGCTCAGCGGCGGTCTTTATGGGTCGTATTGGACTGGGATGTCGTGCAGATCGAAGGCGCGGTGCTGGAAACTTGGCTGCCTGCCGTGATCAACGGCCTCGACGAGCTCGCCCGACTTGCGCCTGCGGCGCCGGGACGCGCCCGGTGTCCTCCATCTGCATGGTCAGGTACCTCTGAGGCTCAGCGCGCACCGTGGCAGACGAATGCGAAGGCATCCATTCCGAAACCGGCGACGTGACGCCCATTGAGGCAGCAGTCCGGCAGCGCGAGGATCACGAAGGCCGCCACAAGCGCGGCCCAGACCGCGGGACGGCGACTGGCTCGCGCCCGAAAGGCCAGGCGGGGCGATAGCGAAAACGGTCATCAGGCGGCAATGGCGATCAAGCGGTCGCCCTGGGGCCGCGGCATACATCAGTATGCGTAACGCGTAATCAGAAAAATTTGTCAATCGCATCGCTGGTCCTTCAGTTGCGGCTGGCGTGACCAGCTGTCCCGATCCCGGTTCAAAGATGCACTGACGCTGTATCTTTTGCAAGTTTTTGTGCTCCAAGGACGCAGGTTTTTGTCGCGCGTCGGCGGTCCCGTCACGTCGACGTAAAGATGTATTGACAATGAATGTTTTAAGAGCGATGTTGAAACATGCAGCGATGGCTTTTTGTCCGGCTGCAGCAAGGCATGGGCCGGATACGGTCGCTATCCCGCCCGCCGAACACCACCAGCGACCAAAGGAGCAGCGATGTCTCAGGTAACCCATCATTCTGGCGAGGCTGAGCATCGACGCGAAGTCTCGTTTTTCACGGTCTCTAATGGAGACACATATGATGGCCTATAACAACAAAGACGATCCGCGGAAGGTTCGTGCAGACGACAATAAATCGCCATCCGATTCCGCCAGCACTTTGCTCCCTATGCTTGTAGGGAGTCTTGTTCTAACTATCACTGTTCTAATCGTGGTCATGATGATCGTCTAAGAGCTCTCTGCAAACGCCGTCGACGGAGTGGATAAATCAGACACTTGGTACCCACACCGGTCCTTGGTGCGGCCGCGGGCGCTCAGGCCGGGGGGCTGTGGCTAGCATTTGACGAAATCGAAGTTCCGCGAGGGGCTCTAAATCAGCAGGAGCTTTGCCGGTTGGGCCGTGCTGGCATTGGCGATCTCGTGCACCACGCCCGGCGGCACCAGGTTAATGGCTTGCTTGCCGCAGCGCATAGTCCGCACGGTGTCGCCCTCGGTGAATCGAGCCTCGATCTCGCCCTCGATCACGAAGGAGATGTCCCAGCTCATGCTGTGCCGGTGCCCTGGGATGCGGCCGCCGGGCTCGAGAATATAGACGTTGATCTGCACCTCATCCGTCTGGTGGAGAAGTGCCTTGTGGGCCAAGACGTGCTTGGCGTCATACGGGAGGGTCGAGATGTCGAGGATCGTCGTGGGCTCAAATTTTGGCATGGCGCCCTCCTTGGTCCGCCGCTCCTCGGGCCGAATGTCGCGATCCCCGCCTGATCATTACGTGACGGAACACCAAAGGGTCTAGCCCGAGCCACAGGATCGCGACGGCGAGAGCGCTGACCGTCCATCCACGACTGCTTAGCGTTGTCGCTATTGCATTCCCTGGCAAAAGAGTCATAAGGTACACGTCAGATGCCTCTTTTAATGAACCTTCACAAGGGGACCGTCATGACGGAACACATGGAGCCGAAATCCGGCAGTTCGTCATATCTCATTGTCAACCCGGCCGGGCAGCAGGTCATCGCGGAAAAGCAGCCCGAATGGGACACCGTGTCGGAAGCCTCGTGGGAATCGTTCCCGGCGAGCGACCCACCAGCCTGGATCGGACGTCGTGCGGCCGAGCCGCCGGCTCGTCGGACGCGAGCCGTTAGCCGGAGATATTCTGATCGATGCCGCGCTGCTTGGTAAACTTCTGGACGTCAAGCCTGCGGAGGTCCCAACCCTGATGCGGGCTCATGCCATCACGAGCTTTTGTGAGCGCGGTGTTGATGCCCATCAAGGGCAATTTAGACTGAGTTTCTTCTACCGGAATGGTCCCGTCGCGGAGGTGGTTGGAATTGGGTTGGCGTAGTCTCCGGGTTGTTCAACCCAAATGATTCCGGCGTTGGCGCGCTGGAACGGAGACCACGCCATGACGAAGGATACCACGAAGGAGGCGGCTGTTGCCGCCGAAGCTTTGCTTTTGGATGATTGGTTCGACGCGATCGAGGACGGGGTTCGGGCTCGGGCGCGCGGCTTTATCGAGACGATGCTGGAGGAGGAACTTTCCGAGGCGTTGTCGCGTCCGCGCTACGGCCGGCGCAAGCCAGGTGAGGACGAGGCGGCGCCGTCGGTTGTCGGCGTGCGTCACGGGCATCGCGAGCGGACGCTGACGGGCACGTTTGGCAAGACGCGGATCGCCGTGCCGCGCGCTCGGCTGACCGGCGAGGACGGCAAGACGCGCGAATGGCGGAGCGGTTCGCTGCGCGCCTACCAGCGCCGCACCCGGGCCGCCGACGCCTTGATCGCCGGGGCTTATCTCGCAGGGACCAACACCCGCCGCGTGCGACGCGCGCTGAACGCGGTGTTTGCTGGGCCGGTCGGCAAGGACGTGGTCAGCCGCGTCTGGCGCAAGACGAAGGGCGACTGGGACGCCTGGAATGCGCGTTCGCTCGCCGAAGAGCCGATCGTGCGGCTGATCCTCGACGGCACAGTCGCGCGTGTCCGGCTCGACAGAAGGGCGACCTCGATCTCGTTGCTCGTGGCGCTCGGCGTGCGCGCCGACGGCCAGAAGATGTTGCTCGCGATCAAGAGCATGGGCGGGGAAGGCGAGGCGATGTTGAGCATAAACACGCAGGAGCATAAGCAGCGCATCGTCGCGAATGCGTTTCGTATTTTGCGACTTGGCGGGCGCTATGGAATTCATGAGCTCTGCGTCGTTCCCGACGATATGCCGCGCGAGCAAAAGCAGGCAATCGACCGCGCTCTGTCGTCGGTCATCCGCGTCGGTGCGCGTCCGCTGCCGGCACATGAATGGAGCGCGCTTCTCGAGGGCGCCGGCTTCCGTATCGTCCAGATCGGCTACGCGCCGATGCATCTGCTTCGGGCCTGCCGACTAATCCAGGATGAGGGTGTGCTCGGCGCACTCCGCCTGGCCAAAAACATCCTTCTTGACGGCGAGGCGCGCCGACGCGTGTTTGCCATGCGTCAGGTCTTCGAGCGCTATCGTGAGAACCTCAGTGCTGTCTTTATTGTCGCGGAAAAGGTGCGCGAATAGGCATGCGCTGCGTTGTCGCTCACGTTCCGTCCGAGGCTCACCGCAATGACTTACAGTTCCGCGCCATGGATCACACAGTCGGGCTGAAAGAGTTAAGGAAATGATCCC
>CAWGPR010000011.1:0-499691 GCA_963824475.1 uncultured Alphaproteobacteria bacterium
AGACTCGGGCTGGCGAGGGCCCTTCTCGAGAGCGGAGCCTAGGCCATGGCGCTCAGACGCTCAACTCGACCCGTAACCCGAAAACAGCGGGTGCGCAGCCTGCGGTGGAATCAGCGGCCTCCGAAAATCGTTCGATGGAAGGCTGGTGCTTGGCGGCAATGATCTCGACGTGCCGGTGGAGCGGATCGTCAGCATCATTGGCCAGAGCGGCGGGGGCAAGACAACCCTGATGCGCTGCGTGAACTTGCTCGAACGCCCCGATGGCGGCTCCATCGCGATCGGGGATGAGACGATCTTCGCCGATGGCGGGGTTACGTGCCGCGACCTTGCCAAGCTACGCCAACGCGTCGGCATGGTGTTCCAGCAATTCAACCTGTTTCCGCACCTGACTGCGGTGGAGAACGTCGTCCTGGCGCAGATGCACGCCGCGGCGATCGGCGAGCGCGAAGCGGTCGAGCGGGCCGTACGGTTGCTTACGCGTGTTGGCCTCGCCCGGCGAGCGATGGCGTATCCGGAGCGCATGTCAGGCGGGGAGCAACAGCGCGTTGCGATCGCGCGGGCTCTAGCCCTAGGTCCAACCGTGCTTCTGTTCGACGAGCCGACCTCGGCGCTCGATCCAAATCAACGGGTGAGGTGCTACGCGTGATGCGAGAGCTCGCGAAAGACGGCATGACGATGATTCTCGTCACCCATGAATTGCCCTTTGCACGAGAAGTGTCGGACTGGGTCGTTTTCATCGACGGCGGTCGAATTATCGAGCAGGGAGCCGCCGCGGATGTGCTTGACAGGCCGCGGGAAGCGCGCACGGCCGCTTATGTCGCTCGATACGCCGCACCCGCCTGAGCATCGCATCCAATCGCGCGCCACAATGCTCCCTTGAGCTTCTGGTTGTCGAACAACGTCGGGATCTCGGGTGGCGTCGTGAGCTGGAGCGTGTAGTGCGCCGGCTGATTGTCGGCCTTCAAAACGCACGCGGATGAGATGAGCAGGATTTCGACGGACATCGCTGTCATAGGCGGCGGCGTCATTGGCTTGGCGATAGCGCTGCGACTTCGCGCTGACGGACGCGAGGTTGCTGTGGTCGAGCCCAACGAGCCCGGTTCGGCGCGTCCTATGGCAATGCTGGAACGATCGCGGACTACGCGATCATCCCGGTCGCTACCCCCTCGGTGCTCCGGAACTTCGTCTCGCTCCTCCTCGACCCAGACAGTCCTTTGGCGATCCGCAAAGCTGCGCTCCCAACTCTGTTCCCCTGGCTGGCGCGATTCCCGTATAAATCCCTCCCCCATCGCTACCACAACAATGCCCGACGCATGGCTGAACTGGTCTCGGACGCCTCATCGGCGTGGACCGAGCTATCCGCTGAAATCGGCGCGTCGAACCTTTTGAATGCAAAGGGCTGTCTCTATCTCTATCGTACGAGCAAGGCGTTCAGGGCTGCGACTTCCGACATCGAACTGCGTCGGAGCTACGGCGTTTCACAAGAGCTCCTCTCCGCCAACGACGTGCTTCAGCTCGAGCCCAGGCTTCCACGCTTCGAAGGCGGCGGTCTCTTCTTTCCGAAGGCCATCAACTTTACCGATCCCGGCCAGGTGATGCATCTCTTGTCTGCGGCGGTCCGGCGGACGGGCGTGGATTTCATCAAGGCCTCAGCGACTTGCATTGCGCGCGAACGGGACGGCGTCCGCGTCGCCGCGCCGCCCTTCGAAGTGCGAGCGCGGACCGTGGTGATCGCCGCTGGCGCCCATTCGCGCAAGCTTGCCGCCGAGATCGGCGATCCAGTCCCGCTCGACACGGAGCGCGGATATCATATCGAGTATGACATGGCGGAATCGCCCATCGAGCGACCGGTCTGCCCGGCGACCCAAGGCTTCTATCTCTGCCCACTGCGAGGGCGACTGCGCATTGCGGGCATGGTTGAACTCGGTGGCCTTAAAGCTCCCCCCAACCCGCAGCTCCTGCAAGCATTGGCGTCGAATGCGCGTCGTATCTTTCCGGAGCTCAGCGCGCCGAGCCGCACATGGCTCGGCTTCCGCCCTTCGATGCCGGATTCAGTACCGGTCATCCGACCTTCAAAAGGAGGGCGGGACGTTATCCTCGCCTTCGGTCATGGGCATATCGGGTTGACCCTCGCGCCGCGCACCGCCCGCCTGGTCAGCGCGATGCTGGCCACCTGATTCGCATCCCGGGACGCGTTCATGGTCTATCAAACCGCATCGAGCCGTCAGAATTGGGTCTTCGCCGACCTGAAAGAGTTGATGGCCAAGGCGACCCCGCCACGCTCCGGCGATATGCTCGCCGGAATCGCAGCGGGTTCTGCCGAGGAAGCCGTCGCGGCGAGGATCTGCCTTGCCGACGTTCCCTTGAAGAGATTCCTCAGCGAAGCCGTTGTCCCCTATGAGACGGACGAAATCACCCGGCTGATCATGGACACTCATGATGCGGCGGCCTTCGCGCCAGTCTCCCATATGACTGTCGGCGAGTTTCGGAACTTCCTCCTTTCCGAGCAAGCCGACTCCCAAAGCCTGAGGCGGATCGCGCGCGGCGTCACGCCGGAAATGGCGGCAGCGGTTTCGAAGCTGATGCGCAATCAGGATCTCATGCTCGCCGCAAGCAAATGCAGAGTTGTGACACGCTTCCGCAACACCATTGGCTTGCCTCACACGATGGCTGTGCGGCTACAACCAAACCACCCGACCGATGATCGCCGCGGGATTTTGGCGTCGGTGATCAACGGACTGATGTATGGCTGCGGCGATGCCGTGATCGGCATCAATCCGGCCTCCGACTCCGTCGAGGTCATGGCGGAGTTGACCCTTCTTTTCGATGAGATCATTACCAAACTGGAGATTCCGACGCAGTCCTGCGTCCTGACCCATGTGACGACGACAATTGGGCTCGTCGAGCGCGGCCTGCCAATTGATCTCGTTTTCCAGTCGATCGCGGGAACAGAGGCGGCAAATCGTTCCTTCGGTATCGACCTCCCGATCCTGAAGGAAGGGCGGGAGGCGGCTCTTTCGCTAAAGCGCGGCGCGCTCGGCGATAATGTGACGTATTTCGAGACTGGACAGGGCTCGGCGCTTTCAGCGAATGCCCATCATGGCGTCGATCAGCAAACTCTCGAAGCGCGCGCCTACGGGGTAGCACGCGAGTTTTCGCCGCTGCTCGTTAACACGGTCGTGGGCTTCATCGGTCCCGAATATCTCTACGACGGTAAGCAGATTATTCGCGCGGGTCTCGAGGACCATTTTTGCGGCAAGCTTCTTGGGCTGCCGATCGGTTGCGACGTCTGCTACACCAATCATGCTGAAGCCGATCAAGACGACATGGACACGCTTCTGACGTTGCTAGCGACGGCAGGCGTCACTTTCATCATCGGCGTGCCCGGCGCTGACGATGTCATGCTGAACTACCAGTCAACCTCGTTCCACGATCAGCTGTATGTGCGCGAGCTTCTTGGGCTCAAGCGCGCTCCAGAATTCGAGGCGTGGCTGGAGCGGCAGGGATTGACGGACAACTCGGGCCGCCTGCGCGCCGAAGGCGCCGCAATGCCGCTGCTTTCGACTTCGCTGGACCTCGTTGGATGACAGACCTCCCTTCGGAGCGACGGGCATCCTCTCTTATGGCTCGCCTTGGCGGCTTAACGCCAGCCCGCGTTGCACTCGGACGCACCGGCGCGAGCCTGACCACGAAAGAAGTGCCCCGCTTTCAGCTGGCGCATGCCGAGGCCCGCGATGCGGTTCACGTCCCGCTGGACGGCGAAGCTTTGGCCACTGGAATCATGGCGTTGGGCTGCAACGTCGTGCGGGTCGAGACCCCAGCGACGCGGCGCGACGTCTATCTCCGCCGGCCAGATCTGGGACGGCGTCTTGAGGCGGAGAGCGCCGAGCGTCTCAACAAGCTGCGATGCAATGATTTCGAAATTGCGATCGTCGTTGCGGACGGCCTTTCCTCGCGTGCGGTCGGCATTAATGCCGTACCCCTGCTGTCGCAGCTCATCCCTAGGTTCATGCGGGTCGGTTTGACGCTCGCCCCGATCGTTGTTGCCGAAGGGGCGCGCGTAGCGCTCGGCGACGAGGTAGGGGACCAACTCGGCGCGCGACTGGTTCTCGTTCTGATCGGCGAACGGCCTGGTCTGTCCTCGCCTGACAGTCTCGGAGCCTATCTCACCTACGCCCCTCGTCCCGGACTGACGGATGCGGAGCGGAACTGCGTTTCGAACATTCGCGCAGGCGGGCTCGATGTTGAAGCGGCGTCTTCCAAACTCGTCTGGCTCGTCATGAAAGCGTTCGCTGCGGGCATGAGCGGAGTGCAGCTCAAAGACGACAGCGACGCGAGCGGCCTGCTTCTTTCAGCGCTGAGAAATTCAAACCCTTACAAGCTGCCAAACAAGTAAAGCACATCACGCAGGATCAAATCCTCGCCCGCGCGCCGTCTGTAGCCGCAGGCCTGCCACATGATGACATTGCCGAATGACATTGCCGACCCAATTGGATTTCGTGATCCCGCCACTTTTCGTCACGCGTTTCGACGATGGACTGGCCGCTCTCCGAGCGTATTTCGGCGTGCCCCGCCGCTCGCCTGACGCTGTCGTCAAGCGCGTTTCCTAAAGCGCCGGGAAGATCACCGTAGCTACTCCCGCCAGCCCGCCAATCACGGCTCCATTTCCCACCAAGCTCTCGCCCGCTCCGCACGTACTATGAAAGGAAGGGTAAGGCCCTTCGCCGCCCAAGGGGTGGTCCGAATTGGCCCGCACTTCGTCAAGAGAGGGAGCGGCGGACACGGCGACCGTGTTCAGGAGGTAGCGTCGGCGCGAGATGGCGATCAACGCTCTCGCGTCGGTTGCTCGCGCCTGGCCGCCTCAATTCACGTACGACATCCCTCTCCACGTCGGTTACGTTGATAGGCCAAATCGTCGGGGTGCGGCGGGTTGCGAGGCGGCCCAGATCAACGTGGGAGTACCGGACATGACGCTCACTTGCACCTCCATTCCGAGATGATCGGACGGAGATCCAAAAAAGGTGCCGTGAAGCGGGATCGCGTGGCGAGGATCGGGCGCGGTCGCAACGGTGACCAGGCCGATGTTGCCGACGCTGCCGTTCGTAGGATCGAAATCGATCCAGCCGGCGCCGGGCAGATAGATTTGCGCCCAGGCGTGGGTCGACCCGTTCGTCGCTTCCCGCGGATCGTCAAGGGGGACTGCGAGATACCCCGAGGCGAACCGCGCGGCGAAGCCAAATGAGCGAGCCGCCTCGATCATCAGCATGGCGAAGTCGCGGCAACTGCCATGGCCGAGGCGCAGCGTCTCCAACGGCAGCTGGATTCCTTTCGCTTCACGCCGCCTGTAGCGGAAGCCGTGATGGATGCCCTGTGACAGCCGTGCGAGAAGCTCGAAAGCGCTGATCAACCCGCTCGGGGCCAGGAATTCCTTAGCCCAGCAGCCAACCTCGTCGTTCGGATCGGGCTGATGACGTTCGATATATTCAGCAAGATCCCGCAACTCGCTGACGCTATAGTGGACGGGCAAGGCCCATCCGGCGTCTTCGAGATCACAAGGCGAATGCTCGAGACACACGATGCTCTCGAAGCTCAGTTGCTTGGACCGACCCGAAAACCGAGCGATCCCCACAGAATTGCCGAATGCGTCCTGAACTAAGCGGAAACTCGTCGGCTCCGGGCTGATCTTTAGGTCCGCTTGGATCACTCTTTGATCGTGGGAGCCGCGTGGATGGAGCATCATCCGGTGTTCGCCGAAGGCGACGGGTCGGCGGTAGCGATAGGTTGTGACGTGCCGGATGGTGAGGAAAGACATGATTCTGCGGTGAGAATCATGAACAATTCGTGGCCATTCGACATCTGCCGATGCCTGTTATGGGTCAACTTGTCCACAATGCACGCCTGGCAAATCTGAGCTTCCAAACCAGATGAAGTCCAATCCCGAACCATCGACCCAGGAAGTGCTCGCCGGCCTCGTCGAGCGAGTCACCTTCCACAACGCCGAAAACGGCTTCTGCGTTCTCAGGGCGAAAGCGCGCGGCCACCGTGATCTGGTGACGGTCGTCGGCCATGCTGCGATAGTCTCCGCCGGCGAGTGGATCACCGCATCAGGCGAATGGATCAATGATCGCGCCCACGGTCAGCAGTTCAAGGCGCGGTTTCTCAAGACCTCGGCGCCGAGCTCGATCGAACGGGATCGAGAAATATCTCGGCTCCGGGATGATTCGGGGCATCGGGCTTGTCTACGCCAAGAAGATGGTCAAGGCCTTCGGTGAGAAGGTCTTCGATGTCATCGAGGCCGAGCCCGATCGCCTTCGAGAGGTGACGGGTATCGGCGCGGTTCGAGCCAAGCGGATCAGGGACGCTTGGGCCGAGCAGAAAGTCGTCCGGGAGATCATGGTCTTCCTTCACAGCAACGGGGTGGGAACCGCCCGGGCGGTTCGCATCTTCAAGACCTACGGCGCGGACGCCGTGCAGGTCATGACCGAGAACCCCTATCGGCTTGCCCGGGATATTCGCGGCATCGGTTTCAAGAGCGCCGACGCGATCG
This sequence comes from uncultured Alphaproteobacteria bacterium, assembly GCA_963824475.1. Classification (GTDB taxonomy): domain Bacteria; phylum Pseudomonadota; class Alphaproteobacteria; order Rhizobiales; family Beijerinckiaceae; genus Roseiarcus. Next base: position 6,548 of record CAWGPR010000011.1, read on the forward strand.
CGATGAGGCTTGGCATCGAAAAGACCGCCATGATCCGACTGCGTGCCGGGATATCGTACGCGTTGACCGAGGCGATGGACGAGGGTCATTGCGGATTGCCGACAGATCGATTGATCCCGCTCGCGGAGGAATTGCTCGAAGCGCCGAAGGAATTGATCCTAACTGCCCTCGAGCTGGAACGATCCGAGGGCGCTGTGATCGCTGACACGGTTGGCGACACCGCCTGCATTTTCCTGGCGGGCCTCTACCGGGCAGAGCAAGCGATCGCCGAGCGGCTGATCCGCATCGTAAGCGGCGGGCTGCCCTGGCCACGGATTGACGCAGAGAAGGCTGTGCCCTGGATCGAAAAGCGCAGCGGGCTGCAGCTTGCCGACAGTCAGAGGGCGGCAATCCGCCTCGCGCTGACGGCGAAGGCGCTGGTGATCACCGGCGGGCCGGGCGTCGGCAAGACGACGATCGTCAATTCGATCCTTAAGATCCTCGCCGCCAAAGGCGTGCGACTATTGCTTTGCGCCCCCACGGGCCGCGCGGCCAAGCGCATGACCGAAGCGACTGGCGTCGAGGCCAAGACGATCCACCGTCTCTTGGAGGTCGATCCCAAGAGCGGCGGGTTCAAACGCGACGCGGGCTATCCCCTCGAGTGCGATCTGCTCGTCGTCGACGAGGCCTCGATGGTCGATGTCATGCTGATGCAAGCGCTCGTGAAAGCGATTCCGGACCACTCGGCGCTGCTGATCGTCGGCGATATCGACCAGTTGCCCTCCGTCGGACCTGGGCAGGTATTGGCCGACATCATCGGATCGGGCGTCGTGCCCGTGGTGCGCCTCACCGAGGTGTTCCGGCAAGCCGCCGCGAGCCGGATCATCATTAACGCCCATCGCATCAACCAGGGCGCAACGCCCGATCTCAGTGCGCCGGCCGGCGACAGCGACTTCTACTTCGTGCCTGCCGAGGATCCCGAGACTGCCGTTCAGCGTATCGTGCAGTTGGTGAAGACCCGGATCCCCAAACGCTTCGGATTGAACCCGATCCGCGACATCCAGGTGCTCTGCCCGATGAACCGCGGCGGCGTTGGTGCACGCTCGCTCAACATCGAACTGCAGGCGGCGTTGAACCCCGCCGGCGAACGCAAGGTCGAGCGTTTCGGATGGACCTTTGCGCCACAATCACACTATCTGAGCGCGGTCTGTCAGGGAGGGAATGTCCCGCCCAATTACCGAAGATTCACCGCGCGGCTGAGCCGGGCTTGGAGATCGCGTGAAGCGGATCCGGGAGGAGGGAAATTACGCTGCGTGTCGCAGAGTCATTTCCGCCAGAGTCGCGCGTCCCGTTTCGGTCAGCGAGTATGGCGCGTCGAACTCTTGACCGACCTTTGCCACCAGTCGCTTCCGTTTCAGATACTGCGTGAGGGCGTTTATCGATTGGTGCGGGCTATTCAACGAGATCGCTACTTCTTTGATCCGCAACGGGCCAGAATCAGAAATCGCCGAGAGTACGTTGCGAACGCGGTCCGAATGGACGGGCAGACGCGATCCTGAGGCGCGGCGAGCGGACTGCGCGAATTGGGGATGTTCGAGTCCAGCCGCGGTAACCCGAAGAACCGGCACACCCCGCAGTCCCTCAAGTTCTTCGGCGAGTCCGCCGCCGATCAAGCGGCCGAGTATCTGCTCGACCTTGCTCGCGGGCAGTCGCGCTGCGGCCCTTATCCGCGCGGCGTCGGTAACGCGCTCTCGCGGGAGAGCCGACAGCACGCGCTCCTCATCGTAAGACAGGACGAGACTCTTGTCCTCTGCTCGCATCACGATCCAAAAAGGGTCATCCGGGTCGCCGAATGCGATCCGTCCCAGCGCGTGAAGACGAACGATCAGCTGTCGAACTCTTTGACGTGTGACCCCGAGCTTTTCGGCAATCACGCTGCCGGTCATCGGTCGATCCAACAAATCGAGCAAACGCTGACTGCTCGGTCCAGGCCCCTGTGTTCGTCTTGGTCGATCTGGCCCGGTCTCAAGGCGGCAGGTCGCGCCGCGCGCTGTCGTCCGCCATGTCTGGGTCCCCTCCCGTTCGGCCAGTCCGAGTTGTGTCAGGGTGCGAAGCGCGGCTGCTGTCTTCTTGATGTCGAGTTTTGCCTCAATTGCGAGTTTTGGGGTGGAGCATTTCCGATGTCGCAGCGCGACAAGGCACGCGGTCTGCGACTCCCTCAAGGCGAGACGTGGGGCTTTGCGCGACATGGTGATCGTCCCATTGATTCTGTCGACCGCAGTATGCCCTCTCTCCCTTCCGCAGGGATAACTCGGAACGGCGTCCATCCACAGATTCAACTCCGCGTCCTGGTCCTCTCTCTGAATGTGGGTCGATGCGGGCAGGGAAGACGACGAGCCGCCACTAGCTGACTTGCTCCCGCGCATATGGGGCTCCTTGATTGCGGCCCGCGAGGAGGCGAAGGTGTCGCAGAGAACTCGGTGCCCGGCATCCGACCTGGGCCGACATTGCACGACAAACACACGATCGGGCGCTGGGTGCCAGGGCCTCAGCATGAGGCGCGAGGCGGTCCAGAATCTCAATCAGCACATTCGAGTCGGGACCGCCCACGACGGGGCCGAGTTTTGCTCTTCGAAGACGCTGCGGTGGACGGCCGGATTGCGCACATAGGAGACATTCGCCGACCGCTGACGGGGCGCGCGGTGTGACCGGAGACACCGATCCCGCCGCTGGAACTTCACTTGAGCTGATCGGCGACCTTGTCCAGGCCCGCCTGGACGCAGGGTTCATCGACGCCTGGCGAGCCGGAGAGGCCAACGCCGCCGATAAAATCATCGCCGGCCTTGATCGGAAGCCCGCCCGGGATAGCGATGACGTTCGGCAGTGTCACTTGCTCGCGCACCACGGGGTCGCCGTCAGCGAGCCGCTTCGCATACGCGGTAGTCGAGGTGCGAAAGCTGAGGGCTGTGTAGGCTTTGCGGCGCGCGTTTTCCATAGCGTGCGGGCTGGCGTTGTCGCCACGGAGGGCCACTATGGTCTCGCCGTCGCGGTCGACGACGACCGCCGAAACCCGGTAGCCGCCTGCAGTGCAGCTCTCGATCGCGGTCTCCGCGATTGTCTTGGCGATCGAATATGAAAGATCGCGACGAGGGAGCAGCTGGGCGTGCGCGGCCGAAGTTTCAGCGCCAAACACGATGGCGAAGACGAACGTAGCTATTTGCGAACGCATGTCTCCTCCTGTCGGAATATTTCCGCGGAGTTCATCGGCGGACTATCTTAAGCCGAACGCCGTTCGGCGATGTCGGAGATCGATGTCCGTTCGTCACCAATTGCCCAATGGTCCGCCCTTTGTAACTCTGAAAAGCACGGTTTGTCTGCGCTCGCAATCCAACCCCACGTCTCACAGTTTACCTTGCAATCGCGTGTTTCGGGGGAAATAAGCCTCCTCACGAATGCGGAATTGACCGCCCAGTTCGCGTTTCGCTAACAAGCTTGGCAGGGTCGGCAACAGAGGTTGGCGCTGGCGCCTTTTACTTCGATGCCATGAATCCTGCGCGGGCGAAGATCCGCTTCATCAATTCTCGCAAGCGACCCTTTGAGGAAAATATTTATGAGAACGGCTGCGATCATGTTGGGCGGCGTGTACGCGTTCCTGTCCTCGCTCGTCGCTATCGGATCAGGCCCGTCTGCGCACGCTGCGGATCTGCCGTCCTACTTCAACGAGATCGTCGGAATCGAAACGGCTAGCCCGGCCGAGATCGGGACCAGAAATCTCTTGCAGCTCAACACGACGATGTTCGAGTTTTACGGCGATGCGGGGCGGGTGTTCAAGAAGAATATCCTCGCCCAGCACCCGCTTATCCTCGGATTGTTCTCGGGAGCGGGCGGACAATTCATCCTCTATCGACCGGGCATGGCCCCCACCGAGGCTCCGCCGGTTCCGATCGTTTATCAGTTGCTCAAGTCCGTCGGCCACAGCACGATGGCGTTGGCCGAAGTGGTCGTTCCTTATCTGAACAGTCCCGATGACTTGACTTGGCGTAGCTCGCTGGCGGCGTATCGCGACCGGATGCAATCGGCGCTCGACGGCCTTGACGCGACCGCCATGCGGGACGACTGGCGTCCGAACAACCGCGCCATTCTTCAGAACAACATCGCCTTCATGGACGAGTGTCTGAAAAGCAACGTGATCTCGGCGGACGCGTTACATGAATTTGCCAAGAGACAGTCGCCGCTGCTGAAGAAGGACATCGCCTGGGCGGCGCAGACCCAAGTCGCTCACTGGATGGACGTGATCGGGGGCTGGAAACAGATGCTCGGCGACGACTGGGACAAGACCTACGCGGCGAGCAATACGATCTACGTGGCCCGCCAGAACAACGTTCTGTTCAGTGTGCTCGCGCAGTTTTTCGGGCCCGAGGCAATCAACGACCGTCTGATCCTGATCGAGACGGTCTCATTCACGACGACCCCAGAAGATATGCTGGACTCGCTGACCCAAATCATCGCCGACCGGGCCGTCGGCGCCGCTTTCTTCGGCAACTACCATCTTATGGATTACGAACTGATGGGCGGCGACGCGCGTCAGGCAATCATCGACCAAGACGCCAAGCGCAACATTGCGATAGACTTGCCGCCGCAGGTGCCCTTTGGTTCGCACCAATGGCCGACGTTGATCACGCCTGGACCGGGCGCCAAGAGCTTGGCCGACCTTCCATGAGCGTGAGCAGGACGGTCGAGGCCCCGACCCGGAAGGCCCGGGAGCAAGGCTTCGTCGCCGGCATGGCGCTGCTGCTCGCGGTTCAACTTCCCTCCGTGGCCTTGGCGCAGGACCCGGTCACCGGCTTTGCGCGTGAACCGGTCCACGTCGCTGCATGGCCGGGCGGCAGAAAGGTCGCCGTCAGCTTCGCGCTATTTGTCGAGGAGTTCGGCTTGGGTCAGGGGCCGGTCTTTCGGCCGGACCTGGCGACCCGCAAGCCGGACCTCGTGAACGAGGCTTTCCGTCAATATGGGATCAACTGGGGCATCGGGCGCGTCGGCCGGCTGTTCAAGGAATTGGATGTTCCGCTGAGCGTCGTCTTGAACGCAGAATTTCCCGGCGACTACCCGTCAGTGTGGAAGGAGTTTCGGGCGGCGCAGCCGAACGCGCCAATAATCGCCCATGGTCTAAACAACACCAGCCACATGCTGCCGCTCGGGCGAGGCGTCGCCGAGCAAAAAGCCTACATCCGCCGGACGCTGGACATGATCAACAGCGCGACCGGCGTCAGGCCCGCCGGTTGGTCGAGTCCGAGCGTCTATTCTGATGGCGACACGATGCAGGCGGCGGCGGCAGAGGGCATCGCCTACACCCTCGACCAGATGGATTCGGACATTATTTCGCGCCTCAAGACGCCAGACGGGCGGGTGGTTCTGCTGCCTTATCCTGTCGTCACGGTCGATATGGGGCAGGAGCTCGCGCGGATGAAATCGCCCGCGGAGATCGAGGCCCTCTGGCTGGACTATGTGCTGGAACTGGCAAATGAGGCGCGCGCCGACCCTTCGCGAGAGGCCACGACCGTGGTCATCGGAATCCATCCCTTCGTGGTCGGCACGCCTGACGGAGCGGCCGCCCTTCGGCGTGCGCTTTTGCGCCTCAAGACGGACGACGCGGTCTGGCTGACCGACACCGATGCAATCCTAGAGGCGGCTGTTCCCAAGTGACCACCTGGCTCGCTCACGTGGAAGTGGTCGCCGACGACCCGGGATCAACGGACGGTTGGCGGCGCCCACGCAGTGAAGCCAGCGCCGATATGCTCACAACGGCGATGACCAAATGGTGGGAAGCATGAGGACCTCGCGACGCGAGTTCGTCAAGTTGGCAATGGCGAGCGGCATTGCGCTGAGCGCGTCGCGCCTGGCAATCGCTGAGGAGCCCGGATTTGCCGCGCGCGAGACGCTGCCGGGACGGCGAGGCTGGAACCCAGCCGCCACCGGCGTGGGCCGCGTCGACGGCGTCGCCAAGGTAACCGGGGCCAAGCTCTACGCATCCGATTTTCGCGCCGCGGATCTCCCCGGCTGGCCGTCGAAAACGTCGCACGCCATGTTGCTTCGGGTGGCGGATGCGACCCATATCTATGCCGGCCTCGACCTCTCCGCGCTTCCAGGAACGATGAAGCCATCGGTGGTGGTCACCGCCGCCGACCTCGCTCGAACCGGCATGCGGGTCCCCGAATACTATGCCGGCGATCTGCTCTGCCCGGTCGGGAAGACGCCGCTCTATCTCGGCCAGCCGGTGGCGCTGTTGATCTTCGAGGACTTCGACGCCTTCGATCAGGCGCGTCTCGTGCTCCGCGATGCAACATTCGCGAAGTTCGGCGAGGAAACGGGCCCCGTCAAGATGCCCAACTACGGCGCCTTTCGCTTCACTCGCGTCGGCGGCCCGACTCCCGAGGCGCCCGACGTCTTCTCGCCGTTCAAGAACGGCTGGGTTAGTCCGGGGCGTTTCGAGGACACTGGGCAGCCGATATGGGCGCGACTCCCGATCCCGACTGGGCAAGCCTACGCCGAAGCCGCTGATCATGGCGGGCAGATCCGTGCTGAACTCGCGGCGGACAATCCGGCGCTTTTGGTGCTCGACCGCGAATTCGAGACGCAGTCGGTCGACCCAATGTTTCTCGAGCCGGAGAGCGGCCTTGCCTGGTTTGACGCCTCGCGTAAGAACCTCGAGCTCGTTGTCGGCTCGCAGTCGCCCTACGAGGTCGCGACTGCGGTCGCATATCTGCTCGGCAACGCCCAGGCGGCCGTCAAGCCGGCGCGCATCAACACCAATTCCGCCTATTGCGGCGGCGGATTCGGCGGACGCGACCACACGCCGTTCCCACTTTACGTCGCATTGGCGGCGATGTTCTTCCCAAATCGTCCAGTCCGTCTCGCGAACACCCGCTACGAGCAGTTTCAATCCGGGATCAAGCGGCACGCCTTCAAGATGCGCACGCAGATGGGGGTTGATCGGGCGACCGGCAAAATCGTCGGATTCGCTGCTGACCACGCGCTGGACGGCGGCGGCCTCGCGAATTTTTCGGTCAATGTGGCGACCGTCTCCTCCAACATGGCGGTCGGCATTTACTATGTCCCGAAAGTCGATGTGACGACATATGCGTTCCACTCGCGCGGCGTGACCGCAGGCTCGATGCGCTGTTACGGGACGGTGCAGACGACGACCGCGCTCGAAGTGGTGGTCGATGAGATTTGCGCGGCGCTGCCGCTCGACCCATTAGAGTTCCGACGCCGCAACGCACTTGCGGCTGGGGGTCGGATCATTGGTGGAAACACTTACAGTGTCTCGATCCGCACCCCGGAAATCCTTGATAAGTTGGAGAAGCATCCGATTTGGAATCAGCGCGCCAAGGAGAAGGCGCGCGGACAGCAGGCGGGAATTCTCATCGGTACCGGCGTCGCCTGCGCCAGCAAGAACTATGGCACCGGAGGCGACTGTGTGTTGGGATCCGTCGAGATCACTCCCGAGGGCCTTATTACGATCCGTTGCGACGCCACCGAAATTGGCAACGCTGTTGGGACAGCGGCGGCCAATCGGATCGCGGCGCATATAGGCGGCGTCGCTGATGAAATCGCCCTTGCCCAAGTCGACACATTCGGCCCGCTGGATCTCGTGACCTCCGGCGACTCCTACGCCATCGACCAGGAGACGCAGGACGCAGAGGCGCGCGATCCACGCTGGGTGCCGGGGATCAGTTCGGCGACCGCCGCCTCAACAGGCGCCTTTGCCGGGACACACGCGGCGGCCGAGGCCGCGCAAGTCATTTTCCGCTTTGGCCTATGGCCGGCGGCGCTCGAATTGTGGGGCGTCGCGCCGAGTGATCCCAGAGCCGGGGAATGGGAGAAGGCGCGCTGGAAGGACCGGCAGCTCATCATGCGCGGACTTGCGCCGCTGACCTTAGGGGCGGTGGCGGCTAAGGCCCACGCACAGAATGGCGTGACCGGAGCGATGGCCCATGGCTTCAATCGCTGGGCATGGTCGCACGCGACCTTCACGGTGGATGGCCAGGCGTGGACAGCCGATATTGATGCTCTGGCCGTGCGGCGTGGCGCTGGCGCGTTTGTTCGCGTCGATCGTTCCAGCGTGAAGTTTCCGCCAACCGTCTTCAACCAGAGCGGTCCCACCTACGCCTCGTCGTGCGGCACGGTGGTTCGCGTCGAGATCGATCGCGCGACCGGCGCGCTGCGTATCGCGAAAGCATATAGCGTACTGGAATGCGGCCAGGCGTTGGTGCCGGGGGTCGTGCTGGGACAGGCGCAGGGCGGCTTCGCAATGGGCGTCGGTTATGCGTTGCTCGAGACGCTGCCGCTTTACGAGGACGGACCCGGCAACGGAAAATGGAACCTCGGCCAGTACCTCGTCGCACGCGGGTCGGACCTGCCGCTTGACGGGCTTGAGGTCGAGGTATTGCCGCCCGTTGACGCCGACGAGCGGCCGAAGGGCATGGCGGAAGTCGTGATGACGCCTATAGTCGCTGCGCTTCTCAACGCCATCTACGATGCGACCGGTCACCGCTTCCGATCCTTGCCGGTGACCCAAGCCATGCTCAAGCAGGTCCTGCTCGGGGAAGCGCCCAAATGACGTCACTCACCGTCACCATCAACGGTCGCGCCTACGGCCCGCAGGACGTGCGCGACGACCTGACAATGAACGATTTCCTGCGCGAATATTTGGGCATGACCGGCACCAAGTTCGGCTGCGGCGCCGCGCAATGCCTGAGTTGCGCGGTCATCATCGATGATCCCGACCGATCGAGCCATACGAGCCCGACCTGCATCGTCCCGGCCGCAAGCTTCGACGGCAAATCGATTCGCACAGTCGAAGGCCATGCGAAGGACGGCGAGCTCACGCCCTTGCAGAAGGCTTTCATCGAGCATTTCGCCTTCCAGTGCGGCTATTGCACGGCCGGCTTTCTCAACGAGGGCCAAGTCCTTCTCGAGCGCCTGGCGAGGGCGCCGATCGCCCGCGCCGATCTCGAGAAGACCATCGCCGAGGCGCTGGACGGCCATCTCTGCCGCTGCACTGGCTACATCAAATATCATCAGGCCGTGCGCGACGTGATCCTGGCGGATCCGGCGCTCTACCTTCGAAGCGCTTGATTATGCGGATTGACCTGCGGACCACGCTCTTCGTCGCAGCCGTGGCGCTGCCGGCGAACGTATTGACCGCCTACGCTGTTTCCGGCGTCGCTTCAGACAATCTCGCCAGCGTCGAGAGCTTTTCGTCGATCAGCGATCCGGCTGCGCGGTCGGCCGCTTATTTTACTGAGCTCGGCAAGGTGCTGACCAGCCCCCGCTGTCTCAATTGCCATCCCGCCGGCGACCGCCCGCGCCAAGGCGACACGGCGCGACTTCATCAGCCTCCGGTCGAACGGGGCGCCGATGGCTTCGGCCTTCCGGCGATGCGGTGTCCGATTTGCCATCAGGCAGCAAACTTCGAGCCCGGGCGGGCGCCGGGCAACCCGATCTGGCATCTCGCGCCGCGCGAGATGGCTTGGGAAGGCAAGACGATCGGCGAGATCTGCGCCCAAATCAAGGATCCTGCGCGCAACGGCAACCGATCGCTGGAGAGCCTCGTGGAACATATCGGCGGGGACCACCTGGTCGGCTGGGCATGGGCGCCAGGGTCCGGCCGCAAACCGGCGCCAGGCACGCAGAAGGAAGCGGGCGCGCTCGTCGAGGCCTGGGTGACGAGTGGGTCGGTGTGCCCGGAGCCATGAGATTCAACGGGGGACCGTCATCCGCGCCTTTGGGATGGTCATGAGCAGCGTCAGCGCGCTCCTGTCGCTTGTGCTTACGATAGCGTCGCAGGAATCCGCCGGCACCGAGACCCCGAGTCCAGCCAAGTGCATCCTCGCGCTCAACTTGACCACACTCGACCTTTGCGCGAACGCGGCACAGATTTTCAAGAAAAACACTGGCGCTGAACACCCGTTTTTCCCCCGCATGGCGCCGCTCGAAACGCCGAGAGTTCCGATCGTCTGTCAGCTAGCGAAGTCTGTCCGCCACAGCACGACGGCGCCGTCGGAAGGGGTCGCACCTTGCCTCAATAGCCCCAACGACCATCGGCGGCTGCTCCTCGACTCGTTCGCGACGACGTGAGCCGGGTTGACAGATTTCGGTCCAAAGGCGCGATGGAATCGTGGGCGAGAACAGTCGCCAGGCGCTCGCTGGCGGGTTCCGATCTTGTGAAATTCCCTGCCGCCGCAGCGTTGCTGGGCTCGCTCGCCGCCTTGGTCTATGAAACACCCGCAAAGGCTCAGGACGTAACGTAGGGAATAGCCGGCAATCCGGGCGCGGTGGACGTTGAGCCAGGGACGGGAGCCCTGGGACAGTTCCTCGGTTTTGGCCCCGACAGCGGCGTCGGGTTGGGCGGGGTGGTGGTCAGCAACGCAAACTCCCTCGCCGCCGGGGGCAAGGATCCAGGGACCGCGAGCTTCAACAATCTGGGGGTGATCGGCGGCGACGCCAGTCTCGACAAACTTGCGCAGATTCCAGGCGCAACGCTCGGCGTCTCTGTGCTCCAATTCGACGGCCAGCGAACAAATCAGCAGTTTGGCGCTGTGACCGGCTACAACAGTCTGCCGGGCGCGCCCCCGCTCGACCGCACGGAACTCTATGAACTCTGGTGGCGCCAGTCCTTGTTCGCGGACTCGGTCGTCGTGCGGTTCGGAAAGCTGGTTCCAACGAACGATTTCAACAACGTCGTGCGTCCAGTGCCGGTACAGGACCCTTCGCTCAAAATTCCTGCGGTTAGCGGGCTTCTCTATACGCCGATCTTCGTGAACCCAACAATTCTTGGCGTCCTTCCCGGCTATTACAACTCGGCCTACGGAGTGACCGGCACTCTCGCGCCGACCAAAAACTGGTATCTCTCACTTGGGTCTTATGATGGCAATCTGGCTGACGGCGTTCAGACGGGTTTGGAATTCGCCCCTGCCTTCAACAGCTATCGCTTCCAGATCGGCGAGTTCGGAACCGCCTGGCTCCTTGGCTCGCAGCGTCTTCCAGGCGCGTTCGCCATTGGGGCCTGGGACCAGACTGGACTGCTAAAGGTAAGCACCGGAATCAGCCAGGACAATCGTCCGAGCACGATCACCCAGGACGGGAGCCAGGGTGTTTGCATGTTTGCCTCGCAGCGGCTGTGGTTGCGCTCGCCCGAGGGAGACGGGCTCTCCGGGTTCATTCAGCTGGGCGTCAACAACTCGCGGACCATGATCGCGAACCGTTACTTTGGGGCGGGTCTCACAGCGTTCGGGCTTGTTCCCGGGCGGCTAAGCGATTCGTTCGGCGCCGGTTTCGCTTGGTCGGGACTGAACACGCGTTTGGGGTTCCGGCGTGATGAGGCGTTGTTCCAGGCGTACGACCAGATCAAGATCAAGGATGCATTCTATCTCGAGCCTGCAGTGACTGTGGGGCCGGCTCTCGGCGAAAAGGGCGCTCACGAACCTGCCCTCGCATTTACCTTGCAGACGACGCTCCTCTTCTGAATCTCCATCTCGAACGCTTTTTTTTCGGGCCCTTAGGCCCGGGCCCACAGCGTCAGACATGGCGCGCGCCGGTGTGATTTGGATCACAACTCCGTGGTGAGAGTGCGGGCACGCGCCGCTAGTCTAACCGTTACGATACGGTTCCATTCGCCCGTTCGAGTTGTTGGCGACAGTATTCGCTCCATCCCCACCCTGGGGGTCGAATCTTCGTCCGGGCAAGCGCCTGCGCTGTCGAGTCGACTTGATCGTCGTATCGGCCGGCGGGGAACATTGTCAGCTCATGAAGATAGTCGGCGAGCCAATGGGCGGTTTCGGGCAAGTGGACGAAGCCGTTCTCGATCGTTGCCGTTTGGGCGTGCAGGCGCATGATCTTGTCGCCGTCGGGCTTGTATCGCGTGACGCGCGAAAGGCCGGCGTCGATGAGGTCCTGGATCAGTTGGGTCCCTGATGCCTTGTCCTCGATCAGGATGGTCGTCGGACTGAAGAGATCGCCCTGTTCGCGCACGGCCCGTTTGAGGTTGGGAAAGTCGAGCTTCTTGCGCAGGACGTTGAGCAGATAGAAGTGCGGCCCCTTGACGCCCCAAGTCGTGCAGACGGAATAGTCGGCAAGCTCGGAGGGCTTGTTTGCCGTGTCCCAGCTCTGGACGATCTGATCGAAGCTCGCTGGGCGCTCCTCTGGGCGATAGCGCCGAAACCAGGCTTCCTTGACCATTCCGCCGCCGGCAGGCGCCGGCGTCTGCTGATATTGTCCAGCGAAGTTATATTCACCGATGGTCGATCGGATGCGCTGCAGCGTTTCGAGCGCTTCGCGCTCCGGGTGAAGCGCTGCGCCGGTCACTCGAGAGAACGCCCTGCGGCCAAAGGGCGTTTCGACGAAGTGCTGTTCGTCGACTTCGGCGATCGCGGGGAAGGAGACGAGCTCCCACCCCTCTTGCTTGAGAACATGGCCGACCAAATCGTCCTCGTGCAGCCGCTGCATGATGATGACGATCGCGCCCCGGACCTTGTCGTTGAGGCGCGAATAGAGCGTGCCGTCGAACCATTCGTTGGCTGCAATTCGGCGGCTCTCCGACATGGCGTCGCTGGGCTTCAAGGGATCGTCGATGATAATGAGGTCCGCGCCGCGGCCGGTGAGCACGCCCCCGACCGAGGTCGCCAAGCGAAACCCACCCTGCGTGGTGACGAGCTCCTGCAGCGGCGCACGAGGCGAGGTGAGCCGCGTTGGGAACAAAGCTCGATACCAGGACGCCATCATGATGGCGCGGCAGTCGCGGGCGAACTTGTCGGAGAGCTCCTGGCCGTAGGTGACGTTGACGATCGCCTCAGCCGGATCGTGGCCGAGCAGCCAGGCCGGCAGAGCGATCGAGGCGGCAAGCGACTTCAGGTGGCGAGGCGGGATATTGATGATGAGACGCCGCACCTGCCGATCGTGAACCGCCTGGAGCTTAGCCGCCATCAGCTCGATGTGCCAACTCGGCAAAAACGCCGCGCCGGGGTTCAGTTCGGCGAAGCAACGCAGCATGAAGGAATAGAAATCCACGCGCAGCGCCGCTTGATATTCGGCTTGCGAAACAAGGGTCATAACGCCCGCTGACCCAACCGTCGCGTCAACTCGGCCATGACAATCGAATCGGCGTCACTGAGCCGACTGGCGTCTTGTTGGGCTGGCCGGGCCTCATTGGCTTGGACGAGCGCGAGCAGCAGTTGTGTCGCGCGCGCTTCGCCGGACGCGGCGCGGTTGACCAATTGCTTGACCGCCGCCTCAAGCTTGGTGATCCGTCGGCGCCGGCCGTTCTCATTGACCGCGACCCGTTCGCTCAAAGCCGCGGCGATGACCGTGCTCAGGTTGCGCGCGCCTTTCGGCCGGCCGCGCGGGTTGCCGGACTTGCCGGGGCGAAAACGGGTCGTCATCGGTGGGCGGCCATAACCGACCCGTTCGTTCGCTACGCTGGGCTCCGGATCCGGCTTTACGTCCTCGCCCTTGCTCATGGCGCGACCTCGCCGCTCATCTCGGCTCCGCTCCGCGCAATCGACACGACATCGAAGGCCTCTCCGGTCGTTGCCAGCCGCACCGAGCCTCCCGTGTAAGATTGCCATCGACGAATGATGACGTCGCAATAGAGGGGATCGAGTTCGAGCCCGTAGCATCGCCGCCCGGTCCGCTCGCAGGCCATCAGGGTTGCGCCGCTGCCGAGAAACGGATCGAGGACGATTTCGCCGCGACGCGTCACGTCGAGAATCGCGTCAGCGATCATCGCCGTCGGTTTGACCGTCGGATGCAAGGCGGCGAGATGTCCCTCTTCGCCCGCCCGGCCAAAGCCGGGGCCTACGGCATAGGCCCAGACGTTGCTGCGGTTCCGGCCATAGGCGCCCAACTGGACATTGTTGAGATGGCGGCCGGATCCGAGTTTGAACACGAACACCAGTTCGTGCTGCGAACGATAGAGGCTGCCCATGCCGGCGTTCGGCTTCGTCCAGACGCAGAGGTTGAGCATGTCCAGCGAAGTCGACCGCCCGGCGTCAAGCAGTTCTCTGATGTGCCGCCAGTCCATGCACACAAAGGCCACGCTATCCGGATGACTAGACTCTTTCATCCGCTCGAGGGCGATGGTCAAAAACTCGGTGAACGCTTCACGCGTCATCTCACCAGCCGCCATCACGAACTCCCGATGACGAACCTTGCCGAGGCCCGAGACATGGCCGTCGATCGGCACGTTGTAGGGCGGATCGGAAAAGACCGCCGCCGCCCGCTCGGTCCCCATCAGCTCGGCGTGCGCAGCCTCACTTCGAGCGTCGCCACAGAGGAGCTTGTGCCGCCCGATGAGCCAAAGATCGCCGAGGCGACTGACCGCCGGCCCTGAGACGTCGGGGACCGGCGACTCCGCAGGGCTCGCCTCCCTTGCGTTGAGCGACTCGATGCGCAGATCAATCTCGCCCATGTCGAAGCCGATCGTCTCGATGTCGAAGTCGAGTTCGACGCTCGACAGCGCTTGCAGTTGCTCGGCCAAGAGCCGGTCGTCCCAGGAGGCGATCTCCGTTAGCCGATTGTCGGCGATCATGAAGGCCCGCTTTTGGGCCTCCGAAAGATGCTCGAGCCGAATGGTCGGAACTTCGCTCCACCCCAGGCGCTTGCACGCCAGCAGGCGCCCATGGCCCGCGATCACATTCAGATCTCGGTCAATCAAGACCGGGACGTTGAACCCAAAGCTCCCGATGCTTTGGGCGATCTGACGAATCTGCTTGGCGGTGTGCAGCCGCGCGTTCTTAGGGTCAGGCTTCAGCTGATCGATCGGCAAATAGGCGATCGACAACGAAACCCGCCTCGCAAGGTCGGTGGACTTTTTTTTGCTCATGATCGCTTTTCCCTTGAAAGCCACATTCGTGGGTTTAAGTGGCCAAAAAAACTACTGCCTCCCTCTTTGCAGTGTTGCGCACTGCGGGAGAGTGTCATGGAGACTTGAGACCAGGTCCCCAATTTCGATGACGATGCTTGCGGCTGACGACCAACCTAGAGCGAGCAACCGCCACTCTTTCTTCGTCGCGACAAATTTCGGTTCGAAAAAAGCGAGACTGCCAGGTTTCAAATTGGGCTGACGTCCGAACTGTCGAATTGTTTCACTCAAGGCATGCGGCGTCACAACAAGAAAGTGCGGAAAAAGGGCGCCGACGCTTGAGGTCGGCATCGAACGGACGTGAGTTCGAATGACTTCCTGAGAACCAAGCAAGAAAGCCACAATTTCTGATTGTGGCATACCCGCGTTTTGCAGGGACAGACCTATTCCCAATTCAACGGCATCTTCGATCTCATATTCCTGGAAGACACCCTTCTGCCCGGCTCGGCGATCCGCGGTGATGCCAATGCCCCGGTCGAGAAAATTGCGTACCCGGCGCACGAAGACCTTAGGGACATTCTTTAGCGGCATGTCGGGCGCCCACGATCGCGGCGCGAACGCCGCCCACAAAGAGAGGATAATTTGCGCGCGCTGATAGCTCATGGAACCCCCACATAAGGAACCGAGCGCGTTTTTCAAGCCATGATAATGGCTTTAATATAACCATGATAGAGGGTACTCATGAGTTGTTAATAGGCTGGTCCTCCGACTACATCAGAACCGAAGCCGTTCCCTGCTCCAGCGCTCAGAGTATGATTTATTCCCTGCTACCCCGATTTAATTCCCTGTTCGTTTGAGTAGGGAATTTCTCTAACAACCTATTGATATTTCCAACTTTTTGTCACCAAATGGTCGTCAAGTCAGGCGGGAAACTGCGCAATTCCCTATTCTTTTCCCTGTTAGCAGGGAATTCGGCTCATGGAGACCGGTTTTGCAGGACTGCGTCCACCACCAGGAAGTCCGCGCAAACCGACGTGATTTCCTACGCCACAGGCTAGCACGACATTTTCGTAGCTTGCCTCGCCAAGGACCGGTCTCAGTAGGGGTCCGGCGATTCTCAGGGGCAATCCCTGGGGCGTCTTGCCGAAAGTCTCTGGCCGCAAATTTCCGTTTCCAAGGTTGCTGTTTGCCACATGTCCATCGCGCCCGATTTCGAATGGGGGGTTCGAACCTCGACACTTGATCCGGTTCGAATGGATGGAACACCCCTCGCCGGGAGACAAACGAGCAGGGGCGGATCGTTCTTTACGCCTGCGCCGGCGCCTCGAGTCCGAGCGCGCGCCACTGATCCGGCCAGGCCATCGGCAGGTCGACGAGACGCTTGAGACCAAAGCCGCGCGGCAGGCGTCCTTCGACTACCGCCTTGACGATCTCCGGCGCGAGGAAAGCGAGCGACAGGGTCATCCGGATCGAACGTTCAGTCTTGCCCTCTCGCGAAGCGATCAACTCCAAAGTCAGACGGGGATCGGAGAGAAGTTCGTCCAGCCAGCGATGCGCGTCGCGAAGGGCTTCGATCAGGATCGCGCGGGCGTTGGCGGGCATCGGGCGGCCGTAGGTCTTCGCATTGTTTGCGCCCTGGATGATCTCGCGCTTGCGATAGGGTGACGGACGCGTCCACGGAAGCGTCAGAATCCTCGCGCTGTCGGTTTCCTCCGCAACCTCCGACAGTTGGATTCGGATCGTCGCCCGGCCGATCACGACACGATCAATCAGGTCGCGAATCTCAGGTTGCGAAGCAGCGCTGTCCGGGGACAGCTTGCCGAGGGCCTCAGCCACGAGAGTTTCGACATCGGCGGCTGGAACGCGAAGGATCGATCCCGCTTTGCTCTTGTCGCCTTGCAGAGCCGCCTGAGATACGTAGTAGCGCCAGCGCTTGGACCCCTTTCTCGCCCAGGTCGGGCTCATCCGGTTGCCGCCGTCGTCATAGAGCTTGCCTGTGAGTAGCGCATCGGACGATTGGCGCGTTCTGTTGGTCCTCGCAGCGCCGAGATGATCGCTCAGGCTCTGCTGGACCTCGTTCCACAAGTCTAGCGTCACGATCGGCGGATGGTGTCCCTCGTAAATTTGGCCCTTATGGGCGATCCGGCCGACATAGATCGGGTTCGACAAGAGCTTATAGACATGCCCCCGACTGAACAGTCCGCCGCCGGTCGAGCGGCCCGCGCCATCGATGCGGATCGGAATCCGAAAGCCCTCAGCGTCGAGTTGTTGTTTGAGAGGCGCCACGCTCCCCGCCTCGAGATAGCGGCGAAACAGGGACCGCACGATCTCGGCATGATCCTCGACGACGTGCAGGGCGCGACCCTCGACCCGGTAGCCCAGCGGGACTACGCCGCCCATCCACATTCCCTTCTTTTTCGAAGCGGCGATCTTATCTCGGATCCGCTCGCCGGTGACTTCCCGTTCGAACTGGGCGAAGGACAGCAGCACATTGAGCGTCAACCGTCCCATGCTGGTCGTGGTGTTGAAGGACTGGGTCACCGAGACAAAGGAGACGCCATGGGCATCGAATGTCTCGACCAGCTTGGCGAAGTCGGCGAGCGAGCGGGTCAGCCGATCGACCTTATAGACGACGATCACGTCGATCCGTCTCGCCTGCACGTCGATGAGCAGCTTCTGCAGCGCCGGCCGATCCATCGACCCGCCGGAGAAGCCGCCGTCGTTGTAGTGATCCCGGATCAGTCGCCAGCCCTCGTGCGCTTGGCTCTTGATGTAGGCCTCACACGCCTCCCGCTGGGCGTCGAGGGAATTGAAATCCTGCTCAAGTCCCTGCTCGGTCGAGACGCGCGTATAGATCGCGCCACGCAAGCTGCGTCTGGTCGTCTGATCCTTCATAGGGGCGCGTCTCCGGCCGACGCGCCATTCGCTCTACAGACGGCGGTCCCATTTCTGCTCTTTCGGCGATCCGCGCCCACATCGGCTGCGGGAGTCCTTCCCTGGCGAAGCCCGAAGAAGCGATGGCCGTTCCAGGTGGTCCCGGTCATCGCCTTGGCGATCTGCGAGAGGCTGCCGAAGGTCTGGCCATTCCAAGCGAAGCCCTCCTCCAAGATCATGACTCGCTCGAGCTGGCCCTGCCATTCGCGCACCAACAGCGCGCCGACCTTCAGGCCGACGGCGTCTCGCGTCTGAGGCGCGCGGCGGTCGAAAGGAGCGCCGGCGCCATCCTCTTTCCCAGAGCGAAGGATCCTTTGGATCGATTTGTCGAGACCGCCGAGGGCGTCAGACTGGAGCCGACAGGCCAGCACCCTTATCAAAAGCCAGCGGGGAAGATGGGCAGGCGCTTCGCTGCCCAAGTGGGCGCGCCATTGACGGCGCAACCCATTGAGATCAAGGCCCTGAAGATTGGCGACGATCGACAGAACCGAAGCATCGAGCGGCAGCAAAGCACCCGATGTTGCCGCCATCGGACGCTTTGCCGCCTGCCCGGAGTTGGCTCCCGCGCAGGTCATGCCGACTACGCCGTTTGCGTCGCCTTCCGTTTGGACCCGTAACCATCCGTTGCGTCGCGCTGCCGTACGGTACGATCTCCCCGGTCAGCAGGGGCGTCCGAGACCCGATAGACTGAATCTCCAGCGCCGATCCGTTCGCGGATCACGGCATACCCTCGTTTGCGCAGTCCGGTGAGCGCCGCCCGCGTCGTGTGCGGCAGCCATCCCGCAGCCTGAGTCAAATCGATGATGGTCGCGCCGTCGGCCCGCCGCAGAAGTTCGATCACCTGCGCCAGCTTGCTGCCATCTCGCGGGGCGGCCAAGCGGGCCGGGTTGCCGCCTTCGTCCGGACCGACGCGAGTCTTCGTCTGCGGCTGCGGCGACTCACTGTGCTCAATCGCGTCTTGCGATCCCACATCGACGGCGATGGCTTTCAAACCGGCCGCCGTCAGTTTGAGCGCGTAGCCTTGTCCTGCGTCATCGCGGCGCCAGATCGGCGCTCCAGGTTTCGCCTCGATCTCGCGGACCAAACCAAGCTTCGCGAGTTTGGCGCTGACCTTGCTAAGAGCCGCGCCCTTGATCGTTGCCGGCGCCGACAAGCAACGGTCCTTGCGTTGTGCCGCGGCGCTCATCATCACAAGTTGTGCTTCGGTAAGTTTGACACCCATGATCCAACCCTTCCTCTCATCCTAGAGGTCCGGGCGATCCGGGCCCCTCACCAGAACGAGCCCCGGATCGGTCGAAACCGAAGGGGCGGTTGGCTCATTTGCGCTTTTGCGCCACTCCTGACGACGACACCAATGCTTCCTTTCGAACGAAAAGCCAGTCGTTTCTGCATGGGGCGCGCAACTGTAGTGAATGGCCGGATAAGCTGCTTCGGCGCATCCTTCAAGCCCAAGCGCAGCGACTGCCGCTATTGCTCGGCGGCCTGCAAACAGAAAGCCTATCGTCGGAGGCCCTTTTCGGCTGAGCCGCATCCGGTCTAACGTGGCTGTTTATGCAGCCGTTGCCGCGCCCGAGCGTGTCCCCGCTTCACAGCTTCGCCTCGACGCCCACCGTCAGGCGCTCGCCTCCGTTCGCTGAGAATTCTCGGCCTCGTCTGGCGGTGGCTGATCGGCAGGCAGCGTTCGGTCCCGATGCGGCAGCAAATGATCGAGGCGCGGCTGATCGAGGCGCTGAGCGAAGAACCGGACTCGCTGGAGACTTGGGAGCGTTCGCAAAACTCCAATTCCGTGGACTCCAATTCGCCGAATCCAAGTCCAGCCACGCCCCGGCGAAGGAGGAGAACGTGAGTGATCTCGTCTTGTGCGACCTGGATCGACGGCGCGGCAGCTGCTTGGTCCGAATCGATAACGTTGCCGGGTTGCCTGCGCTAATCATCGAACCAGAAACAACACAGGTTCAGAGCCCGGTTTTACTCTTCCTGCATGGTCAAGGCGAAGCCGGTTCGAGCGCCAACGAGATACCAAAGGTGTGCATACACCAGACCGCACCCTTTCAGGCTATTCTCGGCCGACTTCCCGGCACCGTGGTCATTGCGCCACAAGCGCCTCCTCTTCCGAATGAAAATGACTGGAACTGGGCCGAGCACGTGATGAGCCTTGCAGGCTTTCTCGGCAAGGATCGATTTGCGGGACGCCGTCTCGTGGCGACCGGCTTCAGCCGAGGCGGACTTGGCGTTTTGCAACTCGTATCAGCTTTTCCAAAGCTGGTGTCGGCCTGGGCCGTTGTCGACCCGCAACCCGCGCGGAATGACGAGGAGGCGTCCACGATTTTAAACAGCCCGGCAATAGGCGCTCGAGGCTGGGTCAGATACGGTGTCTACGGAACGCAAAACGAGGCACGGCGAAAATTCAGTTCCGATCTGGCCGCGAAAATCCCACATGAAAACTGCGCCGTAACCGAACTCTCGCATCCAGAAATGGCGCTGGCCGCGTACGGCGGCTCGGCGTTGTCCGACAGTCGCAACAATCTCTATGAGTTCTTGAACCTGGAGTTCCGGAAGGAGAACGAACTTGCGAGCAGTGAAGGGATGTGACCGAATGAGAAGAAGTACCACTGAGCAATTTGGCGGCAAGAAAGCTTGAGCAAGAGGAGCTGTTCCTAGCACAGTGTGTGAGACATGGTGATGGGCGTTCAGCCAATTGATATACCAGCAGCTGTAGGCCTCGAAGACCTGCTTCTCGCTTGCACGACAGCAGAAGCGGGGCCGCGTGAAGGCGCCCCCGCTTCGATTGCTACTGCTTTCCTTTATTCCAACGTCACGGAGTTTGTAATTGGCCTGAAAGGTGCCGTAGCTGAGGTAGGTTCCCTCAGTCGTCGGCCGGAACTCATTCCCGCGATTTACATTCGTCCAACCACCGCTGATTCCTTTGTACTTCCCGGTACCCATCGTAAACGGCCGCTGGCCTGCAAAGGCGGCATGGGCCGCGTTCTGAGCATCGAGACGGCGACTTCCTTGGCCTGTCCCGGCGCCGGCACACGATTGTCGGATTTCGGCTCGCCGGCGGTCAGAGGTCACAGGTTCGTGTGATCAATGATGCGGTCCGATATGGCGAATCCTTTCGGGCTCGCCATTTTCCCACCACTCCAGAACAACGATGGGCACTCCGATCTCTGAGGACCGACATTGAAGACGGCCGAGCACAAGACGCCCAGCGCGCTTACGGTCGAGCCAGCACGCAGCCAGGCGGCTTGGAGCTTTGCGAACTCGCGTCGTCGACCGGCTTCGAGCCCTTGGCGTCCTTCGGAATGAAGGACCTCAGAATTCGATCGTCATGCGCGTGAAGATCGGCGCCGAGACGATGTCGTCGTCGATCGCGCACGGTGCGCCGTCAGCAAGCGCGCGCTGCGCGCCGGGATAGCGCACCGTCACGCGCTCAGGCGCAGGCCCGGTCAGGCCGAGTTCGATTGTCGCCCGCGACCCGCGCCGCTTAGCTATGACTTTCGCAAGCCCGAAGGCGGTCGGTAAATCGCGGAGCCGGATGCCTTTGTCCCGCCACCACGAGTCCGGCACGGCGCAGAAGAGCTGCAACTCCGTTCCGTTCTCGCGGATCAGCATGCGCCGGATCGCGGTCGCGAACTCAGCGCCGATCCAGGTGTGCGGCATATCGCCGATATAGTCCGGTACGCGGGCGTCCCTCCAGACGACCTCAGCCCAGCCGCGCCAGCCTACGGGCCTGCGGCCGCCGAGCACGGCAGTGAGAAGCGCGAAGGCGTCGGCGTATCGGCCGAGCGACACGAAAGCGTTCAGGTCGCGAATGATGTAGGGCGTGTAGTTGCCGTGGAAATCGGGCCTGCTGATCGCCTTGATGAAATCGGCGGCGATGTCGAAGGTCCCAGGCAGAAGCTCGGGCGGCAGCGCGTCCTCGACGCGGCAGGGTTCGAAGGCGATCGCCGTCGCGTGCGGGTCAACGTCGTCGCGGTCGGCCGAGCCCGGGATCACGTCTCGCCCCATCGCGGCGGCGGTCATGCGGATCGAGCGCGCGAGATTTGCGGCGAAGTCTTCGCCCTTTGCGCGAGCGTAGGTCGCGATTCGTTCATCGGCCGCCTCGGCCGCGAGAAAGGCGCAGTTCCGCCAGGCGCTGAGGGCGAAATAGTCGTCCCAGTAACTGAAGGAGGGCTTGCTGTAGCCCTCGTGGCTGATCGAGGGGGCGACGAGGCCATGGAAGCGGGTCTCTGGCCCGTGCGAGGCGTTCGTCTTGGCGCAGAGCTCGTCGATGAACCTGCTCGCGCGCACGACCGGTTCGAAGATGGCCTCGAGAAAGGCGCGGTCTTTCGTGATGCGATAGACGTCGGCGGCGATGCCGACGAATTCGCCCTGCGCGTCATATTCGATGTTGCTGCCGTAGCCCTCGTTGACGGTACCGTCTACGTTGAGGATGGGGGGCACGAGACCGCTGGGGTAGAGGCGCTTCGCGTACCAGAGGACATAGGCCCTCGCCTCCTCGACGAGCCCTGCCCACAGCAGCGCAAGCGCCTGCGAGGAGCCGTCGCGGATCCAGGTGCGGTCGTAGTTGCGCGGCCCCGGCTTGAACGCCGAGCGAGTCGCATTGACGAGGATGAGCGGGATTTGGGCTTCGACAGTATCGCCAATTTCTTCATCGCCTACAGAAATGCGCCGTTTCCCGAGCTTCTTCCGCCAAGCGCGGGCGACGGCGGCGCGCATGCGGCCAAAGCCCTTGACCGCGACAGGCCCGACATTCGCGCGCATCGGGCAGGCGACGACAACTTGCGTTCGCTCGCCGGGTTCAAGCGCGAAGGCGAATTCGAACGCGCCGCTGAGCAGGCCCGAGTCCGAGCGGAGGCTCGGCGCGCTCTTGCGCGGTCTTGTCTCGATGAGCCGAACGACGTCGCCGTCCTCGAATTCGGCGAGCGTGGCGGCGTCCGGCGCACGCGAGAACGCGGCAAAGGGTCGGTCATTGACGAACGCACGCGCGCCCTCGCCACCGATCGCGTAGATCGGCGCGTGCCCACCGTGCTGCCAATAAGGATTGACCTGCACCGGGCGCACCGCGAGCACCAGCGCGCCGTTGCGCTTCCTGGCGCTTCGGTTGAGGAGGCTGTATGCGACAATCGCCCGGCCGTCGCTCGCGAGCGCAGTCGCCCGGGCCTCTATGTCGCCTGAAGACCACAAAACCGAGGGAATAGGAAGGGCGCCGTCGACGAGCGACCGGCTGACAGCTTTGCTCGCCGGCGCGCCATGCAGCTTGCGCCCGAGGCGAATAATCGGCGTGATCTGCGGCCCGCCGCGCTCGGGTTCAAGATCGGCGTATTCATCGAAGAGCGCCTCGTCAGCTGTATCGAACTCGCCGAGCGCGGTCCAATAGATTTGCCGGCCAAGAAGGGACTGCGGGTAGAGCTCGCCGCAGCCCACCGCTGCGGCCCGTTCGAGGGCGCCGATCGGCATGCGGTCCTTGTTAAGGATGCGCAGCTTGAGCTCGTCGACGACCGCGCCCTCGGGCACGCTCACCTCATGCACCGTCAGGCGGAAATAGCGCGCCGTGGTCGAGCGCCACCAGAAGCTGTCGGCGCCGCCGTCGCCGGTTGTGATGCGACCGACCTCACTGAAGTCTTGGCCCTCGTCGGAGAGATGCGCGGAGAAGACGGTCCCGTGGGTCTCGCCCCACGCAACAAGCGCGCCGAGCGGGGCGCGGACATAGCCGAAATCAACGGTGATGCTTTCCCCAGCCTGGACCGTGACTGGCGCGTGGCCGAGCGCGTCGAGGCGGCCCGGCTCGAGAACCTTGGCCGCCTGGGCGGGGTCGTACAAATTGACCTCGACGATCTCGATCGACTGCTCGCGTTCGAAAGGCTCGCAGACGAGGCGGACGAAGCGCGCCGCGACGGGCGGGAAGGCGAAGACGTCCTGTCCGCCCTCGCCATGGCCCGTCCGGCAAAGTCCGGACCAGACGTTCCCGTCCGCCGAACCCTCGAACCGATAAACGGTTGGCACCTGCCGGCCCCAGTAGACCTCGAGGCCGCCCAGCGAAGCCTGCGCGCCGAGATCGATCTCGACCCACGGGCCCTTCGAGGCCGCCGACGTCCATGTCGTTGCGTAGCGGTCGTCGGCGAGGAGGCTGGGATCGCCTCCGTTCGCAGTGACCCGCCAGCTTGTCTTGGCGGAGACCGTCATGCGCGCCCGAGCCCATCCCATAGCGATGAGGGGAATGACTGAAGGCGCACGGCATTGTCCTTGCCGACCGCCGGGGCCGCCGCCCTCCGGCCAAGCTTCCAGCTCGTCCTCTTTCGTCCGCCGCGCAGCATAGCTCCCGCCCGTTCGGTTGACTGTTCTAGCAGGCGCTTCGTCTGTTTTGAATTGCCCGCACCCGCCGGCCGCCGCCCGGCTCGCATAGGCCCTTGCCGAGCGAGAGCGTTCGCTTGCGCGGGCTCCGGGAAGACAGAGGTCGTCGCGCGAAGCGTAGTGCAGTTGCTCTCACCTATGCGGACGGCCCCCGCCAGCGTACCTCGGTCATGCGTCTGGTCGGTGAGCAGCTCGTCAACACGACGGCCTGAATTTCCTTCCAATTGCCCCAGGACGAGGTAGGCCCCATCCTTCAATAGCATCCGTACCGACGAGGAAATATCCGCTTTTTATGATCGCGAGTTTCGCCGCGGCCGCAAACCGGAAGTCGCGCTCCGCCACTGTGCTGTATTCAGACCAATGGCCATCTGGCGGCGGCGGGAGCTCCCCTCGCTTTTCGTTGTCAAGGGGCTTGTCAGAGCAACAGCGGTCGCCTGCGGATGGCCGACACGTCCTCTCGCAGGCGGCTGCCTACGCCACAAGCGCCCGCCACTCCGCCAATGCAGCAGAGCGTCTCTGCTTGTAGTCTTGCCGGGTGACGAGATGCCGCTCCTGATTGAATTGGTTGTGGACCTGGGAGTGAACTGAGCTGAACTTCTGCAGCGTCTTCAAGCTCCGAAAGCGCTGCATCGCTCGTTCTCGTCGCCGAAACGGCTGATGCGAGTTCTCCGCCCGATTGTTCAGGCGGCGACCGACCTCGTGCCGATCGGCGGAGCCGATCTCATTCATCGCCGCGGAATAGGCCCCACACCCGTCGGTGACAACGCTGTACGGTGAGCCGTATTTCTTCATGATCCGCTTGAGAAGCTTCAACGCCGCAGCCTTGTCCCGCTTCGTCGTGACCACCGCCTCCAAGACCTCGCCTTCGTGATCGACCGCGCGCCACAGATAGCAGAGCTCGCCGTTGACCTTCACGAACACCTCATCCAAATGCCAACGCCACTGCGGATAGCCGCGCATGTGCGCAACGCGCCTCTTTCGGATCTCGGCGGCGAACAGCGGGCCGAACCGGTTCCACCAGAACCTGACGGTCTCGTGGCTGATGTCGATCCCGCGCTCGGCCAAGAGATCCTCGACGTTGCGCAGCGAAAGCGGGTATCGCACGTACATCATCACGACCAGGCGGATGACCTCTGGTGAGCTGTTGAAATATCGGAACGGGTTGCTCATCGCGTGAAGCTACCACGACCCTGGGACATGTGCGCTTTTTGTCTGACACCGCCCTCGTGACGTTGACCTGCTCACGCCCGACACGATCAACTCCGATCCTCCTCTTGCGATGCGCTCCTATATCGATCTTTTTGGTAATCGCGTCACTCGCGTCGAGGTTCCCGCCGGCCTTGTCACATTCTCCAATCGCTTCGTCATTCACGACTCGGGCGAGCTGGACGAGACGCCGCCGGACGTGCGGACGACGCCCATCGCCGACCTTCCCGACGACGTGCTGCTGTTCCTGGTCTCGAGCCGGTATTGCGAACAGCGACAAGCTCGCCGATTTCGCCTGGCCGCAGTTCGGAAAGCTGCCCGGCGGGGCCCGGTGTGTACAGGCGATCTGCGATTTTGTTCACGCGAAGATCCGGTTTAGTTATCCCGACGCGAGCCCAACCCGCTGCGCCAGCGAATCCATGCACGAAGGCGTCGGCGTCTGCCGCGACTTCGCCCATCTCGCCATCGCGCTTTGCCGCTGCATGAACATTCCCGCGCGCTATTGCACCGGGTATCTCGGCGACATCGGCGTTCCGATCGACATCAATCCGATGGATTTCAGCGCTTGGTTCGAGGTCTTTCTCGACGGACGCTGGTACACGAAGGATGCGCGTCACAACCATCCCCGCATCGACCGCATTGTCATGGGACGCGGTCGTGACGCCGCGGACGTCGCGATGTCGACGGCCTTTGGCGTCGCCAATCTCGCGCGCTTTGAGGTGGTGACCAAGGAGCAGGTTCAGCATAGCTAAGCACCTTGGCCGCGGTCGCACCGCTCACCGCCCACTTCTGCCGAGACCCGTAGCTCGCGCGGTTGGCGCCCGGGATGTTGCTCGAATGGCCCGGCTGCCTTTGATCCTTGCACGATGGGTCTTGACCGTGCGCTGGCTGATTCCGAGATCGAATGCGATATTCTTGCTGTGCTTGCCAGCCAGAACGAGTCCATGACCGGGGCGCTCGCGTCGTCTCAGCGCGAAACGAAAGCATCGACGTGGCATGGTCACGATCTCAACCTCGGAGGCCTACGAGGCCGTCTGTCATCTCACACTTGGCGACGCGCGCGCCAAGCATGGCAAACAGATTGGCCGATGGCTGCTGGACTTTCGATACGGCCATGAACCGGACGGAATTGTCGAGGCCATGGACGCCAATACTCCAAAATGCGAAATTTGCGACCGGCAAAAGCAAGCGGCAGCGTCATGAATTTTTTCCGCCGGACCTGGGTTAGAATTCGACTTGCTCGGCGCCTCGGTATGTTCAAGAAGCTCAGAAAGCTCGGCATGTCCTCTGAAGAGGCTCGCCTCTATTCCGATAGTCGGTTTCCACCAACGGCTGAAAAGGAATATGAGGCCGAACTGCGCCCAACGGATTCCGGAGAGTGAATCTGAGACGCTTATCTTGCGGAGCCAGTCGGAATTCGGCGCGTAAGGTGGTTTTCCGGAAGGTAGTTTTTCCGGGCTTGATTAGGGATTGTGACTGGATACTATTCCGCCTACTTGGCAGCCCGCGAGAAGAAGCGGGATCCGCCTGTCGTCGCTGCGGGCCGCCGATGGTCGTGACCTCCTTTTTTCGGGCTCGGAAGCCACCAATTCGCTACGGTCCATCGTTGGAGTTCCAACAGTGTGCTTCCAAACCTTGTGGTACAAGCAGAATAGGGTGGTCGCGCGGTACTCAGTGCCCAGATCGACGCCAGGGGACAGGTTTTTGCCGCTTCCGTTCACGGCACGCGGAAGAGTGAAGCGTCCGGCCGCGGGCGCAGGACGAACATGCCAGCGTCGGCGAGGTAGCGTAACCGGGAGTTAGCTCTGGGCTGCTTCTCGATCCGCGAAAATTCGACAATTTCAGCGTTCGGCTTGACCTCACTACCTCCCGACACTTCGCAAACGTGGCGGCGGCGGTCCGCGCTTGCCAGGAACCCAAACAGTCGCGGGTCGGGCTTGAACCGGTAGCCATATGGGGAAAGCTTGCACGAAACGGCGGCGCGCGGACCGTCCGAACTCGCCGGCCTGTCGTCAACCCAAGCCGCGTCGCTTCGAGCGGAATTCGGTCCGAACGTCGTCGTCGAGGAACCAATCCATCCTCGCGGGAGATTTGCCCGCCATTTCTGGGCGCCGGTGCCGTGGATGCTCGAGGCGACGATAGGCCTGCAAATCATCCTGGGCGAGTGGCTTACGGCGTCGATTATCGCGGCGCTGCTCCTCTTCAACGTCCTGCTCGCTGCCTTTCAGGAAAGTCGCGCGAACGCCGCTTTGGCGCTTCTCAAACGGAGTCTGACGTTGACGTCGCGCGTTAGGCGCGCCGGCACCTGGGTTGATGGCCTGGCGGCTGTCAGGACCTATTAAATGTCTTGCGTTCTTGAATTGGCCGTCTGAGCGCCAACCGGTCGGCCGCACGCGCGATGGGCCCGGCCTCGTAAACTGCTTCGAAGACAATGATCAGATCGGCCGGGTAAGCGACAGGTAAGCACAAACTGGATATTCGGCGCATCGGCACGACGGTTTGTCCCGTCACTCCTCACAGCCTCGCCCGAGCGCTGCCCCGCGTTCGATCAACTGGCGCTGTTCCGGACGGCGAAGTCTGCGCTCGACCGTGTCTCTCGCCCAATTGGGTTGCGCCCAGAGATTGCCGGCATATCCTCGTGCATAGACGCGAGCGTTTCCCAAACCTTAGCTACTCGCCGCCATTCATCCGTCTGGGAAAGGATCGACGCCTTCAACAGGCAGTCAGCGGCGCGCTCCCGGTATATTCTGCTACGATCGCTGTACATGGTCCCAGCTCCCGCATCGTTGAAAGCGCCGAGTTTACGGGCCCCAGGGCCAGCCTCCAATGCGGCAAATCGACCCAAGCAGCCTCGGAAGGTTACTCAAGGCGCCAGGCAGCCCTCTGTGTGTAATTCTCTCAGCTTGGCTCCGATAGCCTTAGGCTCTTCGATTCTCCTCGAAGTCGACATCGCCAATGATTGCGAATTGTCGGCTTGGGGAGACAGCCTTCAATGAAGCATCGGGGTTTGCGCCGTCAGAGGCGCCTTGTCCGACCCTTTGGGGCGAGCCGTGGGCCTTGGTCTGGTGACAAAACCCTCGAGGTCAGACACGATGGATCAACATGCGGGTCTTCCGCCCCGCTGCCAGCTGGCCAAAGCCAATTGAGGCACGATTAGCCAGGAGCGCCTGCAATGTTGTTCGCCGTCACCGGTTTGCAGGGATGCCCTGTCGAGGCAAGCGACGGCCAGGTCGGTTCCGTCAAAGACTTCCTGTTCGACGATCAGAGCTGGCAGGTCCGCTGGATGGTGGTTGACAGCGGACATTGGTTGCCCGGGCGCCAGGTGTTGGTCCACCCTTCGGCGATCGCTCCGTTGGACCTCGCCCTTCCAGTAAGGCGCGTATTACCGATGATGAGCACGGGCGATACCCTTGTCGTGTCCGTCCGGCTGACCAAGCAGCAGATTGAGGCAGCCCCGGAGGCGCGCGAAGATGAGCCAGTGACGAAGCAGATGGAGTCCGATCTGCACGACCACTACGGGTGCGATCCAGCGTGGGGGACGACGTATTTCGGCGCGAGCGACATCGCCGCGCCGCTCCTGGAGCCGCTGATCTTTTCGGAGGCCGCAGCGCGTCAGGCGGCGGCCAAGGAGAGCCACCGCGGCGAAGGCGATCCGCATCTTCAGAGCATCGCCTCGGTCAATGGCTATTCCGTCAGCGGGACGGACGGCGAACTCGGCCATGTAGAGAACCTCGCCGACGATCTCAATTGGGATATCCGCTATCTCGTCATTGCCACGCGGAGTTGGTGGCCGGGCAAGCATGTCCGGCTGGCGCCGTATTCAGTGGAGCGAATCGACTGGTCCGAACATCGCATCAATGTCAATGTCACCCGCGATCAGGTGGAATCGAGCCCGGCCTGGGACCCCCTCGCCCTGGCGGACGAACTCGGCGAGCAACAATTACACCGCCATTTCGGCTGGCCCGGTTACGGCTGGTAGCACGAACTGCAGATGGCGGAAAGGTGCTATGAACGGTCAGGTGGCGCCGGTTTGCGTTCGCCAGACGTCAATCGGCGTCCAAATTTGGGCCGGATTCACTTTTTGATGCAGTTGGGGCGCCGGTTGCGGTGATTCCGGAAAAGGAAGCATCCGTTGGCCCAAGTAGTTTCGCCCTTCGTTGATCTTCCCAGCGGGGTGCATCGTTCAACAGACCGTTTGCGGCAGGTCAGCGCATACCGTCGTGGCTAAAGCCAACATCGGCCGCCTCGGCCTACGGGAGGACAACTTCCTGAGACTCCAGACCTAAGTCTGTACGGTCTTCTGCACCGCCTCGATCTGCTTTTTCACTGGCTCGAAAGCGGCAGTGAACACGGAAGTGGTCAATTGGGCTATGTGGCGGCTGTCGCTAACGGCGGCTTCAACGCCTTCCTTGATCAGCTTCTGTTGCAATTCAATGAACTCTGCCGGGCTTTTCACTGCGGCCAGCGCCTGCATCGCAGCGGTCAGGTTCTTGGCGTTCTTTGTCGCCAATTCCTGGTACGCCTTCGTCAGCTCCTGAACAGCTGCTATCGACGCGTTGCCGCTTTCGGTCAAAGCCTCGGTGCCGCCCTTCATCATCGTCTCTGCGGCCTGGCCGCTCTTGGCTAGCATGTCGGCGTTGGTTTTCGCAATCTTCTCAACGGCCGGGTTGGCCATGGCTGGATCTCTTTCACAAATGAGGGCTCGTTTCCCCCCACGGTAACCTGCGGCCAAATGGCCGCAAGAACTCGGAAATTACCTAATCCCGATCTGCGACTGTGATCTCTACTGGTGGGCTCCTGTCGGGCTGCTCATCTGCAATCGCATGCCCACGATCGGGTTCCTATCTTCAAGTTCTCGATTTCAATGGTGAGCGGGCGTTTCGTCTCTTCCGGCTCAAGGATTATGGCGCACCTGTGATGTTCGAGCGCAGTGAGAGTTCCGTTGGAGAAAGCGCGCGCGGCCGTCGCGTCTATACCCCTTCGGCCGCAAAACCGCCGGTAGATTGCGCGACACATTTGCGGTTGCAAACGGGAACTATCGTTCGTCGCAGCGCGCCAAACGCGCGTGATCGGGGAATAGCATGAGATGACCGGATCCAAGGAGTTGAAAGACACAGCCGATCGTGGCGACGGCTCGGCGTCGCCGCTGGGGGTCCTGGCTCGCTTCTTAAGGGGGCGGCCGCTCGCCAATCGGGAAGGCCGCTCGCGCGAGATAGGCGTCGCCGAAGGGGTGCCGGCACTCGGGCTCGATGGCCTGAGCTCTTCGGCATACGGACCTGAAGCCGCTCTCAGCATCTTGGTCGCGGCGGGCGCTGCCGGGCTCGCCGACCTCGGCCCGATCATGCTGGTCATCCTCGCATTGCTCGCGATCCTATTCGTCTCCTACTGGCAGACCATCAAAGCCTATCCGATAAGCGGCGGCGCCTATACGGTCGCCAAGGAAAACCTTGGCGTGAACGCGAGCCTCTTGGCATCCGCGGGCATCATGGTGGACTATGTCCTGAACGTGGCGGTCGGCATTTCCGCAGGCGTGGCGGCCCTTGTTTCGGCCGCGCCGGCACTACACCCTTACACGCTGCCCCTTTGCCTTGGCATCCTGGCCCTGCTGACGTTCGTCAACCTGCGGGGGACGATGGATGCCGGGCGGCTGTTCGCACTCCCCACTTATCTGTTCGTCGCGTGCTTCATGATTGTTCTTGCCCTTGGCGCTTGTGCCGTCATGGCGAGCGGCGGACAACCGCAACCGGTCGTGCCGCCGCCGGCGCCGCCAAGAGCCGTCGAGGCGGTTGGCCTATGGCTGTTGCTGCGGGCGTTCGCCAGCGGCTGCACGGCGATGACCGGCGTCGAGGCGATCAGCAACAGCGTCGACGCATTTCGCGAGCCGTGCGTGACCAACGCCCGTCGGACGCTCGCTGCGATTGTCGTAACTTTGGGCATCCTGCTCGCCGGCATTGGCTACCTCGCAATGTCCTACGGCATCATGGCCATGGACCAGACTCAGGCTGGTTACCAAAGCGTGCTGTCGCAGCTCGTCGGCGCAGTGGCGGGACGCGGTATCTTCTATTACGTGGCGATTGCCAGCGCGCTTTGCGTCCTTTGCCTGTCCGCGAGTACGAGCTTCGTCGGTTTGCCGCGTCTGTGCCATGTCGTGGCACAGGATGATTTCTTGCCGCGGTCGTTTGCGACCTTCGGACGTCGACTGGTGTCTTCGGTCGGCATTGTCTATCTCGCGCTTACCGCCGGACTGCTGTTGACCATATTTGACGGCATCACCGACCGCTTGATTCCGCTGTTTGCCATGGGGGCGTTCTTGACATTCACCATGTCGCAGACGGGCATGGTGGTGCATTGGCGGCGCGAGCTGCGTCACAAGCACCACGCGGCGGAACGCCGGCGGGTCTGGATCAATCTCGTCATCAACGCCATTGGCGCTTCGACCACCGTCACCGCGCTTGCTGTCATCGTAGTGACCAAGTTCGCGCAGGGCGGCTGGATCACGATCGTCGCCATTCCTTGCGTGATACTGCTGCACAAGGCGATCAAGCGGTATTACGACGCCATCAACGATCAACTGCGGGATGAGGAGCCGCTCAAATTTCATCGGAGCAAGCCGCCGATTGTCCTGGTTACAGTACAAGAATGGAATCGAATGGCCGACAAGGTGCTCGGCCTCGCCATGGAGCTATCATCGGATGTGACGGCGGTTCGCCTGGCGGCGCTCGAAGGACCGGACGTCAAAGGGGAAGAGCGAAAGCTTCGCGAGCAATGGGCCAAGGACGTCGAAGAGCCTGCGCGCGCGGCGCACTATCCGAACCCGCCGCAGTTGGCTTTCCTGAGCGCTCCCTACCGGCGCATTCACGCGCCGCTCTTGAAACTGATCAAAGAGATCGAGGACAAGAATCCCGATCGGACCATCGCGGTGCTGATCCCGGAGCTCGTCAAGCAACACTGGTCGGACTACCTCCTGAGCGCCCAGCACGCCCGGCGGCTTCGCTCGGTGGTGCTCGCCTATGGCGGCCCGCGCGTCGTGGTCATCGCCGTGCCTTGGTATTTGACGCCGCCAAAGATCGAAGAGGCAATGACCGAGGAAGAGGCCGCAGTGCCCTTCAGAGTGCGAAATGTGCTCGGCTCCAGTCGGCGGCGCTCAAGTCGCAAGCCAGCGTAGGGGCATCCCTCATTATTGCGGGATTCGGACCGAAAAGACGACGGTCTTTGGGGTCCGAGCACGGCTATCGCATTTGAGTTAGGAGGGTGGCGAGGAAACGGCTGTCCCATCCGGGGCGTTTGATTTGCCTCGAATAGAGCCTTTTTCGATATTTGATCGGATTGTGTTCTCTAATGGGTCAAGGACGGGAGCCTCCCTCCGGTGTCGACGCTTTCGGATGCCTGTGTTCTCTGCGTGCTCGTTCGGCACTTGTGCGTCAGCCCTCGCGCGTCATTGCGAAACCTGCTCCTCCGTCACCACGACAAAACCCACGAGGTTGGCGACGCCGAAGGCTGTTGACATCGCGACGTCTGCGGCGTCGCGACCGCGTCCCATGACAATGCGGCCGATGCGGGGATGGGTGGATTCCGACGCGAAGCGCAACCCCGTCGACAGCATTGGTTCCTCAACGAAAAGTCCGGTTTCCCATTCCGAACGCCGGCCTTCTGCTCGGTTTCCAGGGGACAAAGACGGCTCGGCGAGAAGGAATATCGAGCCCCTTCAGTGACGCCAAGGTTGCACTTCGCCCCAGAACTCAGGGATGGTTGTGGCGCGCGTCTTTCGTGTACCAGCGCCCGGCGAGAAAGACCTCGAACCAAGCGCTGAAATCCATCGGATTGATGTCGATCGGAACGCCGAGGTCGCCGAGAGTAGCGGGCAGGGATGTTCATGCGGCGGCAGAGCGCGATGGCGAGATGGGCGAAGTCGCGGCAGACGCCGACGCCTTCGTGCATGGAGTCGCTAGCGCAACGGGTTGGGCTCGCGTCGGGATAGCTAAACCGGATCTTCGCGTGAACGAAATCGCAGATCGCCTGCACGACTCTCGCGCCGCCGGACAGGTCTCCAAACCGCGACCAGGCGAAATCGGCGAGCTTGTCGCTGTCGCAATACCGGCTCGAGACCAGGAACAGAAGCACGTCGTCGGGAAGGTCGGCGATGGGCGTCGTCCGCACATCCGGCGCCGTCTCGTCCAGCTCGCCGGAGTCGTGAATGACGAAGCGATTGGAGAATGTGACAAGGCCGGCGGGGACCTCGACGCGCGTGACGCGATTACCGAAAAGATCGATATAGGAGCGCATCGCAAGAGGAGGATCGGGGGTGATTCTGTCGGGCGTGAGCAGGTCAGCGTCACGGGTGGGATGGACGTTGAGCTGAAGGAGCATCGGCGTCTGAGCCGGACAATCAAATGCGATGTCATAGCCCGCTTCGATCAGCATTGGGAAATCCTCGAAGAGCCATGATCCCGATTATGCCTCGCCCGCCGCTCGGGGCCGCGCGGCCGGAGGCCCATTTCTCAGGCCAGCCGATCGCCGGAGAAGCCGACAGAATCACAGAAAATGACGACCCGCCCACAGGTCTCCTAGGTGTCCCAGCGGCACTTATACCAAATCTCTGAAGGCATGACTCGGTTGGGGATTCCCGAATTGGGTGGGTTCTGATTCAAGGTGGCGAACAGAGGAGGTTCGCCATGCCCATTCCGCTTCGGGGCGATTATGACGCTGAGATGGTGAGGGCTGCGGCCAAGCGGTCGAAGGACGGGCCGCAGGCCAGGCGGCTTTTGGCTTTGGCGGCGGTTTATGAAGGCGCGAGCGCGCACCGAGGCGGCGAAGATCGGCGGGGTGACGCTTCAAATCATTCGCGATTGGGTGATGAAGTTCAACGCCGATGGACCGGAAGGGCTGATTGATCGCAAGCCGCCCGGACAGGCTCCCCGGCTGAACGGCGCGCACCGCGCCGCGCTCGCCGCGATCATCGAGAGCGGCCCGATCCCGGCGGTGCATGGGGTCGTGCGCTGGCGGATCGTCGACCTCTGCCAATGGATCTTCGAGGAATTCCGCGTCGTCGTCGCCAAGCAGACATTGAGCCGGGAATTGCGCGCCATGGGATATCGCAAGCTCTCGGCTCGTCCCCGTCATCACGCGCAGGCCGAGGGCGCGATCGAGGATTTTAAAAAACCTGTCGCCGGCTGGGGCCCGCCTGTGGCGGTAGAAACGGGGTTGATATCGTGATTGCTGGAGGGGAGCGGCCGAGAAATCTCTGGTGGTGGTAACCCCGTCAAAAAACGTGGCCCATGGGCTGTTGCGCACTTGAGAGTGGTGACGCCATTGCGGCGATCCCGGTCAGGAAGTTGATCTCCTTGCGCGGCTCAGCCCCTCCGCTTTGACCGAGAGGAGGCATCATGACCAAATTGAAGCGGCGCCACACCGAGCGAGACTTCACCCCAACCCATCCTAATGCCGCAGCGATCGATATCGGCTCCAGGATGCATGTCGCGGCGGTTCCGCCGGACCGGGACCCTGAGCCAGTGCGCGCCTTCGGGACCTGCACCGGCGATTTGCACCAGTTGGCCGATTGGTTCGAGCGTTGCGGCGTGCGAACGGTGGCGATGGAGTTCCACCGGCGTTTATTGGATACCTGCCTACGAACTGCTCGAGCAGCGCGGATTCGAGGTGGTGCTGGTCAACGCCCGCGACGCCAAGCACGTGCCGGGACGCAAGACCGACGTTAGCGACGCCCAATGGCTGAGGCGGCTACACGAATATGGGCTGCTGCGCGCCAGCTTCAGACCCAAGGGCGAGTTGGCTGCATTACGCGCCTATTTGCGCCAACGTGAGCGCCTGCTGGACTACAGTGCGTCGCACATCCAGCATATGCAGAAGGCGTTGATGCAGATGAACGTCCAACTCCATCACGTGGTGACCGACGTGACCGGCGAGACCGGGATGCGGATCATCCGCGCCGTGGTTGCGGGTGAACGAGACCCTGCCGTACTGGCCACCCATCGTGATCGACGCTGCCATGCCTCGGAGGCGGAGATCGCCGCCGCGCTGGCTGGAAACTGGCGTGAGGAGCACGTCTTTGCTCTCGGACAGGCGCTGGAGCTTTACGACGCCTACCACGCCAAGGTCGTGGAGTGCGATTTGCGGATCGAGGCGGTCTTGCGACGTCTTCGAGACGTTGCAGCCAAACCCGTTGGCCGGCTGCCGCCGGCTCGTCATCGAGACAAAACGGCCAATGCGCCGGCCTTCGATGCGCGGGCCGCATTGCACGCGGTCCTCGGCGTCGACCTGACGCAAATTCATGGCCTGGGTCCTTCGCTGGCGCTGAAACTCATCGGTGAGTGCGGAACCAATCTCTCCGCTTGGCCAAACGCCAAACACTTCACTTCCTGGCTATGCCTGGCGCCGGCCAACAAGATCTCGGGGGGCAAGGTGCTTTCGACCCGAACGCGGCGATCCGGCAGCAGAGCCGCCGCGCTGCTGAGGCTGGCCGCGGTGACCGTCGGTCGCACGCAGACGGCGCTGGGCGCCTTCTATCGACGGCTGTCCGCACGCGTCGGCAAGGCCAAAGCGGTGACCGCAACCGCACGCAAGATCGCCACCCTGTTCTACAACACCTTGCGACATGGAATAGACTACGCAGACCCCGGCGCCTCCTATTACGAGGACAGATATCGCGCCCGGGTTCTCGCCAACCTCCGACGACGCGCGAAGTCTCTCGGCTACACGCTGCACGAGATGCCGACGCCAGGGTAGTTTCTCAGGAAGTCTCCCGGCGCGCCTGGACGAGATCGGGCGCGAGAAGGGCGTCGCTGCCGACGCCATAGAGATCTGGTTCGCCGACGAGGCCCGCGTCGGCCAGAAGAACAAGATCACCCGGCGTTGGGCCAAGCGCGGCACGCGTCCGAGCGCGCCCAAAGATCAGCGAACCGCCTCCGCTTACATCTTCGGCGCGATCTGTCCCAAGGACGGCAAGGGCGCAGCCCTGGTCATGCCACGCTGCAACACGGAGGCGATGAACCTCCATCTGGCCGAAATCGCCACCCAGATCGCGCCGGGAGCGCACGCCGTGCTGCTGGTCGATCAGGCCGGCTGGCATCTCTCGAGCCGCCTCGATCGTCCCGCCCAACATCACCCTGATCCCACTGCCGGCCAAATGCCCAGAGCTCAACCCGCAGGAAAACATCTGGCAGTTCATGCGCGAAAACTGGCTCTCAAACCGGGTCCTCAAATCCTACGACGACATCGTCGATCACTGCTGCGAGGCATGGAACAAACTCGTCGATCAACCCTGGCGGATCATGTCCATCGGCCTGCGCGATTGGGCCCATGGGTCGTGATCAACGAGTTTTGGTATTAGGCCGTCCACGCTCATACCAATTTCCTGGAGAGGAATTCTGGCCGCGTCGTCGTACCTTCGGCGTCGCCGTACCGTACCTTCGGTATCGAAATATCTGTCAATGATCACCGAAACGGGACCCCAGATTTGCGCGGAATAGGGGGGCTGACTCACTTTTGATGAAGTCGAGGCGCCGGTTTGGCTCTGATTCGGGCTGGGGATCAGAGCTATGCAGGGGTTTGACGTTGCGGAACTTGTTCCGCGCGGATTTGTCGTAGAGAGCGCGACCAGAGACGATGGTGGCTTCGTAATCGGGATAAGGGTCTCGGCGAGCGTTTGCCGATGTCCGATGTGCGGAAGCGTTTGTAGCCGCGTGCACAGCCAATATCGAAGGCGATTGGCTGATCTTCCGGCCGCAGGCGTGCGAATAGCGCTGATTTTGCGGACCCGCCGCTTCTTCTGCGACATCGCGGCTTGCGAACGGCGGATCTTTGCCGAACGGTTCGAGACGGCCGAGCCAAGAGCCAGACGTACGAGCCGCCTCGACGATGTGGTCCACTGTCTGGCCATTGCGCTCGGAGGGAGACCAGCTGCCTCTCTTTCGCGCCGGCTCAACGTCGAGGTGAGCAACGACACGCTGTTGCGCATGGTGCGCCGGCGTGGGTCACGAAGCTTTCCTCCGCCCACGATTGTCGGCATCGATGACTGGGCCTGGCGGCGCAATCATCGCTACGGCACGCTGGTCTGCGACCTTGAACGACATGCGACGATCGCTCTCTTGCCCGATCGAGAGCCAGCCACCGCTGAAGCTTGGTTGGCGCAGCAATCGCAGATCTGTGTCGTCGCCAGGGATCGTGGAGGCGGCTACGGGGCCGCCGCGCAGCGGGCGCTTCCGCACGCGATCCAGGTCGCCGACCGCTGGCATTTGATGGAGAACGCGAGCGGCGCCTTTCTCGATGCTGTTCGGAAGTCTATGCGCCAGATCAGGGCAGCCATGGGAACCGCGATGGTTGATCCGTCGCTTCTAACCTTTGCCGAGAAACTGCAGTACGAGGGGTACGTACGCCGCGAGGAGACGAACGCCGCCATCCTCTCGTTGTCCCAGCAAGGGATTGGGATCAAGGAGATCGTGCGCCGCACAGGGTACAGCCGCGGACTGATCCGAAAGATTCTTCGCGGACAGCGCTCGGACGTCTTCCGTGTCCGACAAGGCTCCCTCGAGTCCTATCTTCCCTGGCTCGACGAGCAATGGGACGCCGGCTGCCGAAATGGATCGGCCCTATGGCGGGAGCTCAGGCTGCGCGGATTCCGAGGCTGCCTTCGCGTCGTAAGCGAATGGAGCGCGCGGCGCAAAAAGGCTGAGAAGGCGGATCCAGCCGCGTTGGCCCGCGCCCCATCCGCCCGCACCGTTGCGCGCCTCCTGACGGTCGGCCGAGAGCGGCTGTCAAGGGCTGAGACGATAACAGTCGCCGCCATCGAGAGCGGCGTCACCGTTCTGGTGGAGGCGCGAGAGATTATTCTGGAGTTCCAGGGCATCATTCGACGAAAGGCCCTTGCCGACCTGGACGCCTGGATCAGCAGAGCCCAGGCCAGCCTCGTCGCGGCATTCGCCAACGGCGTGTCCAAAGACAAAGCCGCGATCGAGGCGGCAATCGCCTTGCCGTGGTCCAACGGGCAGACCGAAGGCCAAATCTGCAAGCTGAAGCTCGTCAAACGTCAGATGTATGGTCGCGGAAACCTCGACCTCCTCCAGGCCCGCATCATGGGCTTGGGATAGCGGCCACGTCATCGAAATTGCGTCAGAGCCCCGATTGGATGCAAATCAACCCCGCAACGGGGTCCCTATTCCATGAAAAACGACACCTTGCACGACCGCGACGTCCTCGTCACCGCATGCGGCCGAATTCTGCATGCACCGAAAACGCGTCAACGTCTCGACCGTCCTTGCCGGCCAGCGCCTGGGAATCAAAGAAGTCGACGAAGGCATTTGGATCGTCAGCTTCATGAGCTACGATCTTGGCTTCATCGATCTGGAGCAGAAGACCTTGCAACCCCTCGACAACCCGTTCGGCCCGAGGTTGTCACCCATGTCTTAGGTACAGTCCGTTACCTATGTCTCCGGGTCAGACCGCGGACTTCGTGGTGGAGCTGAGGGGATTCGAACCCCTGACCTCTGCAGTGCGATTGCAGCGCTCTCCCAACTGAGCTACAGCCCCGTCGCGCGGGTGTTTACGTGCGCGTCCGATCCGTGTCAACGACGTCGGCCCGGAAGGTCGGGGCCTCTCCGCTTCAATGGCGGCGATCTCAAAAGTTGGGAGAATTCATGCGCGCGATCCTCGACATCGTGATGGTCGTCCTCAATCTCTACACCTGGGTCATCATCGCGGGCGCCATCCTCTCCTGGCTGATCGCGTTCGGCGTGGTCAACATTCGCAACGACTTCGTTCGTGCGATCTGGAACCTGTTCCTGGCGTTCACAGAGCCGTTTTTGCGCCCGATCCGCAACTTTCTGCCCAATACCGGCGGCATCGACATTTCGCCGATCATCCTTTTGCTCGCCGTCATGCTGATCGAGAGGATCATCATCTATTACGTCTACCCTTATGTCTTCTGACCCTCGGATGCCTGCTGATCCCCCGTCCAAGACCGCCGCAGGCCGGTTCTTCGAGGCCTTTCGGCTCGGCGAGACGATCCGTCACCCGACGCCGCGCACCCTGACAAGCGGCGACGCCTCGCTCTATTCGGCGCTCACCGGCGCGCGCTTCGCGCCGCAAAGCGCGGACACCTTCGCGCGCGCCATCGGCTATCTCGCAAGCCCGATCGACGATCTGCTCGCCTTCCATGTCGTGTTCGGCAAGACGGTGTCCGACGTGTCGCTGAACGCGGTCGCCAACCTCGGCTACGCCGATTGCCGGTTCGTAAAGCCGGTCTTTGCCGGCGACACCCTCTCCGCCGTTTCGCAAGTGATCGGGCTCAAGGAAAACTCGAACCGGCAGAGCGGCGTCGTCCATGTGCGCTCGCAAGGGTTCAATCAGCGCGGCGAGACGGTCATCGATTACGTCCGTTGGGTGATGGTCAGAAAGCGCGACGCGAGCGCGCCCGCGCCTGAGACCCACGTTCCCCAGCTCCCCGAGACGGTCGGCGCGGCAGATCTCGGCGCAGCCTGCCCGCCAATCGACCGCGCCGCGTTCGACGGAGAGCTGAGCGGCTCGCCCTATCGGTTCGAGGACTATTGCGCCGGCGAGCGGATCGATCATGTCGACGGCGTCACCGTCGAAGAGGCCGAGCACCAGACGGCGACCCGGCTCTATCAGAACGCGGCGAAGGTGCATTTCAACCAGTTCAGCGAGGGGCAGGGGCGCTTCGGGCGCCGGCTCATTTACGGCGGGCACGTCATTTCGCTCGCCCGCGCGTTGAGCTTCAACGGCCTCGCCAACGCCTTCCATATCGCGGCGATCAACGGCGGCCGGCATGTCGCGCCGCTCTTCGCCGGCGACACCGTGTTCGCCTGGAGCGAGGTCGTCGAGACCGCGGCGCTGCCCGGCCGCGACGACGTCGGAGGCTTGAGGCTGCGCACAATCGCGACCAGGAACCGGCCCTGCGCCGACTTTCCCTGGCGCGAGGGCGAGGGCTACGAGCCCCATGTCGTGCTCGAGCTTGACTATTGGGCGCTCGCGCCGCGACGGATCTGACCATGCGGTTGCCTGCGGACGCCGTGCTTCTCGTCATCGATGTGCAGGAGGCGATCGACGATCCGCGCTGGGGGCCGCGCAACAATCCCCAGGCCGAAGCGAATATTGCCGCGCTGATCGCGGCGTGGCGGGCGGAAGAGTTGCCGCTCGTCCACATCCGCCACGATTCGGTCGACCCTGCCTCGCCATATGCGCCGAATGGGCCGGGTCACGGTTTCAAGCTTTGCGCCGTCCCCCTCGCCGGCGAGACGGTGGTCGGCAAGAACGCGAACAGCGCCTTCGTCGGCACGGCGCTGGAAAGCATGCTTGACGAACTCGGCGCGACGACGCTGGTGCTTTGCGGCGTGTTGACGCCGAATTCGGTGGAGGCGACCGCGCGGCACGCCGGCAATCTCGGCTACCAGGCCTTTGTCGTCGCCGACGCGTGCTGGGCGGTCGACAAGGTCGATCTGAGAGGCAAGCGCTGGCCGGCCGAGGACGTGCACGCCCTGTCGCTTGCGCATCTTGAGGGCGAATATGCGACCGTCGTCGATGTCGCGACCGCGCTCCGCGCCGCGGCGACGGCGAAGGCCCGCCAGCGGCGCGGGGTCGGAAGGGCCTGACCGCTCAACCGGAATTAACTGCCGACGCAAGTGTTCAGTTTTGCGCGCGATGCAATCTTTTCAATGATTTAAGCTCATTTTTCTGCAACGGGAAAATCGGTTGGCGTATTAACAACATCTCGTAGTGGTAGTATAGCAGTCAGCAACTTGCTGGCGTGGAGGCGGGCCTGCCCGGCCGTGACGATCGTTATCGGCCTTACTTTCGACTTTGGCCGCGAATAATTCGGCCCCCGCAGTGTTCACCGCTGGTCGAAACATGGCGGGTCGCAACTTTGGCGCCTAGAGAACAGTGCGTGGTCTGCACAAGACCGGCTGCAGTGCCGCCCTCGCGCCAAAATCGCAAGGGGAGTGCAGTCATGACGAGATCATCGCCGTTTCAAGCTGTCCTATTGACCAGTGTCGCCTTCGGCGCGCTGTGCGCGAGCGCCAGGCTCGCCGAGGCCGCCACCTATATCCAGACGGACCTGGTTTCGGACATCTCCGGGCTTGCTGAATTAACGGACCCCAACCTGGAGAACCCGTGGGGCGTTTCGCATCTCACTGGGAGCCCCTTCTGGGTATGGAATCAACTGACCAATACCGCCACGCTCTACACGGTGAACTTTACAACGGCCGTGCCGGTGCCCCTCACGGTCGGCATTCCCACCATCAGCCCGCCCCAGGGCCCCACCGGCCAGGTCGCCAATAGCGGCTCGGGGTTCAACGTCACCGGGACCAGCAAACCCGCGCTCTTCATCTTCGCCAACCTGAACGGCACCATCTCCGCCTGGAACGGCTCGGCGGGCACGACGGCTGTCACCGAAGCGACGACCGCGGGCGCTTCCTACACCGGATTGGCCATCAATAGCGCCGGGGACATGCTTTATGCCGCCAATGGAACGACCGGCAAAATCGACGTCTTCAACGGCTCATTCGCTCCGACGACCGTCCCCGGTGGATTTGTCGATCCTTCCCTCCCCGCCGGAGA
Source organism: uncultured Alphaproteobacteria bacterium (assembly GCA_963824475.1). Taxonomy (GTDB): domain Bacteria; phylum Pseudomonadota; class Alphaproteobacteria; order Rhizobiales; family Beijerinckiaceae; genus Roseiarcus. The sequence continues at coordinate 48,468 of CAWGPR010000011.1, forward strand.
CGTCCCCTTCAACGTGCAGGACGTTGGCGGCAAGGTCTATGTCACCTACGCGCCGGCGGGGCATCCGGCGCAGACGACGGCGACTGCGGGCATGGGACTGGTGGACGTTTTTGATGAAAGCGGCAACCTGCTCCAGCGGCTGGTCACCGGGGGTAACCTCGCCGCCCCCTGGGGCGTAGCTCTTGCGCCGATGAGCTTCGGCAAGTTGGGCGGCGACTTGTTGGTCGGCAACTTCAGCTACGTCGACAGCGAAATCAACGCCTACAACCCGACGACAGGGATGTGGGAGGGCACGATCAACGTCAACCTCGGCGCCGGCGATAGCCCGGGCGGCCTCTGGGCCCTGACTTTCGGGGGCGGGGGCAAAGACGGCGACCCGAACGTCCTTTACTTCACCGACGGCATCAACAGCGAGCACGACGGCCTGTTCGCCGCCTTAACGAGCGTTCCTGAACCGTCGAGCTGGGCCATGATGCTGCTTGGATTTGGCGGGCTTGCGCTCTTCGCCGCGCGTCGGCGGCGCGGGGCCCTAGCCATCGGCTGAGCGGAGCGCCCGGAAAGGAGCCGCGCGAGAAATCGGGCGGTTCCTTTTCGAGCGGCCGATCGCGGCGAAACTGTGAGGGGGCTCCGGCCGTATAGGGATTGCGTCGGAGCGTCCCGCAGTCGGGCGGGCTCGCGCGTGTGAATTGGAGACCGCCTCATGTCAACGCCAGAATGGGACCGTCGCGCCGCGATCGCGGCTTGCGGCGCGTTTGCGCTTGCCGCGGCCGCGGCGATGGCGAGTAAAGCCGCGCTGGCTCAGTCGGGCCTTCCGGTGCGCAACATCCGGGTCGACGTTGCGCCGCTGCGCGCCAACGCCGGTGACCCGACGGCGACTTGGGTCGAGCAAGCGCTGTCGCGCCGGCTCGCTCAAGCCTTGGCTCATCGTCTCACGCCCAAAGGCGGGACGCTGACGGTCAGGATCGACTATCTCACGCTGGGACCGAATTCTGGGGCCACCGTGCACGCCAACTCGTCGCCGGACGACATCAGCGGCGTGGCGATGCTCGACGGCGTGCAATGGCCGGTGCGGGCGACCACCAGCTATATGGCTTCGCCGATCGACCAGACGATGATCGATCAATCCAATCATTATCGCGTCGCTGCGCTCGCCGAGGCGCTGGCCTTCTGGATCGCGAGGGATCTTGGAAGCTGAAATTGCGCGGTCCGTGAGCCTCGAACCAAGCGGCCGTCTTGCGTTAAGCGAAACAATCCAAGGGTAGTGTCTCTAGGGCCGATGAGTATCGCGCTTATCCAGGATTGAGTGCCACATGGCGATCTGACGCTTCAGATCGTAAATCTTCGCCTCGGTGCGGTTCTCAAACGGCGCACCGATATGAAGATTGCCGCTCTCCAATGCCTTTAAGAACCCGTTCGCTTCGGCCAACTTGGCCCTGATATCTTCATCGCTGCCGGGATCGTCCACGACCGCCTCCATGCTTGCCGCCAAGCATAGCACGGGACATCGGGGCGATGCGAGCGCGCGTCAAGCCCCTCAATTTTCAAACTGGGACACTACCAATCCAGGCGTCGTCGGGCGCCGAGAGCCCAGATCGTCGCGATGAGCTCCAACTTTTTCGATCCCGTCGCATCAGGCTATAAATACGGGGTCGATTCATGAGCGATCTCTTCTCTCGCATTGTCAGGGCGACGGTCGGCGGAACCGTCGCGTTCCTGGCCATCATCTTCATCCCCGCAGGGACGGTTGATTACTGGCAAGGCTGGGCGTTCGCAGGCACGCTCGTGGTCTCGTCGTTGCTTGTTACGATCTATATGGCTCTCAACGACAGGGAGCTGCTCGAGAGTTCGGCTGCGCATGGGGCCGACAGCCGAGAAGACGTCTGCACAGAAGGTCATCACGGCTGTCGGCTTCGTGGTCTTCGTCGCGGCGCTTGTCATCATTGTTCTTGACCACCGATTGGGCTGGTCGCCCCGCGTTCCGGCCTACCTCTCGATATTGGGCGACGCGCTCGCCGTGCTTGGAATCCTCATTTACTTCCTGGTGGTCAGGGAGAATCGGTATGCGGCTTCGACAATAGAGGTCGTCGAGGGCCAGACGGTCATCTCGACCGGCCCCTACGCGATCGTTCGGCACCCCATGTACGCGGGCGCGATTCTGGTGTTTCTCGGAACGCCGCTCGCGCTCGGCTCATGGTGGGGCCTTCTCTTCACGCCGCTGTTCATCGGCTGGTTTGCATGGCGCCTCTTGGACGAGGAGCGGTTCCTGCGCGCGAACCTCCGGGGATATGACGAGTACATGCGCATGGCGCCCTACCGCCTCGTCCCCTATGTTTGGTAGCGGCTGCACGGACTGGACTACCGCCGGCAGCGCGGGATCGATTGAGCCCGCGAGAGGGTTAAAGCCTTAGCGTCCACACCTCGCGCGTCGACTCTTTCCGGCGATCAGGCAGCCGCAGCGACTTGCCCAAGTCGCCCGCGGAGTTGTCAAGCGTGTCCTATGAGGACGGGCGGGCTCTCGCCTCACTCCGCCGCCTTCTCGGGGACCCAGGCCGGCTCGGGCATTCTCGGCGCGGGCGGCTTGGCTTTTTGGGATCCGGAGATCCAGCGCGACAGGCGGTCGAGATAGAGATAGATCACCGGAGTCGTGAACAGGGTCAGCGCCTGGCTGACGATAAGGCCGCCGACCATCGTATAGCCGAGCGGCTGGCGCATCTCCGAGCCGGTGCCATGGCTCAGCATCAACGGCACGCCGCCGAGCAGCGCCGCCATTGTCGTCATCATGATCGGACGGAAGCGCAACAGCGCGGCCTTGCGGATCGCCTGGACTGGCGTCAGGCCCTCCTCACGCTCGGCGGAGATGGCGAAGTCGACCATCATGATGCCGTTCTTCTTCACGATGCCGATGAGCAGGATCGCGCCGATGAGGGCGACGAGGCTGAATTCGTAGCCGAACAGCATGAGGGTCGCGAGCGCGCCAAGGCCCGCCGACGGCAGCGTCGACAGGATGGTCAGCGGATGAATGAAGCTCTCATAGAGCACGCCGAGGATCAGGTAGACGCAGACGAGCGCCGCGAGGATGAGCAGCGGCACGCTGGTCAGCGAATCCTGGAACGCCTGCGCGTTGCCCTGGAAGGTCGTCGTCAGACCCACCGGCAATTGCAGTTGTTGCATTGCGCGCTGGACCGCCTCCGTGGCGGTGCCAAGCGCCACCCCTTGCGCGAGGTTGAAGCTGATGGTGATGGCGGGGAATTGTCCCTGGTGGCTGATCGACAGGGGCGCGACCGGAGCGGTCGTCCACCTGGCGAAGGCGCTCATGGGCACCATCTGATTGGTCGTCGGCGAGCGGACGTAGATTTTGTCCAACGTGGCGGGATCGCCCAAGAGCTGCGGCAGCACCTCTTCGATCACATAATAGGTGTTCACCTGAGTGAAATATTGCGTCACCTGCCGCTGGCCGAAGGCGTCATAGAGCGTGTCGTCGATGAGCTGCGGCTGAATTCCGTAGCGCGAGGCCATGTCGCGATCGATCTTGAGGGTCAGCGTCGTGCCCGAGTTCTGCTGGTCGGTCGCGACGTCGCGCAATTGGGGGAGCGACTGAAGCTTCTCAAGGATCTTGACCGCCCATGCGCTGAGCTCGTCGAAATTGGCGTCCTGCAGGGTGTATTGGAACTGCGTTTTGGTGAAGTGCGCGCCGACGGTGACGTCCTGCGCCGCTTGCAGATAGACGCGCATGCCCGGCACCTGCGCCAGCTTCGGACGCAATCGGGCGATCACCTCGAACGCGTTGACGTCGCGATCGTCGCGCGGCTTCAGCGTGATGAACATGCGGCCGTTGTTTTGCGCCGAATTGCCGACGCCTGACCCAAGTCCCATCGCCATCGTGTCGACGGCCGGATCGGCCATCACGATCCGACCGACTTCCTGCTGCAACCGGTACATGACCGGAAAGGAGACGTCCTGCCCGGCCTCGGTCGTTCCAAAAAGAATGCCGGTGTCCTGCTGCGGGAAGAACCCCTTCGGAATGATGACGAACAGACAGCAGGTTGCGATCACCGTGCCGATGAAGGTGAGCAGGGTGGGGAAGCGGTGGCGCAGCACGAAGTCGACGCCGCGCTCGTAGCCGTTGGCGAGCGCAACGAAGCCTCTCTCGCTGAGGTTATAGAGCCGCCCGTGCCGCTGCTCGTCGCGGCTCTTGAGAAAGCGTGACGCCATCATCGGCGTGAGCGTGAGTGAGACAAAGGCCGAGACCGCGATTGTCATCGCGATCGTGACCGAGAATTCGCGGAACAGGCGGCCGATGATGCCGCTCATCATCAGGAGCGGAATCAGCACTGCGACCAGCGAGACAGAGATCGATATGATGGTGAAGCCGATCTCGGAGGAGCCTTTGAGCGCGGCCTCAAACGGCTTTTCCCCCTCTTCGATGTGACGCGTGATGTTCTCGAGCATCACGATCGCGTCGTCGACGACGAAGCCGACGGAGATGGTGAAGGCCATCAGCGATAGATTGTCGAGGCTATAGCCTGCGACCCACATGAGCGCACAGGCGCCCAAGAGCGCCAACGGGACCGTGACGCTGGGAATGATCGTCGCCCAAACGTTGCGCAGAAAGACGAAGATCACCATCACCACCAGCGCGATGGTGAGCGCGAGGGTCAACTCGACGTCGCGGACGGACGCGCGGATGGTGGTGGTTCGGTCAGAGATTATGTTGACATGAATGGTCGGTGGGATCGAAGCCTGCAGCGTCGCCAGCGTGCCCTTGATCGCCTCGACTGTGCTGATGACGTTCGCGCCGGGAATCTTATACACGACAAGAAAGACGCTCGGCTTGCCATTGCTCCACGCCGCCTGTGTCGAGTCCTGCGGTCCCGCGACCGCCTGGCCGATGTCGCGCACGCGCACCGGCGCCCCGTCGCGATAGGCGACAATGACGTCGTTCCAGTCCTTGGCCTGGGTCAGCTGGTCGTTGTCCTGGATGGTGAAGGTCTGCTTCGGACCAATGAGCGCGCCCTTGGGGCTATCGACCGTCGCAATGCCGATCTGCTGGCGCACGTCCTCGAGCTGCATCCCCTTCTCGACCAGCTTCGCCGGATCGATCTGGATGCGTATGGCGGGGGTCTGCTGGCCGCCGACGCGCACGAGGGAGACGCCCGAGATCTGACTGAGGTGCTGGGCGAGGATGTTTTCGGCGGCGTCGTCGACGTCGATAACCGGCGCGACGTCCGACCGAACGGACAGGATGAGGATGGGCGTGTCGGACGGGTTGACCTTGCGATAGGTCGGCGGGCTCGGCAGATCCTTCGGCAGTTGCCCGGCGGCGGCGTTGATCGCAGCCTGGATGTCGTTGGCGGCGGCGTCGATGTTGCGGTTGAGATCGAACTGGACGGTGATCGCCGTCGCGCTGAGCGAACTCGTCGACGTCATCTGCGAGACGCCCGGAATTTGCGCGATCTGCCGTTCGAGCGGCTGCGCGACCGAGGTCGCCATCGTGTCAGGCGAAGCGCCCGGCAGCGAAGCCGAGACGGTGATGGTCGGAAAGTCGATCTGCGGCAGGGGCGCGACCGGCAGCGACGGGAAAGCGACGAGGCCGACCAGAAACACCGCAACCATGATGAGCGTGGTTGCGATCGGACGATGGATGAAGGGGGCGGAGAGGCCTTTGTACATCGGCTAGCTTCCGCTTCCCGTGTCGATCGAGACGATCGACCCGGGCTGAAGCAGGAACTGACCGGAGGTCACCACGCGGTCACCCTCCTTCAGCCCGTCCGAGATGACGGCCGTGGTCGTGTCCTGATGCGCGACCTTCACCTGACGCACCTGCGCGTGGTTCTGATCGTCGACGATAAAGACGTAGAGCCCGTTCTGGCCATGTTGCACCACTTCCGTGGGGACAATCAAGGCGTCCCTCTCCACGCCGAGCTGCAACCCCGTGGTCACGGCGAGCCCTGGCCAGAGGGCGTTGTCCTTGTTGTCGAACTCGGCCTTGAGCCGGATTGTCCCGGTGGCGAGCTCGACCTGGTTGTCGCTGATCGACAGGTGCCCGGTCGCGAGCTTGTGGCCCTCCGCGTCCATCACTGTGACTTGAGGCGAGCCGGCGGCCAGCTGCTCATTGATGCGGCTCACATATTCTTGTGGCTCGGCGAAGATGACGGCGATCGGCTGCAATTGGGCGATCGAGACGATGCCGGTCTGTTGTCCGGCGCTGACGAGATTACCCTCGTCGATGAGCCGGAATCCCGCGCGGCCCGAGATCGGGGCGCGGATGGTCGTATAGTCGAGCTGGGTCCTCGCCGCGTCGATCGCGGCCGCGTCGGCGGCGATCGAGGCGGTGAGCTGCAGCACCATGGCGTTCTGCGTGTCGAGCTGCTGTTTGGTGGCGTAGTCCTGCTTGGCGAGCGTGGCGTAGCGAGTGAGATCGAGCTTTGCGTTGGCGAGATTGGCCTCGTCCTGCGCTTTCTTGGCGGTGGCCTGGTTGAGCGCGGCCTGAAACGGTCGGGAATCGATTTGGGCCAGAAGATCGCCCTGCTTGACCATTTGACCTTCGTTAAAGGCGATCTTCATGATCTGGCCGTCAACTCGGGCTCGGACCAGAACGGTGTTGTAGGCCTGGACCCGTCCGATGCTCTGGAGAACGAGGGGAAAATCCGCCCGCTTGACTGGCGTCACAGTGACGACAATCGGCGCCGGGCCGGCCGTTTGACTCGGTTGACCCTGGGCGAGCGCGGATGCGGTCTGAGCGGGCGGGGTCCAGATCCTGTCGTGTAGCTGATGGGCGACCCCGCCGGCGGCAGGGAGCCAACGGTCCGCGGCGCCCGGCGCATAAACGCCATAAGCGGCGGCTGCGCCGCACGCGGCTACCGCAATCCAGGCGAACCGGGCGAACCTCATAAATCGAAAGCCTCTCTGCAACTCGGCAAAGCGCGCAGACGAACCGCTTTCCCGCCCGTATTCGCGCAGGGCGCGCGCGGCGGCGCGCTGCGCCGGACTCCCAGCCACGCAGGCGCTTTGCAGGCGCCAGTTCTCGCGGGGACAATGCGCCATATCATTGTTTTGCGCGGCGCGGGCCATCATCAACCAAATTTGACCAGCCCACCCGCGACGGCGGGCGACGCGATCTAAAACGAGACGCTCTGTGGGATGAAGGCCTTGATCGTCGCCGCCGGGACGAAATACTTGGCGATGTCTGTCGTGCGAGCCAGCGCGCCGATTTTCAATGGCTGCTGAGTGATTGAAATCTTGCGGCTCATGATCCCCAAGAGGCACAGATCGGCGGCGTCGAACACGCCGGAGCCAGAATTGCCGGTGGTGGCGACGTCGGCGATGGCGGTGTTGAACCGCCCGCGCAGGTCGGCCGGAATCGCCCGGCGCGGCAAGACCCTGGAGGGGGCCGTTCCTTCAGGAATGGCGACGACGACCCTTTCGCCGGCGTAAGGAGGATGCTCGCATAGCGGCATGCGGCGCATCTGCAGACCGACCGGCAGCTTCGTCCCGTCAACCGACAATAGCGTCAGATCCACGCTCTCGAGGCTGCCTTGCTTGACGAGCGCCGCCGGCAGGTCTTGACCTGCGATGAGGACATGGGGCTTCGTTTCCGCTACGTCTCCGGCCACGTGCGCCGCCGTCAGGATGAGGCCGTTGCCAAGATAGACGCCGTAGCCGGGCCATGGCTGCTGCGGCGTGCGGTTGATGTGCACGGCGAACGCCCTGAGGTCGGCTTGATCCGACTGCGCGCGACCTTGGCGCGGGGTGAGCGCAACCGCGAGCGCCGCGCAACCAAGGCTCAAGATTTTCACCGCGACCGTCATCGTTCTCCCTCGGTCGGCGCGCGTCCCCGACCGATCGCAGGCGGCGCCCAACGAGAGAAGGCAGAGCCAATTCCGCAAGACGCCTGTCAAGCCAATGTTTAAAAATTGACGGAATGGAGGAGGGCGCGGATCGGTTCGGACAGCGTATCCCAGCCGCGGCCCATAAGGGAGGAGAAGAGCCGAAACAGGCAGAGTATCTCGATCAACGCGGCAAAAAGGACGTTAAGGAAGGTGGAACCTTGCGAAGCACGCAGACCGACCTCGTCGCGCATCACATGGTCGTAAGGAATCTTCTGTACATAGGATGACGTTCGTCCAAAAAATGAGAATACCGTCAGCCCAAAATACTGCAGTCGACCAGAAATAATGAATATGAACGAATACAGCAGTCCAATGGTCGCCATGATAATTTCCGTGTTCCTATCGTGAATATTGTCGAAAACAAACCACGTCGCCGCCAGTATAACAAGCCCGGCAACAATTCGAAATAGAACCACCAGGGCGCTAAACATGGGAAACCCAGTCAGTGTTGATATTGTTCTTGATCAAATCGCCGACAGCGACAGGACAATCCCATAGCTCGGCAAGCTTTGCTTGTCTAGTTAACAGCGTGGGGGAGAAGGGGCATGGCCGCGGTTCAAGGGCTTCTGGCGGTTCAAGATTCGGGTGCCGCGCCCCTCGCCCGGCCCGCCGCGTTCTCAGCGGCTTGTCTTGGGCCGAGATTCGCTTACACTGCGCTGCGTCAATTGCGGCGGTCGAGGGCCGGGCGCGGCATGCGGGGCTGCGTCACAATAAACCTTGACTACAGCGGCGCGATGGAATTTACCGTTGTGGCCCAATTTATCAACCAAGGACCTGGAACGTGCGAAGACTGAGGGTGGCCGCGTTCCTCAACCAAGTGTGAGCCCGCGAATGATGACTGAGGGTCAAATCGCGCCTGAATTCGGCGACCGGGCTCGCCGGGACGAGCAGCGGACCGTTCATTGCGCCTGCAAGCCGCTGGCGCCTGCCGATCGCCTACGCGGCGATTGCGTCGACCGCGCTTTGGGTCGACCTGGCGCTGATCCTGGGGAGCGCCACGCTCGCCCAGGCGATTTATCACAAGATCCCCGATGCGTTCGAGGGCGAATTTTCTCACACCATTGCGGCCGCCATCTTCGTCGCCATTCTGTTCGTGGCCGTGATGCGGGTGCAAAGGCTCTATAGCCCCACCCGGCTGATGGTCTGGGAGGACCAGGCCCGCAGTGTGCTGGCCGCCTGGTGCGGGGCTTTCCTGATCCTGGCTTCGGGCGTGTTCAGTTGGGGGGTGAGCCACGATCTGTCGCGCGGGGACGTTCTCCTGTTCTGGGCGATCGGCGTCGTGGCGCTTCTCGGCCACCGGGCGGCGTGGAGATTCGCTCTGCCGCGGGCGCTGGAAAGCGGCGCGTTGCGCGGCCGCACGATCGTCAGCCTGACCTGCGAGGAGAACGTTCCGCCCCAATTCACCGACGATCTGACCCGCCACGGCTATCAAGCGGTGGCTCATTTCCATATGCCCGACGGCGGACCGAGGGCGGAGGAGGTCATCGAGAGCGTCATTTCGCTCTGCCGCACCTCCGATATTCAAGAGGTCATGCTGTTCGTCGACCCCGAGCGCCTGTCGAATGTCCGGTGGGTCGCGCGACGGCTCAGAGTGCTGCCGTTGCCGGTCACGCTGGTCCCATTCGGAACGCTTGCGCAATTGTTTCAGCGGGCCCGCACCGACATCGGCGATACGGTTGCGATCGAGCTTCAACGCGCGGCGCTGTCGCCGACCGAGCAGGCGGTCAAACGCGGGATCGACATCGTTCTGTCGGGGATCGGCCTGATTATCTTGTCGCCGATTCTGCTCACCGCCGCGATTGCGGTCCGGCTGGACTCACCCGGTCCGGCGCTGTTCCGACAGACGCGGCATGGTTTCAACGGGCGCCCTTTCCGGATCTACAAGTTCCGCACCATGACCGTCATGGAAAACGACGTCGTCGAGCAGGCGAAGAAGAGCGACAAGCGGGTGACCCGGGTCGGCTGGTGGCTGCGTCGCTACAGCATCGACGAACTGCCCCAGTTGCTTAACGTGTTCCTCGGCGACATGTCGCTGGTGGGGCCGCGGCCGCACGCGTCGGCGCACGAGCGCTATTTTACTTCCGCCATCGAGAAATACGCGTTCCGTCACCACGTTAAATCCGGGATCACCGGTTGGGCGCAGGTTCATGGCGCGCGGGGCGAGACCGATACGCTCGACAAGATGGAGCGACGGGTCGAGCTCGATATTTGGTACATCAACAATTGGAGCATTTGGCTCGACTTCTCCGTTATGATAAGGACCGTTTTGGTCGTCTTTACCGGCGACAATGCGCACTGAAAACGCGGGATTTTTTGGGGGGACACGGGGGCGGGCGAAGCCGCGCCGCTGGATGTTGGGGGACCAAGAGAAGGCGGCCATGTCGATCGAGTCGGTAAAAACTGAGCCCGCTCGGCCAGCTTCGCTGTCGGCCCGCGCCGAACGTCGCGGCGTCAACTTGGTCTTTGTCGCCGCGCTTGCGGCGTCGTTCTTTGTCGCCTACTTGCCGACCTACTTGAAGCTCGCGGGGGGCGCGTGGCGCACCGAGCAGGAGGGGCACGGTCCCCTCATCATGCTGGCCGCGGCGTGGCTGGCCTGGCAGCAGCGCGACAGGCTCCGCGCCATCGAGTTGCGGCCGGCGCCGGTCGCCGGCTGGATCATTTTGCTCCTGTCCCTGCTGCTGATGGCGGTGACGCGGTCACAAGACATTCCGATGGTCGAGGTGGCGACCCAAATCCCGGTGCTTTTGGGATGCCTGTTGCTCATCGGCGGTTGGCCGCTCGCGCGCCTTTTCGCCTTTCCTCTCGCCTTTCTTATCTTTTCCATACCGCCGCCGACTTGGCTGCTCGACGCGTTCACCGTCCCGCTGAAAGTATGGATCTCCGATATCGTCTCCAACTCTCTGTACAATCTCGGCTATCCGGTGGCCCAGAACGGCGCCATGATCATGATCGGCTCCTACGAGCTCATGGTCAAAGACGCTTGTTCGGGCATCAATTCGATCTTCGCCCTGTCTGCGATCGGCGTCTTCTATATTTACGAGTTTGTGGGCGACAACCTGATCCGCAAGCTGGTCTTGATCCTGTCGATTATTCCAATCACCATCCTGGCCAACGTCTTCCGCGTCGTGACGCTGGTTCTGGGGGCCTATTACCTCGGCGTCGACACCATCGAAGGCCTGTTTCATGACCTCACGGGCATCTTGCTGTTCGTGTTCGCGCTGGTGCTGTTCTTCCTTCTGGATCGCGTGCTCATTGGCGTCGAATACCTGATCGGAAGGGCGCGTGGGCCTTGGAGCGGCGCTAGAACAGCGGTCTGAAGGCTGGCGGCGAAACATGCCCTGGCGGCGTTCGATCGACCGGGGGAGCTTTTTTTGGCGCTTAAACCATCGGATTTGCGTCTTCCTTTAGGGTTTTAGGTTCATGGCCTAAGGGAACGGCTGGACCGACAATCGCGCTCGGCCGAAACGGTTGGACCGACAGAATGCAGACTGTCTACGATTTTGTTACGGTGATATGCTTCATATGCATCGTTCTTACTTATTTCATGTTCACCGAAGGGGGCATGAAGGTCCTGGCGCATTTCATGTTGCCGGCCGTCGCTTTCGCGATCGCCAATCAGGTCGGCAACCATGCCGGAAACGACGTGCCAATGAACGCCTTGGCGGTCATCCTGATCGTTGCCGGGATCGGCTACACCTTCCTGATCGTCAGACATAGTCTCTCTTGATCCGAAGGTAGCGCGCGCGGTCCGAGGGCGTTTTCCGCGATCTGAACGCGCCGCGCTTTGGCGACCGGCGAACCTCTCCGTCCGCCGCTTAAGCGAACCAAGCGGGAGGGCCTGACTTGCGCTCGCCTTGACGCGGACGATCGGATTCGAGCAAAAAAGGTACAAGAAAAGAGCCGCTATTCGAAGCGCGCTTGCGGCGAGGAGGGTTAGCCGACGGCAAAGGCGACCACAGGTTGTAATTTAACAGTCGGGTTCAGCGGTCGACAATGGCGCCCGTCTATTGCTCGGCCCAGCGCGTCTCCCGCGCTGTACTGAGGCACGACGGCATGATCACCGCCGCAGAAATTCAAATGATCCGCAACTTCGATCCCGGCGCTGTTTTGCCGGGCATCGATACAATGACCGGCAATCCCTATGCCACCTCCACGCTGCTCGACGTCACCAAACTCACCCACAATTCCAGCGCGCCTTACTTTTACACGCCTTCAGACAACACCGTAACCGTCACCCAGGCCGGCGCCGTGCTCAGCGGCGTTAATTTCGGCACCGCGACGGTGGATATCGGCGCCAATAATGTCACGATTGAGGATTGCACGTTCACAGGAACGACCGGATATTATGCGGTGCTCCAAACGGGAACTACCAGCGGCGCCACAGTGGATAACTGCACGTTCACGGGCACCAAATCGCCGACGGAGGACAATGTCTGGATCGGCGCCACTCAGGGCTCCATGACCATCGAGGACAATACCTTTCTTAATTCGCCAACCGACGCGATCGATATGCACGGCGGCGTCGTTACCGGAAATTACTTCTCAGGCGCGGGATACTTGCCGGGCGCGCATGCCGATGCGATTTGGGTGCCGAGTTCGACTGGGACCACCATCACGGACAATTTCATCGATGGGACAACGAACGCCAACTCACCAGCCGGACAGAACAGCGATCTTCGGCTTACAAACGAATTGGGCAATCTCAGCAATGTGACCGTTTCTGGCAACTTCTTGCTCGGCGGCGCCTACACCGTCGAAGCCGGAAGCACGAACACCACGTACACGATCAGCAACGTTTCGATCGCCAACAATTACATCGGGTTCAATTCGTATGGCCCTTTTTATCCCCCCACGGCTGGCGTTAGCGAGACGGGGAACACGATCGTCGACTTCACCAATCCTACCCTTTCGATCGAGGCCCAGGCGGCCTACCAGGCGCCGACGACGAATGTGATCTCAGCGACCAGCTCGGGTGGCGTCAGCGCCAGTGGGTCCGCGCCGACGACGATCCTGGGTAACGATATCCCGGGGGCGCATCTGTTCGCAGGCGCCGGCGAAACGAACTTTGTGCCCGGACCTGACCAATATCTATTCACCGGTCGGGGCGCCAACATTCTCACCTACCTCGCCATGAGCGATGGCGGCGACACGGTGTCAAGTTTCGATCCGGCCAAGGACGTGATCGATCTCAGCAACATCGACGCCAACATCACCACGCCCGGCCTCCAGAGCTTCACTTTCATCGGGACCGCCGCGTTCGACGGCGGCGCCGAGGTGCGCTATCAACAGGACCCGACGACGGACGTCACCTACGTCCAGGCGGCGCTGGCCGGCGATATCTCCGCCGATTTCACCATCACAATTGAGGGACTGGTTTCCCTCACCGCCGCCAACTTCGCGCTCACGGCGGCTCAGTCGTCAGCCGATTTGGCGGCCGGCGCGGCCTTGACCTATAGTAAAGTTGCGACGGCCGCGGGCGCGCCCGCGGAATACGCGTATTCGAACGTTCAAGGGAAAGCCTATACATCCTACAAATCGTTCGATGGTTCCTCCGGTCTCGCGGCTGATGATCTGAACCTCAGTACGAGCGCAAACGCGCTCGTCCTCTACGCCCCCAGCATGACAGTTACGAGGGGCGGCGGCAGTGAATCCCTGCAGATTGGGACGGGCGGCGCGGATCCGGTCAGCTACCATCCCGTCGAGACCATCGACGCGACGACCAGCGGCGACGAACAGTTCATCTTCAGCGCCGGCTTCGGCAACGAAACGATCAACGGCTTTGAGGTTTCCGGCGCAACTCCGGACACCATCGATCTTGCGACGTCGTCGTTCTCCTATTTGACCGCTGGCATGTCGCAGGCTCAGGATCTCGCAGCCGTGCTGGCCCAGGCCAGCAGCAGCGCGTCCGGGCTGACGATCTCCGACTCGGACGGCGACAGCCTCACGCTTACGGGAGTGACCGCGGCGATGGTCGCCGCCGACCCGAGTATGTTCGACTTCACATGAGTTCGCCCAGATAGGGGCGCCGAGCGACGGCGGCGGCTCATCCCGCGTCGGTCGCCTGCGATGGCGGGGGGGCGGCGCGAAGACGAGAGCGGCGGCGGAACGGCCACGCGATGAGGAGCGTGACTGCCCATCCCCAAAGCGCGGCGAGGCCGCCGGCCGCGAGGGCGCCGAGCGACAGAGGCTCGGCGGGTTCGTAATTGTCGAGCGTGCTGCGCGCGATCTCTGGATCGAAGTTCGTGGCGACGACATAGAGGCGCATGAGCGGACCGGCCGAGTTCATCGCCTGAATCTGCTCGTTGAGGCGCTCGGCCCGCTCGATCGCCTTGTTCATGTCCTCGCCGCGCTCGCGTGCCAAAGGGTCGTCGTTGTGCTCGAGTCGGCTCAAACCCTCGGCGCGCGTCAGGTTCTGGCCCCGAACCTCCTCGTCGAACTCGGACACGATCCGGTTGAGTTCCTCGAGCGCGCCGCCCAGACGCTGGCGGTACTGTTGCGCGAATTCGGGCCCTTGCGAGCCGATCAGTCCGGCCAGCACGGCGATCGCCAAGGCAAGTCTGCGCGCGAACATCGACTGACCCGTCTCAAAGACCCGGCGGATCATAGCTCCTAGTCAGTGGTCACTCGCCCCCGTTTTGTGCGACGCTGGTCGCGGTCGAACAGACCGCCGCCGGCGTCCAGAAAGCCCCTGCGCCGCCGCCAGCCGGAACTGCGGCCCTTTCAACGCGACTGAGCAAGCCGTCCGCGCTGCGGCGGCGCCGATCGATGTCTCGGAGTTCCTCAGCTTCAGCTTCGAGGCCATCACATCGGTGTAAGTCAAGGCTGGCGTTGCTCCTGCATGGCGCGCAAATTCGCTTGTCTTGCCCGCTCGGCTTCCTCGTTGAACAGAAAGGTGAGGAACACATAGCGCCGCCCGCGAGTCACCCGCGACACTTGGTGCAGAATCGAGGCTGAGAACACGACGGCCGCTCCGGGGGCGGCTTTGAAGCTTCGCGGACTGTACTCGGGAAACGAAATCTCGCCGCCTTCGAAGTCGGCGTTGAGATTGATCGAGACCGCGAACCTGCGATGCATGACCGACATCCCGGTGTCGTCGCGATGGGGACCGAAATGGCCGCCCGTCTCGGCGTCGTAGCGCGCGACAAGGTCGCGCTCGATCCGGGTCGGCCGCATCTGAAACGCCTTTTTGATCTCCGGACAGATCCTTCGCCCGATGCGCGCCCTGAGATTGGCGATGAGCCCAGGGTCGGTCAGATGAAAATCGCGCCGGCGCTTCCAGCTGTCGTCGAAATTCTCGACCGACCGGCCGCTCTCGTCCTGCATGAAGCCGCTTTCCCTGCCGCCGCTGCGCTCGAAGCAGGCGATGAGATGGGTGCAGAGTTCCGGTTCGAAAACATGCGCCAGGATGAGAATCGGCGCCGGAGCGGACGGCCCGAAGGCCTCGCCCGGCGGCGGCGAGCGACTCAGATGCGCCAGCACTCGATCGGCCTCGTCCAAGGGGGCGATGTCGATGACCCGCAGCATCGGGTCGAGGATGACAAAGGATCGGTCGGCGCCGAAGGCGCGCGCCATCTCCTCGCCCTCCCATAAGAAAATGATCGAAGGAAATCGGGCTTGAAGCGCGATCTCCGGCCCTGAACCTGATTCGGCGGCGACGGCGAAGAAGGCGGCCTTGCCTTCGTCGACCAAGCGCCGGTTGGCCGAGAGCGCCATGAGCGCGGACTCCGCCGCAGGCTCGGCGATCGAGCCGAGGAATGCGAGCGCGATAGCGCGGCCGGGAAAGGGATCGAAGGCGAGATGATGGCGGCCGGAATTGAGAAGGAAGGCGCTGTCGCCACGCTTGGCGCCGGGCTTGAGCGCGAAGTCGAGCCATTCGGACATGCGTGTTCCCGTCGATAGCGCGGCCGGCTCGCCCCAAGCCGACGCAAGCGGACAGTAGAGGTAAAAACTTAAGCCTTATGGATAATCCGGCCCGGGCGCACGCAGCTTTCCGCCCCCCAATTCGCTGAGGTTAACGCATCGTTAAGCCCTTGGACTTAATCGTGCTTTAACTCTGCGTCTTTGCGCAAAGTCAGGGAATCGGCGGGCGATGACGCCACTCGCGGTCGTGAAGACTGACCGGCGGACCGAGGGCGCGCCCGCCTCGCTCCGAATCACGGGCGTCGCGGCTCTCATGATCGACCGCTCGCTGCCAATGAATGCCCTCCTGCTTCCGAAGCGTTGCCGGAAAATGACGCAAAAAACTCAAAGCGCGACTCGCACGCCATCCCGTGGAGGATTCTTAAACCGAATATTTACTATAAGGCCCACAACTTCGCGCCAGAGCCTATCGGCTCCAAGTTGTCGCGGCGTGATCCGCGCCGACTTTCACTTCCGCGGGACGGCGGGCGAAGAAGGCGAACTCGTCAGTCTCGGAGTCAACGCCCGGCCGGGTCCGACGGCGACGTCGCCCCCGCCGGAACGGGCGGCCCACGCCGGCTTTTCGTTGAGTAAGCCGGGCGCCCGGATGGTGGAGGACGGGTCGTGCGAAGGTTGAGCGAAATGCTCGGATGGCCAGGGATGGCGCGGCGGCCGCTGGCCCCGGTCGCGCTTGAAGCGCCCCCGCCCAAGGTGCTGCTCAGAGCCGAGCGGGCGGCGCGGGCGCCGCTCAGCTGGCGCCTTCGCCTGGACCGTCCCGCTCCGCACAAATTCGATATCGCGCTGACGCTTTTCGTCCTCCTCGGCGCGGCGCTCCTCGGCGCCGAACGAGGCGGCCAGCTCGACGGGGTCGTGACGCAGGCGAGCCGCGCCGGCGATTGGGTCGCGCGATCGCTCGGCCTCGGGGTCGCCGTGGTCACGGTATCCGGGACGACGCACATGAGCGAGCCCAGGATCCTGGCGATCGCAGGCATCGACGCCAGCCGGTCCTTGCCGTTTTTCGACGTGGCCGAAGCGAAAGCGCGGCTCGAAGCCGATCCGCTGATTAAACAGGCGAGCGTCCGCAAGCTTTACCCCAACCAGGTCGTCATCGAGATCGTCGAGCGCACGCCCTACGCCGTCTGGCAAAAGGACGGAGACGTGAGCGCGATCGCGGCCGACGGGGCGCCGATCGACGAGGTCACCGACGGCAGGTACGCCGATCTGCCCTTCGTCGTCGGTGAAGGCGCGAATGGGCGGGTGCGCGAATATGTTCAGCTGCTCGACGCGATGGCCGAATTGAAGCCGCGCGTCGAAGCAGGCGTCCTGGTCGGTCAGCGGCGGTGGAATTTGCGGCTGAGGTCGGGCGTCGACGTCAAGCTGCCGGAAAATAATCCCCAAGCCGCGATCGCCGAGCTTCTCAGCCTTCAGCGCCAGTCCCGGATCCTGGACAAGGACATGCTGGCGCTCGATTTCCGGGTTCCGGGCCGGGTGTTCGTGCGCTTGACCGAGGACGCGGCCGCCGCCTGGGCGGAAGGCCACCCGGTCAAGAAGGGCGCCCAGCCATGAGCCTAAGATCGCTCGCGCCGCGCATGCGCCAGATCCCCGCGCGCAAAAGCGCCATTCTCTCGGCGCTCGACGTCGGCGCCTCCAAGATCGTATGCCTGATCGCCCGCTTAACCCCGATGGAGCCGTCCGAGGCGCTGCGCGGGCGCACCCACCGATGCAAGGTGCTCGGCGTCGGCCATCAGCGCTCGAGCGGCGTCAAAGGCGGCGCGGTGGTCGATCTTCAGGCGGCGGAGCACGCCGCTCGCCTGGCGATCGACGCGGCCGAGCGCATGGCGGGCGTCGAGGTCGGCGGCGTCATCGTCAACATGTCCGGCGGGCGCCTCGGCTCGCGTCGCCAGGGCGCGGACGCTGCGCTCATCGGCAAGACCGTCGCTGAGCGCGATCTCCACCACGTGCTGGCGGCCGCCGCGTCAGCGAAGGCTGAGCCTGGCCGGACGATCCTGCACGCGCTTCCGACCGCCTTCCGACTCGACGCGACCAAGGACGTGCGCGATCCCAAGGGCATGGTCGGCCACGAACTCGGCGTCGATCTTCATCTCGCCACCTGCGATTCGGCGGCTGCGCGCAACTTGATGTTGGTCATCGAACGCTGCCATCTGCGGGTCGAGGCGATGGTGGCGACGCCTTACGCCGCAGGCCTCTCGACGCTGGTCGACGACGAGGCGGAGCTTGGCGCCGCGGTGGTCGATTTCGGCGGTGGCTCGACGACGATCGGCGTGTTCTCCGGCGGCCGGCTCATCCATGTCGACGCGGTCGCCCTGGGCGGCGTCCACGTGACGAGGGACGTCGCGCGCGGGCTCAACGTTTCGGTCAGCGACGCCGAACGGCTGAAGACCTTGTACGGGGCCTGCATCGCGTCGCCCTCCGACGACCGTGAAACGATCGCCGTCCACCGGCTCGGCGACGAGCCGGATCATCCGAGCCATCTGCCGAAGTCGGAGCTGGTGCGGATCATCCGCCCGCGGGTGGAGGAGATCCTCGAACTCGTGCGCGACCGGCTGAAGGCGTCGGGGCACGCAGCCCATGCTGGCCGCCGACTGGTGATGACCGGAGGCGCCTGCCAGTTGACCGGGCTGCCGGAACTGGCGCGCTCGATCCTTTCCAACCAGGCCCGCGTCGGGCGCCCGCTCGGGATCGAAGGGTTGCCGGAATCCGGCAAGAGTCCGTCCTTCGCGGCAGCGGTCGGTCTGATGGTTTATCCGCAGATGGCCGGCCTCGAATATTTCGAAATCACCCGCTCTCTCGCGCGGCCGCATCACGGCCAAGGCGGTTATGCGGTGCGGGTCGGACGGTGGCTCAAGGATAGTTTCTAAGGCGCGTACGAGGCGCTCGCCGGAGGCAGGCGCGTGAGTGAAAGCAAAACACGCATTCCAATCGGCGCCGGCGGGCGTCCAACCAGCGAGGCAAGCATGTCGATCAATCTGAAGGCGCCCGAACTCAGGGAATTGAAGCCCCGCATCATGGTGTGCGGCGTCGGCGGCGCCGGCGGCAACGCGGTCAACAACATGATCGTGTCCGGCCTGTCGGGCGTCGATTTCATCGTCTCCAACACCGACGCGCAGGCGCTGACCTCTTCGCGCGCCGAGCGCATCATCCAGATGGGCCTTCAGGTGACGGAGGGCCTCGGCGCCGGATCCAAGCCTGAAGTGGGCAAGGCGGCCGCGGAGGAGGCGCTCGAGGAGATCCGCGATCACCTCGCCGGCGCCCATATGGTGTTCGTCACCGCCGGCATGGGCGGCGGCACCGGCACCGGCGCCGCGCCGGTCATCGCCAGGGCGGCGCGCGAAATGGGCATCCTCACCGTTGGCGTGGTCACCAAGCCGTTCCATTTCGAGGGCGGGCGGCGCATGAAGGTGGCCGAGACCGGCATCGCCGACCTGCAAAAGGCGGTCGACACGCTGATCATCATCCCAAACCAAAACCTGTTCCGCGTCGCCAACGAAAAGACGACCTTCGCCGACGCCTTCGCCATGGCCGACCAGGTTCTCTACTCGGGGGTCGCCTGCATCACGGACCTGATGGTGAAGGAAGGCCTTATTAACCTTGATTTCGCCGACGTGCGCTCGATCATGAGCGAAATGGGCAAGGCGATGATGGGCACGGGTGAAGCGGCGGGCGACAAACGCGCGGTGCAGGCCGCCGAAGCGGCGATCGCCAATCCGCTGCTCGACGAGACGTCGATGCGGGGCGCGCGCGGCCTTCTGATCTCGATCACCGGCGGCAATGATCTCACCCTGTACGAAGTCGACGAGGCGGCGAGCCGCATTCGCCAGGAGGTCGACGAGGAGGCCAACATCATCCTCGGCGCCACCTTCGATTCGGCGCTCGACGGGGTCGTGCGCGTCTCGGTCGTCGCAACCGGCATCGATCAGGAGTCGATCGCGCAGATCGAGCCGGCAACCGTCCAGCCGAGGGCCGAAGCCTTCGCGCGCCCGCGCCCCTTCGCGCCGCTCCGTTCGGCCCGCGCCGCGCAAACCCAGGCTGAGCCGGCAGCCGCGACGCTTGTCGGCCATGAAGATGCCGTCGGGCCTGCCGGCACCTTCCCCGAACCCATTGAGCCGAACTCACGAAACGGACGAATCGGCGATGGCGGAGTTCATTCCGCCCGCGCCGGAGCAGCCAACGGCTCGGGCGCCCCGCATGCCGCAGATCGAGGATCTGCCGCAGCTGGCTCAGAACCAGCTGCGCGCCATGCGCGAGGGGCAAAACGCCGTCCCGGTCCCGGAGACGCGCCGCCGGTCGCTATTGGAGAAGCTGGCCGCATTCGGCATCACGCGCCACGAGGAGGAGCCCGCTCCCACGCCGGTCGTCGCGGCGCCGCCGGTGCCGGTCACGCCGCTTCAGAGGCCCCATGCCGTGGCTGCGGCTGATCCCGGCCGTCCTCAACAACGCACGCAGCCAGCGCGCCCGCTCAGCGCTCTCGACCCCAACGGCCGGTCCCTCCCCCGCGCTCCGATCTCGGAGGACGACCACCTCGACATCCCGGCGTTTTTGCGGCGCCAGCAGAACTGATTCGGCCGGCTGCGATGCGTCAGCTTCGCGGCCGGAGCGGGGCCGAACGTGGCATTATGCACATGGTTAAGGGTTGATAAAATCGATAAAGCGTTGAAAACTAACGGAGAACTTGTAGCGGGGCATTGTAACTTTTGTTCACCAAAGGTGATTTGTCCCGACGGGGGGCGCGCCCCTAGTCTGGCTTTTCAGGAGCCGTCTCCAGACTTTTTGGTGGCGGCGGGCGGCGGACGACGATCGGCAGCTTTGAATAGCCACGCGGTGTGGAGCTTGAGCGCTTCGCATCGCGGCCGACGGCGCAAACTAGGGCCGGGCGCAAGTCCGGGTGTCGTTGAAGATGCGGTTTGGGTTTCAGACAACGCTGCGCGACCGTGCGGCCATCCACGGTGTCGGCGTACACTCTGCGGCGCCTGCTCAAGTCATGCTTCATCCTGCCCACGCCGATACCGGCGTGATGTTCCTGCGCACCGGATTGCCAGGCGGACGCGAGCGGCTGCTCGAGGCCAGACGCGGCAATGTGACGCAGACCTCGCTCAGCACCACGCTTGGCGACGCCTCGGGCGCCAGCGTTTGCACCGTCGAGCACCTTCTGGCCGCGCTCTCGGGTCTCCGGATCGACAATGTCGTGATCGAGATCGACGGGCCGGAAACGCCGATCATGGACGGCTCCGCCATCGATTTTGTCAGGGCGATCGATTCGGTCGGCCTCGCCCAGCAGGGCCGCTTGCGCCGCTATCTCAAGATCGTGAAGCCGGTTCGGGTGGATCATGACGGCGGCTTCGCCGAGTTCCTGCCCGCGGAAAACGGATTCCGTCTCGATGTCGAGATCGACTTCAAATCGCCGGCGATCGGGCGCCAGCGCCGCGTGTTCGATCTCGATCCGGCGACCTTCCGGCGCGAGATCGCCCGCGCCCGCACTTTCGGCTTCCTCAGCGACGTCCAGGCGCTGTGGCAGGCAGGTTACGCGTTGGGCTCTTCGCTCGAGAATTCGGTGGCCATCGATGGCGACGCGATCCTCAATCCGGAAGGTTTGCGCTACGGCGACGAGTTCGTGCGCCACAAGGCGCTCGACGCAGTCGGAGATCTGTCGCTGGCGGGCGCGCCAATCATCGGCCTTTACCGAACCTATCGCCCGGGACACAAGCTCAACGCGCTGGCGCTCGAGGCGCTGTTCGACCATCGTTCGGCCTATGAGCTTCTTGAAGCGCCGTCGGCGCCAGCCGCGATCAGGGCTCGGGCCGGGGGCGCCTATGTGTCCGCCGGGGCCGCGGCCCTCGCCGCCGCGGATTGACCGCTGCGGGCGGGTCGCCGCCAGTCCGCCGCCTCCCTTGCTCCCGCGATCCCGATGCGCCGCTGACCGTCCTGTGCGCTTGGCCGAATATGTGGCGCGCGCGCCACGAGTGCGCTAAATGAGCCGCCGCGCCGCAGCAGGGCGCAAACGGCGGTTCCTCGCCGGCAGCTGATCGAGTTTTTGAAGCATGGGCGACGTCGAATTGGGCCCCGTCTTGTCTAATGACCGGAAGCGATTGGCGCGCCGCTATGTCGCCAGCGCGGCGCTGGTCGCCGTCGCGCTCGCCGGCTCTTCCTGCTCGATGATCGACCAGTTCAATCCGTTCGGCGCTGAAAAATACAAGATGGAGGTCACGCCGGACGTGCCGGCGAGCAAGTCATACGATCAAGGTCTCGAGAAACTGGCCAACGGCGCGCCCGCCGAGGCGGCGAAGAAATTCACCGATCTCGGCAAACAGTACCCAAGCTCGGATTGGGCGCGGAAGGGCCTGTTGATGACGACCTATGCAGACTATCAGGCCGGCGACTACACCAGCGCCGAAACGTCGGCCGAGCGTTACCTCAAGGACTACCCGAACTCGCCCGAGGCGGATTACGTTCTCTATTTGCAGGGGAACGCATATTACATGCAAATACCAGATATTTCGCGTGACCAGGAAAAGACGTCGAAGGCAATGGAGACGTTCCTGGCCGTGGTGCAGAAATACCCGAAGTCGGAATATGCCGAGGACGCGAAATACAAGATTCAGGTCACCCAAGATCAGCTAGCGGGCAAGGAAATGTCGATCGGGCGGTTCTATCTCAGCCGCCGCAATTACACCGCCGCCATCAATCGTTTTCGTAATGTGCTTCAGTACTACCAAACGACGCGGCATGCGGCCGAAGCGCTCTATCGGCTCGTCGAGGCCTACCTTGGTCTCGGAATCACCGACGAAGCGCAGACCGCCGCCGCCGTGCTCGGGCACAATTTCCCGGACAGCCAGTGGTACCATGACGCCTACGACCTCTTGAAAGGCAAGGGACTGTCGCCGCAGGAATTTGGCGGCTCGTGGATTTCGAAAATCTGGCACACGGTCGTCCCGTCCTGATCGGCTGGGGTCGATGCTCTCGCGCCTCTCCATTCGCGACGTGGTGCTGATCGATCAGTTGGACCTCGAGTTCTCATCCGGGCTGACGATCCTGACGGGCGAGACCGGCGCGGGGAAATCGATTCTTCTGGATGCTCTCTCGCTGGCGCTGGGCGCGCGCGGAGACGGCGGCCTCGTGCGCCACGGCCAGGCGCAAGGCCAGGTGACGGCGACATTCGAGTTGCCTCAGGGACACGCCGCCCACGCGCTGCTCGAAGGGCAGGACATCGAAATCGGCGACGAGCTGATCTTGAGGCGCGTCCAGCTCGCCGACGGGCGCACGCGCGCCTATGTCAATGACCGGAGCGTCAGCGCCCAGGCGCTGCGCACGCTGGCCTCGGCGCTGGTCGAGATCCATGGTCAGCATGACGAGCGCGCGCTGACCGATCCGTCGACCCATCGCGCTTTGGTCGACGCCTATGGCGGGCTTGAGCCGCTCGCGGCCGCGACCGAGCAGGCTTACGCCGCCTTGCGGGAGGCCGAGCGGGCGCTTGAGGCCGAGCGCGCCAGGGTTAAGTCCGCGGAGGTCGAGGCGGAGTTCGCCGCCCATGCGCATGACGAACTCACCCGCCTCGCCGTCCAGCCGAATGAAGAAGAGACCCTCGCGACGCGCCGGCAAATGATGATGCAGGGCGAGAAGGTCGCAGCCGACATCCGCGACGCGCGCGATCACTTGACCGGCGAAGCAGCCATCCTGCCGCTCTTGCTTTCGCTCTCGCGCCGACTGCAGCGCCGCCTCCCGCAGGCGCCGGGGCTGCTCGAGCCGAGCGTGAAAGCGCTGGATGAGGCGATCGACGCGCTCGAGCGCGCCACTCGCGAGGTCGAGGAGGCGCTCGAGGCCAGCGCTTTCGATCCAAAGGAGCTCGAGCGTTGCGAGGAGCGCCTGTTCGCGCTCCGGGCGATGGGCCGCAAGCACAACGTTCCGATCGAAAGCTTGCCGGCGCTGGCGCAAAAGTTCGCCGACGACCTCGCGGCTCTCGCCGCCGGCCGCAGTGAGGTCGGCCGGCTCGAGGCCAGCGTCAAAAGCGCCGCTGACGCCTATCGCGCCGCGGCGAGCACGCTCAGCGCCGCGCGAGAGAAGAGCGCGCGCAAGCTCGAAAAGGCGGTGAGCGCGGAATTGGCGCCGCTCAAGCTCGAGGGCGCCGAGTTCAGCGTCGATTTGCGGCGCGACGACATGATCGTTTCGCCAAGCGGCTACGACCGGGCGGAATTCTTCGTTCGCACCAATCCCGGATCGCGGCCCGGCCCCTTGATGAAGGTGGCGTCGGGCGGCGAACTGGCGAGGTTCCTGCTCGCGATCAAGGTGCGATTGGCCGAGCATGGTGCCGCGCCGACCCTGGTGTTCGACGAGATCGATACCGGCGTCGGCGGCGCGGTCGCCGACGCGATGGGTCAGCGTCTGGCGCGGCTCTCGGCGCGGGCCCAGGTGCTTGCGGTGACGCACGCGCCCCAAGTGGCCGCTCGGGCGCGGAATCACTACCGCATCGTCAAAAGCGATGTTGGCGCGGGCGAACGAGTCGCGACCCGCGTTTCGCGTC
Organism: uncultured Alphaproteobacteria bacterium; assembly: GCA_963824475.1. Taxonomy (GTDB): domain Bacteria; phylum Pseudomonadota; class Alphaproteobacteria; order Rhizobiales; family Beijerinckiaceae; genus Roseiarcus. The sequence continues at coordinate 72,789 of CAWGPR010000011.1, forward strand.
TCGGCGCGTCCGAGCGGCGGGAGGAGATCGCACGAATGCTCGCCGGCGCCGAAATCACCCGCGAGGCTCGCGCAGCCGCCGTGAGCCTGATCGAGAAGGCCGAATGACGGCAGGACCGGATATCGGCGCCGGGCTTGCCCGGCTGCGCCGGCCGCCCTATCAAGCTTGGGGCCGCGCGTCCGGCCGAATCTATCAAATTAACCAAGGAAATCCGGCATGAACCCGGATGAACCCCGAGCAAAAAGCGAGGATCTTAAGCGGGTTCGGCTCGCGGCGTCGCTCAGGGAAAATTTGAAGCGGCGCAAGGCGCAGAGCCGGGCGCGACAAGCCGAGGCGCAGCCGCCGAACGGGCCGACGGCGCCGACGTCGGGCGAGCCTAGGAGCTGAGGCGAGGGTCGCTGGGCGGCGGCCTTTCCTCGATCGGGTGGGTTTGGGTGAGAGGGACAGGGGATGGATCGGATACAAATTCGCGGCGGGGCGGCCCTGAACGGCGTCATTCCGATTTCGGGGGCGAAGAACGCGGCGCTGCCGCTGATGATCGCTTCGCTGCTCACCGATCAGACGTTGACCCTGGAAAATCTGCCGCGGCTCGCCGACGTCGCCCAGCTCGCCTACATCCTTGGCAATCATGGCGTCGACTATTCGGTCGACGGCAAGCGCGTCGGCGAGGAGGCTGGCGCCGGTCAGACCGGGCACTTGCGCGCCCGCACCATCGTCGACACGACGGCCCCGTATGAAATGGTGGCGAAGATGCGCGCCAGCTTCTGGGTGATCGCGCCGCTCATCGCGCGCATGGGCGCGGCGCGCGTTTCGCTGCCGGGCGGCTGCGCGATCGGCACTCGGCCGGTCGACTTGTTGCTGATGGCGCTGGAGAAGCTCGGCGCCCAGATCGAGATTGACGCCGGCTGCGCCGTCGCCAAGGCCCCGAAGGGCCTCGTCGGGGCCGAGATCGAGTTTCCCAAGGTCACGGTCGGCGGAACGCATGTGGCGATCATGGCGGCGTCGACCGCGCATGGGCCCACGCTGATCCGCAACGCGGCCTGCGAACCCGAAGTCGCGGATCTCGCCGCCTGCCTCAACAAGATGGGCGCGCGCATCCGCGGCGCCGGCACGCCGGCGATCGAAATTGAGGGTGTCGCCCGCCTCAATGGCGCGCATCACCGCGTTTTGCCCGATCGCATCGAAGCGGGGACCTACGCGACGGCGGTCGCGATGACCGGCGGCGACCTCGTGCTCGAGGGGGTGAGCGAGGACCTGCTGGAGGAGGCTCTGGACGCGCTCACGCACGCCGGCGCGACCGTGAGCAGCGACAATCGAGGGGTGCGCGTGAGACGCAACGGCGCCGGAATCAGCGCGGTCGACATCACGACCGCGCCGTTTCCCGGGTTCCCGACCGATCTGCAAGCGCAGTTCATGGCGCTGATGACGCGGGCGAAGGGGGTCTCGCGCATCAAGGAGACCATCTTCGAGAACCGCTTCATGCACGTGCAGGAGCTCGCCCGCCTCGGCGCGCACATCAAGCTCGAAGGCGACACCGCCGTCGTCAGCGGCGTCAAGCGCCTGCGGGGCGCGCCGGTGATGGCGACCGACCTGCGGGCCTCCGTTTCGCTCGTCATCGCCGGCCTCGTGGCGGAGGGAGAGACAATCGTCAATCGCGTCTACCACCTCGATCGCGGCTTCGAGCGGCTGGAAGAAAAGCTCGGCGCGTGCGGCGCCGACATCACGCGACTCGCGAGCTAGGTTGATGACTCTTCGGCAGGCGCTCAAGCTGATCGCGCTCGACCGGGAGGGGCTCGGCGTCATTTCGGCGCATGTGCAGAACACCTGCGTCAAGCGCGCCGACATGGCGTGGCTGCCGGGGCAGCGCCGGTTCGTCGTCGCCGGCATGCGCTACGACTGGGTCGGCGCAAAGACCGGGCCCGCCGAGCGCGTCGCGAGTGTGCTCAGGTTCGACCGCGTGTTGAAGGTTTCGCATCTCGGCCTCAAAGACACGGATGCGGACGCGACGCTCAATCTGTTGGCGGTGACGTTCGAGAAGACGGATCCGCCGGCCGGCATCATCATCCTCGCCTTCGCCCACGGCGCGCTGGTGCGTCTGGAGGTTGAGTGCGTCGAGGTCGAGCTGCGCGACATGGGGTCGCGCGTCCCCGCCGAAGCCTGCCCCGGCCACGCGCTCACCGATACGCCGGCCGTTTAGCGCGTGGCGCCGGAAGCTGAGTTCGCGTATGAGGGGCCTCACCCGACGCTCTCCTGTTCGTCGACAATCCTCGGATCAGGTCCGGGGACGGGATGAGGGGCGAGGGCTAGCGCCGCGACAAAAGCCGAGGGTGGAGAATTTCTGTTTCCGATGGCCGTGGCGCTCGATATGCAGTCGGCGGATTTTGAGCGGCGCTTTCAAGCGCTGCTCGCCGCCAAGCGTGAGTCGTCGGCCGACGTCGACCTCGCGGTCGCCGACATTATCGAAGACGTCCGACAGCGGGGCGATGCGGCGCTGGCCGAACTGTCGCTGCGCTTCGACCGCGTCGAAATCGGCAGGCTTGGACTGAAGATCGGCGCCGCCGAAACCGAGACGGCGATCGCCGCCTGCGAGAAGACCGCCCTCGAAGCGCTCAAGCTGGCGCACGCCCGGGTGATGGATTTTCACCTGCGTCAGAAACCCGCCGACGTCCGCTTCACCGACCCGCTCGGGGTCGAGCTCGGCTGGCGTTGGCGGCCCATCCACGCGGTCGGGCTTTATGTTCCTGGCGGGGCGGCCACCTATCCGTCCTCGGTCATCATGAACGCCGTGCCCGCCAAGGTCGCGGGCTGCCGGCGCCTCGCGATGGTCATGCCGACGCCGGACGGGCAAACCAATCCGCTGGCGCTCGCCGCGGCGCGCATCGCCGGCGTGGACGAGATCTATCGCGTTGGCGGCGCGCAGGCGATCGCCGCGCTCGCCTATGGCACGGCCACAATCGCCCCGGTCGACAAGATCGTTGGTCCGGGCAACGCCTATGTCGCGGCGGCCAAGCGCCGGGTGTTCGGCGTCGTCGGCATCGACATGATCGCAGGGCCGAGCGAGGTCGTCGTCCTCGCCGACCGCAGCGCCGATCCGCGCTTTGTCGCCGCCGATCTTCTGGCGCAGGCCGAGCACGACGAGGCCGCGCAATCGATCCTCATCACCGACCACGCGAGCCTCGCGCGCGCGGTGGAAGCTGAAGTGGACCGCCAGCTTCAGAGCCTGCCGCGGGCCAAGATCGCCGGCGCGAGCTGGCGCGACAACGGCGCCGTCATTGTCTGCCCGTCGCTTGAGGCCGCCGTTCCGTTGATCGACCGGCTGGCGCCGGAGCATCTCGAGATCATGGCGCAGGAGCCCGAGGCGCTCAGCGACAAAATCGCCAACGCCGGCGCGATCTTCCTTGGGCCCAATACGCCCGAGGCGATCGGCGACTATGTTGGCGGCTCGAACCATGTCCTGCCGACCGCGCGCTCGGCGCGGTTCTCGTCGGGGCTTGGCGTCCTCGACTTCATGAAGCGCACATCGCTGCTCAAGTGCGACGCCGGCTCGCTTGAGGCTCTCGGGCCGGCGGCGGTGACGCTGGGCAAGGCTGAGGGGCTCGAGGCGCACGCGCGCTCGGTCGCGCTCAGGCTTCACGCGAATAGCCCATGAGCCGCAAGCCGGCCAAGAGCCGCAATCGCCTTGCCGAGGTGATCCTGGACGAAGCGACAATTCCGCGCGGCTCGGCCGATGTCGACCATGAGCGGGCGGTGGCGATCTTCGATCTGATCGAGGAGAACTCGTTCGGGGTCCCTGGCCGCGACGATGGCCCCTATGCGCTGAAGATCTCGCAGGAGGAATCGAAGCTGACCCTCGAGGTCAAGGCCGCGAACGGTGAGCTCGCGGCCTCGATCGTGGTGTCGATGACGCCGTTCCGGCCGCTGCTCAAGGACTACTTTCTCGTCTGCGAGACCTATTATTCGGCCATCCGCACCGCGAGCCCGCGCCAGATCGAGGCGATCAACCGCGAGCGCACGACGCTGCACAACGAAGGCGCGGACCTGATGGCCCAGCGGCTCGCCGGCACGGTCGATATCGACCAGGCGACGGCCCGGCGCCTGTTTGCGCTCGTCTCGGCTCTGCGCTGGCGGGTGTGATCCGTCCTTCCGGAAGGCCGCTTCGAAAGATGGCGTCTTCGCCGCCCCGACGATCGCGGTCCGACCAATCGCCTGTTACGGTGGCGACCGCTCGGGGCGGATTCCGGCACTTCAGCGATCACGATGCAATGGCACGGATGCGCAAAGAGCGGTCGTTCCCTGACCGCTTGGCGAGCGGGTCAAATCGACCCTGAGCGGCGATTTACGCTCCTAGACATCTGCCTAGCGGAACCTTCTCTTGCGGCCCTGCTCGCGACCAAGTAAGTACATTCCGGGGCTACCATTGAGATGCATAGCCCGACACCCTGAGTTCCTGCGTAACAGGACGGAGATTGCAGTCCGGGCTCAGGCGGCCGGCCCTCACTTGGGGCATGTTTCACGTTCATTCGAATTCGGCGGACGGGTGGATCGGCGCCCGAAGTGATCCCTATTGGGACCAAAACTGCCCTTCCGAAGGTCCAAAGCGCGACGAGCCAATTCACTCAAGGAGAACACCATGAACGACCTATTGGCCCTCGCCGTCGAAGCCCATGGCGGGCTAGCGCGTTGGGACGAATTCAAGACGCTCAAGACCGAGCTTTCAGTCGACGGGGCGATCTGGCGCATCAAGCAGCAGCCGGGCCTGCTCGCCGACAAGATCTTCGAGATCAACACCCATGCCGAGCGGCTGACGATTACGCCCTTCACGGCGCCCGACCGCCGCAGTGTGTTCGTGCCCGATCGGCTCGTGCTTGAGACGCTGGACGGCGCGGCCGTCGAGAGTCGCGACGATCCCGAGGCCGCGTTTGCCGGCCAAACGCTCGAAACGCCATGGGACAAATTCCACGTCGCCTATTTCGCCAGCGAGGCCCTGTGGACCTACCTCACTTCGCCCTTCCTCTACACCTACGCTGGCTTCGAGAGCGAAGAGATCGAGCCATGGCATGAGAATGGCGAGGAATGGCGCCGGCTGAAGGTCACCTTTCCCGACCATATCGCCAGCCACACCAAAACGCAGATCACTCATTTTGGCCCCGACGGGCTCATGCGCCGTCACGACTACACTGTCGATATCCTGGGCGGGAACAGCGGCGCCAACTATGTGAGCGGCTATCGCGATTTCCAAGGGATCAAGATGCCAACCACGCGCCGCATCTACGCCTACGACGAGAACATGCAGAAGGTGCCCGAGCCGGTCCTGGTCTCGCTCGACTTCGGCCGGATGACATTCAATTGAGCCAGCGCTGTTGGCGCACATAGAACAAGGACTCGCCCGCCATGGCCACCGAGATCCTCTTCGAGCCGCTCCAACTCGGCGCGCTCACCCTTCCGAACCGGATCGTCATGCCGGCGCTGACCCGTATGCGCGCCGGTCCTGGCGGCGTTCCAACTGTGCTCAATGCTGAATATTATGGTCAGCGGGCCACCGCGGGACTGAATATCACCGAGGCCACCGCGATAAGCGTTCAGGGTCACGGTTACCCGCAGATGCCCGGTATCCATAGCGCTGAGCAGGTCACCGGATGGCGGCTCGTCACCGAGGCTGTGCATGCCAAGGGCGGGCGGATCGTGCTGCAGATCGTCCACCACGGTCGCTGGTCACACTCTTCCTACGATCCTGACGGCAGTCTGCCGGTTGCGCCCTCGGCGATCGCGCCTCCCGGCCGTGCCTACACGCCAGCGTTCGAGCAATTGCCCTACGAGACGCCGCGCGCGCTGGAGATGAGCGAGCTTCCGGCCATCGTCGCCGATTTCCGCCACTCCGCCAGGAGCGCGCGCGAGGCCGGGTTCGATGCGGTTGAAATTCACGGAGCCAATGGATTTCTTCTCGATCAGTTCTTGCAGGATGGCAGCAACAAGCGGAGCGACGCGTATGGCGGCGCGATCGAGAACCGCGCGCGGCTGCTGTTCGAGGTTGTGGACGGCGTCGCTGACGACATCGGCAGGGATCGCGTCGCGGTCCGGCTCTCGCCACACGGCAATCTGGGGGGTCTCGGCGACAGCGACACCGTCCCTCATTTCAGCTACGTCATCGGCGAACTCGGCAAACGCGGCCTTGCTTATTTGCATCTGATCGAGCCTCGCGCCTCGTCGGTCGGTTTCGCCGACGACGCCAGCGTCGACAGCGCCGACAACGCTTCGCTGTTCCGGCATCTGTTCGACGGTCGGATGATCACCGCGGGCGGTTATACGACTGAGATGGGCGTGGAAGCGGTTAGGGCGGGCCTGGCCGACGCCGTTGCATTCGGGCGGATGTTCATCGCCAACCCGGATCTGCCTGAGCGCGTCCGAACCGGCGCCGGCCTCAACGCGTTCGACCGATCAACGTCCTACGGCGGGGGCGCGCACGGCTACACCGATTATCCGACGCTCGACGCCTTGGCGTTGGTCGACTGAGATCAGTGACGTTCACGCGCTTCGACGCGACGCGAGAGATCTACGATCAGATCGGCTTCGCCCACGAAATACCCTCAAGCGCGCGAGCCTGCCTCGAATGGGAAGGTAGGTTCGCAGGGCGCGACATCGCCCGCGCGACCGCCCTCGCGGCCAACTTGGGTGACGCGATCGAGAGCATCCGCCTTTATCACCGCTCCTGCGAACAGGCGATCTCTTTCTTGGCGGAGCTGGCCGGTCGGCTTACAGGCAATGTCGACCTGTAGACCTTTCTGGGCAGGCGATCCACGGCTATCTCCGATCCACTCCGCCGATCCCGATCCCGTGCGACACATTCCCTTGGAGTCCTGGATGACCGCTTCACGTCCACTCCCGCCGTTCGATTGTCCGCGGCGAACGTCTCTCAGGGTCGGGAGCGGTCAACGCTGCGCAACCGAGGACGGCTGCGGCCGAAGGGAGCGCTATGCTTGGAGCGCTGGGAGCCGATTGCCAGCTAAGGGAATTCGAAAATTTGTTGACATTGTCTTGCGAAAATGAGAAGCTTGGGCTAGGATTACCAGCGATGGCAAACTCAATCGCCATCAATTCCACGCTTGCCACACTGCCGAGCGGGGAAAGGAGAGGAAAGTCGTTTGAGACGTTTCGCACACAACCTGAGACGGGAGCCAGGATCTCTTAGCTTTTATCGGGCGTAACCCATTGAAAAGTCCCAATTCTAAAAAATAAACGCTCGTCAATGCAAGCTACTTTATTTGCATTCATTTGCATTTACCTGCGTTTATTTGCGTGGAATTCGCCATTAAGTTGCATCCGCGTTCGCGGGTCGGTCGCCTGGGCGGGGAGTTTTACGGTCCACAGATGCCCAATGCGGCGCCGATTGAAGGAAAGCGCGACTTCGTCCTCGCCAACACACGCCTCATCGCCCCGCCGCTGACGCCCGAGATCAGGCTGAGGCTGGCGGATGAGGCTGTGCCGATCTGGCGGAAGACGGAGGAGGAACTGGGCGCGATGGGGTTGCCCCCGCCGTTCTGGGCGTTCGCTTGGGCGGGCGGGCAGGCGCTCGCGCGTTACGCGCTCGACCATCGGGCGCTGGTTGAGGGCAAGCGCGCGCTCGATTTTGCTTCCGGGTCAGGTTTGGTCGCAATCGCCGCGGCCAAAGCCGGCGCGGCCGAGATTACGGCCTCCGACATCGACGCCTTCGCCGTCGCCGCGATCGCGGCCAACGCCGCCGAGAATGGCGTCTCCATCGCGCCGCGCCTCGAAAACCTGATCGGGGCGGACGAAAACTGGGAGGTGGTGCTGGCCGGCGATATCGCTTATGAAAAGGACCTCGCGCGCGCGGCGATGGACTGGCTCGCGTCGCTGGCGCGGCGCGGGGCTACCGTCCTGGTCGGCGACCCGCGCCGGTCCTATCTTCCACATGACCGCCTGGATTGCGTGATTGAATATTCCGTGCCAGTGACGCGCGAGCTTGAAGATTCGGAGATCAAGCGGACCGGCGTGTTTCGCTTTCGGTGACGGGGGCTTATATCGCGGCTGAACGATCGGAACCATTGGCGGACGCTTACGTTCTCGATCGTCGCTCCAGGGTCTCGACGAGGAGTGTCTTCGATGCGCGCTTCACATATCGCCGTCATTGCGGCTGCGCTGGCGATCCCGACCGTCGGCTATTCGCAGGACAATGGGCCGGTCGGGGGAAAGGTGGGGTCAGATCTCAGCACTTCGCCAACGCAACCCGGCCCCTCTGTCGGGTCACATCCGTACGGGCACCCGCTTGAAACAGGCCCGCGCGCCGGCTACTCGGGCGCCATCGCGCCCGGCCAGGTCGTACCGCAAAATGTGCCTATCACACCTCAACCGGGCGGAAACGGCGCCGCCTATATCGATGGTCATCGCGTCCTCGTTGACCCACTCACAAATCGCGTCTTGCGGGTCTTCAATTAGCCGGTCCAAAGGCGCTCCGGCGTGTCCGCCTGCGCGCCGGGGCGCGGCTCAATCCAGCCGAGAAAGCCGGATCGGTTCGCCCGAGCTCCTGCCGCCATTTGTCGCATATTTTGTTCGGTACAACTCGTCGCAGGTATGTTACCGTTCAAATGCATAAATGGACATCGATCGTTCGCAGATCATCGGATAGATTGCTTCCATGACGCATGATCCCCGTTCAAACTTGGAAGGGCTCCCGGACAGCCACTCCGATATCGTCTATCCCTCGACCATACCCTTCCTGGTGGTTCATCTGGCGTGCTTCGGAGCGATCTGGACCGGCGTCACCGTGCAGGCGCTGGCGATCGGCGTCGGCCTTTACTGGCTCAGGATTTTTGCCATCGGGGCTGGCTACCATCGCTACTTTTCCCATCGCGCCTATGAGACCAGCCGGGTCTTTCAGTTCGTTCTCGCGGTCATGGCGCAGACGACGGCGCAAAAGAGTGTGTTGTGGTGGGCGGCGAATCATCGCGACCACCACCTCCATTCCGATACGGAGCTCGACGTTCATTCGCCGCGCCATTTCGGCTTCGTCTACAGTCATCTTGGTTGGATCTTCTCCCGCCGCCAGAATGAGACAAATTTCGCCCGTGTGGCCGATCTCGCCGAATATCCCGAGCTGATGTGGCTGCATCGCTATGAATTGGCGCCTCCCATCGCGCTCGCGCTCGCCTGTTTCGCGGTCGGGGGCTGGCCGGGGCTCATCGTCGGCTTCTTCTGGAGCACGGTTGCGGTCTATCACGCGACCTTTTGCATCAATTCGATCGCCCATCTGGTGGGGCGTCGGCGCTATGTCACCGGCGACGATTCCCGTAACAATTGGCTTCTCGCCATCGCCACCATGGGGGAAGGCTGGCACAACAATCACCACGCGTTTCAGAGCAGCGCCCGCCAGGGATTTCGCTGGTGGGAATATGATCCGACCTTCTACCTCCTGAAGCTGCTTGAGCGTCTTGGACTCGTGTGGAATTTGAAGCGCCCAACCGTCGAGGTGCTACGGAACCAACATCGCCTTGGGACCCGGGTCATCCGTCGCGCGGCCTCGCAGGTCGCCGAAAGCTTCAACGCCGAGCGGATTGCGGCGGCGATCGCGGCGGCGGTGGGAAAGAGCGGGTTGGCCGATCTTCGCGCACGTCTTGCGCAGGCGCAGCCATTCGCAGCCCTAGAGGTCTTCAGCGAGTTGAATCTGCCTCACATCCCGAGCAGGACCGAGATCGTGGGCCGCGCTCGCTTGTTGCTGGCGAACTCGCCCTCGATGGAGGACATTGCCGCGAAGGCGCATGAGCTGCTTCTGGAGGCGATCGGCGCGCGGCTCGCGACCCTCGCAGCGCAATCCGCCAACTGACCTCCGCGCGGTTGGGCGCTTACGGATTAGCCGTCTTTGATGTCCTCGGTTTGCCGGCGAGCCAGACGGTCGCGGTTCTCGGATCGAAAATGACGGTCCAGAAGAGACGCAGAAACGAGGCGCCGAGTTGCGCCGCGGGCTCGGGCAAGTCTGCAATCCCGCCGCAGGCATTGGCGGGCTTCACGATCAGATGAAAATCCTGGGTGTCGACGATCGGTTTCCCCTGTTCATTTTCGATCGTCAGGGGGTGGTCCTCGACCCGATACACAGGCCGGCTCTCGCGGCCCTCGCACGTCCACACGTCGATGTCGGCAACCCGATTGATCTTGAGTCCACTTCGGATGAAACTGTCGAACAGCGCTTGGTTGATGTCGACCGAGCGGGGGTAGACGGCGTCCTCGTAGCCAGTGTCGATTTGCGCCCAGGCGCGGACGTCGCCTAGGCGCAAAAAGACAACGGGAACATTGGGCAGCCCGGCGCTGATCTTCAGGGGATCGGAAGAGAAAAAGCCGTTCTGGGCGACTGGCGTCAGGCCGCGCGCGACGAGCGCCTGCGGCCGGCACGACTCCCCGCCCAAGTACGCCGTGCTTTCTGTCAGCTGGACGGTGAACCGGGACAGGAGATCATCCCCGATGACGCCGAGTTGCCCCTTGTCGGGTTGAAGCAGCAAGTCGTAACGGGCGAGATGGAAATCCGCGCTTTCAATGCCCGGAAGCGAAATCGCGGTCTTTCTGATCGATCTGTCCGGGCCCGGGAAGGCTGTCGCCGACAACGAACTCCGGGTTGCGCCATAGTCCAGCAGGAACGGACCTGTTACTCTGTCGGCGGTGAGCGTCACGTAGGGAGACGCGCCGTGGGAGACGCTGCTCCTCGTATACGGGCGCCCGCCGCAGAGAGGCCCCTGCTCCTTCCCCTCAATGTCCATGCCGACGCCGAATATGAGAACTGCGATCGCCGCGAGTAAGAGTGAGACGGTCCTGACGATCGCCATGGGTTTCGTTACGATCAGTCCGGCAGGGACTCGCAATGGCGCGCCGGACGGCGGTTAGAAGACGAGGGCCATAGGTTTTGTTCCTCGGAAGCTAAGGGGGGGCCCAGCGTGCCGCAATCTACGTCCACGATCAACTACCGGCTTGGCAGCCTCTATTCGGTGATCACCGCCTTCCTCTACGCGACGCAAGAGCCATTTTCCTTTCCGGCCGCCAAGCATCTCAGCACGCTCCAGTTTGTGTGCCTGACCCAGATCTCTCTACTCATATCCATTCCGTTGCTGACGAGCCCGCCGGCCAGTCGCCGCGATTTCATCGCGCTGTTTCGAAAACCGGCCAATTACGGCTATCTCGCTGTCATATTCGCAATCGGTATGAGCGGATTGTTGCTGTATAACTTCGGCCTCAGCGACGCCCATCCGATCATCATCTCCGCAATTCTGAACCTGTCGCCGTTCTGGGCCGCCCTGGTGGCGTTGCTCATCTCGAGGGTGCCAATCCCGATTTCGCCGGCGACCTTTTTCGGTTGCTTCGCTGGGGCCTTCATCGGCGCCATGGCGGTCGCCTGGAGCCAGCTTGGCGACGCCAACAAGCCGACTTTCGACGAATTGGCCGACAATTTCGTCCATGGAAGCTGGGTCTACGCCATTCCCGTGCCGCTGTGCTCCGCCCTGGGCGGAACGCTAGTCGGAAAGTGGTTCGCCAAATACAATGAATCAGCCGCGATCGCGGCCAATTTCCTATTCGCGAACATCATCCTGATTCCATCCTGCCTGGTCATTCTCTACTCGAGAAGCGAGCTCAATTTCGATCAACTGCAGGCGATGATTCTGATGATCGTCGGCACCATCCTGGCCTCGTCTGTCGGACGCGTTTTCTATCAAATCTCGTTGACGGTCACCGGCGGCGACAACGGCTTCGTCGCGATGTTCTGGAACTTGGTCCCGGCGTTGACCGCACTGGTGTCACTCATCCTATCGCGATGGATCGCAGATGAGCATTTCGCCATCAATCCGACGTTTGTTATCGGGTCGTTGGTGATCGGCTTGGCGTTGCTGCTGTTCTCGCTCGAGTCCTGGCGACGGCCCGCTCGGCGGAGCTGAACCCGGTGTATCAGCTTGCGGGACTGGTCTGCGGCGGTCCGAAACCGACTACCGCCGCGCGACTTCATGTCCCGTATTATCTCCTGGGCTGCGTTGTGCCCGGGTGCGCCTGTCACGCCGGCCCCGGGATGGGTTCCGGAACCGCACATGTAAAGGTTCTCCACCGGAGCCCTATAGTCGCCGTAACCGAGAGCGGGCTTGGCGCTGTACAACTGGTTGAGCGTCAGCGCGCCGTGAAAGATGTCGCCGCCAGGTAGCGCGAACTTACGCTCGAGGTCAAGCGGCGACAGCATCATTCTACCGATGACCGAGGACTTGAAGTTCGGCGCGTAGCTATGATCGTGTCGATCACAAGATCCGCCGCCTGTTCCCTGTGTTCGTCCCAGGATCTTCCGTCCGGCAGATCCGGCGCAAAGTGCTGGCAGAAGAGGCTCACCACATGTCTGCCGGGAGGCGCGAGAGTGTCGTCCGCCAGACTGGGAATTTGCATATCGATCGAGGGGCGGCGCGACCAGCCGTATTGACGCGCGTCCATGAAACACTGATCAAGGTACTTGAGCGAGGGGGCAATGATGATGCGGGCGCCGTGGTGTTCGGCCGGGCCGACGCTCGGCAGGCAAGAGAAGTTCGGCAATTCGCCGAGCGCCACGTTCATGCGGAACGTTCCCGATCCGCACTTCCAACCTTGAATCCGGCTCTGGAAATCCGGCGGAAGGTGATCCTCGGCGACGAGGTCCCCGTAAAGCAGCCTGGGATTGATGTTGGAGACGACCGCGTCGGCTTCGATCCGCGCGCTGCTTTCGAGCACGACTCCGGCGGCGCGCTTGTTGGTCACAATGACTTCGCGGACGGAACTCCGGGTCCTGATCTCGACGCCGGCTTGCCGACATGCGCGAGCCATGACCTGGGTGATGGCGCCCATCCCCCCGATCGCGTGTCCCCAGGCGCCCTTGACCCCGCTGACTTCGCCGAAGACGTGGTGAAGCAAGCCATAGGCGGTGCTGGACGCGTAAGGGCTCGCGTAATTGCCCGTGATCGCGTCGAAACCCATCAGGCCCTTGAGTACGTCGGTTTCGAACCACTGATCCAGCATGTCGCCGGCGCTCTTGCCGAACAGCTCGAGCAGATCGCTCTGAGCCTGCATGCCCATGCGCCGGAGGCGATTGCCGACGGTCAGCGCTGTGATTAGGTCGCGCACGCCGCCGCCGACATTGGGGGGCGTCTCGAGCAGCACGCTCCGCATCATATTCACCTGGGCGCCCAGGCGCTCGTGGAATCGTTCGAGCTTGTTCGCGTCGCTCGTCGACCAGCGCGCAACTTCCCGATAACTGCGGTTTGGATCCCTATCGAGAATGAGATAGTCGCCGTTCGCGGCCGGCGCGAAATACGACAGCTTGCGCAACACGATCGTGAGGCCATGCTGCGCAAGCGCCATGTTGCGGATCACCTTCGGATTGAGAAGGCCTACGGAATAGCTGGCGACAGAATCGCGGAACCCGGGGTAAAACTCCTCTGTCACGGCCGCGCCACCCACGACGTCGCGTCGTTCAATCACTGTCACTTGGTGCCCTGCGCGACCAAGATAAAAGGCGCAAGTCAGACCATTGTGGCCGCCGCCGACAATTACAATCCTTTTCATTGCTTCGCGCCTTGCATCTGCAAAGATTGTGGCAGTCCGAGCGCTTTGGCGATCGTTCACGAGTTTGCCAGTACGGCAAGCAGACCTTCGCAGATTTTGTCCGCCTTTCGCGCCGCAGTCTCCCGCGCGTCAACGAGATCCCGCCTGACCTCGAACATGAACGTCCGTATTTTGCGTCGGAAGCCGTGCTCCGGAACCGCGAAATCAACTCCGATGTCGAGGGAATAGGGCGTGTTGTCGCCAACGGGCCCGTCGCCATCGGCGCTCAGCCACCCGAGCATCTGTTGCGACAGATCCGGATCGCGTCCGTTCCAGAGCACCGCGTAGTGTCCCAGGCGCGCGTTGCCCGAGCGCAACCGATCCGTCATCGTGTGAACCGACAGTAGAATCGGACGCCGACCGACGTCCGACAGTCTGTCGAGCTGTTGCGAGATCGCCGCATGGTACAGCCGATGAATATCATCGATCTGCCGTTGCCGATGCGGGTTCGACAGCGCGCAATTGCCGGGGATCTTCGTCGCGTCGCTGATTTTGGGAATTGCGCCGGGGTCGTACGGATACCGATTGAGATCGATGACAAGCCGAGAGTTAAGCGCCGCAACACTGAATTCATATTCGAAGCTCGCGCAAATGGTCAGCCGCCCACGCGAACTCGTCGATACGGCCATCGATCGTATCGAACGCCTGAACGGAAAGCTGAACGTCGTCACCGTTCGCGCCTACGAATCTGCCCGCGCGGAGGCCCTGCGTCCTTTGACGGGCGCTCCATTCGACGGTGTCCCATTCCTGGCTAAGGATCTTTCGACCTCCTGGAAAGGCCTCCCTTCCACCAATAGCTGCCAGTATATGGCGGACTATGTTTCGCCAACCAACTCCGAGGTCGTCAGACGCACACGATTGGCCGGCTTCATCACCTTGGGAAAAACTAACGTTCCAGAGAACGGTTGGTGCCTGAGCACGGAACCGCAGTTTCGCGGCGTCACTCATAATCCATGGGACGAGACTCGCGTCGCGGGGGGCTCCAGCGGCGGTAGCGCAGCCGCGGTCGCCGCAGGAATACTGCCGATTGCGGACGCGTCCGATGGTGCGGGCTCGATTCGTGTGCCGGCTGCGGTTAACGGTCTCGTCGGTCTCAAGCCGTGCCGCGGAAGGATGACTTTTGCCCCGGATCTCGTGGACTTCTGGTTCGGCGGAGCCCAGTTCTTCGCCGTCTCGAAGACGGTACGCGACACCGCCGCTATGCTCGACGCCGTTAAGGGTTCGCTTCCGGGCGAACCCTACCAGCTGCCTACCCCCGAGCGCTCTTATCTTAGCGAGCGTCAAGGCGGGCGGGCGCAGTCTGCGGATCGGCTTTAGCACGCACAACGCTCGCGGAGACAAGAACGCGGCCGAAGTCGTGGCGTCCGTCGAGAACGCCGCGAGACTTTGCGAAGCTCTTGGCCATTCGGTGGAGGAGTTCAAATTCGACTATGATTTTCACACCACCTGGCGCGCTTACACGTCCGTCATCTCGGTTCAGACCGCCGCAAGTTTCGACGCCTTCGCCCCGAACATCGGGCGAAAGGTCAAACAAGACGAGTTGACCAACGTGACGTGGACGAGCATCGAAAGAGGCCGCGCCACGAGCGCTGTCCAGTACTCGCTCGATATTGAGACCATCCGAATGGCGTCGCGCGACATCGCGACGATGACCTCGCGTTACGATGCGGTATTGCTTCCCACGCTGCCGCAGGGTACGCGTCCATTGGGCTTCTATGACATGTCGCTGGACATCGGGCCCTACAACGAGACCTGCATGGGCGAGGACAACGTCTATATGGCGCCGTTCAACGTTTCCGGTCAGCCGGCCATCGCGCTGCCGCTGGCGGAAAGCGCAGGTGGACTGCCCATCGGCGTGCAGCTTATCGGCAGGCCAGCGGACGAAAGCACCCTGTTCCGTCTCGCCGGCCAGCTTGAGATTGCGCGACCCTGGGCTCATCGCCGCCCGAAGGTTCATGCGGCCCATGCGACCGTATAAAAAACATAGCAACGACGTCTATCTCGGAAGGGCGCATCGGCGGAGGACCCAAGAGGACGGGACGAGACAATGGCGACGATGCAACTCTTGACCGACTCCGAGGTCGAAGCGAAACCGACGGTCAAGGCGGTGTTCGACGACATCCGCGCCACCCGCAAGTCGGACTTCGTCAACAATTTCTGGCGCGGCCTCGCGAACGATCCGGCCCTGCTCAAGCGCACATGGGAAGGGCTGAAGGCGGTCATGATGGCCGAGGGCGCGCTCGACCCGCTAGTGCGCGAGATGATCTACATCGCCGTGTCGACTGCGAACGGCTGCGCCTATTGCATTCATTCGCACACGGCGGCGGCCCGGGCGCGCGGCATGACAGACTCGCAGCACGCCGAGCTCATCGCGGTTATCGGATTGGCCGGCCAGACGAATCATCTCGTCACAGCAATGCAAATTCCGGTCGATGCGGAGTTTCAGGTCTGAGAGGGAAGACGGCGCCGGCGCGGATATTGCATGGATCGCGAGGGCGAATCGATAGCGGCGTGGTCTCGTGAGGCCGGGTTCAGGGCCAGAAACATGGTTCAGGCGAAGACCTACGACAGCTATGCGGATTTCTACCGCAGGTCGCCCTATTCTGTCTTCCCGCAACAGCATCGCGTCGTTCAAGGAACCTTCCGCTCAAGTATGATCATGGTCGATCAGAGCCGCCACGAACTCGCCGATCCAGCCGTCGACGAACTCATCGTGTCGATTCCGCTCGAGGCGCAATCCCGCTCCTACGAGTGGAACATGGGCTCCTCCTGGGTCATGGGGCAGTCGCGGACGGGCGATCTCATCGTTGTGCCGCCGGGCGTGGACAGCCGCTGGCGCGTTGACGGACCGCGGAAGCTTGTCATCCTGGCAGTGCCAGTCGCGCTCGTGCGCAGCATGCTAGTCGGCCGATTTAGTCAGATTGACGGGTAGAGGTGTTTGAGTTCGATGCGAGCGTTTGGGGTTGTGAAGTGCCAATTGGCCTTGGCGTGATTGGTATTGCGGTCCTTCTCCCAGGCGGCGACTTCCTCGACGAGGGTTTGTTTGTCAGGGATGCGGCGGTCGAGACATTGGGACGATAGGACGCCGAGTTCCGACTCCGCCAGATTAAGCCAGCTGCCGTGCTTTGGCGTGTAATGCCATTCGAACCGCTCGACCAGCCGCCTGGCTTCGGCGGGCGGAAAGGCTTCGTAGAGTGACGCCTTGCTGTGGATGTTGAGATTGTCCTGGACCAGAACGATGGTCTGGGCGGCGGAAAAGTGGATATCGGCCACGTCTTTCAAGAGGTGAGCATAATCCACGGCGGTGTGGCGATCTGTGACTTTGATATGGCGCCAACCTTCGAGCGGCGCGAACAGCATGAACAGGTTGGCGGTTCCATTGCGCTCGTACTCGCAATCGCAACGGGCCGGGCGCCCGGTTTCATCGGGATCGTCGCTCGCGTCTCGGCGAGGAGTTGCTTTGAGGTCTCGTCCAGGCAAACCAGCGGACGATCGGGATCGCGTGGCCGCGTGTAGACGGCCAGCACGTCTTCCATCGCCGCTACGAACGCGCCGTTGGCCTTGGGCGGGATGACCCAGCACTGTCGGCGATGGGGCTGGAGAATGTTTTTTTGAGCGCCCGCCCGATCGTTGAGTCGCTGGCGCGATCGACAATGCGGAGTTCCACGACCTTGCTCTCCAACAACCGCAAGGTCCAGCGTGCGCGGCCCTTGGGCGGTTTGGAACAAGCCAAGGCAATCAGTTTGGCTTCCTTCTCGCCGTCGAAAATCCGCGCAACCGCCGGCGTCGCGCGTTGCTTGCGGCTCAACACCGCCTCGAAGCCCTCTTCCACCAGTTGCTTGCGCACCCGGTAAACCATGGATGGGCTGGTCTCCAGCGCTTCGATGATCCGGCCGTCGCTCCAGCCTTCCCCGGCTTCCGAGACATCGGCCTTCAACAAGATCCGCGCCCTCAGCAACCGCTGGGCCGGGCTCTTTCCTTTACGGATGAGGGCTTCAAGTTGCTCCCGCTCATCCGGGCTCAACCGCACCACATACTTCTTTACTGAAATCTCCTTCGCAGCCATGATCGCCTCCGTCGTCCGCACCGTCGACGAAGCGAATCATCAAAACCTTTCAAATTGATTGAAGCGGGCGACTAGGATCGGATTGCCCGGCCGATCTGTCCACCGCTTTCGAACCAGTTTCAGGTTCCTCCGCGCCAGACCCGTTCGTCGGCGCGGCGCTCGACCGGCTGTGGTCGCTCAGAGATAGCGAGAAGCCGCTCAGCCGCATGTTCGCCGACAGCACTGTGCTCGCTGTAGTCTGCCGGCTCCTGACGCTCGCGCGGCAGACAGTCCCACAGCGCGCCCCGGGCGCCTTCTCCTCGCGCGACTGGCGATGCGTCTGCGACTACATCGAAGCGCATCTGCACGAAGAGATCGTGCTGGTCGATCTCGCCGACGCCGGAGGTTGGAGCGTGCGGCACTTCTCGCGCATGTTCCATAAGTCGACGGGGCAGACACCTCACAGTTTCATTCTCCGAAAACGCGTCGACCGCGCGAAGGATCTTCTGCGAAGGCCGAAGCTGCCGCTTGCGGAAGTTGCGCTGAGTTGCGGCTTCGCCGACCAGAGCCACTTCACGACGTCTTTTCGGAAGGCGACGGGGCGGACGCCGCTCCGCTGGCGGCTGGAATTTGCATGACAGTCGCGGGAGCCGCCGGATGGAAGAAGCCGCGTATGTCTGTTTTGTGAAAGACATGTCCCGATCGCAAAAGATGCGCCGCGCGAAAGGCGCGTGAGCTCAAACTTGGGCCGAGGGCCTTGCGCAAAGAGAGTATGCGATGAGCGACGACGAGTCGATGATCGGAACGAGTATCGACTTTGATCGCGACGGACTACAGACCGGCACCCTGAGGGTGCCGCATTCCGTGGATCGTTCCGCCTACGGCCATATCGCCATCCCAATTGCGGTCGCCAAGAACGACTCGGGTCCCACAGTGCTTCTGACCGGCGGCGTCCATGGCGACGAATATGAGGGCCCGATTGCGCTCGCCAAGCTCGTTCGCGGGCTGGATTTGTCCCGGCTCTCCGGCCGATTGATCGTCGTGCCGGCTGTGAATTACCCGGCCTTTCTCGTCGGGAAGCGCACCTCGCCGATCGACGAGATTAATCTCAACCGCACGTTCCCCGGCCGACGGAACGGCACAGTGACTGAGATGATCGCGCATTATCTGACGACGGCGCTGATGCCGCGCTCGGATTACCTGGTTGACTTCCATGCGGGTGGCAGCTCGCTGCAATACCTGCCGACCTTGCTTGCGCCCCGCTGGTCCGATCCGTCGGTGAAAAGCAAGCTTGAGGAATTCATCGACGCCTTCGACCCGCCGAATGTCATCTATTTCGACAGCATCCGCGCACTCTCTGGCGAGGACAGGGTGATCGGCAACTACGCCCATCGGAACAACGTATTCTATGTCACTGGCGAGTTCGGCGGAGGCTCGACTGTCAACCTCGAGGGGCTCGCCGTGGTCGAGAACGGTCTGCGGTCGGTTCTGTCGCATCTGAAAGTTCTTGCGCCCGCGGCAGCGCTGCCGCCGCGCCGCGGTAAGACGCGCCGGTTGGTCATGGATGATCCAGGCCTTTACGCCTTTTCGCCGCGCTGCGGCCTCTTCGAGCCCAAATTCGCGCTCGGCGATGAGATCAAGGACGGAGCGCCCGCCGGCCTGATCTACGACCTCGACAATCCATGGGCCGATCCGCTCGTCGTGCATTTCAGGAAGGGCGGCCTTGCGGTCCGCATCCGCACGTTCTCCCTCGTCGAGGCCGGCGATTGCCTTGGCCATCTCGCGTCGCCGGCCTGAAAAGTCGTGCCGCCGGATCGCGGCTAGAGCTACACCTGAGGTCCTGGATCGCCGATGCTTAGTATGCTTGTGCCGCGGCGCAATATCCCCGTTACGCGCGCCCAACCGCGCAAGCCGATTCCGAGCGAACTCGGCGCGAGCTTCGGCGACTATTTCACTGACCACATGTTCTACATGTACTATGAGGAGGGGCGCGGCTGGAGCGACCCGCGCATCGTGCCGTTCGGGCCGCTCGAACTGCATCCCTCATCGGCGGCGATCCAGTATGCGCAGACGATCTTCGACGGGTCGAAAGGCTACCGTCATGAAGACGGCTCGATCCATCTTTTCCGACCCCAGGCGCATGTCAACCGCCTAAACCGCAGCGCCGGCGAACTCTGCATGCCGAAAGTCGATCCCGACCTCGTGCTGCAGGCGATGCGGGAACTCGTCGCGCTCGACCGCGATTGGGTTCCATCCAAGCGCGGCACGGCCATCTATGTCCGCCAGACGATGGTTGGCGACGAGGGCTATATGGTGGTGCGGCCGTCCAAGACTTACACCTACCTGATCTTCCTTTTGCCCGTCGGCTCCTACTATTCGGAGGGCGCCGGTCCGACGCGCATTCTTGTTTCGGAGACGCGCGTGCGCGCGGCGAAGGGCGCGATTGGCTCCGCCAAGGCAGGCGCCAACTATGCGGCGAGCCTCAAAGTCGGGCGTGAGGCGATCGTAGCAGGCTGGAGCCAAGTGCTGTGGCTGGACAGCGTGCATCGCCGCTTCCTGGAGGAGGTCGGCACGATGAACATCATGGTGAAGATCGGCGGCCGCGTCCTCACGCCGCCGTTGAGCGACTCCATCCTGCCCGGCGTTACCCGCGACAGCGTGCTTGCTATCCTGCGCGACTGGGGGACGCCGGCGGCGGAAGAGCCGATCGACATCGAGGATGTCATGGCGGCCGCGCGTTCGGGTGCTCTCGAAGAGATGTGGGGCGTCGGAACCGCAGCCGTCGTGTCGCCGGTCGGCGAACTGTCCTATCGCGGCGAAACGATCGCCATCAACGGCCACAGAACTGGCCCGATCGCCCAGCGCTTGTTCGACGAACTGATCGGGTTGCACTACGGCGCCCGGCCGGACACGCGCGAATGGACCGTTGCGGTCGATTGACGGAACCGACTAGGCGAGTCCATTGTGTAAAATGAAGACCGAGAATTGCAATACCAGGGTTTGGCTTTCGATGACGATCGCGTGTGCCGAAGATTGAACCGGAGCTTTGATGTATTCGGGACCAATTATCGATCCGCATCATCACCTGTGGGATCTCTCCATGGGCAAACACCCGTGGCTATCCCCCTCGGACCCGACGGTCCAAGCCATCGACGGCCTAGCTGAAATTGCGCACGACTACGTAGTTGACGAGTATGTCCGGGACGCTCACGATCAAAACGTCGTCGCCTCGGTGCATATCGAGGCGCTTTGGGCGGGCGATCCTGTGGGGGAGACGCGCTGGCTCGAGACGCTCGACAAGTCGAAATGCGTGGCGCTGCGCTATGTCGCCGGCGCTTCGCTCGGCAAGCCCGGAGCGGAGGCCATAATAGCCGAACAGGCGTCATTCGATCGGGTCACCGGCGTGCGGGGCATCCTAAGCTGGCACCCGGATCCCAAGAAATGCTTCGTCACCGACCCCGAGCTCGGGCGCAATTCCGACTGGCGCCGCGACGTGGCGCTCCTCGAAAAGCACGGCTTGAGCCTTGAGCTCATGATGTATCCCTATCAGGCGCAGATCGTGCGTGAAATCGCGGACGGCCAGCCGGGGCTGCAGATCATCATCAACCATTGCGGCAGTCCGATCGACCGGGATTCTGAGGGCATGCAGCGCTGGCGCGACGGACTGAACCTGATCTCGGCCTGCCCCAACCTCGCGATAAAGATCTCGAATCCCGGAGCTTACGACCCGCTCTGGACGCTTGAAAGCGTGCGCGCCGTGTCGATGCATTGCATCGACTGCTTCGGCGTCGACCGCAGCATGTTCGGCACCGACTATCCGGTTTCGAAGATCCACATGAACTTCAATCAGATCTATGAAACCTTCAAAGCGATCGCGTCGGTCCTTACGCCGGAGGAACAGGCAAAACTCTTTCACGACAACGCCAAGCGGTACTACCGTCTGTGAGCGCAAGGAGGCCGGGTTGAAGCAAGGGCAGACCGCAGCGGGCGCCGCCGAGATTGAGCTTCTGGGTCGCTTGACCGGCTTCAATACGGTAAGCAGCCGGTCCAATCTCGAGATGATAGAGTTCATCAAGACCTATCTTGCCGTTCTCGGCGTCGAAAGCGTCGTCCTCCCCGACGAGACGGGCAAGAAGGCGAGCTTGTTGGCCACAATCGGGCCGGCCGACAAGGCGGGCTATGTTCTCAGCGGCCATACCGACGTCGTTCCGGTCGACGGGCAGGACTGGTCTCGAGACCCGTTCACGATGTGGCGCGACGGCGGCAAGCTCTACGGTCGCGGCGTTTCCGACATGAAGGGCTATCTCGCGTGCGTTCTGGCGTGCGCGCCCGCCATGGTGAAGGAGCCGCTCGCCGCGCCGATCCATCTCGCCTTTTCGTATGACGAGGAGGTCGGCTGCTTCGGCGTGCACGGCATCATCGAGCACATGCTCAAGACGCTGCCGCCGCAGCGGGCCGTGTTCGTCGGCGAACCCACGGGAATGGGCGTCGTCGGCAGTCACAAGGGCAGCGCCGGCCTCCTGACCACGGTCGTGGGCAAGGCCTGCCACTCGTCGCGACCGACTCACGGCGTCAATGCGATCTTTCACGCGATGGACCTGATCGGCGAACTGCGTGGCTGTGCGAACGAGTTGCGCTCTGCGCCGGACGAGGATTCGCCGTTCGAGCTGCCCTATACGACCGTCAGCGTCGGCGTCATTCATGGCGGCACAGCGCGCAACGCCGTGCCTGGCGACTGCGCGTTTCAGTGGGACATCCGCGCCACCAAGGCCGGTGTCGTAAATCGGCTGGTCGGTCGGTTCAGGACGTTTGCGGACACTAAGGTCGTGCCGGTGATGAGGCAAGGCTTTGCCGAGGCGAGCGTCACGACCGCCATCGCCTATGACGCCCCGCCTTTCGTGCCGACCGTCGCCTCGAACGCCGAGACGCTCGCGAAGCGCTTCGCCGACCGCAACGAAGTCGGCACGGCGAACTATGGATCGGAGGCTGGCATTTTCCAGGCCGCGGGCATGCCGACTATCATCTGCGGCCCCGGTCGCGACACCGAGGCACACATCGCGGACGAATGGATCGCAATCGAGCAGCTTGAACACTGCGTCGGCTTTATCGACCGGTTGATCGATCATGCGCGGCATGGATGAGGGGCCGTTCTGGTGATCGAGAACCACGTTCAAAGAGGCGTTGAGGCAGCAGTAGGAGGGTATGTTAATGGGTGGTTTAACGAGAAGATTCGTCCTTGCCGGCGCGATCAGCGCCGCCGCGATCGCAGGAGCGCAGCAGAGCGCGGCGGCCGATGTCATCAAGATCGGCGTGCTCGCACCGCTGACCGGACCGTCCGCCTCCGACGGCGCCGAATTCGTCAAGGGCGTGCAACTCGCCATTGATGAGCAGAACGCCAAGGGGGGAATCGGCGGCCATACGTTCGAACTGGTGTCTGCCGACGTCAAAGACGGATCGCCGGACAATGTCAGCAGCGCGGCGCAACGTCTGATCAACACCAACGGCATTGAAGTCGTGTTGACGGGCTACGCCAGCCTCTCGCTTTTTGAACTCGACATCTTCGCCGACGCCAAGATGCCCTACGTCTCCTCAGGGCCCTCAGGCTCTTTCTCGGGGATCGTCACCAAGGACTCGGACAACTACAATTGCTGCTGGTCGCTGTCGCCGTCATACAAGGGTTACGAAACCGACGTTCTTCCGCTTCTGGACGCAATCATCAAAGACGGCAAGTTCACGCCGACGAATGGCAAGAAGCTCGCCATGATCTCCTCCGATAACCCCTATTCAAAGGCGATCTCGGAGGGAATGAAGAAGTCCTTCACCGCCGCGGGTTGGAAGGTGACTGTCGACGAGATGGTTCCGTTCGGCCCCGTGAATGATTGGCGCGCCATCCTTGCCAAGGTGCGGCAGGATCCGCCTGATCTCGTCGTCAACACCGACTATCAGACGAGCAACTCGGCGCTCTTCCTGAAGCAGCTCCTTGAGCAACCCACGCAAAGCCTGGTCTTCCTGCAATACGCTCCCTCGGTCCCCGAATTCGTCGACCTCACCAAGGAGCAGTCGACCGGCGTGCTCTATAACCTCATCGGCGGCGCAATCAATTCGACCAATTGGCCGCGCGGGCAGGAGGTGCTCAAGAAGTACAAGGACAAGTACGGGAGCATTCCGGGACCGTACGGCACCGCCCTCTACGAAGAGGCGCAGATGTATTTCATGGCGCTTCAGAAGGTCGGTGACCCCAAGAAGCATGAGGAGATCGGTAAGGCCATGGGTCAACTCAAGTTCGAACTCGGCGGCCGGGCCGATCGAATTCGACCCGAAGACGCACCTCGCCGTTCAGGATAACGATCACATCCCGGTCACGTTCTTCCAGATTTGGGATGGCAAGCGCTTGTTGATCGCCCCGAAGAAATACGCGACGGGCGAATTCAAGCTTCCCCCCTGGATCAAGCAGTAGGAATGCTGCCCGCTAATCCGGAAAGACGGGGGCTCATGAGGCGCGGCGCGCGGCCAGTCGCGCGCGTCGTTGGGGCTTTGCGTTCGAGAAGCTTCGTATGATCCTGGTCGCCGACAATCTCACGAAGTCCTTCGGCGGCCTTCGGGCCGTCGACGACGTCAGCTTCTCCCTCGGGGCCAATGAGATCCTTGGCATCGCGGGGCCGAACGGCAGCGGAAAAAGCACGCTGTTCAACATCCTGACCAACATTCCCTTTCCCGCTGACAGCGGCCGCGTCGTCTTGGAGGGGAGGGAGATTCAAGGCGCGGCGCCGGAGGAGCTCAGCCGCACGGGCATCGCGCGCACCTTTCAGCGCGAAAGCATATTCGTCTCACTCAGCGCGATCGATAACGTCTTGGTCGCGGTCGAGCACAACGGCGAACGGCGCGGCAAAAACCGCGACGAGGCGGCGGCCATCGGCGCCCTCGACACCGTCGGCTTCCCGCAGACCTTGCACAATTCCCCGACCGCTACCTTGCCGATCTTCTTTCGCAAAATCTTGATGATCGCCAGCGCGCTCGCTATGTCGCCGCGCGTGCTCCTGCTCGATGAGCCGGCCTCGAGCCTTACGCCGGACGAGATCGAGCACATGAAAAAGCTCATTCTCAAACTGCGCCGGAGCGGCGTCGCCATCCTGCTGATCGAACATGTTCTGCCGCTTCTCATGTCGGTCTGCGATCGCCTGATCGTGCTCGATCAGGGACGGATCATTTCGCAGGGTCTGCCTTCCGAGGTGGTCGCTGATCCGAAGGTGGTCGAGGCGTATCTGGGTCAGGCGCGATGACGGAGCAGCTTCTCCTTGACGTCCGCGCCCTCGACGGCGGCTACGAGCCGCTCCAAATCTTTCGCAAGATCAACCTCCAAGTGGCGCGGGGCGCGAGCATCGGATTGTTCGGGCCAAATGGTCACGGCAAGACGACGTTTCTGAGGACCGTCTCAGGCATCATCGACCCTTGGAGCGGAGACATTTTCTTCGACGGCGTGCAGCTCAACCGCACGGGAACGCGCGGCAGCCGTCGCTGGCGGAACTTCAACTACGATGCGATCACCAGGCGGCGCATGGATCCGACGGCGGTCGCGCGCGCCGGCCTCATCCATGTGCCGCAGGGCAACCTGCTGTTCCCCGACATGACTGTCGACGAGACGCTGTCCATCGCTCCCTATGCCGCCTCCGGGCGCGTCTCCGCCGACGAGGCGCGGGATCAGGTCTTCAAGCTTTTCCCGCGAGTCTATGAGCGGCGTAGCTATAAGGTTCGCTTCCTGTCGGGCGGCGAGCGCCAGATGGTGGCGATCGGCGTGGGGCTCATGGGCGCGCCGAAGCTGCTTATTCTTGACGAGCCGACCCTTGGTCTGTCGCCGCGGTTGCGCAGCGAATTGGCGATCGCGATCGAGGCGATTCGCAGGTTGGGCGTTCCGCTCATCCTAGTCGATCAGGACATCGCGTTCCTGGAGGAGCTCATCGACACGCTCTACCTTTTCGACCATGGCCGCATTTCACGCCGCATCGATAAGGCGGACATGCCCACTCACGAGGAGATCATGAAGCTCATGTTCGGCGAGGATCATCATTGACTCTCGACACTTTCAACCAAGTCCTGCTTGGCGGCGTCGTTCTCGGGGCGCTTTACGCGCTCATGGCGACAGGCCTCGCTCTGGTCTGGACAACGCTTGGGATCTTCAATTTCGCCCATGGCACGTTTATCGCGCTCGGCGCCTATATCGCCTGGCAGATGGCGAGCAGCGAGGCGACGGGAGCCGGACTTCTCGTTGGCGCGCTGACCTCGATCGTCGGCATGTTCGTGATCGGCGTTCTAGTTTACTATTTTCTGATCAAGCCCTTCGAACGCAACTCGGACATCGTCGTCAAGTCGGTGATAACGACGCTCGCGGGGGCGACAATCCTGGAGAACTCCATCAACCTCGTTTGGGGGCCGCGCAACAAGCAGCTCGACGCATTTCTCACCGGCGACATTTCGTTCTTCGGCCAGGTCGTGTCCCGTAACGAGGCGGCTGTCGTCGTCATTGCGCTCATCATATTGGCGGTGCTTGGCTTGTTTCTGCAGCGCGCGCCGCTTGGCCGGGCGATGCGCGCCGTTGCGCAAAACCGGGAGGCCGCGCAGCTGATGGGGATCAACGTCGCACGTCTCTACGCGATGTCGTTCGGCCTATCCGCGGCGCTCGCGGCGCTCGCCGGCATTCTGATCGGGTCGACCCGCTTCATGAACCCGACAATGGGCTCGGACCCGCTGATGAAAGCGCTGATCGTCGTCATCTTCGGTGGCATCGCCCAATTCACCGGCCCGATCTACGCCGCCTTCATCGTTGGCCTTCTGAAATCGTCGATGACCTACCTCGTCGGCCTCTACTGGAGCCCGACGGTGCTCTTCTGCGTGATGATCGCGGTGCTCATCGTCAAGCCCGAAGGCCTGTTCGGCCGGTACAGGAAGTCGGTCTGATGCGGTATAGTCCGTCCTTCTTCCGCAGCTCGGGACTGATCCCCGTTCTCGTCGCGCTCGCGGTGCTGGCGCTGCTGCCGCTCGTCTCGTCGAACATGTATCTGAGACACCTTCTGGTGCTTTCTTTCGTGTTTGGCATTGTGGCGTCGAGCTGGGATCTCAGCCTCGGCTTCGGCGGCCTTTTCAATTTCGCCCATGTCGCCCTGTTCACCGTAGGCATCTACACATACGGGCTTGTCGGGCTGACGCTGGGTCTTTCGCCCTGGCTCGGGATTCTGCTGGCGGGCGTCGTCGCCGGTCTCGTCGCCGCGCTGATCACGCTGCCGATCCTGAGACTCTCGGGCATCTACATCGTCTTGGTCACGATCGCCGCCTCGCAGGTGCTCTACCAGATCGTCATCAGCCAATCCAACGTCACCGGCGGTACGACGGGCATGGTCAGTCTGCCGATGCTCGAACTGTTCGGCTATCGGTTCAACCACAACGGCAAGATCGGCTACTACTACCTCGCGCTGCTGATACTCGTCGCCTCGACTACGATCCTCCACATCGTGAACTCGGTCCCGCTACGGCCGCGCCATTGTCGCGATGCGCGATCATAAGTTCTATGCGATCTCGCGCGGCATGTCGGAGACCCGCATCCGCCTGTTCACGCTCACCGTCAGCGCGGCGCTGGCCGGGGTCGCGGGCGGCTTCTACGGCGCTTATATGCGGGTCGCCTCGCCCGACAATTTCGGCCTCGGCCTGCTTGGCCTTTTGCTCAGCATGCTGCTTCTTGGGGGGGCAGGCACCATCTGGGGGCCGATCCTCGCCGCCTTTTTTGTAACCATGGTGTCGGAGGTCTTCGCGTCCTACGGCGTCTGGCGCAGCATTATCATTTCCCTGCTGCTCATCGTCATCCTGATCTTCTATCCCGGCGGACTCTGGGCGCTTCTGCAGACGGCGCGCGAGGCGATCGACGCCGTCCGCACTCAGTCGACGGCGATGGTGCGACGCGCCCTCGGCAGGAGCCGACGCGAAGCGATGACGGGCGCACGAGAAACGATGGTCGAGACCCACCACGGCAAAATCGCGGTCGCTGACACAGGCTCCGACAAGCCGCCGCTTCTCCTGATCCACGGCAATTCATCCGCCAAGGAGGCGTTCGCCAACCAGTTCCGGGCGTTTCGCGAGCGCTACCGCGTTATCTCGTTCGACCTGCCTGGCCATGGCGTGTCGGACAACGGCGATCCGGAAAAAGACTACAGCCTGGAGGCGTTCGTCGACGTGGCGGAGGACGTGCTGAAGGCGCTTGGGGTAGAGAACCCTTACGTGTTCGGCTGGTCGCTCGGGGGCTACATCGCAATCGAGCTTGCCGCGCGCGGCTATCCGATCCGCGCCCTCAGCATTTCCGGGACCCCGCCGCTCCGCGTCGTCCCTGAAGATATCGGCCGCGCGTACGATGCGACCAGTCATTTCGTGCTTGCCAGCAAGACCTTCTTGTCGCCGACCGAAAAGCGGGACTTTGCGACCTCGACAACGGGCCCGAAGGCGCCGGACACGATCCACCTCCACCGCGCCGTAAGCCGAACGGACGGGCGCGCACGCGCCTACACGCTCGGCAAGCTGCAGATCGTCGACTGGCCACGGCAGATGCGCTTCCTGAGGCAAGGGAGCGCGCCCTTCGCAATCTTCAACGGCTCCAACGATCCCCTCCTCAACCACGGTTATTTTCGCGAACTCAATCTTGACCAGTGGACCGGCGCGCCCGACGAAATAGCGGACGGCAAGCACGCTCCTTTTTTGCTCAAGCCTCAGGCGTTCAACGAGAGACTTTCGGCTTTCCTCCGCGCCGTGGAAACGGGGGCCCTGCATAAGGAGCAGCGCGCCACACAAGCTACGCTGGGTTAGCAGTCGCTTTTTGAGCGCAGCGAACGAAGGAGAACGTGACAAGCTGAGAAGGCCGTCGCGATCCTTCGATCTACCGCTCTGGCCTCCTATTTCGCCAGCACAAACGACCTACTGGAGGAACGGGAAACCAAAAACTGATGCACCGCGGACGGGAGGAACGCAAGAAATGACCTTCGATATCGAATCGGGAGCGCTTTCGCTTGTGCGAGACCATGAAGCGCGTGAACGCCTGACCTCGCGGCCGCGTATCGAGTGCAACATGCCTATGTGCGTCGCATTATTGGCGACGACGAGGTCGCGGGCTACAAAATCGGACTTACGTCCCATCGGATGCAGACCATGTGCGGAATAAGTCACCCGATTACGGGGGCTGTCTTCGGCAAACGTGTGAAGCAGAGCGGAACGACGCTCCGCGTCATCGGCGATGATGACGGCCTCGTTGCATTGTCCCCATCCGCCGTCCGCTCACGCCTCATGGACGCAAAAGCCAGACAGGCGCGCGACGCAGCGGTCGCTCGGCTCTAGCAGGCTGCTGAAAAAGTTGCTGCGTCTGCGCAACCGGGGAGGCAGGCGCGATTTTTTGCCGTTGGATGCGGCTCATTTTTGAGGTTTTGGCCTGCGGTTGGGTCATTGTTCTCTGGCTTTTCACGCCGCCGGACACACTTCGCCGCTTGGAGCCAGGAGCTTGGGCAGGCGAACGATGTTGTAGGCGGCGATGGCGAAGACGAAGACGGCGCGGACCTTGTCGAGGCCGCGCACCTTCACCTGCATGAGACCGCCCACCGTCTTGGTCCAGCCGAAGGATTCCTCGATGCGCTTGCGCAGCCGCTGGCCCCGGGTTTAAGCCCGGGGGCGAGGCTTGCGGCGACCTCCGGCGGAACGGCAGTCTTGCGCGCCTTGCCGGTCTTGCTCACCGTCCCGTTGATCGCCACATGCGGCGCGATCGCGCGCGCCTTCAAGCCTTCGACGAAAGCCTCGGCGTCGTAGTTCTTGTCGGCGCCGAGGGTTGCGCCTTCGGGCACCCGCTCGCTCATGCGCGCCGCCGCCTCGCGCTCGGCCGTTCCCGTCGCCAATGTGGCCTCGGCCGCCACCACAAGACCGTTGCGGTTCTCCATTAACGCATGGCCGAGATAGGCGAGCTTGCTCTCCTGCCCGGCGCCCTTGCGGCAAAGGCGCGCATCCTTGTCCGTCGTCGAGGCGTGCGTCGCGTTCGATCGCTTGGTCTTGCGGAAGTCCGCCTCGCCGTTGCGCCCCGGCGAAGGCGGCTCGCCCGAACCGTCCTTGGGGCGAAAGCTCTTCATCGACGCCCAGGCCTTCAACATCGTTCCATCGACCGAAAAATGCTCTGCGCTCAGAAGCCCCTTCACCTCCGGCAGGCCGAGGAGCGAAGACAGAAACTCATGCGCAATCTCGTGGGTGAGCAGGCGGTCGCGGTTCTTCGAGAAGGTCGAGGCGTCGAAAACCTTTTCGTCGATCGTAAGCCCGACGAACCAGCGAAACAGCATGTCGAACTCCAGCCGTTCGACCAGCTGCCGCTCCGAGCGGATCGAATAGAGAAGCTGCAGAAGCGAAGCTCGCAGAAGGCGCTCCGGCGGGATGGACGGACGCTCGATCCCCTCGTAAAGCGCGGAAAACGCCCGGTCGAGCTCAGCCAGCGCCGCATTGGTCAATCGCCGCATCGCCCGCAGCGGATGCTTCGCCGCTATCCGCGCCTCGACGTCGACGTAGGAGAACAACGCCCCGCTCGTCCGATCCTCGCCCCGCATCAAAACCCCCTCGCGAATCGCAACGTCCACGGAATCACGCAATGAGAACAAACACCAGCGCCCTCTCGGCCGACTTCTTCAGCAGCCTGCTAGAGACGTTCTGCTTAGGGGCGAGGAAGTCACGATAACCTCAGTTCCTAGCGGCGCCGAGATCACTGTGTAAATCCGCCTCCCCGCGTTTCGCGTCATTCAGTCGATGTCCTCTATTGACTGGTTGATCATAGCGCGAAACGAGTTCTGGCAGGTCGGCGGGGTCGACGGTGAGAGTGATGGATCGGGCGATGCCGGGTTGTCGTGTGATGAGGCCGGCTTTTTCGAGCGATAGCACCATCTGATGGACCGAAGGTGAGGTGACCTGGAAGAAGCGTTGCATATCGGCCTCGGCGGGGGACTGGCCGAGCAGACGCCTGTAAGCGTGGATGAAGGCGAGATACTGGCCCTGCTTGGCCGTGAGACGGGGTCGCGAATCAGGAGCGTGCTGATTCATCACTGCCCTCAGCAATGGGGGATGAGCGATGAATAAACGGCGCCGGGTTGAGTTGAGCCAGACGGAACGCGCTGGTCTGATAGCGCTGCTGGCTGGCGGCAAACATGCGGCTCGCAAGCTGAAACGGGCGCAGATCCTATTGGCGGCCGATGCAGGCGTGGATGATGAGACGATCGCAAAAAGCGTTGGGGTCGGTGGATCAACGGTTTATCCAACCAAGCGCCGCTTTGTGGAAGGCAATCTGGAAGCCGCGCTCAACGAGGAGCCGCGCCCGGGTGGCGAACGCAAGCTCACCGGAAAGCAAGAGGCGCTTCTGGTCGCGACCGCCTGCTCCGCCCCGCCCAAGGGGCGCAAGCGCTGGACACTGGAACTGCTGGCGGGCGAGATGGTCAAGCTCACCGAGCATGACGGCCTGTCGCGCGAGACCATCCGCCGGCGCTTGGCCGAGAATGATCTCAAGCCCTGGCGCAGGGACATGTGGTGCATCCCTGAGGTCGATGGAATCTATGTCGCCCGGATGGAAGACGTGCTCGACCTCTACGCCGAAGGGCCTGATCCAAAGCGACCCGTCGTATGCTTTGATGAAAGCCCGCATCAGCTCATCGGCGAGGTTCGCCAGCCGATTCCGGCCGAGCCGGGGAGCTATGGCCGAAAGTTGGTGAGGGCGTGAATCGGGGAAGGCGGCATATCGTGGGGGTGTTCGAGCCTCCACTTCTCCACCGAAGGAGCGATATGCCGTGTTCAATGATAACGTTGTCAAACTCGTTCAGCCAGGGATTTTGACCGACCGGCTGACCGAGGTTCTGCGCGATGGCGCGCGGGCGCTTTTGACCCAGGCGGTCGAAGCGGAAGTGTCCGAGTTTCTGGCCGCGATCGCTGATCTGAAGACCGACGACGGCTGCCGGCGCGTCGTGCGAGACGGGCATCTGCCCGAGCGCCAGATCATGAGTGGCATCGGGCCTGTGGCGGTGCGCCAGCCGCGTGTGCGCGACCGGGAGGCGGGCGCCGACGATTCGGCGCGCATCCGCTTCACCCCGGCAATCCTGCCGCCCTACGCCCGGCGTTCGAAGAGCCTCGATACACTGATCCCGATCCTCTATCTGAAAGGCGTATCGACCGGCGACTTCGCGCCGGCGCTGGCCGCCTTGCTCGGCAAGGACGCTGCTGGCTTGTCGGCCACGACCATCGCGCGGCTGAAGGAGGTCTGGACCGACGAACACAAGCGATGGAGCGAGCGCGACCTGTCGGCCAAAAGCTACGTCTACGTCTGAGCCGACGGCGTCTACCTGCAGGCGCGTCTGGAGGACGAGGCGCAAAGCATCCTGGTCATCATCGGCGTCACTCCGGAGGGCAAGAAGGAGCTGCTCGGCTTTGTCGACGGCGCGCGCGAGAGCGCTCACGACTGGCGCGCCCTGCTGCTCGATCTCAAGCGCCGGGGTCTGTCGATGGCGCCCAAGGTCGCCGTCGCCGATGGCGCGCTCGGCTTCTGGAAAGCGATCGGCGAGCTCTGGCCCAAGACCCGTGAGCAACGATGCTGGGTGCATAAGACCGCCAACATCCTCAACAAGCTGCCCAAGAGCCAGCAGCCCAAGGCCAAGCGCATGCTGCGGACATCTGGATGGCCGAAACGAGGAAGGACGCCGAGGCGGCGTTCGACGTCTTCGTCGAGACCTATGGGGGCAAGGACGAGAAGGCCGCCGAATGCCTGAAGAAGGACCGGGGCCCGCTGCTCGCCTTCTACGACTTCCCGGCCGAACATTGGAAACACCTGCGCACGTCGGATGAGATCAACAAGCAGTTTTTGCGCCAGCGTGCTATTTTATGGTGTCAATGATCACCGAAACGGGACCCCAGATTTGCGCGGAATAGGGGGGCTGACTCACTTTTGATGAAGTCGAGGCGCCGGTTTGGCTCTGATTCGGGCTGGGGATCAGAGCTATGCAGGGGTTTGACGTTGCGGAACTTGTTCCGCGCGGATTTGTCGTAGAGAGCGCGACCAGAGACGATGGTGGCTTCGTAATCGGGATAAGGGTCTCGGCGAGCGTTTGCCGATGTCCGATGTGCGGAAGCGTTTGTAGCCGCGTGCACAGCCAATATCGAAGGCGATTGGCTGATCTTCCGGCCGCAGGCGTGCGAATAGCGCTGATTTTGCGGACCCGCCGCTTCTTCTGCGACATCGCGGCTTGCGAACGGCGGATCTTTGCCGAACGGTTCGAGACGGCCGAGCCAAGAGCCAGACGTACGAGCCGCCTCGACGATGTGGTCCACTGTCTGGCCATTGCGCTCGGAGGGAGACCAGCTGCCTCTCTTTCGCGCCGGCTCAACGTCGAGGTGAGCAACGACACGCTGTTGCGCATGGTGCGCCGGCGTGGGTCACGAAGCTTTCCTCCGCCCACGATTGTCGGCATCGATGACTGGGCCTGGCGGCGCAATCATCGCTACGGCACGCTGGTCTGCGACCTTGAACGACATGCGACGATCGCTCTCTTGCCCGATCGAGAGCCAGCCACCGCTGAAGCTTGGTTGGCGCAGCAATCGCAGATCTGTGTCGTCGCCAGGGATCGTGGAGGCGGCTACGGGGCCGCCGCGCAGCGGGCGCTTCCGCACGCGATCCAGGTCGCCGACCGCTGGCATTTGATGGAGAACGCGAGCGGCGCCTTTCTCGATGCTGTTCGGAAGTCTATGCGCCAGATCAGGGCAGCCATGGGAACCGCGATGGTTGATCCGTCGCTTCTAACCTTTGCCGAGAAACTGCAGTACGAGGGGTACGTACGCCGCGAGGAGACAAACGCCGCCATCCTCTCGTTGTCCCAGCAAGGGATTGGGATCAAGGAGATCGTGCGCCGCACAGGGTACAGCCGCGGACTGATCCGAAAAATTCTTCGCGGACAGCGCTCGGACGTCTTCCGTGTCCGGCAACGCTCCCTCGAGCCCTATCTTCCCTGGCTCGACGAGCAGTGGGACGCCGACTGCCGAAATAAATCGGCCCTATGGCGGGAGCTCAGGCTGCGCGGATTCCGAGGCTGCCTTCGCGTCGTAAGCGAATGGAGCGCGCGGCGCAAAAAGGCTGAGAAGGCGGATCCAGCCGCGTTGGCCCGCGCCCCATCCGCCCGCACCGTTGCGCGCCTCCTGACGGTCGGCCGAGAGCGGCTGTCAAGGGCTGAGACGATAACAGTCGCCGCCATCGAGAGCGGCGTCACCGTTCTGGTGGAGGCGCGAGAGATTATTCTGGAGTTCCAGGACATCATTCGACGAAAGGCCCTTGCCGACCTGGACGCCTGGATCAGCAGAGCCCAGGCCAGCCTCGTCGCGGCATTCGCCAACGGCGTGTCCAAAGACAAAGCCGCGATCGAGGCGGCAATCGCCTTGCCGTGGTCCAACGGGCAGACCGAAGGCCAAATCTGCAAGCTGAAGCTCGTCAAACGTCAGATGTATGGTCGCGGAAACCTCGACCTCCTCCAGGCCCGCATCATGGGCTTGGGATAGCGGCCACGTCATCGAAATTGCGTCAGAGCCCCGATTGGATGCAAATCAGCCCCGCAACGGGGTCCCTATTCCATGAAAAACGACAAGAATTGCGCTGGCTCTACGACCGTCGTTCGGCCGAGGGGGCGCGCCAGGACCTCGCCGCATGGATCGCCAAATGGGGAGCCCGCTATCCAAAACTCGTCGGGTGGGTCGAGGAACAGATTGAGGAGACGCTCACCTTCTACAGGCTCCCGCGCCAACATCTCAAGCACCTCAAAAGCACCAACATGCTCGAACGCCTCACCGAGGAGATCAGGCGACGAACCCATGTCGTGCGCATCTTCCTGAATGCAGACGCCTGCTTGCGCCTCGTCCGAACCTTATGTCATACCAAAGGCCCCGCGAGCTGACTCACATTGTGGATTCACAGAGGG
The DNA here is from genome assembly GCA_963824475.1 of uncultured Alphaproteobacteria bacterium. Taxonomy (GTDB): domain Bacteria; phylum Pseudomonadota; class Alphaproteobacteria; order Rhizobiales; family Beijerinckiaceae; genus Roseiarcus. Next base: position 107,436 of record CAWGPR010000011.1, read on the forward strand.
CGAGATTTCTGACTCCATTGGCATGGGGAGATTCGCGCCATGCCATCAGCGGTGAGATTGCGAGAGGAGTATTCGGCGGAAGCGCTTCGGGCGCTCGCCCGTCGGTCGAAGACCGTGAACCAGAGCCGGCGGCTTCTGTCGCTGGCGGCGGTCCGGGACGGGATGGACCGAGGAGGAGCAGCCAAGATCAACGGCATGGACCGCCAGACGCTGCGCGACTGGGTGCATCGCTTCAACGCCGCTGGGCCCGAGGGCCTCATCGACAATTGGACGGCGGGTCCCAAGCCTCGCTTGTCGGAGGAGCAACGGGCCCAGTTTGCGCAGATCGTCGAGGCCGGGCCGGATCGTGAGAAGGACGGCGTCGTGCGCTGGCGGCGGATCAACCTCAAGCGCGTCATCGCCGAGAGGTTCGGCGTCGACTTTCACCCACGCTATGTCGGAAAGCTTCTGAAGAAGCTCGGCTTCTCCCACATCAGCGCCAGGCCGCGTCATCCGGCTCAGGACGAGCGGATCGTCGAGGCGTTCAAAACGTATGGCCCGCCCCGTCTGCAAGGGGTTTGCCGAGATGGCCGGCTGATCAGTCTGCTTCAACGTATCCGGCCTCGAGGAGCTTCCTCCGGCCATGATGGAGATACGCGCGCTCCGGTCCTCATAAAACTCCCGGCGTCAGATCGCCGTTTTTTGAACCAGGCTTCCGGAGCGCCGTTCGACTGTCAGGCCATCGCGTCGCTACCCTCTCGCAAACCCCTGTTGACCGGTGGACGCTTTGAGCCCCATCGGCCGAGCGGCGTGTCGCGCTCAGTTATACCAAAGGCCCCTCTGACTAGACTCACGGAGGGGATTCCCACGAGGCGAGATTTCTGACTCCTTTGGCGCGGGAGATTCGCGCCATGCCATCAGCGGTGAGATTGCGAGAAGACTATTCGGCGGAAGAGCTTCGCACGCTCGCTCGCCGGTCGAAGGACGTCAACCAGAGCCGTCGTCTTCTGTCGCTGGCTGCGGTTCGAGATGGAATGGACCGGGCGGCGGCGGCGAAGATCGGCGGCATGGATCGCCAGACGCTGCGCGACTGGGTTCATCGCTTCAACGCTTCGGGGCCGGAGGGCCTCATCGACAACCGGACGGAAGGTCCCAAGCCTCGCCTGTCGGAGGAACAGTTGGCTCAGTTTGCGAAGATCGTGGATGCCGGCCCGGACCGTGAGAAAGACGGCATCGTCCGGTGGCGGCGCGTCGATCTCAAGCGTGTCATTGCCGAAAGGTTCGGCGTCGACTTTCATCCGCGCTATGTCGGAAAGCTCCTGAAGAAGCTTGGCTTCTCGCACATCAGCGCCCGGCCGCGTCATCCGGCTCAGGACGAGCGGATCGTCGAGGGGTTTAAAAACGTATGGCCCGCCCCGTCTGCAAGGGGTTTTTCGAGATTGGCTGCTGATCCAGTCTGCTTCAACGTATCCGGCCTCGAGGAGCTTCCTCCGGCCATGAAACCAGGCTTCCGGAGCGCCGTTCGACTGTCAGGCCATCCCGTCGTTACCCTCTCGCAAACCCCTGTTGACCGATGGACGCTTTGAGCGCGACCGGCCGAGCTCTATGCCACTACCGGCATTCCCGTGACGGCGAACCGTTCTCCGCGCCGCAGCACCGCCCAGGCGATCCGGGCCAGCTTGTTGGCGAAGGCGACGACCACGACGTTGCGATGGGCGCGTTTAAGGAGCGCTTTCGCCCATCGGCCGAGCGGCGTGTCGCGTTCGGCCACATAGGGCAGCGCCGCGCGCGCTCCGTGGATCAGCTGTCTGCGCAGGTATTTGTTGCCGCGTTTGCTGATTCCGAGCAGCTTCGGTTTTCCCCCGGTGGTGAACTGCCGCGGAACCAGACCGAGCCAGGCGGCGAGATCGCGCCCGCGCTCGAAGCTTTCCGCCGAACCGACGGCGGCGACAAGGGCGGATGCGACGATCGCGCCGACGCCTGGAATTGTCGTCAGTCGGCGAGCCTCTTCGTTCTGCTTCACCCAGCGGACGAACTCGGCGTCGAAAGCAGAGATCCGTCGATCGAGTTCGGCCCACTGCGTCCGAGCGTCGGCGACGAGCACGATCATCCGTGGGCTCAAGCCTGCTCCGTCCTGTTCGTCCATCAGGACGCTCAGAAAATGCACGAGCTTCCGTTTGCCCTGCGGCGCGACCATTCCTCGCTCCAACAGGATGGCGCGCAACTGATTGATCAAAGCTGTCCGCTCCCCGACCAACCGGTCTCGCGATCGATGAAGCGTCTGCATCTCGAGCTGGTCCTGGCTCTTCAGTTCGACAAAGCGCATCGTCGGCCGCGTCGCCGCTTCCGCGATCCCCTCGGCGTCGCGATCGTCGTTCTTCTGCGCCTTGACGTAGGGCCGGGCATATTCCGGCGACATCAGCCGGATGTCGTGGCCGTGAGCTGCGAACACCCGACCGAGGTGATGGGCGCCGCAGCAGGCCTCCATCCCGACAACGCACGGAGGAAGCTTCTCCGCCAGTGCGATCAATGTCTCGCGCCTCATCTTTCGTCGCATGACGATCGCGCCGGACGCGTCGAGCCCCACCACGCTGCAGATATTCTTGCCCAGATCAATGCCAAGAACTGAGATCGTCGCCAAAGCCATAGTAAGCGTCGTTCTCAGGCCGCGTCTTTGAGCGGCTGGGCCCTGGCGTAGGCCCACGGGAGAAGCTCGTCGATCGCGCTGGCGAGATGACCGCCGACGATCCGCGTGAGTGTGTCGGCGAGATAGGCGTAAGGGTCGACGTCGTTTAGCTTGCACGTTTCGATCAGCGAGGCGATGACCGCCCAACTTTCCGCGCCGCCATCCGAGCCGGCGAAGAGCGCGTTCTTGCGCGTGAGGGCGAGAGGCCTGATCGATCGCTCGACTGTGTTGGAGTCGATCTCGACCCGTCCGTCGTCGAGGAAACGGACGAGACCGTCCCAGTGCGACAGTCCGTAGCGGATTGCCTGGGCGAGCTTGCTCTTCCGGCTCAAGAGCGCGAGCTTTTCGCGCAGCCAGGGCTCGAGTTCGGCGACGATCGGACGCGATCGCTCCTGGCGCACGGCGCGTCGCTTGTCGGGGTCGCAGCCGCGGCAGTCGGCCTCGATCCGATAGAGCGCGGCGATGCGCTGCAGCGCTTCGTTGGCGATCGGCGAGGCTTCGGCGACGGCGCGGTCATAGAAGCGGCGGCGCAGATGCGCCCAGCAGAAGGCGAGCGTCACGTCGCCCTTGCCCGCCAGCGCCCGATATCCGGCGTAACCGTCGACCTGGAGGATGCCCTTGAAGCCGGCGAGATGGGCGATCGGCTGCGACGCTGTGCGATCGGGCGCGTAGACATAGGCGACCGCCGGCGGGTCGGCTCCGCCCCAGGGCCGATCATCCCGCGCATAGGCCCAGAGCTGGCCGGTCTTGGTCCGCCCGCGCCCCGGATCGAGCACCGGCGCCGTCGTCTCGTCAGCGAACAGCTTGGTCGACGACTTCAGATGCGCCAGGATGCGCTCATGGACCGGCCGCAGATGGAAGGCGGCGCGTCCGACCCAGTCGGCGAGAGTTCGAGCGGTCGAGGCGCAGGCCCTGGCGCTCGTAAATCTGCGCCTGGCGATAGAGCGGCAAATGATCGGCGTATTTGGAGACGAGCACGTGGGCGACGGTCGCCTCGGTCGGCAGGCCGCCCTCGATCAGCCGCGCCGGCGCCGGCGACTGGACGACGATGTCCTGGCAGGCGCGGCAGGCGTATTTGGGCCGGCGCACCACAATCACCCGGAACTGCGCGGGAACGACGTCGAGTTTTTCGCTCACATCCCTCGGGTCAAGCCCGAGGGCAGGCTCTCGCCGATCCGGTGCAGCGCCCCCCTGCAGCACGGGCAGGTCTTGTCCTCGACGTCGACGAGCGTCTCGACGCGCGGAAGATGCGCCGGTAGAGCGCCGCGGTTGGCGCGCCGCTTGCGCGAGCCTTCCGTGCGCGCAGCCGGCGACTTCGCTTCGTTTGCCTCGGTTTCTCCCGCCTCGCCCTGCTCGACGTCCTCCAGCGCCAGCAGCAATTGATCTTCCGGCAGGCTTTCGGCGCGGCGGCCAAAGCGGTGGCGCTGCAAATCCCTGATGATCGCGACAAGCCGCTCCGCGCGCTGGCGCTCGGCGATCAGCATCGCCTTCAGCGTTTGAGGGTCGTCGGGAAGCGCCTCGGCGGCCTGCGTCATGTCCCGACGAGACCATGATTCGTCAGGCTTTGCGACGGTTTTCGAGCCCCTGATTCAATTCGCCGCAGGTCAGCCCGGCAGTCTCGGCGCCGGCGTGTCCTTCGCCGCGCCAACGCGCTTCCAATCGAGGCCTTCGACAAGCGCCGAGAGTTGCGCCGCCGACAGACGCATCACCCCGTTCTCGATCTTCGGCCATTGAAACCGGCCGTCCTCGAGGCGTTTCGCAAACAGGCACACGCCCGTGCCATCCCAAAAAACCAGCTTCACCCGGTCGGCGCGTTTGGCCCGAAAGACGTAGACGGAGCCGTCAAACGGATCGGCGCTTATCACGTCACGAACCAGCGCCGCCAGGCCTTCCGCGCCTTTACGGAAGTCGACCGGCCGCGTCGCAATGAGCACGCGCACCGAGCCCGACAGGCCGATCACTTCGCAGCCCTCAATGCGCCGATGATCGCCGTCACCGTCGCCGTATCCGCGCCGGGCCAGATCCAGACGCTCGATCCCGCGATGTCCAGTTCGATGACGGGGGGACGCGCATCCGCCGGTTTGCTCTCGACGATCTCCGCGCGTGGCGACACAGCACTCGGCGTCTCGACGACCACCGGAGCAAACGGCAGGGCGCCGGTCCCCTCGTCGGCCTCTCGACGCGCTTGGCGGCGCCAGGCGAACACTTGCTGCGGCGTCAGGCCATGGCGGCGCGCGACGTGGCCGACCAGCGCGCCATCCTCAAAGCTCTCCGCGACGATCGCCGCCTTCTGCTCAGCCGTCCAGGATCGCCGCCGTCCTACGCCTGTGAAGATCTCAAGCCGCTGCGCCAAGCCCGCGCTCGCGCCCTTGGGCACGTCACTATGCTCTGAAATCGACACGTGTCGGAGCCTCCAACCGCCCCGACTATCGCCCCACCGCCCACGCCAAAGAAGGTGGGGTCAGCAGAACGCTTACAAGCCATAGCCCATTCCTCCTCTTGAACCGCCGACGAACCTACGACGCCGGAAGGAGGGGCGGGCCATTCCATAAAACTTCCCGCGCGCGCTGAAGGCTCATCTCGAAGGCATCTCCGAGACGGCGCCCGTCGAAATCTGGTTCCAAGATGAAGCCCGAATTGGCCAGAAGAACGGCCTCGTCCGCCAGTGGGCCAGGCGCGGAACGACACCAAGACAGCCGGCCGACCAGCGCTACGACAACGCCTATCTGTTCGGCGCGATCTGTCCTGCTCGCGGTGTTGGAGCGGCTCTGGCGTTGCCCGACGCGGACACCGACATGATGCAGCTTCACCTCGACGAAATCTCTCGCAATGTCGCTGAGGGCGCCCACGCCGTCCTGCTGCTCGATCGCGCCGGATGGCATACGACAGGCAAGCTCGACGTGCCCAAAAACATCACGCCGATCTTCCTGCCTTCCCGCGCCCCGGAGCTGAACCCGGTCGAAAACGTCTGGCAGTATCTCCGTCAGAACTGGATCTCAAACACCGTGTTCGAAAATTACGACACCATTGTCGACGCTGCCTGCGACGCATGGCGGAAGCTGACCGCCAAGCCCGAAACCATCACATCCATCGGCATGCGCGACTGGGCCCACGTCGGTCAGTCGCTATGACCTTTGGTATTACATAGGGCAGAGCCGCGCGCGCTCCATGGATCAGCTGCCTGCGCAGGTATTTGTTGCCTCGTTTGCTGATCCCGAGCAGCTTCGGCTTGCCGCCGGTCGTGAATTGACGGGGAACCAAGCCGAGCCACGCGGCGAGATCGCGTCCTCGCTCGAAGCTTTCCGCCCGCCCGACGGCGGCGACAAGGGCGGATGCGACGATCGCGCCGATGCCTGGGATTGTCGTCAGCCGGCGAGCCTCTTCGTTCTCCTTCACCCAGCGGACGAACTCCGCGTCGAAGGCGGATATCCGCCGATCGAGCTCAGCCCATTGCGCGCGAGCGTCGGCGACGAGCAGGATTATTCGTGGGCTCAATCCCGCTCCGCTCTGCTCGTCCATCAGAACGATCAGGAACTGCTCGAGCTTCCGCTTGCCCTGCGGAGCGACAAACCCGCGCTCTAGCAGGATCGCGCGCAGCTGATTGATCAGAGCCGTCCGTTCGCCGACCAACCGGTCGCGCGATCGATGCAGCGTCTGCATGTCGAGTTGGTCCTGGCTCTTCAGCTCGACGAAGCGCATCGTCGGCCGCGTCGCAGCCTCCGCGATCCCCTCGGCGTCGCGATCGTCGTTCTTCTGCGCCTTGACGTAGGGCCGCACATATTCCGGCGACATCAGCCGGACCTCGTGACCGTGAGCCGCGAACAGCCTGCCGAGATGATGAGCGCCGCAGCAGGCCTCCATCCCGACAACGCAGGGAGGAAGCTTCTCGGCCAGGGTGACCAGCGTCTCGCGCCTCACCTTGCGACGCATCACAACCGCGCCCGACGCATCCAGCCCAACCACGCTGCAGACGTTCTTGCCGAGATCGACGCCAAGGACCGTAATATCCATTCCCTTCCTCCTCCTGAACCGCCGGCGATCCTACGACGCCGGAAGGAGGGGCGGGCCATTCCATAAAACTTCCCGCGCGCGCTGAAGGCTCATCTCGACGGACTGCCGGAGACGACGCCGGTCGAAATCTGGTTTGAGGACGTCCCTCGACAAGCACGGGATGAGGGTCCGCATCGGCCAGAAGAACGGCCTCGTCCGCCAGTGGGCCAGGCGCGGAACGAGACCAAGACAGCCCGCCGATCAGCGCTATGACAACGCCTATCTGTTCGGCGCGATCTGCCCAGCGCGGGGCGTTAGAGCGGCCTTGGCGCTTCCCTATGCCGACACCGACATGATGCAGCTTCACCTCGACGAAATCTCGCGCAACGTCACCGACGGCGCCCATGCCGTTCTGCTGCTCGACAGGGCCGGATGGCATACGACGAGCAAGCTCAACGTGCCCGACAACATCACGCCGATCTTCCTGTCTTCCCGCACTCCGGAGCTGAACCCAGTCGATAACGTCTGGCAATATCTCCGCCAGAACTGGCTCTCAAACACCGTCTTCGAAAATTACGACGCCATCATCGACGCTGCATGCGCCGCATGGCGAAAGCTCATCGCCAAACCCGAAACCATCACATCCATCGGAATGCGCGACTGGGCCCAAGTCGATCAGTCGCTATGACCTTTGGTATCAGTCCTACGAGACCCACGAAAACTGGCTCGAAGCCCACCGTCACCTCGACATGACCGATCTCAGAGAGCACAAGAAAACCCATCTCCGTCAAGCCGCATAAGCCCAGCCAACCCATGACCGCCTATTGCTGAGCTTGACGCACAGAACCTCGAGAGGTGGTTGCATGCAGCGAGAGGGTCTTGCCATGACTTTCGCGAGAAAGCTCCCCTCTCAACGCTTTGTCGATCAGATTGCGCGTCTCGTCCAACCCGTAGATCGCAATGAACGATCCTAGGCGTGGCCCCTGGTCCTCGCCCAGAAGGACGGCGTAAATCATATTGAAGAACTCATTCGAGACCCCCGGCCGCGCGGTCGTCGCTCCCTTGGCCGCGTAGTCCTGATAGCGAGGGATTGGCCGCGCGATGTCATAGAGGACGTGCTGAATTGCGTCCGCGCTCGCGTTTGTCGACAGTTCCGACAGCCGGGACGAAATCTGCATGAGGACGGTGCGTTCGACGTCGTCAGCCTCGCGATAGCGCTTTTTGGGGGCGACAAAGTCGCGAAAGTAGGCGACCGCATAACGTACCAGACTATCGAGACGGGGGTGGGTTTCCGGCGACGCAACGGGATAGTATCGGCGGAGGAAGCCCCAAAGCATTGATGGATTGTCGGTATTGGAAACCGCCACAAGGTTGAGCAGCATGACGAAAGAGATCGTCGTCGGGCCCTGTCCATTGTGGGTCAGGACTTCCGGTTCCGGCGGCGATCCGGAATGAATATGCCATACCGGATTGCCCAGCCGTTCTTTCCAGGCCTGGCGCGGATAGGCTTCGAGAAACCCGAGGTAGTCATCGACCGTGCGCGGAATGACATCGAAATACAGTCGCTTCGCCGCAGTTGGCTTCTGAAACATGAACAAAGAGAGACTCTCAGGACTGGCGTAGGCCAGCCATTGTTCAATCGTCAGGCCGTTGCCCTTCGTTTTCGAGATCTTCTGGCCATTCTCATCGAGGAAGAGCTCGTAGTTAAATCCCGCGGGCGGGTCCGCCCCCAAAACTTGCGCGATCCGCGACGACAGCTTAACCGAATCGATGAGATCCTTTCCGGCCATTTCGTAATCGACGCCGAGCGCATACCAGCGCATCGCCCAATCTGGCTTCCACTGCAGCTTGCAATGTCCACCAGTCACGGGAGTTTCGAATTCTTCTCCGGTCGCGAGATCACGCCATAGGATCGTGCCCGCGCTCGAATCATGCGCCAGCACCGGCGCCTGCATGACAACGCCAGTTCGGGGGTGAATCGGAAGGAAGGGCGAATAAGTCGCCGCTCGCTCCTCGCGCAGCGAGGGAAGCATGATGGCTTGCACCTCGTTAAAGCAATCAAGCATCCGCAACAAGGCCTTGTCGAACCGACCCGATTTGTAGGTTTCAGTCGAAGACATGAACTCGTATTCAAAGCCGAACTGGTCAAGAAAAGCGCGCAGCCGCGCGTTATTATGTTCTGCGAAGCTGCCATACGCGCCGAAGGGGTCGGGGACTTGCGATAGTGGCTGGCCGAGATGAGGTAATATCAAGTCGCGGTTCGGGATGTTGTCCGGGACCTTGCGTAAACCGTCCATGTCGTCGGAAAAGGCGATCAACGTTGTCTTGACCCTGTCTCCAGTCAGGGTGCGAAATGCGTGCCGGACCATGCTTGTGCGCGCCACTTCGCCGAACGTCCCGAGGTGCGGAAGGCCCGACGGGCCGTAACCGGTCTCGAAAATAACCTCTTTGCGTCCGGAGCGCTCAAGGCGCGCAACCAGCTTTCGCGCTTCTTCGAAGGGCCACGCTTTTGACGTCTCGGCGGCCTCACGCAAGGCTTGCGACGACATTTTTTTTCCATTCGTGCTCAATCAGGCGAATGAGTCAATATAACCGAAAACCCACGATCGTCCGCCCAGAGCGGCAAGCGAAAGCTACGTCGAAGGTTGTGTTCGGCGGACGAGCGAGCTTGGCGCCTGTCGACTTCTACCATGTGCAGTCTTCGCCCAATAATGCGGCCGCAACAGGAGATCAAGCATCGCCGCCCAGGTCGCCGCGCTCACCAAAATATAGTAAACGGGTAGCAGCACGAGCACGCCCATCGTCACTTTCAAGCGCCGGAATTTTGCGGCGATCAGTGCAGGCAGGAGGATTGTCCAGACGCCAGATAACGCGAGGATGTAAGTGAAGACGTCGCTCATCTCCCGCCACGGCAACAACGCATCCCGGCCGACGGTCAATGCACGCCAAATCGTTCCAATCGCAAAAGCTGGCCAAAATAGACAGCCAAAAATGCCCCCAACAATTAATGTCGTGGCGGCCACCGCTCGTTGAGGTCCAAGGTCACGCCAAAAAAAGAGAGGGCGCCTTGAATGAACGATCAAAGTCTGCATCCAGCCTTTTTGCCACCGCACGCGTTGCCGGAACCAATTTCCGAATTCATGCGGAGCCTCCTCCCAAGTGTCCGAATCCAGCGCTTTCACCCTGTAGCCGAAGCGCGCCAGGCGAACCCCGAGGTCCGCATCCTCGGTGACGTTCCACTCGTCCCAGGCCCCGACCCCGACCAGGGACCTCAGACGAAAGTGATTCGAGCTGCCGCCGAGAGGAATTGGCAAATTGAGCGCACACAGGCCCGGATTAACAACATCGAACAAAACTGCGTACTCAATTGCAAAGAGCTTGGACAACCACAATTCGCTATGATTCCGGATAGCGAGACGAGCCTGGAGACAATCCAGATCTTTGTCGGCGGCGAAACGCGACGCGGCAAGGCGCAATTGATCGGGGGCTGGGGTGTCTTCGGCGTCGTAAACGACGACCAATTCTCCTCTCGCGGTGGACAAGGCGATATTGAGCGCGCGCGGTTTCGTCTGTGGCTTGCCTAACGGAGCCACTACAACCTCATAGCGAGCTGGCAAACGCAAGTCGACAATTCGACCTAAGGTTTCGACGTCTCGCTGCTCGACGACCAACTTGATATCAAGTTTGCCCTTGGGATAATCCAACGCGTCGATTGCCTTGACTAACTCCTCGACGACACTCGTCTCACGATAAAGCGCGACCACGACAGTATAGCTGGGGAGTTCGTCATCGGCGAGTTCCGAAGTACAAATCTCTGGTCCGCTCGCGACCGCAGCCATTGATCGAAGCGTGACCGAGGCTGAGAAAATGAGCCATAGAATCGCTAATGAGACGGCCTCCAAAACATCGAAATCTGAAACACCAAGGACTAGGGCTAATGTCGCAGCCGCTCCAATCGATGCGATCTGTAAACCGGCCATCCCTCCCCTTGCAGTAAGGCTGGTAGGCAGACGGCCAAGAGCAACATCAAGCAATTCTTGGCTATTGTGTGCGCGCACTAGACTTGCAAACCGCTGCGGCGAAGTCACGGCAAAAGAACCAGAGCGAATTACGCCGGAATGAGTCGCTTCGATTAGCCGTGGGACAAACTCCGCACGAGGCGCAATGACCATCCGGGGACCCACGGTACGCGGCTCTAGCGGCGCCACGCCACAGCGTAGCCCTTTTATTGCATCAAAGGCGCGCGCAAAGGGAGGGGTACCACAATAATACTGGCATCCCAGATGACTCGCCAATACGCGATAATAGGCTTCTTCTTCTATTTTACCTTCACTCAATAGCTGATCGAGCGGAAGAACTGCCTTTGGCGCGGCGCTTACGGCATTCAGCAACGGTTCGAGTGAAAACCCTTCTGCAGCAAGAAATGCCAATTCCGGTGGAAGTCCGCGCGCAACGTGGTCAGAATGTTCATGTAAGCCCGGTCGCGCAACCAATGCCCGCTCGCTCGTGACGGGGGCGGCGGACGACGATTACTGACTTCACTTGTATTTACTGTCATGACGCCAAAATGCCAATTTTTCGAAAAACCGACGCGATGCCGAAGTTTGGCGGTTTAGCTATGCGCCCCGTGACCCCAGCCGACCATAAGATAACAGTTTTTCATTGTTGTCTCGAAAAATCTTGCGAACGCCAATCCGCTTGGCACAGTTGCGGGGTGTGCTTCGGTTCGAAGTTGAGCGATGCGAACCGATAGGCGGATCGCTCTGCCTCTTGCCCTCCTCCCCAACCGTGGACCCAACGGGGCGCCCTGCAGCATCGCGCCACTGAGGCGAAATTTCTGAGTCCGGAGCGTTCAGTCCTTCGCTCGTTCCACGTAGCTGCCATCTTCGGTCTGAATCACGATCCGAACGCCGACCGTAATGTGCGGCGGAACCATTACGCGTGCGCCGTTGGCAAGCCTCGCCGGCTTGTAGGACGAAGAGGCGGTTTGGCCCTTCATTGCCGGTTCAGTTTCGATCACCTCCAATGTAACGCGAGGGGGCAATTGAATGGCGACGGGGTTTCCGTTGAATAAAGACAGAGTAACCTTCATTCCTTCCTGAAGCCATTGCGCCTGATCGCCAATCACATCCGCAGGAACTTGGATCTGATCGTAGGTGTCGGCATTCATGAAGTGATAGCCGTCCCCCTCTGTATAGAGGAAGTCAAAATTCATGTCCTCGACGAATGCGCGCTCCACCTGCTCCGTCGTCTTGTACCGGTCTGTCAGCTTGACCCCGTCCGAAAGGCGTCGCATGTCAATTTGAGTTGTGGGCGTGCCTTTGCCTGGATGAAAGCTTTCGGCCGAAAGAACGACGCACAGCTGACCATCCTCTCGTTCGATAATGTTGCCCTTGCGAATCGAGCTTGCGATAACTCTCACGTCTGGCCCTCAGAATTGAGGGCGTCGTTCGCCCCGAGATGACCCATTTTCGTTGATTGGCAGGTCGGTGTTTGCCCCGCGGACCATAGCGATTTTGGCGCCAAACGCCAGTCACGATCGACTTCGATCCTGTCTTACCTTCTGCCGCTTCCGCCGCGGTGTCTCTTGAGTTCGGCCCGGGCGCGACCCTTTTGGAGCCAAGTCCGATACGCTGAACGGCGTGGCTGGCTGTTGGCCCGAGCGCAGGTGTCGACCTTCGTGCGGCGCTGGTTCGATGCCAAAGGCTTCGTTGAGGTGCAACCGGCCACCCTCCAGGCTTCGCCGGGAAATGAGACTTACTTGCACGGCTTCAGGACCGCGCTCATTCTGCCTGACGGGTCGCCCCACGAGGCATATTTGCATACCTCACCGGAATTCGCGATGAAGAAGCTTCTGACCGCGGGAGAGAGGCAGATCTTTGCCCTGAGTACTGTTTTCCGCAATCGCGAGCGAACGGCGCTGCACGCGCCTGAGTTTGTGATGCTGGAGTGGTATCGGGCTTATGCCCCATTGGAGTGCCTTATTGACGACTGCGTTGCGATAATAGCGCTCGCCGCCCATGCCGCGGGAGCGGAAACCTTCGTGCATCGTGGTCGGGAGGCCAGTCCATTCGACCCGCCAGAGCGATTGACGGTGCGCGACGCGTTTCGGCGCTACGCTGGTATCGACATTTACGACAGTCTGCCGGTTATCGGCGGTACCGACACGGAAACGCTCGCTCGACAGGCGAAGGATTCCGGTGTTCGCATCGCGCCAGAGGATGACTGGTCGGATATCTTCAGTCGACTCCTCAGTGAGCGGGTAGAACCAAATCTGGGGCTAGGGCGGCTCACTGTCCTACATGCATACCCCGCAAGTGAGGCCGCGCTCGCTCGGGTGAACCCTGATGATCCGCGGGTTGCCGAACGCTTCGAATTGTACTGTTGTGGCGTTGAAGTCGCCAATGCTTTCCACGAACTGCGCGATCCGGACGAACAGCGGCGACGATTCGCGGCCGACATGGAGGAACAGAAGCGCATTTTCGGTACCTCGTATCCCATCGATGAGGATTTCCTCGCAGCCCTCGCCGATATGCCGGACGCAAGCGGCGCTGCGCTTGGCTTCGACCGTCTCATTATGCTGGCAACTGGCGCGGAACGAGTTGAGTCCGTGCAGTGGACTCCGGTTTTTGATCCGACCGCGGGCAGCAAATAACGTCAGTGTCCAAGGCTATGGCGAAGTCGCGGATCGACCTGTCGAGGACGACCAACATATGGCTTCGGCGTCGGCAAGGATGGGCGGCCCGCCGACCGACATGCGTGCTTGATGCGATGGCCCGCGGTCGTTGCGTCAGCGCTACTAACACCCAAAAAAATCGGGCTGGCTCTTTCGCCGTAAGATAGGGTACTCCGCGATGCCTGAACTGCCCGAGGTCGAAACTGTGCGGCGTGGCCTGATGCCGGCGATGCTCGACGCTCGTATTAACAAGGTCGAATTGCGGCGGAGGGACATCCGCTTCCCGTTTCCCGACGGTTTCGAGAAACGGCTCCGCGGCCGGGTGATCGTCGACGTTACTCGTCGCGCCAAGTACCTTCTCTTCCGGTTGGACAGCGGGGAGACTCTGGTTGTGCACTTGGGCATGTCCGGCTCGTTCCGCCTCGAAAAGACCATGGTTTCAACTCCGGGGACGTTCCATCAGGAGCGTTCAAAGGATCCGAAACACGATCATGTCGTTCTTGTCCTCGATAATGGTTGGACCGTCACCTACAATGATCCCCGACGTTTCGGGTTTATGGACCTGGCGCCGACCGGGGCGCTCGGGCAACACCCACGGATGCGTGCACTCGGCGCGGAGCCGCTCGCGCCCGAATTTGACGCTCATTGCCTGGCGAGGCTTTTTGCCGGTGCGCGCACCTCTCTGAAAGCGGGTTTGCTCGATCAAAAGCGCATCGCTGGACTGGGCAACATTTATGTGTGCGAGGCTCTTTTTCGGGCCCGTTTGGCACCATCGAGGCAAGCGAGCATCCTGACGGACGCGTGGGGTGCCCCCACCCCAGCCGCAGCCGCGGTTGCCGAGGCAATTCGGGACGTGCTCGAGGAAGCCATCGAAGCTGGCGGCTCTACTCTACGCGACCATCGGCAAGCCAACGGCGAATTGGGATACTTTCAGCACATTTTCAAAGTCTACGACCGCGAAGGATTGCCGTGTGTGCGGGAGCGTTGCCGCGGAATCGTCGCTCGTGTCACCCAGTCCGGGCGGTCAACATTCTATTGTTCGAAATGCCAGCACTAACGACGCCTCACGCGGAAAAGCCGCGATCATTGACAAGGCGAACCGCACCTCCTATCTAACCTTCAACTCTGTTTGGCGGCGCGAAAATGGGCGATCCGAGCCTTTTTCGCGCTTTTTATTGTTGTCGCCATCGCTCGCGACGCCCTCGCTCATTCGCGGCCGACCACGGAAGTGCCTAACGCTTCGGGCGGGGCGTAGGAAAGGTCGAAAATGCTCGGCGCGCTGAAGTTCGATTCCGTGATGAAGCGGGTCTTTGGCTCGTCCAACGATCGCCGGCTCAAAGGCTACCGACCGAAGGTCGCCGCCATCAATGCGCTGGAGCCCGAATTCGAGGTGCTGACCGACGACCAACTGCGCGCCAAGACGGAAGAGTTGCGGGCCGAGCTCAAGGCCGGCAAGACGCTCGACGACCTCATCCCGCCCGCTTTCGCCGCCGTACGCGAAGCCGCCAAGCGGACTCTCAAGCAGCGCCACTTCGATGTCCAACTCATCGGTGGGCTTGTGCTGCACGAGGGCGCAATCGCCGAGATGCGGACCGGCGAGGGCAAGACGCTGGTTGCTACAACCGCGGTTTACTTGAATGCGCTCGCCGGAGAGGGCGTCCACGTCGTCACGGTGAATGACTACCTTGCCAGCCGCGACGCCGAGTGGATGGGCCAGATTTATAAGTTCCTCGGCATGACCGTCGGCGTCATCGTCCACGGCCTCGACGACGATCAGCGCCGCCAGGCCTACGCTGCGGACGTGACCTACGGCACGAACAACGAGTTCGGCTTCGACTACCTGCGCGACAACATGAAGTACGATATGTCGCAGATGGTCCAGCGTGGCCATGCATTCGCAATTGTCGACGAAGTCGATTCGATCCTGGTCGATGAAGCCCGCACGCCGCTCATCATCTCCGGCCCATCGGAGGATCGCTCCAATCTTTACGTTGCGGTCAATGTTATCATACCGCAACTCGCCCGCGACGAATTCGAGCTCGACGAGAAACAGCGCACGGTCAACCTCACTGAGGCGGGGAACGAGCACGCTGAAGCCTTGCTGCGCTCGGCTGGCGTGATGAAGGAAGGGTCGCTTTACGAGGCCTCCAACGCGACGCTTGTCCACCACATCAATCAGGCGCTGCGGGCGCACAAACTGTTCCAACGCGACAAGGATTACATTGTCCGTAACGACGAAGTCGTGATCGTCGACGAGTTCACGGGACGCATGATGCCGGGGCGACGCTACTCCGAGGGGCTGCATCAGGCGCTCGAGGCAAAGGAGGACGTGACTGTCCAACCTGAAAACGTCACGCTGGCTTCGATCACGTTTCAAAATTATTTCCGCCTATACAAGAAACTCGCTGGAATGACCGGCACCGCTGCCACGGAAGCCGATGAGTTCGCGGAGATCTACAAGCTCGTCGTCGTCGAGATTCCGACCAACGTCCCGATCAAGCGCAGCGACGAGGACGACGAGGTCTATCGGACAACCGAGGAAAAAATGCGCGCCATCGTGCGCGAGATTGAAGACGCCAACGCCAAGGTGCAGCCGATGCTGGTCGGCACGACCTCGATCGAGAAGTCTGAAGTGCTGGCCGAGGTGCTGGCGCGGCGTGGCTATAAGAAGATCGACTTCACCCAACCTGGCGCGCTGAGGCCGCTCTACGCCGCGGCGCGCTCGGGCGAACCGTCGAAGACCTTCGCGGTGCTCAATGCGCGCTTCCACGAGCAGGAAGCCTTCATCGTGGCTGAGGCGGGCGTGCCGGGGGCGATCACGATCGCCACCAACATGGCGGGCCGCGGCACCGACATCCAGCTCGGCGGCAACGTCGACATGCGCATCCGCCAGGAGGTCGACCCCAACGCCACGCCAGAGGAGCGCACGACGAAGGAGGCGGAAATTCGTGCCGAAGTAGCCGAGCTCAAGCAGAAGGCGATCGATGCCGGCGGGCTCTATATCATCGGCACCGAGCGGCACGAAAGCCGCCGCATCGACAACCAGTTGCGCGGCCGATCAGGTCGCCAAGGGGACCCGGGCCGGTCAAAATTCTTCCTATCTCTGCAGGACGATCTTATGCGCATTTTCGGAGCGGAGCGCATGGACGCGATGCTCAAACGCCTCGGCCTCAAGGAGGACGAAGCGATCGTCCACCCTTGGATCAACAAGGCGCTGGAGAAGGCCCAGCAGAAGGTCGAGACCCGGAATTTCGACATCCGGAAGAATATTCTCAAATTTGACAATGTGATGAACGACCAGCGCAAGGTCATATTTGAGGACCGTCGTAAGATGATGGCGTCGGAATCGCTCGAGTCGACGATCGAGGATATGCGGACTGGCGTAATCGAGGACATTGTCGCCAAGCATATCCCGCACGACGCCTATCCCGAGGCCTGGGACATTGCGGGGCTGAAGAATGAGGTCCTGAACAAGCTGAGCCTCGACCTGCCGGTCGACGAATGGGCCAAAGAAGAGGGCATTGCCGACGAAGAGGTCGGGGCCAGGCTCCACAAGGCGGCCGACGACGCCTACGCGCAGCGTGTTCAGCGCAATACGCCTGAGGTGATGCGATACATCGAAAAGCAGGTTATCTTGCAGTCGCTCGATCATTTGTGGCGCGAGCATCTGGTCACACTCGACCACCTGCGTCAGGTGATTGGCTGGCGAGGCATGGCCCAGCGGGATCCGCTTAACGAGTACAAGTCCGAAGCGTTCGAGCTTTTCCGAGAATTGATCACCCAGTGGCACGAAGCCGTGATCGCGCAAATGTCGCGGGTTGAGGTGCGGTTCCAACAACCCGAGCCACCGCCGCCTCCCATGCAATATCAACACATAGACCCCACCACCGGCGAAAATGAATACGCGTTTGCTCCTCTCCCCGCGTCGGCGGACGCAGGCTTGATGGCGGCGACGTCAGGAGTTGCCGTGGTCGATCGCGACCCGAAGAATCCCGCCACCTGGGGCCGTGTCGGCCGAAATGAGCCTTGTCCCTGCCGGTCAGGCAAGAAGTTCAAACACTGCCACGGTCAAGTTGCTTGACAAAGCGCCTTGCACTTGAGCCCTGCAGTACCCGCTCCGAAGCGCTAGCCAGTCTTACCGAGACGTTTCGTCTCCGTGGTATTGAAAACCCGGGACGAGAGGCGCGGCTGACTATCTGTGCGGCCGCTGGTGTTTCGCAAGTCGTGTTCATCGCCGCACCGCAGGGACCGCTCGGGTCTGCGGCTTCAACAGTTCAAGAGTTCGCAAGGCGGCGGGTGGGCGGCGAGCCCCTGTCGAGGATCGTCGGCAAACGCGAATTCTGGGGTCTGTCGCTCGCGATTTCTCCGCACGTGTTGGATCCGCGACCGGAAACGGAAACAATTGTTGAAGCTGCGATCGGGAGTTTGAGAGATCGGCGCGATAAGCCGTTGCGTATCCTCGACCTTGGCGTCGGCTCCGGCGCATTGCTGTGCGCCCTCCTCACCGAATTTGCCAGTGCGCGGGGCGTTGGCGTCGATATTTCAGCCGACGCGGCAATGGTCGCGCTCGGCAATCTTGACGCACGCGGCCTGTCAGACAGGGCCGAGATTCGAGTTGGCGACTGGACCACAGATCTCGAAGGATCGTTTGACCTGATCGTATCGAATCCCCCGTACATTCCGACGGCTGATCTTCCAGAGCTGCCGCGCGAGGTCCGGGACTTCGATCCTTGCGTCGCGCTGGACGGCGGATTTGACGGACTTGCCGCCTATCGGCGAATCATGCCGGAGTCGAGATCCCTACTTGCCCCGCCCGGCTGGCTGCTCGCCGAATTTGGCGCACGGCAAACACCCGACGTTACTGTGATCGCAAAGCAGTGCGGCTTTAACGATACCATGACGTACAAGGACTTGAGTGGTCTCGACCGCGTCCTGGCCGCTCGATTGCTTTGAACCCTCCTGGTCGGAACGGAGAGGCAAACGGCGCAGTGTCATCCAAACCACGCGAGCATAGCTGTGA
The DNA here is from genome assembly GCA_963824475.1 of uncultured Alphaproteobacteria bacterium. Taxonomy (GTDB): domain Bacteria; phylum Pseudomonadota; class Alphaproteobacteria; order Rhizobiales; family Beijerinckiaceae; genus Roseiarcus. Next base: position 125,787 of record CAWGPR010000011.1, read on the forward strand.
ACTGACGTTCGTCTGGTCCCGAGCGCCACATAACGCCAACGGCAATGTCTTGGGGCACTGTCATGGCGACGGTTGCGGTCTCGATTGCGCCACAGTTTCCGCCTGCGATCATCCGACACGGCGTCAGGCTCGATATGCATTTCATGCACATGCTATCGTGACGTCGAAGATGGTGGCGGAGGAGTCGGCCCGCTACGGGTTAATGGTCGTATATCGTGACGAGTGAAGCTTCAGGTATACCGGGCGTGGTACTTGCCGGCGGTCTCGCGCGGCGAATGGGCGGCGGCGACAAGCCATTGCGCGAAATCGGCGGCTACCCGATTCTGGCCCGCGTTATTGCGCGACTGGAGCCGCAATGCGACTGCCTGCTTCTCAACGCCAATGGCGACCCCCAGCGCTTTGTGTCATTTTGCCTGCCTGTCGTTGCTGACGAGGTGAGGAACTATCCAGGACCCCTCGCCGGAATCCTCGCAGGGCTGGATTGGGCGGCGGTTAACCGTCCCAACGCGCATTGGGTTCTCAGCGTCCCGGGAGACTGTCCCTTTCTACCCCGGGATTTGGTCGCCCGGTTGTACCGGGCTCTGAACGCTCAAGGCGCCGAGCTTGCGGTCCCGGCCTCTGGGGGGCGATCTCATCCCGTAATCGGGCTGTGGGATGTCGCGCTGCGCGATGCGTTGCGCTCCGCCCTTGTCGTCGAAGGTCTCTACAAGGTTGACGACTGGATCGGGCGATACCGAGTTGCGACGGTCGCCTGGCCGGCCGAGCCGCTCGATCCCTTCTTCAACGCCAACACCGTCAACGATCTCGCCGAGGCCGAGCGGCTTGCGGCAATTGACGATCTCATTTCGCTCTCAGCAAAACCGCAACGAGCTATCGCCGATTTTTGGTGATAGCCTGAAGGATCAGGCGGCGGCGGTTTGGGATTGAAGGTCGCCGGGCTTGGCGATGACCTCGCACCCGTCAGTAAACTTCACACCTCGAATGATCTTTGGCAACTGGTTGTGGCCATCAAGGCGACGCCACGTCTTCTGCGCGCCTTCGACCAGCTTGAACACCATGGCAAGCGCCGTCTTGCTTGTAAGCGGCGTTTTCAGGCCACGGCTTTGAGCGGCTCTGCTTTCACATAGGCCCATGGCAGGAGATGCGCTGCATCGGGAACCCACACGGCGGTCAATTCGCCGGCTCGGTGCAGCTTCGCCAGCATCACCGCGTCTCGGCGATCGGTCTTGATCCGATCGCCGGCTTTCCTCGGAATCAGCGAGGGCGCCACAACCGCGCATTTATGGCCAAGATCTGTGATTTGCCTATGCAACCCGTAACCGCAAGGACCGGCTTCGTAGCAGAAGCGTAGTCGCTGACCGCCAGTCTTACTCAGACGCTCTACGAGCTTGCCGACGTGATCGGCGCGATTCAGAAAATTGCCGAGATGGCGCACCTCCCCAGCGCGCGCCCCATCGGCAACCGCGACCGAAATCGTCGCCTTGTGGACATCCATTCCCACGAAAATGGTATCGTGCATCAGGTCCGTCCCCCATGTCTGAGGCTCTGCATCGGCCCATCCGACGCAATCCTCGAATGGGACATGCCGTGGGACGGACCGCCAGGTGCTTCACACGGCGGACATAAGGTCTAATGGGTCCTGAGCCTCGCCTTGACGCCGGAGACCGATGCCTTTGCGGGTGGGAATCGGTGATCTTTGTCGGATAGTGCGCTTTTTCCATGAAAATGCTTGCGAAAACCCCAGAAAGGGGTGCTGGCACGTTTCGTTTTCCTTCCACCATACGAGTGTTTTCAATACTTTAACGCGGATTTTCCTTCCGGACTCCCCGCGCGACGGCAAGAGCCGCCGTCGACCATCTGGCGAAACCCCAAATCGAGACTGATCCGGCGTCTCCGCCTCCAGCGGCAGGCCGCAGAAGCCTCGAAACGACAGTCGGTCGCTCACCGCCTCCTCGGCGGCGGGGTCAGAGAGCGTGCGCCGTTGCTCAAGAAGCAAGATCTTGAACATCGTCAAAGGCGGATAGCCCGGCGCTCCCGTCGCCGAGCCCATGGATCGGCGACAGCAACGCCTCGAACGCCGACCCGTCGAACGCCTTCTCGATCCGGTCCAGAAATCTTCCGATCTTCCGGTGGCCGCTCACCTAAGCGTCCACCAACGAAGGCTGAGACAGGTCACGGCGCGACCTCGGCAAATCATCCTCTCTGGGCTCCCTTGTGAGAATCAAAACCCCCGAGTTGTGCAAAGGTCTCGGACCCGGGATTTCTTTAAATCGTAAGCATGTGCTATCTAAGTCTACCGGAAAGTAGGGTGCGCCCCCATCGCGGAAAGCAGGAAAACGGCTGAGACGTTTTGCACACAATCTAAGACGCAAGTCTGATTTTTTATTTGGATTTCCCATAAGGCGTTGAAAAGTCTCGATTCGGACGAACAAAGCCAAGAAAATCCAAGCGATTTTCACTGGTTTTATTCGGATTGGCTTGGGAAAAGTTGGCGCGCTGGTAGACTCATGGCTTCGCGGGGGTCGTCCTGGCTTGAGCTGGCGCCGCGGCGCGATCAGGGGCAGGCTTCGGCGCTGAGCCCCTTCGCGCCGTCCATGGCGGACAGCTCAACCGCCGGTGGAGACTCTCGCGACCCGGCGAATGCCGAGGCCGCCATGGTCGCGCCGCCATGGGTGAGCGCGCAGAACCGCTCGCGCGGGATGAGCGCGTGCGCAGGGCTCATTTCGCTCGTCTTCAACTGCAGTGGTTCGCCGCCGGCAGCGCTCAGGGTCAGGGTTAAGCCGGGGGAGGGCGGATCGGCCGCCTGTAGCGGCTTAGGAGGGCGCTCGATCGCCTCCGCCTCGATCGCGCCGCCGCCGCGGCGATAGCGAAGCGCGATCTCGAGCGTCGCGTCGGGTCCCGGGATCGGCCTTACGATGCTCGCCTGGACGAGATCGGCGCGCGGCGGATCGCCGTCGAACGCGTGGCCATTGAGGCCGTTCGCGCCATTGGCGAGGATCGGCTCGGCGCCGTCGAGCGCCTGGGTCGCGAGGGCGGAGGCCTTGAGTTCGGCGAGGTTCAGCCAGCGAACGCTGGCCGCCGGCGTCTTGCGCGCGAGCGTCATCACCGGCTCGCCCACGCCCATGGCGGCGAGATAGTCTTTGACCTCGGCGTCGATCCCCCGCTGCTCGTACAATTTCCGCGTCGACGTGAGATGGGCCAGGCCTTCGGGCACTCTGACCAGCGTCGTGATCTGATGCACGCCGATTAGCGGCACGGGGCCGGCGAGGCGTTCGACCCCGCCGGCGAGCACGAGCACGCAAGCCGAGGCGCAAGTCGCGCCGCCGGTGATCGCCTTGCCGGGACCATCCGGGCATTTCAGTGCCGACTCCGGACAGTTCATGATCAAGGTCCTGGCAACGGCCACCGCGAGGCCCTTGGCGCGAATGAGTTCGCCCATAGCCATTGCGTCAGGAACAGAACCGCCCGGAGAATGGATGAGAATCGGCAGCCGGCGGCCGTTGAGCCGCTCAACCGCTTCTGCGAACGCCCTCGCCGAGCCGGGTTCGATCCGGCCCTCGGCAGACAACCATTCCGGGCAATTGGGTTCGCACGCCGGATCGGCGCTCACGACGCGCACGAAACGCATCGGCGGCGCGCCGCGCGGCCGGGGCGGCGGCGGCCTTAGGTCGGCGGACGCGAGTGTGGTCGTGGCAAGCAGTCCGAGAAGCGCCAGGGCGAACGTCCGGGCGGCCAACCCGGGCTGTCGCTTCCGCTGAGCTGCCCGGCTCTCGCACATCGCGATCCTCGCGTTACGACGCAGCTCTTCGGTTTTGCGCGCGCTCGCCCCGCAGGCGCTGGTACTCGAAGACGACCACGCTCGCGCCGTGCCGGCGTTCAAGGCGCCGCACGATGAAATGCCCGCGGGCCAGCGTTTGGAAATGGTCGGCGAAGGCGGCGTTGACGGCCGCGCCGCCGATCGCGCCCAGGATCGGCGTCGCCTGGGCGGCGAGCTTCTCGCTCACCACGACGCCGAAACGCGCGGCGATCTGCGAAATCAGCCGCGCGATGACCGGGGCGGATTGGGCGGTGACGCCCTCCGTCGCGACAAAGCGCGCGCTGTCGCTCACCGATTTGGCGAGCGCGGCGCGGACGGCGAAATAGCCGCTCTCGAGCGCCCCCTCCCCGTCCCCCTGACCGCAAAGGGCGAACACTTCGACGCACGCGAATGCGGCGTCGGGGGCGCTCAAATCCTCGCCCTCCTCGCGCGCGATTTCGGCGATCGAGCGCAGAAGGATGGTCGTCGAGATCGGCAGTTCGATCGGCAGCGCCGCCAACCCGAGCGCGCCTCCGACGGCGCCGGACGCCGCAGCGGCAAGCTTATGAGCACGGTTCGCGGGCTTGGCCGGCGCTCTGAGATCGAGGGTGCGCAGGGCGAGCTTGAGCGCGCCGCGCAAAGCGGTCTCGCTCGCGTGCGCGATCACCCGCCGCGCCGATTGAGGCATCGTGCGGCTTAGCATTCCGACCGGACGTCCGACCGCCTCGGTCAGGCGCTGTGCGAAGCTTGTCCCTTCAAGGCAAGCGACCGCTCGCCTCAGGTCCTCGGTCTCCTCCGCCGTCAACCGCGCCGGCATGAACTGGATGGTCGCCATGACCGCCTCTCGAGAGCGCGGCCAATTCCGCGTCTGCGCGTCGAAATATGGGGCGTCAAGGCCTTCGGCCAAGACCCTGAGTTAGGCGAAGCGGATAATCGCCAAGCTGATAACGCCTGCGGCCCAGCAATAATAGGCAAACGGACTCATCGCCTCGAATTCGTGCTTATGGAAATAACGCATCAGGAACGCCAGGCTGAGATAGGCGACAACGCCGGCGACTACCCCCGACAAAATCGCCATGGGTCCCAGCGTCGCCCCCTCTTTCATGAGTTTCGGCGCCTCATAAACATTGGCGGCGAGAATGATCGGCGCGCCCATCAGGAACGAAAAGCGCGCGGCCTCTGCGTGCTTGAGTCCCGCCACGACGCCGGCGACGATTGTCGAGCCAGAGCGTGAGATCCCTGGGATCAGCGCCAGGCATTGGGCGAAGCCGACCGCCAGCGCCCCCTTCCAGTTGAGCTGATCGAGCGACCCGATCAATTCCTCGCCGATCCGGTCGCCGAAGTAGAGGATGAAGCCATTGATGATCAGGAACGCCGCGGCGATAGCCGGCGCCGCAAAAGCGTCGCCCAAAAGCTTACGGAACAAGGAGCCGACCAAGACCGCCGGGATGGTCGCCAGAATAACGTGGAAGAACGTCCTTCTGTCCGTTGCCGCCCGGCTCCCCGACGTGTCGACAAGGGAACGCAAGAAATTGAGCCAATCGCGCCGGAAGAAGACGAACAGCGCGATCAACGTCCCCAAATGCATGACCACCAGATAGGCGAGCCAGTCCGGGGCCTTTTCGTCAACTCCCCAATTTAAGAGCCGCGGCAGGATCACCGCGTGGCCGAGGCTGCTGACCGGGAAAAGCTCCGTCACGCCCTGCAGCACGGCCATAATAATAGCTTGCAGTGCGGTCAAAGCGGCCCTCGCCGGTCAGTGGGAATGACGCCGGACAGGCGTATTCACGAGAGTTTGTGGTTAAAAGTCGCCTTCGGGTCAGCAGGTCGCGTGTCCGCACTTGTGCACGGAATCGACCTTATCCCTAAGCTGGTCGTAACCGACCGCGCCGACAACAACGTCCTGGCCGACGACGAACGTTGGCGTACCGTTGATTTGCAGGGCGTCGGCGAGCTGCATGACCTCGTTTAAGCCCGACTTGATTTCGGGGCTCTCCATGTCCTTGGCGAGTCTGTCCATGTCGAGGCCGAGTTCTCGGGCCACCGCCAGCGCCTCGGCCTTGCCGACCGGGCCGTGGGTGGCAAGCAGCTTGGAGTGGAAAGCCCAGAACTTGTCGCCCGGCAATTGATTGCGCGCGGCGCTCGCCACCTTCGCCGCCTCGACCGACCCAGGCCCCAAAACGGGATAATCCTTGAGAACCAGCTTGAGGTTGGGATCGTCCTTCACCAACTTGGTGACGTCCGGCAGCGCGCCTTTGCAGAAGTGGCAATTGTAGTCGAAGAATTCGACGAGCGTTGCGCTCCCATTTGGATTGCCGATCGTCGCCTGATATTTCGAACTGAACAGAGCTCCGGCCTGACTGGAGACGACCTTCTGGCGCTCCGCGTCCGCCGCTTCCTTGTCATGCTTATCGAGCGCTTCGATCGCCGCGCGCAACACGTCCGGGTTATTGACGAGATAATCCTTGATGAACGCGCCCAGTTCCTGCTTCTGCGCGGGCGTGAACTCGTCAGCGCTCGTGGGCGCAGCCAGGCAAGCGGTCCCGACGAACGCGGCGGCAAGGCCAAAAGCGGTGATCAGCTTCATCCGACTCTCCAGACTTATGGCGGCGCATGGGCTCCTGGCCGGCCGCCCGCTTCATGGCCCTCGCCTACAAGGGTGACGATTGCAACTTTGTTGTGGCCCCTGAAAGCTGATCCTAGCGGATTTCCGGGATCGTGTCTTCCCGCGCGATGGTGCTGAATCGGGTCACCTCGGCGTCAAACTGAAGTTCGACCGTGCCGGTGGGCCCGTGACGCTGCTTGCCGATGATGACTTCCGCCCGGCCATGCGCGTTCTCCATCTGCGCCATCCAGGCGATATGCTCCTCCGTGCCCGGCCGCGGCTCCCTGTTCTTGAGGTAATATTCCTCCCGATAAACGAACAGAACGACGTCCGCGTCCTGCTCGATCGAGCCTGACTTCGCGCAGATCCGAGAGCTGCGGCCGCTTGTCGTCGCGCTGTTCAACTTGGCGCGAAAGCTGCGAGCAAGCGAGGATCGGGATGTTGAGTTCCTTGGCCAGCGCCTTGAGGCCAGTCGTGATCTCAGTCAGTTCCTGCACGCGGTTGTCAGAGCGCGTCTTAGAGCCAGCGAGAAGCTGGAGGTAGTCGACGACCAGCAGGTCGAGCCCCCGCTGGCGCTTGAGTCGCCTGGCGCGGGCCGTGAGCTGAGCGATCGAAACGCCGCCGGTCTGGTCAATATAGAACGGAATCTGCTGCATGTCGCGGACGGCGTCGGCGACCCGGTGGAAGTCGCTTTCGGTAATGTCGCCGCGACGGATCTTGTAGGAGGCCACGCCGGATTGTTCAGCGATGATACGGGTCGCCAGCTGTTCGGCCGACATTTCGAGCGAAAAGAAGCCGACAATGCCGCCGTTGGCAGCCTCGATTGCGCCGTCGGCGCGCGTTCGGCCCTGATAGGCTTTGGCGATATTAAAGGCGATGTTGGTGGCGAGCGCCGTCTTGCCCATGCCAGGACGGCCGGCGAGAATGACGAGATCGGACGCCTGCAGGCCGCCCATGTAGCGGTCGAGATCGGTGAGCCCAGCAGCGATGCCGCTGAGCGAGCCATCGCGCTCATAGGCCTTTGCGGCCATGTCGACGGCGATCTTCAAGGCTTCGGAAAAGCGTTGGAAGCCGCCGTCATAGCGGCCAGCCTCGGCGATCTGGTACAGGCGCCGTTCCGCCTCCTCGATTTGGTCGCGTGGGCTCGAATCGACCGGCGCGTCATAGGCGACGTTGACCACATCCTCGCCGATCGAAATAAGCTCGCGTCGCATCGCGAGGTCGTAGACGCTGCGGCCGTAGTCGTAAGCGTTGATGATGGTCGTCGCTTCGCTGGCCAGGCGGGCGAGATATTGGGGAACGGTTACGCCGCCGAGGTCATGGTCGCCGAGGAACGTTTTGAGCGTGACTGGCGTTGCCAGCTTTCCCGCCCGGATCAGCGATCCGGCGACCTCGAAGATGCGGCGATGAATCTCCTCGACGAAATGGTCGCTTCTGAGGAAGTCGGAGACGCGGTCGAATGCGTCGTTGTTAATGAGGATCGCGCCGAGCAGCGCCTGCTCCGCCTCGAGGTTGTGCGGCGGCGTGCGATAGGGGCGTTCCTGAGTCTGGCGTTGCGGGAATTGTTCGATGGTCGCCATGGCGATGGTTGCATCTTTCGCGGCTTGAGGGTGAGGCGAACGCAGGGAACACGAATCAGCGACACGGCGCGCAGCCTATCCGCGGACCGCGGCGATACGGAGTCACCCTTGCTCCCGAACGAGTCAGGCCGCCAGTGCGAAGGCAGCGAGGAGTGATGAAAAAGAACAGCGGGGAGAATCGCGATGTCATCTTGACGACGTCCCGCGTCCATCCCACACGGGCCTCAAGCGCAGACGCGATTCCTTGCCTCGGCGTATTCCCGCTCAACCCGCGCGACGAGTTCGGCCACCGGCTGCACCGACTTGACCGCGCCGATGCCTTGGCCGCTTCCCCAGATGTCTCGCCACGCCTTGGCTCCCGACGAGCCACTGGAGGCGAAGTTCATCGCCCTGGCCTCGCCCTTAGGCAGGCTATCCGGGTCGAGACCGGACTTGACGATAGACGGCTTCAGATAATTGCCGAAAACGCCGGTGAAATAGTTGGACCCGACGATGTCGGAAGCGTCGCCGTTGACGATCGCCTGCTTATATTCATCGATCGCCCGCGCCTCGGGCGTGGCGACAAAAGCCGAGCCGATATAAGCGAGATCCGCGCCCATCACCTGCGCGGCGAGAACGGCCCGACCGGTCGCAATCGCGCCCGACAGCAGAAGAGGTCCGTCAAACCAGGCGCGAATATCCTGAATCAGCGCGAAGGGCGAAATCGAACCAGCGTGACCGCCGGCGCCTGCCGCGACCGCGATCAGGCCGTCGGCGCCCTTCTCGATCGCCTTGTGCGCGAAGCGGTTGTTGATGATGTCGTGCAGCGTGGTCCCGCCATATCTGTGCACCGCCGAATTGACATCCTCGCGGGCGCCAAGGGAGGTAATGACGATTGGCGCCTTCCACTTGACCGTCAGCGCCATATCGTCCTCAAGCCGCGCGTTGGACTTGTGGACGATCTGGTTGACCGCAAACGGCGCGGCGGGGCGTTCCGGATGTGCGCGGTCATGGGCGGCCAGCGCCTCGGTGATTTCATGCAGCCATTCGTCGAGCTGGGAAACCGGCCGTGCGTTGAGCGCGGGAAAAGCGCCGACGATTCCCGCCTTGCACTGGGCGATCACCAAGGCCGGGTGGGAGATGATGAACAGCGGCGCGCCGACGACGGGCAGCCTGAGCTTGTCTTTAAGAATATTCGGCAGCGCCATCGAAGCTCCCCGGGGATCAGGCGCAACCGCGCTTGCTGCCGGCGCCGGCTTCCGATCCGCGCAATGGTTCACACATAAACCGATGCGGCCGACGCGGGCAAGCCCTGTGCAGGCGCCCTCACTTCGGCTCGGTGAGCCAAACGCAGAGGTGCTTTCCGCTTCCGGTACGAGCGAGAGTATGCGCCAGCCACGGCAGCAGCGTCAGGGCTTCGTCGATGAGCGTATGCGGTGGATTGACGATAAGAAGCCCTGCGCGCACGAGCGGCTCCTGTCCGTGCGCGCCGATCGGCTCAGGGCCCACGTCCAGTTCGAGCCGCAGGATGTTTGGCGCCCCAAGGGCGGCGACCGAATTGAGGAAACGGGCGTCTGCTTGAGCCTCGCGGATTGGGCGCCAGGCGATGTAAGTTCCGGTCGGCCATTTGCGCAAAGCGCGCTGGAGCGCTCGCTCGACGGCAACGGCTTCCTCGGGCGCCTCGAACGGAGGGTCGATCAAGACGATTCCGCGGCGCTCCTTGGGCGGCAGGTACGCGTTGAGCGCGACATAGCCGTCCGCGCCGACGATGCTGAGCCGCCCATCGCGCCCGAGCGAGACGATTAACGCCTCGCGTTCGTTTGGGTTCGCCTCGCAGAGCGCGATGCGATCCTGCGGGCGCATGAGGATCTGCGCGATGGTCGGCGAACCCGGATAGGAAGACGGCCGGCCCTCGGCGTCGTGCGGCCCGACGGCTTGCAGATAGGGGCGCAAGAGCTCCGCGACCGGGGCGGGCGAGCGCGCCATGAGAACGCGCGCGATCCCGTTGCGCCATTCCGGCGAGCGTTTCGCCTCCGTGCTCGCCAGGTCGTACCGGCCTGCCCCAGCATGGGTGTCGATGAAACGGAACGCGCTTTCCTTGCGGGAGAGATAAACGAGGACGCGGGCCAGAACGGCGTGCTTGAGCACGTCGGCGAAATTGCCGGCATGGAAGGCGTGGCGATAGTTGATCGGAACGATCCCCATCCGCTTGACCGATCCCACGCGAGGTTATGGATACAACCAGCGCGCGAATTCGCTGCAAGCAAGCGCTAATAAAATCCGCCCAAACGCTAGTAAGTGTTAGCAAAACAGCTTTCATTTACTAGCGTTTATTTTTTCGAACTAGGACTTTTCAATGGGTTACGGTCAATTCAAATGCAAAATTCCTCCCTTCGTCTCGACTCGAGCGTCGGTTGTGGGCGAACATTTCAAACAGCCTGCGGCCCCTTTCTCCTCGCGGGCTACCGCCGGGTCCAGATGGATTCCGAGAATGAGAATATATATAGACCACATTTCTGGTTTTAGCAAGCAAATTCTTGGCTCTTGCAGCGTTAGCTGTTGGCGCCCCCATCGGGAACCGGGGTGGAGCTCCGTCGCGCCGGTTCTGGGCCGAGCCTCCTTAGCGCACCGGAGCGACCACGATCAACGTGCGCTGGCAGGTGTGCCGCGCAACCTTGCGGCAGACCACGTAGGACGAGAGGTCTTTGGCGATGCAGAAGCGCACGTCGACAAGCTCGCCGTTGCTGCACGTGACCGCCATGTTGTCGGGACGCAAATTGGGGTTCGCCGCCATGAAGGCCTGCTCGACGTCCCCGGGAGCGAGCCGCAATTGCTGGTGCGGCGCCTGGAACATCGCGGGGATGCTTAGCCGCGTCCGCACGTTGCGCACAGTGGCGAAATAGTCATGCGCGCTTAAGCCCGTGCAGGTTCCATGCTCGTGGTATTCATAGGCCGCGAGGCGATCGTTCGGGTAGAGGCCATGCTCGTACTCAAGATCAGAGGGCGAGGCGTCCTGGCCCGGGCACGCCTCGGGGTTCGGGCGATATTCGTTATCCGGCCATAGGCCGTGGACGACGAAGCCGTCGCCCGATCCCGCCGCGCACTCCGGCGACGACGTCTCCTGACCGCCGAGGTCGCAGAAGCCGGGGGCCCACGACAGCGTCATCACATAATAGTCGAACTGCGTAGTCGCGGCGGGCGGAGCGGGCGCCGCGGTCTGCGCAACGGCCTCAATCGGCGCGCCGGTCGCCGCCAGCGCCAAACTCAACGCCAACTTGAGCGCCAAACGCTGCATAGTGACGTCTCCGACTTCGGCGTCGGTTAATTGCCCGCTTTAAGCCCGTATTCGGCAAGCCACTTCGCCTTGCCGATTTCCCGCTCGAGGATCGGGCGGATGACCTCGCAATCGGGTGCGTAGGCCAAGGTCGGGTCAATGCCGACGACGCACCACTCGACGCCCCAGGTCACTCCGATGATGCCCAGTTGCGTTCCCACGGCGTAGGCGACGGTTCGGGTCTTCTGGTCGGTCATTGCGGCGCGGGCGACGCAATAGCGGCGCGGAATGTATGACAGGCCATTGGACCTGAAGCCGATTTCGCGTACGCGATCGAAGCCCTGGATCGCCAGATTCGGGTCCCAGAATTCGCGCTGGGTCTGTCCGAACCGGCTGCTGATCGTCGACAGCACGCCGGCGTCGTCGCAGGCGGGCATATCGTCGAAAAACGGCGCCCAGCGCGCCTCAGCCGGCGTGTCGTAGAGGTTGAGCTGGGCCGGGCCGCCGCCTGCGCGCGCGAGCGGAACGAGGAGGAAAAAGGCCATGAGGCCGATAATCGTTCTCTTCAACGCCTTTGCTCCCCCTCTGGCGAACCAAAGCCCCATGGGCGCGGGACGCTGGGCTGCGCCACCATGCGGCGAGGCGCGCGGCAAATCAAGCCGGACGAGGCTCCGGGACCGCGACGCGGTCCCCGCAAAAGGAGCGGGGAACCGACGTCGGCGTTCCTAGCCGCTCAAGAGAGGCGGCTTCTAATCTCGCCAATCTCGTGCGTCACCAGATCTGCGCCGGCCTCGCCCCTCATTTCGTCGGCAAGCACGATTTCCGCCGCCTTGGCCGCGTGTTCGGCGGCGGCGGCGCGAACGTCGGCCGCAGCCTGGGCTTCGGCGAGCGCGATTTTGGCCTCGGCTTGCTTGGTGCGCCGGGCGATGAATTCCTTCAGCCGGTCGGCGGCCTCGACCGCCAATTGATCGGCTTGGGCGCGCGCCTCGGCCACGATGGCGGCGGCGTTCGCTTCCGCTTCGGCGGTCTTTTTCTCGAAGCTCGCCAACAGCGCGGTCGCCTCCTCGCGGAGCTTGGCGGCCTGAGCGAGTTCGGCAGCGATCGCTTCACCGCGAGCGTCGAGCGCGTTCAGCACGATGCGATGGGCGCCGAAATAGATAAGAACGCCGACGAAGACGAGGAAGCCGAGAAGGACAAAAAACTCCGCGCCGAACTCCATCATGCGCCTCCGCTCACCAACTCGACCGAACGGACCGCCGCGGCGACCGCCGCCGGATCGGCCGGGCGTCCTCCGAGACGCTCGACGATCGCTCCCGCAGCGTCGCGCGCGACCTCGGCGACATTGGCCATGGCCTGAGCGCGCGTTGCGGCGATCTCGCGCTCGGCGGCGGCGAGCTTGGCGGCAAGATCGTCCTCGAGCGCCTTTCGCTTCGCCTGTGCGTCCGCAGCGGCGGCGTCGCGAGCGGCTTGGGCGAGGCTCTGAGCCTTCGCGCGCGCCTCGGCCAACGTCCTTTCATGCGCGGCCGCGGCCGCGTCGGCCCTCTGCTGCATCGCCGTCGCGTCGTCGAGGTCGCGCGCGATTTGCGCTTTGCGGCCATCGATCACCGCCCCTAGCTGCGGCAAGCCCCGCTTCGACATGTACCAGTAAAGGAACCCGAAGGCGATCGCGAACCAGACCAGCTGAGAGGCAAACGTGCTTGGGTCGAACGGCGGAAAGTTCGAATGCGCGCCGCCGTCCTGACCGACCTGCGTTTGTGTCGTGTCGGAGGGCGTCGATTGCGCCGACTGTGCCATCACGGACCCTTAGAAAAACGAGCCAGGAAGGCGCCGCGTGCGCCTTCCCCGCAGCAGCAAGAAGTCTGAAACGTCAGACCGCAAACAGCAATAAGAAAGAAATCAGCAGGGCGAAAATGCCCAGTGCCTCGGTGACCGCGAAACCGAAAATAAGGCGGCCGAACTGGCCTTCGACCGCCGACGGATTGCGCAGCGCGCCGTTCAGGAACTGACCGAACAGCGTGCCGACGCCAATGCCCGCGGCCCCCGTTCCGATGGCGGCGAGGCCGGCGCCGACATATTTGGCGGCGATGGCGAGCTCATGCGGTTCCATTCTGTGCTCCTATTTCGCTGTCGAATTTCGTTTTCGGGTTGGGGGGTCAGTGACCCGGGTGAAGCGCGTCGTTGAGATACATGCAGGTCAGCATGGCGAACACATAGGCCTGCAGGAACACGACCAAGAGTTCGAGGGCGTCAAGCCCGATCGTCGCGACGAAAGGCAACACCGCCAGCGCCTTGATCGCCGCGCCGGCGCCGAGCAGCATGACGACGAAGCCGCCGAAGACGTTGAGCGTGATGTGGCCGGCGAGCATGTTGGCGAACAGGCGCACCGAATGGCTGACCGGGCGGGACAAGAAGGACACGATCTCGATCGCGACGACCAGCGGCAGAATGTAGATCGGCACGCCAGGCGGGACGAACAGCTTGAAGAAATGAAAGCCGTGTTCCCTGACGCCGATGATGACCACAGTGAAAAACACGATGAGCGCCAAAGCGGCGGTGATGACAATATGGCTGGTCACCGCCATCGAGTACGGAATGAAGCCGATCAGATTAGCCAGGAGAACGAAAAAGAAGATCGAGAAGACGAACGGGAAAAACCGCATGCCGGCCTCGCCGGCGGCGGAGCGCACCATACCGGCCACGAATTCGTAGGCCATTTCGGCCATCGCCTGCATGCGGCCCGGCACGCCTGGGCCGCCTCGCGCGCCGATTGCGACCAGAAGGCAGCTGAGCGCGACCGCAAGCAACATGTAGAGGCCGGAATTGGTCAGGGAGACGTCGTGGCCCGCGACCTGAATCGAAACGACCGGATGAAGGGCAAATTGATGGATCGGATCGATCGCCGGTCCCAACTCTGTGGCCACGTCCTCTAGTCCTCGTCGTCGTCCGCCTCATTGCGAGGCTGAAACGCCCCGCCAGCGGCTCCGCGCCCCCCCAACGAGGCGTCCTGCTCGGCTCGGGAAGCCGAGCGCGGCACGTCTTTATCCGGCGAGTTCGCGCGAGACAAGGACGAATTGCGGTTCAATGACGCGCCTTTCGGCGAAGTCAGTCGGATCACGTTCCACACCCCCGCCGCCACGCCGATCAGGAAAAACACAATCAGAAATGCAGGATTGGTGCCGAGCGCGCGGTCAAGAACCCAGCCAATGCCCACACCGACGATCACCGCAGAGACGAACTCGCTGCCGGCGCGCAAGCCAAGCGACATCGCCGAACCGGCGGCGCTCGCGCCCGTTTTGGGCGCGGGCTTCGGTTCGGGTGCAGGGGGCGCAGCAGCCCGGCCTTTCAGTTCGCCCGACAGCCGATCGAGCCGCGCGCGTAAGCTTGCCGCCTCATCGTCGCGATCTCCGGGGTCCGAACTCATGGTCTCAAGCCTTTGTTGGCTCCAAACAGGTCGAGGTTTCGCCCGCCCTGTCAAATGGCCCCGATCGTCGGGCTTTGCAAAGCGCGGAGGCGCGCGCGGACCTCAGCTTACAGTACCGCCGTGCCGGCCGGCGCCGTCCTTGAAGCGCGCCGAGCCGGCCGACGCTTCGCCGCTGGCGAGGGTTTTGAGCCCCCACGCGACCTCGTTGGCGATCGCCGCCGGCCCGCTCAAATCCCACTGTTCGATCACGGACATGCGGTCGTTGCGCATCGCCGTCTGCGGAAAGCCGCTGAGCGTCCGGGCCAGCGCCACGGCGCGGGCGAGCGCGTGGCCATCCTCGGTCACTTCGTTGACGAGGCCAATGTGAAGGGCCTCCTCGGCGCCGACCGCGCGGCCGGTCAGAATGAGTTCGAGCGCGCGGCCATGGCCGACGATGCGCGGCAGACGGATTGTGCCGAGATCGATGAGCGGCACGCCGAAGCGCCGATTGAAGACGCCAAAGACAGCGGAACGCGCGGCGATCCTGAGATCGCACCAAAGCGCAAGCTCGATGCCGCCCGCGACCGCGGGGCCTTCGATGGCGGCGATCACCGGCTTTCCGAGCTGAAGACGTGTCGGGCCCATGGGACCGAACTGGCCGCCCGGCTCGATTGGCCGCGTCTCACCGTCGGCGATCGCCTTGAGATCGGCGCCGGCGCAGAACGCGCCGCCCGCGCCGGTCAGCACCGCCACGTCGGCAATCGGGTCGGCGTCGAAGCTTTTGAAGGCGTCAAACAAAGCGCGCGCGGTCAGGAGGTCGACGGCGTTGCGCCGCTCCGGACGCTCGATTGTCACCACCGTCACGCGTCCGTCGACGCGGGTGGAAACGGTAGGCCGTGCGTCGCTCGCCTCTCGCATGGCCTCATCTAGCATCGAAAAGGCAAGCGCCGTTAGCGGCGCTTGACCCTCGCGTTGGCCTCGGGCAAGGCAGGCCTCGTCAGGACCCGAACGGCCTTCGCATGCCCAAATCGCCGCCCCCGCCAAGAGCCGGCAGGCCAACCAGCATGCCGAAATCACCGCCCCCGCCGGGAGCCGCCAAGGCGCCTGTCGGCTTTCTGGCGACCTTTGCGCATCGGCCGCGTCTCCTGGCGGGCGCGATCCTCATGGTCGCGGCCTATGTCGCTTTGCGCCTCGGGGTCGAGATCCGCGAAGCGACGCGCCTGCTGATCGCCTGGAATGTCGGAGCCTGGGCGTTCCTCATCATGATTCTGCACATGGTCACGGATCCGAGGCGCGAGGCGAGCGTTTTCTCCAGGCCGGAGGATGAGAACCAATGGGTGCTGGTGGTCCTCGGGATTGTTGCGTCTCTCGCGGCCATCGCCGCGATCGTGTGGGAACTCGGTCCAGTCAAGAACATGACAGGCTGGCCGAAGGCCGGCCATCTGACGCTGGTCGGCGCGACTGTGCTGAGCGCCTGGGCATTCCTGCAGGTGATGTTTGCGTTGCACTACGCAGGCGTCTATTTCAAGCGCCACAAGGGCGGGATTTACGGCGGCCTCGAGTTTCCCGGCAACCCTCAGCCGGACTGGATGGAATTCTTCTATCAGGCCTTCGTCATCGGCTGCACGTTCGCGTCCTCCGACGTCAACGTCACCACAAAGCGGATGCGACGGATTGTCGTCATTCAGGGCGTCGTCGGCTTCTTCTTCAACGCGATCATCCTCGCCCTCACCATCAACGTCGCCGCGAACCTCTTCTAGCCGCCGCGTTCGCCGGATATAGAGCGGCGATGACCGAAACCGACAATTCCCGCCGCGTCCGCCCCATGTTGCCGCGCGGGTTCGCCGACCGTGACGCCGCCGAGATCGCCGCCGCCGAAGCCATGATGGCCAAGATTTGGGAGGTGTACGCGCTTTATGGGTTCGAGCCGGTCGAGACGCCGTTCATCGAATATACCGACGCGCTCGGCAAGTTCCTGCCCGACCAGGATCGCCCGAACGAGGGTGTGTTCTCGTTCAAGGACGACGACGAGCAGTGGCTCTCGCTGCGCTACGACTTGACCGCCCCGCTCGCTCGCTATGTCGCCGAGAACTACGAAAAGCTGCCGAAACCCTATCGCTCCTATCGCGCCGGCTGGGTGTTCCGCAACGAGAAGCCGGGCCCTGGGCGCTTCCGCCAGTTCATGCAGTTCGACGCCGACACGGTCGGCGCGGCGTCGCCGGCGGCCGACGCGGAGATCTGCATGATGGCTGCCGATTGCCTGGAAGCGCTGGGCATCGCCCGCAGCGACTACGTGATCAAGGTCAACAACCGCAAGGTGCTCGACGGGGTGATGGAGTCGATCGGGCTCGGCGGCGAGGCGAACGCCGGGCGGCGGCTGACCGTATTGCGCGCGATCGACAAACTCGACCGGCTCGGCGTTGAGGGGGTGCGGGCGCTGCTAGGCGCGGGGCGCAAGGACGAGAGCGGCGATTTCACGAGAGGCGCGGGGCTTGATGAACCGAAAGCGAACTTAGTGATCGCTTGCCTGACGGCCGGCGGGCAGGATGGAAAGCAGAAGCTCAAGGAGGTCGCGAGATATATCAGCCGATACACGCGTGAAACCTCGGATTTCCTGGCGCAGGGGATCGAAGAGCTCCACAGCTTGCTCCTGATGTGCGAAAGGGCAGGGTTTTATCAGGATCGGGTTGTGTTCGACCCCTCGGTCGTGCGGGGGCTCGAATATTACACCGGCCCGGTCTTCGAGGCGGAGCTCACCTTTGAAACGCCCGGAGATGACGGCCGGCCAGTCCGCTTCGGCTCGGTCGGCGGCGGCGGGCGCTACGACGGCCTCGTTGCGCGCTTCCGCGCTGATCCCCGGAACAAGTCCGGGGAGGTCCCGGCGACAGGCTTTTCGATCGGCGTGTCGCGCCTGCTTGCGGCGCTGCGCGCGATCAAGAGCCCGATCGTCACGGCCACCGAGGCGGCCGGCCCCGTCGTCGTGCTCGCTCTCGACCGCGACCCGGCCTCGATGGTGAATTATCAGCGGCTGGTCGCGAGCTTGCGCCAGGCGGGGATCGCGGCCGAACTCTATCTGGGTTCGGGCGGCATGAACGCGCAGCTCAAATATGCGGACCGGCGCAGGAGCCGTGTCGCCGTCATCCAGGGCTCAAACGAGCGCAATGCGCCGGGCGGCCCGCAGGTCGCGATCCGCGACCTCAAGCTCGGGGCCGAACTCGCCAAGACGACCAAGGACCGCGCCGATTATCTCGAGCTGCGCCAGCGCGCCCAGTTCTCCGCCCCCGAGTCTGAGTTGGTCGAGCGGGTGCGCGGGGTTCTGGCACGGTGAACCTGTAGACGCGGTCGCTGACCGCGTCCGCCGCGCTCCAAAGGGCGTTCGGAAGAGCGCCCGTCTGATGACGGGCTATCGAGCGCGGCTACAATTGGCGCTTCGACCCAAATGCAATCTGCTCTAGGATCGCCCCCCCTTTCACACACGCGCGATAACCGCGACCGGGCCGCCGCCGGCGGGGCCCTGATGCTCGGCGCCGCCCGAGACATAGACGGCGCCGGTCCCCGCCACGCCGCCGATCAATCCGCCGAGTGCAGCGCGGGCGTGGCGGGTGGCGTTGATGTCAGAATCGTCGAGCATTGTGTGGCGGAGGCCGCGGATGGCGCCGTCGGGCGAGGCTTCGGCCTTGGCGAAGATGTTGACGAGCCGGCTTTGCGACCGCGCCTCGAGCGCGCTCAAGCCCACGCTCTCGAGCGCCTGCATCACCGCCGGGAGGTCGATCGCATCCCGCATCACCGCATGGCCGATTCTGAACGGGCTCGACGAGAAGCGCGAGTTGCCGACCAGAATGACGACATTGTGCACGAGCTCGATTCCGGCCGAGCACGATGCCACGGACGAATACAGCCCCCAATCTTTCAGCACCTGGCTTCCGCCGACATCGGCGCCAATCTCGCCCAGCGCTTTGGCGACGCCGATGGCGGAAGCGCCGCGCGAATAGCCCATCGAAGCATAGCCGCTCGTGGTGACAGGCGTCTTGCCGCGCGCGCCGGCCTCCTTGACGCGCTCGCTGGTCAGCAGGGGGCATTTGATCTGGACGAAATGCACATCGCTCACGCCGTCGATGCGGGCGTCGCGCATCGCCGCCTCGACAGCTCTTACAGTCTCGTCGATCTGCGCGTCCCGACCGATCTCCTCCGGCAGGAAGTCGCGGGTTTGCGCAATGCCGACGCTGAGGCGGTTCTCGCTCGAGCCCTCGCCGGCGCCCTCGGGCCTCGGGCTTCGCGCGAACACTGTGATATGCGGAGACAGCACGCCCTCCGTGCCGCCCGACATGACGAACGCGATTCTGGCCTCGACCTCACGCGGAGCGAGCTCCACATGCGGCGCAAGCGCGTTGCACAGCGCGGCGACGGCGTATTCGCGAGTAAAGTCGTTCACCCCGCCGTTGCCTTCGGTCTTGCCCAGCATCGCGAGAATGGACGAAGGCTTGAGCGCGCCGCTGTCGATGAGAGCCATCAGGCCGGAAACGTCTCCAGGCCCGCTGGTTGGAATGCGAATCACGTCGAATGAATTGGCTTGCATGGCCCCTCCGCCTCGTCTTTCGAGCCAGGATTATCAAGTTCCGTTCCGTTCGGCTCGGTTCAGGCCGTTTTACTCATTTCGCGCTTGACCGTCGCGAGCCTTTGCGCCCCGATGGGCCGATGACTGTGACGGTTCCCATGGATCGGCGCGCGTTCGTCGTCGGCGCGGCCGCGCAGGCCGCAGCGTTCGCCGCCCTTCCGGCGCTGGCCAATGTGCCCGGCGCTTATGACTGGAGCGCCTCGCCGCCGCGGCAGAGCCGCGAGGCCTTCGTCGAATGGATGGTGAAGAACCGCGGCGAGGACCCGCATTTTCTGGGCGAACGCTTCGACCGGTTCGAGCAGCTTATCGCCCACCATGACGTCTGGGACGAGGCCGACATGCGCGCCTTCCTTCTAACCCCGCGCGAGGAGTTCGTCACCGCGGAAAACCTCGATCGCGCCTACGAATGGCATCATCTCAACATCGGCTTCGGCGTCACCATCACCGGCCCGCATACGGTCGCGCGCATGACCAACACGCTCGAGATCAAGCGCAGCGACAAGGTGCTGGAGATCGGCACTGGCTCAGGCTACCAGTCCGCCTATCTTTCGAACCTGACGCCCAATGTCTGGTCGATCGAGATCATACCCGCCTTGGCCCGGCGCACGCGGGCGCTCTATGACAGCCTCATCGCGCGCGGCTATAGCGAGTACCGCGCCATCCGCACCCGCAACGCCGACGGCTATTACGGCTGGGAGGAGAACGCGCCGTTCGACAAGATCATCGTCACCTGCGGCATTGATCACATTCCGCCGCCGTTGCTGCAGCAACTCGTTCCGGACGGAATCATGGTCATTCCGGTCGGCCCGCCCGGCGCGCAGCATGTGCTGAAGGCGGTCAAGCGGCTGTCGCCCGATGGCCAAATGTCAGTTGCGCGCTCCGATATCTATGGCGGCGCGATCATTCCCTTCGTGCCGTTCACCGGCTCGCACGCGTCATAACGCCTACGCCTGGTCTCTTCTCAGCTTGAGCCGATAAGAATTCCCGCCGCCAGCACCAGCGCGCCGCCGACCATCACTTTGGCGGCCGCCGACAATGGAGGCGTGTCCATGTACCGCCACTGAATCCAGGAGATTGCGAGTAGCTCGATGACGACCACAGCAAAGGCGACGACGGTCGCCGGGTAGAAGCTCGGAATTAGAAAGGGCAAGGTGTGGCCGATGCCGCCGGCCGTCGTCATCAGCCCGCAGACGAGGCCGCGTAGCAGCGGCGCGCCGCGTCCCGAAAGCTTGCCGTCGTCCGACAGCGCCTCGGCGAAGCCCATCGAAATGCCGGCGCCGATCGAGGCGGCCAGTCCGACCACAAAGGCGTTCCACGTATTGTGGGTTGCGAACGCCGCGGCGAACACCGGCGCGAGCGTGGAGACTGAGCCGTCCATTAGGCCGACCAGCCCCGGCTGGATGACCTGTAGAACGAAGCGTCGTCGCTCGCTCTCGGCTTCATCGTGCCGGACGGAGTCGGTCAGCACCTGGTGCTCGAGGCCCGTGGCGAGCTGGTCGTGCTTGTCCTCGGCCTCGGCGAGGTCGCCGAGCAGCTTGCGGACCGATGCGTCGGTGGTGCGGGTCAAAGCCTGGCGGTAGAAGCGCGCCGCGGCGCGCTCCATGTCGTGAGTGTGCGCGCGGGCCGCTTCGAGGCCGAGGGGCTTCATCTGCCAAACCGGCTTCGCGGGTATGTAGCCGCGGATGTCCTGACGGCGCACGAGCGGGATATGGTCGCCGAATTTCGACACAAAGAGATCGATGAGCCGGCGCCGATGCGTGTTCTCCTCGGCGGCCATCTCGTCAAACACTTTGGCGGTCGCCGGGTAATCTTCGTGCAGGCCGTCGGAGAAATCGGAGTAAATACGCGAATCCTCCTCCTCGTTGCTGATGGCGAGGGCCAGGATCTCGCGCTCGGATAGATCGTCGAAATTGCGCATGGCGTGTCCCGCACGGCCCCATTTAGAATGTTTCTAAAGTTGCGCCGCCCCTCGGGTCAATGGCCTCGCAGCAGCGGGAACAGGCTCCCGGCACAGAAATCCGCACCCGGACGACGCCCCCGGCGAACTTGCCTTGCCAGCGCGGGCGCGCTGGTCTAAACGGAAAAACGCGCGCCGCGCTCACGGTTTGGCGGCCGCCTGCGCTTTGATTTCCTCCTCCGTCCGGCGCTCGTGGCCCAGCTTCCTTCTCTCGACCAATTCAACCGCATCGTCGTCAAAGTCGGCTCATCGCTCCTGGTCGACGACGCCGTCGGCGCCGTAAGACGCGCATGGCTCGGGGCGCTCGCTTCCGACATCGCCGCCCTCCACGAACGCGGGGCGAGCGTGATTGTCGTGTCCTCCGGCGCGATCGCGCTCGGCCGCACCATCGCCAAGCTCCCCAAGCGGGCTCTGAAGCTTGAGGATAGCCAGGCCTCGGCGGCGATCGGGCAGATCGCACTTGCGAGCGAATGGTCGCGCGCGCTCGCCGAGCTCGGCATTGTCGCCGGCCAGGTGCTCTTGACCTTGCAGGACACGGAAGAGCGCCGCCGCTATCTCAACGCGCGGGCGACCCTCGGCCGTCTCTTCGCCATGCGCGCCATCCCGATCATCAACGAGAACGACACGGTCGCGACCAGCGAGATCCGCTATGGCGACAATGACCGGCTCGCGGCGCGGGTGGCCACGATGATAAGCGCGGACCTGTTGATCCTCCTCTCCGACGTCGCTGGGCTTTATGATTCGCCGCCTCACCGCAACGCGCATGCGCGATTGCTGCCGGTTGTCGAGCGCATCACACCCGAGATCGAAGCGATGGCCGGCGGAGCGGCGTCCGAACTGTCGCGCGGGGGCATGCGCACCAAGGTCGAGGCCGCCCGCATCACGACAGCGGCCGGCGCGCATATGGTGATCGCCGACGGGCGCATCATCCATCCTATCGCGCGCGTCGCCGAAGGCGGCGGCTGCACTTGGTTCCTAACGCCCTCAAACCCGATCGCGGCGCGCAAGGTCTGGATTGGCGGATCGCTCGAACTCAAAGGCGCGGTGTTCGTCGACGCTGGCGCCGCCGCTGCGCTCGCCTGCGGCAAGAGCCTGCTCCCCGCCGGAGTCACACGGGTTGAGGGCGTGTTCGAACGCGGCGATTGCGTCGTCATCCGCGACGAACGGGGGGTCGAGATCGGGCGGGGGCTCATCGCCTATGACGCCCTGCACGCCGAGCGCATCCGCGGCCGCAATTCGCGCGACATCGCGCACATCCTGGGGACGGCCGGCCGGGCCGAAATGATCCATCGCGACGACATGGCGCTTTCCGGGCGCTGAGCCGCGACGCCGTCGCGGCAGGACCGGCGCCCTTGGCAGGGCGAGCCTCGCCGCGCATAAGTTCGAACATGGCCCCGCTCGTCGAACGCCGCGCTCGGCTGATCGCCGTGCCGCGCCCGGCGCTGATCGTGCTCGCGACGGCGCGGGCGCGGCTGCGTGCGAGCGAATTCGGCATGACGGCGCTTGCGATCGGCGTCGGCGTGCTTGCCGGCCTGTGCGTCGCCGTGATGACCAGCGTCGTCAACGCCGCGCATGTGCAGATTTACGGCATTCCCTTCGACGTTCGCCTGAGCGCCGCCGAGCGCGTCGCTCCGCTCGCCGCTTTTGGCGCGCCGATGGTAGGCGGCCTCTTGCTCGGCGCGATCGAAGTCTGGCTCGCTCGCTGGAAGGCCCCGCCGGCGGTCGATCCGGTCGAGGCCAACGCCTTGCGCGGCGGGCGCATGTCGCTCCGCCAGAGCCTCCTCGTGGCGATGCAGACCGTGATCTCGAACGGCTGCGGCGCTTCCGTCGGACTTGAGGCGGGCTACGCGCAGATCGGGGCCGGCGTTGCCTCGTACCTGGGAGTGAGATCGCGCTTGCGCCGGCAGGACCTCCGTATGCTGGTCGGGTGCGGGGCAGGAGGCGCGATCGCGGCGGCGTTCGGGGCGCCTCTGACCGGGGCGTTCTACGCTTTCGAGCTCATCATCGGCGCCTATTCGCTCGCCAACGCGATTCCCGTCTTCGCCGCGACCCTCGCAGCGTCGCTTACCACCCAGGCGATCATTGGCGCGCCTTACGACATTACCGCGCCCGCCGTCGCTCCGCTGACGTTCGTCGACTATGGCGCGCTGATCGGGCTCGGCCTCGTCGCGGCGGCGGTCGGCGTCGGCGCGATGCGGGTGGCGGCGCTGATCGAACGGGCGTTCCGCGCCGTGATCCGGTGGCGTCTCATTCGGCCCGTTGTTGGCGGGCTGATGGTCGGTTCGATGGCGCTCTATACCCCCCAGGTGCTGGGGGCGGGGCACGGCGCGCTCGGGCTCGACTTCTATTGGCCCATGAGCGCGCGAGAGTTGGCGATCCTCATTGCGCTCAAGCTGTTCGCGTGCCTCGTTTCGCTGGCGTCCGGGTTCCGCGGCGGATTGTTTTTCGCTTCGTTGTTCGTCGGCTCCTTGCTTGGCAAGCTCTATTCGATCGGGATCGACGCTCTGGCGCCGTCTATGGGATTGGAAACCACGGCCTGCGTGCTGGTCGGCATGGGCGCATTGAGCGCGGCGATCGTCGGCGGCCCGCTGACCATGACCTTTTTGGTGCTCGAGAGCACAGGAAACCTTGGCGTAGCGGGGGGCGTGCTCGCCGCCTCGATCGCCACCACGCTCGCGGTTCGCGCGACCTTCGGCTATTCGTTCACCACTTGGCGCCTCCACCTGCGCGGCGAGACCATTCGCGGCGGCCAGGACGTCGGCTGGCTGCGCGATCTGAGGGTCGGGCGCATGATGGTTCGCTCGCCCCCGGTATTTTCCGCCGATCAGTCGGTTCGGGCGTTCCGCGACGCCTATCCGATCGGCAGCGCCAATGTGGTCGTCGCGATCGGCGAGGACGGGCGCTACCAGGGGCTGATCCACGTCGCAGAAGCGCATGCGCTGCAGCTTGAGAACGGCGATGACGGCGGCCCGGTTGGCGCTATCGCTCATGCCCCGGCGACGGTGTTGCATCCGGACCAGGACATTGGCGCCGCGCTCGAGGCCTTCGACGTCGCCCACGCCGACACCCTCGCCGTCACCGAGCGCGGAACCGATCAGGTGCTGGGCACGCTAGGCGAGGCCTACGCGGCGCGCCGCTACGCGCAGGAGACCAATCTGGCGATGAAGGGCGTGCTGGGCGGGGGATAGGGTTTAGTTTCCTTCGATCGGGGACCGACCTATTCCGGCCCGCGACGGATTTGGTGTATGAGGCCATGGAGACAGACCTCGAAGATGACGTAGAAGACTAGCGCCAGATAGCCCCAAGCCGTCAATTGGACAAACTGGAGGATTCCGCCATCGAACGCGGCCATCGCGCCATAGGCCGCGATCAGGCTGAGGTTCGCCTGAAATAGAAAAAGCAGATTGAAAGAGCAGAGCGCGAGGCCGCCGGCCGCAACGCCCATGGCGAGGAACTTGAGCCAAGGCGGACCATGGAACAGGCCGTTGAGAAGCTTCAAGCGCGCCATCGCTCACTCCGAGTCTGCGGCGGTCTCGACGACTGTCCACCTCGCCTACAGACCTCGTTGTTTCGCTTGCGATGGCGGCTCCGTTACCTGACCGGTTCAAATCAGCGACCTTCAGCGTCACCCGCTGTTGCGCAAGCCGGCCGAGATGCCGTTGATGGTGAGCTGAATCCCCGTCAGCACTTTCTCGCTCGCGGCGCGCGAGCGATGCAACTTCAAGAGCTCGACCTGCACGTGGTTGAGCGGATCGAGGTAGGGAAAGCGGTTGCGGATCGAGCGGTCGAGCAGCGGATTGCTCTCCAACAGCTTTGACTGCTCCATGATCGTGTTGAGCGCGTCGACCGAGTTCGCGCCACTCGCGCGAGATGCGGGTGAAGATTTTTTCGCGCAAGGCGACGTCGTCGACCAGCCGCGCATAGCGCGAGGCGATGGCGAGGCTCGACTTCGCCAGCACCATGTCCATGTTGGAGAGCAACGTGCGGAAGAACGGCCAGCGCACATACATCTCCCTCAGCGCCTGAAGGCCGTCCTTGGGATGGGCGTCGACGTAAGACGTCACCGCCGAACCGAATCCGAACCAACCTGGCAGCATGAGCCGGCACTGCGCCCACGAGAACACCCACGGAATGGCGCGCAGGTCACTGATCGCGGTCGTCTTCTTGCGCGACGCCGGACGGGAGCCGATATTGAGGCTGGCGATCTCGGTGATGACGGTCGACGACCAGAAATAGCGCTCGAATCCCTCCGTCTCGTAGACGAGGCCGCGATAGGCGTTGTAGGCGCCGAGCGACAATTCCTCCATCGTCTCGAGAAAAGCGGGGTCGGGCGCGGGGCTCTCGTCCTGCAGCAGCGTCGCCTCGAGCGTCGCCGAGGCGAGCGTCTCCAGATTGCGCCGCCCGACCTCGGGATTGGAGTATTTGCTGGAAATGATCTCGCCCTGTTCGGTGATGCGGATCTGTCCCTGCACTGCGCCGCCCGGCTGAGCGAGAATCGCCTCGTAGCTTGGGCCGCCGCCGCGCCCGACCGAGCCGCCGCGGCCATGGAAAAGGCGGATGCGCACGCCATGGCGGCGGAACACTTCCACGAGCCCGATCTCGGCCTTGTAGAGCTCCCACCCCGAGGTGATGAAGCCGCCATCCTTATTCGAGTCCGAATAGCCGAGCATCACCTCCTGCTCGCCGCCCAGCGAATCGACGAGCCGGCGATATTGGGGAATCGCGAGCAACCTGTCCATCACGCTGACGCAAGCGCGCAGGTCCTCGATTGTTTCGAACAGCGGCACGAGATGCAGCGAGGACTCGCCGCCGCGAATGAGGCCCGTTTCCTTGAGCAGCAGCGCGAGCTCCAGCATGTCCGAGACGCTGTCGGTCTTGGAGATGATCGCGGTGCGGATCGCGCCTTTGCCGTAGGTCCTATGGATCGCCGCGGCGGCGTTGAACACCCCAAGCTCGCCGGTTGTCTCGTCGCTATAGGCGAGGAAGGGCGAGATCAGCGGACGAGGCGAGGCCAATTCACGCAGCAACAATTCGACGCGCTCGGCTTCGCTCATGCTCTTGTAGTCGAGGCCCGGCGTCGCGGCGGCCAGGAGCTCGGCGACTGTGCGCTCATGCACGTCCGAGTTCTGCCTCAGATCAATTGGGGCCAGGCTGAAGCCGAACACATCAACCGCGCGTTGCAGCGCTCTCAAACGCCCGCGCGCGAGGATGCCGGCGCCATGCGTCTTGAGCGACTGAGCGACGATATCGAGGTCGGCGCCGAGCTCCTCGGCGCTCGCATAGGCTGGCGCATCGGTCAGCGGATGGCGGAGCGCGACCACATGGTCGAGATCGCGCGTGGTCTTGGCGAGACGCGAATACATGCCGGTGATGGCGCGGCGATAGGGCTCGTCGCGCCGGTTGGGGGAGGGATCGATCGCCCGGTCCGCGAGCGCGATCAGTTCGTCGCTGACTTTAACGAGGCTGCCGGCGAGCGAAAACTCGCCGCCGAGCTCGTGCAGCTCGTCTAGGTAATGGTTGAGCGCGCGCGCGCTCTGCAGGCGGACCGCCTCTTTCAGCACCTCCGCGGTCACATAGGGGTTGCCATCGCGGTCGCCGCCGATCCAGGCGCCGACGCGCAGGAAGGAGGGGATCGGCTTGCCGTCCCGCTTAGCGCCGAGTTTGACCAGCGAGTCCTCGATTGCCGCGTAAAGCCGAGGCAATTCGCGGAAGAACGTGTAGTCGTAATAGGAGAGCCCGTTGGCGACCTCGTCGATCACGGTGAGCCGCGTCTGCCGCAACATGTTGGTGCGCCAGAGGATCAGGATCGCGCGCCTGAGCCGCTCCTCGTTGAGCGCGAGCTCCGCTTCGTCGCCGGCGAGCCGTTCGCGCTCGTCGAGCAATCCCGCGATCTCGAGCTCTCGGGTCAGCGTGCTCTTGCGCCTCACTTCCGTCGGATGGGCGGTGAGGACCGGGCTCACCAGGGCGCGATCGAAAAAGTCGCCGAGCGCGCTCGGCTCGACGCCCATCTCGCGCGTGCGCTGAAAGGCGTAAGCGAGCGAGCCGGGGCGCGGCGCGGAGCCAGCGATCGCATGGGCGCGGTTGCGGCGGATATGATGCTGATCCTCGGCGATGTTGGCGAGGTGCGAGAAATAGCTGTAGGCGCGCACAATCGCGAGCGTCTGGTCGGCGCTCAGGCTGTCGAGCGTCGCCTCGAGCTCGCGCCGCGCGGCGACCTCGTTATCGCGATGGAAGCGGATCGAGGCCCGGCGGATCTGCTCGACCAGCTCGAAGACCTCTTCGCCCTCCTGCTCCCGGACGGTGTCGCCGAGGATTTGCCCGAGCAGGCGGATGTCGTCGCGCAGGGGGACGTCCTTGTCGGAACCGTCCGTCGGGGGAAGAGTTAGGCTTTGGATTCGGGCGGTGCGGGCCATCGGGCGCATCCGTTGACGAAGGCGACGCCTCCGATGCTGCACTGCGGCAGATTTGGGTGCAAGGTCGAAAGATAGGCAGATCCGGCGCAATTTGCGCTTTTTCGAGGCCGCCTACTGGGAGCGCAGAGCTTCCACAAGCCGGGCGCCGAGCGCAGCTTTGTTCTTGAGTTCGCATTCGTAGACGATGACCACGCGCCATCCCATAGCGGCGTAAGCGGCGAGCGTTTTTTCGTCGCGCGCCCGGTTGCGGGCGATCTTGGCGCGCCAATAGGCGGCGTTGCTCTTAGGCGCCCGCGCGCCGCGCGCGCAGTCATGCCCATGCCAGAAGCAGCCGTGAACGAAAATCGCGACCTTGCGGGAAAAGTACACGACATCCGGCTTGCCCGGCAGATCGGCGCGGTTGAGGCGATATCCTGGCGCGATCGGGCGCAGAAGCGCGCGGACCGCGCGCTCCGGGCTTGTGTCGCGCGATTTGACCGCGCGCATGACCGCGGAGCGGTCGTAGGTCACTCGGTCGCCCACTCTGCGACACCCCGAATCAATCCTCGCCGCAGGAATTCGCGTTTTTGATCATGCCCTTTGTATCGGGGTCGGCCGAGATTCAAACTGGACGATGCCGTTTCGCACAATCCGGGTGGTGCGGAGGGTTTCGGCACCTTGATGCCGCACCTCGAATCCCACGTAACTGATCTCATTCGGAGTCCCACCGAAGCAGCGGTAAAGCGCGTCCAGTATTTGGACATTACCCAACGATTGCGGTAGCGTCCACGAACGTGGTGTAATTTTCGGCGGAAATGGCGGTGGAAAAACGCGCCGATCCGGGAGTGGAGTTGGGGTGGTCACCGCGGCAGGCGGTCTAGGGTGGAGTTGCTGGACTTCACACTGACTGGAGGACCACGATGACCGAGGAGAGACTGCCACTGAATGAGCTTCTGCAGAAGGCCGGCGACGGTGACTTTCTGCGTGCTGTTGCCGAGAGCGTCCTGCAATTGCTGATGGAGGCCGACGTCGAGGGGCTGATCGGCGCTGGCCGGCACGAACGGGCCGCCGATCGGCTGAACTGGCGCAACGGCTACCGCGACCGCACGCTCGACACGCGGCTTGGCTCGCTCAATCTCAAGATCCCGAAGCTGCGGGCCGGCAGCTACTTCCCGCCGTTCCTGGAGGCGCGCAAGACGACGGAAAAGGCGTTGGTCGCCGTCATCCAGGAGGCCTGGATCGGCGGGGTGTCGACGCGCCGGGTCGACGAGATCGCGCAGGCGATGGGGCTCTCCGGCATCTCGAAGAGCCAAGTTTCGAAACTGTGCAAGGAAATCGACGAGCGCGTGAAGGCCTTCCTCGAACGGCCGCTCGAAGGCGACTGCCCCCGGATCAAAGTCCGGGGGTCGGATGCGACCTACCTGAAGGTGCGTGAGGGCGGACGCATCGTCTCGGTCGCCGCGATAATCGCTGTGGCCGCCAACACCGAAGGACGGCGCGAGATCGTCGGGCTCGGCATTGGCCCGTCGGAAGCCGAGACCTTCTGGGCGGACTTCCTGAAGCGCCTGACCAGACGCGGCCTGCGCGGCGTCAAGCTCGTGATCTCGGACGCGCACGAAGGGCTAAAGGCCGCCGTCCAGCGGGTCGTCGGCGCGACATGGCAACGCTGTCGCGTGCACTTCATGCGCAATGCGCTGGCCTACGTGCCAAAGACGCAGGAGACGGTTGTCGCCGCCGCCATCCGCCAGGCCTTCATCCAGCCCGACCGCGAGACGGCGGGCCAGGTCTGGCGGCACGTCGCCGATCAGCTGCGGCCACGGTTCGAGAAACTCGGCAAGTTGATAGACGCGGCCGAGCATGACGTGCTCGCCTACATGACCTTCGCCGCGCAGCATCGAACCAAGCTGCATTCGACGAATCCGCTGGAGCGGCTGAATAAGGAGGTCAAGCGCCGAGCCGATGTCGTCGGCATCTTCCCGAACGAGGACTCCATCGTGCGGCTCGTCGGCACCGTTCTCATGGAGCACAACGACGATTGGCAGACGCAGAATCGCTACATGCAGATCGAGGGCTTCGCAGAGCCGGCCGAAAAGGCCGCCGACCTCAAGCCGTTGCAGATTACACCCAAGGCGGCCTGACCAATGACACCCTCAGCTACACCCGAAAATTACACCACGTTGACGGACGTGACCACGATTGCGCCGGCGGATTCGGGTTATTGCGCGTACTGGGGATTGTAGCCGGGAACATGTAGATACAAGGTGGGGGAAGCCGATATGGGCCCACGACCGTAATACGCGAAGGATCGGCAGCGAGCTTTGGACAGGGCCGGCCAAGGGTGCCGCAGACCATATCCCAAATGATCAAACCATCGACTCCCTGCGATCGAGAGATAATCTCGGCGCTGAGACGCGTGTGAATGCCGGACCAAGCGTTGTGGCGAGGATCAGCGCCTGGGTTCGCACACACGCTCCAGAGGATAAACTCCTGCGCGTGCGGTGGACGCTCAAAAATATTCGTGTTGTTTCCGTCGAGACATCCCTTCAATTCAATTCAATTACAGCGATGCGGTTGGATGGCAGCGTAATCGAATAATCGTGCCGATTCGCCCCTCCAGCTGACAACCACTCCTTGATGAGCCCCGCGTCCTGCATATGATTCAGGGCACGGCGCATGAAATCGCGTTTGTCGCGCATCGTCGCAGAGAATTGGCCGCGAACGCGTTCTATAGCGCCACGAAATAGACCGCTGTTGTAAAACTCGTCTTCGGATAAGCCGTGGTTTCCCCGCTTGTGTGCTTCGACCTTTAGGACCTCGGCATATGCCTCAATTTCGATCGCGCAGGTCACATTTTGCTCGCACGGAATTATGCTCATGCCGCCGCTCTCGCCTTGTCGGCGGTAGTGACGGCAATTGGCTCGAAAATGTGCTTGGCGAGATGGCGCACGACAGGAACCACAACCCCATCCCCAGTGAGGTGATAAGCTTCATTGTACTTCTCAGGCAGACTATAGGACCTAGGTAGCCCCATCAGGCGTGCAGTTTCCCGCCCCGATAGCAGTCGCGTGCGAACCATCTTACCCTCAACGACGAGGAACGATTGACGGCTTGAGCCGCCAGCAGGCGTTCGGAGGCAACCTGCGACA
Organism: uncultured Alphaproteobacteria bacterium; assembly: GCA_963824475.1. GTDB lineage: Bacteria > Pseudomonadota > Alphaproteobacteria > Rhizobiales > Beijerinckiaceae > Roseiarcus. The sequence goes on from CAWGPR010000011.1 coordinate 156,531, forward strand.
TCGTCAAAGCGCACCTCGGCGCGCTGGACTTTGCCGCCATGCCCATCGAACCGTGTGCGCTTGTAAAGCGTACCCACCAGTCGGTGCCCGACTTTTTTCGCAGCCTCCACTTTTGCCCGATTCACGTCACTCATCATGGCCAGAATTCGTTGCGTTTCGAAGGGTGTGTGCCACTCGACGTCTGAAGGGTCTTCTTCGATTATGTCGGCAAGAACCATGGTCCGCGGTGTCGGAGTCGGAGGAGACCACCACAGCCAATTCGCGCGCGCCGCTGTGGGGACAATGCCGTAGGCCGCGCGGAGACCGCGGGAATGCCAAAGCGACGACGGTCCAGCTTGGGTGAGTCCGTTCGGTACAATGCAGTCCTTGTAAACGCCAACTATGAAGAGGCGCGGACGCGACTGCGGCACGAATAGCGAAGCATCTATAACCATAGCTCCGAAGCTGTAGTCTTCTTTCGCAAACGCCGAACAGATCGCGGCAAAATCCTTGCCTCCGTGGGACGTAAGGGTTCCGCAGACGTTTTCGAGCGCAATAATCCGCGGTGCTCGACGGTCAGAAATAAGTTCCGTCATTAAGCGCCAGAACGGCCAAAACGTGCCTGATCGGTCGCCTCTGAGGCCGGCACCGCCACCCGCAAGCGAAAGGTCCTGACACGGAAAAGACGCCCATGCGAGGTCTGCCCGGCCAGGCAAGTTTGCTAGGCCAACTTCACGGATATCGCAGGTTAATAGATTGTTCGCGGTCCAGTTTTTTCGATAGATCGCGCTTTTCTTAAGATCGAAATCGTTCGCGAAGCGACAGTCCCATACGTCGCTCTCAAGACCGGCGCGGGCCATGCCACCACCGGCGAAGAACTCGTAGTAGCTGTAAGGGTTCATGCCCGCGACCGTTCCCCTTTCCGAGACTAGAGCCAAACGGCTTGGAAGCGAACTAGCATCGATTCCGCGTCACCCAGTTTCGGGCTTCTCCACAAGAACCCACTTCCCACTCACCAGAAATCCTCGATCTCGAATCAGCATCACCCGTTTTATGTTCCATGTTCGTTCCTTTAGAATCGGTTTCTTGCCCTAAGGCAAGAGGCTTTTGACACGTGGCTTAGCAAGCGCGCCCCGCCCACCCTTGACCGCAGCCGCAGCCTCTTGCGTTTATGGCCGGCCATGAGCGACTTCGCCTTCCCGTTCCCTGTTCTCGTCTGCGACACCGGCGGCACCAACGTGCGCTTCGCGCTGTTCAGCGAGCCCGGCGCCGGGCTCGGCGACATTGTCCACTTGCACACCGGCGATTACCCGGGCTTGCCAGAGGCGATCGAAGCCGCCGCGCCAAAGCTCGGCGCGAGGCCGCGCTCGGCGATCGCCTGCGGCGCTGGCCCGGTCGTCGGGCGGACGCTCAAGCTTACCAATGCGCCCTGGCTTATGGACGGTCCGGAAACGGCGCGCCGCACCGGCCTGAAGCAGGGCTTGCTGCTCAATGATTTCGAGGCTCAAGCGCTGTCGCTGCCCACAATTCCGAAGGGTTGGGAGCGACGCATCGGCCCGCTTGGGTTCGGGCCCCACGGCCCCCAAGTGATCCTGGGCCCGGGCACCGGGCTTGGCGTCGCCGCGCTGGTCGACGCGGACGGACGCTTCACCCCCGTATCATCGGAGGCCTGCCATATTGATTTCGGCCCCGTCCATCCGGAGGAGTTCGAGCTCTGGCCGCATCTCGAGCGCGCGCACGGACGCATCACCAGCGAGAGCGTCATTTCCGGCGCAGGACTTGCCCGAGTCCACCGGGCGCGCATGATGGCGCAGGGTCTTGCTGATCCGCGCGACGAGCCGCAGGCCGTTACCGCGGCCGCGCTCGCCGACCCAGATGGCGAGGCGGCGACGAGTCTCAGGCTTTATTGGGGCGTCGTCGCCCGCTTCGCCGGCGACATGGCCGTGACCTTCGTGGCGACCGGCGGAGTGACGCTCTCCGGCGGCGTTCTGCCGAGGGTGGTGGATTTTCTCGACGAGGCCGCATTTCGCCAGGCCTTCGAGGCCAAGGCGCCGGTCGACGGCCTCGCCAGGCGCATTCCGACCCGCCTCGTCATCCGGGCGGACGCTGTGCTGGTCGGAATGGCGGTGATCGCGTCGACGCCGGATCGCTACGGCATCGACTACGGATCCCGCGCTTGGGTCTAGCCGTGGAGGCGCGTGCAGCCGCGTTTTCGCCGTTTTCTTCAGGTTTGTGCGACCGAATCGGGGGCAGCGCAACTCGAGGTTACGCGGTGACAAGAAAACGGCTTAGCGCATTGGGGGCAGGGCTCATTTTGGCCATCGGACTGACCGGATCGGCCTACGCGGATTGCGGCTCCGATATGCAAAAGCTTGCTCAGGCGCGCAACACGCAACTGCAGGTCGTCAATGACTTCGCCAAGTCCTTTCATGGCAAACCCATGGATCCAGAGGGGTTTTGCGCCAAATCGGCGGGTCTCGTTCGCGCCGAGTTGGCGCTGATTGCTTACATGGAAAAGAACAAGGACTGGTGTTCGTTCCCGGACGAAGCGATCAGCCAGCTCAAGGAACATCACGCCAAGAACGCGCAATTTAACGCCAAGGCGTGCAATGTCGCGGCGCAGATGAAAAAGATGAAGGAGCAAGCGGCGCAGGGCGGTGGCGCCGGTCCGCAGGCTCAGCCGTTGCCCGCCGGACCGCTTTGACTGCCGCGCCGCAACCGGCGACCAGCCTGCCCGACGCCCGGCCGGCGAGTTTGGTGTTGCGGCTGACCCCGGATTTCGCCCTTCCTTTCGTTCAGCTCGCGCGCCTTGATCGGCCGGCCGGATGGCAGTTGCTGCTTGCCCCCTGCTGGCAATCGACGGCGCTCGCCGGCCTTGCCCTCCATCGAGGGCCCAACCTCTGGCATCTCGTTCTCTTTCTCATCGGCGCGATCGCTATGCGCGGCGCCGGCTGCACCTATAACGACATTCTCGACCGCAAGCTCGACGCCCAGGTCGAGCGCACGCGCAATCGGCCCCTGCCGTCGAGGCGGGTCACCGTTGGCGCGGCAGCGACGTTCCTTGTCGTCCAGGCGCTGATCGGCCTTGCGGTACTCTTATGCTTCAACCGGTTCTCGATCTGGCTCGGGATCGCGTCCCTCGGCGTCGTCGCCATCTACCCCCTCATGAAGCGCGTGACCTCATGGCCACAGGCCGCGCTCGGTCTCGCCTTCTCGTGGGGGGCGCTGATGGGCTGGAGCGCGACCTTTGCGAGCCTCGCGCTCGCGCCGATCCTGCTCTACGCGTCTGCTTTCGCCTGGACGATCGGCTACGATACGATCTATGCCCTGCAGGATGCGCGCGACGACGCGATTGTCGGCATCCGCTCGACCGCCCGCCTGTTCGGCTCGCGCGTCAAGCTTGGTGTTGGCGCGTTCTACGCTGCGACCGCAGCGTTGGCGCTGGTGGCGATCGAAGCCGCGGGCGGGGGCTGGGTCGCGGTGATTGGCTGGCTCGCTTACGCAGCCCATCTCGGCTGGCAGGCGTCGCAAGTCGAAGGCGCGGACCCGGCGACGGCGCTGAGGCTCTTTCGTTCCAACCGCGACGCCGGCCTCGTCCTGTTTGCCGGCCTCGCTTTGCAAGGATGGCTGGGGTAGGGCGCCCGAAAAGCCGGCGCGGGATTGAGGTCGGCGTTCGATCGCGCTCGGCTGGCGCGCATCGACGAACTGAAAGTCCGAGCGCCACAATCTGGCGCCAAATGATACGGGTCTCGGACCCGCCCCGTCACGTCTTCGTCATGCGACTCGATTAGCGCGCTTCGACCGATCTTCAACGGGAAAGGGCCACGTGCGGCAATCAAGCAACGCGGCGCGCCGCCTCACCAGCGCGGGGCTCAAGGCTGCGGTCCATCGCTCGAAGCCGCTGTCGCGCGCTGGCGTGCTCGAGCGGCTGTTCACGCTCGCCTTCAGGCGCCTCGTCTATCCTCAGATCTGGGAGGATCCGGTCGTCGACATGAAGGCGCTCGACATCGGCCCCGGGCATGAGGTGATCGCGATCGCCTCCGGCGGTTGCAATGTGCTTTCTTACCTGACCGCCGACCTGGCCGGCGTCACCGCGGTCGACCTCAACGGAGCGCATATCGCGCTCGGCCGGCTCAAGATCTGCGCGGCCCAGAACCTGCCGGACTATGAGAGCTTCTTCCGCTTTTTCGGCCGCGCCAACGCGCGCGCCAATGTCGCCGCCTACGACCATCGGCTGCGCGCCAAGCTCGACCCCGCCGCGCGCGCCTATTGGGACAAGCGCACGGCGCTCGGAGGCCGCCGCATCGGCCTCTTCGCCCGCAATTTCTATCGTCACGGCCTGCTAGGGCATGTCCTCGGCGCCGGCCATACGCTCGCACGCCTGCATGGCCTCGATCCGTCGGTCGTGCTCAGGGCCAAGACGCTCGACGAACAGCGCGCGCTCTACGAGCAGCGCCTCGCCCCAATCTTCGACAAGCCGCTCGTCCGCTGGCTGCTCAAGCAGCCTGCGTCGCTCTACGGCCTTGGCATTCCGCCGGCTCAATACCGGGCGCTCGCCGCCGATTCCCCCTTGGGGATCGGCGCCGTCTTGAGCGAGCGGGTGGAGAGGCTCGCCTGCGACTTCGACATCACCGAGAATTATTTCGCCTGGCAGGCGTTTGGGCGCCGATACGCCCCCGGGCCGAACCCTGCCCTCCCGCCCTATCTGCAGAGGGAGAATTTCGAGGTGGTCCGCAGCCGCTCAAGCCGCGTGCGCTACGTCCAACGCTCGTTCACCGACATTTTGCGCGATTCGCCTCCGGCGAGCTTTGATCGCTACGCCCTGCTTGATGCGCAAGACTGGATGAACGACGCGGAGCTCACCGTGCTTTGGACCGAGATCACCTGCACCGCGCGGCCGGGCGCGCGGGTCATCTTTCGCACCGCTGCCGCCGAGCGTTTGTTGCCCGGGCGCGTGCCCGATCACATGCTCGACGCGTGGCGCTACGACGAGGAGCTGAGCCACGAGCTTAGCCGACAGGATCGGTCGTCGATCTACGGCGCCTTCCACCTCTACACGCTCAGAGGCGCGTGAGCCATGAGCGACGCCGCGGCGCTGATGGATCGCATGTACCGGCGTCAGCGTCACATCTATGACCTGAGCCGCAAATTCTATCTCCTTGGCCGCGACGAGGCGATCGCGCGCCTTCGGCCCGCTCCCGGCGACAAGGTGCTGGAGATCGCCTGCGGCACCGGGCGGAATCTCGTCAAGCTGGCGCGGGCCTACCCTCAGGCTCGGCTGTTCGGCCTCGACGTCTCGCGGGAAATGCTGGCGACCGCGGCCTCCTCGACCGCGCGCGCCGGACTCGCCTCGCGCGTCGCCTTCGCCCAGGCGGACGCGACGGGGTTCGATCCGCAAGCACTGTTCGCCGCTCCATGTTTCGAGTGCGTCTTGATCTCGTACGCCCTGTCGATGATCCCGCCCTGGAGAGCGGCGCTCGCCCGCGCACTCGACGTTCTTGTGCCCGGCGGATCGCTTCACATCGTCGATTTCGGCGATTGCGCCGATCTGCCGGGTCCGTTCAAAGGGGGGCTGCGGCGTTGGCTCGCCACCTTCGACGTGACCCCGCGCGACGATCTCAGCGACGCGCTGGCGACGCTGGCCGCCGAGCGCGGCATGACATGCAAGATTGAGAGCTGCTTTCGCGGCTACGCGGTTCTGGGCGTCGCGCAGCGAGGAGCCTGAAGGAGCGGCGGACTCAGCCGCCAATCGTGCGCGACAGGGTGAAGATCAGAAGCCCGACCAGCCCGCCAACCAGCGTTCCGTTGATGCGGATATATTGCAGGTCCTTGCCGACTTGCAGCTCAAGGCGGTTTACGAGGGTGGCGGTGTCCCAATTGTCGACCACCGCGGCGATATAGGCGCCGATTTCGGCCCGGCGGGGCAGGACCGTGCGCAGCGCCAAGAGCCTGAGCCGTCGGTTGATCCGCGCCCGACGCGGGGTGTCCTCTTCGAGCCACCGGCCGAGCGCGCTGGCCGAGGCCACAAGCCACTGGACAATCGCTTCGCGGCGGCGAGGCAGATCGTCCGTCAGCGCCGTCTCCAGTTCTTCCCACAGCGCCCGGGCCTGCTCGGCGAACACCGGATTGGCGAGAATCTCCCGCTTCAACGCCTCGCCTTGGGCCCGCATCTCGGGGTCGTGCGCGAGATCGTCGATCAATTTCTCGACCAACGCATTTGCCTGCTCGCGCCACGGATGGTCCGGGTCGCGCATCTCCCTCAACGTCTCCGTCAGCCCGTTGACCACCTTGGCGGCGATCATGTCGTCGACCCACTTGGGGATCCAGCGCCAGGTTTTTTGCGCCACGTGCCTCACGATCGTCGCCTTGTGCTGGGCGAGCGTCGTCTCGAGAAAATCGAGCGCTTGGTCGAGCAGCGTCTGGCCCGCTCCCTGCGCCCACAGGATCGATAAGCCTCGCGATGCAAGCGGCGCCGCGGGGACAGCCTCGATCCCGCGCCGCGCAGCAAACGCGACCCATTCGTCGATCTCCGCTTTCGGCACGAGGTCGAGCGCGTACGGGATAGCGCGTCCGGCGGCGGACGCGACCGCCCGGGCGTTGCCCTCGTCCTCGAGCCAGCGCGCCGCAAGACCGACAAAGTCGACCGACGCGAGCCGCGCGATGGCGACGCGCGGGGAGAGGAAGTTGTTGGTGATGAAGCGTCCCATCGCCGCGCCGATGCGCCGCTTGTTTTCCGGCACGACGGCGGTATGGGGAATGGGCAGCCCGAGGGGACGGCGAAAAAGCGCGACCACCGCGAACCAGTCGGCGCAGGCCCCCACCATGCCGGCTTCCGCGAAAGCGGCGAGATAGGGCGCCCAGACCCAAGTCGTCGGCGCGCGCCGCATCGCGAGATAGATCGCCGCCATCAGAACGAGCAGCATCGTGGCGATAGCGCGCATCCGGCGCAGTTCCGCCCGACGCTCGGCCTGAGTTTTAAAAGCGTCGGAAGATCCGAACGGCGCCGCCTCGGCGGCCGCAGATCGAGCAAGCTCTGTCATGATCCGCGATCATAGGGGCCGGCTAAGCCCTCGCGATAGAACCTTTCGGCGCGGGGAAAGCCGGCACGGCCTCGCCCTAGCCATTTGCCGGCGAAGCGCCTAAATAACCCGCGCGGAGCTGGGTGGCGCGTCAGGACAACATTCCTCGGGGCCGTACGATCCCTATGGGAGCTGTCCCTGTCGAAGCTCGTGGGCTTCGGCATATGGCTCCCACCTACTTACGTAGGCGCCCGGGATCACCGTCCAACGACCGTCTCGGCTCCGCGCTTTATGCTTTGACGCTTTTTTCGGACCGCCGACGCGCCCTTGACCTCGACCAACGCCGATCCGAAGAGTGCCCTGCGCCGTGACGCCCTTGTCCGGCGAGAAGCGATCGAGCCTAGGGCTCGCTCTGCTTTCAGCCATCGCCTCGCCGAGGAGGGATTGCGCCTGGCGCGCCTCTGGCGTCCCCGGATTGCGTCGGCCTTTCACCCGCTGCGCGACGAGCCGGACACGCTCCCGCTTTTGACTGCGCTGGCCGCGGAAGGATTCGCGACCGCCTTGCCGGTAGTGATTGGGCGGGGATCGCCGCTCGCCTTTCGCCTTTGGCGGCCCGGCGACCCCACTCGCGCAGGCGCAATGTCAATTCGCGAACCCCTCGAAGCAGCCCCCGTCGTCGATCCGGATCTCTTGTTCGTGCCGCTTGCGTGCTTCGACCGGCGCGGCCACCGCATCGGCTATGGCGCAGGCTTCTACGATCGGACGCTCGCCCGCTTACGCGCGATGAAGCCCGTTCATGCGGCCGGCGTCGCCTATGGGGTATGCGAAATCGCCTCGGTGCCTTATGAAACTCATGACCAGAGCCTGGACGCCGTTGTGACCGAACAGGAAACCATTCTCTTCAGCGAGCAATGATCCGTTTGCTGTTCATCGGCGATGTCGTCGGGCGGTCGGGGCGCGCGGCGCTCCTTGAGCAGGTTCCCCTTTTGCGGGACCGCTGGGAGCTCGATTTCGTCATCGTCAACGGCGAGAACGCCGCGGGCGGCTTCGGTCTCACCGAAGCGATTTTCGAAGACTTCCTCGCCGCCGGGGTCGATGCGGTGACGCTCGGCAATCACGCCTTCGATCAGCGCGAGGCGCTCGTGTTCATCGAGCGCCAGCCGCGCCTGATCCGGCCGGTCAATTTCCCCGCAGGCACGCCGGGACGGGGTGCGACGCTGGTCGAGAGCGGGAGGGGCGCGCGGCTCCTCATCGTCAACGTGATGGGGCGCATCTTCATGGACGCGCTCGACGATCCTTTCGCCGCCGTGAAGCGCGAGCTTGGCGCCTGCCCGCTTGGCGAGGCGTGCGACGCCTCGATCGTCGACTTCCACGCCGAGGCGTCGAGCGAGAAATGGGCGTTCGGCCATTTCGTCGACGGCAAGGCGAGCCTCATGGTTGGCACCCACACCCATACTCCCAGCGCCGATCATCGAATCCTCGCCGGAGGCACGGGGTTCATCACCGACGTCGGCATGACCGGAGACTACGATTCGGTGATCGGCATGGAAAAGGACGAGCCGTTGCGCCGGTTCACGCTCCGCATCCCCTCCGGCCGCTTCGAGCCTGCGCTGGGGCCGGCCACGCTATGCGCCATCGCCGCGGAAATCGGCCCCGACGGTCTGACGAAAGCCATTGCGCCGGTTCGAATCGGCGGTCTTCTTGAGCCCACCGAGCCCGATTTCTGGAGCTGATGGCCATCACCGCTCCAACCATCGTCTATGACCTCGACGGCACCCTCGCCGACACGGCCGAGGACTTGGTGGCCACGCTCAATTGGCTGTTGGGGAGAGAGGGCCTTGCGCCGCCCAAGGCCGAAAGCGCCGGCTCGCTGGTTGGGGCGGGCGCGCGGGCGCTGATCAAGCGCGGTTTCGCCGCTTCCGGCAAAACCCTTGATCCCGAGGCGATGGAGGCCTTGTTCGCCGACTTTCTCGCCCATTACAACGCCCATATCGCAGATCGCACCCGGCTTTATCCGGGCGTCGACAGGGCGCTCGCAGCTTTTGCGCGCGCCGGCTGGCGGCAGGCAGTCTGCACCAACAAGATCGAAGGCTCGGCCAAGCTCCTGATCACAAAGCTCGGCATCGCGGAGCACTTCGCCTTCATCTGCGGCCAGGACACGTTCGGGGTCGGCAAGCCGGATGCAAAGCCGCTGCTTAAGACCATCGCCGCTTCCGGTGGTGCGAGTGAACGCGCGATCATGGTCGGGGATTCAGGCACGGACATCAAGACCGCCCGCGCCGCCCGCGTCCCGGTGATCGCGGTCGATTTCGGTTATGCCGATGTCCCCGTCAAGGAACTCGGACCGGACCGGGTGATTTCGCATTTCGACCAGCTCATGGAGGCCTGCGACGCGCTGCTGATGGCTTAGGGTTGAAAACAGTCGCTTGGTACGATAGCGACAACTCTGAGGGGTTGCGGTCGTTCGATATGTCAGGTGAAAACAGCAAGGTCGCACGAGTGGATTATTCTCACCAGCGGCTTGGTTTGCAGATGAGGGAACCTCCAACCACTCGGTCGGCAGAATTGTATTTAGCTTCGAAAAGTTCGAGGCAGGGATTGTAGTTGGATCCGGCGACGCAGGGGTTGATACGTCTTAGAGCCTGTCTCAAAAGTCGTTAAGGAAGGAATGATTCACCGGGTCATCTGCAATTTTGAGGATGATTCGGGATGTGGACGGACGCTGATCGGAGCCGGTATCGCCAAGCTGGGGATTGTCTGCCGAGCGATCTGAACGATGCGGAATGGGATCGCTTGGCGCCTCTGATTCCGCCGGCGAAGCCGGGCGGACGGCCGCGCCAGACCGACATGCGCTTGGCGATGAACGCGATCTTCTATCTTCTGCGAACCGGTTGCCCGTGGCGTTATTTGCCGCACGGGGTCTTCCCGCCGCGCTCGACGGTCTACAACATCTTCCGCGCTTTCCAGCGGGAGGGAGTATGGGAGGCGATCTGGGAGGAACTGCGCGCGGCGCTGCGCGAACGGCTGGGGCGGGAGGCGAGCCCCAGCGCCGGCGTCATCGACAGCCAGTCGCTCAAGTCGGCCGAAAAAGGGGATGCGCGAAAGGTGAAGCAGACGCAGTGGGTTATGACGCCAGCAAGAAGGTGAAGGGGCGCAAGATCCACGCTCTGGTCGATACCGAAGGCTTGCCCTTGCGCGTGGTGGTTCACTCCGCCGCCATTCAGGACCGGGACGGCGCCGCCTTGGTGTTTGACCGCATCCGCCAGCGCTTCAATTGGCTCGAACTCGTCTGGGCCGATGGCGGCTACAACGCCCGCCAGGTCGAACACGCCGTCGCCGCGCAGCCGCCGCTGCGTGTGGAGATCGTCAAACGTCCCGACGACAGTTCAGGATTTATCGTCCTGCCGCGTCGCTGGGTTGTCGAACGGACCTTTTCGTGGTTCGGCCGAAACCGCCGCCTGGCCAAAGATTACGAGAACCTCGCTGATACCCTCGCGGCCTTCATCACACTCGCTTGCATCCAGCTCGCCCTCAGGCGGCTCGCCAGGCCGTAGACTTTTGAGTCAGGCTCTTACCAGTCATCTGGGTGGCGATGCGGGAAGGCTACCCTGGCGTCGCGCTCGCCCTTGTGACCATCCAGCTCACGCTTGCCGCAATCACCGCATTCTTCGGTTACGACACGACGGATTTCGCCATCTTCCAGTTGCTGATGCTAGGCCGTGTGGACGAATTTTGGAGAGATGGCGCTTTTGGGATTCCCGCGGTGAATCAGGCATGATTCATCAGGACTCCGACCGAATCGGAGGCCGGAGTCAATGTCGACAAAGATGGATGATGACGATTGGAAGCACACGCTTGCGGTGTTCCGCGCCTGCCTGCCTCGGCGCGGCCGGAAAGCCGAGGACGACCGCCGCTTCCTCGAGGCGCTTCATTTCTTCACCGTCGAGAACGTTCGCTGGCGCGCGCTGCCGGAGCGCTTCGGTCATTGGAACAGCGTGTGGAAGCGCTTCGATCGCTTGAGCAAGGCTGGCGTCTTCGAGGCCTTCTTCGACACGCTCGCGTCCATGAGCTCCACGGCGCATCTCCTTCAGATGTTCAACTCCACCGTCGTGCGCGCTCATGTATCGGCGGCCGGAGCAAAGGGGGGCAAGAAGGCCAGGCGCTCGGGCGCTCGCGTGGCGGCTTCACCACGAAAATCCACGCAAAATCGGACGCCTCCGGCGATATCATCGCCTTCGACCTGACCGGCGGCGAAGCCTTCGACGGGCGTCACTTCGAAACCCTGCTCGATATCGGGCCCGACATTCAGCCGCGCGCCGTCATCTGCGACAAAGGCTACGCCAGCAAGGCTAATCGGGACGCCGCGAGAGCGCGCGGCATCGCTCCGGTCATCCCCCACAAGGCGAACGAAAAGAACAAGCCAGCCTTCTTCGCACGCACCCTCTACAAAGCCCGCGCACGCATCGAGCAGGGCGTCGGACGGCTCAAGCGCTTCAAGCGCGTCGCGCTCCGCTGCGAAAAGACCGAACGAAACTTCAGATCAATCGTCAGCTTCGCCGCCGGCCTCTGCTTGATCAAATTCGTCCACACGGCCTAGTTCCCCTGCACAGAGATTATGACTTCTTTGAGCGAGGGATCGGGATAGGCACGCGCCATTTTGGTTCTGGCCTTGTCGCTGGAGAACATCCAGTTGATTCGAGCGCCGCTTTGGTTTCGCTGAGACTGCCAGACGTCGATCTCGGCAACCAGCCGGTCGCAGCTTTCGATGCGGCGATCGAGACATTGGCCTTTGAGCACGCCGATCTCGATCTCAACCATGTTGAGCCAGCTGGCGTGCTTGGGCGTGTAGTGGAACTCAAGCCGCCTGAGCACGCGGCGCGCTTCGGCCGGTGGGAATCCGGCGTAGAGAGCGGCAGCGGTGTGGGTGGAGAGGTTATCGAGGACGACGCGGATGCGCTCGGCCTCTGGGAAGTCGACATCGACGAGCTCGCGCATGCAAAGGGCGAAGTCGTCAGCGGTGCGATGATCCGTGACCTTGACTCTGCGCCAAGAGCGATGGGCATCGACGAAGACGAAGAGATTGACGGTGCCGTTGCGGCGATACTCGTAGTCGAAGCGCTCGAGCCGTCCGGGTGCGGCCGGGATCGGCTGGCGCGCTTCGCCGATGAGCTGGGTGGGGCTTTCGTCGAAGCAGACCACGGGCCGCTTCGGGTCAAGCTGCTCGGCATAGAGGTCGAGCACATCCTCCATGCGGGCGACGTACTCGGCGTCGACCTTGGGGATGCACCACATGTCCTTCCGCCAAGGCTTGAGATGGTTCTCGGCCAAGCGTCGGCGGACGGTTTCACGCGAGAGACTGTCATGGTCGGTCAGCTTGACCATCGCGCCAGCCAGCAGCTCCAGCGTCCAACGGGCGCGACCTTCGGGCGGGCTCGAACAGGCGGTGGCGATGAGGAGGGCTTCTTCGTTGCTGGTTAGCTTACGATCGGCGCCTGCCCGCGGCTCCTCGTTCAGGGCGGCTTCGAGATTACCTTTAACGAAGCGGCGCTTGGTCCTGTAAACGGTCGAGCCGCCGACAGCCACAGCAGCGGCAATATCTTCGTCGCTGAGCCCGCTGTCAGCCGCGAGCAGAATCTGGGCTCGTTTGATCTTGCGGGCGTAATGCTTGCCGCTGCCCACCAGCGCGGTGAGTTCACACCGCTCGGCTTCGCTCAGTTCGACATGGTAGCGTATGTTCATCCGGGCCTCCTCGCGAATCGCGAGGCCCAGACGAATCAGGCTATGAATCAATTATTTGGCACGTGTCCCCGGCTCCCCCGTTCACCGACAAGCAAGGTCAGTACCTGGCCTTCATCTACGCCTACAGCCGTATCTTCCGCCAACCACCCGCGGAAGCCGACATGCAGCGGCACTTCCAAGTCTCGCCACCCAGCGTGCATCAGATGGTGCTCACCCTCGAACGCGCCGGCCTCATCAGGCGGACCCCGGGCGTCGCGCGCAGCATTGAGATTCTGGTCGAGCCCGAGGACCTCCCAGTCCTCCGTTGAGCTTGAAACCGTCCAAACCTCTGTGCAACGGAACTAGGCCGTGTGGACGAATTTGATCAAGCAGAGGCCGGCGGCGAAGCTGACGATTGATCTGAAGTTTCGTTCGGTCTTTTCGCAGCGGAGCGCGACGCGCTTGAAGCGCTTGAGCCGTCCGACGCCCTGCTCGATGCGTGCGCGGGCTTTGTAGAGGGTGCGTGCGAAGAAGGCTGGCTTGTTCTTTTCGTTCGCCTTGTGGGGGATGACCGGAGCGATGCCGCGCGCTCTCGCGGCGTCCCGATTAGCCTTGCTGGCGTAGCCTTTGTCGCAGATGACGGCGCGCGGCTGAATGTCGGGCCCGATATCGAGCAGGGTTTCGAAGTGACGCCCGTCGAAGGCTTCGCCGCCGGTCAGGTCGAAGGCGATGATATCCCCGGAGGCGTCCGATTTTGCGTGAATTTTCGTGGTGAAGCCGCCACGCGAGCGCCCGAGCGCCTGGCCTTCTTGCCCCCCTTTGCTCCAGCCGCCGATACATGAGCGCGCACGACGGTGGAGTTGAACATCTGAAGGAGATGCGCCGTGGAGCTCATGGACGCGAGCGTGTCGAAGAAGGCCTCGAAGACGCCAGCCTTGCTCAAGCGATCGAAGCGCTTCCACACGCTGTTCCAATGACCGAAGCGCTCCGGCAGCGCGCGCCAGCGAACGTTCTCGACGGTGAAGAAATGAAGCGCCTCGAGGAAGCGGCGGTCGTCCTCGGCTTTCCGGCCGCGCCGAGGCAGGCAGGCGCGGAACACCGCAAGCGTGTGCTTCCAATCGTCATCATCCATCTTTGTCGACATTGACTCCGGCCTCCGATTCGGTCGGAGTCCTATGAATCATGCCTGATTCACCGCGGGAATCCCAAAAGCGCCATCTCTCCAAAATTCGTCCACACGGCCTAGTGCTTTCCATCACCGGGCTGCTGCTTGGCGCCGTCACCACCGAGCGCAAGGACGCCGCACTGCGCCTGCGCGAACAACAGAGGGAATTGGCCCGTATGGCCTCTGACGGCCGGGCTGGCGCGATGGGCATGGCGCTCGCTCATGAAGTCAGCCAACTGCTGTCGACCGTGGCGGCCTACGTGCCCGCCGCACGGCGGTTGCTCCAGTCCAGCGTCGCGAGCGCTCCTGTTATGGATGCGCTGGTCAAGGCGGAGGCCGAAGCTCAGCGGGCTCGCGAGGTTCTGGAGCGCGTCAGGGACTTCGTCTCGAATGGCAACTTGAACTTGACTGCGCTCGATGTGTCCGCCCTTGCGGAGAGGATCGGCGCGCTTTGTCGGGAAGATGCCGCCGCACGGGGCGTTCAGGTGGAGGTTGAAAGCGTCGGTTCCATACCCCCGGTGAAGGCGGACGGGGTCCAGATCGAACAAGTTCTCATCAATCTGGTCGCCAATGCGATCGACGCCGCTGCAGAACGGCCGGACGGCCGCGGGGGTGTGATCGTCCGGGTCGCGGCGAACGCCAGCGCGATCATGATCCAGGTCGAGGACAATGGCAGGGGAGTGGCGCCGGAACTGGCTGGACAACATTTTTGACGCGTATCAGACCACCAAGCCGCGAGGGATGGGGCTTGGGTTGCATCTAAGCCGGCGCATTGTTCAGAGGCATGCAGGGCGCCTCTGGTGGGAGCCGATCAGGACAGAGGGGCGCGCGATTTGTGGTCGAACTGCCGACCGATGGGTCCAGTCTCAATGCTCCATGAACGTTGTGTGCACATCGTCGACGATGAAGCGAAGGTGCGGGATGCGCTCACCTTGCTTCTGTTGATCGCCCAGATCGAGTTCGAGATCCTATGGCTCGGCCGAAGAATATCTGACCTTGAATTCCCTCGAGGAGCCGGCCTGCATTCTGCTTGACAACCAGCTTCCCGGCATGAGCGGGATTGAGCTGCTCAAGCATATCGTTGCCGCCACGAGCAATTCGACGGTCATCATGATAACGGCGTATGGCGACGTGCCCACGGCCGTCTTGGCGATGAAGGCGGGGGCCTTCCATTTTGTGCAGAAGCCCTTTGACGCCGAGGCGCTGCTGGTCACCATCGAGGACGCCTTGTCGCTTAGCGACGATGTGCGCGACGCTCCCCGCGAAATGAAGGAATTCAAGGCGCGGCAGGCGCTGCTGACGCAGCGCGAGCGAGAGGTCCTTGCCCTTCTCCTGGAGGGGTTGCCGACCAAACTCATTGCGCACCAGTTGGGCATCAGTTCGAGGACGGCCGAACACCACAGAGCCGCCGTCATCCAAAAGATGCAAGCGCACAATATTTCCCACCTCATGCGAATGGCGTTCGTTGCGAGAAATCGCAACGGCAGTGAGCGGGCCCCGAAATAGCGTCGCGCCGCTCGCAGAGACTTGAAACGCCCTATCGGACGCAATTGTCGCGTTGAAGTGCAGCGCGAGAAGATTGTGTCGCATCGTCGGGTCGCCTAGGCATAATCGCGCACCGAAGCGAAGGGTTGAACGAGCGTCCTCTTGAATGGATGGTGAGGCTTTCGACTACATAATCGTCGGCGCCGGTTCGGCAGGCTGCGTGCTCGCCGATCGGCTGACGGAGGACGGCCGCTCGAGCGTGCTTGTGCTCGAATACGGCGGATCCGACCGCTCGATCTTCATCCAGATGCCGGCGGCGCTGTCGATTCCGATGAACTCGAAGACCTACAATTGGGGCTACAGAACCGAGGCCGAGCCGCATCTCGGCGGTCGGCGCATCTCCTGTCCGCGCGGCAAGGTTCTCGGCGGCTCGTCCTCGATCAACGGCATGGTCTATGTGCGCGGGCATCCGCTTGATTTCGAGCGCTGGGAGGAGGAGGGCGCCAAGGGCTGGGGCTATCGCAACGTGCTGCCCTACTTTCGCCGAGCGGAGAGCTTTCAGGGCGGCGCCGACGCCTATCGCGGCGACAGCGGACCGCTCGTTACGGCGCATGGGCGCCAATACAATCCTCTCTACGAGGCCTTCATCGAGGCGGGCCGGCAGGCGGGCTATGCGGTCAGCGCCGACCTCAATGGGGAGCGGCAGGAGGGGTTTGGCCCTCTCGGCATGACGGTGAGGGACGGCGTGCGCTCCTCGACCGCCAACGCCTATCTCAGGCCCGCGATGAAACGCCCCAACCTCGAGGTGACCACCCATGCGCTGGCGAGCCGGATCGCCTTTGAGGGGCGCCGCGCGGTTGGCGTCCATTATCGGCGCCGCGGGCGCGAGCAAAAGGCAAGCGCACGGCGCGAGGTCATTCTTTGCGGCGGGCCGATCAATTCGCCGCAATTGCTGAAGCTGTCGGGCGTCGGTCCTGCGGCCGAATTGCGCTCGTTCGACATCGATGTCGTCGCTGACCGACCGGGCGTCGGCGAGAACCTGCAGGACCATCTCGAATTCACCTTTCAGGTCGCCTCCAAGCAGCCGATCACGCTCTTTTCGCATACGGGTCTCGTCAACCGCGCGCTCATCGGCGCCGAGTGGCTCATGCGCGGGCGCGGCCTCGGCGCCTCGAACCATTTCGAGGCGGGCGGCTTCATCCGCTCGCGCGCCGGCGTGCGCTACCCCGACATCCAATTCCATTTCCTGCCGATGGCTGTGGCCTATGACGGCTCGACGCTCGCCCGCGAGCACGGCTTCCAGGCGCATGTCGGGCCGATGCAGTCGAAAAGCCGTGGCTCAGTGCGCCTGAGGTCGCCTGATCCGACCGAGCCGCCGAGGATCCAGTTCAATTACATGAGCCATCCCGACGACTGGATCGAGATGCGCGCTTGCATGCGGCTGACGCGCGAGATCTTCGCGCAACGCGCCTTCGATCCGTATCGCGGCCGCGAGATCACGCCCGGGGCGAAATGCGTCAGCGACGAGGCCATCGACGCCTTCGTGCGCGACCACGTCGACAGCGCCTACCATCCCTCCTGCACATGCAAGATCGGGTCGCCCGCGGACCCGGTCGCCGTCGTCGATCCGGAGACCCGGGTGATCGGGGTCGAGGCGCTGCGCGTGGTCGATTCGTCGATCATGCCTTCGATCACCAACGGCAATCTCAATGCGCCGACGATCATGATCGGGGAGAAGGCCGCCGACCTCATCCGCGGCCTTGATCCTCCGCCCGCCTCAAACGCGCCCTACTATGTCGCGCCGGACTGGGAGACGAAGCAGAGGTGACGCCCGGAGAGACGTCGGCGTTGGTCGGGTCCTCAGAGCCGTGAAACTTGCGATCCAGCGCACGGCCGAGACGATCCGCCAGAACCCCAACATTGGCCACCCGATAGGGCGCGAGTTTGGCGCTAACAAACGCTAATAAAACCCGCGTAGACGCTCGTAAGCGCTAGTAAAATAGCTAGCGTCTATTTTTCCGAATCGAGACTTTTCAATGGGTTACGGGCGAAGGAAATAAGGAAAGTGTTCCTCCCGCCTCGACTCTGCGCGGCGGTTGTGGGCAGAAGGTTTCAAACAGCCACTCTTCGCCCGGCCGCCGGCCGGGCGCGTTGATTCCGACAATGGGAATATGTATAGCGATCATTTCTGATTTTGTCAAGCACATTCGTCCGCCGCGTTCATTTCCGGCGGAAGACCGCGACGAGCGCATGCCTCTCGCGGGCTGCGATGTCGCCGGAAGAGAAGCGGTCCGCTTCATGCCGATTCGCCGATATCCCTATCTCGTTTTCTGGACGGTTGAGGCGGGCGAAATCTGGGCGCTTCACATTCGCCATGGCGCGCGGAGGGTCTGGCTCGGCTGAAGTGCATGTGGCAGGGCCGCCCTTATGCCGGGGCCTCAATTTTCGGGGTTCAAATCGGCGACGCTCTGGCGCAAGCTTCGGCCGAACGGGCAAAACGAGCTTCGGAAAGGCTGGAACGCCATGACAGACACCGCGCCGGCCGCCGCCAGGGAGCCGCGCCGCGGCCGTGAAGCGCGCCGCTCGGCGCGCGCGAAAGCTTCCCTCGCCTCCGTCCCCTACATCACGCGCAAGATCCCGCTCACCGAGCTCGTGAGCGACGAGGGGCTGGAAACCATCGAACGCAACGCCGAGACGCTGCTCGAGGAAGTCGGGATCGAGTTCCGCGACTTTCCCCGCGCGCTCGGACTCTTTCGCGGCGCCGGCGGCGACGTCAAGGGCGAGCGGGTGCGTTTTCCACGCGGCCTGGCGCGGCGCCTCTGCGCCACCACGCCATCGCAATACGTACAGCACGCGCGCAATCCCGAGCGCAATGTGCTCGTCGGCGGCGACGCGATGGTGTTCGCCCCCAACTACGGCTCGCCTTTTGTCCACGACCTCGACAAGGGCCGCCGCTATGGGACGCTCGAGGACTTTCAGAATTTCGTCAAGCTCGCCTATCTGAGCCCCTACATTCACCATTCCGGCGGCACGGTGTGCGAGCCGGTCGATCTGCCGGTCAACAAGCGGCATTTCGAGATGGTGTACGCGCATCTCAAATACTCGGACAAGCCGTTCATGGGCTCGGTGACCAAGCCCGAGCGCGCCGAGGACAGCGTGCGAATCTGCGAGCTTCTGTTCGGCGAGGAGTTCGTGCGCGACAACACGGTCATGACCAGCCTCATCAACGCCAATTCGCCGCTGGTCTGGGATTCGAGCATGCTCGGCGCGGCGGAAGTCTATGCGCGCTCGAACCAGGCCTGCGTCATCACCCCGTTCATTCTGTCCGGCGCCATGAGCCCGGTGACGGTCGCCGGCACGCTGACCCAGGTGCTGGCCGAGGTGATGGCGGGGACCGCGTTCTGCCAGCTTACCCGCCCCGGCGCGCCGGTCGTGTTCGGAACCTTCGTCTCGACGCTATCCATGCAGTCGGGCGCGCCGACCTTCGGCACGCCCGAGGCGGCGCTGGCGATCTTCGGCGCCGGCCAGCTCGCACGGCGCATGAACATGCCGTTCCGCACCGGCGGCTCGCTCTGCGCCTCGAAGATCCCGGACGCGCAGGCGGCTTACGAGAGCGCGCAGACTCTTCTGCCGACAGTGCTGGCGGGCGCCAACTTCGTGCTGCACGCCGCAGGCTGGCTCGAGGGCGGCCTCACTGCGTCTTATGAGAAGTTCGTGCTCGACTTCGACCAGCTTGGCGCAATGCACGTGCTCGCCAGAGGCGTCGACTTCAGCATGAACGGCCAGGCGATGGAGGCGTTCCATCAGGTCGATCCGGGCGGACATTTCCTGGGCTGCGCCCACACCCAGGCCAATTTCGAGACCGCCTTCTACCGGTCCAATATCGCCGACAACAATTCGGTCGAGCAGTGGCGTGAGGAGGGTTCGAAGGACGCCGCCACCCGCGCCAACGCCTTATGGAAGTCGATGCTGGCGGAGTATGAGCCACCCGCGCTCGACCCCGCCAAGGACGAGGCGATCAGGGAGTTCATCGACAAGCGCAAGGCGTCGATGCCGGACACGACATATTAGGATTCGGGCTGCGGCCGATCGATGGCGCTATTGCGTCGGATAGCCTCTCCACAGCCATTCGAGCGCCGCGGGCAGGGTTTGCGCCACGGTCGCCTTGTCGACATGATGCGCGTTGCGGGAGAACAGGAACTGGTAGTGATAGCCCTTGTCGGCGAGCGCTTTGGCGAAGCGCTCATCCGCCAGCGTCCAGTCATGCATGCCGTCCGCGACCGGGGTCACGGGATAGAACAAATCTTGGTCCCCGGCCTCGAACCAGATGCGGATCGGCTTGACGGGGCTGTTGGGAATGAGGGGCACGGCAAAGTGCGTGTCCGTCTTCGAGACGTTGACACCCTCGACGTTGAGGTCGGGGACCGGCGCTCCCGCCCATGGGCTGTGATATTCCCAGGCGCCGCCCGGCAGGGCGGGATTGTGCGGCCATTCCTGGTTCACGACCGTCGGCGAATAGGCAAGGACCCGATGATAGAACTCGGGATGGAACCAGGCCATGGTGAAGGCCGCGACCCCGCTCGAGCTGATGCCCATCGTCGCGCGGCCATCCGGGTTCTTGGTGAGCTTCACATTCGCGCTTCTTTCGGCGAGCGGCAGCACTTCGTTTTCGACGAATTCCGCATAAGCGCCGTTGACCGCGTCGTATTCGAGCCCGCGCTCGCTCCCTTGCGCGTCCTGGCCGCCCGCGCCGATGCTGATTGCGGCCATCGGCGGCGCGCGATGCTCGTGGATGAGATTGTCGAGGACGGTGAAGAACATCTTTTCATTGAAGAAGCCGTGCGGCCCGCCGTCGCCAAGGACGATGAACGGGATCTCGGTTCCGGCCGCATAGCCCGGCGGAACATAGACGTCGACGGGTCGCGTCCAGATGCCGGCGTGGGCGGTCGGAACGAGCAGGTTCGACTTGTCGCCGGGCGCCGTCTCGCCGGTGAAAACCGACTCGTTGAGGCACCCGTCCTTGTCGTCGCGGATCATGCCGGGGTTGTAGACCGTGCTGTCGTTCGACGACATCGTGAAGGAGTAAACCTTGCCCGCCGGCACGCCGTCCTGGGCGGTAAGCTCCGGCGCCGGCTTGTGGGTCGGACCGATGATGAAATTGCCTTCGGCGCCGCTCGCGGGAAGCGTGCCGTCAGGCAATTCGGTTGCTTGGGGATAGTTCGGATTCTTGGGGTCGCGCGTCGGCGGCAGGGTTTTGAAGTCGAGGTCCGTCGTGTCAATGTAGAACGGCGCCTTCGGATCGGTTGTGTTTGCGCCCGGCGGAATGCCCGAGTTTCCCTTAAGACAATCGGCGTGCGCAGCGCCTGCGATCAAGAGACAAGAGAAAGCCGTGACTCGAAAAGCGCTCGTGACCGGTCCGCCCATGATTGCCGCTCCTCCCTTTTATTTGTCGGTCATCGTACAAGTGACGGCATGACAGTCAATGAATGACCGGCCCGAAACGACCGAGTTCAAGAGGATGTGATGAGAACGCACGCACGGGCGGTGGTGATCGGCGGGGGCGTGGTCGGCGTTTCGACGCTCTATCATCTCGCCAGGAAGGGCTGGACCGATAGCGTCCTCGTCGAGCGCAAGGAGTTGACCTCGGGCTCGACCTGGCATGCGGCGGGTCTCCTGCCGCTGTTCAACCTGAGCTATTCGGTCGGGCAGATCCATAAATACTCGGTCGCGCTTTACCAGACGCTTGAGAAGGAGACCGGCCTCAACGTCGGCTTTCGCCAGGTGTCGAACATCCGCCTCGCCCGCACCCGCGATCGGATGGACGAATACAATTATTACGCCGGCGTCGCCGAAACGGTCGGCGTCAAGTTGAAGTTCCTCACGCCCGGCGGAGTCAAGGACATCTGGCCGCTCTGCAATGTCGACGGGATCATCGGCGCGATCCAGCACCCCGAGGACGGCTACATCCAGCCCGCCGACCTGACGCAGGCGCTGGCGCGCGGCGCGCGCGAACGGGGGGCCGAGATCAACCGCCAGACGACCGTGACGAGCATCGAGCGGTTGCCGGGCGGCGAATGGAAGGTCTCAACCGACAAGGGCGACGTAATTTGCGAGCACGTCGTTACGGCGACCGGGAATTTCGCGCGGCAAACCGGGCGCATGGTCGGGATCAACGTGCCGGTGATCCCGGTCCAGCATCAATATATCGTCACCGAAGCGCATCCCGAGATCGTCAGGCGGAAGGCGCAAGGCCTGCCGGAGATGGGCGTGCTGCGCGAGTTGGATTCCTCCTGGTACATGCGCGAGGAGGCGGGCGGCCTGCTGCTAGGGCCTTATGAAAAAGGCGCGCCGGCCTGCTATATCGACGGACCATCGGCGGACAGCGAATACGAGCTCTTCCCCGAGGATCTCGATCGCCTTAGCCCCCACATCGAGACCGCGATCGCGCGGGTTCCCGCGTTCGGCGAGGTCGGGGTCAAGAAGGTCTACAACGGCGCCATCGCCTACACGCCCGACGGTTCGCCGATTGTGGGTCCCGCGCCGGGCTTGAGAAACTTCTGGCTCAACGAAGGCCATTCGTTCGGCGTCACCGCGGCCGGCGGCGCCGGCTGGCAGCTCGCCGAATGGATCGTCGAAGGCGAGCCGACAATCGACATGCTTGGCGTCGATCCACGCCGCTTCGGCCCCTACGCGGAGACCGGCTATCTCATCGAGAAGAACGAGGAGGCCTACGCCAAGGTCTTCACCGTGCATTATCCAGACGAGGAGCGCGCCGCCGCGCGCCCGTTGCGCCAGACGCCCTGCTATGGGCGGATGAAGGATCTCGGCGCCGTGTTCGGCTCCGTTTACGGCTGGGAGCGGCCGAACTGGATCGCGCCGCCAGGCTACGCGCTGAGCGAGGGCGACCTCGCCAAGCCCGATGTGCTCTTGAACGAGAACCATCCCCCCGTCGGCCCAAGCGAGAGGCCGCGCGAGAAGTGGAGCTTCCGCCGTTCGAACTATTTTCGATTCGTCGGCGACGAGTGCCAGAACGTGCGCGACAACGTCGGCCTCATGGACATGTCGGCCTTCGCCAAATGCGAAGTTTCGGGTCCGGGCGCCGAAGGTTGGCTCAATTCCATCCTCACCAACCGCGCGCCGAAGAAAATTGGCCGCGTCACGCTGACCTATCTTTTGACCAAACGAGGCGGCGTGCGGGCTGAGTTCACGCTGACGCGCATCGGGCCGGAGCGGTTCTGTCTCATCTCGGCGGCAGCGCTTGAGACGCATGATTTCGACGCGTTGGAGAGGCTTCTTCCCGCGGACATGAGCGTGCGCATCGATAAGGTGACGACGCAGCGCGGCGTGCTCGTGCTCGCCGGCCCGCGCTCGCGCGAAGTGCTGGCGAAGGTCGCCGACATCGACGTCTCCAACGAAGCGTTCCCTTGGCTTACCGCCCGACGCCTGTCGATTCGGGTGGCGGGCCTCCTCGCCATGCGGGTCAATTTCGTCGGCGAGCTTGGCTACGAACTGCATCACCCGATCGAGACGCAAAACTGCATCTTCGACGCCCTCATGGCGGCGGGCGCCCCGTTCGGGATCAAGCCGTTCGGGATCCGCGCCATGGATTCACTCAGACTGGAAAAGTCTTACAAGCTTGTCGGGCGGGAATTGTCGATCGAATACGCCGCCCTCGAATCGGACCTCGAACGGTTCGTCGATTTCGATAAAGGCCCGTTCCTGGGGCGCGACGCGCTCGTCGCCTGGAGTGGCAAGGGCTTCGAGAACAAGCTCGTGACGCTCGAGGTTCAGGGCGTGACCGACGCCGACGCGCGCGGCTCTGAGCCGGTGACGAAGAAGGGCGCGATGATCGGCCGCACGACATCCGGCGGCTACGGCTGGCGGACCGGCAAGTCGCTGGCGCTGGCGATGGTGAAGCCCGAATTCGCCGGGCCAGGGACCGAGGTCGAGGTCCGCGTGCTCGGGCAGGAGCTCAGAGCCATGGTGATCGCCAACAGCCCGTATGACCCGGCCAACAAGACGCTGAGGGGGTAAGGGTAATCTCCTTCCCCAAGCTCCGCTGGGGAAGCTCGCCGGTGAAGGGGGCGCGCGTCGGTGAGAAGGGGGCGCGTCGCCGCCGGCGGGGTGGGAACCTTACCCTTCATGTCGCCTGTAGCCGGGATCGGTTTCGCCGGTGTTGATCATGGTTCGAATCGCCGGCGATGGCCGTCAACATCATCAAACCTCCCGCCGTCGCCTGGCCGGCCGCTCAGGCTGCCTGCTGCGCCTTCGACTTGATGTAAGCGACCAGACCGGCGACGTCCTCGGGAATGAGACGCCCGATCGCGCCGGATGAATATACGGCGGTGACCACCTTGCCGTCGGGAGCAAGGACGAAGCCCGTCGATTGCAGGTATCGGGGATTGTCGTTCACGTAGGCGCCGGTGGCGGCGACGATCGCATCGGCGTCGGCGACGAAGCCGACCGGGTAGCGGATTCCATGCTTGGCGACGAGTGCCGAAGTCGTTGCTTCGTCGTCGACGGAAAATGCCGCCGCCTTCGCGCCGACTTCGACGAGTCTGGCGCTCAGTCTCTCGAAGGCGGCAAGCTGTGCGTTGCAGTAAGGACACCACGCGCCGCGGTAGATGAGGATGACGCCGAACGATCCGTTGAGGTCCTGCGGCAGATTGAGCATCCCGCCGCCGACCTTTCGAAAAGACAGGCTTGGAAGGGTCTCGCCGTTGTGAAGAAGGGGCATCAGAAACTCCCGTTCATGGACTGAATGGTCCATTTCTCCGAGAAAAGAAATGGACTGTCAAGTCCAGTTGAGATATCGAGATCGCCATGAGCTCGGGAAAGGCGAAGACGGGACGATTGACTGCGCGGGGAGCGGCGACACGGGACCGCATCGTCTCGGCGGCGGCCGACCTCGCGTGGGCGCGCGGCGTCGGGGAGACGAGCCTCGACGATGTCATGGAAAGAAGCGGCGCCAGCAAGTCCCAGCTCTACCATTACTTCGCAAACAAGGATGAGCTTCTGCGAGAGGCGGCGGCGCTGCAGGCCGCGCGCGTGCTCGAAACCCACAAGCCATTGGTCGAATCGCTCGATTCGCTGGACGCAATGCGCCGCTGGCGGGAGGCGGTGCTGGCGCTGAACAGACAGAACGGCTGCCCCATGGGCGCGCTCGCATACCAGCTGCCGCGGAGCGCCGGGCGCGCCCGAACGGTTGTCGCAGACGGATTCGGGATTTGGCGCCGGCTGATCGAGGATGGGCTCGTCAAGATGCAGGATCGCGGCGAGCTTGCCCACAGCGCCAATCCCGCCGACATTGCCCTCGCCGTCCTGACCGCCGTGCAGGGCGGCTTGCTGCTGTCGAGGAGCACCAAGTCCAACCGGCCGCTCGAGCTCGCATTCGATATGGCGCTTGCCTATGTGGCGGCGCAAGCAGACAAGTGAGCCCTTGCCGGATTGCGGTGTGGTCCACGATCGCCGGACCAAACAGCCATACTGCGTCCGTTATAGTGGGCAGCCGACGCGACATCGGCGCGTCCCGTCGCCTTTCGAGCTTGCGAAGCTGCACGATTCGGCGCCCAAGCAACTGAAAAAATTGACAGGACGACAGATTTGCCGAAGGGGGAGCGGGTGCCTTCGCCGGCCGGCAAAAGAGGGGGGGCCATGACGCTCTCGACAATTGCGGTCCTCGGGCTCGGCAGGGGGCTCATGCGCTTGGTCTCCATTACTTCGACCTCACCGAGGACGTCGGAACGACCAAGCGCCCGCTCGGCGAAAGGGATCATGGCGCCGCAATGCGGCCTCGCGCCTGGCTTCGTCGGAATCGTCGGCGCGCATCTGGCTCGGCAGTTTGAGCGCGTGCGTTCGATCCGTCTCAGGGTCGGCGCGCTGCCGCAGCATCCGACCGGCCTTCTCGGCTATGCCTTCAACTGGTCCCCCGAGGGCGTCGTCAACGAATATCTCAACGATTGCGAGGTGATCGAGGAGGGCGTGCTGAAGACCGTTTCGGCCATGGAATGGCTGGAGACGGTTTATGTCGGCGGCGTCAGGCTCGAGGCTTTCACCACCTCGGGCGGCTTAGGGACGATGTGCGAGACCTTCGCCAATCAGGTCGAGAACCTGGACTACAAGAGCTTGCGCTATCCGGGCCATGCTTCGCTGATGAATTTCTTCTTCCACGAGCTCTTGATGCGCGAGGATCGCGCTGCTGCGGGTAAGATCCTCACGCACGCCAAGCCTCCGGTCGAGGACGATGTGGTCTATGTCCATGTCGCGGCCGAAGGCTGGGTCGACGGGCGCCTCGGCCGCAGGGAATTTGTGCGCGCCTACTATCCGATCGAGATCAAGGGCAAGCCGCGGACTGCGATCGCCTGGACGACGGCCGCCTCGGTCGCCTCCGTGATCGAAATGGCGCGCTCGGGCGCACTCCCGCCAGAGGGCTTCATCAAGCAGGAGACCATCCCACTGGACCGCTTCCTTGAGACGCGCACTGGAAGGCTCTATGCGGAGCATGGGCGGAGCGGACGGTAGGTCTGTCGAATAAGGCTGCGGGAAGGCGTTGGCAAGGCTGAATTCGCCGCCTGCTCCATTTACGCGGCGAGGCGCAAAAAACGATGCGGCAGGCCGCATATCAGGCTAGCCTCGCCCTGAAGGTGAGCGATGGGCGCAAGCAGCTACGATAAGGATGTGGTCCTGTGGGCTCAGGAACAGGCCGCGCTGCTACGCTCCGGCCAATTCTCGAAGCTCGACGTCGACCATATCGCCGATGAGATTGAAGACGTGGTCAAGACCGAGAAGCGCGAACTTGCCAGCCGCATCGCTGTTCTCATGGCGCATCTGCTCAAATGGCAAACTCAGCCCGACCGGCGCAGCCGAAGCTGGCAGAGCACCATCAACGAGCAGCGAAAACGCATCACACTGGCGCTAGACGAGACGCCGAGCCTTCGGACGACCCTCAACGAGCCGAAATGGCGAGCGGCCGTGTGGGCGGACGCCCGCGTGATCGCAATGACGGACACTGGCCTTTCGGGAGAGGCGTTTCCGAACGAATGGCCTTGGTCGACCGAGCAGGCGCTTGCCGAGGGTTGGCTTCCTAGCGTCGATTGAGTGGCTCCCAGGAGCGGCCCCGAAGAGGACGCGCATCTCAAGCCTCCCCCGTCGCCCGGCGCTGCTGGAGCAGAGCTCGGTAGATTTCGTCGTCGCCGCACAGCCCCGCCATCCGCCCGAGATCGTCGACCAGCACGATCGGATTGCCCGAAAGGCTGCGCAGCGCGATCGCCGAGCGCATCTTGAGGTCGATCGGCGCGACGACGATATCGACGTCCTCAGGCCGCGCCGCGACCTCGCCTGTCGCGCGGTCGGCGACTGCGATGGAGCCGACGTTTCCGTCCAGGGTGACGCCGACCGGCCTGTCCTCGCTGTCGAGCTGCACCCGGACGCGGCCATCCCGGTCGAGCATCACTTCGTTGTCGTTGCGGCGCAGCGACGCCGCCGGCGTCATCAGCGCGCCGCCGCGCAGCACGTTGAGCGGGTTCATATGCTTGACGAATTCCGCCACATAGGCGTCCGCGGGACGCAAGAGGATGTCCTCCGCCGTCCCGCATTGAACGATCCGCCCGCCCTCGAGGATCGCGATCCGGTTGCCGATCTTCAGCGCTTCATCGAGATCGTGACTGACGAAAATGATCGTCTTCTTCAGATCCTTCTGCAGCAGGAGCAGTTCGTCCTGCAGCTTGTCGCGGATCAAAGGATCGAGCGCCGAAAACGGCTCGTCCATCAGAAGAATGTCGGCGTCAGTGGCGAAGGCGCGCGCCAGACCCACGCGCTGCTGCATGCCGCCGGACAATTCGTGGCCGAACTTGCCAGCCCACTGCGACAAGCCGACCATGGCGAGCTTGTCGGCGACGATGCGGTCGATTTGCGCTTTCGGCATGCGGCGAAGCTCGAGTCCGAGCGCGACGTTCTCCTCGACCGTGCGCCATGGCAACAGAGCAAATTGCTGGAACACCATGGCGATGCGGCTGGTGCGCAGCATCCTGAGGTCGTCGGCGCTGCAGTGCGCGACATCGATCGCTCCGTCGCCGTTGCGGACGAGAACCTTGCCCCGCGCCACTTTGTTGAGGCCATTGACGGCCCGCAGGATCGTCGACTTGCCCGAGCCGGACAGGCCCATGAGCACGCAGATTTCGCTCGGCTCGATCGAAAGATTGATGCCGGCGGCGCCGAGAACGACCCCGGTCGATTTGAGAATGTCGTCGCGAGTGGCGCCCTTGTCGATCATCGCGAGCGCTTCGGCCTGTTTGTCGCCGAACACGATATCGACATTATCGAAAACGACCGCGGACATGGTCACGCGCTTCCTCTTCGCTCGGGGTTGCGGAAGACGCGATCGAGCACGATCGCCAAGAGCACGATCGAGACGCCCGCCTCGATGCCCATCGGAATGTTGACTGTTCCCAACGCGCGCACCACCGGCACGCCGAGCCCCGCCGCGCCGACCAACGCGGCGATGACGACCATCGACAGGCTCAGCATGATGCACTGGGTGACGCCGGCCATGATTGTCGGCAAGGCGTATGGCAACTCCACCTTCCACAACAATTGGCGCTTGGTCGCGCCGAACGCCTCGCCGGCTTCTTTGAGCGGCACCGGCGCCGAGGCGATGCCGAGATGGGTGAGACGGATCGGCGCCGCGATGGCGAAAATGACCGTCGAGATCAGCCCCGGCGCCGAGCCGAGGTGAAACAGGACAAGGGTCGGGATCAGGTAGACGAAAGTTGGAAGCGTCTGCATGAGATCGAGCAGCGGCCGCAGCAAGGCGTAGAGCCACGGCCGATGGGCCGAGGCGACGCCAACGGGCACCCCGATGATGACGCTTGTCAGCGTCGCGAACCCGACGAGCGAAATCGTCTCGACCGTCGCTTGCCAATATCCGAGATTGGCGATCGCGATGAACGCGATGACGACGAAGGCCGCCAGGCGCCAGGACCTGTGCAGCCAGTACGCGAGCGCGGCGAGCGCGAGAACGACGACGAGAAAGGGGATGTGGAGCAAGATTGCGGTGAAGCCGTCGACCATGAAATCGATCGCCGCCGTCACCGCATCGAAGAACCCGGCGGCGTTGTCTTGCAACCAGGTGATCCCGAGCTTAACCCAGCGCCCGAGCGGCAGTTTTGGCTCGGTGAACCAACTCTCCAACGCCGTCCCTCCAGCAATAGCGCCGGCGAGCCCCATGAGGACGCCCGTCCGCGGGTCGCGCGGACGGAAAGAGGCTCGCTCGCGAGTTGGTCGGCTAGAGGCCGAGGCTCTTCTTGACCGCGTCGAGTCCCGGCTTGCCGTCGAACGTCGTCACGCCGTCGAGCCACGTGGCGAGCTGCGGCGGGTTGGTCTTCAGCCACTCCTGCGCCGCCTTCGGCCCTTCCTCGCCGTCGGTGAGAATCTTGTTCATGACCAGGTTCTCGATGTCGACGGTGTAGACGAGATTCTTAATGAGCTTGGCCGCGTTCGGGCACTCGGCGGCGAAGCCGGCGCGCTCGTTGGTGTAGACGATCGCGCCGCCGAAGTTTGGGCCGAAGCTGTCGTCGCCGCCGGTCAGATATTGGATCTTGAAATTGACGTTCATCGGATGGGGCGCCCAGCCGAGGAAGACGACATCTTCCTTGTGACTGGTCGCCCGCTGCACTTCGGCCAGCATCCCTTGCTCGCTCGATTCGACGAGCTGAAAGTCCTTCAAGCCGAACTTGTCGCCCTTGATGAGGTCGAGGACGAGGCGGTTGCCGTCGTTGCCGGGCTCGATGCCGAAGATCTTGCCCTTGAGCGAATCCTTGAATTTCTGGATGTCGCCGAAGTCCTTAAGGCCCTTGTCATAGGTGTATTGCGGAACGGCGAGCGTGTACTTCGCTCCGGTCGGCAAATTGGCGCCGATCACGACCACCGACTTGTCCTCGACATAGGGCTTGCGGTCGTTTTCCATCGACGGCTGCCAGTTGCCGAGGAACACGTCGATGTCCTTGTTCTTCATCGAAGCGTAGGTGACGGGGACCGAGAGGACCGTGATCTTGGGCGTATAGCCGAGGCCTTTGAAGATCTCGCCGGCGATCGCGGTCGTCGCGGTGATATCCGTCCATCCGACGTCGGAGAACTTGACGGTCTTGCAGCTTTCGGGATCGCCGGCGAACGCCGCGCCCGAGCCAGCCAGCGCGATCACGCCCGATAACGCCAAAACTGCTGAAAGCCTCATCGTCCTCTCCCTTGATTGTGCGGTCGACCTCCGCACCCAGCCGAGTTCAATCGAGAGTATCGGCGGGAGGCGTAGCGCGGTCAAATCCATGCGTTTTGGCCAGCGCGCGTCAGGCCCCAAACCGTTTGAGCTTCAACCCATGAGCGGCTAGAAGCGGACGCGACCCCGCCCTTGCGAGCCCCGATGGCCGAACCCCTTAACCCCACGCCTCAGCAGCAGTCCGAAATCCTGATGCAGGCGCTGCCGCACATGCTGCGCTACGACGACGCGATCGTCGTGGTGAAGTATGGCGGCCACGCGATGGGGGATGAGGACAAGGCGCGCGACTTCGCCAAGGACATGGTGCTTCTGGAGCAGTCGGGCATCAATCCGGTGGTCGTGCACGGCGGCGGGCCGCAGATCGGCACGATGCTGAAGAAGCTCGGCATCGAATTGCACTTTTCCGGCGGCCTTAGAGTCACCGACAAGCCGACGATGGAAATCGTCGAAATGGTGCTGGCGGGATCGATCAATAAACAGATCGTCGGCTCGATCAACGCCGAGGGCGGACGCGCGGTCGGCCTTTGCGGCAAGGACGGCAATATGGTCACCGCGCGCAAGGTCCATCGCCCGCATGGTCCCGGCGAAGACGTCGTCGATCTCGGCTTTGTCGGCGAGCCCGACAAGGTGGACGTGACCGTGCTCGAGCAGATTCTGGGCCGCGAGCTCATTCCGGTGCTGGCCCCAATCGCCCAAGGCGCTGACGGCCAGACCTACAACGTCAATGCCGACACTTTCGCCGGGGCCGTCGCCGGCGCGCTCAGGGCCAAGCGCCTCTTGTTCCTGACTGACGTCCCGGGGGTCCTCGACAAGAACCGCGGGCTCATCAAGGAATTGCGGGTCGACGACATCCGCGCTCTCATCGCCGACGGCACGATCACCGGCGGCATGATCCCCAAGGTCGAGACCTGCATCTATGCGCTGGAGAGGGGCGTCGAGGGGGTCGTGATCCTGGACGGCAAGGTTCCCCATGCTGTGCTGATCGAGCTCCTGACGGATTACGGCGCGGGAACGCTCATCACCCGATAGCGAGGCTTCGAGTCGGAAATGCGCATTCTGGCGATCGACACGTCCTGTGAAGCAGCGTCGGTCGCGGTCGCGGAAGGCGGTCGGGCTGAGCCGCTCGCAGTGATGAGCCGGCCGATGACGCGGGGCCACGCCGACGCTTTGGCGCCGATGGTCGAGGAGGCCATGCGCGGCATTGACGGCGGCTTTCCTTCGCTCACGCGGATCGCCGTCGCAACCGGTCCCGGCTCCTTCACCGGCATCCGCATCGGCCTCGCGATGGCGCGGGCGATGGGGATGGCGCTTAATATTCCCGTGGTTGGCGTTTCAACGCTGGCCGCGTTCGCGGCGCCGCTCCTGAGCGAGGCCCGAACCGGAATCATCGCCGCGGCGATCGACGCTCGACACGGCTCGGTCTATTTTCAATTGTTCGAAGCGTCGGGCCGCCCGCTGGGGCCCCCCCGTTGCGATACGCCCCGGGAGTGCGTACGCGCGATCGGCGCAGGGCCGGCTTGGCTTGCGGGCGACGCGGCCGCGCTTGTCGCCAGCGAAGCGCAGCGAGCCGGACTGCCCTATGACCTCGACGCCGCGCGGGCCGCGCCGGACATTGTGGCGCTCGCCTGGATCGGCTTGGCCGTTGATCCGTCGACAAGTCCGGCGCGCCCGGTTTACGTGAAGCCGCCGGACGCGCGGCCAAATGCGGCCGAGCCCATCGCCCGGGCGCCGGCCTGAGGGCTCGGGCTAAACCCATGATCTTCGGCCTGCGCCGATCTCCCCCGCCCGTCATTCGCCTTCTTCGGCCGGACAGGGCGCAGGCCTGCGCACGGGTGCACGCCGAGGGCTTCGCCCACCCCTGGTCGACCGAGGAGATCGCTGCGCTTATCGCCAGTTCGTCGACTGTCGGCGCCGCGGCGCTCGATCCGGTGAACGGCCGCCTGCGCGGGTTCGTCCTGTCGCGGCTGGCGGCGGACGAAGCGGAGATTCTCACTATCGCCGTCGAGGCCGCCTTCCAGGGCAGGGGCGTGGGTCGGGCGCTGCTCAGCGAAAATCTGCGGCAGGCGGCGAACGCGGGGGCAAAGGCGATGTTCCTCGAGGTCGCCAAGGACAACGCGCCGGCCTTGGCCTTGTACGGCCGCTTTCGTTTCGTCAAAGTCGGAGAGCGCGGCGGCTACTATCGCCGCAAGGACGGAACGCGCGCTGCGGCCGTCGTTATGCGCAAGCTGCTGGGATGAGGGTCTTGCCGGGCCGGCTGATTGTCAACTACACGATACAAATGTATGTATCGTCGCGACTTTGGAAACCCGAACGGAACCGGAACTGGTCGCATTTCAGCGCGTTGACTGCACGCCGGGCTATTTCCCCGCGACCGGAAAGCGCCTACATAGGGTGTAGACCCCTCTGGAGCCCCTAATTGTCCGAATCGATTGTGCTTGAAGACGCCGATGGGATTGTGAGTCCCACGCGGGCATTCAACCCACGGGCGTTCATCAAGTCATTCGGATGCCAGATGAACGTCTACGACGCCGAGCGGATGGGCGATCTCGCCGCCGAGGCCGGATATCGCGAGGCGGCGCGGGTCGAAGACGCCGATCTGATTGTTCTCAACACTTGCCATATCCGCGAGCGCGCGTCGGAGAAGATCTATTCCGAGCTCGGCAAGCTGCGGGAGCTCAAGGAAGAGCGCAGCCGCGCGGGCCGGCCCACGATGCTGGTCGTCGCCGGCTGCGTCGCCCAAGCCGAGGGGGCGGAAATCCTGCGGCGCCAGCCGGCGGTCGACATCGTCGTCGGCCCGCAGAGCTATCATCGCCTGCCGCAGCTTCTCCGCCAGGCGCGCGTCCGGCCTGGCGTCGTGGACACCGATTTTCCGGCCGAGGACAAGTTCTCAAGGCTTCCCGCGCCCCGGCCCGACGCGATTCGCCGTCGCGGCGTCGCCGCGTTCGTCACCGTGCAGGAGGGCTGCGACAAGTTCTGTTCGTTTTGCGTCGTGCCTTACACCCGCGGGACCGAGGCCTCGCGGCCGGTGGCTGCAGTCCTCGACGAGATCGCGCGTCTCGCTCGCGCTGGCGTGCGAGAGGTCACGCTCCTCGGCCAGAACGTCAACGCCTATCATGGGCTCGACGGCGAGGGCCAAGCAATTGGCCTCGCTGGATTAATTCGCGCCGCAGCGGCCACGCCGGGCATCTGCCGCCTGCGCTATACGACCTCGCACCCCAACGACATGAGCGATGACCTGATCGACGCCCACCGCGATGTTCCGGCGCTCGCGCCTTATCTCCATCTGGCGGTCCAGTCTGGCGCCGACAATGTGCTGAAGTCGATGAACCGTCGCCATCGCGTCGCCGACTATCTCGATATTGTCGAGCGCGTACGCGCGGCCCGCCCGGACATCGCTTTCTCATCGGACTTCATTGTCGGCTATCCCGGCGAAACCGACGCCGACTTCGATCAGACGCTCGCGCTTGTCCGGGCGGTGGGGTTCGCGTCGGCCTACGCCTTCAAATATTCCCCCCGGCCAGGAACGCCAGCCGCCGAAATGTCCAGCCAGATTGACGAAGCGACCAAGGCTCGGCGGCTGGCTGCGCTTCAGGCGCTGATCGAAGAGCAACGGCAGGCCTTCAACCGGGCGACGATCGGACGACGCGTCGAAGTTCTGTTCGAGAAGCCCGGCCGGCGCGAAGCCCAGGTCGTCGGACGGTCGCCCACTATGCAGGCCGTATTCGCCGAAGGGCCGCACTCGCTGATCGGCGCGCTGGCGGAGGTCGAAATTGTCGCCGTCGAGCCGCATTCGCTGCGCGGGCGCATTGTCTCGACAGCGTCGTAAATCGGAACTTTAGTGGCGTGAGGGATGATTCTACACCTGGACAGGAACCAAGGGAGAGAGCCAATTTGAAGCCGCAGGACACTTCGCCGACGCGCATCGCCGCCGCCCCGATCATCAACTCGACGCTCCGCGAATCCAAACCTGCCGAAATCGCCATCGCTTTCCCCGACAACGCCGCGGCCTCGGTGGTCTTCGGCCATTACGATCAGAATATTGCCCGCATCGAGCGCAGTCTCGGCGTCTCGGCCTACGCCAACGGAAACCAGGTCGTCATCAAGGGCCCCCGCGAAGCGAGCGAGCAGGCGCGCCGGGTGTTCGAGATGCTTTACGAACGCGTCAAGCAGGGCCAGCCGGCGAGTGAAGGGGATGTCGAGGGCGTCATCGCGGAGAGCGCCTATCAGGGGCTTCTGTTTCCGGGCGAGGAGGGGTCCAAGGAGAGCTTCGGCGTCGTCAAGACGCGCAAGCGCGGCGTTGTGCGCGCCCGCAGCGCGGCGCAGGACCACTATCTGGCGGCCCTGCGCAAGTACGAGTTGGTGTTCGCCGAGGGCCCCGCCGGCACCGGCAAGACCTGGCTTGCGGTCGGCCATGCGGTGTCGCTGCTCGAACAGGGTTTGGTCGAGCGGCTGGTGCTATCGCGTCCCGCGGTCGAGGCCGGCGAGCGCCTCGGCTTCCTGCCCGGCGACATGCGTGACAAGGTCGATCCCTACCTACGCCCCATTTATGACGCGCTCTATGATTTCATGGACGGGCGCATGGTCGAACGCGGCATCCAGACCGGCATGATCGAGATCGCGCCGCTCGCCTTCATGCGCGGTCGGACTTTGTCCAAGGCGGCCATCCTGTTGGACGAAGCGCAGAACGCGACCGCCATGCAGATGAAGATGTTTCTGACCCGCCTTGGCGAGGGTTCGCGGATGATGGTCAACGGCGATCCGAGCCAGACTGACCTCGGGCCCGGACAGAAATCGGGGCTTCGCGACGCGATTGGGCTTCTCAAGTCAATCCCGCGCATCGGCCACGTCCGCTTCACCCATGTCGATGTCGTGCGCCACGATCTCGTGCGCCAGATCGTCGAGGCTTATGGACTCGCGGGTCAGGAGAGACAGCCGACCGCGGCCAAATGAAGGTTTCGCTCGACATCAGCGTTCCATCGCGTTTGTGGCGGGGATTGCCCCGGGCGCGGGCCATCGCGCGCGAGACGATCGCCGCCGCCATCGCCGAAAGCGGAGGGGTAACGCGCCAAGGCGCGGAAGTGAGCCTCTGCCTCGCCGACGACGCCGACTTGCGGGCGCTCAATTCGCGCTGGCGCGGCGTCGACAAGCCGACCAACGTGCTCTCCTTCCCCTCGGCTGTAGACGCGGTCGCCGACCGCGTCGGCCGCGGTCCAAAGGGCGTCCGGAAGGACGCCCGTCTCACGACGGGCTATGGAGCGCGGCTACATCTCGGCGATATCGCGCTCGCCTATGAGACGCTCGCGCGCGAGGCCGAGGATTTCGGCGTCCCGCTCGCCGACCACTATCGCCACCTCATCGCCCATGGATTTTTGCACCTGATCGGCTACGATCACGAGACAGACGCAGAGGCGGAGCGCATGGAGGCGCTCGAGACAAGGATTCTGGCGCGGCTTGGGGCGGCCGACCCTTACGCGCGCGCAGTCGTTGGCGGATGAGCGTGACGGACGACAGCGAGCCGGCGCCGGAAACGCCGGCCAGCGTTTCGCGCGAACAGCCTTCGGGCCTGTTTGAGCGCGTGCGGGCCCTGTTTGGCCTGGCGCCGGCTTCCGCGCGCGACGATATCGAGGACGCGATCGAGGAGAGCGCGAGCGAGGAGTTCACGCCCCAAGAGCGCGCCATCCTCAAGAACGTGCTGGCGCTGCACGACGTTCGGGTCGAGGACGTGATGGTGCCGCGCGCCGATATCATCGCGCTCGCGCTCGATACCCCTTTAAGCGAGGTGCTCGATTGCTTTCGCGCCGCAGGCCACTCCCGCTTGCCGGTCTATGACGAGACCCTCGACGATCCGCGCGGCATGATCCACATCCGCGACTTTGTCGTCTTCCTCGCCTCCGATCCGCGCTTCGGGCTGATGAAAGCAGCGGAAGGCGCGCCCGCCAACGGCGACAGCCAGGCAGGGCTCGACATGCCGCTCTCGGCCGCGCGAATCCTGAGGCCCGTTCTTTACGCGCCCCCGTCAATGCCCGCGCTCGACCTCCTGCTCAAGATGCAGGCGTCCCGCACGCATATGGCGCTGGTCATCGATGAATATGGCGGGACCGACGGGCTGGTGTCGATCGAGGACGTGATGGAGGCGATCGTCGGCGACATCGAAGACGAGCATGACGAGGACGAGGCGCCGGAGCTTCACGCGTCAGGGGACGGGGGATGGATCGCCGAGGCGCGCGCCCCGCTCGACGCCGTCTCCGAAGCGGCCGGCTTCGATTTCTCTTCGCTTCCCGAGGCGGAGGAGGTGGACACGATCGGGGGACTGATCACCGCCGCCGCCGGCCGCGTGCCGGATCGCGGGGAGGTTCTCCGGGGACCGGGAGAATTCGAATATGAAGTGCTCGACGCCGACCCGCGCCGCATCAAGCGGGTGAAGATCCGGCCCCTTGCCGCCCCCGCCGCCAAGCCGGCCGTCGCGCAGCTGCCAGCTCCCGAGGCGAAGCCGGGCGATTCGGCATAGACGATCCGTGGTCCGCGTCACATATAACGTGCGCGGCCGAGCTAGGCCAGAGCCGGGGAGGCGCCGCTTGCGCCCCGCTCAGGCGGCCGCCCGCTCGAGGCCCGCCGCCTCGCGGGCCAAAGCTTCGACCGCGAAATAATCGCCCGCCGCAATCGCCGCCTTCGGCAGCATCCACGACCCGCCGACGCAGGGCACGTTGGGCAGCTTGAGATACTCGACCGCCTTGGCGAGATCGATGCCGCCGGTCGGGCAGAACCGCAGATCCGGCAGGGGCGCCGCGAGCGACGCGAGCAGCTTCGCGCCGCCGACCGCTTCGGCGGGAAAGAGCTTGAGCGCCCGGAAGCCGAGCTCCCGCAAGGCCATGGCCTCGGATGCGGTCGCGCAGCCTGGCAGGAACGGAACCGGCGATTGCGCCGCCGCCTTGGCGAGCGCCGCGGAAACACCGGGGCTGACAAGGAACCGCGCCCCGGCCGCGACCGCTTCGTTGATCTGCTCGACCGAAACGATCGTGCCTGCTCCCACGACCGCTTCCGGCGCGCTCTTGGCGATCGCTCGGATCGCCGCGAGCGCGGACGGTGTGCGCAAGGTCACTTCGATCGCATAGAGCCCGCCGGCGACGAGCGCCTTCGCTTGGTTAAGGCCATCGTCGACGCTTGCGACCGTCAGCACCGGGATCACCGGCGCGAGCGCCATGATCGCGGCCGTTTCGCCGTCGCGGGAATAAAGCGGCATGGCGCTCTCCAGGAGTTCGAGACTCCGCCCTTAGCATGGCGAGCCCCGACCCGGCGAGGCTCGCGATCGAGCACGAATTGACTAGGGTCGTTTCATGACGAGCGCGCGGCTGCGACGGAGCCCAAGGTGAACCAGCCGATCGACCTTTCGGTCTACAAGGAGACGCTGCTGTTCCTGGTGACGGCGGGCGTGGTCGCGCCGCTGTTCTTTCGGCTGCGCGTCAGTCCGGTGCTGGGTTACCTGCTCGCCGGCGTCGCGCTTGGACCTTACGGCCTTGGATCAATCGATCTGAAAGCGCCGTGGCTCAACGCGCTTGCGATCAATGTCGACGCGATCGACCGCATCGCTGCCTTTGGCGTCGTCGCGCTCTTGTTCACGATGGGGCTCGAGCTGTCGTTCGAGCGCTTGCGGCGCATGCGTTATCTGGTGTTCGGGCTTGGGCTCGCGCAGGTCGTCGTGACGACGCTGATTCTGGGCGCGGCCGCCTGGCGTCTCGGCCTTGGCGCCCCCTCCGCGCTGGCGATCGGGGCGGCGCTGTCGATGTCCTCGACCGCGATCGTCATTCCGATGTTGGTCGAGAGCAAACGGCTTCATTCCTTGGCCGGGCGGGCGAGCTTGGCGGTGCTGCTGTTTCAAGATCTGGCGGTC
The DNA here is from genome assembly GCA_963824475.1 of uncultured Alphaproteobacteria bacterium. Lineage (GTDB taxonomy): Bacteria > Pseudomonadota > Alphaproteobacteria > Rhizobiales > Beijerinckiaceae > Roseiarcus. The sequence goes on from CAWGPR010000011.1 coordinate 194,054, forward strand.
GCGCCCCTCCTGGTGATGATCGGCGCATTCTCAAGAGGAGGCGAGCGCGGATTGGGATGGGAGCTCATCAGCACGCTCGTTGCGGCGGGGTTGGGGCTGGCCGCGCTGGTCTTCTTCGGCCGCCTCGCATTGCGGCCATTCTTTCATTTTGTCGCCGAAACGAAGAGCCCGGAGTTCTTCATGGCGGCGTGCCTGCTGGTGGTGCTGGGCGATGGGCTGGCCGCCGCGGCGAGCCACCTGTCGATGGCGCTTGGCGCGTTTGTCGCCGGACTGCTTCTCGCGGAGACCGAATATCGCCGCGAGATCGAGCTGACGATCGAGCCGTTCCGCGGCCTGCTGCTCGGGCTCTACTTCGTGTCGGTCGGCGCCGGGATCAATCCGGCGTTCATTGTCGCGCGGCCCGGCCTCGTTCTTGGCCTCGCCGCAGCGCTGATTGCGATCAAGGGTCTGACGCTTTTTGCGCTGGGGCACGGATTCCGTCTGCCGCCCCGCGCGTCCGCCGAAATGTCCCTCCTGCTCGGGCCTGGCGGCGAGTTCGGCTTTGTGATGATCGGGGTCGCGCTGGCGGGAGGCCTCATCGATCGCGCGCTGGCGACGGCGCTGATCAGCGCGGTGGCGATATCGATGCTCGTGATCCCGGGGCTGGCGAGGCTCGGCGCCCGCATCGGCTCGCCGCGAGGGGCCGCTGACGCGCGGCAACCGGAGATTCCGCCGAGGAGCGAAGCGTCCCGCGTCATCATCGTCGGCTACGGCCGCGTCGGCGCGTTGATCGGCGACATGCTCGACCGGCACGCAATCCCGTTCATCGCGGTCGACTCAAACGCCGGGGTGACGTCGCGGGCCCGGTCCGACGGCAAGCCGGTCTATTACGGCGACGCCGCGCGGCCCGAATACCTGCGCCGCTGCGGACTCGAGACTGCGCGCGCGGTCGTCGTCACCATGGATTTGCCCACGGCCAACGAAGCCGTGGTCGAGACGACGCGGCGCTTAAGGCCGGACGTCACGCTGGTCGCCCGCGCCCGCGACGCCGATCACGCCCGCGCGCTCTACGGGCTCGGCGTGACCGACGCGGTGCCCGAGACCGTCGAGGCGAGCCTGCAGCTCTCGGAGGCGGTGCTGGTCGATCTCGGGGTGCCGATGGGTCTCGTCATCGCCTCGATCCATGAGAAGCGGGACGAGTATCGCAAGCTCCTGGCCATCGCCGGCGCGCCCGAGAGGGCGCGCTCGATACGCGGGCCGGGACGAGCGTGACCGGGCCCGCGAGCGCGCGTCAAACAGTCTCAGCGCTGCTCGGTGGATGCGGCCTCAGATAGACGATCAGGCAACAGACGCAAATTCCGAGCCCGACCAATGGATATTTCAGGGCCACGATGGCGGCCGCCCCGAACAGGCATAGCGTCGCGATCGCTCGAATGCGCATGGTCCTGCGCACACTGCGATCCGCCTGGGGTTCTTCGACGAGCTCCCAAATCAAGCAGACGTATGTCGCGTTCACGAGGAAGAAGACCATGGCATAAAAGGCGACTGGCTGCGGCGCGAGCTCGCTGACCGCCATCCAGGCGGTGGAGAGCGGCAGCAGCGACATCGAGAACAGATGCACGAAATTGAACCACAGCAGACGCGGAGTCGCCTCATGGGCGTAACGCATCAGATAGTGATGATTGATCCAGACAATGGCGATGAAGAGATAGCTCACCGCGTAACTGAACCAACTCGGCCAAAGCAGAAGCAGCGCATGAAAAGTGGGAACCTCAGGGGGCCGCAGCTCCAGGACCAGCACGGTGATAAGAACCGCGAATATGCCGTCCGAAAGCGCGCTCAGTCGCTCGGGGGTCGCCTTGCGGAGCACGGCAGTCTCCGGAAATGGGCCTGAAGGCGTTTATCTTAGGCGGCTCGCTCGCAATGGTCCATCCGGCCGCAAACGAATCCAGGGGTCTCGCGGCTTTCGCCCAAAATGGCGGATGGGCAGCGATTGCCGCCTCACGGCTTCCGCGCCGCGAATATACCGCTTCCGAGGTAGCCGCTGGGGCTACTCAAGATGAGGGAACCGCCCATCTCGCCGTAAAGCGGGGTCAAATTGGTGGCGCCGCCCTGGAAGAATGAGCCGGCCAGCGCTGCGGTCCGACTACCGACGTTGCCGGTCAGTGTACCATTAAACGTGACGGTGGATGGGACCCATACCGCCGTGCCGGCGTAGTTCGTTCCGTCGAGGCCGCCAATCGTGATGGCGCCGTTGCGGGCGCCGAAGTTGACCGCGGCTGAAAAAGTGCCCGCGGCGAGGTAGGATGTGCCCACGCTCCCGCCGGAGGCGATATTGGCGATCGCGTGGCCGGTGTAAGTGGCCGTGCCGGTCGCAGGCAGGTTTGCTAGGCTGGTGGGGGCTCCTGCGACCCAAAGCAAGAGGTTGCCCTGATCTTCGAATACGAGGTTGCCGCTGCTATCCTTTAGGCCGTTGTAGGCGCTCCAGAAGCCCCACTGGGTCGATTCGCACGCGCAGGGCGTAACCGGGACCGAGGAGATCGAGGTGAGAAAGGACGATGTATTCGCGCCGACGCTCTCGGCGGTCACCATTTGCTGATTGGCGTAGCCGCCGGGCTCCGACAGCGATGTGCCATCGCGGGTTGAGATCGGCGTATTGGCCCCATTGTTGAAAATCGCTGCGGCTCGCGCGGCAAAATTCGACGGGTTGACGTACGTGCCTCGCGCCGTATTCAGCCCCGAGACCGATACATTGTCGACATCCAAACTGCCGAAGATGTAAGAGGAGGACGTCAGCCCGCCAGACGGCGGATTGACGCTCCCGACATTGAAGAAAGCAAGCATCTCGCTTGAATCGCCGGGCAGATAAATACCGACGTCGCCTGGGCTTCCGCTGACATTGGTGACAACATACGGCTTCGTGTAGAAACTGCTGGTCGCCGTCACCATCACTCCGCCGACATAGCCATTCAGGAACAAGTTTGGGTGGTTGCTCGCCAAGCTCGTCGGCGTCGCGGTTGTGATCGGATTAAAGGTGTAGGTCCCGGAGTTGTAGTTGAACGAGTTGTTGTTCGATACGACGCCTGACGACAGGTTCGCATCCGCGTTGTAAATTGAGTAGCTCGCGGTCGGGACGCCGTTGGAGTTCGGCACGGTGTTGGGCGCCGAGGTTGGCGTGGCCGAAGCAACCGCGCCGTAACCCAATCCATACCATCCGGCGGGGTTGCGCACCGTCACGGCGTCGAACCCGCCGCCCTGGGTGAAGCCGATGTTCGGCGCGTTCGAAATCTCAGACGTCATGACGAACAACGTCGCGTTCTGTAACGCGCCCTGCCCCGTCACGCTGAGGCCCGCCTGAAATTGCCTCGACGTGATGTCGGGAATGTTCGTCGTGCCGGGATTGAAGCCGCCACGCTGATATCCAAGGATCGGGGAGACCGTGAAGCCGCCGGTTCCGGCGAAGGCGCCGGTGAGATAGGGCACGGGGCTCGCGCCAGCGCTGGTGCTGAACGGCCCGGGGGTGACGATGGCGTAGGTCGCGGTGGGAGCCGGCGTTACCGGACTGACGGGCGTAACTGGGGTAACCGGAGTGACGGGAGTAACCGGCGTAACGGGAGTGACCGGTTTCAACAGAGACTGTTCGATGACGGTCTGCGTGGTTGTGACTGAGGCGGTGTTCTGCGACCCCTGCTGGACTGTCTGTTGAGTGGCTTGCAAGACCGACTGCAGCGCGTTGCCGCGACCCGCCGAGGAGGTGTAGGTGACAATCTGCGCGCCAGGCGAATTGGGCGTGCCGACGTTGTAGCTCTGAGCCAGATTGTCTGTCGGCTGCTGGCTTGCCCCTCCGCTTTGGCCGCCTTGGCTCGTCAACTGGGTGTTCGACTGCGCGAGCTCTTGGCTGCTCGCCCGGGCCGGGGAAGAGGGGGCCTTGTTGAGCCCGGCGACGCTCACGCCGTAGCCCGGGCGCGTCACGTCAACCGTGGTCGGACGGCAATTCGTCGCCGAGCCGATACAAAGCGTCGTCACCGACATGCGGCCGAAGCCGAGGATCGCCTCAGTGCCCTTCGCGCCGCTATGTGTGATGATTGCAATGCCGCCCCGCAGGCCGATCGAGGCGACCGGCGTCCGTATTGTCGCCCCTTCCGAATGGGTGGCGGCGCCGCCGACGACGCGCAGCACGCCCTTGCCGAGCGAAAGGGCGAGCTCACCCTTGGTCGTCACGGGATTGAAGACGAAGCGGTCGATGATCAGGGTCGAGTTGGGGCCAACATTGAGCGTCGTCTTGTCGATGAACAGGACCTGCACGCTGCCGGTCGCGGTGGTCTGGATCTTCTCGTTTTCCACCACTTGCGCCCCGATCTCGATCAATCGGGGAGCTGCCCCAGGCGGCGTGCCGGACGAGGTCGTGTTGACGGCCGCGGCGGCGCCGACCGTATCGGCGCGGGCCGCGGCGGATATCGCCAGAACCGCGCCGAACGCGATGGCGGCGAACAGCAGCGGAAGCAATCGTGTCCAGCGCATTCGCGTTCCCTAACGGTCAGAAGCGGAAGGTCGGTCCGGCCGCGACGAGGAAATCCGACAGGCTGTAGTTCGAGATGGTCGAATAGGTGCGCAGATACTGGACCTGCAGCGTGAAGCCGAGGTTGCGGTAGAACATTGCGTCCAAGGTCCCCGCCACTCGCCATTGTCTGTCAACGCGGGTGACGAAGGGAGTAACGATAAAGTCCGGTTCCGCATAAGGGGTGTAGGAGAAGCCGGCCGAAGGCGTGATCGTCCAGAGCGAGCCCGTATGCGCGAAGGCGGGCGCCGCGAACGAATAGGGCAGCCCGAAATCGATCGAGAAGTCGTGAAACGCGTATGGCCCGTAGCTCGCGTTTGACTCGGTGTAGGAGACCCGGCCCTGCCACGACAGCCCCCACGCGGCCGAAACCAGCCCCGAACCGAACACATAGCCGATCCACTGTCCGCCGCTCTGGCCGGCGGCTGTCGGATAGTTCGCGGAATTGTAGAACCAGCGGTTGCGAAACTCGACCCCGGGCGTGACCGTAAGCGTCTCGTTGACCGGCCAGTTCAACGACACGCCAGCGCCGGCCGTGTTGAGATAGTTCGCGCCGCCAAGCGTCAGCACGTTGCCGATCCCGTAGGGATGGACGCTGAGCCCGCCATAGTCGCCGATCCCAAACCGCGGCCCGGTGCGCAATTCGACGAGACCCAAATCGAGCCGCGTGACCCTGAATTGCTGGGAATAGTAAGCGATCGCGTCGGACTCCCATCCGTCGCCGCGCTGATCGTTGAAATCGTAGAAATCATGCGCCGTGACCAGTCCGAACGCATTCCAGTCCGGCGTCTTCTGAAATTGGGGCGAAAGCAGAGCGTTCTGGCCGAGCGCAAGAACGTTCGGGCTGTTGGGCCCGGCGTTGGCGTTGGTCTGATACGCAAGACCGAATTGTCCGTAGATCGAAAACTGGTTGATCGCGACCGCCTTATCAACTGCGGCGAGATAGTTCTGCACTTCCGTGCCAACGTCTGCGGGCAGATCCGGAGCGGCGAGAACGGAGTCGAAATAAGTGCGCGCCATCTCGTAGGAACGCAGGTGAAAATAAAGCACGCCGAGCTGGAGCTTCACCCGGGGAAGATTTGGGTTGTAGTAGAGCATGCGCTCGAGCGCGCCGATCGCTGCTTCGTAATCGCCGAGCTCGGTTTCGAGTTCCGCGTAGCGGAAGCCCGCGTCGAGATCGTCGGGCTTGATCAGCAGGCGCTTGAACAGGAGGTCGGCCGCGATGCGCTTGTCCGCATCGCTCATCGGGGCCGCCGACGCGGAGGCGACTTGAGTCTGGGTCGAAGAGCCCGCAGTCTGCGCGAGCGTCGTGGAGGAGAGGGCAGCGCCGGCAACGCCGATCGCCGCCGCAAGTATGCCGCCAAACCGTTGCGGAGCGCGCCCGGATAGCGCGGACGAACCGCGCGCTGTCGAGCACGCGCAACCGACCAAAGCGACCGCGCGATCGAATCGGTTCGGGCCTGAGACATTCTTAGGCCCCCACTGCAACGGCAGACCCCAGCTCCCAGTTTGTATTTTCTTAAGTCCTATTTTCGCCTAAATGCAACCAGATTCTCGACATCGTTGCAATGCCGGTTGTCATGTTGCCGCCGGTCTTACTTTACGGCAGGCGCGCTGAAGGCCATCCGCGTCCGGCGCGTCGCGAACCGAGCGTTGCGGAACCGCCAGGACATTGGCGCCATTGTTCGCTGTTGCGGACAGCCTGTGCCGATTGAAGCCGGTTATCGTGTCCTGCGACGCGTTCTATATGCCGGGTCGATACATGAGGAGATGAAGCCATGATCGACAACGCCGGAACGTTTAAGCTTGGCGATCGGGTTGTGAGGCGCTTCGGCTACGGCGCTATGCAGCTCGCTGGCCCGGGCGTGTTCGGGCCGCCGAAGGACCGCGACGGCGCCATCGGGGTGCTGCGGGAAGCGGTCGCGAGCGCCGTCAATCACATCGACACCAGCGACTACTACGGCCCGCATGTCACCAACCACCTGATCCGCGAGGCGTTGCATCCTTATTCCGACGACCTTGTCATCGTCACCAAGATCGGCGGACGGCGTGGGCCAGACGCGTCGTGGGCGCCGGCGATGGCGCCGGCCGATCTTGAGAGCGCGGTCCACGACAATCTGCGCCATCTTGGGCTCGACGCGCTGGATGTCGTCAACCTGCGGATCATGGGAAAAGTCCACGCACCCTCCGAAGGTTCGATCGAACAGCCGCTCACGGTCCTGGCCGAGCTTCAGCAGCAGGGCCTCGTGCGTCACATCGGGCTCAGCAACGTCACGCCAACGCAGATCGCGGAAGGGCGCCGAATCTGTGAGATCGTCTGCGTGCAGAACATGTACAACCTGGCGCAGCGGCACGACGACGCCCTGATCGACGATCTCGCCCGCGACGGCGTCGCCTATGCGCCATACTTCCCGCTCGGCGGCTTCACCCGGTTGCAATCGGCGGCGCTGTCCGAGGTCGCCGCGCGAGCGGGCGCGACCCCAATGCAAGTTGCGCTCGCTTGGCTCATCCAGCGCGCGCCCAACATCCTGCTCATTCCGGGCACTTCGTCGGTCGAGCACTTACGCGAAAACCTCGCCGCGGCCAGCCTCGAGCTGCCGCCCGACATGTTGACCGCGCTGGACGGCGTCGCAGCCAGCGCCGCGCCCGCCTGACCCGCAAGCGCCGCCGTCGCCTCAAACCTTCTCCCGCGGGAGAGGGGAGGCGTGCGTCGCTCGAGTGCGGAGCGCCCTAATAGCCCTTGCTGCTATTGTCCGCATAAGCAGGCGCGAGCGCAATGGTCACGCCGGCCGCCGCCCCGCAAGCCATCGTCAGGACCACAAGAAGAATCAGAAGATATTGCATGGTTCCCCAACCCGCCTCGTCCCCGCCGGCGCTGCATCCGCGACAAGCCCCTCATTCTGTCAATGCTTTATCTATGGCGCGATCGGGCGAAACAGGTTGTGAGCGCCGCCACACGCCTCTCCCCGCTTACCATATGGCCACAAAAGGTTATTGATCCATATCTTAGCGGTTTGTTAATCGAGCGCTGACGCGCTCTATCTCTGCGCTGGCGCGTCCTCTGTCGTCTCCAGCGCGCCCGCGCCGCCGGTCAGCGTGAGCCTGAGCGCAATGGGAAGGGCGGCGTCCTTCGGTTTGCCGCCGACGGTCAGCGTGAAGCAGTCCCGACCTTCATCGGCGCGGGCGGCCGCCGTCTTCAGCCACCAGCCCTCCGGCGGCTCGACGAACAGGTCGCGTGGCGGCCCATCTTCATGGGCTGAGCAGAGGCGCCAGCTGTCCGCGCCCAGCGCCTCGAGCGCGCCGAAATCCTTGGGCGCAACGGCCCGCGGCACAGCAGCGAGCGCGTCGTCGATCGCGCCCGCATAGGGCGAAGCCGCAGCGGACGGCAGCGTCAGCTCAAGATGCGCCTTGGCCGGCAGGCACACTTTCTCGCACACGGCGAAATCGGCGTTGAGCTTGAGCGTGACCGGCTTTGCGGCGTCGCGCGGCTTGATTCGCAAGGGAAGGACGACGCCGCCCTCGTAGCCGAACGCTTCGCCCCCGTCGGCCTCCTTGATCCGCCTCGGCGCGGGAAAAAAAGGCTCGACGCTTGCGACATTGTCGGACGCCGAAAAGTCCAGCGTCGGCGGCAGGCCGGCGTCGCCGGGATCGCGCCAATAGGTGATCGCGCCGGGCGCGAGAGCGACCTCGAACCCGGCGAGGTCGCCGCCGCCTGCGATGAGCCGCGCCTTGGACTTCGCGGCGAGCGCCCAATCGGTCGAGAAGGAATCGGCGGCGAGCACAGGCGCGCCGGGGAGGGCGAGCGCGAATGCGGCGGCAAGCGCGGCTCTCATGGACGCGCGCCACGCTGCGCGAAGCCTCTTAACCAACCGTCCTGCGCTCATCTTTCCCATGCCTATACCATGCCGCAAATTTCGACTAGCATCGGTAAATCACCTTCGCGCGAGCGAGAACTTAGAGGGAATCATGAGACGGGCGGACCCTCCGCCGCCGACCAGTCTGGAAGGACAGTTCCTGATTGCGATGCCCTCGCTTCGGGAAGGCCCGTTCGCGCGCTCCGTCGTCTATATGTGCGCCCATCGCGACGACGGCGCGATGGGCATCGTCATCAACCAACGGGCGGAGGAAATCGATTTCGGCCAGCTCCTGGCCCAGCTCGACATCGTGCCGGAAACCGAGGCGATCCGCCTGCCGCCGCGCGCCCAAGCCGTGCGCGTGCTGCGCGGCGGACCGGTCGAGACGGGACGCGGCTTCGTCCTCCATTCGAGCGACTATGGCGTCAATGATTCGACGGTCAAGATCGGCGACGTCTGCCTGACCGCCACGCTCGACATCCTGCGCGCGATCGCCAAGGGGACGGGCCCGGCGGAGGCCGTGCTTGCGCTTGGCTACGCCGGCTGGGCCTCGGGCCAGCTCGAGAGCGAGATCCTCGCCAATGGCTGGCTGACTTGCCCCGCCGACTCCCGCCTCATTTTCGACCCCGATTTCGACCGCAAATATGATCGGGCGCTGGCGATCCTGGGCGTCGACGAAGGGATGCTGTCCTCCGACGCCGGCCACGCTTGAGGTATTCTGCTCTTAAGTTTACGCGCGGACCACGCCGCGGCCATCTCCTCCTCCCTTGTGGGGGAGGATCAAGGAGGGGGGTCGCGCCGTCCTACGCGACAAGGGAGCAGCGGCGCATTCGATAATCTCCACGGTTCGCGCGACCCCCCCACCCCGGCCCGCCCCCACAAGAGGGGGCGGGTGCGCTAACGCCCATCGATTCTACCAAACGCAGCAGGCTCTAGTGTCCTGATTCGGAAGTTCTGCGTATTACCGCCTCGTCCTGAGGCGCCACGAAGCGGCCTCGAAGGACGCATCCAGTACGCTGTTCCGGCGCCGCCCTCTGGAGCATCCTTCGAGACGCGAGGCTTCGCCTCGCCCTCAGGATGAGGTGGGGTTCGCCGCGCCTGGCTGACGACAACGCATAATCCAACGAACTTCGAATCAGGACACTAGTCGGCCGATTTAGTCAGATTGACGGGTAGAGGTGTTTGAGTTCGATGCGAGCGTTTGGGGTTGTGAAGTGCCAATTGGCCTTGGCGTGATTGGTATTGCGGTCCTTCTCCCAGGCGGCGACTTCCTCGACGAGGGTTTGTTTGTCAGGGATGCGGCGGTCGAGACATTGGGACGATAGGACGCCGAGTTCCGACTCCGCCAGATTAAGCCAGCTGCCGTGCTTTGGCGTGTAATGCCATTCGAACCGCTCGACCAGCCGCCTGGCTTCGGCGGGCGGAAAGGCTTCGTAGAGTGACGCCTTGCTGTGGATGTTGAGATTGTCCTGGACCAGAACGATGGTCTGGGCGGCGGAAAAGTGGATATCGGCCACGTCTTTCAAGAGGTGAGCATAATCCACGGCGGTGTGGCGATCTGTGACTTTGATATGGCGCCAACCTTCGAGCGGCGCGAACAGCATGAACAGGTTGGCGGTTCCATTGCGCTCGTACTCGCAATCGCAACGGGCCGGGTCGCCCGGTTTCATCGGGATCGTCGCTCGCGTCTCGGCGAGGAGTTGCTTTGAGGTCTCGTCCAGGCAAACCAGCGGACGATCGGGATCGCGTGGCCGCGTGTAGACGGCCAGCACGTCTTCCATCGCCGCTACGAACGCGCCGTTGGCCTTGGGCGGGATGACCCAGCACTGTCGGCGATGGGGCTGGAGAATGTTTTTTTGAGCGCCCGCCCGATCGTTGAGTTGCTGGCGCGATCGACAATGCGGAGTTCCACGACCTTGCTCTCCAACAACCGCAAGGTCCAGCGTGCGCGGCCCTTGGGCGGTTTGGAACAAGCCAAGGCAATCAGTTTGGCTTCCTTCTCGCCGTCGAAAATCCGCGCAACCGCCGGCGTCGCGCGTTGCTTGCGGCTCAACACCGCCTCGAAGCCCTCTTCCACCAGTTGCTTGCGCACCCGGTAAACCATGGATGGGCTGGTCTCCAGCGCTTCGATGATCCGGCCGTCGCTCCAGCCTTCCCCGGCTTCCGAGACATCGGCCTTCAACAAGATCCGCGCCCTCAGCAACCGCTGGGCCGGGCTCTTTCCTTTACGGATGAGGGCTTCAAGTTGCTCCCGCTCATCCGGGCTCAACCGCACCACATACTTCTTTACTGAAATCTCCTTCGCAGCCATGATCGCCTCCGTCGTCCGCACCGTCGACGAAGCGAATCATCAAAACCTTTCAAATTGATTGAAGCGGGCGACTAGCGTGTTCGGAAGAGCCCGTCTTTCGACCGGCCTCAGGCGGGCCTCACGCCCGTCTCCGCCGAGACCTCGAACATCTCCGCTCGGCCCTCAAGCTCCGCGAACATTGCGGGATCGGCGCCGGTGAGGAATACCTGTCCGCCGAGGCGCGCGAGCGCATCGTACAGCGCGGCGCGGCGGCGCGGATCGAAATGAGCCGCGATCTCGTCGAGGAGCGCGAACGGCGCGATGCCCGACGTCTCGGCGACCAGGCGCGCATGGGCGAGCGCGAGCCCGACGATCAGCGCCTTCTGCTCGCCGGTCGAGGAATTGGCCGCGGGCGCCTGCTTCGGCCCGTGCCAGACCAGAAGATCGCTGAGATGCGGCCCGATCAGCGTGCGGCCGGCGGCGGCGTCGCGGCGGCGATTGCCGCGCAGACTCGCCCGATAGCCGTCTTCCGCCTTGAGCGCCGGGCCGCTGTCGGTCATGGCCTCGATCTCGCCTTGAAGCGCGAGCTTCGCCCAGGGGAAGGGCGAGGAATTGTCGCGGTCGGCGGCGATGAGCGCTTCGAGCCGGCGCACGCAGTCGAGCCGCGCCGCGGCGACCGCGACCCCAAGCTCGGCGGCCTCGCGTTCGATCGCGTCGAGCCAAGCGGCGTTGCGCCCGCCCTCTTCCAGGAGCCGGTTGCGCCCGCGCAGCGCCCGTTCGAACTGCCCGACCCGCGCGCCATGATTGGGGTCGATCGCCAGCACGAAGCGGTCGAGAAAGCGGCGCCGCTCGCTCGCCGGCCCGGCGAACAGCGAATCCATCGCCGGCGTCAGCCAGACAAGACGCACGTGATCGCAAAACGCGCGCGACGAAGCGACGGCCATGCGGTCGATGCGGTTGCGGCGCTCAGCCGTCTCCCCGTTTGCGCCCTGCTTCCAGCCGGAGCCAAGCTGATGACTCTCGCCGTCCTCCTCGACTTCGATCGACAGCGCAAAGCCGCCGGCGCCGCCGACCCGCGCGCATTCCGCGAGCTCGGCCCGGCGTAAGCCGCGTCCGGGAGCGAACAGCGACAGCGCTTCAAGGAGATTCGTCTTGCCGGCGCCGTTCTCGCCGCATAGGACGACGACGCCGCCTTGAATAGCGAGATCAAGCGCGGCGTAAGAACGAAAATCGTTGAGCATGACGCGCCGCACGCGCGGGCGCCGTCGGGCTCGGGGGGCGCAGTCAAGGCTGGTCATGAGCCAGGCCGTGTGCCACGTCCGGCCGGGCTGCGAAAGTGGGAAAGACGGAGAGCTCAGCCGATGAAGTCCCTCGATGTTGTGATGCCCGCCAAAGGCATGGCGCTGATCGAAGATGAGATCAGCGCGCGGCTCCCGCTGCACCGCCTGTGGCTCGAGCCCAATCCCGGCCTCTGGCTTGCCGAATGGGGGCCGCGGATCCGCGCTTTGGCGATGACCGGCGCGCACGCGCCGCTCGACGAGGCCTATATGCGCCAGTACCCCGATCTCGAGATCATCGCCAGTTTCGGCGTCGGCTACGACAATATCGACGCCAAGGCGGCGGCGCGGCTTGGAATCATCGTCACCAATACGCCGGGCGTGCTCGACGACGAAGTCGCCGACACTGCGCTCGGCCTCATGATCATGACGGTGCGCCAGCTGCCGCAGGCGGAGCGGTATCTGCGCGCCGGGCAATGGTCGACGAAGGGCGCCTTCCCGCTCAGTCCTTCGCTGAGGGGCCGCACCGTCGGCATTCTGGGGCTGGGCCGCATCGGCAAGGCGATTGCGGCCCGCGTCGCCGGATTCGGGCTTGACGTCGTCTATCACGGCCGCCACGCGCAGGCCGACGTCGCTTATCGCTATTATCCCACGCTCATCGACCTGGCCAAGGCGTCGGACGTTCTCATCGTGGTCGCCCCCGGCGGCCCCGGGACGCGCCACATCATCAACGCGGAAATGCTGGAGGCGCTTGGTCCCGACGGCGTGCTGATCAATATCGCGCGCGGCTCGCTGGTCGACGAGAGGGCGCTGATCGAGGCGCTGCGCACGGGCAAGATCCTGGCCGCCGGCCTCGACGTGTTCGAGAACGAGCCCAGCGTGCCGCAAGAGCTCATCGCGCTCGACAATGCGGTGCTCCTGCCGCATGTCGGCTCGGCGTCGGTCAAGACGCGCCGGGCGATGGCCGAATGTGTGGTCTCGAACGTGCTCGCCTGGGCCGACGGCAAGCCGCCGCTCACTCCGGTGCCCGAGACGCCGTGGCGGGGGCAGTGGGGGAAGGGCGGTTAGAGGTTCGGCAACAGCAGAGCCGACGCTAGGCTGTGTAGTTGGCGCTGTCTCCCCCGGTCACGTCGTAGGTTAGGTCGCGCCGCGCAGTCTCGTAAGCGCGGAACAACCTGCTCGGCTGCGGCAGGATCGGCGCCTTTGGCGATCGCTAAGACAGGAACACCTTCAACGCCGCCCATACGCCCTTCGGGTCCCACTGTCCCTGATAGACGTCTGGCGGCGGCGGGCCGCGCTTGAGCAGACGGTAAATCGCTTCCCACGCCGTACGGGTGGAATATTCGAACGTGAACGCGATGTCCCGCTCAAGTTCGACGTACTGGCCGATGAGCCCGAGATTGGTCGCCCCCTCCGGAACCACGGGGGGCCTGTCGCCACGCTTGCGCGGCAACCAGATGTTGTTCACGTAGGGCATGTTGCACGGAATGCAGATCGACGACTTCATGATCGCGTCCGATGTCGGGAACCCAAGGTGCTGCAGCAACTCCTTCAGGATCTCCTCGCCCGTGCATTGATCCATGCGCTTCCTTACGAATGTGCCCTCTTCTTCGGGAAAAAGCCCGTAGCCCCACCAGACCGACGCGCCCAGCGGTTGGTTGCGGATTTCCGGCTGGAGGAAGATCGACAGCGACATCCGCCATCCTAAATCTTTCAAGGTCAGAAGCCCGCCGCTTCCAGGGTCGCTGCGGGTCAGCCCGGTGATTTCGTCGAGGAATTCCTTGCCTGTCGTGGTGACCGTGAACGTCACCCAGCGCGAGTCGGCTATCCGGTCGGGGCCGAAGAATGCGGCCGGATTGCCGAAGCCTTCGTGAGCCCCAGCCAGGCGCTCCCACAACGCCCATGATCGCCCGGGATGCGGCGGCGGGGGCGGCGCGGCGGTCATCGATCCGGCTGAAAGGTCGGCGGCCTGCGATCCCGTCGTCACCAGCACGATGTCGTCCGGAGCGACAGGGACGGGGATCGTCGCGCCGTCCCGCTGGTGGTCGAGCCGGTTGACGGTCAGGCGGCCGGGCGACGAGTTGAAACCGAGGTCATGCACGAAAGCGCCGGTCACGAAGTTCACGCGGGCGTCTGTGAGCCAAGCGACCAGGGGTTTGATGAACGCCTCGTTCTGATTGGCCGGCGAGCGCAGGACATGCGCCATCGTCGACAGGTCGGGGAACAGGTAGACGAAACGGTTTATGTAGCGTCGGAACTCGATGAGGCTGTGCTGCGGCAGCGACCCCATGATCGTCGACCAGAGCAGCCAAAATTCGGTCTCGAAGAAGTGCGCGGAGAAGAAGTCCTTGATGCGCCGCCCGTCCAGCTTCGATTCCGGCGTGAGCGAGAGCTTCGCAAGCGCGAAGCCGTCGCTGAGGCTCAAGCCGTAACGTGGGCCCCGCAGGGGGCGGAGCTCCCGATCGACAATATGGGTCTGATCGACGAACGGGTGCTCGGTATTGAAGGTGAAGAATTGTTCGCTGACGGAAATGTTGGGATAGGCTTCGGTGGGAATCGTCGCCAGGAGGTCAAAAGCGCAGCGGAATTCCTTGTCAAAGACGGAGCCGGGCAGGTTGTAACCGGTCTTCGCATCGCCGCACAGAAAGAATCCGCCCCCCAGCTTGTCGTCCGCCTCGTAGATCGTGATGTCCCGCCCGGGCACCTCAGCGTTCCGGATGAGCAACGCCGCCGCCGCAAGACCCCCAAATCCGCCGCCAACGATATGCGCCTTCATCCGCCCCTCCCTGGATCTCGATATTGGCTTCCTTCAATCTTCGGAGCCGCCCCGCTCCGGAATGGCAAAGTCAGAGGATGAATGTTCTACCGTATGTAAACGCCGCGTGGCGAGCATGCGCAAGGGATTCGCTGCAGGGGGCGGCCGCCCCCGCGGCCTCCCTTCCGCCAGGCGCGCGCTGATTGGCCGGGCCGCTAGCGGACATAGTCCCGCTGGCAGCGCGGCCCGATGCTGGTCAGCAGGTGATAGCCGATCGTGCCGCTGCGGGCGGCGAAGTCGTCGAGGTCCACGGTCGAGCCGAAGAACTCGGCCCGGTCGCCCGCCCGGACGGCGTCTTCGGGCAGGCCGGTGACGTCGACGATTGTCAGGTCCATCGACACGCGCCCGACCAGGGGGCAGCGGCGGCCGGCGACCGCGACCTCCGCCCCCGGCCTCGCATCGGTCGCCCCGGCGCCGCGCTGCAGGCCGTCGGCGTAGCCGATGAGCAGGGTCGCGAGCCGGGTCGGGCGCTTGGCGGTCCACTGGGCGTTGTAGCCGCAGGTCATCCCGGCCTCGATCCAGCGGATCTGCTGGATGGCCGCAGTCAGGGTGACGACCGGGCGCATCGGATTTGGGCAGCCTGGCGTGGGATTGCCGCCGTAGAGCGCGTAGCCGGGGCGCGCCAGGTCGTAGATCGGGGAGGGGTCGAGGAACATGGCCGACGAGTTGGCGAGCGAGGCGGGGAGGTGTGGGAAAGCCGCGCGGGCGGCCTCGAACCGCTCGATTTGCGCCTGGTTGATGGGATCGCCGGGGAGTTCGGACGAGACGAAATGGCTTATCAAGAGATCGGCCCCGCTCGCGGCCCCGTGCGTCTCCATCGCAGTCCGCAACCCAGTGAGAGACTCGAAGCCGAGCCGGTTCATGCCGGTGTCGAGATGCAGCGCCGAGGGACTGGTCTCGCCGCGACGCACTGCGAAGGCGGACCAGCGGGCGAGCTCCTCTTCGCCGCCGATCACCGGAGCGAGGCGATGCTCTGCGTAATCCGCCGGGTCGGCTCCGCTCTCGAGGCCGTTGAGCACGTAGATCTGAGCCTCCGCCGGCAGGACGCGGCGCGCCGCGAGCCCTTCGCTCAGATGGGCGACGAAGAACACGCGCGCCCCAGCGGTCCACAGCGCGGGCAAAGCTTCGGAGAGGCCGGTCCCGTAAGCATTGGCCTTGACGACGGCGGCGCAACGCCCCGGCGCCGAGCGACGGGCAAGTTCGCGCCAGTTGGCGGCGAGCGCGCCAAGGTCGATTCTAAGACGCACCGGAGCGCTCCCGAGAGCGATGACGCCAGTCACCTGAGGACCTTCTCCATCACCGCGGTGGTCGGCGTCTCGAATCCCGGATGCGCCTCGACCTCCCGCCGGGCGAACCCGCAACGCGCGAACAGGCGCTCGTTTTCAGGCAATTCCATCCGCGTTTTGAGAGTCATCCGCCCTAGGCAGCGTGCTCTCGCCTCCTCTTCGCAGGCCGCGATCAGTGACCGCCCGATCCCGCGACCGCGGCGCGTAAGCGCAACCGACACACGCGCGACGTGGAGCGCGTCGCCGTCGACGCGCCAGAGCGCCGCGGCGACAAGCGCGCCGGCCTCGAACACCCCAAAGCCGCCGCCCTCCGCGATCTTGCTCGCGATCGCTTCGGCCGTCTCGAGAAGGGCGGACGACGGCGGGCTGGTCGGGCGGCTCTGGGCGGCGAAGGCGGTCCGGATGAGCTCGGTCACGTCATCGGCATCGGCAGTGGTCAACGGGCGAAGGACCACGCGCCAAGCCTCTTCAGCGCAGTCGGGTGTTGCGTCGCGAATCTCCATGCCCGGATGTAAGGCGGCCCAGCGAGCGGAAAGCAAGAGCGGGCGGGCGCCCGCCAACGACCCTCTTTCATGGACGAAGTTTAACCTGCTTTCCAAGCCACTTTGGCCCGCTGGCGCCTCGTTTTCGCCGCTGTCGCTGGCGAAGAGCGCTCAGGCGCGGTACATCGCGCAGGATCACGAGCCACGAGGCGGACGATTCGATGACCATGAGCTTGACCCGCAGGGCGGCGTTGAAGGCCGGCGCCGGCGGGGCGCTGGCGGCGCTCGCTTCTCGCCCGTTCTCCGCTTTTGCCGACGATTCCGTCGAGAAGCATGGCCTGTCGTCGTTCGGCGATCTCGCCCTGCAACCCGACTTCCCTCATTTCCCCTACGTGAACCCCAGCGCTCCGACCGGCGGCCTGTTGTCGCTGCAGATCACCGGAACGAGCGGGAACCAGAACTTCGACACCTTCGACACGCTCAATATTTATTCCTGGAAGGGCAACGGCGCGGCCGGCATGTCGGCGACCTTCGACACCCTGATGACCGCCAACGGCGACGAACCGGATTCGGTCTACGGCCTGCTTGCGCGATCCGTGCGGGTCTCCGGCGACAAGCTCGACTACCGCTTCCGGTTGCGTCCCGAGGCGCGCTTCTTCGACGGCTCAAGGGTAGCGGCGGCGGACGTGGCCTTTTCCCTCAACGTGCTGAAGGACAAGGGTCATCCGATCTATGCCCAGCTCCTGAAGGAGGTGGAATCAGCCAATGCGGAACGCGACGACGTCGTGCATGTGCGCTTTGTCGAAGGCCGCAGTCGCGATGCGCATCTCATCGTTGTGGGCATGCCCGTTTTCTCGGCGGCGTGGTGGAAAGGGCGCGATTTCACCGCCGCGACGCTCGATCCGCCGCTTGGTTCGGGCGCCTACAAGGTCAAGACCTTTGAGCAGGGCCGGTTCATCGAATATGCCCGCGATCCGAACTATTGGGGCGCAAAATTGCCGGTCAATCTAGGGCAGAACAACTTCGATCGCCTGCGCTTCGAATACTATCGGGAGCGGCAGGTCGCGTTCGAGGCGTTCAAGGCCGGGGCGATCAACTATCACGAAGAGTACACCTCGCGCTTCTGGGCGACGTCTTACGACTTCCCCGCCGCCAAGGACGGGCGAGTGAAGAAGGAGACCCTGCACGACGGCGCGCCCTCGCGCACGCAAGGCTGGTACCTCAACACTCGGCGCGATCAGTTCAAAGACCCACGCGTGCGCGAGGCGATCGGCCTCTGCTTCGACTTCGAGTGGACCAACAAGAACATCATGTACTCGGCCTATAAGAGGATCGTTTCTTACTTTCCGAACACCGATATGGAGGCGAAGGGCAAGCCCGGTCCGGACGAGCTCAAGCTGCTCGAGCCGTTCCACGACAAGCTTGCGCCGGCCGTCTTCGAAGAATCTTATGTGCCGCCGGAGAGCGATGGCTCGGGGTCCGACCGCAAGCTGCTCAAGCAGGCCTACGACCTCTTCCTCGCGGCGGGGTGCAAGCGCGACGGCTCGGCGATGAAGCTGCCGGACGGCAAGCTTTTCACCATCGAGTTCCTCGACAGCAACCCCGCGCTCCAGCCGCACACCATGCCGTTCATCCAGAATCTCGGCAAGCTCGGCATACAGGGCGCCATCCGCATCGTTGATCCGGCTCAATACAAGAGCCGCACCGACGCCTTTGACTTCGACGTGGTGACCACAGCGTCCGGGGGCACGTTCACGCCGGGCGTCGACCTTCGGAACGTGTACACGTCGGAATCCGCGAAACAGAACGCCTCGCGCAATCTCGCCGGCGTCTCTGATCCAGTCGTGGACGCGCTGGTCGAAGTGATCGCTTCGGCCAAATCGCGCGGCGAGCTCAACACCGCCTGCCGCGCGCTGGACCGCGTCTTGCGGGCCGGCCATTATTGGGTTCCGATGTGGTATCGCGACACTGCGTGGGTCGCCTATTGGGACGCTTTTTCCCGGCCCGAGCGTCAGCCCAAGCTCGGGGTCGGCGCGCCCGGCACCTGGTGGTGGGACGAAGCGAAGGCCGAGACCATTGGACTCTAAGAGGCGCCTGACGCGTCGCCTCGCAAAGACCGGCTGACGAGGCATGCTCGCCTACATCCTCCGCCGGCTGCTCCTGATGATCCCGACGATCCTCGGCATCATGGCGGTCTCATTCGCGATCGTCCAATTCGTGCCGGGCGGCCCGGTCGAGCGCGCGATCGCGCAACTGCAGGGAGCGGACCAAAGCTCGACCGCGCAATTCGGAGGGGGCGGAGGCCAGATCGGGTCCGGCGCCGCTCAGGCCGGCGGCGACATCTCCTCGCGCTATCGCGGATCGCAGGGCCTCGATCCGAAGTTCATCAAGGAGCTGGAGAAGCAGTACGGTTTCGACAAGCCGGCGCTGGAGCGGTTCTGGATTCTGGTGCGCGACTATTCAACCTTCAATTTCGGCAAGAGCTACTATCGTGATGTCCCGGTGCTCGAGCTGATCAAGGAAAAACTGCCAGTCTCGATCTCGCTCGGCATGTGGATGACGGTCATCTCCTATGCGATCTCGATTCCGCTCGGCGTCCGAAAGGCGGTCAAGGACGGCACCCGCTTCGACACGGTCACTTCCGCGCTCGTCATCTTCGGTTATGCGATTCCGAGCTTCCTGTTCGCCGTATTGCTAGTTGTGCTGTTCTGCGGCGGCTCGTTCTGGCAGATCTTCCCGCTGCGCGGGCTGACTTCCGACAATTTCGCCGACCTGAGTTGGCCGCAGAAAATTGTCGACTACCTTTGGCACATCACGCTGCCGGTGACGTCGCTGGTGCTCGGCTCGTTCGCGACCTCGACGCTGTTGACCAAGAACTCCTTCCTCGACGAGATCAAGAAGTCCTACGTCCAGACCGCGCGCATGAAGGGCCTGACCGAGCGGCGGGTGCTCTATGGCCATGTGTTCCGCAACGCGATGCTGATCGTGATCGCGGGATTCCCTGGCGCCTTCATCGGCGCCTTCTTCACCGGCTCGCTCCTGATCGAGCAAGTGTTCTCGCTCGACGGCCTCGGCTACCTCTCCTACGATTCGCTCATTCAGCGCGATTATCCGGTGGTGCTCGCCACTCTCTATATCTACGCTCTGATCGGGCTTGTGGTGAATCTCATTTCCGATCTCACCTACACCTGGATCGATCCGCGCATCGATTTCGAAACGCGCGAGGTGTGAGGGGTGGACTTGAGCGCCCAGAGATCCGTCACGGCCGGGCTTGACCCGGCCGTCCACGCGATTGCGCTCGACCGATCGGCAGTCACAGCGGCGGGGTCCGTATGACGGACCTTGAAGCCCTCCATGCCGTGGATGGCCGGGTCAAGCCCGGCCATGACAGCGTAGAGCCGCCAGTCCCTGAGTTGGCCATTGGCCGCGAACGCCGTCCGTGGTTCTCGCCGATGAACCAACGGCGGCTCGACAATTTCCGCCGCAACAAGCGCGGCGCCTGGTCGCTCGTTATCTTCCTGATCCTGTTTGTGGCTTCGTTGTTCGCGGAATTCATCGCCAACGATCGGCCCCTGATCGCCTCCTACAAAGGCGAGGTCCTATTCCCTGTTCTCTTCGACTATCCCGAGGATAAGTTCGGCGGCTTCGAGGCGCACGCCGACTTTCGCGGCTCCTTCGTCGCCAACGAGATCAAGGCGCACGGCTGGATGATCTGGCCGCCGATCCGTTTCGCCAATTCAACCACCATACTCGATCCGCCGACGCCGCTGCCGACGCCTCCGACCTGGATGCTGAGCGACATTCAGTGCCGCGCGGCGCTCGAGAAGCAGGGCGCAAAAGACGCCGCAACGGCCGCCCGTCCCTGCAGCAGGCTCGAACCGCTCTGGCTTGGCTCCGATCAGGACGGGCACGACATCGTCGCCCGGCTCATATACGGCTTTCGCATTTCGATCCTGTTCGGGCTCACGCTAGCCGGTGTCTCGTCCGTGATCGGGGTCTTCGCCGGCGCGGTACAGGGCTATTTCGGCGGCTGGCTTGATCTCACGATGCAGCGGGTGATCGAAATCTGGTCGTCGCTGCCGCATCTCTATATCCTCATCATTCTCTCGGCGATCCTCGCGCCGAGTTTCTTTGTCCTTTTGACGATCCTGCTGCTGTTCTCCTGGGTGAGCCTGGTTCACTTGGTCAGGGCCGAGTTCCTGCGCGCGCGCAACTTCGAATATGTCAACGCCGCGCGCGCCCTTGGCCTCTCCAACGCCAAGATCATCGTCAAGCACGTGCTGCCAAACGCAATGGTCGCAACGCTGACCTTCCTGCCGTTCATCGTCAATTCCTCCATCAGCACGCTGACCTCGCTCGACTTCTTAGGGCTTGGCATGCCGCCCGGCTCACCTTCGCTTGGCGAACTGCTGCTGCAGGGCAAGTCCAATCTGGCAGCGCCGTGGATCGGACTTTCCGCCTTCGCCGTGACGGCGCTCATGCTTTCGCTGCTCATTTTTATCGGCGAGGCGGTGCGCGACGCTTTCGATCCCAGAAAGACGTTCTCGTGAGCGAGACTGCGCCGCTTCTTGACGTGCGCGAGCTGTCGATCGCTTTCGCCCAAGGGGGCGATCGTCGCACGGTCGTCGATCGAGTTTCCTTTCGCCTCGAAAAGGGCCGTGCGCTGGCCCTAGTCGGCGAATCCGGCTCGGGCAAGACCGTCACCGCACAGGCGATCGTGCGCCTCCTGGCGCAGCCCGCCGCCAGCTATCCGACCGGCGAGATCTTCTTCCGCGGGCGCGACGTGCTGAAGATGTCCGACGACGAATTGCGCGCCATGCGCGGCAGCGCCGTCACCATGGTGTTTCAGGAGCCGATGACTTCGCTCAATCCACTGCATACAATCGAGCGGCAAATCGGCGAGATCATCGCGCTTCACCACGGGCGCGCCGCCGTCACGCCGATCCGAATTGTGGAGCTTCTAACCGAGGTCGGCATCGCCGACCCGGCCCAAAGACTTGGCGCCTATCCGCACCAGCTCTCTGGCGGGCAGCGCCAGCGCGTGATGATCGCCATGGCGCTGGCCAATCGTCCTGATCTCTTGATCGCCGACGAGCCGACGACCGCGCTCGACGTCACTGTGCAGGCGCAGATCCTCAAGCTGCTCAAAGACCTGCAGGCCAGGCTTGGCATGGCGATGCTGTTCATCACCCACGACCTCAACATCGTCAGACGCATCGCCGACGACGTACTTGTCATGCGCCAGGGCGCAATCGTCGAAGCAGGCGAAACCGCGCGCGTGTTTGCCGACCCTCGTCACCCCTATACGCGCGCGCTTCTCGCCGCCGAGCCCAAGGGCGATGCCCCGCTCGCGGACCGTTCGGCGCCGACGGTCGCGAGCACAGACAACCTGCGCGTCTGGTTTCCGATCCGCAAAGGTTTCCTGCGTCGCACCGTCGCCTACGTCAAAGCAGTCGACGGTGTTTCGCTCGCTGTGCGCGAGGGGCAAACTGTCGGCGTCGTCGGCGAGTCCGGCTCGGGGAAGACCACCCTTGGCTTGGCGATATTGAGGCTCATCCGGTCGAAGGGACCGATCGTCTATTGCGGGCGGGCGATCGACGGCCTGCATTCCAAGGCCATGCGGCCGCTGCGACGCGAGATGCAGATCGTTTTCCAGGATCCTTATGGTTCGCTCTCGCCGCGCATGTCGGTGGCCGAGATTGTCGAGGAGGGGCTGATCGCGCAGGGGGCGAAGATTAGCGCCGCCGAGCGGCGGCGCATCGCCGAACGGGCGCTCGCCGACACCGGGCTCGATCCATCGACGCTCGACCGCTATCCGCACGAGTTTTCCGGCGGCCAACGCCAGCGCATCGCCATCGCGCGGGCGATGGCGCTTGATCCGCGGTTCGTGGTGCTCGACGAGCCAACGTCCGCGTTGGACATGTCGATCCAGGCGCAGATCGTCGACCTGTTGCGCGAACTGCAGCGGCGTCGCAACCTCGCCTATCTGTTCATTTCCCATGACCTGAGGGTCGTGCGGGCGCTGGCGAGCGAAATCATCGTGATGCGGCGCGGCAAGGTGGTCGAGAGCGGCGAAGCGCGGGCAGTCTTCCGCGCGCCGCAAAACGATTATACGCGCGCCCTGTTCGCCGCCGCCTTCGCCAATGAGGCGACGCTCGACGCCGTCGTCAATCAGTGAGCGCGCCCGTGACCCGCGCGATTCTGATCGTCCTCGACTCGGTCGGCTGCGGCGGCGCTGAGGACGCGAAGGCCTACGGCGACGAGGGCGCCGACACGCTCGGCCATATCGCCGTAGCTTGCGCCGAAGGGCTGGGCGACCGCGAGGGCCTGCGGCGCGGACCGCTGAGGCTGCCGCGCCTCGAGGCGCTGGGCCTTGGCCAAGCGATGAAGGCTTCGACCGGTCGTGCGCCGCCAGGCTTCGCGCTCGGCGAGCCGCGCGGCCAATGGGGCTATGGAATCGAGACCTCGCGCGGCAAGGACACTCCGTCCGGCCATTGGGAGCTCGCCGGCACGCCGGTCGACTTCGACTGGGGCTATTTCCCGGAAACGATTCCCGCCTTTCCAACGGCGCTGACCGAGGCGCTGATCACGCAAGGCAAGCTCGCCGGGATTCTCGCCAACCGTCACGCTTCGGGCGCCGCAGTGATCGAAGAGTACGGCGAGGAGCACCTGCGAACGTCGAAACCGATCTGCTACACTTCCGCCAACTCGGTACTCCAGATCGCGGCGCACGAGCAAGCTTTCGGGCTCGAGCGGCTCTATGATCTCTGCCGAATTGCGCGCCGGCTTTGCAATCCGCTAAACATCGGGCGGGTCATCGCCCGTCCTTTCGTCGGCGCGAGCGCCAAGGACTTCGTCCGCACCGCCAACCGCAAGGATTTCGCGGTTTCCCCGCCTGACGGCAATCTCTTGCAGCGGTCCGCGCGCGCGGACCGCGCGGTCGTCTCCATCGGCAAGGTCGGCGACATCTTCGCCCATCGCGACACCGGGGACGAGCGCAAGGGTAAGAGCAACGACGGCAACGTCGACATTCTGCTCGATGCGCTTTCAACGACCCCGGAAGGCGGGTTGATCTTCGTCAATCTGGTCGACTTCGACACCGAATGGGGACATCGCCGCGATGTCCCCGGCTATGCGGCCTGTCTCGAAGCTTTCGATCGACGGCTCGGCGCCATCGAAGCGGCGATGCGTGCGTCCGACTATTGCGTCATCACGGCCGACCACGGCAACGATCCGACGTTCCGGGGCTTCGATCATACCCGGGAGCATGTTCCGATCCTCGCCTTCGGCGGCGGCGCTCCCGCCGGCCCGATCGGCGCCCGATCGAGCCTGGCTGATGTCGCCGAGACGATAGCCGCCAAGCTCGGCCTGCCGCACGGACCGCGCGGGCGCGCCTGGGGCGCGTGACCTATACACTCGATGAGCAGCGAGAAAACATTTCGGGTTGTAGATGCGTCGCCGTAAAACCGGATCAAAGCCTTACGCTATCGCACCGTAAGCCGCATTGCGCGGCGCGGCGGAAACCGTCATAACGTTTTCTCATTACCCGGCCAGGAAGCCAGGGATTGCGGTGTCGCCGGCGAGGAGGTTCGCGAGGGACTTCGCCAAGTGACGGAGGCCGTCATGTCCGACGCATTCCAGGATCGCGAAAACACATTCGAAAAGCAGTTCGCGCACGATGAGGACCTTCGCTTTAAGGCGATCGCGCGCCGCAACAAGGCCGTGGCGCTCTGGGCCGCTGAAACGAAGGGCCTTTCTGGGGCGGAGGCCGAAAAGTATGCCAACGAGTTCGTCGGCGCGCAGGTCGGCAAAAGCGACGACGACGTCGCTGCCGCGCTCAAGGCAGATCTAGCGCGGAGCGCGATCAACCTCTCTGATCACCGTCTGCGCAAGAAGATGGACGAGGAGATGCTTGCGGCGGTCGCCTCCGTCAAAGCCGGCAAGTAGGAGCCGGGAGCCGGCTCATCGGGCTGCGGGACGCGCGAGCGGCGCGAACGAGGTCGCGACGGCCTGGTAGACCTCCCGCTTGAACGGCACGACAAGGTCCGGCAGACGTTCGAAGCGCTCCCACCGCCAGTCGTCGAACTCAGGGTCGTGCGCGCCGCCCGCCGGACGGCGCACGTCGATTTCCTTCTCTGGGCCGACGAAGCGAAACAGGAACCACTTCTGGGTCTGCCCGCGGTACCGGCCGCTCCACCGTCCGCGTGCTCCTTCCGGCAAATCATATTTGAGCCACGTCGGCAGCTCCGCGATCAATTCGATCGAGCGGACGTTGGTCTCTTCCCAGAGCTCACGCCTGGCGGCTTCGAGCGGCCGTTCGCCGGCGTCGATGCCCCCTTGCGGCATCTGCCAAGACTGCGCGTCCAGGACTTCCGTAGCGCGTTTGCGCTTGCGATGGCCGATGAACGCGTCGCCCGCCTGGTTGACAAGCGCGACGCCGACGCATGGCCGATACGGCAGATCGCTGTTCGTGGACACAGGCTTACGGGTTCGGTTGCGCGGGCGCGGGGTTGAGGCCGAGCGCCCGCGCCACGTCGATGATAAGCGCCTTTGGCGGGCCGCCGCTTGCGCGCGTAACTCTGACCCCGCTCGCCGCCTCCACTTGCTCGGCCGAGGCGATCGGAGGCGCGATGGCTTCATGCGCGCCCGTCGAGACGTCTCGCGCCGCGGGCTTCGGCGGCGCGGGCAAAACTTCGACTTTCGCCAGCGCGAACGGCTCGCCCCCGACCGACGCATCGTGGCGCGCAAGTCCAAAGAAACCGATCGCTAGCGCAACGGCCGCGGCCCCTGACATCGCGCACGCGGTCACCCACATTCGGCCAACTCGCGGCGCGGTTAGAGCGCCGGAAACAAGGCCAAGCGGTTCGTCCAGTTCGTCCCACACCTGCATCGACGTCCCTCGCTCTTAACGTCTCAGGATCGCGGATCAGCCTTGCACCAGACTATACTCATTCGCTGGCGTCCATCAGGCAAAAAGGAGCGCTTTTTGGCCGGCAAGACACGCTTTTGCGACAAAAATCCTTGGTAAAACTGGCGTAAAGGGGCCGTCCAGGCTTCGTTTTTCTTCCGCTAAACGAGCGATTCCAAAACCTTAGCGCGGATTTTCCTTCCGGCGTGGCGGGCCGCCGCAGCGCATCCGGGGACGGCGAAGCCATGCCCGGCTTTGGCGGCGACCTGAAGACCATAACCGAGATTTCTGAAATAGTCAACAGTTTGTATGTATTCCGATTTCCTGGATCCTCCGCCGATTCGCTCAACTCCGAGAAGCTTGCAATCCCGCCCACGTTGACCGCCCGCGCCGCGCTCCCGATAGTTCGCCGTAACGTCGAGGCGCCGCATGTCCAGCGATCCGTTGTTGCAACCTTTTCAACTGCGCGGCTTAACGCTGCGCAACCGGTTGATGTCGACCGCGCACGAGCCGGTTTATACCGACGACGGCATGCCCAAAAAGCGCTACCAACTCTACCACGCCGAAAAGGCGAAAGGAGGCATTGCGCTCACTATGATCGGCGGCTCGTCGGTGGTGGCGCCCGACAGCCCGCAGGCGTTCGGCAACATCCTTCTCTACAAGGACGAATGCGTGCCTTGGCTGAAGGAGTTGGCGGACGACGTCCACGAAAAGGGCGCGGCGGTGATGATCCAGGTCACCCATCTGGGCCGCCGAACGAGCTGGAGCAAGGACGATTGGCTGCCCGTCATTGCCCCTTCCCATATCCGCGAGCCCGCCCACCGGGCCTTCCCCAAGGCGATGGAGGATTGGGACTTCGCCCGCGTGATCGCAGCGTACGCCGACGCGGTCGAGCGGGCAAAGGCTGGCGGACTCGATGGCGTCGAAATCGAATGCTATGGCCATCTCATCGATCAGTTCTGGTCGCCGGCAACCAATAAGCGCCGGGACGAATACGGCGGGTCGATCGATAACCGCCTGCGGTTTGGAATGGCCGTGTTCGAGGCCGTGCGGCGGCGGGTGGGTCCCGATTTCCTTCTTGGAGCGCGGCTGGTCTGCGATGAGGATTGGGAACGGGGCTTGAGCCGAGAGGAGGGCATGGCCATTGCGCGTCGGCTGACCGGCTCGGGACTGGTCGACTTTCTCAACGTGATCCGCGGCCACATCGACAGCGACGAGGCGTTGAGCCGCGTGATTCCCGGCATGGGCGAGCGCTCTGCGCCCCACCTCGATTTTGCGGGCGAAGTGCGCGCCGAGACGCGTCTGCCGACGTTTCACGCGGCCCGCATCCAGGACGTCGCCACCGCGCGCCATGCGATTGAGAGCGGCAAGCTCGATATGGTGGGGATGACGCGCGCGCACCTGGCCGATCCGCATATCGCGCTCAAAGTCGCCGAGGGACGCGAGGCCGAGATCCGCCCCTGCGTCGGCATGGGGTATTGCATCGATTCGATCTACTCCGGTCAGGCCGTCTGTATTCACAATGCGGCGACGGGCCGCGAGGAGACGATTCCGCACGTCATCCCGCGCTCGGGCGGGCCGAAAAGAAAGGTGGTGGTGGTCGGCGCGGGTCTGGGAGGCCTTGAGGCCGCGCGGGTCGCGGGCGAGCGCGGGCATGACGTCGTCGTCCTGGAGGCCGCCTCCAAACCGGGGGGCCAGATCGTGCTCGCCGCGGCGCTCAAGCGCCGGCGCGAGATCTTGGGAATCGTCGACTGGCGGATCCGCGAATGCGAACGGCTCGGCGTCGTCTTCCGCTACAACGCATTCGCCGAGGCAGATGATGTGCTCGAACTCTCCCCCGACGTGGTCGTCATCGCCACTGGAGGCGCGCCGAACATCGAGTTCCTTGACTCCGGCGGCGAGTTCGCGGCGACGAGCTGGGACCTCCTCTCCGGCGTCGCTCGGGCGAGCGGCGAGGTGATCGTCTACGACGACAATGGCGCCCACCCGGGTCTAACCGCCGCCGAATTCGTGGCCGAATCCGGAGCGAAGCTCGAGATCGTCACGCCCGAACGCATGCTCGCGCCCGACGTGGGCGGCACGAGTTTTCCTCCCTATTTTCGCGCCTTCAGCCGCACCGACGCCAAAGTGTCGCTGAACCTCAGGCTTGAATCGATCGCGCGCCGGGGCAATCGGGTCGTTGGCGTCTTCCACGACGAATATGGCCGGCGACGGATCGAGAAGGAGGCGGACATGATCGTTGTCGAGCACGGCGCGGTTCCGGTCGACGATCTCTATTTTGAGCTCAAGGCGGGATCGGTCAACCTTGGCGAAGTCGACTATGCCGCGCTGCTCGCCGGGCGACCCCAAACACCCGTTAACAATCCCGACGGCCGCTATCGCCTGTTCCGGATCGGCGATGCGGTGGCGAGCCGCAACATTCATGCAGCGGTCTACGACGCGATCCGGTTGATGAAGGACGTTTGATGACCGCCAATCTGATCACCGACGTCGAGGGTGTGCGGATCGGATCGGCCCATGACGAGCGGTTGGCTTCCGGCGTCACCGTGGTTCTGTTCGACGAGCCGGCGGTCGCGTCGATCGCGATCAACGGCGGGGCGCCGGCGTTGCGGGACACGGCCCTTTTGGAGCCGGAAATGACGATCGAGCGCGTCGACGGTTTCGTTCTGTCCGGCGGGTCAGCGTTCGGCCTCGACGCGGCGGGCGGCGTGATGGCCTATCTCGCCGAGATCGGGCGCGGCTTCGAGCATCGCGGTGCGCGCGTTCCGATCGTACCGGGGGCGAGCCTGTTCGATCTCCTAAACGGCGGCGACAAGGCCTGGGGGCGCAAGCCGCCCTATTGGGACTTAGGATTCAAGGCCGCGTCGACCGCCGCCGTTGGCTTCGCGCTCGGCGCCGCCGGCGCCGGGTTTGGCGCGACGACCTATGATCTGAAAGGCGGTCTTGGCTCCGCGAGCGCCGTGACTTCGAGCGGCTTTCGCGTTGGCGCCCTTGTGGTCGTCAATTCCGTTGGGCGGGCGACGCGGGGCGAAAGCCTACATTTTTGGGCCGCACCGTACGAGCGCGAGGCTGAATTCGGCGGTCTCGGCTTCGGCCCGAAGGATATCGACGACCACTTGACGCTTCGCCTCAAGTCCGACACGCCGTCCAGCACCGACCTTGGGGTGGTCGTCACCGACGCGGCGTTGACCACGACGCAGCTTAAGCGGATCGCGATGATGGCTCAGGACGGCTGCGCGCTGGCGCTGCGTCCCGCCCATGCGCCGATGGACAATGACGTTGTCTTCGCCGCAGCGACGGCGCGCGCCAGCTTCGTCCCCGACCTTCGCGACCTGACCGAGATCGGCATGCTCAGCGCTGAATGCGTCGCTCGAGCGATTGCTCGGGGCGTATACGAGGCGTCACCGCTGCCGCTTCCGGGGGCGCAGCTGACGTGGCGGCAGCGGCGCGCGATGAATTCAACGATCGGATGAACGGCGTCGAGCGTGTGAGAGAGAGCCGATCTTGTACGGCGCATCCTGCTCCCACCGGCCCCGTTTTCTAGCTTCTTTTTATTGTCTTTTCTCGCCGCTTGCGGGCTCGTCAAAAAGGTCGCAGGATGAACGTCATGGGGAGTTCATCGTCGCTCGGTCTGCGTCGATTGCACCTAAAGCCTGAAGATTGCGCCCCAACGGAATTGTTCGTTAAGTGGCGCGACGCGCTCGGCGAGGTGTTCGAAGTCCGCGCGTCTCCTTCGGAGATCGCGGGGTTTCGCGGTGAGATCGATGTCCACGCCTCGCCGCACTACGTGCTGAGCGCAAGCCGGCACTCCCCATTGTCGCTCATTCGGCGATCCACGAGCGCCGCCCACGAACAGTTTGCGATTAGCCTGCAGATCAATGGCTCGGCGACCGGGCTCGCGGGCGACGGTCCGATGCAAGCTGAGCCCGGCGACGTAATGTTCGTTGACCTGTCGCAGGCGCTCGCGATGCGTGAATCGGCGCCGGAAGGATTTGTCGACGGGGTGACGCTCTGGACAGCCCGCGACCGGATTCTGCCGCTCGTCTCGGATGAGAACGCGCTGCACGGCCTCGTCCTAAAGGCCGAATCGCCAGCGGGAGCGGTGATCAGCGCGACGTTGCGAGCGTTCGCCAGAGCAGCGCCGAAAATGCGGCTGACCGATTTCGACGCGGTCGCCGATGGTCTGGTCGCGCTCGCAGCCAAATCGACCGCGCCGGCGCTCGCTCGAGACGGCGATGTCGCGGCTTCTGCGCCGCTCGCGACGTTCGTGACGATCCGTCGGTATATCGATCGGAACCTCGCCTCGCCCGACCTGAGCGCCGATTCGATCGCCGCGGAGTTTAGCCTGTCCCGGGCCTCGCTCTATCGGCTGTTCGAACCGGTCGGCGGCATCGCCAAATATATTCGCAAGGTGCGGTTGAACCGGGCGTTTCAAGAGATCACTGCGGCCGAGCTCTCCGACCGCCGGATCGGCCATATCGCCTATACGCTCGGGTTCAAGAACGTGAGCGCCTTCAGCCGCTTGTTTTACGAAGTCTACGGAGTCAGGCCCGGGGAAGCGCGCAAACGGGCGCGCCAGGCCGTGGCCAAGCCCGAATATGCCGTGCCCGCGCAGCCGGGCGAGTCGCTGACGCTGTGGCTTGACGCCCTTACAGGCTGAATTCGGGCCTGATGGCCGATGGGTCGGCCGTCGCCTCGCAGGGCTTCGCCATCGGGCGCCGTCGTCGGCACATTCCTCCGGGCTCCGCATCTGCCCATTGTCTTCCTGTCGAAGTTCGGCGAGGCTTAGGTAATCGCCATCACCGGAGCCGCGCCATGATTTGGCGGATTTTCGCCGTCTGCCTTCTGTTGGCCCTCGCCGCTGTGGCGAAGCCTGCGCGCGCCGCCGACGGCTTCACGATTGGGGTCATGAACGACCAGTCCGGCCCATACGCCGATCTGGCCGGACCCGGTTCTGTTGAAATGGCGCGGATGGCGATCGAGGATTTCGGCGGCTCCGTGCTCGGCAAGCCGATCGAGCTCCTGGTCGCCGATCATCAGAACAAGGTCGACGTCGGCCTCTCTATTGCGCGGCAATGGTATGACGAGCGCGGCGTAAGGGCGATTTTCGACATCACCAATTCGGGCGTGGCGCTTGCGATCCAGGACCTGGCCAAGGCGCGCAACCGGATCGTCATCTTCGATTCGGCCTCGTCGTCGGACCTCACCGGCAAGGCGTGCTCGCCCAATGGCGTCCAGTGGAACGCTGACAATTGGTCGAACGGCGTCGCGCTGATGCGGCTGCTCATCAAACAGAAGCTGGACAGTTTCTTCTTCATCACCGCCGATTACGCGTTCGGCGCTTCGCTCGAGGCGGACGCGCGAGACGCGATCGCCAAGGCCGGCGGGACCGTTGTCGGCGCCGTGCGGTCACCGCTGAACACCGCCGATTTCAGCTCCTACTTGATCGCGGCCCAAGGCTCCGGGGCCAAGGTCATCGTGTTCGCCATCACCGGCGCCGACCTCTCCAACGCGCTCAAGCAGGCCAATGAATTCAAGCTATCGCCGGCCCAATATTTGGCGACGCCGATCACTTACTTGAGCGACGTCAACGCGCTCGGCCTCGACGTCGCGCGCGGGCTCACGTTCATGCAGTCTTGGTACTGGGACCTGGACGACAAGACGCGCGCATTCGCCAAGCGCTTCTACGCGCGCCGTGGGCGTATGCCCAACGACAACCAGGTCGCCCTTTATTCCTCGGTGCGCCATTATCTCGAGGCGGTCGCCAAGGTCGGAACCGACGATGCGGGCGCGGTGATGAAAGCGATGCGCGAGGCGCCGATCCACGACGTGTTCACCGCCGATGGAACGGTTCGCGCCGATGGGCGGGTGCTGTACGACCGCTATCTCATGCGGGTGAAGACGGCCGCCGAATCGAAATATGCCTGGGATTATCTGGCCGTCGTGGCCAAGATCCCGGCCGCCGAAGCGTTCCGGCCTCCGGGCGCGGGCGGGTGCACGCTCGCGACGCCCTAAGCGGCGGCCTGCCAGGCGACAGGATAACGGCCTCGACGCGCTTGGGTAACGAGAAGTAAAGACGGTCGTGTCACCGTGATGCCCGAGTAGGGGGACGCGGTCGAATTTGGGACTTGCCGAGGCGCACGGAGGGGGCTGAACAATGACCGGGGTTATCGACCGCCGCAGCGTGCTTGTGGCAATCGCGCTGCTGCTCGACGGTTGCGCAGCCTCGCCCGGAATGCGCGCTGGGATGGGCTTCTATCCGCTCGGGAACCCCGGACTCGCGGCCGCCTATGGCACGATGCTCGATCATGGGCACGAGATCCCCGCGCTCGACCTCACGCGGATCGATCCGAGCCTGCTGCGCCAACAGGTCGCCTTCGCCGGCCCCTACCGCCCGGGGACGATCGTCGTCAACATCGCCGAGCGGCGGCTGTATTTGGTTGAGCCCGGCGGCGTCGCGACCCGCTACGCTGTGGGTGTCGGCCGCGAGGAAGCGCTCAATTTTCGTGGCTCGGCCGTCATTCGCAGAAAGGCCGAATGGCCGCACTGGTCGCCGACCGCAGACATGATTCGCCGAATGCCGATCTATGCGCACTATGTGAACGGGCTGCCAGGCGGCATCAACAATCCGCTGGGGGCGCGAGCGCTCTATCTTTATCGCGGCAATCAGGACACCGATTTCCGACTCCACGGAACGAACGAACCGGACACGATCGGCACCAAGGTGTCCAGCGGCTGCATACGCCTCTTCAATCAGGACATTATCGATCTTTACAACCGAGTTCCGGTCGGCGCGCCGGTCGTGGTCTTGCAGGAGGGGGACTCGCTGCGTGCCGAAGCCGGGCCGCAGACGGATGGCGATTACGACCCTTATAGACCGGAGCCGCCCGGACCCTACCCGGGACCGCCCGGCCCGTACCCCGGCCCCTACTATGAGCCGCCGCTGTGGGGGCCAGGGTGACCCGCCCGGGTCGCCCGGATTGGTATCGAGAACGGCGGCTGGGTCGGATATCGCCGCCGTCGCAATCAGCTTCATCGCCATTCTCAGCCTGTGCGAGATGCGCGATGACGGTGTTGAGCGCTGAGTCGATGCCGCGCTCGAGCCCCTGCCGCGCGTCCGTCGCGGTCCACGCGCCCATGCTTGTCATCGCGGAGACGATTTGTTAGACGACCGCCTTCGCTTCGCGCCCGATGGCGCACGGCGAAACATGCGGTCATGGCGGAACTGGTAGACGCGCTAGCTTGAGGTGCTAGTTCTTTAACCGGAGTGGAGGTTCGAGTCCTCTTGACCGCACCAAATCACGTTCAATCGCTTGATTTAACTGGGTTTTTGGCCATTTTACGCGCACAGATCGAGGCGCTGCACACGGGCAAGATCCTGGCCGCCGGCCTCGACGTGTTCGAGAACGAGCCCAGCGTGCCGCAAGAGCTCATCGCGCTCGACAACGCGGTGCTGTTGCCGCATGTCGGCTCGGCGTCGGTCAAGACGCGCCGGGCGATGGCCGAATGTGTGGTCTCGAACGTGTTCGCCTGGGCTGACGGCAAGCCGCCGCTCACTCCGGTGCCCGAGACGCCGTGGCGGGGGCGGTGGGGGAAGGGCGGTTAGAAGCTCGGCGAAACAGCAGAGCCGCGCTAGGCCGTATAGTTGGCGCTGTCACCCCCGGTCACGTCGTAGGTCGCGCCGCTCACCATGTAGGCTTCGTCGGACGCGAGGAACACAACAGCGGGCGCAATCGCCGCGGGCTCGAACCACGCAACGCCGAGCGGCGACTTAGCGCTGAGTTTCGTTTTCGCTTCGGCTTCCAGAGCGGAGGTGGGTTGCTTGGAATCGAAATCGTCGACGGCCTGGGCGTAACGCTGCCGGTGTCGGGTGAGAGGCGTATCAATGAGGCCGGGAATAACCGCGTTGACGGTGATCTTGTGGACGCCGAGCTCGAGCGCCGCCGATTTCATGAGCCCAATGATGCCCCACTTGGAGGCGGAGTAAGCCGCGCCGAATTTCGTCCCGTGCCGGCCTTGGGTGGACGAGGTGACGATAATGCGGCCGCCGCCGTTTCGGACCAGATGCGGCGCAACCGCGCGGATGGCGTTGCAGGTCCCGGTCAGGTTGACGTCGATGGTGTCCTGCCAGTCCGCGTCCTGCCAGTCGAGGATCGGTTTGAACGTCTGGATGCCGGCGTTCGCGAACAGGATGTCGAGCCGGCCAAAGGCCGTTTGCGCCTCGTCCGCGGCGGCGCGCAGCGCGGGAAGATCGCGCTGGTCGACACGCGCCTCAAGCCAGCGCGCCCCAGCGGCTTCGACCATGCGCCCGGTCTCCGCCAAGTCCTCGGGCGTCGCAGGAATGACCTCGAGCGTCGAACTGACCGGTCCGGCAATGTCGACGCCCATCACGTCGGCCCCCTCGCAGGCAAAGGCGACCGCCGTCGCGCGCCCGATTCCTCGGGCGGCGCCAGTCACGATGGCGGCCTTGCCGCGCAAACGGCCCGAGCCGTGGGTTGCCTGCAGCTCCTGACTGGTTGTGGCCATGATCTTCTCTCCCTCGTTCGCCCGGCCACGCAAGATCGGCGTCCGGGGGCTTCCGGACCGCTCACGTTGGCGCCGTCAGCCAAGTGATATACGAATAGGCCGTCAAGCAGGGCTGGGTTCTCCTGCGACTGGAAGCGGATAGTCCGTCGAGATGCGCCGGCATCGGACGGAGCTCGGAAAGCTCAGACAGGGAGTGACAATTGATGCTCAACGCTACTGCGACCGGTCTTTGCGCCGGCCTTATCGCTCTCGTGGCGGCGCCGCTCGCCGCGTCGGCCCAGGACGCGATCGCCGCGCCCGGTCAGAAGACGATCGGCCAGCCGCAGTCGACCAAAGGCGCCATGATTCCCTCGCTCGCGGTCATCAATTCCCGGGGGGCGACTTTCCAAGGCAACGTTCTCACGATGACCGATGTGGGGTCGAATTCCATCGTCTTCGCCGATCGTCCGTTCAGAGCCGTCGGGCACGTTCTGACCAAGCACTTCCTCAAGGAATGGGATGAGGGCAGCGACAGTTTCGCCAAGGATCCTCCGAACGCCACGATATCGGTGCTCAGCGCGGAAGGCAATTCTGTTGAGGACGCCGTCGTGGTCCTCAAGTCGCCAAAGCTCGAAGGCGACAATCTGACCTTCCAAGTGTCTGTGCTCGAAGGAAGCCTGTCGAAGGCGACAGGGCCGGCTTCGCTGTTCATCGACTGGTTCGCCGCGCGCGGTTATGGCGGTCGGGGATTCGTCGCCGGCGGCGGCGGATGGCATGGCGCCTGGTACGGTCATCCCGCCGGGATCGCCGCGGGGGCCGCGGCTGTCGGCCTGGGCGCGGCGGCGGTTGGAGCGGCCGCCGCGGGCGCCTATTATCACCCGTACGGTTATCCTTATTATGCGCCTCCGCCGCCTGCGGCCTGCGGCTATTATCCCTACCCGCCCTGCTACTGAGGCGAAGGGGAGGCCACCGGGACCCGATGCGCCGTTCAGGAGCTTCGCAAGGCCCGCGCCGAGCGAGGGGGGATGTTATTCGAGGGGAGGTCGTTAATGCCGAGGGATGTCTTTACGCGCCGCGCCGCGATCCTGGGGTTTGGCGCTTTTGCTGCCGCGGGCTTGAGCGGCTGCAACACGACGCCGACCGCAGGGGTTCAGCCGGCGGCGGCGCCGTCTGGTTTGCGCATCGGCGCCATCGATGTCGACACGGCGCCCTTGGTGGCTTACGTCGGCAATCCGACCGCTGGTTGGGCGCAGCAGGCCTTGCCGGGCGCGCTCGCCCAGGTTCTAGGCTCGGGCGCCCCGGACGGGCCCCCGCTTCAAGTGCGCATCGACACTCTCTATCTGGGCAACGGCGGACCGGCCGATCCCGACCGCATAAGAGGCATCGCGACGTTCGGCGGCAGGACGATAAAGGTGCGAACAACCTCGACATATCTTCCCAGTCCTACCGATCAGGCCCTGCCGGAGCAGGCGCTGCAAGGCCGGGTGCAGGCGCTCGCGGTGGCCTTCGCCTACCGGCTAAAACGGAAGCTGAGGGCGTGACAGCGCTGAGGCCGGCGGGCCGCCGACTGACGGCCCGTCACAATGCCGGCTAGCCGCCCCGTTCCTCGCGTTCGCGCTTGCGGGTCGCGGCGCCTTTGGCGGCGGCCTCTTTGAGTTCTCCGCGCTCGCGTTTGGTCTCCACGGCTTTGGCGGCGGTTTCCTTGCGATGGGGTTGCGGATGGACGCCGAGGTCGCGCCATGACGTCTCCGAAAGGTCGACGTTGTAGTATTGGGCCGCCTTCTCGATGTTGGCGAAAGCCAGGGCGCGGTCGTCGTCGGAGACATCGATGACCTGATCGAACCGCGCGACGGCGTTGCGAACGTGCCGCGCGTCCGTCAGCGGCTCTTTGCGCTGGTTCGGAAAGGCGAACACAGTGTCGGGCAAGTCGCCTTTGGCGGTTAGCTGCCCATGCTTCTCATGAGGCGTCCAGGTCGCTTGCATCGGGAACTCCTCGTCTCATTTTCCAGGCGCGCGCCCCTGGCCACACCGAGCGCGTTCGGCCCCAATCGTTGGTCACGAAAACTGACGAGGGGCTCTTTTGTTTCGCCTTACCCTATGAGCGTGTCGGGAATACGATCCGAAGGCGGGTCGGCGCGGCGCCGGTTGACTGGGCTCTGATCCAGACGGATTGTCAGGATCGGGCAGTATGGGGGGAAACTGATGACGCTTGCAGTCGTCGCGGCTCCGCTTCCGCTTCGACCGGATCCGGATGAAAACTCGCCGCCGGTCACCACGCTCGAACCGAGCGACATCCTCACGGTCGTTCTCACGCTCGGCTCTTGGTCAAAGATTTCGCTGACGCGGTCCGGCACGGCTTTCCAAGGATGGGTCGTCGCCGACAATCTGGTCGAGTTTCAGGCCGCCACCGTCCAGCTTTTCGACGAGCCGCTGGGCGTAGCGCGGGAGACGGTGACCGGCCGGGTCGAAATCGTCACCACCGTCGAGACATGGAGCAAGGTCAAGGTCACCAAAGCGGATGGCTCCGTGTCGGTCGGCTGGACGCAGGCCGCGCCGGCGGCGGTTCAGCCCTCACCGCCGGCCGACGCCGGCGGTGACCTGTCGCTCGGGGTCAACGAACGATATCGCTCGGCGTTGCTGGAAGCCCAGACGATCACCCGTATCGGCGCCGCATCGCTCGCCGCGCTTGTCGACGCGGAGGCGGGCAAGATCAAAGGCGGGCCGGATGCCGGCGTTTGGAATCCCAAATCGACAAATGCGCGCTCCGGCGCCGCCGGCTTGACGCAATTCATCGAAACGACCTGGTGCGAGATGGCCTCCAAGGCGGGATCGCGCCTCAATACCGTCGCCCAGCAAAAGGCGTTCGTCACGGCGAACGGCCAGATCGCGCCGGCTACAAAGGGCGCCTTGCTCGATCTGCGCTTCGATCCGACCTTGTTGATCGACACCGCCGCGGAATACGGCCTCGCCAACCTGGCGCTGCTGCAAAGGGACAAACTGGTTCCTGCCGACGCCGGCGACGACGAGCGAGCTTGGTTCATGTATCTCGCTCACCATGAGGGGCCGGCGGGCGCCGAGCAGTTCCTGCGCAAGCAGGGAACTGTCTCGTTCGACAAGTTCGTCGCTCAGGTGGGCCAGGACCGGGCGAGCGAGTTGGTGAGCGCGGCCCAGGGCGACGTGACGCTCGCCTACCGCAATTGGCTCACTGGCTATATCGATCAGAAAATCCAGCCCTCGCGCTTTCGATTGGCGAAGGCGCCGGCGACCACGACGCCCTCGGTGGGATCGCGCGCGCTCGGACAGGTCAGCGCCGATGCTGCGGCGCCGCTGTCGGTGCTCGGCGGGAAGCTCGATCTCGTGCTTGAGATCCAGCAGAGGCTCTCGGACCTCGGCTATCTGGATCCGCCGGCCGACGGCAGGATGGGTCCGACGTCCAACTGGGCGCTGGCCGAATTCTGCAAGCTCAACGGTCTCTCGCTCAGCGGCGGCTTTACCAAGCAGATCGCGCAGGCCCTGCTCAAACCGGCCGCGCTTTTGCCGGAAATTCGCGCCGGCGACAGTTGGATCGATCGCGCGCTTTCGTTCATGCGCCGGCAGAACTGGTTCATCTGCCGGCATCCGGATTGCAAGAACATCATCTATCTCGAGGGGGTCAACCCGGATGGATCCCTCAACGACAACAAGCCGAACATCTTCAACGACATCAGAGTCGTGTTCTCGATCGGCGCCGACGGCGCGCCTGTCGTCCACGACTGGGAGGGCACGACCGAGCCGGGGACGTTCTGGACATTCCATCCGATGAACCCGCTGGGCGCGGCTCGCATCGCCTTCGGCCAGTACAAGTCATGGACCGTTGGCGTGCACCATGCCGGCCAACGCGGCGCGCATGAAGCGCTTATCCAGGCGGCGCCGATCGACGTCTACCGGGATTTGAACAAGGACTTCAAACGCGAGGGCAGGGTCTATACCGGGATGTTCGGCGTCAATCAGCATTGGGGCTACGACGCGCCGAAGAATAACCTCGGCAACACCAGCGCCGGCTGTCTCGTCGGACGAACAAAAGCCGGCCACCGCGAGTTCATGGCGCTGATCAAGACAGATCCTCGCTACTCGGCGAACCATAGCTATAAGTTCATGACTGCGGTCATGTCGGGAACCGACGCCCTCGCGGCTTCGCACTAGTCGGCCAATTTAGTCAGATTGACGGGTAGAGGTGTTTGAGTTCGATGCGAGCGTTTGGGGTTGTGAAGTGCCAATTGGCCTTGGCGTGATTGGTATTGCGGTCCTTCTCCCAGGCGGCGACTTCCTCGACGAGGGTTTGTTTGTCAGGGATGCGGCGGTCGAGACATTGGGACGATAGGACGCCGAGTTCCGACTCCGCCAGATTAAGCCAGCTGCCGTGCTTTGGCGTGTAATGCCATTCGAACCGCTCGACCAGCCGCCTGGCTTCGGCGGGCGGAAAGGCTTCGTAGAGTGACGCCTTGCTGTGGATGTTGAGATTGTCCTGGACCAGAACGATGGTCTGGGCGGCGGAAAAGTGGATATCGGCCACGTCTTTCAAGAGGTGAGCATAATCCACGGCGGTGTGGCGATCTGTGACTTTGATATGGCGCCAACCTTCGAGCGGCGCGAACAGCATGAACAGGTTGGCGGTTCCATTGCGCTCGTACTCGCAATCGCAACGGGCCGGGCGCCCGGTTTCATCGGGATCGTCGCTCGCGGGGACTGTCAGGAATTTCGTGCGTGGGGCCATAATCGCGTCGATGGAGGGCGAGTATGGCGATCAAGAAGGACACGCTGGACGATCTTTTGGCTGGCCGCGACCCGAAGGCTGTGTTTTCGAAGGACGGTCTTTTCGATGAGCTGAAGAAGGCTCTGGCGGAACGGGTGCTGAACGCCGAGCTCGACGATCATCTCGACAATGAAGCCGCGGAGGGTTCCCGGAACCGGCGCAACGGCTCTTCAAAGAAGACGGTCCTGACGGAGACGGCCAAGATCGACATCCGCATTCCGCGCGATCGGGAAGGCACATTCGATCCGAAGCTGATCCAGCGCTACCAGCGGCGGTTTCCCGGCTTCGACGACAAGATCGTGTCGATGTACGCGCGCGGCATGACGGTTCGCGAGATCCAGGGCCATCTCCTAGAGCTTTACGGGCTGGAGGTGTCGCCGGACCTGATTTCGACGGTCACCGACGCCGTGCTCGAGACCGTGGCCGAATGGCAGAACCGGCCGCTCGAGACGAGCTATCCGCTGGTTTTCTTCGACGCCATCAGGGTCAAGATCCGCGACGAAGGCCTGGTGCGCAACAAGGCTGTCTATCTCGCGCTTGGCGTCGCAGCAGATGGAACGAAGGACATTCTCGGGCTCTGGATCGAGACGACCGAGGGCGCCAAATTCTGGCTCAAGGTGATGAACGAGCTGAAGGCCCGCGGCGTCGAGGACATCCTGATCGCCGTCGTCGACGGCCTGAAGGGCTTTCCGGAGGCGATCGAGGCGGTCTTTCCGCAGGCCACGGTTCAAACCTGCATCGTCCATCTCATCCGCAATTCGCTGGATTTCGTGTCCTGGAAAGACCGGAAGCCCGTCGTCGCCGAGCTACGGAAAATCTACCGCGCCGCCGACGCCGAGGCCGGCCGCAAGGCCTTGGAGGCCTTCGAGGACGGCTCATGGGGCCGCAAATATGCGGCGATCGGCCAGATCTGGCGGCGACAATGGGAGCAGATCATCCCGTTCTTCGCCTTCGCTCCGGCCGTGCGCAAAATCGTCTACACCACGAATGCTATCGAGGCCTTGAACGCCAAGCTGCGACGGGCCGTGCGGGCGAGAGGCCATTTCCCCAGCGACGAGGCGGCGACCAAGCTCATTTTCCTGGTCTTGCGCCAGGTCGCTCAGCAATGGAAAATGCCGCCCCGCGAATGGGCCGAGGCTAAGACCCAGTTCGCCATCATGTTCGGCGATCGCTTCGTCAGAACCTGATGGAAACCCGGCTCCGCGCACAAGATTTCCGACAGTCCCTCGCTCGCGTCTCGGCGAGGAGTTGCTTTGAGGTCTCGTCCAGGCAAACCAGCGGACGATCGGGATCGCGTGGCCGCGTGTAGACGGCCAGCACGTCTTCCATCGCCGCTACGAACGCGCCGTTGGCCTTGGGCGGGATGACCCAGCACTGTCGGCGATGGGGCTGGAGAATGTTTTTTTGAGCGCCCGCCCGATCGTTGAGTTGCTGGCGCGATCGACAATGCGGAGTTCCACGACCTTGCTCTCCAACAACCGCAAGGTCCAGCGTGCGCGGCCCTTGGGCGGTTTGGAACAAGCCAAGGCAATCAGTTTGGCTTCCTTCTCGCCGTCGAAAATCCGCGCAACCGCCGGCGTCGCGCGTTGCTTACGGCTCAACACCGCCTCGAAGCCCTCTTCCACCAGTTGCTTGCGCACCCGGTAAACCATGGATGGGCTGGTCTCCAGCGCTTCGATGATCCGGCCGTCGCTCCAGCCTTCCCCGGCTTCCGAGACATCGGCCTTCAACAAGATCCGCGCCCTCAGCAACCGCTGGGCCGGGCTCTTTCCTTTACGGATGAGGGCTTCAAGTTGCTCCCGCTCATCCGGGCTCAACCGCACCACATACTTCTTTACTGAAATCTCCTTCGCAGCCATGATCGCCTCCGTCGTCCGCACCGTCGACGAAGCGAATCATCAAAACCTTTCAAATTGATTGAAGCGGGCGACTAGCCGGACTGCGACCGCGAGGGCGGCGCGAGCCTAGCCGCCGACAGCGGCGCCGGGCGCCGCGTATTGGACGCCGCCTGTGGGCCGGCGGTAGAGCGCGAGCGTCGCGATCAGGCCGCACAGCGCCGCGAAGCTGAGCCAAAAGCCCGGCGCGGCCTTGTCGCCGGTGTGCTCGATCAGCCAGGTCGAGATCAGGAGCGACGAGCCGCCGAGCGTCGTCGCCAGGCTGTAGGCGAGCGAAAAGCCGGACGTGCGCACGGCGATCGGGATCAACTCGGTCAGCGCGACGACCATCGCCCCGTTATAGCAGGCGTAGATGAACGACAGCCACAGTTCGACCGTCAGCATCTTGCCGAAGGTCGGCTCCCTGACCAGCCAGGCAAGCGCCGGATAGGCGGTCAGAAGGGCGAGAACCGTGCAGCCGATGAGGATTGGCTTGCGGCCGATCCGGTCGGACGTCGCCCCCGAGATCGGCAGCCAGATGAAATTCGAGATCGCGATCGCCATCGTCGCCAACAGAGCCTGAGACTCGGTCAGATTAAGCTCGCGCCGGCCAAAGGTCGGCGTGTAGACGGTGATGAGATAGAACGACACCGTCGTCATGATCACCAACGCCACGCCGCCGAGCACGAGGTACCAATCGGCGGCGAGGGTGGCGAAGATCTGCCGTGTCGTCGGGTGGACCTTGCGGGCCGCGAATTCCTTCGTCTCCTCCAGCGACCGACGAAGCATGTAGAGGAGCGGGATGATCGCGCAGCCAATGAAGAACGGAATGCGCCACCCCCAGCCCGCAGCTGCTTGAGGCGTCAGCAGGTTGGCGATCGCGTAGCCGAGCAGTGCGGCGAACACGACCGCGACCTGCTGGCTTGCCGATTGCCAGGAGACATAGAAGCCCTTGTTGCCGGGCGTCGCCATCTCCGACAAATAGACCGAGACGCCGCCGAGCTCGACGCCGGCCGAGAATCCTTGCAAAAGCCGCCCCGCCACCACCAGCACGGGCGCCAGCACACCGATGGTCGCATAGCCCGGCACGAAGGCGATGAGGATGGTGCCGCAGGCCATGATCGAGAGCGTGACGATCAGGCCTTTGCGCCGGCCGATGCGGTCGATGTAGGGCCCGAGCACCAGCGCGCCGATCGGACGCATCGCAAAGCCCGCCGCGAAACTCAGGAAAGTCGCCATCAGCGAGGCGTAAGGATCGTCGTTGGGGAAGAAGGTATGCGCAATCGGCCGGGCGTAGATGCCGAACAGAAAGAAGTCATACATTTCGAGGAAATTGCCGCTGGTGACGCGCAGAACGGTCTTGACCTTGTCCAAGCCAGTCTCGCCCATCTCGGCTTTTCCTCCTGTGGTTCCCGCGATCCGCGCGGCGCGCGCGCCTCCCTGAAAAGCCACACTACGCGCCTTGGCGCCTCAGACACAATCGCCGAAACGGGGCGCGTTGCGCCGCAACGCTTGGCGCCCCTATTGTATCCTCGTCCCAGTCGTTCTTTCTGGCTCCAATCTTCCGCGAGGCGCCGCTCATGGCCGACGCCGCCTTGTTCCGCCGCATCGCGCTCTCTTTCGAGGGCGTCGGCGAATATCCGCATTTCGACCGCCGCGCCTTCAAGGCGCGGGTCACCTTCGCGACTCTCGCGCCGGACGAACTCACCGCCAACATCAAGTTCGCGCCCGACGAACAGGGGCTCAAATGCGCGGTCGCGCCCGACGCCTTCGCAGCCCTCGACAACGCCTGGGGCAGACGCGGCTGGACCTGCGCGACGCTCGCCGCGCTGAGTGAGCCGGAGCTTACGGCCGCGCTCGAGATGGCCTGGCGCCACGGCGCGGCGAAGGCCAAGCGAAACCGCCGCTAGTGTCCTGATTCGGAAGTTCTGCGTATTACGGCCTCGTCCTGAGGCGCCGCGAAGCGGCCTCGAAGGACGCATCCAGTACGCTGTTCCGGCGCCGCCCTCTGGAGCATCCTTCGAGACGCGAGGCTCCGCCTCGCCCTCAGGATGAAGTGGGGTTCGCCGCGCCTGGCTGACGACAACGCATAATCCAACGAACTTCGAATCCAGGACGCTAGCCAGCTGCTTCTCTTGCGGTTGTGCGGCGGCCAGGGCCTCGCTCGCCTCCCACAGCCGCTTCGCCGCCGCGTCGTCCTGCGCGGCCGAGGACGGCTCGGTGATCCGGCGCTTGACGAAATAGGCGCCCGTCGTGTTGGCGACCTCCGGTGACGAGGCGAGATAGATGATCGTATCGGCGCCCTTTTCGGCTGAGATGAAGAACAGCCTCAGCACCGGAATCAGACGGCCGAGCACGCCGCCGCTGGAATCGCCGAACCGGGTCGCGACGGCGCCGGGATGGAGGCAATTGGCCGTCACTCCCGTTCCGGCCAGGCGCCGGGCGAGTTCGCGGGTGAACAGAATATTGGCGAGTTTCGAGCGGCCATAGACCTTAAAGCCGCTGTAGCCCTTCGCGCTCTGCAAGTCGCTGAAATCAAGGCTTGCGCGCTCGTGCGCGTTTGAGGCGGTGGAGACGATCCGCGCCGGCGCCGAGGCGACGAGCTTGTCGCGCAGCGCTTCGGTCAGCACGAAATAGGCCATGTGGTTGAGGGCGAAGGTGAGTTCGAGGCCTTCGGGCGTCACCCGCCGGTGGGCAAACAGGGCGCCGGCGTTGTTGATCAAGACGTCGATGCGCGGCTCGCTTTCGGCGATCGCCGCTCCGACCTTGCGCACTTCCGCCATGCTCGAGAGATCCGCCAAATGGATGCGATGGCCGAGCCCAGGCGCTTTCGCCTCGAGCTTCTGCATCGTCGCATGCGCGCGAGCCTCGTCGCGGGCGATGAAAACGATGCGAGCGCCCAGCCCCGCCAGCGCGAGGACCGCGGCTTCGCCGACGCCTGAGGTCGCGCCGGTGGCGACGATGGTCTTGACCTTCATCGAACGATTCCTTCGTTTCGCCCTCGGGCCCGCTCGCCATTTAGTCGCCATCCCGTGACGCAAAAAGAGGACGCCCGATCACATACGTGCGACGAGGGCGCGGGGACCAAGGAATCGATCAATGGCCAAAGACCAGCAGGGGCTCATGCTCGCAGGCAGGCCCGAGTCGGCCGCGGCGTTCGACCGCGCGATCGCCGATTATTACGGGCTGACCGGCGATCCGGTCGGCGTCCTCAAATCTGCGCTCGCGCGCGATCCCGGCTTCGCTCTGGGCGCCGTCGCGATCGCGGCGCTCTACATGATTGGCGGCTTTCGCGGCGACCATCCGGAGGTCATGAGCGCCCTCAGCGCCGCCGAAGCGACGATTGGGCGCGCCTCGGAGCGGGAGCGGCGCCACCTCAACGTCGCCAAGGCCTGGGCGGAAGGCGAGACGTCCCAGGCGATCCTCGGCTGGGAGACGATTTTGGCCGATCACCCCACCGACGCGCTCGCCTTGCGCCTGGCGCAGGACGCCTATTTCTTTCTCGGCCGGTCGGCCGCGATCCGCGACTGCGCCGCCCGCGCGCTGCCGGCGTGGGATCGCGACAATCCGCTTGCGAGCTTCGTCCTGGGGCTCTACGCCTTCGGGCTTGAGGAGACCGGCGACCTCAAGCGCGCCGAGGACTTCGGCCGCGAGGCGCTCGCCCGCAATCCGCGCGACGCATGGGCGACGCACGCGCTGGCCCACGTCATGGAGACCGCGAACCGGCACGAGGAGGGCGTGGCCTTTCTCACCTCGACCCGGGCGGATTGGGCGCATGCCCATTTCATGGCCCACCACAACGGCTGGCATCTCGCCCTGTTCCTGATTGAGCAGGGTCGGTTCGACGAGGTTCTCGCCGGCTACGACCGCTTTACGGCGCCCAAGCTCGCCGACGACGCGACGCTCGACCGCATCGACGCCGCTTCGCTTCTGTGGCGGCTCGAACTTGCGGGGGTCGACGTCGGCGACCGCTGGGCGCCGGTCGCCGACAAATGGATGGCGCATGTCGACGACCATGTGCTCGCTTTCAACGATCTGCATTGCGCCTTCGCCGCCGCGCGCTCGCCCGATCCGGATCACGCCATGCGCCTCAGCCGCTCGCTCGACGACTATGAGCGGGCAGGTTCAGGCGACAACCGCCAG
Organism: uncultured Alphaproteobacteria bacterium; assembly: GCA_963824475.1. Lineage (GTDB taxonomy): Bacteria > Pseudomonadota > Alphaproteobacteria > Rhizobiales > Beijerinckiaceae > Roseiarcus. Next base: position 238,817 of record CAWGPR010000011.1, read on the forward strand.
GTGACGTCCGAGGTCGGCCGGCGCCTCATCGACGGCGCGCTCGCCTTCGCCGGCGGCCAGTACGTGCGCGCGGTCGAAGCAATCCTCCCCGTCCGCAATGATTCAGTGCGCATCGGCGGCAGCCACGCCCAGCGCGACATTGTCAATTTGACGTTGATCGCGGCGGCCGAGCGCTCGGGACAATGGAGCCTGGCGCACGCGCTCCTAGGGGAGCGCGTCGGCGTCCGGCCGACGCCGCGGACCAAGGCGCAATACGCCCAAGCGCTGCGCCGGGCGGCGCAGTAGATTCGGGGAAGCAGGCAAGCGGCGCCAAATTCAAGCCCACTTTTTGCCAACCTTGGCCCGTTCTTTCTCAATGGGTTAGCCAGGAAACGCCTGGACAAATGGAGGGAGCTGTCATGACTGTGGCGGCCGTGCCACACATTGCGGAAATGGGAATCTAAGCCGCTGACCAGCGTCCGCGCCCGGCTGGCGTCGGGGCGCGGACTGCGTTAACAATCGCTCAACGCATACGCGCTATTTTGATTCAATTGCTGGGCGTAAGCGTAGGGCGGGGGATGCAGGGAATCGACGCAACATTCGACGACCTTTCGTTTGAGGGCGGGGATAGTCCTCGGCGGGTTCTCCTTAAAATCCTTCCCGGCGCGGCCGCCATGGCCCTCGCCGGGGCTGTCGGCGTCTGGGTGCTGCATTGGCGCGGCTCAGCCGCTCCCGAGGCGATCTTCTCCGGGTGGACCCCGGCGCCGGCGACGTCGGCCGTCTCGAAGCCCTTCGGCGACATTGTCATCGACGCCAATCTGCTTGCCCAATTGAAGCGGCCTGCCGCTCCGGCGGCGCCTTCGCCGCAGGTGGCGAGCCTCGAAGCCGCGCCGCGCGTTCCTTCCGCGCCGTTCCCGCTGCCGACTCTGGACGCGTTTCCGCCCGCTCCGCCTCCGGCGATCCCGCCAGCCGGCGCTCTCCCGCTGCCGCCGGGGCGCGATTTACCCGAAATCGGCGAGACCGAGAGCTTCCCCCTGCCGCCGCCTCGCCCGCCTGAGCTCGCGATGCCGACGCAGCCGGCGCCTGAGCGGCACGCGTCACGACCCGAGGTGGCGGTCCCACGTCCCGCCGCGCCGGCGGACAATCGCAACATCTTCGAGAAACTGTTCGGATGGGGGCGCCCGTCCGCGCCGGTGGTTGCCTCCGTTCAGCCCAGCCGCATGACCGCCCCGGCGGTTGCTCCCGTCGCGCCCGCCCGCGCGCCCGGCCCGACGATCGTCGCCGAGCAAAGGGAGAGGGAAGGGAGCGGCCTCGCCAGGGGTCCATTGTTCGGCTTCCCGTCGCCGTTCGGCGGTTCGGCGCCGGTCTCCGGCTATGATCGATACACCGCCGTCTATGACATCTCGGCCCGCGTCGTTTATCTTCCGGACGGAACGCGGCTCGAAGCCCATTCGGGCCTGGGGGACGCGCTGGACAATCCACGCTACGTGAGCGAGCGCGCGCGGGGTCCGACGCCGCCCCATCTCTACCAACTCACGTTGCGGGAAGGCTCCTTCCACGGCGTGCAGGCTTTGCGCCTCAATCCGGTTGGGGATGGCGGCCTCTACGGGCGGGCGGGACTGCTGGCGCACCCGTTCATGCTCGGCCCCAACGGAGACTCGAACGGCTGCGTATCGTTCAAGGATTACCAGGCTTTCCTAAAGGCCTACCAGAACGGGCAGATCAACAAGCTCGCGGTCGTCGCCAAGCTATAAGGCGCGCGTCCCCACCCGAGTCCACTTAAGACGAGGCCTCGAACCCCCGCTTGCGGAACAACGCCTCGGGCGACGGCGCGCGGCCGCGAAAGGCTCGATAGGCCTCGTCATAATCGCGGCTGGCGCCGGCCGCATAGACGAAATCCTCGAGCCGCCTGGCTGCCTTGGGATCGAAGATGTCGCCGCTTTCCTCGAACGCCTCGAAGCCGTCGGCGTCGAGAACCTCCGACCATAGATAGCTGTAATAGGCGGCCGAATAGCCGCCCGAGAAAATGTGCTGGAAGTGGGGCGTGCGGTGGCGCATGGCGATTGCGTCGGGCATGCCGATCCGCTTGAGTTCCTCCCGCTCGAACGCGACGACGTCGACCTCGGCGGGCGACGGATCAAGATGGAGCTTCAAGTCGATCAGCGCGGAAGCGGTATATTCCACCGTCGCCCAGCCCTGATTGAACCCGCGCGCGTTGAGAAGCTTGCCCATGAGCGCCTCCGGCATCGGCTCCCCGGTTTTGGTGTGGAGCGCGAAGCGGCGCAGCATCTCCGGCTCCTTGATCCAATGCTCAAAAAGCTGCGAGGGAAACTCGACGAAGTCGCCAGCGACATGGGTTCCGGAAATGCGCGGATACGTGACATCCGACAGAAGCCCATGCAGCGCGTGGCCGAATTCATGAAAGAGCGTCCGCGCCTCGTCGACGCTCAATAGGCTCGCCTCGCCCTCAGCCCCCTTGGCGAAATTCATCACATTGACCACGATCGGCAATTGCGCGCGATCGAGCTTCCGCTGGCCGCGTAAACTGCTCATCCACGCGCCGCTGCGCTTTGACGGCCGGGCGAAATAATCGCCCAAAAACAGCGCTTTTGGCGCGCCGTCGCGCCCGGTCACGGTAAAGGCGCGAACGTCGGAGTGATAGAGCTTGAGGTCAAAGCGTTCGGCGAACTCAAGCCCGAACAGGCGGTTCGCGGCGTAGAAGGCCGCCTCGATCATGCGGTCGAGCTGCAGATAGGGCTTGAGCTCGCCCTCGTCGAAGTCAAACTCGGCCTTGCGCCGCTTTTCCGATAAGTAGCGCCAATCCCAGGGCGCGACTTTGAAATTGCCGCCCTCGCTGGCTGCGATCGCCTGCAGCGCCTCCTGGTCCTTCCGCGCGCGGGCCACGCCCGGCGCCCAGACCGACTCGAGCAGATCGAGCGCCGCCCGCGGCGTTTTCGCCATCGTATCGGCGAGGCGGTAGTGGGCGTAAGTCTCGTATCCCAACAGACGCGCCCGCTCGGCTCTCAGGCGCACCATTTCGGCGGCGATGGCGCGATTATCGGTCGCGCCGCCGTTTTCGCCCCGCGCCGCCCAGGCGCGAAAGGCGGTCTCGCGCAAGTCACGACGGGCCGAGAATTGCAGGAACGGCTCGACGCTCGACCGCGACAGGGTGACCGCGTACTTGCCGGGATGGCCGCGGTCGGCGGCGATGCGCGCAGCGCTCGCGATGAAGAAATCCGGCAGGCCGTCAAGATCTGGCTTGTCCAGCAGCATGAGCCAGTCTTTTTCGTCCTTGAGCACATTCTGGCCGAACTCAGCCGCGAGCGTCGCCAGCCGCTCGGCGATCGCGGCCAGTCTCGCCTTAGCTTCGGGCGCCGCGCCAGCGCCGGCGCGGGTGAAATCGAGATGATAGCGCTCAAGCACGCGCGCCTGTTCGGCCGAAAGCGCGAGGGCGTCCGCGTCGGCCTTGAGCGCGTCGATGCGCTTGAACAGCGCCTCGTTCAGATAGGTGTCGCTGCGATGGCGCGCGAGCTTGGGCGCAATTTCGCGCTCGATCGCCTGCAGCTCGTCATTGGTCGCCGCGCCCGCGAGATTGAAAAAAACGCTCGCCACTTTGTCGAGGCTGCGGCCGCTGCGCTCGAGCGCCTCGATCGTATTGGCGAAGCTCGGGGGCGCCGGATCGGCGGCGACAGCGTCGATCTCGGCGCGCGCCGCTTTGAGCGCGGCGTCGAACGCCGGGGGGAAATGGCGAGGCTCGAAGCGGTCGAACGGCGGCGCCTCGAACGGCGCGGTCCAGGGTTCGAGAAGCGGGTTGCCGTCGATCGGCGAAGTGGTCATCATCCGTCTTCCGGTCATCCTTCACGCCGCGTGATCCTCGGCCGACGTTCTTTGTCATAGCGCAGATCGAGGGGTCCCGCCGCCTTCGAATCTGGGACAGCAGGATCGTCATCTTCAGAACCCACAATGAGAATGGGGCCACGCGAAAGCCCAAAGGAGAATGTCGGTGCCGCTAACCTATCGAGACGACGTCCGCGATTCGCTGATGGATTCGGTCTTCGCGCGCGGGGACCTCTCCAAGGCGATGCCGAAATACCATTTCCCCGATCGGGAAAGCTTCCCCGCGGACGTGTTCCAGGTGATTCAAGACGAACTGCTTCTCGACGGCAACGCTCGCCAGAATCTCGCGACCTTCTGCCAGACCTGGGAAGAGCCGGAGATCCACAAGATCATGGACCTCGCGATCGACAAGAACATGGTCGACAAGGACGAGTATCCGCTGACGGCCGAAATCGAATCGCGGTGCGTGCACATGCTCGCGGACCTGTGGAACTCCCCTGACTCCGCCAACACGCTCGGGACGTCCGCGGTCGGGTCAAGCGAGGCGTGCATGCTTGGAGGCATGGCGATGAAGTGGCGCTGGCGCGCGCGAATGGCCGCGCAGAGAAAGCCCGCGGACCGCCCAAATCTCGTCTGCGGCCCGGTGCAGATCTGCTGGCACAAGTTCTGCCGTTACTGGGACGTGGAGATGCGCGAGATCCCGATGGAGCGCGGGCGTTTTCAGATGAACGCCGAGGAGGCGATCAAGCGCGTCGACGAGAACACGATTGGCGTCGTGCCGACGCTTGGCGTCACCTACGACGGTCGCTACGAACTCGTGCAGCCGCTTGCTGCGGCGCTGGACAAGCTGCAGGCCGACAAAGGGCTCGACGTGGACATCCATGTCGACGGCGCCTCGGGCGCGTTCCTGGCGCCGTTCTGCGCCCCAGACATCGTGTGGGACTTCCGCCTTGCCCGGGTGAAGTCGATCTCGACATCGGGCCACAAGTTCGGACTCGCCCCGCTTGGCGCAGGCTGGGTGATCTGGCGCGACGCGCAAGATCTGCCGGAGGATCTCATCTTCCGCGTGAACTATCTCGGCGGCGACATGCCGACATTCGCGATCAACTTCTCGCGCCCCGCCGGGCAGATCATCGCGCAATACTACAACTTCCTCCGGCTCGGCCGCGAAGGGTATCGCAAGGTCCACATGGCGAGCTACCAGACGGCTGCGTACCTCGCGAAGGAAATCGCCAAACTCGGCCCGTTCGAAATGCTGGCGACCGGCGACCCGAACGAGGGCATTCCGGCAGTCGCCTGGAGGATCAAGGACGGCGCCGATCCGGGCTACACGCTGTTTGACCTCGCGGACCGGCTGCGCGTGCGCGGTTGGCAGGTTCCAGCCTACACGCTGCCGGACAATGTGAGCGACATCGCGGTTCAGCGCATTCTGGTTCGCCAGGGGGTCCCGACGGATCTCGGATCGCTCCTGCTGGCCGACTTTCGCTGGGCGATCGAGCACTTCGACAAGCATCCGGTGAATGTGTCGATGACCGAGGCCGAAGCGGGCGGCTTCAATCACGGCTGACCGCCATCGGCGCGCCAGCCCGCTCATGCTGCCGCCTTCTGATAGTCCCGGCTCGGCTCGAAAGACACCGGCAAGCCGTTTTCGGCGTTGAGCCGCTCGGTCAGCACGTCGAGCTGCAACGCTCCGACCACGCCGACGATCGCCGCAGCGCCTCGCGCAGCTTCTTGGCCTCTCGCGGCTCATGCCCCTCAGCTATGAGGAAGAGCCGCGATGTGCAACCCGACGCCCTGTTGCGCGACCGCGTTTCAGGTCCCGGCGACGCGCGCTGGGGCGCGCCGCCAGAGCAAACTGCGATTGGGTCGAACCACGGTCGTCATTGCGAGCGAAGCGAAGCAATCCAGGAGTCGTCGGGCGCTCTACGGCCTCTGGATCGCCGCGTCGCTTCGCTCCTCGCGATGACGATTTCATCCGAACGCGGCGCGCCGCAAGACCCTCGCCTACTGGCCGCCGGCCTGCACCTTCTTCACATAGGCGTCGACCGCGTCGACGACTTTGTCGTCCGGGTGCGCCTTGCAATAGACAATGACTTCGTGGATTCCCTGTTTTGCGCGAGCGACGTTGATGGAATGCCGCTTCATGTGACCGTTCCACCAGCCGCTGTACCAGGCGCCGAGGAAGTCGGCGTCCTCCTGGAAGGTGTTGGCGAGCTGCGCGCAGGTCAGCGCCCGCACGTTGAGATAGCCCTTGTCGTCCATGTAGGTCTTCAATTCGACCTGGGCTTGCGAAACTGAAACGGACGCTGCCAGCGCCGCCGCCGCGGCCAGCGCAACGCGCAAATCGATCCGACCAAGCAACGCTGATAACGCGCTCCCATGCCTTGTGCTTGAGGCGACCATTGTTTTCTCTCTTTCGATTTCAGGAGTTCGGTGAAGGCGCGCCTTAGCCGGTCCGCACAGCGGCCAGCGCCCACAAGCTTCGGTTATTTCTCGTCGTTGACCTTGATGCCAAGCTCCTTGCGCATCTGCTTCATTTGGATGTCCATCGCGGTGATGACCTTCGTCTTCGGATTGGCCTTGCAATAGACGATGACCCGATGCTCGAGCTCCTTGGCGCGATCGACCTTCAATTTGCTGTAGCCCGCCAAGCCGTTATACCAGCCGCTGTACCAGACGGTCATGAAGTCGGCGTCTTCCTGGTAGGTGTTGGCGAGCTGAGCGCAGGTGAGCGCCTGAACGTCCAGATTGCCCTTGGCGTCCGCATAGGTGGTCAGGTCGACCTGAGCCTGCGCCCCGCCGGCGCCAAGCAGCGCCATCGCACACAACGATATCATGAATCTCATTCGTTCCCTCCCGAACTCAAGCGCGGTTGCGCCTCGAAGGCGCCTGAGCGGATAGCGGCGACAACGCGCCGCCTTCAGTCCACACTGTTCACGAGAATGTCCCTGACCCGGATCGGACGGCGCGTCAAGCCGCGGCGATTTCGGCCGTCGCCCCTGCCTATACGCAGATTGAAGGCGCTCAACGCCATGAACAGCGCCACGCGCCGTCGGAGAGCGGGCGAAGGAACGACTAGGCCGTCGCTATTCTGTTTTCTCGGCGTCCTCGCGTTTCGTAGTGCAAGAGCGCGTTGAGGCCGGCCTCCGCGACATCGGGGTATCGGGCAAGATAGGCCCTGGTCGAGAAAAACGGCCCGGGATCTCGGCCCTCTTGACCTCCGTGAACCAGATAATGGAACGCGGCGTCCGCTCCCGCCGCACGAACGTCCGGGTTCGTTTCGAGGTAGTACGCCGAATTCGAAAAAGAGCGAATTGCGAATGACCTCGAGGTCCTTCGCGCCCGCGGCCGCTTTTGAGCGCGGCCTCCAGAAGGACCGAGCGCCAGTTCTCTTGGAATCGCAGCTCTTTCCTCTGCCTCGATCGGCGATGCGAGCAATGATGGCGTCGGCCCCAGCGATCTCCGCAGCGGCTTGTAGCCGCGCTCGGCGAACCTCTTCATCGGCCCGGGCGATCTCCGCAGCGGCTCGTGACCGCGTTCGGCGAACCTCTTCATTCAACTCACGCATAGGGCAGTCGAAAATCGCCGAGGCTCTCTCGAAACCCGCGCGCAGGTCGTCGAGCCTTCTCAGGACGCAGGTGTCCCCCGAGTCTCGAACAAGGTCGATCATGGCGTCGTAGGTTTCGCGGACCAAATCGTTCACGGCCGGATGCGCCCTCAGATCCGCCTCACTCGCCCTCTGGTGTCGCAGATCGTCGGATACGAAACGATCGATGTCAGCAAGAGCGCTTTCACCCCAGTACGGCCAGATCAGGCCCAGTTGTTCACTGGCCCGCGCCAGCGCTTTGCGGCCGTCCCCTAGAAATTGCGGCCAATCCAGGACGGCGCGCGCCATGCCTCGGGTTTCGGCTTCGGCGTCCAGGACATGGCGCAACCAGAGCAGACACCCGTAGGCGGAGCCAATCCCGTCGCGGCAATTGAGCGACCAGCCGACTTCGAGCGGCGACCTGATCGGCAGAAGCGCGCGGACTGACCATCTGGCCTCCTCAAACACCGGAGCCCAGAAGGGCATGAGTCGGCACATGCGCGGGTCCTTCATGACCGCCAATCCGACATCGCCAAATTCTTCCGCCAGGGCCGCCTTCGCGCGTGCGCGCAAAGCATCCGCCTCTACGGCGTCGATCTCTTCGAGGTTGAATTTGCGCCAATCTTTCCAGTCGCTTCGACCGGCGGCGAGAATGACGTCATTCAGGTCCACAATGACCTGAGATTCCCAAAATCCTGTCTCATTGGCGGCGGCCGCAGCCATCAAATGCAGTGGGGCGGCGCCGCCGAGGCGAACGAGCGTTCCGGCTGTGCTCGACGTCCCGCTGCGGTGCATGCCGAGCACCGCAACGACGGTCTTGTTGAGACATTCGACGTCGCGGGTTAGATGACCGACGCTCAACAACAAGCACGCAACTCCGTTGGCGACAAAAAAGCGCCTCTCACCCGGCGACGAAGCCGCCTCTCGGCGCGATCGAATCAAATCAAACTCTTGATATTGCTGTACTGATATCGCCGTGAATTCCGCAATGCCTGAAGTCGTTGTTTTTGATAACAAATTTGTGATCCTCATCTGCCCGTGCGGAGCGTGCGGTGCGCGTGACACAAGGGAAGGCGCCTATATCCTCAAGGACATGCGCAAGGCTGGTTTGAAGCAGGCATTCGCCTATGTTGGCTCCGAGCTCGACGGCGACCGATTCCGCGAGATCGATCAGATCGGCGGGCGCCAGCGCTAGCGTCCTGGATTCGAAGTTCTGCGTATTACCGCCTCGTCCTGAGGCGCCGCGAAGCGGCCTCGAAGGACGCATCCAGTACGCTGTTCCGGCGCCGCCCTCTGGAGCATCCTTCGAGACGCGAGGCTCCGCCTCGCCCTCAGGATGAGGTGGGGTTCGCCGCGCCTGGCTGACGACAACGCATAATCCAACGAACTTCGAATCCAGGACACTAGCGCCTCTTGCTCTTGAGTTTACGCAGAGATCGCTCCGGCGCGTCTCTTTCCTTTTGCGCTAAATATCATATTTTTAATGTAATATATGGCGCGTATCTCAGTCGTTTCGAGTTGCAGAAAAATGAGGCTAAGCAGCTGAAAAGGCTTAGTCGGAAGTAAAATCGTACACTGCACCCGCGCGTACAATTTTAAGCCCGCGGCCGAGCCGATCACGACGCGGGCCTACCGAAGCCCAACGCGCTAAGCCGCCGCCTTCTGGTAGTCCTTGACGTCCGCGAAGGCGATCTTCGGCCAGCGCTCCTGCTCGTAGCGCAGGTTGAAGGCGCTCGACGCCATGAACACCGGGGCGCCGTCGAGGTCCGAAGCGACGGATGAGGGATAGGCGTCGAGGAACTTCTCGAGTTCAGCCTTATCGCCGGAGACCCAGCGGCAGATCTCGAAGCGGCTCTGCTCGAAGGTCACGGGGAGGCCATATTCGGCGTCGAGCCGCTCGGTCAGCACATCGAGCTGCAGCGCCCCGACCACGCCAACGATCGCCGCCGCGCCGTCATGGGGCAGGAACACCTGCACCACGCCCTCTTCCGCCATCTGCTGCAGCGCCTCGCGCAGCTTCTTGGCCTTCATTGCGTCGGCGAGCTTGACCCGGCGCAGGATTTCCGGGGCGAAGCTCGGCACGCCGCGAAAGACGATCTCCTCGCCTTCGCTCAACGTATCGCCGATGCGCAACAGCCCGTGATTGGGAATGCCGACCACGTCGCCGGCGAACGCCTCCTCCGCCAGCGAGCGATCCTGGGCGAAGAAGAATTGCGGCGCCGTAAGCGTGACCGGCTTGCCGGTGCGCACGAGCTTCGCCCGCATGCCGCGCTTAAGCTGACCCGAGCAGACGCGCAAGAAGGCGATGCGGTCGCGATGATTCGGGTCCATGTTCGCCTGGATCTTGAACACGAAGCCGGTCATCTTGCCTTCGTCCGCCTTCACCGTGCGGCTCGCCGCGGCCTGCGCGCGCGGAGAGGGCGCGAATTCGGCCAGCGCGTCGATAAGCTCCTTGACGCCGAAGTCCTTGAGCGCGCTGCCGAACAGGACCGGCGTCATATGGCCCTGGAGAAAGGCCTCTTTGTCGAAGCGCTTGAGCCCCTCGATCGCGAGATTAAGCTCATCGATCGCTTGGGCGCGCTCGTGCTCGGGCAGGAGCGCCGCCACCCTCGGATCGCCGGGGCCGGCGACGGCGATCGGCTCCGCGTCCGGCCCGAAGGGGATCAGGCGCTTGGCGCGGATATCGTAGGCGCCGGCGAGCGAGCGGCCGCGGCCGATCGTCCAGTTCAGCGGCGCGGCGTCGAGCGCCAGCGTCTTCTCGATCTCGTCGATGAGATCGAACGGATCGCGCGTCTCGCGGTCCATCTTGTTGATGAAGGTTAAGATCGGGATGTCGCGCAGGCGGCAGACTTCGAACAGTTTGCGGGTGCGCGCTTCGATGCCCCTGGCGGCGTCGATCACCATCACCGCCGAATTGACGGCGGTGAGGGTGCGGTAGGTGTCCTCGGAAAAGTCCTCGTGGCCCGGCGTGTCGAGCAGGTTGAAGACGCAGCCAGCGGTTTCGAACGTCATGACCGAGGTCACGACCGAAATGCCGCGCTCGCGCTCGATGCCCATCCAGTCGGAGCGCGTCTTGCGGCGGTTGGCCTTGGCGCGCACTTCGCCGGCGAGCTGAATCGCGCCGCCGAACAGCAGCATCTTTTCGGTCAGCGTGGTCTTGCCGGCGTCCGGGTGCGAGATGATCGCGAAGGTGCGCCGGCGCGCGACAGGGTTCGGGTCAGGCATCGGGTTTCAGTTGTGGAGGAACGGCTCTCACATAGTGCGGGCGGGGCGATTGGGGAAGAGCGGCTACTCCCGGCCGACCCTCCAGCCCTCGCTCCGGTAGCGGTCCGGGAGTCCGAACTCCGACTTCACGTCGGCCAGCGCGGCCAGGAGCTGCTTCTCGATCTCCAAGGAATGCGCCTTACCGGCGAGTTTCGCCTCTGCAGCGCGCTGAAAGGCCGCCTGAACAAGAGCCTGGCAGTCTGGGCTGCCCATGAAGCGTCGGCTCGCGACTTCCCGCGCTCGCTGGGCGAGCTGGTCAAAGGGGAGGTCGCCATTGAAATATTTCGCGAGAAATTCCCCCATCCGCCGCTTCGTCTCACGAAGCCGAAGCCAGTGGATGACGTACGCTGCGACGAGGAGGGCAGCGACGAGCGCTGCCGCGCCGACGTTGATCGCGATCCTCTCATCCATGCGCCGTCCTCAGTTTCGCGAGCAGGCTATCGGATCAGTCTCCACGCATTGACGCCGGTCAAGGGCGAGCGCCTTTCCGCTTCGCCCATGCCCGCCGGGCATCGGATCATAAGGAAAATTCGGTTTCCTTTCGAGCCTCGCGGCGGCAATGGTCCGCCCTTCGACAGTCCCAATCCGAGGTTCCCAGTTCAAATGCTCGACCGCCCCACCACCCGCGAAGGCTGGCTCGCCCGCGCCGCGGCGCTCAAAATCGAAGGCCGCGCCTTCATCGACGGCGCCTACGTTCACGCTGCCGATGGGGCGACCTTCGACAAGGTCTCGCCGATCGACGGCAAGGTCTTTGCCCATGTCGCCGATTGCGGAGCGGCCGACATCGACCGCGCGGTCGCTTCGGCGCGTAAGGCGTTCGAGAGCGGCCTCTGGCGCGATGCCGACCCGTTAAAGAAAAAGAAGGTCCTGCTGCGCTTCGCCGAACTGATCCGCGAGCATGGCGAGGAACTGGCGCTGCTCGAGACGCTCGACGTCGGCAAGCCGATCGCGAATTCTCTCAACGTAGACGTCCCGTTCTGCGCCAATTGCGTCCAGTACTACGCCGAGTTCGCCGACAAGCTCACTGACGAAATCGCGCCGGTCGGTTCGAACGACGTGGCGATGGTGCGCAAGGAGCCGCTCGGCGTCGTTGGCGCGATCGTGCCGTGGAACTATCCGCTCATCATCGCCGCCTGGAAGCTCGGGCCGGCGCTGGTTGCGGGCAATTCCGTCGTCCTGAAGCCAGCCGAGCAGTCGCCGCTCGGGGCGCTCATGCTCGGCAGACTGGGGAAGGAAGCGGGCCTGCCGAACGGCGCGCTCAATGTCGTGCCGGGCTTCGGCGAGAAGGCCGGCAAGCCGCTGGCGCTCCATGCCGATGTCGACATGGTCGCCTTCACCGGCTCAACCGAGGTCGGCAAGCTCATGCTGGTCTATGCCGGCGAGAGCAACATGAAGCGGGTCGCGCTCGAATGCGGCGGCAAGTCGCCCCATGTCGTGATGCCGGACGCCGATCTCGACGCTGCGGCGGAGGCGATCGCCTGGGGCATCTATTACAATCAGGGAGAGACCTGCCACGCGGGTTCGCGCGTGCTGGTCCATGCCTCGATCCGCGAGACGCTGGTCGAAAAGATCGCCGCGGTGCAGAGGGCGCAGATTCCGCTCGGCCATCCGTTCGACGCCGGGGCGCAGCTTGGCGCGCTCATCGAGGAGCGCCACATGGAGCGGGTGCTTAGCTACATCGACCTCGGGGTCAGGGAGGGCGCGCGGATCGCCCACGGCGGCAGGCGGGCTCTTGCCGAGACCGGCGGATTCTATGTCGAGCCCACCATTCTCGATGGCGCCCGCAACGCCATGCGCATCGCCCAGGAGGAGATCTTCGGGCCAGTCGTGGTCGTCATCCCGTTCGAGACTGAGGCGGAGGCGGTCAAGCTCGCCAATGACACGATCTACGGCCTCGCCGCCGCCGTTTGGACGCGCGACATGAACGCCGCGCATCGGCTTTCGCGCGCCATTCGGGCCGGCACGGTCTGGGTCAACACGTTCGACCGCTCATCGTTGGCGACGCCGTTCGGCGGCTTCAAGCAATCGGGCTTCGGCCGAGACCGCTCGCCGCACGCGATCGACAAGTACGTCGACTTCAAGACCATCTGGACGAACTATCGCTAGGCGCGCGCGGCAGTCTGTCGGGCTAAGCCTGCAAGCGATGGACGAGGACAGTCGCGACGCTCATCGACGCGGCGCTTGAAAACCCTGCGGATTCTTCGCCTGATCATATTGTCTCATCCGTCAGCTATGGGTTATGAACCGAGTCTTGACGCGCTCGCAAAGGCAGAGGTGACATGAATGCGCCGCGCGCGGAGGAGGAATGGATCGCAAGTGGCTGCCGCTCAACGCGCTTAGAGCGTTCGAAGCGGCCGGGCAACATCTCAGCTTCACCGCCGCCGCCAATAGCCTGACGGTCGCGCAGAGCGCGGTCAGCCGTCATGTGATCGTGCTCGAAAATTTTCTCGGCGTGGCGCTGTTCGAGCGGCGCCCGCAACAGCTGGTGCTCACCGAGGCCGGACGGCACATCCTGCCGGTCGTTTCGAAGTCCTTCGACCGTATCGATCAGGCGCTCGGCGAGGTCATCAAGGAGAAGGGGCGGCCGAAGCGGGTGCTCAAGGTCGCGCTGCCGACCTCGTTCGCGCATCGGCTCGCCATTCCAATCCTGCGCGATTTCCGCTCCGAAAATTCCGGCATCTCGCTCGAGATCGTCTCCAAGCCGACGACCGGGCCGGAAGTGGACGGGGACATCGACATCGCCATTGTCTATTCTGAGCCCCGCGTCACCGACGCGATCCATGATCTCCTATGGATGGTGCGCTCAACCCTCTTGTGCAGCCCGAAGCTGCTCGAAGGGACCGACTCCAGCGATCCGGCACGGCTCATCGCCGCCAGCGACCTCCTGCATCTCAAGATCGACGGTCGGCCGCGCCACTTCTTCTGGGAAATGTTCGTGCGCTCGATCGGACGCCCCGACCTCGCCGTCGATCGCGGCCTGGTGTTCGACACCCAGCAACTGGCGGCCCAGTATGCGATGATGGGCGACGGACTGGCGCTGCTTGATCCGCTGCTCTTCCACGAGGAGATCAAGGCCGGCCGGCTGGTGCGCCCGTACGACCTCTGGCTTGACGAAGGCTACGGCTACTATCTCACGACGCATCCCGAAGATCTGAGCAACGAGGCGGTGGCGCTGTTCCGTTCCTGGCTCATCGCCCGGTTCGCGGCTGGCGCGCCCGCTCGTCCGCCCGAGCCGGAACCCGCCGCGGCCGAGGCGCCAAAGCTGCAAGCCGCCCCGGCCGAGCCGCCAAAGCTGCGCGCCGCCAAATAGCAGCTGAAAATTTCCGGCGCGAATTGGCATGGCGAGCCGCCATTTTGGCGGGCGCATGGTTTGGGTAACTCCGCTAGAAGAGGTCGAGCGACGAATTGCGATCGGCGTCTTGAACGCTGCTGGAGACAGGAGTTTGGGGCACGCAATGACGGATTCGCCGCCGCAGGATACGGGGCGCCGTCGCCGTCGCGCGGCCGAGCGCGGGGGAGGCTCGGGCGCCGCTCAGCCGTTGGGCCAGCCGCAGTCGCCGTTCGCGCCGCTCGACCTTATCTCCCGCGACGAGCTCGAATCGATCCATCAGGCGGCGCTGAAGGTCCTCAAGGAGATCGGCGTCGATTTCCTGCACGACGAGGCGCGCGCGCTGTTGAAAAGCGCCGGCGCCGACGTCGATCCGGCCTCGCGCCGCGTTCGCTTCAACCCCGATTTCGTCCAGGCGCACATCGGCCTCGCGCCGAGGGAGTTCAAGCTGCACGCGCGCAATCCGGCGCGCGATCTCTTGATTGGCGGGCGCTACGTCGCTTTCGGCACCGTTGCGAGCGCTCCCAATTCATTCGACCGCGCCGGCGGGCGGCGGCCCGGCAATACGCGCGACTATCAGAACTTCATACGCCTCGGACAGAGTTTCGATTCGATCCATTTCATCGGCGGCTATCCGGTCGAGCCGATCGACATTCATGCCTCCGTCCGTCATCTCGACGCGCTGTTCGACATGCTGACGCTCTCCGACAAGCCGGTCCACGCCTATAGCCTGGGGCGCGAGCGCAATCTGGACGCCATCGAGATGGTCAAGAATCGCGCGTGGGCTCGACGATGAGACACTGGAGCGCGAGCCGTCGCTGTTCACGGTCATCAATTCGTCGTCGCCGTTGCGGCTCGACACGCCGATGCTGGAGGGCGTCATCCAAATGGCGCGCCGCAACCAGGTGGTGGTGATGACGCCGTTCACGCTCGCCGGCGCAATGGCGCCGGTCACACTCGCCGGGGCGCTCACGCAGCAGCACGCCGAGGCGCTCGCGGGCCTCGTCATGACCCAGGTCGCGCGGCCGGGCGCGCCGTTCGTCTATGGCGGATACACCTCGAACGTGGACATGAAGTCAGGCGCCCCAGCCTTCGGCACGCCTGAATATATGAAGACGGCGATTGTCGGCGGGCAGCTTGCGCGCCGCCTTGGACTGCCCTACCGGTCTTCGAACACCAACGCCGCCAATTCGCTCGACGCCCAGGCGGCCTATGAGAGCGTGTTCTCGCTTTGGGGCGCGATCATGGGCGGCGTGAACTTTCTCATGCACGGCGCGGGCTGGATGGAGGGGGGGTTGCAAGCCTCGTTCGAGAAGATGGCGCTCGACGCCGATCTTTTGGCGATGGTCGCCGAATTCTTGCGGCCGCTGCGCGTCGACGAAGCGGAACTGGCGCTCGAGGCGATGCGCGAAGTCGGCCCAGGCGGGCATTTCTTCGGCGCGGAGCACACCCAATCGCGCTATCGCACCGCCTTTTTCTCGCCGATCATCTCCGACTGGCGCAACTACGAGACCTGGCGCGAAGCCGGTTCGCCGACCGCGCTCGACGCGGCCGAGCGCATCGTCGCCGATCGCCTGCGCGATTTCGTCGCGCCGCCGCTCGAGGCGGATCGCCTCGAGGCGCTTACGGCCTTCGTCGCCCGCCGCAAGGCGGAGGGCGGCGCGCCGACCGACTTTTGAACGCCGCCCCGCCGCTTGGCGACGCTCGCCTCGGCGCCCCTCTGCATGCGGCGGTCGCCGCAGTGTTCTTCGCCTTGGGCGTGGGCATCGGCCTCTGGGGCGGGGCCTCCGGCGCGATTTTGGTCCGCTCCGGCGTCGACGCATCGACGTTCGGGGTTCTCTTGACTGTCTACACCGGCGCCTATCTCATCGCCATGTCGGCGGGCGGCGCGCTCGCGCATCGCTTCGGCGTCGAGCAGGCGCTCTCCGTCTCGGCGATCATCTACGGCGCGACGCTGTGCGCGCTCCTCAACGCCTCGAGCGAGGCTTGGGTGGCCGTCGCTTTAATCGTTGCGGGATTCCTCGGCGGGGTGGTCGACGTCCTCATGAACGCCGAGGGCGCGCGGATCGAACGTGGGCTCGGCCGCCCGATCCTGGCCCGACTGCACGCCGCCGCATCGGCCGGCATGGCGCTCGGCGCGATCCTCGGCAGTTTGATCGCCGCCGGCCCGGCGCCTTGGGCGGCGGGCGTTCTCGCCGCGCTCGCGCTCGCCGGCGCCGGCGTTGCTTACCATCGGGCGGCGGGCGCCGGTCGTCCCGCTCCGGCGGCGGTCGGGGCGTGGGGACGGAGCGGATTGTCCTTCGCGCCGGCTCTGATGGGGCTTGGCGTCGTCGTCGGCGTCTCGATCGCGGCCGAACTCGCGGCATCGGTGTGGTCCACGCTGCTGTTGCGCGAGGAAGCGCCGAAGCTGGCGGCGATATCCGGCCTCGGCGCGGCGTTCTTTTCCGCCTGCCAGGCCGCGCTGCGCTTCAACGCCGACGCGATTCGCCTTCGCGTCAGCGACCTTCGCATCATCATCGCCTCGTTCGCGATCGCGGCGGCCGGCTTCGCTCTGGTCAGCGGACAGGCCGGCTTCGCGGCGAGCGTTGCGGGCTTTGCCTTGATCGGGGTTGGCACCGGCCCTATCGTCCCGTGCGGGTTTGCGCTGGCCGCGCGCCAGTCGGCGGCCGGCCCCGCGGTCGGACTCGCCTCCGCTTCGTTGTTCAGCGCGCTGAGCCGTCTGCCCGCGCCGCTGGCGACGGGAGCGATCGCGCAAACGCTGTCGCTCCCGGCGGCGTTTGCTGCCTTCGCGCTGGCGCTAGCGACGACTGCGGCGGCCGCCGCCGTCGTCGCTTTCGTGAGCCGGGCGCAGCGAGCGCCGCGCAAAGTCTGAGCAATAGCGGGCAAAACGACCTCAGCCGCAACGGAATCAGCCATGAAAGGGCGGCGCTGAACTGTGTTTCCCTAGAGCGCGGCGGTTCGGGCAGCCCGACGGCGACCTCGCCCAACGCGAACTACGGCGGCGGCAGCTACGTGAATTGCGCCGACGCCGGTCAGCCGGGCGTCGCGGCGGTCCGAGACTTTCTTCTTGCGTCCAAAATTGGCGCGAACTGCGAAAACGGGCGCTACTATCTGGTCAACAACTATAACCCGGGGTATTTTGGCGACCAGTTCGATCAGTATCCGGTCGACAAATATCAGTTAAAATTTACAGCATGGGCGGCCACATCTCGCACAGTTACACCGACCATGTGTCGACGCTGAAGTTCATTGAGGCGAACTGGGGTCTGGAGCCGATCACCAGGCGCAGCCGCGACAATCTGCCAAACCCCCGGACGGATCGGGACCCGTACGTTCCCACCAATGCGCCGGCGATCGGAGACATGATGGATATGTTCAATTTCTGGCACTAGGAATCACCTGCCGCGCGCGGCCATGGCGGGCGTTTCAAGCTGACCGTTCGCAGTGACAGGGACCCAGGGCCGCTCGATGGAGCGGCCCTGTTTCATTGGCCAATTCGAAGAGCTGCCGCCCTGTTCCGATCGCGTTATGCTTCGCCAACCACAGGTCTGATTGCCGCCGCAGGCCTGCGAGACGTTCGTCTGACCCGGCGCGTCGGGCATTGCTTTGGCGCGGCCGTTATTGCAGAGGAACAGCGCGCGGCTGGCGATTGCGAACGGCGGCCCGCCAACTCGGGGGAATGCATGACCAAAATCATGCCAGTGATCATGTGCGGCGGGTCAGGCACCCGCATGTGGCCGGAATCGCGGGAAAGCCTGCCCAAGCAGTTCATTCCCCTGATCGGCCCGCGTTCGACCTTTCAATCGATCGTCGGCGTGGTCAGCGACCCCGCCGTGTTCGGCCCGGCGGTCGTCATCACCAATTTCGACTATCGCTTTCGCGTCGCCGAGCAATTGAGGGAGATTGGCGCTGAGGCGGTGATCCTGCTTGAGCCGGATCGGCGCGACAGCGCCGCCGCTGTCGGCGCCGCGGCCGCCTGGGCGGCTGCGCGCGATCCGAAGACGGTCGTCGCCGTGCTGGCCGCCGACCATGCGTTCGAGGACGGAAAACAATTCGCTGCGCTTTGCGCGGAAGCCTGCACGGCCGCGGAGGCGGGCGAAATCGTCACCTTCGGCGTTACGCCCGACCACCCGGCGACCGGCTACGGTTATATCCACCCCGGCGAGCCGCTGGCGATCGATCCGAAAGTGCGGCGGATCGAGCGATTCGTTGAGAAGCCCGACGAAACCCACGCCCGCGCGTTCATTGAGGAAGGCTACCTCTGGAACTCGGGCAATTTCGTCTTCCGCGCCGATGTCATGTTGGAGGAGCTTCAGCGTTTCGAGCCGGAGATCGCCGCGGCGACCGCGACAGCGGTGTCGGGCGCAAAAAAGGATCTCGGCTTCGTCGTCCTCGACCACGATTCCTTCGCCAAGGCGCCGAAGACGTCGATCGATTATGCGGTGATGGAGCGAACCGAGAAAGCGGTGGTCCTGACGGCCGACGTCGGCTGGTCGGACGTCGGCGAGTGGTCGGCGGTCTGGCGGCTGAGCCCGCGTGACGCTGACGGCAATAGCCTGCGCGGACGGGCGGTGGCCATCGACTCTTCGAACGTGCTGGTGCGTTCAGAGGAGCAATTGGCCGCCGTCATCGGCCTCCACGACGTGGTCGTCGTCGCCACCGGCGATGTGGTCTTGGTCGCCGACCGCTCACAGACCGACAAGGTTAAGAAGCTCGTCGAACGCCTGAAGGCGGAGGGCAAGCCTGAAGCGACAGAGCATCGGCGCATCTACCGGCCATGGGGCTATTATCAGAGCGTCGATCAGGGTTCGCGCTATCAGGTCAAGCGTATCGTTGTGCGCCCAGGCGGTCGGCTCTCCCTGCAAAAGCATCATCACCGCGCGGAGCACTGGGTCGTGGTGCGCGGCGCGGCCGAGGTGACGCTCAACGGCAAGGTTGAGCACGTGCACGAGAACGAATTCAATCTACCTGCCGATCGGCTCGATCCACCGGCTCGCCAATCCCGGCAAGATCGACTTGGAGCTGATCGAGGTTCAGACCGGCAGCTATTTCGGCGAGGACGACATCGTTCGCATCGACGACATCTATAACCGGAAATGAAGCGATGGCGGCGCCTGAGCGGCGCCGCCATTCAGGTCAGTCCTGTTCCCGCGAAGCCAAGCGGGCGATTTCGTGGATGTCGGCGCGATCGATGCCGATGTCGTGCAACTCGCGATCGGTATAAGCCGAAAGCTCCTGCAATACGCTCCAATAGACGCGACGCGTGCGCAAGAAGCGTGTCAGAGAGAACTTCTTCATGGCGGTCTCCTGTGGTTAACCGCCCTCCTGATTTCGGCCTCGACGATCGAGCCCGATGAGACGCTCCCATTTCCCAGACCGCGCCTAGCTATGTTGTTGCGCCGCAAAAGTCAATGGTGCGGTGCAATATTAGATGTGAAAATCGCATGACAATGACGTGGTGAAGGAGCTTTTCGGTCTCACTCGGCACTTAATTGCATGAAAAATTAACTATGTTAGAGACTATCCCTTGGATACGCATGCGCAAAAGACATATCAGTGCTTCGAACTGTGCATTCTCGCAGGGGCCCCGGCCCGGGTTGCCCGAACGCAGCCCCGCACCCCGCGCCGGACGAGGAACGCTCGCCGATGAGGCGCGGTGAGGCCTCTCGATATGTCGCGAATCCATAGGGTTTGACAGCAGCCGCCGACTCCTTTAGGAGGACGCCCCTCAGGCGCGCTCTCGGCTAAACGGGAGCGCGTTTGTTGTTTGACGCACCCGCGGTCTCAAGCCTTGCTCGGCTGAAGGCCTGTCGGCGCCTCAAAGGCGCAGAGGAGGGCGCGTTCCTCGTTGAACCGAACTGACATGTAAGAGGAATCGCGATGACGAAGCGCGCGGAAGCGAAATACAAGATCGATCGCCGGATGGGCGAGAACATCTGGGGCCGCCCCCGCAGCCCCTACAACAAGCGTGAATACGGGCCAGGCCAGCATGGCCAGCGCCGCAAGGGCAAGGCGACCGACTTCGGCACCCAGCTCAAGGCCAAGCAGAAGGTCAAGGGCTATTACGGCAATATTTCCGAGCGCCAGTTCCACAAATATTACGTCGAGGCGCTCCGCCTCAAAGGCGACTCGAGCGCCAATCTCATCGGCCTGCTCGAGCGCCGGCTCGACGCCCTGATCTATCGCGCCAAGTTCGTGCCGACCGTGTTCGCCGCCCGCCAGTTCGTCAACCACGGCCATATCAGGGTCAACGGCCGGCGCGTCAACATCGCCTCCTATCAGGTCAAGGTCGGCGATCTGGTCGAGATCAAGGAATCCTCTCGCCAATTGCCTCTGGTGCTCGAAGCCAATGCGCTCGCCGAGCGGGACGTGCCCGATTACGTCGAAGTCGATCACGCCAAGGGCGCGGCCAAGCTCACTCGCGTTCCCGGGCTCTCCGAAGTGCCGTATCCGACGCATATGGAGCCGAACCTGGTCATCGAGTTCTATTCGCGCTGACGAGCGCCCCGGCCCGCGCAAGCGGGCCTCGAGACCTTCGAGCCGCTAAGCCCCTCGAGAGTCGCGGCGGCTCGCTTACCCCGCGTTCGCGGGGGTGAAGCGCTGAGGCGGAAGCCGAACGGCGAACCTTCAGGACCCCATGCCGACCCTTCGCTCCGGAACCGCGGGCCTCGGCGTCGGCCTCTATCTCCTGGGCGTCGGTTTGTTCGCGATCAACGACGCGCTCGGCAAATGGCTGGTTAAGGATTATGGCGTCGGCCAGCTGATGATGCTGCGCTCGATCGGCGCGGTCATTGTGCTCGCGCCGGTGATCCTCTCGCTGCGCGTCAATCTCATCGATACGCGCCGGGCGCCGCTGCAGGCCGTGCGGATTGTTGTCGCCGCCGTCGACACGTTCGCGTTCTACTACGCCACGCGCTTCATGCCGCTCGCCGACGTGATGACCTTCTATATGGCGACGCCGCTCATCGTCACTGCGCTCTCGGCGCCGCTGCTCGGCGAGAAGGTCGAGCGCTTCCGCTGGATCGCCGTCCTCGTCGGCTTCGTTGGCGTCATCATTGCGCTGAGGCCCTCGCCGCAGATGTTTTCCTTTATCGCGCCGCTTGCGCTGTTCGGCGCGATCATGTTCGCGCTCAGTCAGACGATCACCCGCGAGCTGAGGGGCATTCACTGGGCCCCGCTGGTCTTGTGGCAATTCGTCGGCGGCGGTCTCATCGGCGCAACGACCGTTCCCTGGGCGTGGACGACCCCGACGGCGTTCGATCTCGGCCTCATGGCCCTGGTCGGCGCGGTCTCGATGCTCTGCTTCATTTTCATCGTCCAGGCGCTGGCGATGGCTCGCGCCGCGGTGCTCGCGCCGCTGCAATATTCGGCAATTCTATGGGCGGCGCTCATGGGCTGGCTGGTCTGGCGCGACGCCCCGACGCTGCCGATCGTTGTCGGCAATGCGGTCATCATCGGCAGCGGGCTCTACGTCGCCGCGCGCGGTAAGATGGTCGGCGCGGCGGTGGAGTGACCGGGCGGGCCCGAGGGGCGCCTGGCGACTCGGGTGCAACTTCAAGGCGAGCTAGGCGCCAATGAAACGCAATAAACGCGAGCAAACGCGAATAAACGTTAGTAAAATGGTTTGCATTTACTAGCGTTTATCTGCTCTTATAGCCTTAGCTGTTGATTGCAGGCGAGCGAGGCTACGGCTGTCTCTCGATGCTTCAGCAGCGTCATGGCCGCGCTTGACGCGGCCATCCACGTGTTTGACGCGTCGAAATGACGCAAGAGAGGCGGAAGGACGGAAAGCATTGTTCCTGTAAGCTTTTGTAGGCGGCCGAGGCGATATCGGGCTCGTCATTAAGACGGCACGGCGTGGATGGCCGGGGACAAGCCCGGCCATGACGATAGAGTCCGAGGCGCCGCCGCCAAGGGCCAATCAACAGCTAACGCTACAAGAGCCTATTTTATCGAAACGGGTAGTTTCAAAATATGGCCGCGTCCTCCGGCGGGCTTCGCTCGAGGCGCCCCTAGAGCCAACCTAACTCGTCGCAAGGCGCTTCCAGAGCGAGAGACAACGGCAATGATAGCTGCGTCGCCATAGTCTCGTTCAATCGAACGCCGGCGGAATTTCGCCGGCGTATCCTGTATCCCGTCTCTATTCGTCAAAACTCAACCGGCCTGACCGGTTTCGTCCCGTTGCTGCCCTTCCTGATCAGCGTGAAACGGGCGGGATAACACCAGAAATCAGCCGTAAGAAACGGCCAATTTGAAATGATTGCAAATTGAAAAGGTTATCAAGTGGGACCGCTAAGCTTGTTGAGAATTTGAGGCGGAGCTAGGGCTCTGTCAGCCGCCGCTCTGAGCATTACATCTTCACGGCGGGCTCAAAGAGCGTTGCAGCGCTCAGAATCGAGGAATAGCCGCCATGACAACTCGTATCTCCCGGATCTTGAAGCCGTTGCGAAGCGCCCTCTGCACGGGCGCCCTTGCGACGATGGTCGCGCCCTGCGTCGCGGCGACCGCCGCGCAGCCACCCAGTTTTTTCGATCGCCTTCACCGCCAGACGACGCTCACGTCGACCGTGCCCGAGAACGGCGACCAGAACCCTTATGCGATCGTCGTCGCCCCCGCGTCGGGCGGCGTCATTCACAAGAACGACGTCCTCGTCACCAACTTCAACAACGACGGCAACCTGCAAGGGCTCGGCACGACGATCGTCGCCTACAATCCGACGACGAAGAAGCTCACGACCTTCGCCTCGCTCCCGCGCAATCTCGCGGAATGCCCGGGCGGGGTCGGGCTGACGACGGCGATGACGATGCTCAAATCAGGTTGGGTGATCGTCGGCAGCGCCCCGAGCGTCGATGGAACGACCAAGACGAAGGGATCAGGCTGTTTGATTGTTCTCGACGCCAACGGAAAGGTGGCGAGCGTCATCGCCAATGATGGGATCAACATGCCCTGGGGCAATATGGCGACGCTCGACGAAGGCGACAGCGCCACAATCTTCGTCAGCAACACCGGCTTCGGCGTCGGTTCTCCTGACGGCGACCCGCCGGTCGTGAATCAGCAGACCGTCGTTCGCCTCAAGCTGTCGATCAAGAACGGCGAGCCGCCGAAGGTCGTGAGCCAGACGGTAGTCGGGAGCGGCTTCGGGGCGCAGCCGAACAAGGACGTTTTCGTCGTTGGGCCGACGGGTTTGGCGCTCGGCGGCGACGGGACGCTTTATGTTTCGGACGCGACCGGCAATCGCATCACCGCGATTGCGGAGGCCCTGACCCGCGATCACAGCGCGGGCGTCGGCAGGACCGTGACCAAGGATGGCCTGTTGCAGCGTCCGCTCGCCATGACCTGGGCGCCGAACGGGCGTCTCCTCGTGACCAACGCCCAGAACGGTCAGGTGGTGGAGGTCGATCCGGTCAGCGGCGAGCAGATCAAGGCGCGGTGGATCGATCCGAACAAGGCGCAGAACCCGCCCGGCAGCGGCGACCTGTTCGGCATCGTCGTGACGCCGGAGGGCGACGGCTTCTATTTCGTCGAGGACGAGAATAACACGCTTGTGTTGGCAAAATGAGCTGTCCGTTCTCCGGAACGGGCTCCGGGCCGACGCGTCGCGGACTCCTGGTCGGCGCAGGGGGAGCGCTGGCGAGCGTCAGTGCAGGCGCTCTGGCCCGCGCCGCGACGCCGGCCCCGCAGGACCCCGTTGCGCTCCAAGAACCGTTCTTCGGCCCTCATCAAGGCGGGATCGCCACGCGCCAGCAGATGCAGACCTACTTCGCCGCGTTCGATCTCGTCGCCAAAACCCGTGACGACCTGACCGCGATGCTTCAGCTCTGGACTATCGGCGCAGCGCGGATGTGCGCCGGAGAGACCGTCCGCGATCTGGGACAGGACGTCTCCGTCGAGGCGCGGGACGGCGGTTCCGCGCTTGGCCTCCCGCCTTCCCGCCTCACCATCACGTTCGGCTTCGGGCCGGGACTCTTCAGCAAGGACGGGGTAGATCGATACGGGCTTGCGGCCAAGCGGCCGGGGGCGCTGGTCGACATGCCGAAGTTCAACGGCGACCAGCTCGAATCCGCGCGGACCGGAGGGGACCTTTCGGTGCAGGCGTGCGCCGACGATCCGCAGGTCGCGTTTCACGCCGTGCGGGAGCTCGCGCGATTGTCTTACGGCTCCGCCGAGCTCCGCTGGGCGCAGGCAGGGTTCCTTCCCGGCACGCCGACCGAGGAGACAGCGCGCAACCAGATGGGATTCAAGGATGGGACCATCAACCCGCCAGGGCCCGCGACCGCCCCTACGCCCGACAGTCCGCGAAACTTCAACGAGGTCGTCTGGGTGGACGACGAAGGGCCGGCCTGGATGCGCGGCGGCAGCTACCTGGTGGCGCGCCGGATCCGCATTTCGCTCGAGCATTGGGATCGCTCGGAGGTCGACTTTCAGGAGCAGGTCATCGGCCGCCACAAATATTCCGGGGCGCCGATCGGCAAGGCGAACGAGCACGATTCTCTTGGCCTCGACCGAGTCGATGCAGACGGCAATCCGCTGATCGCCGACAACGCCCACGTCCGTCTCGGGGCTGCGGAGACCAACGGGGGCGCGCAGGTATTCCGCCGGCCCTATTCCTACAATGACGGCGTCCGGTTCCTCGCGGAACGATGGCCGCCCTGGCGCCAGGGCATGATGTACGATGCCGGGCTTTTCTTTCTTTGCTACCAGCGCGACCCGCGCGAGGGGTTCATCAAGATTTACGAAAACATGGCCAAGCTTGACGCGCTCAACCAGTTCACGACTCACACGGGCAGCGCACTCTTTGCGTGCCCCGGCGGGATTGGCGAAGGCGAGTTCATCGGCGAGAGGTTATTCCACTCCGCGTAAGAGGGTCTCCTTCACGCGATGAGATCGACGGACGTATCCCGAGGAATGCCGCTAAGGGCGGATTGCGTTTGGGTCGACGCTGCCAATTGTAGCCGCGCTCGATAGCCCGTCGTCAGACGGGCGTTCTTTAAGAACGCCCTTTGGAGCGCGGGACGCGGTCAACGAGCGCGTCTACAAGGCTCGATTCGACGGAATTGCAATCTGCTCTAAGGGCGGAGTCCAGCCTTACCGCTTCGGGAACGCCTGCTCTTCGTCGTCGCTGCCGTTCGGTCAACCGGCGCTCTCCGCCCAAAGCGGCCGTATCCGTGCGGGCCGATTGAGGGGTTGGACCTAAACTCGCCTCACGCCCCGTCGCGGGTCGCGGGCCATGCGCCCGAGAACGTCTTGCCGGCCGTGTCCTCGGCCTCGACGCGAAATTGCTTGGCGCCGTTGGGCTTGAAGGTGAAGCGGAAGTTCGGATCCTCCGAGATCGATATGCCGGCCGCCATCGAGAATACGAGATCGCCTCCCTGATAGACCGCGAGCTTCTCGATATAGCGCGCGGGCGTATAGAGCCGGGTCACCTGATCCATTTGCAGTCCGGAATTGTTGGGGTGGCGGATCATGAGGAGCGCCTCGTCGGGCGCCTCGGGGGTTGGCGGAAGAATGCGGAACTTCATCTGGCCAAGCGTGGCCAACGCTTCGTCCATGCTCTTGACCATCGGCGCCGAGCATCCGCCCGACGCCTTGATGTAGCGGGTCGCCATATGGAGCGAGCCGTCGCTGAGCTCGGCGACAACGTGGGCGTTGGTGTAGGAATTGACCCTGACCCGGGTCGAGATGCGCGTGTCCCCGGCCTTCTCGCCAAGGGTGAAGGCGGCCGCCAGCGGCACCGGATTCTGATCGATGACCAGCGTCAGCTTGACGACCCGGCGCGCGTCTCCCTCAGGCAATTTCGCCGAGAACGACATTGGCACCAGCGCCGCATCCTCGGCGCGCGCCGGCGCCTCGAACTTGACCAGGCTTTGATCCTCCACGACTGGCTTATCATTGAAAAACACGCGCGCGAGGTCGGGCCAGATATCAGGCTCCTGGTCGCCTTGAGCGAAAGCGCGCTCACCCGTCGCGCAAATGAGCGCGAGGCTCAAGAGGGTATGCCGTCTGGTGATCATTCGCGCCATCGAAGCGCCTCCATCCCGAGCGTCGGCTTCTACTGGTCCCATTCGAATTCCGAATAGGCCGCCGTCACGTTGCGCCGATTATAATCGTCGAACAGACGCCAGTCATCCCGCTGCGATTGCCCGGCCCATTTCTCCGCCGCGTCGACAGGCTCGCCCTTCGCGATCGACGCCTTCACGTCCTTCGCCAGGCCTTCGAAATACGCCCGCTCGCTGTCGAGGGCCTGAGGCCAGGGCAGGCCGACAGGCCCATGGCCGGGAATGACGCGCACGGCGGGAACGCGCGCCAGGGCAGGGAGATCGACGAGCCAGCCCTTCACGGAGCCGTCGATGACCGGCAGATGGCGTATGAAAACGAGGTCGCCTGCGAACAGCGTCCGCGTGGCCGTATCGAGGACGGTCAGGTCGCAATCCGTATGCGCAGGCGGCCAAGCCTGCAATTCGAGCGTCCGTCCGCCGAGATCGAGCGTCATGCGATCGGCCACGGTCAAAGTGGGGGGAATGATCTTGACCTGATCGACGAGCTTGTCGCCGATGATCCGGCGAAACGCCTTGAGATAGAATGCGCCCCGCATCGCCAAGGCGCGGGGCAGATTGTGGTGGCCGACAAAGGTCGCGCCCAGTCCCTCGAAGGCGGCGTTGCCGAACACGTGGTCCGGATGCTCATGGGTATTGATGACATAGAGGACCGGCTTCATGGTGCGGGCGCGGATGGCGGCGAGCAACCGCTGACCAATCGGCACGCTGCCGCCGGTATCGATGACGGCCACGCCCTTGTCGCCGATGACGAAGCCGATATTGGCGATGTCGCCGAGGTTCTGTTCGGTCATGAGGGCGATTTCGCCCTGGTGGACGAACACGCCCGGCGCGATTTCCTGGACGGCCAGGGGAGCGATCGGCTCCCCGCAAAAGGCGCCTCGCGGAGAGAAGGCGAGAATGGCGATGAGCAGGGCGCCGAACAGCCAGCGCATGGTTACCAATCCAAAAGTTTTGCAGGGGCTTTCTTGTAGCGTTACTGTCATGGCCGGGCTTGTCCCGGCCATCCACGTCTTTGCGGCAGCCGCCTCATGACGTACCGTCGCCGGGATGCGCGGCGGCTGGGTCTACATCATGACGAGCCGCCCCAATGGTACGCTCCACGTGGGCGTAACCGTAGATGTTGCTCGCCGCGCGTATCAGCATCGCGAAGGTCTCTGCGGAGGCTTCACTAGAGCGGAATCCGTTCAGGTTGTGTTGAGGGCTTGGAGTTCGCCGGGATCATACCCGCAGGCCTCGAAATAGTTTTCGCATTCGGCCGGCTTGAAGAGAGCGGCGCAGCCCTCCAGGATAGCAAGAAGTCCGACAACGGTGCGCTCGGCCAATTTTCGCAGCGCGCTTTTCAGTTTGGAAATCGCCATCTCGATGGGGTTGAAGTCCGGGCTGTATGGCGGCAGGTATCGTACCGTGCAGTTTTTCCTGGCCAGGATTTCCGCCACTCTCGGGCTTTTGTGAGCCTTGAGATTGTCGAGCACGACGATGTCGCCTTCCTCCAAAGTCGGCAGGAGATGGTGCTCGAGCCAGGCTTCGAACGTCTCGGCGTTCATGGCGTGGTCGTAGGCCTTGGGCGCGATGACGCCTCTCAGGCGCAGGCCGAATACGAAGGTGATCGCTTTGTAATGCCCATGCGGAACACCGCAGCGCAGACGTTGGCCGCGCCGGCGCCGGCCGAAGCGGCGCGCCATGCTGGTCGTCGCCGCCGTCTCATCGACGAACACCAGTTTCAGCGGATCGAGATCGAGTTGACAGTCGAACCATCGCCGTCGCCGCTCAAGGACGTCCGGGCGGCCCTGCTCACTCGCGTGCGCGGACTTTTTTTAAACGTGATGTCGTGGCGGTCGAAAAAGCGCCAGATCATAGACGGCGACACCTTCTCGCCTCGCGCACGCTCCAGACGGTCGCAGATTTCGTTGAGCGTAAGGTCAGGCTCGCGCCGATGAAGGCGAAGCAGGAAATCCGTGTGGGCCTCGACGCGCTGCGAACGCGTGTCGCCGCCCATCGGCAACGGCGCGTAGCTGCCGCGCTCGCGCAACGCCGCCACCCAACGAATCGCGCTGGAAAAGCTCACCCCGAACCGCTGCGCCGCCGCACGGCAGCTCATGCCTTCCTCGCGAACCGCCGAAACCACCCGCTTGCGCAAATCCACCGACAAGGGCCCCATCCCGCGCCGCCTCCGATTCGGCGCACCCCAAGAATCACATTTCCAGCGCGTTGGGAACACCGCACGATTTAACCCGGCCGGAAACCGCTCTAAGCGGTACGCGCTGACGCGGCCGGTGTGGTACGAGTTCCACGAGGACATCACAGCGGCGATCCAGCGCGAGAGCAACATGAAACATTGGCCGCGCGCTTGGAAAGTTCGCCTGATCCTCGCCATGAATCCGCATTGGCGGGACTTGTATCTCGACCTAAACAATTGACCGTCGCCGCCGTGGATGGCCGGGACGAGCCCGGCCATGACGCCCTCAGATGGCCCGCAGCGCTCCTTCGCGTTCAGACCTCAACCGGTAACCTGCAAAGCCTTTGCGGCCAGAGCATAGCAGCGGGCGCAGACGCTGAGCAATGAGCGATTGACCGCGGGGCCCGCGATCGCAGGCGGCGTCGATTTGCTTCGGGCCGAAGTCGCGGGCTAATGCAGGACGACCAAAGGCGGAAGCCGCACGGAGTTGCGGTGAGCATGAACGGTTGGAACCTGCGACGGGCGCTTCTTGCAGCCCTCGGCTTCACTGTCCTTACAACGTTCGCGGTCAGGGCTGGCGAAGCGCCGCCGGAGCCGGATTCCTATCGGCAGAGCGACTATCGCGCGCCGACGCCCGCAACCCTGAAAGGCGCGCGCGTGCTCTCAACCGAGGAGGCGGCGGCAATGTGGCGCGCGGGCGACGCCGCGTTCATCGACGTCCTGCCACAGCCGCCGCGCCCCAAGAATTTGCCAGCCGATGTCGTGTGGCGCGACAAGCCGCGGTTCGACATCCCGGCGAGTCTATGGCTGCCCGACACCGGCTACGGCGAACTCGCTCCCGTCATGCTCGACTACTTTCGGCGCGGCCTCGACAAAGCTGTGGGCGGACGCTCGCGCGCGCTCGTGTTCTATTGCCTCAAGGATTGCTGGATGTCCTGGAACGCGGCCAAACGCGCGCTCACGCTGGGCTATGCCAATGTCGCCTGGTATCCGGGGGGCTCGGACGGCTGGGCCGCGGCCGGCCTGCCGCTTGAGAAGCGCGCCCCCGAGCCGCGGCCGTAACGGCTGGCGCAGGACAGCCGAGAGTTCGTCGGCGCGAAGACGGCAGAGAGTCGCCTCGACAGCGGTCGCATGGCCGACAGGGCCGGACTCCGTCGTCGAGCCTGGCGCCCGCCTCAAGCGAGGCCGACTAAGACCCCTCTCTCGGGATCGGAGCTTGCGAGTTTTTGAAACAATCTCTTGCGGTGCTCAGAAATTGTGGTATCATATCCAGATTGTCAGAAAACTCTGCGTCACGTCAGCGGGCGCTTTTCGGGAAGGAGATTTCCTTTATTTGAATCGGCCGTAACCCATTGAAAAGTCCCGATTCGGAAAAATAAGCGCTAGTAAACGCTAGCACTTTTGCTAGCGTTTATGCGCGTTTAGGAGGCGTTTATGCGCGTTTAGGAGCGTTTATCTGTCTTGGGGCGAGCGCGCTCCTTTCCCTGAAGCCCACCCGGCATTTGCGCTAGAGTGCGCGCACTTCAGCAACCAGAGCGCAAGCCCCATGGCCGAACTCGAACCGATTGCCTATTCCGATGCAAAGATCCGCGCGATCCTCGAGCGGGTGAGGACGATCGCGCTCGTCGGCGCATCGCCGAACTGGAACCGCCCCAGCTACTTCGTGATGAAATACCTGCAGGGCAAAGGCTATCGCGTCATCCCCGTCAATCCCGGCATAGCCGGCAAGACCTTGCTCGGCGAGAAGGTCTACGGTTCGCTGCGTGACATCCCGGACAAGGTCGACATGGTCGACATGTTCCGCACTTCGAACGAAGCGCCCGGCGTCGTCGCCGATGCGATCGCCATCGGCGCCAAGGTTGTGTGGATGCAGTTGGGAATCCGCAACGACGCGGCCGCGAGCACGGCGGAGGCCGCGGGCCTCGAAGCGATCATGAACCGCTGTCCGAAGATCGAGTTCGGGCGGCTCGGCGGCGAACTGTCATGGAGCGGCGTCAACAGCGGCATCATCCACAACCGTCCGCCAGCGGCGCCGCTGCCGCGCCGGATCAAGAGCCGCCCCGCGCCTTCGCGCAATTTGACTTATGGCTTCGAGACCCGCGCCATTCACGCCGGCGCCGCGCCCGATCCGACCACCGGCGCGCGCTCGACCCCGATCTATCAGACGACGGCCTATGTGTTCGACGACGTCGATCACGCGGCCTCGCTCTTCAATCTGCACAATTTCGGCTACATCTATTCGCGCCTGACCAATCCGACCGTAGCGGTGCTTGAAGAGCGCATCGCAGCGCTCGAAGGCGGCCGCGCCGCGGTCGCCGCCGCGTCCGGGCACGCGGCGCAGTTCCTGACCTTCTTCACCCTGATGGAGCCGGGCGACGAGTTCGTCGCCTCGCGCAACCTTTATGGCGGCTCGCTTACCCAATTCGGCCTGTCGTTCAAGAAGCTCGGCTGGACCTGCCATTTCGTCGATCCGACTGACCCGGACAATTTCCGCGAGGCGCTGACGCCGAAATGCAAGGCGATCTTCATCGAGAACCTCGCCAATCCAGGCGGGATCGTCGTCGACATCGCGCGGGTCGCGGGAATCGCCCATGCGGCCGGCCTGCCCCTCATCGTCGACAACACGCTCGCGACCCCTTATCTCTGCCGGCCGATCGAGCACGGGGCCGACATCGTCGTGCATTCGACGACCAAGTTCCTGTCGGGCCACGGCAATGCGCTCGGAGGCGTCGTGGTCGAGTCGGGCAAGTTCGACTGGTTGCAGGGCGGCCGCTTTCCCTCGCTGACCGATCCGGAGCCGGCCTATCACGGGCTCAAGTTCTTCGAGAACTTCGGCGACTTCGCCTTCACCATGAAGGCGCGGGCGGTCGCCTTGCGCGATTTCGGCCCCGCGCTCGCGCCAATGAACGCGTTCCTCACCATCACCGGGGTCGAAACCCTGCATGTGCGGATGGAGCGCCATGTTGAGAACGCGCGCAAGGTCGCGGAATTTCTCGCGAAGCACCCGAAGGTCGCCTGGGTGTCCTACGCCAGCCTGAAGGACAGTCCCTATTACAAGCTCGCGCAAAAGTATCTGCCGAAAGGCGCAGGCGCGGTGTTCACCTTTGGCGTGAAGGGCGGCTTCGAGGCCGGCGTCAAGTTGGTCGAAGGCGTGCGCCTGTTCTCGCATCTGGCCAATATCGGCGACACGCGCAGCTTGATCCTGCACCCGGCCTCGACGACGCACCGCCAACTCACCGACGAGCAGCGCGCGGCGGCCGGCGCCGGCGACGACGTCATCCGGCTCTCGATCGGCCTTGAGACCGCCGATGATCTGATCCGCGACCTCGATCAGGCGCTGGAAGCTTGAGGGGTCGTCTCACCCGTTATTAGAGAGGGTCCGCGGCGGCGGATTGAACCGTGTTTCGCGGATGGACGGTCGCGCCTAGAATTGCCGCGGCTCGCAAAGTCCTCAATCTAGCGAAGAAAATCGCTGCACTTTTGCACTTCGCCCGCGCCCCAGGGCGCGATCGGAACTGTCGAGGTCGAGTTCTTGGGCGATCCTTCGATCAGCTTGTCGCTGTAGGTCATGTAGACCAAGATGTTGCGCTTAGAGCGGAATCCGTTCAGGTTGTGTTGAGGGCTTGGAGTTCGCCGGGATCATACCCGCAGGCCTCGAAATAGTTTTCGCATTCGGCCGGCTTGAAGAGAGCGGCGCAGCCCTCCAGGATAGCAAGAAGTCCGACAACGGTGCGCTCGGCCAATTTTCGCAGCGCGCTTTTCAGTTTGGAAATCGCCATCTCGATGGGGTTGAAGTCCGGGCTGTATGGCGGCAGGTATCGTACCGTGCAGTTTTTCCTGGCCAGGATTTCCGCCACTCTCGGGCTTTTGTGAGCCTTGAGATTGTCGAGCACGACGATGTCGCCTTCCTCCAAAGTCGGCAGGAGATGGTGCTCGAGCCAGGCTTCGAACGTCTCGGCGTTCATGGCGTGGTCGTAGGCCTTGGGCGCGATGACGCCTCTCAGGCGCAGGCCGAATACGAAGGTGATCGCTTTGTAATGCCCATGCGGAACACCGCAGCGCAGACGTTGGCCGCGCCGGCGCCGGCCGAAGCGGCGCGCCATGCTGGTCGTCGCCGCCGTCTCATCGACGAACACCAGTTTCAGCGGATCGAGATCGAGTTGACAGTCGAACCATCGCCGTCGCCGCTCAAGGACGTCCGGGCGGCCCTGCTCACTCGCGTGCGCGGACTTTTTTTAAACGTGATGTCGTGGCGGTCGAAAAAGCGCCAGATCATAGACGGCGACACCTTCTCGCCTCGCGCACGCTCCAGACGGTCGCAGATTTCGTTGAGCGTAAGGTCAGGCTCGCGCCGATGAAGGCGAAGCAGGAAATCCGTGTGGGCCTCGACGCGCTGCGAACGCGTGTCGCCGCCCATCGGCAACGGCGCGTAGCTGCCGCGCTCGCGCAACGCCGCCACCCAACAAATCGCGCTGGAAAAGCTCACCCCGAACCGCTGCGCCGCCGCACGGCAGCTCATGCCTTCCTCGCGAACCGCCGAAACCACCCGCTTGCGCAAATCCACCGACAAGGGCCCCATCCCGCGCCGCCTCCGATTCGGCGCACCCCAAGAATCACATTTCCAGCGCGTTGGGAACACCGCACAATTCAACCCGGCCGGAAACCGCTCTAGCGTCGCAGCCTCTCACGATTTGCATCTTCTTGAAAAAAAGCGACCGGCGCTCACTGAAAACCACGTCGCCCTGGGAGAACTTGTCCTTGAATTTAATCGGAGCATATTGACGGCAGGCGAGCGAGATATCCGACGTCTGTTCGGCCAAGCCGAGCGCGCCGGAAAGGCCGCCTTTTTCGGGCGTCGTGAAGTGACAGGCGACCCCCTCGACCACCGGGTCGTCGACGCCGTAGACGGCCAGCTTATCGTTCGGCGTCAGAAACTTGAATGTCGTCGATTTGCGGAAGATCAGGTCCGGGTCGGCGGACTGGGCGTGCGCGGCCGAGATCGTTGCCAGCGCCGCGAGGCTCGCGGCGGCCGCCCGCCAAACGGACATCGCCATATTCTTCCATCCTTCAGGATTGCGGTCGCGTTGCGGGACCGGGTCGCGCCTATTCCTTAGGCTCCGCGCGCGGCATGGCAAGGGCGGTTCGCTGCCGCGCGTCGAGTTGCGCTCCGCGAACATGCGCCGGCTGGAAACGCCTTGCGGGAGCGAACCGGGCCGCCCGCCCACTTCCTCCGCTCAGAAGCTGAAAGATTGCTGCGCCGCCTCTGGCGCCCCAACGCGAACGCCTTCCAATTCGAGCATGCGCATCTTCGTCCTTGAGCCGCCGGGCGCCGAGAAACCGCCAATCTTGCCGCCGGCAGCCAGCACCCGGTGACAGGGAATGATCAATGGCGCGGGATTCCTGGCCATCGCCTCGCCGACGTCGCGAGCCGCCTCGCGGCCCGCGCCAACCTCCTTCGCCAGCGCGCCATAGGTGGTGGCGCGGCCCCAGCCGACGCGGCGCAGGGCGGCGTAAATTTGGGCGAAGAATGGGTCCTCGGCGGCGAGATCGAGCCGGACATGCGAAAAGTCCGTTTCCTCGCCGTCAAAGTACCGTTTGGCCGCCGCGACAACCGCGGCGACCTCGTCCGGCGGCATGGCCGGCTCCGCGCCAAAGACGCGGCGGCGCATCGGCCGGTCAGCCGCCTCGGCGCTTTTCACCGGCAATTGAAAGCGCGCGACCCCCGCGTCGCTCCAGGCGATCGCGCAGAATCCCATTCCAGTCTCGAAGACGTGATAACGCTGCTCGGCTTGGGTCATTGCATCGCGTCTCGTTTCATCGTGAGCCGGGAACATGCGCCGCCGGGCCTCAAATTCAACCTGATTCCTGTGCTCGCATTCGGCCCTCGGCCAACACGCGCCAAAGCCTGCGCTGTCACCCGCCGGCGCGCATCATGTCGGCGAGCGCGTTGCGCATTGAGGTGCTGGGCACTCCGAACAACCCGCCGTAGGGTTCGTCCATATCGAGGATGACGAAGACCGCGATCGTGATCAACAGCGCGCACAAAACCATCACCGTCGCCACCATCGCATTGGGCCGCGCCGTCAGGCCAAACGTTCCAAACAGGATCGCAAGCCAGATCACCAGCACCCAGTAGAATGGCGCCGAGATGGATGCGCGGGTTCCTTCGATCACTTTCCACCTGGCCTTTATCAAATCGCTATACTGCTGATCGCAATCCGCGAGCACCCTCTCGTGCACTGCATCCGCAGGCTTAAGCGACCGGACCTCGAGGCCGACATCGCTCAAGATATCGGATAAGACGAGGGATTCGCCAGTTAGCGGCATTTTCGACGGGTCGGGAAAAACGACGCCGGAAGGACGCGGCTCGTCGGGCCATGTGCTGGCGATGACCGCCGCGACATATCCACGCAATTGCCCGCGAATCGACGCCGTCTCGGGACCGTAGTCGCGCAAGCAGCGGTCGAGCTGAGCCAGTTGCGCAGCGTCCTCGCCGCGAGCGCTATAAGCGGCGTCGAAACCGGCTTTGACCGAAGTCGTGAGAAGACCGAGCACGATCGCTGTGAAGGTGACAAGGAGCGTGATTAGGAGCTGCACCAACGCGATGGACTGAGGCGTCCGGTGCGTCTCCGGCAGGCGGGAATGGATGAAGAAGCCGAACGCGGCGCTCGCGCACATGGCGACGAATACGATCAGGGAATTGACGGGGTCTTGCACTGGTTGGCCTGCCGCTCGAAATCGGGTCACGGGCGCGTCGAAAACCTCGGCCGTGTCGGTCGAAGGCCACCGCGCCTTGAGTCGCGCGCGGCCGTCAATAGCCGCCGCCTCCGTGCTCGTAGGCGAAGTCGATGCCGGCTTGGACCTCTCCCATCGCGCGTTCGATGAGGCGCATAGCCCGCTCGCGATGGCCGCCCTTGTTTGGCGTCGCCGCCCGCAAGGACCCCAGCGCGGCCTCGAGCGCCGACAAGGCGCGCTCCATGTTGCCTTGATAGGCGAACGCGCGTGTTGAGGTGAGCGCCAGCGCTGATCCTGCGGCGCCGGCGGTCGCGATTCGAAGAAGCTCGCGGCGGCAAGGAGTGGCAGTCATCGGTTCTCGGTCCTTTTCGACAGAGGGGGAGCGGAGGGAGATCTTCCCGCGCCGAAGCGTCTTTTCGTTTCGCCAACCGTTTCCTTAAATTAGACGTTTTCTGAAAAATACAGAACGCACAAATAAATGGGCTTACCGGCGAGGAGACCGGGTGGCTTCCGCGCCTCACGCCACTTGGCTCGCATATCGAGCGCTGCTTGACCCGGCGCTCTCCCGGCTGACCTATGGTGATCTACGGACAGCGACCGAGCAAGCGACGTCCGGTGCTCCAGCCTCGGCCTCACTGGAGCTGCGACGCTTCCGCGGTCACCCTTCCCCCGGCCCCCGATTCGCCCCATATTGTCGCCATGCCTGCCCCTCGGAAATCCAACCCCGCGCCGAAGTCCAAAGCCTCGCGCCCGGACCTGCAGCCGCTCGACGAGCATCTCGCCGAGTTGCTCAATCCCGCCCTTGCGGAGGGGCGGCGCGGCTTTGGCGAAGCGCCGCAACCGAAGTTCGAGGCGCCTGCGCCAGAGAGCCATCCGCGCGGGCTGACCGGCGCGGCCGTATCCGCCAACTCGCTGAAAGCGCTGCTCGACGAGGGCGACCCCAATATCCGCAACCGCCCGCCGTGGGTTCCGCACCGCCCGCCGCGGCCGGACAAGTCCGAAGGCGGGCGGCGCTTTCGCGTTGTCTCCGAGTTCGAGCCGCAGGGCGACCAGCCGCAGGCGATCGAGGAATTGGTCAAGGGCGTACGCTTACATGAGCGCGACCAGGTGCTGCTCGGCGTCACCGGCTCGGGCAAGACCTTCACCATGGCCAAGGTGATCGAGGCGACGCAGCGCCCGGCCCTTATCCTCGCGCCGAACAAGACGCTGGCGGCGCAGCTCTACGGCGAGTTCAAGAGCTTCTTTCCCGACAACGCGGTCGAGTACTTCGTCTCCTACTACGACTACTATCAGCCGGAGGCCTACGTCCCGCGCACCGACACCTATATCGAGAAGGAATCCGACATCAACGAGCAGATCGACCGCATGCGCCACGCCGCCACGCGCGCGGTCCTCGAGCGCGACGACGTCATCATCGTCGCTTCCGTCTCCTGCATTTACGGCATCGGCTCGGTCGAGACCTACACCGCGATGACCTTCTCGCTGAAGCTCGGCGATAAGGTGGACCAGCGCCAGCTGGTCAAGGACCTCGTCGCGCTCCAATACAAGCGCACCCAGGCCGGCGACTTCTCGCGCGGCCTCTTTCGCGTGCGCGGCGACACGATCGAAATGTTCCCCGCCCACTACGAGGATCGCGCCTGGCGCATCGGCTTCTTCGGCGACGAGATCGAAGCGATCGCCGAATTCGACCCGCTGACCGGCGTGAAGACGCAGGACCTCGAATTCGTCAAGATCTACGCCAATTCGCACTATGTGACGCCGCGCCCGACGCTCTTGCAATCGATCGAGGCGATCAAGCAGGAGCTGAGGCAGCGTTTGGACCAGCTCAACCGGCAAGGGCGGCTGCTCGAGGCGCAACGGCTCGAGCAGCGCACCCTGTTCGATTTGGAGATGCTGGAGGCGACCGGCTCCTGCGCCGGCATCGAGAACTATTCGCGCTACCTCACTGGCCGGAGGCCCGGCGAGCCGCCGCCGACGCTATTCGAATATCTGCCCGACAACGCGCTCGTGTTCACCGACGAGAGCCATGTCACCATCCCCCAGATCGGCGGCATGTATCGCGGCGACTACCGGCGCAAGGCGACGCTGGCCGAATACGGCTTCCGCCTGCCGTCGTGCATGGACAATCGGCCGCTGCGGTTCGAGGAATGGGAGGCGATGCGGCCGCAGACCGTTCATGTTTCGGCGACGCCGGGACATTGGGAGCTGGAACAGACGGAAGGCGCATTCGTCGAGCAGGTAATCCGCCCGACCGGGCTCATCGACCCGCCGGTCGAGATCCGCCCGGCGCGCAGCCAGGTCGATGACCTCTTGAGCGAGGTCAAGCAGGTCGCGCTGCGCGGCTATCGCACGCTCATCACCACCCTCACCAAGCGCATGGCGGAGGACCTGACCGAATATCTGCATGAGAACGGCGTGCGCGTGCGCTACATGCACTCCGACATCGACACCATCGAGCGCATCGAGATCATCCGCGATCTGCGCCTCGGCGCGTTCGACGCGCTGGTCGGCATCAACCTCCTGCGCGAGGGGCTCGACATTCCGGAATGCGCCTTCGTCGCCATCCTCGACGCCGACAAGGAGGGCTTCCTGCGCTCCGAGACTTCGCTGGTGCAGACGATCGGCCGCGCCGCGCGCAATGTCGAGGGCAAGGTGGTGCTCTACGCCGACGTGGTCACCGGCTCGATTGAGCGCGCGATCGGCGAGACCGATCGCCGGCGCCTGAAGCAGACGGCCTATAACGAGGCCAACGGCATCACGCCCTCCTCGATCAAGCGCGGCATCCAGGACATTCTGGGCTCGGTCTACGAGGCCGACCACGTGACGGTCGACATTGGTCTGGCCGACGCCCCGGCCATCGGCCAGAATCTGCAAGCGACGATCGCCGAGCTCGAGAAGCGGATGAAGGAGGCGGCGGGCAATCTCGAATTCGAGCAGGCGGCGCGCCTGCGCGACGAGATCAAGCGCCTGCACTCGGTTGCGCTCGCGGTCGGCGACGACCCGCTGGCGCGGCAGGAGGAGATCGAGGCGGAAGCGGGCGCCTACGCCGGCCCGCGCTTGTTCGGCCGCGCCGCCAACCTGCCGTCGACAAGGCCCCGCAAGCCGACCGACGCCGACATGGGCCCGCACAATTGGGGCGGGGGCGAAGCCCGCCCGAAGGGCGGGGGCAAGATGAGGAGGCGGCGGGGGTGAACCCCCCTCCGGGGGAGAGGGCAGGAGCGAGGGGCGCCAGATCTTGGGGATTCGAGGCGCCGGGGGCGCGACCATTTCCGGGCCCGGATTAAGGCTTTTCAGTTGCTTGCGGCGCCATTTGCGAGTTGGCTTGGTCGGGCGCACCGTGCCCGGCTGCCTAGGGCCTGGGCGGGGGGATGAGAAGTCGGGAGGTGAGGATGAGAAACTTGCTACCGACCAAACTCTTTCGCCTTTGCCTTGAGATCGCGGATCGTAAGCAAGAAAGCGTCAGTGCGCCTCTC
Source organism: uncultured Alphaproteobacteria bacterium (assembly GCA_963824475.1). GTDB lineage: Bacteria > Pseudomonadota > Alphaproteobacteria > Rhizobiales > Beijerinckiaceae > Roseiarcus. The sequence goes on from CAWGPR010000011.1 coordinate 277,251, forward strand.
ACCATGCCAATTGGCGATAACGGAAACCTGGTCAGACAGGTCAAACAAATCACTCGCTCGCCGAGTGACAATTATCTCACCCTCCTTGATCGCGATGAAGTTCGCGGAGGCCATTACTGTTGGCTTAGAGACAAACTGGAATTCGCTCCCTGAACGAAGAGATTCGCCCGTGATCTTCATCGCAATAGTTCCCTGCTAATTCTTGCCGCAGATTATTTCGGCCGCTAGAGCTTTTCGGCGGCCGCGCCGAACATAAAGTCGCCAGTCGTCCCGTCGTTCAGCGTGAAGTGCCCTCCGCCGCTCGTCCCATTGTAATCCCGTGTCGCGATGATGATTCCCTTGCGACCGTCGTTGCAAAGAACCGGAATCGAAATCGTCGGAGACTGATCGAGCGCATTGTAATCCCCACCACAGGACAGCGTGCCGTTGCTAACGCTAAACGAGCCGCCGCTCAGCGACGCAGTAGTCGTGCCTCGCATGATGCCGCCGGGTGAGCTGGACCCCGGATTTAGGACCATTGGCTAAGGTGTGAAATGTCCTGCTCTGTCGCAACCGATGGAGCGAGGAATGACGAAATCACGCAAGAAGTTTGATGCGGCGTTCAAGGCGAAGATTGCGCTTGAGGCGCTGCGCGAGGATGCGACGGTTCCGGAACTGGCGAAGCGGCACGGGGTGCATCCGAACCAGATTTATGCCTGGAAGAAGCAGGTTCTCGACAATGCGGCGAGCCTGTTCGCGCGAGGGGCGAGCGGTTCGGGAGATGGCGAGGAGGAGCGCGAGCGCGAGACGGCCAAGCTTTACGCCAAGATCGGCCAATTGACGGTCGAACGGGATTTCTTGGCCAGGAGGCCAGGGCGATGAGCGTGCCCGATCGACGAGCGATGGTCGAACGGCCCGGCAAGGAGCTGTCGGTGCGCCGCCAATGCGCGCTGTTGAGCTTGACGCGCTCGGGGGTCTACCGCTCCAAGCCTGTCGCCAGGGCGGACGATCTGGCGGTGATGCGCCGTATCGACGAACTGCATCTCGAACTTCCGTTCTACGGCTCGCGGCGAATGACCTTCGAACTCAACAAGGAAGGCCGTGGGGTCAACCGCAAGCGAGTGCGGCGGCTGATGCGGGTGATGGGGATCGAGGCGCTGGTTCCGCGCCCCGGCATGAGCAAAGCCGCGCCCGGGCACAAGATATACCCCTACCTGCTGCGCGGCCTGAAGATTGTCGAGACGAACCACGTTTGGGCGGCCGACGTGAGTGTGCCGCAGGAAGCGGCGTGAGAGATGGGGGTTGGTCCCCCGCGATCGGCTTGCAGGAGCGGGTCGCAAACCACCGTAAGCGGCGCTGGTCAAAAGCCAGGGTCGTGAGCGTTACGGAAAAGGCGCGGAGAGGCGTCAGGTAGGAGACAGGAAGGCGAACACCCGTGAACCGCCATACAAGTGTCGAAAGTGCTCAGATGACGTCAAAACCGGCGAGTTATGTTGCGCCGGGATCAGTCTGGACGATGCCTGCTGACGGGCCAGACGGCGTCCGGCATAGAGGCGGCGCGATCCTGTTTCAGGCTCTTGCGTTGAACTGCGGGAACCTTCGGCGGCGATGTCAAGCGAAAGGCCCAAGCCTGAAAAGCGAGGCCGAAAGTAGCGAAGCGCCGTCAAGGGACGGAGCCGTCCGTAGTAGCGTTGAGACCGCCGTAATGGCGGGGGAGCGAAGGGACGGCGTCATCTGGCGGGCATGGGAGATCAACCGGGCGACCGGGAGGAATCCCGCATGACCTGCAAATCGTACGACATTCCCAAGACGCTGATCTGGGAGGCCTGGTTGCATGTGAAAGCCAATCAGGGAGCCGCGGGGATCGACGCGGAGACGATCGAGCGGTTCGAGACGAAGCTCGCAGCGAACCTGTACAAGCTTTGGAATCGGATGAGTTCCGGCAGCTACTTTCCGCCGCCGGTAAAGGCAGTGCCGATCCCGAAGAAGTCCGGGGGCGTGCGTGTGTTGGGCGTCCCGACGGTATCCGACAGGATCGCGCAGACGGCGGTCAAGATGTGGCTTGAGCCATGGCTTGATCCGATCTTCCATCGCGATTCCTATGGCTATCGGCCGGGGAAGTCGGCGCTGGAGGCGATCGCCGTCACCAGACGCCGTTGCTGGGACCAAGACTGGGTGGTGGAGTTCGACATCCGAGGGCTGTTCGACAATCTCGATCACGGCCTCCTGATGACGGCTCTGCGCAAGCACTGTCAGGAACCCTGGATCCTGCTCTACGTCGAGCGTTGGCTGAGAGCGCCGATGCAAAGCGTGGAGGGGCAGCTTCAGGCGCGCGACAACGGCACGCCGCAAGGCGGCGTCGTGTCGCCGATCCTGGCCAATCTGTTCCTGCACTACGCGTTCGATCTCTGGGTGACGCGGCATCTGCCCGGCGTCCGGTTCGCCCGGTACGCCGATGACGCCGTGCTTCACTGCAAGAGCCGACGCCAGGCGGAATACGTGCTTGAGCGCATCCGAGAACGGTTCCAGGCCTGCAATCTCGAACTGCATCCAGGCAAGACACGGATCGTGTACTGCAAGGACATCAATCGGACCGAGGAGAATCCCGACATCCAGTTCACCTTTCTCGGCTACACGTTCCGCCCCCGCAAGGCGGTGGACAAGTATGACCGCGTCTATGTGAACTTCTCACCGGCCGTCAGCCGTGACGCCCTCAAGGCCATGCGGCAGACGATCCGGGGATGGCGGGTCCAACTGAAGAACGATAAGAGCCTGGCGGATCTTTCGGCCATGCTTGGCCCGATCCTGAGGGGATGGCAGCAATATTACGGCCATTTCCACGGCTCGGCGCTCAAGTCGGTTTGGCGGCGCGTGAACCGATCCCTGATCGGGTGGCTGATGCGCAAACACAAGAAGCTGGCGGGCCACAAAACAAGGGCCGCCGAAACGCTCAAAAGGCTGGCTACGAGCCAGCCACGCGCGTTCGTCCATTGGTCGATGGGCTATCTGTCTTAGGATGGATGATGGGAGCCGGATGAGCTGCGAGGTTCACGTCCGGTTCTGAGAGGGGCCGAAGGCGCAATCCCTTCGGCCTACTCACCCCTACATCCCGATGTCGTGCGGCTTCCTCTATCTGGTGGCGATCATCGACTGGGCCAGCCGGGCGGTTCTGGCATGGCGGCTGTCGAACACCAACGATGCGAGCTTCTGCGCGGCGGCGCTGGAGGAGGCGCTGCTGCGGTTCGGAAAGCCGCGGATTTTCAATACCGATCAGGGCTCCACTTTCACCGCCGAGGCTTTCACCAGCAAGCTTGTGACGGCCGGCGTCGTGATTTCGATGGACGGACGCGGCCGCTTCATGGACAACATTTTCATCGAACGGCTATGGCGCTCGATCAAGTACGAAGAAGTGCATCTGAAAGCCTACGCCGATGGCTGCGAGGCGCGGTCCGGCATCAGTTCCTGGATGACCTTTTACAATTTTCGGCGCCCTCACCAGGCGATGAACAACCAAATGCCGATGGCAGTGTGGCGCGCCGGCATGGACAAAATCGAGGCGGCGGCAAGGGCTGTGGATATGCCGCTTCGCTTGGACAACGCAAACCCACAGCAGAGACAGAAGCAGCAAGAAGCAGCTTGATTCTTGAAGGACAAGGGCAGGCGAGATCACACCTTAAATTCAACCGCTCGTGGTCCCACGAATGGGATCCAGTTCAGGGAATGCCTTTGCTTATCACGGCCACTGGCTCGGTAACCGAACACCCGGCGCACATAGCGGCGGTCAGCGCGCAGGGAACGAGGATAGAATTTCTTCTCACGATGCCTCCCCTCCATCTGCCGTCCGTCATGTGCTGATGGATCCAAAGGCAAATCTGCGCCTTTTGTGGATTGACGGCAACAACGGACCGCAGCAAAGGATTTGGCAGTAGGTTAAACGGCTGATCCTGCCGAGCCGGAGGCATTAAAGTCTTCACCATGGGTTATAGTAAGGGTTTACTTAGCCTTTGATCATCCGTGGCCCTACCATCAAAGCGTGGATTGGGACGTCGAGATGTTCGACTATCACCGGTGGAGCAACACGATGAGATCTGTCTATCCGGGCAAAATCCTCAAAGACAAAATCGAAGCGCGTGGCCTGTCCGCAAATGCGCTCGCCCTCGCGCTCAGGACGCCGCCGGGCTGCGTCACCGACATTTTGAACGGCAGACGCGGCGTTTCGCCCGAGACCGCGCCGAATGCGGTCACCCCTTAATTGAAACGTTCGGTCCCCTCACCCCTGCCCCTCTCCCAGCGGGAGAGGGGAGCGGCGCCCCCAACGCTGGTCGCCGACCAGGCTCGTCGCTACACCGCGAGCGCCGCCTGCCTTTTGGCGGAAGCGCGATAGCCCATGAAGCCGAGCCCGCCGAAGCCGAGGAGCATCATCGCCCAGGTCGAGGGCTCCGGCGCGGCGAGGAACTCCATGCCGTGCGGCGAGTTGAGCCCACTCAGCAGCGCGCTCTCGACGTCGCCCGTGATCGGGTTCACGAGCGCGACCTCGTCGAGGCCGCCGATCGCGATGATGGGCGTATTGGGGTCGAGCCCGGTGAGCCAGACCTTATCAACCTGATTGGCGCCCGTTTCGGCGACATAAAGCCATCCCGACTTCGCTCCGGGAAAGATCACGTCGTCAATCCCCTCGACATTACTTCCCTCGTTCGTCACGGGCACGTTGGTCACAGTCTGGTTCGCGGCCCCCGGATGCGCGATGAGCGTGAACTCTCCGACCGGGTCGCAGCAACCGGGCCCGTCACCTTCGGTTGTCAGCACCAGTTCGCCGCTGGGCGTGCTCTTGAGGCTGTCGATGTCGGGTTCGTTGGTGGCAGAGGTCACTCCGGTCTGCGACGCCGTGAGGATGCTGGTGGTGGTCAGCGTTCCCGACGGGGTGTTGCCCTGGTTGAGGACCTGCAGCACCGGGTCGGTCGGGTTCACCGGGTTAGTGTAGCTGAGGTAGACCTTGCCGCCGAGGAACGCGACATCGTCATAGCCGCGGGCGAGGGGGCCGGGCGTCGTATACACGTAGGGCGGCCCGTACGACAGCGGGGCGGAGACCGTGTGCGTCGTCGGGTTGATGATCGACAGCGTAGCGTTGGCGTCGTTGTTCTGCAGCGCCCAGACCATTCCCGTGACCGGGTTGAACTTCAGGCCATCGACCAAGCCCGATATCGTGTAGGTATGTTGGACGGCGCCGCTCGTGCTGTATTGGACGATCGTGCTGCTTCCCCCGGCGCCGGTCGAGTCGGCGCCGTTGCCGTATTCGATCCAGACCGAGCCGTCGCCGATCGTGACGGAATCCGGCTGCGAGCCGCCGACCGGGCCGCCCGTGGCGAAGACCGACGAACTGGCCATCGGCGCGGCCTGCGCAGACGCGCTGAACGCGATGAAGAAGGCGGCTGTCGAGAGAATTTTGAAGCGGAAACTCATGATCTCTCTCCATGTCATCGATGGCAAATCGCAGACGTCTACTCGCAAAGACGCAATCTAACGCCGTTCCATGACCGGAAGTTGACCATTGAACTTCTGTCCCTACGACGGCTTATCGAGGATTGAGTGCCTTGTCTTGAGTAATACGCAAGAATAGAGGGAGATGGGAAAGGGGCTGCCAATGACGTGTCCGTCGTGACGCGGCCAGGCGAGGAGGCGGCTTGACAGCGGCCGTTAATCGGACCGCGGTCATTCCGGGCGACGGCGTCGGCAAGAAGGTCATTCCCTCCGGCCTTTTGGTATCGGCGGGTCTGTGTCGTGACCTTGAACGGACCAGTGGTAGATTATCGGTCGCAGCAGCGGAAAAGGATCGATGCCGTCCCGCTCAGCTCCGACCCCTCTCGCGACGCGGGAAGGGCGCGGTTCCCTCCACCTCTCCGCCCCACCAGGTGATGAGCCGCGCGCTGCGCTGGTCGCGCGCGTAGATCCACAACCAGTTGAGCGCGACGCTCAGCCGGTTGCGGACGCCGATCAAAAAGTAGATGTGGGCGAGGCCCCACAGCCACCACGCGATCGGCCCGCGCAGCTTGATCCACCCGAAGTCGATCACGGCGCGGCGCTTGCCGATCGTCGCCAGGTCTCCGGCGTGCCTGTAGCGGAACGGCGGCGGCGCAGGCGCGCCCTGAAGGCGGGCCCGAATCACCTCGGCGACATAGACGCCCTCCTGCTTGGCGGCCGGCGCGATGCCGGGAACCGGCCGTCCGTCCGGGCGGAGAACAATCGCGGCGTCGCCGATCGCGAAAATCTCTCGCTGTCCCGGGACCGTGAGGTCGGGTTCAACCTTGAGACGTCCTGCCTTGTCCGCAGGCGCGTCGAGCCACTGCGCGGCCGGCGAGGACTGAACTCCGGCGGCCCAGATGATCGTCGCCGCAGCGAGCGGCTTGCCGCCGAAGACGACCCCTTCGGCGTTGCATTCCGAGACCGGTTGCCCGAGCACGACCTCGACGCCCAGCCGCTCCAGCGAACGCTTGGCGTAAGTTGACAGGTCCTCGGCGAAAGCCGGGAGGACGCGCGGACCCGCCTCGATCAAAACGATGTGCGCCTCACGCGTGTCGATGCGGCGGAACTCGGCGGGCAACGTGGCGCGCGCCAGCTCGGCGATCGTGCCGGCAAGCTCGACGCCTGTCGGACCGGCCCCGACAATGACGAAGGTCATAAGCGCCGCCCGCTTTCGCTCGTCGGGTTGGCGCTCCGCCTGTTCGAACGCCAGGAGTATGCGGCCGCGAATGGTCGTCGCGTCCTCGAGCGTCTTCAAGCCCGGCGCGAACGGCTCCCAGGCGTCATGGCCGAAATAGGCGTGCCGCGCGCCGGTCGCCAGCACCAGCGTATCGTAGCGGAGCGTCGAGCCGTCATCGAGGCGGAGCTCACGAGCGTGCCTGTCGATGGACTCGACGGAAGCGAGCAGGGTCGTCACATCCAACCGTCGGCGAAAGAGATGCCGGATTGGCCAGGCGATCTCCGACGGCGCGAGTGACGCCGTCGCCGCCTGATAGAGGAGCGGCTGGAATAAGTGATGATTGCGACGATCGACGACTGTAATGCTGACCGGCGCTCCGGCGAGGCGGTGAACGGCCTCGAGCCCGCCGAACCCGGCGCCGACGACGACAACATGATGAGCGTTCGTCATTTCATTCGCCCGAGGTCAGCAACTGTGCCGGCATGATCGGCGCGCAAGATGGCGCGGGCGGGGCCGAGGATGAGGAACGCGGCCAACGCCGCGCCGCAGACGCCGAAATTGGGTCGTGTACTTCTGCCTCAGCGGAGAGAGGCGCGCTTGGCGGAAGCGCGGTGCTGGGGTACACCGGACGCATGATCAAACCTGTGCCACTCATCGCCGGGCTTCTCGGGGTTGTGTCCCTTGCGCTTGCCGCCGTGTATTGGCTGGTTCCCGCCGGCAGCCTTCCCGCGTTTATGCCGGGCTTCGAGGCGGGGGTGAATACTGTCCACGTCAGGCACGCGCTGGGCTCGCTCATCGTGGCGCTTGTCCTGTTCGCCGTCGCTTGGTTCTCGGGCCGGCCGCAACGTCAGTAACGGAACTACCCCTTTCCCTCCCCAGACAAGCTCGGGACGAGGAAAGGGGTTGCAACCACAGCGGATAGTTTCATGCGGCGCTATCGGATTGCGGTCATCCCTGGCGACGGGATCGGCAAGGAGGTCATTCCCGCCGGCCTCGAAGTCTTGAAGGCGGTCGCGGAGCGCGAGGGTGGGATCGAATGGAGCTTCGATCAGTTCGATTGGGGCTCGGACTATTTCCGCGCAACCGGCCTGATGATGCCGGACGACGGCCGCGAGCAAATCAAGGGCCATGACGCGATCTATTTCGGCGCCGTCGGCTCCCCCGACGTGCCCGATCATATCAGCCTCTGGGGCTTGAGGCTCGCGATCTGCCAGCCGTTCGACCAATACGCCAACGTCCGTCCGGCTCGGGTGCTGCCGGGGATTGTCAGCCCGTTGCGGCACGTGAGCGGTCCGGAGCTCGACTGGGTGATCGTGCGCGAGAATTCGGAGGGCGAATATGCAGGGGTCGGCGGACGCGTGCATCAGGGCTTGCCGATAGAGGTCGCAACCGACGTCTCGGTCATGACCCGCGCCGGCGTCGAACGCATCTTCCGCTTCGCCTTCGCGCTCGCCCGCTCGCGCCCGCGCAAGTTGCTGACCGTCGTCACCAAGTCGAACGCGCAGCGGCACGCCATGGTGATGTGGGACGAGATCGGCGCCGAGGTCGCGCGTGCGTTTCCCGAAGTGACCTCAGACAAGATGCTGGTCGATGCGATGACCATGCGGATGACGATCAAGCCTGAGAGCCTGGACACGATCGTCGCCTCGAACCTGCACGCCGACATTCTGTCCGATCTGGCGGCGGCGCTTGCCGGCTCGCTCGGCATCGCGCCGACCGCCAATCTCAATCCGGAACGCCGCTTTCCCTCGATGTTCGAGCCAATCCACGGTTCCGCGTTCGATATCGCCGGCAAGGGGATCGCCAATCCGATCGGCTCGTTCTGGACCGGGGCAATGATGCTCGAACACCTCGGCGAAAAAGTCGCGGCGGATCGGCTGATGCGGGCGATTGAGCGCGTCACCGCCAACCCGTCACTGCACCCGCCTGATCTCGGCGGCAAGGCGACCACGCGCGCGGTGACCGACGCGACGATCGCGGCGATTCAAGGCGAGAACGTTTAGACTTAGGGAAGGGAGAAAGACCGTCGCGCAGGTCTCAGTGTAGACAAGCGCGGCTGGTCCTCATGAGTTCACGAAGCGGAGCCCGACATTTTGAACCGAGCGACACTGCCTGACATCGGCTTTGAATCCTACGACAGCATGGAAGGCCTCATCGCCATCGATAGGGGCGCGCCACCGGCGCGTTTCGCCGGTTGGCCGGGGGCGAAGCTCATTCATGCGGTCTATCCCGGCGTGCTGGTCGCCGGCACGATCGCCTTGGCCTCGACGTGGCTCGCGCAGCATTACACCGCGCCTGTGATGCTGTTCGCGCTTCTGTTCGGGATGGCGTTCCACTTCCTGCATGAGGAAGGCCGCTGCGTCGCCGGCATCGAGTTTGCGTCCCGGTCGTTGCTGCGGCTCGGCGTCGGCTTGCTTGGCGTGCGCATCACCCTTGGCCAGATCGCGTCCCTGGGCCCGTGGCCTGTCGCGACGGTAATCGTCGGCGTCACGACGACAATCCTGTTCGGCTTCCTGTTGGCGCGCCGGCTCGGCCTGTCGTCGATATTCGGCGTCCTTTCCGGCGGCGCGGTTGCAATCTGCGGCGCCTCGGCGGCGTTGGCCATCGCCTCTGTCCTGCCACGCAGCGACACCCGCGAGCGCGACACCATCCTCACGGTGGTCAGCGTGACCGCGCTCTCGACCCTGGCGATGATCCTCTACCCGGTCTTTGCGGCCTCGATCGGCCTCGACCACAGACAAGCCGGCGTTTTCATCGGCGGCACGATCCATGACGTCGCGCAAGTCGTCGGCGCCGGATACACGATTTCGAACGAAACCGGCGACATCGCGACTTATGTCAAGCTATTGCGAGTGGCGATGCTGCTGCCGGCCGTGTTCGCGATCTCGTTTCTTTATGCGCGGAGCGGCGGCCACGGCGAGGGCGCGCGGGCGACGCTGCCCATGTTTCTGGTCGGTTTCGCTGTCCTCGTCGTGATCAATTCTATAGGCCTCTTGCCGAAGATCGCGATCGACCTCGCCAACGACGTTTCGCGGTGGTGTCTGGTGGCGGCGATTGCGGCGCTGGGCATGAAAACTTCGTTCAAAGCGCTGTTTGCGGTCGGCTGGCGGCCGGTGGGGCTCATGGTTGCGGAAACGCTATGGATCGCCGCCTTGGTCTTGTTTTCGGTCAGAATGATTATCTGAGCGATTGCGGCGAGCCGTCCCTCACGGCGCCTTGACACAGCTTTCGACCGAAAAGACGCATTCCCGACCCAGCGGCAGCCCGCTGCCGTCGACCGCAGTGTAGCCGACCTGGCTGACCCGGGCGTTCGTCATGACCAAAACGACATCGCAGCTTCCAGGGGGCGTGAACGGAAGCAGATTTGTGTTGAGGCCGATCGCCCATTGCGGACCGTAGCCGCGCATTTGCCCGCCGACATAAGTCCAGATCTCGGTCGCCTGGCCGGATGAAACGCGTTGGGCCGGCTTACCGAAGCAAGCGAGAATGTCGCGCTTCGAAAGGCCGATCATCGATTGTTGCGCGACCTGGTCCACTTCGAGCTGCTGGCAACCGCTGAGCCCCAGCACAACGATAAGGCCAACCGCCGCGACCGATTTCCTCAACTGTTGCTCCCGGAGTTCGCGACGCGGTCGGTTCGGCCGACGTTGGCCCAACCGGGCCGGTTTGACAATGCGACCGCCTGAAACCGCCCCTAGTCCCGCCGGAAGATGCTGATCTTTGTATCGCCGTAAACCCGTTCGTCGATATGGGCGAGGCCAATCGGCGCGGCGATGTCCACCTTGGCGTCCTCCTCGACGACGCAGAGCGCGTTCGGCTCGAGCCAACCGCCAGCGATAAGCGAGGTAAGCGCCGGTCCGGCAAGACCTTGGCCATAAGGCGGATCGAGGAAGGCGAGCGCAAACGGCCCCCCGGCGGGGGCGGAGCCGAGTTTGGTCGCGTCGGCGCGCCAGATGCGCGTCACCCCGCCGAGCGCTAGCGCCTCGACATTGGCGCGCAGAAGCGCGCGAGCCTCCGCCCCGTTGTCGACGAACAGCGCAAAGCGCGCGCCGTGCGAAAGAGCCTCGAACGCCAGCGCCCCCGTTCCGGCGAACAGGTCGACCACGCGCGCGCCCTCGATCTGGCCGGGGAATCGGTGTTCGAGAATGTCGAAGATCGACTCGCGCAGGCGCTCCGAGGTCGGGCGGATGGCGCGCGACGACGGCGTCGACAGCACACGGCCCTTGAGGCGGCCGCCGACAATGCGCATGAGCTAGGCTGCGAAAGCGAGAGCGAGCCCGGCCGCGAGGGCGACGAACGACAGAACGGTCATGGCCGGGACCGAGGGCGAAGGCTTATCCCCTCTAGGCATCGCCAAGCCACCCATCTCGCCGCCACCCATCGCCGTTCCGTCGCCGCCCATCGGCATCGCCATCCCGGCGGTCTGCTTCTTTGGACGGACGGTCATCATGCCGTGCTTGAGATGATTGGCGACGAGCCACCAGTTCATCGGATAAGCGATGACGAAGCCGACGAGCAGCGCCATCGACATCACGAACCAGAATCGAGCATGCGCCGGATCGCCGGCCAGGTCTACACGCCGGCGGAGCGTCATGGCGGTCGGGACCATCCCGGCCATCAGAAGATTCATCGACAGAAGCTCCGGGATGAAGGTGCGCTTGAGCGCCACGGCGTAAGAGCCCCCCGCAGCGTCGCGCATGAAGAGCGCCTGGAAGATCGTCCAGCCGAAGCCGAAGCCGAGAACGTATTCGAGCGCGACCTCCTTAAGCCCAGTCAGGCCCAGCAGGCTCGACAGGACTGCGCCGACCAGAATGCCGACGCCGTCGCCGGCCACGCAATGCATGGTCGAACCGAGCGTCTGGCGCCAGCGCGCCGCGGTATACTGTTCGTGCGTTCCAGCCAGCGGCTCGCGGCAGCCCAGGACATAAAGGAAAGCGCCGACGACCCCGGTATAGGCGGTGAGCAGCACGAACCCCCATTTCAGCACCGGCGACTCTGGCGTGTTGCGGATGTCGATCGCGACGAAGGCGACCGACAGCGCCGCAAGGACGAACCACAGCAGGATCACGCCATCGAGCATGCGGATCTCCTCGGGCGGGGGCAGGGACGATGAGCGCGACCGCGCTGTCTCCCGCCTCACGATTTTCGTGGCGGCCGGCGCGGGCCCCGGCCCGACGGTGGGCCTTTGCGGCCGGGACCGGCCCGCGACGGCTTCGCCCTTCCGCCACGACCTTCCCCGGTGCGTTCATCCGGGCGGCCAACGCTGCGGCTCCGGGGTGAGCCGTTGCGCGGCGCGGGCCCGCCTCCGCGCGACTTGAAGTCCGAGCGCGGACCACGCTCCGAGCGCCGGTCTCCCTCGCGGCGCGCCGCGTCGCGCGGCCCGGAACGCTCGCCCTTCCGGCCCTCGGGCTTGCGGCCCTTCGGCTGTCCGTCTCGCTCGCCGCTTGGCTTGAACGCGCCGCGCGGCGCCGTTCCGCTGCGATGGGGCGGCGGCCCGATGCGCTCGCGGCCCTTGCCGTCCCGCGCGGCCTTCGACTTGAATGGGGTTGGCCGGTGGCCGCGCTCTGGCGGCTCACGGCCGGGCAGCCCCAACGTGGCGCTGTGGTCGCGGGAACGACGCTCGACCGCGACGGTCCGTCCCTTGCGGTCGTGTGTCGCGCTGCGCTCGACGCGCTTGCGCGGCGCCTTGGCGCTGGCAGCGTCGGCGGCGATTTCGGCGCGCAGCGCCGAGACATGTTTGCGCCGGCGCTCCGGCGTGGACGGCTTCAGAGGCGCGCGGCGCGGCGCCTCGTCCTGTTGGAACCGACTCTTGCGCCCGCTCGCTCTGCGATCCGACTGGTCTTCGCCCGCTCGTTTGGACAGGGGGTTCTCGCGGCCGCCGCGCTCGGCTCGCGGCCGCTCGCTCTGCTTCCGTTCGGGCGGGGGCTCGTCGTGGACAATCAGCGGCGCGTCGAAATTCGCGTTCGCTTGCCTGGCGAGCTTCGCGCCCAGTTGATCACGCAGCACGCGCGTGCGCACTTCCATGATTTCGCCCTCCGCAAGATCGCCGAGTTCGAACGGGCCGAAGGAAACGCGGATCAGGCGGTTGACCGCGAGACCCAGGTGTTCGAGGATCTTCTTGATCTCGCGGTTTTTTCCCTCCCTGAGGCCCAAGGTGAGCCAGGCGTTCGAGCCCTGCTCGCGGTCGAGCTTGGCCTCGACGCCAAGGTAGTCGACGCCGTCGATGGCGACGCCCCCGCTCAAACGATCAAGCGCCCCCTGATCGACGGTTCCATGCGCGCGCACACGATAGCGGCGCAGCCAGCCGGTCGACGGCAATTCCAGTACTCGCGCCAGCCCGCCATCGTTGGTGAGCAGCAGCAGCCCTTCGGTGTTGATGTCGAGCCGGCCGACCGCGATGAGGCGCGGCAGGTCGGGCGGGAGCCCGGCGAACACCGTCGGCCGCCCCTCCGGATCGCGCGCGGTGGTCACGAGCCCCCGGGATTTATGGAACAGAAAGAGCCGCGTGCGCTCGGGCGCGGCGAGCGGCTTGCCGTCGACGCGGACGTCGTCGGCTTCGCTCACATTGAACGCCGGGCTCATGAGCACCTTGCCATTGACGGTGACGCGCCCCTCGGCGATCCAGGCCTCGGCGTCGCGGCGCGAGCAAACACCCGCTCGCGCGATCACTTTCGCGATGCGTTGGCCCGCGCGGATCTCCGAGGCTCCAGCTTGTGTTTGATCGCTCATGGCTCACTTCGTTCCGGCCCCGTCCGCTTCCGTGTTGCCGCGCGCGGCCGCTTGTCCTAAGCCCGAACGCAGCGGGCCGCCAAACGAAAAAACGCTTAGGCGAACAGCCAAAAGGGCAGGGGTTGCACGGGAAGCGCGATTTGGCCGAAGAGATGAAGAGCGTCGATCCGATGAGTCTCGCCTTCGCCGAGGCGCGTTCGGCCGAACTCCGCGGCGAAGCGCCAATCGGCGCCGCGCTTGTTCGCGAAGGCGCCGTTATCGCCAGCGCCGGTAACCGCACCCGCGAACTCGCCGATCCAACTGCGCACGCGGAAATGCTGGTCATCCGCGCGGCCGCGGCCAGACTTGGCGCCGAACGCCTGGTCGGCTGCGATCTTTATGTGACGCTTGAGCCATGCGCGATGTGCGCCGGCGCGATCTCCTTGGCCCGCCTGCGCCGGCTCTACTATGGCGCCCCGGACCCCAAGGGCGGCGCTGTCGACAACGGCCCGCGCTTCTTCCGCCAGCCCACGTGTCATCACGCGCCGGAGGTCTACGGGGGCTTACGCGAGAGCGAGGCGGCGGCGATGCTGAGAGCGTTTTTCGCCGCGAGACGGTGAACGCGGGCCCCTCTCCCGCTGGGAGAGGGTTGGGGGTGAGGGTCGGTTGCCAAGACCTCGACCGGCGTGAGAGCATTGCCCTAAAGCGATGTTTGCGTGCTTTAAGGGAGGATCGATGTCTCCGCCGTTTCGCGCCGACCATGTCGGCAGCTATCTCCGCCCTGAACGGCTGCGGGAAGCGCGCGAGCGTTTCGCGGCTGGCCATTTGCCCGCGGCCGAATTGCACGCGATCGAGGACGAGTGCATCCGCGAGGTCGTGCGCGCCCAGGAAAATGTGGGCTTGAGGGGGATCACCGACGGCGAGTTCCGCCGCACCTTCTTTCACATCGATTTCCTCGAGCGCTTCGAGGGCGTCGAGACCCATTACGGCGAATTCGTCGCCAAGTTCCGCAAGGACGACGGGACCGAGGTCGGGTTCAAGCCGCCGACCATGCATGTCGGCAGCAAGGTCAAGTGGGTCGGGCCGATTCAAGGACCCGACTTCGATTTCCTCAAGAAGACGACGACGCGCGTGGCCAAAGTCTGCATCCCGGCGCCGTCGATGCTGCATTTCCGCGGCGGTCGCGAGGCGATCAGCGAGGCGGTCTATCCGAACCTTGAGAACTTCTACGACGATCTCACCGCCGCCTATCGCGCCGAGATCGCCGATCTTGCGGCCCGCGGCCTGCGCTACCTGCAATTCGACGACACCAATCTCGCTTATCTCTGCGATCCTGATATTCGCGCCCGCACCAAGGCGCGCGGCGACGACCCGGACGCGTTGACGCGGCTCTATTGCCGGCTGATCAATGATTCCATACGCGACCGGCCGGCCGGCATGACGGTCTGCGTCCACCTCTGCCGCGGCAATTTCAAGAGCGCCTGGGTGGCGCAGGGCGGCTATGAGCCGGTCGCCGAGATCCTGCTCAACGAGATGAAGATCGACGGCTTCTTCCTCGAATATGACGATGAGCGCTCCGGCGATTTCGCGCCCCTGCGTTTCGCGCCAAAGAGCGCAACGATCGTGCTTGGGCTCATGAGCTCAAAGAAGGCGGCGGCGGAGCCCAAGGATCTCGTCAAGAAGCGCATCGAGGAGGCGACGAAATACGTGCCGCTCGAGCAGTGCGCGCTGAGCCATCAGTGCGGCTTCTCGTCGACCGCGCACGGCAACGACCTCAGCGACGCTGATCAATGGATTAAGCTCGCGCGCCTGGTCGAAATCGCCGAAGAGGTCTGGGGCGGGGTCTGACTTCGTCCACGATAGCAAATGGGTTCAGACACGATGCTGGAACGAGTTCCCACGATCGCGAAGCCGACCTGGTTTGCTTCCGACAAATGCTTCATCGGCGGGCGCTGGGTCGAGCCGCAATCGGGCCGGCGCCTGCCACTCGAGGATCCGTCACGCGGGGTTGAGATCGGCGAAATCGCGCGTGGGACCGCCGCAGACATCGATGCGGCGGTCGAGGCGGCAAGCCAAGCGCTTGCGGGCGAATGGGGCAAGCTCACTGCAACCGAGCGCGGGCGGCTGCTCGCCAAGCTCGCGGAAAAGATCAACGAGCGGGTCGACGAACTGGCGCGCATCGAGGCGCTCGATGTCGGCAAGCCCTTGAAGCAAGGCCGCGCGGACGCGCTGGCGATGGCGCGCTACATGGAATTCTACGCCGGCGCGGCCGACAAGGTGATGGGCGAAACGATCCCCTATCTCGACGGCTACACGGTCTACACCTTGCGCGAGCCGCATGGGGTGACCGGCCATATCGTGCCGTGGAATTATCCGATGCAGATCGCCGGGCGCACCATCGGCGCGGCGCTCGCGATGGGCAACGCCTGCGTGCTCAAGCCAGCGGAGGAAGCCTGCCTCACTTCACTCACGCTCGCGGATCTGGCGCGAGAGGCAGGCTTTCCTGCCGGAGCGCTCAATGTCGTGCCCGGTCTCGGCGAAGAGGCGGGCGCGGCGCTCGCCGCCCATCCCGGCGTGAGGCATCTCTCCTTCACTGGCTCGGTCACTGTGGGCGCCCTGGTGCAGGCGGCGGCGGCCCGCCACGTCGCGCCGGTGACGCTCGAACTCGGGGGAAAATCGCCGCAGCTCGTATTCGCCGACGCCGACCTCGACCGCGCCCTGCCGTTCCTGGTCAATGCGGGCATCCAGAATGCGGGCCAGACCTGTTCGGCCGCCTCGCGCATTCTGGTCGAGCGGAAGCGCTACGGCGAAGTCGTCGAGCGGATGGCGGCGCGCTACAAGGCCCTCAAGGTCGGCCCGGCGGACGCCGACCTCGACGTGGGCCCGCTTATCTCTGAGCGACAGAAGTCGGTCGTGACCCGATTCATCGCCGAGGGCGGCGATCTCAAGACGGCCGCGACGGGTGAGATTATCGAGGGCGCGCCGGACGGCGGACACTATGTCGCCCCGACCCTGTTCGCCGATGTCGCTCCGACTCATCGCCTGGCTCAGGAGGAAATCTTTGGTCCGGTCCAGGTCGTCATTCCCTTTGATGACGAGACCGACGCGGTCGCCATCGCCAACGGGACCGGTTACGGTCTCGTCGCGGGGTTATGGACCTCCGACGGAGGGCGACAGATGCGGCTCGCGAAGGCGTTGCGCGCCGGACAGGTGTTCCTCAACAATTACGGCGCGGGCGGCGGCGTCGAGCTGCCGTTCGGAGGGGTGGGCAAATCGGGTCACGGCCGCGAGAAGGGCTTCGAGGCGCTGTACGGTTTCTCGGCCCTGAAGACTGTCGCCGCGTGGCACGGGTGAGCCGGGGAGACAGGATTTGGCGACCTACGCCCGCTTCGCCTGCGTGATCGCTCTGACGGCGACAGGCTGCGCGACGCCGCCCGTGGTCAAGCGCGACACTCTCTATGAGGCGGCGTGGCGGGGGTCGGCCTTGACCGTCGTGGGCCGGCAGATGGTGGTCGACGCGGCCGCGGGCGCTGCGCCGCAAACGGTCACGCTGATCGACGTCAACCAGCGGGCAGAGGTGGTGGGGGACGCGGAACGGCGCGCCCGCATTCTTAACCGGCGGGTCGAGAGCGTGCAGGCGGAACTGCGCCGTAACGGAATTGCGCCCGCCGACATCGCAGAGTGGCCAGGCGCCGGTCCGGACGGCGTCCAGACCTTTCCTCCTCCCGAGTTGCAGACGAAACCAATGGTCGTCATCGCCCATTACTGACGGGTGGAATGCGCGGCCGACGAGGCCATGGTAAGGTATCAGTTTGGGTCGATCCGTGTCGTCATTGCGAGCGCAGCGAAGCAATCCAGGGAACGTCGCGCGCCCTATGGTCTCCTGGATCGCCACGTCGCCAAAGCCCGTCGAAAGACGGGCGTCTTTCGACGCCCTATGGCATCCTCGCGATGACGTGATTCTGGGGGAGGCCGGATGAACCCGATCGTTGTCGTGCTGAACGGCCCCAATCTCAACCTGCTCGGCAAGCGCGAGCCGGAGATCTATGGCCGCGAGACGCTCGCCGATGTCGAGGCGGAGTGTCGCCGCGTCGGCAAGGAACTCGGGCTTGCGATCGAGTTTCATCAGAGCAATCGCGAATACGAGCTCATCGATTGGGTTCACGCCGCCCGCGAGCGCGCGGCCGGGATTGTCGTCAATCCCGCCGCCTTCACCCACACCTCGGTCGCCATCCTCGATGCGCTGAACGCTTTCGACGGGCCGATCATTGAGGTGCACATCTCCAACGTGCACAAGCGCGAGCCTTTCCGCCATCATTCCTATGTGTCGAGGGTCGCTTCGGCGGTCATCGTCGGCTGCGGAACGCAGGGCTACGCCTTCGCGCTGCACCGGATTGCGAAGCTGATCGCCGTGTAGACGCGATCGCTGATCGCGTCAGCGGGGGTCATCGACCCCGGCTACAAGACGATCGCCAGCGCGAAGCCGTCCCAGCCCTTGGCGCCGACAGTCTGGATCGCGGTTGCGCTCAGCCGCGGCTCATGCGCCATCAGCTCGAACATGCGGCGCACGCCGATGACGTCCGGGTCGCGGCTCGCCGCGTCGACCACCTCGCCCTCCCGCACCACATTGTCGACCACGATCGCGGTTCCGGGGCGGGAAAGGCGCAAGGCCCATTCGAGATAGGCCGCGTTATTGGCTTTGTCGGCGTCGATGAAGACGAAGTCGAACGGGCCGAGCCCCTCGGCCTCGATCTTGGGCAGCGTCGTGAGCGCCGCGCCGGTTCTGATCTCGACCTTGCCGCCAAGACCCGCGCGGGCGACATTACGGCGCGCGACGTCGGCGTGCTTGGCGTTCACCTCGAGCGTGATGAGCCGGCCGTCGTCGGGCAGGGCGCGCGCCAGCCAGATCGTCGAATATCCCCCGAGCGCGCCAATCTCCAGCGCCTTGCGCGCGCCCGCGATGCGCGCCAGGAGATGGATCAGCTTGCCCTGCGGCGCCGAGACGTCGATCGACGGCAGGCCGGCCGCGGCGTTGGCTGCGAGCGCCTCCTCAAGCGCCGCATCCGACCCGATCAGCGTCCTGGCGAAATAGGAATCGACCTCGCTCCACTCCCGTTTTTTCGTCAATCGTCGTCACCTCTGCTACTGGGTTTCGCTATGAACTGCCGCACTCTCTGGCGTCACCAGATTGGCGTCGCGCGCAATGCGCCAGCGGCTGTCCGTCTCCTTGCGCAAGACGCTCATCGCGTATCCCGACATACGTTTCGGCGTTTGACCAGGGAAGGTTAGCTCAACCTGAATATGGTTGCGGATGTACGCCCGCGGACCGAAGACCTCGATCTCCTGCACCTCGGCGCGGGCGTCGATTGTGACGCCCTTCATGCGTTCGCTGTCGGCCGCGAACTCAGCCTTCCCGAACGGCGGCCGGCCTGGCGTCATGAAGAGGACGTCGTCGGTCATCATGTCCATAAGCGTAGGCAGATCGCCAGCCTTGCTGGCGGCGATCCAGGAGTTGACAAGCTCGCGGATCTGGCGCGCGTCGTCGGTCATGTTTAGGGCTCCTCCTTCCCGGCCACGCCCGCTTCCGCGAAGGTCGCCATGCCGTTGTGACAAGCGACCGCGGCTTTGACGACGCCAACCGCCAACGCAGCGCCCGAGCCTTCGCCGAGCCGCATCCCGAAATCGAACAGCGGGGCCTTGCCGATGAGCTTTAGCGCGTGCCGGTGCGCGCGCTCGGCCGAGACATGGGCGGCGAGGCAATGGTCGAGAGCGCCGTCGTCGAGGGCCAGCAGCACCGCTGCGGCTGAGCACACGACAAAGCCATCGAGGAGCACCGGCGTGCGGCGCAGGCGCGCGGCCAGGATCGCGCCCGCGATCGCCGCCGTTTCGCGCCCGCCGAGGCGCGCGAGAATCTCCAACGGATCGTCGAGATATGGCTTATGGCGCGCGACTGCGGCGCGCACCGCATCGGCCTTGCGCCTGAGCCCCTCATCGTCGACCCCGGTCCCCCGGCCGACCCAGTCCTCAGCCTGGCCGCCATAGAGCGCATGATAGATTGCCGCCGCCGCCGTCGTATTGCCGATGCCCATTTCACCGAGCACGAGCAGGTCGGGCTCGGAGGCGAGCGCCTCCATGCCGAAGGCCATCGTCGCCGCGCAGGCCTTCTCGTCCAGCGCAGGCTCCTGGGTGATGTCGCCGGTCGGCTGCTCCAGCGCCAGTTCGTAGACTTTGAGAGAGATGTCGAACGTCTTGCAGATCTGGTTGATCGCCGCGCCGCCGGCCCGGAAATTCGCCACCATGGCCTCGGTGACTGATTGCGGATAGGCGGAGACGCCTTGCGCGACAACGCCGTGATTGCCGGCGAACACGGCGACCAGCGGCCGGTCGACGTGCGGCCGCGCCGATCCCTGCCACGCGGCCATCCATTCGGAGATCTCCTCGAGCCGCCCGAGCGAGCCGGCGGGCTTGGTCAGTTGCCCCTCTCGCTCGCGAGCCGCCGCGCGCGCCGCCTCGTCGGCTTTTGGCATTTTGCGCAGCAGATCGCGGATGTCGTCAAAAGGGTGGGCGGCGGATGTCATGGATCGTTTGCTCACAGCTCAAGTCGCGGCGCCCTATAGTTGAAAATCGGCCGCAAGGGAAAAGCGTTACGCTCGTTGCGCATCGCTGTGGAGTACGCGAGCTTGATTCTTTTTACCCTTGACAAAATGTCAATTTCGCCACAATGTAAACTGTGCCGTTTTGACGCGTAATTTGACGATGCATAAAAAGGGGAACAATCATGTTTAAGCAAAGTGCCATTCGCAGCGTCGCTAACCTTAGCGCTGTTGCGCTGATCGGAATATGTGTGATGATGGTTCTTCCTGAGTCCTCGTTCGCGGGAGGGACCTGCAACGGGCGTTGTCAGATAAATCGCATGTGCGGCGACCTAGTCAAGGTAAAAGGTTTGAAGGCTGCTGATCAGCGGAGAGCTGAATACCAAAAATGTCAGAGGGATCCTCAAAACTATAAGTAGTAAGAGCTAAAGCACATCTTAGCACGGGCAGAATTGAAGAGCGTTCGCGTAGCTTCAGGGCGCAACTGATCTGATGGCTGTCACCCGAGTACGGTGCCAGATTTTCTAAGATCCTGAGGGCCGCCGCCATCGATCGTAGGAAATGGTGTGGCAGGCCATCGAAGACAAACAATCGCAGGCTGAAAACGACCCCCGGCCGCTACTCTTGAGGAGGCGATTCCGCGCCTATTCCGCAGCCTCGCGCAAGGCGGCGTAGCGGGTCAGTTGCGCTCGCAAGGGCGCGGGCTTCAGCGGCTTATTCATCACCACGACATCCGCGCGCGAGGCTTCGGCGCTGACTTCGGGGCTTCGATCGGCGGTGGCGAGGATGGCGGCGATGGATCGGCCGAAGCGCTCGCGTAACGTCCGGATCGCGGCCACGCCGTCGCCCGAATCGAGGTGGTAGTCGGCGATGATGACATCCGGGGCGCCGAACGCATCGAGCGCGCTTCTCGCCTCCTCAAGGCCATGGGCGGTTGCAACCATGCAGCCCCAACGCTTTAAAAGAACGCTCAGGCCCTCCAGCACCCGCGGCTCGTTGTCGATGGCGAGAACCTTGAGTCCTTCGAGCGGCTCGCCCGCCGGCGCCGGTTCGGGCGCGCCGGGCTCCGCGCTTGGTTCGGGCGCCGCCCGTCCGAGCGGCGCGTTGACGAAGAACACCGAGCCCTTGCCTGGGCGCGAGCGCAACCCAATAGGATGCTCGAGCACTCGCCCCAGGCGCTCGACGATCGACAAGCCGAGGCCGAGGCCGCGAGCGACCCGCGCGCCCTGGTCGAGCCGCTTGAACTCGGCGAACACCGCGCGTTCATGCTCGGGGGGAATGCCGAGCCCGGTGTCCCAGATCTCGATGCGGACTGCGCCCCGAACTCGGCGGCAACCGACCAGCACCCGGCCGCTCAGCGTATATTTGAGCGCATTCGAAATGAGGTTCTGCAACAGGCGCCGCATGAGGCGCCGATCGGTGCGAACGACGAGCTTCGTCGGAACGAAGACGAGCTTGAGCCCCTTCGCCGGGGCAAGGGCGGCAAACTCGATTTCGAGCGTCCGCATCAGGTCGGCGACCGGGACGTCGGAAATCTCCGGCCGCGTCGCGCCGGCGTCGAGGCGCGAAATGTCGAGCAGCGCGCCGATGATCTCCTCGACCGCCTCGAGCGAGACGTCGACATTGCGCGCGAGATTTTGGCGCTCCTCGGGGTCGATCTGGTTTACGCCTTCGGTCAAGGAGCTCGCATAGAGCCGGGCCGCGTTGAGCGGCTGCAGAATATCGTGGCTAGCCGCGGCCAGGAAACGCGTCTTGGAGAGATTGGCGGCGTCCGCCTCGTTCTTCGCCCGCTCGAGCTCGGTGTTGAGCCGCTGCAATTCCGCGGTGCGTTCGTCGACGCGGCGCTCGAGCATTTCGTTGGCGGCCTCAAGCGCTTCCTCGGCCTGAACCGTTTGCGTGACGTCGGTATAAGTGGTGACAATCCCGCCGTCCGGAAGCCGCGCCGAGCGCACCTCGATGACGCGGTTGGTCGAGAACAGGCGCAGCCGGTTCGGCTCGTCGTCGAAGAGCAGGCTCGCGACCCGCTCAGCCACGAAGTCCTCCGAATCGCCCGGCCCGTAGGCGCCGCGGCCGGCGTTGAAGCGCACGATCTCGTCAAGCCCGACGCCATGACGCAGCATGGCGGGCGGCAGACCGAAAAGGTCGGCGAATTCGCGGTTCCAGGCGGTCAGCGCCAGATTGGCGTCGAAGACGGTGATGCCCTGGCGCGCGTGGTCGAGCGCATGCTGCAATTGATCGCGGCTCGACTGGATCGCCGCCGAGGCCTCGTCGATGAGCTTGAGCGCCGATTGCCCAGACACGGTCCTGGGTCTCAGCAGCAACGACAGCACCTGGCGCGAGGTCGAGGCGCCGATCGCCGGCGAGAGCAGAAATTCCGCGTGGCGGATCAATTGGGCGCTGGCCTCAAGCGCGGGGTCATAGACGAGGCCGCGCTCACGCATGAAGGTTAAGAAGGCGCGTCGGGCCCGCCCCGCTCCGAGATAACGGGCGACCGCCCCCTCGAGCTCGCCTGCGGTCGTCGACGAGCGCCAGAGGCGGAACGCCTGCGGCTTGCCGCCTACGCCCACTCCGGCGAAAGCGCTCGCCTGCGCGCGCTCAAGCGCGCTCGGCTGGCGGGTCAGCGAAAAGGCGACAAACGCCGCGACATTCGCGGCCAGCGCCAAGACCACCCCGCCCACGAGCGCGTTGGGCGCGAAGGCGACGAGCGAGGCCGGGCTCAGCCACGCGATCGCTAGGGGGCCGTGCGCCAGAAGGCTCGAGAGTGCGTGTTCCGGCCGGATCGACGGCAAGAGCAGGAGGTAAAACCAGGCCAGTGCGCCTGCCGTCATGCCTGCGATCGCGCCCCGGGCAGTGCCGCGACGCCAGAAGAGCCCGCCAAGAAAAGCCGGCGCGATCTGCGCCACGGCCGCGAACGACAAGAGGCCGATCGAGACCAGGCCCGTTTCGCCGGTCATGCGCTCGTAGGCGAAGCCGAGCGCCAGGACGCCGACGATGGCGATCCGGCGCACCCAGAGCACCAGCGCGCCGATGTCGCCTTCGGCGGCGGGCGCCTGCGCGCCGCGGCGCCGGAGGATGAGCGGCATCACCAGGTCGTTGGAAATGGTGATGGCGAGGGCGACGCTTTCGACCACCACCATTCCCGTCGCCGCCGAGAGGCCGCCCACCATCGTCAGCAGGGCCACGCCGTGCGCGCCGGCGCTGAGCGGCAACGCAAGAACGGTCAGGTCACGGTTGATCGACCCGCTGGGGAAAACCTTGAGGCCAGCGATGGCCAGCGGGGCGACGAACAGATTGATCAGCACGAGATAGGTCGGAAACAACCAGGCCGCGGTGCGGATGTCGCGCTGGTCATGATTCTCGACCACGGCGACGTGGAACTGGCGTGGCAGAAGCACGATCGCGAACGCCGACAACAGCGTGGTCACCACCCAGACCGCGGGATCGGGAGGAGTCTGGATCACCGAGGCGATCCTGGGATCGGATTGCGCGATCTCGGTCAGATCGATGATGCCGCTGTTGAGCCTCCAGACGACGAAGGCGCCGACCGCGAGAAACGCGACCAGTTTGACGATCGATTCGACCGCGATGGCGAGGATGAGACCGTCCTGATGCTCCTTGGGGTTGATGCGCCTTGTTCCGAACGCCATCGCGAAGCCGGCCAGCAGCAACGACACTGCGAGATAAAATGACGTCGAGGGCGCGCCCGGCGTGAGGCGCGCGCGATCGAACGAATCGACCACCATCAAGACGGTCGGCGCCACCGCCTTGAGCTGAAGCGCCACATAGGGCGCCGACCCGATCAGCGCGATGAGCGCGGCGACTGCGGCGACCGGCTGGGATTTTCCGTACCGCGCCGACACGAAGTCGGCGACGGTGGTGACGTTCTGCGCGCGGGCGAGATTGGCGACGCGGGCGATGAACGGCGCTCCAAGGCCGATGACGAGAATGGGCCCGATATAAATCGGCAGAAAATCAAGCCCGTGCTCGGAGGCGAGCCCGACCGAGCCGTAATAAGTCCAGGAGGTGCAATAGACGGCGAGGCTCAACGCATAGACGATCGGGCGCGAGCGGCCCGACGTGAAACGCCGTCCGGCACTGTCTCCCCACCAGGCGATGAGGAACAGAAACGAGACATAGCCGATGGCGGTCAGAAAAACCGTCGTGCCGTTCATCTAAAGCCGAGCGTGCGCCCTTTGCTGACTGAGCGGCATCTTAAACCATGACGGCTGTCCGTGGAATTCGACGGCGCCGGCAGGATCGGGCGCTTCCTGGGCCCCTCACCGCCAGGGGTGCGCCGCGGCCGCCTTCTGTTCATGCGCCTCGATCGCGGACGCCTCGACCAGGGTTAGGGCGATGTCGTCAAGCCCTTCGATCAGGCACTGCTTGCGGAAGGGGTCGAGCTCGAACCTGACCACGCCGCCGTCGGGACCGCGGATCTCTTGCGCCGGCAGATCGACGGTGAGCGTCGCGTTCGCGCCGCGCTCGGCGTCGTCATGGAGCTTGGCGAGGTCCTCGGGCGAAACCTTGATCGGGAGGACGCCGTTCTTGAAGCAGTTGTTATAGAAGATGTCTGCGAAGTCGGTCGCGATGACGCAGCGGACGCCGAAGTCGAGCAGCGCCCAGGGCGCATGCTCGCGCGAGGAGCCGCAGCCGAAATTGTCGCCCGCGACGATGATCGCCGCACGGCGGTAGGCCGGCTTGTTGAGGACGAAGTCGGGATTCTCGGATCCATCCTCGCGATAGCGCATCTCCGCGAACAGGCCGGCGCCGAGACCGGTGCGCTTGATCGTCTTGAGATATTGCTTGGGGATGATCATGTCGGTGTCGATGTTGTCGATCGGCAGCGGCGCCGCGACTCCGGTCAATGTGGTGAACTTGTCCATCGGTTCCTGTCTCGATGGCCGGCACGCTCGAACGCAGAGGCCGGCGCAAGGAAAAAGCTGACGCGAGCCTCTAGCAAAGCGCGCTTCAGTCGGCAACGGCGGTCGCGCGTCTCAGCCGCTTCTCACCCGCAGTCGGGTTCTCCTACGCTCTTGTCATGACGCTCGCAGGCGCCGCCGCAACCACCGTTGCTTTGCGTTCGGCAAAGGTCGCGGGAGGCGACTGAGCGTCGGCGTGTCGTGAGTTAGCGCGGAAGTCCGCGGCGCGGACTTTCCAGAGAGGCCATGGCTTCAGAGGCGCGCTTCGAGGTCTTTCGCCGCCTCCTCGGGCTGGCGTTCGACGTTGAACGCCTCGACGAAGGCGCCGTTTTTATTCATCAGATAGACGACCGAACTGTGGTCCATGGAATAGTCGCCATCCGGCTGCTTCTCGCCCTTGCGGGCGAACACGCGAAAGGTCTTTTCCGCCGCTTCGACCGCCTGGGGGCTGCCGGACAGTCCGACTATCGCGGGATTGAAGCTGCTCACGTAGTCCTGCATGATCTTCGGCGTGTCGCGGTCGGGGTCGACAGTGATGAACAGGGCGGGAATAGCCTTGTCCCCCATCTTGGTCAGAATGTCGGAGATGTGCGCGAGCTCGGTCGGACAGACGTCGGGGCAGTGGGTGTATCCGAAATAGACCAGGAACGGCCGCCCCTTGAGCGTCTGATCGCTGACTGTCTTGCCGTTCCCGTCCTGCAGAGCGAACGGTCCGCCGATCAAAGCGGCGCGCGACCCCCCCCGCGGACTTGTGAGCGCGAAGGCCGCAAGGCCGAGCGCGGCGGCGACGACCAGGGTCGCGATGACGCGGATCGCTAACGCGCGCGATCGCTGCGCCTTCTTGGCTTCGGCTTCCGGCATCGGACCTCCATTCAGCGTCGGTCGAAGGCCCAATAGCCCCGAAATAGGGCGATCTCCAGACGACGAAGGAGCTAACCGATAGGAACCCGCTATTGACCTTGTGTTTGCCTTCCGCCACGACAAGCGCCTGGATAGGGGTCATGGTGCTCCGTCAACTCGAATATCTCGCGGCGCTTGCGCGGGAAAAGCATTTTGGCCGCGCCGCGGACGCCTGCCACGTGTCGCAGCCGACCCTATCGGCCGCCATTCGTTTGCTGGAAGAGGATCTCGGGGCGCCGATCGTCGAGCGTGGCCATCGGTACGTCGGTCTGACCCCGCAAGGGCAGGTGGCCCTGGAGCATGCCCATCGGATTCTCGCCGAGGTCGAGAATCTCCGACGCGGGCTTGACGAGATCAACAAAGGCCTCACTGGCCGTCTTCGGATCGGCGCCATTCCGACTGCGCTGCCGATCGTCTCCCAGCTCACGGGTCCATTCTTCAAGCGCTTTCCGGGCGTGACGGTCGCCATTTTTTCCATGAACAGCCAGGAGATCGATCGCGGAATCGAAGAGTTCGAACTCGATGCGGGCCTCACCTATCTCGACGCCGAACCGATTGGGCACGTCAAGGCCAAGCCGCTTTGCGTTGAGGAATATTTGTTCCTCACCCCTGCGACTGGCGAGTTCGCCGGCCGCTCCCAAGTCACATGGCGCGAGGCGGCCGCAGCGCCCTTGTGCCTGCTGACGCCCGACATGCAGAACCGGCGGATCATCGACGGCGTGTTCCGCTCGGTCGGGGCGAAGCCCATCCCGGCGGTCGAGACCAACTCGATCTACAACCTCGTCTCACATGTGAGCGCTGGCCAATGGTCGGCGATTGTGCCGCGCCAGCTGTTGCGCTTTTTCGGCGTGCCGCCGGGCACCCGAGCGATCGAGCTTGTCGAGCCGGTCGCCCAACGCACCATTGGCCTCGTAATGAGCGATCGCGAGCCGCCTTCGCCGCTCGCCCGGAATTTGTTCGCGATGCAATTGCCCGCCGACATCGCGGCGCTGATCCAGCCGCCAAACCCGCTTGGCGAGGCTGAAGAGCGCGTAAATCGATAGGGTTCTCCTATCGCACCTTCCAAAGGTTCAATTTGAACCTCAGCCTCCGCGAGCGCATCTTTGTAGAGGACCAGGGAGGATGTCTTGTCCGGCCGAACGGCCTTTGATGTGGATTTGGCGCGAACGTTGATCGAACGTAAGCGTGCGATGCGTGGGCCCATGCTGCCGATCCTGCACGATTTGCAGGAGCAGTTCGGCTATATCGACGAGTGCGTAATCCCCCTTCTAGCCGATGCGCTCAATGTCTCGCGAGCCGAAACGCTTGGCGCGATCAGCTTTTATCACGATTTCCGCCGCTCGCCGGTCGATGGCCGAGTGTTGAAGCTGTGCCGCGCCGAATCCTGTCAGGCCATGGGTTGCGAAGACCTCGTTTCTCATCTCGCCGCCTGTCACGGGATCAAGGTCGACGTCGAGGACGATCGGGCCGAACTTCACGTCGAAACCGTCTACTGCCTCGGCAATTGCGCCCTATCTCCGGCAGCGCTGCTCGACGGGGAGCCGATCGGCCGCCTTGACCGCGATCGCATCGACGCGATCGTCGCCGACGCGCAAGGAAGGACGCAATGAGCGTGCGCGTCTTCGTGCCTCAGGATTCTTCGGCGCTGTCGGTCGGCGCGGACATGGTCGCGGGCGCGATTGTCGAGGAAGCGCGCCACCGCGGCCTCGACATTGAGCTTGTGCGCACTGGGTCGCGCGGCCTCTTTTGGCTCGAGCCGCTCGTCGAGGTCGAGACCCCCGCTGGCCGCGTCGGCTATGGTCCGGTCGCGCCCGGCGAGGCGGCTCAATTGTTCGACGCGGACTTCTTGAGCGGCGGCGCTCATCCCAAGGCGCTCGGCCGCGTCGAGGAGATTCCTTATCTCGCCAGGCAGCAGCGCCTCATCTTCGCCCGCTGTGGGCTGACGGACCCGCTGTCGCTTGACGATTATCGCCGTCATGGCGGGCTTCGGGGCCTCGAACGCGCGCTGGCGCTTGGGCCGAAGGCGACGATCGAGGAGGTTTTGGCCTCGGGCCTGCGCGGGCGTGGCGGGGCCGGTTTCCCGACCGGGATCAAATGGCGCACGACCGCCGGAATCGACGCCGATCAGAAGTACGTCGTCTGCAACGCCGACGAAGGCGACAGCGGCACGTTCGCCGACCGGATGCTGATGGAAGGCGATCCCTTCCTCCTGATCGAAGGCATGGCCATCGCGGCGCTCGCCGTCGGCGCGACGATAGGCTACGTCTATATCCGCTCCGAATATCCGCACGCATTCGCCACGTTTGGGCGGGCGATCGAGCGGGCGCGGGCCGCGGGGCTGCTAGGGCCGAGCGTGCTCGGCTCGGCCCATGCTTTCGATCTCGAGGCCAAACTCGGCGCCGGCGCCTATATCTGCGGCGAAGAAACGTCGCTTCTGGAAAGCCTGGAGGGAAAGCGCGGGCAAATTCGCGCCAAACCGCCATTACCTGCGATCAAAGGCCTGTTCGGCAAGCCGACGGTCATCAACAATGTGCTGAGCTTCGCCTCGACGCCATGGATCCTGGAGCACGGCGCGAAGGGCTACGCCGCTTATGGCGTCGGGCGGTCGCTCGGTTCGCAGCCGTTCCAGCTTGCCGGCAACGTCCGCTACGGCGGGCTCATCGAACTCGCATTTGGCGCAGCCTTGCGCGATCTCGTCGAAGAGTTCGGCGGCGGAACGCGCACCGGCCGGCCGATCCGCGCGGTTCAGGTCGGCGGACCGCTTGGGGCTTATTTTCCGGCCTCCCTTCTCGATACGCCGCTCGACTATGAGTCGATGGCCGCGGCCAGCGGCATGCTGGGCCATGGCGGGCTTGTGGTGTTCGACGACAGCGTCGACATGGCGCACCAGGCCCGTTTCGCGTTCGAGTTCTGCGCCAAGGAAAGCTGCGGCAAATGCACGCCGTGCCGGATCGGCTCGGTCCGCGGGGTCGAGACGGTCGACAAGATCATCGCCGGTCGGGACCGCCAAAAAAACCTCCAGCTCTTGCGCGATCTTTGCGAGGTGATGACCGACGGCTCGCTCTGCGCTCTCGGCGGGCTCGCGCCCATGCCCGTCCTCAGCGCGCTCAATCATTTCAGCGAGGATTTCGCCAAGGCGCCGGCGCGCGTCGCGGCGGAGTAGGAGACGAGCCCATGGCGCTGTTGCAAGAACTTGATACGGGCACGCCGATCCGCACTGGCGAAGCGACCGTCACGCTGACCATCGACGGACGCAAGGTCAGCGTCCCTCTGGGAACGTCGGTGATGGCCGCGGCCGCCCTCATCGACAATCCGATCCCCAAACTCTGCGCAACCGACAGCCTCGAGGCTTTCGGCTCCTGCCGCCTGTGCCTGGTTGAAATCGAAGGCCGCAAGGGGACGCCGGCTTCCTGCACCACTCCGGCAGAGCAGGGGATGATTGTCCGCACTCGAACGCCGCGGCTCGAGCGGCTGCGCCGGGGCGTGATGGAGCTCTATGCGTCCGATCATCCGCTCGACACCTTAACGTCCAGCGCCAACGGCGATAGCGAGCTCCAGACCCAGGCGGCGATCGTCGGCCTCCGCGAGGTGCGCTATGGTCGAGACGGCGCCAATCATCTCAACGCCCAGGTCGACGCGTCCAATCCCTATTTCATCTTCGACCCCGCGGCATGCATCGTCTGTTCGCGCTGCGTGCGCGCCTGCGAGGAGGTCCAGGGCACGTTCGCGCTGACGATCTTGGGGCGCGGCTTCGAGTCCAAAGTGGGAACCGGCGGCGCCGATTTCCTGTCGTCCGAATGCGTGTCCTGCGGCGCCTGCGTGCAGGCCTGCCCGACCTCGGCGCTCAACGAAAAGTCGGTCATCGAAATGGGAGCGCCGGAGCGCACGGTGGTGACGACCTGCGCCTATTGCGGGGTCGGCTGCGCCTTCAAGGCGGAGCTGAAGGGCGACGAGGTCGTTCGCATGATCCCCTACAAGGCCGGTAAGGCCAACGAGGGCCATTCCTGCGTCAAGGGGCGGTTCGCCTACGGCTACGCCACCCACAAAGACCGCATGCTCAAGCCGATGATCCGCGAGCGGATCGAGGATCCGTGGCGCGAAGTCTCCTGGGACGAGGCGATCGCCTATGCGGCCAACGAATTCAAGCGCATCCAGGCGAAGTATGGGCGCGACTCGGTCGGGGCGATCAGTTCCTCCCGCTGCACCAACGAGGAAGTGTTCCTGGTTCAGAAGATGGTTCGCGCCGGATTCCACAACAACAATGTCGACACCTGCGCGCGCGTCTGCCACTCGCCGACCGGCTTCGGGCTCTCCAAGACCTACGGCACCTCGGCGGGCACGCAGGATTTCAAGTCCGTCGAGAAGGCGGACGTCGTCATGGTCATCGGGGCGAACCCGACCGACGCCCATCCGGTTTTCGCTTCTCGCCTCAAGAAGCGTCTGCGCGCCGGCGTCCGCCTCATCGTCATCGATCCGCGCCGCACCGATCTGGTCAAGAGCCCGCACGTTGAGGCCGACTACCATCTCGCCCTTAGGCCGGGAACCAATGTCGCGGTTCTCAACGCGTTGGCCCATGTCGTTGTCACCGAGGGCCTTGTCGATGAGGCCTTTGTTCGCGAACGCTGCGATCTGGCCAATTTCGAGTTCCTGGGCGCGGTTCGTCGCCGATCCGCATCATTCGCCTGAGGCGACGGCGGCGGCGACAGGCATCGATCCCAGCGAGCTGCGCGCGGCTGCGCGTCTCTATGCGAAGGCCGGCAATGCGGCGATCTATTACGGGCTCGGCGTCACCGAGCACAGCCAAGGCTCGACGGCGGTGATGGGGATCGCCAATCTCGCCATGGCGACCGGAAACATCGGCCGCGAAGGCGTTGGGGTCAATCCGCTGCGCGGCCAGAACAATGTGCAGGGCTCATGCGACATGGGCTCGTTCCCGCACGAGTTCCCCGGCTACCGTCACGTGTCCACCGACGCGGTCCGCGAGATCTTCGAGCGCCTGTGGGGGGCGCCGCTCAGCAATGAGCCGGGCCTGCGCATTCCCAACATGATCGACGAGGCGATCGACGGTTCATTCAAATGGCTCTACGTGCAGGGTGAGGACATCGCGCAGTCTGACCCGGACACCAAGCACATCACCTCGGGCTTGCGGGCGATGGAATGCGTGGTCGTGCAGGATCTTTTCCTCAACGAGACCGCGCGCTACGCCCATGTGTTCCTGCCCGGCGCGTCGTTTCTGGAAAAGGACGGCACGTTCACCAACGCCGAGCGTCGCATCAGCCGCGTGCGCCAGGCGATTCCTCCCCTTGCCGGCATGGCCGACTGGGAGGCGACGATGGCCCTCGCCAACGCGATCGGCGCGCCGATGCACTACAAGCATCCAAGCGAGATCATGGACGAGATCGCCGCCACAACGCCGACCTTCAAGGGCGTGTCCTACGCCCGGCTGGACGAACTCGGCTCGATCCAGTGGCCATGCAATGATGCGGCGCCGACCGGCACGCCGGTCATGCACGTCGACCGCTTCGTGCGCGGCAAGGGCCAGTTCATGCTGACCGAATTTGTCGCCACCGAGGAACGCGTCGGGCCGCGCTTCCCGCTTCTGCTGACGACCGGCCGGATCCTGTCGCAATACAACGTCGGCGCCCAGACAGCACGCACCGCCAACGAGCTCTGGCATGACGAGGACGTGCTCGAGATTCATCCCTTCGACGCCGAACAGCGCGGCGTGCGCGACGGCGATCTGGTGGCGCTGACGAGCCGCACCGGCGAGATTTCGCTGCACGCCAAGATCACCGAGCGCGTGCAGCCCGGTGTCGTGTATACGACCTTCCATCATGCCGTCACCGGCGCTAACGTGGTCACCACCGACTATTCCGATTGGGCGACCAACTGCCCCGAATACAAGGTGACGGCGGTCCAGGTGCGACGAACCAACCATTTCTCCGACTGGCAGGTGCGCGATCGCGAGCAGGCGGTCTCGGAGCGCCGGATCGAGAAGGCGTTGGCCGATGCGGCCGAATGAGGGTCCGGGCTCGATCGACGTTCCAGTCCGGACCTTTTCCTATGATTCCGGCGCGAGCGGGCCTGAGCTTACACGCGCGATCGCAGTCGAAGCGCCCGTTCAGGTCGTCATAGGCGGCGCGCCCTTCGCCGTCATGATGGCGACGCCGCAGGACCTGGAGGATTTCGCCTACGGTTTTGCGCTGACTGAACAGATCGCCGAGACGATCAAGGATATTCGGGGCGTTGAGGTCGAGCGCGTCGAGGAGGGCTGGAAGCTTAAGATTGCGCTTTCCGGCGAACGATTGCAGGCCCATCTGGCGCGCGGTCGGGCGATGAGCGGACGCACGGGCTGCGGCCTCTGCGGCATCGAGGATTTTTCGCAGATGCCTTCTCCTCGCCCGCCGCTCAATGAGCAGCCTCCGATGGCGCCCGCCGCCATTCGCGCCGCCCTTGAGGAACTCGAGACGCGACAGCCCCTCAATCACTTAACCCGCGCCGTCCATGCCGCCGCGTGGTGCGGACGAGATGGGACAATCGTCTTGGTCCGCGAGGACGTCGGCCGACACAATGCGCTCGACAAGGCGATCGGCGCGCTCGCGCGCGCAGGCGTTGCGCCCGACAGCGGGTTTTTTGCCATCACCAGCCGCTGTTCGTTCGAGATGGTGGCGAAAACGGCGATCTTTGGCGCGGGGACCCTGGTGGCGGTTTCGGCGCCAACCTCGCTTGCGCTCGAGCGCGCTCAGCGTTTCGGCGTGCGCCTGATCGCTGTCGCCCGCCGCGACCAGGCGCTATGCTTTGAGGCCGGGAAGGACGAAGCGAGCGGAGGATTGGCGGCTTGACGACCGGCAAGATCGACAAACTCGTCCGCATGGCCAATCAGATCGGCGAATTCTACGCCGCGATGCCCGAGCGGGAAGCGACCGAGGGGGCCGCGTCGCATCTGCGCATGTACTGGACTCCGAAGATGATCCGCGAGATCATCGCCTTCGCCGATCAAGGCCATTCCGGCCTCAACGCGATCGCGGCGCGCGCGGTCCAATCGTTGAAAGGGACCGCGACGGCCGCCTGAAACCCTGCGGGCCCTGAATGCCTCGCTGGCCGCGTCCTCCCAATCTCCTGCGGCTCTTTGTCGGCCAGCACATTGTCAACGGCTTGAGCGTCGGCGTCGGCGTGATCGCGATCGCTCTGATCGCCTCGGCGATTTTCGGCTTCGCCGCCGGCCAGCCGGCGACGCTTGGCGCAATATCGGCCAGCATCTCGGATCTTCCTGCGCCCTGGCGGGAAAAGGCGCGCACGATGGGCTTCGGCTTCGCGTTGGCGCTGCTCTCGACAGTCGCGATCCAGCTCGCGCTGCCGTGGCCGCTCGCCGCATTGCTGATGATCGGAGCGATCAGCTTTGTCGGCGGCCTCGTCACCGGGCTCGGGCGATGGGCGGTCGCAGTCGGCATGCAGGCCGTCATCCCAATGGTCTTCATTCTGGGAGTCCCGCGCGAAACCCTGCCGGCCGCGGTGCGTATTGAGACACTGTTCGCCGCGGGGGGCGTGAGTTACATCGCGTTTGCGCTGTTGGCGACGGTCTTTACCGACGCCAGCGCCCGGCGCCTTGTCGCCTCAGAATCGATCCGCGAACTCTCGATCTACTTGCGCACGGTCGCGGGCATATTTGATCCGGACCAGGATCTCGAGGCCGCCTACGGCGCCGCGATCCGCCAGCAGGCGGCGCTCGCCGAGCAATTGCAGTCGGCGCGCGCTCTTTTGCTCGACCGGACGGGGGATAGGGGAGAGCGCCTGCGCCTTGCCGCCACGATCGGCGTCCTGCTCGACGCGTTCGACGCTTTGGTCGCGGCGCAATGCGACGTCGCGCTGATCCGGGAAACGCCGGCGGCGAGACCGCTGCTTGAACGAATCGGCGAGGCTTTGCGCATGGGCTCGCTCGATCTCGAACACTTGAGCCTCGAGCTCCTGACGACCGCCCGTCCCGCGCTGCCGCCCGACCATCAGTTCGCGATCAACGCGCTCAAGCGAGACCTCATGCGGCTCGAAGCCGGCGAGGGGATGAACCCGGACGCGCGCGTGGCGCTCGACCCTGCGACGCGGCGTCTCGTTCTGGCGCTGGGGCACGTCCGGCGGCTGGAAAAGGCGCTGTCGAATGACGACACGGCGCGGGGCGTCATCGGCGACGTCAACCTCGCTGTTTTCATTCCGAAACGGACCTATGCGCTCGGTCCGCTCGCGGCGCATTTCAATCTCGATTCGCCGGTGCTGCGATTCTCCGTTCGCCTGGCGCTGGCGATGATGGCCGGCGCGCTGGCCGCGCAATCGCTCGGCGACGAGCGGCATGGCAACTGGGTCCTGCTTACGATCGCGGTGGTGATGCGGGCGGGCTATGGCTTGACGCGGCAGCGGCGCGACGCCCGCGTCATTGGCACGCTGGTCGGCTGCGTCCTGGCGTCCGGCTTGGTCGCCTTCGCGCCAGCTGGCGCGCTGGTCGCGGTCCAAGGTCTGGCGGTCGCGGTGACCCACAGCTTTGCGCGGCTCAACTACCGCATCGCCTCGGCCAGCGCTTCGGTGATGGCCTTGGTGTCGCTGCACCTGGTCCAGCCGTGGCTCTCGGCGCCCATCCTGGTGCGTCTCGCCGATACGCTGATCGGCGCGGCGATCGCCCACCTCTTCAATTATTTCTGGCCGCGCTGGGAATCTTCGGAGGCGCCGCGACTCGCAAGCCGACTTCTCGCCCAGCTTGCGGCGTTCACCCCCGTTGCGCTCACGCCCAACGCTACGGAGCACGACTATCGGCTCGTGCGTAAGAACCTGATTGAAGCGATCGCCGCGCTCTCCGATTCGGCCGGGCGCATGAGCATCGAGCCGATGGCCGCGCACAGAGGCCTCGAGGAGATGGCGGCCTTGCTGATCGCGGCGCACGGCTTCGTGGCCCAGCTCTCGGCGGCCCGTCTCGCCGTTCGAGCCGGCGCTCCTGGTCCGGACCCTGCGATCCGCGACTGGCTGCAAGCCCGCCTCGCGGGCCAGTTCGGCGGAGCCGAAGTCGTCGCCGACGCTCCGGCCGGACCGCTCGCCGCCGCCGCGCTCGCCGTCACGGCGGCTGCTCGCAATTATGAGCGCGTGGCGAAGAGCGGCGCCGAGTAGGGCTCGGCGGCTCTCGATTATCGCCGCCCAACCGCCGCGACGAAGCGGATCGAGCATTAGCCACGATTGAGCAGTTTGACGCCAAGCGTGTCCTCGAGCGCGATGGCAGCGAGTTGCCCCATGCTTGCGCCTTGGCTTCAACTTGGATCGCCAGGTCCCGGCGATCCCAACGAACAATCAGAGCGGAGGAGGCGGTGGTTGCTTCGGCTTTGGGCCGAACGCCCGCTGGGTGTCCCGCTGAGTGCGGCTCACTTTGGATAGAGCGAGTTGGCGTGCATACTCCTTGTCGCCAAGCTCCTTGTATTGCGGGCTTGTCAGCGAGGCGAGAAACGCCACCACGTCGTCGATCTCCGGCTCCGTCAGCGCTAACGGCTGCATGTCGCTGTCGAGCCACGGGTTGGTGATTCCGTCCCCCTTATTGTAATGATCCATGACATCCCACAGTGTTTCCATCGACCCGTCGTGGAAGTAGGGCCCGGTCACGAGGACATTTCGCAAGCCCGGCGTCTTGAACGACGCGATATCCTCCTGCTCCCTCGTCACCAGGAAGCGCCCGAGCACCGACAAATCGCTGCTGATCGCCGCGGCGTCGACCGCGGGCAGATTTCCTTGCGCCAGCTCGCGCTCCGCGCGCTGGGCCAAGGGGGCGACGCGATGCCGGAGGATACCGACGCCGATGTTGTGAAAGTCGTTATCCATGAAGAGGGTTGGGTCCCGCTGATTGTCCGTCAAAGCGTGGCAGAGGTTGCAACGGGCTTTGGTGTTGAACAATTCCCAACCGCGTTTGGCAGAGTCGCTAATGGCGTTTGCGTCTCCGGCGATGAAATGGTCGAACGGAGAATCGAACGAAACCAGCGTCCGCTCGTACGCTGCGATGGCGCTCAGCATATCCTGCTCGTTCATCGCCCGACCGAAGGCCTGCATGAATTGGGTCTGGTAGTCCTTGTTGTCGGCGATCCTGGACAGGGCGTCGCTGAGGCTTGCCGAGCCCATCTCGAAGGGATTCGTGATCGGCAGCGCCGCCTGTTGCTCGAGCGTAGCAACGCGCCCGTCCCAAAACTGATGTTTGTTATAGAGGGCGTTCAGAATGGTTGGGGCGTTGCGTTGGCCGACGCGGCCGTGGATGCCGACTGATACGGGCCTGCCGTCGGTGAAGGCCCGCGCCGGATCGTGGCAGGCGGCGCAGGCGACGGCGCCGTCCCCCGAGAGCCGAGGCTCGAAGAAGAGCTTCTGACCCAATGCGACTGTGGCGGGCCTGAGCGTGGTCGGCGAGATGACATACTCGGTCAAAGCCTTGGGAAGGCCGACCTGATCTGACGAGCGCGGCTCCGCCAGGGGACCCGCTCGCGGCACCGGCGGCGCCTGTCCTGGCGCCAGCGCGGGCGGGGGACCGACGTCAGTGTCTTCACACACGGCCGGCGCGGCAAGCATCGCGCAACTCAGCGAAAGGAGCAATCGGACCGCGAGTGATGTGGCTTGCATCAAAAATGCCCTTTGCTTTGGACGCTGCGCCAAGCCTTTTTGCTTGGTTTTATTTGGATTTGCTTGGGAGGAATTCCTGCTCTGGTTAAATCCGGGGCTTCGGCGGCTCAGGCGACCGGCCGGGGCCGTCACTCGCTGAGCACGCTCTCCGCCGGCGTGTAGATGAGACCGTGCGCCGCCGCGACCGGCTCGCAGGTCACCTTGCCGTCGTGCACGTTGAGCCCTGCGCGCAGGTGCGGATCCTCCTTCAGCGCCTCGCGCCAGCCCTTGTCGGCGAGCGCCAGCGCGAACGGCAAGGTCGCGTGGTTGAGGGCGAAGGTCGAGGTGCGGGCGACCGCGCCCGGCATGTTGGCGACGCAGTAGTGCACGATGCCGTCGACGACATAGGTCGGGTGCGAATGCGTCGTCGGCTTCGAAGTCTCGCAGCAGCCGCCCTGGTCGATGGCGATGTCGACGACGACCGCGCCCGGGCGCATCGTCTTCAGCATCGCGCGGGTGATGAGCTTGGGCGCGGCGGCGCCAGGCAAGAGCACGGCGCCGATGACGAGGTCGGCGTGCTTGATGAGATCGGCGATCGAGGCGCGCGTCGAATAGACCGTGCGCAGCGCCGAGCCGAACTCGGTCGAGAGCCGCTTGAGGGCCTCGTGCGAGCGGTCGACCACGGTGACGGAGGCGCCCATGCCGACCGCGATGGTCGCCGCGTGGGTTCCCGAGACGCCGCCGCCCAGGACGAGCACGTTGGCCGCAGCCACCCCGGGCACGCCGCCGAGCAGCACGCCGCGCCCGCCTTGCGCGCTCTCCAGCGCATGCGCCCCGACCTGCGGCGCGAGGCGACCGGCGACTTCCGACATCGGCGTCAGCAGCGGCAGTCCGCCATGCGGGCCGGTCACCGTCTCGTAGGCGATGCAGGTGGCGCCAGAGGCCATGAGGTCGCGCGTCTGCTCGAGATCCGGCGCGAGATGCAGGTAGGTGAACAGGATCTGCCCGCGCCTGAGCCGCTTGCGCTCTTCCGCAAGCGGCTCCTTGACCTTCACGATCATCTCCGCCTGGGCGAAGATGTCAGCCGCGGTCTGGACGATCTTTCCGCCCGCCCGGACGTATTCCTCATCCGGCGACCCGGAGCCGAGGCCGGCGGAAGTCTCGATGATGACCTGATGGCCGTGATCGACGAGCTCGGCGACCGCGGCCGGCGTCATGCCGACCCGGAACTCGTTGTCCTTGATCTCCTTGGGAACACCGACGAGCATGGGCTTGCCTCCGAAAGCGCGCTTAAAACCAACTCATGGAGGTTATCGCAGGAAATCCTCGATCGTACACTCGCTCGGAGGCCGGACGCGCGGCTTTGGCTCTTCACGTTCGTGTCTGTTATAAGCGGCGCTCAACTCGCCGCGACCGACTGGCCTTGAAATCCGGAAGAATCTCAGAAGGGGAGCCGCGCATGGGTTCGATCGGACGACAGCTCAGGGCCTTGTCATTCGCGGCGGCGGGGGCCGCGTTGGCTCTGGGATCGGCCGACGCCGGAACGCTCGACAGAGTTCGGCAGGACAAGACGTTCCGCATCGCCTTCCGGGACGACGCCCCGCCTTTCTCGTTCACCGATTCGATCGGGGAGCCGGCGGGCTTCATGGTCGACCTCTGCCGCTCGGTCGTCAAGAATATCGCCGCTGAGCTCAATATCCCCGATCTCAAGGTCAGCTATGTTCTCGTGACCGCCGCGAACCGCTTCGACGCGATCACGACCGGAAAGGCCGATCTTCTCTGCGAGCCGACTTCGGAAACCCTCTCCCGTCGCGAGCAGGTCGACTTTTCGATCACGACCTTCATCGATGGCGCGAGCCTGCTTGTCGCCGGCGAAGGTCCGAGCGACTTCGGCGGTCTGTCCGGCAAGAAGGTCGGGGTGTTGGCCGGCACGACGACCGAACAGAGCCTGCGCGACACCCTGGCGAGCGCCGGTATCGCGGCGGACGTTACCCCCGCCAAAACCCACGAAGAGGGGCTCGCCATGCTCGATAAGGGCGAGATTGTCGCCTATTTCGGCGACCGCGCGATCCTCTCTTATCTTGCCTCCAAGATCAGCGATCCCAGCAAGCTGCGCCTCGCCAACAACTATTTTTCCATCGAACCCTACGCCCTGGCGCTGGCGCACGGCGACGAAGATCTCCGCCTCGCGGTCGACCGGGCGCTGAGCCACATCTACCGCTCGGGCGAGATCGCGACCGTATTTGCGCATACATTCGGCGACCAGATGCAGCCGAGCGACACATTGAAGACCCTTTATCTGGTTTCGGCTTTGCCCGATTGATGCAGCGTCCTAAGGGTCAAAAGGAGCCGAGGTGACCGAGGCCAAGCCGGACATCTCCGAGATGCCGTTCGAGGCGGCGCTCGCGGAGCTTGAACAGATCGTCGATCAACTGGAAAAAGGCGCGGTGGCGCTGGACGAATCGATCCGGCTTTATGAACGCGGCGAAGCTCTGAAGAAGCGCTGTGACGAATTGCTCAAGAACGCCGAAATGCGCATCGAGAAGATCACGCTTGCGGCGGACGGCGCGTTCAGGGGAGTGATCCCGCTCGACGACGACTGAGCGCCGCCGGGAGACCTCGCCGCGGCGGAATGGACCTGCAACAAAGGGCCGAACGACGCGCGTTGCGAAACCGCCTGTTAACTCCTTTCCGCTCAACTCGTTGAACATTCATTAATTCCTGCCCCATGCAAAACGGGGCGAATCTGAGCGCGGCGGTGATGCGGACCATTGCGTTTGTGAGTCAGAAAGGGGGCTCGGGAAAGAGCACGCTCGCCTCGTCGCTGGCCGTCGCGGCGCATGAAATGAGCGAGAAAGTCTGCCTCATCGACATGGATCCGCAAGGCTCGCTCGCGAACTGGGCCAGGACCCGCGCCGCCCGCGATATCGACGTCATCGCTTCGGGAGGGGCGCGCCTGCCGGCCTTACTCGCCACCCTTGAACGCAAGGGCGTAACGCTTGCTGTCCTCGATACTCCGGGCGCGGAAGGCGCGGCGTCTTCGGCCGCGATGCAGGTTGCCGACCTCAACATCGTCCCTTCGCGCCCGAGCCTGTTCGATTTGTGGGCCAGCGCCCGAACCCGCGCGGTGCTCGCGGAGATCGGGGCTGAGTTCGTGTTCCTGCTCAATCAGTGCCCGGCCGGGCAGCAAACCGCCCGCGTCCAGGACGGCGTCGAGACGCTTGGAGAGATGGGCGAGCTGATCTCCCCGCTCATTCTTACGCGAGTGGACTACCCGGAAGCGGCGCGCCGAGGCTGCGGCGTGACCGAGCTCAACCCAAACGGGGCGGCCGCCCAGGAAATGCGCGGCCTTTGGCAATCCATCAACCGCCGGTTGGCGCGGGCCAAGGTTGGGCGCCTCGTCCGCAGCGCGGCGTAAGGTCGCGGCGAGTTCGAATTCGGCTCGCCTCACCACAGTTGCGAAGGCGCCCAA
Organism: uncultured Alphaproteobacteria bacterium; assembly: GCA_963824475.1. Classification (GTDB taxonomy): domain Bacteria; phylum Pseudomonadota; class Alphaproteobacteria; order Rhizobiales; family Beijerinckiaceae; genus Roseiarcus. Next base: position 317,127 of record CAWGPR010000011.1, read on the forward strand.
GACGCAATAGGAAATAACCCGTGGGGCCGGAGTCGCCGTCCTTTCGGGGTCGCCGGCCGTCTCATGAAGTTCCCCAATGGATTGCGTCTTCGCCTGGAATTTGCAGCGCTTTGGCTCGCGATCGTCATTGCGCGCGCCATCCCCCTTCAGGCGGCCTCATGGCTCTCCGGAAAGCTGTGGCGCTTCATCGCTCCGCGCCTCAGCCGACAGAAGCGCGCGCTCGCGAATCTCGAGCACGCCTACCCTGAAAAGTCGCCTCCCGAGCGTAGGGCGATCGCCGCCGCGATGTGGGAAAATCTTGGGCGGACCTTCGCTGAGAGCCTCCACATCAAAGCGCTGACGAAGAGCGACCGCATCGTCTTCGAGCCGGCGGAAGGTTTCGACGAAGCAGCGCGCGGCGCGAAGCCCTTCATCGTGTGTGGACTTCACTTGGGAAATTGGGAGATTCTGGCGCATGGCGGCCAGCGGCTCGGCGTTTCCCTCATCGGCGTCTATCAGCGCATGTCCAACCCTCATGTCGACGCCCTGATGCGCAGGCTGCGCGAGCCGCTCTACCAGGGGGGCCTGACGCCCAAGACTCCCATGGCGGCGCGCGCGCTCTTGCGCGCCATCAAGGAAGGCGCCTGCCCGTGCTTCCTTGCCGACCTCAGAGACGACAACGGACCGTCTGTGCCCTTCTTCGGAAGGCCCGCGCGGTCAACCGTCTTTCCCGCGCTCCTCGCCCGCATGACGGGCGCTCCGCTTTACGCCGGCGCGGCGTTCCGCCGGCCAGGCTCGCGCTTCAGCATCCGCATCGCCCCCATTTCAATGCCGCAGACAAGCAACAGCGCGGCGGACGCCCTTGCGGCGACGCAAATGCTGCAGCGCCAGTACGAGGCTTTCATCCGCGAGGCGCCTGAACAATGGATGTGGGCGCACCGGAAGTGGGACTAGTTCATCGTTTCCAAAGTTCGAATCATATCAAGCGGCGTTGTCGAGTTTATAGGACCAAGTATGGACGACAGGGTGTCGGTTGAACTCGTCCATTGCGGCGATGATGCGCTCCTTGAGTTCCTGTTTCGATGCGACTCGGATGTGGCGCAGGACGGAGCGGGCAAGCTTGGAAAAGAAGCCCTCGACGAGGTTGAGCCAGGAGCCGTGCTTGGGCGTGAAGGTGAATTCGAAGCGGCCGGCGGGCTGCTCGGCGAGCCAAGCTTTGGTTTCCTTGGAAATGTGCGCGGAATGATTGTCGAGGATCAGCTTGATCGCCGTGTGGGCTGGATAGGCGGCGTCGAGAAGCTTGAGGAACTCGATGAATTCGCGGCTGCGGTGACGATCCTTGACCAGAGCGTGAACCGCGCCGGTGAGCAGGTCGATGCCGGCCAGCAAGCTGACCGTGCCGAGGCGCTTATATTCATGATCGCGCGCGAAGGTCGCGTGCTCGCTGGGCTCGGGCGGCAGATCCGGGGCGGTCGTGGCGATCGCCTGGATGCCGGGTTTCTCATCATAGGAGACGATCGCCACCGCGTCGCTCGGCTCCGTCTTCGATGCGGCCGCGGTCTCTTTAATGATCTTGACCTCGCGGTAGACGCACAGAACTTCCGCCATCTTGGCTTTGAACTCGGGGTCGCGGCGTTCCAGGTAGTAACGCACCTTGTGCGGCTTGACCTCTTGCTCATTGAGTATCTTGCACAAAGTGCCCTGAACCAGCTTGCCAAGGCAGGCGTGCCCTTCGGCTGGTCCATGCTCGCGCGCGTGACGAGCCAGAAGCCGCGTCGTCCACAATTCGTGCGGATAGCCCAAGTCCTTCGCCTTGCGGCAGGCCAGAGAGACCAGCCATGTCCTGGCCTCGGCAGTGATCGTCGGCTCCTTGCCCGGCCGGGGACGATCGTCGAGCGCCGCCATTGGACCATAGGCCAGCGCCCGCTCAACGCAGCGCTGGACCGTCTGATGATGCACCCCCAAAGCTTGACCCACCGCAAAGAACGAGGGGTCTTTCCGGTAAGCCAACAGCATTCGCGCCCGCTCGACCCGGCTCGCTGGCTCCGTTCGCGAGCGTGCTATCGAAACAAGCCTCGCCAAATCCTCTCCGATCAACAACTCAATCGCTCGCCGCCGTGCCGTCATGATCTTCGAATCTCGTCTCGCGAATCAAAAGACCAGCCTACAGGCCGGCAAAGACCAAATGAATCCCTCACAAAAGATCGGTTTCATGGAATCGATGAACTAGTACCTCGTCACAGAGGTTTTGACTCTTTGATTTTGGTCTGATTTGAGCGTGGGCTTGGGGTAAGCGCGCCCCATTTTGGCGCGGGCTTTTTGGGTTGTGAACATCCAGTTGATGCGGGCGCATTCGGCGTTGCGTCGCTTCTCCCAAGCAGCGGTCTCGGCGACAAGCCGGGTGTAGCTTTCGATGCGCCGATCGAGACATTGACTGGCCAGGACGCCGATCTCGATCTCGACCATGTTCAGCCAGCTGGCGTGCTTGGGGACGTAGTGGAACTCCAGCCGGCGCAGCACCCGTCGCGCTTCGTCGGCTGGGAAAGTCTGGTAGAGCGCGCCGGCGGAATGGGTCGACAAGTTGTCGAGCACCACGCGAATGCGCTCCGCCTCGGGATAATGGACATCGGTGAGGTCGCGCATGCAGACGGCGAAGTCTTCGGCGGCGCGCCGTTCGGTGACCTTCACCTTGCGCCAGGGGCGGTTCACATCCAAGAACACGAACAGGTTCGCGGTTCCGTTGCGTTTATATTCGCAGTCGTAGCGCTCGATTTGCCGCGGCTCGGGCGGGATCGGCCGGCGGACCTCGCCGATGAGCTGGATCGGGCTCTCGTCGAAGCAGACCACCGGGCGCTCGGGATCGGGCGCTTCGGAATAAAGATCGAGCACCTCCTCCATACGGGCGACGTAGTCGGCGTCGACCTGCGGAATGCACCACATGTCCTTGCGCCATGGCTTGAGGTCATTTTCGGCCAAGCGCCGACGCACCGTCTCGCGCGACACACTCTCGTGCGCAGTCAGCCTGACCAGTTCACCGGACAGCAACTCCAGCGTCCAGCGAGCGCGGCCCGCGGGTGGACTCGAACAGGCCGTTGCCACCAGCAGGGCTTCCTCCTTGCCCGAGAGCTTGCGGTTTGCTCCGGGGCGCGGCTCTTCGCTGAGCGCCGCCTCCAGGTTGCCGAGGACGAAGCGGCGCTTAGTCCGATAGACGGTCGAGCTGCCCACGCCGACATTGGTCGCGATCGCCTCGTCGCTGGCGCCGCCATCCGCCGCCAACAATATCTGCGCCCGCTTGAGCCTGCGTGCCGCATGCTTGCCGCCGCTCAGAAGCTCCGTCAGTTCGGTGCGTTCGGTTTGGCTGAGTTCGACCCGATAGCGTACATTCATCCGTGCCTCCTCGTGTTGAGGCACGCACGAACAGCTGAATCGGATGGCCGGAGTGAGTCGCCCTGCAAAAACCTTCACACCCAGGCAGGGCCAATATCTGGCGTTTATCCACCTCTACACGCGCCTGCACCGCCGGCCGCCGGCCGAAACTGAGATGCAGGACTATTTTCGCGTCAGCCCGCCTTCCGTGCACCAGATGGTACTGACGCTCGAACAAGCTGGCTTCATTAGGCGGCAGCCGAGAACGCCCGCAGCATCGAACTGCTCGTTGATCCGACACAGCTGCCAGAGTTACTTTGACCCCGGATTCAACCGGTCAAGATCACTGTGCCGAGGTACTAGTCGCGCTACCGCCATCACGCGCTGGCGAGGCCTGGTCCGGACCGCCGGCCCGCGATCCCGTCTAAGTACGCCGCGCTCTACCCGCCAAGCTGACTGCGGATTGTCTCCCCGCCGCGCTGGATGGTCAGATCCCAGAGCCGCGCGCGTTCTCCGCACGCCTTCTCGAGATCGCGCGTCGTTGCAATCTTCTGCCCGTTGACCGCGACGACAATATCCCCCTTCTGCACGCCAACCGCAGCCGCGGTTGAACCATCTTTGACCGCGGCGACCACCACCCCCTGGGAAGCGCCCTCAAGCGACAGCTCCTCGGCGACCGCGGGCGACATGTTCATGACCTCCGCCCCTTCGAAGGGCGAGCGGCTGCGAATGGTCAAGGCGTCGCGAGGCGGGATTTCCGGCGCGGGAGCAAGTTTGAGCGGCAGGCTCAGCGCCCGCCCGTTGCGCAGGATCGACAACTGAGCCGAGCCGCCGAGCGGCTTGACCCCGAGCCGAAATCCGACGCCCTCTGCGTCGTCGACGCTTTGATCGTCGACCGCGGTGATGAGGTCGCCTCGCTTGAGACCCGCCTCGGCGGCGGGACCAACCGGAGCCACTGTCACCACCAGCGCGCCAGTCGGGCGATCGATGCCGAGATTGTCGGCGATGTCCTTGGTCAGACTCTGCAGCGTGGCGCCGAGCCACGGCCGTCTGACGGTCGCGCCGCCACGGAGCGCCGCGGCGACGACGCCCTTGACCATGTTGACCGGGATGGCGAAACCGATCCCTATGCTGCCGCCCGTGCGCGAGTAGATCGCGGAGTTGATCCCGACCAGCTTGCCGTCGAGATCGACCAGAGCGCCGCCCGAGTTGCCGGGATTGATGGCGGCGTCCGTTTGGATGAAGAAGCCGTAATCGCTGATCCCGACTTGCGTGCGTGCGAGCGCCGAAACGATGCCTTGGGTGACCGTCTGCCCGACGCCGAACGGATCGCCCACGGCGATGACGAAATCGCCGACTTCGAGCGCGTCCGAATCGCCAAGTTCGAGCACCGGGAAATCCCGGCCGCCCTTGAGGCGCAGCACCGCCAGATCGGTGCGCGGATCGCGCAGCACGATCTCGGCCTCAAATTCACGCCTGTCTGAGAGCGCGACCTTGACCTGGGTCATGCCCTCGATGACGTGATAGTTGGTGACGACAAGACCCGACGGGTCCACGATGACCCCCGATCCAAGCGCTTTCGACACTCTGGAATCGTCCCCGCCGCCGCCGAAAAGCTGGCGGAAGATCGGATCGTCAAAGAGCGGATTCCGCGGCGCCGTCTCGACGCGCGAGGCGTAAACGTTGACGACCGCGGGGGTGACTTTCCTCACCACCGGCGCGAATGAGAGACGCACCTGGATTGGATTCTGTGGCGGGACTTTCGGCGCCGTCTCGGCGGACGCAGCCCCCCATATGAGGGCGAGGGCGAAAACCAGCGCCAGGCGAATCAAACCGAACCTCCGATCCTTTTACTTACGGCCGCTCATATAGGCGGGCGCAAGCGCACTGCAAAGCGTCGGCGACGCGGACTCGGCCTGACCATCTGGCGAGGTGGGCAGTCCCCACATTGAGGGGCATGTTAGGCGGCAAAGGAGCTTCCCATGTCAGACCAATCCGCCTCTTCCCACTTGCTTGCCTTGTCGACGGAGCTCGCCCGTATCCTCCGCGAGGTCGCGCCGAGCGTTGTCTCAGTCCAATCCGCGCGCGCGCGATCGACCGGCTTTTCCTGGCGTCCGGGCCTCATCGTCGCGGCCGAGAACGCGCTCGCCGACGACGGCGAGCACTCGATCGTCGCTCACGACGGCGCCTCGAGCCCGGCTCAAATCATCGGCCGCGATCCGTCGACCGACGTCGCCCTGCTGCGGGTCGAGCGGACCGATCTGCCGAAAGCTGCCCCGACGGCCGCGCCGCCGGCGGCGGGGGCGCTGGCCGTCGTCGCCGGCGCGCGGGAGGGCGCAGCGAGCGCGGCGCTCGGAATCGTGTCGTTCGCCGGTCCGCAGTGGCGCAGTTTGCGCGGCGGCGTCATCGACGCGCGCATCGAACTCGACGCGGCGCTCGCTCGCGCCAGCGAAGGCGGCCTTGCCCTCGACGCCTCGGGCCATTCCTTCGGAATGGCTGTGTTTGGCCCGCGACGACGCACGCTCGTCATTCCGATGGCGACGATCGACCGCGTCGCCGACGTGCTCGCGGCAAAGGGCAGAATCGCGCGCGGCTATCTCGGTCTTGGGCTACAGCCGGTCAAACTCGACGGCGGCGGGACCGGGGCGATGGCGATCAGCGTCGACCCCAAGGGACCTGGCGCCGCGGCGGGCGTCCGGCAGGGTGACGTCATCGTAGCCTGGAACGGGGAGCCGGTGCGGGGCGTCTATCACCTCGTGCGCGCGCTCGGACCCGACAGCGTCGGCGCGAGCGTCAAGCTTACGCTGCGACGAGGCGGCGAGCCGATCGAGACGACGCTGACGATCGGCGAACGGCCGGAGAGCCAGTGACAGGTATGACGGACGAGCCGCCCGTCGTGGTCGTGGCGCTCGAGATCGGCGAGCCGGAGCTTGCCGATCGGCTGACCGCGCTTCTGGCCGATGTTCCGGGCTTGAGGCTCGCGGCGCCGGGCGAGCCGGCCGACGCGGCCCTCGTTGTCAGGGGCGAGCCTGAGCCGGGGCCGGACGTCGCTTTGACGCCGCGAGAGCGCGACGTGCTGGCGCTGATCGCCGAGGGGGCGTCGAACAAGGCGATCGCCCGGCGCCTGGCGATTTCGGTCCATACGGTCAAGTTTCACATCGCCTCGCTGCTCGACAAGCTCGACGCGGAGGGACGAGCGGAAGCGGTGGCGCAAGGCGCGCGGCTCGGGGCGATCCGGCTTTAGGCGCCCGCGTTCGCGCCGCCGCGGGGAACGTCTCGCGAGAAAGCGATTCGACCGCGCTGCTTGGAGAGCCGGTCAGCCCTCAGTCGCTGCCTGCGTCGGGCCGGAATCCTTGCCCTTCGCCTCGACGTCGCGATCGACGAATTCGATCACCGCCATGGCGGCGTTGTCGCCGGGGCGGAATCCCGCCTTCATGATGCGCGTATAGCCGCCGTTGCGATCCTTGTAGCGTGGACCCAGCACGTCGATCAGCTTCTTGACCAAGTCTGCGTCGCGCAAGCGGGCGATCGCGATCCGGCGGGCGTGCAAGTCGCCGCGCTTGCCTAGCGTCACCAGCTTCTCGACCACCGGGCGAAGGTCTTTGGCCTTCGGCAGGGTGGTCGTGATCTGTTCGTGCTTGATGAGCGCCTGCGCCATGTTGGCGAACATCGCCTGGCGGTGCTCGGCGGTGCGATTGAAGCGCCGCTTGGCGTGACCGTGATACATTTGGCTTAATCTCCTTATCCGGGTCTACGGCCGCCGCGCCACGGAACGGCCGCTCTTTGTTTTCACCTCCCGCTCGCTGCGAGAGGGCCAGGATGAGGGGTCGCCTGTCAGTTGTCCCCTCATCCGGCAGGCTACGCCCGCCGCCTTATGGGCGGAAGGAGCTCAGTAGTGCTCCTCGAACCGCTTGGCGAGATCCTCGATGTTCTCCGGCGGCCAGCCCGTCACCTCCATCCCGAGGTGGAGGCCCATCTGCGCCAGCACTTCCTTGATCTCGTTGAGCGATTTGCGGCCGAAGTTCGGCGTTCGCAGCATCTCGCCCTCGGTCTTCTGGATGAGGTCGCCGATATAGGTGATGTTGTCGTTCTTGAGGCAGTTGGCGGAGCGGACGGAAAGCTCGAGCTCGTCGACCTTCTTGAGCAGCGCCGGATTGAAGGCGAGCTCGGGGATCGCGTGCTGCGCCTCCTCGCGGCGCGGCTCCTCGAAGTTGACGAACACCGCGAGCTGGTCCTGCAGGATGCGGGCGGCGTAGGCGAGCGCATCCTCGGGCGACATCGCGCCGTTGGTCTCGATCGTCATCGTCAGCTTGTCCTTGTCGAGGTCCTGGCCCTCGCGCGTGGCCTCGACCCGGTACGAAACCTTCTTCACCGGCGAGAACATGCTGTCGATCGGCAATAGCCCGATCGGCAAATCTTCCGCCCGGTTGCGTTCGGCCGGCACATAGCCCTTGCCGGTCGTCACCGTGAACTCGATCCGCAGGTCGGCGCCCTCGTCGAGCGTGCAGATGACAAGGTTCGGGTTGAGGATCTGGATGTCGCCGGTCGTCTGGATGTCGCCGGCGGTGACGGCGCCCGGACCGCGGCGCTTGAGCACGAGACGCTTCACGCCCTCGCCCTGCATCTTGACGGCGATGTCCTTGACGTTGAGCACGATGTCGACGACGTCCTCGCGCACGCCGGGGATGGACGAGAATTCGTGCAGCACGCCGTCGATGTGAATCGAGGTGATCGCCGCGCCCTGCAGCGACGACAGCAGCACCCGGCGCAGCGAGTTGCCGAGCGTCTGACCGAAGCCGCGCTCGAGCGGCTCAGCGACCATCGTCGCCACTTTGCGCGAGGCGTCGCTCAGGACGATATCGAGCTTCTTCGGCTTGATGAGTTCTTGCCAGTTCTTCTGAATCACGGCGGTTAGCCTTCTTTCTCGACCATAGCCGGACTCGTTGGAGCGCTGGTCGACGACGCTCCCATCCGCAATATACGTGCGCCTCGGATCAGTCGGCGCCCAAAACGTGGGTTAAACGCGGCGACGCTTGCGCGGACGGCAGCCGTTGTGCGGAATCGGCGTCACGTCGCGTATCGAGGTGACGGTGAAGCCGGCCGCCTGGATCGCCCGCAACGCCAATTCGCGCCCCGAACCCGGCCCCGAGACCTCGACCTCGAGCGTCCGCATGCCATGCTCGGAGGCTTTGCGCACCGCATCCTCGGCCGCGATCTGGGCGGCGAACGGAGTGGACTTGCGCGAGCCCTTGAACCCCATGGTGCCCGCCGAAGACCACGAAATCGTGTTGCCTTGCGCGTCGGTGACGGTGATCATCGTGTTGTTGAACGTCGAGTTCACATGCGCGACGCCCGACACGATGTTCTTTCGTTCGCGACGGCGGACGCGGGTCGCTTCTTTCGCCATTAGGACTATCCTTCAATCGCGCTTCAAACCGAGCGCGTCCTGATCCGGAATTTCGCTAAAACGGTGCAGCGATCACTTCTTCTTGCCAGCGATGGGCCTCGCCTTGCCCTTGCGGGTGCGGGCGTTGGTGTGGGTGCGCTGACCGCGCACCGGCAACTGCTTGCGATGGCGCAGGCCCCGATAGGTTCCCAGATCCATCAGCCGCTTGATGTTGATCGCGACGTCGCGACGAAGGTCGCCTTCGACCATGTAGTCGCGGTCGATCGTCTCGCGGATCTGCATGACTTCCGCGTCCGTCAGCTGGGCGACCCGGCGCTCGGGGGGGATATGGACCTTTTCCATAATCTCCTCGGCCTTCGTCGGCCCGATGCCGTGGATATACTGAAGCGCGATGACCACGCGCTTGTTGGTGGGAATATTAACGCCTGCAATGCGAGCCATTCACCCAATCTCCATTTCGGCGACGCTTCGACGAAAGCCTAAGCGTCGCGGGACTGCGTCTCGACGTCCGGTGGAGGCCGGCCCTTGCCGAGAATCCCAGAGAACGCAAAAAATCCCATGCGCTCGAAAACGGCGCCGGGATCCGGAACGACTTCAGGATGGGCGGGATGTAGAGTGTAATTGGCGCTTGTCAAGGGAAAAGTGACGCTGCCTCCGTTTCGGTCGGGGATCAGGCCCCGGGCATCCTCGCGCGCCATCGGCTGGCCGCCACAAGCGCCCAAATGGCCTCGATGAGGCCAAACGGCCAGGCGCGCTGCAGGGGGGCCTGCCAAGCCGACGCAGCGGAAGGCAGCGATGCGCAAGGAGCGGTCATTCGCTGGGGGCATGGCGGCCGGGTCAGATCGACCCACGGGCTCACCCTTCGGCCGACAATTTTGGCTCAATCGCTCCGTTTCGCCCGGGGGCGATTTGGGGCGGAAGCGCGGTCGAAGCGCATTCCACAGTTTATGACAATTGACGCGCGTGTTTTCCCGGCGGAAGATGGTCGGCACTCAGCGTTTGCTGAGACGTCCCTCTGACAGTTGGGGGGTTGCAAATGGTCAGCCGGATCCTGAAGGGCTCAATGATTGTCGCGCTGTTCGTCGGGTTGCAGAGCGGCTCCGTCACCTATGCGCAGAGCGTGAGCAAGACAGTCGCGGCCGGTGGCGTCCTCAAACTAGGGCACTATGCGAGCGTAAATCCAGACTGCTCGCCTTTGGGCATGCCGGTCGTACGGCTGTCCGCCGCACCCACGCACGGGGTCGTCAGGACCGTGAAAACGTCGGCCTTTAGTCATTTTACCGGGGCCCCCTTCGATCAGTGCAACTGCCGGCGAGTACCGGGCGTGTCGGTCGAGTATCGACCGGAAAGAGGCTTTGCCGGGGCGGACTCGTTCAGCGTCGACATCATTTATGCAAGTGGACGCGAGTGAGTTGAGTCCTTCGCCGTCATGGTTAAGTGAGGGCCAGACGAATGAAGCAGCTGTCGCCTCGCGCGCTCCCATTTATTGTGCTTGGGGCAGCCGGTTTATTGGGGTGCCAGACGACTGGCGGCCAGACTGTGTCGTCGGTCGCAGTTGCCGGAATCCCGCTGCGTCTCGGGCACTTTGCGGATCTCAATCCGGACTGTTCACAGATCGCCGAACCGGTCGTCCGAGTGGCAAAACCGGCCGATCGCGGCGTGGTCGTTGTGCGCGCGGGCGAAGGCTATACCAGCAGCTTCGTCCAAGCAAACCCGCGCAGCCACTGCAACTACCGCTCCACAGCAGGCGTCAACGCGACCTATACAGCAGAGCGAGGCTACACCGGCCCCGACACACTGGCCTTGGACATCATTTTCCCGACCGGCGAAGAAAGGCAGTTCGCCTATGATTTGAATGTAAAGTAGGCGGACGCGCGGCGCTCCGGCCCCCCTTGGCGCCTGGAGCCTCCGTCTTTTAGGTCGACGCATACCCTGAGTGCCGGAAGTAATTGGCGCGTTCGGCGGCTGGGAAGGTTGCGAGGGTTTAGGCGACGGCGCCGAGGAGTGCGTCGCAAGTTCGCGTGGTGGTCCCGTCGCGGGGGTGGTTGGAATTGGGTTGGCGTAGTCTCCGGGTTGTTCAACCCAAATGATTCCGGCGTTGGCGCGCTGGAACGGAGACCACGCCATGACGAAGGATACCACGAAGGAGGCGGCTGTGGCCGCCGAAGCTTTGCTTTTGGATGATTGGTTCGACGCGATCGAGGACGGGGTTCGGGCTCGGGCGCGCGGCTTTATCGAGACGATGCTGGAGGAGGAACTTTCCGAGGCGTTGTCGCGTCCGCGCTACGGCCGGCGCAAGCCAGGTGAGGACGAGGCGGCGCCGTCGGTTGTCGGCGTGCGCCACGGGCATCGCGAGCGGACGCTGACGGGCACGTTTGGCAAGACGCGGATCGCCGTGCCGCGCGCTCGGTTGACCGGCGAGGACGGCAAGACGCGCGAATGGCGGAGCGGTTCGCTGCGCGCCTACCAGCGCCGCACCCGGGCCGCCGACGCCTTGATCGCCGGGGCTTATCTCGCAGGGACCAACACCCGCCGCGTGCGACGCGCGCTGAACGCGGTGTTTGCTGGGCCGGTCGGCAAGGACGTGGTCAGCCGCGTCTGGCGCAAGACGAAGGGCGACTGGGACGCCTGGAATGCGCGTTCGCTCGCCGAAGAGCCGATCGTGCGGCTGATCCTCGACGGCACAGTCGCGCGTGTCCGGCTCGACAGAAGGGCGACTTCGATCTCGTTGCTCGTGGCGCTCGGCGTGCGCGCCGACGGCCAGAAGATGTTGCTCGCGATCAAGAGCATGGGCGGGGAAGGCGAGGCGGCCTGGCGTGCGCTGCTCGACGATCTGGTCCGGCGCGGATTGCAAACGCCGGAGCTGGTCGTCGTCGACGGCGCGCCGGGCCTCGAAAAGGCGCTGGCGGCGCTGTGGCCCGACGTGGCTGTCCAACGCTGCACCGTGCACAAGCATCGCAATCTCCTCGCCCATGCGCCCGAGCGCCTGCACGAGGAAATCTCGAATGACTACCGCGACATGATCTACGCCGCGACGCGCGGCGAGGTTGAGACCTGGCGCAAGGCGTTCATCCGCAAATGGCGCCTCAAATGCCGCGCCGTCGCCGACAGCCTGGAGGAAGCCAGCGACAAGCTGTTCACATTCACGCGGTTCCCGCCGAACCCAATGGAAATCAATCCGAACCTCGAACGCGATCGAGCGATTGCACGAGGAGTTCAAGCGCCGGATCAAGACTCAGACCGTGCTGCCCTGCGCCGAAACCGCCGCCATGCTGTTCTGGGCGCTGCTTGCCTCAGGACAGATCACCATGCGCAAGGTCGACGGATGGCAGACCCTCGCCGAGAAACCAGACGATCAGATCATTGACCTCGCCGCATGATCGGATAGCCTCATGTCGCCCGAAGACGCGCCAGTCAATTCCAACAAAAATCGCGACGGGGCCCGCGTGGCTGCCTTTCGCGGAAACGCTTTGAGCTTAGCGAAGACCTGCTCGATCGGATTGAGGGCTGGCGAGTACTGCGCAAGGAAGACGAGGGAGCGCCGCCGGCTCGGAATCCCATTCAAGTCGACAGCGAGACCCGAAAGATTCTGCAATACCCGTATCTCAGCTCTCCGCCCACTTGAGGCACCCGAAAGCGCAGTCTGCTTCACGTCGAAACCAGTCAAGCCGATTGGGGTTCGGGCCGAGCGGATGACCTCTTGACGGAATTGTCGGAGACAGCAGAGAATCAGAAAAAGATGCACAATATCCTGCGAAAATCGGAAGGACGTGCTATACCTCTTCTTGATGGCCGGATCGAAGGAGCGCGGCGCCGGACGCGGGAGATGAGGAGAATGGGACAAAAGAACTCGCTTGAGACGTTTTGCACACAACCCGAGACGGGGGTCGAATTCCCTTATTTGAATTGGCCGTAACCCGCCGCCGCCTCGGCCGGCCGGTTCGGCCGCGGTGAGGCGGTCCCTTCGGCGCTCAGCCGTCTCGATGGATCCCGGCCCCCTGCGCCGGGGGCTCCGGGCGCGCCGACTCGACGACCGCCGCCTCGAGCAGGCGCGCCAGCGCCTCCGGCTCCTTCGGGAAGCCAGCCCGGATCCACAGCGCCTGGAAGGCGCGCAAAGCCCGTCCGACCGGCCGCCCCGCCGCCACGCCGCGCGCGATCAGGTCCGCGCCGCTGATCGGGAGCTTGGGTTCGGGCGCGTCAGCGAGGAACCGGTCGGCCGCGGCGAAGGCCGCGTCCGACGGGGGCGCTTCGGACTCGGCCTCAGCGAGCATGAGCGCATCGCGCGCCGCCTCGCGGCCGGCGCTGAACAGGAGGGTTCTGAGGCCATGGAACGATGGCGGCGCTTCGGTCCCGTGCAGGCCGATCAGCGCCGCGGCCGCGGATCTCAGCCGGTCGGCTTCGGCGTTGGCGAGCCGCAGCCGCTCGCGCAGCCGTTCCGCATCTTCCGGAATCGCGACGCCGAGCGCCCCCAGCCGCAGGAGGGCGGCCGGCTCAAGGCCGCGCTCGGCCTCGATCGCGGTGAGGCGGCTGAGACGTCTCGTATAGCCGACGCCGCCGAGGATCGGCTCGAGAAAGCCGCTTTCGCCCATCGTCCGCACGACCTCGCTCGCGCGCGGGGCCGCGAGCAGCTTGATGAGTTCGGCGCGCACGCGCTCGCGCGACAGGCGCGCGAGGCCGTCGCGCGTGCGGATCGTGGCGGACAAGCCCTCGCGGTCCAGCTTCCCGGCGGCGTATCGGGCCGAGAAGCGGAAGAACCGGAGGATGCGCAGATAATCCTCGCGGATGCGGGCTTCCGCATCGCCGATGAAGCGCACCCGTCCTGCGCCAAGATCCTCGAGCCCGCCGACATAATCGTGGACCGTCCCGTCGGCGCCCAGCGACAGGGCATTGATGGTGAAGTCGCGCCGGCGCGCGTCGGCGGCGAAGTCGCGCCCGAACGCCACCTTGGCCCAACGCCCGTCGGTCTCGACGTCCTCGCGCAGCGTCGTCGCTTCGATCGGGCGCCCGCCGACGATGACCGTCACCGTGCCATGCGCGACGCCGGTCAGGGCGACCTTGAACCCCGCCGCCCGCGCGCGGCGGATCACTTCGTCGGTCGTCGCGGTGGTCGTGAGGTCGAAATCGACCGCCGGCTCGCCGAGCGCCAGATCGCGCACGGCCCCGCCGACCAGCCGGGTCTCCTCGCCCCCGCCGTTGAGCGCTTCGAGCGCTCGGGCGAGCGGGCCTTGGCTCAAGGGCGCGAGATCCTTGAGCTTTCCGTCCGCCAGACCCGGAAGGGCGGTCATTCGATGCGTCCCGGAACGAGGACGCCGTTTTGGACATGCGCCGGGATGTAGACGCCGCGTCCTCGAGGCGCGAAGGCGTTGATGGCGACGAGCCCGAGCACAGCCGCCGCCAGGCCGACCAGTGTCAAGACCGACACGCGCCCGCGCGTCCAGTGTTCAACCTCGAGCGGATAGCGCGCCCGGAGCGCGAGATAGAGCGCGTAGACCGCGAACGGGCTCAAGAAGAGCGCCAGCGGTTCGAGGACATTCCTGCCCATCAGGAGAACAGCTTTTCGTACAGGTTGCGCAGAATCCCGGCTGTGGCGCCCCAAATATACCGCCCCTCATGCGGCATGGCGTAGTATTTTCGCCGGCGCCCCCGCCACTCGCGCTCCTCGAGGCGATGATTGGCGGCGTCCATGAGAAAGGCGAACGGCGTCTCGAAGACCTCGTCGACTTCGAGCTTGTTGACCTTGAGCGCGAAGGACGGTTCTATCAGCGCGACGAGGGGCGCGACGCGAAATCCAGTGCCGGTGAAATACGGATCGAGCCAGCCGATCGGCTCCACGAACCGCTCTTCGAGCCCAATCTCTTCCTGCGCCTCGCGCAACGCCGCCTCCCGCGGGGTTTCGCCCGCATCGATCTTCCCGCCGGGAAAGGCGACTTGGCCCGAGTGGGCGCGCAAGTCTGAGGCCCGCAAGGTCAGGAGAACAGTGAGCCCGCCGGGCCGGTCGACGATCGGCAAGAGCACGGCGGCCGGACGCAACGCCGAAAGCGCGGCTAGTTCCGGCCGTCGCCCATCGGGAGCGTCGTCGCTTATGCCGCTCGGCGCAGCCTCCTCGAGTTGGGCTAAGCTCAGCGAGGGCCTGAGCTTCCGTCGAGCGAGCGCGCGCAGCGCGGCAGGAACTCGGATCGGAGATGAGGTTGGCGCTCAAAGCCCCTCGATTTCGCTCGCCGGGCACATGGGGAAGAAGAGTCCACCCGACCGCACGCCGAACCAATCCTCTTTTCCGACCTGCTCCGTCCGGCCGAGGGCGACAAGATCATAGAACAGCGCCCGCTTCACCAGCGCCCAAAGATCGCCCCGCACCCTCACGTAGGGTTTCAGGCCCTCCGAGGCGCCCGGCTCGAAACGGAGGGGATGGGCGTGGTCGACCGCCACCACATCGTCGACGTTGGTGCGGAACATGAGTTGCGGCTCGCACGTTTCGGTTTCAGCGCGCATCTCGACCGCTAGAAACGGCGCGTCGTCGACTCTGACGCCCACTTTCTCGATGGGCGTCACCAGGACGTAACGATCGCCTTCCTTGCGCATGATGGACGCGAAAAGCTGGACGAGGCGCGCGCGGCCGATTGGCGAGCCACAATAAAACCATGTTCCATCGGCAGCGATGCGCATGTCGATATCGCCGCAGTCGGGCGGATTCCAAGAAGGCGCCGGTCCTAGGCCGCGCAAACGCCCAGTGGCCGCCTCGCCGAGTCCTCGCAGAGCGCCTTCTGGCGCGCGGGCCAGTTCTGCGTATTTCTCGCGCTTATTTGTGGGCGAATTTGACATCTGCGTGCTTGGGGCTTGCGTCGCAACGGCGCGCGCTCAATCTAGTGCGCCTGAAGACAAAACAAAACACTAAGCCATCCGGATGGCGCAAAGGACGAGCCGATGAACGTGACCAATATCGCCGATCCAGGCCAGTTGACCCGCGACGCCGACGCGGCGCTGGAGCGTATCGCAGCGGCGCGAGCGGAGATCGGCGGCGTCATTTTCGGTCAAGACCGCGTCATCGACCTTACTCTCGCGACATTGCTGGCGGGCGGACACGGATTGTTGATCGGCGTGCCGGGACTGGCGAAGACCAAGCTCGTCGAGACGCTGGGAATTGTCGTTGGCCTCGACGCCCTGCGGGTGCAGTTCACGCCCGACCTGATGCCTACCGACATTCTCGGCTCCGAAGTGATGGAGGAAGGTCACGACGGCAAGCGGGGCTTCCGCTTCATCAAGGGCCCGATCTTCGCCCAATTGTTGATGGCGGACGAGATCAATCGCGCCAGCCCGCGCACCCAGTCGGCGCTGCTCCAGGCGATGCAGGAGCATCACGTCACCGTCGCGGGGGCGCGGTACGACCTGCCGCGCCCGTTCCATGTCCTGGCGACGCAGAACCCGCTGGAACAGGAAGGCGCCTATCCGCTTCCTGAGGCGCAACTTGATCGTTTCCTGTTGCAGATCGACGTCGGCTACCCTGATCGGGCGGCCGAACGCCGTATCCTGATCGAGACAACAGGTGAGCGTGAGGCGCGCGCGAAACCGGTGATGACGGCGGAGGATCTGATGGCGGCGCAGCGGCTCGTGCGCAGGGCCCCGATCGGTGATCATGTGGTCGAGGCGATACTGGACCTGGTGCGCGCCGGCCGTCCGGGCGAAGGCGACCCAGAGCTCACGAAGGGTATCGGCTGGGGCCCGGGCCCGCGCGCCGCGCAGGCGCTGATGCTCGGTGCTCGCGCCCGCGCGCTGGTCGACGGGCGCCTGTCGCCGTCGCTCGACGACATTGCGATTTTGGCGGAGCCGGCGCTCAAGCACCGGATGGCGCTGAGCTTCGCCGCCCGCGCCGAGGGCGAGACGATTTCGGCGGTGATCGGACGGCTTGTGGCCAAGACGATCCAATGATCCGGCGGCGTTTGGCGCAATGACGCTCCCGGCCTCGATCCGTCGCGACGCCTCGACTCTCTCGGCCCGCCTGCCGAGCTTGGTCATCGCGGCCCGCCGCGTGGCGCAGACCGTGCGGCACGGCGTTCATGGTCGGCGGCGGGCCGGATCGGGCGAGACCTTCTGGCAATTTCGGCCTTTTCTCTCCGGCGAGCCATCGTCCCGGGTCGACTGGAGGCGTTCCGCTCGTGAAGAGCGCGCTTTCGTGCGAGAGCGTGAATGGGAGGCGGCGCATACGGTCTGGATTTGGTTCGACCGCTCGGCCTCGATGCAATTCGCATCGAGTCTCGCGCCGGTGGCGAAGATCGACCGGGCCGCTCTTCTGGCGCTCGCTTTCGCGGATCTTTGCGTGCGCGGCGGCGAGCGCGCCGGTCTCCTAGGCCTCACTCGACCGTTGGCGACCCAAGGAGTAGTCGAGCGTTTCGCCGAGGCGATCGCGACCGACGAGCGACTCCGCGGGCCTTCACAAGCAGCGCTGCCGCCGGCTCTTCCCGCGGCGCCTCGCTCGATGGTTCTCATGATAGGTGATTTTCTCTCGGAGCCCGAAGACGTCGCGCGCACGATCCGGGCCATAAGCGCGGAGGGCGCGATCGGCGAACTGGTGATGGTTGTTGATCCGATCGAGGAGACCTACCCGTTCTCCGGTAACACGCAGTTTCTCCATCCCGCCGGCTCTCTAAACGTGCTTACGCCCCGGGCGCAAAACTTGCGGGACGCCTACCTCGCGCGCCTTGCCGCGCATCGCGAAACAATCCGGGGGATCTGCGCCCGCTCAGGCTGGGGCATGAGCATCCATCGGACCGACGAATCGTCGGCGGAGATGCTGCTGGCGCTACGCGTGCGCCTTTCCGCGCCGGAACCCGGCGGGGGCCTGAGGAGCGCCTGAGCGATGTTCGGACTGCCGCTCGCCTTTGCCGCCCCCGCTGTTTTGGCGGCGCTGATCGGCCTCGTTGGGCTCTATTTCCTGTTGCGCGTCACGCCGCCGAGCCCCCGTCAGGCGATATTCCCGCCGCTGCGGCTTCTCCTCGGACTCAATGCGAACGAAACGACGCCGGCGCGAACGCCGTGGCCAATCCTGGCGCTCCGGCTCGCGATCGGAGCCCTCATCATCCTTGCCATGGCAGAGCCGTTGTGGAACAGCCTCATCGCGCTCTCCGGGTCCGGCCCGCTCCTAATTTTGATCGACGACGGATTTGCCGCGGCCCCTGCTTGGGACAAGCGAATCGATTTCGCGCGGGAACAGCGCGGCGGCGACGCGATCCGGTCGAATCGTGGCGATCGACGCTCTCTCGCAGGGCGGACAGGACATCGTCCCGCTCGACAGATCCGGGGTCGAAGGTCGGTTGCGGTCGCTAACGCCGGTTCCCTATGCGCCGGACCGCCCCGCGACGTTGCCGGCGATCGAGCGCTTTCTCGCGAGCGAGCCCAAGTCCGACATCTTATGGATCGCAGACGGGGTCGAGCTCGGCGGTGCGAGCGCCTTTTCGGCCCGGCTCGCATCGATCGCACACTCGGTCGAGGTCGTGACCGACGCCCGGAGCACACTCGCGCTCGCTGGCGCCGACAATGAGGCGGGGGCGCTGACCGCCCGCCTCACGCGGCCGGATTCGCGCGCGCCCGCCAAGGGGGTGGTGCGCGCCCTCGATGCTCAGGGGCGGGAAGTTGGCCGGGCGGCCTTCGATTTCGGCGCCCAATCTGTGGTGGCGGCCCATTTCGATCTGCCGGTCGAGTTGCGCAACGACGTCACGCAAGTCGTCATCGACGGCGAACGCTCGGCCGGCGCGACATGGCTCATCGACGAACGCTCGCGCCGGCGGCGGGTCGCTATCGCCTCGGGCGCAAGCGCCGACGTCGCGCAGCCGCTTCTCGCGCCCAGCTACTATCTCAAGCGCGCATTACAGCCCTTCGCCGACATCAGCGAGTGGCATGATTCCTCAACCGATCCGATCGTCTCGCTGCTCGATCAAAAGCCCTCTGTGCTCGTTCTCGCCGACATGAGCGTGGCGCCGGGGCCGGAACTCGACGCGATCACCCAATTCCTCGACAACGGCGGCGTGCTGTTGCGCTTCGCTGGCACCCGCCTCGCTGCCGGAGACGACACCTTAACCCCAACGGCCCTTCGCCGCGGCGGACGTCTGCTGGGCGGCGCACTGTCCTGGGAGAGCCCGAAGCACATTGCGCCGTTCGAGGCGGGCAGCCCGTTCTTTGGCCTCGCCGCACCGGACGAAGTGACGGTGACACGTCAAGTGCTCGCCGAGCCGGAGACTGGGCTTGCCGAGAAGACCTGGGCGCGTCTCGCCGACGGGACGCCGCTTGTGACCGCCGAGCGGCGCGGCAAGGGTCTCATCGTGCTGTTCCATGTGACCGCTGACACGACCTGGTCGAATCTCCCGTTGTCGGGTCTGTTCGTCGATATGCTGCGCCGGATCGTGGCGGAAGCCGACGCGCCGGGTCAGGGGGCCGCGAAAGCAAAGGTCGGCGAGCATGGAACGGTGCGGCCGCCCCTGCGCACGCTGAGCGGTTTCGGCGTTCTCGGCCCGCCGCCGCCGCAGGCCGAACCGATCGGCGATGACTTTTCTGGCGTCGGGGACTCGCTTCACCCGCCGGGCTTTTACGGAGTGCGGGAATCGTTACGGGCCGTCAATGCCTTGGCCCCCGGGGAGACGCTGGCCCGCGCCAATTATGGACCCCTTGCGGTACATGAGGGCGCCCTAGCGATCGCCCCGCCGATTGATCTTCGCCGCTGGCTCCTGCCGGCGGCGCTCGTCGGCCTGATGATCGACGCGTTGGTTTCGATCTGGCTGACGGGCGGGGCGCCCTTGCGCCGCAAGGGGGCGCTCGCCGCCCTCGCTATCATCGCCGCGCTTGGCCTCGCCGCTGCCCCACATCAGACTCGAGCAGCCGAATCCGCGCCGATCTCCGATCGCGACATGGACGCGGCCCTCTCCACTCGGCTCGCCTATGTCGTAACCGGCGACCCGTCGGTTGACGAAACGTCAAAGCTGGGGTTGACGGCGCTGACGCGGGTGCTCGCTTCCCGGACCTCGGCTGAGCTTGCCGAGCCGATCGCGCTCGATCCGGCGCGCGACGAACTCGCTTTCTATCCGCTTATTTATTGGCCGATTGTCGCCGGGCTGCCGCAACCCAAACCTGAGGCGCGAACGCGCATCGCTGCCTTCATGAAGAACGGCGGCACGGTGGTCTTCGATACGCGCGACGCGCTAACCGCGCGCCCGGGTGGGCCGCCGACGGCCGAGGCGCTTTGGCTGCGCGCGCTCCTCGAGGGGGTCGACGTGCCGGAGCTTGAGCCGGTTCCCCATGACCACGTGCTGACCAAGACCTTCTATCTGCTCGATCGCATCGTCGGCCGCACCGCGATCGGGCAGACCTGGATCGAGGCGCTCCCGCCGCCCGACCCGAACGACCGCGTTCAGCGCCCCGCGCGTGCTGGCGACAGCGTTTCGCCCATTATCATCGCCTCGGACGATCTTGCGGCGGCGTGGGCGGAGGACGCCGACCGGCGCCCGCTCTATCCACTGATTCCCGGCGGGGCGCGTCAGCGCGAACTTGCCCTACGCAGCGGCATCAATCTGGTCATGTACACGCTCACCGGCAATTACAAGGCGGACCAGGTTCACGCGAAGGACATCCTGGAAAGGCTGACTCGTTGAGCGTCTGGTCGATCGCCCTTTCCCCCTTCCTTCCATGGCCCGCGATTTACACGCTTGCGGCGGCGGCCCTCATAGTTTCGGCCGCGCTGGTCTGGCGGGGCGTCCGCGGGGCGTGGCTGCGCGCGCTGAGCATGGCGCTCCTGTTGCTCGCCCTGTGCGATCCCAATCTCGTTCAGGAGAACCGGCGTCCGCTCAAGGACATTGTCGCCCTGGTGGTTGATCGTTCCGAGAGCCAGGACATCGGCGAGCGGCCACAGCAGACAGACAAAGCGCGCGATGAGCTCGAGTCGCGGCTCAAGGCGCTCGGAGACGTCGACCTGCGGGTCGTCGAAACCTCGCGCGACGAATCCGAAACCGAGGGGACCAAGCTTTTCGCTGCTTTGCGCGGCGCGCTCTCCGATGCGCCGCCCGAGCGGATTGGCGGCGCGATCGTAATTACCGACGGCGACGCGCACGACATTCCGCAGTCCGCGGCCGCGCTCGGCTTCAACGCGCCGTTGCATGCGTTGATCACAGGCCACGAAGGCGAGCGGCAACGGCGCATCGAGCTGGTCGAGGCGCCGCGCTATGGCATCGTGGGCAAAGATCAGGTCATCAGAGCCCGCGTACTCGACAGCGCCGACCACGGCGAGCCGGTCAAGCTCACGGTGCGCAGTGACGGCGAAACGATTGCGACGATCGACACCAAGGTCGGGGAGCAGATCGATGTCAAGGCGCCGATCGACCATCCTGGCCCGAACGTGATCGAGCTCGAAGTCGCTCCAGTCGAAGGCGAGCTTGCCGCCGACAGCAATCGCGCAGTGGTCAACATCGAGGGCGTACGGGACAAGCTCAGGGTGTTGCTGGTCTCCGGCAAGCCCCATCCCGGCGAACGAATGTGGCGCAATCTGCTGAAGTCCGACGCCAATGTCGATCTCGTGCATTTCACCATTCTGCGCCCGCCGGAGAAAGGCGCCGACGGCACCCCGATCAACGAATTGTCGTTGATCGCCTTTCCGGTCGCCGACTTGTTTGGCCGCAGGATCAAGGACTTCGACCTCATCATCTTTGACCGTTATGCCCAGCAGTCGATTCTGCCGTACGTGTATTTGGAGAACATCGCCAATTACGTGCGTGAAGGCGGCGCGCTGTTGATGGCGGAGGGGCCGGAGTTCTCCACCCCCGACGGCCTCTACTATTCGCCGCTTGGCGCCATTTCGCCCGCCGAGCCGAGCGGCGACGACGTGGAGGCGCCGTATCGCGCCCGGGTGTCCGGGGAAGGCCTGCGCCATCCGGTGACCCGGGGCCTGAGCGGTTTCGACGCCAACAATGGCGAACCGAACTGGGGCCGGTGGTTCCGGCTCGTCGGCGCGAGGCCGACGAGCGGCGCGACAGTGATGAGCGGGCCGGACGACAGGCCGCTGCTCGTGCTGTCGCGGGTCGACAAGGGGCGCGTGGGTCTGCTGTTGAGCGACCAGATGTGGCTTTGGGCGCGCGGCTACGACGGCGGCGGGCCATACCTCGACCTGCTGCGCCGTCTGGCGCATTGGCTGATGAAAGAGCCGGATCTGGAAGAGGAGGCCTTGCGCGCCAGCGCCAAGGGACGCGAGGTGACGGTTGAGCGCCAGAGCGTGAGCGGCGCGGCGCGGGACACATATCTCGTTGCGCCGAACGGCTCGAAGACCAAGCTTGATCTGACGCCATACGCACCCGGCCTCAGCCGCGCCCACCTGACGGTCAGCCGGTTCGGCCTCTATCGGGCCGAGGACGGCGAGCATGTCGCGCTGGTCAACGTCGGCCAGGAGAATCCGCTTGAAATGCAGGATGTCGTCTCGACGACCGAAAAGCTGCGCCCGCTCGCCGAAGCGACGGGCGGGAGCGTGCGTCGCATCGCTGCCGGCTCGGGCGACGCGATCGCCATCCCGCGAGTCGTCGGCTTGAACCCGTCCCCGAGTTACAGCGGCGGCGACTACATCGGGATCAAGCGAACGGGATCCACCGAATTGATCGGCGCGCGATCGACGTCGCTCGCCTCTGGGTTCTTCGGCCTCGCGGTGCTGCTCGGGATGGTGACCCTTGCCTGGGTGAAGGAGAGCGGCGGCTTGAGGCGCGGCGGAGGCGAAGGTTAGCGGACAGAAGGCTCCTAGCGCTCTTGCCGATGGCGTCCGTCGCGACGCGGACGCGCCAGGGGATCTCTCCGATAACGGGATCATTCTCTCTCCCGTCACATGATAACTCGGCGCGATGGCCGTTCCGCGTAAAGCTCCTCGACCATCGCTGCGCGGCGGCTCAGGACCGCGCGCTGATTGACCGAGCCCTTATCGGTCATCTCGCCGCTATCGAGCGAAGGCGGATCATCCATCAGAATCAGGCGAGCCAAGCGGCGCGAGCTGCCGCCCGCCTTGGCGTTGAAGCTCTTGAGCAGGCTCAGGAATCGCCCGCGCACGCCGTCACAGGCGAGAATCTCCACCGGCTCCGCCGCGCCATTCGGCGCATCGGCAAGTTCGCGACAGGCGGCCAGGTTCGGAACGACCAGCGCGGCGGCTTCGTCGCGATCATGTCCGGCGACGACGACATCCGTCACGTAGGGCGCGCAATGGGCGACAAATTTGGCCCTCAACGGGCCGACACTGACCCAGGCGCCGGTGGCGAGCTTGAAATCCTCCGCCACCCGTCCATCGAACAGAAAGCCGCGCTCGGGATCATTCTCGTCGACGAAGCGCAGCGCGTCGCCGAACTTGTAGTACCCTTCGTCGTCGAACACCGTTTGGGTCAGCTCGGGCTCACGCCAGTAGCCGGGGGTGATGCTCGGACTTTTGACCCGCGCCTCGAACTTGCCGGCGTTCGGGACGAGCTTCACCTCGACGGCGGCATTGGGAACGCCGATCACGCCAGGCTCGCGCGCACGCTCGGTGACGCTGATCGCCGAGGGGCCAGTCTCGGTCGAACCGAACGAGGTCAGCATGGGAACGATTTCGCCGACCGTCTCGAGCCCTAGCCGCTCGTAAGACTCGCGCACATAAGGCGAGAGCGCCGCCCCAGCATAGCAGAACGCCTGCAGCCGCGCGAACAGGCTCCGCCTCAGCTCTTTATCCGCCTGAAGATAGGGCAGCAGCATCTCGAAGCCACGCGGCACGTTGTAATAGACGGTCGGCGAGATTTCACTGAGGTTGCGGGCTGTGGCTTCGATCGCGCCCGGGAGCGGCCGGCCCTCGTCAATGAAGAACGAGCCGCCGTTGGCGAGCACGAGATTGAAATTGTTGTTGCCGCCGAAGGTATGGCTCCAGGGCAGCCAGTCGATCAGCACCGGCGGCTCCGCGGCATAGCTCGGATTAACGCCGCGCAACATCGCCTGGTTCGAAGTCATCATCCGATGGGTGTTGATGACGCCCTTGGGCGCGCCGGTCGAGCCGGAGGTGAACAAGAGCTTGGCGATCGTGTCCGGTCCGAGCTTCGCCTGGGCGCGGTCCACGACCTCCGTGGGTTGCGTCGATAAAAGCGCGTCCAGCGCACTCGAGCGGTGCGAGACTGGCGGGTTTGTCCGCGTGACGACCTCGACGTCCGCGGGCACAGCCGCTTCGAGCGCCGCGCCGAAAGGAGCGCCATCGTCGACGAAGACAAGGCCGGGGGTCAGGATGGAGATGATCGCCTTGAGCCGGGCGAAATCCTTGGAGAGGAGCGAATAGGGCGCCGAGACAGGCGCGTAGGGAACGCCGGCGATCATCGCCCCGAGCGCGACGAGGGCGTGATCGACGCTGTTGCCGGACAGGATCGCGACCGGCCGCTCGACGCTCAAGCCCCGATCGATCAGGCCTTGCGCGACGCTGCGCGCAGCCGCGCGCGCCTCAGCATAGGTCAACTTGCGCCACGCCTCGCCGCCGCCCGCGCGCTCACGTTCGGCGAGGAATACGCGCTCCGGAGCTGCGGCCGCCCAATGGTCGAGCCAGTCGGTCGCGGCGCGCGGATAGGCGCCGACCGGGTAGGGCGAGCGCGCCAGGATCACGCCGTCCGGCCGACGCTCGACGATCACCTCCGGGGGACCGAAAGTCAGCTTCGTCCTCGGCATCCTTGTCCTCCCATGTCGCAACCGGTTTCGACCGGCGCACCGCGTCCTTCAGCCTCGCGGCGCAGCATACATCGACTCGAGGAGGGATCGGCATCGTCGCCCAGAGCGGCCCCAACCCACCGCGACGCGGCGCAGGGTTGCGCTGGGCCAGCGGCGCGCAAATACAACTTGGAGGCGAAATTCACACCAATAAAAGCAAGCAAAATGCACACAAATGCACACAAATGCTAGTAAATTTGCTTTCATTTCCTAGCGTTTATTTTTCTGAATCGGGACTTTTCAATGGGTTACGACCGCAAAAAATAACAGAAACTTCCCCCCGTTCCGGCTCGCGCGGCGGGTTGTGGACGGAACGTTTCAAACAGCCGCGGCTTCTCCTCCCTCCTCGGCGGCTGCCGGCCAAGGGCGAACGGATTCCGCTAAGAAGAATA
This sequence comes from uncultured Alphaproteobacteria bacterium, assembly GCA_963824475.1. Taxonomy (GTDB): domain Bacteria; phylum Pseudomonadota; class Alphaproteobacteria; order Rhizobiales; family Beijerinckiaceae; genus Roseiarcus. The sequence continues at coordinate 341,988 of CAWGPR010000011.1, forward strand.
TATATGACACAGATTTCTGGTTTTGTCAAGAAGATTCCCAATTCTGCGCGCCGCGGCGATCATTCAACCATCCGGTTGACTTTATAAAACCACTGGCGTACATTCAACCACATGGTTGAACTCGAGGCGCCTCAGCTCGGCGACGTCTTTCACGCGCTCAGCGACGCCACGCGCCGGCGCATGCTGCGCGAACTCGCGGGCGGCGAGCGAACGGTCGGCCAGCTCGCGGAGCCCTTCACCATGTCGCTCGCGGCGGCCTCGAAGCACATCAAGGTTCTGGAAAGCGCAGGGCTGATCCGTCGCGAGGTACGTGGGCGCGCCCACCTGTGCCGCCTCGATCCTGGACCGCTGGAGAGCGCCCGCGAATGGCTGAGCTTCTACGAGCGCTTCTGGACCGACCGGCTGGACGTGCTCGATCGGCTCCTCCGCGAGGAGGCCGAACGACAATCCCCCAACGCGAAAGAAGGAGACAAGCGATGACCGACCTCGCGACCGTGGATCCCTATGGCGTGCTGACCGAGCCCGCCACGCTGACGATCCAGCGCTTTCTGCCCGGCCCCGTCGAGCGGGTCTGGGCCTATCTCACCGAAAGTGACCTGCGCCGCCAGTGGTTGGCGTCAGGGCGGATGGAGATGAAGGTCGGCGCGCCGTTCGAGCTCGTCTGGCGAAACAATGAGCTCACCAATCCGCCTGGCGAGCGACCAGACGGATTTGGCGAGGAGCACCGGATGGAGAGCCGGATCACCGAACTCGATCCTCCCCGAAAACTCGTCTTCACCTGGGGAAAGGGCAGCGGCGACGTTTCGTTTCAACTCGAGCCGAGGGGGGATCGGGTGCTGCTGACCGTGGTCCATCGCCGCCTGCCCGACCACGGAACGATGCTTGGCGTCAGCGCCGGCTGGCACGCGCATCTCGACATGCTGGTCGCCCGCCTGACCAGCGAGGAGCCGGAGCCGTTCTGGGACCACTGGAGCCGGCTCAAGGCCGAATACGACCGGCGGCTGTCGGCCTGACGAAGCGGCGGCCGTCATTGCGAGGAGCGAAGCGACGAAGCAATCCAGTGTTCATAAGGCAGCGGCAGTGGCTCTGGATTGCTTCGCTCCGCTCGCAATGACGGCGCGCTCATCGACCGGAATTGATCGAACTCAATATCGGCAACCACGAGGACAATTATGCCCAATCAAGTTGTTTCGCGCGATGAATGGCTGAACGCTCGACTCGAGCTGCTCAAAAAGGAAAAAGAGCTGACCCGCCTCAGCGACGAAGTGGCGCGGCGGCGCCAGGAATTGCCGTGGGTTAAGGTCGACAAGGCGTACCGGTTCGACACCGATGAAGGGACCGCCGCGCTTAAGGACCTGTTCCGCGGGCGATCGCAGCTCCTCGTCTACCACTTCATGTTCGGGCCCGATTATGCGGCGGGTTGTCCGTCCTGCTCGATGATCGCCGACGGGTTCAACGGCTTCGCCGTCCATCTCGCGAACCATGACGTCACGCTTTCGGCAGTGTCGCGCGCGCCGCTTCAGAAGCTGCAAGCCTACAAGCGGCGGATGGGGTGGACGTTTCCCTGGGCCTCCTCGTTCGGGGACGACTTCAACTTCGATTTCAACGTCTCGATCATCGAGGAGCAGCAGCGTGAGGGAGGCGTCGAATACAATTATCGGCGCGGCGACCACCCGCTGACTGCGGCGCAGGTCCCGGAGCGCGTCGCCCGCTTTGCGGCGTCATGCGGAACCGACGGGCGGACATTCATGCGCGATCGTCCTGGCATGAGCGCCTTCGTAATGGAGGACGGCGCCGTCTACCACGCCTATTCCACCTATGCCCGCGGACTGGACGGGTTGTGGGGCGCCTATCAGTGGCTCGACCGGGCCCCGAAGGGACGCAACGAAAAGGGCGTCTGGTGGCGACGCCATGACGAGTACGGCGGCGCCCCCGCCCATCAACTCGTTCAGCAAGTTGGAGGTTGACGATGCACACTCCCCCGATCGTGTCGCTTGAGGACTGGGAGGCTGCGCGCGAGCAGCTCCTCGTGAAGGAAAAAGCGGTGATGCGCGCCCGCGACGCGCTGGCCGCAGAGCGCCGGAGGATGCCGTGGATGGCGGTCGAGAAGGCGTACGCGTTCATTGGACCTGAGGGCAAGGCGAGCCTCATCGACCTGTTCGAGGGCCGCCGTCAGCTGATCGTGTACCGGGCCTTCTTCGAGCCCGGAGTGTTCGGTTGGCCCGACCATGCTTGTCGCGGCTGCTCTCTGGGCGCCGATCAGGTCTCCCACCTCGCGCATTTGAACGCCCGCGACACCACCCTGGCTTACGCTTCGCGCGCCCCGCAGGCGGACATCGCGCGGCTCAAAGCGCGGATGGGCTGGCGGATGCCCTGGTACACCATCACCGACAGTTTCGACGCTGACTTCGGCGTGGACGAATGGCACGGCCATAACGTCTTCTTCCGCGACGGCGACAGGGTGTTCCGCACCTATTTCATCAACAGTCGCGGCGACGAAGCGATCGGCACGGTCTGGAGTTACCTCGACGCCACGCCGCTCGGGCGGCAGGAGCTGTGGGAGGATTCGCCGGACGGCTACCCCCAGAACTCTGCCCTACAAGTGGTGGAACTGGCACGACAATTACGAGGCCGAAAAGTCGCCAGACCCGCAATGGGTCAAGGTGTCGGACGCGGGAGAGGCGGCCTTCCGAAACCCGGAGGCAGGCGCGCAGCCATGAGCGCGATCTCGATCGGCGGCAAGAGCGGCGGCGCCGCGGCCGCCAGCGCCGCGGCCGATTGGCTGAGCCTGGCGGCCGCGCCGACCTTCGCGACGATGGCGCTTATGACCGCTGTTCTGGGCGGCGGCGCGGAGCCGCTCTGCTCGGCGATGCAACACGGGTCGCTCATGAGCGGAATGGTCCCGATGTATCTCATGATGGGCGCCTTTCATGTCGCGCCCTGGCTGAGGCTGATCTCGGGCCGGAGAAGCTGACGCCTCAGCTCTGCCGCAGCACCTTCGCCGCGCGCTTCTCGAGGAAGTCCTTGAGCCGCTCCTTGGCTTCGCCGCTCGATTCCGCGAGCGCCGCCATCAGCAACTCGGTCAAGAGCCCGCTCGCCGGATCGCTCTCGGCGATGCGCGGCAGCGCGTGCAGGACGGCGAAGTTGGTCGTGGCGGTGTTGGACGCGGCCTTGGCGGCGAGCGCCATCGCGGTCTCGAACCCCTTGCCGTTCTCGACCAGATATTGGGTCGCGCCCAAGGCCTGGCCTTCCTCGGCGCTCAAGGTGCGGCCGGTCAGCATCATGTCCATGACGCGGGCGACGCCTATGAGACGCGCGATGCGCACCGATCCGCCGCCGCCGAGAAAAATGCCGCGCTGCCCCTCCGGCAGCCCATAATAGGCCGAGCGCTCGGCGACACGGATATGGGCGGCGGCGGCGAGCTCGAACCCGCCGCCGACCACCGCGCCATGCAGCGCCGCGATGACCGGCGCGCGCCCGAACTGGATCGCGTCGAAGGCGCGATGCCACATACGCGAATGGAGCACGCCTTCGAGCGGTTCGTGTTGCTCCGCGACCTCCGAGAGGTCGAGGCCGGCGGAAAAATGCTTGCCCTCTCCGGTCAGCACCACGGCGCGAATGTCGCGCGGCAGGCAGGTGAAGAAGGTCTCGAGCCCAAGCACGGTGACGTCGTCGAGCGCGTTGCGCTTCTCGGCGCGCGCGAGACGCAAATGGGCGATCGCCTCGATCCGAGTCGCCTTCAGCGACTTCGGCAGCTCGATGTCGATCGGCTGTTCCGCTGTCTCCGCCGCCACCGGCTCCTCCGTTAACGCCGTGCAACCCTTAGCCCCTCGTCGGCGCACGAGTCGACAGTCCGGCTTGCCTTAAACGCCGTCGAGCCAGCCGAGCAGCGTCTCGAGCCACGCCGCCTCGACATGGACGCGGAAGCCGGAGGACGTCTTGGCCACGAGGCCGCGCAGGCCAAAGACAAGGACGGCGGCCGAGGGCGAAGCCGCGGCGAGATCGGCCGAGGTCGCCTGCATGAGCGCCTGCGGCGCGTCTTCGCCCGAGACCTCGACTACAGCCCAGCCGTCATCGACGCTGGTCGCGCACCAGCCGTCGGCGACAAGCCCGCCGAAGGACGGGCGTTCTTCCGAACGCCCTATGAGGGGCGCCGGGGTGACGAGCAGCGCGCTCGTCCGGCCGATGCGCAAGGCGTGCGCGCCCGCAGGCGCCAGCGCATAGAGGCCAAGCATCGGCGCGCCCGGCGCGAGAGAGGCAACGGCCGCGTTGAGATCGCCCGAGATCAAGGTTTGTCCGAGCCCGTCGAGCCGCCGTGCTGTCAGCCGCGGGCGGTCGACGAGAAGCTCCGCGCCGTCGCGCGCGGGCGGCCATTGCATCTCACGCATGGAGCCGCTTTCCATGCCGATCGAGCGCAACGGTGTTGGTGATGGTCGCTCGCCGCTCCGCGCCAAGATGGGTGACGCCGACCGTTTCGTCCATGCGGGATAGTCCGGCTTCGACAAGGCCAAGCGCGACTGGGCGGCCCAGGCTCGGACTGAAATAGCTCGACGTCACGTAGCCTTGCGAACGCCGCGCTCGGCCCGCGCCCGCTGTAACATGCGCGCCGGTCGGCAGCGGCGCTTCTCCTGATGGCACGCTCAGGCCAACCAATTGCTTGCGGCGCGGGTCATTGGCGACCGGCATGAAGAGCGAGCGCTTGCCGATATATTCGTCTGTCCTCGAGTCGCGCGGGCCCGCGACGCCGAGGTCGTGCGGCATGGTGGTCCCGTCGGTGTCCTTGCCGACGACGATGAACCCCTTCTCCGCCCGCAGGATCATCAGCGCCTCGAGGCCCAGCAGCCCACCGCCGAACGCCGGCAGCTTGTCGGCGAGGCGCGCGCGCAAAAGCCCGGCGCGGCGCGCTGGAACCGAGAGCTCATAAGCGCGGTCGCCGGTGAAGCTCACCCGCGCTGCGCGGAGCGGGGCGCCGTCGAATGTCCCGGTCGCGAACGCCATGTGCGGCAGGCTCTGGTCGTCGAGCGCCACGTCGAGCCCGCAAGCCTCGATGAGGTCGCGCGAGCGTGGGCCCGTGACGGTCAGCGTCGCCCATTGCGCGGTCGTGTCGTGAATGGCGACGCGGCGAGTATCGAAGCGGTCCTGTCGCCAAAGTTCGAGACGCATGCGCACCGAATCCGTGTGCCCCGAGGAGCAGGAGACGAGAAAGCGATCCTCACCGAGTCGCAACGTCACCCCGTCGTCGAACACGACGCCCGATTCCTGCAACAGGAAGCCGTAGCGGATCCTGCCCGGCTTGAGGGTCGAGAGGCGGTTATAGCTGTTGAAATCGGCGAGAGCAGCCGCGTCTGGGCCGATGATCTCGATCTTGCCGAGCGAAGAGCCGTCGAACAGCGCGACCGAGTCGCGCGCCCGCGCGGCCTCGCGCTGGATCGTTAGCGCGGGGTCCTCCGGCCCGTGCCACGCCGGCCTCAGCCAGCCGCCATATTCGCGCATCTGCGCGCCTTCGGCCCGGTGCTCGGCCTCAAGCGGCAGGCGCCGCAGCGGATTGAGGAGCGCGCCCCGACGCCTGCCGGCGATGACGCCCATCGGCGTGGGCACGAATGGCGGGCGATACGCAGTCGTTCCCGTTTCGTCGATCGTGCGGCCGGTCAACGCCGCCATCGCGGCGATGGCGTTGACGTTGGCGGTCTTGCCCTGGTCGGTCGCCATGCCGAGGGTGGTGTAGCGCTTGAGGTGCTCGACCGAGACATAGCCCTCGCGCGCGGCGAGGGCGACGTCCGTCAGCGTCACATCGTTCTGGAAATCGATCCACCGCCGGCCCTCGTCGTCGGCCTTGGGCCAGGAGGCTTGGATGCTGTAGTTGCCCGCCGGCGCGTTCGGCGCGGCGCCCTCGCCGCCGCCGGCCTCATGGCCCTCGCGCAAAGCCTCGGCGAGGGTGAACGCGCCGTTGGCGGCGCCGGCGACGGTCAGGTTTGCCACACCGCCTACGGGAAGGAGCGCGGCCAGCGCCTCGTCATAGCGCAGCCGTCCGCGCGCCTGGGCGTAAAGATGCACCGTCGGCGACCAGCCGCCCGACAGAAGCAGAGCGTCGCAGTCGCGCGTCTGTCCGCCGACGCGGACCGCTTCGACGCCCCGGCTCCCGATGACGCCCTCGACTGCGGCCCCATGCGTTACGCGGAGCGGGCTTGCGGGCCCGTCAGCGCGCATGTCGACAATCTCGACCTCCGCTCCAGCCTCAGCCAAGGCCTCGGCGACGGGGTAAGCGCTGTCATTGTTGGTTGCGACGACGACGCGCTTGCCGATGAGGACCGCGTAAAGCTTGAGATAGACGAGCGCCGCGTCGGCGGACATCACGCCGGGCCGGTCGTTGTCGGGCGCGATGAGCGGCCGCTCGATTGCGCCGGCCGCGACCACGATCCGCTGCGGCCTGATGCGCCATAGCGCGTCGGGCGCCGGCGGGCGACGCTCCCAGGCGCAAACGAGATTGCCGTCGTAGACGCCGTAGGCCGTGGCTTGCGTCATCACCCGCCCGCCGGCGGCTTCGACGGCGCGCGCGACGCTCTGCGCCCAGTCCTGCCAGCCCCCGCCGTCGATTACGCCGCCGCGATGGACGAGCTGGCCGCCGATGTCGGCATGGTCGTCGATAAGGAAAACCACGCCTCCCGCGCGGGCGCCGGCCGCCGCCGCGGCGAGACCCGCTGGACCAGCGCCGACAACGAGGAGATCGCAGCGGGCGTTGAATTGCGGATTGTCGGCCGGCGGACGATTGTCTGGATCGATTCGACCGAGGCCGGCCATGGCGCGGATCGGGCCCTCGAAGGTCTCCCATCGCGGCCATAAGAAAGTCTTGTAATAAAATCCGGCCGGCAGCACGGGCGCGAGCCTGTCGATGAGAGCGGCGCGATCGGCGGCCGCGGTCGGCGCCGCATTGACCGATCGCACGACAAGATCGTTCTCGAGCGCCTCGGTGGTCGCGCGCAGGTTCGGCGTGGTCTTTCCGTCGCGCGTCGCGTCGACGATCGCGTTCGGCTCCTCCGTCCAGGCGCCCCAGATTCCGCGCGGCCGGTGGTATTTGAAGCTGCGGCCGACGATGCTGACGCCGTTCGCCAGCAGCGCCGAAGCGATGCTGTCGCCGGCGTAGCCGACGTATGGCTTGCCGTCGAAGGTGAAGGCGTAACCGCGCCCGCGGTCGACGCCGCCGCCAGTGGGAAGACGAACGCCGCTCAAGGCGCGGGCCGCTCTAGGGTTTCGCCGGATACGACCGCATTGAGCGCCGTGTCGCGCGTCATCGCGAACATCTCCATGCAGGTGAGATGCAGCCAGATCTCGCGCGCCGGACCTTTCTCGTTATTGTTGAACCAGAGATAGTTCGCCCAATCGGCGTCGCTGACCGAGCTTGCCGGCTCGGGCCGCGGCTTCGGTTCGCCGACATAGTGGAATTCGGTTTCGTCGCGCGGACCGCAGAAGGGGCAGGGGAAGATTTGCATTGGCAGCCTTCAGGCGGCCTCATCGCGCGAGTTCTTGATCGTCTGCAGGACCTCGAAGCCCTCAAATTCGGGATGGCCGAGATAGAGCGGCTTGTTGGCGCCGGCGTCACGGTGGGCGGCGCGAAAATGCTCGGACTGCGTCCAGGCGGTGAAGGCGTCTTTGCTCGCCCAGACCGTGTGCGACGAATAAAGCACGTGATCGTCGCGTTCGGGCCCGCGCAACAGATGGAACTCGATGAATCCGGGCACGCGGTCGAGATGGGTGTCGCGCGACAGCCAAACGTGTTCGAATGCGCTCTCGGCGCCCTTCATGACCTTGAAGCGATTCATGGCGATATACATGGCGATCTCCTCTCGAACAGACGGCGCCGAGCGCGCTGCGCCCGTGAACTTTATCGTCAGACCGAACCAGCTTGCCCCACCTCGTCCTGAGGAGCGACGCCCCGGGCGGCGCGTCTCGAAGGACGCTCCCGTACGCGCGGACGGGAGCATGCTTCGAGACGCCGCGCTTTCGCGCGGCTCCTCAGCATGAGGTCGCTTGAGGCGGCGCCGGACTCTTGGCCCGTCGTTATTGTCGTCGGGCAAGGCGAAAAGATGGATCCAGCGCAGCTCAATGCTCGATCCCGGAGCCCGCCGCCTCATCGATGAGGCGCCCGGCGGCGAAGCGTGAAAGGTCGAAGGGGCGGCTGATCTCGTGGTGGGCGCCGGTCGCGAGCAGATGCGCGAGCAGCGTGCCGCCGGCGGGAATCGCCTTGAAGCCTCCGGTTCCCCAGCCGCAATTGAGGAAGACGCCCTTCGTCGGCGCAGGTCCGATGATGGGGGATGAGTCCGGGACGACGTCGACGATTCCGCCCCATTGGCGCATCAGCTTCAGTTGGCCGAAGGCCGGAAACATGTCGAGAAGGCCGGAGACCACGACCTCCTGCATCGGCGGCGAGCCGCGCTGGCCGTAGGAAGGAATGCGGTCGAGACCGCCGCCGAACACGATTTCCCCCTTGTCCGACTGGCTCAGGTAGACCCCTGTGCCCAAATGCAGAACAACGATGTCGAGGCACGGCTTGACCGGCTCGCTGACCATCGCCTGCAGCGTGTAGGAATGAATCGGCAGTTTCACTCCGGCTTTGGCCATCAACTGCGATGAATGGCCCGCGACTGCGACCCCGACCGCTTTGGCGCGAATTTCGCCTAAAGTCGTCTCGACGCCAACGCAAGCGCCGTTCTGCATTGTGAAGTTGGTCGCCTCGCAATTCTCGACGATGTCGACGCCGAGCCGGTCGGCGGCGCGCGCGTAGCCCCACGCGACCGCATCATGCCGGGCGATTCCGCCGCGCCGCTGCCAGACGCCGCCGTTCGGCAGATAGCGGGAATTAAGCGATTGGGTCATGAGTGGCAGCCGCTCGCGGATTTCGTTCGGACCCCAGAGCTCGGCGTCGACCCCATTGAGCTGCATCGCGTTGGTGAGGCGCGCGGCCATCTCAAGCTGAGCAGGCGTGTGCGCAAGGTTGAGGATGCCGCGCTGGCTCAGCATCACGTTGAAATTAAGTTCGCGCGACAGCCCTTCATAGAGCCTGAGCGCCAGGTCGTAGAGGGCGACCGACTCGGCATAGAAATAGTTCGACCGCACGATGGTCGTGTTGCGGCCGGTGTTGCCGCCGCCGAGCCAGCCTTTCTCGATCACGCAGACGCGCGAGCTTTTGTGAGTCTTGGCGAGGTAATAGGCGGTCGCCAGTCCATGTCCGCCGCCGCCAATGATGACAAAGTCGTAAGCCGGCTTGGGTTTCGCCTTACGCCACGCCTGCGGCCAGCCCTTGTGTCCGGCCAAGCCTTGTTTGACGAGAGCGAAGGCCGAGTAGCGCCCGCTCATAGCCGCCCTCGCGAAGGCTCGAAATCGGGGATATGCGCGTGGCCCATGGCGTAGGTTCGGAAGGCGTCAATTTCCGCTTCGCTTGGCGTGACGCCCGTGAAAGCGGTGAGATAGTGCGGCGTAAGATTGAGGCGGGTCTCGATCGGCTCGCGGACGTCGAGCGCGTAATAGCCGATCTGCATATAGTAAAGCACGCGGGCCCGCACGAAAGCGTCCTCGTCCCGATATCCGAAGCGCACGAACAGGGCTTTCAGCGCCTCCATCCTGACCTGATCGGAGCGGTCGAGCGCCTTGCGGACGCTTGCCGAGCGGCGCGCCCACTCGCGAACAGCGAAATCAAGCCGCGGGCTGAAGATCAAGGGATTGACCCAGCAGCGAAAGACGTTGCAAACCGCCTCGTTGACGGTCGCCGCGGGCGCTTCGGCCTCGCTCACGATCGAGCGGGTGTTGAGGCGGTCCCAACGGTCGAGCAGGGCCTCGAGCAGTTCGTCGCGATTTTTGAAATACCAGTAGAAGCTCGACCGCGACACGCCGAGCCGTTCGCTTAAGGCGAGCACGGTGACATGGTCGACGCCCTCGATGGCGAGCGCGCTTAAGGCAAGATCGAGCCAATCGTCGCGTGTCGCTTTCACGTTGCCCGGTTGCGCCGGTCCCAGCGGCGGCGAGTGCGAAGCCGCGGGCCAGGCTGCGGAAGCCGCCATCGTCAGCTTGCCGCGCGCGCTTCGTCGGTCACGCGCGCATCGCCTTGCCCAAAGGGTCATATGGCGAGGGCTTGATGACGCGCGCTTTGCGCTCGACGCCGACGATATGCACGCTGAGCTCTGAGCCGATCTCGGCTGCTTCCGGCGCGACCAAGACCATCGCCAGGCTCTTTCCCACCGTGTGCCCATAGCCGCCGGAGGTTACGAAGCCAGCCAGGACGCCCGACCGCCAGACCGGCTCGTAACCGGTCGCGTCCGCGTCGACCGCGTCGATTTCGAGCGTCACCAGTTGGCGCTCGGGCGGCGATCCCTTGCTCTCCGCCAGCGCCGCCTTCCGGCCGATGAAATCGCCCTTGTCCCAGGCGATCCAGCGGTCCATGCCGGTCATGCGCGGCGTACGGTCTTGCGTGAATTCCGCCGACCAGATGCCGAAGCTCTTTTCGAGCCGGAGCGACAGAAGCGCGTTATAGCCATATTCCCTGACCCCGAGTTCCCGTCCGGCCTCGAGCAGGGTCCGGCGGAGGCCCGCGTGCTCGAGCGCGCGGCAATTGATCTCGTAGCCGAGTTCGCCGGTCACCGACAGGCGCGCGACCTTCGCCCGCACGAGGCCAACGTCCAGCGTCGTTGCTCCCATGAACGGCAGGGCGTCGTTCGACACGTCCTGATGGGTGACGCGCGCGAGCAATTCGCGCGATTTCGGGCCGGACAGCGCGAAGCCGATCATTTCGTCGGAAATGTCGCGGACGCTTAACCGCTCGCGCGCATGGGCGGCGAACCACCGCATATGCCATTGGCGAAGGTAGTAGGAGCCCTCGATCCAGAACGTGCCGTCGCCCCAGTTGATGATCGTGAGGTCGCCCTTGAGCTTCCCAGTCTCTGACAGCATTGGCGCAAGGCGGGCGCGGCCCGGCTTTGGCAGGCGGGAGAACGTCATCCAGTCGAGCCAGCGCTCAGCCTCGGGGCCGGTCACTTCGTAACGCGAGAACGAGGCGATATCGATGAGGCCGACGCTCTCCCGCACCATGCGGCATTCGGCGCCCACGATGTCGAAGGCGTTCGAGCGCTTGAGCGTTTGTTTCTCTTTGAATCCGGGCGGCGCGAAGAAGAGGGGAACCTCGAGTCCCCACGAGTTCCCCCAATGGCAGCCGGCCGCGGTCATCGCGTCGTAGGCCGGCGTCATCTTGAGCGGCCGTCCGGCGGGCAATTGCTCGTTGGGATAGGACATGACGAAGCGGCGGGCGTAGAACTCGCCGGTCGTCTGCCTGATATATTCACGATTGGAGGCGAAGGCGCCGTAACGGGCGATGTCGAGGCCGTAGACGTCGGTCGACGCCTCGCCATGGATCATCAGTTCCGCCAGCGACTTGCCGACTCCGCCGCCCTGCAGAAAGCCCGCCATGACGCCGCAGGCGAGCCAGTAGCCGGGCTTCCCCGCGACGGGACCGACGAGCGGATTGCCGTCCGGCGAGAAGGTGAAGGCGCCGTTGACCCATTTGCGCACCCCCGCCGTCTGCAAGACCGGATAGCGGCGGTGAACGAGCTCGAGCTCAGCCGCGATGCGGTCGATGTTCTCCGGCAGGAGCTCGACGCCGTAGTCCCACGGCGCGCCGTCCATTGACCAGTGCTGAGGACGGGTCTCGTAGACGCCGATCAGGATGCCCTTCTGATCCTGACGCATGTAGGTGAACCCTTCGAGGTCCACGATCATCGGCAGTTGGGTCTTCGACGCTGCGATCTCTGGGATTGTCTCGGTCAGGAGGTAGTGATGCTCGAGCGGCGACAGCGGAAGGTCGAGCCCGACCATCCGTCCGACCTGCTTCGCCCATAAACCTGCGGCGTTCACCACATGCTCGGCGTTGATGACGCCCGCCTCGGTGACGAGGTCCCAGGTGAAGTCCGGGCGCTGCTTCAACTCCAGCACCCGATTGTGCTCGATCACCGTCGCGCCGCGCTTCTTTGCCGCGCCGGCGTAAGCCCAGACCGTTCCTGTGGTGTCGACATAGCCCTCGCGGTCCGCCCACATGCCGCCGAGCACGCCCTCCACGCTGATGATCGGGCAGCGAGCCTTGATTTCCTCCGGCGTCACCAGGCGGACATCCTCGATGCCGATCGCCTGAAAGCGGCGATACGACGACTGCAGCCACTCCCAGCGTTCCGGCGCGGAGGCAACGGAGATGCCTCCGGTCATGTGCATGCCGATCGATTGGCCGGATTCGGCCTCGACCTCCTTCAAAAGGTCGATCGTATAGGCTTGGAGGATCGCCATGTTGGGGTTGGCGTTGAGCGCATGAAAGCCGCCGGCGGCGTGCCAGGAGGAGCCGGCGGTCAGGATCGAGCGCTCGACCAGCGCGACGTCGCTCCATCCGTACTTCGTCAGATGGTAGAGCACGGAAGCCCCGACGACGCCCCCGCCTATGACGACGACGCGATAATGCGCTTTCATCCGCGGACCCCTGAGCCGAACCGCCTGTCAACCACGCTACCGGACCATTCGGCGCGCGTCTAGACAATGATGTCCAGTTGGGGCGCGGCGCGGTCTATTTTGTCGGCAACTGTGGCTTTTGTCGCCTTGTCGGGGGGGGCCGAATATGCGTATGGATGGCTATCTGCGTCGCCGCAACGCTTGAATTCGTGCGCCCAAATCCGCCGCCTCCGCGGTTGGCGAGGACGCAGCGTGATTCGGGCACGTTTCTGGAGGGGCCGGCGAGCTCGTCAAAGTGTGGCCGGGAAGGGCGGCAAGCGGGACTGCCTGTATACTCAAGACTTTCTACAACTTGGCGAGTTACGGAGCTATTGGCGAAGACTAGGCGTTGTTCGTACGCGTGCATGCGTTCTGAGGCGAAGGGGTGGTATGAGGCGGAGCGGGGCCTTGACGCTCGGGGTGGTCCTGACGCTTGGCGGGGTAACCGGCGGCCGGGGGCAGGAGCTATCGGGCTCTCTAGCCGCGGCGAGCGCGCCGTCGTCGGGTGGGTTCGTTCTGCCGGCGCTGCCGGAGAATTGGGCCGATTTGCCGTTCACGCTGTCGGCTTCCCAGACCGTGTCCTATAACTCCAACATCAATGGTATTGCAATTGGCTCCGCCGTGCCGGGTCAAGTGCTCGGCGATTTCACATCGACGACCAATGTTGGGTTCTCAACCAAGGCAAACGTGTACAATCAACAACTGTACCTAGACACGACATTCGGGGTGATACGCTATCTTCACGAGACCGACTTTGATTTAGATGTATACTCCGTAAGCGCCGGCGATAACTGGACCTTGACGTCGAGATGCTCAGGAAATCTTGGAGTGAGCCTCGACAAATCGCCCGTCGAAATCACGGCATCAGTGGTCGGAACCGGCGTCAACTACGGGACGACGACCGCGTTCACCGAAACGGGAAAATGCGCGGTCTCCAACGGATATTCGTTGCTGTTCAATACCGGCTGGAGCGAGATCACGAACTCGAACCCGATCGACGCGCTGAATAACACTCGAACCACGATGCTCTCCGCCGGTATAGAATACGCGAAAGGGGCGAGCACTGTGACAGCATTGGCGACTAATTCCGAGGACCTCTTCAGCCGCCCCCCGGTCGTTACGACTGTCGGATTGGCCAATGTCACCGACTTTCACTCCTTCACCCTAGCCTATGCTCGACAAATAAACGCCAACCTTTCCGTCAACGGGTTAGTCGGATTGGTCGGGACGACGGACGCATTCGCCTTGGGTCTGCCCAAGACGCTGCTGCCGATCTATACGTTAGGGACGACGTGGTCGTTTACGCCAAAGCTGGCTCTGAATGCGTCCGCGTCAAAAACGATTGCCCCTCCGACGACAATTATCGCCAACGCCGAAACTACCTACATGGCTCAGATGAGTTTGGCCTATCAATTGACGCCCAAGGTCGCCGTCAACGTCGGCGGCTCGATCAGCTATGCCAACGGGGCGTTTACGCCGGCGGCGGTGACTGGCTTGGCGCCCATTTTGACAGGCGCTTCGAATTCCTACACCGCCAACGCCGGCTTGACCTATGCAATGACGCCTTTCCTGTCGGCCGCGCTGAACGCCTCATATACCGAGGTGGTCTCGGACCATACGATTACCCCGGAAGATTTGGTGACGGTAAGCCTGCGCTATAGACCGTACTAACAGTCCGAAGTGGGAGAGCGGAAGCGATGCTGACAACGATGCGAATGGCTCGGCCGTGGACGCCATGGCTGGCGGTCGTGACCATCCTGTGCGTTCTGACCATGGGAGCGGTCGTTCCCGATTTGGCGCGCGCCGGCGGCAGGGTTCTCACGCCACAGGACGTCGTCTCCATCAAGGTCGTCAACCAACCCGACATGGACACGACCGCACGGGTCGAAACGGATGGAACGATCAGCTTCCCCTATGTCGGCCGGATCAGGGCTGCCGGGTTGAGCGAGGACCAGGTGGCGCGCGCAATCGAAAGACAGCTGGCGGCGCGTCAGATCGTCACCGAACCCCATGTGCTGGTCGAAGTCACCACCTTCGGCACGCAGGCGAGCGTGCAAGGCCAGGTTGGCGTGCCAGGAGTTTATACGCTCGATCGTCCAACGAATCTGACCCAGCTACTCTCTCGGGCGGGGGGCCTCAGGGACGCCGCCGTTGGCGGAACGATCACGGTGCGCCGCGGCGCGACGCTCAGAAAATTCGACTCTAGGGAGGTCCAGGCTGGGCGTGGCCCTGGAGCTGATTTCCGGATCGCCAATAATGATGAGGTTTTTGTCGACCTTGCGCCGTTCTTCTATATATATGGGTATGTCGGTCACCCGGGCGAATTTCCTTTGCTGCGTCCTTTGACGGTCCAACAAGCGATCTCGGTTGGCGGCGGACTGGCGGTTCTCGGATCGGAATGGCGGATCAGGATCAAGCGCAAGTCAGGCAACGGTCAAACCTACGAAGTCCCCGCTTCGCTTGACGACCAGGTGGAGGCAGGCGATACGATTATCGTCAGCGAGCGCATATTCTAGTCACCAAACTCTGCTATGCCTGATCCTGGATTGGCCGAGAACGCAGGAGGCGGATCGTGTCGGTAAGTCAAGTTCTGCTGATCCTTTTGCGTCGGGCATGGATTGTCGTGCTGGCGCTCCTGACGACCACGATCGTGGCGGGAGGGGTCTTGCTGTTCGTGCCGGGCCGCTACGACGCAGTCGCGACCGCGAGCATCGACCCTGGCAACATTGATCCGATTTCTGAAATGTCGTCCGGCCTCGGCGCAATCGGGCTGATGCAAGGAAACATCCTGTCGCTCGTTAGCAGCCAGCGGGTCGCGACCGACGTCGTCAAGCGACTGAACTTGGCCGACAATCCGCAGGTGCAGCAGAATTTCCGAAAGTCGCCTTCGTTCGGCCGCGAGAGCATCGAGGAATGGATGGCCGCCAGCCTCGTGGCGAACGTCGACCCGAAGTTCAATATGGGAACGAACGTTCTAGCGATCAAATACAAGTCAGGCGATCCGAACCAGGCGGCGCTGATCGCCAATGCGTTTCTCGCGGCGACAATCGACGGTTCGGTGGCGATGAAAGCGGCTGAGGCCGACCAAACCGCGCGGTGGTTCGCTCCGCAAATCGAAGAATTGCGTAAGGAGCTGGACGAGGCGCGCGCGGCGCTTCAAGCCTTTCAAGCCAAGACGAACGTGGTGGCGCCCTCGGCCACGGGCGGGGATCGGGAGACGAGCCAATACATGGCGATCGCCCAGGAGTTGTCGAGCGCCAGAGCCGCGCTGACTGCTCTTCAGAGCCGCCTGACCAGCGGCTCGACTGACCTATCGAACGACCCCGCGGATCCGGATCTCCAAATTCTCGCGGGTTTGAAAGAGAAGCTCACGACTGACGAAGACGAGATCGCGGCCTCCAAGGGCGTTCTCGGCCCGAACAATCCGAAGATGGTGGCCCAACAGGCCAATCTCGCCTCGGTTCGCAAGCAGATTGGCGAGGCGGCCGGGAAAATGCGCCAGCATCTGAAAGAGCGCATCGACTTGACGCAAACCCAGATCGCTTCGCTCGAGACCGAGCAAGAGCGAGCGCAGAAGTCGTTGATCGAAGTCCAAGCCCAGCGCGACCGGCTGAGCCAATTGCAGCGCGACGTCGGCTTCCGCGCTGACCAGCTCAACGCCCGGGAAAGGGCGGCGGAAGAGGCGAAGCTGAAAAGCAAGCTGACATTTTCGGATATGACGGTCCTCGACAAAGCGTCGCCGCCTATCAGTCCGTCGTTTCCAAAACCGTTCGTTGTGCTCCCTGTCGGGATCGTCGCCGGATTCGCGCTCGGACTGATCCTTGCGCTTCTCGCGGAAGCGGCGGATCGGAGGGTTCGCTTTCCAGTCGATTTGGAGCATTCGGCTTCGGCTCCATTTTTGGGCGCTCTCGACGCGGGGCGACACTCGAGGGCGCGAGTTAGCGCATCACGCCGCAGTCTTCGCCCTGCATGAGTTGATAGGGCGCGGGGGTATTCAACGGTCGGATGGTTTTGGGCCGCCACGCGGCCAACTCAAAAAGCCTAGTCGGCCAATTTAGTCAGATTGACGGGTAGAGGTGTTTGAGTTCGATGCGAGCGTTTGGGGTTGTGAAGTGCCAATTGGCCTTGGCGTGATTGGTATTGCGGTCCTTCTCCCAGGCGGCGACTTCCTCGACGAGGGTTTGTTTGTCAGGGATGCGGCGGTCGAGACATTGGGACGATAGGACGCCGAGTTCCGACTCCGCCAGATTAAGCCAGCTGCCGTGCTTTGGCGTGTAATGCCATTCGAACCGCTCGACCAGCCGCCTGGCTTCGGCGGGCGGAAAGGCTTCGTAGAGTGACGCCTTGCTGTGGATGTTGAGATTGTCCTGGACCAGAACGATGGTCTGGGCGGCGGAAAAGTGGATATCGGCCACGTCTTTCAAGAGGTGAGCATAATCCACGGCGGTGTGGCGATCTGTGACTTTGATATGGCGCCAACCTTCGAGCGGCGCGAACAGCATGAACAGGTTGGCGGTTCCATTGCGCTCGTACTCGCAATCGCAACGGGCCGGGCGCCCGGTTTCATCGGGATCGTCGCTCGCGTCTCGGCGAGGAGTTGCTTTGAGGTCTCGTCCAGGCAAACCAGCGGACGATCGGGATCGCGTGGCCGCGTGTAGACGGCCAGCACGTCTTCCATCGCCGCTACGAACGCGCCGTTGGCCTTGGGCGGGATGACCCAGCACTGTCGGCGATGGGGCTGGAGAATGTTTTTTTGAGCGCCCGCCCGATCGTTGAGTCGCTGGCGCGATCGACAATGCGGAGTTCCACGACCTTGCTCTCCAACAACCGCAAGGTCCAGCGTGCGCGGCCCTTGGGCGGTTTGGAACAAGCCAAGGCAATCAGTTTGGCTTCCTTCTCGCCGTCGAAAATCCGCGCAACCGCCGGCGTCGCGCGTTGCTTGCGGCTCAACACCGCCTCGAAGCCCTCTTCCACCAGTTGCTTGCGCACCCGGTAAACCATGGATGGGCTGGTCTCCAGCGCTTCGATGATCCGGCCGTCGCTCCAGCCTTCCCCGGCTTCCGAGACATCGGCCTTCAACAAGATCCGCGCCCTCAGCAACCGCTGGGCCGGGCTCTTTCCTTTACGGATGAGGGCTTCAAGTTGCTCCCGCTCATCCGGGCTCAACCGCACCACATACTTCTTTACTGAAATCTCCTTCGCAGCCATGATCGCCTCCGTCGTCCGCACCGTCGACGAAGCGAATCATCAAAACCTTTCAAATTGATTGAAGCGGGCGACTAGACTGGTTCGGGAAAGAATTACGGGGTAACGTCCTTTGCGGGATCCGCCGGGGGAGCGGGCGGGTCACAGTCGAGTATTGAGCCATGGCGATCAAACCGAATTATCACAAAGAGGCCGAGAATGTCGTCGCTGTCCAGACATCGAAGGATCCGATTGAGCAGCAGATCCTGGCGGCCGGCAATCTGAGCGAGGCTCAGGTCGAGGCCATCCGCGGATTTCAGCGGCGCAAGGGGCTGACGTTCGGGGAAGCGGCCATCGCGCTGGGCCTGGTGCGGCGCGACAGTCTGTTTCTGGCGCTGTCGAAGCGCTACAATTATCCGGTTCTGAATTTCGGCGTCGACGAAGCCCGCTTTTCGCGCGAGTTGGTCGTCGGCTACCAGCCGTTCAGCACCGCCGCGGAAGCGTTCCGCTCCGTCCGATCTGCGCTCGCAACCGGGCCGCTCTCGCAGGGTAAGAACGCCTTCGCCGTCATCGGGCCGCATGCGCGGGTTGGTGTGACCTATTTCGCCGCCAATCTGGCGCTGTCCTTCGCCCAGATGGCTGTCCCTACTCTCCTCGTCGACGCCAACTTAAGGAAGCCAAGGCTCGCGGGGCTGTTTGGCGTGGACCCGAAGACGGAGGGCTTGGTCGAGGCCTTGACCCATGGCGAGGCCGAATTGCCGCCCGTCACCATCGACATTGTGCCCGGCTTGTCGCTGCTCGTCGCCGGGGCGACCGCGCCCCACCCGCAGGAGTTGCTGAGCTCGAAAGAATTCCTGACATTGTCGCAGAACGCTCAGCGCAACTACGGCGTGGTCATCTACGACACGCCGGCGGCGCTGGAGAGCGCCGACGCCTATGTTGTCGCGTCCCGCGTTGGCGCGGCGATCGTCGCGGCTCGGCGTCATCGGACGAAGGTGAGAGACATAGCCAAAATCTCGCGAGCGCTGGAGGGCTTCCAGTGCGACATCGCGGGCACGGTTCTCTCCCGCTTCTGATCGCCTTCATCCCGCCGGTCGCCCCGGCAGGCGCAAAAGAGCAAGACGCCCTCCGACGCGCTTCAGCCGGGAAGGAGCCACCAGAACGGGCCGACATGCCGGCCTAGTCGGCCGATTCAGTCAGATTGACGGGTAGAGGTGTTTGAGTTCGATGCGAGCGTTTGGGGTTGTGAAGTGCCAATTGGCCTTGGCGTGATTGGTATTGCGGTCCTTCTCCCAGGCGGCGACTTCCTCGACGAGGGTTTGTTTGTCAGGGATGCGGCGGTCGAGACATTGGGACGATAGGACGCCGAGTTCCGACTCCGCCAGATTAAGCCAGCTGCCGTGCTTTGGCGTGTAATACCAAAGGCCCCGCGAGCTGACTCACATTGTGGATTCACAGAGGGCGAGATTTCTGACTCCATTGGCGTGGGGAGATTCGCGCCATGCCATCAGCGGTCAGATTGCGAGACGACTATTCGGCTAAGGAGCTTCGGGCGCTCGCCCGGCGCTCGAAGGACGCCAACCAGAGCCGGCGGCTTCTGTCCTTGGCCGCGGTTCGGGACGGGATGGACCGAGGCGCGGCGGCGAAGATCGGCGGCATGGACCGGCAGACGCTGCGCGACTGGGTCCATCGCTTCAACGCTTTCGGACCGGAGGGTCTGTTCGACAATTGGACGGCGGGTCCCAAGCCTCGCCTGTCGGAGGAGCAACGGGCCCAGTTCGCGCAGATCGTCGAGGCCGGGCCGGATCGTGAGAAGGACGGCGTCGTACGCTGGCGGCGGATCGACCTCAAGCGCGTCATCGCCGAGAGGTTCGGCGTCGACTTTCACCCGCGCTATGTCGGAAAGCTTCTGAAGAAGCTCGGCTTCTCGCATATGAGCGCACGGCCCCGTCATCCGGCTCAGGATGAGCGGATCGTCGAGGGATTTAAAAAAACTTCCCGCGCGCGCTGAAGGCTCATCTCGAAGGGCTGCCCGAGACGACGCCGGTCGAGATCTGGTTTTCGGATGAGGCCCGGATTGGCCAGAAGAACGGCCTTGTCCGCCAATGGGCCAGGCGTGGAACGCGGCCAAGGCAGCCCGCCGATCAGCGCTATGACAACGCCTATCTGTTCGGCGCGATCTGTCCCGCTCGCGGGGTCGGAGCGGCTTTGGCGCTTCCTCGTGCCGACACCGACATGATGCAACTTCACCTCGACGAAATCTCGCGCAATGTCGCTACGGGCGCCCATGCCGTGCTCCTGCTCGACCGGGCCGGATGGCACATCACGGGCAAGCTCGACGTGCCCGACAACATCACGCCGATCTTCCTGCCCTCGCGCGCGCCGGAACTGAACCCGGTCGAGAATGTCTGGCAGTATCTCCGTCAGAACTGGCTTTCAAACACCGTCTTCGAAAACTACGACGCCATCATCGACGCCGCATGCGCCGCATGGCGAAAGCTCATCGCCAAACCCGAAACCATCACATCCATCGGAATGCGCGACTGGGCGCATGTCGGTCAGCCGCTATGACCTTTGGTATAAGTCGTTGGCTTGCGACCCGCGCTTCGCGACCAACCCCGGGCGGGTGACCAACCGCGTCGAGATGGAGCGCGAGCTCAAGGCGAAGACGGCGTCATGGAAGCGCGACGACCTTCTCGCCGCGCTGGAAAAGGCGGTCGTCCCGGCCGGCCCGATCAACACAATCGCCGACCTGTTCGAGGATCCGCAGTTCAAGGCGCGCGGGATGCGGATCGAGCCGCAGGGGACGCCCGGCATTCGCAGTCCGATCCTGATGGGCGCGAACCCGCTCGCGCTTGACCGCCGTTCGCCGAACCTCGGCGAGCATCAGGCGGAGATATTGCGCGAGATCGGGCTTGAGGAGAGCTGACGGCGGAGCTTGACGGCGATCGGGCGCGGGCGGCAAATCGGCCATGAGCAAGATCGAGACGAGCACGATTCGAAACGTCTGCGTCTATTGCGGATCGAGCGTCGGCGACGACGCGCGGTTCGGCGACGCGGCGGAAGAGCTCGGGCGGGCGCTTGCGGCCGAGGGCGTCGGCCTCGTCTATGGCGGCGGCGGCGAAGGGCTGATGGGGCGTCTCGCCCGGTCAACGCTGGCGGCCGGCGGTTATGTGACCGGCGTCATCCCGACCTTCCTCATCCGCAAGGAGCACGCGCTGACCGCCGCGCAGGAGATGGTCGTTGTCGACACGATGCACGAGCGCAAGCAGGCGATGTTCGACCGCGCCGACGCCTTCGTCGCCTTGCCGGGCGGAGTTGGGACGCTGGAAGAGCTGGTCGAGCAATTGACCTGGGCGCAGCTCAATCGCCACATGAAGCCGATCCTCATCGCAGATATCGGCGGCTTCTGGCGCCCCCTGCTGGCGCTGTTCGCCCATATGCGTATCGAAGGCTTCATCCGCGAAGGCTTCGATCTGCGTTACATGGTGGCGGAAAGAATCGAGGACGTGCTGCCGATGCTGCGCGCCGCCGCGCGCCGCTCAGCCGAGCGCGAGCCTCAGGACGCCGTCTCCCCTCGCAACTTGTAGTGGCGAGGCGCAGGAAGCTGGCGACATTGCGTCCTGGGCGGGGGCTTTCTTTCGCCATCGTGGCGCCATCCTCGCGAGCGCAAGTTCGCGCCAATGCCGGGAGAGGATTTATGACCAGAGCGACCTTGGCCGTGGCGTTGATCGCGGCGCTCAGCGGCGTTGTCGCGGCGCCGGCGCTGGCGCAGACCACGACGCCGACTGCGCCCACGAAGCTGAAGTCCAAGACCCCGGAGAGCGCGTCCACCGTCACCGTGACGGTGACCAACTCGCGCAAGACCGATCTTGTCGAGCTTCAGGCGGCCGAAAGCGGCTCGCCGAGCTGGAAGAAAGTGCTGGGCGCGTTGAAAGCCGGCAAACAGGCGCCGGCGAAACTGCCGCACACCTTCAATTGCCGTGTCGACCTGCACGGGACCTTCGCCAACGGCGAGTCGATGGATGCGACCGACGTCGACGTCTGCGCGCAAAAGACGCTCAACCTTACCGACTGAAGCGCGGACGCCCTCCGGCTCCGGCCGAAGGGCGCCGGGCGAGTTTTACTTCTCGCCATACATCTCGGCGACGTGTTCCCAATCGATGAGGTGATCGACCCACGCCTTGAGATAATCAGGCCGGCGATTGCGATAGTCGATATAGTAGGAGTGCTCCCACACGTCGACGCCGAGGATCGGCTTGGCGCCGTGGACCAACGGGTTTTCCCCGTTCGGGGTCTTCATCACCGCGACTTTGCCATCCTTCAGCGTCAGCCACGCCCAGCCCGAGCCGAATTGGGTCACGCCGGCCTGGATGAAGTCCTCTTTGGCCTTGTCGATCGAGCCGAACAAATCCTTCAGCGCCTTTTCGACTTCGCCCGGAATCTTGTTGCTCGCGTTCGGCTTCATCCATTTCCAGAAATGGATGTGGTTATAGTTCTGGCCGGCGTTGTTGAACACCGCGGCGTTCTTGCCGAATGAGCCTTTGACGATCTCCTCGAGCGGCTTGCCCTCCCATTCGGTGCCTTTGAGCGCATTATTGCCGTTGTTGACATAGGCCAAATGATGCTTGTCGTGATGATACTCGAGGGTCTCGCGCGACATATAGGGCTGAAGCGCGTCATGCGGATAGGGCAGATCGGGCAATGTGAAGGCCATGGGACGGCTCCTTGGGAAGTTAGGGGCGGGATCGGAACCCCAACGGACGATAGGTCTCTTGGGGGGCCGAATTTAGCCGCGCCTCTGCGGCGCGGCAACTGCGGTGAGAAGCTGTCGCTGGGCAGCTTTAGCTTCCATTAACTGACGTATATTGAGTTAGGTTCCGCGGAGGGAATCTTCAGTGCATCTTTCGAATGAGCGCATGATCGTCATCCTGCTGGTCGGCGTCGCCGCCGGATGGCTGATCGGCAAGATCGTGCGCGGCAATGGTTTTGGGCTGGTCGGCAATTCGGCGGTGGGCATCGTCGGGGCGCTGATCGGCGACTGGCTTGTGCCGCGCCTCAACTTCCACTTCTGGAGCGGCCTCACGGGCATGATCATCGACGCGGCGATCGGGGCGGTCGTCCTTCTGGTTGTTTTGCGCTCGGTCGGCGCGAGCGGTTGGGGAGGCGCGCGTTAGCGGGGAGAATCCATGTTCAAGCATATTCTGATTCCAACGGATGGTTCGGATCTGTCACGCAAGGCGGTCCTCTATGGCGTCCAGCTCGCCAAGGTGTCCGGAGCGAAAGTGACGTCGATCACGGTGACCGATCCCTACCGCGCCGCGGCCATGGACACGGTCCTCATCCCGGTCGACGAGGAGGAATACGAAGAGGCGTCGCGCCGCCGGTCGGAGCGGGCGATGGAGCAGGTGAAGATGGCGGGCGAGGCGGCGGGGGTTAAGTGCGAGACGATCCGCGAGATTCACGACCAGCCCTATCGCGCCATCATCGACGCGGCGCATGCGCTCGGCTGCGATCTCATCGTCATGGCCTCGCACGGGCGGCGCGGGATTTCGGCTCTGCTGCTCGGCAGCGAAACGGTCAAAGTGCTGACCCATTCGACCATTCCGGTGCTGGTTTACCGCTGACGCCGGCGTCCCCCTATTGACGCTGGGCGTCCCGCCCATCGTCACCTCGCGAGCGGCGCCGTCGCGCGCAGGCTCTCCTTCGCCCGATCGGCGCGGGCCTGCCGCACCCGCACCAATTGCTGGTCGGCTAGGACGCCGATCAAGATGACCGTCCCCATGACGGCGAAATTGAGCGAGCTCGGGATGCCGAGCAGATTGACCAGGTTCTGCAGCACCTGCAGCAGAACGGCCCCGAGCACGATGCCCAGGATCGAGCCCTCGCCTCCGCGCAGCGAACAGCCGCCGAGAACCGCAGCGGCGATGCCGTAAAGCTCATAGAAATTGCCGTGCGAGGCTGGCGAGATCGACCGGGTGTACATGGTGAGGAAAATTGACGAGACGCCGGCCAGCGCGCCGCAGATGACATAGGCCGCCACGATGATTGTCTTGGTTGCAATGCCCGAAAAGCGCGCCGCCTCTTCGTTCTTACCGATTGCGAACAGGTAACGCCCAAACACCGACCGGTGCAGCAGCACCGCCATGATCGCGGCGACGATAAGGAAGATGACGAACGTGTGCGGCACGCCGAAGCTGCGGCCCGTCGTGATCCATTCGAGCGCCGGAAAGGTCTGTCCGAACTCAAATCCCGCTGTCCCGTCGTTGGTGTACCAGCGCGCGACGCCGCGATAGATCAGAAGGCCGCAAAGGGTCACGACGAAGGGCTGCAGATTCATGCGCGTCACGAGGAAGCCGTGCACCCAGCCAAGGATCACGCCGAAACCGATGATGATGAGCACGGCGAGCAACCACGGCACGTGATAGGTCACGAGCAAGTCGACGAAGACGACGCCGAACAGGGCGAATTCCGAGCCGATCGAAAGGTCGATGCCGCCCGTGATGATGACGAAGCCTTCGCCGATGGAGAACAGGCCAAACAACCCAACGAGATTGGCCGTATTCGCCAGATTGACCGGCGACAGGAAGCGGGGGTTGAGGAACGCCACCACCGCGCCGACAACGACGATGAGCAGGAAAAGCCCGAGATCCTTCTTCAGCATCACGCCGCGCTCTGTTCCGGTCCATGAGCGACGGCGAGCCGCATCACATTCTCCTCGCTGAACTCGTCCCGGTTCAACGTTCCGCTGATCGCGCCTTCCTGCATCACCACGATCCGGTCACTGACCCCGATCACCTCCTCCATGTCGGAGGAAATCATCAGGATCGCCACGCCCGCGTCCGCGAGCCCCCGCATCAGCGAATAGATTTCGGACTTCGACCCGACGTCAATTCCGCGCGTCGGTTCGTCGAACATCATCACCTTGGGCCTCATCGACAGCCATTTGGCGAGAACGACCTTCTGCTGGTTCCCGCCCGAGAGCGTGCCGACCGCGGTCTCAACGTCCGCCGTCTTGATGTTGAGGGACTGGCGCTGCCGCTCTGCGTTCTTGCGCTCCGCGCCTGAAGTCGATGAGAAGATAGCGCGCGAAGGAAAAGATATTCGGCAACGAGATGTTCTGGGCGACCGAGTCTTCAAGCACGAGACCGCTGCGCTTGCGGTCCTCCGGCACGAGGTAGACGCCCTGGGCGATCGCGTCCTTGGCCGAACGAATGGATAGCAGCGCGCCATTGAGTCGAATCTCGCCGCCGAGCGCCGGGTCGACGCCAAACACGGCGCGCGCAAGCTCGGTTCGCCCCGCCCCGATCAATCCGGCCATCCCTAAGATCTCGCCCGCCCTCAGCGAAAGGCTCACAGCATGCCCGGAATGCGAAAGGGTTCTTAAGCCCGCGACTTCCAGAACGTTCGCGCCCGGCGGCGATTTGGGCGGGATATAGAGCGACTTGAGGTCTCGCCCGATCATGAGCCGGATCATCGCATCACGACGGATCTGGTCGCGGCCAAGCTCGCCGACGACCGATCCGTCGCGCAGGACGACCACGCGGTCCGCGCATCGTTCAACCTCGTTCAGACGATGCGTGATGAAGATGATGGATACGCCGTCGGCCTTGAGCTCGCCGATGACCCGCATCAGCCGGTCGGTCTCGGCGGAGGTCAGGCTGGACGTCGGCTCATCCATAATGACGACGCGGGCGTTGAGGGAAAGCGCCTTGGCGATCTCCAATAGCTGGCGCTGGGCAAGGGAGAGGTCGGACACCAGATCGTCGACGTCGAAGTCGACATTCAGTCGCCGCAGCAATGGCCCAACAATGCGCTTGGTCGCCTTGCGGTCCACAAGCTTGAGCGGCCCGGCCAACAAGGGCTCCCGTCCGATCAGCACGTTCGCGCCGGCGTCGAGATTGTCGAACAGGTTCAGCTCCTGGTGAACGAAGGCAATTCCCGAATTGAGCGATTCGGAAACGGTGAGCGAGGGGTGCGCGGCCCCGTCGATCTCGATCGTTCCCTGGTCGGGCTTCACCACGCCGCCGAGGATCTTCATCAGCGTCGACTTGCCCGCGCCATTCTCGCCGATCAATCCGAGAACTTCACCCTTCCCGAGCGACAGGCTGACGCGCGAAAGGGCGCGAACGCCCGGATAGCTCTTGCTGATGTCGATGAGCCGGAGAAGGGAGTGGGCCAAAGTCGTTCCTGAAGGGAAAGGCGGCGCCGCGCGTCAGGCGCGACGCCCGGGATCAGGAGCGGCCGGCGCCAACGCGGGTCTGGCGCCGTGCAGGGCTTATTTCTTGCCCTGACGCTCCTTCAGCTCGGCCCAGAAGGCGTCGACGTTGTCCTTGCTGATGATCTTGGTCGGAATGATGATGAGGCCATTGGCGGGAATGCCCGACTTGTCGCCCTCGAGATATTTCGCCATCGTCTTCATGCCTTCATAGCCCCACTCGTAGGGCTGCTGGACGACCGTTGAGGCGATGGTGCCTTCCTTCACGCCGCCGAGCGTGATCGGATCCTCGTCAAAGCCAATGACCGTGATCTGGCCAAGCTTGCCGGCTTCCTTGAGCGCTTCATAAATGCGCGGCGTATTGTAGGAATAGAAGCCGACCATGCAGTTGATCTCCGGGTGCGCGGTCAACGTGTCCTCGACATTGCGCTTCGCCCTGGTCTGGTCGATGTCGTCGGCGCGCACGTCGACGAGCTCGATCTTCGATCCTTTGATGGTTTCGCGTACGCCCTCGATGCGCTCGCGGGCGTTGTCAGCGCCGGGGAGCCCGACGAAGCCCATGCACTTGCCGCCATTCGGCAAGGCTTTCAGCATGATCTCGCCCGCCTGCTTGCCGGCGTCGGTGTTGCTGGAGCCGATGTAGGCGACGCGGTTGCTCTTGGGCGCGTCGCTGTCTGTGGTGAACAGCGCCACCTGCTTGCCGATACGGTCGAGCGCGTCGGTCATCGTCTTCGGATCGACCGCGCTCACCATGATGCCCGAGACGCCGGCCGCGACGAGGTCGTCCATCAGCCGCGTCTGAATCGCGGCGGACGACTGCTCGGGATATTTGAAGTCGAGGGTGTAATTCGGCAGTTCGCTCTGCGCCTTCTTGACGCCGGCCTCGGCGGCTTTCCAGAAGTCCGACGCGCCGTTCACCACGAATACGAGCGTCTTCTTGTCCGCGGCTTGCGCCGACCCGACAAACGCAAGCAGGGCGCCGAGCATAGCGCCGGATAACAGAAGTCGTTTCATGCGATTCCTCCCTGTCTCATCCGAAGCGACGCTGTCGGACGCTCTGCAATTCGAGCCTCTTGGCGGCCCGAGAGCAAGAGATTTCCTAAAGACAGGTTCGGTGGTGGTCAAGCTTACAAGCTGAGCCATTGCGGAGCAGAGCCGCCGAACCGATGGCCTAAGAGCGCGCGTTCTCGGCAACTCCCGCCGCTGCAATCGGCCCTAATAGGGGAGGCTGTTAGCCTTGCGGCCTACTTGGCGAGCGCCAAGTCGACGCCGCCCGCGCTCAACGTCCGCCCGGCCGCCTTCGCCTCCTCGGCGCGGTCGAGCCTGATGAGCGCAAGCGCTTCGCGTCCCGAGGAGGAGCCAAGCGCGCCGACCGCGAGCTCGCGGTCAAGCACGGGCGTCCCGGGCGCGGGCGCAGGGCCGCCCAGCTTGACGCGCGCGATGCGCTTGCGGGCCGTCCCGCGATGCTTCATGCGCGAGACGACCTCCTGGCCGACATAGCAGCCCTTGTCGAAATCGACCCCGTGGAGAAGATCGAGATTGGCGTCGTGCGGGAAGGCGTCCGCATAGGCGAAATCGAGGCCTCCCTTCGGCGCCCCGACGGCGATGCGCAGGCCCTCGTACTCGCCCGCGTGCTCTGACCCGACTGCGGCCGCGATCGGGCGCGGCAGAATGGCGCGCCAGCCGAGGCGCGGATCGCGCGGGTCGGCGTAGAGAAGCCCTTCGTCGACGCTTGGCGGCTCGTCTCCCCAAAAGGCGGCGACGGCGCGATCGGCGCTTACGTCGGCGATCGCGACTTTGGCGCGCAGCTTGTAGAAGCCGAGCCGCCGGGCGAGATCGGCCGCCTGCACGCCAGCGCAGTCGATGAGATAGGATGGCTCCTCGCCCGGCCCGCGGACCACGATCATGTCGAACAGAATCTTGCCCTGCGGCGTCAGAAGCGCCGCGTAGCGCGCTTGACCGGGCTCGAGCCGTTCGACGTCGTTGGTCAGCAGGCCTTGCAGAAAGGTGGTCGCGTCCGCGCCCGTCACGGAAACGACGCCGCGATCCTCGAGCATGGCGGCTTTCTTGTGCATGGGACGCCTCCAGTCGCGCTTGCAAGGGCGGAGACTGTCAAATAGGCCGCTTTCGCGCCACTGCAAGAAAGAGCCGCCATGCCGCCGAGTTTCGATTGTGTGCTCGCCAACGGGACCGTGGTCAACCAGGACGGGATAGGCGTGCGGGACATTGGCGTTCGCCATGGGCGCATCGCCGAGATCGGCGCTTTGAGCGGGGCCGAGGCGGGCGAGCGCGTCGATTGCCGGGGCCTGCACATTCTTCCCGGCGTCATCGATTCGCAGGTGCATTTTCGCGAGCCGGGGTTGGTTCACAAGGAGGACCTGGAGACCGGCTCGCGCGCGGCCGTTCTCGGCGGGGTGACCGCCGTGTTCGAAATGCCCAATACCGACCCGGCGACGACCAGCGCGGACGCGCTCGCCGACAAGCTCGTCCGGGCCAAGGGCCGCATGCATTGCGACTTCGCCTTCTGGGTCGGGGCCACGCACGACAATGTCGCCGCCATTCCCGAGCTCGAGCGGCTGCCTGGCGCGGCGGGGATCAAGGTGTTCATGGGTTCATCGACCGGGCGCCTGTTGGTCGCCGACGACGAGGGGGTGCTCGCGGTCTTAAAGGCGATTCGCCGCCGCGCGGCGTTCCACAGCGAGGACGAGGCGCGTTTGAATGAGCGCAAAGCGCTGCGCGTCGCCGGCGATCCCTCTTCTCATCCCGCCTGGCGCGACGAAATCGCGGCCCTGCGCTCGACCGAACGGCTCATCCGCCTCGCGCGCCAGGCGCGCGCGCAGGTGCATGTGCTGCATATCTCGACGCGCGAGGAGATGGAGTTTCTCGCCAACGCCAAGGATGTCGCAAGCTGCGAGGCGACGCCGCATCATCTGACGCTGAGCGCCGAGGACTATCCGCGCCTCAAGACGAAAATGCAGATGAACCCACCGGTTCGCGGCCCCGAACATCGCGACGCCATCTGGCGCGGGCTTGAGCAGGGAGTCGTCGACGTCCTCGGCTCCGACCACGCGCCGCACACGTTGGAAGAAAAAGCCAAGCCGTACCCTGAGAGCCCGTCGGGCATGACTGGCGTGCAGACGCTCGTTCCGATCATGCTCGACCACGTCAACGCCGGGCGGCTGACGCTTCAGCGCTTCGTCGACCTGACCAGCGCCGGGCCGCAGCGCCTGTTCGGAATCGTTGGCAAGGGCCGCATCGCGGTTGGATACGACGCCGACTTCACCATCGTCGATTTGAAGCGCCGCGAGACGATCCGCGATTCCTGGATCGCCTCGCGCTCGCGCTGGACGCCTTATGACGGCAAGACGGTGACGGGCTGGCCGGTTGGGACCTTCGTGCGCGGCCGCCGGGTGATGTGGGAGGGCGAACTCACGGCGCCGTCGACGGGCGAGGCGGTGCGGTTCGGGTGACGGCGACGGTTGCGCGTTAGCCGCGCAACGCTGGTTGCCTTCGCCGGACCGGCGAGGACTGTATGATCGATGTGTTCGTCTGCGCGAACGGAAGCAATCGGTCGATGACGCGTTCGAGGTCGTCAACTCGCGGCACGAAGACTTTCGCCACGAAGCAATCTTCGCCCGTCACGCGGTCGCACTCGATGATCTCGGGGATTTCGGCCAAGAGCTGGCTCACGCGCTGCAGTTCGCCCATCGCCGGACGGATGCGGATATAGGCGCCAATTCCAAGCCCAAGCGCCTTTGGGTCGAGCCGGACCGTAAATCCGATGATAACGCCCAAATCTTCGAGGCGTTTCACTCGGTCGGATGTGCTTTGCGGCGAGAGCCCGATGAGCCTGGCGAGATCGGCGGTCGACGTGCGCGCATTGCGGTCGAGCGCCTCGATGAGCCGCCGGTCGCTTTCATCAAGATCGCCGCTCTCGATTCTGCGGTGATTTGGCATGTCCTCCTCCGAAACATCGCTCATAATACCATATCACCTCCGAATCTCGGTCGCCATTCGTCATTGGGCTGGCAATATCCAGGAATGACGGAACTCGTTCACTCCTCGCCCGCGAGACTGGCCGATCGCGCGCCCCCGCACGCGTTCTTCATGGTCAGCGCGCTTTTCCACTATCTCGGCCCTTCCTTTGCAGTCCTGCTGTTCGCGCATGTCGGGGTGCTTGGCGTGGCTTGGCTGAGGATCGCCTCGGCCGCGGTCGTCTTCGCGGCGTGGCGGCGCCCGTGGCGGAGCGTCGTCCGCTGGGACCCGCGCTCTCGGCTATTGGTCGTCGCTCTTGGGACGACCCTTGCGCTCATGAATTCCGTGTTTTACCTCGCGATCGCCCGGATGCCGCTGGCGACCGTCGCCGCGATCGAGTTCGTGCCGGCCATCGCCATAGCGCTCATTGGCGTGCGGTCCGTCCGCAACGTCGCCGCCTTGCTCGTCGCCGTCGCCGGCGTCTTCCTGTTGATCGGCTTCCAGTGGTCAGGCGATAAGCTCGGCGTCCTTCTTGCGGTCGCCAACGCCGCTCTGTTTGGCGGCTATATTGTGATCGGCCACGCCATTTCTCGCGCCGGCGGAGCGAGCGGAATTGACCGCCTTGGAGCGGCGATGCTGGTCGCGCTCATCGTCGCGATGCCGATCGGCGCTGCTGAGGTCGCGCCTGCGCTGTCCAGACCTGCGCTGATCCTCGCCGGAATTGGCGTAGGCGTATCGTCCTCGGTCATCCCCTACGTCTGCGATCAGCTCGCCATGGCGCGGCTGCCCCGCGCCACTTTCGCGCTGATGCTCACCCTCCTGCCGGCGACGGCGACTGTTGTTGGGGCAGTTGTTCTCGCCCAAATCCCGACCGTGCCGGAAACAGCGGGGATCCTGCTCGTCGCGGCCGGCGTCTATCTGCACAAGCCTCCACAATAAGGCCGGCCGCGCGGCCTCCATGTCAGGCGGCGCCCATCACCTGCATCGTGAGCCAGGTCGCCGCCAGCGCGGGCTTCTGCACCCCTTCGATCTCGACGCTGACCTCGTAGGTCAATTGCCATTCGCGCGCCGAGCGCGGCGTGGAGAGTCACCGCCCCATGGCGAGCTTGGCGATATAGCCCGAGCGCGTCTCGCCGGCGGCGCGCGCCTCCTCGTCGAGCCGCCGCAGGACGCGACGCGGAAGGGTGATGTTGACGCGCTCGACCGTGTCGTCGAGTGCGGCCGGATCGATCGTCACGAGCGACAGAATCCAGCCGGCAAACTCCGGTCTCGCGCGGATTGCTTCGAGCGGCGACGGCTCGGGAATGGCTTCCCCAGCGTCGAGCGCTGCGTCGATCCACGCAAGCCCGGCTTCCTCTGCGCCCGCGATCGCTTCGTCAAGCGTTTCTCCCGCCGAGAAGGAGCCCGGCAAGTCCGGAATGACCACGCCATAGTCGGAACGTTCGGTTCGAGGCTCAATCGCGATCGGGTAGCGCATGATCAAAGGCCAGCCTGTTTGCGGATCGCGGCGACAAGGCCAACACCCAGCTCGCGTTTGGGATGCGGCACCACGACGATGCCGCGCCGTTGAGGATGAACGAACACGTGGTGCGAACCGCGGACCCGTTTCAAGACCCATCCGGCCTTTTCCAACTCGCGGATAAGGTCAGCGCTTCGCACGATGTGTATTGTACACACAGTCTGCTTATTCGGACAAGACCTGTCTCCGCCAGCGCGCTCCCCCTTCCGTCCAGGGGTCGTCTACGCCATCACCTGCATCGTGAGCCAGGTCGCCGCCAGCGCCGGCTTCTGCACCCCTTCGATCTCGACGCTGACCTCATAGGTCAATTGCCATTCGCGCGCCGAGCGCGGCGTGACCGCCTGTAGTGTGAAACGTCCTCGCACCCGGCTTCCCGAACGGACGGGGTGGATGAAGCGCACGCGGTCGAAGCCATAATTCACGCCATGGGCGGTGCCCGCAATTCTGGGCAGCGCGCTATAGGCCATGGCCGAGAGCAGGGAGAGGGTGAGGAAGCCATGGGCGACCGTACTGCCGAACGCGGTCGCTCCCGCCCGCTCGGGGTCGACGTGGATGAACTGCTCGTCTTCAGTGACCTTGGCGAAGGCGTCGATCCGCTGCTGATCAACGGTGATCCAGCGCGACACGAAGGTGCGCCCGACCAGGGAGGCGACCTCGGCGGCGGGAACTGTCTTGACGTTCGCCCAATCGTTCATTGGCGGCCTTCGAACATGGACGGCGGCGGCGCGACCGAGAGGCCGCCATCGACCGGCAGGATGGCGCCGGTGGTATAGGCGCCGCCGCGTCCGGTGAGAAACAGGATCGCGCCGGCGATGTCGTCCGGTCGTCCGAGCCGCCCCATGGGCACTGTCTTCGCCCCCCGCGCCGCGCCCGCTTCATCCCCGATCGCAAACCGGGTCATGTTGGTGGGAAACGGTCCGGGCGCGATGGCGTTGACCGTCACCTGCCGGCCGGCGAATTCCTGGGCGAGAATGCGGGTCAGATGATGCACGGCCGCCTTGGCGGCCGAATAGGCGTAAGCGTTCTCGGAATGCGTCGCCGTGCCCATGACCGAGCCGAGGTTGACCACCGTCGAGGGCCGCTCCGCATTCGCCGAGGCGAACAACGTCGGCGCGAGATCGCGGGTCAACGAGAACAGGCCCGCGACATTGACGCTCATCACCCTCTCCCACGCCTTCCAGGGATAGGTCTCGAACGGCTCGCCCCAGGTTAAGCCCGCGTTGTTGACGAGAATGTGCAAAACGTCGGTGCGCTTGAGGGTCTGCGCGACCAGCGCGGCGACGCCGGCTTCGTTACCGACCGTGCCGCCGAAGCCCTCGCAAGCGCCCAGCGCGGAAAGCTCGCGCGCCGCCGCCTCGCAGGCCTCCGTCTTGCGCGAGGCGATAAGCACCCGCGCGCCGGCGCTGAGCAGCGCCTCGGCGCAGATCCGGCCGAGACCGGTCGCCCCGCCGGTCACCAGCGCGGTGCGGCCCCGGACGGAAAAAAGCTCGTTTGCGCCGATCATGGCTCCCTGCGCGGGTCCCGATTTGCTAGGGACCATAGCAATTCCGCGACAAACGCCAAACCGCGGCCCTAAATCGCCGCGAGGCGGCGCTTTGGCTTGAGGGGGACAATCAATGGCTCAAGAGAAGCCGCTTCATTTTGTCGTCATGGTGGGCAGCCTGCGAAAGGGCTCCTTTAACGCGGCGATCGCCCGCACCCTTCCGGCGCTCGCGCCGGAAGGGGTGACGATCGAGCCTCTGCCCTCGGTCGGCGAGTTTCCGCTCTATAATCATGACGCGCAGGATAACGGCTTCCCACCGATCGTTACCGCCACGGCCGAGACGATCCGCAAGGCGGACGGACTCATCATCGTCACGCCGGAATACAACCATTCCATTCCGGGCGTGCTGAAAAACGCGATCGACTGGATCTCCCGCTCGCCTAATCAGCCCTTTGCCGGAAAACCAATCGCGCTTGAGAGCGCGTCGACTGGCCTATACGGCGGCGTACGGGCGCAACTGCATCTGCGTCATGTGTTCGTCTACCTCGACGGGCGCCTGCTAAACAAACCGGAGGTCATCGTCCCCCAGGTCAACACGAAGATCAACCCCGCGACCGGCGAATTGACCGATCCGGCGACCCGCGGCTTCATCGCCGACCAGCTCAAGGCCTTCGCCGCCTTCGCGCGCGGTTGACGGGCGATTGCGCGCCGACCACATTGACGAGCGTCCCGGAGCGCTCGCATGAAAGTCTCGCTTATCCAGATGAATTCGATCGGCGACAAGGTCGCCAACATCGCCGCGGCTGAGGCGCTGATCGAGCGCGCCGTGGCCGAGGAGAGCCCGGATTGGGTGCTGCTGCCGGAACAGTTCGACTGGGCGGGCGGCTCGCGGGCGGAGAAGCTCGCCAATGCCGAGCGCCTGCCCGGCGGCCCGGCCTATGAAATGGCGCGCGGCCAGGCGATCAAGCACCGCATCTTTGTCCACGCCGGCTCGATCATGGAGAGGCTCGACGGCGAGGACCGCTATCACAACACGTCGGTCGTCTTTAATCGCGAGGGCGAGGAGATCGCCCGCTACCGCAAGATCCACCTGTTCGACGTGATGACCCCCGACGGAACCGCATACAAGGAAAGCGCGACGGTGAAGGCGGGCGACCAGGTGGTCACCTACGACTGCGAAGGGGTCACCGTCGGTTGCTCGATCTGCTACGACTTGCGCTTCCCGGACCTATTTCAGGCGCTGGCGGAAAAGGGCGCGGAGATGATCGCGATGCCAGCCGCCTTCACCATGCAGACCGGCAAGGACCACTGGGAGGTGCTGCTGCGCGCCCGCGCGATCGAGACCGAAACCTATGTCTGCGCCAGCGCCCAGACCGGCTCGTTCACGGTCGGCAACGAGCAGCGACAGACCTATGGTCATTCGCTGGTCGCCGACCCCTGGGGCCATGTGATCGCCAAGGCCTCCGACGGGGTCGGGATCGTCTCCGCCCGGATCGACCCGGCCAGAGTCAAGAAGGTGCGCGCGATGATTCCGGTGCGGGAACATAGGAGGCGCCTGTCGAAGCCATGAGGACGCGCCCTTTTCGCCTTTCGCCTCAGTCATCGCCCGCCAGCCGCCGCCAATCTTCAGCGGTTATCCGCGCGATTGCGTCGTTGTAGGCGTCCGCCTGGGAACGCTCCGCCTCCTTGCCGTCGGCGACTGTAACGATCGTTTCGGTCAGCACCGAGCCCAGGGCATGAACGGCTTCGTGTCGAGTTAGGCCTTCCGACATGAGCCGTTCCAGCGCTTCGCGCGCCGGCGTTTCATCGTCCATGGCAATCTGATTCTCGATCATGACATGAATAGCGGCGTGAACTTGCGGCTCGGCCAGCAAGGCGTCGTAGCGCTCGTGGTAATCCGTCGCCTGACGCAGACGCTGCCCCTCCTCGAGCGCAAGCCAATGCGCGGGATCGGGGCCGACGTCGGGATCGTAGTCCGTTTCGTCGTCGAGCTCATCGAGCATGTTGATCGCGTCTTCCGGCGTGCCGAAGTCGAAACCGTCATCGCCGAGCCGTCGACGCAGGCGATCGATTCGCCGGCGGATCTGCGTGGGAGAACTCGGTCGGTCCGGGAACGTAAAACGGCCGGCCTTCGTGACCGAACTGGAACTCGACATCGCAGGCGTCCGCCACGACGTCGCCGAACAGCAGCTCCGCCGTCGGATAGTCGGGGTGAGGCGGCAGTCCGATCAACTGGGCGTAAGCGGCCGCGTCGCGCAGCAGTTTGCGCGCATAGGGCGGATCGACCGGGGTGAGCGGAGCGGTGGCCGCAGCCCCGTCGAGGAGCTCTTCCATCTCGTCTTCATCGAATTCACGGAACATCGCATCCTTGACGCCGAGACAATAGGCGTCCACCAGAAAGCCGCTCAGCGCGACGTCGCGCGCGCCGGTCCTGCAACTCAGGAACACCATCCCCATGCCGGTCTGGAATATGCTATCCTGCACGAGGCAGGCGTGCAGGGGATGAGTCGCGGCCCGACGGACCTTACCGGCCAATCCGCCGCCGGCGCCCTTGCCCTCGAGCCGATGGCGCTGTTCCAGGATTTTCTTTCTCTTGGTAGCCTTCGCATGTTTGCGCTGAGCGTTTATCGAGGACACGGGGCGACCCCTTGTGGACAGAGAGGCAATCCTTGGCCTTCCGCGGCAGGATACTGCTTCCCCTGAGGGATAAGCGATCGCGAATCGCGGTCGGCGCCGACCAAGGATACGGTGC
Organism: uncultured Alphaproteobacteria bacterium; assembly: GCA_963824475.1. Taxonomy (GTDB): domain Bacteria; phylum Pseudomonadota; class Alphaproteobacteria; order Rhizobiales; family Beijerinckiaceae; genus Roseiarcus. The sequence goes on from CAWGPR010000011.1 coordinate 377,632, forward strand.
CCGCGCGGGCGAGCAAAGTGAGGCGCGGGCCTTGCAGCGCGGCAAAGATGAAATGTCCCCAGCGGAGTTTGCGGTCGGTGTGGCTTAGTGGACTGCGCGCGGTTCTCTCCTTCCGCTCCGGCCCAGCCGCGCGGCCCGTCAAAAGAGAGTCGTTAAGGCGGCGTCGGGTTTCAAGTTGAAGGTCGAGGATTTCGGGTCCGGAACATAGGATGCGCATTCTCCGCAACTGAGGCGGCGACGTCCTCGGTTACTCAACGCTCCAGGGATTGATCAACGAGACCGCCGTATCTTCGAAATCTTTGACGTTGCGCGTGACCAGGATGAAGTCGTGGACGATTGCTGTCGCGGCGATCAGACCGTCGATGTCGCCGCGCGGTCTGAGCGCAGCGATGCGGCCCCATTCCAAAGCGATCCGGTCGGTGACAGGCAGGATTCGATCGGCGTGATCATGGCGCAACCGCTCGAGCCATTCCGTCAGGCGCGCTCCGGTCTGCGGGTCGGATTTGCGTCTGAGGGCGACGCCACGCATGATCTCCCCCAACGTGAGCGCGCTGAGATAGACCCTCTCCGGGCGAACCGATCGCAGCCAAGCCACAGCTTGCTGACTGCCGCGCCTGGCCTCGGAGACGATGTTCGTATCGACGAGATACAATTAAATGGCCACGTCGCGGCTTGGCGATTTGGCGCGCGAATCGATGGCGTCGATGAAGGCGTCGTCCCACGCCGGGCCTGAAAGAAGATCGTCCACGAGTGACGGACGATCGCGCACGAGCGCGGCGTAGTCGGCAGCGGACAAGACCACCGCAGCCCGCTCGCCCCGCAAGGTGACAGTCTGCGGTCCTTCGCGTCGGGCCCGCCGCACTACCTCGCTGAAACGGTTCTTCGCATCCTGCAGAGCCCAGTCCATGCGCGCTCCATGAGGCTAGACAGTCTAGATAGACCAGGAGGAGCGCGCCGTCAATGGAAGTCGCTCTTGCCGCCATATTCTCATGCCGGCACCAGGCGACGCGGAGCTTCCCTGATCGGCCATCGGCCCACAAAATTGAACGCCCGGGCGCGATAATTGTGTTTGGCTGCGAGTCGGGCGCGCGAGATAATGCAAGCGCTTCAGGGGACTGCGCCGCAGGCGCTTTCCCTTAACCCTAAAGGGGCTAAAAGCGTTGACCGGCGCGTCGAACCGCGTGCGGAGAGACGTTTAGCGGGAACTGCGCCGATGGCCGAAGACGAACTTGATCTTAAAGCCCTCTCCGACGACGAGCTCGTCGAGCAGATGCATGACGACCTCTACGACGGCCTCAAAGAGGAGATCGAGGAGGGGGTGCGAATTCTGCTCGACCGCGGGTGGACGCCGTATCAGGTTCTGACCGAAGCCCTGGTCGAGGGCATGCGGATCGTCGGCATCGATTTCCGGGACGGCATTCTGTTCGTGCCGGAAGTGCTGATGTCGGCCAACGCGATGAAGGCGGGCATGGCGATCCTGCGTCCCCTGCTCGCGGCGACCGGCGCGCCCAGGATGGGCAAGATGGTGATCGGCACCGTCAAGGGCGACATCCATGACATCGGCAAGAACCTGGTGTGCATGATGATGGAGGGCGCGGGCTTCGAAGTGTTCGACCTCGGCGTCAACAACGGCGTCGACAAGTATCTCGAGGCGATCGCGATGCACCAGCCGGAAATTGTCGGCATGTCGGCGCTGCTGACCACGACCATGCCCTACATGAAAGTCATCATCGACACGCTCAAGGAGAAGGGCATCCGCGACGACCACATCGTGCTGGTCGGCGGCGCGCCGCTCAACGAATCCTTCGCCGAGGCGATTGGCGCCGACGCCTATTGCCGCGACGCGGCGGTCGCGGTCGAGACCGCCAGGGCCCTGCTCGCCCGCCGGCAGGGGACGGTGCAGGCGCACGAGAAGGTTTAGACCTGGTGTCAGCTAGCGAAGGACTAGCCTCGCGAGACTGGACCAGGGAAGCGGCGCTTGCCAAGGAACGCGGACGCGATGCGCGATCAGAGAGTGGAGCTGCACAGGTCTGAAGAAATCCCGGCGCCGGCAGATGAAGTCTGGGCGCTGCTGACGGACTGGGCGGGGATGATGCGCTGGAGCCTCAGCGCCAAGCGCGGGGGCGCCCTGGGAACCCTCGCCAGATGCGAACTGATTGGCGAAGCTGATAAAGTTCCTCGCACGAGGCGGATGATTCTGTCCTCGGGCGTTGCGGTCGAAGAACAGCTCTTCTACCAGAACGACGAGACGAAGCGCATCTACTATCGCAAGACCGACACGTTCGGGACAAGGGGATACATCGCGAGTAGTTATGTCGACGAACTCGATGATCGAAGATCGCGACTTCACATCCTGTCATGGTTCGATGCCGAGGAGGAACCAGCGGTCGCGGCAGCGCGCTACGACGCGATTTACGGGGGCATATTCGATGGCTTCAAGGCCTACTTCGCGACAGTGACATGACGCTCGCAGCTGACGACATTCACGACGAGACGCAATCTCCCCGCGGAAGGGAGGGCGCGCGGAAAATCCTGGTTATCGCTTGCGGCGCGCTCGCGCGCGAAGTGCTGGCGCTGCGCCTTGATCACGTCGATGTCACCTGCCTGCCGGCCCAGTTGCATAACTATCCTCAGCGCATTCCGGACGCGATGAGGGCAAAGATCCAGGCCAATCGTTCGTCTTACGACGAGATCCTCTGCCTCTATGGCGATTGCGGAACCGGCGGCGAGCTCGATCGCGTGCTCGCCGAAGAGGGGGTCAGTCGCATCGAGGGCGCGCATTGTTACGCGTTCTATGCTGGCGAGGCAACCTTCTCGGACCTCACCGAGGAAGAGCCGGGCACATTCTACCTCACGGATTTTCTCGTTCGCCATTTCGAATCGCTGGTCATCCGGGGGCTCGGACTCGACCGGTTTCCTGAGTTGCGCGACGATTATTTCGGCAATTACCGCAGGCTCGTGCATCTGGCGCAGTTCGACGATTCGGAGACGGCGGCCAAGGCAAGGGCGGCGGCCGAAAAGCTCGGCCTTGCCTATGAGCGCCGCTTTACGGGCCTCGGAGGGATCCGCGCCTTCCTCGACGGAGCGACGCGACAGAAGGGGTCGCCGTGGCCAGCCTGACCATCCTCTACTGGCGCGACATCCCGAGCCAGGTCATCGTCAAGAGCGGACGTTCGTCGGCAAAACGCGAATTGTCGGAGCGTTTCATCCGCGCGATCGACGCGGCGGCGATGCACGCCGGCGCGAAGAGCGACGACGCCTATCTCGCCGAGTGGCGGCGCGGCGAGCCCATTCCCTGCGGCGACGACCTGGAAAAGGAAGCTGGCGCCGCCGCCGAGCGGCTGGAGAAGGAATACGATACGCACCGCCTGGCCATTCTGGCCAAGCATGACGGCCGGGAAAACCCGGCGTGACGCGCGAGTTGCGCGCCGGCCGCGCATGTGTCACCCCGCGCAGGCGGGGGTCCAGGGCCGAAGGTCGCGGCTTCCTCTCGATGCCCGCTTTCGCGGGCATGACAAGACGACCGGGCCAACGCTCGACTGAAAGACTTTAGGCCGGTTGATCTCTTGACCCATCGCGTCGTCTTCACGCCCTCCGGCAAGCGCGGCGAGTTCGCCGAAGACTTAAGCCTGCTCGCCGCCGCGCGCCAGCTCGGCGTGGATCTCGATTCGGTCTGCGGCGGGCGAGGCATTTGCGGCCGGTGTCAGGTCGCCATCGCCGAGGGCGATTTCGCCAAGCACGCAATTCATTCGAGCGCGGATCATGTGACGCCGTGGGGAGAGGTCGAGAGCCGTTACGCCTCGAAGCGCGGACCGTTTCCGCCCGGCCGGCGGCTCGGCTGCCAGGCCAGGATTTGCGGCGATCTCGTCATCGACGTGCCGCCGGAAAGCCAGGTCCACCGGCAGGTCGTGCGCAAGCGCGCCGAGACTCATCCGATCGAGATCGACCCGGTCGTGCGCCTCTACTACGTCGAGGTCGCCGAGCCGGACATGCACGAGCCGGCGAGCGATTTCCGCCGCCTGCAACAGGCTCTGCGCGAGCAATGGGACATCGCCGAAACGCACGCCGATCTCGCGACGCTCGCTCGCCTGCAGAAGACGTTGCGCGCGGGGCAATGGAAGGTCACCGTCGCGGTGCGAAAGGGCCGCGACATTGTGTCCATCGCGCCAGGTTTCGCCGAGCGCGCCTTTGGCGTCGCGATCGACGTCGGCTCGACGACCATCGCCGCGCACCTGACCGATCTCATGAGTGGGGAGGTCGTTGCCGCCTGCGGGGCGATGAACCCGCAAATCCGCTTTGGCGAAGACCTGATGAGCCGCGTGTCCTACGTGATGATGAATCCGGGCGGCGACAAGGAGTTGACGCGTACGGTGCGCGAGGCCATGGACGCGCTGATCGGCGAAGCCGCGCGCGGGGCGGGGGTCGCGCGGGACGAAATCCTCGAAGTGACCCTGGTCGGCAATCCGATCATGCACCACCTCGTTCTTGGCCTCGACCCGACCGAGCTTGGCGGCGCGCCGTTCGCGCTTGCCCTCGACGCGGCCTACGAAGCGCGCGCCCGCGACCTTGGCCTCGACGTCGCGCCCGGCGCGTTCGTTTACGCGCTGCCCTGCATCGCCGGCCATGTCGGCGCCGACGCGGCTGGCGTTGTGCTGGCCGAGGGCCCGCACCTCAAGGATGAACTGACCCTTCTCGTCGACGTCGGCACCAACGCCGAGATCGTGTTCGGCAACCGCGAGCGGCTGCTCGCCTGCTCTTCGCCGACCGGCCCCGCCTTCGAGGGCGCGCAAATCTCCTGCGGCCAGCGCGCGGCGCCCGGCGCGATTGAGCGGGTGCGCATCGACCGCGCGACGCTCGAGCCGAAGTTCAAGGTGATCGGCTGCGATTTGTGGTCCGACGAATTGGGCTTCGCGGCGGCGACCGCCAACATCGGCGTCACCGGCGTCTGTGGCTCGGGGATCATCGAGGCGATTGCCGAAATGTTCCTGGCTGGGATCGTGTCGGAGGACGGCGTGATCGACGGCGAGCTTGCAGCGCGAACGAAGCGCATCGAAGCGGTCGGCCGCACGTTCGCCTATGTCCTGCACGAGGGCGCGCCGCGGCTCCTCATCTACCAGACCGACGTGCGCGCGATCCAGCTCGCCAAGGCGGCGCTCTATGCCGGCGCCAAGCTGCTGATGGAGCGCGCGGGCGTTAGGCCCGAGCGCGTCACCCTCGCCGGCGCGTTCGGCAGCCACATCGACCCTCTCTATGCGATGACGCTCGGCCTCATTCCCGACTGCGATCTTGTCAAGGTAGCGAGCGCCGGCAACGCGGCGGGAACCGGCGCCCGCATCGCGCTCCTCAACCTCGCCGCGCGGGCGGAGATCGAAAACGTCGTCCGCCGGATCGAGAAGATCGAAACCGCGATCGAGCCCGCCTTCCAGCGCCATTTCGTCGCCGCGATGGCCTTTCCCAACAAGGAGGACGCCTTCCCGAACCTGGCCAATCGGATCGTGCTCCCGCCGCGCAAGGAGCCGAGCGGAGAGGGCTCACGCAGGCGAAGGCGCGCCGCATCGGCGGAGCCGGGCTGATTTCATGAGCGCTGTCCCGAAGATCCCCGACCTCACGCGCGTGACAGCCCGGCTCGACGCGCTCACCGATTGGGAGCGTCGGCCGCGCAGCAAAATGCGCGTCGGCCTCGAGCCGATGCGAGATCTCGGTGAGCGCCTCGGCGAGCCGCAAAAGTCGTTTCGCTCGATCCACGTCGCAGGCACCAAGGGCAAGGGGTCGGTCTCGGCCCTGATCGAGGCCGCGCTGGTGCGCGCGGGGCTTCGCGTCGGGCGCTACGGCTCGCCGCATGTCGAGCGGCTGACCGAACGGGTGAGCCTCGACGGGCGCGAGATCGACGAGCCGAACTCTCGCCCGCGGCCTCGATCGCGCGCTCGACGCGTACGAGGCGGCCCGCAAGGCCGCCACGCCGGCGGCCAATGCGACCTGGTTCGACCTTCTGACCGCCGCCGCTTTTCTCATTTTTGCTGAAACGAAACGCGAGTGGGCGGTGGTCGAAGTGGGGCTTGGCGGACGGCTCGATTCCACCAACATCGTCGATGGCGAGATCGCCATCGTCACCAACATTGAGCTCGAGCACACGGAGATTCTGGGCAAGACGCGAGCCGCGATCGCGCGCGAGAAGGTCGGCGTTCTCAAGCCGGGCGCGATGCTCATCACGTCGCTCGACGCGCATGATGAAGCCGGACGCGTGCTTCAGGCCCGCGCTGACGAACTCGGCTCGCCTGTGATCCGCCCGCCTCTTGGCGCCGCGGCGACGATCGAGGACGCCAATGTCGCGCTCGCGGGGGCAGCGCTCGATCAGCTCGGCGCAATGGGCGTGCGCGCCCCGGCGCTCGGCGGCCCCTTGGTCGGCGGTTGGCTCATTGACGCCGAGACCCGCGCCGCCGCGCGTCTCCCTGGGCGCATGGAGCGCTTCGATATCGACCCAGGGTCCCGGCGCGTGCCGGTCGTCCTGGACGGCGCGCATGTGCCGTTCAACATCAGGGCCGTGTTGCACGATCTCGCCCTTGCGGCTGATCTTGCCGGTCCGTGCGTGGCGATCGTCGCGCTCGCGGGCGACAAGGACGCTGCGGGTTTCCTCGCTGAGCTCGGCAAGCGCGCCTCGACCATCATATTCACCGATTTGCCGGGATCGAGCCGAGGCCGTTCTGCGGCCGAGTTGCAGGCGCTCGCCGCGTCGCTTGGGCTAACGAGCGAGGCCGAGCCGGAAGTGAAGCTGGCGCTGAAGCGCGGCCTCGAACTGGCGACGCGGGCCAACGCTTGGCTCATCGTCACCGGCTCGCTCTATCTCATCGGGGCATTACGCCCGGCGATCGCCGAGGCGACGAAGGCCCCAAGCCAAACCAGGCCAGCCCTGAACCCTCAACAGGCTTCGAACTCATCCAGGTAAACCATGGCGGCCTATCTGCACGACCGCGAGCTTCCGCAGAGGCGGTGCGACGTCACGGCGACAAGGGCGGCGATTGCGTCTATGGTGGCCCGCTAGTGGGAGGCGGCGATGGCTGAGCGCACTAGAGACACGTTTCTGGGGCTCGACATCGGCACCTCGTCGGTAAAAGCGCTGCTCGTCAACGTCGAGCAGCGGGTGGTCGCCGAAGCTTCGACGCCGCTCAGCGTTTCACGCCCTCATCCCTTGTGGAGCGAGCAGGACCCGTCGAACTGGGTCGAGGGAGTCGAGGCCGCGGTCGCCGCGATCCGCCGCCATGCCCCATCCGAATTCGCATCGTTGTCCGGCGTCGGCCTCTCGGGCCAGATGCATGGCGCGACCCTGCTCGACGAGCACAACAAACCGCTCAGGCCCGCGATCCTGTGGAACGACGGCCGCTCGTTCGCCGAATGCGCCGAGCTCAAGCGCCGCGTTCCCGACCTCGAGCAGCGCACCGGCAATCTCGCCATGCCCGGCTTCACCGCGCCGAAAATGCTATGGGTCGCAACGCACGAGCCCGAGGTCGCCGCGGCGACCAGGCGGGTGCTGCTGCCCAAGGACTATGTGCGCCTGCGCCTCTCTGGCGAGGCCGTTTCCGAGATGTCGGACGCGTCGGGGACGCTCTGGCTCGATGTCGGCCGGCGGCGCTGGGACGCAAGCCTCCTCGCGGCCACAGGCCTCGCCGAGAAAGCCATGCCGACCCTGGTCGAGGGCTCGGAGATCTCCGCCTTGCTCATGCCCGAGATCGCCCAAGCCTGGGGCCTCGCCGGCCGAACGATTCCGATCGCGGGCGGGGGCGGCGACAACGCCGCGTCGGCGATTGGCGTCGGCGCGACAGCGCCGGGGGAGGGATTCGTTTCGCTCGGCACTTCGGGCGTCATCTTTTCCGTTACCGATCACTTCATCAGCTTGCCCGAGCGCACGCTGCATGCGTTCTGCCACGCGCTGCCGCATCGCTGGCACGGCATGGCGGTGATGCTGTCGGCCGCCTCTTCGCTCGCCTGGGTCGCCGCGCTCCTTGGCCGCGAGCGCAATATCGGCGAATTGATCGCCGGCGCGGCGGCCTTCGCCCAATCGAAGCGCGCAGTCGCCTCGGCGCCGATCTTCCTGCCCTATCTCAGCGGCGAGCGCACGCCCCACAACGACGCCGAGGCGACAGGGATCTTTGCTGGGCTAAGGGCCGAGCACGGCGCCGACGCGCTCGTGTTCGCGGTGATGGAGGGGGTCGCCTTCTCGTTCGCCGACGGGGTCGACGTTCTGGACGCGGCCGGCGCGAGGCCGGTTCGGCCGTTGTTGGTTGGCGGGGGCGCGCGGTCGGAATTCTGGGGGCAGATGATCGCCGACGTCACCGGCTTGACGATCGATCTCGCTTCCGGTGCGGAAGCGGGCGCGGCGCTTGGCGCAGCGCGGCTTGGCATGCTTGCCGCCGGGGCCGGAAGCGTCGAGGCCGTCTGCGCGCGCCCGCCGGTCCAGCGCGAGTTCAAGCCCGATCCGCACCGCGCCGCCGCCTACGCCGCGCGCCTTGAACGCTATCGCGCGCTCTATAAGGCCGAGAAGGCGGCGCGCATCTAGGCGACGCGCCATCTGGCGACAAGGTCTCCTATCGCGGTCACCAGGATTTGCACGCCGATGCACATCAGGAGGAACGCAGTCAGGCGCACGATCACCTGCCGGGCCGTGGGTCCGATCAGCCCAGTAAGGCGATCGGCGAAGCGGTAGCCGATCCAGATGATTCCAGCGTTGAGGATGGCCGCGACGCTCGCGCCGAGAAAGAAAGCCGCGGAGTCCACCCCGTTCGGCTGTCGCTCGGCGCCGATTGTGATCGCGACAGCGATCGTGCCCGGCCCTGTGGTGAAGGGCAGCGTTAACGGAAAGAACGCGAGCTGCATCGGATCGCCGTCGCCAGTGTCAGCCCTGGCGCGTTCGTGGCTCTTCTGGTCGGGATGGGGCTCGCTCGTGGTCAAGAGCTGAAAACCGCTAAGAGCGATCACCGTCCCGCCCGCGATTCGCAAGGCGTCGATCGAGACGCCGAAGAAGGACAGAATATAGGCGCCGGCCCATAGCGCGCCAAACATGATGAGAAGGGAATAGAAGCCAACGAGCGCCGCAACCTTCACCCTGTCCGGCGAGCTGAAGTCCTTGGTGAAGCCATAGAAGATGAGCGCGCCGCCGATCGGGTTGATGATCGAGAACAGGGAGGAGAAAGCGAGCAGGAAGGCGGAATCCGCCGTCATGGCGAAGCTGCGCCAATCCGTTCCAACCATCTGTTCCATTCCCTCGTCCGCCTGAAGACCGAGAAACGCCGCGCTTCGCGCTTTATCCATAACCTTTTGGGAAGCGTCGTGCGCTAGCCTTGTAGCGTCGATGAGCCGAGGAGAGGACCCGTGTCCGGCCCTGTCGCCATATGGGCCGCGTTGCAAAACACGGCGCTGGAGCCGTTCAGACCCGCCTCGGCCTATGGCGCGCCTGCGCTTGGCGGCGCCCTCATCGTCTGCGCGCTCTATTACGCCCGCCGCCGACAGGCGCGGGGCCGGCGGATCAGCGTCAGAGCGTTCGTCCGCTCGATTTTTCCGCGGCGCATTCTCCTGCATCCCTCGTCTCTGGTCGACATGCGCCTGTGGGCGCTGAACGGCGTTGTCTTCGCCTCCGCTTACGGCATGCTGGCCTTCGGCCTGTTCTTCTGGCGCGACGCGGTCGTCGCCGCGTTAACGCACGGGTTCGGGCCGCATGCGCCCGCGCTTTGGCCCGCCTGGACTGTGCTCACGCTCGCAACGGTGCTGCAAGTCCTGGCTTACGAGCTCGCCTATTGGTTCGCTCACTATTGTTTCCATAAGGTTCCGGCCTTGTGGGAGTTCCACAAGGTCCACCATTCCGCAGAGGTGATGACGGCCCTGACCGAATTGCGCCAGCACCCGGTCGAGATCATCGCGTTCATGAACCTGATCGGCCTTTCGACCGGAATCGTCTTTGGCGCCATGACCTACGCTTTCGGCCCCGGCGTGCGCCCGTTCACCCTGCTCAACGGCAACATCCTCACGATGGCGTTCCTGCTCAGCTACGGCCATCTGCGGCACAGCCACATGTGGATCGCGTTCACCGGCGTCGCCGGCCGGATCCTGCAGAGTCCGGCCCACCACCAGCTGCACCATTCCGCCAATCCGGCCCATTTCGACAAGAACCTCGGCTTTGCGCTCGCCCTTTGGGACTGGGCGTTCGGCACGCTCGCAATTCCGGCCAAGTCGCGCGAACCCGTCGTATTCGGCGTCGGCGACGAGGCGCCTCCGTTCCGCTCCGCGCTCGCCGCCTTGGTCACGCCTTGCGCGCGCTTCGCCGGGCATGCGATCCGGGGCGCCCAAACGATCGCGCGCCGCCTGGCCGGCGCCCCCGCCTCGCTCGCAATGATGACGACCGTCCGTCCGGCGCGCCGCCGATCGAATTGAGGCCGCCTATCGGTTTTTCTGACGCTGTCGCTGTTTCCCCGGGCCACGAATCCCCCTATTCTCTCGTGCGATCCCAATCGATGAGGAGACAGTTCCGTGCCGGGCGAAAAGTCCGCGCGCCGGCGCGGCGTGCTGCTGGTCCTCTTCGCCACGGTTTTATGGAGTCTGGCGGGCCTGTTCGCCCGCCTGCTCGGCCATCTCGACCTCTGGACGGTGATGGGCTGGCGCGCGCTGTTCGGCGCGGTCTCGATCGCCGTTGTCGGCCTGATCGAATATTCGACCGGGCGCCTCGACAACCCGTTCGGCTTCGGCCCGCTGTCGCCGCTCGTGGCGCTGTTGGCGATGATCGCGATCTCCGCCTACGCCGCCTCGGTGATGACGACGACCATCGCCGATGTGATGGTGATCTACGCCACGCTGCCGTTCGTCGCCGCGGCGATCGGCTTCCTCGTCAATGGCGAGCGCGTCGCGGCGCGCACGCTGATCGCCTCGGGCTTGGCGCTCGTCGGCATCGTCATCATGGTGGCGAGCGGCCTCGGTTCGGGACGTCTCTTGGGGCAGGCGCTGTCGATGCTGATGACCCTCGCCTTCGGGGCCATGATCGTGCTCCAGCGACGCCAGCCGAATGTGTCGATGATCGTCGTCAATTGCCTCGGCGCGCTTGGCTCCGGGGTCTTCGGCCTCGCCAATTCGCCGCTTCAGCCGATCGGCCTTTATGATTTCGCTGTCCTGTTCGTCTTCGGCCTGACGACGATCGGCCTCGCCTTCGTCATCTTCATGGAGGGGGCCAAGTTCATTCCATCCGCCGAAGCGGGCCTCATCAGTCTTCTGGACGTTGTGCTCGGACCGATATGGGTGTTTATCGCCTTCGGCGAGAACCCGGGCTTGGCGACCATTCTCGGCGGCGCGATCGTGCTCGCCGCCGCCGTCTGGCGCATGGCGCCGGAGCTCAGGCGGGAGCGGCTTCCGCAAGGTTAGGGGAGGACTCATGGACGGCGAGCGTTTTGCCCTGGTGACAGGCGCGGGTTCGGGGATCGGAAAAGCATCGGCGCTGGCGCTGGCGCGCGCGGGCTGGCATGTGGCGCTGGCGGGTCGGCGCCCCGAGCCGCTCGGGGAGGTCGCGGGCGAGATCAAGGCGCTCGGCCGCCGCGCGCTCCCCGCACCCACCAATGTCGGCGATCCCGAGGCGGTCAAAGCCTTGTTCGCCAGAATCGAGCGCGAGTTCGGCCGCCTGGATCTATTGTTCAACAACGCCGGCCAGAACGCGCCCCCCCTTCCGATCGACGAATTGACCTTCGCCCAATGGAGCGCGGTGGTCGACGCCAATCTCAACGGCGCGTTTCTCTGCGCTCAAGGCGCCTTCGGCCTGATGAAGCGCCAGAAGCCGCAAGGCGGGCGGATCATCAACAACGGCTCGATCTCGGCCCACACGCCGAGACCCCTCTCCACCCCCTATAACGCGACCAAGCACGCGATCACCGGGCTCACCAAGTCGATCGCGCTCGACGGCCGCGTTCACGACATCGCCTGCGGTCAGATCGACATCGGCAACGCGCTGACCGAGATGGCCCGCAAGCAGACTCAAGGGGTGCGCCAGGCCGACGGCCGCATCGCGCCCGAGCCGACCATGGACGTGAACGAGGTCGGCGCCGCGGTCGCGCACATGGCCAATCTGCCGCTCTCGACCAACATCCTGACCATGACCATCATGGCGACCAAGATGCCCTATGTCGGCCGGGGATAGGCCAAATACGACCGGAGCGCGAATTGCAGCCAAATAAACGCAAATACAATCCACCTAAATGCTAGTAAAATAGCTTGCATTTACTAGCGTTTATTTTTCCGAATCGGGACTTTTCGATGGGTTACGGTCAATTCAAATAAAGAATTTGCGCCTGGGTCTCAGCTCGCGCCTCAGGTTGTGTGCTGCCGTCTCTCGAACGCATTCGTCTCTCGCTCCTTCCTCATAGCTCCGCCTCGCCGCGCCCCGTCTCGAACGGACGGCCACTTTTCCGACAACCAACACAAGATAGCACGATTTCTGATTTTGTCAAATGAATTGATCGAAAAAATGCGGGGACGCGGCTCGTTTCCCGAACGCCGCCGGCCGCGCCAGCGCAGTCACGTCGCGCCATAGGGGCCCTCCGCGGCCTTCCGGCGCGGCCTAGTCTAATGATCGGCGGGCGCCGTATCTTTAGCAGGCGCGATCGCGTCGAGCCGGAGCCAGTCCTCCTCGGTGAAGCCCGCGACGCCGGGACACGTCTTGGGCTTCTCGCGCCCCGCCTCCAGACGGGCGCGAAAAGTGGCCAACTGGTCACCGAGCGCCGCCAAGCGATATTCCAAACCGTAGGGGCCCACTTGGAACTGCCGGACGAGACCGTGGGCGACATAGGAGGCATAGGCGGGTTCACAGGCCAGATCTCCGAGGAGCTTTGCGAGACGTCGGCGATGCCCAGCGCCGTCGGGATCGATGGCAAGCGACGCTTCTCGCATTCCCGACCATTTCACTTCGTCTGGGTCGTCTTGGAAGTCTGGCTTTAGACGATCGAACCGCTTGACGATGTCATCCTTTGAGCGGCCGGAAGCAAACAGTGTCGCATCGTTTCTCCAGGCTTCGACATCCGACGCTGTCAATGGCTCGATCTTGCGAAACTCACCAAATGTGACCTGATCGGCAGGCGCCGAGCGGACCGCGGACATCGACAGGCTTGCGTCCGCGATAGCAGTCCGAAATACCAAGGTCTGGTCGAACGTACTGTCCGTCATGTCGGCGCGCGCGAGGTTGGCTCCCTGCAACTCCGCGTGTGTGAGGTCGGTACCCTGCAACTCCGCCTCGGCAAGGTCAGCGCCCTGCAACCCCGCCTGACTTAGGTAGGCGCCGCCCAACTGTGCGTCTTCGAGATATGCGCCCTGCAACTGCGCGTCGGAGAGGTCGGCTCCCTGCAACTGTGTATTGCTGAGGTCGGCGCCCTGCAACCGCGCGTATCGGAGATCGGCGCCCTGCAACTCCGCCTCGGCCACCTCGGCACTCTCCAACCGTGCAGATCTGAGTTCAGCTCCTTGCAACTGCGCGAACGCAAGATCGGCGTGCGCAAGTCTTGCGTCGTTCAGTTTGGAACCCTGGAGCTGCGCGTGTGTGAGAACGGCACCCTGCAACTCTGCGCCTGACAAGTCGGCGCGCTGCAACTGCGTGATCTTCACAATCTCGCCGTTTTCCAAAACGGCACCGAGGCTGGCACCCTGCAATCGCGCTCTGGAAAGATCAGTGCCCTGCAAGGTCGCGCCTGCAAGGCGAGCACCATCCAGTCTCACATATTCAAGGTTGGCACCGCTCACGTTTTTGTCCGACAGATCAACGCCGCGGAGGTCGGCACCATTGAGATCGGCAGCCTCAAGATCGGAAATCGTGAATTGGCGAGTAGGGATAAAATCGCCCTGGCGCGCATTGCTCTCTTTCGTTGTCTCTTCGACAAGCTTTTCCCCGACGATGGGCTCGTTTGGAAGTTTAAGCCGATCGGGAAACAAGCCGAATACGACGCCGTTCGCGGTCGCGGCATAGTCCGGAACAGCTACAGGCATTGGGGGCGGAGCCCCTTCCATCCACTGCGCCCATTCCTGCCAGGAGGATGCGCTTGGCTCGCCCGCCCATCGCCCTTGCCTGAATGACAGCCAGTCGACGAGGGGCGCAAGGATAACCGCGAGCAGAACACAAAAGGCCATCGCGGTCGTCCAGCGCAGCTTGCGGCTGAGCGTCCCGAGGACCAGCGGCGCCTTCCTCACGCCGCGAGGGAAAAAACATCGATAGGTCATCAGCACGATGAGAACGAGATCGGCGACGACGACTGCGCGATGCCACCAGGTGATGCGCAAATGGTGGTAGGGCAGGAACATCATCTGCATGAGGATGAGCGTGGCCAGCGGTGCGAGCACGATGGTGATGAGCGCGATGACGCCTAGAAGGAAAGCGTTCACGCCCGTCCGCTCGCCCTTCATGCCGACCAGCAATTGCAGAAACAGCGCGTTCTCGACCCGCGCCCGGTAGCGCTCGTGCTCCGCCTCTGTCGCCAATGTCGTGCGCAACTGTTTGTCGAATTCTGCGGCGGTGCGCGCGAGCAGCGCCAGCATCATCAAAAGATAGAAGTGAAAGACCAGATAGAGCAGCGGCGCGATGACATAGAACGGCAGCAGCTCCACCTTGATGTTGACGATGGGGAGCGTCTGCGGCTCGCCCAGTAAAAGATTGCGATGAGGGGTCGCGAGCGCGGCAATGGCGAGATAGAGGGTCAGGCCGAGGAACGAAAACCACAGCGTCTGGAACCGCTCGGCTGAGCCATTCAGCGAATCGAGCAGCGCGTCGAGGTTCTTGGTGTCGGGTTCGGGCGCGAGCGTCTCCTTGCCGGGAATTGGAGTCGGCAACGCGCCGATGTTCTTGATGTCCGGCCCGGCCATGCTCCAGCGCCTTCCTCCCCGCTCCAATTTGCGTTTGAAGCCGCGGATTGTCCAGCGCCATGGCAAGGCTTGTCGCGGCCACCGGTCAAAGCGAGCGCCAGCACGGCTTTTTCCCAATAGACTTCAACGTTCGACACCCGCCCGGCACGAACATGGGCCGACACCGAAAGTTCGTGACACGATCGCGCCGGCCGGCGTGCTTCAATCCGGGACCAAGCTGTCGACTGAAACATTCAGCGCCGCGGCGATGCGGGCCATGATTTCGAGCGAGCCGCCGTGCTTGCCGGATTCGAGATCGGCCACATGGGGTTGCGTCGTTCCGGCCGCTTTCGCCAGCGCCGCTTGCGTCATGCCGCGCTTGGCGCGCCAGAAGGCGAGCGGCGTCGGCGCGGCTAGCAGGGCTTGAACCTCGTCGAGGGTCAGGGCGCCGGAGCGGCCGGCGCGATAGTCGGCCATTGCGCGCTGGTGAACGAGCGCGTCGCGCATGTCCTCGTATTCCTCGGCGGGCAATATCGCCAGTTTCTCGCCGCCCGGTGTGGTGATGAATTTCGCGGTCATGGCGTGACCTCCTTACCTTTTGTAGATCGCGCCGCGAGGCCCGATATCCGAAACGATGATCTCCGTGGCGGTCTCCTCGAAGAGAACACGGAAATCGCCGACGCGAAGGCGTTTCCCATGCCCGCCGCGAAGTTCGGTCACCTGGTTGGCGAGCGAGGCAGGATTCTCCGCATAAGCCGCCAGCTTTTTCGTAATCCGGTTGGCCATATTGTGATGTTTGCGTATCGCGGCGATCGCGGGATCGAGCAGGATGACCCTTTTCACGGAAATAAGAATATAGAGATTTTATATAATCGTCAACGCTCAACTCCGGCGCGCATCGGGCGCCTACACGCGAAACTCCGGGGGCGGGCGTTCGACCGCGCGCTTGCCTGCAGTCATAATAGGGCCGCGAAAAGGCGAACAAATGCGAGCGAGGGAGGATGGAAGACATGGACCATCAAGCAAGCCGGCGCGATCTGCTCATGACCTCGCTCATGGCGGCGCTGCCGCTCGGCGTCACGGGCGCCGCCGCCAGTCCGCTCAATCCTGAGCAGACGATCATCAAGCCGCCCGACACCCTGCCATGGAAAGAACAGCCGCCCTTTCCGCCGCGGAGCGTCGATATGTGCGCGCTCGCCGGCAACACCAACGCGCCGGGCCTCTACTACACCCTGATTCGCTGGTTTCCTGGATATATGAGCGCGCCGCACTACTATTCCACCGACCGCTATTGCATGGTGCTGTCGGGAACCTGGTGGTGCAACAGCGGCGCCGATTTCGATCCGGCCTCCTGCGTGCCGGTGGTGGCCGGCAGCTACGTGCGCCGCGTCGCCTTGACCCCGCATTATGACGGCGTGATCCGCGGTCATCACGAGCCGGCGGTGATCGCCATCTGCGGCATCGGTCCGGTCAACTTCAAGCTCAGCGATCCGTCGAAGCCGCCGTGGCGGGAGGTGTGAGGTCGCCGGCGAAGGCGCGTCAGGACGGCTTGACGACGACGCATTCAAGGCCGTCGGCTTCAGCGGCGGCCTCCATCGCGGCGGGCAGCGCCTCCAGAGGGAAAGACCGTGTCCGAATGGCGCTGATGTCGAGGAGCCCTGAGCGCGCCAGCTCGCCAAGACGCCGGAAGACGTCGCGCGGATACATGAACTGGCCGATGATCTCGAGATTGCTCAGCATCACGTCGAGATAGGGGATTGGGAGCGGAACCCCCATGCTCCCCATGAGCGCGAGCCGCCCGCCGCGCCGCAGAGCGCGCAAGGCCGCAAGCGTCGCGTTGGGGTCCTGCGCATTGCCGACGATGTCGAGGGCCGCCTCGGCGCCGCCTCCCGCAGCGGCGCGCAGGGCTTCCGTGTCCGCCTTGATGTCGCCGGAGAGCGCCACGGTCGCGACGCGCGGCCCGCTCACGCGCTTGAGCGCGTCGAGCTTGCTTGCGTTGCGCCCCGCGGCGACAGCGCGGGCCGCGCCCAGCGCAACCGCGAGTAGAACGGCGGCGCTTCCGTAAGCCCCGGTCGCGCCGGTCACAATGATGGTTTCGCCGGCGGCGAGGCGCGCGCGGATGAGGCCGCCGTAAGGAACGGCGAACCGGGAGAGCACGGCGAGCTGCACGGGGTCGATCGCGCCCAATCCGTCGATCGCCGTCACCGACGCCTTCGGCGCTCGCGCATATTCGGCGAGCGTTCCGTCGCGCCAGTCCGCCTGAAGCGACTTGCCTGCGGGACCGGCGGTAATGCCCAAGAGAAACTGCGCCGGCTCCGGGACGTTCTCGTCGGCGATCACATGAGAGGAGACCACGACGCGCTGGCCGGGCTTCAGATGATAGACTTCGGGGCCGACCTCATGGACGATTTCGATCGCATTGCCTCCGGGCGTGAACCAGCCCTCCGGCGGACTGTAGATGGGGAGCCTGCCTTCAACGTAGGATTTCAAATAGGACATGAGGGCCGAAGCCTCGATCTTGACGATGACGCCGCCAGGCCGAGGCTCCGGGATCGGGACGTCGTCGAGCTTGAGGGTTCCGCCGAGGCGGTCGAGCAGCCAGGCTTTCATGGCCGTCCTTTGCCCCACGCCCTCTACCCGGCGAACGCGACTTCGCTTCCCGCGAGCGCCCCAGCGCTACAGGTTTTCGGGCGACTCAGAATTGCGGGCGTCCGCGCCTCCATCGAGCTCGACGCCCGCGATCTTTGCGTAGAGACGCGCGACAGACGCATCGTCGTCGCGTCCCATTCCTGACGCGGCCGTCATGAGAAACATCTGCAGGGCCGAAGCCGCAAGCGGCGTTGGAAAGGACGCGGCGCGGGCCATGTCCGACACGATGCCGAGATCCTTGGTGAAGATAGCGACGGCGCTCTTCGGCGCGTAGTCGTTGTCGAGGATGTGCGGCACGCGATTCTCGAACATCCAGGAATTTCCCGCCGAAGCGGTGATGACCTCATAGACCTTCGCAAGGTCGAGCCCGAGCTTTTTGGCGAAGGCGATCGCTTCACATGCGGCCGCGATATGGACCCCTGCGAGAAGCTGGTTGATCATCTTGAAGGCGGAGCCCGCGCCAGCTTCGGCCCCGAGGCGATAAACCTTGGAGGCGATCGCTTCGAAAATGGGCTCGGCCCGCTTCATCGCGTCTTCTCGCCCGGACGTGAGAAGGGTGAGCGCGCCCTCAGCGGCCCGCGTTGGGCCGCCGCTGGTCGGCGCATCGACAAACGCGCGGCCTGTCGCCTCAACTCTTTCGCCGATGCTGTGGGCTTGAGCGGGGGCCATGGTCACGCAGGATATGATCAGCGCATCCGGAGCGGTTGACGCAAGCACGCCAGCGTCGCCGAACAGGATCGCCTCGCATTGCGCGGCGTTGACCACGACGAGAATAACGGCGCCAGCGCCCGCCGCCGCCTCGCACGAAGAACCCGCCGCCTTTCCGAATTCGTGTGCAAAGCGAGCCGTCGCCGCAGGATTCGTGTCCGCGCCGACGACGGACCAACCTTTCTGCGCCAAGCTGGCGGCGACGCCATACCCGATGGCGCCAAGTCCGATCACGGCGATCTTGTTCGGTCTCATGCCGGCGGACATTAACATCCCATTGTGATGCGAGGGAAACGTTGAGGGGTCGAACGCGAGTCACAGCGCTGTGATCTCGTCTCGTTCTTAGGCAGAGAGATGCCCCGGCCCAAAAAACTCGGGCAGAAGCTCGGCCAGGGTGAAAGTCCGGCGCACCCCTTCCGGGCCGGCGATATGGATCGTCGCGGTTGAAGGGTCGGCGAATTCGCGGATGCGCTGGCGGCAGCCGCCGCACGGCGTGCATAAGGCGTCGCCGTCGCCGACGACAAGGATTTCCGCGATGCGCCGCTCGCCGGCCAGCGCCATCGCGGCGATTGCTCCCGCCTCGGCGCAGCTCCCTTGCGGATAGGCGGCGTTTTCGACGTTGCAGCCTGAATAGACCGCGCCCGACGGCGTGCGCAGCGCCGCGCCGACGGAAAAGCGCGAGTAAGGCGCGTAGGCGTTGGCCTGCGCCGCCTTGGCCGCGGCGAACAGTTCCGCCAGCGCCGCGTCAGCGTTCTTTGACATAAGGAATCCCCGACGCCCTGGGCGGGATCGCCTTGCCGATGAAGCCCGCCAGCAGCACGACGGTCAGGATATAGGGCAGGGCCTCGATCGCCTGCACCGGCACCGGGCCGATGACCGGCAGCTCCACCCCTTGCAAGCGGATCGCCACCGCATCGAGGAAGCCGAACAGAAGGCAGGTCGCCAGCGCCGGCCAGGGGCGCCATTTGGCGAACACCAGCGCCGCAAGGGCGATGAAGCCTCGCCCCGCGCTCATGTGCGGCTGGAAATAGCCGGTCTGGCCGAGCACGAGATAGACGCCGGCCAAGCCGACCAGAACCCCGCAGATGATAAGCGCGCTGTAGCGCAAGCCGCGCACCGAAATACCGGCGGTGTCGACGGCGGCCGGATTCTCGCCGACCGCGCGCAGGCGCAATCCGAAGCGCGTGCTGTGCAGGGCCCAGTAGGTGAGGGGGACCATCGCGAAGGCGATGTAGCCGATCAGGTCGTGGTTGGAGATCAGTTCCCGGTAGATCGGTCCGACAATCGGCACGGCGCCGATCTGCCTGACGAAGGGCAGCGCGATTTCCCGGAACTGGGCGGTCTCCGGCAGTTGCGGCGTGCGGCCGCCCTGCGACCAGATGGCGTTGCCGATGAGTGCGGTCATGCCGTCCGCCACCATGTTGATCGCGGTTCCCGAGACGATCTGGTTGGCGCGCTGGTCGATCGAGGCGTAGCCGTGAATGAGCGAAAAGACGACAGCCGCCGCGACGCCGGCGAGAACCCCGAGCCATACGTTCCCTGTGAAGGTCGCAGCCGCGGCGGAAGCGAACGCGCCGACCAGAATCTTGCCCTCAAGCCCGATGTCGACCACGCCCGAGCGCTCCGACCACAGGCCCGCAAGGCAGGCGAGAATGAGTGGAATGGCGAGACGCATGCCGGAGGCGAACACGACGAGGAAGGAGTCGAACCAGTCCATGCCCGCCGCCCGTCAGATCGGGGGCTGCGTCGTGCGCCGCGCGAGCAGGGTCGCGACAGGGCGGCGGAACATATGCTCGAGCGCGCCGGCGAACAGGACCACGAGGCCCTGGATCACGACGATCATGTCGCGGCTGATCTTGGGCATATCCATCGAGAGCGACTGACCGCCCTGATAGAGGACGCCGAACAGGATCGCGGCGAGGATGATGCCGACCGGGTGCGCGCGCCCCATCAGCGCCACCGCAATGCCGACGAAGCCGAAGCCGCCGACGAATTCAAGGATGAGCCGGTGCTGGTCGCCCAGGATGATGTTGGCCGCGACTCCGCCGGCAAGCGCGCCCGACAACAGCGTGGTGATGACGGTGACGCGGGCGGGCGAGATGCCGCCGTAAACCGCGGCGGTCGGGTTGGCGCCGACAGTGCGGATCTCGTAGCCGAGTCGGGTGCGCCAGATAAGAAGCCAGACCGCGAGACAGCAGAGAAGCGCGAGCAGGAACGAGAGGTTGAAGGGCGTGTCCGGCCATGTGATGCCGAAATGGGCGAGCAGATCGTGGAACTGCGGCACGAGGGCGGTGTCGCGGAAAGGCTCCGACTCGGCGTTCATTTGCCCGGGCTTGCGCATCACATTGACGAGCAGGTAGCCCATGATGGCGGAGGCGATGTAGTTGAACATGATCGTCGTGATGACGATGTGGCTGTCGCGATAGGCTTGCAGATAGCCGGGGATCGCCGCGAAGGCGGCGCCGAACAACGCCGCGCCGATGATCGCCGCGATGGCGAGCGTGTAGCCCGGCAGGAAGCCGAAATGCAGCGCGACCAGCGCCGCGCCGAGGCCAGCGATATAGCCCTGCCCCTCGACGCCAATGTTGAACAGCCCGGCGTGAAAGCAAATGGCGACCGCAAGGCCGGTGAAGATGAAGCTGGTCGCGTAGAACAGCGTGTAGCCGATCCCTTCAAGATCGCCGAGCGCCCCGAGGACGAGGCTTTGGACGGCTTGAAGCGGATTCTCGCCGATCGCCAGCACGACAAAGCCGGAGATGACGAAGGCGGCGGCGACATTGACCAGCGGAATGAGCGCGACGTCCGCCCAGGCGGGCAGGGGCTTCAGCGGCGTGCTCATGCGGCGCGCTCGCTCACGCCCGCCATCAGGAGGCCGAGGTCCTGCGCGTTGGTCTCCTCCGGGCGCCGCTCGCCGGTGATCCGGCCGCCGCACAGCACGATGATGCGGTCCGAAAGCGCGAAGATCTCGTCAAGCTCGACCGACACCAAGAGGACCGCCTTGCCGGCGTCGCGCTGGGCGACGATGCGCTTGTGGATGAATTCGATCGCGCCGATGTCGACGCCGCGGGTCGGCTGCCCGACCAGCAGGATCTTGGGATTGCGCTCGATCTCGCGCGCCAGCACGATCTTCTGCTGGTTGCCGCCGGAGAAGTTGGCCGTCTTGAGCAGAGGCGACGGCGGTCTGACGTCGAAGGCTCTCATCTTGCGCAGCGCGTCGCCGACGATCGCCTTGCGGTCATAAAGCAGGCCTTTGCCGTAGACCGGCTCGCGATGAAAGCCGAGCATCGCGCTTTCGCAGGCTTCGAACGGCATCACCAGGCCGACGCGGTGGCGATCCTCCGGCACATGACCGATGCCGATCAGGCGTTCGGCGCGCGGGTTACGCTCCGCCGGCGGCACCGGCTCGCCGTCGATGAGAATCTCGCCCGAACTCAAGGGGCGGATGCCCGCCAGCGCCTCGAGCAGCTCCGACTGGCCGTTGCCGGCGACGCCGGCCACGCCCAGAATTTCGCCTTCCCGCAGCGCGAACGAGACGCCGTCGATACGAGCGACCCCCCGGTCGTCGCGCACCACGAGGTCCTTGGCCTCGAGCGCAATTCGGCCTGGATGCGCCGGGCCCTTCTCGATCTTGAGGATCACCTTGCGCCCGACCATGGCGTCGGCGAGCTCGGGCGGCGAGGTGTTCGCGGTTTCGAAGGTGGCGACGAGCTCGCCACGCCGCATCACCGAGACGCGGTCGGTCAGGTTCATGATCTCGCGCAACTTGTGGGTGATGAAGATGATGGTCTTGTTCTCGCCCTTGAGCACGCGCAGCATCTCGAACAATTGGTCGGCCTCGGCCGGCGTCAGCACCGCGGTCGGCTCGTCGAGCACGAGGATCTCGGCGCCCCGCACCAGCGCTTTGAGGATCTCGACCCGCTGCTGCAGGCCGACCGACAATTCGCCGACGATGGCGTTGGGATCGACCTCGAGACCGTATTCGCGCCCGAGTTCGGCGAGCTGCTTGCGGATGGCGCCCGCGCCCTCGGCGAGCAGCGGCCCGCCCTCGGCGCCGAGCATCACGTTTTCGAGCACGCTCAAAGGAGGCACCAGCATGAAATGCTGGAAAACCATGCCGATGCCGTGGCTGATCGCTTCGCGAGAAGAGCGGATCCGGACCGGCTTGCCGTTGACGCGGATCTCGCCGGCGTCGGCTTCATAGAAGCCATAGAGGATCGAACATCAGCGTCGATTTGCCGGCCCCGTTCTCGCCGACGATGCCGTGGATGACGCCGCGCTCGACGACGAGATTGACGTTGTTGTTGGCGTGAACCGGCCCGAAGCTCTTGTCGATGCCGATGAGTTCGATGGCGGGCGGCGCCTGGTCGGGCATATTCGTCGTCCACCCTCCTGTCGACTATGCGACGGCCAGGTCGTCAGCCTCCAGGCGACGGTTGAGCGGGGAAAGCCGGCGTCGAAGGCCGGGCTAGGCCCGGCCTTCGACGCGCGGCGTGCGAAGGCCCTCGTCGAGGGCGCTCGCTCACGCCGGGCACTTGTTGTCGGACATGTAGTCGTGGACCTCGATCTTGCCCGAGATGATGTCCTTCTCGGCCTGGTCCGCAGCAGCCTTCGCCTCGGGCGTGAGAATCTTTTCGTTGTTCTTGTCGACCGCGTAACCAACGCCGTTGTCCTTGAGGCCAAGCACCTGGACGCCAGCCTTCCACTTTCCGTTCTTTGCGTCCATGAAGGAATCGTAGGTGGCGACGTCGACGTGCTTGAGCATCGAGGTCAGGACATGCCCCGGAAAAAGACCATTCTGGTTCGAATCGACGCCGATGCCGAACTTGCTGGCGTCCGCCGCCGCCTTCAGCACACCCTGTCCAGTCGCGCCGGCGGCGGCGTAGACGATGTCGGCCCCGCGATCCATCTGCGACTTGGCGAGCTCGCCGCCCTTGACCGGATCGTTCCACGCCGCCGGCGTGGTGCCCGTCATGTTGGCGAACACTTCGTCCTTGCCGTCGGAAGCGTATTTGACGCCCTGCGCATATCCGCATTCGAATTTCGAGATCAGCGGGATGTCCATGCCGCCGACGAAGCCGACCTTGCCGGTCTTGGATGTCTTCGCCGCGATGACGCCGACGACGAATGAGCCTTCCTGTTCCTTGAACACGATCAACTGGACGTTCGGCAGGTCCACCACGTCGTCGATGATGCCGAAGTCGGTCTTGGGATATTCCGGGGCGACCTTCTTCAGCGCGGTCTCCCAAGCGAAGCCGACGGTCATGATCGGCGAGAAGCCGTCCTTGGCGAACTTGCGCAGGACCTGCTCGCGTTGCGCCTCGTTCTGGATCTCGAGATCCCGGAACTTGACGCCGGTCTCCTTGGTGAACCGCGTTGCGCCGTTGAACACGCCCTCGTTGAACGATTTGTCGAACTTGCCGCCAAGATCATAAAGAACCGCGGGCTTGACAGCCTCGGCCGCATAGGCAGCCACCGAAGCGAGAAGACTTCCGGCAAAAACCGCCGACGTCATGAACGTGATGCGACCGAACATATCCTGACCTCCTCCTGGCGCGGGCGGCTCCCAAGCCCGCCCCGAGAAACTAGTCGGCTGGTCGAGTAAGTCCGCCCGCCACTCGACTGTCAAGCGCAGTCAAGCCCTCCCAGCCGACAACGGCATTGAGACTATGCGGGCAATTTACCGAGGGCAAGCGGAAGCCATGAACGGTCGCTAGCAAGAAAGAGGCCGCGTCATCCGGGCGCGGCCATTCCAAGATTTGGCCTCGGGAAAACGGTTCAGTCGCCAGCCGAGACGGAGGGGCGCGGTTCAGTCGGCGCAAAACGCCATTCCGTCGGTCGCGCAGCCAAACTAGTTGAACAGCGAGGAGACGCTTTCCTCCTTGGCGATGCGGCCGACCGCCTCGCCGATCAAGGACGCAATCGAGATGACGCGGATGTTGCGCGCAACCCGCACCGCTTCGGTCGGCTGAATGGTGTCGGTGAGAACCAGTTCGCTGAGCTTCGACGCGGCGACGCGGGCGACCGCCCCGCCCGACAGCACCCCGTGGGTGATGTAGGCCGACACGCTCGCCGCGCCTTTCTCGAGCAGGGCGTCGGCGGCGTTGCAGAGCGTGCCGCCCGAATCGACGATGTCGTCGAGCAGCACGCAATTGCGGCCCGCGATGTCGCCGATCACGTTCATCACTTCCGATTCGCCCGCCCGGTCGCGCCGCTTATCGACGATGGCGAGCGGCGCATCGAGACGCTTGGCCAGCGCGCGGGCGCGCACCACGCCGCCGACGTCAGGCGAGACGATCATCACGTTCTTGCTGCCGTTATGATGGGCCTGGATGTCGCGCACCATGGTCGGGGCGGCGAACAGATTGTCGGTCGGGATGTCGAAGAATCCCTGGATTTGCCCCGCGTGCAGATCGACCGTCAGCACCCGGTCGGCGCCGGCGCGGGTGATGAGATTGGCGACGAGCTTGGCCGAGATGGGCGAGCGCGGTCCCGGCTTTCGATCCTGCCGGGCGTAGCCGAAATAGGGGATGACCGCCGTGATGCGTTGCGCGGAGGCGCGCCGCAAGGCGTCGATCATGATGAGCACTTCCATCAGATTGTCGTTTGCCGGATAGGATGTCGACTGAATGATGAAAGTGTCGCGTCCGCGCACGTTCTCGAGGATTTCAACGAAGATCTCGAGATCGGCGAAGCGGCGGACATGGCAACCGGTCAGCGGCTCGCCGAGATAGGCGGCGATCGCCTCGGCCAGCGGCCGATTGGAATTGCCGGCCAAAATCTTCATCTTGCCGGGCGTGGGCACGGCCGGTTCTCCAAACGCGCGCTTCTGAGCGCTGCACGGCGCGAACGCGCGGGGTCATAGCAGCCGCGCGGCGCTTGAACAACCTGACCTCAGGCTCGCGGCGGGCGCTTCCCGGCCGGATGTCCACAACAAAAAGCCCTATTGGGACTGGGCGTAGCTGAGGGCGGCGCCGGAAGGCGCGGCCTCGGGGGTGTTGGAGAGATAGGCGGCGAGATCATCGGCGCATTTTGCGGCGACGCTGTTCAGCGCCGCATCGTCGATGATCGCCCAGGCGTCGTCGCCGGCGCCCCTGACCGCGATTTCGTCGCTGAGCCGCTGGGCGCGCTTCTTATCCGGGGTGAACACGTCCCAGACGACGTCAACCTCCGCGCCGCCCTCGATCAGCGAAGCGGTGAGATAGCCGCGCACGAGGTAGCGCGCCTTGGCCGGCGCCGCGACCGCGATGCGACGCGCCGCGGCGGCTTCGTCGAGGCTCTGGCGGAAGCGCGTCGAAAGGTCGGCCGGCGGGCCGTCGACCGACACAAGCGCGACCGTCGCTCCGGCCATGTTGGCGTCGTCGCGCAATACGAACTGCGGGAGCGCATCCGCGTTCGGCGGGTTCGCGGCGACGTCGTTGCAGCCGCTGAGCGTCGCGCATCCCAAGAGCAGCGACAGGCCCGCGGCGAACGCCCTCACCGGGTTCTTGATGGTTAAACTCACGCTGGACAAACTCCCGCTCGCGGCCAGTCCGGCTCCGCGAAGGGAAGGTTAATAATCCGTTAAGCCGCCCGCGCCAACAGCTAGACGTCGAGGCCGGGCGAGGTCCAGCGCGCGCCGCGCTTGAGCTATTCCCACCGCAGCCGCTTGCGCCTAGATAGGTCCCTTATGAGCGGCGCGTCGAAAACCTTTCCCCCGGGCGAAGCGCCCGCGGCCGAGGCGCGGGAAGAAGCCGCGCTCGCGCGCGAGCTTGCGCCCAATTCCGCGCCTCTCGACATCGCCCTCGACGAACCGCCGGCGGAGCCTTCGCGCGTCGCGCGCGGCGCCGAGGCGATCCGGGAATTCTGGCGCCATGCGCCGCTCGGGCCCGGCGTCTATCGCATGATGGGGTCAGAGGGCGAAGTGCTCTATGTCGGCAAGGCGCGCTCGATCAAGAAGCGCATCGCCGCCTATATGGCGCCGGAACGCCAGCCGAGCCGCATTGCGCGCATGGTGGCGCAGACTCATTCGATGGTGTTCGTCACCACCGAGTCGGACGCCGAGGCGCTGCTGCTCGAGGCCAATCTCATCAAGCAGCTGAAGCCCCGCTACAACGTGACGCTGCGCGACGACAAGAGCTTCCCGTACATCTTGATATGCACCGGACATGCCGCAGCGAGGCTGGTCAAGCATCGCGGCGCGCGCAATCTCGTCGGCGACTATTTCGGCCCGTTCGCGAGCGCCGGCGCGGTGTTTCGCACCCTCAACGCGCTGCAGCGGGCGTTTCTCCTGCGCACCTGCTCGGACAGTTTTTACGCCAATCGAACCCGGCCGTGCCTGCTCTACCAGATCAAGCGCTGCTCGGCGCCGTGCACGGCTGAGATTTCGCTCGACGAATATTCCAAGCTGGTCGAGGAGGCGCGCGATTTCCTCTCCGGCCGCAGCCGCGCGATCAAGAGCCGCCTCGCCCACGAAATGAGCGAGGCCGCCGCGGCGCTCGATTTCGAGAAGGCGGCGCGGCTTCGCGACCGCATCAGCGCGCTCTCGGCGATCCAGGGCGAGCAGAGCGTCAATCCTCGCTCGATCGCGGAAGCCGACGTGTTCGCGATCACCGAGGAGGCGGGGCAGTTCTGCGTCGAGGTGTTCTTCTTCCGCACCTACCAGAACTGGGGCAACCGCGCCTATTTTCCGCGCGCCGACCGGGCTCTGGCGCCAGAGGAGGTGCTCGAACTCGTTTCTGGCCCAATTCTATCTCGACCGGCCCGCGCCGCGGCTCGTGCTCTTGAGCCATGCGGTTCCGAGCGCCGGGACTTTGTGCGAAGTGTTGAGCGCGCGCGCTGGTCGACGCGTTGCCATCGGCGCGCCCAAGCGCGGCGAAAAGAAGGATCTGGTCGACGCCGCTTTGCGCAACGCGCGCGAGGCGCTGTCGCGCAAGCTCGCGGAATCGGCGACCCAGGAGAAGCTCATCGAAGCGCTCGCCAAGGCGTTCGGCGTCGATCATCCGATCCGGCGGGTCGAGATCTACGACAATTCCCACATCATGGGGACCAACGCGATCGGGGCGATGGTGATCGCCGGACCCGAGGGCTTCGTCAAGAACCAGTATCGCACCTTCAACATCAAGAGCGCCGATCTGATGCCGGGAGACGATTACGCGATGATGCGGGAGGTGTTGACGCGCCGCTTCGCTCGCCTCGTGCGGCAAGGGGAAACCGCCGAGCCCGGCGCCTTTCCCGACACGCCCGACCTTGTCGTCATCGACGGCGGGCGCGGGCAGTTCGAGGCGGCGCGCGAAGTGTTGTCCGCGCTCGGCGTCAAGGGCGTGACCCTCACCGCGATCGCCAAGGGCCCCGACCGCAACGCGGGGCGCGAGACCTTCTTCGTCGAGGGGCGGGAGTCGTTCAAGCTAAGCCCGCGCGATCCGGCTTTGTTCTTCATCCAGCGCCTGCGCGACGAGGCGCACCGCTTCGCTGTCGGAACCCACCGCGCGCGGCGCAAGAAGGAATTCGTCAAGAGCCCGCTCGACGAGATCCCCGGCATCGGCCCGGCCCGCAAGCGGGCGCTGTTGTTCGCCTTCGGCTCGGCCAAGGACGTGGCCAAAGCCGGCCTCGCCGATCTCGAAAAGACGCCGGGCCTCAACGCCGCGACAGCGAAGCTGGTCTACGACTTCTTCCACGAGAACCGCGCGCGGTGAGGCGCCGCCCGTGCTCACGCCGTCCAGTCCTCGACGCTGAGGCTCGGCACGCGCTCGAACTCGCGGACATTCAGCGTCACCAGCGTTGCGCCGCGCCGGCGCGCCTGCGCGGCGATCAACGTGTCGCAGGGTCCGATCGGTTGACCCCGCGCCTCGAGAAGAGCGCGGATTTCGCCCGCCTCGCGCGCGTCGTCGAGATCGAAGCAAGGCTGATCGAATCCGGCCGATAGGAATATCTCGAGCGCGCGGCGCGATTGCTCTCGGCGCTGGCTCTTGGCGCAACCATATTCGAGCTCGAACATGACAACGGCTGGGACAATCATTGGCGTCCCGACCGCAAGCTCGCGATGAAGCCGCTCAACGATTTTAGGCCGGCGCTCGTTGATTGCGAAGATGACGACATTGGTGTCGAGGCAGAACATGCGCTCAGTCGAACGAAATGGTGTCGTCGCCTGTAGACGGCTCGTCCTCAGGCAACCCCTCGGGCAGGAATTCCCTGGCGCCCGCGGCGATCAGCCCCGCGCGCCACGCCGAAACGTCGAATGGCGCTTTTTCCATCGGCTCGAGGATCACTTTGTCGCCGACTTTGCTCACTCGCACCTCATTGCCGGGCAAGCGGAATTCTTTCGGCAGGCGCACCGCCTGGCTGCGCCCGTGCATGAAGATCTTCGCTATCGCGGCCATGGGCGACGTCCAAAGACAAGAAAGGTGATATCTATCACTGATAGATATCACCCGGCGGACGCACACGTCAATTGTCCGCGGACTCGAAAGGTTCGAAGGCCGCGTAGGATTCGACCCGGCGTCTGAAATGGCGTTGCGCCCGTCAGTCGGTCCGCGCCAGCACCTGCTCGAGGTTGGCGAAGAAGTTCCGCCAGCCGGTCTGGGCGCCCTGGTAGAACTGCTCCTGATCCGGCCGGAAGCCTGACTGCTCCATGCGCAGGTTCGTGCCTGTGCTCGTCGGGGTGAGAGTCCACGTGACGACGCTTTCAAGCCCATAAGCCGCCCAGGTGTAGGACAGCGTTTTGTGCGGCTCGACTTCCAGGACCTGGCAGTCGACAGCGCCCCAGTGGCCATGAAGATTGAACTTGTGGTCCACGACTGGCTTGAAGTCGTTCTTCATCAGCCACTCCTCGATCAGGTGTGGTTGCGTCAGCGCGCGCCAGATTTTCTCCGGCGGATGAGGGATCTCACGTTCGACGACGACGGAGCGTGTTTCGGTCGCTGTGTCGGTCATTGGTCCATCCTTCGTTACTTTGGGGAGCGGGCGGGGCGCGCGGCTCGCGTTGACGTGTTCAGCGTCACGGCGGCGCGAATGAGCGCCTTCAACGCGGCTTCATCGATTGGGTCGCCCTCATGAATGTCGATGGCTCGCCGCGTCGAACCTTCGAGGCTCGAGTTGAAGAGGCCTTTAGGGTCTTCGAGCGCGGCGCCCTTGGCGAAGGTCATTTTGACGACGGTCTTGTAGGTCTCGCCGGTGCAGAGGATTCCGCCGTGCGACCACACCGGGACCCCTCGCCACTTCCACTCCTCGACCGCTTCCGGGTCGGCCTCTTTGATGAGCGCTCGCACCCGAGCCAGCGTCTCGCCGCGCCAGTCATTGAGCTCCTTGATTCTGGCGTCGATCAGCTGAGAGGGAGCGGCTTCTGCTCTTTCCTTTAAGCGGGTTTCCGGCTTCCCGGATGTCTTTCTGGCGCCGGCGGAGAGCCGTTCGGCCGCGGGTTTGGTCATTAGTCCATCCTTGTGAGCAGATCTTCGAGGCCGTCGAACCGGCTCTGCCAGAACCCTTTCATCTGGCTTGTCCAGTCGATCAGCGGGCCCAACGCCCCGACTTGCGCGCTATAATGCGTCTGGCGGCCCTCGTGGCGGTCGCGCACCAGCCCGGCCTGCTTGAGCACGCCAAGATGCTTCGAGACGGCCGGCTGCGAGACGCCGGCCTGAGCGGTCAGCGCCCCGACCGTCTGCTCGCCTTCGCGGCACAGGCGCTCGAAGATCGCGCGCCTGGTCGGATCGGCGAGGGTGCGGAACAGCATGTCATGAGCGTCTGGCATTTTGGATTGATAACCTGTCGGCTATGGATTAACTCATAACCGGTGAGATATGGGTGAGTCAAGCGGGAACGCGAAGTGACGCGAGCCGCGAAGCGGGCCCAGCGAGGCTTGCGATCAACAGTAGGGCTTAAAGGAGACGTTCGTCGGCAACAATCGAACGGCGAGAATCGACGTGAAGCGGACATAGCAGATGGCGGGCCTGGATGCCTCCATTTGGCGGAGAGCGGTCGTTCGATGACAGTCGGGTCAGATCCTCCATTTGAGCCTCGCCCTCGGCGCTCGACGTGATGGCCCCGCTCCCACGTCGAAGCATCTCCGACAAGCAGTACGG
Source organism: uncultured Alphaproteobacteria bacterium (assembly GCA_963824475.1). Classification (GTDB taxonomy): domain Bacteria; phylum Pseudomonadota; class Alphaproteobacteria; order Rhizobiales; family Beijerinckiaceae; genus Roseiarcus. The sequence continues at coordinate 407,889 of CAWGPR010000011.1, forward strand.
GCTGGAGGGCGGAGATTGTCAGAAAGTAAAGCGCGCTCCGGCAGTCGCCGCCTGCAGGAAAGAACCGCCCCCGACGGTTCCTTCATACCGCGCGAAGACATCGAGCCCAGCTACCCGTTGAATGGCGCTGAGGCTGAACACCGCGGCGTTGCGCGGGACGGGAGCGCCCTCCACGGTAAAGGGCGCCGCGCTAGGCGTTCCATCGAGAATTGCGGTGGCGCTGCGCTGGGTGTCGGCAAAGTCATGCGCCCATCCGAGCCGTGCATTGAACTGAAGCGGCGCCGACTGCCCGACCGGGAGAGCATAATTGAACTCCCCTCCAAAGATGCCGAGCGCCAAATTCGTGGTTTGGCTCGACACATGCAAGTCGACGGCACCTCCGCCGCTTTCGACAAAGCTGTTTCCACAAAACACAATTCCCTGCATGGCAGCGAAAGGCGTCACCGCGGCGCCGCCGCCGACATCGATTCGGTAGCCTGCCTCTGCTTGAGAGAGGAAGGCGCTCCCGGTCGGGGAGCCATGGGTCCCGAATGTGACGCCGGATGAGTAGAATTCATCATTGATGAAAGACATACTGCGGTTCACGTTCCCCCAGCTGTAGCCATAGCCGACCGCTGCCTCAATGTACCAGGGTCCGGGCTGGTAGCGCGCATAGGGGGTGACGGCGAACGTGGTCGATGTGCCGCTGCCCGAGATACCATTTGCCCCAAACCAACCTGTCGCAAAGCCCACGGCCACGCCGCTCAGGAGAGTAGGATCAAAGCGGCGTTCCAATCCGCCCGCCACACCGCCCATCTCCGAACTAACGCTGTGGCTGTCTCCGTTTCCGGACAAGAACGCGCCGCCGCCGATGCCGCTAACCCATGCCTGGACTGGCGTTGACGATGGATTCGTCGCCCGCATCTCCGTGCGCACCGCTCCAAGAAACAGTTGCCCCGCCCCGATCGCAACCGAGGGGTAGTCCGCGTAGACTTCGCCGTCCAGTTGAACGAGCGACGCGCGAAGGGGCGCCGGATTGGTTCCATAATTGAGGAGATCGAGGCTCTTGTACACTTCATCCATCTGGGTGAAGGGCTGCGGGTACGGGCCGACGTCGAGTGCGGCTGCGACCGCGCCCGCGTTGCCTCCGCCGGCAAAAGGCTCATACCAAAGCGCGTGGGCCCCGATCGGCTGCTGGTTGATATAGTCCGACAGAGGAGCGTATGTGAGTCCGGCGCAATTGGGGCCGGTGGGCGGCGCCCCGGCCAACCAGAACTGTTCAGGGCCGCCAGGTTGGCCGAAAGCAGGCGCTCCCCAGCCAGCCAGGACACAGGAGCGGGGCGGGACCGTCACCGTGGTGACCATTGAGGGCAGACCCGGCAGCGCCAGGGCGCTCTCAATCTGTGCCGGAGTCAGGCCGCGAATCGCGCTCGGTTCCGCCATGAAAGAGCGGTTAGGCGCAGTCACAGGGTTACACCCGCCTTGCGGGCAGTAGACGCGCACAAACTGGGTTGGCGTCGCTGTGACGACCATCGCGGCCGGCGCTGTCGGCACGAACGAATAATATTGGGCGGGGGGATTATAAACGTTATTGCAGGTGTAGTTATTGGCGTCCGTACCGGCTGTAATGGACGGGACGTAAGGATTTGGACCGCAGTTAGACCCTTTAGCTCGATACACAGGTCCCGTGAGAACAGTTCCCGGGGGCAGCGGGAGAGCTTGTGACCGAGCGCGGTCGACTTGAGTCCCGACCAGGACAATAGGGGCGCCTATGAGCGCAACAACGTTTATCCAGTGCAGCAGGCGCCCCATCCGCCCCTCCTCGTGAACTGCTAAGCCTGAATTTTGGCGGGTGTGTCATCAAAGAGTTGAATATATGGCATTCGTGTGGTGAAATGCTGGCGCATGTTCGCCATGTAAGCAAGCGAAAAATATCGGACGTGAGGATCGGCAGTACTGCTGATAAAGTGGACCTACATTCTGGCCAACCAGCAGTCAGGCACGCAGGTCGCATTTCACGCTGGTGGTGTGGTGGATACGTATTTGACTCTGACACCTGTGGTCGGGGTTCACCATAACGGCCCCGATTCCTATTTCCATGTCGGGTGATATTCCCGCTACCATTCGTCTGGACCGCTCCGACCGTTCTTCACGTCATCGCCGTTCCTTACGTACTGGGACCGACCGGGAACGGCAGCAATGGGTCCGAGGCCGTGTAAAAACTCGGCGACATTTTGTAAACGATCGAGCAGAGCAAGATTTTTCGCGATTTTTTCGACTCTGAACGCTCTAAGGCCTCGCAAAAGCGAACGAAACAGGCTCGTGTGAAAACGCGCGGAAGTTTTTACACAGCCTCGGTCGAATTGAGCCTTTCCACAAGGCGGCAGGCTACGACCGCTATCTGCGCAATCGAGCCGTTCCAGCCGGGTTAGGGAATGCCCGCAGACCCGCCCAAAGCGCCGCCGCCGATTGGCGTGAGCCGAAAAAAAGAAACATTCGTTTGCTAAAACAGAAAACATGTGTTACGGTTTTTCTTGGCTCGCCAGATCGAAGCCGGCGCCTTGCCGTGCGCCTTGCAGCGAAGAGAAAGTGAGGAGACCGCGCGCGCTTGAGACGTTTTGCACAGAGCCTGAGACGCGGGCCGGATTCCTTTATTTGAATCGGCCGTAACCCATTGAAAAGTCTCGGTTCAGAAAAATAAACGCTAGTCAATGCAAGCAAATTTGCTAGCGTTTGGCTGCATTTAGTTGCGTTCAAGAGAGCGCTTAATCGGTCGCCATGCTCGAAGGCCTGCCGCCCAACAACGCCGCCCATAAGGTCCGCCTCGTCAGCGACGAGCGCCGCGCCCGCGCTGTCGCCGACCTCATCGTCGAGAGCTTCGAGCCGGCCGAGGCCGCCTCGACCGTGTTCGAGACCGATAATCCTTGGCCGGGCGGCGGCAAGGCCTGGCTGATGGAGGCCTATTTCGGGTGGGCGCCGGATGAGGCGGCGATCCGGGCGCTGGTCGCCGCCGCCTCGGACGAAGCGACCGCGCGCTCCGCGACCTTCGGCCTCACGGAGGAGCGGGACTGGGTCGCCAATTCGCTTGCCGGCCTGAAACCCGTTCGGGCCGGGCGGTTTCTCGTTCACGGGCGCCACGACCGTTCGCGCGTCAGAGCGAACGACATGGCCATCGAGATCGAGGCGGGGCTCGCCTTCGGCACCGGCCATCACGGCACGACGCGGGGCTGTCTTCTGCATTTCGACCGCCTGCTCAAGCGCCGGCGGCCTCGCCGAGTCCTCGACGTCGGCTGCGGCGCGGGCGTGCTCGCGATCGCCGCCGCCAGGGTCCTGCGCCGCAAGGTCTGGCTTGGCGACATCGATCCTGTGGCGGTCGCGGTCGCCAACGCCAACGCTGAGCTGAACGGCGTCGGCGCTTTGTGCCGGGCGGTCGTCTCGCGCGGGGTCGAGGCGCGGACCATGCGCGAGGGCGAGGCTTACGATCTCGTGTTCGCCAACATCCTGGCGAGGCCTTTGCGGCTGCTGGCGCCGTCGCTTGCGGCGGTCATGAGCGCGGACGGCGAGGCGATCGTCTCCGGCCTGCTTCTTGCAGACGTTGCGGGCGTGCTTGCGTCCTGGCGGGCGCAAGGATTTCATCTCATCGAGCGGATCGATCTCGAAGGCTGGGCGAGCCTCAGATTGCGGCGGTGAAATCATCGGGCCGGTCAGGTCGGCGGGTCCTGTCGCAAGACTGTCGCGCACAGTGGGGAAACTCGGTTAACCAATTGCAAGGGTGGAGAGCAGCGCCATGGCGAAGATACCAGCCGGAGTGGGTCCCAAACTGCCTCAGATCGTGGTTCTGTTCGGCGCGACCGGCGATCTCGCCCACAAGAAGCTCATGCCCGGCCTCTTTCATCTCGCCTCCGCCGGCTTCCTTTCGAAATGCCGGATCATCGGCGTATCGCTCAATTCGATCGACGCCGAGGGCTTCCGCGCCCTCACCCGCGACGCCGTGTTCGCGCGACATGAGCACAGGCCCAAGAAGGAGGCCTGGCCGGCGTTTGAAGCGACGCTCGACTACGTGCCGATCGCGGCCGGCGCCGCCGCTCTCAAGGAAGCGGTCGAGAAGGCGGAGAAGTCCTTCAATGAGGAGGTCCAGCTTGTCAACTACCTGAGCGTGCCGCCGAACGCCGCGCTGTCGGCGATCAAAATGCTGAGCGCGGCTGAGCTCGCCGGCGGATCGCGGGTGATCATGGAAAAGCCGTTCGGCACCGATCTCGAGAGCGCGATCGCGCTCAACGACGCCTTGCACAAGGTGTTCGCCGAAGAGCAGATTTTCCGCATCGACCATTTCCTCGGCAAGGAGCCGGCGCAAAACATCCTCGCCTTTCGGTTCGCCAATGGCCTGTTCGAGCCGATCTGGAACCGCAATTTCATCGATCATGTGCAGATCGACGTGCCGGAGACCCTCGACATCGGCAATCGGATCGCCTTCTACGAGCAGACCGGCGCCTATCGCGACATGGTGGTCACGCATCTGTTCCAGATTTTCGGATTCATGGCGATGGAGCCGCCGACCTCGCTTGCGCCAGGGCCCATCAGCGAAGAGAAGAACAAAGTCTTTCGCTCGCTGTCGCCGATCGATCCGGCGGATGCTGTGCGCGGCCAGTTCATAGGCTACCGCAAGGAGCCGGGCGTCGATCCGGAATCCGACACCGAGACCTTCATCGCGCTCAAATGCTTCATCGACAATTGGCGCTGGGCGGGCGTCCCGTTCTACCTGCGGACCGGAAAACGCATGGCCGAGGGCCAGCGGATCATTTCGATCGCCTTCCGTGAACCGCCGAAGAGCATGTTTCCGAGCGATTCCGGCATCGGCACGCAAGGGCCCGATCACCTGACCTTCGACCTCGCCGATGAGTCCAAGGTGTCGCTGTCGTTCTACGGCAAGCGGCCGGGACCGGGGATGCGGCTCAACAAGCAGAGCCTCCAGTTCGCGATGCACGAAACCGGCATGGGCGGCGACGTTCTGGAGGCTTATGAGCGGCTCATCCTCGACGCCATGCGCGGCGATCACACGCTGTTCTGCTCGGCGGAAGGCATCGAGCGGCTGTGGGAAGTCTCGACGCCGCTGCTCGAATCGCCGCCGCCGGTCAAGATCTACGCGCCGGGCAGCTGGGGACCGCAAGCCATCTATCAGCTGATCGCGCCGCACGCCTGGCGCTTGCCGTTCGAGCGCGCCTGGCGCGACCCCAACCTGGTTGGCGCCTGAGGGAGGTCCGGGCTGTCCGCGCGGCGCGGGCGTGCTAGAGCCGGGGAATGCCCGATCTCCCTCTCATCCTGGAGCCGGCGACGGACGACGACGCCGAGCCGATCGAACGCCTCAACGAACGCGTGTTCGGCCCTGGGCGATTCGCGCGCGCCGCCTACCGCATCCGCGAGACGACGCCCGCCGATCCGGCGCTGAGCTTCGTCGCCCGGGTCGGCACGCTGCTGGTCGGCGCCTCGGCGATGACGCCGATCGCGATTGACGCCGCCCCGGCGCTGCTGCTGGGGCCCCTGATCGTCGAGCCGGTGTTCCGCAGCCAAGGGATCGGCGAAGCGCTGGTCAATCGCTCGCTCGAGGCGGCGAAGGCGGCCGGCTGGAAGCTCGTCGTCCTGGTCGGCGATGAGCCATACTACGCGCGGATGGGGTTTCAGCGCGCGCCAAACGGCCGCATATCGCTGCCGGGGCCGGTCGATCCCGACCGGCTGCTCTACTGTGAGCTCGAGCCCGGCGCGCTTGCCGCGGCGAAGGGCATGACGCGAGGGGCGAGCGCCCCGAAGCGCGGTGCGGCCCTTTAGCGCCTGCTGCATTTGGATTGACGCGCTTTCTTAAGCGCTGTCGTTCATGCCTTGCGCCTCCTTTTGCCCGCCGGCTCCGGGCGTCGGGTGGGGCGCGCCGCATGACCTCATGATCTCAGGCTTCGACAACCAGCGCGCGAACTCTGTGCAAGCAAATGCAAATAAAACCGACCCAAACGCTCCTAAGCGCCAGCAAAATAGCTGGCGTTTACGAGCGCTTATTTTTGTGAATCCAGACTTCTCAATGGGTTACGGTCGAAGAAATAAGCAAAAGCTGTCGTCCTTCCCGGCTCGCGCGGCGGGTTGTGATCGAATATTTCAAACAGCCGCGGCTTCTCCCTCCCCGCCCGGCGGCGGCCAAGCGCGGATCGATTCCGCCAATGGGAACATGTATAGCGCCTATTTCTGATTTTGTCAAGGAAAAGCCGCTCTCGACGGTTGCTCGTTCCGTCTCGAGAGCGATCTGACTGCAGAGCCATGACGCTTCCCATCTCCTCCCATCTCCCGCCGGCGCCGAACAAGAATCTCCCCAATCCGGGCGTTCGCTCCGATTCAACCCAAAAGCAGGGCGCTCTGGTGTCCTGATTCGGAAGTTCTGCGTATTACCGCCTCGTCCTGAGGTGCCGCGAAGCGGCCTCGAAGGACGCATCCAGTACGCTGTTCCGGCGCCGCCCTCTAGCAGGTTGCTGAAGAAGTCGGGCGAAGAGGCTCTGGTGTTTGCCTTTGCCGCATGATTCTCTGGGCTCGGCAGGCGAGTCGGGGAGAGGCGGATGCGGGGCGAGGATCGGACGAGCGGGGCCTTGTTCTCTTACGTCGACGTCGAGGCGCGCATAGCGGCGAAGCATCCGCTGCGGGCGATGCGGCGACTGACCAACGCGGCGCTGGCTGAGCTCGACGCGAGGTTTTCCGCGCTTTACGAGGGGATCGGGCGTCCGTCCATCCCGCCGGAGCGCCTTCTGCGAGCTTCGCTTCTGCAGCTTCTCTATTCGATCCGCTCGGAGCGGCAATTGGTCGAACGGCTGGAGTTCGACATGCTGTTTCGCTGGTTCGTCGGGCTTACGATCGACGAAAAGGTTTTCGACGCCTCGACCTTCTCGAAGAACCGCGACCGCCTGCTCACCCACGAGATTGCGCAGGAGTTTCTGTCTTCGCTCCTCGGCCTGCCGGAGGTGAAGGGGCTTCTGAGCGCAGAGCATTTTTCGGTCGATGGAACGATGTTGAAAGCCTGGGCGTCGATGAAGAGCTTCCGTCCCAAGAACTCCTCGGGCGAAGGCCCGGGGAATGGCCCGGGCGAGCCGCCGCCGGGGCGCAATGGCGAGATCGACTTCCGCAAGACCAGGCGATCGAACGCGACGCACGCCTCGACGACCGACAAGGATGCGCGCCTTTGCCGCAAGGGCGCCGGGCAGGAGAGCCGTCTGGCCTATCTTGGCCACGTCTTGATGGAGAACCGCAACGGGCTGGTGGCGGCGGCCGAGGCGACGCTGGCGACCGGGACGGCCGAGCGCGAGGCGGCGGCGCGCATGAGCCGGCGCTTGCCCAAGGGGGCGACCCTCGGCGCCGACAAGAACTACGACGCCGAGGCTTTCGTCGAGGGCTTGAAGGCGCGCGGGATCGCGCCGCATGTGGCGATCAACGGGACGGTGAGCAAGACCGGCAAGGCGCGCAAGACTGCCGTTCCGCCGGAGGTCGCCGCAAGCCTCGCCCCCGGGCTTAAACCCGGGGCCAGCGGCTGCGCAAGCGCATCGAGGAATCCTTCGGTTGGACCAAGACGGTGGGCGGCCTGACGCAGGTGAAGGTGCGCGGCCTCGACAAGGTCCGCGCCGTCTTCGTCTTCGCCATCGCCGCCTACAACATCGTTCGCCTGCCCAAGCTCCTGGCCCCGAAGGGCGAAGTGCGTCCGGCGGCGTGACCAGCGAGGGAACAATGACCGACGTCGGGCCAGAACCTTGAACATGAGCCGCATCCAACGGCAAAAAATCGCGCCTGCCTCCCCGGTTGCGCAGACGCAGCAACTTTTTCAGCAGCCTGCTAGGCGCGATCTCCGCCCCAAGCGGCCGTCTTCCTTCTCGCAGCGCTAAAGGCTCACGCGCTCTTCTCGAACAGCTCGCGCCCGATCAGCATGCGGCGGATTTCGCTCGTGCCGGCGCCGATCTCATAAAGCTTCGCGTCGCGCAGCAGGCGTCCGAGCGGATAGTCGTTGGTGTAGCCGTTTCCGCCTAGGATCTGGATCGCATCGAGGGCGATTTGGGTTGCGCGCTCGGCGGCGTAAAGGATCGCGCCCGCCGCATCCTCTCGGGTCGTCTGGCCGCGGTCGCAGGCCTTGGCGACGGCGTAAACGTAAGCCTTGGCCGCGTTCATCGTCACGTACATGTCGGCGAGCTTGCCTTGCACCAACTGTAAGGTCCCGATCGGCTGGCCGAACTGCTTGCGTTCGTGGACATAAGGAAGGACGACGTCGAGCGCGGCCTGCATGAGACCGAGCGGTCCTGCCGACAGCACCACGCGCTCGTAGTCGAGGCCGCTCATCAGCACGTTGACGCCTTTGCCGACCCGGCCCAGCACGTTTTCCGCCGGCGCCTCGCAATCGGCGAACACGAGCTCTGAGGTGTCGGAGCCGCGCATCCCGAGCTTGTCGAGCTTCGCCCCTTGCGAAAAGCCCTTCATGCCGCGCTCGACAATGAAGGCGGTGATGCCGCGCGCGCCGGCGGCGGGATCGGTCTTGGCGTAGACGACGAGCGTCTCGGCGAGGGGACCGTTGGTGATCCACATCTTCGAGCCATTGAGCACGAAGCGGTCGCCCTTGCGCTCGGCGCGCGTCGTCATCGATACGACGTCGGAGCCAGCGTTCGGCTCCGACATCGCCAGCGCCCCGACGTGCTCGCCTGAGATGAGCTTGGGCAGATAGCGCGCCTTCTGCTCGTCATTGCCGTTGCGCACGATCTGGTTGACGCAGAGGTTCGAATGCGCCCCGTAGGACAGCCCGACCGATCCCGAGGCGCGCGAGATTTCCTCCATCGCCACGCAGTGCTCGAGGTAGCCTAAGGCGAGGCCGCCATATTCCTCCGGCGCCGTGATCCCGTGCAGGCCGAGCGCCCCCATCTTGGGCCACAGGTCGCGCGGGAACAGGTTGTCGCGGTCGATTTGCGCGGCGCGCGGCTTAATCTCCTTCTCGGCGAAGCTCCAGGCGCTGTCGCGGATCATCGCGGCGCTCTCGCCGAGGTCGAAGTCGAAGGGGCGGGGCGCGTTGGGGATCATGGGCCAGACGCTGGAAGGGAAGCGACGAAGGAGGCGGTCGGGCGGGAAGCTTGGCGGCAATCGGCGGCGTTTGGCAAGGCCCTGGCCGGGGCGAAAAATACGGCTTCGCAAGGGGCGTGCAGTTTTGCGCGCGATCGAGGCTTATCAATGCTTTAGGCTCATTTTTCTGCAACGGCCAAATGCGATGTTGAACTGATGATTTATGTATATTACGGCGTCCTAAAGTCTCCGCCGGCGGTCCGAACCGCTACAACCGCAAGCCGGGCGAGCCGGCTCGGGGGCGCGCCAACTGCCTGGGCTGGTGTTGTTCCGGTGGGACGCGCCACTGTTTTTCGCCAATGCGGAGTTCTTCGAGGACCGCGCGCTCGACGCTGTAGCGGCGGCGCTGCCCCCGGTCGAATGGCTGGTCGTCGCGGCGGAGCCGGTGACAAGCGTCGACGTCACTGCGGCCGACGCGCTTTCAGAGTTGAATGACACGCTTCGGCGGGCCGGGACAAGGTTGTGCTTTGCTGAGCTCAAAGACCCGGTCAAGGACAAGCTCAAGCGGTTTGGACTGTTTGACCAAATTGGCGAGCCGTTCTTCTTCGCAACGGTGGGCGAAGCCGTGGACGAGTGCCAGCAAGCGCGCGAAGTCGACAACGAAGCCCGGCGCCTGGCTAGCACTTGCGGAAAAAACGATAGATGTCCGGCGCCCGCATCCATTTGAAGTCCGCCGTCAATCCGCCTCGCGCGTTGATCCATTCGCGAATGCCTGCACTATAGCCGGCCCAGAGCGTCGCGGTGGCGTCGGGGCGATGAGCGAGGTGGAACCCAAACGAGGCTTGCGGCGTCACGCAAATGCGGTCGTTGGGAATATGGGCGAGCAACACCGTGCAGGCGGATTGACACGGGCCGACGACCCTTACATTCACGCCGCGAGCGGCCAGTTCAGACCAGCGCGCATCATATTCGGCGACGCTGCCGCCATGATCGTCGTAGACGTTGATGGTTTCGGCGCGAGCCGAGACAATTGCGCCGGCCGTCCAAGCGACGGCCGCGACAATCGAGATCGCGATGGGGCGCATGCAACTGACGGCTGCTTCGGGCGGATCGGAATCCCGGATGGCAGCCGGCCCAGGCCGCCATCCTTGATCGCCGTGCGCGCCGCGCGCGCCTAGCAGGCGTCCCAGAACCCCTGCCGGTAGCCCGGATCAGTGTAGTACCAGCACAGGCCGGGCGCCGGCGGTTGGCCGGCGTAGGCGACGGCGGCTCCGGCGGCAAGCACGCCGAGGGCTGCGCCGGCGGCGATCGCGCCGCCCGGGCCCCAGCGATACCAGCCGGGCCGCGCCCAGCCGCCATACCCGCCGTACCGGTAGCCTCCGCCGTGATAGACCCCGCCCCGATAGACCCCGCCTCGATAGGCGCCGCCACGATAGGTTCCGCCACGATGGTAGACGCCGCCGCGTGGCCCCACAGCGGTCGCGCCGCGATGGACGACCACCACGTTCGAGATCATGCCCTCGCCCATCTGCGCCGTCGGGTTCGACCCCTGCATTTCGATGGCGCTGGCCTGGGGCGGACTAAAGCCCGAGAGCGCGATCGCCACGCAGGCGCTTTTGACCAAACTCGACCAAATCATGGCTTTCCTCCTTGCGCTGCCAGTCGCTTGCTCCAACTATCGCACAAAAGCGCCGCCGAGGCGAAGGCCCCGGGCGCGACGGCCCGAACGGCTAGCAATTCCGCCCCTTGTGGCCGGCCGACGCGGGGCGTTGGCCAACGCGCCGCCCGCCTGCGGGTTCCGCGGCGCTTGGCTGCCCGGCAGTCGGAATTGACGTTCCGCGCCAGCCCGGAGGCGCCCGAGGAGAGGCCTGGGGCGATCTCTCACAAAACCGGACGCGCTGTGATGGGCGCGCTTCGTGACCTCCTCGGGCGGCGGGCCCCACAGCGAAGTGGAGGCAAGACGACATAGCCCTTATCACGCGTGATCTATGCAAACGGGATGATGCTCTGCCTGTTTAAATTTACCCTTAGCGATTCGGGCGCTCAGATTAAATCAGTCTTTAGTTACGAAAGAAATAAATAATTATTACAAGTGTCGCCAACGTATCGCCTCACCAAGGCAACGTTCTCGCCAAGTTGACGTGGCAACAATGTGTCCACAAAATACTGGAGGAACGACATGAAACGCCTATTTATAGCCCTCCTATCGTCTGCGGCGGTCTTTGCCGTCCTTTATGAGACGCCGGCGCTCGCCAACGGGAACGACCCAAGATTCGAAGCCAATCAGGCCCAGCTTCATCCGTGGGAGCCCAACCAAACGCCTGGTTGGTCTGCAAATAGCGTTCCCATTGGCGAGCCCTATCCTGCCGTCCCCGGAGCTTACGCCTTTTATGGGCCGAATGGCGCAAGGCAGCTCGGGATAGTGACCGCTCCAAGCGCCCTTGCCCAGTGATTGCGACAGTCCCGACCCTCGGCGCGGGATCAACGCAAACCTCGAGCGCGGCAAGTCTCCTCGCCGCTCGTCCGGCGGACAATTCGCGACGCAACCCTAGTTAGGTCGCGGGCGCGCTCGCCTCTGTCCCCGGCTGGACAGGCTCGGATTTTTGCGAGCGCAGGCGAGCCGCGCCCCCCAAGCTGCTCAGGCTATGCGCCGCGTTGATGAGCGCCAGATGCGAGAACGCCTGGGGGAAGTTGCCAAGCTGACGGCGCTCATGAGGATCGTATTCCTCCGCCAGCAACCCGACGTCGTTGCGCAACGCCAACAACCGTTCGAATAGCGCAGACGCTTCGTCGTACCGCCCGAGCAGGACATAATTGTCGACCAGCCAGAAGCTGCAGGCGAGGAAAGCGCCTTCGCCGGGCGGCAAGCCGTCCACTCCGGCGCCGGTGTCATAGCGCATCACAAATCCGTCGCGAAGGAGCTTGCGCTCGATCGCGGCGACGGTGCCTTGGACGCGGGGATCGTCAGGCGGCAAAAAGCCGACGATCGAGATGAGCAGCAGGCTCGCGTCCAGCGTCGCATCGCCGAAGGATTGGACGAACGTATTTTGCTTGGGATCATATCCGCGCTCGCACACTTCCGCATGAATCGAAGACCGGACTTCCCGCCAGCGTTCGAGCGGCCCGTCGAGGCCGAATTCCTCGATTGAGCGCACCGCGCGATCGAACGCGACCCACGCCATCACCTTCGAATGAGTGAAGTGGCGAGGGCCGCCTCGCACTTCCCAGATGCCCTCGTCAGGCTCTCGCCAGATTTTCTCGAGGTGGGAGATGAGCGCGCATTCCAACGCCCAGGTCGCGTCGCTGGTGGAGAGACCGGCGCGGCGCGCGACGTAAAAGGCGTCGAGCACTTCGCCATAGACATCGAGCTGGAGCTGTTTGACCGCCCCGTTGCCGATCCGGACCGGAGATGCGCCTTCGTAGCCCGGCAGCCAGGGAACTTCATATTCCTCGAGCCGTCGCTCGCCCGCGACGCCGTAGAGGATCTGCAGGTCGTCCGGAGCGCCGGCGACCGCGCGCAAAAGCCACTCGTGCCACGCTTTCGCCTCGTCCAGGATGCCGGCTCCAATCAGCGCGTAAAGGGTGAACGTCGCGTCGCGAAGCCAGCAATATCGATAGTCCCAATTGCGCGGCCCGCCCAATTTTTCGGGCAAGGACGTCGTTGCGGCCGCGACGATGCCGCCGGTCTCCCAATGCGCAAGCGCTTTCAAGGTCAGAAGCGAGCGAAGAACGGCGTCGCCCCAACCGTCCGCCGGCTTGAAAACGGCCGCCCATCCGGTCCAGAAGGCGTTGACTTGTTTGCACGCCTCGGTGAGTTCCTCCCCGGAGAGCGGCGGGGCAGCCGCGCGGAATGACGGCGACCAGTTGAGGACGAAGCTCGCCTCTTCGCCCTCGCGGAGGGTGAAATCGCCGACGGTGCGAAAATCCTCCCCGCGCGTCTGAACTGTCGTATCGAGCAGCACTCGGTCCGGGCCCGCAATGAATTGAAGCCGCCCATCCTCCTGCTGAGTGACCCAGGGCACGATGGCGCCGTAATCGAACCGCACGATGATCTCGGTCCGCATGGCGACCTCCCCTTGAAGGCCCCTGACGATGCGCACCAACTCGGACGACCCGTTGCGCCTGTACATGAAATCGGTGAGAGAGGCCGAACCCTCCGCGGTTGTGAAAACCGTTTCGAGGACCAAAGTGTTGCTCAGGTACCGTCGAGTGATCCGAACGTCATTTTCCGAGGGGGCGATCAGCCACCGTCCATGTTCCGGGCCGCCAAGAAGCGCGGAAAAACACGCGGCGCTGTCGAAACGGGGCAGGCATAGCCAATCGATCGAGCCGTCGCGCCCGACCAACGCCACCGTCTCGCAGTTTCCGATGACGGCGTAATCCTCAATTCGAAGCGGCATCGCGGGTCTCTCAGCGGCGGAAGCTATAAATCCGACAGGTCGCCTATAGCTTCCAATTCCGGACTTGGCACGCTTGTTCGGCTTAAGCCGCAAGAGTGTTACGGCGCCGGCTCGGCAATTCGAAGCCGCCTGGCGGAGGCCATGAGAGAGAAAACGCGGGATCGAAGGGGTCGAAAAACGCCAGCCCCCTGGGAAGGAATGCGCCGCGAGCGGAAATTCTGCGATTCCGACCAACTCAGCGCTTGGCGCCGCCGGCCTAGGCCCGCAAGCTGCGGCCGCTGCCCCGCGCTGGAATCGCCATGTGGTCTCGCCTGCTCGCCCTCGCTTTGCTCCTCACCCCGGCCGCCGCCCTGGCCGGCGTCAAGGAGAAGATCGCGGCCCTTGCTCCCTCGGCGGTTGTGCTCGTCGTCGATTCCAAGGGCGACGAGCTGCTCGCTCAGAATGCGGATGAGCCTTTCGTCCCGGCGTCGGTCGCCAAGATCGTGACCGCCTGGCTGGCGATGGAGGTCCTGGGCGGCGACTATCGCTTCGAAACCCGCTTCTACCTCGACGACAACCGGGTGCTCTACGTGCGCGGCGGCGGCGATCCATGCCTGACCTCGGAGGAGCTCAAGCCGCTCGCGGCCGATCTGGTGGCGAAGGTCGGCAAGGCGTCGATCGCCGGCGTCGTGCTCGACGCGAGCTACTATCCTTCGAACCTCCGCATCCCGGGCATCGAGGATGACGACACGGCCTACGACGCGCTGAATTCGGCGCTGGCGGTCAATTTCAACACTGTCTACGCCGTGCGCGATGGCGATAAGGTGCGCTCCGCGGAGGAGCAAACTCCGATCACTCCGCTCGCGATCGCTCGGTTCCGCGCGAAGGGCCCCCCAGATGGAGAAGGCCGTATCAGTCTTGGCCTGGACCCCACGCTCGGCCTCCGATACGCAGGCGAGCTGATCGCCGCGTTCATCGAGCGGGCCGGCGGCCGCGTGCAGGGCGCGATCTCAACCGGAACAGTCCCTGCGGGGCTGGAGCCGGTCTATGTTCACCGGCAGTCGCGCACCCTGTCGGAGATCCTCGTCGAGATGCTCCGCAACTCGAACAACTTCACCGCCAACCAGGTCTTTTTGGAGATCGGCGCTCACCGCCTCGGCGGGCCGGTCAGCCTCGAGAAGTCGCTTCAGGTGGCGAACGCAATGCTTGCCGCGCAGGGCCTTGCGGCGGACATCCATCTCGTGGAGGGCTCGGGCATCAGCCGCGACGACCGCTTCACCCCCCGCGGCCTCGCCAGGGTGCTCGAGCTCTTCACGCCCCACGCCGACCTGCTCCATGGCCATGACGGTGGTACGAACAAGAGCGGCAGCATGGACGGAATCCGCACGCTCGCCGGTTATGCGGACACCGCCGCCCACGGGCGCGTCCATTTCGTGATCTCGCTTGCGGGCGATGACAGCGAGATGCGCTTCCGGCTGCTCCAGGCGATCGAAGTCCGAGCTTTAGGAGAGATTGCGTTTAGGTCGAACCGCGATCGTCATCGCGACCGCAAGCGAAGCGATCCGGGGGATGAAGGGCGGCGGCTGTGGCCCTGGATCGCCGCGTCGGCCTGTCGGCCTCCCCGCGATGATTCCAGCCAAATCCGCTTGGCCGGGTTGACTCTAATCTCCATCCTATTTTAGGTTAATAGCAGTAATAAAGGGCGGGGCTCAGATCATTTGGATCCTATGCACGGTAACACCGTTCTTTCTCCGCGCATGTGCGTGCCGATGTTCAGTCGGTGCGAGCACTAAATGAGCGCTGTTTCATCCGATCGATATTCCTATCGCCCGGACATCGACGGTCTTCGCGCAATCGCAGTGCTCGCGGTCGTCTCCTATCACGTAGGAATCCCTCATCTCAGTGGCGGCTTTATTGGGGTCGATATCTTTTATGTGATTTCTGGATTTCTGATCACTGGACTACTCCTGAAGGACATCGACCGCTTCGACCGTGTCAACTATTGGTCGTTCTATGCGCGTCGCGCTCGCCGTATTCTTCCGACGCTGTTCTTAGTCGTTGTTACGGTAGTGCTGTTCGGGGCCGTGTTCCTAAGCCGCGGGCTAGGCGAGGTACAAAACCTCACTTGGTAAGGAATTGCTACTGTTGCCTTTTACGCGAACATTTACTTTGCAGATCGTAGCGCAGACTATTTTGCGGGTCCATCTCAATTTCAACCTTTCCTGCACATGTGGTCGCTCGGCGTTGAGGAGCAGTTTTATTTCGTATGGCCCTTCGCATTGGGTGCGGCCTGGTTTTTTTGTCGCCGTTCCCGGTATCCGATGAGTTGGTTGATCACTTTCTTACTCTTGGTTCTTACAATATCGTGGATTTTCGCGGCCCGACAGGCGGCGTTACGACCGGACTTCGCCTTTTACTCGAGCGCGGCCCGAGCCTGGGAACTCGGCGTCGGCGGGTTGATCGCAATTTGCGCGTCGCGAAACATCACATTGCCGCGCAGCTGGGCCGGCCCTGTCTCGATCGTCGGAATAGCAGTAGTTTGTTCGGGGATCGTTTTGGTCAAGGCTGGGGCTGCCTTCCCCATTCCTATGGCGGTCTGGCCGGTGCTTGGCGCAGCGCTTTTGATCGCAGGAAATGGCGGACATCCGGACGGTATCGTTTGCCGTTTTCTTTCCGCCGCGCCAATGGTGCAAATAGGACTAGTACCTCGTCACAGAGGTTTTGACTCTTTGATTTTGGTCTGATTTGAGCGTGGGCTTGGGGTAAGCGCGCCCCATTTTGGCGCGGGCTTTTTGGGTTGTGAACATCCAGTTGATGCGGGCGCATTCGGCGTTGCGTCGCTTCTCCCAAGCAGCGGTCTCGGCGACAAGCCGGGTGTAGCTTTCGATGCGCCGATCGAGACATTGACTGGCCAGGACGCCGATCTCGATCTCGACCATGTTCAGCCAGCTGGCGTGCTTGGGGACGTAGTGGAACTCCAGCCGGCGCAGCACCCGTCGCGCTTCGTCGGCTGGGAAAGTCTGGTAGAGCGCGCCGGCGGAATGGGTCGACAAGTTGTCGAGCACCACGCGAATGCGCTCCGCCTCGGGATAATGGACATCGGTGAGGTCGCGCATGCAGACGGCGAAGTCTTCGGCGGCGCGCCGTTCGGTGACCTTCACCTTGCGCCAGGGGCGGTTCACATCCAAGAACACGAACAGGTTCGCGGTTCCGTTGCGTTTATATTCGCAGTCGTAGCGCTCGATTTGCCGCGGCTCGGGCGGGATCGGCCGGCGGACCTCGCCGATGAGCTGGATCGGGCTCTCGTCGAAGCAGACCACCGGGCGCTCGGGATCGGGCGCTTCGGAATAAAGATCGAGCACCTCCTCCATACGGGCGACGTAGTCGGCGTCGACCTGCGGAATGCACCACATGTCCTTGCGCCATGGCTTGAGGTCATTTTCGGCCAAGCGCCGACGCACCGTCTCGCGCGACACACTCTCGTGCGCAGTCAGCCTGACCAGTTCACCGGACAGCAACTCCAGCGTCCAGCGAGCGCGGCCCGCGGGTGGACTCGAACAGGCCGTTGCCACCAGCAGGGCTTCCTCCTTGCCCGAGAGCTTGCGGTTTGCTCCGGGGCGCGGCTCTTCGCTGAGCGCCGCCTCCAGGTTGCCGAGGACGAAGCGGCGCTTAGTCCGATAGACGGTCGAGCTGCCCACGCCGACATTGGTCGCGATCGCCTCGTCGCTGGCGCCGCCATCCGCCGCCAACAATATCTGCGCCCGCTTGAGCCTGCGTGCCGCATGCTTGCCGCCGCTCAGAAGCTCCGTCAGTTCGGTGCGTTCGGTTTGGCTGAGTTCGACCCGATAGCGTACATTCATCCGTGCCTCCTCGTGTTGAGGCACGCACGAACAGCTGAATCGGATGGCCGGAGTGAGTCGCCCTGCAAAAACCTTCACACCCAGGCAGGGCCAATATCTGGCGTTTATCCACCTCTACACGCGCCTGCACCGCCGGCCGCCGGCCGAAACTGAGATGCAGGACTATTTTCGCGTCAGCCCGCCTTCCGTGCACCAGATGGTACTGACGCTCGAACAAGCTGGCTTCATTAGGCGGCAGCCGAGAACGCCCGCAGCATCGAACTGCTCGTTGATCCGACACAGCTGCCAGAGTTACTTTGACCCCGGATTCAACCGGTCAAGATCACTGTGCCGAGGTACTAGTACCTCGTCACAGAGGTTTTGACTCTTTGATTTTGGTCTGATTTGAGCGTGGGCTTGGGGTAAGCGCGCCCCATTTTGGCGCGGGCTTTTTGGGTTGTGAACATCCAGTTGATGCGGGCGCATTCGGCGTTGCGTCGCTTCTCCCAAGCAGCGGTCTCGGCGACAAGCCGGGTGTAGCTTTCGATGCGCCGATCGAGACATTGACTGGCCAGGACGCCGATCTCGATCTCGACCATGTTCAGCCAGCTGGCGTGCTTGGGGACGTAGTGGAACTCCAGCCGGCGCAGCACCCGTCGCGCTTCGTCGGCTGGGAAAGTCTGGTAGAGCGCGCCGGCGGAATGGGTCGACAAGTTGTCGAGCACCACGCGAATGCGCTCCGCCTCGGGATAATGGACATCGGTGAGGTCGCGCATGCAGACGGCGAAGTCTTCGGCGGCGCGCCGTTCGGTGACCTTCACCTTGCGCCAGGGGCGGTTCACATCCAAGAACACGAACAGGTTCGCGGTTCCGTTGCGTTTATATTCGCAGTCGTAGCGCTCGATTTGCCGCGGCTCGGGCGGGATCGGCCGGCGGACCTCGCCGATGAGCTGGATCGGGCTCTCGTCGAAGCAGACCACCGGGCGCTCGGGATCGGGCGCTTCGGAATAAAGATCGAGCACCTCCTCCATACGGGCGACGTAGTCGGCGTCGACCTGCGGAATGCACCACATGTCCTTGCGCCATGGCTTGAGGTCATTTTCGGCCAAGCGCCGACGCACCGTCTCGCGCGACACACTCTCGTGCGCAGTCAGCCTGACCAGTTCACCGGACAGCAACTCCAGCGTCCAGCGAGCGCGGCCCGCGGGTGGACTCGAACAGGCCGTTGCCACCAGCAGGGCTTCCTCCTTGCCCGAGAGCTTGCGGTTTGCTCCGGGGCGCGGCTCTTCGCTGAGCGCCGCCTCCAGGTTGCCGAGGACGAAGCGGCGCTTAGTCCGATAGACGGTCGAGCTGCCCACGCCGACATTGGTCGCGATCGCCTCGTCGCTGGCGCCGCCATCCGCCGCCAACAATATCTGCGCCCGCTTGAGCCTGCGTGCCGCATGCTTGCCGCCGCTCAGAAGCTCCGTCAGTTCGGTGCGTTCGGTTTGGCTGAGTTCGACCCGATAGCGTACATTCATCCGTGCCTCCTCGTGTTGAGGCACGCACGAACAGCTGAATCGGATGGCCGGAGTGAGTCGCCCTGCAAAAACCTTCACACCCAGGCAGGGCCAATATCTGGCGTTTATCCACCTCTACACGCGCCTGCACCGCCGGCCGCCGGCCGAAACTGAGATGCAGGACTATTTTCGCGTCAGCCCGCCTTCCGTGCACCAGATGGTACTGACGCTCGAACAAGCTGGCTTCATTAGGCGGCAGCCGAGAACGCCCGCAGCATCGAACTGCTCGTTGATCCGACACAGCTGCCAGAGTTACTTTGACCCCGGATTCAACCGGTCAAGATCACTGTGCCGAGGTACTAGCGTCCTATGCTTGGTATTTGTGGCATTGGCCGGCGCTCGCCATTTC
The DNA here is from genome assembly GCA_963824475.1 of uncultured Alphaproteobacteria bacterium. GTDB lineage: Bacteria > Pseudomonadota > Alphaproteobacteria > Rhizobiales > Beijerinckiaceae > Roseiarcus. The sequence continues at coordinate 427,054 of CAWGPR010000011.1, forward strand.
CCGCACGATAACTCTCGGCCGGCCCGATCTTCCCCGCGACTTATTTCTGGCGGGTGCAACCTTCTTGCTGGCAATGGCGACGTTGCATTTTTATGAGCGACCTCTGAGGTTTCATGGCGCCCTCAAGACGATGTCGCGCCGGGGACTGATCGCCGTTTTCGCCGGATCGGGCGCCTTCACGCTCGCCATTCTGGCAGGGGTTGGCCTGTGGGCGAAATACGCGCCTCTGCCGCCCCTTGAGGCTGAAGTGCGGACCGCCAAGATGGATGACCCACCAAGCACGCAGTCCTGTCTCCTGTCTAGGTCGGAGAGGCCCGCGCACCCGGATGAACTCCGCCCTGCTTGCCTTGAGTTCAGGATCAGACCCGCGTGTTATCATCTGGGGCGACTCGTTCGCTGATCGATTGTCCCCAGCCATCAGTGACTGGGCGCGAAGCAGAAACCCCTCGGTCGGAGTCGAACAGTTGACCAAGGCCGCGTGTGCGCCGCTGCTGCATGTGCTGCCCTTGAGTCCGTTCGGGCCGGACTATGGGTGCCAGGCGTTCAATGACCTAAGCAGAGATTCTTGGCATGGCCAACGGATTGGGGATGCGCTCGCGGTTGAGATCGATGACGGCGTCATGGATGGCTTGGTCGAGGGCGGCGACGTCTGTGAAGGTCTGGTGGGCGAGGTGATGGGCCTTAAGATCGCGCCAGACCGGCTCGATTTCATTGAGTTCGGGGGCGTATTTCGGCAGCCACTCGACGGTGAGCCAGTGTGCGCGGGCGGCCAGGGCGGCGAGCGAGCGTTTGCTGGTGTGGATCGGACCATTGTCCTCGACCAGCACGACCGGCTTGGCCTGTCGCCCGGGCTGCGGTCCAAAGAGACGGTCGAGTTGCTCCAGATGGGCGATGAAATCGCTGCTGCGCTTGGTCGGGCTGGTATGGACGATGAGTTGGCGCGTGACGTGATCGAGCGACCCCAGCATCGCGACCTTCTTGGCCTGCCCCGGCGCCGGCACCCGCAAGTCCGCCCCCGACTTCGCCCAGGCGCGGGCGAGATAGGGATGCGTCAGCGCCTCGCTCTCATCGCCGTAGAGAAGGACAATGTCGCCCGCTTCGGCCTGCTGTTTGCGCAGTTGCAGGCGCAGGCCCACCCGTTCCACCTCGTTTTCCGTCTGACGTCCCTTCAGCGTGTGCCGGGGCCGCCGCCAACGGAACTTTTTTTTCGCAAGGCCTTGGACAGTTGCGAACGGCTGATGCGCACGCCCTCGCGCGCTTCGATCTCGGCGCGAAGGCGGGGGATCGTCCAGTTGCGCCGGTCGGCCACAGGTTCTTCCAGCAACGGGGTGACGACGCGCAAGGCGGCTTCACTCTTCACCGGAGGCGGGCCTGGCGCGATGCTGGTCTTCAGCGCCGCAACACCGCCGGCGGTGAAGTCGCTGCGCCACAGGCGAACCGTATCTTCGCGCACGCCAAACGCCTCGGCGATCTTGGAGCTGGTCCAACCCGCCAGCGTCAAAAGCACGGCGCGCGCCCGGTCCGCCTCGCCGCGATCCCGTGAATCGCCAAGAGCCAAGAGGCCAGCGCGTTGTTCATCGCTCGCCGTAACCGGAGACTTTCCCGCCATGCCATCCACCTTGCAAATCGGCGCAGACAGCGAACCGCAAAAAACCTATCCGTTGGTTAGCCAAACGGAATCTGCTTAGTCGGCCAATTCAGTCAGATTGACGGGTAGAGGTGTTTGAGTTCGATGCGAGCGTTTGGGGTTGTGAAGTGCCAATTGGCCTTGGCGTGATTGGTATTGCGGTCCTTCTCCCAGGCGGCGACTTCCTCGACGAGGGTTTGTTTGTCAGGGATGCGGCGGTCGAGACATTGGGACGATAGGACGCCGAGTTCCAACTCCGCCAGATTAAGCCAGCTGCCGTGCTTTGGCGTGTAATGCCATTCGAACCGCTCGACCAGCCGCCTGGCTTCGGCGGGCGGAAAGGCTTCGTAGAGTGACGCCTTGCTGTGGATGTTGAGATTGTCCTGGACCAGAACGATGGTCTGGGCGGCGGAAAAGTGGATATCGGCCACGTCTTTCAAGAGGTGAGCATAATCCACGGCGGTGTGGCGATCTGTGACTTTGATATGGCGCCAACCTTCGAGCGGCGCGAACAGCATGAACAGGTTGGCGGTTCCATTGCGCTCGTACTCGCAATCGCAACGGGCCGGGCGCCCGGTTTCATCGGGATCGTCGCTCGCGTCTCGGCGAGGAGTTGCTTTGAGGTCTCGTCCAGGCAAACCAGCGGACGATCGGGATCGCGTGGCCGCGTGTAGACGGCCAGCACGTCTTCCATCGCCGCTACGAACGCGCCGTTGGCCTTGGGCGGGATGACCCAGCACTGTCGGCGATGGGGCTGGAGAATGTTTTTTTGAGCGCCCGCCCGATCGTTGAGTCGCTGGCGCGATCAACAATGCGGAGTTCCACGACCTTGCTCTCCAACAACCGCAAGGTCCAGCGTGCGCGGCCCTTGGGCGGTTTGGAACAAGCCAAGGCAATCAGTTTGGCTTCCTTCTCGCCGTCGAAAATCCGCGCAACCGCCGGCGTCGCGCGTTGCTTGCGGCTCAACACCGCCTCGAAGCCCTCTTCCACCAGTTGCTTGCGCACCCGGTAAACCATGGATGGGCTGGTCTCCAGCGCTTCGATGATCCGGCCGTCGCTCCAGCCTTCCCCGGCTTCCGAGACATCGGCCTTCAACAAGATCCGCGCCCTCAGCAACCGCTGGGCCGGGCTCTTTCCTTTACGGATGAGGGCTTCAAGTTGCTCCCGCTCATCCGGGCTCAACCGCACCACATACTTCTTTACTGAAATCTCCTTCGCAGCCATGATCGCCTCCGTCGTCCGCACCGTCGACGAAGCGAATCATCAAAACCTTTCAAATTGATTGAAGCGGGCGACTAGTACCTCGGCACAGTGATCTTGACCGGTTGAATCCGGGGTCAAAGTAACTCTGGCAGCTGTGTCGGATCAACGAGCAGTTCGATGCTGCGGGCGTTCTCGGCTGCCGCCTAATGAAGCCAGCTTGTTCGAGCGTCAGTACCATCTGGTGCACGGAAGGCGGGCTGACGCGAAAATAGTCCTGCATCTCAGTTTCGGCCGGCGGCCGGCGGTGCAGGCGCGTGTAGAGGTGGATAAACGCCAGATATTGGCCCTGCCTGGGTGTGAAGGTTTTTGCAGGGCAACTCACTCCGGCCATCCAATTCAGCTGTTCGTGCGTGCCTCAACACGAGGAGGCACGGATGAATGTACGCTATCGGGTCGAACTCAGCCAAACCGAACGCACCGAACTGACGGAGCTTCTGAGCGGCGGCAAGCATGCGGCACGCAGGCTCAAGCGGGCGCAGATATTGTTGGCGGCGGATGGCGGCGCCAGCGACGAGGCGATCGCGACCAATGTCGGCGTGGGCAGCTCGACCGTCTATCGGACTAAGCGCCGCTTCGTCCTCGGCAACCTGGAGGCGGCGCTCAGCGAAGAGCCGCGCCCCGGAGCAAACCGCAAGCTCTCGGGCAAGGAGGAAGCCCTGCTGGTGGCAACGGCCTGTTCGAAGTCCACCCGCGGGCCGCGCTCGCTGGACGCTGGAGTTGCTGTCCGGTGAACTGGTCAGGCTGACTGCGCACGAGAGTGTGTCGCGCGAGACGGTGCGTCGGCGCTTGGCCGAAAATGACCTCAAGCCATGGCGCAAGGACATGTGGTGCATTCCGCAGGTCGACGCCGACTACGTCGCCCGTATGGAGGAGGTGCTCGATCTTTATTCCGAAGCGCCCGATCCCGAGCGCCCGGTGGTCTGCTTCGACGAGAGCCCGATCCAGCTCATCGGCGAGGTCCGCCGGCCGATCCCGCCCGAGCCGCGGCAAATCGAGCGCTACGACTGCGAATATAAACGCAACGGAACCGCGAACCTGTTCGTGTTCTTGGATGTGAACCGCCCCTGGCGCAAGGTGAAGGTCACCGAACGGCGCGCCGCCGAAGACTTCGCCGTCTGCATGCGCGACCTCACCGATGTCCATTATCCCGAGGCGGAGCGCATTCGCGTGGTGCTCGACAACTTGTCGACCCATTCCGCCGGCGCGCTCTACCAGACTTTCCCAGCCGACGAAGCGCGACGGGTGCTGCGCCGGCTGGAGTTCCACTACGTCCCCAAGCACGCCAGCTGGCTGAACATGGTCGAGATCGAGATCGGCGTCCTGGCCAGTCAATGTCTCGATCGGCGCATCGAAAGCTACACCCGGCTTGTCGCCGAGACCGCTGCTTGGGAGAAGCGACGCAACGCCGAATGCGCCCGCATCAACTGGATGTTCACAACCCAAAAAGCCCGCGCCAAAATGGGGCGCGCTTACCCCAAGCCCACGCTCAAATCAGACCAAAATCAAAGAGTCAAAACCTCTGTGACGAGGTACTAGTCGGCCAATTCAGTCAGATTGACGGGTAGAGGTGTTTGAGTTCGATGCGAGCGTTTGGGGTTGTGAAGTGCCAATTGGCCTTGGCGTGATTGGTATTGCGGTCCTTCTCCCAGGCGGCGACTTCCTCGACGAGGGTTTGTTTGTCAGGGATGCGGCGGTCGAGACATTGGGACGATAGGACGCCGAGTTCCAACTCCGCCAGATTAAGCCAGCTGCCGTGCTTTGGCGTGTAATGCCATTCGAACCGCTCGACCAGCCGCCTGGCTTCGGCGGGCGGAAAGGCTTCGTAGAGTGACGCCTTGCTGTGGATGTTGAGATTGTCCTGGACCAGAACGATGGTCTGGGCGGCGGAAAAGTGGATATCGGCCACGTCTTTCAAGAGGTGAGCATAATCCACGGCGGTGTGGCGATCTGTGACTTTGATATGGCGCCAACCTTCGAGCGGCGCGAACAGCATGAACAGGTTGGCGGTTCCATTGCGCTCGTACTCGCAATCGCAACGGGCCGGGCGCCCGGTTTCATCGGGATCGTCGCTCGCGGGGACTGTCAGGAATTTCGTGCGTGGGGCCATAATCGCGTCGATGGAGGGCGAGTATGGCGATCAAGAAGGACACGCTGGACGATCTTTTGGCTGGCCGCGACCCGAAGGCTGTGTTTTCGAAGGACGGTCTTTTCGATGAGCTGAAGAAGGCTCTGGCGGAACGGGTGCTGAACGCCGAGCTCGACGATCATCTCGACAATGAAGCCGCGGAGGGTTCCCGGAACCGGCGCAACGGCTCTTCAAAGAAGACGGTCCTGACGGAGACGGCCAAGATCAACATCCGCATTCCGCGCGATCGGGAAGGCACATTCGATCCGAAGCTGATCCAGCGCTACCAGCGGCGGTTTCCCGGCTTCGACGACAAGATCGTGTCGATGTACGCGCGCGGCATGACGGTTCGCGAGATCCAGGGCCATCTCCTAGAGCTTTACGGGCTGGAGGTGTCGCCGGACCTGATTTCGACGGTCACCGACGCCGTGCTCGAGACCGTGGCCGAATGGCAGAACCGGCCGCTCGAGACGAGCTATCCGCTGGTTTTCTTCGACGCCATCAGGGTCAAGATCCGCGACGAAGGCCTGGTGCGCAACAAGGCTGTCTATCTCGCGCTTGGCGTCGCAGCAGATGGAACGAAGGACATTCTCGGGCTCTGGATCGAGACGACCGAGGGCGCCAAATTCTGGCTCAAGGTGATGAACGAGCTGAAGGCCCGCGGCGTCGAGGACATCCTGATCGCCGTCGTCGACGGCCTGAAGGGCTTTCCGGAGGCGATCGAGGCGGTCTTTCCGCAGGCCACGGTTCAAACCTGCATCGTCCATCTCATCCGCAATTCGCTGGATTTCGTGTCCTGGAAAGACCGGAAGCCCGTCGTCGCCGAGCTACGGAAAATCTACCGCGCCGCCGACGCCGAGGCCGGCCGCAAGGCCTTGGAGGCCTTCGAGGACGGCTCATGGGGCCGCAAATATGCGGCGATCGGCCAGATCTGGCGGCGACAATGGGAGCAGATCATCCCGTTCTTCGCCTTCGCTCCGGCCGTGCGCAAAATCGTCTACACCACGAATGCTATCGAGGCCTTGAACGCCAAGCTGCGACGGGCCGTGCGGGCGAGAGGCCATTTCCCCAGCGACGAGGCGGCGACCAAGCTCATTTTCCTGGTCTTGCGCCAGGTCGCTCAGCAATGGAAAATGCCGCCCCGCGAATGGGCCGAGGCTAAGACCCAGTTCGCCATCATGTTCGGCGATCGCTTCGTCAGAACCTGATGGAAACCCGGCTCCGCGCACAAGATTTCCGACAGTCCCTCGCTCGCGTCTCGGCGAGGAGTTGCTTTGAGGTCTCGTCCAGGCAAACCAGCGGACGATCGGGATCGCGTGGCCGCGTGTAGACGGCCAGCACGTCTTCCATCGCCGCTACGAACGCGCCGTTGGCCTTGGGCGGGATGACCCAGCACTGTCGGCGATGGGGCTGGAGAATGTTTTTTTGAGCGCCCGCCCGATCGTTGAGTCGCTGGCGCGATCAACAATGCGGAGTTCCACGACCTTGCTCTCCAACAACCGCAAGGTCCAGCGTGCGCGGCCCTTGGGCGGTTTGGAACAAGCCAAGGCAATCAGTTTGGCTTCCTTCTCGCCGTCGAAAATCCGCGCAACCGCCGGCGTCGCGCGTTGCTTACGGCTCAACACCGCCTCGAAGCCCTCTTCCACCAGTTGCTTGCGCACCCGGTAAACCATGGATGGGCTGGTCTCCAGCGCTTCGATGATCCGGCCGTCGCTCCAGCCTTCCCCGGCTTCCGAGACATCGGCCTTCAACAAGATCCGCGCCCTCAGCAACCGCTGGGCCGGGCTCTTTCCTTTACGGATGAGGGCTTCAAGTTGCTCCCGCTCATCCGGGCTCAACCGCACCACATACTTCTTTACTGAAATCTCCTTCGCAGCCATGATCGCCTCCGTCGTCCGCACCGTCGACGAAGCGAATCATCAAAACCTTTCAAATTGATTGAAGCGGGCGACTAGTTCTAAAACGCCTGGAGCAAGTCGGCGCACCAAAGCAATCAGGCGTTATTATCGAGGGTGCTTGGTGGCCGAGAGCCACCGATTGGTGGACCTCGAAGGGGCTGCCGCGCGTTTCCTTCGACGTAACCGCAACCAATGCCAACGAAGCTCTGCGCGCCTTCGAAATAGCCTTGCGGGCGACGTTCGATGCAATAGATGGAGCTGGTTTGCGTGCGTTAATTTTGCTCGAAACCCCAATCCTCCTTGATAGCGATGAGAACCTGATTTCCGCTCCGGAGTGTATTGTCAGGAGCAAAGACAATGGGGAAGATTGCAATATGGACATTGCGATGCATCGAAGGTTTTCTAAGGACGTAAACTTGGTAATATCCAGAGTGGCTAAATCATATAAGAATGTTAAGACACTTGATCTGACACCTGTGCTCTGTAACGATCGTGTATGCCCCGCGCGGATCCATGGAACTATAGCGTATATCGATTATGAACATCTGACAGCCACCGTAGCTCATACTCTCACAAATTCGTTAGCTCCTTATCTTGAATGGTTGGTTGACGGTGATTCGGACGTCCAGCCGCCTCCGAAAAAGCCGATGGAAAGCGCGCCGCCCTGCGCGGAGATCAGCGGTAAATCCCATTTTCCCGCCTCATTCCGCTCGCTCGCGCGGAAGAGGGGGACCCTAGGGCGCTAAAATGCGAACGCGTAGACCTGCCCGCCGCTCGCGACATAGAGCCGGTCGCCGGCGGCGATGAGCGTCTGAAACCGGTGCAAGCCGCGCATATGCTCCGGCGGCGAGGCGATGAGCTCGCCCGTGTCGCCCCGGAAGGCGTAGAGCCGGTTGTCGGCCTCGGCGCCGACGATGAACACGATCGGATTCGCGCCTCCGTCTGTGGTGGTGACGATCGGCGACCCGCGGTTGCCGGGGACCGCAGCGCACCAGGCGGTTTCGATCGCCGGCGTGGGATCGACGCGAAATCTTGAGCGCGACAAGTCCTTTCCCCGCCTTGTCGGGCGGACAATTCGCGCCGTAGCCCTGCAGCGCGACGAACGTGGCCTCGCCCACGCTCCAGACCGCCGGCGAGGCGATGGTCACGTTCGCCATGACATGCGCGTCCAAGACCGCGCGACCGATCCCGCCGAGATTGTCGCGATCGAGAAGGTAGGCGTCGCCAGCCTTGCCGATAGCGAAGATGAGCTTTCGAACGCCCTTGGCGCTCGGAACGTCGAGCGGGATCGGGGCGGTTGCGCCGAGGTCCCGATCGGCGCCATCGAGAAAGCTCCAGTTCGAGGGGGCGAAAAAGTCGCGCGGGTCGACCGAGCGGGCCAGGCCAGGGCCGAAGCGCAGGACGGCTTCGCCATCGCTCCAGACGCGCGCGCCAAACGTGTTGCCGGTCGCAACGAACAGCGACTTGCCATCGCCGGTGACCCCGCCTTGTCCCCAGATGCCGCCGCCGCGGGCCCGGGTCGCGAAGCTCTCGACATTGGCGGGATCGCTTTGGGACACGCCGACGACAATTCCGTGATAGTCGCCGCAATCGCCAAAGTGGCCGCTGTAAGGAACGAAGACGCGGCCCGCGAATAGCGCGAGCGCCCCGCGCTCATTCTCAACCGCGGGCGTGAAGCTCACCTTGAGCGCCGTCGCGACGTCAACCGGCCAGCCGGGCTCGGTCGATCCGTCGGCGAGCGCGAGCGCATAGATTTCATGCCGCGGCTCGCCCGCGCGCATGACCATGGCGTCGAGATAGAGCGTCGCGCGCGCCGGATCGATGACCGGCGTTCCGGTCACGCCAAGGGTCGGCAGATTGCCGCAAGGGAGCGCCGAGCGCGGGACCGGCTCGCCCAGCGTGCGCTGCCAGATTTGCGCGCCGCTCTCGGCGTCGATCGCGTAGACCTCGTCCTGGTCCGTCGCCACGATCAGCATGGCCTTGCCCGATCCCGGCTGGCGCCAGAAGAGCGGCTGCGCATAGACGTTGCCGCGATAGGCGGCATGGAACGAAGGGTCGAGATGCAGGCCCCGCGCGCGCTCATAGGTGAGACCGGGGACGACATACCGGCCGGAGCGATCGAGCGCGCCGTGATAGGTGAGGACCGAGGAATTGGCGTGAGCCGCGCCGGAAAGCGCGAGCGTCGCGACGAGCGCGGCGGCGAGCAAAGCGATGCGCATGTTCAGTCCTGGAAGCTGCGGCCGGCACGGGCCGCCGCGGCATTATCCGCTCGCGGCCTTCGCCTGTCCACGCTCGTGCGCGCATTTGCGAAGGCGCCGTTATCGCGGCGCCTTCGATGGTCCCGCGCGGGCTTCAGTTCGCGGAGATAGGCAATTGTTCGAGATCGGCGATCAGGCCAGGCCCGGTCGGCCGCCATCCCAGCGTTTTCTGCGTCTTCTCGCTGGATGCGGGCATGTCGCGCGCGGCCAAATGGGCAAGCCAGCCGAAATAGCCTGGCGCCTCCTCCGGCGGGATGGATTTGACCGGCAGCTTCAGGCGTCGACCAATGGTCTCCGCAATATCGCGCGCCGGCACCCCTTCCTCCGCGACCGCGTTATATTTTGCGCGCGGCTCAGCCTTTTCGATCGCGAGCCTGTAGAGGCGGGCGACATCGGAAACATGCGCCGCAGGCCAGCGGTTACGCCCCTCTCCGATATAGGCTAAGAAGCCCTTTTCCCGCGCGATCGCGATCCAGGGGCTGATGAGCCCCTGCCGCTCCGGGTCGTGAACCTGGGGCAAGCGAACCACGGATGTCTTGACTCCATTCGCGGCGATGTCGGTGGTCGCCTCTTCGGAAGCCGCGCGGGGGAACTCGTTGGAGGTAATCGTGGGCGCGTCCTCGGTCGCCGGCTGACCGGGCGCGACCTTGGCGATCGCGGTCCCGGAGGTCACGATCAATGGCCGGCCGGAGCCCGCAAGCACCGAGCCGAGCGTCTCGATGACGCGTCGATCGGTTTCGCAATTCGCTGCGAACTTCGAGAAGTCGTGATTGAACGCGAGGTGGATGACGCCGTCCGAGCGGGCGGCGCCGTCCTTCAGGCTGTCCGGATCGTCGATCGATCCGCGATAGACCTCGGCCCCGGCGGCGGCGAGCGCCGGCGCTTTCTCGTCCGAACGACAGAGGCCGATCACCTGATGGCCCGCCGCGATCAACTCCTTGACGACGCGCGAACCGATGAATCCAGTCGCGCCAGTGACAAAAATACGCATGAGCATAGTCTCCGGGTTTCGTTGAAGACAAACTTCTGCTTTTGCGCTATTGTAGTAAAGTAGTGAGATTATCCTAGTATAATGGCTACCAGGATGGACGGACCCGTTGCGCACGAGAACCGGCTCGGAAGTTATCTGAAGGATCGCCGGACGAAGCTCGATCCGGGCGCATTCGGCTTCGCTGCGGGGCGCCGCCGCACGCCCGGTCTTCGCCGCGAGGAAGTGGCGCAGCGCGCCAACATCAGCCCCACCTGGTACACGTGGCTCGAGCAGGGGCGGGGCGGCGCGCCTTCGGCCGACGTGCTCGATCGGATCTCTCGCGCGCTCATGCTGACGGATGTCGAGCGCGAGCATCTCTTCCTGGTCGCCCTGGGCCGGCCGCCCGAGGTCCGCTACCACGCGGCTGGCGGCGTCACGCCGCGACTGCAACGCGTGCTCGATGCGCTGGATCCGAGCCCGGCCGTCATCAGGACCGCGATATGGGACGTCGTCGCGTGGAACCGGGCCGCGACTGTGATGCTGATGGATTATGGATCGATGCCGCCGGAGCAGCGCAATATCCTGCGCTACTTCTTCCTCGATCCGCGCTCCCGCGCCGCGCAATACGACTGGGAAAGCGTGGCGCGGTTCGTGCTCGGCGCGTTCAGGGTCGACGCGGCCCGCGCCGGCGCCGCGGCGGAAGTCGAGCCTCTCGTCGATGAGCTCTGCCGCCTCAGCCCCGAGTTCAAGGCGATGTGGAGCGACAACGAGGTCCGCGGCCACCAAGGCGAGACCGTCAAGCACATACGCCACCCGGCGCTCGGTCCGCTGGCGTTCGAATATTCCGCGTTCGCGGTCGATGGACGAACGGACCTGACCATGGTCGTCTACAATCCAGCGACGCCGGAGGACGCCGAGCGGATCAAGTCATTGCTTGCCTAACGGCGCCTCCGTGGAAGCGGACGGCCTCGCCGGCGCCCGCCGCTTTCGCTCAGCCGATGGCGATCTTGCGCGGCTGGGCGGCCTTGCTCTTTGGCAGCGTGAGCGTCAACACGCCGTCCTCGAGGTTGGCGCTGATCTTCTCCTGGTCGACCTTGTTCGACAGCGTGAACGATCGCGCGTAGTGGCCGATGTTGTACTCGGTATAGACCGGCTCCATGTCCTTGTACTTGCTGAAATCGATCTGTCCATCGACTTCAGCACGTCGTTCTCCAGCGCGATGTTGAGGTCCTTCTTCTCGACGCCTGGCATTTCCAATACGACCGCGAGCGCGTCGTCCGTCTCGTAGATGTCGGCGTACGGGACGTAGTAGCGACCGGAGATGGTCTTCTCCTCCTTCGCCACCAGCTCTTTCTTTTCGCGCACGCTCAATTCCTGTTTCTCGGCCATGGTCGTTCCCTTCTTGGCTTTGGGTTCAGCGGGCATCTCACGCCACCTTGATCGACTTCGGCTTGTCGCTCTCGGCGCGCGGCAGAAACAAAGCGAGGACCCCATCGCGGTATTCGGCCTTGGCGCCTTCGGGATTGATCTCGATCGGCATGGTCACCGCCCGGTCGAACCGGCCGGCAAGCCGCTCGCGGCGATGGAGCGCCGCCTTCTCGGGGTAGCCGACTGTTTTTGTGCCGGCCAACCGGATGGTGCGGCCCTTCACCTGCACGTTGAGGTCGGCCTTCTTCACCCCCGGAAGCTCAGCGATGACAATGAAGTCGTCGCCCTTTCGGAACACGTTGAGCGGCGGATAAGCGCCGCCGCCGCTCAAGCCCGCCTCGAGCCAAGAGCTTGTCCGATAGGCGTCCAGAGCTTGCTGAAAGCTCGACAGCGTGTCGAATGGGTCCAACAGTAAAGCCATTTGTCGCTCCTCCTTATGCTCGGAAGCCAAGCACGCTGCGATCGCTCCCGCGATGCGATAGGTCAAGAAGCGCGTTCTTTTGACGGCGCTTTAGCACTCGAGACCTCCGAGTGCTAAAGCAGGTGGGAAAGCCTGGCCGGGGCGTCACGGGCGCCGGCGAGTTGTAGCGTTTGAGGCGCCGGCCTCGCAGGCACTTGAAAGCGAACGGCGCGATTCCTAACTCGATTTCCGCCCGGCGCCAGTCCGGGCGATCTCGTATCCACGTTGCTCGGCTGAGGATGTGGCTATGGGCGGCCCGATCGGAAGAATGGCCGTCGTCCTCTCCGCAGGCTGGGCTCAAGCTCGCAGGCTTTCGCAGCGGGCTTAAGGCAGGGAGTTGAGGTTGACGATGAGCAAAGAAGTTTCACCCACGGGTGCGCTGCCGCTCGACTGGCTCATCACGCCGGCGGCCGCGTTCAGTCATCCGGACGACGTGCTCTCGCATTCGGGACTTACGGCCGCAGAGAAGCGGGCGATTCTCGCTTCGTGGGCGTCGGACGCTCACGCGGTCGAGGACATGCCGTGGTTGCGTCAGCTCGAGTGCGGGGCCCGCATCCCCTTGAGTGAGGTTCTCCGCGCTTTGCGCTCGCTCGACGCAGAGGAGAAAATCACAAGCCCTCGCGCGGCGGAGACTGAGCCGTCAATCTTGCCGAGCCGCGCGCTCCCAGAAGCGTCCTGCGTCACATAGTCGGCGCGTTAAGCCGATAAACGGGCAGCGGCCGCGGCGACGCCCAATCCGGTTGCGCTTGCGTTGCGTCAATGCGGACGGCGCGGGCCACGCTAAAATAGCCGACAATGGAGGAGAAAATGGCAGAAGGTGGAACCAAGGTCCCTGTTACTGATCAACGAACCTCCGCAGCCGCCACGCCGGCGGCCACCCTCATGCAGGGGTGGCGGCCGTTCGACAGTTTGCGCCGGGAGGTCGACCGGTTGTTCGACGACTTCAATTTGAACCCGTTCCGGCCGCCGCTGCGGCGGCCCGCGTTCGATCTCGAGCCGTTCTGGTCGGCCAATTCCTGGGTCGCGCAGCCGGCGATGGATCTGGTCGAGCGCGACAGTGCGTTCGAACTCACGGCCGAGATGCCGGGGCTCGACGAAAAAAACATCGAGGTCGACGTCGCCAACGGCGTGCTGACGGTCAAGGGGCAGAAGGAAGAGGACAAGGTCGAGAAGAAGGAGGACTTCCACTTGAGAGAGCGGCGCTTCGGCTCGTTCGTCCGCTCGGTGCGCCTGCCCGAGACCGTGAATGCGGACAAGATCGAGGCGGCCTTCAAGAACGGCGTGCTCAAAGTGACGCTGCCGAAGAAGCCCGAGGCCCAGAAGCCGGTGAAGAAGATCGAGGTCAAGGGCGGCTGAGTTCCCTTAGCGCGCCGGGGTTTTGGATGTCCCCACTCCCCCTCATTCTGAGGCGCCCCGCGTCAGCGGGGCCTCGAAGAATGCCCCAGTTGGCTCAATCGGTCCCGCGTCTCCTGGAGCGTCCTTGGAGACGCCGCGCTTAGCGCGGCCCTCAGGACGAGGCGGAAGGGCAGCAGCGCGCGCCTATGGGCACGCGTCCCAGAAGCCTTGCTGGCGGCTCGCGTCGGTATAGTACCAGCAAAGGTTCGGACCGGGAGCCGCGCCCGCCCATGAGGCCGCAGCCGCCGCGCTCACAAAGCCAAGCGCCGCGCCGGCCGCGACGGCGCCGCTGGTCGGCCACCAATACCCGCCCGGCCGCGCCCAATTGCCCCAGTGGCCCGCGCGGTAAACATTGCGATTGACGTTGCGGTAGGCGTTCCGATTGACGTTGCGATTCACGTTGCGGTTGACATTGCGATTCACGTTTCGGTTGATGTTGCGATTGCCGTAGCGATTTGCGCCGTGGAAATTTCCCCGGCGCGCGTAGCCGCCTCGGTTGACGCCGCCGCGATTCGCTCCATGATGCATGCCGCCCCCGCGATGCATTCCACCGCCGCGATGCATGCCGCCGCGTGCTCCGCGAACCTGAACGATGAGACCGTCGTCCAGTTGCGTGGCGGCGGCTCCCGCTCCGTAGGCTTCGATGGCTTCCGCCTGCGGCGCGGCGAAGCACATGAGCGTTGCGATCGCGATCGCTCTGCTGATCGGTCCCAATCCTTTCATGGCGTTCCTCCCCTTCGCGGCGCTCTGAAAATACCCGCCGTGGTGGTAGTCGCGTCGGCGGACCGATGCTAGTCGTTTTCGGCCCGGGACGCGAGGCTGATCCAAGCCGAGCCCCCGACTTTGGCCTCATATCAGACCGGGCAGGAGCGCCCATGCGGGACGGACAACTCGGGGGCGCCCGGAGCTCAGGCGTTTTTCGTCGGACGGCGTCGAGATCGCGTTCATCGATGTCGGGCCTCACGGCCGCGACCTTGGCGAGCCGATCCTGCTCATCCATGGTTTCGCCTCCAACCATCGCATTAACTGGGTGAATCCGCGCTGGGTCGAGACTCTCTCTCAAGCCGGGCGCCGCGTGGTGGCGTTCGACAACCGCGGCCACGGGCAAAGCGAAAAGCTCTACGCGCCCGCCGACTATCGCGCCGATCTCATGACCCGGGACGCGGCCAACCTGCTGGCGCATCTAGGCGTCGAGCGCGCCGACGTGATGGGCTATTCGATGGGCGCGCGGATCGCGAGCTTCCTCGCGCTTAGCCGACCGGACCTCGTGCGCTCGCTCGTCCTGGGCGGCTTGGGCGAGCGGCTCATACGCGACGCCGGGTTGCCGGAAGCGATCGCCGAAGCCATGGAGGCGCCGTCGCTCGATGGCCTCGCCGACCCGACGCAGCGCCTGTTTCGCGCTTTCGCTGAGCAGACGAAGAGCGACCGCGCCGCGCTCGCCGCCTGCGCCCGCGGCTTTCGCCGGCGCCTGGCGCCGGAGGAGGCGGCGCGCATCACGCAGCCGACGCTGGTCGCAGTCGGCGAGCGCGATACGCTTGCGGGCGATCCCTCGAAGCTCGTCGCCCTGCTGCCGCGGGCGGAGGCGCTCTCAATCCCCGGCCGCGATCACAATCTTGCCGTCGGCGACAAGGCGTTCAAGGCCGGGGCGCTCGATTTTCTCGCCCGCCGGGCGTGAGCGCTTTGCCGCTCTGCGCCATCTACTAAAGTCCTAATAACAAAGCAGGTGACAAGCGAGCCCGAAACGTCAAGACTGCGAACGACGGCCCGCCTTGACGAGCCGAACGATAGCGGGAACGGGAAGCCCATGGAGCTGGCCGAGGCGAAAGCTGGAGGCGCGGATCATGATGCGGACCTCCAGGCCTCCGCTCTGCTGGCGGTTAAGGGGCTGACCATCCGGTTCGGCGGCGTGACCGCGCTCGAGGATGTCTCGTTCGAGGTCGCCCGCGGCGCGATCTGCGGGCTGATCGGCCCGAACGGCGCCGGCAAGACGACGCTCTTCAATTGCATTTCCCGTCTCTACGATCCGGACGCGGGGTCGATCGCGTTCGACGGCCGGCCGCTCGCCACCGTCGCCAGGCATGAGCTCGCCTCGCTTGGCGTCGCAAGGACGTTCCAGAACGTCGCCTTGTTTTCGACCATGACCGTGCGCCAGAACGTGTGCGTGGGCGCGCACGCGATGGCGAGCGGCGGATTCCTGGCCAATGCGCTGGCTACGCCGTTGGCCAGGCGCGAGGAGAAGAAGATGGCCGAGCGCGTCGACGCGCTGATCGAGGAATTCGGCCTCAAAAGCGTCGCGGACCGGCCGGCGGGCGCGTTGCCGTTCGGGGTCCGCAAGCGGGTCGAGCTTGCGCGCGCGCTCGCCAATCGCCCGCAGCTGCTGCTGTTGGACGAACCGGCCGGCGGGCTCAATCACTCGGAAGTCGACGGGCTCGCCGACGAGATCCGCGCCATCCGCGACCGGCGCGGCGTCGCCGTGCTTCTCGTCGAGCATCACATGAACCTGGTCATGCGGGTCAGCGACCAGGTGGTGGCGCTCGACTTCGGCCGGGTGATCGCCAACGGCAAGCCGGACGAGGTCAGGGCCAATCGCGAGGTCGTGCGCGCCTATCTCGGGAGCGCGAATTGAGCGCGCCGATCCTCGAAGCGAAGGGTCTCGAAGCTTGGTATGGCCCCGTGCGGGCGCTGCATGGGCTCGATTTCGAGGTCGAAGACGGCGGCGTGACGGCGGTGCTCGGCGCCAACGGCGCCGGCAAGACGACGATCCTGCGGGCGCTGAGCGGCCTCATCCGCCGCGCGGGCGACATCCGCTTTCGCGGCCGTCCGATCGGCGCGCTGGCGACGGAGGACATCGCGCGTCTTGGAATCGCGCATGTGCCGGACGGGCGGGGCACGTTTGTCGATCTCACGGTCGAGGAGAACCTGCGCCTCGGGGCTTACGTGCGCGCTGACCGGCAGGGCGTCCGCGTGGATTTCGATCGCGTGTTCGGCCTCTTTCCGCGCCTCGCCGAACGGCGCCGCCAGCAGGCGGGAACGCTGTCGGGCGGCGAGCAGCAGATGCTGGCGATCGCGCGCGCGCTGCTCATGCGGCCGAGTCTCCTGATGCTCGACGAGCCGTCGTTCGGACTTGCGCCGCTGGTGGTGGCGGAAATCTTTCGCGCCCTCGGCGGGATCAACCGCGACGAGGGCGTGAGTCTCCTGCTCGTTGAGCAGAACGCCTCGCTCGCCCTTGATCTCGCCGATCGGGCGGTGCTGATCGAAACCGGACGGGTGGCGCTCAGCGGTCCCTCGCAGGCGTTCCGCGCCGACGATGCGGTGCGGCGCGCCTATCTCGGCTACTAGGAAGGAGCGCCAACGGGTTGGGCGAGTTCCTGCATCAACTGGCGTCTGGCCTCGCGCTCGGGGGCGTCTACGCGATCATGGCGCTGGCGCTGGTGATGATCTACCAGGCGACGCATCTGATCAATTTCGCTCAAGGCGAAATGGCGATGTTCTCGACCTATTTCGCCTGGAAGCTGATGGACCTGGGCGAGCCCTACTGGTTCGCCTTCTTCGCCACCGTCGTCGCCTCGTTCATCGGCGGGGTCGTGATCGAACGGCTGGTTGTGAGACCGTTCGCCAACGCGCCCATTCTCGCTTCGGTGATTGTGTTCATCGGCCTCGCTCTGATCTTCAATTCGCTTGCCGGTTGGCTCTACGGCTATTCTGTGACCTCATTCGACACCCCGTTCACCGGACGCCCGTGGTTCGGCTCGGGCTACATGTCGGCGCATGAATTGGGCGCCGTTCTTGTGACCTTGTGCGTATTGGCGCTGGTTTACGCGTTTTTCCGCTTCACCCCGCTCGGTCTCGCCATGCGCGCGGCGGCGCAAAATCCAGAGTCGAGCCGGCTGGTCGGCATCAGGGTCGGGTGGATGCTGGCGATCGGCTGGGGTCTGGCGGCGGCGATCGGGTCGGTCGCCGGCATGATGGCGGCGCCGATCGTCTATCTCGATCCCAACATGATGGGCGGCGTCCTGCTCTACGCCTTCGCCGGCGCGGTGCTGGGCGGCATCGACAACCCGTTTGGCGCCGTCTTTGGCGGCGTTGCGGTCGGCGTGCTCGGCAATCTCATCGGCGCCTATCTGGTCGGCGACGAAGTCAAGCTTTCGGTCGCGCTTGCGGTCATCATCGCGGTATTGGTCTGGCGGCCGGCCGGCCTGTTCGGGCGCCGCCTCGTGGCGAGGGTCTGACCCATGGCCGACGCCGACGGCGCGCTCGACGCTCTGGCCGCCATCGCGGTCGGAGTCGTCGCGCTCGCCTTCCCGTTCGTCGCTTCAGGCTACCATATCTATCAGGGCGCGCAGGTGCTCATCCTCGCTGTCGCGCTGCTTGGCCTCAATCTCTTGACCGGGTTCAACGGCCAGATCTCGCTCGGCCACGGCGCGTTCTTCGCCGTCGGGGGCTATGGGGCCGCGATCCTGATGACGAAATTCGGCCTGCCGTACTGGGCGGCCATCCCGCTGGCCAGCGTCGTGTGCTTCATCGCCGGCTTTCTGTTTGGCTTTCCCGCGCTCAGGTTCGGCGGCCTTTATCTCGCGCTCGCCACCTTCGCGCTCGCCGTCGCAACCCCGCAGATGCTCATCTACAAAGGGTTCGACGCCTATACCGGCGGGGCGATGGGCCTCACGCTCAAGAAGCCGCACGCGCCCTTCGGGCTGCCTCTCAGCGCCGACCAGTGGCTCTACTTCTTCTGCCTCATGAGCGGGGCGGCGCTCTACTGGGCGGCGCGGAACCTCGTGCGGGCGCGGATCGGGCGGGCGCTGATCGCCATTCGCGACCATCCGATCGCCGCCGAGACCATGGGAATCAACGCGGCGCTCTACAAGACCACGTGCTTCGGGGTCAGCGCGCTCTATGCCGGCGTAGCCGGGGGCTTGAGCGCAATCGCGGTCGGCTTCGTCTCGCCGGACAGTTTCGGGCTGCCGCTCTCGCTCGCGTTTCTGGTCGGCATTGTCGTCGGGGGGCTTGGCTCCCTCGGCGGCGCGCTGTTCGGCGCTCTGTTCATCGAGTTCGTTCCCAACATCGCCGACCAGCTCACAGTCAGTTTCGGCGAAAGCGCCAAGGCCCTGCCGGGCGCGATTTACGGAGTGCTGCTGATTCTGGTAATGGCCGCAATGCCGACGGGAGTCGCGGGCGCAGCGCGGGCGGCGGCGCGAGCGCTCGCCCGCGGACTCGCTCTCGCCCAGCCGGCGAAAGTTGAAGACGACGGCGGCGTGAACGCCGCCGCCCATTACGGAGGAAAGGAAAAGTCGCCATGATCACTCGACGGACATTCCTGCAATCGAGCGCCGCCGCCGCGGCCTTCGCCGCCAGCGCCGGCTCGGCCCGGGCCGATAATGCGCCCGGCGTCACCGACTCCGAGATCAAGATCGGACAGACGATGCCGTATAGCGGCCCGGCCTCCGCCTATGGCGTCATCGGCCGCACCGATGCCGCCTATTTCAAGATGATCAACGATCAGGGCGGCGTGAACGGCCGCAAGATCAACCTGATCAGCCTCGACGACGCCTACAGCCCGCCAAAGACGGTCGAGCAGGTGCGCCGGCTGGTCGAAGAGGAGCATGTCGCGTTCCTGTTCAACACCCTCGGCACACCGCCCAACACGGCGATCCGGCCATATTGCAACGACAATAAGATCCCGCAGCTTTTCGTCGCCACCGGCGCGGCCAAGTGGAACGATCCGAAGCATTTTCCGTGGACGATCGGCTACCAGCCGAGTTACCAGACGGAGTCCCACATCTACGCCAAGCACATTCTGGCGACCAAGCCGGGCGCCAAGATCGCGGTGCTCTATCAGAACGATGATTTCGGCAAGGACTATCTGATCGGGCTGAAAGACGGGCTTGGCGCGGATCACGCAGGCATGATCGTCAAGGAGGCTTCGTACGAGACCTCGGAACCGACGGTCAATTCGCAAGTCGTGACCTTGCAGGGCTCGGGCGCCGACGTTCTCCTCATCGTCGCGACGCCGAAATTCGCTGCCCAGGCGATCCGCAAATCCTATGACCTGGGCTGGAACGCGGTCCGCTATATCACCAACGTGTCGGTGTCGGTCGCGACGATCCTCAAGCCCGCCGGCCTCGAGAAATCAAAGGGTCTCATCACTGGTTACTATGGCAAGGACCCAACCGACAAACGCTGGGCGGACGATGCGGGCCTCAAGCAATGGAAGGCGTTCACCGACAAGTATATGTCGCCGACCGAATTCATCGACGCCAACGCGGTCTATGGCTTCGGCGCGTCTCAGACGATGGTTCAAGTGCTCAAGCAATGCGGCAACGACCTGTCGCGCGACAACATCATGAAGCAGGCCGCGAACCTGAAGGACCTCGAACTGCCGATGCTGTTGCCGGGGATGAACATCAACACCTCGCCGACCAGCTTCGCCCCGATCCGGCAGATGCAGCTCGCGGCGTTCAATGGCCAGAGCTGGGAGCTGTTCGGCGAATTGCTGACCGGTTGAGCGATTGGAGGCTGCGCGCCGTTGCGCGCGCAGCCTTCGCTGGGCGCTCGAGGATGGTCTGGGCCTCGACCATTTCCTTGCGTGCGCGGTCCGAAATGTGTCGGTCATTGGTGAGGGACCATGCCCAGACATGGGTGTCGAGCAGGAGCGTTGTCAGTCCCGCCCCTCCCACGCCGCCAACTCGTCCTCATCCATGGGAGAAAAAAAGTCCGGACCTCGACCCAGCGCGTCGCGCTTCAAGACGCCCAACTTGAATTGGCCCTGCGGGATCGCGACGAGGCGAACCACCGGCTTGTCGCCTCTCGCGATCACCACCTCTTCGCCCGCCAAGGCAGCCTCGATCAGCCTGGAGAGCTGGGTTTTTGCGACGTGAACAGTGACCTTCCGCACGACCCAAGATCCTGCGACAGGAGGTTAGCTAACTTAGCTCATATCGAGGAATCGGGTCGTCAAGCGCCCGTTCACGCCCATTGCTTGAGCGGAGCGAAGCGGGCGAATTTCTTGGCCCGGTGGCGGTCCATCCGGGCGAGCACGTCGCGCAGGAAGGCGACGCCCTCGGCGAGATAGGGGCCCTTGTTGAGCATCACGCATTCGGCGCCTTGCGCCATCGCCGCGTCGGTCATCTCGGCCCGGCTCGCCACGCCGTCGCGGACGAAATTGTCGAGCACCTGCGTCGCCCACACCACCGGCGTGTGGGCGGCCTCGCAGAGCCACAGGATTTCCTCCTGCATCTCGGTGAGCCGGGCGAAGCCCAGTTCGACCGCGAGGTCGCCGCGGGCGATCATCACCGCGGTCGGATTGTGGGCCGCCGACTGCAGGATGAGGGGCGGCAGATTGCGCACGGCGAGCGGCGTCTCGATCTTCAACACCAGGCCCGGCGGCTCGCGCTTGGGCGCGCGGGCCACGAGATGGTCCTGCAGGAGTTCGACGTCGTCGACCCGCTGCACGAACGAATAGCCGATCAGGTCGGCGTGCTCGGCGATGAAGTCGAGGTCGCGGAAGTCCTTGGAGGTCAGCGGCGGCAGATCGAGTTCGGTCGAGGGAAAATTGACGCCCTTGCCAGGCTTCAGCCGCACCCCCTTCTCGCGCGCTGCGTAGACCTCGATCTCGACCCGGCCCGCCGCCTTGGAGACAACTCGCGCCGCCGCCTTGCCGTCGTCGATGAACACTTCCGAGCCGACGAGGAGCTGGTCGACGAGTTCGGGAAAATTGAGCGAGAACGCGATCGGCTCTTTGGTCTTCTCGCGCAGTTCGTCGACCAGAACGAGCCGATCGCCGCGCGAGAGGCGCGTCTTCGGCGGGGCCTTCACTCTGAGGATGCGGCACTTCGGGCCGGCGATGTCCATCAGCACCCGGCACGGACGCTCGAGCCGCGCGGCGGCGGCGCGCACATTCTCGACCATTTGCCCCCACGCTTCGGCGTCGTCGTGGGCGCAATTGATGCGCGCGCAGTCCATGCCGGCGTTCACCAGATTGTTGACGAATTCGGGCTCCGTCGCCGCTTCCGTCGGCAGGGTCGCCATCACCCGGGCGCGCGGGCCGCCTTTTTGCCGTTTGCCGAACAGCCGGTCGGCTTCCGCCTCCAGCTCCGCGGCGCCCGCCCGCGCCAAGGCCGGCGCCGGATAGGGCGCGCCCAATTCGCCGGTCAGGCGCTTGAGCGTCGCAATGAGCGTATCGAGCGCCAGCGCGACATGGCTCTCGCTGCGGCCGAGCGAGGACAAACCCCGCGCCGCGAGCCGGTATTGCAGGTCGGTGAGGTCGTGCTCGCGCAACGCGATATAGTGGGAAAGATTGAGAACCCGGGGCGTGGTCTTCGACTTGTCCGCGTCGACGCCCCAGACGCTTCTGAGTTCGGCCGCCTTGTGCTCGACGTCCTCGCGCAGCGCTTTCACCTCGGCGAGAAGGGCGCGGAGTTCTTCCAGGTCGCTTCCGAGTTTTACAGCCATGAGCGCCGCTTCGCATGAGCGAATCGTCGGCGGGAATCACGCATTTCCCCGCCAGACCGGTCTTTGACGCGCAAATATGACGCCTGTGTAACAAGGCGCGAACGTTACGTCGGCGGAGAGCGCCTATACAAGGGGAATTCAAGGAAATAATGCGCGCACACGGAATGTCATGACAATCCAGTTTCACGGCAGAGTGGCCATCGTTACCGGGGCCGGCTCCGGTCTCGGACGTTCGCATGCTCTCAAACTCGCGGCGCGCGGCGCGAAGGTCGTCGTCAATGACCTTGGCCGCAACGGCGCCCCGTCCGAGAACGCGCTAAAGGTCGTGGAGGAGATTCGCGCCGGCGGCGGGACTGCGATGGCCGATCCCGCTGACGTCGCCGATTTCGAGCAGGTCTCCGAGATGGCGGCGCGCGCGGAAAGGGAGTGGGGCCGCGTCGACATCCTCGTCAACAACGCCGGCGTGCTGCGCGACAAGACTTTCGCCAAGATGGAGATGGCCGATTTCGAGTTCGTCATCCGCGTGCACCTGATCGGCTCGGCCAATTGCACGAAGGCCGTCTGGGCGGGCATGCGGGAACGCAACTATGGACGCATCGTGCTCACCTCGTCGGCGTCCGGCATCTACGGCAATTTTGGCCAGGCGAACTACGGCGCGGCGAAAGCGGGCATGATCGGGCTTATGAACGTTCTGCACCTTGAGGGTGCGAAGAACGACATCCGCGTCAACGTGCTCGCCCCGACCGCGCGCACGGGCATGACGGAAGGGCTGCTCCCGCCGGTCGCCGCGGAGCTCATGACGCCGGAAAGCGTGACGCCTGGCGTGCTGTTTCTGGTGAGCGAGAATGCGCCCTCGCGCGTCATTCTCGGCGCGGGCGCCGGCGTCTTTGCGGTGACGCATATCGGTGAGGCGCCGGGCGTCTATCTCGAGGAGAGCGAGCGCACGCCCGAGACGATCGCCGCGCGCTTCGCAGAGATTTCCGACGCCCAGACCGCCGAGCCGCTCAAGGACGCCTTCGCGCAGACCATGAAGTTCGTCGCCGCCGCGGCGAAGGCGAAGGGGCTCAAGCTGGAGTGACGATGCGCACAAGCGGCTCAGCGCCGCCAGCTTCCGCGCGGCAAGCGTCGCCTTACCCCTTCGCCGCCTTCTTCCTCCGCTTCGCCAGCGTCCTTAAGCGCAGCGCGTTGAGCTTGATGAAGCCGGAGGCGTCCCGGTGGTCATAAGCCACGGCGCCTTCCTCGAATGTGACGAGGTCCTGGTCGTAGAGCGAATAGGGACTGTCGCGGCCGATCACATGGACGCCGCCCTTGTAGAGCTTGAGCCGCACCCGGCCCGCGACCATCTCCTGGCTCTTGTCGATGAGGACCTGCAATAGCTCGCGTTCGGGCGAGAACCAGAAGCCGTTATAGATGAGCTCGGCGTATTTGGGCATCAGCTCGTCTTTGAGATGGGCCGCGCCGCGATCGAGGGTGATCAATTCGATGGCCCGGTGCGCCGCCAGCAGGATCGTGCCGCCGGGCGTCTCGTACATGCCGCGCGACTTCATGCCGACAAAGCGGTTCTCGACCAGATCGAGCCGGCCAATGCCGTTGTCGTGGCCGAGCGTGTTGAGGGCGGCAAGCAGGGTCGCCGGGCTCATCGCCTTGCCGTTGATCGCAACCGGATCGCCCTTCTCGAAGGCGATTTCGACCACGGTCGGCTTGTCGGGCGCACTTTCCGGATCGATCGTGCGCGAATAAACGTAATGGGGCGTCTCCTGCGCCGGGTCCTCGAGCACCTTGCCCTCGGAGGAAACGTGCAAGAGGTTGGCGTCGATCGAAAACGGCGCTTCGCCGCGCTTGTCCTTGGCGATCGGGATCTGATGCTGTTCCGCGAAGGCAAGAAGCGCATTGCGCGAGGCGAACTCCCATTCGCGCCAGGGCGCGATGATCCGGATGTCGGGGTCGAGCGCGTAGGCCGACAGTTCGTAACGCACTTGGTCGTTGCCCTTGCCGGTTGAGCCGTGGGAAACCGCGTCCGCGCCCACTTCATGGGCGATCTCGACCAGGCGTTTGGCGATGAGCGGCCGCGCGATCGAGGTGCCAAGCAGATACTGGCCCTCGTACTGGGCGTTGGCGCGGAACATCGGGAACACGTAGTCGCGCACGAATTCCTCGCGCAGGTCCTCAATGAAAATGTGCTCGGGCTTGACGCCGAGCAGCTCCGCCTTCTTGCGCGCCGGCTCAAGCTCCTCGCCCTGGCCGAGGTCGGCGGTGAAGGTGATGACCTCGGCGCCGTATTCAGTCTGCAGCCACTTGAGGATGATGGAAGTGTCCAGCCCGCCCGAATAGGCGAGGACGACGCGCTTGATCTTGGATTTGGGGCTGGACATGGAGGGGAGGACTTTCTTCGAGGAACCCGTCATGGTCGGGCTTGACGGTCGAGGGGCGGTCGGCCCCGAAACGTCGGCGGGACTTATACGGTCGCGCGAGCCACATGCAACCTGGCCGGTCGTCTTGCCGCGCAACCGGGTCCCTACGCCTGCCTCCCGCCCGGCAGGTCGAGCGCGGCGATTGCCGCGGCAACTTCAGCCTCTGGACTCGCGCCCACGTCGACCGTGACGACCGGCTCGTCCGGCCTCGGCTCTTCCAGCGCGTCGAACTGGCTGCGCAGCAATGAGGCCGGCATGTATTCGTGATGGCGCGCGGCGACGCGGCCCTCAAGAAGCGTCTGCGAGCCTTTCAGATAGACGAAGCGAACGTCAGGCCGGGCGAAGCGGATACGGTCGCGATAGGCGCGCTTGAGCGCCGAGCAGGTCATCACGCCGGACCGTCCCTCGGCGGCCCAGTGCTTCAGCTCCTCGCCAATTCGATCGAGCCAGGGGGCGCGGTCTTCGTCCGTCAATGGAATTCCCTGCCGCATCTTCTCGACATTGGCCGGAGGATGCAGCCGGTCGCCCTCGGCGAATGGCCAGCCGAGCCGCTTGGCGAGCAGAACGCCAACGGTCGTCTTGCCGCTGCCCGAAACGCCCATGACGATCAGGGCGCATCCGGTCTGGCCGACAGGCGCCTCCGCCATGGCGTCTCCTCCGCGTTGCAGCCCTTAAAGAAGCAGGAGATGACTCGCCCCGCCGCGTGTCAATCCGCCGGGCGGCTCAAAGGCTCACGCCGCGGGCGCCGGACGCGTCTCGGCGCCGCGAGCGCCGGACCCCTGGCCTGCGGAGCAACTCCGGCTCAGAGCCGCCGAGCGGCCAGATCACTCGCCGGATGACCTCGATGACGATGAGCGTGATGAGTCCGCCGAGCAGCACGTCGCTGAGATAGTGGCCGCCGAAGGCGAGCCTCAGCAGGCTCGCGCCGAACCCGAAGGCGAAGGCGGCGACGATCGCGGGACCGCGCCATGGCGGCGGCAGCACGCTCGCCGGCGCGACCATCCAGAAGCCGGTCGCCGCTTCGCCGGAGACGAACGAACAGTTCCTCTTGCACGCGCCGCTGTCGTCATACCAAGGCATGAAGGGGCTTGGCCCGTTGAAGTCCTGGGTCTGGGCCGGGCGGGGACGATGCCAATGATCCTTGAGGCCTAGATTGACGATGAGGCCCGGTCCGATGATCATGGTGGCGATGAGAAAGATCAAGGCTCGGCCGCTCGGCGCCCAGCAGAGCCTGACGCCACGACGCTTGGCGAGCCACAGCGCCGCATAGGCGGCCAGCACGACGAACGGCGTGACGCGGAAAAAGTCGCGTCCAAAGCGCTCGAAGCTGTCGCGGCCGAAGAAGCCCCCGCCGTGGTAAAAATAGCGTGCGCCCGCCAAGTCGAGCTCGGGCCAGGTCGCGAAGACGCCAAGCGTCAGCGCGGCGAGCGCGACATAGACGAGAAGCGCTTTGTTCATTCCGCTCAGTCAGATCACGCGATAGGTCTGGCCGGTCTGCAAGCCTTCTATGCTGCGGCTGAAGGCGCGGGCGGCGCGCAAGACCGGCACGGGATCGTGGCCGCGAAAGAACGGCCCGAAGTCCGCCATCAATTCCTCGAACACGGTCGGGCTCACCGCGTTGATGCGGATGGCGCGCGGCATTTCGATCGCCGCCGCCATGGCGAACGCCTCGACCGCGGCGTTGACCATGCTGGCGGACGACCCGTAAGCGATCGGCGTCTGCGACAGGACGCCAGCGATCAGGGTGATCGAGCCGCGGTCATTGAGATGGTCACGGGCGGCGAGCGCCAGATTGACCTGGCCCAAGAGCTTATTGGTCAGCCCGAGTCCGTAGGAGGACTTCTCCAGCAGCGCGGGCTTGATGGCCGAAAGCGGATGGAAATTGACCGCGCCGGCGGCGCAAGCGACGGCGTCAAGCGGCCCCGCAGCTTTGAGCCCCGCCTCGATGCTAGCGGGATCGGCGATGTCGATGCGGATGTCGCCCGTCTTGGACCCGGCCGAGACGATGTCGTGGCGCGGCGAAAGCTCGGCCACGATCGCGCGGCCCAGCACGCCGCTCGCGCCGACGACGAGGATGCGAAGACGATCGGCCATGGGCCTTGACCTCGATGCTTAGGTGGGACTGGCGACGGCCGCCGCCGGGCGTGCAAATTACCCAATCGCGGCCGTTCGCGCCAGTTGAGGGCCGGCGGGGATGTGTCAGCGGGAAATTCGGGCCCCGGTGGCGCTCGTCCTCCGGCGCGGGCTATAAGGCGCGCTCACCCTCTTCAGGCCGGTTGGAGGCATCGCATTGGTCAGGCTCGACGACAAGCTCGCGCGCATCCGCGGCGGCGCCTATCGGCGTTCGGATTTCATCATCGCCGACGCCAAGGACCCCGATATGGGCCCAGGCCTGCATGCAGTTGGGCCGGCGCCGGCGGCCGAAGGAGCGACGCCGCAATTCCGCACTCGCGCCGAGTTCCTCAATTCGATCGAGGCGATCGTCAAGCAGGATGTCGTCGACATCATGCTGACCTCGCTCTCCAATCTGGAGAAGCTCGTCAAGCGCAACGTTTTCGCCGGCACGGGGGTCAAGCCAGTGATCCGCGCTAATGACACGACCGACGTATGGCGCCATCGCGGCGCGACTTTTCACCATGAACCGTCGCGCCCGTTCCGCACCGCTTCGCTCAAGCATGTGAAGCCGCTGACCGACCTCGGGCTCTATTCGATCACCTTCACCAACGACATCGCCGCCGACTATGCCTCGCTCGAGGCGTTCAGAGACTTTCGCGCCGACGCCGAAGCCAACGGCTTCTCTTATTTTCTCGAGGTGTTCAATCCGAATGTCGAGCGCGGCTTAACCGCAGAGACGACGTCTCAGTTCGTCAACGACGCGATCATACGCTGCCTCGCCGGCCTCACCGAGGCGGAGCGGCCGAAATTCCTCAAGATCGCCTATAACGGGCCGGGAGCCTTGGAAGAGCTGGCGTCCTTCGACCCGGATCTGGTGGTCGGCGTATTGGGCGGCGGCGCGGGCACCGCTCGCGACTGTTTCGAACTCATCCACCAGGCGCAAAAATATGGCGCGCGCGTCGCGCTGTTCGGCCGCAAGATCAATCTGGCCGAATCGCCGCTCGACATCGTGCGTCTCATGCGTGCGGTCGCCGACGGCGCCCTTGCTCCGCTCGAGGCCGTCCAAGACTATCATGCGGCGCTTAAAAAGAAGGGCCTGAAGCCGACGCGCGAACTCGCGCTCGACAGCGCGATCACCGAACGCGTTCTCGAGTCGGTCTGACGATGAGCGAACGGCGCGGCGTGCTGTCGGCTGGCACCTGGTGCGTCGATTTCAACAAGTCGATTGCGCGCTGGCCGGAGGAGGACACCTCCAACGAGGTTCTGGCGATCGATCGCCAAAACGGCGGGTCCGGCTCCAACATGGCGTTCGACCTCAAGCGTCTCAATCCCGACTTTCCGGTCGAGGCGATGGGGGTCGTCGGCGACGACGACCTCGGCCGCTTTCTCTTCGACCAATGCGATGCGCACGGCGTCGCGCGCGCCGGGTTACGCGCGGCGCCTCAAGGCGCGACGATGAGCGTCGACGCCTTCAACGTCGAAGCCAACGGCCGGCGCACCCATTTCTATCATCAGGGCGTGGCGGCCGAGATGACGCCCGACGACTTCGACTTCTCGTCGACGCGGGCGAGAATCCTGCATCTTGGATTGCCGGGAGCGCACAAGGCGATGGACCGGCCGTGGCGCGGCGACGCCAACGGCTGGGTCGCGGTGTTGCGCAAGGCGCACGCCGCCGGCCTCGGCGCCAATCTCGAGTTGATGACGACCGGGGCCGAGCGGCTCGCCGAGCTCGGCCGGCCATGCCTGGCGCATCTCGATTGGCTCAACGTCAACGATTACGAGATCGGCGCGCTGGCCGGACGCGAGACGCGGCGCGCCGACGGCTCGACCGACCCGGCCGCAGTCGCACGCGCGATCGAGGACGTGCTCGCGCTCGGCTCCATGCGCTGGGCGGCGGCGCACTTTCCTCAAGGCGCGGTCGTGGGCGGACGCGACGGGTCGCGTCTTGCGCTGGGTTCGGTCGCGCTGCCGGCGAGCGCCATCGTCGGCGCCAACGGCGCGGGCGACGCCTTCGCCGCCGGAATGCTTTATGGGCTGCATGAGCAATGGCCGATTGGCGAGTGTCTTGAGCTCGGGCATGCGTGCGCCGCGGCGTCGATGCGCGCGGTGTCGACGACGGCCGGGGTTGGAACGGTCGCCGAGTGCCTCAAGCTGGCGAAGCAGTGGGGCTTCCGGCCGCTGACGCTGTACGCCTAAGCGCGCTCAAGGCGCAGCTGGACTATTTGAGGGGATCGTCTTCGCGTGCCGGAGTTTCCGCATCGCCTCATCTTCCTGCGTCACGGCGAGACGGCCTATAACGCCGAGAACCGGCTGCAGGGACAGCGCGACATCCCCTTGAACGCCCGTGGCCGCGAGCAGGCGCGGGCGGTCGGCCGGACGCTCGGCGCGCAGATTGGGTCCGAGATCGATCGATTGGAGGCGGCGTGCGCATTCATCGCTTCGCCGCTTGAGCGCGCGCGGGAGACGATGGAGATCGCGCGTGACGCGATGGGCCTGCCGCCGAGCCGGTACCGGCTCGACCCGACCTTAAAGGAGATCAGCTTTGGCGCCTGGGAGGGTTTGACCTGGCCGGAAATCGAGGTGCGCGACCTCAAGGGCGTCCGGACGCGGAGGAAGGACAAATGGATCTTTGTCCCGCCCCACGGCGAGAGTTACGCGATGCTCGCGGAGCGTGTGCGCCCTTGGCTGGACGGGCTGACCGGAGATGCGTTCGTCGTCTCGCATGGCGGCGTGGCGCGGGCGCTGATGACGCTGATCGCCGGCGTCGCGCCGGCGAAGGCCGCTGACGCGCCGATCACCCAGGGCCGGGCGCTTTGTTTCGAGAACGGGGGATATCGTTGGATCACGTAGCGGCGCAATCGGGCCGAGGCGCAGAGCCGGGCCAATGCGTTGCGCTGCAGCGGGGGCCAGCTTTCTGGCGACTTGGACGCGGCGCGAGCTTGAGCCCGCTCCTTCTCGCGCCGAGGCCCAGGCGACGCGCTCAGGCCGCGTTCATGTTGACGGTCGACGTTGCGATCTTGGTGAGAAGCTTGTCCGTTTCGATTTCTTCCTTGAGCGTCTCGTCGAGAAGCTTCGCAGCGTCGTTGAGGCCGAGTTCCTTGGCCCAGGTCTTGAGCGTGCCGTAGCGGGCGATCTCGTAGTGCTCGACCGCCTGGACGGATGAGGCGAGGCCGGCGTCGAGCGCCTGCGCGCCCTTGAATTCATCCATGATCTCCTTGGCTTCGTCGATGATGCCGAGGATCGCCTCGCAGGTCTTGCCGCGCGCGGGCCGGCCAAGCTGCTCGAACACCTCGTTAAGGCGGTCGACATGGCCTTCCGTCTGGTCGCGATGGGTCTCGAAAGCCTGCTTGAGTTCAGGCGACGCCGCTTCGCGAGCCATTTTTGGCAAGGCGCGCAAAATCTGCTTCTCGGCGAAGTAGATGTCCTTGAGGGTCTCGGAGAATAAAGTTTCGAGGTTCTTATGGGTCGGCATGGCGCGCTCCTCGGCGGTGGGAATGACCAAGAATCGGCTCGAGCGTGTTAGGTTCCGGCCGAACTCGCCGCGGACGGCGCTTAGGCTTCGCGCTTGCGTATGACGCGCGCCGGCGCGACAATCGCCTCGAAGCGGACCTGGCTGAGGAGACTGATCCCATGACCAACAAGCTCGAACAGTTGCGCGCGATGACCACCGTCGTTTCGGACACCGGCGACATGGACTCGATTCGCGCCTACAAGCCGACGGACGCCACAACCAATCCGTCGTTGATCCTGAAGGCCGCGGAGATGCCGGCCTATGCGCGCCTTGTCGACGAGGCGATCGTCTGGGGCCGCAAGCGCGGCGCGTCGGTCGGCGAAGTGACCGACCGCATCGCGGTGAACTTCGGCTCCGAACTGACGAAGATCGTTCCTGGCCGCGTGTCGACCGAAGTCGACGCCGATCTCTCCTTTGACGTGGACGGCATGGTCGCCAAAGCCAAGTCGTTCATCGCCGCCTACAAGGAGCGGGGCGTCGGCCACGAGCACATCCTGATCAAGCTCGCTTCGACCTGGGAAGGCGTGCAAGCGGCGCGGCGCCTGCAGGCGGAAGGCATCGATTGCAATATGACGCTCGCCTTCTCGCTGCCTCAGGCGATTGCGGCGGGAGACGCGAAGGCGTTCCTTCTGTCGCCCTTCGTCGGACGCATCCTCGACTGGCATGTGAAGGCTGGCGGTGGTCCCTACACCCCCGAAACCGATCCGGGCGTGCAATCGGTGCGCACGATCTACGCCTACTACAAGACCTACGGCGTCAAGACGGTCGTCATGGGCGCGTCGTTCCGCAACACCGGCGAGATCGAGGCTCTTGCTGGCTGTGACCGGCTCACAATCTCGCCTCAGCTGCTCGAGGCGCTGTCAAAGGACGAGGGCGAGCTCAAGCGGCATCTCGACCCGGCCCATCCCGGGTCGGCTCCAGCCAAGGTCGCGATGGACGAAAAGACGTTCCGCTGGATGCTGAACGAGGACCAGATGGCGACCGAGAAATTGTCCGACGGCATTCGCCTGTTCGCGCACGATCTGAATACGCTGAGAACGATGGTCCAACATCGGCTCGCCGAGGCGGCGTGACGACGGACTGACAGCGAGGATTGCGCTGCTCGCGGCGTTCTCAAAGAGCCCGCGATGACGCGTAGACTTGGCCGATGACCTCGACGATCGACGACGTCGGGCTCGGGCGAAGCAACGCGGGCTCCCCGCTCGAAGTCCTGCGCGTTTTTCTCAAGCTCGGCCTGACCAGCTTCGGCGGGCCGGTTGCGCATCTCGGGTATTTCCGCCGCGAGTTCGTCCTCAAGCGCGGCTGGCTCGACGAACGAACTTATGCGGATCTGGTCGCGCTCTCGCAGTTCCTGCCGGGTCCGGCCAGCAGCCAGACCGGTTTCGCCGTCGGGCTCATGCGCGCCGGATACCTCGGCGGCCTCGCGGCCTGGGTGGGGTTCACGCTGCCGTCGGCGGCGGCCATGGCGCTGTTCGCCTATGGCGAGGGCGCGCTCCACGGCCTCGTTGGCGCCGAACTGCTGCATGGCCTCAGGCTGGTCGCGGTCGCCATTGTCGCCCAAGCCGTCATGGGAATGGCTCAGACCCTATGTCCGGACCGGCCGCGCGCGACGATCGCCATTCTGTCGCTGATCCTGACCGCGCTTGCGCCGGCGGCATGGACGCAGATCGCCGTCATCCTTCTCGGCGGCCTCGCCGGATCTTTCGTCTGCCGGCAGGGCGCGGACATTGCCGTCGCCGGCGCCGAGGCGCCAGTCAGCCGGCGCACGGGGATCGTGTTCGCCGGCCTCTATTTCGTCCTGCTCGCGCTGTCATTCGTTCCGGCGCGGGCGGGCGCTGCGGCGCTCGCTGGCGCCTTCTACCGCTCGGGGGCGCTGGTGTTCGGCGGCGGCCATGTCGTGTTGCCGCTGCTTCGCGCCGCCGTGGTCGATCCGGGGTGGGTTTCCGACAGCGCTTTCCTTGCCGGCTACGGCGCCGCCCAGGCCGTCCCGGGGCCGCTGTTCACCTTTGCCGCCTATCTTGGCGCGGTCGCCGCCGTCCCGCCTTACGGAGTCGCCGGGGCGGCGCTGGCGCTGGCTGCAATCTTCGCGCCCGGACTCTTGCTCATGATGGCGGCCTTGGTCTTCTGGCCGGACTTGCGGGCGCGCGGCAAGGCGCGAGCGGCGATGGCCGGCGTCAACGCGGCCGTGGTCGGCCTGCTCGCTTCGGCGCTTTATAATCCGGTATGGACAAGCGCGGTCCGGCGGCCAACCGATTTCGCGATCGCGGCGGCAGGCTTTGTCGCCCTGATCGTCTGGCGCGCGCCGCCGCTCCTTGTCGTCGTTGCAACCGCGGCCGCGGCGGTAGCCTTGAGTCTTGCCGGCTGAGAGCGGAGCCTGAGCTACTGAGGGGCTTAAACGGGGCAGGAAGCTTGCGTCGGGCGCTTGCCGTTTTTTTCGACCGGCTGAGCACTGGCGGCCGCGGGCGACGAGACGATCTCCACTTTGACGTCGGCCCGGCTTGCTTCGATATTGTCGAGGAACTGGCGTGCGCTTTCCTTCCAGGTGAAGCGCATGGAATGTGCGCGCGCCTGCTCGCGCGGAATGGTCAGGGCCTTGAGGCAAGCTGCGCGCAGATCCTCGTCGAGCACGCCCGCTCCGGGGGCGACGACATCGATCGGCCCGGGCACGGGAAAGGCGGCGACCGGCAGCCCGCTGGCCAGAGCCTCGATCATCACGATCCCGAACGTGTCGGTCCGTGAGGGGAAGACGAACACGTCCGCGCTCGCATAGATGTTGGCCAACGCTTCGCCCTGCTTGGCGCCGAGAAAATGCGCATGGCGGTAGCGGCGCTCGAGGTGACGGCGGGCCGGCCCGTCGCCGACGATGACGGTCGAGCCTGGCAGGTCGAGGCCGAGCAGCGCTTCCAGGTTCTTTTCCACCGCCACCCGTCCAACGCAGAGAAAGATCGGCCGCGGCAGGTCGAGCGCGCGCTGTGGCCGCGGGCGGTAAAGGGCATGGTTGACGCCGCGCGTCCAAAGCCTCACCCGCGCGAATCCGCGGCGGGTGAGGTCGGCGCCGATGGTCGGCGTCGGCGCCATCACCGCGGCCGAAGGCGCATGAAAATAGCGCAAGCCCGCATAGGTCAGCCATTCGGGAATGCGGATCCGCGCCGATACGTATTCAGGATAGCGGGTGTGGTAGCTGGTGGTGAAAATGCGCTTGTGCCGGAGGCAATATCGCCGCGTCAGCCAACCGATCGGGCCTTCCGTGGCGATATGAATATGGTCGGGCTTGGCTTCCTCGATCCGATGGCCGATCCGTCGCCACGATGGGATCGCCAAGCGAATTTCAGGGTAGGAGGGCAGCGGAGCGGTCCACATGCCCTGCGGGGTGAGGAAATCGAACGCCACGCCTAATTCGGCCGCCGCCTGAGTCATTCGCTCCAGCGTCGACACCACGCCATTGACTTGGGGCCGCCAGGCGTCGGTCGCGATCAGGATGCGCATCAAGCCGCTTCCGCCTGCGCCTCTTCCGCCCCAGCGACCGGCGCTTCCTCCTCGAAAGGCGCGTTGTCGTCCACCCGCGCGACGAGCTGCAACGGATCCTTCCAGCGCAGCACTTCGAACCGGCCGTCGTGGTGTTCGACCACCAGCGAGCACGATTCGACAAAGTCGCCGGTGTTGACGTAGATCACGCCCTCCATATCGCGGATGACCGGATGATGGATGTGGCCGCAGACCACGCCGTCGACGCCCCGCTTTCTGGCTTCGGCGGCCAACTCCCGCTCGAACGAGCCGATGAAGTTGACCGCGTTCTTGACCTTGAGCTTCGCCCAGGCCGAAAACGACCAATAGGGCAAGCCCAGCCACCGGCGCGCGGCGTTGAAATGAGTATTGACGAATAAAGCGAAGTCGTAGGCCCAGTCGCCGAAGAAGGCGAGCCACTTCGAATGGCGCACGACGACGTCGAATTCGTCGCCATGAATGATGAGATAGCGCTTGCCGTCGGCCGCGGTGTGGATGGCCTGGCGCTTGATCTCGATGCCGCCGAAGGTCAGGCCGAAGAATTGGCGGGCGAACTCATCGTGGTTGCCGGGAACGAACACCATCCGAGCGCCGCGCCTAACCTTGCGCAGCAACTTCTGGACGACGTCGTTATGGGTCTGTGGCCAGTACCAGCCGGAGCGGAGCCGCCAGCCGTCGATGATGTCGCCGACCAGGTAGATCGTGTCGGCCTCGACGTGGCGTAGCATATCCAAGATAAGGTGCGCCTGGCAGCCGCGCGTGCCTAAGTGCAAATCCGACAGGAACAATGTCCTGTATCGATAGGTCTGATCGGCCCTGGGCACAGGTGGCCTCCTCGCGAGGGGGCGAACAACGAGAAATGACTGCGCAGATTCTCATGTCGCTTCGATGACGCGACGCACGCGAAGCGCTTATAATTGTCAACCTGAGGAGTGTCGAGAGCGGGGCGTGGGATATGGACTTGGGAATTAAGGGCCGGAAAGCGATCGTGTGCGCGTCGAGCAAAGGTTTGGGCCGCGCCTGCGCGCGGGCGCTGGCGGAAGCGGGATGCGCGGTCGTGCTCAACGGTCGCGACAAGGAGGCCCTGGAGCGGACCGCGAGCGAATTGCGGCAGGCGACGGGCGTTGAGATCCGTGAAATCCCGGGCGATCTTGACGATCCGGCGACGCGCGCGGAGCTGATCGCCGCCTGCCCGGACGCCGACATCCTGGTCAATAACAACGGCGGCCCGCCGTACAAGAGTTTCGCTGAGATCAGCCGCGAGGACGTGCTCAAGGGCGTCGAGTCCAACATGCTGACCCCGATCGCGCTGGTTCAGGCGCTGGCGCCGGGCATGGCTCAGCGCAAGTTTGGCCGAATCATCAACATCACCTCGGGTTCGGTCCGGGCGCCGATCGCCGGTCTCGATGTCTCGTCGGGCGCACGCGCCGGCTTAACCGCGTTCCTCGCCTCGGCGGCGAGGTTGTTCGCGCGCGACAACGTGACGATCAACTCGATCCAGCCCGGATCGTTTGAGACCGACCGGCAGAAAGCAGGCCTCGCCCGCGCGGCGGCGACGCGCGGGGTGAGCGTCGACGTGGCGCGGAGCGAATCGAGGGCGCGAATCGCGGCCGGCCAATTCGGCGATCCGGCTGAATTCGGCGCGCTCTGCGCCTTCCTCGCCAGCGCGCACGCCGGATTCATCACCGGTCAGAACATCCTTATCGACGGCGGCGCCTTCCCGGGGGCGTTTTGACGCGGCGACCGCTCGCAGGGCGCTTCGGCCGCGTCCGGATTCGGGCGCCGAGCGTCCTGCTGGCATTGTGCGCTGCCCTTCTATGTCCCTCGCTTTGCCGCCCCGAGGAATCATCTGTCCCGGCCGAAAGGGAGCTCACTTTCCATTGCGCCGGGCGGACATCGGAAGGGCGAAGCCTTCCCCCTTCGCGAGCGGCGACGAGGCGAAGTTCGAGGTCTCCGCGACGTTCGGCGAGGGCGCGGTTGCCGCGTTGGTCGATCCGGAAAGGAGCGCGATCCGCCAGCCGCTCTATGATGCGGAATCGACCAGCGGGCGTCTGAGTTTCAGCGACGGCGGGGAGACGACGATTGTCTGGACGCCCGTTCGTCTTGTTCGCCGCGGCGTCGGCCAGCCTCTTCCGGGGAGGGTGCGCCGCCGCCGCGCCGCGCCGCTAGGCTGAGGCGGATCTTGTCGCCGACAGAAGGATCTGGACGCCATTTGACGGTCGTTTTCGCGGTGTGATACCATTCCGCTCCGTTCTGGGCTCCGACCAGAATGGAGCCCCAAGAGCAGAAAAGGAACGTTGCCATGGCATGGTCGACCCCTGAAGTTCGCGAGGTCTGCGTGGGCATGGAAGTGACGAGCTACCTGTCCGCGGAGATGTGATATCGGACGCCGCCGGCCTTAAAAGCGGGCGGCGTCAATTACTTCGGCGGCAGCAACGTTACGCCATAGCGGCCATAGATTCCGGCAATCGTGCCGTTGGCGCTGAGTTGGTCGATCGCCTTGTCCATCGCCTCGCGCATGGCGTTGTCCGGTTTGCGCATCCCAATCGCGATGTTCCACACCAGCCGCTGGTCGGCCTCGTCCGGGGGGATGATGGTCAGCCTGTGGTCGGGGTGCGCAAGGTTGAAATATCCGGCTGAGACTGGCGTCACCGCCGCCGCGTCGGCCTCCCCGTCCGCCACCGCCTGCAACATCTCGTCCTCGAAGGCATAGGTCGTGAGGCCGACATGGCGTTGGCCGAGGATCATCGCGACGATCGAGCCGACCTGCACGGCCACCTTGGTGCGCCCGTCAAGCGCAGCGAACGATGCGATCCGGCTGCCCTGCGGCACAACCAGCGCCACGCCGCTACGGTAGTACGGCTTGGACAGCACGAGGTGCAACTCCGCCTGCGCTTCTGGATCGGCGATCACGTCCAGCAAAAGGTCGCAGTTCGCGGCCCGCACCTGGATCGGCGAGATCACCCACTGCGTCTCCAAGGAAACGCCAAGCTGCTTCGCGAGCAAGCCGGCGAGCTCGACCTCAAACCCAGGCGGGGTGTCGTGGCGGCTGGAGAAGGGCAGGGAGTTGGCGGGCAAGCAAACACTGAGCGTGCCGGACGCCTGGATCTGCTCGAGCGAGCGCGCGGACGCCGCGGGCGTGAGCGCTGTCGACAAGAACAGGGCGGCAATGGCGAAGCGCATGCGGCAAACTCCTTAGTTCGGCTTGAGAGCGCGAATATAGGCGATGATGCGGTCGATGTCGGCGTCGGAGAAGGTCTTGCCGAACGCCGGCATCGCGCCTTCCTTACCGTTCTTGATGCGGTTGCGGATGAAATCGTCGCTGCGCGCGGTGTTCATCAGCTGTGGGCCTTTGCCAGCGACGCGGCCCCCGCTGGCGTGGCAAAAGCCGCAGACGGTGGCGAACAACTGGTCAACGTCGAGGGTGGACGTCGCAGGCGCGCCAGGCTGATCGTCGGCCGCGGCTGGCGAGGCCAACGCCGCCAGAACGGCCGCCGCGCCGAGGGCATGTTGGATTTTCAAGGGGCACAATCTCTTCGCGGAAGTGGGGGCAAAACACACGAACGGGGGCAGGCTCTTGCCCACCCCCGGCCGTGTCACTATGTCGCAGCCGTTACTTCAGGCTGTAGACAACCAGGATGCCCTCGTCGCGAGGCATGCTCTTGTACGGCTCGCCGAAGTTCGCTCTGTAATCGTCGCTGGCCATGCCGCCGAAGCCGGCGGTGACGGCGATATATTGCTTGCCGCCAGCCGAGTAGCTGATGATCCCGCCTTGGTGGCCGAGGCCGTCGCTGTGATTCCAGAGTTCCTCGCCGGTCTGAGCGTTATAGGCGTGCAAGGTCCCCCGGCTGTCCGGAACGAACACCAGGTTGCCCGCCGTCGACAGGACGCTCGCCAGAGGCGGCTCGGGGAAGCGGACTTCCCACTTCTTCGCCCCCGTGATCGGGTCACGGGCGTCGAGGTGGCCGTAGATCTCGCCGCTCGGCGGCTTGGCGATCTCGAAGTTCGCGCCGATGTTGAGCTGGACCTGTGGCTCGGTCACCGGCGTGGTCTTCACCACTTCCAGCGTCATGCACCATTCATTGCCAATCTTGTAATATAGGCCGGTGTTCGGGTCGTAGGAGCCTGAATTCCAGCTGACGCCGCCAGAGATGTGCGGGCAGAGCACGCCCTCTTGCTTGCCGGCGGTAAAGTCGCGCCGCCCGATCAGCTCGCCGGTCTTCGGGTCTATGCCCTTGACGAAGTTGTAGTTCTGTACGATCGGCCAGACGTTCTCCAGCTTCGCGTCGGCGCGGTCGTAGACGAAGATGAACCCGCTCTTGTTCGGGTGCACCATGTACTGTTTGCCGTCGCGGTCGATCGAAACGAACTCGCCGGGCGCACTGTCGAAGTCCCACGTATCGTGCGGCAGTTCCTGATGGTAGAATTTCAGCTTGCCGGTATCGGGATCGAGCGGGCGCCAGAGGTCTTGTAGTCCGGGCCGGACCAGTCATAGAGCGGATCCGGGTTCGTGAGTTCGGTCATCCGGACCAGCGCACAATTGGGAGGCCGCGTCAGGGTGCGGCATTTGTCGAAATTACGAGGGTCTTCAGCACAGCGATCGCCTGACGGACACAGGCTCGGGGCCCCACCCGTTACTGGCCTGTCATGACCGGCCGAACGCAGCCGTTCGATATTCCGAACGAATCCGTCTATAATCCGGGCGCAAGGAGAAGCGCGCGATGGGCGTTGAAGGCAAGGACAGAGCCAAGGTCCTCGAAGCTGGCGCAGCTTCGTTGTCCAACCAGCTCGGACAGGCCGTGCTCAGGTTGCGCAAGGGCTATGGACTGTCGCTCGCCGACCTGTCGCAACATTCGGGCGTCGCCAAGTCGATCATCTCGCAGATCGAGCGCAACGAGACCAATCCGACGCTGACGACAATCTGGCGCCTCGCCCACGCGCTCGACGTGTCGATCGAGTCGATGCTACGCGGCGCCGAAGAAGGGCCGTTCATCGAGCATCTGAACCGGGGAGCCACGCCGATCCTTGTCTCTGACGACGGACTGTGCCGCCTCGCCGTAATCGGGTGGCTGAAGACCGTTGACTGGCTGCAATGGTACGATTTTCAGGCCGATCCAGGCGGCGTTCTCGAATCGACCGCCCATCTGCGCGGCTCGGTCGAGTGCCTGTCGATTTTGGACGGCGAGCTTGTGGTCGACGTCGGTGACGCGACGGCGACCGCCTGCTCCGGCGAGACGCTGCGCTACCGCTGCGATATGCCTCACCGAATCCGCAACCTCAGTGGGAAGCCGGCGCACGCCACGATGGTCTGCATCCTCAAGGCGGCGATGATGGACTAAGGCCGCTGCCCCCATTCTTCATGGGGCCGGGGAGGAGCGAAGAGCGGAGCCGTGATGCGGAATTAACGCATTGGGCGCCATGACGTGACGACGGCGCGGCGGCGCCGCGAATGTGGATTGCCTTTAGCGCGGCGAATCGCACGACGAGCCGTGTCGCCGATTCCGGCTCCATTTGTGCCCGGTCCCTTCGCCCGCGTCCCGGATCGGAGCAGAGAGCCTTAGGCGGAGGCAAGGCTTCGGCAACCAGACTTGACGCCGGATGGCCGCTGCGACAAAGCCGCGCGGCGGGCGCGCTCGCAATTCGGCGACTAACCAATTCGTTCATGCTTCGTGCGCCTGGAGGAGGGCGAGAAAGGGACGGTTCCAAGACGACGCGGCAATCCTGAAGGCCTTTGCGCTGGCCTGGACAAAAATTGACTCGCTTTGTTCGCGAATCTGAGTCCGTGTAACGGGGTCTCCAATTCGTACTTGATTTGTTGTTGCCCTGATCCCCGTATGGGTGGGCGTCGACGTCGTCTTCGCTCGACAGTCGCCGGGCGGCGCGATATGAGCGCCATTTCTGCTTGGCCGGAGCGCTTGGTGAGCACGACGCCTTCCGTA
The DNA here is from genome assembly GCA_963824475.1 of uncultured Alphaproteobacteria bacterium. Lineage (GTDB taxonomy): Bacteria > Pseudomonadota > Alphaproteobacteria > Rhizobiales > Beijerinckiaceae > Roseiarcus. The sequence goes on from CAWGPR010000011.1 coordinate 466,406, forward strand.
ACTCGACAAGACAGCCCGGACGGGGTCGTGCTGTCGTTGGCTGGGGAGTGGATCGTCGCCGCCGGACACCAGCTCGAGGCGGCCGGGGCTTCGCTCCTTTCCTCCGCTAAAGACGCGAAACGCGTGATCCTCGATCTCGCTGCTCTTCAACGCATGGACACTGCCGGCGCGTGGTTCATCGATCGCGCTCGGGACGAACTCGCGGCCGCAGGAGCTACGGTCTCGTGTCGCGGCGAGCGGCCCGAGCAAGATCTCTTGCTCAAGGAGGCTGGCTACCATCCGCCTGAGGCGTCCACGCGCGTTCCTCCGCCTCATACGGTCGCATTGCTCTCGGCGGTCGGCCAGACGGTCTACGACTCGGGCGAAGATTTCATCGAGATTGTCGACTATCTCGGCGAAATCGTTGTGATGTTCTTGCGTCTCGCCCCACAGCCGTGGCGCTGGCGCTGGACTTCGATGGTGTATCACCTCGAGATGTACGGGCTGCGCAGCGTGCCCATCATTATGCTCATCAACTTCCTGGTCGGCGCGATCGTCACCCAGCAGGGGATTTTCCAGCTCGCCAAATTCGGCGCCGCGGACTTCGCCGTCAATCTAGTTGGCGTCTTAGGTCTGCGCGAACTCGGCGTGCTGATGACCTCGATCATGATCGCGGGCCGCACCGGATCGTCGATCACCGCCGAGATCGGCTCGATGAAGATGCGCGAGGAGATAGACGCTCTGACGGTGATGGCGCTCGATCCGCTGGAAGTGCTGATCATCCCGCGGCTGATGGCGTTGACCATCGCCCTGCCGGTCCTGACCTTCCTCGCCGATATGGCTCAGCTCGGCGGCGGCCTCCTGGTCAGTTGGATCTATGCCGGCTTGACGCCGGTCGTCTTTCTGTCGCGCCTCCAGGACGCCATTGCGACCGAAACATTCCTGGTCGGCCTCATCAAGGCGCCGTTCATGGCGGTGGTGATCGGCCTGATCGCCGCCACCGAGGGCATGGAGGTGCGGGGATCCGCCGAGTTGCTCGGCCGCTGCGTCACCTCATCGGTGGTCAAGTCGATCTTCATGGTCATCGTCATGGACGGGTTGTTTGCGATGTTCTTTGCCACGGTGGACTATTGAGCGCCAGCGTCTCCCCTTCTAACCCGCGCGAGGCCGTCATTCGCGTGCGCGGCCTCAAGGTTGGCTTCGGCGACCACCTGGTGATGGATGGGCTCGACCTCGACCTCTATCGCGGCGAGGTGCTGGGCTTCGTCGGCGCTTCGGGCGCCGGGAAGTCGGTGCTGACCCGGACGATCCTGGGCCTGTTGCACAAACAGGCGGGAACCATCGAAGTGTTCGGCTACGACATCGACAAGCTGACGCCGCGCGAGCGCCTCGAGGTCGGCGAGCGATGGGGCGTCTTGTTTCAGGAGGGGGCGCTGTTCTCCAGCTTGACCGTGCGCCAGAACATCCAGGCCCCGATGCGCGAGCATCTCGACCTCTCCCAGTCGACGCTCGACGGTCTGGCGGCGCAGAAGCTCGCGCTGGTCGGCTTGCCCCCGGACACGGCTGACAAGTTGCCTTCCGAGTTGTCCGGCGGCATGACCAAGCGCGTTTCGCTGGCGAGGGCCCTGGCGCTCGACCCGGAGATCGTGTTCCTCGACGAGCCGACCTCGGGGCTCGACCCAATTTCGGCCGGCGATTTCGACGATCTCATCGGCACGCTGCAGAAGACGTTGGGACTGACCGTCTTCATGGTCACCCACGATCTCGACAGCCTGTTCGCCATCTGCGACCGGGTCGCCGTGCTCGGGCATGGCAGAGTGATCGCTGCCGGTCCGATCAGCGAGCTCCTGCTTTCCGACGACCCTTGGCTCAAGGCCTATTTCCACGGTAAGAGGGGTGTGATCCGCCTCTCGGCGGCCGCCGAGCGGCCCGCTGAGCGCGCCGCGGACGACCGGCCGCAGACCGCGAGGCGCTGAGCACAATGGAGACGCGCGCCAACTACGTCCTGATCGGCGCCTTCACCTTGGCGGCAGTCGTGGGCGCATTTCTGTTCGTTATGTGGATTGCAGGCTACGGCGCGGCAGGCGGTCACCGCAGCTACCAGGTCGTCTTCAAGGGCTCGGTCTCAGGGCTCTCAAACGGCGCCAACGTCCTGTTCAACGGGATCAAGGTTGGCGAGGTCACCCATCTCACCTTCTCCAGGAGCGATCCCCATCAGGTCGTCGCCGACATCAACGTCAACTCGGACGCGCCGATCGACAGGAACACCAAGGCGCGGCTCGAGACGCAGGGGCTCACTGGGGCTGCGGCGGTCGCCCTCCTCGGCGGCGTAAGCCGCGGATCGGAACTGGTTGGCCAAAATGGCCAGCCGCCGGTTATCTACGCCGAACAGTCGATACAGATCCAGGACATTCTCGACAACATCGGCGCGCTCTCCGTCAGGGCCACCTCGGTTCTGGACGACGCCGACACGATCCTCACCGAGAATTCCGAGCCGATCCATTCGGCGATCGCAAATGTCGATCAGTTCTCCAAGGCCTTGGCCGATAACTCGGCCGGCGTTGATGCGGCGCTAAAGAGCGTCGGTGAACTCGGCAAGCAGATCGGGCCGCTCGCCGCGCGCCTGCAAACCCTCTCCGATGACGCCGATCGGCTGGTCCAATCGATCGACACCGACGAGGTTCGCACGATCGTCGACAACCTCCAGGGCCTGTCGGCGAAGGGCAATTCTGTTGTCGACCGCGCCGACAAGCTCCTGGCCGACAACTCGGATTTCGATCCACTCGACGCTTCAGAGCGCCGACGTCTTCGCCAAGACCTTGGCCGACAACGCTCCCAACGTCGACGCGACGCTGAAGAACTTGGCCGACATCAGCAAGACGGTTCAGCCGGTGGTGGCGCAAATTCAGAGCCTGTCGCAGAACATCGATCGCGTGGTGAAGGCGGTCGATCCCGACAAGGTCCACTCGATCGTCGACAATGTGCAGAACCTGTCGGCGAAGGGCAATTCCGTTGTCGATCGCGCCGACAAGCTGCTTGCGGACAACTCGGAATCGATCCACTCGACGCTTCAGAACGCCGACGCCTTCGCCAAGACCTTGGCCGACAACGCTCCCAACGTCGACGCGACGCTGAAGAACCTGGCCGACATCAGCAAGACCGTCCAGCCGGTCTTGACGCAAATCCAGAGCCTGTCGCAGAGCGCCGATCGTGTGGTCAAGGCGGTTGATCCGGACAAGGTTCGTGCGGTCGTCAACAATGCGCAGACCTTCAGCCAGGCGCTTTCCGAGAGCTCGCAGAACTTCGAGACGCTGGCGCGCAACGGGGCTCAGCTGGCAACGCATCTCAACGAAGATACGTCGAAACGACTCGATACGGCGCTCAGCGACGTCAACGACTTGGCGAAGGCGATCGACTCGCAGAAGATCGCCGGCATCGTCAACTCGGCTAACGAGGTCGTCCAGACCGTGCATCAGAATCGCGGCAACATTGACGCGACGCTGAAGAACTTTTCTGAGATGTCCGCCAAGCTCAACGAATCCGCCGACAAGGTCGATGGCGTTTTGACAAGCGCTCAAAGCTTCCTTGGCTCGCCTAGCACAAAGGGGGCGGTCGACCGCATCAGCGAGGCGGCGCTGTCGGTCAAGAAACTCGCCGACGATACCGACGCCAGGGTGAAGGACATCGCCAGCGGTCTCACCCGTTTCACCGGCAGCGGCCTGCGCGAATACGAGGCGCTGGCCATCGAGGGGAGGCGGACGGTCGAAGACATTGACCGCGTGGTGAGGTCGCTGGGACAGAACCCAAGTCAGGTCATCTTCGGGTCAAGACCCTCGCTGCCTGAATATCACGGCGGGCAGTAATGGGGCTGAGGGGGGGTGGATTTTGGAGTCGATCAACGTTCGCCGCGGCGAGCGCGCTTGCGCTCTCGGCATGCGCGAGCGGACCCTCCGGGACCCTGTATGATCTTTCCGCCGCGAGGCCTCCCCCGGCTCACGCAGTCGGAGCGCAGTTCCGCGTCGGCCAGCCGACCGCGACGGCCGACCTCGACAGCGATCGTTTTCTCGTGCGCGATTCGCAGACCCTGGCCACTCTGGCTGGCGCTCGGTGGCCGCAGACGCTGCCTGCGCTTTTCCGCGCGCGGCTCGTGCAGAGTTTCCAGAACGCTGGACTTGCCCGTTGGATCGACGGCGCGGCGGCAAACGCCAATTACGAAGTCGATCTCGACCTCCGCGCCTTCGAGCTCGACGTCCAGTCTAAGGAAGTCAATGTCGACATCGCCGCCTGGATCGTCTCGCTTGGCAGCGGGCGCATCGTGGCGGACCAGATTTTCACTCTGCGGACGCCGGTCGCATCAACCGATCCAGCGGATGTGGCAGCGGCGATGGATCAGGCGGCTTCGACCGTCATGACCGAGATCGTCGCATTCGTCGCTAAGAAGCTCTGACGCTGACGGTCCGGTTTCGGGCGTGCGCTCAAGCCTTGGAGTTAAATGCGCGCGCCGCCTCCTGCGCATAGAACGCCTTGGCCTTTGTGACGTCGGCCTGCGTCAGCCCGTGGCCCGTAGGCAAGTCATCGCGTTCGACGCGCGCGCCGGCCGCGGCGAGCGCCGCCGCCAGTTTCTCGGCGGTGGACCGCGGAGCGATAGGATCGTTCAAGCCGGACAGGATCAGCACTGGAATGCTGGAAAGGTCGGGCGTCGGCGGCTCAGCCAACGGCGCCATGGCGCGGAACAGGATTGCGCCCGCCAGCGTCCTCGGATGCAATAGCAGAACTGCTGCGGCGATGTTCGCGCCGTTCGAATAGCCCAGCGCGAAAGGTCGAGCGAGGCCATAGGCGCGGCGCGCTTCGGCGACGAAATTGGCGAGCTCGCTTGCCCGGCGGCGGACGTCGTCCTCGTCGAACAGACCCTCGCGGAAGCGACGGAAGAAACGCGGCATATTGCCTTCGAAGACGTTCCCGCGAGGCGAGAGGAGCGCCGCTCCCGGCGCAATCTCGCGGCCGAGCGGCAACATGTTGGCCTCGTCGCCTCCTGTCCCGTGGAGAAGCAGAACCGGCAGACGGCGCGGCTCGGCCCCGGGCTCGAAGCGATGAGCATAGCCGAGCTCAGGCGCCATCAGGGGCTTCCGCTAGGCCTTTGCAGAGATTTCCCCCTCGCTAGTCGAGCTTTGGCAACGCGGCTTCAATTGCCCCGCGGCGGCTTTCCAGGAACGGAGGCAGTTTGAGCGCCTGCCCAAGAGAGTCGGCCGGTTCGTCGATGGCGAAGCCGGGCGGATCGGTGGCGATTTCGAACAGCACGTGGCCAGGTTCGCGGAAATAGACCGAGCGAAAGTAGTTGCGGTCCTTCTGCTCTGTGGTGAGCAGATGATGATCTTGGTTGAGCTTGCGAACCATCGCCGCCTGGGCCGCGTCGTCGGCCGCTCGAAACGCGATGTGGTGAACGGAGCCCGCCCCCTGGCGCGCCGACAGGAATTCCCCCGCCGTCCTGAGATCGATGGCGCCGCCGAGGTCCACGCCCGGCGCTCGATAGCGTTGCATCGCGCCCTCGTGGGCGTCGGCGACAAAGCCGAACACGTCGGTCAGAATGGCGGCCGTCGGGCCGGCTTCAGCCAGCAGCAGGCTTATGCTGTGGAAGCCGCGAATGGCGTGTTCCGCAGGCACACCGCCTGCGCTCCAACCGGGTTTGGCCTCGAGGCCCCTGACGCCGGTCAGCGCAAGCCGGGTCCCGTCGCGGTCCTTGAACGCGAGCGCCGTTTCGCCGAAGCGCTTGGCGGGCGGATCGTGGGCGACGCCCCTCTCGACCAAGCGCTGGGTCCAGTAGCCGATTGAGCCTTCCGGAACGCTGAAGACGGTCTCCTGCGCCGCGCCGATCCCAAGTCGGCCGGCCGTAACGCCCTCCCAGGGGAAAAATGTGAGGATCGTGCCGGGATGGCCCGCGGCGTCGCCGTAATAGAAGTGATAGGAGCCTGGATCGTCGAAATTGACCGTCTTCTTCACCAGGCGCAGACCGAGCGTTCCGGTATAGAAATCGAGATTCCGGCGGGCCGAGCCAGCGATGCTCGTCACATGATGGATGCCGCTCGCCATCCGTCCCTCCGGAAAAGAGACCCCCGCCTTCTAGGTCGCCGACGGCTCGCCGAGGACATCGCGAATTCTTTTCGCAAGCTCGATCGCTGTATAGGGCTTCTTGAGCCACACCCCGGTTCGAAGCTTCCGCCGGGCAACCGCCGGCTCCGCATAGCCCGACGTGAACAGGACCTTGACCGTCGGCTTCGCCGCCAGAGCGGCCTCTGCGAGTTCATCGCCGTTCATGCCGCCGGGCATTACGAAATCGGTAAAAATCATCGCGATTTCGGGGTGAACCGCAAGCAAGGTCAGAGCATTCGCCCCGTTCTCTGCCTCGATGACCTGATAACCAAGGCTTCTCAGGCGCCTGCTGACGACCCTACGCAAGCGGGGATCGTCCTCGACGAGCAGAATCGTCTCCGATCCGCCCGGCATGGCCTCGAGATCCGCCTTGCCTCTCCTGGGCTCCGCGGCATTCTGAACGGCCTCCGCCAACGGCAGAAAAAGACGAACGGTCGTGCCCTGCCCCAGTTCGCTGTAGAGTTGGATGTGCCCCCCGGATTGTTTGACGAAACCGTAGACCATGCTGAGGCCGAGACCCGTGCCCGCTCCGGTCGGCTTGGTGGTGAAGAACGGCTCAAAAGCCCGCTCTCGCACGCTCTCGGGCATGCCTTCGCCCGTGTCGGTGACGGCGATCAGCACGTAGCGCCCGGTGCGGATCTCAGGGTACGCTTGGGCATAGTCCGCATCGAGACGCGCATGGGAGATCTCGATCGTCAGACGTCCCCCGTTACGCATCGCGTCTCGCGCATTGATCGCCAGGTTCAAAAGCGCGTTCTGAAGCTGCGGCGCGTCGACCACCGCAAGATGCGTCGACCCGGTTGTTACGATGCTCAGTTCTATCGACTCGCCCAGTGTTCGGCGCAAAAGCTCGGCGAAGTTGGAAACCAGCGGGCCGACATCGGTAGGCTTGGGATTGAGCGGCTGACGGCGGCCGAATGCGAGCAGTTGAGCGGTCAGCTTGGCGCCGTCTTGCACTGCATCCTGCGCCTCCCTCAACATCTCGCGTTGGCGGTCGTCCTCGAGGTTGGCTTCAAGCATTTCAAGATTGCCGGCGATCACGGTCAGCAGATTGTTGAAGTCGTGGGCGACGCCCCCGGTGAGCTGGCCGACCGCTTCCATCTTCTGCGACTGCCGAAGCTCCGCCTCCATCTTTTGACGAGCCGTCAGATCGCGAATGAACCCGGTAAAAATGCGCTGGCCGTTGGCCCGCGCCTCGCCGACAGCCAACTCCAAGGGAAAGACCGCGCCATCTTTCGTCTGACCTTTGACCACGCGGCCATAGCCAATGATTCTGGCCTCGCCCGTTTCCAGATACCGGCTGATGTAGCCGTCGTGCTCTTTTTGGTAGGGCGCGGGCATCAGCATCTTGACGTTGCGGCCAATGACCTCGTCGGCGTCATAGCCGAACAATTGCGATGCCGCCGTGCTGAACGAGGTCACGACGCCGGCTTCGTCGATGACGATCATCGCCTCCGGGACCGTATTGAGGATCGAGCGCAGATGCGCCTCGCGGGTGGTCAGCTCGGCTTCGGCCCGCTTCAGTTCGGTGATGTCGCTGTTCATCTGGAGTATGGACGGGATCTTCCCGTCTTCGGTCGGCTGCGCGACCCAGAGGCTGGCGACCGAGACGAGGGAGCCATCTTTCCTCTCCTGTTCAATTTCGCCTTGCCAGCTTCCGCCTTTGCTCACCTGCTTGACGATCTCGTGGCGAGGCAGCGGATAGCGCGTCTTCAGAAGCTCGTGAACAATCATTCCGAGCGCTTCGTCGCCGCTCCAACCGTAAAGGCGCTGGCATCCCGTGGTCCAGTGCAGAACCTTTCCCTGCTCGTCATGGATGACGATGTTTGTCAGGTCCAGCACTTGGGCCATGTCCGCAAACTCGATCGTAGCGGTCGGTTTGCCCGTATCTTGGAGCTCTTCCAGGATCGTCTCCCGGCTTGCGTCAATTTGGCCAGACGGCCCGCCGCGCCGGCGTGGGCTGCGCATCGGCCTCGTCTTCGTCGCGGCCGGCGATATCGCGCAGCGCGTTCAGTCTACGCAGGGCGATCCTGTGACGTCCAGTCGCGTGAATGAGGCCGCGACGGGAGAGACTGGTCATCATTCGCGACACGGTCTCGATCGTAAGGCCGAGGTAGTCGGCCATATCCAGCCGGCTCATCGGCAGCTCGATTTCGGCGCCCTCGCCGCACTTGCGATGAACCGAGAGGAGAAAGCTGACGACGCGCTCTTCCGCGCACTTTCGGCCGAGAAGCAGCATCTGGTCCTGAGCAGCCGACATCTCATCGCAAAGAAGCGCGAACAGCTGGGGCCGCAAATCCGGCGATTCGTTCACCAGCGAAAAGAATCGAACTCGGGAAAAGCGCCGAACCTTGACGGCGGTCACCGCCTCCGCGGAAAAGAGATAGCGGTCTTGGAAAGACACGCCGAGAACGTCGCCAGGATAGACAAAGCCCATGATTGCGCGTCGGCCGTCCGGCAGGATTTTGTAGACCCTCAGCACGCCCTCCAGGACATCGAAGATTTGGCCCGCCTGATCGCCTTCCCAGAATAGCGCTCCGCCGGCCGAAAGCGATTCGACGGGTTGTCCGCCGAAAAGGCCCTTCAGCGTTGGCGTCGGATCGGCGCGACCGATGGGCGAAGGAACCGCGCCGCGAGTCAGCGATACGGTGGTTTGGCTATACATGGCGCTTCCCTTTCCGACTTGACGCGACGCATTTGAGCAGCGCTATGTCACTGGCGGATCGCTCGCGCGTGAAAATTGGCGCCGATTTGTAACAGTGTGTAACCGCTCCTCTCCGCGGCCATCGCCGAAATCAATGATCGACCCCGCCGAACAACCTCTCCATATTCTGGTCGTCGATGATGATCCTCGCATTCGTCAAATGCTGACCCGTTACTTCGAGCAGGAGGGGTGTCGGGTCAGCGCCGCCGCGGATGGCGCGGCGATGCGCGCTCAACTGAGCGCAATGCCGGTCGACGTGATCCTGCTCGATGTCGTCATGCCGGGCCAGGACGGGTTAACGATCGCCCGTGAAATTCGCGCCACGTCCGACGTCGGAATCATCATGCTGACCGGCCGAGACGAGGTGCTTGATCGCGTGGTCGGTCTTGAAGTTGGCGCAGACGATTATATCGCCAAGCCCTTTCACCTGCGTGAGGTGTTGGCGCGCGTCAAAAGCGTTCTGCGACGGCGAAAGCCAGCGCAGGATCCGGCTGTAGGAAGCAAGGCTGCCGGCGAAGACGTCATTCGATTCGACGGTTGGCTTCTCGACACCGCCCGTCGGCGGCTTGTCTCCCCCAGCGGAGACGACGTCGCGCTGACGAGCGGCGAATTTGATCTTCTCGCCGCGCTCGCGAAACATCCCGGGCGCGTCTTCAGCCGGGAGGCTCTGATGGAGCACACCCGGGGACACGGCATGAGGGCTTTCGACCGCACCATCGACGCCCAGATCGCCCGACTCCGAAAGAAGATCGAGCCGAATCCAAAAAATCCAACGATCGTGAAGTCGGTCCGCGCCGTCGGATATGTCTTTGCCCGGAAAGTTGATCCGTAACCACCTTGGGGCCGAACGTGCCTCACCTGAGGACCCCTCCCATTGCGGCGGCGCCCGGCAACGGCCGCAAGAACCGCTTTGGCTCGGCACGGCGGGCGGCATCCTCCCTTCAGCTTAAGCGCGCTCGCCGTCGCCAGGCGCCGTCGTTCCGCGACCGCGCTGGAATCACGGCGAAGGCGGTTCTCGATCGAGGCGTAAACGCTCTCGCAATCGCCACTGCGAGCGGAACAGCGCAGATGAAGATCAATAATAGGAACGATGTGGACATCGTTGGTCTCCGCGACTTGTTTGATTGTTCATAACGCGGCGCGGCCGATCCGCCTTGCGATAGGTCAACGATGGCGCCGGCAATTGCGCGGCCATGAGGTTGAACGGCAGTGGGGCGTCGTCCGGCTGCTAGAGCAGATTGCAATTCCGTCGAATCGAGCCTTCTAGACGCGGTCGTTGACCGCGTCGCCGCGCTCCAAAGGGCGGTCTTAAAGAACGCCCGTCTGATGACGGGCTATGGAGCGCGGCTACAATTGGCCGCGTCGACCCAAACGCAATCTGCTCTAAGCGCCGATCGCAGCCGCCTTGCGCAGCGAATCCCGCGATCGTTGCGCGATGACGCCGATCCGCTCCGGAGCCGGAATCAACGCCGGCGCCGCGACCGACCCCAGCGCCGCGTCGTGTAAGCGGGCAAGCAATTCAGGGCCGCTGACCCAGAAGGTGGTCAAGTCGACGATCGTCTTAAAACGGACGCCGGTCTCCGATTCGCCGGCCGTGCGAAGACAAGCCTCCGCGGACGCGGCGCCGCCGGCGGCTCCGCTTCCGGCTCTCGCATCGAACACGGCCGCGCCGCCGCGTCCGGTCGCCTTGGCGCGGTAGAGCGCACCGTCGGCCAGGCGCACCAGTTCGTCCGGCTCGGCGGCTGACGAGGGAAAGAGCGCAAAGCCGCAGGCGCAGGTCAAATGAATGGCGAGCGGCTGCGCCGCGAACGGCGCCGCGAAGATCCTCTGGATCTCCTCTCCGAGCGCAATCGCGTCGCTGCGCGCGCCGATCCCGTCGCAGATGATGGCGAACTCGTCGCCGCCGATCCTGGCGGCTGAGCCGCGCCTGTCCATCGCATTGGCGAGCCGTTCGGCGACTTGCCTGAGGATTTTGTCTCCGACCGGATGCCCGTGAACGTCGTTGATGGGCTTGAAGCCGTCGAGGTCGATCAGGCCTAGTGCGAATGGCTCGGCGGTCTCCGTGGCCGTCCTGATCTTGTCGGCGAGCAGGCTCTGAAAGCAGCGCCGGTTGGGCAGCCCGGTCAGATCATCGGTCAGTGCGATGGTCATCGCCGCCTGTCGCGCCTGCTCGGCGGCGCGCTGCTGTTCAACGATCACGAAACGCGAGCGCACGATCTCAGCGAACATGCGGAAGTTCTCGCCGAGCATGCGGATGACGAAGCAGGCGGCGATAGCGACCAGGGCCGCGAGGCAGAGCGTCAACTCGGCCCCGCGAGCCAGGAACGCGACAATAAGCGGCGCGGTCGCGGCGACGATGATAACGCTTGCTTCGCTCGCCACCATGTTGAGACAAATCGCGCAAACGGCGGCGACGACCCAGACCGTTATGAGGGCCAGCGCGAATTCGACCACGCCGTCCTGCCATGTCGAGATCGCCGTCACCAGAACGAACGCGAGGGTCAGCGTTGGCCCGAGAATGCTTGCGGCGCGAACCTTGCGCCGGACGACGTCGAGCGTCTCCGCCTCCACGCTGGCGCGGGCCTGGAACCAGGACCTGAGGCGAAGGACGGACACGGCGATGAGCGCCGCGGGCAGGAAAGTCCCTGCGAGCAGCGAGCGGGTCGGCGCGGCCCCGCCGAATAAAGCCAAAGCCGCAAGAATGACGACCCCATGGACATAGGGGCCAAGCCGCGCCAGCGAGCGGTATTGCTCGCGCAGGAGCGCCTCATCGAAGTCCGCTTCGGAGGGGTCGAACCCCCGGGTAGCGCCGCAAGCATCAACTCCGTTGAACGACACGCCGCATTCAGCCATTCGTCGAAGTCCTCGCCACCCATGCCGCTCCTGACGGAAGCTCCGTCTGACGGGTGAAGCCTAGCGCCGCTACGGCATCCGAGGGGTTAATCCGATGCTCGAAAGACGAGGTTTACGTAGCGGTAGTGAAGCCTGCCTCTACGATATGGATAAATTTTTAGGTTAAGCGCCGGGTACGGATCAGGGCGCCAACCTCATGCCGCCGCCGCCTTGACCGCGACGATGAAAAGCCGCGGATAGGCGAACAGGGTCCGGCCGTCAGGCTGAACAGGATAAGCATCCTTGAGGCCGGCGCGGTAGCGGTCGAGAAACTCGCAGCGCTCGTCGTCGCCGAGCCGCTCCAGGAACGGCTGCAGGGTGGAGCCCGCAAACCAGTCGGCGATGCTCTGCGGCCCGTCGAGCGGATGAACGTAGGTCGTCATCCAGATGTCGATTTGCGAAGCCGCCGGCCGCAGCCAATCGTAATAGTCTTCGTGGTCGGCGATGAGAGGTTGCGTCTTGGCGATCGGCACCAGGCGCGACGACCATGGCCCTTCGGCGGCGACCATACGCATCAGCGCGTGCGAGGATTCGCGCGCCGTATTAGGCATCTGCGCCGCCAGCGCCCCGCCCGGCGCAAGATACGACATTAGCCGCGGAAAGAGCCGGTCGTGATCGGGAAGGAATTGCAGCGCCGCGTTGGCGAAGATGAGGTCCGGCTGATCCTTGGGCGCCCATTGCGCTATATCCTGCTTGACGAACTCCGCCCGTGGCGCGCGCATGCGCGCATGCGCAAGCATGGCGTCCGAGGTGTCGAGGCCGACAATCCTTGCGTTCGGAAAACGTCGAAGCAGCAATTCCGCGCTATTGCCCGGGCCGCAGCCGAGATCGTAGACGAGACCGGCCGAGTCGAGCGGAATCCGCGCCACCAGATCGCGCGCCGCGCGCATCCGCTCGGCCTCGAATTTCGAGTAGAGAATCGGGTTCCAGTCGGTCATCAGCATGAGTCTACCGCAACGCCTCGAGACGGCGCCTCATCATCGCGCAGCATGAAGGCTGAATGCGGGCGCTTCTAGTTGAGCGGCGCGAACCTGATTGATGACGACCAGCAGCGCGAGCAGCGCGAGGCCCGCGCCCAGGCTCCAGCCGATCAATTTCTTCTCGATCGGCAGCAGCGGTTCAGGAACGCTTGTCGCATTGCGCAAATCGGGTTTGGGCATCGGCAGTTCCCTCGATCGCGCAGAGCTGCCGACGAACCAGCTCGCATAGGCGATCGCAAAGACCGCCGTGAAGGCGGTCGCGAATCGCTTGACGTCGTCGCCGAGCAGATGGGCGCTGGCGGAAAGAACGGCGGTGAGGACAAGGTCAGTGACGAGCAGCGAGCCCAAGCCGCCGAGGCTCGCATAGGCTTTCGAGGCGGGCGCAAGCGCAGTTGAAGGGTGGGTCCAGACCGATGTCGTCACCAGCCAGCCGAGCCCGTCGGCGCCGAGAAGCGAAAGCAACGCCAGCACGAAGACGCCGAGCCCCAGACCGACGGCGATGAGGTCTTCGCTGAGCGGAGGCGGCGCCGCCGCCTGAACGGGGATGGTTGCTTCGGACATTTTTTTACGCCCACGCTGCGGATGATCGATTATCTAAGTTACTCTATAGACTTGCAGGACAATCGTCAATCCAAACAGGATTTGGAGAATAAGGTCCATCCGATAGTGCGGCCGGGTCGGGTTTCTCCCGTACAAGTGTGTGCTGTTGAAACGGCAGGCCGGAGCCCCGCCTTCACGAGCGACGCGAGCTCGTCAGCGCGCCATTGAAGCGACAAAGTAGCGTTGCCAAACATCTAACGCCATCTCGCATTTTGCTCGCGCTCTACTTTACCATCTTCCTCAATCAATTGGATAATCTCTGATCCTACACTCCAAACGGAACAAGCCGGCTCGCTCCTCGTTGAGTCATGCGGCCGTCGCCAGGCTTCCCATGGGCTTGGATCTTCCCATGGGCTTGGATCAGGAGATCGACTATGAGATTTGGACGGGCGTCCGCCGGTAGGTTGCCGCGCCTGTTCGGCCGTCCGCGTCCCGAAGGCGGCGGGGCGGTCGCCTGCGCCGCAGCGGCGCCGCTCGTTGTGCTCGCGCTCGCGATTGCGGTCGACTACGCGAGCGTGTCCCGGTTCAGGACCCGCGTTCAATTGGCGGCGGACGCCGCCTCGCTCGCCGCGGCCGAGGCCATTGCTCGCCAGCCCGACCGCGCCGGCGGGAGCGATGTCGACGACCTCGCCAGCGACGTCGCAGCGGCCGCCTTTGTTCGCCATGCTCCGCGCGGCGCCGGCGCGCCGACGGTCGCGGTCAAGAGCCGCGCCGCCGCGGTGACGGCGACTGTCGGCTATGCGGGCGTGGCGCCGAGCAATTTCGGCTCCGCGCTCGGCTATGACGCGATCAGCGTCGACGCCTCGGCGACCTCGCTCATGCGCGTCGCCGATTCCGGTGCAAAGGCCGCCCGCTGAGCCGTCGTTTTCGGCGCGATCAGGTTTGGCGTCAAACGCAAGTCCGTTATAGCTCGGAGGCTTAGCGGCCCGTTGGCCAAGCGGGAGGGCGCATGACCGGTCACATCGATCCGACCAAAGAGGCCTTCGCCGCCTTTCGCGCCGACGACCGGCCCGGCCCGATCCATATGCTCAATCTGGTCAAGTTGCGCGCGCTTGCGGCTTATCCGGACGGCCGCGAGGCGACCGGGGCCGAGGCCTATGCGGCCTACGGGCGCGAAAGCGGGCCGGTTTTTTCGCGCCTCGGCGGGTCGATCGTCTGGCGAGGCCGGTTCGAGCAGACGCTGATCGGACCTCCCGATGAGCGCTGGGATCTCTGCTTCATCGCTCAGTACCCGAGCGTCGCCGCCTTCGTCGCCATGATTCGCGATCCCGTCTATCGCGAAGCGGTGAAGCATCGGCAGGCGGCGGTGGAGGATTCGCGGCTCATTCGCCTGGCGCCTGGCCCGGCCGGCGTCGGCTTTGGCTAAAAGCCACGACGACCACGGGTAAAGCTCTTGCCGCCGGTTTAGGCCTCGGCTAGACCCGCCTCGTGATGGCGGGACCTTGGATCGTTGGCGTTATCGGCCTCGTGTTTGTCGCCATCGCGCTTGTCTACTGGATGACGCCCGCCGGCGGCCTTCCTAGCTTCCTCCCCGGATTTCAGGCTGGCTCCGATCATGTGCACGTCACGCACGCGCTTGGCTCGCTGCTCATCGCCCTGGCCTTGTTCGCCATCGCGATTGTCTGGTTCCAACTTAGGTCCGAGGATTAGCCGGCGCCGCGCCCGAAAAGGCCGGATGGCCGGCGATCAATTGTCGCCAAACCGTCATGATGCGTGCGTACTGAGATGTGCGATGTCGGACAGCCAGAAGCCGGACGGTTATGCGCATGGACATGAAAGTCATCGAAGGCGACGATGGGATCAGCCACGTCGTGCTCGACGGGCGCTTCGACATTCAGGGCGCGCAGGAGATCGATTCCCGCTTTGACGAGCTGGCGAAGAGCAGCAAGGCTCTGGTTGTCGACCTCGCCAAAGTTTCCTTCCTCGCCTCGCTCGGCGTTCGCACTCTGATGCTGAGCGCCAAGACGCTCATTCGCCGCGGCGGCGAGATGACGGTCTGCGGCGCCAACGAGAACGTCGAAAAGGTTCTGCGGACGACCGGCTTCAACGAAGTCGCCGGCATTTATCCCGACTATAAATCGGCCGCTCGCACGCTGCGGGAGAGGCTTGCTGGCTTCTCGAGCAAGAAGGGATGAGCGCGCCTCAGCCACGGACCTGTTCGCGCGACTTTCCCGGCACGGTCGAGGCCGCCTCGGAGGCCGAGAATTGGGTCGCGCGCCAGGCGAGCGTCTTGGGCCTCGACGAAGAGGCCGAATTCGCGATTGGTCTCTGCCTCGAGGAGCTGTTCCTCAACGCCGTCCAGCATGGCCACGCCAATCGGGCGAGTATTTCCGTCTGCGCCGAGCCCCACGGCGTGACCGTCGAGTTCGCGGACGACGGCGAGCCGTTCGATCCAACTCTCGCCCCGGCAAAACGCATCAACGGGCCGACCGACGATTTTGACATCGGCGGCTACGGAACTGGCCTCATGCAGAGATTTTCCCGGCGGATGAGCTATCGCCGGTCCGAAGGGATGAACCGCCTCGTCCTCGAATTCGGCGCCTCTCCGTGACGCTAACGACAGTCCGGACGCCCTTGGTGTAACATGATGACATGATTGATTCCCCGGAGCTGCGCGCCGCCATCCGGGCGACGAGCGGTTTTTATGATCTGTCCGACGCCAACCTTGCGCTACTCATCAAAGCGGCCGAACTCGAGACGCTCGATCCCGACGCCATCCTCATGGTGCAGGGCGACCCCAGCGACTACGCCATGCTGATCTTGGAGGGCGAGGTGACGGTCAGCGCCGACAGCGCTCGCGGCGCAATTCCCATTTCGGTTCTCAAGGCTCCCTCCCTGGTCGGCGAACTGGGGTCGCTCGCGCAATTGCCGCGCAGCGCGACGGCGCGGGCGCGCACGCGTGTCACCGCTCTGCGCTTCGGGCGCGCCGCGCTGGTCGAGGTTGCGCGCGCCACGCCGTCCTTGCTCATCGACGTCATCGGCCGCATGGGCGATCGCATGCGCAAGTTCAACGGCGCAATCAGCCTCTACACCGAAGCGCTCGGCGCGCTCGAGCGTCACGAGCTCGATCCAGCGCTGCTCGAGGACTTGCGCAGTCCGATTCCTGACCTCGCCGATTTCGGACAGACCTTCGGCCGCATGGCCGAGCAGATCATTCTGCGCCGTCAGCGCGACGACGAAATGGCGAGCGCTGCGGTGATTCAGCGCGCGCTTCTACCCAGAGTCCGCGATTTTGCCGCCGAATCCGGGCTCGACGTTTGGGCGGCGATGACTCCCGCGCGCGACGTCGGCGGCGATTTCTTCGATCTCGTGCCCTTAGCCGATGGGCGCGTCGCGCTCGGCGTCGGCGACGTCTGCGGCAAGGGCGTGCCTGCCGCCCTGTTCATGGGCATCACCAGGACGCTCATCCGGATCAACCTGCGCGAGAACCCCGACCTGCCGGGAGCGATCCTGAAGGCGAACGCTTACCTCGTGAACAACAACGCCGGCGGATTCTTCGCCACGCTCATCTACGCGGCGTACGATCCGCGCTCCGGCGAACTCGAATATTGCAGCTGCGGCCACCTCCCCGCCCTCATCCGCCGCCCCGGCGGCGCGGTTGAGACGCTGCCTGGCGGCGGCCTGCCGGTGGGCCTGTTTGAGCCGATGAAGATGATTTCGCGCCAGGCACAAATGCGCCCTGGCGACCTTTTCTTCCTCTATACCGATGGCGTCACCGAAGCCGAGGATCCTGCGGCGCGCCAGTTCGGGGAGGAGCGACTCAAGAGCCTGCTCGCCAAAAAGGGCCATGGCGCCAGCGCGGACCATTGGATCGCCCGCGTCGAGGCGGCGGTGCGAGAGTTTGCGCGCGGACGATCCCAGTTCGACGACATCACCTGCCTTGCGCTGAGGCGGTGAGCGATCGCTGCAGCGCCGCGCCTCTCCATCGTCGTACTGCCGTTCGAGTCCTTGAACGGCGAGCCAGACCATTTGCTCGGGGCGGAACTCGGTAGGACCGAGAGCCCGCCGACGATGCGCGTCCGGGCCGTCGCCGCGCCCACCGCAGGCTAGACCACCCAAGCCGCAGCCAACTTATTGCGGGACGCCTTCGGCGTGTCGCAGAAATGGCGGCGCTTATCATCCATTGACTCCGGACTAACCGTACGGGCGGCGACGGCTGCTCTGCGCAACTCGATAGACAGCCGTTCGGGGACGCCGGTCCGGCCGTCTGAGCCCCCGACCGGATCCTCCGCTGGATTTCGAACGCGTGTTCCACGCGATGCGGCTGCTGATTTTTCGGATCGGGGCGGCTGGACCCGCTGAAAATGGCGCTGACACAAAATTTTACCGACAATTCCTTTCCGAGAATCGAAATGAGGCGCATGATAGGTTTCGAAATCACGGAACGCATTGGAGACGGCGATGGCTGGCGCGGGCGAAGGAGCGGGGATGGGCGGCGCTGGGGTCGAGGAGGAATCGCATTTCTCGCCGCAGGAGATGGCTATGCGGGCGCTGAGAATGCTGGAGGGGTTGGTCGCCGGCCGCGCGCTGACTGAGGTTGCGGCGGATGAGGGATTAACGCCCAGGCGGGCGCGCGAACTCATGGCGGAGGCCGTCGCCCAGCGCGGGTACGACCCTTAAGGCGCAGCGGTTAAGCGCCCGTCGAGGCTCGTCGGAGCCTCTCGTGTCTCGGGGCCGAGGCGCTAACCTCATGGAAATGCTGCGAAAATCCATGGCTCCACGCCACCTCATTCGCTCTTTTGTTGCTAAAAATCAGAACTAGTGCTATGGTCATTTAGACAGTTAGAAAGATCGGCTTGGGCGAGGCGCGAGGTCAAGGATAACGATGACACAAAATTTTCCGACAATTTCTTTCCAAGAACAAAGATCACTTGTATGATGTTTCAGTCGCGGAAGCCATCGGCGAGGCGGCCGAAATGGAGGGAACCGGTGGATGAGATTGAGTACGTCCGTAGGGGCAGGGTCGATCTGGCGGTCTCCGACCCCGGGCCGTGTCTTGTGCATAGCAGCATGGAATTGTGCGACGCAGCAGAAAGTGCTATCAGGCCGATCCCCGGGTCAAGGGAGGACGGGCTCGATGGCGACGGAAAGACGGAGACACCGATGCAGCACTTCCACGCGGGAAATCTTGATAAGATCAAAGACGCGCCGCCGAACACTTGGGCGACAGTGCATCGCCGCGACGTCGTGACCTTAAGCGAACTCGCGCGCCGCGGATTTCACCTGGTGGATATGAGCGGCGAAATGTGGACCATGCGCCGCGCCGGCTAGAGCCATCGGCGACTCGATCAAATCGCCGCTGCTCCCAGGAGGTCGGAAGGAAAATCCACGCTAAAGCTTTGAAATCGCATTTGGCGGAAGGAAAGCGAAGCTCAGGCCAGCTTCTTTTAGGGGTCTCAAGCAGGGATTTTCGGCTCAAGAAGCGCGTTTTTTGCGGCAAAGAGCGCTCCTTTCCGCCGAAAAACGTAGGGCGAGGCCGCTTCGGACTGGGCGCTGAGCTCAATCCTCTTCCAGATCCTCGAAGGCGCCGCGGTCGACCCCGTTGCCGATCAGGATCTCCCGCTTTCCTGAGTGGTTTGGGGCGCTGACCACGCCCTCCTTCTCCATCCGCTCGACCAGCGAGGCGGCCTTGTTGTAGCCGACCGAGAGGCGGCGCTGGATGTAGCTCGTCGACACTTTGCGGTCGCGGAGCACGATGTTGACGGCGCGGTCGTAATAGTCGGCCAATTCCTCGGCGTCCATCGAGCCGGGGGAGGGCAGGGGGGCCTCGTCGTCGTCGCTGGCGTCGTTATCCTCGGTGATGGCGTGCAGATATTCCGGCGCGCCCTGTTTCTTGAGGTGGGAGACCACCTTCTCGACCTCGTTCTCGGACACGAACGGCCCATGCACGCGCGCGATACGCCCGCCACCCGCCATGTAGAGCATGTCGCCCTGGCCGAGCAATTGCTCCGCGCCCTGCTCGCCGAGAATGGTGCGGCTGTCGATCTTGCTCGTGACCTGAAACGAGATGCGGGTCGGGAAATTGGCCTTGATGGTGCCGGTGATGACGTCGACCGAGGGGCGCTGCGTGGCCATGATGAGATGAATGCCGGCGGCGCGCGCCATTTGCGCAAGCCTTTGGATCGCGCCCTCGATATCCTTGCCGGCGACCATCATCAGGTCAGCCATTTCGTCGACCACGACGACGATATAGGGCAGTTCGTCGAGCGGAATCTCCTCGAACTCATAGATCGCTTCGCCGGTCTCGCGATCGAAACCGGTCTGGACGGTTCGGGTCAGCGGCTCGCCCTTGGCGACAGCCTCGGCGACGCGGGCGTTGAAGCCATCAATATTGCGCACGCCGACCTTCGACATCTTCTTGTAGCGGTCCTCCATCTCCCTCACCGCCCATTTGAGGGCGATGACGGCCTTCTTCGGATCGGTCACGACCGGGGTCAGGAGATGCGGGATGCCGTCGTAAGCAGAAAGCTCCAGCATTTTCGGGTCGACCATGATGAGCCGGCATCGCTCGGGCTTCATGCGGTAGAGGAGCGAGAGGATCATGGTGTTGATCGCCACCGACTTGCCCGAGCCGGTCGTGCCGGCGACGAGCAGGTGGGGCATGCGGGTCAGATCGACGATCACAGGCTCGCCGCCGATGGTCTTGCCGAGCGCAATCGGCAGGCGATGGTTCGATTTGCCGAAATCTTCGCTGGCGAGAAGCTCACGCAGATAGACGGTGTCGCGGCGCTGGTTCGGCAGTTCGATGCCGATGGCGTTACGGCCCTGAACCACAGCGACACGGGCCGACACAGCCGACATCGAGCGGGCGATATCGTCGGCGAGCCCTATAACCCGGGACGACTTGATGCCGGGCGCGGGTTCGAGTTCGTAAAGGGCGACGACCGGGCCCGGGCGCACGTTGACGATCTCGCCTTTCACGCCGAAATCATCGAGGACGCCTTCCAAGAGGCGCGCGTTCTGCTCCAGCGCGTCCTGCGACACTTTGGCGCCGACCGATTTCTTCGGCTCCGTCAACATCGTGATCGACGGCATGATCCATTCGCGGCGTGGCGGGATTGCGCCCTCGATCGCGGAGCGCGTTGCGGTCGTGTGGCCAGCCAGCGAAGCGACGGCGCCCACCATGCTGGCGGAAGGGGAAGGCGCCGAGCCCTGAGCGCGAGGCGCGAAGGCGGCGGCGATGGTCAAGACATCGTCGGTGTCGCGAAGGCCCGACCACGGCGCAGGCGGTGCGGGAGCCGGCGCCGGGCTGAGGATGGGTGAGGGGCCGCCCGTAGTCCTTGAGCCGCGAAACGCCATTCGGCGCAGCGTCGCTTTCGCCGTGAGCAAGGCATGAATGACGGCGCCGATCGACACCATGCCGAAGCTCGGCTCATCCTCGTCTTCTTCGTCGTCGAAGCGGGCCAGCGCCTGGGCGCGGGCCCTTCCGGCCGGATTGTCAAGCGCACTTTGAGCTGAGGAGCCCGACGCGCCGCCAACGCCCGACGCGGCGGCAAGCCCGAGGATAGCGATTGCGGCAAGCCCGACGCCGAGCGCGATCGTCGCCCATGGCGAAACCGGAAGGATGTGACGCGGGATCGCTAGGACGGCGTCGCCGATAACTCCGCCGAGACCGGTGGGCAGCGGCCAGCTGCCGGGCGCGGGGAGCAGAGAGGCCAGCCCCGCCGCCGCGATCATGCCGCTCAAATAGAGGGCGACTTTCAAGCGCGGCTTCTCAAGTCGGCGCTGGGTGATGAGGCCCCAGCCCCAGAAAGCGGGCGGCGCCAGCAACGCCGCGGAGGCGAGGCCGATGAACTGCATCACGAGGTCGGCGGCGATCGCGCCCGGCGCGCCGAGAAGATTGTGGACGCGCGCGCTGGTCGCGTGATTCAGACTGGGATCGCTGACCGACCAAGTCAGCAGCGCAAGGGTCAGGCTGGCCACGGCGGCGAGGGCGACGAGGCCGACGATCTCGGCCGCCCGCCGCTTTGGAAACTCTCGCACCGAAGCGGGCACGTGATCGATAAATGAGAACGTCGTTGTACGCATCGCTCACTTGCCGGGTCGAAGTGGCGGGACCGCGCGCGGCGCCCTCGCTTACCCTAAGTCGCGCCGAGTTAATGCGGGCCTAACCTTAACGCGCGGTAGCCGGCCGGAGCCCATGTAAAACGCAACGGGCGAGGAACGAAAAAAATGGACGCCCCGAGGGGCGTCCAAGGTCCGCGGGGAGGAACTTCGCCCGGCGGCGGCCAAAAGCCGCCGGGCGCCGCAGCTCAGTGAACGACTTCGCCGTGCAAGGCGAGATCGAGGCCGTCGCGCTCCACTTCTTCGGAGACGCGCAGGCCGACCGCAACATCGACGATCTTCAGGATGATGAAGGTAACGATTGCATCGTAGACGATGACCGTGCCCACTCCCTTGAACTGGTTGATGAACTGCCCGACGTCGCCTTCCAGCAGGCCGGAGTGGCCGCTAAACTCGTTGACCGCGAACACGCCGGTCAGCAGCGCGCCGATGATGCCGCCGACCGCATGCACGCCAAAGGCGTCAAGCGCGTCGTCGTAGCCGAACATGTGCTTGAGGCCAGTCGCGCCCCAGTAGCAGCCGACCCCGCAAGCGATGCCGATCACCAGCGCGCCGATCGGTCCGACGAAGCCCGAAGCCGGAGTGATGGCGACGAGGCCGGCGACCGCGCCCGAGCAGATGCCGATAACCGTCGGCTTGCCGCGATGCGCCCATTCGACGAACATCCAGGTCAGCGACGCCACCGCCGTGGCGATCTGGGTGACGGTCATCGCCATGCCGGCCTGCAGGCCGGCCGTCACCGCGGAGCCCGCGTTGAATCCGAACCAGCCGACCCACAGGAGGGCTGCGCCGATAAAAGTCAGGACCATATTATGGCCCGGGCCGGGCTCCTTCCGCTTGCCGAGCAGGAGGCACGACACCAGTCCGGCGACGCCGGCGTCGATATGGACGACGGTTCCGCCGGCGAAGTCGAGGACCTGGAACGCGCCCTGGAAGTTGCCCTTGGAGTCGACGTTGGCCGCGCTCATGAAGCCGTCCGGCCCCCAGACCCAGTGGGCGACCGGCGCATAGACGAAGATCGCCCACAGGCCGATGAACCACAGCATCGCCGAGAACTTCATGCGCTCGGCGAACGAGCCTGCGATGAGCGCTGGCGTGATGATCGCGAACGTCATCTGAAACATCATGTAGACGGTTTCGGGGATTGTCGGCGCCAGCGAATTGGGATTGTTCGCACCGCTTGCCAAGTCATAGTGGATGCCCTGGAGAAACACGCGCGAGAAACCGCCGATGAACGCGCTGCCGCTGGTGAACGCCAAGCTGTAGGTAACGAAGAAGTAGAGCACCGTGACCAGGCACGTGATGGCGAAGCTCGTCATCACCGTGTCGCCGACGTTCTTCTTGCTGACCATGCCGCCGTAGAAGAGGCCGAGGCCGGGGATCGTCATCATGAGGACGAGCGCAACCGACGTCAGCATCCACGCGGTGTCGCCGGAGTTGCCGGTGCACTTTTCGAGGACGGTGGCGGAGCAGCTTGGCGGCGCGGCCGGGGCCGCGGGGGCGGCGGCCGGGGCGGCCGGAGCAGCGGCCGCAGGGGCGGCGGCAGGGGCGTTGTTGTCCTGCGCTACGGCGGCGGGCGCGGCAAGGCCAATGAACATGGCCGTCGCCAGCGCCGCCGCGAGGCCAGTCAATATCCGTGGAAGTTTCATGGTTTTGGACTCCGAAATGGTGTGGAAGGCGCGTGGCGCTTAAAGCGCGTCCTTGTCCTTCTCGCCCGTGCGGATCCTCACCGCCGAGTCGAGGCTGTAGACGAAGATTTTGCCGTCGCCGATCTGGCCGGTGCGCGCGGCAGCCACGATCGCTTCGACCACCTTGTCGACGACGTCCGCGCTGACCGCGACTTCGATTTTCAGCTTGGGAAGGAAGCTCACGGCGTATTCCGCCCCGCGATAGATTTCGGTATGCCCCTTCTGCCGCCCGTAACCCTTGACCTCCGTAACCGTCAGACCGTGCACTCCGATGGCGGTGAGCGCATCGCGCACCTCCTCGAGTTTGAACGGCTTTATGATCGCCATTACGATTTTCATAAGCCTCGCCCCATTTTGACGCGCCGCGGGCGGTCCTGGACCGACCGCTTTCGAGCGGTGAAATCGGAACGCGAGCGCGCCCCGCCCGAAACGGCCTTACAAGCCGCGTGCCATGCCCTGACACGCGCTCTAACAGTCTGAAAGGGAATTGCTATTCGGCGCCGAAGGGAAGATCCAACAATTGTGGCCGGATCCGATTGAACCCCTGATCAGGAAATAGGCGCCTATGATTTGATCAGATCGTCGCGATCAGCCATTGCGAGATGCAAAGCGAGGCTGGAGCGGAGGGCAGACCCGCGTCGGCCAAAACGCGCGACAGAATTCGACCGACCAGCGAAATCAAGCACCGGTAGAAACGCAACCTGCCCGGGCACAACCCGCGCGAAAGATCCCGCGCTTTCGCGTCGGGGATGCGCGGCTTGAGCACATCGATGGCTTCGTGGACAGGACTTCCGTTGACGCGATACTCCACGCGACGCAGTGACCTCGGAGAGTTGGCGCTCCCATTCCCTGGGGCGGCGATCTGTGGCGGCCCACGCGTATCCCCCTCGCCCACCATAACGCGGGATCCTCGCTCGGTTGACGCCGCGGCGTGAGCGATGGCCCGCTCCGGGGCGAGTTTGTTGTCCAGCAGGCTAGTTCCCGCGCTTAGCGGAAGGACCACTTGGCTAAGCGATTGAATAGGTTGGCTCCCCGGGCTGAACGAAACTGCGAACTTTGTGCTGCCAATTCCTCTCCATGCTACGCCAGAACCCTCGATCAAAGTTCGTAAGCGTGATCGCGACCGAGCCGAGCGGATCCGGCTAGCGGGGGGCTCAAAGCCATCGCTTAGAGAGCGCGCGGTCGCACTCGCCCTGGAGATGGGGGTCGTCTGGACGAAACACCTGACCGACATTGGCATTCCTCGCTCCTATCTGGCCCGCCTGTGTAACGAAGGCTTGCTCGTTAAGGTGGGCTGTGGGCGCTATCGAGCGGCAGTGCCCAAAGGCACCTTGATGCGCGATACAAAGGGCTCTTGAGGACGCAAGACGCCGATGCGGTTGTCCCAGGATGGGTGCCGAGGCTAGGAACGCGAAACACTGATGCTCGGTCTTTTTTGGACCGAGATCGTGGTCGCCCGATCGGCGGGGATGCAGCGCGGCGCAACGGCGCATTGCGCAGCGCCGCTCGGTTTGTCAGGCGCGTTGAGCAGTTGCGCGGGAGGCTCCGCGGGTGGCTTGCGAGAGTCGGGGACCGCGACGGGCGCCATAAGCTGTCGCGTATACGGATGCCGCGGGCGACGGAGCAGGGCGTCGGCCGAACCCCACTGCGACGCCGCGATTTTCAGTCACGATGTGTAAGCACCTAATCGACTATATTTACGGCTGATTTTTTCGCACTGGAATCCTTCAGTAAGGGATCAGCAAGGCCGAGAGAGGTCGTGTCCCACTTGGTGGTGTAGCCGGGTTGGAGCAAGCCGCTCGCGAAGCGCGTTTTTCATAGCGCTGTAGCGAGGGAGCGGCTTGCGGCGGTCATTGGCGGTTTTTCGGTAGGTTCGGGTTGCGAATCGCAAACGCAAACCGAGGAACCTCCAATGACCGACGAGATGATGGACCTTCGCACGCTTGTGGAGAAGGCCCCCGACGCCGACATTTTGCGCGAGATGATCGCCTTCGCCGCCGAGCGGCTGATGGAGATGGAGGTTGGCGCGAGGACCGGCGCTGGTTTTGGCGAGCGCTCTCCCGATCGGCTCGCCCAGCGCAACGGCTATCGCGACCGGGATTGGGAAACGCGTGCCGGGACGGTGGAGCTTCGCATCCCCAAGCTGCGCAAGGGCTCGTACTTTCCGAGTTTCCTCGAGCCGCGGCGGATGGCCGAGAAAGCGCTGAGCGCGGTGATCCAGGAGGCCTATATCCAGGGCGTCTCGACCCGCTCGGTCGATGATCTGGTGAGAGCCATGGGCGCAACCGGCGTCTCCAAGAGCCAGGTCAGCCGGCTGTGCGAGGAGATCAACGCGCGGGTGAAGGCCTTCCTCGACCGGCCGCTGGAAGGCGACTGGCCCTATGTCTGGATCAACGCGACTTATGTGAAAGTGCGCCGCAACCATCGCATCATCTCGGTCGCCGTGATCGTGGCCGTCGGGGTCAACGCGGACGGCCGGCGCGAGGTGCTGGGCGTGGACATCGGGCCTTCCGAGGCCGAAACCTTCTGGACCGAGTTCCTGCGCAAGCTGCGAAGGCGCGGGCTGCGGGGCGTGAAGCTCATCATCTCCGACGCTCACGAGGGCATCAAGGCCGCCGTCGCCAAGCTGATGAACGCCACCTGGCAACGCTGCCGCGTCCACACCATGCGCAACGCGCTGGCTCACGCCGGCAAGAGCAGCCGACGCGTCGTCTCCGCCTTCATGGCGACCGCCTTCGCGCAAGCCAGCGCCGAGGCCGCCAAGACCCAGTGGCGCAGGGTCGCCGATCAGCTCAGACAGAAGCTCCCCAAACTCGCCGGCTTCATGGACGAAGCCGAGGCCGACGTCCTCGCTTATATGGACTTTCCCGCCGAGCATTGGTCGAAGCTGCACTCCACCAACGGCCTCGAACGGCTCAACGGCGAGATCAAACGCCGCACCGACGTCGTCGGCATCTTTCCCAACGACGAGGCTATCGTCCGGCTCGTCGGCGCAATCTTGTTGGAGCAGAACGACGAATGGGCCGTCCAGCGCGCCCGCTATATGACGCTGGAAACCATCGCCGCCCTGAGCGATGATCCCGTCGTCGGATTGCCAGCCATGGTCATCTGACCAACCCGGCCCTTGCCGGAAAGCGCCGACCTCAGAGCCGGCTACACCACAATCGGGGACACGATCCCGAGAGATCTCCGAGTACGGGCCATTTCGTAAGGCGAAGGCCCCGTCACCTTCTCATGGAACTGGAGGACGTCGACCGCTGTGGGCTCAGCGTCACCGTGGCAGCCAACGATCCGGTCTGGGCGGGTCACCGAATCTCAAGGCGCGCGAGAGCGCCAGAAGGCCCGCTGCGCCCTCACCTGGTCGAGGACTTGGACGAGATCGTCTTCAAGCCTTCCGGGCGGCTATCCTTACCGTCTCAACCGCGGTGCTGGCCGGGAGCACAATCAGGCTACCACCTGGTCTGGATGCTTGGCGTCATGCCGCGGCCTGCCTCCCGCTTGGACGCGACGAAAAGCTCTTCATCGAGATCGTTGGCGAGACTTCGTTCGCCCCCGAGACGCGGGTGATTGGGAATCCTCGCGACCGCCGCACCGGTGTCTACCACATCCGTCCCTTCGGTTGGCCCGTGATCGAGTGCTTTATGGGCGACGAAGCCGCCCGGATGGTGGAGGAGACGGGGCCGGCGGTAGGCTTTGCCCACGCGGCCGATGAGCTTGCCAGTCTGTTCGGATCGAGCGTGCGCCGTAACCTGCATCCGCTTGTCGCGTCGAACTGGGGACGAATGACATTTGTGGGCGGAGCCTATGGTCACGCGCTTCCTGGCCATGCGACGGCGCGGCGAGACCTGGCGCTTCCGTTCGAACAGCGCCTATTCTTCGCCGGCGAAGCGACGCATACCGATGATTTCTCGACCGCCCAGGCCCCGTCGCGATTTTTGTTGGAATTGACTGGCGCGTCTTCGGGCGACATGAGGCTATCCGATCATGCGGCGAGGTCAATGATCTGATCGTCTGGTTTCTCGGCGAGGGTCTGCCATCCGTCGACCTTGCGCATGGTGATCTGTCCTGAGGCAAGCAGCGCCCAGAACAGCATGGCGGCGGTTTCGGCGCAGGGCAGCACGGTCTGAGTCTTGATCCGGCGCTTGAACTCCTCGTGCAATCGCTCGATCGCGTTCGAGGTTCGGATTGATTTCCATTGGTTCGGCGGGAACCGCGTGAATGTGAACAGCTTGTCGCTGGCTTCCTCCAGGCTGTCGGCGACGGCGCGGCATTTGAGGCGCCATTTGCGGATGAACGCCTTGCGCCAGGTCTCAACCTCGCCGCGCGTCGCGGCGTAGATCATGTCGCGGTAGTCATTCGAGATTTCCTCGTGCAGGCGCTCGGGCGCATGGGCGAGGAGATTGCGATGCTTGTGCACGGTGCAGCGTTGGACAGCCACGTCGGGCCACAGCGCCGCCAGCGCCTTTTCGAGGCCCGGCGCGCCGTCGACGACGACCAGCTCCGGCGTTTGCAATCCGCGCCGGACCAGATCGTCGAGCAGCGCACGCCAGGCCGCCTCGCCTTCCCCGCCCATGCTCTTGATCGCGAGCAACATCTTCTGGCCGTCGGCGCGCACGCCGAGCGCCACGAGCAACGAGATCGAAGTCGCCCTTCTGTCGAGCCGGACACGCGCGACTGTGCCGTCGAGGATCAGCCGCACGATCGGCTCTTCGGCGAGCGAACGCGCATTCCAGGCGTCCCAGTCGCCCTTCGTCTTGCGCCAGACGCGGCTGACCACGTCCTTGCCGACCGGCCCAGCAAACACCGCGTTCAGCGCGCGTCGCACGCGGCGGGTGTTGGTCCCTGCGAGATAAGCCCCGGCGATCAAGGCGTCGGCGGCCCGGGTGCGGCGCTGGTAGGCGCGCAGCGAACCGCTCCGCCATTCGCGCGTCTTGCCGTCCTCGCCGGTCAACCGAGCGCGCGGCACGGCGATCCGCGTCTTGCCAAACGTGCCCGTCAGCGTCCGCTCGCGATGCCCGTGGCGCACGCCGACAACCGACGGCGCCGCCTCGTCCTCACCTGGCTTGCGCCGGCCGTAGCGCGGACGCGACAACGCCTCGGAAAGTTCCTCCTCCAGCATCGTCTCGATAAAGCCGCGCGCCCGAGCCCGAACCCCGTCCTCGATCGCGTCGAACCAATCATCCAAAAGCAAAGCTTCGGCGGCCACAGCCGCCTCCTTCGTGGTATCCTTCGTCATGGCGTGGTCTCCGTTCCAGCGCGCCAACGCCGGAATCATTTGGGTTGAACAACCCGGAGACTACGCCAACCCAATTCCAACCACCCCCGCGACGGGACCACCGCCCACGGCGCCTACGACAGTGGCCTCCGCGCCGCGGAGGAAGCGATCGCAGCCTTGGCTCGCCAACGGGCCTGAGGCCCCGATCCGATCAACCGTGATACGATAAAGGAAACCCTGGCCTGGTCGACCGCGATGCCCCGCGATGAACCAAAGCAGCCACCACTCAGTGCGAGGAACAAGCCGGAAATGAGCGACGGAGGTGATTGGCAAAGAGTGAGTCCTGACGTGAATTGCGACGTTCAGCGTTATCGCGATCAACGGAAGGCCTTCCGTTCTTGAATTGCCTAACTAACTTCGGCCAAGTCACGCAGAGCCACGAATTCGAAATGTGCCGGGGTAGGGGCATGGACTTCTGTATAGTCGCGCTATGGATGAGAAGCTTCTCAGCGAATTGCCGGCTTGGCTGACCGAAGCCGGCCTTGCTGGCACTCCCGAAACTGACATTATCGCTGGATTCTGCGATCGTTGCGTCGCAGCCGGGATTTCGCTTGCCCGCGCGCACGTGTTTATCGACACGCTCCATCCAGTCCACGAAGGGCGCTTGTTTCGCTGGGGCTATCCTGACGAATCTCCGGTGCACGAGTACGGCCGCACTAGCTTCGAGGGGCTTGATGCAATGCAACAGGCGCCGTATCTTTGGATGCTCAGGCAACCGAGGTCTGGCAGCGTAGCCCCTTCTATAGGATGCTGGAAACGGGCGCCTCCCTGCTACGCCGGCAACTCGGCCCCGACACCGTCGACGAGTTTTCGCTGCTTCCTGAGTGGTATGCAGCCGGGCTGACTGAGTATGTCGCAGTCCTCACACGCTTTGCCGCCGACGGCGTCATCGGTGAAATGGATGCTTTGTACTCGTCGTGGGGGACGAAGGCAGCCACTGGATTCGACGAGGATCAACTAATCGCGCTTGAGCGTATCGTTCCGTACCTGGCGTTGGCCATCAAATCGGTCTCGCTGGTGCGCATGACTCGAACGCTGATGGAAACCTATCTTGGCCGCGACGCCGGCCAAAAGGTGCCACGTGGCCGAATTGTGCGTGGCATTGCGGAGCGACTTGATGCGGTCGTCTGGTTCAGTGATTTGCGCGGCTTCACGCGCCGGCCTGGCGTTACGCCGCCCTTGCTTGCGACGAGCCGGCGCTCTCCATGGCTCTGAGATACAGGTCCAGCAGGGACTCCTGTTCGTTGCGCTCGTCTTTGTCCTGCTTGCGCAGGCGCAGGATTTCCCTGAGGACTTTCACATCGAAGCCCTCTCCCTTGGCCTCTGTGAAGACTTCCTTCTTGCCCTCATTCAGCGCCTTGACCTCTTCGTCGATGCGTTCAACGCGCTCGACGAAGGAGCAAATGCGATCGCGTGGAATTCCTGCCGTGTTTGTCATGCGTGCTCCCTCTCCAAGAGGCACACACGTATGCAGCGAAAGTAACCGAGGGGTTAACTCGCGAGATTGAAATGCCGACGACTTCTCCTGGCGAACGCCGGCGACCGCGCCGCGCCTTTCTAGCGCCGCCGTGATCTGCAACAAGAGTGTTTCTTATAGCCAAGACGCCCCGCCACAAGTCATCGTCTGGACCAAGCGCGACGAATAGGAGAACAGGATGATCAGATTCATTGGTCTGTGCCTGGTGGGGTGCGCCCTGTGCGTCACGCCAGTCGCCGCAGACGAAGACGTGTATGACGGCCCCACGGCCATCAAGCCGCTGACCGTGACGCCGCAGCCGCAGCAACCCGCCCGGCCCAACGCTGTCTGCGACTTCGAGCATCAGTGCTATCCCGAGAAGGGCGGATCCGTGGTCAAGGCTCCCGTGGCTCCTCCCGTCGTGGCCACCAAGCAGGTCGTTCCCCGGCCCACGGTCCCCGACGATCCCCTCATCGCGGCATGGCGCGACTGCATGGGTCAGGCCCTGCAGAACTATGAGCAGTCGCACAACCTCCACGCCTTGCAGGTGACGACGGGAAGCTGTCAGGTACGACTAGAGGCGCAGGATGACGAGAACTTCGCCGGGGTAGAACCCCCGATGCCACTGACAACGCCCGCGCAGCAGAGTGGACGACGCAACATCGGTTGCGGCTGGTGGCCCATCGGAAGCGACGCCGACCGCGACTGTGCGGCGGGGGGTCGCCGCTTCTGACGACCGCAAGCGGGACGCCGCCCAACTGCGAGCTCCGCGGCCGCGGTCTGCAACTGGAACTCAACGTCAACTCCGGCCGTCTGCGGCGCAAAGACGATGCGATGGTGTACATAACCACAATCACAGTATCTGAGCGCGGTCTGTCAGGGAGGGAATGTCCCGCCCAATTATCGAAGATTCACCGCGCGGCTGAGCCGGGCTTGGAGATCGCGTGAAGCGGATCCGGCAGGAGGGAAATTACGCTGCGTGTCGCAGAGTCATTTCCGCCAGAGTCGCGCGTCCCGTTTCGGTCAGCGAGTATGGCGCGTCGAACTCTTGACCGACCTTTGCCACCAGTCGCTTCCGTTTCAGATACTGCGTGAGGGCGTTTATCGATTGGTGCGGGCTATTCAACGAGATCGCTACTTCTTTGATCCGCAACGGGCCAGAATCAGAAATCGCCGAGAGTACGTTGCGAACGCGGTCCGAATGGACGGGCAGACGCGATCCTGAGGCGCGGCGAGCGGACTGCGCGAATTGGGGATGTTCGAGTCCAGCCGCGGTAACCCGAAGAACCGGCACACCCCGCAGTCCCTCAAGTTCTTCGGCGAGTCCGCCGCCGATCAAGCGGCCGAGTATCTGCTCGACCTTGCTCGCGGGCAGTCGCGCTGCGGCCCTTATCCGCGCGGCGTCGGTAACGCGCTCTCGCGGGAGAGCCGACAGCACGCGCTCCTCATCGTAAGACAGGACGAGACTCTTGTCCTCTGCTCGCATCACGATCCAAAAAGGGTCATCCGGGTCGCCGAATGCGATCCGTCCCAGCGCGTGAAGGTCGTGTCCCACTTGGTGGTGTAGCCGGGTTGGAGCAAGCCGCTCGCGAAGCGCGTTTTTCATAGCGCTGTAGCGAGGGAGCGGCTTGCGGCGGTCATTGGCGGTTTTTCGGTAGGTTCGGGTTGCGAATCGCAAACGCAAACCGAGGAACCTCCAATGACCGACGAGATGATGGACCTTCGCACGCTTGTGGAGAAGGCCCCCGACGCCGACATTTTGCGCGAGATGATCGCCTTCGCCGCCGAGCGGCTGATGGAGATGGAGGTTGGCGCGAGGACCGGCGCTGGTTTTGGCGAGCGCTCTCCCGATCGGCTCGCCCAGCGCAACGGCTATCGCGACCGGGATTGGGAAACGCGTGCCGGGACGGTGGAGCTTCGCATCCCCAAGCTGCGCAAGGGCTCGTACTTTCCGAGTTTCCTCGAGCCGCGGCGGATGGCCGAGAAAGCGCTGAGCGCGGTGATCCAGGAGGCCTATATCCAGGGCGTCTCGACCCGCTCGGTCGATGATCTGGTGAGAGCCATGGGCGCAACCGGCGTCTCCAAGAGCCAGGTCAGCCGGCTGTGCGAGGAGATCGACGCGCGGGTGAAGGCCTTCCTCGACCGGCCGCTGGAAGGCGACTGGCCCTATGTCTGGATCGACGCGACTTATGTGAAAGTGCGCCGCAACCATCGCATCATCTCGGTCGCCGTGATCGTGGCCGTCGGGGTCAACGCGGACGGCCGGCGCGAGGTGCTGGGCGTGGACATCGGGCCTTCCGAGGCCGAAACCTTCTGGACCGAGTTCCTGCGCAAGCTGCGAAGGCGCGGGCTGCGGGGCGTGAAGCTCATCATCTCCGACGCTCACGAGGGCATCAAGGCCGCCGTCGCCAAGCTGATGAACGCCACCTGGCAACGCTGCCGCGTCCACACCATGCGCAACGCGCTGGCTCACGCCGGCAAGAGCAGCCGACGCGTCGTCTCCGCCTTCATGGCGACCGCCTTCGCGCAAGCCAGCGCCGAGGCCGCCAAGACCCAGTGGCGCAGGGTCGCCGATCAGCTCAGACAGAAGCTCCCCAGACTCGCCGGCTTCATGGACGAAGCCGAGGCCGACGTCCTCGCTTATATGGACTTTCCCGCCGAGCATTGGTCGAAGCTGCACTCCACCAACGGCCTCGAACGGCTCAACGGCGAGATCAAACGCCGCACCGACGTCGTCGGCATCTTTCCCAACGACGAGGCTATCGTCCGGCTCGTCGGCGCAATCTTGTTGGAGCAGAACGACGAATGGGCCGTCCAGCGCGCCCGCTATATGACGCTGGAAACCATCGCCGCCCTGAGCGATGATCCCGTCGTCGGATTGCCAGCCATGGTCATCTGACCAACCCGGCCCTTGCCGGAAAGCGCCGACCTCAGAGCCGGCTACACCACAATCGGGGACACGATCCGCGTGAAGACGAACGATCAGCTGTCGAACTCTTTGACGTGTGACCCCGAGCTTTTCGGCAATCACGCTGCCGGTCATCGGTTGATCCAACAAATCGAGCAAACGCTGACTGCTCGGTCCAGGCCCCTGTGTTCGTCTTGGTCGATCTGGCCCGGTCTCAAGGCGGCAGGTCGCGCCGCGCGCTGTCGTCCGCCATGTCTGGGTCCCCTCCCGTTCGGCCAGTCCGAGTTGTGTCAGGGTGCGAAGCGCGGCTGCTGTCTTCTTGATGTCGAGTTTTGCCTCAATTGCGAGTTTTGGGGTGGAGCATTTCCGATGTCGCAGCGCGACAAGGCACGCGGTCTGCGACTCCCTCAAGGCGAGACGTGGGGCTTTGCGCGACATGGTGATCGTCCCATTGATTCTGTCGACCGCAGTATGCCCTCTCTCCCTTCCGCAGGGATAACTCGGAACGGCGTCCATCCACAGATTCGACTCCGCGTCCTGGTCCTCTCTCTGAATGTGGGTCGATGCGGGCAGGGAAGACGACGAGCCGCCAC
>CAWGPR010000012.1:0-1494997 GCA_963824475.1 uncultured Alphaproteobacteria bacterium
GCGGCGGTGGAGAAACGGCTGCGCGAGGAACTGGCCGAGCTGCAGGTCGAAATCAACGAAGAAAAGAGTCGAATCGTGGACCTCCGCCGAGGCGAGAGCTTCGGCTTTCTGGGGTTCGACTTCCGCCGAGTGCGTAGTCTGCGGGGCGTATGGCGCGCCCACTACACGCCCAAGCTCAAAAAGCGGACGGCGCTGCTACGCAAGCTCAAGGATGTGTTCCGCCGCCACCAATCGCAACCGGTTGATCGGGTCGTGAAGTTGATCAACCCGGTGCTGCGCGGTTGGGTGAACTACTTTGCGGTGGGACACGCCAGCGAGTGCTTCGGCTTCGTGAAAGACTGGGTGGAGAAGAAGATCCGCGCCATATGCTGCGAGCCCGGAACCGACAGGGCTTCGGCTGGGCGCGGTGGAGTAGGGGATGGCTGTACAAACACTGAGGCTGTTCGATGGCTACCGAGTGGTTCGACCAGCGCCGAAAGCCGCTCCGGCAGGATAGGCCCCATAATCCTTGAGGCGAAGCAAACAGGAGAGCGCAGTGCGGGAAATCCGCATGCTGCGTTCGACGAGGCGGGGGCTGGAAACGTGGCACGGCCGAGATGGTGTGACACTCGCAGACGAAAGAGCGAGCCAACAGGGAATACAAACTTCGGCCTAAACCGGCGCGTCAGTCCTCGACCCTACCGATGAGGGGAGTGTGGAAACGGAGCCATGGCTGAGCCACTAAGGCACCGCCAGACGAAAGGGGCGGCAAACAGACATGCTCAACCTAAAGCCACCGCGCCACACTTCTACTCTACGCATTTGAGACGTTTGAGGCGACGTCTCGAGTCGACGTAAAGCTACCGTTGCGGATCGCGACCGCGAACGTCGCCAGTGGGCAGGTAAGCGGGCCTTGCCGAGCGACCCACCTACATGCGCGGCCTCCGCCCTTAGGAGACCTTTCGTTGAGATGCCTTTCAGGTATTTTTTAGCTCTGCCGTAAGGCTGTTAAGGCGAAGCCAATGTCATTCGAGACGGAGGGGTTTTTCTCGAAGGAGATTGAAGAGTTCCGGCGTCATGTGCGCACGACGGAGCCCTTCAAAGCGTGGTTTGACTATGCCACGACGCTCGCTCAGCTTGGCTTCGAAATCTTAGCGCCGCTCGAAACGCCATTGGGCGACGAGCGGTTGATGTACCTGAACACCGCGTTCGTGCGGGTGCATCAAGGGTTGCAGGCGGTGTTACTGCTAGCGGAACGCGGCGTGATCGGCGACGCGCGAGTCATCATTCGAAGCGGGGTAGAATTCGCCATTGCGATAAATGCCTTAGAGTCTGTCCGGAAACATCATGTGGGATTGCATAGTTTTCGCAGCATGAGGCGGATGGAGGCGAGGCGGAGGAACGCGAGCGCCTTGCGGTTGAGGCATTCCCAGTCCTTGGCCAACCGTCGGCAGCGGCCGAGCCAAGCAAAGGTGCGTTCGCCGATCCAGCGCTTCGGCAGGACGACGAAGGCCTTGGCCTGATCCGACCGCTTGACGATCTCGACCTTCACGCGCGCCAGAGTTCGTCCGATGGCGGCCTGAAATTGCGGCCCTCGATAGCCGCCGTCGGCAAAGAGCCTGGTCAGGAACGGAAAGGCGCCGAACAAGGTCGCCATCAGCGTCGCGCCGCCGTCGCGGTCCTGGATGTCGGCGGCGTGGACGGTCGCATGCATCAACAGGCCCTGCGTATCGACGAGGATATGGCGCTTTTTGCCCATGATCTTCTTGCCCGCGTCGTAACCCGCCGGATCGATGCAGGTCCCCCTTTTTCCGCGCTCTTGACGCTCTGGCTGTCAATGATCGCGGCGGTCGGGCTCGCCTCGCGAGCGGCGGCTTCGCGACACTTCACGTAGAGCGCGTCGTGGATGCGATCGAGCGTGCCGTCCCAATTCCAGCGATCGAAGTAATCGTAAAGCGTCGAACGCGGCGGCAGGTCCTTCGGGACGGCGCGCCATTGGCAGCCAGTGCTGAGGACGTACATCAGGCCGTTGACGACCTCGCGCTCATGGACATGACGTCGGTTGCCGCCGCGCTTGGCCGGCGGAATGAGCGGCTCGACATGCGCCCATTCCGCGTCGGTCAAATCGCTGGGATAGCGCAGTCCATCGCGGTCGTAGCGAGTGCGATTTTCGTTGGTCCACATCGGCGACCTCCCAAGTGATTCGGGCCGCTTCCTTAAATCATAAGCGATTCCAACGATTCGTTAAGTTCCCGGACGGGCTCTTAGCTAATGATGCCGGTTTCGTCGAAAAAATGAAGGATGCGCACTTTCGAAGTCGGCGGACCCTGGCGCATGCAGTAAAACTACATTTTGCGCGCGAGTACACTACTGAGCAGCTCGCGCACATGGATGAGGCGATAGCTGAGGCGGACAGACGCGAGACGGCGAAAGGGTTAGACTCGAAAGGGCGGAAGATCGAGCTGAGCGACATTAAATGGGAGCAAGTCGCGAACACGCATTCATCTGAACTTTATCAGCTGCTATACCGCTCGATGTCGGCGGACGGTACCCACGCGACGCTGGATGCTCTGCAACGATACTTAGTAGTTGATGCGGGAGGCGCGATAATGGGGCTGAAGGTCGCGCCGGACGGCAACGGGCTTCAAGAGGTGCTGACCGCCGCAACGCTCATGTTTGTTTGGGCGGCTGCACCGTTCGCGGCAAGTAACAGGTTGCCCGCCGCCGTGGATAAGATTCAAGCGAAGATAAATGAATTCGCGGCGCTCCCTGGCGCGTTCAAAGGTCCGCCGCCCGTTCCATGAATATGAGGGCGACATGTCGCCCGTTAGGGATGGAAGCCGCAAGGCTGAAACCGCTCGGGTTCGATTCACGACGACCCGCCCGCGCGAGAACGCCCAACCAACGCTATTTATTTTCCTGACAAAAATTCCAAAGAATTGATTGAGGTCGAGGTCCGCGAACGGCGCAACCCCTTCCGTACCGGGACCGAACAGGAATTCGCGCTTAGAGTTGGATTTTCACCCGTTCACCAAGCCGTCGGCGAACGCGCGCTCTTTGCGCATTTGAGACGTTTGAAGCGACGTTGCATATCGAAGTGATGCGGCCATCCCCGAGCCATTCGATGCCCCGCTATTCGCCCATCGGTCCGCTTGACGGCGGCGGGCCGTTCGTTCTCTATATGTTCTCATGCAAGTCGAATCCCTTGGCGAGGCCATTACAGCGGGCTGGCGCGTTCATGCGCGCTGTCTAGGAGGCATCGTCGATAACACCCGTTCAAGAGCCAAGTGCCATTACCAGGCCGAACTAAGCCTTGAGACGCTCGTCTGGACGCGAGGGCGCAGCATGTCGCTCGCTGGCTTGCGCGATCGTATGATGTGTCCAAGGTGCGGGAACCGTCGCGTCAATCTGATTTTCGAGCCGCCGCCAGTCGCCGCGCGCGCTCCGATAGCGTAGGGCTTCGCCGCCATGTGCAACCTCTACAGTCTGACCAAAGGTCAAGCGGCCATTCGCGACCTGTTCAGCGCGAAGCACGATCGAACGGGGAACCTCCCGTTGTTTCCCGCGATCTTTCCTGACCAACTCGCGCCGATCATACGGCGCGGGCCTGACGGCGAGCGCGAGCTTGTCATGGCGCGTTGGGGGATGCCCGGTCCTCCGCAGTTCGGCGCCGCGCCGATCACGAACATCCGCAACGTGGGAAGCCCGCATTGGCGGCGATGGCTCGGACAGGCGAGCCGTTGCATCGTCCCGGCTACATCGTTTTGCGAGTACGCCGACACGAAGCCCCGCAAGACGCCAAAATGGTTCGCTCTCAGCGAGGACCGACCGCTATTCGCGTTCGCCGGCTTATGGACGCCTTGGCGGGGCGTGCGCGGCCTGAAGAGCGCGCCGATCGAAGGCGAGCACGAGCTGTTCGGCTTCCTGACAACCGACGCCAACGCCGCGGTCGCGCCAATTCATCCGAAGGCTATGCCCGTCATTCTGACGGCCCCGGCAGAGGTCAACCTTTGGCTTGCGGCCGATGCGACTAAGGCCCTCGAACTGCAGCGGCCGTTGCCTGACGATGCGCTGGGGATTGTCGGCAGTGGTGAGCGGGAGGATCGGGCGGCGGTCCTCGTTTGACCGGCGGCCAGCCGGAGCCAAATGCTTTAGGCGGCGGTCGCAGCGGCGACGAACGCCATCGGGGTGAGCATGGCCGCGGCGGAAACTGAAACTCAGCCACGTTCGACGGCCTCGACAAGTTCCGCGCGCGCCTTTGTCAAGGACCGGCGTCCGGTGCGCGCGGCCGCACTTGCGCGTGGTCCGAAGCAACTGAGAAAGCCCTCGGCTCGGAGCACGCCCACAATCGCCGTAATACATTCACGTCGAGTTCAGGCGGAAGAAGCATCATCGGCACCCGACTGGATAAGCAGGAGGATCACCATGGTATTGCGCATTTTGTCCGGCGGCGCGATCGCCGCCCTTGCTGGCGTAACAATGCTGGCCCTGTCGAACGGCCCCTCGTCCGCCTTCACCCTGGCTTCACCCTCGCTCGAGCACTCGGTCGCGGCCGCTAGCATCGAGCCTGTCTATTGGCGCCATTGGCACCACTGGGGTTGGCACCATTGGGGTTGGCACCATTGGCACCACTGGGGCTGGCACCATTGGCACCACTGGTACTAACTTATGCCGATAGGAGATCGAGAACAGCCCGGCGCCGAGTGTGGTTGACGGTGGTTGCGGCTAGGCGCGCGGAATCCTAGCGCCCTGCGCAGCGCGCCTATCTCGCCCCGCTCGGCGTTTCCCGGCGAACTTCGCGCGCAGGCTTATCGGATCGGAGCCCAATATAAACCGTGTGGCGTAACAGCCCATCGGCGGTCCAGGTCAGATAGGTAATCTCTGCGACGAGTTCGGGCTCGACCCAATGCACTCGGGAAAGAACGAGCGGCGATCCAAAGCGGGTCTTGCGCGGCGGCGGCATATCGAGCGGCGAGGTCGCGCGCGCCAACGGCTCCAGGCGGCGACGTAGATCCGCAAGCGTCTTCTCAGGCATGCCCGTGCCGACACGGCCGGCATAGATGAGCTTGCCGTCGTCGCTGTAGTAGCCGAGCAAAAGCGCACCGAGACGGGGCCGCGATCCTTCGGGGTCGGTCCAGCCGACGACAACGAACTCCTGGCGATTGAGGCATTTGGACTTGCGCCAGAGGCCCCGGTTTCCCCGCGCATACGGCGCGTCGACCGTCTTGGAAACCACGCCCTCGAATCCAAGTTCGCAGGCGTGCTTGCGGATGAGCTCGCCATCGCCTGTCTCATGGCCGTTGAACTGAACGCCGGCCGCGTTCGCGATCAAAGGCTCCAGCAGCGCCTTGCGCTCGATGAGCGGTAAGCTTGCGGTGTCGCGGCCATCAAGATGGAGAAGGTCGAAAGCGTAGTAGACGAGCCGTACCCCACGCTCGCCGTCGCTCGCGGCCTGAGTATGGGAAAAGCTCGGCAATCCATCATCGCCGACGCCGCACAATTCGCCGTCGAGATAGGCGGTTTTGAGCCGCAGCTTTGCGAGCGCCGCTGACGCGCTCGGATATTTGTCGCTCCAATCGAGCCCTGTCCGCGTCAGCAATTTGACCCGTCCGCGTTCGACGCGCGCGGCCATGCGGAAACCGTCGAGTTTGATCTCGTGGAGCCATTGCGGCCCTGACGGAGCGGTCTCGACAGGCTGGCAAAGTTGGGGCGGAATCCAAGCCGGAAGTGGCGATGCGGCATCCTTGCGTCCACGTAGCCGACTCATCTTAGTGGCCTCTGTGGCCGAACGCTTTGCGACACGCGACATCAACGCCCGCTCAAAACCAAGGTTCCGTCGAGGGATTCACCTACCCGGCGCGTCGCGCGCGCGGAAGCTCGGGCGGGGTGGTTCACCCTCGACCGCGCGCTCACCCTCGCCTTGTTGCGGAGCGCCGATGGCTGCCTGGAAAGCTGGGCAAAAGCGAAGGCGATGCTCGATGCCCAAGAGCTTGCGGCGATAGAGCGGGATCGTCAGGCGGCGCTCGCGCGCATCGCCGAATTGCGCTCGTCGCTACTGGCCAACCTATAGGCGGCCAGGCATCAACTCGGCTGCAAATCCGGATGACTGAGGCGAGCGACCTGTCGGCTCGACGTCGGCGACCCCTCAACTTCCGCACGACGCGATTAGCGTGTTCGGCGAGATCTGGTGCTCGGCATGGCCGAAAATATCCTCTAGCATAATGGCCGGAGTCGACGTGAAGCGGACACTGCGGATAGCGGGCGGGGACGTCGCAATTGGACGGGAAGGCGACATTCACCTGCTCGAATTCGAACCGCGTCCCTACGCCAGGAGGGGACATTTCGCAGAGCGGAGCCTACAGGCTAGCGGAGAATAAATCCCATCGGCCTGGAAGACCCTTGAGTTCACGCGATCCGCGTTCGGAGAACCTCAACCCAACGCCAGCGACGAGGTCGGTCACGACTCTTGACACGAGAACTTCGTCCGGCTGGGACTGCGCCATGACGCGCGCCGCTGCGTGCACGGCGATGCCGCCGATATCCCGGCCTCTCATCTCGATCTCGCCGGTATGCAGACCGGCGCGCAGGGGCAGGCCGATCTGCTTGGCGGCCGCCCCGAACGACAGCGCGCATCGGACCGCGCGTCCGGGCCCGTCGAACGTCGCGAGAACGCCGTCGCCGGTGGATTTGATCAGGGATCCCCGATGCTTCTCGACCATCTGTTTGGCCAATTGATCGTGGCTGTCCAGCAACCGCCGCCACCCAGGGTCGCCCATCTTGGCGGCGCTGCGCGTGGAATCCACGATATCCGTGAACAGAACCGTCGCTAAAACGCGTTCGAGTTCGTTGGCGGAACCCTCGCGCGCGCCAGTCACGAATTCCTCGATGTCGCCAAGCATCGCTTCCACGTCGCCATACCAGAAGGCATGATCGGCGCCAGGATATTCGATAATCTTGGCGTCGGGAATTCGCTCCGCCAACTGACGCCCTTGTTCGACCGGAACCAGCGCGTCGTTCTGGCGATGGAGTACGAGCGTCGGGACCCGCACGCTGGGGAGTATCGATCGGACGTCGATCAGCGCGTTCATCTGCATCGCCGCTCTCACGGCGCCCGGGCTGGCCGAGAGCCGTTCGAATTTGGCGAATAGCGCGACGGCGTCCGGATCTGCCGCCAGGCTCGGGATACCGGCTTTGATCATCGCGCCGGTACCCCAGTGTTTCACACGCTGCCGGATTCTTTCCTCAACATCGCCGGCGTAGTCGACAAATCGGGCGAAGCCCCCGAAGAGGATGATGCGCGAGACGCGCTCGGGGTAGGTGGCGGCGAACAAGATGCTCATCGGGCAGCCCTCGGAGAATCCGAAGAGCGTCGCGCGCTGCGAACCGATTTCGTCCATGATCGCGCGAACGTCGTCCATCCGCTGTTCGAGCGGGGCGACGCCGGACGCTCGATCGGACAGTCCTTGGCCCCGCTTGTCGAACGTAACGACGCGGGCAAACGCCGAAAGACGGCGCGAGAAGCTCGTATATCCAATCATTTCATGCGCGAATTCGACATGCGAAATGCTGCCCGGGATCAGGATGATGTCGACGGGCCCGCTCCCCATTGTCTGATAAGCGATGTTGAGTTCGCCGCTCTGCGCGTAGCATCTGACAGGCAATGCGAAATCGCTCATAGTTCGCGCCTCCAAAACTTGCGCGACGAGTGGCTCTCAGGATCAGGAATCCGTTCTGGACGAGATGCCAAGCTTTGTCGAACCCGATTGCGCCAGGAACTCGATCCTCCGAAGCGGACGGGCAACCGCCGCGATCGCGCCCTTGTCGGGGGAATGGGCCGTCTGGGTCAACTCCCGTCATCGGTCGACGAATGATCGGTTTGGGTCGAAGTTACCGATTCGACGCTTGTCGGGCGAATGGACGCTATTTGCGCCTTCCAGCCGTCAGCGGGTGGACGGCTGAGCAATTGAGCAACACCTGCGCGGGGCGGTGTCGCGATCATAGCGACTGCGACCGCGGAGATTACGGCGCGTTTGCGAAGGGCCCGCACTCCGACGCTGCCCTTTCGAAGAGGGACGCAATTCTTTGCGGCGCTATTGCTGGACTGGCTCAGGGGTCGATAATCAATGTAACTGACCAAACGAGCATTTTGGACGCTTTTCTCTAAGGGTATCCGGTCGATGGAGTTCATTTGCGAAGCGTTCGACCACCTGCAGAGGGCGTTCGACCTCAACGACTTCAACGACCACCAGCTCCACTGCGTCCTGCGCTTCGATTCCGGCGCCGCGCTAGAAGCCGCAATTCTGAGAAGAGCGGTGATCGCCTCCATCGAGGCGATTCCCATCCTCGGGACACGCTATGCCGACGGCGCGAAATCGCGCTGGGTGAGCCTCGACCCCGAAAGCTGCGCCCGCGCCTTCGTCGTCGCGTTGACCGAAACGGATTTCGAGATGATCCTCGTCGCGCGCGCCG
Source organism: uncultured Alphaproteobacteria bacterium (assembly GCA_963824475.1). Taxonomy (GTDB): domain Bacteria; phylum Pseudomonadota; class Alphaproteobacteria; order Rhizobiales; family Beijerinckiaceae; genus Roseiarcus. Next base: position 8,449 of record CAWGPR010000012.1, read on the forward strand.
ATGAAGATCGCGGTCCGCAGGTCAGAGTGTGCCTGCTCGACGGGCGCCGCTCCGCGGTCGCGCTCACGCTGAACCATATGATTTGCGACGCGGCCGGTTTCAAATCGTACATCTATTTCCTTTGCGCCATCTATACGCGGCTCCTGGCCGATCCGGCGTATCGGCCGAACCCGGTCACCGGCGATCGAAGCATGCGCCGCGTGCTCGAGCGCTTCCGCTTGGGCGTCAAGTTGAAGTCGCTGTTCCTGCAAAGCGGGGACAACAATCAGTCCGGCGACCGCCGCTTCCCGATGAGCGAGGGCGGGGTGGATGAGCCCTTCATCCTGACCCGCCGGCTGGCGCGCGCGCGGACAGCGGCGATCAGAGACTATGGCCGGGCCCACGGCGCGACCCTCAATGACCTAGCGCTGACGGCGCTCTATCGCTGCCTGTTCCGGCTGTTGAACCTGAGACCCGGCGCCGAGCTCACGATCCCGGTGATGGTGGACATGCGCCGCTATCTCGCAGACGGCGATGAATTCACCGCTTTGACCAATCTTTCCTCGACGGTGATCACACAGCTCAGGCGCGACCCCGCGGAGGCGTTCCCTCGCACGCTCGACCGAGTCAAAGCGGAGATGGATGAAAAGAAGGGCGGCGATATCGGCCTCAACGCCTTTGTCAAGCTCGACCTGCTCTACCGGCTCTGCGGCGACCGGATCGCCAACCGCAAGCTGCGGACCGGACTCAAGAACCCACTCATCTGTATGACCAATATCGGCGTGCTGGACGCAGCTCGCCTATCCTTCGGCGATCTGAGCCCGACCGACGCCTATCTGTGCGGCTCGATCAAGTACAAGCCCTATTTCCAACTCGCCATGAGTTCCTACCAGGATGAGCTGACCCTCAGCGTCAACCTGTACGGAAGCGCCAGCGACCGCGCGCTCATCCTTTCCTTCCTCGAAGACATGGAAGCAGAATTGCCGCGTGAAACGCCGTCCGCACACGCTCCCGACCCCGCATAGGCTCTGCCTCTCTGGCCCTCAACCGCATTCTCGGCCTGCCGTTCTGGTGCAGGGGATCGATGTGTCGGGGAAACCGTGATCGGCCACGGCTGTGTATGCGATCTGTCGCTTCCGCTTTCGAGGCATTTGAGCGTGAGGCGGAGAGGAGGTGACCGGTCACCGGCCGGAGTCGACGTTTAGCGGACGAAGCAGGCCGCTGCCTAGGACGGATTAGATGGGCGGGAGAGCGGACCTTTATGCAACTGATTTCTGAACCGCGTAACTTGTTGATTTCCTTGACGTCGATTCAAGGTGCCAAAATCTTGCAGACCGTGCGGAAACTCAGCCTGAGCGGATTCCTTTGCGGCGTTGGCGACGTTAGAATCGCGCATGACTCACATCGCCGGATTCGGACGGGACCAGCTTCTGTTGTTGCCGGAGGCGGTTGACGATTACGTCGAGGTGGACAATTCGGTTCGGTTCATCGACGCCTTCGTTGAAGGACTGGATCTTGCGGGCGCCGGGTTCGCGCGGGTCGAAGCGAAGGCGACGGGGAGGCCGGGCTATGCGCCCGGCGATCTGCTGAAGCTCTACATCTACGGCTATCTGAACCGGGTTCGATCGAGCCGGCGGCTGGAGCGGGAAGCCCAGCGCAATATCGAGGTCATCTGGCTGTTGCGCGGCCTCAAGCCGGACTTCAAGACGATCGCGGACTTCCGACGCGACAGTCGCGGCGCCTTCAAATCGGTGTTCCGCCAGTTCGTGCTGCTGTGCCGGCGGCTCGGCCTCTATGGTCGCGAGTTGCTGGCGGTCGACGGAACCCGCATCAAGGCGGTCAACAACAAGGACCGCAACTTCACCCGCGCGTCGTTGCGAGAGTTCATTCGCGCGGCCGACGAGCGGTTGAACGAATACCTCGAACGGCTCGACCATGGCGACATCGAGGATGGGGCGACAACTGGTGGGGCGCGCACGAAGAATCTCGCCGAGAAGATCGCGGCGCTCGGCGAGAAGCGCGGCCGGTACCAGGCGATGCTGGCGCAACTCGAGCGAACCGGCGAGGACCAGATATCGCTAACCGATCCCGACAGCCGCGCCATGGCCGCGCATACCAAGGTCGGCGTTGGCTACAACATCCAGGTCGCCGTCGACGCGAAGAACAAGCTGATCGTCGAGCAAGCGGTGACCAACCAGGTCGTCGATATGGGCCTGCTGACGCAGACCGCAGAACCGGCCCGCGAGATTCTGGACGTCGAGACGATCAACGTCGTCGCCGACCGCGGCTACTTCAAGGTCGAGGACATCGAGGCCTGCGAGAAGGCCGGCTGCATCCCGCATGTTCCCAGACCGCAACGCGGCTCCTCGGTGCGCGAGGGCTTCTTCCGCAAGGACGAGTTTCACTACGACGCGGGGCGCGACGCCTATGTTTGCCCGGCCGGGAAGTTGTTGACGCCGATCCGCCACGGCCGGCTGCGCGATCTTGCCAAAGTCGATTACGGCAATCGACGAGCGTGTCGTGACTGCCCGATGCGCGCGCGATGCACGAACGACGTGCGCTCTGTTTCCCGCCTCGAAAACGAGGCTGTGCTCGACCGCATGGCCAAGCGCCTCAAAGCGAGAGCCGAGATTCTCGACCGTCGCCGCGAAGTCGTCGAGCATCCGTTCGGCAGCATCAAGCAGTGGATGTATCAGGGCGCCTTTCTGATGCGCGGCCTCGCGAACGTGCGCGCCGAGTTCAGCCTGACGGCGCTCGCCTACAATTTGCGCCGCGCCCTCAACATCCTCGGCGTCGAGGCGATGACCGCCGCCGTCGCAGGCTGATGCAGGGCGATCGGGCTTATCCGTGCCGATATGGGCGCCCAGACGCCTCTCAGGTCGCATCCGGCGATCAACAAAGCCAAAATAGCCCAAATTCCGACGCAACTCGCTCCCACGCCTCTCAACGCCGAAGTCGTGGAGTTTCCGCACGGTCTGCTTGATTTTTGCACAGCCGACGGGTTCGTTTCGCTATTCCAGGTAGGGCGCGAGCACATTTTCGATCCATTTCATGAATGCGCGGACGCGGCGCGACAGATTGCTCCGATGTGCTACGACGAGGGACACGGCGAGCGCCCGGCGACGAAAATCGGGTAGGATCTCCACAAGCGCTCCACTCTCTAAGTATGGGCCAATCCCCAAGAGCGGCGCCTGAATCAGGCCAAGGCCGGCGCGGGCAGCAGCTTCGTAGGTTTGCGCGCTGTTGACGTGCAGCGCACCTGGCAACTGAAGCGTCGCGTAGCTGTCGCCGTCCGGATATTCCCATCCATAGGGTCTTGCGCCCAGCATCGTCGAAAAATGAATTGTCCGATGTTTCTGGCGCTGGAGATCTTCTAGCGATCGAGGGACGCCATAGCGCGCCAGATAGGCGGGACTGGCAGCGTTGACCATGCGCAACAGGCCCAGTTGGCGGGCAATCAGCGTCTCGTCCCGTATGGGTCCAAGCCGCAATACACAGTCGAACCCCTCTTGAACCAGATCAACTTGCCGATCCGTACTCGACACCTCGAGCTCCAACTCGGGGTGAGCCGCCATGAAATCCGGCAAGGCCGGCACAATCGTTGTGCGTGCTACCTCGGTCGGAAGATCAACCCGTAAACGCCCGCGAAGCGCCACGCGATCGCCTGCGAACATCGAGTGTAGGTCATCGACTTCAGCAAGCAGATCGCGGGCACGGTCATGAAATGCGCGTCCGTCCTCGGTCAACTGCACGCTACGCGTCGTCCGGTGCAGGAGCCTGACACCGACATCTTCTTCCAGCTTGCGGACCGCCGTTGAGGCCCTCCCTTTTTGGATGCCCAGGCTATCGGCCGCGTGGGTGAAGCTCCCCATGTCCGCTACCGTTATGAAAATGAGGATGGGTTCGAGATTTTGCATTTTCGTGCCTTGGCATTGTTCACCACAGAGAGAACAGTGAGTTCAGTTCCTTGGTGTTTATCATACCTACGAGACACAGTAAGCTCTGAATATGGGATCCCCCCATCGGAGAATGACAAGTGTCCCAAACTATGAACCTGCATCAGGCGCCTGAAACGATGACCTTGCATCGCGCGCTGTGGGCCGGCCGGATAATGAGCGCGTTTGTCGTTATCGCTCTGGTGGCAGACGGCGCTATTCAGTTTTTAGCGCCGGCGCAGATCGCGAGCATGTTGCAGGAAACCGGGTTCGCAATGGACCTGACCCGTGTCGTGGGTCCGATCATACTCGTCTGCGCCATCCTTTACGCCATTCCGGCCACCGCCGTCCTCGGCGCGATCCTAGTGACGGGCTTTTTGGGAGGCGCCATCTGCGCCCATGTCCGCATTGGTAAGTCGGGGTCGCCGCCGGAAATCGTTTCCCTGCTTCTGGGCGCGATGACATGGGGCGGCCTCTACGCGCGCGATCCCCGTATCCGGGCCATTCTGCCGCTCATCCGTTGAACCAACAGGGGCAGTGCTTTGTCCCTCAAGATCAGGAGAAAACGCATGTTTTTAGTAATGGGAATCACGGGAAAAGTGGGCGGCGCAACGGCAGAACATCTGTTGGCGAACGGCAAGGAAGTACGCGCGCTGGTCCGCAGTCGCAAGAAGGCGTCAAGCTGGGCGAATCAGGGCGTGGAACTGGTTGACGGCGATTGGAATGATTCGGCAGCCATCGAGCGGGCGCTCAAAGGCGTCGAAGGCGCGTTTGTCATGTTGCCGGCCGTCTGGGCGCCCTCGCCCGATTTCAAAGAAGCAAAGGGCGTGATTGCAAACTATGTCGAGGCGCTCACCAAGGCAGCGCCGCCGCGGGTGGTGGCGCTCTCGTCGATGGGCGCCAACAGGACCAGTGGGCTTGGGATGATCACGGCCTTGTCGCTTCTGGAGCAAGGTTTTCGCGACCTGATACCGCCAATCGCATTTGTGCGCGCAGGTGGATTCTTCGAAAACTTCCTCTACGGCTTGCAAGTCGCCCAGGGCGGAACGCTACCGGTCTACTACAATCCGACGAACCGGAAATCGACCATGGTCGCGACGAATGACATCGGCGCGGAGGTCGCAACCCTTTTGAGCGGGCCAGCCTGGTCAGGGCGGCGCGTCGTCGAGCTTGGTTCGATGGTCAGCGCGGATGAAGTCGCGGAGCAATTGGGTGAAGTCCTGAATCTCGACGTGAAAGCTTTTGCCGTCCCGCGTGCGAGGTGGGCGGAAGCGTTCGAGCAATTTGGCATCCCGAAGGGCCAGACCGGACCGGCCGAAGCGATGTTCGAGGCCGTCAACGCGGGCTGGATGGACCTTGGCGTCAAGGACACGGAGCACGTCGCAGGGATGACGTCCGCTCGCGAAGTTTTCGCGGCGGCCCGGAAGGCCGCGACGGCTTGAACCGCGACTTTCACACCAAGGACGCAGGGCACCACCGCGGCCGGGGGCCTGATCGCCCGCGCCGCGAACCGGTACCGCGGCAAAGGCGTATTCGGGACCGGGCAGTCGCGGTCGCGCTTTGCCCCGGGGAAACCTAACGCCGCGGCAAGCGGAAACTTAGCTCTGGCTTGAGGCGCTGCAGCCGGCCAGCCGAAAATCGGGCTGAAACAACACCTTTTGGCTTCGAACGCGGCGAACGTCCGTCTTGGGATCGATTTTGCCTATTCGCGACGCCATGTGGGAATGATAGCCCGACGCAGGTCGCAAAGCTCCTGCGAGTGACCCAAGTTCACTGTTCGCTGGACTGGGTCAGTGTGCCCTCCCAGTCCATGACATATTCTTTCTCCGAAATAGGCTTGGCCGTCCAGGTGCCCCTCAGCGCAACATTTGCGAGGCTGCCGGTCCCGCGAATCTGCTCCCAAGTCCCCAAGGCCGTCCATTCAGGCTTTCCATTGACCATCGTGGTCACCTGCGCTCCGGCATAGCTTGTGACGCCCGTGCTTCCGTCCTTGTATTTCGCTAGTTCGTAGCCGTGGATCATCCCACTGCCCTTGACCAAATCGTCCGCTTCGACCCAAGTTTGCTGGCCGCCGTCGAATCTCGCAGACTGGCCCGAAGCGCTGCCGACGCAGCTCACTTTTTGCACAACCAGGACGTGACCCGCATCACCTTCCACGGGAATCGCGTGCTGTTCAGGGGTTGTGCACGTCATTCTACCACCGACCTGGATGGGTTCGGTTGCCCGCGCCGGCATGCCCAGTACGAGCGCGGGCCCGAGCGCTAGTACCTCGTCACAGAGGTTTTGACTCTTTGATTTTGGTCTGATTTGAGCGTGGGCTTGGGGTAAGCGCGCCCCATTTTGGCGCGGGCTTTTTGGGTTGTGAACATCCAGTTGATGCGGGCGCATTCGGCGTTGCGTCGCTTCTCCCAAGCAGCGGTCTCGGCGACAAGCCGGGTGTAGCTTTCGATGCGCCGATCGAGACATTGACTGGCCAGGACGCCGATCTCGATCTCGACCATGTTCAGCCAGCTGGCGTGCTTGGGGACGTAGTGGAACTCCAGCCGGCGCAGCACCCGTCGCGCTTCGTCGGCTGGGAAAGTCTGGTAGAGCGCGCCGGCGGAATGGGTCGACAAGTTGTCGAGCACCACGCGAATGCGCTCCGCCTCGGGATAATGGACATCGGTGAGGTCGCGCATGCAGACGGCGAAGTCTTCGGCGGCGCGCCGTTCGGTGACCTTCACCTTGCGCCAGGGGCGGTTCACATCCAAGAACACGAACAGGTTCGCGGTTCCGTTGCGTTTATATTCGCAGTCGTAGCGCTCGATTTGCCGCGGCTCGGGCGGGATCGGCCGGCGGACCTCGCCGATGAGCTGGATCGGGCTCTCGTCGAAGCAGACCACCGGGCGCTCGGGATCGGGCGCTTCGGAATAAAGATCGAGCACCTCCTCCATACGGGCGACGTAGTCGGCGTCGACCTGCGGAATGCACCACATGTCCTTGCGCCATGGCTTGAGGTCATTTTCGGCCAAGCGCCGACGCACCGTCTCGCGCGACACACTCTCGTGCGCAGTCAGCCTGACCAGTTCACCGGACAGCAACTCCAGCGTCCAGCGAGCGCGGCCCGCGGGTGGACTCGAACAGGCCGTTGCCACCAGCAGGGCTTCCTCCTTGCCCGAGAGCTTGCGGTTTGCTCCGGGGCGCGGCTCTTCGCTGAGCGCCGCCTCCAGGTTGCCGAGGACGAAGCGGCGCTTAGTCCGATAGACGGTCGAGCTGCCCACGCCGACATTGGTCGCGATCGCCTCGTCGCTGGCGCCGCCATCCGCCGCCAACAATATCTGCGCCCGCTTGAGCCTGCGTGCCGCATGCTTGCCGCCGCTCAGAAGCTCCGTCAGTTCGGTGCGTTCGGTTTGGCTGAGTTCGACCCGATAGCGTACATTCATCCGTGCCTCCTCGTGTTGAGGCACGCACGAACAGCTGAATCGGATGGCCGGAGTGAGTCGCCCTGCAAAAACCTTCACACCCAGGCAGGGCCAATATCTGGCGTTTATCCACCTCTACACGCGCCTGCACCGCCGGCCGCCGGCCGAAACTGAGATGCAGGACTATTTTCGCGTCAGCCCGCCTTCCGTGCACCAGATGGTACTGACGCTCGAACAAGCTGGCTTCATTAGGCGGCAGCCGAGAACGCCCGCAGCATCGAACTGCTCGTTGATCCGACACAGCTGCCAGAGTTACTTTGACCCCGGATTCAACCGGTCAAGATCACTGTGCCGAGGTACTAGTGCCGTCAAGGTGACGATGCGTCTGCGTGTTTCCATCATGGGCTTCCTTCCGCTGGGTGGTTGATCTTATCGAAATGACCCGCGCTCTCAGATCGACGGTAGCCGACTTGCCGTTGCGGAACGAGCGATCGAGTGCCTGGCCAAGAGGTTCTCAGCGCAACTCCCACCATGTGCGTGCCGATTTTCGGGCAGTGTCAAACTGGAATTCTGGAACACTTTTCGCCCGCGTGGGGGCCAAAATGCCAGCTCGAGCTTTATTTTCTACGGGACTCCGCGAAGCGCATGAATCTTGAATTCCACCATTGTCAGCGTCCTTAGGGTCGATTTGCAACGACTGCTCGACGCTCAAAACAGGCGAAAGCCATTTTCATTTGATCCCCGACGCCTCGGGCGGACTATCACGCGGTCGCCAATGGCGAAGCGGCAATATGATTTTGATGGCGCGGTATGCGACCGAGCGGCTCACTGCGCCGGTTTGAGCGCTTCTGTGAGGCCAAGGGCGTTCTTCACCAGCCTATCTCGCATTCGAATTGGAAGGCGCGCTAGCAGCATCAGCGTGCCTGTTCCCCGGCCAACGACAACCCTCGGATTGGGGCGATTCCCGAAAAGAGCTTTAATTACCGCTTCGACGACAACCCCCGGATCATCCGCCCCGGCCTTCTCGAACGCGCGATCCATTGCAACGAGCGCCGGTCGATAGTGGCGATCCTGCTCCGGCGCAGCGAGCAGGGCCGCGTCCCGCGTCGCCCGGGACCTCGCGAAGATCTCGGTCTTCATCGCTCCGGGCTCGATCAAAATCACCTCAATTCCATATTGCGCGAATTCCAGCCGCATGGCGTCATTGAGGGATGCGAGCGCGGATTTCGACGCTGCGATGGGCCCGTAAAACGGCACGGTTAGATGGGCGGATATGGCGCCGATGTTCACCACCCTACCGCGGGTTCGCTTCAACATCGGCAGCGCCGCTTGAGTGAGAGCGAGCGGGCCCACGACATTGATCTCGAGTTGACGCCGCAGCTCAGCGGGAGGGATCGTCTCAAGTGGGCCTTCGACAATGACGCCCGCCATGTTGACCAAACCCGTAAGCCCGTTTCCTCCCACAATCTCGGCGACCTCGCGAACGGCCGCACCCATTCTCCCGGGGTGCTCCAGATCCAGTTGAACCCCTTGGATGCGTCCGGGTCCGGGCGCCGTCGATATGCGTTGCGGTTCGCGCGCGGTCGCAACGACGTTCTGGCCTCTTAGCGCGAGGCGGGCGATGAGGGCCTTGCCAATACCGCCCGTCGCGCCGGTCACCATCACCCAGGGATTGTCACTTTGGCCGTGCATCGCGGTTTGTCCTCGTCTTTTTGCCTCGCCCGATCCGGCTGCTAATATGAAGGTTCCTTCGCATTCAGGGAATTCGCATTCGTGGCCTCGGCTAGACGCAACCTGTTGAAGCCCAGAAAATGGCCGGTTCAGGTGCGCCCGGAGGCGACCGTGGCGGCGCTTTTCGAGGCCAGCATTCAGGTTTTGCTTGCGGTGGGCTATCGCAGATTGACGACCACCCGGGTCGCGGAGCGCGCGGGCGTGTCGGTCGGCACACTTTATCAGTATTTTCCGAACCGGCAGGCTCTGATCCTGTCGTTGATCGAGCGCTACTTGGAAGACCTTGTCGGGGCGATCGAGCGCGGCTGTCGAGCCCTGAACGGAAGGCCGCTCGACGAACTGGCATCGGGTCTTGTCGATACCTTCATTGCGGCCAAATCGACGCGCATCAGAGTTTCGCGCGCGATGCACGAGCCGCTGGTTGATTTCGGAGACGCGACGCTTGTCAGGGCGGCGGCGGCAAGAGCGGGGGCGTTCGTCGCTGGAAATCTGCAAAGCTGCCGCGATGCGTCGTTTCACGACGAACATCTGCTCGCGCTGCTGATCGTGACGGCGTGCAGCTCACTCCTCCAGACCGCAATTGCCGGCCAGACACGATCTCTCGATATGGGGGCGTTGCGCGTCCACATGCACGCGATGGTTCTCGGCTACCTACGAGAGGCCCGAAAACTCGAGCCATGCAGTAGTCCAGGTTTAGGCCTATCGGATTGATTGCGTTGTTACCGGCTTGCGTTGCGCCATTCCGCAAATACCGAGGTGGAAGGGCAGTTTGGGTCGTGAGCTCCAGTTCCGCTCCCGCTCCGAGCCATGTCGCAATTTGGGGGAAAAGCGCTCACTCGCGCTTTGGTTCGAGACAGGCCGCCCATTTTAGGGTTGGAAGGATTCGGCCTCCGCGTCGCTCCATCCATCGGCGAGCTTGCCCAAAGTCTTCGCGGCGAGCAAAAGCAATCCGATTTCGATTGGCGTCAGTGTTCGCTGCATCGCTTCGCTGAGGGCGGCGTCTCGTCGGACGCCTTCCTGGCGCATGAGGGATACAGCTTTTGGCGTCAGGTTGAGCATATGCCCCCGCCCATCATCCGGATCGCGCGAACGGATCAACGATCCCGCCGCCTCGAGATCGGCGAGGATTTGCGTAAGGGATTGCGGCAGGACTCCGAGCCTCGAAGCCAATGCGCGCGCGTTCATCGGCCCATCGCGGCGAAGGATGCCGAGCGCCATGAGCCTCATCGGCGTGAGTTCCCCCCTCGCCATTCCCGCGCCGAGCAATTGCGCCATGCGGGTTATGCTTCGCCGGATTTCTGTCGGCGGCGGTATCGCCCCGCCAGCGGGCATCGACAACTTACCCATAAACGTCAGTTTATCATCCGTATCCACAATCCAGCCAAAAATTAGGATTACCTGTTTCCATATAGTACGCATTAGTTTAATATGTCAATGGCTCGCTCTCATGAACGCGCACAGCGCTCGCCGCCGTCGTTGAAGCGGGCCAAGACCGCGTGGCGTTCGATGAAAGCCGGGCGTGCAAGTCGGACCGCTCAGAGCGTTGCGATTTTCAGGGCAGAACACCAGCTGTTCGACTTTCCGCACGTGCTCGACGATCCCATCGCCCTATGGATCATCGGACCAAGGGGCGCCGCGTCCATCGCCTTTCGCGGTTGGTCCGCTTTTCTGCCTGGGCCGCGCGCTATGCGCGCGTTTATGGCCGCGCGGAGCCGCTACGCCGAAGACCAACTCGCAAGATCAATTGCGTGCGGGACGGCCCAATATGTCGTCCTCGGCGCCGGTCTGGATACTTTCGCTTACGGCAATCCCTATGCCGGATCTGCTTTAAGGGTGTTCGAAGTCGACCATCCCGACACCCAGGCCTGGAAGCGGCGCCGTTTGGCCTTGACGACCATTCCCGTCCCATATCCCGTCGCGTTTGTGCCTGTTGATTTCCGGCGTCAAGCACTGGCGACTGAGCTGGAGAAGGCGGGATTTAACCGCGACGAGCCGGCGTTTTTTTCCTGGCTGGGCGTGACGCCGTATCTGCCAAACGAGGTAGTGCTGGCGACCTTCGCGCGGATTCGCTCCGTGTGTCCGGAGAACGCTATCGTCTTCGATTACGCGCTCCCCCGCGACGCGTTGCCTGAGGTTGAGGCGATCGCTTTCGACGCTCTGGGCGCCGGAGTCTTGGAGGCGGGCGAGCCGTTCCGGGGCTTTTTTCGACCCGAGATTCTGGCGAACGATCTCAAATCGATTGGGTTTCGCCGCGTCGAGCGTCCGACGAACGACCAGATCAACGCGCTTTATTTTCGCAATCGCTTGGATGGGCTGCGGGTCCGCGGACATCTCGGCGGGTTGATGTGCGCCTACTAGCTCATGAGCATCTCACCCACCGGCGGCCGCAAATACCCTGCGACCCGGTTCGTGGCCCTTGATCCCTATGTGGCGACGCTGACGCTCGCGACCTGCGCGATCCACCTGGCGGTAGCTGGCCGCTACGACATCTTCCGAAACGAACTCTATTTCATCGTCTGCGGATGGCGTCCGGCATTCGGTTACGTCGATCAGCCGCCGCTTGCGCCCCTGGTCGCCGCAGCGACTCAGACGTTCGGCGAAAATGTGTGGTTGCTCAGACTGCCGGCGGCGCTCGCTGCAACCGCGCTTGTTCCATTAACGGCGGCTTTCGCTCGTCTGCTGGGCGGCGATCGGATTTCTTGGATTTTGGCGGCCGCGGCGGCGGCTCTCTCACCCGGCCTCGCAGCCCTGACGACGACCACAACGACCTCTACGTTCGAGCCGATCGCCTGGACAGCCTGCGCCTATTTCCTGACCCTCGCCATCGTGAGGCGCGAGGGCAGCGCCCTTTTCTGGGCAGCGATCGTCGCAGGCGTCGCAATGGAGACCAAGTACGGGATCGGCATCTGGCTGCTCGGGCTTGGGTTGGGGCTGGCGCTGACCGAGGCTCGTGCGATCTTCGCTCAACGAAGCTTTTGGAGCGCGGCCGCCCTGGGCGCAATAGTCGCGGCCCCGAGCATCCTGTGGCAAGCGGCGCACGGGTGGCCATTCTTCGAAGTCATCGGCCATCACGAGAGCGCCAAAACAATCTTCACCGGCACGCTTGTCGAATTCGCGATCGGTCAGATCAGGGCGATGAATTACGCGCTCGCGCCGCTCTGGCTCGTCGGCGTCTGCGCGCCGTTCGCTTCGGCGAGACTTGTGCCAGCGCGGTTCCTCTCGATCGCCTTTGTAGCCGCGACTTGCATCGTCTACCTCGGCTGGGGCAAGGATTACTATCTCTATCCCGCCTATCCCACGATGTTCGCAGTCGGCGCGGCCGCCTGCAGCCGCTTGCGGCCGGACCTCGTGGGGGCATGGTTCGCCGCCGCGGCCGTGGTTGCGCTGATCTTCGCGCCGGTGGCCCTGCCCCTGGTCGACCCGCCGCATCTTGCGGCCTATCTCAACGCGACTAACCTGCGTCCGCCGCCGGACGAAGCGGCCGCCGTCGGCGCGCCTCTCACCCAGGTGTTCTCGGACGAGCAGGGGTGGCGCGATTTGGAACGCCGAGTGGCCGCGATCTATCGCTCGCTATCGGAGGATGAACAAAGGCGGGTGACGATCATCGGATCGAACTACGGTGAGGCTGCCGCGATCGACGTTTACGGGCGGGCCGACCGCCTTCCCGCCGCCGCTTCGGGACAAAACCAATACTACCTTTGGGGGCCTGGCCCGGGCGACGGCAGCGTGATCATTCATGTCAACGGGGAGCCGGAGCGATGGCGGAGGCTCTGCCGCAGCCTCGAAATCGCCGACACGTTCGGCGCGCCCTACGCAATGCCCTACGAGAACGGCCGGCCGATTTTTGTATGCCGTGGCTTTCGCGCGGATCTGTCGGTGCTCTGGCCGCGGTTCAAACGCTACCAGTGACACGCCGTTGAGCCCTCGGTCGCAAGTCTGATAGTCGGAGCGAGCCGGTCAAAGACCTCGCCCCCGTCGCCTCACGAGACTAAGCGAACGCGTTCGCCCGTGCGGTCCGGTTTGAGGGCCGCTTACCGCAGCAAGCCTTCGACCTTGTAGAAACCGCTGCCTGCCAACACGGCCTAACCCCCGATCGCGTCGATACGTGTCGTAGACCAAATCGCCATGCCGCTGCGGAATGACCTCTATTTGCGTGCGCCGTGAGAAGGCGGCGCTTTCCAGTGGGTGCAAGTCCCACCCGGCGAACGCTCCAGCCGGAAGCAACCGGAGCAGTCATGGAGGTGACGAAATGGCTGAAGCCTTCGGTGTAGCTGGTCACATATAGGTGACGGCGCGAGTGTGCGGGCCGCAATGCGAGTGAGTGCGCCGGGAGACCGGCAAGGAGTATGTGGTGAAAGTCCACTGCGATGAAGGAGTAGCGACCCACATCGGCCCCGAGCCGTGCGCAGACGTCCGCGAGGACGTCGGCGAAGCGTCGGCAGGGGAGCATATAGGCCAGCCATCGAGCCGCGAAACCGTTGTCATCCCGGGCGCCGACGCCGTTTACTCATCGGAAGGCAATACGGTCGGGCGCGCTAACGCGAGCGCCCGACCGACCCGGCGTGGTCTTAGACCCTGGCATGTATGGACGCTCCTTGCGCGGGAACCGGGAGATCTCTGGATCGGCCATGAGCCCTGTTGGTCACATGGTCCGCGGCGGGAAGGTGAGGAGCCGTAGCCGCCGATGCACGATCCAGAGAAGTCAGACTCCGGCATAGTAGCAACGAAGCCGACGAACGAAGCCGGGCGACTGGCTCAGGAGCCGGCGGAGCCAAGACCGGGGACCAAGGGGAACGCGGACCAGCAAAGCACGCACCGGACCCAGAGCCGGGGGCGCGTGACCCAGGCGCTGGACCGCGTACGAGAAGCCGCAAGGCGGAGGAAGAAGGGACAGTTCACCGCGCTCCTCCACCACATCAACCCCGACACGCTCCGGACTGCGTTCTACGCGCTTAAGCGCAAAGCCGCCCCCGGCGTGGATGGCGTGACGTGGCACGACTACGAGGCGGACCTCGAACCGAGGGTTGAGGCTCTTGCAGAGCGGGTCCACCGGGGAGCTTACCGACCGCAACCGTCGCGCCGGACGTACATACCGAAGGCCGACGGGAAGCAGCGGCCGCTCGCGATCGCCGCCCTGGAAGACAAGATCGTCCAGGGCGCAACCGTCATGGCGCTCAATGCTGTCTACGAAAGCGACTTCTGCGGCTTCTCGTACGGGTTCCGACCCGGGCGAGGGCCACACGATGCGCTGGACGCGCTATCGACGGCGATCAAGATACGGAAGGTGAACTGGATACTTGACGCCGACATCCAAAATTTCTTTGGGGCGGTCAGCCAAAGCTGGCTGGTTCGCTTCCTGGGACACAGGGTCGGCGACAAGCGCATCATCCGCCTGATCCAGAAGTGGCTCAAGGCGGGCATCCTCGAAGATGGGATCGTAACGGTCGATGACAGGGGAACAGGACAAGGTTCGGTGACTTCGCCGCTCCTCGCCAACATCTACCTGCATTACTGTTTCGATCTTTGGGCTGAGCGCTGGAGACGGCGGGAGGCTCAAGGCGACATGATCGTCGTTCGTTACGCGGACGATCTGGTCGTCGGCTTCGAGCGTGAAGGCGACGCACGCCGTTTCCTTGACGCGATGCGCGAAAGGCTCGGGGAATTTGCGCTGACGCTACACCCGGACAAGACCCGCCTGATTGAGTTCGGCCGCTTTGCGGCGGTCGACCGCAAGCGACGCGGGCTCGGCAAACCGGAGACCTTTGCGTTCTTGGGCTTCAACTTCATTTGCGGCAAATCCCGCCAGGGATCCTTCCAACTCCACCGGAAGACCCGACGCGACCGCATGCGTGCGAAGCTGAAGGACATCAAGGCGGAGCTACGGCGTCGAATGCATCAACCCATCCCTAGCCAGGGCCGGTGGTTGAAGCAGGTCGTCACAGGGCACTTTGCTTATTACGCAGTCCCGACCAACAGCAGGGCGCTCTCCGCGTTCCGGCACTACGTGACCGACCTCTGGCGACGAGCGCTTCGGCGACGCAGCCAGAAAGACGGCCTCACATGGGAGCGTATGACGAAGCTCGCCGATGACTGGCTCCCCCAGCCGCATATCCTTCATCCTTGGCCCGACGTGCGCTTTGACGTCAAACACCCGAGGTAGGAGCCGGATGCCCGAATTGGGCCCGTCCGGATCTGTGCGGGGGGCGCTCAGCAATGAGCGTCCCTACCGCGATACGCCGCGCAAGCCTCGAAAAGGACGATGTGCAGGCCGACCCGACTGCAATTTCGGGGAAGGCTGATACGGCTGGGTGAGACGAGCGAAGACGACGCCCAGTTCGCTGCACCGGGGTACTGGCGGCAGCACGTACACAAGGAAAGCGCGCGCAACACGGGAAGCCCCAAAGCGCGGTCAGGGATGACCAACCAGACGCCCGCGAGGGAGAGGCTGGGCGCTGTGGGGTGGCGGAGAGGTTCGCAGTACCGCTGAAGCCGGGTAACGCCGGGGGAGGGAAGGGGCCTCAGTTCAAGACAGACGCAAGACGTAGTGAGGGACCTGGAGATTGGGCGACCTATCAACTCCGGACAGCGTTCAGAAACTGCAGACGGCGTTGCACGCGAAAGCGAAGGCAGAACCCGGCTATCGCTTCTATGCCCTCTACGACAAGATCAGCCGCGAGGACATTCTGGCGCATGCCTATGCCCAGTGCCGCTCCAACAAGGGCGCGCCGGGCGTGGACCGTCAGGACTTCGAGGCCGTCGAGGCGTATGGGGTCGAGCGATGGCTGGGCGAACTGGCGCTCGCGCTCAGGCAGGAGACTTACCGACCGGATCCAATCAGACGCGTGTACATACCGAAGGCCAACGGCAAACTCAGGCCGCTGGGCATCTCAACCTTGCGGGATCGGGTCTGCATGACAGTAGCGATGCTGGTGCTGGAGCCGATCTTCGAAGCCGACCTCCCATCGGAACTCTACGGCTACCGTCCCGGGCGAAACGCCCAACAGGCGGTGATCGAGGTGGAAGAGCTGCTGTTTCGCGGCCATCCGGAAGTTGTGGACGCCGACCTCGCGGACTACTTCGGGAGCATTCCCCATGCCGAGCTTTTGAAGTCGGTATCGCGCCGGATCGTTGATCGGCGCGTGCTGCATCTGATCAGGATGTGGCTGGACTGCCCGGTGGAAGAAACCGACAATCGCGGTCGGAAGACACGCACGACCGAGGCGCGGGACAGGCGGCGCGGCATCCCGCAGGGCTCACCCATCTCACCGCTGCTGGCTAATATTTACATGCGCCGGTTCGTGCTGGGATGGAAGATGTTCGGGCTCGAGCGAACCCTCGGCACGCGGCTCGTGACCTACGCCGACGACCTCGTGATCCTGTGCAGAAGGGGCAAAGGCGAAGAAGCCTTGGAACGACTGCGGGAGATCATGGGCAAGCTGAGGCTGACGGTGAACGAGGAAAAGACGCGCGTCTGCAAAGTGCCGGAGAGTGAGTTCGACTTTCTGGGGTACACGTTCGGGCGGATGTATTCGGCGAGGACCGGCCAAGCCCGTATCGGCTACCGGCCATCAAAGAAGAGCATTCAGCGCGCGGTCGAGAAAATCCACGCGCTGACCGAGCGATCGTGCACATGGCAAGAGACCACGACGCTGGTGGGCAAAGTGAACCGCATGCTGCGCGGATGGGCGAACTACTTTTCGGTAGGCGCTTTCAGCAAGGCGTATCGGGCGCTTGACGCCTACGCGGCGGCGCGGGTGCGCCGGTGGTTGCGCCTCAAGCACAAAGTCAGGCGGGGCGGGAGCTATCCACTCTCGCACCTCTACGGGCACTTCGGGCTCGTACGCCTAAGTCGGCTTGGGCACGACGTGCCGTGGACGAAGGCGTGAGGTCTTGTCCGAGAGCCGGATGCAGGAAACCTGCCTGTCCGGTTGTGTGTCCAGCGAAGGCTGGCATGTTCAGCAGGAGAAAGGCCTGCCGGGGCAAGAGTCAGAAGCCCCGTAGTTTGGATAGCAGGGTGGCGGGAAACCAAAACTCTGAAGCCTATCGACAACGTCTCCCTCGGGGAGACGACGAGCCGCCGGGCCGTAATGAAAGTAAACGCGAATGTGGCCTCGAAAATGCGTAGCCCCGAAGGCCGAGCCCGCAACTGGAGGGCGAAGGCAGCATGGGGAGCCGAAATCTGACCGAAGCGGCTCCTTCACTTCGGCGGGGTGGAAGCGACAGCACGGTGGCAAGGACATGCCGAGCAACTGGAGAAGCCCTCCTCGTCCCGGCGCGAAATCGCCGGAGCAGGGTCGATCGTATAACCGGCTCAACCGGGAAGTCGATCGAAGGCGAGAGGGTGACGGATGGGTTCGCAGTAGCGGTGAGGCGGGGTAACGCCCGTGGAGCGAAGGAGCCCTGCTGTTTGTAAAGTCTCCGATCACAAGGAAGGCAAGGACGAGATGACAAAGGCGTCCATCGATTTGCAGGACCTGAGGCGGAGAATATACGTCAAGGCGAAGGCTGAGACGTCCTGGAAGTTCTGGGGATTGTACGTCCATGTCTGCAAGCTGGAAACGCTACGCGAGGCGTATGCGCTGGCCAAAAGGAACGATGGGGCTCCGGGAAGTGACGGGGTGACCTTCGAGGCTATCGAAGCGCAGGGCGTAGAGGCTTTCCTTGAGCAGATCGCGGACGAACTGGTCGGGCGCTCCTATGCGCCGTTGCCGGCCCGGAGGCAGGAAATCCCGAAGGATGGCGGCAAGGTCCGCGTCCTTTCTATTCCTGCGATCCGCGACCGCGTGGCGCAGGGTGCGCTCAAGCTCATATTGGAACCGATCTTCGAGGCGGACTTCCAATCGGGGTCGTTCGGATACCGACCGCAACGGACAGCTCATGAAGCGGTGGACCGCGTGGCGCGAGCGATCGTTCAGCACAAGACGCGCGTCATCGACATCGACTTGCGCAGCTATTTCGACAATGTCCGGCATGATCGGCTGTTGGCGAAAGTAGCCCAGCGCGTGGACGATGCCGACGTCATGCATCTGCTGAAGATCATGCTCAAAGCCAGCGGGAAACAAGGCGTTCCGCAGGGTGGGGTGATCTCGCCGCTGCTCAGCAACATCTACCTCACCGAGGTTGACAGGATGCTGGAGCGGGCGAGGGAGGCCACGCGCTACGGCAAGTACACCTCCGTCGAATACGCGAGATTCGCTGACGACCTGGTGATCTTGATCAACGCCCACCAGCGACATGACTGGCTGATGGCGGCGGTGGAGAAACGGCTGCGCGAGGAACTGGCCGAGCTGCAGGTCGAAATCAACGAAGAAAAGAGTCAAATCGTGGACCTCCGCCGAGGCGAGAGCTTCGGCTTTCTGGGGTTCGACTTCCGCCGAGTGCGTAGTCTGCGGGGCGTATGGCGCGCCCACTACACGCCCAAGCTCAAAAAGCGGACGGCGCTGCTACGCAAGCTCAAGGATGTGTTCCGCCGCCACCAATCGCAACCGGTTGATCGGGTCGTGAAGTTGATCAACCCGGTGCTGCGCGGTTGGGTGAACTACTTTGCGGTGGGACACGCCAGCGAGTGCTTCGGCTTCGTGAAAGACTGGGTGGAGAAGAAGATCCGGCGCCATATGCTGCGAGCCCGGAACCGACAGGGCTTCGGCTGGGCGCGGTGGAGTAGGGGATGGCTGTATCAGACTCTGAAGCTGTTCGATGGCTACCGAGTGGTTCGACCAGCGCCGAAAGCCGCTCCGGCAGGATAGGCCCCATAATCCTTGAGGCGAAGCAAACAGGAGAGCGCAGTGCGGGAAATCCGCATGCTGCGTTCGACGAGGCGGGGGCTGGAAACGTGGCACGGCCGAGATGGTGTGACACTCGCAGACGAAAGAGCGAGCCAACAGGGAATACAAACTTCGGCCTAAACCGGCGCGTCAGTCCTCGACCCTACCGATGAGGGGAGTGTGGAAACGGAGCCATGGCTGAGCCACTAAGGCACCGCCAGACGAAAGGGGCGGCAAACAGACATGCTCAACCTAAAGCCACCGCGCCACACTTCTACTCTACGCATTTGAGACGTTTCAGACGACGTCTCGAATCGACGTAGAGCGGACATAGCAGGCTGCGGCCTTGGACGCCTCAATTGGGCGGAAAGCGCGCCTACAAAAGTCAACTCGCGAAGGACCCGAGCCCGCACCATAACGGTCATTCCATTGTATAGCGCGCCTCATCTGGCCAACGTGCCGGACTACTCCATGCTGAGGTCTGGTCTGCCGGTGCCTGACAGAAAATATGGTCCTCGCTGTCAACAATAGTGCAATACTACCGTTGAGTTGTAAATACTGCTGTTGCTTGGAAACCGCACAGATCAAAAAGTGGTTTTTCCCGCGTCCGAATGTTGAAGATTCTATGGCCAAATCGTTGCGGCGCGAGTCGATCAACTATAAGTGATGAGAATCAGAGCTGGAGGGAGCTCGATGAAACGTCGCGGTCAATTGAATCGGCGAGCGCAGCGACGGGGTCCCTTTGCGCCAGAAAGATCTCCCCTTGCGCTCGTAAACGGCTTCGTGTCGCCGACGTGTCCTCGAGACAATCTGCGCAGCGACGCTCAATGGCAATCCCGCGCTCTGCACGCCGTCCTGCTGGCGGCGCCCCTTGCCTTCTCGGCTGCGAGCGGCGCCAACTCGCAGACCATCGTCGGCCCAGGCACGATAGGTAGCACTGTAGATGTGAACTTATCGAACAGTCCGGTTACCGTGGTCGGCAATACAATAATCACGGTGCCAGGTGGCGACGGTATTGATGCTCCCTCATACAATGAGCCCGGCGGCAGTCTGAATATAAACACCAAATCGGCATTGGCGCCGCCGGGGCCGATCTCAATTACGAGCGGCGGGACCGGGGTGGCTAGCATTTTCCCCGATGGTCCCGCGACCATCAGCATCAACTCAGGCCCTAGCGGAGACGTCACAATAACGAGCGGTGGTGCAGCCATAGGGATATCAGGAGATACATCGCTCACGGCGATTGGCGCCAATGGCGGCCATTTGATGCTTGAGAGCACTGGCGCTTTCGGCGTGGTGGCGCAATTTGGCGCCACAATCAGCCTGACCGGGGCCACCATTACCGCCAACAGCGGTGTTGGCGCGGTCCTTATCGGAGGCGACCTCACCAACGAGGGAGCAATTGGCAACCTGACTAACGTCGACATCGTAACAACTGATGCGGTCGGGCTGGACGCCACCCGCATGGGCACCATCGCGACGATGACGGGTGGCAGCATCACCGTAACGGGCGCTGACCTCACTGCCCTGTATTCGGATACCGATGGCGTGACGAACGCCACCAACGTCAAAATCACAACGACGGGGGATAATACGTACGGCGCCTTTGCCGAGGCAACGATACCGGGGACTGATCTGATTTCGCCTGGCGGCGGAACGATTAACATCACCGGCGGCTCAATCACAACTCAAGGCGTGGGCGCCTTCGGCGTCTTCGCCCAAGGCCAGCCCTCGGTGCCCTCGACGATTACGCTCACCAACTCAATGCTTACCACCAACGGCGACGGCGCCGTGGGCTACCGCGCCGACGGTGCCGCGACGATCAGCGCCACGAATACCACCGCCCTGACCACTGGAGCGGCGGCGCCAGGCGGGATGCTGACCAACGGCGCTACGGTTATGATCAGTGGCGGGAGTGTGAAGACGACGGGAGCGGGTAGCTTTGGGTTCCTTGTTCAGCCGTTCACCCCCACCGCTTCGTTGATCGCTGAACCCGGGTTGCCCGCGCTTCCCTTTGCCGCTGAACCCACGTTGCCCAACGTGCTTCAAATCAGCAACAATGCGACGGTGACCTCGGCGGCGGACGCATTCCATGTGACAGGTGCGGTTGCCGATATCGCCGTAAGCGGATCGTCAATCACGAGCGGCAATGGGGTGCTGCTGAACACCCTACTGTCTGGCACGACCAACTTGACTGCCACCGGTTCGCAACTAACCGGGGCCATCACAACCAATTCGAGCAGCTCGGTGAACATGACGCTGAGCGGCAATACCACATGGACGATGACCGGGAGTTCGAATCTGACGAACCTAGTCAATGACCCCAGCAATATCGTCTTCACGCCACCCGTCGGCGATCCAACGTTGCTGAGCAGCTACAAAACGCTGACGGTCATGAGCTATACTGGCATGGGCGGCGGGATCACGCTTAACACCTATCTGGGTGCCGATAGTTCGCCTTCCGACCAGCTGATCATTAACCGCGGCAGCGCGAGCGGCTCGACGGGCCTGACAATTCATAACACCACGGGCCCTGGCGTGGAAACGACATCGAATGGCATTTTGGTGGTCAACGCCATAAACGGGGCGATGACGACGCCCGGCGCGTTCACGCTCGCGAATGGCGAATTGCGGGCGGGCGCCTACGACTATGATCTCTTTCGGGGCGGCATGAGCGGCAGCGACCCGCAGAATTGGTTCCTGCGCTCGAGCCTCATTGTGCCGCCGATCCCCCCGGAGCCGCCGGAGCCTCCGGTCGTGCCGCCGACGCCCCCGCCGGATCCGCTACCGCCCGGCGTCTATCCAATCATCGGGCCGGAACTCGCCACCTATGGGGTGGTGCAGCCTCTCGCCCGAGAGTTGGGGCTTTCGATCCTAGGCACGCTCGACGACCGGGTCGGCGACACTTACGAACCGGATGGTTGTGCTGTCGCGCCTGCGGTCGCTCTCTCCGCCGAGACTCCTGTGGTCGACCTGCCGACCAAGAAGCCGGCGGCGGTGCCGACCAAGAAGCCGGGGCCTGCGCCCTGTCCGCTCTTTGCGCCCTCAGTCTGGGGCCGCTTCTTCGGCCAAACGATCAACAACAACTATGCCGCCTTCGCTGATCCGCGCGCGAGCGGCAATCTCGGGGGCTTCCAGGGCGGCATCGACCTTCTGCGTGGCTCGTTGATCGCAGGCCAATACGAGCGCGCCGGCCTCTACGGCGCCTATGGCGACGTCAACGCCGACGTAACCGGCCTCGTTACCAATCCGGCCGCGACGGCTTACATCCTCACCCATACCGGGTCGATGAACCTCGACGCCTGGTCGGCCGGCGGCTATTGGACGCATGTCGGGCCCGGCGGGGGGTATCTCGACGCCGTGCTGCAAGGAACTTGGTATTACGGCTCGGCCAGCACCCAGTACGCGAGGCTCAACACCGACGGCACAGGCTTCATTGCGTCTTTGGAGGGCGGCGTTCCGTTTGCCTTTCCGCAATTCGTACCCGGCTTCGTGCTCGAGCCGCAAGGGCAGATCTTGTGGCAGAAGGTTTCATTCCATCACGACTATGACGGACTTGGCGACGTGGCGCTCGGCGATACGACGGGCCCGAGCGGGCGCATCGGACTTCGTGGCAAATGGACGATCGTAACCGCGGGCGGTCAGGTCTGGCAGCCGTATGTCAGGGCCAATGTCTGGCGCGATTGGGGAGCTGAGGCCGACGCCGTCTATTCGGGGACCGACGTCGTGCCGCTGGAGAGTCAGGTCACCCAGCTGGAGTTTGGCGGCGGCGTGACCGGAAGGATCAATACCAACATCTCTGTTTTCGCCAATGTCGACTATGAATTCGCGGTCGGCGCCGCCGAAGACAACAGACGATATGGCCTTCGAGGCGCGTTCGGCGCCCGATACACGTGGTGAAGCGTACTCGCTCAGCTGTTTCACGCAGACCCCCAAGGTAACACGTATTGGCGCGTTGCTTCGGTACCGCGCCGCGGAATGCGCGCTTAGTTCGAACGGATGCGTTGGGAGTTTGCTCCCGGAAGCGGCGATTGTGGCTCAACCCACGCCTTCAGCCAAAGTCCGCTTTCTCGTGCTTCCGCCCGTTCATTGGGCCGAGCTTGAAGGTCTCCTTCGGGTCGATCTGACCCGTTCGCCAAGCCGTCGAGGAACGGCCGCTTTTTGCGCGAAGGCGACGTCGCGTATCGAGGTTGAGCGGTCGTCGCATACCGCGTCCTGGACGTAGCGGTTTCACGAAAGGAGACCTTCTAGCCGAGATTGACCATAATCGATCTATAGTCTCGCAACCTCGTCAAGCGCCGCCAATCTCGCAGCCCAGCGGCACTCGCCCGCCAAGGGATTGAAGCCAAAGGCGAGGTCAGAGAGGTCGTCATGACCGTCCAGAGCTTGCCCTTCATCCCCCCGGCGCCGACGGTTCACCCAAAAAATTTGCCGGTCTGGCGTCTCCTCTGGAACTTGACGCGTTCCAGCATATCGGTCTGGCCAGACTACGCTTTCGATGCGCTCTATATTCGAAACAGCGTGATGGGATTTAAGACCATCGTCGTGAGCGATCCCGCAGGCGTGCGTCACGTGATGACGGCCAATGCCACGAATTATCGGCGCCCTCCTGCCGTCACTCGCTTCGCGCGCCCGCTCGGCGGCTCAGGGCTTTTCCTTGCAGAAGGCGCCGATTGGCGCCGTCAGCGCCGTCTCTTGGCGCCGACGTTCACGCCGTTCAGCATTGGCCCCTTGCTGCCGCATTTTCGCGACGCCGGTCTTCATTTGTTGCATTCGGCTGAAAGATGGCCGCGAGCCAATCTCTCGAAGGCCTTTCAGGACACGGCTTTGGAGGCGGTCTTGCGCGCCTTGTTTTCCATGCCGGAGAGCAGCGATCGCGAGACATTGACCCACATGGTGCGCGAGTATGCCGACGGACCGGGCCGGCCGAACCTGTTCGATGTGTTCTCGACAAGCGATGACTCCTTCGCCTTCGCGAACGGCAAGCGCGCGCGCTTTCAGAAACGCTGGTCCGCGGCGATTGACCAGATCATCTCGCAACGCAAGGCGTCGTCGATAGGGGCGGGCAATCGCGATCTCCTCGATCTGTTGTTGATCCTCAAGGATGCCGATTCCGGCGAGGCGCTATCGGACGCCGAAATCCGCGACCAATGCGCAACCATGTTTTTCGCGGGCTCCGAGACGACCGCGCGGCTGATGTTCTGGGCGAGCTATCTCCTGGCGATGGACCCTGAAGAACAGGCAAGTGCGCACAAGGAAATTACCACTTTTCCGCCGGAAAGGATCAGCGCCCTCGACGATCTCCAGAACTGGCAACGGCTGCGCAATGTGCTCCTGGAGGCTTTGCGGCTCTATCCACCGGCCCCCCATATTTTTCGGGACGCAATCGGACCCGACGACATTTGCGGCGAAAGCATTGGCGCCAACACACAGGTGTTGATGAGCCCGTGGGTGATGCATCGCCATCGGAGATTCTGGGATCGGCCGACCGCGTTCCTTCCTGGTCGATTCGCGGGAAAGACCGCCCCGTGGACGCAGACGCCGGCCTATATTCCATTTGGCGCTGGGCCGCGCATTTGCATCGGCCTTTCCTTTGCATTGTCGGAAGCCCAGATGGTCATGGCGCAGCTGCTTTCGCGCTACAAGGTCAGCCTGCCCGATATGCGACCGGTGTTGCCAGTAGGCCGCGTAACCATTGAACCGTCTTACGAACCGTGGTTTCGCCTAGACCCAGTGTGAAAAGCGACCATCTTCGGTTGTCGCATTTTATGAGCGGCCGGGGCGGAGGTTGGCTCGTAGCCGCCTTGCGCGCTCCTCACCCTCGTGGATTGCGAGCGTCGCAAGGCGCGCCGACGTGCGCCGAAGCGATGTTGATGGTTGCCCAGCCGGCGAAGCGTTGGGGGCGCTGAATTGCCGATCTCGGCGGATCATCCATGTCGATCCGACGTGAAACACATGGTTAGGACTCCTTCGGCAGGATCAACGGCAGTCTTCGCATGACCATGAAATCGACGCTCATCGTGCCCATAGCGCTCCTCGCGACCCTTGCCGCGGGCGTCCTCGTCCACGACCGCGTCAGGACCAAGCCGTTCGTCGACGACGCGGCTCCGACGCGAACCGGATCGATTGCGACGGCCAATCCCGATGCTCCGGCGCCTGTGAGCCGGGCGCCCGTTTCGGCGCCGATGCCCGCGTTCATCGAGGACGCGGCTCCGACGCGAACCGCGTCGATTGCGACGGCCGAGCCCGCTGCTCAGGCGCCCGTGAGCCCGGCGCCCGTCCCGGCCCCCGCGCTCGCCACGCCCGGGCCGGAGCCGCCGCGGCGCATGACCGTCTCGCAAGAGGCGAGCCTCGACGCGTGGATGATCAAGACCTATCTCGCGTGTTGGAAGCCGGCGGCTCAGCCCGCCGACGCCAGTCGATATGTCGCGCGGGTGCGCGTCAAATTCAAACCCGATGGATCGCTCCTGAAGCCGCCGAAGCTCGTCAATCCGCCGTCCGATCCGGCGCAAAAGCCGCAGGCAAGGAGCGTGTTGCAGGCTGTCAAGGCTTGCGACCCCTTACCGATGCCGGCTCAATATCGCTCTTTTTATGAGCAATGGAAGACCAAGACCATCCTGTTCGATCCGCAGTTGCCGCCCGCTGACCCTGGGCATGAGCCGCCAGTGCCGCGCGCCAGCCGTTCTGCCGGAGAGCAGCACGGGGCTTCCCACCCGCAAGCTCATGTGAGACGGCGCTCATTGCAGGCGCTCGAGCGCTTGAGCCTCGTTGGCGGGGCTGGTAACGAAGCATTATCGCGATCGCTCTAGTTTTGATTTCTCCGCCGTGCGTTCATAATCTTCGTCTTCACCGGCGGCGCCATGCGGGCAAGGGTGGGTGACAAGTCGAATGCTGTCTAGGCTCAAGCGGCTGGTTTCCCGGCCTGTTGGCTGTGCGGCGGTTGCGATGGCCTTGTTGGCCTCGGGTTGCGGCGGCGGCGGCCCGCTAGAATCTGAACAGGTCTTCTCGGACAACGTCTTTTCGGGCAACCATCTCAAGCCAAAGGACTACCCGACCCACGGCATCGACGTGTCCAAGTTCCAGGGCGATATTGATTGGAACGCGGTCGCCAACAGCGGCGTCAAATTCGCCTGGATCAAGGCGACTGAGGGCGGCGACCGGGACGCGCGCTTCCAGGCGAACTGGGAGGGAGCCAAGGCCGCCGGCATCCCCCATGGCGCCTATCACTTCGTCTATTGGTGCCGCCCGCCGCTCGAGGAGATTCAAATCTTCGAACAGAATGCGCCGGTCGAGGACGACGCGCTCCCGCCGGTGCTCGACGCCGAGGCGACGCCAACCTCACCGACCTGCCGCCGCCATGTTACCCAAGACGAGGCCATCGCCGACATGCAGGTCATGCTGCAGGAGATGGAGCGCCATTACGGCAAGCGGCCGATCATCTATACGACCGTCGATTTCTACGAAGCGAATCTTTCCAACGGCGCATTGACGGACTATCCGATCTGGGTGCGCTCGACCAAACACCATCCTGCCGTGAAGTACGGGTCGCGCGCCTGGCATTTCTGGCAGTATCAATCCGACGGTCGGGTCCCGGGCATCGGCGGCAACGTGGACAAGGACGCCTTCTACGGCACGAAGGAGCAGTGGGACGCCTTCCTGAGGGAGCCGGGGGTGCGCCCCGTGCAGACCGGCGCCGGAGGGCCTGCGCCCGCCCCTAGGGCCTCGCAGACGGCGGCCGCGCAGCCGCAGGAGTCTATCGCCGAGCCCGCCAGCGCCCCCGCGGAATAAGGCGCGCATCGTCTGGCCTCGAACATTCCTCAGCTGCCTCAGTCCCCCGTGTCTGCCGCAAGTCCGTCCGTCCGAACGTCCTGGTCTTCGGATGATATATGAGATCGCCCTTGGCGGACGCGTCCATCAACTTCCGACGTCCGGACGGACGGACGGACATGATGGGGGGTGCAGCGCGGCGAGGCCCGATGCTTTCATCGCCGGGCATGGCGTCTGTGGCCCACCGTCGCCCTTCCGGCACCGACGACGGGCCCATGAGGAATTCGGGAGCTACATTCATGCGTATGGCGTGCAGAGGGCGTCGGCGGCGCCTTCCTTGGCTCGGACGGAATGGGAGACGCGGCCCTGACCAGTAGAGCGGCTTTGAGGAGTGATCCGAGGGACCTTACTGCTCTCGCCCGCGCGCGCGCAAAACTTAGCGTGCGCGAGAACTCAATGACATTGAGGAACGCGTCGGCGATGATCGGTAGTGAACGTCTTAGGTTGTTGCAGCGATTTGTTTTCGGCCCAATTTCTTAGCAATGTCGCCAGTTGGGTCGCGAATCAGGCGACCGGCTAGAGGAAGAACATGCATCTGTCGGACCAAGGGCTGCTTGTCATTTTGGTCGTCGGGGTCATTGCCGGATGGTTGGCGGGCAAGATTGTTAAGGGGCACGGCTTCGGTCTCGTCGGCGACGCGGCAATCGGTATAGTCGGGGCGCTCATCGGTGACTGGCTCTTGCATCGACTAGGATTTCATTTCGGCGCTGGAATCATTGGCCTTGTCATCAACGCCACAGTCGGAGCGATTGTGTTGCTCCTGGCTTTGCGGCTTCTGGGCGCGAGCGGATGGGGCGGTCATTCGCGATGAGGCCGGGACGCGCAAGCGAATAGAAAGTGCCCGGGCGGCAAAGCGGACTATCCCGTGGTTCGCATGAGGCCAGCGCCAGAATCATCGACGCAGGAAGTGCTCGCCGGCCTTGTCGAGCGGGTCACCTTCCACAATGCTGAGAACGGCTTTTGCGTCCTCAGGGCGAAAGCGCGCGGTCATCACGACTTGGTGACCGTCGTCGGCCATGCCGCGATCATCTCCGCCGGGGAGTGGATCACCGCATCCGGCGAATGGATCAACGATCGCGCCCACGGCCAGCAATTCAAAGCGCGGTTTCTGAAGACTTCGGCTCCGAGTTCGATCGACGGGATCGAGAAATATCTCGGCTCCGGGATGATCCGGGGCATCGGGCCCGTCTATGCCAAGAAGATGGTCAAAGCCTTCGGGGAGAAGGTCTTCGACGTCATCGAGGCCGAGCCGGATCGGCTTCGCGAGGTGACCGGGATTGGCCCGGTCCGGGCCAAGCGGATCACGGACGCCTGGGCCGAGCAGAAGATCGTCCGGGAGATCATGGTCTTCCTGCACAGCCACGGGGTCGGCACCGCCCGCGCGGTTCGCATCTTCAAGACCTATGGCGCGGACGCCGTGCAGGTCATGACCGAGAACCCCTATCGGCTTGCCCGGGATATTCGAGGCATCGGTTTCAGGAGCGCCGACGCGATCGCCATGAAGCTCGGCGTCGAAAAGACCGCGATGATCCGGTTGCGCGCCGGAATCTCGTACGCCTTGACCGAGGCGATGGACGAGGGCCATTGCGGGTTGCCAACAGATCAATTGATTCCGCTCGCTGAGGAGCTGCTCGAGGCGGCGAAGGAATTGATCCTGACCGCCCTCGAGCTCGAAAGATCCGACGGCGCCGTGATCGCCGACACGGTTGGCGACACCGCCTGCACCTTCCTGGCGGGCCTCTACAGGGCCGAGCGAGCAATCGCCGAGCGGCTGATCCGCATCGCCAACGGCAAGCTGCCCTGGGCGTGGATCGACGAAGAGAAGGCCATCCCCTGGGTCGAAAGCCGCAGCGGCCTGCAGCTCGCCGACAGCCAAAGGGCGGCGATCCGCCTGGCGCTGATGGCGAAGGCGCTCGTGATCACGGGCGGGCCGGGCGTCGGCAAGACGACGATCGTCAATTCGATCCTCAAGATTCTCGCGGCCAAAGGCGTGCGATTGTTGCTTTGCGCCCCCACGGGCCGCGCAGACAAGCGTATGACCGAAGCGACGGGCGTCGAGGCCAAGACGATCCACCGGCTGCTCGAGGTCGATCCCAAGAGCGGCGGGTTCAAGCGCAATGTCGACAATCCCCTCGACTGCGATCTGCTCGTGGTCGACGAGGCCTCCATGGTCGACGTCATTCTGATGCAGGCGCTGATGAAGGCTACGCCAGACAATGCGGCGCTGCTGATCGTCGGCGATATCGACCAGCTGCCCTCTGTCGGACCCGGGCAGGTGTTGGCCGACATCATCGGCTCAGGCGCCGTGCCTGTGGTGCGATTGACAGAAGTGTTCCGCCAGGCCGCAGCGAGCCGGATCATCATCAACGCCCACCGCATCAATCAGGGCTTGATGCCCGATCTCACCGCGCCTGCCGGCGACAGCGACTTCTATTTCGTTCCCGCCGAGGATCCCGAGACCGCGGTTCAACGCATCTTGGAGTTGGTGAAGATGCGCATTCCCAAGCGCTTTGGCTTGAACCCGATCCGCGACATCCAGGTGCTCTGCCCGATGAACCGCGGCGGCGTTGGCGCGCGCTCCCTCAACATCGAACTGCAGGCAGCGCTGAACCCGGCTGGCGAGCGCAAGGTCGAACGCTTCGGCTGGACCTTTGCGCCCGGCGACAAGGTCATGCAGATCGAGAACGACTACGACAAGGAGGTCTACAACGGCGACATCGGCTATATCGACGACGTCGATCCCGATGCGGGCGAACTCAAGGCGAGCTTCGACGGGCGCTCGGTGATCTACGGGTTCGGCGAACTCGACACGCTAATCCCCGCCTATGCAGCCACCATCCACAAGAGCCAGGGTTCCGAATATCCCGCCGTGATCATCCCTGTCCTCACCCAGCACTACCCGATGCTGCAGCGAAATCTGCTCTACACCGGCGTCACGCGTGGCAAGCGGCTCGTGGTTCTCGTCGGCCAGAAGAAGGCCATCGCGATCGCAGTTCGCAACGTATCGGGCCGGCGACGCTGGTCGAAGCTCGACGAATGGCTTCGGCTCGGCGCGTCCCGCACGTCATTCGATGCGTCGAAGGCGGCCCACGGCCGGCCCTAGATCAGACAGTCAACACCCGACCAGTTCGTGGGAAAGCGACGGCCAACGGTAGGGCCAGCGATCGTGCATTCGTTGCCGAGATCTTGAAGCCTGTCGCCGCGTGGCGTGTCCAGCGGAACCAGCGGCCGCTTCAACCGTCATTTGCCCGTCGACGACGTGACCGCCACCGGGGCGCCAAGCCAAGACGTGGGGTTCGCGCTTCCATGACCAGAGGCGAAGGTGAGCGCGAAAGCGAGTGACCAAACTGCAAGGATCGTCGTAAGAGCGACGGTCAGAGGTCGCTCGTTGCGGTCGTCGATCAGAATTCCGTCAAAGGGACTGGACTGCCTGAGATTGCTGAACGTCACCGCGTCTCCGCTTGAACCGCCTCATCGCGTTAAGGATGGGGGCTCATTTATTCAGCGGATTGGAGCATGATTCCCGGTGCAGCGCTGTGACGGACGTCACACCGTGGGCGAGGACGCGAGGTGCCCGGCCGGGCGATCGCGGCTTGGCGAACCCAAAGCCTATGTCAGAAGCAAATAGTTGATTTGTCGTAGTCCACACTATCAGCGGGTTTTTGTCGCAACGACCTGCGTGAGCCACCCCATCATCTTGAGACAACTGGGACGGCAGGTCTGGGCAGGGGATCTGCCTTCCAGCATCGCGTGGGAACGGGAAAGGTCCGCCCTGAGCAGACGTTCAGTCGACGCCCACGCGGGTCAGTCGGCTCGACTAAAATATCGAACCAACCATCAGCGGTTTCTTTTCCCGCCCCTTTTTCATAAGTACGCCCTTGTCGGGGCCAAACAGAGAGTAGATCGGCAACAAGCTCGCGCCGATCGCTGACGCTTTTTGACCCAGTGAGCCCGGGAGGATTTCCGGTACAATCAACCCGCCCGGCACCAGACTCGAGAACTGGGCGCGCACGCGCGCAACCGTATCGAGGAGCAGTGAACGCGGAAGGAGTCCGTCGATCACAACGGCTTCTATGTCGACCACCGCGATCACCCCGATGATCGCCTGAGCGAGCGCTGCGGCACAATCGTCCTGCCACTCCGAAACGAGCTCCGCAGCTTGCGGCGGCAAAGGATCCAGATCGCGGACTCGAGTAATCTCCACGCCGCCATGCCGCAGGTGATTGATGAGCGTGTAGATCGACGCGCGATGCAAGAGGATCTCGAAGGGACCTGACGGTTTTGGCACGGACGCCAGCGACGATGGAGCGACTGGAAATGGGCCAAAAGCCGCGGTGTTGCCGTGCGGGCCGGTCTGCAGGGTGCCGTCAATGACGAGGCCCGCGCCGATGAATGTCGTCAAAGAAATATGCAGGAAGTCCTCGTACCGCGTACCGACGCCTTGGACGAGCTCGGCAACGGCGGCGGCAGAGGCGTCATTTTCAACCTGCACGGACAATCCGTCCGAGTCGAGAAAGTCCGACGCGATGTTCGATCCGTCTCCATGCCGCGCCGATCTCCGGCGGAAAACCGAGCTCGCGATCCCACCCGCCGATGAAGTAAGGCGCTGAAACTCCTATTCCGACCAACCGCGACGCTCCTTGGCCGAGTTTATTTCGAAAGCGCTGAAGGATCGCATCCGCGGTCCGTCGGATGACCGCAGGGTCGGGGTAGTCGTGATCGTGGGTTTCATAAGCCTGCATCTGACAGCAGAAGTCTATCAGGACGGCATCCAAGGAGCGGCGGCCGATGTGCAAGCCGATGGAGTACGCTCCACTCGGCGATAGCTCATACATCGCCGACGGTTGCCCTTTGCCCCCAAAACGCCTTCCGCCACCCTTGACGTAGCCGCCTTGCTCAAGCGCCTCTACGATTGTCGCGACGGCGGGCGGAGTTAGATGCGCAAATCGGGCGATCTCGGCCTTCGAGGCCTGTCCGAAGCGCCGCAAAGCGTTCAGCACAACACGCTCGTTGTAATGCCTC
Source organism: uncultured Alphaproteobacteria bacterium (assembly GCA_963824475.1). Classification (GTDB taxonomy): domain Bacteria; phylum Pseudomonadota; class Alphaproteobacteria; order Rhizobiales; family Beijerinckiaceae; genus Roseiarcus. The sequence continues at coordinate 40,108 of CAWGPR010000012.1, forward strand.
AGTTGAACGGAGTTGCTGCCGCGTCCCGCCATGACCCATTCCGTCTGCTTTCCAAAGCAATCTTATTTAATCGGGTTTATTCGTCGAGGCGTCGATACCCCGCTCCCGCCGCCTTAGGTCGCCAAAGCCTCTTGACAGTTTTTGGGAGACTATAGCAGACTGCTTTAATTAATGGCATGTGATCGGCGAAGAAAGTGTCGCGCGCGTAAGGCTTTGGGATGGGAATTGCCGCGGTGTTTGAAGAGCGCTGCACCATGCTTGTTCCGCTTCTCGATCCCGGTCGCTAAACCAAAGGAGGAAACAAAGATGCTTAAGCGCACGAACGATCTGACACGACGTAGCTTTTTGCGTTCTACCGCTCTTGTCGGCGCCGGAGCGGCGACGACCGTCATCGGAATTACGCCAGCCCGCGCGGCCCCGGTGGAGATCCAATATTTCTACCGCGCCGCATGGCCGACCTCGGAACTCTACGCCAACTGGCTGATCGACGAATTCAACAAGAAAAACGGCGACCGGATCCACGTCACAGGCGCGAGCGTCGACGGCGAGACCTATAAGACGAAGCAAACAATCGAGATCAGCTCGAGCGACCCTCCGGACGTTTTCTACTCCTGGGAAGGAGGCCGTGCGGCGGAAATTATCAAGGCCGGTTTCGCCGCCGATCTCTCGGACGACTATAAGAAATTCGGCTGGGATAAGTCGCTGAATTCCGCGAGCGTTTCGCTGTCGAAGTTCAACGGAAAGCCGTACTTCGTTCCGACCGAGATCGGCGCTTCGGTCGTCTGGTACCGGAAGGACCTTCACGACAAGCTCGGGCTTAAGGTCCCCACCACCTGGGACGAGATGATGGCCAACGCGGCGAAGGCCAAGGCGGCCGGGATCGCGCCGTTCATGCTATCCAATCAGAAGAAATGGCCGGCACAGTTCATGTGGTCCGCGATGATGGTCAACAAGCACGGCCTCGACGCTTATCAGGGACTAATCGACAACAAGATCCCCTGGACCGATCCCCGCGCAGTCGACATCACCGCGATGATGAAGAAGCTCGCTGACGACGGTATGTTCATCGAGAACTTCAATTCGATCGATTTCGCGCCGGCGCAGGTTCCCTGGGCGCAGGGTAAGGCCCTCTACTGGTACATGGGCTCCTTCATTTTGGGCAGCTTCAGGGGCGACAAGAAGCACTGCTGCACCGAACCGATCGACTGGTTCGCCTTCCCGGCGATGGGCGATCGAACGCCAGTCATGTCCATCTACGACGAGGACACGGTCATGATCCATGCGGCGAGCAAGAACAAGGACGCCGCCGCTGAATTCGTCAACTTTATGGTGTCGCCGGAAGCCTCGGCCAAGAAGCTCGAGATCGACAAGCCCTTCGCCTCGAATGCCTCGACCGACCTCTCCCAGCTTTCGCCGATGGAGCAACGGCTGGGCAAGGCCATGGCCGATGCGGGCTCCTACACCTTCATGCATGTCGATCACGGGACGCCGCCCGCTATTTCAGACCGCTTTCTCGACGCCCTCCAGGGCGTGCTCGCCGGCGCGATGTCGCCGGAAGCGGCCATGCAGGAGACAGAGACGGAGGCCGAGCGCGTGCGGGGCAAGATCAAGACCTGATCGCTTCCAGGTTCGTGAATTCCGACAGGGCCTAGGGAAGCGGGAACCGAATAGCTCCCGCCCCGTGCCAAAAGGGCGCGATGCGTCAGTCGTAGCTGGCGCTGACGGATCGCGGCGCCTAAGAAGGCGAGAGCCGGCCGCTTTTCATGCTGTCCGAACGTTCCCGACGAGGGGGTCCCAATGGCTTCGCGAATGAGCGACGAACGGAGCTCCTTCGTAGCCTTCGCCCGCCATCATGTCTTCGTCACGCTGTTCGGACTGCTTCTGCCGGTGGCGCTGTTTGCCCTCTTTATTGGATATCCGATCATTTACACGATTTATTTGAGTTTCTTTGAATGGAACGGAATGGCGCCAACCAAGAAGTTCGTCGGGTTTGCCAATTACGCCTACATGCTCGGTGACCAGTATTTCTATATTGCGCTCGAAAACAATCTGAGATGGCTGGTGGTGTCGCTTGCCTTCCCCGTCGTACTCGGATTTCTCATCGCCTACGCGATGCGTGTTCGCGCGGTTTACCTCCCAACCGTGCTACGCACGGCGATCTTCTTTCCGGTGACGATGTCGCTGGTCGCCGTGGGCCTCATGTTCCTCCTCATTCTCAACCCGATCTTCGGCGCGTTCGACAGCGTGCTGCGCGCGTTGGGTTTGGGTTTTCTGGTGCGCGAATGGTTCGGCGACTATCGCATCGCGATTTATACGCTGGCGGTCGTCGGCGGCTGGGCGTTCACCGGGCTGCCGATGATCTTCTATTTCGCCGGGATCGGCGACGTGCCCAAGGAGACGTTCGACGCGGCCAGGATCGAGGGGGCGGGACACCTCAGGATGATGCTGCGCGTGGCCTTGCCGCAGCTTCGCCCGGTGACTGCGGTGGTGGTGATGCTGACTCTGTTCGAGTCGCTCAAGGCGTTTGACCTCATCGCGGTGATGACGAAAGGGGCGCCGTTCGGCCGCACCAACGTCCTGGGCTATCTCGTCTACCTCGAGAGCTTCTGGAACTCGCGCTTTGGCTACGGCGCAACCGTCAGCGTTGCCATTCTCGTACTCTCGATCGCCGTCGCGGGGTTGCTGCTCGGCAAGCTGTTCAAGGGCGCCTTTGATGTCTAAGCCCGCAGCGACTGTCCCGCCGAGACGGACGCTCATCCGCCTGCGCTACGCGGCGCCGAAGATTCTCGCGACGCTCTTTGCGCTTCTTCTCGCCGCGGTCTGGATCGGTCCGCTGGCGCTCATGGTGATGACGTCGATCAAGCCGAACAGCGAGTTCCTCAACGGACCGTTCGCGCTGCCGATCGCGCCGACGCTCGAACCCTATGTGAAGGTTTGGCAGGGACTGAATTTTGGCGTGCTCATGCAAAACAGCCTGCTCTACGCCGCCACGGGATCGGCGCTGGCGGTGGGGCTGGCTCTCGTGCCCGCGTTTGCGCTCAGCCGGTTCGAGCCTCCGGGCAAACGATACATATTCGCCTTGCTGCTGACAGGACTGATGCTGCCACAGCAGACCGTTCTCATTCCGCTTTACGACATGCTGCGGTGGCTGCACCTCTTCGACACCCGCATCGGCCTGATCGTCGTTCACGGCGTCTACGGCATGCCGTCCCAGATCCTGATCCTGCGCGGGTTCATGACGACCATTCCGCGTGACATCGAAAAGGCTGCGCAGATCGAGGGCGCGACCGACTTCCAGATTTTCACCAAGGTGATCCTGCCGCTGGCGGTCCCGGGAATCGTCGTCGGGTACACGCTGAACTTCATCGCAATCTGGAAGGAGTTCGTCTTCGCCCTGGTGTTCCTGAACAGTGAGTCGATCTTCCCCGTGACGGTCGGCATGCTCAAACTGAACAGCGACCGCTATATCTCCGCGTTCAATCTACCGTCGGCTGGACTCGTCATCTCCCAAATCCCGATCGCGATCCTGTTTATCCTGGCTTACCGCTGGATTTCGAGCGGCAACTTCGTCGGTTCGGTCAAGGGCTGAAGCGGCTTGGAGAAGAACGATCCATGGCTAACGTTTCCCTTGTCGACATCGAGAAGCGCTTCGGCGCGCATGTCGTGATCCCGAGCCTCAATCTCGAAATTGCGGATAGATCATTCGTCGTGCTCGTCGGACCGTCCGGGTGCGGCAAGACCACGACTCTCAACATGATCGCGGGCCTCGAAACCATCACCGCCGGTCAATTGTTGATCGGCGGCCGCGACGTGACCGACATGCCGCCGAAGGATCGCGACATCGCCATGGTCTTCCAGTCCTACGCGCTCTTTCCGCATATGACCGTTTTCGACAATATCGCCTTCGGCATGAAAATCAGGCGGTTGGCCAAGAGCGAGATCGACACGCAAGTCCACAGCGTCGCGGACCGGTTGCGGATCGGATCGCTTCTGGACCGTTTGCCCAAGGCTCTTTCGGGGGGCCAGCGTCAGCGGGTCGCGCTCGCTCGCGCATTGGTCCGCCGCCCGGGGGTCTTTCTCATGGACGAGCCACTGTCGAATCTCGACGCGAAGCTTCGCATCGAGGCGCGTAGCTTCCTTGCGAAGATGCACCACGAAATCGGCGTGACAACTGTCTACGTCACGCACGACCAGTCCGAAGCGATGACGATGGGCGACACGATCGTGGTGATGAAAGACGGCCTCATCCAGCAGTCCGCGTCGCCGCTCATCGTCTACAACCAGCCCGCCAATGTTTTCGTCGCCGGCTTCATAGGGTCGCCGGCGATGAACTTTCTCGAACTGTCGCTCGCGGGCTCGAAGTTGATCGATCTAGACAACGCCCTCGCCATCGCGATCCCGGACAGGTTGCGCGGAGCACTGGACGGCTATGGAAAGCCAAAGGTGATGCTCGGCGTGCGGCCCGAGGCCCTGCGCCCGGCTGCGCGAGACGCCATTTCGTCAGGAGCCCCGCTCTTCTCGATCGACGTGGCGCAACACCTCGGACATGAAACATTGCTCGACGCTTCCAGCGGACCGCATCGAATCGTCGCCAGGGTCGCCGCGTCGGACAACTCGCGCATCGGGGAAAAGCGCCCCTTTCTTTTTGACCAGGACCACATGCATCTCTTCGATGTGGACACCGGCGCCAATTTGTCCGCGAGCCCGAAGTCGAACGCGTGACGTCAACATCACCACATCAACATTCGAATCAATGCCCTGAGTGCGCTGCACGCGGTGGCCGCTTGCGAACTCGCTGAGCAATTCTGGCTATCGGTCAGCGACCGCTCATGGCGCAGCCTCACCGTAGCCCCATCGACGGCTTTCTGTCAATGATCACCGAAACGGGACCCCAGATTTGCATCCAATCGGGGCTCTGACGCAATTTCGATGACGTGGCCGCTATCCCAAGCCCATGATGCGGGCCTGGAGGAGGTCGAGGTTTCCGCGACCATACATCTGACTGCTGATTCCTGACGATGTCGCCCACCAAAACGAGATGATGTCGCCCGTCGTAACGGAATGATGCCGCCCACCAAAACGAGATGATGCCGCCCACCGGAACGGAATGATGCCGCCCGGGGTTTTTGACGGCGACGAGCGCCTCCGCTGGCCTGTTTAGGGTCGCTCCTTTGGCAATCCAAGGGAGCGATCGATGCCAGCGGAAAGAGTTTCGATGCGCCAGGCGCGCGAGATCATTCGTCTGAAGTTTTCAACCAGCCTGCCGACGCGCGAGATCGCGCGGCGTCTTGGCCTCGCGCCTTCGACGGTTCGAGAGACGTTGAGTCGTTTGGACAGCGCTGGGCTTTCTTGGCCGTTGCCGGAGGGGATCGGCGACGCCGAACTGGAGGCGGCGCTTTACGCCAATCGCAGAAGCAAACGGGGACACCGCCGCCACGCCGAGCCGGACTGGCCCACGGTCCATCGGGAGTTGAAGCGCAAGCACGTCACTCTGCTGATCGTCTGGGACGAATATATCGCGGCCGACCCCGGCGGTTACAGCTATTCGCGGTTTTGCGAACTCTATCGCGGTTTTGAAGCGAAGCTGTCGCCGACGATGCGGCAGACGCACGCGGCGGGCGAGCGGTTGTTCGTCGATTACGCGGGCGACGGGGTCCCGGTGGTCGTTGACCGGCTCACCGGGGAGATCCGCATGGCGCAGATCTTCGTCGCCGTGCTCGGCGCCTCGAGCTTCACCTTCGCGCACGCGAGCTGGACGCAGGCGCTCCCCGACTGGATCGACGCCCATGTGCGCGCGCTCCAGGCGATCGGCGGCGTCCCGCAATTGCTCGTGCCGGACAATACGAAGACCGCCGTCATCAAGGCCTGCCTTTACGATCCTCAGGTCAATCGGACCTATGCCGAAATGGCGGCGCATTACGGAGCCGCCATTTTGCCGGCGCGGCCGCGGCGGCCCCGGGACAAAGCGAAGGTTGAGCAGGCCGTGCTCATCGTCGAGCGATGGCTGCTCGGGCGGCTGCGTCACCGAACCTTTTACAGCCTGGCGGACGTCAACGCGGCGATCGCCGATCTCATGACGCACCTCAATGAACACCGCCCGATCCGCCGGCTCGGCGCAACGCGCCGGCAATTGCTGGAGACGGTCGATCGGCCATCGCTGAGGTCCCTGCCGGCCGAGCCGTACGAGTTCTCGGAATGGCGGACATGCCGCGTCGGCATCGACTATCACGTCGAGGTCGCCGCCCATTATTACAGCGTGCCCCATCGTTTCATCCGCGCCGAGGTCGACGCGCGGATGACGGTGCGGACCGTCGAGATTTTCCTCAAGGGCGAGCGGATCGCCGCGCATGTGCGGGCAAGCGGCAACCACAAGCACACCACCGTCTCCGAGCACATGCCGTCCAGCCATCGGCGCTATGCCGGCTGGACGATTGAACGCATCCGCGCCGACGCGCGCCTGATCGGGCCGGCGACGGCGGCCCTGTGCGAACTGATCCTTGAGGCGCGACCGCATCCCGAGCAGGGCTTTCGCGCCTGCCTAGGCATCGTCCGGCTCGCGGGTCCCCATGGCGCCGAGCGCCTGGAAGCCGCCGCCGAACGCGCCATCGACATCGGCGCGCGGACCTACGGCTCGGTCAAATCCATCCTCGACAACAGCCTCGACCGGCGTCCCGCGCGCCAGCGCTCCACGGACGGAACGCCGATCCTGCACGCCAACATCCGTGGGCCGCGCTACTACAATTAGGAGAAACGGCTTGCTCAAGCATCCCACCCTCGATCAACTCAGCGCCCTTGGCCTGCATGGCATGGCCAAGGCCTTCGCCGAACTCGTCGCCAACGGGGAAGCCGGCGGCCTCGGCCATCACGAATGGCTCGGGCTTCTGCTCGATCGCGAGGCGTCCTGGCGGCAGGACAAGCGCTTCGCGGCGCGGCTGCGCGTCGCCAAATTGCGCCAGCACGCAAGCGTCGAGGATGTCGATTACCGAAGCCCCCGCGGTCTCGACCGCGCGCTGTTCCAAAAGCTGGTCGAGGGCGAGTGGATCAGCGCCCACGACAATTTGGTTCTCGTCGGTCCGACAGGCGTCGGCAAGAGTTGGCTGGCCTCAGCGCTTGGCCACAAAGCCTGTCGCGACAATCGGTCGGTCATCTATCAGCGGGCACCCCGTCTGTTCGAGGATCTCGCGCTGGCCCGCGGCGACGGGCGCCATCCCCGCATCTTACGCAACCTCGGCCGAGCCGACCTTCTCATCCTCGATGATTGGGGGCTTGAGCCACTCGACGCCGTCGCGCGGCATGATCTCCTGGAAATCCTTGAAGAGCGCTATGGACGCCGCTCCACGGTGATCACCTCCCAGCTTCCGATCGACCGTTGGCACGAAATCATCGGCGATCCCACCTACGCCGACGCCATCCTTGACCGTCTCATCCATAACGCTCATCGCATCGAACTCGCCGGCGAAAGCCTGCGTCGGACACAAGCAAAGCAATCAAGGAAGGCTTGACCCAACACCACAGCCGGTGACAACAATCCATCGGCCAGCGAGGCTCGCGACCCGGGCGGCATCATTCCGTTACGGTGGGCGGCATCATTCAGGAATCCCGGGCGGCATTATCCCGTTATACCCGGGCGGCTTCGTCGGAATCGGCACATCTGACGTTTGACGAGCTTCAGCTTGCAGATTTGGCCTTCGGTCTGCCCGTTGGACCACGGCAAGGCGATTGCCGCCTCGATCGCGGCTTTGTCTTTGGACACGCCGTTGGCGAATGCCGCGACGAGGCTGGCCTGGGCTCTGCTGATCCAGGCGTCCAGGTCGGCAAGGGCCTTTCGTCGAATGATGCCCTGGAACTCCAGAATAATCTCTCGCGCCTCCACCAGAACGGTGACGCCGCTCTCGATGGCGGCGACTGTTATCGTCTCAGCCCTTGACAGCCGCTCTCGGCCGACCGTCAGGAGGCGCGCAACGGTGCGGGCGGATGGGGCGCGGGCCAACGCGGCTGGATCCGCCTTCTCAGCCTTTTTGCGCCGCGCGCTCCATTCGCTTACGACGCGAAGGCAGCCTCGGAATCCGCGCAGCCGGAGTTCCCGCCATAGGGCCGATCCATTTCGGCAGCCGGCGTCCCATTGCTCGTCGAGCCAGGGAAGATAGGACTCGAGGGAGCCTTGTCGGACACGGAAGACGTCCGAGCGCTGTCCGCGAAGAATTTTTCGGATCAGTCCGCGGCTGTACCCTGTGCGGCGCACGATCTCCTTGATCCCAATCCCTTGCTGGGACAACGAGAGGATGGCGGCGTTCGTCTCCTCGCGGCGTACGTACCCCTCGTACTGCAGTTTCTCGGCAAAGGTTAGAAGCGACGGATCAACCATCGCGGTTCCCATGGCTGCCCTGATCTGGCGCATAGACTTCCGAACAGCATCGAGAAAGGCGCCGCTCGCGTTCTCCATCAAATGCCAGCGGTCGGCGACCTGGATCGCGTGCGGAAGCGCCCGCTGCGCGGCGGCCCCGTAGCCGCCTCCACGATCCCTGGCGACGACACAGATCTGCGATTGCTGCGCCAACCAAGCTTCAGCGGTGGCTGGCTCTCGATCGGGCAAGAGAGCGATCGTCGCATGTCGTTCAAGGTCGCAGACCAGCGTGCCGTAGCGATGATTGCGCCGCCAGGCCCAGTCATCGATGCCGACAATCGTGGGCGGAGGAAAGCTTCGTGACCCACGCCGGCGCACCATGCGCAACAGCGTGTCGTTGCTCACCTCGACGTTGAGCCGGCGCGAAAGAGAGGCAGCTGGTCTCCCTCCGAGCGCAATGGCCAGACAGTGGACCACATCGTCGAGGCGGCTCGTACGTCTGGCTCTTGGCTCGGCCGTCTCGAACCGTTCGGCAAAGATCCGCCGTTCGCAAGCCGCGATGTCGCAGAAGAAGCGGCGGGTCCGCAAAATCAGCGCTATTCGCACGCCTGCGGCCGGAAGATCAGCCAATCGCCTTCGATATTGGCTGTGCACGCGGCTACAAACGCTTCCGCACATCGGACATCGGCAAACGCTCGCCGAGACCCTTATCCCGATTACGAAGCCACCATCGTCTCTGGTCGCGCTCTCTACGACAAATCCGCGCGGAACAAGTTCCGCAACGTCAAACCCCTGCATAGCTCTGATCCCCAGCCCGAATCAGAGCCAAACCGGCGCCTCGACTTCATCAAAAGTGAGTCAGCCCCCCGATTGGATGCAAATCAGCCCCGCAACGGGGTCCCTATTCCATGAAAAACGACATCCATCACGCCCTCTACGTCGAATGCCGCGAAAGGGCAGAGCGCGAGGCCTCCCCCACGGCCACCATCATCGACAGCCAAAGTGTGAAGAGCGCTGAAAAAGGGGGCCTCACGACCCGCATGGCTACGACGCGGGCAAGAAGATCAAGGGCAAGAAGCGGCACATCCTCGTCGATACGCAGGGTCTCCTGATGCACGCGCTCGTGCACGCGGCCGACGTTCAGAACCGCGACGGCGGCGCGCTGCTGATGGCGAGCCTGTTCGGCGCGTTTCCGTTCCTGCTGAAGCTCTATGCCGACGGCGGCTACCAGGGGCGGGAGTTTCAGGCTGCGGTGAAGAAGGTCCTGGGTCAGGTGAATGTCGAGATCGTCAAGCGTTCGGACCAAGCCAGGGGCTTCCTCGTTCTGCCCCAGCGCTGGATCGTCGAGCGCACCTTCGCTTGGCTCAATCGCTGCCGAAGGCTGGCCAAGGACTGGGAATGCCTCAACCACAAGGCGCTCGCCTTCCTCAGCCTCGCCTCCATCCGCCTCATGCTGCGAAAGCTATGCAACCCCGCATGATGTTCTCGGACAGACTCTTAGAGTCGGGCGGAGGCGGTTTTTTCATCGTAATGTTTGGCCAGACTTTCGCGTATTCGGCATTCAGCCGCAACCATTTCTCTAGCCCCGGCTCGGTGTCCGGCTTGATCGCGTCGACTGGGCATTCCGGCACGCAGACCCCGCAATCGATGCACTCGTCGGGATGGATGACGAGCATGTTCTCGCCTTCATAGAAGCAGTCCACCGGACACACTTCGACGCAATCCATAATCTTGCAACGAATGCAGTTCTCGTCGACGACAAAGGGCAATTGTCGTCCCTTCGACATCGCATTGTGGAATGCTTCAGCGAAGTGCCTCTGGATGAGGCCGGCGTCGCCCAGGTTACTTTGAAGCGTAGCAGTCAATTGTGTTCAATTTAGCCCGCCGCCCGATTTCGCGGCGACGGGTTAGCCGATACTCCCTGGTCGCCGAACCGGAGCGCTTCGTCGACAGCCTGCGCAAAGCCAGAGTCCCGGAAGAACGAGCGCGACCCGCTCAGGCGAACGGCAGAAATCCCCGATAGCGGCCATACAAAGTAACGCCGAGAGGCAGTGGAACTTAGCGCGCAGCCCAATCGTCTTTGTGATTGTGCAGGAAACGCGCGATCCGCGCTTTCAATAGGGCAGCATCATGTGATTTTCCCGACGCCGCGTGCTCGAAGAGCCTGCGCTGAACGTCGGTGGGCAGGTCACTCCATTCGCTGACTAGGGCGGCGCCGAGACATTCCAGGACACGACGCTCCGCGTCCAGCAAGTCGCCGGTTTCATACGGCAAGGGCCACGGTACGGCTGACGCCCCGCCTTCCTCGTCCCAACGGTCGAGAGCGTTAGCCACGCCTTCTCCCGACGTCGGTGGAGTGCGTTCACCTTCGCTCGTTTCACAGTCGGCGAGATCGCCGGACCGTTTGGGGGTCTTCGTCATTAGTGGGGTTGCCAAATGGCCTTCAGATTTTCCACGAACTTGTCGGTGTCGGATTGGGCTTCCAGTTTGCGCCGCACGTTCCCGACGGCTTGTTGTCGCGATCTGCAGCATTTCGCGGTGGATTTGTTTTCCAAGTGGGGACCCCGTCGAAGAAAGAGTGCATGGCGTTGTTTATTCGCAAGGAAGACCAACAAAGCGAAGACCGCTACTCGCAAACGCATGGTGCAAAGATTATATCCGTCGGAGAGAGAAGGTAGCAAGCCGCCAATTGGTCAGACGCCGCCAATAAAACGGTTGCGAAAGCAAAATGGCCAAAATCGGGAGCCCTACTAAACGACCCACATCCAAAGGCGGGTTCTGCGGTAGCCAGGAGGCCGCCCCTGAACTCGTCACGAATCGGGAGCGTCGCAATAAATCGGGGCAGCTCGCCGCGTCGGTTCGGGTTAAATTTATGGAGCTTCGACCCAGCATGTGTCGCTGGCCGATCGGCGACCCGAAACATATCGAAACATTCCGGTTTTGCGGTTCCGCGTGCTCGTCTGGGGATATATATTGCAAAGCGCACACCGCAAAAGCCCACGCTCCAAACCGCCCAAGGACGCCACGTACGACTAAATTTCAGTTGCAACACTCAGTCAGAGTCGCGTGACAGCATCGGTTGTGTCGCGCGCGCAATTTGGACCGCAGAGAAGCCACGAAGCCAGCCCACAACGAGGATCGCGTTAGAGGCTAGCCGTATGGACGTCGCTTATTACGCAAGGGTCCGTAAGTTGCGGCATCCGCACTCGCTGTAGTGTATGGTAGGCGACCAAGCGGAGGTTCAAAAAAATGAATGACGCATCGCCCCGCTTTGCCGAGGGCCAAACGGACGCAGCATCACTGTTATCGAGCGAAGGGGGCAACCTCCGCTTGGCCGAACTCGCTCAGCACGCGGTCGAGCTGAACGCATGGGTTACGGAGGAAGGGTTGCGAGGCGCGACGGCAGGCGAGCTCTTCGATGGATACTGCCAACGATTGTCGGCGATTGACGTCGTCATCATGCGCGCATACGTGTCGACCCAGACTTTGCACCCCCAATGGACTGGCTACGGCTACACATGGCGACGAGAATTAAGATCGGTGCGTGAGCAGCAGTTTGCCCGGGGTCCGATTTCGCTGGAGTGGTTGAGCAGCCCCTTCAATGCGCTTATCCAGCGTTCACTCGCTGGCGAAAAGAATCCTTGGTTGCGGCGCCGGCTGGAACTCGGCCCAGAGCAACGAGACTTTCCCGCGCTCGCAGACTTCTATGCCGCCGGAGCGACAGACTATGTGTGTCTAGCCTTTCGGTTTGGAGAAGCGGGCGATCGGTCGCACGGGACCGGCGTCCTCTATTCTTTCACCACTGATCGCCCCGGGGGCTTCAGGACGGCGGAAATTGATTTGTTGCGTTCTACGCTTCCGGGGTTGTCACTCGCGATGAAGGCTCATACCGGGCACGATATCGCGTCAGGACTCTTACGGACTTACCTTGGACGTGACGCGGGTTCTCGGGTGCACTCAGGCGCGGTCGAGCGTGGAACGGTCGACGGTCTTCGTTCGGTGCTTTGGTACGCTGATTTGCGTGGCTTCACGCGGATCAGCGACGTGTCGTCCGGAGCGGCAATTGTTGAAATGCTGAACGATGCTTTTGAGACATTGACCGCGGCGTTGCGGCCGCGCGGAGGTCACGTGCTCAAATTTATCGGCGATGCGATGCTGGCGACGATCTCGTTCGATGAGCGGGACGAGAAGGCTGTTTGCCGCCGCGCTCTCGATGCTGCTGTTGAGGCGTTGGCCAACTTGAAAATTCGCAACTTGGAACGTGAAGCGGCAGACCTGCCGTTTGCCGATGTTGATATCGCTCTGCACGTCGGCGAAGTTCTGTACGGCAACGTCGGCGCGGTGGACCGGCTTGACTTCACCGTGATCGGACCCGCGGTCAACGAGGTGGTTCGAATGGAAAAGCTCTGTGAACCACTTGGCCAACAGATCCTGTTCTCATCACGGTTTGCTGAGGCTGCGGGACGCTGTGACGGACGCCTGGAGTCGCTCGGACATTTTCAATTGCGCGGCGTCGATGAGGCCAAGGAGATTTTTGGGCTGCGGCTCTCCCAGACCGCCGCTTTGCAACGCGTAGAAGCCTGACGAAATAATCGTCTGGCCGGAGAGGGGCTGACAGGACTAGCTGACCTCGTCCGTCCACACCTTGAAACTGACAGGCGCATTGGGACCGAAGGTGTGCGTGATAGGCACGTCGGCAGCATCACGCCCCTGCGCGATTAGCACGCAGCCTATTCGCGGCACGTGTACCACCGCCCACCCAGATAAGCCTCGAACCAGCCGGCGAAATCCATTGGGCCATAGGGCGGCGGCACGCCAATGTCTCCAAGATAGCCGGTGCAATACCGCGCCGTGGGAGAGCGCTGCAATCGCACTGCAGAGGTCAGGGGTTCGAATCCCCTCCAGCCAGCGATACGCGTCGCGAAGGGCTTCGATCAGGATCGCGCGCGCGTTGGCGGGCATCGGGCGGCCGTAGGTCTTCGCATTGTTTGCGCCCTGGATGATCTCGCGCTTGCGATAGGGTGACGGACGCGTCCACGGAAGCGTCAGAATCCTCGCGCTGTCGGTTTCCTCCGCAACCTCCGACAGTTGGATTCGGATCGTCGCCCGGCCGATCACGACACGATCAATGAGCCCGCGAATGTTGGTTTGCCAAGTGGGGCGGTTCGAGGACGGCTTGGCAATGGCGTCAGTGACGAGCGCTTCGACATCGGCGGCTGGAACGCGCACGATCGATCCCGCTTTGCTCTTGTCGCCTTGCAGAGCCGCCTGCGAGACGTAATAGCGCCAGCGCTTGGACCCCTTCCTCGCCCAGGTCGGGCTCATCCGGTTGCCGCCGTCGTCATAGAGCTTGCCTGCGAGCAGCGCATCGGACGATTGACGCGTTCTCTTAGTCTTCGCAGCGCCGAGACGATCGCTCAGGCTCTGCTGGACCTCGTTCCACAAGTCTAGCGTCACGATCGGCGGATGGTGTCCCTCGTAAATTTGGCCCTTATGGGCGATCCGGCCGACATAGATCGGGTTCGACAAGAGCTTATAGACATGCCCCCGACTGAACAGTCCGCCGCCGGCCGAGCGGCCCGCGCCATCGATGCGGATCGGAATCCGAAAGCCCTCAGCGTCGAGTTGTTGTTTGAGGCGCACCACGCTTCCCGCCTCGAGATAGCGGCGAAACAGGGACCGCACGATCCCTGCATGATCCTCGACGACGTGCAGGGCCCGATCCTCGACCCGGTAGCCCAGCGGGACTACGCCGCCCATCCACATCCCCTTCTTTTTCGAAGCGGCGATCTTATCTCGGATCCGCTCGCCGGTGACTTCCCGTTCGAACTGGGCGAAGGACAGCAGCACATTGAGCGTCAACCGTCCCATGCTGGTCGTGGTGTTGAAGGACTGGGTCACCGAGACGAAGGAGACGCCATGGGCGTCGAATGTCTCGACCAGCTTGGCGAAGTCGGCGAGCGAGCGGGTCAGCCGATCGACCTTATAGACGACGATCACATCGATCCGTCTCGCCTGCACGTCAATGAGCAGCTTCTGCAGCGCCGGCCGATCCATCGACCCGCCGGAGAAGCCGCCGTCGTTGTAGTGATCCCGGATCAGTCGCCAGCCCTCGTGCGCTTGGCTCTTGATGTAGGCCTCACACGCCTCCCGCTGGGCGTCGAGGGAATTGAAATCCTGCTCAAGTCCCTGGTCGGTCGAGACGCGCGTATAGATGGCGCACCGCAAGCTGCGTCTGGTCGTCTGATCCTTCATGGCGACGCGTCTCGCCGCCCAAATGGGCGCGCCATTGACGCCGCAACCCATTGAGATCAAGGCCCTCAAGATTGGCAACAATCGAGAGAATGGAGGCATCGAGCGGCAGCGAAGCTCCCGGCGTTGCCGCTACCGGAGGCTTCGCCGCCCGCCCGGAGTTGGTGCGCGCGCCGGTCATGCCGACTACGCCGCTTGCGTCGCCTTCCGCTTGGGCCCGCGGCCATCCATCGCGTCGTGCCGCCGTACGGTACGATCTCCCCTGTAAGCAGGGGCGTCCGAGATCCGGTAGACTGAATCTCCAGCGCCGATCCGTTCGCGGATCACGGCATGCCCTCGCTTGCGCAGCCCGGTGAGCGCCGCCCGTGTCGTGTGCGGCAGCCATCCCGTAGCCTGAGTCAAATCGACATGGTCGCGCCGTCGGCGCGCCGCAGAAGTTCGATCACCAGCGCCAGCTTGCTGCCATCTCGCGGGGCGGCCACCCCGCCCGGGCGGTCGCCTTCGTCCGGACCGGCGCGAGTCTTCGCCTGCGGCTGAGGCGCCTCACTGTGCTCGGTCGCGTCTTGCGATCCCTCCTCGACGGCGATGGCTTTCAAACCGGCCGCCGTCAATTTGAGCGCGTAACCTTGTCCAGCGTCATCGCGGCGCCAGATCGGCGCTCCAGGTTTCGCCTCGATCTCGCGGACCAAACCAAGCTTCGCGAGTTTGGCGCTGACTTTGCTGAGAGCCGCGCCCTTGATCGTTGCCGGCGCCGACAAGCAACGGTCCTTGCGTTGTGCCGCGGCGCTCATCATCACAAGTTGCGCGTCGGTTAGTTTGACACTCATGATCCAACCCTTCCTCTCATCCTGGAGGTCCGGGCGATCCGGGCCCCTCACTAGGACGAGCCCCGGATCGGTCGAAACCGAAGGGGCGGTTGGGTCACGCGCGCTCGCCGCGCCGTCTGCCACGACACCAATGCTTCCTTTCGAACGGAAAGCCAGTCCTTCCTGCGTGGGGCTCGCAACTGTAGTGAATGACCGGATAAGCTGCTTCGTATGGCTCGTATCCGGGCGGAATCCCACGTTGCGCTTGGATCAAACCCAGCAGGCCGA
Organism: uncultured Alphaproteobacteria bacterium; assembly: GCA_963824475.1. GTDB lineage: Bacteria > Pseudomonadota > Alphaproteobacteria > Rhizobiales > Beijerinckiaceae > Roseiarcus. Next base: position 55,798 of record CAWGPR010000012.1, read on the forward strand.
CTCGCGGGCTCTCGCGAAGGCTTCCGTCGTTTCCGGCGCCGCTGGGCCGCGCGCTGCGAACAGCGCGTTGCCGTAGGCGATGTTCAACTACGTCAGTCGCTGCCGCCGCGCCGCGTCCGCCTTTCCCCCAGCGACCGCGGAGACAGCCGCAGCCGCGGCGAAATAGTACAAGATGACCGACACCGGGCCGATGAAGCAGTCGTCTCCTCTGACCTGAGACTCGACAATCGGGGTCAAAGCCGATTGTCGATCCGGTGAAGCCATAAGTTCTGTCCACGTCGCAGTGGCCCGAACTATCGGAGGCCTCTCATGCAAGACACTTCCTTCCCTTCGGTTCTCGTTTTCGATGTGAACGAAACGCTGTTGGATCCCAGGTCGATGACACCGATATTCGAGCGCTTATTCGGCAACACGCGCGTCCTGCGCACATGGTTCGATCAGCTGATCATGTATTCCATGACAGTATCCCTAGCCGGCCATTACAAGCACTTCTGGGCGCTTGGCGGCGGCGTGCTGCAGATGTTGGGCGCCATCCATGACGTTCCGGTCAAACCGGACGATGTCGAGGCGCTGGTGCAAGGCATGAAGACGAAGCCCGCCCAGGCCGACGCCGCAGAAGGGTTGCGGCAACTGCAGGTCGCGGGCTTTCGGATGGCGACCTGGACCAGTTCTCCGCCGATGCACGGCAGCCGGAGTCCGCTCGAGAATGCGGGGCTTGCCCCCGCGGGTGTCGAACTTGCTGCCTTCGGCGAACGCGGGTGGCTATAGAGCCAAGCGCCGCTGGCGAGTTGAGCAGGCCTCATCTCGCCAGTGAGCGAGTCGCGAACGGCCGGCTTCAGCTTCCTTGAGAGCAAAGCCCGACCCGCGGGTTTGCGCGGTCCGCGCGGCCACTTACGCGAATAGGAGCTCGTAGGAGCTCGGTGGCGTCGCCGCTGATCTGCGCGTCTATCGCAACATGCCCCACATCTGGCCGTTCTTGAGCATGATTGTGACCGGGGTCGGCAGGCTCTGGGCGACGCGGCAGGGTTCTTGCCTGCGGCGGCAGGACGCGCTGCACCGCGGGATCAGCGACACCAACTTCTGGCCGGATACCGTCGTGGGCAACGGCCTCTGAAGTCCGACACGGCTTGCGGCTCAGGAGCGCATTACGCATGCCGTGATCTTTGAAAACGGACAGGTCGCGATGGAGTCGAGATCAACGCGCGAGGCCGCTGGCAACACCAGCGGGCGCTCATTCTCGATTGCGACAACTCTTGCCCAATCGGCTATTCTGCGGCCCCAGCTCTGCGAACGCGTGCGGGTGATGAACGACCTTCGCCAATACGCCCCTGCAACACTGCGCAATCGCGATTTCATTCTCGGTATCCTTCGTGATGTCCTGCCGACGAAGGGCGTCATCCTCGAAATCGCAAGCGGCTCGGGCGAGCACGTCGTTTATTTTGCCAGAAATTTCCCGAGTCTCGTTTTCCAACCTTCCGATCGAGAGCCGGACGCGTTGCAGAGTGTCGCGGCATGGGTGAAGGCCACACGCGTCACCAATGTGCGCGCGCCAATGGTCTTGAACGCCTCGCAATCACCTTGGCCGATCGCTTCGGCTGACGGGATCATCTGCATCAACATGGTCCACATTTCACCTTGGGACGCGACGCTGGGATTGATCAGGGGTGCGGCCGCGATCCTTCCTCGGACGGCGCCGTTCTATCTCTATGGCCCATACAAACGCGAAGGATTCGCAACGACCCCGAGCAACCAAGCGTTCGACCGAAGCCTTCGTGATCACAACCCGACCTGGGGTCTGCGAGACCTCGAAGCGGTCACAGCGATCGCGCAATCCGTCGGATTCTCGGTTCCGACAATCACCGAGATGCCCGCAAACAATCTGAGCGTGGTGTTCCACCGGATCTGATCGAGACGGGGCACTGACGACCCGTTCGTCACTCGAACAGATTTCTCAAGTGATCGTTCAGGAACCGGCCTGACGGGTCCATTTTGCGACGGATCGCCTGGAAGTCATGAAAACGCGGATAGAGCGATGGCATGTCTTCCGCGCGATTGAAATGCAGCTTGCCCCAATGCGGTCGCGCTCCGTATTGCCTGAGAATCGCGTCGACGTCGAGGAGATAGCTCCAATAGTCGATCCCCGGGCCGCCGGAGATGGAGACCGTCACGCTGTCGCGCTGGTAATAGGGGCTCAGCATGCCCAAATCGCCAGCGACGAAGCGATATTCCACCGGATAGATGCAATTCGTGTGCTTGGTTAGCATCAGCTCGCGAATTTGCCGCAAGGCCTCCTTGCCGCTCTCGACCGGGATGGCGTATTCGAGTTCGTGAAAGTTTGGGACGTATTCAATCGGATAAATTTCCGAACTGTAGGCGACCCGCTCGAAAGTCTTCTCGTTCGAGTACGGCGGCTCGTCGGTGAGGTTCATCACCTTCATCTCGCAAACGTCGTGCTCGCGCTTGACCGCCGAGACGGCGGCGACGTCGGGTAGGCAGTAGAGATGCCGAGACTCGGCGACCGGACACCAGAAGAAACTGAAATGGCGATTGTTCGCCGCCAGGTCGTCGTGCCTTTCCATGCAGGACTCGAAGTCGTCGCGCCAGAGCTTTTCCTTGAGGTTGTACGCAGAGACCCCCTGCAACGTGATCGTCGAAATCACGCCGAGCGTGCCGATGGAAATCTGCGCAGCGGCCATCGTTTCGGGATCCCGGTCGGCGTCGACCTCAAAGACCGACCCGTCCGGCTGAACCAGCCGCATGCCGACCGCCTGGGACGACAGGCAACCAAGACCGATTCCGGTGCCATGCGTGCCGGTCGACAGCGCGCCGGCGATCGCCTGGGTGTCGATATCGCCCTGATTGGCGAGCGACAGTCCGATCTCTTTAAGAGCGCGACCGATATCGCCGATCCTCGTGCCTCCGCGCACGACGACGCGCTTGCGATCGAGGTCGGCCCTGACGAGCCCTTGCATGTTCGTCAGGCTCAGCAGCAAGCCGCTGGTCGCAACGATCGGTGTGAACGAATGGCCGGAGCCGGCTACGCGGATGGAAAGATTTTGACGCGAGGCCTCGCGCACGAGCGCAGCCAATTCGTCTTCCGAACCAGGCTCTGCCTTGTGTCGGGCGATGAAGGATTGGTTGCCAACCCAGTTGCGCCAGTAGCCGCCCGGCCCCAGCTGCGCCGACGACGTTCGCGTGACATCAGTCATGTCGTCATTCTCCTGATCGCCAGGCATCGCGCATCGACCGTGCGCGCTCGTCTCGCGCGCGAACGACATCGGACGCCGTAAGGCGGCGTCAAACGACACAAGCGGTATCAAGGAAGCGCCGCTCTGAAAAGGACTTGATCCTCGGCATTCACGCTCGTGTTCTTGGGTGCGCCGACTTCGCCCGCGACCGCCATTCCTTGTCGGAAGATGTAACCCGAAGGTCGTCGAAGCCTCCGCGCCCGGCGCGATCCTTTCAACTTCTGAGCCGCACAAATCGCCCTATTCTAGACCGCGAGCTTCCTGAGGGACGTTTGCAAATCGGCGCGGCGTTTAACCCCCGATCGGCGTCGCGGTCCCGTCGTGATGAGAGCCGCGCTTTGTTGTCAGCCGCCCGACCGCTCACGTCCATAGAGCGCTGCATGTTCCGCGGCGTAGGGCGCATACGAGTGCTTGAGGCTCGCGAGATTGAGCAGCATGAGGGCGACGATGCGGTCGGACGCCGGCCGCGTTACGGACGTGCGCACCCACAGGCTTTCGGTGCGTCGGCTGGCGCTCATAGCGACCACCTCGCGCTCAAGTTCGTAGTCCTCCGCGACGAACAGGGGTCCCTCGACGAGCCGGATCTCCTGATCGGCAAAGAGGCCCACGGCGGGCCCTCGCACGTGAAAGCCATCATCGCGCGAGGAATATTGGAACAGCACGCTGAGCATCTCGAACGGAACGACAGCCCGTCCCCACCGGCTTTCGCGTGCGGTCTCGGGGTCGTAGAGCCACGAAGGCTCGGTGATCACGGCGAGCTTGCGTCGCAGCGAGAACGGATAGAGCGCGCCCATGTTCTGGTCGAAATCCATGCGGACGCGTTGGCGAGCGGTCTTCATGCCGATCTTGACGTCGGCAAGGATGACCGGATCTTGCAGCGGCGGCAGGCCTTCGGCGAGACGCCTTTCCAGCGCTGTCGGTCCATCGGCGCCCGCTACCGACGCTGTGCCCCGCAGCACCTCGGCACCGTCGTGCTTGATCATCCGGATTTCCGTCTCGCGGGTGCCGGCGGGCGGCTTAGCCATGACCGCCTGCACGTCTTCTCCCTCGAAGGCGGGGTTGCGGTAGTGCGCCGACAAGCAACCCGTCTCGAACCACGCCTCGCCCCAGAGCCGCTCGCCGAGTGGCGCGAATTGGCTGAAGTGGGTCGGCCCTTCTATCGCGCCCCCCTGGAAGCCGAGCCGCTTCGCCGTCGCGTCGTCGTGGATCGAGATGTGATCGTCATAAACCTGTTCGGCCAGCATCTGCCGCGGGCTGCGCCAGGGGCCGACCAGGTGCGCGCCGTCGTCGGCGATGTCGGTTTCGAACGGTTTCCTGCGCATGGGCGTCCTCAGAGTAGGTCGGGAAAGGCGCCGGTGTCGATCAGCAGATTCTGGCCCGTGAATGTGCGATCGGGCTAGTGCTTGACACCAGCGAAAGAGACGACCGGCACGGCGCATTGCTCGACGCCGAGCGCTTATACTGCTCGAGCGTCAACTCAAGCATGGTGAGAGCGGCGCACCGGATCGTGGATCTCCGCCTGACGGGCTGGCGGCATGCTCGTCCACAAGTTTACTAAATCAAATCGCGGTGGGGAGTCCGATCACTGAGCTCCCGCGCAGGTCCGTACGGCTGATGGTGTATTTCTCCGAATCTACACCATTGCAACGTCTTTGCGATACGGACGGCCGGAGTCGACGTAAAGCTGCCGTTGCAGATCGCGACCGCGAACGTCGAAAGTTGGGGGGAAACCGGAGATGTGCGCCGTCTTTGTTAATCGCCGCGCCCGGGAGCAAGCGCGACCGCCTTGACCTGCGCGTAGACGCTCACCCCTTCCGCAAGGCCAAGCGCCTCCCATGACTTTCGCGTCAGGCGCGACAGCAGGCGGGCGCCGGCGAGCCGGCTGAAGCCGACCACGTCGGCGGCGAAGATCGCCGCGAGTTTGCGCGATTCGCTCAACGGTCGTCCTTGACCCTTCGATCGGTAAAGCGTGGCCGGGCTCAATTCCGCTAGAAATAGAGCAACAGAGCCTCCGAAAGGCAACATCGTCGAGGACGCTGCCCGATCGCCGCCGCCGGCCGGTGCAGAAGCGAGGGCTAGCCAGCGGATTCGCGGCGCCGGTTTCGTATTACGGTCATCTCGGAGCTGCGAGGATAAAGAGAACTCGCACGGTTGTCCATAAATAATCCTTCGCGGAAATGTTGGATGCCACCCCACGGATTTGACGTGTAAGCATAACCTTGGCTTAGGCCAAGGCATGGCGCGGCAATATTTCGAAATTTAGACGGGGCGTTGTGTATAGCACAATAGAAGACGGCTGGTTGCATCGACCCGCGACGCGAGCGAATGCCATAATGAACCTTTTTTGCTTTTCCCACGCGGGTGGGACGGCATCGACTTTTCGCCTGTGGCCAGCGGCATTGCCGTCGTGGCTGGAAGTGTGGGCGGTTCAACTTCCTGGGCACGGTAGTCGATGGCAGGAGCCCCCTATCGACACCATCCCCGCCCTTGTCAATGCGCTCATTCCGACCCTGTTGCCCCACCTTCGGCGGCCTTGCGCATTTTTTGGTCACAGCATGGGCGCTGTGCTCGCAAGTGAAGTTACCCATACCCTCGTGAAGCGCGGGTTCCGCCACGCCATCTATTCGTGTCGAGCCGTCGGCCGCGGCAGATACCGGGCTCGGAAACTGACCTGCACACGCTTCCCGATAGTGAGTTTATTAACAAAATCGACCGCCGTTATCGCGGCGTTCCAGGCGAACTGGTGGGTTCGCCGGATATGCTGGCGTTGCTGATCCCGGCGCTGCGAGCAGAGATCGCCGCGCTCGAAACGTTCCAGCCGACTAAGGGCGCCCCTTTACCGTGCCCAATTTCGGCGTTTGGCGGCGCGCAGGATCCCGTGGTGACACGAAGCCACCCGGAAGGTTGGCGTGACCAGACGGATAGCTCGTTTCGGGTTCGCGTCTTCCCTGGCGGCCATTTTTACATGAACTCCCAACGCGACGCTCTCCTCGGGGACATAGCGGCGACGCTGACGCCGGTGCTCCGTAGCCACGAGCAGACGGCCGTGATCGCATGAATCACACGGTCTGCTCGCTGAGCTTGAAGCGATGCGGCCCGATCTGGAGAGCGCGCTTGCGACAATCGACGCCGGATTGGCGATGGCGGAGGAGACGCGGGGGCATTCACCGACCCCTATCTTTATCGGCTCCGCGGCGAAGTCTTGCTGATGCGATATCCCGACGCCCCGGCGCCGAGTGGCAGGCAAGGCGCGCGGGGCTACGCCTCGCTGGCCTGCCACTCGCTCGCCAAGCTCTACCAATCGACCGGCCGCCCGGACGACGCGCAAGCGATCCTCGCGCCGGCGCTCGACGGCTGTTCGCCGACGCCGGAAATGCCTGAGATCGCCGAGGCGCAGCCGCTATTGGGGCGCCTGAGATAAGCTTTTCGGCGCTGAGGGCGCCGCAAGCCCGGAAGTCAGCCGTCCGTCGGAGCGCTCGGAGCCTATTTCGATCCCGGAGGCCGAAGGCTCACAACGACCATGCTTTCACTGACAAAATCCCGCGGGCCGCCGCCGCTCTTGTGGAAGAAGCGGCTGGTCACTTCAATCGCCCGATCCCCTTCTTCCTTCGAGCAGACTTGGTTGACATAGACGTCCGCGATCGGCTCCTCGCTGGCGCTCGGCGGGGTGGCTTTGCAGGTCCATCCCTCCGGACCGTAATGCTGTTTGGCCTGCTGCCCGAGCAGGTACGCATGCTTGCGTTGGAACAGGCTTGTCTTTTCGACGGTCTTGATTTCGATGCGGACCACGCGGCCGTCCTGGTCGAAAAAGGCGCTGAGATCGACCGGATGGCCGGCGACCTTGGTGTCGTCTTCGCCGGGTTGATAATATTCGAGGCGCAAGCCGCGCAGCCCGTCCGGGCGCGCCGGGCAAGACGACCAATCCGACCAGGCGTCGAGTTCCTGGTTCGGGGATTCGAGGCAGGAGCCCTTGCGATAGCCCGTCGGCGGAAGCTGCTGGGCGGTCATCCCTACGGCGATGCCCCGCAGATCGGTGAACGGCGCCGGGGGAACATTGGCGGCCACGGCCGGAGCCGCCGCGAGGCTCGCCGCCAGAATCAGCGCGCTGGCGGTCGTTTTCGCTGTCTTGCTCACGGCGTCACTCCGTAGTCGACGGCGTCGGCATCTTGTGGCGCCCGCCCGGCTTGAAGACTTCGCAAGCGGATGAGTCCTCTCCGAAGAAAGTGGCGCAGTCGGCCAAGTCGGGGTCGGCCTTGCCCTTGATGTGAGTCACGACATACTCGGCGACAGCCGCGATTTCTTCCGGTTTGAGAAATATTCCGCCTTGCGCGACTGGCGTGCCCTTGAGGTCCTTCTCTGTCAGACCGTAGCATCGAGGCGGCGAGGCGTCGTCCGCGGGATAGGGGTCGCGAGAAAAGTAAGGCATCCCGGTTCCGGGGCGGCCGCATGTGACAGTTTCAATGATCTGCTGTTTATCGAGTTGCGTCTTGCGGAGCGACAAGGCTGCGCCGCCGTAACCTCCGCCGCCGCCTCCGTGCCACTTGTGGCAGCCAACGCAGTTCGCACGTTTGTAGATTGCGAAGCCGGATTCGAGGGCGTTCTCCGCAGAGTTTGCGCTATCGACAAATAACGACACGCCCAGCCCGACGACGGCGAGCTTAAAGAGACCGCAGCTCATCGATGTCCTCTAGAGAGGGCGAGGCCGAGCGCTGCTTACGCGCGGCCTCGCTCTGCGCTCAGAGCGCGAAGACGTAGAGGGTCGACCCCGGCTGCATTTTTTTCAGCTCAGGCGTGCTGTCGATGAACCACTTGTCCCAGGCGCCCCCCATGCCAACCAGAATGGCGACATACTGCTTGCCGTCGACCGAGAACGTCATCGGCGGCGCGTTCACGCCGCCGCCGGTGTCGAACTCCCACAGACGCTTCAGGGTCTTCGCGTCGAGCGCGTAGACCTGGCCGGACGGCTCCCCGGAGAATACGAGATCCGGAGTTGCAAGGATCCCCGCGAGATCCGGATAAGGCGTCTCATGCTTGCCCACGATCTTGCCCGTCGTCACGTCGATCGCGGTTACGCTGCCTGTAATCCGGAATGGCTGCGACGGCCCGCCGCCGGTGAAGAAGTCGCGCGACTTGTTGCGCTTCTCTTCCGGCTTGATGGTGATGCGGTTGCAGCTCTCGATCACCGGCACGTACCAGGTCTTGAGCTCGGGATTGTACGCCGTCGGCGGCCAGTTCTTGCCGCCCATGTTGCCGGGGCAAATGTCGGTGTAGGGCTTGTCGCGGACCGGCGTCGCCTCCGGATTGTACATCTGCACCGGCTTCTTCGCGTCGTATTCCTCGGGCTTTCCGCTTTCCGGATCGACGCCTTTCGTCCAGGTCACTTTCTTCACAAACGGCGTGGCCCAGAGGAACTTTCCATCCGTCCGGTCGACGGCGTATCCGAAACCATTTCGATCCGCTTCCAGCGCGAGCTTTTTGCCGTTTACGTCGACCAGAACGTTTTCGGCGACGCTGTCATAGTCGTAAGGATCGTTCGGCGTATGCTGGAAATGCCATTTGATCTTGCCGGTGTCCGCGTCCAGCGCGAGCGACGAGTCCGTGTAGAGGTTGTCGCCCGGACGATAGGCGTTGTCCCAGTCGGGTCCCGGATTGCCGACGCCCCAGATGATGGTGTTTGTGGCGGGATCGTAAGACCCGGTCACCCAGGTCGATCCGCCGCCGCTGACGGCGGCGTCGTTGTTTCCGCCCCAGGTGTCGGAGCCGGGCTCGCCCTTTCCGGGGATGGTGTAGGTCCGCCACACCTCTTTCTGAGTGTCGAGATCGGTGGCGGCGACCCAGCCGCGAATTCCGTACTCGGCGCCGGCCACGCCGGTGATCGCCATGTTCTTGACGATGAGCGGCGCCCCGGTCACCACTTCGCCCTTGTTCGGATCGGCGACTTGACGCTGCCATTTGACCTGGCCGGTCTCCTTGTCCGTCGCGATGAGGCGTCCGTCCAAGGTGTGCGAAATCACCAGGTCCTTGTATAAGCCGACGCCGCGATTATCGACGCCGCAGCAGGCGACCGCGCCAGCCCAATCGTGGTCGGTCTTGGGGTCCATCTTCCACAGCAGCGCGCCTTTGCCGCCATGCGTGTCAATCTTGTAGACCGAACCCCAGCCGTCGGTGACGTACATGAAGCCGTCCTCGACAATGGGCGTGCCCTCGAGGCCGCCGTGCGTCCAGATGCCGCCGCCCTCGACGCCGCCGAGCTGCATTGTCCAGGCGACCTTCAGGTCTTTGACATTGCCCGCGTTGATCTGGTCAAGACTGGAGAAACGATGCGCGCTATAGTCCTTGTGGTGCGTGATCCAGTTCTGCTGCTCTTTGTCGGCTTCCAGCAGGCGCTGACTTGTGGTCTCCGGACTCTTGGCGACCACCGGCGCCTCGGCTTTTGGCCCGACCGGCGCGTCCGCAGCAAAGGCTGCCGTGGCGAGTATCGCCGCCAGGGCCGTGCCGCTGATTAAGACTCGGTGTCGCAATCTGGACGACAGCCGACGATTTGTCTTTCGTTCCATTTGCTTTTCCTCCCGGTTTACCCTGACCACGTCGAGGCGGTTGGGGATGCTGCTAGGTTTCTTGACCCGTCAGTATTCACACAGTCATGCCAGGATTTCGTCTGACGCGTTTCCTGATCTTAATGCCACCTTCGAATCCATAATCCGACCTCAAGCAGTCAGCAACCAAGAAATCGCCGCGTTATCCGCGGCCCTGCCTACGAAGCTCCATTCACCCGCCGCCCTACTAAAGCTCCGTCGGGCGTGTTGCGGCATGAACAGCCGGCTGCTATGCCTTCGCCCGAAGCATCGCGCGCGGCGTCTCCACTTTCGGCCCTATCTGTCTCGGTCCGACCCCAGTGAGCGACGGTGAACAAATCCCGTCAAGCGCCCGACCCCGAAGAACGATCAAGAAACCGCGGGTAGGTCAAAAAAGGGAGAGAGAACTGTGAGGTTGTCGCCCTGCAAAGCGATCGCGCCTTTGGCATGGGTTTTGGCGACCGCGACTGCCCATGCCAATGACATTGCCGTCACGGATGCATGGACGCCTCCCAACGCCGAGATCGGGAGCGACGCTGTGCTCGGAATGGTCGTGACCAATGACGGCGCAAACCCGGATGCGCTCGAGCGCGTTGCGTGTCCAGTTGCGAACTTTTCAGAGAAGCGCCAGATCGATATCGGCGAGGGCGGGAAATCGGCGCGAGAAGTCCACGACATTCCAATCGCCGCGAAGTCTAAGGTCACCTTGAACCGCGAGGGGTTTCACGTTGCGCTATTGCAGACGCGCCAAAAGCTAGGCGAGGGCGAGGAGTTTCAGTGCTCGGTTTCGTTCCGCAAAGCTGGAACCATCCAGGTTCCGGTGCACGTCACGCAAAAGGCGCCGGGCTCCTGAAGGGAACGAGCGAAATCGGCAACATTGCAGTTCCCGCTGGGTTTCCGTATCTGACGGGACGAGAGCTGGAGCAGATGTTGCTGCATCAGCCCCGATTTCGTCGTCCCGATAAAGCGCTTTGTCCTCCCAATCTGGCGGAGGCCGAACATCTCGCGCCCGGCCTCACCCCCGTCTACCCCAGCTTCGCTGATCTGATCGTCGACGTCGAGACGCCGGATCGCGGCCACTTGGCGATCTACAGCCCTGAATTGTGCGAGAGACTGCGCAAGTCTAGCGACAGGGCGGGGGGCTTACGTTGCTTCGGTCGGATCGCGCGATGACCGATTGCCGGCCCGTCTCACTCATCTCGACCCAGACAGTCGGAGCCTTGAGCGGCGAAGTCGGCAGGACGCTGAATCAAAGACGGTTTCGCGCAAAGACTCAGCAGACCGACTGCTGCCGTCGTAAGCCGCGGGAATGTCGTGCTATTCTTTGGCGGAGGAAATCATGCCAGGACGGGGATTCGAACCTCTGACCTCCGCGGCGCGGGCGCCCGGTTCTGCAAGACTTAATAGCGAAGGCACGCCGCCGCACCGGCGCTTGCTTCCGCCACGCTATGTTTCCCACCAGTCCGGCCATCGGACCTTCCTAGGCGTCCGCGTCGCCGCGACGACGGTTGCCCGCTCCATTGTATTTAGGCGCCGGTCGCCAAGTCGATCGAGCGCGCGTTGTACAAGCCATGGCTCGAGCTTGATCTGGGCGTGAGGTTGGAAGGGATAGAGCTTCTCCGCCATTTTTAGCAATCGAAGCGCATGGTTGGGATTGTCTGGCGAAACGATGCTCCCAACAATTGTTAGATCGTCCCTGGGATCGAGGTCGGGGTCGTGCTTGCGCCGAAAGGCCTGGATCTCTTCCAGCCGTTCCTGCGCCGCTTCGTTTCCGTCCACCGCCTTCTTTCTGAGGTAGAGAAGGAAGGCTTCTTCAGCCGTCACTTGGCGCGCCCCGCGGCCGTCCTTGATCGTGACCATACGGTCGAGGATCCTTGCGTAGGGCAAGCCTTTGTCTTTGCGTTTAGGCCGACCTTTCGGGTTGCCGCTAACGGCAGCGGGATAGCGCGTCGACCGCGGGGGACTCTTGTAGCCGACGACATCGTCGCCCTTACCGTTGGCCGAAGAGGCGCTACCAACTATCCTCCCATATGCTGACTACAATCCAAAGGCACTTCGAGATCAGACGCAGATCATACTTCACACCTATGTGCAATGTCTAAGAGCAACTGGGAAGGTTATCCCGCCGGAGATGTTTCACAAACTACTTTCTTTGAAAGAAAGATGGTAACCAAACCGCTCAGTTCCGCTCCTTGTGGTAGTCGCGTATTTCTCGTGCCGGTGGCTATATCCTTCTCTAGACTGGATGTACGTTTGTAGTATCCCGCATTACAGCTTTGCAAGACGCATTTTAGCATTCTCAATCGGAACAGTCTGCGAGGCCTATGGTGCCCAAACTGCGGCTCAACCGCACGATCGCTATATCCCCGTTAGAACAGATGGGAATATAGCTAAAGCAGGTTCCAGCCACATTCCAGGCACCCCCTTGGCGATCTTCCGATAGGGTTTCGCGATGTCGGATTTTGAACGGCAAGTGGCAGAGGAGACCGTTAGGGTCTGAGGTGTCGTAAAAAGCCCCGCGCGGGGGAGGTAGCCGCGCGGGGCGCTGGAGCGCCCTGTGGGAGGATTCGGCCGCATCCGGATTGCATTCTATGGTTGTTACAACCATAATCAATTCGACATAAATGTGGATGAATTGTAGCCAAAAGATGGCAGACTCCAAACTTCGGGTCGCGCGAGCTGATAACCGCGCTTTGCCATCAGTGACGGAGTGCCGCGTCAGGTCGACTTTTGGCCGGCCGCTTGGCGCAAGTAGCGGCCATTCCCCGACGACATGGCGAGCGGGTCAAATCGACCCTTTGTTGCCGTTCGGAGCCAGATAACCGTGGTCCAGAGCGTCATGAAGACGCCGCCAATGGCGGATTGGGACCGCGCCGTTCCCGCGTTGATATCCTTGTTGATCCACGTCATTGCACGAGTGCGATTTTTCGGAGTGTCATTAAGCTAGGCAACGCGGGAGGAACAGATGCAAATCGACTATGATCATTCAATAGGGAAACCCACGGCGCCGGACGAAGTCGACCATCTTCTACGCGGTCAGATGAAAATCTTGGGGCTCGCCGTCGATGCGATCGGACGCGAATTCCCCGAAGTGTTTGACCAAATTAGGAGAAATTGTTTGAGTTGCAGTGATCGGGAAGCCTGTGCGCTAGATTTGAAGCGTGATCCTAACACCTTGATATGGGAAGCTTATTGTCCGAACTCAGACGTGCTCAATGCCCTCGTTGCGCTCACTGACGTGATTCGTTGAGGGCGGGGCTCGGGGCTGGAAGGGGTCGTATGGAGGAAAAGGGGTTGGTTAGGTCGCGACGCTACTGCGAGGTCGCGGTCGCCGCCGCTCTCGACCCAATTGCGACGTCAGCGGAGCACGTGCAAAAAACGCCCACGCGACCCAAACCCGAAATCTCGCGGCCCATCCGCTGAACTGGTGTCGAACAGGCGCTGGCGATCATGCCGTCGCCACGGAACTCGCCTCTTCAGTACACACGCGGAACGATTTGAGGATGTGCGGGCCAAACGAGTTGACAAGCGGAATATCGGCGGCGTCGCGTCCTCGCGCGATTAGGATGCGGCCAATACGCGGCATGTTGTGGCGCGCATCGAAGGTCAGCCACTTGCCGCCGAGAAACACGTCGAACCAGGCATTGAAATCCATCGGTGCTGGGTCTGGCGGCACGCCGATGTCGCCGAGATATCCGTTGCAGTAGCGCGCCGGAATGTTCATGCAGCGGCAGAACGCGACCGCGAGATGCGCGAAGTCGCGGCACGCCGACGCGCTCGGCGTAGGCTTCATAGGCCGTGCGCGTCGCACGTGCGCTCTCATAGCCGAACGCGATGTGGCGGTTGACGAAATCGCAGATCGCCTGCACCCGTGGCCAGCCCGGGGTCGCATGGCCGAAAAGGTCCCAGGCAATCTGGCTGAGTTTGTCGGTCTCGACGTAGCGGCTGCCCAAGAGATAGAGCAGCGTGTCGTCAGGCAAATCCGCCACTGGGATTTCAGCGGCGTCCGGAATGACTGGGTCAGGAAGGCCGCTCACTTCGATGACACCGAAATTCGAGATCGTTAGGTCGCCGGCGGGCGCATTGAATCTTCGGCAGCGATTTCCGAACACGTCGGCATAGAGCCACGACTCGACATGCGGCCTCGCGGCGAACGGCGTTTCAGCCCTCACCGCAACCGCGGAGGAGGGATGCACGTCGAGCTGGCAGACCATAGGCGTGGGCACGCTGCATACGAATGTCATTGCGTAGCCATAGCGGATCAGCATCTCGGGCCTCGAATTTCATCCGCCGGCGAGAACGGAACGTGTCGCATCCCCAATTCTGAGGAATGTGCACCGCCGGAGCATGGTTACTCTCAATAACCATGCCAAGCCGACATGCCCGCGATTGCCCGACGTCGACCGGCCGGTTTCGACCGCGAGCGGCAGTTGTGCGCAAACAGCGGCCATTCCCCGACGGCGTGGAAATGGGTCAACTCGACCCCTGAGCGGGGGGTCCGATCAAGCTCCGCTTACGCGCTGATGATCACTGACTATAGTATCACGCCTAGACTGTGCTATCGTTCCTCCAGAACCGGCCGCAGAGCGCCGACTGGGACCGCCTGGAAGCGGTCCGATACGTTGGGGAGTGTTCAGGTGAGCGAGCCCGGCGCCGCTCCCGCGAACTCGGGCGCGCCGTCGGGCGAGCGGCGGCAGGTGACGGCGCTGTTCGCCGACATGGCCGGCTTCACCTCAATCTCGGAGCGGCTTGGCGAAGAGGGCACGTTCGCGCTCATCCAGCCGATCTATGCCCTGATGACGAGCGCGGTGCGGGAGCACGGCGGCTCGGTCCAGGACTTCACCGGCGACGGAATCATGGCGCTGTTCGGCGTGCCCGACGCAGTAGAGGACGCGCCCCTACGCGCGTGTCGCGCTGGACTGGCGATCCACGAACGGCTCGCGGCCACCACTCCGGCCATCGAGGCCAGACATGGCGTGCGGCCCAGATGCGCATCGGCGTCAATTCCGGGCTTGTGGTGGTGACGCAAATTCGTGGCGAAAGCGGCCCGGTGACGGCGCTGGGCGACACCGTGAACCTTGCCTCGCGATTGCAGACCTTGGCCGGGCCAGGAACCGTGTATTTGAGCGAAGCGACGCAGCGCCTCGTGCAGGGGCTGGTCGAGACAACCTTCGTCGGCGCCCACGCGATCAAGGGCAAGGCCGAGCCGCAGAAGGTCTATCGGCTCGAAGCCATCCGCCAGGGCGCGACGCGGTTCGAGGCGGCGATTGGGCGGGGACTCACCGCCTATGTCGGGCGCGAACGCGAACTGGACGTTTTGCAGCGCGCCCTTGCGGAGTCGGGTGGGGACCTGCACGTGATCGACGTCGTGGCCGAGCCGGGCATGGGCAAGTCGCGCCTGCTGCACGAATTTCGCCTGCGCTATGAGCAAACCTTCCTCCTCGTGGGAAACTGCTCGCCCCACGGACGGCAGACGCCGTTTCTGCCGTTCATCGAAGTCGTGCGCGGCTCCTTCCAGATCAAGCTCGGCGACGCCGAGAGCGAAATCGCGCGTAAGCTCGAGAACGGGCTGAACGCGCTCGGGCTGCGTTCGCAAGAAAACCTCGGCTTGTTGCTCAATCTTCTCGGCCTCAAGCCGCCGGACGGAGCGCTTGCCGGCCTCGACGGCGTCCTGATCGGACTTCGAACGCGCGACCTGCTGCATAGTCTGTTGCAAGCTCGATGCCGCCTCTCGCAGGTCGTCATGATGATCGAGGACTTGCATTGGGTCGACAGCGTCTCGCAGGAGGTGCTCGAAGCGATCATCGAGGGCAACGCCAAGCTCGGTCTGGTCATCCTTCACACGCGCCGCCCGGAATACGAACCCCCTTGGCGCGATCGGGCGCTTGTCACCACGCTTCAGCTCCTGCCGCTTTCAACAGGAGACATCCGACGCCTGGTCGCGTCCCGACTCGGGGCTGACACCCTGCCCGAGGCTCTCGTCCAGCAGGTGACCGAAAAAGCCGAAGGCAACGCTCTGTTCGCCGAGGAGATCTTGAGCTTCCTTGTCGAACGCGGAGTTTTGCGGAGTACGGGCGGGAAGGTGGAATTCGACGGCGATGCCGTCGCAGGGGCGCTACCGGCGAGCTTGCAGAGCCTGCTGACCGCGCGCGTGGACCGGCTGGCCCCGAAAGATCGATCGCTTTTGCAAGCAGCTTCGGTGATCGGCCGGCGCTTCAATGCTGAATTGCTCGCGGCTGTGGCGGATAACGCGGGCGATATCGAGGCGCGACTCGCTGGAATGCAGCGGCTCGACCTGATCCGATCCGAGGGCGCATCGCAAGAATACGCCTTTAAGCACGCGTTGGTTCGCGACGCGCTTTATCAGAGCCTGTTGAAGGGACCGCGCACCCAGCTGCATGTCAAAATCGCCGAGGAAATCGAACGCCGGAGCGGCAATCGGCTGACCGAGGTCGTCGAAACGCTCGCCTACCACTACGCGCTGACGGATCGGAACGCCAAAGCCTTCGCTTTTCTCGCCATGGCCGCCGAGAAGAGCCTCGGCGTGTATTCTTTAGACGAAGCCGACAAATATTTCGCCGCTGCGATAACGCTGCTCGACGCCCACGCGGATTGCGCCAGCGACGAGCAAGTCGCCGAGTTCCTCGTTGGCTATGCGGCGTTTTCGCATCTCATGATGCGACTGACCGCAACACGGAAAACCGTCGAGCGATTCACGCCAAGACTTAATCGCCTCCCGGATCATCCCAACTGCATGTTGATCCAACACCATTATGTATTGGTTCTGCTCGCGTCGGGTCGGTATCGGGAAGCCGAACAGGCGCAAGCGCGCCTGTCCGCTGTCGCGGCCCGGAGCCAAGACCCGCGATTACGCGCTTACGCCCTTGTCAGCGCCATCCATGTTTCGACGCACACCACCCCCTATCCGATCGACGTTTTCGAAGCTGTCAGCCGTGAGGCAATCACTGCCGCATCGAGCATTGATGACGCGTCTCTTCGCAATTCAGCCCTGTCGATCGTCGGATGGGCGGAATTTCATCGAGGAAGAATGACCAAGGCGCACGAGATCACGGAAACGCTCCGCGCCCTGGGCATGCGAATGAACGACCCGAGATCGCTAGGTTTGGCAATGCACAACCGCTCGTGGGCCGCCCTGTTTAGCGACGACTATTCAACCGGGCTCAAGTTTGCCGAAGCATGCCTAAGCATCGCGTGTTCGCCCTATGATCAGCAAAGCGCCGAGACCGGGAAGGCGGTTGCGCTCGCCTTGCTCAGACGCCCCGAGGCTTTCCAGATGCTTCGGGATCGCATGGCCAAGTGCACGGCCAATGATTGGCAGCAGCACGTATCGGGACTCGATGGAATCTGGGGCGTCGCCCTTGTCATACGTGGGGAGATCGCCGCGGGGATCCGCTGGCTGGAACATTCCATTCTGAGGCGGGAACGCGAAGGATATCGCGTGCTGGCGGACTGGTTTCGATTGTATTTGTGCGAGATCTACCTCGAGATCATTTCAGGAAAGGAAAGGCCGCCGGCGAAGGTCCTCGCGGCCAACATGCTCACGTTGGCAAAGGTCATGTTCACCGCGGAAAAGCGCATCTTGGCGCTGGTGGAGCAAATTCGTCAGAATCCGCAATTTGATCCGAGCGGCCACTTCTTCGGTTCGATCCGAAATGATTCTCGGCCTGCTCTTCAAGGCGAAGAAGAAGCCCACGCTTGCCGTCCAACATTTGCGCGAAGCCAAGCGCATTACGTCGCAATTCGGACCGACGCCCATGCTCGCGAAAATTGAAGGGGCGTTGGCGGACCTTGGCTGATTGCGCTCCCGCATCGGGGCGGCATGACCCTGGCCTATGCTCTGCCCGCGCCGCGCGCAGGATACCGGCCGATTTTTTCACCGCAAGTGCGACGCACACCGCCGCGATGCTCAACGACTGACTGCTTTGTCGCCCGTGAAGATTGCCGCGTCACCTTGATTTCCGGGCGTCAGCGGCGGATCGGAAGTGTTCGCGTTTGCCGGAATTGGCGGTTCGGAGGGCGGTTATCTTGCGAATTGCGCGATGCGTTTGGTCGTGATTCCCTCGCTTTCGTCGTGGGCGAGGAGGCGATTCGATGCGGCCGAAGGAGCGGCGGGAGAGCGGGCAGAACGATCTGTTCCGGGCCCGGCTCGACCAGATCGTCGACATGGGCCACCCGCTGGCGAAGCTGGCCCGCGCGGTCGACTGGCGCTTCCTCGAGGATCAGTTCGGGGCGATGTATTCTGACAAGGCCGGCCATCCGCCGCTGGCGACCCGGCTGATGGCGGGGTTGGCGATCCTCAAGTCGATGCACGATCTGTCGGATGAGGATCTCTGCGCCCGCTGGGTCGAGAACCCCTACTTCCAGCTATTCTGCGGCGAGGAATTCTTCCGGCACAAGACGCCGTTCGACCGCTCGTCCCTGACGCGCTGGCGCCAGCGGATGGGCGAGGAGAAACTCGTGGCGCTGATCCAGGAGAGTCTCGCGACCGCGACCCGCACTGGCGCGGCAAAACTCTCGGACTTTTCCCGCATCGTCGTCGACACGACCGTGCAGCCGAAGGCGGTGGCGTTTCCGACCGACGCAAAACTCATGCACCGGGCGCGCGAGCGGCTGGTCAGGCTGGCCCGGAAGACTGGCGTGTCGCTGCGCCAGTCCTATGAGCGGGTGGGAAAGCACGCGCTGATCGCCCATCAACGCTACGCGCACGCCAAGCAGTTCAGGCGCGCCAACCGGGCGCTGAGATCAATCCGGACCTATCTTGGCCGGGTCTGCCGCGATCTCGTCCGCAAGACCGGCGACGACGCTGAACTGCGGGCGATCTTCGCCCAACCGCTGTCGCTGGCCTTCGCCGTGCGCGATCAGCGCCAGCACCAGCGCGGGAGGAAGATCTATTCCCTGCACGCGCCCGAGGTCGAATGCATCGGCAAGGGCAAGTCGCACCGGCCCTACGAATTTGGCGTCAAGGTCTCGCTCGCCACGACCCTGCATCGCTCAAAGGGCGGCCAGTTCATCGCCCATGTGAAGGCGATGCCGGGCAATCCATACGACGGCCATACGCTCAAGACCGTCCTGCCCGAGATCGAAGCGCAGATCGGCGCGCCCCTGACCCGCGTCGTCGCCGACCGCGGTTATCGCGGCCATAACGCCCCGCCCGACATGCGGTTCAAGGTCTATATCTCTGGCCAGAGGCGCGGCGTCACCGACGCCATCAGGCGCGAACTCCGCCGGCGCTCGGCCGTCGAGCCCGTCATCGGCCACGCCAAGGCCGAACACCGCATGGCCCGAAACTTTCTCAAAGGCGCCCACGGCGACGCCGCCAACGCGGTCCTCGCCGCCGCCGGATACAACTTCCGAAGGCTCATCGCCTGGCTCGCCGCCATTTGGCGCGTCTTCATTGCCGCAATCCTCGCGGCCGCCGAGCCCCTAACCATCGCCCAGCCTGCCTGCCCCAGCGCCCAGCCCAAAACATCAAACCGCGTTCTTCACGGTCGACTGCTTTACGTCGACACCAGACGGTCGCTGGCAAGCCTCGCCGGACATGCAACGCAGTTTGACCCTCATCGCCGGAGCGGGCCGTCGCTTCGTTTCCGCAGATCGAAGGGCTCGTCGCAGGTCTAGCCGATGGCGTTACGCCGCGCCCGGGGCGTCCGTGGCCCCAAGAGCGCACCGATCGATACGCCGCATCTTTCGCACGCTCGTTGCGGATAACGCGCCGGATTCCTCTTCGACCGGTGGCAGCACTATCACGTACCAATTGTCACTTAGAATTGAGTACGTCAAAGCGTCGGTCTTTTTGTCGCCACATCGCGTACCTATTTGAGCGGTGTTCAAATGGAGTACCTGAATAATGCCTGGAGCTTTGAAGAAGGCTGTTAAAACAACGAAGTCCGCCAAGACTGTGAAGGCGAAGACGGCACGTCGCGTCATCAAGCCGTGGACGAAAGAAGACGTGCGCACGCTGAAGGCGCATTCGAAGGCCCGGACGCCCGTCACCAAGGTTTCGAAGGTGATGAAGCGCACGGTTGGCGCTCTCCGCCGCAGAGCCGGTATCCTCGGCGTCGGCCTCGGCCACCGCCGGTAAGCTTCTCGGTCTTCCGAGTACTGCTGCGCTCCCGTCCCCTGCCGCCCAGTCAGCCATGCCCCTCCGGGACTGGTTTTGATCTATGCAAGCGGCGGGGCGCCCAGCTTTCCATCAGAAGTCTGCGCCGACTATGCCCTGGAAGCGCAGAGGACGGTCACCGGGCGCGAACGAGTAATTTTCGTCGAAGCCCGTGTGTGGCCTCGAGAATTGTGATCGATCCGAAAAATCGAGTTTTTCAACACTATCGACCCAAAGCGGACCTCCAATTCGAGACTACGAACGGTGGGAATGCGATCAAAAGTGGTTGTTGCCATGACAAGGTTGACTAACCGCCGGTCGCTATCAAAAGCGATTCGAGCACGAGATGCCTGAGCGAACACCTGCTAGACGCGATTGCGACAAAGCGCTGCCTATCAATGTCGGTCAATTCGGCGGCATGCCGGAACTTGGTGCGAGGTTCCGCGATCTGCCTCAGCTTCTCCAGAAGATCGTTGCGCGCCTTGACCAGCAGATTCTTCCTTCAAGTGCTGCCGGCTTCTCAGCGCGATGGGGATGGCGAACCCCTGGACTGCCCCGAACGCTATTGCCGACCGCACCAACTGTTGATTTCGACGATTAGCGAATAGCGGTCAGGGCGAGCGCTTGGTAACAGACGGCGGGGGCGATCCAGTTACCGAGTGTAGTAGAGGTCGGCCACAGGCATTCATCTCCAACAGCACATCACGCAGGGCACCAGAGCTAGCGCCATCCCGCGGTTAAGGTCACCTCCAGCACCGCGTCGAGTTCCCGCCTTTTCCTTCCCGGCGCGATGCCTCAAAAGATATGGCCTCGAGAAGGAAGCCCTTTGCTTCGGGCTACAGGTACGACTTCAGGATTGAAGCGCCGAGGCTGTATTTCGGATCGACCATGTTGCCGAGCCTGATCCGCCCGGCCTGGGTGAGCAGAAAATATGCCTCGTATTGGTCGAAGCCATAGTCCGAGACCAGCCACCGAATGAGCTCCCTGTAGGCGATGCGCGCGGCATCCTCCATCGGCCGCGTTGAGCCGATCGTCATGATGAATTTCTCATTCTCAAGGCGAGGCCAGACGATCGGCCAATTCTTGATGAGGTCGACCTGGATCGTCGTCGTCGATGGAATCTCGACGGCAACGCCGCACAATTCGCCGTCTCCCTGCGTCGCGTGGCAATCGCCGAGAAAGAGATAGGCGTGCTTATGAAGTACGGGAAAGTAGACGATCGCGCCCGGAGCCACGTCGGGCACGTCCATGTTGCCGCCCCAGTAGTCGGGTTGCAGCGAGGAGATAGCTTCGATTTCCGGACTGACACCGAGCGTTCCGATGAAGGGTTCATAGGGCAGCGTGATCTTCTTGTTGAACTTAATGCCCTGCTCGGTCACTTCCATCTTTTTGACCATTTCCGGCAGGGGCGGGTTCAGCATCGCTGTATTGTTGGTGGAGACGAGGCCGCCGAATTCCGTAATGAGCGCGGTAGTCCCGATCGGCTGGGATCCGCGCGGCTTGATGCTGCGGATGTGGACGCAGAGCGTGTCGCCCTTTTCGGCTCCACGCACGGAGATGGGCCCGGACTGGGGGTTCAGGAATGGCATGTGGAGCAGTTCGGACGGCTTGTCCTTCTCGCTCTTGATTGCACCCTCGAACGCATCCTGCGTCTCCACCACGACGACATCACCGGGATCGACGGTCAACACCGGGTCGGCATAGGGGCCGTAGACGTAGTGATATTTGCCCTGCTTTTCGACCGTCAGCTCATGAGTCTTGCCGGGCTTGGCTTTGGCCACGCCAGAGCGGGCCATGTAGGACGACTTGATCCAGTCAGCCATTGCATTCTCCTTTTTTTCAAATCGACAGGAATCGACTCAGCGCGTCGGTGTCTGCGATCGTCGCTTTGTCTATCGAGGCGATGATCCGACCTTTGTCCATGACATAGGCTCGCTCGGCCACCGCCTGGATCAACTCGACGTTCTGTTCGACGATGAGCACACCGATCGGCCGCCGCGCGACGAGAACCCTGAGGAACTCGCCGATCTCCTGAACGATCGACGGCTGCACGCCGTCGCTCGGTTCATCGAGCAGGAAGAGTCGGGGATCACCATTGAGCGCGCGCGCGATCGACAGCATTTCCTGCTGTCCGCCAGACAGCGTGCCGCCGCGCTGCGCCATGCGCTGCTGGAGAAAGGGAAAGTAGCTGCAAACCTCATCGAGGAGCGCCTTGTCGTCGCCCTTGCTCGACCTAATGAAGCGTCCCATCCGCAGATTGTCGGCAACCGTCATATGCGGGAAGATTTCGCGACCCTGCGGCACGTAGCCCACGCCGCGCTTCGCCCGCCGATCCGCCGATTGATCCGTCAGGTCCTCGCCGCTGAGCGCGATCTTACCTCCTCGCAGCGGGAGGAGGCCGATCAGCGCCTTCATCAGCGTGCTCTTGCCGACTCCGTTGCGGCCCATGACCGCGACGATCTCCCCCTGGCCGACCTCGATGCTCACGCCTTGGAGGACGTCGCCAGCGCCATAGCCCGCGCGCAATTCGCTGGCGGAGAGCAGCGCGGCCATCTCACCGCCGCCCAAGATAGATGTCGCGCACGTCCTGCCGCTCCGTCACCTCGTCGATCGTGCCGTCCGCGAACACCCGCCCCTGATGCAGGACCGTTACCCGACGGGCGATCTCGCGCACGAACGCCATGTCGTGCTCGACGACCAGGATTGTCAGGCCCGTGCTGTTGAGGTCGCGCAGCACGGCCGCGGTGGCGCCAGTCTCCTCCGGCGCCATTCCGGCGGTCGGTTCGTCAAGCAGCAGCAGCTCGGGGCCTCCAGCCAGAACCATGGCGATCTCAAGCCACTGACGCTTGTGGTGGGGAATATTTGCGGCCTGCGTTTCGTCATGGCGATCGAGGTCGAAACGCTCGAGCGCCATCCGATACCGGTCCTCAGCCCCGACCCCTCGTTCGCTGCGAATCGTGGCGAGCGGAATCTCGAGGTTCTGCCGAACGCTCAGATTGGCGAACACGCGATTGGTCTGGAATGTGAGTCCCAGACCCACTCTCACCCGGTGAGAGGGGAGCAACCGGGTGATGTCCTTTCCCTTGAAAACGATGCGGCCGCCGTCGAGTTCATGAATGCCGCAAATGAGAGCGAAGAACGTCGACTTGCCAGCGCCGTTGGGGCCGATAATGCATTGCAGGTCGCCGGCGGCGACGTCGAGAGTGACATTGTCGGTGGCGACAACGCCGCCGAAATGCTTCTTCAACCCTTCAATCGACAGAATGGAGCCTTGTTTCATGCCGGTGACGACCTGCGGCTTCGAGCGGTCGAAGCCTCCGCCGGTGCCGAGCGGCGCCCTGTCAGGTCGGCCAGGGTGACGACCAGCCCCCTCGGAAAAAACAGCATCACGATGACAAGCAACGCGCCGATGATGACGAGGGCGTATTGGTTGCCGGATGAGGAGAGCCGGTAGTTCAGCCAGTTGAGGCCGTACGCGCCCATGACGACGGCGAGCAGCTTTTCACGTCCCCCCACGGCAACCCAGATTACCGGCAGCGCGGCGGAGAGCAGGCCGACCTGGGACGGCGTGATATAATTGCCCCACTGCACATAGAGGAGCCCCGAAAGGGCGGCGAGAAGCGAAGCGAGCACGAACACCAGCCATTGCCGCATGCGGATGTCGTAGCCAAGCATCTCGGCGCGCACGGCGTCCTCGCG
Organism: uncultured Alphaproteobacteria bacterium; assembly: GCA_963824475.1. Classification (GTDB taxonomy): domain Bacteria; phylum Pseudomonadota; class Alphaproteobacteria; order Rhizobiales; family Beijerinckiaceae; genus Roseiarcus. Next base: position 79,440 of record CAWGPR010000012.1, read on the forward strand.
GATGGCGAGCATGACCTTACCGTGTCTTGAGTTCACGAGCATCCGACAGCCGAGGTAGCAAATCAGCGCCAGGCCAAGCGCGAGGTAGAAAAAGGAATAGCCGGAGAACACGAAGTCTCCGATCTGGAATGCAGGAATGCCGGTCATGCCGTTGTAGCCGCCAAGCTGCACGACGCCAATTCGCCATTGATATCCTGCCGTCTGCCCGAGGAAGGTTTCGAGCAGCAGCGTAAGAACCAGCGTGAGGATGGGAAGAATCCAGATCTGCACACGCGCGAAGAATACAAAGTAGCCGAAAACGGCCGCAACGATCGCGGCGGCCATGAGTCCGCAAAGGCTGCCCAGCATCGGGCCCCAGGAGTGACTCACGAAGTTTCCGGCGATGACCCCGTAGGCATAACCCGCGATGCCGAAATAGGCGACCTGGCCGAAACTCAGGACGCCGCAATATCCCCACAGCAGGCAGAGCCCGAGCGCCATCGGAATGTTCAAAAGATAATAGGAGATGTTGTAGGCGGCGAAATCCGAGAGATAGAGAGGAACCGCGAGAAAAAGAGCGATTACGACCGCTGCGCCGCTCCAGAAGATTGGGCCTCGCCCCAGATCCTCGGGCCCGTTCAGCAAAGGGAAAAGTGTGGCCATCGTCAACGCATTCTATGTCTGAGGTCGAGGCGCCGCTGGACGGCTGCGGAGATCCCGTCCGGCAGCAGTCTGATGATGATCAGCGCCGCCAACAAGAGCGCCACCGTCCCAAGGAAGGCGCCAAGAAAGAAACCTACTGGCGTCTTCACGAGGGATAGGAGGAGGCTGCTGCCGACCGCGCCTGCAATGACGTTGGTCGCCCCGCCGACGACGACCGTGATGAAGGCCGGGGCCACGAACTGCTGGCCCATGAAGGGCATGATGGATGTCGTTGGCGCGAGCAACGCCCCGGACAGCCCCGCGAGCGCCGCGCCGAGCGTGAAAGTCATCATGTAGATGCGACGCGTGTCGACCCCGAGCGCTCGCGCCATCGCCGGATTCTGCATGGTCGCCCGGGCCTGGAGGCCGACGTCCGTGCGGTTGTAGATCCACCAAAGGGCGGCGACGAGCAGCGCGGCGATAAAGAACATTGAAATCCAGTAATACGAAAACGAATATTGGCCCAGCGCGAAATTGCCCTCGGGGATCTGGATCGGCGGCATGAAGGGGCCAAAGAGCAGCAGGAAACCCTGCGACAGGACAAGGCTCACGCCCCAGGTGACCACCAGCGCCCCCAGTTCCCTGCCGTAGAAACGCCGGACAATTGTCGCTTCCAGCACAGCACCGAAAATTCCAACCGCGACAAAAGCGATGATCGCCGCCAGCCAGAACGGCGCTCCCCGGTTGTAGGACGCCGATGCCGCATACGCCCCCATCATCATCAGTTCGCCATGCGCGAGGTTGATGATGTTCATCATGCCGAGGATGATGATCAGTCCGAGCGCGCATAGCAGCAAGAACGCCGCGTTGGTGCAAAATTGATAGACGACGCTCGCGACGACCCCGATCACGTCCATGTCAAAATCCGCTGGTTTCGGAAGGACGGCGGACCCAAAGGGGCCGCCGTCCGGGTCGAGGCGCTATAGCGCGAACATCTTGAAATAGGGATCTTCGTCAGGAGTGTACTGCTTGAACTCCGGATTGCGGATGAGGTTGACCCCGAGACGCTGCAGCCACCAGGCCTGAATCATCGGCCAATCGCGCAGAAAGCTAACGTTCTGCTTTTCGTCGCAGTAGGCGAGGCGGATCGGGTGAGCGCAATGATGTGTCCCGGGTTCGAGGAACACGCTTCCCTCCGGCGCTTCGATATTCCAGCCCAACTCGAGGCAGCGCTTCACTTTCTGCTGATCGACAGTATGGGCGAGGCGCGCCGCCTTGGCGTAGAGGTGGATGGTGAAATAGGTGTTCTGGGCCATCTCGCCGATATACGGGTCGTTGGGGAACATCGTCATCCAGCGTTTGACGAAAGCGCGGTTGCGGGCCGTCGGGACCTCGAGTTGGTATTGGATGGCGTTGTGCATGCGCGCCAGCGAGGGCGGAGCAAAGCGCTTGTGCTCATAGCCTTGAGCCATATTGACGGTGGAGGCCATCGGATACTTGAGTTCCGCCGCCGCCGCCTGCGGATAGTAGTTGTGCTGGTTCTGTCCGACGAGCAGGGTCATGACCCAGTCGGGCTTGGCAGCCTGGATGCGCGCGATCACCTGGCTGAATTCGGACACCGAGAGTGGAATGAACTCTTCGCCGATGACTTTGCCGCTGACAAGAGGGATGAACGCCTTCGTCCAAGCGGCGGTCAATTGGCCGAAATTATAGTCGGCGGCGATCGTGTAGCACTTGGGTCCGTATTTCTCGACCATGTACTGCACGGTCGGAATGACCTGCTGCTCGCACACCGGCCCAGTGCAGAAGGTGTTGGCGTCGGCGACGCCGCCTTCATATTGGTTGGTGTAGAAATAGAGCTGCTTGAACTGGTCGACGATCGGCCGGATAGCCTCCCGCTCGGCGCTCGCGAAGCCCGCGACGAGCACGTCGACCTTGTCTTCCTGGATGAGCTTGCGCGCGAGCTGCTGCCAGACAGCATTGTTACTCTGGCCGTCTGAAGAAAGCAGCTGGAGTTCGCGGCCGAGCATGCCCTTCTCGCCGGAGTCGATCAGGATGTCGGCGTCCTCCACATAGGCGAGATCGACCGGCGACTTGTCGCCGCCGTGGTCGACGATGGTGAGCGACGTCCCTTCCCTGCTAATCACCGGCGGATTCTTGGCGACCGTCGCTTCCGCTCCGAGCATGCCAGCTCCTATGTCCGGTGCGCCCTTGAGGGTCTTGCCGGCGTTGATCTCCGCGACGGCAAGCTGGGCCGCGTGCAGCTTCTGGATGCCGTAGACCGAGAGATTGCCGGATTCGTCCTCGATGAACCCCATCTTCACCGGAGCGCCCGTCTGGGCATAGGCGGAAGTCTCAAAGCCCCTCAGGTAGGTCGGCAGCGCCACGCCGGCGGCCATACCCGCCGTGGCCATGCCCTTCACGACGGTACGGCGGTCGGGAGCGATCGAATTGGAGGACTCCGGCACCGCGTCCACATGCGACTCTACTGTCCTGTCCGTCATTTGAGTTTCCTTTCTTCCTCTCCATGCCCGTGCAACGCCCCGGTGCTCTCTTTCCGTTGGCGGTCTTGTCCGCGCGCGATTATGCGGGCGGAAAGCTCTTCGACAAATACGCGGCTGTGCATGCTTTCTTGGCGGAGGCGCCGATAGACTTCCTCGTCGTCGAAACCGCGTCCCGACAGCTTCGAGCCAACATAGCGAGGCAAGCCCCGCTCGGCGCCGCCCAGCGCAAACAGAACGCCATGTGGATTGAGAGACGAAGCTTCAGCTTTTCAAAGGGTCTGTTCGTCTCCGACGTGCTTTGGCGGCTGATGGCGTCTTCGGCGTCGACGACGAGGACATTCGCTGGGAGCGGAAACCTTATGGAGCCGGTCGAATCAGAGTTCGACGAAGCGCAGCAGAGGCCCGCTGCTGTCGCGAAGCCCGACCGCCTCGACGATGCGCCCGGCCATAGTGGCGGCGGGATGTCCGGATGGTGATCTGCGTACACGCCGTCTGTTATCCGCAGCTCAACAAGGATAGCGCGCGCGCATCGGGTCTTCCGACCACCGATCGCATGTTGCGGCGGGATGTAGTCTTTGCAGTTTTCCGGTCGCATGTAGTCTTTTTAGATTGTCATGCGTGCCGTTTGATGTCCAGCATCTGCGATGGGGACACGATCCGGCAGCCCTTTGACCTCGCCGCGGCGTGTCTTGCCCCCGTCTATTTTGCTTGCGGCAATGCCGGGATGAGCCATCACGGTTTCGCAGCTATTGAGCTTTGGATCGACGGCAACGAGGCGGTGGTCTACGGCCAAGGAGGAGCGGTGGGAATCGGTCGCGCAGCAGGCCGAGGCGAACTCAATAGGAGCTGGAGTTGCGGGAGATCCCCGCCTCGGACTAGTTCCCGCTAGCGCACGCCAATCCACATCCTTCAAAGCGCGTTTCATGCCGCGGCGGATATGTTTGGTGCTCTTCTAGGGGATCGCTTAACCCGGGAAAGAGAAGGGGCTTCGAGGTCAATCGACATGAAAATATCAGAGTTTGTCGCAACGGTAACATTCAGACTTGGCCGCATTGAGAGAGCAGGAAGGTCCGCTATGGGTCGGCTTTCGGGCTCTCCCCAAAGAAGACCGGAGGTCTGAAGTCCGCCCAATTGAGGCGTCCAAGGTCGCGATCTGCAACGGCAGGTTTGCGCAAATAGCGGTCATGTCTGTAGGGCATGGCGGACGGGTAAGATCGACCCATTGTCATAGGAGGGCGCTCGCGATGACGTGGCGTGTGCCCACAATCAAGTAGGCGTTGTATTGGCTCGTCGCGGGGCTGTCGGTAGTCGTCGCGTGGCTGGTCGGCAGCCTGTTGACGGGCTTGGAAATCCTCCCCGTGTTCGCTCAGTCGCCGCTCGGCTCGTCGAATGGAGGACCAACGCGATCGCGCTTCCCTTGCTGGCTGCGATCTGCTTTCTCATGACCCCGCTGCGACCATCGCGGCGCACGCGGAACTAAGGGCCTTCACTGCAGGGGCGAGAGAAGCCGCTCCGCCCAGTCTTCGCGAGACGCTGTAGAAGGTCGTACAGCTCGGCCCGCTACGGCCAAGCAGTTTGCTGAGGAATTGAGGCGGCGCGGGATCGGTCGCGAGGCGGATAAAAAGCCCCGGCCAATCGCTGGTCGGGGCTGCGTCGGATCGGACACCAAGCTTCTCTGTATGCACTATTGCTGTAGAACTGGGTCCACACCACGGCACCTCGCTATCCCTGTTCCGTCGCGGAATCAACGGGCATCTCGTTCGGGCACTTTCGGGCAGTGGGCCACTTCAATGTGGCGATCGGATTTTGCCCTAGCGCGATTGGCCTTCTCTCCCCATAGTGACAGGATGGGTGGTTCTAAGCCAAGAACGAAATTCGAGCCGGTCCAGCTCAAGGCAGAGCCGGAATGGTATGTGCGGATTACTCTCCCTCACGGCGAAGACATCCACATTGACGAATTTAAGACAGAAGCCGAAGCACGCGCGTGGATTGACGACAAATCAGCCGCTTGGCTCAAAAAGTACCGGGGAGGCCGATACGCCTAAGGCACGCGGCGGATTCATCGACGCAGTCAGTAAAGAAGGCTCGAGTTCAGGCCCGACGGTGCCCGAGCCTTTGGCTTGGTGATGATACTCATCGACTTCGCCGGCCTGGGCTACACTGGCTGTCGTCGCGCGAGGAGAAGACTGACGGCTCTTTCCTTGTTCCTGTCGTCAGCTATCCTCCTCAAATGCCAGGCGATCACGACAACGTATCTCTAACTACTGCCGAAAACGTAGCCGGGGCGCTCGCGTTCGCAATGCGATTCGATCGCATGGTAAGGACACGCGGCCGTTTAACCTGTACAATGCCCCCGCATCGCGATGATAACCTCGATGCGGTATTGCAGGAGGCAGCGATGATTCTGATCGCTGTCGTGCTTGTGATAGGCGGCTTTTTGGCACTCGTCCTGTATCTCGATAAGAGAGCGCCTTTCTAAGACAGGGCGACGCGCGGGACGTAAGTGCAATGCCCGCGACAAAGGCATTGGAGCCGAAATGATTTGGCTCAGCGAACGGATGTTCAAATGGCTGCGCAAACGGCGCGAGGCCGAACAGCGCGCCGCCGGCAACCGACAAAGATTTGCCGCATAACGGGCTTACGTAGAAATTGTTATCGCCTCGCGGAAGCCCGACCGAGAATTCGGGGTCATTCGGAGGACGGGGCGAGGTCGGCGTTAACATGATCAAGCGGGTCTTCATCGAGGAGCGCGTCCGCGCCTTCGCGAAGGACGCCGCGTGGGTGCGGAGTTGGTCTATGCGCAAACCGTCGTTGGAAGACCTTCATCACGACCTCGACGAGACCTAAGACATCATCAATACCCTTGAGAGGGCGAGCCGGGACCTGTCGACGATCATCGACTGGGACGAGGGGCTTCGCAAGAACCCGTTGCGCCACCGCCAACTGGCCTCCATCGGCGAGCAGCTCGCGATCGCGCGAGGCAAACAGATGTCGGTTGCGCGAATGATCGAAAGGCTGGAGTTGCGGCCGTAAGGGCGAAGGCGAGCTCTTCCCTTTTCCCTCGCCAGCTTACCCGCCGATCCCGCACCCGCCTCGCTTCCTTCGCTTGAATGGGGTGCGACGATCCGGCAAAGGCGGCGAACTCGTTCGGTTGGTGATGGCGAGCACTTCGCGCTGACCCGTTGGCGGCGCAAGTAAAACAAACGGGAAAAAACCTCCGGGGGGCATGCACGCCGCAAGGGACCATTCTTGCCTGGCTGGCTGATCTGTTTGGCCGCATTGCGCACATAGCGGTGATTCCCCCGATGGCCTACAAACCCGCTCGGGCGACCTCTTTGGCTCGATCGCTCTCACACAAACAATCACGCAGGTTCAGGTCGGTTTTTGTGCTATACCGGATGATGCCCGGAGGGTGCGCCATGAGCGAAACCCGGAAAATTGCGGCGATTCTAGTCTCGGATGTGGTCGGCTATAGCCGGCTCGCTGGCTCGGACGAAGATCGAACTCTGGCGCAACTCAGAGCGTTGCGCAGCGACCTGATTGACCCGACCATCGCTCTCCATCACGGCCGCATCGTCAAGCGCACCGGCGACGGCTCGATCATCGAGTTCCGCAGCGTGGTCGATGCGGCGCGCTGCGCGATCGAGGTGCAGACCGGCATGGTCGAGCGCAATGCGGGGCTGCCGCCCGACAAGCGCATCGAATTCCGAGTCGGCGTCCACCTCGGCGACGTCGTTGAGGAGAGCGATGGCGACCTCATGGGCGACGGCGTCAACATTGCCGCGCGTCTTGAGGGCATCGCCAAGCCTGGGGCGATCTGCCTTTCCGAGGACGCCTATCGACAAGTCAAACAGCGGCTTGACCTCAAGGTCAGCGATCTCGGATCAACGCAGCTTAAGAACATCGCTGAGCCGGTCCGCGTCTATTCGCTGGAAGTCGGCCAGCCTGCCGAGGCGAAGCCGCCGCCGTCAGCGATCGCCACAGTCAAAGCGGAGAGCGGGACGCTGGCGCAAGCAAGCCGCTGGTCTTCGCGTTGGCCCGCGCTCGCCGCGCTCGCCGCCCTTCTCCTTCTGGCCGCCGCCGGTGGCTGGTATGTGCTCGGCGGACGATTGATAAAACCGGCGCAAGCCGGGCATCTTTCGATCGTGGTCCTCCCCTTCGCCAATCTCTCCGGTGATCCGGCCGAGGATTATTTCGCCGACGGGATAACCGAAAATTTGACCACCGAACTGTCGCACATCCACGACAGTTTCGTCATCGCCCGCAGCACCGCCTTCACCTACAAGGGCAAGCCGATCGACGCCAAGGAGATTGGCAAGGAACTCGGCGTTCGGTACGTGCTCGAAGGCTCGGTCCAGCGTGACCAGAATCGCGTGCGGATCAACGCGCAACTTATCGACGCGGAGTCCGGCGCCCACATTTGGGCCGACAAATTCGATGAGGACCTGGCGGATGTGTTCAAGCTTGAGGATCAGGTCGTCGCGCGGCTAGCCGACATATTGGGCTATGAATTGGTCAAGGCGGAAGCGGCGAAAGGCGCCCGCTCGACCAGTCCGGACGCGAACGATCTCGTCATGCGCGGTTGGGCGTTCATCAATGACCCAGGTCTTTTTGCCAGCAAGGAAAAGGTCAATGCGGCGCGCACTTTGTTCGAACAGGCGCTGGCGATCAACCCCAACAACGCGGCGGCCATCGCCGGCGATGCTGCAACATATTTCCGGGAGCATATGTTCCGTTGGGGAAATTCAGGGACCGATTACGATGCCAAAATACTTGGTCAGGCGGACCGCGCGATCGCCGTCGCCCCCGGTTACGACCAATCGTACTTGTTTAAGAGCTTGTACTTGCTCAATTCGCGCCGTTTTGACGAGGCGATCAGGGCCGCTGACGCCGGCCTCGCCGTCAATCCAAATAATCCGAATCTCTACCTCGCCCGAGCGGGGACAGAAATAGCCCTGGGCCGCTTCGACGAAGCCAAATCCGATTTGCAACAAGGGATTCGGTTGAGCCCGCGCGATCCGTTTGTGGGCATTTTTCGTACAGAGCTCGGCGACATAGAAATCGGCGCCGGCCGTCCCGAAGCCGCGATCGTCGAATACCGAAAGGCGCTCGACGCTGGCGATCACACCTACTGGGTCTATGCCAACCTCGCCGCTTCCTATGCGCTCCTGGGCAAGATGGACGAGGCGAAGCCGTTCGTCGCCGAAACCCTTCGCCTCAATCCGAGCTTCACCATCAAATGGTATAGAGAGCACGTCCCCTACGACCTTCCGACCCGCGACGAAGGCCTGCGCAAGGCGGGGTTTGCGGAGGAGTGAACGCCACGCTACCTGGCGGCCTTGACTAAGCGTGTGATGGCTTTCCCCCAGATGCGAGTTCCACCGCCGCGATCGGGAATGGCCGCTTTACGTCGAACTCCAGCCGTCCGGAGAGCGCAAATAGGGTCATTCGCCGACGGCTTGGCGAACGGGTCAACTCGACCGAGGCCGTGTAAAAACTCTGCGAAATTTTGTAAACGATCGAGCAGAGCAAGATTTTTCGCGATTTTTTCGACTCTGAACGCTCTAAGGCCGCGCAAAAGCGAACGAAACAGGCTCGTGTGAAAACGCGCGGAAGTTTTTACACAGCCTTGTATGGGGATCTCCGTGTCAAGCTTTATTGCATCTGATGTTCTCCTATGGTCGAGGCGTGTTTTGATTGATCCGAGGGGAGCCCGCTGTCGGGCGCGTCTCTCGCGCCGCAACCTTGTATTCGGTTGGGTCCATGTCGGACCCGGACCATGAAGCAGCCATGCGCTTCAGCGGCGAGGCTCCGAGGTGGCGGGCCCATTCTGGACTCGGCTTTGAAGCCATGACTGTGTTCGGGTCACCACCACCTCGGATCATGATCAGCGACCTTTGCGTCAATGCGCGAAGGATGCCGAAACTGGGTGTTATTCCGCTCCTGTTCGATCAAATGGTTCAAGCGACAGCCATCCGCAGTGCGACGCCGACAGGGATTTCTCCGATTGTCGCCAGTCGCCACAGGGCGATCAGCAGCTTTCGGGCAAGCGCCACGATCATTGTCTTCTTACGCTTCCCAGCAACATCTTCGGTTCGGCCTCGGTACCACTGCGCTAGGGCGCTGTCCTTCTGAAAGCGCAGGAAGCGCCACGCCAGTTGAATGAGACCGCGACGCACCCGCGCGTTGCCCGCCTTAGACAAACCCTGCTCACGTCGTTTCGACCCGCTCTCGTCTGGCGATCCGGTGAGGCCGGCGTACCGGGCCACGGCCCGTCGGTCTCGCAGGTTTCTGGACAGAACTTCTTGCACCAGCATATCCGCGGTCTCGACGCCGACGCCGATGACGCGCGCCAACATCCGAACCATCGCATGCCGGCCAGTGGGAGGCGCCCGTTCCAAGCGCTCCAGCCGAGCCTGCTCGATGGCGTTGATCTGCTCGCGGACCCAAGCCAGTCGGGCCATGTCGCGTCGCATCTCGTCCAACATGTTGGGCGGAATTGGCGTCTCCTCTGGAGTCCGCAATGTGTCAAGCTTTTGCGGCGCCGTGGGCAGTCCCGGCTTGAAGCCGCGAATGCCGAGCCGGACCAGGGCTGCCTTCATGCGATTGATGATCCGCGTGCGTTCGCCCACCAGGACTTCGCGCTCGCGGCTGGGACGCCTGGCGTCTTCTTCCTCGAGCGTGGGGATCGCCACCATTTTGCAGTGACGCGGCTCGCCGCGCAGCCATCCCAGAAACACGCGGATGAGCATCTCAGTATCGAGCCGATCCGTCTTGGCTCGGCGGGGCTCGCGCGATACCGCGACGCTCGTCGAATGCATGACGAAGGTCTCGACGCCATGGACCCGCAGCCATCGGGCCAGCCAAAACCCATCGCGACCAGACTCGAAAGCGAGAACGGTCCGTGTGATCGCTCTGCCAACTTTTGTCGCTCGATCCCGCCAACCCTCCACCAAATGCAAGAGTGCAGTTGGATCGGGATCCAGTTTCTTCAGTGGTCGCCGTTCAATTCCAGGAACCACGCCGGCAGCCAGCCAGCTCGATTGACTCAACTCGACTACGATCACCAACGTGCTGATTTGTTCAAAGGCAATCAAAGAACGGCTCAGGTCATCAACTTGGATCATGGGGCACCTCTATCGGCTTTCGCACACGACAAAGTGCCAGACCTTTGTCGCGGTCCCCATAGTTTCTGGACCCTTTGCCGCCCTTCAAGATCGGGCCTATGAACGGCGCCAGAAAGCAGTCTTCGGCTGAAGACGAAGGATGAGCCAGTCGCGGACATTCGCTCTCGGAGGAAGAATTCGAGCCGACCACAGGCGGAGATGACGATCGCGCAGTGATCAATGACGCCGATCCGGAGCAGCTGGGATCCGCAATGCTGGAGAACAACATGAATAGGAATAGAGAAAACGTCGACTCCAAGGAACCAAAGCTCGATCGCCGATCTGTTCTAGGCCTTGCGGGCGCTGCGATAAGCGCGACAGCGGCCTCCATTGCGGGCCCTGTGTCGCCTGAGACTCAGCACTCCGATATCGTGATGCTCGATGCGGTCGCCCTATCGAGCGCCATTCACACAAGGCAGCTCTCCTGTGTCGAGGTGATGACCGCCTATCTAAATCATATTGAACGCCTCAATCCGAAGGTGAACGCCATCGTGGCGCTCGAGGACCGCGGCGGATTGATCTCGCAGGCGGCAGAGCGCGATGCGCAACTCGCGCGGGGGGAACCCATGGGGCCGCTGCACGGGTTCCCGCACGCGGTGAAAGATCTTCAGCCCGTGAAGGGTATTCGGTCCACACAGGGTTCACCGATCCTGAAAGATTTCATTCCATCGGCCGATAGCCTCATGGTTGAGCGGCTGCGCAAGGCAGGCGCGATCATCATCGGCAAGACAAACGCCCCTGAATTTGGGCTTGGGTCTCATACCTACAATCCAGTCTATGGAATAACGCGAAATGCGTACGACCAGACCCGCTCGGCGGGTGGAAGCAGCGGCGGCGCCGCCGTCTCGCTCGCGCTTCGCATGTTGCCGGTGGCGGACGGCTCAGACTATGGGGGGAGCCTTCGCAATCCAGCGGGTTGGAACAACGTGGTCGGCTTTCGCACCAGCATCGGCCGTGTCCCGAACGACGCGCGCGATGTATGGCTCCCATCCATAGGCGTCACCGGGCCGATGGCCCGCAACATAAGTGATCTGAGCTTGTTGCTCTCCGTGCAAGCCGGATACGACGCTCGTGCTCCCCTCTCCATGGAAGGAAGCGCTAGCGCGTCCCAGGGCTCGCTAGAAGCGTCCTTCAAGGGGAAGCGAATCGCGTGGGCAGGAGACTTTAAGGGCTATACGCCGTATGAGTCGGGCGTGCTCGACGTCTGCAAAGGCGCCCTTAAGGTGTTCGAGAGTATTGGCTGCGCGGTCGATGAAACGCAGCCGGATTACCCACTCGACGCTGTTTGGCAGGCGGTGCTCCGCATTCGCGGCTGGCAGCAGGGCGGCGCAATTTTCGGGCTCTACAATGACCCAGCAAAACGGGCTCTGCTTAAGCCGGAAGCTATCTACGAAATCGAGCTCGGGCTTAAACAGTCAGCCTATGACATTACCGCGGCATCTGTGGTCCGGTCTGAATGGTATCAGGCTGTGCGCCGCATGTTTGAGAACTACGATTACTTCATAGTGCCGACAGCTCAGCTCTTCCCATTCGATGCCGAAATCCATTGGCCGCAGGAGATCGCAGGCCAAAAAATGGAAACGTACCACGAGTGGATGAAAGCGGTCCTTCTCGTCTCAATGTCTGGCTGTCCAGCATTGACTGTGCCGGCCGGCTTCGGTGGCGAGCGCAATTTGCCGATGGGCATCCAGATCATCGCCCCTAACCACCGCGAGTTCGATTGCCTCCGCTTGGGTTACGCTTACACAAGCGCGGTGAATTGGACCAATGCGCGGCTGCCTGCGCTGCTGAGCTAACTTTGGCTGCTTGTGAAGGCAAGCGCTTCACCAGGCTCTTCCCTGCCCGCAACGCGCCGTTTCGGAGAGTCCGCTTCGGGTTGGGGCGGAGAGTCGCCAAGTGAACGGAAGAGCGGTGAACCCATGTTTCGCGCTCGATATGGAATGCCGGCTTCGGCGCGCGCTCCGGTCCTTCCCGAGGTGATCCTCGTAGGCGCGCTTTCCGCCCATATGAGGCGTCCAGAGCGGTCGTCCGGTAGGTCCGCAGAACGTCAACTCCAGCCGTCCGGTGTGCGCACATAGCGGCCGTTCCCTGACGGTCTGGCGAAATGGCGCTTATTGCCGAAATGTGCGACCATAGAGAATGGTCAAGAAAGAACGCCGAAGGCGTCCGACTTCGGGAGAAGGCGCGTCCAACGCTCTCGACCGTTGGGACGAGGAAGGTGGGGCGCCAGCCGGGCTGTGGCCCTTGCCTTATGAAACCGGCGACTTGCTCGAGCCGGAGCGCCGAGTTCTGGAATGTCTTGGCGCCGCCCTCGTCAGCGAATGGAGTAATCTGCCCACCGACGTTCAGCGCAAACTGTTCGAGCATGCGACTTCGGGCAAATTACGCGACGCTGCTCTATTGAAGACGCGGATCGCCCGTTTCCTGCATGACCATAAAGACAATTCCGATTCCCGCTAGTTTCTAAACATTGTCGACGCCTAATGAAAGGCGCGTCAGCCAGAACAGGACAAACCCTGGCGGGGAACTCTTTGAACAAGAGCGATTTCATTCCAGGCGAGGCGCCCGAGGTCGCGTCCAAGGATCGGCTTTGGGTCTTTGGTGGGATTGGCGTCAGGTCCCGTCCGCACCCAAGTCTCGTGTGCCGGCGAGGCGAGCGACAACGTCTTCAAAAGACATTGCGATGTTGGCTGAGCCGCCGTCCGGAAGGCAGACAAGCACGAGTTTTGGCTCAATCTCGACGATGCTTGTAACGCTATTCGGATTGATCGCGATCCGCTGGCCGCCCTCTTGCGAGAATATCGGATAGGTTGCCATCGACACGCTCACTTGCTTTTGCCTCGCAGACGGAAGCGAATGGCTCCCACCAGCGTTCGTCCACGGGGCCACCGGCGCTAACATTCGTTGAGCAAGCGGGTAAAATTGCCGAGCACGACTTGTCGAGCCCGGCAAGTCTTGAGATTACGACGCGAAGCGAACGTTGGGCGAACCCACAACGCCGGCCTTCGTCATCGCGGCCTTCAGTTCGTCTCCGCCGAGCCAAGTACGAGCTTTCGCCACGTCGGCGACATCCTGCAGGATTAGGACATCATTGGGGTCTTCGGCGCTTCGGAATACTCTGCCATTCGTGATGCCTGCCGCGTGGCGGGCCTTCTCATGGTCATCGTAACCCTTACGCCATGCAGCGTAGTCCTTGACTTTGTGGTGGATCGTCAAGTTTTCGGTTTGATTCTGTGCATTCATTGGCGTGACTCCAAAAAGAAATAAAGTATAATTTCGAATGATGTGCATCCGAAATACACTTGATACGTAAACCTATTTTTTACGATTACAAGGCGTCGCCCCAATTTATACGTAATGATCGCTCGAGACGATTAGAGTGAGTTTGATGCCGATGGCCACGAAGGCGACCGCCTTCGCCAACTCCGACGCTTCGTGACGAAATTGGCCTGCGGCAGATGTCGGTTTCCGCCCGAAATCATCCGACAGGTAGCTCTCGGACGATGCGCACGCCCGCCAGCACGCCGTGCAGCTCCGTGTTGACAAAGTCGGCGATGCCGTGCGGCCGGTTCTCGGCGTAAGCGAACAGCGCACCCAGCAGGCTAGAACTGAGGGTGATCCAGACGACAACGCGGAGCGCGTTGGGCTGTGGCATCGCTGGCGATCATAGGCTGAGTTTTTGCGCAAAGCGGCGGAACCGTTCCCAAGGTTTGGACCGATCCCGTGAAAGGCGGTGAGCTTGCACGGGCAGCGCAACCGGAACCAACGACACAATCGCGACCAACAACAGCTTTGACTCTTGTGCTCGAACAGACCCATCGTCGCCTCCTTGGAGAATGGGCCGCGCCCGCAACGGTCCTTGCCGCTGTCTTCGGAAGCGCGGCGTTGAAATTTGAAGGTTGAGACTTTTGCGGAGTTTATGCGGTTTCTAAGGGTGGAGAAGGAGCGGCTCAGAGGAAGGAGGCTTGAACATGGGCGTTATCACGGACATCGCGCTTGGCGTAGTCGGCGCGATCGTTGGAGGCTTCATCTTCTCGGCCGTTTTCGCGATGACCGGCGTTAGCGGCCTCAACATCTGGAGCCTCGTCGTCTCGTCGATCGGGGCGATCATTGTGCTGTTGATCTACCACGCTGTGGCGAGAACTTGACCCGCTCGCTCGCATCGGAATGCGCGCCGCCCACTAGCAAGGCGAGTCTTACTGTCGATTTTTTGCGCCGCGGTCTCGCCAGTCATTGTTCAGGTGGTGACGACCCAGGCGGACGGACTCGTCGTCGGCGAGGTCAAGGTTCCGGTTGGCGACGTTGAAATACCGGCCTATCGCGCGATGCTGGACCAAGGGGACCGTTCCCGACGGTGCTTGTGGTGCACGAGATTTACGGCGTGTATGAGCACTTGGCGCGAGCCGCGCCGGCGACGCCGTCTCCGCCGCCCATTTCGTTCGTGCACGCGATGTGCAAGATTCCGATCGCGAGCAGGTCGCTGTCTCGATGACGAGCGAGGTCATAATGACGAAGGCGACGCAGGATGGCTGCCCCGGCAAACTCGCCACGCCGTTGGGCAAAGACGTGCTCCTGCTCGCGAGCTTCGAGGCCTCCGAGGCGATGGGGGAACTGTTCGAGATCCGCATCGACGCGTTGAGCGAGCAGGCCGACATCGATTTCGACAAGGCGCTGGGCCAGAATTGCAGCATCCACCTGAAGACGACCGACGACGCCGGCCGCGACTTCAGCGGAGTGCTCACCGAAGCGCGCTCAACCGGTCGGCGAGACGATTTTTACGCCTATTCGCTGGTGCTTCGGCCCTGGCTTTGGCTGCTGTCCCTGACCTCGGACTGCTGTATCTTCCCGAATATGGACCCGAAACAAATCATCAAACAGGTCTTCGAGGACCGTGGCTTCACCAATGTGCTCGACCTCGCGGTCCAGAATTATCCGACGCTTGAGTACACAGTTCAGTACCGTGAGACGGATTTGGCCTTCGTCTTGCGCCTGATGGAGGAGTACGGAATCTATTACTACTTCCAGTTCGAGCCCAGCGAGGGCGATTCGCCCAGCATCCATTATCTCGTTCTCGCCGATTCCACGGCCCATGCCCGGCTTCCGAAGCCGGACGAAGTTGTCTATCTGCCGACGACCGTCAGCGCGCGGCGCGATGCGCAGCAGTTCAACGACTGGAAGAAGAGTCACACGGTGGTGACCGGCGTCTACACTCTCAATGACTACGACTACAACAAGCCCCCCGCAAATCTCCTCGCGACGAAGCAGCATGAATACAAATTCGAACATGGCGATATGGAGATCTACGACTATCCCGGCGATTACGACAAACAGGACGAGGGCGCGAACCTGGCTCAGGTCCGCGTCGATACGCAGCGCACTCCCAATTTATATTGCGACGCGTCCGGAAGCGCCCCGTCGCTGACCGCGGGCTATGTGATTAAACGCAGGACGCCGAGCGAGGGCGATACGGACGACGGAGACTATCTGATCGTGCGCTGCTCCCACGCCTTTGGCTACCAGAGCTACGAGTTCGAGCGCCGGCGGCGCCGGCGCGAATTACTCCGGCTCGTATCACCTCGCGAAGAGCGATATTCCCTATCGCATGCCCCAGCGGACGCGCAGGCCGGTCATAGCCGGGACGCAATCGGCTCTGGTTATCGGCAAATCCGGCGAGGAAATCGACGTCGACGAGGCCGGGCGCATCCTCGTGCAGTTCTACTGGGACCGCAAGAAGAAGCCGTCGCGCAGGGTCCGCATCGCGCAGGCCTGGGCGGGAAAGGATCGCGGCGCGTTCTACCTTCCGCGCATTGGTGACGAAGTGATGGTGGCCTACGAGGAGGGCGACCCCGACCGCCCGATCGTCGTGGGCTCGGTCTACAATGGCGACAATGAAGTCGTGCTTAGTCTGCCGCCAAGGAAGACCGTCACCGGGCTCCTGGGCAAATCGTCGAAGGGCGGAGGCTCCTCGACCCACAACGCCAACGCCTGGTGGTTCGACGACCTGCGAGGCCAGGAGACCTTCTACGTGCGGGCGCGCAAGGATTTGTACCTGCGCGCGTACAGTGATGAGAACATTCGCATCGGGGGCAACGTCACGGAGAGTGTCGGCGGGGACGAGACGATCACCGTCGGCGGCCCGACGGGGGGCGGCAATTTCACCGTCAACGCCTTTCAGACAATCACGCTCAACGTTGGACCGACCGGGGCCCCCCTCACCCAGATCAAGATGGATCAGACGAGCATCACGCTCAGCGTCGGGCTCGGCGGGGTGCTGGCGCAGATCAGGCTGGATCCGTCGGGCGTGACGATCAGCGGAACGCCGGCCTCGCAGCTGATGGTTCAGCCGAGCGGCATCACCACGGTGACCCCGATGATCAGCTTCACCTACGGGCCGGTGACCTTCGTGTCGCCGATGGTCACCATTCCGGTGGTCACCGGCATGACGGCCGCCGGGCTGCCGATTATCTAGGGGAACAGGGAAATGCCCTCCCGGGTCCGTTTTGCCCTCGCGCGCGACGTCTTCGAGACGTTCGCGGACTTGAAGTTCGCCGCCGCGCAGCCGTCCGGCGACTCCGCCCCGCTCGACCACGCGCGCGCGCTCCTCGCCGAGCCGCGCCCGAGCGAGGCGATCATTTTCCTCGCCCATCTGTTGCCGCGCCGGGAGGCGGTGTGGTGGGCGGTCCAATGCGTGCGCGCGATGCTCGGCTCGCGCGCCGAGGACGAGGCGTTGCGCGCCGCAGACGAGTGGGTTCGCACACCGGAGGAAGACAAGCGCCGCGCCGCGCTCGACACCGCCAGCGCGGCGGATCCGCGCGCTCCAACGACTTGGCTCGCTTATGCGGCGGGCTGGTCGGGCGGCAGCCTCAGCGCTCCCGATCAGGAGCCGGCGCGGCCGCCGCCCGCGGCGTGCGCCACGGCGGCGAATGCGGCCGTCATGTTGGCGGTCACACAGGGCGACCCGCTCGGCGTTGTTGATCGAATCCGGGCTTGCGCTGAAGCTGGCGTCCGGTTCGCGGACGGCGGAGACGCCCGCGTGAGTGCGCCTAAGGCGTGACTGTTGTGTGGTTCCGGGGCGCCCCCTCTCCACGTTCCGCGAACAGGATTGAGCCGCGCGAACGCAAGGTGTCGGTGATTTGTCAGGGATACGGCGATGCCCACTTTCGCGCAAATTCATCTGGAATTCGATGAGCTGACCAAAGACACGAATTACCCGAGAAATGATAAACTTCCGGGTTTCATGACAGTATACTTGAAGAATGCTGACGATTGGGCCCGTGCAGCGAAGAAGAAGGAATGGCTGTTGAGCCACTCAGGAATGACGGACGCTGATTTTGACGCGGCGAACAAAAGGGGAGACAAGGACGCCCAGTTTGCCAAAAACACGTCTTGCTGCATGCAGGTTAGCAATGCGTTCAACACGACGCCGGCAAAGCAGCCGACCAACATCTACCACAGGATTCCGGCGTCCAGTTTCTGGCGCGCCAACCCTCAATTTAGCGGTGGAAACGGCTATTACGTCCTGGCCGTCAACGAATTGGCCAACTACCTGACGACGAAATACGGCGGAACCGACCAGGCGACGAAGCAGGATTTGGCGGGCAAAAAGGGCATTCTGACTTTCGGGGGCCAGCACACGGAGTTCTGGGATGGAACCGACATTCTGCAAAAAGGCTTAATGGATCAGACATTTATGACTCAGGCTTGGGGGAAGCGGGTTTTGTTTTGGGAGATCAATGGGTTGTTGGGCGGGCTATTGGTTCCTCCGTGGCTGGAGGGCTGGTGGACGGTGTCTGATGGCAGCAAGCCTCTCTATTATTTTTACTTTTCCAGTCAGGCGGTAGTAACCTATGTCACCTCCAAGCCAAATCCGAATCTCTTGCCCAACCCGAACGAAATCAAGAATGAAGGGAAGGTGACGACAACGATAAAAGGACAGAGCATTCTCGGGTTCGTCATCGACTGGAAACCCGACCCCCAAACTCATGTCGCAACAAAAGAGACCCTGATCCTTCCACCGACAATCACAACGACCTTGATGATGAGCAACTGGAATTTGAAGTCGAACAAGATTGCGACGTTGCCGGTCAATAAGGGCGTCTCGTAATTCGCTGGACAAGCCTCGACGTCAAGGACTTGGCAAACCGGGCTCTTGAGAAATGCGGCTAGGGCGGGCTAGCAATCATAGTGGGTGATATGCGGACTTGAGCAATTTTCGCTGACAGGTCCCGCTTTCTGGGGCCCGAATAGCCGAGGCAGGCAAAGACGATGTGCCCAAGCTAAGCTTAACTCAAAAGGCGGCTGCTGCCGCGGAAGTTGCGCTAATGGGGGCAATGACGGGACGCAGGCGCGTTTTAGGAGGGTCACGGCGTCATCGTGCGCCAGCGCCGCTGCGCGCGCCTCCGCGTCAGTCATCCGCGCCTCCTCGGCTTCGGCCAGCGACGCGGCCTTAGAAAACTTCGCCACACGGAACCGGGCTCAAACGCCAGAAGAGACTCGACCGCCGGAAACCGACCGTCCCGCGCTCGACGAAGCACGCCGGCGCCAATGTTGTCCGCTATTTCTTCCGGTGAGATGTCCAGCCACCACGCCAACTCGCGCTCGTCCCACGTCTCCTTGGTCGAAATGATCAATGATTTCTGTATCAAATTCCGTTCTCCCTAATAAAAATTTTCAATGCAGCGGGACGTGCCTGGGTCGCGCGGAGCCCGATCGGAACGGGTCCTTCCAGGGGGAACCGCAGACCCAAAGAGGTTTTTGCTGCGGGACATTCGGGACAAAACGGAACAAATGTCCCGCAATGTCCGCCATGTCCCGCTCTGTCCGGACGGTTCGTTGTGGTTTATGCAACCAGACATATCGTTCGCCTTTCCGTTCGCGGGCGCAAAGCGTCTTGGCGTCGAGTGCCGATTTGAGCGCTCGGTTGAAAGCTTTCCTCTGTCGATCGGCCAGTTGGTCTTTCTTCTCTTTCGGCTTTGCCTCTTCGGCGATGCGGGCGTAGTAGCGCCGCCGAAATGCATCGTCTGGCGCGCCGCGCACCAAAGGTCCGGATGTGTCGAACGGGCGGAAGGCCGCGTCGCTGGCCGAAGCCGAGGAGGCGCGGATGACTGACGCGGAGGCGCGCGCAGCGGCGCTGGCGCACGATGACGCCGTGACCCTCCTAAAACGCGCCTGCGTCCCGTCATTGCCCCCATTAGCGAGCGGCGCCGGCGGCAAGCCCCAGCAGGGTGCGTTGTCGCGATGGAAGCATGCTGTGGGCGCTCCTGCGCCACCACGATGCGCATTCACCTTGGACACGGCGGCAGTCCGGGACGTCCGCACTCTTGCGCCTGGGGCTTGCGCTCCGGCTGACCCGGTCTGCGCTCGGGCTGCGCGGGCGGACGCTCGACCGCCCTCGGCGCTCCGCTCGGCTCGGGCCTGACGGGCTTTTCGACGGCGGGACGCTTCTCCTCGATCTTCGGCGGGTTCGGCGCCGCTTCGGGCTTGACGAGTTTCTCCGCCGCCGGACGCTTCTCCTCGATCTTCGGCGCGTTTGGGGCCGCCTCGGGCTTGACCAGTTTCTCCGCCGCCGGCGGCTTCTCCTCAACCTTCGGCGCGTTGGGCAATCCCGGCGTGACCGGCTTTTCTGCGACGGGCGGTTTTTCCTTTGTTCCAGGTGAGACATTCCCGTTGGGCGACGGGGCTGCCTGAGCGGCCCTGCCAGCGGCCTTGGCGGGGATTGCGCCCTTGCCCTTAAATTCCCCGGGGCGCGCGGTCGCAGCGACCGCAGGCTTGCCCTGGTTCGTGGACAGGAACTGCTCGCTTCTCATGCCGGCGGCGCGGGCCTGACCGGCTTGCAGCGTCGTCGCCCGGACATGCGGCTCTCTTTCCGCCAACCGTTCTTCGTTCGTCGGCTTCGCGACCACACCGCCCGCGCCGCCGTTGAAGCTCGCACGGTTGATGGTTGTGTTGTTGACGATCGGCTGGCTGTAGACGTTGGTAATGTGGGCGCCGCCGACATTGTTCACTGTGGTATTGTAAAAGAAGCGTCCGTTGTCCCACCGGCCGCCCTGATAGCCGGCGCCGCCGTAGCCGAATCCGTAATCGATCCCGCCGTAGAATCCCACATGCGGGCCCCAATAGCCGGGGTTGAAAGCATAGACACCGCCAACAAAAGCCCAGTAGCCAGGCGTCCAGAGCAATCCCGGTTGCGGCGGCTCGACCCAGACTCCGGGGACCCAGTAATAGTCGTAATTGTTCCAGGCCCAGTAACCCGGCGTCCAGTAGTAACCGGGCGCGGGAATGGGCGGCTGATTGTACTCCGGTAAGGACGGTGGCGGCTCGTCGGCCTGAATAAGGTAGGCGCCGCCGGGCGCGCAGGCGCAGGTCTGAGCTAAGGCTGGAGCGGCGAGCGCAACCGGCGCGCAAGCTCCGATGACTAACGCTGCAACCGCATCGCGGAGTTGACGCATCTCAAATTCCTTTCCGAAGCCCCGCAACGGGCGACAAGCAACATTATGAGACTGCCTGACCAAAGACGGGGCCGATTTAAGAGTCCCAACATAAGAGATCTCGGACCAGGGCTAAAATGTTCCGCCTTAGCCCCGAAGATGCGGCGAAAACTGGGAGCTTAGGCAGCCTACCCCTATAGTGCTGACCGCGGATTGTCGCGTAGCCGCGCTCCGCAAGAGAAAGCAATCGGCAGGAGGAACCTCTGATGGCGTATGTTGGCTAAGCCCTCGTCGGCTCTGCGACTGCTTTGCCTCAGGCCACGCACGGCCGGAGTCGACGTATTGCGGACGTAGCAGAAACCGGCCTTGGACGCCTCGATTGGGCGGAAAGCGGCCCTAAAGCGCGAGCCCTGGTAAGGACCGGAGTCCGGGCCAAAGCCGCCATTCGATTGCCAGCGCCGAGAAAAACGCTTCAACGCCCGAATCGGGCTGCCTAGCGAGGTCTGCAGCCCATTGCGAAGGTCGGCTTCAGTCTAACCAGGAACGGCGGAAATCGCCGAAGCACGCATTAGTCGAGAGAGCCTCTTGCAAATAGATTGACGAATTCAGTCGGGTAAGGCTATAGTATTTAGAGCGGTTGTTATCGTTGTCAAGTAGGATAGTGAAATATATTTAGATTGTTGTTCAGGTGTGGCGCTGTTATCGTAGAAACCGATTTGCTTCAGCCGTGGCTGTAGACATGACAGACGACCCTCTCGACGCGATGAAGGCTCGCTGGAGCTACATCCAGGGCTTTTTGTTCCCTTGGATGCGCGAGGACAACGATCCGATCACCGAAGCGTTGGGCCGTCTCGTCACCACGCTCGACGTGATCGGCCTCGAAGCGTTCGTTCCTGAGCCGCCCAGGGGGCCGGGCCGGCCGCCCGAGGACCGCCGCGCCCTCGCCCGAGCTTTCGTGGCCAAGGCGGTCCTGGGCGTTCCCACCACCAGCGCCCTGATCGAGCGCCTCGACGTCGACAAGTCCCTGCGTCGCATCCTCGGCTGGGAGCGACGCTCGCAAGTGCCTTCCGAAGCCACGTTTTCCCGGGCGTTCGCCGAATTCGCGCGCGGCGCGCTGCCAGACAAGATCCACGCCGCGCTGATCGAGCGTGCGCTCGGGGGACGCATCATCGGGGCGATCGCGCGCGACGCCACCGAGATCGAAGCGCGCGAGAAGCCGGTCCAGAACACGGCCAACGACGGCAAAGACGATCCCCCGGCGCCCGATAATCCCGCGCCGCCGCGCAAGCGCGGACGTCCACGCAAGGGCGAACAGCGTCCGAGGCCGGAGCCGACGCGTCTCAAGCGGCAGGTCACGCAGAACCTCAGCCAGATGCTCGCCGACCTGCCCACCGCCTGCGACGTCGGCTGCAAGAAAAACAGCAAGGGCTACAAAGAGACCTGGACCGGGTACAAACTCCACATCGACGTGGCCTGCGGCCAAATCCCAGTCTCCTGCGTGCTGACCTCGGCCTCCGTCCACGACAGCCAGGCCGCCATTCCCTTGATGACCATGACGAGCGCCCGCGTCGCCTATCTCTACGATCTCATGGACGCCGCCTACGACGCCGCCGCGATCCACGACCAGAGCCGGACGCTGGGCCACGCTCCTATCGTCGACCGCAACTTTCGCGCCGACCACCAAGCCAAGGCCGAATGGGGCCGCGAAGTCGAGCGCCTGAAGCTCATCCACAGGCCCGACTTCGACGACCTGATCTACGATTTCCGCACCATGGCCGAACGCGTCAACGCCCGTCTGAAAGACGAGTTCGGCGCCAGATTTCTCCGCGTCCGCGGCGCACTCAAGGTCAAATGCCATCTCATGTTCGGCATCGTCGCCCTCGCCGTCGATCAGATCATCCGTGTCGTCGACTACAGGACCGCCCCTGCCTGACCCAGCTAGGTGCACCCGCCCGGCGCAGGAAAATTCACCTCGCTCAAGGGATTATGCAAGAAGCTCGAGAACGTGGAAGATAAGGAACGGCTGTTCCAGTGGCGCTACGCCACCAAACTAGTCGGGACGCTCATCCCTCCTACTGTTGTCCTCTCTTGCCCGGCAATGCAGCTACCTAGTGGGTTTGTACGCGCACACCAATTATGCAGAACCAAGAATCGGAAATTGCTTCTCCGCAAGTAGCGGCAACCGTTCAATCAAACCACCAATATCGCCAGAAGTCAGAAATAGTACAGCATCGTCCTTGCGTAACTCAGCGCCAATTTTGGCAAGGCCTTCCTCGCAGGAATGTACGGGCATGGCCTCCACGCCGGCAGCGTACACTCGCTCCATAATCTCGTTATGGCTTGCTTGCTCATGGGTACCAGCCCCTTGGTTCGCCGGCTCAAATATGAAAACGCGATCACAGCCGCTAAACACGTCATCGTACCATTCAAGCTTGTTGCGATTGCGCCACGAAAACGTGTGAGGCTCGAACACGACAAGCAGGCGTCGCTGCGCAAAATGCTTTTTCATCGCCGCAATTGCGCTCTTCGCCTTGTCATAGGACGATCCAAAGCCTTCGAACATTTGCACGCTGGTATGATCTGATTTTCGGTCGAGGCGGCGCATTACGCCGCGAAAGCTTTCCATCGCCGCTGTGTATTGCTCGACGCTGGCAAGGCCGCGGGTCAGCACAAACACCCCAATCCCAACCATGTTTTCGATATTGTGCGCGTCAAGCTGGGTGGTCGTTACTCGGGCGATCTCACGGCCTCGCTCAGTCAATGTGAATTGGGAGACTGCGCCATACTCGATATTTTCCGCGCGCCAATCGCCTCTTGTGAGCCCGAAGGTCACGACATCGCGTTTCGTTTCGGCGAGAAATCGCTCGCTGAGTTCGCCTGAGGTCGCCGCAACGATGTCCGCATCGAGGGTGATTAAGTCGCCATTCTTCACCAATGCGATTGTCCCGCCGACCGCAGCCTCGGGGGCCACATGTCCGACGAGCCAACCCCAAGAAGCACCGGAAAAGCGTGCGTCCGTAATCAAGGCAACCGATTCAAGCAGTCCCTGCCCAATGAGTGCCGAAGTTGGCGTGAGCATTTCCGGCATGCCGGGGCCACCCTTCGGACCTTCGTATCGGATAACGATGACTTCCCCAACCTTGATCTTGTTGCCGAGGATCAGGACAAGACCTTTTTCGAGATCGGGGGAGTCCTCTCGGCGATTCAGAAGCATAAATGGTTCGAGCCATTTAGTTCACTGGACGGGTGGGTTAAGAAAAACACCGCCATCAAGCGCAGCCGGGCGCGGGCGTGGATCCAAATTTATGACGCCGTCGTCAAATCCGGCGTCACATGGACCAAGGTCAAACACCTCGGCTGGACCAAGCTGAACGCCATCGCGGGGGTCCTGGGCGGAGAGAACGCCGACCATTGGATCGAGACGGCGTCGAACCACAGCAGGGCTGAAATCAAGAAGTTGGTACGGGAGCATTTGGCCGGGTCGGTTGCGCAGAAGCCCGGAGAGTTGACGTCCGCGCCGGTCAAGACCTTCAAGTTCCACCTTCACGATGAGCGGCAAGTGGAAACGGTCGATGCTGCGATCGACGCGGCCAAAACAGTGAAGGACGTTCCGGACGAACTCGAGCGCGCTGGCATACATCTGTGTAATCTACATGAGGCTTCGATGGCGGAAGGATGGTTTGGATCGGGCGCCCGATGGATTAGCCAGCGTTTTCGCCGAGTTTCTCAATAGGCTCGATAAGAATGCTGCGGGCGAAGTTATGAGAGCGGTCCACGCGAACCTCACCCACGACCTCTAGAGTCCTGGCCGACCAGCGGTTGATTGGCCGCGCGTCGAAATCGTCCAGCCGGCTGGACGCGCCCGAGATCGTCCAGCCGGCTGGACGCCGGCTCTCGCGTGGGGATCGTCCCGAGCGGTCGGGTCCAGCGCGTGCGGTGATCGGCGAAGCTGAGGAAATTGACTGTGGGGTCGATCTGGTCGGGGGGTTTCGATAAGGGAAACGCCACGGGAGGGGCGTCTCGCGACCGCCGGTTCCAACCCCAATCCGCCGTTCCGACTCCCGAGGGGGAGTGTGCCGCGGCTCAAGCGTCCGTACGCGACGAATATCAAAGCGGCCGGCCTGCGCTACTGGGCTGGTTACTACGTTGCGGGTTCCGTCGCTTCGCGCTCCCGCCGAACCGCGAGAGCCTCGAACGTCTCGCCAGTCTCGACGAGGGTCGCGGCCATGCCCGTTGCGCCCTCGAAGCGGCGGACGATCACATCGACATAGAGCGGATCGAGCTCCACGCCGCGGCAGACCCGGCCGGTCTTGTGGGCGGCCATCAGTGTGGACCCGGAACCGAGGAAGGGGTCGATGACGATGTCGCCGCGGTCGGACAGGTCCAGCAGCGCATCCTCGAGCATCGCCGTCGGCTTGACGGTGGGATGATCCTCGAGGCCGCGGCGAGCGTCAGAGCCAAGCGAGGAGGCGCCTGGATAGGTCCAGACGTTCGAGCGCCAGCGCCCGCGCTTGCCGAGCTCGATATTGTTGACGTGCGGGCCGGAGCCAATCTTGAACAAGGGCAAGAGCTCGTGCTGGGAGCGGTAGAGGCTGCCCATGCCGGCGTTGGTCTTCGCCCAGACGACGAGGTTGAGGGGCTTGAGGCCAAGCTTGGCGGCGGCGGTATTCACCGTCGGGCAGCCTCGCCAGTCGATGAAGCTGCCGAACACGCCGCCGTCGCAGAGATACGGCAGAACCGCCCCGATCCAGGCCTCGTTGAAAGCCAGGAACTCGGCGTCGGTCATCTCGCCCGACGCCATGGCGAATTCACGATGGTTGCCGCCGGTCACATGGCCAGCGATCGGGACGTTGTACGGTTCGTCGGTCAGGACGAGGCGAGCCGGCGCGTCGTTTTCCATCAGCCGACGCGGCGTCTCAAGAACAGTTGCACTGCCGCAAATGATGCGGTGCGGGCCCAACTGGAATACGTCGCCGAGACGCGCGACTGGGACCGCGTCCGCCTCGGGTGATAGCGGGCCTTGCTCCATGCCCTCGCCAGGGTCGCCGAGGACGATCTGGTCAATCTCGTCCGGCGAGAAGCCAACGATCTCGATCGGCGCCTCAGTCAGAATCAGCTCCTCGAACTCTATTTTGAGCTCATCGAGATTCCACCGTCCCTTTTCACCGAGGCGGTTGACCGCGAGCCGCAGCGCGCGTTGCTCGACTTCCGATAGATGGTCGATTCGTACGCAAGGGACGCGGCCGAGTTCCAGGAGCCGCCCCGCTTCGACGCGGATTGCTCCATCGAGAACAAGGTTGTCCTTGCCAACAAGGACGGGAACACAGAATCCAAGCGCACTGATCGAGCCTGCCACCTCCCTCACATGAGCCGGGTCATTATCGCGGACTTTTCGCCTCGGCAGGCGCAGCTCTTCCAGCGGGATATCGACAACTTCGAGGGCAGGCGCCAAATCGTTGCGCCGCGGTCGCGCCGTTGCAGGCAGTGCGGCCAACCGCGCAAGGTGGTCACGGCGACGGCGGCTCTTCACCTTTAGCTCTTCCGTCAGCGGGCGCTGAGCGGTGATCGGGTGGCGCTCAATCCTTGACATCAGCTATTCCCTTCCCCGAGATCAAAAATCCCACTAAAATTCGAGGCGTTGCGGCATGACGGCGTGCAAGAACCCCTCCGCGCTTTCCGGCGACGGAGGGGCGGGCCAAGCTCGAGCATGGAGGCGCCTACGGTTCGTCGGCGCCGCGCTCACTCTGTTCAACCCTCTTTACGACCTCGCCAAGCTCCTCGTAGAGTTTCTGCTGCTCCTCGGTCCAGTTGAACTCCTTCACCGGTCCAAATTGGTCGGCCTTCTTGCGCGCTTCGGCTGCAACCGCCGCCTCGCGCGCCTCGAGTTGCTGAATTGCCTTGAGCAGCACCACCTTATCCTGCGGACCCTTGGTGATCGCGTCTTTGACCAGGGAGGCGACAAAGAGTTTGTCGTTCGTGAACTTGACCGGCTTGCCGTGTTTCACCACGGGCACCGATCGGCCGAGCTCCTCCATCAACATCTGTGCGAAGTTGTAACGGCCTTTCGGCCGACCTCTCGGATTGCCTGACCGCCCGCGCTTGAATCGCGTGTGAAGTGGCGGCTTCTTGTTGCCAACTCTGTACGTCGGGTCCGCGTCGCCTTCCTGACGGCGCGGATCGAACTCGTCATCGTCGATAGTCATAGTCTGCTCCTATCCTGTGCCGGCGGTGCTACGGCGCGTCCGCCAGAAAATCGCACCCCTCCTGCCTTGCCGGACTTCACCCTTCCGTTGGCGCGGCGCGCGTCGGCATGCTGCAGACGCGGCTTCACGACACCGCGTAGCTCATGCTACGAAGGTTTCTGTCCAATGAGAGCGACCGCCGAGCCGAAGAGGGTACAACCTTCGGCTAACGGTCGTGATGCCTCAGAGCACCACGCCCTCACTGCGGCCTAATTTCACATTAATTCGCGGTTTGACAACGGTTGACTCGCAAAATGGCCCATACGTGTAGGCCATTTAGCGGAGAATTCGCTTTGCGCGCATATCGGTCGGTTCCGCTCAGTCCGGAAACAGGCCTTCGTCGATATCACCGCCGTCGATCGCTTGCGCGACAGATCGTGCTCCGGTCATCCGCGAGATCCTAAAGTTTATGGGCCTGGCGTCGGTCCTGAACGGCTCTAAGATTTCAGCTTACGCAGCGGCGCCTCAGAAGCGGCCCAAGGTGGTCCAGGCCGCGACACTCCCGCTCGCTGAATCCCGGTTCGCGCCTCCCTGAACCGGGCTGGAATGCTCCCTGTTATTGCGAGTAGGGAGGTCCTGCCCAAGCCTCTCAAACAAAAGGTGTTTTCGACGGAAAAGATCGGCTGGAAAAGTCTACTTTCGCCAATCTCCCTGTTTTTCTCGCTGTTACCAGGGAGCGGCCCACCCGGAGACCGGTTTTCAGAGACTGCGTCCACCACCAGGAAGTCCGCGTGTTCTGGCATGATTTCCTCCGCCACAGAATAGCACGACATTCCCGCGGCTTACGACGGCAGCAGTCGGTCTGCTGAGTCTTTTCGACCGTCTCCGCGGCTCATTGGCGGCGCGTGCGGTCGAAAGTCTCTGGCCGCAAATTTCCGTTTCCAGAGTTGCTGTTTGCGACGGGTTCGTCACGTGTACGTGTGAGGGGCACGGGAGGAGGATCGAACGCGAGCATTGGTCAAGCGTTGGCGACAAAACACCCGAGCGAGCTTAGATCGTACCTATGCTCGTGCTGGCGCCTGGAGTCCGAGCGCCCGCCACTGATCCGGCCAGACCATCGGCAGGTCGACGAGACGCTCGAGACCGAAGCCGCGCGGCAGCGTCCTTCGACGGCCGCCTTGACGATCTCCGGCGCGAGGAAAGCGAGCGACAGGGTCATCCGGATCGAACGCACGGTCTTGCCCTCCCGCGAAGCGATCGACTCCAAAGCCAGGCGGGGATCGGAGAGAAGTTCGTCCAGCCAGCGATGCGCGTCGCGAAGGGCTTCAATCAGGATCGAGCGCGCGTTGGCTGCCATCGGGCGGGCATAGGTCTTCGCATCGTTTGCTCCCTGGATGATCTCGCGCTTGCGATAGGGTGACGGACGCGTCCAGGGAAGCGTCAGAATCCTCGCGCCGTCGGTTCCCTCCGCAACCTCCGACAGTTGGATTCGGATGGTCGCCCGGCCGATCACGACACGATCAACGAGCTCGCGAATGTGGGTTTGCGAAGCTGTGCGGTCCGGGGACAGCTTCCCGAGGGCCTGCGCCACAAGAGTTTCGACATTGGCGGCTGGAACGCGCACGATCGATCCCGCTTTGCTCTTGTCGCCTTGCAGAGCTGCTTGCGAGACATAATAGCGCCAGCGCTTGGGCCCCTTCCTCGCCCAGGTCGGGCTCATCCGGTTGCCGCCGTCGTCATAGAGCTTGCCGGCGAGTAGCGCATCGGACGATTGGCGCGTTCTCTTCGTCCTCGCAGCGCCGAGATGGTCGCGTAGGCTTTGCTGGACCTCGTCCCACAGGTCCAGCGTCACGATCGGCGGATGGTGTCCCTCGTAAATTTGTCCCTTATAAGCGATTCGACCGACGTAGATCGGGTTCGACAAGAGCTTATAGACATGCCCCCGACTGAATAGTCCGCCGCCGGTCGAGCGGCCAGCGCCGTCGACGCGGATCGGGACCCGAAAGCTCTCGGCGTCGAGCCGTTGCTTGAGGCGAACGACGGATCCCGATTCGAGGTAGCGGCGAAACAGGGACCGTACGATCGCGGCATGATCCTCGACGATGTGCAGGGCGCGATCCTCGACCCGGTAGCCCAGCGGGACTACGCTGCCCATCCACATTCCCTTCTTTTTCGAAGCCGAGATCTTATCTCGGATCCGCTCGCCGGTGACCTCCCGCTCGAACTGGGCGAAGGACAGCAGCACATTGAGGGTCAACCGTCCCATGCTGGTCGTGGTGTTGAAGGACTGGGTCACCGAGACGAACGAGACGCCATGAGCATCGAATGTCTCGACCAGCTTGGCGAAGTCGGCGAGCGAGCGGGTCAGCCGATCGATAGACGACGATCACGTCGATCCGTCTCGCCTCAACATCGATGAGCAGGTTCTGCAGCGCGGGCCGATCCATCGAGCCGCCGGAGAAACCGCCGTCGGCGTAACGATCCCGAACCAGTCGCCAGCCCTCGTGCGCCTGGCTCTTGATGTAGGCCTCGCACGCCTCCCGCTGGGCGTCGAGGGAATTGAAATCCTGCTCAAGCCCTTGATCGGTCGAGACGCGCGTATAGATGGCGCTACGCAAGCTGCGTCTCGTTGCGTGCTCCTTCATGGCGGCGCTCCACGCGATACGCCATTCGCTATATACGCGGCGGTCCTATTTCTGCTCCTACGGCGATCCGTGCCCACGTCCGCTGCGGGAGTCTTTCCCTGGCGAAGCCCGAAGAAGCGATGGCCGTTCCAGGTGGTCCCGGTCATCGCCTTGGCGATCTGGGACAGGCTGCCGAAGGTCTGGCCATTCCAGGCGAAACCCTTCTCCAAGATCATGACCCGCTCGAGCCTGCCCTTCCATTCACGCACCAGCAGCGCGCCGGCCTTCAAACCCAAGCCCTCGCGCGTCTGAGGCGCGCGGCGGTCGAAGGGAGCGCCGACGCCATCGTCCTTCCCGGAGCGAAGGATCCTTCGGATCGATTTGTCGAGATCGCCAAAAGCGTCAGACTGCAATCGATAGGCCAGCTCCCGCATCAGTAGCCAGCGGGGGAGATGGGCAGGCGCTTCGCCGCCCAAGTGGGCGCGCCATTGACGACGCAACCCATTGAGATCGAGGCCCTCAAGATTGGCAATGATCGAGAGAACGGAGGCGTCGAGCGGCGGCGAAGCGCTCGGCGTTGCCGCCATCGGATCCTTCGCCGCCTGCCCGGAGTTGGCGCGCGCGGGGGTCATGCCGACTACGCCGCTTGTGTCGCCTTCTGCTTGGGCCCGCGGCCATCCATCGCGTCGCGCTGCCGTGCGGTACGATCTCCCTTGTAAGCAGGGGCGTCCGAGATCCGGTAGACTGAATCTCCAGCGCCGATCCGGTCGCGGATCACGGCATACCCTCGTTTGCGCAGCCCGGTGAGCGCCGCCCGCGTCGTGTGCGGCAGCCATCCCGTAGCCTCATTCAAATCGACGATGGTCGCGCCGTCGGCGCGCCGCAGGCGTTCGATCACCAGCGCCAGCTTGCTGCCGTCTCGCGGGGCGGCCACTCGGGCCGGGTGGTCGCCTTCGTCCAGACTGGCTCGATTCTTCGCCTGCGGCTGCGGCGCCTCGCCGGGCTCGATCGCGTCTTGCGGTCCCTCGTTAACGGCGATGGCTTTCAAACCAGCCGCCGTCAATTTGAGCGCGTAACCTTGTCCAGCGTCATCGCGGCGCCAGATCGGCGCTCCAGGTTTCGCCTCGATCTCGCGGACCAAACCAAGCTTCGCGAGTTTGGCGCTGACTTTGCTAAGAGCCGGGCCTTTGATCGTTGCCGGCGCCGACAAGCAACGGTCCTTGCGTTGTGCCGCAGCGCTCATCATCACTAGTACCTCGTCACAGAGGTTTTGACTCTTTGATTTTGGTCTGATTTGAGCGTGGGCTTGGGGTAAGCGCGCCCCATTTTGGCGCGGGCTTTTTGGGTTGTGAACATCCAGTTGATGCGGGCGCATTCGGCGTTGCGTCGCTTCTCCCAAGCAGCGGTCTCGGCGACAAGCCGGGTGTAGCTTTCGATGCGCCGATCGAGACATTGACTGGCCAGGACGCCGATCTCGATCTCGACCATGTTCAGCCAGCTGGCGTGCTTGGGGACGTAGTGGAACTCCAGCCGGCGCAGCACCCGTCGCGCTTCGTCGGCTGGGAAAGTCTGGTAGAGCGCGCCGGCGGAATGGGTCGACAAGTTGTCGAGCACCACGCGAATGCGCTCCGCCTCGGGATAATGGACATCGGTGAGGTCGCGCATGCAGACGGCGAAGTCTTCGGCGGCGCGCCGTTCGGTGACCTTCACCTTGCGCCAGGGGCGGTTCACATCCAAGAACACGAACAGGTTCGCGGTTCCGTTGCGTTTATATTCGCAGTCGTAGCGCTCGATTTGCCGCGGCTCGGGCGGGATCGGCCGGCGGACCTCGCCGATGAGCTGGATCGGGCTCTCGTCGAAGCAGACCACCGGGCGCTCGGGATCGGGCGCTTCGGAATAAAGATCGAGCACCTCCTCCATACGGGCGACGTAGTCGGCGTCGACCTGCGGAATGCACCACATGTCCTTGCGCCATGGCTTGAGGTCATTTTCGGCCAAGCGCCGACGCACCGTCTCGCGCGACACACTCTCGTGCGCAGTCAGCCTGACCAGTTCACCGGACAGCAACTCCAGCGTCCAGCGAGCGCGGCCCGCGGGTGGACTCGAACAGGCCGTTGCCACCAGCAGGGCTTCCTCCTTGCCCGAGAGCTTGCGGTTTGCTCCGGGGCGCGGCTCTTCGCTGAGCGCCGCCTCCAGGTTGCCGAGGACGAAGCGGCGCTTAGTCCGATAGACGGTCGAGCTGCCCACGCCGACATTGGTCGCGATCGCCTCGTCGCTGGCGCCGCCATCCGCCGCCAACAATATCTGCGCCCGCTTGAGCCTGCGTGCCGCATGCTTGCCGCCGCTCAGAAGCTCCGTCAGTTCGGTGCGTTCGGTTTGGCTGAGTTCGACCCGATAGCGTACATTCATCCGTGCCTCCTCGTGTTGAGGCACGCACGAACAGCTGAATTGGATGGCCGGAGTGAGTTGCCCTGCAAAAACCTTCACACCCAGGCAGGGCCAATATCTGGCGTTTATCCACCTCTACACGCGCCTGCACCGCCGGCCGCCGGCCGAAACTGAGATGCAGGACTATTTTCGCGTCAGCCCGCCTTCCGTGCACCAGATGGTACTGACGCTCGAACAAGCTGGCTTCATTAGGCGGCAGCCGAGAACGCCCGCAGCATCGAACTGCTCGTTGATCCGACACAGCTGCCAGAGTTACTTTGACCCCGGATTCAACCGGTCAAGATCACTGTGCCGAGGTACTAGAGCGGAATCCGTTCAGGTTGTGTTGAGGGCTTGGAGTTCGCCGGGATCATACCCGCAGGCCTCGAAATAGTTTTCGCATTCGGCCGGCTTGAAGAGAGCGGCGCAGCCCTCCAGGATAGCAAGAAGTCCGACAACGGTGCGCTCGGCCAATTTTCGCAGCGCGCTTTTCAGTTTGGAAATCGCCATCTCGATGGGGTTGAAGTCCGGGCTGTATGGCGGCAGGTATCGTACCGTGCAGTTTTTCCTGGCCAGGATTTCCGCCACTCTCGGGCTTTTGTGAGCCTTGAGATTGTCGAGCACGACGATGTCGCCTTCCTCCAAAGTCGGCAGGAGATGGTGCTCGAGCCAGGCTTCGAACGTCTCGGCGTTCATGGCGTGGTCGTAGGCCTTGGGCGCGATGACGCCTCTCAGGCGCAGGCCGAATACGAAGGTGATCGCTTTGTAATGCCCATGCGGAACACCGCAGCGCAGACGTTGGCCGCGCCGGCGCCGGCCGAAGCGGCGCGCCATGCTGGTCGTCGCCGCCGTCTCATCGACGAACACCAGTTTCAGCGGATCGAGATCGAGTTGACAGTCGAACCATCGCCGTCGCCGCTCAAGGACGTCCGGGCGGCCCTGCTCACTCGCGTGCGCGGACTTTTTTTAAACGTGATGTCGTGGCGGTCGAAAAAGCGCCAGATCATAGACGGCGACACCTTCTCGCCTCGCGCACGCTCCAGACGGTCGCAGATTTCGTTGAGCGTAAGGTCAGGCTCGCGCCGATGAAGGCGAAGCAGGAAATCCGTGTGGGCCTCGACGCGCTGCGAACGCGTGTCGCCGCCCATCGGCAACGGCGCGTAGCTGCCGCGCTCGCGCAACGCCGCCACCCAACGAATCGCGCTGGAAAAGCTCACCCCGAACCGCTGCGCCGCCGCACGGCAGCTCATGCCTTCCTCGCGAACCGCCGAAACCACCCGCTTGCGCAAATCCACCGACAAGGGCCCCATCCCGCGCCGCCTCCGATTCGGCGCACCCCAAGAATCACATTTCCAGCGCGTTGGGAACACCGCACGATTTAACCCGGCCGGAAACCGCTCTAGTTGCGCGTCGGTAAGTTTGACACTCATGATCCAACCTTTCCTCTCATCCTGGAGGTCCCGGCGATCCGGGCCCCTCACCAGGACGAGCCCCGGATCGGTCGAAACCGAAGGGGCGGTTGGGTCACGCGCGCTCGCCGCGAAGCAAAAAAGTATAAATTCCATCTAACGTCAACTCTATCATAACAAACAATGGGACTAAATTGCAATAAAGTGCAATACTCTTTCACCAACTTGGAACTACTATGAATTATTATTAACTCGCCAACAAGCAGCAAGCCAACAATAATCAGTTTTATATGACCTTTCGACCACGCCATCTCGATCTATATCTATATTTTATTAAACTTGTTCATTTGGTTTTACCTAAGAAAACAGTGGGCTCGATCTGATATGAACCATTGCTGGCCGTAAACGTTCCTATCGTAACAACAATGGCTCCAACTCCAGCCGCGTCGATGCGAAGCAGTGAATTGCTCGATACAGCTGTTGCCTCTTTGTCTTTCTCGTTCGATGCAATCTTAGTTGTTCTGTCTAATTGTTTTCCTACTTTTAAATTCAACGGTTTCACGAAAAAGCCTTCGTCTATCCTCATAGACGAGTTCACAGGAATATTCCAAGTTGCGGTTACATCAGTCTTTCCGACGTTTGATAATGCGTATGTAATGACATTGGTACTCAATATAATGCTGGACACCCTTATATTAACGAAAACGCCGTTGTGATTATCATATATAATCGCTTCGTCACGCTTGGATTGGGAAATGGCAGTCGCGCTTGTCGGTTCCGATTTTGTAATCACAGACCACCCACCGTCTGGCCCCCAGCTCGGGGCATCCTGTTGCCGCGGTCGAATTAAACCCGCATAGATATATCCTGGTAATGGCGTCGGATTGGTTGCAGGCTTCAGGTCGGAAGATCCAGAGCTGCATACTACCAAGCATCCGCTCGTGTGACCGGCGTCCCCGCTATATACAATTCCTCCGGGCTCCCAAAACAGAGGCAGTAAATCCTTGTTAGGGTTATCAATAAACATCGCTCTGAAAAAACAATATGCAGGTTTAGTTCGATCAAGTGAACCGTATATCTGCGATCGCCAGCTAACAATTCCGTAAGCACCGCCAGGTAGGTCATCAGTAAATTGTGCTTGACCCGAATTACAAACGGTCTGGCTGTTGCAGTAACTTGGCGTGCAAACCGATGCATTGGCAGCCCAGGCCCGTGAACCGGTAAACACCAAGAACAAAAAAGCAGATAAATCGCGTGTTACCCTTGTGACCCGATTTTGCCCTCGTATCATCGTTTCCCCAACTCTCTTAATTGTTACGGAACGCATACCCGCGTTAGATTTGCTTCTCCATGGATACTTTGACGGATGCCATCGCGTTTGCCAATCCCCACTTCCCCTCACGCACCGCACCCAGTATCTTCGCCGGCGCTGTCAATCCAATTTCGTCTCGCTTTGCCCGTAACCAAGGCAGGACCGAACTTCGCTCTCGACGAGGATGCTGCCATCGCGCGACGCATCTTCCACGTCAGGCGACCAATTGCCGGCCGAAGCTAAGGAAATTTCAGTAGCTGACCCGGACAACCCCCAGTGCCGTCAACGTTGTCCGCGGCCAAGTCAACATGACGTTGTGCGTCCTTCTGTCGTTTCTAACGATCAACCAGCTTGGCCGATATGTCGTCAAGGCGGTCACGTCAGGACCGTATGTCGCGGCAGGGTCAAAAAGCAAGGTGAACTCAAAAAACAAATAGGTCATCCGCAAAACAACCATGCTTCGTCCGCTATCGTCGGATGCCGGCTGCCACTGAATTTCCGCCTTCTTTGAAATGTTGATTGGTTTAATGTATATGCCGCAAGGGCGCGGAAGAGTGTCGGCATACAGAATACTATAGCATTTAGGATTAATCGTTTGTTCTTCGTTCAGACTAAGCTTTTCTTTAGCAGCAACACCGGAATGAAACAGACCAATCGCGGTTTTAAGCATCCAAAGTTCTAGTTCTTCACCACTGAACAGGAGCCATTTCGAGCGCCTCGACAGCGTCTTTTTATCAAAGACATCATCATATACCAACTTCAGCGTGGAAAAGAACTTTCCTGCCATTGCATCCAATCCCGCCACGGCTTCATTGTGCCGTTTGCAAAGTATTTTTGCTTTGAGGGCGGCGACGGGCAAGATCTTTGTTTCGTTCTGGGCGAGCCAGTGCGCGCCGTGCAACATAACATTACTGCCAGATAGATGTTTTAGAACGCTCGCCGATATATAATGCTCGCCAGATATTTGCTTGCTGCAGTCCTGCGTCCAACCCATGTAGCAGCGTTCATGCGAGAACCCAGTCAGCGGCGATGGGGGGCTGCGTCCGACAGGTGTTTTATAGGTGCGTCCGTCAATTCCATGACAACAACGGGCATACAGACGATCACTGCCACACGGACAGGGTTGATCGGTGTTCCACGGAGGCACTGGCGCTGTTCCCACCCGTTTGGGATCCCGTCCTTTACGGCCCGTCGGCCATGTTCCCAATTTGGCCTTGGACGCCTTCAGCCTTGCGCCTGGTCAGGAGCATGTGTCCCCGAATTGTCCCCGCGATGGGTCTCGATCCGTGAACGTGTGGCGGCGATTGTTGACAGCAAAGCCATCGAAGGCTCGCGCTTCCCCTCAATCACCTTCCCCAAGTTCGCCGCATCCACGCCCAACATCTTCGCCAACGCCGTCAACCCAATCTCCTCGCGCTTCGCCTTCAGCCACGTTACCACGTGCTTCTGTTCATCGTGACGCTTTCCTCGTCGGCTCGCGACACGCTCTGCCGCATCCGCCATCCGCTTGAGGTCTTCATCTGCGAGGTCGCCGCCGGCGTGAACGGCATCGATCGTTCGCATCGCGATCGCGGCCTCGCGCTTCAGCTCCCGCTTCCCGGCCGACTTGATCGCGGCGATCATCCGGTCCCGATCAAAGGAAGATGGCGGATGGGTGAGCACCGTATCCTGACCCTCGGCTCGCGCCTCGTCCTCCTCCCAGCCCTCACTTTCCTTGCCGATGTCCTCAATGGTGTCGACAAAGACGTGACGCCGACGCAACACGCCTTTCTCGTGCCATCCACCGCCGAGAAACTTGTATTCGGGTTGACGATGGTAGTCCCGCAGCACGTCAGCGACGGTGCGAAGCCACTTCGTTGGCACTGCCTCCAACCTGTCCGAACTGCGGTCGAAGACGTGCCGCAAGGTCCCGTCGCGGGGGTGGTTGGAATTGGGTTGGCGTAGTCTCCGGGTTGTTCAACCCAAATGATTCCGGCGTTGGCGCGCTGGAACGGAGACCACGCCATGACGAAGGATACCACGAAGGAGGCGGCTGTGGCCGCCGAAGCTTTGCTTTTGGATGATTGGTTCGACGCGATCGAGGACGGGGTTCGGGCTCGGGCGCGCGGCTTTATCGAGACGATGCTGGAGGAGGAACTTTCCGAGGCGTTGTCGCGTCCGCGCTACGGCCGGCGCAAGCCAGGTGAGGACGAGGCGGCGCCGTCGGTTGTCGGCGTGCGCCACGGGCATCGCGAGCGGACGCTGACGGGCACGTTTGGCAAGACGCGGATCGCCGTGCCGCGCGCTCGGTTGACCGGCGAGGACGGCAAGACGCGCGAATGGCGGAGCGGTTCGCTGCGCGCCTACCAGCGCCGCACCCGGGCCGCCGACGCCTTGATCGCCGGGGCTTATCTCGCAGGGACCAACACCCGCCGCGTGCGACGCGCGCTGAACGCGGTGTTTGCTGGGCCGGTCGGCAAGGACGTGGTCAGCCGCGTCTGGCGCAAGACGAAGGGCGACTGGGACGCCTGGAATGCGCGTTCGCTCGCCGAAGAGCCGATCGTGCGGCTGATCCTCGACGGCACAGTCGCGCGTGTCCGGCTCGACAGAAGGGCGACTTCGATCTCGTTGCTCGTGG
Source organism: uncultured Alphaproteobacteria bacterium (assembly GCA_963824475.1). GTDB lineage: Bacteria > Pseudomonadota > Alphaproteobacteria > Rhizobiales > Beijerinckiaceae > Roseiarcus. The sequence goes on from CAWGPR010000012.1 coordinate 116,729, forward strand.
CGCTCGGCGTGCGCGCCGACGGCCAGAAGATGTTGCTCGCGATCAAGAGCATGGGCGGGGAAGGCGAGGCGGCCTGGCGTGCGCTGCTCGACGATCTGGTCCGGCGCGGATTGCAAACGCCGGAGCTGGTCGTCGTCGATGGCGCGCCGGGCCTCGAAAAGGCGCTGGCGGCGCTGTGGCCCGACGTGGCTGTCCAACGCTGCACCGTGCACAAGCATCGCAATCTCCTCGCCCATGCGCCCGAGCGCCTGCACGAGGAAATCTCGAATGACTACCGCGACATGATCTACGCCGCGACGCGCGGCGAGGTTGAGACCTGGCGCAAGGCGTTCATCCGCAAATGGCGCCTCAAATGCCGCGCCGTCGCCGACAGCCTGGAGGAAGCCGGCGACAAGCTGTTCACATTCACGCGGTTCCCGCCGAACCAATGGAAATCAATCCGAACCTCGAACGCGATCGAGCGATTGCACGAGGAGTTCAAGCGCCGGATCAAGACTCAGACCGTGCTGCCCTGCGCCGAAACCGCCGCCATGCTGTTCTGGGCGCTGCTTGCCTCAGGACAGATCACCATGCGCAAGGTCGACGGATGGCAGACCCTCGCCGAGAAACCAGACGATCAGATCATTGACCTCGCCGCATGATCGGATAGCCTCATGTCGCCCGAAGACGCGCCAGTCAATTCCAACAAAAATCGCGACGGGGCCTGCCGCAAGGCTTTGTCGGTGTCGCTCTCATAGGGCGCGACGGGCCGCATCTGCTCAAACTTCGGGTCCCATTTGTGGGTCGGATCCTCTGTCGCCACGTCTTCTTGGCGTCTGGGGAAGAAGGTGAGAAGGAAATTGAACGGCTTAACCTGTTCGGGGTAGGCGCGACCTTCGTTGTATCGCTTGAACCAATTGAGCACCGCGGGCCGCGTCGCGCTGTACCGGCTACGCGCTGGCTTTAACATTTCACGGCGGTACGTGTAATCGACCTCGTTCGGCTTATCGCTAAGCGCTGCGGCTATGATCTGCTTCCAAACGTCCTCTTCCCAGGGTCTGACGCCGCTGTCTCGGTCGCCGCGGCCTTCTTCTTCGCCTCCGTAGGGAGGGGCACAATGACCGAGGCCGTGAGCGGATGCTTTCCGGATCACCGGCTTTCCATACGGGTCCAGGTTGAACAGGGCATATCGTTTGGCAGAGATCGCGAAGCAGAACAGCGGCTCCAAGCCCTTGCCGGGTGAATAATTCTGGTCCTCCATCTCGAGGATAGAAACGACGCCCTTCTTCGGGTCAGGCTCGTAAGGGTTGAGCGGAATGAACCAATCGCAGATCTTTTGCGCTCTCTGAACGAACTCTGCGAATGGACGCTTTTTGGTGTCGGCAAAAGCCATACTGTCGGTGTCGCAAAAGGCCCAATTCAACCGGTGTGCAAACGCTAGCCGCTCGGTTAGCGCAAGCATGAGCCGTGCGGCTCCAGTGATCAGCGTGGCGAGCAACGGATGATAGAAGCGTCCAGGCTGCTCACGCTTGGACGCTTCGACAATCCGCTTGCCTTGCGAAGTGAAGACGGCGAGCGGCTCGTTCCCTTCGTCCGTGCCCTCGACGTTCAGTTCGATGAAAATCCCATAGCTGGTCGCGTTTGCGAGGATCTTCAGCGCGAGCTGGTTCATTTCCAGGTTCTTGGTCTCTTGACCGTCCGGATCGCGGCGCTCGGCCTCTTTGAGCTCGGCCTTGACGCGCCGTCGCAGTTCGATCACCCGCTTGTAGAAATCGTCTTTGTAAGGATCGACGGTGAACTCTTTTTCGCCTGCGACCCGGATCGGTTTCAGGTTCGGTTGGGGTGACCTCGGTGTGAACGAAATTGCCCTCGCGACCTTCGGAGCCTTTCCAGTAAGCAGCTTCGAGGCCACGCAGTCCGCGAGCGTAAACCAAAGCGGACGGTCAGCCGACAGGTAGTTCACGCCGATGGTCGGCATGTCGCCGGACTTGCGTTCGGCTTTGATCCTCGGGGCATAGCGCGCCCGGACGGGAAAGATGTCGGCCCTTGGCTCGATCTGCACCAGTGTCGTTAGTTTCGTCCACGCGGCTGCGTGCTGCATGTCATCGAAATGAACCCTGTCGAGAAAGGCTTGGGTCTCGGCAGTGGCGTCTTCCTCTGTGACGCCCTGCGCAATGACTGTCCGTCGTCAGATGATTTGAGACATATTGCCGGCTTCCGGAAGGGAGGCTCTGGATCATCTGTGAATAAGATTATGCGGCATGCAGTTGATGGTGCAAGCGACGGTTTGCGATTGTCTGGCGCTTGATCCTTTCGCGTTCGAGGAGGACGGCCTCAGCGCGCCTGAAGTAGACGTCGGCCGGGGTAAGATTGTTGAGGCTCTCGTGAAAGCGGGCATGGTTGTAGTACTGGACGAAGGCGGCGACCTGGCGTTCGAGATCGCCGGGCAGGTAGTAGTGCTCAAGCAGGATGCGGTTCTTGAGCGTCTGATGCCAGCGCTCGATTTTGCCCTGGGTCTGCGGATGGTAGGGCGCTCCGCGGACATGCTCGATGTTCTGCTTGTCCAGCCAATCGGCCAGATCGCTCGCGACATATGACGAGCCGTTATCCGACAGCAGGCGCGGTCGGTGAACGACGGTCATGTGATCGAGCCCGGAGGCCGCCAGCGCCAGATCAAGTGTGGCCTTGACGTCCTGCGCTTTCATGGTCGCGCAGAGCTTCCAGGCGACAATGAAGCGCGAGAAGTCGTCCAGCACGGTCGAGAGATAGTACCAGCCCCATCCCGTGATCTTCAGATAGGGGTGAGTAGGCCGAAGGAGTTTCGCCTTCGGCCCCTCGCAGAACCGGACGTGAACCTCTCAGCTCATCCGGCTCCCATCATCCATCCTACGACAGATAACCCATCGACCAATGGACGAATGCGCGGGGCTGACGTTGCGCCAGCCGTTTGAGCGTTTCGGCGGCCCGCGTCTTGTGGGCCGCCAGCTTCTTGTGCTTGCGCATCAGCCATCCGACCAGAGCTTGGTTCATGCGTCGCCAGACCGACTTGAGCGCCGAGCCGTAGAAATGGCCGTAATATTGCTGCCATCCCCTCAGGATCGGGCCAAGCATGGCCGAGAGATCGGCCACGCTCTTGTCGTTCTTCAGTTGGACCCGCCAACCCCGGATTGTCTGCCGCATCGCCTTGAGGGCGTCGCGGCTGACCGCCGGTGAGAAGTTCACGTAGACGCGGTCGTACTTGTCCACCGCCTTGCGGGGGCGGAACGTGTAGCCGAGAAAGGTGAACTGGATGTCGGGATTCGCTTCGGTCCGATTGATGTCCTTGCAATACACGATCCGTGTCTTGCCCGAATGCAGTTCGAGATTGCAGGCCTGGAACCGCTCCCGGATGCGGTCAAGCACGTATTCCGCCTGGCGTCGGCTCTTGCAGTGGAGCACGGCGTCATCGGCGTACCGGGCGAACCGGACGCCAGGCAAATGCCGCGTCACCCAGAGATCAAACGCGTAGTGCAGGAACAGATTGGCCAGGATCGGCGACACGACGCCGCCTTGCGGTGTGCCTTTGTCGCGCGCCTGAAGCTGCCCTTCCGCGTTTTGCATCGGCGCTTTCAGCCAACGCTCGACGTAGAGCAAGATCCAGGGCTCCTGACAGTGCTTGCGCAGAGCCGTCATCAGAAGGCCATGATCGAGATTGTCGAACAGCCCTCGAATGTCGAACTCCACCACCCAGTCTTGGTCCCAGCAACGGCGTCTGGTGACAGCGATCGCCTCCAGCGCCGATTTCCCCGGCCGATAACCATAGGAATCGTCGTGGAAGAGCGGATCAAGCTGTGGCTCCAGCCACATCTTGACCGCCGTCTGCGCGATCCTGTCGGATACCGTCGGGATGCCCAGCACCCGCACGCCCCCGGACTTCTTCGGAATCGGCACGCCTTTCACCGGCGGCGGAAAATAGCTGCCGGAACTCATCCGATTCCAAAGCTTGTACAGGTTGGCGGCGAGCTTCGTCTCGAACCGCTCGATCGTCTCCGCGTCGATCCCTGCGGCTCCCTGATTGGCTTTCACATGCAACCAGGCTTCCCAGATCAGCGCCTTGGGAATGTCGTACGATTTGCAGGTCATGCGAGATTCCTCCCAGTCGCCCGGTTGATCTCCCATGCCCGCCAGATGACGCCGTCCCTTTGCTCCCCCGCCATTACAGCGGTCTCAACGCTACTACGGACGGCTCCGTCCCTTGGCGGCGCTTCGCTACTTTCGGCCTCGCTTTTCAGGCTTGAGCCTTTCGCTTGACATCGCCGCCGAAGGTTCCCGCAGTTCAACGCAAGAGCCTGAAACAGGATCGCGCCGCCTCTATGCCGGACGCCGTCTGGCCCGTCAGCAGGCATCGTCCAGACTGATCCCGGCGCAACTTCACTCACCGGTTTCGACGTCGTCTGATAGCTTTCGACACTTGTACGGCGGTTCACGGGTGTTCGCCTTCCTGTCTCCTACCTGACGCCTTTGAAGCGCCTTTTCCGTAACGCTCACGACCCTGGCTTTTGACCAGCGCCGCTTACGGTGGTTTGCGACCCGCTCCTGCAAGCTGATCGCGGGGGACCTATCCCCATCTCTCACGCCGCTTGCTGCGGCACACTGAAGTCGGTCTGCCAGAGCTGGTTGGGCGCCGTGGTCTTGTCCCTGAACTCTTCGGCCGCTTTGATGACGATGTAAGCCGGGCTGGTGACAAGATCGTGCGCTTTCAGCAACCGATAGACCGACGCCTCTGAGACAAAATATTCTGCCTCGTCCGTGAAGCGCACCGCCAGTTCCCGCGGGCTGAGCTCGGGTTGATCCAGCGCCAGGTCGACAATCTGGCTACGGATAGCCTCTGGGATGCGGTTCCAGACCCGATCCGGCCGTGAGGGGCGATCCGCGAGGCCTTCCGGTCCGCCGCCCTGATAGCGATCATACCAGCGGTAGAAAGACGATCTGGGAATGCCGAGTTTCTCCAGCGTGCGTCGAGCCGGCAAATGCGATTGCTCGACCAGCCGGATGATCTCGATCTTGTCGGATGCGGAATATCTCATGCCTCGTCTCCCCCATCCGCGATCATGCTTTTTTTGAGCAGGCGGTTTTCGAGGGTGAGGTCGGCGACGACCTCCTTCAAGGCTTGCGCCTCGCGCCGAAGGTCCTTCACCTCGTCGGAGGTCGCAGCACGCGCCGTGTCGCCGGCGAGGCGCCTTTTACCGGCCTCCAGGAACTCCTTCGACCAGCCATAGTACATCGACGAGGCGATCCCCTCGCGGCGGCAAAGCTCGGCTATGCTCTCCTCGCCACGGAGCCCTTCCAATACGATGCGGATCTTCTCTTCAGCTGAAAAGTGTCGACGCGTCGCGCGTCGAATGTCTCTGATCGCGTCTTCCGCCGGCTGCTTTTCCGGCCCGGATTTCTGTCTCATCTTCGCTCCTTGCGGCTACGATGATCCAGAAATCCTCCCTACTTGAAAACCTCACGCTGTCTCAAAGGCGCTGACGTCGAACACGCAATGACGAACCGCCACAAACCCATCAGTGTGCACACCGTGGGATACATCGAGGCGAAGTCGCAATAGAGTGCGGGAACGATAGTTCTGCGGATATGGACCTCGGCGCGACCGCCAAAATACGAGCTCATGATCGCGCCGATTGTGGAGGCGTCGAAATCCTTCTGGACCTCGCGCCACGGACGAATGCCCATTTGCTCTAGGTAAGCTTTACCAAGCCCGGTAGCTCCTGACGTTTGTCTCGTCCTGACGCTGCGCGCTGACTTCTACAACGCCGCGCTTCGCTATCGACCGCTTACGGACAGGTTTCAGGATCACATCGAGAACCTTGGTCCGATGACGCGCCAGGAGTTGCGCGAAGCGATAGTGAAGCCAGCGGAGGCTGTGCGCGTTGGGTTTGAACCAGGTCTCGTGGACACGATCCTCGACGATGTCGAGAGGCGTCCGGGGAGCCTGCCGCTTTTGCAATTTGCGTTGCGCGAGATTTGGAGACGCCTGAAGAGGCCCGTCATCACCCGCACGGATTATGACTCCATTGGCGGTGTTGAGGGAGCTCTGGCGAAGCGAGCGCAAGCGATCTTCGAAGATGCGACAAAGAACGAAACGGATAGCGCATCGATTGAACTATTTCGCAAGTTGTTCACGCGCCTCGTCACGCCCGGCGAAGGTGCGGAGGACACGCGTCGCACAGTCGGACGCGAGGAGCTTGGGGCAACCGTGTGGGCGCTTGCGCAAAAACTTGCGGGTGAGGACAATCGCCTGGTCGTGACTGGAGCGACGATGCCAGGGCAAGAAACTGTGGAGGTCGCCCACGAGGCCTTGATCCGCAATTGGCCTGCGCTGGTTGAGTGGGTGAACCGCGATCGCGCATTCATCTTATGGTGAAATCAGCTCAGGGAGCGTTTGGGCGATTGGCGCAAATCGCCGAGCGATGACGGGACGTTGCTGCGCGGTGGTCCCCTTGTTGTAGCGGAGGAGTGGGTCGGTCGCCGAGGAGAGGACCTCAACGAGGAAGAGAAGGCCTTTGTCTCGAAAGGCATCGAGTATCGGGATGTCGAGAAGCGGAAGGCTGATGCCGAGCTTCTAGAAAGACAAGCGCATCTAAAGGAGGTTGCCGAGGCTCAGGAAAAAATCACGCAAGCACAGCAGGAGATGGCAACCGCACAAGAAAGGACCGCGCAGGCGCAGCAGGAGCGCGCAGCAGCACAAGAGAAGACTGAGCAAGCGCTGCGCGACACGTCGCGTGCACAACTTCGCGCTCGCTGGGCTCTTGGCGCGATCGCGGTGGTGACGTCAATTCTTGCCCTTATTGGTATCAGTTACGGTATTAGTTACTATGGAGCCTCTTGCAAATAGATTGACGAATTCAGTCGGGTAAGGCTATAGTATTTAGAGCGGTTGTTATCGTTGTCAAGTAGGATAGTGAAATATATTTAGATTGTTGTTCAGGTGTGGCGCTGTTATCGTAGAAACCGATTCGCTTCAGCCGTGGCTGTAGACATGACAGACGACCCTCTCGACGCGATGAAGGCTCGCTGGAGCTACATCCAGGGCTTTTTGTTCCCTTGGATGCGCGAGGACAACGATCCGATCACCGAAGCGTTGGGCCGTCTCGTCACCACGCTCGACGTGATCGGCCTCGAAGCGTTCGTTCCTGAGCCGCCCAGGGGGCCGGGCCGGCCGCCCGAGGACCGCCGCGCCCTCGCCCGAGCTTTCGTGGCCAAGGCGGTCCTGGGCGTTCCCACCACCAGCGCCCTGATCGAGCGCCTCGACGTCGACAAGTCCCTGCGTCGCATCCTCGGCTGGGAGCGACGCTCGCAAGTGCCTTCCGAAGCCACGTTTTCCCGGGCGTTCGCCGAATTCGCGCGCGGCGCGCTGCCAGACAAGATCCACGCCGCGCTGATCGAGCGTGCGCTCGGGGGACGCATCATCGGGGCGATCGCGCGCGACGCCACCGAGATCGAAGCGCGCGAGAAGCCGGTCCAGAACACGGCCAACGACGGCAAAGACGATCCCCCGGCGCCCGATAATCCCGCGCCGCCGCGCAAGCGCGGACGTCCACGCAAGGGCGAACAGCGTCCGAGGCCGGAGCCGACGCGTCTCAAGCGGCAGGTCACGCAGAACCTCAGCCAGATGCTCGCCGACCTGCCCACCGCCTGCGACGTCGGCTGCAAGAAAAACAGCAAGGGCTACAAAGAGACCTGGACCGGGTACAAACTCCACATCGACGTGGCCTGCGGCCAAATCCCAGTCTCCTGCGTGCTGACCTCGGCCTCCGTCCACGACAGCCAGGCCGCCATTCCCTTGATGACCATGACGAGCGCCCGCGTCGCCTATCTCTACGATCTCATGGACGCCGCCTACGACGCCGCCGCGATCCACGACCAGAGCCGGATGCTGGGCCACGCTCCTATCGTCGACCGCAACTTTCGCGCCGACCACCAAGCCAAGGCCGAATGGGGCCGCGAAGTCGAGCGCCTGAAGCTCATCCACAGGCCCGACTTCGACGACCTGATCTACGATTTCCGCACCATGGCCGAACGCGTCAACGCCCGTCTGAAAGACGAGTTCGGCGCCAGATTTCTCCGCGTCCGCGGCGCACTCAAGGTCAAATGCCATCTCATGTTCGGCATCGTCGCGCTCGCCGTCGATCAGATCATCCGTGTCGTCGACTACAGGACCGCCCCTGCCTGACCCAGCTAGGTGCACCCGCCCGGCGCAGGAAAATTCACCTCGCTCAAGGGATTATGCAAGAAGCTCTATGGGTTGCATACGCGAGAGCTGGCAGAAAGGGAGAAATTGCAGCTCCAAGCGGAGGAGAAAAGGATCGTCTCACTTGCTCGGGATTATTTGGTATCGGAAGGACCTGCCTCGGCTATACTGATTGCTACGAGGATTCAGGATAGGCACTTGCCAGCTGGGCCAGAAGCGGAACGTCTCCTTTTACGCAGTCTCCATGAATTGCGCGAGAAGACTGTATTAGTGGGCCACCGGCTGCCCCTAGTCGGCGTAGATTTTTCGCCTGGCGGACAGGTTATTGTTACCGCCAACTCAAATAATCTCTTTTTCTGGAAATCTGACGGCTCAACCCTCAACTCCATCGATCTTCGTCCTTTCGGCACGATAATCGGGGTCCAATGGAGCCCTAGAGGTGATCAGATTGCGGTGGCCTCTCGCGACCAAACCCGGTTGCTATCCCCTTGTTCGATGAATGAACTGAAGAATATTCTTTCCGGTGATTGTGCGGACAAAGGTGAGACGCATCCCTTTACGATCGGGACTGCCGAAAAAAAGCCGGGAAGGCAAAATTCACAACGGATGGGCAATGGTTGGTGACAGGAAGTCCGGGGGAATACCCGAAACGTTGGCGCCTTGACACCAAAATTGGTGAAGCCCATTCGCCTGATCTTGAGTATGAGGCGGTCATGGCCTCTCCCTCTGCTAACGGATTCGCGATATCGGAGGAGGGCGATAGATCTGTTGTTGCAGTTGGAGACGGAAGTGGCCAAATACAAGTGTTTGATTTTGCTTCAGGGGTTAAGATACTCACCTTAGAAGCCCCCAAGGGCGAGGTGAATGGAAATGTACTCAGTCTATCCTTTAATCCACATCATCCAGCGATGCTGGCGGCGGCGTTTCAAGACGGGAACCTGTTAGTTTGGGATAACTGGAACGGCGGCTCAGACGGGCCCAGAACACTACAAGGTACGAGCGGGATAGCATATGAGATCAGTCTCACAAATAACGGCGAATTACTTATGGGCACCAGTGACAATGGCACGCCGCGGGTTTGGCGCCGGACCGGGTTCGCTATTGGTTGGGCTGACCCGCGGAATTCGGCTCGTAGTAACGAGGCGACCCGGCCACTATCGGCCACACCCGAGTAGCTTTAATGGCTGAGACGAGCAGCCCGGCGCCGCCATCATCGGCGCGCGCTTCGATCGACACCCTGAAGGATTGGGCTCCGTCGCTCGTCCACGGAATTCTCACGACGCTGTCGGAGCCAGTCGCAGGAATGGCCGCCTCGGCCGCTGCGAGAGGAGCGGCCGCTTGCGACCTCTCGCTCGGTTCGATCGCGACCTTGAGCCGGACCGTCTGGTCGCCGGCCGCCTTGGCCTTGAGTTTCAGTTCGTATGCGCCCGAGGGCATCGCATCGACCACGATGCTCCGCCACACGCCAGCTCCCTGAGGCGGCAAGTCGATCGCGAGGCCCGAAGCGGCGTCAAAATGGGCGGGGCGATCGGGCGCTTCATTGTCGTGGAACCAGAAAGGCGGGCGCAGCGCCGCGAATACGGCGGAGGCCGGGGACGCCGTCCCGAGCACGAACTGTTGGGCGCGCCGCCAAGCATTCTCGCCGACCCTCCGACCGAGCTGCAGACCGCGTTCGTTGTCCTCCGGCCAGTGAACTCCGGCCCAGATACGGGATATTCCGGCCGCTTCGGCGGCGGCGGCGAAGGTTGGATAGGACAGCGTGACCGGCTTCGCCAGTTCGCGTTGCTCGACGTAAAGATGTTTAACTGTCGTCTTGAAATTAAAGTCGGGCTTTCCAGTCGCAAGCTCCATGGCGCGCGCCCAAGCCGCGGTGAAGGCGCTATGGCCGGAAATGTAGGAGGGGAATGGCGGCGTGGGCAAATAGGGCTCCCAATCGGCCGCGGGCGCCTCTGCAAGTCCCGCCGGAAGGACGACGGAATGTTCGGCGTCTTCCTTCGCGGCCGGCGTCGAAGAGGCCAATGCTTCGGATAGAGAGCGCGGGTGCCATGCGCTTATCATCGTATCGCCGAGCGCGCGAATCGCGGTAATGGGACGAACATAGTCATAAGCATATTTGGCGTCCCAGGCGGCGATCGAGGCGTCGAAGATCGCGTTGCTGGCTACGAAGAACAACTTGACGTCGTCGTCGAGGCGCAGATCATTCGTGTCGGAGACGAATTTCGTCATTTCGATCAGTTCCGGCGCGGGAGCCATGCCAAAAATCCCCCAATATTCCGTCTCCGCTTTCTCCTTGTCGGTCAGCGCGCCGCTGGTCTTGATCAACACGTCGATTTGCCGCGACCATTCGGCGGTTCCGGGAGCCGGGGGCGGAACGGGGCGGAATTCGTCGGCGCGCGCCAGCGAGAACGGCATGACGCGACTCCATTGCGGGGTCGTCGGAAGCTGCCGCCTTCCGAATGACTCGATCGGCTGCCAGGCGTCCGGCGCTCCGGACGTCCGTGGTTGGTAGCCCGTCGTGTCGGCGAAGTTGCCGGTTTCGTTGGCGCCGTCGTCGCGGCAGTCGGCGAGAACGGCGGCGGCGGCCCGCCGCCCGACCTTGGCCGGCAGGGTGCTGGCGTTCGGATCATAGCCGAGCTCTTGCATCCGCTCGATGAGCGCGCGCCGATGCTGCGGCGCAAGCGTCCGCAAAACGGTGAAGGCGGCGTGACTGATCGCTTCGCGTTTGTTCGCTTCGTTGTTTAGGCCGCCTTGGCCCTTGAGGGTTGTCCCCGAGACGACCCCTACGGCGATCGGATCGTAGGCGGTCCAGGTGTCGTAGATCGCCGTATGAAGGATAGCGAAAAACCGCGAGCCGACCGTCGGCTCCCAGGCCACTTCCTGCGCGTAAGGCAGCGCCTGGTCGAGCCACTCGGTCACAATCGAGGCGGCGCTCGCCCTCGAGGCCTGCATCAGGAGGATCAGGCTCGCGGCGAGGCAAAAAAGACCCCTGATCAATTCCTCTTCTCCGGGTGATGCGACAGCCCCTGCGCCCTACGCTTCGTCGGCGTGGCTCGCCCGCGTTCCACCACACCGGGGTTCAACGCAGCGACTTTGTGAAGCCTTTGAGCGACGCCGTCTGGTCCATCTTCATCACTCCGGCGTCGTCAACGGTGACCCTGGCTACACGGCCGTGTTTGAACTGAGCGAGGATGGCCGCGTAAGCGGGATTGGACGCCGCGACGATCACCTCGCATTTGCTGCCGCTATCGCCGAACTTGCATTCGGCGGTCGTAAAGAGATGGCGAAACGCGGGCGTCTTGGCCTTGTCGACGAAAACCTCAATTCGCGAGCCAGCGACGCCGACCTGGGTTGTGCGCACCACGATCCTGTGGGGCTTCGCCTTGTCGAAGGCGAATACGGCGTTCGGCCCTGTTGCTTCTCCGGCGCGAAGCATGATTGCCTCGGCCGCGAGCGCGGTCTGCACCGGTCCAGCAACGAACGTGACGACCAAGAAGCTCTCGAGCAGACGCCCGACGATGCGCATGGCGGCTCCTCCAGCGGCCTTGGATGGAAGGGGACCGAGGAACCCAGTGGGTCGCGGGACTCCCACCCTGCGACGCCCGCTCACAGGAAGCGGTAGACGATCGGGCAGTCCACCACGAGGCCGACCGATCCGAACTTCTTGCCGTCGAGCCCGGTGACCCAGCCCTTCTGCACCATGCCGAGGATCGAGAATTCCTCGGTCATCCGGGACCGGTAGCCGAGTTCGATCGCCCTTTGCGTCCATACCGACGGATTGAGATCCCAGATCGGGCTGTAATCGGTTGCGACGGTGGGAATGCCGCCGAGCACATTGAGCGGAGAGCCGCCGTCGGACAGCGCGCTGTTCAAGCCCTGCCGCTGCGGATTGTCCTTACCGGTCGGACCGTTGGCGAACACGAAGATGCGCTCGACCGGGCTGAAGAGGCTGTCGTCGCCGCCGCCAGTGATGTCCTCCAACCCTGGGGCGTAGGTGGCGCCCTCCAACGTTGCGGTCAGCTTGTTGTTGGTGTCGGTTGAGAGGTAAAGCACGGGCTTGGCGAAACTAAACCCAATCGTCAGCATCATCGTCACTGTCTGGTCACGCGGGCAAATCTTAACGACCTTCTGATGAACGAGACTATGGTCGGGGTGCCCGTCACAGAATTGGTTGAGGACGTCTGCTGATACGTTATAGGCGACGACTGGCGCGTTATAGATGTGTCCGCCAGCGTTGGTGATCTTGACAAGCGGGGTGTAATTCTGGTCGCCAACGCCGCTTGGCTGAAACTGCTTGGGGGGAAAGAAATTGGGAGCGTCGCCCGGCGTCACGCTCCGCGTCGGCGAGAAATCGACCGTCCCAACGTCGAAGATCAGCTTGAACTTGCTATCGAGAGTCGCTTTTCGAACCGCGCGGCCGACGTCGGCAAAAGTCAATTTCGGCGAATAATTGAGGCCGAGTTGTTCGGCATTGCCCTTGTCGTCGGTGTCGGTGACAACGTACCAAACAGTTTCGCCGCTCTTCATCGCGCCTTGGTAGAGAGGCAGGGTGATGGTTCCCTTGTCGAAATCGATCTTGCCAGACTTCAGGTTCTGATACTCGCCGACGAGTTCGCGCTGCACCTGAGACGGCTGCGGACCGAAATAGGTCGCCGGCACATCGGCCCCGATTGCCGCCGGCGCCGGTTGGACTTCCTGGGTTTCGAGATTCTGCGCAACCGCCGAAGCCGTCGCGGCCCCGATGACGGCGACGGCCAATGCCGCAGTCTTGACTCGGCTTGCCTTGGCCCTCGCCTTGCTAGGGCAATTGGTTGCAGCCGGACTGGGTGTGTTCATGCGGTTGCTCCTTGTGTTGCACTCACTCAGCCGCAGCGGCAAAAGCGATTTCTGTTATTTGGTCGGTCGTTATTGGAGCGATCCAGTCTCCGTGTCGGCGAACGTCGAACGCCGGTTGGCGGTCTTCGACGGGGAAGCGACCTCAGTTCAACCGGGCATTTCCGCATTCGCGAGACGCTCAAAGATGACTTGTCGCCTTCGCGCCGATAGGCGCCGCCTAATTAGGCGCACGAACCGTGTTTGAGGTGAAATGCCTATTCGCAATCGATGCGATAGCCGCCGTCTATAGAGCCGAGCCGCCGCGGTTTGAGAATGGGTCCATGCGCAAGCGTGTTCCAGCTCGGATCAGTGATCGACTGAGCTGACGCAAGCCGGCTCCGCCGCTTCAATGGGCGTCGGCCCGGCTAAAAGCTAAAACACCTATCAGCCCGAGTTGGCTTACCGAGGGCCGCCCGTTGAGACGTCACAGCTGGCGAGAAGACGCGGTTTGGCGGAGTCGTTCAATCTTTCCGCAGAAGCGTCTCGGCCTCAAGCGAGAGCAATTCTGAGGCAGCGCGCGCCCCTCATCTCCAGCCAGCGACCATGCGGCGTGTTGACCGCCCTCAGGAGGATGGCCGCGCAATTGGCGCACCTCAGCACGACCCCCATCGGAGCTGCATAGAAGCGCAGAGAACCCATGGCTCCGACTGAGCCGCACGCGTCGCATTGAATATGCGCAGTCGTCATGTCGACGGCGAAGACCTCGCAAAGATCGCCTGCCGCGGCATTACCATCCAGAACGAAGTCCAATTCGTTCTCAGTCATTGCCTTTATCCTCCGGTGGGTCCGAACCGCTCCGTCTTGATCGTGAGAGCCTCATGCCCAAGCTCGACCAGAAACCCTGAGACGTCTTCCACGAAAGGCGTGGGGCCACAGACATAGATTCTTGGATTTCGGTCGGGTGGAAAGCACGCGTCGGCCAGCATCGACTTGTCGATCCTTCGCCGGTAGCCCGTCCCTCCCTCCGGCTCTTTTCTTGTGAGCGTGCTGACCACTCGCAGACCAGGATCGTGGCGCGCCACTGCATCAAGTTCTTTTCTGTAGATCACGTCTTCCAGGCTTCTAGACGAATACAACAGCACGGCCGGCACGCGACTGTTCTGCCTGTCGCGGTGACGCAGCATCGCCATAAGGGGCGCAATTCCTGATCCAGCCGCGATGAGACTGAGCGGACCGCGCATGGCGATGCTCCATACGAAGTAGCCGCCGATCGGCCCCCGCAATTCGAATTGGTCGGCCTCCCGAAGCTCATCGACGAGATACGGCGAAACCTCGCCGTTCTCCACTCGCTCCACCGTCAATGCGATCAATTCGTCCTCGGGGGGCGAGGCGATCGAATAACTGCGCTGCGCCTGGTAGCCGTCCTCGCCCGTGAGCCGAATGTCCACATGCTGGCCCGGCAAGTGTCCCCGCCACCCGGCGACCTCGAGAAGAAGACTTTTAACGCCCGACGTTTCGACGATGACTTGACGCACTTTGGCTCGCCGCCACTCAAGGCTGCGCACGGGGGCGGCGGAGGGCTCAATCGCCGTCATATCTCTGCTCTTTCCAGGGGTCGCCGTGATTGTGATAGCCAAACGACTCCCAGAAGCCCCGCTCATCCTCTTCCATGAACCGCAATCTCCGCGCCCATTTGGCGCTCTTCCAAAAATAGAGATGCGGAATAAGCAGTCGGGCTGGACCGCCGTGCGCGGGTGGAATCGGCGCTCCCGTCGTAGCGAGTCGCGATCATGCCCTTGCCGCCGACAAGGTCGGCGACGGGGACATTTGTCGTGTAGCCTCCGTCGGAGTGCGCCATGACATAAAGCCCTGGGGGCTCCTTGACGGCCGCGGCCGCGAGCAGGTCATCGAACGTCACGCCCTGCCAGACCATGTCGAGCTTGGACCATTTTGTGACGCAATGAATGTCCGTCCTGATTGTGGTCTGGGGAAGCGAGTGGAATTCAGCCCATGTCCACTTGCCGAGCTGCAATCCGTCAAGGTGAAGCGCAAAAGTCCAATCTTCCAGTGCGACCTGCGGAGTCGGTCCCGCCGACAGAACCGGGAAATCCGTGGTCACATACTGTCCGGGCGGTATCCGGTTGGTCAGGCCTTCCCCTTGTCGTCTCGACCTGAAGCCGTGGGAAATCGGGGGCTCGTCCATGCGGGTAGCGCCTTTTCGTCTAGAACTCCTGCCGGGCTACGATCGAGCAGGATCTCGGGCCGGAGGGCATTTCTGACATATTGTCGAATTGTCGAACGGGTAACACTATTGCTGTAGGAGCGTCGGTAGGACTGCGGGGCCGGCCGCCGCAACAACGGCGCTCGTGGAGAATTCATTGAAGTGGTCTCGAAAACGGCCTCGCCGGCGACGAGCGCAGGGTCCATTAGGCGCAGGGACGGCTCTCGAGGTGAAATGCCTATTTGCAATCGATGCGATAGCCGGCGTCTATAAAGCCGACGCGCCGTTCAGGGGGACGGCGCCGCCTCTGCGACGCCGTTCATCGCTCGATCGGCTGCCTAACTAAGCAGCCGCCTCACCGACGCCGGTCGGCTCAAGCGCGCCTTCTGTATCCATCGCCCGGTTCGGCTGTTTACCGAACCATGTCTTCCGCATCGCCTCGCGCACCAACGAGCCGACCCCAGGCGAATAGCGACGCCCCCTCACGCTCACCAGGCTTACTTGCCGCCAGAATTCGGGCTCGACAACAGGAAGGCCAATCACGCCGGGGTGTTTGACCATATTTGTAGGCATGAATGCAAATCCCAACCCGGCGGCGACCATTGCCAAGGTCCAGTCGTCGCGCTCGCTCCAATAGACGGGTTTGCAGGTGACTCCCTTCTCCGCGAGAATTTGGTCCGCGTAACCGGCGAACTCGCAGTTCATGCGATGGATATAGGACTCGCCGTTCATCTGCTGAACGGGGAATGAGCCTGTCTTGGCGAGACGATGGTCGCGGTGCACGGCGAGAACCATCTGCTCGCGAAACAGCGGAATCGAATGAATGCGCTCGTCGGGTTCCTCGCCGGGCAAAGCGTAGATGACGACCTCGAGATCGCCGGCCAAAAGGCGCGCGCGCAGTTCCTTTGCATTCGCATCGCAAAGCCTCAGCTCGACCTCGGGATGGCGGGTTCGGATATTGGCGATGAGGTCGATGATCTCGTTGGGCGAGATCGTGTTCATGATCCCCAGTTTGAGCGGCCACTTTCTCACGAACTCCTGAGACAGGCGCTTCGCCAGCTTCGAATGGTCGTAAACGGACTGAAGGTGTGGACGGACCATGTGGCCGAGATCGGTGCGGCGCGTCGATTCTCGCTCTCGGTAAAAGAGCGGCCCTCCAAGTTCGTCCTCGAGATGCCGATTCCGACGAAGCCGCCCGGGTATAACGGGATAATGCCGCCCGGGATTCCTGAATGATGCCGCCCACCGTAACGGAATGATGCCGCCCGGGTCGCGAGCCTCGCTGGCCGATGGATTGTTGTCACCGGCTGTGGTGTTGGGTCAAGCCTTCCTTGATTGCTTTGCTTGTGTCCGACGCAGGCTTTCGCCGGCGAGTTCGATGCGATGAGCGTTATGGATGAGACGGTCAAGGATGGCGTCGGCGTAGGTGGGATCGCCGATGATTTCGTGCCAACGGTTGATCGGAAGCTGGGAGGTGATCACCGTGGAGCGGCGTCCATAGCGCTCTTCAAGGATTTCCAGGAGATCATGCCGCGCGACGGCGTCGAGTGGCTCAAGCCCCCAATCATCGAGGATGAGAAGGTCGGCTCGGCCGAGGTTGCGTAAGATGCGGGGATGGCGCCCGTCGCCGCGGGCCAGCGCGAGATCCTCGAACAGACGGGGTGCCCGCTGATAGATGACCGACCGATTGTCGCGACAGGCTTTGTGGCCAAGCGCTGAGGCCAGCCAACTCTTGCCGACGCCTGTCGGACCGACGAGAACCAAATTGTCGTGGCGCTGATCCACTCGCCCTCGACCAGCTTTTGGAACAGCGCGCGGTCGAGACCGCGGGGGCTTCGGTAATCGACACCCTCGACGCTTGCGTGCTGGCGCAATTTGGCGACGCGCAGCCGCGCCGCGAAGCGCTTGTCCTGCCGCCAGGACGCCTCGCGATCGAGCAGAAGCCCGAGCCATTCGTGATGGCCGAGGCCGCCGGCTTCCCCGTTGGCGACGAGTTCGGCGAAGGCCTTGGCCATGCCATGCAGGCCAAGGGCGCTGAGTTGATCGAGGGTGGGATGCTTGAGCAAGCCGTTTCTCCTAATTGTAGTAGCGCGGCCCACGGATGTTGGCGTGCAGGATCGGCGTTCCGTCCGTGGAGCGCTGGCGCGCGGGACGCCGGTCGAGGCTGTTGTCGAGGATGGATTTGACCGAGCCGTAGGTCCGCGCGCCGATGTCGATGGCGCGTTCGGCGGCGGCTTCCAGGCGCTCGGCGCCATGGGGACCCGCGAGCCGGACGATGCCTAGGCAGGCGCGAAAGCCCTGCTCGGGATGCGGTCGCGCCTCAAGGATCAGTTCGCACAGGGCCGCCGTCGCCGGCCCGATCAGGCGCGCGTCGGCGCGGATGCGTTCAATCGTCCAGCCGGCATAGCGCCGATGGCTGGACGGCATGTGCTCGGAGACGGTGGTGTGCTTGTGGTTGCCGCTTGCCCGCACATGCGCGGCGATCCGCTCGCCCTTGAGGAAAATCTCGACGGTCCGCACCGTCATCCGCGCGTCGACCTCGGCGCGGATGAAACGATGGGGCACGCTGTAATAATGGGCGGCGACCTCGACGTGATAGTCGATGCCGACGCGGCATGTCCGCCATTCCGAGAACTCGTACGGCTCGGCCGGCAGGGACCTCAGCGATGGCCGATCGACCGTCTCCAGCAATTGCCGGCGCGTTGCGCCGAGCCGGCGGATCGGGCGGTGTTCATTGAGGTGCGTCATGAGATCGGCGATCGCCGCGTTGACGTCCGCCAGGCTGTAAAAGGTTCGGTGACGCAGCCGCCCGAGCAGCCATCGCTCGACGATGAGCACGGCCTGCTCAACCTTCGCTTTGTCCCGGGGCCGCCGCGGCCGCGCCGGCAAAATGGCGGCTCCGTAATGCGCCGCCATTTCGGCATAGGTCCGATTGACCTGAGGATCGTAAAGGCAGGCCTTGATGACGGCGGTCTTCGTATTGTCCGGCACGAGCAATTGCGGGACGCCGCCGATCGCCTGGAGCGCGCGCACATGGGCGTCGATCCAGTCGGGGAGCGCCTGCGTCCAGCTCGCGTGCGCGAAGGTGAAGCTCGAGGCGCCGAGCACGGCGACGAAGATCTGCGCCATGCGGATCTCCCCGGTGAGCCGGTCAACGACCACCGGGACCCCGTCGCCCGCGTAATCGACGAACAACCGCTCGCCCGCCGCGTGCGTCTGCCGCATCGTCGGCGACAGCTTCGCTTCAAAACCGCGATAGAGTTCGCAAAACCGCGAATAGCTGTAACCGCCGGGGTCGGCCGCGATATATTCGTCCCAGACGATCAGCAGAGTGACGTGCTTGCGCTTCAACTCCCGATGGACCGTGGGCCAGTCCGGCTCGGCGTGGCGGCGGTGTCCCCGTTTGCTTCTGCGATTGGCGTAAAGCGCCGCCTCCAGTTCGGCGTCGCCGATCCCCTCCGGCAACGGCCAAGAAAGCCCAGCGCTGTCCAAACGACTTAACGTCTCCGAACCGTCGAAGGCGCGAGGCCAAGACGCCGCGCGATCTCGCGCGTCGGCAGGCTGGTTGAAAACTTCAGACGAATGATCTCGCGCGCCTGGCGCATCGAAACTCTTTCCGCTGGCATCGATCGCTCCCTTGGATTGCCAAAGGAGCGACCCTAAACAGGCCAGCGGAGGCGCTCGTCGCCGTCAAAAACCCCGGGCGGCATCATTCCGTTCCGGTGGGCGGCATCATCTCGTTTTGGTGGGCGGCATCATTCCGTTACGACGGGCGACATCATCTCGTTTTGGTGGGCGACATCGTCAGGAATCAGCATCGAGAAGCTTGATGGCGCGCGACAACGAGGGTTGCGTCACATTGCACCGCTCGCTTGCGCGCGTGAAATTCAGTTCTTCGGCCACCGCGAGGAAATAACGAACCTGATGCATTTCCATGACGATCTCACAGGTATGCTCGATGGGCATGCGAGGACTGGCAAACTCTGTCGCCGAGGACTGGATTGTTTCTATCCGTCCTTCGGAGGGAGCCGCCGAATGTTTCACGCATGGAGCGGAAAAAGGGCGTTGTCATGTCGGAGTTACCCGGCGCGGAAAAGTGCCACTCCGTGCGCGGCTGGGGACCGTCGCAATCCGGAAAAGCAGACCTTTGGATCGGCGACCTGGGCCACTCGCATTGGCTCATGACTTCCAAAAAAAAACGGGTGCCGCTGGCGGTCTCACGCCAGTCGCTCACGTTGGCAGGTCGGGAAATAGACTTGGCGCCATTTGCACCGCGAGATCCTTGAAGAGCCGGCATGGCTTGGTGATGTGGCGATTCCCGATCTGGACGAGCGAAAGGTCGTAGGTGCGGAACCGCCAGTCGGGGATGACCTCGACCAGACGGCCTTCCCGGATGAGCCCAGGCTGGACCACTGGCGGAAGCTCCCCGATCCCGGCCCCGGCGGCCAAGGCTGGCGCCAAGCCGGTGTAGTCGTTCATTGAGAAGTGGGGCTGGAAGGTCAAGGTTTCCTTGTCCACCCCATTCTTGTGAACGAAGGTCCAACTATTCTCGGGCTTCCAGTGAGAGAAAGTCAGCAACCGATGGTCGAGAAGGTCCCGCGGTTCTTTCGGCGGTTTGCACGTCTTTAAGTACGACGGGTTCGCGACAAGCTGGTGCCGATAGGTCAAGACCCGTCGCGCCACCAGGCATGAATCCTTCAGCGCGCCCAGACGGAATGCCAAATCGACGCCCTCGACGATGAGATCGACCAGGCGCTCGGTGACAAGGATCTGGACGCGGACGTTCGGATAGGACGCCTGAAACGCGGTAACCAGCGGCGTCAGCAAGGTGTCGGAAACGCTCGGCGGGGCTGACAGCTTCAAGGTTCCTGAAACGTCCGAGAGCCGGTTCGAAACGACGCTCTCGACAGCCTCGTTGAGCTCCGCGCTCCGCACGGCGTGCTCGAGGACCTCGGCTCCTAACTCGGTGAGCCTCAGGTTGCGCGTCGACCGTTCAAGCAGGCGGACCCCGAGTTGGTCCTCGAGCTCAGCAATCCGGCGGCTGACGGTGGAGATCGGCATTTTAAGACGCCGCGCCGCCTCGGAGAAGCTCCCGGCTTCGATAACCTTCGCAAACAACGCCAGCGAGTTGAGATCCGTCATCGGCTCTCCGAGACTGACTACGAACGCCAAAATCGTGGGGCGCTCGCGAGAATCGCGGTCCACGAAGTCGAGCGTCGCGCTCCTCCCACGTTTGGGAAACTGATTTTCGACTTTGCCGGCTAAAACGCAAATGGAGTGCGTCGTAGACGTGCCGCTGCAAACACGGAGGTTCGCCATGGTTCAAGGCAGCGTCGCCCAGTCAGAGGTTTCGAAACCCGCCAACGACGAGACGGCGATTCGAAGCGTGATGGCTTCTTACAATGATGCGCTCAACAGCGGCTCCACAGGCGCGGCAATGGCGCTTTACGCCGACGATGGCGTTTTCATGCCGCCCTACAGCTCTCCGCAGTCGGCAAGGAAGCGGTTCGCAAGGCCTATGACGCGGTCTTCGCGGAATTGAAGTTCGACGTGAAGTTCACCATTGCCGAGCTCGTCCTCATGGCGCCGCACTGGGCCTACGTCCGAACGAATTCGGCCGGCGTGACAGGCCATGCTTCGACCGGCAAGACCACGGCCGAAGCCAATCAGGAGCTCTTCATCTTCAAGAAGGGCGAGGACGGCGAATGGCGCATCGGGCGCTACAGCTTCTCGCCAACGAACCCACCGGGCTCGTGAACGAGACCCTGCTGGAGCGGCGTCGCAGCGGAGGATCGGAGCAATGAAAGCAGTCGTCATTCACCACTACGGCGGGCCGGAGGCGCTGGAGTACGGAGAGTTCCCTGACCCGGCCGTCGGCGCTGGAGACGTCCTGGTCAAGGTCGCGGCGGCCGCCATCAATCCAATCGACATCATGGAACGCTCCGGTCTGACCAAGGATTTCAAGCCTGTCAGTTTTCCAGGCGTGCTCGGATGGGACCTCTCGGGGACCGTCGTCGGCGTCGGGCCCGATGTCGTCGGTTTCTCGATCGGCGATAAGGTGCTTGGCTGGGCCTACCACACCTATGCTGAGCTCTGCGTTGTCAAGGCTGGGCTTCTCGCCAAAGTCCCGGACGGTCTGGATCTCGTTGAGGCAGCCGCATTGCCGCTTGTCACGACTACTGGAAACCAGCTGGTTTCGGTTGCAACCGAGATCAAGGCGGGACAGACAGTCCTCGTAGCCGGCGCGTTCGGCGGAGTGGGCAGCTCCGCGGCGTTCACCGCTAAGGAACTGGGAGCGAGGGTCATCGCCGGTGTGCTGAAGAAGCAATTTTCCGCGGCCCGAAGACTCGGCGCCGACCAGGTCGTCGCGCTCGATGACGAGGACGCGTTGAACGCACTTGCGCCCGTTGATGCGGTCGCCAACACGGTTCGGGGCAAGACTGCGGAACAGCTTCTCGGAAAAGTGAAGCCAGGCGGCGTTTTCGCTTCCGTCACCGGCGCGCCGGCCAACGCCCAGGACTACCCATCCGTCAGGGTCGTATCCTACGTCTCGCATCAGGACGCTAAGACAGTCCTCGCCATGGCCCAGGCTGTGAGCGCGGGGAAACTTGTCATCCCGATCGAACGAAAGTTACCTCTCAGCGCCGCCCGCGAGGGCCATGAGGCGGTAGGGCGGGGCGGAACCGGCAAGGTTCTGCTTCTCCCTTGAGCGCGACGGACGCTGAACGTTCCCGCCGCGGCGCGACCCATGGTCGGAGGAAGCCATGGCCAGCCTCGTTATTTCGGTCGCTGGAGGCGTCCTGACGTTTGGCCTCGGGCTTCTTGGGCTTTATCTCAAGCGGCTCGTCCCCGAACGCCATATGTCCGCAGGCTCGCGAGACATGATTGGTGCGGTGATCGGGCTCCTCAGCTTGCTGCTCGCCTTGGTGCTTGGAACCCTGGTTGGCTGCGAATTCCGAGGCAATCCGGCCGGGTATTCCGATTTGATGTCGGCCACCGTTCCGATTTGATTCCGGCCACCATTCCGAAATGAAGCCGGCCACCTGAGCCGGTCACGGCTCTCAACGTTTGCTCCCCGCGGTTCATCAACTGCGGCACTCCTGGCCCGTCGATGGTCGACGAGGAGATGGGGATGCCGGCGAAGCGGGAATTGAGCATGCGACAATTGCGACACTTATTGCGGCTGCACCATGATGGGGTGAGCGCGCGCGAGATCGGGCGACGTCTTGGCGTGGCGCGCTCGACGATCCAGGACAATCTGAAACGGGCGGCGGCGGCCGGGTTGGCGTGGCCGTTGGCGGACGGCGTCACCGACGAGGCTCTGGAGCGCCAACTCTTTGGTCGCGCCGGGGTCACGCAAGGCCAGCGGCGGCGGGTCGGGCCGGACTGGGCGGCCTTGGCGCGCGAGCTGAAGCGCCCGATGACGATCCTCTGGGAGGAATACCGAGAGGCCCACCCTGAAGGTTACGGCTACAGCCGCTTCTGCGATCTGCTTCGTGGATTCGAACGGCGGCTGACCCCGGTGATGCGCCAGCACCATGTCGCCGGGGAAAAGGCGTTCGTGGACTATTCGGGCAAGCGGGTCGGCATCGTCGATCCGTCGACGGGCGAAATCCGCGAGGCGGAGATTTTCGTCGGCGTGCTCGGCGCCTCAAACCTCACCTATGCCGAGGCGACCTGGACGCAGACGTTGCCGGACTGGACCGGCGCCCACGTGCGCATGTTCCGTTTCTTCGGCGGCGCGCCGAAGCTGCTGGTTCCCGACAATCTCAAGAGCGGGGTCAGCAAGGCCTCCTTCTACGATCCCGAGATCAACCGGACCTACGGGGCCATGGCGGCGCATTACTCGGTCGGCGTCCTGCCGGCGCGGCCGGGAAAGCCGCGGGACAAGGCGAAGGTCGAGGCCGGGGTCAGATTCGCCCAGACCTACATTCTGGGGCGGCTGCGCGGGCTGACCTTCTTCTCGCTCGCCGAATGCAACGAGGCGATCGCGCTCGTCATGCGCCGCATGAACGATCGTCCCATGCGCAACCTCGGCCTGAGCCGTCGGGAGCTGTTTGAGACGATCGAGCGCGACGCTCTCATCGCCTTGCCCGCCGACGACTGGGAGTTCGCGGAGTGGAGGCGCGCGCGGGTCAATCTCGACTATCACATCGAGGTCCACGACTTTCTGTATTCGGTTCCGCACCCGCTCATCCGCGCCGAGGTCGACGTGCGGATCACCGCGCGATCCGTCGAGATCTTCCATCGGGGCCAACGCGTCGGCGTTCATCAGCGCCGTTACATGGGCCGCAAGCACGGCACGGACCCCGACCATATGCCCAGCTCCCACCGGCGCTACGCCGAGTGGACGCCGGATCGGTTCCGCCGTTGGGCCGGCAAGATCGGGCCGAACACCGAAGGCTTGATCAGCGCCGTGCTCGCCAGCCGGCCGCATCCCGAACAGGGGTTCCGCGCCTGCCTTGGCATTCTGCGCTCCTATCGCGGCCTCGATCCGGTCCGCGTCGAAGCGGTGTCGGCGCGCGCCGTCGAATTGGGCGTCCTCAATTGCAAGGGCGTCGCCTCCCTCCTCGCCCGCAAACGCGACCCCGCTGCCGCCAAGGACAGCCGTCCGGCCACCCTCTTCGACCACGCCAATCTGCGCGGTCCCGGCTACTACCATTGAGAGGAAATCCCATGCTCGCTCACCCTACGCTCGACCAGCTGAACGCCCTCGGTCTTTACGGCTTGGCCAAAGGGTTCAAGGAACTCGAACACAAACCTGAAGCGCGCGGCCTCGATCATGCCGAATGGCTCGGTCTGCTGCTCGAATACGAGCTGACGTTGCGCCGGCAAAAGCAGTTCGAAACGCGCGCCAGGGTCGCTAAGCTGCGTCATCCGGCCAGCGTCGAGGACGTCAACTATCAGATCCCTCGCGGGCTCGACCGCGCGCTCTTCCTCAAGCTCGCCGCTTGCGATTGGATCGCCGAGCGCCGCAATTTGCTCGTAACCGGGGCGAGCGGCTTGGGCAAAAGTTGGCTCGCCTGCGCGCTCGGCCACAAGGCGTGCCGAGAGAACATGTCAGTCCTCTACACCCGCATGCCCAGGCTCTTCGCCGACCTCGCCATCGCCCATGGGGATGCGCGCTATGCCAGGCTTCTGCGCTCCCTGGCGCGCGTCAAACTGCTCATCCTCGATGATTGGGGACCCGAAACGCTCACGCCCAATCAAGCGCGCGATCTGCTCGAAATCGTCGAGGATCGCTACGACAAAGGCGCGCTCATCATCACCAGCCAGGTTCCCGTGGACCGCTGGCATGATTTGATCGGCGTGCCCACCCTTGCCGACGCGATCCTCGACCGCGTCATTCACAACGCCTACCGCATCGATCTGGCCGGCGAGAGCTTGCGCAAGCGGCGATCCTCGCCATGAAATCGACGGGCGCTCGAAGGCTGGCTCGCTCGACCCTCGGCGCGACAAGGCCGTCGATAGCGGCGGGCTGCGCTACGGCGCAATGGAAAGCGCGCTTCGCCCGCCGTTACCCACCCCCACTCGAGCTTTGGCGGAGATCCAAATCCAAGCTCGCTTGACCAACCGCTCCGGGCAAAACATCATCACATCGATCCGCGGAAGCAGATGCCAGGTGGCCGACATCAAATCGGAATCCCGGCCGGCTTCAAATCGGAATCGGTGGCCGGCTTCCTGTCGGAATGCCTGGCCGGCTTCCTCGGAATCCGCAGGTTGGCTCGGCCTACGGGTTTTTTGCGACCCAAAAAGGCGACATCGAGTCGCTCTGCGCGCGCTCGCTGGAACTGGATTTGACGTTTCGCCAATACGGACCAGAGACGCAGCCGCTGCGCAAGGCGCTGAGAGACTCGATGCAAGAGGCGTTGGACGCAATTCGCGGCGACAGCGCGGCTTATCAGCGCCATTTCGAGCTCGGCGGCTATATGTCTAAGTTCGAGAAGTGGAACCAGACGCTCTCTTCGCTGAGCCCGCGCTCGCCCGCTCAAACAGCGCTTGTTCCATCGATAAGCGCAAGCTCTGAGGCCTTCCAGCAGACCCGGCTCCTCATGTCGTTGCAGTTGGCGAGCCCGATCTCCTGGCCGTTGATCATCATCGTCGTGTCCTGGGGCCATGCTCCTGTTTTTTGGCTTCGGAGTCACTTCCGGCCTCAACCCGACCAGTCTTGGCGCGCTCGCTTTTGGCTCATTCGCGGTGGCCAGCGCGATCTTTTTGATCCTAGAGCTCAACCAACCGTTCTCTGGCCTCTTCCGGGTTCCGTCCGCGCCGATTGAGCGGGCCATCGCCGTGCTGGGGAATTCGCCCAGCTGACAAGCGTCGTTACGTCCTAGTCGGCCAATTCAGTCAGATTGACGGGTAGAGGTGTTTGAGTTCGATGCGAGCGTTTGGGGTTGTGAAGTGCCAATTGGCCTTGGCGTGATTGGTATTGCGGTCCTTCTCCCAGGCGGCGACTTCCTCGACGAGGGTTTGTTTGTCAGGGATGCGGCGGTCGAGACATTGGGACGATAGGACGCCGAGTTCCGACTCCGCCAGATTAAGCCAGCTGCCGTGCTTTGGCGTGTAATGCCATTCGAACCGCTCGACCAGCCGCCTGGCTTCGGCGGGCGGAAAGGCTTCGTAGAGTGACGCCTTGCTGTGGATGTTGAGATTGTCCTGGACCAGAACGATGGTCTGGGCGGCGGAAAAGTGGATATCGGCCACGTCTTTCAAGAGGTGAGCATAATCCACGGCGGTGTGGCGATCTGTGACTTTGATATGGCGCCAACCTTCGAGCGGCGCGAACAGCATGAACAGGTTGGCGGTTCCATTGCGCTCGTACTCGCAATCGCAACGGGCCGGGCGCCCGGTTTCATCGGGATCGTCGCTCGCGTCTCGGCGAGGAGTTGCTTTGAGGTCTCGTCCAGGCAAACCAGCGGACGATCGGGATCGCGTGGCCGCGTGTAGACGGCCAGCACGTCTTCCATCGCCGCTACGAACGCGCCGTTGGCCTTGGGCGGGATGACCCAGCACTGTCGGCGATGGGGCTGGAGAATGTTTTTTTGAGCGCCCGCCCGATCGTTGAGTCGCTGGCGCGATCAACAATGCGGAGTTCCACGACCTTGCTCTCCAACAACCGCAAGGTCCAGCGTGCGCGGCCCTTGGGCGGTTTGGAACAAGCCAAGGCAATCAGTTTGGCTTCCTTCTCGCCGTCGAAAATCCGCGCAACCGCCGGCGTCGCGCGTTGCTTGCGGCTCAACACCGCCTCGAAGCCCTCTTCCACCAGTTGCTTGCGCACCCGGTAAACCATGGATGGGCTGGTCTCCAGCGCTTCGATGATCCGGCCGTCGCTCCAGCCTTCCCCGGCTTCCGAGACATCGGCCTTCAACAAGATCCGCGCCCTCAGCAACCGCTGGGCCGGGCTCTTTCCTTTACGGATGAGGGCTTCAAGTTGCTCCCGCTCATCCGGGCTCAACCGCACCACATACTTCTTTACTGAAATCTCCTTCGCAGCCATGATCGCCTCCGTCGTCCGCACCGTCGACGAAGCGAATCATCAAAACCTTTCAAATTGATTGAAGCGGGCGACTAGTTCGCTCAGGTTGATTTGATCCGATCGAAACGGTGTCCCGAATGTCTGCTATTTGCGTGCGCCGTGAGAAGGCGGCGCTTTCCAGTGGGTGCAAGTCCCACCCGGCGAACGCTCCAGCCGGAAGCAACCGGAGCAGTCATGGAGGTGACGAAATGGCTGAAGCCTTCGGTGTAGCTGGTCACATATAGGTGACGGCGCGAGTGTGCGGGCCGCAATGCGAGTGAGTGCGCCGGGAGACCGGCAAGGAGTATGTGGTGAAAGTCCACTGCGATGAAGGAGTAGCGACCCACATCGGCCCCGAGCCGTGCGCAGACGTCCGCGAGGACGTCGGCGAAGCGTCGGCAGGGGAGCATATAGGCCAGCCATCGAGCCGCGAAACCGTTGTCATCCCGGGCGCCGACGCCGTTTACTCATCGGAAGGCAATACGGTCGGGCGCGCTAACGCGAGCGCCCGACCGACCCGGCGTGGTCTTAGACCCTGGCATGTATGGACGCTCCTTGCGCGGGAACCGGGAGATCTCTGGATCGGCCATGAGCCCTGTTGGTCACATGGTCCGCGGCGGGAAGGTGAGGAGCCGTAGCCGCCGATGCACGATCCAGAGAAGTCAGAACTCCGGCATAGTAGCAACGAAGCCGACGAACGAAGCCGGGCGACTGGCTCAGGAGCCGGCGGAGCCAAGACCGGGGACCAAGGGGAACGCGGACCAGCAAAGCACGCACCGGACCCAGAGCCGGGGGCGCGTGACCCAGGCGCTGGACCGCGTACGAGAAGCCGCAAGGCGGAGGAAGAAGGGACAGTTCACCGCGCTCCTCCACCACATCAACCCCGACACGCTCCGGACTGCGTTCTACGCGCTTAAGCGCAAAGCCGCCCCCGGCGTGGATGGCGTGACGTGGCACGACTACGAGGCGGACCTCGAACCGAGGGTTGAGGCTCTTGCAGAGCGGGTCCACCGGGGAGCTTACCGACCGCAACCGTCGCGCCGGACGTACATACCGAAGGCCGACGGGAAGCAGCGGCCGCTCGCGATCGCCGCCCTGGAAGACAAGATCGTCCAGGGCGCAACCGTCATGGCGCTCAATGCTGTCTACGAAAGCGACTTCTGCGGCTTCTCGTACGGGTTCCGACCCGGGCGAGGGCCACACGATGCGCTGGACGCGCTATCGACGGCGATCAAGATACGGAAGGTGAACTGGATACTTGACGCCGACATCCAAAATTTCTTTGGGGCGGTCAGCCAAAGCTGGCTGGTTCGCTTCCTGGGACACAGGGTCGGCGACAAGCGCATCATCCGCCTGATCCAGAAGTGGCTCAAGGCGGGCATCCTCGAAGATGGGATCGTAACGGTCGATGACAGGGGAACAGGACAAGGTTCGGTGATTTCGCCGCTCCTCGCCAACATCTACCTGCATTACTGTTTCGATCTTTGGGCTGAGCGCTGGAGACGGCGGGAGGCTCAAGGCGACATGATCGTCGTTCGTTACGCGGACGATCTGGTCGTCGGCTTCGAGCGTGAAGGCGACGCACGCCGTTTCCTTGACGCGATGCGCGAAAGGCTCGGGGAATTTGCGCTGACGCTCCACCCGGACAAGACCCGCCTGATTGAGTTCGGCCGCTTTGCGGCGGTCGACCGCAAGCGACGCGGGCTCGGCAAACCGGAGACCTTTGCGTTCTTGGGCTTCAACTTCATTTGCGGCAAATCCCGCCAGGGATCCTTCCAACTCCACCGGAAGACCCGACGCGACCGCATGCGTGCGAAGCTGAAGGACATCAAGGCGGAGCTACGGCGTCGAATGCATCAACCCATCCCTAGCCAGGGCCGGTGGTTGAAGCAGGTCGTCACAGGGCACTTTGCTTATTACGCAGTCCCGACCAACAGCAGGGCGCTCTCCGCGTTCCGGCACTACGTGACCGACCTCTGGCGACGAGCGCTTCGGCGACGCAGCCAGAAAGACGGCCTCACATGGGAGCGTATGACGAAGCTCGCCGATGACTGGCTCCCCCAGCCGCATATCCTTCATCCTTGGCCCGACGTGCGCTTTGACGTCAAACACCCGAGGTAGGAGCCGGATGCCCGAATTGGGCCCG
The DNA here is from genome assembly GCA_963824475.1 of uncultured Alphaproteobacteria bacterium. Classification (GTDB taxonomy): domain Bacteria; phylum Pseudomonadota; class Alphaproteobacteria; order Rhizobiales; family Beijerinckiaceae; genus Roseiarcus. The sequence goes on from CAWGPR010000012.1 coordinate 145,635, forward strand.
TCCGGATCTGTGCGGGGGGCGCTCAGCAATGAGCGTCCCTACCGCGATACGCCGCGCAAGCCTCGAAAAGGACGATGTGCAGGCCGACCCGACTGCAATTTCGGGGAAGGCTGATACGGCTGGGTGAGACGAGCGAAGACGACGCCCAGTTCGCTGCACCGGGGTACTGGCGGCAGCACGTACACAAGGAAAGCGCGCGCAACACGGGAAGCCCCAAAGCGCGGTCAGGGATGACCAACCAGACGCCCGCGAGGGAGAGGCTGGGCGCTGTGGGGTGGCGGAGAGGTTCGCAGTACCGCTGAAGCCGGGTAACGCCGGGGGAGGGAAGGGGCCTCAGTTCAAGACAGACGCAAGACGTAGTGAGGGACCTGGAGATTGGGCGACCTATCAACTCCGGACAGCGTTCAGAAACTGCAGACGGCGTTGCACGCGAAAGCGAAGGCAGAACCCGGCTATCGCTTCTATGCCCTCTACGACAAGATCAGCCGCGAGGACATTCTGGCGCATGCCTATGCCCAGTGCCGCTCCAACAAGGGCGCGCCGGGCGTGGACCGTCAGGACTTCGAGGCCGTCGAGGCGTATGGGGTCGAGCGATGGCTGGGCGAACTGGCGCTCGCGCTCAGGCAGGAGACTTACCGACCGGATCCAATCAGACGCGTGTACATACCGAAGGCCAACGGCAAACTCAGGCCGCTGGGCATCTCAACCTTGCGGGATCGGGTCTGCATGACAGTAGCGATGCTGGTGCTGGAGCCGATCTTCGAAGCCGACCTCCCATCGGAACTCTACGGCTACCGTCCCGGGCGAAACGCCCAACAGGCGGTGATCGAGGTGGAAGAGCTGCTGTTTCGCGGCCATCCGGAAGTTGTGGACGCCGACCTCGCGGACTACTTCGGGAGCATTCCCCATGCCGAGCTTTTGAAGTCGGTATCGCGCCGGATCGTTGATCGGCGCGTGCTGCATCTGATCAGGATGTGGCTGGACTGCCCGGTGGAAGAAACCGACAATCGCGGTCGGAAGACACGCACGACCGAGGCGCGGGACAGGCGGCGCGGCATCCCGCAGGGCTCACCCATCTCACCGCTGCTGGCTAATATTTACATGCGCCGGTTCGTGCTGGGATGGAAGATGTTCGGGCTCGAGCGAACCCTCGGCACGCGGCTCGTGACCTACGCCGACGACCTCGTGATCCTGTGCAGAAGGGGCAAAGGCGAAGAAGCCTTGGAACGACTGCGGGAGATCATGGGCAAGCTGAGGCTGACGGTGAACGAGGAAAAGACGCGCGTCTGCAAAGTGCCGGAGAGTGAGTTCGACTTTCTGGGGTACACGTTCGGGCGGATGTATTCGGCGAGGACCGGCCAAGCCCGTATCGGCTACCGGCCATCAAAGAAGAGCATTCAGCGCGCGGTCGAGAAAATCCACGCGCTGACCGAGCGATCGTGCACATGGCAAGAGACCACGACGCTGGTGGGCAAAGTGAACCGCATGCTGCGCGGATGGGCGAACTACTTTTCGGTAGGCGCTTTCAGCAAGGCGTATCGGGCGCTTGACGCCTACGCGGCGGCGCGGGTGCGCCGGTGGTTGCGCCTCAAGCACAAAGTCAGGCGGGGCGGGAGCTATCCACTCTCGCACCTCTACGGGCACTTCGGGCTCGTACGCCTGAGTCGGCTTGGGCACGACGTGCCGTGGACGAAGGCGTGAGGTCTTGTCCGAGAGCCGGATGCAGGAAACCTGCCTGTCCGGTTGTGTGTCCAGCGAAGGCTGGCATGTTCAGCAGGAGAAAGGCCTGCCGGGGCAAGAGTCAGAAGCCCCGTAGTTTGGATAGCAGGGTGGCGGGAAACCAAGACTCTGAAGCCTATCGACAACGTCTCCCTCGGGGAGACGACGAGCCGCCGGGCCGTAATGAAAGTAAACGCGAATGTGGCCTCGAAAATGCGTAGCCCCGAAGGCCGAGCCCGCAACTGGAGGGCGAAGGCAGCATGGGGAGCCGAAATCTGACCGAAGCGGCTCCTTCACTTCGGCGGGGTGGAAGCGACAGCACGGTGGCAAGGACATGCCGAGCAACTGGAGAAGCCCTCCTCGTCCCGGCGCGAAATCGCCGGAGCAGGGTCGATCGTATAACCGGCTCAACCGGGAAGTCGATCGAAGGCGAGAGGGTGACGGATGGGTTCGCAGTAGCGGTGAGGCGGGGTAACGCCCGTGGAGCGAAGGAGCCCTGCTGTTTGTAAAGTCTCCGATCACAAGGAAGGCAAGGACGAGATGACAAAGGCGTCCATCGATTTGCAGGACCTGAGGCGGAGAATATACGTCAAGGCGAAGGCTGAGACGTCCTGGAAGTTCTGGGGATTGTACGTCCATGTCTGCAAGCTGGAAACGCTACGCGAGGCGTATGCGCTGGCCAAAAGGAACGATGGGGCTCCGGGAAGTGACGGGGTGACCTTCGAGGCTATCGAAGCGCAGGGCGTAGAGGCTTTCCTTGAGCAGATCGCGGACGAACTGGTCGGGCGCTCCTATGCGCCGTTGCCGGCCCGGAGGCGAACCCTCGGCACGCGGCTCGTGACCTACGCCGACGACCTCGTGATCCTGTGCAGAAGGGGCAAAGGCGAAGAAGCCTTGGAACGACTGCGGGAGATCATGGGCAAGCTGAGGCTGACGGTGAACGAGGAAAAGACGCGCGTCTGCAAAGTGCCGGAGAGTGAGTTCGACTTTCTGGGGTACACGTTCGGGCGGATGTATTCGGCGAGGACCGGCCAAGCCCGTATCGGCTACCGGCCATCAAAGAAGAGCATTCAGCGCGCGGTCGAGAAAATCCACGCGCTGACCGAGCGATCGTGCACATGGCAAGAGACCACGACGCTGGTGGGCAAAGTGAACCGCATGCTGCGCGGATGGGCGAACTACTTTTCGGTAGGCGCTTTCAGCAAGGCGTATCGGGCGCTTGACGCCTACGCGGCGGCGCGGGTGCGCCGGTGGTTGCGCCTCAAGCACAAAGTCAGGCGGGGCGGGAGCTATCCACTCTCGCACCTCTACGGGCACTTCGGGCTCGTACGCCTGAGTCGGCTTGGGCACGACGTGCCGTGGACGAAGGCGTGAGGTCTTGTCCGAGAGCCGGATGCAGGAAACCTGCCTGTCCGGTTGTGTGTCCAGCGAAGGCTGGCATGTTCAGCAGGAGAAAGGCCTGCCGGGGCAAGAGTCAGAAGCCCCGTAGTTTGGATAGCAGGGTGGCGGGAAACCAGAAACTCTGAAGCCTATCGACAACGTCTCCCTCGGGGAGACGACGAGCCGCCGGGCCGTAATGAAAGTAAACGCGAATGTGGCCTCGAAAATGCGTAGCCCCGAAGGCCGAGCCCGCAACTGGAGGGCGAAGGCAGCATGGGGAGCCGAAATCTGACCGAAGCGGCTCCTTCACTTCGGCGGGGTGGAAGCGACAGCACGGTGGCAAGGACATGCCGAGCAACTGGAGAAGCCCTCCTCGTCCCGGCGCGAAATCGCCGGAGCAGGGTCGATCGTATAACCGGCTCAACCGGGAAGTCGATCGAAGGCGAGAGGGTGACGGATGGGTTCGCAGTAGCGGTGAGGCGGGGTAACGCCCGTGGAGCGAAGGAGCCCTGCTGTTTGTAAAGTCTCCGATCACAAGGAAGGCAAGGACGAGATGACAAAGGCGTCCATCGATTTGCAGGACCTGAGGCGGAGAATATACGTCAAGGCGAAGGCTGAGACGTCCTGGAAGTTCTGGGGATTGTACGTCCATGTCTGCAAGCTGGAAACGCTACGCGAGGCGTATGCGCTGGCCAAAAGGAACGATGGGGCTCCGGGAAGTGACGGGGTGACCTTCGAGGCTATCGAAGCGCAGGGCGTAGAGGCTTTCCTTGAGCAGATCGCGGACGAACTGGTCGGGCGCTCCTATGCGCCGTTGCCGGCCCGGAGGCAGGAAATCCCGAAGGATGGCGGCAAGGTCCGCGTCCTTTCTATTCCTGCGATCCGCGACCGCGTGGCGCAGGGTGCGCTCAAGCTCATATTGGAACCGATCTTCGAGGCGGACTTCCAATCGGGGTCGTTCGGATACCGACCGCAACGGACAGCTCATGAAGCGGTGGACCGCGTGGCGCGAGCGATCGTTCAGCACAAGACGCGCGTCATCGACATCGACTTGCGCAGCTATTTCGACAATGTCCGGCATGATCGGCTGTTGGCGAAAGTAGCCCAGCGCGTGGACGATGCCGACGTCATGCATCTGCTGAAGATCATGCTCAAAGCCAGCGGGAAACAAGGCGTTCCGCAGGGTGGGGTGATCTCGCCGCTGCTCAGCAACATCTACCTCACCGAGGTTGACAGGATGCTGGAGCGGGCGAGGGAGGCCACGCGCTACGGCAAGTACACCTCCGTCGAATACGCGGAATTCGCTGACGACCTGGTGATCTTGATCGACGCCCACCAGCGACATGACTGGCTGATGGCGGCGGTGGAGAAACGGCTGCGCGAGGAACTGGCCGAGCTGCAGGTCGAAATCAACGAAGAAAAGAGTTGAAATCGTGGACCTCCGCCGAGGCGAGAGCTTCGGCTTTCTGGGGTTCGACTTCCGCCGAGTGCGTAGTCTGCGGGGCGTATGGCGCGCCCACTACACGCCCAAGCTCAAAAAGCGGACGGCGCTGCTACGCAAGCTCAAGGATGTGTTCCGCCGCCACCAATCGCAACCGGTTGATCGGGTCGTGAAGTTGATCAACCCGGTGCTGCGCGGTTGGGTGAACTACTTTGCGGTGGGACACGCCAGCGAGTGCTTCGGCTTCGTGAAAGACTGGGTGGAGAAGAAGATCCGGCGCCATATGCTGCGAGCCCGGAACCGACAGGGCTTCGGCTGGGCGCGGTGGAGTAGGGGATGGCTGTATCAGACTCTGAAGCTGTTCGATGGCTACCGAGTGGTTCGACCAGCGCCGAAAGCCGCTCCGGCAGGATAGGCCCCATAATCCTTGAGGCGAAGCAAACAGGAGAGCGCAGTGCGGGAAATCCGCATGCTGCGTTCGACGAGGCGGGGGCTGGAAACGTGGCACGGCCGAGATGGTGTGACACTCGCAGACGAAAGAGCGAGCCAACAGGGAATACAAACTTCGGCCTAAACCGGCGCGTCAGTCCTCGACCCTACCGATGAGGGGAGTGTGGAAACGGAGCCATGGCTGAGCCACTAAGGCACCGCCAGACGAAAGGGGCGGCAAACAGACATGCTCAACCTAAAGCCACCGCGCCACACTTCTACTCTACGCATTCTTGCCATTGCATCGCGATCGCCGAAGGGTCGGAATCCGCCCAAAGCGGGCCTCGATCAAGGGTCAGCGTTCGGGCTCTCGGCGCCGACGCCCAAACACCCTCGCCCGGGCCGGCGAAAGCGTCATCACGCTGCGGCGCCAACGAGAGTCGCATTGACAATATCAGTTTATGTGATAAACTGTTTATTTAATGAACTATATCCAAACCAGCTGGAGTCGCGGCCATGGACGAGACTTGGGACGCGATCGTGATCGGGTCGGGCATGGGCGGGCTGGCGGCGGCAGGCTTCCTGGCGCGCGTCGGCAAACGCAAGGTGCTGGTCCTGGAGAAGCATTCCGAGCGCGGTGGGCAGACGCATGTGTTCCGCCGCGACGGCGCCTCGTGGGACGTCGGGCTGCACTACATCGGCAACCTGCAGCCGGGGACTTTCGAGCGCAGCCTGTTCGACTTCCTGTCGGGCGCGGCACTTGACTGGAACCGCATGACCGACGATTTCGAGCGTTTCGTCTATCCGGATTTTGCGTTCTCCGTCCCCTCCGATCCGAAGCGCTACGAAGAACGGCTCGTCGAGCGTTACCCCGACGAGGCCGACGCCATCCGCCGCTATTTCCGCGACATCCGCTCGGCGGCGCGCTGGCACATTCTCGGCATCCAGCGGCAGATGGCGCCGCGTCCGGTTGCGTTCCTCATCGCGCAGATCCAGCGCTTCGGGGCCGCGAAGGCCACCGAGACGACTGCTGAATACCTCGAGCGCAACATCCGCTCACCGGAGCTGCGGGCGCTGCTCGCCACCCAATGGGGCGACTACGGCCTGCAACCGAAAGAAAGCGCCTTCGCCCTGCATGCCCTCGTCGTCGCGAGCTACCTGAAAGGCGGCTGGTTCCCGGTCGGCGGCGCGGGGCGCATCGCGCGCACGGTCGAGCCGGGAATCGAGGCGGCCGGCGGCGCGATCCGAGTTTGTCAGGAGGCGACGGAGATCCTGGTCGAGAACGGGCACGCCGTCGGGGTGAAGGCGATCGACCGGCGCGGGGCCGAGCCGAGCGAGGTCCGCTATCGCGCGCCGGTCGTCATCTCCGACGTCGGCGCGCCGCTCACCTATGAGCGGCTGTTGCCGAAGGATGGCGACGTCGGACGGCGCACCGAGCCTCAGCGCGCCGCCCTCGCCGCGCTCAAGGGCGGCGTGTCGGCGGTGACACTTTATGTCCGCCTGGCGGCGCCGGTCTCGACTCTCGGCGTCAAGGGCGAGAACTTCTGGATCAACACAGCGCTCGATCACGACGACCTCGACGCGCATACCGCACGGACGCTCGAAGGCGAGCCGCGTCACGCCTATCTGTCGTTCCCGTCGGCGAAGTCGGGCGACGACAGGTTCCACACCGCTGAGATCATCACCATGCTGCGGCCCGAGGCCTTCAACGCTTGGCACGGCACGGCGACCGGACTTCGCGGCCAGGATTACGCCGACCTCAAGGACCGCATTTCGCAGGGGCTGTTGCGAATCGCCGAGCGCGCCGTTCCAGGCTTCTCCGCCCTCGTGACCTATACCGAACTGTCGACGCCGCTGACCGTCGAGCACTACACCTCGCATCCGGCGGGGCGCTTTTACGGCCTGCCGGGGACGCCCGAACGCTATCGCTCGGCGGCCTTCGGCGTGCGTATGCCGGTCGACGGGCTCTATTTGACCGGCTCGGACGCCGCGAGCCTCGGCGTTCCCGGCGCTCTGATCGGCGGTCTGGCGGCGGCGAGCCAAGTTCTGGGGCCCGCCGGCTTCCTGCGCATCATGGCCGCCGTGCGCCGGGGGCCGAAACTCTCCGCCGCGGGCGCCACGGCGCGGCCGAAGGAGAAGAAGCGCGCCATCGTCGTCGCCAAGACCGCGCTCACCGCCTCGATCTGGCGCCTGGAGTTCGAACTCGACGAGGCGCTCGCGTTCGTTCCCGGGCAATACGTCAAGCTGCGGGTCGCGCCGTTCGAGTGGCGCGACTATTCGATCGCCGCCTCGGCCGGCCGGCGGCTGACCTTGCTGATCAGCAACCGCACCCATGGCGACGGCTCGAAATGGGCCGACGCAGCCAAAGGCGGCGAGGCTACCGAGATCGAAGGCCCGCTCGGCGCCTACCGGCTCGAACGCGACGATCGCCGCAAGGTGTTCGTCGCGACCGGCACGGGCCTCGCGCCGTTCCTGTCGATGTTCGAGGCGATGGCGGCGAGCGGAGAGCTGGAGAACGCCGAGCTCTATCTCGGCTGCCGCACGCCGGACGAGGACATCACGGCCGCCTTCGCCGACAAGCCGCGCCGCACGGTCGCTTGCGTCACCCGCGCCGCGCCGCCGCCCGGCGGGTTCGCCGGACGGGTGACCAAGGCGATTGCTAGTCTGACCTTCGATCCGACCGAGACGGACTTCTATGTCTGCGGGTCGGCGGCGATGGTCGCCGATTGCCGGGACCTTCTCGCGCGCACCAGCGCGGTCAGGGTCTTGACCGAGCCGTACTGACAGGCCGACAACCGCGCTTCGATGAAGAACTCCTGGTTCACGGAGACCGAGGTCTTCCTGCTGCACGAGATCGTCGCCCGGCTCGACCGTCTCGCGCGCAGGCGGGTGCTCGACGCCCGAGGCGTCAGCTATCCGGAATTCCTGGTCGCGATGGCGGTGCGCGAACTGCCCGAGCCGACCCACGGCGAGGTCGGGGAGCTCCTCGACATAAGCAAGTCCTTGGTGAGCCAGCGGGTCTCCGCGCTGCTCGCCAAAGGAATCGTCGAGCAGCGGCGCGAGCAGGATGACCGCCGCCACGCCCGCCTCGCCCTGACTGCCTCCGGACGCGAGACGCTCGAAGCGATCTATCGCGAGATGGCGGGCAACGCCTCGACGCTGTTCGACCGGCTCGGACGGTCGCGCGAACCGTTCTGCCGGACGCTCGCACGACTGCGCGACGCGCTCGTCGACGAGGAGGGGCGGGAGGCCGACAATCCTCCGTCGCGCTTGACATCCGGCAACGGCGAGAAGCGAGCGAGCGGCGGCTGACGAGCGTTCGAACTCGGCGGGGCTCGGGCTGCTCGTCGCCTTCCCTCAGCGCCCGCAGCTTCTTAACGGCACGACGGCGATCGTCCTCGTCGCGCATTTCGTACTGATCTCCGCCTTTTCGTTCGGCAACGTTTCGGCAGGCCTCGCGTCCCGATGCAAGAGTTGATCGTCGACACGCCAAGCGCCTGCAGGATCCAAATCGAGGATCGACGGCACGCCGAGCATCGAACGTCGGCTCCAATGTGAAGCCCCCCGGTTCGACCCCGTTTGATGATCGCCCGCTCCTGGCGCCTTCCGCCCGTAGCGCCTACGGCAGCTTTCCGGTGTTGTCCGCCCGTTGGCGGCTGATCGGGAAGGACAGCAACGGTGAAGGGTTTCGGGTGCCGGCCCTTTGCGACGGTGCAACTGGACCGGGGCCGGCGCTCGAAAGCCTCCCAAGGAGGAAACCGCGGGGAGGTAGGGGGACCGTTTGGCGAGCGCGCCTATGGGGATTTGAGGATCGCGGATGGCTGGCGAGCGAGGTGGCGGCGGCCGGCGGCGCTTGGTGTCTTCGTCGGAAGCGGCGGCGTTGGCCGTTTTCGATGGCGACGATACGCGGGAGCGAGGCGTTGGCCTCGGTCGCAGGAGGACTGGCGACCTCGCGCGGGCGTCGCGCTCGTGTTCCGGCGCGCGGCTGAGGCGGAGGTGATCGACGGTGCGCGGCGGGATGCGGGGCGATGGTCATGAGCTGTCGATCCTGATCCGGCTCGGCGACGGGGAACGCCAAGGGCGCGGCCCTTCGAACGTCTCGACGATGATCATCCGGCCGCCGCAGCAGGGGCAGCGCCGCGCAGGCGAGACGTCTTCAGCCCGACTGTCGGCCTCGCGCGAAGGCTGGGGCGCATTCTCTGCCGCGGCGAGCAGTTGTCGGGCGCGCTCGATGTTGTCCGCCCTCGCCGCGCCGGCGATGAGGCCGTAGTGATGATGTGGACGGGTGCGCCGGGAGACCGGCAGGAGGTAGGAGGTGAAAGTCCTCTGCGGTGAAGGTGTAGCGAACCGCACCGACCCCGAGTTCATGCGCGGCGACCCGCGAGGGGCGAAGCGAAGCGTTGACAGGGGATAGCGCAGGCCAGCCATTGAGCGGCGAAAACCAACTTCGGGGCGCCGATGCTTTCCGTCCTGCAGAAGGCGATACGGCCTATGTCGCGATCGCGAGACATAGGACGGCCCCGCGTCGTCGTAGACACTGGCATGCGCTGACGCCTCCTGCTCGGGAACCGGGATATCTCTGGGCCGTCCTTGCGGAGTTTTGCAAGGACCGCGCCGGGAAGGCCGGAGGCCGAAGCCGACGATGAACGGACCAGAGAAGTCGGACTCGCCCATAGTAGCAGTGAAGCCTGCGAACGAAGCGGTGCGCGCCGCCGAGGAGCAAGTGGAGCCAAGGGGCGGGACCAAGGAGAATGCGGACCAGCAAACCACGGTCCGGACGCAGAGCCGGGAAGCCGTGTCACATGCGCAGGCTCGCATACGAGAGGCTGTAACCAGGAATAGAACGCAGCCGCTGACCACGCTTCTGCATCATGTCAGCGTCGATGTTTTGCGAGCGGGGTTCTTCGGACTGAACAAGACCGCCGCGCCAGGCATCGATGGGGTGACATGGACGCAATACGAGGAGGGCTTGGAGGCAAACCTCCAAAACCTTCACGCACGCGTGCATGCGGGAGCATATCGAGCGCTGGCCTCCCGTCGACGGTATATTCCGAAGGCGGATGGGCGGCGTCGGCCGCTGGGTATTGCTGCGCTGGAGGATAAAATTGTCCAAGCGGCAGTGGCGGCGATCCTGACGCCTATCTACGAGGCGGAGTTCTTGGGGTTCAGCTACGGGTTCCGGCCTGAGCGTGGACAGCACGATGCGCTGGACGCGCTCGCGTACGGGCTGGGGAAGCGGCGGATCAATTGGGTCCTCGACGCGGATATCCGGTCGTTCTTCGACACGATCAGCCACGCATGGCTGATACAGTTCATTGAGCATCGGATCGGCGATCGGCGGATTGTCAGGCTGATCCGCAAATGGTTGGCGGCAGGGGTGCTTGAGGAGGGCCGAAAGATCAAGACGGTGGAGGGGACGCCGCAAGGCGCGGTAATTTCGCCGCTGCTCGCGAATGTCTACCTGCATTACGTCTACGATCTCTGGGTTTGCCAATGGCGGCAACGTCAAACGACGGGCGATATGATTGTCGTGCGCTATGCGGACGACACGATTGTCGGCTTCGAGCACCAGGACGACGCGACAAGGTTTCTTGAAGACCTCTCAGCGCGCATGGCCGATTTCGAACTCGGCCTCCATCCCGAAAAGACGAGGCTCATCGAGTTCGGCAGGAAGGCGATTGCCACCCGCCGCGCCCGAGGTCTCGGCAAGCCGGAGACGTTCGACTTCCTTGGGTTCACGCACTATTGCGCGACCCGACGAAGCGGCGGCGGCTTCGTGTTGGGAAGGACGCCAGTTCGCAAGCGGATGCGGGCGAAGCTGAGACAAATCAAGGAACAGCTCAAGGCGACCCGCCACGACGGCGTCGAGGCGCAAGGCAAATGGCTTGCCCAGGTGCTTCGCGGCTGGCTGGCCTACTACGCCGTGCCGATGAGCGCGCCGGCGATCACGGCGTTCCGGCACCATCTGGTCGATCGTTGGCTCCACGCCATCCGGCGGCGGGGACAGAAGCATCGGCTCGCATGGCCGCGAATGAAGGTAATCGCCAATCGTTACCTGCCGTATCCGCGCATCCAGCATCCGTGGCCGGAACAGCGGTTTCTCGTCAATCATCCGAGGTAGGAGCCCGGTGCGGTAGCGCCGCACGCCGGGATCTGGTGCAGCGAGGCTAGCTGCCATTCTAGCGGGTGAAAGTCCCGCCAACAGAAGGAGTTCAGACCACTGTTGTAGTGATATCCAGCGGCAGGAAAGGTGACTGACCTGCTGGAAGCCTGGAAGTAAAAGTCCTCTGAGGCTGGGGAGACCTGGTCTGATCCGTCACAGGAGGGCGAGCAACCTGACAGGCCGTAGCGAAAGTGAATCGAGAAGCCCTGAAATACGTGCCCTGCGTGAAACGGATCGCAGGATCAACGGGAGTGCCGAGCTGTTCAGATCCCGGCGAAGGCCATGCTCGGCATCGGAGACTGAACGATGACGATGACGAGACTCCCCGGGGTCATAGAGAGCGGCATGTTGGGAAGGAATGGACAGCGAAAGCCCGGAACCACTCGTGGGTCGCCTAGGCGCTCCCGCACAGCGAAGGCATCGCATATAAGCCGCCATGCGGCGAAGTTGCGATGTGCCTGCGAGTGGGGCGGATGGGGCCGATTAAGTGATGACGGAACGGGACAGAACAACCCGATCCCGAGCGAGGGCCTCTGGGGCGGAGGATCACCCAACCTCCGCGGCGGTGCATCGGCGAGCAACCAATCCCGACACTGAGCGGGATATCGACGTTGTCACGTGATGCACGAAGGGCGAATGCAAACCGAATCGATCGTCAGTGTACGCCGGGAGCAGGCTTGAGCAGACAAACGATCCGGGAAGGCATCGCCTGACAGGCCAGCCTTTCAGCCGTACTGGGGAAAACCCGCCGTACGGAATGTTAGGGGGGATTGAGGAAACGTCGGCATCATTCGAAGCCCGGTCCGCGCCTCAATCCTACCCGACTGCGGGGGGCGGCCAGCAATGGCCGTCCCTACCGCGACCCTCACCCGAACGGCATCAAGTGCCAAGGCGTGACCGATGGCAGTCGCGGATAGGGAAGCCGTCCATGAAGACCTTTATCAGGATTGGAATCGACCTGGCGAAGAACTTTTTTCAGGTGCATGCGATCGAGCGTGAGGGCGCGCCTGCGGTGTCGCGTAAGTTGAGCCGAGGCAAGGTGCTTGCTTTCTTCGCCCAGGCGGCACCCTGCCGCGTCGGGATGGAGGCTTGTGGATCGTCCCATTACTGGGCGCGAGAGATCCGGGCGTTGGGGCACGAAGTGGTCTTGATTCCTCCCGCTTACACGAAACCCTACGTCAAGCGGGGCAAGAACGATGCGAACGACGCGGCCGCAATCTGCGAGGCCATGTCGCGCCCCGACATGCGGTTCGTGCCGATCAAGAGCGCGGATCAGCAAGCGGTGTTGATGCTGCACAAGACCCGGGAATTGCTGGTCAAGCAGCGAACCATGGCCGTCAACGCGCTGCGCGGGCATCTCTCGGAATTCGGCCTGATCGCGCCCAAGGGCATTCACCGGGTCAAGGAATTGCTGGCGCTCGCGCAAGCCGACGAGACCCTTCCCGAAGAGGCCAAGCAAGCAACCGCGATGCTGGCTTCGCACAGCGACGGCCTCGACGAAAAGATCGACGATCTGGAGAAGACGCTCGCCCGGGCGAGCGGCAAGAACCAGATGAGCCGGTTGCTGGACGAGATCCCCGCCTTCGGCCCGCTGATCGCATCGGCGATGGTCGCTTTCAATCCCGATCCCAGCGTCTTCAAGTCGGGAAGCGATTTCAGCGCGTCTCTGGGCATTACTCCGAGCCAGCACTCGAGCGGCGGCAAGGACAAGCTCGGCGCCATCACCAAAAAGGGCAACCGATATCTACGCAAGATGCTGGTCGTGGGATGCACGTCGGTTTTGCGCGTGGCCCACAAATACAAGGGTGCCCTGGCCGAATGGATCGTCGCCATGAGGGCCAGGAAGCCCGAGCGCATCGTCGCCGTCGCCCTGGCAAACAAGCTGGCCAGAATCGCCTGGGCGATGATGTCGACCGGCGAAGCCTTCCGAACCGAACTTTACACGAAGGCCTGACGATAAAGAGCTCTCCGAGATAGACGTTTCAGTTTCGAAGGGATTGGCAAGCGCAACGACGTGATGAACGACACGGTCGCAACGAAAGTCCAGGACACCCTGACATCCGCCACGAGCCCAGAGCTCGCCGTAGTGATAGGGACCAGGACTGTCGAATATCATCAGGGCCAGCGGTCCTATACCGCACCAACAGGCCGGACATATGACCGCAGCCGACCAAAGCGATCAGAGCGTCGAAAACCACTTGCCAAGAGGCCGTCCACATATGGCGGATGCGGTGGAAGCCGCTCGGCAGCACGTGTAGGAGAAAGCGGCGGATGAACTCGGCGGCGTCGAGCGTCATGGTCTTGAGCCGGTCGCGTCCTTTGATGCGGTAGTCTTTCCATTTGAAGGCGACGCTGGCTTCGTCGAGCGCGATAAGCCGCGAGTTCGAGATTGCGACGCGATGAGTGTAGCGGGCGAGATAGGCGAGGACGGCCTGCGGCCCGGCGAACGGCCTCTTGGCGTAGACGACCCACTCGGAGCGGCGCAACGGCGCGAGCGCGGCGTCGAAGGCGTGTGTTGCGGCGAGCGGGGCGAGGCCGCCGAGGAGGACGAGGCGGCCAGCCTTGTGTAGGGCTGCGAGGCCGTCGAGGAAGAGCCGGCGGAAGAGACGCGACAGAACGCGCACCGGTAGAAAGAAGCCGGGCTTGCAGGTGATCCAGCGCGACTCGTCTGGCGACGGGCCGCCGCCGGGCACGATGACGTGGACATGCGGATGATGGATGAGCGCCGAGCCCCAGGTGTGGAGGACGGCGGTCAGGCCGATGCGTGCGCCCAGATGCTTCGGATCGGCGGCGATTGTGGTCAGCGTCTCGGCGGCGGTCCTGAACAGAAGGTCGTAGACGGCCGCCTTGTTCTGCAACGCGATGGCGCCGATCGCCGCCGGCAGGGTGAAGACGACGTGATAGTAGGGAACCGGCAGCAGCTCGGCCTCGCGGTCTTCAAGCCATTGCCGCGCCGCCGCAGCCTGACACTTGGGGCAGTGGCGGTTGCGGCAGGAGTTGTAGGCGATCCGTTCGTGCGCACAGTCCTCACAGCGCTCGACGTGTCCGCCGAGCGCGGCAGTGCGGCAAGTCTCGATCGCCGACATCACCTTCAACTGGGCAAGGCTCACGTGGCCGGTGTGGGCCTTGCGCCACGCCGCCCCATGGGCGCGAAAGACGTCGGCGACCTCCAGACGGGGCCGCGCCACGCGGCCCTGGTCAGGCGGGCGGCGATCGGCTCGCGAGGTTGACGCCCAGCCGCTCCAGTGGGCTCTTGATGTCGCGGACCGTGTTGAGGGCGACGCGGGTGTAGAGGGCCGTCGTCTCCAACTTCGCGTGTCCGAGCAAAACTTGGATCACGCGAATATCGACGCCCTGCTCGAGCAGATGGGTGGCGAAGCTGTGCCGCAGCGTGTGCGGAGAAACGCGCTTGGAGATGCCTGCCAGATCCTTGGCGGCGTGCACGGCGCGGTTGAGCTGACGGGGCGTCATCGGGTTGATCGGGTTCTGGCCAGGAAACAGCCAGACTTGAGGTCGTGACGCCCGCCACCAGTCGCGCAAGAGTTCCAGCAGTTGTGGGGAGAGCATCACATAGCGATCCCGCTGTCCCTTGCCCTGCTCGACCCTGAGCGTCATGCGCTCACTGTCGATGTCGGACACCTTCAAGTTCGCGACCTCGGACACCCGCAGGCCCGCGCCGTAGGCGACGCTGAGCGCGGCCTTGTACTTGAGGCCCGGCGCTGCTTCGAGGAGCCGCGCCACCTCCTCCTGGCTCAGCACGACCGGCGCTTTGCGCGGCTCGTTCACGATCCTCAGAGGGCGAACGAGGTCGGGCCGTTCGAGCGTCACGGTGAAAAAGAACCGCAGCGCGGCGATGGCGGCGTTGATCGACCAGGGGCTGGCCTGCTGCTGCGCCATATGCAGTTGAAAGCGGCGAAGATCATCGCTCGTCGCTGTATCGGGCGACCGGCCGAGGAAGGCCGTGAAGTTCCTTACGTTCCGAACGTAGTCCTTCCGGGTGGCTTCGCTGAACCGACGCGCCGTCATGTCGTCGATCAAGCGCTGCCGCAGCGGGCTGATGGGCTTGTCAGACATCGCAAAAGCTCCTGTCTCGCACGGGGTTGAACCCCGCGATCTTGAGACAGGCTCAGGACCTCGCGTCCTTCTCAGCGATTCAGATCACCCAGCCGTCGCCCGCCACCCCTACCGCGCGAGCGGTTTAGTTCAAGGGTCGATTTGACCCGTTCGCGAAGCCTCCGGCGAATGACCGGTATTTGCGTGCGCCGTGAGAAGGCGGCGCTTTCCATTGGGTGCAAGTCCCACCCGGGGAACGCTCCAGCCGGAAGCAACCGGAGCAGTCATGGAGGTGACGAAATGGCTGAAGCCTTCGGTGTGGCTGGTCACATATAGGTGACGGCGCGAGTGTGCGGGCCGCAACGCGAGTGAACGCCGAGCAAGCTCCGAAAAGGTCGATGTGCAGGCCGACCCGACAGCAACTTCGGGGAAGGCTGATACGGCTGGGCGAGATGAGCGAAGACGACACCCAGTCGCTGCACCGGGGTACTGGCGGCAGCACGTACACAAGGAAAGCGCACGCAACACGGGAAGCCCTAGAGCGTGGTCAGGCTATGAATGACAGGATCAACCGGACGCCCGTGAGGGAGAGGCCGGGCGCTATGGGGTGGCGGAGAGGTTCGTAGTACCGCTGAAGCCGGGTAACTCCGGCGGAGGGAAGGGACCTCAGTTCAAGACAGCCGCAGAACGTGGCGAAGGACATGGAGATTGGGCAACCTATCAACTCCACATGATGTTCAGAAGCTGCCGATGGCGTCGCACGCGAAAGACCGCGTGAGGTCTTGTCCGAGAGCCGGATGCGGGAAATCTGCACGTCCGGTTGTGTGTCCAGCGAAGGCTGGCATGTTCAGCAGGAGAAAGGCCTGCCGGGGCAAGAGTCAGAAGCCCCGTAGTTTGGATAGCAGGGTGGCGGGAAACCAAGACTCTGAAGCCTATCGACAACGTCTCCCTCGGGGAGACGACGAGCCGCCGGGCCGTAATGAAAGTAAACGCGAATGTGGCCTCGAAAATGCGTAGCCCCGAAGGCCGAGCCCGCAACTGGAGGGCGAAGGCAGCATGGGGAGCCGAAATCTGACCGAAGCGGCTCCTTCACTTCGGCGGGGTGGAAGCGACAGCACGGTGGCAAGGACATGCCGAGCAACTGGAGAAGCCCTCCTCGTCCCGGCGCGAAATCGCCGGAGCAGGGTCGATCGTATAACCGGCTCAACCGGGAAGTCGATCGAAGGCGAGAGGGTGACGGATGGGTTCGCAGTAGCGGTGAGGCGGGGTAACGCCCGTGGAGCGAAGGAGCCCTGCTGTTTGTAAAGTCTCCGATCACAAGGAAGGCAAGGACGAGATGACAAAGGCGTCCATCGATTTGCAGGACCTGAGGCGGAGAATATACGTCAAGGCGAAGGCTGAGACGTCCTGGAAGTTCTGGGGATTGTACGTCCATGTCTGCAAGCTGGAAACGCTACGCGAGGCGTATGCGCTGGCCAAAAGGAACGATGGGGCTCCGGGAAGTGACGGGGTGACCTTCGAGGCTATCGAAGCGCAGGGCGTAGAGGCTTTCCTTGAGCAGATCGCGGACGAACTGGTCGGGCGCTCCTATGCGCCGTTGCCGGCCCGGAGGCAGGAAATCCCGAAGGATGGCGGCAAGGTCCGCGTCCTTTCTATTCCTGCGATCCGCGACCGCGTGGCGCAGGGTGCGCTCAAGCTCATATTGGAACCGATCTTCGAGGCGGACTTCCAATCGGGGTCGTTCGGATACCGACCGCAACGGACAGCTCATGAAGCGGTGGACCGCGTGGCGCGAGCGATCGTTCAGCACAAGACGCGCGTCATCGACATCGACTTGCGCAGCTATTTCGACAATGTCCGGCATGATCGGCTGTTGGCGAAAGTAGCCCAGCGCGTGGACGATGCCGACGTCATGCATCTGCTGAAGATCATGCTCAAAGCCAGCGGGAAACAAGGCGTTCCGCAGGGTGGGGTGATCTCGCCGCTGCTCAGCAACATCTACCTCACCGAGGTTGACAGGATGCTGGAGCGGGCGAGGGAGGCCACGCGCTACGGCAAGTACACCTCCGTCGAATACGCGAAATTCGCTGACGACCTGGTGATCTTGATCGACGCCCACCAGCGACATGACTGGCTGATGGCGGCGGTGGAGAAACGGCTGCGCGAGGAACTGGCCGAGCTGCAGGTCGAAATCAACGAAGAAAAGAGTCGAATCGTGGACCTCCGCCGAGGCGAGAGCTTCGGCTTTCTGGGGTTCGACTTCCGCCGAGTGCGTAGTCTGCGGGGCGTATGGCGCGCCCACTACACGCCCAAGCTCAAAAAGCGGACGGCGCTGCTACGCAAGCTCAAGGATGTGTTCCGCCGCCACCAATCGCAACCGGTTGATCGGGTCGTGAAGTTGATCAACCCGGTGCTGCGCGGTTGGGTGAACTACTTTGCGGTGGGACACGCCAGCGAGTGCTTCGGCTTCGTGAAAGACTGGGTGGAGAAGAAGATCCGGCGCCATATGCTGCGAGCCCGGAACCGACAGGGCTTCGGCTGGGCGCGGTGGAGTAGGGGATGGCTGTATCAGACTCTGAAGCTGTTCGATGGCTACCGAGTGGTTCGACCAGCGCCGAAAGCCGCTCCGGCAGGATAGGCCCCATAATCCTTGAGGCGAAGCAAACAGGAGAGCGCAGTGCGGGAAATCCGCATGCTGCGTTCGACGAGGCGGGGGCTGGAAACGTGGCACGGCCGAGATGGTGTGACACTCGCAGACGAAAGAGCGAGCCAACAGGGAATACAAACTTCGGCCTAAACCGGCGCGTCAGTCCTCGACCCTACCGATGAGCGGGGTGTGGAAACGGAGCTACGGTTGAGCCACTAAGGCACCGCCAGACGAAAGGGGCGGAAACAGACATGCTCAACCTAACGCCACCGCGCCACACCTCGACTCTACGCGTTTGCGACGTTCGAGGGATGTCTCGAGTTGACGTATACCGGACATTCATCGGCGTCCTGACGATCGGCTCAATCTGACCTTTGCGGCCGGCGAACCTGGGCTTCCCAGGGGCGGTAGTCTGCGGCGAACTCCTGAATCCAGACGACCGGGGTCCCTGAGCCGCCTCTCGTAGTAAAGCTTCGCGCCCCGGCTATCGACGAAGGGCATGGAATCTCGTCTGGAATTGGCGGGTTCATCGACGGCGCGCTCGCTTCTTCGAAGCCGGCCAGGCGCATGGCCATGTCGACGATCTGATCCAGCTCTCTTCCTTTCACGCGGCTCGCAGCCTCGACGGCCATCCCGCGCATCATCGCGACGATGTAGCGCGCCAGCGCCTCCGGGTCGGCGCCACGGGAGGGCTTGGGGAGCGCGCGTTACAACGAACGCTCGCCGAAGGCAGCCGCGCTCCCTCCCTGATACAACTGTTCAATGGCTGGGCTGGCTCAACGCTCTTGCAAGAGGCAGGACGGAGAGCGAGCGCACCCCTTGGGCGCCGTGAATGAGAACGCCCTCGATGTCTGCGGTGGCGGAGGGACCGGTGTGGAATGACGCGTAGCGCCTGGAGCGGAATTCCGGACGCCGATAGGCATGATGGATATTGACGACGATGTCGGCGGGGTCAAGCAGCACGATCAGATGCTGCGCCAGGTAGGCGAGCGCGTTCACGTGGAGTTCCGAGTCGCCGAGCAGCACAGACCCCGTCTCGGCGACCGCGAAGACGGCGCGCACGATCGCGAAATCCACGTCCGCCAACTCCTGCGGCGCGCCGACGCCAATATCGCGGTTGCCGGCGATCTCCGGCACGGTCGAGCACACGACCTTGGCGCCCGCGATCTTCGTTCGCGCCGGCGCCAGAACATCGCCGGCAGCCGGCGGATCGAGGAACAGACCGCCCATGCGTTCGAGGTTCTCCTTGAACGCCGACAGAAGCGACGCCGGTTGGCGGGCGTCGAACAGCGGCACGTCCGGAAGCGGTCGCGTCACCTGCGGCCGGTTCTCCCGGATCGACACTAGAATGTCGTCGCGGGCGCTCATTGCGCGTCTCCACGGTTCGCAAGATACCAGCTATGAAAAGTCTGCTTGGGCGGCTGCGGAACCTCGCGATGTATGCCCCAGGCGTTGAGGCCGTTGTAGATGACGAAGCGCGGCAAGTGCGCGAGCGCGGTATCAGCCGCGGCGACGGCAGCTCGATAAGCGGTAGGATGCGACAGCAGTTCGCCGGCCGCCTTCATGGTCGCCTTTTTGACGAAGGGAACCTCGTGGCGCTTCACGAGCTCTTGGCGCCAGGCGTAGATCTGCTCGTGGATGTTGATCTTGACCGGGCAGACATTTGAGCAGCTGCCATTGAGCGTCGAAGAGAACGGCAGGTTGCTGTATTTGTGCGCGTTGAACGTCGGGTCGATGATGAGCCCGATCGGTCCGGAATAGGTCGCGCCGTAGCTCAAGCCGCCGCTGCGGCGATAGACGGGGCAGGTGTTCATGCAAGCCCCGCAGCGGATGCATTTGAGTGAGGTCCAGAACTCCTCCATGCCGAGCCGCTCCGAGCGGCCGTTATCGACCAGCACGAAATGCATCTCGCCGCCCTCGCGCGGTCCGCGAAAATGCGAGGTGTATTGCGTCATCGGCGAACCTAGCGCGCTGCGGGACAATAGCCGCACGAAGACCGCCAGATGCTCGAGCCGAGGGATGACCTTCTCGATGCCGATCGAGGCGATGTGCAATTTCGGCACATTGGCCGAGAGATCGGCGTTGCCTTCATTGGTGCAGACGACCACGCCGCCGGACTCGGCGACCGCGAAGTTGCAGCCGGTCATCCCGGCGTCGGCCGCGAGGATCAGCGGACGGGTCGCCTCCCGTTGCGCTTCCGCGAGATAATGTACGTCGCTGTTGCCGGGGTCGGTGCCGATCGCCTTGGCGAACACCGCGGCGACATCCGTCCTGAGCTTATGCACGGCCGGCACGACGACATGGCTCGGGTCTTCATTGTCGAGCTGCTGGATGCGCTCGCCCAAATCGGTCTCGATCACGTCGATCCCGACCGAGGCCATGTAGTGCCGGAACCCGCACTCCTCGGTGAGCATCGACTTGCTCTTGATCAGCGATTTCGCGCCGTGGTCCTTGAGGATGCCGTGGACGATATGGTTGTGCTCGGCGGCGTCCTTGGCCCAGTGCACATGGACGCCATTCGCCTTGGCGTTCGCCTCGAACTGTTCCAGGTATTCATCGAGATGGACGAGCGTGTGCTCCTTAATCTGGGACGCAAGCGCCCGCAGCTCCTCCCATTCGGGAATTCCGTGCGCTTCCCGATCGCGCTTCTGCCGCAAGTCCCACAGGCGCTCGTCATGCATCTTCTCGTGTTCGGGCGCGGCTATGAAGCGCCCCGCGGCCTCGGCCTGATCAATCGGGCGATTGCCATGGACTTTTGCGCCGCGCGGCTGAGGCTCGGGCTGCGCCCGCAGCGGTTTAGAGGCGCCCTCGGCATGATCGAGACGTCGACCAGCGCGGTAGATGGCGTCGCGATCATCGCGGGCCAGAAGCTCCGGATGCAGCATGCCTTGAGGATCGCTCATGCACTCGCTCCGTTGAGGATCTGGGCGATATGGATGAATTTCATCGGGACGCCGATGCGCTCGGCGCAGCCCTTCTGGTGCATCAGGCATGAGCTGTCGGCCGAGACGACGTATTCGGCGCCGGCGCGCGCGTGATCGGTAACCTTGTCGTAGCCCATCTTGCTGGAAACGACCTCCTCGGAGACCGAAAAGGTGCCGCCAAAGCCGCAGCATTCGTCAGGCCGTGCCGGCATGGCGAACTCGATTCCGTCGACCTTCGACAGCAGATCCATCGGCTTGGAAAAAAACGGCTCGTTGAGCTCCGACGGCCTCGCGGTCTTCAGCCGGCGCAGCGTGATGCATTTGTTGTGGAGGCCGACGCGATGTAGAAATCGCGCCCATGGGAACGCTTCGACCATCAGGACATCGTGCAGGAACTCGACCAGCTCGAAGGTCCGGGCGCGAACTTGCCTGACCTCTTCGGTCTCCTCGATGGCGTCGAAGTTGCTGCGCACATGGTGGACGCAGCTGCCCTCCGGCCCCACCACGTAGTCGAACCCGACGAAGTTGCGCACGAACAGGGCCTCGGTGGCGGCGGCGTCGGCGTTGAAGCCATTATCGGCCATCGGCTGCCCGCAGCAGGTCTGGTCGCGCGGGTAGACGACGTCGTGGCCGAACCGCTCGAGAAGCTCCAATGTCGCAATGCCCACTTCGGGGAAGAAGGCGTCGACGAAACAGGGGATGAACAGGCCGATGCGCATTTGGCCCCCCTTGATGAGCGACTTCGACCGACATCGTCGGCACCCGGCCCGCCAAGCTCTCTGGACATTGCGATCGGGGGGACCGCGGCGTCTTCGTAGGTTAGCGCAGTTGATAAGTCATGGCAACGATCGTGGCCAATGAGAACCTCGGGCCGATCGACGCGGCGCCGCGGCCATAGGGCGGCCACAAGCGACTCCGGATGGTCGCCGGCACTATACAGAAACGGCGGGCGGAGGCGAGGCGGCCAGGTCCCTGTGGAAGCATTTGCGCTAAAACTCAATCAGACTGCCCGTTTCGATCGATAGGGTGGAAAAACCCCGCGTCCTGGGGCGGCTATATGCGCCGGCGGTATTTGTCAGCGGGGCAAAGTTGAGCCCCTTCGCGTGTTGCGCTGCGCCGATCAAGGCCAACTGCCCGGCGGCGAGGACTTCGCCTGTCCCTACCCGATCGTTTCCTCACGCCTGGAAGTAAGACTAAGGGCTAGCGCGAGCAAAGCAAGGCCCACGGGCAGCGCCAGGGACCACAGTCTGAATGCGGCTTCGCACACCGCACCGACGCCGCAGCCGACGGCGAATCCAATGAGCGCCGGCCAAGTATGGTTCACTCGGCGCCGCGCCTTTGTCAGACTATCTGGATCGTGCCCGAGCAGGACCTCGCCAACGTCCATCATGAAGCGAGTGATATTGGTCGTCATCACTGCGGAGGACGGAGCCCCTTTCAACGAGACCTGCACGAGCGCGTTCTGCACCGCCATCGCCGAGACTCCGAGCATGCCGGCGAGGATAGCGGTCGCGGCGCTCGGATCGATGCCCGGGCCGGCAACGATGCAAAGGGTGAGAAAACCAGCGAGCAGCATCAATTGCAGCAGAAGCAGAGGCCGCAGCGACGCGAGCCCAATTGCCTCCAAACCGCCCACCAGCAGCCGTGTCAGGCCGAGCGCCAAGATAAATACCGGAACCGATAACATCGGCGCGATCGGTGCTTCGCCGCCGGTGACAATTCGTGAGGCGAGGATCACAAGATTGCCAGTGATATGAGCGGTGAACAGACCGCCGAGCCCGAGGAAGCTAATGACGTCCATGCTTCCAGCGGTCAAGCTGAGCACGGCAGGAAGCAGCTTCAAGCCAAGCGAAGTATCCACCGAGGGCGCCGAGACACTCGCGGTCAGCGCACCGTCTTCCGTTGACATCGTGTCCGACCCTCTCTGCCGAATCGGCAATTTCGTCGAACCGATTTCCGTCGGCTTACCCTAATCAAGCCTGCTCCCCAATAAGTCTGTAAACCATAGACGACGCGATCCACTTGCATGCAACGCCTGCAATCGCGATTAAAGTATCGGCAAGGCGCAGCAGCGGGTGATGCCCAGCCTACCCAGGACTCATCGCCGAGACGACCATGACAACGGCAGTCGTTGTCCCGGGCCCGCTTCGGTCAGACAAGCCTCTTGTATTCCGGCTTGTAGACGTGCTGACGGATGAACCCCACCATGTCAGCAGGACGATCTACTCGGGCTAGTCCTGAATCGAAGACAAGCTTCGCCACTCGCGCCGCCGTTTGGATCTCGGCCTCAAGTATATTCGACTGCAGCGGGTACAGAAGACCTTGCTTGAGCAGGTCGGGCGGCACCTGATCCGCCACTGCCTGGCCGGCTTCGATGAACATCTCGTCGGTGACGCGTTTCGCCTGCGTGGCGAAGATTGCCATGCCAACTGCCGGGAAGATGTAAAAGTTATTGGCCTGGCCGGGAAGATACGTGTGGCCGCCATAATGGACCGGTGCGAACTGCACGCCGGCGGCGTAAATCGCCTTGCCCTTCGACCAGGTATAGGCCTGCTCGGGCGTGCATTCCGCTTTTTCGGTTGGGTTCGACAGAGCGAGGATCACCGGGCGCTCGTTGATCTGCGACATGGTCTCGACAACCTTCTGAGTAAACGCGCCGCCAATAGTGCTGACTCCGATTATTGTGGTCGGCTTGATGCTCTCTATGGCGGCGACGAAGTCCTTGGTCGGCGCGTGCCGGTGCGCGTAGGGCTTCTGGAAATCGACAAGGTCCTTACGAGTTCGACTCCAGCAATCCATTGACGTCGAACATGTAGACCCGTGACTGCGCGTCTTTCAGCGTCATGCCCTGCCCAACGAGCGCGGTACACAGCAGGTCGGCAAGGCCAATGCCGGCGGAACCGGCGCCAAGGAAACAGGTACTTCTCGTCCTTCAGCTTCGTGCCCCTGAGCGTCGTTGCATTGATCATGCCGGCAAGCGTGATGCCAGCCGTGCCTTGCACGTCGTCATTATAGACGCAGTACTTGTCGCGGTAGCGTTGCAGCAAGTGGACGGCGTCGACACCGGTCCAGTCCTCGAAGTGAATGCAGCACTTCGGAAACACGTCTTGCACCGCCTCGACGAACTCGTCGACGAAGGAATAGAGCTCCTCAGTCGGCGGGCGCGTCTTGCGCATACCCAGATACAGGGGATCGTGAAGGTACTGCTCGTTGTTAGTGCCGGCGTCGAGATACATGGGCAGCAGGTATTGCGGCGGCACCCCAGCGCAGGCTGTGTAGAGCTCGAGCTTGCCGATGGGAATACCCGCGCCGTTTGCGCCGAGGTCGCCAAGGCCGAGGATCCGGCCGCCGTCCGTGACGCAGATGAATCGAACATCTTTCTCCGGCCAGTTCTTCAAGATTTCCTTGACCTTGCCGCGACGCGTGATCGACAGATACATGCCGCGCGTCTGGCGATAAATGTGGCCGAACTTGAGGCACGCTTCGCCGATTGTCGGGTCATAGACTATCGGCAGAAAGCGAGCCGGATCGGACACCCAGGCATGACCGGTTCACGTCGACCCCGGGCGGGCACGACGAGAAGCAGTGTCAGGGTGCGGTTCCTCTAACCTTGAGGAGCCTGCGATGGATAAAATTGGAATTTCGCGTTGTTCCAACTCCTTCGCGGCAAGCCACCCTTATCACGGCATAGGCTTCGCCTGTTGTGGAAATCGTGATCATCGGGAAATAATGGCTCGACTCGTCCGCTCGTCTCAAGCGACGGCCGCGGACGAAATGCCGCAGCTCGACCCGACAACGGCGGTGATGATCGCCAATATGCGCCATGGGATCACGTCAACCCCAGGCCCGAGGGTTAATGCGACTTTAAGAGAATGGGCGCAAGGCTAGGGTCCTAACCTTTCTTAGAGCGCCCCATGAATGATTTTCGGGACGAACGCGTTCCTTGGGTCGACGCCGCCGCCGCCGCGCCGTCGGACGGGGAAACAGTGGAGATCGGAGCACGGGCGGCTGACGCCATCGTCGGCTCCCTACCTTCCGAGAAAATCGAAGCAGTCTTAGCGCGAAGTACCCCAACGCTTGCCGCGGGTTTATTGCGCTATGGTCCACATGCGGTCCTGACGGCTTGGCTCGTTGGTGTCGCATGGATGGTGGGATCATGTCTTATCGGTCCTGACCGGACCGTCGTTCATCAGGAAAGCCCGCAGAGTACCAAGATGGGGCCGGCGGAGCAGAATATGACCGAGAAGCTCCACGCCCAAAAAGCGGAAGTCGAGGCTATGCACGCCGCGCAAACCCTGAGTACGAAGGATGTTAGTGGCCTTGCGAACGTGAAGCCGCGTCTTGATGCAGCGAAGACCGAAATCAGCGCCGCGATTGTCGAGCCTTCGGGTAAGATAGAGCACTCGCGCCCCAAATCCACGGACCGGCTTTCCAAAGCAAACGAGCGGCTCGATCGCATCGGACTCAAGATCGCAGCGCTCCTCGCTGCCGCCCCAGTCGTCGACCACTCAGTATCCGCAGCGCCGGTCGCCCAAAGACGGGCACAAGGCAGGCGCCACGACGCCTTCGACCCGTCCCTAAATCCCAGTGCTCCGGGCGCTCCCCGCCCGCTCGGAACCGTTGCGCCGGCGGCGACCGCAAACAGCCCGGCGGCGCAATACGCCTTTGGACAACGAACCAATTGATCACGAGCTGGCTCGGCCCTTGCCGGCGCATCTGCCGCGCATCGAGACGCTCGTCGACGTCGAGGACAACACCTGCCCGTGCTGCAAGGGGACGCTGCACCGGATCGGCGAGAACGTCAGCGAGAAGCTCGACGTCGTCCCCGCGCAGTTCCGGGTTCTGGTGGTGCGCCGGCCTAAGTATGCTTGCCGCGCCTGCGAGGACATCGTCGTCCAGTCGCCGGCGCCGGCGCGGCTGATCGAAGGCGGCTTGCCGACCGAGGCGACGGTCGCCCACGTGCTCGTCTCCAAATACGCCGACCCTTTGCCGCTCTATCGCCAGGCGCAGATCTACGCGCGCCAGGGCATTGTCGCGGCGCTGGCAGCTTGCTGGCGCTTTGAATGCGGCGTAGCCGAACGTCATGAAGAAAATCAGCTACGCCGGATATCGGTTCCCGCCCGAGATCATTCACCAAACAATATGGCTCTATCTCCGGTTCACCCTCAGCCTGCGCGACGTCGAGGATTTGTTGGCGGAACGCGGATTGGCGGTGTCCTACGAGACGGTTCGGCGTTGGGTGAACCATTTCGGACCGATGATCGCGGCCGACTGGCGAAAGCGTCGCCAGAAGGTCGCGAGGCCGATAAAAAGCCCCGGCCAATCGCTGGTCGGGGCTGCGTCGGATCGGACACCAAGCTTCTCTGTATGCACTATTGCTGTAGAACTGGGTCCACACCACGGCACCTCGATACGCTATCCCTGTTCCGTCGCGGAACCAACGGGCATCTCGTTCGGCGCTTTCGGGCAGTGGGCCACTGCGAGTCAACGCTGACCCCATTGTCGTCGCTAGAGCTCTTGATCGCGTGATTTGGGCGGGACGACCTGAACCTTGACCGGCGGCAGCACGAGTCGGCCGAGCTTCGGGCCCCAGCGACGGGCCTCGTAGATGACCTTCGCTCGGTACGCTGTGACGTAGCTCAGTGCGTCGACCTGATCGTCATGCCTACCGTTGGGAAAGGCGGCGATTTCGGCGAGCAAGGTTTCGAGCTCAGGAAGTCCGCGCGAGCAAGGGTAGGTTCCGTCTTCCATCTGATTGAGAGTCCATGCTGGGTTTGGAGGCCAGCATGGATGACGGCTCCCTATTCTGTGGACCTTCGGGAACGAGCGCTGGCCCGCAAGGAGGCGGGCGAGACGAACCGAGAGATTGCAGCGGCGCTGCGGATCAGCCCGTCCTTGCATAGCGCCTGAGGGCCCACCATGGCGGGAACCCGGAAAATCGCGGCGATCCTGGTCGCGGATGTCGTCGGCCCGACCGGCAAAGTCGTGGCGATCGACCGCGAGCAACGTGCGGTCGACGTGGCGCGAAGCCGCGGAAGCCGCGGGATAGAAGCAGATCGAACCCAACATCGCCATACGATGCGCCCACACGGCCGCCCAATGGCAGGCGCGCGCCACTGGGCAGGAAAGAAAAACACGCTTCACGGAAATGTCAGGAATATGTCGGTAAACGCGCATTTCGACTGCTGTCGGTGCGCGTTTTCAGCGGATCGGAAACTACTGCCCTTACGGAGCGACCGCCTGGTTAGCCAAGGTTTGGTTGTGTATCTTTGTAGCTTTGCAAGGCTTGCATGTTCGCCCACCAGTCTGCAAAGCCATCGATATCAAAAAGCGCCTGCTTGTCCGGCGTCAGCGAGACATAAAAGGCGATCGGAGCAAGATAAAGGTCGGCAAGGCTCAACTCCCCCGCGATGAAGGGCGAGGAGCCCTTGGTATTCATGGCGAATTCGATCACCTTGCCGCCATTCTCGAGGCCGTCCTTTCGCATCGCCTCATTCTTTCCCCCGACGAAATCGGGAAAAAGATGATAAGCGGCGACGCCGCCGACTAACGCGCCGTAGCCGTAAGAATCGATTATGCTGACGATCATATCCATCCGCGCCCGATCCTTAGGCGTCAGCGGTATCAGTGACTTGCCCGGGAGGACCTCGTTGAGGTAGCGCGCAATCGCAGTGGTTTCCAGAATGCGCATCCCGTCATGGTCGAGGACCGGGACCTTGCCGAAAGGATGACGCTCCAGATGCTCGCGCGTTTTCGGATCGCCCTTGAGCACATTGAGTTGCACTTGTTTGAACTCAGTGACGCCCTTCTCGGCGAGGACCATCTTGACCGTGCGCACATATGTGGAGCCGTCAAAACCCCAAAGGACAATATCGGACATGATTGCGCATCCTTCTCATGCACCGTTCAGGCGGGCCCTCCAGCCTAGTCGGCCGATTCAGTCAGATTGACGGGTAGAGGTGTTTGAGTTCGATGCGAGCGTTTGGGGTTGTGAAGTGCCAATTGGCCTTGGCGTGATTGGTATTGCGGTCCTTCTCCCAGGCGGCGACTTCCTCGACGAGGGTTTGTTTGTCAGGGATGCGGCGGTCGAGACATTGGGACGATAGGACGCCGAGTTCCAACTCCGCCAGATTAAGCCAGCTGCCGTGCTTTGGCGTGTAATGCCATTCGAACCGCTCGACCAGCCGCCTGGCTTCGGCGGGCGGAAAGGCTTCGTAGAGTGACGCCTTGCTGTGGATGTTGAGATTGTCCTGGACCAGAACGATGGTCTGGGCGGCGGAAAAGTGGATATCGGCCACGTCTTTCAAGAGGTGAGCATAATCCACGGCGGTGTGGCGATCTGTGACTTTGATATGGCGCCAACCTTCGAGCGGCGCGAACAGCATGAACAGGTTGGCGGTTCCATTGCGCTCGTACTCGCAATCGCAACGGGCCGGGCGCCCGGTTTCATCGGGATCGTCGCTCGCGTCTCGGCGAGGAGTTGCTTTGAGGTCTCGTCCAGGCAAACCAGCGGACGATCGGGATCGCGTGGCCGCGTGTAGACGGCCAGCACGTCTTCCATCGCCGCTACGAACGCGCCGTTGGCCTTGGGCGGGATGACCCAGCACTGTCGGCGATGGGGCTGGAGAATGTTTTTTTGAGCGCCCGCCCGATCGTTGAGTCGCTGGCGCGATCGACAATGCGGAGTTCCACGACCTTGCTCTCCAACAACCGCAAGGTCCAGCGTGCGCGGCCCTTGGGCGGTTTGGAACAAGCCAAGGCAATCAGTTTGGCTTCCTTCTCGCCGTCGAAAATCCGCGCAACCGCCGGCGTCGCGCGTTGCTTGCGGCTCAACACCGCCTCGAAGCCCTCTTCCACCAGTTGCTTGCGCACCCGGTAAACCATGGATGGGCTGGTCTCCAGCGCTTCGATGATCCGGCCGTCGCTCCAGCCTTCCCCGGCTTCCGAGACATCGGCCTTCAACAAGATCCGCGCCCTCAGCAACCGCTGGGCCGGGCTCTTTCCTTTACGGATGAGGGCTTCAAGTTGCTCCCGCTCATCCGGGCTCAACCGCACCACATACTTCTTTACTGAAATCTCCTTCGCAGCCATGATCGCCTCCGTCGTCCGCACCGTCGACGAAGCGAATCATCAAAACCTTTCAAATTGATTGAAGCGGGCGACTAGATCGAATTCGCCTGGCCAGTCCAGCGGTCCGAAATCGCGAGTAGTTGTAGCCGACACCGACTTAGTCGCCGATCGCCTTCGGTAGGTACAACCGGCACCACAAGCGGGGCCGCTGATTCTGACGGCGCGGGCGGTGCGGGAGCATTGCGAGGTGACGCGTCCGATAGACCATTGATGGTGCTCTCGCGACCGGCCGCTTTCAACTGCGACGATCCGCAATCGCGTGGCGAGGGGCGGTTCCGCGCTAAGTCACTCGCCGACGGCGTGGCGAACCGGTCGAATCGACCCTAAACGGCCCTTCGACCATTGGCTCGGGGCTGCCTTCCGTCGGCTAAGTCGCTAACAATAGGATGAGTGCCCGGCGCTGGCCGGTCTTTGTGCTAGGCTGCACAGCGCCTCAGAGAAGCCCATGTCGCAAACCCGGAAGCTCGCGATCACGGCCCGCAGAATATCGACGCGGGCTTTCGTCAGGGCATCGCTCAGCTTCTTCGCGCCATAGCCAACGGCTGCTGGCCATCGCCGCAGCCGCCGTCATCGGGCTGACGTGATCAGACATCGCAGCCTCAAAGAGGCCGCCGGCCGCGATCTCGCCCATGGTGCCGACGGTGCCGGCGGCAACCTTCAGCCCCGAGCTGGCGGACCTCACGATCACCGCCCCTTCAATCGAATCATGGCGCGACGCGCAGCATGCCCATTGCGCGCTGCGCGCCGGCAACTGATCTATGGTCCAAAGGAAGGAGATTCGAGATGACTGAGACACTCGCAGGACTGGTCGTTCCAGCCGCCGAGGAGCGGGCCCGGCTGAAGGAGGGAGTACACATCGAACGTTGCTCTCGCCGGGTGCGGACGTACTTTGGTGGCAAGCTGATCGCCGACAGCGAGCACGTTCTCCTCGTCTATGAAACGAAGCGACCGCCGTCCTACTGGTTTCCGATTGCGGATGTCCGGATGGAGTATCTGGAGGCGTCACACCAAGCGGCGGACACCATTCGCTGGCACTTGGTAGTAAAGGATCGCATCACTCGCAACGCAGCCCGCGCTTACCTCAAACCGACTGATGATCGAGCCGCACTGGAGGGCCACCTCACCTTTTTCTGGGATCAGATGGACGCGTGGTTCGAGGAGGATGAGCAAGTTTTCGTTCATCCTCGAGATCCGTACACTAGGGTCGACACGGTCCACAGCTCGAGGCACGTGCGCGTGGAGATTGACGGCGTGGCACTGGGGGAAACTCGCCGGCCCATACTCCTCTTCGAGACTGGACTGCCGACCCGTTACTACATTCCGAAGCTGGACGTGCGCATGGATCTGCTCGAGCCCTCCGAGTATGTCACGAGCTGCCCATATAAGGGAGTGGCGCGCCACTGGTCGGCCCGGGTGGGCGACAAGCTCGTCAAGGACATCGTGTGGAGTTATCCGGCGCCAATTCCGGAGTGCCCGAAGATTGAAAACCTGCTCAGTTTCTACAACGAGCACGTCGACCTGTACGTCGATGGGGTGCTGCAAGATCAACCAATCACGCCGTTTTCTTGACGTCGAGCGTCTGGGCGGCAGGCAGGAGAGTCTCGGCATAATCCGCCACGCTATCTCCTGTACCAAGTGGCTCACCCGCTGGCCGAAGCGGGTGGGGCGCACCCCGGTTCAATGCGTCCGTCAAGATGAGCGCGGCCCCGCCGCATCGCATTCGTCCGCGTCCCCTCAAAGGTCCAACCCCACCTCCGTCTTCGGCCGGGCTCAGCGGATCAGCACATTCCCTTCCGCCGGAGGCTCGAGCGGCTCCGGGTCGTACCGCACCGACCCGCCGATTGAATGGGTGCCGACCGACATGGGCGGCCCAGATGCGCCCCTCGGCGTCGAGAATAGCGTTCCCGGCATCGTGGCTTGATCGATAGCGAGGAAGCTCGCGCCGCGTGCATGGACCGTTGCGCGAGATCGCCGAATTGTGCGCGCCGGCGCTGGCCGGGATGCCGGACCGGATAAAAGTCGAGCCGGTGACCGGCTCTTGCGAACCACGCCCTTGCCACGGACGTCTCATGCCGAAACGACGCCACTTGATTGTAGTCGGATCCCGT
The DNA here is from genome assembly GCA_963824475.1 of uncultured Alphaproteobacteria bacterium. GTDB lineage: Bacteria > Pseudomonadota > Alphaproteobacteria > Rhizobiales > Beijerinckiaceae > Roseiarcus. The sequence goes on from CAWGPR010000012.1 coordinate 176,629, forward strand.
GGCCCGGATCGCGCCTGGATTGCCTCTACGTGCCCTCTTGACTCGGAGAGGCCCCATAAAAGTAGGAGTGTGGCGCGGTGGCTTTAGGTTGAGCATGTCCGTTTGCCGCCCCTTTCGTCTGGGGGTGCCTTAGTGGCTCAGCCGTGGCTCCGTTTCCACACTCCCCTCATCGGTAGGGTCGAGGACTGACGCGCCGGTTTAGGCCGAAGTTTGTATTCCCTGTTGGCTCGCTCTTTCGTCTGCGAGTGTCACACCATCTCGGCCGTGCCACGTTTCCAGCCCCCGCCTCGTCGAACGCAGCATGCGGATTTCCCGCACTGCGCTCTCCTGTTTGCTTCGCCTCAAGGATTATGGGGCCTATCCTGCCGGAGCGGCTTTCGGCGCTGGTCGAACCACTCGGTAGCCATCGAACAGCTTCAGAGTCTGATACAGCCATCCCCTACTCCACCGCGCCCAGCCGAAGCCCTGTCGGTTCCGGGCTCGCAGCATATGGCGCCGGATCTTCTTCTCCACCCAGTCTTTCACGAAGCCGAAGCACTCGCTGGCGTGTCCCACCGCAAAGTAGTTCACCCAACCGCGCAGCACCGGGTTGATCAACTTCACGACCCGATCAACCGGTTGCGATTGGTGGCGGCGGAACACATCCTTGAGCTTGCGTAGCAGCGCCGTCCGCTTTTTGAGCTTGGGCGTGTAGTGGGCGCGCCATACGCCCCGCAGACTACGCACTCGGCGGAAGTCGAACCCCAGAAAGCCGAAGCTCTCGCCTCGGCGGAGGTCCACGATTCAACTCTTTTCTTCGTTGATTTCGACCTGCAGCTCGGCCAGTTCCTCGCGCAGCCGTTTCTCCACCGCCGCCATCAGCCAGTCATGTCGCTGGTGGGCGTCGATCAAGATCACCAGGTCGTCAGCGAATCTCGCGTATTCGACGGAGGTGTACTTGCCGTAGCGCGTGGCCTCCCTCGCCCGCTCCAGCATCCTGTCAACCTCGGTGAGGTAGATGTTGCTGAGCAGCGGCGAGATCACCCCACCCTGCGGAACGCCTTGTTTCCCGCTGGCTTTGAGCATGATCTTCAGCAGATGCATGACGTCGGCATCGTCCACGCGCTGGGCTACTTTCGCCAACAGCCGATCATGCCGGACATTGTCGAAATAGCTGCGCAAGTCGATGTCGATGACGCGCGTCTTGTGCTGAACGATCGCTCGCGCCACGCGGTCCACCGCTTCATGAGCTGTCCGTTGCGGTCGGTATCCGAACGACCCCGATTGGAAGTCCGCCTCGAAGATCGGTTCCAATATGAGCTTGAGCGCACCCTGCGCCACGCGGTCGCGGATCGCAGGAATAGAAAGGACGCGGACCTTGCCGCCATCCTTCGGGATTTCCTGCCTCCGGGCCGGCAACGGCGCATAGGAGCGCCCGACCAGTTCGTCCGCGATCTGCTCAAGGAAAGCCTCTACGCCCTGCGCTTCGATAGCCTCGAAGGTCACCCCGTCACTTCCCGGAGCCCCATCGTTCCTTTTGGCCAGCGCATACGCCTCGCGTAGCGTTTCCAGCTTGCAGACATGGACGTACAATCCCCAGAACTTCCAGGACGTCTCAGCCTTCGCCTTGACGTATATTCTCCGCCTCAGGTCCTGCAAATCGATGGACGCCTTTGTCATCTCGTCCTTGCCTTCCTTGTGATCGGAGACTTTACAAACAGCAGGGCTCCTTCGCTCCACGGGCGTTACCCCGCCTCACCGCTACTGCGAACCCATCCGTCACCCTCTCGCCTTCGATCAACTTCCCGGTTGAGCCGGTTATACGATCGACCCTGCTCCGGCGATTTCGCGCCGGGACGAGGAGGGCTTCTCCAGTTGCTCGGCATGTCCTTGCCACCGTGCTGTCGCTTCCACCCCGCCGAAGTGAAGGAGCCGCTTCGGTCAGATTTCGGCTCCCCATGCTGCCTTCGCCCTCCAGTTGCGGGCTCGGCCTTCGGGGCTACGCATTTTCGAGGCCACATTCGCGTTTACTTTCATTACGGCCCGGCGGCTCGTCGTCTCCCCGAGGGAGACGTTGTCGATAGGCTTCAGAGTCTTGGTTTCCCGCCACCCTGCTATCCAAACTACGGGGCTTCTGACTCTTGCCCCGGCAGGCCTTTCTCCTGCTGAACATGCCAGCCTTCGCTGGACACACAACCGGACAGGCAGGTTTCCTGCATCCGGCTCTCGGACAAGACCTCACGCCTTCGTCCACGGCACGTCGTGCCCAAGCCAACTCAGGCGTAGCCGAACGGACACGGGCTTGGTCGGTCCTCGCCGAATACATCCGCCCGAACGTGTAGCCCAGAAAGTCGAACTCACCTTGCGGCACTTTGCAGACGCGCGTCACCGCTGCGCTCATGCATGAGCCGGGCGACAGCAACCTTCTCTGGGATGCGGTTCGGGTAATGGCGCGGCTGTTGAGGGAGGCCGACGCCCTGATCGGCGGCCGTCTCGTGTGGCGCGATCATCGGCGCGCGGCGAAGAAGCGGGCGCGCGCGATCGAGTACACCCGCGGTCGACCGAACCGGGTCCAGCATTACCGTGAGCTGATCAGGCTGACCCGAGCGACCCTGGCCTGTGCTGATCAGGCCGCGATGCAGCTATGGCAGGCGCCGGACCCGATCGCGGCCGCGCTGTGGCAGGCAGAGTTCGGCCACTATCGCCCGCGGCTCTGTCAGAGCAAACTCTGGGGCCGCGTGCGGCCGTGCTAGTTTTAGGCCATGAGCAACCCGTTCCGATATTTCAACAGCTCGCCAGAGGTCATCCGTCTGGTCGTGATGATGTACGTCAGATACCCGCTGTCGCTGCGCAACGTCGAGGATCTTTTGGCCGAGCGTGGGATCGACATCAGCCACGAGACCGTCCGGTTTTGGTGGAACCGGTTTGGGCCGATATTCGCCGCCGAGATCCGAAAGAGGCGGATCGTCCAGATGCGAGCCTATCCTCAATGGCGCTGGCATGTGGACGAGGTGTTTGTGAAGGTCAATGGCAAGCTCTTTTATCTCTGGCGCGCCGTCGACCACGAAGGCGAGGTGTTGGACGCGGTCGTCACCTCAAAACGGGACAAGGCTGCGGCGCTGAAACTTCTTAAGCGCATCTTGAAGAAATATGGCCGTCCGCGGAAAATCGTCACTGACGGGCTTTGCTCTTATTCCGCGGCGATGAAAGAGGTCGGTGCCGCAGATCGGCATGAGGTTGGTCGCCGTCTCAACAATCGGGCGGAGAATTCGCACCAACCGTTTCGACGACGGGAGCGGGCGATGCAGCGGTTTCGAAGCCTGAAGACGCTGCAGAAGTTCAGCTCAGTTCACGCCCAGGTCCACAACCAATTCAATCAGGAGCGCCATCTCGTCACGCGGCAGATTTACAACCAGAGACGCTCGGCGGCATTGGCGGAGTGGCGCGCCCTTGCGGCATAGATCGTCATTTGAAAGAGGGCGTGTGCCCTACAAGTCGACGAACCGCCGTTACTTTGACAACGCCGTGAGTACGGCCGCCCCCCTACGCTGCCACTGAGTGCGCGGCACTCCTCTCGATCATTTTATTCGGATTTTTTGCGGCGTCTCTGCCGTCGAGCATTTTCTCTATCTCGGCAGAAACACGATCCGCGGCAACACCCAAAGCTGCGTCCAAATGGACATAACCTTGCGTCACCCCGCGTGCTGAGTGGCCGAGCAGACCGGCAATTGTGAGTTCAGAAAATCCAAGATCCCCCGCGACACTGGCGAATGTGTGCCGAAGAACATGCGGCGTCACGCCTTTGAGGCCCGCCTTTGCGCACACCCGATCCAGTACCCGGACGACACCAACGAAATGGCCGTCACGCCAATCGGCTGGGAATGCGAAGGGCGAACCCTTCCGTCCCGGCACGGCTTCCACACACGATATTGCAGCGTCTCCGAGAGCCCTGATCTGAGCACCGCTCTTTGTGTCAGGGAACCGGACGCAATGGTCTCGGCGGCTGATCCAACTATGCTCCAAACCCAAAACTTCCATTCGGCGAAACCCCGACAGGAGCATCATTCTGATCGCTGCAAGGCCGGTCGGGTGCTCTCCTTTGGCGGCCAGGCTCCGCATGACCTGTCCCAGATGCTGAAGTTCATCGTCGCTCAGCCGTCGTTGACGGCGTTCGACGGCAAGTTGTCGAACGCCCACTGCCGGATTCTTGCCGACGATGTTCAGCCGGGCCGCGTGGCCGAGAAGAGCGCGCAGCGTTCCAACGGTGCGGCTAGCAACTCCGGAGCCGCCAGTCGAATTACCGCCTCGGCCTATCTTACGGCCTCGCGCCGACTTGCCAGCGGCGATGTCGGCCTGCATCCCCTCGATGTCGCGGAGGTTGAGACCGCTGACGAGCCGAGCGCCTAGGAGCGGCTTGATGTGAGTCTCTATGCGACTTCGGTCCATCTTCAGTGTAGACGTCTTGATCGGCCGGCGATTGCGCCCGAGGATCCGGCCAGCTTCTGCTTCCTCCAGATACCAATCGCACACGTCACTGACCGACATGCCCGCTCGGACCGCATGCCGCTCGGCTGAGAGGTCTTCGCCCTTGGCGACGCCGGCGAGCTTCTCGCGGGCCAGTTCACGCGCATTCTCCGGCGTCAGAGCCCCATATTGGCCGAGGACCAGTCGCCGCGTCCGCCCCTCGACATTCCGATACTGGATGAGAAAGGTCTTCACGCCGGAAGGCTTCACCCGCACTCCGAAGCCTCTGAGCTCGCTGTCCCAGGTGAACACATCCCGACGCTCATCCGGTCGCAGCGCATCGACCGCTCGTTTGGTAATCTTAGCCATGATCTATTCCTGCTCTCGTGTTCCATGCTTGTTCCCAAATCTGCTTCCCCGGATTGGCAGGCGGAGGTCGGGGAAGCACGGGGGAAGCACCGGAGCGAAAATCGCTGGGTAGAAGGAGGATAGGCCTAGGATGGCACCCCGCAAGAAAACTCCTTATCCAGTAGTGCCTTAGCTGGTTCTGGGATAGACAAAGATGCTGCGGCGTAAACCGCTTAGAGACATTGCCAAGGTTGGGGTCGAGGGTTCGAATCCCTTCGCCAGCTCAAAGCTATAAGGCGACCCTTTGGCGTCGCGTTGCTGCTTATGTGAGCAGTGTAAGCAGTTCAGCGAAAACGAGCGGCAGTTCTGGCGCGCTCGGTCGGGGCGGGGCCGCGCTCCCTGTTCCCGGCGCTTACAGCGCGATAGACCGACGCTTACATGCGATAGCCTAGATTGACCGCTGCTGTCCGAAGTCGAAGATCACACCAGAGGCTCTGCTGGCTGACTCATAGGGGGATGCCCGAATCGCGGCGGGGCAGATTCAAGGTGGCGCGGAGGATTCGCGCCATGCCTTCAGCGGTGAGATTGCGAGAGGACTATTCGGCCGAGGAGCTTCGGGCGTTGGCCCGGCGGTCGAAGACCGTCAACCAGAGCCGGCGGCTTCTGTCGCTGGCTGCGGTCCGCGATGGAATGGATCGGGACGCCGCGGCGAAGATCGGCGGATGGACCGCCAGACCTTGCGTGACTGCGTCCCCGAACGCCTTTCTCGTAACCAAGGACGATAACCTTGGCCTTGCCGCACTGGGTGTCGGTGATCCAAAGCGCCTTGCGGATCGTCGCGGCGTCGCTAACCTCGGGCTGGCGGCGCCGCCTTCGCGACGCGATGGGGGCCTCCCATGCGCATTATCTGGGCCGTGATTCTGGTTTTGATTGCGCCGCACACTGCGGCGGCGATGGACTGCGCGGATCAGACCCAGCTCGGCCTCCACAAATGCGCGGATGCCGACTTTCAGCGCGCCGATAACGCGCTCAATGACGCCTATCGCGAGGTCCTGAGGCGGCTTGCCGGCGACGAGCACAAGAAGCAGCTCCTGCGCGCCGCCGAGCAGGCCTGGGTCGCCTTTCGTGACGCTGAATGCAAGTTCGCCGTCTCTGCAGCCGAAAACGGCTCGATCTACCCGATGGAGAATCTCATCTGCCTCGGGGATCAGACACGCCGGCGGACCAAGGCGATCGACGCCTACCTGCACTGCGAAGAGGGCGACCTCAGCTGTCCGGTCCCCGGCGATTGAGGCGCTGCTGGCGCGGGGCCACCCCGGGCTAACGCTGGCGACAAGGAGAGTTTTGGCGGACATGCGGCGACTCTCAACCGAGCGCCGCCTCAATGTCCTCGGCCAACGTCTCCGGCTTGTCGCTCGGCGCATAGCGGCGCACGACGCGGCTCTGCCTGTCGACCAGGAACTTGGTGAAATTCCACTTGATCGCGTGGGTGCCGAACAGGCCGGGCGCTTCCCGCTTCAGGGCCTTGAACAACGGGTGGGCGTTTAAGCCATTGACCTCGATCTTGGCGAACATCGGGAACGTCACATCGTAATTGTCCTTACAGAATCTCCGGATCGCGCTCTCATCGCCCGGCTCCTGATGGCCGAACTGGTCGCACGGGAAGCCCAGCACGGCGAAGCCGCGCTCGCGAAAGCGCCGGTGCAACGCCTCGAGGCCCGCGTATTGGGGCGTGAAGCCGCATTGGCTTGCTGATTCCTGACGATGTCGCCCACCAAAACGAGATGATGTCGCCCGTCGTAACGGAATGATGCCGCCCACCAAAACGAGATGATGCCGCCCACCGGAACGGAATGATGCCGCCCGGGGTTTTTGACGGCGACGAGCGCCTCCGCTGGCCTGTTTAGGGTCGCTCCTTTGGCAATCCAAGGGAGCGATCGATGCCAGCGGAAAGAGTTTCGATGCGCCAGGCGCGCGAGATCATTCGTCTGAAGTTTTCAACCAGCCTGCCGACGCGCGAGATCGCGCGGCGTCTTGGCCTCGCGCCTTCGACGGTTCGAGAGACGTTGAGTCGTTTGGACAGCGCTGGGCTTTCTTGGCCGTTGCCGGAGGGGATCGGCGACGCCGAACTGGAGGCGGCGCTTTACGCCAATCGCAGAAGCAAACGGGGACACCGCCGCCACGCCGAGCCGGACTGGCCCACGGTCCATCGGGAGTTGAAGCGCAAGCACGTCACTCTGCTGATCGTCTGGGACGAATATATCGCGGCCGACCCCGGCGGTTACAGCTATTCGCGGTTTTGCGAACTCTATCGCGGTTTTGAAGCGAAGCTGTCGCCGACGATGCGGCAGACGCACGCGGCGGGCGAGCGGTTGTTCGTCGATTACGCGGGCGACGGGGTCCCGGTGGTCGTTGACCGGCTCACCGGGGAGATCCGCATGGCGCAGATCTTCGTCGCCGTGCTCGGCGCCTCGAGCTTCACCTTCGCGCACGCGAGCTGGACGCAGGCGCTCCCCGACTGGATCGACGCCCATGTGCGCGCGCTCCAGGCGATCGGCGGCGTCCCGCAATTGCTCGTGCCGGACAATACGAAGACCGCCGTCATCAAGGCCTGCCTTTACGATCCTCAGGTCAATCGGACCTATGCCGAAATGGCGGCGCATTACGGAGCCGCCATTTTGCCGGCGCGGCCGCGGCGGCCCCGGGACAAAGCGAAGGTTGAGCAGGCCGTGCTCATCGTCGAGCGATGGCTGCTCGGGCGGCTGCGTCACCGAACCTTTTACAGCCTGGCGGACGTCAACGCGGCGATCGCCGATCTCATGACGCACCTCAATGAACACCGCCCGATCCGCCGGCTCGGCGCAACGCGCCGGCAATTGCTGGAGACGGTCGATCGGCCATCGCTGAGGTCCCTGCCGGCCGAGCCGTACGAGTTCTCGGAATGGCGGACATGCCGCGTCGGCATCGACTATCACGTCGAGGTCGCCGCCCATTATTACAGCGTGCCCCATCGTTTCATCCGCGCCGAGGTCGACGCGCGGATGACGGTGCGGACCGTCGAGATTTTCCTCAAGGGCGAGCGGATCGCCGCGCATGTGCGGGCAAGCGGCAACCACAAGCACACCACCGTCTCCGAGCACATGCCGTCCAGCCATCGGCGCTATGCCGGCTGGACGATTGAACGCATCCGCGCCGACGCGCGCCTGATCGGGCCGGCGACGGCGGCCCTGTGCGAACTGATCCTTGAGGCGCGACCGCATCCCGAGCAGGGCTTTCGCGCCTGCCTAGGCATCGTCCGGCTCGCGGGTCCCCATGGCGCCGAGCGCCTGGAAGCCGCCGCCGAACGCGCCATCGACATCGGCGCGCGGACCTACGGCTCGGTCAAATCCATCCTCGACAACAGCCTCGACCGGCGTCCCGCGCGCCAGCGCTCCACGGACGGAACGCCGATCCTGCACGCCAACATCCGTGGGCCGCGCTACTACAATTAGGAGAAACGGCTTGCTCAAGCATCCCACCCTCGATCAACTCAGCGCCCTTGGCCTGCATGGCATGGCCAAGGCCTTCGCCGAACTCGTCGCCAACGGGGAAGCCGGCGGCCTCGGCCATCACGAATGGCTCGGGCTTCTGCTCGATCGCGAGGCGTCCTGGCGGCAGGACAAGCGCTTCGCGGCGCGGCTGCGCGTCGCCAAATTGCGCCAGCACGCAAGCGTCGAGGGTGTCGATTACCGAAGCCCCCGCGGTCTCGACCGCGCGCTGTTCCAAAAGCTGGTCGAGGGCGAGTGGATCAGCGCCCACGACAATTTGGTTCTCGTCGGTCCGACAGGCGTCGGCAAGAGTTGGCTGGCCTCAGCGCTTGGCCACAAAGCCTGTCGCGACAATCGGTCGGTCATCTATCAGCGGGCACCCCGTCTGTTCGAGGATCTCGCGCTGGCCCGCGGCGACGGGCGCCATCCCCGCATCTTACGCAACCTCGGCCGAGCCGACCTTCTCATCCTCGATGATTGGGGGCTTGAGCCACTCGACGCCGTCGCGCGGCATGATCTCCTGGAAATCCTTGAAGAGCGCTATGGACGCCGCTCCACGGTGATCACCTCCCAGCTTCCGATCGACCGTTGGCACGAAATCATCGGCGATCCCACCTACGCCGACGCCATCCTTGACCGTCTCATCCATAACGCTCATCGCATCGAACTCGCCGGCGAAAGCCTGCGTCGGACACAAGCAAAGCAATCAAGGAAGGCTTGACCCAACACCACAGCCGGTGACAACAATCCATCGGCCAGCGAGGCTCGCGACCCGGGCGGCATCATTCCGTTACGGTGGGCGGCATCATTCAGGAATCCCGGGCGGCATTATCCCGTTATACCCGGGCGGCTTCGTCGGAATCGGCACATTGGCTGGCGACATTGACGATGAGCAGCGCTTGTCCCGCGAAATCGTCGAGCGTGCGCGCCTCGCCGTCGATGGTCTTGAGGGGCATGTCGGTTGGTACAGGCATATGGGCTCCAACTTACATCCCAACTCTAATCGCTTCGGCCGCCGGCGCGATACGCGAGGCTTTGTACTGTCTCAACTTAAATGTCGGCAAGGGGCGTTGCGCCGTCGAATATTTTCATTCACTTTTATTGCGTGAGAAGTGGAGGTGACGATGAAAAGGCTTTCGATTAAACTGCTAGGGGTTGTGATTATTTCCGCCACCCTGTCATCGGCGGTTTCGCCCGCGTTCGCGTTAGGCGGCTGCGGTCCGAACCGCCATCGCAATGGATGGGGCCAATGCGTCTGGGGCGGTCAAAATCAAGACTGGTGCCTAAGAAAAACGGGCCATCCAGCCACGCGTGCTCCCGATGGGACATTGCGCTGTTATCGGTGAGGCTCCCTCGCTGACGCGCTCGACGCCCTTGATCTCGAGGCCGAAGTGAGCCTTGCGTGAATTCAACTCTTGTTCGCGAAGTCGACTTCACGCAAGTCCATAGGTCTTGGAAGTTGTCGGTCTCGCCCGCGAACTTGCGGCGGACCTCGCTTCTTCAGGGATTTTCGCCATGACTGCTGCTTTGAACAGTCGCGCAGATCGATACGAGCACGGCAGAGAGCTGCGAGCCCGCACCCCGCGTGAAGCCCATGCGGAGTTGCACAGCCCTCTAAATCGCGACGTCGTCGCCCTTCTTGCGGAATCCGATCCCGAGCGGGTCGCCGAACTCTTGCCTCGGCGTTACAAGCTGATGACGGCGGACGCGTTCGGGTTTCTTCGCGGCGCGGCGGCCGTGATGGCGGCCGATCTCGCGCATCAGCCGATTGCCGGGGTGCCGGCGCAAGCCTGCGGCGACTGTCATCTGATGAACTTCGGCGCGTTCAATTCGCCCGAAGACAACATCCTCTTCGACATCAACGATTTCGATGAGACGCTGCCGGGCGTCGATTTCACCGTCGACCTCAAGCGTCTTGCGGCCAGCGTCGCCGTCGCGGCAAGGGCGGCGAACATGTCGGACAAGCGCGCCCGCAGCCTGGCGGCCGGCGCAATGACCGCCTATCGCGAACACATGTTCGCCCTCATGGATCTTTCTCCGCTGGAAATCTGGCACAGCCGGATCGATCTGGAGCAACAGCTCAAGCACATCGAGAGTCCCGAGTTGCGGCGCAGCCTTTCAACGCTGATCCGCCACGCTCAGCACCGCGGTCTCGACAAGGACGACAACTTTCCGCATCTCGTCACCGGCGGCGAGCCTCGAATCGCCGACAAACCGCCGACGATCTTCCACATCAGCCCGAAGACGGTCGGGGGCCGCAGAATTGACTTTGCGCGCGGGTTCGCGCTCTACCGCGAAACGCTCACTCCCGACCGGACGGTTCTTCTCGACCGCTATCGACTGATGGACGTCGCCTTCAAAGCGGTGGGCGTCGGATCGGTCGGCACGATTTGCGTCGTCGGACTGTTCCTCAGCGGCGACCACGAGCCGCTCTTCCTGCAAGTCAAGCAGGCGCAACGCTCGGTCCTCGAACGCCTCTCGGCGAAGCTCGCCTATCAAGGCCCGCAGGGCAGGCGGGTGGTCGAAGGGCAGCGGATGATGCAGGCGGCAAGCGACATCTTTCTCGGGTGGACCTCGGACGAGCCTTTGCGGCTCGAATTCTATGTTCGCGTCCTGAAGAACCGCCGCCTCGGCGCGGTGAGCGATCTCGCCGAGCAGGAGGCGCTGTCGGAATATGCTCGGCTCTGCGGCCGGACGCTCGCCCGTTCCCACGCCCGCACCGGCGACCCGGGGGTCATCGCCGGCTACATGGGAAGGAACGACGCTTTCGACGACGCGCTCGCGTCGTTCGCCATGGCCTATGCCGATCAGACGATCAAGGATCACGCCGCCCTGGTGAAGGCCAAAGGCGGCGCCAAGGCCGAAGCCCCGCCGAAGGCCGCAAAGCCCGAGCGGAAGTCGACTGCGAAGCCGGAGCGGAAGTCCGCTTAGCGCCTTGCGCCCCGAGCGTTTCGGGCAAGCCCTCGATGGGTTTGCGCCACGGACGACGGTATTGTGCTACCCCTCCCGAAGGGCCGCGGTGGCGTCCCCCTCCGCGCCCCGGCTCGACCCTGGCCGCAGCCGCGCGCACAAGTTTACGCGCGCCAATGATTTCATGGACTTACGACCTCCTTTGCGCAACTTCGATCGTCCCCGCCTTTCCGAGTCGCAGAGCCGCGCAACGTCCGTCGCGCGAGCCGGGAAACCGCGGTTGATTTCGCGGGCAAATGCGTTTTTGGCCGCGACGAGGCGGAAAACCAGCGGAATCAGAAGGATTCATTTCGCGTCGCGAAGCGAACGGTTTCGCGACGCGGGCGTAAGCCCTTGAGATCATTGGGGGTGCGAAATGGGGCATTTCGCGGAATTGTTTGTTTTCAATGACTTCAACTCCTTTTCGTTTCGCGCCTTGACTGCCCGGCTGGGCGTGGTCTGTAGGGCGGCGTCGCTGTTTCCGCCCAGCCGGGTCCATTAGCCCGTCGTGAGACGGGCGTCCTGACGGACGCTCTATCGACCCGGCCCTAGAGGCGCGCCCCAGGCGCTGATGAGACGCGCGGGCCGGGCCTGCCGTCGTATTCTGAAAAACAGTAACAGACGCTAGCCGACCTGTCAAGAAATTGTCGATTTTTTTGGCCGAAGCCCTCGCCCCTCTCGCCGCCGTCGAGGACGCCCGAACCCATCAACCGAATTCTGGATCATCCCGCCGCCATGCTCGCGAGCTTGGCGACGGTGTTCATGTTGCGGGCGGTTCCGTCGCGGGCGGCCGGGATGCGCAGCTTGGAGCCGCCGATCCCATCCGGGTAATGGACATAGATCTCGCGCGCGCCCAGCCGAATCTCCTCGTTCGCTTGGCCCGTGACCCGGCTCAGCGCATCCGCGGCGGGCGCGGCATCGAGAAAGATGGCGACGGTGCGGCTCGCGGCCCGATCCGGGAAGGGGTTCAAGGCGACGACCTCGGACATCTCGGCGGCCGTCCGCACGATCACACCGACCGGCTTGCCAGCATAGGCCCCGAGCTCGGCTTCGAGCGCGGCCTTGGCTTGCGACTCAGAGCCGTCGCGCTCGGCCACCACGTTGCCGCTCGCGATATAGGTGCGGACCTTCCGGAATCCGGCCTCCTCGCATAGCCGCTTGAGTTCGCTCATCCGCAGCTTGCCGGTCCCGCCGACGTTCACGGCCCGCAGGAGGACGATGAAGACGGGCACGGCGGAGTATCGCTTCGCTCGGCCGGCCTCGCGATGACGACGTTGGGCATGCCTCAAGGCAAATTACCTTGGGGTCGGGCAGGAGCGCGCACGGCCGAGCCTGTGCGACTCCAATCTCGGGATGCCGATGACGATCAGCGTGTCGCGGGTCCCGGACGAGCGCCTGAACTCATATCTTGGTCCACCAGTCTTTATCGACGTTGAATTTCCACTGCTTTCCCCTGAAGGTCTTGCCGGTTGAATCAGTGCAGAGTGGGCGAAGTACGATCTCTCCTGAATATCCGAAGTTGCGCAGGCTCTCGGCGATCGAGTCATAACCTATTCGTACACTCGCCGCTTCCCCATCGTCCAATCGCTTTGGAAAGTCATGTCCGCCGTCAGCGTTCATCATGGTCATACTTTTATGGTTCGGCAATTGTAACTGCGGTAAATTGACCACGACAGGCCGCCGGCCGCGGTTTACGATCTCTATGCACGCCATCGGCGGCCCAAGACTTTGCGGATACGTATACCAGCCAGTAGATTGCTTGATAACAATTCTCCGTCGCTCATTAACAACCGACCTATATAGGTTGAAAGTGGATAATGCTGCTCCGTAAGATGCGATTACGAACGTTATAATGTCTTTGGTTCCGATCGGATCGGACGTCATTGCCAATACCCACGATGTCGACGTCAGGCGGGCATCTGAGACACTACGTCCGAGATGGGGTGGACCATCCGCTCGTGTGGCACGCTGGCGAACCAAGCCCGCTCACCAGCCGAGACCGACAATCAAAACGGAATGTCGTCGTCGATCGGCCCAGCGCCCGCGCTCGACCCGCCGCCGGAGAGCGCCGGGCGGCGCTCGCTCGCCGCCGCGCGGTTGAAGCTGGACGCGCGTCCCCCGCCTTCGTCGGGCAAGCTGTCGCGGTCGGCGCCGCCGCCGCGCGAGTTCGAGCAATTGCAATTCGCCGCGGAAGCGCTGCAGCACCACCTCGGTCGTGTAGCGGTCATTGCCGCTCTGGTCCTGCCATTTGCGCGTCTGCAGCTGGCCCTCGAGGTAAACTTTCGTGCCCTTCTTGCAATATTGCTCGGCGACCTTGCCGAGGTTCTCGTTGAAGATCACGACATTGTGCCACTCGGTGCGCTCCTTGCGCTCGCCCGAAGTCTTGTCGCGCCAGGTCTCCGAGGTGGCGACCGGGAAGCTCACCACCTGATCGCCGGAATTGAGCCGCCGGACCTCCGGGTCCTTGCCCAGATTGCCGATCAGAATGACTTTGTTGATGCTGCCCGCCATGATCCTCTCCTCGCGCGGCCTTGCCTGGTAGGCGCGGTCCATAGCCCGTCGGCAGACGGCGTCCTTCCGAACGCCCGATAGCCCGTCCGGAAGGACGGGCGTCTTTCGACGCCCTATGGGACCGCGCCCGCCGCGCTCAGCGAGCGCGGCTACAAAAACGCCCCTTCTTGTAGACGCGGTCGGCGACCGCGCCCGCCGCGCTCAACGAGCGCGGCTACAAAAACGCCCCTTCTTGTAGACGCGGTCGGCGACCGCGTCTGCCGCGCTCAGCGAGCGCGGCTACAAAAGGCTCCGCTTATCCACATGTCGCCGCGCCGGACGCTTGGGAAGCGGCGGCGCCGCGACTACATTAACCATAAACCGCGGGTCCCGGCGCTGGAAGAAGCGCCTTTGCCCTTGTTCTACTTTTGTTCTAGCATCGCCGCGCGGCCGGCGCAAGCGTGATTCGCGCGCCGCCGCGGATTACCGTTAAGGAAGGTCGCCCCAGGAGCCGTCATGGCCGGACCCAGATCAGCAGCGCGCCCGGTTCGGGCGTCGAAGGACGCCGAGCTCGTCGAAGCCCTGTTCGGCGGCCGGGCCATCGTGGTCCGCGGCGCGCGCGAGCACAACCTCAAGAACGTCGATCTCGTCATTCCCCGCGACAAGCTGGTCGTGTTCACGGGCCTGTCCGGGTCGGGCAAGTCGTCGCTCGCCTTCGACACCATCTACGCCGAGGGGCAGCGACGCTATGTCGAGTCGCTCTCGGCCTATGCGCGCCAGTTCCTGGAGATGATGCAAAAGCCGGATGTCGATCAGATCGACGGCCTGTCGCCCGCGATCGCGATCGAGCAGAAGACGACGTCGAAGAATCCGCGCTCGACCGTGGGCACAGTAACCGAAATTTACGACTACATGCGCCTGCTCTGGGCGCGGGTCGGTATTCCCTATTCGCCCGCCACCGGCCTGCCGATCGAGAGCCAGACGGTGAGCCAGATGGTCGACCGGGTGCTGGCGCTGCCTGAGCGCACGCGCCTCTATCTGCTTGCGCCGGTCGTGCGGGGCCGGAAGGGCGAATACCGCAAGGAAATCGCCGACTATATGAAGCGCGGCTTCCAGCGGTTGAAGATCGACGGCCAGTTTTACGAGATCGCCGACGCGCCGGCGCTCGACAAGAAGTTCAAGCACGACATCGAGGTGGTCGTCGATCGCATTGTCGTGCGCCCGGACATGGGCGCGCGCCTCGCCGAGAGCTTCGAGACGGCGCTCGACCTCGCCGACGGCCTGGTGGTGGCCGAATTCGCGGATCCCTCACCCCCGGCCCCTCTCCCCGAGGGAGAGGGGAGGCGGGAGAGCGAGCCGCGGCGCATCCTGTTCTCGTCCAAGTTCGCCTGCCCGGTCTCAGGCTTCACCATCCCCGAGATCGAGCCCAGGCTGTTCTCGTTCAACAATCCCTTTGGCGCCTGTCCGGTGTGCGGGGGCTTGGGCTCGGAATTGCGGGTCGACGATTCGCTGGTCGTGCCGCACCCGAAGCTCACGTTGCGCCAGGGCGCGGTCGCGCCCTGGGCGAAAACGAGTTCGCCCTATTACCTGCAGACGCTCGAGGCGCTTGGGCGCCACTACAAGTTCCGGCTCGACAAGCCGTGGAGCGAATTGCCGGAGCAGGCGCGGCGCGTGATCCTGCACGGCTCGGGCGCGGAAGAGATCCGCTTCGCCTATGACGACGGCCTGCGCGCTTATGAAGTGAACAAGCCGTTCGAAGGCGTGGTCGCCAATCTCGACCGCCGCTACCGCGAGACCGAAAGCGAGTGGTCGCGCGAAGAGATCCAGCGCTACATGACCGCGACGCCTTGCGAGGCCTGCCACGGCTTTCGCCTCAAGCCCGAGGCGCTGGCGGTCAAGATCGACGGCCAGCATATCGGCGAGGTGAGCCTGCTCTCGGTCAAGGCCGCGATCGATTGGGCCAAAGGCTTGCCGGCGAAGCTCGACGCCAAGCGCAACGAGATCGCAGAGCGAGTCCTGAAGGAGATCGTCGAGCGGCTCACCTTCCTGCGCGACGTCGGGCTCGATTATCTCACCTTGTCGCGTTCGTCGGGCACGCTGTCGGGCGGCGAGAGCCAGCGCATCCGGCTCGCTTCGCAGATCGGCTCGGGCTTGACCGGCGTGCTCTATGTGCTTGACGAGCCGTCGATCGGCCTCCACCAGCGCGACAACGCGCGCCTCCTCGATACGCTCAGGCGCCTGCGTGGGCTTGGCAATACGGTGATCGTGGTCGAGCACGACGAGGACGCGATCTGGGCCGCCGATTATGTCGTCGACGTCGGCCCGGGCGCCGGCGTGCACGGCGGCGAGATCGTGGCCGAGGGAACGCCGGCCGACATCGCCGCCAATCCCAATTCGCTGACCGGCCATTATCTTTCGGGCGAGCGGACGGTCGCGATTCCGGCGAGGCGACGCGCGGCTGATCCGGGGCGCGAGCTGACAATCGTCGGCGCGCGCGGCAACAACCTGAAAAACGTCACGGCGACCATTCCGCTGGGGCTCTTCACTTGCGTCACCGGCGTCTCGGGCGGGGGAAAATCGACGCTGGTCATCGACACGCTGTACAAGGCCGCGGCGCGCAGCTTGAACGGCGCGAGCGAGCCGCCCGCGCCGCACGATCGCATCGACGGCCTCGCTGAGATCGACAAGGTGATCGACATCGACCAGTCGCCGATCGGCCGCACGCCGCGCTCAAACCCCGCAACCTACACCGGCGCCTTCACGCCGATCCGCGACTGGTTCGCCGGCCTGCCGGAGGCCAAGGCGCGCGGCTATCTGCCGGGGCGCTTCTCCTTCAACGTGAAGGGCGGCCGGTGCGAAGCCTGCCAGGGCGACGGCGTCATCAAGATCGAAATGCACTTCCTGCCCGACGTCTACGTCACCTGCGACGTGTGCAAGGGCAAGCGCTACGACCGCGAGACGCTCGAAGTGCGCTACAAGGACAAGTCGATCGCCGACGTGCTCGACATGACGGTCGAGGAGGCGGCGGAATTGTTCAAGGCGGTGCCGTCGATCCGCGACAAGATGGAGACGCTCAAGCGGGTGGGCTTAAGTTACGTCAAGGTCGGCCAGCAGGCGACGACGCTGTCCGGCGGCGAGGCGCAGCGGGTCAAGCTCGCCAAGGAATTGTCGCGCCGCTCGACCGGCCGCACGCTCTATATTCTCGACGAGCCGACCACCGGCCTCCATTTCCACGACGTCGCGCAATTGCTCGACGTGCTGCACGAGCTGGTCGAGCAGGGCAACACCATGATCGTCATCGAGCACAATCTCGAGGTGGTGAAGACGGCGGACTGGATCGTCGACATGGGGCCGGAAGGCGGCGACGCCGGCGGGGAGGTGGTCGCCGAAGGCACGCCCGAAGAAATCGCCCGCAATCCGAAGAGCTATACCGGCCAGTATCTCAAGCCGGTGCTGGCGCGGAAGGCGAAGAATGGGCGCAAGGCGGCTGAGTAGGGGGCATGAACCCGGCTGCCCGCTCCTGTTTTGGATGTGTTCCAGCGTAACTCCGAAATGCATCCTCAAACTGCGAGCGTTCGTTATGAACAACATTTTCGACAATGAATTTTCGATTGAGACGCTTTTGCTTTCAAAAGCGCTCGAGCCCTGCGACCAGACTGACATAAGTGAATTGGAGAGAATACAGAACCTTGTTGAGCCTCTTGCAAATAGATTGACGAATTCAGTCGGGTAAGGCTATAGTATTTAGAGCGGTTGTTATCGTTGTCAAGTAGGATAGTGAAATATATTTAGATTGTTGTTCAGGTGTGGCGCTGTTATCGTAGAAACCGATTCGCTTCAGCCGTGGCTGTAGACATGACAGACGACCCTCTCGACGCGATGAAGGCTCGCTGGAGCTACATCCAGGGCTTTTTGTTCCCTTGGATGCGCGAGGACAACGATCCGATCACCGAAGCGTTGGGCCGTCTCGTCACCACGCTCGACGTGATCGGCCTCGAAGCGTTCGTTCCTGAGCCGCCCAGGGGGCCGGGCCGGCCGCCCGAGGACCGCCGCGCCCTCGCCCGAGCTTTCGTGGCCAAGGCGGTCCTGGGCGTTCCCACCACCAGCGCCCTGATCGAGCGCCTCGACGTCGACAAGTCCCTGCGTCGCATCCTCGGCTGGGAGCGACGCTCGCAAGTGCCTTCCGAAGCCACGTTTTCCCGGGCGTTCGCCGAATTCGCGCGCGGCGCGCTGCCAGACAAGATCCACGCCGCGCTGATCGAGCGTGCGCTCGGGGGACGCATCATCGGGGCGATCGCGCGCGACGCCACCGAGATCGAAGCGCGCGAGAAGCCGGTCCAGAACACGGCCAACGACGGCAAAGACGATCCCCCGGCGCCCGATAATCCCGCGCCGCCGCGCAAGCGCGGACGTCCACGCAAGGGCGAACAGCGTCCGAGGCCGGAGCCGACGCGTCTCAAGCGGCAGGTCACGCAGAACCTCAGCCAGATGCTCGCCGACCTGCCCACCGCCTGCGACGTCGGCTGCAAGAAAAACAGCAAGGGCTACAAAGAGACCTGGACCGGGTACAAACTCCACATCGACGTGGCCTGCGGCCAAATCCCAGTCTCCTGCGTGCTGACCTCGGCCTCCGTCCACGACAGCCAGGCCGCCATTCCCTTGATGACCATGACGAGCGCCCGCGTCGCCTATCTCTACGATCTCATGGACGCCGCCTACGACGCCGCCGCGATCCACGACCAGAGCCGGACGCTGGGCCACGCTCCTATCGTCGACCGCAACTTTCGCGCCGACCACCAAGCCAAGGCCGAATGGGGCCGCGAAGTCGAGCGCCTGAAGCTCATCCACAGGCCCGAATTCGACGACCTGATCTACGATTTCCGCACCATGGCCGAACGCGTCAACGCCCGTCTGAAAGACGAGTTCGGCGCCAGATTTCTCCGCGTCCGCGGCGCACTCAAGGTCAAATGCCATCTCATGTTCGGCATCGTCGCCCTCGCCGTCGATCAGATCATCCGTGTCGTCGACTACAGGACCGCCCCTGCCTGACCCAGCTAGGTGCACCCGCCCGGCGCAGGAAAATTCACCTCGCTCAAGGGATTATGCAAGAAGCTCTGTTGTTAGTGATTTTAACGAGGCCGAGGTTCGATCATTTGTAATAGATCCATTGGTAAAATTACTTGGATATTCTAAGGGTAGTATCTTCTCGGTCGATTTGGAAAAACAAATCGCTTTCATTGATGTTAATAAATTCATCGATTACAGCTTCACACTATGGACAGAAGATTTTTGGGTAATAGAAGCAAAAAGACCGCGTAGCGGCGAGCATTTTGAATATAAGGACCTGCGGCAGGCGCTTGAATATGCAACTCATCCAGAGGTTAACGCCGCCTTGGTCGTCTTGTGCGATGGGAATAAGTTAGAAATATTTGATCGCGACACTTCGATACAATCACCAATTTTGTCGATAGTTCGGTCTGAACTACTCGAGAGATTTGATCAAATTCGTGCCCTTCTCGGACCTTGGCAGGTTTGGTTCTTTCAGAAACGTCGTATCTTACGTCTACTCGACAAAGTTTTTGATCGGGAATTCAACCTTGCTCGGGTGGATGAATTTAAATCTTTGATCGAACGGCGTCTGGACAGCAAGCGACACATCGTCCTGGAAAATTTCCGTTCTCAAATTGACTCAAATGAAAGTGCAGATAAGCTTGAGAAAATATTTGAATCCGCCCCCGCAATTGAACTTGTAGATGTGTGCTTCTTTTTTACTTACTCTGTTTCTGCGACATCGAAGTTGATTGATACTCTGATAATGCGCTCAACCAAGAGAGGACGTGATGAATTCTTCACCATTGATAGAATTTTTCCGAATGAGCCGAAGAGTGTCAATGAAAATTATTTTATGAATGCTCTTTGGTTTTTAATGGCGCTTCATGCAAAGAGGGCGTCGATATCCTACTTGCCTTCATGGCTTTCGTACTCGCGGACAGATCTAGACGGCGCAATTCAGAAACTTATTTCGCTCTGTCTGAGCTCGTTCGATTCGGATCCTGCACGTAAGACGATATTGCTCGCGGCGACCGCCAATCGGCGAACGCTGAAGTTAGTGAATATATTAGATGAGCAACTTAACCGCGCTGGTGTGATCTCACATGCCATCGAACGCCACTCCGCTCCCGAGCTTTCGTGGGCGCAAATCGTCACGTCCCCCTCACGTCATACGTTACAAAGCATTGACAGCTCCTCGATAGCCGCTACTAATCTATTTGTTAAGGAATGCTCGGGCATTCACGGGAAATTCTATTTAGAGATAGCGAAAACTAAATTGCGGAGCAATTGGCTTGAGGAGATAAAAATGTTGGCAGATAATCCAAATTACTTGAAATTGCGCGGCGAACGTGACTTAGGAGAATTGTTTCCCACGGAGGCTTGCAATGTTGTTTATGACTATTTGGGACATTGCTGCTTGTGCGCAATTGAACGGTTCCCAGTATGGAAACAATACACTATACAAAAACATAATAAGGAAATAAATATGTTGGCTATGCTAGGGTCATGGCAAGCAAAAACCTGGCTGGGTATTGATCTCATGGAGGAAATTCCAAAAGCGGAAGACAAATTGGTGGCTGACCGCTTCTTCTTTGGGGAGTTAAATATTTTTGAGTCACTGAGCAGAGGGTATGGATACAAGTAAACGCCAGCGAGCCTACGGCAGAAACAGCGTCCCCCCGGTTAAGCCGCCAACTCCACCTCGGCCCGAATTTTCGCTCCGAACCGCTTCTCCGTCCGCGCCAGATCGTACTGGCTCTGCAAGTTCAGCCAGAACGCGGCGCTGGGGCCGAGATATCGGCTGAGGCGTAGGGCTGTGTCGGGCGAGATTCCGCGCTTGCCGTTGAGGATTTCGGTCAGGCGGTTGGCGGGAACGCGCAGCTTCAGCGCGAGCGCGTTCGCCGTCAGGCTGCGAGCGGCCAGCTCCTCCCGCAACACCTCGCCGGGATGAACCGGATCAAGAGCAAATCCGTCGGGGGGCGCGAGAAAGACGCCGTCGTCAGTCGTCATTGTTCTGTCCTCTAATGATAGTCGACGATCTCGACCTCGAAGGCGTCGCCATCGTCGAAACGAAACACGATGCGCCACGGACCATTAACGCGGATCGCCCAAAAGCCTGCACGATCGCCAGTCAGTTTGTGCAGTCCGACGCTGCGCAAGCGCGACAGATCGTCCAGTTTTCGCGCCACGTTCAGGGCCGACAGGCGCCGCCGCGCAAGACCTTCGTCCAGGCCGGAAAATTTGGACTTGCCCGACTCGATGAACTGGCGCGTCGCCACTCCCTTGACGGACCGGATCATACGCAAAGCATATGATGGATTGCGGAGGATCGCAACGCCTCTCTTGCGATCTTTCGGCGCGAAACTAAACGAGGTCCTAAGTGAAAGCGTTAGGGCGCACGTAAAACGGCGGCGACGCCGGTGCCGGAAGAACGACAATCGCGGCAAATTCAATCGCGTCGAGGGCCTGATCCGCGAGGGTTAGGGATCGGGCGCAGCCCGTCCGTCCCTGGAATCCGCCCCCCGCCCGCGTCCTTGAAGGCTTCAAGGGACAGCGAGACCACCTATATATGCGGGTGAGAATTCCAATTGCGGCTCACGGCTTCGTGTGCGCCTGCGCGCCCAAAGCCATTCCGGCGGCGCATTCGGAGCGCGACAAGCTGGGCGTTGGTAGGGCCGGTGGAGAAGGCTCTTTGACCATGACAAGTGCGCGAACGTTTTCTCTGCTCGCCGCCGCGACCGTTCTCAGCGGCTGGTTGGCCGGCGCCGCGCTGGAGTGCTCTGCGGTCATGATGCGCGTCTGGCAGACGTTGGGCGTGGAGTCATGGGCCCGGTTCGGCCACGGCTCGGATTTCGGGACGGGCTTCACGATGGACGGCGTTATCGGCGTCGCGGCGGCGGCGCTGATCTTCGCCGCCGCGATGAGCGCCACTTTCGACCGCAACAGCGATCGAGCGACGCCGATTTCTCTGATCATCTCCCTTGTATTCTCGGTGCTCGGGCTGCTGTTCACCGCCAAAGCGGTAAACCTCGTGCAGCTACTCGCGGCGCCGCATCCTGCCGCGGATCTGCGGCCCATATTCGGCGATTACTTGATTTGGGGCGTTGATTTTCGCGCCGCAGCCGCCGCCGTGGCGTTTGTCGCCGTTGTTTGGGCGCTCTTAAGACTCAGCGTCGCTGCCGGGCCGGAGAAGTCCGAGGCTGCCGAGACGCCAGCCCTCGGCGGGAAGGTTGCGGGAGCGCCCAGCTTAGCGCCGCCGCCGGCGAATTGACCGCCCGATCGCAACTGCATTGTGTCGCCCGCTTCCCCGCTGTGTCGCCTCAAGCCGGCGCGCTGGCGCGGAGCAAAGTTAGAAGACAAAGCGGCGGACTGAACCGCCGCCGCCTTGCCTGACCACCAGGCGCATTGCCCCGATGGCGCGCTACCGGTAACGAGCGTCACAGAGGCCCCGATGGCAGCGGATGATAGCTGTTCCCGACTCCGAGGAATCCGCCAAACGCCATGATCGCGTAGGCGACCTGACCGCTTTGCTTGTCGATCATCAGGTCCACCCGGTCGCCTCCCGCGTTGAAGACGTCCGTGCCCTCAGCTTTATTGGCCGCGATAAGGGTCGATGTTTCCCGGACATTGTCCATGGGAATGGCTCCTTGGCTGTTGTCCGAGGTTCAACGCCAAGCGAGTCGGAAGGTTCCGCGCGCGCCCTGTAAGATGAGGCGACTCGTGGCGCCGAGCTATCGCGAGCGCTTCTGCGCCAGATAGTGCTCAAGATACCGCCGGCCGATCTGCTCGCCCTTGTAGCCGAGATAGGCGCCGACAAGCGCCGCGGGGATCAGCACCCACGGCGACGAGGAATAGATCGCGCACAAGCCCGCCACGATCGCGGCGCCGGCCAGCGCCACCCAGGTCGTAAACTCGGAAGAACCCATTTCTCTTTGCAACGGCGAGCGCTGAGCGACGGTGTGAGCTTTCGGCCGCTTATACATCCTTTCGCCCTGGCCCGGCCAGCCTCGTCGCAAAATGAGAGCCTCGTTCGTCTCGGTCTCAAGACAGACCACAACCGAGGCCAACAATGTTCACAGTCAATCCTCCCCGCGCCCTCTTGGCCCTGCTCGCGGCGCTGCTCGCGCTTGCGCTTTTCATCAACGGCGTCGCCATGATGGGCGCGCCGATCGCGTGGCGCGCTTCATCGTCGGCGTCATGGCGAAGGGCGGCGCGGGCGTCGATTTCGAGTTCGTCATGGTGAATGGCGCGCCCGGATGGGTCCTCTCTCGCAACGGCGCCCCGTTCGCGGTGGCTGCGATCGAGACCGACGGCGAGAAAGTGCGCAAGGTGTTCGCAACGCTCAATCCGGACAAGCTTGCTCACGTCAGGCCGCCGCAAGGCGCGAGCGGGTAGGGCGCACGCCAGCGCGGCGGCGACCTCGGGCATGCACACCTGCGACGCTCGCTTGACGTCCGACGCCCGGAAAAATATCTTCCGTTTTTCAGAATTGTGTGTTATGATGCCGGATTGGATGGGGCCGGCCAGGCGTGCAGGGCGCTCGCTCGCGCGACCAAAGGCAGGCGGTGAAAACGGCGAAGCAAAATGGCTTTCAAGTCCTTGAAAACAAACGATCCCGCGAAATCATGGAATTTCGTGGCCCAATGATTTCAGAGGCTTGCGACGCCCTCGCGAAGCCCTACGTTTCGTTCGGCGAAAGCTGCCCTTTCGTTTCGCCCCGAAAGCGCCTCGCTGAACCGCACAACGAAACGGTGCGGAGGCCCTCGGCCTTGCCGATCGGCGCCTCGAGGAGGCTGCTGCGAACCGGCGGCCGCCCTTGCGCACAAAGGAGCAGCCGCCGCCGGTCGCGAGGCGCGGCCGGGTCAGCCCAGATTAATCGCCACCGACTTCATCTCGGTGTAGTTCTCCATCACTTCCTTGCCCATCTCGCGGCCCCAACCGGACTGCTTGAAGCCGCCGAATGGCCAAGCGGGGTCGCCGTAATTGTGGTTGTTGACGCAGATCGTGCCGGCCTTGATCTTGCGCGCGAGCGTATGGGCCACTTTCAGATTGCGCGTCCAGATGCTCGCCTGCAGGCCGTATTCCGTGTCGTTGGCGAATTTGGCGACTTGGTCGAGGTCGTCGTCGTCGAACGACTGCACGCAAACCACCGGGCCGAAGATCTCCTCCTTGACCACGCGCATGTCACGATTGGTCTTGGTCAGCACGGTCGGCTCGACGAAATAGCCTTGATTGCCGATGACGCCGCCGCCGGTCTCGACCTTTGCGCCCTCCTTGCGGCCGGATTCGATATAGCCTGCGACCTTCTCGTGCTGCTCCTTCGAGACCAGCGGGCCGAGCTCGACACTCGGATCGAGGCCGTGGCCGACCTTAATCTTGTGAGCCCGGTTGACCATGCCCTCGACAACCTTGTCGTAGATGGACTTGTGCGCGAACAAGCGCGAACCGGCCGTGCAGCATTGGCCCTGGTTGTAGAAGATGGCGTCGGCGACGCCGCCGGTCGCATGCTCAAGGTCGGCGTCGGGGAAGACGATCGCCGGCGACTTGCCGCCAAGCTCGAGCGAGACGCGCTTGAGATTGCCGGCCGCGGCTTTGACGATGAGTTTGCCCACTTCCGTCGACCCGGTGAAGGCGACCTTATCGACATCGGGATGGTTGGCGAGCGCGGCGCCCGCGGTTTCGCCGAAGCCGGTGACGATGTTGACGACGCCGTCGGGTATGCCGGCCTCCGCGATGAGTTCGCCGAAGCGCAGCGCCGAGAGCGGCGTCTGCTCCGCGGGTTTCAGAACAATTGTGCAGCCTGCGGCAAGCGCGGGCGCGAGCTTCCACGCCGCCATCATGAGCGGGAAGTTCCACGGGATGATCTGCCCGACGACGCCAACCGGCTGGCGCAGCGTATAGGCGTGCCAGTTGCCCGGGCTCGACACCGGAATGGTCTCGCCGGTGAGGCGCTGCGTCCATCCGGACATGTAGCGGAACATGGCGACCGAGCCGCCGACGTCGTCGCGGCGCGCGTTGGTGACCGGCTTGCCATTGTCGAGCGCCTCGAGCTCAGCGAACTCGTCGGCATGCTGTTCGAGCAGGTCGCCGATCCGCCAAACGAGCTTCGAGCGATCACCCGGCGAAATGCGCGACCACGGGCCGGTTTCGAACGCTTTCCGCGCCGCAGCGACCGCAAGGTCGATGTCCGCCTTGTCGCCCGCTGGGACGTGGCCAATGATCTCTTGCGTCGCTGGGTCTTCGACCTCGAAGGTCTTGCCGCTCTTGGCCTCGACCCATTTGCCGTCGATCAGCATGCGATGTTTCTTGGCCAGAAACGCTTTCGAAGTCCTTGCCAAGGTTCGGTTTGGTGATCACGACGTTCACGAGGTCCTCCCGGTTGGAGCTGATAGGAGCGCTATATCCATACGAATACACCGCTGGGCGGCTTGCGTCCAGCCGCGCCTTGGCGGCTCCAATCTAAGCTGGGCTGCGGGCTCCTTACGCCGCCTGACGCCGCGCGAGTTCCGCGTGGAACAGCGGAATCTCCATAGCCAAGGCGCTCGCGACGCTCGGCCTTGCGCGCATGCGCTCAAGGTAGGCCTTCACGTTGAGGTCGATCTCCGGCGTCGCCCGCGTCCAGTTCAAGACGGTCGTGAGATAGCCGTCCGCGACGCTGAAGCGGTCGAGCAGGAATTCGCGTCCCTTCAGCTTCGCGTCGAGGTAGGCGAGGCGCGGGGTGTATTTGTTCACCGTCCAGGCCTTCACTTCGGGCGGCGTCCTGTCGCCGAGCAGCGGGGTCATGAGCCCCTTGTGCAATTCCGCGCCGATGAAGCTCAGCCATTGCCTGAGCTTCGCCCGTCCGACGCGGTCGGAGGGCGGCGGCGCGAGCTCGGCCTGCGGATATTTGTCGGCGATATATTGCAGGATGGCCGCGTTTTCGGTCAGGACCGTTCCATCGTCGAGCCTCAGCGCCGGCACGTAGCCAAGCGGATTGATGGCGCCATAATCCTCGCCCGTGGCCAGCACGCGTCTCACGCGCGTGTCGACCTCGACAAGGTTGATCGCGGCGCCGGCTTCATTGAGTGCGATGCGCGCCGACATCGAACAGGCGAGGGGTGAGAAGAACAGCTCCATGGGATCCTCCGTTGCAATTTTTGTACTCTTTCGCATATAATAGGTGTCGTCAACAATTTTGTTCAACATGGTACAAAAAACTGCGCGCAACCCTGCCAAGGCCGCCCGGCGGCGCGGGCGCCCGCGCGCCTTCGAACCCGAGACGGCGCTCACCCAGGCGATGGACGTCTTCTGGAAGGATGGATTCGCCGCCACCTCGCTCGACGATGTCAGCGCGGCGACGGGCTTGAACCGGCCGAGCTTGTACGGCGCCTTCGGCGACAAGCGCGCGCTCTATCTGCAAGCTTATGGCCAGTACCGAAAGCGCGTGAACGAGTTGTTCGCGCCGCTGTTCGCGGCCCGCGAGCCGCTGCGGGTGAAGCTCAGCCGCATTCTCACCGCCGCGCTCGATCTCTACCTCAGCGGCGAGAACGGCCCCCGCGGCTGCTTCACAGTGCTCAGCGCCGCCTCCGACGCGATCGCCGATCCGGACCTTCACAGCCTCGTCGGCGAGGCGATCGACGCGACGGATCGCGCGTTCGGGCGCATGTTCGCCGATGCGCGAGCAGCGGGCGGGCTGCCGCCTGCCGCCGATCCGCGCCGGCTAGCGCGCATGGCGTCGGCGACCCTACACACGCTGTCGATCCGCGCCCGCGCGCGCATCCCCCGGGCCGAAATCCTGCCGATTATCGACGACGCGGTGACCACGATCTGCGGCGCCGAAAGCGGTTAGAACGCGGCGGCTGACAGTCTACGAGATTTGTGCTTGACAAGCATACAGACCGGTTGGTATGCATCTTGGCATGAACAAAGACGGGCAAACAGCGAGCGTCTCAGCCAGACCGACGAAGGCGGCGATGGCCGAGGCTTCAGGCCAGAAGCTGCTCGACGCGGCAGTTCATGTGATCCGCGCAAAAGGCTATTCGGCCGCGCGGGTCGAGGACATCTGCGCCGAGGCTGGTCTCACCAAGGGCGCGTTCTTCCACCATTTCGAAAGCAAGGAAGCCTGCGCGATCGCGGCGGCGGCGCATTTCGCCGCCAATGCCGACGCGCTGTTCGATGCTGCGCCCTATAGCCATTTGCCCGATCCTAGAGCGCGCGTGCTCGGCTACGTCGATTTCCGCAAGGCCATCCTTCAGGGCGACCTGCCGCAGTTCACTTGTCTCCTCGGCACGATGGTGCAGGAGGCTTACGACTCTCACCCGGCCATTCGCGCCGCCTGCGACCGTTACATCACCGAGCACGCCGAGCGGCTCGAAGCTGATATTGCCGAGGCGAAAGCGCGCTATGCGCCGGACGCGGCTTGGACGCCGGAAAGCGCCGCGCTTTATTCACAGGCTGTCCTCCAGGGCGCGTTCATCCTCGCGAAGGCCAAGCACGGCCCTAAAGTCGCCGCGGACTGCCTCGATCATCTGAGGCGCTACTTTGAGACGCTTCTGCCAATTGGCGGCCGGCAACACCGCGCGCCTTAACCCGCAGCCTAAGGAGGAGACGACCATGACCGAGCAGAAAATCACGGCCTGTCTTTGGTTCGATTTCAACGCCGAAGACGCGGTCGCCCACTATCTGTCGATCTTCCCGATGAGCCGCATCATATCGACCACGCGCTACGGCGAGTTCGCCCCTGGCCGGAAAGGGGCGGTGATGACGATTTTGTTCGAGATCGACGGCCAGCGTCTCTTGGCGCTGAACTGCGGGCCACAGTACAAGTTCACGCCTGCGCTGTCGCTGATCGTGAATTGCGACGACCAGGCTGAAATCGACACGCTATGGGACAAGCTTGCCGAAGGCGGCGAACACCAGCAGTGCGGCTGGCTAACGGACAAGTTCGGCGTCTCCTGGCAAATCGTCCCGCGCGCGCTGCCCGAGTTCCTGACCGGCAGTGACGCTCAGCAGACAGATCGCTTCATGCGGGCGGTCATGACGATGAAGAAGCTCGACATTGCCCAATTGCAGCAGGCCGCTCGGTGCCGCGCCGCGTCATGAAGAACTCAACATTCGTCAGTTGCAGCAGGCCTTCGCGCCAAACTGAAGGAGGAAGACATGGCCAACGCGACTCAATCGGACGTGATCGGCAAATTCGTCTGGTACGATCAGATGTCCAACGACCTGCCCGGGGCCGAGAAATTCTACTCGAAGGTCGTCGGCTGGACCCTCGCGCCCAACACGATGAACTCCCAGAAATACACCCTGCTCAAGGCTGGCGAGAACATGGTCGGCGGGCTCATGCCGATTCCTGAAGACGCCGCGAAGATGGGTGTCCGCCCCGCGTGGATGGGTTATATCGCGGTGAATGATGTGAAGGCTTACGCCGATAAGGTGAAAGCCGCCGGCGGCGCGATCTATCGGCCGCCAACCGAGATTCCCAACGTCGGGACCTTCGCCGTCGCCGCCGACCCAAGCGGCGCAGGCTTTCTGTTGTTCAAGGGCGACGGCGACCAGACGCCGACGCAGGACCCCACGAAGCCCGGCCATATCGGCTGGCACGAGCTTCACGGCGGCGATCCGGACAAGTCCTTCGCCTTCTATTCGGGCCTGTTCGGCTGGACGAAGGGCGAAGCAATGGACATGGGGTCGATGGGGACCTACCAGATCTTCAACACCAAAGGTCAGCAGGCCGGCGGTATGATGAAGAAGATGGCTCAGGAACCCGCTCCGCACTGGCTCTACTACATCACCGTCGATGCGATCGATGCGGCCCAGGATCGGGTGAAGTCCGCTGGCGGCCAGGTCATCAACGGACCGATGCAGGTTCCTGGCGGAAGCTGGATTATCAACGGCCTTGATCCGCAGGGCGCGATGTTCGCGCTCGTTGCGCCCAAGAAATAGCGCCCGCTCCTTCTTTCAAGCCGCCTCCGAGCGCGAGAGCGGCGCTTTGGAGATTCGGGCAGCCTCGGCGGCTCGCATTGGCGCGCGCCTCGATGCGGCTCCTTCAACTGTCAGGAGATCAACCGATGACCGTGCACACTCAGACTCTCAAACCCGCTGCCGAGCTCGCCCGCGCGGCCCCCAAGCGCATACCCAATGAAAGCGCCGAATACCGTGCGGCGCGTACTGCATTGCTCGCCGAGGAGATTGAACTGCGCCGCCACATCGACCGCGTCGCCGCGCAACGCCGGGCGCTGCCGCAAGGGGCCGCAGTGACCGGCGATTATCGGTTTCAGGGCGAAAACGGACCGACCGACTTCGCTGGATTGTTTGGCGGCAAGCAGACGCTTGTCATCTACAGCTACATGTTCGGTCCTCAGCGCGAGCGGCCCTGTCCGATGTGCACCAATCTTTTGAGCGCGTGGGAGGGCAACGCCGCGGATATCGGGCAAAAGGTTTCGCTCGCCGTCGTCGCGCGCTCTCCGATCGAGCGTCTGATAGAGTGGAAGAAAGAGCGTGGCTGGCGAAACCTGCGCCTTTACAGCGATGTCGGCGGCGCCTATTCGCGCGACTTTTTCGCCATCGCGGCGGACGGCACGGACGAGCCGGCGCTCAATGTCTTCACGCGTCGCGACGGAACGATCCGCCACTTCTGGTCAGACGAGATGTCTGGGACTTCCGATCCCGGTCAGGATCCGCGCGGCGCGCCTGACCCGGCGCCGCTATGGATGGTGCTGGACATGACGCCGGAAGGGCGCGATCCGCGCTGGTATCCGAAGCTGGAATACACCTAATCGCCTTCAAGACTGATCGGAGAATTGCGATGCGCGTGATGGTGATCGTCAAGGCGACGAATGATAGCGAGGACGGCAAGCTGCCGACCCCTGAATTGCTCGAGCAGATGGGAGCGTTCAACCAGCAGCTGATGGACGCCGGGATCTTCGTCGACGGCGCCGGGGTGAAGCCGAGCGCCAAAGGCGCGCGCGTCGCCTTTTCCGGTCCGAATGGGTCGGTGACCAAGGGCCCGTTCCCAGATGTCCACGAACTCGTTTCGGGCTATTGGATCTGGAAGGTCAGGGACCTCAACGAGGCGATCGACTGGGTCAAGCGTTGCCCCAATCCCATGCCCGGGCCGTCGGTCATCGAAATCCGTGAGCTTTATGAGATGGAAGACTTCGACCAGTCCAAGTAAGAATGTTACGGCCGAGTTGGGCGAGCGCAACCCGAACAGATGATGGCGACGATGGATCGTTGACAAATCCGCTTCGTCTCTTGTCATCGGCGCGCCAGCGAATAGCATTAAGCGACTCAATGCCAACGAGCCCTTTGCTTGATTGGTGAGAGCGTTCAAACCGGCGCCAGGATGACAAAAGCAAAAACTCCAACCACCGCCGCATTCGTCAGCCAGAAGGGGGGGGTCGGCAAAAGCACGCTCGCTCGCCTCTTGGCGGTCGGCGCGATCCATCGCGGGCGCAAGACCCTGCTCGCCGACTTCGATCTCGATCAATTGACCTGCGTTGAATGGGGCGCGTTGCGGCTGCGCGCCAGCGTCGAGCCGGAGGTCGACACGCGCGCCTTCAAGAGCCTGAAGAAGCTGCGTCGCGAGGACGGCGTCGCCGATTTCATCGTCGCTGACACCCGCGGCCTCGCCGACGATCTGTCGACCGAAATCGCCGAGGATAGCGACGTCGTCTTCCTGCCGACCGGCGTATCGGGCGATGATCTGAGGCCGACGCTTTCGCTGGCGCGCAAGCTCGCGCGGCGTGGCGCGGAGGGACGCCTCGTGCTCGTCTTGTCGAAGGTCGGACGGTCGGAAACGCAATTCTCGAAGGCGGTGGAGGCGATCGAGGACGCCGGCTTCGAGCTCCTTGGCGAACATTGGCCCCAGCGCGACGGTTTCCAGAGCGATCTCGATTCCGGCCGCGCGGGTCGCGAGGCGCGCAACCCCTACCTGCGCGAGATCGCCGAGCGGATGGAGGAAGCGCTTTACGCCCGCACGATGAAGGCGAAGCCAAGGGGATGAACCCTCCTGGGGGTCGCGTTACGGTTGCGCCAACACGAAAAGTCGCCGCGACCGCAACAGGACTAACCCGTTGGGCTGAGCTGGATAGGCCTCGCTCAATTCCGCAGCATAGCGATCGAGAAACTGGCGACGGTCGGCTTCATCCAGCGCCGTCAGGAAGGGGGCGAGTCTCGTCGGCTCCAGCAACTCGACAATCGCCGCCACGCTCTCCATCGCGTGCAGGTAAGTCGCTTCCCAGATGTCGACAGCGGCGCAGATTGGACTAAGGAGCGCGTACAGGCCTTCCATTGTTTCGTTGAATGGCCGCGTCTTGGCGATTGGCAGAAGCGTCTTCGCCCACGGTCCGTCGGCGGCGATCATTCGCATCAGCGCGCGGCTCGGCTCGTACAAATCGTTGGGAAACTCAACGGCGAGGCAACCGCCCGCCGCGACCATGGCGACCAGCATCGGCAACAACCGCCGCAGCGACGGCACCATCTCCAACGAGCCATTCGAGCAGACCAGGTCGAACTTATGTCCGGTGCTCAGGCGGCGACCGCGCGCGCCTTGGCTGCGATCGGCGGATTGCGAAAGGTCGAAGGCCTCGATCTCGGCGTCCGGAAACCGGCGAGCCAGCAGCGCCCTCATCGACCCTCGCTCTTTGTATACATCGGCAATACGACGGGGCGCGCGCACAGGGATTCGGCGCAGGAGGTCCTGCGCCGCTCTCATTCGATGCTCCGGCGCCGAGCGGCCGGACTCGTTTCGACCCGAGGGGGGTCGTTCATTGGGTTTCGTCAGATCGGCCCTGGTCGGAGGGAGCGATGCCGACCCGGCGTCGGATTGGCGCGCCTCTAAGTCCGGCCCGCGTCGCCAGCGTTCACCGTCGGCGGCGAGCTTCACAACGTGAGAATGCCTTGGTTGGTGCGCCATCTCGCAAAGCCGCCGGTCATGACCGGCGGCTCGTGTTCAACCACGCCAATAGCGATGGCGCTCGTCAAGTCGCAGGTTTGATCGACGTGACGTCCATCTTGTCGCCGGCTTTGGTGTAATTCACCGTCACCTTCTGGCCGACCTTGAGGTCGGAAAGCTTCACGCTCTTGGGCGCCCAGTAACTCGAGCCATTGTCCAGGGTGACCATATCCTTGGACATATCCAGGCTCTTGATCTTCCCGGTGGCGTCGGCCGCATAGGCGACGGACGCCGCGCCCAGCAACGCCGTCGCCAAGACGGCGCCAACAAACATTCGCATGGTGCTTCTCCGTTTGTGAGTAGAAGCGCGACTAGCCAGAACGCATAACCTCCCAGGCGTACTCGCGCCCTGGGGCGCAGGGTAAGCACGCTTCGTCTGACGCGACGCTGGCCGAGGAATTAAATTTTGTTCATCGACGCGAGCAGCGCCGCGGTCGGCAGGCAATTCGCCGGGCCTTTCGCCGCTGTCCGACCCGGGAGCGCTGGACTCGCGATGCTCTCAGGTTCACGCGATTTCAAATTCGATGTCATTTGTTGAGAAAGCTTAACCCGCCGGCGAATTTCCGGATAGCCGGCCAGGCGCATGATCCCATTTTGACCGCACAAGGCGGTCGCTCGCCTGCGGCGTGAATCGCCGTTCGCGGAGGTGGCGATGATGAGGTCGAGGCTTAACCCGAGGGAGATCGTCCAGAGGCTTCAGACGATCGAGGCGCTGACGGCGGAAGGACTCCCGGTCGCGGAAGCGCTTCGCTCGGTCGGGGTGCGGCAAGTTGAATATGACCGTTGGCGGGTCGAATACAACGGTTTGGGGCGCACGCTCGGTCCGCTGTTGCGGGCGACGCCGAAGCTTGTGAAGAGAGCGCGCCACGCGACTCCCGCTCGTCCACGCAAGCCGCCCCTGTGACCTCCAAGTGGGGATGAGGGACGAGCAGCGCCCTCAATATTGTCGGCGGGGAGTCCGATATGCGATTATGGGCGCGCCGCTCAATAGGGTGGCGGATCGAGCCGCGCTGAGGCCGGCCAATGGCGCAAGGGGGTCCCTGGATGATCTATGAGCTTCGCGTCTATCGCTGCCTGCCCAACCGGCTGCCGGCGTTATTGAAGCGGTTCGAAACAAAGACGCTGCCGATATGGGAGAAGCATGGCATCCGGCAGGCTGGCTTCTGGACGACGATGATCGGCGAATCCAATCAGGAGCTCACCTATCTCCTGGCGTGGGAATCGCTTGCCGAGCGGGAGCGGAAATGGGCGGCATTTATCAGCGATCCCGAATGGGTGGCGGCGCGAGACGAGAGCGAGAAGGACGGGCCTATCGTCGCTACCTTCGCGAATTCGATTCTGCAGCCCACGTCGTTCTCGAGCGTGCGCTAAGCTGCGCGCCTCATCGTCGGCGCGCCTGAGCGCTCCACGGGACCCGCTAGCCCACAATCTCGTTGCCGGAGAACCATTGCGCGATTTCGACCGCCGCCGTCTCCGGCGCGTCCGAGCCGTGGACTGAATTCTCGCCCATCGATAGCGCGAAGTCTTTGCGGATCGTCCCGGCCGCGGCCTTCTTCGGGTCAGTCGCGCCCATCACGTCGCGATGGCGCTGGATCGCGTCCTCGCCTTCGAGCACCTGCACGACGACCGGCGCCGCGATCATCATTTCCACCAGCTCGCCAAAAAACGGCCGCTCGCGATGCACGCCGTAGAACGTCTCCGCTTGCGCGCGCGTCATTTGCACGCGCTTCTGCGCCACGATGCGGAGCCCCGCCGCCTCGATCCGCTGATTGACGGCGCCCGTCAGGTTGCGGCGGGTGACGTCGGGTTTGAGGATCGAGAAAGTGCGTTGGACGGCCATGGCGTCTTCATCTCTAGTCGGGTTGTTTGCGGAAAAAGCGCCGCGGCTTATAGCGGCGGCCCGGCAGGCCGGCAAGGCGCGGTCCGACATACAGACGCGCCAGCGCCCGAGGCCGGTTTCCGAACAGGGCGGATGGCGTTACAACGAGCGCCTATCCGGGGCGGCGACCGGCGCGTCTGCTGTCCGTTAGACGAACGAGGCGCGGAGGCCAAGCAAACATGTCAAGACTCGGGATCCTCACGGCTGTCGCATTCATAGCGATGACCGCTTCCGTTCGCGCCGATGAGCAAGTTTGGACCGTGAACGACTGGCCGGCCGACATTGGCCAGATCCCGTGCAGCGCATGGAGCAAGGCCGGCGACGGGACTTGGGTTCTGAATGGCGCGGTCAAGCTTGGCTCGGAGACCATGAACAACATCGGGGTCAAGGGCGATGCGGCGGCGCATTTGCTGGATCGGGAATGCGGCGCCAAGAAGTAACGCCACAGGACGAGACGAACCTTCCTGTCCGCGGCGCTACCCTATTCGAGCTGCCGTCCCTTCGGCCCCGGCTAAGGCTCGGCCGAAGGGATGTGGAGGCGCCTGAGCCGCACATAGAGCGCGCCGGATCCACCGTGGGCGCGACCGGCTTCCTCGAAGCCGAGCACGACCGAGCGCAGGTCGGGCTCGCGCAGCCATAGGGGAGTGAGCCTTCTCAAGACGCCGCGTTCATGAGGCCACTGGCCAGGCTCGTCCAGCGCTCCGCCCTTGCCCGTGACGATGATGACCAGCCTTGCGCCGCGCGCCTGCGAATGGCGCAGGAACCCGCGCAGCGCCTGATGCGCCTCGGCTTGGGTCAGCCCATGCAGATCGAGCGCGGCGTCGATCGCGGCGCGTCCGCGCGCAAGCTCACGCTTGAGCCGCCGTTCGATTGGCGCGAGCGGCGGCGCGGAGGGCTTCGCCCGTCGGCCTGCCGGGGGCTCGGCTGGGATTGGAGGCGGAGCAGAGGCCCGCGCGGCGCTTACGGGATTCGATGCTGTGGGGAGGGTCGCCCCGCGCCGCCGGGCAACGCTGCGCGCAACCTCGGTCCAGAGCGCGATCTCCTCGTCGCTCAGGCGCCTCAAACGCTGCGGACGCGGCGGCGTTTCCTTCACGGCTCTTCTCCTCGCGGCAGAAGCACGATGAAGTCGGCCCGATGGCGAATGGCGCCGGCGCGAGCGCCCGCCGCGTCGCCGCTGCCGAAGAAGATGTCCGCGCGCGCCGCCCCCACGATCGCCGAGCCGGTGTCCTGAGCGATCATGAGCCGGCGGAACGGCCGGGGCGCCTCATCGACCCATGGCAATTCGGCGTCGATCCAGAATGGCAGGCCATAGGCCCAAATCGTCCGATCAACCGCAATCGAGCGCAATGGGGTCAGCGGGACGCCGGCGCCGGCGATTGGACCCAACTTTGGGTCGAAATCGTCCACGAGTTTGAAGAACACGAACGAGCGATTGCGCCGCATCATCGCCAACCCCCGCTCGCTGTCCTGGCGCAGCCATGCCTTGAGGCTTGCGAGCGACATGGCGCCTTCGGCGATCTCACCCTCTTCGATCAATATCCTTCCGATTGAGGTGTAGGGCAGGCCGTTGCGTCCGTCATAGGCGAGGCGCGCGCGGCGGCGATCGGGAAATTCGACTTGCGCCGAGCCCTGAACCTGAATGAGGAAGGCCTCGACCGCGTCGCGAACCCAAACGATCGGCTCGCGGCGCTCAGCCTCGATCGCCGCTCGATCGTCGTAAGGAACAAGCGAACCGTCGTCGAGACGCCGGGCGCCGCTGACGCCGTTGGGAAAGTCGGCGGGCGCATCGTCGAGACCAAAGGTCGCGAGATCAGCCGGCCGCGCCAAGATCGGCCAGCGAAACTTTTCGGTCTCGACGGTCGAAGCTGCAACGCAAGGCTCGTAATAGCCGGTGAGGAACCCCCCGCCATTCTCGGGAACGATGCGGAACGGTCGAAACCGCGTCTCGAAGAACCGCCGCGCTTCCCGATTGGCCGCGATCTCCGGGCAAAGCGCCGCGTGAGCGTTCGCGATCAAGTCGGGCGATGCGGACCGCGCCGGCCGGGGACTGGATTGACCCGCCGCCAGCGCGTGCGCCGAGCGTTCGAAAGCGCGGAGCGCCGCCGGATGGTCGTCGTCGATCCAGCCTGCGAGGCTTTCGAAATCGAGGGGTTCGAGGCGTGGCCGCACGGCTGACGAGCGCTGCGGCCCTTCTCAGCTTTCAGATTCGGTCGCCGTCAGCTGCCAGTTGGGATCGCGAGAGCGGACATCGCGCGCGAACGTCCACAAGTCGATATGATCGGCGACTGTGTTGGGCGATCCGTCGACGACTGCGCCCTGCGCGTCGCGGGTTACGGAAGCAAGCTTGGCGGCGAACCGCGCGTGGAGCTGCGCGGTGGACCCGACGAGTTGAGCCCCGACAATCGTGGCGTCGTCGATCAACACGACCGTCGTCGACATCGTTTGGCCCGCCGCGGCGCGGGCGCGAATTGCGTTGTCGAAATTGGCGAAGGCTTCGGGCGCCATCAAATTGCGCAGGGTCGCAGAATCGCCGGCGGCGAAAGCATGGACGACGATCTCATAGGCGGCCCGAGCGCCGGACAGAAAGGATTGCGGCGTGAAGCTGTGATCCGCCGCCGCAACGGCGTCAAGGCCGCTCCAGACCGCCGAGTCGGGCTCGGCGACGCCCTTCCAGCGATCCGCGGCAGGCGGCGGAGCCGGCGCCGACGGCGCCGCGTCCGGCTGGGCGAGCGGGGGATTGGGAGCGCTCGGGACACGGCGCAAGGGGGCCAGCAGACCGCCCGGCCGTTCCGAATCCTGGCGCATGCCGAGCACGGAGCGCAGCTTCCACGC
Organism: uncultured Alphaproteobacteria bacterium; assembly: GCA_963824475.1. Classification (GTDB taxonomy): domain Bacteria; phylum Pseudomonadota; class Alphaproteobacteria; order Rhizobiales; family Beijerinckiaceae; genus Roseiarcus. The sequence continues at coordinate 213,086 of CAWGPR010000012.1, forward strand.
CACGAACAGGGCGACAAGCGCAAATATGACGGTCGGCAGATCGATCTCCGGCATCGCTAAGCTCCTCGCTCCCGGCGGGAATTTCTCCCGCCGGCGCCGCTCCAGAGCCATAACTAGGCGCGCCCGGGCGTTTTGGCTAGGAGCATGACCTGAGGGCGCCGCCAGCCGAAGCTGGCCGAGCTCTGGCGGTTTCAGTCGTTCCCGTGATTCTCGAGGAGGTCCGCATGCGGCGCGAAACGACGTGAGGCCCATAAACGTCATAGGCGTCGCCGGCGCCGGCGCCTGGGGCATGGCGCTCGCGAACGCGGCCGCGGCCGCCGGCCGCGCGGTCATCCTGTGGGGCCGCGACGACGCGCGAATGCGGGCGATCGCCAAGACGCGGCGGAGCGAGCGGCTGCCCGGCGTTGATTTGGCCCGTGCGGTCGAGGCGACATCTGATCTGGAAGCGTTTGCTCGCTGCGACGCGATTCTGGTGGCGACGCCGGCTCAATCGAGCCGCGAAATGGCTGAGCGGCTGGCGACGGCGCCGAGGTCTGCGCCGCTGGTCACCTGCGCCAAGGGCATCGAGCGCGGCACGCACGCGTTCATGACCGAGGTCCTGGCTCAAGCCGCGCCCAATCGCGGCAGGGCCATTCTCTCGGGACCGTCCTTCGCCGCCGACGTTGCGGCGGGCCTGCCGACGGCGCTGACGCTGGCGTCGGCCGATGAGGAACTGGCGCGCGCGCTTTGCGACGCGCTGCGCGGGCCAACCTTGAGGCTCTATCATTCGACGGACGTTCGCGGCGTCGAGATCGGCGGCGCGGCCAAGAACGTGCTCGCGATCGCCTGCGGCGTCGCCGCCGGCCGTGGCCTCGGCGCCAGCGCGGTCGCTGCGCTGGTCGCTCGCGGCTTCGCCGAGCTTCGCCGCTTTGGCGAGGCTTTCGGAGCGCGGGGATCGACGCTGATGGGCTTGTCTGGGCTCGGCGATCTCGTGTTGACCTGCTCCTCGCCGCAATCGCGCAATTTCGCCTTCGGCCAGGCGCTTGGACGAGGCGAGAGCGCAGCCGAAGCGGCGGCCGGCAGGCTCGTCGAGGGCATGTTTACCGCTCAGGCGCTCACCGAGTTGGCGCGTGAGCGCGGCGTCGAGATGCCGATCGCTGATTGTGTCCAAGGGCTGATCGAAGGCTCGCTTGACGTTGAGGCCGCGGTGCGCGCGCTCCTTGCGCGACCCCCGAAGGGGGAAGAGTGACGCCTGCGCCTTTTGCAATTCGAGCCCGCCCCGCTTAGCCTTCGAGCCTTGAGAGTCGTCTGCAAACTGGCGTGAGGCGGCGATGGCGCACTGGCTATTCAAGAGCGAGCCCTCGGCGTGGGCTTATGAGAAAGTGGCCGGACTCGGCGCTCAGGGCACGGACTGGAGCGGCGTGCGCAATCATACCGCCAAGCTCAACATGCAGGCGATGAAGGTCGGCGAGCAAGCCTTCTTCTACCACTCGAACGAGGGAAAAGCGGTCGTCGGGATCGTCGAGGTCTGCAAGGGCTACCGGCCCGACCCGACCGACGCGACCGGCAAGTTCGGTATGGTCGATATTCGCGCCGTGCGCCCGTTGCCGCGACCGGTGACGCTGGAAGAGGCGAAGGGCGACAAGCGCCTGGCCAAGATGGCGCTCGTCACTCAGTCCCGTCTCTCCGTCCAACCCGTGACCGACGCCGAATGGGCGATCGTTTGCGAGCTTGGAGGGCTTTGACGGAAGGGCTAAGACCAAAGCATCACGCGACGCCGACTTGTCCCTCTTCCCCGCGTTGGGGCATAAAAGCTTCTTGGCGTTTTGAGCGCGGGCGGAACCCCCGCTCCCGGCTGCTTTGGGAGGAGCCCATGTCCGACAAGGTTTACGACGTTCCGGCCGAATGGGCGAAGCGCGCCTGGGTGAACGCGACCAAGTACCAGGAGATGTACAAGCGGTCGTTGAGCGACCCGGAGGGCTTCTGGGCCGAGCATGGCAAACGCATCGATTGGTTCACGCCATTCTCCAAGGTCAAGAACACGTCATTCGACGCCCACAACGTCTCGATCAAGTGGTTCGAAGATGGCGTCACCAATGTCGCTCACAACTGCATCGATCGGCATCTGCCTAAGCGCGCGAGCCAGACGGCGATCCTCTGGGAAGGCGACGATCCCTCGAAGTCCAAGCATGTCACCTATGCGGAGCTCGCGGATCGGGTCGGGCATTTCGCCAATGTGCTGAAAGCCCACGGCGTCGAGAAGGGCGATCGGGTCACGATCTACCTGCCCATGATTCCCGAGGCGGCTTACGCGATGCTCGCGTGCGCGCGCATCGGCGCGATCCATTCGGTCGTGTTCGGCGGCTTCTCGCCCGACGCGCTCGCAGGCCGCGTCGCGGACGCCAAATCCGAGGTTGTCATCACCGCGGACGAGGGTCTTCGTGGAGGCCGGAAGGTGCCGCTCAAGGCCAATGTCGACGCGGCGCTCGAAAAAGCGCAGGGCGTCGTCAAGACCGTGATCGTCGTCAGGCACACCGGCGGCGACGTCGCATGGCAGGATGGGCGCGACGTCTGGCTGCACGAAGCCGAAGAGGCGGTGACCGCGCATTGCCCGGCGGAGCCCATGAACGCGGAGGACCCGCTGTTCATCCTTTACACGTCAGGCTCGACGGGCGCTCCAAAGGGCGTCGTTCACACCACCGGAGGCTATCTCGTCTATGTCTCGATGACCCACCAATATATCTTCGACTATCATGACGGCGACATCTTCTGGTGCACGGCCGACGTCGGATGGGTGACCGGCCACAGCTACATCCTCTACGGGCCTCTGGCCAACGGCGCGACCACCCTCATGTTCGAGGGCGTCCCCAACTATCCCTCGATCAGCCGGTTCTGGGAAGTCATCGACAAGCACAAGGTCAATACCTTCTACACCGCCCCGACCGCGATCCGGTCGCTCATGGGCGCGGGCGAGGAGCCGGTCAAGAAGACGAGCCGCGCCTCGCTGCGTCTTCTGGGTTCGGTCGGCGAGCCGATCAATCCGGAGGCCTGGGAATGGTATTACCGTGTCGTCGGCGATAGCCGCTGTCCGATCGTCGACACCTGGTGGCAGACCGAGACCGGCGGCATTCTCATCTCTCCGCTGCCCGGGGCCACCAGGCTCAAGGCTGGGTCGGCGACGGGGCCTTTCTTTGGCGTCGTTCCCGAGATCGTCGATGCGGCCGGCAATGTTCAGCAAGGCGCGTGCGAGGGAAACCTGGTCATCGCCAATTCCTGGCCGGGTCAGGCGCGCACAGTCTTTGGCGACCACGCTCGTTTCGTAAGCACCTACTTTGCCGCCTATCCCGGCAAGTACTTTACCGGCGACGGCGCGCGCCGAGACGCGGACGGCGACTATTGGATCACGGGGCGCGTCGACGACGTCATCAATGTGTCAGGCCACCGGATGGGAACGGCGGAAGTCGAGAGCGCCCTCGTCGCCCACCCGAAAGTGTCGGAGGCCGCGGTCGTCGGCTATCCGCACGACATCAAGGGGCAGGGCATTTACGCCTATGTGTCGCTGATGGCGGGCGTCGAGGCGAGCGAGGACTTGCGCAGGGAACTGGTCGTTTGGGTGCGCAAGGAGATCGGTCCGTTCGCCTCGCCCGACCTCCTTCAATTCGCGCCGATGTTGCCAAAGACGCGCTCGGGCAAAATCATGCGCCGAATCCTGCGCAAGATCGCGGAGAACGAGTATGGCTCGCTCGGCGACACGTCGACTCTGGCCGACCCGGCGGTCGTGACCGAGCTTATCGACAACCGGCAGAACCGCGGCAAGGGGTGAGCCTCGAGCGCGCTGTTGGTCGCTATAGAGCTTGCGGTCGGCCGCGAGAGCCTGCTGCATTTGGGCAGAATTGATGCCGTTAGCGCACCCGCCCCCTCCTGTGGGGGCGGGCGGGGGTGGGGGGTCGGGCGGACCGAGGAGATTGTCGAATGCGCCTCCGCTCTGTCGTCGCGTAGGACGGGGCGACCCCCCTCCTCAATCCTCCCCCACAAGGGGGGAGGAGACGCAGCGGAGCGATCCCCGCGTAAACTCAAGAGCAAACGGCTCTAGGACGCGATGAGCAGTTCCTGGGCCGCCTCGATCTTGGTCGCGAGAATGACGGCTTGAGTTCGGCTCTCGACGCCGAGCTTCTGGAAGATCGCCGACACATGCGCCTTCACTGTCGCCTCGGAGACGCCGAGCTCGTAAGCGATCTGCTTGTTGAGCAGACCTTGCGACAGCATCATCAGCACCCGAATTTGCTGCGGGGTGAGCGAGGCAAGCCGCCGCGCCATGGCGCTCGATTCGCGGTTGGGAGCTGCGCTCGGATCGAAGTCGGGCGGGGTCCATCGGCCTCCATCCAGAACTTGGGCGATGGCGGCTCGCATCGTGTCGAGCGAGTTGGACTTCGGGATAAAGCCCGCGGCGCCGAATTCCATGCAATGGCGGATCACCGCGCGGTCTTCGTTGCCCGAAACGACGACCACCGGGATGGATGGACGCTCCGAGCGCAGGAACAGGAGCCCGGAAAATCCGCGAACGCCCGGCATGGTCAGGTCGAGCAGCACGAGGTCGGTGTCTGGCGAAGCGCCCAGCGCTACGACCATGCTGTCGAAATCGTGCGCGACCGCAATTTCAGCGTCCGGCGCCGCCGCGAGCACAGCCTGGCGCAATCCGCCGACCATGAGCGGATGGTCGTCGGCAATCAGCACGCGAAAGGCGTCCCCTTCGCTCATCATCCTCCCCGGCGCGGTCCGCGACGGCTCGCCGGGACGAGAATCGCCGATCCGCCGGTCGTTGTCACGTCCTCGGTTTCCAGCTCGTGCGCTAATCACCCTTGGCCTTTTTTTGAAGACGGCAGCCGTCCGAGTTGACGCAGCGCTTCCGTCATCGCGATTGTTGCTGCGATCCCCACATTTAAGGAACGCAGGTGAGGTTGAATGGGGATACGAAGCCGAACGTCAGCCGAAGCTCGCACGGCTTCGGGAACGCCAAACAACTCCCGCCCCACGAGGATAATATCCATTTCACAAAAGGCGAAATCCCACAAGCACGTTTCGCCCTTTGTCGTTAACAGCGCCAGCCGGCGTCGATTGGCCGCGCGCCACGCGGCGAAGCTGGCCCAGGAGCTGTGGCTCTCGATTGTCAGGGCGTTGATATAATCCATCGCCGCGCGCCTAAAGCGGCTGTCGTTGATTTGAAAGCCTGCTGGTTCGATGATGGCTGCGTTGATGCCGAGGCAGGCGCAGGTTCGCATCATGGCGCCGGTGTTTTGCGCAATGTCGGGCTCGAACAAGGCGAGCAGGAGGGGCGCGGCAGGCGTGATCATATGGGCGTGAAGCAAGAGGTTAGCGGCGGAGAAGGCGTTCGGAAAATGCCCCGAAGCGGGGAGAAATGCGAAGCTCCATAGCTATGGACATCCAATTCGATCGATGCGAAAAGCCGCGTCGAACCAATTCAATGTCGCGACCCCGCGGTCGCCGGGGCGGCGCGAAATGCTGGGGGTTGAATTGACCATCGATGGACCGAGTTCGACAGTGTTCCTCTCATCTAGCCCCTGGCGCGGCGTTGGCCCTTGGCCCACAAAATGCTTTTCTAGCCGAGGCCAGGGCAAGAGTTGGCTGACAAGCGACCCATCGACTCACGCCTCGCCAATTCTTCGCCTCCCCGTCCATCAGAGATCCACAATATGAGCGGCCCCTCGACCTACGTTCCCAAAAGCAGGATTGGGCGCTGGTTTGAATCACGCCTCCCCTTGTTTGGCTTGGTTCATTCTTCGTTCATCGCCTATCCGGTGCCGCGCAATCTCAACTACATGTGGACGTTCGGCGCAATTCTGTCCTTCATGCTGGTCGCGCAGATCGTCACCGGCGTTGTTCTCGCGATGCATTATATCCCTTCGTCGACCCAGGCGTTCTCCTCGGTCGATAATATCATGCGCGATGTCAACTACGGCTGGCTGATCCGCTACTTGCACACCAACGGCGCGTCGCTCTTCTTCTTCGCCGGCTATATCCATATGTTCCGGGGACTCTATTACGGCTCCTTCAAGCCGCCGCGCGAGCTTCTCTGGATTATCGGGGTCATCATCTACTTCCTGATGATGGCGACGGCCTTCATGGGTTACGTTTTGCCCTGGGGCTCGATGAGCCTTGCGGGCGCGACCGTCATCACCAACCTCACGTCGGCAATCCCGTTCGTCGGCAACATGATCGCCCACTGGCTCTGGGGCGGATTCGCCGTCGGCGGCCCGACATTGACCCGATTCTATTCCCTTCACTACCTGCTCCCGTTCATCATCGCGGCGTTTGTGGGGCTCCATGTCTGGGCGCTCCACGTCACCGGGCAGAACAATCCTGACGGCATAGAGGTGAAAGATCTTCAGCGCGACACCGTCGCGTTCACGCCCTACGCCACGATCAAGGACACCGTCGGTCTGGCGGTGTTTCTCATCCTTTATGCCTGGCTGGTGTTCTACATTCCCAATTATCTGCTCGATGCGGACAATTCGGTCCCGGCCAATCCGCTGGTGACGCCCGCGCATGTCGTGCCGGAGTGGTATTTGCTGCCGTTCTACGCGATGCTGCGCGCGATCCCGAGCAAGCTCATGGGCGTGATCATCTTGTTTGCGGCGATCGTGGTGCTGGCCTTCGTTCCCTGGCTCGACCACTCGCCGGTCAAGTCGGCGAAATACCGACCATCCTTCCGCTTTTTCTTCTGGATCTTTGTCATAATCTGCGTCGGCCTCGGCTATCTCGGCTCGCAAGAGCCGACCGAGGGGCTCGCGCTCATCGCGCGCATCCTGACGTTCGGCTATTTCGCGTTCTTTCTCGTCATCATGCCCATCCTGAGCTTCACCGAGAAGACGAAGCCGATCCCGACGTCGATCGCCGACGCGGTGCTGACGAAGACGAAGACCGCGGTGGCTGCGGCAGAGTGATGCGGACCGCACGCAAGGAAGTTCAACGATGATCCGTGTCAAGCATTCCGCTTTTGCCCTTGCGGCCGTCGCGCTCGTCTTCGCGAGCGGCTTGGCGGCGCTCGCGCAAAGCGAGGCTGACCAGCCGAAACCGCCTCGTCTGGACTGGAGCTTCGGGGGCATGTTCGGCGTTTACGACAAGGCCCAGCTTCAGCGCGGGTTCCAGGTGTACAAGGAGGTTTGCAGCGCCTGTCACGCACTGAGCATTCCTTTCCGCGCCCTCGCCGAGCCTGGCGGGCCGGGCTTCACCGAGGATCAGGTGAGGGCGCTTGCGGCCACCTATCAAGTCACCAACGCCGAGCCCAACGAAAAGGGCGAAATCTTCAAGCGCCCCGCAACCCCAGCCGACATCATCCCTCGCCCTGAAGCCTATCCGAATGACCAGGCCGCGGCCGCGACGCTCGGCAAAGCGCCGCCGGACATGGCGCTGCTGGCCAAATCGCTAAAGTACGAGCGTGGCTTTCCGTGGTTCATCTTCGACGTGCTGCCGGGTCTTGAATATCAGGAGATGGGCGCCGACTACATCCATGCGATCCTGACCGGCTATACGAAGCCCGACGACCAGCAGTGGAATTTATACTACCCCGGACACAAGATCGCGATGCCGCAGCCGATCACCAATGGCGCGGTCGATTACAAGGACGGCACTCCGCCGACTTTGGATAACTACGCCAAGGACGTTGCCGCCTTTCTGTCTTGGGCGGCTGAGCCGAATCTTCTTGAACGCAGGCGAATTGGCCTGAGGGTGATGATCTTCCTCTTCGTGTTCGCGGCGCTGCTTTACTTCGTGAAGAAGCGGGTCTGGGAGTCCGTGCACTGAGGGCTCCTGACAGTGAGGGCGGCGGCCACCGAGCCGCGATTGTTGGGAGTAACGCCGCTCTGATGGAGCGGGGGGTGAATGGCCAAAGCAATTGTCGGGGTGATCGGAGGCTCGGGCGTCTATGATCTTCCCGGCCTGACAAATCTGCGAGAAGAACGCGTCGCGACCCCCTGGGGCGAGCCTTCCGATTCGCTGCGCTTTGGGCGGGTGGGGGACACGCAAGCGGTGTTCCTGGCGCGCCATGGCCGAGGGCATCGATTCTCGCCGTCGACAATCAACTACCGCGCCAATATCGACGCTCTCAAGCGGGTCGGCGTCACGGACGTCATCGCGCTCTCGGCCTGCGGCTCGTTCCACCGCGATCTCTATCCCGGCATGTTCGTCATGATCGACCAGTTCGACGATCGCACCTATCGTCGCCAAACGAGCTTCTTCGGGGATGGCTGCGTCGCTCACGTCTCGATGGCGCACCCGATCGCTCCGCTCATGCGCCGCCGCCTGGTCGCCTCGGCTGAAGCCGAGGCGATCGCCTGCCGCGACGGGGGGACCTACGTCTGCATCGAAGGGCCGCAGTTCTCGTCGCTGGCCGAGTCGCTCCGCTTCCAGGCGGGCGGCGCGGACGTCATCGGCATGACCGGCGCGACCGAGGCGAAACTGGCGCGCGAAGCTGAAATTTCCTACGCGACGATCGCCATGGTCACCGACTATGACTGTTGGCACGAGGAGCATGGCGCGGTCGACGTCGCCGCCGTGATCAAGGTGATGGCGGAGAACGCCAATAAGGCGAGCGCGGTCGTCGCGCGCACGCTACGCGAATTTCCCGCGGAGCATGAAGCGTGTCCTATCGGATCGGACCGCGCGCTTGATTTCGCCATCATCACGCATGCTTCCCAGCGCGATCCCGAACTTGTGAAGAAGCTCGACGCAGTCGCCGGACGCGTGCTGCGCGGCGGCTGAGGCGGGCCGCAATTCCTGCCTGTCCGCGGCGCCGGATGAGGGCCCGCGCCTTGCGCGGCTTCCGGCATTCAAACACAATGAACGCGCCCGAGCCGGCGCGTGCGGCTTTGCTCGACACGAACCCGAGGAATCGATGATCAGAAATGCGTTCGAGCGGGTTCTGTTCGCGAGCCGGTTTCTTCTCGCTCCGCTCTATCTGGCGCTCGCCATCAGCCTCTTGGCGCTCTTGGGCAAAGGCGCCCTGCATCTCTATCAGCTGCTGTCGCAGCTTCCGACGCTCGATGACGAAGCGGTTCTTTTGTCGGAGCTGGGAATCGTTGACCTGACGCTCACCGCCTCGCTGGTGGTGATCGTCTTTCTCTCCGGATACACCAATTTCGTAGCCCCGGTCGTTATGCGGAAGGATGACGGACGGCCGCACTGGATCGCCGAGATCGACTTCAGCGAGCTGAAACTCAAATTGATGGCTTCGATCGTCGCCATCTCGGCGATCAAGTTGCTCGAGGGCTTCATGGATATCACGCAGCACAGCGACCGCGAGCTTTATTGGCTGGCCGGCATTCACCTGACCTTTGTCGTTTCCACGCTGTTTCTGGCGCTCGCCGACCGGGTCAGCCGCCACGCCCGCTCGCCAGACAACGGCACCGAGGGCGTCTGACCGCTACTTCTCCAGAACAACTGTTCGGCATTCGGGCGGCAGCGCAGCGACCGGCAGCGGCGGCTTCGGCGGCCCAGGGCGCGGATGCAGCGCCAATCCTGCTCCATCGAGCCCTGCGCCAATCGGGAGACTAGAGCGTGATGTGGTCGGATGGAATCGTCATCGCGAGGAGCGAAGCGACGCGGCGATCCAGAGCTGCCGCTCCGGCCCTTCATCCCCTGGATTGCTTCGCTTCGCTCGCAATGACGAGCCTGGTTCGACCTCATCACATCTCGCTCTAGGTCGGCCGTGCGTCCTTGTAGAGCTTGCCGTCTTTCATGATGACGAGAAGCGATTTCTCCGGATTGGCGATCAGCCCAATGTCGTCGAGCGGATTGCCGTCGACGACCAGAAGGTCGGCGAGCGCGCCTTCCTCGATGACGCCAAGCTTGCCCGGATAGGGGTTGCGCGGACCCGAGAGGGCGAGCAACTCGCCATTCGCGCCGGTCGCCATCCTGAGGATGTCAGCGTTGTCGTACCAGCGCTTGAGTTGGGTCAGCATCAGCCCCTGTCGCTTGCCCAGGCTCGGAGAGAACAACAGATCCGCGCCGAACGCGGTCTTGATCTTATACTGTTTGGCGAGCGCATAGACTTTGTCCGTCCCGGCGAACACCTGAAGCGCGTTCCGGCGACTTTGGCCGGTGAGCGGACCGGTGTCCTCCTCGCTCAGGAAAGGCTGGGTGCTCAACCAAACGTCCTTTTCCGCCATCAGTCGCGCGGTCGCCTCGTCCATGAGATGGCCGTGCTCGATGCACTGCACGCCAGCCGCGATCGCTCGCTCAATCGCGGCCGACGGATAGGCGTGCACGGCGACGTAAGTCTGCCGATCGGCCGCGGTCTCAACACCGGCGCGCAGCTCGGGCTCGCTGAACGTCACCATGTCAAGCGTTGTGCGCGGCGACGACACCCCGCCGCTGCCGGTTAGCTTGATCTGCGACGCCCCCTGCAGGAGTTGTTCGCGAACCCGTAGACGCACCTGGTCGGCGCCGTCGGCGATGCTGGCGGCGCCCGATCGCTCAAACCCCGTCGGAGCGCCGCCTGAGTCGCGCGGCAGATCGGACAAGGGACGGAGGTCGCCGTGGCCGCCGCTCGACGTGATCATCGCGCCTGACGGATAAATGCGGGGCCCGATTGCGAGGCCATCGTCGATGGCCTGTTTCAGGCCGAACGCAGGACCGCCGAGATCGCGGACAGTGGTGAAACCGCGCATCAGCGTGCGCTCGGCTTCGGCGGCCGCGGCAAGCATGATGTAGCCAACATCAGCGGAAAGAAGGGCTGAGACCGGGAGCCCGGCGAAGATCGTATGCCAATGAGCGTCGATCATGCCCGGCATGAGCGTCCGGCCGCCGCAGTCAATGACTTGCGCTTGAGCCGGGGGAGAGAAATCGTCCGTCGCGAGCGCCTTGATCCGACCGGCCTCGACGAGGAGGCGAAGTCCGCCTTTCAGCGTTCTCGACCTGCCGTCGAAGAGGAGGAAATTCGAGAAAACGACGGGCGGGACCGCGTCCTGCGCCCTGGCGCGAGGCGCAAAGCCGAGAGAGGCGAGCGACGCGCCCACGCCCGCGATGAAGCCTCGCCGGGAGAACTCGCGGTCGATCCGCCGAGCGATTGACCGGACTTCTGGAGTGCAGCAACCACAGCCGGTGTGCGGGATCGGCTCGGCGCTCTCATCGGCGGGCGTGCACGAGAACATGTCGGACCCCACGGATCGAGGGCGGCCTCATCTAGACTGATCGAGCAACCCGCGCAACAAACGCCCGGGATGATCGCGGGCGCTGGTGTTCACGTTTCTGTAAGCCTGCTTTGAAAAGGTCTTTTGGCGCCGCCAACGGATTGTTAAGGATCAGGGCCATGCGGGGTCGAATACTGGGGCGGACGCCATCGACGGGCCTGGCGCTGGGAGCCGCTCTCCTGATGGCCGGTTGCGCAGGTCCGACGGTTCAGCAGGGTCAGCCCACGACGGCCGGCCTGACCTCGATCGACGGCGCCAACGTCGAGCTGGCGTCGTTCCAGAACTCGGCCTTCCCCTATCATGGCCTCATCCCGAATTATCAGGAGACGGGCAAGTCGCGGCCGTTCCTCGATGTCGACGACAACGGCCGGCTTGGCCATTCGAGCCCACGCGGAGGAATCCACTGGGAGGACCAGACCTATAGCGACCGCAGCGTGCTGCTCGCCGCGCCGCAGTCGTTCGATCCGGCCCGACCGGGCGTGATCATCGTCTTCTTCCACGGCAATAACGCGACGCTGTCGCGTGACGTCATCGCTCGCCAGCAGATCGTGCGCCAGCTCGCCGATTTCGGGCCTGAACGCCGTGCTGGTGGCGCCGCAGCTCGCGGTGGACGCGCAGGATTCGAGCGCCGGACGGTTCTGGTCGCCGGGTGGCTTCGCCGCTTTCTTAAGCGAGGCGCAGGCGAAGCTCGGCGATCTCTATCCCAATGCGCGCGGCGCCTTTCGGCGAATGCCGGTCATCATCGTCGCCTATAGCGGCGGGTATCTGCCGGCCGCCTATTCGCTGGCCGTCGGCGGCGATCAGGGCCGGGTGCGCGGGCTGGTGCTGCTCGACGCGCTCTATGGCGAGCGCGACAAGTTCGTGGACTGGGCGGAGGGGCCGGGGCGAAACGCATTCTTCGTCAGCGCCTATTCGACCTCATCGCGCGAGGGCAATGACGCGGTCCGGAGCCAACTCGAGGCCGCCGGCGTGTCGACGGTCAGCGGCCTGCCGGCTGAGCTCACTCCCGGCGTCGTCGCCTTCGTCGACGCCGGCTCGGTCGATCACAACGACTTCGTCACTTCAGCCTGGGGCGGCGCGCCGCTGCGCGACATCTTCTCCCGCATCGGCGGGTAGCGGTCCCGGCGAGCGCAATCAGCCCCCTCGACGACGCTCAGTCTTCGCCCCCAAGATGCTTCATGAATTTGGCCAGGTCGTCGCCCTTGAGGGTGTGTTCCGCGATCGTGTTCCAAACCGCCTCGGCCTCTTTCTTTGATATTTCGTCATTGGCCGGCCGCAGCTGAAAAACCAGGTCATAAGGGTTGGTGATGTTGCGACTTGTCGACGTCCACTGGAAGACAGTGAACGTCTTGAGACTTGGATCCAACTGAGCCTGTTGCTGGCTGACCGTGTTGTGCGTCGACGACCGCTTTGTGCCGGCGCGTATCGCTTTCAGGGTCTTGTCGATTCGATCCTTGTCGCCTTGCAGGCTTACGCTCACCGTTCCATCCGGGTTGTTGCGGGCGTAGCCGGCGAGGTTGAACATGATCGCCTGCTTCTGGATCATCGCCCGAAAGCCGACCTTCTGGATTTTTTCCCCGCTGACAACGCCGGTGATGGCTTCCTGCTGAGCGCTAGCCTCGCCCGCGGCCAACAAGGCGATTCCGCATACGAGAACCGCGACAAACAGCAGAGCGATACGACGGGCCGCCAAGTTCATGCCGCTCCCCCCTCCATTCGAGTGAGCAAGACTGAACAGCCCTATTGGGCGGTCCAGGTCAATGGATTTTCTATGGTTGGGCGTTGGTCGCTAGATATGTACGGACGGGGAGGGGGGAGGAGGAGGGAGCTGTTGGAGATGAGAATTATCGGGGCGCGAACTCATTGATGAGCCGCACCGACAATAGTCGACAGGAACGTGCCGCGCGCCTGACCGGAGCCTGACTAAACCTTCCGAGGCCTGCGTCTCGCTCGCCTTAGGGCGGACGCAGGCCGGGGTCGGGAACCGACTGATTCGAATCCGTCAGTCCTTTTAGTCGACGGCCTCTGGCGTCTTCACCAAGCCCTTCAACGCGTCACGCTCGAGCAGCGCCGGCACATAGGCGTGAATGCCAGGCTGCAGATCTTGCAGCGAGACAAAACGCCCATCCGCCAACCGCAGACCGTCGCGATAGAGGCCGGCCTCGCGCTGGGCGAAGATTGTCTCGGCTTCCGCGCCGACGCGGAGCGCCGTCTGCAATGCTGGCGGAATGTCCGTCAGCATCACTTTCGTATCGCACTGCATGCAAACCGCGGTACGGGGATCGCCCGCGGAGGCGAAACCAATCGAACCGCTCGGGAATCGCGTCGTAACATACAACTCACCCTCACGGGCCGGGCGCGATCCATACATCTCCAACGAGTAGTCGCACATGACAGGCTCCTGCGCTTTTTGAGCCCCCCAGTTCCGTCCGCGGAATCAAACGTTTCTTTTTCTTCTTTGGTTCCAAGGGGTACATTGGCATTGGGGCATTATTGAGGGCAAGAGGCTTTTCACGCGGCGGATGATTGCCCGCACACCTTTTTTGGGGGAGCCATTTTTGAAGGCCTCGACGCTGCAATCTTGGGCGCCGAACGCCTGAAGACCGTTGCGTCATGCCTCAATGCTGGGCTGGCTGCGCCTCGATCGCCGCCAGCGCAATGTCCTTCGAATCGACCTGCCGCCATGGGGCGCTGAACGATTCGACGCGGAAGCGCCTCGCGTCCAGCCCCGCGGGCCAGCGATCCGGCTCAAAGCCGGCCTTCGCCATCAGATGGCGTACGAACGCGCGGGCGTCGAGGACGTGGCGCCAGACGCTCGGCAGGAACAGGGCGCGGCGCTTGCCGGCAGTGAGAATCAGGCCGTCGCGGTCGGGCTCGAGCGCCGCGATGAGCTCTGATTCGCTTCCCGCCGGAATTGGCCGCGGGTGGGAGAGAATCGAGACATCAAGCCGAAGCCCCGAGAGCTCAGACTCCTTGAGCGGCGGAAAGCGCGGGTCGGCAAAGGCCGCTTGCGTGGTGTTGGCGAGGACGTCCTGGATGAGCGGCCGATGGGGGCTAAGCGAACCGATGCAGCCGCGAAGCCGCCCGCTTTCACTCAGGGTGACGAAGGTCGCGCGCCAGGGCGAAAGCGCGGGCGACTCGTCTTTGAGGCTCAGAGCCGGCGCCTTGCCCCGGCTCCGCGTCGCGAGGCCGAGGGCGGTCATGCAGGCCGAAAGCAGCCGCTCGCGATCGGCCTCGGCAAGCCGAGCCGAGGCCGCGTATTCGAACGCGAAAGCGCCGTAGCCGACAACCCGCGAGGCGTCCGCGCCGACATCCGCCGATGTCGCGAGATGCAGGCCGGTTCCCCGCATGTCGTGCTCGGCGGCGATCTCGAGCGCTGCCTTGACGGCCAAGAAGCCGCAAGCCCGGCGCCCGTCGAGCGCAGCGGCGTCCAGCGTCTCGATGCGCCGGGCGGTGTCGGAATCGATCGATTCGGCGCTTTTTTGGTCGAGAAAATGCGACAAGTCGGAGGAGACCGCGACAACCGTCTCCGGTCCGCCCCAGACCCTGCGCAGGGCCCCAGCGACAGTTTGCGGATCAGCGTCGCCGATCAGAATAGGGACGATTTCGAACGGGGCTGGCAGCATGCCCTGCAGCATGACCAGGTGCATTTCGAGCGAATGCTCGCCGGCGAACGGCCGCGGGTCGACGAAAACGCCGCGAGCCTCAGCGAGGTCGGCGTGAGCAGCGGGCGCGACCGGCGCTTCGCCGAGCGGGGTGCGCCATTTCGCCGCAGGGTGGACCGCGATTCCTCGAAATGCGACGCGATGCGCCGGGCCAACGATCACGATGCGGCGCGGCGGCTCGGCGCGGCGCGCCCACGGGCCGAACGCGCTCGCGGCGACCGAGCCTGAATAAACAAGGCCGGCGTGCGGCGCGACGACCACCTTTGGCGCGACGCTCCCATCGGGCCGCGCTTGGCTGCGCACGTTCGCAATCGAGGCGTTCAGCGCATCCGGTTCCGCGGGATAAAACATCCCCGCGACCTGCGCGGGATGGACTTCGCTTCCTGGCATGAGGCCCCGATCGCTCTACTCGGCGAAATTTAGGCCCGCCGAGGCCGCCGCGCCAGGGCGGCGCATTGCAATTGCGCGCCGTGGTCACAACATATTGGAAAGTTAAAGCAGCTGGGCGAAAGCGGCGGAGCCGCCATGGACGTCGAATCTGAATTTTGCGTCGACGTCGAGTATTGGACGAAGCTCGACGATGGGCGCATCGAGTGCGGGCTATGCCCGCGTTTCTGCAAGATGCGCCCAGGGCAGCGGGGCTTGTGCTTTGTGCGCCGCGCGCGTGACGACGGCGCAGGCATGGAGCTGACCGGCTACGGCCGATCAACCGGATTCTGCATCGATCCGATCGAGAAGAAGCCGCTCAACCACTTCCTGCCCGGCTCATCGGTCCTCTCGTTCGGCACGGCGGGCTGCAACCTCGCCTGCTCGTTCTGCCAGAATTGGGACATCTCGAAGAGCCGCGAGGTGGCGCGGCTAAGCTCGCACGCGGCGCCGGACACGATCGCGCGAGCAGCCGAGCAGCTCGGATGCGCCAGCGTCGCCTACACTTACAACGATCCGGTCATCTTCATGGAATATGCGCTCGACACTGCGGCCGCCTGTCGCGCGCGGGGCGTGAAGAACGTCGCCGTTACGGCGGGCTTCATTTGCCCGGAGCCGCGCAAGCGCTTGTTTGCGGGCATGGACGCGGCGAATGTCGATTTGAAGGGCTTCACCGAGCGCTTCTACGCCAAGCGCTGCGCCGGTTCGCTCGAGCCCGTGCTCGATACGCTCAAATATCTTGTCCACGAAACGAACGTGTGGACGGAAATCACGACGCTGCTCATTCCGGGCGAGAACGATTCCGACGAGGAGCTCGACGCGCTGACGCAATGGGTTGCGCGCGAGCTGAAACCGGGCGTTCCCTTGCATTTCACCGCCTTCCACCCCGACTATCACATGCTGGAGACAGCGCCGACGCCGCCCGCGACGCTGCAAAAGGCGCGCGCCATCGCCATCCGCAACGGGCTGAGCCATGTCTATGTCGGCAACGTCCACGATCCGGCGCGCCAGGCGACGCTTTGCCCGACCTGTGGCGCGCGCGCGATCGGGCGCGACGGCTATACGATCATGAGCTACGCGCTCGACGCTTCCGGCGCGTGCTTAAGTTGCGGAACCCGAATGGCGGGCGTGTTCGCCGCCAAGCCCGGCGCGTGGGGCTCGCGGCGCTTGGCGGTCGACATCGAGCGCTACGCGGCGTGAAAGCCGGTCGAACGTGGCGCGCGCTATTTGTTAAGCGACGCAAGCATCTGGTCGATAGGGGCGGGCGGTAGCCGAAACACTCCGGTGAAGGGCTGGCTCAGTTCGAGGATGAGGAAGAGAGCGCTTCCCACAGCGAAAGCGCCGAAGCCCAGCGCGGCGACTGTCGTCGCGTTGATGCGCGACAGCACCCCGAAACCGCAAAACAGGATCATCGCCCACGATACCACGATCACCACCAGCGGCCAGGAGACCGGACTGGCCAGTTGGAGGGAGATGAGAAGGCGGGTCTGCTCCATGGCGCTGGCATGCGCTGCCGCGGCCGCCTGAAATTGGTGTTGAGCGGGCGTCTTCGGGTCGAGCGACGCGACATATTCGTCCATAGCTTTAAGAGGCTGAAGCGGCTCAGCGACGGTGAAGTCAGGCTTCACGGCTCCTGGCCCGTCGCGCCACCACAGCATTCGGCGAACCTTGGTGAGCGTTTCCTTCATCGAGGCTCGCTCCGCCGCAGTTTCGGGACCGAATTCCGCAAGCGCCAGGTCGAGTTGCAACGCCCGGGAGGCGAAGGCCTCTATTTCCGACTTTTGCGTCGAGTAGAAGCTGAAAGCCGAGCCGATCAAGGTGCCGAGCACGAGCGCGAGCAACAAGGAGAGGAGGCCGATGATCGCTCCGATCATTTCGCGCGAGCGATCGGAAGTGTGCCCCTCGGGCAAGAGCGTTTGCAGATAAAGTCCAGCCATTCCGAAGGCGAACGTCAAGGCTGCGACGCCAAGACCTATCCAAACTGTCATCATCCAGACTTGCCTTGCCGAAGCGTCCGAGCCAGCCGCGGCGCCGAGAATTCGGCCGCAGACTCGAGCCGCGTCGTCACGTACAGCGGGACACGAAGGCGCGCAATCCAAGGGCGAGCGCGCGATGAGGAGAGCGAGGGCGGGGTCAACGCGAGTTGCCCGCGCGCCGCGCGCGAGGCGCCGGCGGCGGCGCGCCGTTCCCGCTCGGCTCCTTTGCGCCGGCGGCTCGTCCTGCCAGCGCGAGCGCCGCCGCCCGTTCGAGATGTTCGCGCATGCGCGCCGACGCGGCGGCCGGATCACACCCCAGGATCGCCTTGGCGATCGCGCGATGCTCCCGAACCGAGGCCTCGAGCACCGGCGGCGTCAGCACGTCGCCCACTTGCGCCATGATGAGCGGCAATTGCAGCCGGATCGCCAGATTGCGCAGTTCAAGATTGTCGGCGAGCGCCATCACCGCATCATGGAAGGCGGCGTTCTCCTTGAGATAGTCGCAAGGGTTGCGCACCGTATCGGAATGGATCGGCTCAATCGAGGCGACAAAGCGTGCGCGCCGCTGAGGAGCGTCGGCCGCGGCGGCTAGTCGGGCGGCAAGCGCCTCCATTTCGATCCGGATCAGGAACAGTTCGCGGATGTCGCGCTCCGTGAGACGCCGCACCACTGCCCCGCGGTGCGGCCGATGCTCGATCAGCCCGTCGGCGCTGAGGCGCCTCAGCGCCTCCCGCACCGGCCCGCGGCTGACCGCAAAGCGGGCGGTCAAGTCGCTTTCGATGAGACGCGATCCCGGCTCGAGGCGCCCGGCCCAAATGTCCTCGCGCAATCGCTCGACGATGAAGGCGACGGTCGCGCCATGAGCCGGCGGGACGGGCCCCGCGCGCGCTCGCTTCCGCCCAGCGGGCGCGCGGTCGGTCCTTTCGCTCTGTCTTATGGCGGCGTTTGACACCCGCGGCGCCTCTGATATTGTCCTACAATCGTCCTATACCCATTCGCCGTCGGCGGGAAGCGTAGGGATCGGACGGGAAGGGAACGCCATGCTGATCGGGAAGCCGGGAGCCGCCCGAACCGCGATCTCGGCCGCGTCGAGCGACCGGGTTACGGTGCGCGGCCGCGACCTCGCCAATGACCTTATGGGCCGCGCGAGCTTCACCGACTTTGTCTTCCTGCTCGCGACCGGCCGGGCGCCGACCGAGGAGCAGCGCTTTTTTCTTGATCTGAGCCTGGTCGCGCTCGCCGAACATGGGCTCACGCCGTCGGTCCAGGCCGCGCGCATGACCTACGACGCCGATCCGGCGGCGCTTCAGGGCGCGATCGCCGCTGGCGTGCTCGGCTGCGGCACGGTGGTGCTCGGCACGGCTGACCTCTGCCGGAAGGTGATCGAGGACGTGCTCGGGCGCGTCGACGCCTGCGGGGCGATGGATGTCGCCGCCCTTGATGTTGCGCGCGAATATCGCGAGCGGCGCGAACCCCTCCCCGGATACGGGCATCCGCTGCATAAACCCGTCGATCCGCGCGCCGAGCGCATGGTTGAACTTGCGCGGGAGCGCGGCGTCGCCGGACCGTCGGTCGAGGCGGCGCTTGCTCTTACGAAAGCGGCGGCCGCGACCTGGGGCAAGCCGCTGCCGATGAACGTCTCGATGACCATCGCGGCGACGCTGCGGGATGTCGACGTTCCGGCCGGCCTCATTCGCGCCGTGCCGATCCTCGCCCGCACCGCCGGGCTCATCGCCCATTGCATCGAGGAGGCCGAGACGCCGATCGGCTTCCTGATGGCCTCGAAGGGCGAGGAAGCGATCCTTCATACCGCGGACGTGGACGAGGTCGGCTGATGATGGTCGAGCCCGACATTGAGGAGGCGCCGTGGGAGGATCAGGCGCGATCCGACGCGCCCCTCTACCTCAAGCAGATCGAATATTTGTTCGAGCGCTCGCGCTTCTATCGCCAGAAACTCGAGCGCGCCGGCTTCGCCACGCATGGCGCGGTCGGTGGGCTTGACGCGATCGAAGGCGTGCCGCTGACCGAAAAGGACGAGCTGAGGCGCTCGCGTTCGCCCGACGAACCGATCGGCGCGCATCGGACCGCTTCGCCTGAGGAAATCGTGCGCATCTATTCGACCAGCGGCACGACCGGAACGCCGAGCTATATTCCGCTCACCGCCGCCGATCTCGAGGTCTGGGTGCGCA
This sequence comes from uncultured Alphaproteobacteria bacterium, assembly GCA_963824475.1. Classification (GTDB taxonomy): domain Bacteria; phylum Pseudomonadota; class Alphaproteobacteria; order Rhizobiales; family Beijerinckiaceae; genus Roseiarcus. The sequence continues at coordinate 232,528 of CAWGPR010000012.1, forward strand.
CGTCGGCGCGCTCCTACGCGGCCTCGGGGATAACGCGCGGCGAGCGCATCGTCTCGACCTATAACGCCGGCCCGTTCGTCGCTGGGGCGGCGCTCGGCGCCTTCGATCGGCTCGGCCTTTGCCACATCCCCGTCGGCTCGGGAAACACCGAGCGCCTGATCGCCGCAGTCGAGCTTTTGAAGCCGACTGTCGTGGCGATGACGCCCTCTTACGCCTTGCATCTTGCCGAATGGGCGGAGGCGCGCGGCAAGGACCTCGCGAAGTCGAGCGTGAGGCGGGTGATGGTCGCGGGCGAGCCGGGCGGCGGCGAACCCCCGATGCGCGCCAAGCTCGAGGCGGCGTGGGGCGCGAGCGTCACCGAGGCGATGGGCATCGGCGACATCTCCGTTTCGCTCTGGGGCGAGTGCGAGCAGAAGGCGGGCATGCATTTCAGCGGTCGGGGCTTCGTGCATTTCGAGCTGATCGAGCCGGAAACCGGCTTGGCCAAGCCGCTTGCCGACGGGGCCGAGGGCGAGCTCGTGCTGACCCACCTTGTCAACCGCTCGGCGCCTCTCTTACGCTTTCGCACCCGCGACCACGTGCGCTTGAGCGTTGGCCGATGCGCCTGCGGGCGCACGAGCCCACGCGTGCGCTGCATCGGGCGCACCGACGACATGCTGATCGTGCGCGGCGTCAACGTTTTTCCCTCGGCTTTGCGCGAGGTCGTCAACGAGTTTGCCCCGGCGGTCGCGGGCGTTATCATGATCCGCCCCCGCTCGGCCGGCGTCCGGCAGGAGCCGCCGCTGCCGATCAGTGTTGAGCTCGCGCCGGGCGCTGAGGTCGAGGATCTCGCGGATCGCATCCGCGCTCGCGTGCGTGATAAGCTTTTGGTGACGACCGAGATCACGCTCGTAGCCCCGGGCGCTCTCCCGCGCAGCGAATATAAGTCCAAACTCGTCGAAAAAGTCTGAGGAGGAGCACGCATGCATAAGCTTCAGACCCAGGGTCTGCATCATGTCACGCTGGTCGGCGCCGATCGGGAGACCTCGATCGACTTCTGGGAGGGCGTGCTCGGCATGCCGTTTATCTTTGAGCAGCCCAATCTCGACAACGCCGGCGAAAGTCACATCTATTTCGATCCCGGCGACGGACGGCTCATCACCGTGTTCACGCATGAGGACCGCAAGCCGGTTAAGCGCCGCACGCCGACCGACACCGGCTGCGTCCATCATATGGCGTTCAACGTGTCCCGCGCCGTGTTCATGCAGGCGGTCGAGCGGCTCGGCGCGCGGGGCATTCCGAACACCGGCGTGCGCGACCGGATGGTCTTCGACGCGATCTATTTCGAGGATCCGCTCGGGCTCTTGATCGAGCTCTCGTGCTGGAAGTTCGACGCCCCCGAAGGCTTCACCCGCTCCGACGTGCTGTTCGCCGCCCACAATCTGCGGGTCGCGCGCGGCGACCGGGCGATCATGGAAGTCCACATCGCCGACGCGATCGAGAATCTCGTCAAGTCGTCGACCAAGAGTTTGTCGGCGGACCGCTCGCCCAAGGACCCATACCAGCGCAGCCACGCGCCTGAACTCATCGAAAGCAAGTAGGAGGAAGCCCCATGTCGGTAATCAAGCTCCACGTCATCAAGCCGAGCGTCAACAACATGACCGCGCGCGTGTTCATTCGCGCGGCCAAGCTCGATTTCACCGAGGACGATGTTTACGGCAAGACCCGCACCGACGACTTCCTGGCCAAGAACCCGGCGCATCTGACGCCGATGATGGAGGCGCCCGGCCTGCCGAAGGGCGTGATGTGGGAGAGCTGCGCGATCATGCAGTATCTCTGCAACAAGCATCATCTCGACAAGTTCTATCCGACCGAGCCGGAAAAGCGGGCGATGGTGGACAGCGCGATGTTCTATATCGTCGGCACCCTCTATCCCTATATCGTGCGCTCGACCTATGGCGCGCTGGGCTTTCCGCAATATCCGGGCGAAGTCGGCGCCAGCGACGCCACGGCTGCCGAGAAGGAGAAGGCGCAGAAGGCGGCGGTGGGAGCGGTCGGCGAGACGCTCGCCGCGCTGCATAAGTTCTTTCTCGACGGCAAGACCTTTATCGGCGGCGATCACGTCTCGATCGCCGACATCCGCCTGGCGGCGAGCCTCGAATTCCTCAAGGTCATCGACTACCATTATCCCGAATGGGCGAAGACCTACATGGGCGCGGTCGCCAAGGCGCTAGGCGACGCCTACGCCGAGCCGGCGAAGGACGTCGAGGGCTACATCGCCTATGTGAAGGGGCAGAAGAAGTAGGCGAGGCTCGCAGGGCGTCGTATTCAGGACTCGATTGAGGCGAGGCGGATGGAGGCGCTGAACTCTTCTCGCAGTCCTTAAAGGAGTCCGGCAATGCGCACGATCGCCCTTGAGGAACATTTCGCCACGCCCGCTTTTCTCGACGGCCCCAACCGCCGGCTGAAGGAGCGGGCGCAACAGCTTGGCGGGAGGTTCGCGGCGCTCGCCGCTCAGCTCGTCGACATTGGCGACGGCCGCGTCGCGGCGATGGACGCGGCGAGCGTCGAGGTGCAGGCGCTTTCGCTGACGGCTCCCGGCGTCGAACAGCTCGGCGTCGAGGAAGCGAAGACCTTCGCGCGAGACACAAACGTTGGGCTCGCGGAAGCCATCCGGCGCCATCCGACGCGGTTTTTCGGCCTGGCCGCGCTGCCGATCGCCGATCCGCCGGCCGCGGTCGCGGAGCTCGAGCGCGTGGTTGCCGAGCATGGGTTCAAAGGCGTCGTCATCAATGGCCATCGTCGCGGACGCTATCTCGACGACCGGTTCTTCTGGCCGGTCCTGGCGCGGGCGGAGCGGCTCAAGCTTCCGATCTATCTCCATCCGACGCAATCACCTCAGCCGGTGATCAACGCCTGGTTCGGCGGGCTTGAGCCGATGGTCGGCGAGATGATGGCGGGCGCGGGATGGGGCTGGCACATCGAGACGGCGCTGCACGTGCTCAGGATGATCGTCGGCGGCGTGTTCGACGCGCATCCCGAGCTGCAGATCGTCGTCGGGCACATGGGCGAGACGCTGCCGTTCATGCTTCAGCGAGTCGACGTCATGGCGCCGGCGATGACCAGGCTCAAGAAGCCGATCAGCGCCTATCTGCGCGAGAACGTCCATTACACGTTCTCCGGCTTCAACTTCCTGCCGACGTTCCTCGAACTCATGCTTCAGGTCGGCGTCGACCGGATCATGTTTTCGACCGATCATCCCTATCAATCGATGGCCGAGGGCCGCGCTTTTCTCGACCGGCTGCCAGTCAGCGACGGCGACCGGGAGAGAATAGCGCATGGCAACGCGGAACGGCTGTTCGCGGTTTGACGGCGGTTTTCCTTCGTCAGGGCTTGAGTTTGTCGGCGATATAGTCGATGGCGTCTAGGTTCTTGTCCGCTGCGCAAGCGCCCGAGTCGCGGATCACCGAGTTCTCGATGTAGCGCTTGGCTTCGCCCGACAGCGTCCAGTCCATGGGCGGGTCGTAAGAGATGGTCCGGCCGCTATCCAGCTTCACCTCTCCAGGGCAGAGGACGAGCGCGGCGTATGGGTCGTCGCCGGTGAGCCGCGAACGATAGGGGTCCGTATCGGTGACGATCGTTTGGCCGGCGAGCTTCATCTCTCGCGCCAGATGCGCTTCGTGCGCGTCCATGCCGTTGTAGAGGCCAAGCACCGGCGCGAAGACATCGTTCGGGACGAGCGAGCCGATGCGGTCGGGGATCCACGCCTTCAATCCCGTCGCCGGCAGCGGCGGCGGCTTCGTGGGATCCTGGTTCGAATAGCCAATCAGGACGAAGATGATGTCGAGCTTTCCCGTATCGCCGCCAGGAAGACTGCGGATGGCGCGCGTCATTTCGCGCAAGGTCTCGGCCCCGGCGTTGTCGAAATAGCCGCCGTCGAGAACGTGGTCCGAGGACCTGGGATCGCCCTCTTTCCCGTAGCACGGCAGATGCGTGAAAGTGCCGCCCGGACTGACCCATGGAAAGCGCGCGCCGTCGAGGATGGCGGTCGAAGCCGCGACATCGTGGTCCAGCCCATCGAGGAGGTCGTCGTCGTCGACCTCGTCGCAGGTGAACTTGACGGCGCTCGTGAGCATGCGCCGCCCGCCGCTTTCGCTCGCGCCCTGCACAATAAGCAGCGGCCGCCACAGCTCGCCCTCCTTGGGCGCGAGCGCGAGGAAGGGCCCGGTGATGGTCCCTGCCGTTCGGGGATACAAATTCGTGGTAGCGTCCGGGGCGTCCCACGCCTCCTCCCAGGCGCGCTCGAGCGTCTCCGCGCGGTCGGGAAGCAGCCATAAGGGCAGAAAGCGGTAGAGCAAGTCGGAATAAAGCATACCTGTAAGCGCTGGTCCGAGGGCGTCGCGGCCTGCGAAACCGAGAAGATCATTGCGGAAGTTCTTATCGTCGCGCGCGGTCTTTAGCATCGCGGCGTAGCCGACCGATCCGACGCTTCCGCCCGATACCGAGCTGATTGCGAAGATATGCGAGTCGATGTCGACATGTTTGGCTTTCGCGGCCTCCCGCAGGCTCGAGAGAGCGACAGCGGCCCAATACCCCGCTCGCGACGCGCCGCCCTGCACCGCGACGAGGACCATCGTCTTCTTGCCGTTGGGGTCGACGGGCTGGTGATCGGCCCATTGCTTGAAGGCGCTCACCAAAGTCGGACGTTCCGTCGAGCCGCCCGTTTCGGCGACGAGGGCGCGCCGCCCAACCTGGTGATTGTCGAAGAACGCTCCGATGAGAACCGCCCACAGGAGGAGCGCGCCCGCAACCGGGATCCTGAGGCTTGTCCCGAGCTGGCAGGCGATGGTGATCACGGGAATGATGAAGCCGAGCCCGAAGAACACGATCGCCGGCGCGCCGAGCTTGACGCCGATTGCGGCGGGCCAGAGGATGGCGACCACCATCGCGCCAAACGCCATGGCGAGGCCGGCGATGACCCAGGCGCCCTGGACCCGTGGCGCGGTCTCGGTATCCCCCGCGAGACGCTTCGTCATCGGCTCTCGGAAGATTAGCAACCCGAGGAAGACCACGCCGATCGCCAGCAGGAGCAGGCCGACGGACGCGTTCCACTTGAAACTGATCAGGAGCGCGAGACCGGCCGCGGCGAAAGGCAGGAAGGCCAGCACCCTCGGGCCCCATTCGAGGAGCCAGCGCGGCCGCCAGAGCTCGCGGTTGGTTCCGTAATTCGAAGCGATGACGATGCGCGACCAGCTCCAGGCCTGGATCGCGAAGAACAACAGCCCGATCGCAAAGGCGATCGCCACGCCGCCCAACCCATCTTCGCCAACGCCGCGGACGAGATCGCGTCCCTGGGGCATGAAAAGAAGGATCCCAGAGACGCCGAGGGCGAAGGCGGCGATGACCGACACGCCGGCCGTGCGATTGTAGATGTCGACAATATCGCGCCATCGGGCGGAGAGGCCGCCGAGGGCGTCGGGCGGCCCCGGCTCAACTCCGCCGGGCGCGGCGGTGAGGGTGACCTCGCCGCGATTGTCGGCGTAACCATGCGGCCGATCGTTGGCGAAGACGACGAGCTCGCCCGTTCGCGTGAAGGTCCTGGTGCATCCGGCGCCGATCGGAAACGCCTCTAAGTCGGGCTCGTCCTTGAACCTGCACATGAGCTTAAGCCGCGCCTCGCCCGCGACGCGCGGTCTAAAGTTGAGAGCGTCGTAGAGGAAGTTGCGGTAGCCGTCGGGGCCGCAACGAACGAAGCCGGTGCTCCACTCGCCGGCCGCGGAAAGGGACCAGGTCTCCCCGGCCGAGACGGTCCCGATCGCGACTTCCCGCTCCCCCGACGGGACTCGAATTTCGCGTTCGATCTTACCCGGCTTGGCGCCCATCGGCCCCTCCCAGCGCCGCACTGTTGCGATTTGCGAGTAACCGGCCGCTTCGCGACGCCAGGGCCGTCACCCTCTTCGGTGCGGAACGAATCGTCCTCTGAAACATTGCATAAACAAGACGTCGGCTCCATCGGCCGAATTGGCGAGGAGACCATGCGCTGGCGGGCGCCGTTCAGGCCTTGCCGGCTTCTTTTGCTCTTGGCGGCGTCCCGATTTTGCCGGGTTGACCGTGCAAGATGAAATTGCTTGGATTTGCGCGCCTGCGCTTAGGCGCGCGCTTTTAGGGGGACGCTTAGGGCATGATCGAGAACGGGGCGCATAACGTCGACTTCGGCGCGGACCGGTTCGGCTTTCGCGATCTTGCAGCCATCAACTGGAACTTCGGCGCGCCTCAACTCTATGAGCAGGCGTTGCAACGTCACGAAGCGCATATCGCCGCGCATGGGGCCCTGGTCGCGGACACCGGGGCGCATACCGGACGCAGCCCCAAGGACAAGTTCGTGGTGCGCGACGCCGACACCGAGGCGGTCGTGTGGTGGGACAACAACAACGCAATGACGGTCGAGCATTTCGACGCCCTCCTCGCCGACTTCATCGCCCATGCCGGAACGAAGACGCTGTTCGCTCAGGATCTTTACGCCGGGGCGGATCCGGGGTTGCGCCTGCGCACGCGCGTCTTCAGCGAATACGCCTGGCATTCCCTCTTCATCCGCAATCTCCTGATCCGTCCGCCGGTCGAGGACCTGCCTGCCTTTGTCCCGGAACTGACGATCGTCGATCTGCCCTCGTTCCGCGCCGACCCCAAACGGCATGGCGCGCGAAGCGAGACGATCATCGCTTGCGACTTTAAGCGCAAGATCGTGCTCATCGGCGGCACGAGCTATGCGGGCGAGATGAAGAAGTCGGTGTTCACCGTCCTCAACTACCTGCTGCCGCAAAAACAGGTCATGCCGATGCATTGCTCGGCCAATGTCGGCAAGGACGGCGACGCGGCGATCTTCTTTGGCCTCTCCGGCACCGGCAAAACCACGCTCTCCGCCGATCCGCATCGCACGCTGATCGGCGACGACGAGCATGGATGGGGCCGCAACGGAATCTTCAATTTCGAGGGCGGGTGCTACGCCAAGGCGATCAAGCTATCCCGCGAGGCCGAGCCCGAAATCTATTCGACGACCGAACGCTTCGGCACCGTGATGGAGAACGTGACGCTCGACCCCGAGTTGAGGACGCCGGACTTCGACGACAATTCCAAGACCGAGAATACGCGCATCGCCTATCCTCTTAATTTCATCGCCAATGCTTCGGCGACCGGCCGCGCCGGGCATCCCAAGAACATCATCATGCTGACCTGCGACGCGTTCGGAGTGCTGCCGCCGGTCGCCAAGCTCGACCCGGCGCAGGCGATGTATCATTTTCTGTCCGGCTACACCGCCAAGGTGGCGGGCACGGAGAAAGGCGTCACCGAGCCGCAGGCGACCTTTTCGACCTGTTTCGGCGCGCCGTTCCTGCCGCTGCATCCGACCGTTTACGGCAATCTCCTGCGGGACTTGGTCGCGCGACACCATGTCGATTGCTGGCTCGTCAACACCGGATGGACCGGCGGCAAGTTTGGCTCCGGAAGGCGCATGCCGATCCGGGTGACGCGCCGCCTGGTCGCGGCCGCGCTCGACGGTTCTCTGCATCGCGCCGATTTCCGCACCGATCCGTACTTCGGCCTCGCCGCGCCGTCGCAGGTTCCGGGCGTCGAGCCCCATATTCTCGAACCGATCAAGACCTGGCGCAACAAGGGCGAATTCGCGGAAGTCGCCGGCCGCCTGGTGCAGATGTTTCGCGACAATTTCAAGCGGTTCGAGACTCACGCCGACGAGCGCATTCGCGCCGCCGGCCCGACGCCGCGCATTGCGCTGGCCTGATGAAGGCTTCGCGCGCGTCAGATGCGGAACTGAGCCGGATTCGCGCCTATTTAGCCGCTAACCCGGCGAGCCGCCCTCGGGCCCCGGTCGCGCCTGCCGCGAGCGCGCGCACGTAATAGTCGCGCGCTTTGGCCCCATCGCCCTTGAGCCCTACGACGCCGAGACGAGTGAGCGTCGTGGGATCGAATGTGTCTCCGAGCGCAACGAGCGCGCGAGCGTCGCCAGCCTCGGAGGCGCTGACAAAAAACGCCCGCGCGGTTGCGATGTCGCCCTTGGCGAAGGCGACAAGGCCTTCCGCGCAAAGCCTGCGAGCTTCGTCGATCGGTATCGCCAGCGCCGCGCCAGGGCCGCCGGCTTGTTGCGCGTGTGCGGTCGTGGGCTGGTCGCGCAACGCCATCGCTAGCTTGCTGATCGCATCCCGAGCGATCGACTGAACCGCTGACGCCTTCCGGGCGGATGGGGCGGGAAGCGGGGTGACGAAAACAGGCTGCTCGACCGCAGCCTTCATGTGCAGGGCCGACGGCTCAAGCCGGGGCCAGCACGCCAACACCAGCATGCCCGCGATGAGTGCGCCGAGGACGCTCGAGAGCGCTTTCCAGGAAATGGCCAGCTTTCGCCTCCCTTATTGCATCAATCCGCGCCAGCGCGTCAGGTCGTCATAGAGTCGATCCGAATCGGCCGCGCTTGGCCAGCCGGCCGAATCGGCGGCGGACTTGGCCGAGGCGCGGAACGCATCGAGAGATCCATCGGCCGACGGCTTTTTCGCATCGAGCCAGTTCTGCGCCGCCGCGAGTCGGGGCCAGGGTTCGGTTGGCCACGAGGCGTCCGCCGCGAGATTGACGTCCCGCCAATGCGGATCGTGGTCGTCGCTCAGGAACCCGTCGTAATTGTCAAAGAAAACGCGCGCGACCCGCCCCAGCGCGTCGGCGCGCGGCGATCCCGGCGCCGCGTCGAGCGCGATCAGCGCCATCGGCTCGCCGACTGTTTCGACAGGATTCGTCGCGCTGACAAGATTGGGCCGGTCGGCGGCGGTGACGTGCGCCGGGGCGTAGACCGGCTCCAAAGTCGGCGACCAAGGAATGGCGACGATGTGAAACCGGCCGTCGCCGCCGAAATCGCTGAGCGCGGGCAATTCTTCCGCGCCGAGCACCACGACCGCGTCGACCTTGCCCGCCGCGAGACGATCGAGCGCTTCCGGCAACGGCTCGTTCGTCTGATTCGCGGTCACGCCCAGTCGGGAGAACAACATTCTGCCGCTGGTCGATGTCGCGCTGTCCAGATCGCCGAAGCTCACCGTCTTTCCCTGTAAGTCGCCGATCGACTTGAGCTCGCGAGGCGCGATCACGGCCAAGGTTTCGGGCGCGAGGCGCGCGACAAACGGGGCGCGCTTCATCCAATCCGAATCGCCCTTGGCGCCGGATAGAAGGCTGTCGAGCGAGACGATGGCGAAGTCCGCCATGTCGCTCTTGAGGACCTTGCCGAGACCATTTGGCGAAGTGGAGCCGACGATCGCGCGCCCTAGCGTCCCGCTAGCGCTCATGACCGTCGCGAAATCCCGAGCCATCCGGCTCGCCCTGGCGTCGCCAGGGTCCGCGAGGACCGTAAACTCCTTCGGGGCGACCGTTTGCGGCTCCGGCGCGAGCGCCAGCTCAGGTTTAGCCTCCGCCGCCCTGGCGCCCCGGCGGGCGTACTTGCCCAGGCTTCCACGCCACGCGCCATGCCACAACATTCGCTTGCCATTTTTATAGACGGGGTGGCTGTAAGGCACCATGCCGTACGGGATTTTTTGCGAATTCGGCGGCCAGACGCCCGCTCGCTAGCACCATCGCGAAAGCGAACCCGACGGCCGCGCAGACGGCGCCGCGCCGCGGCCCTCGCCCAAGCTTCCCGAAACCAAAACACAAAGATATTGGGCGCCCGCCCGGATGCGTTCCGCTCGCCATCGGTTGTGACCTTGGCCAGCAAATGCGACCTCTTCAAGGCAATCAAGACATCGCTTCCATGCGGAATTGCAGGAAAAACGGCAAAACTACGAAGCGTTTGTGGCGTGTCTAAGACGCGTCGGCGACGGCGTTGAGCGCCGCGTCGAGCTCAGCCTGGTCGATCGGCGCGAGCGTCGGGCCATCTAGATAGACGAGCGCGGCGCGAATCGCCAGCCCCCGGTAGAGCGGCTGCAAAGCCACGCGATAGAGAGCGAGTTGGGCGACATGGGCCGCGGCGGGGCGATCCGGCTTCTCGCCGAGTTTGAAGTCGACGATCAATACACCGCCGTCGGTTGCAACGAGACGGTCGAGACGGCCGCTATATTGCAGGTCGGGGCGCCCAGGCCGCGGCAGAAGTCCCGTCAGCGGGACTTCGCCTCTGGAGCCGGGTGCAAAAATGGGGCTCAGTTCCGGCGCGCCGATCACGGCGAGCACCTTGGAGGCGAGCGCCGCGCGGGCCGATTCGGGAAGCGCGCCGCCCCATGCGTCGAGGTAGGCCGTCGCCGCATCCGGGCGGCGCTCAGGCGGAAGGTTGGGCAGCGCCTCAAGCAGAGCGTGCGCAAGCCGTCCCTCGAGGGCCCGCTCCGGGTCGCCCCCGCCGACGCCGGCGGCGCGCGAAGGATTGAGAGGAGGGGCGGCGGCCTCGGGCGCGGCCTTGGCCACGAGCCAGCCGGGCAGAGCCTCGAGGGCGCGAGCGGACGCCGTTTCGCCGGCATCCTCGGCGCGGAGGCCTTCGCCAAAGCGCAGGATCGTTCCGCCCCCGCGAAACGGGGCCGGCGCTTCGACGAGCACGTCGGCGCCGGAGAGGCCCGTGTGGATGAGGTCGTACCAGCAATCGACGGGGCGGCGCCTGGACGTCTCGTAGCCGGCGACAATGAGGCGCTGAGCGGCCCGAGTCATGGCGACATAAAGCAGGCGCCGATGTTCGCCCGCCTGAGCCGCGCGCGCCTCGGTCCGCGCCATGGCGACCGCGGCGGCGTCTTCGGCTGACTTCCTGGCCCAAGCCAAGACCGGCGGGTCGCCCGGCCTCGGCGAGAGCCGCATCAGCTTGGGTTCGTGCCTCGCATCCGGACCGCCGCACGAATCGGGCAGGAAGACGATCGGCGCCTCGAGTCCCTTGCTGGCGTGGACGGTGAGCACGCGCACGCCCTCCGTCTCGACCTCCATGTCGCGTTTGATTTCGACATCGGCCGCTTCGACCTGGCTAAGAAAATTATGCAGCGACGGCGCCTCGCGCTGCTCATGCGCCAGCGCCAAGGTCAGGAATTCATCGATCGGGTCGGCGGCTTCGGGTCCGAGCCGGCGGATCAGCGCTCGACGCCCGCCATCCTGGCCGAGAAGCAACGCATAGAAGGCGAATGGCGACAGCACTTTCGCCCGCGCGCGCCACGCTTGGAGCCGGCGCGCGGCTTCGGACGCGACGCCTTCGTCCGCGCGTACGAGCGCTTCGACGAGGGAACCGCGCCGTCCCGCCGCGAGCTTCATGAGCGCATCGTCGTCAAAACCGATCAGCGGCGACTTGAGCGCCGAGGCCAGCGTCAGATCATCGTCCGGCAGCAGCGCCGCGCGGCCGGCGGCGATGAGATCCATCGCCGCGATATGGTCTTTGAGCTTGAGCCGGTCGGCGCCGGCGGCCTTCACATCCGCGGCCTTGAGCGCCCGGATCATCGCCTCGAAAAAGGCGTTGCGGGTGCGGACCAGGATCATGACGTCGCTCTCGCGAATGCGCCTGATTTCGCCACTATCCGGGTCGGTCACGCGCTCACGCGAGGCGGCCTTGAGCCAGCCCTTGATGACCTCGGCGATCCGCTTGGCGAGGATCACCGGAGGATCATCCTGGGCGGGCGGATCGAGCGGCATGCTCCAGTCTTCCGGGTCCGGCGCCGGCGTTGGAGCGATCAGCGGCCAGAGTTCGACCACGCCTTTCAAGTCGCGAATGGCCTCGTGGTTTGGGGGAGGCTCCCCGGCGGCTGCGACGCCGCGCCACGCCAGTTCTGTTCGGAAGGTCATGTCGACGGCGTCGAGAATCGTTTGCGACGACCGAAAAGAGAAGGTCAGCGGGACATCGGCGAACGGCCGCTTCGACTCGCGATGACGCGCGGCGAAACCGCGCTTCATTTCCGCGAACATCTGGGGCGCCGCGCCCTGGAAGGCGAAGATCGATTGCTTCTCGTCGCCGACCGCGAACACGGTGCGGTTCTTGGGCCGCGCGCCAGCGCCGGCGAAAAACTCGGCGCTGAGCGCGGCAAGAATGCCCCATTGCGGCTCGGATGCGTCTTGGGCTTCGTCGAGCAGCAGGTGATCGAGCCCATAGTCGAGCTTGTGCAGCACCCAAGCGGCGCTCGACCGCGTCACCAGCGCGAGCGCACGCGCGATCTGATCGTTGAAATCGAGCGCGCCACGCTCGGCCTTCATCCGTGCAAACGTCGCCAGGATTGATCTTGCGACCACGAACAGCGCGGCGCTGCGCTCAAGCGTCAACGCCGCACGCCTTCGCTCGCGCAAGACCTCCAGGCGGTCCTGCTCGCGACGCAGAACGTCTTCGAGCGCAGGAAACTTTTCGCATAGGCCATTGGTCGTCACGCGGCCGTTCTCGCCTCCGCGGGGTTCGCCCTCGCCGCCTTTGCCAAAGAACGCCTCGAGCAGCGCCTCGAGGCGAACTGCGGGCGGACCGTCGTGATTGGCCGCACGAAGCTTCGCCGCTATATTCTGGTCGTCTTTCTTACCGGCCTCGAGGGCCTGCGCCCACGCCTCGCGCCGCATGCGCTCGACTTCGCCGTCGAGCATTTGCGCCTCGACGCCTGCGGCCGTCGCGCTGGGCTCGAGACCGAGCGGAGCGCTCAGCGCGGCGACATAAGCCAGCGCGTCGTCATGGGCGCCGAACGTCTCGGCGCGGCTGAGCGCCTCCGTCAGAAGCTCATCAAATCTGGCCGCGCCCGACTCGCGCGCCACCAGGTCGAGCGCGCCCATGCTTTCGCTCGCGGCGCTGAGCTCGGCCAGCGCCGCGTCGCGCGCCTCGAGCAGCAGCAGTTTCGATTCCCGTTCATCGAGAACCTTGAAATGGGCCGGGACGTTGGCCTCGAAGGGAAAGAGCCTGAGCAACCTCTCGGCGAAGGCGTGCAGCGTCTGAATCTTGAGGCCGCCGGGAGTCTCGATCGTGCGCGCGAACAATTGCCGCGCGAAGACGAGTTTCGCCGGATCGGGCGCGTCCGCGCCGCAGTCGACGATCGCTTTGGCCAGGGCGCTGTCGTCGAGGCTCGTCCACTGCGCGAGCTTGCTGAAAACCCGGTCGGCCATGTTGGCGGCCGCCGCCTTGGTGTAAGCGAGGCACAGGATCTGCGCCGGGGGCGTTCCATCGAGCAGAAGCCGCAGCACGCGCTGCGTGAGCACGTGCGTCTTGCCGCTGCCGGCGTTGGCGGAGACCCAGGCGGAGGTTCTCGGGTTTGACGCCCGGGCCTGTCGCTGCCTTAGGGGCTCGGGAATGGCGAGAGAGCGGCTCACGGCGCGTCCCCCGTATCGCTCTCCCCTCCGGTCGCCGACCATTCCTTGATGCGCGCGAGATGGTCGTAGTCCGAGAAACGGGGGGCGAATTTGGGGAACGGCCGCGAGAGATAAGGCGTCTCCCGGCAGGCGAATGCGTCGAGCAGCATTTGGAGGCCGGCGAAATGCCGCTCGGCGAGCGCGAGGATGTTCTCGCCCCTTCCGCCGGCGTGTTTTTCTTCGCCGCCCGCCGCGCCCCCAAGCTTCAGATAAAGCGCCTCCTTGGCGTCGAGCCGCGGCAGGCCCTCGAAACCTCCCTGCCGCAGCATTTCGGCTTCCAGAGTGAGTTGCGGCGAAAAGCCAGTTTTGACCTCCTTGGCGGTCGGCGCCGCTCCGCTCTTGTAGTCGATGACCCGCGCGCCGCCCGATTGCATGACGTCGATTCGGTCGGCTCGCGCGGTGAGCCTGAACGGAGTTCCGGTTGCGAGCGGGACAGCGATCGTCCCCTGTCGCTCGACCCAAATTTGCGCAATCGCGCCGCGCGAATCGTGCTCAAAGGCGAGAAAGAAGTCGAGGCCCTTTTCGATATTGGGCCAGTGGAGCGCGAAGGCGGGATCCTCGCGAAGCAACGCAAAGCGCGCGCGCGCAATCGACAGGAGACGTTCGCGCGCCTCAGACGGGAGGGCGCCGAAGGGATATTCCTCGACAAACTCCTGTAAGCTCGCGTGCCACGCCATGCCCGTTTCGCGCGGCCCGATGTCGCGTTCGACCGCCTCGAGCGCCTTCAATCGGAGAATGTATTCGGCGTAGATCGCATAAGGATCGCGCCGCAAGGTCTCGATTCGGGTGACGCTCAGCCCTTTTGGGCGAAGTTCAACCGGAGGCCGCGGCGCTGGTCTTGGCTGTGGCTGAAAGTCGGTCGGCCGATCGAGAGCGCGCGCGAACGCGAGATAGCGCTCGCCGCGCTCCTCGGGCTCCTTCATCGCCTCAAGACCAGCCGCAGCCGCCATGCGCTGCAGAAAGCGGGACGCGACGGTCGGCTCGCCGCCGCGCTTCTTCGCCCGGCTCAGGATCGCCTCGCGCGCCCCGAGCGCGGCGACGAAATCGTGCGCCGTCTGACCGATGCGCCGCTCCGGCGCCGAAAGGCCGAGCGCGGCGCGCATCGGCCGGTTGAGGAAGGCGTCGGTCTCGACCGCGGGCGGCCAGACCGTTTCGTCGAGGCCCGCCAGCAGCACGCAATCGAAGCTCAAGAGGCGCGCTTCGAGCAGGCCGAGGATCATGAGCCGCGGGTGGCCGCCGCTCGCCGGCGGAGCGCGAGCCGCCGCCAGCGCGTCGTCGAACAAGGCGGCGTATTCGCTGAGCCCAGTCGGGAAGCTCTCGTCCGCCGCCTCGCTCCATTCGTCCATGAGCTCAGTCAGTTGCTCGACCCCGTGCGCGTCCTCCACCGCGCCCTGCGCTCCGGCAACCGTGGCGGAGAGCGCGAGCCGATGCTGAGCGAGGCAGTCGCGCAAGGGTGCGTTGGCCCGAAGCGCGCGCAAGGGAGCGAGCGCGATTGCAACATCGCGCGCGAGCGCCTCCGCCGCCCGACGGTCGGCCTCGCCGATGCGGCGGATCGCGGGATGCGCATGCCGGTCTTGGGCGGCCTCACGCGCCGCCGCGAAGGCCCGTTCGAGATCGTCGAGGGACGCAAGCGGGACGGCGCGAAAGATGGCCAGCTCCAGCGCGCGCGTCGCGGCTTCGAGTTTGACGCGCGAGCGGCCGAAGCTAACGGAAGGATGCGCCAGGAGCGCGAGAAACGAGCGCGGCGTGAACTCGATCGCCGCCTCGAGGATGAGCCTGGCCAGCGCGCCGGCCGGGCTTTGCCCCAACGTGCGCCCAGCCAAATCTTCGACCTCCACGCCCCAGCGCGCAAGCTCAGCCGAGACGCGGCGCGCGATCGAGGGGTCGGGCGTAACGAGCGCCGCGGACTTGCTCGGCGTCTCCAGCGTTTCGCGCATCGCGATCGCCAGCGCCAGGCCCTCTTCATTCTCGTTGTCGGCGACGATGAGCGTGACGCCTTGAAGCGCGGCGGCGAGGGCGAGCGGCGACAACGTCCACCCCCGTTCGCGCCAAAGATCGGTCGATTCCGCGGGACGAAGCGCTTCGCTCAAGAAGGCGGAGCGGGCCGCAAGCTGAGGGGAGGGCGAGCCCAGGGATATGACGTCGTCGCGTTTGACGCCGATTAAGCCGATCAGCCGATGCAGCAGCGCCTGCGGATGGCCCGCGAGCCCGAGCGAACCGTCATCACCGGCGCCGATCATCGCCCATGTGCGATCGTCGAGATTGAGATCGAGGTCGGGCAGCACGACCGCGCCCTGAGGCGCGCGGGCGATGGCCGCGATGAGGCGGGCGGTGGCGCGATTGGCGCCGGTCGAGCCGGCGATGATGGTCGGACCGCGCCGCGGGCTATCGAGCGCTTTGATTTCTTCGTCGATGAGCAGCGCGATCCGCTTCGCCCGGTCGATGAGGCCCCGCTCGGCCAGCCAATTCGGCCAATGGGCGAAGGCGATCTTGAGGAAGTCGAGGGTAATGCGCCAATAGGGATCATAAAGTTCAGGCGCGAGCGTTTCGAGCCTCGTCCACGGCGCGCCCTCGATGATCATGTCGTCGATCAGCGCCGCGAGATCGCCGGCGAGCGCGTAAGCCTGCGCGGGGGTCGCCGCGACCAACGCGGGCTCGGCCGGATCGACGACGAGGCGACCGTCGGCGTCGACCTGCCGGATCGCGCCTTTGAGCGCCTTTCCCCAGGCGCGGGTGAGGGTCGCGAGCGCGTGGCGGCGGGTCAACGCGCCGACCGCAGTCGGAATCGCCGTTCGCGGCGTCTCCTCCCCCTCGGGATCAAAGACCGTCGCGGTCTCGTCCGGCTCGAAGGCGCCGAGCGGGGCGATGCGCGGCAACAACAGGCTCCGCGCGCCGCTGGCCGAGAGCAGCGCCTTGGCCAAAGCCTGGGCGGCGCGCTGGGTCGGCACATAAATCGTGGCGTCGGCGAGCGCCATCGGCCCGCCAGCGCCGGGGAAGCCGTCGATCAGCGCGCCATCGAGGAGCGCGCGGCTCAGTGTCGGCAGGAACGGCGCCCCGGAGGGAATCGTGAAGACTCGCGGGGCGCGATGGGCCATGCGCGCCTTTTATGCGGCGCGCGTGGGAATACAATCGGGTCAGCCTTGTAGAGCTGTGGCCAGCCTTTCCCACGCATGCTCGTCGCCAGGAATGCCGAATCGCAGCCAATCCGGGGCGTCAGCGAAGGGGCGGGCGAGGATTCCCGCGGCGAGCAGCCGCTCAAAGGCGGCGCGGGCGTCGGCGTGCGCGGCCAGTCGAAACAGGCGCGTTCCGCCGATGATTCGCCATTCCGTCCCGCGCAGCAGGGCGTCAAGCCGCGCTCTCTCCTCGCCGAGGCGGGCGCGCGTTTCTTCCAGCCAGTCCGAATCGGCGAGCGCCCGAACCCCGATCGCAATCGCCGGCCCGGCGACGGGCCACGGCCCCAGAGCGGCCCGCAAGATCGGAACGATGTCTGGGGACGCGAGCGCAAAGCCGAGACGAAGCCCGGCCAGTCCGTAGGCCTTGCCGAACGAGCGCAGCACGACCGCGCCGCTTGCAGGCAGCATTGGCGCGAGGCTCTCCTGGCCATCGAAATCGGCGAAGGCCTCGTCGACGATGAGCGTAGCCCCGCGCCGCGCAAGGCGTTCATGCAGCGCCAGGAGGTCGTTGCGCGGAATGATCCGCCCGTCGGGGTTGTTGGGATTGACCACGACGGCGACGTCAAGGGCGCCCATGTCCTCGAGCCGCTTTGCTTCGATGATCGGAGCGCCCGCTGCGGCGAAGGCCGCCGCGAATCCGCCGTAAGTTCGCCCGAGCGCGCCGACCGCGCCGCGCGGCAAAATGTGAGACAGGGCATGAATGAGCGCCTGAGAGCCGGGCCCCGCGACCACGCTGGTAGCGGCGACGCCGTAACGGCGCGCGGCGGCCTCGAGTTTCGCCAGCGCTCCGCTCTCGGGCAATCGCGCCCACGCCTCGGGCTCAAGAGGGGGCAGGGGATAGGCATGTGGATTGACGCCCGTGGAGAGATCGATCCAGGGCTGGGGCGCCTTGGGCGCGAGCCTGCGGGCGACTTCGAGCGCGCCGCCATGATAGGTGAACGCCTGGTAGTCCGCGGTCCAGTCCAACCCCGCCGTCATGTCGCTTTCACTTTCGCTGCCGCTTGCGCTCGCCGCCACGGTCCTCGAGGCGCTGATCGGCTATCCGGCGCCTCTCTATCGCGCGATTGGCCATCCCGTCACTTGGATGGGCCGCTGGCTCGGCGGGCTGGACAAGCTGATGAACCGACCGCGCGTGAGTTTCGCCGCGCGCCGCGCGCTCGGCGTCGTCGCGCTCGGGCTCTTTCTCGCTTCGGTCGGGCTCGTCGCGTGGCTGGCGATCCAAGCGGTTCTTCCGCTTGGGTCGCTCGGCTTCGTCGTGCTTACCCTTCTCGCCGCGAGCCTGCCGGCGCAGCGCAGCCTTGCAACTCACGTGCGCGCGGTCGCCGCCGGGCTCGACGCTGGTCTCGACGAGGGACGCCGCGCGGTCGCGAAGATCGTCGGGCGCAATCCGGACGTGCTGGACGAGTCAGGCGTGGCCCGCGCGGCGATCGAGAGCCTGGCCGAGAATTTCTCCGACGGCGTCGTCGCGCCTATCCTGTGGACCGCGCTCGGCGGCCTCGTCGGCGGCGCGCTCTATAAGGCGATCAACACCGCCGACAGCATGATCGGCCACAAGGATGAGCGTCACGCCGCATTCGGCTGGGCGGCGGCGCGGCTCGACGATCTCGTCAATTGGCCGGCGTCGCGTCTCGCCGCGCTGTGGCTCGTTCTGGCCGCCGCGCTGACTTCGCGAGCCTCGGCGCGGGAGGCGGCCCGAGCCGTATGGCGCGACGCGGCGCGTCACCGCTCGCCCAACGCCGGCTGGCCCGAGGCCACGATGGCCGGCGCGCTCGGACTTAAGCTCGCCGGCCCGCGCGTCTATGGCGAGACGCTGGTCGACGACGCCTTTATGGGTTCGGGCAAGCGTGAGGCGGGCGCCGCCGATATCCGGCGGGCGCTGCGGCTCTACAAGACGGCCTGTGCGATCGAGGCCGTCGCGCTGGCGGCGGCGGCTTTCGCGCTCTGGCTGAACTCGCGCGGGTCGAGCCTCTTCGGTTTGCCCTAACCGCCGGCGCTGCGCAGCGTTCCATCTCCTGGCGGGCGGGCCCCGGAGGGAGCGCGCGGCGATCCGGAAGGCGCCCAGTCGGCGCGTAGAGATGCTGCGATTCCATCGAATCGCAGCATGCTCCGGATTCCTTGATTTCGCGCGCCTTGATCCACGAAAAACCGGCATCCACTTTTTCACGGCGCGCTTTAGGCAGGCGGACTGGACTTTGCCGCCTGCCGGTGCTTCGATGCGGACGCATAAGGCTGACCTTTAGCGCCAGGGCGACCCAGATGCTTCGAACTCGCAGCGCTCTTCTCCATCTTCATCGCCATGCCGGGCGTCGTAATGGCGGAGGACGCCAAGCCCGACACCGTCGAGGTCCATGGCAAGTCGCTTCCGCTCAGTTGCGCGGAGTGGAGGCGCAATCAGGACCGATCGTGGACCAGCATTGGAGCGCTTCTGGTCGGGACAGAGACAATGACCGTGACCTTGCGCGGCCCCAAGGAAACGAAGGTCCTGGAGGCGAAGTGTGGGGATACGCAGGAACCGACCGTCACCCCGGCGCAAAGCGCTGAGCCGACGCGGCACGCGAGGCACGGACATCACCATACGGATCAGGCCAGCGGAACGTAAGAGGTTCGCGCGGGTTCGCGATGGCGCCGGACGGGAGGGCCAGCGAATTGGGCTCTTATAGCGATACCTGTTGTTGATCTTTGCGGCGCCTCTCTTTCTGTTTTTCGTCATGGCCGGGCTTGACCCGGCCATCCACGTGAACACTGACTTACGCGACTAAGATGTTGATATGTATGATAAATTATGAGACCTACGCGCAAATAGCGCTAGCAATGCGTGGATGGCCGGGTCGAGCCCGGCCATGACGGGCCTTGGATAGGTTTCTGAATCAGTTGAATTCCACAACGATCAACGGCTATCGCTATAAGAGTCGCGAATTGTCTTGACAAAATCAGAAATTGCCGCTATATTGGTTCTTGATTGCGGAATCTCTTCCCCCGGTCCATAATCCAGGCGAAGAGAGTCCCATGGCTGTTTGAAACGTCGCTCAACCACAACCGGCGCGCGAGTTGTCAGGCGGGCAGGATTCTATTTGAACTGCTCGCAACCCATTGAAAAGTCCCGATTCCAAAAAATAAACGCTAGAGCAGATTGCAATTTCGTCGAATTGGGCGCTGTAGTGTCCGTGTTGGTCAAGGGGCTGTGGGGGCCCATTTTCGGTTGTCGCGGATGAGGGCGTTGGCGAGGATGAGAAGCTTTCTCATGACGGCGACGAGGGCGACCTTGGCGGGTTTTCCGGCATTGATGAGGGCCTGGTATTTGATTTTGAGCTGCGGATTGAACCGGATGGCGCTGAGGGCGGCCATATAGAGAGCTTGCCTGGCCCGTGGCCGGCCGCCGCGAATGGATCGTTTACCGTAGGACTGTCCGCTGTCGTTTGCGATCGGCGCGAGCCCGACGAGGCTTGCGGCCTGCTGATGGTCGAGACGCCCGAGCTCGGGCGTCTCGACCATCAGCACATTGGCGGTCCCCTCGCCGAAGCTTGGAATGCTGGTCAGGATGTCGAAGCGCTCGCTGACGTCTGCGTCGGCCTTGCGCAGCGTTTTGAGGCGCTTGTCGATGGCTTCGATCTGGCTGTCGATCTGGCGGAGCCTCTGAGCGAGCTGACGCTTGATGAGCGTTGAAACGGCGATGGCCTGGCGGTTGAGGACAGCGACGCGGTCCTTGACGAGGGCGTGACGGGCGTTGACGAGTTCCTTCATGGTCTCCACCGTCGGACTGACGGGGACATTCGGCTCGAGCTCAAGAGCAGCGCCCATGCGGGCGAGCATGAGAGCGTCGCAGCGGTCGGTCTTGGCGAGTTTGCCTGCCGCCTGAGCGAAGCGTCTGGCCTGCCGGGGATTGACCTTGACCCACGGCAAACCGGCCTCGACGAGCGCCTTTTGGAGGAGGCGATGGTAAGCCCCTGTCGCCTCGAACACGATTCGGGCGATCTCGAAGCCCTCAAGCCTTTTGATGAGGGCGCGATGGCCTTGCGGGGTGTTGGCGATGCGGAAGCCCTTGCCCTCGGGGTGGATCGCGACGTCGAGCGTGTCTTTCGAAATGTCGACGCCGACGTTTCGTGCTACGGTTGATCCCATCTTTTCTCAGTCCTTGTCTTGTCTCGGGGGCTTGATCCCCGGGTGTCCGTTCAGGCCGCTGGGAAAAGAGAGGGGTGGTCAAACTACAAATCAGTCCCTTGGGATTGGCGCGATCACGACCCATCCCCTCCCGCCGCCGGCCTGATTGCAACTCAAGCCGGCGGCGTCCAATCCTGCCGGACCAGACGCCGCAAATCATGAGACAAGGCGCGGTCGTCGACCGCGTCGCCGCGCTCATCGAGCGCGGCTACAAGGGCTTGTCGACTCAAATGCAATCTGCTCTAGCAGGGTGTTGAAAAAGTCCTTTGTTCTCGGAACGTCCCAGAACAAACCGGAATCGAAGCTGGCTCAATCCTAAATCAAAACAAGTCCGAGTTTCACTTTTTCAACAGCCTGCTAGTCTCATGTCCCACAAATATCTTTACATAATCTGCGGGGATCGCCATGATTCGTTTTTGCTTGGGAGCGGATCGTGGCGCGCACTGGAAGACCGCAGGATCGTTTGGTGTCGCTGAGCGCCATAGAGCGGGAAGAACTCGAGCGGTTGGGTCGATCGCGTTCGGCCCCTCACAGCCTGGTTCGTCGAGCCCAGATCATTCTGGGGTCGGCTTCAGGCGAGACCAATCTCAGCATAGCCCGACGGCTGGGAGTCTCGAACCCGACCGTGCCATTGGCGCAAGAAATGGTTCGATCAAGGCCTTGTCGGCCTGTACGGCGAGGCGAGGCCCGGGCGCCCGAGAACCCACGACGAAGAGCGAGTGGCGGAGCTTCTGCGCACCGTCCTGGACAGCAAGCCCGCCGACGCGACGCACTGGACCGTGCGCTCTGCCGCCGCAACGACCGGCCTTTCGAAAAGCACAGTCGCGCGAACCTTCGCTTTGTTCGGCGTACAGCCTCACCGCTCCAAACATTTCAAGCTATCCACCGATCCGGAGTTCGTTGACAAGGTCCGGGACATTGTTGGTCTGTACCTGAATCCGCCAGATCACGCCCTCGTTCTGTGCGTCGACGAAAAGACGCAGATCCAGGCGCTTGAACGTAGCCAACCGATCCTGCCTCTGGGGCTCGGCTACATCGAAGGGGTGACCCACGATTACTATCGGCATGGAACGACGACGCTGTTCGCCGCTCTCGATATCGCCAACGGTCAGGTCATCGCGCAATGCCGCGCCCGCCACCGACATCAGGAGTTCCTGAGCTTCCTGAAGCACATCGAAGCCAATGTCCCCCGCGACCTCGATCTCCACCTGGTGGTCGACAACTACGCCGCGCACAAGCACCCGGAGATCCGGGCCTGGCTCGCGAAAAGACCTCGCTTCAACCTGCATTTCACGCCGACCTATTCGTCATGGCTCAATCAGGTCGAACGCTGGTTCGCTCTGATAACCCAACGCCAGATCCGGCGCGGATCCTTTATCAGTGCGAAGGACCTCATCGCCAAGATCCAGGTCTTCGTCAAAGCCTACAACGCGAAAGCAACTCCCTTCGTCTGGACCGCCACAAGCCAGCAAATCCTCGACAAGGTCGAACGTATATGTAAAGCTATTTGTGGGACATGAGACTAGAGACAGTCAGGGCGACTTGGCCAGTCCGCCAATGTGGCCGGGACCGCCAAGCGGGCTCGCGCGATATCGCTCAATCCCGGCTGCAGGAGGGGCAGAGATAATAGGCTTTTCTCAGCACGCTCTTCATGGCGACTCGCACTTCTTCCAAGGAAACCCCGTCGAACACGCCCCGCTCCCATGCGCTGGCGGCCATTGCATAGGCGGCGGGTTCGGCCTCCTCATTTTCGGCGACAAGGAAAAAGTAGCGGCAACATTCGCAGGGAACGATCGCTCGCGTGGTTCGCGCGAATTGTTCCAATGTTTCCTGGACATAGCCGTTCATAGCTGCGCTTCCTCGCCGCTCACGCTTCGTTAACCATGCGTCTCAATTCGTGACCGAAACGTGGCCACGTCAAGGCGCGTCTCAGCGTCGCCGCATTTTCTCTGGAGCAGCGACCGACGCACATCCATGAATAAACGGGAAGAAGGGCAATAGGTTCCAGGATCCCCTGGTCGTATCCCTGCGGATCGGGGTTTATCGTTCTCTAATTGAGCTGCATCTCGGCCGGTTCGGCTTCGATAATGAGGGCCGCCCCGGTCGCGTCCTGAATTTCCCGGACCGAGACGCCGGGCCCGCGCTCGCGCAGCGCGAGGCCTGCGTCGGTCGGTTCGATCACCGCCATTTCGGTGACGATGAGACTGACGCGCCGAACCGCGGTCAGCGGCAGGGAACAGCGCGCCACGATCTTATGCCCGCCCTTGGCGGTATGGACCATCGCGACCACGACCTTCTTGGCCCCGGAAACAAGATCCATCGCCCCGCCCATGCCGGGGACCATCTTGCCTGGGACCATCCAATTGGCGAGGTAGCCGCGCTCGTCGACTTCAAGGCCGCCGAGGACAGTCATGTCCAAGTGGCCGCCGCGGATGAGGCCGAAGCTCATGGCGCTGTCGATCGACGCCGCGCCCGGCATCGCGGTGACATAGCCGCCGCCGGCGTCGGTGAGGTCCGGATCCTCCATGCCCTCGGGCGGGCGAGCGCCGAGCCCGATGACGCCGTTCTCGGCCTGGAAGAACACGTGAACGTCCTTCGGCAGGTAATTGGCGACCAGGCTCGGCAGTCCAATGCCCAGATTAACCAGCATGTCCGCCTTCACCTCCCGGGCGACGCGGCGGGCGATGATTTCCTTGGCGTCCATCAGAAGGCCCTCTCCAGCAAGTGGGTCACCAGCACGCCGGGGGTCTTGACCGAGTTCGGGCGAGATGACGCCGACGGGGACGATCGTTTGCGGCTCGGCGATGACGACATCGCCGGCGAGCGCGATGATCGGATTGAAATTATGCGCGGTCAGCGAATATTCGAGATTGCCGTAGTAGTCGGCTTGTTTCGCGCCAATCAGCGCGAAGTCGGCGCGGATCGGCATCTCCAGCAAGTAGGGCTTGCCCTCGATCTCGATGATCCTCTTGCCCTTTTCGACCAGGGTTCCGAGGCCGGTGGCGGTGAGCACGCCGCCCAATCCGACGCCGCCGGCGCGGATGCGTTCGATCAGCGTGCCTTGCGGCGCGAGCTCGACGTCGATCTCGCCTGCGATCATTCGGGCCTGCGTTTCCGGATTGAGGCCGATATGCGAGGCGACAAGCTTGGCGACCGCGCCCGCGCTGATGAGCTTGCCGATGCCCCGGCCGGGCCAGGCGGTATCGTTGGCGATCACCGTCAGGTTTTTCGCGCCGCGACGAACGAGCGCGTCGATGAGGCGATGGGGCGAACCGACGCCCATGAAGCCGCCAATCAGGAGGCTCGCGCCGTCAGGTATTAACGCCGCCGCAGCGTCGGCGGTTATCGCGACCTTCATGTCCGACCCCTCCGCCCCTCCCACGCCGCCGGCGAGAAGCGATATTGCGATTTGCTGGGCGGAGGGAAGCAAAACCCGCGCCAGCGCGGTCACGATGCTCGGCTCGGCCTCGCGCTGGGCAGCGGCCGGCTCGGGCAGTGTGATCTGGATCACAGCCGGATTGATAACTTCAGGCTATCGGTGTTCAATATGGCGCTGGCTGCGTTTTGCGTAGGACCGACCTGGGAGGCAGGTCCTGACTTGCCGCAGCTTGCGAAGAGAGGAAACGGGGGGCCCCGTCCTGTTCTGCGGACAAAAGCCATACCCCACTTGGCCGCGGGCTCTGCCGCCAACGGATGAATCTGTTCCGGATCCGCCCGCGACGGAACCGGCCGACGGAAAGTTGGACGGCGTCGCCCTAAGAGCGCCCCGTTCCCCTGTCCTTCCGATCGTCGTCGGGATCGGTCTTGGCCTCGCCGCTCTGACGCTGGTTGGGTTGCTTCTAACTTCTCTCCCGCATCCAGCCCCGGGGCCGAAAACCGCCGCCGCATTGCCGGCGCTGGTCGCCGCCCCTCCGCCTTTGGCGCTGGGCGCTTCGAATTCCCCCAGCCAGACGATCGAGCCCGAGCGGCTTTCCGCCCTCGAACCGCCGCCGATCCAGATCGGCGTTCCCCAGCAGGAAGACACTGAGGCAGGGCCGCCTCCCGGGTCGACGACACTTGTCGCGCCGCCATTGCCCCCCGAAGGTGCTCCGCCGGTCGTTCTCGCGCCGTTGCCGCCTCCTCGGCCTCTCGAGTTGGCGCCGCCGGTCAACCCCTCGGCCGCTTACGACCAATGGACCGCGGTCTACGACATCTCCGCGCACACCGTATATCTGCCTGACGGCACGCGTCTGGAAGCCCATTCGGGCCTGGGCGACAGGATCGATGACCCCCGCTTCGTCGATGAGCGCGATCGCGGCGCGACGCCGCCGGACGTCTATCAACTCACGCTGCGCGAATTGCTCTTCCATGGGGTTCAGGCGTTGCGCCTGACGCCGATGGGCGGAGGGTTCACCTTCAATCGCGTCGGGCTGCTCGCGCATCCCTACATGCTAGGCCCGAACGGCGATTCCAACGGCTGCGTCTCCTTCAAGACCTACGACGTCTTCCTGCGCGCCTTCCAGAGCGGAGAGGTCAAGCGCCTCGCGGTTGTGGCGCAATGGGCTGGACGTCCTCGCCAGTTTGGGACTTTCGCAAGCCTGCGCTAGGCGCTCAATCGCTGACCTGCTTCGAGGGCTCGGCGGACGCCTAGGACTTAAGCGCCTGGGCCGCGCTGCGCGGAGGTCAACGCGGCGATCCCCGCCGCCGCGAGGAGCAATATCGCAAAGGCGAGGCGCAAGCTCGAGACCGTCGCGATCGCCCCGAAGAGCGGCGGCCCGACGAGGAGCGCCGCATAGGCCATCGTCGCCGACATGGCGATGCCGAGCGAGGGCGAGCTTGCTGCGGCGGCGCTCGCGCTGAAGGCGGCCGGCACCATATTGGCGACGCCGAGGCCGACGAGCGCAAAGCCGACGACGGCGCCGGGTTCCGACACTGGCCCAGTCGCAAGGCCGATGCCCGTGAACAGCACGGCCGCGCCATAGAGAATAGTGCGCGTCCGGCCGACGACGCGCACGACGCTGTCGCCGAGGAGGCGCCCGACGATCATCATGAGGGCGTAGCCGGAGAATCCGATGGCGGCGGCGCCGATCGGCGCTCCAACCTCCGAACTCATGTAGAGCGCGCTCCAGTCGGTGACCGACCCCTCCACGAAGACCGCCAGGAACGCAATGAGGCTCAACGCCAGCAGCTTGCGCTCAGGTAGCGCGAAGACGCGCGTCGCCGCGCGCGTGTCGCCGACGCCGATCGTAAGACTCGCCGCGACCGCGATCGCGAAGGCGATCCCCGCCTCAATTCCGAGCTGAAGCGTGGGGCCGGCGCCGCGGGCGATGAGGAGGCCGCCGAAGGCCGAGCCGATGAGGCCGCCTGCGCTCCAGCCGGCGTGGAAGGAGGACATGATGGCGCTTCCCCAGCGCGCCTCGACGACGCTCGCGTGGGCGTTCATCGGGACGTCCATGAGGATGTTGACGAAGCCGAACAGGAACGCGCACGCGGCGAGAAAACCGATGCCCGGCGACAGAAGATGGGTCTGGGGCAGGGCGGCAAGCAGGAGCGCGGTCAGCGGCCCGGAGATTCGCAACGCCCGCCCAGTGCCCCCGATCTTCGCCGGCAGCACGCCCGCGACCGGCATGGCGGCCAGGCCGCCGACCCCCGCAGCCAATAGCACGATCGAAAGGCGTGCGTTGGAGAGGCCGAAGAGCGCCTTGATCTCGGGGATCGCGACCGCCCACGCGCCGATGCAGAACCCGTTGGCGAAGAAGATCGCGGTGACGCCGGCGCGGGCCCGCACAAGACCGTTCGCTTGAGCGGGGTCCATCGTTGAGGAAAGACTCATTCGACGGAGCTTAAAGCATCGCGCCCCGGACCACGCCAATCACGGCTTCCCCACGGAGACGATTCCGCCTTTAACGCCTCGAAGGGCCGAAGATGGTTACCGCGATGGGGCGGCGGCGCGTTCCCTATTGATGCCCGTATCCATGCCGCCACCTCGGGCGGGCGCGCCGGTGGAGCGAGTTCGAGGGATCGATGCGCCGGTGCGGGTATAATAGTCTGGCCGTCGTAAAGGTCGACGGTCTGCCCAAGGTATCCGCCCGGCCCCATCGCGTCTGCGTTCGCCCCGTTTCCGCGATTGCCCGCCGTCGGCGACGACGCGGCGCCAGAGGGGGGGTTGGCGGCGATTTGTTCTTCGAGCGTCTTGAGATCGGCGGAAGCCGCGGTGGCTGCGGCAGACGCCTGGGGTGAGGGCGGGGCGGACACCGCCAGTTCGTCAGCGCTCGTCTCGGGCGCCGCCGATTGTGCGACGCTTTGCGATTGAGGCGCGTGCGCGGCGGCCTGCGATTGAGCCGCTTGCGACGCCGAATGATTGGCGACTTGCGGGAGAGGCGCCGGCGGCGTCGTCGCAGCAGGGGCTTGCGACGGAGCGGCTTGCGGCGGCGCCGATTGCGGCGACACGTCAACTGGGGTCTCAAGTGGAGCTGATTGCGGCGCGGCTTTGCTCACATGGGCGGAAGAGGGTCTCGAACCGGAAACCGGCGGCGCCTTGTACGGTTCGACCTGCACCGTCGCCGTCAAGCCGGCGACGAGCTCGACCCCTTCTGGAACCTCATCGATGTGGACCCGAACTGGGACGCGCTGGACGAGGCGCACGAAGGTGAAAATCGGGTTGACCGAGGCGAGGCCGGAGGCGTCCGGCGTAGCGTTGGGAACATTGATGCCGCGCGCCAGCCCCTGAACTCTGCCGCGCAGCAGGGGGCTATATCCCATCAGCTTGATCGTCGCGGCGTCGCCTTTGTGGATCCGGTCGAGAGCGGTCTCCTCGAAATAGGCGTCGACCCAGTACGAATCGGAGTTGACGACAGAAAGCTGGAGGTCCCCGACATTGGCATAGTCGCCGAGCTGGGCAGTAAGATTGGTGACATAGCCATTGACCGGCGACCGGACTTGCGTGCGCTTGAGATTGATGCGCGCCTGCTCGAGGTTCGCGAGCGCCGATTGGTAAGTCGCCTCGGCGGTGGCCGCCTGGCTGACATAGGTCTGCCGCTCCTCCATGGTGACCGCGATGTCGCTGAGCTTCAATCGCCGCGTCATTTCGGCGTTTGCGTTTTCGGAGGTCGCTCGCGTCTGCTCGACCGTCGCCTCCGCCTGCCGGACGGCGATGGTATAGTTCCTCGGGTCGATGAGCATCAGGAGATCGCCCTTGTGGACGAACTGGTTGTCAGCGATCGGCAATTTCACGATCTCGCCGGCGACCTCAGGGGCGATTTTCACCACATAGGCGCGGACCGTGCCGTCGCGCGTCCATGGCGCTCCCATGTAATATTGCCAGGCCTGCCAGGCCGCCACGGCCGCGAGCGCGACCGCTGCCAACGTGACGAGAATCGGCACGACGTGGATGGACGACAAGACCGACCGGCGCTTGGCCGCGGGGGCAGTTGCGACGTTGCTTCCCTTCAGGACGTCGTTGGCTTTCAGTTCGACGCCGGACATCAGCGGCTCCAGCGCGCCATCACGAGGACGATCGACGAGACAATCATAACATAGAGGGCAAGCTCGAAAAGAGCCGGGTGCCAGACGCGCTGCGTCAGGCCGAAGCGGTCGCCGACTCGCCTGACGACGACATAGGCCACCCAGGCTACGGCCATGATTACCGTGATCGGCGCCACGTAAAGCCCAAACAGGTTGATCTCGTTGAACCTCATCGGATCCGTTGGTCGTAGTAGGAGGGGTACGAGGCGAGTTGACCGCAAACCATGAGGAGGCCGGCCCGGAGGCCAAGCACGGCACGGCTGCCGGCCCTGGTGCGGGGCAGGGCAGCGAGTTGGCGGTCGATGTCCTTGAAACGCTCGCTCGCCTCGCCGCTTCGTCCTTCGGCCAGCGCTTGAAGCGCAGTGTCCACGGCCGCACCCGGGACGAACCGAGGCGCGACACGGCGCAGCCGCACGACGTGATTCCCGACAGCCATTGCCGCAACGAGCTCGGCGCGTTCGACCGGCTCGGCCTGATCGGGCATCGCCAGGAAGCGAGCGACGATGCGGCTTTCCCAGTCGTCCTCCCACCTTCGCGACGAGGCTCGTCTCGCGAGCCGCCTGAGATCGGCGAGCGTCAGGGCGAGCAGCCGGCTGGTCCGGATCGCCGGCGACAAAGGGGGCAGAATGAGCATCGCGACCGCCCCGACGGCGATGCCGACAAGGATGGCGCTAGAAGTGTTCCAAAATTGCGACGCGTCGAAGCTAATCGTGTTGTTGATCGAGAGCATCGGCAGGAAGTTGACGCTGCACGCGAAGAAAAAAAGCGGGTTCTTCGCCCGGGCGAGCAGAAATCCGAGCGGCAAGAGCGCGAGTCCCAAGGCGAAGCACAGACTTGGGAATGTTGTCGCTCTCGGAAGGATCCCGAACACGAGGACCGCGGCGACGCCGGAGCCGAGCAAGCATCCTTTCAGAAATGTCATCGACGCGAAATAGGCCACGTCGCCCTGCAACGGCAAGAGGACGACGATGATCGCGCAAAACGTAATCGCGAGCGCCCCGTTAGGCCATGCGCTCGCGATCCAGAAAAGCGATATCGCCCCGATCGATAGAAAAGCGCGCACGGCACTGATGGTGGGGGGTAGCCAGTCCGGGACGTGCAATCGCGCCATTCCCCGGATGGGGATCATGTCGGGTGGGTCGACCACGCCGGTGAGCCCGTTCAGGGCGCGCGCCATGCCGAGCATGCCTTGGGCTGCGCTATCCGCCAAGAGCCGCTGTGAGGGCGTTTCGGCATTGAAACGGGTGAGGGACCGCACGGCCGAGCAGCATGCCGCGCGCAGCTCCGCCGGCGTTTTCGCCGAGCCCGATGCGTCGGGCGAGAGCCGGTCGCGCGGCAGTTCGTTGTAGACAGCACGAGCGTCGCGTTCGATCGCCGGATTGCGGTTCAGCGCGATCTCATATGCAGCCTTACGCCATGCCGAAATTGTTTCCACGAGGCCGGACACCGCCCGTTGCAACACCGGCGAACGATAGCGGAGGTCGGAGGCCTCGCCGATCGCGGCGTCGATCGTCGGATCGAGCGCAATGATGCGCCGCAAGAGGTCGCGTCGAAGCCCTTGAAACTGGGTAAGGTCCGAGCTGGCGGTCAGAAAACAATCGGCGAACCCGTCCATGATCGCCGTCGACAGCGAAGCAAGCTCCGCCGCGAGCTTTCGTCGCGAGTGGCCGAGATCGGTCAAAGCCAGCACGACGCCCGCGCACAGGATGCCGACGCAAATCTCGATGGCGCGATTGATCGCAAGGAAGGTGACGTCACCGCCAGTGGTTCCGACCGGTCCCAGAACGTCGCTCGCAAGAATCGCCGCAGTGTAGCCGGCGAGCGCGGCGGCATAGGCGGCGAAATTGCGCAAGAGCGTCGCAACAAAGGCGCTCACCGCGCACCACAGCGCAAGTCCG
The DNA here is from genome assembly GCA_963824475.1 of uncultured Alphaproteobacteria bacterium. Classification (GTDB taxonomy): domain Bacteria; phylum Pseudomonadota; class Alphaproteobacteria; order Rhizobiales; family Beijerinckiaceae; genus Roseiarcus. Next base: position 262,556 of record CAWGPR010000012.1, read on the forward strand.
ACGAGAAAGCCTTCCCGGCTCTGACGAAACAAGGCGGCGAGGATCACGATGCCAATCGCCCCGACAACGGTTCCGATCATTCGGAAAAACGCCTTGCGCAGCGAGGCCCCCAACACCGGCGTGCAGACGATTGCGGCCGTCGTCACCGCCCACGTGGGATCGCTGAGCTGAAGGGCGAACGTGACGTAGTACGTGAGACAGACGGACGCCCACAGCCTCAGGGCGAACAGGAGCGCCGGCGTCGCGCCGCGCAACCATTCCGCCAACTGAGCGCCGCGGGACGTGCTGAACGTGGGGCTGGCCGCGGTCATGGCGTCAAATTATATCACGGCAAGCAGCCCGCCATCGACATAGATGATTTGGCCGTTCACATAATCCGAAGCGGGCGAAGCGAGGAACACCGTGACGCCGATGAGGTCCTCGGGCTTGCCCCACCGTCCGGAAGGCGTGCGGCCCTTGACCCAAGCGTCGAACTTCGGGTCGTCGAGCAGCGCCCGGTTCATTTCGGTCGCAATATAGCCGGGTCCGATCGCATTGGCCTGGATGTCGTGCTTCGCCCATTCCGCGGCCATGGAGCGGGTGAGCATCCTGACGCCGCCCTTCGCGGCGACATAAGGCGCGATCGTTGCGCGAGCGACCTCGCTCGCCAGCGAGGCAATGTTGATGATCTTGCCGCCGCGCCCGCGCGCGATCATGCGCCGGGCCGCCTCGCGACCGACCTGGAATGACCCGGTGAGGTGGATCTCTATAACGCGGCGCCATTCGTCGGTCGCAAGATCCAGCATCGGCTTGCGGAACTGAATCCCGGCGTTGTTGACGAGGATGTCGATCTCGACGCCCGCGGCGTCGAAATGCTCGAACGCGGCGACAACCGCCTTTTCGTCGGCGACGTCGAAGGCATGCGCTTTGACCTTACGCCCAGCTTCGGCAAAAGACTTGGCGGCTTGGGTCAGCTTCTTCTCGTCGCGGCCGTTGAGGACGATTCCCGCGCCCGCCGCCGCGAGGCCCCGCGCCATCGCAAGCCCAAGCCCGTCCGAGGATCCGGTGATAAGCGCGGTCTTGCCGCTGAGATCGAAAAGCTTGGCTACGTCCATCCGTGCTCCTCAAGCCGTCGGCGAAATCGAGGCGTATGCAGGCGGAAAACCTACTTCTTGCATCCCGCCTCGATATGCTTCGGCTCCGGGGCTTCCCAATCAGGCGCGGGAATCGCATCGAAGGGCGACGTGAACCTCTGTTTGACGGCCTGGAACTTGATTGGGTCGGGATTGCCGGGAGCGTAATCGACGATCCAGAAATAGTCGTAGTTGGTATCCGACCAGGATTCCGGCGCTTGGGCGAGCCCGAGCAATTGGCGAAAAGTCACGTCTTGCCCGCGATACTCCTTCTCGAGTTTGTGGCTGGCGATATGTTTGTGCTCCCAGGCGACGACAACGATCTTCCCGTCGTATTCATGCTTTGACATGAGGTCGCGCGCCGCTTCCTGAGTGCGCGCATCGATCTCCGTTTCCGCGGCGTCGTCGTCCTTATTCTCCTGGGGGACCACCGAATAGTCGATGACCGGAAGGCCCCAAGTCTGAGCGGCCGGGGTAATCGTTTCCAGCGGATGCAGGGTGACGGCCATGAACGCCGCCGGCCGCTCGCCCGGCGCGAACAAAGATTGCGTCGCGCCCTGGCCAAGGAATTGCTTGGCGAGAGCGTTGGCGCGCTCACGGCCAAGGTCGCACAAAGCGTAGGCGTTCAGCTTCTCGGCGTGACGCAGGATGATGACGCGCGAAGGCTCAGCCTCAGCGACCGGCGTCGCCGCCAAGGCCGCGAGACCGGCAAGAGACGAGAACCAGACCGCAGCGTTCATACAGTGAGCTCAACGCGCACCGGCGTATGGTCCGATGCCTTGTCGCGGCCGCGCATGTCCTTGTCGATCGTGACCGACCCCAGCCGATCGGCGGCCTCAGGAGACAGGAGCAGATGGTCGATGCGAATGCCGTTGTTCTTCTGCCAGGCGCCCGCCTGGTAATCCCAGAAAGTGTAGAGGCCGGCCGCGTCGGTGGTCGCGCGCAGGGCGTCGATCAGGCCGAGCGCCAAGAGCTCGCGGAACTTGGAGCGCGTTTGGGGCAAGAACAGAGCGTCGTTGACCCAATCCTCAGCGCGCGTGGCGTCGCGCGCGTCCGGAATGACGTTGAAATCGCCGGCCAGAACGAGCGGCTCCTCGTATTCGAGCAGCTGGCGGGTATGGATGATGAGCCGCTCCAGGAAGGCAAGCTTGTAAGGGTACTTCTCAGAGCCGGGCGGATTGCCGTTCGGAAGGTAGACGCTCGCCACTCGCACCACGCCGTCTCCTGCCGGGACGACCGCCTCGATATAGCGCGACTGGGAGTCGTTCTCGTCGCCGGGGAGGCCGCGCGCGACCTCGAACGGCCGCTTGGAGAGAACGGCGACGCCGTTGAACGTCTTCTGGCCATGGGTCTCGATGTTGTAGCCAAGCTCCTCGATCTCAAGCTTCGGAAACTGCTCGTCGAGGCACTTGATTTCCTGCAGGCACAGAACGTCGGGCTGAACCTCCTTCAGATAAGCGAGGAGGTGCGGCAGCCTTTGGCGGATGGAATTGACGTTCCAGGTGGCGATGCGCAACGCGCGGCTCCTTGAGCTTGGTGGAAGCGCCAATCTGCCATGCTTCGGCGGACAAGGGGAGGGCGGGTGTGCCACGCGGCCGGAAACGGAGACGCGCGGCACGACGGTGCCGGACTCGACGGAGATCACAGCGCGCCGGCGATTCCTGGCGCCTTAAGCGCGGAGGGGCGCTACGGACTGGGCAATTCGCTTGAGAAAATCGCCAATACCGGTCATAATACCCATGATCGGAGGCGGCATGCGGCGAATTTCGGCTCAATACACTTAACCGTCAGGGCACGCGAAATGCGGGGGGCAGCGCTTATTGTCTTTGTGAGCATCACGTCTCCGTCGCTGGCAGACGACCTTACCGAAAAGGGGCTCGTGTCCGACCCCACGGGCAACGTACACAATTTAAGCGACCTACAATGTTGGAGAGTTCTCGACAATTACAAACTTATGAGTGAGACAGGGCGTGTTCGTATCGAGGGAATCGCGACGCAATGCCGTGCGCAGGTCAGCGGTAAATCCAAACCAACAGAATCAATGGTTCCTTCGGGAGACCGTGCGCTCCAACCAATGCAGGCAGCTACGCCAATGGTTGGCGGCCCGAACATGATCGCACCTCGGCGGCCAGCCCAATAGTGCAGGTCTTCCCAGGTGGCGCGCCGCGATGAAGCCCCTGATATCGCTTCGCTGGATTCGAATTGATAAGAAAACTGATATTGTCGCTCTCACCGCGTTCCTGCTTGCGCTATTTTCAGCACTGTATCAGGTGAAAGTGTGGCTTCAGGGGCCAGAGGTGTTCTTTTATCCACCTGACCGGGTAGTTGTATATAGTTATAATCAGTCGAACAATATCCCGATCATCAGGATAGCAGCTTCTATGAGCTATAACAACGCTGCTAGCAGTGAATATTCGACCGCCATAAAGAATGAGAGCGTTTTGATGCAAGTGGGCTCGATACGATCCACACAAGAGTGGGTCAGCTTTGGACGCTTAGCTCGTGATACGACAGGATTCAACCCGGACATAACGTCAGACGCTGCGCCTGTCCCAATACCAGGTGGAAGCGCTGTTAGTCATTCGACGTTCTTTGGTCCCTTCGAAGTCGACTGCACGCCATCGGAAAAAGATTGTAAATCAAATCAAAACTACATTTCTACTGCGGGGATGTCGGCGGCAATTGGTGATGCAGCTACGATGTACTTTAAATTCACCGCAGAAGTCTTCAACACCGGGAGGCCTCTGACTCAGGAATGCACCGTGAAGGTCACTAAGGCTGTTGTGGAGCAATGGTCGGAGGAAAATTGGCTCATTGCTCACTGCAATCCTCCGACACCTCGCTCGATATGGGAGAGGATGTTCGGGGCGTCGTCACGCTTGGCTGCGAACAGCTAAGCGAGGACATACGCTGGCAAATGAGTCAGGTGGCGACCGCGCGTCAACACTTCGCCTTGGTTGAGCAGTTTGGAGAGCTGCGGGTTGAGGGCGCGCAGATGATCGACCCAGACCGACGTATCGATCAGGATCACGCGGCCGGCGGCCGACGACGCGGCGGCGCTTTAAGGTCCGGTTCGCTGCCGCCGAGACGCGCCAAGCGCCGCGCGCTTTCGCGTTCGATCAGCGCCTTGAGCGCCTCGCGGATCAGGCTGGATTTCTCCTTGAGCCCGGTTAGGCCCTGAGCCTCAGCCACCAATTCGTCGTCGAGCGCCACCGTCGTGCGCATCCGTCAACCTCTTGAGTCGAACGCAGTCGTCATCGCGAGCGTCGGCGAAGCGATCCAGGGATGCAGCGCACAAACGGCCGCCCTGGATCGCCGCGTCGCCATAGCCCGTCGAAGACGTGCGTCTTTCGACGGGCTATGGCCCTCGCGATGACGATTCGATCTGACCGCATCATGCTCTAATCCTCAATCGCCTGATAGGCGAGGGCGCGCAGATCGAACTCCGGCAGGTCGAAGCTCATCATCGACTGGGTCATGAACAGGCCGACCATCTGCTCCTTCGGATCGACCCAGTAGGTGGTCTTCGCCGCTCCGGACCAGCCGAACTCGCCTGCCGAGCCAGGCGCGCCGGATTGCGCCACATCCATGAGGACTCGCGAGCCAAGGCCGAAGCCGTAGCCGGGCAAGGGAAGGCCGCCAATGTCGAGGGGCAGGAGCGCCGCCGGCACGTAGTTCAAGTGCATGAGCTCGAGCGTCTTGCGTCCGAGAATGCGCGCCCCGTCCAACTCTCCGCCGTTGGCCAGCATCTGGGCGAAGCGGAAATAGTCGCCGATCGTGCTGAACAGGCCATGGCCGCCGCGCATGAACACGTCTGGCGAGTCGACCGGGTAGGACCTCGACACGTCGAGGCGGTCGTTGACACCCTTCGACCAGGCCTCAAGCTCGCTCTTCACGGTCACGCCGGCGATCACGTCGGGACGGCCGTACATCGCGGCCAGGCGGCTCCGCTTCTCGGGTGCGACCGCGAAGGCCGTGTCGGCCATCCCCAGCGGCTCGAACAGCCGTTCGCGTAAGAATACGCCGAGCGAGCGGCCGGAGATGACCTCGATCACCCGGGCGGCGACGTCGATGCCGACGCTATAGCGCCAGCGCGACCCGGGCTGGAAAGCGAGGGGAAACCGCGCCAGATCGTCAATGGCCGCGTCAAGGGAACATTGCGCGTCCAGGAGCTTGCCTTCATTGTACATCTTACCGACGTCAGATTCGTCGACGAAATGGTAGGTGAGGCCGCTCATGTGGGTCATCAAATCGCGCAGCATGACCGGGCGGGCCGGGTCGACCAGACGGCCGTCCAATTCCCGGACCTTCACGCCGCCGAAGGCCGGAATATATTTCGCCAGCGGATCGATGAGGGTGAAGCGCGCTTCCTCAAGCAACGTCATGAGCGCAACGCAGACGATCGGCTTGGTCATCGAGTAAAGGCGGAAGATCGTATCGGCGGTCATTGCCGAGCCCGCCTCTTTATCGCGCCAGCCGAACTGACCCGCGTGCACGACTTTGCCGCGACGGGCAATCAGCGTATTGATCCCGGCGTAGACGCCGCGATCGACGTAAGCCTGCATCGCCGGTCGGATGCGCTCGAGGCGCTTGGCGCTCATTTCGGCCGCTTCGGACGGCTCGACTGCGTAATTCATGGTTCCTCCCATTGCGGATGATGGCGACGCCGCCACCGTCGAACAGACCCGGAAAAGGGCCAAGCCCGCCATCCCGCCGATTTGGAGTTGCCCGGACCTCTCCAAGGCGGTAGCTGCTTTAGACGACGAAACGACGAACGCGTAAACCTCTCATGAGGGCGGGATGGCGAAGCGCAGGTTCACGATCGTTCTGATCAAGCCGTCGCATTACGACGACGACGGCTATGTCATCCAGTGGCGGCGCTCCACCATTCCTTCAAACAGCCTGGCCAGCGTCTACGGATTGCTGGCGGAATGCGTCGAAGAGCGTGTTCTCGGCCCCGACGTCGACATCGAGTTCGAGATCTACGACGAGTGCAACACCGTCGTCGATATCCCCGCAATTTCGCGACGCATCCTGGCCGACAGCGGAATGGTCGCTCTGGTCGGGGTTCAATCGAATCAGTTTCCGCGCGCGCTCGACATCGGCCGCCAGTTCCGCGCCAAAGGCGTGACGGTCGCCGTCGGCGGCTTCCATGTCTCGGGCTGCATCGCCATGCTGCCGGAACTGCCGCCGGACCTCAAGCAAGCCCAGGCGCTGGGGATCATCCTCTATGCGGGGGAGGGCGAAGGCCGGCTGGCAGACTTCCTCAAGGACGTCGATTCAGGCAAGCCAAAGCCCGTCTACAACTACCTGAGCGACATGCCCGACATGGCCGCGGCGGCCATTCCGGTGCTGCCGCGGCCCGTGGTGACCAAAGTGGCCGGACACTACACGAGCTTCGACGCCGGACGCGGCTGCCCGTTCCAATGCAGCTTCTGCACCATCATCAACGTCCAGGGGCGCAAGTCCCGCTATCGCACCGCCGACGACGTTGAGGCGATCGTGCGCGCCAACGCCGCCCAGGGCGTCACCCGCTTTTTCGTCACCGACGACAATTTCGCCCGCAACCGCAACTGGGAGCCGATCCTCGATCGCTTGATCGAACTGCGTGAGAGACATGGCTTCAAGATCAGGCTCCTGCTCCAGGTCGACACGCTCTGCCACAAGATTTCGGGCTTCATCGAAAAGGCGGCGCGAGCTGGCTGCAACGCCGTCTTCATCGGGCTCGAGAACATCAACCCCAAGTCGCTGATGGGCGCCAAGAAGCGCCAGAACAAGATCTGGGAATATCGCGACATGCTGCAGGCGTGGCGCCGCGCCAAGGTCATGACCTGGGCCGGCTACATCCTCGGCTTTCCTACCGACACGCCGGAATTGATCGCCCGCGACATCGAGACCATCAAGCGCGAACTGCCGATCAACATCCTCGAATTCTTCTTTCTCACGCCTTTGCCCGGCTCGGAGGATCATAAAGTCCTTCACCTCAAGGGGGCGCGGATGGAAGCGGACATGAACAACTACGATCTCGAGCATGTGTGCGCCGACCACGCCCTCATGTCGGCGGACGCGTGGCGCGGCGTCTATCGCGACGCCTGGGCGCGCTATTATTCGGACGCGCATGTCGAGACCGTGCTTCGACGGGCGGTGGCGAGCGGGATCAATCCGCGCAAGATCGTCGATGCGATGACGGTCTTCTCAGGTTCGTCGCGCATCGAGCGGGTGCACCCGCTGCAGTTCGGCTATGTGCGGCGCAAGATCCGCACCCAGCGCCGTCATGGCCTCAAGGTTGTGAGCCCGCTTGTGTTCTATCCCTGGCGGGCTTTCGACTTCCTGTCGGTCGCGGGAAAGTGGGCGTCGCTCGCCCTGCGTTACCGCGCGATCCTGCGCCGCGTGCTGGCCGACAAGGACGGCGCGGCCTACATGGACGAGTCGCTCAAGCCCGCGACGGAGGCCGACCAGAACGCCGAGTTCGTGACCGCCTTCGCCGACAAGATTCCGAATACCTATGGCGCGCCGAAGCGGGAAGCCGCGGCGGCCGAGTGAAGCGGAAAGCGAAGATCAAGCCGCCAGCCGGCCACGCGAGAAAAACCTCGTCGCGGCCGGCAGCCTGAAGCCGCTTCGTACTTTTCCATTGCTGGGATGGAAGGAATTCAGCCATGCCGGACGGTCAGAAGATATGCTTCGTGGTCATGGGTTTCGGCGAGAAGACCGACTTTCAGTCCAACCCGCAGCGCGTGCTCAATCTCAACAAGACTTACGAATACATCATCGAGCCGGCGGTCACAGACGCCGGCCTCAAATGCGTGCGCGCCGACCAGATCATCCATTCGACTGTGATCGACAAGCCGATGTACGAGAACCTGCTCGACGCTGACGTCGTGGTCGCCGATCTCTCGACTTCGAACGCCAACGCGATTTACGAGCTTGGAGTGCGGCACGCGCTGAAGCCGACCACCACGATCGTCATGGCCGAGAACAACTTCAATTTCCCGTTCGATCTTAGTCATCTCAGCATCCTCAAATACGAGCACCTGGGTAAGGAGATCGGCTATGGCGAGGTCCTTCGCGTCAAAGAGGCCCTGAAGCAGAGGCTGGTCGAACTCGCCGACAAGGACGAGGTCGACAGTCCCGTCTATCTGTTTCTTCCGTCGCTGACCCGGGCCGAAAGGGCGGCCACGCTCGCCATGGCGGCGCCGGCGCCCTCGAGCGCCCCGAAGGACGACAAGAGCTTCGCGGAGCTGATGGACTCGTTCCGGCAGACCAAGGCGGCCGTTAAGAGGCCGTCCGACTGGATCAAATCGATGGCGTTCCTGGAACGGGCGCGCGCGATGCAGCCGCAGGACCCCTACATCCTCCAGCAGCTCGCGCTCGCGACCTACAAGTCCGAGCTGCCCGACAGGCTCACCGCGCTGCGGGACGCCAGGACCATCCTCGCGCAGCTCGCGCCGGCAACCTCCGCCGACGCGGAAACTGTCGGACTCTGGGGCGCCGTCCACAAGAGGTTGTGGGAGGAGGGCGGCGATCGGGCCGACCTCGACCACGGCGTCAACGCCTACGAGCGTGGCTTCTTCTTGAAGAACGATTACTACAACGGGATCAACTACGCGTTCATGCTCGACGTCCGCGCGTCCCTGTCCGCCGGAGACGACGCCGTCGCCGACCGCGTGCTCGCCCGGCGAGTCCGGACGCGCGTGCTCGACATCTGCGAGCAGAAGGCCAACGCCGGCAACCTGCTCGGCGACGACCCGTTCTGGATCGGCGCGACCAGGGTCGAGGCCTTATTCGGTCTGGGGCGCAAGCCGGAAGCCGAGACGCTGAAGCAGTCCGTGGTCGCCGAGGAGCAGAAGCGCCTGCAAGCGGCGGGCGGGAATGCGGGAGACGCCGACTGGAAGGAAAAGTCGCTGAACGAGCAACTCGCGAAGCTCGAGAAGCTCCTGCCCAACGCGCCGGGGTAAGGCAAAGCGCCGCCGTCGTCTCGGAAGCCTGGTCAATCTGAAGGCCGACGACAGCGACAGCGCGAAGCCGTGTTCGGCTGCCTGCGCTTCAATCCTTCCACCTGCCGCGCAGGCCCGACATGACTGCGAGCGCGTCCGTCCACAGCCGATGCGTGAGCGCCTCGGCGCCCTCATCTCGAGCGAGCGCCGCTGACTCGCCCGCCCAGAGCGCGGAGAAATCGCTGCTGCCGCGCTGTTCGGCTGCAGTGCGCAGCGGCGCCGCCGCTCCCGCCGCCAACGGAAAAGGCGGCGCGTCCGGGCACATTGGTCCGACTTCGGCCACGAACCGATTGATGAGGCCACGCGCCGGTCGCCCGGAGAACACGTTCGTCAACCGCGTTGCGTCGTCCCTGGCGTTTGCGAGCGCGGCGCGATGCAACGGCGAAATCATCGCCTCCGGCGTGCGCAGGTACGCTGTGCCTATCTGCACCGCATCGGCGCCGAGCGCAAAAGCCGCCGCGATTCCGCGCCCGTCCCCTATTCCGCCGGCCGCCACGACGGCTAAGCGCACCGCGTCGCGCACTTGCGGCAGGAGCGAAATGAGGCCCGGTTGGGCGTCGACGTCGTCGGAAAGGAACATGCCGCGATGCCCGCCCGCCTCGCGGCCCTGGGCGATGACGGCGCTGACTCCATGTTGTTCGAGCCAGCGCGCCTCGGCGACCGTCGTGGCGGACGCAAGGATCAGCGCGCCGACCGCTTTGACCCGCGAAAGCAAGTGAGCGGGCGGCAAGCCGAAATGAAAGCTCACGACCGCCGGCCGCGTCTCCTCAAGGACTGCGCACATGGCCTCGCCAAAAGGGGCGCGGACCGGCGCGACGGGAATGGCGGCTGGATCGACGCCAGCCTCGGCGTAATAGGGGGCGAGCCGATTGCGCCAGCGCGCCTCGATCTTGGGATCGGGCTTAGGCTCGGCATGGCAAAAGAAGTTCACGTTGAAAGGGGCGTCCGTGGCTTGTCTGACGGCGGCGATCTGCTCGCGTAGGCGATCGGGCGTGAGCATGGCCGCCGGCAATGAGCCAAGCCCGCCCGCCCGGCAGACGGCGATTGTAAGCTCGGGGCCCTGCGCGCCCGCCATCGGCGCCTGGATGAGCGGAATTTTTGACGGGAGGAAGGTCATCGATATGTTCCTGGTCGCAGGTTGACAAGCCAATCTTAAGGCCAGCGGGTCGAAGAATCATGTCCTGAAGCGATGTCGCCGAGCTTCGGAGAACGAGAGCGCCAGTGAAGATCGCGACCTTCAACGTCAATGGCGTCAATGGCCGGCTTCCGGTTCTTCTCCGCTGGCTTAAGGAGACGGCGCCCGATGTGGTCTGCCTGCAGGAACTGAAATCAGAAACATTTCCGCAAAGCGCTGTCCGCGCCGCGGGCTACGAGGCGATCTGGCAGGGACAGAAAAGCTGGAACGGGGTCGCGATTCTCACGCGCGGCAAGGCGTTGATCGAGACCCGGCGCGCTCTCCCCGGCGACGAGGGCGACACGCAAGGCCGCTACATCGAGGCCGCCGTCGACGGGCTGTTGATCGGCTGCTTGTACGTGCCCAACGGCAATCCAGTGCGAAGCGAGAAATTCGGCTTCAAGCTGCGTTGGCTTGAGCGGCTGATCGCCCACGCCGCCGAACTGCTCGCGACCGGCGCGCCGATCGTGCTCGCCGGCGACTATAATGTGATGCCGACCGAGCTCGACGTCTATAAGCCCGAACGATGGGTCAACGACGCGCTGTTCCGCGCCGAGGTCCGCGAAGCCTTTCGCCGGCTTGTCGCGCAGGGCTGGACCGACGCGTTGCGCACGCTTCATCCCGGCGAGCGCATCTACACGTTCTGGGACTATTTCCGAAACGCTTACGCGCGCGACGCCGGATTGCGCATCGACCACCTGCTCTTGAGCCCGTCCGTCGCCGCGCGTCTTAAGGCGGCGGGCGTCGATCGCGCCGTGCGAGGGTGGGAGAAGGCCAGCGATCACGCGCCGGTCTGGATCGAGCTTGCGGACGGGGCGGCCCCGCGGCCGAAGCAAAGCGGGCGGCGAACTTCACGGGCGGCGGGATAAGGTGGGGCTCGGTCAAAACCAATTTGGGGACCGCTTTCGACCGAGGCTGTGCGAAAACACGGCGAATTTCTGCGACTGGCCGAGCAGCGCGAAGTTCTTCGCGATTTTTTTGCTTCTGAACGATCTGAGGGGCTCGAAAAAGCGAACAAAATAGGTCCGCGTGAACACGCTGAGGAGTTTTCACACAGCCTTGTATGGGGATCTCCGTGTCAAGCTTTATTGCATCTGATGTTCTCCTATGGTCGAGGCGTGTTTTGATTGATCCGAGGGGAGCCCGCTGTCGGGCGCGTCTCTCGCGCCGCAACCTTGTATTCGGTTGGGTCCATGTCGGACCCGGACCATGAAGCAGCCATGCGCTTCAGCGGCGAGGCTCCGAGGTGGCGGGCCCATTCTGGACTCGGCTTTGAAGCCATGACTGTGTTCGGGTCACCACCACCTCGGATCATGATCAGCGACCTTTGCGTCAATGCGCGAAGGATGCCGAAACTGGGTGTTATTCCGCTCCTGTTCGATCAAATGGTTCAAGCGACAGCCATCCGCAGTGCGACGCCGACAGGGATTTCTCCGATTGTCGCCAGTCGCCACAGGGCGATCAGCAGCTTTCGGGCAAGCGCCACGATCATTGTCTTCTTACGCTTCCCAGCAACATCTTCGGTTCGGCCTCGGTACCACTGCGCTAGGGCGCTGTCCTTCTGAAAGCGCAGGAAGCGCCACGCCAGTTGAATGAGACCGCGACGCACCCGCGCGTTGCCCGCCTTAGACAAACCCTGCTCACGTCGTTTCGACCCGCTCTCGTCTGGCGATCCGGTGAGGCCGGCGTACCGGGCCACGGCCCGTCGGTCTCGCAGGTTTCTGGACAGAACTTCTTGCACCAGCATATCCGCGGTCTCGACGCCGACGCCGATGACGCGCGCCAACATCCGAACCATCGCATGCCGGCCAGTGGGAGGCGCCCGTTCCAAGCGCTCCAGCCGAGCCTGCTCGATGGCGTTGATCTGCTCGCGGACCCAAGCCAGTCGGGCCATGTCGCGTCGCATCTCGTCCAACATGTTGGGCGGAATTGGCGTCTCCTCTGGAGTCCGCAATGTGTCAAGCTTTTGCGGCGCCGTGGGCAGTCCCGGCTTGAAGCCGCGAATGCCGAGCCGGACCAGGGCTGCCTTCATGCGATTGATGATCCGCGTGCGTTCGCCCACCAGGACTTCGCGCTCGCGGCTGGGACGCCTGGCGTCTTCTTCCTCGAGCGTGGGGATCGCCACCATTTTGCAGTGACGCGGCTCGCCGCGCAGCCATCCCAGAAACACGCGGATGAGCATCTCAGTATCGAGCCGATCCGTCTTGGCTCGGCGGGGCTCGCGCGATACCGCGACGCTCGTCGAATGCATGACGAAGGTCTCGACGCCATGGACCCGCAGCCATCGGGCCAGCCAAAACCCATCGCGACCAGACTCGAAAGCGAGAACGGTCCGTGTGATCGCTCTGCCAACTTTTGTCGCTCGATCCCGCCAACCCTCCACCAAATGCAAGAGTGCAGTTGGATCGGGATCCAGTTTCTTCAGTGGTCGCCGTTCAATTCCAGGAACCACGCCGGCAGCCAGCCAGCTCGATTGACTCAACTCGACTACGATCACCAACGTGCTGATTTGTTCAAAGGCAATCAAAGAACGGCTCAGGTCATCAACTTGGATCATGGGGCACCTCTATCGGCTTTCGCACACGACAAAGTGCCAGACCTTTGTCGCGGTCCCCATAGTTTCTGGACCCATTGCGGACGTTGCCGTTCGTGCAGAAATCAATATTTCTGCACGTCGATTTTGCGCCTGAAAAGCGGGATGTTTTGAGAGAACGTCCGCCGCGCGCCCGCTTGCCATAATGGAGCTTATGCGGCTCGCATGGTTATGGTTTGCCAGAGCGGTTGCGCAGCAGTAAACTGACATGATGCGTTGTCCATTCGTATGCTCGTGCAAGGAGCCCTCGTTCAGCACCTATTTCAGCGCCTCTCAGAACAACCGCTTCCAGAAGCGCGTCACCCGCCTTTCCAAATGCAAGAAGCTGAGTTTTTAAGGGGGTCAGAAACTCGGACGCTTCTCCTGTTTGGGCGTAACGGTTGCGAAGTTCCGAGTGAACATAATTTAGTTTCTTAAGTTCTTGGTCTACCAACCGGAGCGCCGGAATAAGAGAGCGCTCGTACATTTCGATATTCATGTTCAGTTTAAGACGCTGCTCACCAGTTACTTTGTCAGCGTTTTTTATCTCTAGATCGAGCGCCTCATTATACGTTAAGTCACCCTCGGAAACTCTCAAATATGGCAGAAATCTAGCGTTGGCGGTATTCAACCACGCGGAGCCATTCAGGTAAATTTCCTCAATTTTTGATCGGCGCAGAAGCCGCTGTTCTTTTGCCTCGGTTAGCGAGATGCTTATCACCGTTGCCAGTACGCCCGACGATAGGAGCGTAGTGAAGAACACGACGAAATTGTTCATGATTTGAGCGCGCTGGGATCGGCGTCAATAGCGCGGCGTGAAGACGCATGCGACAGTGCTTCCGCTCGTTGTGCAGGTCACGGCGAAGGCGGCGAGAATATCGGATTGCGGATCGCCGTCGCCCGTCAGCAACCGGAGCTTCCGCAGCTCTGCGAGAGCGTCGTCCGTCTTCATCGCGGGATCGAGCGTCTTGACGAGGTCGGCAGTCTCCCCGACGAGGAACATTCTGTTGATTAGGTCGCCCTTGTCGCCCGCGATCGAGATGCGCGAAACCCGTCCCGACAGCCTCTGATACGCGAGCACTTCCTTCGGCGAAAAGTTGCCGTTGACCAGGTTCTTGCTCTTGGCCACCGCCACGTTCCCCTGGAAGTTCTCATCGCCGAACAAGCATACCGTTGTCGTGCGGCCGGCGTTCGCGCACCGGATCGTGTCGTACGCGCCGGCGGCGAGCTGAGCGTTGAACTTCCCGACGAACTCCTCCGCTGTGAAATCGAACGTTTGGGCGTGACAAACCTGAGCGGCGAGAGCCAGCGCTAGGATGGTGGTGGACAACAAGAGCCTTGAGGACATAATCAATGCGCTTGTAAAACAAAGCGTCATTACAGGCCAGCAGAGTAAGCAGGCCAAGGTTGCGGCGCACGTGCGCACCAAGGCGACTCACGCTCAATGGGATGATTTCGATATTGCGGGCGTTCAGGATACGATTCAAGTCACGAGGCGGTTTCTCTCCGACCATTTAGGGGGTAACGCGGCGGACGGCGGCACGTGCAGAACTCAAGCAGACCGTGCGGAAACTCAGCCTGAGCGGATTCCTTTGCGGCGTTGGCGACGTTAGAATCGCGCATGACTCACATCGCCGGATTCGGACGGGACCAGCTTCTGTTGTTGCCGGAGGCGGTTGACGATTACGTCGAGGTGGACAATTCGGTTCGGTTCATCGACGCCTTCGTTGAAGGACTGGATCTTGCGGGCGCCGGGTTCGCGCGGGTCGAAGCGAAGGCGACGGGGAGGCCGGGCTATGCGCCCGGCGATCTGCTGAAGCTCTACATCTACGGCTATCTGAACCGGGTTCGATCGAGCCGGCGGCTGGAGCGGGAAGCCCAGCGCAATATCGAGGTCATCTGGCTGTTGCGCGGCCTCAAGCCGGACTTCAAGACGATCGCGGACTTCCGACGCGACAGTCGCGGCGCCTTCAAATCGGTGTTCCGCCAGTTCGTGCTGCTGTGCCGGCGGCTCGGCCTCTATGGTCGCGAGTTGCTGGCGGTCGACGGAACCCGCATCAAGGCGGTCAACAACAAGGACCGCAACTTCACCCGCGCGTCGTTGCGAGAGTTCATTCGCGCGGCCGACGAGCGGTTGAACGAATACCTCGAACGGCTCGACCATGGCGACATCGAGGATGGGGCGACAACTGGTGGGGCGCGCACGAAGAATCTCGCCGAGAAGATCGCGGCGCTCGGCGAGAAGCGCGGCCGGTACCAGGCGATGCTGGCGCAACTCGAGCGAACCGGCGAGGACCAGATATCGCTAACCGATCCCGACAGCCGCGCCATGGCCGCGCATACCAAGGTCGGCGTTGGCTACAACATCCAGGTCGCCGTCGACGCGAAGAACAAGCTGATCGTCGAGCAAGCGGTGACCAACCAGGTCGTCGATATGGGCCTGCTGACGCAGACCGCAGAACCGGCCCGCGAGATTCTGGACGTCGAGACGATCAACGTCGTCGCCGACCGCGGCTACTTCAAGGTCGAGGACATCGAGGCCTGCGAGAAGGCCGGCTGCATCCCGCATGTTCCCAGACCGCAACGCGGCTCCTCGGTGCGCGAGGGCTTCTTCCGCAAGGACGAGTTTCACTACGACGCGGGGCGCGACGCCTATGTTTGCCCGGCCGGGAAGTTGTTGACGCCGATCCGCCACGGCCGGCTGCGCGATCTTGCCAAAGTCGATTACGGCAATCGACGAGCGTGTCGTGACTGCCCGATGCGCGCGCGATGCACGAACGACGTGCGCTCTGTTTCCCGCCTCGAAAACGAGGCTGTGCTCGACCGCATGGCCAAGCGCCTCAAAGCGAGAGCCGAGATTCTCGACCGTCGCCGCGAAGTCGTCGAGCATCCGTTCGGCAGCATCAAGCAGTGGATGTATCAGGGCGCCTTTCTGATGCGCGGCCTCGCGAACGTGCGCGCCGAGTTCAGCCTGACGGCGCTCGCCTACAATTTGCGCCGCGCCCTCAACATCCTCGGCGTCGAGGCGATGACCGCCGCCGTCGCAGGCTGATGCAGGGCGATCGGGCTTATCCGTGCCGATATGGGCGCCCAGACGCCTCTCAGGTCGCATCCGGCGATCGACAAAGCCAAAATAGCCCAAATTCCGACGCGACTCGCTCCCACGCCTCTCAACGCCGAAGTCGTGGAGTTTCCGCACGGTCTGCAAGATTTTTGCACCAGGAATTGACGTCAATAAAAACAGTCGGTTACGCGGTGCAGAAATCAGGTGCATAAAGGCCCGGTATCCGCCCAAAGCAGTCGCCGCCGTAAGAACGATTTGTTGCGTCACCAGAGCGTGCGGCGATTGGTCGAACCACGGTCGTCACCGCGCGCCCCGGGTAAAGCGCCGGAAGCGATCCGCAGGCTGCTGGAAGCCTCCATTCACTCCGCGATGCGCAGGAGCTGCTTGCCCTCGTTGCGGCCTTCGAACAGACGCCGCAGCGTCGCCGGCGCGTTCTCCAGGCCGTGCTGCACGTCGACCTTGTACTTGAGCTTTCCTGCCTGCACCCAGCCGGCGAGCGCCGCGATCGCCTCCGCAGCACGCGACAGATAGTCGAGCACGAGGAAGCCCTCCATCCGTCCGCGCTGGACGACCAGGTTGAGGTAGTTCTTCGGTCCCGGCGGCGGCTCGGTCGCATTGTAGTTCGCGATCCCGCCGCAAAGCACGACGCGCCCTCGCATCGCGAGCCGCGCCAAGGCTGCGTCGAGGACGTCGCCGCCGACGTTGTCAAAGAAAATGTCGATGCCCCTGGGACAGAGTGCCTTGAGCCGCGCCGCAACGTTCTCCGACTTATAGTCGATCGCCGCGTCAAAGCCCGCCTCATCGGTCAGCCAGCGGCATTTCTCCGGTCCGCCCGCGACGCCAATAGCGCGGCAGCCTTTGATCTTGGCGATCTGCCCGACGACCGAACCGGTCGCGCCGGCCGCGCCGGAGACGACAATTGTTTCGCCTGCGACCGGCCGGCCTACGTCGATGAGGCCGAAATAGGCCGTGATCCCGGTCAGGCCGAGCGCGCTCATCGCCAGCTCCAGCGGCGCCCCTGGCGGCAGCTTGTTGAGCTGGCCCTTCGGGTTCATCACGACATAGTCCTGCCAACCGACAAGGCCGGATACGATGTCGCCGACCGCAAAGTCGGGATTGTTCGACGCGACTATTCGACCCGCGCCGAGCGAGCGGACAACCTCGCCGATCTTGACCGCCGGCAGATAGGTGTCGAAGGCGATCCAGCCGCGCTGGGTCGGGTCGCAGGACAGCATGAGGTTGCGCACCAGCACTTCGCCCGCGCCGGGAGTCGGCGCCTCGGTCTCGACAAACTCAAAATCGCTGTCCTGGATCGCTCCCTCCGGACGGCGCGCGAGCAGCCATTGCCGGTTTTTCATCTCTGTCCTCCTCCGCAATCGGAGCCATGCTCATAGCATGTGACGCGTTCAGGCCGGCGCTTTCCCCGCCTGGCCCGGAAATCGAAAAGGCGCCGCGCCTCAGATTTTCCGAAACATTTCCTTGTGACAGGCAGAAATCTGTGCTATGGTTTCTCTTCGTCGGAATGCCGGGTCAACGCATGACCGGAACGAAAGGAGCAATTGAGACAGTGGCCGGAGGCCGGAGACCACGGCCGGTTTTCCTTATTTGAATCGGCTCATAACCCATTGAAAAGTCTCGATTCGGAAAAATAAACGGTAGTAAACGCTAGCGCTTTTACTAACGTTTAGGCCCGGTTGCGCTCGTTTAGGCCCGCTTATGTGCGCTTATTGGGTTCACTCGACCGGCTGCGGAGAGCCATGGCGGCCGCGCCCGCTAATCCCACTTCCGGTGGGCCCACATCCATTGTTCCGGCGCCTGCCGGATGAAGGCCTCGAACTGCGCATGGAGCGCGGCCGTTCCCGCGACCGCGTCGGCCGCGGGGTCGGCGGTGTGGGGGACCTGCACCCGGGCGGCCCGGATCACGAACCGCACCTTGGGTTCCCGGAAGGCGGCCCCGGCGTAGAGCGGCAGCCCAGCCTTGCGGGCAAGAAGGGCGGGAAAGACGGTCGAGAGCGCGGGCATGCCGAAGAACGGGACGGCTGCGCCGTTGTCGTCGCGGAGGTCGGCCAGGAACGCGGGATAGCCTCCAGCCTTCGCCGCCTTCATGAGCGCCCGCGCGCTTACCGGGGTCTTCGGCAAAAGGCCGCCTTGGTAGAGGAAGGCGCGCAATTTGCGCGTCTCCTCGTCGACAAGGGGGTTGCTGAGGCGCTGATAGACGCCGGTGAACGAGGCGCCCATGAGTTTGCTGGCGTAGGCGACAAGCTCCCAGTTGCCGAGATGCAGCCCGCAGACCACGCAGGGTCCGCCGCGGATGATGTCCTCGAGCTGCTCCGGCGGCTCGAAGCGGACGCGATTCTGGGCGACGATCTGCTTGAGGTGGAACGATTCGCCGAACGTGCGGCCGAGGTTCTCCCACATGCCGGCCGCGATCCGCTTGCGCTCTTGAAGGGAAAGCTCAGGGTAGGCGAGCGCCAGATTGCGCAGCGCGCGCTCCTGCCGATAAAGGAAGGGGGCGATGACCCGCCAGGCGAGGCCCGAGGTCAGCGACACGGCTTCGAGCGGCAACGCCGTCGCGGCTGCCTGAGCAGCCCGGAATACGATATATTCCAGCCGGTAACGCAGGGGCTTGTCGAGGGTCATTCTGCGGCCAGATATCGGCGCGCGGCCGAGGCGGCTGATTGCGACGGGCCCTAAGCTTCTGTCAAGCCGGGCTTCCGATTTCGGACATCGAGGCGCTGCCTTCGGCCCTTGCGACTCTATGACGTGCTTCCTTCGGCGCTGGCGAGGCTATATTGCGTCTCTCAGATAGAGACGCTTTGGAGCCAAGCGAAATGGAAAAGGCCGTAGCGGGTGAAATGGCGGGCGTTCTGGAGACGCCCGTGCTGGATAAGGAGTTCCGGGCGGTCCTCGAAAACGCGATCAATGCGATTATCGGCGCCGAATCGTTCGAAAGGCCTTACCCGCATATTCTCTTTCGCGACTTTTTCCCCGCCGACTTTTATCGTCGCCTGCTGCGCCGCTTTCCCGACGTCGACCGCTTCGCTGGGCTCAATGGCGATGGAACGCGGCGGGAATATCATCTCTACGATGAACGGAGCGACCCGGGCTCCGAAGAAGGCCGCGAGATATGGGGAATCGTGCGCCGGGTTCTGGCGTCGCCCGAAATCGCCTCGGCGTTGAGGGCGAAGTTGGACCCGGGCTTCCGGATCCGCTCCAAGAGGAGCGGCGAGGGATGGCCGATCCCGATGCATCCGCGGCCGGTGCTCTATACCGACCTCGACGGCTACGCGATCAAGCCCCACCCCGACACCCGCAGGAAGGTCCTGACCATGCAGATCTACCTGCCCGCGGACGACGCGCAGCGCGAGCTCGGCACGAGCATCTACAAGATTTCGCCGATGGGCGTCTTCGCCTGGAAATCCTACGGGCTGGTCAAGGAGAAGACCGTTCCGTTCCTGCCGAACACGGGCTACGCGTTCGTCGTCATCCATCCGGCCTACTCGCTCCTGAGGTCGAGCTGGCATGGGCGGGAGGCGATCTCGGTCCCCGTCGAGAGGCCTCGCCTGTCGATCCTCAACACCTATTACCGCGACCCTGCGCCGGAGCAGACCGCGGGCATGTGAGGCTTGAAACGGGGGCGGGCCGGCTTGGTCCCTTCCCTTGTCATTCCCGACGGCCGCAGAGCGGCCGATCGGGAATCCAGAAGCGTAGTCATCCCTCATTGAGATCGTGGATTCCCGGTCAGACCCTCGGTCTGCCGGGAATGACAAGGAGGCAAGTTTCCATAGGAGGCCAGCGCCGCCGGCTCAGGACGAGGTCCTGCCAGTTCCAAGAATGCGTTCAACTCCGGCCAGCCTTTGTGTTAGACCGTTAACCGGATGGACCCGCGCCGGCGGGTCGCGCGCCCGAGGGAGGAGCAGTGAGCGAACAGACCAAATATCTCATGGGCGAGGACCGGATTCCCCACGCCTGGTACAACATCATCCCCGACCTGCCGTCTCCGCCGCCCCCGGTTCTGCATCCCGGAACGGGCCAGCCGGTTGGGCCGGACGATCTCAGCCCACTGTTTCCGATGGCGCTCATCGGCCAGGAAGTGAGCGGCGAACGGCACATTGAAATCCCGAAGCCGGTCCGCGACATCTACCGCATGTGGCGCCCGACCCCGCTCTATCGCGCTCGGCGGCTGGAGGAGGCGCTCGGAACAAACGCGCGCATTTTCTACAAATACGAGGGCGTCAGCCCCGCCGGCAGCCACAAGCCCAACACCGCCGTGGCCCAAGCTTTCTACAACAAGGAGGAGGGCGTCGCGAAGCTGTCGACCGAAACCGGGGCGGGGCAGTGGGGTTCGTCGCTCGCCTTCGCCGGCGCGCTGTTCGGCCTCGAAGTCAAGGTCTACATGGTCAAGGTCTCCTACGATCAGAAGCCCTATCGCCGGGCGCTGATGGAGACCTATGGCGCGCAATGCGTCCCAAGTCCGAGCAGCGAGACCGACGCCGGCCGGGCGATCCTGAAACAGCATCCCGATTCGCCGGGCAGTCTCGGCATCGCGATTTCGGAAGCGGTGGAAGTCGCGGCCAAAAGCCCCGACACAAAATATGCGCTGGGGAGCGTGCTCAACCACGTGCTGATGCATCAGACCGTCATCGGCCTCGAAGCGATCGAGCAGATGGAAGAGGCCGACGCCTATCCCGACGTCGTGATCGGCTGCGCCGGCGGCGGCTCGAACTTCGCCGGCATCGCCTTCCCGTTCATCGGCAAGAAATTGCGCGACAAGCGGGACGTGCGGGTGATTGCGGTCGAGCCGGCCGCCTGTCCGTCAATGACGCGCGGCAAATATGCGTTTGATTTCGGCGACACCGGACATCTGACGCCCCTCGTCAAGATGCATACGCTGGGATCGGAGTTCATCCCGCCCGGCTTCCACGCCGGCGGCTTGCGCTATCACGGCATGGCGCCGCTGGTCAGCCACTTGAAGGAGCTGGGGCTCATCGAGGCGAGGGCCTACCACCAGAACCCCTGCTTCGAGGCGGGCGTTCAGTTCGCGCGCACGGAGGGCATCGTGCCCGCCCCGGAGACGACCCACGCGATCCGCGCGGCGATCGATGAGGCGTTGAAGGCGCGGGAAGAGGGCAAGTCGCCGACCATCCTGTTCAACTTGAGCGGCCATGGGCATTTCGACATGCAGGCCTACAGCGACTATTTCTCCGGCAAGCTTGAGGACCAGGATTACGATCCCAAAGCGCTCGAGCAGTCGCTGGCGCACCTGCCGAAGGTGGCGGCGGAGTAGGGGAATGACGCCTCCGACGAAGCTTAAGCTACCCGAGGTAGCTTAAGTGACCTCAACATCGCAACGAATTAGCGCTGATGGCCCGGTCGAATGTCTGACGTCCACCTTTAGTCAGAGCGCAATCAATGAGTTCAGAGCTTTCTGGCTGGATTCTTGAGCGGGCGATTGTCGAAAGTCGCCAAGCGTCCTTGCGCTTGGCGCGGCGATGGCGACGCGGTCTGTCGGGGGGCGTTGCATTGGGAATCGTCCGAACTGCGAGTCCGTCGCGGTCGTGCGAAGGCTTGCATAAATCAGAAATAGGTGCTATGGTCTTCATATTCGCAGAATGCGATCCAGGCCTTGCGAGGCCGTCCAGAAAGGGGAAGGAGGGGTTGGAAGGGTTTGAGACGTTTTGCACACAACCTGAGACGGTGCCGGATTGGTTTTATTTGAATCGGCCGTAACCCGTTGAAAAGTCCCGATTCCGAAAAATAAACGCTAGTAAATGAAAGCAATTTTGCTAGCGTTTACGCGCATTTGCTTGCTTTTATTTGAAAGGAGCTCGCGCTTTGGTTGTATCTGGCGCTTGCGCTTTCGGATGGCTGGGGCTCTTGGACGGCGCCCGCGGCGCGCTTCCGGATAAAGGGGAGATGTGTCTTTTCAGCAATTGCTCTGCGGAGACGTCAATGATATCGGCGCGAAAGCGTCAGGGCTCAATAGTGATAAACGAGAGGCCGTATGACCCAGCATGTGCGTGAAAAACTGGTCGGGGCGGAGGATATCGACGCGGCGCTGGAGGAGAGCCTCACCACCACATGGGACGCCAAGGTCTACTCGTGGGACAATTCAAGATATCCGTTCAATGAGTGGATCATGAACCGCATTCGCGGCATGGGATACGAACTCGACGATCTCAGCGATCTGCACGAGGTCGTTCCGCTCAACGAGACCTACAAAGTCACCAAGCAGCTTTGCGCCGATACGAATCTGGCTGAGTTCCGCCGGATGCTGAACCGCTTTGTCCGTGAGGTCATCGTGCCTCAAGGCAAATTGCAGCCGCCGGTCGCCGTGCAGCGGTTCATGAACGTCCGCATCATGCTGCCGACGACCCCGGAATTGTTCTTCCCGTTTCACACCGGGTTGCTCTACGGCCACGGCATTGCTTCACGCAGCATCTGGATGCCTTTCGTCGATGTGACCAAGGACGAAGATCGAAGCCGGTCGATGCAGATCCTCAGCATCAAGAAGTCGCGCGAGCTGATCCAATACGCGATCGACAATCGTCTCAGCATAGAGGAGATGACCGAGGTCTTCGGCAAGGAGAGCTGGCAGATCAAGGCGGGGCCGGGCAGCGCCTGCTTCTTCACCCAGGAAAACATTCACGGTTCGGGCCGGCCCAATACCAGCGGCAAGACGCGCGTCAGCATGGATTTCCGCGTCGCCGAAGGGATCTATGGCGATTATCTCGGCCGCAAGATTCCGGCCGGTTATTTCCATCTCATTCCGGATAGGGAGGAAGAAGAAGAGGACCTGATCGCGGCGCAGCCCGCCCACGAAAAGGCGTTCGCCAACGGCAAGCCGAATGTCTTCTACGTCGCCAATAGCACCGCCTCGACTTACGGCATACCGGTGCACCTGCAGCGCTATATGCTGGTTGATTACTGCAAGAAGAGGGAGCTCGAGTTCGACTACGAGCTGTTCGACCTCGAGGACATGACCCATTTGCCGACGCTGCGGTATCTGGTTGAAAAGCGTGTCTGCAACATCGTCATGTACAGCATCTTCGCGCTGCCTGAGGAGGAGAGCTACCGCAACGAATTGCTCGAGACAGCAGTGAGAAGAGGGTCGGTCATTCACTTTGTCAACGAAGATTTGCAACTGGCCAACGGTGACGATCTGAAGACGATCAAGAAGTATCTTGAGTTTTCCAAGTACGGCAAATCCCGGTTGCCGATCGGACTGCCGCTGACCGCGTCGAGCAAGTTGTTCTTCGACAAGTGGGCGGGGTCGCTCGCCCAATACGGATAGCCGGCCGGCCGGCGAGGCGCTGGCTTTATGTGCGCACCCGGCCTTCGTCGAGTACAGCCAATGAGCAGCAGGAAGCCGTTCTACGTCGGCAACGCCAAGGCCGACCAAGTGGGCGACGGCGGATGGTTTGTCGGCCAGTTTGTTCCGGCTGAACTTGGACTGCGGCGCCAGACCGAGGTCGAACTGAAGTGGGGGATCCACCCTGACGGCGAAAAGCGGCCTGAACCGTGGGCCAGTCAAAACGGCACGACCATCTCGGTGCTCATTGAAGGCGGCTTGAAGGTGACGTTCCACATCGACGGCTCACACCAGGAAGTGATCCTTCGGATCAAAGGCGATTATGTCATCTTTGGACCTCAGGTCGTCCACTCCTGGGAGGTCATCGGCGACACCATCGTTTTGTCGGTGCGGTTTCCATCCGTCGAGGTCGGATCGCGGCGCTTCGACAACCCAAGTTGATCAACGATATCGCCGCGATCACGAGACCTCGTGAACGGATTTGCGGAACAGCCACAAGCGTTTTGGACGCCGATCGCCGCCTCAGGGGTCCGCACGCAGAACGAAATGGCGGGGCGCGACTTCGTCGTAGGCCGAGGGCTCAACCTGGTGACCCAGCGGATAGATGGGCGACGCGATTTGAGTCGCGCTAGGCTTTTCGTGAATGCGGCGGCGCCTGGGATCCGGGACAGGCACGGCCGACAACAGCCCCTTGGTGTAGGGGTGGCGCGGATCCTCAAACACCGCCGGCCGCGGGCCCATTTCGACGAGACGCCCGAGATACATCACCCCGACGTTGTGCGATACGCGCTCCACTACCGCCATGTCGTGGCTGATGAACAGAAAGGAGAGGCCGAGGTCAGCCTGCAACTCGGTGAGTAGGTCGAGCACTTGGGCCTGCACCGAGACGTCCAGCGCCGAGACAGCCTCGTCCGCGATCACGAGGCTCGGGTTGGGCGCAATCGCGCGCGCGATCGCAACCCGTTGCCGCTGGCCGCCGGAAAGTTCATGCGGATAGCGGCTAAGGAAGCTGCGCGGCAGCTCAACCCGGTCGAACAGTTCCGCGACGCGGTCCTCGATCTCGGATTTTGACGCGAGTTTGAAGTTGACCAGCGGTTCGGCGACCTGATCGCTCAGGCGACGATGGGGATTGAGCGAGGCGAACGGGTCCTGGAAGATCATCTGCATCTCGCGTCGCGCGTTGCGCAGGTCTTTAGGTTCCAGATTGCGGATGTCGCGGCCGCCGAGCAGGATCTGCCCGGATTGCGCCTCCACCAGACGCAGGATCGACCGGCCGCATGTCGACTTGCCGCAACCGGACTCGCCGACGAGCGAAAGCGTCTCGCCGACATTGATCGAGAAGCTCACATCTTCGACCGCATGAACGTTAGCGAGCGTGCGGCGGAGGACGCCGCCTCTCACCGGAAAGCGGGTCGTAAGGTGCTTGACTTCAAGCAACAGTTGCGGCTTCTCGCGTGGAGCGGCGCTTGCAGCCTTCGCGCCGTCTCCCAGCCTGCGCATGGGCGCAGGCAAAGGCCGCCCCTGCATCTCGCCCAGCTTCGGCGCCGCAGCCAAGAGCATGCGCGTGTATTCGGCTCGTGGATTGTCGAAGATCTGCTCGACCGGGCCCTCCTCGACCACCTTGCCGCGGTACATGACGACCACGCGATCGGCCATTTGCGCAACGACGGCCATGTCATGGGTCACGAACAGCACGGCCATGCGGTTTTCGCGCTTCAAGCGGTCGATGAGCGCCAGGATTTCGGCCTGGATCGTTACGTCCAGCGCGGTGGTCGGCTCGTCGGCGATAAGGAGCCGCGGCTCGCACGCCATCGCCATCGCAATCACGACGCGCTGGCGCATGCCGCCCGAGAGCTCGTGCGGATATTGTTTGAGGCGGCGCTCAGGCTCCGGAATGCGGACGCTTTTAAGGAGCTCGATCGCTCTGGCGCGAGCCTTTTCCCGACGCAATCCGCGATGGACCTTGAGACCGTCGACAAGCTGCCGCTCGATCGTAAAGACGGGATTGAGCGACGTCATGGGCTCCTGAAAGATCATGCCGATTTGACCGCCGCGCAACTCGCGCAGGAATTCGGGCGTCGCCTTGACAAGGTCGACCGCCTCGCGGCCACCCGGTGCGAATTCGAGCCGCCCCCTGACAATTCGGCCACCGCCGAACTCGACGAGACGCATGAGCGAAAGCGACGTCACGGATTTGCCAGATCCGGACTCGCCGACGACGCACACGGTCTCCCCAGGATCGATCGTGAACGAAACGTCATCGACCGCGACGACCGTCCCGCCGTCGGTTTTGAACTCGACCCGGAGGTTCTCGACGGCAACCAGCGGCTGCTGAGCCTCCGTGTTCGTTTGGGGACTGACTGCGGCGAGGGATGACATCGTCCGTGCTGCCCCTTACCTCGTGCGCGGATCGAACATGTCGCGCAGAACGTCACCCGCCATGTTTAGGCCGAGCACACTGAGCGCGACGGCGGCGCCGGGCACGAGACCTGTCCACGGCGCCACGTCCAGATAGTCGCGCGAAGCCTGGATCATCAGACCCCAGGAGGATTGCGGCGGCTGGGCGCCGAGGCCGAGAAACGAAAGACCAGCCTCCGCCAGGATGGCGAAGGCGAGACTGATTGTCGCTTGAACGATGATCGGCGGCGCCGCGTTTGGCAGCACATGGCGCAAGATGAGTTGGCGATCATTGGCGCCAGCCGCCCGGGCCGCCTCGATATAGGGCATCTGCGTTACGCGCAGCGCTTCGCCTCGTACGATGCGCGCCAGGAACGGCGTAAAGGCGACTCCGATCGCGATGATTGCGTTCGGCACGCTGGGGCCGAGCATCGCGCTGATCGTTAAGGCTAAGAGCAGAACCGGGAAGCTCAACAATGTGTCGACCAGGCGCATCAACACGTTGTCGATCCGTCCCCGATAGAAGCCCGACACCATGCCGAGCGGCAGCCCGAGGATCAGGCTGATCAGCACCGCGGCGCCGGCGATGGCGAGCGACGTCTGCCCGCCGAGCATGACGCGATAAAGCAGGTCGCGGCCGAGTTGATCCGTGCCGAGCCAGTGCATGGGGGAAGGCGGGCGCAGACGCGCGGTCATCGTCATCCGGGTCGCGAAATCCGCGGGAATGACGAGCGGGGCGACGATTGCGGTCATGAACATCACAATGACCAGGGTCGCGCCGAACAGCCCTTTTGCGCTGAGAAATCGTCTCATTCTCTACTCCAGCCGGATTCGCGGATCGAGGTAGAGATAAAGAAGATCGACGGTGAGATTGGCGAGCATCACGACTGCCGCGATCACGAAGACCGTCGCCTGGATGAGCGGAATGTCGCGATTGAGCAGGGCTTGATAGGTGAGCCAACCCATGCCCGTATAGTTGAACAGAGTCTCGATCACGATGATCGAGCCGAACAGGTAGCCGACCTGCAGGCCGGCCACGGTGATGACCGGCCCAATCGCGTTGGCGAGCGCATAGCGCCAAACAATGGTGCGCTCGGCCAGTCCTTTCGCGCGACCCACACGAATGAATTCCTGGCCGAGAATCCCGGTCATCGTCGACCGGGTCATGCGCGTAAGATGCGCCATGAGCCCTAGGCCCAGCGCGAGCGAGGGCAAAAAGGCGTGCGCCAGCGCTTGCCCGAGGTTAACCGAGGGATCGGCGAAGCCGCTCGACGGAAACCAGCCGAGAGCGCGCGCAAACAGGAGGATCATCATGATCCCCCAGAAGAAGTCTGGCAGGCTCACGCCGACGAGGGCCGCGCTGCTCGAGACGGCGTCTTGCCAGCGATTGCGGTGAACTGCGGCCCAGACGCCGAGCGGCACCGCGCAGGCCAGCGCGATCGTCATCGACAACGCGACAATGAGCGAACTCGCCTTGATCTTCTGAACCAGCAGATCGGCGATCGGGGCCTTAAAGACAAGCGACCGTCCCCAGTCCCCAGTCGCCATGCCGCCGATCCACCGCCCATATTGAACGACGAGCGGATCGTTAAGACCGAGCGTCTTGCGCAAACCGGCCAGCGCCTCCGGATTGCTCTGGGTGCCCATGATCATGGTCGCGACGTCGCCGGGAAGAATGGACGTCACGGCAAAAGTGATCGCGGAGATGAGAAACAGCGTCAGCGCGATCGAAACCAGTCGGTTGAAGAGATAGGTCATGCGCCCTCGACTGAGGCCTGGCTCTGAAGCGGGAAACCGGGCGCTCGGCGCCCAGCCCCCTGAGAGCCAATCAGGCGCGCAGCCAGACCTTGTGGAACTGGAAGTTGCTGCCGTTTGGATGGACGATCGTGTCGAGCCCGCCGACCGACGGCTGCGCGCCGATCGAGCCGTTGCGGAACCAGAGGATCACGTCATGGTCCTGGTCATAGATCCGTTGCTGCACCTGTTTGTAGATGTCGGCCCGCGCCGCCGGATCGATGGTCACGCGCGCCTTTTGCAAGAGCGCGTCGAGATCCGGGTCTTTGATGTGCCGATAATTGAACGCGCCCGTCGAATGCCAGAGGCTATAGTAGAGGAAATCTGGCTCCCACAGGGTGAAGAAGTTCATCATCGAGATCTGGAAGTCCTTGTTGACCCAAACCTGGCTCAGCCAGTCGGCCCAAGTCAGCTGCTCGATCTTCATATTGATCCCGGCTTCCTTGAACCACTCGAGCATGATCTGCGCCGAACTCGACATGGTATGGGTAGTTCGTCGTCGCCTTGAACACGAGATCGAGCTTGCCCGGCCCGTAGCCCGCCTCGGCGAGCAGTTGCTTCGCCTTCTCGATGTCCTGGGGGCGGTTCTTGAGCGTGGCGTTGTACGAGGCTGAAGTCGGGAAGCTCGGCGAGGCGGTCGTCTTGCCCTCACCCCACAGGGCGCCCTGCAACAGCGCCTCCTTGTCGATGAGGAGATCGATCGCAAGCCGCACCCGCTGATCCTTGAACGGCTCGAAATCATGATTCATGTTGACGAAGTCCCAGTTGAGCGGGAACCAGGTGACGACCTGGAGCTTCGGATCGCCCTTGACCTCTTTCATCCGGTCGGCCGGGATGTCGTTGATCATGTGCATTTCGCCGGTGCGTAGACCCGTGAGGCGGACCGTCGGCTCCGTCACTTCGCGCGCGATGACCTTGTCGAGATAGGCCGGGCCGCCCCAGTAGTCGTCGAAGCGCGCAAGCTCGACCTCGTGGCCGAATTCGCGCCGCACGAACTTGAACGGCCCGGCGCCGATCGGCGCCTTGCCCTGCTGCTCTCCCGAGCCCTGCGGGATGATCGCGCCCGCGCCGTTTTCGGCGAGCCGGCTGAGGAAAGGCGCGTTGACGCGATTCATCTTGATGACGACCGTGAGATCGTCCGGCGTCTCGATCGCGGCGACATCGTTGAACACCTCGAAATTGACCGCGCCAGTCGCCTTGTCGTGGACGCGGTCGAACGAATATTTGACGTCCGCCGAGGTCATCGGCTTACCGTTGTGGAACTTCACGCCCGGGCGGAGGTGGAAGGTGTAGGTCAAAAGATCCGGGCTCTGCTCGAAGCTCTGGGCCAGGCTCGGAATCACCGTCAGGTTCTTGTCGACTGTGACGATCGCGTCGTGGACGTTCTGCAGCACGCGGACCGTGGACGCTGTGCCTGTCTGGTGGATGTCGAGGTTCTGCGTCGTTTCCGAGTGGCCCCAAATGAGCGTGCCGCCCTTGACCGGCGTGTCCTCAGCCGCCGCTGGGCCCGTCTGGAAGCTCGGGCCAAGCGCCGCGCCGCCGATGATCGTGGCCGTCGACTTCAGAAAATCTCTGCGCCTCATGTCACTTCTCCTCCTGCCAGAACTGCGCCGTCCCTGGAGCCTCCGCCTGAGTTTTGTTGTCGTTGTTGAGCGGGGCTTCGCGCGGGCGAAACTCCGGTAATCGGATCTGCCCTGCCGGCGGCCGCTCCCCTTAAGAAGGGAGGCTGGGGCGAACGGCGGCGACGCCGAGCTCCCGCTCGAGCGCCATGCCGAGATTGAGGATCGGACCCTCCTCGAAGAGCCGTCCCCACAGCGATATGCCTTGCGGGACAGTGAAGGTTCGCCCGTTCGCGCCTGGCTCCCCGGTCGTCAGCTTGCCCGAGCCGAGCGAGGCCATGCCGCGCGTCGCAAGCTCAGAGAATCCGGCGCGTAGATGCAGGCACGGATGGCCGGTGAAGTTGGTGGCGATCAGCATCGGCCCGGTCATGAATGGGCCGATCACCGCGTCGACCTTGGCGAAGAGTCCGTCAAGCGCCAGCATCACTTGGTAGCGAAGCCGATCGAGCTGCACATGATCGACGGCGGACAGAAACCGCGCCTTGCGGAAGGTGTTCGGCCAGGCTCCGTCGTCCTGCCACCTCAACGTGTCGTCGACGTCGGAAAGGGTCAGTTCTTCGAAAGCTGCGGCAGCCTCGGCGTAGAGGAGATTCATGAGCGCCCCGTAAGGTAGGTCCGGCAGCGAGACTTCAATGACCTCGATCCCGAGACGGCGCGCCGCGGCGAGCGCCGCGCGATCAACGTCGGTCGCGCCTTCCCCGAAGGCCGCCGGAAGATACCCAAGCTTGAGCCCTGCGACCCCGGCCTCCGCATCGAAATTGAAGGGCGCTTCGATCGATGAACGGTCGGCCGCGTCCGCCCCGTTGATGGCGGCGAGCGCCATTGCGGTGTCCTCGACATATCGACAGATCGGCCCCACCTTGTCGAGCGACCAGCAGAGCGACATCGCGCCGGCGCGGGACACGCGCCCGAACGTGGGCCTTAAGCCCGTCGTTCCGCAGCGCTGGCTTGGAGACGTGATTGACCCGAGCGTCTCCGTCCCGATCGAAAAGGCGCATAAGCCTGCCGCGGTCGCTGAGGCCGATCCGGCGCTCGATCCGCTGGAGCCTTCGTTGAGGTTCCACGGGTTTCGGGTCCAGCCCCCGTACCAGAGATCGTTGTAAGCAAGCGCGCCGACGGTGGTCTTGCCGAGCAGCACCGCGCCCGCGGCGCGAAGCTTTTTGACGATCGTCGCATCCGCATCGGGCACGCGGTCGCGGAATGGCTCGGCGCCCCAGCCGGTGGTGATCCCCTTGGTGTCGAAGAGATCCTTGAGGCCATAAGGGACGCCGTGCAGCGGTCCAAGATAGACTCCGCCGCGAAGCAGCGCGTCCGCGGCGTCCGCCTCGGCAAACGCGCGCTTGTGCGCGACGACCGCGAAACATTCGAGTTTTGGCCCGAGCGCGTCGATGCGCTTAAGATAGATCTCCGTCAGCCGGCGGCTCGTCAGCTCGCCGGGAGCGATCCAAGCGGCCAGCTCCCGGAGAGAGGCGAACGCGATATCCTCCTCATCGCTTGGAAGGGGCCGCCACGCGGGCCGCGTGAACCGCAAGGGACCCTGTGGGGCGGGCAAGCGGAAATTTGGCGGCCGCGGATCGAAGCGGCTCGCTGCCGGCATCGAATTTTCGAGACGTATTTTGCGGCGCGCGAGGGCGGAGGCAATCTGTCCGTCCAGATTTTCCAGCATCTGCCGGCGCTCGGCATCAGTGTAGCCGACGCCCATGAGCCGTTCGGCGCCCTCAATGTCCGCAGTTGAAATCACTTCGCTATCGCGCATTTACTAGGAAGCGGGTCCGAGCCGAGGCGGAAATCTTCGAGAGCGTAGAGTAAGCAGGCTGTCAGTCAATAGTCATGAATTGGCCACTTGCCCGATACTTGAGCAATGGAGACCAAGTTCGCGGCGGCGGCATCGGCTGAGTTGGAGTTCAAAGCACGCGCGACCGATCGACGTCCCGGGGGATTCACACAAACGTTAGGCCAGCGATCTCCGTAATGTTCTCCGCTGTGAGACATGAGGCGCGACCGGCTTGGTCGAAGCGGCGCAACATCTCGAGCCTTTGGACGCCACGCATAGCGCCGGCCCATTTAGGACAAGCGGCGACGATCGGTCGTGAAGAACCCTGGCTGCAGCGCTCGGCTCAACGGTGCCGCGCAACAACTCGATATCCAGCAAATTCACGCAAGCGCTAAGCCATGCTGCCGCGGCAATTTCCGTAGCAGGCTTGGGGCGCGCGCCGGTCCCTTCGGCCTGCCCAGTCGCTCCCGCCTTTCGTCGTAAGCCGCGAGCGTCGCGGAGCTTCGGACCGCTAGCCATTAAAATCGACGGCATATGTGGCTGGGGGACCTGGATTCGAACCAAGATTGACGGAGTCAGAGTCCGCTGTTCTACCGTTGAACTATCCCCCAACGGGCACCCGGGCCGGTCTTTACGCGTGGGCGTTGCGCGGTCAATAGCGAAGCGGGGCGGGCGGCGCAAGCGCCTCGGTCGAGACGCCTCGAGCGCCTTTGAAAGTAGTCGTCGCTGGTAAAGGTCGGAGCGAAGGCCTCCGATTGGGGCGCCGCTACTCCTCGGCTTCGATCGGCTCGCGGGTGGGCCGGACGCGCGCCTTCACTGGGCGCAGGAGGAAATCGGGCACATGGTCGCCGAGCCCGATCACTGGCGCGTTGTCGTCTCGGCGCGGACGCTCCCGGCGCGGCGCCGGGTTGGTGGGAGCCGGCGCGCGAGCGCCTAAGCTACGCTCCGCGCCGGCGGCGATGCGCTCGCGCGGCGGGCGTTCCGCGTGATGGCGGCGCGAATCGGGGTGACGTTCGGTGCGCCGATCTGGGCGCTCGCCGTCCTCGACCGGCGCGGCGCGCTGGGGTCGCACCCGGGCGCCGCCGCGGCCGCGCGGCCTCTGTTCGCGCGCCGGCGCCCCGGTTTCGTCGTCGGGGGGCAACTGAGCGCCTTCCTGCCAGTCGATCTTGCGTGCGATGAGCTTCTCGATCTCCGCGATCGCCTTTTGGTCGACGCGCGCCACGATGGTCAATGCCTGGCCCGATTTGCCGGCGCGTCCCGTGCGGCCGATGCGATGGACGTAATCCTCGGCGTGATGGGGCGCGTCGTAATTGATCACATGACTGACGTCGGGAATGTCGAGGCCTCTGGCGGCGACGTCGGAGCACACCAGCAGCTGGACGTCGCCAGCGCGGAACGCGTCGAGGGCCGCCATGCGCATGCGCTGATCGAGATCGCCGTGCAGCGCCAGAACCGAGAAGCCGTGCTTTTGCAGCGAACGGTAGACCACCTGCACGTCGCGCTTTCGGTTGCAGAAGATGAGCGCGTTCTTGAAATTCTCGGCCCCGCGAATGATGCGCCTCAAGGTCGAGCGCTTCTCTTCGGGTCCGCCCGCCGAAGGCACCAGGGTCTGGGTGATGTTCTCGGCGGTCGTGGCGGCGCGGGAGACCTCGACGCGCACCGGATTGTGGAGGAACGTATCGGCGAGGCGGGTGATCTCCGGCGGCATGGTCGCCGAGAAAAACAGCGTCTGGCGCGTGAACGGCACCAACTTGCAGATGCGCTCGATGTCCGGGATGAAGCCCATGTCGAGCATGCGATCGGCTTCGTCGATGACCAGGATTTCGATCGCGTTCAGGAGCAGGCCGCGCTCGGTGAAATCGAGCAGGCGTCCGGGGGTGGCGATGACGACGTCAGCGCCTCGCGCGATCTTGGCCTCCTGATCGCCGAACGCGACGCCGCCGATCAAGAGCGCAAGGCTCAGCTTGTGGTTGACGCCGTATTTGCCGAACGCCTCTTCGACCTGGGCGGCGAGCTCGCGCGTCGGCTCCAGAATGAGGGTGCGCGGCATGCGGGCGCGGGCGCGACCGCGCTCCAGCATCGACAGCATCGGCAGCGTGAAGGCCGCGGTCTTGCCGGTGCCGGTCTGAGCGATGCCGAGAACGTCGCGGCCTTGCAGGGCGTAGGGGATGGCCTGTTGTTGGATTGGCGTCGGCGTGTCGTAGCCTGACGCCTCGACGGCTTTGAGCACTTTCTCGCTCAGGCCGAGTTCGCTAAATTTCATGCTTTCTCGCTTGCGCGGATGCCTCGCATCCGCTGGGTTCGGATATGGGGGCCTCGATGGACCGCGTCAATGCATTCGCGCGTCCCGGCGCGCAAGCCTCGCGCCGCGCCTGAGCCTTCTTTTGCTCTCGGCGCGCCTCTCGATAGATCAAATTGCGAAAAAGTCAAATCAACTAGCGCCTGCGCTTTGTGGACGCGCCGCTATGCGGCGGGATGTCGCAGTTTGCGCACGGCCCGACCCCGTGCGAAACAGCACACGTTTCGCCGGAGGCGGGAGTCGTTCGATGGTCGGCGCCAGCCAATTCGACGGGCGAGTGGCCGCGATTCGCGGGGCGGTGGTGGACCTTCTGTTCGAGGGCGGTCCGCCGCCGGTCGACGACGCGGTCGAAATTGCGGATGCGGACGGACGGATCGTCATCGCCGAGATCCAGGCCCAACTCGACGCCCGCTCCGCGCGCGCGATCGCGCTCGAGCCGACGAACGGGCTGAGGCGCGGGGATCGCGTGCGCGGGGCGGGCGGGCCGGTGACGATTCAAGTCGGCCCGGCGGTTCTTGGAAGGCTGGTCGATGTTCTCGGCCGGATTGGCGACCGCGGGCCGCCCTTGCCGGCGGATGCGCCTCGTTGGCCGATCCACCGAAACCCGCCCGCCTTCGCGGCGCAGACCGGCGCGACCCGGCTGTTCTCGACCGGCGTCAAAGTGATCGACCTGCTTGCCCCGCTGGCTCAGGGTGGGAAGGCGGCGATGTTCGGCGGCGCGGGCGTCGGCAAGACAGTGCTGGTGATGGAGCTGATCCACGCCATGGCGGAGACCTATCAGGGGATCTCCGTGTTTGCCGGCGTCGGCGAGCGTTCGCGCGAAGGCCACGAGATGCTGCTCGACATGACCGAATTGGGCGTGCTTAAGCGCACCGCGCTCGTCTACGGGCAAATGAACGAGCCTCCGGGCGCGCGCTGGCGGGTGCCGATGACGGCGATGACGATCGCGGAATATTTTCGCGACGCGGAGCATCGCAACGTGCTGCTGCTGATGGACAACGTCTTCCGCTTCGTCCAGGCGGGCGCGGAAGTTTCGGGCCTGCTCGGCCGCGCTCCATCCAGGGTCGGGTATCAGCCGACCCTGGCCGACGAGGTCGCCGCGCTCCAGGAGCGCATCGCCTCAGTCGGCGACGCCTCGGTGACCGCGATCGAGGCCGTCTACGTGCCAGCCGACGATTTCACCGATCCGGCGGTGACGACGATCGCCGCCCATGTCGACAGCATGGTTGTGCTGTCGCGCTCGATGTCGGCGGAGGGCATGTATCCCGCGGTCGATCCGATCGCCTCGTCCTCAATCTTGATCGATCCGCTGGTGGTTGGTGAGGAGCATGTCGCGATCGCTGTCGAAACGCGGCGCGCAATCGAGCATTATCGCGAGCTGCAGGACGTCATCGCGCTCCTCGGCATGGAGGAGCTCGGCGCCGAGGACCGGCGCATCGTCGAGCGCGCGCGCCGGCTCCAGCGCTTTTTGACCCAGCCCTTCGCGGTGACCGAGGCCTTCACCGGCGTTCCCGGCCGCTCGGTCGCGGTCGCCGACACGATCGCGGGGTGCAAGGCGATTCTGGCCGGAGAATGCGACGACTGGCGGGAAAGCTCGCTCTATATGGTCGGAACGCTCGAAGAGGCGCGGGCGAAGGAAGACGCGGCGCGACGCGCCGCGCCCGCCGCGGCGTGAAGTGGAGGCGCGGAGCGCCATGAGCTCGGGCTTGCATCTCATCATCGCGACCCCCGCCAAGGTCCTCGTGGACGTCGAGGACGTCCGCTCGCTGCGGGCCGAGGACGACAGCGGCGCGTTCGGCGTCCTGCCCGGCCACGCGGATCTCCTGACGGTGTTGCCGCCATCGGTCGTGCGCTGGACCCCGCAAGGTGGATCGGTGCGATATTGCGCGGTGGGCGGCGGCGTATTGAGGATCGCCGGAGGAAAACTGGTCGCCGTCGCCTGTCGCCGCGGCGCAGTCGCCAACGATCTGCCGGCGTTGCAGGGCGAAATCGACGCGCTGCGTTCGGCTGAGCTCGAGGCGGATCGCCGCGCGCGGGTCGAGCAGACGATGCTGCACGCGCGCGCTTTGCGCCAGTTCATGCGCTACTTGCGAGCTGGCGACGGCCAGCCGCTCGGCGACGGCGACACGCCGTTTGCGGCCGAGCCGCCATGATTGCGCAAAGCAACAAGCCGCATGAAAGAATGGAGCAGGCCGCGCTCCGCGCCGCTGAGCGCGATGAAGCAGCCCGCGCGGAACGCGAGCCGACATTCGCGGCCCGGCTCGGGCAGATCGGCGTCTTGGGATGGGCGATTGTCGCGCCGATCCTCCTCGGCGTCCTCCTCGGACGCTTTCTCGACCGGACCTTCAATACCGGCGTCTTCTTCACCGCGCCGCTCATCATGCTGGGCGCCGCGGCGGGCCTCTGGACGGCGTGGCGATGGATGCATCGGCAATGATCGGCGGGCTCGCGATCGGCCTCGTCGCCGGCGCGGTCCTTGGCGCCGCGCATCTCGCTTCGCTGTGGTGGAGCGTGGTTCTCATGCGCGACGGCCGGCCGATCCTCGGATTCATGACCCAGGCGCTTCGCTTCGTCGTCCTGGCGTTGGCGTTTGTCCTCTTCGCCCGTCATGGCGCCGCGCCCCTCCTCGCCGCGGCGTTCGGCGTGCTGGCGTCGCGCGCCCTTCTGCTCAAGCGCTTCGAGAGGATCGCGTGAAATCGCCGCTTGCGCTCGAGCCCCTGTTCCGTATCGGCCCGGCGCCGATCACGGAGCCGGTCGTCGTCGCCTGGGCGGTCATCGCGTTGCTCGCCGGCTGCGCGGCGCTGTCGACGCGCCGCCTTTCGCTCACCCCCACCAAGACGCAGGCGACGGTCGAAATCCTCGTCTCCGCCATCGACGACCAGATTCGGGGAACGATGCAGCGCGATCCGGCGCCGTTTCGCGCCCTTATCGGCTCGATTTTCCTGTTCGTGCTGATCTCGAACTGGTCGTCGCTCGTTCCAGGCGTCGAGCCGCCGACCGCCCATATCGAGACCGACGCGGCGATGGCGCTGATCATCTTTGTGGCGACGATTGCTTGGGGCGTGCGCTCGCGCGGGCTTCTCGGCTATCTCGCGACCTTCGCCGAGCCCAGCTGGGTGATGATCCCGCTCAACATCGTCGAGCAGTTCACCCGCACCTTTTCGCTGATCGTGCGCCTGTTCGGCAACGTCATGAGCGGTGTGTTCGTGATCGGGATCGTGCTGACGCTTGCCGGGCTCATCGTGCCGATACCGCTGATGGCCCTCGACCTGCTGACCGGGACCGTGCAAGCCTACATATTCGCGGTGCTGGCGACGGTTTTCATCGGCGCCGCCGTCGGCGAGCGCCGCAAGGCGTCTGCCGACACGAAGCCTTGAGGAGCGAGAAACAGGTGAACGATCTCATCCAAGCGGTCAGCATTTTCTCCGCCGCCCTGGCGGTCGGGCTCGGCGCGATCGGGCCGGGCCTCGGCGAGGGCAGGGCGGTCGCCTCCGCGATGGAGGCGATCGCGCGCCAGCCCGAGGCCGCGGGAACGATTTCGCGCACTTTGTTCGTGGGCCTGGCGATGATCGAGACCATGGCGATCTATTGCCTCGTGATCGCGCTCCTGGTGCTGTTCGCCAACCCGTTCATCAAGTGAGGCGTCAACAGCGATGCGGATCGACTGGTGGACGCTGGCGCTGCAGACGGTCAACGTCCTCGTCCTGGTGTGGATCCTGAGCCAGTTCCTGTTCCGCCCGGTGGCGTCCGTCATCGAGCAACGGCAGGCCGCGGCGGCGAAGCTCCTTGCCGACGCGGAGGAGGCGAAAAGCCAAGCGAATGCGGCGCGCGAGACGGCCGAAGCGGAGGCCGCGCGGCTGGCGGGAACGCGCAACGAGGCGCTGCGCGCCGCAGCCGCGGAAGCCGAGACGGAGCGCGCCACGGCGCTCGCCGCCGCCCGTTCGGAGGTCGAGCATTTGCGGGCGGCGGCGCAGGCCGAAATCGAGCGCGAGCGCCAGGCCGAGGCTGCCGGCGCGTCCGATCGCGCGGCGAGGCTCGCGGTCGACATCGCCGGCAAGCTGCTTGACCGCCTGCCGGACTCGGAGCGCGTCGACGGCTTTATCGACGGGCTGGCTCAAGCGCTCGCCTCGCTGCCGCCAGCCAGCAAGGACGGGCTCGGCGCAGGCCAGGATGCGAGGCTGAAGGCGCCCCGATTGCTCAACGATGCGGAAATGAAATCGTGCCGCAGCGCCTTCGCTAAGGCGCTCGGCCGGCCGCTCGACTTCTCGGTTGACGTCGATCCGGGCCTTATCGCCGGGCTTGAGCTGGAAGCGCCGCACGCGGTGGTCCGCAACAGTTTTCGCGCCGACCTTTCGCGCATCGTCCAGGAGTTGACGGCCCATGGCCGCGTCTCGCGCTGACCACGCAGATTGGCTCGCGGCCGAACGTGAATCGCTATCACGCGTTCGACTCTCGGCCGAGGCGCTCTCCGTCGGCCGGGTGGAGGAAATCGCCGACGGCGTCGCGCGCGTCTCAGGATTGCCGGAGGCGCGGCTCGGCGAGCTGTTGCGTTTCGACGGCGGGCGGCTCGGCTATGTCCTGTCGCTCGAGCCGGACGCGATCAACACGGCGATCCTCGACGAGGCCGAAGCGATCGTTGTTGGGTCGCAGGTCAGCGCGACCGGGGAGGCGGCGCGGGTCCCCGTCGGAAACGGGTTGCTCGGCCGCGTCGTCGATCCGCTCGGCCGGCCGCTTGATCGCGACCAGCCGATCGCGGCCGAAGCGCTCCACCCGATCGAGCGCCCGGCGCCGGCGATCATTGAGCGCGCGCTGGTGTCCGAG
This sequence comes from uncultured Alphaproteobacteria bacterium, assembly GCA_963824475.1. Taxonomy (GTDB): domain Bacteria; phylum Pseudomonadota; class Alphaproteobacteria; order Rhizobiales; family Beijerinckiaceae; genus Roseiarcus. The sequence goes on from CAWGPR010000012.1 coordinate 300,488, forward strand.
CCGGTCGAGACCGGCGTGCTGGTGGTCGATGCGCTGTTTGCGCTTGGCCGCGGACAACGCGAGCTCATCATTGGCGATCGAGCCACCGGCAAGACGGCGATCGCGGTCGATACCATCATCAGCCAGAAGCGCTCGGACATCATTTGCGTCTATGTCGCGGTCGGCCAACGCGCGACGGCGGTCGAGCGGGTGGTCGAGGCGGTGCGCCAGTTCGGCGCGCCCGAGCGCTGCGTGTTCGTGGTCGCTTCGGCCGCCGCCTCGGCCGCGCTGCAATGGATCGCGCCGTTCGCGGGCTTCACGATCGGCGAATATTATCGTGACCGCGGCGGGCACGCGCTGGTGATCGTCGACGATCTCACCAAGCACGCCGCGACCCATCGCGAGCTGGCGCTCTTGACCCGCGAGCCGCCTGGACGCGAGGCCTATCCCGGGGACATTTTCTATGTCCACGCGCGCCTGCTCGAGCGCGCCGCGAAGCTCGCGCCCGAGCTTGGCGGCGGCTCGCTGACCGCGCTGCCGATCGCGGAGACCGACGCCGGCAACCTCTCGGCCTTCATTCCAACCAACCTCATCTCGATCACCGATGGGCAGATCGTGCTCAATTCCCGTCTATTCGCCGCCAATCAGCGCCCGGCGGTCGATGTGGGTTTGAGCGTAAGCCGGGTCGGCGGCAAGGCGCAGGCGCCGGCGCTGCGCGCCGCCTCCGGGCGTCTCAGGCTCGACTATTCGCAGTTCCTCGAGCTCGAGATGTTCACCCGCTTCGGCGGCATCGCCGACACGCGGGTGCGCGGGACGATCGCCCGCGGGGAGCGCATCCGCGCGCTCATCGCCCAGCCGCGTTTCGCAACGCTAAGGCTTGTCGATCAGGTCGCGCTGTTGTCGGCGTTGGGGGAGGGCGTGTTCGACGAAGTTGGCGCGCCACAGGTCGCGGAGGCGCGGCGGCGTATCGCCGCCGAGCTCGACGCGCACGCGGCGGAGACGGTCGCTGCGGTGACGAAGACGGGGACATGCGACGAGGCGAGCCGCGCGCGGCTCATCCAAGCGGTGCACGCGCTCGTCAAGGACGGGTCTCCATGACCGAGAGGCTCAGCGACGTCATGGCGCGCATCGGCTCGGTGCGCCAGCTGTCCTCGGTGATCGGCGCGATGCGCGGCATCGCCGCGGCGAGAGCGCGCGAGGCGCGCGCACGCGTCGAGGGCGTGCGCGCCTATGCGCGAACGGTCGGCGCCGCGATCGGGCAGGCGCTGGCCCTCATGGACGTGACCGCCGGCGCGCCGCGCGACGGGGGGGGCGGACATCTGGTGATCGCGCTCTGCGCCGAGCAGGGGTTCGCGGGGACGTTCAACCGGCGCGTGCTCGACGCCGCAGAGCGCCTTCTCAAGCCGGCCGGACCGCAACCGGCGGAACTGCTGGTGCTCGGGGGGCGCGGGCTGGCCGTCGCCGAGGAGCGGGGGCTCAAGATCGGCTGGCGCGCGTCGATGATCGCGCATGTCGACGAGGCGGCGGCGCTTGCCGACCGCGTGACAGAGCAGCTGTACCTCCGCCTCGAGCAGGGGCGCGCGACCCGGGTCAGCCTCGCTCACGCGACGCCGTCGCCGTCGGGCGATATTCGCGTCGTCGAGCACACCCTCGCGCCATTCGACTTCTCCCGTTTTCCGCGGGCGCAAAACCCGTCGCCGCCGCTCATTTCGCTGCCGCCGGGACTCTTGCTGGCTGAGCTTGCGGAAGAATACGTGTTCGCGGAGCTCACCGAAGCGGTGACGCTGTCGCTCGCCGCCGAGAACGAAGCGCGGATGCGCGCGATGACCGCGGCGAAGAGCAACGTCTCGAAGATGCTCGACGAGCTCCTCGCCCGCTCGCGGCAATTGCGCCAGGAGGAGATCACCGACGAGATCATCGAGCTCGGCGCGCGAAAGGTGGGGAACGGAAGGCGGCGCGGCGTCGCGTCATCCGGATTGAGCGACGGGCGTTGACCGCCGTCGGTCGCCTGAACGAGCCGCGCAAGTTATCGCGCCGCCTGCGGTTCGGGAAAGGTCCACGCGCCGTTCAGGATCTCGGGCTTCGGGCGATAGAGACGCACCAGATAGTTCCATCCGGGGGGAGTCGGAAGGCAATTCGCGATCTTGCCGTCGCAGCCGCCGAACTGGATGGCGAACGTCCCGTCGTCGCCCGCCTTCGCGGTCAGGTTGTTGAGCGAATAGGCGTTCTGAGGATTGGGCGCGAAATAGCCCATGTCGTCATAGACGCTGATCGACCAGAAGCCGTCGACCGGCACATCCTTGACGTTGAGTTTGTAAATGGTCTTGCCGTCGTTGTGGGCGGGGGTGACGTTGAGATAAAGCGCGTCTTGTTCGGGATTGCCGCCCCATGCCGCCGCCGATCCGATCAGATGCCGCACCGGGTCGACCTTCCCTTTCGGGCCAAACATGCCCTTGGTGTCGGGAACGGTCGAAGCAAGTTCGAGCAACGCGCCGCGGACTTTGATTTGATTCGAAGCATCCCAGCTGGGGATCTTGAAGGTCCCGGGTCCGCCCGGCTGGTCGATCTTGATCGCGTCCTGTAGCGCCCGGACCGCCTCGACGTCCTTCGGATCGTTCGGATCGACCAGGATCCGGACGGCGGCGAGGACATAGCGCGTGCCGATTTCTTCTTTGGTCAGCGTACGGACGTTCGCGCCGTAGACCACCTCCGGCGAGTACTCGTCTTCATCGATGACTTGCATCGACAGGAAGCGCTTGCTCGAGTCGGGCAGGGTGATCGTCACGGGACCGGCGTCGAGATCGAACACCGCGGCCGAGTAGAGCGTGTCGCGGTTCATCCGGATCACTGTTTGCTTGGCGACCGGCGTCGGCTCGCGGCGATGCATGAATTTGCCGAAGCCCCCGTCCTTGACCACGCCGCTGAAATAGAGATCCAACTCGGCGCGGGCGAAACTGTCGGGGGTGACGGCGATCGGCGGATCGGCGGGCGTCGCGTGAGCGCCGCCGAGCGCGCACAGCGCCAACGTTGCGAACAGGGCGCGGGTCGAGCGACGGAACAGCTTCATATTGCACCGTGCAATCACAGCGAAGGGTCGGCCAAAGCCTTGGCCAGCTTGGGCTAACAGTGGATTCGGGCCTTTTCGGGGAGCCGGCGGGCAGCCCTGCGGCCCGGCGGTGTGCGCGGAGTTCACCGATTCTAAGCTCGCCAGGGGCGTCGAAACGGTTGCGCAAACGTTTCGATATGTTAGCTTGACGGCCGAAAGAAAGCTGCGCCAAGGGGCGGGGCAGCGAGCAGCCCGGGGAGGGACGTGTCGACGATTGCCGACGTGGCGCGAGAGGCGGGCGTGTCGGTTTCGACCGTTTCGCACGTCATCAACGGGACGAGACGGGTTTCGCCGGCGACCGCAAGCGCGGTAAAGGCGGTCATCGACGCGATCAACTATCGCCCGAACGTCGTCGCGCGCTCGTTGAAGACCGCCTCGACCCGCTCCGTCGGGATCGCCATTTCGGCGATCGCCAATCCCTATTTCACCGACATCATCTGCGCGATCGAGACCGAATGCGCCCGGCTCGGCATGATGATTTTTCTCTCCGATACTCAGGATGACCCGGCTCGGGAGCTTGCAGTCTTGACCGCGCTGCATCAGCGGCGCGTTGATGGAGTCATCCTGGCGCCCAGCGCCGACCCCGAACGACGGGCTCTCGCTTACTTGCGATCGACGCGCCTCCCGTGCGTCCTCGTCGACCGCACGCCCGATCCCTCGTTCGATCAGGTTGGCGTCAAAAATGGCGAGGCGATGCGCGAGTTGGTGGATTACGTCGCCGGGCTCGGGCATCGCCGCATCGGCTATATCGGCGGCCATCCGGGTTTTGAGACCACCCTCGAGCGCATCGTTGGCTACCGCAACAGCATTAAGCGGCTCGGCCTCAGTTTGGACGAGCGCTATCTCGTCACCGGCAACGCCTCGACCTTAAGCGCCGCCGAGGCGACCCATGCGCTGCTCTCGCTGCCCGATCCGCCGACAGCGATCGTGACCGGCAACAATATGGCGACCATCGGCGCGATGCGGGCCATACGCGCGCGGGGCTTGAGCGTACCGGCCGACATTTCGATCGCCGGCTTCGATGATTTCGAGTGGGCCGATTGCTTCGAGCCGCGCCTCACGCTTGTCGCTCAGCCCTGTGAGGAGATCGGCCGCAGGGCGGCGTTTCTGTTGATGGAGCGGATCGCCGCGCCCGAGGGCGCGCGGCGCACCGTGCGGCTCGACGCCACGCTCACGCTGCGTGATTCCTGCGCGAGGCCGCGATGAGCGCGACGGTCGAAACCGCGGCGCCGCTGCTCGCGATGGAGGGCGTCGTCAAGCGCTTCGGCGGCGTGCAGGCGCTCCGAGGCGTGGACTTCGATCTGCGCCGGGGCGAAATTCATGCGCTGCTCGGCGAGAACGGCGCGGGAAAATCGACGTTGATGAACATTCTGTCCGGGGTCGTCGAACCCGACGCCGGCGAAATGAGGATTGACGGCATGGCCGTGCGCTTCGCCGACCCGCGCGCCGCGCAGGCGGCGGGCGTCGCCACCATCTTTCAGGAGCTCGACCTCGTGCCGAGCCTCGATGTCACCGCCAACCTGTTCTTGGGCCGTGAGCTCACCCGGGCCGGCGTGCTCGACCGGGCGGCGATGCGGCGCGCGGCTCGCTCCCGGCTCGAAGCCGTGGGCGTCGAGATCGACGTCGATCAGCCGGTGGCGGAGCTTTCGGTCGGGCGGCGGCAGATCGTCGCCATCGTGAAGGCGCTGACCTACGCCTCGCGCATCCTGGTGATGGACGAGCCCACCGCCGCGCTCACAGCGGCCGAAGTCGACCGGCTGTTTGCGGTGATGCGCGATATCGCTGCGCGCGGGGTCGGCATCGTTTATATTTCGCACCGGCTGGAGGAGGTCCCGCGCGTCGCCGATCGGGTTACGGTGTTGCGCGACGGGCAGGTCGCCGGGATCGCCCCCGCGCGCGCGCCGCAATCGGAGCTCGTTCGCCTTCTGGTCGGCAGGCCGCTCAACGAACTCTATCCGCGCCGCAGCGGCGCGTTCGGGCGGCGCGTGCTGCACCTTGAAGGCGCGCGCTACCGGCCCAGGCGCGCCCGCGCCGGCTGGCAGGCGCCCGACGGCGTTTCGCTCGAGGTGCGCGCCGGCGAGATCGTCGGCCTTGCCGGGATCATGGGGGCGGGGCGCACGGAGCTCTTGACCGCGCTTTATGGCGCAGCCGGACCAGGGCGCTGGTCGGGCGTGGTCGAAATCGACGGCGCGCCTGCGCGCCTCGCCTCGATCCGAAACGCCCGCGCCGAGGGCCTGGGCTTCGTCACCGACGATCGGCGCGGCAGCGGCCTCATGTTGCGCGACAGCGTCGGGCGCAATCTGGTGATGTCCGTCCTGCGCAAGGTCTCGCCGCTCTTCCTCATGTCCAGGCCGCGGGAGGACGAGCTCGCTCGCAAGGCCATCCGCTCGTTCGACGTGCGCCCGGCGTTGCCGGAAGTTCCGGTCGGGGCGCTGTCGGGCGGCAATCAGCAGAAGGTCGTGCTCGCCAAGGAAGTGCTCGGGAACCCAAGGCTTTTGCTGTTGGACGAGCCGACGCGCGGGGTCGATGTCGGCGCGAAGGGCGAGATTTACGCCCGCATTCGCGAACTCGCCGGGGAGGGGCTCGGCGTTCTCATCGCCTCGAGCGAGATGCCGGAACTGCTCGGCTTATGCGATCGGGTCGTGGTGTTGAGGCGGGGCCGCACGGTCGCCGAATTTCCCGGCGGCGCCGATGAGCATGAAGTGCTGGCGGCGGCCGAGGCGAGCCAGGATGGCGCGCATGAATGATTCAGCGCCCGCGCGCGCCTCCTCCGCCGCGCCGTCGGCCGCGTGGCGGCGCATCGATCTGTTCGCGCTTCTCGTTCGCTTTCAGAGCGTGATCGGCCTTGTGGTGGTGGCGATCGGCGGGATCATCTTTTCGCCGCGCCGGCACGGCCTCATCCTCTTTCTCGCTCCCGACAACATGGCCAATATCGTGCGCGCGGTGTCGGAAACCGGGATCATCGCGGTCGGCATGACGTTCGTCATCATCACCGCCGGGATCGACCTCTCCGTCGGCGCGCTTCTGAGCCTCTCGAGCGTGCTGACCGCGACCATCATGACGACCGCCGGCTGGGGATTGATCCCGACGATCCTGTTCGTCGTCGCCTGCGGCGCCGCGTTCGGCGCGGCTCAGGGTCTCATCTCGACCCGCTTCCGGCTCGAGCCGTTCATCGTCACGCTGGCCGGGCTGCAGGTCGCGCGGGGTCTTGCGCTCGTCATCTCCGGCAACCAGTACATCAACATTTCTTATGGCGACGGGCCCGGGCTCGCGCCGCCGGTGTTTGCGATCCTAGGCGACCGCCTGTTCAACAACATCGTGCCGGTGGCGACGCTGGTGTTCGTCGTCGTGGCGGCGATCGCCACCTTCGTGCTCAACTTCACCCGCTTCGGACGCTATGTCTTCGCCGTTGGCGGCAACGAGCGCGCGGCGCGCCTCTCGGGCGTGCCGGTGACGGCGGTCAAGATTTCGGTCTATGCGATCACCGGCCTCGTGTCCGCGATCGCCGGTATTGTCCACGCCGGGCAATTCAATTTCGGCAGCGCCAACGACGGCACGGGGTACGAACTGACCGCGATCGCCGCTGTCGTCATCGGCGGCACCAGCCTGTTCGGCGGCGCGGGTTCGATGGTCGGGACGGTCGCCGGCGCGATCATGCTCGGCGCGCTCGCCAACGTGCTGCAGCTCAACAACATCAATGCAGCTCTGCAATTGCTCGCGACCGGCGCGATCATCGTGCTCGCCGCGGTTCTTCAGTCTCTCGTCCGTCGCCGCGAGGGATTGGGTCGATAAAGCGCGACACGACGTGCGGGCGCCGCGTCAAAGCGGCCCAACGCCTTTGAAGCAGGAAAGAGGAGGAAGACATGCAACGACTACTATTGGGCACAAGCGCCGCGCTCGCGCTCGCGTTCGCGGCGACGGCGGTTACCGCGGCGCCGCTGGTCAAGGAATGCGGCAAGAACGGCAATTTCGTCATCGGCTTCTCGCAGGCCAACAACGCCGAGCCCTACCGCCAGCACGTCAATGACGAATTGACCGCGGCGGCCAAGAAGGTCCCGCAATTCACGCTGCAGATCGCCGACGGCGCCGGCAATGTGAATACGCAGACCTCGCAGATGGACAATTTCATCACCCAGAAGGTCGACCTCATCTTGATTTCGCCGTTCGAGGCGTCGCCGCTGACCCCGGTCGTCGCGCGGGCGATGAAGGCCGGCATTCCGGTCATCGAGCTCGATCGCAAGACCGTCGGCGACCCCGGCAAGGACTACACCGCCTTCATCGGCGGGGATAATTTCAAGATCGCCCAGGAGGCCGGCAAATACGTCGCCGATAAGCTTCTGCCCGAAGGCGGCGAGGTCGCGGTGCTTGAAGGACTGCCGAGTTCCACCCCGGCGGTCGAGCGTCTCAACGGCTTCAAGGACGGCGTGAAGGGCAATGCGAAAATCCAGGTGGTTGCAGAGCAGGCGGCCGACTGGCTGCCGGACAAGGCCCAGACCGCCTTCGCCGCGATGCTGCAGGCCCATCCGAACATCAAGGCGCTTTACGCCAGCAACGACATGATGGCGGCCGGCGCGCGCCTGGCGGCGAAGGGCGCGGGCAAGAAGGACGGCGATATCAAGATCCTTGGCACCGACGGCCTGCCGGGACCGGCGGGCGGCATCCGCGCGGTCGCGGAAGGCCAGTGGGCGGCGACGTTCACCTATCCGACCGGGGGCCCGGAGGCGATCGAGATGGCGAAAAAGATCCTGCTCGATTGCGCCGAGAGCGTGCCGACCACGGTCACCGTGCCGACCACGGCGATCACGCCGGACAACGCCAAACAGATGATGGGCCAGTAAGGAACAAGGAACGGCGGAAACCAAGCGGCTCCTTCTCCCCGCGTGCGGGGAGAAGGTTGGGATGAGGGGCTGGGCCAGTGTTTGCAACCAGTCGCTGGCCCCTCACCCTTTCCCTCTCCCCGCGGGCAGGGAGAGGGTACGCTGTTGCCATCGCTTGTCATGCCCGCGGAAAGCGCCGCCACCCTCCCTCATTCGGTCTAAGAGGCGATCGAGAGGGCGAGGTCGATCCTGGTCGACTTGGCCGGGAAGGGGCGGCCACGGGTTACTCTGCCGACGATTGCAATCACGCCGGACAACGCCAAGTCGATGATGGGAAACTGAGCCAGGCTAAAGCCGAGCGACGAAGAGAAGTGGAAGCCGTGGGTTGCGGCTTCCGCGTTTCCATAAGCTATTAACTTCACCACATAGATAGTTGATAATAATGAGATTCTTGGACAAAGAGAATTAGCAACTTCGTCATATGGATGTCATAACCGATCGCAATGACTCCGTTGCAGAAAAAGAAGCTTAAGCCTTTGATAAGCTTGAGTCGCGTGCAAAACTGAACACCCGCCCAAAAAGTGGAATGACCGCGCTTCCATTGAGGACCCGTTACCTCTGACCAGCCCGGTGGAGCAGCCCTGTCGTCCTGGCCGGACGCGCTCAGGCGGCGCGTCCGCTCAGGGCCAGCCTCACGCCCCCCAAGTCGGCCGGCGCTTTTCCAAGAACGCGCCGATGCCCTCGACCGAGTCCGGTTCGGCGAGATTGTCGATCATCGCCAGCGAGGCGACCGCATAGGCTTCGTCAAGCGGCCGCTCGATTTGGGCATAGTAGGCGCGCTTGCCGATCGCGAGCGTCGAGGCGGAATGCTGGGCGACGGTTTTGGCCAGCGCCTGGGCCTCCTCGAGCGCGCGGCCCTCGGGTACGACGCGATTGACGAGCCCGAAGCGCTCGGCCTCCGCGGCGCTATAGAGCCTGCCGGTCATCGCCATCTCCATCGCTCGCTTGCGCGGGATCGTGCGGCCGACCGCCACCAATGGCGTCGAGCAAAAGAGGCCGAAATTCACGCCCGAGAGGCCAAAGCGCGCGCGCTCCCCGGCGACGGCGAGGTCGCAGGCCGCGACGAGCTGGCAGCCCGCCGCGGTCGCGACGCCCTCGACCGCGGCGATGACCGGCTTCGGCAGCGCGACGATGGCTTGCATCAAGGCCGAGCAGCGCGCGAACAAGTCCACGTAGTAGCAGCGGCCTCGATCGGTGTCGTTGCGGTGCGCCTGCATTTCTCGAAGGTCGTGGCCGGCGCTAAGCGCCGATCCCGCGCCTGCCACGACGACGACGCGCGCCATCTCGTCATTGGCGATGGCGTCGAGCTCCACAATGAGAGCCTCGATCATGGCGAGGCTCAGCGCATTGAGGTTGTGCGGCGTGTTCAGGGTCAGGGTGACGACGCCGTTGTCGTCGTCGCGTCTGAAGAGCTCCGAAGACGCGGCGACGGGGGACGAAGCGGTCATGACCTCTCCGATTGGCGGCGGAAACCGCCGCGGCGATGCTGGGCGAAGCCTACCCGTCTGGAGCCGAATAGTAAATTCGTTCGCCCGCTCAATGCCGCGCAGATCCTTCCTGAGGCGGCGCCGAAGCGCGCCGTTGCCTCCATTCCGCATGAGGCCAAGCCTTTTCAACGGGCGGCGTTGTCTCTTGGGACGACAAAAAGGGCCGCCCGAAGGCGGCCTTGGAGTTTCAAAGTCGTCCCCGCGATGCGATCGCCGACCCGAGGCGCTGCCGGCGCGCTAGACCGGCTCCGATCGCCAGGCGAGGATTCCGCGTTCCTCCAACCGGTCGCGAATCACGTCGGCCTGATTTCTAAGATCGATCCAAGGCGAGAGGGCGCTGCGGAATCTCGACTTCAACTCGTCGCGTCCGCCCCAAACATGAACAAGCGGGGCGCAGCGAACCTCCCGTGTCGTTGGCGTTCCGTATCGGCGAAGGTAGTCGGCGAAATTGACCGCGGATTCTTCGACATCCAACAGCGTCTCGGCCGGAGCCCCCTCGGCGTAAACCACGTCATGGCTTTCGAGCTTGACGTGGAAGAACTCCAGTTCGTCGCTCTCGAGCTCACAGCGAGTGATTGTCGTTCCGTTGATCAGCGTCTCCGCCGGAACCAACACGCCGTCGACCAACAGGCTGTGGGCGGCCGTCACGTAGAGATCGGCATGCGGGACGTTGGGCGCGAGCGCGGAGCGGGCGATGCGAACCGGCAGCGCGTCCTTCACCCAGGGCTTGGATGGATCGCTCCTCTTGAAAGGATAGCGTCCAATCCATTGGACGGGACGCACTCCGCCGAACATTGTCGGCAGCAAATCGCCGATCGCGAGGTCTTCGATCTTGCGCTCGCCCTCGACCGTCCGGATCTTCGTCCCCCTCAGGAAACAATTATGGCTTGAGGGAGATGAGGGGGATGAGGGGGATGAGGGGCTTGAGGGGCTTGAGGGGGACGAGGGGCTTGAGGGGGATGCAGGAGCCGAATGAACTGTCCCTAACGTCGCGGAAACCACAATCGCGCCCATCTTCAAGAGGTTGCGGCGGGTGCGCTCCGTCCCCGAGGTTAAATTCTCCAACTCGCTTGCCATGATAGCTCCCCAACGTTTGGGCAATCTGACTTCGTTATACGGTCTTGCGCGACTTGTCATCATCAATTTACACGTTTGGGTAATGACACCCATAAGTCCGAGCCCATTCCTCCAGCCCGCCTGGGCATCGCCTGATCAATTGCAACGTCTTCTTGCCCCAGATCGCCGCCGGTCCCGCTGAAGCCGGAGAGGTAGTGTCAGGACACTAACAGGCTGCTGAAGAAGTTGGGCGAAGAGGCGCTGGTGTTTGTTCTCATTGCGTGATTCCGTGGACGTTGCGATTCGCGAGGGGGTTTTGATGCGGGGCGAGGATCGGACGAGCGGGGCGTTGTTCTCCTACGTCGACGTCGAGGCGCGCATAGCGGCGAAGCATCCGCTGCGGGCGATGCGGCGATTGACCAATGCGGCGCTGGCTGATCTCGACCGGGCGTTTTCCGCGCTTTACGAGGGGATCGGGCGTCCGTCCATCCCGCCGGAGCGCCTTCTGCGAGCTTCGCTTCTGCAGCTTCTCTATTCGATCCGCTCGGAGCGGCAGCTGGTCGAACGGCTGGAGTTCGACATGCTGTTTCGCTGGTTCGTCGGGCTGTCGATCGACGAAAAGGTTTTCGACGCCTCGACCTTCTCCAAGAACCGCGACCGCCTGCTCACCCACGAGATTGCGCAGGAGTTTCTGTCTTCGCTCCTCGGCCTGCCGGAGGTGAAGGGGCTTCTGAGCGCCGAGCATTTTTCGGTCGATGGAACGATGTTGAAAGCCTGGGCGTCGATGAAGAGCTTTCGGCCCAAGGACGGTTCGGGCGAGCCGCCTGGGCCGGGGCGCAACGGCGAGGCGGACTTCCGCAAGACGAAGCGGTCGAATGCAACGCACGCCTCGACGACGGATAAGGATGCGCGGCTTTACAAGAAAGGGGCGGGTCAGGAGAGCCGCCTTTGCTATCTCGGCCACGCCTTGATGGAGAACCGCAACGGGCTGGTGGCGGCGGCCGAGGCCACATTGGCGACGGGAACGGCCGAGCGCGAGGCGGCCGCGCGCATGAGCGAGCGGTTGCCCGAAGGCGCAACCCTCGGCGCCGACAAGAACTACGACGCCGAGGCTTTCGTCGAGGGCTTGAAGGCGCGCGGGATCGCGCCGCATGTGGCGATCAACGGGACGGTGAGCAAGACCGGCAAGGCGCGCAAGACTGCCGTTCCGCCGGAGGTCGCCGCAAGCCTCGCCCCCGGGCTTAAACCCGGGGCCAGCGGCTGCGCAAGCGCATCGAGGAATCCTTCGGTTGGACCAAGACGGTGGGCGGCCTGACGCAGGTGAAGGTGCGCGGCCTCGACAAGGTCCGCGCCGTCTTCGTCTTCGCCATCGCCGCCTACAACATCGTTCGCCTGCCCAAGCTCCTGGCCCCGAAGGGCGAAGTGCGTCCGGCGGCGTGAAAAGCCAGAGAACAATGACCCAACCGCAGGCCAAAACCTCAAAAATGAGCCGCATCCACCCGCAAAAAATCGCGCCTGCCTCCCCGGTTGCGCAGACGCAGCAACTTTTTCAGCAGCCTGCTAGAGCATTTTCAGGTCTGACGGAATCGAGGGGGATTCCGTTTGGCTTGCGACCATGATTCTCTGCGCCAATCGAATCGGCGCTGGGGAGCATCATGGGCGTGGCTTACTCGCAGGACCTTCGGGAGCGGGTGATGGCGGCGGTGGACGGCGGGCTCGGCGTCTATTCGGCCGCGCCGATGTTTCGGGTCAGCGTGTCGTATATCTACAAGGCGCTTGGCCGGCGTCGCGCAACCGGCGACGTGACGGCTCACAAGTCGGGCGGCGGGCCGAAGCCGAAGCTTGCGGCCTATGACGAGACGTTGCGCGCTCAACTGGCGCAGAAGGCCGACATCACGCTCATCGAGTTGCAAGCCTGGCTTGCCAACGATCATGGGGTGAAGGTCAGCGTCGGCTGCCTGTGGGCGCGGGTCCGTCATCTCGGGCTGACGCTCAAAAAAAGTCGCAGCGCGCCGCAGAGCAAGACCGCCTCGACATCGCGGAGGCGCGCCAGCAATGGCAGGCGCGGCAGGCCGAATGGCGCCCGCACAATCTGGTGTTTGTCGACGAAACCGGCGCATCGACCAAAATGACCCGGCTTTACGGCCGATGCCCGCGCGGCGAGCGCCTCGTCGCGCCGGTTCCATGGGGCCATTGGAAGACGACGACCTTCGTCGGCGCGCTGCGGCAGGACGGTCTCATCGCGCCTTGCGCGTTCGACGGGCCGATCAACGGCGAGACGTTCCGCGCTTGGGTCGAGCAGTTCCTCGTTCCCGCCTTGCGCCCGGGCGATATCGTCATCCTGGACAATCTGTCGAGCCACAAGGTCGAGGGCGTCAGGACGGCGATCGAAAACGCTGGCGCCCGTCTGCTCTACCTGCCTTCCTACAGCCCCGACCTCAACCCGATCGAGCAATGGTTCGCCAAGCTGAAAGCCTTCCTGCGCAAAGCCGCGGCGCGAACCTTCGACGCCCTCATCCGCGCCATCGCCAGCGCGCTCGAAACCTTCACCCCTGACGAATGCGCAAATTATCTCGTAAACTCAGGATATCGACGCCAATAATGAAAATGCTCTAGCAGGCTGCTGAAAAAGTTGCTGCGTCTGCGCGACATGGGGTGCAGGCGCGATTTTTTGCCGGTGGATGCGGCTCATGTTCAAGGTTCTGGCCCGACGTCGGTCATTGTTCCCTCGCTGGTCACGCCGCCGGACACACTTCGCCGCTCGGAGCCAGGAGCTTGGGCAGGCGGACGATGTTGTAGGCGGCCATGGCGAAGACGAAAGCGGCGCGGACCTTGTCGAGGCCGCGCACTTTCACTTGCGCAAGCCCGCCCACTGTCTTCATCCAGCCGAAGGATTCCTCGATGCGCTTGCGCAGCCGCTGCCCCCGGGTCTAAGCCCGGGGGCGAGGCTCGCCGCAACCTCCGGCGGAACCGCGGTCTTGCGCGCCTTGCCATGCTTGCTCACCGTCCCGTTGATCGCGACGTGCGGCGCGATCCCGCGCCCCTTCAGGCCTTCGACGAACGCCTCGGCGTCGTAGTTCTTGTCGGCGCCGAGGGTCGCGCCCTTAGGCAACCGTCCGCTCAAGCGCTCCGCCGCCTCGCGTTCGGCCGTTCCCGTGGCCAGGGTCGCCTCCGCGGCCGCCACGAGCCCGTTGCGGTTCTCCATCAGTGCATGGCCGAGATAGCAAAGACGGCTCTCCTGCCCGTCGCCCTTGCGGTAAAGGCGCGCATCCTTGTCGGTCGTCGAGGCGTGCGTCGCGTTCGATCGCTTCGTCTTGCGGAAGTCGATCTCGCCATTGCGCCCCGGCGAAGGCGGCTCGCCCGAGCCATCCTTGGGCCGAAAGCTCTTCATCGACGCCCAGGCCTTCAGAAGCGTCCCGTCGACCGAAAAATGCTCCGCGCTCATGAGCCCCTTCACCTCCGGCAGGGCGAGCAGCGAAGCCAGAAACTCTTGCGCGATCTCGTGGGTGAGCAGGCGGTCGCGGTTCTTGGAGAAGGTCGAGGCGTCGAAAACCTTTTCGTCGATCGTAAGCCCGACGAACCAGCGAAACAGCATGTCGAACTCCAGCCGTTCGACCAATTGCCGCTCCGAGCGGATCGAATAGAGAAGCTGCAGAAGCGAAGCTCGCAGAAGGCGCTCCGGCGGGATGGACGGACGCCCGATCCCCTCGTAAAGCGCGGAAAACCTCGCGTCGAGCTCAGCCAGCGCCGCGTTGGTCAGTCGCCGCATCGCCCGCAGCGGATGCTTCGCCGCTATGCGCGCCTCGACGTCGACGTAAGAGAACAAGGCCCCGCTCGTCCGATCCTCGCCCCGCATCCGCCTCTCCCCGACTCGCCTGCCGAGCCCAGAGAATCATGCGGCAAAGGCAAACACCAGAGCCTCTTCGCCCGACTTCTTCAGCAGCCTGCTAGTCTCATGTCCCACAAATATCTTTACATAATCTGCGGGGATCGCCATGATTCGTTTTTGCTTGGGAGCGGATCGTGGCGCGCACTGGAAGACCGCAGGATCGTTTGGTGTCGCTGAGCGCCATAGAGCGGGAAGAACTCGAGCGGTTGGGTCGATCGCGTTCGGCCCCTCACAGCCTGGTTCGTCGAGCCCAGATCATTCTGGGGTCGGCTTCAGGCGAGACCAATCTCAGCATAGCCCGACGGCTGGGAGTCTCGAACCCGACCGTGTGCCATTGGCGCAAGAAATGGTTCGATCAAGGCCTTGTCGGCCTGTACGGCGAGGCGAGGCCCGGGCGCCCGAGAACCCACGACGAAGAGCGAGTGGCGGAGCTTCTGCGCACCGTCCTGGACAGCAAGCCCGCCGACGCGACGCACTGGACCGTGCGCTCTGCCGCCGCAACGACCGGCCTTTCGAAAAGCACAGTCGCGCGAACCTTCGCTTTGTTCGGCGTACAGCCTCACCGCTCCAAACATTTCAAGCTATCCACCGATCCGGAGTTCGTTGACAAGGTCCGGGACATTGTTGGTCTGTACCTGAATCCGCCAGATCACGCCCTCGTTCTGTGCGTCGACGAAAAGACGCAGATCCAGGCGCTTGAACGTAGCCAACCGATCCTGCCTCTGGGGCTCGGCTACATCGAAGGGGTGCCCACGATTACTATCGGCATGGAACGACGACGCTGTTCGCCGCTCTCGATATCGCCAACGGTCAGGTCATCGCGCAATGCCGCGCCCGCCACCGACATCAGGAGTTCCTGAGCTTCCTGAAGCACATCGAAGCCAATGTCCCCCGCGACCTCGATCTCCACCTGGTGGTCGACAACTACGCCGCGCACAAGCACCCGGAGATCCGGGCCTGGCTCGCGAAAAGACCTCGCTTCAACCTGCATTTCACGCCGACCTATTCGTCATGGCTCAATCAGGTCGAACGCTGGTTCGCTCTGATAACCCAACGCCAGATCCGGCGCGGATCCTTTATCAGTGCGAAGGACCTCATCGCCAAGATCCAGGTCTTCGTCAAAGCCTACAACGCGAAAGCAACTCCCTTCGTCTGGACCGCCACAAGCCAGCAAATCCTCGACAAGGTCGAACGTATATGTAAAGCTATTTGTGGGACATGAGACTAGAGGCCAGTGACGCGGCGACATTGCCCGACATAGACCCCGCCATTATCCGCGCTCAATGCCGCATCGCGGAACACGCCCCCGCGAAAGCGGGGGTAGCGCGGGAGATTGTGCGCGCTAAGATTGAGGCGGAAGCTTCTCATGCGGCGAGCCGCGATCCGTTCAACGCGAATGCTGTCGTTGAATGGCTGCCTAAGCTCAACAGCGCCGACACCGTTCCGCAAATCATAACCATCGAAGCCCAAGCCGCTCTGGCCTATTGGCGCGCGTTCCAGGACGCGGGCTTGCGTGAAACCAAGGGAGGCAATCTCCCGCGCTCATGGCTGCGCTTCGCCAATCGAAACAAGGGCGCGCAGTTCCTTGGCAATAAGCACGCGTCGCATCCTATCAATGCGATGCTGAATTACGCTTATGTCGTGGAGGCCGGACGGTTGGCGAAGGCTCTTGCGGCGCGCGGCCTCGCATTGCCGATTGGTTTCCTCCATAGCGACAAGAAAGGCCGCAACTCCCTTGTGTGGGACGCCATCGAACCGCTTCGCCCCGCCATAGACGCGCGCGTGTTCGGCTATGTGGCGTCGCGTGAGTTTGCTCGCTCGGACTTTCCGCAGACGGGAGCCACCACGTTCCGCCTATCGCGCGACGTAATCGGAGAGATGCTGGATTGGGTATGTCTGTCGTCAGACGACATTGCAAACGCGGCCGACTTTATGTTGAAGACGATAGAGCGGCATGCCGGCGGGGAGTGTCGGTTATTCAAGGCCGATTTGCGAAGACGACGGCGGACCGCCCCCGCCTCCGCCAACGGTAGTGCAGTGGAGGCTATTTGAGACAGCCATCAAAAACCGGCGGAGGACAACTTACGCCATATGGCGAACGCCGTATTGCCAAAGCTACGTATGAAAAGGGAACCAATTTTCTCTTAGCGGCTCTACTCTTTGAACCAAAGGTAACTAGCGAAGCGCAGCACTATGTTCTCCGCCGTCTCCTCTGCCGAGGTGCCGAGCTGGTGCTTAAAGCTGTATTGCTGTTAGTTGACTTTAAAAAATACCGACCGATGATGAGAACAACGTTTGGTCACGATCTTAGAGCCCGTCCGGGAACTTAACGAATTGTTGGAATCGCTTATGATTTCAAGGAAGCGGCCCGAATCACGTGGGAGGTCGCCGATGTGGACCAACGAAAATCGCACTCGCTACGACCGCGATGGACTGCGCTATCCCAGCGATTTGACCGACGCGGAATGGGCGCATGTCGAGCCGCTCATTCCGCCGGCCGAGCGCGGCGGCAACCGACGTCATGTCCATGAGCGCGAGGTCGTCAACGGCCTGATGTACGTCCTCAGCACTGGCTGCCAATGGCGCGCCGTCCCGAAGGACCTGCCGCCGCGTTCGACGCTTTACGATTACTTCGATCGCTGGAATTGGGACGGCACGCTCGATCGCATCCACGACGCGCTCTACGTGAAGTGTCGCGAAGCCGCCGCTCGCGAGGCGAGCCCGACCGCCGCGATCATTGACAGCCAGAGCGTCAAGAGCGCGGAAAAAGGGGGACCTGCATCGATCCGGCGGGTTACGACGCGGGCAAGAAGATCATGGGCAAAAAGCGCCATATCCTCGTCGATACGCAGGGCCTGTTGATGCATGCGACCGTCCACGCCGCCGACATCCAGGACCGCGACGGCGGCGCGACGCTGATGGCGACCTTGTTCGGCGCCTTTCCGTTCCTGACCAGGCTCTTTGCCGACGGCGGCTATCGAGGGCCGCAATTTCAGGCCGCCATCGGACGAACTCTGGCGCGCGTGAAGGTCGAGATCGTCAAGCGGTCGGATCAGGCCAAGGCCTTCGTCGTCCTGCCGAAGCGCTGGATCGGCGAACGCACCTTTGCTTGGCTCGGCCGCTGCCGACGGTTGGCCAAGGACTGGGAATGCCTCAACCGCAAGGCGCTCGCGTTCCTCCGCCTCGCCTCCATCCGCCTCATGCTGCGAAAACTATGCAATCCCACATGATGTTTCCGGACAGACTCTAAGAAAACTCGCAGACGAGGCTCTAGTATCTGCGAAACAAAATCCATTGAAGCCCTCACTTGCAACAGAATTGAACGAGCTATCGCATTATTATTCTCAGCATCTCCTCAGATATGGAGGGTTACATGACATCTTTACCAATCCGCAGAGTATCCAGTATCGACAGGTATTGAACCGATTGTGCGCAGTTATTCGCTTGATTAGGATGAAATGGTAGCCAAGGCCCGCCACGCGCTGTTTACCCCTATTCTGTTCGCCGGCTCGAGTCCCCATCCGCCCTGGGTAATAAGCCGGACCATATCGGACTGCTCGCGAGACGCGCCAAGCAGAGCGCAGCGCCACTAACGGGCTTGGGAGTCAATCAAGCCGGTAGCGAGAGCGTTGCGACTAGGACCAGTGGCTCACTTCGCTAATCCCGACGCCTAGATAATCGACCACGACCCGCCTTGTGCGGAAGCTCTGCCACAAGGATCTAGGCAATATTCCTAACAGGGCTTCATAGCCCAAGGAGTCAAACAATCGCACACGGAAATGGACGACGCCTTCGGTGTTGAGGTCCAGTTGGAGACGGTGCTCTTTGGGGTTACCGCTTTTCGGGAAGTCACTCGGGTCTGCATCATAAAATTGGCAATGTTGCATCACGAGGGTGCGGTCGGTTGGATCTTCCACCAGCATTTTGCGCAGCCTGTCAAACGAAGCATTCCTCGCTTCGGGGCCGTAAAAATGGGTGAAAAGATTGAACCCGTTTTTGAGGACGGCTTGGTAGAGTTTGACGAGATTTAGCGCGAATCCGAAGACCATGGTCTGTTCCCCAGCCACGGGCGGAGGCGGAACCTCCGTCGCGAAGCGGTTCAGGGCCAGATCGTTCAAGAACGGAGGGACTGCTTCGATGTTAGCGGCTCGCAGGTACAGGCGACTACGGTGGTCGAGCGCCATACGCGTTGTGAGAACATGATCGGATTCGACGAGTTTGTTCTGCTTCACCAATCCATCATGAGGGAACTCCCTTAACCACATGCCCCGTGGCTTGGCCTCGCGCCTGAAACCCGTGATGGCATAGCCACGGAGCGGTCTAGATTTTATTTCCGCTATCAGCCTGCGGATTCCGAGGAAGCCGGCCAGGCATTCCGACAGGAAGCCGGCCACCGATTCCGATTTGAAGCCGGCCGGGATTCCGATTTGATGTCGGCCACCTGGCATCTGCTTCCGCGGATCGATGTGATGATGTTTTGCCCGGAGCGGTTGGTCAAGCGAGCTTGGATTTGGATCTCCGCCAAAGCTCGAGTGGGGGTGGGTAACGGCGGGCGAAGCGCGCTTTCCATTGCGCCGTAGCGCAGCCCGCCGCTATCGACGGCCTTGTCGCGCCGAGGGTCGAGCGAGCCAGCCTTCGAGCGCCCGTCGATTTCATGGCGAGGATCGCCGCTTGCGCAAGCTCTCGCCGGCCAGATCGATGCGGTAGGCGTTGTGAATGACGCGGTCGAGGATCGCGTCGGCAAGGGTGGGCACGCCGATCAAATCATGCCAGCGGTCCACGGGAACCTGGCTGGTGATGATGAGCGCGCCTTTGTCGTAGCGATCCTCGACGATTTCGAGCAGATCGCGCGCTTGATTGGGCGTGAGCGTTTCGGGTCCCCAATCATCGAGGATGAGCAGTTTGACGCGCGCCAGGGAGCGCAGAAGCCTGGCATAGCGCGCATCCCCATGGGCGATGGCGAGGTCGGCGAAGAGCCTGGGCATGCGGGTGTAGAGGACTGACATGTTCTCTCGGCACGCCTTGTGGCCGAGCGCGCAGGCGAGCCAACTTTTGCCCAAGCCGCTCGCCCCGGTTACGAGCAAATTGCGGCGCTCGGCGATCCAATCGCAAGCGGCGAGCTTGAGGAAGAGCGCGCGGTCGAGCCCGCGAGGGATCTGATAGTTGACGTCCTCGACGCTGGCCGGATGACGCAGCTTAGCGACCCTGGCGCGCGTTTCGAACTGCTTTTGCCGGCGCAACGTCAGCTCGTATTCGAGCAGCAGACCGAGCCATTCGGCATGATCGAGGCCGCGCGCTTCAGGTTTGTGTTCGAGTTCCTTGAACCCTTTGGCCAAGCCGTAAAGACCGAGGGCGTTCAGCTGGTCGAGCGTAGGGTGAGCGAGCATGGGATTTCCTCTCAATGGTAGTAGCCGGGACCGCGCAGATTGGCGTGGTCGAAGAGGGTGGCCGGACGGCTGTCCTTGGCGGCAGCGGGGTCGCGTTTGCGGGCGAGGAGGGAGGCGACGCCCTTGCAATTGAGGACGCCCAATTCGACGGCGCGCGCCGACACCGCTTCGACGCGGACCGGATCGAGGCCGCGATAGGAGCGCAGAATGCCAAGGCAGGCGCGGAACCCCTGTTCGGGATGCGGCCGGCTGGCGAGCACGGCGCTGATCAAGCCTTCGGTGTTCGGCCCGATCTTGCCGGCCCAACGGCGGAACCGATCCGGCGTCCACTCGGCGTAGCGCCGGTGGGAGCTGGGCATATGGTCGGGGTCCGTGCCGTGCTTGCGGCCCATGTAACGGCGCTGATGAACGCCGACGCGTTGGCCCCGATGGAAGATCTCGACGGATCGCGCGGTGATCCGCACGTCGACCTCGGCGCGGATGAGCGGGTGCGGAACCGAATACAGAAAGTCGTGGACCTCGATGTGATAGTCGAGATTGACCCGCGCGCGCCTCCACTCCGCGAACTCCCAGTCGTCGGCGGGCAAGGCGATGAGAGCGTCGCGCTCGATCGTCTCAAACAGCTCCCGACGGCTCAGGCCGAGGTTGCGCATGGGACGATCGTTCATGCGGCGCATGACGAGCGCGATCGCCTCGTTGCATTCGGCGAGCGAGAAGAAGGTCAGCCCGCGCAGCCGCCCCAGAATGTAGGTCTGGGCGAATCTGACCCCGGCCTCGACCTTCGCCTTGTCCCGCGGCTTTCCCGGCCGCGCCGGCAGGACGCCGACCGAGTAATGCGCCGCCATGGCCCCGTAGGTCCGGTTGATCTCCGGATCGTAGAAGGAGGCCTTGCTGACCCCGCTCTTCAGATTGTCGGGCACCAGCAGCTTCGGCGCGCCGCCGAAGAAACGGAACATGCGCACGTGGGCGCCGGTCCAGTCCGGCAACGTCTGCGTCCAGGTCGCCTCGGCATAGGTGAGGTTTGAGGCGCCGAGCACGCCGACGAAAATCTCCGCCTCGCGGATTTCGCCCGTCGACGGATCGACGATGCCGACCCGCTTGCCCGAATAGTCCACGAACGCCTTTTCCCCGGCGACATGGTGCTGGCGCATCACCGGGGTCAGCCGCCGTTCGAATCCACGAAGCAGATCGCAGAAGCGGCTGTAGCCGTAACCTTCAGGGTGGGCCTCTCGGTATTCCTCCCAGAGGATCGTCATCGTGACGCCAGGGCGCTTCAGCTCGCGCGCCAAGGCCGCCCAGTCCGGCCCGACCCGCCGCCGCTGGCCTTGCGTGACCCCGGCGCGACCAAAGAGTTGGCGCTCCAGAGCCTCGTCGGTGACGCCGTCCGCCAACGGCCACGCCAACCCGGCCGCCGCCGCCCGTTTCAGATTGTCCTGGATCGTCGAGCGCGCCACGCCAAGACGTCGCCCGATCTCGCGCGCGCTCACCCCATCATGGTGCAGCCGCAATAAGTGTCGCAATTGTCGCATGCTCAATTCCCGCTTCGCCGGCATCCCCATCTCCTCGTCGACCATCGACGGGCCAGGAGTGCCGCAGTTGATGAACCGCGGGGAGCAAACGTTGAGAGCCGTGACCGGCTCAGGTGGCCGGCTTCATTTCGGAATGGTGGCCGGAATCAAATCGGAACGGTGGCCGACATCAAATCGGAATACCCGGCCGGATTGCCTCGGAATTCGCAATCAGCCAGTCATCATGCCGCTTTCGCCACTGCGGCACAGTGACAGCTAGCGATTGCCAGGGCAGCGCATCAATAGCCGCACGCAATGCGTTTCCGTCTTCGATGGAGGAAGCAAGGCATAGTAGCCCTGAGGGTAGTTGAACGATCTGAGGAGCTATGCAGAAAAATCGGTGACGGCGTGAATCAAGCGGCGGATTTGATTTCGGCGACAGCTTCGATTCCGTCTTTGAACTTTATACCGTTGACGACTTTCGGCAACTGGTTTTGACCTTGCAATCGCCGCCAGGTCCTGGATGCGGCCATCACCAGTTTGAACACCATGAGACGCGCGGTGTCCTGCGACAGCGCGCCCTTCATGAGGATGGTGCGATGCCTCACCGTCGCGAACACGCTTTCGATCGGGTTCGAGGTTCGCAAGTGGTCCCAATGATCGGCGGGAAGGTCGAAGAACATCAGCAGTGTCTGCCGATCCTTGATTAGGCATTCGACTGCCTTGTCGTATTTGGGCGCGTATTTCTCGGCGAAGGTCGTCATCGCCGCTTCCGCCGCGCCCCGGTTCGGAGACAGCCAGATCTCGCGCAGATCCTTGTGCGCGTTGGGTTGCATCGACTTCGGGAGCTTGTCGAGCACGTTCAATGTCTTGTGCAGCCAGCATCGCTGATGACGTGTCGTCGGGAACGCCTCGTCAAGGGCCTTCCAGAACCCGAGCGCGCCATCGCCAATGGCTGCTTGCGGCGCGACGACCAAGCCACGCGCCCTCAAATCGACGAGCAGCTCCTTCCAGCTTTGCCCGCTTTCCCGCATGCCGGTCTGAAAGCCGATCAGCTCCTTCTTGCCCTCGGGCGTCGCGCCCATCAGCACCAGCATGCATTCGGCCTGCGGCTCCATGCGCGCCTGCAAATAGACGCCGTCCGCCCACACGTAGACGTAATGGCGCGCCGACAAATCGCGCTTCTGCCATCGTCGATATTCGTCCTCCCATTCGCTCTTGAGGCGCGCGATCACAGCCGCGGAAAGGTTGGGCGCGTCCTTGCCGAGCAGGGCGGCGAGGGCCTCCTGGAAATCGCCGGCGGAAATCCCGCGCAGATAGAGAACGGGCAGAAGGGTGTCGAGGCTCTTGGTGCGCCGCGCCCATTTGGGCAAGATGTTCGACGTGAAGCGAACGCGCTCGCCCGAAGCAGCGGCGCGATCGCGGGCCTTCGGCCTTTGCACTTCGATCGGGCCAATTCCTGTCTGGATCGCGCGAACCGGATCATGCCCGTGGCGAACCACCCGTCGGCGGCCATCCGGAAGCACGAGTTCCGCGGTCGAGGCCAGAAATGTCTCGAACTCCGCCTCGACCGCCTGGGCGATCAACCGACGCGCGCCGGTTCGCAGAATTTCGGTGAGCGGATCGTCGATTGCCCCTTTCTGTCGAAGGGCGACAACTCTATTCTCGGTCATGGCGTAACGCTCCTCCTTGGAGGTTCGGGTGGCTTGATCACCAACCCCGTTACGCCGCCTTCCTCACACCGTCAGTAGAGTCGAGGAAGGGCGCGGTTGCTTCGCTTTGGGGCGTCGCGCCGTTTCCCTTCCCCGCTCATCAAACCGGACAGGCGGATTTACCGCATCCGGCTTTCCGACTGGCTTCATCATGAGGCACTCACCGGTGACAATCCGCGCCCGCGACGAAGGCGCAGCACGCCCAGTTCCTCGTAGACAATCTCACGAGAAAACCGGTTAGTACCGCGCCCTGACGCTTTATGTCGTTTGCACAAGAAGTTGCGCACACGGTCATAGACATGATCGTCAACGGCTTGGTACGCCGATGCAAGCGCGCCGTGCGAGAAGTATGCTGACCAGCCGCGCAGAAGGCGGTTCAGTCGAGTTTGAACTTCAGGCCAAGCGCCCTTGTTGCTCGGCGTCAGCAAGTCGCTGACTTTGAGCTTGATCCGATGCACGCTTTTCTTCGATGGGCTTGCGCCCAAGTACCACCGGCCACCATTAGGAAAATGTCGTGGACCTAACGTGTAGCCAAGGAAGTCGAAGCTTTCTCGGCGAGCGTCTTTCACCGAGGTTTTCCCCTCGTTGAGCGACAACCCGAGTTTCGTCATCACCGCTCTCGTCCACGCCAGAGCCTCTTCCGCGCTGCCGTGGCTGAGGATGACGAAGTCGTCGGCGTAAGAGACGACGTGGGCGCGGAATGCTTCGCCGCGTCCAGATAGACGCCAATGCTTCAGGAACCGGTTCATGTAAATATTGGCGAGCAAAGGGCTGGCGACACCGCCTTGAGGCGTGCCGCGTTTGCTGCTCCTGCCGCCGCTCATTCGCCGTTTCCCGTCGCCATCCCGTTCCTCGACCGGCGCTTGCAGCCACAGCTTGATCAACCGCAGCACATTCCGGTCGACGATGCGTCGGGCCAGCGATCTGAGGAGGTCCGAGTGCGGAATCGAATCGAAATATTTCGACAAGTCGGCGTCTACGACGTCGGTATAGCCCCGGCAGATCAGCCGGTGCGTTTCCTTGACCGCATCACCCGCGCTGCGACGTGGGCGATAGCCATAGGCGTTATCCTCGAAGTCCGCTTCGAAGATCGGCTCCAGAACGAGCTTGGCGGCGGTCTGAATGACCCGATCCCGAATCGTGGGGATACCGAGCGGGCGTTCGCCGCCCCCCGGCTTCGGTATCATCACCCGCCGCACCGGATCGGCCCGGTACGTCTTCAAAACGAGTTCCCCGCGCAAACCCGCCAGCCAAACTTCCGCGCCCTCCGCGTCGATCTGCTCGAAAGTCGTTCCATCGGCGCCCGGCGCACCCGCGTTGGCGCGGGCGAGCGCATAGGCGTGGAGAAGGACATCCTCACGGCAGATCTTGTCGTAGAGCAGGTAGAAGCGGAAGGCGGGCTCCGTCTTCGCCTTACAATAGAGCTTCCTCTGAAGGTTCCTGATCTTTTCGGGCGTTTCCAGGCGCATCGCCAATCACCCTTTCCTCACCATCTTCGAAAGCGCACCAGAAGTCAGGGTCCTTTCCTCCGCCGGAGTTACCCGGCATCAACGGTCGTATGACCCTGTCCGACTCCCGCACGGTCCGCTGCCATAAACAGCGTCGAAAGCCGCGACCTCCGACCGCACGGGTCTCCCCCGATTACCCGCATCACCCTTCCAGCGTGCCGTGTCCATTACCCCGGCGGACCGGACAGGTGCATGTGTCGATTGCTTCCCTGCCCGCGCGGCCTTCCCCAAACTAGGGATGGGTCGGCGTCCGCATCGCATCTTTCGAGGCCTGCTCAGACTTCATTCGCATTACGGCCCGATGGATCGCTCAACCGCCCGAGGCGGCCTTTGTCACGAGGCTCCAACCCGACCGGTTACCCGGTCAAATCGCTCGTCAGCTACCAGATCAATCGACAACTCTCTGGGTGGAATCTACCTCCACTGATGATACACGCCTTCGGGGCGCACCCCAGTTTCCCGCATAGCTCCGATCTGAGGTCGAAAATGATGATCGGCTGGAAACGCGAACCCCGCTTCATAGACGCTGCTATCCCCCTTATTTAGCAGATAGCAATCGTCGACCTCTATTGGCTGTACCCGGTCGAAGCGGTCCTTTTCGCTTCTCCCCTCCAAACCATAAAAGTTACGTGCCGTGGCCTCGACGGCCTGCCGCATCCAATGCGCTTCGTGGGAAGAAAACCGCTCATTGCACCTTATGCAAACTTCCTGCGTCAGCGTCCAATTAGCGCCTGGGCCACATAATCCTCGCGAGAACACATGTTCCGGTTGGAACGCGTTCTCCGGTTTGTTTAACGCGCAATAGATGCAGCGCAGCATTATCGAACCTCGCCTTGCCAACCCTACTAGTTCCGTTGCACAGAGGTTTGGACGGTTTCAAGCTCAACGGAGGACTGGGAGGTCCTCGGGCTCGACCAGAATCTCAATGCTGCGCGCGACGCCCGGGGTCCGCCTGATGAGGCCGGCGCGTTCGAGGGTGAGCACCATCTGATGCACGCTGGGTGGCGAGACTTGGAAGTGCCGCTGCATGTCGGCTTCCGCGGGTGGTTGGCGGAAGATACGGCTGTAGGCGTAGATGAAGGCCAGGTACTGACCTTGCTTGTCGGTGAACGGGGGAGCCGGGGACACGTGCCAAATAATTGATTCATAGCCTGATTCGTCTGGGCCTCGCGATTCGCGAGGAGGCCCGGATGAACATACGCTACCATGTCGAACTGAGCGAAGCCGAGCGGTGTGAACTCACCGCGCTGGTGGGCAGCGGCAAGCATTACGCCCGCAAGATCAAACGAGCCCAGATTCTGCTCGCGGCTGACAGCGGGCTCAGCGACGAAGATATTGCCGCTGCTGTGGCTGTCGGCGGCTCGACCGTTTACAGGACCAAGCGCCGCTTCGTTAAAGGTAATCTCGAAGCCGCCCTGAACGAGGAGCCGCGGGCAGGCGCCGATCGTAAGCTAACCAGCAACGAAGAAGCCCTCCTCATCGCCACCGCCTGTTCGAGCCCGCCCGAAGGTCGCGCCCGTTGGACGCTGGAGCTGCTGGCTGGCGCGATGGTCAAGCTGACCGACCATGACAGTCTCTCGCGTGAAACCGTCCGCCGACGCTTGGCCGAGAACCATCTCAAGCCTTGGCGGAAGGACATGTGGTGCATCCCCAAGGTCGACGCCGAGTACGTCGCCCGCATGGAGGATGTGCTCGACCTCTATGCCGAGCAGCTTGACCCGAAGCGGCCCGTGGTCTGCTTCGACGAAAGCCCCACCCAGCTCATCGGCGAAGCGCGCCAGCCGATCCCGGCCGCACCCGGACGGCTCGAGCGCTTCGACTACGAGTATCGCCGCAACGGCACCGTCAATCTCTTCGTCTTCGTCGATGCCCATCGCTCTTGGCGCAGAGTCAAGGTCACGGATCATCGCACCGCTGACGACTTCGCCCTTTGCATGCGCGAGCTCGTCGATGTCGACTTCCCAGAGGCCGAGCGCATCCGCGTCGTCCTCGATAACCTCTCCACCCACACCGCTGCCGCTCTCTACGCCGGATTCCCACCGGCCGAAGCGCGCCGCGTGCTCAGGCGGCTTGAGTTCCACTACACGCCCAAGCACGCCAGCTGGCTCAACATGGTTGAGATCGAGATCGGCGTGCTCAAAGGCCAATGTCTCGATCGCCGCATCGAAAGCTGCGACCGGCTGGTTGCCGAGATCAACGTCTGGCAGTCTCAGCGAAACCAAAGCGGCGCTCGAATCAACTGGATGTTCTCCAGCGACAAGGCCAGAACCAAAATGGCGCGTGCCTATCCCGATCCCTCGCTCAAAGAGTCATAATCTCTGTGCAGGGGAACTAGGCTTCAGATCCAACTATAACCAGTAGGCGTGCGATGGCCGACGCTGAAATCGATATATGTGAGCTATCTCTGCCGCAGCCCGCGCTCCCGCCCGCCACACACCTGGCCAAGCCACACTCGCAAGACCGTGCGAGATCGCCCCGGCAGCCATGCAACAACAGAATACGTCACGGACACGGTATAGGACCGCAACGCACATAGCGGCTTCGCATCAGGCGGAGAATGGAAGGCGCGGTATTGCGGGGCGCTATCACCGGGGCAGAATAGGCGGACAGAATGCTCGGTCCGGTATTGGCGGGCAAGATTGGAAGAAACAGGAGGTGACTATGGTATTGTGGAGAATACAGGTGAGCGCGAATAGGTATTATGGTAGAAAGGCGAAGATATGGTAGTATTATGTAGTATTCACACAGTTTTATTCGATCTGGGGTGCGTTAGGTTGAACTGCACTCTCTCCCCCCCAAATGCAAGCAAATTTGCTAGCGTTTAGGCGCTCTTGCTCGCATTTGCTCGCATTTATGGGCGTGGTCGATCCGCGCCGTCGCGGCGCGTCCGCGCGACTTCGGCGTTTGGGTGGAAGGCCTCAGCGTGTGGTATTGGCCGAAGGTCGCTTGTCGCCGGGCGCGACGTTTGACCGCCACGCGGGCCAGTCCTAGATAACCGGCATGAACTCGTCTCATTGACAGGACCGAAGAGCGAACGGGGCTCGACCGCGTGCGCCACCCCGAGAAGGCGCACCGGCCGGACCAGCCGGTCGCGCGCAAGCCGCCCTGGATTCGCGTTCGCGCTCCCGGCTCGCCGGTGTTCGCCGAGACCATGAGCCTGGTGCGCGAATTCAAGCTCGCGACGGTGTGCGAGGAGGCGCGCTGTCCCAACATCGGCGAATGCTGGGACAAGCGCCACGCCACCTTCATGATCATGGGCGACACCTGCACCCGCGCCTGCGCGTTCTGCAACGTGCGCACCGGCCTGCCGGGCCCGCTCGACGAGGACGAGCCTAATCGCGTCGCCGAGGCGGTCGCGAGGCTCGGCCTCAAGCATGTCGTTGTGACCTCGGTCGATCGCGACGATCTTGCCGACGGCGGGGCGCGGCATTTCGCGCGCACGATCGCGGCCATCCGCCGCGCCGCCCCGCCAACGACGGTCGAAGTGCTGACGCCGGATTTCCTGCGCAAAGAGGGCGCGCTGGACGCGGTCGTCGCGGCGAAGCCGGACGTGTTCAACCACAACCTCGAGACCGTGCCGTCGAAATATCTGACCGTCCGTCCAGGCGCGCGCTATTTTGCTTCGCTGAGGCTGCTTGAGCGCGCCAAGGAGCTCGACCCCTCGCTGTTCACCAAGTCGGGGATGATGGTGGGCCTCGGCGAGCAGCGCAACGAAGTGCTGCAGGTGATGGACGACATGCGGGCGGCCAAGGTTGATTTTCTCACCATCGGCCAATACCTGCAGCCGACGCCGAAACACCACGCGGCCGAGCGGTTCGTCCCCCCGGAGGAGTTCGGCGACTACGGGGCGATCGGCCTCGCCAAGGGTTTCCTGCTCGTGTCGTCGTCGCCGCTGACCCGTTCCTCGCACCATGCCGGCGATGATTTCGTGCGGCTTAAAGCGGCGCGAATGGCGCGGCTGAAGGCGGACATCGCCGTTGACCCATCCTCGATGAGGTTGTAGGCACGGGCCCGCGCCTTCGAGCGCTTCAGGCGAGCGCGTAGCTCAATAGGTAGAGCATCTGACTTTTAATCAGAGGGTCGTGGGTTCGATTCCCACCGCGCTCACCAATTAACGCACTGAAATATATGTGGAATTCGCGAGAGGATTAAAGAGGTCGCGTCGGAATGCGCAGCGCCTCGAGCAGATCCGAGCAAGTCTCGCCGGCCAGTGGCGACTCGTCAAAACCACCGCGAAGACGCGTGTGTTTTGTGGCGGCCGGATGAAGGGCGCGGCGCCCTAAACATGGGCCGCGACACCCCATAGGCGAGGTCAAGGGCCGCGGCGAAGCAGCTACGACCCCCAAATACTTCTTGGCTCATGTTCCTCGGCACGAAAATTGCGTGTGGCAGGGGGCGCATTGATCCGCAGGGCATGCGCCAGCAGCTCGGGCCGAAGGAAATCCTCCCTCCATCGGCCCGAGCGGTCAGCTCGGGCTCGCGATTGCTCTCAGCTGCGCTGAAGTCGCCGGTGTTTCGGCCGAATGGCTCATAACAAGGAGCCCAATCTTGCTCCAAAAGAAGAGAAGGCGTCGGATCACGCATCCGCGTTAGAACTCGATGTCGCCCAATTGGAGCGCTTAACTGCGGCCGGGTTTGAGTCGCTGGGCAGGGCGCCCGTTCCGTCTCAAGAGTTGGCGAAAGCCATTCTAAAAGCCGCACTGTATCCTCAATCCGGCGCTCAAGAGCCGCACGAAGAGGCCCTGACGAAACGAATGTATGCGCCTTGACGGCGACCAAAAGCTCCAGCTGTCCGGCGGGTTGGCAGCAACACGCCTCCGCAGTTTAACTGATGCTCCCCTTTAGGGGCGCGAGGACAAGCTGTCACCGCGTTCAATGGGAAAACGGGTCGAGTAGCATCCCGGCAAATATGAGGTACATCCCGGCAAATATGTTGGGGCGCCATCGCCAAGATGACGCAAATTTAGCCCTACTCAAATGAATGCGCACTGGCTGAATCGCTTCTAAGATCAACGCGCTGTTCGTTTCTAGCGTTGTGCGCGACGGATGCCTACGGTCGCCTGTTCCATTGTCAGCGCGCGTTTGTGAGTGCTGGCGCTGCCGGACTAAAGCTTGATTTTTTTGTCATTCAGAGCAAGTTCCCCTTGCTTTGCCGCCCGACTGCGGCCGTGTCGCTACCCGATAATCTGGCGCGAAATAGTTGAGCGTCGATTGCGTCACAATTGGTTTTGCAATCGCGATCGGTTCGAGCCCACTCTTGAAGTAGGTCTATCCGATGGCAAAATCCAAGATCTTGATCGTAGACGATGATTGCGACATGCGGTGGGCCGTCAGGAATGTACTTGCAGACGCCGGGTTTGAGGTT
Organism: uncultured Alphaproteobacteria bacterium; assembly: GCA_963824475.1. Lineage (GTDB taxonomy): Bacteria > Pseudomonadota > Alphaproteobacteria > Rhizobiales > Beijerinckiaceae > Roseiarcus. The sequence goes on from CAWGPR010000012.1 coordinate 330,362, forward strand.
GAGGAAAGCGATGGAGGAGGCGCAGCCCTTGAACAAGCGGCCCATGACCCGCCCGCGGTCGTGCTCCTGGATATGCATATGCCGGGCCTTAGCGGCGATGTTGTCCTGCGGAGTTTGAAGCGCCTAGACCCTCGTTTGCCAATCATCGTTGTCACCGCTCACGGCACCATTCCCGCAGCAATTAGTGCGATCCGGGAAGGGGCTTTCGAATATGTCACGAAACCGTTCCGGAACGATTATCTCGTAGAAACCGTGCGGCGAGCGGTCGCACGCGCAACCGTCGCGCAACCTGCAACCCGTGAAGGCGTCGGCTCCGCTTTGGGCGCGATAATGGGCCAAGGCGCTGCAATTCAAGCCCTAATCGCAGACGTCAAAGCCGTCGCCTCGACGGAGTATTCTGTCCTGATTTGTGGAGAGACTGGCTCCGGCAAGGAGGTCGTCGCCCGCACCCTGCATGAGTATGGCCCGCGCGCAAAACAGCTGCTTGTTGTTGTCGATTGCGGCGCAATCGCCGAACTCCTGACTGGCAGCGAATTCTTCGGTCACGAAAAGGGGGCGTTCACCGGGGCGAGCGAGCGACACCGTGGCTATATCGAGGAAGCAGCCAACGGCGGGACGATCTTTCTCGATGAGATTGGAAATCTCTCTCCAATCGGACAGAAGGCGCTCCTCCGAGCGCTCGAGAATCGAACCCTGCGCAGAGTGGGCGGCAAAGAGGTGATCAAACTCGACATGCGGGTGATCGCAGCCACTAACGAGGATCTTGAGGCGCATGTGAAGAGGGGTTGCTTTCGTGAGGATCTTTTCTTCCGGCTGGCGGAGTATGTCATCACGGTCCCGCCCTTGCGGGCAAGGACCGAGGACGTGCCGTACCTCGCGCAACGTTTCCTGAAAAATGCGCGTGACGTTCTGAATCGGCCGCCCGCTGAACTCGACCCCGGGGCCATTGATTGGCTCTGCGCTTATGGATGGCCCGGCAACGTGCGGGAGTTGCGCACGGTGATACGGCGCGCCGCACTAAGCAAATCAGATCGGATTACAGCCTGGGACTTGGCTGGCAGTCTGCGCCGCCAAACTGCGGCGCCTGTTCCGGCGGCTTCGGGTGCGCGCCCGCCGTTGCACCAGCGCGTCAAAGATCAGGTTCGCGCCCTCGAACACGACGCCATAGTGACGGCGCTAAAAGACGCGATGGGCAACAAGGCCAAGGCGGCTCGCCTCCTCAGAATCGATTACAAGACCTTTCGCACCAAGCTGAAAACGCTGGAAGCCGAGCGCGAGGCAACAGCGGATGGCTGAGACACAGTCGCAGCTGCGGCCCGGCAAAGCCGAACACTCACCCGCTTTGGATAGAGACGGCGCAATTTGCCTGTACGCTTTCGCACTAGTCGGCCGATTCAGTCAGATTGACGGGTAGAGGTGTTTGAGTTCGATGCGAGCGTTTGGGGTTGTGAAGTGCCAATTGGCCTTGGCGTGATTGGTATTGCGGTCCTTCTCCCAGGCGGCGACTTCCTCGACGAGGGTTTGTTTGTCAGGGATGCGGCGGTCGAGACATTGGGACGATAGGACGCCGAGTTCCGACTCCGCCAGATTAAGCCAGCTGCCGTGCTTTGGCGTGTAATGCCATTCGAACCGCTCGACCAGCCGCCTGGCTTCGGCGGGCGGAAAGGCTTCGTAGAGTGACGCCTTGCTGTGGATGTTGAGATTGTCCTGGACCAGAACGATGGTCTGGGCGGCGGAAAAGTGGATATCGGCCACGTCTTTCAAGAGGTGAGCATAATCCACGGCGGTGTGGCGATCTGTGACTTTGATATGGCGCCAACCTTCGAGCGGCGCGAACAGCATGAACAGGTTGGCGGTTCCATTGCGCTCGTACTCGCAATCGCAACGGGCCGGGCGCCCGGTTTCATCGGGATCGTCGCTCGCGTCTCGGCGAGGAGTTGCTTTGAGGTCTCGTCCAGGCAAACCAGCGGACGATCGGGATCGCGTGGCCGCGTGTAGACGGCCAGCACGTCTTCCATCGCCGCTACGAACGCGCCGTTGGCCTTGGGCGGGATGACCCAGCACTGTCGGCGATGGGGCTGGAGAATGTTTTTTTGAGCGCCCGCCCGATCGTTGAGTCGCTGGCGCGATCGACAATGCGGAGTTCCACGACCTTGCTCTCCAACAACCGCAAGGTCCAGCGTGCGCGGCCCTTGGGCGGTTTGGAACAAGCCAAGGCAATCAGTTTGGCTTCCTTCTCGCCGTCGAAAATCCGCGCAACCGCCGGCGTCGCGCGTTGCTTGCGGCTCAACACCGCCTCGAAGCCCTCTTCCACCAGTTGCTTGCGCACCCGGTAAACCATGGATGGGCTGGTCTCCAGCGCTTCGATGATCCGGCCGTCGCTCCAGCCTTCCCCGGCTTCCGAGACATCGGCCTTCAACAAGATCCGCGCCCTCAGCAACCGCTGGGCCGGGCTCTTTCCTTTACGGATGAGGGCTTCAAGTTGCTCCCGCTCATCCGGGCTCAACCGCACCACATACTTCTTTACTGAAATCTCCTTCGCAGCCATGATCGCCTCCGTCGTCCGCACCGTCGACGAAGCGAATCATCAAAACCTTTCAAATTGATTGAAGCGGGCGACTAGACCGGCATGCGCCGGAATCTCCCGTTGCTGAGATTGAGCAGCAGCTTCAGCTCCATCGTGTGGGACGGCTCACCGCGTTGACCGCAATTGTCCCTATTGGTGAATATTGTGGTGTCGTGGGTGAGCGCAATCTTGCCGATGCCGCTTGGCTTGCCCCGCGGGTGCGCCGACATGCCGAACTCGTCAACTGGACAATGCAATGGTCACCTGTCTTTCCGATCCCCTTCGGCACCTTTTACAAAACCTTCGATAGCCTGACTGCTTTCATGAGAGTGCACGAGGAAGCCATTTTCGCCTTCCTCAGCGGTGTCACAGACAAAGAGCAATGGGAATTGCTGGCAGGAGCCAAGTTCGACGACCCGGAACTTCTGGATAGACTTGCTTGCGACGCCTGGCCTGACTGGTCGGCCTTGTCAAAGGGCGTGCGATATATGCGCTCTTGCCGAGATCGCGAGGCGCTGTTGGCGTTTGGTCGCGCGAACGCCGCAGGGGTGGTTCGCGACTATCTTGCAGAGATTCAGCCCCTGACGGCGGCCATTCGGGAACTTGCCCCCGGACGGCGGTTGGACTCGAAAGCAGGCGAGCCGATCGCTCGCTATGCTCTGCTTGTCGACAAGACGAACGTCCCCCAATTGCGAGAATATGTTCGCACGAAAGACGCTTCGGCCGCGCATGTCGAGATCGGTTTGTCGGGGCCTTGGCCTCCGTTCAGTTTCCGACCGAATCTAGGCCGTGTGGACGAATTTGATCAAGCAGAGGCCGGCGGCGAAGCTGACGATTGATCTGAAGTTTCGTTCGGTCTTTTCGCAGCGGAGCGCGACGCGCTTGAAGCGCTTGAGCCGTCCGACGCCCTGCTCGATGCGTGCGCGGGCTTTGTAGAGGGTGCGTGCGAAGAAGGCTGGCTTGTTCTTTTCGTTCGCCTTGTGGGGGATGACCGGAGCGATGCCGCGCGCTCTCGCGGCGTCCCGATTAGCCTTGCTGGCGTAGCCTTTGTCGCAGATGACGGCGCGCGGCTGAATGTCGGGCCCGATATCGAGCAGGGTTTCGAAGTGACGCCCGTCGAAGGCTTCGCCGCCGGTCAGGTCGAAGGCGATGATATCCCCGGAGGCGTCCGATTTTGCGTGAATTTTCGTGGTGAAGCCGCCACGCGAGCGCCCGAGCGCCTGGCCTTCTTGCCCCCCTTTGCTCCAGCCGCCGATACATGAGCGCGCACGACGGTGGAGTCGAACATCTGAAGGAGATGCGCCGTGGAGCTCATGGACGCGAGCGTGTCGAAGAAGGCCTCGAAGACGCCAGCCTTGCTCAAGTGATCGAAGCGCTTCCACACGCTGTTCCAATGACCGAAGCGCTCCGGCAGCGCGCGCCAGCGAACGTTCTCGACGGTGAAGAAATGAAGCGCCTCGAGGAAGCGGCGGTCGTCCTCGGCTTTCCGGCCGCGCCGAGGCAGGCAGGCGCGGAACACCGCAAGCGTGTGCTTCCAATCGTCATCATCCATCTTTGTCGACATTGACTCCGGCCTCCGATTGGGTCGAAGTCCTATGAATCATGCCTGATTCACCGCGGGAATCCCAAAAGCGCCATCTCTCCAAAATTCGTCCACACGGCCTAATTCCGCGGAATTAGGCGGGATGGGATGCCTGTCGCCATGTTGGACCACGAGAGTTTTTTCCATGCTGTGATGGCGACGATCCCTTCGTCCATCCTGATCCTCGACGCAAGGTTGGCCGTGCTGACCGTCAATCACAATTTCCTCGAGAAATCGCGCGGCAACTTGAATTCGATCGTGGGGCGAAAGCTCCACGAAATCTTTCCGCCCGCCTTCCAGGACACGGCGCTCGACCAGCAAATCCGGGACGTCACAGGCACCGGTCGAACGGTTCATCGACAGCGGATGACTTACCGCGCGCCCGGCGTTTCGCTCCGAACCTATTCGTACAGCATCTGCCCGCTTCAGCTGCGCGACGCGTCGCGAGGCGCGATCCTCGTCATGGACGACGTAACAGACCTGCTTCAGCTTGGCGAGGAAGTTCGCAGAATGCAGCTGCATCTCGCAAGCATTGTCGAGAGCGCGGGCGACCTCATCATCTCGACCGATCGCGCGGGCGCGATCATGACGTGGAATTCGGCGGCGGAGAAGGCGACCGGCCTCGCCGAACCTGAAGTGCGAGGCGGTAAACTCGCAGAGCATATTGACGAGCCGCAGTGCGAGGAAGTCGAAGCTTGCTTTCGTGAGATCGAAGAGATCGACGATCGCCGTTCGGTTGAGTGGCCAATGAAATGCCGCGGGGGGGAAAGCATTCCCGTGTCCTGGCGCCTGTCACGAATGACAGGCCAGAGCGGGGAAGCAACCGGGGTGGTGGTCGTCGGCCGCAATCTAGTCGAGCAGCGGGCGATGGAGGCGCAGATGCGTCAGGGCGAAAAGCTCGCCGCGCTTGGCCTGGTCATCGGCGGCATCGCCCATGAAATCCGCAATCCTCTCGGCGTGAGCTCGGCTGCAGCGCAACTGATGAAGCAGAGAATAGGGACGCCTGATCTGCTTGAGGAATGTATCGGAAAGGTGATCGGCGGAATCGACCGAGTCTCTCTCGTTGTCGAAAGCCTTCTCCGCTTCGCTCGACCAGGAACGATCACGGAAACCACCCGAGTGAACATGGTCGGCGTCCTGAAGAACGCGTTGATGTTTGCCTCCGGGGAGGCCGCGGCGGGCACCTCGGTCGAATGGAGGCTCGAACGCGGGGCGGACGATCTCCACGCAGAAGGGGTGCAGAACCTGCTCGAACTTGTCGTCATTAATCTCATGCTGAACGCGTTTCAGGCCATGCCCGATGGAGGCCGTTTGGCCATCGGGCTTCGACGAGAAGGTGCAGAGGTCGTCATCGAAGTCGGGGACACCGGTCCGGGAATACCAGATGCTCATGTCTCCAAGATATTCGATCCGTTCTTTACAAGTCGGTCAGATAGCCGGCGCTCGGGGCTTGGTCTGTCCGTCTCTCATTCCATCGTGCGCCAACACGGCGGACAAGTAGATCTTCGCTCGACACGCGACGGCACAACGTTCGTCGTGCGAATTCCTGTCGCTCGAGAACTGAGCACGCCGTTACTGTCTTGAGGAGATCTCCTGAGTTGCCCTCGAAATTGAATCCGCCGGCGCCTGAGACGGTTCTTGTCGTCGATGACGATCATGACATGTGCTGGGTCTTGGAGCGAGCGCTCGCCAATCTTGGCTGCGAAGTGACGTCCGTAGGCTTGGGACGAAGCGCAATTTCGATTGTCACCGAGAGAGCCTTTCCAATCGCATTTGTCGATGCTCGCCTTCCCGACATGGATGGTTTGCGGCTCGTCATGGAACTGCGAGTGCTGCGGCCGTCTATGCGGATCATCATGATTTCCGGTTACTTCCTCGAGGACGATGTCCGCATACTGGAAGCGGTCAGGACGGCCGAGATCGACGGATTTCTGGCGAAGCCTTTTCAGATCGAAGCCGTCGCAACGGCCGCTTCGGGGAATGGCGAACGGGTATCGGCGCCCCTGATCTAGGGCGCACCGCCCGTGGTTACCGGACCTCCCGACGGGCTAGACGTCGACGCGCTCGCCCAATTGGATGAAATGATTGATCATTTTATTTCTTTCGAGGACTGCCACGCTTGGCCCCGCTCTTGCGACGTGTGAGGCGCCGGAGGGTTCGCGCCTGATCCGGAGTCCCCGCAGAAGGAGAAACTCATGGCTCGCCTACAGAAATCAACCGACTCGTCGAGCCTCGCTGAGGTTGTCGACCGGATCCTCGACAAAGGCATCGTCATTGACGCTTGGGTCAAGGTTTCGCTTGTTGGTATTGAGTTGATCACGATTGAAGCCCGCGTCGTCGTGGCGTCGGTCGAAACCTATCTCAAATATGCCGAAGCGGTGGGGTTGACGGCCTCCGCAGCAGCTCCCGCGTAAACGACACGCGGCGCTTCGCTCCTTCGAGGGCGCGAGCCCATTTCGCTCGCGCCCTCAGAGGAGGACCAACCTGCAATGGAGGTAGAGAGATGGCAAGAGTGGCGGAAGGCATGGGGCGCGTGGCAAATGAAATCGCTGCCAACCGGAAGCAACGCAGAGATTTCTTAGCCGAGGTCAAAATCACGACAGGGCATCGCCAGAACGATGTTAGAGCGGAATCCGTTCAGGTTGTGTTGAGGGCTTGGAGTTCGCCGGGATCATACCCGCAGGCCTCGAAATAGTTTTCGCATTCGGCCGGCTTGAAGAGAGCGGCGCAGCCCTCCAGGATAGCAAGAAGTCCGACAACGGTGCGCTCGGCCAATTTTCGCAGCGCGCTTTTCAGTTTGGAAATCGCCATCTCGATGGGGTTGAAGTCCGGGCTGTATGGCGGCAGGTATCGTACCGTGCAGTTTTTCCTGGCCAGGATTTCCGCCACTCTCGGGCTTTTGTGAGCCTTGAGATTGTCGAGCACGACGATGTCGCCTTCCTCCAAAGTCGGCAGGAGATGGTGCTCGAGCCAGGCTTCGAACGTCTCGGCGTTCATGGCGTGGTCGTAGGCCTTGGGCGCGATGACGCCTCTCAGGCGCAGGCCGAATACGAAGGTGATCGCTTTGTAATGCCCATGCGGAACACCGCAGCGCAGACGTTGGCCGCGCCGGCGCCGGCCGAAGCGGCGCGCCATGCTGGTCGTCGCCGCCGTCTCATCGACGAACACCAGTTTCAGCGGATCGAGATCGAGTTGACAGTCGAACCATCGCCGTCGCCGCTCAAGGACGTCCGGGCGGCCCTGCTCACTCGCGTGCGCGGACTTTTTTTAAACGTGATGTCGTGGCGGTCGAAAAAGCGCCAGATCATAGACGGCGACACCTTCTCGCCTCGCGCACGCTCCAGACGGTCGCAGATTTCGTTGAGCGTAAGGTCAGGCTCGCGCCGATGAAGGCGAAGCAGGAAATCCGTGTGGGCCTCGACGCGCTGCGAACGCGTGTCGCCGCCCATCGGCAACGGCGCGTAGCTGCCGCGCTCGCGCAACGCCGCCACCCAACAAATCGCGCTGGAAAAGCTCACCCCGAACCGCTGCGCCGCCGCACGGCAGCTCATGCCTTCCTCGCGAACCGCCGAAACCACCCGCTTGCGCAAATCCACCGACAAGGGCCCCATCCCGCGCCGCCTCCAATTCGGCGCACCCCAAGAATCACATTTCCAGCGCGTTGGGAACACCGCACAATTCAACCCGGCCGGAAACCGCTCTAAGTCGTTTCTACAAAATGCGAGGTCAGCCCGTGACAAGGCGACGCGGGAGCAGGCCGAACATCGGCGAAAATCCGCGAAAGTGCGCCATGAGGACGTGTTTTCGACGCTGCTCGGCGTGCAGACGTCTCGTCGCCGCGCCGCTAGCCTTCAGGCGGCAGAAGGCAAGAAGATGACCCGGGAGCTTAACGACGAAGTGCGTTCGATGCTCAGGGGTCAAAAGGCGTCTCGCTTGCGCGCAGCCCGAAACAATCACAAAGAGGCGGTCGATACGAACAGTCGTCGCCAAGGCGAGGTTAGGGCGATGCTGGATCAGTTCGCACGCGAAGGAGTCGCTCGCCGCCAGAATCACGCCGAATTCGCTGAGGCGCAGCGCAAGCGGGCGGTGGCCTTCATGACCGACCTGACGACTGGCGTCGATGCATTGAGAGATAAGTTCGCCAGGGACGGCCGCGATCGCGCCGCCGAGATCCGAAGTGAGCTCTCCGCTTACGCGAATGATCGTCGCCAGGGGACGGCCGTTTGGAGAGGGCTCTTTCAGAAAAGCCATCCAGTGAGGGAGCAACCGGAGAAAGCCACGCACAGCGCAGTTGTTCAGTCTGCTGCAGTTCCGGCCCCCCGACGCGAACCTGCCGAGTCGCCAAGCGCGCCAGTCGTTACCGACGGGACAACGGCCGCTTTCGCCAAGGTAGAAGTCCGTACGGACAAAGCTAAATCGCCGCAGCCTGCGTCAGGTCGACAGCCCACCCGCCATCCGCAAGCACGCCACGGAGGGCATGCAAAATGAACGCCTTTGTGGCCGCAAACCTCCATCCCGTCACCGATGACTACGTCGGCGGCGAGGACGGCTCCATCGCTTTGGACCCGAGCAACGCGTTCGTGAGTTCGCTCGAGGTCCAGGGCATCACAGATCGAGCAATCGCCTACCTTGAAGCGGGATACCCGGTCCATTTTTCCGGGCCGCCGGGAACGGGGAAGACGACCCTCGCCTTTCATGTGGCCGCGCAGCTCGGCCGACCCACGATCCTGCTTCATGGCGATCACGAGTTCGGCAGTTCCGATCTCATCGGCCGCGAAAGCGGATACAGCAAGTCACGCGTTGTCGACAACTATATCGGCTCGGTGCTCAAGTTTCAGGAAGAGGGGCGCGCCCTCTGGATTGACAATCGCATCACGACGGCGTGTCGGCTCGGGCACACGATCATTTACGACGAGTTCAATCGGAGCAAGCCGGAAGCGAACAATCCATTTCTAAGCATCTTGTCGGAAGGCGTTTTGAACGTACCCGGGCTGCACGGCCGCGGCGAAGGCTACGTGAATGTGCATCCGGATTTTCGCGCGATCTTCACATCGAATCCAACAGAATATGCAGGCGTTTACAAGACTCAGGACACGCTTCTCGATCGTATGGTGACTCTGCACCTCAGTCACTATGACCGTGACACCGAAATTGCTATCGCGGCCAGCAAATCGGGTATTGATCTGGACCGCGCCGCGCGAGTTGTCGACCTGGTGAGACTGTGTCGCTGCGAAGGCCAGGATCCTCACTATCCCACGCTGCGCGCTTCAATCGCGATTGCGCGCGTCCTGTCGTCGCGTGGCGGCGCCGCGAGCATCCACAACCCCGTCTTTGCATGGGCGTGCCGCGACATTCTAAGCCAGACATCGGCTCGCGCGAACAACGACGGCGTCGTCTCGCCCGCGTTCATAGATCTCCTTATGCGTCGTTTCGAATCGAACGACGAAGGAGACGTCGCGGCGCGAGCGAATGGGCGAGCGGGTCGTCACGCGTGATCGCTATCGAGGGGAGGAACATGACGATGTCCGCGCAGCGACGACCATCGAGAGGGCTCAACGACCTGCGGACGCTGACCGGCCGGTCGGACACGCAGATGCCTGCTCATAAGGCCTATCTTCGAATCAGCTTTCTCGAGCTGGAGCGAGCCAGGCGCATGCAGGAGATTCGAACAGCCCGCTCCCGTTTCGACACTATTGAAGGGCGCTTTCGCGAAATCGATACTGAAATCGCCGATATTCTCGGAAGTCTGAGTGGCAGCGCGCCTCCTGCACGTCCGGTCGAAAAGCCGCGCAAGTCCCCGGCCGGGCTGCGTACGACGAAGCGGAGTTTTCAATTTTCATACTGACACGTTGGCAGAAGCCAACCGCCCGATAGCCGAGAGCGCGATCAAAGGAGAGTTCCAAAATGCTACCGAAGAACCAAGAGTCCGAACCTCAGCAGGCGACAGTGATGCCGGAAGCTCCTGCTATGGTCCTCACCACCTCTCTCGAGTCCGCAGCGCGTCCCGTCGGCAGGATTTCGGCTGCGCGGGAAGCGGTGCGGGAATTCCTTTCGAGAGAACTGGGCGCACGGGAAACCCGGATCACAAAGATTGCCCCGCTCAACCATGGATCGGAGGGGTGGGAGGCAGAAGCGGAAATTCTCGTTCCCAATCTCGAGGTCAAGATGCTCAACCTGCCGTTGACGCAAGAGGTTTTCGAAGTCGAGCACTATGCCGTCGAGCTGGAGGCCGACTTGTCGGTCAGATCCTACGAGCTCCTTGGCGCAAACGAAGAATAGCGCGCTAGCCTGTGCTTCCGGTCGTCCCGTCAATTGAACCGAGTCAAAGTCGTCGAACGCTGGAAGCCCGCTCTCCCTTCGAGAGCAGGAAAACCGGTCCTTTCCGGAGTATCGTAAATGGGCCTTTATGTCTACGCTGTCGGTAAGTCCTGCGACGCAGAAATGCCAGCGGTGCAAGGCATTTTCGACCGTCCAGCATATCGGCTGGAAGCCGACTCGCTTTGCGCGATCGTGAGTGAATGCCCGCTGAGCAATGTACGCGCCGAGCGCAAACACCTCGCGGCGACCCAACGGGTGCTTGGCGCGCTCAGCGCGAGGGTCGATCTGCTGCCGATGACCTTTGGCACGGTGACGAAGTCTGAGGACGAGCTGCGTCGCTTTCTCGATGACAATCGCGAGGCGCTTTCGTCGCAGCTGCAGCGCGTGTCGGGTTCGGTCGAGATGGGGCTCCGGCTGAGTCTCGATGTTCCGGATCCGATCGCCTTTCTAGTCGAAAGGATCCCGGCACTGAAGGCGGCGCGCGATCGAACGTTCCGCGCCCGCCATAAACCTTCCCACGATGACAGGATCCGGCTCGGCCAGCTTTTCGACCAGGCGGTCACCCGATATCGCGAGTCGCTCAGTGGACAGGTGCTGACGGCGGTCGGCGGCGCATGTTCGGAATCAATCAAGCTGCCGGTGCGAGACGAAAAGCAAATCGCCAATCTCGCGTTCCTCGTGCCACGCGCGGGACTCGAAACATTCGAAGCGGCAATCAACGTCGCCGCGGTTCAAATCGAAGACGACGTCGTCTTCAATCTCAGCGGCCCGTGGCCGCCTCACAATTTTGTGCAGTTCAATGTGGGCGCGATGTAGCTCGCGTCGTCGGGCGTTGAGCCACGTTTCGTAGGTTAGCAATCGAGTCCAAGCGTCCGTTCGATGGCCTCCCCAGCGGTCTTGATTCCGTCCAGCAGCGGCAGAATCGGGACTATCACTGTCAAAGGAGATTGCCATGTTCATCATCGATGATCTGCTGGCGTCGCCGGCTCGCGGCCTGATGTTTGTCCTGCGGAAGATCAATGATGCCGTCCAGCAGGAGCGCGACGCGCAGAAGAAGGCGACCATGACTGAACTTACGGCGCTGCACCGCGAACTCGACGAGGGAAAGATCACGGAAGACGAATTTGACGCGCGCGAACACACTCTGCTGAGCCGCCTCGATAAGATGCAGAGGGACCACGGAGATGAGAACGACAATGGGGGCTCCTGACCGCGTCTCCAATGCGGCTCGGCCGGGAGCGGGTCAGTTGTCTCTGGCCGATGCGCTCGACAGGATTTTGCACCGCGGCGTCTCGCTGCAGGGCAACTTGACGATTGGGCTGGCCGACGTTGACTTGTTGTTCCTCGACCTTCGATTGCTTCTCGGATCGGTCGATGCGATCTGGCCGGATGGACCTCCGCCGGTTTTGCCGGTTCGGCCACGCACGATTTCTTTGCCGCCGCCTTCGTTGCAGGCGTCTGAGCCTCCGCCGCTTGCGCCATTCGACGCCGAACGTACTGTCGCGATCCGAAGCCCAGCGCCGCTCGAAACCGCGACTCCTGCCCTAACCACTCAGCCAGCCGTCTGCGGTCCCCCGGTCGATGCAGGCCGCGGTCCGTCGGAGCCCGGATCATCGACAGCGCAAGGGCTGATCCGGCTTGTCCTGACGTTGGTGAAATTGCTTCACGACGTGCTGGAACGGCAGGCCGTTCGGCGTATGGAGGCGGGCCGACTGACGGAGCAACAAATCGATAGTCTTGGGGCGGCGCTTTCCGCGCAAGCCAATGAAATTATGACGCTGCAACGGCAGTTCGGATTCTCCGAGAAGGATCTCTCCCTCCCGCTCGACGTCCCTGACGGGGCGTACTGAAAAGGCAAATCTTCGGGCACAGTGACCGAGGTCGGCGCCAACGTGCGCTCGCTTAAGGTCGGTGACCGGGTCTGCATGGAGCCAGGCGTGCCGAACCTCCGCTCGAAGGCGACTAGGCTGGGCGTCTATAACGTCGATCCAGAAGTAACGTTCTGGGCGACGCCGCCGGTGCATGGCTGTCTACCGGCTCGGTCGTCCATCCCGCCGCCTTCACCTATAAGCTGCGGGATAAGGTCACTTACGAAGAGGGCGCGATGGTCGAGCCTTTCGCCGTCGGGATGCAGGCGGCGACGCGTGCGCGAATCAAGCCGGGCGACGTCGCCGTCGTGCTAGAGGCTGTTAGGAACTGATTAACTGTAAATTCTGAGGGTTGCGGGATGTCGATGTCCCGCAAGCCTTATCCCTCTGATGTTTCCGATTGCGAATGGGCGCTTGTCGCGCCTTATTTGACGCTTTTGCCGGAGGAGAGTGCGCAGCGCACGCACGCGTTGCGCGAGGTGTTCAACGGCATGCGCTATATCGTGAAGACGGGCGCCCCATGGCGCTGGATGCCGAATGACCTGCCGCCATGGGAGATCGTCTACCAGCAGGCGCAGCGATGGCTGAAAGCGGGATGCTTCGAGACTCTGGCTGAGGACTTGCGCGTCATCTTGCGTCTTGCAGCGGGCCGAGGCGCGCAGCCAACCGCCGTCATCATCGACAGCCGGACCTTGCGCTCGACCCCTGAGAGCGGCGCTCGCGCCGCTTATGACGGCGCCAAACGCAAGAAGGGATCGAAGCTCCACTTGGCCGTCGACACGCTTGGCCATCTTCTGGCTCTGCATGTCACGCCCGCCAACGCGGATGATCGCGCCGAAGTCGGCCGTATCGCCAAGGCCGTTCAGGCGGAGACCGGAGAGAACGTGAAGATCGCTTTCGTCGATCAGGGCTATACCGGGGAGAAACCAGCGGCCGCTGCCGCTGAACGCGGCATTGCCCTCGAGGTCATCAAACTGCCGGAGGCCAAGCGCGGTTTCGTGTTGCTGCCCAGACGATGGGTCGTCGAACGATCCTTCGCGTGGGCCACCCGCTTCCGAAGACTCGTCAAAGACTACGAACGCTGTGCTCAAACCCTGGCAGACCTCCATCTCATCGCCTTCGTCTGCATCGTGCTCAAAAACGTCGCTAAACTTGCCGCGGGTTCCTAACAGCCTCTAGGCGCAGGGCCGATCGGCATCATGGTGGCGCTCGCCGCGCTCGCCGGCGGCTGCAGCAAAGTGTTGATCAGCGACGTTCATCAGCCGAAGCTCGACATCGCGAGCCGCTATCCGGGTATCCTCCCGGTCAACATCACGAAGTGCGACCTCGCTGAGGCCGTGAAAGCGGAGACCGGCGATTGGGGCGCCGATATCGTCTTCGACGCCAGCGGCGCCGCGAAGGCAATCGAGGGCGCAGTCAGCCTTGCCTGTCCGGCGGGCGCAATCGTGCTGGTCGGCGTTCCTGTTGAGCCCGTCGCGTTCAATATTCCCGGCGCGATCAGCAAGGAGCTGAGGATTGAGACGGTCTTCCGCTACGCCAATATGTACGAGCGCGCGCTCAACCTCATCAGCTCGGGCAAGGTCGATCTCAAGCCGCTCATCTCCTCGACCTTCGATTTCGAGCGTTCGATTGAGGCCTTCGAGCGCGCCGCCGAAGGGCGCCCGGCCGACGTCAAGCTGCAGATCGACCTCACCAAAGTGACCGCCTGATCGCGCCCATGGCCGAGCTGTCGTTCCGCAATCGGCCTTTTCCTGCTCCTTCAAGAAGAACACTGGCGCCAATTTTGTCGACTATTCGCGAAAACTGCGCATCGGCCGCGCCTGCAAGCTGCTGTCGGAAACCCGACGCCCGGTCACCGACATCTGCTTCGAGGTCGGCTACGCCAATATCTCCAACTTCAACCGCCATTTCCGCAAGGAGCGCGGCGTGACGCCTCGCAATACAAGCGGCTCTCGAATCTGCGCGGGACGCCGGCTTCACTTTCCGCCTCAGGGTGTTGCTTGGCCGCGCATGCCGCGCGGAATCGGTCTTACTCAGATGATGCATCTCCGGGCGAGTGGAGCGAGCGCTCGGCTTGGCAAGAACATAGCAAGCCCAGCCTCGCGCATGGCGCGTCCTCCAGCCCTCTGCGCCTGTGACCCACAATGCCCGAGCGCCACCAGCGCCGGCGCCGAATTTCTCAACAGCGGTGCTCACGAATGTTTCGCCCGGCTCCAGACCCCGCTTTGCTTGCTCGGCGGCATCGGCCGGCTCGCTTCGAACGATTGCGACGGCACGTGCTGTTCCGGCCCTGTGATCGCGAGCGCGATTGACATGATTGTCCCTTTTTTGCCTTTGTCTGTGAGGCCAAGCTGGGGGCGTCGCCTGGGTTCGACAGATCTCCTTGCAAACGATAAGACAGTAGCTCTGCACCGGCGGCGACGCTTTTCGCTAGGCCAAAGCCCGGTTTGGAGGTCCGAATGGACGAAGTGCACCTCATATGGTTCGGCCTCGTTGGGCTCTTTATCCTTATTGCTGTGGTGCTGGCGGCATTGAAGTCTCTCCCGGTCCGCCCGCGCAGGTGAGGACGGAAGAGCGCGCCCCCTCTCGGGTGCAGGTCACCCCGCTTTTCCGCCGGCCCGTATGCTCATGGGGCGCGGGCGTAAACGCTCACTGGCGCCATCGTAGCCACCTCCGCCAATTGTCAAAGGTTCGTCGGCGCTGAGCGTCAACCACTGCGTGTCCGTGTTTTCCCTCTTCTGTGCTGGCCGTCGAGGATTTTCTGGACTATATTTAGTAGACTATTGACGATAACGCGCTCTCTTGGGGTCAAGGGGACAGTGGCGCGCCCAAGGGTTAGGATTAAACTGTGCTCACGAAGAAGGGGAAGTACGGCCTCAAGGCCATGGTGCATCTGGCCGGGCTTGAGCCTAACGAACTGGCTCAGGTCGCAGACATCGCCGAGACCAATTCGATTTCGAAAAAATTTCTGGATCATATCCTGACCGAGCTGCGGCACGCTGGTCTCGTCTACTCAAAGAAAGGGAAGGGCGGGGGATACGCCCTTGCGCGCCCAGCCCATGAGATACCAGTTGGCGCGATCGTTCGCGCCCTCGACGGCCCTCTCGCCCCCATACCGTGCGCTTCGGTCACCGCGTTCCGGCCCTGTGACGATTGCGGGGACCTCAAAACCTGCCCGGTCCGCCTCGTCATGGTCGACGCGCGCAACGCCATCGCCAACGTGCTTGATCGCTACACGCTTGCCGAGATGCGCTCGCGCTCGTCCGCTGATGACCGGATGCTGATATACCACATATAACCAGGGTTGCGTGTGGATGCGCGGGCCAGCGCGCCCGGCTCGATAGCGACTCGCAAACCACACTTCTGTAACTGACGCCTGCTCATCAACGTGGTCAAAGGTGGCGATCCGCTCGTTGCTCTTCCGCCCGCAAACGAGCGCATCGCGGGTCAGGCTGGTTTTCAGACTGGAGCCCCGTCAGGCGCCATGCGCCGGCCTTGACGCGTGCAGATGCGCGGTGGTGTTCGTGGCCCTCGTCGTATGAGCGCCCGTGTGCGCCGCCGAGCGAGCGCCTCTCTCGACCACTCTGCCCGACGCCGCGACCGGGAGTCCGCGCAGGCCTGAGGCGCTGCTTCCGTTTGCACAGCCGAGGCTTCCGCCTCCGCCTCCACCGCCCGACGGCGCGGCAATGCTAGTCGCGGCATGGACGCTGCCGCCGCCGCTGGCTGCTGGGTGAACGCCTGCGGGACGGCTCGCGCCGCACGCCGCGAGCGCTGGGTCAGAGGCCGAGAGCGCCAATGCGGCGATGAGCGGGATGCCGGCCACGATCGCGAACCGGCCGACGCTGCGCACGCCCGATGCGGCCTTGCCGCGCTCGAAACTTGCTTGCATGATATCCTCCCGCAATCGCTCCAACGCGCAATCCTGGAGCGCAAGCCGAAAGGCTAGGCTTGGCCACCGGGTCCGTCAATCCGCCAGAACTCACGAGTTCGCGAGCAGTTCCGCGGGTCGGACGCGTGTGAGCGTCTATCTCGGCGGACGGACCAGGCCCCGCGCAGGGCGGGAAACGTCACGCTTCCTGGCGGCTTGCGGCCGCAAAGACGATCGCCAGCGCCACCCACGACAGCATCATGGTCGTGCCGCCGACTGGAGCGGCGAAGGGAAAGATGCGCTCCCCCGAAAAGACATGCATCGCAAGCTCGGCCGAAAACAGGACCGCGCCCGCCTCCATCACAAAGCCGACCACCACGAGCGCGTGCGCCGAGGCGGTCGCGATCCGAGCGTGGGCGGCGATCGCGAGCCCCGCGGCTGCGTGCAACAGGAGAAACAGCGCGCCCCTCTCCGCAAGCTCGCCCCCGTTTGCATGGACGCCCGCGGCCGCCAGCGCGACGCCGGCCGCGCCCATCAGCGCGGCGACGCCGGCGAGAACGAGGGGCGAGCGTTTCATCTCTGGCTCCGTTGGCCGACGAGATCGATCGGCGCGAGCCAAAGCAGTCCCTCGGGTGCGCGCTTGTCAAGACGGGTGGGACCTGTCGATCCTGCCACCCTCGCGCGTTCATCGCACATCGGCGCCGTCCAAAGTCGAAGACCTCTCGGGCTTGCCGCGGCGCCGAACTTCCCCCATGTTACGCGGCCCGGCAAGGTTCTTCGTTCCCGGGTTTAGCGGCCGGAGCGTCGGCTGGAGAGGGTCGGATGGTTTCGCGACGTCTCGCAAGGCGATCTCTCGCCATCGCCAAGGCCAACGCTCAAGCCAGCGCTGACGCTGCGTTGACCACCGCCGCTCGCACCCAGACTCTGCTCGCGCCGGGGGGCCGGCGCTCCGAGAAGGCCCGCGAAGCGCGACTCATGGTGCAGGAGAAGGTCGACGCAGCCGTCGAGGGCGCTTTCGCCGCACAGAAGGCCTGGAGCGCGTTTTTCATCAAGGCCGCGTTCGGCGGCGTGCGCATGCCCAACGACGTTTCGGCTGGCCTCGCGGCTATCGCCGAGGCCGCCTCCGCGCCCGCGCGGCGCAAAGTGCGCGCCAACGCGCGTCGCCTGACCGGAGCCAAAGCGCCGCCTTGATATGGAACTCGTTCCGCATCTGCAACACGTCGTCGCGACCTACGGCTATCTGGCGGTGTTCCTGATCGTCGCAATGGAGAGCGCCGGGATTCCGACGCCCGGCGAGACGGTCCTGGTTACGGCCGCGATCTTCGCCGCCTCGGGCACGCTGAAGATTTACGGGGTGATCGGGGCGGCGGCCGCGGGCGCCATCATCGGCGACAATTGCGGCTATTGGGTCGGGCGCGAGCTCGGCTTTCCGCTTGTCTATCGCTTCGGGCGTTATATCCAACTCGATGAACGACGGCTCAAGGTCGGCCAGTATCTCTTCCTTAGGCACGGCGGGAAGATCGTCTTTTTCGGCCGGTTCGTCGCGATACTTCGCGCTTTTGCCGCGTTCCTTGCCGGCGTCAATCGCTACAGTTGGGAGGAGTTCTTCCTCTTCAATGCGGCGGGCGGGATCGTCTGGGCGACGATCTTCGGCACAGGCGGCTACCTGCTCGGCCGCGCCTTCGAGCATTACGCGCGGCCCGTGGGGATCGCGGCGCTGATCGCCGCCGTGATCGGCGCGGTCTTCGCCGCACGCTTCATTCGCTATCACGAGCAGGCGCTGGAGGAGGAAGCCGAGCGCGCTCTTCCGGGACCGCTCGTCAAGCCGAAGGCTTGAGGCGGCGCTGATCGACGCTCGCCGCGGCGTAGACGTCAACGAATGGAGCGGAGATGCCAGCCAGCTTGACGGCTCATCTCGCGAGCGCCGCCGCCGGTCGCGCATAAGAGCGCCTTCGCTGTCGAGCCCCCGGTCCCGGTCGGGACCGAGTTCGTCGTCGCCCATTCGACGCACGCCTAGTCTTACGTTTGGAAGCGGAAATGGGGAGCTTTCGCAGGAAAACCGCGCATACTTGCGCGAAAATCCTGGTCACAGCCGCCAAAAATGGGGCTCTCCGGCCTCCTTTTCCTTCCGCGAAATGAGCGATTTCAAGGTCTTACAGCGAATTTTCCTTCCGACCCCTGGGGCAGCGGACGAAGTCATGAGAACGATCGAGGCCGACCGACGATCTTCGCCACCGGTTTTTCGGTTTGGGAAGCGTTGGCCATAGGAACCTCGGCTTTGACGCGATACGGCATCATACCCGTCTATTCCGAAAATAGCAATATTTTGCTCGTTTTTCTGATTTGATAGAATTGCGTCGATTCGACCAAACCGCCGAGGCTAAAGGATTTAGGCCGCCTGCGGGCGCTCCACCGGTCCGATCCAGAGCCTGAGCTGCTCCGATCGGCGCAGGAAATCGACGCTGACCGTGCGGCCGATCTTGTCGGCGTCGAGCGCGCGCACGAGGTCGCTGACGCTCGTCACCGGCTTGCCGTCGAGGGCGATGACCAGGTCGCCCGACAACAGCCCCGCGTGCGCGGCCGGCCCCGCCTGGTCGACGGTGAGCAGCCGCGCCCCGGTGGGCTGTTCGAGACCGAGTTTGAGCGCGATGCGGCGTGGAATCGCGAGCGTTGCTGCCCCGACGCCGATATAGGCCCGGCGCACGCGCCCGTGCCGGGCGATCTCGCCGGCGACGAAGCTCGCGGTGTTGGAGGCGACGGCAAAGCAGATGCCCTGCGCGCCCATGATGACCGCGGTGTTGATGCCGATCACCTCGCCGGTCGAGGACACCAAAGGTCCGCCCGAATTGCCGGGGTTGAGCGGGGCGTCGGTCTGCACGACATCCTCGATCATCCGGCCGGTGCGGGACTGCAGCGACCGTCCGAGCGCCGAGACGACGCCTGCGGTCACCGTCGCGTCGAAACCGAGCGGATTGCCGATGGCGATTGCGATCTGGCCGCGCTTGAGCTTGGCGCTGTCGCCGAGCCTGGCCGCCGGCAGCGAGACGTCGGCTTCGACTCTCAGAAGCGCAAGATCGGTGTCGGGGTCGTCGCCGAGGACGCGCGCCTGAAGCTCGCGGCCCTCGAGGGTGGTGAGATTGACCGCCCGCGAGCTCTGGACGACGTGGCTGTTGGTAAGCGCAAGACCGTCGGAGGAAATGATGACGCCGGAGCCCGAGCCGGCGCTGCGGCCTTGCTTGCGCACATCGATGCGCACCACGCTCGGGCCGACCCGCTCCACGACGCCGCTGACCACGCGCGAATAGTCGTCGAGCAGAGCCGCGTCATCGGGAGCGGACGGAGCGCCGGGGCCTTGACCGAGGTTTTCAGAATTGAGGGTCAAAATTGCGACGGGGGATGGGGAGGGATCGATCATTGCGGCGATATGGTGACGGCGCGCCGGTGACGCAAGCATGGGCGGCTGCGAGCGGGCGGGGGCGCCTTCAGCCGCCTTGCCAGAGTTGGGCAAATGGCCCAGATATCGGCGGAATCCCCGGCGCGACGCGTCGCCAAAACAGAAGGCGAGATGGCTCTCACCGATCCCGCGACTTTGTCTCCGGTCCGCGTCGACGACCTGTCGTCGAGGAGCGCGCTGGCCTTAAGCGCGGCGGTGATCTGCCTCAACGAGGCCGCCTGTATCGGCAAATGCCTGGAAAGCCTTCGCGACTGCGCCGAGATTGTCGTCCTCGACTCGGGCTCGTCCGATGGAACGCTCGCGATCGTCGAAGACTTCGCTCGCCGGGGCTTTCCGATTCGGCTCATCCGGCAAGCCTGGCTCGGCTACGCCAAGCAAAAGCAGCTCGCGCTCGATCTTACGACGCAGCCGTGGGTGTTCAGCATCGACGCGGATGAGTGGCTTGACGAGGATCTCAGGGCCTCGTTGCCGCGCCTTATCGCGGCGGACGAGTTGGTCGCCGGCTGGAAGGTGCGCCGTTCGCTCACGCTATACGGACAGGCGAAGCCTGTGTCTCGTTGGACCCGGCCCGAGCACATCCTACGGCTCGTGCGGCGGGGCAGGGCGCGGTTCGATCCCGCGCTGATCGTGCATGAGGGCCTTGTCGCGGATCAGGGCGAGACGCCGATCGCGCGCGACGGCCTGCTCAGGCACGAGCGCAGCCTGCCCTTGAATGAGCAGATGAAAAAGGAAATCGGCTACGCGCGGCTCAAGGCCGAGCAGCGGCTGAAGCAGGGGCGCAAGCCGTCGACGCTGAAGCTCGTGTTCAACCCGCCGATTTATTTCCTGCGCATCTTCTTCTGGAACCGGTTTTTCCTGTCCGGCTGGGCGGGCTTCATCCACGCGGCGACCGGCGCCATGTATTCTCTCATGACCGAAGCGATCCATCGGCAATTGTATTCCGCGCGCACGGAGCGTTGACGCGCTCTTCTTCAGCGGCGATGCGATCGGGTGAGGCGGGATGAGCTTTAAATTCGATGACGAGGCCCTCGACGCGCTCGAGGTCGTCATTCCGAATCTCAATTGGCGCTATTCGGGCGGCACTGCGGTCAACCGCACCATCGCGCCTCTGATCGCCAAGCGCTGGCGCGCGGCGTGGTTCGGGCCGGATCGGCCGGCCGGGATCGCGACTTTGAGCCTGAGCGATGTTGTGCGCCTGCGCTTCCGCCCTCCGAACCATGGGAAAGTGCGCATCTGGCATGCGCGCCGCAATGTCGAGATGCTGGCTGGACTTTTCTTGAACCTGCTCGGCTACGGCTTTGCGTTGATCTTCAATTCGGCCTCCCAGCGCAGGAAAACCTGGCTCACCAATTTTCTTATCGCGCGGATGGACGCCGTGATCGCGACCAGCGAGGCGGCGGCGCAATATCTCCAGCGTCCGGCGACGGTCATCCATCACGGCATCGACATCGATCTTTATTCCCCGCCCGCCGACCGGCGCGCGGCCTATGTCGAAACGGGTCTGCCGGGACAATACGGCATAGGGACATTCGGCCGGGTGCGACGGCAGAAAGGCTCCGACCTGTTCGTCGAGGCGATGTGTCGGCTCTTGCCGCAATATCCGGATTTCTCCGCCGTCGTGATCGGGCTCACGACGGTCGATAATCGCCCGTTCCTCGAGGGCCTGAAGCAGCAGGTCGCGGCCGCGGGCCTCACTGAGCGCATCCGTTTCCTGGGCGAGTTGCCGGTCGAGGAGGTGCCGCTCTGGTACCAGCGCATCTCGATCTATGTGTTCGCCTCGCGGGTCGAGGGGTTCGGTCTCACCATGCTCGAGGCGATGGCGGCGGGCGACGCGGTGGTGGCCACGCGGGCCGGCGCGGCGGAAATGATCATCACGGACGGGAACGACGGCGTCCTGGCGCCGGTCGGGGACGTCGAGGCGCTCGTCGCCGCGCTCGAGCCGCTCATGCGCGAGCCCGAACGCATCGAGGGTATGGGACGGCGCGCACGGGCCCGGGTTGTCAGCCAGTTCAGCCGCGACCGCGAGGCCGACGAGATCAGCGACGTGTATCGGCAGGTCTGGGCGGCGCGGTGTAGACGCGGTCGCTGACTGCGTCCGCCGCGCTCCAAAGGGCGTCCTCAAGGACGCCCGTCTGTCGACGGGCTATGGAGCGCGGCTACAGTTGGACGAGCCGATCAGGCCGCGCTCGGCCGCATGGCGGCGATCAGGCGCTTGAACGGCGCCGACACGTGGTGGCGCAGCATCGCCAGCCGGCGATCGCCTTCCGAAGTGACCCAGTTGAACTGGATGACCCGGCGTTCGCCGGCGAAGGGCTTGTGTCCATGCCAGGAATTGTCGGCTCGCTTGAACGCCAGCAGCGTCCCCTCGACCGGCGGAACCTCCATGATCATGTCGTCGAGGTTGTTGGCTGATTTGAGAAGGCGCAAGCGGCCGCCCGAATTCTCCCAAGCCGGGTTCATGTAAATGAGGATGGTGATGATCTTGCTTTTCGTGTCGGTATGAATGCGTCCGTCCTTGGGGCTGCACTGACCGCGAACCGTAATCGTGCTCGGCCGTCCGGCGAGCTCGAGGTCGAACTTGTCCTCGAACGCTTCGCGGAACTCGTCGCTCTCCAATTCGTCGAGGAATTCGCGGAACGCGGGGCCATAGGAAAGCTGCGCGACGGGAAAGCTCCCGCCCTCGGAGATTTTCGGATAGTCGGCATTGATGTTCGCGCGCGCTTGCGCGCGAACAAAGCCGGGAACGACGAGATACTCGAACGGCTCCCGGGTCAGCGGGGCCGCCTTCAAGGCGTCGAGGTCGAGATAGAGCAGACTCATGTGACCGGTTTCCACAGCGGCGGAATCGCCGCCTTTTAGATTGCGAGGCGTGGCCCGTCAAAGTGTGCGCGCTCCAGGCGCGCCACGCTTACGCCCGCCCCTTGACCAGCGCCGCAAGGATCGCCTGCGCCCGATGGCTGACGAAAGCGTTGGCGACGTCCGGGGCCGCCTTGAGGCGCCAGTTGGGGCGCTCGCGATCCGTTCCGGGCAGGTTGGTCTGGACGGTCTCGCCGATCAGATCGTCGAATTGGGCGTGGGCGAGGATCGAGCCGGCGCCGCCGATCATCGCGTGGACCGCCGCGGCGACGGCGTCGGAGAGCGGCGCTTCGTCGCTCGGCGCCGAGGCGATAAGCCCCGCGGCGAGAAGCGCAGCGATAAGGCCGCGTTTCTCCTCGCGCCGCGCGGTGGTCGCTTCGCCCGCCTGGGCCAACGTGAGAAGACCGAGCGTGAGCCGCTCGCCGATGTCGGCGCCCTGCCACCAGCCGGCGAGCGTCGCCAGATCGTGCGTTGCGACGCAGGCGACCGACAACGGCGGATAGCCAGGCGGCGGCCGCACGCGGGGACCGTCGCGCTCGAACCACAACACCCGCATGCCCGCGATGTTGGCGCGGGTCATCCGGTCACGGAAGCCTTCGGGCACGGTGCCGAGATCCTCGCCGACCACCATGCACCGGGCGCGTCGGCTCTCGAGCGCAACGTGGCCGATGAGATCGTCAATCGGATAGGACAGGTAGGCGCCTTCCGCCGGCCGGGCGCCCTCGGGAATGAGAAACAGGCGCTCGAGGCCCATCGCATGATCGATGCGCAGCATGCCGGCATGACGCATGTTGGCGCGGTAGACCGCGCACAACGATGCCCAGCCCTCACGCGCGCCAGCCAGCGGATTGGGCGGCGGCAGGTTCCAGTTCTGGCCTTGGAGGGAAAACGGATCGGGCGGCGCCCCGATGGTGACGCCGCGCGCAAGCGCTTGAGCGTGCGCCCAGGATTCGGCGCCGTCCGGCGCGGCCCCGACCGCGAGATCGCGGTAGAACCCGATCTCGAGGCCCCGTTCGCGCGCGCGCTCGACCGCCCGCCCAAGCTGGCGATCGGCGAGCCATTGGCAAAAGAGGGCGAACTCAAACGCTGCGCGGTTGCGTTCGATCGCCTTATCGATCGCCTTGGGCTCGCCGTCGCGCAGATCCTGCGGCCAAAGCCGCCAATTCTCGCCGGCCTCTCCGTCGGCGGCCGCCTGGAAGGCGGCGAAGCGCCGCAACGTCTCGCCGCCCGATCTCGCGAACGCATGATAGTCGGCGATGAGCGGATCGCCTGGCCGCGACGCGCGCAGGCGGGCGAACGCGGCGCTCCGGGCTTCGAGCGCGGCCCGCTTGGCTCGCCACACAGCCTCGTACGCGACATATTTGGTCGCCGAAGCGGTGGCGAATTGGGGCGCCAGAGCCGCCAGCGCGGCGCTCAGCGCCTCGTCGCGCGGCAGGCCGGAGTTGTCGAGCGCGTCGATGAAGATCGGATCGAGGAAGCGGCGATCCGAGGGGTAATAGGGGCTCGCCCGCTCCCGGTCGCGGGGAAACAGCATGTGCAGCGGGCTCAGGCCGAGGTAAGCCGCGCCGGCGCCGCCAGCCTCTTCGCCCGCGCGCGCGAGCGCCGAAAAATCGCCGATTCCCTGATCCCGACCGTCCTCGCCCGCGCGACGCAGCGCGTAGAGCTGGGCGGCGACGCCAAACCGTTTGCGCAAAGCCGCTTTGGGGCTCAAGGCCTCGGGCGGAGCGATGGTCAGCGCGCATTCGACGCCGTCGACAATGAGACGGTAGCGGCCGATCGGCAGCTCCGGCAGCGCGATTCTGCGCTCGGAGGCGGAGCGTCCATCGGGCAGGTCGCGCGGGACGCCGTCGGCGGGCTCGACAGGCCATTCGGCGACGGCGCCGTCTTCGCGCACGATCCGCGCGTCGGTTGCGCGGGCCATGTCGCGCAAAGGCGCGACGAGCGGCTCACCAAGGCGCAGCAAGAGCGAGAAGGGCAGGCGGCGGCGCTGCGTGTCGTCGACGAGCCGGGCCAGGCTGTCGCGCGCCTGGGCTTCGCTGGCGACGTCGAGGCCGAGCGCCGCGAGAAGCGCGATCTTGGTCTCCGGCGAGACGGCCGTGCGCTTGCCAGCGACGTCCCACCATTGCGCAGCAATCCCCGCCTCGGTCGCAAGCTTGTCGATCGTCTCAGCCGTGGGCGCTCCGGAGTGAAGGCCGCCGCTCGCGGTCGGCGCTTCCGCGGCAATGAGCGAGGAGCGCGCTCGAAGCCGGACGCGATCGGCGAGCGCGAGCCAGCGCTCGGCAGCGTCGGGGTAATGCGCGTCGATGAGGATACGCCACGCCCTGCCGGCGCGCGGCGTGGGCAAGCAAAGCTCCGTGTCGGCGTTCGACCGGTTCATCGCCATGGCGACGCGATCAACGCCGTCGCCTTCCGGCGCCGCGAAGACGGCGACCATTATGGCGCCCTCGGGATCATTCCACCCCGCCTGCGTCATCTGCCCATTGGCGTCGCGCCATTCGACGTCGGGGAGCTGGCTTGAGTCGAACGGCGACCCGGTCAGGAATGCGTCGCGCGACAGCGCTGCGTTGGCGCGGCGAACCGCGATGAGGCGAGCGACGAAGGCGGTCAGCGAGGCGTCGGCGGCGGGCCAGTCGATCGCGCTCGTCGCGTTGTCCTGGGCGTAGGCGTTATTGTTCCCGCCCTGGCTGAAGCCGAGCTCCGAGCCCATGGCCAGCATCGGCGTCCCGCGCGAAGCGAGCAACAGCGTGAGCAGATTGCGCTCGTCGCGCGAGCGCGATTCGACGATCGCAGGATCATCGCTCGGTCCCTCGACGCCGTGGTTCCAGCTGAGATTGTTGTCCGTACCGTCGTGATTGTTCTCGCCGTTGGCTTCGTTGTGCTTGCGGTCGTAGGAGACGAGGTCGCGGAGGGTGAAGCCGTCGTGGGCGACGACGAAATTGACGCCCTTGGACGGCGCCGCGGCGCGCGCGAACAGGTCCCGCGAACCCGCCATACGGCTCGCGATCTCGCCGCGCAGTCCCGGGTCGCCGCGCCAGAAGCGGCGCGCGGCGTCGCGAAAGCGGTCGTTCCATTCCGCGAACGCGGGACGGAACTGGCCGAGGCGGTAGCCGCCCGGGCCTACGTCCCAAGGTTCGGCGATAAGGCGCGCGTTGATGAGCAGAGGATCGGCGGCGAGCGCCTGGAAGAACGGCGCCTCCGGGTCGAAGCCGTCCGCGCGGCGGCCGAGCGACGTGCCGAGATCGAAGCGAAAGCCGTCGAAACCACCGTGGACCATCCAGCGCTTGAGCGCCCCGATCGCCATGTCGATGACCAGGGGGCGGTCGAGCGCGAGGCAATTTCCGGTGCCCGCATCGTTGATGTAAAGCGCGGGATTGCGCGGGTCGAGGCGGAACCAGGCCTCATTGTCGAGTCCGCGGAAGGACAACGTTGGCCCAAACTGGTCGCTCTCGCCGTTGTGGTTGAAGACAACGTCGAGAATCGCCTCCATGCCGGCCGCATGCAGCGCGTCGGTCGCCGCGCGCACCTCCTCCCAGCCGCCGGGAGCAAGCCTCGGATCGGGCGAGCCGAACACCACGGCGTTGTAGCCCCATGCGTCCGCGAGGCCGAGGGCCGGCATGTGCCGTTCGTCGACGAACGTGTCGGCCGGCATGATCTCGACCGCAGTGACCCCGAGCGCGGCGAGATGCGCGATCGACGCGGGATGCGCGAGCCCCGCAAAGGTTCCGCGCGCGGCTTCGGGGATCGCCGGGTTGAGGCGGGAAAAGCCGCGCAGGTTGAGCTCGTAGATGACCAGCGCCTCGGGCGCGATGCGCTTGTGGCCGGGCTCGCCCGGGGGCGGCGCGCCCGCGATCGCTTTCGGCGTGTCGGCGCCGGTGTCCTCGCCGAACGCGAACATCGAGGGATGGAGGCGGAACGGTCGGTCGAAACGCCAAGCGTAAGGATCGGCGAGCAATTTGGACGGGTCAAAGCGGCGTCCTCGCTCAGGTTCATAGGGACCCTCGACGCGGAAGCCGTAGCGGGCGCCGGCGCCGAAGCCGGGCGCGACGCCGCGCAGGACGCCATAGGCGTCGCGCGCCATCGGCGCGCGAACAATCTCGCGATTCTCCTCATAGACGCAGAGCGACGCGCCCTCGGCGTTGGGCAGCACGAGCGCCGCTTCGAGCCCGCGCGCAGAGACGATGACGCCGCGTGCGGCCTTCGGGTCGCTCATTCAACGGGCCGCGCGAGATCGCGATAAAGGGCGGCGTATCGCTTCGCCGGGCCGCGCCAGGAAACATCCGATCGCATGCCGTTGAGCCTGAGGCGCCGCGTCGTCGCCGGATCGCGGCCAATCTCCAGCGCGCGGTCGAGCGCGTAGGTCAGGGCTTCGACGGACGGCGGATAGAACTGGACGCCGGTCGCAACGCCGGCGGCCGTCGCCGCCTCGTTCGCGTCGATGACTGTGTCGGCGAGGCCGCCAACGCGCGCCACGATCGGCGGGGCGCCGTACCGGAGCGCGCAGAGTTGAGTTAGCCCGCAAGGCTCGAAACGGGACGGCACGAGGATGAAATCAGCGCCGGCCTGGATGAGATGGGCCAGCCACTCATCATAGCCGAGAACGCAGCTGACCGAGTCCGGCTGCGCGGCCGCGGCGGCGGTGAAGCCTCCCTCCAACGACGGCTCGCCAGAGCCGAGCAGCGCGAGCTGGCCACCCTTGGCGATGAGGCCCGGCAGGGTCTGCAACAGCAAGTCGAGACCCTTCTGATCCGAAAGGCGTGAGATGACCCCGAACACGGGCCGGTCAACTCCCGGCGTCAGTCCCATCTTGGTCTGCAGCACGGTCTTGTTGCGAACGCGCATATCGATGCGCAGGGGGCTATACGTTTGCGCCAAAGCGGCGTCGGTGGCCGGATTCCAAACCATATCGTCGATCCCATTGACGATTCCCTGCACGACAGCAGCGCGGGTGCGCAGGAGCCCGTCGAGCCCCATGCCGAACTCAGGCGTCATGATCTCTCGCGCATAGGTCGGCGAAACCGTGGTGATGCGGTCGGAAAGCCTTAAGCCCGCCTTCAGATAGCCGACGCCGCCGTAATATTCGACCCCGTCGATGGTGAGCGCGGGCGCTGGCAAGCCGAGCTCGCCGAAGATAGAGATCGGAAACTGGCCCTGGAAGGCCATGTTGTGGACCGTAATCGCCGTTCCCGGGCGCGGCCTGTCGGCGTAGTGCATATAGGCGGGCGCGAGCGCCCCCTGCCAATCGTGCGCATGAACGACCTGAGGCCGGTAGTCGTCGATCGCGCCGAGGCCGATGTCCGCGCCGACCCGCGCAAGCGCCGCGAACCGGCGGGCGTTGTCGGGCCAGTTCAGTCCGTCGGGACCAAGGTAGGGATTGCCCGGCCGGTCGTAGAGATGCGGCGCGTCGATGGCGAACAGGTCGAGGCCGGCCGCGTGACCGGCAAGGACTCGCGCCGGGCCGCCGAACAGATCGGCGTAATCGTGCGCCGTCTCAGCGTCGGCGAGCTTGGCCATCACCCCCGGGTAGGCAGGAACGACGGTCCTGATCTCAACCCCTTCGCGGGCGAGCGCCGCGGGCAACGCGCCGACGACGTCGGCGAGCCCGCCAGTCTTGACGAGCGGGAAAACCTCCGAGGCGATGAAGAGAACTTTCAGCTCGCTCATTGCGCGAGCTTGTCGATCATGGGCTGGGTGATCAAAGTGACGCCGCTTTCGGTGCGGCGGAACCGCTTGGCGTCAAGCTCGGGGTCCTCGCCGACGACGAGGCCGTCGGGAATACGCACTTCGCTGTCGATGATGGCTTTGACAAGCCGCGCGTTGCGCCCGATCGTCACGTAAGGGAGCACGACCGTCTCGTGCACGCTGGTGAACGAATGGACGCGCACGCCGGTAAAGATGAGCGAGCGGCTGAGCGACGCTCCTGATATGATGCAGCCGCCCGACAATAGCGAAGAAACGGCGAGGCCGCGGCGGCCGTCCACGTCATGGACGAATTTCGCCGGCGGCGTGATCTCGCCATAGGTCCAGATCGGCCAGCCGCGATCGTAGAGGTCAAGATCGGGAACGACGTCGGTCAAATCGATGTTGGCGGCCCAATAGGCGTCGACGGTTCCGACGTCGCGCCAATAGGGCTTGGCCTCCTCGCTCGACGTCACGCAGGATTGCGAGAAGTGATGCGCCACGGCTCTGCCGTTCTTGACGAGGTAAGGAATAATGTCCTTGCCGAAATCATGGCTCGAATTCTGGTCCGCGGCGTCGCGCTTAAGAATATCGATCAGGAATGAAGTCTCGAAGACATAGATGCCCATGCTGCACAACGCGACCTCGGGCTTGCCGGGCATGGGCGGCGGGTTCTTCGGCTTCTCCAGGAACGCAATGATGTTGTCCTTGGTGTCGATATGCATGACGCCGAAGGCGGTGGCTTCCTCGAGCGGCGCCTCAAGACAGCCGACGGTCACGTCGGCCCCTGAATTGACGTGCTGCTGGAGCATTTTTTCGTAGTCCATCTTGTAGACATGATCGCCGGCGAGCAGCACGATGAACTGGGGGCCGTAGCTCTCAATGATGTCGATGTTCTGGTAGACCGCGTCTGCGGTGCCGAGGTACCACATCGTCTCGGAGACGCGCTGGGAGGCGGGCAGGACGTCGAAGCTCTCGTTGCGCTCGGGCCGGAAGAAGTTCCAGCCGCGCGCCAAGTGACGGATCAGGCTGTGGGCCTTGTATTGCGTTGCGACCGCGATCCGGCGAATGCCGGAGTTGAGGGCGTTCGACAGCGCGAAGTCGATGATGCGCGACTTGCCGCCGAAATAGACTGCAGGCTTCGCGCGCCGGTCGGTGAGTTCGAGCAGACGGCTGCCCCGCCCGCCCGCGAGCACGTAGGCCATCGCGTGGCGCGCGAAAGGCGGTGACACGCCAAGCTCCTTCGCGGTTTTGATCTTGGGCATATCGAACTCCGTCAGGACGCTGCCTCTCCTGCGGCGGGCGGGCTGAAAACGAGGAACATGGTCGACAGCGGCGGCAACGTCAGGGTCGCCGAGGCGGGAAACCCGTGCGAGGGGCGCGCCTCCGCGGTGACGCCGCCGAGATTGCCCATATTGGACCCGCCATAGGAAGCGGCGTCGCTGTTCAGCGCCTCGCGCCAGAAACCCTGGTAAGGGAGGCCGAGACGGTAGCCCAGGCGCGGCTCCGGGGTGAAATTGCAGACGACCGCGACCGGCGGATCGCTTCGCGCGCCGCATCGGAGAAAGGCCAGCACCGACTGCATGTCGTCGTTGACCACGATCCAGCGGAACCCGTCAGGCTCGCAATCACGCGCGTAGAGCGAAGGCGTTTCGCGATAAAGCTGATTGAGATCGCGGACCCAAGCCTGGACTCCCTGATGCGGCCAATGGTCGAGCAGCCACCAGGGAAGGGATTCGGTAGCGTTCCACTCGCTGGTCTGCCCGAACTCCTGGCCCATGAACAGGAGCTTCTTGCCGGGGTGGCCCCACATGAAGCCGTAGAAGGCGCGCGCGTTGGCGAAGCGCTGCCATTCGTCGCCCGGCATCTTGCCGACGAGCGAGGCTTTGCCGTGCACGACTTCGTCGTGCGAGATCGGCAGCACGAAGTTTTCACTGAAGGCGTAGAGAAGACCGAAGGTCATCCTGTTGTGGTCCCAGCGGCGATAGACGGGGTCGAGCGACATGTAGTCGAGCGTGTCGTGCATCCAGCCCATGTTCCACTTGAAGCCGAACCCGAGACCGCCCTGGTCGGTCGGTCGGGAGACGCCGGGAAAGGCGGTCGATTCCTCGGCGATCGTGATTGCGCCCGGAAAACCGCCGTAGACGAGCTCGTTTGCGCGGCGCAGGAAGGCGATCGCTTCCCGGTTTTCCCTGCTGCCATCGGGATTCGGCAGCCATTCGCCCTCGCGGCGGGAATAGTCGAGGTAGAGCATCGATGCGACCGCGTCGACGCGCAACCCGTCGATGTGGAAGCGGTCGACCCAGTAGAGCGCGTTGCAATAGAGGAAGTTCGCGACCTCGAGGCGGCCGAAATTATAGATCGCGGTGTTCCAGTCCGGTTGGAAGCCCTTGCGCGGGTCGGCGTGTTCGTAAAGCGCGGTGCCGTCGAAGCGCGCCAATCCCTGTTGATCGGTCGGGAAATGGGCCGGGACCCAGTCGAGGATGACGCCGAGCCCCGCGGCGTGCGCCCGATCGACGAAGCGGGCGAATCCCGCCGGCTCGCCGAAGCGGCGGGTCGGGGCAAACAGGCCGATCGGCTGATAGCCCCACGATTCGTCGAGCGGATGCTCGCTGATCGGCAGAAGCTCGATGTGGGTGTAGCCCATCTCAGTGACGTAAGGGATGAGCTGCTCGGCGAGCTCGTCGTAAGTCAGAAACCGTCCGCCCTCGCCGCGCCGCCACGAGCCGAGATGCGCCTCGTAGATCGAGATCGGCTTGCGCCGCGGCTCGCCCTCGCGGCGCTTGGCCATGTATTCGGCGTCATTCCAGGAGAAGTCGGCGCTGTCGGCGACGACGGAAGCCGTCGAGGGCCTGAGCTCGGCCTCGAAGGCGAAAGGATCAGCCTTGAGCGGCAACAGCGCGCCGTTCGGCCCCAGCAGTTCGAACTTATAGACCGCCCCGACACTCAATTGAGGGACGAAGATCTCCCACAGGCCGCTGTCGAAGCGCCGGCGCATCTGAGATCGCCGACCGTCCCATCGATTGAAATCGCCGACGACCGAAACGCGCGACGCATTCGGCGCCCAGACCGCGAACAGCACGCCGTCGACGCCTTCGTGACGAATGAGCTGGGCGCCGAGCCGGCGGTAAAGCTGGCGATGCGTGCCTTCGCGCGCCAGATAGTCGTCGAGCGGCCCCAGAACCGGCCCGAACGCATAAGGGTCGATGTATGAATAGGGTCCATGCGCGGTCTCGACCTCGACGCGATAAGCCGGCC
This sequence comes from uncultured Alphaproteobacteria bacterium, assembly GCA_963824475.1. Classification (GTDB taxonomy): domain Bacteria; phylum Pseudomonadota; class Alphaproteobacteria; order Rhizobiales; family Beijerinckiaceae; genus Roseiarcus. The sequence continues at coordinate 361,808 of CAWGPR010000012.1, forward strand.
GCTCTTTGGCCGACGGGATCAGCGCCTCGAAAAAGTCGCCCTTACGGCGCGGCAGCTCGGCCATGAGGGCGCCGTCGCGGGTGAGCGCGCGCACGGAGATCGCATCAGGGGCAAAGACCCGAATGACCCATCCCGCGGCGGTCTCATGCGGTCCGAGCACCGCGAAAGGATCGGCATGGCGGGCGCCCGCGATCGCGTCGAGGTCTTCATCCCTCGCTCTCCATTCCTCCCGCATGACAATCTTCCCGGCCAGGGCTCAGCTTATCGGCGCGAATGGGGCGTTCCAGATTTCTTTCGCGTATTCGGCGATCGTGCGGTCAGAGGAGAACCAGCCGACATTGGCGGTGTTGAGGACGCTCGAGCGCATCCAGCGCTTGCGGTCGCGCCAGGCTTCGTCGATCTTCATCTGCGTCGCCCAATAGGCGTCGAAGTCGGCGCAGATCATGAAATAATCGTGATGGGTGAGCGTATCGACCAGGACGCGATAGCGCGCGGCGTCGTCAGTCGAGAACACGCCGGAAGAGATTTCGTCGAGCGCCTCGCGCAGGATTGGGGAGGCGGCGATGTGTTCGCTGGAATCGATGCCCTTGGCGCGGGCAGCCTCGATCTCCCCTGCGGTCAGGCCGAAGATGAAGATGTTGTCGTCGCCGACCATGTCGCGCATCTCGACATTGGCGCCGTCGAGAGTGCCGACGGTCAGCGCGCCGTTGAGCGCCATCTTCATGTTGCCGGTGCCGGAGGCTTCCATGCCGGCTGTCGAGATCTGCTCCGATAGGTCGGCCGCGGGCATGATGATTTCCGCCAACGATACATTGTAGTTGGGGAGAAAGATGACCTTCAGCAAGCCCCGCACGGTCGGGTCCGAATTGACGACCTTGGCGATGTCGATGGCGAGCTTGATGATGAGCTTGGCTTGAGTATAGCTCGCGGCGGCCTTGCCGGAGAAGATCTTGACCCGAGGCGCGAAGTCGATGGTCGGATTGGCGCGGATGGCGTTATAGCGCGCGACCGTTTCGAGCAGGTTGAGCAGTTGACGCTTGTATTCGTGGATCCGCTTGACCTGCACATCGAACATCGCGTCCGGGTCGACGCGCAGGCTGAGCCGATCGGCGATGACGCGCGCAAGCGCGAGCTTGCGGTTCCGCCGCGCCTGAGCCACGCGCTCGTGCACAGAAGAATCGTCGGCGTGCGTGGCGAGGCCTTTGAGCGCGTGATAGTCGTCGAGCGCCCGCTCGCCGAGAGCCGAGCGAATGATTCCAGCCAAATCCGGATTGCACTCGATGAGCCAGCGGCGAAACGTGATGCCATTGGTCTTGTTGACGATGCGGCCGGGATAGACCGTGTTGAGGGCATGGAACACAGTCTTGCGCATCAACTCGGTGTGCAGCGCGGATACGCCGTTGATCTTGTGCGAGCCAATGAAGGCGAGGTTCCCCATTCTCACCCGGCGGCCCGCGTATTCGTCGATGAGCGAAATGGAGGCGAGCAGGCTTGCGTCGACGAATCCGCGCCTTCGCGCGCTGTCGAGGTGCGCCGCGTTGATGAGGTAGATGATCTGCATGTGGCGGGGGAGCACGCGCTCCATCAAGGGCACGGGCCAGGTTTCGAGCGCCTCCGGCAGTAGAGTGTGGTTGGTGTAGGAAAACGTCGCCTGGGTGATCGACCAGGCCTCGTCCCACTCAACCTTGTTGAGGTCGACGAGGATGCGCATGAGCTCGGAGATGCCGATCGCGGGATGGGTGTCGTTGAGCTGGACGGCGGCGTGCTCGCCAAGCGTGCGCACGTCGCCCCACTGCTTGATGTGGCGGCGAATGAGATCGAGCAGCGAGGCTGAGGCGAAGAAATATTCTTGCCTCAGCCGCAATTCCTGGCCGGCCGGAGTCGCGTCGCTGGGATAGAGAACCTTGGAGATCGCCTGGGCCCGGACCGCTTCCGAAAACGCGCCGACATAGTCGCCGGCGTTGAAGGCTTCGAGCTTGAGCGGATCGGTCGCCCGCGCCGACCACAGGCGCAGCGTGTTGACGTGCCGGCCGCGCCAGCCGACCATCGGCGTATCGTAGGCGACCGCTTCGACTGTCTCGGCGGGATGCCAGACGTGGTGGGCGCGCTCGTCGTCGCCTTGGACCATTTCGACCCAGCCGCCGAAGCCGATCGCGTAATTGTATTCGGGACGGACGAATTCCCATGGATTGCCGTTGACGAGCCAGTCCTCCGGCGTTTCCTGCTGCCAGCCGCCGCGGATGATCTGGCGGAACAGGCCGTTGTCGTAGCGGATGCCGTAGCCGTGCGCGGCGATGGACAACGTCGCCATGCTGTCCATGAAACACGCGGCGAGGCGTCCGAGGCCGCCATTCCCAAGCGCCGCGTCGGGCTCGATCCGACGCAAGTCCGAAAGGTTGACGCCTAGCTCATCGAGAGCTTCCGTCATCGGCTGCGCGACGCCGAGATTGGTCAAGGCGTCGAACAACAGGCGGCCGATCAGGAACTCGAGCGAGAGATAATAGACGCGCTTGCGCCCATCGGTGTAGACGGCGTCCAGGGACTGAAGCCAGCGGCCCACGATGATGTCGCGGGTGGTGAATGTGACCGCGAGAAACCAATCGCGCGGCGTGGCGAGTTCCGCAGTCTTGCCGACGGCGTAAGTCAGTTTCGCCAGCACCGCGGCCTTGAGCTCCGCCGCGGAATAGGGGCGCATCTCGGCCGCCTGCGGCGCGGGTTTGTCCGTGGTGACAAGCTCGTTCATGAAACCTCACGCGCTGTCTCAGTCCGTGGCGCGGCCCTCAAGTTGCCGATCCGTTCGAATGTTAAACACGGGGCGCGGAGCCGCACAATCTCCCATGGAATCTCGCCGGCCCGCGGCCCGGCCGTCTCGTCACGGATTCGGGTTCGTTTCCGGGGGCGGCCCCGTCGCCGGCTTCGCCGCGCGAATTTGCGCTTGAAGGGCGTTGAGCTCGGCGGTCGCGGAGTTGATCTGGCCTTGCAAGGCCTCGAACCGCTTCTGCGCGGACGCCATCTGCGTCTGAGCGTCCGCGAGGGCCTTGCGTGCGGCGTCGGCCTCGCCCTGCAAGCGGGTCTGCTCGGCTGCGAGGGCCTGATCCTGGCTCTGCAGCGCCGCCGCGCGGTCGCTTTCGTCCTTGAGCCTGGCGTCGACGCCTTGCAGGTCACGCGTCTTGGCGCTAGCCTCCTCCAGGGTGCCGGAAATGGCGAGTTTGGCGTCGCCGAGCTGCTTCGTCAGATCCGTGAGTTCATTTTGCGCCGACGCCCTCGCGGCCGCGGCGTCCGAGAGCGCCTTCTCGGCGTCAGCCGCCTGCTTTTTCAAATCAGCCGCGACGCCCGCCGTCTTTTGGAGGTTTTGCAAATCCGCGGCCAGGGATTCGCGCGCCCGCTCGGCGGCCGCCAGCTGCGCAGCGAACTGAGACTGGGTCTGCCCGCCTTGCCACCAAATGAAGCCGGCCGCGAGCCAGCCGACGGCCGCCAGGGCCGCCAGCGCCAGGGACATTGTTCGGCGCGACGATTCGTCGCTCTTATCCGCCATGAGGCGTCTCCTTAAGGCGTCGCGCCGAGCGCGATGGCCTTGAGCCAGGAGGCATGCCGCCATATTGCGAGCGCCGAGCCGGTCCGCCAAGCACAAAATTATCAAACTTGCCGCAGTCTGCGCGTCGATCAGCCGCAGTAAAGGCGAAAAAAGGCGTCACGGAACGCCGCATCGTTGCAGTCAACGTGTCGCGCGAGCGGATGAGAATAATTTTTCATTTGTCAACGACTCGCCGCCCCGTCTATTGTCCCGTCGCGCTGGAATCGAGGGGGCGCGGCGCATCGCGGTCGTTTGCGCCAACGACATGGGTGAGAGTGAATGAAACAGGTCGTTATGCGCGTACGCTCAACCGCGATTAAGGCGGGCCTTGCGGCGCTGTTGGCTTCGCTCGTCGCGCGAAAGGCGGGGGCGGCCCTTATCGGCGCTCCGGAATCGGGTGGGATCGGCTTTCTGCCAGCCAACGGCCAAAACGCCGAGGACATGTTTTGGTTCCACAACTGGATTCTGCTGCCGGTGATTGTGGCCATATGCCTGCTGGTGCTGGGGCTCATCGTCTATATCGTCTGGCGCTTCCACGAGACCGCCAATCCCGTGCCGTCGCGGCGGACGCATCACGCGGGAATCGAGGTCATCTGGACGGTCGCCCCCGCGCTCCTGCTCGTCTTCATCGCGGTGCCGTCGTTCCGGTTGCTTGCGGAGCAGCTCATCATTCCCGCGCCCGACCTGACGGTGAAGGTGACGGCCTCGCAGTGGCATTGGAACTACGGCTACCCGAAATCCGAGGGCGGGTTTTCGTTCGATTCGCTCTATGTCGAGGACAAGGACCTCAAGCCCGGCCAGCCGCGCGTCATCACCGCCGATCACGAGATGATCGTCCCGGTCGGCAAGGTGATCGAAGTCGACGTGACCTCGCAGGACGTCATTCACTCGTTTTCGGTGCCGTCGTTCGGCGTGAAGATCGACGCCATTCCGGGCCGGCTCAACAAGGCCTGGTTCAAGGCCGAACACGAGGGCATGTTCTACGGGCAATGCTCGAACATCTGCGGCATCGACCACGCGTTCATGCCGATCAACATCCGCGTGGTCAGCCAGAAGGACTACGAGGCTTGGCTCGTCGAGGCCAAGAAACAATTCGCGGTCTTGGACCGCGTCGACGTCGCGGCGGCGCCGCTCGTCCATCCTTAAGTCGGCGCCGTCATGGCCCCGCCGATCATGCAGCACCGGAGTCTTTAAAGCATGGCGTCCGTCACCGACCTCTCCCACCACGACGTCGAGGCTCATCACGAGCACGCCCACCCGACAGGATGGCGGCGGTATCTCTATTCCACCAACCATAAGGACATCGGGACCCTCTATCTCATTTTCGCCATTTGCGCCGGCCTCATCGGCACGGTGCTCTCGATCGTGATCCGCGCCGAGCTGATGGAGCCGGGACTGCATGTCTTCCCGCTGATTTCGAGGATCATGACCGGCGACGGCTCGCTCGACGCCGCCAAGAACATGTACAACGTGTTTTTCAGCAGCCACGCCCTCATCATGATCTTTTTCATGGTGATGCCGGCGATGATGGGCGGATTCGGCAATTGGATGGTGCCGCTCCTGATCGGCGCGCCGGACATGGCGTTTCCCAGGCTCAACAACCTGTCGTTCTGGCTTCTGGTGGCGTCGTTCACGCTTCTCATGTGCTCCCTGTTCGCCGAAGGCTCGCCCGGCATGAGGGGCTTCGGCGGCGGCTGGGTGCTCTATCCCCCGTTTTCCAGCCAGGTCGGGACGCCGGGTCCGGCGGCCGATTTTGTGATTCTGTCGATGCATCTGGCAGGCGCGTCTTCGATCATCGGCTCGATCAATTTCATCGCCACGATTATTAATATGCGCGCGCCGGGCATGACGATGTTCCGCATGCCGTTGTTCGCGTGGTCGGTGCTGATAACCGCCTTCCTGCTCTTGCTGGCGCTGCCGGTGCTGGCGGGGGCGCTGACCATGCTGCTGACGGATCGCAACTTCCACACCACGTTCTTTGAACCGGCCGGCGGCGGCGACCCGATCCTGTTTCAGCACCTGTTCTGGTTCTTCGGCCATCCAGAGGTCTATATCCTCATCATCCCGGGCTTCGGCATCATCAGCCAGGTCGTGGCGACGTTTTCGAAAAAGCCGATCTTCGGTTATGTCGGGATGGTCTACGCGATGCTCGCGATTGCCTTCCTCGGCTTCGCCGTTTGGGCCCATCACATGTTCACGACCGGCATGTCGCTCAACGCCCAGCGCTATTTCGTCTTCGCCACGATGGTGATCGCGGTGCCTACGGGGGTGAAGGTGTTCTCGTGGCTGGCGACGATGTGGGGCGGCTCGATTTCGCTTAAGCCCCCGATGCTATGGGCGATCGGCTTCGTCTTCGTCTTCACCGTCGGCGGCGTCACCGGCGTCGTGCTCGCCAACGCGGCGATCAACCGCTATCTGCACGACACCTACTACGTCGTTGCGCATTTTCATTACGTGATGTCGCTCGGGGCGGTGTTTTCGATCTTCGCCGGCTTCTACTACTGGTTCCCGAAGATGACCGGCTATCTCTATGACGAGAGGCTGGCGAAATGGCACTTCTGGGTGTCCTTCGTCGGCATCAACCTTACCTTTTTTCCCCAGCATTTCCTTGGCTTCCAGGGAATGCCGCGCCGCGTCGTCGACTATACCTCCGCCTATGCGACTTGGAATTTTGTGTCGTCGATCGGCGCCTTCATCTCGGGCGCCGCCACACTGATTTTCATCTACCTCATCTATGAAGCGTTCGCGGCCAAGCGCCAAGCCGCCGCCAACCCGTGGGGGCCGGGGGCCACGACGCTCGAATGGCAGGTGCCGTCCCCAGCGCCGTTCCACACGTGGGAAACCCCGCCGCACATTTTCGGCGACGAGGACCACCATGCGCCGGCGATTGCGGCGCGCGGGAGCTTGGCGTGACGGCTTCCGGCGACCACGACGGCACGACGGTGTCGGTCGGGGGCCGCGCCAGGCGCAACAATCGCCTGATTGGAGTCGCCGGCGTGACGCTGGCGGCGACCATGATCGGCCTCACTTACGGCGCGGCGCCCTTCTATACCGCCTTCTGTCGCGCGACCGGCTACGAGGGCACGCCGCAGCACGTGAAAGCCAACACCGACCCGGAAGGCCATCGGGTTCTGCGCGTGGGCTTCGACACCAATGTCGCGCCGGGCCTCGACTGGAGCTTCGAGCCAGAGAGCAAGTCGGTCCGGCTGCGCACGGGCAAGACCGTCACGGTCTTTTTCCGCGCGCGCAACCTCACCGACAAACCGACCGAGGCCCGCGCCACTTTCAACGTGAGCCCTGAAGTCTCCGGGGAATATTTCGACAAGATCGCGTGCTTCTGCTTCACGACCCAGCATCTGGGCCCGCACGAGACCGCGGAATGGCCGGTGGTGTTCTTCCTCGATCCGGCGCTTGAGAAGGACGAGTCGATGGCCAGGGTCAATTCGATCACGCTGTCCTACACACTGTTCGCCCCGCCGTCCGAGAGCCCTGCGCCGGGGCGCTCGGCCGATCGCGCCGGGCCGGCTGGTTGATGATAAACGGGAGAAGACAATGACCGACGCGGCGATTCCTGATCGGCCGGGTTTTCACCTCGTCGAGCCGAGCCCCTGGCCGATCATCGGGGCGGCGTTCGCGTTTCTGTCGGCGTTTGGCCTCATCTTGTCGATGCATGGGTCGAGTTTCGGCCCGGCGATTCTGACCATCGGCGTCGCGGGCATCCTGTTCACCATGTTCGGTTGGTGGCGCGACGTCGTCCTCGAGGCTCAGGGCGGCTACCACAATGTGATCGTGCGCCATGGCCTGACCCTCGGCATGATCTTGTTCATCGCCTCCGAGGTCATGTTCTTCGTCGCTTGGTTCTGGGCGTTTTTCTGGTCGGCGGCGAATCCTGGCGATGCTCAGGTCTACGGCCGGCTCGACTTCACCGGCGGCCTGTGGCCGCCGAAGGGCACGGACGTGCTCGATCCGCTTAAATTGCCGCTCATGAATACGTTCGTGCTGTTGACGTCGAGCGCGGCGGTCAACGTCGCTCACGACGAACTGCGCGGGGGCAACCGGCAGAAATTCAAGAATTTTCTCGCGCTCGGGATCGCTCTCGGCGTGTTGTTCGTGATCACCCAGGCCTACGAATATATCCACGCGCCGTTCAGCTTTAAGAATTCGATCTACGGCGCGACCTTCTTCATGGCGACTGGATTTCACGGCGCGCATGTCATCATCGGCGTGATTTTCCTGTTTGTCTGTCTTGCCCGCGCCTGGATGGGCCAATTCACCCCGCGCCATCACGTGGGCTTTCAGTTCGCCGCCTGGTACTGGCATTTCGTCGACGTCGTCTGGCTGTTCCTCTTCAGCTGCATCTACATCTGGGGATCCTGGGGCGCGTCGATCGAATAGGCGGCGAGGCACGCCCGTCGCCGCGCAAAGCCGGGCGGCGAGCGCCGGCCATCCACGCCAATGGGGCGGACCGTGACGGCGACGGCGCGCGTCGTCGGGACCTGGCGCGGAACACCGATCGCTGCCATAGACCGGCGAGGAGAGGGAGCGGCCCATGTTGGAGCGGGTGCAGGACGCGCCGGCGCAGACGCTTGCTTTGCGCGCCAGCGGCACGGTCGTGGCGCGGGACGTCGAGGCGGCGATCGGCGCGGCCTTAAGGGAGGCCGCGACCGGCCTCGTCATTGTCATCGATCCGGATTTCGACGGCTATTTCGCCGAGCTGGCGCGCGGACTCGCCAATGCCGCGCTGGCTCACAAGTCGCTGGTCAAGCTCGCGGTCGTCACCGATGCCGAACAGATGGACGAAGCCAGGCTCGCCGGCTTCGAAGCGTCGCCCGTTCCTGTCCGGCTGTTCGCTCGCGCCGACGAGAAGGGCGCGCTCGAATGGGCCGCGGCGGCCCGGCGGGGGGAGTAGCAGCGGGCCCTCGCCGCTGATCTGAACCGCGCTATCGTCCGCCGGATACCGTCAACACGCTGCCGGTGACAAAGCGCGCCGCAGGCGAGATGAGCCAAGCTGCCGCTTCTGCGATCTCCTCGGGAGCGCCGACCCGGCGCAACGGGGTCATCGCTTCGATCCGCTTGCGGAATGATGCTTCGGCAAGCTGGTCGCGGGTCATGTCCGTTTCGATGAAGCCGGGCGCCACCGCGTTGACACGGATTCCCTCGGGCCCGACCTCGGTCGCGAGGCCCTTGGTGAGGCTTTCGACGGCGCCCTTGGTCGCCGCGTAAGGAGCAAGTCCCGGCAGCCCGCCAAGCCTCGCCGCGATCGACGATAGGTTGACGATCGCCCCGCCGCTCCCGCCATGCCGAGTCGAAAGCCGTAGCACGGCTTCCTTGCAGGCGAGGATGGTTCCGATCACGTTGAGGGCAAAGAGCCGCGTCATCTCCTCAGCGTCCCGCTCATCGACGCGGGCGAAGCGCCCCGAGCTGCCGGCGTTGTTGACGAGCCCGGCGAGGGGCCCCAGCGCCTGCGTCGCCTGCTCGAACAGACGGCGAAGTGCGGCCGGGTCGGCGACGTCGGCTTGGAACGCTCTCGCCCGCCCGCCCGACTTCTCGATTTCCGCGACGGTCGTCTCGGCGGCCTTGGCGTCGGCCGCGTAGTTGACGGCGACCGCGTAGCCGTCCGCCGCGAGGCGGCGGCAGATCGCTGCGCCGATGCCGCGCGAGCCTCCGGTGACGATGATAAGGCCTGAGGGCATGGCGAGAAGCTCCGCGGAAAAGTGTTCGAGCGACATTGAAGGCGAGGCGGTCGTCGGTCAATTCACCGGCGTGCTGCCTCACGGCTTCAGGCGCCATCCGGTGCGGAAGATCCAGGTCAGAATCGCCAGGCACGCCGCAATGAACAGCGCGGTGAACCCGAGGCTCGCGGCGACGCTGACGTCGCCCTGGCCATAGAAGCTCCAGCGGAAGCCGCTGATGAGATAGACCACGGGATTGAACAGGCTGACGCCGCGCCAGAACGGCGGCAGCATGTCGATCGAATAGAAGGCGCCGCCAAGGAAGGTAAGCGGCGTCACCACCAGTGCCGGGATGACCGCGAGCTGCTCGAAGTTTCTCGCCCAGATGCCGATGATGAAGCCGAACAGGCTGAAGGCGATCGCGGTCAGCGCCAGGAAGGCGATCATCCAGAACGGATGCTCGATGCGCAGCGGCACGAGCAGCGCCGCGGTCATGAGAATGATGAGGCCGATGCCGATCGACTTGGTCGCCGCCGCGCCGACATAGGCGCAAACCGCCTCCATCGAGGAGAGCGGCGCCGACAGGAGCTCGTAGATCTGGCCAGTGAATTTAGGAAAGTAGATGCCGATGGAGGCGTTGGAGATGCTCTGCGTCAGAAGCGACAGCATCATGAGGCCGGGCACGATAAATGCGCCGTAACTGACTCCGCTCACTTCCCGGATACGTCCGCCGATCGCCGACCCGAACACGACGAAGTAGAGCGCGGTGGTGATTACGGGGGTCGCCACGCTCTGCAGAATTGTGCGCTGCGTGCGCTGGAGTTCGTAGCGGTAGATCGCCCATACGCCGCTGAGATTGACGGCTCGCGAAGGTCTCACGCCGCCCGTCCCACCAGATCGACGAAAATGTCCTCGAGCGTGGTCGTGCTGGTGTCGAGATCCTTGAAATCGATGCCGATCTCATTGAGGCGACGCAAAAGCGTTGGAACGCCGGTGTCCTCGGCCGACGCGTCGAAGCGATAGGAGAGGCGGTTGCCGTCGTCCTCGAGTTCAAGCGGCCAGCCGGCCAGTTCCTTTGGCAACGCCGGCAATGGCTTCTGCAGCGCGAGCGTCAGGCGACGCTTGCCGAGCTTGCGCATGAGCGCTGTCTTCTCATCCACCAGCACGATCCGGCCATGGTTGATGACGCCGACCCGGTCCGCCATCTCCTCGGCCTCCTCGATATAGTGGGTGGTGAGAATGACGGTGACGCCCTCGCTGCGCAGCCTCCGAACGAGCGCCCACATGTCGCGGCGCAGGTTCACGTCGACGCCGGCGGTCGGCTCGTCGAGGAACAGCACCTCCGGCTCGTGGCTGAGCGCCTTGGCGATCATGACCCGCCGCTTCATGCCGCCCGACAATTCGACGATTCGGGTGTCGCGCTTGTCCCACAACGAAAGGTCGCGGAGCAATCGTTCGATGAAAGCGGGATTTGGCGGTCGCCCGAACAGCCCGCGGCTGAAGGACACGGCTTTGCGGACGGTGGTGAAGATATCGAGCGCGATCTCTTGCGGCACCAGGCCGACGATTCGCCGCGCGGCGCGGTAGTCACGAACGACGTCATGGCCGTCGATGAGCACTCGGCCCGAAGTCATCGAGACCGTGCCGCAGACGACCCCGATCAGAGTCGTCTTGCCGGCGCCGTTCGGGCCCAAGAGCGCGAAAATCTCGCCCCTGGCGATCTCCAGATCGACCGCGTCGAGCGCGACGAGGCCCGACGTGTAGCGCTTGGTGACGGCGGCGATCGATATCATCGGCGACATCGCCGCTCCTCCCCCAATAGGCGCGTCCGAGCTGAGCTGGCGGCACGACAAGCAGGCGCGCGCAGGAGCCGGACCGCGAACGCCCTGGACCGGGCCGCTAGCCCGACATGTAAGCGCTTGGCCGCGACGCGTCACCTCTCCGAGCAGCCGACCCAGAGAGGAAAGCCTGTCTTCAGACGAGCGCGGCGCCCGCGTCGATCAAGAGATCCCCGGAGACTTCGCCGCCAGCGCCGAATCGCTTCCGGCGCGGGATCAAAGTCCGATCAAACCGTCGACGGAAATCAGAAGTCCATCGGCACGAAGAAGCAATAAACTCCTGACTGGCTCCCGCCCCCGTCGTCCCGGTAGAAGATCCAGTAGTCTCCGTCCTGACTCGGCAGCGCCTGGCCGACGGGGATGCGCCGGATATAGCCGTCGACGGCGTAATAGTCGTCGGATATCCGATGGACCTGGTCTGGGCGAAGATGATGGGCGTCCGCGGGTCCGCAGCACGAGGCTTTCACCCAATCGGGAACAGGTTTCCCGTCCGACCAATAGTCATGAGCCTCCGCGCCGCTCGCGGAGAGAGCGAACAGTATTGCGGCGATTCGAGCGATCATCTCAGTTCCCTTTGCGGGTTTCTAAGTTGGAATGATGCCGAACCCCTGGGAGCTTTCCCCCTTTCAACTCAAGTCCACAGTGACTGACGCGACCGGAGCAAGACCTATGCCACCGGCTCGACTCACTCATGTAATGCTGCCGCCGAGACGGTCCAGTTGGCAAGCGCCTGTTCACAACAAATTTGAGGGGTTCGCCCACGGTCGTGACGGTGTTTTGCGTCAAGCCGTTTTTGGCTGAGATCCAGCCGCCGCCCGCTCTCGCAGCGGATCGGCCGTGGCATTGGGGCCTAGTCATGACCGGCGAGCGCGACGACATGGCGCGAAACTGAGCAGGATCGCTCTGGCGCAATTTTGTGCAGCTCCATTCGTGGCGCCACGCTCCTCGCGCCAAGCTGCGATTAATTCGGCGATCTGCGGAAAGTTCCGCAGCCTATAATCACGTAGCCGTGTGACATCACGTAAGATGCGATAAATTTCGCACAAATTATTGATTTCAACGATATTGTGCGCGGGAATCATTCGCGCGCCAGGTCGACCTGGAAGGGGTTGCCGACGGAGGTCGCGCCCAATTCAGCGCCGTCCCACTTCCGATGTCTTTCGCGTCCGCTCGCCGAGATCGAGTCTCGTAGGTCTGTGGCTAGGATGCGGGCTTGCCGCGACTCAGCCTCCAGGTTAACCCGCAGCCATGGCCAAGCCTGTTCCGCCGCCCCCAGCTCCGCCTTCCGTCCCAATCGACGTCAACCTGCGCGAGGCGCTCGAGGAGCGCTATCTCGCCTATGCGCTCTCCACCATCATGGGCCGGGCGCTGCCGGACGCGCGCGACGGGCTTAAACCGGTGCATCGCCGCATTCTCTACGGCATGCACATCCTCAGGCTCGACCCTGGCTCGGCCTTTAAGAAATGCGCCAAGATCGTCGGCGACGTGATGGGGTCGTTCCACCCGCACGGCGATCAGGCGATCTACGAGGCGCTGGTGCGTCTCGCGCAGGACTTCGCCTCGCGCTATCCGCTGATCGAGGGGCAGGGCAATTTCGGCAACATCGACGGCGACAACGCCGCGGCCTACCGCTACACCGAGGCGCGCATGACCGACGTGGCGCGCCTCATCATGGAGGGCGTCGAGGAAGACTCGGTCGACTGGCGCGACAATTACTCGGGCGACACCAAAGAGCCGATCGTCATGCCGTCGGCGGTGCCGAACCTGCTCGCCAATGGCGCGCAGGGCATCGCGGTCGGCATGGCGACGTCGATTCCGCCGCACAACATCGCCGAACTCTGTGACGCCGCGCTCCATCTCATCGCCCATCCGGGAGCCAACGTGGAAGCGCTGGCCCAATTCGTGCCAGGACCGGACTTTCCGACCGGCGGCGTCGTCATCGACGCCAAGCCGGCGATCATCGAGACCTATCGCACCGGCCGCGGCGCCTTTCGGGTGAGGGCGCGCTGGGCGAAGGCGGATACGGGCCGTGGCGGCTGGGTCGTGGTCGTCACTCAGATCCCCTACGGAGTTCAGAAGTCCAGGCTGATCGAGCAGATCGCCAATCTTCTCAACGAACGCAAACTTCCGCTGCTCGCCGACGTCCGTGACGAATCGACCGAGGACGTGCGCATCGTGCTCGAGCCGCGCAGTCGCGCGGTTGAGCCCGAAACGCTGATGGAATCCTTGTTCAGGCTGACTGAGCTTGAGGCGCGGGTCTCGGTCAACATGAACGTGTTGGTCGACGGCGTCACGCCCAGGGTCGTCTCGCTTGGCGAAGCGCTCAAGCAATGGCTCGACCATCGCCGTAACGTTCTGGTGCGCCGCTCGCGTCATCGATTGGCGGCGATCGACCGGCAGCTCGAACTGCTCGCCGGGATGATCATCGTCTTTCTCAATCTCGATGAGGTCATTCGCATCGTTCGCGAGGACGATGACCCGAAAGAGGCGCTGAAAGTCCGCTTCAGCCTGACCGAGCCGCAGGTCGTCTACGTTCTCGACACGCGCTTAAGAAGCCTGCGCCGCCTTGAGGAAATGGCGCTGCGCAAGGAGCAAGATGACCTGACCAAGGAGAAGGCCTCGATCGAGGCGCTGCTCGGCAGCGAGCGCAGGCAATGGCGGATGATCGACGCCGAGATCCGCGACCTGAGGAAGAAGTTCGGCCCCGACACCAACCTCGGCCGGCGCCGCACCAGTTTCGAAGCCGCGCCTGACGTTGTGGTCGCCGATCTGACCGAAGCAATGATCGAGCGCGAGCCCTTGACCATCGTCGTGTCGCAGAAGGGCTGGATCCGGGCGCTGAAGGGTCAGGTCGCCGATCTGTCGGGCGCGACCTTCAAGGGCGACGACGGCTTGAAGACCTCGTTCTTCGCCGAAACGACCTCCAAGATTCTGGTGCTGGCGAGCGACGGCAAGGTGTTCACGCTCGAGGCCTCCAAATTGCCGGGCGGGCGAGGGCAGGGCGAGCCGATCCGCCTCATGGCCGACATCGACGAGAGCGCCGCCATCGTCGCCGTCTGGCCCTATGCGTCGGGGGCGAAGCGCCTCGTCGCGTCGAGCGACGGCAACGGCTTCATCATCGGCGACGACGAGCTTCTGTCCTCGACCCGCAAGGGCAGGGCGGTGCTCAACGTCACAGGCCCCGCGACCGCGGCGTTGATCGCGCCCGCCGCCGGCGACCATGTCGCGGTCATCGGGCAGAACCGCAAGCTTCTGGTGTTTCCGCTTGCCCAGCTCAACGAAATGGCGCGCGGCAAGGGCACACGCTTGCAACGCTACAAGGATGCCGGCCTTTCCGACGCCAGGGTTTTCGCCATCGCCGAAGGCCTCACTTGGCGCGACTCGGCCGGGCGGACCTTCACCGTCGCCAGGCCCGAGCTCAAGGACTGGATCGGCAATCGCGCCGAAGCCGGCCGCCTGCCGCCCAAGGGGTTTCCGAAAAACAACAAGTTCGAGGGGTAGCCCGCCCGACAGGCGAGGGCGCCAAATTCTGTGGCCGCGCGGGCGATTCCAATGGGTTAGGCGCCAGAATTTGTCACCCGTCAGTGGGTGGCCGCCGGGCCAGAGATCTTACGACGCTTCTGCCGCCTCGGGCGCCGCGGTCGCCTCGGACTCGGCGGGCGGCGGGGCGTGGGTGAGCGCCAGAGGCGGTGCGGGAAGGGCCGTACAAGCAGGCGGCGCGCTGGCCGCCGGCGGGGAGGGAAGGCGAAGCCCGTGATAGCGGTCGAGCGCGGCGACGAGCGTCGCCAGCGGCCCGACCGCGGCTAGGTCGCCCTGTTCGATGTGGTAATCCGCCACCCGCAGTGCCTTGGTCAGCCGCGCGACCTGGAGGTGAACGTAACGTTCCGGAGCATCGAGGCGCCGCTCGTCGAGGGCGCGGTCGATCTCACGCCGGATCGTTCTCACGCTGGCGTGGCTCGCCTCGGCGATCTGCTCGGGGGTGAAACCGGAGGCGAGCGCTTTGAAATAAGCCTGGCGCAAGGCCGCCGCCCTTGCCCGCCGCGCTTGTGTCGCGGCGCGCGCCCTGGCGCGGTCGGAGGAGGACGGCGTTTCTTCGGTCATGGCGGCTCTTTCCGGTAAAGACAAATTGTGGGCCATCATACTACATCAGTTTCGATAAAAGGCAATTAATTGTTGGCGCGAGAGATGAAGTCCTGCCTCACGATAGCTATGTATCGTATTGATATATTTGTATAATTAGATTATCAAAAGGTCCGTTCGCGGCGAGTTCGCGGCGTAGGAGAGCCGGCGTTGCGAGCGGCCCTCCAGATTCACGCCAGCGCCGGCGCCGCTTCGGGCTCGTCGTTCGGGAACGGCCTGAAGGTCGAGGCGATCAGGAAGGCGCCGATCCCCATCGCCCAGGAGCCGACATAGAGCCACGTGCAGCTGGCGAGGGCGTCGTAGATGAGCCCTCCCGCGAGCGGCCCAAACGCCATGCCGAGGCTTCCGGCCATCGCGGTGCCGCCGATGACGGTTCCCATCATCCGAAGCGGAAAGTTTTCGCGCGCCAGAACCGCGTAGAGCGGCATGACGCCGGCGTAGATGAAGCCGAACACCGCCGCGACGGTATAGAACTCGCCCAAGCCGCGGGCGAAGACGTAGGCGAGAGCGCCGAACGCCTGCGCAAGCAGGCCTAGGACCAGAACGCGCTTGGCGCCGAACCGATCGCCAAGGAGTCCGAAGCCGATCCGGCCGCCCATGCCCGCAAGGCCCTCTACGCTGTAGATCGAAACCGCGGCGACGAGCGGAATTCCGCACGTTTGCGCATAGCTCACGGTATGAAAGATCGGGCCGGAATGGGTCGCGCAGCAGAAGAAGTTGGTCATGACCAGCACGATGAACTGCGGAGAGCGCAGGGCGTCGCCTACCGACATGCCGGATTGCGCCTCGTTCACCGGTGCGGCGCGGAGAGTTCCGCCCATGAGCGCCGGCGGCCGGCGCACCAGAAGCGCCGCCGGGATCATGAGGACAGCAGCGACCGCGGCTAGGATCTCGAGCGTGGTCCGCCAGCTCACGGTCGAAACGAGCCATGCGGCCAAGGGCGCCATGGTCATGGGCGCCATGCCCATGCCCGCCGACACGAGAGACACCGCAAGGCTGCGATGGGTGTCGAACCAGCCGGTCACACACGCCATCATCGGCGCGAAGATGGCCGCGGCGCTTCCGCCAATGAGGAGCCCGAATATCAACTGGAATGCGAGAAGCGATGTCGCCTGGGCCGCCAGGGCGAGGCTCGCGGAGAGGACGATTGCCCCGATCAGCACCACGGCCCGCGGACCGAGTTCGGTCTGAGAGATTGCCCCAGGCCATGCTGCCGACCGCCATGGCGAGAAAGCCGATGGTCATGGCGCTCGACACGCCGGTGACTGACCAGCCGGTGTCGCGAGCGATCGGCTGCAGCAGAACGGGCAACGAGAACATCGATCCGATCGCGACGCAGCCCAGAAGGCCGCCCGCCGCGACGATTACCCACCGGTAGCGAGAGTCGGTCATTCGGCGCATTCCCCTGCGGAGCGATCGCCTTCGAGCAGAATACCGACTGGTCTGTATCAGCTCAAGATATGGCGCCCCAGGTTCAACTGAACGATGCGCGTTCTCCGATCTCGCCCACGTCTCGAGGGATAGGAGCGTCCCGTCGGCGCGCGGCGAGAATTCCTGCCATTTTCAACACGATTTGCGAACCAATCCGCCGCCGGGCTCCAGGTTCACCATTCCTATTAGGCGTTCCCTAACTCGTTCGGCGCAATTCTCCATCGCTTGGGAAGGCAAGCAAAACGCCGCCTGTGGCGCAAAGTCGGATTGGCCCCACAGCCAGCGCTCCGCTCACGATTGCTGAAACCGCGCGACGTTGATGTCGCCGGACAGTGAAAGGAATCCGCTCAATGTTGATCCTGAAGCGATTTCTGACCAACGAGGGCGGCGTGACGTTCGATCGAATATGCGCTGATCGCGAGCCTCATTGCGGTTTTTATCATTGCGGCGGTTCAGCTCCTCGGCACTCAGCTGAGCACAGTGTTCACCGAGGTCGGCAATTCGCTCAAGTGATGGGCGCGGGGCCGTCCGGCCCGCGGTCTGGCGTCTCGGCGGCGAGAGGCGCTAGATTCTTTGCTCCGGCTTTGGCTGCCCCAGAGTAATGACAAACAGGCGGCCGGCGATCGCGCCGCCGAGCGACGGCGTTATCCTGAAGGGCAAACAAGCTTTGACGGCGCGTCCGACGTCGTCGACAAAGCGCTGTCGGGCGTCGGCGTCGCCCTCGAGGTGGGAAAAGGTGATGCGCGGCTTGCCGAATATCGAGCCGTCGCGCTTCATCATCAGCATGATCGTCAGCCTCGAGCCGGCCAGGCCGAGCGGCTTGCCGTCCATGCAGGCGCCGAACTGGCGCTGAAGGTCCATAAGCGTGTTGGCGGGCGCCGCATCCTGGGCGAGCGCTGGGGCGACGGCGCAGATCGACGTCGCAACCAATGCAATCATCGCCCAGGCGCCGGTCATTGAGCCTCGCTCCGGCGACGCCTCTCGGCGGGCCTGCGCCCCCAATTCGCGACGAACGTGATCACGCTCCATCGAGCGCCGGCCGCTTAATCGCTGACGTCGAACCGTCTGCCGATCAGCGTGGTGCCCACGGCCGTGTAGGTCTTGTTCGGCTCCGGATTACGAATATCGCCGATTTCCTGCCAGCAATTCCAGACGATGCCGGTGTCGGCCTCCCCCCTGAGCTCCACATCGCGCGCGGTTCCCGGGATCCAGACGGTTGTCGTCCAGCCGGCCGTCACCGCGCCGGACTCGCCGCCGCCCCGGGCGGTGTAATTGCCGTGCGCGTCCGTATCGGTCCAGCCCCAATAGAATTTCGCCACATAGCCGCCGTGATGCACGACCCTGATGTAGATGTTCTTGTATCGGGTGCATTCGAGTTCGGTGTAGTCGGTCGTCGCGCCGATCGTCGCCAGCGCATTGTCCTTGAGAAAACGAACCACGTAGGCGATCGGCAGCCCGGGGTTGTCCCTGGCGTACCGTCCAGCATCGAAATATTCCTTGAGTCCCTGAAGCTCGCCGGTGGCGGCGCCGCTGAAGATGCGCGCGGCTTCCGCGGTGCCGCCGCCGATGGCGACGGCGGTGAAGGTGGCGTTCTTGATGATATCGTCGTACTTCGCCTTCAAGTCCCCGCTCGCCGTGACGCCGCCCTGCGTCGCCTGCTTGAACGCGCCTTGGAGGTTGACCGAGGTGTCGACCGCGGACGTCTCCATCTTGACCAGCAGAAGGCGGCCATAGTCGACGCTGTCGACATAGGCGGGCGGGGCTGTGTTGGAGACGACGTCGCGCACATCCACGAGCGTGACCGACGGGTCGAACACATCCGACGGGGCCGCCGGCGTGTTGACCTTCACCGTGTAGAACACCTGTTTGTAGTAGCAGAGAACGACAGACCTTTCCGTCGTGCTGCTGACGTCGAGTTGCGCGGAGGCGGCGCCGCTCGCCCATTCGGCCTTGAACCCGAGGCTCGCGGCGACTTGCTGGCGGGCGTAGGCGGTCGAGTAGTTCAGGATGCTGCGCGCTGCGTTGCGATAGTTCTGATAGCTCTGATTATTTTGGGTGAGCTTGTTCCACTCCTCAAGCTTTTCATTGAGGAAGGTCTGCACGCCCGAGGTCGTCGGATCGACCTGTCCCGAGGGGTTCTGCAATCCGGGAAGATCGACGGTCAGGGTCAACTTTCCGCGCCGCAATCCGATCGGCGTCGGCGCTCCGCTCTGCAAATGCCCGTCGGCGACAAGCAAGGCGCCCGGAAAAGCCACGGCGCCTTGGCTTAAGATTGCGACTTCCGACAGGTTCTTCGTCAGCTTGTGCTGGATCGTCTTGCAGACGACGACTTCGTTGTTTCCCTTTTGGGCCGTCGTCAGCGGAAGCGTCGAAACGTCGCCGTCCGGCGCCACCGCGAGGATGATGCGCGGGTCGTAGTTCAGGCTCCGGATAAAATGATCAATGTCGTGATTGGCCATCGTTTCACCCCCAATTGTGGTTCGCCAGATGTCTTGGGCCCCGGTTGGCGATCTGTCACCCTAGCAATTCTCCCGAGCCGGAACCCGCCGACGCCAGCGATGGCGCCGTTCGGAGGCGCAAAGATCGATGCGCGGGCGCCCACGGCGGCGTATTGTGCGGCATGGGCCGAGAGCGCCAGGGCATGGCAGACAGGATTGTCAAGCGCCGGCAGGCCTACGCCGCTGAGATCGCTCGCCGCGCCCGCGTGCGCGATCCGAGGATCGAAGCCGCCTTCGCCGCCGTTCCGCGCGAGGATTTCGCCGGTCCGCCGCCGTGGCGCATCGGCTCCGGCGGCCTTTTTGGCCTGTCCTCGTCCGATCACCCGGCTCGCCTCTACGAAGACGTCCTCGTGGCCATCGACGCTGAGCGGGGCATCAACAACGGCCAGCCGTCGCTGCACGCGCAGTCGATCGACGCGCTCGAACTGAACGAGGGCGAGACGGTGGTGCAAATCGGCGCGGGCGCCGGCTATTACACCGCGATCCTCGCGGAGCTCGTCGGACCCAAGGGCAGGGTGATCGCCTATGAGATTGAGCCGGATATCGCCGAACGCGCCGCCGCCAACCTCGCCCGCTATCCTCAGGTCGAAGTCCGCGCCCGTTCCGGGGTCGATGCCCTCCCCTCAGCCGACGCCGTCTACGTGAACGCCGCCGCCTCGCATCCCCTTCGCGCCTGGCTCGACGCGCTGAAAGTAGGCGGCAGGCTCGTTTTTCCTCTTCAGGCGGCGGGTTCGAGCGGCGCCATGCTCTTAATCACGCGGCCCGAACGCGGCGACGCGTGGCCGGCGCGCTTCCTGTCAGCCGTGGTGTTCATCGCCTGCGAGGGAGCGCAAGATTCCGAGATGGCTGACAAGCTCGACGAGGCGTTCCGCCGCGGCGGCTCGGCGCGGGTGCGCTCGCTGCGCTTTGGCGGCGCGCCGAGCCGCTCCGACTGGCTTCGGGGCGGGGGCTGGGCGCTGTCGACGGAGCGGGCGGAGTAGGGGTCGTTCAGCGACGGCTCGTCGCGCCCTTGTTGCAGGTCCCCTCTATCGGGCGCCGCCCGGCAGAATGCGCAAAAGCACGCCGTCGCGTCTAAAGTATTGATGCCACAACGCGCCCAGGATGTGCAGGCCGACCAGAGCGAACAGGGCGTACGCCAGCAATTGGTGAACGTCCTCCGCGGGATGGAATGTCGCTGGGTCCGACGCGACGCCGAAGTTCAATTGGAATAAGCCGTAGTCAAATGATCGGCCATGCCAGACATAGGCGACAATTCCGAGCGCAGGAACAAGCAGCATCAGGGCGTACAACAAATGGTGCACCGCCGGCGATGCGCGGCGTGAGAACTCGCCAGCGTCATGAGGCAAGGGGGGAGGGCGATGGCCAGTTCGCCACCCCACCCTCGCGATCGCCAGGGCAAGGTAGATCAGGCCGACGGAGCCGTGCACGTTGATCCAGAAAGGCCGCGATGGCTTCGGGATGTCGCCAAACAGAAGTCCAAGACCGCCCAGAAATACGATCAATGCGGCGGCGATCCAATGAAAAGCAATTGCGCCCGCATCATACCGTTCCGGCGCCGCGACTTGGTCTCTCATCCAGGCTTATCCCATTTCTCCGGGCGCGCTCCTGCAACCCCGCAAAGAGCGGAAAACGACTACGAATGAGCGGTCTGGCCGAATGATGGCAGGCTCAATTGCGTGCGACAATGAGCCGCGTCGGCCTGCGCCGACGACACGAGCCCCGAAGGGCAAAACGGGCCGGGAGTGACCGATGCGCGTCGACGACGCGAGCCCCGAAGGGCAAAACGGGGCAGGAGTGGCGGATGCGCGTCGCCCTTGATCGAATCCTGCACCGGGCCCTGATCGCGACCTCCTGGCCGGCCGCGCCGGGGTCGGCCGGGTCAGAGCGCGCACCCCGACTGGAGCGACCTCCGAGGGCCGAAAAAAATACAACTTACGGGCGAGCCCAGCGCAAGTAAACGCGAGTAAATGTTAGTAAATGCTAGTAAAATAGCTCGCATTTGGAGAGGCGTACACCGCGCGCAACCCAAACCCGCCTTTTCCATGTTTCGATTATGCCGAAAACGTGACAGATCGCGCGTCGCGCGTTACATGGGCATTACCTACACGTTGCTGTGAATACTTCCGACAATACTGCGCGATTAGTTCGCTCACACGCACGAAATACATACAACAACAATTCTGGGGCCATGGCGGGCCGCTGTGTGGCTTTGTTATCACCTTGTGCTCTTTCCGAAAATACCACGCTGCAGAGCTTCGCTTGCCATAACCACAAGCTGACATGGATTTACATGCGAGCATGTCAGTAGCGGGCGGCCGCCTGAACACTTGTGTCGTCTGATGGCATAAAAGTACACTCGCCCTTGCGAGAGCGCCCGCACCGCCGATCGCTTCCGTCCTGGCCCTCGCGGGCGGCCCAACGTTGGCCGTTGGCGGCCCTGGCGCGGCGGCGGGTGGAAGGCGAGGGGCAAGGCGGGAATGGCCAAGGAAGGGCAAGGGCAAGGGCGAGGGCGGGGGCGACGTCGAGCCCTGCGCATGTCGATCGGTTCACACTCGCCCTCTTGATGATCCGCTTGGAACAGAACCGAGAATTATGGCACGTTCGCCTGTAGCCTTTAGGCGGTCGATTTCGGGTTTTTGGGGTATTAGATGGCAAATGTTGCGGGGGTCGATGGTACGCCTTGCGGCTGGGCCGTCATCTTCAATGAGGGCGGTGTCTGGCGCGTAGAGAAGGTCGGCTTTCTCTCCGATCTATTCGATGGCGCGACCCAACTCGAAATCGTTGCAATTGATGTCCCAATAGGTTTGCTCAACGCCTACGAGATCGGCGGACGCCGTTGTGATCGCGTAGCGAGGGCGCTTCTTAAGAGACGCGGAAGCAGTGTCTTCCCCGCGCCAGTTCGTTCGGTGCTTGAAGCATCGACGTACCAAGAGGCTTGCGACCTCTCGCGGGCAAGCGCGCCGAACGGCAAGGCAATCAGCAAACAAACCTTCGCGATCCGTAAGAAGATCAAAGAAGTTGATGTCCTTCTACGGACACGCCCAGAGTTGCAAGATATTGTTAGGGAGGTGCATCCGGAGGTGTGCTTTTGCGAGCTTACAGGTTATCCAATGACTTACCCCAAGAGACAGCGGCAAGGCCGGGTTGACCGGATGAAAGCGCTTCGTGATTGCTTTCCGACTTTAGAGGTTATTCTGGAGCTAGGACGGGAGAAGCGTCTTCCGCGGGGCGACATTCTGGACGCCGCAGTGGCGTGTTGGTCAGCGCTTCGACTGGCGAAAGGGAAATGGCGTAGTTTGGTTGAGCCCGTCCCGAAGGATACGCTCGGACTGCCAATGACAATCTGGGTTTAAGACAGACAGCATCGGACCGTGTCGGGCCGATCGCGACACAGGCCAACAGGCGCGGCCCGACGTCGGGCCGCGCCGCAACGATCCGCCGACAGAGGCTGATGCGGTTGGCGGAGCGTTGTGCGCGACGGCGGGCGGGGCACTATGCAGGAATCGCGGATCGCATAAATGCGCTTGTATGCCACCTTGCCAAGGGCTCATTTGGCCGTCCCACAACAGTGATATAAGGATATCGAAGGTATTTGCTAAATAAATGCACATATGAAACGATGTACCCACGACGTAAGGTTAATGTGATTTCGTGTGTGTTAGAAGTGAGGAATGTCTTTTTTGCGCTACCACTCAAATACGCAATGTGGGTGTTATCGCCTAGAATTATGCTAGGCAATAGAGGGGAAAAATTATCTAATCCCAATTCTGCTACTGCTGCGCCGTGCGCGATCTTAGCTATGAATTTAAGAATAATATCAGGACTCCATTGTTGGGCCACCGCTGTTCGTTCCCCGGGAATTCCTTGCGGAAGTAGTCTGCTATCGCGATGCGCTTGAATTTTGATCAAGCGGAATTTATCGCTTGGCGGTAAATCCCAAAGTATTCCCGGAGGACTAAAAACAGGTAAGATAAGTCTGAAGGGATGGTCTCGAACAGCAACTTGATCAAATCGAAAGTTAACGTTGTCCATGTCCTCCGGCCATCCAGTCTTATCAGAAATCCACCTTCCTATAGGAAGTGTTGTTTGTGGTTTCGAGGTTGGCATACCTAAATGTGTGCGCGGACTTCTGAGAAAATGAGCTAATATCGGTGTTTCAATTTGTTTATTGATGATTCCTGCACATCGCTTGCAACTTGCATGATGAAGGACCAATTTACCGCCTAATTTTTTTGGTACGATGTGCTCTCTGGATAGGTCCTCCGGTTTAACGGTTGGGTCTGGGGTTGTGCAATATATACACCGCAGCGGGCCTGGAATATAGGTTTTTTCTTGAGGGAGCAGGATATTCATGGGCCTGATGAGATTACTCTCGGACCTGCATCCGCGAGGGCGGTTCGCGGGCGAAGCGATTGGCAACTTGTCGATTACGTGCCGCGCCGTAGCGCATAACCAGCGCCGTCAACCATTCGGCTGCGTCGAGAATGTCGCGATCGGGCAAGAGGCAATGGCGCAATAGCTCGGCGATGACGGGCCGGGCGATGCGATGAACCTTGACCCCACAAGCCGGAAAGTCTGCGCGGCTAAATTCGCGTCCGCCGATGAACCGGAACACGTTCGCGTTGATCCTCGCGCGCAGCGGTTCGACGCAATCCCAAACGAGAGAATTGCGCCCGTGTTTGTCGCTGTGAAGGAAACCGACTTGCAGCGTCATCCCCTTAGCTGCGAGCGCCCGCGCCAATCGCCCCGCCTCGACGACGACGCAATAGTTGAGCATTGCCGATATCGGATGGCTGGCGTTCTTATTCCCGAGAAATTCCGCGCCCTTGTTGCGCTGTGCAAACCGCGTCCATGAGCGCGGCAAATCCGCGCCCCGGCGAGGGATCAACCCCAGGTCGCGCCAGGATCGCCAATAGACGTTTGCCGCATGCGCCTCGATCATCACAATCTCGGCGACGCTGCGGGCGCCCGCGAGCGCCGTCTCGCATCGCGCAAGCGTTCGCGGCATGGCGGGCGTTACGCGGGGCCCGAGCGCGGCTTTGTCCGCCGCGATTTTCGCTCTTACAATCTCGCGCGCGATCGCGACCGGATCGGCGGCGCATTGGGCTCTTACGATCGCCGGACCGACGTCGGGCAGGGTCGCGCTGCCGGACGCTTCGAGCGCGCTATGCACGATTGTCGTCATGCGGCCGGGTCCGTCCGGCAGGATGATGACGACGCCACGTTGCGCACAGAAGCGGATCGCCTCGCCCGTCAGAAACTCACCGGGCGCATCGAACAAGATGGCGGCGGGCGGACGGTCGTCGACGTCGACACGCGACTTGACGCGATCGCTTGCCAGCCCATGCTCGATTTCGAGAGCGCCGCGCCGGACGCGCAGCGCCGCGTTCGCGCCTAACACAATGACGTCCCGCCGCGCTCCCGCCATGGGGAGGATTGTGGAACGTCGAGCGGCGAGCCGTCAATTTGGTCTGTGGAAGAGAGCGGGACGGTCACGGCTCGCACTCCATTCCCGCGCTCACATTCTTGTCGTCGTCGCTTTCGTCATATGCGCCGCGCCGCCTTCGCTTGCGAACCGCGCCGACGCCCGACTGCGCGCAATGGTCTGCCGACAGCGGTTGAAGCGGTTCAACATCCATCCAGTCTGGAATGCTCGGCGCGCTTTCCTTGAGCATTCCCTTAATCCCAAGCTTGGGATTTGGCGCATAGGGTTGCGCATAAAGATCGATCAGACTATCAGCTCGCCGCTTTCGTGCGGCGACGCCATGCGGAACGCCGCGCTTCACGCTCATGGCGTTCAATCGCAACTCGCGGTTATAGGTTTTCCAACAGCCTATATATTCCCATGTCTTAGGCGAGACGACCGCCGCGCCAAGTCCGATGTAAGTCTGATCCTCGAACGGAAACGCCTCGCCGCCGTCGCGCCAGATTTGCGGCACGTCAACAAACAAGTCGCGGTCGAGCGCGTCGACGAAACTCCCCGCCGCGTCCATTTCATCCTCTTTTGCAGCGAAGCCGCGTGACGCCACTTTGAGCTTGGTCTTATCGCCTTTGGTTTCCCGGATGGTGTAGACGCCCGATTGGACGAAGCTGGCGCTCGATCCTTCCTTGATCTCCCATTCTCCCAAAATCTTGCGGGCCGGAACGTGGATCGGAAGCGGCCGGGTCGAGAACACGGCGTCCGTCGCAAACGCTATGCAAGCGTCCGGGTCTGTCAGCGCGGCTTCTAGCGCCTTTCGCCGCGTTCCCGCAGTGATCGCCGCCGCATACCATAAACAACCATAGGACGGCGGCTCGCCGGGCTTTCCGACACGTTGCGCGAATTTCCCATAAACCGAGTTCAGACCTAATTTGATGATTTTGCTGCGCATGTCGTTTTCATCTTTGGCGGCAATTTCGGCGCGCATGTCGAAAAGGTCTTTGATGAACGCTAAAGGCCGGGAATTTTCGTCGCCAGGAATGAAGAACATAGCTTCCGACACGATCAACTCGGGCGGCCCGCCATGCAATCCATAATCGGCGAGGCGACCGCATTTGTTGAAATGGTCGAAATGCTCGAATGCGCCAATCACTTCGTCGCGCTGGTAGCGCCCGCCGACAATCTCGGGCGGAAACATAATCGAACCGTTTTCGGTCCGGAATGGTAGCGGATAAAAGGGCAAGTCGGTCGCATATCGGCGCGTCCGCACCTTGAACATGCTCAATATATTCGAATTTTCTATTTCCTCGCGTGTCGGGTTTGCTTTCCATATCCAACGCCCGCCCTCCATGCTCGGAAGCTGCACGCAAATGGCCGGATATGCCGACGCGATGTCATAAAGGTAAATCGGCTTCTTGCTGACGCCTTGCTTGCATAGTTCTATCCTGCCGCCGAACCGGGCATGTGTAACCCAAGCGAGCGCGTCGGCGACATATCGCCCGTCATTGTCGAGATTGTCGCGCACGATCCCGGTTTTTGTATCGAGCGCAAGCCAAGGTTTCGACATGTCGCCGAGAATGTGTCGAGGCTTCGGGCCGAGATAAACCTCTAGAAGCGCCTGCGCGATCGCGCCCGCGCCCCACCATTTTGTAATTTTCAGGTGTTTTTCTTCTCCCGTCGCCGGATCTGTGAATTTCAAACCCGATCGTAATAGCTCCATCATCTTCGCAAGCGCCTTCAATTCGGCGGCGGTATATCGCTTGAGCATCGGCATGTCGTCGGCAGTAAATGCGCCGCGTTTCTTTTTGCCCTCCTTTATCAATTCCAGTTCTTCGGGCGTCACAACGCCCGGAAAGTTTTCGATTGCTTTCAACAAGCTTGACTGGAAAAACCCATGGACGTCGAAAATTTCGATGCGTTCGATCCAATCGACAGTCTTCCGCTTCTCGCCAGTTTTCTTATTCTCGCTCCATCGGAACGGCTTGTCTGGATTTCGCAACTTGCACAAGGCGACGCTTTTGCGCGGGATATGGGAAATGGCGTAATCGCCGACCAAAACCCAACGTTTGAGGCTTTCAGGGAAGTCATCATCGTCGCGCTTGTCCCAAGGTAGGCCGTTGTGCAGTTCCCAAGCCTTTTTATAGGGCATGCCAGCGACCAATTGCCCAACATCGTAATTGAAACCAAATCCTACGAAAATCGGCGCGGCGTCCGATGCGTTAGCGCCCGCGAAAAGCCGGGGCAGCGTCAACATCCATTCCCATGCGCGTTCGCGATCGATAGTCTCCGGGTCTGCCAGGATTTGATCTTCGAAACCATCCACGCCGCCCGCCATCCATAGGACAGTGCACATTTTTTGGATTATTCGTTTGTGTTTGCCTTTGCCCTTCACGATCGGCTCGCCGACGCCGACGCCTTCACTATCGATCGGAACGATCGGACCGCCCGTTCTCGGGCGATCATTGAGCCTTCGGCCGGACGGTCCGGATGGCCGGTCTATGCGGCGTTTGTCGTCAATTTTCCGAGTTACTTTTTTGAGTTCATCGCAAACCCAATCCGCAAAGTCCGACCACGTTTTGACTTCGGCCCGTTTGTCGGGCGGAAGGTCGAGGAATGACGGAATGTCCGGAATGGCGTCCGGTTGGCGGTCGAGCGCGGCTAGAGCATCGGCGATGCTGCGCGGCCGACGCTTTTTTGTCGCGGGCGGCTCGCTGGCCGGTTGATGGTCGGCGACACCCGCGAGCGGTTTGCCGTCAGGCTGATAATCGTTCATGCGGCGAACCTGAAGCCTCGAGGGGGAGTGTTCATTCCCCGATGATTGCGGCGACGCTTCGGCGAGCCTAGGGCTTCGCGCACAGCGTCTTTTTCATAGCGTTTGAACAACTGCTGAAACCGTTCTTTTTCGTCATCGTCGAGCCTGTCGTAACCGCCCTCGACGCGGAACTTGACGATCAGCGCGGCGTCGCGTGGCGCAATCTCGGGGATTTCTTTTTTGATCTGACGTCCGGCCGTTGCCCGGCGCTGGCGCTCCGCAGTCTGAGGTTCATAGCGATACTGCCCGCGCCTTATGCCTATCTGACTTTCGTGGTTTTCTCGCCTAGGCGCGCCTCGCGGGCGATGTCGCTCATTTTGCGATCGGAGATTGTCTCGCCCGTGACCTCATTGCGCCAGCGTTTAGATTTGCCGGGCAACTTGACGTAACCGAACCGGCGCGCCGGACCCAAGAAAGACGGGCGGCGGGCCATCGTCAGACGCCTTCCTGATGCGTCGGGATCGAAGGATCGGCCTCGATCGGCGCATCCGCCCCGACCGGCGCGATAAGGCTGTCAGCGGCGATCCTGGGGCGCTCAGTCGGTAGGATGCACGCGGCACCCTCGCACCCGGCGACAGCCGCCTCATGAGGTTCGCGCCCGTCGAAGACCGTCAGGGCGATCGGAACTATGAAGGTTGCGAGGCGGACGACGGCGGGCGGAAGGTCGCGCACGTCATTGTCAAAGACGAGACGTTCATTTTCGATCGCTATTGTCGCCAGAGCGGCGATAGTCCGATCATCGGCCCGAGAAGAACGGGTTAAAGCATCGATTTCATGCTGAAAATGGCTTGAAAGCTCTTGACCGCTGTCGGAATTATCAATATACACCATCTTGTAACCCCTGATACCGATTTCGTCACCTGTTACCGATGGCTGCTAACCATCGTCTTGTTTCATCCGGAACAAATCGGCCCTGATCGTTTGACCGGCGATCAGGGTCTTTGTTTATGCCGATTTAGCTATTGGGACTTCCATCCGCACAACAGGCGGGCATTTTGTGCAGAACACGCCGGCAGGCGTTCGCCAGCATTCACATGATGCGTTGATGAAGGTGAAGCCGGCGCGCGGCTCGGGCCGAGGCGGAAAGATGTCATCCACGTTGGAAGTCCGAAGGCGAATTCTGCCATTCGGTCCGGCGGTCAGGATCAGACCTTCGCCGACGATCTCGGGACTCACGCCGCGTTCCGATCCTGCACGTCGGCCAGCGCTCCGACGCGCCTCAACGCGTCTTCGACAAGCTCGGAAACAAGTCGGCCTCGGGCAATGCCCATCTTCGCTGCGGTCATGGTCAATGCCTCAAAGGTCGGCTTGTCGAACCGGGCCGTCGCTTGCTCGGAATAAGTGACAATCCGTTTGACCGTCCTACGGCGAGGTCGGCCCGTCTCTATCGTCTGCATCTCTAGCACGAGAACACTCCTCTCTCGTCTCAACAGCCGACAACGTTAGGCGCGGGTGAAGACTTCGCAAGAGGCCGGCGGAAACTTTTCTTGCCATTGACAAGTTATCCACAGGCTGCCGCTCCACTCTAGGCTAAATTGTGTTTCCGGCTTTCTCGCTAATTCGCATCCTGCAACAATTCGGTTCTAATTTTTATTCCACCGCTCACCACTAACTCCCATATAGAAACAATGGCGCGCTTATCGCAATCCATTCGTTCTTCTAACTCGCGCGTTGTCGCGCCCATCCGTCGCCTATCTCGGCTCTTTTGTTTCGTGGGAGATAGTCATATACTAGCGTCTCCCCAGAGGGAGTAAGCCATGATCGATCGTGAACGGAAGCGGCAGGCTGATCGCGAGCGCCGGGCCCTCATCAAGCAAGGCAAATGGGACTTCCCCGAAGGCGGATCACGCGAGCGCGCCAGGGCAGGCTTGCCTACAGGCCGGAATGATGAAAGTTCATTAGCGCGCCAGCGCGCCGCCATACCTGCGCAAAAGCCCGCTGAGGCCCGGAAAACCGATAGTTTTTCATCGAGCAAGCCATTGCGCCATGAAAAGTCTAGCGCGCCGCCATCGCTAGCGCTGTCATTCAATCAACGGCAGCCTGGACGCGAACTTGTCCCCTTCCCCTATACCTCGCGCCCTTCCACAGAGGCCGGCAGGCTCGTTAAGCGGGCCTCCAAGTGCTTTATACGGCCGATGGCTGCGGACGGCGGCAGGCCGCCCGGTCCGCCGCTCACGATCGAGATGACCCGGCAGCAATTAGGTGAATTGGTGCGCGACCGCCGCGCCCTTCAAGCGGAAGCCGACTACTGGCGACGCCACGCTGTCGCGGCCGAACGGGTCTTGGCGGAGGCTCGGCAGGCGGAGGCGGATCGGGTCGCCGAGCGGCAAGGGCGCGTGAGGGGAACGATCAGCGCACTCGCGGCGCTTTTTGGAATACCTATTCCCGAGACCGTCTAGTCAAATCGCGTCCGCCGCCGTTTCCTACGTTGGCGGCGAATTGGACGACGGGAATGCGCCAAAAGCGGACATCGCTCCGCCGTGACGTCATGCCTTCCGGCGGCGGTCCGAAAATAGCCGCCGTTCTGGCCGGCCTAGCGAAGGATCAAATCGACCCAAAGCGTAGTTTGCAACCGACGCCCGGACGGGCTCCACCGTGTATCGTATTCCTCCTTCAAAAACCCGATTACTCGGACAGGCTCCTAGACAAAGAAAATCTGTCCCACGCCGAGACCTCAACTCGCCGCTGCGCGGAACCAACTCGGCGGAACTCCCGTCCATCGCCGGAAGGCGCGCGTGAAGGTGGCCTGATCGGAATAGCCGAGATCGATCGCAATGGCCGCGATTGTGACATTTCGCTCCTTGAGCCGCTTGAGCGTTTCGCTCCGCCGTACATCGGACAGCAAGTCTGAAAAGCTCGTGCGCTCTACCTTGAGTTGGCGCTGAAAGGTGCGCGCGCTCATTCCCGCCGCGGCGATCACGCGCTTCATATTCAGTGCCTCGTCATTTTCGACCATCAAGCTCAGGAAGGCTTTCACCGAATCCGAGAAGGTCTCACCGCCGCGGAGCGAAGCCCCGCTTTCGAGCGCTCTGGGACTGAGTCGATCTCTTCCCACCTTGCTGAAGGCGCGCTCCATGACCCGGTCGTCGATCCGGACCGTGATCCCTCGCGACTTCGTTTCGATCACCCGGTCGCCGAACCAGCGCCGAAGGTGCTCCACCTTGTGCGTGGGATGCGGAGGAATTTCGATCCTCGCAAATCGAGGCGAAGGCGTGCCAGCCATGCTGAGAATGCGATCGATCATCGCCCCGGCGTACTGCAGGAGGGTATGCTGCGTCTCCGGGTCGAACCTGTGGGCGAAGAACTCCCGCACGACATATTGGCCGGGCCTCCTTTCGAACGACACTTGCTCGTGCGAGCAGTAGTACGGCAGCGCGGCCACGATCCTCGCGAGCGCCTCCCCCGGCGTTCGCGTGCCAAGAGCGACCCTTCCAAGCATTGCGACCTCAAGGCTGCTCGTCCGGGAAATAATTCGGCAAGGAAGGTCTGGCCCATGTTCCCGCGCAGCGTTCCGAAGCAGAGCGGCCGCGTGCGCCAAAGGTATCGGACGGAAAGGATGGGTGATCGGGCTCAGCGATAGGTCGACCTTCGCGAGCGCGCGTTCGATCGAGACGCCTTCGTCGGCGAGCCAGTGCAACGTAGGCAGCAGGGCAAAACCACGTATCAAGGGAATCGCGGCAGGCATCGCACTATCCGATCCAGTAAGTCAGGCCGTATCAAGCCGCACCGATATTTTGGCGTCAAATGCCAAGCCGACGTTGCAACTTGTGCGTAGACCGCCTCGAGGAATGAGTACGCGATCACCGTTCGCCGGGAAATGTGCTTCAGTCGGCGCGAATCCGTCGCGCTTCATTTGTATCCTCGAGGGGAAACGACCGATGAACTCAGGGGAGGCCCCTTCGGCGACGTTATGGATGCGCGCCGCATCGGGGCTCGAAGTCCTGACCGGGCTTGGGCTCGTCGTCGCCCCGTCGCTGCTTTCGCGGCTGCTGTTCGGCTCGGGCATGGACCAGGTTGGGGATTCAGTCGGCCGCATCGCCGGGCTCGTCATGCTCTGTCTCGCTGCTGGCTGCTGGCCACGCGCCGCCAGCGCCGAGTCTCATGCGCTCATGCCGCTCACGGCTCTGAGTTGGCTCGCGGCGGCCTTCCTCATCGTTACCGGCCTCATCGGCGCGAACGTAGGCATCCTGCTCTGGCCCGCCGCCGCGCTCCATCTGATTTTGGCGATCCTGCTCACGCGAGCCTGGATGAAAGCGCGCGCGGGATAACGAAACGCCCCGACGCGGAAGGACTTTGGCAAGATTCCGGAGCGTCTCGGCGGGGCGAGCGTCCCGGAAGGGTTAGAAAGGAATATGAAATGAAAAAAGCGATGATCTTCAGTTTTGTGGTGACGCTGTCCACGGGCGGCGCGGTGTTGGCCGATCCCGTTGGCCTTTCGACCTATGTCGACGCCAACGGCTTTATCGACGTGACCGCGCTGACTTGCGCACAGCTCGCTAACACCTATCAGGGGGACGCCAACGAACTGATGTCCTGGTATAGCGGCTGGTACAACGGCCTCGATCACAAGCACTACATGGACTACAAGAAAGGCCGCGAACTCGAGCATCTCGTCATCGAATACTGCAAGCAGAATCTGAACGAGACGATCATCCACGCCATCGCCGTGAACCTGCACGATATGCGCGCTGAAGGGCTGATGCAGGAAAAGTGAGGGGACCGATGAGAAATCTGCTTTTATCGACGGCGCTTTGCATTGCAGCGCCGATCTGCTTGGGCACGGCGGCGAGCGCGCAACAAACCGTGACCTTTCTGTGCGCGGCACCGGCTGGACACGTGTGCCAGTTCGCCGTGCAAACCGGGGGCTCTCAAATGGCTTTCGCGTTGCCCTCGGGCGAGCGAAAGGAAGTGCCCGGGATCACGCCGCACGCCGACAAATACTGCGTTTGCGACCCCGGCCCAGTGACTCCGGACTGCAAGGCGCCGCGCCTCGACCACTGGTGCCTGGGCTCCTGGGTTGACGTCGATACAGGGCTCAACTCCCAGAATGAAATCGCGAACGATCGTTTTGCGGCCGACCTGGGAAGCGGGACGGTTGGAGTCTCCCGGGCCTCACCGGGAACAAACTGACGCGCGGCGCGAATGGCGAGGGCGACGCAACCACAAATGGAGAGATGGATATGCGCTCAAGCTGGAAGAGGGCTGCAAAGGCCCGGCTGATCGGCGCAGGGCTTGCTGTTTCGCTCATGTTGGCGGCGGGCGTGGCCTCGCCCTCGCTGGCGCAGGAGGGCTTCAGCGCGGATTTGGGGGTCATGCGAGCGTGCGGCGGCGACATCTGGAGTCTCTGCTCGGACGTGCTGCCCGATGTCCTACGCGTCAAGAGCTGCGTCGCGAACAAGATGGGTCAGCTTTCCAAAACTTGCCTCGATAAGCTCCTCGACGTGATGGCCGGCGCGCAATTCAAGGTCTGCAAGGATCAGACTTACGCGCTCTGCGCCGCGGCGCGCTGCAATGTGCTCGACGGCGTCGCCTACTGCCAGTGCGACGTGAAGAACGGCGACAGCATCAGCCTGCCGTTTCCGATGGGTAAGGACGAGGACGTCTGTTCGATCAACGCCGCAGGCGCAGCCAACAAATACATGATCAGCACCTACAGTCTGCCCGAAGCGATCGTCGCGCCGCACGGCGACCAGGCGATCTACACCTGCCCGGGCGAAAGCTCTGACGGCGCCTACGCCCAGTGCGACGGCGGAGTCTGCTTCAGAAGCACCGAGGAGACGACGTTCCCCGGCTTCGACAAACCCGTGCCGAAGGGCCAGATCGTTTGTTCCTGCCCCATCACCCAGGCCAGTCCTGGCATAACCGCGCAAGGCTATTCAATCCTTGGGCCTTACCCTTGCGACAAATCCTTCTTCAAGTACTGCAAAGGCGCCACCGCCAATAGCAAGACGGGATCGACGATCTATGTCGGCGCCCCTCCTGGCACGGCCCAGGCTCTGGCCATCCAGCTCAACGGCAAAGTCCCGCCGGTCAACGAGTGCCAGCCTTGATCGGGCGGCTCGGCCTCGGCGGGGGTGTGCGAAGCGAGGCGAGAGGTCGAAGTTGCCCGGAAACAAACACGTGAAACTGCGCCGTCGAACATTCCTGCTGGGAGGCGCGGCGTCTTGCGCCGCGCTGCTTACCGCTTGCGCCGGGATATCGACAGCCGAGTTGGACACACTCGGCTCAACGGTTGTCCATGACGACATAGATTTCAAGGATCTATACGCTTATGCGGAGCGGTCGAACACGGTCTATGAAGACAAGCGTGCGATCAAATTGAAATATCCTAAGACCATTTGGATCAATTCGCCGGACGGGACGCAGGTCAGATATTTTCTCGAGCGGGACGATCACACTCATACCCAGTTTATTACCGTGCGCGGTACGCACACGGACAAGAACCTAGCCGAAGACCTGGACATAACCGTGCGCCAGGACCGCAAGCTCGACATCCCCGTTCACGCCGGGTTCGATGCTGCGGCCCGCGCAGTGTACAATGACCTTAAGCCGCATTTGAAACCTGGGTATAAGACCTACGTGACCGGACACTCTCTTGGCGGCGCTGTTGCGGCCATTCTGGCGATTTACTTGATCGAGGACGGGGTGCAAGTTGAACGTGTCGTAACGTTCGGGCAGCCGCGCTTCACCACCACCGACGGCGTTAAGAGGCTAGGTTTCTTGCCGCTGACGCGTGTTGTCGATGAAAACGACATCGTACCGATGGTGGCGCCAAGCACATATACGGATCCGCAATTTGGGCCATACGACCATGTGGGCGCGGAAGTGATCTTGCTCGAAGGACCGGATTTTGTCTTCCTCCCCTCTCATGACGCCAAACGCATCGACCTTGGCGAGTTTTGGCGCTCGGTTTCTTTCGCCGATTTGAAAGACCATGAGATGCAAAGATATCTCCGGCGGATCGCGAGCAAGGCCACGGGGGCCAGGGAAGTTCCCTATACCCAACGAGAGCGCTACGTGGTGACAAGCGCAGAGCAACTCCGTCCCTAAAGCCACAATTCGGCGGCCGCGCATCTACCGAACGCCGCATTTCAACGATCATATTCTTCCGCAAGGCAAAGGTTGATGAGATCATGAGCGTCGAAGACAAGAAACATCGGTCGCATCTGCCCATGGCCACTCCTGAGCGAACCGGCCTGATCACTTACGATGCGAAAGATCCGGACAGCAAATTCCCGCCAATTGAGCAGCTGCGTCCGCCGAAGGGCGCGCCCAACGTCCTGATCATCCTGATTGACGACGCCGGGTTCGGCTCGCCGAGCGCATTCGGCGGCCCCTGCCAAACTCCGAACGCCGAAAAACTCGCGGCGGCCGGCCTGAAGTACAATCGCTTTCACACAACCGCCCTCTGCTCGCCAACGCGCCAGGCCATGTTGACCGGGCGCAACCACCATTCCGCCGGCATGGGCGGCATTACCGAAGTCGCCACAGGGGCGCCGGGATACAATTCCGTGCTGCCCAATACGATATCGCCGCTGGCGCGGACCCTGAAACTCAACGGCTATTCGACGGCGCAGTTCGGCAAATGCCATGAAGTGCCGGTGTGGGAGACGAGCCCGGTGGGGCCGTTCGACGCCTGGCCAACGGGGGGCGGCGGCTTCGAATATTTTTACGGTTTTATCGGCGGCGAGGCGAACCAGTGGTACCCGACGCTGTACGAGGGCACCACGCCGGTCGAACCCAAGAAGACGCCCGAAGAGGGCTATCACCTCGTGGAGGACATGACCGACAAGGCTATGGCCTGGATTTCGCAGCAGAAGGCGCTGGCCCCGGACAAACCCTTCTTCGTTTACTTCGCGCCGGGCGCGACCCACGCCCCCCACCATGTGCCCAAGGAGTGGGCCGACAAGTACAAGGGCAAATTCGACCAGGGCTGGGACAAACTGCGCGAGGAAACCATTGCCCGCCAAAAGGCGCTTGGCGTCATTCCCCAGGATGCACAGCTCACCGCGCGCCACGCGGAGATCCCCAGCTGGGACGAAATGCCGGAGGCCCTCAAGCCGGTCCTGCGCCGACAAATGGAAGTGTACGCAGGCTTCATGGAGTATACCGACCATCATGTCGGACGCTTGCTTGACGGCCTGAAGAAGCTCGACATCTCCGACGACACGCTCGTCTACTATATCATCGGCGACAACGGCGCCTCAGCCGAAGGCACGCTCAACGGTGCCTACAACGAAATGGCTAACTTCAACGGCCTAGCCGCGCTCGAGACTCCCGAATTCCTAATGGAGCGCTTGGACAAGCTCGGCGGCCCGGAGTCATACAACCACTATGCGGTCGGCTGGGCGCACGCGATGAACGCGCCTTACCAGTGGACCAAGCAGGTCGCTTCGCACTGGGGCGGGACGCGCAACGGCGCGGTCGTCTCTTGGCCGAATGGCATCAAAGCGAAGGGCGAAATCCGCTCGCAATTCCACCATGTCATCGACATCGCGCCCACAATTCTCGAGGCGGCAGGTCTGCCCGAACCGGTCTCGGTCAATGGCATACAACAGCGCCCCATCGAGGGCGTGAGCATGCTGTACTCGTTCAACGACTCCAAAGCCGCTGAGCGGCGTGAGACGCAGTACTTCGAGATGTTCGGCAACCGCGGCATCTATCACAAAGGCTGGACCGCGGTGACAAAGCACGGGACGCCCTGGGTGCTCGTAGGCCGAAAGACCGTACCCCTCGACGACGACGTCTGGGAACTTTACGACACGAACAAGGATTGGAGCCAAGCGAACGACCTCTCCAAGCAGATGCCGGAAAAGCTTCATGAACTCCAGCGTCTGTGGCTGATCGAGGCGACGCGCTACAACGTGCTGCCGATCGATGACCGGGTCATCGAGAAGATGAATCCTGACACCGCCGGCCGGCCGGTGCTGATCAAGGGAAATACACAGCTACTCTTCGGCGGCATGGGGCGCCTGTCCGAGAACTGCGTCCTGAACATCAAGAACAAGTCCCACGCCGTCACGGCCGAGATCGAGGTGTCGAAGTCAGGAGCCGAAGGCGTGATCATTGCTCAGGGCGCGAACATCGGCGGCTGGAGCCTGTACGCGAAGGGCGGCAAGCTCAAATATTGCTACAACGTCGCGGGAGTGAACCATTATTATGTGGAAGCTACGAGCCCGCTGCCCGTCGGCGATCACCAGGTGCGCATGGAATTCGCCTACGCGGGCGGCGGCCTCGGCAAAGGCGGCCAGGTGACGCTCTACGTCGACGGCAAGAAGGTTGGCGAAGGCGCCGTTCCAATGACTCAGGCCATGGTCTTCTCGGCCGACGACGGCTGCGACATCGGCGAGGATAGCGGCGCCCCTGTTTCCCCGGATTACGGCTCGCGCGGCAACGCTTTCAACGGCCAAGTCAAGGGTGTCCAGCTCGCCATTGCCGACGCCGCCGAGAACTCGGACCACCTTGTCTCGCCGGAGGATGCTATCCGCATCGCGATGGCGCGCCAGTAAAGCGGGGGCACCCGCAGACTTCGTTCGTCCCGGCCGCTAGAGGCTTCACGAATGGTCGGTTTCACTCTGAACAAACGATCTTGGGAACCAGCGACAAAGGTCAGGCCGTCTGGGTTTGCCCGGCTGCTACTTCCACAACCGCGATCCGCAATGTCCGGTTTACGTCGAATTCGAGACGTTCGCTCAAACGTCTCAAATGCGCTAAACAGAGGTCGTTTCCCACACGAGGTGGCGGAACCAAGGTCAGACCGGCCCAGGTGGGTTTTCTGTGAACTCGCCATCCGCTGATACTTACTCGATCGAACTCCTTGTTGGTTTGCTCTAAGAGCCATCGCTATCGACGCCGAATCTGCGGACTATCGTGCTTTGTAAGCCTGCTCGTTCCTTTGTCTCCGCCACGAAGGCTGTAAATTTTTCTTCGGTCCCGTCAAAAACATTTAATGCCTCCGGCTTAGTGTCAACTTGACGCCAAAAGACGCCGTCGCCGACGGCCTCTGCGCGCATCGTGACGCGGCAGGCATAGGCGAGCGCAACGCCCGCAATAACGACCCAGTCCGCATGCAAAAACTCAACATCTGTGACGCCAACCCCGTCCGGCAACTGACCGGATGATTGAAAGGCTCGCCGCGGAGCCCCTTCGGGATCGCAGAGGCACATGTGGGCAGAGAAGATCATCTCTGCAGCTTCTTCGAGGTCACTAATGGTAGTCGGTTCCCCCTTGGCACCGGCAAGTTTAAGCAGCGCTTCGCCGCCGGAGGCCATGCTCGAGGCCGTCAGGATCAGCGGAGGCTGTGCTCGAGGCCGTCAAGATCGGCGGAGGCTGTGTCGGCGCGCTCGACGACGCGGGCCTGACGCTCGATCGGTCGGCGCTCGACGGCTCGGACCCTGGCGCTCGACGGCCTGGCGCATCGCAGGCTGGCAACGTTCCTCGCCGGCAGGCGTTTCGCTTCCTGCCCTCGCGGGAAGGCCGCCAGCGGCGATCGTGGCGCGGCCTGTCGCTGACTGTAAGGGCATATCCTCGAGGCCGTCAGGATCGGCGGAGGCCGCGCTCGAGGCGGAGGCCATGCTCGAGGCAATCGGGAGATGACGCGATGTTGAGGGCGATCGGATTTGGCCTTGTCGGCTATTTCCTCGGCGAACGCGAGGGCGAGCGTCGCGCGATGGAGGCCACATCGTCTCAACGTTCCGGCGCGTCCGGCTGGCTTGGTGCTTTCCTGATCCTCATTGCGATATTGGCATGGGGACATGTGGACTTGCGACCGCACAGCGCCAATGTGGCGAGGCCGGCGACCGTCTCGACGCACGCCTTCGACCTCGATCGGGGGCATCTGTCCTCCGCCAGATGAACATGTCTGCGGTCCCGGCCTGGAAAGAAGCTATCGCGGCGGGCGACACCTTCCGTTTTGCGAAGACAACCGGCGATCGCGACCTAATCGCCCGCGCTTGGCGACGTCTTAAGGAATTCGGAGCCGATCCACTGTCGCAGGACATGTTGCTCCTGAAGGATGTCGAGATCGCGATCAACGGATTGGTCGAGAGCGCGCACAAGCTGGCAGAGTTAGAAGCGATCTTGAACGATCTAAGCGAGACGGACGCGCAGACCGTCGCGCGAATGTGTGAGGTGTTTTATGGGTAGGGCGCGCAAGGTTCTGATTGCAGTAATCTCTTTAACGACGGTCGCTTGCGTTGCGGGCCATGCTAAAGCCGACGATGCATACCGCCTCGCAGTCCAGTGCGGACAGGACCCGGTGTGCAGCGCATACGATTACGCAATGACGGATCGCAGAATTACTATGGGCTATCTTTTCATCGACAAGTTGTCAAAACTCCATCTTTCTCCAGAGCAGCAAAAGGCTGTGATCGCCGCGTTCGACGCCGCCGTTAAAGAGGCGACCGAAAGGGGAGATCGCCCTTAATTCATAATGACCGCTCCGCTCCGCCCCGCCTCTCCTCGCCCCCGCCTGCCGCGATGATCTTGCGTTTTCCAGCACGCTTCTGCAACGAGCTATTTCGCAAAAACCGAACACTTACCGGGCCGCCAAATGTGGATCCCCGACGACCGTAATCTCTATAAACTTCTGACGGATTGGGGCGGGCTAATTGGTGGCGTCTTTGCGCTGATCGCTGGATTGGTCGCATATCGAGCCGGACGACACCAAGCCAAAGCCACACTGGACGCTGCCCGCGATCAAATAGCAGCAGACGTCGAGAAAGACCGATCACAAGCGCACGCCTTAGCCGTCGCGATTTACCCGGAACTTCTTCTGGTAGGAGTAAAAATAGAACGAGCGGAAAAAATCATAACCACCAACTATCGAACAAACGACGAATTCTCAAACAATTTCAATCTTTTCACTGGGAATTTACGCGACTTGAAAGTTGCGGAACCAGCTCTAATCCGGGAGAATGGCCATCGCCTTTTTGTTATGGGAGAGGCGGGCGCTACTATTTTTCAGCTTCTCGGCGTCATCCTACAATACAACCGCATGGTCGAAACGCTCGCCGCTCAAGCAACGAAAGGTGACGCCGGCGTAAATGATCTATTTGGTCATTTGGCGATGATGAAGGGTTTAGTCGAGCTTGCTGAGCGGCAAATTCGGCCAATACACGACTACGCAGAAATAGGTTGACATTGCGCTGTCGTCTGGCCCGGCGATGGCGGCGCGAGGATGACGGAAGTGAGGCGGACTACTGTACTTTTGTGCCGCACTGCGTGATACAAATGTTCACCCGCCCTTGTCGCAGCGCCGGTTTATACCATCCCCGCAACGCCCCGAAATTGCAGGGATCTAGCGTAACGAAAGCAGATGTCGGAAATAGTAGCGCAGTATTGTCGGAAGTATTCACAGCAACGTGTAAGTAATCCCAATGTAACGCGCGACGCGCGATCCGTCACGTTTTCGGCATAATCGAAACATGGAAAAGGCGGGTTTGGGTTGCGCGCGGTGTACGCCTCTCATAGCTCGCATTTGCTAGCGTTTATTTTTTGGACTCTAGGCTCTTCAATGGGTTACGCCGGATTCAAATAAAAAAAATCGGCTCGGCTCCAACTCGCCTCTCGGGTTGTGCGCCAAACGTCTCAGCCGGCTTTTTCTCCTTTCTGCAGAGTCTGGGCGCAATTCGTGCAGCCCCTCGGATGGTCGGTGAGCGGGTTTCCCATCGCCTGAGATCATACCCCCGGTTTCTGCTCTGAGCAAGAAAATGTCGATTTTTAGAAATCAATGAATACAGCCAACTGTGACCGAGCGCGCCCCACGGGGGACTTTCGGCTCGGAGCGGTCGTTCCGGGTCGGGGATGCTCGACCGCTCGCGAGCCCGAAGCGGCACGTTGTCGCAACCGATTCAACGTCGCGAATCGACGTTTAGCTGCCGTTGCAAAATCGCGGCCCTGAACGCCTCAATTGTGCGACGAAGCGGACCTACAGCGAATCCGCGCTCTCCGCCCGGAGCGGGGTATTCCGCGGGCCGGGGCCGAATGAGTCAGATAGGCAGGAACCCTGCCGTATCAACTATGCAGCTACTCTGAACTTATCACCAACGGCTTGTCGTGGAGATAGGCCTAGTGCTACTGTGGAGCGAACAGCGTTCGCTGGGGTTTCCGCGCGAGGAATCTTTCATCGCGCGGAACGGGGCCGATTGCGGTGGCCGCAGATACAACACGTGTTCCAGAAGTGCGCAAGGTATCCACAATTGCGCATACGAAGATGGAGCCTACCTCCAGTACAAGGTTACTCGCCGAGTGGGATACAAAATTTGGGATGGCTAACGCAAGCGTTTTGCTGAACATTTGGGTTAACGAATACAAGGATATATTTGGCGCGGCGATTCAGAATGATCACTCTCTTTTTCTGGGAAGATTCTTACATGACATTCAGCCATTTGATTGGGTAACTATTGCAAGACTGCGCCCCAACGAAAATCAGCTGAGCGATGTCATAGCTGCTATGTTTGACCAGCGGTGGAGGCATCCATTCGCAGCAGGAATTTTTCTTAGGCTTTTACGCGAGTTATCTGCCCGAGATTCTAAGGTTGCCTGTGTATATAGCAAGATTGTGGGATCTATAGCGGACGATCCACTCCAAATTTTCGCGAGTCGCGAGTGCTTTGGCCCATCCAGCCGAGCGGATATCGACATCCATACACTCGGCGTGTGTGAGGTAATGATGCGTATAGAACACAAGGCGCGCGGAGGCGCAGAAACTTACATTATGGGTAAGGCTCAAACCGATCGGTTGTGGGCGGACGCACTCCGGCGCGCAAATAAATTCCATATAAGCGATGACAATGTCTTAGAGTCTGTCCGGAAACATCATGTGGGATTGCATAGTTTTCGCAGCATGAGGCGGATGGAGGCGAGGCGGAGGAACGCGAGCGCCTTGCGGTTGAGGCATTCCCAGTCCTTGGCCAACCGTCGGCAGCGGCCGAGCCAAGCAAAGGTGCGTTCGCCGATCCAGCGCTTCGGCAGGACGACGAAGGCCTTGGCCTGATCCGACCGCTTGACGA
Source organism: uncultured Alphaproteobacteria bacterium (assembly GCA_963824475.1). GTDB lineage: Bacteria > Pseudomonadota > Alphaproteobacteria > Rhizobiales > Beijerinckiaceae > Roseiarcus. Next base: position 403,204 of record CAWGPR010000012.1, read on the forward strand.
TCTCGACCTTCACGCGCGCCAGAGTTCGTCCGATGGCGGCCTGAAATTGCGGCCCTCGATAGCCGCCGTCGGCAAAGAGCCTGGTCAGGAACGGAAAGGCGCCGAACAAGGTCGCCATCAGCGTCGCGCCGCCGTCGCGGTCCTGGATGTCGGCGGCGTGGACGGTCGCATGCATCAACAGGCCCTGCGTATCGACGAGGATATGGCGCTTTTTGCCCATGATCTTCTTGCCCGCGTCGTAACCCGCCGGATCGATGCAGGTCCCCCTTTTTCCGCGCTCTTGACGCTCTGGCTGTCAATGATCGCGGCGGTCGGGCTCGCCTCGCGAGCGGCGGCTTCGCGACACTTCACGTAGAGCGCGTCGTGGATGCGATCGAGCGTGCCGTCCCAATTCCAGCGATCGAAGTAATCGTAAAGCGTCGAACGCGGCGGCAGGTCCTTCGGGACGGCGCGCCATTGGCAGCCAGTGCTGAGGACGTACATCAGGCCGTTGACGACCTCGCGCTCATGGACATGACGTCGGTTGCCGCCGCGCTTGGCCGGCGGAATGAGCGGCTCGACATGCGCCCATTCCGCGTCGGTCAAATCGCTGGGATAGCGCAGTCCATCGCGGTCGTAGCGAGTGCGATTTTCGTTGGTCCACATCGGCGACCTCCCAAGTGATTCGGGCCGCTTCCTTAAATCATAAGCAATTCCAACAATTCGTTAAGTTCCCGGACGGGCTCTTAGGTCTATTTTTAAGCCCAAGCGGTGAACCGGCAGTAAATAGTAATTTCTTACCTCTTTCTTTCATGGAATTTGCAGACGTCGCGGCCACAGCGGTTTCCGAGCAGTTGGCGAACTCCAAGTTCCCTAAACCTGCAGGTGAGTCGATACTTGGTTTCATAAACTATTATAGGAGTCTGTAAAGTGTTAAATAAAGAGGCCCGTTGGTATATCGAGAACCTAGATCAAATTGCAGCGTTCTCTAGGTGGAAGGCGACCGTGGAAGAGGACATCCCCGGCCAGATCATTGCGTTTCTCAAATCTGCAGCCGAAGCAGCGATCTCAGAAATTAACGAGAAACGAAAGTCTAACTTCTTCACTCTTTATCCGATCTGGAAGGATGCATACGGTTACAGTATTTATTGGTCTACAGTCGATGCATATAACGATGATAGCTATGTGAGATCTTACGTTAGCGCCTTCGTTCCTAAATCCGTTGATTGGTTAATCTCCGAAAGCAACGAAAAGCCGTCAGTTGGACTTTATTACTGTAATACAAGTGTCGCAAAGACGAGAGCTAAGGGCAAAGAGTTATTGGACACAATAAAAAAATACCCGCAAGGAGCTAGGAAAATCGGAAAGTTCGACAGCTATAACGAATTAAGAGTTTTTGCGTCGCGAAGCCGATGCAAAAACTCCGTTGGACTGAACGCGGTTGGAACCGAGGGTTCAGCTACTGCTCATGGAAATTTCAGTCGGGATCGGGCGTTGGAGGCGACGACGGAGAACAGGTGGAAGGCTCTGGGCTTCGCCTTGGTCGCCATTGCGCGCTTGGAAATTGCGGGGACGGGGCCAATGGACTTCGTTTCGCGCTGACAGAGCGGGAGTTTGGCGGCGCCGGGCCAAACGGATGCGCGGCGTGGCCGAGGCATGCATGGACTTGGAGGTCGTATCGGGCGACAGAGTTGCACGTCATGGTCCTTGGGCCCACTTCGGGGAGAGCTGGCGGACGAACATTAGAAGGCCTTTGCGGCAGCAGGGACAGACCCGCGGATCGTCCGACGTTTTCGGGTTGGCCGATGGATCAGCGGCGTCCGCGCCGATCCGGCCGCGAGGTTGCGTCGTCTGCCGGTCGAGAAGAAGCAGCAGACGAGCGCGGGCAGCGTCTTTGCGCTTGGCGGGATGCCAGAGGCCGAAGTAGCGGACCTTGTGCAGACCCTTCGGCAGGACGTGCTGGAGGAAGCGGCGCATGAACTCCTGGCCGGGGATGCGGGTGATCCGCCAGCGATTGGATTTGCGATGCTTGTGGCGGATGGCGACAGCCTCGTCGTCGAGGCCGACGATGCGGGTGTTGGTGGTTGCGACGCGGAAGACGTAGCGGGCGAGATAATCGAGCACCGCCTGCTCGCCTTCGCCCCAGGGCGTGCATTGTACGACCCAGGGCTTCGACCAGACGGCGTCGGGCAGAACCAAGTCGGGACGGCTCTTCTGCAACCCGGCCCTGAGTTTGCCGCGGACGAGCTTGGCCAAGGCCCTGACGGGAACCAGGAAGGCTCGGCGCGCCGGTCGCCAATCGGCGCCGTCGTCGGAAACGCCGCCTCCTGTGACCAGACAATGGACATGGGGGTGGTAGAGCAGTTGCTGCGTCCAGGTGTGCAGGACGGCGAGCACGCCGACGGTCGCTCCGACATGGCGTCGGTCGCGAGCGAGCTCGACGATGGCCTCGGCGGCGGCCTTCATCAAGAGGGCGTAGCCGTCACGCTGGTTGGCGCGCAGCGTGTCCCGTAGTTGCTCGGGCACGGTGACGGTGACGTGGAAATAGCGCGTCGGCAGCATCTCGGCCTTGCGGGCTTCGAGCCAGCGCTCGGTCTGTCGGCTATGACATTTGGGGCAACTCCGGTTCTTGCAGGAATGATAGGAGAAGACCTCGGCGTCGCATTGTTCGCAACGCCAGAGCCGCCCTCCGAGAACCTCGGTGCGGCAGGCCTGGATGTCGGCGATGGCGCGCCGGTGCGAGGGCGGCATCGAAGCGCCATGAGCCGACAGGTACTCGTCCGCGAAGCGGCGAAAGACGTCCGCGACCTCGATCACGACGGATCGGCCGCGTCAGAGGCCGGTCATCAATCCGTCGAGGATGGCTTTGAGCGAGACGCGGGTCGGCTCGGTGAGGTGGGTGTAGATGGCGGTGGTGGCGATGTGGACGTGGCCGAGCAGGATTTGCACGACCCGGGTGTCGACGCCGCTTTCGAGCAACCGCGTCGCATAACTGTGGCGCAGCGCGTGAGGCGTGACTCGCCGCTTGATCCCCGCCGCGCGGGCGGCGTCCTGGAAGGTGCGGCGCAGCACTTGTTGATTGGCCGGCGCGCCGGAACGATTGGGGAATAGCCAGCGCGGATCGCGGTGGGTCTTCCAGAGCGCCCCCAGGCCATCCAGCACCGGCTGCGGCAACGGCACGAGCCGCTCCCGGTCGCCCTTGCCGATGATGCGAAGCTGCATATTGGCGCGGTCGATGGCGCCGATTTCCAAGGTCGCGGCCTCGCTTATGCGCAAGCCGCAGGCGTACATGAGGGCGAGGCAGGCCTTGTGGACGGGTATCCTCACGCCGCCCAGCAATGCGCGGACTTGCTCGTCCGACAGGACCTCGGGAAGCCGTAGTTGTTTGGGCGGGCGAATTCTTTTTTTTGAAACAGCGCCCAGTCGCGATCCAGCGTCCGGCGATAGAGGAATTGGATGCCGCCTTGATAGGCCCTGAACGTGCCGAGCGCGACCCCGCGCTCACGCAGACCGAGCAGGTAGCGCCGTACCTCTTCCTCGCTCAGCTGATCCGGCGAACGGCGGTAGTACGCGGCCAGCCGACGGACCGCGTCGATGTAGACGGTCTGCGTCGCAGCCGCCAACCCCGCCGACTTCATGTCTTCGATCATCTGCAATCGCAACGGCGTCATCGAGGTCTCCCTTGGTTCGAGCAAGCCGGCGCGACGGCGCCAGCTCCAAGGAAAATAGCCTCAACTCAAATGCCGCGCGGGAAGCGCCGACCTACGGCGGAGCCGTTCAGTCCAACGGTATTTTTGAGTGCGTGGAGCGTTATTTAGACGGGGAACTGAATTGGGCGACATTTTTGGACACTGCCGGGATTGAGCCGGTCAAAAATGTGATCAGAGAATTTACGTTGAATGTTGAGAACGCATTGATAGTGCATTGAAGCCAAGAACCGTCGCGCCCTCGGCAGCTTTCCGGGACCCCGCCCATGACAGTGCGATTCGGGAAAGGCTGGGGAACGGCGGGTACGACCTGTTTCGAACTTCCTTCCGGAAAGGTCGGTCATGGCACCCTTCCTGCCGTGTCGGCGCGACCGGGAAGGGCGGCAAACCGTCGGATACGACCCGTTCGCTGCGCTATTAGCGAACACCCGCTCTTTGCGCACTACGGTCGCGCTGCGTTGCCTTCGCGCGGCGGCAATCCCCCAACGGGTCACCGGTGCAAGCACGATTGGCTTTAGGGCCTAGACCGAGAAGCTCACCCCACAGCCGCAGGAGGCGACCGCATTCGGGTTCTTGACCCGGAATGACTGGCCGATCAGGTCGTCGACGAAGTCGAGCTCGGCCCCTTTCAGCATTTCGAGCGAGACCGGGTCGACCAGCACCGTCGCGCCGTCGCGGGTGACCGCCACATCGTCCTCGGCGCGGGTCCTCTCGACGTCGAACGCATATTGGAAGCCCGAGCAGCCGCCGCCCTTGACCGAGATGCGCAAAGCCGCGCCTGCCTCGCCTTTGAGGATCGCGTTGAGCCGCCGGGCCGCGCTGGCGCTGATGGTGACGCCCTCGAGGGCCGGAGAGACGGCTTCGTTCATGACCATGGGCCCTATAATCGCTTGCGCCGCCGAGCCGGCGCCGTCAAGACTCCGCTGGCTTCAAGATATGGACGCCGGGCAAAGAGCGCAATGTCAAGGCGATCGATGGCGGACGACACCGGGCGGGCGCCTCGCGCTCCCTTCGCCGCCGATGCAGCGCGCGCGCCCGGGCGCCTTGTCGCCGAGCCGCTGTCGGCGACGCGGACCGAATTCCAGCGCGACCGCGACCGCATCGTCCATTCGACCGCCTTCCGCCGCCTCGCCCACAAGACCCAGGTGTTCGTCGATGACGAGGGCGATCATTTCCGCACTCGCCTCACCCACACCATCGAGGTGGCGCAGATCGCGCGCGCGCTCGCTCGCGCCCTCAGGCTCGACGACGACCTGGCCGAAGCGGTCGCGCTCGGCCACGATCTCGGCCACACGCCGTTCGGGCATACCGGCGAGGACGCGCTCGACGCCTGCATGGCCGAGCACGGCGGCTTCGACCACAACAGCCAAGCGCTGCGCATCGTGACCGAACTCGAGCGCCGCTACGCCGACTTCGACGGCCTCAATCTGACCCAGCCGACGCTGGCGGGGCTCGTCAAGCACAACGGACCGCTGCTCGACCCTTCCGGCGCTCCCACCGACCGCTATCGGGCCCGTGGCGTCCCGGCTGCGATCCTCAGATACGATGAGGTGCAGCGTCTGGACCTGAGCCTGCACGCAAGCCTCGAGGCGCAAGCCGCTGCGATCGCTGACGATATTGCCTATGACGCCCACGACATCGACGACGGCCTGCGCGCCGGCCTGTTCTCGTTGGCCGAAGTTCGCGCGGCCGTTCCTTTCGTCGACGCGCTGATGAGAGAGGTCGACGATCTCCATCCAGGGCTCGAGGAGCCGCGCGCGATCCACGAACTCACCCGGCGCGTCATCACCCAATTCATCGAGGACGCGATCGGCGAGAGTGGGCGGCGGATTGCCGAATCGGAGGTCGCGAGCCCCGAGGCGGTCGGGGTCGCCGGCAGGGCCCTTGTCGGACATTCGGCCGCAATCCAGGCGGCCGACCGCGACATCAAGGCGTTTCTTTTCGCCCGCATGTACCGCCATCCGGACGTGTGCAAGGTCCGCGATCAGGCGGATGCAATCCTGCGGCGCCTGTTCAGAGCCTATTTGAGCGACCCATCCGCGATGCCGCCCGAGTGGGCCGCCAAGGCCGACGGGCACGCGCGCGCGAGAGCCGTGGCCGACTATATCGCCGGCATGACCGATCGGTTCGCGATCGCCGAACATGCCCGCGTTTTTGACGCGGCTTTCGACTTGCGATAGAGGCGCGCGCTCGCGTCGCGCCTATGCCTTTATGACGCGTCGATCAAGTCAGGATCCATGAACGTCTTCGCCGAGTTTCAGTCGCGCATCGCCGGTCTGCTCAAGGCGCGGATCGAGGCGGGCGAATTGCCGCGCGATCTCGATCTCGGCCGCTTCGTCGTCGAGCCGCCGCGCGACGCGGCCCACGGCGACCTGTCGACCAACGCGGCGATGGTCTATGCCCGGGAGGCCAAGCTGGCCGGCCCGATCGTGCTGACGGTGCCGGCGGCCTCGCTGACCCTGTCGGGCTCGAGCCCGCGCGTGCTCGCCGAACGCCTGGCCGCCGACCTCGAGCGCGAGCCGGACGTCCTCAAGGCCGAGGTCGCGGGTCCTGGCTTCATCAATATCGTTCTACGCCCAAAGGTTTACGAGCAGGTCCTGAAGACGGTTCTCATCCAAGGCGCGCGCTTCGGGGCCGGCCCGCCGAGCACGGAAGGGCCGGTCAACGTCGAATATGTGAGCGCCAACCCAACCGGGCCGATGCACGTCGGCCATGCGCGCGGCGCGGTGTTCGGGGACGCTCTCTCGAGCCTGCTGATTTTCTCGGGTCGCGAGGCGACGCGCGAATATTATGTCAACGACGCGGGCGGCCAGGTCGACGTCTTGGCGCGCTCCGCGTTCCTGCGCTATCGCGAGGCGTTGGGCGAAGACATCGGCCCGATCCCTGAGGGCTTTTATCCGGGCGACTATCTCAAGCCGGTCGGCGAGCAACTGGCGCGCGAATTCGGCGCCGCGTTCAAGGACGAGCCCGAGACGGAATGGCTGCCGGGGCTGCGCAAGCGCGCCATCGACGCCATGATGGCGATGATTCGCGACGACCTCGCCGCGCTCAACATCACCCACGAGGTGTTCGCCTCCGAGCGCGCGCTCACCGGCGCCGACGGCGGCGAGGACCGCGTGCGTGAGACGATCGAATGGTTGCGGGCGAGGGGTCTCGTCTACCAGGGTCGTCTGCCGCCGCCCAAAGGCGCACCCGCCGACGACTGGGAGGATCGCGACCAGACGCTCTTCCGCTCGACCGACTTTGGCGACGACGTCGATCGGCCGCTGATCAAGTCCGATGGCGGATACACTTATTTCGCTGGCGACATCGCCTACCACAAAACCAAGATCGATCGGGGTTATCGAACGCTGGTCGACGTGTGGGGCGCCGACCACGCCGGCTACGTCAAGCGGATGCAGGCCGCAGTCGCCGCGTTGTCCGGCGGAAAGGCCAAGCTCGAGGTGCGGCTTTGCCAGCTTGTGCAACTCATGCGCGCTGGCGAACCGGTCAAAATGTCCAAGCGTTCCGGGGACTTCGTGACGCTGCGTGAAGTCGTGGACGAGGTCGGCGCTGACGCTGTTCGCTTCATAATGCTGATGCGCAAGAACGACGCGCCGCTGGATTTCGATCTGGCGAAGGTGATCGAGCAAAGCCAGGACAATCCGGTTTTCTACGTGCAATACGCTCATGCTCGCGCCCGCAGCGTTCTCAGGCAGGGCAAGGCCGTGTTCGAGGACTTTGACCTCGACCTAAAGGCGCTCGCGCAAGCCGACCTCCCGCTCCTGACCCACGAGGGGGAGCGCGAATTGATGCGGACCCTCGGGCAATATCCACGGCTTGTCCGGCAGGCGGCCGAGGCGCACGAACCGCACCGAGTCGCTTTCTTCGCCCACGAACTGGCGACGCGTTTCCACGCGCACTGGAACAGGGGCAAAGATGCGCGCCAGTTGCGGTTTGTTAACGAAAATGACCGAATTTTATCGTATGCGAGACTAGCTTTGGTCACGGGCGTCAGCCTTGTTTTGGCCTCCGCATTGTCAATTTTGGGCGTTAGCGCGCCCGAGGAGATGCGTTAGCGGATGTCATGCCCAGCGGCCGAGTGACGCGCGCTGAGGAATGACCCGCGAGAAGCGAGGGCGACATGAGTGTTTCCGGGTCACGTGCGAGTGATGAGATCAACCTCGAGGAATTCGAGCGCCGCTTGCGCGCCGCCGGCGCCCAACAGGCGCGCGCCGAAGATCCTCTTGCGGAGCTCTCTCGTCTGGTCGAGTTTTCGCACTTCGGGATCTCGAATGGCGGGACGCCGGCTCGGCGCGGCGCCGAGCCCGCCGTTGCGCCCGCGGCGCCTTTGAGCTCGATCGAAAACGAGGCGCTTCGGCCAACGCTCGACGAGGAGGTGGAAGAGCTCGCTCCCGGCGCGTCGGAGGCCGATCGCGCGGCGCGGCAAGACTATGAGTTTCACGCCGATCGTGCCGACGGCGCCTCTGCGGCCGAGCCCGCCGAGGAGCGCCGGCCGATGCGCTGGAAGCTCGCGGTTTCCGGACTGGCGCTTGCGGGCGTGGCGATGATCGGCGCGGTCTTCGCGCTCAAGGGAGGGGTTCCGGGCCTGCCAAAACAGCCGCCGTTTATCGCGGCCGCTCAGGGACCGACCAAGGTGGCGCCGCCCAGCGACGAGACGGTCGCCGCCTCCAATGACCCCGGCGCTTCTCTGCTCAAGGACAGCGCCAAGCCGGGACCCGTCAAAGTCGTCAATTCCGAGGAGCAGCCGGTCGATTTGAGCGCACAGGCGTCGCTCAGCAATCCGCCTTCCGTCGCCGCCAATCCGCCAGCGGCGGCGGATCAGGCCAAGCCGCCAGGGGCATCGGACCCGACGGCGCTCGCCGCCACCATCAATACGCCGCTTGTCGCGGCGCCCGGCGCGCCGCCGCCGGTCATGAACCCGGACTTCCCTGAGCCGAAACCGGTGCGCACGGTCTCGTTGCGGCCGGACGGAACCCCGATCGCCGCCAATCCCATCGATCAACCGGCAAGCGATGCGAAGCCCGCCGGCTCGCCTCCTCCGGAAACGCCGGCCAAGCCCGCGCCGAGGACGACGAGCGACGCGACCGGCGCAGCGCAGCCGTCGACGCCCAAGCTTGATCTGCCTGCCAAGCCTTCAGCAAAGTCCTCGGCTCGAGTCGTCGTGGCCAAGACCGATACGACCGCGCCCGAGCCGACCGCCCAGACGCCGCGCGAACCGACCCAGAATGGCGCTGCGGCGAAACCGGAAAAGGCCGCGAAAAAGCCCAAGGCCGGGCAAGTCGCCGACGCGGCCGAGACGACGGGCGCGATCGCGCAGCCGCCCGTCGACGCGACGGCCGCGACGACTTCGGGCGGATGGTCGGTTCAACTCGCCGCGCCCAAATCGGAGGCGGAAGCCAATAGCGAGCTCGCGCGGCTGACGAACAAGTATAGCGCCCAGCTCAACGGCTCCCCGATCGGCGTTCACAAGGCGGTGGTGAAGGGCGAGACCATCTACCGCTTGCGCGTGGTTGGCCTCACCAAGGCTGACGCGGCGGCGCTCTGCGCCCGCCTGAAAGGCGACGGCGGCCAGTGCTTCATCGCCAAGTGAGCGAGGCGCCCCGCCTTCTCTGAGCACCGGCGGGAAGCCGCAAATGCCTAAGGCCTTCATCTGCGGCTGCGCTGGCCTCGCCCTTAATTCCGAGGAACGCGCCTTCCTTCGGCTGCGAGACCCCTGGAGCCTCATCCTTTTCAAGCGCAACATCAATGACCGCGACCAGGTGCGGGAGCTGACGCGGTCGTTCCGGGAATGCGTCGGCCGCGCTGACGCGCCGGTACTGATCGATCAGGAGGGCGGCCGGGTGCAGCGAATGGGGCCGCCTCACTGGCGCGCATACCCTGCGGCCGCCGCGATCGAGGCGGGGCTTGAGCCATCCAGAGCCGAAGCGGCCGCGCGTCTGATCGCCCGCCTCATCGCCGCCGATCTCAACGAAGTCGGGATCACCATCGACTGCGCGCCTGTGCTCGATGTCGCGGATGAGGGAACCCACGCGGCCATCGGAACGCGGTCTTTCTCTTCTCGACCCGAACGGGTCGCTGCGATGGGCCGGGCGGTGGCCGAGGGGCTGCTTTCGGGCGGCGTCGCGCCCGTCATCAAGCACATGCCGGGGCATGGCCGGGCGCGGGTGGACAGCCATGATCAGCTGCCTGTCGTCGAGGCCTTGCGCGGCGAGCTCAAACGCGATTTCGCGCCGTTTGCGGCGCTCAGGGACTTGCCCATGGCGATGAGCGCGCACGTCCTCTACACGGCGATTGATCCCCGGCGCCCAGCGACGGCGTCGCCGATCGTGGTCCAAGAGGTCATGCGCGGAGAAATCGGGTTCGATGGCCTCATCATGAGCGACGACCTGTCGATGAAGGCGCTGAAGGGTCCGTTCGATGAACGCGCCGCCGCGGTGATCGAGGCGGGGCTCGATATCGTCCTGCATTGCAATGGCGACCTTGAGGAGGCTCGCGCCGTGGCGTCCGCTGCGCCGGTCCTTGCCGGCGCGTCGCTGCGTCGGGCCGATGCCGCGCTCACCGCAATTGCGCCGCCGAAGCCGTTCGATGTCGAGCTTGGCGGGAAGGAACTCGCCGCCATCAAGGCTGAGCTTGGCGTCGCTTGAGGCAGGTCGACACCCAAACCGTCATTGCGACCCCCGGGCTTTTGGACCCGGGGGGAAGCAATCCAGAGAACGTGGGGCGCCCTGCGCGCTCTGGATCGCCACGTCGCTTCGCTCCTCGCGATGACGACGCTGGCTCACCGATCATGCCGCGTCCTGGGTGACGCGGTTGCGGCCCGCCGACTTCGACAGGTAGAGCGCCCGGTCAGCCCGGCGATAAAGCTCGGCGGAGTCCCATCTCTCCCGCCATTCCGCGAGACCAATGGAAACGGTGATCGAAACGGCGCCGGCCGCGCCGTCGATTATGAACTCCCGGCTCTCGGTAGTCCGGCGCGCGCGCTCCGCGATCCATGTGGCTTGGGCGGCGTCGCAGCCTGGCGTCACCACGACGAATTCCTCCCCGCCCAGACGACAGAGCAGGTCGCCGCTGCGAACGATCTCTTGCAGCTGAGCGGCAAAGCCCTTGAGCACGAGATCACCGACGTCGTGGCCATGGGTGTCGTTGACGCGCTTGAAATGGTCGATGTCGACAATCATCATGGTCAAGGGCGCGCCGCGCTGGCGCGCGGTTTCGATCATCGCGGGGAGGCGGCGCTCGAACGAGCGGCGATTGTTGAGACCGGTCAGCGCATCGTACAGCGCCATCTCGATCGATTGCTGCACGGATTGGCGTAGTCGATCGGCATAACGCTTCTGGCGGATGTTTGTGCGCACCCGGGCCAGGAGCTCGTTCCGGTCGATCGGGCGGGTAAGGTAGTCGTTGACGCCGAGTTCGAGGCCGCGCAGGACCTTCGGGCGATCTTCGGGATCGGCGATGAGCAGGATCGGCAGATTGCGCGTGCGCTCGTGCGAACGCGCTTGACTGGCGAGCCTCAGGCCGTCGAAGCCGCCAAAGCCGAGACTGACGATCATGAGGTCGATTGTCTCGTCGCGCGCCGTCGCCAGCGCCTCGCCCGGCTCGTTGGCGAGGATCACGTCATGATGCGGGCTCAGCGCGCCGACAATGCGCTGAGATGAGGCTCGCTGCTCGTCCACGAGCAGGAGTCGCCCGCGCTCTGAAGGGTCAAGCGCCAGCGCTTCGGCCGGCCCGATCAGCGCCGCCTCGGCGCCATGCGCGGCCCGATTGCGCAATTCGTCGATCGAAAACTTGAGCCGAACCAGCGATCGAACGCGAGCGATCAGCGCGATTTCGTCAACCGGCTTGGTCAGGAAATCGTCAGCGCCGGAATCGAGACCGCGCACGCGATCGGCCGGCCGGTCGAGCGCGGTTATGAGAACAATCGGCAGGTGGGCGGTTTCCGGCCTGGCGCGCAATCGCCGACAAACCTCGAAACCATTCATTCCAGGCATCTTCACGTCGAGAAGAACGATGTCGCATCCGCCCTTTTCGCAGATGGCGATCGCATCGGGGCCGTTGGTCGCCGTCACCACCTCGAGATATTCAATGCCGAGCCTCGTCTGGAGCAGTTTCAGGTTGGACTGGACGTCATCGACGACCAGCACGCGAGCCGTCACGCGTTGGCTCCCGGCCCAAGAAAATGGTCGATCGTCTCGAAGAACTTGGCGACCGATATCGGCTTGGAGAGGTACGCCTCGCAGCCGCCCTGCCGGATCTTTTCCTCGTCGCCCTTCATCGCGAACGCCGTCACGGCGATGACGGGTATGTTCTTAAGCTCCTCGTCATCCTTCAGCCATTGGGTCACTTCGAGACCGGAAACCTCGGGGAGCTGAATGTCCATCAGGATGAGATCGGGCCGGTGCTTGCGGGCCAAATCGACCGCTTCGATGCCGCTGCGCGTCTGGACAATGCGATGCCCGCGGGTCTCGACGAGGTCGTTGAACAGCTTCATGTTGAGTTCGTTGTCCTCAACAATGAGCACGGTCTTGGGCATCGGGCGTTCCATGAAGGCTGAATTCGGCCGGCGCGCCGGGTAAGATTAGCGGCAAGACATTGACGAAAGGCGAATCGGACTATGCGCGATTCCCTGAAGACGAAGCAATCCGCAAGCGCCGATTCGGCCCGATCTCTGGCGGTCAGCGCGTTGGCCTTCATCGCCGCCGACTCCGACCGGCTGAACCGGTTCCTCAACCTGACCGGACTGGGCCCCCACAACCTCCGAACCGCAGCCGCGGACCCGGCGTTCCTGGGCTCGGTGCTCGACTATCTGGTCGGCGACGAAGAGCTGCTCGTTCAGTTCGCAGCCGAAGCGGGCCTTAAGCCGGAGGCGGTCGCGCGGGCGCATGCCGCTCTCCGCGGTCCAACTGCGGGTGAGCCCTGATGGATCCGCCTCGGCTTCGGCTCTGCCGCGACTGTCTGAGGAAGGCGACCTACGACTCGGACCGATGCGCGCATTGCGGCTCGCCCCGCACGGTCAGCCTCGAAGACGCCGCCGGGCTCAACATCGCCCATGTCGACTGCGACGCCTTCTACGCCGCGGTCGAAAAGCGTGACGACCCGAGCCTTAACGACAAGCCGTTGATCGTCGGCGGGTCGGGGCCTCGCGGCGTCGTTGCGACCTGCTGCTACATCGCCCGGACCTTTGGAGTGCGCTCGGCGATGCCGATGTCGCGGGCCCGGGCTTTATGTCCGAACGCGGTCGTGCTCCCGCCCGACATGGCCAAATATGCGCGCGTGGGCCGCGAAATTCGAACGCGGATGATGGGGCTCACGCCCTTGGTCGAGCCGCTGTCGATCGACGAGGCTTTTCTCGACCTCAGCGGCTGCGAGGGATCCAACGGAGCGGGCGCCGCGGAGACGCTCACCCGCTTCGCCCGCCGCGTCGAGGTCGAGGTCGGCGTCACGGTCTCGGTGGGCTTGAGCTATTGCAAGTTTCTGGCGAAACTCGCCTCCGATCTCAACAAGCCGCGCGGTTTCGCCTCCCTTTCGCGGGAGGAAGCGAAAGCCTGGCTTGCGACGCAGAGCGTCTCCCGGCTGTGGGGCATCGGCAGAGTGGGGCGGGAGCGGCTGGAGCGCGCGGGCTTTCGCTCAATCGGCGATCTGCAGCGGATCGAGGAGCGGGAGGCCGTCTTGCGCCTGGGCGAAGACGGTTTGCGTCTCTGGCGCCTGGCGCAGGGCCGCGACGACCGTGCGGTCAGTGCCGAGCGCGAAACGAAGAGCGTTTCGAGCGAGACGACGTTCGACCGCGACATCAGCGACAAGGCGGAGCTGACGCGGATCTTGCTCGCCCAATGCGATCGCGTCGCGACCCGGCTGCGTAAGGAGGGCCTCGCCGCCTGCGGGGTGACGCTCAAGCTGCGCCTGGCCGACTTCTCGCTTCGAACGCGCAGCCGCAGCGGGCTTCGAGCCACGCAGCTCGCGCCGCGACTGTTCGCGGCGGCGCGCCCGCTCCTCGACGCCCAACCCGAAGGCGTCGCCTATCGCCTGCTGGGCGTCGCCGCAACGGAACTCGCGCCGGCCGAAGGCGCGGACGCGGATGACTTGCTGACAGGCGACGGCGGCCGTGAGCGATTTCGAGAAGCGGCGATCGCGACCTTACGCGACCGGTTCGGCCCCGCGGCGGTGCAGCGAGGCCTCACCTTCCGGCCGGGACAAAGCGCCAAGTGAACGCGTCAAGACTAGTGATGCGATTGGGTCGAACCAGGGTCGTCATTGCGACCCCCGGGGCTTTTGGACCCGGGGGGAAGCAATCCAGGGGAACGCAGGACGCCCGACGATTTCCTGGATCGCCGCGTCGTGCTGGCGCGCTCCTCGCGATGACGATTGCAGCTAAGGGCGCCGCGCTCTCGTTTATTTCACGCACGCCGAAGCCGGCAGAATTTCGAGTTTGCGCAAGCGCGCGCGTAGCGCAAATGCCCCATAGTCGAGCTTGAGGCTGCCTGACACGCCATTCTCATAAAGATCGAACGAAAGCGTGTATTCCGGCGGGGCGTCGGTCGCAGCTTCGTTGAAGTAGGAGATCACGACCGGCCAGCGGCGTATTCCGCTGAGCGCCGAGGCTGTCTGGGTGTCTTCATCGGGCTTCGTCGCTTCCTTTCCGATCACCGACATGGTCGCGAAGATTTTCGCCCCGGTGTCGGAGCCGTCGTAGACGCGCGCCTGCATCGGGCCGCCGCCATGCTTGGCGGCCTCGATCAGGCGCTCGATATGCTGGGTCGGAAACAACACTTCGTGGCCGAAGTCCAGCGTTTGCGCCGTCGGTTTGGTCAACACCACGCGCATGTCGTCGTCGGGGCCTCGGGTGGCCGTCCCCGCGACGGGAGGCGTGTCTTGCGGACCCTGGGAATCGATCTGGAAACGCATCGACTTCCCGTTCCCCTCCTCGAACGACATGGCGTCCACTTGCATGGAGACCGGGTCGCCCTCGCTGCGCTCCATTTCAGTCAGCTGACGGAAATTGGACGTGTAGCCCTCGCAGGCCGAGCCGCGAAATTCGTACGCGATGAGCCCTGTGGCCGAGACTGGCGTCTGCGCGGCCGACGGCGTCGGGCCTGAGGAGTTGACCAGCGAGATGTCATAAGCCGCGCGATGCGAGGCGAGCGGCAAGACCGGCGGCGTTTCCGCGCGCGCTGCCGAAGAAGCGCAAAGGATCGTTGCGATGCAAATGACGAATCGTGAGACCATGGTCTCTCCGCGGGATAACGGCAATCTTGTGAGCCCGTATTGTCGGCGCTTTCGAGACGCCGTCAATGCCCCGCGACCGAGCGCCGCGCTCTTGACGCTCAGTTCTCTTCCGGCGTGACGGGCGCCCAAGCTTGCTCAAGCGGCGACGGGTCTTCGAGCGGGTCCTCGTCCGCTCTCAGCGTTGGCGCGTCGTCCGGCTGCGGGACGTCGTAACCAGCCGGCAGCTTTCCTTCGAACAATCCGGCGCCCTTGAGCTCATCGAGGCCAGGCAAATCCCCGATCGCGTTGAGCCCGAACTCGACCAGAAACTCACTCGTCGTGCCGTAGGTGATGGGCCGCCCCGGCGCCTTTCGGCGTCCCCGCATCCGCACCCAGCCCGCTTCCATCAGCACGTCGAGCGCGCCCTTCGACACCGCCACTCCACGGATCTGTTCAATGTCGGCACGGGTGACCGGCTGGTGATAGGCGACGATGGCGAGCGTTTCGAGCGCGGCGCGCGACAGTTTTCGCTTCTCCTCGCGGTCGCGCGCCAGCGCCCAGGCAAGATCATCGGCGGTGCGGAACATCCATCGCTTGGCGACCCGCGCCAGATGGACGCCGCGTCCGTCATAGAGCCGTCGCAGTTCTTCCATCACCGCGCCGACGTCCGCCCCAGTCGAGAGGCGCGCGGCGATCGCCGTTTCCTCGAGCGGCTCGGCGGCGGCGAAGATGAGCGCCTCGGCGATCCGCACGTCCTCCGGCGAGACGCCGGGCGCGGCCGAAGGAAACAATTGCGCGACATTATCCGCGCCGGTCATGCGGGCCATGGAGCGCCTTTCTTGGATTGCGATTGAGCTGACAGGATGGCGGCCGCTCTGGGACTGCGATCATCGATGAACGTCACGCGGCGCGCTCTTCGCCTGGATCGAGCCCTGTCGGGCGCAGCCAGATCGGGGCAAACGCCCTTTCTTGGCGCATTTCCATTTTGCCCTCGCGCGCGAGTTCGAGCGAAGCGGCGAAAGTGGACGCGCGCGCGCTTCGGCGCATGGCGGAATTGGTGCAAGCCTCCAAGAGAAAATCATCGAAAGCCGTCCAGTCGGATTGCGCCCCGACCAGGCGGGACAGAGCCTGGCGCGCGTCGGCGAGCGACCAGACCTCGCGCGCTTTGAAGCGCACTCGCGCGAGCGCGTGGCGTTGGGCCTGCCGCGCATAGGCGGCCAACAGGTCATAGAGGTTGGCGTGGTAAGAGATGCGCCCCGACGCCTCGGCGGCCTCCGGATCTCCCCTGGCGAAGAAATCACGGCCCAAGCGCGGCCGGCTCATCAGATATTCGCCCGCCTTGCGAATGGCCGCAAGCGCGCGCAGCCGTTGGGCGAGACCCTCCGCGAGCGCGGGAGCGTCCAGTTCTGTTGGTTGTGCGGGCGCCGGAAGAAGCAGACGAGACTTCAGAAACGCGAGCCACGCCGCCATGACCAGATAGTCGGCGGCAAGCTCGAGGCGCAATTTGCGCGCCGCCTCGACGAAGCGCAAATATTGCTCGGCGAGCGCGAGGATGGATATCCGCGCCAAGTCGACCCGCTGCCGACGGGCAAGCTCCAGCAACAGGTCAAGCGGGCCTTCAAAACCGTCGAGATCGACAGTGAAAGTGGGCTCGCCCGTCGCTTGAACGAGGTCGACATCGGCGCCAAACGCGTCCGCTTCCAACGAATCACCTCCTTCGCGCATGGTGCGGCGCCCGCAGGGGTCCGGCAAGGGGCCCAGCCCGTCGGAATTGTTGGACCCGAATTGCCGGTGCAGAATTCTTGATTTCTGAAGTTTATCGTTACGATCGAATGGAAGCGCGCAGGAGCCCCGCGCCGATGGTGTCTCCGATCCGCGTCATGAGCGCGAGCGGCTGCGCCAGCACCGAGATCACCGCGCCGCGCATAGGGCTCTTTCGGCGACCGAGCCGCGCGCCGATCCGTCGCAGCGCCGCCGCGGCGGCAGGCAATGGCCGGAAGAAAACGGTCATCTCCGCAATGCGTCCATCACCGTCGAAGCGCAGATGGTCGACGAATTCAATCTCCAGGCCGTCGACCTTCGCCCGGCCCACCAGGAAACCATCCTCGTCACCCATGATTTCGTCGGTGTAGCGGAAGTTCTCGAACACGTCGAGGATGATGCCGGTCAGCGCGGCGATCTGCTCGCGGCCCCTGAACGTCAGCTTGTCGGTCAGCGGCGAATGGAATTCGGCATCGGCTGCGAAGGCGTCGACGACCGCGCGAGTGTCGCGCCTCTCCATGGCGGCGCGCATCGACGATCCGGCGGATACGCTGGCGATAACGGTCATCGGCTCGGCTCCCTTTATATGTTATGCTAATATATTGCTATAACTGGTGCGATTTGGCAAGCTGCTTCGATGCAAGCCGCTTCGATCAGCGTCAAAGGAGTTCGGCTGAGGCCGCCCGACTACGTCGTGCTCGGAATGGTTCGTCTGGGGGCGCAATCAGGCTACGACATCAAGAAGTCGGTCCGCGATTTGATTCGGTTCTTCTGGACGATCTCCGAGGCGCAAATCTATCCAAGTCTGGATCGGCTGGAGCGGGCGGCGCTGGTGCGGGGGCGCTCTGCGCCGCAAGGCCGGCGCCGGCGCCGGAACTTCGACATCACGCCGCAAGGCGAGGCTGCTCTTCGCGGGTGGCTGACCGGCGGGGAGGCGATGCCCTTCGAGTTGCGTGACATTGGGCTCGTCAAGCTATTCTTTGCTGACGCGCTCGATCGCGCCGACGCGCTCGGGCTGCTGCAGGCCATCATCGAGCGCAGCCGCGAGCGCGTTGCCGCTCTGAACCGGATAGAGCCCGAGGCGAGGCGCAAAGGGGCAGCGGGTATCCGTCACCCGGCGCTGACCTTGAGCTTGGGCGTCGCCTTCCACAAGGCGATCATCGACGTGTGCGCCAAGTTCGAAGAGGAGTTCGGCGACGCGAAAAACCGGTGAGCCGCCCGACCACCATGTGCATCATCTCGCTGGATCTATTTTGGCCTTCCAGGGATTGTGTCTCGCCGGCGCTTTGACTTCAAAACCCCAAAATAATCACCAGCTCGGCCGGAGCCTACTAGAACTGCACGCCTCGGGTTAAGGCGCCGTCAATCACCAGATTGGTTCCCGTCGTAAAACTCGAAGCGGGGCTGGCGAGAAAGACGATGCCGCGGCCGATCTCATCCGCCTTGGCCATCCGCCCGGTCGGGTTCAACGACAGCGCGTGCTTGTAGAGGTCGGGCAGATTCTTTTCGACTTGCTGCCAGATACCGCCATCGAAATAGGTGTTGCCTGGGGAGACCGAATTCACCCGGATCATCTTCGACGCGTGCTGATTGGCGAGTTTCTGCGCGTAATGAATGAGCGCCGCCTTCATGGCGCCATAAGCCGGACCGGTAAAATCGATCTCGCGTCCCGAGACCGAGGAGATGATGACGATCGAGGGATGCTTGGATTTCTCGAGAAAGGGCAGGGCGGCGTTCACCGCGTTCACCGCGTGCATCATGTCGACGTCGAAAGCCTTGCTCCAGGATTCCTCGACGTCCTGCACGGCGAGCGCGGAGACATTGGCGACGAGAATGTCGATGCCGCCAAGCGCCTGCGCGCTGTCGGCGATGAATTTCTGCAGCGCAGCCTTGTCGGCCACGTTGATGTCGGCGCCGAAGGCGTTCACGCCTTTGGCCTTGAGGTCGTTGACCGCGGCCTTCACCTCGTCCGCATTGCGGGCGCAGATCGCGACGCTTGCGCCCTCCTCAGCAAGAATGTCCGCCGCGCTTCGCCCGATGCCTTTGGAGCCGCCGGTCACGACCGCGCGCAGGCCTTTCAATCCGAGATCCATGTTGCCCTCCGTGGCTTCATTTTGACGGCAGATAGTCTTTGAGAATCGAGGCCCCCAAGGTGTATTTGGGATCGACCATGTTGCCCACGCGCATCCTGCCGGCCTGGGTCAGCAGAAAATAGGCTTCGAGCTCGTCGAAGCCGTAGTCGGCGACGAGCCAGCGGATCAGTTCGCGATAGGCGATGCGCGCCGCGTCCTCCATGGGCCGCGCGGAGCCGATCGTCATGATGAAGCGCTCGTTCTCGAGCCGCGGCCAGGCGATTGACCACGACTTGATGAGATCGACCTGAACCGTGGTCGTCGACGGGATCTCGACGGCGACGCCGCAGAGTTCCCCGTCGCCCTGTCGCCCGTGGCAATCGCCGAGAAAGAGATTGGCGCCTTTCGTTTGCACCGGGAAATAGGCGATCGCGCCTGGCGCGACGTCAGGCAGGTCCATGTTGCCGCCCCAGTAGTCGGGCTGCAGCGACAGCACCGCTTCGATCTGAGGGCTCACGCCGAGCGTGCCGATGAAAGGTTCGAACGGCAGCACGATTGTGTCGTTGAAGCGCACGCCGCTTTCGGTCACATGATATTTCATCACCCGCTCGGGTAAAGGCGGGTTGAGCATGGGCGTCCCGGCGTTGCCGACGAGGCCGCCGAATTCGGGGATGAGAGCGGAAGTCCCCACTGGCTGCGGCCCGCGAGGCGCGATTGTCTCGATGCGCACGCACAAGACGTCGCCCTTCTCCGCGCCTTCGATCGCGATCGGCCCGTTCTGAGGATTGACGAACGGGAACTTGAGTTTCTCGGACGGCCGATCGTCAACCGACTTTATCGCTCCCCCGAACGCGTCGAGCGTCTCGGCGACGACGACGTCGCCGGGCGCAATCGTGAGGACAGGCGGGGCGTAGGGCCCATAAACATACTGATAGGAGCCCTGCTTGGCCTCTGTCAGGTGATGGGTTTTGCCAACGCGGCCCGCCGCGACGCCGCGGCGAGCCATATACGAGGAAGAAAACCAGGCCGACATCGTAACGCTCCCAAGTCCGCCGCGACGCGACCTTATCGAGAAGGCTCGGTCCGTATCAATTGTCTTGTTCTTTATTACAGGCGCGCGGCGGACCGCCCGCCGGCGCAATGTCGACGCCTCGCTGCTCGACGGTCTGGACCGGCCTCCGCCTACCGCAGCTGACCGCGGTCAACCTCGTCTGGACGGTCCGATGAGGCGCGCCAAGGCTCGAATTGACCATCGGCTCGCTGTGTACGGTTTTGGGCAACTATATACTTGACGTAGGAGCGTCAGATGTGCCATTTTCCCGAAGCCGAATCGAAAGAGACGGCTGGCGCGCCCGGAATCGAGATTGACGTGACCCCGGCTATGGTTGAAGCGGGGTATGACGTCATGCGGGGCAGCGATTGGCATGACGATACGTTGGACGAGCGGAAGGAATTGTTAGTGCACCTTTTTAAGGCGATGCTCTCAGCCTCTTGGTTTTCAAAAGGTGATCATTCGTAAGGTGTTTGAATTTACCCAATTTAAGTCCGACCTTATATATTTCATCGGTCATCTTAGAGACCTGATCAGTGGTATAAAATACGATATTGCCAAATTTGTATGTCTCGTCTCGTGGACGCCGTTTTATTATCGCCAACTGTAGAGGAGGCCATACGTAATTGCTAAAGCGCCCATGTATGAGTTGATTTCTTTTCCCGTTGACGTCATCTAAGCTGTCGTGAATGTCCTTTATTATTTTAGACTGAGACTGATCGGGGAAAAGCAAGTTGGCCAACTGTGAAAACATATCAATTTTTGGCTCAAAATTGATCAGTTGCGAGAGAACGGCGTAAGCATGGTCGAGCGTTTCAACATTGAGGAGTGATATAAGCGCCAACTCAAGCTGGTGTTCCAGCCAGTTGAACGCTATCATAAACTCCCCAATGGGCTTGGCGAACTGACTTTCTGGACGCGCGGCCTCTGCGGTCATCCATGGCGGCAGTTCTTCAGGTTTTTGATCGATCATGGGTCTAACGGAAAAAGAAATCGAGCAGCGTCGCGATGCCGCACTATTGCGCGCGCTCGGCACGCCGCACAAGCGGCAATCCGAGATGAAGATCGGAAAGTCTAGCAAGCGCGGCGCGCCAAAAGCGGAGGCTAGTCAGAAGAAAACCGCCGACGCCTAGAATCAGGCGGCGCCCCAGTTTCCTCTGGTGGCGTCCAAATCCGCTTTTCTGGCCCTCTGTTTTCAGACAACAGGCTGATAATAGGTGAGGCGCTTTCCTTCCGCGCCCAGCATCGCTTTGGTGGCGCGTTCCGTATCCTCGACGCCGAGCTTTGAGCGATTGTTGTATCGAAAGTCGAACTCGGCGAGATAGCGATGCAAGTGCGCTTCGCTTATCGAATGATAGACGCCGGTGATTCCGCGCTTGAAGATGCTGTAGAAATTCTCGCTGATGTTGATGGACACGGTGTAGGCGGATCGCTTGTCGAAATAGGCGTATTCGTCGCGTGAGTGATCGACGGAATGATGCGAGGCGAACTCGCGGCCAAGCTTTGTGTAGACGTTGCTTTCGTCGGACATGAGCGCGCTCTTGCGGTTCGCGTGTGTCATGATGATCGGGCGGACGGTCTCTGCGGTCACATTGGCGACATGGAACGACGCAACGCGGCCGTCGCGCTCGATAAGGGAAACGACCGCTTTCTTAGGCGAAGACTTGCGATGGGCGCGATTGTTGCCCTTGCCGCCGACATAGGTTTCGTCAACCTCGATGATCTTGCCTTCGCCGCCGAGCCCGCCGCCGGACGCGGGCGACGGGCCGTCCATCGCCTCACGGATGCGATGCGCGAGGAACCACGCCGTCTTGTACGAAACGCCGAGCATCCGATGCAGTTGATGCGCGCTCATGCCCTTCTTTGAAGCAGACATGAGATGGAACGCGAGGACCCACTTGTTAAGCGGGATTTTCGAGTCCTCCATCACGGTTCCGACCGTCACGGAAAATGGCTTGTCGCACTCATTGCACCAGAAAACGCCCGGACGCGTGCTCTTGCCGGAAAGCTTTGTGATCCGCTTCGCCTCGGCATTCCCGCAATGACGGCAGACCGGCCCATTTGGCCAGTAGAGCCTTTCAAGGTGCTCGCGGGCCGCGTTGGCGTCAATGAACATCGGATTTGTGAGATCGGTCATCGGGTTGTCCTCAACTGAGAAAAACCCTACACCATCCGCATATCTACGTCAAGTATATAATTGCCGCGCGCGAGCGAGCCTTTTCAAAGGCTTAAGCTCATTTTTCTGCAACTCAAAAAAAGCAAATCCCGCACCATTTAAGCACTGCAAGAATGTATATTATCCGCAATTGGCCAAGATCGCGCGGTGGAATGCCCAGGGCTAAACCCAATCCGCTTGACTGGTCTTGCCCGTTTAGCGGTCGCTGCGCCTTGTGGCCGCGGACGTCGCCTCACTGCTTAAGATCGCGCCGGCGTCCGGGCTCCACCAGGCCATCCGCCGGCCCGCCGTCGCTTCACCCGACCAGTCGGCGATATTCGGCCTCGGGAGTGCCATAGGCTTCGCCAGCCGCGCGCCCTCGCGCACCAGGGCGAACGCAGCGCCGCCCTTCTGCGCGACCGCATGCTGAGGGAGATTGCTTACGGCCAAGGTGGGTGGCCGGCGGCGCTCGTTCGTGCCGCTCGATGCGGGGCGCTTTGAGGCTGGAATCGGGCTCGCCTGGCCATTCTCGGAATCACGCCGGGATAACTTTCGCCCGGCCTGCAAGCGTTTGGCCCTAAGGTTTGGCCGGCGCGGGCGGGCCGAGCGGCGGCAGGCTCTTCAGATAGACGGCGATCGCCTGGCGGTCGGACTCGGGAAATTCGGCCAGGTCGCGCGTCACCGCGGTCAGGCTCGCGCTAAGGACGTCGCCCGAAAGGAAAAGCCGCTGGTCAGGCAACGGTTCGAGCGTGACCGCAGCAAGCTCGCGCGATGGCGATTGTTATCCCCAAACAAGAAACAGGCCGATGTCGCCCGGCACCCCGTCGGGAAAGTCCGTAACCCGGGCCGCGAGATGGAAACCGTGCGGCTTCAGATCGTGGCGCCATCGGAGATAAACCTCCGCGGCCTCACCACGCAACGTCGCCGGCCAATCCGGGTCAGGCGCATTGATGGCGCGGCCGCCATCGCCGCACAGTTGGCTTGGGAAGCGCAAGAGCATGAATTCCTTCAGCCCCTGCTCGGCCGCCGCGCGCGCTCCGTGAATGAGATTGCGCCAGCTTGCCTCTGAAATGTGTTTGCCGATCAGCTCGGCCGCCTTGTGCTGCTGCTCTTCCTCGACGTTGTGACGCAGTTCCTCGCGACGATGCAGTTCCTTGCTCTCGAAGTCCGACACGAGCCGGCGGAAGTCCGCGGCCGCTGAGGAAGCATCATCGGGCTGAGTGGTCGGCGCGCGATGCGGTTCGGTCTCATGGCGAGGGCGCTCGAAACGCCACTTGAGCGGCGCCAGCGCGTCCTCAAGAGCGCGCGCGACAACTCCCTCCTTAGGCTTGACGTCGTGATGATGTTCCGCACTCACAAGCGTTCGCAGCAGATTCTCGCGGCTGACGATTCCTGTCACTTGCCCGTTCCGCACCACGGGCACCCGCTTGATCCGATAGGCGGCAAGTAAGCGCGCGATTTCGCCGGTGTCGGTGTCCTCGCCGACGGTGATGACCGGCTTCGACATGATGTCGCTGGCGACGCGTTCGGGGCGACGCAAGTGGGAAAGGAAGTCAGAGCTTAGCGATTCGCCTTCCGCCAGCAACGTGAGCCACCACTCCCGCCGCGCGTCGTTTTCAGTTTCGTCACGGCCAATGAGGTCGCCCTCACTGACCATGCCAATGGGCGCGCCGTCACCATCGAGGATGGGTACCGCGCTGATATGGTTTTTGAGGAGAAGTTCAGCGATATCCCGAACCGGCGTATTCCCGGCCGCCGAGATAACTGGGTTCGTCATCACCTCACGCGCGTTCATGCCTGCTAGCATAACTCCCAACATTGTCCCCGTCATGACATGGGCGGAACGGCGAAGAAGGGAACGCGGTAACGGAGCCTCGGTCCAAAGGCGCTCGGTCGATGTATAAGTCGCTCACCCCGTGTTCGACTAGGGGTGGCCATGATGATTGAGCGACGCCGGCCTGAAGGTCCGGCTTACGCCACAGGCGGTCGTCTTTTTGCACGCTGATCGGGCTATGGCTTCGCGGGCGCGGGCGGGCCGAGCGGGGGCAGGCTCTTGAGATAGACGGCGATCGCCTGGCGGTCGGACTCCGGCAGTTTGGCGAGGTTGCCCACAACCGCGGTCATGCCCGCGCCGAGGACGTCGCCGGAAGGGGTGAAGCCGCTGGTCAGGGCCTCGACAATGTCGGCGTTGGTCCAGTTCAGGAAGTCGCCGCCTCTTAAGTTCCCCGACTTGCCGTGACCGTCAGGCAATGGCGCGCCCGCGAGCGCGCGGCTTAAGTCCATCGCGCCCAGGAAATTGCGCGGCGTGTGACATTCGCCGCAATGGCCGGGTCCCTCGACGAGGTAGCGGCCGCGGTTCCATTGTTCGCTTTGTGATGGATCGGGGCGAAGGCCGGCATCGTTGAAATAAAGCAGCTTCCACAAGCCCACGGCGCGGCGGATGGAAAAGGGAAACGCAAGCGCGTTCGCCGGCGCCCGGCCCTTAACCGGCGGCAAAGTGCGCAGGAACGCGGCGAGATTGGCGACGTCCTTCGGCGTCATGCGCTGATAGGATGTATAGGGGAAGGCCGGGTAAAAGTGCTGGCCGTCCGGGGAAACGCCCGACATCAGCGCGTTGGCGATATCGACAGGACGCCAGGCGCCGATGCCGTCGACGGGATCGCTGGAGATATTTGGCGGGTAGAACGATCCGAACGGCGTTTTGAGTTCGAGCCCGCCGCCGAGTCTCAGCGGGTCGTCCTGGCCCGGAGACTTGTGGCAGGATTCGCAGCCGCCGGCGAAAAAGACAAGCCGCCCGGCGGCGGCGTCGCCGGCAAGGCCGAGCGCTTGCCATTCCTCGGCCGAGTAGCGCGGCCTAGGCGCGGACAACGCCCAAGCCAGCGCGGCCCCGGCAACGACCACGACCGCGACGAGGATGAAGGCGATGCGCTTCGTTCGCGCCGGCGAACTCAAGTCTCAGCCGCTTTTGGCCTTGTAGAGCTCGTGGCAGCCGCCGCAATTCTTGAACACCGCCGGCGCGAATTGCTTGAAAGTCGCCTCATCGGTAATTCCGGCCTGGGCGGCCTCGACATCCTTGGCGAATTTGGCGAAGCGGGCGTCGAAGTCCGCCTTGTTTTGCCAGATCGCCGGCAGCGCCGCCGTGCCGCCGCCGGTCTTGCTGTTGTCGGGAAACAAAGCCGCCGATTTCGTCGCTCCTTCGTTGAGCGTCGCCAGAGATTCCTTCACCACCGCGAGATCGAATGGGATCGTGCCCTTCGACATGTCGAACAGTTTTTTCGCGGCGGCGCCGTCGTGCTTCATGAGCGCGCGCCGCTCGGCGATCGGATCGGTGTCGGCCAATACGGCGGTGACGCCGCAAGCCAGCGCCATTGCCACAGCCACCAAGCGTTTCATGTGCTTCTCCCCGACAATAATCGCCGCTAAACACGGACAGACCCGCGTTTATTCTTCTAAGACAGCAATAATCTGGCGAGACCGCAATCCAAATCTCTGTGTTCGAGCGCTGCGCGAGGGCGGCGAGCCTGATCGCGCCGAGGCAGGGCGCCTGCGCTCGCATGTGCAGCCGGTGCGGCGGTAGACTTACCGGCCGGCGAACCTTATGGTCCTCGCCAAAACACGGCGCCTCGTGATTTGAGCGGCCTGCTTCCCCGGCCGGGACGGCTTTGCCGCGGGCTTTGGCGGCGGTCGCCCAACAGGGATCATCGGCCCCGAAGCGCGCGCGCGCGCCCCGTGAACAACTCGCAACCCGCCGCTGACGTGAGATCGCCTATGGATCAGACTGCTTTGGATTTGCCTGTGGCGCCAAAAACGTTGGCCAAGCCGCGGGAAGGTCTCTTTGCCAGCCAGTTGACCCTTTACATAGGCATTGTTCTTCTCGCCGCTCTCGCTTCCTATGCGTTTTGGCTGAAGGACCGCTTCATCTTCGCTTGCCAGGCGCCAGGATACAGCGCTGACCGCTACCTCGCCTATTGCGGCGGTGGGAACTATGCCGATTTCGAGCACGGCGCCTTCTTTTATAACCTCGAACCTCCGGCGCTGGACTACGCGCGCAACGCCGATGTGCTGGTTCTCGGCAACAGCCGTCTGCAGGTGGCGCTGTCCAACCAAGCGACGGCCGATTGGTTCAAGCGCGCGTCGGCTCGGTATTACCTGTTGGCGTTCAGCTACAACGAGGACATGGTTTTCACCAACGAGCTTCTGCGCCGGATAAATCCTCGCGCCAGCGTCTACATCATCAATGTTGACGATTTTTTTGAGCGACGAGAGACCGCGGCGGCGAAGGCGATCCTGCACGATCCGGATGCGCGGAGCCGGTACGAGTGGAAGCGCTTCGCGCAACGGCTGCATCGGCCGATCTGCGGGGCCTTCCCCAAGCTTTGCGGGCACAGGTTTGTGATTTTCCGCTCGCGCGAAACGGGCGCCTATTACAGGATTGCGCAAGGTGATGAGCCGGTCCTGCCGCAGAACGCGGTCAGCTATGACCGATGGGTCGATCAGGCGGCGGTTAAAGACAGTACGGCGCTGGCGATCGATTTTCTCAAGCAATTCGCCAAGGGGAAATGTGTCATCCTGACCAACGTTCCCTATCCGGAAACGAAGATCGGGAACGCGGAAGCGATCGCGGCGGGCGCCGGCTTGCCGTTGGTGGCGCCCAATCTGGACGGGCTCAACACGACCGACGGCTATCACCTCGACCGGCCGAGCGCCGATCGCTGGTCGAAAGCGTTCCTCGAGGCGGCGGGGCCCGAAATTCGCTCTTGCCTCGAGAACAAGGGCGCGGCGCGCTCTTAAGCGAAAGATGCGCCCGCTTCGGAGTGGGCGCCTTACGGCTCCTTGATCGCTTCGGCCGCGCCGCTGTCGAGGCCCAGCACGACGATTTTCCCGGTCACCACCTCGGTTGGCCAAGCAACGCCGGTAAGGCCGGTCGCCACCGCGATCTTTTCGGCCCCGTCGGCCCGATAAGCGATCACGCCGCCGCCGATCGCCCCGCCGATCTTCTGGCCCCATAGCTTCTCGCCGCTCGCGGCGTCGAGAGCATAGAAATTCCCGCCCACATCGCCGAAGAACACCAAGCCGCCGGCAGTCGGCGTGATGCCGCTCACGATCGGGTAATTCGACCTCAGCCTCCACTTCGAGACGCCTGTGTCGGCGTCGACGGCGTAAACCCAGCCGCCCCAGAAGCCCCCGATCTCATCCTGCCGACCGAACAGGTGAAACGGGTTGCGCATCGCGTTGCCGAACCAGATTCCGCCGGTCGGCGCGTCCTGGAGCTGCTCGTCGGTCTGCCGCTTCACCGTCGTGCACCAATCGACTTCGCCTGTGATGATGAGGTTCGTGTCCGGATCGTAGGCAGGCCCGTTCCACTCGGACCCGCCCGATGCGCCCGGGCAGAACCGCACCGCCTTGTCGAGCGCAAACGGCGCCTCGACATTCTCGATCTTGGTCACCGGCGTGCGGTAGAGGAGGGCGTTGTCGGCGAGGTCGATCCCATAGAGATGTCCGTCCTTGGGCGCGACCGATAGCAGCGTCTTGCCGCCCAGGGTGTGGATCAGAGCAGGCGGGCTGGCGACGTCCCAGTCGTGCCAGTCCCGGGGCACGAGCTTGAAATGGCGCTTGTAAGCGCCGGTCATGGCGTCGAGCACGACGACCGAGTCGGTATAGAGATCCTCGCCCTCGCGCACGCTGATCGCATAGGCAGGCGACGGATTGCCGACCGGCACATACAATTCTTGAGCGTCCGGGTCGAGCGTGTACGACGTCCACGTGGCGCCGCCGCTGATCGGGAATCCAGGCGCGTTGCCCCAGGTCGACTTATCAAGCGGCGAGAGGCCTTGCGGTCCCCGGCTCGGATCGCCCTCGCTCTTGGGAACGAGGAAGAACTCCCACACCACTTTGCCGCTTCTGGCGTCGAGCGCATACACGCGCCCCTTGCCGCCCTTGGCGTCGCCGCCCGCGTCGCCGATGAAAACCAGTCCGTTCCAGGCGATTGGAGAGGCGGCGACGAACTCGCCCTTTTTCCCGTCCGCGATGGTCGTCTGCCAGATTCGCTTGCCGGTCTTGAAGTCATAGGCGAGCACCCGTCCATCCTGGGATCCGCGGAACAGCATGCCGTCGAAGTAGGCCGCCCCTCGCATGGCGGACAGGATCGAGGGCGGGACGTCCTCGCGCGTGCGCCAATTCTCGGCGCAAGTCGCCGGGTCGATCGAGAAAATGTCGGTCAGGGTGACGCCGATCAGGGCCCCGTTGACGACGATCAGGCCGGACTCGAAGCTCGTATATTGTTTGGTGTCGTACGAGCATAAGACCTTGAGCTTGCCGACCGTCCGGACATTGATCTCGGCGAGCGGCGCATAGCGTTCCGAAGCGAGCGTCCTGTTGTAGCTCGGCCAGTCGTCGCCGGCGGCGTTCGACGCCGCCGCGGCCGACAGCGTTGGCGCCGCAGCAAGGGTCTTGTAAGCCGGGTTCACTTCCGTCCTCGTCTCGCCCGGAGGCGCTCCCCAAGAGCGGACGGTGTTGCGCGTCAGAGCGACAAAGAGCTCCACCTGGACCGGATAGGCGCGATACAGCAGGCGGCCCGCTACCGCACCCGCGGCAAAGAGCGCGATCACGGCGACCGCGGCGATAATCAGGGTTCTTCTGTTCATCCTGCGACGCTCACGCCGCCGGCCGCAAGCCGCGAGGCAGTGGAAAGGCCATCGATTCCGTCGCCGTGGTCAGCGTCTCGAGCGCGACCGCGTAGCGCGCGCGGAGTGCTTCGATGACGCGGTCGACCAGCGCCTCGGGAGCGGACGCGCCGGCGGTGACGGCGAGCGAACGCACGCCTTCGAGCGCCCGCCAGTCGATCGCATGCGCGTCAGCGACGAGCTGCGCGGCGCATCCTTTGCGCTCGGCGACTTCGCGCAGGCGCTGCGAGTTCGAGGAGTTGCCGGCCCCGACGACGATAAAGGCCTCAACGTCGCCCGCGGCCGCCTTGACCGCATCCTGGCGGTTGGTGGTCGCATAGCAGATGTCCTCGACCGGCGGGCTATGGATCGAAGGAAAGCGCCGCTTGAGCGCCGCAATGATGTCGCGCGCGTCGTCGACCGAGAGGGTGGTCTGGGTCACATAGGCGACGTCGCGGCCGTCCGGCTCCAGCGCCTCGGCCTCTTGGACCGAGCCGATCAGCGCCACCGCCCCCGGCGGCAATTGTCCCATCGTGCCGATCACTTCAGGGTGGCCGGAATGGCCGATGAGAATGATGCGCCGGCCGCGCTTGAAATGCGCCTGCGCCTCGCGATGCACTTTGGTCACCAGCGGGCAGGCCCCGTCGACGATGAAGAGATCGCGCGCTTTCGCCTCGTCCTGCACCGCCCTTGAGACGCCGTGGGCTGAGAGGATGACCGGATGCCGGCCCGGCGGCGCCTCGCTGAGTTCTTCGATGAAGATGACGCCCTTGGCCTTGAGCGAGTCGACGACGTGCCTGTTGTGCACGATCTCGTGGCGCACATAGACCGGCGCCCCGTAAAGCTGGAGCGCTCGCTCAACCGCCTCGATTGCGCGCACCACGCCGGCGCAGAATCCACGCGGCGCGCAGAGGACCACGCGGAGCGGCGGCTTTGTCGGCATGGCGGGCAATGCGCTCGACCCCAGAATTGCGAAGCCGATGCGTGTTTGCGAGCGCAGGGGCCGGGAGTCAAGACCGGAGAGCCCGCGAGGCGATCTCTCCCAGACGAACCGGGACGAAACGCCTCGCCGAGAGGCTCAATATTCCTGACGTGTAGGCCGGAACAGGATCTCGTTGACGTCCACGTCGTCCGGCTGGCTCATCGCGAACACGACCATGCTGGCGAAGGAGTCGGCGGGAATGGCCGTCTCCTTGTAGAACTTGGATATCGCCGCGGCGCTATCGGGGTCGGTGATGCTGTCGGGCAGTTCGGTCGCGACCGCGCCCGGCGAAATGATGGTGGTGCGGATGTTGTAGGGCTTAACCTCCTGCCGCAGCCCTTCCGAGATCACCCGGACTGCTGATTTGGTTGCGGAGTAGACCGTGCTCCCGGCCCGCACCTTGTGGCCTGCGACCGACGACACGTTGATGAAGTGACCGCTTTTCTGCGCGATCATGTGAGGTAGCGCGGCGGCGACGCCATAGAGGACGCCCTTGATGTTGACGTCGATCATGCGATCCCATTCGTCGATCTTGAGACGCTCGAGAAGCGACTGCGGCATGAGGCCGGCGTTGTTGATCATGACGTCGATGCGGCCATGCGATTTGACGGCGCGGTCTACGAGACGCTTAACGTCGTCGCGCCGTGTCACATCCGTCTGCGCGACAGCCTCGGGCCCAAGCGAAAGCTCCTTGGCGAGCGCCTGAAGCCGGTCGAGGCGTCGCGCGCCCAGAACCAGCTTCGCACCGTTTTGCGCCAGCCGGCGCGCGGCCGCTTCTCCGAGCCCGCTGCTGGCCCCGGTGATGACGACCACTTTCTCCTTAATGCCTTGCGTCATGGCTGACCTCTTCAGTTGTTCCTCGTGGCGCGCGAGGCGGTCACGGCAGCTCAGCCCCGGTATTGTTCGTCCGTAACCTTCTCCATCCATTCGACCGCCTTGCCGTCAAGCGCCTCCTGGATGGCGATATGGGTCATGGCGGTTGTGGGCGCGGCGCCGTGCCAATGTTTTTCGCCGGGCGCGAAGACAACGACGTCGCCCGGTCGAATCTCCTCGGTCGGGCCGCCCTCGCGCTGCGCGCGGCCTGATCCCATGGTGACGATGAGAACCTGACCAAGCGGGTGGGTATGCCAAGCGGTGCGCGCGCCCGGCTCGAACGTGACTGCATTGCCAGCCGCCCGCGCGGGAGCAGTCGCTGGAAACAGCGGGTCGATGCGCACTGCGCCCGTGAACCAGTCCGCCGGCCCCTTGCCGGATGGCCGCGAGCCGCTTCGCTTGATGTCCATGCGCCGCTCCTTCTGCTTGCGCCGCCGCGCTCCGTGGCGGTGATTTAGCCGCGCGCGCCGCTCATGACTAGCGCCGCCGCAGTCACCGTTCGTCGCGCTGCGGCTTCAGCCCATCGATCAGGAGGTCGATAAGGCGCCGCGCGCTCGCCTCCCAGTCCGGGGCCGAGTTGACATAGGCGAAGCCGATGAGCGCGCGTAAGAGATCGGCGGACTCGGCGTTGGGACGGATGTCGCCGCTTGCGCGCGCCCGCTCCACGAGCAGCGCGATCGCTTCATTGATCCGCGCGCCTGAATCGGCATAGAGCGTCGACCCGCCCCCGACCAGGGATTTGAGCGCGGGCGCGATCACCCTCTTGGCGGCGATATAGTCGATGAAGAGCCGCATCCAGGCGCGAAGCGCCTCGGCCGGGGCCATGGATTCGATCAGGCGGGGCGCGGCGTCAGCCAACTGCTGGACCTCGCGGCGATAGACCGCCTCCACGACCGCGTCGCGGGTCGGGAAGTGGCGGTAAAGCGTGCCGATCCCGACGCCCGCTCGCCGCGCGATCTCCTCGAGGCTTGCCTCCGCCCCGACTTCGGCGAACGCCGCCTTGGCCGCCTTGAGCAGGCCGTCGCGGTTGCGCCGGGCGTCAGCGCGGGGCTTGCGAACTTCGCCCGGCGCTTTTCCGCCGGCCGCGCGGCGGGGCCGGCCCGTTGCGTCGGCGGTCAAATTTCGTCTTTCCTCTTGCTAAACGGAGGCTACCTCCGTATATTCCGCGCGGAGGCGCCCTCCGTTTATTCCGGCTTCGCGGCCCTGGCAACATGGCACCGTGGGGCCGAAGCCGCGGCAATCCTTGCTTGTCCAACCGGGAGACGATCATGGCGAAAGCCTTCGGAGCTGCATCCACCACCGATGAGGTGCTCGACGGCGTGAGCTTGAGCGGCAAGCGCGCGCTGGTGACGGGCGTGTCAGCGGGCCTCGGCGTGGAGACGGCCCGCGCGCTCGTCGCTCACGGCGCCGAGGTGGTTGGCGCGGCGCGCGATCTTGCAAAGGCCGAAGCGGCGACCACGGGCGTGAGGGCGGCCGTCGCAAACGGCGGCGGATTCGAGCTCGTGCAGCTCGATCTCGCGTCGCTTATGAGCGTACGCGCCTGCGCCGACGGGCTGGTCGACGACGGCAGACCGTTCGACCTCGTCATCGCCAACGCAGGCGTTGCCGGGACGCCATTCGGCAAGACGGCGAACGGGTTCGAGACCCAGTTCGGGACCAACCACCTCGGCCATTTCGTGCTGGTCAATCGCATCGCTTCGCTGATGAAGCCGGGCTCGCGGCTCGTCAATCTGTCTTCCGCGGGACATCGGCGCGCTGATGTCGACCTCGACGATCCGAATTTCGAACGCGGCCCCTATGAGCCGTTCATCGGCTATGGGCGGTCGAAGACGGCGAACATATTGTTCGCGGTCGAATTCGACCGCCGGCACAAGGCAAGCGGCCTCAGCGCGACGGCGGTTCACCCGGGCGTGATCGAAACGGAGCTCAGCCGCCACATGGGCGCCGATGCCGTGCGCAGCATGATAGAGCGGCTGAACGCGGAGCAGAAGGCCGCGGGACGGCCGCCCATCGTCTGGAAGTCCATCCCGCAAGGGGCGGCAACCTCCGTCTGGGCAGGGGTCGTGGCGAAGGCGGAGGACGTGGGCGCCCGCTATTGCGAGGATTGCCATGTGGCGGAAGTCGTCGACGCGGGCCTGAACGTGCTGGACGGCGTGCGCCCCTATGCGCTTGATCTCGAACACGCCAAGGCGCTGTGGGCGAAGAGCGAGGAGTTGGTCGGCGAGCGTTTCGCCTGAGCCAGGTCGACGCGCGCCGTCAGAAATCTTTTCATTGCAAAAGTTGGTCGCTGAGCGAGCGACGCCACATCCAGGAGACCCCAATGCCTGAGCTCGATCAGACCGCCGCGGCAAAATCGTTTGGCGCGACATCCACCACCGACGAAGTGCTTAAGGGCGTGAGCCTGAGCGGCAAGCGCGCGCTGGTGACGGGCGTGTCGGCTGGCCTCGGCGTGGAGACTGCCCGCGCGCTCGTGGCTCACGGCGCCGAGGTGGTCGGCGCCGCGCGCGATCTTGTCAAGGCAAAAGCGGCGACCGCGAGCGTGCGGGCCGCCGCCGCGAACGGCGGAGGATTCGAGCTCGTGCAGCTCGATCTCGCGTCGCTAAAAAGCGTGCGCGCCTGCGCTGACGCGCTTGTCGACGACGGCAAGCCGTTCGACCTCATCATTTGCAACGCGGGCGTCATGGCGACGCCATTCGGCAAGACGACGGACGGGTTCGAGACCCAATTCGGGACCAACCATCTCGGCCATTTCGTGCTGGTCAACCGCATCGCCTCGCTGATGAAGCCGGGCGCGCGGCTGGTCAATCTGTCGTCCGCCGGCCACCGTTATTCCGACGTCGATCTTGACGATCCAAACTTCGAGCGCACGCCTTACGATCCATGGGTCGGCTACGGCCGGTCGAAGAGCGCCAACATCCTGTTCGCGGTCGAGTTCGACCGCCGCCACAAGGGGAACGGAATCCGCGCAACCGCCGTCCATCCCGGCGGCATCCACACCGAGCTTTCCCGCCATATCGGCGAGGAGGGCGTCAAGCAGCTCATGGAGCGCATCAACGCGGCGACGCGCGCCGCGGGCGAGCCCGACTTCAAGTTCAAGACGGTTCCACAAGGGGCGGCGACCACGGTCTGGGCCGGGGTGGTTGCGCCGGCCGATGAGGTCGGCGGCCGCTATTGCGAGGACTGCCACGTGGCCGTGATCGAGCCCGACCCGGCCAGGCGCGCCGGCGTCAAGCCTTACGCGCTCAACTCGGAGACAGCCAGGGCGCTATGGGCGAAGAGCGAGGAGATGGTCCGCGAGCGATTCTGAGCAGCGCGCGCGAGCCTCGCCCGCCCTCACTGGACCATCTTGCCTTTCATCGCCTGCAGCGCCTTGCCCGCAGCCGATGCTGACCTCTTCCTTGTGCGCCTTGAGGCAGCCGATGATGCGCCCGCCGCCCATGGGAACACCGGCGCACAGCCTCTGGTAGTCCGCCTTGCAATATTTCATCGCCTCGGCCTGCTGGGCGAGCGCGCTCGATTGGACGGACACCAAAGCCGCGAGCGAAATCGCCGAGGCGATTGCAAAATGACGGATGCGCATGTTTCCCCTCCCTTGCCGCCCAAGGGCGGACTGATGCCTCTCGTCAGATAGGACGCGAGCGATCGCGCGGTCAAATCAAAATCGGCCGGCCACCCCAAGCGTCCAGTCGGCCGAAGGGCGCCGCTTCGCTCGCCCCTAGCCTCCATCGCCGCGACGCTCTAAGACACGCGGCCCTGGCGAAATGGGAAATTGTCTTGAACGCCCCCCAAGCCGCTCACGACAAGCGGCCCGTGTTCACGCACGGGTCGTTGATGCGCCATGTCGCGGTGATGACGGCGACGGGCGCCATCGGCTTGATGGCGGTGTTCGTCGTCGACCTTCTGTCGCTGTTCTGGGTGTCGAAGCTCGGCGATCAGGCGTTCAAGGCGGCGGTCGGCTATGTCGGCCTGATGACGTTCTTCGTCATGTCGACCAACATCGGGCTCACCATCGCAACCTCGGCCACGGTGTCGCGTGCGCTCGGCGCAGGCGATAGGCCGCGCGCCCGCCGACTGGCGGCGTCCGCGCTCACCATAACCGCCATCTTCTCCGCCGCGATGGCGGCGGCGATGTTCGTCCTGCGCGATTCGATCCTGACGACGGTTTTGCACGCGCGCGGCGAATCGGTCGAGGTCGCCTCCAAGTTCATCGCCATCAGCATCCCGGCCAATGTGCCGCTCGCGGTCGGCATGGCGCTATCGGGAGTGCTGCGCGCCGTCGGCGACGCGCGCCGGGCGATGTACGTGACGCTCTCGGCCGGGATCGCAACGGCTTTTCTGGATCCGCTGCTCATTTTCGGCTTTGGGCTCGGAGTCTACGGCGCCGCGTGGGCGACGGTGCTCTCGCGCCTCATCCTGCTCGCCGTCGGCTGGATCGGCGCGGTCGGCGTGCACGACCTCGTCGCTCGGCCGAAGCTCAACGCCGCGCGCGGCGACTTCGGGCCGATCATGGCGATCGGGTTCCCTGCGATCATGGCCAATATGGCGGCGCCGGTCAGCTCGGCCTATACGCTGCGTGTGTTCTCCGATTTCGGCGAGGCGGCGATCGCCGCTTCGGCGATCATCGACCGGGTGACGCCGGTGGCGTTCGGGGTCGTTTTCGCGCTCACCGCCTCCGTCGGTCCGATCATCGGCCAGAATTATGGGGCGAAACTGATGGGAAGGGTGCAGCGGACGCTGACCAATTCCTTCATCCTGTCGATCGGCTACGTTCTGTTCGCCTGGGCGGTTCTTGCTCTTGCCGAGCCGGCGCTTATCGCCGCTTTCGAGGCCAAGGGCGAGAGCGCCCAATATGTCGCCTTCTACTGCCGATACGGAGTGGTCGCCTGGATCTTTCTGGCGTGCCTGTTCGTCGCCAACGTATCGTTCAACAATCTCGGCTTTCCGGTGCTGTCGATGGCGTTCAACTGGGCGCGCGCGACGCTGGGGACGATTCCGTTCGTGACCGTCGGCGCGCGCTATGGCGGAGTGCAGGGCGGCATGTTGGGCTTCGCCCTCGGAGCCGCTGTGTTTGGCCTGATCGCCGTCGCGACGGCTTATGCGGTGACCTGGCGGTTGGCGAAGGGCGTTGACGGCCGGGATCGGGCCGCCCCTGAGCGCCCGCGGCTTTCATGGAAACGCGCCGGCGATATGGGTGAAGCTTGCGCTGAGGTTGGTTCCGACGGTGCTGACGCCCGTCACAATCGCCAGGGCGACGCCCGAACCTAAGAGCGCATACTCGATCGCCGTCACCCCCTGGCGGCAGAGCATGAACCGACGCAACAGCTTGGTCATGACGGATGTTCCTCAAATTCCACCGCATCAGGCCTGAAAGTTCCTAACATTGGATGAGGTTGAGCGAGCACTTCTAGGTTCGCGGCAGGCGCTTGCCGCAACGGTTAAGGCGGTCCGAAGGCCGGCCGCGTTTCTGTAATCTTTCCCGCCCTACGCTCTTTGCATTGTCCGACCGGCGCGACTATCTAGCCGGGTCGCCGGTTCGCCGGCCGCTGGGGTGAGCGCCTTTATGGCTCGCGACGTCGTCGATAGTGAAGTTGTTGAGTCGCGCGACGCGCTCGTCGCCTGGCTCGAGGCCGGATGCAAGCCTGCGGGCCCGTTCAGGGTGGGCACGGAGCACGAAAAAATCCCTTTCTATCGCGCCGATCATTCTCCCGTTCCTTACGGGGGCGAGCGGGGGATCAGGGCGCTGCTGGAGGGCATGCGGGGCCATCTCGGCTGGGAGGGAATCGAGGATCAGGATAACTTGATCGGCCTCTTTGACGCGCGCGGGGAGGGCGCCATCTCCCTCGAGCCCGGAGGACAATTCGAGCTCTCGGGCGCGCCGCTTGACGACGCGCACCTGACCGCCGTTGAGCTCGATCGCCATCTGGCCGCTTGCCGCATCGTCGCCGAGCCGCTCGGCATCGGCTTTCTGACGCTCGGCATGAGCCCTAAATGGCGGCTCGCCGAGACGCCGTCGATGCCGAAAAGCCGCTACGCGATCATGGCCCGCTATATGCCGAAAGTCGGGACCCGCGGCCTGGACATGATGTTCCGCACCGCGAGCGTCCAGGCCAATCTCGACTTCATGAGCGAACAGGACATGGTGGCGAAGATGCGCGTCGGCTTGGCGCTGCAGCCGGCGATCGCCGCCTTGTTCGCCAATTCGCCCTTCACCGACGGCAAGCTGAATGGATACTTGTCCGCTCGGTCCGAGATCTGGCGCCATACTGATCCGGGGCGCACCGGCATGCTCGCCTTCGCCTTCGAGCCTGGCATGGGGTTTGAGCGCTACGTCGACTACGCGCTCGACGTGCCGCTTTATTTCGTCAAGCGCGGCGACCACTATCAGGACGTTGCGGGAGCGAGCTTTCGCGATCTGCTTGCCGGTCGGCTCAAGGAGGCGCCGGGCGAGCGCGCGACGATCGCCGATTGGGCGAACCACCTGTCGTCGATCTTCCCCGAGGTGCGGCTTAAGCGCTATCTCGAAATGCGCGGTCCCGACGTCGGCCCGCCCGAGCGCATTGTCGCGCTCTCGGCGCTAATGGCTGGCCTCTATTACGATCCGGACGCCCTTCGGTCGGCTGAGGCGCTGATTGAGGGCTGGACCGCCGAGGAGCGGGAGAAGCTGCGCGATGATGCGCCGCTGCTCGGGCTCGCCGCCGAGGTCCGCGGCCGAAGCTTGCGCCTGATTGCGCTCGACATGCTGGCGATCGCCCACGGCGGCCTCAAGCGGCGTGCGCGGCTGAACAGCAAGGGCGAGGACGAGACCATCCACCTTCGGCCCCTCGTGGCGATCGCGGATAGCGGCCGCGAGCCGGCGCGGCATTGGGTTGAGCGTTACGAGGGTCCGTGGGGGCGCTCGGTCGAGCCGGCCTTTGACGAGGCGGCGTTTTAGTCTGGGGCTGCGCGCCGTTTGGCCTCAATCAGCGTCAGCGCGTCTCGCCGCCTGGGCTCGCGGGCGGCAAAAGAGGCTCTCCTCCGAGGGGCGCGCCGACAGTCTTGAAGCCGGAAATACCGCCGCCGGCGATTCCCGGGTCTTCGAGCGGCGTGAAGAAGTCGGGCCGGCCGCCGATCCGCCCGTCGGATTCGAAGCGCGCGCCGGCCGCGATATAGCCGGTGATCCGTGCGCATCCGGCTCTCGACGGCGGCGCCAAATCCTCGTTTGATCCCTCGCAATAGGACCCCCGCAGAGGCGGCTCAGGGCCTGTCCCAGCGGCGCTCCCCGCGCTCGCAGGGTTAGAAGGATTCCCCCCGCAATGATCGCCAACAAAGGGCCGCCCACCGCGGCAATTGCCCGAACAACCCTGCGCGACGCGCCGATCGAATGGTAAATCATCACCGACCGGGATGAAGCCACATCGTGGCGGCAAAATGGCGGACGCGCGCGCCCCGTGATGTTGAAACTACGGCCCGTCGCAGCCGCGCCTTTTCGGCCAGTCGCCGAGCGTCGCCTGGATGAGCGCCAAAGCCGCCACCGCAGCCGTATCCGCGCGCAGGATGCGCGGCCCTAGGCTCAGGCGCAACACGCGGGGCGCGGAAAGGATCGCGGCCCGTTCGTCATCGTCGAAGCCGCCTTCCGGCCCGATCATGAGGCCGACGCCGCCGTCGGCGCGGGCGTTCGCCAGCGCGTCGAGTGGGCTCGTCAGCTCCGCCTCCTCGTCGCAGAACACCAAGAGCCGCTCGGCCGGCCAGCGCCGAAGCGCCTCGCCGAGCGGCTCGACGGGCGCAATCTCCGGCGTCCAGATCACGCCGCACTGTTCGCAAGCCTCGATCGCGTTGGCGCGCAGGCGCTCCAAATTGACGCGAGCGACCTGGGTGTGGCGGGTGATGACCGGCCGCAACCGGCGCGCGCCCATCTCGACCGCCTTCTGCGCCATATAGTCGAGCCGAGCGTGCTTGAGCGGCGCGAACAGATAGTCGACGTCCGGCGGCGCCTCCTGGGCCCGGGTTTGCGCGCCGACGACAAGCGAAGCCGCCTTGCGCGAGCCCGCTGCGAGGCCGGCGGCGAATTCGCCATCGCGGCCATTGAATAGGAGAACGGAAGCGCCCGCGCCGAGCCGCAACACATTCACGAGATAGTTGGTCTGTTGAGGATCGAGCTTGAGCTCGGCGCCCGTGGCTAAGTCCTGGGAGACGTAGAGACGGGGAGTCCGGAAATCGGTTCGAGCCATGCGGTCCCATAGCTTGCGCGGACGTCGCCCGCCATTGCGTTGGCCACAGGGTAACAAATCCGGTCGGCGCGCGAATGCGGGTTGAGCGGCGCGCTTGCGCTGGCGTTAATGGAGCAGGAGCCATGACGGCCTGGAGACAAATGAGCGTTGGAGCCGCGGCCTTGGCCATGCTCGCCTCCCCGTGGCGTTCGGCCCTCGCGGCCGACGCGACGCATCCGACCGTGGTCGAACTGTTCCAGAGCCAGGGCTGTTCGTCATGCCCGCCGGCGGAAGCCAATGTCGGGGCGGTCAGCGATCGTCCGGACGTGCTCGCGCTCGCATTTGAGGTCGACTATTGGGATCGGCTCGGCTGGAAGGACACGTTCTCCAGGCCCGCCTGGACGGCGCGCCAGTACGCCTATGCGCGGGCGCTTGGGCGCGACGGCGTCTACACGCCCCAGGTGGTCGTCAACGGCCGGGCCGAGGGCGATGGTCTGGAGCCGAGCGGACTCGCTGCGCTGATCAGCCGCGGCGATCGCGGCTCCGGCGGCCCGAGCGTCGGCTTTTCGGGCAAGGCCGTGACGGTCGGACGGGGCGCTGCGCCCGCCGGCGGCGCGGACGTATGGCTCGCGCGCTATATCCCGCGCACCGTCGAAGTCGCGATCCCGCGCGGCGAGAACGCCGGCCACACGCTGCCTTACAAGAATGTCGTGCGCGAGATGGCTTTGCTCGGCAAATGGAAAGGCGAAGCCGCGACCTTCTCCGTGCCTGGGGGGAGCGACTCCAGCCTCGCCGAGGCCGCGATCGTGCAGGCGAGCGGGGCAGGGCCGATCATCGCGGCGGCAAAAAGATAAGCTCACGAATTGGTTTAGGGTCGAAACCTAATCCTGGGATTGCGGTTGAGGTCGCAACGGCGCGCGGAGCATCATCGAGCAGAGCCGCGAAAGCCCCAGTCCATCAGCTCGCGCCCTTCGCTCGCCCTTTCCGCTTCCGTTCGCGCCCCGTACAGGACCAGGATCAGCCTGCGCCCATTCTGAACGGCCGAGCCGACCAGGCCGAACCCGCTCGCCGCCAGATGGCCAGTTTTCAAGCCATCCGCGCCAATGTTCGTCCGGCGAGCGTCCCGACGAGTCCTATCAACAACACTGCAGCCGGGAGGATAACGATAACGCGACAAATCATGGCCGGCCCTTGAAAGCCGACGAAGTCCGAAAATAGGAGAATGTGCTGGCATTTTGGCCTGTTACGAGAGTCGGGCCATTCGGTGAATTGCCAAGAAGCCGTTTAGTGTAAGAGGCCGTTGCGGTTGTCGGCAAGCGGGAAGACCTGAAGCGTTGGACGCCCTGTTGAGGGATCTTGTGAGCGAAGACCGTGCTAGGGATGGCCATACGCCGGGACGCGCCTTACTCGCGAGGCCAAAGCCTCAATGACGTTTCAGGCTTGTCAAAGGATTGCTATGCGCGCAGTCTCAGTCCTTACAAGCCGGACGCCGCGGTCCATGCCAACCTCCCCGCCCAAGCCGATCATCTTGATCAGCCACGCCTGCGCCGACGAACCGGAGGAGCCGGCGGAGGGCGAGGTTCAGTGGCTCTCTTTCGTGACCGGCCACCTGCGGCCGGCCGAGGAGATCGGCGCATTCGAAATCTGGACCGAGCCGCTCGCGCCCGACGCGGATGTCGATCCCGAAATCCAGCGCAAGCTGCGCGCCTGCGATATATTTGTCCTGCTTGTTTCGCCTCATTCGCTCGCGTTAGGGGCCGCCGTCGGCAGGCAAATGGCAATTATCCGTGAACGCCAGGCCAGAGGCGAGGGCGTCCATCTTTATCCGCTCCTGCTGGCGCCGACGCCCGAGGCCGCACTCGACCTCCTGGGGGCCGAGAATCTGCGGCCGCTCAAAGGCAGACCCTTTTCCAGCTACGCCGACGAGGAGCGGGACCGGCGCATGCTCGACGCGGCGGACGAGATCGTGGCGATCGCGGCGGACGCGGCGGAACTGAAGACAACGCGACGGTCGCAACCGTCGCTGTCGGCGCTTTTGCCAGCCTCGCCGGCTTCCCCGAGGCGGCGCACCGATCGGCAGCCCGCTCGGAAGTCCGAGACCAACGAACAGGAATCGCTTGAGGGCTGGCTGACGAAGCAAGTTCCCCAGGTCGCGGCCGCGGTTGCGGCGCGGGCGGCGTTGCGCCTGGCGGCGTGCCAGGGCCGTGGCGTATCGAAAGCACGGAGCGCAAAAGGCGCCTCCCGCTTCCTGGCTTCGACAAGCGCAATCTTTCGCGCGAGCGCGCTGGCGCGAGTAGTCGCCAAATATCCAAAACACGCCAACGAGTTGCGCGCCGCCGCGCTTGCCGCCGCCAAACACGCCGCTGCCGAACACATCTCCGACGCGCTCGCCATCAGCGCCGCCGCGTATGCCGCCGCCGTCGCTGACCTAACGGCCCAGGATTCCGCGTTCGCCGCGCCCCTCGCCGCCCCTTTCGACGGCCCGGCTCCCTTCGCCGCCGCCTACGCCGCCGCCGCCGCCACCGCGGACCCGGCCGTTCGGATGGAAATTCACTTGGACGCTTCTGCGCTGCAAAGGCTAGGCGCGCGCGAGTTGGCGGAGCTCCCTCTCTGGCGCCGAAGCCTCCCCGACTGGTGGAAAAGGAATTGGGGGAGCCTGAAAATGGCGCTCCCCAGGAATGAAGACTGGGACGTCTGGATCGAATGGTACGAGGAGCGCCTGCTGGGCGGATCGCGCGGCGAGACCTATGAACTCGTCTTCGCCAGCGCGCCGCAAGAGGTCTGGGACAGGGGGCCCTCGGCGGCGAACGCCTGGATCAAAGCCCATCTCCCGCAAGATTCGGGCGCCGCGAGCCTGCCAGGGCGCCCAATGGCTTTGCTCAAGCGCGTGTGAGCAAGCGAAGGCCGCCTCGCCCTCCCCTGCTCATCGTCGATTGACCCTTTGCACCGCACGTTCGCTTCCCGCTCAAACGGGATCGTGTCCCCGATTGTGGTGTAGCCGGCTCTGAGGTCGGCGCTTTCCGGCAAGGGCCGGGTTGGTCAGATGACCATGGCTGGCAATCCGACGACGGGATCATCGCTCAGGGCGGCGATGGTTTCCAGCGTCATATAGCGGGCGCGCTGGACGGCCCATTCGTCGTTCTGCTCCAACAAGATTGCGCCGACGAGCCGGACGATAGCCTCGTCGTTGGGAAAGATGCCGACGACGTCGGTGCGGCGTTTGATCTCGCCGTTGAGCCGTTCGAGGCCGTTGGTGGAGTGCAGCTTCGACCAATGCTCGGCGGGAAAGTCCATATAAGCGAGGACGTCGGCCTCGGCTTCGTCCATGAAGCCGGCGAGTCTGGGGAGCTTCTGTCTGAGCTGATCGGCGACCCTGCGCCACTGGGTCTTGGCGGCCTCGGCGCTGGCTTGCGCGAAGGCGGTCGCCATGAAGGCGGAGACGACGCGTCGGCTGCTCTTGCCGGCGTGAGCCAGCGCGTTGCGCATGGTGTGGACGCGGCAGCGTTGCCAGGTGGCGTTCATCAGCTTGGCGACGGCGGCCTTGATGCCCTCGTGAGCGTCGGAGATGATGAGCTTCACGCCCCGCAGCCCGCGCCTTCGCAGCTTGCGCAGGAACTCGGTCCAGAAGGTTTCGGCCTCGGAAGGCCCGATGTCCACGCCCAGCACCTCGCGCCGGCCGTCCGCGTTGACCCCGACGGCCACGATCACGGCGACCGAGATGATGCGATGGTTGCGGCGCACTTTCACATAAGTCGCGTCGATCCAGACATAGGGCCAGTCGCCTTCCAGCGGCCGGTCGAGGAAGGCCTTCACCCGCGCGTCGATCTCCTCGCACAGCCGGCTGACCTGGCTCTTGGAGACGCCGGTTGCGCCCATGGCTCTCACCAGATCATCGACCGAGCGGGTCGAGACGCCCTGGATATAGGCCTCCTGGATCACCGCGCTCAGCGCTTTCTCGGCCATCCGCCGCGGCTCGAGGAAACTCGGAAAGTACGAGCCCTTGCGCAGCTTGGGGATGCGAAGCTCCACCGTCCCGGCACGCGTTTCCCAATCCCGGTCGCGATAGCCGTTGCGCTGGGCGAGCCGATCGGGAGAGCGCTCGCCAAAACCAGCGCCGGTCCTCGCGCCAACCTCCATCTCCATCAGCCGCTCGGCGGCGAAGGCGATCATCTCGCGCAAAATGTCGGCGTCGGGGGCCTTCTCCACAAGCGTGCGAAGGTCCATCATCTCGTCGGTCATTGGAGGTTCCTCGGTTTGCGTTTGCGATTCGCAACCCGAACCTACCGAAAAACCGCCAATGACCGCCGCAAGCCGCTCCCTCGCTACAGCGCTATGAAAAACGCGCTTCGCGAGCGGCTTGCTCCAACCCGGCTACACCACCAAGTGGGACACGACCTCAAACGGGACGTTCAAAGCCCAAATCGGAATGACGGCTTTACTTTCGATCGCGGAAAGTGGGGACCGCTCCCGCCTCGCTCGCGTCTCGAATCCCGGATATGCTTGGCGGCATGGAACAAAGAATGACCGCCTTGGAACGAGCGTTTCAGCTGGCGAGGTCTGGGCGGGTTGCCGGGGTCACGGACATCATCACGTCCCTTAAACGCGAGGGATATTACGCCAGCCAAATTGAAGGTCGGCTTCTAAAGCGACAGCTGGCCGATTTAATCAAAGCTGCGCGCAAGGGGAGTGTGCATTCGGATCCGCCCGGAACGCGAAGCGTCGATAATGATTAGGGTCTCAGTCCGGAAGCTGATAGCGTAGCCGGTATCATCGATGTCGATGACTGAGAGCAAACGCGCATTCTTTTTTTAAGGAAAGCGCGGACTCCCTCGCTTACAGTGGGAGTTACAGCATGCGGTGCTATTTCATGCGCGGCGGCCATATTGAGGCCGTCGAGGTGCTCGCCGGACTCTCTGATGACCAGGCGATTGCAAAGGCTCGTGCGCTGTTTTCAGAGCGCAAGCTCCTTTTCGAAGGCTTCGAGTTGTGGGATCGCACGCGCGTGCTTATCCGGCATCCCGAGCCCGCTGCCCCAAGCAACGTCGCCGTCTGG
This sequence comes from uncultured Alphaproteobacteria bacterium, assembly GCA_963824475.1. GTDB lineage: Bacteria > Pseudomonadota > Alphaproteobacteria > Rhizobiales > Beijerinckiaceae > Roseiarcus. The sequence continues at coordinate 446,890 of CAWGPR010000012.1, forward strand.
CCGCTTCACAGGGACTTGAGACGCGCAGTCGGCTCGATTCGCCCCGCGGATAGCCCGCACAAGCCCCCGCCGCCCCTCAAGCCGCCGCCGAAGACCTAGATCGGCAATCCTGTGGCCCATTCGCCTGCTCGCCGCTGGCGACGGCGGCAGCGCATCTTAGATTCGCAGGCTTTTTTTATTCCGTCGAGGCTGGCCAAATCGAGTTGAGCTTGCGGATGAACTTTTCCGCATCGCTCTGGGCTTCGCGCCTTGTCGCAAAGGAATAGAACGATTTGTCTCGCACCTTCTTATTTTCGTAAATATTCCAGCGGAAGCGATTGGGATTCCCGATATCTTTTACGACATCGGTCGTAAATACGGGGCTCTCGGTCATGCCCGCATTATGCCCCAATGGCGTCCGCTTCGCCAGGAGAGATTTTCTTGCAGCAATAAAACTGGCCTACGAAACCAATTCAACTCATTAAAAACAGCAAATGCACTCGCTCCGAACACTGTTGAGGCCGCCAGTGATCGAACCGGAAATTCGCCGGACGACGGGAGACCCAGACGCCCAACCAAGCACACACCAAAGCGGCCGATCACCATGAGCGCGCAGCCAAGCCGCATCGCTGCCGCAGAAGCCGACGCAATGCGCGACCGCAATGCGCAAAATAGCGGCCGTTCGCCGACACCTTGCCGAACGGCAAGATTGCAGGTGGGGCGGCGTCCTTGACGCCGACGAGCTGTTCTACATTCTTGTCAGTAACGCGGAAATTGACTCCGGGCTGGATCCGTTGATGGCCTTGCCCGCAACAGCGGAGTTTTAAGTATGGCGACCAACAAGACAGTCATCGTAACTGGCGCCTCCCAGGGCATCGGAGCAGCCGTGGTCCAGGCCTTTCTCGGGCGCGGCTATAACGTGGTCGCAACCTCGCGCAGCGTTTCCAAGTCAGGCTTCGCGCCCTCGCCGAACCTCGCCCTCGTCGATGGAGACATCGGTCAAGCCGCGACCGCCGCGAACATCGCACAGACCGCGATCAGCAAGTTCGGTTCAATTGATAGTCTCGTCAACAATGCAGGCGTCTTCTTAGTTAAGCCCTTCATGGACTCCACAGCCGAGGATTTTCGCAGTCTGGTGTCGACCAACCTCGAAGGCTTCTTCTTCATCACCCAACTTGCCGTTACGCAGATGCTGTCACAGGGCACAGGCGGTAGCGTGACAAGCGTCACGGCCTCACTGGCCCAGCACCCCATCGCTGGTCTTCCGGCTTCGATTTCGATGCTCACCAAGGGCGGGCTGAATGCGATCACTCTGAGCCTTGCGAGCGAGTTTGCGAAGAACAACATCCGCTTCAACGCTGTTGCGCCTGGGGCTGTCGACACCCCGATTGTCAAAGGTATCCCGAAAGACTTCCTGATGACCCTTTCGCCGATGGGCGCGATCTCCGACGCGAACGATATCGCCGATGCTGTGATTTATCTGACGGAAGCTCGCCACATAACCGGCGAGGTGCTGCACGTGGACGGCGGCATGCACGTCGGCAAATGGTAACCGGCGAAGTTTGCTCCCGACGGAAGGCCACAAGGCAAAATTCATCGGGCGGCTCGACCCGGATATTCGGTAGCCTAACTCGACGCGGAAGAATTCCATGTTGAGGACACGCATCACAGAGCGGTACGGACTGAAGGTTCCGTTCATCAACGCCGGCATGGCGTTCATTGCCACCGCGCCCCTGGTGCGGGCGGTGTGCAAGGCGGGCGGGGCAGGGCCGATCCTCGCAGCGGCGAAGAGGTAGGGCCGCTCATCGCTCAGTCTCGCCACGCGCTTTGGGCCAGCATCCAAAGCGCGAGCGCGGCATAGGCCGTGACAATGGCGACGCGAAGCCAATGCGTCGTCATGAGCAACCGGTAGCGTTCCAGCCGGAGGCCGCCGTCGGGCGCTTCGAGGCGCGCCATCAACGGTCCCCACCATGCCGCCGTCCCGACCAGGAGGGCCGCCTGCAAAACAAAACCGAGCCACGGCGCCCATTCGGGAACACCGGGCGCTCGCCGCCACACCATCAGCGCCGACCCGACGATCAGCGCCGCCGCCGGCGCAAGGACGACACCCCATATGCTGCGCCACCATGCTGCATGGTAGGCGCGAAATTCGTTAGCGCCGACGTAGGTCCACAGCCGATAGCTCGAAAGCTGTACGAGCCAGACCTGTCCCGCGCCATAAAGACCGAGCGCGCATGTTCCGAGCAGCAGCCATTCGCTGTCGCTCATGACGTCGCCTCCTTGTCGCGCCGGCTGGCGAGGCGCGCCGATTCGATTTCGACGACGGCCCGCTCGAGGGCGGTCGCGAGCTGCGCCCGAGGCTCTTCACTCACCAAGCTCAGGCCAAGGTCAAAGTCCGCCGACCGCGCGGTCGCGAGATTGCGGAGCAGGTCGCCGGCTCGCGGCGTGACCCTGATCGCCTTGCGGCGACGATCATGGGGATCTTCGGTCCGGTCGAGCCATCCCTGCCTCACGAGACGGTCAATCATCTGGCTCAGCGCCGGAATCGATGCCGAAGACTCATCAGCGAGTTCGGCCAGCGACGCGGATCCGAACTTCTCGACCCGGCTGATCAGCAAAACCTGCGGCAAGGTGATGGCGGCGTCGCTCATGAGCGCAAAAACCGCCCCGGAGCGATGCGAGATGAGGTCCACGAGGCGGCGCAGCGCGTCTCCGGCTCGATGCGGATCGGTTCCGGTGCGGTCACGCGACATGGGCTAGCGAGGTGGGATTAGTTAATGTAAGTTAACAGTTTGTCTACCTTTTGTAAACGCCGGAATTTGAGAATTGCCAGCGCGAACTGGGTTTCGAGGCAAGACCACTTCCCTGTTGCGTTTGCCGTCTTCTTAAGCGCGGGCGGCGAGGCGGTGCAGCGTCCGTTCGACATCGCGATTGGCCGATGCGCGCGGGTTCGCGACCCCTTCGGCAACGATCTGGTTCTGCTGGACCAGTCCAAAGGCGCGTTGGCGACTGATGACCAAGGCCGGGTTGTTGGTGTTAGGCCAAATCCGTCGCTCCCCAAGCGGGGCTAGCGTGGGTTCAGACGGAATTGTCCGACCGGGATCGGCGCCGCGAACCCATGCAATTGTTGTCGACATGGGAATCGGCAATTTCTTGCGAAATTCAGAATCGTGTGCTGTAAAATCTCTCGCGCACCGAATCGGACCCGGGCCTCGTCAGGCGCCTGCTCGGAGAAAAGGGATGAAAAATGCGTTTGATACGGCGTCCGCTTGATCGATTCCCGTGGTCATTCCCGACGGCCGCGGAGCGGCGGATCGGGAATCCAGCGCGTTATCAGCCGTCGTCGGGGCTGGATTCCCGGTCAGCCCCCCCCGGATCACAGTCCGGGGGCTGCCGGGAATGACAGGGACCGAGAAGGAAGGGCGCCGGAATGCGTTTGAGACGTCTTGCACACAACCTGAGACGAGAGTGGCTTTTGTCTTATTTGAATCGGCCGCAACCCATTGAAAAGTCCCGATTCGGAAAAATAAACGCTAACAAATGCAAGCTATTTTGCTGTCATTGATTTGAATTTGCTTGCTTTTATTTGCACGAAGCTCGCCTTCAAGTTGTATCAGCGCTCTACGGGCTAACGACCCCCAAAGCTCCGCCGATTTGCCCCTTGCGCTCAGGCCAATGTTCTGCAAATGTTCTGACCATGGGCGAGCCCGGGCGGGGGGCGGACATGGTGGCGCGCGTATCGACGGTGGCCTTTGAGGGCGTGGAGGCGCGGCCGGTCGACGTCCAGGTGCAGATCGCCTCGGGCACGGTCGCCTTCACCGTCGTCGGCCTCGCCGACAAGGCGGTGGCCGAATTGCGCGAGCGGGTGCGCTCGGCGCTCATCGCCTCGGGCCTCGCGCTTCCGGCGAAGCGCATCACGGTCAACCTGGCGCCGGCCGACATGCCGAAGGAGGGCAGCCATTACGACCTGCCGATCGCGCTCGCGGTGATGGCAGCGATCGGCGCCATTCCGGCCGACGCTCTCGACGGCTTCGCCGTGATCGGGGAGCTCGCGCTCGACGGCGCGATCAGCGCCGTCGCCGGCGTCCTGCCGGCGGCGATCGCCGCCAACGCCGCCGGCAAAGGCCTGATCTGTCCCGCGCCTTGCGGCCCCGAGGCGGCGTGGGCGTCGGCCGATCTCGAGATCCTCGCGCCCCGCTCGCTGATTCAGCTCGCCAATCACTTCAAGGGCGCGCAGGTGCTGTCCCGTCCCGAGCCCGCCCTGCGCGCGTCGGCCGGACCGCAGCCGGACCTGCGCGACATCAAGGGCCAGGAGAGCGCCAAACGGGCGCTGGAAGTCGCGGCGGCCGGGGGCCACAACCTGTTGATGAGCGGCGCGCCCGGCGCGGGAAAATCGATGCTCGCCCAGCGCCTGCCGTCGATCCTGCCGCCCTTGACCCCGCGTGAATTGCTCGAAGTGTCGATGATCCATTCGGTTGCGGGCGCGCTTGCCGGCGGCGCCCTGACCGACCGGCGCCCGTTCCGAAGCCCCCATCATTCCGCCTCGATGCCGGCGCTGGTCGGCGGCGGCGCCCACGCCAAGCCGGGCGAGATTTCGCTCGCCCACAATGGCGTCCTGTTCCTCGACGAACTGCCGGAGTTCCAGCCCCAGGTCCTGGACAGCCTGCGCCAGCCGATCGAGACCGGCGAAGTGGCGATCGCGCGCGCCAACCATCGCGTCGTCTATCCGGCGCGCTTCCAGTTGGTCGCGGCGATGAATCCTTGCCGGTGCGGCATGGCCAACGAGCCGGGTTACGCCTGCAAGCGCGCGCCAAACGAGCGTTGTGTGGCCCAATATCTGGGCCGCCTTTCCGGTCCGCTCCTCGATCGCTTCGACCTCGTTGTCGACGTGCCATCGGTCTTGGCCGCGGATCTGATGATCCCCCCGGCGCGCGAGGGCTCGGCTGAGGCGGCCGCCCGGGGTGGCGGCGGCGCGCAAGATCCGGCTCGCGCGCTACGCCGAACTCGGATTAGACAGGGTCGTTTGCAATGCCGGCGCGCCAGCCAGCGTCATCGAAGAGATCGCGGAAGCGGACGCATCGGGGCTGGCCCTGTTGCGCGACGCCGCAGAACGGCTGCGTTTGTCGGCGCGCGGCTATCATCGGGTGCTTAAGCTCGCCCGCACGCTTGCCGACCTCGACGGCGGAGGCCCGACCGGTCGCGCGCATATTGCCGAGGCGCTTTCGTACCGCGGCGCGCCGGACCGCGCGGCCGCGGCGGCGTGAATGGCGTGAATCGGCAAATGCATACAATTCGGCGGAATTGGACAAGGGATTCGCAACAGCCGCCTGAAACCATGGATCGCACAGCCTATAGGGACGGGGCCGGGCTGAGCGGGATCGCGAATGGATTTGGGCGCCGGCTTGGCGGACGTTGCGGCTCACGCGTTGTGGCTTCAGGCCGGCGTGGTGATCGCGTTGGCGATCGCGCTCGCCGCCGCTATCGCCCGCGCGTGGCGCGAAGCGGAGGCGTGCGCGGCGCGTGTCGCCGGCGCGAATGAAGCATTGCGTGACGAGCTTTGGCGGCTAAAGGAAGCCGCCAGCGCGCGTGACCGGGCGGAGGCGGCGAGCGAAGCCAAATCGCGCTTTCTGACGACGATGAGCCACGAGGTCCGCACCCCGATCAGCGGCATTCTCGGCATGGCCGACCTGCTGCGGGAGGCCTCGCTTGATCCCGAAAACGCAAGCTACGTCGAAGCGATCCACGGCTCGGGAAGCGCGCTGATCGCGCTGATCGACGAAATCCTCGATCTGGCCAAGATCGAGGCGGGGCGCTTCGATCTCGTCGTCGAGACGGTCGACTTGCGCCGGCTCACCGAGGGGGTGGTCGAACTGCTTGCGCCGCGCGCCCAGAGCAAAGGCATCGAAATCGCCTGCTCGTTCAGCGCCGCCGCGCCGCGCTTCGTTCGCGCCGACGGCCTACGGTTGCGCCAAGTGCTCACCAACCTCGCCGGCAACGCGGTCAAATTCACCGATCGGGGCGGCGTCTGCGTGACGGTCGAGCGAGGTGAGCAGGGCGCGGCGCGATTCTCGGTAATCGACACCGGGCCCGGCGTGCCGGCGGACCGCCGCGCGGCGATTTTCGATAGTTTCGAGCAGGGCGACGGCTCGCACGCGCGCCGCTTCGAGGGTGCAGGGCTGGGACTCGCGATCTCGCGCGAGCTTGTCCGCGTGATGGGCGGCGAGCTGACTTTTGCCGACAACCCCGGCGGGGGATCGATCTTCGCCTTCGCCGTCCGGTTGCCTGAATGCGGCGCGGTGGAGCCGCTCGCCGCCGGCCAGGAGACGAGGCGGCGCGCCCCAGAGGGGACGCGCGCCCTCATCATCGCCGATTCGCCGTTCGAGGCGCCGGCCATGGAGGCGCGACTCGCGGAAGCAGGCGTCAGCGTCGAGCGCGCCAGCGGCCTCGAATCCGGCCTCGAAGCCTTGAGCGACCCCCAAAAGCCAGACGTCGTCATTGTCGATTGCGCGCTTGGCGCCGAGGCGACCAATCGCCTGGCTCAAGCCGCGCGCGCGGCCGGTGTCCGGCGCAGCCTCGTGCTGTTTTCGCCGTTCGAGCGGCGGGCGTTCGGGCAGACGGTGCTGAAAGGTTTCGACGGCTGGCTGGTCAAGCCGGTCCGGGCGCGTTCGCTGTTCGAGCGCGTGGCGTGGGATTTTCCGCCCGCCGCCGGCCCTTCGCCGCGCCTCTCGCCGGCGTCGGCGTCGGTCCGCCGCGCCCTCGTCGCCGAGGACAACGACATTAACGCGCTCATCACCCAAAAAGCATTGCGGCGCTTGGGGTTCGAGGTCGCTCGCGCGATCGACGGAGAGGAGGCGCTGCGTCTCGCTTCGCCGGTCGCTCCGCTCGAGTCGCGTCCGTTCGACGTCATCCTGATGGATCTCAAGATGCCGGGTCTCGATGGGTACGAGGCCACACGCCGTTTGCGGCGTCTCGAGGCCGCCTGCGGCTGGTCGCCCACGCCGATCGTCGCCCTGACCGCCAATGCGTTCGACGAGCGGAGAGGCTCGCCCTCGGCGGCGGGATTTGATGCGTTCCTCGTCAAGCCGGTCGAGTTCAGCGCTCTGGCTGGGACTGTGCAGCGGGTTTGCGCGGCCGGAGGCGCGCCGTGGCGCGAGCGCCTGCGCGCGTCATAGAAACGCGCGTAACCAACGCACCTCCGCGCCGGGCCGTGGATTTAACCAGAGCGCGAATTCGTTCCAAATAAATCCAAATAGAACCAAGCAAAATTGCTCGGATTCGCTTGGTTTTATTTGTCCGAATCGCACGGATTCTATATTTCCGCAAGCAATTGCAGCCTTTGCTGTCGACAGCGCTCGCTATTGGTGCCATTCCCTATCGACGGGCATCGCGACCACAACCGCTCGCCTCATCCGCGTCCCGATTTGGACAATTCGGTCCCCGCATCTGTTGTGGGAGGGAGTTGGACGGCCGAGCTTATTTCCCTTCGGGCCGAATTCGGCTAAGAGGGGCGGCCGGCCATCCAGGCCGGCCACGCGCCCGTAGCTCAGCTGGATAGAGCGTTGCCCTCCGAAGGCAGAGGCCACAGGTTCGAATCCTGTCGGGCGCGCCAAAATCCCCGCATGGACGGTACACCAAGAGCGCGCCGTGGGTCCGGGCTGCATTCCCGCGGCTAAGACGGAGCGGCGCTACGCTGGCGGAGCGGCGCGCGTATTTCCGAAAGGAAGCGTTTCGTCGCTCAGGGATCCGGCAGTCGTTTCAAATAGGCGTAGATAGCGCCGAGTTCTTCATCATCCATCTTGCCGATCGCCCGCCATGGCATCCTGCTGCCGTCAAGGTGATAGCCATTGGGATCGACGCCGGTGCGCAGCGTGGTGATAAAGTCTTCAAGCTTCCAGTCCTTCACCATGGCGAGGCTGGGGCCGATTGTGCCGAGCTGCCCAGGCACGCCACCGCGGAGATCACGGCCGTGGCAACTGTGGCAGTCATGGTAGGAAAGGATATATTCGCCGTATTCTGCGGTCGCCGCTTTAGACGGAGCCGCGATCGCGCCGGTGAAAACAGGATGGCCTGTCGGCAGCTTGCCAGCGCCGAGCAGGATAAGGCCCAGCGGGCTCAACGTATCTGGCGGATCTGGCGTGGGCTCACCGGCAGCTGGCAAGCTGCGGATATAGGCGATGAGAGCCTCAACATCCGGATCGCTCAACCTGCCTGCATTGGTGAGCGACATAACAGTCAGCCAATGTCCGTCCGCATCGATGCTGTTCCAGAATCGCCCGAAAGATTTGGCCATCCGACCAGCGTCTCAATGGACCCGCCGGCGTCAGGTTGGCTGCTATGAAGTGGCCAATCGGGGCCGGCAGATGCTCGCCAAGATCTGGACCTCCCGTCATCGTGTCGGTGCTCGAATGACAGGCGCCGCAGAAACCAGACGCGATCGATTGTCCACGCTGAATTCGCTGAGGCGTGGCGGCGACCTTGATAATGGGCGCCGGCGCGCGCCGGGAGCGCGACTTGGAAAGCCCTGCGGCCATCAACACAGCAGGCGCCAGACAGGTGATGGCTGCCAGTCCGGCCAACGATGCGCCGGCCCAACGGACAACGGGCCTTTTCAAACGCAAAGCGCGTACCGCCAGGATGGCTAGTACCGCGAAGGCGGCCTGAAGCGCCGCCAGACAAAACGTATTCAGCATGACGCCGCCATAAAGTTTTGTTCGATGAAATCGGCGGTCGCCCGCCACTCGGATAGGTAACCATCTCGCTCGCTTGCCGGCGGTCAAATGCGAGGTCTAGTTGTGTGTCCAGCGAAGGCTGGCATGTTCAGCAGGAGAAAGGCCTGCCGGGGCAAGAGTCAGAAGCCCCGTAGTTTGGATAGCAGGGTGGCGGGAAACCAAGACTCTGAAGCCTATCGACAACGTCTCCCTCGGGGAGACGACGAGCCGCCGGGCCGTAATGAAAGTAAACGCGAATGTGGCCTCGAAAATGCGTAGCCCCGAAGGCCGAGCCCGCAACTGGAGGGCGAAGGCAGCATGGGGAGCCGAAATCTGACCGAAGCGGCTCCTTCACTTCGGCGGGGTGGAAGCGACAGCACGGTGGCAAGGACATGCCGAGCAACTGGAGAAGCCCTCCTCGTCCCGGCGCGAAATCGCCGGAGCAGGGTTGATCGTATAACCGGCTCAACCGGGAAGTCGATCGAAGGCGAGAGGGTGACGGATGGGTTCGCAGTAGCGGTGAGGCGGGGTAACGCCCGTGGAGCGAAGGAGCCCTGCTGTTTGTAAAGTCTCCGATCACAAGGAAGGCAAGGACGAGATGACAAAGGCGTCCATCGATTTGCAGGACCTGAGGCGGAGAATATACGTCAAGGCGAAGGCTGAGACGTCCTGGAAGTTCTGGGGATTGTACGTCCATGTCTGCAAGCTGGAAACGCTACGCGAGGCGTATGCGCTGGCCAAAAGGAACGATGGGGCTCCGGGAAGTGACGGGGTGACCTTCGAGGCTATCGAAGCGCAGGGCGTAGAGGCTTTCCTTGAGCAGATCGCGGACGAACTGGTCGGGCGCTCCTATGCGCCGTTGCCGGCCCGGAGGCAGGAAATCCCGAAGGATGGCGGCAAGGTCCGCGTCCTTTCTATTCCTGCGATCCGCGACCGCGTGGCGCAGGGTGCGCTCAAGCTCATATTGGAACCGATCTTCGAGGCGGACTTCCAATCGGGGTCGTTCGGATACCGACCGCAACGGACAGCTCATGAAGCGGTGGACCGCGTGGCGCGAGCGATCGTTCAGCACAAGACGCGCGTCATCGACATCGACTTGCGCAGCTATTTCGACAATGTCCGGCATGATCGGCTGTTGGCGAAAGTAGCCCAGCGCGTGGACGATGCCGACGTCATGCATCTGCTGAAGATCATGCTCAAAGCCAGCGGGAAACAAGGCGTTCCGCAGGGTGGGGTGATCTCGCCGCTGCTCAGCAACATCTACCTCACCGAGGTTGACAGGATGCTGGAGCGGGCGAGGGAGGCCACGCGCTACGGCAAGTACACCTCCGTCGAATACGCGAGATTCGCTGACGACCTGGTGATCTTGATCGACGCCCACCAGCGACATGACTGGCTGATGGCGGCGGTGGAGAAACGGCTGCGCGAGGAACTGGCCGAGCTGCAGGTCGAAATCAACGAAGAAAAGAGTCGAAATCGTGGACCTCCGCCGAGGCGAGAGCTTCGGCTTTCTGGGGTTCGACTTCCGCCGAGTGCGTAGTCTGCGGGGCGTATGGCGCGCCCACTACACGCCCAAGCTCAAAAAGCGGACGGCGCTGCTACGCAAGCTCAAGGATGTGTTCCGCCGCCACCAATCGCAACCGGTTGATCGGGTCGTGAAGTTGATCAACCCGGTGCTGCGCGGTTGGGTGAACTACTTTGCGGTGGGACACGCCAGCGAGTGCTTCGGCTTCGTGAAAGACTGGGTGGAGAAGAAGATCCGGCGCCATATGCTGCGAGCCCGGAACCGACAGGGCTTCGGCTGGGCGCGGTGGAGTAGGGGATGGCTGTATCAGAACTCTGAAGCTGTTCGATGGCTACCGAGTGGTTCGACCAGCGCCGAAAGCCGCTCCGGCAGGATAGGCCCCATAATCCTTGAGGCGAAGCAAACAGGAGAGCGCAGTGCGGGAAATCCGCATGCTGCGTTCGACGAGGCGGGGGCTGGAAACGTGGCACGGCCGAGATGGTGTGACACTCGCAGACGAAAGAGCGAGCCAACAGGGAATACAAACTTCGGCCTAAACCGGCGCGTCAGTCCTCGACCCTACCGCCGGTACGCGTCGAAGGAGAGAAGGTTAGGGGCGATGGCTGCTCCTCGGTGAAGGAGGGCGATAAGTCAGAGCGCGACCTGCTCAGTGTGCTTTCGCCACGAGAAGGCGCGATCCTGCGCATTTGCGGCGCCTTCGATCGCCGCGGGCGCCTCGAGCGCCTGCGAGTGAACGCGGCGTTCGGCCGGACGGGCGAGCAGCCAATATGCGACCAACGCAAGCATCGAAGAAGTGGTCATCACCGTCGCCGTCGAAAGCGCCGACCGCCCGTCAAACAACACCGCCACCAGCCCGCTCGACGCCGCGCCGGCGGTCAGCTGGATGCTCCCGGCCGCGGCGCCGACGGCGCCGGCGATGTCCGGCAGGGGCTGCATCGTCGCGTTCACGATGTTGGGCATGGTCATGCCAAAAGCGAGCGCCACCGCCATCAAGAGGGCGGCGACGACGGCCGGCTGCGCCCAGCTAGCCAAAGTCATCGCGAGCAGCAGGGCTGAAGCAGCCGCCAAGACCGTGAGACCGATCCTAAGCACCAGGCCGGCAGATATGCCGCGGCGGCCGAGGCGGCCCTCGAGCAGCGCGCCGCTCATCACCGCCGCCGAACAGGCGCTGAAGATCAGGCCATATTGGCCCGGCCGCAATCCCACGACGCCAATGAAGAACAGCGAGGATCCCGTGACATAAGCAAACACCGTCGCCCCACCGGCCGCGCCAACCAGGATGTATGCCAACGAAATTGGATGCGTCAGCACACGACCATAGCTTCGAATCACAGCCTCCGGCGCCAGGCGACTGGCGGGATCGATCCTTGCGCTCTCGGTAAATCCGAGCAGCACGGCCAGCAAGAGAAGGGCGCCGATCCCGGCCTGGATCGCATAGATCGACCGCCAGCCGCCGATCGTCAGCAGCGCGGCGCCGGCGGTCGGCGCGATCACCGTCACGACATTGATAGCGACCACGACATTGGCGATCTTGGCGCGCGCGGTCGTTTCGTTGAACAGGTCGCGAATGATTGCAAAGGTCATCGCGGTGCTGGCGGCGCCGACGCCCTGGACGATGCGGCAAATCAATAGCACCGGCAACGACTGAGCGAGCGCGCAGGCGAGGCTTGCGAACACAAACAGCGCGACGCCGAACGCGACCACGGGTTTGCGGCCAAATCGGTCGGAGACGGGTCCGTAGATGAGCGGCGCCACGGCGAGGCTGAGCATGAAGGCGCTCATCGTCAGGCCAACTTCCGAGGGGCTGACGCCAAGCGTGGCGCCAGTCGCCGCGAGCGCTGGCAGATTGATATCGATGCCGGAATACGGCACTGCCGCGAGAAATCCGAGCAGCAGCGTGAAGGCAAAGGAGGATGGTTGAATTTGCATGGCGCGAATCTTCGAATGCTTTGGATATTTTCTCTGAAGGAGGGGAGGCAACTTCCCCTCCTTCGCTACGGGCTACGATCAGATCACCGCTGCTGAGCTGTGCGCCGAGGCTGACCGATCGCCATCGTTCTCGCCCGCGGGCCGGCCTTATGGTGGGCAACGACCTCGCTAATGATCGAGAGAACCTCCGATCGCGTGTCGATGCGGGCAAATTCGCCAGCCATTTGCGACGCGCGCAGTCGGTAGGCGGGTCGATCGAGCACGGTGCGGACGGCGGCGCAAAGCGCTGCTGGCGTCGGCTCGTTGGTTGCGAGATTGAGTCCGACGCCGGACCACGCCACTCGCGCGTTGACGTCGGCCTTGTCCTCGGTCATCCCGGCGGTGACCAGCGGAATTCCAAAGCTCATGGCCTGGTTGACGCTGCCATAGCCGCCATTGGTGACGAGTACATCCACTCTGGGCAGCAACCATTCGAACGGGAGAAAGCTCGCGACCCGCGCGTTGGACGGGACGGCGCCGGGAATGGCCTCGACCGGGCGTCCCCCCGTCGTCACGACGACCAGCACGTCAGGCTCGTCAGCAAGCGCGGCGAGCGTCGGGGCGATCAATAACCCGAAATTGTGATTGGCCACCGTCCCCTGCGTCACCAACACGACCTTGCGCGAACCGTCGAGGTCATGCGCCCAGGTGGGCAGCGGAGCCTGACCAGGGATGATGGGAGGCGTGCCGACGAAATGCACCGAGGGTGGAATCTGACGCGGAAATTCGAACCGCGGCGCCGACAACTGCATATAGGCGTCGGCGAGTTCGACGACCGAATGGAAAAGCGGCACTGACAGCGGGCCAACACCGAAGGTGTTCAACTCGTTGTTCAGACGAAGCAGCGACGGCTGATCAACCGCTTCGTCAAACTCCCGCGCGATGTCCGCGTATTGACGACGCTGCTCCTCTGTTGTCGCAGGCGGCAGGCCGAGGAAGTTCGGCGCCCCGTCTTCCCGCGCCAAATGCAGAAACGATGTGCCGCAGAGAACGATGGGAGGGCGCTTTGAGCGCGGTGCGAGCAGCATCGGCAGCACGCCGAAGAACATGTCGTCGCCAACGATGACGTCAGCCTGACACTCCTGCACCGCCTGCAGTAGGCTCTGGTGCTGCGCCGGGAGGCGATCGAGGAAGAATCGCTCGATAGCAACTTGGAACCATTTGAGTCCCGGCGGAATGTCCTTCAGTTCGGGAGCCACCGAGAGAAGGTCACGCCCATCGAAATCCGCGTCGCCCTGAAGCGAAACGAATTTCGCTCCGCTGTTGTCGATGCGGTCGCGGAACGCGCTGCCGGTCAGGAAAGTGATCTCGTGGCCTTCGGCCCGCAGCATATGCACGATCGCAAGCAGCGGATTGATATGGCCCGTCGCGGGCGTCGAAGCGATAAGAATATTCATGGATCAGTCCTCTGATTGCCGGCAAGGCGCGCATACGTGGGTCTCTCGACGCACGCGGTGCCCTCCGACGAAAAATCCGGCCGACCGCTGAGCCGACCGATCGCTCAGGACGATGAGCGAGGCCGGCTACGGAAGAATTTCAGGGATTGGATATTGCGTTACGCCTGTAACGCGGCGGCGGACGGGAAGACGTCCCGCAAGCTTTGCTCAACTGACCCGCGACTCTCGGGTCGGACGCACCGAGCGATCGCAACGTCGAAGCCGCCGCGGCTTAGCTGGCGATGTTGTGCGCAGCGCCCGAGGTCTTCGCCGAGGCAAGGCAGCGAGCAAGCACGGTTGCGAGTTCAGCGCCAACGAGAGGCCGTCGCACGAGATCCGCAACTCCTGCTCGAACGAGCGCGTCGACGCCAATGTCGAGCGCAGATCTCGCAAGGAGGATCGGCTGCGTCGGACTGATGGCGTGAAGCGTGTGCGCCAGATTAAGCGCGTCCCCAACCGAGGCCACGCTGATCAACACGGCGTCAAAACGCGCCGGTTCGCTACTGAGGGCGGCGACAGCGTTGGCCGGATGGTTGAAACCGATTGGCTCATATCCGAGCGCCGCGAGGATCTCCTCGTCACCGAGAAGACTGTCGCGGTGGTCGTGAACGATGAGCACGGTTTGGCCTTGACCGAGCCGAGGCGGCGGGGCGGGCTCTTCTCTTGCGGTCGTTGATGCGTCAGTCCTGGCGGCGGGCAGCCAGACCTCGAAGCGGCTCCCTTTCCCCGGCGCGCTCGCGACATCGACTGCGCCGTCGTGATCGCGAACGATTTTGCGGACCGTTGCGAGGCCAAGTCCTGTTCCCGCGGGACGCGTCGTGAAAAACGGTTCGAACAGCCGCTTGGCCACGTCTTCGCCGAAGCCAGGGCCAGCATCGGTGACGACTATGCGAGCATAGGAGCCCGACTCCAGTTCTCCGCTAGAGCGGTTTCCGGCCGGGTTGAATTGTGCGGTGTTCCCAACGCGCTGGAAATGTGATTCTTGGGGTGCGCCGAATCGGAGGCGGCGCGGGATGGGGCCCTTGTCGGTGGATTTGCGCAAGCGGGTGGTTTCGGCGGTTCGCGAGGAAGGCATGAGCTGCCGTGCGGCGGCGCAGCGGTTCGGGGTGAGCTTTTCCAGCGCGATTCGTTGGGTGGCGGCGTTGCGCGAGCGCGGCAGCTACGCGCCGTTGCCGATGGGCGGCGACACGCGTTCGCAGCGCGTCGAGGCCCACACGGATTTCCTGCTTCGCCTTCATCGGCGCGAGCCTGACCTTACGCTCAACGAAATCTGCGACCGTCTGGAGCGTGCGCGAGGCGAGAAGGTGTCGCCGTCTATGATCTGGCGCTTTTTCGACCGCCACGACATCACGTTTAAAAAAAGTCCGCGCACGCGAGTGAGCAGGGCCGCCCGGACGTCCTTGAGCGGCGACGGCGATGGTTCGACTGTCAACTCGATCTCGATCCGCTGAAACTGGTGTTCGTCGATGAGACGGCGGCGACGACCAGCATGGCGCGCCGCTTCGGCCGGCGCCGGCGCGGCCAACGTCTGCGCTGCGGTGTTCCGCATGGGCATTACAAAGCGATCACCTTCGTATTCGGCCTGCGCCTGAGAGGCGTCATCGCGCCCAAGGCCTACGACCACGCCATGAACGCCGAGACGTTCGAAGCCTGGCTCGAGCACCATCTCCTGCCGACTTTGGAGGAAGGCGACATCGTCGTGCTCGACAATCTCAAGGCTCACAAAAGCCCGAGAGTGGCGGAAATCCTGGCCAGGAAAAACTGCACGGTACGATACCTGCCGCCATACAGCCCGGACTTCAACCCCATCGAGATGGCGATTTCCAAACTGAAAAGCGCGCTGCGAAAATTGGCCGAGCGCACCGTTGTCGGACTTCTTGCTATCCTGGAGGGCTGCGCCGCTCTCTTCAAGCCGGCCGAATGCGAAAACTATTTCGAGGCCTGCGGGTATGATCCCGGCGAACTCCAAGCCCTCAACACAACCTGAACGGATTCCGCTCTAGTGAAGACGCGGGCGGTCACAAGATGCTGCCTATCCGCCGAGACGTCGATGCGCCCGGATTCCCCCATTGCCTGCGCCGCGTTCCTGCACAGGTTGATAACGATCTGCTGCAACTGCGCGCCCTCGCCGAATACGGCAAGGCCTTCGGGCGCGCCCACGACGACCAAATCAATGCTGGACGGCAGCGACGCCCGCAGGAGTGAGGCCGTCTCGTTCAGCAGTTCGGAGACCGAGACCAGAGACGAACGCGCGTCCGACCTGCGTCCGAAAGTCAGGATGCTGTCGACCAGGTCTCGCCCCCGTTCCGCGGCCCTCTCGATTTCAGCAATGCGCCGCGCCGCTTTGCCATCCGGCTTCACGTCGGAGTTGGCCATTTCGGAGTAGCCAAGGATCGCGGAGATGATGTTGTTGAAGTTGTGAGCGACGCCGCTCGCGAGCTGGCCGACCATCTCCATGCGCAGCGCCCGCTCGAGCCGGGCGTTCAGTTTGGCCTTTTCACGCTCGCGGATCTCGCGCTCGAGAGCGCCGGCGATCGCGTCTCCAGCCAGACGAACTGTGGCAAGTGGAAGATAGAGTCCGCGCCCGGGCCGGAGCCTCTCGAACCCCAGGATGCCCCGATGATAGTCCGGTCGCTGCAACACGAGGCAGGCCCAGGCGCGAACCCCGGCGGCGAGGAGCGTTTTCTTAGCCCCGCCGGGTGGGAGCAGCGCGACGTCCGGCGCGGTGATTATGTCGAACTCGACCTGCTTGAACTCGCTCGGCAACGAGAGAGCCGCCTCTGGCCACCCCGGAGGATAGGGCGCATCGTCCTCGGACCAAGCGTAAACCCGGATAGGGTTTTCGCTGACCACGACGTACGCGCGATCAGCCTCGATCATTCTTCCGAATCCCGCCAAGGCCTGCTCGAGCCGCGCCTCGGTCTCGGCGGGCGGGCAATTGATCAGGCGCGCGGACTGCTCTGCGATCAGATGCTCGAACGCCGCCCGTTTTCGCAGCGCGACCGCTCGGGCTCTGAGCCGTCTTCCGAGATCGATGAGGGCGAGCGCAAGGAGAACGGACGTCACATAAAGGAGCAGGCGAAACCGTTGCGCCGAGGATTCCGAGGCAATGTGCGCGCGCGCGAACTGCGCGCGCGTCTCCTCCAAAGGCTTTCCGGTCTGAACGGCGAACAGCCCCTTGAGAGTGTCGTCGACTGAGGGAAGAAGAATTCTAAGGAGGCGAACGTGAGAAATGAGAGCCTGGGCGGTTCCCTGGTCCGCTTCGACCGCGGGCTGCACTGCGAGCTCAAGAAGACGCTCTTCGACCGCCTCTTGGGAGCGCGCCGAGGAATCGAGAGTGAGTTGGAGAATGGCCGTCTCCAACGCCCCGAGCCGAAAATTCCGATCGTTAAATCCGAGACTTGTGCTCAGGTGGCCGACGTAGGAGAGCGAGTTGCGCAAGAGCGCATTGTCGGTCTTGAAACGCTCGGTCAATTTTTCTTCAATTTTGATTGCAGCGGCTAGGCTATCGACTGGCCCCGTGTCCAGCCCCTCTGACGCAGCCTGCGCGCGAAGTTGCGAGACCGCCGCGGCTATGTGCTCCGACGAGCGCACGAGCGGGTCATAGTCCGTGAGCAACCCCGCCCGAGCCTCCAGTACGTCGCGGTGCAGCGAAGCCTCGGCGAGGGCGAAATCGTCGAAGATCCGCAGCGTCGTCGAATAGGCGGCCGCGTCGGTCACCATGCCGCGCACCAATAGCCAGGTCAGGAGCGCGAGCAGCAGACCCACCACGCCGACGCCGGCTGCGATCTCACTTGGGCGCATCGCTTTGCCGCAATTGGCCTGCCGGGGTGACAGGCTTGCCGAGATAGGTCCCGGTCAGAGTGTTGAGGAACGCAACGATGGCCTTCGTCTGGTCGTCGGTCAACTTTCGGTCAAGCTGCGCATAACCCATCTCCTGGACCGCCTTCGACAAAGTAGCCGCGCTTCCATCGTGAAAATACGGCGTCGTGACCGCGACGTTCCGCAAGCTTGGGACGCGAAGGATCTCGGGCTTGGGAGAGGCAAGCGGATGAAATATTCCGTGCCGCTGGTACATGTTGCCACCCACATTGACGCCTTGATGGCAAGAAACGCAGCCGAGCGACTTGAATAACTGGTAGCCGGCGAACTCCTCGGCGGTTATCGCGGTGACGTCGCCTTCGAGCCACCGATCAAATCGGCTCCCGGGCGTGAGGAGGGTCCGCTCATAGGCCGCGATGGCGCCGACGAGTTCCGCGCCATCGGCCTCGCGGCCAAAGGCTTCGCGAAACTGACGGGCGACATCCGGATCGGCTTGCAGCTTGTGTAACGCCTCCTCCACACTCGACCCCATGATCTGGGGTTTGCTCAGGCTTTGCTCGATTTGGGCTTCAAGCGTGCGAAGATCGCCTTCCCAGTTGAGGCGGAAGTTCAGCGCCGCGTTGAACACTGTCGGGATGTTCAGTTGGACGGCGCCGGGCGTTGAGTCTGGGGGGTTGGCGCTCGCGCCGTTTATCGCGCTCGCGCCGTTTGTTGATGTGTCATGACACGAATTGCAGCTGCGGGTGTTGTCATGCGAAAGCCGCGGATCGTGGAACAGGCGATCGCCGAGCGCTACCTGGCGCGGATCCTGGATTGGCGGAGGTGGGATGGGCGTGATCGGTTCTTGGTCGGGGAGGGGCTGAGGCGTCGGCGCCTGCGCAATCGACCACCCTGCGGCGCAAAGGGTCAGAATGACCAGGATCAGGCGCACTATGCTGCGGCTGTCTCCTGGGGTGATCGCCGTCAGTCGCGGGCTGCGGTTTGAGGCCGGCATGGCCAACTCGCCATTCAGTGACCCTCAGCAAAGCGGCAGTGATCGTCAGGCCCGGTCCTCGTCGTTGAGGACGATCCCACCCTGCAAACAATGACCCTAGACCACTTCGTCGACAAATAGCATCAGACGCTGGCTGGCGTCCGGTCGCAGGGAGCTCCCCGTCAGCTTGTTCGATCGGAGCCTTGACCCGCAGATTTGGTCGGCTCCGGGATCTCTTGCTTAGCCCCGGCGCCTTGGCAAAACGCCAGGGATGCGATTCGCGACCAGCTTTGAGGCTACGCCGCGAACGTGGCGCGGCGCAGTCCTTTGGCGCCGCTTTCCTGCCTACTATTGCGAACGTAACTCAATTCCTGGCCATTGAAATTCTTCCGTAGCACCAGAAAAACATCCTGCCTCTCAGCGACGGTCGTGAAGCGAGGCTTCAATAAGCCGTCCGTCCGCAAGGGACCAACCGCGGGGATGCTGAATCCAAGCGGTTCAACTGGAAGGATCTGGACCATGCGCTCGATTTTATTTGCAGTTGAGCTTCTTGCATAATCCCTTGAGCGAGGTGAATTTTCCTGCGCCGGGCGGGTGCACCTAGCTGGGTCAGGCAGGGGCGGTCCTGTAGTCGACGACACGGATGATCTGATCGACGGCGAGGGCGACGATGCCGAACATGAGATGGCATTTGACCTTGAGTGCGCCGCGGACGCGGAGAAATCTGGCGCCGAACTCGTCTTTCAGACGGGCGTTGACGCGTTCGGCCATGGTGCGGAAATCGTAGATCAGGTCGTCGAAGTCGGGCCTGTGGATGAGCTTCAGGCGCTCGACTTCGCGGCCCCATTCGGCCTTGGCTTGGTGGTCGGCGCGAAAGTTGCGGTCGACGATAGGAGCGTGGCCCAGCGTCCGGCTCTGGTCGTGGATCGCGGCGGCGTCGTAGGCGGCGTCCATGAGATCGTAGAGATAGGCGACGCGGGCGCTCGTCATGGTCATCAAGGGAATGGCGGCCTGGCTGTCGTGGACGGAGGCCGAGGTCAGCACGCAGGAGACTGGGATTTGGCCGCAGGCCACGTCGATGTGGAGTTTGTACCCGGTCCAGGTCTCTTTGTAGCCCTTGCTGTTTTTCTTGCAGCCGACGTCGCAGGCGGTGGGCAGGTCGGCGAGCATCTGGCTGAGGTTCTGCGTGACCTGCCGCTTGAGACGCGTCGGCTCCGGCCTCGGACGCTGTTCGCCCTTGCGTGGACGTCCGCGCTTGCGCGGCGGCGCGGGATTATCGGGCGCCGGGGGATCGTCTTTGCCGTCGTTGGCCGTGTTCTGGACCGGCTTCTCGCGCGCTTCGATCTCGGTGGCGTCGCGCGCGATCGCCCCGATGATGCGTCCCCCGAGCGCACGCTCGATCAGCGCGGCGTGGATCTTGTCTGGCAGCGCGCCGCGCGCGAATTCGGCGAACGCCCGGGAAAACGTGGCTTCGGAAGGCACTTGCGAGCGTCGCTCCCAGCCGAGGATGCGACGCAGGGACTTGTCGACGTCGAGGCGCTCGATCAGGGCGCTGGTGGTGGGAACGCCCAGGACCGCCTTGGCCACGAAAGCTCGGGCGAGGGCGCGGCGGTCCTCGGGCGGCCGGCCCGGCCCCCTGGGCGGCTCAGGAACGAACGCTTCGAGGCCGATCACGTCGAGCGTGGTGACGAGACGGCCCAACGCTTCGGTGATCGGATCGTTGTCCTCGCGCATCCAAGGGAACAAAAAGCCCTGGATGTAGCTCCAGCGAGCCTTCATCGCGTCGAGAGGGTCGTCTGTCATGTCTACAGCCACGGCTGAAGCGAATCGGTTTCTACGATAACAGCGCCACACCTGAACAACAATCTAAATATATTTCACTATCCTACTTGACAACGATAACAACCGCTCTAAATACTATAGCCTTACCCGACTGAATTCGTCAATCTATTTGCAAGAGGCTCAGTTATTATGCTATTAGCGTCGACGGCTGTCGTTCACTCCGCTCAGGCCGAGAAACAGGGGTATGCGCAGGCCCTCATCAGCCATCGGCAATCCATACAACTGAGCCGGGAAAAGATTGGCGTTGACCCGGAGCCTCTTGCAAATAGATTGACGAATTCAGTCGGGTAAGGCTATAGTATTTAGAGCGGTTGTTATCGTTGTCAAGTAGGATAGTGAAATATATTTAGATTGTTGTTCAGGTGTGGCGCTGTTATCGTAGAAACCGATTCGCTTCAGCCGTGGCTGTAGACATGACAGACGACCCTCTCGACGCGATGAAGGCTCGCTGGAGCTACATCCAGGGCTTTTTGTTCCCTTGGATGCGCGAGGACAACGATCCGATCACCGAAGCGTTGGGCCGTCTCGTCACCACGCTCGACGTGATCGGCCTCGAAGCGTTCGTTCCTGAGCCGCCCAGGGGGCCGGGCCGGCCGCCCGAGGACCGCCGCGCCCTCGCCCGAGCTTTCGTGGCCAAGGCGGTCCTGGGCGTTCCCACCACCAGCGCCCTGATCGAGCGCCTCGACGTCGACAAGTCCCTGCGTCGCATCCTCGGCTGGGAGCGACGCTCGCAAGTGCCTTCCGAAGCCACGTTTTCCCGGGCGTTCGCCGAATTCGCGCGCGGCGCGCTGCCAGACAAGATCCACGCCGCGCTGATCGAGCGTGCGCTCGGGGGACGCATCATCGGGGCGATCGCGCGCGACGCCACCGAGATCGAAGCGCGCGAGAAGCCGGTCCAGAACACGGCCAACGACGGCAAAGACGATCCCCCGGCGCCCGATAATCCCGCGCCGCCGCGCAAGCGCGGACGTCCACGCAAGGGCGAACAGCGTCCGAGGCCGGAGCCGACGCGTCTCAAGCGGCAGGTCACGCAGAACCTCAGCCAGATGCTCGCCGACCTGCCCACCGCCTGCGACGTCGGCTGCAAGAAAAACAGCAAGGGCTACAAAGAGACCTGGACCGGGTACAAACTCCACATCGACGTGGCCTGCGGCCAAATCCCAGTCTCCTGCGTGCTGACCTCGGCCTCCGTCCACGACAGCCAGGCCGCCATTCCCTTGATGACCATGACGAGCGCCCGCGTCGCCTATCTCTACGATCTCATGGACGCCGCCTACGACGCCGCCGCGATCCACGACCAGAGCCGGACGCTGGGCCACGCTCCTATCGTCGACCGCAACTTTCGCGCCGACCACCAAGCCAAGGCCGAATGGGGCCGCGAAGTCGAGCGCCTGAAGCTCATCCACAGGCCCGACTTCGACGACCTGATCTACGATTTCCGCACCATGGCCGAACGCGTCAACGCCCGTCTGAAAGACGAGTTCGGCGCCAGATTTCTCCGCGTCCGCGGCGCACTCAAGGTCAAATGCCATCTCATGTTCGGCATCGTCGCCCTCGCCGTCGATCAGATCATCCGTGTCGTCGACTACAGGACCGCCCCTGCCTGACCCAGCTAGGTGCACCCGCCCGGCGCAGGAAAATTCACCTCGCTCAAGGGATTATGCAAGAAGCTCCCCGGTCTACCCTGGCGAAGACGCTCTGACGAAGAGGATCGAGCAAGATAGGATACGGCTTGATCGTTTGATCGAAATCTGCCCGAGCTGCTGAGCCAAGGGCGACTGGTTGGTCCCGTCTCTGTCTCACTGCCAGCAACGGTGTTAAGCTTAGTGGTGCTCGAGTTGCCAAAGGACGCGCCGCCGGTTCATTAGCCGCCGTGACCAATCCACAACGAGTTCAATCGCCAACGTACCGCGGGACAAGTTGAGAGCGCTCGCGCATTGGTCGATGTGTCATGACAAGGATTGCACCTGCGGGGTGTCGTGCGAAAGACGCGGGTCATAGAACAGGCGATGGCCGAGCGCTGCTTGGCGCGGATCGTGCGCCGGCGAAAGTGGGATCGGCGTGATCGGCTCTTGGTCGGCGCGGGGCTGAGCCGTCGGCGCTTGCGCGATCAACCTCCTTGCGGCGCAAAGGGTCAGAACGACCAGGATCAGGCGCGCGATACTGCGGCTGTGGCTCGAGGCCGGCATGGCCAATTCACCACCCGGTGATTCCCAGGAAAGCCCCAGCGATCGGCAGGCGACCGTCCTCGTCGTCGACGATGATCCCGCGCTGCAAACCATGATCTTCGACTACTTCGTCGACAATAACATCCAGACGCTGCTAGCGTCCGGTCGCAAGGAGATGCTCCGCCAGCTAAGCGAGCAGGACGTCAGCGTCGTGATCCTAGATCTTCGGCTCGGACTCGTGGATGGGCTCGATGTGCTGCGGGAGTTCCGGTCGAATACCGATGTGCCGGTGATAATTATCACAGGCCACCGCCGGGATGAGATCGATCGGGTCGTCGGTCTTGAGCTCGGCGCCGACGACTATGTGACGAAGCCCTTTAACCTGCGTGAGCTTCTGGCGCGGGTGCGCGCGATCATTCGGAGGCTCGACAGGGCCCGCTCCTCGCCTGCACGCGAGCCAGAACGCGGCGGCTATCGGTTTTCCGGCTGGCGGCTCAATCTGCGCACCCGAAAGCTTACCGATCCGAACGGCGCGGACGTCGCGTTGACCAAAGGCGAGTATGCGTTGCTGGTCGCGTTCCTCAGCGCTCCGCAGCGGCCGCTGAGCCGGGAGCATCTTCTGCAGGCGACCCGGGTCCACGAAGACGTGTTCGATCGGAGCATTGACGTACAAATTCTCCGCCTTCGCCGCAAACTGGAGCACGACCCGAGCGCGCCGCAGATCATTCAGACCGAGCGAGGCGTCGGATATGTGTTCGCCCGTCAGGTGGAACGTTACTGAGATGGCCTCAGCCCGAAACCCGCCGCGAGTACAGCCGCCGCCCTGCGCCGCCTGAGCCCTGACACGTGTTCGTGAGCGTCCGGCCCGGGACTTGCGTTGCCGAACCGGATGGCGCCTAAAGAACGAGCGAGAAGAGGTCGGGGCGGCAAGCTGGCGGGAGGGGAGCTTCACTATCGCTTCGTGCGTTCACGACTTGGCCCGCGTCACGGGGGCGAGGACAAGGATTGGCGAGCCCAAGCGCGTCCGCGGGTTCTCGCTTGCGCGCCTTGGGTCGGCGCGCGGTTCGATGAACGGAGTCGCGCTCAGGCTTTTGGCCCTTGCGCGCGCAGCGACGCTTCTCGCTTCGCTTGCCCTCTCCGGATGCGCGCCGGTCGGTCCCAACTTCGAGCGCCCGGCGGCGATCGTGTCGCCGCAGTTCAAGGAGATCAAGGGCTGGAAGATCGCCACACCACGCGCAAACGAGCCGAAAGGCGAGTGGTGGTCGGTCTTTCATGATCCGGAGCTTGACCAGCTCATGCGCGTCGTCGTTGTGTCCAACCAGACGGTCAAGTCCGACGAAGCCAACTATCGCGAGGCGCTCGCGCTCATCAACGAGGCGCGCGCCGGCCTCTTTCCGACTGTCGAGGGGACTGGCTCCGCGACGCGCTCTTCGCCCTCGCAGACGAATCTGATCGCGGAAGCCTCGGGGACGTGGACGCTCGACGTCTGGGGTCAGATCCGGCGCGAGATCGAGGCGCAGCAGGCGGGCGCGGAGACGAATGCCGCCCTTCTCGCTAACGCCACGCTTTCCGAGCAATCGCTGCTGGCGCTCGCCTATGTGACGCTGAGATACGCGGATTCGTTCGAGGATTTGCTGACGAAGACCGTTGCAGAATACAAGCACTCGCTGACGATCACCCAGAACCAATACAACGCTGGGACGGCGGCCAAATCCGATGTCATCACCGCGGAGACGCAGGTGCTCAACGCCCAGGCCCAGCTGATCGCGGCAGGAGTGTCACGCGCCCAGAGCGAACACGCAATCGCGGTCCTTATGGGCCGGCCGCCCGCGGAGCTCTCGATCCCGCACGGGGCCTTGTCGACCACCGTGCCTTCGATACCGATCGGTCTGCCTTCGTCGCTCCTGGAGCGCAGGCCCGACGTCGCGGCGGCGGAGCAGACGATGCGTCAGGCGAACGGTCAGATCGGCGTCGCCTTCGCCGGCTATTTCCCGGCCGTTTCGCTCAACGGCCTGATCGGCTATTCCGGCAATCCATTCGCCGCCGAGTTCGGTCCGAGCAATCCCGTCTGGTCCTTTGGCGCGTCACTCGCCCAGCCGCTGTTCAACGGCGGCCTCACCACGGCGCAGGTCGAGGCGGCCCGCCAGACTTATGACGCGGACGTGGCGACCTATCGGCAGACGGTCTTGACGGCCATTCAGCAGGTTGAGGACCAGCTTGTCGGAATCCGCATCTACTCGCGTGAAGTGAAGGTGCAGGCCGAAAACGTTCGCATCTCCCGGCAGGCGACGCAGATCACGCTCAACGAATATCAGGCCGGCACCCAGGCCTTCACTGCGGTCGTCGTTGCGGAAGCCCAGCAACTCACGGCCGAAGAAGCCCTCCTGTCCACTCAGGGGCAGGTCCAGACCGCGGTGGTGACCTTGATTGTCGCCCTCGGCGGCGGCTGGAGCCAATCGATGCTGCCTGATGTGACGGCGCAGACGTCTGCGATTCCACCGCATTGAGCAAAGCGGCGGCGCGCGCTGCACAATTGACAGGCGGTGGGCAGGGGGCGAGAGTCCGATCCGGGGTGGGGCCGGGAAAATCGTCAAAAGCCTGCGTCCTAGCCTTCGTTGTCGCCGGAAGGCGAGAAGGAGGTGGCGGTGATCAAAACGGTTGGGATTGTCTTGGCAACTCTTGGCGTGTCGGCGGCTTTGGCCGGCTGCGTGACGATGGGCGTGCAAGAAAAAGAAGGCCAGCTGGCGGCGGCGGGCTTTGCCCGGCAGCAGGCGGATACGCCGCAGAAGATGGCCAAGCTTCAGGCGCTGCCGCAAAACACCATCGTCTTTTCGCAGC
This sequence comes from uncultured Alphaproteobacteria bacterium, assembly GCA_963824475.1. Lineage (GTDB taxonomy): Bacteria > Pseudomonadota > Alphaproteobacteria > Rhizobiales > Beijerinckiaceae > Roseiarcus. The sequence goes on from CAWGPR010000012.1 coordinate 472,149, forward strand.
GTAAGCACGGCAACGTCTATATCTACGCGGACGTGGCGGGCTGCGGCTGCGCGTTCATCGGCAACGACGCCGCCTATCAGCAATACCAACAGATTCGCACCGCCAACAACATCGCGCAGATGCAAGAGACCACGGCGATGCTGAACCAAGAGGCCGCGATGGATTGGGGAGGCGTCTGGGGCCCCTACGCCCCCGGCTGGTATTGATCGATGCGCCCCGGCCATGCGGTCCGATCGCGGCCCTCGTCGTGAGGGGCGGGCCGTTGCCGGCGTCCCGCTGGTCGTAAGCTGCCCGTTGCGCGATCATGTTTGGGGTCGCAGAGGAGGCGTGGTCTAACAACTGGGCCTGGGGTCTGCCGCTCATTGTTCTGACGGTGCTGGTTCACGCATTCGGCCTGGTTCTGATCCGCGACCAGGTCGTGCTTGAGCTGCCGCTGATCTTGCGCGCGCGCCGGTCCTCGATCGTGCTCGCCATTCTCATGGTTGTCACGGTGCTGCTCCTGACGCTCCTGCACGCGGCCGAGGCGGGCGCCTGGGCCGCCGCTTACGTCGCCCTTGGCGCGCGGCCCGATCTCGCCTCCGCCATCCTCTACTCGCTCAGCGCGATGACGAGCTACGGCCACGCCAACCTGTTCCTGGCGAAGCACTGGCAATTGATGGGCGCGATAGAGGCGCTGAACGGCATGATGCTGTTCGGCCTGTCGACGGCGTTCCTGTTCGCGGTCCTTCGGGAGCACTGGCCGACGAGAGCGGGCGATAAGCCGCGACCTGCCACGGGCCGATCGGCTTGGAGCCCCCGGCGACCTGGGCGCGCCCGCGCACAAGTTTACGCGCCCCTTTCATTTCAATGCGTTGGCGCCTCCCTTGCGCAACTTTTCCGCTCCTTCGGTCTCGTCCCAAAAACCTCATTCTGAGGCGCCGCGGGGAGCTGCGGACGCGGCGATTCAGGAGCCGTAGAGTAGACGCGGTCGTTGACCGCGTCCCGCGCTCCAAAGGGCGGTCTTAAAGAACGCCCGTCTGACGACGGGCTCTGGAGCGCGGCTACAATTGGCGCGTCGGCCCGCGCCGGCGATGTCATCGCCGCCGTCGCGGCGCCCAAGGATGCGGATCGTTTCGTTTCGTGCGCCGACGAGGCAAAAACAGCGAAAGCGAAAGGAATTGTTTCGCCGAGCGAAACGATCGGTTTCGCAGCGGGGGTCGCAAGTCCTTGAAATCATTGGGGTGCGAAATCAAGCGATTTCGTCGGATTGTTTGTTTTCAATGGGTTGACCAGCATTTTGTTTCGCGCTCTTGTCGCATGGGCTCTCCCAATTCCAAAAAACCTTGGGCATCAAGGTCTCGACTTCGACCATCACGTCATCATAGCCGGCATTTCTGGAAAAGACAAGATATTTCGCTATTTTATTCTTCCACGGAAATCGCCTGCGTCATGGCCGGGTCACCCCCGGATCGCAGTCCGAGGGCGGCCATGACGATGGCGCATGAAGCGCTACGTCGCCGAGGCCTGCCCCGAATGGGGCAATTTCCGCGGACCTGACGGCGCCGGCCAAGCCCGGCCGCGCTCGCTTCAGCGGCCCGCGTAGAAGCCGCTCGTCTGCCCGTATTGGATCGGGTTATACGAGCTGTAATTGGGATAGATTTTGCCGAGGTCCGCCTGGCCAGACGCATTGACCGTCTGATTGGCGTTGCGCCCGGCGAGCGCAAGCGGCGCCACCGCCAGAATGACGCGGAACCGCGTGGGTGCTTTCCAACGCATTGGAGACGAAGAGTCGGACGATCGCGTGGTCGAGACGCAGGAGAAGTCGCCCATCAGGTTCTCCCTGCCTTGCGCGCGCGGATTTTAGCCAGCCGATCGGCTTCTTACGCTGCAACGGCGCCGCAATATAGCGGGTTTTCGATTGAATTTCTCGGCCGCGGCCGTATTCGGGATTCAGGCCGTCGCGGCTGAAGTCGGTCGTGCTAACAATGGGTTACTCGCATTTGCGATGACGGCGCCTTCACTCCTGAGGGCCCGCCGCACGGCGAGGCAGGCCGAACCGGGCCTTCGCTCGGGCTTGGGGCGGGGGCTCCTGGGCCGCTTCCGCGTTCCACGCCAACAACATGCGCCTCGACGTCGAACGGCATAACTCGAGCGGGAGCTATCGCATTTGCCTGTAATTCCAGTTCGCTACGCGAACGATTTCAGACTCTGCCGCAGCCGCACGAGCGTCACGTCGCGTATTGTGCGACCCCATCGCCGAACGACCAGTTCTCCCTTTTGACCTCAACCAGGCTAATGAAGACATCCTCCCGGCGCAGGCTGAGGCCTGCTGCGAGCCCGTCGGCGATCGCCTTGTAGAGCGCCTTCTTCTGCTCGACCGTCCGGCCTTCGTTCCAGGTGATCTGGATCATCACCAGATCCTCGCTGCGGCGGACGCCGCGGCATGGGCGAGGCCCGCGGAGGAGAAAGCTATGGGGAATGCCTTGAGACATTTCGCACACAGCTTGAGACGCAACTCAATTCTTTTTATTTTTTCACCCGTAACCCATTGAAAAGTCCCGATTCGGACAAATAAAACCAAGGAAATCCAAGCGATTTTGCTTGGTCTTATTTGGATTTGCTTCGAGCGAATTCGCGGCCTGGTTGCATTCAGGGCTCCGCGGGTCCGTTCGGGCTCGTGAAGTTTAAGCGCAAGGAGGCCCGCATGTGTCGCAACATCCGCCCGCTGTTCAATTTCGAGCCGCCCGCGACCGATGACGAAATCCGCGCGTCCGCGCTTCAATTCGTCCGCAAGGTGAGCGGGTTCACGAAGCCCTCGCAGGCCAACGCCGAGGCGTTCGAGCGCGCGGTCGACGAGGTTACGGAAACGGCGCGCAAGCTCATCGTTTCCCTGCACAGCGCCGCCCCGCCGCGCGACCGGGAGACCGAGGCGCGCAAGGCGCGGGAGCGATCGCGACTGCGCTACGGATAGGCGGCTGCGACCCGCTGCGTCACGCGCCGGAATAGGCGCTGACCTCCGGGGGCGCCAGCCTTGCAGCGCCCCATCGCGCGGGCGGAAGATCTCGACCTTGAGCGGATAGCAACGCGCCGCGTCGCTCGAATGGGTCGATCCGCAGTCGCCGCCCGGACGTGTAAGGATCGCAGCGCGTGCCGATCACGTCATGGACGCCGGCGCCGTCGGCGTCGAAGCCGTACCAGCCGAGGGTGTCGCAAGTGATGGTCGCCATCGGCCGCAAATAGGGCAGGGCGCTCCAGAGCCTTGCGCCGGTCGTCACATGCGTCGCATTGAGCGCGCGCGCCTTACCGCTGAAGAAGCGTTCGGAAAGATTTGTGGCGCTCCACAGGTTGAGGTCGCCGACCTGCGGGCCTTCGATGCTGACGAGGCGGAAAAAATGCCCGGCCGGAACGTCGAACGCGCGCCCCTGGCGCGGCGGCACGACCGTCTCGCCGATCTTCGCCATGCCCGTTCGCGCCTTGTCGTAGAACGCCGCGTCGTAGGCGGGCAGCTTGTCGACCGCGTAGACGATGACGGGTTTGGCCGCGCGACGCTGGTCGGCGTCCGGGGGAGGCTGGGGTGGGCCTATCATGATCGGGGAGGCTAGTCGAAGGCCGAGGGGTCGGCAAAGGGGGACTCACAATTCAGACGGCCTCGTCGAGCGACGACCGCTATGCTACGGGTTTTTCGCAGGATCCAACTCCGGCTAGGTCGAGGGACGAATTGGGCGCGGAGATTCAGCAGTGAATCTCGCCGTTTTATAGGGAAGGGCGTGGAGTAACACGATGCGGGGTGATCAACAGGTTATCGAATACCTTAACCGGGCGCTGCGGCATGAACTCGCGGCGGTCAATCAATATTGGTTGCACTACCGCATTCTCGACAATTGGGGCTACAAGGATTTCGCCAAGACTTGGCGCGCCGAATCGATCGAGGAAATGCAGCACGCCGACCAACTGGTGGCGCGCATCCTGTTCCTCGACGGCCAGCCCAACATGCAGTCGCTCGATCAGCTCAGGATCGGCAAAACGGTCAAGGAAATCCTCGAATGCGATCTCGCTGCGGAGATGGACGCCCGAGAGCTCTATCTTGAGGCTGCTCGCCACTGCGAGCAGGTGAATGACCGGGTGTCGAGGATCCTGTTCGAATCGTTGACCGCCGATGAGGAGAAGCACATCGACTTCCTCGAGGCGCAACTGACCTTGGTCGAGCAGCTCGGCGTTCAGCTCTACGCCCAAAAGCACGTCGGCCAACTGGAAGGCGAGTGAACGTCCAATCCGTTGGAACCCGAGCCGTCGTAGCGCATTGGATAGGATCGGATCCTAAAGGAGACCGTCATGCTAACATTGGCTATAGGCGCGGCGCTGTTCGCTGCGGCGCAAATGGCGGTGATTGTCGCGCCAAGAGCGGAAACGATCCACTACAAGGCGACGCTCACCGGCGCGGCGGAGACGCCGCCGACCAACTCGAAGGGTACGGGAACTTTGGCCGCGACCTTCGACACCGCCAGCAAGAAACTCGAATGGACGGTCGACTATTCCGGCCTCACCGGCCCGGCGATCGCCGCCCACTTCCATGGGCCCGCGCCTGTCGGCAAGGCGGCGCCGATCGAAGTGCCACTCAAACCCCCGCTCGACAGCCCGATGAAAGGCTCGGCGACCCTGACCGACGCCCAGGCCAAGGACCTGATGGACGGCAACATGTATTTCAACATCCACACGGCCGAACACAAGCCGGGCGAAATCCGCGGGCAAATGGAAAAGGCGATGTAAAGCGCACACTCTCCGCGCCCGCAACGCCCTGACGGCGACCGTGCTTGGCGCGCCTCGCCGAACTGGATCCGAACGCCAGGAGGCCCTCGGCCTCAGGGGGCGGCGCCGGTCATCAGGTAGCCCCCGCCCCCGCCGCGCCAGATGACCTCGTAGCGGCTGTCCTTCAGGACGCGGCGGCCGATCTCGGCGATGTCGATGTTTCGGTGGCGCTCGACCAGGCCGGCGAAGTCGTCGCCCATGCTCATCACCTTGGAAGCGATCCAGCGGTCAAGCCCTGGGAAGCCCAGCCGATGGCCGAAGCTAAGGAAGTCAGGCAACTCGTCGGCGATGACGACTGGCGCGCCGGGCTTTGCAACCCGGGCCATCTCGCGAAGCGCCGCCTCTGGGTCGTTGAAATGGTTGAACCCGCCGTTGCTCAGCACGGCGTCGAACTCCCGGTCACGAAAGGGCATGTCCTCGGCTTCGCCTAGAACGAGCCGGAGATTGCGGCCGGGGTTAAGGCGCTGGCAGGCGGCGAGCTGGCTTGCGGAGATGTCGATGCCGACGATCGACCAGTCCTCCGGAAGCCAGCTTGTGTAGACGCCGTCGCCTATGGCGACGTCGAGCAGACGAAGGCCGGGGGACTTCGGCAGGTGTCCCAGGACCATGTCGCGCGCCCGCCTTTCGCCTCCGTTCAGTGCCCAGAATATACGCTCCCAGAACCGGACTTTCGGCCAGAGCTTGCTGTTGTAAAAGTCGGCCGCGATCTTGTTGTCGTCGGCCAGGGCGTCGCTGACGACGAGCACGCCGTCGCGAATGGGGAGGCTTGCGCCGCACCCCTCGGCGTCGCAGTCGAAGCCGCCGTCCGTCCGGCGGAGCGCGCCGTTGCAGCGCGGACAGCGGAGGGGTCCTGGGTCGGTCCAGGCGCAGGCACCCAACGGTTCGAGGGTGATCGTCGCCATCGCCTCAGTGTCCTTCCATGCGTCGACCGTTTCCAGATGGGAACTCGGTCGTGGCCCGGGCACGCGAGGATTTCCGGGGTTTTGCGGGTCTCGGATAGCCTCGGACGCCACCATGCGCTTCTCCAGCTTGACCCTCCGCAACTCCTACGGCGAGACGCCGCATAGCCCAGCTAACTGAGTCGCTCCAGAAAATACCGGAGCCTGTGGCAATTTGGTTCTGGGCCACGGCAGGTCTTCGATCCCGAGCACACGCGCCGCCACGCCGAAGGCGCACCGCCGGGATCTCGACCCCTTGGCCAAGCCAATCCAAACAAACCCAAAACTTGCCGCGAAGTTTATTACCTTTCTACGTAGTTCGTCGCTGCAATTCCTGCATCATCCGAGCCGCTGACGCGCGCCAGGGTGAAGAGCGTCGGTTTTGATCCGACGTGGAAGAGTGACCCCTTGAGGCGGGGGTCGGCGTCCAAAATCGACGCCTCCGATTTCCGGGGAGTTCGGCTGTCATGTTTGGCGTGAAGCGGGCGGCGGGGGAGGCTGGTTGTGGAGACGATCGGTCGGTTCAACGCGAGGCTGAAGTTCCTGCTTCACTCGACCATCGGCCTCAACTCAAATCCAACCTCCTCCTATTGGCGATCGACGGAGTCGAAGTGTTGAGCTAACTTCGCATTCACCGCGCTTGCCGCCTCCATATGCGGCATGTGTCCCGCGCCGTCCAGGACCACGACCTGAACCGAGGGCGGCAACGCCTTAGCTGCGGCGGGATCGAGAATCGTATCACGCTCTCCCCAGATGACCAGCAATGGGGCTCGGTTCTCGTTCGCCAGGGCACGAAAATCGGAGGCTTGCCTGCCTGAGGGCAGGTTTCGCTCCGCTATCGCGCGGAGCGCCTCCTTCGCGCCCTCGAGCCGCTTGAAGCGCTGAACGCCTTCAATCATTTGGGCGGAAACAAGGTCAGGATCGGCGAACAGGAGCTGGAGCGTAGCCTTGACCTCCTTGCGCTTTTCCGCCGAGACGAATCCCTGGACGAAGTCAGGGTTAACCCGGTCGTCCAATCCTGCCGGAGCGATGCCGACGATAGAGGCGACCCGCTCTGGATGAGTGAGCAGCGCCTGGAAAGCGACTGCCGCGCCAAGCGAGTGTCCGACGAGATGGGCTTTCGCGGCGCCGATCTCGTCCAGAAGATCAACAACGGAGGCCGAGAGTTCGCCGAGGCCGCCATCCGTCAAACTCTTGGTCGATTTGCCATGCCCGGGCAGGTCGAGCGCATAGACGGGGCGATTCTTCGCGATCTCCTCGATGTTGAACAGCCAGTTATCCGAATCGCCGCCGAACCCATGGATGAGGACGACAGGCGTCGCTTCGCTCTGCGTTCCTGCGGCCTTGAAGACAACGTTCCGCCCGCTCCTCTCCATCCTTCCCTCGGCGATGGCGCCGGCCGTGTCGGCGTCCTTTGGCAACTCAACCACGAAGCCTGCGACAAAGCCGTCGATGTCGGCGTCGGAAACCGCAGGCGGCGCGAGCACCGCAAGCAGGGCGCCGACTGGCACAACGTCGCCCTGCTTCGCGACCAGGCGGCGAAGGGTTCCCGAAGCCGGACTTTCAAACACATTGGCGATCTTCGTCGTCTCGATTTCGGCGATCTCCTGCCCCTTTTCGATCTGCGACCCATCCTGGACGAGCCACGCCGTGAGCATGCCCTCTTCCATCGCGAGGCCCCATTTCGGCATGACGATCGGTTGAATGTCGCTCATCAGGTCCGCCCTTTTGTGACGGCGAGGACCGCGTCGCGGATTTTCGCTGCGGTCGGGACGTAGATATCCTCGAGCGCCGGCGAGAAAGGCACGGGTGTGTGCGGCGCCGTTACGGTCTTGATCGGCGCCTTGAGATCGCTGAAGGCCTCCTCGGCGACCAACCGAGCGATGTCGGAAGCCATCGAGCACCTCGGATGGGATTCGTCGACGACCACCAGCCGTCCCGTTTCGGCGACGCTGTCGAGTATCGTTTCGGTGTCGAGCGGCGACGTGGTCCGCGGATCGATAACCGTTACGCCGACTCCCTGGCGCTTGAGCTCATCCGCAGCCTGATTGGCGAGATTCACCATTCGGCCAAAGGCGACGATGGTCGCGTCGCGGCCCTCCCGGGTAACATTCGCCTCGCCGAAAGGTATTGTGTAGCTCTCGTCAGGAACTTCCGCGGTCTCGTCGTACATCAGCTTGTGTTCGAAAAAGATGACCGGATCATCGTCCCGGATCGCCTGGATCATCAGTCCCTTGGCGTCATAGGGCGATGAGGGCAGCACGACTTTGAGGCCGGGGATATGGGTGAACAGCGGATAGAGGCATTGACTATGCTGCGACGCCGCGCGGAAGCCGGCGCCGTACATCGTTCGTATGACCAAGGGGGTGACCGCTTTTCCGCCAAACATGTAGCGAAACTTCGCGGCCTGATTGAAGATTTGGTCGAAGCAGACGCCCATAAAGTCGACGAACATCAATTCGGCGATTGGGCGCAGGCCCGTCGCCGCGGCTCCCGCCGCCGCGCCGATGAACGCGCTCTCCGTGATGGGCGTATCCAGCACACGATCGGCGCCGAACTCGGGCTGCAGACCCTTCGTGACCCCGAGCACGCCGCCCCAGGCGTCGTTTTCGCCCGGCGCTCCCGCTCCGCCTGCGTTGTCCTCGCCCATCACGATCACGCGATGATCCCTGCGCATCTCACTAGCGATCGCCTCTCTGATCGCATCCCGATAGGATTTTTTGGTCATGGCGCTTCCCCGATCAGTAAGTCACATAGACGTCGGTCGCGAGGTCGGCCTCGCTCGGCGGCGCCGCGGCTTCCGCACCAGCCACAGCCTCGTCGATCAGCCTGGCGACCTCGGCGTCGACTGCGTCGATCTCTTCGTCTTCAAGAAGCGCCGCGGAAGTGACTTGCTTGCGGAAGATCTTGAGCGAGTCTTTCTCTTCGCGGAGTTTGGCGGCTTCGCCCGGAGCGCGGTAGGTCATCGCGTCTCCCTCGAAATGGCCATAGTAGCGAGAAAGATGGACATGGATTAGAGACGGGCCATCTCCGTTGCGAGCCCGCTCGATCGCATCGCGCGCGACGTCGTAGACCGCGAAGAAGTCGAAGCCGTCGACCTCAGCCCCGGGCATGCCAAAACCGGCGGCTCGGCCAAGCTGGCTGCCGCCAACCGACCAAGCGCTCGCCGTCGACTCGGCGTATCCGTTGTCCTCGACGACGAAGATCACGGGCAGCTGCCAAACCTTGGCAAGATTGTAGGACTCGAGCGTCGTCCCCTGATTGGAGCCGCCGTCTCCGACAAACGCCACCGCGATGCCCCCGGTCTTGAGATATTTCGCCGTCAGGGCTGCGCCGCAAACCAGCGGCGGACCGCCTCCAACGATCCCATTTGCGCCCAGCATGCCCTTCGCGAGATCTGCGATGTGCATCGATCCGCCCTTGCCGCCGCAAAGGCCGTCACGGCGCCCGTAGATTTCCTTCATCATCGCTGGGACATCGCACCCCTTTGCGATGCAATGCCCGTGGCCGCGATGCGTCGAGGCGATAGCGTCACGAGTATCGAGTTGGGAGCACACGCCAACCGCGGAGGCTTCTTCTCCGGCGTAGAGATGGACAAAGCCAGGAATCTTGCCGCCGGCGAATTCGTCATGGACGCGATCCTCAAAGCGCCGGATCGTGGCCATGCTGCGATAGCTTTCGAGTAGAAATTGTCGACTGTGTTGCATGTCGCCTCCCGAAAAACTTGTTCTTGCGAGCGCCACGCGGCGCCCACGGGATCTTCTTGTCAAACGCAGGCCGCAGCCGAAGTGCGCGCCTCCGCTGGGGAAGGCTACACAAAATCAATTCATCTGCCTACCGCTCTTCAACAAGTGGTCGGTGGGAGGGCCATTCTGTCGATGCTGATTGTGGAGGCTTGGGATCCGCGATCCGGCGCGAACATTTTGGCCAAGGCAAGTCGATGCAGGGGAGATAGACGGCGTCTCTCAGTTCGTCGTCACGACCCGAACAGAGCCGCGCCGATCAAGAACATCGACCACGACTTGCAACCCCGAGCGGCGCAGGGCGACATCGACGGTGGCTCCGTCAATCGCGAGATTGAGCAGCGTAACCTCGCCAACGAAGTCAGGCAGCACAGGCCCCTCGAAAGTGATGTGAGACTGGTTGAGATCGAAGCCGAGCCCGAGACAGGACTGGAGCATGAAGAGGGGCGCGGCCGCCGCCCAGGCCTGAGGCATGCAGGCGACCGGATAGAAGGTCGGACCTCGCGTGCGGCGGCGCACGAAGCCGCAAAAGAGTTCGGGCAATCGCCGCAAGTCGATATAGGTCGAAGCGGCGAATATGCCCTCAAAGATGCGCGCAGCCTCAAGCTTGAAGCCGTAGCGAGCGAAGCCGGCGGCGATCAGCGCGTTGTCGTGCGGCCAGACCGAGCCATTGTGATAACTCATTGGATTGTAGCGCGCCTCGGTCGAAGCGACCGTGCGCACGCCCCAGCCGCAAAACGAAGCAGGCCCCATGAGCGTGTTCACCACCGCCTCGGCGCGCTCCGGCAGAGCAAGGCCAGTCAGAAGCGCGTGGCCTGCGTTGGAGGCGCGCACCCGACAGGGACGCTTTTCCCCGTCCAGCGCGAGCACATAGGCGTTCAGGGTCGGGTCGAAGAACGCCGCATCGAACGCCGTGCATAGCGCTTGCGCGCGCTCGTCGAAGGCGACGGCGCGCTCCGGGCGGTCCACAGCGCGAGCGATCGCGGCGGCTGCGCGCCAGGCGCCGAAGGCGTAAGCCTGGACTTCTACGAGCGCGATCGGCCCCTTCGCCAGCGAGCCGTCGGAGTGGAAGATGGAATCGTGGCTGTCCTTCCAGCCCTGATTGGCCAGCCCCTCGTTGCTTCGACGGCCATACTCGACAAAGCCGTCGCCGTCGCGGTCGCCATGATTTTCGAGCCAGGAGAGCGCTGCTTCGACGTTCGGCCACAGTCGCCGAAGCGTCGCGACATCGCGCGTGCGCTCCAAATAGGCGCCTGCCAGCATGACGAAGAGCGGCGTCGAGTCGACGCTGCCGTAATACCGGCGAAACGGCACTTCCCTCAGTTCCGCCATCTCGCCGTGGCGGACCTCATGGAGGATCTTGCCGGGTTCGGCGTCGCTCGCGGGATCGAAGGTTGTCGCCTGGTTGGCGGCGAGATGGAGAAGCACGCCGCGGGAAATCGCCGGATCGAGCCAGAGGGTCTCGAGGGCGGTGATCAGGGCGTCGCGGCCAAACACAGTACTGAACCACGGGATTCCAGCGTAAGGGAAAGGTCCCTCGGGCGTATCCGTGATCAGCGTGTAGAGGTCCGAGATCGAGCGGCGAAGGGTTTCGTTGAAGATGTCATTGGAGGTGATCATCGCAGCGGCCCGGGAGGACGATGTGCGGAGCGCTCGCCGCGCCTCGCGAAGCGCGCGAAAGGTGGCGCGGTGCAGCGCTTCACTGGCGCCCGCGCCATCGCAGCTGATCTCGAGCAAGATTGTCTTTTGGCGCTTGGGGTCGAGATCAAACACAAAGGTCGCCAGATTCGAGCTTAGGCTGTCGGGCGCCGGCTCGCAGCGCAGGGTCGTGGCGCGGCGCCGATCATCAAGCCCGCAATATGCGAGCGTAACGCAGTCGGCGCCGACGTCAGGCGCCTGCATCGTCCCGCGTCGAAGGCGCCGCGCGCCGCGCACCTCGAAGAGGTCGGCGAAATCCGCAGCGAAAGCGATATCTATCCTGACTTGTCGCGGCTGCTCGTCGAAATTGCGCACCGCCAGCCGTTCGTAACATGCGCCGTTCCACAGGAAGCGGGAGCGGCTCAGATGCAAGAGGTCATGCTCCAGAATCAACGTTCCCTTCAAGTCGAGCAGATCGGGATTTGTGAGGTCGCTGGTGAACGTCGCATTGTCGTCGCGCAGGGTGGACGAGAGCAGCAGCGGCCGTTGGCCGTCGACCGTCAGATAGAGGGAAGACAGGTAGCGCGTATCGTGATGGAACAAGCCATCTGCGAAGCCCGGCCCGGACAGCACGTCGCCGTTGTGATCAAAGACAGCGAAGGTGTCGCCGTGCTTGAGCGTCCGCGGCCGCCGTTCCTGTAGCGAAGCGGCGGCCGGAACCGAGAACTGCTCCGGGGGCGCGCCCGACCCTGCGAGCGCATCGGCGTTTGGTTTGGCTCCTGCCAGTTGCATTGTCGGATCCTCTGACGTCAGGCCGCGGGCGCAAATCGACACCCTTGTCCTCCATGGCGCGATGCTTACGCCGCGTGGCGAGAGAGACGTTTGACTTCCTGCGTGACAAGCGTTCGGTACGGCCCATCGACCTGCAGCAGGCGCTCGGGCTCGCCGTCCTGCACGATCTTTCCCCTTTTCAAGAGGACGATCCGATCGAAATTCCGCAGCGTTGACAACCGATGCGCGGCGGCGATGACAGTGCGCCCTTGCATGAGGCGCGAAAGCGCGTCGCGGATCGCCTCCTCGGCTTCGCCGTCCAGGGCCGAGGTCGCTTCGTCGAGCAGAAGGATGGGCGAATTTTTCAAGAAGGCTCGTGCGATCGCGACGCGTTGACGCTGACCGCCGGACAATTGAGCGCCGCGGTCGCCGACGATCGTGTCGAGGCCCGCCGGCAGGTTCTCGATGAATTCGCCGCATCGAGCCGCGAGCGCGGCTTCCCAGACCTCCGCGTCCGTCGCTTCAGGACGCCCGTAGCGGATGTTCTCCATCAGCGAACGGTTGAGTAGCGGCGCGTCTTGCGGCACGACGGCGATGGCATGTCTGAGGCTCTCCTGCGTCGCTCGCGAAATGTCGTGTCCATCGATCAAGATGCGGCCGCTCGGCAAATCGTAAGATCTCTGCAGGAGCCCAATGAGGGTGGACTTGCCGCCTCCTGATGGTCCGACCAAGCCAACCTTCTGACCGGGTTCGACGGCGAGAGTGAACTCATCGAAAACTTGCCGATCCGCGGGATAGGCGAAGCTGATCCGCTCAAAGACGATCCGCGCCCCGCCCTTCGGCGCGAGCGCGGCCGCTTGCGGATGATCCGTGAGCTCGTGCGGAGAAAGCAATGTGACGAGCGCCTCCGACAGACGAGCGAAGTGTTGCGTGACGTCGACCAGCGCGACAGCGAAATCGCGCGTGGCGCTGAGCACTGAGATGCCCAGCGTGCAGACCAGCACGACGTCGCCAACGGTCGCCTCGTGGCGTTGCCAGAGATGGATTGCCCAGGCAAGCAAACCGACAATCAAAATGACGGTGACGGCGGCGTGCGTCAGTCTCAGCCTCTCCAGATAAAGCAGGCTGCGGCGGCGAGCTGTTAGCTCCTGCGCCACGGTCGCATCGAAGCGACGCTGTTCACGCGACAGACCGCCGAACGCCTTCACCAGCGAGATATTGCCGATGACGTCAACCATTTCGCCGTCGACGGCCGCGGCTTTATCGGCGAAATCATGGTGCAACGGTTTGCCAGCGGCAGCGATGTGGAAAATAGCGACAATCATGCCGCAAGAAACGACCGCGAGTAACCCCGCCATCCATCCGTTGACCATGGCGAGAAACCCAATCGCGCCGATGGTCGCCAAGCACGGCGGCGCGACATTCCAGACGAACGTGTTCTCGATCGTGAAGACGGCGTTCGACGTCGCCGTGACTCGGCTCGTCAACATGCCGGGCATCCGCTTGGCGAAGTAGCCTGGGGCGTGGCCCGTCAAATGTCTGAAAAGATCGGCGCGGATGTCGCCGGTCACGCGCACGAACGTGTAGCTCCCGACGAGCCCCGCTACGCGCCAGAATAAGTTGTCCGCTGCAATGAAGAGCAACACGACGCCAAAGGCGAGCCAGGGACTTTCGCCTTTCAAGGGCGCTGACAGCGCATCGACCAGCCTCTTGACGCCGTATTGCGTGCTGACCGAACAGGCCACCGCCGCCACCACGGCAAGGGCGATCGCTGCATGAGGCGCCGCGCGCGCCCGGACATAGCGGCCGAGAAACGCGAGCGTTCGATGTCCATATTTCGTTAGGTCGTCGCGTTCGTTCATCGGCAAACAAATCTTTGGGCAAAAATGGGTCAAAGTTTGGCGAAGCCCGCCGCTGTCCAAAGCCTCACGTCAACGCCACACTCGCAAAAAGAATTCATCGCGGGAACTTGTTCCGTCATAAAGCGTTCGTGATCGTTTGGCGCTTATTGCCAACTCCATAAACCAACGTTCGTCATAGAGGCGCCGGTGTTGTCGCGCCGACTGGAGGGAAAATTGCGCATTGCACAGATATCGCCGTTGACTGAAGCCGTGCCGCCGAAACTTTATGGCGGAACCGAACGGGTGATCTCATGGCTGACTGAAGAGCTGGTCGCGCTCGGGCACGAAGTCACGCTGTTTGCAAGCGGGGATTCCGTCACGAGCGCGCGAACTCGAAGCGATGTGGCCTACCGCCGTCAGGCTCGGCGGATCGGTGCGCGATCCCAACGCTCTTCAAGTAACCATGATCGAGCAGGTCGCACAACGGGCCAAGGAATTCGACCTGTTGCATTTCCACCTCGATTATTATCCCTTCTCCGTGATGTCGCGGCAGTCGACGCCCTTTCTGACGACCCTGCACGGCCGCCTCGACCTGCCTGAGCATGAGCCAGTCTTCTCGACCTTTCCGAACGTTCCGCGGGTGTCGATTTCAAACGCGCAGCGGCGGCCGGCGCCGAATGTGAATTGGGTCGGGACGGTTCACCACGGAATGCCGTTGGATCTCCTGAGGCCCGTGCCGGCGAACCCGTCCTATCTCGCATTTTTGGGACGCATTTCGCCCGAGAAGCGGGTCGATCGCGCCATTAACATCGCCGAGCATTGCGGCCTGCCGCTCAAGATCGCCGCGAAAGTCGATCCGGTCGATCATGATTATTTCGAGGAAGTGATCCGGCCGCTGCTCGCCAAACCGCATGTCGAATTCATCGGGGAGATCTCCGACGCGGAGAAGTCCGAGTTTTTGAGCAACGCGTTCGCGCTGCTCGTGCCGATCGACTGGCCGGAGCCGTTTGGACTGGTCGTGATCGAAGCCATGGCTTGCGGCGCGCCGGTCATCGCATTCAACCGGGGCGCAGTGCCTGAATTGGTTGAGGACGGCGTCACCGGTTTCGTCGTTGAAGACGAAATGAGCGCCGTCGGAGCCGTGCGCCACATCGCGCGATTGTCACGTACGATGATCAGAAACCGCTTCGAAGAACGGTTCGCGGCCCGCCGCATGGCGAGAGACTATCTGGATATTTACCGAGGCTTGCTCGGCGCCGCGGCGCGCCGCCCGAGAATCGCGTCGGTCTCCGGCTGACGGCTCAGACCTCGTCTGCATGCGGCCGCGTTTCGGGCATCGCCAGGAGCACGGCCGCCAGACCCAGCAGGCCGAATCCCGCCATCATCAGAAAAGCCGTGGCGCTGTCGAACCGATCGCTGACATAACCCGCAAGCGTGGTGCTGATCGACGCGCCGAGGCCGACCGCGCAACCGACCGCGCCTTGCGCCAGGTTGAAATGACCCGTGTTCCCAGAAACGTCGGCGATGATCAGGGGAACCAACACCGCGAGCGCAGCGCCTGAGACGCCATCAAGCAGCTGCGCCGCCATCAGCAGATAAGGGTTGACGAGGAACGCAAACAAGAGGCCGCGGATCGCCAAGGCGGCGAAGCAAAGAACGAGCAATGGGCGCCGTCCCCATAGCTCCGCTTTGCGCCCGACCCAGGGCGAAAGCACAGCGACGATGAGTTGAGGCGCGACAATGGATGTGGCGACGAGGATGGTGGCGAACTTGCTCGAGCGCAATGTCATCATACTCGCCGCCAACGGCAGCATGGCGGCGTTGGCGAGCTGGAACAGGGCAATGCAGCCGGCGAAGATGAGGAGCGGACGGATCTCGAATAGGCTGATCAGTCCAGCGATCGGGTTTCTCTGCTCCGGTTTCGCGACGCCGCCATGCGCCCTCGTCGCATCGATTTCTTGGGCTCGTATGTGAAAGAGGGCGAACAGCGCCGGCACGGTCATGCTCGCCACGAGGATAAAAGCCGCGCGGTCGGAAATGTAATATGCGCAAGCGCCCATGCCAGCTGCGGCGAGGCCTGAGCCGACTGAAGCGAAAGCCGCGTTGCGGCCCAGGCGCGCGCTGATGATTCTGTGGCCAACAAGGCCGAGGCTGATCGCCGCGATCGCAGGGCCCAGCACGCAGCTCGCGCCCGCCTGCAAAATCCGAGAGGCGAACACGACGACAAAGATCGGCGAGACGGCGAGCGCGAACGCGCTGATCCCGACAGCCGCGACCGCCACTGCCGCCACCCAGCGCTCCGAGCGCGCGGCGTCGACAATCGCGCCGCCTGGGATTTGACCGATCAAGCCGACGAACGCGCCGACCGTCAGGACGAGGCCGATATCGGTTTGAGTCCATTTTTGCGTGGTGAGATAAACGGAGACGAAGGCGCCAAATCCGGTTTGCACGTCCGCCAGGAAGAAGACGAACCAGTCGAGAGCGCGGAGGCTCGCGACGGACGGAATGGGAGAGCCTCTTCCTTGGCGATCGGCGCCCGGAGGCGCCGCCGTTCTCGCAGCCTCGCGCGGCGATTGTCTGCTCGGCAGTCGGGCGCCTAAGAAATCGGACATGAGTTGTCTGGAGCGTCTTCGTCAGTCCGAAAGATGGTCATTGCGTCGAAACGAGCGATCGAACGCAGCGTCTAAGGCTTCGCGTTCGGGCCTCCGATCATGACGACCGGCTCGGCCGCCTTATAGACCGGCGCGACCCGCAGTTGGTCTTTCGTCAGATCGACGGCGACCGCGCCGGGCTTCTTGGGGTCGAAATGCAACGAGCGCCAGTCAACGGCGATCTTGCGGGAACCGACGCCGAGAAAGCCGCCAAAATCGATGATAGCGGCTCTGATTTGGCCGGTGCGATCAACGATAATGTCGACAATGCGCCCCATGTCGTCACCGGTCGAGCTAAGCGCCTTGATGCCGAGAACGCTTTCGAGCTGCTCTCCGTCAACGACGGTCGCCGGAACGCTGGTCTTCTCTTCCTTGGTCTTATCGTCATTCTGGGGAGAGGGCGCGGCGGCGGCTGGCTGCGGCGAAGACGTCGCTTGAGCCGATCGCCAAGGCGATAGCCCGGGATCGCGAGTTGCGGCGATCGTCGGCTGTGGCGCTGCGAGCAATGCAAGAGCGACGAGGACGGCCGCCTCCTCCTTTTGGCGGCGCCAGCCGCAAAGGAAACGCCGCGCAGAGGCGCCGAGTGTCGGCATGGCCTTGCGTCCCTTCATACTTGTCGCCAGCGTCGACCAACCCAGGCGCCGCAGACCGCCAGGTTCTATTGCGTCGACGAGCCCATTTCAATCATCTGGCGCCTCATGGCGACATTGCGGCGCTCAGCCATTAAACTTGCGCTTCTCTGTTTCCCCTAACTCAATGCAGCTCTCGATTGACGCGCCGGGCTTGGCAGCCGCCGGGCGGGGCTCTTTTTCGAGGTGCTGCTTGCTTCAAACGCGGCCGACGATGGCGAAGCTGTCTGAAATCTCTTCGCGCCGAAGCGTCTCGACGCCCGCAAGGTCGAAGATCGCTTTGAGAAGGTCGAGGTCGAAGACGTGGTGATGCAGGCATCGGTTGGTGAAATTGTCCAGGGACCGAGCCCGGAATTTTTCCGGGCCGCCCGCGTGTACGTCCATCAAGTAGTCGTGCTTCTCCAGGATCTCGCTTAAATGCGACAGGTCAGTCTCCGGCGTGCCTTTCTCATAGTCGGACAGGAGATGCTCGAAGGTCGTGAACGCACGGCGGTGATCGAAATTGTATGCCTTATTGGGCAGAAAGAGCATCATCACCCCGCCGCGTTTGACCACCCGCTTCCATTCCTTCACGGCCTGGATCGGGTTCGCGACGTGCTCCAGGCAATGGCTCGAGAGCAGGAAGTCGTAGGATTGGTCTGGGATCTTCGAGAGGTCTGCGGCCTCGCTGATGAACTGGCTCCCAACCTTGTCTTTGTAGTAGGCGTAACGCCCGGCGTTGGCTCCGATATCGCCTTCCCAGATTGTGCTGGTTGAGAAATTAACCCCGTCCAAAGCGGCGGCCGACTGGTAGATCGGGATCATGTATCGGAACAGCCGAACCGTTGGTCCGCCGATTTCGATTCCGGTCTTTCCCTCAACGAGCGAGGTATAGGCCTGATGTCCTGGATGACGGTCATTGTAATGCTTCAGGTCTCTCGCCGCCTCCAGAAGGAAGGCGGGCGTAGCAGACTTCAACGAGCGCTTCGCGCTCCCTAGGATTGACATCCTATGAGTCTCCCTAGTCCGAAGAAGACAAATGTGGTCGCCACAAACCTGCGCCAACACGCGGACGCTTGTAAAGCGGGTTCACCCGGGCGCCGCCGGTCACGGCGACAACGCACAAAACGCCGGTGCAGATCAGCGCGCGCGGCTTGTCCAAAATCATGGCGCAACCTCCAGCCCGATTGCCGCGAAAGGATCAAAGACCGATCGGCGCGCTCTCTAACGGAAATATCGGGCTGAGAAAAAGGCGGCCGGAGGCGAGTCGATCCGAGCCCGTTCCGGCCTATTTTCGGCGCGGAGCTTCAGCCGTCGGAAACAGAAGCGGCCGGCTGCGATGACGGCCCTATGCGCAAGCGGCTGATTCTGCCGAGCTCACCCGCCGCCAGTCCAATTACCCTCGGCGCGGAGATACGTTTTTCGCGGCGACTTATGGATTGATCGCTCTGGAGCTTGTTTCCGAGCATACTCGTAATTCATGACAATGACGATCGCCAGTAGAGAAAAGATCAACATGTGGTTTTCCCTCTGCGACAGCACGAGTCTGTTGGTGGCGAAGGCGATGAAGCTACAGGCCAACGCCCCCGCCACTGCGCCAGATTCCGATAGGTCGGAGAGGGAATTTCGCAGGCCATACCAGACGGGCAGCAAAACCAGCCCAACGAAAAACACAAGCCCGGGGATTCCCGTCTCGAGGAGAAGTGACAGGACGTAGCCATCGATTGAATTATGGATAACGTAACCGCCGTTCACAAAACCGTGCCCGGTGATCGGATTTGACTCAATCAACGGAATTCCGGCACGCCACTGCTCGTATCGCCCCTGGTTGCTGGCGGCGGCGTCACCGCCACCGAGGACCATATTGTGCGCTCTTTTCCAGACGGTAATCAATCCAAGCACAACGGCAAACGAGACGACACCCGTCAAGCCGACAATTGCTGAGGCCAGACTGGCCTTGTTATTGATTCCTTTCCGAATTGACCAGATAGTGACGAATACGGCCACAGACACAAGAACTCCGATATATGCGCCTCGCGCCCCCGAGCAGAAAATTCCAATGATTCCCCCAAATGCGACCGCCCAACCGAGGCTCCGCTCAAACACTTTCTCGCGGTACAAGGCAAAGAATAGACCGATAGGGATGATAATGATTTCAAACTCTCCGAAAGATAGCGAAGTAATGAAAGTCAACTCTGCTCGATACAAACCATTTCTGAAATGGTTTACGCCCCCCGGAAGAAGGGTTCCAAGGGTCGGATTGTTCTCAACGAGCGCCTCGAGCATACTCCTTGGAAAAATATCAACGAAGAAGTTACGATGGAAATGAAATTCCAAGAACCCTGCCGCCGTAATGAATATCGCGCAAATGCATATAATCTTCAATATGAAGACGACGTCATCGTTATCTTTGACTATATAAATCATCGCAAAGAACGGCACATACCAAGACAAGATCGCCTCAATTAGGGCTGACGCGGATTCCGATGGAAGCGCCGATGTCAGAATTGATAGTGTCGCCATAACAAGGTAGCCGGCAGCGCAAATAAAAATCAGCGATGAGGCCCTAATTCGCTCCGTAATTTGTCGTCGCACGTCCGAAGAAGCTGCAATCGCAATAAGGAATGGCGCGATGAGGGTAAATGTGGCAAGGCGCCGGGCCGAAATCCAAGGCAGGCCAGCGAACTGAACCATATAATAATTGGGAATGCAAAGATCGGCGATCAGCATGACGAAGAACGTCTTGCGAATGAGCCTTGGCGACACAAGGGGCAAATCGGGCATCACCCAGAGCAGCACCACTCCGGCGACCGCGACTATTCCAAAGGAGCCGAGCGGCGGCAGAAAAACCGCCGCGAGACCGACAACGAGACCCAAAGCGACGGCTGCGACCGCCCATGCGACAATCGGCGCAAGGTAACGTACGACCCGGGGCGCTACGCGCACGGCAAGTTTCGTCTCCGCCACCGCTACGGAAGCGGCTTGAGAAAGAGAGAAACGCTTCCCGGTCCGGACCGCCATTCCTGTCGAACTCCCCTATCGGCTTCGAGGCTGCGCTCGTCAGCCACCCTCATCCGAGACTAAAATGCGGCGCTTTTTGGTACGGCGCGTTGTCACGACCTCTGAACCCAGCGGGCGTCCTGCTTGCTCCCGAATCGACGGCGCCGAAGTTCGAGGGTGTTCAGCGTCGCAAAAACCCGCGCATGATGCTCAAACCATGAATGCTCGGGTCGTTCAATCGCGGTTTCATCTAACCAACTTCCTTAGCCGCCCCTTCTCTCGCCGGCGGCCGGCGCCCAGCCGAGGTCACGAGCTGCCGAACCAGACTAGCTCGCGCCAAAAGCCCTTCGCTTACGGCAGCCGCACGGTCGCGGTCGCCAGACAGGCGATCCCCTCCGCGCGGCCGGTAAAGCCGAGCCTTTCGGTCGTCGTCGCCTTGACGGCGACGCGGCCGATGTCAAGGCCAGCGATCTCGGCGACGCGCGCCCGCATCGCTTCGCGGCGCGGGCCGATCTTCGGCGCTTCGCAGATGAGCGTCGCGTCGAGGTGGACGATCGTTCCGCCGCGCGCGCGCACCCGCTCCGCCGCATGAGCGAGGAAGAGCTTCGACGCCGCGCCCTTCCACTGCGGGTCGGAGGGCGGGAAATGTTGGCCGATGTCGCCCTCGGCGAGCGCGCCATAGAGCGCATCGGCGAGCGCGTGCAAGCCGACGTCGGCGTCGGAATGGCCGCTGAGCGCCGCCGAATGGGCGATGCGAACGCCGCACAGCCAC
The DNA here is from genome assembly GCA_963824475.1 of uncultured Alphaproteobacteria bacterium. Classification (GTDB taxonomy): domain Bacteria; phylum Pseudomonadota; class Alphaproteobacteria; order Rhizobiales; family Beijerinckiaceae; genus Roseiarcus. The sequence continues at coordinate 492,896 of CAWGPR010000012.1, forward strand.
ATGTGGTCGCCGGGCGCGAAGGCGTGGACGTCGAAGCCCTGGCCGACCCGCGTCTCGCCCAACCTCGCCGTGAGCCGCGCCTCGGCCGCTTCAAGATCCTGCATGGTGGTCACCTTGACGTTGGCGGGGTCGCCTTCGAACACATAAGCTGGCGCCCCCGCCCATTCGGCGACCGCGACGTCGTCGGTGAGGTTGCCGACGCCGGCGTCGGCCGCGCGCCGATGCGCCGCGAGGATGAGGGGCAAGCGAAAGGCCTGCGGCGTCTGCACGGCTCTTAAGCCTGAGCGCGGCGGCGTCGCGAGCACCCGGCCGTCGGCGTCGACTTGTTTGACGGTGTCGCTCATCGGCGTTCCGGGCGCCGCCGCCCCGTGGCGCTCGGCCGCTTCAATCGCGCGCGCAACAAGTTCTTTCGACGGGAAGGGCCGCACCGCGTCGTGGATGAGCACGATGTCCGGCTCCGCGGCGGCTAGGGCCTCGAGCCCGGCCAGAACGCTCTGCTGGCGCGTCGCGCCCCCGATCGCCGGCGGCCCGAGCGCCGCCGCCGCGCTTGCCGTCAGATGCGCCGCCGCTTGGTCATAGAGCGCACGGTCCTCGGCGCGGATGACCACGGTTACGGCGGAGAACGGAAAGCTCGAGGCGAGCGCCTCCAGAGTGTGGACGATAAGCGGACGTCCTGCGCAGCTCAGATACTGCTTCGGCCGGCCTGCGCCGAGCCTCACGCCCCGGCCCGCGGCGACGACGAGAAGCCCAACCTTGATCGATGGCAATTGAGGCTCCGACGATCGCTTCGAGCCGCTTTTTCCTGCGTGGCGGCGGCGGCGTCAATGCGGGCTGGCCGGAGCGCCGTCTTGACTTGGCCTTGGAGCGCGCCGATCAATCGCCGCTTAACCTTTCCGGAAAACGGTCGTGCCGCTGAAGCTGATTCTCGCCAACAAGGCCTATTCGTCGTGGTCGCTGAGGCCCTGGATCCTGCTCGCGCAGCTCAAAATTCCGTTTGAGGAAGTGGTCATCCCGATGGATCAGCCGGAAACGCGCGCGAACATGCTCAAGTACGCGCCGACGGGAAAGTGCCCATCGCTGCAGGACGGCAAGATTGCGGTCTGGGAATCGCTGGCGATCATCGAATATATCGCTGGCGCCCATCCCGAAAAGACGGTCTGGCCGAAGGGCAAGGCGGCGCGCGCCCATGCGCGCTCGCTTGCCAGCGAGATGCACGCCGGGTTCAGCGCGCTGAGGCAGACCTGTCCGACGAATTTCCGCAGGCCCGTCAAGGCAATCGCCCTCAGCGACGAGGTTCGGGCCGATGTCGCGCGCATCGAAGCCGCCTGGGCGCACGCGCGCGCGACATTCGGCAGGGAGGGCCCGTATTTGTTCGGGCGCTTCTCCGCCGCCGACGCGATGTTCGCGCCGGTGGTTAACCGCTTCCATGTCTACGACGCGCCGGTCTCGAAGCCTACGCGGGCCTATATGGAGACGATCATGGCTCTGCCCGCGTGGAAGGCGTGGACCGCCGATGCTCACGCCGAGCCGTGGCGGATCGAGCGCTATGACGCCATCTGAGCAGACGCAAAGCCGTTGACCGCGCCCGACCGTAACACCAGGACGGAGAGCGCGGGCCGGCGAGGGGCGAGACGCTCCCGTTCTCGAGTCCGGGATCTCGCGGGGCGGCGGATCATCGCCGAGGGCCTCGAACGCAACGTCTGGACCGACCTCTACGTCAACGCTATGACCATCTCATGGCCGGCGTTCGTGGCGACACTCGCCGCGTCCTTCGTCGCCCTCAACGTCGTCTTTGCTCTGATCTACGACTTGGGGCAGGCGCCGATCGCCAACGCGCGCGAAGGCAGCCTGGCGGATCTCTTTTTCTTCAGCGTCGAAACGACGTCGACAGTCGGCTATGGCGACATGCATCCGCAGACGATCTACGGACACGTCGTCGCGACCGCCGAGAATTTCACTGGCCTTCTGTTGCTTGCGGTGATGACCGGCCTTGTGTTCGCGCGCTTCTCACGTCCCCGCGCGCGCATCGTCTTCGCCAAATATCCGGTCGTGACCCAATACAACGGCGAAACGACGCTCGTTTTTCGCATGGCCAACGCCCGCAGCAACTTCATCACCGAAGCGACCGCCAAGCTGTGGACGCTGAGCCCGACCGTCTCCCAGGAGGGCAAGCGGATGGTCAGCTTCGAGCGCCTGCGGCTCCTCAGGTCGGAAAACCCGACCTTCGCCCTGAGCTGGACGCTGTTCCATCCGATCGACGACCAGAGTCCGTTGTTCGGGAAGGACGAAGACACGCTGGCCGCGAGCGAGATCAACTTCGTCGTCAGCATCGTCGGGTTTGACGAAGCGTCTGGGCAGACGGTGCGCGCGCGAAGCGTCTTCGCCGCCCAGGACGTGCGCTTTGGGCGCGAGTACGTGGACTTCGTCTGGGTCGACGGCGAGGGCATGCGCCACATCGACTACGCGAAGATCGACGAGACCAGACCGGTCTCCAGCGCCGCCGCAGGAGCGGCTTCGCCTTCGCTGAAGCCAGCGATGGCGGCCGCGGGGGTCAGCGACGCGAGCGAAGAGGAGCGTCGATGACGCCCCTTCCGTAAAGTATGACAAGGGCGTGACAAGGTCGATATGTTGCAAATAAACAACAGCTTGCATGCTCTTGCGGAAGCCAAGCATTCGCTGAATGAAATTATGAAATCGGCAATGGATTTACCCGCAGTGTCGCGGGTGAACAACGATAACAACGTTGGGCTTTCCGCAAAGTCGGCTGCTGGGATTTAGGGAAATTGAGCGCGATGACGCGAATAAAGAGCGCGTTGACTGCGAAGAGCGGCCAGGGCGACGTCAATGCTGCGGAATGGCGTCGGCTCCTTGACGAGCTCAACCTGCGCCGGCGCGCGGCAGCCGAGGGCGGCTCGAGCAAGGCGCGCGAGCGTCATGTCGCCCGGGGCAAGCTCCTGGCGCGCGAACGGGTCGCCGGACTGATCGACCCCGGTTCGCCGTTTCTGGAAATTGGCGCTCTCGCCGCCTTCGGCATGTACGAGGGCGACGTCCATGGCGCGGGGCTGATCACCGGCATCGGCCTTGTCGACGGCCGCGAGGTCATGATCATCGCCAACGACCCGACGATCAAGGGCGGAACATATTATCCGATCACGGTGAAGAAGCATCTGCGCGCCCAGGAGATCGCAGCGGAGAACCGTCTGCCCTGCGTCTATCTGGTCAACTCGGGCGGGGCCAACTTGCCTTACCAGGCCGAAGTCTTTCCCGACCGCGACCATTTTGGGCGGATCTTCTTCAATCAGGCGCGCATGTCGTCCGCCGGCGTCGCTCAAATCGCGGTGGTGATGGGGTCCTGCACCGCGGGCGGCGCCTATGTGCCGGCGATGTCGGACGAGACGATCATAGTCGACAAGCAGGGCACGATCTTTCTGGCCGGGCCGCCTCTGGTCAAGGCCGCGACCGGCGAGACCGTGAGCGCGGAAGACCTCGGCGGCGGAGAAATGCACACCCGCGTCTCGGGCGTCGCGGACACGCTGGCGCGCGACGATACGCATGCCCTTGCGCTCGCCCGGCGGGCGGTCGCCAACCTCAACCGGGCGCCCAAGCGCGCGATCGATTGGGCGAAGCCGGTCGAGCCCTTCTATCCGGCCGAGGAGCTTGAGAGCATCGCGCCGGTCGACCTTCGCCAGCAGGTGGACGCGCACGAGATCATCGCCCGCATTGTCGACGATTCGGAGTTCGACGCGTTCAAGCCGCGCTACGGCGCCACGCTGGTCACCGGATTTGCGCGCCTTTCGGGCATCCTCATCGGCGTCATCGCCAGCAACGGGGTCCTCTTTTCCGACAGCGCGCTCAAAGGGACGCACTTCGTCGAACTCTGCGCCCAGCGCAACGTCCCGATGCTGTTCCTGCAAAATATCTCCGGCTTCATGGTCGGACAGCGCTACGAGGCGGGAGGCATCGCCAAGGACGGCGCGAAGCTCGTCATGGCGGTCGCCTGCGCCAACGTGCCCAAGATCACCCTGATCGTCGGCGGCTCCTTCGGCGCCGGCAATTACGGCATGTGCGGACGCGCCTATTCTCCGCGCTTCCTCTTCATGTGGCCCAACGCGCGCATCAGCGTCATGGGAGGCGAACAGGCGGCGAGCGTGCTTGCGACGCTCAGGCGCGATGCGCTCGAGGGGGAAGGGCGCGAGTGGCCGAAGGCCGACGAGGACGCGTTCAAGGCTCCGATCCGGGCCAAATATGAGGCCGAGGGGTCGCCCTATTATGCGACGGCCCGGCTTTGGGACGACGGCATCGTGACGCCTCGGGAGACGCGGCGGGTTCTGTCGCTGGCGTTTTCGGCGACGCTCAACGCAGGGGTCGAACCGACGCGGTTCGGCGTCTTTCGCATGTAAGCTTTGGGTGGTGTTGGGGGAGCGTAGAAACAAATGGGAGTGCCCAGTTTTCAACAACTGATGTTACCGACGCTGCAAACGATTGGGCAGCGTTATGACGAGATCAGCATTTCGGGGTTGGAGGATGAGGTCAGCAAGGCCCTCAAGATCAGCCTCGAGGATCGGCGGCTCAGGCTGCCTAGCGGCAATCAGACGCTGTTCGCCAACCGGCTCAACTGGGCCAGGTCCTACCTGTCGAAAGCGGGCCTCATCGAACTGCCCCGACGCGGCTATTGCCGCGCCACCGACCGAGGCCGCGAACTGCTCTCCGAGGGGAAGAGCGAGATCGATCTCGGAACGCTGGAGCGCTATCCGGAATTCGTCGCCTGGCGATCGCAAGGCAAGGGCGGCGAGGCGGCGGAGGAAGCCGGATCGCGGGACGATGCGGAGGAGACGATCGCTTCGAACTTCGAGCTCCTCAACGCCGAGCTCGCGCGCGACATCGTCGGGCGAGTGCATTCCTTCAGTCCGGGTTTCTTCGAGCGCCTCATCATCGACCTTCTCGTGCGCATGGGCTACGGCGGCGGGCGGGTCGAGATGGGCCGGGCGCTCGGCCGGGTTGGCGACGGCGGCGTGGACGGCGTCATCAAGGAGGACGAACTCGGCCTCGACGTCGTCTACGTGCAGGCCAAGCGGCTCGATCCCAATAAGGGCGTCCCCCTATCAGAAGTGCGCGATTTCGTCGGCGGCCTCGAGGGTCATCGCGCGAGCAAGGGCGTGCTGGTCACCACCTCATACTTTCCCAGCACCGCCTACGACTTCATCACCCGCGTCTCCAAGCGCGTCGTTCTGATCGACGGACAGGGGCTCGCGAATCTCATGATCCGGCATCGCGTCGGCGTCCGGATCAAGGACGTCTACGAGGTGCGAAAGATCGACGAGACCTATTTCGTCGAATAGACCGCCCTCAGCGGAATCTCGAACTTCGAAGCGGAATACGCCCACGTCGTGGATCGCTGTAGGCCGTCGAAGTTATCGTTCCGGCTAGCGCGGGCGTTATCTCTTATCGGTCGAGGACCCGCGCGCCATGAACCCAACCGCGACCGCCAATAGGGCCGCTGTCAATAGAGGTCGCTTTAGCGCGAGCGGCGCGGTCTGCGCCAGCAATGTGGCGATCTGAGTGGTTGTCGGATTGGGAGCGGGCGGCGGCGGGGGTCGTCGGCCGACCACCACCGGCAGCAGGGTGATAAGCCCAAGCACCAAGGCGACTGCCGCGACGATGAGCGCGGCGGATATCGGTCCATATAGCGGCGCCAGCCAGAAGAAGAGAGCGGCGAAGAGCGCAATCAACACGACGAGAAAGAAGATCGCGGCCACGAGCCCGAGCGCCGCGGGGACCGCAATGCGTCGCACTGCCGTCTGCACCCGCTGCTGCGCATATTGCTGCGCGAGAGCGACGATGTCGTTACGCATCCAGCCTAACCGCGAACGAGAAGAGCGAGAAGCAGACCGGCCGAAAACGCGATTCCGACCGCGGCGAGCGGGTTCTTCCGGACCGCGGCGCTCAAATTATCCGCAGCCTTCGACAGGTCCTCGTTGCCGGCGAGAAGTTCGCGGCCTCCGCGGTAGAGGTTCGAAGCTGTTTCGGCAGCTCGCGCGCCCACTTCATCGAGATTTGCTCCGGCGACGAGTCCCTTGGCGCTTTCCATCGCCTGCTGAGCGTGCCTCGATGCCGCCGACAGCGCCGCGGCGCCCTGTTTTAGCGCCCGACTTTGTTGCCCGTCTGTCTCATCGCCGCGTTCGGGATCGTTATCCGACATGGGCTCGCTCCTGTGTGCGTTCCCGGTCCCTGTTTCTCTCAACGCAATTCCGCGCGGCCTCGTTCCACTGCGTATTTTCGCCGCAAACGGCCGCCTCCGCTTGCGGCGGGCTTGGTCGCCCGGCTCAGTGCACCGATAGGAGCGTCAGAGTCGTCACGCCTGCGGCGAAGTTGAGGCCAGCCTGGCCTTCGACCGAAAGCGGCTGCAAAGAGAACGCGCGGCCGGTTCCGCCGATCAGGAGGTTGGCGCCGAGGCCCGCGCCGGCGGTCGCTTGAGCGCCTACGCCCCCGTAGCTTCCCGCCAGCGCTCCGTGAGGGATTCCCGAGGCCGGCGCGAGGACGCCCCAGACCATCGTGCCCTGTTGCACTTCGCCAAGGGCGAGGCCGAATTGGTCAATTCGACCGGTGTACTTGTCGGGCGGTCCTCCGTTAGCGGGTTGGAAGGCGCAGGTCATCGTCTGCTTCTGCGTTATAAGCATGCCAATGCCCGCAGAGACGTCGCAGGTGAGCGTCCCGACCTTCACGGATGACTGGGCGACAGCCGGGGAAGCGATGAGCGCGGCCAACGCGGCCGCGGCAGTCAAGCATGCAACATTGCGAATCGTCATTACGAGCCCCTTTTTGCGCACGTCAGGCGCGTGTAGTCGACGCCGCGTGAGCTAGCGCGGAACGTAGCTTTGAACGTTGATCGATGTCAAAGCCTGACGCAGGCCGGGAAGGTCGATCTCGCTCGCGATGCGGTTTCCTCAGCCGGCGCGCTCGAGGGCGAGCGAAACCTCGTCCGGCGGCCATTCTGCAGCAGGGGGATGCGAAAGGCCGATGAGCGATGCGCATCCAGACGGCGCCTGATTGCGCCGGGGCAAAAAGCTGCAATTGCTGTCGCGACATTTTTAGCCGACACTTCTCTTGCCAAATTCAGAAAGACATGCTATACAATTGCTATTCGCCGGATCAAACCGCGCCTGGTCGGCGCCTGTGTGAGGAGAGAATGGAAAGGAGTGCGTTTGAGACATTTTGCACACAACCTGAGACACATGCCCCGGATTGCTTATTTGAATCGGTCGTAACCCATTGAAAAGTCCCGATTCGAAAAAATAAGCGCTAGTCAATGCAAGCAATTTTGCTCACGTTTGGTCGCGTTTTGCTCGCGCTTATTGGCCTTGGCTGGCAAGGAAACTCGCGCGCTGATTAAATCCATGGGTTTTGCGCCGGGCCGCTTCGGCTCCGCCCCGCGGCGACGGGGGTTTCGCCGAATGGCGTCGCGCTCTAGATGAGGGCCGGCGCGGAGCCTTGACATGTTCGCCAACGTCCTCATCGCCAATCGCGGCGAGATCGCCTGCCGTATCATCCGCACCGCACGCGGCATGGGAATCCGCTCGATCGCGATGCACACCCCCGCGGACCGCGGGGCGTTGTTCACGCGGGTTGCTGACGAAGCGCACGAGATCGGCGAAGGCGCGAACGGCTATCTCGATCAGGACGCCATTATCGCGCTCGCCGGGAAGGTCGGCGCAGAATGTTTGCATCCGGGGTATGGCTTTCTGTCCGAGAACGCCGACTTCGCCGAAGCCTGCGGCAGGGCGGGCGTCGTGTTCGTCGGCCCTCCGCCTCAGGCGATGCGCACGATGGGCTTGAAAAGCTCGGCCAAGGCGCTGATGCAGCGCGCCGGCGTGCCGGTCGTTCCCGGTTATCACGGCGACAACCAGAACCCGAAATTCCTACGAGAGAAGGCCTATGAGATCGGCTATCCCGTGCTCATCAAGGCGATCGCGGGCGGGGGCGGGCGCGGCATGCGTCGGGTCGACGCGCATGTCGAGTTCGACGCTGCGCTCGAGAGCGCCATCCGAGAGGCGGAGGCGGCGTTCGGCGATGGGCGGGTGCTGATCGAGAAATACATCGCCTCGCCGCGCCACATCGAATTGCAGGTGTTCGCCGACGCGCATGGAGGTTGCGTCCATCTCTACGAGCGCGACTGCTCGGCCCAGCGCCGCCATCAGAAGGTGATCGAGGAATGCCCGGCCCCGGGACTGCCCGAGGAGACGCGCGCCGCCATGGCCAAAGCCGCGACCGAGGCGACGTTGGCCGCTGCTTACGTCGGCGCCGGCACGGTCGAATTTATTACCGGTCCCTTGGCCAATTCCTCGCGCGGCCTCAAACCGCCCGAGTTCTACTTCCTCGAGATGAACACCCGGCTTCAGGTCGAGCATCCGGTAACCGAAGCGGTGACCGGCCTCGATTTGGTCGAATGGCAGTTTAGGGTCGCCGCCGGGGAGCCGCTGCCCCTTGGGCAAAGCCAGATCGCCTGCGCCGGCGCGGCGATTGAAGCGCGCGTCTACGCCGAGGATCCGCAGCATAGCTTTCTGCCCTCGGCGGGGCGTATCCACGTCATGAACCTCAAGGGCGAGGAGGGCCTGAAGGGCGTCCGGGTCGATACCGGCTTCGCCGCCGGCGACACCGTCACCCCCTACTACGATCCCATGATCGCCAAGGTGATCGTTCACGGAGCCAGCCGCGCCGAGGCGCTGGCCGCGCTCTTAAAAGAGTTCGACGACGCCGTCATCATCGGGCCGAAGACCAATCTCGCTTTCCTGAGCACGCTTCTGTGCAGCCGGGAATTCGCGGCCGGGACGATCAACACCGGCTTCATCGACGCCAATCTCGGCCAACTCGGAGCTCAGCCGCATCCGCCGGACAGGAGAGCCGTCCACGCCGCCGCACGGCTTCTGCTCGAGCGGCGCGATAAGGGCAGGGCCTCGCCGCTCGCCCCGTTCGACCCGTGGCGGGTCGCCGATTCGTTCGAACTCGTCGGCTCTCGCCGCATCGGCCTCGACGTCGCCGTCGACGGAGTCCCGGCGCGGGTGCACCTCGTCGAAGGCGCCAACGTGGATCCCTTCGCCGATGGAGGCGGCGGCCCAGGAGGCGGCGAGATCACGCTCTACGAGACGGACGGCGGCGTTTACGCCTTCGCCGGGGGGCGGCAGACGTTCGTCGAGCTCGTCGACCCTTTCGCCACGGCCGAGGCCGGCGCGGAGGACAGCGCCGCCGCGATCCGCGCGCCGATGAATGGGCGACTCGTCGCGCTCGCCGTCGAGGAGGGCGAGACGGTCGAAGCGGGCAAACGCCTGGCAGTGGTCGAAGCGATGAAGATGGAGCACGCCCTGGTCGCCCCGCACGCGGGCGTCGTGCGCGACCTCGCCGCCAACGTCGGCGACCAGGTCGAGATGGGCGAACGCATCATGCGAGTGGAGGCGCTACCACATTGAACGAAAGAGGCCGAACAACCTTCAATGTGTACGACCGCTGTTGCAAAGAGTCATGATTTCTACTATTACACTAGTCAAACGGAGGAAGGCGGCGAACATGAAATTGTTCTCAATATGTTCTCTGATTTTTCCACCGTCATTCCTTTATATCTCGACTGCATTCGCGTCATGCCAAGGTCAAATTGTCGGACCGCCCGGTAAAAACTCACAATACTACTATTCGTCGACCTGCTTTAGCCCGTCTCCTAGTCGGACAATAACAAAAAATGAAGTCTGCTCTGTCAGATCTTCGACGCTCGTCTTCCGATGGACCAAGGTCAACTGGGTTTCAGGATCAACAGGCGTTCAATTCGGTGATTGTATCGTCCGCACAAACTATTATGACGCCTTCAAGATTAATGGAAGTAAGTTGTCTACTAACGTTCCTTCAGCAGAGGTCACTGATGTTTATGTCCCCAATCTGGGGAAAGAAGGAAATGAAGTGTATTGGGAGACAATAGACGGAGGCGGCCCTCGGGTTGAGGAAGGGGAACATCATCGTTTTTATTTTGAGGTCATGTACCAACCGGATAGTGCTAAAAAAGACGTTCGGATTCAAGCCACGATGGTTGGGGAGGATCCTGTATTTTATATTATTTTGCCCGCTTCGATTAAAACCAAAGATCAACTAAAGGAGTTTGTCGGAAACGAGGATATGAACAGGATTGCTCCGCTCGTTGAATTTGGTCAGGTAATTAAGCAGACGAAATTTGCCGATAGTGACATGTTGCTGGAAGAATTTCTGACCCAAAATCAGGTCTCGGAGCGCGGCGCAATTAGCGTTCGACCTGAGAAGGTGGCGGGGACGGCGTCGATTGAGTTTCTTGCGCTTGGAAGTTTGCGAGATGTCGCCGCAAATGTAACATTCTGCATTGGAGAAAAGGATCGTATTGCTAGCTGCTCCAACAGTAGTAATGAGTAATAAGGTGGAAGAGGGTGGGTTGAGCAGCGTCGTTGAACTCCTGAAAGAACTCATTGGTATTCCCGATTATTATACAGACTCGGAAAGAAATTTCAGTATAAGCTTAAGTGTCGTTGCGGCTGTAATCGGCTTTCTTGTCCTGAGACGGCTCATTGAGCAGACACGAGCGAAGATAATCACTGCTGCGATTGTCTTTGTGCTGTCCTCATTGACATACACTTGGCTTTTTGAAACAGGAGGAGTGTATTTTATTCAAGCCGCGTCTCGAATGTTGATCCTGTTTTCCGTCACTTTTCTGATTCCATACGAGGATTAACCTAATAATAGGCGTGAGGCTCGAAGCGTCTGCGGGCTCGCCCTCGTTCCGGGCCGCCAGGAGCGGGTCGGATTAGCGCATGCGCGCGGTTCCGGTATGGTGGGTCTTACCGTAGTTGTCTAACATAAGCTCACCGTATAATCGATCGATCTCGCGGGCATCGCTGGGCGGGACATCCTGATCATGCAATGCTCTCAGCTCACTCTGAGTGGGCTGGTGCTTGACCCCGTTCTGAATCGGCCACGCCCGATGAAGCGACTGCGTCTCCTGGGCGATTCCCGGCTGCACCAGGAATGACAGGAGCCCGATTAGCGCAAGGGCGAAGAGAGTTTTATATGACATTGTCAGAGTCCCCGATCTGGTTTGAGCGGCGATCTCCCTAGTAACTTGTGAGGAGCGGTGAGGCTTTGATTATGAGCAATCATATAGGCTTCATCGTCTCGAACCGAAGTCCCGGCCCTTTCGCGATCGGCTGGCGCCCCGTCGGGGTTATGATCGTGGGGATAGCGCCTTCGTCCGGCTGGGCTTGCGCTCGTTCCCTCTGCTAGCATCGGCGCCATGCCACTTCACCTCATCAAGCTCGCTGTCGGCGCGGATTCGCTCGCCGACCTTCGCGAATGGATGGCGGAGCGGATGGCGGAGGCCCGGCGCCGCCGCGCTCCGCTGCGGCACGCTCACATCACCCGCATGACGCCAAAACGAGCCGATGAGATTCTCGACGGCGGCTCGCTCTACTGGGTCATCAAAGGCTTGATATCAGCCAGGCAGCAGATTGTCGGCCTCGAGCCGTTCATGGATTCGGACGGCGTCGGCCGCTGCAAGTTGTGGCTCGACGGGACCGTGGTCGCGGTCGCGCCACGGCCGATGCGCGCCTTCCAGGGCTGGCGCTACTACCAGACCAAGGACGCGCCGCCGGACATCGATGAGACCCAGCCCGGTTTCGCCGCCATGCCGGAAGTGATGCGCCGCGAGCTGGCGTCGCTCGGGCTGCTGTAATTTTGCGCCTTTCGGCTTGTCGCCTGACCGCCCGCGCCCAATCTAACATCACGATCGTCAATTGGGCCCGTGATGGACAAGGACAAGGACGGCGCGCTGGCCAGGCGCGGCGGCGAAGAGATCGCCGCCTTCATCGAGGCGGCGAGAAAGGCTCCCGCGCCGGCGCGGTCCGGCCGCGGCCGGTTGATCTTTGCGCTCGACGCGACCATGAGCCGGCAGGCGACCTGGGACCTTGCTCAATCCCTGCAGGCGAAAATGTTCGAGGCCGCGGCCTCCCTTGGCGGCCTCGATGTGCAACTCGTCTATTTTCGCGGCTTCAACGAATGCCGGGCGTCGAACTTCGTCTCCGGCGGGCAGGGGCTCAAGGAGCTGATGAGCCGCATCGACGTGCGCGGCGGATCGACTCAGATCCGCAGGGTGCTCGCCCATGCGCGCAATGAAGCGCGAAGCGCCAAGGTCGGCGCGCTGGTCTTTATCGGCGACGCGATGGAGGAAAACCCGGATACGCTCGCCGCGCTCGCCGGCGAGCTCGCGCTCCTTGGCGTGAAGGCGTTCATGTTCCAGGAGGGGCAAGATCCGGCGGCGAGACGCACGTTCGGCGAAATCGCCCGCCTGACCGGCGGCGCCTATAGCGCCTTCGACGCCGGCGCCTCCGGACGGCTGGCTGCGCTCCTGCGCGCGGCGGCGGCCTATGCGGCCGGCGGCCACGCCGCTTTGGCGCGGGAGGCGGAGGCCGACCCGGCGGCGCGGCTGCTGCTGGCGCAGATGCGCCAACAATGAAGTTGGCGTAGTTTCGCCTTTGGAGGAATTGAGTCCGGCGGTCACACCTCCGGCAAGACGTCTGCCCAAGCGAAAGCCTTACAACAATGAATTTAATTATAGGCTTGATCTTGCTGTTCCTTCTGCTGCAGGGGATCAAGCAGTTCGCGCGCATGGATGCAGCCACGGCGGCGCGGCTGGTGCGTCACGGGGGCGGCGTGCTGGGCATGATCGGCGCGCTGTTCTTGCTCCTGCGCGGCCGGATTGGGCTTGCGGCCGCGCTCGCCAACGTGGTGGCGAACTTCGCCGGATGGCGGACGACAGGAGCGGGCTCAGGGCCGTTTCGCAACGTCGGCGCAGGCGCCCGACCGGGACGCGCCTCAGCCGCTCGCTCGGCGATGATCGAAATGCGGCTTGATCACGACAGCGGCGCGATGACCGGAAGGGTCCTAGGCGGCGCCTATGCCGGCCGCGCGGTCGAAACGTTGTCGCGGCCGGAGCTCTTGGCGCTTCGCCAGGAACTCGCGCGGGACGATCCTGACGGCGTCAACCTGCTAGAGGCATATCTCGACCGCCGGTTCGCCGGCTGGCGTGAGGCAGACGAGGGTCAGCGTCAGAGGCGGGGGGGCGGCGGGGCGATGTCGCGCCGGGAAGCGCTCGAAGTCCTGGGTCTGGCCGAAGGGGCGGCCGCGGCGGACATAATCCGAGCCCATCGAACCTTGATGAAGAAGTTTCATCCAGATCATGGCGGCTCGACCACGCTTGCCGCGCGGGTCAATCAGGCCAAGGATGTTCTGATGCAGCGACAAGGTTAACGGCTCCGCGGGGTCGGCGTCAGTCGTGGGCGGGGAAGCAGGAAAATCCAGTGCGTTTCAGCGAACGGCAGGCGGCTTCGGCCGAGGCCGAGTCCAGCACGGCGAAGCGGGCGCGGTAGAGGGTGGCGTCGCCTTTGCGCACCTTTTCCGTGAGCGGCTTGGCCGAGGCCAAGATTGAGCGGTTCCGTTCGCGGGCGCGCGTCAAGAGCGCGTTGGCCTTGGCGAGATTGTCGGCGGCGCCGATCTGAATCATCCAGCCGCGCCCGGAGGCGTCGTCGGTCTCATCTTGCGCCGAGGCCCGCGCCGCATGCCGGTCGTCGTCGGCGACGTTTTGAGGCCTTCCAGGCGGCGCGCGCGGCGCGTCCGGCAGCAGCCGAGCCTGTATCTTGGTTGACGGCTTGGCGGCGTCTGGACCTTTGACCAAGCCAAGATCGGCGATTGGCTGAGCCGCGCCCGATGTTGGCGCTGGCGCGCCCGCCTTGAGCATCGGCCGCGGCGCGGGACCTTCGTCATCTCCGGCCGCGTTGTCCCCTTCTCCGACCTCGGCGCTTGGCGCGGTGGAGACGCGCTGAACCGAGGCCTCGGCGACAGGAGCCGGACGCGGGCGGACCGGCGGCTCCGCTTGCGGTTCGCCACGCGCCTCAGTCGCCTCGGGGGGCGAGGCATCGGCGACCATGGTCGCGGTGCGCGTATTCGAGGCTTCGGCAATGTGGTCCGCGATCAGGTTCTCCATGATCCGGTCGCGCGCGCCGGCGGTACGCCCGCCCATGACGACCGCGATCAGCGACCGTCCGTCGCGGTGAACCGAGGTTAAGAGATTGAATCCGGACGCTCTCGTGTAGCCGGTCTTGATTCCGTCGACGCCGTCGACCCGGCCGAGCAGATGATTGTGATTGCCGATGATCTCGCCGTCGAAGTCGAATTGGGCGGTCGAGAAGTAGCGGAAGTAGCGCGGAAACCGGTCCTCGAGCGCGCGCCCGAGGACAGTCAGATCGTGCGCCGTGGTCACCTGCTCGTCGTTGGGGAGTCCCGAGGCGTTACGATAGAGCGTGCTCGACATGCCGAGCGCGTGCGCCTTGCGCGTCATCATGTCGGCGAAATTGCTTTCCGAGCCTCCGACCGCTTCGGCGATCGCGACCGCGACGTCATTCGCCGAACGGGTCACCACCGCCTTGATTGCGTCCTCGACGCTGATTCTGTCCCCGGGCGCGAGGCCAAGCTTCGACGGCTCTTGCGCCGCCGCGTGCTCGGAGATCGGAATTTGCGTCCGAAGCGTCATTGCGCCGCGGTCGAGCTCTTCAAACAACAGGTAGAGCGTCATCACCTTGGTGATCGAGGCGGGGTGACGCAGGCCGTTCTCGTCAGCGGAATAGAGCGTCCGGCCGCTATTGGCGTCGACGACAATCGCCGAAAAGGCGGGAGAACTGGGAACCGCAGTGGCCGCTGCCCAGGCAGGATGATGCGAGTATGCGCTGCGGGCGTAGCGCGCGGGGCGCCAATAACGCACGACGCGCGCGTGGCGCGGATAATGCGCCTCATGCGTCGCATGCGCGTAATATCGATGTCGCCAATAGTGATGGGCCTGGGCGGGCGAGCCGGCGAGGGCAAGGACCGAGGCGGAGAGCAAGGCCGCCGTCGCCAGACGGGCAAGCCGGCCGATTCCAAAGCAATCGTTACGCAACGCCATGAACGCGCCCTATCCAACTCACGCAACGGCGCGGCCGAGCCGCTTACCGTTGCGCCACTCACACGGTCGTGAACGATATGTCGGAGCGGTTACGCAGCGGTTAACGGGACTCCAAAGAGCCGCGGGCTTTGTCCAGCAAGCCTTTGGAATCGTTATCGGCGACCGAAGGCCCCGGGCTCAGATGGATGAAGCGGGAATTCAATAACAAAGAGCAATTGATTGGAATGATTAATTCCTTCTCGTCCAATCGGCTGCTTTCTTTGGGACCGCGCGCAGAAATTTGCTGCACCGCAATAAAACAGCCTTGACTTTCATTGTGCACTGCACATATTGAGATTATCGCGAGTTCGCCTCCCTTCCGACGCGAAACCGACTCAACGCTAGGAGCGCATAATGACTGCCGCCACGCCATCGTTCGAAGACTTCCAGAAATTCTCACGCGACCAGCTTGAGGCGTTGACCACCGCTTCGACGACCTGGTCGAAGGGTATGCAGGACATCGCCACTGAATCCACCGACTATTCGAAGAAGACTTTTGCCGCGGGGACCGCGATGTTCGAGAAACTTCTCGGCGCGCGCAGCGTCGAATCGGCGATCCAGATCCAGACCGAATTCGCCAAGCAGGCTTACGAGGGCTTTGTCAGCCAGGCGACGAGGGTCTCCGAACTCTACACCCGGGTCGCTTCCGACGCCCTGAAGCCGGTCACGACTGCTTACGCGAGCGTCCAGAAGTAACCGAGCGATCGTTCTCGCCGCCAGTCGCGGCAAGAAAAAAATTTTGTTCGAGCCGCTGCCGGCGCCTTTCCAGCGCCGGCTTTTTTATTTGCATCCTCATTCAACCATCCTATCGTCCACAGCGGCAAGCGGAACAGAGAAGGCAGATCCCGAGTTGCGCATGACGAGGCTCTTGCGCGTGACGAACAAATTGGCAATGCTGCCATCCAGCGACGACATCTGGCGCCCGCGGCGCGCAGCGCCTAAGTGTAGTTGCTGCGGTTTTGCGTCCGCGTAATGATGTGAGTTCAAGCCCAATCGGCATCAATCGGGGTCTTTCCGTGGCTGCCGCTTCAAATCCGTTGGTTGTTCGCCTCCGAGCCGGGATGGCTCGGCTGGCGCGGTGGCTCTATCCGGGCTTCGGCGCAGCATCGCCGCAAATAGCGATGAGGCCGATAGCCTCACGGGAAACCAAGAGAGGGGGGGAAACACCAGGGGCCGGGGCGGCGGTCATCACTCGCACCCGGACGCAGACGAAGCGTCCGAACATGTATCGCGTTCTTTTGCTCAACGACGACTATACGCCTATGGAGTTCGTGGTCTCAATTTTGCAAGCGTTCTTTAACAAGGACGCTCAAGAGGCGATGCAGATCATGCTCCAGGTGCACCACAACGGCGTAGGCGAATGCGGCGTCTACACCTACGAGATCGCGGAGACCAAGGTGTCGCAAGTGATGGACCACGCACGCAAGAATCAGCACCCCCTGCAGTGCATCATGGAAAAGAAGTGAAAGGCGCCCGATGCCAATTTTCTCCCGCGCGCTCGAAAAGACCCTTCGTCGAGCCTTGTCGCTCGCCAATGAACGCCGTCATGAATACGCGACGCTCGAGCATCTGCTGCTGGCGCTGATCGACGACGTCGACGCGGCGGCGGTGATGCGCGCTTGCGGCGTGGACCTTGACGCGCTGCGTAAGACGGTCGTTCAGTACCTCGACACGGAACTCGAAAACCTCGTTGTCGACAGTCAGGAGGAGGCCAAGGCGACCAACGGCTTCCAGCGCGTCGTTCAACGCGCGGCGTTCCACGTCCAGTCCTCAGGTCGCGAGGAGGTGACGGGCGCGAACGTCCTGGTGGCCATTTTCGCCGAGCGCGAGACGCACGCGGCATATTTCCTGCAGGAGCAGGACATGACGCGCTACGACGCGGTGAACTACATCAGTCATGGGATCGCAAAGCGTCCGGGCGCCTCGGATGCGTCGCGGCTTCCGCGCGGGACCGACGAAGAGCACGAGTCGCGCGATTCCAAGGACTCGAAGGACAGCTCGGATTCGAAGAAAAAGGAAGGCGCTTTGGAAGCATATTGCGTCAACCTCAATCGGAAGGCGCGAGAGGGGCGCATCGATCCCCTCATTGGCCGCGAGGCCGAAGTCCAGCGGACCATCCAGGTGCTGTGCCGCCGGCAGAAGAACAATCCCCTGCTGGTTGGCGATCCGGGCGTCGGCAAGACGGCGATCGCCGAGGGCCTCGCGCGCAAGATCGTCAACTCGGACGTGCCTGAGGTGCTAGCCGAGTCGACTGTGTTCGCCCTTGATATGGGCGCGCTGCTCGCCGGCACGCGTTATCGCGGCGATTTCGAAGAGCGCTTAAAGCAGGTGATGAAGGAGATCGAGCAACACAAGGACGCGATTCTGTTCATCGACGAAATCCACACCGTCATCGGCGCCGGTGCGACGTCGGGCGGCGCGATGGACGCCTCGAACCTGCTCAAGCCCGCCCTGGCGCAGGGGACGCTTCGTTGCATCGGTTCAACGACTTACAAGGAATACCGACAGTACTTTGAGAAGGACAGGGCGCTTGTTCGCCGCTTCCAGAAGATCGACGTCAAGGAGCCCAGCGTCGCCGACGCGATCGAGATCCTCAAGGGGCTCAAGCCCTATTTCGAGGAATTCCACAAGCTGCGCTATACCGGGGAAGCGGTGAAGGCGGCGGTCGAGCTGTCGTCCCGTTACATCCACGATCGCAAGCTGCCCGACAAAGCGATCAACGTCATCGACGAGACCGGCGCCTCCCAGATGCTGGTGCCGGAGCCGAAGCGCAAGAAGACGATCGGGGTCAAGGAGATCGAGGCGACCGTCGCGTCGATGGCGCGCATCCCGCCGAAGTCGGTGTCGAAGGATGACACCGAGGTGCTTCAGCACCTCGAGGCCACCTTGAAGCGGGCTGTCTACGGCCAGGACCAGGCGGTGGCGGCGCTGGCCTCCGCCATCAAGCTCGCCCGCGCCGGCTTGCGCGATCAGGAGAAGCCAATTGGCTGTTACCTGTTCTCGGGCCCGACCGGGGTCGGGAAAACGGAAGCAGCCCGCCAGCTCTCGGTCAGCCTCGGATTGGAGCTGATCCGCTTCGACATGTCGGAATATATGGAGCGCCATACGGTCTCGCGCCTGATTGGCGCGCCGCCCGGCTACGTCGGCTTCGACCAGGGCGGCCTGCTGACGGACGCCATCGACCAGCACCCCCACTCGGTCCTGTTGCTGGACGAGATCGAGAAGGCCCATCCTGACCTGTTCAACATCCTGTTGCAGATCATGGACCACGGCAAGCTGACCGATCACTCCGGCAAACAGATCGACTTCCGCAACGTGATCCTGATCATGACCACCAATGCCGGGGCGCGGGATCTCGCTAGCGCGGCGTTCGGTTTCCACAAGTCGAAGCGGGAGGGCGACGACACCGAGGCGATCGACCGGCTGTTTGCGCCGGAGTTCCGCAACCGGCTCGACGCCATCGTGCCATTCGCGCGTCTGCCCGAGAGTGTCATCGCCCGCGTCGTCGACAAGTTCATCCTTCAGCTCGAGGCTCAGCTTAGCGACCGCAACGTGACGATCGAGCTGACGGACGAAGCACGCGAGTGGCTGGTCAAGAACGGCTACGACGAGGCGATGGGCGCGCGGCCAATGGCGCGGGTGATTCAGACCCAGATCAAGACGCCGTTGGCCGACGAGGTGCTGTTCGGTCGGCTCAAAGGCGGTGGCGTGGTCAAGGTCGTCGTCACCGCCGACGAAACGGGCGCAAAGAAGCTTAGCTTCGTCTATCCGGAAGGGCCGGCTCAACCGCGGCTCGAGCGCGATCTGATCGTCGCCGCTGGCGCGCGGCGGACGCGCAAGCGCGTGGAGCCCGCGAACTCGGACGCGGACGACAAGGAGCCTGCTCCTGAAGAACCGTAGGACGCGGCTTCTTCGTTGATCGATTAGCACCCCGCGCTGAATAGCGCGGGGTCGCTGTTTTTTGACCGAGCGGGCCGCGCCCTTGAGAGCGTGCGAATCGTCACCGCCTCTTTTTTAGCGCGGCGCGAAAGGCCAGCGCGGTCTCGGGAATGCCGGTTTCGAACGGCGTTGCGTCCGGCCAGAAGGCGGCGGCGAACCGGCTGGCGTCGACACGGTAGGGCCGATCCCACTGGAAGCGCATCTCGATCAGTTCTCGCAAGACGGGCGAGAACATCCCGCTCGCGCCCAGCATCCAGGCCGGCATGGCGCTGATGCGAAGCTTCACGCCGAGCGTGTCGGCCGCGATTTTGAGAATGTCGCGCGTGGTGCCTGTGGGGGCGCACGGAACGTGCCAGGCCCGACCGTAGGCCGAGTCCGGCGCGGCCAGGAGCGTCGTCGTCGCGCGCGCTATGTCAGGCACGTAGGCGTAATCGTGCAGCACGTCCGGGGAGCCGATGAACACGGCTGGTTTGCCCTGGGCAAGCTTGCCGATTGACGTGTCGCCGAGAAAGGAGTTGCCGACGCCCGGACCATAGAAGTCGGGCGCCCGCAGCGCGGTGACCAGGGCTTCGCCCTTGGCGGCGGCGTCCATCCAGATGCGGGTCGCGGCTGAGCGGGCGGCAGGCTTCCAGCCGGTGTCGGAAAGCGGCATGGTCTCGACCAACGGCCTGCTCTGAGGCCCGTACATGTAAAGATTGTCGATGAACACCATCCGCGCGCCGGTCGCCTTGCAGGCGGCGACGAAATTGGCCATCGCCTTCGGCCAGGCCTCGCGCCAGACAACTCCCGAATAGGGAAAGCCGACCGCAACCACGAACTGCCCGGCGCCGCGCACCGCCTTCACGACCGCGTCGCGGTCGAGGGCGTCAGAGGGCGCGAACGTCGCGCCCTTGGGCAGGTCAGGCGGCGCGCGCCGTTGCGCGATGATGATCTCGCGCCCTTCAGCCATTAGACGCGCCGCAGTGGCGCGTCCGACCTGGCCATAGCCGAAAATCGTAATCCTGTCGGTCACGGCTGCCTTGATCGAACGCCCTGCCTTGCCAACCATTCGCGCAGATCGCCATCAAATTCCCAAAAACGAGAGTTAGGTAAGGGAATTACAGGCGTTGTTCAACGTCGCGTGTAATGGAGGAGGTTTGAAATGGCAAACAGTGCTTCGTTGCGCGGGGGCGAAAAAAATGTCCAGGACTGGATCAACCTGATCTGTGGCGTGCTGCTTTTCGTATCGCCTTGGGCCCTCGGATTCTTGGGGGATCCTATGGCGGCGAGAACGGCATGGGTCGGCGGCGCGATCATCTTCCTCATCGGCGTCGTCGCGCTGATGCAGTTCGCCGAGTGGGAGGAATGGGTGGCGCTCGTCGTCGGCGCGCTCGTCGTCATTGCGCCTTGGGTGTTGAGATTCGCACCGATCCACGCGGCGATGTGGTCATGCGTCGTGCTTGGCGTCATCGTCGTGTTGTCCTCGATTTCCGAGATCTGGGCCGTCCATCATCCCGCAGCGATAGTGGGACGCTAAGATCCGCCTGATCTGGCGGATCGCCCGCTGAGCGAGCGGTCCGCCTCTTTCGGTCAGCGGGCGGGCGCTGCGGCGTAGAGGATCTTGACGCGGCGGGCGTTTTCCGGGCGTTTCGACGGACGCCCTGAATCGCTGCCCAGGAGCCTTAAGCCGATGGAGACCCGCGCCCTGCTCCTAGCGGCGTGTCTTGCGCTCGCCGCCTGCAACGCGCCGACGCCGCAGGCCATGAGTCCGCCCGCGCCGGGCTCGGTTGCGGTGACGCCTCCGGGCTTTCAGCTGCCTGAAGGTTCGGACTGTTCGGCCAAGATCGCCCCCTACCGGGCGGTCCAGGACAACGATTTGTCCATGGGCCAGGTTGTCCAGTCCATCTACAATCAGATCAAGCGCGAGACGGACGCGGCCTCGAAGGTCTGCGCGGCAGGCCGCGACACCGAGGCCAACGCGATGATCGCCGCCTCGGAACGGCGTCACGGTTATCCGACCGATCTTTGAGCAAACGCATTGCGCAGGTAGGCGGCGACGAAGACCGGCACCCGCGATTCGTCGATGTCGCGCGGGCCGCGCACGATATGCATGCGCGAAAGCTCGGCATGAGGGTCGCGCGCCAGATAGGCGTCGATCCGCGCCTTGAGCGTTGCGGCGGGGACCGCAAGCGTCATCAGCTTCATGCAGGCGATGCGCTGGGGCGTGAACACCAGGGTCCAGCCCGGCGCGACGCTCGCCTCATCGGCGCTGACCCCGGTCTCTTCGAGCAGTTCCCGGCGCGCGCTGGCCTCGAGGTCGACCTTGTCGTCGAAGACGTCGGTCGGATCCGGCGTTCCGGCGGGAAAATAGATCTGCCCGGCGTTGACCGTATGGTGCGCCATCTCGCCGAGCAGGAACGCCCCGTCAGCGGTGCGGAGCGCGGCCATCGAGAAGCAATTATCGACGGGCTCCTCGGGATCGCCGAATTCCTCCCAGGCAAGGTAGTCGGCGTAGTCGGTCTCGAAAAAGACGCCCTTGAGCGTCAAGACGCCCTCTGGGCGGGTCTCGATCACGCGGCGGCCGAGAAGCAGCACCCTCCCGTTGAACAGCATCGGCTTCATCTTCCTCAGCCGCGCCCAATGCGCGGCGATGCTGTCCGCGCGGCGTTCAGCGAAAGCCCAGCGCGAGGGCTCGAACGTGAGGTCGAGCTCGCCGACCTTGAGAAGACGAGGCGGCTCGCTCAAAGGTCAAGCGAGCCATTGGCGATGAGGACGACCGAGCCGCCGATCGTCGCGGCGGCGAGCGCGCCGGCCTCAATCACAAGACCGAGTGCGATCAGGCTCGGCCGGCCCATCTCGAACCCTTGCTCGATGATCAGCATCTGCTCGCCGTCGCGCGGACGGTCGAAGTCTTGGACGACGCCGGCGAAGGCCGCTGCCGCGCTGCCGGTCGCCGGGTCTTCGCCCACCCCCCAGGCGCCTGCGAACATGCGCGCATGATAGGCCGAACCCTCCCGCTCCGTGTCGCGGGTGTAGACAAACGTCGCTGGCCCTTCCTTGGTCGCCCAGGGCATGACGCCCGGCGCGGCGCGACCGATCGCGTCGAGCGAACGGACCGGAACGAACAAAAAGGGCGCGCCCGCGCTAAAGAGGCTCGGCTTGTGTCCGTCGAAACCGATATCCGCGGGCTCAAGGCCCAGGCCAGCGGCGATTTCCACCGCGGACGGCGGCGCCCGTCGGACTCGTTCGGGCAGCTTCGGCAGCTCGAAATAGGCGGCGAGCGCTTGGCCCTTGCGCCGGCGGGCGACGCAGACGACGTCGCCGATTGGCTCCTCGAGCACGATCCTGAGATCCTGAGCGGCGAGCAGGTCGCCTGCGTTCCGGTGGGCGATCAGCGCCGCCGCTCCGACCGTCGGATGGCCGGCGAACGGCAATTCGCGCTTGGGCGTGAAAATCCTCACGCGCGCGCTGTTGATGGCGCTCCTCGGCTCGAAGACGAATACCGTCTCGGACAGATTGAACTCGGCCGCGATCGCCTGCATGCGGGCATGATCGAGCCCTTCGGCGTCAAGGACCACGGCAAGCGGATTGCCGGCCAGCGCCGTCTCGGTGAAGACATCGAGCGTCTGAAACCGGCGCGTCATCGACAAGAGACCCGCGCCCGCAGGGCTCTTCCTCGAGCGCGCCTGCGGGTCTTGTCAATACCAGGAGAACAGCGGCTCACTGGAGCCGGGCCAGGCGACAGTAATCAATGGCCTGTTCGCTTCAGGGAGGCGAACATCATTCGGCAGCCGGTCGTTGCCTCGCATCTCGACGAATGTCCCCTGGACCGAGTTCCGCAGCGGGGGCCTCAGTGTGTCGAGAGCATAGCCATTGCGCGAGCCGACGGGCGCCCATGTGCCGAGGGTCAGCCACGGTTCGACGCGCGGACGAACGATAATCTGACGGCCGCCCGCGCCGGCGGCCCCCGGATGCTTCGCGCGGTGATGAACCGTCTGGGCCTGGGCGCAAGACGATGCGAGGACGATGCCGAGCGCCACGGCCCCGAAGAGACTGGCCCGATCTGTCATCACACTCCCCTTTCACCCGCCCGCGTTTACACTGAACTACGCTCACTCATGCGCCGATGTGCAAGAAAAGTAAATGCGCGCGTAGATTGATCAAACCGGCTCTGCCGCAAAAAGTTGCGACGGCCGAGTAAATTCATCTTGAGCGGCGATCAGGGTCAGCTCGCGCGAGCCTGCGGCCAAGGTGGCGGTCACGATCGCGTGAACCGACGAGGCCGCGCG
This sequence comes from uncultured Alphaproteobacteria bacterium, assembly GCA_963824475.1. Taxonomy (GTDB): domain Bacteria; phylum Pseudomonadota; class Alphaproteobacteria; order Rhizobiales; family Beijerinckiaceae; genus Roseiarcus. Next base: position 516,137 of record CAWGPR010000012.1, read on the forward strand.
TGACAGCGCCTCGGGCGTGACACGCGCCTCGAGCCAATGATGAAAGAAGAGCGCCGCGAACAGGTCGCCGGCGCCGTTGACCGCAATCGGCAGCAAGGGGGTACGCAGCCGCCAAAACCCCGCTTCATCCCCGGCCAGCATGTCCAGGGCGTCGGCGGGCGTATCATCGAGCTTGAGCGACTTGGCCACGACGACCCGCGGTCCGCGCCCGCGTAAGCGCGCGATCGCCCGGCGGGCCGTTTGCAAGTCATGCGCTCGCTCCCCGGTCAACCATTCGAGTTCGAAGGCGTTTGGCGTCGCGATCGTCGCCGCCGGCAGGGCGAGGTCGCGAAAGAATTCGGCGACGCCGTCGGCCACGTAACTCCCACGCCCGACGTCGCCGATCACCGGATCGCACGCATAGGCCGCTTCGCCATTGGCCGCGCGCAGGCGTTCAAGGGCTCGCAAAGCCGCCTCTCCGATCTCCGCCTTGCCCAGATAGCCGGTCAAGAGTCCGGCGCAGCGGGAGAGCACGCCGATCGCCTGCAATCCGCTCACGCAATCGTCAATCATCGCTGCGTCGAAGGCGCGGCCCCGCCAGCCGGCGTAGCCCGTATGACTGGAAAATTGCACCGTCATCAGCGGCCAGACCTCGCGCCCGAGCCGCTGCAAGGGAAACACGGCCGCCGAATTGCCGACATGGCCGTAGACGACATGCGACTGGATGGAAAGGATCGGCGCGAGCATGGCCGCCAACGAGAGGACGATTCGTGGACCGCGTCAAAGCGGAATCGCCTTTCGCGCCGAGCCTCGTTTTAGCCGGCGGGCGCCACGCGAGCCCGAGGGATCGCTTGACGTACTGGTCAAGCCTGAAGCAATGCTCCGACATTTCCCGCCCAGCTTGCCGAGGGACACACGGATGAGCGACGCCATCGCCTTTCTTCGTCGCGCCATCGAGCAGGGGCAGGGGTTCGCGCAGGCCGACGTTGTGTTGAAGGGCGGGCGGATTTTCGATCTCATCAGCGGTGAACTCATCAAGAGCGACGTTGCGATCTGCAACGACCGCATCGTCGGAACGATGAGCGAATACCGCGGCGAACGCGAGATCGACGTCAGCGGCAAGATTGTCGTTCCGGGTTTCATCGACACCCACTGCCACGTCGAATCCTCGCTCTTAACTCCGCTCGAATTCGACCGCTGCGTGCTGAGCCGTGGCGTGACGACGTCGATCTGCGACCCGCACGAGATCGCGAATGTCCTCGGGCTGACTGGCCTGCGTTATTTCCTCGACGCCTCGATGCTGACGGCGATGGACCTGCGCGTGCAGCTCTCGAGCTGCGTTCCGGCGACGGCGCTCGAGACCTCGGGCGCTCGCCTCGAGGCCAATGATCTTCTGCCCCTCGCCGACCATCCCAAGGTGCTGGGTCTGGCCGAATTCATGAACTTTCCCGGCGTTCTGGCGCGCGATCCGTCGTGCCTCGCCAAGCTTGCGGCGTTCCAGACCAGGCCGATCGACGGACACAGCCCGCTGCTGAGCGGCGCCGCCCTCAACGGCTACTTGAGCGCCGGTCCGCGCACCGACCACGAGGTCACCAACCTTCCTGAAGCCGCGGAGAAGCTCGCCAAGGGGATGCAATTGCTCATCCGGGAAGGTTCGGTGAGCAAGGACCTTCATGCTCTCGCCTCGATCATCACTGAGCGCAATTCGCCGTTCATCGCCCTCTGCACCGACGACCGCAATCCGCTCGACATCGCGGAGGAGGGCCATCTCGATTTCATGATCCGCACGGCGATCAAGCTTGGCGCGCCGCCGCTCGCCGCCTACCGCGCCGCGACCATCTCGGCCGCGCGCATCTTCGGCCTGCGCGATCGCGGCCTGGTCGCGCCCGGCTGGCGCGCCGATCTCGTCGTCATCGACGACCTCGAACACTGCGCCGTCTCGATGACAATCGCGGGCGGGCGCGTGGCGGACGAGGCGCTGTTCGCGTCGCGCGGTTCGCTTGCGCCCGTTGGCCTCAAGAGCGTCAAGGCGCGGCGGGTCGAGCCGGCTGATTTCGTCGCGAAAGGGCAGGGACCGTCGACGCAGGCGATCGGCGTCATTCCGGGCAAGATCATCACCGACCGCGTTCCGGTGACGTTGCCGTTCAAGAACGGCGAGCGCGGCGTCGATCTGAGCCAGGACATTGCGAAGGTCTCGGTCGTCGCCCGTCACGGCGTCAACGACAACCACGCGACCGCTTTCGTCAAGGGCTTCGGCATGAAGCGCGGCGCGATCGCTTCGTCCGTCGGCCATGACAGCCACAACTTATGCGTCGTTGGTGTCGACGAGGTCGATATGGCGGCGGCGGTCAACCGCCTGCGCGAGACCGACGGCGGGTTCGCGGTCGCGCGCGACGGCAATGTCATCGCTGAACTGCCTCTGCCGGTCGCGGGCCTCATGAGCCTCAAGAGCTTCGAGGCGGTGCGCGAGGCGCTGATCCCGCTGCGCGCGGCGGCCAAAGGCTTGGGCGTCACGCTCGCCGAGCCGTTCCTGCAGGTGGCCTTCCTGCCGTTGCCGGTGATTCCGCATCTCAAGATTACCGACATGGGCCTGGTCGACGTGGACAAGTTCGCCTTCGTGCGGGACTGACAATCGCGAGCGTAAGCCGGCGGTCGAGAGACAAGGAGCCGGAGTTCGCCCCCGCGCGGCTCCCTAGGGCGCGCTGCGTTCGGATGCCGTGTTTCAAGCTTTCGCGTACGAGTTCGATCACCGAGCGCAGTTTATGCGCGATTTCCTCCTGCGTGTATGGCTTGGCGATAAACTGCACGCCGGGATCAAGCCGCCCGTCATGAATGATCGCGTTTCGGGCATAGCCGGTCGTGAACAGGACGGGCAAATCGGGGCGCAGGGCGGCCGCCTCCTGAGAGAGCATTCGCCCGTTCATGCCCTGGGGGAGGACGACATCGGTGAACAGGATGTCGATCCGTTCGCCCTTTCGAAGCAGCGCCAGCGCCTCCACGCCGTTGCGCGCGACGAGGACCGAATAGCCAAGCTCTTCAAGCAGAGCGATGGTTGAATCGCGCACGTCGTCGTCGTCCTCGACGACCAGGACGACCTCGCCTGGGCGGGCCCGCGGTATCTGCGCGTCTTCCTCGCGCCTGGCCGGAGGAGCGGATTCGATCCGCATCGCGCCCTCCCTGCGCGGCAGGTAGATTTTGACTGTAGTCCCATGGCCGACTTCGCTGTAGATCCGCACGTGACCCTTCGACTGCTTGACGAAGCCATGGATCATCGCGAGCCCAAGACCGGTGCGGGCTGCCGCGCTTTTGGTGGTGAAAAACGGCTCGAACACCCTGGCCAAGTTCTCCGGCGGAATACCCATTCCCGTATCGGTGACCGAGAGCAAGACATACTGGCCGGGCGCCACATCGCCGAATTGGCGGCAATAGGCTTCGTCCAGAAATGCGTTCGCGGTCTCGATGGTGATCTGGCCGCCCTTCGGCATCGCGTCGCGCGCGTTGACCACGAGATTGACGATCGCATTTTCGAGCTGGCTCGCGTCCACGAACGTCGCCCAGAGACCGCTTCCGTGGATGGTTTCGATCCCGATCGTCTCGCCAACTGTCCGTATCAGCATGTCGGAGAGACTTCCGACCAGTCGATTCAGATCGACCTGGTGTGGGGTCAGCAGCTGTTGCCGGGAAAACGCCAGCAGGCGTTGGGTGAGCGAGGCGGCTCGCCTCGCGCCTTGCAGCGCCGCAGCGATCGGCTTGCTGATCGCGGCCACAAGCTCCGGCTGAAAACGAGCGAGGCGCCGCTCGACCGAGTTGAGATTGCCGATCACAATCGTCATCAGATTGTTGAAGTCGTGCGCGACGCCGCCGGCCAAGAGACCAATCGACTCCATCTTCTGGGTCTGCACAAGGATCGCCTGGGCCTCCTTGCGCTCGCGCGTCTCCCGCGCCAGCGCTTCCGAACGTTCGCGTAGATCGCGGATCAAGGCGCCGTTCATGGCCAGCGCGGCGATCGCCGCGATCGTGGCCGTCACAAGGCTGGCGATGACGAGCGCGAGCATCAGCGTTCGCGCTCGCGCTTCCGCGGCAAGCCGGGCGCCGAGAAGGCCGTTTTCCGCCTGGCGGAGGTCGTCGAACGCCGCGCGAAAGTCATCCATGACCTGTAACCCACGCCCGGATTTGACGACGGCGATGGCGCCGGCGATGTCGCCTTTGCTGGCGAGTTCGACCGGCCTCGCGCTTTCCGCCATCACCTCGTTGATCGCCATGCGCACGCGCTCGACACGTCGGGCCTGACCGGGATTGTCGGCGACAAGCGATCGCAATTGGTCGAGCGAGGCAGGAATTCGGGCGAGCGCCGACTGATAGGGCTTGAGAAACGCGTTGTCGCCCGTCAGCACATAGCCCCGCTCGCCGATCTTGAGATCCTGCGTTTGCCCAAGCAGTTCCGTAGCTTTGGCCTCGACCTGCAACGAGTGCGCGGTCCAGTCCGCCGCATTGTTCACGCGCTCGACCATGAGCGCAGCCAGGACGCCGACGAGGATGAGGAGCGCGAGGCCTCCAGCCGCCAACAGGGTGGCCGCCCGCCGCCCGAGATACGGCAAGGGCCAGCGGCGCCTCAAAAAATCCCTTGCCGTCGACACTTCCGTGATGATCCCCGATACGGGTTCTTCGCCATTGTGCAGTGAAACGATTGTGGTACGCTCAAACGGCGATGGCAACCGAAGGCGGAATAGCGAAGATCCTGCTTGTCGACGACGAGCCGTTGATCGCCGCGATGCTGGAGGACTGGCTCTCGGAACTGGGTCATGTCGCGGTCGGCCCGGCGCACAATCTGACCAGGGCGCTGGAGCTGGCCAAGAGCGACATGGACGCCGCAATCGTCGACGTGTCGCTTGGCGACGGGAATTCTTACCCGCTTGTCGAGGTCTTGATTGCTCGCGGCCTGCCCTTCGCGCTAGCGACGGGTCATGGGCAAGAGGGCATCGACCCGAGGTACCGCGCGCAGTCGATGCTCACGAAGCCATTCGATTTTGCGGCGTTTCGCCGCACTGTCGGGGAACTCATAGCGCAACGCGGCGCGGGCGCAGGAAACGCGCCGTCGCCAGGCCCTATCTCAGCGACGCGTTGATCGCCTCCAGCGCCTTCGACCCCGGGCACAATTCGCGCTCCGAGAGTTCGTTGAGCGGCCGGTCGGTCGTGCCCAGAATCTCGTGCAGTTCGTTGGGCTCATCGTCGAGATAGATAAGGCCGGTGGCGATCTCGCCGGCGACGCGGGCTCGCTCGAGCGTGGCGAGCGCTTGGGATCGGTCGCGGCAATTGTGATCAGCGTCGAGCTTGCGCAGCACGATCGTCGAGCCGTCGTGCATCGTGACCGCCTGGCTTCCGCCTTCCGCGTAGTCCACCTCGATCGGCTCGCGCCCGGTGATGACGTCGAGCGCGTTGACCGCGATATTGTGTTCGCGCACGTAGTCGAAGCTCTTGGTCGAGCCGACGTGGTTGTTGAACGTGACGCAAGGCGAAATGACGTCGATGAAGGCCGCTCCCCTGTGCTCGAACGCCGCTTTGATGAGCGGCACCAGCTGCGCCTTGTCGCCGGAAAAACTGCGCGCGACGAACGAGGCGCCGAGACCGATCGCCATGCCGACGAGATCGATCGGCTGGTCGGGGGCGTCCGCGCCCTTCTTGCTCTTCGAACCGCGGTCGGCGGTGGCCGAGAATTGTCCCTTGGTCAGCCCGTACACGCCATTGTTTTCGACGATATAGACCATGTTGACGGCCCGCCGCATGGCGTGGGCGAACTGGCCAAGTCCGATCGACGCCGTATCGCCGTCGCCGGAGACGCCGAGGTAGATGAGGTCGCGGTTGGCGAGATTGGCCCCGGTGAGGACCGAAGGCATGCGCCCGTGCACCGAGTTGAAGCCGTGGCTCTGGCCGAGCATGTAGGTCGGCGTCTTGGACGAGCACCCGATGCCGCTCAGTTTGGCGACCCGATGCGGCGGCAGGCTCAGTTCAAAGCAGGCGTGGATGATCGCCGCGCTGATCGCGTCGTGCCCGCAGCCGGCGCATAGCGTCGACATCGACCCTTCGTAGTCCCGGTGCGTGAAGCCGAGCTCGTTGACGGGAATCGAAGGGTGGTGAAACTTGGGCTTGCCGAGATAGGTCACGAGACGCGCTCCAACGTTTGGGCCGAAGCCGGGCGCCGCAATCGGGCGGCGATCTCCCGGACAATGAAACGGGCGGTGATCGGCATCCCGCTGAAGTGGACGATGGACGTGAGACGCGCGGGCGCGATCATAAGATCGGTCGTCAGCAGGACGCGCATCTGGGCGTCGCGGTTCTGCTCGACCACGAACACTTGATCGTGGCCGCGGACAAACTCGGCGATTTCGAGCCCGAGCGGAAACGCGCGGATGCGCAGCGTGTCGACATGCAGGCCGTCCCTCGCCAGCAAGGCCTGGGCCTCGTCCATCGCCGGGGCGGTCGATCCGTAGTGGATGATCCCGACTCGCGTCGGCTTCGCCGCGACTTTAAGAACCGGCCGCGGCAGGAGGCTGCGCGCCGTTTCAAATTTGCGTAAGAGGCGCTCCATATTGTCGACGTAGGGACCGGCTTCCTCGGTGTAGCGCGCGAAGCGGTCGCGGCTGGTTCCTCGGGTGAAATAGGCGCCGAGCGTCGGATGGGCGCCGGGCAGGGTGCGGTAGGGGATGCCGTCGCCGTCGACGTCGTTGTAGCGGCCGAACTCGGCGGCGGCTTCGAGCTCGTCGCCGCTGAGCACCTTGCCGCGATCGTAGGCGCGCGCATCGTCCCAGCGGAACGGCGCGGTGAGATGCGAGTTCATGCCGATGTCGAGGTCGAGCATGACGAACACCAGCGTCTGCAGCCGCTCGGCGAAATCAAACGCGCTCGCCGCGAACTCGAACGTCTCGCCCGGCCCGTCGGGGATAAAGAGCACATGCTTGGTGTCGCCGTGCGAAGCAAACGCGCAGACGAGTAGGTCCGACTGCTGAGTGCGCGTGGGCATGCCGGTCGACGGGCCGCCGCGCTGCACGTCGAACACCACCACCGGAATCTCGGCGAAATAGGAAAGGCCGAAGAACTCCTGCATCAGCGAGACGCCGGGGCCGGAGGTCGTGGTGAAGGCGCGCGCGCCGTTCCAGCCGGCGCCGACCGCGACGCCGATGGCGGCGATCTCGTCCTCAGCCTGGACGATCGCGTAGTTCTTTTTGCCCGTCGCCGGATCGACGCGATAACGCGCGCAATTGCGCTCGAACGCCTCGGCGAGAGAGGTGGAGGGGGTAATCGGGTACCAGGCGCAAACCGTCGCCCCGCCATAGACGGCCCCTAAGCCCGCGGCGAAATTGCCCTCGACGAGGATGCGGTCGCCCGCGGCGTCGCTGCGCTTGACCCGAACGCCGAGCGGGCATTGGAACCGCGACTTCGCATCGTCGTAGCCGATTTTGAGCGCCTCTAGGTTGGCGGCGATCAGCTTGTCCTTGCCCTTGAACCGCTCGCCGATCAGCGCCTCGATCGCCGCGATCTCGATGTCGAGCAGCGCCGCAAGCGCGCCGACGTAAACGATGTTCTTGTAGAGCTGGCGCTGCCTCGGGTCTGAATATTCCGCCGTACAAATCTCGGTCAGCGGCATGCCCAAGACCTCGATATCATCGCGGGTCAAGAGATGGGCGATCGGCCGCGTTGAGTCGTAGAAGAGGTAGCCGCCGGGCTCGATCGACGCCAAGTCCTGGGCGAAGGTCTGCGGATTCATGGCGACCAGGATATCGGCGCCGCCGCGCGCGCCTAAGAAACCCGCTTCGCTCACGCGCACTTCATACCAGGTCGGCAGGCCCTGGATGTTCGAGGGAAAGATGTTGCGCGGCGCAATGGGCACGCCCATGCGCAGGATCGAACGCGCGAACAGGAGATTGGCGCTTGCCGATCCCGAGCCGTTGACGTTGGCGAATCGAATGACGAAGTCGTTTACAGCGACAATTGGCATGTGTGTCCGGCTTGCGCCATCTCGAGTGTGAACTTCATCATGTCCCAGGCGCCGGTCGGGCAGCGTTCGGCGCAGAGCCCGCAATGCAGGCAGAGATCCTCGTCCTTGACCATCACCCGCCGGGTCTTGACCGGCTCCGAGACATAGATCGCCTGCGTCAGATTGAACGCGGGCGCGACGAGCGATTGCCGCAACTCGTCCTCCGGCGCGTTGGGGACGAACGAGATGCAGTCGATCGGGCACACGTCGACGCAGGCGTCGCATTCGATGCACAAGGGCGCGGAAAAGACGGTCTGGACGTCGCAGTTGAGGCAGCGCTGAGCCTCGCCCAAAGCCTGTTTCAGATCGAAACCGAGCTCGACTTCGGTCTCGATGTTCTTGAGCGCCACCGCGTTCTCGACATGGGGAACTTTGAACCGGCGGTCGAGGGTGATCGCATTGTCGTAAGACCATTCGTGGATGCCCATCTTCTGGCTCACGAGATTGGTCAACGGGTGCGGACGCGCGCGCACGTCCTCGCCCTGGCAGAAGGCGTCGATCGAGATCGCGGCCTCATGGCCGTGCGCAACCGCGGTGATGATGTTCTTGGGGCCAAACGCGGCGTCGCCGCCGAAGAAAACATGTCGCAAGCTTGACTGGAACGTGACTGGGTCGACGGTGGGCAGGCCATCGCGGCCGAAGGCGACGCTCGCGTCGCTCTCGATCCAGGGAAAGGCGTTCTCCTGGCCGACCGCGATCAGGACGTCGTCGCATTCGACGACAACATCCGGTTCGCCCGTCGGTTTAAGGACGCGGCGCCCGCGCTCGTCTTTTTTCGCTTCCATCTTCTCGAACACGACCCCGATCAGGCGGCCGGCCTCATGCGTGAACGCCTTGGGCGCGAGGAAGTTCATGATCGCGACGCCCTCTCGCGCCGCGTCTTCCTTTTCCCAGGGCGAAGCCTTCATCTCGGCGAAGCCGGAGCGCACGATGACCTTGACATCGGCGCCGCCGAGGCGCCGCGCTGTCCGGCAGCAGTCCATCGCGGTGTTTCCGCCCCCCAGCACGACCACCCGCCGGCCAATCTTCGAGATATGGCCGAATGAAACGCTGGCCAGCCAGTCGATGCCGATATGGATGTGGCTCACCGCTTCGCGACGTCCAGGAATGTCGAGGTTGCGCCCGCGCGGCGCGCCGCAGCCAACGAAGATCGCATCGTAGCCTTCGCTGATCAGGTCCGTGAGGCTGTCGACGCGACGTTCGGCTACGAACTGGCCGCCGGTCGACAAAGCGTAGCCGACCTCTTCGTCGATCACCTCGTCCGGCAAGCGAAATTTTGGAATCTGGCTCCGCATCATGCCGCCGGCGCGCGAATCGGAATCGAACACGACGACCTCGTAGCCGATCGCGGCCAGATCACGCGCGACGGTCAGCGACGCCGGGCCCGCGCCGACGCAGGCGACGCGCTTGCCGTTTCGGCTCGAAGGCGCGCCGGGCAGCAACGCGGCAATGTCCTGCTTGTGATCGGCGGCGACGCGCTTCAGCCGGCAGATCGCGACCGGCTGTTCCTCGAGCCGTCCCCTGCGGCAGGCGGGCTCGCACGGACGGTCGCATGTGCGCCCCAGAATTCCCGGGAACACATTCGACTTCCAATTGATCATATAAGCGTCGTTGTAATCGCCAGACGCGATTTTGCGGATATATTCGGGGACCGGGGTGTGCGCCGGACACGCCCACTGGCAATCAACCACCTTGTGAAAGTAGCTGGGGTCGGAGACGTCCGTCGGCTCCACGCCGGTTCGTCCTTCCGCCCGTTCCCGAGATGCCAGGGTTTCGGAGTCCATGTCTTACGTCTTACGCCAACCTTCGGACGAAATTATTAAAATCGGCGCTGAGGGCGACAAAAGGTCGTGAAGTGGGTATTGGATCGCCATTTTCACGTCAAGCGAGAGCGCAAACCGCGCAAAACGCTCACATTGCCTCCCTTAAACGGGGCCAAGTGTCCGCGAGCCGGTAGCCCGAGGGCCATGGATCGTCGGGATCGAGCATATACTGGTTAATCCCGGTAATCCAGCCCCGGCCGGAAATAATCGGGATGATCGCCGGCCGGCCGCCGACTGTCGCCCGGCGAGCGATGCGGCAGACGAACTCCGATCCGATGATCGAGCGGGCGCGATAAATCTCGCCCTCCGTCATCAACCCGCGCGCGCTCAAAATGGCCATGCGGGCTGAGCAACCGGTCCCGGTCGGGGAGCGGTCGATCTTGCCGGGGCGGACGACGACCGCGTTCGGGCCCTGAAGTTCATGTCCCTGGCGCTCGAGAGGGCCAGCGAACTGACAGAAGGAGATGTGGTCCCAGTCGTTAGCCTCAGGATGGGAGAAACCGAGCTGCTCATTGGCCGCGGCGATGATTCGGACCCCCATCTCGGCCAGATCGCGGGCTTCGTCCGGCGCGATCATGAAGCCGAGCACGCCTGCGTCGACGATGACGGAACTGTCGCCGCCATAGGCGACATCGACCTTGAGTGAGCCCAAGCCCTTAACCTCCAGCGGCGCGTCCAACCGGTCGGCGAACGAGGGCGCGTTCTCGATCGAGACCCGCTCGGCTTTGCCATTGCGGCACTCGGCTGTGACCGCGATCAGGCCCCCTGGCGCCTCGAGCACGAGATGCGTCTGAGGCTCGCGCATCGGCAGAATCCCGGCGTCGAGCAAGACGGTCGCGACGCAGATGGCGTTCGAGCCCGACATTGGCGGCGTATCCTCGGGCTCCATGATGATGAAACCCATCTGCGCCCTCGGGTCCTTGGCTGGCACGAGCAGATTGACGTGCCGGAAGACGCCGCCGCGCGGCTCGTTGAGGACGAAATTGCGCAAGGCGCCGTCCTTGGCGATGAAACGCGACTGCTCCCACAGGGTTCCGCCGGGCGGGGGCGCGACGCCGCCGACAATCACGTCGCCGACTTCGCCCTCGGCGTGGCAGGTGACGACGTGGATGATTTTGGAGGTGCGCATGATGGGGGCCGTGCCTTGCGGTCGTCTTAGCCGAACATTCCGCCATTTGCGCCGGCAACCGCGCCGAGAATTGTCACAATCGCAGCTGTTAGCAAGATGTGTGCGCGCGAAAGACGCCGCAGGACGACTTCCGGATGGTGTGCCGCTTCCGCCGCCAACCGTGCGCGAAGGGTTGGCTCGACGACGAACACGAGAGCCATGAACAAAGCCCAGACCAAAGCCATGGCGTCGAGCCACCAGAAGGTCGGATCGGCGAATTGGGCCCAGAGGTCTAAGCGCCAAGCCATCCAGAGCCCAGTCGCCCCAGCGAGCGGAATCGACCACCTAACTTGGCTCGAGAAGCGCGTTTCGATCGCTTCGAACAGCGCCCAGCCCTTCCCGGCGTCCTCGCTCGCGCGCGCCAGGGGCAGCGCGACAAGCGTGACGAACGCGACGCCTCCGATCCAGTGGGTGATGAAGAGGACATGCAGCGCTCGGGCGAGTTCGATGTCGTCCATCAGACGGCCACGGCTCGACCGTCTCGTCGCCAATATACAGCGAGCTGGCGTTGTATTTGAAGCTGGCTCATGCGCGCGCCGATCCGGGGCCGGTGGTTTGCGTGCGAGCCTATCAGTTCCGGCGCGGCAGCAACCACGCCAAAGAGCGGAGGTAAGCCGCGCCGCAGGGCGGTATTCCCCTTCCATCGCCGTCCCATCCGGCATAGATAGCGGATTTCCCCTTCGTTTCGCGCCGAAGAGGCGCCGGAGACCATGATGCCCACGCCGCGTACGTTATATGACAAGATCTGGGACGAGCATGTCTTGGACACCCAAGGCGCCCTGAGCCTCATCTATATCGACCGGCACCTTGTCCACGAGGTGACCAGCCCGCAGGCGTTCGAGGGCTTGAGGATGTCCGGGCGCAAGGTGCGCGCGCCGCAGAAGACGCTGGCCGTGGTCGACCACAACATCCAGACGACAGACCGCAGAGGCGGCATCGAAGATCCGGAGAGCCGCCAGCAGGTCGAGGAGCTGGCCAAGAACGCGCGCGAGTTCGGCATCGAATATTATGACGAGTTCGATCCGCGGCAGGGCGTCGTGCACATCATCGGGCCGGAGCAGGGCTTCACTTTGCCCGGGACGACGATCGTCTGCGGCGACAGCCACACTTCGACCCACGGCGCCTTCGGCGCGCTCGCCCACGGCATCGGCACTTCGGAGGTCGAGCATGTGCTCGCGACCCAGACGCTGATCCAGACCAAAGCCAAGAACATGCGGGTCAAGGTCGACGGCGCGCTTCCTCCGGGCGTGACCGCCAAGGACATCATCCTCGCCATCATCGGCGAAATCGGGACGGCGGGCGGCACCGGCCACGTGATTGAATATTGCGGCTCGGCGATCGAGTTCCTCTCGATGGAAGGCCGGATGACGGTCTGCAACATGTTGATCGAGGGCGGCGCGCGCGCAGGCATGATCGCCCCCGACGAGAAGACCTACGCTTACCTCAAGGATCGCCCGAAGTCGCCGAAGGGCGAGCTTTGGGACCAGGCGCGGCGCCACTGGGAGACGCTGCACAGCGACGAGGGCGCCGAGTTCGACCGCGAGGTCAAGCTCAACGCCGCCGACCTGCCGCCGATCGTCTCCTGGGGCACCAGCCCGCAAGACGTGGCGCCGATCTTCGGCGCCGTGCCGCGGGTCGAGGACGGCCCGACCGAGCAGAAGCGCGCCTCGATCAAGCGCGCGCTCGACTATATGGGGCTGAACGGCGGAGAGAGGATGACGGAGATCGCCATCGACCGCGTCTTCATCGGCTCCTGCACCAATGGCCGCATCGAGGATCTGCGCGCCGCGGCGGCGATCGCGAACGGCCATAAGGTCAGCGAGCGCGTCAACGCGATGGTCGTGCCGGGATCGGGCCTGGTCAAGGCGCAGGCCGAGGCCGAGGGCCTCGACAAGATTTTCCTCGCCGCGGGCTTCGAGTGGCGCGAGCCCGGCTGCTCGATGTGCCTGGCGATGAACCCGGACAAGCTTGCGCCCGGCGAGCGCTGCGCCTCGACCTCGAATTGCAATTTCGAGGGCCGCCAAGGCTATAAGGGCCGCACCCACCTCGTCTCGCCGGCGATGGCCGCGGCGGCCGCAATCGCGGGGCGGTTCGTCGACGTGCGCGACTGGCGGTAAGGCCGTGAAAATCGGCGATCTGCTCATTGACGAGAGCGAGATCGTCGAGACTTTCGTGCGCTCCTCGGGTCCGGGCGGGCAGAACGTCAACAAGGTGGCGAGCGCGGTCGAGCTCCGGTTCGACGCCCGCACTTCTCCCAGCCTGCCGAACGACGTCGCGATCCGGCTGATCAAGCTCGCCGGGGCGCGCGCCACCCAGGACGGCGTGATCGTCATTTTCGCCCAGCGATATGCGAGCCAGCCGCGCAACCGAGAGGACGCGCGCGCGCGCCTCGCCGCTTTGCTGATGGCCGCGCAGGAGCGGGCGAAGCCGCGTCTCGCCACCCGGCCGACGCTCGCTTCCCGGGCGCGCCGTCTCGACGCGAAGACTCGCCGTGGCGCGGTGAAGGCGCTGCGGAGCAAGACGACCGGCGCGGATTGATTCATGTCCTTGCGCGCGGAACTCGTCGTTGAGGCGAGAAACGAACTTGGCGAGGGGGTGCTCTGGTCGCCCTCCGACGACGAAGTGCAATGGACCGACATCTTCGGCCGGCGCTTCTGGGCTTACCGCCCTTCGGACGGCCGCAGCCGGTCGGTCGCGCTGCCCGACCGGCTGACGTGCTTCGCGCCGCTTGGCGGGACCAGGCTGCTCGCGGGCTTTGCCGGCGGACTCGAGGTCTTCGATCTTGAAAGCGGCGCTCGCCGGCCAATCGCCGCCGTCGAAGCGGATCGTCCGTCGACGAGGCTCAACGACGGCAAGCTCGACCGCCGTGGGAGACTGGTGTTCGGCACGATGGACGAAGATTCGCCCGCGCGCCCGATCGGTCAGATCTATAGCTACGAAGGAGGAGCGGGCCCGCGCGCTCTTGCTTCGGGCGTGCGCATCGCCAACTCGATCGCCTTTTCACCCGACGGTCGGCGCATGTATTTCGCCGATACGCCGACCAAGATCATTCGCGCTTATGACTATGACCTCGACAGCGGCGAATTGTCCGGCGAGCGGACCTTCGCGACGCTTCAGGGACCGGGCTCTCCAGACGGATCGACCGTCGACAGCGACGGCTGTCTGTGGAACGCTGAGTGGGGCGGCGGGTGGGTCGTGCGCTACACGCCGGACGGGCGCGTCGATCGCATCGTTCACGTGCCGTGCTCGCATGTCACCTGCTGCGCGTTTGGGGGCGCGAACCTCGACCGGCTGTTCGTGACCTCGGCGCGGACCGGCCTTGACTCTGCCGCCCTCGCGCGCGAGCCGCTCGCGGGCGCGCTGTTCGCCGTCGGCGCTGGCGTCCAGGGCCTCGCCGACACGCCATTTCCGGCGGCGCGTCTTCCGTTTCGGGGTTGATGGAGATGGTTCGAAGCGCTGCGAATCGCTTGCGCTACAGACTGGTGGGGGAGTTTATCGCCTTGCGCGAATGTCCCCTTGCTGGGGTCGTCGCGGAGCGCTGACCGGTCGGGGCGCCGTTCGCTCCTCCCGCTGCTCGCTCCTCATCGCCGCAAGCTCGGCGAGATCGTGCGAGCAGATCAGCTTGACTTCGCCGAAGGCAAGGCGCGCGAGTTCGCGCAGGCGCGCCAGATTGGCGCGTCGCTGCGCGTCGTCGACGCTCGCGAGCGACTCGAACCAGCGCAAGCCCTTTGGCGCGGCGCCGCCGTCCGGCGCGACCTCGGAGTGGTGGAGATAGGCGTCGCCGCAATGGAGCAGCCAATCGTCCGACCGCCTGACCGCGACGCCGCAATGTCCGCGCGTGTGCCCCGGCAGCGGAATCAACAGCACTTCGTCCTGGGTTGCGGGAATCGCCCGCACCGCTGAGAAGCCGAACCAGGACTCGCCCTCCTCCTTGAGCGGCGCCCATTTCTTGACCCCGGCGATCTGCACGGCGCGATAGCGGCGTCGCTCGTTCAGGCTCGACGGGTTCAAGGCCGCGCGGAGCTCGGCGGCGAGAACGTGCACGGCCGCGCCGGGGAAGTCGCTGATCCCTCCCGCGTGGTCGAGGTCGAGATGAGTCGGCACGATGTGGCGAACATCGCTTGGACGATAGCCACGATCCACCACTTGCCGCAGCGCCGTCTCGGCGACCTCGAGCCGCGGCCGCGCGATCGCATTGAACATGAAATCCGAGTCGTTGGGGCTCGTTCACGTCCTCAACGCCAAGCCCGGTGTCGACCAGGATCAGCCGGTCATCGCCCTCGATCAGGAGGCAGTGGCAACACATGGGCGCGGGCGACAGCGGCCCGCCGGCGCCGCCGAGAAGTCTCCCGCCGCGTGGACATAAGGACCCGCAGTTGAGGTGATGGATACGCATACGCCCGATCCTCCGACCGGCTCGACGGTCTCAGCCTGTCACAAATCAGTCGTCGGCGTCCACCAACGGCAACCACCGGATTGTACAATCAAAGGTTAAATCATTGACGCAATTCATGTGGCCTCCACTCATCATCGACGGAAGACCAGCAACGCGTCTATCGCGTATCGGCGTTAAGGGATCGTTACAAAGTCGACCGCGGAAAGGATGTACAAAGCAGTCTGCAGGCAAATCCATTTCAACTATCAATCACAGTTGATATAGGGCGGCGCCAGCCGGACGGACAATCTCAAATCCTGACAAGATACGACGGCTGATATTTTAGGTAACGCGCCAATCTGATGCCGCTAGTCGCTGATCGGCTGGTCAATCGGCCCAGTTTGCGTTGAATAAACAGACGTAAGAGCCGCAGGGGCGCCGCAATCGAGCAGTTGAACTCGTGACCGAGAGAATAGCGCTTGGCGCCGCCCGTGACCTCCTGCCGGCGGGGCCCGCGCCCGTTTGGCGAACAAATGCTTGCGGTAATTCAGAATCCGTGCTAGCCTTTCTGATATGGAAAATATCTGAAGCTTCGCAGGCGCGGCCGGCCATTCGGGATGCAAAGCTTTTGCGCCTGCGCCGGACAAGATGAGGGCGGCCCAAGGGCTGGTCACCGAGAAGGGGAAGGGCGGTTGAGACATTTTACAGCGCTCGAGACAGCGCGAAACAAAAAGGCGGCTAATCCGTTGAAAACAAACAATCTCGCGAAATCGCTGATTTCGCGCCCCCAGCGATCTCAAGGACTTAACGCCCCCCTGGCGAAACGCTTCGTTTCGTTTGGCGAAAGATTTCCTTGCGCTTTCGCTGTTTTGCGCCTCGCCGACGTCCGAAACGAAATGACCCGCAGCCTCGGCACGGCGCTCGCCGTCGTTTCGCCGGTCCGGACGGAACTCCCATCCGGAGATCGCTCCGCGGCTCGGCGACGCGGGCGGTTTGGAAGCTGGCGCAGAAAAAAGTTGCGCAAAGGAGGTGTTAAGATGCTGAAATCATTGGTCTGCGCAACTTCGTGCGCCCGCGCGCCCATCGCGGACTTGGGCACGCCATGACAGCCGGAGAATTGCGCACGCTCGTAGCGCTGATCGGCGAGCTCGGATCGGCGAATTTCAAGTCGGCGGTCAGCGCCCAGTTCGGCAACCTTGCGGACGACGCCGAGGTCGCGCTCGATGTCGTGGCCGTATTATTTCCGCCGAGCGCGCCGTTCGATGTCGCCGCGGGCGTGCTGCTCGAGCTCGCCGCCTATTTCGCGCCGTCAATCCATGTCACGCCGGACCCGAATCCAATGGTCGACGCGCAGACGACGCTGAGCCGCGCTGGCCGTGTTTAAGTGTCATCTAGATGAAAAAAGCCGCCGTCCTAGTGGCCGGAGCCGATCGGCTTGGCGGAATCGCCCGGCATGACGAGCTCAGGAACCTGGGTGAAGCTCCAAGCTCCGGACGGCTGAAGATCGAACACCCAGATGAGGTCGAAGCGATGGTCGGGCCACTTTGGCGGGATGCCGGCTGCGCTGCCGCGGATCAAGGCGGCGATGTCGGGAATCGCCTCGTGCTGCCAAGAGACGAGAACGGGGCCTTCGGCCTGCTTGGCCGCCGCGACCAGCTGAGCCTCCTCGCCTTTAAGGAAAGTCGTGACGGCGAGGTTCATGGCGGTCGCGAGCGGAGCAATCGTCTGCTTCGGCCGCAAACTTTCCGATCCCGAGGCGAACAGGCTCCTGGGCTTTGCCAGCGGCGGTCTCGCTGGGGCTCCACCAGCAGGGTTGAACAGGCCAACCAGAGCCTCGGCCCGCTTCCAGCCGGTCGCGGTCAAGGCCTTGGGGTTCTTGGCGCCGTCCGGCATAAGGCCAGGACAGCCATTGCCGTTTGGCTTCTCCGCGTGGCGAAGGACCATGATTTTGGACGCCGCCATCGCTGTCTCCGCTTCTTCCGATGTTTGCCTAAGCCGCGCCTTCCGCAGCCTTGGCGCGCTCGGCGCGCTTGCGGTCGTTGGGGTCGAGCAGGGCCTTGCGGAGGCGAATCGATTTCGGCGTCACCTCGACCAGTTCGTCGTCCTCGATATAGGCCAGCGCCTTCTCAAGCGTCATCTGGATCGGCGGCGTGAGGCGCACCGCCTCGTCCTTGGAGTGGGTGCGGATGTTGGTGAGCTTCTTGCCTTTGAGCACGTTGACTTCGAGGTCGTTGTCGCGCGTGTGCTGACCGACGATCATGCCCTGATAGACCTTGGCCCCGGGTTCGATCATCATCGGGCCGCGGTCCTCGAGGTTCCACATCGCATAGGCGACCGCCTCGCCCGCGTCATTCGAGATGAGCACCCCGTTGCGGCGCCCGGCGATCTCGCCCTTCCATTCGCCCCAGTTGTGGAAGAGTCGGTTCATCACCGCCGTGCCGCGCGTATCGGTCATCAGTTCGCCGAGGTAGCCGATCAGGCCGCGGGTTGGCGCGAGGAACACGAGCCGCAGCCGTCCGCCGCCCGAGGGGCGCATTTCCACCATCTCGCCCTTGCGCTCGCTCATCTTCTGCACCACGACGCCCGCGTGCTCCTCGTCGACGTCGATCACGACCTCCTCGATCGGCTCCAGAATCTCGCCCTCGTCGCTACGGTGGAACAGAACCTTCGGCCGCGAGACGCTGAGTTCGAAGCCCTCGCGCCGCATGGTTTCGATCAGGATCGCGAGCTGCAATTCGCCCCGCCCCGAGACGATATAGGCGTCGGAATTGGCGGGTTGCTCGACCTTGAGCGCGACATTGCCCTCTGCCTCCTTAAACAGACGGTCGCGGATCACGCGGCTCGTCACCTTGTCGCCCTCGGTCCCCGCGAGCGGACTGTCGTTGACGGAAAAGGTCATCGACAGCGTCGGCGGGTCGATCGGCTGGGCGGTCAGCGGCTCGACCTCTTCGAGGCTGCATAGGGTGTCGGCGACGTTGAACCTCTCCAGCCCTGCGACGGCCACGATGTCGCCGGCGACCGCTTCGTCGATCGGAGCGCGCTCGATGCCGCGGAAGGCGAGGATTCTCGTCACCCGGCCCTGCTCGACCAGGTCGCCATGACGGTCCAGCACCTTGACCGGCGCGTTGGTGCGGATCGAGCCGGAGAAGACGCGCCCGGTGATGATGCGCCCGAGATAGGGATTGGCCTCGAGCAGAGTGCCGAGCATGCGGAAGCCGCCAGCGCCGACTTTCGGCGGCTCGACATGCTTCAGCACCAAGTCGAACAGCGGCGCCATGTTCTCTTTCGGCCCCTCTGGAGAGAGCGCCATCCAGCCCTGCTTGGCGGAACCATAGAGGATCGGAAAGTCGAGCTGCTCATCGGTGGCGTCGAGCGCGGCGATGAGATCGAACACCTCGTTGACGACCTCGCTCGGCCGCGCGTCGGCCTTGTCGACCTTGTTGACGCAGACGATGGGTTTCAGTCCGATCTTCAACGCCTTGCCGACCACGAACTTGGTCTGCGGCATCGGTCCTTCGGCGGCGTCGACCAACACGATCGCGCCGTCGACCATAGAAAGGATGCGTTCGACCTCGCCGCCGAAATCGGCGTGGCCGGGAGTGTCGACAATATTGACCCGGATGTCCTTCCACACCACCGAGGTCGCCTTGGCGAGGATGGTGATGCCGCGCTCGCGCTCGAGATCGTTCGAATCCATGACGCGCTCGGCGACGCGCTGGTTGTCGCGGAAGGCGCCGGATTGCTGCAGGAGTCGGTCGACGAGGGTCGTCTTGCCGTGGTCGACGTGGGCGATGATGGCGATATTGCGGAGCTTCATGGGTGACCGGTGTTTTACTCGCGGCGTACGTTCGGACGCGAAATGCGCGAACTGTCCTGTTGAACGCGGAAATGACGGGAATGCGACGGCGCGCCGTATGTAAGCCGCGCTCAGCCGTCCGATTGTGCGGCGCAATACACGAAAGGCTGGAGAAAGGGAAGGGCGATCGGCGGCGTTCAGGGCGGCCAGCCGCCGCCGGCGGCCAGAATGGCCGGTTCGCGGCGACATCCCGCGAAGCGACTTTTGGGGGCCAAGAACCGCGCTTTGGTGACGCGTCCTCGGCTGGGCGCTGCAATCGGATATGGCGAGCGTCGCTGTGGTCACGCATTGCTCACACTTCGGACCGGCTGCGGCGTTGGGGAACGGCTATCTTCGGTCCGAGTTTAAGTTTCGGCGGTCCGGGACGGTCACATTCGGGCGTTGGGCTTTTGCGGCCGCGCGGGGTCGTTTACGGTCGAGTTTGGAGCGCGAATGGAGGGGCGATGAAAATGCTGAAGATCGAAGCGCCGAATGGCGCGATGGCCGTCCGCGAGTCAGCGGGCGAAGGTCCAACCCTGGTGCTCATCCACGGCAATTCGTCGTCGTCGCGCTCCTTCTCGCGCCAGCTCGACGGGCCGCTGGGGAGGCGGTTTCGACTGGTCGCCGTTGATCTTCCAGGCCATGGCGAATCAGATGCTGCGAGGGACCCGAGCGCCTATTCGCTTCCGGGCCACGCCCGCGCGGTTCGGGCGGTCGTGGACGCGCTCGGCCTTCATGAGGCGCGCTTCGTGGGCTGGAGCCTGGGTGGACATGTGGCTCTGGAAACGGCGCCGGATCTTCCTCAGGCGCGCGGCCTGGTCATTTTCGGCGCGCCCCCGCTCGCCGTCCCGCCGGCGATGAGCGAAGCGTTCTTGCCCAATCCGGCGATGCAATTCACCTTCCAGGAAAGGGTCGACAGCGTCGAGGCGTCCGCCTATGTCGCCACGTTTTTCAAGCCTGGCTTTGCGGACATTCCGCCGTTCTTTCTTGAGGACGTGTTGCGCACGGACGGGCGGGCGCGCAGCAATCTCGGCGCCAGCATCGGCTCCGGCGAGGCCCGCGATGAGGTCGCAATTGTTCGCGACCTCAAAATTCCGCTCGCGGTGCTGCACGGCGACGAAGAGCAGCTGGTCAAAGGGCGCTATTTCGGCGCGGTCGCCATGCCGACCTTGTGGCGGGGCGAGGTGCAAACAATCCCCGGCGCCGGGCATGCGCCGCAATGGG
Organism: uncultured Alphaproteobacteria bacterium; assembly: GCA_963824475.1. GTDB lineage: Bacteria > Pseudomonadota > Alphaproteobacteria > Rhizobiales > Beijerinckiaceae > Roseiarcus. Next base: position 536,573 of record CAWGPR010000012.1, read on the forward strand.
AGACGCCGGAGGCGTTCGACGCTCTCGTCGAAGCGTTCGTCAAGGAGACGACTTAAAGCCGCGAGGGCCTATTAGGCAGTTGCAGAAAAAAGAGCTTAAGGCGTTGATAACGCTCGCTTGCGCGCAAAACCGCGCACTCCCCTTTAGGCGCGCCGCTTCATCCGGCCTTGCAGGCTCGTCGATGCCGCCGGATCGAGGATATCGCCCGGGTAGGGCGCTGATGGCGACCGCCGCGATTGCCGCTTATCCCGTTGCGCGCCACCGCATCTTGAGCGTTGGCAGCCCGGACTGCGGATTGAATCCTCGCCCCACGACCGAGAACCCCTCGCGCTCATAGAAGCGCCCCGCGCGCGGGTTCGTCTCGTTGACGTCGAGTTCGATCACGGCCGGCGAACGACGCTTGGCCTCGTCGATGAGCGCGGAGGCAAGGCCGGAGCCGCGCTCGGCCGGCGCCACGCAGAGTTGATCGAGATAGCCGGATTTGGCGTCGATGACTGTGAAGCCCGCCGGGCTACCTCTCGCGTCAAGCCCGACAACGATTTCGGCGCCACCGCGGCGCAGCGCACGCAGATGGCCAGTGAGCCAAGCGCGGCGGTCGTCGAAGTTGATGCCGAAGCCAGTCTCGCTCCAAGCCGCGACCCACAGATCAACCAGCGCGGGAAGATCGGCCTCGGCGAAATCCCTGAGCGCACGGGTGGAGACGCTCACCGCTCCGTCAGCTTGAGTTCGATGCGCCGATTGCGGGCCCGGGACTCTTCGTCGGTCCCCTGGTCGATTGGCTGGAATTCGCCAAAACCGGCCGCGGCCAGGCGATCGGGCTCGACCCCTTTGCTGATTAGATATTGCGCCACCGAGACGGCGCGCGCGGCGGACAGCTCCCAGTTCGACTTGTACGGACCGGCGCCAGTAATCGGGGTATTGTCGGTGTGTCCGTCGACCCGGAGGATCCAGGGTATGTCTGGCGGGATCTCGCGCTCGAGGTCGATCACGGCGGCGGCGAGCGTATCAAGCGACTGGCGTCCGGTCGGGCTGATATCCGCTTTGCCGACGTCGAACAGCACTGAGGATTGGAACACGAATCGATCGCCCACCACCCGAATGTCCGGCCGGGAGCCGAGGATCTGCCGCAGGCGGCCGAAAAAGTCCGAGCGATAGCGATTGAGCTCCTGAACTTTCTGCGCCAGCGCGACGTTGAGCCGCTGCCCGAGATCCGCGATCTTCGACTGCGATTCCTTGTTCGCCGACTCCGACGCGGCGAGCGCGTCCTCGATCGCCGCGAGCTGCTTGCGCAGCGCCGCGATCTGCTGGTTGAGCACGTCGACCTGAGCCAGCGCCTGCGCCGATATCTGTTTCTGCTGATCGAGCGCCAGGGCCGCCGCCGAGGCCTTGCCACTGGCAGCGTCGGCGTCGACCGCGCCCCGCGACGCGGTGTCCTGGAGGCGCTTCTGCGTCCGCTCGGCCGAGTTGAGCGTGGCGGTGAGAGCGGATATCTTGCTTTCGTCGACGCTTTTTTGACTGCGCTCGAGCGCCAGCAGATTGGTCAATTCCTCGATCTGCCGATTGAGCTTGGCGAGCGCCTCGTCCTTGCCCGAAACTTCTTGAGACAGGAAGAACTGCGCCAGCATGAACACCGAAAGCAGAAAAATGATCACCAGTAACATCGTTGACAGAGCGTCGACGAAGCCCGGCCAATAGTTCACCGCCTCATATCGTCGTGAGCGCGACAACGCCATGATTCAGCTCCCGAACCTCCCGCCGCCCTCGAATCCGCGCTTCACCGCGCCCCCAGCTCGTCTAACAGGCGCCGCAGGAGCTTGCCGATGTCTTCCTGCTGCGCCGCCTGCGCGTCGACCCAATCGCGAATTTGCTGCTGTTCGCTGCGCATGTGGCCGACCAAAGCCTGAATCCCCTCGGCAAGCGTCGCGATCGCCTTGGCGTCGCGTTGGTACTCGATTGCAGGTTGCGCGCCTTGGGAGATGATCGGCGCCTCTGGCATCGCCTCAACGACCGGCGCCGTCTGGACGTGACTGGCAAGAAACTCCTCGAATTCGGAATAGAACCGATTCTGCGCTTGGCCGGCCTGGAGGTCGAGGAAGCCAAGGATCAGGGAGCTCGCGAGGCCGAAGAGCGAGGAAGTGAACGAGACGCTCATACCGGCGATCGGGAGCGAGAGACCGGCCTTGAGGTCGTCGAACATGGTCGACGTGTCGGCGCCCGTCTTCATGCTATCGATAACGCCGGCGATCGAGTGCACCGTCTCGAGCAGGCCCCAGAACGTGCCGAGCAGCCCGAGGAAGACCAAGAGCCCGACTAGATAGCGGCTGAGCTCGCGGCCCTCGTCGAGCCTGGTGGCGATTGAATCCAGAATCGCGCGCGTGGTGATGGTCGACAAGCCCCGCGCGCCCGCGCCGGCGTTGAGCATCACCGCCATCGGCGCGAGCAGCCGAGGGGCGGGCAAAGCCCTGCCTGTCGGCGCGCCGGTCAACGAATTGACCCAGCGTATCTCGCGGAACAGCCGGATCACCTGCCGGAAGGTGAACAACGCGCCGATCGCCAGGACGCCGAGGATGAGGCCGTTCAAGCCAGGGTTGGCGCTGAAGGCGAGCGCGATCTGCTGATAGAGGATGAGAACGACGAATCCGACCAAGGCCAGGAACGCCGCCATCCCCACCAGGAAGATTCGCGGGGAGGTTAGCAGCCGGATATCCGGATCTTGGGCCATGGATCGCCGAATCGAATCTTAAGGCACAACGCGGACATTTTCGTCCCAATAGCATAACAAATATGCGAACAAAGCGGCGATAGAGAGGGGCCTCGTCCACCGCCTCGGCTTCCATGCGGAATGGTGGGTCACGCCGCGTTTAACTTGGGGTGGAGCCAGCCGCGATTGACCAGCACCTCAGCGATCTGCACCGCGTTGAGGGCCGCCCCCTTGCGCAGATTGTCGGACACCACCCAAAGGTTGAGGCCGTTGTCGATCGTCGGGTCGTCGCGGATGCGGGAGATGTAGGTCGCGTCCTCTCCCGCCGCCTCGTGGGGGGTGATGTAGCCGCCGGGCTCCCGCCGGTCCACGACCAGGCAGCCCGGGGCCCGGCTCAGGATTTCGCGCGCTTCCTCGGCGCTGATCGGCTTCTCGAATTCGATGTTGACCGCTTCCGAATGGCCGATGAACACCGGCACTCTGACGCAGGTCGCGGTCAGCTTGATCTTTGGGTCGAGGATTTTCTTGGTTTCGGCGACCATCTTCCACTCTTCCTTCGTCGCGCCGTCGTCCATGAACACGTCGATATGCGGAATGACATTGAAGGCGATACGCTTGGGAAGCTTCTTCGGCTCGACCGGGTCGGACACGAACACGGCGCGGGTCTGCGCGAACAGTTCGTCCATCGCCTCCTTGCCGGCGCCCGAGACCGACTGATAGGTCGCCACCACCACGCGCTTGATCGTCGCGCGGTCGTGGAGCGGCTTCAGGGCGACGACGAGCTGGGCGGTCGAGCAGTTCGGATTGGCGATGATGTTCTTCTTGGCGAAGCCCTTTGCAGCCGCCGCGTTGACCTCAGGCACGACCAGCGGCACGTCCGGATCCATGCGCCAGGCCGACGAGTTGTCGATCACGACGCAGCCCTTGGCGGCGATCCTGGGCGAATAATCCTTCGACACCGCCCCGCCAGCCGACATCAGGCAGATATCGGTGGCGGAAAAGTCATAGTGCTCGAGCGCCCTGCACTTGAGCGTGCGGTCGCCGAACGACACCTCCGTGCCGATCGAGGCGGGGGAAGCGAGCACAACCACCTCGGACACCGGGAAGCGGCGCTCAGCGAGGACGGAGAGCATCTCGCGGCCGACATTGCCGGTGGCGCCGGCGACCGCGACCTTGAAGCCTGACATGATGAAAATTCCTTGTTCGCCCTGCTCCCCTCGAGGTCGTCGACCGCGGACCTCATGAACCCCGGCGCCTGCCGGGGAGACGCGGGAGCGCTGGTCAGCCGTTCACCCCGCCTTTCAGCGGGAGGCGTGTTTTGGTCGTCGTTTTCAACCAGCAACGCGGCATCGAGCCAAATCCGGATGAGGCGCGGAGAAGCGCCGACTGGATTTTGCAGAACCATGACCCGCGCGGGTTGTCAATGCGAAGAATTGGGGAATGGCAGGCGGGTTACGCAGCCCATTGATAAGCTTCGTATCGGCGAAGGACGCCAAAACCAAACTGATGCGAGGGAATCTAAACTGATTTGGCGAACGAGAAGGCATCTCAACCCTGTTCAACTATCGGACGCGTTCCGTCGAGCGCTCGACAGCCATCATGCCGATATCGGCGAGCCCGGCTGAGCGCAGCGCTGGCCGGGATGGTGCATGAAAGGCGGGAGCGCTTTGCCGGAGGATCAAGGGTCGTCGCCTTGCCCATTGCGCGTCGCGGCGCGACCGTTTATACTCCGCCGTCCTCGAGCGGGTTCGCTTCGGCCGAGCCCCTAGGAGATGGGCGCTTAGCTCAGCGGTAGAGCACTACCTTGACATGGTAGGGGTCAGAGGTTCAATCCCTCTAGCGCCCACCATCTCCTAACTCCTGCTCCGCCTCATTTTTGCGCCGGTTGTCGGCCACAGCCGCGACACGGCGCCTCGTTCCCGACCGCTGCGCAGGCCCATCAAAGGACAGAAAGCATTGACGGCGTTCACCGACGCGAAACGATCGAAAGCTGGCTGGGCGGTGCTGAGCCTTGTCGTCGGCCTGCTCTTCGCCGCCGCGCCCCGCGCTTCCGCGGCCGGGCCGGAGGCGCAGGGCGTGGTGAGGGACAAACACGGCGATTGGGTGACCCGTTGCGAAACTCCGCCCGGCGCGGCCCACGAGCAATGCGCCGTCGTGCTCAGCGTCGTTGATCAGGAACGGCCGAATTTGATTCTGGTGGTGATCGTGCTCAACACCGCCGACCGCAAGGCGCGGCTCATGCGGGTCATAGCCCCGCTCGGGGTGCTGCTTCCTCCGGGCGTGAGCTTACGGATCGACAACACGGACGCGGGGCGTTTGAGCTTCCTGCAGTGCCTTCCAAACGGCTGCATCGCCCAGCTCGCCATGGACGAAAGCCTGGTCAACAAGCTGAAGAACGGAAAGACGGCGACGCTTGGCGTCTTCCAGACGCCCGAAGAGGGCGTCGGCGTGCAGGCGCCGCTCACGGGCTTCAAGGAAGCCTACGAACAATTGCCTTGACGCCGCCGGCGGGGTAAGCACCGCGCTGCTCTTCAGACGAATCCCAACTGCTCAATTGTCGAAGTCAGTCGCAATGATCGTTCGCGCAACGCTGGTTCGGATCGCGCTTCTTTCGACCGCCCTTTGCGCTCTTGCGGGCTGCAGCACAGTCGGCTCAGTCGGCAGCTCAGTCGGCGGCTTTTTCTCCCATCAGGATCCGAGCGTCCAAGGCCTCAATCTGGGCGCGACTCCGCGGCAGATGGCGGGCAAACCCTCGGCCAATCCGAGCGAGAAGCCGATCGTTCTGCCGGTGGCCTCGCAGGACATCAATTGTCCCGAGGTGGATATCGCCGACGGCGGCGCGGCGCTGCGCGTGGGGGGCCCGGACAATCCCTCGGTGCGCTACCAGTTCAATATTGGCGACACCGCGCGCCAATGCGACCCCGCCGGACCGGGGCAGGCGGCGCTTAAGGTTGGTGTGGCGGGCCATGTGGTGATCGGACCAGCGGGCGCGGCCGGGACCTTCAACGCGCCGTTGAAAATCACGGTGACGCGGCAGGGCGACAACACGCCGGTCTTTTCCCAGACCTACAAGGTCGAGGCGACGACGGACGGGGTCAGTGCCGGCGCGTTTCGTCTTGTGACCGATCCGATCAGCCTGCCGATGTCGACCCTTCAGCTCGCGGACGTCTACGCGATCACCGTCGGCTTTGAAAACGGGACCGGCGGCCCGTCGCCGACGGGTCACAAGCACAAGAAGAAGCGGACGACGGGCTAGCTCCCAGACGCGCCCGCGCAGGAAGTTACGCGCACCAATGATTTCAGCGGCTTAACGCCTCCTTTGCGCAACTTTTCCGGCTTTGCGAGCTTTCCGGCCAGGAGCTTCCGAGCCGCCCGCGCGACCCCGCTCAGACCAGGCCCCTTCAGTTATTGCGTTTCGGGCGTCGACGAAGGCCTGAAACGGCGAAAGCGAAAGGAATGTTTCGCCAAGCGAAACGAAAGGTTGCGTGACGCTGGTCGTAAGTCATTGAGATCATTGGGGTACGAAATCATGGATTTCGCCAGATCGTTTGTTTTCAATGGGTTAGTCACGTTTTTGTTTCGCCCTCTCGCCGCATGCGCTCTCTCTACCCAAAAAGGCCTAAGTCCAGCGGATCGCGGAGCGCCCTGCGGAGCCGAGGTCTGAGGCGCCTGAGGGGCGAGGCCCTGGGGGGCGGAGCGGTTGGGTCATGGGATCTCGGCTTTTGGCGACCATGCCTGCATCATAACCCGAATTTCTGTTAATGACAATCTATTTCTCAATTTTCGACTTACCAGGCAACCAGGGAATTCGGCCGAATCGCCGAAGCCTAGGGTCAAAACCAAATCGGCTTGACCGGTGTCGACCGAGGCTGTGTAAAAACTTCCGCGCGTTTTCACACGAGCCTGTTCCGTTCGCTTTTGCGAGGTCTTAGAGCGTTCAGAGCCGAAAAAATCGCGAATAATCTTGCTCTGCTCGATTGTTTACAAAATTTCGCCGAGTTTTTACACGGCCTCGGACCCTTTGCTGACCTTCGACTTTGATCGCTGAATGGCGGGAAAGCGCCACATTGCCCCGTCTGCTTTTCATTACGCTGCCAGCGAAATCATACATCACTGCCGGGGAAAATCGACGTTCCGCACGTCGATATCGCGCTCGAGGACATCGAAACGAGCGAGAGGCCCTGACCGATAGCGTCCTTGACATGACAGCGATGTGGGTCTGCAACAAAATGATCCGATGCATCAATCCGAAAGCGGTCCGAGCTGCATCGAAGTGACATTGACTATTGGAGCAACCTATGCCCCGTTTTATCGGATGGCTTATCGGCTGCTTGGGCGTCGATTCTATCCCCGCGGTTGCCACTCGTGGGTTCGATCAGGGTGCCAACCTTCTCGACTGGCATACATTCGAGCTGCTGCTCGCTCTGCCCTTGGCCATGTTCAGCCTCGCTTGGTGGTTCTGTCTTGCCGCCAATATTAAGTATTTGCTTCCGTATAGACTGAGGGCCCTCGACTGGCGATTGGCGTCGATATTTATAGCGACTACATTGTCAGTTGTCTTTACCCTTTTTGGGTTCTATTTAGACTTTCAGGATGAGAACAAGAAATTCGTCCACGATTTTTTTGCCGCTTGGTGCGGGGGCGTCGCGTTCTTCGGTTTAGTGGGTGTTATTGTTTCCGCAGTATCATTGGTTGCAGCTTCGGAGGAGGCGTTCGAAACTCGCGCGCGCATTCTAGTACCTCGGCACAGTGATCTTGACCGGTTGAATCCGGGGTCAAAGTAACTCTGGCAGCTGTGTCGGATCAACGAGCAGTTCGATGCTGCGGGCGTTCTCGGCTGCCGCCTAATGAAGCCAGCTTGTTCGAGCGTCAGTACCATCTGGTGCACGGAAGGCGGGCTGACGCGAAAATAGTCCTGCATCTCAGTTTCGGCCGGCGGCCGGCGGTGCAGGCGCGTGTAGAGGTGGATAAACGCCAGATATTGGCCCTGCCTGGGTGTGAAGGTTTTTGCAGGGCGACTCACTCCGGCCATCCGATTCAGCTGTTCGTGCGTGCCTCAACACGAGGAGGCACGGATGAATGTACGCTATCGGGTCGAACTCAGCCAAACCGAACGCACCGAACTGACGGAGCTTCTGAGCGGCGGCAAGCATGCGGCACGCAGGCTCAAGCGGGCGCAGATATTGTTGGCGGCGGATGGCGGCGCCAGCGACGAGGCGATCGCGACCAATGTCGGCGTGGGCAGCTCGACCGTCTATCGGACTAAGCGCCGCTTCGTCCTCGGCAACCTGGAGGCGGCGCTCAGCGAAGAGCCGCGCCCCGGAGCAAACCGCAAGCTCTCGGGCAAGGAGGAAGCCCTGCTGGTGGCAACGGCCTGTTCGAGTCCACCCGCGGGCCGCGCTCGCTGGACGCTGGAGTTGCTGTCCGGTGAACTGGTCAGGCTGACTGCGCACGAGAGTGTGTCGCGCGAGACGGTGCGTCGGCGCTTGGCCGAAAATGACCTCAAGCCATGGCGCAAGGACATGTGGTGCATTCCGCAGGTCGACGCCGACTACGTCGCCCGTATGGAGGAGGTGCTCGATCTTTATTCCGAAGCGCCCGATCCCGAGCGCCCGGTGGTCTGCTTCGACGAGAGCCCGATCCAGCTCATCGGCGAGGTCCGCCGGCCGATCCCGCCCGAGCCGCGGCAAATCGAGCGCTACGACTGCGAATATAAACGCAACGGAACCGCGAACCTGTTCGTGTTCTTGGATGTGAACCGCCCCTGGCGCAAGGTGAAGGTCACCGAACGGCGCGCCGCCGAAGACTTCGCCGTCTGCATGCGCGACCTCACCGATGTCCATTATCCCGAGGCGGAGCGCATTCGCGTGGTGCTCGACAACTTGTCGACCCATTCCGCCGGCGCGCTCTACCAGACTTTCCCAGCCGACGAAGCGCGACGGGTGCTGCGCCGGCTGGAGTTCCACTACGTCCCCAAGCACGCCAGCTGGCTGAACATGGTCGAGATCGAGATCGGCGTCCTGGCCAGTCAATGTCTCGATCGGCGCATCGAAAGCTACACCCGGCTTGTCGCCGAGACCGCTGCTTGGGAGAAGCGACGCAACGCCGAATGCGCCCGCATCAACTGGATGTTCACAACCCAAAAAGCCCGCGCCAAAATGGGGCGCGCTTACCCCAAGCCCACGCTCAAATCAGACCAAAATCAAAGAGTCAAAACCTCTGTGACGAGGTACTAGTGCGCGGTAGACGAGGCGATCACATCGATGATTTCATTGAGCGCCTGCGCACGACTCTGGCACATTACACGAGCTCGGTTATTCGCAAGTTCACCATCTCGGATTACGATACCGCTACAAATATGTATCTATTGATATCTCAGATTAACGCAAAGGTTTGTAGTTTCGTCGATGATGTTGAAACAGTCTATTCATCAACGGTTGCCTACAAACCCGATTATGATCCGCCTACAGGCAAGTATAACAGGTTGATCAGAGTAACAGGCGTCTCATGCGATCCTTCGCCCATACAGGTGAGCACAAACGAAGAGCTGCGCCGTCCCTACGAAGCGAAAATCGAACCTGGGATGGCATGTGAGGTGGAGATTGTCCTTGAATACTGGGTCAAGGCAGAGCAGGAGAGTGTTGGCTATTCGCCTATCCGTTTTAGCCTCGATACTACCGTTGTGCTCGATAATCAATTCAATCGACCGGTGCCCATTCGCTCACAGTGGCTCTCTGAGCTCGAACAAGGGGAGACGCTGGGCGTCGGCTCCCCACCCCGGCGCTGGAACCGCCGCAACTTGAAACAAGGGCGGGCCGTACATAAGTTTTGGTTGGACCCGCCGCTGTGAGGGTGTATTGAGTTGACGGGGAGGCCTGTTGGCACGTTACTCGTTGCTCGCGGCCGAACAGGAGTGTATGTCGTGTTCACTTTTCTAGGCGAAGAGATAGGCGTCTAGACCCCGCCGGTCGCCATTCGTGCGCGCGAAGGCGGGTGCGAGTTGGTTGTGCTGATGTCCTCGTTCAGCACCGTCTCAATCCGCGGGGAAACGCGCCCGCGGATTGGAGTGACGTCTTTAACGCAGATTCCCTGGCCCGGCGTGCTTGAGGCTGAGGGGTTGTCGCGCGGTGAAACTTCGCCCACTTTCGGTGCGTCTCGTGACGGTCGCCCACGAGATCGGAGCAAAAGAGGAATGTCTGCTCAAGGCGGAGGCCGTGTAAAAACTCGGCGAAATTTTGTAGACGATCGAGCAGAGTAATATTTTTCGCGATTTTTTCGACTCTGAATAGTCGCCCGTGAAGATTGCCGCGTCACCTTGATTTCCGGGCGTCAGCGGCGGATCGGAAGTGTTCGCGTTTGCCGGAATTGGCGGTTCGGAGGGCGGTTATCTTGCGAATTGCGCGATGCGTTTGGTCGTGATTCCCTCGCTTTCGTCGTGGGCGAGGAGGCGATTCGATGCGGCCGAAGGAGCGGCGGGAGAGCGGGCAGAACGATCTGTTCCGGGCCCGGCTCGACCAGATCGTCGACATGGGCCACCCGCTGGCGAAGCTGGCCCGCGCGGTCGACTGGCGCTTCCTCGAGGATCAGTTCGGGGCGATGTATTCTGACAAGGCCGGCCATCCGCCGCTGGCGACCCGGCTGATGGCGGGGTTGGCGATCCTCAAGTCGATGCACGATCTGTCGGATGAGGATCTCTGCGCCCGCTGGGTCGAGAACCCCTACTTCCAGCTATTCTGCGGCGAGGAATTCTTCCGGCACAAGACGCCGTTCGACCGCTCGTCCCTGACGCGCTGGCGCCAGCGGATGGGCGAGGAGAAACTCGTGGCGCTGATCCAGGAGAGTCTCGCGACCGCGACCCGCACTGGCGCGGCAAAACTCTCGGACTTTTCCCGCATCGTCGTCGACACGACCGTGCAGCCGAAGGCGGTGGCGTTTCCGACCGACGCAAAACTCATGCACCGGGCGCGCGAGCGGCTGGTCAGGCTGGCCCGGAAGACTGGCGTGTCGCTGCGCCAGTCCTATGAGCGGGTGGGAAAGCACGCGCTGATCGCCCATCAACGCTACGCGCACGCCAAGCAGTTCAGGCGCGCCAACCGGGCGCTGAGATCAATCCGGACCTATCTTGGCCGGGTCTGCCGCGATCTCGTCCGCAAGACCGGCGACGACGCTGAACTGCGGGCGATCTTCGCCCAACCGCTGTCGCTGGCCTTCGCCGTGCGCGATCAGCGCCAGCACCAGCGCGGGAGGAAGATCTATTCCCTGCACGCGCCCGAGGTCGAATGCATCGGCAAGGGCAAGTCGCACCGGCCCTACGAATTTGGCGTCAAGGTCTCGCTCGCCACGACCCTGCATCGCTCAAAGGGCGGCCAGTTCATCGCCCATGTGAAGGCGATGCCGGGCAATCCATACGACGGCCATACGCTCAAGACCGTCCTGCCCGAGATCGAAGCGCAGATCGGCGCGCCCCTGACCCGCGTCGTCGCCGACCGCGGTTATCGCGGCCATAACGCCCCGCCCGACATGCGGTTCAAGGTCTATATCTCTGGCCAGAGGCGCGGCGTCACCGACGCCATCAGGCGCGAACTCCGCCGGCGCTCGGCCGTCGAGCCCGTCATCGGCCACGCCAAGGCCGAACACCGCATGGCCCGAAACTTTCTCAAAGGCGCCCACGGCGACGCCGCCAACGCGGTCCTCGCCGCCGCCGGATACAACTTCCGAAGGCTCATCGCCTGGCTCGCCGCCATTTGGCGCGTCTTCATTGCCGCAATCCTCGCGGCCGCCGAGCCCCTAACCATCGCCCAGCCTGCCTGCCCCAGCGCCCAGCCCAAAACATCAAACCGCGTTCTTCACGGTCGACTGAATACTCTAAGGCCCCGCAAAAGCGAACGAAACAGGCTCGTGTGAAAACGCGCGGAAGTTTTTACACAGCCTCGGCGGACACCGCCCATTCGGAAAGGCCCGCTTCCCGCCCGAAGCGGTCGACTCCGTGCACGTCGATTGAACTTTGATCCTCGGGGAAGGCCGGGAGAGCCCGGGCCCATCCTGCGTTGACAACGCATGGGCCCTCAGGCTAGCTCGGAAACGTCAGTCGAAGACACTTCGCGGAAGAGTCCGGCGTCTCCTCGCCGGCGCCGAAGGCGCAACCGCCCCGGAAACGCTCAGGCATTCAGGACCGCTGAAGCGATGACGCTCTGGAAAGCGGCGCGCGCCGTTCAAGGCGTTCGCCCACCGACGGGGGTAACCGCTTAAACAGCGGGAAATCTCTCAGGTCATGGGACAGAGGGGGCGTCCGCGAGCGCTAAAGCCGCAATGCCGCGGCGTGGCGCGCGGCGGGCGTTTGTCCACGAGCGGCTGAGCCCATGAACGAAGCCTCGAACTTAAAGACGCCGCTCCATGCTCTGCACATCGAGCTCGGCGCGCGCATGGGCGCTTTCGCCGGCTACGACATGCCGATCCATTATCCCTCCGGGGTCCTCGCCGAGCACCTCTTGACCCGCAAGGCTGCCGGGCTGTTCGACGTTTCGCATATGGGCCAGGCGCTGATCGAGGGCGCCGACCATGCGGCCGTCGCGGCCTTTCTCGAATCGCTCTGCCCCGCCGACCTTCTGGGTCTCGCGCCCGGCCGCCAGCGCTACACCCAGTTGCTCAACGAAAACGGCGGAATCATCGATGACCTCATGGTCACGCGACCGCCCGGCGCGGCGGGAACGCTGAGGCTCATCGTCAACGCCGCGCGCAGGGTGGTCGACTTCGCCCTCATTCGCCAGCGATTGCCCCCCGGCGTCCGGCTGACGCCGCTTCCTCAAGCCGCGCTGATCGCGCTGCAGGGCCCTCTGGCGGCCGCGACATTGGCGCGCCTCGCTCCGGGAGAGGGGCTCGCGACCATGGCCTTCATGAGCGCGCGACCGGCTCGGATCGCGGAATTCGAGACCTTCGTCTCGCGCTCGGGCTACACGGGCGAAGACGGATATGAGGTCTCGCTCGCTTCCGCGCAGGCGGAAAGCTTCGCCCGCATTCTGTTGGGCCAGCCTGACGTCGAGCCGATTGGGCTGGGCGCGCGCGATTCGCTCAGAACTCGAGGCTGGCCTCTGCCTCTACGGGCACGAGCTCGACGAGACGGTGGACCCGATCGAAGCCGCACTCGCGTGGTCGATTCAGAAGCGCCGGCGCATCGAGGGCGGTTTTCCCGGCGCCAAGCGGATTGAGGCCGCGCTGGCGAATGGGACGGCCCGTCAGCGGGTCGGCATTCGGCCGGACGGCCGCGCGCCGGCGCGCGAAGGGACCGAGATCCTATCGGCGGACGGCGCCCCGATCGGTGTCGTGACATCGGGCGGATTCGGGCCGAGCGTCAACGGGCCGATCGCGATGGGCTATGTGGCGCGCCCCCACGCTGCGGTCGGGACGCCGATCAGCCTCATGGTGCGCGGCAAGCCCTTGAGCGCGCGCGTCGTCGCGCTGCCCTTTTATCCCCACGCCTACTACCGCGGTTAAGCAAGGAGCGCATGATGCCGGAGATCCGCTACAGCAAGGACCACGAATATGTCCGCGTCGAGGGCGGCGAAGGCGTCGTCGGCATCAGCGACTATGCGCAGCAGCAGCTCGGCGACGTCGTCTTTGCCGAGACGCCGCCGGTCGGCAAGGCGCTGAAGAAGGGCGATCCGGCCGCCGTGGTCGAGAGCGTCAAGGCGGCGAGCGACGTGTTCGCGCCGGCGTCTGGCGAGGTCGTGGCGGTCAATTCCGAAGTCGAGTCGACGCCAGGCCTCATCAATGAGGACGCGCTCGGACGCGGCTGGCTTTTTCGCTTGAAACTCGCCGACCCGAGCGAACTCGCCGGTTTGATGGACGAAACCGCTTACGGCGAATACGTCAAAACTTTGGGCTGACCCCATGCGCTACCTGCCGCTCGATGCGAGCGAACGCGAGGCGATGCTGACCCGCATCGGCGTCCCGGACATTGAAGCGTTGTTCGCCGACATTCCCGCCGACAAGCGGATTGAAGATCTGCTCGACATGCCGCTCGGAAAAAGCGAAATGGCGGTCGAACGGGCGATGACGGCGATCGCTGGTCGCAGCGTCGCGGCTGGATCGGTTCCGTTTTTTCTCGGCGCAGGCGCCTACCGGCGCCACATTCCCGCGACCGTCGATCATCTCATCCAGCGATCCGAGTTCCTGACCAGCTACACGCCCTATCAACCGGAAATCGCGCAAGGAACGTTGCAAGTCCTGTTCGAGTTCCAGACCCAGGTGGCCGCCCTGACCGGCATGGAGGTCGCCAACGCTTCGATGTACGACGGTTCGACGGCGTGCGGCGAAGCGATGTTGATGGCCCATCGCCTGACGCGCCGCAACGGAGCGGTGATTTCCGGCGGGCTGCATCCGCAATATGCCGACGTCTGCGCCACGCTGGCGCATATGGCGGGCGACAGGATCGTCCGCTTAGCCCATGACCTGAAGGCGAGCGAAGACATCGCGGCGGCGATCGACGCCGAGACGAGCTGCGTGATCGTGCAGTCACCCGACTTCTTCGGCAATCCGCGCGACCTCACGCCAATCGCCGCGGCGGCGCATGCGCGCGGCGCGCTCTTGATTGCGGTCTTCACCGATCCGGTCGCTCTCGCCGCCGTGCGCTCGCCGGGCGAGATGAATGCCGACATCGCGGTTGGAGAAGGGCAGGGGCTCGGCAATGCGCTCAATTTTGGCGGTCCTTACGTCGGCCTGTTCGCAACCCGCGCCAAGAACGTGCGCCAGATGCCGGGGCGTCTCGCCGGCGAGACGGTGGACGCGGAGGGTCGGCGCAGCTTCGTGCTCACGCTTTCGACTCGCGAGCAGCACATCCGCCGCGAGAAGGCGACGAGCAACATTTGCACCAACTCGGGTCTATGCGCGCTCGCGTTCTCGATCCATCTGAGCCTGCTCGGCGCCGTGGGACTCGAACGCCTGGCGAAGGTCAATCACGCCAATGCGGTTGAGCTCGCTGACCGGCTTTCCGCGATTCCGTCGGTCGAGGTGATCAATACGCATTTCTTCAACGAGTTCGTGATGCGGACGCCTCGCCCCGCCGCCGAGCTGATCGAGGTTTTGGCTAAGCGCGGGGTGATCGGCGGATTGCCGGTCTCTCGGCTCTTGCCCGGGGCGGGGCTCGACGATTGCATCATCGTTGCGAGCACGGAGACGAATACCGACGACGACCGCGCGGCTTATGCGCGGGCGCTTGCCGATTGCCTGCGATGAGTTTTTAAGAGAGAGCGCGTTCCCATGAACGTCCAAGGCCGTCCGACCCGCCCCGAAACGGCCGCCGCCCCCGTGGGGGAAACCTTCACCGGCAATCGCGGGCTCGACATGGAGGAGGCGCTGATCTTCGAGATCGGGCGCTTCGATGCGACCGGCGTCGACATCGACGAGCCGGCGCCGTTCCAGTCGAAGCTGGGGCCGCATGAACGCCAAAGCGCGCTTCGATTGCCCGGCCTCGCTGAGCCGGAGGCGATCCGCCATTACGTGCGGCTGTCGCGCAACAATTACTCCATCGACGCTGGGATCTATCCGTTGGGCTCGTGCACGATGAAGCACAATCCCCGCCTCAATGAGAAAATGGCGCGCCTGCCGGGATTTGCTGACGTGCACCCGCTCCAGCCGGTCTCGACGGCGCAAGGGGCGCTCGAAATTGTCGAAGCGCTGTCCAACGCCTTGCTGATCATGACCGGCATGGATGCGGTCGCGATGTCGCCGAAGGCCGGCGCGCATGGCGAACTGTGCGGCATGATGGCGATCAAGGCGGCGATTGAGGCGCGGGGGGAGGGAGAGACGCGGCGGGTGGTGCTGGTTCCCGATTCCGCCCATGGCACGAATCCCGCGACCGCGGCGCTGATCGGCTATTCGGTACGGTCCATCCCGGCGGGCGAGGATGGAATTGTCAGCGTTGAAGCGGTGCGGGCCGCGCTCGCGCCCGATGTCGCGGCGATCATGCTGACCAATCCCAACACTTGTGGGCTGTTCGAGCGCGAGATCGTCGGCATCGCCGACGCGGTTCACGAGGCGGGGGCCTATTTCTACTGCGACGGCGCCAATTTCAACGCCATCGTCGGCAAGACGCGTCCGGGCGATCTCGGCGTCGACGCCATGCACATCAACTTGCACAAGACGTTCTCGACCCCGCATGGCGGCGGCGGCCCCGGCGCGGGTCCAGTCGTGCTGTCGTCGCGGCTCGCCCCCTATGCTCCAGTTCCATTCGTCAAGCGTGAAGGCGGAGCGCTTCGACTGGTCGAGCACGCCGAAGGTCACGAATCGTTCGGACGCATGTGCGCTTTCCACGGGCAGATGGGGATGTTCGTGCGCGCGCTCAGTTTCATTTTGTCGCACGGCGCCGACGGGCTCAGGCAGGCGTCGGAAGATGCGGTGCTGTCCGCCAATTACGTTCGCGCTTCCCTCAACGAGGTGATGAGCGCGCCGTTCGGCGACCGGCCCTGCATGCACGAGGTCTTGTTCGACGACCGGTGGCTCAAGGACACTGGGCTCACGACGCTCGACTTCGCCAAGGCCATGATCGATGAGGGTTATCATCCGATGACAGTCTATTTCCCGCTCATCGTGCACGGGGCGATGCTGATTGAGCCGACCGAGTCCGAATCCAAGGCGAGCCTCGACCTGTTCATCATGACGTTGCGCGATCTCGCCATCGCCGCGAAAGTGGAGAAGCGCGAGCGGTTCCAGTCGGCGCCGGTCCATGGCCCCCGCCGGCGGCTCGACGAGACCCGCGCCGCCCGACAGCCGGTGCTGAGCTGGACGAGGCCTGAGCCGGCCTGATCTTCCCTATGACGGCGATATGGCACTAGACTGCCGAGCGACGACCCGCTCCGCTTGCGCCAAAGGACTGAGCGCCATGCCATCCGGTCTGATCCGTTTCGCTGTCGCGGGCTTTCTCGCCATTGCGGCCGCTTTGGGCCCTCACGCGGGCTTCGCCCAGCAGACGACGCCCGCGCCCGCCGCCCCGGCGGCTCCGGCGCCAGCCGCCCCGGCGCCTGCGGCTCAAGCGCCCGCGCCCGCCGCCAAGCCAGCCGAAGCGCCCGCCGCGACCAACCCCGCGCCGGCCGCTCCCGAGGCTGGGAAGCCCGCCGAGCCGGCGGCGCCGAGCGAGTCTTCAACCGGCGAAACCGTCGATCTTCCGGCGCGACCCTTCGTCTACATAGAAGGCAAGGCTGACAAGGACGAAATCTACAGCGCCATCCTCAATTCGCTGAGCTTGGTCAAGCGCGAGATGGACAAAGCGAGTCTCGCGCCGGCGGGTAGGCCGCTCGCCGTCTTTGTCGAATCCGACGACACCGGTTTCAAATATCACGCAGGATATCCGATTGCCGCGGCCCCCGAAGGCAAGACGAGCCTCTCCGACGCGGTCAAGATCGGCCAAACGCCGAGCGGCAAGGCGATGCGCTTCGAGCATCAGGGCGCATATGGCGACATTGACGCCACCTATGACGCGATCACGGCCTATCTCGACGAGAAGGGAATCGACGCGCAGGATTCCTTCGTCGAGGAATATGCGAACGACGTGAAGGATCCGGATGATCCGACGCTGCAAGTCAATATCTATGTGCTGCTGAAATGACGCGCTTAAGTGTTCTCGCGGCGGCGGTCGAGCCGTTTGACTAAGATCAATTCGGCGAACCGGAGCGCGGCGAAGATCGGCGTGACTTGAACCACGAGGCCAAGGATGGCGGGCGAAAGCGACGTGGTCGCGCGAATCGTGCAGCGTCGGCCCGATCCGACGCGGCTCTTGCAAATCCTCATCGAGGCGCAGGAGGAGCTTGGGTGGATTTCGCCTGAGACAGCCCGCGCAATCGCGTCGGGGCTTGGCGTTCCGATCACGCGCGTTGAGAGCGTGGTGCAATTCTATTCGTTTCTCTATGACGCGCCGCGCGGCCGCTATCGGATCCTGTTCTCTGACAATATCACCGACCGCATGCTGGGCAGTCTCGCGCTGTTCGAGCACATGCTGAAGCGGCTCAGGCTGCGCCGCGGCCAGGTTTCACCCGACGGAGCGGTCAGCGTCGATCTCACGTCCTGCACCGGCATGTGCGACCAGGGGCCCGCGGCGCTCGTCAACACGAGAGCGATAACGAGGCTGACCGCGCGCCGCGTCGATGAGATTTGCGATCTCGTGCGCGGCGGCGTCGCGATCGCCGAATGGCCGGCCGACTATTTTCGCGTCGAGGACAATATTCGCCGCGGAGACGCGCTTCTCGGCTCGCGCTACGACCCGGGCTCCGCGCTCCGCGCCGCGATCGCGCATGGTCGGCAGGGGATGCTCGACGAAATGAAGCTCTCGAATCTGCGCGGCCGCGGCGGCGCCGGATTCACGACTTCGGTCAAATGGGAGGGCTGCCGCAATGCGCCCGGCGCCGAGCGGTTCGTCGTGTGCAACGCCGACGAAGGCGAACCGGGAACGTTCAAGGACCGGGTGTTGCTGACCTCTTACGCCGAACGCGTGTTCGAGGGCATGGCGATCGCCGGTTTCGCGGTCGGGGCGGCGCGCGGGCTTCTCTATCTGCGCGGCGAATACCGGCATCTGCTCGAGCCGCTGGAGGCGAAGCTCAAGGCGATGCGCCGCGGTCGCCTGCTCGGCGCGAGCATATGCGGCGCGCAAGGGTTTGATTTCGACATCGACATCCATCTCGGGGCCGGCGCCTACATCTGCGGCGAAGAGTCGGCGCTGATCGAATCGCTTGAGGGCGAGCCGGGCAAGCCGCGCATTCGCCCGCCCTTCCCGGTGACGGTCGGGTATCTCGGCAAGCCGACGGTGGTCGACAATGTCGAGACCCTCGCCCAGACGACGGAGCTCGCGCTCAATGGCGGGCGGGCGTTCGCCGGGCGCGGCACGAAGCGCTCGTCGGGGACGAAGATCCTGTCCGTTTCCGGCGACTGCGCGCGGCCGGGACTCTACGAATATCCCTTCGGCGTCCGTATCGAGCAGGTGCTGAAGGATTGCGGCGCGAGCGACGTCGCGGCGGTGCAGATCAGCGGCCCCTCGGGAATATGCCTGACGCCCGACGAATTCCGCCGCCACATCGCCTTCGAGGACGTCCCGACCGCCGGGGCTTTCATGGTCTTCGGCAAGGAGCGCGACCTGTTTGAGGTCGCGCGCAATTTCGCGCATTTCTTCGCCCATGAGAGCTGCGGCTTCTGCACCCCGTGCCGGGTGGGAACGGCGCTCATGCGCGACGCGCTCGACAAGATCGCTGACGGGCGCGGCTCGCGCTATGAGATCAACGAGCTAATGCGGCTCTCGGAGCTGTTGCGCCGCACCAGCCATTGCGGGCTCGGCCAGACGGCCGGCAATGCGGTTCGCGACACCTGGCTCAAGTTCCGTCCGGCCTACGAGCGGCGTCTCATCCGCGGCGAATTCGATCCGGCGGTCGATCTCGACGCGGCGCTCGCCCGGGCGCGAGAGATCGCCGGGCGCGAGGACGCGGCCGCGCATATCGGAGCTGAGGCATGAGCGCGACCGACGCGACGATCCTCATCGACGACGCTCCGGTTCCTTTTAGGCCCGGGCAGACCATTTTGGACGCTGCGCTCGAAGGCGGCGTCTATATCCCGCATCTTTGCCACAATCCGGAATTCGAGCCGCACGGCAGCTGCAAATTGTGCAGCGTCGTCGTCAACGGCCGCAGCGCTTCAGCCTGCACGATGAAGGCGGCCGCCGGCCAGGAGGTCGAAGTCGACACCCCCGACCTGCACGCCTACCGCCGCACGCTCCTGCAAATGCTGTTCGTCGAGGGCAACCATTTCTGCCCTGGGTGCGAGAAGAGCGGCGATTGCCAGTTGCAGGCGCTGGCCTATGACAGCGAAATGATGACGCCGCATTTCGTCGAGTTCTACCCCCGTCGCCCGGTCGACGCCTCGCATCCCGACGTGCTGCTCGATCTCGACCGCTGCATCCAGTGCGAACTCTGTGTCCGCGCGAGCCGCGACGTCGACGGCAAATCCGTTTTCGCCCTCGCGGGGCGCGGCATGGCTTCGCACATCATCGTCAATTCGCCGAGCGGCAGGCTTGGCGACAGCAATTTCTCCGCCGCCGACAAGGCGGCGCACGTCTGTCCGGTCGGGGCAATTCTCATCAAGCGCGTCGGTTTCAAGACCCCGATCGGCGAACGTCGCTATGACCTCGAGCCGATCAGCGAAGAGGCGACGCGCTGCGCCGTCGAGGTCGCCAAATGAGCGCGCCCGCCGAAACCGCCGTCTTGCCCAAGGTGCGCCTCGCCACGACCTCGCTCGCCGGCTGCTTCGGCTGCCACATGTCGTTGCTCGATATCGACGAGCGGATTTTCGATCTCGCCAAGATCGCCGAAATCGACCGTTCGCCGCTGACCGACATCAAGCATTGCGGCCCCTGCGACATCGCGCTGATCGAGGGGGGCGTATGCAACGCCGAGAATGTGCATGTGCTGCGCGAGTTGCGCGCCAACTCGAAGATCCTGGTCGCCGTCGGCGCCTGCGCGATCAACGGCGGCCTGCCGGCGCTACGCAACCGTCTCGACGTCGGCGATATCCTCGATGAAGTCTATCGCGACGCCGACGGCGTTCGGTCGCGCGTTCCCAACGATCCGGAGCTGCCGCTTCTGTTCGACAAGGTCTATCCGGTCAACGAGATCGTGCGCGTCGACTATTTTCTTCCCGGCTGTCCCCCCTCGGCCGACGCGATCTGGAAATATCTCAACGATCTGATCCTGGGACGCATGCCCCGTCTCGATCATGAACTCCTGCGCTATGACTGAGGGCGCCGCCATGCTGAACCTCGAAACCGCCCAGTCGCCCCACAAGCTTCGCCGCGTCGCCATCGAGCCTGTCACCCGTGTCGAAGGCCATGGCAAGGTCACGATCCTGCTCGACGCCGAGAATCGCGTCCATCAGGTGCGGCTGCATATCGTCGAGTTTCGCGGCTTCGAGGTCTTCATTCGCGGCCGGCCCTACTGGGAAGTTCCGATCGCGGTGCAGCGCCTCTGCGGCATCTGCCCGGTCAGCCATCTCCTCGCCGCGACCAAGGCGATGGACATCATCGCCGGTTACGGGCCGCTCACGCCGACGGCGGAGAAACTTCGGCGCCTCCTGCACTACGGGCAGATCGTTCAGTCGCACGCGCTGCATTTCTTTCATCTCGCTTCGCCCGACCTGCTGCTCGGCTTCGAGAGCGAAGTCGCCAAGCGGAACATCCTCGGCGTCGCCGCTGCTTTCCCCGATCTCGCGAGGCGCGGCGTGCTGACGCGCAAGTTCGGGCAGGAAGTCATTCGCCACATCGCGGGAAAACGCATTCATGGCACAGGCGTCATCCCCGGCGGCATGAACAAGGCGCTGAGCGTCGCCGATCGCGATTCGATGCGCTCCGCAATTGACGAGATCGTCGATTGGAGCTGCGAGGCGGTCGGGCTGGTCATCCGGCTGCACGAGACGAATCCCGACTTCTACAAGAGCTTCGGCGAATCGCGCGCCAACATGATGGGTCTCGTCGACAGGCGAGGCGCGCTCGACTTCTACCACGGGGCGTTGCGCGCTCTTGACGTGGACGGCGGGCCCATTTTCGACCAGATCGATTACGCGACCTACAAGAGCGTGCTCCAGGAGGACGTGAAGTCCTGGAGCTACATGAAGTTCCCGCACATCAGGGCGCTTGGCGCGGAGACGGGCTGGTATCGCGTCGGACCTCTGGCGCGCGTGCAGGTTTGCGACCTGATGCCGACGCCGCTCGCCGAAGCCGAGCGCCGGACGTTCCTGGGTCTCGACGGCGGCAAGCCCCTGCATGGCGCGCTGATGTACCATTGGGCGCGGATGATCGAGATGTTGCATGCGGCCGAAATGGCGCGCGAGCTCATCGACGATCCCGACATCGTGGGAACCGAGCTCATGGCCGATAAAGGCCCGCGCCGCGAGGAGGCGGTCGGCGTCATCGAGGCGCCGCGAGGGACCCTCTTCCATCACTATCGCGCCGGCGACGACGATCTCGTGACCTATTGCAATCTCATCGTCTCGACCACCAACAACAATCAGGCGATGAATGAGGCGATCCGCGCGGTCGCGGCGCGCTTTCTCTCGGGCCGCGAGGTCACCGAGGGCCTCTTGAACCATATCGAGGTCGCCATCCGCGCCTACGATCCGTGCCTGTCGTGCGCCACGCATGCGCTCGGGCAGATGCCGCTCGAGGTCGATCTTGTCGATGCCGACGGCGCGCTGATTTCGCGCGCCCGCAAAGGCTGAGCCTTGAAGCTCGTCGTTTTCGGCTGGGGCAATGACGCGCGCGGCGACGACGGCCTCGGGCCGCTCCTGCTCGAGCGGGTGGCGCGCGCCGCCTGGGCGGAGGTGCAGGCGATCGAGGACTTCCAATTGCAGATCGAGCACGCCCTCGACCTTGACGGCGCGGACCTCGCGCTCTTTCTCGACGCGGGGAAGGATACGCCCGCGCCCTTCGCCTTCGCCGAGATTGAGCGGGCGCGCGACGTGAGCCACACGACGCACGCGCTCGCGCCCGAAGCCGTGCTCGACGTCTACGAGCGCGCGCTCGGCAAAGCTGCGCCGCCGGCTTTCACACTCTGCGTGCGCGGCGAGCAGTTTGATCTCGGGCAGGGGCTGTCGCCTGATGCGAGCGACCGGCTGGAAGCGGCGTGGAGCTTCGTTGAGGAGCTGATGTGCGACCGCACGTTAGCGGCGTGGCGCCGCGCAGCGAACGCGCGAAAAAGGCGAAGGCGAAATCATCCCCATAAGCCCGCCACTTGATGCGTCGCGCGCTGATTTGGAAGCGCTCGAAAGCTTGGGCGCTATTCGGTTCTGAGGCTTTCGCAGCGGGCCGCGGTTTCCTGACGCGCTTGGCCCGCAATTGAAAACCCGATAAACGACACAAAAAGTCGGCTTAAAGCCTGAGGGCTGCAATGGCGTCAATCCGGCCTGCTCTGTAAGCGTCGTTCTCAGGCCGCGTCTTTGAGCGGCTGGGCCCTGGCGTAGGCCCACGGGAGAAGCTCGTCGATCGCGCTGGCGAGATGACCGCCGACGATCCGCGTGAGTGTGTCGGCGAGATAGGCGTAAGGGTCGACGTCGTTTAGCTTGCACGTTTCGATCAGCGAGGCGATGACCGCCCAACTTTCCGCGCCGCCATCCGAGCCGGCGAAGAGCGCGTTCTTGCGCGTGAGGGCGAGAGGCCTGATCGATCGCTCGACTGTGTTGGAGTCGATCTCGACCCGTCCGTCGTCGAGGAAACGGACGAGACCGTCCCAGTGCGACAGTCCGTAGCGGATTGCCTGGGCGAGCTTGCTCTTCCGGCTCAAGAGCGCGAGCTTTTCGCGCAGCCAGGGCTCGAGTTCGGCGACGATCGGACGCGATCGCTCCTGGCGCACGGCGCGTCGCTTGTCGGGGTCGCAGCCGCGGCAGTCGGCCTCGATCCGATAGAGCGCGGCGATGCGCTGCAGCGCTTCGTTGGCGATCGGCGAGGCTTCGGCGACGGCGCGGTCATAGAAGCGGCGGCGCAGATGCGCCCAGCAGAAGGCGAGCGTCACGTCGCCCTTGCCCGCCAGCGCCCGATATCCGGCGTAACCGTCGACCTGGAGGATGCCCTTGAAGCCGGCGAGATGGGCGATCGGCTGCGACGCTGTGCGATCGGGCGCGTAGACATAGGCGACCGCCGGCGGGTCGGCTCCGCCCCAGGGCCGATCATCCCGCGCATAGGCCCAGAGCTGGCCGGTCTTGGTCCGCCCGCGCCCCGGATCGAGCACCGGCGCCGTCGTCTCGTCAGCGAACAGCTTGGTCGACGACTTCAGATGCGCCAGGATGCGCTCATGGACCGGCCGCAGATGGAAGGCGGCGCGTCCGACCCAGTCGGCGAGAGTCGAGCGGTCGAGGCGCAGGCCCTGGCGCTCGTAAATCTGCGCCTGGCGATAGAGCGGCAAATGATCGGCGTATTTGGAGACGAGCACGTGGGCGACGGTCGCCTCGGTCGGCAGGCCGCCCTCGATCAGCCGCGCCGGCGCCGGCGACTGGACGACGATGTCCTGGCAGGCGCGGCAGGCGTATTTGGGCCGGCGCACCACAATCACCCGGAACTGCGCGGGAACGACGTCGAGCTTTTCGCTCACATCCCTCGGGTCAAGCCCGAGGGCAGGCTCTCGCCGATCCGGTGCAGCGCCCCCCTGCAGCACGGGCAGGTCTTGTCCTCGACGTCGACGATCGTCTCGACGCGCGGAAGATGCGCCGGTAGAGCGCCGCGGTTGGCGCGCCGCTTGCGCGAGCCTTCCGTGCGCGCAGCCGGCGACTTCGCTTCGTTCGCCTCGGTTTCTCCCGCCTCGCCCTGCTCGACGTCCTCCAGCGCCAGCAGCAATTGATCTTCCGGCAGGCTTTCGGCGCGGCGGCCAAAGCGGTGGCGCTGCAAATCCCTGATGATCGCGACAAGCCGCTCCGCGCGCTGGCGCTCGGCGATCAGCATCGCCTTCAGCGTTTGAGGGTCGTCGGGAAGCGCCTCGGCGGCCTGCGTCATGTCCCGACGAGACCATGATTCGTCAGGCTTTGCGACGGTTTTCGAGCCCCTGATTCAATTCGCCGCAGGTCAGCCCGGCAGTCTCGGCGCCGGCGTGTCCTTCGCCGCGCCAACGCGCTTCCAATCGAGGCCTTCGACAAGCGCCGAGAGTTGCGCCGCCGACAGACGCATCACCCCGTTCTCGATCTTCGGCCATTGGAACCGGCCGTCCTCGAGGCGCTTCGCAAACAGGCACACGCCCGTGCCATCCCAAAAAACCAGCTTCACCCGGTCGGCGCGTTTGGCCCGAAAGACGTAGACGGAGCCGTCAAACGGATCGGCGCCCATCACGTCGCGAACCAGCGCCGCCAGGCCTTCCGCGCCTTTACGGAAGTCGACCGGCCGCGTCGCAATGAGCACGCGCACCGAGCCCGACAGGCCGATCACTTCGCAGCCCTCAATGCGCCGATGATCGCCGTCACCGTCGCCGTATCCGCGCCGGGCCAGATCCAGACGCTCGATCCCGCGATGTCCAGTTCGATGACGGGGGGACGCGCATCCGCCGGTTTGCTCTCGACGATCTCCGCGCGTGGCGACACAGCACTCGGCGTCTCGACGACCACCGGAGCAAACGGCAGGGCGCCGGTCCCCTCGTCGGCCTCTCGACGCGCTTGGCGTCGCCAGGCGAACACTTGCTGCGGCGTCAGACCATGGCGGCGCGCGACGTGGCCGACCAGCGCGCCATCCTCAAAGCTCTCCGCGACGATCGCCGCCTTCTGCTCAGCCGTCCAGGATCGCTGCCGTCCTACGCCTGTGAAGATCTCAAGCCGCTGCGCCAAGCCCGCGCTCGCGCCCTTGGGCACGTCACTATGCTCTGAAATCGACACGTGTCGGAGCCTCCAACCGCCCCGACTATCGCCCCACCGCCCACGCCAAAGAAGGTGGGGTCAGCAGAACGCTTACCCTGCTCTGGTAATCGCGTGCCTCCCATTGCTCGGCGGGTGCGCGGCGGCCGCACAGCGCGAGCGCATGACAGGGGTGCTTGATCCTTACATCGGCGGGTCAATTGCAAACTACGTCGCGGATCATGGCGAGCCTACGTCGTCGGTAAATCTCGGCAACCACGAAACCGCGTTTCGATGGGTTATAACTGGACAAGGCGCGGGCGGAGTTGTGCCGATAGGAAGTTCGCTAATAGTCGTTCCGCCGCGTGAACTCGTCTGCACGGTGTCACTTACGGCAACAACAACCGCTGCCGTGCCGGAATACAAAGACTGGACTGTAACTAGCTACAAGTGGCAGGGCGCGTGTTAAGGTGGAGACGAGGCCTTTGCAATGTAGTACGATTCCTTAGTGTCAAAGCGCACTTCCAGATCCGGTGTTGGTTTATTCGCCATGAATTGATTGATTTGCACCTGGTACCGGTCAGCATATTCATGCGTTCTATCATCGAAATTAACGATGGAGCTTCTTGCATAATCCCTTGAGCGAGGTGAATTTTCCTGCGCCGGGCGGGTGCACCTAGCTGGGTCAGGCAGGGGCGGTCCTGTAGTCGACGACACGGATGATCTGATCGACGGCGAGGGCGACGATGCCGAACATGAGATGGCATTTGACCTTGAGTGCGCCGCGGACGCGGAGAAATCTGGCGCCGAACTCGTCTTTCAGACGGGCGTTGACGCGTTCGGCCATGGTGCGGAAATCGTAGATCAGGTCGTCGAAGTCGGGCCTGTGGATGAGCTTCAGGCGCTCGACTTCGCGGCCCCATTCGGCCTTGGCTTGGTGGTCGGCGCGAAAGTTGCGGTCGACGATAGGAGCGTGGCCCAGCGTCCGGCTCTGGTCGTGGATCGCGGCGGCGTCGTAGGCGGCGTCCATGAGATCGTAGAGATAGGCGACGCGGGCGCTCGTCATGGTCATCAAGGGAATGGCGGCCTGGCTGTCGTGGACGGAGGCCGAGGTCAGCACGCAGGAGACTGGGATTTGGCCGCAGGCCACGTCGATGTGGAGTTTGTACCCGGTCCAGGTCTCTTTGTAGCCCTTGCTGTTTTTCTTGCAGCCGACGTCGCAGGCGGTGGGCAGGTCGGCGAGCATCTGGCTGAGGTTCTGCGTGACCTGCCGCTTGAGACGCGTCGGCTCCGGCCTCGGACGCTGTTCGCCCTTGCGTGGACGTCCGCGCTTGCGCGGCGGCGCGGGATTATCGGGCGCCGGGGGATCGTCTTTGCCGTCGTTGGCCGTGTTCTGGACCGGCTTCTCGCGCGCTTCGATCTCGGTGGCGTCGCGCGCGATCGCCCCGATGATGCGTCCCCCGAGCGCACGCTCGATCAGCGCGGCGTGGATCTTGTCTGGCAGCGCGCCGCGCGCGAATTCGGCGAACGCCCGGGAAAACGTGGCTTCGGAAGGCACTTGCGAGCGTCGCTCCCAGCCGAGGATGCGACGCAGGGACTTGTCGACGTCGAGGCGCTCGATCAGGGCGCTGGTGGTGGGAACGCCCAGGACCGCCTTGGCCACGAAAGCTCGGGCGAGGGCGCGGCGGTCCTCGGGCGGCCGGCCCGGCCCCCTGGGCGGCTCAGGAACGAACGCTTCGAGGCCGATCACGTCGAGCGTGGTGACGAGACGGCCCAACGCTTCGGTGATCGGATCGTTGTCCTCGCGCATCCAAGGGAACAAAAAGCCCTGGATGTAGCTCCAGCGAGCCTTCATCGCGTCGAGAGGGTCGTCTGTCATGTCTACAGCCACGGCTGAAGCGAATCGGTTTCTACGATAACAGCGCCACACCTGAACAACAATCTAAATATATTTCACTATCCTACTTGACAACGATAACAACCGCTCTAAATACTATAGCCTTACCCGACTGAATTCGTCAATCTATTTGCAAGAGGCTCGATGATGTATGCTATCCGCTTCGTGTCAGTGCTCGTGCTGTGGGCTTGCGTCTGCGCCCTCGCTTCAGTCAACGACAATTCAAGCTTACCGAAAAAAGCTTCGGGCAACGGGTCCGTGGGGCCGCCGACGCCGCCGCTGTGAAGACGGTTTGCCTCGTCCTTTGAAACATTGATTGTCTTCACCTCGCACAGGACCTGTTGGCCTTGCAACAACGCTTCCAAGTCGGGCGTGCGCTGGCCTTTTTTCTTGGATTCCGGAATGAAACGAACGCCGGTGCAGCCAATAGAAACGAGATCGTTGTATGCCTTAGCTTGATTCAGTTTGTCGAAAAGTTGCTGCCAACCGCGCGTTTCGTGTTTCGCAGTGAGCAAGGGCACGAGCTCAGCCTTCAAATATGCCCAAGCCGCCGCATCAAGACCTTGCAGGTCGCTTTCAATGTCCAGAAATTGTTTGAGCTTCTGCGGAATCGTGGCAAGCGTGCTGTCCAGATCACGAAAATAAGCGTCTGGTGGAAGCGGATTTGGAAGCAAGTCACGAAGCTCATAAATCCGCGGAAGCTCGTTTCGATACATTGGCTTAATCCTCTTCCAGAAAGAATGTGACAGCAACGAGAAGCACAACAATGCGAGCAGCGTTCATGGCCGGGACAAGCGCAGCCATGAACGAGGCTAACCGCTTCGGCTCAGGACCCTCATCCCTGTCCCGTCTCCCGACGCTTCGACAAGCTCAGCGGGAGAAGGGAACGCTCTCCTACTGCGCCGCCTCCGCCGCGGCCGTCAGCGCGGTTGCGCCGGTCTCGAACTGGAGCCGGGCGAGGCGCGCGTAGAGGCCGTTCGCCGCCATCAGCGAGGCGTGATCGCCCTCCTCGACCAGGCGCCCCGCCTCAATGACGAGGATGCGATGCGCGTTGACGATGGTCGCCAGCCGGTGGGCGATCACCAGGGTCGAGCGGCCCTTCATCAACGTTTCGAGCGCGCCCTGAACCAGGGTTTCGCTCTCGGCGTCGAGCGCTGAGGTCGCTTCGTCGAGGAGCAGCACCGGCGCATTTTTGAGGATGGCGCGGGCGATCGCGATCCGCTGGCGCTCGCCCCCCGACAGCGTGGCGCCGCGTTCGCCAAGGAGCGTATCGTAGCTTTGCGGCAGGGCGGAGATGAAGCCGTCCGCGGCCGCTTGCCTGGCCGCGGCGACGACCGCCTCGCGGGTCGCCCCAGGCGCGCCATAGGCGATGTTGTCGGCGACGCTGGCGCCGAAGATGAACGCGTCCTGCGGCACGAGCGCGATCTCGGCCCGGAGGTCGGCGGGATCGAGGCGCGAGATGTCGATCCCATCGAGCGTGACCGCGCCGCTCGCGGGATCGTAGAACCGGAGCGCGAGCTGGAACAGCGTCGATTTGCCGGCGCCCGACGGGCCGACGATCGCGACAACCTCCCCAGGCGCGACACGGAAGCGCACGTCGCGCAAGACGGCGTCGTCTTCGCGCCCGGGATAGGCGAATGAGACATCGAGGAACGCGAGCTCGCCGCGGACTGGCTTCGCGAGCTTGACCGGCCGAGCGGGCGCGACGATCCGCGGCTTGACCGCCATGATCTCGCCGATGCGCCCGGCGGCGCCCGCCGCTTGCGAGACCTCATTCCAAACTTCCGACAATTGCCCAAGCGCGCCGGCGCCGAACACGGCGAACAGCACGAACTGCGACAACGCGCCGCCGGTCATCCGGCCGGCGATCACTTCCTGCGCGCCCAGCCAAAGCACGACGACGACGCTGCCGAAAGCGAGGAATAGCGCGGCTGCGGTGACGAATGCGCGCGCCTGGCTCATCGCCCGCGCCGCCTCATAGGCGCCGAAGGCGGCGTCGCGATAGCGGCCGGCTGTAAATCGCTCCGCCAGGAACGACTGCATGACGCGCACCGCCGACAGGCTTTCGGTTGCGAACGCGGTCGCTTCTGCGAGCCTATCCTGGGCGCGGCGGGAACGCTCACGCACCGCGCGTCCGGCCGCATAGAGCGGCAAGACGATGATCGAAATCGCCGCCAGCACGAAGGCTGACAGTTTCGGGCTGGTGACCACCATCATCGTGGTCGCGCCGACGAACAGGAACAGATTGCGCAGCGCCAGCGACGCCGAGGAGCCGAACGTCGCCTTGAGCTGCGTCGTGTCGGCGGACAGGCGAGAGGCGATGTCGCCTGTCTTCTCGGCGTCGAAGAAGCTCGCGTCGAGCCGGGTCAGATGGGTGAAGAGATTGGCGCGAAGGTCGGCGACCACCCCCTCGCCCAGCGTCATCACCAGGTAGTACCGCGCTCCGGAGGCCAGCGCGAGCACTGCGACGACGCCGATCATGGCGAGAAAATACGCGCGGATGAGGCCGGCGTTGTCGGCGGAAAATCCAAAGTCGATCATGCGCCGAACCGCGATCGGCACGACGAGCGTCGCGGCCGAGGCGATGGTGAGCGCGATGAGCGCGAGCACAATCCGCGTGCGATGGGCTAAGGCGTAAGGCGCAAGCGGCTTCAAGGCGCCAAGCGAGACGCGGGACCTCTTGCTGCCGGCGTCGGCGTAGGACATTGCGCGATCGGCTCCCGAAACAATCCGTGGCGTTACGGACTCCTTTTTCGCCTAAATCAAGGCGGCCGGACCGCGCGAGCGTCATCCCGCGTTCGGATTGACTTGCGTCCGCGGGCCGTCGGCGCTATAGCACTGCCGACCGAAAGAGCCGCCGGACCTCCGGACGGCTCTTTGCTTGTTACGCCCGAGACATGACGATGAAGTCCGACATCCATCCCAACTATCACATGATCAAGGTCGTCATGACCAATGGCGTCGAGTTCATGACCCGCTCGACCTACGGCGAAGACGGCGCGACGCTGCATCTCGACATCGACCCGAACACCCATCCGGCCTGGACCGGCGGATCGCAGCAGCTGGTCGATCGCGGCGGGCGATTGTCGCGCTTCAACACCCGCTTCGGCGGTCTTGGCATCGGCGCCAAGAAGTAGGACGCCTCACCCTTGCCCTCTCCTTCGGCGCCCGAGCGCCGATTGCTTTTGGGCTGACGCGGCCAATTGTAGCCGCGCTCGTTGAGCGCGGCGGACGCGGTCAGCGACCGCGTCTACACGTCCAATTCGACGGAATTGCAATCTTCCCTAGCGGGCCGACAGCCTTCGCACGCTGGTGACCTGGCCGCCGCCATTGGCGGCGATCCGGTCGCGCGCCTCCGCCAGCGGCTCGCTCACCGTCTTCATGTGCCAGCCGTTGGCGTGAAGCAGCGTGCTGGAATTGCGCATGATCCCGACGTGCCCCTTCCAGAACACGAGATCGCCACGCGCGAGCGGCGCCTTCGGGTCGTCGATGGCGACCGGCTCGCCTAACACCGCCTCCTGCATGTCGCTGTCGCGCGGCGACGCAACGCCCGCGGCGGTCAGCGCCGTCTGCACGAGGGCCGAGCAGTCGATGCCCTCTGACGTCCGGCCGCCCCAGAGGTAGGGCGTCTCGAGAAAAAGCTCGGCGACCGCGACAGGGTCCGGTTCGCGCGCGCCCAATTCCGCCAAATGGCGCGACCAGAGGTAAAGTCCGTCCTCCGAGACCGCGAAATCGCCCTCACGGGCCACGATGGTAAGCCGCGCGCCGAGCGAGAGCGCGATCCGCGGCGGCAGCTTGATCGCGGGGCCTGGATAGGCGTGCGTGCGCAGCGCAGCAACGCGATGCGTCGACTCGGTTGGAGCGCCCAGAGAATCCGCCGGCAGATAGCCGACATAGTGGTCGCGCTCGAGCTGCGCCCAGGCCCACCCCTCGCTCTCGTCATAGACCGTGACCGTCTCCCCGAAGAGCGCCTCGGTCTCCAGCGGCGCGTTCGGATCAGGCCCTCGCCTCAATGACGCGCTGGCCGTGACGACCTGCGCGGCGCGCCCTTCGACATAGCGGGACGCCTCAACCTGGCTGCGCAGATAAGCTGCGGCGAGGTCGGGGCGAACAGGCGTGATTCGAGGATCGAGGGCGAGAATCATGGGGCGGCGCGCGGCTCACCCTTATCATCGGCGGACGCGCTTGGCGAAGCCTCAATCGCCCCGCTGCAGCCGCGACCCGGCCTAGTCGAACAAGCCCTCGATGAGGGCGTCCTTTGCGCCGCAGGCGTGGCCGAGGCAATCAACTCCGTAGGCGGCTTCAAGGGTCGCGAGCAGATTATAGTGATTGAAAGGCGTGTCGATTTTGCGCGCCGGCGCAGCAGCCTTGCTGGTGACCACGATCAGCGGCGCGCGCGCCCCGCCGAGCACAGCTCCGTTGCGGCCGATCGGGCTGCCCTTGATCCCGGACGCGCCGGCATAGTCATCCTCGTCCCAAACGATGACGATCGCCGTGTCGTCTTTCCATATGGGCGCCGCGCGGATCGCTTCGACCGTTTGCCGCAGATATTGGTCGCCCAGGCGGATCACCGAATGGTCGAGGCCGGATTTTGGATAGCCGCAGTCCGGCGCGCCGATTGCGACCGCACAGGAAGCCGATATGCCGTGCATGCCGTGGCATTGGTCGGGCGAAATCCAGGTGAAGCGGGCGAGATCGCCCTTGAGGTCGGCGGCGAACCCGTCGTCGGGCAGGAGCTTGGCCATGCGCGCCGGATCATTGGGGAAGTTGGAGAAATAGACGAACGGATTATGCTTTTGCGCATAGAGCTTGGCGATGACCTTTCCGTTCGCGTCGAGCGGCGCGTATTCCACGGTCTTCTGGTCGGCCGGGAGCCCCTGCATGTAGACTTTCCAGGACACCTTGGCCTCATCGAGCTGGTCGATCAGAGTCTTGCCGGCGAACAGATGGGCGGTTTCGGCGGCCTGCTTTTCTTGTTCGTCGGTCAGGAGACGACCGGCCGTCGCCGGCTCATCGGCGTCGGGGACAAATTCCTCGGGCTTGCATTTGACGTCGGCGCCAGCCTTGCAGTCGTCATGGATCCCCATGTCATCGCCCGCAATCAGCGCGAGATAGTTGGGAAGGCTCGGATGGGTGACGCCGTAATATTGCGTGGCGTAGCGCACGCCCGGCTCGGCGATCAGTTCGTTGATGAACGGCGCGTCCGCCTTGTTGCCGAAGAGAGTGTCAGTCCCGTGGTTCTCCATCATGATGAGGATGACGTGCTTCGGCGCGGCGGCTGAGACGGGGCCATGACCAAGGATGAAACCGGCGGCTGCGACAATGGTGAGCGCGGCGGAGCGGACGGTCATTCCGGAATCCTCGATTTCCCTGTAGGGGAGCCAAACAAAGCGTCGACAGTCTATCGGATAGGGGCGCCGAATGACACGCCCATGACTTGGCCTTGCTCGGATGACTCGGCCTTGCTCGGAGCGGGCTTCGTCGATGGCGGTTGAGCGGCCCCTCCATCGGGCTTAGATAGGCGAGCGCGCCGCAAGCGCGCCGGGAGAAGCGCCATGGCAGCCCTCGCCGACCGACAGGACAATTTCCGTAGCGTCCTCGACCCTTACGGGGCCGTCACCCACGAGGTGTTCAACCAGCCTGTCGAGCTCGTCGACTTCAATCTTTACGCGTCCGATGCGGCGCTGAAGGAGGCGGTCAAGCGCGAGGGCGTCGCATGGGCGATCGCTGGGCTCGACGCGTTCGGCGCGCGCGCCGGCTCGGCCGAGTTTCTGGAGCTTGGGACGCTGGCCAATAAGAACCCGCCCGAACTCGACACCCACGATCGCTACGGCCGGCGCGTCGATCTCGTCCGCTTCCATGCCTCCTATCATGCGCTGATGAAGGCCTCGATCGAGGAGGGCCTGCATTCATCGCCCTGGACCGATCCGCGCGAGGGCGCGCATGTGGCGCGGGCGGCGCGCTACTACATGCAGACTGAGGTCGAGGCCGGTCATGGCTGCCCGATCACCATGACCTTCGCCGCGAGTCCTTGTCTCAAATTGCAGGGAGACCTTGCCGCTGAGTGGCTGCCGAAGATCCATGCGCGCGTCTACGACCCGCGCAATGTTCCCGCTGAGCAGAAACAGGGCGTGACGATCGGCATGGCGATGACCGAGAAGCAGGGCGGCTCGGACGTGCGCGCCAATACGACGCGAGCGATTCCCGTCGGCGCCGAGGGGCCGGGCCATGCTTACGAACTCGTCGGCCACAAGTTCTTCGTCTCGGCGCCGATGTGTGACGCGTTTCTAGTGCTCGCGCAGGCGCCGGGAGGCCTCTCGTGTTTTCTTGCGCCCCGCTGGCGTCCCGACGGAACGAAAAACCCGCTCCAGATCATCCGCCTCAAGCGCAAGATGGGCAATGTCTCCAACGCGTCGAGCGAGACGGAGCTGCGCGGCGCGCTTGGCTTTATGGTCGGGCCGGAGGGCAGGGGAGTGCCGACGATCATCGAGATGGTCGCCATGACCCGCTTCGACTGCATGATCGGCTCGTCCGCCGGCATGCGAATGGCGGTCTCGCAGGCGATCAACCATTGCCGGCAGCGCAAGGCGTTCGGCGCGCTCCTGATCGACCAGCCGATCATGACCGCGGTGCTCGCCGACCTCGCGATCGAGGCCGAGGCGGCGCTGACGCTCACCATGCGCATCGCCCGCGCGCTCGATCATCGCGACGACGGCCATGAGGACGCGCTGGTGCGCTTAGGCTCCGCGATCGGCAAATACTGGATCTGCAAGCGGACGCCGGGCCACGCCTACGAGGCGCTCGAATGTCTCGGCGGCTCGGGGGTGATGGAGGATAGCCCCATGCCGCGCCTCTATCGCGAGGCGCCGGTCAACGCGATCTGGGAGGGGAGCGGCAACGTCCAGTGCCTCGATATTGCGCGCGCGATCCAGCGTTCGCCGCAGACGCTCGCCGCCTATCTCGCCGAAGTCTCCTCGGTGAAAGGCGAGAGCGCGGCGCTCGACGCCCATGTCGCCGCGCTCAAGGATGACCTCAGCGACCTCGCTGATTTCGAGAGCGGCGCGCGCGATCTTTGCGACCGGCTCGCCATCGGGCTGCAGGCGGCGACGCTCATTCGCGCCGGCTCGCCCGTGGCCGAGGCCTTCAGCCGCTCGCGCATCGAGAGCCGCGGCGCGCACCAGTATGGCGCGCTGACCGGCGTTGATACTAAGGCCATCGTCAAGAGGGCCGCGCCGCGCTGAAGCCCTCACCCCCGGCCCCTCTCCCCATAGCCCGTCGAAGACGGGCGTTCTTTAAGAACGTCCTATGAGGGAGAGGGGAGCCGGCGCCGCCGGGCGCGCTCAGGCCAGGTTGCCCTCGCCGCTGGGCTCTTCGACCAGTTCCTCCAATTCCGCCATCGTTTGTTCGACGGTCCGATGATGCGGCTCTTCGTACCAGACGGAAGCGACCCTCTCGACGTCGCTCGAGCTTACGCTGACATGAGTGACGTGAGGCCGCTGCAATTCCAAGAAATCATTGATGTCGTTCTCCAGCGACTGAATCGGTGTAGTCACGCCCAAGGAAAAGAGCTTCACCCGCATTGCTTGACTCCGATATGGCCTGACGTCTCGATGAGAGCGCTTCCTTTTCGCAGGTGAAGACGCGCCCTCCGGCCTGATCTTAGCCCCTGGCGTCAGATTTATGGGTGGGCGGACCGTCTCGAGAACGCCGTTCCGCACTAAGCGCGTTGGCCGCCCTCCGCAACGAGCGGCAGGGCGGCGACGGTTGAGCGCGCCTCCGGCGCTTACTTGCCGAGCGCCTTGTCGGTGACCACTGTCGTATAGGCGCCGGTTGGCTCCTTCGAGATCACGGGGTCGGAGCCGCCGGTCAAAAGCGTCTTCACCGTGCGCTCGTAGTCGGCCTTGTCGAGCCTGCCGTCGGAGCCTTGGGTGAGCTTGTTGATCTCGCTCAGCATCTGCGTCTGATGGTGCTCGGTCTGGGCGCCGGTCGAAATCGTTGTCGAGCACGATCTTGACCGCTTCCTCGGGATGCGCGCGCGCATAATCCCAGCCCTTCATCGAAGCCTTGACGAAGCGGGCCATCTTGTCGACGAAGGCCGGGTCCTTGAGCTTGTCCTCCATCACGTAGAGGCCGTCCTCGAGGGTGGCGACACCCTGATCCTCGTATTTGAACACCACCAGCTGGTCGGGCTTGTAGCCGGCGTCGATCACCTGCCAATATTCGTTGTAAGTCATGGTGGAGATGCAGTCGGCCTGCTTCTGCAACAGCGGATCGACGTTGAAGCCCTGCTTCACCACCTTGACGCCGCCCGGCGAGCCGTCGGTCTTGAAGTGGAGCTTGCTCATCCAGTTGAGGAACGGATATTCGTTGCCGTAGAACCAAACGCCGAGCGTGCGGCCCTTGAGATCCTCGGGCTTCTTGATGCCGGTGTCGGCGCGGCAGGTGAGTTCGAGCCCCGAGTGCTTGAAGGGCTGGGCGATATTGACCATCGGCGCGCCCTTTTCGCGCGCCGCGAGCGCCGCCGGCATCCAGTCCACCACGACGTCGGCGCCGCCGCCGGCCAGCACCTGCTCGGGCGCGATGTCCGGCCCGCCAGGCTTGATCGTCACGTCGAGCCCCTCGGCCTTGTAGAAGCCCTTGTCCTTGGCCACGTAGTAGCCGGCGAATTGGGCTTGCGTGACCCATTTAAGCTGTAGCGTGACCTTGTCGTCGGCATGCGCCACGGCCGTGGCCGCGATCGCCGCGACGCCGGCGAGTGCGAACATGATCGATTTCATTTTGAACTCCCTCGTGTTGAACCCCGGTTTTGCCGCCGCGCCTAAGACCTATCGTATGCGGTGAAAAGCTCAAGCCTCCTTCGCGCGATAGGAGGCGTGCCAGAACGTCACCCGGCGCTCGACGCCGGCGACGAGCGCGTAGAAAAGCGAGCCGGTCAGCGCGGCGACGACGATCGTCGCCCACACCATATCGATTTGCAGCCGGCCGACTTCAGTCGAGATGCGAAAGCCCATGCCTACGATCGGCGTGCCGAAGAACTCGGCGACGATGGCGCCGATCATGGCGAGCGTCGTGTTGATCTTGAGCGCATTGAAGATAAAGGGCATCGCGACCGGCAGGCGCAGCGCGAGCAGGGTCTGCCAATAGTTGGCGCCGTAGGTCTTCATGAGATCCCGCTCCATCGCCCCGGCGCTCGAAAGCCCGGCGATCGTGTTCACCAGCATTGGGAAGAAGGTCATCACGACGACCACCGCCGCCTTCGACTGCCAGTCGAAGCCGAACCACATCACCATGATCGGCGCGACGCCGACGATCGGCAGCGCGGAAACCAGATTGCCGATCGGCATGAGGCCGCGTTGCAGAAATTGCGAGCGGTCGATCAGGATCGCGACGACAAATCCCGCGAGCGAGCCAACGACGTAGCCCGCCAGCACGCCTTGAATGGTCTGCCGGAAATCGGCTGCGAGCGTGGGTATGGACGTAACGAAGCGCGTCGCGATCACCGAGGGCGGAGGCAGGATGATCGCCGGAACATGGGCGAGCCGGACTCCGGCCTCCCAGATCGCGATCACCGCGAGGCCGAAGGCGAGCGGCGGCAAGAGCTCGGCGAGGCGCCGGGACGTCATGACGCGAACGCCATGCGGCCCTGGGTGAACCGCTCGACGACGCCGATTGCGCCAACCAGCGCCGCCGACAGCGCCGCGGCCGCGAACAGGGCCGCCCAGATCTGCACCGTCTGCCCATAATAAGAGCCCGCCAGCAGCCGCGCGCCTAAGCCCCCGTCCTCGCTCTTGGTGACTTCGGCGACCACCGCGCCGACCAGCGCCGCGGCCGCGCCAATCTTCATACTGGCGAAGAAGAACGGCGCGCTGGCCGGCGCCCTGAGCTTGAGGAAGGTCTGCGCGCGCGTCGCCGAATAGGTGCGCATGAGGTCGAGCTGCAACGGCTCTGGCGAACGGAAACCTTTCACCATGCCGACGGTCACTGGGAAGAAGCACAGATACGCGGCGATCGCGGCCTTGGGCGCGATTCCGGTCACGTTGAACTGGTTGAGGATGACGACGATCATCGGCGCAAGCGCAATGATCGGCACGGTTTGCGACGCCACGATCCACGGCATCATCGAGCGCTCGAGCCAGCGCATGGAGACGATGAGAACGGCAAGCCCGATGCCCAGCGCCGAGCCGATGGCGAAACCGATCAGCGTCTCTTCGAGCGTAATCGTCCCATGATAAACGAGGCTGCGCTTCGACGTCGGGGGGGTGTCGAGGACGAGCTTATAAAGTTCCGCCCCGACCTGGTGCGGCGCGGGCAGCTTCGGCCGCTCCATATTGAGCGACGCGCCAACAAGGTCCCGGGTCGAATAGTCGGCGCGCCCGGCGTTGGCGAACTGGTCGCGCTGGAGCGGCGCGTTCATGAGCGCCGCGGCGACATACCAGAGCGCGAGGATGGCGACGACGACGGTGGCGATGGGGAGCGCGGATTTCACCTCCCTCCCCCCTTGTGGGGGAGGGCTAGGGAGGGGGGCCTCGCAGACCTCGCAAGCTTTCGCGCGTCTCGCACACCGTGGAGAGGGGGGTGCGACCCCCCACCCCTTCCCTCCCCCACAAGGGGGGAGGGAGGAGAGCAACGATGCTGCGGGCTGCTACCCGTCATAGGAATGCCCCTCGCGTAGCCCGTGACGGACGCGGTTGGCGACGGCGATGAACTCGGGCGTCTCGCGGATCTCGAGCTGGCGGTTGCGCGGGAAATTGCATTCGATCACGTCGCGGATGCGGCCCGGACGGGGCGACATGACGACGATGTGCGACGACAGGAACACCGCTTCCGGAATCGAATGGGTGACGAACAGCACCGTCTTGCCGGTCACGTCCCAAAGTCGCAGCAATTGCTGGTTCAGCATGTCGCGCACGATCTCGTCAAGCGCGCCGAACGGTTCGTCCATCAGCAGGAGATCCGGATCGAAGGACAGCGCGCGGGCGATCAACGCGCGCTGCTGCATGCCCCCCGACAATTGCCAGGGATATTTGGCGCCGAAACCGGAAAGATTGACCAGCTCCAGCCCTTTCGCGACGCGCGCCTCGCGTTCTTTCCTGTCGAAGCCCATGATTTCGAGCGGGAGCGCGATATTGCGCGCAACGCTGCGCCATGGATAGAGCGCCGGGGCCTGGAACACGTAGCCATAAGCGCGATTGGCGCGCGCTTCACGCGGGCTCATGCTGTTGACGCGGATTGAGCCGCTGGTCGGGGTCTCGAGATCGGCGACCGCCCGCAGAAGCGTCGTCTTGCCGCAGCCCGACGGTCCGATGAAGGAGACGAACTCGCCGCGCGCGATCCTCAAGGTGACGTTGCTAAGGGCCTGCACCGGCCCGTCGGCGGTCTCGAAGCGCAACGAAAGCCCGCTGATCTCAATCGCGGCGTCCGCGGCCGGCGCCTTGCCGCCGTCGTTCGGCTTGAGCTTGGGAGCCGCCGCTACGTCCATCGTGGCTCCGTTCTCTCAGCGCGCAACGCCCGCCACCGCGGTGAACTCCTTATAGCGCTTGAGCGCGCGCGCGTCGGCGGGAAACGGCTCACGTCTTATAAAGCGGCCGCGCCCGATCTCTGCCTGCACCACGCCGTCGCGAAACACGACTTCGCCGCGCGAGAGCGTGTAGCGCGGCAGCCCGGTCACCTTTGTCCCCTCGAATACGTTGTAGTCGATGACCGACACCTGGGACCTGGCTGAGATGGTTTTGTTGGCCTTCGGATCCCAGACCGTGACGTCCGCGTCGGCGCCCGGCAGGATCGCGCCTTTGCGCGGATAGAGGTTGAGAATGCGGGCGATATTCGTCGAGGTCACGGCGACGAATTCGTTCATCGTCAGCCGTCCGGTCTCGACGCCATAGGTCCATAAGACCGGCATGCGGTCCTCGAGTTCCCCAGTGCCGTTCGGGATCTTGGTGAAGTCGCTAAGTCCCAATTCCTTCTGCTTGGTGGTGAAGGCGCAATGGTCCGTCGCCACCACCTGCAGCGAGCCGGCGCGCAAGCCGTTCCATAGGTCATCTTGATGAATCTTGTCGCGGAACGGCGGCGACATCACGCGCCGCGCCGCGTGCTTCCAATCCTTGTCGTAGTATTCGCTCTCGTCGAGGACGAGATGCTGGATCAGCGGCTCGCCATAAACGCGCTTGCCTAAAGAGCGCGCGCGCCGGATCGCCTCGTGCGCCTGGATGCAGGAGGTATGCACGATGTAGAGGGGCACGCCCGCCTGGTCGGCCAGCATGATCGCGCGATTGGCCGCTTCGCCCTCGACGTCGGGCGGACGCGACAGCGCGTGGCCCTCCGGCCCCGTGACGCCCTTGGCCATGTAATGCTTCTGCAGCGCGGCGACGACTTCGCCGTTCTCGGCGTGGACGAGCGGCATCGCGCCGAGTTCCGCGCAGCGCGAGAACGAAGCAAACATCTGCTCGTCGTCGACCATCAGCGCGCCCTTGTAGGCCATGAAATGCTTGAATGTGGTCACCCCCGCTCGGACCACCTTGGCCATGTCCTCGCGCACGGAATCGTCCCAGTAGGTGATGCACATGTGGTAGGAATAGTCGGCGACGGCGTCCTTGGCGCGCTTGTCCCAGTCGGCGAGCGCCTCCATCAGCGGCTGATTGCGGTTGGGGATGCAGAAGTCGACGACCATCGTCGTGCCGCCGGAGAGCGCCGCCTTGGTGCCGCTTTCGTAATTGTCGGCCGAATTCGTCCCCATGAAGGGCATGTCGAGATGGGTGTGCGGATCGACGCCGCCCGGCATGACGAAGCAATCCTTGGCGTCGAGCGTGCTGTCGCCCCTCAGGCCTTCGCCGATCGCCTTGATGCTCTCGCCCTCGATGAGCACGTCAGCCTTATAGGTGCGGTCCGCGGCGACGATCGTTCCGCCTTCGATGACGAGCGACATTTTTTGACAATCTCCCAAAACCTCGTTGTTCCCGCGGGCGCGAGCGTTCTGCGGCTCAAGCCCGCCGGCCGTCAGGACACGATTTCGGCCTTCTCCAGCACCGCGTGCATCAGCACATTGGCCCCGGCGGTCGACCAATCCTGCTTGATGTCCTCGCTTTCATTGTGGCTGACGCCGTCGACGCACGGGGTAAACACCATCGACGTGGGCGCGACCCGCGCCAGATAGCAAGCGTCATGGCCGGCGCCGGACACGATGTCGCGATGCGAATATCCGAAATGTTGGGCCGCCCGCCGCACCGCCTCGACGCAGCCGGGATCGAAGGCGACCGGGGCGTAGTAGAAGACCTGCTTCAAGTCGTAGGTCAGGCCGATCTTGGTGGCGATCGACTTCACGCCCTCGTGCAAGGCGGCGTCCATCTCGCTCAATATGGCGTCGATTGGATGCCGGAACTCGCAGGTCATGAACACTTCGCCCGGGATGACGTTGCGGGAGTTCGGATAGGGATTGAGCATGCCGACCGTGGAGACGCCGAGGGGCGCCTTCGACAGGCCGATCGCATTCACAAGCTCCACGATCCGCGCGGCGCCGAGCAGCGCGTCCTTTCGGCGCGGCATCGGCGTCGAGCCGGCGTGGCTCTCGAACCCGGTCAAGCGAATTTCGTACCAGCGCTGTCCCTGTCCGTGGGTGACGACGCCGACGTCGATCGACTCGTCCTCGAGGATCGGACCCTGCTCGATATGCAGCTCGAAGAAGGCGTGCACCGGATGGGCGCCGACGGGCTCGTCGCCCTTGAAGCCGATCCGCTTGAGTTCGTCGCCCAGCCGCTTCCCCTCGCCGTCGGCAAGCGAATAGGCGAATTCCTTGTCATAAACGCCGGCGAATACGCCGGACGCAATCATCGCCGGCGCGTAGCGCGAGCCTTCCTCGTTGGTCCAGTTCGCGACTTCGATCGGGCGCCGGGTGCGGATATTAAGGTCGTTGAGCGAGCGTACGACTTCGAGCGCGCCGAGCACGCCGAGCGCGCCGTCGAACTTGCCGCCGGTCGGCTGGGTGTCGAGGTGGCTGCCCATCATGACCGGAGCGAGCGTATTGTCCTCGCCGGGCCGCTTGGCGAACATATTGCCCATCTCGTCGACCGTGACCGAGCAGCCGGCGGCCTCGCACCACTTCCGGAACAGCTCACGGGACTGACGGTCGAGATCGGTCAACGTCAGGCGCTTGACGCCGCCTTTTGGAGTGGCGCCGATTTTCGCCATCTCCATGAGCGAATCCCAAAGCCGTGCCCCGTCGACGCGCACATTCGACAAGTCAGCCATTCCAGGGCGCTCCCAACATGTCGGTTAACGCTTATTATAGCTTTGACCAAATGGTCAAATGGCGTAGCGTTAGGCGCAGCGCCCATCAATTCGGCGCCGTCGCCCATCATATCGCGCAAGCGCGGCCGGCGGCGTCAGCGCCTTGACGTCGACCGACGACACGGGGAGAAACGCGACCTTTTGGGGGAGCCTATGGCGCGTCGCAAACCGAGACCGACCATTCGGGAGGAGAACGAACGCGCGCTGCTCGAGGCCGCCGAACGGGTGTTCGCCGAGCAGGGATTCGCGGGCGCGACCACCGCGGCGATCGCGCGGCGCGCCGGCGTGCCGAAGGCGAACCTGCACTATTATTTCCCGACCAAGGAGGGGCTCTATCGTTCGGTGATCGAGCGGGTGCTGACGGCGTGGCTCGCAGCCGCTTCGTCCTTCGACACGAGCGACGACCCTCGCCTTGCTCTCTCGGCCTATATCGGGGCGAAAATGGACCTTGCGCGCGAGATGCCGCTCGCGACCCGCATCTGGTCGGCGGAGATCATGCGCGGCGCGTCGATGATCCAGGATTTCCTCGATACGACCCTGACCGAATGGGTCGTGTCGCGCGAGCGGGTGGTCAAGCGCTGGATCGCCGCCGGCAAGCTCAAGCCGATCGAGCCGAGGTTCCTGTTCTACATGATCTGGGCGACGACACAGCAATACGCCAACGCCGCGCATGAGATGGCGACCCTGAACGGCGGCGCTCCGCTCAGCGACAAGGCCTTTGAACGGGCGAAATCCGAGGTGATAGAGATCATCCTGCGCGGAGTGGCGGCGGGGTAGGCGTTGGAGTCCGTCTCGCTGCCGGCGGTGGCGCGGGACGACACGAGACCACGCGAATCCCAAGCGCGCGGTCGCTGGCGCCAAAATAAATTAAAGTTTCGATCTGGGCGCCCTTGGGCCCCATACCGACATAGGTCATGGCGCTCGAAGGGATTGGAGGCGCGCCAATGACACGATCCATCGGTTTGCGGATTGCGCTTGGCGCCGCGCTGGCTGGCGCCGTTGCCGGATGTCAAACTGAGAGTCGAGGCCTTCCCCTGATGACGGCGCAAGCCGCGAGCCAGCTCCCCGCAAGTCAGCTGCCGAGGATCTTCAAAGACCCGAGCAATCCGTACGGCTACCCCTACGACATTCACGAGACGGACGGACTGAGCCGCAATCCCGATGATTGCGCCCGGTGGGGCTGCGTCGACGTCGGCGGCGGCGGCTCCTGACCCGAGCGTAAGCCCCATCAGAAGCGTTCCAGAACGATCTTACTCCGTAGTGCTGACAATTCGCCGATGAGCGCGAATGGCCGGTGAGGCGCGATGGAGCCGGCGCTTACTGGGTTCGACGGCGTGGTGACGGAGACGCAACGCGTGTTGGATCGGCGCTGGGCGCGCGAACCGGGATGTCGCGGAAGGCCCGACCGATGTCATTCAACGCACGGGCTGCCGGTCCGCAAACGGTCGCATATTCCGGTTGATATTCTCCATTCTGGAAGTTGATCAACCGGCAACTCAAGCTCTGTTGGACGCTCGCAGTCGCTCGCGCGGTCGCCGGCGCCAAAATAAATTAAAGTTTCGATCTGGGCGCCCTTCGGCCCAATACCGACATACGTCAACGCGCTCAAATGGATTGGAGCCGCAGCGCACAGGAGGCGCGCCAATGACACGATCCATCGGTTTGCGGATTGCGCTTGGCGCCGCGCTGGCTGGCTCCGTCGCCGGATGCCAAACCGAGAGCCGAAACATTCCCAATCTGACCG
The DNA here is from genome assembly GCA_963824475.1 of uncultured Alphaproteobacteria bacterium. GTDB lineage: Bacteria > Pseudomonadota > Alphaproteobacteria > Rhizobiales > Beijerinckiaceae > Roseiarcus. Next base: position 579,524 of record CAWGPR010000012.1, read on the forward strand.
CAGAGGCGGCGAGCAAGCTCCCCCCAGGCCAGCTGCCGAGGATCTTCAGAGACCCGAGCAATCCGTACGGCTACCCCTATGACGTTCACGAAACGGACGGATTAAGCCGCAATCCAGACGATTGCGTCCGGTGGGGCTGCGTCGACGTGGGCGGCGGCAGCTTGTGACGGAAGCCGCCTGGCGCCGGCGGTGGCCTTCAGAACGATCCGGCCGAGTAGCGCCCTTCCTCGACGCTACACCTCCCGGCTGAACGGACGGATATCCCCCCTCTGCGGCCTGAATACGCGAAGCAGACGACCGATAGACCGGGAGTCGGGACGCATCGTCGCGCCGGAGCTAGAAGGTGATCCGTACGGTGGCGACGAAATTGTTTTTGACGACCGGATTTGACGTCACCGCCACCTGATATCCGGCGCCGAAGATCAGGTTGATCGGCCGGGTCGCGGTGTCCTGGCCGATCTTGAAGCGCCCGAATATGATGCCCGGCGTGAGCAAGACTTGGTTGAGGCCGACGTGTTCCCCATTCGGCCAGTACTCGTAGTTGACCTCAAGTTCCGGCCAAAAATACTGCATGAAATGATACTGGAAGGCGGTGTTCCAAAGTATGGGATCACCGAAGGCCGCCTTATTCATTTCGGGCGTGTCGCCGGGTGAACCATGCCCCTGGACGGGAATCTGCACGCTGAGCGTCGACTGTATATCAAAATCGCCCCAGCCCTTGCCTGCAGCGATTGTCGGCTGGGCGGTCAGAACATGGTTTGAAATCTTCCCTTCCGTGTTCAACGCTTCCGTCATCTGAAAGAAGCCGGTGACGATGTAATCGCCGTTGTCCCGGTTGGCGGAAAGGAAGCGATATTTGGCGAGGAAAAGCGGGTAATCGCCCCAGCCCCACGCATCCCCCTTCGGGCCGCTGGCGGTCTCGTAAGGCGGAACCGCCACGATCAGTTCCACGTTGTAAGCGGGGATAAACTCCACCCGGAAGCCGCCTGGCCCGCCGTAATTGACGATGCGTTGGCCGTTCCCCTGGCTGCCGGTCCCGTTTTGCTGGTCATAGAAATCAGCGCGCAATTCTTGTTCGAGGCGCGGCGTGACGGTTACAAGCGGCGTCATCCAATTCGGTTGCGCGGCCTGGGTGGCCGAAACCATGTCGAGCCAGGAGACGACGGCTGGGGGCGGATTGAAATATAGAGGTCCGCTCGCTGGCGGCGCCAGCGCTGGAAGCGACAACGACGGTGCTGCGTTCTGAGCATGTGCGCCAAGCGGCGCCAGCGTGATCGCCCCAGCCGCCGCCAGCCATCGAATCTTCAATCGGTTGCAGCGATTCTGCGCGTCGCTTTTCATGTGCCCCGCCTGTCGCGAATGTTAGCGTCCCAGCGCTGTATTCGACAACATATATCGATCGGTTGTCAATTGGGCATTGTCAATAATGCGTCTTGGTTTCTCCGGCTTCGCCGGCATGTGTGACATCGCGGCAACAGACATGATGGGGTGGACGGGTGCGCCGGGAGACCGGCAGGAGGTAGGAGGTGAAAGTCCTCTGCGGTGAAGGTGTAGCGAACCGCACCGACCCCGAGTCATGCGCGGCGACCCGCGAGGGGCGAAGCGAAGCGTTGACAGGGGATAGCGCAGGCCAGCCATTGAGCGGCGAAAACCAACTTCGGGGCGCCGATGCTTTCCGTCCTGCAGAAGGCGATACGGCCTATGTCGCGATCGCGAGACATAGGACGGCCCCGCGTCGTCGTAGACACTGGCATGCGCTGACGCCTCCTGCTCGGGAACCGGGATATCTCTGGGCCGTCCTTGCGGAGTTTTGCAAGGACCGCGCCGGGAAGGCCGGAGGCCGAAGCCGACGATGAACGGACCAGAGAAGTCGGACTCGCCCATAGTAGCAGTGAAGCCTGCGAACGAAGCGGTGCGCGCCGCCGAGGAGCAAGTGGAGCCAAGGGGCGGGACCAAGGAGAATGCGGACCAGCAAACCACGGTCCGGACGCAGAGCCGGGAAGCCGTGTCACATGCGCAGGCTCGCATACGAGAGGCTGTAACCAGGAATAGAACGCAGCCGCTGACCACGCTTCTGCATCATGTCAGCGTCGATGTTTTGCGAGCGGGGTTCTTCGGACTGAACAAGACCGCCGCGCCAGGCATCGATGGGGTGACATGGACGCAATACGAGGAGGGCTTGGAGGCAAACCTCCAAAACCTTCACGCACGCGTGCATGCGGGAGCATATCGAGCGCTGGCCTCCCGTCGACGGTATATTCCGAAGGCGGATGGGCGGCGTCGGCCGCTGGGTATTGCTGCGCTGGAGGATAAAATTGTCCAAGCGGCAGTGGCGGCGATCCTGACGCCTATCTACGAGGCGGAGTTCTTGGGGTTCAGCTACGGGTTCCGGCCTGAGCGTGGACAGCACGATGCGCTGGACGCGCTCGCGTACGGGCTGGGGAAGCGGCGGATCAATTGGGTCCTCGACGCGGATATCCGGTCGTTCTTCGACACGATCAGCCACGCATGGCTGATACAGTTCATTGAGCATCGGATCGGCGATCGGCGGATTGTCAGGCTGATCCGCAAATGGTTGGCGGCAGGGGTGCTTGAGGAGGGCCGAAAGATCAAGACGGTGGAGGGGACGCCGCAAGGCGCGGTAATTTCGCCGCTGCTCGCGAATGTCTACCTGCATTACGTCTACGATCTCTGGGTTTGCCAATGGCGGCAACGTCAAACGACGGGCGATATGATTGTCGTGCGCTATGCGGACGACACGATTGTCGGCTTCGAGCACCAGGACGACGCGACAAGGTTTCTTGAAGACCTCTCAGCGCGCATGGCCGATTTCGAACTCGGCCTCCATCCCGAAAAGACGAGGCTCATCGAGTTCGGCAGGAAGGCGATTGCCACCCGCCGCGCCCGAGGTCTCGGCAAGCCGGAGACGTTCGACTTCCTTGGGTTCACGCACTATTGCGCGACCCGACGAAGCGGCGGCGGCTTCGTGTTGGGAAGGACGCCAGTTCGCAAGCGGATGCGGGCGAAGCTGAGACAAATCAAGGAACAGCTCAAGGCGACCCGCCACGACGGCGTCGAGGCGCAAGGCAAATGGCTTGCCCAGGTGCTTCGCGGCTGGCTGGCCTACTACGCCGTGCCGATGAGCGCGCCGGCGATCACGGCGTTCCGGCACCATCTGGTCGATCGTTGGCTCCACGCCATCCGGCGGCGGGGACAGAAGCATCGGCTCGCATGGCCGCGAATGAAGGTAATCGCCAATCGTTACCTGCCGTATCCGCGCATCCAGCATCCGTGGCCGGAACAGCGGTTTCTCGTCAATCATCCGAGGTAGGAGCCCGGTGCGGTAGCGCCGCACGCCGGGATCTGGTGCAGCGAGGCTAGCTGCCATTCTAGCGGGTGAAAGTCCCGCCAACAGAAGGAGTTCAGACCACTGTTGTAGTGATATCCAGCGGCAGGAAAGGTGACTGACCTGCTGGAAGCCTGGAAGTAAAAGTCCTCTGAGGCTGGGGAGACCTGGTCTGATCCGTCACAGGAGGGCGAGCAACCTGACAGGCCGTAGCGAAAGTGAATCGAGAAGCCCTGAAATACGTGCCCTGCGTGAAACGGATCGCAGGATCAACGGGAGTGCCGAGCTGTTCAGATCCCGGCGAAGGCCATGCTCGGCATCGGAGACTGAACGATGACGATGACGAGACTCCCCGGGGTCATAGAGAGCGGCATGTTGGGAAGGAATGGACAGCGAAAGCCCGGAACCACTCGTGGGTCGCCTAGGCGCTCCCGCACAGCGAAGGCATCGCATATAAGCCGCCATGCGGCGAAGTTGCGATGTGCCTGCGAGTGGGGCGGATGGGGCCGATTAAGTGATGACGGAACGGGACAGAACAACCCGATCCCGAGCGAGGGCCTCTGGGGCGGAGGATCACCCAACCTCCGCGGCGGTGCATCGGCGAGCAACCAATCCCGACACTGAGCGGGATATCGACGTTGTCACGTGATGCACGAAGGGCGAATGCAAACCGAATTGATCGTCAGTGTACGCCGGGAGCAGGCTTGAGCAGACAAACGATCCGGGAAGGCATCGCCTGACAGGCCAGCCTTTCAGCCGTACTGGGGAAAACCCGCCGTACGGAATGTTAGGGGGGATTGAGGAAACGTCGGCATCATTCGAAGCCCGGTCCGCGCCTCAATCCTACCCGACTGCGGGGGGCGGCCAGCAATGGCCGTCCCTACCGCGACCGCCCTCGAGCGGTGCCGCGTGTGCCGCGTCCACCGGAACGTTGGACACGCTCTCGCTCGTCATCGGCCGGTCAAGCGGGTTGATCTCTACGCCGGCGTCGCATTGTCAAAATGCCTGCGCAGGCCTCGCGAACGGTTACCGGCAGGTGAAGGCGTAGGCTTGCTGGAAAATGGGGTTGGGATGCACCCTGCCTGAAGAGAAGCAGGAGAACGGGCTTTCGGTTGGCGCCGGAGGCCCCAGGGAGCATCCCGATGGAGAGACTATCCGCACCCGAACGCACGCGCGAGGAGGTTCGCGCCTTGATGAACGGAGATTTGGGAACGGCGGCGGGGCGAAGCGATCTGGTCCGCCTGGCGCTGCGCCTGATCGTCGAGGAGGCGCTCGAGGGCGAGGTCTGCGATGTCCTTGGCCGCGAGCGTTATGAGCGCGGCGCGGGCGAAAAGGCCGGCTACCGCAACGGCTATCGGACGGGCAAGGTGAAGACCGCGGAGGGCGCGGTGGAATATTCGGCGCCGCAGGTTCGCGACACGCCCGAACCCTTTGTTTCGGGCGTGCGGGCGGCGCTTTCGGGGCGCACGCGCGAACTTGAGCGGCTGGCGGTCGAACTTTACGCGCGAGGCCTGTCGACGCGCGACATCGAGGATGCGTTCACCGACGAGACGGGCCGACGGCTTCTATCGCGGGCGGCAGTCAGCGAGATCACCGAGCGGCTGTGGGCCGAATATGAGGACTTCTGCAAACGCGATCTTTCCGAGCACGCCATCGTCTACCTGTTCGTCGACGGCATCGCTGAGCGGCTGCGGCCCGGCCAGCGGCGTGAGGCCGTGCTCGCAGCCTGGGGGATTGGCGAGGACGGACGCAAGGTCCTGTTGGCGTTGATGGCGGGCTCCAAGGAGGACGTCGAGACGGCGCGCGCGTTCTTCCAGGATCTGCGCGCCCGCGGGCTTGGCGATCCGTTGCTCGTCGTATCCGACGGCGCGCCGGGGATCATCCGGGCGATCGAGGAATGTTTTCCACGCTCGGCGCGCCAGCGCTGCCTGGCGCACCGCATGCGCAACCTCGCGGTCAAGGTCCCGACCGACCTGTGGCCCGAGTTCAAGGCGCGCGTCAGCGCCTGCTATCAGGCGCCGTCGCGGGCGATTGCCCGCCAACTGGCGGCCGGCATCCGCGCCGACGACGCCGATCTCCTGCCGAGCGCGCTCGCCTGTTTCGAGGACGATTTCGAGGCGTGCATCGCGCACCTGAGATTGCCGGTCACCCATCGCCGCTTCGTTCGCACGACGAATCTGCTCGAACGGCTGTTCGTCGAGGAGCGCCGACGGCTGAAGATCATTCCCAACGGCTTCGGCGAGAAGCCGGTGCTCAAGCTTATGTTCGGCGCGCTCATTCGAGCCGCCGAGCGCTGGCGCGGCTTGCGCTTCACCGAGTTCGAACTGCGCCAGATCGCCGCCGTTCGAAAGGATCTCAACGACGAATATCAGACTTCCACCACGCCACTGGCCCGGTCATCCCAGCCCCGCGTTTCCAGCAAATCCGCGCCTTGACCTCACCGGCAGACGCAGAACATCGATCCGACCGTCGGCGTCAGGATCAAGTTTTAGCCCCGCTCCTCACTCGAAGGCCACGGCCAGCCTCCCCCCGCTCCCCTCGCGCAGGCGGCGGACGCCCAATTCAGAACTCCACCCGCACGCCGATCGTCGGTGCAAGGTTGACGCGGTAGAGATAGCCGCTCGCCAGCCCCCCAGTCACCTGCGACCACATGAAGCCGCCGTACGTGGTGACGCGCCTTGAAGGGCGATAGTCGATCATGGCGGAATACGCATTGAGGGCGCCTCGGCAGCTCGATGCGGAAAGGCCGCCATCCGTGCACGGGCTCGTATTATAGTCGTTCTGGTAGTAGTGATAGTAAGCGGCTGCGATGTCGACGTCGTCACGGATCGCATATTTTATACCCGTCCAGAAAACCCTCAGGATCTTGTGCTCGGTGTAAGCCGTCGCGTTCACATAACCGGCAGGGACGGGATAGTCGCCGATGGCGGTAAAGCCGTTGGGATAGGCGTCGCTCGGGTTGGCGAACAGAATGTATTCCCAGCCGGAGTAAATTGTCGTCCGGTCGAATTCGTATCTCAATGTCAACAGGCCGCTGGCCTTGTTGGAGAGGGTCGCCTTGAGGCCGTCCGCGGGCACGCCTGCGGGAAGGGGATTCTGACCGAAGTTGGACAAAGAAACCGCGTCTTTCACCTTCTGGCCCACGGCGTCGAAGGAGAAGGCGCCGAAGCGCGCTTCGACCTCGGTCGAGAACGCGCCGTTTGAACCGTTGCCTTGATCGAAGCCGCCGAACTGATAGAGCGAAGCGAAGCGGAGCGGACCGGCGACAACGTCATATTTCACCGATGTGTTGTAGCGGGCGTTCTCGGTGTCTCCCCCGCCGCCGGCAATGTTCGAGACGCCGATCACCGAGAAGGCGGGCGCGGCGCCCATGGCGTCGTAGTCGCCCAGACCCCGCAAGATGAGGGAGTTCTCCCGTCCGGCGGTCAGCGCGCCGAACGTCGGATGGCTGAAACCGGCGTAAGCCTCGGTGTTGAACAGCTGACCGGCGCGAACTCAAATCGCCATTTGCGGTTTGCTGATCAAGCGGAGTCGTGTTGTTTTGAACCAGCGACTTCGGCCCGTTGGCCCGCTGCAATGTGAAGGGATCAAAGCCGTTCTCGAGCTTGAAGACGAGCGACCAGTCCGAAGCGATGGGCTCGACGCCCTTGACGCCGATATGCGACTGTCCAAGCCCGTTCGGCACGATCGTATAGAGCGGTTGATTGCTGTTCTTCTTGATGAGCGTTTGAACCCCATTGGGATAATTGCCATTGAACGGGGCGCCATGCGTCTCATAGCCGGCGCCGTAATCGAGCCTTCCGTAGAGCGTGACGCCGTTCCAGGTGAGCGGGCAATCGTCGGGACCAGCCGTCAGGAAATCATAGAGGCTCGCGAAGCATGACTTGACCGCAGGCGCCGCTGGCTGGGCCGGCGCCGGCTGCTGAGCGGGCAGGTCGGCCGCGGCCGCGTCCCATGTCGAGAACGCGACCGAGGCGAAAAGCGTGATGACGGAGCTGAGTGATTTGATCAGTCGCGCCGAAGGAAGAGATTTATGACGGCGCATATTGTAGTCGTTGATTCGAATGCCGCCAGCAATAAGTCGAGCCCGCGGAAAGGGTAGTTTGTCCCTTAGCGCTGCTTAGTTGACGCACAGGATCAACAACCGTCCACTGGACGCCTTTCCTTCGGTTGCTCGTTGTGACGGCACTGCCGTACCCGAAAATCTCCAATTGGGTTCGCGGTCGGCGCTTACGCCCGGGCGCACGCGCGACGCCACGAAATGCATTGCGGGGGGATCGAGCTTTTACCGGGCGGCTGAGAGCGATATATACGGAGAAATACAACAAACATTGACGATTTGAGGCGCAGGTCAATTTTCGAGGGGCGGGTCCCAGGTTCGGGTCGGCGCTCCTTGTCGACGACGCCGGGCATGAGTTTCAAAGCTGTCGGGCGACGACGCAAAAAGGGTTTGGGCCTGCGGGGCGATTGGACCCATGGGCGGGGGAGCCAATGAAGAGGGTCGGGATCGCGCTGCTCGCGGCGGCAATTGTCGGCCTCGCCCATGCGGCTGATCTGCCGACGACCAAGGCGCCCGCGGAGTCGGCAAAGCCGAACTGCTTCGCGAGCTTCTGGGATTGGCTCAATGCGTCCGCGAGCGACTGCCCGCTTAGCGCTTATGGCGTCACCCTCTACGGCGCGCTGGACCTCAATGCGACCTATCTGCACGAGGGGGTCGGTACGAGTCCAAGCGCGGACAAGGTCAATTACGGCATTCAGAGGAACGCGTACGAAAGCAGATGGCTCGCGGGCTACAACGGCCTCAGCACCTCGGTGATCGGCCTCAAGATGAAGGAAGAGGTCCTGCCTTATGGCTGGTCGCTGATCGGCGTCCTCGAAGCGGGCGTCAACCCGTACTCGGGGATGTTCTTCAACGGCCTGCGTTCGCTCGCGGATAACAACGCGAGGCCAGCCAACGCATTTCCCTTTCAGACGGCGAACTTCGACGGAAGTCGCGCCGGTCAGTGGGACAACTCGCAAGGCTACCTGGGAATCAGCAACCCGGTCTATGGCGCTTTGACCTTCGGCCGCACCAGCTCGCTGTCCCTCGACGTGACGTCGGCTTATGACCCGGTCGCGTCGACGGCGTTCTCGAACTCTCGGCTTTTCAGCCGCATTCGCCGGCTTCGGAACCAGTCCAACCGCCCGCCCGAACACCGCCTTCACCTATCGCCTCACCTATCAAAATTTCCGCGCGGCGCTTCAGACGCAGATCGGCGGCTATGGCGTCGGCAACGCCACCAACGGCATGTATCAGGGGCAGCTTGGCCTCGACTTCGGGGCGCTTTCGGTCGACGGCGTTCTGAGCTGGGCGAAAGACGCGGTGGCGCTGTCGAGTTTCAGCGGTTCGAATATCGTCTGCCTCACCCCGGCTAACTGCTTCATCAATGTGAACAACCAGTTTTTCGACCCCAACATGGTCCTCAGGGCGACGCTCTCGAACAATTTCGGCGCCGAATTGGTCGCCAGATACAAGTGGGACCCGTTCACGTTCTACGGCGGCTGGATTTATGCGCGGCTGATGAACCCGTCCGACGACTATTTGACCGGATTCCCGACCATCTCGCAGGGCATCTTCGTGCCCCCGGGTTCCTTTAACAATGGCGTCCTCACCAACGCGGCGGTCACGGCTAACAACTTCGTCATCAACCGGGTCCTGAACACGTTCTGGACCGGCGTCAGGTGGAAGCTGCGCAGCGACCTCGAGGCTTCGGCCGGCTTCTATTATCAGGGTCAGAACAACTTCAACACCAGCCCCTGCACGGGCTCAGGCCCCTTCATCAGCAGCAGCAGGTGCGCTGGCGGTCAAACCGGAATATCGGTCCTGCTCGATTGGAAGCCGGTCAAGCGTGTCGATCTCTACGCCGGCGTCTTGGTCAGCAACGTCTACGGCGGCCTCGCCAACGGCTTCTTTTCCACCTCTACCGTCGTCATCCCAGGAACGACCACGGCCATTAGCGTCAATACGGCCCGGACGCAGAACTACGACCCGACGGTCGGCGTCCGCATCCGCTTCTGACGAGGACCCGTGCGGGCCGCGGGGCGGGGGCGGCCTCTAGTTGGGGGCGCCGCCGACGCAGCCCTTGTTGCAGTCGTTGGCGTCTTCGCTCAACCCGTCTTCGTCGCCTTTGTTATTAGGGTAGGGCGCGATATGCGGGAAAGCCAAGCCAAAAGGCGCCGCCTGAGGAGCGGCAGTGGGAGCGGTGACGACCGGCGCCGCGCCGCGCTCTGCCGGTTGGGCCTCAAAACGATGGACGGGGTGGTGCTCGCCGTTGTGAAAATGGCGATGGACCGTATGGCGGTGAACAGGGGCGGGCTGGGGCGCGGCTTCCTGCGCAACGGCCATCGCCGGAACCGACGCGCAAGCCGCGAGGGCTAGTCCCAGAACGGCGATTGATTTCATCTCGACCACCTCGGCCTCGAGCAGGAGCGCCCGCCGTCCAATTTAGTCACGGCCTCATTCACGATCCAGCAAGAAAGGAATACATTTTAGAATAGGTTTGCAAACAGTTCGCGACAAACACCGGCCGCGGCGACAAGCTGCGCATCGGTTACCTGGTTGTCGACGCATCCGGCCTTGACGCAATCGCTCTGGTGGGGCTGAACCCTTCACGGAGCTTGGGAAACGCGCTCAGCGGCGCGCTCGGCGGGCTTTTGGTCAACCGGACCGGCGCTGCTTGGGAAGACGATCGCCAGCGAACCGGCGATCCCGAGCGTCGGCAGAGGCAGGTTCGACGCCATCTTCCTGGATCCAAGCGGCGAATGCCGCACCGCGAGGCTGGCTCGTCCGCCAGGAAGTCAGCGACAGCAGGAAGAGCGAGATCGTCACGAGCGCCATGCCAACAAAAAACATTGCGCTGGGAACGAATTGCAGACCCGGGATCCACCACGAGAGCAGGCAAGTAATCAGAGCGGAGAGCACCGGTATCAGCAGGAAGAACATCGTAACGTAACCGTTGTCGTCTTTCGTCGCCGTCAACGCCATTTGATAAAAAACTCGCCCAGCGGCGGATCCAGCCAACGTACCCAGGAGCAATAGGAGAACCGCCATTGGCGACGGCTCGCTCAAGCGCGACGCTTGGCCAAAGTCCGATGCCAAAGCCGCAAGCGGGATCAGAACCAGAGACGACACAACAAAGTTGGCCGCAATGGCGGCGGGCTCGTCGAAGTCCGAGAACCACCGGTAGACGAGCGTTCCGCTCAAAGCAAAGAACGCCGGCATCGGCAGGGCGTAAATCCATTTGCTATGAATGAAACTATGGAGAACGTCGCGCGCCAGAACCTTGCTGTCGACGTCGATTTGGCTCCAGGCAATCGCCATTGCGCCGCAGAACGCAACGACGAAACAGGCTAAGAACGCGAACGGCGGCGACGAAATTGACCGCCTTGAAACAATGAACGCGATCATCGCCGCCCAAAATGGAGACAGGTTTAAAACGGCCGCGGTGATGATCGGGTGAGTGCTGCTTAGTCCGACGTCGTAGAGACTAAGCCCTGCCGCGCCGACCAGGAAAATGACGGCTAGCTTAGGCCAATTTCTTACGCCGAAAACGATCGCGGCAAAGTCGCGCCGACTGTCGGCCCGCAAAATGAGGAGCGGAATGGAAAGGAGGAGGGCGAATTGCGTGAAGGCCATAAAATCGAGGGCGCCAAGCGTCCTGGCCGCGAGCGCGGAAGACGGCGCTTGAAACGACATGAGAAGCGCTGTCGCAATCGCGTAGACCGTTCCCCGGCGATAGTCGATTGCGCCGCTCGGACTCGCGCTTTCCATGATCGAACCAGATCCCGCGAATCGCTCGCGCGGTTCCCCGTTGGGCGCTCGCTTTGGCGAGCCGGCCTCGAACGGCCTAACTGGCGGATCTCAAATTATGCCGTTACCGGGCTCGTTTGACCGTGCGCTCAGTTGTTGTCGATGCAACCCCACACGGCGCAATCGTTCGGATTCCGGCTCAGCCCGTCTGTTTCGTGGAAGTTGTACGGATAGGGCTGCGGCCGCGCCGATGGGAACACGGTCGGCCGCTCTGGAACGGCGGCGCGCAGGGCGGCGATATTCTGATGAGCAACGTATGAGTGGCGCAGGGGGCGATCGCTATACTTATGCGAAACCGCAGCCGACGCCTGCATCGAGCCGGTGCAGAAGACCGCCAACGCGATCGGCGCAATAAATCCCTTTGTCATTGGAGTCCTCCCATGACACTTTTGCGATAGAGAAACTATCGCAGCTTCAGTCATTTACCAGCATCCTACTAACCGATAAACCGGGCGTTATCGTGTCATGTATGTAAATTAAGGTTCATATAAGAAACTTTATCAATTGGTTATCTTACCCAATGATAGTATTTGGCGGATAGTCTAGTTTGGTTGGGATTAAGTGTGGCATGAGTACAATATGCCGCAAGCGCGACTTCTCCAAGGTTTTCGCTCGCGTAGGACAAAAGCGCGGTGGTCGCCACCGGCGCCAACCGAGGATCAGAAGGTTCGCATTCCAATGACCGAACTTGGCCGTTGAGAGGGGCCCTTTGGGCTTTCCGGCAACGGCCGCTAAGGAGTCGCCACGACTGGACGAATTCGCAACCAGAATTGGGTTCAGTCGTCAACATGCAACGGAACCTGGCGGTCGCCAGTGCAAGCGGCGTGAGAGAAAAGTTTCGCTGGCCGACCGCGTCCAGGTCTATGGCTTCACCGTGGCCGACGACGGTTCGCCCAGCCTGCGAGGCGCGCCCTCGGCGCAAAAGTCCGTATCCCGCGTCGCGCGCCAGAACGCTCTCGGTCCGGGCTCCGAAACCGGATCAGGCGCGTGACGCGCGCAGATCCCGGCGTGCGCCCACCACGCCATGGGCATGTCGCCGCGGTTGACCGGATGGAGCCCGCCCTCTTGATGGCGCCAATAGAGGCAGTCCGCGCAGTGCGCGCCGATCGACAGCGCTTCGGCGGCGACGCCTTCGCCGCACCACTGCCAGCTGCGCGTCTGCGGCCAATGGGCGGCTTCTTCGGGGCGTATGGATGTCTGCGGCGCATGCCGGGCGCAAACCCCTTCGTTCTCCCTGACCCTCCGCCAGAAGGCGCAGGCCGCGCAATTGGCGGGTCTGGCCGCCTGATCATCCATCGCCCCCTCCCTCGCAAAGCGGCGTTAGTCCGCGAGATATGGCGCAAAACCAGGCCTAAAGCGAGGTTCGAGGGGCGGCGCGGTCCAGCCGCCGCCGAGCGCGAGAATCAGGCCGATATCGGCCACCGATTGGCGCGTATACAGCACGATCGCCAGCCGTTCCGCCTCGAGCGCCGCGCTTTGCGCCGTCACCACGTCGAGATAAGAGGACGCGCCGTCGCGGTAGAGGGTGAGCGACAGGTCGGCCGCCTGGCGCGCCGCTAGAGCCGCCGTCGTCGTCTGGTTGTATTCCTCCGCCAGCCACCGCAAGGACGACAGTTCGTCCTGGACCTCCTCGAGAGCTCGCAACACCGTCGCCCGATAATTCTCCGCGGCCTGTGTGAATTGCGCCTTCGCGATCTGGAGCTCCGCTTGCCGCAGCCCGGCGTCGAACAGCGGAATGTCGATCGACGGTCCGATGGTTCCGAACAGGTTGTTCGGGTTGAAGAGCCTGAAATTGGTGTCCTGCGTTCCGCCGAGCGCGAGGAATGTGAGCTTGGGAAAGAAATTGGCGCGCGAAGCGCCGATCAACTCGCTCGCCGCGGCGGTCAGCCGTTCGCTTTCTGCGACGTCTGGACGGTTGCGCAACACGTCGGCCGGAACCGCGCGCGGCGGTCTGGGCGCCGAAAGCCGCCTCGAAGACGGTGAGACCGAAAATGAGGCGGCGGCTTTGCCGACCAGCGCCGCGATGGAATTCTCCAACGTCGCGCGATTGAGCGCAAGGTCGGAGGCCTGGGCCTCGGCCGAGCTCAATTGGGTTTGCGCTCGGTCGACATCGACCGGCGAGGCGATCTTCGCGGCAAGCCGATCCTGAGTGAGCTTCAGGGCCGCGCGATAGATGGCGATCGTATCGGAAAGAAGCTTGGCCTGATCATCGAAGCCGCGCAGGTTGACGTAGTCGCGCGCGAGCTCGGCGTGCAATTCGAGCTTCGCGTCGGCGAGCGCATCGGCGCTTGCTTCGGCCGTCGCGTTCGCCGACGCTACGATATCGCGCACCCGTCCCCAGATGTCGATCTCATAGGCCGTTTGCGCGCCGATGAGGTTGTCCCCGTAGTAGGTCGGCTGGTTGGGCGACCGAAGCGGGCGATTGGCCGACTGCTTGTTGGCCAGAAAGTGAGGGACCGCGTCGACCTGTGGGTAGGCGGAGCTCAGTGCGGCGTTCGCGCGCGCGACGGCTTCGTCGTTGGCCGCGACGGCGGCGGCGAGAGTTGGGTTGGCCGCGTCCACCTGCGCTTGCAGTTCGTCGAGCGTTCGATCCTTAAAAGCGAGCCACCATTCTCCTGTGACCGGGAGGGTCCCGCCGCCCGCCGTCTCATCCTTGAACTTGGACGGCACCGCGACCGAGGGCGGATCATAACGTGGCGCAAAGTCGCACCCGCCGAGCGCGAGAGCGATCGGCGCCGCAAGCCACGGCCGCCACTTCATTCTCCGTGATCCCGCCCTGTTCGCGCCATCTCCTCGGCGCTCTTCGGGTGGTCTTTCGGACCCTCCGCACGCGGTTGCGCGGACGGCCCTTTCGTCTTCTCCCCAGCCGCTTCCATGACCCGGACCTCCTCACCGTTGGCGATCGAATCGGGCGGATTGGCGACGATGCGCTCGTCCTGGCTGACGCCGCCGGAGATTTCGACCGCCGTTCCAAGGTCACGCACGATACGCACGTCTTTCAGAGTGATACGATTGTCAGGCCCAACCGTCGCGACCCGCGGCTCAGTGTCGCGATAGAGCATTGCGCTCGCCGGAATGGTGAAAGTGTTGGGGTCAGGCGGAATCCGGAAATGGACGCGCGTGAACGCGCCCGGATGGAGCAACCCTTCCTTGTTGTCGGCGAGGAGCTCGACCAGCAGCGTGCGCGATTTCGGATCGATCGCGCGCGAGGTCGTGATCACGGTCGCGTCGAACGTGTGGTCAGGGTATTCGGGCACTTCGAGCGTCGCCTTCGTCCCGTCCTTGATCTCGGCAGCGTAGGTTTCCGGCACCGGGACGTAAATCCGCATCTGATGAACGTCGGCGACCGTGAACAAAGGCGCAGTGTTGACGCCGTCCGCTCTCACCAACGATCCGACGTCGACGTTGCGGGCGGTCACCACGCCGTCGAACGGCGCCACGATGTTGGCGAACGCTTTCTGCGCTTTCAGCCGGTCGACGTTCGATTGGGCGGCTTCGACCTCGGCCGCGCGCGCGTTCGCATCCGCATCCTTTTCGTCAGCGGCTTGCTGAGACACGGCGGCAGTGGCGCGCAGGGAATCCCACCGGGCCGCCGTCACTTTCGCGAGGGCGAGATTGGCCTTGGCCTTCACAAGCTCGCTTTGGGCGACCGCGATGCTTTGGTCGAGTTCAGGGGTGTCGACGACCGCGAGGATGTCGCCCTGCTTGACCTGGGCGCCGATGTCCTTGCGCCACTCTCTCACATAGCCTTTCACCTGCCCGTGAATGGAGGCGCTGTAGAAGGCGTCGACATTGCCGGGCAGCACGAGCTCGCGCGTCTCTCCGCCGCGCTGCGGCGCAACCACCGCCACCGGCGGGATGGCCTGCTCCGCCGTCCACTTCTTTAGCTTTTCGTCATCGTGCCGACGCCCGGATATTCCAGTGTAAGCGACGGCGATCGCCGCCACCACCAGGAGCAGGATGGCGCGCCCAGTCTTGACGGGCCGGCGTTCTTCCGGATCGGGCTTGGGAGGCTCGGCGTGAGCCGCGGGGGCCGGCGCCTGAGCCTCGTGGCCCTGAGTTTGCGCCTCAGGGCCTCGAGTATGCGCTTCGGCTTGGTCCTGGCTCATGCGGGCGTGGCCTCGGCGGGAAGGTTCGGCGCGGGTTGGCTCGCGCGGCTTGGCTTGCGCTCGTGAACGAGCCGGAAGACGGCCGGAACGAACAACAGCGTCGCCACGGTCGCGAAGACGAGGCCGCCGATCACGGCCCTGCCGAGCGGGGCGTTCAGCTCCGCGCTGAGCGCCATCGGCCCCATGCCGATGATCATCGCCAGTGCGGTCATGAGCACCGGGCGAAAGCGGGTGAAACCAGCGTCGATCGCGGCGGTCGCCGCGTCGGCGCCCTCCGCCAGCCGCTCGCGGGCAAAGCTGACCACGAGAATGCTATTGGCGGTGGCGACGCCCATGCACATGATCGCGCCCGTAAGCGCTGGAACAGACAACGTCGTGTGAGTGATGAACAACATCCAGACGATGCCGGCGAGCGCAGTCGGCAATGCGCTGACGATGACGAACGGATCAAGCCAGGACTGGAAGTTGACGACGATCAGCAGATAAATGAGGACGACGGCGAGCGCGATGCCGACGAAAAGCTGACCGAAAGCGTAGGTCATCGTCTGAACTTGCCCCCGCACCACAACAGTCGATCCGGGAGGCGCCTCATGTGCGGTCTCATCGAGGATCTTCTGGATGTCGGCCGCGACAGCGCCGAGATCCCGTTCATTGTTGGTCGCGAAAATGTCTATAACAGGTTGAACGGCGTAATGCGAGACGACGGCGTCGCTGACGTCACGTTTGATCGTCGCGACGCCGCCGAGAATTTGCTTATCCGACCCCAGGGAAGCGGGAACGTTCTCCAGCTGGGAGAGGGATCGCACCCAATATTGCGGCGTCTGGGCGACGATCGGGTATGAAACGCCATTCTTTGGATTGAGCCAGAACGTCGGCGCGGTTTGGATGCTGCCGGCCAAGGCGTCCTGCAGGTTCTGGGCGACGTCACGCTCGCTCACGCCGACGAGCTGGGCTCGGGTGCGATCGACGTCGACATTGAAAGTCGGCGCATTGAAGGCCTGCTGAATGCGCGCGTCGGCGACCCCGGGAACCCGCGCGATCCTTGCGAGTATCTTGTCCGCATAGGCGCGGTTGGCCGCCATCTTCGAACCGATGATCTGCACGTCGATCGGGGCCGGCAAGCCGAAGTTGAGAATTTGGGTCACGATGTCGGCGGGCAGGAAGGCGAAGGTTGTGCCTGGAAACAGGCGCGGCAGCTGTTCGCGCATCGTCTTCACGTAACGCGGCGCCTCGGCCTCCCGGCCGTCATTCAAGGTGATCAGAATGTCGGCGTCCGAGGCGCCGATCGTTCCCGTGTCGGAGTAGGCCATGTTGATGCCGCTGATCGACAGGCCAATATTGTCGACGATCGTGCGCAGCGACTCGGGCGGTATGATCGATCGGATCGCCGCCTCGATCTTGTCGACTTCGACCCCGGTTTCCTCGATCCGCAGACCGGTCGGGGCGCGCACGTGCAGCGCGATCTGCGTGCTTTCGATCGGCGGAAAGAAGTTGCGGCCGAGGAAAGGGGCGAGCGCGAACGAGCAGAGAACGGCGGCCATGAAGCCGACGATAAATAGGCGCCGCCCGGCCAAGGCGGTGATGAGCAGGCGCCGATAGAACGCCCGCGCGGCTTCGAAGCGCCGTTCGAATCCGCGCTGGAAAAGAGCGAGCGGATTGCGGGTCGGGGCCAAGGGCGCACCGTGGCCATGCGTCGCCTGGTGAGCGAGCAGAAAGCGGGCCATCGTGTTGACGAGAGTGCGCGAGAGCACATAGGAGCCGATCAGGGCGAAAACGACCGCTTTCGCCATCGGGCGAAACAGGAAGCCGGCGACCCCGCCGAGGGTGAACATCGGCACGAACACGATGCAGATGCACAGAAGCGAGACGGTGGCGGGAATGACGATCTGCCGCGCGCCGTCCATGATCGCGCTTTCGATGTCTTTGCCCTGCTCGAGGTGGTAGTTGATGTTCTCGATCGTCACCGTCGCGTCGTCGACGAGAATGCCGACCGCGAGCGCAAGGCCGCCGAGCGTCATCACATTGATTGTCTCGCCGGTCGCGGCCAGGAGCGCGACCGAGGTCAGAATCGCCAGCGGAATCGAGATCATAATGATGATGGTCGAACGCCAGCTGCCGAGAAAGATGAGGATCATCAGCCCGGTCAGCGCCGCTGCGACGACGCCCTCGAAGATGACCGACGATACTGCCGCCTTGACGAACGTCGATTGGTCTCCGACGGCGTCAAGGCGCAGGCTCTTCGGCAAGGTCTCGCGCAATTTCGGCAGCAGCGCCTTGACTCCGGCGATGACGTCGAGCGTCGATGCGGAGCCAGTCTTCAGGATGGTCATCAGGACGGCGTTTGAACCGTCGACGCGCACCATGTTGGTCTGCGGCGGGCGAGCCCGCGTGGACATAGGCGACGTCGTGGATGTAGACGGGGACCCCGTCGACGGTGCGAATGGGCAAATCGTTCAGTTCAGCGATGCGGCTGGGAGCGTCATTGAGCGCGACGACATATTCGAATTCACCGACTTTCTCGGTGCCCACCGGCGTGATGACGTTCTGCCGCGCGATCGCGTCGACCACGTCCTGCGACGACAGCCCGTAGGCCTGCAACTTGTCCTGGTTGAGGTCGATCTGGACCTGCAGCACCTTGCCTCCGTACGGCGAGGGGACCGCGGTTCCGGCGACGGTCGCCAGTTGCGGACGGATGAAATTCTGCCCGGCGTCGAATATCTCCGCCTGCGACAAGGCGTTGCTGGACAACGCCAGCTGGAGGATCGGCACGCTCGAAGCACTGAAGCTCAGAACGTAAGGCGGGGTGATGCCGGGAGGAAGCAGCTTAAGCACGGTCTGCGACGCTGCGGTGATCTGCGCCAGAGCCGAGTTGATGTTCACGTTGGGCTGGAAGAACACCTTGACCACGCCATAGCCGGCAAGCGACTGCGACTCGATGTGCTCGATGTCGTTGACCTGCGCGCTGAGCGTCCGCTCGTAATAGTAGATCACGCGCCCCGACATGTCGTCCGGCGGCAAGCCATTGTAAGTCCACACGACGGCGACGACCGGAATGCCGATGTTCGGGAAGATGTCGGTCGGCGTCTTGATCGCCGCAGTCACGCCAAAGATGACGATCAGCATCGCCATGACGACGAACGTGTAGGGCTTGTCTAACGCTACTCTAACAATGGCAAGCATTGGTCACTTCTGAAGTTCTGCCAAACGCGCATAAATTTCGCCGCGGCAAACATAGTCTGCCGCGGCGGCGGCGAGCGCTTATACCCATCCGCGCCCTATATTATATTAAAATAAATTTTCTCATCTTGTCTTGGGCGCCCGCCAAAGACCGCCTCAAGCCGCTTCCCGCGCCACCCTGCCCGGCGCTGGTGTCGGCGCCACGGCGCGTAACTCGAAGCGCGCGCCAGGGTTGTTGTCTTCGACCGTCAGCTTGAAGCCGTGCAGATTGGCGATCGTGTCGGCGATGCTGAGGCCGAGCCCATGTCCCGGCAACTGGCCGCTCCGCTGGCCGCGATAGAAACGGTCAAATATTCTTGTGCGCTCGTGCGGCGGGATTCCGATTCCCGTATCGCTTATGAGCACAAACGGCCGCCCGTCGCATATCCGGGCCTCGATGCGGACCGCGCCGCCGGCTGGCGTGAACTTGATCGCGTTATCGATGAGGTTCGCGAGCGCTTCGCGCATGAGGTCCTGATCGCCCCGGATCGGTACGGGCTTGTCGGCGTTTGCGATCATTGTGAGGCCCTTCGATTCGGCCAGCGGCTCATAAAAATCGAGCAGTTGCGTGCAAACCGCCGCGAGATCGAAGTCGGTGAACTTGATCTTCCGCGCGCTATTCTCGATCGCGGACACGCGCAGAATTGCCGAAATGGCTATGGACACCTTGCGCGATCTGGTCGAGCGCGCCCTCCAAGGCCTCGCGCAATTGTTCGACCCCGCTCGCGCTGTTAAGCGCGCGCTCAATCTTAGCGGAGGCGACGGCGAGCGGTGTGCGCAAGTCATGGGCGATGTTGTCGCCTACGCTCTTGAGCTGCTCGAGCAGCCGCGCGATTTCGTCGAGCATAAGATTGACCGCGCGCGACACTTTCTCGATGTCGCCGTCCTCGTTGGCTGCCGGCAAACGCAAATCGAGCTCACCGTTCATGATTCTGACGATAGCGTCGTGAACATGCTCGAACCGCTGCGATGCGCGGCGGGCGAAAAACGCGCCAATCGCCAGGATCGCGAGAATTGTCGGCAAGAGCGCGATCGCCAGCGCGCGCAGCAGCGTCCTCTGCAGGTCGTAGGTCTCAAACAGGCTCCGCCCGAGCAACAGAACGCCGCCGTTGGCGAGCCTGCGGGCGACAAAGATGGCCGGCTCCCGGTTGCCGCTCGAATCCGGCAGAGGCTGTTCCTGAACGACATGCGCCCGCCCATCGATCGGAATCCCAGGCATACCGGGCACGTCGCCGAATAACATGGCGCCTTTCGGATCGAACAATGCGACATAATCCAGGCGGCGGATATCCCGCGTCAGGCGCAGCTCCAACGCCCGGCGCAACTCAGCCTCGCTGTCGTGATCGCTTTTGGCCGTTTCGTCGACAAGAATGGCGCCTGCGCGCTCAATATCCGAGCTGTATACCTGCCAATAGATGGAGGCGAAGGCCGCAGTCATCGCCAGAGCGATCGCGAAAATAAACGCCAGCGCGAGGCGAAACGCCCGCGCGTTGAAGACCTCAAGCGTCCGCATTCAGTTTGAAGCCGACGGCGCGGATACTGACGATGAACCGTCGCGCGCCGGTGGGGTCGAGCCTGCGCCGCAGGTTGCCGATCTGAACGTCGACGACATTGGTTTGCGCCATGAATTTGAAATTCCAAACATCTTCGAGCAGCATCGTTCGCGTCACGATTTGGCCTGGACGGCGCATGAAATATTCGAGTAGGGCGAATTCCCGCGGCAGCAGATCGACTGGCTTGCCGTCGCATCGCACGGTGCGCTCGACGAGATCCATCTCGAGGGCGCCGACTTGCAATCGCGTCACCCGCGCGTCGGCGCCCCGGCGCAGAAGCGCTTCAACCCGCGCGGTCAACTCCCGAATGTCGAACGGCTTGACCAGATAGTCGTCGCCGCCCGCTTTCAGGCCATTGATTCGCTCGTCGACCGACGAGAGCGCGCTAATCACCAGGGCCGGCGTGGCGTTGCCTTCGGCCCGGAGCGCTTCGATGATCGAAAGCCCATCCTCGCCTTGCAGCATGCGATCGATGACCAGGACCGCCGCGCCCGACCGCGCCGCCCGCAAGCCGTCGTCGACTGTCTCCGCGAGCTGCACCGGATGGCCGCTCGCCTGCAGTTCGAGGCGAATCTCCTCGGCGAGGTCGCGCTCGTCTTCGACGACCAGCACCGGAGCGCCCGCCAGCGCGTCCGCCGGGCCGGTTTTCTCGAAAGGCGAAACGCTCATCGCTTCATTCCCAAGCACCATGCTTCGCCCGGACTTTGTCTTACCAGTAAAGCAGCGCCACAAGAGTTCACCGAGTTGGCGGCCTGGAGCACTCGCTTTGCAACGCTCGCGGCGCGGGCTCCCACTGTCGAAATGACGCCGACCTCAGGCTCCGACCGCTGAGATCGTCGCCTGAATACATGGTTGCGATCTCCGTCTGTTACCACGGGCGCATTTTGGCGCTCGACTAAATTTTTTTTGTTTCTGTCGGCCCTTTTGTCGCCAACCTGTAACATTGGCGAGCTAATCCCAAACCAGTCCAAAATATGTCAGCCCGGGGGCGTTGGCGCGCCGCCTGGTATTGTCGCGCCGGTAAGGCTATTGTCGCAGCCGAAAACCTATTGTTTCGCCGCGCCGCAAGCATCGTCTGTGGTCAATTTGCAACAAGCCTGAAAAAAGACGATAACACGGTAAAATTATAGTTTGTTTGTGACAGTTTGCGCCGTTAGCTTCACCCTGCACAATTCGATTCGAGTTCGGGCGAGCAACGTCGCGGCTGTGGGAATACATTCCATATCCGCCGCGACGGGTCCAGCTTCGGCCAGGGGCGCTTGAGGCAATCGAGTCGCGGAGCGGAGGGGACGCGACCCGCCCAGGCGGGCAAGCGGGAGCCGTCAAAGTCTAGCAGCGCGGGCCGGCGTCGATTTCGGTCCGACCATGGGATGGGGAAGTTATGAAAAAGCTTGGTGTAGCCCTGGCGATCGCAATCGCCTCCGTCGGCGCGGCTCGCGCGGCTGATCTGCCAACCAAGAAGCAAGCGCCGCCGGCTCCGCCGGTGAACTGCTACGCGAGCATCTGGTCGTGGCTCGATTCAACCGCCGCCGACTGCCCGCTGAGCTATGGGCCGTTCACCGTCTATGGGACGCTGGACGGGGGTCTCGGCTGGGAGTCGCACGGCGCCGGCTACAACGCTGCGTGGAACAACGGCGTCTCGAACATCGTCACCAAGCAGAGCAGCCCACACTCGCAGTGGCTGTGGACGCCCAACGGCCTCAGCCAGTCGGTCGTCGGCATCAAGATGAGCCTGCCACTTCCGTTCTTGTCGGGTCCGTTCTTGTCGGGCTGGTCGCTCGTCGGCACGGCGGAGACCGGTTTCAATCCATTTTATGGCTACCTGGCTGACGCGCAGCGCTCGCAAGTCCAAAACAACGGCAAGGCGCTGGTCCAGCAGAACGCGAACGCCAACTCGAGCCGCACCGGCCAGTGGGATAATTCGCAAGCGTTCATCGGCCTCAGCAACCCGGCCTATGGCACCTTGACCGCCGGGCGGGTCTACACGCTGTCGCTCGACGCCATCAATTCCTACGATCCGATGGGCGGCTCGTACGCCTTCTCGCCGATCGGCTATTCGGGCTCCTACGCCGGATTTGGCGACACCGAAGCCGCCCGCGCCGAGACGGCGGTCAAATATCGACTGAACCTCCCGAATTTCGGCATCCCCTCGGCCTCGAGTTTCCGCGTGGCGGGCCTGTGGCAGTTTGGCGGCTATGACCAGGGCAACGGCACGAACGGCATGTACCAAGGCCAGGTCGGCGGCGACTTCAACTTGTTCGGCGGCACCCCCTTCGCCGGCGCGCTCTCGGTGGACGCGATCGGCAGCTTCGCCAGGGACGCGGTGAACGTCGGCACCTTCAGCGGCACCTGCTCCATCCTCAAGACCGGGCCCTTCAAGGGCCTGACTGGATGCACCGACGGAGTCCCGGAATTTTACAACAACACCGACGTGACGGCGACGCTGTCGAACAACACCGGCCTGTTGCTGACGTCCAAGTACAAATGGCATGCCCTGACGGTCTACGGCGGCTACGCGTGGCTCAGGCAGTCCGACCCGAGCAACGATTATCTCAATGGCTTCACGACCATCGGCGGCTGGAACGTGCCTGCGACGATCCCGTCGACTTTGCCCAACGCCAAGAAACTCTTTCCGACCCAATGGACCAGCTACACAACCTACGCCATTCCCAGAATCGCTCCCTTCTTCTGGGTCGGCGCCAAATATGCGATCACGCCTCAGCTTGACGTGACCGGCGCCTTTTATTATCTCCAACAGTCCGACTACAATACAACGACCTGCGGCACCGCCAACAGCACCTACGTTGAGCCAAACGGAAGCAGTTTCACAGTTACGCGCGTCAACAGCGGCAAATGCGCCGGCCAGACCGACTTCATTTCCGCTCTGATCGATTATCGGCCGGTCAAGCGCGTCGACCTCTACGCGGGCATAATGATCTCCAACGTCTACGGCGGCTTGGCGAACGGCTACCAGGTGGCTCAGACGGTCAACCCGACGGCCGGCATTCGCATCAAGTTCTGACGGTTGTTTTGTCGCCCGGTTGCGGCGCTGTTCGCCGCGCCGGGCTTCGCCATAAATCCCCGACGCTGGCGCCGACCTTGACGTCGGGATTGCGCCTCAAGCCGCGAGTTTCGTCCAGACCGCGCACTCGGCCGCGTCACTCCCTAGCGACGAAACAATGAAGTTCGCTTTCCCCAAATACAAGCCGGCGCTCGACCGTTCCTGCTGAAAACTGCGGTCCAGGCCGTCGCCTTGCGGCCATTTGGCTGAGCCTTTGCCAGCGGCCATAACGGCGTTGATCAACGCCGACCCCATGCCCTGTTGGAGCCGACGGGATCCCTAGACTATTCCTCGGCGTCTGATGTCCCCAGGTAAGCGCCGCCTCGGCCATTGCGCGGCGGAGGGGACGACGCCTCGGCTCCGCCTCTGACCGGGCCCCAACGGGCGGCTCGCGCGCAAGAGGCCTCACCGTCCATCCTGAGCTTCGACGCCCGCCGTTGCATCTGGGCGGCGCCGAGCGCCGCCGCGGGCGCGAGCAAAATCGCCGAGATCCTCATCGTGAAGGCGACGCGACGGGCGAAGCCGCCGCTTCGACCATTCTTGACGTCAGCGTGTTCGCTTGGTTAAAGTCTATTAAGTCGATCGTATTTATCAATTGCGGTAAAACAGTCGAATCGAAGCCGGCCTGCGCCGAGCCAATCGGGGAAGTCATGAAAGCTCGAGTAGGGATTTTGGCCATAGCGATTGCGCTGGCGTCGGGGGCGAACGCGGCCGACCTGCCCGCGACCGCGACGTCGACGCCCGCGCCGTCGCCGCCCACGTCCTGCTTCTCCAGCCTCTGGAACTGGCTCAATTCCTCCGCCACCGATTGTCCGATGACTTATGCCGGCGTCACGCTCTACGGAACGCTGGACGTCGGCGCGACCTACCTCAGCGAGGGCGTGGGCTATAGCCCGAGCGCCGACAAGCTCAACTACTTCAGTCAGAAGAACGCTTATGCGAGCAAATGGCTGCCGGCCTATAACGGGCTCAGCCTCTCGGTGCTCGGGCTCAAGATGAAGGAAGACCTGGGCTACGGCTGGTCGCTCGTCGGCGTTCTCGAAGCGGGCATCAACCCGTACTCGGGCATGTTCTACAACGGTCCGCGGTCGTTGGCGGACAACAACGCCAGACCCGCCAACACATTCCCCTGGCAAACCTCGAATTTCAACTCGAGCCGCGCCGGTCAGTGGGACAATTCTCAGGCCTATATCGGCTTCAGCAATCCCGTCTACGGCGCCCTGACCTTCGGCCGCACCGACGCGCTCGCCTATGACCTCGCCGCGGCCTACGACCCGGTCGCGTCCTACGCCTTCTCGATGATCGGGTTTTCCGCGGCGTTCGCGAACTTCGGCAACACGGAGGCCGCGCGTCCGATCGCCTTCACCCATCGCGGGACGTATCAGAACTTCCGCGCGGCCGTTCAGGCCCAGATCGGCGGCTACGGGCTCGGCAACGCCACGAACGGACTGTACCAGGGGCAGCTCGGCGCGGACTTCGGGCCTCTGTCGATTGATGGCTCCTTGAGCTGGGCCAAGGACGTGGTGTCGCTCTCGAGTTTCAGCGGCTCGAATGTCGCCTGCCTCAACGCCTTCAACTGCTTTATCAATGTGAACAACGCCTATTACAATCCCAACTCCGTGTTGAAGGCGACGCTGTCGAACAATTTCGGCGGCGAGTTTGTCGCCAAGTACAGGTGGGATAAGTTCACCCTCTATGGCGGCTACTTGTACGCACGGTTGTCGAATCCGTCCGACGATTACCTGACCGGCTTCCAGACGATCGCCCAGGGCATCTTCGTTCCCGCCGGATTTTTTAGCAAAGGCGTCTACATCAACAACGCAATCACCGACAACGCCTACAATTTCAACAAGATCCTGCAGACCTTCTGGACCGGCGCCAAGTGGTCGGCGCGTGACAATCTCGATCTCTCGGTAGGTTTCTACTATCAGGGCCAGAACAACTACAATTTCAACGTGACCAACGGCGTTACGATCAGCGCGCCGTGCACGGGCAGCGGACCCTTCATCAGCAGCAACAAGTGCGGCGGGAGCCAGGACGCGTTTTCAATCATGGCTGACTGGAGGCCGTTCAAGCGCATCGAAGTTTACGGCGGCGTCATGCTCAGCAATGTCTATGGCGGTCTCGCCAATGGCTTCTTTTCGACCACCACCTACGCCATGCCGGCGGGCAAGAAGATCTTGATCGCCACCGTCAACACGCCACACACGCAGGAATATGATCCGACGATTGGCGTCCGCATACGGTTCTGAGGTGGCGGGGCGGGTTGGAACCCAGGTGAACGGAAAAACTCCGAATTTGATGTCGAGAGCGATTTAGCTTGCCAAAAACAGAAATATGGGTTATGTTTTTTCTGTTGGCCGGATCAGAGGCCGATCGGTTCGAGACGGCGTACGACAGGACGGAGAGAGCGACGATGGACAGCGAAGAGAGGAGGAATGCGATTGAGACGTTTTGCATAGAGCCTGAGACACGGCCGGATTCTCTTATTTAAATCGGCGGTAACCCATTGATAGGTCCCGATTCCGAAAAATAAACGCTAGCAAATGAAAGCAAAATTTGCTCCCGTTTATTTTCATTTGCTTTCATTTGCTTTCATTTGTTCGCGCTCGGGGGACGTCGCCATGGACCTGAAACTCAACGGCAAACGAGCGCTGGTGACGGGCAGCACCGCCGGTATTGGCGCCGCCATCGCCGCGGGCCTTGCTCGGGAGGGCGCGCAGGTCGTGGTCAACGGCCGCTCGCCAGCCGACGTGGAGAAAGCGGTTGCGACGCTCAAAGCCGAGTCCGGCGGCGATCTCATCGGCTTCGCCGGCGACCTCGGGACGGCTCAGCCGATCGACGAGTTGGTTCGCCGCCATCCCGAGGTCGACATCCTCGTCAACAACCTCGGCATCTTCGAGCCGAAGCCGTTCGAGGACATCCCGGACGCGGATTGGATGCGCTTCTTCGAGGTCAATGTGCTGAGCGGGGTGCGCCTCTCCCGCGCCTACTTGCCGGCGATGAAGCGCGCGAATTGGGGCCGGATCATCTTCATCTCGAGCGAGAGCGCGCTGCAGATCCCGGCGGAGATGATCCATTACGGGATGACGAAGACGGCGCAGATCGCCGTCGCGCGGGGACTTGCCGAGACCGTCGCCGGCACGGGAATCACGGTCAACAGCGTGCTGCCCGGCCCGACCAGATCGCGCGGCGTGAACGATTTCGTCGCCGCGCTCGGCGCGGGCGCGAGCTTCGAGGCGTTCCAGACCGAGTTCTTTCAGAAGTTTCGTTCGACCTCGCTTCTCAAACGCTTCGAAACGCCGGAAGAGATCGCTTCGTTCGTCACCTACCTTGCGAGCCCGCTCGCGTCCGGTATCACTGGCGCAGCGCTGAGGGTCGACGGCGGGGTGGTCAAGAGCGCCTTCTAAAGGCGCGCGAGAGCGAGAGCTCTTGTCGGTCCCCGAATGTGATCGTCAGCTCCGTCTCGTTCGTGTCCACCACGAACACCGCGAGGAGCTCGGCCGGCACGGCTTTCCGGCCCGGCGACCAAAAGGCCACGGCCGTGTCGCACGAGATCCGGGCCGAGGCGCCAAAAGCGCGATATTCTCTTTGCCAGCTCCGCGGCCCGCGCGCTATGCCAGAACGGCCGGCAGAAGCGTTCGGGGACAAAGGAGGCGAAAAGCGGAGTTGGCCCCTGTCCTCAGCGAACCGCCGCAGTTCGACGCCGCGTTCCGGGCGACCTTCAATGAGCTTCTGGCGTGGCGGCGCGACGTGCGCCATTTTCGCCGCGAGGAAGCGCCGGACGAAACGACGCTGGGCGAACTCTTTGACCTCGCGGCGCTCGCGCCTTCGGTGGGCAATTGCCAGCCGACCCGGTTCGTGCGCGTCGACGACGAGGCGCGCCGGGCTTCGATCCGGGCCAACTTCGAGGTCGCCAACCGCGACGCGCTCGCGGCCTTAAGCGGCGAACGGGCGGCGCTCTACGCCCGGCTCAAGCTCGCGGGCTTGAGCGACGCGCCGATCCAGCTTGCGGTCTTTTGCGACGAGGCGACGGAGCAGGGTCATGGGCTTGGCGCGGGCACTATGCCCGAGGCGCGCCGCTATTCGACCGTCTGCGCGCTGCATACGTTCTGGCTCGCCGCGCGCGCCCGCGGCCTTGGCGTTGGCTGGGTTTCGATCCTCGATCCAGGGACGATCGCCGAGGCGCTTGACGTTCCGCGCACATGGACGTTCATCGCCTATCTCTGCGTCGGCTTTCCGCGCAAGGAGCATCTGATCCCGGAACTCGAGGGCGCCGGCTGGCAGGCCCGCGTTGCGCATCCCGTTCTGCGCCGGTAGGCGCGCCTCCATCGGAGGGCGCGAACGCTCGATTAGCTGCTGCGCGGCGGATGAAGGTCGTCGACCCACTCGACCGTTTCCGGATTTCGCTCGACGTTCGGCAGATCGAGATTGACCACCACCGGCTCCTGGCCGCTGCGCACCAGCACGCAGGAGAGCGGCTCATCGTCGCTGGCGTTGATCTCCTGATGGGGGACATAAGGCGGCACGTAGATGAAATCGCCGGGGCCGGCCTCGGCGACGAATTCGAGCCGCTCGCCCCACCGCATCCGGGCGCGCCCGCGGACCACATATATGACGCTCTCCACCGGCCCGTGGTGGTGCGCCCCGGTTTTCGCCCTCGGGTGGATGACGACGGTTCCGGCCCACAGTTTCTCCGCTCCCGCGCGGGCGTGGATGATCGCCGCGGCGCGGTTCATGCCGGGCGTCTGGGCCGTGTTGATGTCGAGTTCGCTCGAACGGACCACCCGGACGCCGTCAAGGCGCCATCTGGCTTGGCTTCGATCATCCATGCGCGATCTCCGTGAGCTGCGCCCGGGCGCGAGGGCGCTCGGGACGATGGGCGTCCCCCGGAAATCTACCGCCAATCATGGGCGGCGAACAGCGGCTGGCTGTGGCCGCTGCTGGCGATGGCGCGCGCGCCGCCGTAGACTGCCGCCATGACCGACGTCCCGTCCGCGACGGATCTGACGCGCCTGACCGCGCGCGCGCTCATCGTCGGCGAGCGCATCGACACCGTCGGCCTTGAGCGGCCCGACATGATCTCCTTGCTGCCGCTCGCCTTCCGGGTTGGCGAACGGGGCGTGGCGGCGCTGTTCCGTTTCGGCGTCGCGGTGATGGTCGGCTTAACCCCGCTCGAGGAAGAGGATCTGCTGGCGAAACTGCGATCGCGGGTCAGCGGGGTCAGGGCGCGCGGCGACGACGAGACGGCGGTGCTCGAAATCGCGCCCGACAGCGACGAGCAGAAGTCGTCGGGCGGTCCGATCCAGATCAAGAACCTGTCGCCGCCTCGCTTTCTGGTCATCGCAGATGCGCTGGCCAAGACCGTGGCGCTGGCGCGCGACGAGCGCGAGGTCAATGCGGTGTTCGACGTGGTCGAGCCGTTTGCGGCCAAGCTCGCGGCGACCGGCCGGCCGCCGTTCCGCCGCCGCGCCATGCTTCGGCTCATCGGCCAGGCGCTGCTCGCCCAGCACCGCGTCTCGGGCCGCGTCGCGGTCGAGGAGAAGCCGGACGTGCTGTGGGACCATCCCGAGCTTGAGCGCCTCTACGCGCGCCTTGCGGACGAATACGAGCTCACCGAGCGTGCCGACGTCTTGAAGCGCAAGCTCGAGGTGATCGGTGACACCGCGCAGGCGCTGACCGACATCATCGACGCCGACCGTGCGACGCGGCTCGAAGCGGCGATCATTATCCTCATCGTGCTCGAGCTGATCGCGGCAATTGTGCAGATCGCGCTCGCGCTGCATGGAAGGTGAGCGCGGCGTGCCGAGAAACGTCTTCGTTCTCACCGGCGCCGGAATCTCGGCCGAGAGCGGGCTCGGCACGTTTCGTGACAAGAAGGGCGAGGGGATTTGGGCGAAGTTCGACCCGATGAAGCTGGCGACGCCCGAAGCCTTCGCCCGCGATCCCGAAGCGGTGCTCGCGTTCTACGATATGCGGCGGCGCAACCTTCTCAACGCTAAGCCCAACGCGGCGCATTTCGCGCTCGCGCGGCTTGAAGGCGCGCTCGCCGAGCGCGGCGGGAGGCTTACGCTCGTCACGCAGAACATTGACGATCTGCATGAGCGGGCTGGCTCCGCGCGCGTCATCCACATGCATGGCGAGCTTTTGAAAGCCCGTTGCGGCGGGTGCGATGCGATTCGTCCGTGGCTCGACGATCTCACTTTTTCTCACACTTGCCCGGATTGCGGGCGCGCCGGGGCGTTGCGCCCGCATGTGGTGTGGTTCGGCGAAATGCCGCTTTCCATGGACTTGATCGACAGGGCGTTGCGCATGGCCGATCTCTTCGTCGCCATCGGCACCTCGGGCGCCGTCTATCCGGCGGCGGGCTTCGTCGCCGAGGCGCGCGCCCATGGCATACGCACCTGCGAGATCAACCTCGAGGCGGCCGACAACGCGGAATTGTTCGACGAGCAGCGCTTGGGGCCGGCGAGCGAGACGGTTCCGGCTTGGGTCGCGGAGATTGTGGGGGTTGTGACTTCGTTGCCGGTGATTGAACGTTCGGCCAAAGGGATCGCTGTAAGCAACCAAGTCCCCGTGTCCAAATTCCGATGAGCGATGCCGAGAAACCCGAACTCAGGCGAGCCAATGACAACCCTTGGTATTGCCTTGCTACGCTGTACGGCGACCAGCCGGCCTCGGCGCGAGTAGGGGAAGCGGGGGGTTGGGACGAAGACCTTGCTGCAAAAAATCGCGTTGCTTGGAACCGCTGGATGGCCGGAGGCTTGACGGGTAGAGAACGACAGAGCCTTCGACCTGGATTCTCGGAACCGGAACTAGAACCATTTACCCACGAGGAGTTGGGTCCGATCTACATTGCGTTCGGCTCACGAATAGGCCGCGAGAGAGCATCTCCGCCCGAACCGACAGAACTTATCGACTTTCGTCATACTCATTTTGATCGCGCTTTTGTTTTTCGTGGCTTTCTTTGTCCCAGGAGCGTCGACTTTCGCTGGGCGAGGTTCTCCGGATTTGCTGATTTCCACTTGGCGACATTCTTGGGATGGATCGCTGTCTTCAGTTCGGCGACATTCTCGGGACGCGCCACCTTTACTTCGGCGACATTTTCCGGATTCGCTTCTTTCGGCTCAGTTACGTTCTCCGGAGGCGCCTACTTCGACTTGGCGACGTTCTCTCGACCCGCCGATTTTAGCTCCACGACTTTCTCCGAGAATGTTGAGTTCCAATCGGCGACATTCTCTGGAGGCGTCGATTTCCGCTCAACGACGTTCTCCAAAAGCGCAAACTTCTTGAACGCGACGTTCAACGCGAAGACTATTTTCGCCCATGTGGTCTTTGGAGCGGGGGTGCCAGTTTTTCATGGGGCAAAATTGCATGAGGCCACCGAATGGCACCGAGTAACCTGGCCGGAGCCGCCGCAGGGCGAAAGACATGCTCAAGACCAAGTCTATGCATATGAACGTCTCAAGCAGGAAATGGAGCAACTCAAAAAGCACGAGGACGAACAGTTATTTTTCCGCAAGGAACTGCGCGCGCGGCGCGGACTGGTCGCTCCCGGGTCTGGGGCGTGGCTTCTCAACTATCTCTACGAAGTTTCAAGCGATTATGGCCAGAGCATCGGTAGACCGGCTTTCTGGCTCTTTGTTTCGTTCGCGATCGGCTTTTTTGTTTTCGCAAACGCACCCGTCTTCAAAGGAGCGCCTATGACGATACAGAGTGCGGCGGGCCTCAGTCTCGCAAATATTTTCTCGTTTCTCCCCGCTAAGCGCGAAATCATGACCCAATCGATGATCGAAAATTTGTCAGACGCAGCGCAATTTCTAGGCGGCATCCAATCCGTCCTTGGTCTGATTTTCTTTTTTCTCCTCGGCCTCGCGTTGCGAAGCCGGTTCCGAATGAGGTGACGCCGTTACGGCCGAGGCGGACCGATGAAGCGGACGACATGCGCGCGCGAGGGATAGCGGCCATAAGCCTTCGAGATTGGCAGGCCCGGCAGACCGGAGCGGGCGCGGTCGGTGTGCAGACGGAGGCGATCGTAATGTCGTCGCCGGACCGCGCCGACAGCGTCAGGCTTTTCGAGGATCGAGGCGTTGAGGCCGCGCGCCCGGAGCGCTGCCGCCGTGGCGAGGCCAGCGGGACCCGCGCCGATGATGATGGCGTCGCATGAATTGGCCATCGCGCTCCTCCCAGCCCAAGTCTATCAGCCAGCGAGCCGGCGCGATATCGCCCTTCCTATTGCGATCGTCCGTCGTCCAAGCTCGACGCTTCAGGCCATGGCGTCCTCTCGCGCGCCAACCATGTATTGCACCAGCTCCTCGGCGTTGGTGCGGGCGGTGACTTTTTCGGCGACCTTTCGGCCGCGATGCATGACGATGATGCGGTCGGTGACCGCAAGCGCGTCTGGCATCACATGGGTAATGAGGATGACTGGCACGCCGCGATTCTTGAGCGTGCGGATGAGTTCGAGAACTTTGTGCTGCTCGGGCACTCCGAGATTGTTGGTTGGTTCGTCCATGATCATGAGCCGCGCGTCCCAATGGACCGCGCGCGCGATCGCCACCGCCTGGCGCTGGCCGCCTGACAGCTTCTCGATAGGCTCGGTCAGGGTAGGAATGCGGATCTGCAGGGAGTCGAGCGTCTGCCGCGATTGCTCGCGCATATGCTTGTCGTCGAGCGTCTGGATGAGACCGCCGAGGCGTCGCGTCTTGACCTCGCGGCCGAGGAAGA
The DNA here is from genome assembly GCA_963824475.1 of uncultured Alphaproteobacteria bacterium. Classification (GTDB taxonomy): domain Bacteria; phylum Pseudomonadota; class Alphaproteobacteria; order Rhizobiales; family Beijerinckiaceae; genus Roseiarcus. Next base: position 611,385 of record CAWGPR010000012.1, read on the forward strand.
TATTGGCGCCGACGTCGAGATTGTTGGCGAGCGCGAGGTCCTGGTAGATCGTCTCAATGCCGGCGCGGCGCGCGTCCATCGGGCTTGCGAATTGAACCTGTCGGCCGTCGAACACGATCTCGCCATCTTCCGCCGCGTGGACGCCGGAGATGCATTTGATGAGCGTCGACTTGCCGGCGCCGTTGTCGCCGAGCAGCCCCACCACCTCGCCGCGCGCGACGTCGAAACTCACGTTGTCGACCGCGATGAGGCCGCCGAAGATTTTTGCCAGGTTGCGGACGGAGAGCAGCGCCTCGCTCATTGCGAAGCGCCTGCGCGCGCGCGGCTGGTGATGAGGTCGCGCGATTGGTCGATCAGCACCGCGACGATGACGACCGTTCCGACAACGATGAATTGCCAGAAAGCTTCGACGTTGAGCATGACGAGCCCGGTGGTCAGGACCGCGATGATGAGGGCGCCGATCACGGTTCCAATCACCGTGCCGGCGCCGCCGAACAGGCTCACGCCGCCGATGATGACTGCGGCGATCGAGCTCAACAGCAGCGGATCGCCGATCACCGCCGAGCCGGCGGTGAAGCGCAGCGTCGAGAGGAAGCCGGCGATCCCGGAGGTCGCGGCCGACAGGATGTAGATCGCGATCACGCGGCGGTCGACCGGGACGCCGCTGCGCACCGCAGCGTCCATGCTGCCGCCGATGGCGTAGACATGGCGCCCGAATTGCGTCCGGTGGAGCAGGAAAATCGCCCAGGCGACGACGAACGCCGTCACCACGACCGGATAGGGCAGGACGGCGTCCATGCGGCGCAGGAGTTCGCCGCTCACCTCTGGCCGCTCAAGGAAATAGAGCCCGCCGCCTTGGCCCGAGACGTAGTAAAGGAGCGCGTCGTTGCCGTAGGCTCGGATGCCGGACGGCAAGCCGATCACGGTCGTGTTCTCGCTCATCAGATACGCAACTCCGCGCACGATGAACGAAGTGCCGAGCGTGACGATGAACGCCGGAACCTTCAGTTTTGCAATGATGACCCCGTTGACGAGGCCGACCGCCGCCGCGCCGCCGACGGCGGCGATGAGGCCAATGAGGACCGAGGGGAAGAGCGGGACCCCGCCGTCGAACGCCGATCGCAGCGCCAGCGCCGAGAGCACCGAGGCGAGGCTCATGACCCAGCCGACCGAGAGGTCAATGCCGGCGGCGATGATGACGAACGTCTGACCGAGACCGAGCAGCAGCACCGGAATGATCGCGACGAGAATGTTCTGCGAGTTGCGCACGGTGAGGAAATTGACCGAGCCGCCCGTCGTCAGCGGCACGGCGACGACGAAGAACAGGATGAGAAGACCGAGGAACAGCCACGCCCAGATGCGGCTCAGGAACAGAATGAGGCGCTGGGCCCGTGTGCGGACGCCTGAGGAGGCGGCGGACGCGCGGGCGAGGGTCATCCTCGAGGCGCGTCCGGTCACAAGCTCCTCATCCGCCGGCCCTCATCCGGCGCCATAAGCCCGTTCGGAAGAACGGGCGTTCTTCCGAACGTCCTATCGGCGCCACCTTCTCCCGTACACGGGAGAAGGGTTTCGCCCTCTCTTCCGTTTACGGGGGAGGGTTGGGTGAGGGAAACGCGCTCCATCAACAGGCAAGCAGCGCTACTTGCCTGGCACCTGATAGATGAAACGGGCGACCGCTGGATCTTTCACGTTGTTCTTGTCGATGATGGCGAAGCCGGTCTCGACGCGGCGCGGCAGGCTGGTGACGCCGGCCGCGTCGGCCTGGGCGAACATCACCGCGAGATAGCCCATGTCGAACGGCTTTTGCGCCAAAACCAGCGAGACGACGCCCTTGTTCATCAGTTCGATGGCGAGCTTCGTCGCGTCATAGGCGACAACCTGGACATGGCCGCCGAGGTTTGCGTTGACGACCGCCGTCCCCGCGCCCTGGGCGCTGAACACGTTGGTGCCGAACACGCCGGCGAGATCAGGGTCGCGCGCCAGCACCGCGGCGGTCTGCTGCGCCGCCTTGTTGGGATCGTCCAGATTGTAGTCCGGGCCGAGCACCTTGATGTCGGGGTAGTCTTTCGCCATCTCCTCCTTGAACCCCTTCTCGCGGCCCTCGACGGAACTGACGTTGGGGTTGGTCGAGTTGATGTAGACGGTCCCCTTGCCGCCGATCGCCTTGGCCAATCCGCGCGCCGCGATGCGGCCGCCCTCGGTGTTGTCGGAACCGATGTAGCTGATCGGGAACTTGACCGGGCCCTTGGCATAGTCGCCGTCGCCGAGGAACGTGTCGACGGTGATGATCTTGATGCCGGCGTCATAGGCGGCCTTCAGCGGACCGACCATCTGATCCTTGTCGGTCGGCGCGATGATGATGTACTTGAGGTCGCCGCGCGCGACCATCGAATCGAGGATCGGCGTCTGCACGGCGACGCCCCAGGTCGGGGGAATCTGCGTGACGACCTCGGCGCCGAGGTCCTTCGCCGCGGCCTCCACGCCGACTTGCATGACCTGATAGAACGGATCGACGACCCCCGGCAAAAAGCCAATCTTGAGTTTCTCGGCCGCGGCGCCATGGGCCGCCAAGGCCACGGCGAACCCTGCCGCCACGGCCAAGCCTAAGGGCTTGCGCATGTTGTTCTCCTCCCTGCTCCCTGCGCCGCCGGCCGCCTGGGCGCCCTTTCAGCGACGGGAAGAGCGCGTCTTCGTTCAACACGCGGAAAGGGTGTTCAACGCGCCTCGCTACGCGTCGTTCGCCCGATTGCGCGTCAAACTCATGAGGTCCCCATCGCCGACGGCTTTAAGACTTCGCCAGCCTCATATCGAGGCTCCAAGGCCCAGCGAATGTCAAGCCGACCCAACCGCCCTTGTCGTTCAGCTCTCGGCCTTTTCGGCTCTCTTCGCCTGCTTGGCCCGCTCGATGCCGTGGAGCACCAGCGCGCGCGCCTCGTCCGCGTCGCCCCAGCGAACGATCTTGACCCACTTGTCGGGTTCGAGATCCTTATAATGCGCGAAGAAATGCTCGATCTGCTGGATCGTGATCGCCGGCAGATCGGAGTAGTTGTTCACGTGTGCGTACCGCTGGGTAAGCTTCGGGGAAGGGACCGCCAGCAGCTTCTCGTCGCCCCCGTGCTCGTCCTCCATCAATAGAACCCCGACGATCCGGCAGCTCATGACGGCGCCGGGAACGATCGCGCGCGTGTTGGCGACGATCACGTCGCAGGGATCGCCGTCGTCTGAAAGCGTATGGGGGATGAAGCCGTAATTTCCCGGATAGCGCATTGAGGTGTAGAGAAACCGGTCAACCCACAGCGCGCCGCTCTCCTTGTCCATCTCGTACTTGATCGGCTCGCCGCCGATGGGCACCTCAATGACGACGTTCACATCCTCGGGCGGGTTCTTGCCGATCGATATAGCGTTCAAGTTCATGCCGGCCCTCCCAAATCGCGTCCGCGCCAAGTCGCCCTCATGGGCGACATCGGCGGCGCGTCAATCCCGTCTTACAGGAGGAACGAACATTCAGCCAAAGCCGAAAGCGATTCGATCGCGTTGCTGACCGCCGAAGGTCTCGCGCGCGCGACGCAGGACCCGGCCGCCCAGCCGGCGGTAAAACCCGACCGCCCGCTCATTGTCGGCTAGCGCCCAGACGACGAGGTTCGACAATCCATGGCTCGCCAGATCCTTCCGCGCCGCCTCGAACATGCGCCGCCCGAAGCCGCAGCCCTGGCACTCCGGCGCCAGGTAAAGCTCGAAGATCTCGCCGCCGTAGCCGAGCGCCGGCACGCGATTGCGCCCGTAGCTGACATAGCCGACGACGGAATCGCCGAATTCGAGCACCAAGAGCGGCGTTCTGCGTGCGATCGCCAGGCGCCACCAAGCCGGGCCTCTGCGCGCGATCATGCGCTCAAGTTCTCGGCCCGGGATGACGCCCCGGTAGGCCTCGCGCCACGCGGCGTCGTGAACGGATGCGATTTCGTGCTCGTCGCCGAGTCGCGCCGCGCGGATAGAAATGACCGTCTCGACCATGGGGGGATGTTAAGTCGGCGTGCGGGCCCGCCGCAAGGTCTTGACACCGGCCGCGGATGACTTTTTTGCTCAGGCGGGCTTGCTCTCGAGTCGGCGCGTCGCCGCCGGAATTTTTGCGCAATCGCCGTTCAATGCGCTGCAAACGCTTGGCTTGGAGATTCGAAAATATGGCGCCGCGATCGCCTTGGCTGCGCTTGCGACTGGCCGCTGCCGGAATGACGGCGGCGCTCGTCTGGACCGCGGCCGCGCGCGCCGACGTGCTGCACGCGACCTACCGCGTATCGTTGATTGGCCTGCCGATCGGCGCGGTCAACCTCAACGCCGACCTCACCCCGACCAGCTACTCGATCGCGGGCGATGCAAAAGTGACCGGCATCGCCAGGCTGTTCGCCAACGCGCATGGCGCTTCGGTCGGCAAGGGCGCGATCATCCATGGCCATGTGTCGCCCGCGATCTTCGCCACCATCGCGGCGGATTCGCACATGACCCGCACGATTCGCATGGCGCTCGCCGGCAACGCGGTCACTGGAGTCGACATATCGCCGCCATTCGACGAAAAACCGGATCGGGTTCCGCTCGGGCCCGACGACACGCGCGGCGTCGTCGATCCAGTCGGCGCGGTTATCCTTCCGGCGCCGGCCTCCGGACCGATGCTGTCGCCCGCCGCGTGCGATCGCAAGATTCCGATTTTCGACGGCTATACGCGGTTCGACATCACGCTTTCTTATGTCGGTGAGCGCACTGTGTCGGCTAAAGGCTACGACGGTCCGGTTGTGGTCTGCGCGGCCCGCTACGTCCCCATATCCGGCCATCGGCGCGACCGGCCGGCGACCAAGTTCATGGCCGACAACAAGGACCTGGAAGTCTGGCTGGCGCCGATCGCCAGCGACCACGTGCTGTTTCCCTTCCGCGTCTCGGTACGCACGATGATCGGCACGACGGTAGTCGAGGCGCAGGAATTCCGAATCGACGACAAGTAGCGGCGACGGCGTCGGAACTGTGCGACCCCCCGGGCTTTGGGACCCGGGGGAGGCAATCCAGGAGTCGTAGAACGTCCTACCCGATCGATGTCGCCCTATAGCAGGCTGCTTTCGGGTTGAATCGGAGCGGGAAGCTCGGATCGGGGAGATTTTTGTCCGGAGCCGGCGGGAGGCGGGGAGGGGTCATGGCCCACAGTCGCAACTCCCAAGGCGGGGAGCTTCAGAACGGCGCGAGAGAGAATTGTCTTGACAAAATCAGAAATGTTGGCTATATGTATTCCCTTACGCGGAATCGACGCGCCTGGCCGGCGGCCCGGCGTGGAGAGGTTGCGCCGCTGTTTGAAACGTCACCACCCACAACCTGCCGCGCGAACTGGGAGGCGGACGAAGATTTCCTTATTTTCTCGGTCGTAACCCATTGAAAAGTCCCGATTCGGAAAAATAAGCGCTAGTAAACGCTAGCTATTTACTAGCGCTTACCAGCGTTTGTGTGGGTTTTATTGGCGTTTGTTTGCGGGGGAACTCGCGCGCTGGTTGTCGAAGCCCGAGATCATGAGGTCATCGGGGGTCCTGCGCGACCAGACGCCCGGAACCATCGTGCAAAGGAGGCGTAAGGCGTGGACGACAGCGCCCAGGAAAAGCGCGCAGGCCATGGCTGGATATGGCCTGGCGCCGTCGGCAAGCCTAGTTGAGCTCGTCCTCGAGCATCGGCATCGGGAGCACGGCGACGCCATCCTCCACCAGCGACTTGGCCTCCGCCAGGCTGGCCCGGCCGCGAATCCCACGCTCCGGCTCCTCGCCGAGATGGATGGCTCTCGCCACCTGGGGGAACCTGGCGCCGACGTCGTCGGTGTTGGACTCGATTTCGCGGCGCATCCGGAGGAAGAATTCGCGCGCCCGCTGGCGCCGATCATCGGCCACAATCTCTGGGCCCGCCTCGGCCGCCGAGCGCTCGCCGCCGACGACGGCGGGGGCCATGATCGCCTTGTCGACGCGCGTCGAGCCGCATTCGGGGCAGACGACAAAGCCGCGCTTGCGCTGCTTTTCATAAGCGGCGCTGTCCGGAAACCAGCTGTCGAACCCATGCCCTTCGGCGCAGCCGAGCGCGTATTTGATCATCGCTCACGCCCCCGCCAGCAGCGCATCGAGTTCGCCTGTGGCCTCGAGCGCGTGCAAATCGTCGCAACCGCCGACATGTGTGTCGCCGATGAAAATCTGCGGCACCGTCCGGCGGCCGTTTGCCTTCGCCGCCATCGCAGCTTGAGCGGCGCGGTCGCCGTCAACGCCGACTTCCTTGAAGGGGGCCGCCTTGGAGCGCAACAGAGCTTTGGCCGCATGACAAAAGGGACAAGTGGACTTGGTGTAGATGACAACCGGGGGCACGCTTAAGACATCCTTGGCGGGTCAATCCGCCCATTTTCCAGCACTATATGGGAAGTCAGGCCCCGGTAACAACCCGGGCGAAAACCAGCACGTCCACCCGCTTCGCGCCCGCCCTCAACAGCGCCCGGGACGCGGCGTTGGCGGTCGCGCCGGAGGTTAAAACATCGTCGACGAGCACGACACTAAGTCCGCGCACCGCCGCACCGTCGACGACGCGGAACGCGCCCTGGACATTTTCGGCCCTTTGCGCTCGGCTCAAGCCCACCTGGCTGCGCGTCGCCTTGACTCGTTGGATCGCGGTCAGGTCGCATGGCTTGCCCCTCTGGCGGGAAATCTCGGCCGTCAGCGCGGCGGCCTGGTTGAACCGCCGTCGCCACAGCCGCAGGGCGTGCAGCGGCACCGGCGTCAGGAGGTCGGCGTCGGCCAGCACGTCGGCGCCGGCGCGGGCCATCCAGCGCGCCATCGGCCGGGCGAGCTCGGCGCGGTCGGAATATTTGAGCCTATGCACAAGCGTCCGCGCCGGTCCGTCCTCGAACTGCGCCACCGCCCGGGCCCGGGCGAATGCCGGCGGGTCGGCCATCGCCTGCGGCGAGATGAGGCCCTGGCCGAGGTCGTGCTCGAACGGCGTGCCCAGACGCTCGCAAAAAGGGCGCTCGATGAAGCGCATGGCGCTCCAGCAGCGCGGGCACAGCGCGCCGTGCCTGTCCGTCGCGGCGCGACAAGCGAGGCACGTCGGCGGATAGAGCGTGTCGAGCGCGACCTGAGCCAAGCGCAAAGCGAGCGCGCCAGCGCGGCGCGCCCAAGCCGAGACTTGAGCGTCATCCGCGTCCAGCGCCGGAAAGGCGTCCATAGGCGGAAGTTAGCGCGAATCAAAGCTTTGCGCGAGAGGCGGTCTCGCACATAAGGAGGGTCCATGTCGTCGCTCGGGCCGCCGCAGATATTCGATCGAGGCTTGATCAATCGGCGCCTCGATCGCGCCTGGGCGCGGGCCCGCGCCGGCAGCCAAGCGGATTTCCTGCTGGCCAGGGCGGCCGAAGACCTTCGCGATCGGCTGTCGCTCGTCAAGCGGCGCTTCGGCCTTGCCGCCGACTTCGGCTCGCCGGGGCCGCATGGCGCGGTCGCGCTTGCCTCCGGCGGCCAGGCCGATTGCGTAATCCGGGTCGCCCCGACCGAAACGAGCCTGGGGACCGGCGACTTCCTGCCGGCGGTCGGCGACCTTGAGCGCTTGCCGGCCGCCGACGGCCGGCTTGATCTCGCTGTCTCGCTGCTTGCGCTGCAGACGGTTAACGACCTGCCGGGCGCGCTAGTGCAGATCCGGCGTGCGCTGAAGGGCGACGGCCTCCTGATCGCGGCGATGATCGGGGGCGAGACGCTGGCCGAGCTGCGCCAAAGCCTGACCATCGCCGAAAGCGAGATCCTCGGCGGCGCGTCGCCCCGGGTCGCGCCCTTCGTCGACGTACGCGCGCTTGGCGGGCTCGCGCAGCGCGCTGGTCTGGCGCTGCCGGTCGTCGATCTCGATCGCGCGGTCGTCCGCTACCCGGACATGTTCGCGCTTCTCGCCGACCTGCGCGCCATGGGGGGCGCGAACGCGCTTCATGCGCGCAGCCACAAACCTCTGCGCCGCGACGTTTTGGGACGCGCCGCCGGCGTTTACGCCGAGCGCTTCGCCGATCCGGATGGGCGCTTGCGCGCGACTTTCGACTTCGTGTGGCTCGCGGCCTGGGCGCCGGATGAGAGCCAGCCGAAGCCGCTCGAGCCCGGGTCGGCGACGATGCGGCTCGCCGATGCGCTGAAACGCCGGCGCTGAGGCGCGTGTGCGCATTTGACGCGTGGGTCCCAATTGACCGATCGGACTTCGCCGGTAGGATGCGTTCGCGATGCGCTTGCGAGGAGGCGTCGGTGTCGGATGTCGAGACGGTTGACGGCGCGCCCTCCCACGGAAAGGCTCGGGCCAAGGGAGTCGACCCTCTGGTTGAGTACATGATCTTCCACTGGGCGCTCGGGGCGCTCGCCGGCGCGCTGTGTGTGACCGCGCTCCTTGTCTTCGATCCGTTTGGCCTTTGGCCGCTCATCCACGACAGCGGGCTCGGCTTTCCTGCGATCTTCCTGCTCTACGTCGGCTTCATGACCTCGTTTGGCGGCCTGGTCTGCGCCGCGGCGGTGATGTTTCCACCGAAGGACGACGATCCGCCGCGCGGGGGCTTAAGGGGCAATGCGGCGCCGTCTCAACCTGCGCTGGCGCGAGTCGCCGTAAGGCGAGCCTGAGACGCTTTCGCCGGCCGCAGGGATCGGCCGGTGAGGGCGACGCCGGCCAGCACCAGCGCCAGTCCCGCCCAGGCCGAGGGCGCGATGGGTTCAGCGAGCGCGACCGCCCCGCCGATGACGCCGATCAGGGGCACGATGTAATTGTTGAGGCTCGCGAAGGTTGGGCCCTCGTCGTGGACGAGCCGGAAATAGACGTAATAGGCGAGAGCCGTGTTGAAGACGCCGAGCGCGCCCATCGCGAGCATTGGCGCGAGGGGAGTCTGGAAGAGCGTCGCGAGCGGGGCGGGCTTCGCGAACGTGAGGCCGACCAGCGCAAGAACGAGCGTCGAAATCGTCATCGAGGCGGTAACGGCTCTGACGGCGCCAATCTCTCTCGTGGCGGCGCCGGAGATGATCGCTCCGGTTCCATAAGAGACGCCCGCAGCCAGAGCGAAGGCCCGCCCCAGGATGGAATGGGCGCCGCCTCCCGCGCCCGGCGACCAGAAGGCGACGACAACCCCGGCGAAGCCGATCATGAGGCCAAGGCCGGCGAGCCACGTCCAGCGGTCGCGCGATCCCAGAAAGCGGCCGAACAGAAAAACGAAGATGGGCTGAGCGCCCATCATCAGCGCCATGTCGGCGCTCGTGGTCAGCGTCGCCGCCTTGCCGAGCAGGATGAAGGGAACGACCTGCCCGATCAGCGCCAGCGCAAGGAGTTTGACCCACAGTCCCGGCCGCGATCCCGGCCAGACCTTGCCTGAAAGGGCGCTTGTCAGCAGCATTGCCGCCGCGGCCACACCCACCCGCGCGAGCGCGAAATCGAGCGGATCGAAGGCGCGCGAGGCGATCTTGATCAAAAGGAAGGACGAGCCCCAGAGGAACGACAGAATAGCCAGCCCCGCATATGCCGCCATGAAGCTCTCGAGATTTGGAAGAGGCGAACCATAGCCTTCGGCCTTTTGATTGGCGCATGTCCAGTGATGGAGGCGCCCGCATTCTTCGCTTTAATCGCGCCGTGGGGAGCGGTTTGCGTTTGTCGGCAAAAAGAGGCGTGTTTTGCCGGCGGAACGCGCTTTTTGGGTCGAAAATCCTCACTAGCTAAAACCCCCGGAAAGGGGCTGTCTTAAGCATCTTTTCCTTCCGCGAAATTAGCGATTTCAAAGGCTTAGAGCGGGTTTTCCTTCCGGCCCTTCCGCGCGGCGGGCGTGGAAGGCGCGGACCGGTCGTCGCCTGCCCTCCCGTTCAGAGGAGCGGCCTCAACTTTCACATCCTATCCTGACCTTCCCAAAAAGGCAAGCTATTTCCTTATTTTCTGATTTGACGGCTGTCGCCGCGCGCCCCCAAATGTTCGCGTCGAATGATCAGGGGCCCGAAGAGCAAGCCACGACGGCGTTGCTCTTGTCAGGGTTTTTCGGAGCATGACGCATTGTGATCGGATCGTCATCTCTTCCCCCCGGGACCAAGAGCCAGGGGGTCGCGATGACGATGGATGGAGGTTCGACTAAATCAGCGGAAGTTCCGTCCCGCGGGCATCGCCTCGGCGACGTCCGTCGTCTCCATCGGCGGAGAGGGCGCGCGCGGGTCATCCAGCCGAGGCGGCTGAGCGAAGCGGTTGCCCTGCCGCTTTCGGGTCTCCGTCGGTTCTGTCTTGTGCGCCTCGTCGGCGTGCGCGAGAGCGCCAATCGTATGGCCCGCCTCCGACAGAAGCCCAAGCATCGGCGTCAGGTCATTCATGCGTTCGGCGACGATATGGATGACCCCTTGCTCGCTCTGCAGCTTGCCGATCACTGCGATGAAACGCGCGCCGAGCACGATCGCGCGCAAGCGTTCGAAGACCTTCGGCCACACGATGATATTGGCGACGCCGGTCTCGTCCTCCAGCGTCATGAAGATGACGCCCCCGGCGGTGCCCGGCCGCTGGCGCACCAGCACGAGGCCGGCGACCGTGACGCGCTCGCCGTTTTTGATCGAGCTGAGCGCCTCGGAGCGCAAGATTCCGCGCGCTGAAAGGCGGGCGCGCATGAACGAGGCCGGATGAGCCTTCAGCGATAAGGACAAACGTCGATAATCCTCGACCACATGCGCGCCAAGCGGCATCGGCGGCAATCGCGCATCCGGCTCTGTCTCGCGCGCCAGGCGGCTCATGAACAGCGGTAGATCGTCCTGGTCGCCGACCCGGTCGAGTCCGCGCACAGCCCATAAAGCCTGGCGGCGATCGAGGCCGAGCGAGCGGAAGGCGTCGGCGTCGGCAAGCCGCTCCAGCACGGTCGAGCTCAACTCGCTGCGCAGCCACAAGTCGCGCACCGAATCATAAGCCTCGCCTCGCCGGTCCACGAGCCGGCGCATGTCCTTCTCTTTGACGCCGACGATCTGTCTCAGGCCCAGACGCACCGCATGCGTCGAGCGGATGTGAAACGCCATCTCGGCGTGGCGGGGGTGGATCCCCTCGCCCCCGACCCCTCTCCCTAAAGGAGAGGGGAGCGGCTCCAGCGTGCAATCCCAATCGGACAGGTTCACGTCGACTTCGCGCACTTCAACCCCATGCTCGCGCGCATCGCGCACGAGCTGGGCGGGCGCATAGAAGCCGAGCGGCTGGGCGTTCAGCATCGCCGCGGCGAAGACATCAGGGTAGCGGCATTTCATCCATGAGGAATCGTAGACGAGGAGCGCGAAGCTCGCTGCGTGACTCTCAGGAAAGCCATATTCGCCGAAGCCCTCGATCTGGTGGAAGCAGCGCTCGGCGAACTCGCGGTCGTAGCTCTTGGCCGCCATGCCCTCGACCATCTTCTCCTGAAACGTCTGGATCGTGCCGACCCGTCGGAACGTCGCCATCGCGCGGCGCAATTTGTCGGCTTCCGAGGGCGTGAAGCCGGCCGCGACGATGGCGATCTTCATCGCCTGCTCTTGGAACAGCGGCACGCCGAGCGTCTTCATCAAAACCGCCTCAAGCTCCTTTGAGGGATAGGAGACGTCCTCGAGGCCCTGCCGGCGGCGCAAATAGGGATGCACCATGTCGCCCTGGATCGGGCCGGGGCGCACGATCGCAACCTCGATGACGAGATCGTAGAAGTTCGCCGGCTTCAGCCGCGGCAGCATCGACATCTGCGCGCGGCTTTCGATCTGGAACACGCCGATCGTGTCGGCGCGCTGGATCATCGCGTAGACGCACGCCTCCTCGGGCGGAATGTTCGCCAGAGTCAGCCGCTCGCCGTAATGTTTGCCGAGAAGATCGAAACCCTTGCTCAGCGCCGTCAGCATGCCGAGCGCCAGCACGTCGACCTTGAGAAGACCGAGCGCGTCGAGATCGTCCTTGTCCCATTCGACCATCGTGCGGTCCTTCATCGCCGTGTTCATCACCGGCGCGACCTCGTCGAGCCGGTCGCGGGTGATGACGAAGCCGCCGCTATGCTGGGTCAAATGGCGCGGAAAGCCGATCAGCTCCTTCGCCATCTTGAGCGCAAGCTTGAGCGTCGGATCGGCGGGATTAAGCCCTATCGCGCGTACACGATCCTCGCCGATCGGCTCTGTCTCCTGGCCCCAGGCGGTTCCGTTGAGAGCGGCGATGACGTCGTCGGAGAGGCCGAAGACCTTGGCCGTTTCGCGGATCGCCGAGCGCGTTCGATAGGTGATCACCGCGGCGGCGAGGCCGGCGCGTTCGCGCCCATAGCGCTGGTAGATGTACTGGATCACCTCCTCGCGCCGCTCGTGCTCGAAGTCGACGTCGATATCGGGCGGCTCGTTGCGCTCGGGCGAGATGAAGCGCTCGAACAAAAGATCGAAACGCGCCGGATCGACCTCAGTGATGCCGAGGCAGAAGCAGACGGCGGAATTGGCCGCCGAGCCGCGGCCCTGACAGAGGATTCCCTTCGAGCGCGCGAAGCGCACGATGTCGTGCACAGTGAGGAAGTAAGGCGCGTAATCGAGCGAAGCGATCAGCTTAAGTTCGTGCGTCAGCGCTTCCCGAGTGCGCTCAGGAACGCCATCGGGATAGCGCGCCTCCGCGCCTGCCTGAGCGAAAGCCTCAAGCGCCTCCTGCGCCGTCGGATGGCCTTCCCGCAGCTCCTCTGGATAGCGATGGGACAATTCGTCGAGACTAAACTTGAGGCCGTCGAGGAAGCGGATGGTCTCGGCGAGGGCTTGAGGCGCCTCGGCGAACAGCCGCGCCATTTCGCGCGGGGCCTTGAGATGGCGCTCGGCGTTGGCTTGCGAGAGGAGACCCGCGGCCTCGAGCATGGTTTTCTCGCGGATGCAGGCGAGGACGTCGGCGAGCGCGCGCCGCTCGGGCGCATGCATGAGCGCGTCGTTAGTCGCGATCAGCGGCGCGCCGACAGCGCGCGCGAGCCCCCCGCGCATGTCCGCCCCATAGGTGAGACTCGCGCCGAGCCATAGGCGCTCGCCGAAGGCCTCGCGCAGGCGGAGGAGAATCCCCTTCTCCCCATAGCCCGTCGAAAGACGGGCGTTCTCTCGAACGCCCTTTGGGGGGAGGGGATGGGCAGGGGGCAGCGCCACGACCTGCAGTCCCTCGCTCCGCTCCAGAAGGTCGTCGAGCTTAAGCCAGCATTCCCCTTTGGGCGCGCGCAAGTTACCCTCGGTCAGAATCCGGCAGAGCCGGCCATAAGCCGCGCGATCTTTCGGATAAACGAGCGCGTCAGGGGAGCCATCCATGAATATGAGCCGCGCGCCGGGAACGACCCGCGCGCCCGCCATCGCCTCAGCGTTCTCGCGCGCGAACGTGTGCGCGCGCACGACGCCGGCAAGCGAGTTGCGGTCGGCGATCCCGATCCCGGCAAGCCCGAGTTCGGCGGCGCGCGCGACCATTTCCTCGGGATGCGAGGCTCCGCGCAGAAAGGAAAAATTCGTCATCGCCGCCAGTTCGGCGAACCGCGGCTCAAGCCGGATCAAGGGCGCCCGCTCCTGTGCGTGCGAAATTGAGAACAAAGATAGAACGATGCTGGGCAAAAACACAAGCGCCAAGCCTTCGCCCGAACTCCCAATTTGCTTCGAGGAGTTCGCGCCGCGGTCTCGCGTCCTGCGCTAGTCTAATCTCGCGACGGGGTTCCTAAGTCTCACCCCGGGGGCCCTCCGCCAGGCGCGCCATCGCGTCGAAGAACAGGCGGCGGAAACGGTCGGCGTCGACGGCGACGGCGACCTCGGTGTTGGCGAGGCGGCCCCACTGGCCGCGCCAGTCGACGATCGTGGCGCCGGTCGTCAGGCGACCTGTGGTCTCGACGTCGACGGCCGCGCGTTGTGTCTCGACGAGCGTCGGATCGAGCGCCACCGCGAGCGCCAACGGGTCGTGCATGGTGAAGATGCGCTTGCCCAGTATTTTCTCCATCCGCTCGAAATAGAAGCGCGACGCATCCTCGAGGAAGCGCGTCAGCTTGGCCCCATGCGGCTTGCCGGCGATGCGCGAAGCGATCGCCGCGACGTCGCTCTCGTCGATGATCGTCTTGCGCGTGACGTCGAGGCCGATTGCGATCACCGGCGCTCCGCCGACGCCGCCGAAGGCGCGAAAGACGATGCGGGCCGCCTCGGGATCATGCCAGATATTGAATTCGGCCGCAGGCGTAACATTGCCCGGCTCGGAATAGGCGCCGCCCATGATGACGAACCGCTTGACGAGACGCGGCAGTTCGGGCTCGCGCATGACGGCGAGCGCAATATTCGTCAACGGCCCTGTCGCGCATAAGATGAGGCGCCCGGAGTGCGACCGCGCCGCGGCGATGATCGAATCCGCGGCATGCAGCTCGAGCGCACGCGCCGGCTCGTCCGGCTCGGGCAGAACAGCATGGCCGAGGCCGGTCTTGCCGTGAATCTCGCTGGCGTCCCTTACCGCAACCGAGATCGCTGTGGCCGCGCCGGGCCAGACCGGAATGTCGCCGCGCCCGGCAAGCGCCATAACCGCCCGCGTGTTGCGCGTCGCGGCCGCAAGGGAGACGTTGCCGACCACAGTGGACACGCCGAGGATTCGCGCCTCGTCATGCGCGCAGGCGTAGAGGAGCGCGAACGCATCGTCGATGCCGGTGTCGACGTCGATGACCAGAGGCTCGGGATGCTGGGACATGGCTTCAATCTCTCCTCGGTCTCATCCGCGCGCGCTGATCCATCAAATGCAACGCGACATTGTCGCCGGGCTCGGGACCCAGGGTCAAACGGCAAAGCCTCGGCGCTCCTTCCCGACCCAGCGCAACAACAGAAGGACCGCGACGACGGCAAGCCCGGTGGCGAGTCCGACCCATACGCCGACCGGACCAAGCGGCGTCGCAAATCCCAAGGCCACGCCGATCGGCGCGCCGATCGCCCAGTAGCCGAGAAGCGCAATGATGAGCGGCACGCGGGAATCATGCAGGCCGCGCAACATGTTGGCGAGCGCCACCTGGCTCGCGTCAACGATTTGGAAGAGGGCGGCGATCCGCAGGAGCGCAATCGCCAGCGCGATCGCCTCCGCATTCGCTGGCGCATCGACGTCGATGAAAGGCGCGATCAAGAGGCGAGGCGCGCCGATCATCGCCGCCGCAGAAAAGACGGCGAACAACCCGGTCAGGCCAAACGCCGACCACCCGGACCGCGAGATCGCGCGGGCGTCGCGAGCGCCATAGGCGAGGCCGACTCTCACGGTCGCCGCCTGGCCGAGGCCGAGCGGAACCATGAAAGCGAGCGAGGCGATCTGCAGCGCGATTGTGTGCGCCTCGATCGCCGTGGTGCTGAAAAGGCCCATGGCCAGCGTCGCGGAGGCGAACACACCGACTTCCGCAACGATCATCGCGCCGATGGGCAGGCCAAGCCGCCAAAGCGCCGCGAGTTCCGTCCCGGCGAGGCGCCAGGGCAGCGCGAAGAGCCGCAACGGCCGCATGCGCGGATCGATCAGCGACGCGGCGAGCAGAAGGGCGCACATCAGCGTCTGCGACAGCGTCGTGGCGAAGCCGGAGCCGATGATCCCGAGCGCCGGCATGCCGAGCTTGCCGAAGATCAGCGCATAATTGGCAAGGGCGTTGAACGCGACGGCCAGAAGTCCGGCGATGAGCGCTGGGCGCGGACGCTCGAGCGCTGAAAACGCGGCCCGCGCCGCGTAGTAGATGAGGCTCGGCGCCAGGCCCCATTGGAATCCTCTGAGATAAATCGCCGCGTCCCGGGCGACGTCCCCGGGCTCGCCGATCGCGAGCAGGAACGCGGCCGCGCCGCTGAGAGCAATCCACACGACGACGGAGAAGAAGACCGCAGTGATAAGCGCTTGGTGCGTCGCGCGCCGTAGCGCGTCCTTGCCTTGGCCCGCGCCGAGCTTGGCGGCGGCGATAGGAGACAACGCTCCGACGACGCCGAGGCCGCAGAGGAACAGTGGCTGATAAAGAAAGAAGCCGAGCGATCCCGCGGCGAGCGCGTGCGGGGAGAGGCGCCCGAGCATGATGAAGTCCGTCGCGGTCATCACGTTGATCGCGAGATTGGCGAGGATGATCGGCCAGCCGAGCGCAAGCGTAGCGCCGAGCTCGCGCCTCAGCGAGCAATGGGCCGCCGTCACTGTCACGGATTGCGGCGCGGCGGACATGGTCGACCCACGGCGAGACGAAAGGCGCGGGTGATATCGGAGACCGTGACCCGGGGCAAATGCCACTTGATATTGACAAAGTCTATTATGTTAGTAGTCTAATCTCTTGTTCAAACGTGGACCAAGGAGACGGGCATGGCGCTGAAAGAGATCATTGTGGAGACGCAGGCCAATTTGCGCGCGGACGCGGCCAACGCAAAAGCCGTCTTCTCGGTCGATTCCCAACAGGTGAAGAACCTCCGTAGCGAGGCCAAGATTCGTCAGTTCACGCTTACGGTCGACGAGCCGCCTACGGCCGGCGGGTCGGATACGGGCCCGAATCCGATGGAGCTGGTCCTGGCGGCGTTGGCGACATGCCAGGAAATCACATACCGCGCTTACGCGACGGCGCTTGGCGTCCCGCTCGAGAGCGTCTCCGTCAACCTCGACGGCGTTCTCGACTTAAGGGGATTTTTCGCCGTCGACGAAAGGGTGCGGCCGGGCTTCACGGGAGTGCAAGGAACCGTGACGCTGAAGAGCTCCGCGAGCCACGAGGAATTGGCGAAGCTCAAAGAGGTGGTTGACGCGCACTGCCCGGTCTTGGACATCCTTCGCGCGCCCGTTCCCGTGGAGCTCAAGCTCGCTGCGGCGCCGGTCGCCGTCGCCGCCTAATCTCCCCTTCCGTTGGGCGCTTCGCTGGACGGAGCCCGGCTGGGCGGATCACCTTGATGGGACCATTCTGGCAATCCAGTCCAGAGTGTCGGCCAAGCGCTCGCCCAACGCGAGATGGACGCCGCCCTCGACGCGCCAGAACTCCTTGGGCGGATTGGCGAGCGCGAACAGCTTCTCGCCAAAACGGATGGGCACGACAGCATCCTTGGTCCCGTGCACGATCAGCGTGGGCGCGCTGACCGAGCCGATCAGCAAGTCGTTGCGAAACGGATCGCGGAGCAATGCGCGAACCGGGACGAACCAGTACGCGGCCGCCGCGACGTCGGCGATTGATGAATAGGGCGAGTCGAGTACGAGCGCGCCAATCTTGTGGCGCGCGGCGAGAGCGACGGCGACCCCGGATCCAAGCGACTCCCCCAGGGGGACGATG
This sequence comes from uncultured Alphaproteobacteria bacterium, assembly GCA_963824475.1. Classification (GTDB taxonomy): domain Bacteria; phylum Pseudomonadota; class Alphaproteobacteria; order Rhizobiales; family Beijerinckiaceae; genus Roseiarcus. Next base: position 628,627 of record CAWGPR010000012.1, read on the forward strand.
CGCTCTGGCTCGACGCCGCCCGCAATCGCCGCCGCATAGGCCGCTTCGCCGTCGAGCTTGAGACCTCGCTCGCTTGGGGAGCCGGTCGAGCTGGCGTAGCCGCGATATTCGATCGCCAGCAACCCCATGCCCGCCTTTGTTATGGCGTGAAAGCGCTCGACGCGCAGGTCGAGGCCGCCGGCGTTGCCGTGAAAATAGAGGATCAAGGGCCGCCCTGGCGCGGGCGGGATGCTCCAGGCGATCAGACTCTCGCCGTCCTCGGTCTTCAGACGAAGCGTCTCGGCCTTAAGTTCGAGCGTCGCCGGGTCGACCTCGGCGGCGTCACACCGAAACAGGATCCTGCGCTGGCCGGCATAAAGCCCCACGAACGCAATAGCGTAGAGCGCGACGCAGGCTGCGACTGCGATCAGCATTTTTGACGCAGCCCGACTATTGCCGCCGCGCTCAGTGCTGGAGCGCCTTCACGATCGCGTCGGTCATCTTCTTCGCGTCGCCGAACAGCATCAGCGTATTGTCGCGAAAGAACAGTTCGTTGTCGACGCCGGCGTAGCCCGAGCCCATGCCGCGCTTGACGAACAAGACCGTCTTCGCCTTGTCGACGTCGAGGACCGGCATGCCGTAGATGGGTGACTTGGGATCGGTTTTAGCGGCCGGATTGGTGACGTCGTTGGCGCCGATGACATAAGCGACGTCTGCTTGCGGGAACTCGCTGTTGATGTCCTCGAGCTCGAACACTTCGTCGTAAGGGACGTTCGCCTCGGCGAGGAGCACGTTCATGTGGCCCGGCATGCGGCCAGCGACGGGATGGATCGCGTATTTGACCTCGACGCCGTTCTTCTTGAGCGAATCCGCCATCTCGCGGAGAGAGTGCTGCGCCTGCGCAACCGCCATGCCGTAGCCGGGTACGATGATCACCTTCGATGCGTTCTTCATCATGAAGGCGGCGTCCTCGGCCGAGCCCTGCTTGACCGGACGGGTCTCCTTTGCGCCGGCGGGTCCAGCGACCTCGCCGCCCCAGCCTCCGAGGATGACCGATATGAAGGACCGGTTCATGCCCTTGCACATGATGTAGGACAGGATCGCGCCCGAGGAGCCGACCAGCGCGCCGGTGATGATGAGCGCCAGATTGCCGAGCGTGAAGCCGATGCCCGCGGCCGCCCAGCCGGAATAGGAATTGAGCATCGAGATGACGACCGGCATGTCGGCGCCGCCGATCGGAATGATGAGCAGGATACCCAGCGCGAGCGAGACGAGCGCGATGAGCCAGAAGAACGCCGGCGCCTGGGTGGCGTAGAAAAGCGCGATCAAGAGGACGAGCGCGACGCCGAGCCCGCCGTTGATGAAGTGGCGTTGCGGCAAAAGGATCGGCGCGCCGGACATGCGGCCGTCAAGCTTGAGGAAGGCGATGATCGAGCCCGTGAAGGTCACCGCGCCGATCGCAAGCCCGAGCGACATCTCGATGATGCTGCCGGGGTGGATGATGTCGCCCTCCTCGATGCCGAAGGCCTCGGGCGCATAGAACGCTCCGGCGGCGACCAGCACCGCCGCCAGGCCGACCAGCGAATGGAACATCGCCACCAGCTGCGGCATCGCCGTCATCGCGATGGTGCGGGCGCGCCAGACGCCAATCGAGCCGCCGATGGCGACGCCGAGGATGATGAGGACCCATGAGAGCGCGCTCGACGGTGGGCGAAGCGCGAGCGTCGTCAGGACGGCGACGCCCATGCCGATCATGCCGAAGCGATTGCCCTGGCGCGAGGTCGCGGGCGACGATAGCCCTCGCAACGCCAGAATGAACAAAATGCCGGAGGCGAGATAGAGCAGGGCGGCGAGGTTGGCGTTCACCGGCGTCAGCCCTTCTTCTTGTACATCGCCAGCATGCGCTCGGTGACCAGGAAGCCGCCGAAAATGTTGACCGAGGCGAGGATGAGGGCGATGAAGCCGACGAAGCGCGCGAACACCGAGCCGCTGTCGACCGCCGCGACCCCGACCGACAACAGGGCGCCGACGACGATGACCGAGGAAATGGCGTTGGTCTCGGACATGAGCGGCGTATGCAGCGCCGGCGTTACCGACCAGACCACGTAGTAGCCGACGAATACCGCCAGAGCGAAAATCGCGAGCCTGAACACGAACGGATCAATCGCGCCGCCGGAGGCGGCGTGCCCGGCCGCTGCGAGCTGGTCGCTATAGGCCTGCGCGGCTTGGGCCGCCTGCCGCGCGGCGTCTGCGGCTGCTCGTAGTTTTTCAATCGCGGCGTCGAGGTTGTCCATCGGGATCTCCGGCGCTCAAAGAGCGGGCAAGCATTTATTGGGGCGTGAAGTTGGGATGAACGATTGCGCCACCGCGAGTCAGGCACGTCGCCTTCACCAGCTCGTCGTCCCAATTGACCGCGAGCGACTTGGACGCTTTGTCGATCAGCGTCTCGGCGAAGGCGTAAAGATTGCGCGCATAGAGCGCCGAGGCTGAGGCGGGGATCCGCGTGACGTTGGAATAGCCGACGATCTTGACGCCGTTGTCGCTGAACGCCAATTCGCCGGGCCTGGAGAGCTCGCAATTTCCTCCGCGCTCGACGGCGAGGTCAACGATGACCGAGCCGGCGCGCATCGACTTGACCATATCGGCGCTGACGAGGCGCGGCGCTGGGCGGCCCGGGATCAGCGCGGTGGTGACGACAATGTCCTGCTTGGCGATATGCGCGGCGATGAGTTCGGCTTGCTTCGCCTTGTAGGCGTCCGACATTTCCTTTGCGTAGCCGCCCGCGGTCTCGGCCTGCTTGAACTCCTCGTCCTCGACGGCGACGAATTTCGCCCCGAGCGACTCGACCTGCTCCTTGGTCGCAGGACGCACGTCGGTCGCCGTGACCACCGCGCCCAGGCGCCGGCCGGTGGCGATCGCCTGCAGGCCGGCGACGCCGACGCCCATGACGAACAGCTTCGCGCCCGGGACCGTGCCGGCGGGGGTCATCATCATCGGCATCGCCCGGCCATATTCGGCTGCCGCGTCGATCACAGCCCGGTATCCGGCGAGATTGGCCTGGCTCGACAGCACGTCCATAACCTGAGCGCGGGTTATGCGCGGCAAGAGCTCCATCGCGAAGGCTGCGATCCCAGCCTTCGCCATCGCCTCGATCGCCTCGCGATGGCCATAAGGGTCCATCGTCGCGATGACGAGCGCGTCGTGTTTGACAAAGCCAAGCTCAGACGCGCTTGGCCGGCGAACCTTCAAGATCACATCTGCGCCGAGCGCTTGATCCGCGTCGACAAGCCGCGCGCCCGCCGACTGATACTCGGCGTCCGGAAATCCGGCCTTAACGCCCGCGCCGTGCTCGACTGCGACTTCCGCCCCCAGTCCGACGAATTTCTTCACCGTCTCGGGCGTTGCCGCGACGCGGGTTTCAGCGGGGTCCGTTTCGGCCGGAACTCCGATCAGCATGAGACCTTCCCCCGCGAGCGCCAAGCTTCATGAGACGGCCGACCGGCCTTTTGGCCGCCGCTTGCGAACGAAGCCGCGAGCCGTTTTCGCGCCGCGACAGCCTTAGAGCATTGGCTCTCGCGCCGCAACGCGAGTAACGTCGAACGTTAGCAGGAGCGGAACGCAAAATGGCGACCGGGAGAGAGGTTCTCGAACACGCATTCCGTGAAACGGCGAACGGAAACGGGCGCCCGTTCGTCGACATGCTGGCCGATGACGTCGAATGGTCGATCCTCGGGTCGACCGAATGGTCGGAAACCTTCCGAGGGAAAAGCAGCGTCATCGCCGATCTGCTCCGTCCTTTGGCGGAGCAGTTCGACGGCCCGAACACCGTCGAGGCGACACGCTTCATCGCGGAAGGGAACTTGGTCGCGGTGGAGGGCCGAAATCTCAGTGTGACCAAGCGCGGTCCGGCCTATCCCAACCGCTATTGCTGGATCTTCGAGATGCGGGACGGGAAAGCGGTTCGCATCACCGAATATTGCGATACGGCGCTCGTCCAGAATGTCCTCGTTCGCTCCCGAAAGTGAACGGCCGCCTTCAGGCCCGCGCCACGGCTTCGGCCAAGCGATCGTTGGTCTTGTCGCGCACTTCCAGCGTCTCGAATTTGAGGAGTTCAGCCTCAGCCTCCTCTTGCGCCGCCTTTGCGTCTTCGATTTGACCCAAGAGCTCCGCAATCGAGCTCTTGAGATTGTCGCGTCTGACCGACGTCGCCCGGGCGTAGGTCGGATAGGCGAAATGGGTGGGGTCGGAGATGCCGGCGCGCTTCTCTTCGTTGGCGATCTCGCGATCAAGGTCGCCAATCATGCGCGTAAACTCGGCCACCATCATCTCGATCTGCCGAACCCGGCGGCGCTTCTCCTCAAGTTGAAAGCGCTTCAGTCGGATAAGCGTGTCCCGCGACTTCATTCCGGCGCACTCCTTAAACAAATCTCAACGCGAGAGGACGTCGCCGTCCTCTGATCACGACTACGAGACGGCTGGACGATGCATGATGAAGGTTTCTCCTTTCTTACGTCAGGAGACGACGGGCACGGCCGGGTTGAGCGCCGAAGGCGATATGCGCTGCGGGACAAAGCGGCGAAAGTTGGCGCACGGCTTCCCGCGTTAGCAGTTCATTTACGCGGGTCGTTAACAATTGGTCTGGGCGTCGGGCGGACAGAGGGGGATATTTCCTCGCGATATTCCACAAGCGCGACACAGCATTTTAGCCAGATCGCCGAACCGCGAGTCCTACGAATCTGTTAGGGCGGTTTGTTGATGCGACGCGTTAATTTTTATTCTGACCAAATACCATTTCTTATCAAATTGTTACTAATATCATTCTGGAGGCGGTCAGGGGACTTGCGCAAATGAATCAGGGTTTGTTAACCAATGCCGGTCAGTGTTCAATTCGAATCGGCCCAAGGTCTCCCGGGCGAGAACTGGGCGTTGAAGCGACGTACATAACCGCGGTCACGAAGCAATGGGCGAGGCGGGGAGCCTAACATGCGGGTACTTTTGATCGAAGACGATACGGCGACCGCGCAGAGCATCGAATTGATGTTGAAGTCGGAGAACTTCAACATTTATGTCACCGACCTTGGTGAAGAGGGCATCGACCTCGGCAAGCTCTATGACTACGACATCATCTTGCTTGACCTGAACCTGCCCGACATGTCCGGCTACGAGGTCCTGCGCTCGCTCAGGGTCACCAAGATCAAGACCCCGATTTTGATCCTGTCCGGGATGGCCGGCATCGAAGACAAGGTCAAGGGACTTGGCCACGGCGCCGACGATTACCTCACCAAGCCGTTCCACAAGGACGAACTCGTCGCCCGGATTCACGCCATCGTGCGCCGGTCAAAGGGACACGCCCAGTCGGTCATCATCACCGGCGACCTTACCGTCAATCTCGATCAGAAGACGGTTGAAGTCGATGGAGCGCGCGTACATCTGACCGGCAAGGAATATCAGATGCTGGAGCTGCTCTCGCTTCGCAAGGGCACGACGCTGACCAAGGAGATGTTCCTCAATCATCTCTATGGCGGCATGGACGAGCCGGAGCTCAAGATCATCGACGTTTTCATCTGCAAGCTGCGCAAGAAGCTCGCGACGGCGTCGAGCGGGCGCAATTATATCGAGACAGTCTGGGGCCGCGGCTACGTCCTGCGCGAGCCGTCGCCGAACGACGACCGCATCCCAGCATAAGGCGCCCGGATCGAGGAGACCTCGTCCGCTACCGCGGCAGCACCGTCGAGCCCATCAGGACCTCGTCGATCGCCGCCGCGCACTGGCGGCCCTCGCGGATCGCCCAGACAACCAGCGATTGGCCGCGCCGCATGTCGCCGCAGGCGAAGACCTTGGCGCGCGAGGAGGCGTACCGGCTCGTGTCTGCTTCGACATTGCCTCGCTTGTCCAATGCGACGCCGAGCTCGGCCAGCATGCCGTCCTTGAGCGGCGAGACGAAGCCCATCGCCAGCAGCACGAGATCGGCCTTCAGCGTAAATTCGGTGCCGTCAATCGGCTTGAACTTCTCGTCGACGCGCGCGCACCTGAGGCCGGTCGCGACGCCGTTCTCGCCCTCGAAGGCGAGCGTGGTCACCGCAAAATCGCGCTCGGCGCCTTCCTCGTGACTTGACGAGGTACGCAGCTTGAGGGGCCAATTTGGCCATGTAAGGAGCTTGTCCTCGGCCTTGGGAGGCATCGGCATGATCTCAAGCTGAGTGACCTTGAGAGCTCCCTGGCGGATTGACGTCCCGATGCAGTCCGACCCGGTGTCGCCGCCGCCGATCACCACGACGTGTTTGCCGGCCGCCAGAATCGGCTCGTTCGTGCCGATCGGCTCGCCGGACACACGCCGGTTCTGCTGAGGCAGGAAGTCCATCGCGAAGTGAACGCCCGCAAGATCGCGGCCGGGCGCAGGCAGGTCGCGCGGCGCCTCGGCGCCGCCGGCAAGCGCGACTGCATCGTGGCTGTCGAGGATCGCCTGCGCGCTGACCGTATTGCCGACGTGAGCGTTATAATGGAAGACGACGCCTTCGGCCTCCATCTGCTCGATGCGGCGGTCGACGTGGCGCTTCTCCAGTTTGAAGTCCGGGATGCCATAGCGCAGCAAGCCGCCCGCCTTCGCCTGCTTCTCGTAGACGTGGACATTGTGGCCGGCGCGCGCGAGCTGCTGAGCGCAAGCGAGACCCGAAGGGCCCGATCCGATGACGGCGATCGTCTTCCCGGTCTTTCGGTCAGCGGGCTCCGGCTTCACCCATCCCTCCTCGAAGGCGCGGTCGATGATGGCGCATTCGATCGTCTTGATCGTGACCGGCGTGTCCTGGAGGTTGAGGGTGCACGAAGCCTCGCAAGGCGCCGGGCAGATGCGGCCAGTGAATTCAGGGAAGTTGTTGGTCGAGAGCAGGTTCCGCGCCGCCTCCCGCCAATCGCCGCGGTAGGCGAGGTCGTTCCAGTCAGGGATCTGGTTGTTGACCGGACAGCCGATGTGACAATAGGGGATGCCGCAATTCATGCAGCGCGCCGCTTGATTGCGGGTCGCCTCCTCGCTCAAGGGCAGCACGAACTCGCGATAATGGCGGATTCGGTCGGAGGCCTGCGCATAGCGCCGGTCCGCGCGATCGATCTCCAAAAATCCCGTGACCTTGCCCATCTCGCCACCCCAGAGCCGGGTCGCCGCGCTTGATCCCGCGGGCCGAGCTCCGGACCGCTTCAATAAGGCGCCAGCTCCATCTTGCAAGAACTTTGCCGGCCGCTCGGTCGGAGGATGCGGCGACGGACGGTCGACGCCGCCTCGCGAGCGGCCAGAATGCAGGGGCTCGCGGCGCGCCCCCTCAGACTTCCCGGGTTGCCTCACTCTCCCGCAGCCAGCATCGGCGGTCCGCTCCGCGCCGCGAGCTCAGCCAGCGCGCGCCGGTATTCGACTGGCATCACCTTGCGGAATTTCGGCAGATAGGCTTCCCAGTCCTCCAGGATGCGCCGCGCGCGAGCCGAGCCGGTGTAGCGCGCGTGGTTGACGATCAGCTGGTGCAATCGCTCAGCGTCGAACCGGCTCATGTCGCGCATCACGTCGACCCTGCCATGGTGCTCGAGATCGCCGCCCGAATGAAGATGACGCTGCATCACCTCTTCCTCGGCGGCGACCGGCTCGAGGTCCACCATCGCCAGATTGCAGCGCTGGGCGAACGTGCCGGCCTCGTCGAGGACGTAGGCGATGCCGCCCGACATGCCCGCGGCGAAGTTGCGACCTGTCTCGCCGATGACCACGACGATGCCGCCAGTCATATATTCGCAACCGTGATCGCCCGTGCCCTCGACGACGGCGAGCGCGCCGGAATTGCGGACCCCGAAACGCTCGCCCGCCACGCCGCGGAAATAGCATTCGCCCGCGATCGCGCCATAAAGAACAGTGTTGCCGACGATGATCAACGTCTCCGGCGTCAGCTTCGTGGCTTCCTGCGGCGGATAGACGACGATGCGTCCGCCCGACAAACCCTTGCCGACGTAGTCGTTGGCCTCTCCCTCAAGCTCGAGGGTCACGCCTTTGGCGAGGAAGGCCCCGAAGCTCTGCCCCGCGGCGCCCTTGAACTTGATATGGATCGCCTCGTCGCGCAGGCCGGCATGGCCGTATTTCCTGGCGATGACGCCCGACAACATCGCTCCGGTCGAACGATCGGCGTTGCGGATGGAAAGGTCGAGACGCACGTGTTTGCCGCGTTCGATCGCGTCCTTCGCATCGGCGATAAGGCGGCGGTCGAGCACATTCTCGAGTCCGTGGTCCTGAGCGACGCTTTGGTGAATGCTGTCCTCCGGCCAGGGCGTCGGCTTGAAGAAAAGGTTCGAAAAGTCGAGCCCTTGCGCCTTGGCGTGCTCGTTGAGCTTGTCCCGGTCCAGCATTTGCCGCTGCCCGATCATCTCATCGAACGTCCGATAGCCAAGCTCAGCCATCAACGCGCGGACATCTTCGGCGACAAAGAAGAAGTAGTTGATGACGTGCTCCGGCTTGCCGACGAAGCGCTTGCGCAGCACCGGGTCCTGGGTCGCCACGCCGACCGGACAGGTGTTCAGATGGCACTTGCGCATCATGATGCAGCCGGCCGCGATCAGCGGAGCGGTGGCGAAGCCGAACTCGTCCGCGCCCAGAAGCGCCCCAATTACGACGTCGCGGCCGGTGCGCACGCCGCCGTCGACCTGCACGGAAATGCGAGATCTGAGGCCGTTCATCACCAGCGTCTGATGGGTCTCGGCAAGACCAATCTCCCATGGGCTTCCGGCGTGCTTGATCGAGGTCAGAGGCGAGGCTCCGGTGCCGCCCTCAAAGCCCGAGATCGTGACATGGTCGGCCTTGCACTTCGCAACTCCCGCCGCAACCGTGCCGACGCCGACCTCGGACACCAGTTTGACCGAAACCTTGGCCTGCGGATTAACGTTCTTCAGGTCATAGACGAGCTGCTTCAAGTCTTCGATCGAATAGATGTCGTGGTGTGGCGGCGGCGAGATCAGGCCCACGCCCTGGGTAGAGTGACGCACCTTAGCGATCACCGCGTCGACCTTGTGGCCCGGCAATTGCCCGCCTTCGCCGGGCTTCGCGCCCTGCGCCATCTTGATCTGCATCATGTCGGAGTTGACAAGATATTCCGCCGTCACCCCGAAGCGGCCCGAGGCAACTTGCTTGATGGCGCTGCGCATCGAGTCGCCGTTGGCCATCCGCTTGTAGCGATCGGACTCCTCGCCGCCCTCGCCGGTATTGGACTTGCCGCCGATCCGGTTCATCGCGATCGCGAGCGTGGTATGCGCCTCGCGCGAGATCGAACCGAACGACATCGCCCCGGTTGAAAAGCGCTTGACGATCGAAGCGGCGGGCTCAACCTCGTCGAGCGGCACGTACGTCCGCCCATCTTCCTCCGCGGTCTTGATGCGGAAGAGACCGCGAATGGTCAATAATTGCGCGCTTTGCTCGTTGAGCAGTTTGGCGAAGGCGTCGTAGCGGTCGCGCGCGTTGCCGCGAACGGCGTGCTGCAGCAGGGAAACCGTTTCTGGCGTCCAATTGTGCGTCTCTCCGCGCACCCGATAGGCGTATTCACCGCCGACATCGAGCGCCGTGCTCAGAACAGGCGAATTGCCAAACGCGTCCGCGTGGCGGCGCTGCGTCTCCTGCGCAATTTCGGCTAGGCCCGCGCCCTCGATCGAGGTCGCGGTGCCGAAGAAGAATTCGTCGACGAATGCGCGCGACAGGCCAACGGCGTCGAAAATCTGCGCGCCGCAATAGGACTGGTAGGTGGAAATCCCCATCTTCGACATGACCTTGAGAAGGCCCTTGTCGACCGACTTGATGAAGCGCTTGACGACCTCGTATCCGCTGATCGGCTCCGGCAAGTCCTTGGCCATCGCCGTCAGAGTCTCGAACGCGAGATAGGGATTGATCGCTTCGGCGCCGTAGCCGGCAAGACAGGCGAAGTGATGGATCTCGCGCGCTTCGCCAGTTTCGACGACAAGGCCGACGGAGGTGCGAAGTCCCTTGCGGATCAGATGATGATGGACAGCCGCCGTCGCCAGAAGGGCCGGAATCGGGATTCGATCCGGACCGACCATGCGATCGGAAAGGATGATGATGTTGTAGCGGCCGTGAACCGCGGATTCCGCGCGCTCGCAAAGACGCCTGAGCGCTTCGCTCATGCCGGCTGCGCCCTTCTTCACCGGATAGGTGATGTCGAGGGTTCTGGTGTCGAACGAATCCTCCAAATGACCGATGCTGCGGATCTTCTCGAGGTCCTCGTTGGTGAGGATCGGCTGGCGCACCTCGAGGCGCTTGCGCCTCGCCGCGCCGTCAAGGTCGAACAGGTTGGGCCGGGGTCCAATGAAGGACACGAGGCTCATCACCAGCTCTTCGCGGATCGGGTCGATCGGCGGGTTGGTCACCTGAGCGAAGTTCTGCTTGAAGTAGGTGTAGAGCAGCTTCGATTTCGACGACAACGCCGAAATCGGCGTGTCCGTGCCCATTGAGCCGACCGCTTCCTGGCCGGTGGCCGCCATCGGCGCGAGAAGGATCGACAGATCCTCCTGGGTGTAGCCGAAGGCCTGCTGGCGATCGAGGAGCGACACGTCGGTGCGCAAGGCCCGCGGCTCGACCGGGTTGAGATCCTCGAGCACAATCTGGCCTTCGCGAAGCCAAGCGCTGTAGGGCCGGGCGTGCGACAGCGCCTCCTTGATTTCCGCGTCCGAGACGATGCGGTGCTGCTCGAGATCCACCAGCAGCATCTTTCCCGGCTGCAGGCGCCACTTGGCGATGATGGTCTCTTCCGGCACCGGGAGCACGCCCATTTCCGACGCCAGAACGACAAGGTCGTCGTCGGTGATGAAATAGCGCGCGGGCCTTAAGCCATTGCGATCGAGCGTGGCGCCGATCTGGCGCCCGTCCGTGAAAGCCATCGCCGCCGGGCCGTCCCACGGCTCCATAAGCGCCGCGTGATATTCGTAGAAAGCGCGCCGCTCCTCGTCCATCAGCGGATTGCCGGCCCAGGCCTCCGGAATCAGCGTCATCATCGCGTGGCTCAGCGAATAGCCGCCCTGAACAAGAAACTCGATCGCATTGTCGAAGCACGCGGTGTCCGACTGGCCTTCATAGGATATCGGCCACAGCTTCGAGATATCGGCGCCAAAGAGTTCGGAGTGGACGCTCGCCTGACGCGCCGCCATCCAGTTGACGTTGCCCCGCAGCGTGTTGATCTCGCCGTTGTGCGCGACCATGCGATAAGGGTGCGCAAGGCGCCAGGACGGAAACGTGTTGGTCGCGAAGCGTTGATGGACCAGCGCCAGGGCGGTCTCATAACGCGGGTCCAACAGATCGCGGTAATAGGGCGCAAGCTGCCGCACCAGCACCATGCCCTTGTAGACAATGGTGCGGGCCGACATCGAGACCGGATAATATTCCAGGATCTCTGGTGTCCCGATCGCGAACACACGATTGGAGACGACCTTGCGGACGACATACAGCCGCCGCTCAAAATCGTCTTCGCTGGCGAGTTCGGCAGGGCGTCCGATGAAGATCTGCTGCATCACCGGCTCGACCGCCTTGACGCGTTCGCCAAGCGCGGAATTGTCGACCGGCACGTCGCGCCAGCCGAGCAGGGTTAAACCCTCTGCCGCGACGACCTCCTCCACGATTTCGCGCACCTGCCGGCGCGGCGCGGACTGGCGCGGCATGAAGAACTGGCCGATCGCGTAATGGCCTTGCGCCGGCAGGTCGAAGCCCAGCGTGGCGCATTCGGGGGCGAAGAACGCGTGTGGGATTTGAGTCAGCACGCCGCACCCGTCGCCGAGCGACGGATCCGCGCCCACCGCGCCGCGATGGTCGAGGTTGATTAGAATCTGCAGGCCCTTTTCGAGGATGCCGTGCGACTTGCGGTTCTTCATGTCAGCCACAAAGCCGACGCCGCAGGAATCATGCTCCTTGGATGGATCGTAGAGCGCTTGGGCAGGCGGCGTCAGCGGGTCACGACCGGGATTTGCGTTCTGGAAGCCGCCCCGCCGCTCGTCGAACGTCCCTTTAGTTCTGGCGTTCATCTTTCCGCTCCCGGGGCAGTCGCGCACTTGGTGCGACCGTTATTGCGAATTTTCAGGCGTATCATGGACAAAGGCGGCTGCTAACGTGCAGCCAGAAGGCTTCACGCGTCGGACTTTTTTCGATCCGTCTTTGTCGTTCGGTCCGACAACGCTTTGAGCCCGTTTTCCTGCTGGCGCCGAAGCCTTAGCCTCGTCGCTCAAAAAATGGTCAGCACAACTGTCCTATTCTGCGACCATGACAGAAATGGATCGTCGACACAAGCGGTCGGCGCGCAATTTTTTTACCCCTGCCGTCGGGCGCGAGACCGAATTGCCAGGGCCACGCGACTTGGCGCAAATTGTCTGCTCGAATTGGACGGGAGCGAGCATGAAATTCGCCAGCGACAACGGCGCCGGAGTGGCGCCGCAGATTCTGGATGCGATCGTGGCGTCATCGCGCATCAACGCGCCTGCGTATGGCGCCGACGACCACACCGCCCGCGCGCAAGCGCTTCTGAGCGAAACCTTCGAGACTAGGGTCGCCGCTTTCCTGGTGGCGACAGGAACGGCGGCGAACGCTCTCGCGCTCGCGGCGCTCGTCAACCCCTGGGACGCGGTCTTCTGCCACGAGGAAGCGCATATCCACGACGATGAATGCGGCGCGCCGGAGTTGTTCACTGGTGGGGCGAAACTGGTCGGAATCGCCGGAGAGGGCGGCAAGATCACTCCAGAAGGCCTGCAGGAGACGTTGGAGAGGTTTCCGCGCGGGCTCGTGAAGTCTGCGCAGCCGGGCGCGCTGTCACTGTCCCAGGCGACCGAAGCAGGGACAGTCTACGGGGTTAGCGAGGTTTCTGAGCTGAGTTCGATTGCTCACCGCAACGGGATCAGCGTGCATATGGACGGGGCGCGCTTGGCCAACGCGCTCATTTCGGCCAAGGCGACGCCGGCCGACATGACGTGGCGGGCCGGGGTCGACATCCTCACCCTCGGCGCGACGAAGAACGGCGCGCTCGCTTGCGAAGCCGTCGTGTTTTTCGATCAGGCGCGAGCGAAGAGTTTCGCCTTTCAGCGCAAGCGTGGCGGCCAAACCTTGTCCAAGGGACGGTTCCTTGGCGCGCAAATGGAGGCCTATCTCGCCGACGCGCTCTGGTTGCGGCTGGCTGAGCGCGCAAACGCCTCCGCGCGCCGACTCGCCCACAGCCTCGAGGCGACGCCGGGCGTGCGCCTCGCGTGGCCGACCGAGGCTAACGAAGTCTTTGTCGTCGCGCCGAACGCAACGGTCGAGCGATGGCGCGCCGGCGGGGCGGCGTTCCATGACTGGAGCACGCGGGCGCTCGCGCCGGAGCGGGCTCCGCGAAGGGGCGAGACGCTGGTCAGGTTGGTGACCTCGTTCGAAACTGCATCAAGCGAAATTGATCGGCTTATAAGCCTTTGCGCCGAGGTCCGGGACCCCGCCGCAGCGACGCCGTAACCGCGCCGCATTCGGCGCCTCAGATCGTCTTACAGGAACCCTGGAGCGACGAAGCATGACGATCGGAATGAGTGGAGCGCTGCGCCGTTGCTTGGCGAGTTCGGCGCTCGGTGCGTTCATCGCCTTCGCCTTCGTTCCCGCCGCGACGGCCCAATGGCTGCCGCCGCCTTGGTTCGCCCCGCCTCCGGTCGCGATCGAACGCAGTCTCGAGGCGCAAGGATATGTGTTGAGAGGGCCGCTCATAGGGCGGTCAGGGGTCTATCTCGCCGACGTCAGCGCCGGCCCTGCGGGTTATCAGCGCCTCGTCATCGACGCCAGGAACGGACAAATCCTTGAGCGCTTCGTCGCACCCGGCCGAACCTGGGGACCGATGTTGGCCGCCCGCGACGAAGGGTTTGGTGAGCCGCCGCCCGGGGTCGCCGGACCGCCGCTGAGCGGTGAATTCCCGAACGCGCCTGGGCCCGCCCCGGCGGCGAAATCGGCCCACGGCGCTCGGGCCAACATCCAAATTCCCGCGGCCATCAGCCCCTACGACGGCCGGGAAGCGCCGGCCAGCGCGAAGGTGAAGCCCAAGTCCGTTTCGACCGAACGCAGGCCTCAGGCGACCAAGCCGGCCGCGCCGACCATCAATCCGCCTCTGCCGCCGCCCGCTCCACGCGAAGCGGCGAAAGCGGACGAGGCGACCTCGCCAGCCTCCAAGCCGGCGGCGAATCACGATTCAGACCAGCCGCGGATCGATTCCAATCCAAGCGAGGTCGACAACGGCCAGCCGGCCGCGCCGCCCGCGGCTCCAGGCTCATCCGTAGAGGCGAGCGACAAAGCGAAGGTAAGCATCGTCCCTCCGGCGCTGTTCCAGTAGACGAAAAAAGGGCGCCCCGCTTCGGGCGCCCTGATCTCGCTGCGCTGCTGGCTTTAAGCAGCCTGCGCGGAAGGCGCTTTGACCGCTTCGATGGTCTTGGCCTTGTTGATCGCAATGGTGCGGGGCTTCTGAGCCTCAGGAACCTGGCGCACCAAATCGATGTGCAAGAGACCGTTCTCGCTGGTCGCGCCGGTCACCACGACGTGGTCGGCGAGCTGGAACCGGCGCTCAAAAGCGCGCGCGGCGATGCCCTGATAGAGGACTTCGCGCTTGCCGTCGGTCTTTGCGTTAGCCTCCTTCGAGCCGCGCACGGTCAGTGTGTTCTCGCGCGTCTCGACCGACAATTCGTCCTCGGAGAACCCGGCCACCGCGAGCGTGATGCGATAGGCGTTTTCATCGGTCCGCTCGATGTTGTAAGGCGGATAGCTTGGGGCGTTCTGGTCGCCTCCAGAGACCTTGTCGAGCATCGAGAGCAGACGATCGAAGCCGACGGTGGAACGGTAGAACGGTGAAAGATCGTAATTCAACATAGTCACATCCTCTTCGTTGAGCGACATGACGGCTCGCGCCCCAGATATTGGCGGCGCTTGCCGTTGCGGTCCCTTGGAGCCCGCGTTGATAATTTTTGGCTGGAGACGGGCAAATTCAAGGGCAAGCGGGCGCGCTTCGCCACAAAAAATGCAACCTCTGCGGTCAAAGCAAGCCGTCGCCGGGCGCTGGGGGATTCGTCTAGAGGGGCCGCCGCCTCCGGATATCGAGGTCTAACAGAGATGCTGAAATCAATCTCAGTCGTGGCTGCCGTCGCGGCAGCTTTGTGTTTCGCCACCACGGCTTACGCCGCCCAAAAAGGCCCGCAAACCGAAGAGGATGAGGGGCCGCCCAAGCCGCTGCCGCCGCTGCAGAAGAACTTTCCACTCGACCAGACCTGGTCGCTCAGGGAGCTCAACGGCAAGCCGGTGCCTCCCGGACTGGACATCAGCCTGAAGATCGACGGGACGCTGCGCGGCTCAGGCTTCACCGGCTGCAATTCGTGGTCGGCGACGATGTATCCGGTCAAGGACCAGCATCTCGCCGTCGGCCCCTACGCCCTGACCAAAAAGCAGTGCCCCAAGGATATTATGCAGCTCGAGCTGGGCTTCCTGTCCGCGCTGCTCGGCAGCCCGGAGTGGGACCTGGTCAACGGCGATCTTGTCATCAAAGGACCGCGCGGCACGCTGCGGCTCGCCCGCTCGCTCTGAGCCTGGTCCACGATCAGGCCGCCGGCTCCGGCTCGGGGGCAACCCTGGCCGGAGCGCCGTCGCGGGTCTCGAACGTCACCCGACGCTTGTGGAACTGGTTGATCGTCGCCTGATGGCCAATCGACACGATTGTCGTACGGGGCAGCGTTTCGACGATCGCGCGATAGAGGTCGGCCTCGCTCTTCTCGTCGAGCGAGTTGGTTGATTCGTCGAGGAACAGCCAGTCCGGCTCGGCCAGCAAGGCTCGCGCGACCGCGAGCCGCTGCTGTTCGCCGCCGGACAGCCGCATCTGCCAGTTCTCGTTGTCGTCAAGACGGTCGGCGAGCGCGGGAAGGCCGACCTTGATCAGCGTCTCCCTCAGCTGCTCGTCAGAGAAATTCGCGCTTGCTTCCGGATAGGCGAGCGCCTCGCGCAAAGGCCCGATCGGGATATAGGGCCGCTGCGGCAACAGCATGAGCTTGGCGTAGGCCGGCTGGCGGATCTCGCCTGAGCCATGCGGCCACAGGCCCGCGATGGCGCGAAAGAGGGTCGACTTGCCGATCCCCGATGGTCCGACGAATAGCGTGGACTCCTGGGGGACCAGCACCAGGTCGGCGATATGAGCGAGCCTGCGGCCGTTGGGCAACGCGAGTTCGACGTCGTTAAGCGACAGGGTCGGGGCTTCCGACGGCCGCGCCGTGATACGCGGCGTCTTTTTGTCGTCCGCGAGCGCGCGGTCGAAGGCGTCCTCGAACGAGGTGAGGCGCTCGATCGTGGCGCGGAAATCGGCGAGGCCGATGTAGCGGTCGACGAAGAAGTTCATCGCGCCGTTGACGTTGGCGAACGCGTCGGCCGACTGATTGAACCGGCCGAAATCGACGATTTTCGCGAAGTAGAAGGGGGCCACGACCACATAGGGAATGATGACGGAAATCTGGCTGTAGAACTGATTGAAGGCGATGAGCCAGGTGCGCACATGGATGATGCGACGGATGGTTCGCACCACCTCGCCGAACACGCCGCCGGCCCGGTCGATCTCGCGGTCCTCGCCCTTGAGCAGGGCGATCTGTTCGCTGTATTCGCGGATGCGCGCGAGGTCGAAGCGGAAGTTCGCCTCGACCGCCTGCTGGCGGAAATAGAGCCTGGATAGACTGCGGCCGATGAGCTGAGTGATGCCGGTCGCGACGCAGGCGTAGAGGACGGCGACCCAGAACAGAAAGCCAGGGATCCGCACGCCGAAGATCGGCGCTTTCAGCGCGTTCGAGATTCCCCATAGGATGATCGAGAACGAGACCAGATTGGTTGCCGAGGCGATCGCCTGGATGGTGTAGTTGTAGATGCCGACGTTGCCGGAATTGATGCCGGTGCCGGTGCCGTTGATGAAGCCGCCGATGTCCTGCGAGATGCGCTGGTCGGGGTTGTCGGTCGTGATGCGCTGGCCTGGGGTATCCCCCAACACGTCTTGATGCGGATCGTCGGCGGCGTTGGCCGCGAGCGCCAGCTTGTAATGCATCGAGCGCATGAGCCAGCGCGAGGTGAACGAGGCCGTCATCCAGCGGCGCCATTGCAGCACGAAATTCGAGGCGACGAAGAACTCGACGATGCCGGCGACGATCGCGATCGTCGCCAGAGGCACGAAAACGACCATGAGCTGGTACCAGAACGCGACCCGGTGCGCTTCGTCGGCGACCTGGATCGCGTTGCCGAAATCCCGCTGGAAGAAGTTGAAGCGCAGCGCCAGCGCGACCTGGAACTGGTTGATCAGGATGAGGAAGAAGACGTTGATGCGCGCGTAAACGTCCTGGCGCAGGATGAGCGGCCGATACGGCCATGGCCGGACCGAGATCGGGGTCCGGGCGGCGAAGAACGGATCGGCGATCCTCATCATCTTGCGCACCAGGCGGAAGTGAGAGACGGCGAAAATGGCGAGAACGAACAGCGCCGTCGCCAGCGGCAGATAGCGGGGCAGCTCATATTCCTCGAGGCTGCGGGGCCAATAGCCGACGAGCGCGACAAGGTCGGCCAGGCCGAACAGAACCGTTTCGATCGCGAACAGTTCGCAAAGGAGAGTGAGGAAGGTCGACATCCTCCAGCGTGGCAGCGATGCGACCGCGGCCAGCGCCGAGGCGACGCCGATCAAAAGCGTCATCTCGTCCTCTTCGTAGCCGCCGATGACGAGGGCGAGGACGGCGAAGGCGGCGAGGCTCAACATGCGCATGGGGGGCAGAACCTTGAGCGGGCGGCGAAAAAGGAGAAAGCGCACTAGCAGACCGACCGGGCCATTAGAAGGGCGATGGGGCCGCGCTCGCCATGAATTGTTGGCAATCTCGGCGTTAGGACGGGCCTATGGTTTCACGTGAAAACGCGGCTCGCGCTGGGCCATTCCGCGGGGTGTGCAATTCTGCGCGCGACTCAATCTTTTCAGTCGCTTAACCTCATTTTTCTGCAACTCGCGCGCGGATGGGTTCAGCCCTCGCCGGCCCGAATTGCGCCGCAAACGGCCCCGCACGCGATGCGGGTCGAGACCCAACATGCGAGTGTTGGTGTGGTCGAGTCATGTCGCCGGGGCGCTGTCTTGCGAAATATTATAATATAGATTGCGTCGTTTCGTGTTTATGTCGGGGATAGTATAAGTATTTATTGTCTGCGACAACAGTCAATGTTATCTTATCACCTGCAGATCGACTTTGCGTGGCGGAAGGGGCAGCGCCTGCTTCAATGGCTCGCAAAACAAATGGAGCCTTGAGTCAAGTGCTTAGGTTTAGCCTTGGCGAGAATGCGTAGAGCCGACCTCCAAGGTACGAGAGGCCAGTATAGGCGAGTGCGCCTAACCCTTGCGAAATATACCGATCGATTTCAAAATATTCATGCGACGCGATGACGACAAAAACATTTGCGCCGTAGGCGACAGCGATAACAAGCACCCATCGCGCCGCGCTGCTTAGGACTGGGCCTTTGTGGTAAAAGGTCCAGGATCGGTTCAAGACGAAACTGACCACCGTCCCAACCGCGTATCCGACGGCGTTGGCAACAATGTATTGGACGCCGCCAAAACGCATCAGCGCGAAGATGACGGTAAGCCCCAGCGCCGTGTTGACGACGCCAACCGCGGAAAATCTAAAGAAACTCATTTGTTACGATGGTCTCGTGGCGAAAACAGAATATTGCGCCCCGATGGGCAACCACGCAATGAGGGGCTCAACACCTCTTAGGCCAGCGGCAAATCGTGGGAAAAAAATATGGTAGCTGGTCCTCAGGACTTGCCAGCCCGCATCGCGGCATCTCGCTTGCAGGCTGTTGGCCCTGATAAGGCGGGCGTTTTCGTCGAACGGGCAGGTGCTCACAGCATAGACCGTCAAAGGATTGAAGGGGTTGTGCTCGAAGATCGCCATAGCTCCCCCTGGCCGGACGACCCGAAAGAGTTCCTTGAGCCAAAAACCGTGTTCTTCATGAGGAATGTGGTGAAATACGCAAGCCGAGAAGGCCGCGTCAAAGGACTGATCGGGGGCCGGGATCCCTTCCTGAGTGATGACGAGGCTCTGTTCCCGGCCGGGAAACCTTCTCGAACCATGGGCCAAACTCTTTAGGGAAACGTCGGCGCATGTGATCTCGGACTCGGCAAAATGCTTTCGGAAATAGGGAATTGAATTGCCAATGCCTGACCCGAAGTCCACGATCGCACGAGGCTTTGGGTCGGCCCACTTCGAGAACAGCTCGATCTTATATTCGGCAAAAAAAGTCGGATCTTCGCCTGTTATGGCGATGTTTTCTCGGAGTTGATCCTCGTATGCGAGCGCATGCTTATCGAACTCGGCTTCGTCCATGCGTCAAATAGCCAGCTTTATGGAAAAGGATGAGCAATGGTAATTCTCCAATTACAATGGTGTAAAATTTTGAGCAATAACTCTGACAGAATCCGGTGAACGGCAGGTTTATCGGCGCCCCGTTTCGAACTAGAGCGGAATCCGTTCAGGTTGTGTTGAGGGCTTGGAGTTCGCCGGGATCATACCCGCAGGCCTCGAAATAGTTTTCGCATTCGGCCGGCTTGAAGAGAGCGGCGCAGCCCTCCAGGATAGCAAGAAGTCCGACAACGGTGCGCTCGGCCAATTTTCGCAGCGCGCTTTTCAGTTTGGAAATCGCCATCTCGATGGGGTTGAAGTCCGGGCTGTATGGCGGCAGGTATCGTACCGTGCAGTTTTTCCTGGCCAGGATTTCCGCCACTCTCGGGCTTTTGTGAGCCTTGAGATTGTCGAGCACGACGATGTCGCCTTCCTCCAAAGTCGGCAGGAGATGGTGCTCGAGCCAGGCTTCGAACGTCTCGGCGTTCATGGCGTGGTCGTAGGCCTTGGGCGCGATGACGCCTCTCAGGCGCAGGCCGAATACGAAGGTGATCGCTTTGTAATGCCCATGCGGAACACCGCAGCGCAGACGTTGGCCGCGCCGGCGCCGGCCGAAGCGGCGCGCCATGCTGGTCGTCGCCGCCGTCTCATCGACGAACACCAGTTTCAGCGGATCGAGATCGAGTTGACAGTCGAACCATCGCCGTCGCCGCTCAAGGACGTCCGGGCGGCCCTGCTCACTCGCGTGCGCGGACTTTTTTTAAACGTGATGTCGTGGCGGTCGAAAAAGCGCCAGATCATAGACGGCGACACCTTCTCGCCTCGCGCACGCTCCAGACGGTCGCAGATTTCGTTGAGCGTAAGGTCAGGCTCGCGCCGATGAAGGCGAAGCAGGAAATCCGTGTGGGCCTCGACGCGCTGCGAACGCGTGTCGCCGCCCATCGGCAACGGCGCGTAGCTGCCGCGCTCGCGCAACGCCGCCACCCAACGAATCGCGCTGGAAAAGCTCACCCCGAACCGCTGCGCCGCCGCACGGCAGCTCATGCCTTCCTCGCGAACCGCCGAAACCACCCGCTTGCGCAAATCCACCGACAAGGGCCCCATCCCGCGCCGCCTCCGATTCGGCGCACCCCAAGAATCACATTTCCAGCGCGTTGGGAACACCGCACGATTTAACCCGGCCGGAAACCGCTCTAGTTTGACAACGTTATCATTGAACACGGCATATCGCTCCTTCGGCGGAGAAGTGGAGGCTCGAACACCCCCACGATATGCCGCCTTCCCCAATTCACGCCCTCACCAACTTTCGGCCATAGCTCCTTACTGATGGATTCGGGGCATTGCGTTGCCCGTCGACGAGGAGAGCGACCATGCGCCGCGCGCGGCTGTCATCGTGGGTGGGCATGCAGTGATCGACCGCCAGCCGGAAGGTCCGAGCGACGACGCGCGTCGGAAGGCAAGCGCCGTTTCTGTCGGCGTTGCGCGCAATGATAAGCGCGCCATTGTGCGCACCCGGATGAGGACGCCCGAAGGCTATACCCTTACAAGCCATGACCAGCGCACGCCGACCTCGGTGACGCTGATCTTGGTATCACTGAGATCATCTTGGGTCGCGAAGGCGTTGGTCATTCCGGTCCCTTCCCTCGGAAGTACGGATCGGCCAGAGCAGGGAGCACGAGGCCGGAGCAATTCCCGAACCCAATCTTGTAACCGTCGCCCGTTGCGGCGCCGCGCATGGTTAATGTGTCGTTATCTTCGATGAACGTTCGAGTCATTCCATTCGACAGCAGGATCGGGTCCCTGCCGCCCCAGGAAAGCTCAAGGAGACTGCCCCGGCTGCCAACGTCAGGTCCCGAGATCGTTCCCGAACCGAGAAGGTCGCCCACTCGCATCGGGCAGCCGCAAGCCGTGTGGTGCGCGAGTTGCTGGGCGGCCGAGTAGTAGAGCTCGCGGGCATTGGTCCGGCTGATCACGGTCTCGGCGCCCCCGGCGGGGGTGAGCGCCATCTCCAACGCGATGTCGTAGAGCAACGGACCCGGCTCTCGCAGATAGGGCAGTAGAGGCGTTTCGCGCAGCGGCACCGCTGCGCGGGACGGCTCAAGAGCGGCTTTCGGGACGATCCAGGGACTGATCGTTGTTGCGGTCGCCTTTGCCTGGAAGGGACCGAGCGGCTGGTATTCCCACGCTTGGATGTCCCGCGCCGACCAGTCGTTCAGCAATCCGTAGCCGAAGATCATCGCGTCGGCCTCGCTGACTGTCACTGGTCCGGTCGATGGCTGTCCGACGATCGCCCCTAGTACCTCGTCACAGAGGTTTTGACTCTTTGATTTTGGTCTGATTTGAGCGTGGGCTTGGGGTAAGCGCGCCCCATTTTGGCGCGGGCTTTTTGGGTTGTGAACATCCAGTTGATGCGGGCGCATTCGGCGTTGCGTCGCTTCTCCCAAGCAGCGGTCTCGGCGACAAGCCGGGTGTAGCTTTCGATGCGCCGATCGAGACATTGACTGGCCAGGACGCCGATCTCGATCTCGACCATGTTCAGCCAGCTGGCGTGCTTGGGGACGTAGTGGAACTCCAGCCGGCGCAGCACCCGTCGCGCTTCGTCGGCTGGGAAAGTCTGGTAGAGCGCGCCGGCGGAATGGGTCGACAAGTTGTCGAGCACCACGCGAATGCGCTCCGCCTCGGGATAATGGACATCGGTGAGGTCGCGCATGCAGACGGCGAAGTCTTCGGCGGCGCGCCGTTCGGTGACCTTCACCTTGCGCCAGGGGCGGTTCACATCCAAGAACACGAACAGGTTCGCGGTTCCGTTGCGTTTATATTCGCAGTCGTAGCGCTCGATTTGCCGCGGCTCGGGCGGGATCGGCCGGCGGACCTCGCCGATGAGCTGGATCGGGCTCTCGTCGAAGCAGACCACCGGGCGCTCGGGATCGGGCGCTTCGGAATAAAGATCGAGCACCTCCTCCATACGGGCGACGTAGTCGGCGTCGACCTGCGGAATGCACCACATGTCCTTGCGCCATGGCTTGAGGTCATTTTCGGCCAAGCGCCGACGCACCGTCTCGCGCGACACACTCTCGTGCGCAGTCAGCCTGACCAGTTCACCGGACAGCAACTCCAGCGTCCAGCGAGCGCGGCCCGCGGGTGGACTTCGAACAGGCCGTTGCCACCAGCAGGGCTTCCTCCTTGCCCGAGAGCTTGCGGTTTGCTCCGGGGCGCGGCTCTTCGCTGAGCGCCGCCTCCAGGTTGCCGAGGACGAAGCGGCGCTTAGTCCGATAGACGGTCGAGCTGCCCACGCCGACATTGGTCGCGATCGCCTCGTCGCTGGCGCCGCCATCCGCCGCCAACAATATCTGCGCCCGCTTGAGCCTGCGTGCCGCATGCTTGCCGCCGCTCAGAAGCTCCGTCAGTTCGGTGCGTTCGGTTTGGCTGAGTTCGACCCGATAGCGTACATTCATCCGTGCCTCCTCGTGTTGAGGCACGCACGAACAGCTGAATCGGATGGCCGGAGTGAGTCGCCCTGCAAAAACCTTCACACCCAGGCAGGGCCAATATCTGGCGTTTATCCACCTCTACACGCGCCTGCACCGCCGGCCGCCGGCCGAAACTGAGATGCAGGACTATTTTCGCGTCAGCCCGCCTTCCGTGCACCAGATGGTACTGACGCTCGAACAAGCTGGCTTCATTAGGCGGCAGCCGAGAACGCCCGCAGCATCGAACTGCTCGTTGATCCGACACAGCTGCCAGAGTTACTTTGACCCCGGATTCAACCGGTCAAGATCACTGTGCCGAGGTACTAGCTCCAATTCGACATCGAAGCGGCGCGAAGGTTGGAACGAGGGAGTTGGTTGGTCCGGCCCCTTCACCTGTCCCCAGGGTCGGCGCACAGGCGTCCCAGAAACAATGACCGAGGAGGCGCGACCGTTGTAGCCGATGGGCATATGCAGCCAGTTCAGCGGCAGAGCGTTCTCCACGCCACGGAACATCATACCGACGGCAGCGGCATGATTCCGGCTGGCGTAGAAGTCGGTGTATTCTGTCACCTCCAACGGCATGTGCAGTCGGGCGGTCGCCATCGGTACGAGGTGCGGCTCCACTATCGCCCGCCCGTTTGCCCCCTCGGCGAGAAGCTCCGTCAACTGCTGACGGAGCAAAGCCCAGACGGCTGGCCCCGCCGCCATTACCCGATTCCATGCCCGGTCGTTGAAAAGCGCACCGCCGGGCAGGATAATAGCTCCCGCCGCTTCGAGTGCGGTGACATCGAGGATCTTCGACCCAATCGCGACTCCGCACCGTCGCGGCCCACCCTCAACCGAAAATACGCCATAGGGCAAATTGTTGAGAGGAAAGGATATGCCCGGTGCGTTCGCTTCGCCGACCCAACTCCGCATCAGGGGCATGATCAGGCTTTCGAATTGAGGTCAGTCGCAAGGGCGCCAAGCGGCGTCTGCTCGCTTGGGACTTGGCGTGGCGTCGAACTTCTTCTCAAGGCTCCGGTCGCTCAGCCGCCGACGAGGGCCCCCAGGCGATCACGACAGGCGAGCAACTGTGGTCCGACCGCATCGCGGTTGGTGATGAATCGACTGGTCGGAACCGGAATCGAGATCGCGTAGATTGTTCCCGTGTAGTCGCGGAAGGCGACGCCGAGCGCAGAGATTCCAAGCGAGTGTTCTTCATCGTCACATGCGATCCCCGATCGCCGAACCTCGTTCAGCTCCTTCAATAGGTCATCGATCGAGCGCGTCGCGCCATTCGCCAGACGCAGCTCTGTGCGCGCGAGACGTTTGCGGACCTCGCTGTCGTCGAGAAGAGCTAGGCTCGCTTTGCCGTTGGCGGTGCAATGCGGCGGAAACAGTTCCCCGACCGCGGAAACGGCGCGCAGCCGGTGGCTTCCCACCACCTGATCGAGGAAGACCAGGTGGTCGCGGCGAAAGACGGCCAGATCCACAGTCTCGCCGGTCGCCTCCGCCAATTGTTTGAGATGCGGGTGAGCGACCTCAACGATGTCGATCTTGGAGTTCTGCGCAAGGGCGAGGAGCTCCGGACCGAGCCTCACCCGCGCCGTCGGCGAGGCCGACATCAGGAGACGCTCACCCACCAGGGCGTGGACGATGCGCTGAACGGTCGAGCGGGCGAGCCCGACCCGGACGGCGATCTGCCCCAAACTCAAGCCGTCCGGCTCGTCGCGCAAGGCGCGCAGGATCGCGGCGGCCCGGCTGATGACTTGTATGCCGGCGAGCCGGTCGCCTGCATCGGCGGCTTCGGAAGCGCCACTAAGATCATCGTTCATATCGTCCAGCCGCCATCACGAACTTCTCCCCCGTCCACGCCTCGAATGCAAGCTCCGATCATTGACTGCTTGTCTTGTTCGATGATACGATTGTTTCGAGCTGCGGGACAGAAGACATCCGAGCTACGCGACACAAGGCGTCAGAGTCAAGGTAGGGAGGGATAGAGAGTGGTCTCCATTCGAGGCATCGAGTTCCAGTCCAATCTCGACAACGCCATGGGGCTCAAATTCTACAACCTCTCGCATCGGTGGGGCTTTCAGTGCCCGAACTGGCCCTATTTCGAAGACGTCAAGATCGAGCGCATCCACTATATGGCAAAGTCCGGCGTGTTGTCCCAAAGGATCACCACGTCGATGCACTCGACGACGCATATCGACGCGCCGGCGCATGTCGTCCAGGGCACGCCCTTCATCGACGAGGTGCCGTTGCCGCATTTCTTCGGTTCGGGGATCGTCGTCTCGCTGCCGAAGAAGAAATGGGAATCGATTACCGCGGACGACCTTGAAAAGGCCTGCGGCGACGCCATCCGCCCGAACGACGTCCTCATCATCAACACAGGTTGGCACAGGGTCTACGAGGACGGCGACTATTTCGCCTATTGCCCCGGATTCGTGCCTTCGGCCGGTCAGTGGATGGTCGATCATCGGGTCAAGGCGGTCGGGCACGACACCCAGGCAAACGACCACCCGCTCGCGACCGCCATCGGTCCGCAGCGCAATGGCCCGCTGCTGCCGCATCTCGCCAAGGAATACAAGACATGGTCGGGGGGCCGCGACTGGGCCGACGACTTCCCCGAATGGGAGCCCGTCCATCAGATCCTGTTCAAGAACGGCATTCTCGGCATCGAGAATGTCGGCGGCGACATCGACGCGGTGACGGGCAAGCGCTGCACCTTCGCGTTCTTTCCCTGGAACTGGGACCGCGGCGACGGCTGCATCATTCGTCTGGTCGCGATCGCCAACTCCCGCGGAGACTACCGGATCGAAAGCGGGGAGAGCTTCTGATGCTGATCAAGCGTTTTGCCGAAGCGAAGCCCTACGAGGCCAAGAACCATCGCGACGTTCGCGGCCTGCGCCTGTTCGGCTTGGAGGCGGGCGGTCCCTCAAAATTCGTCGTGGGGATGTCGCATTTTCTCCCGGGCGGGGGCGCGGGGCCCGACGCCTCGCCGACCGAGAAAGTCTATGTGGTTCTGGCTGGCCGTTTGACGCTCGTCGTCGATGGCAAGGAGACGATCCTGGGCCCCAACGACAGTTGCTACATCGGCCCTAACAAATCGCGCGAGATCGTCAACCGCGGCAACGACGTGGTCACCATGCTCGTCGTATTCAACAACCCGCAGGCGTGACGCCACGTCCGACGATGCCTGGGCGAGTGCCCCACAGTCGCTGTTCGATGTCGCGGGCAAGGTTGCGATTGTGACCGGGGCGAGCGGCGCCTTCGGAAGCGTCGCTTCGCTCGCGCTGGCCGGCGCGGGCGCGCGGCTCGTGCTCGCCGCCGGCGGGAGCGAAGGGCTCGCCGCGACCGCCGGGCGTTGCCGGGAGCTGGGCGCTGAGGTCGAGACGGTCAATCTTCGTCCCGACAGCGAGGCGCATTCCGACGCCATCGTCGCCGCGGCGGTCGCCCGTTTCGGCCGCCTCGACATTCTCGTCGTCGGTTCGGGCAAGAACATCGTGGCGAAGATCGCAGACATGAAGCCCGAGCAATTCCTGGACGTGATGAACGTCAACGTCACCCAAAGCTGGCTGATGGCGCGCGCTGCGGGCCGCCGCATGCTCGAGCAGGGTCAGGGCGGGAAGATGGTGCTGATGTCCTCCGCCCGCGGCCTGCTCGGCCATCCTGCGGGATACAGCGCCTATTGCGCGTCGAAATCGGCGATCAACGGTGTCACCAGGGCGCTCGGCTGCGAATGGGGGCACGCGGGAATCACGGTGAATGCGATCGCCCCCACCGTGTTCCGCTCGGTGCTCACCGCCTGGATGTTCGAAGACAACGATCGCGCCAACCAAGTGAGGAAGGGATTCCTGTCGCGCGTGCCGGCGGGCCGTCTCGGCGAGCCCGAGGATCTGGCGGGGCCGTTGCTGTTCCTCGCCTCGAAGGCCTCCGACTTTTACACGGGCCACATCCTCTACGCCGACGGCGGCTACACGGCAGGGTGAGGCGCTGCGCGCATGGAACGGATCGCCATCGTCGGCGCCGGGCTCATGGGCCACGGCATAGCCCAGGTCTTCGCCGTCGCGGGATGCCCGGTGAAGGTTTATGATCCCGAGGCCAGCCGTCTCGCAACGCTGCGCGAGCGCATCCGCGCCAACCTGACCGATCTCGGCCTCGATCCCGACGCGGCCGCCAGGGTGCAACCGTGCGACGCGCTCGAGGGGGCGGTCGCCGGCGCGGACATCGTGTTCGAGGCCGCGCCGGAAAAGCTCACCCTCAAACAATCCCTGTTCGCTGCGCTGGAGCGTTTCGCATCACGCGACGCCGTGCTCGCCTCCAACACTTCCGTGATCCCAATCGGCGCGATCGCCGCGTCCGTCACGACCCGGGACCGCGTGGTCGGCGCGCATTGGTGGAATCCGCCCTATCTCGTGCCGCTCGTCGAGGTGATCGAAACCGAAGGCACCGCGCCGACGACGGTCGCCGCGATGATCGCGCTGCTCGAACGCGTCGGCAAGATTCCGGTTCATGTCCGCAAGGACGTACCCGGGTTCGTCGGCAATCGGCTGCAACACGCGCTTTGGCGCGAAGCCATCGCGCTGGTGCAGGAGGGCGTGTGCGACGCGCGCACGATCGACACCGTCGTTAAGTCGGGATTCGGCCGCCGGTTGGCGGTGCAGGGGCCCCTCGAGACGGCCGATCTCGTCGGCCTTGATCTCACGCTCGACATTCACGAGAACGTGCTGCCCCACCTCGACCGCACGCCGGGCCCGCTGCCGCGCCTCGCCGCGCTCGTTGAGGCAGGGAAGCTCGGGATGAAGACGGGCGAAGGTTTCCGCACCTGGACGCCGGACGAAATAAAGGAACTGCGCGCGCGGACCCTGGCGCATCTCAAGACGATGGCGCAAGCGGATCGCGGCGCCCGACAATCGCGGGGAGGCATGGCCAAGTCGAACAAGATCATCATCACCTGCGCCGTCGCCGGCGGGATTCATACGCCGACGATGTCGGGCGCGCTGCCCTATCGCCCCGAGGACATCGCGCGTCAGGCGGTCGACGCCGCCGAGGCCGGCGCGGCCATCCTCCATCTGCATGCGCGCGATCCGGAAACCGGCCGCCCGACCCCGGATCCGGCGGTGTTCATGCAGTTCCTGCCGGTCATCAAGCAAAGCTGCGACGCGGTCATCAACGTGACGACCGGCGGCTGGCTCAACATGACGGTCGAGCAGCGTCTCGCCGCGCCGCTCGTCGCCCGGCCCGAGATGTGCTCGCTCAACATGGGGTCGATGAACTTCGGCATCTTCCCGCTCGCCGACCGCTACAAGGACTGGCGGTTCGACTGGGAGGAGACCTATCTGCGCGGCACCGACGATTTCATCTTCCGCAACACGTTCCGCGACATCGAGCGCATTCTCAAGATGCTCGGCGAAGAGCACGGCGCGCGCTTCGAGCACGAGTGCTACGATGTCGGCCATCTCTACAATCTCGCGCATTTCCTCGATCGCGGCCTGATCAAGCCGCCGTTCTTCGTGCAGCTCATATTCGGCATTCTCGGCGGCATCGGCCCCGACATGCGCAACCTGATCTTCATGAAGGAGACGGCGGACCGTCTGTTTGGCGACGACTATCAATGGTCGGTGCTCGCCGCGGGGCGCTTCCAGGTCTCCTTTGCGACGCAGGCCGCGATGATGGGCGGCAATCTCAGGGTGGGCCTCGAAGATTCGCTCTACATCGGGCGCGGGCGGCTCGCCGAAAGCAACGCCGATCAGGTGCGCAAGATCCGCCAGATCGTCGAGTTGCTGGGCTACGAAATCGCCACGCCCGCTGAGGCGCGCGCGGCGCTTAAGCTCAAAGGCGGCGACCGGGTTGGCTTCTAGCAGGATGTTGAAAAGCTCATTTCCGCCGCAGTTTGATTCCGTTCCGGACTCCGTTGGATTCCGCTGTGTTCACGGTTTCGACCCCGCGCGACGGACTTTTTCAACACCCTGCTAGGGGTTGCGGCGCATGCGCGCCGGGAGGAAGGACGAGCATGGCGCCGACGTTTCGCTGCGTTGTCACCGGGTTGGATGCAAGAGGACGTTCGATCGTCGTCAAGGACGAGCGCATCGCCGAGAGGACGCTCGGCAACCTCAACTTCTTCCGAACCGCCGCGACGGGCGCGGCGGGCGGCGACGTTGCCGCGGCGGCGTTTCCGTTCTATCGCCCTCCGGGCGAGACTCTGCTCCGTATTTTTCGACTGCCGCCTCCCGATCCGAACGCGCCGCCGGAAGCGCTCGCGGAAATCTCAAAAGAGTTCTTCGCCGAGGCCGGCGCCGCCTCCGCCAGGGTGGAAGCCGGCCGCCACCCGCTGATGCACAGGACGCCGACGACCGATTATATCGTGCTGCTCTCCGGACGCGTGTCGCTGCTTCTCGACGAGGGCGATCCGATCGCCCTCGAACCTTTCGACGCGGTGGTCCAGCGCGCCACCAATCACGCCTGGGTGGTGACGGGGGCCGAGCCAGCGACGCTCGTCGCCGTCATGGTCGGGCAGGCCGGTCCGCCGCCGCTTCGCGAGCAGGCGGCGCGATGAGCGGCCCGGGCATTCCCGGCGGCGGCCCGTTCGACGCGGGCAATCTTCCGCCTTCGACTTACGACCGCGCGCCGGAATACGAGACCATCATCCGCGAGCGCGACGTCATCGCGCCGATGCGCGA
Source organism: uncultured Alphaproteobacteria bacterium (assembly GCA_963824475.1). Classification (GTDB taxonomy): domain Bacteria; phylum Pseudomonadota; class Alphaproteobacteria; order Rhizobiales; family Beijerinckiaceae; genus Roseiarcus. The sequence continues at coordinate 658,148 of CAWGPR010000012.1, forward strand.
TGGCCTCGAGCTTGTGGTCGACGTCTATCGACCCGAGGGCGCGGGGCCGCTGCCGACGCTGCTCGCCTTCGGCGCGCACAGCAAGGAGATCCAGGGGCCTGACCTGCCGACGACCTTTCCCGCGCAGCCCGCCTGGTCGGCGCTGTGGGTGGGCCACATGGAGGCGGGCGACACGCGCTTCTTCGTCTCGCGCGGCTATGTCCATGTCGTCGGCTCGCCGCGCGGCTTCGGCAAATCGGAGAATCGCGGGTCGCGCGAATGGGACAGCTACGATCTCATCCAATGGATCGCAGCGCAGCCCTGGTGCAACGCCGATGTCGGCATGGTCGGCATCGGCGCCTTCGCCGCAGAGCAGTTCAACGCCGCCAAGCAGCGGCCTCCGCATCTGAAGGCGATCTTTCCCTACGACCCGCGCGGCGCCTTCGGTCCGATGGGGGGATTTCGCGAGGACTATCCTGGCGGCGTCATGCACGCTTTCCGCTACCTGCAGGATCATTTCTCCAGCGCCCATCTGACCAAGGGTCGGCCGGTCGCGCTGTCGCCTGAGAAGGAGGCGCTGTGGCGGCTGGCGATGGCGAACCCGGACTATGCGATGTACCCGCATCTCTACAACGTGCTCACGATGAAGGGTCAGCACATGCCGCGGGTATTCGACGCGCTGATTTCGCCGTGGGATCGCGAGGAGACCGCAGCCGCCGCCGAGCGCGACATCAAGGGAATTGAGACGCCCGTCTACACCGGCGCGGGATGGTACGGCTACACCTACAAGACGCACCTGTCGGGCGCACAGAACTACTTCGAGCTGCTCAGGGCGCCGAAGAAGCTCATCTTCATGGGGCCCGCGCATCCCGACCGCCCCTTGCGCGCGCTGCGCCAGGAGATGCTGCGCTGGTACGATCACTGGCTGAAGGGGATCAACACGGGCATCCTCGAGGAGCCGCCGGTCAAATATTGGGTCATGGGCGCCAATGAATGGCGCGAGGCCCCCAATTGGCCGCTTCCCCAGACGAAGTGGACGCCGCTCTACCTCAACAGCTGGGAGAGGCTGAGCGCCCAGCCCTGCTTGCCCTCGAGCAACGACGAATTCACGCCCCCCGACAGTTTCGTGCAGATGCCGCCGACCCAGACCGGCAAGATCCAGGGACTGCGGTATCTCAGCGAGCCGCTCGGGGCGGACGTGCTCGTCGCGGGCCCGATCGTCCTCACGCTCTACGCGGAGATCGACCAGGACGACGACAACTGGATCGTCGCCCTCACGGACGTCGGGCCGGACGAAGGCGTGCGGACGGCGCGCGAGGGCGAACGCGAGATCAGCCGCGATCTGCCGGAGCGCGAACTGACGCGCGGCTGGCTCAAGGCTTCGCATCGCGCGCTCGATCCGGAGCGGTCGCGGCCCTGGAGGCCATGGCACCGCCTGACGCGGGAGGCGCAAAAGCCGATCGTTCCGAGAGAGATCAACGAATACGTGATCGAGATTCTGGCGACGGCCAATCTGTTCAAGCGCGGTCATCGCATCTGTGTCGAGATCGCCAGCCTCGATCTGCCGACCGGGGTCAGCGGAACGACCAACGTGGAATATATCCCTTATCATGTGTGCTCGAGCCGGACGACGCTGCACAAGGTCCATCACAGCGTGAAGCATCCCTCGCATTTGCTGCTGCCCGTCATTCCGGATTGCGGCTAGCTCTTTGGGCCATGCCGAGCGCGAATGGCGATTTCCATACTTTGCGTTTGTCCGGAGCCCTCCGATGAGACTAGCTGATTGCCGCGCGGATGAAGGCGTCGACGTCGAGACGAGCGCCGAAGGAGAGCATTGAAATGGAAATCACCGCCGCAGTCGCGCGCGCCGCCGGCGCGCCGTTCACGATCGAGACGATCGCGATCGAGGATCCGCGCGACGACGAGGTTCTCGTCCGGCTGGTCGCAACCGGGATTTGTCACACCGACATCTCGATGCGCGACCACAAGATCTATCCGGTGCCGCAGCCGGTCGTGCTGGGCCACGAGGGGGCGGGGATCGTCGAGCGCGTCGGCCGCGCGGTCACCAAGGTCGCGCCGGGCGACCATGTCATTCTGACCTCCGGGTCGTGCGGACATTGCCCAAGCTGCGAGTCGGGCCTGCCGATCTATTGCTACCATTTCAACGAGCACAACTTTCGTGGGAGCCGCGCCGACGGCACCAGCCCGCTGTCCAAGGGCGGCGAGATGATCCACTATTTCCAGGCGCAGTCGTCATTCGCGACCCGCTCGATCTGCCGCGACCGCAACGTCGTTCGCGCGCCCAAAGACGCGCCGCTCGAAATGCTCGGGCCCTTCGGCTGCGGCATGATGACAGGCGCCGGAGCGATCATCAATTCCATGACGGTCGACGTCGGCAATTCCGTCGCCGTATTCGGTGCGGGAGCGGTCGGGCTCAGCGCCGTCATGGCCGCCAAGCTCGTCGGCGCGGCGACCATCGTCGCGGTCGACAGGGTCGATTCCCGCCTCGACCTGGCGCGCGACCTCGGGGCCACCGATCTCGTCAATTCGGCGCGCGAGGACGCAACCGCCGCCATCAAGCGAATCACCAGGGGAAACGGGCTCAATTACGCGCTCGACACCACGGCCAACATGGGCGTGCTGCGTCTGGCGATCAACGCGCTGGCGCCGCGCGGGGTCTGCGGCTTCGTCGGCGGCGCGCCTCCCGGCATGGAGCTGACGATCAACGTCGAGCACGTGATGGTCGGCGGGCGCACGATCCGCGGCATCATCGAAGGCGATTCCAACGCCGACGTCTTTCTGCCGAAACTGGTAGAGCTGTTTGTGAAAGGACGCTTCCCGATCGACAAGATGATCAAGTTCTACCCGTTCGCCGAGATCAACACGGCCGTCGAGGAAGCCGTCAGCGGCAAGGTCGTGAAGCCCGTGCTGCGCTTCTGATCCGCCGCGTCACGGCGGACCTGACGCGACCTCATGGCCGGCCATGAGGTCCAGCGCCTTGACGAGCCCGGAATGGTCGAGGTCGGCGAGGCCATTGGCCGCGCAAGCCTGAAAGAGTTGCTGGCACAGCGCGGTGTTGGGAAGCGACAGGCCGAGCTCCCGCGCGCCGCTCACGAAGGGGCGTCCTCATCGCGTTCGGCGCCTGGCTCTGGCGGCTGGGCGAGAAAGCGCTGCAGCCGCGCGCGCACGGCGTCGGCCTGTTCCTTCGTCCAGCTGCGGAAGCCCCTGCCCGTCTTCATGCCGAGATCGCCCTTGGCGACCAACGCCTCGAGATACGGATGCGTTCGCGCCGTCACGTCGAGATGCGGCATCAGCACTTCGTGTATGTTCCTCGTCAGGTCGAGGCCGACAAGATCGGATTGCTCCATCGGTCCCAGCACCGCCATGCGCGCGCCAAAGCCGAGCTTGACCACGTCGTCGATCGTCTTTGCGTCGCAGACGCCCGCGGCGACCAGCGCAATCGCTTCGCGCTTCAGGGCGTGCTGCAGCCGGTTGCCGATGAAGCCGGGAATGTCGCGATGAACAAGAACCGGATGGCGTCCCGCCCGCCTGAGAAGGGCTATCGCCTGGTCCGCCGCCGGGCGGTTCTCCGCGCCCATCAGCACGACCTCGACGAGCTTGATGAGATGAGGCGGATTCCAGAAATGCGTCCCCAGCACGCGCCGCTTGTCGCGCACAGGGGCGCTGAGTTCGGCGATCGGAATCGAGGAGGTGTTGCTTGCAAGAACCGCCGTCTCCGGCGTCAGCCGGTCGAGCTCGGCGAAGATCGCCTGTTTCAGCTGGAGCCGCTCGGGAGCCGCCTCGAAGACGAAGTCCGCCCCTGTGACGGCTAGCGACAGGTCCGTCGTCCCTCGGATGCCACTCGGCCGTCGCTCGTCAACGCCGAGCGCTGCCGCGGTTTCGTCTAGACGCCGCGGCAGAGCTTCGATCGCCTTCGCGTCGGGATCCTGGATGCGAACCTCGCAACCCGCCTCGGCGAACAGAAAGCCGATGGCGTGGCCCATCAGGCCGGCGCCGAGGACGGCGACGACGGGTTCCGACACGCCGGTCATCCGGCAGTGAAGCCGCCGTCCACGTACATGATCTGGCCGGTGCAAAAATTGGAGGCGGGCGAGAGGAGATAGAGCGCCATGCCGACCAGGTCCTCGGGCTCGCCAAGCCGGCCTAAGGGAATTCGGGAGAGAGTGCGGGTGCGCGTGGCCTTGCCGACTTCATCGTCCCTCCACATCCATTCCGTGAGCTTGGACCGGAAAGTGGTCGGCGCAATGGCGTTGACGGTGATGCCGTATTTCGCCCATTCGGTCGCCAGCACGTGGGTCAGCCCGTCGGTCGCGCCTTTCGATGCGCAATAGGCTGTGTATCCCGAGAAGTTGCCGTGACGCCCGCGGGTCGAGGACATCAGGATCGCCTTGCCCCTGACGCCTTCCTTGATCCAGTAGCTGCCGACCGCCTTGGCCATCAGCCACGCGCCGCGCACGTTCGCATCCATCACCATCTGCCAATCCTCGTAGGGCTGGTCCTGGATGAAGCCGGCCTTGTTCGTGCCCGAGCCGACAACGAGCAAGTCGACCTTGCCGAACGTGTTAAGCGCCAGCTTCAGCATCGCCTCGGCGTCTTCGAGACGATCCGGCCGCCGCGCGATGGTGGCGGCCTGGCCGCCGACTTCCTTCACTTCGCACGCAACCCCGGCGAGTTCGGTCTCGCTGCCCGAGGCGAGCGCGACCTTGGCGCCGAGCGCCGCCAGAGAAATGGCGCATGCGCGGCCAAACGCCCCGGAGGCGCCGGTGATCAGCGCAACCTTGCCGGATACGTCGAACAGGGAAAGAGGGTTGCGGAGCGTTTCGGCAATCATATCCGTCGCTTCCCTGTTTCGATGCGGAATGTCTGATCGGGGTCGACGACGGCGATGACGCGGACGCCGCATCCTTCGCCTTCCGGCCATCGCCAGGGGAACGCCATGAAGGTGCAGCGCTTGCCCGTGATGGCGTCGAGATCGCCGTTGACGTTCTCGATGCCGGGGATGCCGCCTTTGACCATCAACGTTTTGTGTGCGACCTCCCAGTAGGGGAAATCCTTCATGACGTCGCGGCCGGTCGCACGGCGATACTCCTCGAAGAGGTGCGGGTGGGAAGGCCCCGGCCCGTGGTCGACGAGCTTGGTTCCCAGCGGATGATCGAGGGCCTGCACGTCGACGCCCACCATTTTGACTTGCTTCTCGACCAGCCATTCGGCCGCCTCTTTGTAGAGGCCCGGCGAGTAGGCGTAATACTCGTCGGTATCGGCGAGTTTGCGATGCGTGCCGGTGTTGATCATGACGATGTCGTTCCTGCGGATCGTCGGAGTGGCGCGCTCGAGATCGTCGGCGGTGGTGACGCCCCACTTGCCCTTCGGGATCGATACCGCGACGCCGGAGCCGAAGAAGCGCCAGATCGGATAGCCGGCGAGGGTCGGCGTGTTCTCCGTGACGTGCAGCGGCGCGTCCATATGGGTGCCGCGATGCATGATGCCCTCGAACTCGGTGACATAGACGCCGTGATTGGCGTGGTACTGAAGGGTCAGCACGTTGACGCCGGGCGCAGACGGCCATTCCGGCATGCCATGCCCCCAGCGCGCGCTGAGGTTGTAGAACTTCTGGCGAGACGTCTTGGTCTTCATAGCGTTCGTTCCGCGTCAGGCCGCGCCCGGTTCGAGTCGGTAGGTTCCGGCGGGATCAAGCAGAGCCATGAAGCGGATCGGGCAGGCGTCGCCCTCGAACCAGTTCCAGGATAGGCGTGGAACGTGCAGCGCTTGCCCAGGAGCGCGTCAAGATCGCCGCCGGCGTTTTCGACGGTCGGGACGCCGGCACCGAGCAGCCGGCGATGCGCCGGGTTCCAGTCGGGAAAATCCGCTGTCGCGCTGCGGCCGGTCGCGGCCTCGTAGTCGCGCGCTAGACGCTCCATCTGCGGGCCGTTGCGATGGGGGCCGAGCGAGGTCGCGAGGGGATGATCGATTTGCGGCGTATCGACGGCGACCAGCTTGACCCCGCGCTCGACGAGCCAGTCCGCCGCGTCTAGGCTCAGCCCTGGCGACCGCCCGAAATATTCGATGCTGTCGCTGTATTTCTGATGCCAGCCCGTGACGATCACCACGATGTCATCAGCCTCGACGGCGGGCGTCGCGGAGGCAAGGTCGGCCGCCGTCACGATTGCCCAGGCGCCCTTCGGGATCGAGAGCACGACGCCCGAGCCGAAGCAGCGCTCAAGGTCGATCTCGCCCACTCCCGCGCCCTTCTGGACGAGATGACGGGGCGCGTTGAGGTGAGGGCCCGAATGCATGATCATGCGGATGCGATGCGCCATCACGCCGTTCTTGGCGTGCGTCGTCGAGCGATAGAGCTTCACGTCTTCGAAGCCAGGCAGGGTCGGAACGCCATGCCCCCATTCATGGCTCAGCTCGTAAAAGACGAGGCCCGTGTCGGGTTCGACAATACCTGCCATTGCGCGTCTCTCGGGCGGGGCGGCGTCGGACTTACCAGCCGGCGGCTCGGCCTCCAATCTCGCGCGCCGCGGGACGAGCGGCCAATTCAAAGCCACGCAATGGCGATAACCAGAACTAATGGGAGGCGGCGCGGCGCGCCGGCCGGGTTTCGTCGCGACGAGCGGGGTTCCGCCTATGAGGAAAGCGACGCGCGCAAAATCGCCTTGAAGCTTTCCACCGGCCGAATCGGCCGGCTTGTACGGCGGTACGCGATGCCGGCCTGCAATTCCCAGAACGTACCGTCATGGGGAATGCGCGCCAGGCCGAATTTCTCAGCGTCTTTCAGCATGCGTTCTGGGATGTGCGCGAGGAAGTCGCCCTGCTGAAGGATCTTGATGATGCCGGTTGACACGGTTTCGACCGCGATGACCGGCGGCTCAACGCTGTTGGCGACGAAGTAGGAGCCGATCCGGCTGGTGCCGACGCGATCATTGGCGAGCACGACCCACGGATATTTCGACAATTGCTCGGCGCTCGCCGCGTTCTCGCGCGCGAGCGGATGCGTCGCCCGGCCGACGAGGACATGGCGGATCGAACAGAAGCGGCTCCTTGATGATTTCAGGCTGCGAGGGGAAATCCAGGGTGCTGCAGACGATGTCGATGTCTCCGCTCAGGAGGTCCGGCACTAGCGTGTCGATCACGCCTCCTGTCAGGCGTGTCTTGACCTTCGGATATTGCCGGAAAAAGGAGGCGATGACCGGAGGCAGGAGCATCGTGATCCACACGGGACCCGCGCCGATGCGCAGCACGCCCGTCAGTCCCTGCTCCAGCGCGCTGATCTCGGCCAGGGCGTGCCGGTACTCGAGGTCCATCAGCTTCGCGCGGCGGGCGAGAATCTCGCCCTGCCGCGTGAGCGCGACGCCAGTCGGGAGGCGGTCGAACAGCGAGACGCCGATGATCGGATTCGAGCTGCCGGACGCTGCGGGTGATCGCGGGCTGACTGATGTTCAGCGACTCGGAAGCCGAGGTGATGTTGCGTTTTTCGGCGACGGCGAGGAAATGACGAAGGAGGCGCGATTGCATAGTGAAATGTCGGCCACTCCATCGAGGCGTCGTTGCGATCGCGCGCCCCGCCCGCCAGATTTAGCATTACTTTTCGTTATGACCAACGGGCGCGGCCCAGTGCGGTCAGACCTCGAAAATCTTTTTTCGGTCTGATGCATGCACTTGCCGGGCCCGCCGGGGGCCGATGAAGTAGTTGCCGCAGATGACCGCGAAATGCGACGCGGTTTCGTAGCGGGGATGAACGGCCAGACACATGCCCGAGCGAAGCGGCATGGTCTCGTCGCGGCGTATCAGCGGCCGCTCCACGATGTTGCATCCTTGACCGTGGCTGTAGAGGCGGCGCTCGACCGGCAGTCCCGGGCTCTGCATGAAGGAATCGTGCGCGGCCGCGACCGCCCCGGACGCCACGCCGGGAAGCATGTGCCGGAGCGTGGCGTTCTGCGCCTCCTGCACCGCGACGAAGCCGTCGAGAAGTTCGGCGGAAGCGCGGCCGAGAACGATCGTGCGCGCCAGCTCCGCATAGAAGCCTCCCGGGCCATTCACCTCGATCAGAAGCGAGAGATGGTCGCCCTTGGCGAGCCTGCGCCCCTGGAAATGCCTGCCGAGGAATTTCGCAGGGGCGCCCAGCGGCGTCGAGCATGATGCTTTGTTGGCTGCCTATGAGCTGGGCGTGGCGCCATGCCGCGGCGGTCACCTCGAAGTCGCGCATGCCGGGTTTGATCACCTCGAGCACGTGGGCGAAGGCCGCGTCCTGAAGCGCTGCGCATTGCCGTATCAGCGACATTTCCTCTTCGCTCTTGATTGCTCGACTGCATCAGCAGCGCGTCGATCCCGTGTTTGTCCATCGCGGCGCGGACGGGGCCCGGCGCCGGGCGAGTTCCGCGTCCGAAACGCGGGCGGGAACGCGATCGGTATCGTCTACGGTCCTGCCTATCCGCCGACTTCCGCGGCGGGTCGCCCGGCGTGCGCCGTTGGGGCGACGCGAGACACGGAGGTCGTGACAAGCCGCCGCGCGAGCGGAAACAGGTGCCAGCCATAGCGGTCGGCGAAATATCCCCAGAGGCCCGTCGGCGCTCTGATCATGATGACGATCGCGACGATGCCCAGGATGATGAGATAGGCGCTCGCGAGGTCGGCAAGATACTCGCGCAGCAGGAAGAAGACGAGCGTGCCGAAAAACGGTCCTTCCACGCGTCCGATGCCGCCGATCACGGTGATGAAGATCACGTTAACTGTCCAGTCGTTCAGGCTAAATGCTGAGAACGGCGTTATGCTCAGCTTTCGCAGGAAGATCATCGACCCTACGACTGCCGTCGCGACGCCAGCGACCACGAACGCCACCATGCGCGTGCGGTTGACGTCGATTCCGTTCGACTTGGCCGCCTCCTCGTTGTCCCGAATTGCGGTGAGCGCCAAGCCGTATCGCGAGCGCAACAGCATGATGATGGCTCCAACAACTCCGAGAGTGAGCGCCAGAAAAATCCAGTAGATCGTGAATTCGCGCCCGTCCCGGGTCGGCGCAATCGCCCTGACGACCGTCGCAGGAAGGCTGATGCCCGAGCCGCCACCGACCGCGGGCGCCTGCTGGAAGACCTGAACGAGCACTTCGGCGATAACCCATGAGCCAATGGTGAAGTAAGGGCCGCGCAGTCTCTGCAGCAGAAGAATGACGGGTGTCGCCGCAAGGCCTCCCACGATTCCGGCGAGCGGCAGGCCGAGCAGCGGATTGAGGCCCAGCCAGAGCGAACCGAGGTAGAGTGTGTAGCCACCAAGCCCGACGAAGGCCTGTTGCCCTACGGAGACAAGTCCGGCATAGCCGGCAAGCAGGTTCCACAGGCTCGCGAGGGCGAGATAGGAGTAGATCTCCGTCAAGAGGCGCAGCGTCTGCCGATCGCTCCAGAATGGGGCGGCGGCGAGCACGACGACGAGAAAGGCCCAGAAGACGAGGGCGATCCGGGTCACCCTGTCCGAGTGCGACACATGGATCCCGAGCGACGCGCCAGGATCCGAAGACGCATCCATCACGCCACCTTCGGAAGCAGGCCTTGCGGCCGGAGGAGAAGAACGACGAAGAAGGCGACGTGACCGGCGATGAAGGGAAGCCCCACGTTGATTTCGCCGCCGATCGCTTGCGCGACCCCTAGGAGGATTCCGCCCGCCAGCGTTCCCCAGAGATTGCCGAGGCCTCCGATGATAATGGCTTCAAAGCCGAAAATGAGCAGCAGCGGGCCTGAGAACGGGCTGAAATTGGTGCGGATCCCGATGAACACGCCCGCCACCGCCACGATCGCGAGCGACAGCGCCATCGCGAGCGCGAAGATGTGCCGGGTCTCCAGCCCCATCAGCTGGGCGATCGGCTCGTCGTCGGAGGTGGCGCGAAAGGCCCGGCCGAAGGCGGTGTGATAGAAGAGCAACTGCAACGCGCCGATGATCGCGACCGCGGTCGCGAACTGGATGGCCGGCAGCGCACCGATCAACAATTCGTTGTTGATTTTCCAGCTCGCGATCTCGATCGGCCCCGCCTGCAATCGATGGATGTCGGCCGTGAACATGAGCAGGAGCACGTTCTGGATGACGATGGAAAGGCTGAGGGTGACGAGGAGGGGAGGCAGCTCCGCGCCAAGCGTAAAGTTCAACAGGCCGCGCTGCAGGGCATAGCCGGCGAGAGCCGCAACTGGAACTACGACCAGCAGAGTTGTGAAGGGGCTCACGCCCATCATCTGCATCATGAAATAGGCCATGTAGGCGGCGACGACGATCAGGTCTCCGTGGGCGATGTTGACGATTCGCATGACCCCGAAGATCAAGGACAGTCCAGCCGCGAACAGCGCGTAGAGGCCGCCGAGCAATACGCCCTGAATGATGGTGTTGATCCACTGCATCGGATTCAAACTCCGAAATAGGCGGCCTTTATCGCGTCGCGTCCCAGCGAAGCCGAAGGTCCCTCGAGCGATACGCGTCCCTCCTGCAGGCAATAGACCTGGGAGGACGAGGCGAGCGCTTGCAGAGTGTCCTGCTCGACAATTACAACGGCGACGCCCTGGGCAACGACCGCGTTGAGGCGGGCGTAGATGTCCTTCACCACGATCGGCGCAAGACCGAGACTGAGCTCGTCGCAAAGCAACAGCCGGGGATTGGACATGAGCGCGCGCCCGATCGCGACCATTTGCTGCTGGCCGCCCGAGAGCGAGATGCTGGGGTGATCGCGCCGCTCGGCCAGCATCGGGAAAAGGTCGAAAATGCTATCAAGCGTCCACGGGCCCGGCCGGCCAAGCTGACCGCCGATCAGCAGATTTTCCTTGACCGTGAGAGATCGGAACAGGCGCCGTCCCTCGGGCACCATGGCAATTCCGCGCTGGATGAGCTTGGACGGCCGCATTCCGCCGACCGGTTCGCCGTCGAAGACGATCATGTCGAGTTCGGCGCGCAGCAATCCGACGATCGTGTTGAGCAAGGTGCTCTTGCCGGCGCCGTTGGCGCCGATGACCGCGACGACCTGTCGCTCCCGCACCACCAACGATACGCCGTAAAGCGCCTGGAAATCGCCGTAGAAGGCGGTGAGCGCCTTGACTTTGAGCAAGGTCTTCTCGTCCGCCCCGGCGCGCGCATGAGGCAAGACGGCCTGGTCAGTCACTTACAGTAATGCCCATGTAGATTTCCGTAACCTTGGGATGGTTGATGGCTCTATGCGGATCGTCGTCAGCGATGAAGGAGCCGCCGGCCAGAACGACAATCCGGTCGACCACCGCCAGCAGCGCGTGCACGACATGCTCGATCCAGATCATCGACACGCCCGTCTGGCCAATGCGCTTGATCAATGCGACGAGCGCCTCGCACTCGGATTCGGTGAGGCCGCCCGCCACTTCGTCGAGCAGGAGCAGTCGCGGCCGGGTGGCGAGCGCCCGGGCGAGTTCAAGGCGCTTGCGGTCGAGCAAGGTGAGGGAGCTGGCCTTGCGGTTCGCCTTGTCCGCAAGCCCGCAGTCTTCAAGTATCCGGGCCGAAAGCTGATAGACCTCGGATTCCCGGCGGCCTTTAGCAAACGCTGCGGCGACGACCAGATTTTCAAAGACCGTCATCCCGCCAAACGGCTGCGGCACCTGATATGACCGTGCGACGCCTAAGCGACAGCGCTGCGCAGGGGAGAGCCGGGTGACGTCACGCCCGTCGAAGAGGACGGCACCTGAATTCGGAGCGAGCGCGCCGCTGATGATGCCGAACAATGTCGTTTTGCCGGCCCCGTTTGGGCCGAGCATGCCGAGCGCCTCGCCCTCGGCCAGCTGGAGATCGAGTCGATCGGCGATCACGACCGCCCCGAAACTCTTGGAAACCTTTTCAAGCGATAGGATCGCGCCCAACGCCCCGCTCCTCCCGATAGCGGCCGCTCATTCGAACGGCCGCCCTTTTGTCGTCCCAGGCACGGGGCCTAGGCAAGCGGAAGTAACTTCGAGGTCGTCTTGATTTCGGGGAAATCGCCGCTGTTGACGATGGCGATGTCGAGTCGATCGCCGTTCTTCTGCCATTGGCCCGCGACCACCGGGGTCGTGCAGACATTCTTGACCGGCCTGCCGTTCCAATTGACCGGGCCGACTATCGTCGGCAAATTCGTGGCGGTTATCGCGTCGAGGATGGACTTCGGATCGCTGGGATTCTTCGTCCGCTTCAGCACGTCGATCACTACCTCGAAAAGCGCGTGCTTGAAGGGAATCGGCTGCGTCCAATGGCGGCCGGTCTCCTTCTCATAGGCGGTAGCCAGTTCTTGACAGGAGACACCGGTGAGGCTCGATTTGAAGGGGTGGTGCGGCGTCCACCGGACTTCGCTGGTGACCCCACTCCGCGCGGGCCGAGCGAGGCGACGTCGGCAGGAAACAGGAAGGCCTTGCCGAGGGTGATGATCTTGGGCTTGTACCCCTGTTGCGCGCACTGCGTATAGAAAGTGGCGAAATCGGGCGTGAAGAGATTGCCGGTGACGATTTCGACGCCGCCCTTCTTGAAGGCGGTGATCTGGGGCGTGAAATCGTTGCCGAAGGCCGGAAACTGTCCCGGATCGACCACCGTGAAGCCCGCCTTCTGGATCGCCGGCACGAAGGCGTCGTGCCAAGAATTGTCGTCCTGGGCGGTGTTGAAGAGGGTGCCCACGACCTTGTTAGTGTCCTGGTCCTTCCAGAGGCCGGTGAAAGCGGCCAGAACCTGATCCAGGCCCCAGAAGAAATGATAAGTCCAGGTGAAGCCTTCCTTGGGCGGATTGCGGCCGTAGTAATAGGATTCCCACGGGTCGTCTGTCGTGATGCAGGGCACCTCGTTCAATTCGGCGACGTTCGCGGCCGGATTGGTGTCGATCGAGCCGCTAGAAGCGGTCAGAATGTCGACCTTCTCCTTGAGGATGAGTTCGCTCGCGACTTCCGCGGTGCGGCTTTCGTCGGTCTGACTGTCCTTGGTGATGATCTCGACCTTGTAGTTCGCGCCGCCGATGTTGAGGCCGGGTTCGAGCAACTTGCGGATCCCCGCGAGCGTCCAGTCCTGCGCCTCGGCAAAGCTCGCCATCGGGCCGGTCTGCGGGCTGATATGGCCGATCTTGATCATCTTCTCGGCCGCCCGTAGGACCGCGGGACTGAAGACGGCGGCCGACGCCAGCGCCGCCGCGCCGCCTTTGAGCACCGTCCGGCGATCGGGTCCGGACGTGAGGCGTTCAATCCGCCCCTGCAATATTTTCCTCATCACGTTCGTCCTCCCTGAGACGTCACTTCGACGGAGCTTTTCGCTCCGCTCGCACCAAGCCGCCGTTTGCCGACAGGCGAGCCGGCGTGCGGCGGACGGCCTGTCGCTATCGCCTTGTGTATCGTGATACAAGACAGACGGTTCACCATACGGAAAAATGCGGAACTTGCAACAGCCGCGAAACCAGCCCACGAAATGACCGTTTCGAACTAGTCGGCCAATTCAGTCAGATTGACGGGTAGAGGTGTTTGAGTTCGATGCGAGCGTTTGGGGTTGTGAAGTGCCAATTGGCCTTGGCGTGATTGGTATTGCGGTCCTTCTCCCAGGCGGCGACTTCCTCGACGAGGGTTTGTTTGTCAGGGATGCGGCGGTCGAGACATTGGGACGATAGGACGCCGAGTTCCGACTCCGCCAGATTAAGCCAGCTGCCGTGCTTTGGCGTGTAATGCCATTCGAACCGCTCGACCAGCCGCCTGGCTTCGGCGGGCGGAAAGGCTTCGTAGAGTGACGCCTTGCTGTGGATGTTGAGATTGTCCTGGACCAGAACGATGGTCTGGGCGGCGGAAAAGTGGATATCGGCCACGTCTTTCAAGAGGTGAGCATAATCCACGGCGGTGTGGCGATCTGTGACTTTGATATGGCGCCAACCTTCGAGCGGCGCGAACAGCATGAACAGGTTGGCGGTTCCATTGCGCTCGTACTCGCAATCGCAACGGGCCGGGCGCCCGGTTTCATCGGGATCGTCGCTCGCGTCTCGGCGAGGAGTTGCTTTGAGGTCTCGTCCAGGCAAACCAGCGGACGATCGGGATCGCGTGGCCGCGTGTAGACGGCCAGCACGTCTTCCATCGCCGCTACGAACGCGCCGTTGGCCTTGGGCGGGATGACCCAGCACTGTCGGCGATGGGGCTGGAGAATGTTTTTTTGAGCGCCCGCCCGATCGTTGAGTCGCTGGCGCGATCAACAATGCGGAGTTCCACGACCTTGCTCTCCAACAACCGCAAGGTCCAGCGTGCGCGGCCCTTGGGCGGTTTGGAACAAGCCAAGGCAATCAGTTTGGCTTCCTTCTCGCCGTCGAAAATCCGCGCAACCGCCGGCGTCGCGCGTTGCTTGCGGCTCAACACCGCCTCGAAGCCCTCTTCCACCAGTTGCTTGCGCACCCGGTAAACCATGGATGGGCTGGTCTCCAGCGCTTCGATGATCCGGCCGTCGCTCCAGCCTTCCCCGGCTTCCGAGACATCGGCCTTCAACAAGATCCGCGCCCTCAGCAACCGCTGGGCCGGGCTCTTTCCTTTACGGATGAGGGCTTCAAGTTGCTCCCGCTCATCCGGGCTCAACCGCACCACATACTTCTTTACTGAAATCTCCTTCGCAGCCATGATCGCCTCCGTCGTCCGCACCGTCGACGAAGCGAATCATCAAAACCTTTCAAATTGATTGAAGCGGGCGACTAGACCGCGTCGGCGGGCGCAGGACCAATCATTTGTGAGGCGCGGCGCATAACGGAAATGTATGCCGGCGCAGCGCGGTTGCTGGAGGCTGATGGCGCGGCGGGCCGTTCGGCGGAGCTTCGCGGCCCGCCGCATAAGAAAAATTCATGCCAGTTCGGCCACATGTGATTGGGCGCGAGCGAGGGCCGGCGCGATCATGCGCGGGATTCAACGGGGGAGGCGGATGCAGGCGGGCGGCGCGAGAATGAAACCGACCTCGGTCAAGGCGGAAAGCACCGGGGCGGAGGCGTTGGTCCGCGCTCTTTCGGCGAACAGGGTGCGCACGGTCTTTGGCCTGCCGGGGCTCCAGCTCGACCATATCTTTGACGCGCTTTATCGCGAACGCCGCTCGATTGAGGTCATTCATACGCGTCACGAGCAGGCGACCGCCTACATGGCGTTCGGCTACGGGCAGGCGAGCGGCGAAGTCGGGACCTGCCTCGTCGTCCCCGGTCCGGGCGTCTTCAATACGATGGCGGCGCTTTCGACCGCCTACGCCTGCAATTCTCCAGTCCTGTGCGTCACAGGGCAGGTCCCGTCCAGGTTCATCGAGAGCGGCCTGGGCTTTCTGCACGAGGCGCCAAATCAGCCGCTCGCGCTCGCCTCGGTGTCGAAATGGCAAGGCCGCATCAACAGCGTCGGTGAAATTCCCGCGGTCGTCGGCGAGGCGTTTCAGCAGTTGCTGAGTGGCCGCAAAAGGCCGGTCGCGCTCGAAATCCCCCCGGACATCGCCGCCGCGCGCGGAGCGACGCCGCTCAATTATCTAGTCGGAAAGCCCCGCCAGGAATCAGAGCCGGACCCGGACGAGATCGAGCGGGCGGCGCGTCTGCTCGGTCAGGCGAGAAATCCCGCGATTTTCGTTGGCGGCGGCGTTCTTGGCGCGGAGGCGGAACTTCTCGAACTCGCCGAGATGCTGCAGGCGCCCGTGGTGATGAGCGAGCACGGCGGCGGCGCGCTCGACATCCGGCATCCGCTCGCTCAGACCATGCAGGTCGGCAACGATCTCTGGCCGGCGATTGACGTGGCCCTTGCGGCAGGCACGCGCTTCTTCCATCCGATCGTCGAATGGGGGCGCGATGACGACATCAAGCTCGTTCGCATCGACATCGATCCCACGCAATCCATCGCGGCCTGGCGGCCGGACGCGCATATCGTCACCGGCGCGCAGCGTGCGCTTGCGGCGCTGATCGATCGAATCGGGCGTTACAACGTCACGCGCTCCAGCCGGCATGACGATTTCGAGCGCATGAAGCGCACGAAGGAGGAGGCGCTCGGCTCGCTGCTTGCGCCGCAGCGCGACTACACGAAAGCGATCCGCAGCGCGCTGCCGGAGGAAGGAATCGTCTGCTTCGACGTTACCCAATTGCATTTCTACTCCTGGTTTGGCTTCCCGATCTATCGGCCGAGGACCGTGATCCAACCCGGCTATCAGGGAACGCTCGGCTACGGCTACCCGACCGCGCTCGGTGCCAAGGTCGCCGCGCCCGGCCGCAAGGTCCTCTATGTCGGAGGCGACGGCGGGTTCATGTTCAATGTCCAGGAAATCTCGACGGCCCTGCGCTTCGGGATCAAGGTCGTCGCGGTGGTGTTCAACGACAACGCCTTCGGCAATGTGCGGCGCACCCAGAAGGAGATGTTCGACGCCCGCTACATCGCATCCGACCTGCGCAACCCCGATTTCGGCAAGTTCGCTGACAGCTTTGGTATGCGCTACGCGCTCGTCGAGAATCCGGGCCGCCTGTCCCCCGCCATCACCGAGGCTTTCGCGGCCGACGAGCCAGCCTTCATCGAAGTCCGGGCCGGCGCTTTTCCCAATCCATTTCCGCACATGTTCTTCCGGCGCGTCCGGGGGCCGGCGCCGTGACGTTGCCTTCGGCAATCCGCGAGCGTGTATCGGGCGAAGGGCTCGCCCGCGCCCTCGCGGAGCCGCGGAGCTGCGCCCACGTTTTTGCGAACGGATTACCGAAAATCTCACCATTCGTCAGCAACACGCGAACACGCTTTCGGAGCTTGCGCCTCAATCGCCCGATGCGGTCGTCTACCCTCACACGACGGAAGAGGTCGCAGCCATCGTCCGCGTTTGCTGCGAGATGCGAGTGCCGCTGGTGCCTTTCGGATCGGGCACTTCGTTCGAGGGTCAGGTCAACGCGCCCTTCGGCGGACTATGCGTCGACCTTTCGCAGATGAAGCGGATCATCGAGGTCAATCCTGACGATCTCGACTGCCGGGTCGAAGCCGGTGTCACGCGCGACGAGTTGAACGAGGCGCTTCGCCACACGGGGTTGTTTTTTCCGATCGATCCGGGCGCGCCCGCAACCCTCGGCGGCATGGCCGCCACGCGAGCCTCGGGCACCAACGCGGTGCGGTACGGCACAATGAAGGATGCGACGCTCTCCGTCACTGCGGTGCTCGGCAACGGTGAGATCGTGGTCACGGGGCGCCGGGCGCGAAAGTCGTCCGCAGGCTACGATCTGACACGTCTTCTTGTGGGATCTGAAGGCACACTCGGCGTTGTCACCGAAGTCGGTCTGAGGCTCTACGGAATTCCCGAGGCGGTCGGCGTCGCGGTCTGCCATTTTCCGAGCGTCAAGGCCGCGTGCGACGCCGTCATCGTGACGATCCAATGCGGCCTGCCGGTCGCCCGCGTTGAGTTTCTTGACGACGTCCAGATCAAGGCGTGCAACGCCTATTCCAGGCTCGCGTTGGCCGAGGCGCCGACGCTCTTCCTCGAGTTTCACGGCTCTCGTGCCTCGGTCGCCGAGCAGTCGGAACGGTTCGGGGAGATCGCCGCCGACTACAGCGGCAGCGCGCCCGCCACTGCCACCAACTCCGAGGAGCGCGGGCGCCTGTGGAAGGCGCGCAAGGACGCTTATTGGGCCGCGCGGGCTTTGCGGCCATCCGCGAAGGGCATATCGACCGACGTATGCGTCCCCATTTCGCGCCTTTCCGAATGCGTTGAGGAAACCAAGTCGGACAGCGCCGCGAACGGCATTCTCGCGCCGATCGTCGGCCATGTTGGCGACGGCAATTTTCATGCGATGCCGCTGATCAACTTCGACGTCCCCGGTGAGGTCGCTAGCGGGCTGGCCTTCGTTGACCGTCTCGTGAAACGCGCCATTGCTTGTGGCGGCACCTGCACCGGCGAACACGGAATTGGGCAATCGAATCGCAAGCACCTTCGCCTGGAATTCAACGATGCGACGCTCGGCATGATGTTGGCGATCAAGCAGGCGCTCGATCCCCTGGACATCATGAACCCCGGCAAGCTCGTCGACCTGGAGACCCCGTGATGATCGCTATGGAGACGGATTTCTCTCGGCTCGATCCTCGCACGCTGAGATTCCTCGAACGCAGGGCCACGCATTTCATCGACGGCGCGCATCGCGACGCAGCCGCGGGCGGCGCCATTCCGGTCGTCGATCCTTCTTCGGGCCGGACCGTCTCGGCGATCGCGGCGGGCACGGCGCCGGACATCGACGCCGCCGTAACAGCGGCGAAACGCGCCCTCGAATCCCCTTCGTGGCGCGACCTCGCGCCGGCTGGACGCGAGCGGCTGATCCATCGCTTGGCCGATCTCGTCGAGGCGAACGCCGATCTCATCGCCGAGCTCGAAACGGTCGACAACGGAATGACCGCCCACTTCGCGCGCAACCTCAATATCGCCAGCGCCATTGGCGTTCTGCGCTACATGGCGGGCTGGCCCTCCAAGATCGCAGGCCGCACCGTTCCCCTTGGCCTGCCGATTCCCGGAAGCAAGTTTTATGCAGCGACGCTGCGCGAGCCGGTGGGCGTGGTCGGCGCAATCATCCCCTGGAATGTGCCATTCATGAGCGCGATCTGGAAGATCGCGCCGGCGCTGGCGGCCGGCTGCACAATTGTCGTCAAGCCAGCGGAGGATGCGTGCCTTTCCGTCCTGAAACTTGCCGAGCTGGTCGCGGAGGCAGGCTTCCCTCCAGGCGTCGTGAATGTCGTGACGGGCACGGGGCCGGCGGCGGGCGACCCGCTGGTCCGGCACCCCGACGTCGCGAAAATCTCATTCACGGGATCAACGGTCACTGGGCGCACGGTCGGCGCGCTGGCCTCGGGCGCGCTCAAGAAGGTTACGCTTGAGCTCGGCGGCAAGTCGCCGACTATTGTCTTCGCTGACGCCGAACTCGACCGCGCCGCCGAGGGCGCTGCCGATCTAATCTTTCTCAATTCGGGGCAGGTATGCGTTGCTGGCTCGCGCCTCTACGTCGAACGGCGCGCCGTCGACCAAGTCGTCGAAGCCGTCGCCAAGCGCGCCGCCTCGCTCAAGATCGGGGCCGGCCTCGATCCGGGAACGCAAATCGGGCCGCTCGTCAGCGCGCGTCAGCAGAGCCGCGTGCGCGGTTATATCGAAGGCGCCAAATCTGCGGGGGCGGCGCTGCTGACGGGCGCCGAACTCCTCGACACCTCGGGATTCTACGTGCGTCCAACCGTGCTCGTCGATGTGCGGCAGGACATGAAGGTCGTCCAGGAAGAAATTTTTGGGCCGGTCCTCGCCGTAATGCCGTTCGACGATGTGGATGAGGTCGTCGAACGCGCTAACGACACGGCCTACGAACTCGCGGCAACGATCTGGACGCAGAATCTGAAAAAGGCGCACGGCCTTATTCCGCGGCTCAAATGCGGCTACGTCGCGGTCAACAGCGACGCCATACCGCACGCGGCCCTGCCACAGGGCGGGTTCAAGCAATCGGGCGTCGGCAAGGATCTGGGACTCGAGGCGGTCGACGGCTGTCTCGACACAAAGACCGTGCTGATTCGCTACGACTGAGACGGAACGAATTCCAAGATCGGGATGGAGCGGGCATGAGCGGCGTATTGGTGAAGCACGAGGCGTTGCGGGCCCTTACGCGGGCGATGCTGCGCTCGACCGGGAGCGAGGAGGCCGAGGCGGACATCGTCGCCGATCATCTCGTGGACGCCAATCTAGCCGGCCACGACAGCCACGGCGTCGGCTTGCTGCCCATGTACGTCAAGGATCGTCTTGCCGGGAACGTGCGGCCGAATTTGCATCCCGTGTTGCTTC
This sequence comes from uncultured Alphaproteobacteria bacterium, assembly GCA_963824475.1. GTDB lineage: Bacteria > Pseudomonadota > Alphaproteobacteria > Rhizobiales > Beijerinckiaceae > Roseiarcus. The sequence goes on from CAWGPR010000012.1 coordinate 677,903, forward strand.
GCGAGGACGGCGTGATCGGCGTGTTCGACGGCGAATTCGGCTATGGACATGTCTCGGCGCGCGAGGTGACGGCTTGGGGGATCGCGCGTGCAAAAGAGGCCGGGGCCGCGATCGCCTCGCTCAGGAACGCCTACCACGTCGCCAGGGTCGGGACGTACGGCGAACAGGCCTCAGCCGCGGGGCTGATCTCGATCCTGTTCGTCAATGTCGTGGCCGGTGGGCTGCAAGAAGGTCGCCCCGTTCGCCGGCGCCGACGCCCGGCTGCAGACCAATGCCGTCTGCATCGGCATTCCCGCTGGGGAGGACCGTCCCCCCTTCGTCCTCGACTTCGCCACCAGCCAGATCGCCATGGGCAAGGTTCGCGTCGCCTACAACGAAGGGAGGAAGCTCGAGCCGGGAGCGCTGATCAATTCCGCGGGCCGGCCGTCCGGCGATCCCGCCGTCATTTTCGAGGAGCCGTTCGGCGCCATCCTGCCTTTCGGCGGGCATAAAGGGTCGGGCCTGGCGCTCGCCTGCGAGCTCATCGGCGGCGCGCTGACGGGCGGGCCGACCAACCAGTCGACCGCGCCGCGCGGCGGCGGTCTCATCAACAGCCTACTTGCGATCTACATCGACCCCGCCCGTTTCGTCGAGCTGCCCTATTTTCATCGCGACATCGCGGCCGTGCTCGATCACGTCAAAGCGTCGCCGCCGTCCGATCCGGCGAAGCCGGTGCTGACCGCGGGCGAGCCGGAGCGCGCCCGGCGCCGCCCGCGCCTTGTGGAGGGCGTTCCGATCGAACGCGGCGAGCTGGAAAGACATTCTCGCCGCCGCGGAACTTGCCGGCGTCGCCGACGCCGGTAAGCCGTTGAACGGGGGCGTTGTCGCCGCGCCGTAGAATTCGAACGCCTCGTCCAGAAGAACTCGCATGATGATCGTTGGCCCCAGCGGCAATTCGGCGTTGGCTATGGGATCATATTCGGAGGCGAGCGGAACCAGTGGCGAACCATCCCATGCGTGCCGTTCGAGGATCCGGATCGGGGCAGCGATGCAGACCCGCCGCCGTTCCGGCCTCCAGCTTGGCGATTGCCGCAATTCGGCGGACGCGAGCCGCGCCGGAAATCATCGGCCCAATGCTTGAAGACGGGTCAGCCGTGGCTCCGTAGCGTGTACTATTGAGCGCGCGCTCCAATCGGTGCTTGAGCGGCCCGAGTGGAGGCATGCCCCAGCACTGGATCGCTCGTTTCCTTTCCTTATCCGAACCTGAAACCGCCATTCTAGAGCATGATGTTTTCAAGCTTGTCCGTATCCGGCGTTTTTGAAGTAGTTGGCGCACTCTTTGGCGGTGTAGGCGCCGAGCAGCTCGCCGACGGCCGCGACGACCGTCTCGAGAGTTCGCGCCGCCGCCTTGCGCAAGAGATGCTTGAACTTGGCGAAGACTTGTTCGATCGGGTTGAGATCGGGCGAGTATTTGGGGAGGAAGAACAGCTTTGCCCCGGCCGAGCGGATGGCTTGGCGAACCGCCTCGCTCTTGTGGCTGCCGAGGTTGTCCATGATCACCAAATCGCCTGGCTTAAGCGTGGGGGCCAGCGCCTTCTCGACATAGGTTCGAAAGCCTTCGCCGTTGATCGGACCGTCGATGAGCCACGGCGCCTCGATGCGGTCGTGACGAAGCGCGGCGACAAAGGTCATGGTTTGCCAATGGCCATGAGGAACTTTGGCCACCAATCGTTCGCCTTTGGGCGCCCAGCCGCGCAGCGGCTCCATGTTGGTCTTCGTCCAGAGTCTGCCTCCGCGAAGGCGGAGGTCTCGTCGATGAACACCAGGCGCTTGGGGTCGATCCGGCTCTGGCGCTTCGTCCACTGGGCGCGCCGCCGCGCCACGTCAGGCCGATCGCGTTCGCTGGCGACGACGGTTTTTTTTGAAGCTGAGCTTCTCGGCGTGAACGAAATTCCACACCGATCGATAATCGACCTTAAGGCCGCGCTCCGCGAGTTCGGCCGCCAGGCCGCGCAAGGTGAAGGCGCCGTCCCGGACACGCCGCGCCAGAAAGGCCGCGTGCTCGCCGGCGATCGCCTTGGGCTTGCGTCCGCCCATCCGGCCGGGCGCGACGCTCCCCGTCTCCCCAAACCGCCGCACCCAATTGATCACCGTGCTTGGCGCGACCCCGAAGCGCGCCGCCAATTCACGCCGCGACAGCCCCTCCTTCAAAACCGCGGCCACCGCACGCTCGCGAAGATCGATCGAATAAGGCTTTGCCATCCCATGCTGGCCTCCTGCAAAGCCAGCACGGTGAATCAGAACGACGCTGATTCGGGAATCCCCCTCAATTCAGCCCCAGCGCAGGACACTCGAGTGTCCTGATCGGCAAATATATGCGATTCTCTGCGCGTGTTGGCGCGGAGGATGGCGATGGGCAAGACGGCGGTTGGGATCGATTTGACCGACAGCGAGCGGCGCGAACTTGAGAGCCTTGCGTCGCGGCGCAAGACCGCGCAGGGGCTGGCCCAACGGGCGCGCATCGTCTTGCACGCGGCGGAAGGGGTGGAAAACAAGGACATCAGCCTGCGGGTGGGCGCAGCCCCCAACACGGTCGGAAAATGGCGGCGCCGGTTCGCCGAACATCGGATGGCGGGTCTTTATGACGAGCCCCGTCCCGGCGCGCCGCGCCAGATCGGCGATGACGAGGTCGCCGAGGTCGTTTCAAGCTCTCAACCGATCCTCTGTTCGTCGAGAAGGTGCGCGATATCGTCGGGCTTTATCTGTCGCCGCCGGAGCGCGCGCTGGTTCTTTGCGTCGACGAAAAGAGCCAGATCCAGGCGCTGGACCGAACGCAGCCGCTTTTGCCGATGCGCCCGGGCCAGATCGAGCGGCGCACCCACGACTATGCGCGTCACCGAACGCTGAGCCTGTTCGCTGCTCTCGACGCCGCCACCGGCAAGGTCATCGGGCGCTGCTATCCCCGTCATCGCGGACGCGAGTTCCTGAGCTTCCTGCGCGAGATCGAGCGCAATGTCCCGCGCGGCCTCGACGTCCGCCTCGTGATGGACAACTACGCCACCCACAAGACCGCGCCGATCCGAAAGTGGCTCGGCGCGCGGCCGAGATGGCATGTTCACTTCACCCCGACCGCCAGCTCCTGGGTCAATCAGGTCGAACGCTTGTTCGCCGACGTCACCGAAAAGCAAATCCGCCGCGGCGTCCACCGCTCAACCGCGGAATTGGAAGCCGCGATCCGAGCCTATCTCGACGCCGTCAACGCCGACCCAAAGCCCTTCCGCTGGACCAAATCCGCCGACGATAGCCTCGCCGCCATAAAACGCTTCTGTCTCAAAACCCTCGAAATCGCCTCCGCCCACGCCAAAATCGCACAAAACTCAGAACCAGGACACTAGACTAGCAGACGGCCCAAGTCTTTGTGACATGGCCGTCCTGCTTTCGGACAATAACCGCTCTCGGATCGCCGTCCTGGGCTGCGTGGCCGATCAAATCCCCGCGTACCACTCGTAGCCGCGGTCCTCCCAGAATCCGCCGTGGCCGCGTGAGATACGGGCGAAATCATCGATCGCCTCGATGCGCATGATGTACTTCGCCATTTTGTAGCCGAGCTGACGCTCGACCCTAAGCCTCAGCGGCGCGCCATGCTCGACCTTGAGCAGGGCGTAATTCATCTCGTAAGCAAGGATGGTCTGCGGATGAAAGGCGTCGATCAGTCCGATCGTCTCGTAGTAGCGGCCGGTGTTGTCGGTCGTTTCTTCGAGCGTGTCGGCGCAGAAGAAGGCGATATAGCGCGCCTGCGGCTTCAGGCCGGCCGCGTTGAGCAGAGCCGACAATTGGACCCCCTTCCATTGGCCGACGCAGCTCCAGCCCTCGACGCAATCATGGCGGGTGATCTGCGAGCGGGAGGGCAGGGCGCGCAATTCCGCGAGCGAGAGCTTCATCGGCCGCTCGACAAGGCCCCCGACCTCCAATTTCCAGTCCTTAAATCCGCCCTGGCGCAGGGCGACATATGCGGGATCCTCCGGGTCGATGGAGCCGTTCGGCTTGAAATAGGACGAGATCGCGCCAGGCGGAAATTCTGGTGCCAGCGCCGTTTGGGGCCCGAGCAAGGCGCGCTGAACCGCCTTGGTCAGCGCCTCGGCCTTCTCCAGGATCGATAGCGCCGCCGGCGAGCCCGTATCGAAGCTGCAAGCCGAGAGAGGAGCGGCCGCAGCGCCGACCCCCAGGCCAATAAGCAGCTTGCGGCGGGTGAGGCGCGGTTGTGTCGGGCGGATGAGGCGGTCGTGGCTCATTGCTGAGGCTCCTTGATCCGATAGCGGCCGGTGATCATCGAGCGCAGATTGTTGATGGGGCCGGAGAGGACCACCATCACCAGATGCACCACGATGAACAGAACAAGGTAGGTCGCGAGCAGAAAATGCACGGCGCGCGCCGCCTGCCGTCCGTGGAACAGCGTAAGCAGCCACGGGAAGGCCGCGTCGACCGCCGGCGACATGGTCAGTCCCGCAAGGATGAGGATCGGAAAAGCGATCGCGACGCTTAAGTACGCGAGCTTCTGCAGTACGTTGTAATGCAGCGCCTCGTCGCCTGAGGGAAACCGCAGCCGCAGGTGATCAACAATCGCGTGCGGGATCGCCCTTAAGTCGGCGAGACTCGGCCAGAGGTCGCGAATATGACGGCCGAGGATCAGGTTCGCGAAATAGACGAGCCCATTGAGCACCAGAATCCAGGCGAAGAAGAAATGCCAGCGGCGTCCCATCGCCAAATCCTGATAAGGCGGCAGGGTGGCCCAGGAGGGAAAGCCATGCTCTTCCAGTTCGCCATCGTCTCCACGCGAGGCGCCGAGCACGCCCGTCGTGTCGAAGGCGTGTCCGAAGATGGTCGTCACGCCCGCGGTCGGATCTCCATTGTCGTTCTCGCGCGCCGAGAGTGAGAAGAAGGGGCGGGTGAAATTGGTCGTCTGCCCCCAGGTCAGCTGCGGGTCGGCGTTGAAGATCTGCATCCCGCTCATCAAGAGCGCGACAAAGCAGATCGCATTGACCCAGTGGCAAACGCGCACGAGCGCGGAATGTCTGACGATGACCCGGGCCGCCGGCGCGTGGCGCACGGGCAGGGCGGAGGAAATAGACGTCAATGCCAAGTCTCCAGTAGGCGGGTTGAGGCCTCGGTCGTCAATACGTTCGCGCTTGGCCAAGCGTTTCGCCCGGGAATCGTGATTTTTGTTTGGCGCCTTTTTACGGCCGGCCGTGAAACCTCGCGGGGAGCGCTCCGTAACCCATTCACGCCGATCGAAGGCGAACGACACAGCGATCGGTTCGAACGATCAACGGAGAGAACGATGAACGCCAAGATTTTGTGCCGCACTGCGGCATTCGCCGCTGGATTTGGCCTCGCCGCGCCCTCCTTTGTCATGCCAGCTTTGGCCGAAATGACCAAGATGGTGGGCGGCGCGCCGATGTATCCGTCCAAGAACATCATCGAGAACGGCCTTCAGAGGTTGGACGAGGAGAAACGCGCGATCGTGTTGCTCGCCTATCACCGCGGCTTAAGCCGCGAGGCGCTCGCCAAACGCTTCGGGCGGCCGCTCGCGACGATCAAAACTTGGCTGCATCGCAGCCTTGGCAAGCCGTCCGGGCCGCCCGTTTTTTTGGCCAAGCTAATCCCGGTCCAGCCCCGAGATCCGGCTGCCGGTTCGGCGTTTGTAAACCCCACGACATGGGCGGCCCACGATTGTTGGCGCAAGGGCGGCTGAAGTAATAATTTATGTATCGTAAAATATAATTTACGTGAGCTTCTTGCATAATCCCTTGAGCGAGGTGAATTTTCCTGCGCCGGGCGGGTGCACCTAGCTGGGTCAGGCAGGGGCGGTCCTGTAGTCGACGACACGGATGATCTGATCGACGGCGAGGGCGACGATGCCGAACATGAGATGGCATTTGACCTTGAGTGCGCCGCGGACGCGGAGAAATCTGGCGCCGAACTCGTCTTTCAGACGGGCGTTGACGCGTTCGGCCATGGTGCGGAAATCGTAGATCAGGTCGTCGAAGTCGGGCCTGTGGATGAGCTTCAGGCGCTCGACTTCGCGGCCCCATTCGGCCTTGGCTTGGTGGTCGGCGCGAAAGTTGCGGTCGACGATAGGAGCGTGGCCCAGCGTCCGGCTCTGGTCGTGGATCGCGGCGGCGTCGTAGGCGGCGTCCATGAGATCGTAGAGATAGGCGACGCGGGCGCTCGTCATGGTCATCAAGGGAATGGCGGCCTGGCTGTCGTGGACGGAGGCCGAGGTCAGCACGCAGGAGACTGGGATTTGGCCGCAGGCCACGTCGATGTGGAGTTTGTACCCGGTCCAGGTCTCTTTGTAGCCCTTGCTGTTTTTCTTGCAGCCGACGTCGCAGGCGGTGGGCAGGTCGGCGAGCATCTGGCTGAGGTTCTGCGTGACCTGCCGCTTGAGACGCGTCGGCTCCGGCCTCGGACGCTGTTCGCCCTTGCGTGGACGTCCGCGCTTGCGCGGCGGCGCGGGATTATCGGGCGCCGGGGGATCGTCTTTGCCGTCGTTGGCCGTGTTCTGGACCGGCTTCTCGCGCGCTTCGATCTCGGTGGCGTCGCGCGCGATCGCCCCGATGATGCGTCCCCCGAGCGCACGCTCGATCAGCGCGGCGTGGATCTTGTCTGGCAGCGCGCCGCGCGCGAATTCGGCGAACGCCCGGGAAAACGTGGCTTCGGAAGGCACTTGCGAGCGTCGCTCCCAGCCGAGGATGCGACGCAGGGACTTGTCGACGTCGAGGCGCTCGATCAGGGCGCTGGTGGTGGGAACGCCCAGGACCGCCTTGGCCACGAAAGCTCGGGCGAGGGCGCGGCGGTCCTCGGGCGGCCGGCCCGGCCCCCTGGGCGGCTCAGGAACGAACGCTTCGAGGCCGATCACGTCGAGCGTGGTGACGAGACGGCCCAACGCTTCGGTGATCGGATCGTTGTCCTCGCGCATCCAAGGGAACAAAAAGCCCTGGATGTAGCTCCAGCGAGCCTTCATCGCGTCGAGAGGGTCGTCTGTCATGTCTACAGCCACGGCTGAAGCGAATCGGTTTCTACGATAACAGCGCCACACCTGAACAACAATCTAAATATATTTCACTATCCTACTTGACAACGATAACAACCGCTCTAAATACTATAGCCTTACCCCACTGAATTCGTCAATCTATTTGCAAGAGGCTCACGTGATAGAAAACTGTCATTTTATTCAGGTATTCGTGAGCCAACTCACTAATGTGTTACTGTAAGCCTTACGTTCGCCTCGAAATTTAACACCTCTCGCCGACCTGTCGCCTGAATAGTGTGCGAGGTTTTCATCATTCAGCGTCTAGGCGACCGGTCGGCCGGGTTGAATTGAGAAGCCCGAGTTCCTTGGACCGTGTGCTGGAACCCGCACCCGATTCTGATCGTTTGTGGGGACAGCCATAGGAGGCATGATATGAAACACGCACTTACAGGACTTCTATTGGCGGGGGCGACTTGCGCATTCGTTGCTGTGACTCCCGCGGCTGCGCAAGTGGCGGGCAACCCGGGCGATTTACATACGCCGACCGTGTACACGAGTGAGGTTCACGCTCAGACGTATGGCTACACCCCCGGCTATGGTGGTCCGCTTGGACCTCTTGGCGTCCTGACCGCTCCGATAACCGCGCCCGTGGCCGCCATGTCAGGCGGTGCCGCGGGCGGCGCCCGGTGCGGGGTGAGCCAAGACTTCAACGGCAGGTACACCGCCCTCTGCGGTCTGTAATCCGAGCCGTGTCTGCTTTTAAGCCGGGCGCCGCCCCAGTCGGGACGGGACGGCGCCCGGTTCCTTTGCGCCGATCTCTCAGGCTTTCATTTCTCGCTCCCGAGCGTAGGTCGCCGCCGTTCCCGCAAGCGGGGGGGCGGCGTCAAGGCGCAAAGGCGTGCGCCTTGTGAGCGATGGCGCGCAGAGGCGCGAAGCGATGCTGACGCGAGCCGCCGACGAGGAACGAAAACCCCAATCCGCGCGTTTCCGTCCACAGTTCGCGACCCGACTTCTTCGAAGGCGTAAGCGAGAGGAGGACGTCATGAAAGCGCTTTTGTTCACGGCGGCCCTGTCGCCCGCGGGTCTTGCTGGTCTCGGCAATTTCGGCATGCGCTCGCAAGACACGCGCGCTCCAGAGATGCGCGCTCAAGACTTCAGCGCTGAGCAGGATTCCGGGCAGGCGGGCGTTTTCGATCAGTGGCTGAAGCCAAACGCCGCCGAATGCGTGCCGGTTTCGGACATCGCATCCGTGTCGCGGTTGACCAAGCTCACGCCGGAGCAGTTCCAGTTCGTTCGGGCGCTCTACATCGCCATTCCGCCCGTGTCGCGGGAGCTTCCTCCGGGCGACAGCGCGATCGTGGCGAGCGCCGACGGCAAGGCGATGGTCGCGCTTGTAGCGGACGGCAGGACCTGTGCGCGCTTCCTTGCGCCCGATTTCATTTTGTCGATGCTGGTTCAGGTCGGCAGAGGCGAGACGGGGAAGATTGGAGAGCCGATCTGACGCGCCAGCGCCGCTGACAAGGGGCGCTGCTGGTCTCGATTGTTGGTCCGCCGCCCCACGTTTGGCCGCCTCGCTCAGAAATTGGGCGGTTACTCGGGTTTTGCAATCGCCGGCAGCCCTCGAACGACCTGGTGGGGGCGGACCGACCCCGGTCACAGCCGCGGTTGCTATTGCCGCCCGCATGGTTCCCTTCTATGGAATCCAAACGGCCGAGTCGCGCTCTCATGCTTGGGGCGGGTTACAAAACTGCGTGGCGGCGGCGGGTGCGGACCGGGGCGAGGGGGAATGCGAAACTATCGGGCCGCGCTCATTCTCGTCGCGGGACTCTGCGCTGCGCCGGCGGCTGCCGCGGACCTGCCGACCAAGAAGCCGGCGTCGGCGCCCGTTCCCGAGCCGGTCCTTGCCTCGAGCTGGCATTTCGAGATCACCGGCTATGGCTGGGGGTCCAGCATTGCGGGCAGCACTGGCTTCGGCTCTCTGCCAACCCTCCCTTATTACGCGAGCTTCGGCAAAGTACTCGAACACTTTCAAGGCTCGTTCATGGGAAGCGTGATCGCCCGCAACGATACGTTCATCGGCGGAATCGATTTCGTCTGGGCGCGGATCGGTGGGTCCAAAACTTTAGAAACGAACAGCGTGCTCTACGGCGGAAAGACGAGCCTCACCCTCAACCAGGGGTTCATCACCGCCTTCGGCGGCGTTCGCGTGCCGCTCGACATACCCAACCTTTCTCTATACGGCACAGTCGGCGCCCGCAACTTCTACAGCGGGAACAAGCTCAATGTCAGTGGCCCGTTCGGATTGTTCAACGGGACTGAAACTGTGAACAAGGACTGGGTCAATCCGGTTGCTGGCTTCGCTGCGCAGTATCGATACGGCGGCCGCTGGTTCATGAATATGCTGGCCGACCTCGGCGGCTGGTCCGACAGCGCAACCGGACAGGCGCTCGCCTCGGTCGGTTACAATTGGACGCAGAACATTGCTACGACCGTCGGCTATCGCGTGATGTACAACTACACCCACCAGGACACCGGCTACAACGCCATCACCTTCGAACCGAAGAGCTTCCGCTACCAGCAGTGGATGTACGGACCCTTCGCCGGCTTCAAATATAGCTTTTAGCGGCGGTCTCGCCCCTCACCAGGCCTCAAAGGCGCGGGTCACGCGCTCGAGAAACGCGGCCCGCCCGGGCGCGGCGGTGAAGTTCATGTCGTAGAGGGCGAGATACTCGAAGCGGCCCTTCGGATCGATCAGCGCGGCAATGTTGTCGCGCACGAACCGCAGCGGCGGATCGCCTTTTGCGGCGACGTCGCGCCGGCCTTCGCCATAGGCGCACACGGCGGCCATGCGCTTGATGTGATGAAGATTGGGATGGAACAGCCCCGCCTCGTCGATGCGCACGGCGACGCCCGGCAAAAAAACGCGCTGGAAATATCCCTGCATGATCGCGGGCAGGCCGTCGAACCAGACGGGAAACACGAGCACGAGCGCTTCTGCGGCTCGGAGACGCTGAACGTAGGCTTCGACCTCGCACGTATTGGCGTTCGTATCGACGTAGCGAAGGAGTCCCTCCGGCGACATTACGGGATCGAACTTCTCCGCATAGAGGTCGAGATCGTCGACGCTATGCCCGCCCGTGCGCAGGGTCTCGACGACGCGGGCGTGCAGCGCGGATACGAAACTCGTTTCCAAGGGGTGAGCGAAGACAATGAGAACTCGCAAGCTTTACGCTCCGGCCGGCTCGGCGCGTCGATTCAGAAGCTCGCCGCCGCGTTCGGCGGCGATGAGGAACTCGATGCGCGGAGGCTCGATCAGCATCTCCCGGATCTGGTCCTCGAGCACCCGATCGGCGTTGGTGACCCGCTCGCGCAAATGCATGAGCTCGAGCCACGACTCGATCAGATAGGCCTCTTCATAGCGGCCCACATCGCCGGCGTCCTCGAAGATTCCCCACGCGAACGCTCCGTCGCGGCGACGCTCGAACCCAAGCTCGTCCAGGGCGCGCAGAAACGCGACGCGGTCCTTCGGGTCGATCCGATATTCGATCTTCACCAGGACCGGCCCGCGATTGTTGTCGATCTCCTCGCGGGTTTGCGGCATGCTCCAATGTTGAGACGGTGAAAGGTCGAGCGCCGCTCCCTGCTGCAGCCTCCATCGCCAAGTGAGAGGGATCGCCGCAAGCGCGCCTCCCGCGGCGATGAGGAGCGCGGTCGGGAGTCCGGTTTTTGTGGCGATCTCGCCCCACGCCGCGCTGCACAAGGTCATTGTCCCGTAGATGACCGTCAGGAACACGGCGAGGCCGCGGCCGCGCACCCAATCGGGCAGGACATTCTGGGCGGAGGTGTAGAGGCAGGTCAGAATGCCGACCCACGCGACGCCGGCGAGCAGGCAGGCGCCGAGAGCGACGACAAGGTGGACAGCAAAAGCGAATAGCGTAAGCGCGAGCGCGGTCAGGATCGTTCCGAAGGCGATCAGCCGGTCAGCGCCGAACCGATGACGCAACTTTTCATGTCCAAGCGACCCGAGGATCGCTCCGGCGCTGATCGCGCTCAAGAAAAGGCCGTAGTGCTCCGCGCCTTGGCCGGTTCGCCGGGCGATCAACGGCAAAAGGCCCCAGTACGCCGCAGTGAACGGGTAGATCGAGATGGTCCGCGCTAAAGTCGCCGATAGCAGGCGGTTGTTGGCCGCGTGCCGAAGGCCGGTGCGAAGCGCGCTGCTCAATCTTTCGGCGGGCAGCGACGCGGCCTGCCTCCCAGGCGCGCGCCACCAGGTGAGCGCCGCGATCACCGCCAGATTGGCGGCGACAAAAATCCACAGCGGGGCGGCCGCCCCGTAGTTCACGATGATGAAGCCGCCGAGCGTGGGACCGATGGTGCGGCTGAGATTGTAGCCGACGCTGTGGGCGGCGATGGCCTCCGGAACCAAGGGCTTCGGCACGAGGAGCGGCAAGATCGACAACCATGCCGGAATATTGAGGGACCATGCCGCGCTGAGGACGAATGTCGTCAACAGCAACACGAGGGGCGAGGCGTAGTCGAGCGAGACGACGGCGGCGAAAGTCGCCATCAGCGCGGCGATGGCATAGGAGACGGCGACGATCATCCGGCGCGGGTCGATGATGTCGGCGATTGCGCCCGCGGGAAGGGTGAACAGGAAAATTGGCAGCGTCGTTGCGGCGTGCAGCAGCGCAACCTCGAACGGGTCGAGGCCGAACGTGGTCATCAGCCAGCCCGCCGCGGTGTCATACATCGCGATGCCGATCAGCGCGCAGGTGCTCGCCGTCCAGACGACCGCGAAGGCCGGATGGGCGAAAGCGCCAAGCATCGGCGCCGGGCCGGACAGGGGCTCTTGTGCGGGACGGAACTGCATCTTCAAATTGCTTCCTTGCGTCGGGACCCGCGCGCCTAGTGCGAGACGAGCGTGCAGCGCTCGGCCCTAACGAGGAGATCGCGCGTCACTCCGCCGAATGCCCATTCGCGCAGACGGCTGTGGCCGAACGCGCCGGCCACGATCAGGTCGGCCTTGATGTCCTCGGCGATCGCAGCCAGATGCGCGGACTCCACTCCGCTCAGCGGCGTCGCAACGCAGGTCGCCTCGACGCCGTGGCGATGAAGCCAGTCGCCGAGGTCGGCGACACGGGCTCGCGCCAATTCGATTTCGTGCTCATGGGCGAGTTCGACGACCTCGACCTCTTTGCTGGCCTTCAGGATCGGCAGGGCGTCGGCGACCGCCCGCCGCGCCTCGCGCGAATCCTTCCAGCAAACAAGCGCCCGCGTCAATTTGAGCCCGGTCGCCCCCGGCGGCGCCATGAGAATGGGGCGCCCGGCGCGCATGAGCAGATCGCTGACTTCGATTTCGGGCGAAGGCGAGAACACCCGCTCGCCGGCTTCAACGCCGGCGATAATCAGGTCGGCTGCGCGAGCGTCATTGGCAGCAGGCAGGGAGGCCGGTCCAGCCGTCACCTGCGAGCGCCACTGTAGATTGTCCACGCCTGACAAGGCCGACCGGAATTCCGCTTCGACAGCGGCCGCGCGCTCGCGAAATTTTTCGAACTCGCGGCCGCGCGGCTCGCCGGGGCCAATGGCCATGATCGAGGAGTGCAGCGAAAGTTGCCGTGCGGCGATGCCGATGACCCCGGCCGAGAAGCGCTGCGCCAGGTCGGCGACGACGGCGAGCAGCTCGGCGTTGGACCGATCCGTGCGCATGCAGGCCAGAAGGGTGGAAATTGTCGCCAACCAACTCTCCACGGACGAATGGGGCCCACGGCCGCCGCCCGCCGGTTTAAAATCATCAGACGCAGCGCGGTAAAGCGCCGCACATCGACGCCGCCCCCTCCCGGTGCGAGGGAGGCGCCGCGCCTGCGCCGCCAAAGCAGAGCGCGATCTAAGGCAGAAATATAGCCGTCGGGCGTAGGTTTTCGCCAGCCGTCACGGTCCAGTCAAAAAAGATTGATCGTCGTCGGGCAACTTTTGGCCGTCTTTACGCGCGTGATCCGGACTGCCGCGGCGCCTTGAAACTTCAACCGATGTTCGCCATTTGACCTAGGATTTCGGCGCGCGTTGGCCTTCCGGCTCTTGTTCTTCCAACGAGGTCTTTTTGTCCAGCGAGTCCACCATCAATTCGGAGGCGCCCACAGGCGGGGACTTGCGGTGGGGCGTTTTCGGCAATTTGGCGTTCACCGTCATCCTGATTGCGAGCTCGGCGTCGAACGTCGGGTTCGCGATGTTCGACACCTCGTCGAACTGGCTGATGACCAGTCTCAATCCCGATCCGATGATGGTTTCGGCGGTCCAGGTCGCCACCACGCTGCCGATGTTTCTCTTGACCCTGCCCGCAGGCGCGCTGACCGACATCATCGACGCGCGCAGGATGCTGATCGGCGCGCAGCTTGCCGTGACCGCGATATCGATCGTGTTCGCGACGGTGGTCGCAATGCATTGGGCGACGCCGGCTGTGCTGCTGGCGACGGCCTTTTGTCTCGGCGGGAGCGGGGCGCTCGCGGCGCCGGCGTGGCTCGTCATCACGCCAATGCTGGTGCCGAAGCACGACCTCGATAGCGCCATCGCCGTCAACAACGTGAGCTACAACGTGAGTCGCGCCATCGGCCCCGCTCTTGGCGGGTTGGCGATCGCGACTGTCAGCATCGCCTTGCCGTTCTGGTGCTTTTGCGCCGGCAATATCGCCGTCCTCGCCGCGCTCATGTGGTGGCGCGCTCCGCGCCGTGCGCGGGAGTCCCTGCCTGCCGAGCGCCTCGTCAGCGCGCTGCGCACCGGCCTGCGCTATGCCAGAAACAATCGCGACATCAATTCGACGCTCATCCGCGCTCTCGCCTTTTTCCCCTTCGCCAGCGCCTATTGGGCGCTTCTGCCGCTGGTCGCGCGGACGCAGATGCACAACGGGCCCGAAGTCTACGGCGTCCTGCTTGGCATGATAGGGGTCGGTTCGATCCTGGGGTCGTTCGCGCTCAACCGGCTCAAGGCGCTCCTCGGTCCCGATCGCTTGGCGACGCTCGGAACCCTTGGCACAATTCTCGCTCTCGGGCTGTATGGCGAGGCGCGCGAGCCCTTCATCGCGGCGGTCGCGAGCCTGATCGCGGGCGCGTCATGGATCACGATGATGACGACGCTGTTCGTTTCGGCGCAGGTGGCGTTGCCGGAGTGGGTGCGCGGACGGGGCCTGGCGATTTTTCTGACGGCGTTTTTCGGCGCGATGACGCTCGGCAGCGCGGTTTGGGGCAAGGTGGCAAGCCTCGAGGGGGTTCCCACCGCCCTTTACCTCGCCGCGGCGGCTGCGGCCGTCGGGATGGCCTTGACCGCGCGGTGGCGACTCCAGACCGCCGCCGCACTCGACCTCACGCCATCGATGCACTGGCGGACGCCGGTGTTCGTGCATCCGGTTGAGGACGATCAGGGCCCGATCCTGGTCACCGTCGAATACCGGATCGACCCGAAGGACATCCGACCGTTCCTCGCGCTGATGCATGAAATCGGCCTCGAGCGAAAACGCGACGGCGCCTATGCGTGGGGCGTCTTCGAGGATACCCAGGTCAGCGGCCGGATCGTCGAGACCTTTCTCATTCAGTCGATGCTCGAACTCAGGCACCTGCGCACACGGGTGACGATCGCTGACCGCATGATCGAGGAACAAGCGGGCGCGTTCCTCAAGGAGCCGCGGAAGGCGACATTTCTTGTCGCGCCGAAGCGCCACCGTCACAAGCGGCGGAAAGGATCGAAGCGGCTTGCGCCGCCGCCGCAGGAGGCGCGCGCGCGCGCCGCGGTCGGCTAGAGCGGCGCGGGACAAAGCCGGCCGATCAATCGGATGCAATCGCGCTTGGCCGCGCGGCGCGCTCCGATTCGGCGATCGGCTTCGCCATCAGGCGAAGAACCTCGTCCTCGGTCGCGACGCGGCGGAAGCGCTCAAGCGCGCCGACGCGTCCGAACGCGTCGTGCAAATAGGAGCCGGCGGGGGGGCAAGACCAGAAATCATAGCCGCTCCACACGATCGCCTCGCTCCACAAGTGCACGAAGCTCGCGCCGCGCGCCATGTCAGCGACCCAATCGCGATAGCCGGGAAGGAAGAGCTTCCAGAACTGCTCGGGCTCGATTGGATAGCAGACGTGCGAATCGAGCGCATGGCTATTGAGGCGATGCTTGGCCAAGACCGGCGTCAGCAGGAATGGGCCGATCGCGCCCCATCTCTGGTCGACGTCGATCGCGGCCTCGGCGGTCGCAACGAGTTCGGCCAGCGCCGGGTGCGTCGGCGGAAGCCTCAGCACCGCATTGTTGACAAGGCTCGTTCCGACGGCGTCGGCCTGGCGGCAGAACACGAAGCCGTCGTTCCCGAAGGCGGGCTTGCTCAAGCACAGCATGTCGGTATCGACCCAGCAGCAACCCGTCTCCTGGATCATCCGGTAGCGAAACATGTCGGCGAAGGTCGCGATCGACGGCTTGCCGTTGGCGATGAACCTGCCGGTAAGCGTCTCGTCGGGGCAGATCGCCCGCGCGTCGGCGAGGCGCACGCCGGGAGGCAATTCGAGGCGCGGATCGTAGCTGAAGAGGCGCAAGCTCGCGCCGGCTTTCGGAAAGGAGGCGAGGCACGCGTAGGCGAACGGATTGAGGGCCCCATGCCAGAAGGAGCCGAATTGTGAGCGGTCGTCGATCTGGCTCACTCGATGCGAGCCAGCACATTGCGGCCGGCCTCCTCCCAATCGCCGAAGAATGTCTCGGTCGTCAAATCGCCCCGCGAGACGAATTCGCAATAGACGTCGAAAATCCAGCTCGCGTGAACGTCGTCCAGCAGGATATGCCGGCCGCGCTGGCCGCTGGCGATGCGAATGCTATTGCCCATGTCGGAGCGGCAGACACCGTCAGTGTGGCCGCCGTCGACATGAAAAATGTCGAACGCAAGCTCGGCGCGCCGGCTGACGAGCCAGGGGAGGACCTCGCGGGAATCGCCGGTGAACAGGTGCACCCGCCCCGGGAACTCCCCTTTGAGGAAATCGACGCATTCGGCGGTATAGGCGTGCGTCATGATGTCGACGCCGTAATATTCGAGCCGCGGGTTCGACGACAGCGCCAGCAGCGCGCTGTGGCCGGCATTGACGCCGACTTCGAGCAGGCGCTCCTTGAACCGCACGGCGCGCCAGACGTTGCGGCGGGCCGGGGCGAGGTCGCGGTCCGGAGGCTGGTCGGCGTAGCGGTCCGCGAGGTCGGCGTAGAAAATGTTCCCCTCCAGGCGTTCGCCGGATTGCTTGACGAGTTCGGCGATGCGCTTGAGGCGCAGCCGGAACGGGTCGGCGAAGACCTCCTCGAGCGTGTCGCGCCGGATCGAGTAGTCGGGAATTTCCGACAAAGGGATAGGCTTCCCTGGCAAAAGCCTGCGGCCGTTCATGGGTTGCGTAGCCCTTTTCTCGCCGTTGGCGGCGATCTGCTGGTCACCCGCGCCTATGGCACGGTTTCGCCTATCAGTGGAATGCTGATCGCTAAGGTTGCTTGGGGGCTGCCGGGAGCGCCCTCCTCTTGACTCTCGACCCAAGCAATCCCTATTCGGCATTTGTTTTGCATCTCCCCAGCATGATTGGAAACGATGCAGGCGCTCGGCTCGTAACCGTTGGGCGCGTTTTCGAGCGAGCGGAGCAGAGGATGCGGGGACCCTTTCGGATCGAGGGCTATGCGATTGCGTCAGCCGACGGGATGATCGCGGACGCGACCGGATTGATGCCCGATTCGCTCAAAATCGAAGCCGACCAACGCTTTTATCTCGAGGCGCTCGATCGGGTGGCGGCGGTTGCGCACGGCCGCCTGTCGCACGAGCGCCAACCCGACTCGCACGCTCGCCGGCGCCTGATCCTCACGCGGCGCGTGAATGATCTTGCGCCCGACCCTGACAATGCGAACACCCAGCTCTGGAACCCCGCCGGCGCCACGCTGGAAGAGGCGTGCGCCGCGGTCGGCTGCAAGGGCGGCAGGCTTGCGATCGCCGGCGGGACCGAGGTTTTCAGCCTGTTTCTGAAGATCGGCTACGATGATTTCTACCTCGCGCGCGCCGTCAAGGTGCGACTGCCTGGCGGCGTACCGGTCTTCTCGCAAGGCCGGTTCGGCCAGTCGCCCGAGGACGTTCTCCGCGACGCGGGCTTGAAGCCGGCCGAGAGTCAGTGGCTTGATGACGAGGTGTCGCTCGTCAAATGGACCCCCTGAATCCGGCGCCAGGGCGCTGTCTCACGGCCGCAAGCTCAGAATATAGGCGATCAGGTTGTTTCGATCCGCCGCGCTGAGGATCAGGTTCGGCATCGAAGCATGCGACGTCTGCAGGAATACGCCCAAGGACGTTTGAGTCGTCGACGGCATCGCTGCAACCGTCGTGAAGGCAGGCGCAGCGCCATGAGCGCCGTGGCACTTCGTGCAGTTCGCGGCGGCCAGACGCTCTCCGGCGGCCCGATCGCCCAATTGTTGTCCAAGAGCGGACGGCAGGATCGCCAGGAGGAGCAGCGCGCCCCATGCAATCGAACGAGCGGACATGGGTCGCTCCCTTCAACTCGCCAATATTTACAATTAGGCCCGCCGCTTGGGAAGTCGATGACGGTGGCTGGATCCGCCGGCGCGGCCCCGCCTTCCCGAGAGTATGGCTTTTGGCCGCGATGCGTCTATGGATAAGCGGATGACGACTGAGCCGGCGAAAAGCGCAGCCTCTTTTGCCGCGCTGCTTCCGCTTGTCCGCTATGGACGGCGCTATGTCGGGCGGACGATCGCGGCGCTGGTGGCCCTGACGCTGTCCTCCGCGGCGACGCTTGCGGTGCCGTTCGCGCTGCGCTCGATGATCGATTTCGGCTTCTCGAAAGAGAGCGGCGGGACGATCAACGTCTATTTCATGGCCATGGCGGCCCTTGTCGTCATCATCGCGCTGTCGGCCGCCACCCGGTATTATCTGGTGACCACGCTCGGCGAGCGCGTGGTCGCCGATCTCAGACGCGACGTGTTCGCGCATCTGTCGCATCTCGACGCCGCTTTTTACGACAGCGCGCGAATCGGCGAGCTGGTGTCGCGTCTCACCGCCGACACCACGCAGATCAAGGCGGCGTTCGGCTCCTCGGCGTCGATCGCCTTGCGTAACCTGTTCATGTTTGTCGGCTCGACCGCGCTGATGGTCTACACGAGCCCCAAACTGTCGGCTTTGGTGCTGGTCGCCATTCCGGTCATCGCCGCGCCGCTGATCGCCTCCGGCCGCGTGGTGCGCCGTCGGTCGCGCCGCGCTCAGGACACGCTCGCCGAAGCGACCGCCTTCGCCTCGGAGAGCCTAGGCGCCGCGCGCACCATGCAGGCGTTTGGCGCCGAGCGCGCCAGTCAAGCGCGTTTCGCTGACGAAATCGAAAGCGCCTATGGCGCGGCGCGTGACGCCGCGGCCACCCGCTCCCTCCTCATCGCGATTGCGGTGTCGCTCGCTTTCTGCAGCGTGGTGTTCGTGCTGTGGCTCGGTGCCCGCGACGTGCTGGCGGGGCGCATGAGCGGCGGGCTCCTGTCGCAGTTCGTGCTGTTCGCCGTGCTCGCCGCGACCTCGCTCGGCGAACTGTCGCAGGTGTGGAACGAAGTCTCCGCCGCCGCGGGCTCCGCCGGGCGGATCGCCGAGCTGCTCGCGGTCAAGCCGCGCATTGTGGCGCCGGCGAGGCCGGCGCTCATGCCTTCGCCGCCGCGCGGGGCGATCGAATTCAGGCGGGTCGCGTTCGCGTACCTGAGCGCGCCCGACGTTCGCGTCCTGGATGACTTGAGCTTCTCAATCGCGCCGGGCGAGCGGGTCGCCATCGTCGGCGCCTCCGGGGCCGGCAAGTCGACCATATTTCAGCTCATCATGCGCTTTTACGATGTCGACGAGGGCCAGGTCCTTGTCGATGGGGTCGACGTCAAGACGGTCGATCCAAAGGACCTGCGCGAGCGCGTCGCTCCGGTTCCGCAGGAGGCCGCGATCTTTGGCGCGACGGTGGCCGAGAACATCGCCTACGGGCGGAGCGAGATCAGCGAGTTCGCAATCGAAGAAGCCGCGCGGCGGGCGGCGGCCGACGGGTTTATCCGTGAACTCGGCAGGGGCTATGCGACCAAGCTCGGCGAGCGCGGCGTGACGCTGTCCGGGGGGCAGAGACAGCGGCTTGCGATCGCGCGCGCAATTGTCAAAGACGCGCCGATTCTGCTGCTCGACGAGGCGACGTCGGCCCTTGACGCGGAGAACGAGGCGCAAGTGCAGCGCGCGCTCGACGACGTGATGAGCGGACGCACGACGCTGGTGATCGCGCATCGGCTTGCGACGGTGCTGAAAGCCGACCGAATTCTGGTGATGGAGGCGGGCCGCATCGTCGAGGAAGGCGACCACGGTTCGCTTGTCGCGCGCAATGGGGCTTACGCGCGCCTGGCGCGGCTGCAATTCGAGTCGGGCGCGGCGGCGCTCAGCGAGGCGAACGCGACGAGTTAGCAGCAGCCTCGCTTTTGCGGTCGACGGGCGTTGCAATTATGGTAGAGGTCGGAGCCCGCGCGGAAGCGACGGCGTTCGTAAGGCGTCGCGAGGCGGCGCGCGACTCAGGCGGAGCAAGGTGACCGTTCGATCGACGATAGTTGCGCGTAAGGCCCGCGGGCGCGGCGCCGCGCCTGCGCGGCCGTGGGACGGAGTTGTCGATCACCTTGTGCTGCTCAAGCCACGCGTCATGTCGCTCGTCGTGTTCACGGGCGCAGTCGGCTTTGCGCTAGCGCCGGCGCCGATCGACTGGATGAAGCTCATCGCCGCGCTCTCCGCGATGGCCGCGGGCGCTGGCGCATGCGGCGCGCTCAACATGTGGTGGGACGCCGACATTGACGCCAATATGGCCCGGACGGCGATGCGGCCCATTCCGCGCGGCGTAGTGCCTCCGCTCGAGGCGCTGGCGATCGGGATTCTCCTTTCCGTCGTGTCGGTGGCCGGCCTGGCGATCCAGGTCAATCTGTTGGCCGCGGCGCTGCTGGCGCTGACCATCGCCATCTACGTTCCGCTCTACACCATGGTTCTCAAGCGCTCGACGCCGCTCAATATCGTCATCGGCGGCGCAGCCGGCGCGCTGCCGCCGGTCATCGGCTGGGCCGCGGCGGCGAACAGCGTCTCGGCGGGCCCGATTGCGATGTTCCTCATCACCTTCTTATGGACCCCGCCGCATTTCTGGGCGCTGGCTTTGTGCCGCAGCGGCGACTATGAGCGGGTCGGGGTGCCGATGCTGCCCAATGTCGTGGGCCCGGTTAAGACCTGCCGGCAGATCGTGGCCTATTCGGTTCTGCTCGTTCCGGCGTCGCTCGGGCCGCTCGTGATACCGTGCGTCGGCGTCCTCTACGGAGCCGTCGCCGTCGCCGCCGACGCCGCGCTGCTGTGGCGCGCGCTCGCTCTTTACCGCCTGCGCGAAGGCGATAAATCGGCGCGCCGCAAGGCTGCGATGGGCTTGTTCGGGTTCTCGATTTTGTATCTGTTCATCCTGTTCGCGGCGATGCTCGCCGAAGCCATGCTGCGGGGGCGCGGTTAAAACCGGCGGCTTAGGCGCGTGCGTCCGGACGGTGAAATCTCGCGTTGCCAGCCAACGAACTCGACATGCCAGACCTTGACCCAAACTTGAGGCGACGCAATTGGATCGTCCTTATCGTCCTCGTCGCTGTAGCTGTGGCGATATATGTCAGCTTCCTATACAAGATGGGCAGCCACGGTTGAGGTCGCCATGATCGCCATTCGCGACCTGCCGCACGTGCTCGCCGTCATCAATGCGGCGACCATCATCGTTCTGCTGCGCGCCTATAGCCTCATCCGCGCGCGCGACCGCGAGGGGCACCGGCGCACGATGTTCGTCGCCATCGGCCTCGGCGTCGCTTTTCTCGCGGTCTATCTCGTATATCACGCATTCTCAGGCTTGGCGAAATTCGGCGGCTATGGCGCGATCCGGCCGATCTACTTCACGCTTCTCGCCGTTCATGTGTTCATAGCCTTCGTTGTCGCGGTCCTCGTGCCGGTGACCTTCTACAACGCGCTCAAACAGCGGTTCGCCACGCACAAGCGGCTGGCCCGGGTCGCTCTGCCGTTATGGCTGTTTGTCGCGGTCTCTGGCCTCGTGGTCTACGTGATGGCGGTCCACCTCTATCCGATGGCGGCGAGTTGACCGCGCCGACCGTGCCATGACCCAAACGGCGCAAACGACAATCACCCCGCTCAATCGCGCCCGGTCGTCCGCCGCCAGCGTGGAGAGCGCGGTCCGACGCGAGCTGATCGGATGGGCCTGGCTGGCCGTCGGCGCGCTCGCGGTCGCTGGCGTATTCGCGATTCTGCTGGCGCTGTCGCGCATTCCCGGCATGGAGAAGACGCCGTTTTGGCCGATCGACTTCTTCTACAAGGGCCTCGTGATCCATGTCGTATTCTCGCTGGTGATCTGGCTGCAAGGCGTTTTCGCCTTCGTGGTCAGCGTCGCGACGCTGAAGCTCGCCAGGGACGACGTGCGCGCCGCTCTGCTCGGACGGATCGGGCAGGGCGCGGTTCTCGCGGCTTTTCCTTGCCTGTTCGCGCCGGCTTTCCTTGAGGCGACGCAGCCCGAGCTCACCAATTACATTCCGATCATTCGCCATCCCGCCTATGACGTCGGGCTCTTGGCGCTCGCGTTGGGCGTGCTGGCGCCGGTCGTCCGCCTGCTCGTCAATGTGCCGGGGCGGCTAAAGTCCGCCCCGCCGCTCGCGGTCGCGATGGCGCTTGGCGGCTTCGTCTATATTCTGGCGTTGATGTGCTTTGGTGTGGCCGGAACGCTGCTCGCGCAAAAAGGGGAGCTGGCGTCGCGCGATGAATTGTTCTGGGGCGGCGGCCACGTGCTGCAATTCGTCTACGCCGGACTCATGGTGACGAACTGGTCGATTCTCGCGCGCATGAGCCTGGGCGAAGAGGCGGTCGATAACCGCGCCTTCCTCGCTGCCGTTGTTCTCATCGCGCTGATCGCGATCGCGGCGCCGGCGTTCTACGCAATTTTGGCTCCGTTCTCCGACCATCAGCGGGAGGCTTTCCGACTGCTCCAGTTCGGGATCGCCGCGCCGACGCTGATCTTCGCTGTTTCTCTCGTCGTCCGCGCCCGCGCGCTTCGTTCTCCCGGCCCATGGCCATGGCGCGATCCGGCCTTCTTCGCGCTCGCGACGTCGCTCGCCTTGTTTGCGCTCGGCGGCGTGATGGGATTCCTGATCAACGGCTCGGACACTCGCACGCCGGCGCATTATCACGCGGTCATTACCGCGGTCAGCGTCTCGAGCGCCGGGATGCTGCTGACCTTCGGCCTCAACGAACTGGGCAAGCCGTCTGCGCCGCCGCGCTTAACCCGCCTCCTCCTCGGCCTCTACGGCGGCGGCCAGTTCGTCGCCTCGATCGCCATGTTCATCGCCGGCGGTTACGGCGCCTTGCGCAAAACCCCGTCCGGCGCCGGATCGCTCGACACCGTCGCCGCCGCCGGCATGGCCGTGCATGGCATTGCCTCGATCTTCACCATTCTGGGCGGCGCGGCCTTTGTGATCGTCGCCATTCGGGCGTTGTGGCGTGCGAGTCCGGCGCGCTCGACGGCCTGAGCCAGGGCGCGATCGATCACACTCGGGACGCCTCTATCGCGGCAGCTCGTCAGTCAAATTAGCCATGTTCGATGGTCCAACTGGCGGGGACAATGCCCAAGTCTTTGCCGGCGAAACCCCCCGAGCCGTTTGCGTTCCAGACCACCACATCACCATTCGCGTTACGCCACAGGATTCCGTCTTGACCGCTGCCGTTGAAATCTCCGGTTCCCGCGATCTGCCAACCGGAATTGGGGGGGACAACGCCCAAGTCTTCGCCGCTGAAGCTCCCCGAGCCATTCGCGTTCCAGACCACCACATCCCCATTCGCGTTACGCCACAGGATTCCGTCTTCGCCGCTGCCGTTGAAATCTCCTGTTCCCTCGATCTGCCAACTGGGATCGACAACGCCCAAATCTTGGCCGGCGAAGCCTCCCGAGCCATTCGCGTTCCAGACCACGACATCCCCATTCGCGTTACGCCATAAGATGCCTTCGCCCTTGCCGTTGAAATCTCCGGTTCCCGCGATTTGCCAACTGGGGTCGACAATGCCCAAGTCTTTGCCGGCGAAACCCCCCGAGCCGTTTGCGTTCCAGACCACCACATCCCCGTTCGCATTACGCCACAGGATTCCGTCTTCGCCGCTGCCGTTGAAATCTCCGGTTCCCGCGATCTGCCAACCGGAATTGGGGGGGACAATGCCCAAGTCTTCGCCGCTGAAGCTCCCCGAGCCATTCGCGTTCCAGACCCACCACATCCCCATTCGCGTTACGCCATAGGATTCCGTCTTCGCCGCTGCCGTTGAAATCTCCCGTTCCCTCGATCTGCCAACCGGAATCGGGGGGACGACGCCCAAATCTTCGCCGGTGAAGCCACCCGAGCCATTCGCGTTCCAGACCACCACATCCCCATTCGCGTTACGCCAAACGATGTCAGAGGAGCTTCCCCCGACCTCAATCGTCGTGGCGACTACGGAGGTTGAAGCGTAACTATAGCTATTGGTCGTAGCGTCGTAGATCCCGACGTCGAGCGCGTCGGTCCCTGGCGAGGACCCTCCGACATATTGAACGTCCGCCGAGGGGACCCCGGAAATCCACTCGCCATCCGGGTATCTCAGCCCGTTCAGGGTGAAGTAACCGCTCCCGCCGCCGGCATCCTCATAAATGTATTCCGTGATATCGTCGCCGCTCGGATTTGAAATCGACGCGATGAGCGAGGACGCCGGGATCGACTGATCCTCGACAAGCGATACGCTCGGAACGGCGGTCACCACAGGCGCGACATCCTGTGATGGCGCCGTCAGACTGTAGCCGTCCTGGCTGACCCAACTTTCGATTTGGCTCCAATCGGCGGCGGTCAGTTGGGCGGCCCAGCCTGACGTCGACACAAGCCCCGCTACGTCGTCGGATCCGTTGTAATCCAGCCATAACGGCCCCCCGCTATTCCCAGGCGAAACAGATAGGGTTCCGTAATCGAGCACCGAATATGAGGGGTCCGCCGAGACCGTGCCGACCGAATCCGTCTGGTAGCCGCCCGCGCTCACAGGATATCCGGTCACATGGACGTCGCCGCCCGGATAGTTGAGAAGCACGCCCATCCAGCTAGAAAACGTGTAACTTGTGTCAATTACAGCGTAATCGGAAGCGCTCTGCCATTGATACAGGTCGGTGCTGCCGAGAGTGCCAATCTCGTTGAAGTGATCCGTATAAGTCGTTGAAATGTTACCGGAGCCAAGAGCAGGATCCGTACTCTCCCAACCAGGATACAGCACTATATTTTGGTCAGGGGTCTGCTGGGAAGTATCATAGACAACATGGGAAGCTGTCAGGATCGTGTGAGGCCCAATAACGACCCCTGAACCCACAAAATGATATCCTGCCTCATACGGATCGGGGCTCTCGATCAATACAACGCAATCATAAGGAAATGAGTTCGGGTCGCCTGCCATAAGGTCCCTCACCTATTGCTTCCGAGTCAATGATGACCGGCTTGGCCTATGCCCGCCATCCGGCCCATTCGACTCTGAATCAGTTTGTCCCGAACGAGAATTCAAATTTTACGGGTAGCGGGCGCAAAGTTAACTGCCAAGAGGATGTCAACAAAAACGCCTGGTGTTCAAAATTTCTCCCGCGCCGGGCTCCCTCGGCCCGTCAGGGCCAAATGGAGAAGGAAGCGTTACCCCACTTGCTCCATTTCGGTCGCCCGCCAGTGGACGACCGCGAGGCCGAACAGGGCGAGCGCCAGCGCCTGATGGCTAAGCGCGAGCGCGATCGGAACGAGGGCGAGCAGCGTCGCAACGCCAAGCCCGACCTGGAGCAGCGCGACCGCGGCAAGGACCACGGCGCGGCTCGCGAGCGACTGCCCCGGCGCGGCGCGCAGCGCGGCGATCGCCTGAAGAATTGCGAAGGCGACAATCGTGTAGGCGATCATCCGGTGGTCGAATTGCGCCGTCGCTGCATCGCCAAATATGGCTTGCAGCGGGCTTGGACGGAACGCCTCTCCGGGAATGAGGCTCGATCCCATCAGCGGCCAGGTGTTGTAGATGAGGCCGGCGCGCAAGCCCGCGACCAGAGCGCCGAGGCCGAGCTGGCAGAAGACGAGCGCGGCGAAAATCCACGCCGAAGTCGCAAAGCCGCGCGGCACCGTGTTCGCCTGCGGCCGTCCGCCAAGTCCGATCGCGGCGTAGATGAGAGCGCCGAACGTCGCGGCGGCAATCATCAGATGCAGCGCCAGCCGATCCTGCGCGACCTCGGTGCGCTCGCTCAAGCCGGAGGTCACCATCCACCAGCCGACGATCGGCTCGAGCGCGAGCAAGCCGGTCGCGACCGCGACCTGGCGGCCGAGGGCGCCCTTGAACTCGCCTCTCCACCAGAACCATAAGCCCGGCAGGATGAACGCCGCGCCGACGACGCGCGCGAGCAGGCGATGGGCCCACTCCCACCAGAAGATGGTCTTGAAGCCATCAAGCGTCATGTCCGCATTGAGCTTGGCGAATTGCGGGATTTGCTTGTAGCGGTCGAACTCGGCCTGCCATTCCGCGCCGTTCAGCGGGGGCAGGACGCCGGTGACCGGCTTCCATTGGGTGATGGAGAGGCCGGATTCGGTGAGCCGCGTCGCGCCGCCGACCAGCACCATGAGAAAGACAAGACCCGCCACCGCGATCAGCCAGAAACGAACGGCCCGGCGAATGTCGAAGCTTGCGGTTTGGGCGGCGGCGGGCGCGCTGTGAACGATGGCCATGGCGACGATGCGGGAGCTTTGCCGGGAATTTAAGGCCGCTTTAGGCCCAAACCGGCTTTAAGCGCAACGCTCCGATTACGGTGACAGTTTACGCAATCCCCGATTCCCATGACTTGTCGCGGTCGCCAGCGGCGCCGCCTCCTCCATCACGGCCGAGCCGAGCCGAAACCACGTGTGGGCCGGTCAGTTTCGAAAAGTTATTGACAAAAACAGAAATAAGAGCTATACATATTCTCGTTATCAGAACCATGCCCCGCTTGCGCCAAGCACTGGCGAAGACCGGAGGCGTGCGCGCGCTCGGGACCCTTTTGCGCAACCTCAGAGGCAAGTGGAGAAGGAGGAAAATTTGTTTATTTGAATCGGACGTAACCCCTTGAAAAGTCCCAATTCGCAAAAATAAACGCTAGTAAATGATAGCAATTTTACTAGCAGTTATTCTCATTTGCTAGCGTTTATTCAACTCCAACTCGCCCGCTGGTTGTATCCGCGGCCTGGCGCTATCGCTCCAGCCGGACGGGCGCGCCGGTCCGCGGCCGGAGCCTAGACGATCACGCGACGGTAAAGGTGCCAGGTCGTATGGCCGAGGATTGGGAAGATAGCCAGGAGAGCGACGAAAAGCGTCGCGAACGCGATCGCAAGGTCGGCGCCGATCACGATCGCCCAAGCCAGCATCGGTCGCGGATTGGCCATGACCGCGCGCACGCTGGCGGTCATCGCCGTGACGAAGTCGACGTCGCGATCGACGACGAGGGGCGGCGAAAACGCGGTGATCGAAAAGACGATGAGCGCAATGATCGCGCCCAGCGCATTGCCGACCAGTAGGAACGTCATCCCGTACGGAGTGCTGAAAATATTGGCGAACAACTGCGGAAGGGACGGAATGCTTGCGCCATAGAACGTCAGGAACACGAACAGGGCCAAATCGAGCCAGACGATGAAGGTAAAGAGACTGACCAGAGCGAGCCACCCAAGATCCTTCCCGGCTCGGCTCCAGACCGCGCCGATCACCGCGGGCCAAGACAAAGGCTCGCCGGTCTCCAGACGGCGGGAAATTTCGTAAGTCCCCGCGGCGCCTAAAGGGGCGAAAAGGGCAAAACCCATTATCAACGGGTAGGCGAGATAAGGATAATCCATGGCGAAAGCGAACCAGATCATCATCAAGCCGCCGATCGCGTAGATGGCGCCGAAAAACATGCCATATCGCGGCGCGCGTACGAAATCCTGCACGCCCTTTGCGATGCAGTCCATGACGTCCGCGATCTCGATCTTGCGGATTTCGATTGGCTGCGTCCGTCCGGCGTTCGCGGCGGGGTCGCTCGCCCGCGGCGCCCCGGCTTCAATCACGGCGGCCATCCCTTCGCTCCCCTGGTTGCCTCTTATCGGGCGGCGCCTGATAGGATCACGTTCGACGCGAGCAATCAACAACTTCGATTGCTTCATCGACGAGACCGATGGCGCGTCACCGGACCGCCTTGCCGACAGCGCATCGCCGCCTTGCTGCAAAAACCATTGCTGTTCGGCCCATGCTGTGTCATGAGCGCGCGTCCCCAACAATTAGTCGCGTAGGAATGCGATGTCTCTCTCGATAGGGATCCAATGTCTTTCTTGAACGGCAATCGCTTTGCTGACCGCCAGGCCGCCGCCGCCAAGGCGCGCAAGGAGATGGCGGAAAAATTTCTCGCCAATTCGAAATATGATCCGGCAGACCCCGCAGTCATCGAGCGTGAGGCCAAGCGGAAGGCGATTCTCGAGGCCCGAAAAGTGCGCGACGCCGGGCGCGCCAGGCGCAAGGCGGAAGAAGAGGCCGCAGAAGCCACGCGCCGCGCAGTCGAGGAGGCCGGGCGGCAAGAGCAACTGAGGCTCGAAGCGCTCGCGCGCGAGGCCGAACTGCAACGCCAGCGAGAAGAGACCGACCGGCTGGAGTACGAGCGCAAGCTTGAGCGAGACGCGCGATACGCCGCGCGCAAGGAGCGAAAGAAGAAGAGGAAATCGGCCGCCGAACGTTACGGCTGAGCTTTTCCGTTCGCCCTTGATTTACAACTGCAACTCGGAACAAGTCGCTCGAGACAAGCTTCTCCGCAGGGGCGGAGCGAGGAGAGAATGTCGAATCCGCTTCGCCTGGGCGTCGCCGGTCTTGGGGTGGTCGGGACGAACCTAGTTCGGCTTCTTCAGCGGCGTCACGAAGAATTGATCAAGCGGGTCGGGCGCGACCTGGCGCTGGGAGCCTATAGCGCGCGCCGCAAAGGCGACCGGGGAGTCGATCTCGGCGACGCTGCCTACTTCGCCAATCCAGCGGAGCTTGCCGCCTCCGCCGACATTGACATTTTCGTCGAATTGATCGGCGGCGCCGATGGAGTCGCATTCGACGCAGTCAAGGCCGCGCTTTCGCGTGGGACTTCTGTCGTCACGGCGAACAAGGCGATGCTTGCCGCGCATGGCTTCGAACTCGCGGCACTCGCGGAGCGATCGGGCGCGCAATTGTTCTTCGAGGCGGCGGTCGGCGGCGGCATACCCGTCATCAAGACCCTCCGGGAAAGCTTGGCCGGCAATGCAATTCAGCGAGTCTCCGGCATTCTCAACGGCACCTGCAATTACATCCTCTCGCGCATGGAGACCGACAATCTCCCGTTCGAGGTCTGTCTCAGCGAAGCCCAGAGGCTCGGCTATGCGGAGGCTGATCCGACGTTCGACGTTGGCGGCTTCGACACCGCGCACAAGCTCGCCATCCTCGCCTCGCTCGCTTTCGGGGCGAAGATCGACGCGGGGGCGGTTTCGGTCGAGGGCATCGAGACCATCACGCTCGCCGACTTGAGCGCTGCGGACGAGCTTGGGTTTCGCATCAAGCTCTTGGGCGTCGCCGAACGAACCGCCCATGGCGTTGAGCAGCGGGTGCATCCGACAATGGTCGCCAGGAGCGCGCCGCTCGCCCAAACGATGGGCGTGCTCAACGCGGTTTCAATCGACGGCGACGCGATCGGGGAGCTGACATTGGTCGGAGCGGGAGCAGGCGGCGACGCGACCGCGTCGGCCGTGGCGGCCGACATTGTCGACATCGCGCGCGGGGTCCGCGTCCCGCCGTTTGGTCGGCCCGCAGCGTCGCTTGTCGAGGCGGACCGCGTGCCGATGCAGCGGCACGAGGGCGGCTATTACGTGCGCCTCGCAGTCGTTGACCGTCCCGGCGCCATGGGCGCGATTGCGGCGCGGATGGGCGAGCAGCTCATTTCGCTCGAGGCGATCATGCAAAAGCGAGCAACGCGAGAGGCGGCCGCGGCCGGCGTCGTGCCGGTCGTGTTGATGACCTACGGCACGACTAAATCGTCGATCCGGGAGGCGTTGGCGCGCACTGTCGAGGACGGCGTGGTGCGCGAGAGGCCCCAAGTTATCCGCATCGAACGGGAAGCGGCGTGAGTTCGCTGACCTCGATGGGCACGGCAAGGGCTAACGCCGAAGACGAAGACCGCCGGATGCGGTTTCTCGCGATTGCGCTCATGTGCGCCACCATGATTTGCTTCACCGGGCAGGACACCTGCGCCAAATGGCTGAGCGCGTCTTTGCCGATCGCACAGATCGTATGGGCGCGTTACGTCGGGGCGGCGCTCATCGCGCTCATCGCGTCGCGATCTCTGTCGCGGCCGGCCGTGCTCCGTTCGAGGCGTCCTCGACTGCAGCTCGTGCGCTCCGTTTTGCTGTTTTGTTCGACGACCGCGAACATCTTCGCCCTCCGCCAGCTGCAGCTGTCGGAGACTGCGACAATCTCATTTCTCACCCCTGTCTTCGTGGCTCTTCTTGCGGGACCCGTGCTGGGTGAAAGAGTGAGCGCGGAACGCATGATCGCAATCGCGCTCGGATTTCTTGGCGTGGTGATTGCGACGCGCCCGGGAGCAGGGCCGTTTCAGCCGATTGTTCTCGTCGCAGTCGCCGGCGTTGTCTGCAATTCGGGATACGTGCTGGCCACCCGCAAGCTCGCTGGCGCGGACTCCGCCCAGACGACGCTCGCCTGGACGCAAATCGCCGGCCTCGTGTTCCTGACTCCGATTTTGCCATGGATCTGGCGGCCGCCCCAGTCGGCGGTCGATTGGCTGATCATGGCGGCAATGGCCGTTTTCGCGGCCACCAGCCACGGAATGCTGATCGTCGCCCATCGGTTTGCCCCAGCGCCGACCTTGACCCCGTTCACCTACACCCAGCTGATCTGGATGATCGTGTCCGGCGTGCTGGTCTTTGGCGATTGGCCCGCGCCCGCCACCCTGCTCGGCGCGGCGTTGGTCGTCGCCTGCGGCGCTTACCTCGCGCTTAGGGAGCGCAGAGGTCGGCAAGTCGTGCCAGCCGTGGCGATTGACGTCGATCGAAAAGTCTAGTAAGTTAATCAACATTGAGGCTTTGGACCACAGACCGGGATTCCGGATGTTGCATGGCATAGATCCGGTCTTTGTCGTTTCCGGGCTGGCCGTCGGCCTGCTGGTCGGGTTCACCGGTGTCGGGGGCGGCTCCCTCATGACGCCGCTCCTCGTGCTGGCGTTCGGAGTCCATCCGGCGACCGCTGTCGGCACCGACCTGCTTTATGCAGGCTTGACCAAGATCAGCGGCGGGGTGGTGCACGCCTATCACGGCTCGGTCGACTGGCGCATCACCCGGCGCCTTGCCTATGGGAGCGTGCCCGCAGCGCTCTTGTCGCTCGTGCTGCTCGCGCATCTTGGGTCGTCCTCCAAGGCGAGCGGGGGAATCATCAGCACGACGCTCGGAATCGCGCTGATCATAACCGCGATCACGCTTATTTCTCGTAAAGTCCTGCTGACCCGCCTCACGCGTCTCATGGCCGGCGCGAGCGAGCAGACGATCGGCGTTGTGACCGTCGTGCTCGGCGTGGTTCTCGGCGTGCTGGTGACGATCTCGTCCGTCGGCGCCGGCGCCATTGGCGCCACAATATTGCTGACGCTCTATCCGAAGTCGCCGATTGTGCGCATCGTCGGGTCCGATATCGCGCACGCCGTGCCGCTGACCCTCATTGCTGGCGCCGGGCATTGGTGGCTCGGATCGGTCGACTTGCACATGCTCGTTTCCCTGCTGGTGGGCTCGATCCCGGGCATCATGATTGCCAGTCATTTCGCCTCTCGCGTTCCCGACCGGGTCCTGCGTCCCATCCTCGCGGGCACGCTTGCGGTCGTTGGGGGACGCCT
The DNA here is from genome assembly GCA_963824475.1 of uncultured Alphaproteobacteria bacterium. Lineage (GTDB taxonomy): Bacteria > Pseudomonadota > Alphaproteobacteria > Rhizobiales > Beijerinckiaceae > Roseiarcus. The sequence goes on from CAWGPR010000012.1 coordinate 708,896, forward strand.
CGCGTTCTGAACGGATCGGACTGCCGGGCTTCTCGGAAGCTGGGCGTTTGGACTTTTCGCCCGCGTCCCGTCACAGTGCCCGCCGCGGTCATATGAATGCGTCCGGAGAAGACGATGGCGGACCATGGCGGCGCGCCGGCGATCGAAGGTCTCCTGGAAACATCGCTGTACGCGCGCGACCTTCAGCGCACGGCGGCGTTTTACCGCGATCTGTTCGGCTTCAAGGCGCTCGTCAATTCGCCGCGGCTTGTCGCCTTCGAGATTGCGCAGCGCAGCGTCTTGCTGGTGTTTCAGGCCGGCGCGACCGAGCAAGACGTCGTCGATGCGAGCGGCACAATTCCAGGCCACGACGGTCGGGGACGCCTGCACCTCGCGCTCTCGATCAGCGCCGATGATCTCGACGCCTGGCGCAAGCGTCTCTCCGAACGGAACGTGGACATCGTTGGCGAGTATCGCTGGCCGCGAGGCGGAGTGAGCCTCTACCTGCGCGACCCCGACGGCGCCCTGGTAGAATTGGCGACGCCCGGCCTCTGGTGGTGAAGCGAAGCTCATTTTGGCGCTTCGTAGTCCGCGAGCACGAGGGCGAGCGCGTCCGGATGGATGTATACCGGGCCGGTAAAAGGATGGTCGATGGAGATGATGACGACCAGGCCCATGGTGACGAGAACCGACAGCACCCCTGTCATCGAAACCTGCGCAAGCAAATTCTCGCTGCCGAAGAAAAGCGTGAAGCCCACGGTGAGCAGCGCGCCCATGAAGAGCACGATCCATATGACGTTGGGCACAAGTCCGGTCGCGAGCTGCAGCCTTACCCGCCGAGCGGCCGTCACATTGTCGAGTTGCCGAAAGACTTCTGTCATGTCCGCCGTACCCCTCGTCCCGCTGTGATTGAGGGCGATCGCTGCGGCGTATAGCGAATCGAGCGTCCGCTCGGCCAAGGGGCTTTCCGCCTCGCGCGCCATCGCCGGCCATTCGTCTTCGATCGCGGCATTAAGGTAGTTGGCGAGCGCGGTCCGCACGGCCATCGCCTCGGGCTCCTTGCCTCCCGAGTAGTGAAAGAGAGCCGCGGTCGCGCCGGCTTCGTCCGCGACTGCGGTTTCGGCGTCGCTGAATTTCTCCCACACGACGATGACCGTGAAGGCGAGGAGCACGGTATAGATGACGCCCACGGTCGCGAATTTGAACCCGGCGATCTCATTGTTCTTGACCAACCTGTCGACGCCGACCCACTTGCGGATCAGGACCTGCGCGCCCATGGCCAAGGCGGTGGGCGCCACGACGATCACGGCGATGAGAAGCCACAACGGGAGGCTCGACAGGAAATAAGACACTTCTGATCTCCGCGCGATCACCGCAGGGCCGCGGCCTTGCGGCGGCGAACCATTCGCTGTTTTGCGCCCAACGCCTGTCCTTAATCCGCCGCCGTCGGGCGGCCAAGCCGCGACACTGGTCGACGCGCTTTCATGTCCCGCCCGCCCTTGAGCTCGCAAAAGCTTGGGGAGGACCGACTCTCTCCCGTGGCTCGAACGGCTCAACCTCCTTCTGGATCAGGGCCCCTTCTGGCATTCTGCGCGCGGCGGCGAATCAATTCGCGGATCGCCGCATTACGGGACCGAAGGCGGCGTCTTGACGTCCTCCCATTATTTCCTCGACGTCGAGACCTCGGCGCTCGGCCGGCCGTGGCGGCCGCGGCTTGACGCAGCGGGGGAATTGCGCGCGCTCGCCATTGCGCAAATTGGCGGGCACGACGAACTGATCGCCCGCGTGCTCGCCGGACGCGGCGTCTCGCCGGAGGCGGTTGAGCGCCACCTCGCTCCGAGCTTCCGCGATCTGATGCCGGACCCCTTTTGCCTCAGCGACATGGAGGCCGCGACCGACCGGCTTAAGCGGGCGGTCATGCGCCGTGAGAGAGTGGCGATTTTCGGCGACTACGACGTCGACGGCGCGTGCAGCGCGGCGCTGCTCAGCGAATACCTCAACGCCTGCGAATTGGAAACGATCGTCCACATCCCCGACCGCGTGACCGAGGGCTATGGCCCAAACGTCGAGGCGATTCAGGGTTTCGCGTCGCAAGGCGCGACGCTTGTGGTGACCGTCGACTGCGGCGCGGTCAGCCGCGAGCCGTTCGAGGTCGCGAGCCGCCTCGGCCTCGATGTGATCGTGTTCGATCACCATCAGGCCCCGGAGGTGCTGCCAAGAATCGCCGCGCTGGTCGATCCCAACCGTGAGGACGACCTTTCCGGGCTCGGCTATCTCTGCGCGGCGGGCGTCGTCTTTATGGCGCTCGTGGCGCTCAACCGCGCGTTGCGCGAGGCGGGCTTCTGGAATGGGAGCAAAGGTCCGGACCTTATGGCGGGGCTCGACCTCGTTGCGCTCGCGACCGTCGCCGACGTCGTGCCGCTGGTCGGGCTCAACCGCGCCTTTGTCGTCAAGGGCCTTTCGGTCATGCGTGAGCGCCGCCGGCCTGGCCTTGCGGCGCTGTTTGACGTCGCGGGCGCGGACGGACCTCCCCGGCCTTACCACTTGAGCTTTGTCGTTGGCCCGCGCATCAACGCGGGCGGGCGCATCGGCGACGCGGCGCTCGGCGTCCGGCTTTTGACCGCAGCCGACGATCTCGAGGCGCGCGCGATCGCGGGCGAGCTCGACCGGCTGAACCGCGTCCGTCAACAGATCGAAATCGAAGCGCTGGCGGAGGCTGAGGCCGAAGCGCTGCTGTCGCTGGGCCTCGAGGAACGGGGCGCTGCGGTCGTCGTGGCCGGGGAAACATGGCCGCCGGGCGTCGTCGGTCTGCTTGCGGCGCGGCTCAAGGAGCGGTTCGAGCGCCCAGCCTTCGCACTGACGCTCGCCGGGGGGCATGCGACCGGCTCCGGCCGCTCGATCGCCGGCGTCGATCTCGGCCGGGCGGTGCGCGCGGCGATCGAGGCGGGGGTCGCGATCAAGGGCGGCGGCCATGCGATGGCGGCGGGCGTGACGCTCGCCAGCGACCGGCTCGGCGAGTGGCGCGCCTTTCTCGAGGAGCGGCTCGGCGATGCGGTGACCAAGGCGCGCGCCGAAGCGGGCCTCAAGATCGAACGCGGCGCTGACGGCCAACGCGGCGACGCCCGAGCTCGTCCATCGCCTGGAGGCCGCCGGCCCCTATGGCGCGGGCGCCCCCGAGCCGGTGTTCGCCTTGCCGCGCCATCGCTTGGCGGAGGCAGCGCCCGTCGGCGCGAGCGGCCAGCATCTGCGCCTGCGCGCCGTCGCGGGCGACGGGCGGGCGGTCGAGGGAATCGCCTTCCGCGCCGCCGGCAAGAAGCTCGGCGAGGCGCTGCTCCGGCTCAGAGGCGCGCCGGTCCATCTTGCCGGCACGCTGAGCGTGAACCGGTTCGGGGGCCGGGAGCGGGCGCAGATCCGGGTTGTGGACGTCGCGGAGGCGACGCAGTAATATCGTATTCTTCCTGTTCAATTGCCAATTCGTGAACGATCCGGTCGGGCGGCGGCAGGTACAACTTACGGGCGAGCTTCATCCAAGCAAATGCAAATAAAAGGCGCTTAAAACGGCCTAAACGCTAGTAGATTGGCTTTCATTTGCTAGCGTCTATTTTTTCGAATCTGGACTTTTCAATGGGTTACAGCCGGTTCAAATAAGAAAATCTGCCTCCGCCTTCAACTCGCCTCTTCGGTTGTACAAAAAGCCGCCTTTGCTCGTCGACCTCTCGTCCTTTCCCCCGACGGTGAAGAGCGCGGGGTCAGCAGAAAGAAAGATAGCACGAATTCTGTTTTTGTGTAAAGAGATTGTTCGGTTGACCGGGCCGACCGCCGGCCCGGTAAGGGCCGAGGGCGGCTCAACCGCCGGGGAGGTTGATCGCTCCGCCGATCCTCTGCGCGATCAGGCGCGCCAGCCGGGCCGTTATGGGCTCTGGAATATCGACCCCGGACAAGAGCCACGTCATGCCGGAAAGCTTCATATGGACGCGATAAAGCCCATCCGGACTGTTCAGCTCGACGACGAAGCTCAGCGGCCCGTTAAAGTAGGAGTTCATCAGGACCTGCAAGGGGCGCGCGTGGAACGCCTCGCCGAGCGAGGGCATGCCCCGGACCGTTCCGGCCTCCTTTCCGCCGGCGTTCAGGACGCCCACGCGTTCCTGGTTCAAGAGCGCGGCGATGTTCTCGGGCGTCAGAAAAGCGCGCAGCAGCATCTCCGCCGCCGCGCCGTTGAGAACGACGCCCTGCCGAACCGACGGCAGCTTCTGCAGTTGCGGATTCTGGTCCAGATAGGCGCGCGAGATCTGGCTGCTCAAGGAGCGGATAAGCGCCTGCAGATCGACGCGCTCCATCACCGCTTCCGCATCGCCGCGCGAGGCGGCCGATGCAAGCTCAGCCGCGCCGACCAGCGCCCAACCCCAATAGGCTGCAACGAGGATGACGAGCGCCACCGCGCCCCGAACGACCATTCGCATGGGGGCGCTACTTACCAAGCGAGGCCCTCTGCGTCAGCCCTCGGGGCTTTTTCCGAGGGATGGCGTTCGGCGATTGTAGCTGCGCTCCATAGCCCGTCAGCAGACGGGCGTTCTTTAAGACCGCCCTTTGGAGCGCGGCGACGCGGTCAACGACCGCGTCCACAAAGTCCGCACCGGCGCATGCTTCGCGGCTGGATCGCTGCTTGCATGCGCGTAAGAAGCCGGCGCGACCCCGGTTTTTATGAATTGGATTTTTGACCCATGAAGCGAGACGAGCTTGCCGAAAAGATTCTCGACATCAAGCGCGAGAAGGGCTGGAGCTGGAAATATATTGCCGACGAGATCGGGGGACTATCGCCGATCCTGGTGGTTGGCGCGCTGCTCGGGCAGATGAAGCTGCCGAAGCCGCTTGCCGAGCGGGCCGCGAGCCTGTTCGGGCTGTCCGAGGCCGAAAAGCGGATGCTGGGCGAGGTTCCGACGCGGGGCAGCGCGATGCCGCCGACCGACCCGCTCCTCTACCGTTTCTATGAGCTCATCATGGTCAACGGCCCGGCGCTTAAAGCCCTGATCGAGGAGGAGTTCGGCGACGGCATCATGTCGGCGATCGACTTCGATCTCGAACTCGACCGGCTTGCCCATCCCAAGGGCGACCGCGTCCGGCTTGTGATGTCGGGCAAGTTCCTGCCCTACAAATATTACGGCGCCGAACAGGGCGTTCCGGAATACGGCTTCAAGGAGGAGTGAGCGACCAACCCACCGTCAAACCCATTGGACCTCATCGCTTCCGCCGACTGCGGCCTCTATCGCGCCGGGGGCGACTTTCATATCGATCCCTGGCGCCCGGCCGGCCGCGCAAGCGCCGCGATGTGAAATCCCATTCTCGCAATCAGACGGTGTGGTTCACGCCAACGTTATGCTGGGCGCGCAGGAAGTTCATAAAAAGGGCTGAGAGCGATGCGCAGAGCGAAGCCGTGACGCGCGGCATGAAGACAGCGTGGATTCTTTCGGCGGTCGCCGCCCTGGTGTCGGGGGCGTTCGCGACCTTCGCGGTCGGGCTCGACCGGATGGTGCTGTGGCAGGTGGTGCGCGCCTGCGTCGCCGACTTTAAGCTGACCGGAACGCCCTTTCCGTGCCTCGAGGTCGATCTTTCTGGCGGCGAGGAGCGTGGCGCCGTCGTCCTGCGTCCGCCGCTGTCGAATGACACGATCCTGGCCCCGACGCGAAGGATCATCGGAATTGAGGACCCGTTCCTGCAGTCGCCCGGGGCGCCGAACTATTTCGACGCCGCATGGCGCGCGCGCACTTTCCTTAAGGGTGCGGACGGGCGCGCGCCGGAGCGAGACGCGATCGCACTTATCGTCAATTCTGCCGCTGTCAGGGGCCAGGACCAGCTCCACATCCACCTGGGCTGCCTCCTTCCGTCTGCCCGGCTCGCGCTCGCGGCCGCTGCGCCGAAGGTCCCGTTGGGCGAATGGGCGCCGATCGGCGCGGTCGTTCCCCACACGATGTTCTGGGGATTGCGCATCCGGGGAACGGACCTTGCGAACGTCGATCCGTTTCGGCTCGCCGCCCAGGCTCTTGCCGGCAAGACGAAGGGCCCGGGCGACCTGACGATCGCGGTCGCCGGGGTTCGCGTCGAAAGCGACGATGAATTCCTGATCCTCGCCTCCTACGCCAAGGCGCCGCACGCGTGGTGGCCGGTCGGCGCCGACGACCTCCTTGTTCCGGCCTGCCCAGCCGGGCCTCGCCGCGCCAGCTAAAGCGGCGGTGTCACGCATAGGGTGGCCGGCGTGGGTGAACACGCGAGCGCATTTCGGCCTCCGGCGGACAAAGGCAGGCGGCAAATCGTGGCTCGCGCCGGTTCGACTTCGCCGCTCGCGCCCCATATTGGGTGATCCCAGCCCTTCCCCATCGAGCGCAAATCACCCTTGGACCTCATTACCTCAACCGACCGCGGGCTCTATTGCCCGGCGGGCGACTTTCATATCGATCCCTGGCGCCCGGTTCCCCGCGCAATCATCACCCATGCCCATTCCGACCACGCGCGCTTTGGCTCTGAGGTCTACGTCTGCCATCGCGACACGGCGCCGATTCTGCGCAAGCGCCTCGGCGACGTCACGATCGAGACGGCGGCTTATGGCGAGATCCTGACCCGCAACGGGGTCGAGCTTTCGTTTCATCCCGCGGGCCATGTGCTTGGCTCGGCGCAAGTTCGCGTCGCCTTGAACGGCGAGACATGGGTCGCCTCGGGCGACTACAAGCTCGAGAGTGACGGCTTATCTCCTGCCTTCGAGCCCTTGCGCTGTCACGCCTTCATCACCGAATCGACCTTCGGCTTGCCGATCTACCGCTGGCGCCCGCAAGCCGAGCTGTTCGCCGCGATCGACCTCTGGCGGCGCGAGAACATCGCCGCCGGGCGCGCAAGCCTTCTCTTCGCCTATGCGCTCGGCAAGGCGCAGCGGCTGCTCGCGCATGTCGACCCCGCGCTCGGCCCGATTGTCTGTCACGGCGCGATCGAGGCGATCAATGCGCTCTATCGCGAGGCTGGAATTGTCTTAGCTCCGACCCGGCTCGCGACGGACCCCCGGACTGCGAGCCGGGGGGAGAACAAGCGCGATTTTTCCCGCGCCCTCATTCTGGCCCCGCCCTCGGCTGCTGCGAGCCCGTGGCTCAAGCGCTTCGGCGACTATTCCGACGCGCTCGCCAGCGGCTGGATGCAGGTGCGGGGAAACCGCCGCCGGCGCGGACTCGACCGCGGCTTTGCGCTTTCCGATCACGCCGACTGGCCGGGCCTCATCGCGGCAATAGAGGCGACGGGCGCGGAGCGCATTCTCGTGACGCACGGGTACACGGAGCCGTTGACGCGATACCTTCGCGAGAAGGGTCTCGACGCGCGGACGCTCACGACCGCTTACGGCGACGACGAGGACGCGGGCGACGGCGCGCCGGCGCCGGAGGGGAGGCCGTGAAGGCCTTCGCTGCGCTCTACCGGCGGCTCGATTCCGGGACCTCGACCCGCGCCAAGCAGGCGGCGATGGTCGAGGCCTTCGCTGCGGCCAAGGCCGATCCGACGCAATGGGCAAGCGCGGCCTGGACCGTCTATTTCCTTAGCGGGGGCAAGCCGCGCCAGACCGCGCCGACCCGCCTCCTTTGGCGCCTTGCCGTCGAAGGCTCCGGCTATCCGGACTGGCTGTGCGCCGAATGCTACGGCGCGGTCGGCGACCTCGCCGAGATGCTGTCGCTGCTTCTACCCGAAGGCGCGGGCGGCGAGGAGGTCTCGCTCGACGTCTGGATGCGGGAGCGGCTGCTTCCGCTTCCCTCGCTCGACGAGGAAGAGCGCTACGTAAGGCTCAAACAATGGGTTGGGGAGCTGCCGACGGACGAGCGTCTCGCCTTCTTCAAGCTCATCACCGGCGAATTGCGCGTCGGCGTCTCGCGGCTGCAGGTGGTGAAGGCGCTGGCCGAAGTCGCGGGCGTCGACGAGGGCCGCATGGCCCAGCGACTGATCGGCTATTCCCAGGCGCGGCGGATCCCGACGGCTAAGGATTTCGAGGCGCTGATCGGCGAGGTTCTGCACGCCGAAGCCGAGGCGCTCGACGCCGGCAAACCCTATCCGTTCTATCTCGCGCAATCGTGGAGCCGCCCGCTCGGCGAGATGCTGCCGGCGCTTGGCCCGCCCTCGGGCTGGATCGTCGAATGGAAGTTCGACGGCATCCGCGCCCAGCTCTTGAAGCGGGGCGATGCCTGGCGCCTGTGGTCGCGCGGCGAAGAGCTCATTTCCGACGCCTATCCCGATCTTGAGCCGCTAGCGCGCGCGCTGCCCTCGGGCGTGGCGATCAACGGCGAGCTCGTGGTCCTCATCCCGCCCGAAGGAGACTATGAGGCGGATTCGCTCGACGGCCTCGCCATTTTCGCCAGCCTGCAGCAGAGACTCGGGCGGAAGGTCGTGAGCGAAAAAACCATGCGCGAATTGCCGGTCGCTTTCATCGCCTACGACCTCATCGAGAGCGACGGCCGCGACCTTCGCGGCGAGCCGCAGCATGTGCGCCGCGCTCTGCTTGAAGAGCTCGCCGATCGCGTCTTCGCGGAGGCGAAGACGCGCGGCGAGCGGCTGCCGATCCGCATCAGCCCGACCGTTTCGGCCGACACATGGGAAGAGCTGGCAAAGAAGCGCGAGCAGGCGCGCGCGCGCTATTGCGCGAGGGGCTGATGCTGAAGGCGCGCGACGGCGCCTATGGGATCGGCCGGCGCAAGGGGGACGACCGCACGGACGTCTGGTGGAAATGGAAGCTCGACCCGATGAGCGTCGACGCGGTGGTGATCTACGCCGAGCGTGGTCACGGCCGCCGCTCGGGCGTCTACACCGATTATACCTTCGCCGTCTGGAGCGCCGGCGAAGAGGCGGGGCCCCGCGAGCTGGTGCCGTTCGCCAAGGCCTATTCGGGGCTGTCGGACGCGGAGATTCGCGAGATGGATAGGATCGTCCGCGAGACCACGGTCGAGACCTTCGGCCCGGTGCGAAGTGTGACGCCGACGCAAGTGTTCGAGCTGGGCTTCGAGGGCATTGCGCCGAGCAAGCGCCATAGAAGCGGCGTCGCGGTGCGGTTCCCGCGGATGTTGCGCTGGCGTCGCGACAAGCCGATCGCCGAGGCGGACACGCTGGACGCGCTTAAGTCGCTGCTGGCGGGGCAGGGCGGGCGGTGAGGTGACGGCTCTGCGCAAAGAGCGGTCGTTCGCAGAAAGCGCGGCGAGCGGCTCATTCCTCATCGAGCGACAGGATGGCGTTACGAAATTCAACCGAGATGCCGCGCGGTTAAGCACGCCCATGCCCTCCTTGCATTACGACACTCCCCCAAAGCGACAAATTGGCGCACTCGCAAGGGTTATGATTACTCCAATTGAGCCAAGAGTGGCGATTGTATGTTACGGCGACCAAACTGAGGCGGAGCGTGACGGGACTATCCAACGCCGAAAGAGGAAACGCGATGACGAATGTTCAGGGCAATGGGCAATTCAACATCCGTGATCACTTCACCGAGCTTATGAAGAGCGTCGGCCTCGACCCGGCGGATACCGGCGGCTCGATCGCGTTCGTGGGCGAAGACCCGATCATGGACAGCCGCATCAGGCTCGGCGCGGCCTATTCAATTCCCTACATGGGAACGGCGGCGGCGGCGGCGACAATCTGGAAGATGCGCACCGGGCGCGGCCAGGACCTCAAAATCGACCTCCGCAAGGCGATCCACTATATTGCGAACATTCCGTGGTCGACGTTGAATGGAAGACCGTATACCGCGCCCTTCATGATCGGTTGTGCTTTGACCGAAGAGAGCTACCCGACGAAGGACGGGCGCCGCTTCTCGCCGATCGGCTTTTATCCCGACATGGAGCGGAAGTGGTGCGAGTTTCTTGGTTGCCCCGCGACGAAGGAGGCGATCGCGGCGAAGATCGCGGAGTGGAGTGCGCTCGATCTCGAAACGGCGTGCAATGCGCGCGGGCTCGTTGGCGGGATGGTGCGCACGGTCGAAGAGTGGGCCAACACGGAATGCGGCCAGCAACTGGCGCAGACGCCGGTGATCGAGATCACCAAGATCGGCGACAGCAAGCCCGAACCCTTCTTGCCCGGCGCGGCGCGCCCGCTGTCGGGCTTACGCGTTGTCAGCAACACCCATGAGATCGCCGGAACGGCGATCGGCAGAACCTTGGCGGAGCAGGGCGCGGAAGTCATCCAGACCACGGCGCCCGACGAGTATTTTCACGAACACATCTTCGTTGAGGCCGGCATCGGGTCGCGCCAGGCCTATGTCGACATCAAGAATCCCGCTGACCTCGAGGTGATGTACAAGCTTGTGAAAGGCGCCGACGTCTTCGCGGAGAACTTTCGCCACATGGGCGAGAACGGGCTTTCGCCCGAAACGCTGGCCGCGAAACGTCCCGGCCTCATCTACGTGTCCGCGAAGGGCGTGACCCATCACGGGGCCTGGGCCGGCGTCTTCGATCCCCTGTCGCTGCCGATGACCGGTATCTGCGCTTTGGAAGGGACGCTGGACGCGCCAAAATATCCGCCCCATGGCCTGTTGAACGACGTCGTCAGCGGCATTTTCGGCGCGCTCGGCGCTTACGCAGCGCTCATCCGCCGGGCGAAGGAAGGCGGCAGCTACCATGTGAAGGTGTCTCTGTGCCGCTGCTCGATGTGGTACGGCACGCTCGGCTTTTTCGAGCGGGGCGAGACCAAGCGCGACGGCGAGCAGCACGAGCTGATCAACCCGGACATGTTCGAAGCCGAAACCTCGCTCGGCCATGTCCGGCGTCCGGCGCCCTGCGTCGATTTCTCGGAAACCAAGGGCTATTGGGAGCCCATTCTTCGCTACCGCGGCTCGGACAAGCCGGAATGGCAAAGCTGATTCAAATCGACGTCGTCGACGGGACCACGCTCATTTAGTCGGGTCTTGGCGTGGCCTCTACAAAGAGGTTCGGACCCAGAGGCGGCTCAAGGTTGGATAAGGACGCGATGCGTCCACGATGATACGACATGTCCGCTATACATCAATACCGGGCCTTGGAGTTTCGCTAGTCCGCTTCTCGCACGTGGCTATACCGGTCGCCCTGATAATTCTCGCCGATCGAATGGGCGCAGATGCGCGACAGGTGCGTGTAGGGCAGGCCAGTCTCTTTCGCCCAGGCGTTGAACTGCTCCTGGATCTTCAAGAGGTCGCGCTTCGATGTCGGCGCTTCGGCGATGTCGAGGCCGGCTTCGCGCAGAGATGCGACCACGTCCTTCGAGGTCACGAAAGCGTCGTAGCCGAGGAACCTCAGCAGCATCTGGCCGGTCAAGCCGCCAAGCCGCCCGCCACGCTTGGCCAACACTCCGAGCAGCCCGACCTCGTTGGAAGGCGGCCATGTCGAGAGGAACTTGCCGAAGCTGCCATGCTCCTTTGCGATCTCTGAGACGAAGCGCGCGTTTGAGCGCACCGAGGCGATCTTCGCGCCGTTGCGGACGATGCGGGCGTCCTTGGTCAGCTTGTCCCAGAAGTCGTCGGGCTCGAACGCCAGCCGCTTGGGCTCGAAGCCGAGAAAGGCCTCCTCGAAGCCGGGCCACTTGGATTCGATCACGCTCCAGGCGAAGCCAGCCGAGAACACCCGTTTGCTCATCTCGGCGAGCACGCGGTCGTCGTGGAGCTTGGAGAGCGCCTCGGGGTCGGGCTTCGGCGGCAAGAGGCGAGCGAGCGCTTCAGCGCCGCCCTTGCGCTTCTCGGCCCGGGCGCGGATGGTCTTGAACGGCGTCACGCTTTGCGCCTTTGTGGTTCCGATCGCCGCGAGCGGCGTCAGCTTCAGACTAGGCGCGGCCGTTTTCGTCCGCAATCGCGGGCGCGTGTCGGTCCATCACTTGAAATTTGTCTTGGCCCCGAGGGCGAGAATTCCTAGCCTGCCGCCCTCTTGAGCCGCGCCGCCAGCCGGCGAGGTCAATCGTCCATCACTCGGAGAGCGCCTCCATGATCCGCTTCTACTTCAACCTCGCACCCAATCCGATAAAGATCGCGCTCATGCTCGAGGAACTCGGCATCCCTTATGAAGCCATTCCCGTCGATACGGCCAAGGGCGAGCAGCACGCGCCCGCGTTTCGCGCCATCAACCCGAATGGCAAGCTGCCGGCGATCATCGACACCGAGGGGCCGGGCGGGCGCGAGGCGCGGGTGTTCGATTCGAGCGCCATCCTGCTCTACCTTGGCGAAAAGACCGGCCGTTTCATCGGCGCTCCCGCCGATCGGCCCGAGCTCCTGTCGTGGCTGTTCTTCATCGCCACGGGGCTTGGGCCCTTCTCGGGTCAGGCGGTGCATTTCCAGCACGCGGCGCCGGAACCGATTCCCTACGCCGTGAACCGGTATCGGCGCGAGATCGAGCGGCACTATCGGGTGCTGGACCGGCGCCTGGCGGGCCGGGATTTCATCGTCGGGGACTATTCGATCGCCGACATGTCCGCCTGGGGCTGGCTCACGCGCGCTTCGCGAGTGTTGCCCGGCGAGGACGATCCGCTCGTCAACTTCCCGAATCTCAAGCGCCTGTTCGAGACGGTCGACGCCCGGCCGGCGGCGGCGCGGGCGAAAGCGATCGGGAAAGATCATCCCTTCAAGAAAGAGGTGGACGAGGAGACGAAGCGCGCAATGTTCCCGTCGAACTATCCCGAGATCGCGATGTGACTTAGTAGCCGAGAGATCCGACGTAGCTTAGACGCCGCCAGGCGCGATGGGAACTCCGGGTCGCCGTCGAACACGATCTGATCCGCCCATTTGTGTGCCGCCTCCCGCTGCTCGGCGGTCCGCACCGTCCAGGCCATGATCGGCGCGCCGGTGAATTCCTTGACCAGGAACGGGATCTTTTGGGGGAGGTCGTCGACGTTCCAGCTGAGGAAATCCGGACGGGCGAGGTCGTAATGGTCGAAATCCGTCCAATCCCGTTTCTGTTCGGCGCTTAGGAAAGCCCAGCTCAGATCGTCGTAGGACGCCTGGGCCAGGATGCCGATCGGGCAGGGCCCCCTTGGCGGGCGCATGTGCGGGCGGCGCAGACGCAAATAGGCGGTGAGATCATGGTCGAAGCTCTTGAACGCGAGCGGGCCGTCGTAAGTCGCCGCGAGGGCGGCGGCGCGGTCGGCGATGCGCCAGTCGCCGTCGAACCGGCTCTTGAGCTCGCAGATGATCGGAATCCGGCCGGCGACCGAGTCAAGAAACGCGGCGAAAGTTGGAGGCGGTTCGCCCGCTCCCTTGATCCGAAGTCTCGTGATCTCGGCCGCGCTTAAGGCCGAAACCGGGCCCGAAGCGTCGGTCAGGCGGTCCAGCGTTTCATCATGAAAAACAATCGCTTCGCCGTCAGAGCTCAACTGGATGTCGCATTCGATGGCGAAGTCGCCGGCGATCGCCGCTTCCGCCGCCCGGAGCGTGTTTTCGATCACGCCCTTGGGTGCATCATGCAAGCCGCGGTGGGCGATCGGACGCTCCACCAGCCAGGCAGGGGCGTTGACAGGGGTCAAGCCTCGATCTCGAACACGGCTTCGACCTCGGCCAGCGCGTTGAGCGGCAGATGCGATACGCCAACCGTCGTTCGCGCATGACGGCCCCGGGGGCCGAACAGCTCGGCGACGAAATTGGACGCGCCGTTCATCGCTTGGGGCAGGGCGTCGAAGCTCGAATTCGACATTGAAGAACCCGCCGAGCCGAACGACCTGCTTCACCTTGTCGAGATCGCCGAGCGCTGCGTGCGCCTGAGCAAGCACGTTGATGAGGCAGAGTCTGGCCGCCTCCCGCGCGGCGTCGATTTCGGAATTGGGCGAGAGCTTGCCCTGGTGGCGCTCGTTGAGCTTTCCATCTTCCCCTAACGGCAGCTGACCGGAGACGAACAAAAGCGATCCCGCGCGTACGGAAGGAACATAGTTCGCGACCGGCGCCGCCGGTTTGGGCAAAACGACGCCCATCTCTTTCAGGCGCTTGGCGATTCTGCTCATGGGGGCGGAACTCCTCGGCTCGGGCGCGGGCGAACGGGCTCGCACGCGGGCGAACGCGTCGTCGAGCGACCCCGCCTATGTCCCCTTTCCCACGAAGGCAAGCTTGTTTTTGCTTGTCCCCGCGCTTAGGTTTGGGTGAAAGAGAGGAGGCGCCGGCGGCGTTAAGGCCGGGCGGCGTACAATGGGAACGACGTCATGGGTAGCTTTAGCATTTGGCATTGGATGTTGTTCGGCGCGGTTGCGCTTTTGCTGTTCGGCGGCAAGGGCAAGATTTCCGACCTCATGGGCGACGTCGCCAAGGGGGTGAAATCTTTCAAGAAAGGCCTTGCGGAGGACGATGAGCCCAAGACCGCATCGACTGTCCCGCCCAGGCCACTCGAGAACCGTGTCGGCGTCGACGCAAACGACGTTCACAAGGTCAGCTGAACGCTCTCAACGGGGACGTCCGCCGACAGGAATAGCGGCGCGCGCCGCTGTTGATGCTGTTGGGCCGCTCGGTCCGGTGAGCCATGTTCGATCTTGACCTCAGCAAGATGATCATTGTCGGCATCGTCGCGTTGGCGGTGATTCCACCGAAGGACCTGCCGCGCGTCATGCGCACCGTCGGGCAGACGCTGGGCAAGATGCGGCGCATGGCCGCCGAGTTCCAGGGTCAATTCATGGAGGCGATGCGCGAGGTCGAGCGCGAAGCCGACCTCGAAAGCGTGAAGAAGGAATTCCAGGCGATCAACGACCAGGCGAAGATCGATACGAGCTTCGATCCGGTCGGCATGGTGCGCGACGACATGACAAAGGCCGTTGCAACCTCCACTGGCGCCGCCGAGGCCGCGGCCGCTTCTGAGCCCACCGAGCCCGAGGTCGGCAAGTCGGAGATTGCGCTGGCCGGTCCCGCGCCCGCCGAAGCGGCCGTGTCGGCCCAGACGGAGGCAGAGCCCGAGGCGCCCGCCGCCCGGAGAAGCGCGGCGGAATGAGCCAAGAGGACATCGACGCCACCAAGGCGCCGTTGATGGACCATTTGATCGAGCTGCGCGCTCGCATCATCCGGTCGCTCTACGCCTTTCTCGCCGCCTTTCTGGTCTGCTTCTACTTCTCCCGCCACATCTACAACATTCTCACCTATCCTTACGTGCGCGTGGTCGGGGCGGAAAAGGCGACGCTGATCGCCACCCATTTTCTCGAGCAATTCTACACCAATATCCGCCTCAGCATGTTCGGGGCGGCCGTCATCGCCTTTCCGGTCATCGCCGTCCAGATCTACAAGTTCATCGCCCCGGGCCTCTATCGGAACGAGCGGCAGGCCTTTCGGCCCTATCTGATCGCGACGCCGATCTTCTTTCTTTTCGGCGCGCTGCTCGTCTATTTCGCGGTCATGCCGCTGCTCATCCGCTTTTCCGTCTCGTTGCAGCAGGTCAACGTTCCGGGCGAGGCGACGATCGAGCTTCTGCCCAAGGTGAGCGAATATCTGTCGCTCATCATGACGCTCATCTTCGCCTTCGGCATCGCCTTTCAACTGCCGGTCATTCTGACCCTTCTCGGTCACGTCGGCATCATCAACTCCGCCTATCTCATCAGGATGCGACGCTACGCGATCGTGGCGGTGGTCGGGCTCGCGGCGATCCTCACTCCGCCCGACCTCATCAGCATGACCTCGCTCGCCCTGCCGATGCTGGCCCTCTATGAGGGCTCGGTGATCGCGGTCAAAATGGTCGAGCGGCGGCGCGCGCAAGCGCAGCGCGCGGCGAACAGCGCGGCGACCTAACGCGGCCGCTCTTAAATCGGGTTTAGCGAAGGCAGGTTGAGATGCTGCTCGACCCGGCGCACGCGCGCCTCGAGCTCGCTGATCAGCACCCCGTGGCCGATGACGGAGGTGTGGTATTCGATCACCGTGCGGCGGAGTCCCACGATCTGCTCGCCGAGCTCCTTACGGGTTGACAGGAAATCGGCCGCGACATCGGCCCGCAGGGTGTGCAGGTCGGATTTCGTGGCGAAGTCTGAGCGAATCTGGCCAATGTCCGACCGCAGCTGGCCAATGTTCGACCGGACATCGCCGAGTTCGGCGCGCATCTCGCGCAAAATCTGGAGAATCAGAACTCTCAGGCTCGCTCATGACCCAATCCTACCACGCGCCAGCTCCGCCCGCATCTGGCGCAGAAGCTCGAGGATGAGGCTGGCGGGCTCTTCGGTCATCGGGCGATACTCACACCATATCCGAGCCATTGACCACGACCACTTTCGAGTATACCGGCGGATCGTGCGGGATGTGGGCCGCGTCCCCGAGCAGCAATTGTAGCGTGTGACGCCCCTTGGGCAAAGTCACGTTCGCCTCGGTTTGGCCGGCGCTGACCGACTGACCTTTTGGCGCCGCAATCCGACGGGTCAGAGACAATCGCGCCGCTCAGTGATTTCATCACAGCGCCGCCCGTGCTAGTCGCATAGGCGCAATGCTTTCCCCAATCGACCGTCGCCCGGGCCGCCTTCGCGGGGTCGTCGCATGCCGGTCCGCGTCATGAGCGCGCGCGACATTCTGGCGGCGCTGAGCGTCGCGATCGTCTGGGGCCTCACCTTCATTGCGATCAAGGTCGGCGTCGGCGAGACTTCGCCGCTCATGCTGGCGGCGCTGAGGTTCCTGTTCTCCGCGATCCCGATGATTCTCTTCATTGCCCCGCCAAAGGCGCCAGCCTGGGCGGTTGCGCTCTACGGACTTCTGATCGGGGCCGGCCAGTTCGGCCTGCTGTTCGTCGCCATCCAGGAGGGTTTTCCGGTTGGGCTTGCGTCGCTGGTCATCATGGCGCAGGTCTTCTTCACCATTCTGCTGGCCTGGTTGTTGATGGGCGAGCGGCCGCGCCGCGCTCAGATCATCGGCGCTATCGTCGCCTTTGTCGGGATGGCGGTCATCGGCTCGGGGCGTCTCGCCGGGGCGAGCCTGGGACCGTTCTTGTTTGTTATTTTGGCGGCGGTCTTCTGGGCCTCGGGAAACGTGCTGGCCAAGAGCGTCGGCAAGGTCGACATGCTCGCTTTCACGGTCTGGTCGAGCCTCGCGGCGCCCGTGCCGCTCTTGCTCCTTTCCCTCTCGGTGGAAGGGACGGCCGGTCTCGCCGCCCTCGCGCACCCGAGCTGGAAGCTCGTCGTCAGCGTGCTGGTGGTCTCCTACGCCGGCACGGTGTTCGGCTATGGCGTGTGGGCGCGGCTGCTGGCGCACCATTCGGCGGCGACCGTCGCCCCATTCGCGCTGCTCGTGCCGATCATCGGCATGATCGCGGGCGCGATCCTGTTCGGCGAAACGCTGACGCTGGTCGAGCTTCTCGGCGGCGCACTGGTGATGGCTGGTCTTGCGCTCAGCGTCTTCGGCGACTGGGCGCTGCGGCGTCGGTTGCCCGCGTTCAGGTGAAGGCGCCTGCGAGGCCGGTTGAGCTTTTCGCCGGCGTTCTGGTAATGGCAGGCCTCGCGCTCAAGCCGTCGGCGGGCTGACGATGTGGCGCTCCTCGTCCCAGCTTGAGGTTGGATCATGCACGATATCAGAGCGATCCGAGAGAACCCTCAAGCTTTTGACGAGGGGCTGCGGCGCCGCGGGCTTAGCCCTCGCGCGGAATCGCTGATCGCACTCGACGAAAAGCGCCGGGCGGCGATCCTGGCGCTTCAGACCGCGCAGGAGCGGCGAAACGCCGCGTCCAAGCAGATCGGATTGGCGATGGCGCGTAAGGACACGGTCGCGGCCGAAGACTACCGGGCCGAGGTCGCGGGCCTTAAGGCGACAATGCCGGAATTGGAGGCGGCGGAGCGCGAGGCTACGGCAGCGTTGGAATTGGAGCTGGCGGCGATCCCGAACCTGCCGCTCGCCGATACGCCAGACGGCAAGGACGAAAACGACAATGTCGAGCTCCGGCGCCATGGCGCTCCGCCTAGCTTTCCGGACGGCTTCACGCCTAAGGAGCATTTCGAGATCGGCGAAGCGCTTGGGCTTATGGATTTCGACGCGGCGGCGAAACTGTCGGGCGCCCGCTTCGTGGTGCTGAAGGGAGCCTTGGCGCGGCTCGAGCGGGCGCTTGAGCAATTCATGCTCGACCTGCATACGAGTGAGCACGGCTATGTCGAGGTCGCCCCGCCGGTGCTGGTACGCGACGCGGCGATGTTCGGCACCGCGCAATTGCCAAAGTTCGAGGACGATCAGTTCTGGGCTGTGGGCGGCGAACTTTTGCGTCCACCGTCCGGCGAAGAGATTGCGCTCATGGACCCGCTCGACGCGCAGGCAGCGCTCGCGGGCCGGCTGAGCAGGCTGAGGAGCGATCGATTCGGTCTGATCCCCACCGCGGAGGTCCCGCTGACCAATCTCGTGCGCGAGAAGATCGTCGACGAAAAGAGCTTGCCGCTCCGCTTCACCGCCGGAACGCTCTGCTTCCGGGCGGAGGCGGGGGCCGCGGGGAAGGACACGCGCGGCATGATCCGCCAGCACCAGTTCAAGAAGGTCGAGCTTGTTTCGATCACGACGCCCGAGCAGTCGCGCGACGAGCACGAGCGCATGACCGCTTGCGCGGAAGAAGTGCTCAAGCGCCTCGGGCTGCACTATCGGGTGGTCGCCCTCTGTGCAGGCGATATCGGCTTTGCTTCGCAGAAGACCTATGACATCGAGGTCTGGCTGCCGGGGCAGCGGCGATTTCGCGAAATCTCCTCCTGCTCGATCTGCGGCGACTTCCAGGCCCGGCGCATGAACGCCCGCGCCAAGGCCGCGGACGCCAAAGCGACCCGCTTCGTCCATACGCTCAACGGGTCGGGGGTCGCCGTCGGGAGGGCGCTGGTCGCGGTTCTGGAAACCTACCAGCAACCTGATGGCTCAGTCGCGATTCCCGACGTGCTGCGGCCGTATATGGGCGGGCTTAGGCGAATCGAGGCCGCTCGCTAGTGTCCTGGATTCGAAGTTCGTTGGATTATGCGTTGTCGTCAGCCGGGCGCGGCGAACCCCACCTCATCCTGAGGGCGAGGCGAAGCCTCGCGTCTCGAAGGATGCTCCAGAGGGCGGCGCCGGAACAGCGTACTGGATGCGTCCTTCGAGGCCGCTTCGCGGCGCCTCAGGACGAGGCGGTAATACGCAGAACTTCCGAATCAGGACACTAGCAGCCGTTCACCAACTGCTGGCCGAGGTAGTTGCCATAGGCGTCATAGATCGGCGCATAGGACGTGCAGCCGCCATAGCCGCCATAGCCGTAGGGCCCATAGCCATAGCCATAAGCGTAGGGCGCCGCCAGCAGGGCACTTGCCGCCAAACCGCCAACGACCGCCGGACCCCACCAACCGCCGTGTCCGCGCCAGCCGCCGCCGCGCGAGCCGCCGCCATGCCAGCCGCCTCCGTGCGAGCCGCCATGGAAGCCGCCGCCATGGAAATGGGCAGCCGCAGCCGGTTCAGTCGTGGCGAAAGCCGTGAGGGATAACGCGGCAAGCCCCGCTGGATATGGTGTTCATCGTTGACCTCCATCCTTGGCCCGATGGTCAACGCTGCCGCAAGGAAAGAGTTCCCGGCGCCAGGCGGGCGTCGCGGCCGCAAGAAGCGCCGAAACCGTTTGACTGGCTGGGGGGTCGCGGAGGGGGCAGGTCGTGGCTCTAAGGACGGGCGCCAGCAGCCTGACGGCTCGGTCGCCGTCCGCGACGTCTTGCGACCGGGCTTAGGCGGATCGAGCGCTAGCCCTGGAGTCTCATCGATTGAAGGGCCGGCATCCTGTCCCAGGCCGACCGCTGCCTCGACCGGTTGACGCTTGCGAAGACAATAAGAAGCATGAACAGGACGTTGAGGAATTCATGCGGAAGTTCAATCATTGTACGGCGCCTCGGCTGCGCGCCAGCACAAAACTAGGAACGCAATCGTCGTAACGCCGCACCCGGCCCCGAACACTGCGAGAAAATGTTGGATCATGGGGAAACTCTTCACTCGCCGGCTGTGATCGTCGGCTGTCAGCTTCGACGCCTGAATCACCTACAACCTAAGATTGCTGCCAGGGCGCGATACAAGTCAAGGGCGCGATGTGCCAGCTGCCCCTGTTTGGGACATGCTGGTCAAGATACCCTTTAGCCGACAGGTTCAAATTGATACGCGTCAAATGGATACGCAGGCGTGATTGCCAAAGGCCCTTGCGATGCGGGACGCGAGTCGAGTGAGGACCTGCGCTCAGACGAAGCGAATCCGCACCCCTTCAAGCGGAACGCCCGTGAGCGTCGTCGACCACTCCTCTCCCGCTGCGACCGGGAAAGCGCGGGTGAGGGTTCCGGTGGTCACGATTTCGCCCGCGGCCAGAGGCGGACTGAGCGGATCTTGCGCCAGCGTCTCGGCAAGATGACGCAACGCGAACAGCGGCCCGTCGAGGACATTGGCCGCGACGCCGTGATCCATCAGGGCGCCGTTGCGGAACAGATCGATCTCGAAGCGCGAGAGCTCGCGCGCCCACTCGTCGCGCCGCGATGCGGCTGAATGACGCGGTCCAATGAAGAGCCTCCCATGGAGGCCGTAGGCCGCGACCGTGTCCGGAGCCCGAAACGACCAGTTTGGGAAGATCGACTGCACGATCTCAAAGCCGTGGGCGATCCAGTCGATGCAGCGAATGAGCTGTCGCTCGTCCATGCCTGGCGCGAGCGGGGCCGCGAGGCCGAACACGATCTCCGGCTCGATGCGGGGTTCGGCCAGGCCCTCAAGCGAGACTTGAAGCGCGTCGCTCGAGAGGTCGCGGGCCGTGCGATCGTAGACATAGCCCCAGATCGGCGCATAGACGCCGTATTCAGCCCAGATGGTCCGGTTGGTGAAACCGATCTTGCGCCCGATCGGGCGCTCTCCGCCCGCCTCTCTCGCCGCGCGCACGGCCGCCGTGACCCGATAAGCCTCTTCAAGTCCAAAATCGGGACGGGCTTTGGAGAAAGGCGCGATCTGGCGGCCGGTCCCGAGGACCGCGAACACGTCTTTGGCGATATCCTGAATATCCATGCGCCGCGGCGCCCTCTGTTGCGGTAGACGATGCGTTCGGCGGTAGAGACCGCCTTGCGGCGGTCTTCAAAATCTTCTTTTCATCATCACTGAAACGTAAATTGGCACCGGCGTACCTTATCAGCGCGATACCCCGTCCCAGCAAAGCGTGGTGGAGGGCCAAACGTCGCAACGATGGGATAGCTAACTCGCGATCCATGCGGGAGCATATCGGTAGTGGATTGGGGAGTACCTGTCGTTCCCGTCAATTGAAGTACTGTCTCTCCACCGTTAGGTGGTATTGTACCTCTAATGTGTACTTCCCCGCCGTCAACTGGACTAACCCAATCTACTACGAAGTTCCCGCCTGTGATTGTCGCTTTATAATGCAACGTAAAAGGCACGACGCCGCCGGAGTTGGGACCGCAGTGGTGGGTTACCGACAATGTTGTCGCCTTAGCACCGCCGGGCGACAATATGACAGCTGTGGTTGCGGCAGCTGCTGCGGCTAATGATATATTGTCCATCAAACTGACCTTTCTATCGTGAGTGTTGACAATAGTCTTTCGCTCGGGTCCGATGTCGGAGGCGCGCGTGAACTGTAGCGCCGAAGTCTCCCGGGTTGAAAGCCGTTCGCCCACGTTCGCGACTATCGGGGAGCATCAGCTGTGCGCCGAGTTTGGCGAAAAAGAACCGCCGGGACGCTGGCGCTCGTCCTTTCCCTCGTCGCCCCCTTAAGGGCCGCCGAGCCGCAGCCGCTCATGACCGGCGATACGCGCATCCACGATCCTTCCGTCATCGAGGTCGACGGCCAATTCGTGGCCGCCGGCACCGGACAGCAAGGCCTCACGCACGGCGCGATCCGGGTCAAGACCTCGCCGGACGGGCTCAAGTGGAACGACGCAGGCCTCATTGGCCAAGGCCCGCCGGCGTGGGCTCAAGCGGCGCTCGGCTTTAAGCCGCTCAATGTCTGGGCGCCTTCGATCAGCCGGCGGGGAAGGACGGTCTACCTCTACGACTGCCTGTCGAGCTTCGGGCATAACACGAGCGCCATCGGGCTCATGACCAATGCGTCCTTCGATCCGCTCAAGCCCGGCGAGGGCTGGCAGGATCAGGGTCTCGTCCTGATGTCGAGGGACGGCGACGATTTCAACGCCATCGACCCGTTCCGCTTCGATCTGTCGGACGGGCGCGCCTTCCTCGCCTTCGGCTCCTTCTGGTCGGGGATCAAGCTCAGCCAACTCACCCCGGAAACCGGCAAGCTCATTCGGCCGGACGCGCCCCGCATTGCGCTCGCGGGTCGCCACGGGGGCGCGATCGAGGCCGCCTCGATCCTCGAGCGCGACGGCAAGTTCTATCTCTTCGTCAGCTTCGACCAATGCTGCAAGGGTGTCGCCTCGACCTACAACATTCGCGTTGGCCGCGCCGATGCGATCGAAGGGCCGTACCGGGACAAAGACGGCAAGGCGATGCTGGACGGCGGGGGCTCGCTCGTGCTGGCGACGACAGGCCGCTTCATCGGTCCAGGCGGGCAGGAGGCGGTGAAAACCTCCAACGGCGATTGGCTCGCGTACCACTATTATCACGGCGACGCGGCCGGCGCGGCCAAGCTCCAGTTCTCGCCGATCCTCTGGACCGCGGACGGCTGGCCCGAACTCGGACCGCTGCCGCAATAGAGCGCGCCTTGCCGGTCTCGCCGCCAACCCCCAGCGTCGCGAATCCTCCTTTCCGCCAGAACGCGCTCGCCTCGACGCACGCCCCATGCGAAAAGCTGGACCCATGCAAATCCTGCTCACCAATGACGACGGCATCCACGCGGCCGGGCTCAAGCTCCTCGAATCGATCGCGCGCGAGCTGTCGGATGACGTGACGGTCGTCGCCCCCGAAAACGATCAGTCGGGCGTGGCCCATTCGCTCTCCCTCAGTGATCCCCTTCGCTTGCGAGAAATCGGCCCTCGCCATTTCGCCTTGAAAGGCACGCCGACGGATTGCGTCATCATGGGGGTAAGGAGAATCCTGGCTGATCGCCCCCCTGATCTCGTCCTTTCGGGCGTCAACCGCGGACAGAACGTCGCCGAGGACGTGACGTACTCCGGCACCATCGCCGGCGCGATGGAGGGGGCGCTGCTCGGCGTTCCCTCGATCGCTCTGTCACAGGCCTATGGCGGCGCTGTCGGGCGGCCGAAGATCGAATGGGACGCGGCGGAAACGCATGCCGCGCCCGTCATTCGCACGATTCTGGCCGCCGGCATCGCTCCGGGCGGCCTTATCAACGTCAACTTCCCCGCTTGCCCGGCGTCCGAGGTGGCGGGGATCGAGCTGACCCGACAAGGCCGCCGCAATGCTGAACTGATGCGGGTCGAGGAGCGGCGCGACGGCCGCGGCTTTCCCTACTTCTGGCTCATGTTCCAGCGGGGCGCGTTCGAACAGGCGGAGGGAACCGACCTCGCGGCGCTGGCGGCCAAGAAAATCTCGATCACTCCGCTCAGAACTCGATCTCACCGACCATGATTCGCGCCTGCGGCTCGAGGAGGCGTTCGCCCGGCGTTGACGCAAAGGAAAGGACCTTGGCGGGATAAGGACCCGCCATGATCGCGACCGAATTGGAAGAACGCGCCCAGTTCACGCTCGCGATGCGGGCGAGGGGCATCAACGACTTGAGCCTGCTGCGGGCGCTCGAGCGCGCGCCTCGCGCCCTCTTCATGCCCCCACGGCTCGCCGACATTTCCGGGCGCGACATCGCTTTGCCGATCGGCTGCGGGCAGACGTCGCTGCCGCCTTCGATCGTCGCCGCCATGATTGCCGCGCTCGACCTAAAACCTGCGCACCGTGTGTGCGAAATAGGAACCGGAACAGGATATTGCGCGGCGTTGCTCGCGCAACTTGCGAACACGATCGTATCGCTCGAACGATTCCAGACGCTGGCGGTCGAGGCGTCGGCGAGGATCAAAGCCTTCGGACTCGCCAATGTCGCAGTGCATTGGGGCGACGGATTCGAGCATCACCTCTCAGGGGAACGCTTCGATCGGGTCCTGATCCACGGCCTCATCGAGCCGCCCGGCGAGGCGTTTCGCGCTCTGATCGGTCGGGGCGGGGTTCTGGTTGCGGTCATCGTCGGCCCGGGCCGAGGCGAGCAGCGCATCATCAGACTGACCGACGGTATGGACCGCGCCGGCGAGGCTGAGGACCTGGGTCCGGCCCGGGGCATGCGGCCGCTCGAACACGGGCTGGCGCGCGCCTTGTAGCCGCAAACGCGCCAATTCGACGCCCGATTTCCGACAATAATAGTCAAAGGTCAATTCATCTTAAACCTTCCCTTAACTCGATCGGCGCAAACTTCCTCATCTGCGGTTGCGTGGGCGTGGGTGGAAGCCGATGAGTGATTGCGTTGCGTGGACAAGAGGACGCGCGTTCCCGCGTCTCGCGCTGGCTGGGCTGGGCCTTCTTCTGCTGTCCGGGTGTTCGTCTGACGTCACCCGCTTCACCCAAAGCCAAAGTCCGTTCTCCAATCCGTTCGCGAGCAACACGGCCGCGCCGACGCCGGGCGTGACCGCCTCGCCGCTGGCGCAAGGCGCCCCCGCAGCGTCGGCGACGCGCACGGCTTCGCTCCCGAAACTGCAAGCAGTGGGCGGCTCGGCCGTGGGTTGGACCGCCGTCGGCGGCTCGCCGATCGTCGTCGCCAACGGCGAGTCTCTGGACACGCTTTCGGGCCGCTACGGCGTCCCCGCCGCCGCGCTTCTCTCCGCCAACGGCCTTTCGAGCGCCTCTGAAGTCAAGAGCGGGACGCACTTGGTGGTGCCCGTCTATCATGCCGACGGCCACGCCGTCGCCAGCACTGAAAAGGAGAAGTCGGCGAGAAAACGCGATGCGGACGTCGCCGCCGCCGAACCGGCCAAGTCCTCCAAGAGCAAGGCGAAGGACAAGGAGAAAGAGAAGGCCGCCAAAGCCGACAAACTCGGCAAGGAGGCGGAGAAGTCCAAGTCAAAGAACGGCAAGGGCGCCGCGGTCGCGGAGGTTGAGCCGTCCAAGTCGGGGGAGAGCAAAAAGCCGGCGATCGATAAGACGCCGACCGGCAACCTCGAATCGGGCGCGGCGCAAACAAAGGCCCCGCTGACCGGCGCGCAGGCCGACGCTTCGGGTACTGAGCCGGAGTTCCGCTGGCCGGCGCGCGGCCGCATCATCCAGGGGTTCAAGGCCGGCGGCAACGACGGCATCAACATCTCCGTGCCAGCCGGCACATCGGTCCGGGCGGCGGAGAGCGGCGTCGTCGTCTACTCGGGCGACGGGCTCAAGGGCTATGGCAACCTCGTCCTCATCAAGCATCCGAACGGCTTCGTCACCGCCTATGGCAACAACGGCGAACTCGACGTCAAGCGCGGCGACAAGGTCACGCGCGGGCAGGTGATCGCCAAGTCCGGCGACACCGGCAACGTCAATTCGCCGCAGCTCCATTTCGAATTGCGCAAGGGTTCGACCCCGGTCGATCCGACGAGCTATCTCGCCGGCCTCTAAGGCTTGAGCGAAGCGACGCGGGGTCCGGCCTTCCGCCGGGCCTGCGGTGAGCCGATCTCCGAGGACTTCCCAAGCGATACAATTGATCCTTCGAGCGGCCTTTTGAGGCGGCGGGTCCAAAGAAAGGCCCGCCGCCCTTGATTTTGCCGACCGAACAGGGACGGGAGGCGATGAAAGCCCGGCCATCGACCCATTCGCCGCGTCGCTGACGCTTCTCCCCTGCGTCGTGTGGGGCTTCAATCAGGTCGTCGCCAAGATCGCGTTCGCCGACGTCGGGCCGATCGCGCGGACGGCGAGCTTCCGCTACGGGGTTTCGGTGACGCCCCACTGAATTTTCGCCCACAGCCTTTCGTGCAGGAAAAAAGGCGACGGACGTGTAGAGATTGCTGACGATCATGAATCCAACCGCGACATGCGTTTGGCCAGTGAACAGGTAGATAGTCACGAAATCGAGAGTCGATGATGACGACCCGATAGGTGATCGCCTTGACGAGCGATCGCTGGGGGCTGACATCGCGCATCGTCGAACCCTCTTGGCTTGGTCGCCCCTCAACCCGCTGCGTTCAGCGGCTTGCCGAGTTGGCCTGCCAGATCCTGGATGAACTGCCAGGCCGTGCGCCCCGAGCGTGAGCCGCGCGTCGTCGCCCATTCGAGCGCTTGCGTCTCGAGCTGATCGAGCGGCGGGTCGAGGCGAAAGTGCTTGGCGTAGGCGTGAACCATGGCGAGGTAGTCATCCTGGCTGCAATGGTGGAAGCCGAGCCAGAGGCCGAACCGGTCGGAAAGCGACACTTTCTCCTCGACAGCCTCGCCCGGATTGATGGCGCTCGAGCGCTCGTTGTCCATCATCTCGCGCGGCATGAGGTGGCGCCGGTTCGAGGTCGCGTAGAAGAGGACGTTCGCCGGCCGGCCCTCCACTCCGCCCTCGAGCGCGGCTTTCAGCGACTTGTACGACGCATCGCCGGCGTCGAACGAGAGGTCGTCGCAGAAGACGATGAACCGATGAGGAGCGTCGCGCAAAAGCCCCATCAGCGCCGGCAGGCCCTCGATATCCTCGCGATGGATTTCGACCAGCTTGAGGCGGCCGGCGACGTCGCTCTCGCGATTGATCGCGGCGTGGGCCGCCTTGACCAGCGACGACTTGCCCATGCCCCGCGCGCCCCAGAGCAGCGCATTGTTGGCGGGCAGGCCGCGGGCGAAGCGCCGCGTATTCTCGACCAGAAGGTCACGCACCCGGTCGATCCCGCGCAGGAGCGAAAGGTCGACACGGTTGACGCGCGCAACGGGCGCCAGCGCGCCCCGATCGGCGCGCCAGATGAAGGCCTCGGCGGCGTCGAAATCGGGCTTCGCCGGGGCGGGGGGCGCGGCGCGCTCAAGCGCGTCGGCGATACGGTTGAGGAGGTCGGCTTGGCTCGGGAGCGGCGGAGAGGACATGCGGGGCAGGGGACTTGAGTCAGGACCAGCTATAGGCGAACATCCCCATGACGACGACGATGATTACGACCGCCAATACGTAATGCTTCGCCTCCCAATCATGCATGGTGAGGGCGCGGACGCGCTGGTGCAATGGGCGGCGGGAGGACATGATTTCGCCTAGCACGAACGGCGCGGACCGCCAACGCCCGCGCTGCGGCCTGTGGGCGTATTCAATCCCGCCGCCTCAGTCCTTTCGAGTTGCAGAAAAATGAGCCTAAGCGACTGAAAAGGCTGAGTTGCGCGCAAAACCGTACACCGCGCCCCCGCGGGCCGAGGATCGCTCCGCGCATTGCGCGAGGCGCTCCTCTAGTTGCCGCCCTCGAGCAGCCGCCGGGCGATGACCTGCGCCTGGATCTCGGCCGCGCCTTCGAAAATATTGAGAATGCGCGCGTCGCATAAGACCCGCGAGATCGGATATTCGAGCGCGAAGCCGTTGCCGCCGTGGATCTGCAGCGCATTGTCGGCCGCAGCCCAGGCGACGCGTGCGGCGAGCAGCTTCGCCATGCCCGCCTCGAGATCGCAGCGGCGGCCCTCGTCCTTGGCGCGGGCGGCGTAATACGCAATCTGGCGGGCGATGTGGATCTCGACCGCCATCATCACGAGCTTGTCGGCGACGCGGGGAAAATGGATGATCGTCTTGCCGAACTGCGTCCGCTCCTTGGCGTAGCGCAGGCCGAGCTCGAAAGCGCATTGCGCGACGCCCACGGCGCGCGCAGCCGTCTGGATGCGGGCCGATTTAAAGGTCTCCATCAATTGCTTGAAGCCCTGGCCCTCCAGCCCGCCGAGCAGCGCCTCGGCGGGCAGGCGGAAGCCGTCGAAGGCGATCTCGTATTCCTTCATGCCGCGATAGCCGAGCACTTCGATTTCGCCGCCCGACATGCCCTTGGCCGGGAACGGATCGGCGTCGGACCCGCGCGGCTTCTCGGCCAGAAACATCGATAAGCCCTTATAGCCGCGCTCGCCCGGATTGGTGCGGACGAGCAGCGTCATCAGGTCGGCGCGAACCGGATGGGTGATCCAGGTCTTGGCCCCGCTGACCACATAGTCGTCGCCGTCGCGGGTGGCGCGGGTGCGCAAGGATGCGAGATCCGAGCCGGTGTTGGGCTCGGTGAAGACCGCTGTCGGCAGGATTTCGCCGCTCGCGATTTTGGGCAGGTATTTCTTTTTCTGCCCCTCGGTTCCGCCGACCAGGATCAGCTCGGCGGCGATCTCGGACCGCGTGCCGAGGGAGCCGACGCCGATATAGCCGCGCGACAGCTCCTCCGACACGACGCACATCGCCACCTTGCCGAGCCCCATCCCGCCATAAGCCTCCGGGATGGTGAGGCCGAACACGCCCATGGCGCTTAAGCCCGCGATGACCTCGAGCGGGATATAGGCGTTGGCGCGATGCCACCCTTGCGCGTGCGGGACAACCTCGGCGTCGGCGAATTCGGCGCATCTCGCCGCGGATCGCCTCGAAGGTGTCATCAAGGCCCGGATCGCCGATTGCGCCTTCCCGCGCCTCCGCGATCAAAGCGGCCAGGGAGGCGCGGTTTTCCCGGGTGGCGCCCCCGGCGATTAGGGACTCGACGATCTCATTGCGAAACGGCGCGATGTCTTGAGGCTTGAGCCCGAAGTCGGTGAGGCGGGCGATTTCGGTCTGGTTCATCGGGACGCCGCCGAATATCTGAGCCAGATATTCGCCAAGCCCAATCCGCGTCATCAGCTGCTCGGTCTCGCCGAATCGGCCTTCCTCGCTCATGCGTCGAGCGTACGCGGCCATTTCCTTGATCGCTTCGACATAAGTCGCAAGCCAGGCGAGGCCATGGGCGGCGTGCTGCTCGGCCTCGAGCTTGCCGGCGCTGAGCTTGCCGTTTTCGCTCACCCGCTCGCGCACGGCGGTCAGCGCGCAGTCCATGAGGCCCTCGGCGGCGAAGTGAGCCTCATGGGCAAGGTCGTCGAGCGTCACGGGGGCTTCGTTCCTTCAGTTGGCGCCATTGCTGCGCCGCAGCATGCGTCGCCGCGCGCACTGTGGCAATCCGCCTTTTTAACCGCCGCCGCACAAGAATCGGCCTTGCGCGGGTGGCGCTCGCCGCCGCGCCGGGCCAAAATGTCTGCTGTTGAGGGGGAGGCTCGAGCGAGGTGCGCGCACGCCTGAGAATCGTCTGGCAGGCGGCGGAGAAATTCGCCGCCGATGACGGCTGGGCGATCGCCAGCTACATCGGCCTGACGCTGCTGACTTCGTTGTTCCCGTTCCTCATTTTCGTCGAGGGGCTCGCCGGGTTCCTCGGCTCGGAAGGCTTGGCGCATGAGGCGGCGAAACTGGTGTTCGCCGAGTGGCCGGAAGTTGTGGCCCGCCCGATCGCCGACGAAGTCGAGCGGGTTCTGACCATCCCGCGCAGCGGCGGGTTGCTTACCTTCGGCGCGGTCTTCTCGTTCTACTTCGCTTCGAGCGCTGTCGAAGCGCTTCGGGTCGGGCTCAACCGCGCCTACGGCCTCGTTGAGCCGAGACCTTGGTGGATGCTGCGGCTCCAGTCGCTGGGGCTGGTGCTGGTCGGCTCAGTGGCGCTGCTCGCGCTCGCCTTCCTTGTCGTGCTCGGGCCGCTGATCGTGGACACGCTCGCAGCCTTCATTCCATCGGTGGCGCAGGCGCACAGCCTGCTCACGTTCCTGCGCATCGGGATCGCGGCCTTGATGCTGGCGAGCTCGCTCATTCTGGCGCATCTCATCCTCCCCGCCCACCGGGTCGGCTTTCTCGATATCCTGCCAGGCGTGGCGCTGACCTTCGTCGCCAGCATCGCCTTCGGCGAGCTTTTCGGCGCCTATCTGAGCGAATATTTGCGCAACTACATTTCGACCTACGCCGGTCTCGCGTCGGTCATGATCGCGCTCGTCTATCTCTATTGGGTGGCGTTTCTGTTCGTGTTCGGCGGCGAGCTCAATGCGGCGATCATCAGGGCGCGCCAGCAGCGGGCGGACGAGAAGGCCGCCAAGGAGGGCGCTGCCGATTCCGTTACAGGGCCGGAAGCGGACTTTTAGGAGGTCCTCATAATCCCCTTGCCTTGAAGTACTTCAACAGGCTCCAGACCGCGGCTTGCTGTTCATCGTCCATCTCATTCGGGTCGAGATGCATGAGGAGGATTTCTGACGGCTTCTTGCCCTCGACGTGGGGCGGGGTCGGTTGGGGCCGCGGAGGGGCTGCTTCGAGCTCATTTATTGGCGGATGCGCAAAGGCAGGTTTCGCGGGCTTCCTGCGCACCGTCAGAGACCGCGGCTTCCGACCCATCAGGACGCGGCCGCTGATTTTCACCCCCGCATCATTCGCGGCGTAAAGAAAGAAGGTCACGCATTTCTGGACGACGGCGTCCGCAGCCGGGAACGCCTTCCTGAACGCCTGGTTGAAATGTGAAGGGGTCGCGGATTCCAGGTCGATTGCGAATATCGGGGCGTATTCCTGCCGAAGGCGTTCCAAAAGCTTTTCGGGCCAATGCGCAGACCCGTGCGCGTTCACAAGCTCCTTGAGTGGCTGCGTCGGACGTCCATCGTCTTCGATCAGGCCGAGGAACCGAAGCGCGTGCATCAGCTGAGTGCCGACCACGCCTGAAAAGCGCGTCACCACGCTGCGGTCGATGCGGGACGGAACGCCGTGCTCATCAAGATCCTCGATGAACGTTTTGAACGTTCGGTACGACGTGTACGGCGGCGTTCCCGACGACCTCGCCCGCTCCGAACCGCCGCTCAGCATCACGGTCTCCCGTCGCTACGGAACGTCAGCCCTCGTATTCCGAACCGCACGGCGACTATACCGTATTTTGGTCCGTGTCGGACAATTCCAAATAGGCGATTGCGCCCTGATTCGTTTTTTTAAGATGCTGAAAAAGTTGAAAGTTCATCCCGGACAGGCGGGTCTCGGCAGACGGGACGTCCCGGAGCTTTCCCAGGAAAGAATAGCCACCCGAAGACAATTTCGTGCGGTTGCAACGCCGCCGCGATAGCCAATTGGAGTATGCAAATGCTGTGGACAGCGGAGGCGGTCGAACACCTCAAGAGGCTGGCTCTGGAAGGAAAAAGCGCCAGCAGCATCGCTGCGGCGCTCGGCGTTGAGTCCCGAAACGCGGTCATTGGCAAGGCGAGCCGGGTCGGGATTAAGCTCAACGGCGGCGGGCGCCCAAACGCATCTGGCAAGACGCGGGCGGGCGCGCATCGGGCGGAATGGGCGATTATTCCGCATCCTCAGCTCGGCTCCAAGCCGAGCGCCGCCGCTGTCCTCGCTCGTGATCCTCGGGTTGAGCGTGGGGACGAGAGACAGGCGGCCTGGACCTTTGGCGAAGCCGAGGTCGGAGAGATGCGACGGCTGCGGTTCGAGGAGATTCGCGAATTCGCCTGCCGATGGCCGCTCGGCGATCCGAGAACCGGTGAGTTCGCCTATTGCGGGCTCACGCCGGCCAGGGGCCGATCCTATTGCGCCGGCCATTGCCGGATGGCTTATCGGCCGCCGAACGCCGGGGCGAGGCAGAGCGCGCGCGAGCGGCACGGGTTCCGCGCGCTGGCGAATTCGTGGCGGCTGGCCTGAGACCGGCGCGCGAGTGCGCGCCGCTAGATCTTCTCGAACACGCAGATCAGGCCGGGAACCTCCGCTCCCGCTTCGCGCCGCGTCGACGCCGACTGGACGAGGACCGGTCGCAAGCCCGCCTCGCGCGCGGTCGTCTCCACGTAGGGGCGCGCATGAGCGAACCGCATCGTCGGCTCGAGCTTGAAGCCGTCGCCCTCGAAAAGTTCGACCGAGAACGCAAATAAGCCGTCCGCGGCCAGCGCGGTCGCAACCGCAGCGGACAGGGGCTTAAGATCGCCGATATAGACGAGCGAGTCGGCGGCGACGATGAGATCGAAGACCCCCGGCGGCTCGCACGTGAGCAGCGCCGCCGCGTCGCCGACGACAAGCCCGTCATAGACGCGGCGTTCGCGCGCTTTCGCGATCATGGCCGGCGAAAGATCGACGCCGGTCAGATGGTCGACGCGGCTGCGCAGCGCCTCTCCCATGAGCCCTGTGCCGCAGCCGAGGTCGAGGGCCTGCGCGAAGCGGCGGCCCGGCGCGGCCGCGTCCAAGGCGTCAGCGATGAGGGCGGGAGCGCGATAGCCGAGATTTTCGGTGAGATGCGTGTCGAAGCGAGGCGCGTAGCCGTCGAACAGGTGCGCTACATAGGCCTGCGGCAAGGCGCGCGGCGGGTCCGCTCGCCCAATGAGCGCGAGCCGCGCCCGCGCCCCTTGCGCGTCGGCCGGATCGGCAACAAGGCTCATGCGGAAGGCGTCGGCGGCGGCGTCGAGGTCGCCGAGCTTCTCCCGTATATCCCCAAGCGCGAACCAAGCCGCCGCCCACCGTGGCGCGCGCTCGAGCGTCTGCTCGAATAGCTCCGCCGCGGCGCTCCAGTCGCCCTCTTCCGCCGCGGCTTTGGCGTAGGCGAAACGCCGCTCGGCGATGAGGTCGCTGGAAGCGAGGGGATCGAGCGTCACGCTAAGCGCCATCGGCGAGCGCGGCCCTGAGGCGCGGCTGGCGGACTCGCGCATCGTTCGCCTTGGCGAGCTCGATGAGACCGCCGAACCGCCGCCGCTTCTTGGCCTCGTGGTTGGTGAAGATTTCGGACAGGCGGTGACCGAGAAAGGGATTGGAGAATCGCTCAATGACGGTGTTCAGGTAGGCGCGCGCCTCATCGCCCATGCCGATCGCCGCGAACACCGGCAGCACTTCTTCGTCGTACAGCCCATCCAGCTTTGCGCGGGCCGCCGTGTCCGCCATCGCCTCGCGGACCGTGAGTGCCGGCGCGCCGCCTTCCTTGGCCCAAATCTCAGCCAGATAGGTGTGGCCGAGGTTGAGGATGAACAGCTTCAGGCGCTCATGGGGCTTGAGGTCGCCGGCGACGACGATCGCGGCGTGTCGGCAAGGAAGGTCGAGGCCGGGCTGGTCCTCGATCGCCCACAGCGCATAGGGCTCGGCGACCGCGCCCAACGGCTCGAGCGGCTCGGAGACAATGCGGTCGACCAAAGAATTGACCCAGACGCATTCCTCCTCGACCCAGCGGCGCGCGTTCGCTGGGGCCTGCCAGCGGTCGAGCACCTCGAGCACCACGCCGCGCAGAACCTTTCCGTTGGCCGGCGTCAGTTCGCAGGGGAAGAGCGTGATCGGCTCGCCGGTCGCGGAAAAGCGCGCGAGCAAGAGCTTGGCGAGCTTGGCGGGGAACGACCGGGGCGGCCCGTCGTCAAGCCGATCGGCAGGGTCCGTTTCATAGCCTCGGTCGGCGGTGTTCGACACCGCGCAGCGCGCGGCGATGAACAGGCGCTCGAGGTCGTCCCATTGCGTCGCGGCGTCGACGCCGGCGCCGACGCTCTTAACCTCCACGCTTTCATCGACAATCGCCCCTCCAGCGAGCCCCTTGACCTCAACTCGATAAGGCTTGCCGGTCGCAAAGGCGGCGACGCGCCGGCGGCTTTCCGGACTCCCCGTTGTCCCCGCCACGGCGATGCGACCCATCGCTTCGCCGCGAGGCAGCGCCTCGCTGACGAACAGGTCGACATGCGCCTGCAGGAAGCGGCTGGCGCCGAACTGGAGGATGGGAAATGCGGTCAAGGGTTTGGACCTCGCGGGCGAACTTCCGGCAGGTGAACTTTGTCAAAGCTCATGTCCGGCGGCGAGCCGCCGGCGCCATTAAGGGGCGCGAGCGCCGCCGCCTCTTAAGGGATATTACGCCTGGGACGCCAGAAATCCGTCGGCACGCCGGTCGGCCGGGAACTGAGGAAGCTCACGCCGGCGTCCGAATTGTCGAGCGCCTGAACCGCAGCGCTAGTCCATCCGTTGGCGGTGTGCGCATAATCCCCGCTGAGGTCGGTGAGCAGCGCCGCTTGCTCCGTATCCGCCGGCTGGCCAAGCTGCCACGGATCGACCTTGAACGTCTTGTCCACCAGCGTCGGTTGGCATGTGATTCCGACGAATTTGCAACGAATTTTCCAGGAGGCCCGCCAGGAAACATACGCGAGCGTTGTCGCCTTGTTCTGCGGGCTAATTGCGACGAACGCCGACACGAAGTCCTGATTGCGCTCGGCTTCGAACAGCAGGTCGTCCCTGTTCGCGTCATTGTTGTGTTTTGCAAGCGTCAGACCCCACTTGGGATGATCGTCCATATCGTTCGAAATCAGTACGGCGCCGCCGAACGGCGCCAGGGTCAGCGTCATCACCGTTTCTTGAGTGTTGTTCATAAAGGGTAGGCTGGATCGCACCGCGTCGGAGGTGAAATGGCCCAGCGCGAACGCCGGAGCGAGCGGCGGCATCGTCATATCGTATTGAAGCCCACCATTCGACGGCCCCCGCCCGACGTAGAGGGCGTTCAATTCGTTGATGGCTGTGATTTGGCGCATACGAAATCGCCAGCCGGACAGATCCGACGGAGAGTCGTGGGGGTCGGTATGGGAGCCCACGATCTGCCCCTTGATATTGATGGCGCTGGCCGACTTTGCCGTCACGCCATGGTGCGGCACCAGGAACTCCTGTGCGCCGCGCGTCAGATGCATGTAGCAGAGAGGGGACGGGGTCGTGCTGACCGAGACGTCGGGCGCAGAGCCCTTCACATCGACGGTAATGGTGGCGGTCTTCGTATCGAAGCGCAAGGCGCGGCGCAACAGGCCGCTTGCGTCCGGCGTCGGCCGCGACGCCCGTCGGCCGGCGAGGACGGCTTCGGCCATCCGCTCAGCCTCCGCCTCCAGCGGGTCGACTGGGTCGCCTAGTCGAACGTCCCGCGTGTAGTGCGAGAGCGCGCCGTGCTGTTGCAGGATATGCGCCAACTCATGCGCTATGAGTTTGACGCCGGCGTCGGACTGCGGATCCCAGGCGCCGTCGCTGAAATAGATCGCATTGCCGATCACGCAGGCTCTCGCGCCGATCGCTAGACAGAGGGAGGCCGCTTGGGCTCCGAGGACGATTCGCACGTCAGAAAGCGGCGCCGAGAAACGGTCCTCCATCGCCCAAAGAAGCGACGGCGGAAGCCGCCGTTGCTTGTTGACGGAAAGCGCCACATCAAGGCGCTCGAACGGCAGCGTCATGGAAGGCGGCATGACGGCGTCCCCCTGCCACCTCCTCGAAGGCGCCGCGCCCTGCGGCGCCGCGATCGCTCCCCCAAAAGGCGACGGATAAAGCCCAGCCGAAGCGCAGCACATTCCTGGACGGAAATCAATTGCGTCGGCGCTGGGTCGGGTGAAGGCGGGTGGACCGGAAGGCGGTCCTCAGGGACACCCGTTGGCCCAATCGCCGCAATCCTTGCAAACCGTCCGGTGGGATTTTTGGGATCTGCTCGCGCGGGCGAACCTGGCGGTTGATTTTTTCGCTTTTCTCTGGTTGAAGGGGCCCCATGCGAACGTGGTCGACGACCCTCATCCTTAGCCGCCCGGCGCGCTAGACGCGTCGGGACATAGAGTTTCGCATCCGCCTTATTCATTCGACAGGCGCGCTCGGCCCGCTGATTACAGCCAGGCCGTCCCAAATCTTCTCAGGGTTCGTCATGACACAGATGCCCACTCAAAAGTACCGCGCTTACGCGCCCATCATCCTGCCTGACCGGCAATGGCCATCGCGCACAATCGAAAAGGCGCCGATCTGGTGCTCGGTCGACCTCCGCGACGGCAATCAGGCGCTGATCGAGCCGATGGGCGTCGAACGCAAGAACCGCATGTTCCGGCTGCTCACCGGCATCGGGTTCAAGGAGATCGAGGTCGCCTTTCCCTCCGCCTCCCAGACCGACTTCGACTTCGTTCGCTCGATCATCGACGCCGGCGCAATTCCCGACGACGTCGCGATCCAGGTCTTGACCCAGTGCCGCCCGGAACTGATCGAGCGCACGTTCGAGGCCGTCCGAGGCGCGAAGAAGGTCATTGTCCACTTCTACAATTCGACCTCGATCCTGCAGCGCGAAGTGGTCTTCAGGACCGACCGCAAGGGCGTAACGGAGATTGCGGTCAGCGCCGCCAGGCAGGTCAAGGCGCTGGCGGACGCCGCGCGGGCCACGGATTTTCAGTTCGAATATTCGCCGGAGAGCTTCACCGGCACCGAACTCGATTTCGCGCTCGAGATCTGCGAGGCGGTCAAGGACGTCATCAAGCCGACGCCCTCGAAGCGGCTCATTCTCAACCTGCCGGCGACGGTTGAGATGGCGACGCCGAACACTTACGCCGACCAGTTCGAGTGGTTCGGGCGTCACATATCCGACCGCTCGAGCGTGATCCTGTCGGTCCACCCGCACAACGACCGCGGCACCGCGGTCGCGGCGGCGGAGCTGGCGCTGATGGCGGGCGCCGAGCGGGTCGAGGGCACGCTGTTCGGCAATGGCGAGCGCACCGGCAACGTCGACATTGTCACCATGGCCTTGAACCTGTTCACGCAAGGGGTGGATCCTGAGCTCGATCTTAGCGACGTCAACGCGATCCGGGACGTCGCCGAGCATTGCACGCAATTGCCGGTGCATCAGCGCCACCCTTATGCGGGCGAACTGGTCTACACCGCATTTTCCGGCTCGCACCAGGACGCGATCAAGAAGGGCTTCGAGGCGCAGGAGAGGCGCAATGACCCCTTGTTCCTGGTGCCTTACCTGCCGATCGACCCGAAGGACGTAGGCCGCGATTACGAGGCGGTGATCCGCATCAACAGCCAGTCCGGCAAGGGCGGCATGGCCTATATCCTGCGCGCCGACCACGGCCTCGACCTGCCTCGTTCGCTGCAGGTCGAGTTTTCCAGGATCGCTCAGGAGCGGATGGACGCCGACGGCAAGGAGCTGACCGCGCCTGAACTCTGGGCGTTGTTCCGCCACGCCTTTCTGCTTGATGATGCGCCGATGACGCTGGTCAAGCAGCAGACGGTTCCGACCAGCCCGGACAATCGCGAGCTCGTGGCGACGCTGCGCAAGGCTGACGGCGCGACCTTTACGATCGAAGGCGCGGGCAATGGTCCGATCGACGCCTTTGTCGACGCCTTGAAAAAGGCGTTCGGGATCGAGTTCTCGTTCATCGACTACCACGAGCACGCGGTCGGCCGCGGGGCGAATGCGACCGCGGCGAGCTATGTGGAGATCCAGGACGCGGACGGCCGCGTCCTGCATGGGGTGGGGATGGACCCCAACATCGTGATGGCGTCGCTCAAGGCGACGCTCGCCGCCGTGCTGAGACTGATGCGGCGCGAGGGCAGGGGGGTTTAGTCTCCTCAACCATCGCCGGGGCCGCTTAGTTTCATTTTAGTTTCGGGGTTCTTGTGATTTCAGTCACTTGGGACCCCGTTTAGTTTCGCGCTGCATTTTTGCGTCTGGCGCGGCATATAGATGTATATACATATATCGATGTACGTCTGATGCGCTGCGAGGTCAGTGCCGTAAGCCCTACCGTTCCCTGACTCGTATCAAATGGGTCCACTGAAGTCGTACCCCTCGAAGGCTTGAACGTGAGAAAATCCAGCCGCCAGAGAGCAATAGAACCTATGACTGCCGTGGCCGATTTTGTAACGAAACTTAGCGCCCGGGGCGAGCTTCACTAAGTGGATCGGCCATATTTCAACGTCTTCGCGGAAGTCCAGAAGTATTCGGACAACCCGCTCCCGCGCAGTTGCCTCTTCGTTATCGTTGAAGATGCCCACGCCCGGTGCGCGCTCCAGGGGCGCGACGTCCTCAATGCTAGCCTCAAATACCTCAACATCCCTTTCCGCGCGACGATCAGGGCGGAACGCTCGCCGTTGAGGAACGAAATCCGCCATTCGGGCTTCCACCCACCAAGAGTCGGGAAGTTCGATTTTCAGATCGTGATGAGTCAGGATCATTTTTTCACCGCTCCCGCCTCTAAGCGTCGCTCACTCCAGTCTCCGTCCTCACGCCGTCGCGAGCGCTTCCTTGGGCCGCGGGCCGATCGTCAGCACGAGAGCGGCCGCGATCACGCAGGCGACGCCCGCAACATAGAGCGCCGGCAGGTAGGTCGCGAAATCGCTGCGCGAGAACCCGGCGCCGAAAGCCGCTGTCGCCGCGCCGAGCTGGTGAGCGGTGAAAATCCAGCCGAAGGTCAGATTCGCCTTTTCCGCGCCGAACCGCTCGGCGGTCAGCCGGACGGTCGGGGGCACGGTCGCGACCCAGTCGAGACCATAGAAGACCGCAAAGGCCGACAGCCCAACGACCGAGAAATCGGTGAAAGGCAGCGCGATCAGCGAAAAGCCGCGCAGTCCGTAATAGACGAACAGGAGCCAGCGGTTGTCGTAACGGTCCGACAGCCAGCCGGACAGGATCGTGCCGACGAAGTCGAAGGCGCCGATCACCGCGAGCGCGCTGGCCGCCGCGACCGGCGCGATGCCATAGTCGCCGCAAAGCGAGACCCAATGGGTCTGGATGAGGCCGTTGGTCGACAAGCCGCAGACGAAGAAGGTCGCGAACAATACCCAGAAGGTGCGGCTCGCGCGGGCCTCGTAGAGCGCGCTGAGCGGCGACGCCATCATCGCGATCAGCCGCAGATCCTGCTTCGGCGCCGGCTGGATTGCGCGCTCACCGTACGGAGCGAGCCCGACGTCGGCAGGGCGGTCGCGCAGCACCGCGAGCGCGACGAACCCGGCGACGAGCAGGATAGCGACGACGAAGGCGAGCGCACTGCGCCAGCCATAGGCTTCCGTCAGCTTCGCGATGAGCGGCAGAAAGATCAGCTGTCCGGTTGCGTTGCTCGCCGTCAGCATGCCGACCACCAGGCCGCGTCGCTGAACGAACCAGCGCGTCGCGATGGTTGCGCCAAGCACCAGCGCCACCATGCCGGTGCCGATTCCGACGATGACGCCCCAGAGCGCAACGAGCTCCCACACCTCAGTCATCGCCATCGAGGCGACGATGCCCGCGACGATCATCGCGACCGCCGAAACGACGACCGGCCGCACACCGAAGCGGTTGATGAAGGCGGCGGCGAATGGCGCGATAAGCCCGTAGAGAGCGAGCCGCACCGCAAGGGCGACCGAAATCTGGGCGGTGCTCCAGCCGAACTCCTTTTCGAGCGGCTGGAGGATCACGCCCGGCGCGCCCATTGCTCCCGCCGTCGCCAGCATGACGAGAAAGGTCGCTCCCGCGACGATCCAGCCGTAGTAGAGGTTCCGCGCGGTCATCGCGCCGGCGAGCGCGTTCGAAAGCGAGAAGGCCGCGGGTTTCCGTTGCGGCTGAGCACTATTCTGTACAGCCGGCCCCGATATCGTCATCGTCAACTCCAGGTGACGGGCGCCTACCCGCATCTTGTCGAAAAAATCAAAGGCTAAGCGCAAGCGTCCGCAACTGCCCCGCTTCAGCCGCGCCCAATGTGGCCTCGACCCGGCGCTGCGCTTCCTCCCACAGGGGAGCAGCGCGTCGCAGCGCCTCCTCTCCGGCGGACGTGAGCCGCACCGCCGCCTCGCGGTGGTCCTTCGCCGGGCCTAAGCGCACGAGCCCAAGCTCTTCGATCGCCTTCACGTTTCGCCCCACCGTCGATCGGTCCAGTTCCGCCAGCCGGCCGAGCTTGGTCAGGGACACCGCTCCGGCGCGTTCGATCCTTCTCATGAGACTATATTGCGCAAGCGTGACGCCCGCCGGCTCGAGGATCGAGTCATAGAGGGCGGTCGTCTTTCGCGCGGCGGCGCGAACCGCCGCGCAGTAGCAGATCGTGTTCATGATGAGGGTACATACCCGCATCGCCTTGGACGCGCAAGCGGCGCTTCAATTCGACTGGCGGATGGCGGGGAGCGGTTAGATCAAGCCTCGGCGTCGCCCGCCAAGCGCGCGGCGATGGATTCCACCCTCGAACCGAGTTCGTCGAGGCGCGCTGCGATCGCTTGGGCGCGCTTTTCCGCCTCCTCCGAGCGCTTGCGCTCGGCCGCCGCCGCGTCGCGCGCTTCGGTCAAATTGTCGGCGATGGTCAACGCGGCCATGATCACGAGGCGCTGGTCGCCGATCTCGCCGAACGAAGTGCGCATTTCGCCGATCTTGTCATCGATCAGGCCAGCCAGCGATTCGAGCCGCGCTTCTTCCCCCTCATTGCAGGCGAGGCGATACTTGCGCCCGTCGATGGTGACCGAAACCTGTGACATGGCGCGCGCCTCTTCCATGGGCGGACTGGCCTTATGGCTCCGAGTCCGGCGCCAACCGGCCGAGAACGCGTTCGATCGCCTGGGCGGCATGGGCGAGCCGCTTGGCCGCTTCGCTGTTGGCGGATTCCAGAGCCCGCGACCGGTCGACGGCGGCGTCGAGCTCGACCGCGAGCCTCGAGCGGTCGTCTTGCATCAGCGCGAATTCTTCTTGCGTGGTTGCGCGCGCCTCGTCGTGGCGCATGCGCAGGTCTGTCGCCCACTCGAGCGCTTCGACCGCGGAGGCGAGTTGTTTGAGCGAAATCTCAAGCGATTCCATGGAGGTTTTGATTCCGTCCATTGTGACGCTTTGTTTACGCGATGCTTGAACGGAACGTCAACGCGGGCGAAGCCGCAATTGACAGGTTCCTGAGACCGCCTCTAACTGACGCGCCGTTCCGCGCCCGCCAAACCACTGCCCTAGCTCGGAACAACGGATGGCCGGCGCCCCGTTTCTTGAGGAGACTCCCGATGGCGACAATGACCGTGTCCCCTGGCGCGACGAGCGTGTCTCATGACGCAATGGCCAACGCGATCCGCTTTCTTGCCCTCGATGCGGTGGAGAAGGCCAAGAGCGGTCACCCCGGCCTGCCGATGGGCTCGGCCGACGTCGGGACCGTTCTCTGGCGCGACGTGCTGAAATTCGACGCGTCCGATCCGCATTGGCCTGATCGCGATAGGTTCGTCCTGTCTGGCGGCCACGGCTGCATGCTGTTGTACAGCTTGCTCTATCTGACCGGCGTTGGCGGCGCCAAAGGACTGGGTATCGAAGATATCAAGCAGTTCCGGCAGGTCGGCTCGAGGACGCCCGGGCACCCCGAATACTGGTGTGCTCCGGGCGTGGAGACGACAACCGGCCCGCTAGGGCAGGGGATTGCGACCTCGGTCGGCATGGCGATCGCGGAGCGCATGCTGGCCGCGCGCTTTCCGGGCATCGTCGATCACCGCACTTATGTCATCGCTTCAGACGGCGATTTGATGGAAGGCGTGAGCCAGGAAGCGATCGGCATCGCCGGCCATCTCAAGCTCAAGAAGCTGATCGTTTTCTGGGACAACAATGGGATCTCGATCGACGGGC
Source organism: uncultured Alphaproteobacteria bacterium (assembly GCA_963824475.1). GTDB lineage: Bacteria > Pseudomonadota > Alphaproteobacteria > Rhizobiales > Beijerinckiaceae > Roseiarcus. Next base: position 749,954 of record CAWGPR010000012.1, read on the forward strand.
AGATCCCCGTCCTCGCCGACAACATCGACCAGGTCGCCCGCTTCCAATCCGCCGGCTGGAATTCAACCCACATCGACGGGCACGATCCCGCAGCGATCCTCGACGCCATCCACGCTGCGCAGAACTCGGACCGGCCGACGATGATCGCCTGCAAGACGACGATCGGCTTTGGCCTGCCAACCCATGCGGGAACCAACAAGGCGCATAGTGACGCGCAAGGGGCGGCCGAGGTCGCCGGCGCGCGCAAGAACCTGAACTGGCCCTATGAGCCGTTCGTCATCCCGGACGACATTCTCGCCGCCTGGCGCAAGGCAGGATCCCGCGCCTCAGCGCAGCGGGAGGCGTGGAACCAGGCGGTCGAGGCGCTCGACCCAAAGGCGCGCGCCGAATTTGAGCGACGGGTGCGCGGCGATCTGCCGCAAGACCTCGATCAGGTCATCGACGCCTATAAGCGCAAGCTCGCCGACGAAAAGCCGGAGGTCGCCACCCGCAAGGCAGGCCAGGCGGCGCTCGATGTGATCGGGGCCGCCGTGCCCGAACTCATCACCAGCTCGGCCGATCTCACGCCATCCAACAACACCAAGTTCGCGGGAGAGAAGGAAATTACCCCCGACGACTTCTCCGGCCGCTATATCCACTGGGGCATCCGCGAGCACGGGATGATTGCGGCATGCAACGGCATCTCGGTTCACGGCGGCTTTATCCCGTCGGGGGCGTCATTCTTCTGCTTCACCGACTATTGCCGCCCCTCTCTGAGGCTCGCGGCCCTGATGGGGATCAGGGTCGTGCATGTGTTCACCCACGATTCGATTGGCCTGGGGGAGGATGGCCCGACGCATCAACCGGTCGAACATCTGGCGTCGCTGCGGGCGATGCCGAACTTCTATGTCTGGCGCCCGGCCGACAGCGTCGAGACAGTCGAGTGCTGGCAGGCGGCGCTCGAGCGCGAGCATTCGCCCTCGATCCTCGCGCTGACGCGGCAGGGCCTGCCGGCGCTGCGGACGACGCATGTGGCGGAGAACTTGTGCGCGCGCGGCGGCTACGAGATTTCGCCCGCTTCCGGCGAGGCCGAAGTGTCCATCTTCGCCTCCGGCTCTGAAGTGTCGCTCGCCGTCGCCGCGCAGGCGCAACTGAAGGAGAATGGAGTCGCCGCCCGGGTCGTGTCGTTGCCCTGTTTCGCGGTCTTCTTCGAGCAGCCGGACGACTATCGCCGCTCGGTGATCGGCTCGGCCAAGGTCAAGGTGGGGGTCGAGGCTGCGGTGAGGTTTGGATGGGACGCGATCATCGGCGACGGTCCGTTCATCGGCATGAAGAGCTTCGGCGAAAGCGGGCCGTATAAAGCCGTCTTTCAGCATTTCGGGATCACGCCCGAGGCGGTGGTCGAGGCGGCGCTAGGCCAGCTCCGCTCGTGACGCGGTAAGCTTTCGGGGCTTTTCCGCTCGAACCGGCAGGCGCTCCTGCGTCTCGCGCTGCCGCGCATCGTTCAGGTCTGGGGGACGGCCTAGCTTGCGGCGCCGCTTCGCGCCGCGGTCAGAACAAGCACCGGACGCGCTTGCGGCAAATCAAACGAAATGTCGCATTTTCCGAGTAGCCTGTAGACTTCGGACTGGGGATCGGACAATAACCGCGGCTTCAGCGACTTGAGTTTCGAGGCGTCGGCGGCCATGCGGCGGGCCGGACGCGAGAGGAGGAATTGGGATGGTTGCCAAGGTAGCGATCAACGGCTTCGGCCGGATTGGGCGGCTTGTTTTGCGCGCCATTTTGGAGTCGGGCCGCAAGGACATCGAGGTCGTCGCCCTCAACGATCTGGGTCCGGTCGAGACCAACGCCCACCTCTTGCGCTTCGACAGCGTCCACGGGCGCTTCCCTCACGAGGTCAAAGTCGAGGGCGACATGATCGTGGTCAACGGCCATAAGATGAAGGTCACCGCGATCAAGGATCCGGCCGAGCTTCCGCACAAGGCGCTCGGCGTCGACGTGGCGCTTGAATGCACCGGGATCTTCACCTCTCGCGAGAAGGCGGCGGCCCACCTCAAGGCGGGCGCCAAGCGTGTCCTCATTTCCGCGCCGGCGGAGAGCGCGGATCTGACCGTCGTCTATGGTGTCAACAACGACAAGCTGACCAAGGATGACCTCGTCGTCTCCAACGCTTCATGCACCACCAACTGTCTGGCGCCGGTCGCGAAAGTGCTCAACGACGCCATCGGCATCGAGCACGGCTTCATGACGACCATCCATTCCTACACCGGCGATCAGCCGACCCTCGACACGCTGCACAAGGACCTCTACCGCGCTCGCGGCGCGGCGCTGTCGATGATCCCGACCACGACCGGGGCGGCGAAAGCGGTCGGCCTCGTGCTGCCGGAGCTCAAGGGCAAGCTCGACGGCTCCGCGATCCGGGTGCCGACTCCGAACGTTTCGGTCGTCGACCTCAAGTTTGTCGCCAAGCGCCAGACCAACAAGGACGAGATCAACAACGCCATCAAGGCGACCGCCGACGGCAACGGTCCGCTCAAGGGCATCCTCGGCTATACCGATCATCCCAATGTTTCGATCGACTTCAACCACGACGACCGCTCCTCCATCTTCCATCTCGACCAGACCAAGGTGATCGACGGCAATTTCGTCCGCGTGCTCTCCTGGTACGACAACGAATGGGGCTTCTCGAACCGCATGGCTGACACGGCGGTGGCAATGGCGAAGCTGATCTGATCGCCGCCGTCTGGCGCGTCTGACGAGTGTCCGCCAGGCGGAACGCCGGAGGCGGGGTCCAGGTTATCCGATCGCGCTCACCTTCTTAAGGGAGGCGAATATGAGCAAACCGTTCCGCACCCTCGACGACGCCGATGTCGCCGGCAAGCGCGTTCTCCTGCGGGTCGATCTCAATGTGCCGACGGAAGGCGGCCGCGTGACCGATGCGACGCGCATCGAGCGGGTCGCATCGACCATCGCGGAGATCGCCGACAAAGGCGGCAAGGTCATCCTTCTCGCGCATTTCGGCCGTCCCAAGGGCGGGCCGGACGAGGCCAATTCGCTGAGGCCCGTCGCGGCGGCGGTCGCCGACGTCATCAAGCGCCCGGTCGCTTTTGCCGCCGACAGCATCGGCAAGACGGCGGCCGACGCGATCGCCAAAATGAACAACGGCGACGTGCTGCTGCTTGAGAACACCCGCTTCTACAAGGGCGAGGAGAAGAACGATCCGGCTTATGTCGCGGAGCTCGCCAAGCTCGGCGACCTCTATGTCAACGACGCCTTTTCCGCCGCCCACCGCGCCCACGCCTCGACCGAAGGGCTCGCCCATCAGCTGCCGGCTTACGCCGGGCGGGCGATGCAGAAAGAGCTCGAGGCGCTGCAGCTCGCGCTCGGCAATCCCGCTCGTCCGGTGGCGGCGATCGTCGGCGGGGCGAAAGTGTCGACCAAGCTCGAACTGCTCGGCAATCTCGTGAGCAAGGTCGACGTTCTCATCATCGGCGGCGGCATGGCCAACACTTTCCTGTTCGCCGAGGGCAAGGGAGTGGGCAAGTCGCTGTGCGAAAAGGATCTCGCCGAAACCGCGCGCTCGATCGCCGCGGCGGCGGAAAAGGCCAAATGCCGCATTCTGCTGCCGGTCGACGCGACGGTGGCGAAGGAGCTCAAAGCCCACGCGCCGGCCCACGTCGTCGATGTCGATCATGTGCCCGAGGACGAGATGATCCTCGACATCGGGCCGAAGTCGGCAGCCGGCGTCGAGGAGGTCCTGACGCATGTCAAGACGCTGGTGTGGAACGGCCCGTTCGGCGCGTTCGAGACCCCGCCCTTCGACGAGGCGACGATGGCGATCGCGAAAACGGCCGCGTCGCTCACCAAGCAGGGCAAGCTGAAGTCGGTGGCGGGCGGCGGCGATACCGTGGCCGCGCTCAACGAGGCCAAGGTCGCCGACGATTTCACCTATGTCTCAGCCGCAGGCGGCGCTTTCCTCGAGTGGATGGAAGGCAAGGCGCTGCCGGGCGTGGAGGCGTTGAAGGTGAAGTAGGTTGCGCCGCGCTCCAGCTATGAGGCTGACAGGGCGGCGCACCAAACGAGCGGTGGTGGAAGAGGGGGCCTGCGGCTGGTGGTTCGACTCCGCAGCCAGGCCCCGGCGCTGAAGACGCTCAAGGGCCTCGGTTGGGAAGGCGACCTTGACGAGATGCGCCGAGATCGGCCTTCGCGCTCGTCGTGATGCTAGTGTCCTGGATTCGAAGTTCGTTGGATTATGCGTTGTCGTCAGCCAGGCGCGGCGAACCCCACCTCATCCTGAGGGCGAGGCGAAGTCTCGCGTCTCGAAGGATGGTCCAGAGGGCGGCGCCGGAACAGCGTACTGGATGCGTCCTTCGAGGCCGCTTCGCGGCGCCTCAGGACGAGGCGGTAATACGCAGAACTTCCGAATCAGGACACTAGAGCCTGCTGCATTTCGGTAGAATCGATGGGCGTTAGCGCACCCGCCCCACCTTGTGGGGGCGGGCAGGGGTGGGGGTCGCGCGGGCCGAGGGGATTATCGAATGCGCCGACGGCGCAACCCCCTCCTTGATCCTCCCCCACAAGGGGGGAGGAGACGCGTCGGGGCGGTCCGCGCGTAAACTCAAGAGCAAAAGGCTCTGGTCGACAGCTCGGTCTGGATCGCCCATCTCCGTGGGTCGTCGACGCCGGCTATCGCGAAACTCGAAGCTGCGTCCAGCCGCGAACCGATCCTTGTCGGCGACCTCATCCTGCTCGAAGTTCTTCAAGGCGCGCGGGACGAAGTCCATGCGACGCGCATCGAACGCAGCTTGCGCCGCTTCGAGGTCGTGCCCCTTCTCGACGCGGATCTCGCTTCGCGAGCCGCCCGGAATTATCGCAGACTGAGGGATATGGGCATAATGATCCGCAAGACGAGCGACATCATTATCGGCACGTTTTGCATCGAACGTCGCTGTTCATTGCTGCACGACGATCGCGACTTTGCGCCGATGGAGCAGCATCTTGGCCTCGTGGCTGCATAAAGCCGGGCCGGGCTCTACGGCGCTCGCGGCCTGACCGCGAGGCTCTGCGTCGCGCGGCCGATCATTCCCCGCTCGTCATAGAGCCCGGATTCGGCCAGTCCGCAGCCGTTGCCGCCGATGAGGCTCCGCGCCTCGAGGCAAATCCACTCTCCCACCGGGCGGCGGAAGAGGTTGATGGTCAGATCGCAGTTCACGAACATATACTTGCTGAAGTCCAGCACGGCGCTGATGCCGTTGCCCGAATCCGCCGCGACCGCCACCCGCTGATAGGGGCTCGGCGTCTCGCCCTTGATGAGCGGATGGTTCATGCGAAACCAGGCGGCGCAGGGTCCGTTGAAGAAACGTCCCGCCGCGCTTCGATTCTCGACCAGGTCGGCGTAGCCGAACGGTCTGTCAGCGAACTGCATCGTTACGACCGGGGATAGGCTGGGCGGCTTCGGCGCCGCAGGCGGCGGGTGGCCCGGTATCCCTTCGGGAACCGGCAAATTCTCTTCGCGTTGCATGAGCGCGGTGAAACGCGCGATCTCCTTGCCCTGCGCCGTCAAGCGCCCGGAATAGTGGCCGGCGTTGCGGCCGACGTAGTCCGCTGCAACCTCGATGCGACATTCGCCGATCGGCGCGGGCCGGATGAGATTGACGGTGAGCCGTCCGAGATGGGTCAGACCGTCGTTGATGGCGGCGCGTTCGATCGCCCGGCAGATCAGCGCCGAAGGCGGACCGGCGGGCTGATGGTCGGGATTCCACGGGCCTCGCGTAAGGGGGCTTGCGCGAAAAGCGCCATCAGGGACTTCGCTGTAGGCTGCGTCCAATGAGAGCCTCCGCCGCTGCGCCGCTCTCGCCCTCGTCGGCGCGCACTTGAAACTTTGCGCCATGCGGAGGCTCGGCGCAAGATGGTTCGTATATAAACCAACATGACAGACATGCTGATAAGATCAACGACGCCTTCGCGCCTACGCGCAGGACGATCCGCATGAAAGACGCCGAGCTTGAAACTGTGTTTTCCGCCATTGAGCGCTCGGGCCTCGTTCCGCGCGGCGGGCTTCGCCTTAACGAGGCGGAGCGGCAGGGCGCGCTCGCCGACATTCGCACGATCGCGCTCGCCGGCATGGCCGGGCGCGAGGGCTGGAGCGCTTTCGCCGCGTCGCGGGAGGCGCGCGACGGCTTGGGCCATCCGCTCGACCGCTGGAGCCGGCGGGTGATCGAGGCTCTGGCGCGCGAACTCGGCGCCAAGGCGTTCTTCCCCTTCGGCGGCCCGCCTTTCTGGCCGTTCCAGCAATGGGCGCGCCGCGCCGAGCCGGTCCACCCCTCGCCGATCGGTCTTCTGATCCATCCGCGTTACGGGCTTTGGCACTCCTATCGCGGCGCGCTTGGGCTTAGCGAAGCGATCGCAGTTCCCGAGCCGGCGGCGCTCCCGAGCCTATGCGAATCCTGCTCGGGGCGGTGGTGCCTGAGCGCCTGCCCGGTGGGCGCGTTCTCAGAGGCCGGCTATGATGTCGCCGCCTGCGTTGGCCATCTGAGGAGCGCAGCCGGCGCGGATTGCATGGAAGCGGGCTGCCGGGCGCGGCGGGCCTGCCCGGTCGGCGCGGAACACGCTTATGGCGCCGAACAGGTGAATTTCACCATGCGGGCGTTCTTGCGCGCTCAGGAGGGCTAGAGCAGCGAACGCTGTAAGGGCTGAAACATTGTCTTGCAAAAATCAGAAATCTGCATTACGCTTATTGTTGCTGGCAGAATTGATCCGCGCCTGGGCGCCGGCCCTCGCAAGGAGAAGGACGCCGCAGGCTGTTTGACATGGGTTCGTCACAATCCGGGACGCGAGCTGAGACGGAAAGGAGTTTCTCTTATTTTTACGCCCGTAACCCTTTGAAAAGTCCCGATTCGGAAAAATAAACGCTAGTAAATAAAAGCCATTTTGCTTTCATTTATTTTCATTTGCTCGTTTTTGTTTGCGTCGATTTCGCTCGTAAGTTGCAGGCGCGCCCCTATCGGGCCGGATTGGTCGCCGTGACGATCCAGATGGCGGCGCCGAGCGGCACGCTGTCGCCACGGGCATGGGTGCCCAGAGCCTTGCGAATATCCGCCGCCGCGGCGGCGCGAACCGCTTCGCTCTGACCGTCGAGCATCCGGCTCGTCGGCCCGATCATCATCGCGGCCTTGACGGCCGTGTCGAGCCCGCGGCCGACAGCGATGTCGAGCTCGAGGTCATGGGGCTTGAGATCGATGTCGGCGTAGCCCGCTTGGCTCAATATTCGCCGCACGCGCGCCGGGTCGGCGAAGGCGAAGGGTCCGGGCGCCTCAGGGTCCATTTCCGGCAAGGGAGGGGCATGTTTGCCGGCTTCGCGCAGCGGCACGACGAAGAAGGGGTTTTGCTTGGCCGCCCGCCAGCAGGCAAAGGCAAGCCGCCCGCCGGGTTTAAGGGCCTTGCGCAGGTTGGCGAAGGATCGCGCCGGGTCGGCGAAGAACATGACGCCGAACCGGGACGCCACGAGATCCGCGCTCTGGGGGTCGAAATCGTAGACGGTGGCGTCGGCGAGTTCGAACCTGATCGGCAGGCTCTGCGGCGCACGCTCGCGAGCGCGTGCGAGCATCGGCTCGGAAATGTCGAGCCCCAGCACTTCGCCGCCCGGGCTGACGCGATCGGCGAAGTCGATCGTCGTCGCGCCGCATCCGCAGCCGACGTCGATCACCCGTTCTCCCGGCCTCGGGTCCGCCGCGGCGATCAGCCGGTCGGAGACCGGCCGCAGCACCTGATCCTGATGTTCCTGATGGTCGGTCCATTTCGGCCCAGCGACGCAGCTCCAATATTCGGCCTGGGCGGCATTGTCGGCGTGGACAGGCGCAGCGGACATGAAGCTTCCCTTGTCGGCTCAGGCGGGCGAAGCGAGCGGCTTGCCCTTTTCGACCACATAGGTCGAGATGACGACGGTTTTGGCCGGCCCGTTCGGACCGCCGTGTGGCACGCGTGTTGGGACCTGGAATCCATCGCCCGCCGCGAGCCTGAGCGGGCCCTGGCCATCGATCGTAAGCTCAATTCCGCCTTCGGCGACATAGCCAGATTCGATGCCCGGGTGGGTGTGGCGCGCGACAACCGCGCCCGGATCGATTTCAATCCGCATTTCGATCGTGGCGTAACCGTCCGCCGGTCCGTCGGTCTGCTTGATGAGCGTGCGCTTCAGGCCCGGCGGCGCGGCCGTCTGTGCGTCGGCCTCGCTCGCGAGAAAGCCCGCCGCCGTGCACAAACCGCAAGCGGTGAAAACGCGTCGTGTCAGCATGAAGGTTTCCTCCCGTGTTCTGCTCTGGTCGTAGGTCCCGGCTCCGTCCCTCAGCGGCGTCCGGACCGTCCTCGTGTGGAGGCCGAACTCGCGTGACGACGAGCGAGCCAGTTGAGCCAAATTTTCACCCGAGCGCAATGGTGGCGCGACGAGCGTGCTCGCGGGATGTCGCTCAATTGTCATCAAACAGGCACAATTTGCTGTCGCCGATCGCCGGGGGCGAGCTAAATCGCGCAAAGGAGACGCTTTCGATGGCGAACGAGCTGCCGACTGAAGCGAGCGGAGACCCCAACGCGGGCGCGCCGCCGGATATTTCCACCCCCGTCGAGGGAGGCAATGGGCTCAAAGACGACCAGATCCGGGAACGCGCCTACTTGATCTGGGTCAATGAAGGCCGCCCCCCTGGACGCGAGCTTGACCATTGGCTGCCCGCCGAGCGGGAGCTCGAACAAGAGCAGTAGGCTAGGCTGCCGATCGCCGCAGTCATTGCGCCGCCTTACTCGTGGCGCAAGTCGGCTTCGATGCATGAGAGATGCTGCTGGGCCAGGGGGGTGAACGCCGGGCTCAGGTTGCGGGAACGGGTCAGCAAGGCCCTCCGTCATTCGCCAAGGAAGCACTGGAGGAGATGACGATGGCGACCGCTCTGTCGAAAAGGGAAACCACTCAGCCGAAAGCGGAGAGCACGCTGTCGAAAAGCGAAAGCGCGCTCATTGACGCCTACTGGCGGGCCGCCAACTATCTCTCGGTCGGCCAGATCTACCTGTTCGACAATCCCCTGTTGCGCGAGCCGCTCAAGGAGGAGCACATCAAGCCGCGCCTCCTCGGGCACTGGGGCACCACGCCAGGCCTCAACTTCATCTACGCGCACCTCAATCGGCTGATCAAGAAACACGATCTCGACATGATCTACATCACGGGCCCCGGGCATGGGGGACCGGGACTGGTCGCCAACACATATCTCGAAGGCACGTACAGCGAAGTCTATCCCCACGTCTCGCAGGACGTGGAGGGCATGAAGCGGCTCTTCACTCAGTTCTCGTTTCCCGGCGGGATTCCGAGCCATGTGGCGCCTGAGACGCCCGGCTCGATCCACGAGGGCGGCGAGCTTGGCTACGCGCTCTCGCACGCCTATGGCGCGGCCTTCGACAATCCCGATCTCATCGTCGCAGCGGTCGTCGGCGACGGCGAAGCGGAGACGGGGCCCATGGCCACGAGCTGGCATTCGAACAAGTTCCTCAATCCGGTGCGTGACGGCGCCGTGCTGCCGATCCTGCACCTCAATGGCTACAAGATCGCCAATCCGACGGTGCTGGCGCGCATCAGTCATGAGGAGCTCGAATCGCTGTTTCGCGGCTACGGATACAAGCCCCATTTCGTCGAGGGGCATGAGCCGGGGCCGATGCATGAGCTCATGGCGTCGACGCTTGAAACGGCGCTTGGCGAGATTCGCGACATCCAGGCCGACGCGCGACGGAATGGATTCTCGAAACGCCCGATCTGGCCGATGATTGTGATGCGCACGCCGAAAGGCTGGACCTGCCCCAAGGAGATCGACGGCAAGAAGGAGGAGGGCTACTGGCGCTCGCACCAGGTGCCGATGAGCGCCATGCGCGGCCACCCGGAGCATGTCCGCATCCTCGAGACATGGATGAAGAGCTATCGTCCCGAAGAGCTGTTCGACGAGACCGGCCGCCTTAAGGCCGAACTCGCCGCGCTGCCGCCTGAGGGGACGCGCCGGATGAGCGCCAATCCGCACGCCAATGGCGGCGCGCTCTTGCGCGATCTCAAGCTCCCGGACTTTCGCGACTATGCGGTCAGCGTGCCTTCGCCTGGCGCCACAATCGCGGAGGCGACGCGGGTCATGGGCCAGTTCCTGCGCGACGTGATGAAGCTCAACCTCGAATCGAAGAACTTCCGTCTGTTCAGCCCGGACGAGAACAATTCCAACCGCTGGCAGGACGTGCTCGAGGTGACGAACCGCGCCTGGGCCGCCGAGACTTTCTCATACGACGATCATCTCGCAGCCGACGGACGGGTGATGGAGATGCTGAGCGAGCATCAGTGCCAGGGCTGGCTCGAAGGCTATCTCCTGACCGGCCGGCATGGCTTCTTCTCCTGCTACGAGGCCTTCATCCACATTATCGATTCCATGTTCAACCAGCATGCGAAGTGGCTCAAGGTCTGCAACCATATCAAGTGGCGCCGCCCGGTCGCCTCGCTCAATTATCTCTTGTCGAGCCACGTCTGGCGCCAGGACCACAACGGCTTTTCCCACCAGGATCCCGGCTTCATCGACCATGTGATGAACAAGAAGGCCGAGGTGGTGCGCATCTATTTGCCGCCTGACGCGAACTGCCTGCTGTCCGTCACCGACCATTGCCTGAAGAGCCGCAACTACGTGAACGTCATCGTCGCTGGCAAGCAGCCCTCGCCGCAATGGCTGAGCATGGATGAGGCGGTCAAGCATTGCGAAGCGGGCTTAGGCATCTGGCCATGGGCGAGCAACGACTACGGCGGCGAGCCGGATGTGGTGATGGCCTGCTGTGGCGACGTGCCGACGCTCGAGACGCTGGCTGCGGTCGCCCTCCTGCGCGAGCACGCGCCCGAGCTCAAACTCCGGGTCGTCAATGTCGTCGATCTGATGACGCTGCAGCCTCACAACGAGCATCCGCATGGGCTCTCCGACCGCGACTTCGACGCTCTCTTCACCGTCGACAAGCCGATCATCTTCGCCTTCCACGGCTATCCGTGGCTCATCCATCGCCTGACTTATCGAAGGACCGGCCACGACAACGTTCATGTGCGCGGCTACAAGGAAGAAGGGACGACGACCACGCCTTTCGACATGTGCGTGCTTAATGAAATCGACCGGTTCCATCTGGTCGGCGACGTCATCGACCGCGTGCCCAAGCTCGGCGAACGCGCGGCTTACGCCAAGCAGGCGATCCGCGACCGGCTCATCGACCATCGCCAATACATCCGCCGCTACGGCGACGACATGCCGGAGATCAAGAACTGGACCTGGGGTCAGGGCGGCGGTGGGGGCGCGACGTCGACCGAGGGCGACAACGTATAAACCGGTGGTTACCGTCGCCAGAGCGTCACAGGCGGGGGATATTAGGTCTTTTGGGCAGAAGGTCGGGCAATGAACGACGTGCAAGAACTCGATCGAACCAACATCGTCGGACGCCGCTGCGCTCCTGAGCAGTTACGCTTGCAGCGCGGCGATGTTTGCCGGTGCCCCGGACGCGCTTTACGAGCGGCATCTGAAGTTCGACAACATCGTCGATCCCCCAACTGCTGACGCGCGCGAGCGGTACGACGCAGCCGCGCGCGCGGTCAGGGACGTTCTCTCCGACCGCTGGCTCAGGACCGACCAGACTTATGAACGCGAGAACCCGAAGCGGGTCTATTACGTCTCGATCGAGTTCCTGATCGGCCGCTCGCTTTCCAACAACATCCTCAATCTCATGCTCGATCCTGTGGTGAGCCGAACGTTCGACGAGCGAGGTCGCCAATGGATGGAGCTTCTGGACAAGGAGCCGGATGCGGGCCTTGGCAATGGCGGCCTCGGGCGGCTTGCGGCCTGTTTTTTGGATTCGATGGCGACCATGGCGCTGCCGGCGACGAGTTACGGTCTGCGCTACGAGCACGGCATATTCAAGCAGAGCTTCCACAACGGCTGGCAGGAGGAAAGGCCGGACAATTGGCTGCGTCATCCGGACCCGTGGGAGGTCGTGCGTCCGGCTGAGAGCGTCGAGGTCAAGCTCGGGTGCACGATGGAGTTGCGCGACGGAAGCCTTCGTCTCGTGCCGAACAATCCTTCGACGCTGGTCGGCGTGCCTTATGACCGACCTGTCGTCGGCCATGGCGGCAAGACGGTCAACACGCTTCGTCTCTGGGGCGCGGCGGCGGCGCATTCCTTCGATTTCCAGCGGTTTAGCGAAGGCGATTTCGTCGCCTCGATGGCCGAATCGCTTGGGGCGGAATCGCTGACCCGCGTCCTCTACCCGGATGACACGACGCCGCAGGGTCGCGCGCTGCGCCTGATGCAGGAATATTTCCTCGTCGCCTGTTCGCTTGCCGACATCGTGCGAAGGTTCCGGCGATCGAATGCGGATTGCCGGACGTTGGCGGACAAGGCCGCCATTCAGCTCAACGACACCCATCCGAGCCTGGCCGTCCCCGAGCTCATGCGCCTGCTCCTGGATGGCGCGGGCCTCGACTGGGAGACGGCGTGGGACGTCACCAAGCGGACTCTCGCCTATACGAACCATACCTTGCTTCCCGAAGCGCTCGAACGCTGGCCGGTCGATTGGCTTCGCCTGGTTGCGCCCCGCCAGCTTGAGATCATCTATGAGATCAATCGGCGGTTGCTCGAGGACCTCCACACGCGCTTTCCCGACGATCATGGGCGATGGGCTCGCGCGAGCCTGGTCGAGGATGGCCCCACTCAAGTTGTGCGCATGGCCAATCTTGCGATCGTCGGCTCGCACTCGACCAATGGGGTCGCGGCGATCCACTCGCATCTCTTGCGGACCATGACCGTCCGCGACCTCGCGGAGACCTTTCCCGAGCGGTTCAACAACAAGACCAACGGGGTGACGCCGCGGCGCTGGCTGAAGCTCGCCAATCCGTCGCTCGCGACGACGATTTCGAGCGCGATCGGCGACAGCTGGATCACCGACCTCGCCGAGCTGCAGAAGTTGCGGCCGCTGGCGGACGACCGGGCGTTCCGCGACGACATTCGCAAAGCCCAACGCGAGTGCAAGGCGCGTTTTGCCGACTGGCGCCGCGCGCAGACCGGCGTCGTGATCAACCCGGATGCGATCTTCGACTGTCAAGTCAAGCGCATCCACGAATATAAGCGCCAGTTGCTCAACGCGCTCAGAATCGTGGTGCTCTACGATCGGCTGCTCGCCAACCCGAACGATCCGGTCGACCCGCGCGTCTTCTTTTTCGCCGGCAAGGCCGCGCCGGCTTACCGGCTCGCCAAGGTCATCATCAAGCTCATCAACAATATCGCGCGCACGCTCGACGAGGAGCCGGCTGTGCGGGGCAGGCTTAAGGTCGTGTTCCTGCCCGAATACAACGTGTCGCTGGCGGAGCGGATCATTCCGGCCGCCGACGTCTCCAACCAAATTTCGACCGCCGGCTACGAGGCGAGCGGCACGAGCAATATGAAGTTCATGATGAACGGCGCGCTCACCCTCGGCACGCGCGACGGCGCGACGATCGAGATGGCGGAAGAAGCGGGGGAGGAGAACTTCTTCCTCTTCGGCCTCACCTCGGAGCAGGTCGCCGGCAGCCGCGGCTGGTACAGTCCCTATTGGCACTACAACAACGAGCTCGAGACGCGCAAATCGCTCGATTTGATCTTCTCCGACCATTTTAGCCGCGACGAGCCGGGCGTGTTCGAGCCGCTGCGCGACGCGCTCCTGACCCGTGGCGACACCTATATGCACCTCGCCGATCTGAGAGCCTATCTCGATGCGGATGAACGCCTGGTCTCGCTCTACCGCTCGCCCGACGAATGGGCGCGGAAGTGCGTGCTCAACATCGCCGCTTCAGGCAAGTTCTCGAGCGACCGCACGATCCGGGAATATGCTCACGACATTTGGGGCGCGACGCCCTGTCCGGTGAAATAGCGTCGCGCTTCACAGACGCCGGCTGCGTCGGTCGCGCGCCGGCTCGAATGGATCAGCTCTTCGGAGCTGCGGGCGCCGTGCGCATCTGGCGAAAGGCCGATGAGTGCGCCGAGGCTGATTACGACAAACGTTTTCATAAAATCATCCCCAGTGATCTGTTGATCTCTTCCGGTGGCAACCCGATGAAAATGCGCCAACCGGTTTCGCCTGTCCATGGACGCCTTTTTGCGCACAGATCGATGCTCTGAAGCTTAAGTTCATAAGCCTCGCTCAGCCCATGTACATCCCACCGTTCACGTGCAGCTCTTGCCCGGTGATGAATCGGCTGAGCGGCGAGAGCAGGCACAGCACGGCGTCCGCCACGTCGCGGATGTCCGAGCGGAACGGCAAGGATTGCCTGCTGATCACCCATTGATCGAAGGCCGCGCGGCCGTCGCGATAGTGCTTGTGCTCAAGCTCAGTCGGAATGGCGCCCGGGCTCACCGCATTGACGCGGATATTGTGGGGCCCAAGTTCGCGGGCCAAGGATCGGGTGAGCCCGAGCAGCGCGCCCTTCGACATGGCGTAAGGACCTTGTCCGCCCAGCCTCCGGACAGAATGACGCTCAGCACGTTGACGATTGCGCCGGCGCCCTTGCGCTTCATGTGCGGCGCGAGCGTCTGGCACAGCACGAAGGCGGCGTGGGCGTTGATCGTCTGAACCGTCAGAAACTCTTCGATCGAATAGGCCTCGATCGGCGCCACCGGATCGATGGCGGCGTCGTTGACGAGAAAGTCGAAGCCGTCGACCTCTGCCGCGAGCGCCGCACTCTTGCGTTTGAGAGCAGGGAGGTCGTTCAGATCTCCCGGCACGAAGATCGCGTGGCCATCTCCGAACCTTTGGCAGAGCGAGCGCGCCTTCGCCGCGCCGCCGGAGGTTGGCAAATCGTGCAGGAAAACCCGGGCGCCGCTCTCCAGCAGAGCTTCGCAGACCATCGAGCCAATGCCGCCCGCGCCGCCGGTTACGAGGGCGGTCTTGCCTCTAAAGCCTTGCATAGCGCGCGCCTCCATGACGCCGCGGCCGGCGGCGGTCAAGACCGTGGGCGCGAGCGTCGCCTGACGGTCAAATCCGTCCAAATAAAACGAAATAAACGTCGATAAACCCTCATAAACGCTAGTAAATTTACTTCTTTTTACTAGCGTTTATTTTTCCGAATCGAGACTTTTCAATGGGTTATGGTCAATTCAAGGAAGAGAAACGAGTTGCGTCTCCGGTTCTGTGCGAAACGTCTCAGGTCAGTCCGGCTTTCCTTTTTTGGTTCCATCCGAGTCCCCCGGAAGCGGCGCCCCCAGTTCTGTATCTTGAAATGAATATCACAGATTTCTGTTTTTGGCAATACCCCGGGGAGAGAAATTTTGGCCGCCGCATCGCCCAGCGCCGCTGGCCAATCCATCCGTTCGGGGTCGCTCTGGCGCGACATTGACCGTCGCTGCCGTCGGAGGGGCCCCCTTGGCGCCAGGAGATTCTTCGCGTCACATTTGGCAGGGCAGCCCGATCAAATGCCAGCGTCTTGCGTAAATTAAAATGAGAACGGCGACGGCGCCGTCTAAACGCGCGATGCCGATCAGCGACGGGAAGCCCAATCCTTGTACCGTTTGAGGTTGTCTTCGTTCGGCGGATAGAGCCCTGGCAGCTTCGCTCCCTTCACGACTTCATCCATTATCCATGTCTCCATACGCTCCTGTTCAGGAGCGACGCGAGCAACTTCCTCGACGAGCGCGGCTGGGATCAGCACCGCGCCGTCGTCGTCCACGACAACAATGTCGTCAGGATAGACGCACACGCCGCCGCAGCCGATCGGCTCCTGCCAATTGACGAAGGTGAGGCTGGCCACCGAGGGGGGAGCGGCTGCGCCCCCACACCAAACGGAAAGGCCGGTCTTGAGAACGCCTGCCATGTCGCGCACGGCCCCGTCGGTGACAAGTCCAGCCACGCCGCGCTGCTTTATTCTTGCACACAAGATGTCGCCGAAGATTCCGGCATCGGTGACGCCCATCGCGTCGGCAACCACGACGCAGCCAGGGGGCATCTCCTCGATTGCCGCTCTCGTCGAACGAGGAGAGGACCACGAAGCAGGAGTCGCAAGATCCTCACGCGCCGGAATGAAGCGTAAGGTGAATGCGCGTCCGATCGTGCGTGGTTGCCCAGAACGAATCGGACGCGTTCCTCTCATCCACACACGGCGCAATCCATGCTTGAGCAGAACGGTCGTGATGGTCGCTGTAGACACGGGTTTCAGCGCATCCATGATATCGCCTAGCTCACTCATGCTTCCTCCGGTTCGCACAGTTAAGGCTCGTCAAGAGCGGCCAATCGGCTTCGGCCAGCTTATGTCAGGCTGCCAAAAGCAACTCCACCCGTGGAAGTTACTCCGATGTGCAACGACTATCGACTGCTGACCAATGTGGCGACGCTGTTCGACGGCTTCTCCGAGACCAGAATCAAAATCCGCTTTCCTGAGGGCGCGCCCAACATCGAGGCGCGTGAGGACATCAAGATCACCGACATGGGCCCGATCGTGCGCGCGATTGATGGCGAGCCGGAGACCGGCGATCTGGTGCAACGGCGCTGGAGCTGGCCCGGGCAAAACGGCAAGCCAGTCTACAATTTCCGCTCGGAGGGCCGGGAATTCACTTCCGGCCGCTGCCTGATCCCCGCCGATGGTTTTTACGAGTTCACCGATCCGGCGGACAAAAAGAAGAAGCGGAAGGACAAGTGGCTGTTCACCAAGACGGGTGATCCGTGGTTCTGCATCGCCGGAATCTGGCGGACCGACAAAGACGTGGGCGAGGCCTTCACGTTGCTGACGGCGCCGCCCGGCCCCGACATCGCGCCCTATCACGACCGGCAGATCGCCATTCTTGAGAGGAAGGATTGGGCTGCTTGGCTCGACGGCTCGGGTTCAGCGAAGGCGATCCTGAAGCCGCTCCCTGCCGGGAGCCTTGCCGTCGAGCAGGTGGGCTAAGTCCGTCGGTCGCGCCCCTTTGCGTAGGCGCACATGAGCAGAAGGATGAGCCAGCCGGCGGCTCCTGCAGCTACGATGGTCACAACACTATTCCTCATTAACCTTTACTGCGGGGATAACGTCGGAATGGCCGATCCGTTGCTTCACATTCGCTCGGCGATTTTAAAGACCAGCCAGCCGAGGGCGGCGAAACCAACGCCCCAGAAAAGCATGACAGAGGCCACCGTCTTCCCTCTCTTGTTTCACAGGATGTTTACGACCTTAGCCGTCCGACGGCAAGTAACGAATTGTTAAGGTCAAATCGCCGGCAAGGCGCGCTCCTGTTCCACAAGTGCGATTTTTACAGGTCCGCGGGACGAAACGCCGTGACGTCCATCACAGTTCGTTAACCAACGCCGCCCCGGGGGGCGGTCGCGTTCGCCTTCGCCGTACGCAGAATCGACGCTCGCCCTCCGCGCCTGATTGTGGGCGAGCGGCGAAATAATCCGCAGAAGGTCTCCGTCCTAACGGAAGATTAACCTTGAGCCCTTAGAGCGTTGATACCCATGGGGTCCCATGCTATCCCACGCCATCCCGTCACTCGACTGTGCGCCGTCGCCTAGCGCCGATGCGCGTCTGAGGCGGGCTCGCTCGCGCGCCGAAGGGCTGCCTGGTGGATCGATTTCTTTCGAATTTCACCCACCGGTTCGACGCCAAGGGACGAATCTCGATTCCGGCCCCGTTCCGTCAGGTGCTGGCGAAGGACGGCTTCGCCGGCGTCTACGCTTATCCGTCCCTCGACACGCCGGCGCTCGACTGCGGCGGCAACGCGCTGATCGCCGAGATCAACTCGCTGCTTCAAACGATGCCGCCCTATTCGCAGGCCCGCGACGCCTTCGCAACCGCGCTTTTGGGCATGAGCGAGGTCTTGCGCCTCGATTCGGAGGGCCGGGTCTTTTTCGAAGGGCGGCTCAAGACGGCGTTGGGGCTCGGCGACGAGGCTGTGTTCGTGGGGCAGGGGCACAAGTTCCAGATCTGGGAGCCGACGCGCTTCCAGGCCCATCTCGAGCAGGCGCGGGAGCGGGTCCGGCGCTTGCGCGCGGAGCGCGACGCGCTCGCGCCGCCGGGAGTGTCGTGATGAGCCCCGCCGCGCCCGCTGGGCTCGGCCATGTTCCGGTCCTACTTCAGGAGGCGATGGCGGCTCTCGATCCTCGCCCCGGCGGCCTCTACGTCGACGGCACGTTCGGCGCCGGCGGCTATTCTCGCGCGCTGCTTGACCGGGGCGCAAGAGTGATCGCCCTCGATCGCGACCCGTCCGCCGTTCGGGCTGGCGAAGCGCTTGCCGCTTCGTCCGGCGGGCGGCTTGAGCTTGTCGAGGCGCGCTTCGGCGATCTCGACGAGGTCGCCAAGCGTCTCGGCGTCGACGCGGTGGACGGAGTCGTGCTCGACATCGGGGTCTCGTCGATGCAGCTCAACGAAGCGGCGCGCGGCTTCTCGCTGCGGTTCGACGCGCCCCTCGATATGCGCATGGGGAGCAGCGGCCGCTCGGCCGCCGACATCCTGCGCGACGAGGACGAGGGGACCATCGCCGACATTCTGTTTCACTTCGGCGAAGAGCGCGCCGCGCGCCGGATCGCGCGCGCCATCGTCGCCGACCGCGAGACAAAGCCGTTCACCTCGACGCTGGAGCTTGCCGGGCTCATCGCCCGGGTCGCGCCGGCGCGGCGCGGCGAGGCGACCCATCCCGCGACACGCGCCTTCCAGGCGCTGCGCATTGCGGTCAACGACGAGTTGGGCGAACTCGTGCGCGGGCTTTGCGCCGACGAGCGCCTGCTCAAACCCGGCGGTCGTCTGGCGATCGTGACGTTCCACTCGCTCGAGGACCGAATCGTCAAGCAGTTCCTTAGCCTCCGCTCAGGCCGCGGGCATGCGGCCTCGCGCCGGTTGCCTGGCGAGCCGGCCGAAGCCGAGCCGACGTTTGAGGCGCCGCGCGGCCAGCCAATTGAGCCGAGCGAAGCGGAAGCGCGCGCAAACCCGCGTTCCCGCTCGGCCAAGCTGCGCTTCGCCGTGCGCACCGGCGCGCCGCCGCGGGGAAGGGACGAGGGGATCGAGGCGCTGGCTCGACTGCCGGCGCGAAGGGGGAGATAACAAAGATGTGGCGTATCCTGCACGCATTCGCCATCGCCGCGCTGATCGGCTCGGCGGCTTACGTCTACGGCGTCAAGTACCGCACGATCTACGCCTCCGAACAATTGGTCAAAACGCGCCATCTCATCGAGAAAGAGAAGGACGCGATCAGTCTTCTGCGAGCGGAATATGCGCATCTCGCCCGGCCCGACCGGGTCCAGGCGCTCGCGGATTCGAAGCTTGGTCTGCAGCCGCTGGCGTTGAGCCAGATCGCGACCGTCGACGAATTGCCCGACGCCCAGCCCAAAGTCGACTCGATCGGCCGCGCGCTCGAATCGCTCGGATTCACCGCCGACAACTCCACCCCCGCAATCACCGCCTCCGTCGCAACTCCGCCGGTGAGGTGAGACAATGGCCGAGACCCCGACCGGCTCGTCGGCGAAGCCCACGGCTCGCGCGCGGCCGCGCCTCAAGCTCTTGGACGCCCTGGCCGACCTCGCGATCGCTCGGGTCAGGCGCTATCTGCCAAAGAATTTCGGCGTCGATCTGGAGCCGCCGGGCGCGCGCCCCGTGCTGCCGGCCGGCGCACGGAAGGTAAAGTTAAAGGCCTTCGCGCGCGAGCTCCTTTCGACCCGGCTCGACCGTTCGGGCGCGCGCGTCCGCACCATCGCGCTTGGGCTGTTCGTGGCCTATGCCGGGCTCGGCGTGAAGCTGCTCGCGCTCGGCCTCTCCCACGATCCGCCGCAGACGCTGAAAACCGCGGCTGATGACGCGGTCTCCGGCGCGAGGCCCGATTTGCTCGACCGCAACGGCGCCATCCTCGCCACCGACATCAAGACCACGTCGGTGTTCGCGGAGCCGAACCGCATCATCGACATCGACGAGGCGGTCGAGCTCATCACCGCCGTGCTTCCCGACATCAATGCGAAGGAGCTGCGCGAACGGTTGAGCTCGAAGAAGGGCTTCATCTGGGTCAAGCGGCACATCACGCCGAAGGAGCAGGCGGAGATCTTTCATCTCGGCCTTCCCGGCGTCGGATTCCTGCCGGAGAACATGCGCGTCTATCCCAACGGCCCGATCGGCGCCCATGTGATCGGCTTCGTCGATGAGGACAATGTCGGCATCGCGGGAATGGAGAAATATCTCGACGAACAGAGCCTGACCGATCCGCATGTCGCCGGGTTCACGGTCGATCCCGACAGCCTGAAGCCAGTCCGTCTGTCACTCGACCTCAAGGCGACCCATGCGCTGCGCGACGAACTGATCGCCGGCATAGAGCGCTTCCACGCCAAGGCCGCGGCGGGCCTGATCATCGACGTCAACACCGGCGAAGTGATCGCGCTCGAATCTCTGCCCGACTTCGATCCCAACGACCCCGGCGACGTGCGCGATCCGACCAAGATCAACCGCATCAATGTCGGCGTCTACGAAATGGGCTCGACCTTCAAGGCGCTTTCGCTCGCGATGGCGCTCGAATCCGGCAAGGTCACTCTCGGCTCACATGTGGACGCGCGCGACAGCTTGCGCTACGGGCGGTTCACAATTCACGATTTTCACGCCACCCATCGCGTGCTGACGGTGCCCGAAGTGTTCACCCATTCCTCGAATATCGGCGCTGCGCGGCTGGCGCTGATGGTTGGCGTTGAAGGCCATAAGGCGTTCTTGAAGAAGATGGGCCAGCTCGACCGGTTGCGCACCGAATTGCCGGAGAGCGCCGAGCCGTTGGTGCCCAAGCACTGGTCGCTTCTGAACACGATGACCATCGCCTTTGGCCAGGGCCTCAACGTCGCGCCCATTCAGGCGGTGATGGCGGTGTGCGCGCTGGCCAATGGGGGCATGATGATGACGCCAACCTTTCTGCCGCGCACCGAAGAGGAGGCGGCGAAGGTCAGCCATCGTGTGATCAGCGCGCAGACTTCCGAGTCCATGCGCTACCTGATGCGATCTAACGCAACGCATGGGTCCGCCAGTTTCGCCAACGTTCCCGGCTACTACGTCGGCGGCAAGACGGGGACTGCCGACAAGATCATCCACGGGCGCTATTCGCAGAACAAGGTCTTCAACACCTTCATGGCGATCACGCCGGCCGACAAGCCGAAGTACCTTTATCTGACCATCTACGACGATCCGCAGCCCGCGCCCGAGGATCACGGATACCACACTGCGGCCTATAACGCCGGGCGGGTCGCCGGCGCGCTGATCCGCCGGGTCGAGCCGCTCGAGGGCGTGCCGCCCATGAAGGAGCCGCCAACTCAGCCATTCCCAATCATCGCCCGACTGGGGTATGGAGCCGACGCCGACAAAACCGGCAAGGAGTAAGCTTGAGGGCGATGAGACGGCTTGGCGACATTCTCGAACTCAAGGAAGCCGATCGCGCGCTCGCCTCGCGCGCCATTGCGGGGCTGGCGTTCGACAGCCGAAAGACCGCGCCGGGCGATGTCTTCTTTGCGCTCGCCGGCGCAAAGGACGATGGTTTCAAGCATGTGGACGAGGCGGTTAAGAAGGGCGCGGCGGCGATTGTCGCCGAGCGTTGGGCGGAGACCCCCAGCGCCGCCTTCGTCAAGGTCGCCGACGCGCGCGCCGCATTGGCTCATGCCGCTGCGCGCTTCTATCCGCGCCAGCCCGAAACCATCGTCGCCGTGACCGGCACCAGCGGCAAAACCTCCGTCGTCGCCTTCGTGCGCCAGATCTGGCAGGCGCTCGGGCGCGAGGCCGCGTCGATCGGGACGATCGGAGTCGTGTCGCGCCCGCTCACCGTCTACGGATCGCTGACCACGCCGGACCCGATCGCGCTGCATGAGCTTCTCGACCGGCTCGCCGCAAGCGGCGTCACGCGCCTCGCGATCGAGGCCTCCTCGCATGGTCTCGACCAGAAGCGGCTTGACGGCGTGCGCCTTGCCGCGGGCGCCTTCACCAATCTCACGCGCGACCATATGGACTATCATCCGACGGTCGAGGACTATCTGGCCGCCAAGCTCAGGCTGTTCCGGGACCTCCTGCCGGATGGCGCGCCGGCGATCATCGATGCTGACAGCGCCATCGCCTCGCAGGTGATTGCAGCGACGCGGGCGCGCGAACTCAAGGCGGTCACCGTCGGCGCGAAGGGAGAGACAATTCGGCTTAACTCCGCCGCGCGCGCCGGACTGTCGTCGGTTCTCGATTTGGAGTTTGGCGGCCGGAGCCGGCGGGTGAACTTTCCTCTGCCCGGCGACTTTCAAATTTCCAATGCGCTGGTTGCTGCCGGACTTTGCATCGCAACCGACGGCGATGCCGACGCGGTGTTCGAGGCGCTGCAGACGGTGAAAGGAGCGCCGGGGCGCCTCGAGCGCATCGGCGATGTCCGCGCCGCGACTGTCTTCGTCGACTACGCGCACAAGCCCGACGCGCTTGAGAAGGCGATCGCTGCGCTACGGCCATTCGTGCGCGGACGCCTCGTCCTGGTGTTCGGTTGCGGCGGTGACCGCGATCCGGGCAAGCGTCCGATCATGGGCGAGATCGCCGCGCGCTGCGCCGACGTGGCGATCGTCACCGACGACAACCCGCGCTCCGAGAATCCCGCGGCGATCCGAGCGCAGATCCTGGCGGCCGCGCCTTCGGCGATCGAGATCGGCGACCGGGCGGCGGCCATTCGCACGAGCGTCGCGATGCTTCGCGAGGGCGATGCGCTTCTGATCGCCGGGAAGGGCCACGAAACCGGGCAGATCGTCGGCGACAAGACTTTGCCGTTCTCCGACGCCGATGAGGCGCGCGAGGCGCTTAAGGAGGCGCAATGACGGCGCTGTGGAGCCAGGGCGAGCTGACAGCGGCGTTCGGCGCGCCCCCGAGCGCGCCATTGAGCGCGGCTGTCGGCGGCGTCTCCATCGACAGCCGGACGCTCGAGCCAGGCGACCTCTTCTTCGCCATCCGCGGCGCTCAGCATGACGGCCACGATCACGTTGCGCGCGCGTTCGAAGCCGGCGCGGCGGCCGCCGTCGTGTCGCGCGAGCGAGCGCCGCAGATCGCGGCTTTCGGTCCGGCGTTCGCGGTTGACGAGACTTTGAAGGCGATGGAGACGCTGGGGGCCGCGGCTCGCGCGCGTTCGAAGGCGAAGATCGTCGCGGTGACCGGTTCGGTCGGCAAGACGACCGCCAAGGAGATGCTGCGCGCGATCTTAACCGCCTGCGGCTTAACGCACGCTTCTACGGCTTCCTACAACAATCACTGGGGCGTGCCGCTGACGCTCGCGCGCATGGCCTTGGACGTGCGCTTCGGCGTGTTCGAGATGGGCATGAATCACGCGGGCGAAATTGCGCCGCTCACCCGCATGGCGCGGCCGCACGCAGCGCTTGTCACGACGATCGCCCCCGTCCATGTCGAACATCTCGGCTCGATCGAAGCGATCGCCGACGCCAAGGCCGAGATCTTTCTCGGCCTCGAACCTCATGGAACGGCGGTCTTGAACCGCGACGCCCCACAATTCGAACGGCTGGCGAAAGCCGCCGCGTCCCGCGGCGCGCGGGCCGTGAGTTTTGGCCGCGGGGCCGAGTGCGACGCCCGGCTCCTCGAAGTCGAGGCGACCGATCGCGGCTCGCGCGTGAAGACGCGCATTCTCGGCCGCGAATTGGCGTTTGAACTCGGCGCTCCCGGAGGTCACATGGCGGAAAATGCGCTTGGCGCGCTCTTGGCCGCGGAAGCGCTGGGCGCTGATCTTGGCGCATGCGCCGCAGCGCTTCGCGGCTTCTCGCCGCAGAAGGGCAGGGGGGAGCGCTTCTTACTGCCGACGCCCGAGGGGCCCGCGACCATCATCGACGAAAGCTACAACGCCAATCCCGCGTCGATGCGGGCGGCGCTGGCGCTGCTCGCCGCGGCGAGGCCGGGGCCGAAAGGGCGGCGCATCGCGGTCATTGGCGACATGCTCGAGCTTGGGCCGAAGGCGGCGGCGATGCACGCCGAACTCGCGGCCGACCTCAGCGCCAACAAGGTGGATCTGCTCTTCGGCGCGGGCCCGCTGACGCGCGCGCTGTTCGACGCGGCGCCGGCGTCGATGCGGGCCGCTTGGACGGAACGGTCCAGCGACTTGACAGACGAAGTCGCCCGGACCTTGCGCGGCGGCGACATCGCGATGATCAAAGGCTCGAACGGCAGCCGGATGGGCCCGCTCGTCGCAGCTCTGCGCGACCGCTTCGCTCAACGTCCGGGGGGCTAGGGCATGCTGACCTGGCTGGCCGAGCTCCCGGGCGTTTTCCACCTGTTCCGATATCTGACTTTCCGGACGCTCGGCGCGGCGGGAACAGGGCTTTTCCTCGTCTTCTTTTTCGGTCCGGCGATCATCTCCGCATTGCGTCTGAAACAGGGCGGTGGGCAGCCGATCCGTGTCGACGGACCGGCCTCGCATCTTCTCAAGAAGAAGGGCACGCCGACCATGGGCGGCCTGATGATTCTGTTCGGCCTGTTCGTCTCGGCTCTGCTGTGGGCCAATCTCGAAAGCCCCTATGTGTGGATCGTGCTGTTCGTCACCGCGGGCTTCGCCGTGATCGGCTTCTACGACGATTATCTGAAAGTGACGAAGCAGTCGGACCGCGGCTTCTCGGGGCGTGCGCGCCTGTTCGGTGAATATGTGATCGCTGCGCTCGCCTGTTACGCGCTGATGCAGGTGGGCGCCGAAGGCGCGACCGGGCTCGCGGTGCCGTTCGTGAGCGGCTTCGTGTTCGATTTCGGCTGGGGGTTCCTGCTGTTCGGCCCGTTCGTCATTGTCGCTTTCGGCAACGCGGTCAATCTGACCGACGGCCTTGACGGGCTCGCGATCGTGCCGGTGATGATCTGCGCCGCGACGCTCGGGCTTATCGCCTACATCGCCGGCAATGTGCTCTATTCGCACTATCTTCTCATCAATCACGTGCCTTTTGCCGGCGACCTCATGGTGGTCTGCGGGGCGTTGATTGGCGCTGGCGTCGGATTCCTGTGGTTCAACGCTCCTCCCGCTCAGATCTTCATGGGCGACACCGGATCGCTGGCGCTGGGGGGCCTCCTCGGCGCGACAGCGGTAGCGGTCAAGCACGAGATCGTGCTGGCCGTGATTGGCGGGTTGTTCGTGATGGAGGCTGCGTCGGTCGTCGTGCAGGTGGTGTCGTTCAAGCTCACCGGCCGGCGCGTGTTCCGCATGGCGCCCATTCACCACCATTTTGAGCAGCTCGGCTGGTCGGAGCCGCAGATCGTCATGCGGTTCTGGATCATCGCCTTCGTGCTGGCGATGGTCGGCCTCGCCTCGCTGAAACTGAGGTGACGATGACGCCGGTCGAGACCCTGCGCGGGCAGAGCGTCGCCCTCTTCGGCCTCGGCGGCTCGGGGTTGTCGACGGCGCGCGCGCTTGTCGCCGGCGGCGCCGAAGTGGCCGGCTGGGACGACAGCCCGGTCGCACGGGAGCGCGCCGCCGCCGCGGGCGTTGCGCTGGTCGATCTCGCGCATGCCGACTGGCGCGGCTTCGGTTTGTTCGTTCTCGCGCCCGGTGTGCCGCTGACCCATCCGGCGCCGCATTGGACAGTCAACCTTGCGGACGAGGCGGGGGTTCCAATCGTCGGCGATGTCGAGCTCTTCGTGCGCGAGCGTCGCGTGAGAGCGCCGGACGCGCCGTTCGTCGCCATTACCGGCACCAACGGCAAATCGACGACCACTGCGCTCATCGCCCATGTGCTCAAACGGGCCGGGCGCGAAGTCGCGATGGGCGGCAACATCGGCGTTCCGGTTCTCGATCTGCCGCCGCCCGCCGCGGGCCGCACGCATGTGGTCGAGTGTTCGTCCTATCAGATCGACCTCGCGCCCTCGCTTAGCCCCAGCGTCGGACTCCTGATCAACATCACCCCCGACCATCTTGACCGGCACGGCGATCTCGCGCGCTACGCCGCGATCAAGGAGCGGCTGGTGGCGAATGCGGAAGTTGCCTTGGTCGGCGTCGACGATGACCCTTGTCGCGAGATCTATGCGCGGTTGAAAGCGCGCGGCGGCGCGGGGCGCGTCATTGCGGTCTCGGGGACAGAGTCTCCGCTCGCCGACGTCTGGGTCAGCGAGCATCGCGTGATGGCGCGCGCAGAGGCCGCGCCGGCGGCCGATCTTGCGCAGGCGCGCGCGCTTCGAGGCGCCCACAACGGGCAGAACGCGGCGTTCGCCTACGCCGCCGCACGGGCGCTCGGCGTCGAGCGCGACCGCATCGCGCGCGCTTTCGAGACGTTTCCCGGGCTTGCTCATCGCATGGAAGAGGTTGGCCGGCTTGGCCGTGTGCTGTTCATCAACGATTCGAAGGCGACCAACGCTGACGCCGCCGAGAAGGCGCTGCTGTCGTTTCGCGATATCCATTGGATTCTGGGCGGCAGACCGAAGGCGGGCGGCGTCGAGACGCTGCGTCCGCTCTTTCCGCGCGTCGCCAAGGCCTATCTGATCGGCGAGGCGAGCGATGAATTCGCGCGCACGCTCGCCGGTACCGTACCCTTCGAACGCTATGAGACTTTAGGCGCGGCGACCGAGGCGGCGGCTGAGGACGCGGCTCAGTCGCCGGCGAGCGAGCCCGCGGTGCTGCTTTCGCCGGCCTGCGCGTCATTCGATCAGTTCACGAATTTCGAGGCGCGCGGCGACGCCTTCCGGGCGTGCGTCGCCAAATGGCTCGAGCGGCGCGCCAGGGCCGGAAGGCGTGCGCAAAAAGGGGGATAGAGCGCATGGTTTCACGAGTGGAGCGGGGCCCTGTTGCGGATTGGATGCGCACCGCCGACCGGTGGCTGATCGGGTCGTTCATTGCGCTGATGGTGATCGGCCTGGTGATGGCGCTGGCGGCGAGTCCGGCGGTCGCGGAACGGCTCAATCTTTCGACCTTCCACTTCGTCAACCGCCAGGCCCTGATGCTGATCCCGACGGCGGCGCTGATGATCGCAACCTCGTTTCTCTCGCCGCGGCATGTGCGGCGCGCGGCGTTGGTGACGTTCGCGGCCTCATTCGCGCTTATCATTCTGGCGCTCATGTTTGGCGCGGAAGTCAAAGGGGCGAGGCGGTGGATCTTCGGCCTTCAACCCTCGGAGTTCATCAAGCCCGCGTTCGTCGTTCTCGCCGCCTGGGCTTTCACCGAAGGCGGGCGGACCGGATCGACCGCGATCCCGGCGAAGCTGCTGTCCTTCCTGCTCTTGCCTATCGCCATTGTGCCGCTCATCCTCGAGCCCGACTTCGGCCAGACAATGCTGGTCGCGGTCGTCTGGACAGCGCTCTTCTTCCTGGCCGGCCTGCATTGGTTCTGGGTGGTCGCCGTCGGCGGGATGGGCATGGCCGGCGGTTTCGCCGTATTCAAACTGTCGCCGCATGTGCATGAGCGCGTACTGCGCTTTCTCGATCCGGACTCGACGGGCGGTCTGGTCGACACCTTTCAGGTCGACACCGCGTTGCAGAGCATTCTCTCCGGCGGCTGGCTCGGACGGGGCCCGGGCGAGGGCGTCTACAAGCGAATCCTGCCCGACGCACATACCGACTTCGTCTTCGCCGTGACCGGCGAGGAATTTGGCATGATCGCGTGCATGGCGCTGATCGCCTTTTTCGCCTTCATCGTCCTGCGCGCCCTTTTTCTGGCGGCGCGCAATCCGGACCCGTTCTGCCGACTCGCGGCCGCAGGGCTGACGGTCATGTTCGCGGTGCAGAGCTGGATCAACATGGCGGTCAACTTGCGCGCCATGCCGGCCAAGGGAATGACCTTGCCGTTCATCTCCTACGGCGGCTCCTCCCTGCTCGCGCTCGGCCTTGGCATGGGCTTCCTCATCGCGGCGACGCGCAAGCGGCCGGCCGCCGATCTCGACCATCCCGCGGCGACAGACGGATGAGTTCGGCGCGTCCGATCTTGCTTGCTGCCGGCGGCACCGGCGGACATCTCTTTCCCGCGGCGGCGCTGGCGGGGGCGCTGGCAAAGCGCGGCGCGGAAGTGGAGCTCGCGACCGACAGCCGGGCGCTCAAATTCGGCGGGGATTTTCCCGCCCGCGCTATTCACGCCTTCCCCGCCGCGACGACCACGGACGCTGGCGTGCTGGCCAAGGCGCGCGCCTCGCTAACCTTAAGCGCCGGCCTCGCAGCCGCGGCCCTCAAGCTCAGGCGCATCAGGCCGCGCGCGGTGGTTGGCTTTGGCGGCTATCCGACCGTGCCGCCGCTCCTCGCCGCCTGGCTCCTCAGGATTCCGGCCATCCTGCACGAGCAGAACGCAGTGATGGGCCGGGCCAATCGCTTCTTGAGCGCGCGGGTCGACCTCATCGCCTGCGGTTTTCCGGGCTTGATAGGCGTCGATCAAGCGAAGATCCGCGTGACCGGCAACCCGGTTCGGCCATCGGTGATCGCCGCCGCCGCGATCCCCTATCCCGAACACGTCGGACAGCGCTTGAACCTTCTGGTGACCGGCGGCTCGCAGGGGGCGCGCGTCATGGCCGACGTCGTGCCTGCGGCGATCGCGTTGATGAACCCGGACGAGCGGCAGTGGATCCGCCTCACTCAGCAGGCGCGCGGCGAGGACAGTTCGCGCGTGGCGGCGGCCTGCGCGCGGATGAGCTTCCCGGTCGAGATCGCAGAATTCTTCCCCGATTTGCCGGCGCGGATCGCAGCCGCCCATCTCATCATCGGCCGCGCCGGCGCTTCGACCGTCTCCGAACTCGCGGTCATCGGGCGGGCTTCCGTCCTCGTGCCGTTTCCGCACGCGCTCGATCAGGACCAAGCCGCGAACGCGGCGGCGCTCGCCAAGTCCGGCGGCGCGATCGTTGTGCCGCAAAGCGAATTCACGCCCAAGCGGCTGGCCGAGATCTTGCGGGCCGCTCTCGCCGCGCCGGCGAGGCTCGAAGCGGCGGCGGCGGCGGCGAAGTCGGTCGGCGTCCCGGACGCCGCCGAACACCTCGCCGACCTGGTGCTTGAAATCGCGCGGCCGGCGTAGCGGCGGCGGTTATCGCTTGTTGACGGCTTCGGCGCCGGTCGGTCGTCCCTTGACGTAATCCGTAAGCCCGGCCGCCAGCCAGTCGTAAAGAAGCCGCACCCGCGGAGCGGCCTTCAAATCGCGGTGCATGACCAGCCAAATCTCAAGCGTCGTCTGAAAGGCGTTCGGCAGCACGGGGAGGAGCTCGGGCGTGCGGCGGGCGACGGCGTCCTGACAGCCGCCGACGCCGACACCTGCGCGGAGAGCCGCGAGCTGAGCGACGTCGCTGTCGCAACGAAAGCCGAAGTCCTCGCGCGTGAGCGATTCCGCGAACGCGCCCGCGGACCGAAACGACTGATTGTCGCGGTCGAAGCCGATCAGGCAATGATGCTTAAGATCGGCGAATGAGCGCGGTTCGCCAAACCGCGCGAGATAGTCGCGATGCGCGTAAAGCCGGATGCGCGTCGAGCCGATGCGGCGCGCGACGAGCCCGCTCTGGGTCGGGCGCACCATGCGCACCGCAATGTCCGCGTCGCCGCGCGCGAGATCCTGGTTGCGGTTGGTGACCGCGAGTTCGACCGCGACGCCCGGATTGCGGGCGCGAAAGCTGGCGAAGATTGGCGGCAGCGCCTCTGAACCCATGATCTCGCTCGCGGTGATGCGCACGACGCCGCGATCGATCGCCGCCGCCGAAGAGGCGGAACGCGCGAGCGCCGCTGCCGCGGCGGCCATCGCTTCGGCATGCGGGACAAGCGCTTTCGCGGCTGAGGTCGGGGTGAGGCCGCGCGGCGAGCGCGTGAACAGCGTCGCCCCGAGCGCTTCCTCCAGCGCATCGATATGGCGCCCGACCGTCGGCTGGGCGAGGCCCAACCGGCGCGCGGCGCCGCTGAGGCTCAAGTCGCGCGCGACTTCGAGGAAGGTGCGCAATTCGCTCCAGTCGGGTTCGCGCCTGCCCATACGTATGTGTATAGCTGATCAAGATAAATATGCAATTCTGCAGAAGTTCGCGCGGGCGTATCGAGAAGGCCCAAGCGGCCGCGCCCGTGCGCCGCCGAGGAGGCCTCGATGACCCCGACCCTGGAGCGACTCGCTCATGTCAGACTGCCCGCCGCCGCGCACGCGGCTGGCGGGTTGGCGTCAGGCGGGGTCAGGGCGGTTCTGCGCCTCGAGGGCGCGGCCGCCTTTGCCGCGGCGATTGCGCTTTACGGCTACGGCGGTTTCTCGTGGCTCGCGTTCGCGGTTCTGTTCCTTGCGCCGGATCTTTCGATGCTCGCCTATCTGGTCGGGCCGAGGGCGGGCGCGCTCGCCTACAATCTCGTCCATACCTACGCGCTGGCGCTGCCGGTTGCGCTTGCAGGCTTTGCTCTCGGCTCGCCTGTCGCCTCGGCGCTGGCGCTGATCTGGATCGCCCACATCGGCTTCGACCGCATGCTCGGCTACGGCCTCAAATATCGAAGCGGCTTTGGCGACACGCATCTTGGCCGTTTCGGGCGCGCCTAAGGGAGCCGACAGCAATGCGTGTCCACGCCATCCAAACCGGCCGGGT
This sequence comes from uncultured Alphaproteobacteria bacterium, assembly GCA_963824475.1. Lineage (GTDB taxonomy): Bacteria > Pseudomonadota > Alphaproteobacteria > Rhizobiales > Beijerinckiaceae > Roseiarcus. The sequence goes on from CAWGPR010000012.1 coordinate 780,422, forward strand.
GCGGATCAAGGCGAGTCAGATCATCGGCCGAGGCCGCGGGCTGAGCCGTCGCCTTGCGCCGCTGTTCGACGCCGAGTGGTCGGACTGGCTGCCGGTCAACGCCTACGCGATCGAGCGCCACGACGGCGTGATCCTTGTCGACACCGGCGCGTCGGCCAGTTTCATGCGCCTTCCGCGCTGGCATCCCTACTTCCGCTTTTGTGTTCGCTTCGACATCGAGCCGGAGGAGGAAGCCGGCCCTCAGCTCAAGGGGCTGGGCATTGGCTCAGCCGACGTCAAGCGCGTCGTGTTGACCCACTTGCACATCGATCATGACGGCGGCTTAAGCCATTTCCCGACGAGCGAAATTCTCGTCTCTCCGGCCGAGTTGCGGCGCGCCGCAGGCGTCGCTGGACAGTTGCGCGGCCATCTGCCGCAGCGCTGGCCAAAGGCGTTCGATCCGAAGCCCCTCATTCTCGACGACGGCCCTTACGGGCCGTTCCAGCGATCGAAACGCCTGACCGGTGACGGCGCGATCGTCGCCGTCGCCACGCCCGGCCACACGCGCGATCACTTTTCGGTTATCGTCGAGGACGGCGATAAGACCGTCCTCATTGCTGGCGACGCGTCCTATAACGAGGAGACGATGCTCGCCGGAGCGGTCGACGGCGTCAGCGACGACGAGGCTCAGGCGTCAGCGACGCTCGCCGCCATCCAGGCCTTCGCCGAGGCGCGGCTAACGATCTATCTGCCCGCACACGATCCGCAGGCGGCGCGGCGGCTCGCCGAACGTCGCTCGGTCTGCCTGTGTCAGTCCATCACCGCATGGGCCGCCGCTTCTTCGCGCGAAGCGGCTGTCGCGACGGCCTTCGGCGAGCGGATGAGGGCGAGCAGCGGGAAGGCGCAAAGCGAGATCAAGGTCATGAACAGGAAATCGTTCGAATAGGCCATCGCCGCCGCCTGCTGGGTGATGATCCCTTCGAGCATCGCCATGCTGGGAAGCCCGTGTCCCCAGACCAGCGAGGCGTTCGGCATTCTTAGCGCGTCGTTGAACGGCGTGGCGTGCTCGACGAGCTGGCTGTGGAACATGGTCGTCATGCTGGTCAAGCGCGCGATGACGACCGAGATGCCGACCGACGAGCCGATGTTGCGGATGAGCGTCCAGAGCGCCGCGCCCTCGGTGCGCAGCGCGGCCGGCAGCGAGGCGAAGGCGATCGTATTGAGGGGCACGAAGATGAAGCCGAGGCCGAACCCCTGCGCGACCGAGTTGATCGCAATGGTGGTCCCCGGCACGTCGAGCGACCAGCCGACCATCAGCCAGAGCGATCCCGTCGCCAGCACGAGACCTATGAAGATCAGCAGCCGCGCGTCGACCTTGCCGCTGAGGCGCCCGACCAGGAACATCGCGACAAAGGTGCCGATGCCGCGCGTGCCCAGAAGATAGCCGCTCGACAGCACTGGGTAATTGAGCAGAACCTGAATGAACGGCGTGATCAGCGCCATGGTCGCGAGCAGGATAACGCCGACCAGGAACATGAAGACGAGCGCGATGGAGAAATTCCAGTCGCGGAAAATGCGCACGCTGATGAACGGCCGCTCGGACGTAAAGCAGTCGGCGAGGAAGAAATAGAAGCCGACGACCGACAGGATCGCCTCAATGATGATTTCGGGCGACTCGAACCAGCCGAGCTGCTCGCCGCGGTCGAGCATCATCTGCAAGGAGCCGATGCCGAGCGACAGACTCAGGAAGCCGAACCAGGAGAAGGGCACGTCGCGCCGCGTCGGCGTCTCGCTCATGAAGATCCAAAGGCCGGCGGTGGTGAGGATGCCGAACGGCAGATTGACGAAGAACACCCACCGCCACGAATACGAGTCCGTAAGCCAGCCGCCGAGCGTCGGACCCATGATCGGTCCGAGCATCACGCCCATGCCCCAGATCGCCATCGCCGAGCCGCGCTTGGCGGGCGGGAAGATGTCGAGCATCACCGCCTGGCTCAGCGGCACCAGCGCCGCGCCGAACACCCCCTGCAACAGCCGATAGGCGACCATCTGCTCGATGGTGAGCGCGACGCCGCACAGCATCGAGGCGACGGTAAATCCGGCGGTGCAGACGATGAACAGCTTCTTGCGGCCGAAGCGGGTCGCCATCCAGCCGAGCGGCGAGGTCATGATCGCGGCGGCGACGATGTAGGAGGTCAACACCCAGTTGATCTGATCCTGCGTCGTCGCCAGCGAGCCCTGCATGTAGGGCAGGGCGACGTTGGCGATCGTTGTGTCGAGCGCCTGCATGATCGTCGCCATCATGATGCAGACGGTCAAGAGCCACTTCAGCGTCGGCGAGATGGTCTCGTAGAGCGGGAGGGCGGGCGCGGGCGCGTTCATCTGATGACGGCCGTCCGCGCCCCCATGAGGGTCTCGACGTAACCGACCACCCACTGCTTGAGTCCTTCGAGGGTTCCCCCAAGCGTGCGCACCCGGCCCGTGTCGATGGTCAGATAGGTGCTCATGCCCGCTCTCAGGCCCGTCGTGTCCTCATGCGGATCGAAACAGAAGCGCAGGGGCACGCGCTGGACGACCTTGACCCAGTTGCCGCTCGCGTTCTGCGGCGGCAGGATCGCAAACTGCGCGCCGGTGCCGGGCGCAATCGAGCAGATCGTCCCTTTCCATTCCCGGTCGGGGAATGTGTCGACGCTCACCGTCGCGGGCAGGCCGACATCGACGTAGGTCAGATCCGACTCCTTTGGATTGGCGTCGACCCACAGGCCTGTGTCGGCGACGATCGCGAACACCGGCTGGCCGGCCGCCGCCACGCGTCCGAGCTCGATCTCCGGCACCTGGGTCGCGACGCCGTCGATCGGAGCGAGCACCTTGGTGTTGCGCAGGTTGCGCTCGGCGTCGTCGACCGCGGCGTTCGCCTGCATATAGTCGGGGAACTGATCGATCGTCGTATTGGGGCCGCCGCCGAGCTTCACCTTCACCGTCGCCTGCTGCCATTTGACGAATTCGAGGATCTGCTTGGCCTGAATGAGGTTCGCCATCGAGGTGTCGCGATCGGCGGCCGTGCCTGAGCGCGAGATGGCGAGGTCGTTTTTGCGGTCGAAGTCGGCCTGGCGGACGCGCACTGCGTCCTCGCCCATTTTGATCTGGTCGATGTTGCTCGCATACGAGGATTGCAGGTTGGCGAATTCGACCTTGGCTGCTTCGAGCTTGCCCTTGGCCAGCGCCAGCGCGATCTCATAAGGCTTGGGATCGATGTCGAAGAGCGGATCGCCGACCTTGACCTTCTGTCCCTCGACGACGTGGACTGCGACGATCGCGCCAGTGACCTGCGGCGTGATCAGCGACTTGTCCGCGCCGACATAGGCATTGTCGGTCGAGACATAGCGGCCGCTGTTCAGCCACCAGGTGAAGCCCAGCGCAAGCGCGACGAGCGGAATGACGACGAGCATCACGAACCGGCTCATGCGGCGCTTGCGCTTGACGACGATCGGCGGCTGGCTGGGCGCCGGCGGCGGCGCAGGCGGCGGCTGTGGGCTCGGCGCGGGCGTTCGGGCCGGCGTGAACTGAATCGGCTGCGACGGTTGCTGGCTAGACGGCGTCTGAGGCGCGGACTCGCGCGCCGCCTGCTGGGCGTTCGATTTTGGCGGCGCAAATGGCAGCGGCTGCGCCGCCTGCGGCGCAGCGGGGGGAACGTCTTCCTGGGCGGGATCGCGCCCGGCCGACGGCTTGGGTTGGGTCACTTTGACTCTGCTCCCGCAGTCAATTCGTTCTTGAGATTGGCTTTGATGGTGATCAGGCCGTCATGCATGGCGCGGATGGTCAATTCGTCGACGCCGGCCAGCGCCCGCCCCATCAGGTCTTCAGCGAGCGCCCCGAGGTCTTTCAGCGCCGGCGCGGCCTTCTCGGTGAGATAAAGGCGGTTGGCGCGCCGGTCGTTTGCATCATCGCGCCGCTCGACCAGGCCGGCGGCGGTGAGTTTATCGATCAGGCGGCCGAGCGTTATCGGCGCGAGGTCGAGAGCCTCGGCCAGTTCGTTCTGCTTGACGCCCTCACAGCGCTGCAGGCGCGAGAGGACGGCCCATTGCGCGCGGGTCGTGCCAAGTTCCCGCGCCCGCTGGTCGGAATAGGTCCTGAGCAGCCGGGCCACGTCATGGAGCGCGAACCCGAGTTCCCTGGCCGGGGAGATCTGGGGTTTCTGAGCAAGTGATAACATAAGCACGCTTATAATATAGTGAGCACGCTTATGCAAGAGGGGGAAGTCAAAAATCGCCGGCTGCGTTGCAGAAACCAGGGGCGACCCCGTACCGTGCTGAGGGGTCTTGGGCCTTTGCATTTGGAGCTGGTAAGCTATTAAGCAGGTTTAATTTGATCCTATAAATGTAGGTATTTGCGGAGATTTGTCCCGGCTTTGTTGAGTCAGTCGCCGGAGCTCCCGGCGACTGACGGAAGCGCGACATGCTCAAGAAAATCGGAAAACAATAAAATTGCTTGCCTATTTCCGAATAATCGCTTATGATTGTGAGATCGGGGTCAAAGCGGAGAGGATGCCGAGCACGTACGTCCCCAAAGCCGCGGCCACCGAGGGGTCGGAAGGAAAATCCTCTGTAATACTTTGAAATTGCTCATTTCGCGGAAGGAAATCCGGCCTAGGCGGCTCGCTTCGACACGGTTTTTCGAGCATTTTCCGCCTGAAAAACCGGTTTTGCCAACCGATTTTCGCCTGGAAACGCCACCAAAGCGCAGCGCGTCAACCTCAACTTCCCCGATAGGTGGAATAGCTCCAGGGTGAGACGATAAGGGGCACGTGATAGTGCGCCTGGGGATCGGCGACGCCGAACTGGATCGCGATCACGTCAAGGAAAGGCGGGTCGGCCATTTCCGCTCCCTGGCGGCGAAAATAGTCCCCGGCGTGGAAGACGAGTTCGAACCGGCCGGCGCGCGCCCCATCGGCGCTCATCAGCGGCTTGCTGGTGCGGCCGTCCGCGTTGGTCGCGACATTGGCGATCAGCTTGCGTTCAGATCCGCCTGCCAGCTCGTAAAGCTCGACCCGAACGCCTTCGGCCGGCCAGCCGCTGGTCACGTCGAGGACATGGGTGGTGACGCCGGCCAAATCCTGCTCCATCGAGGCTTCAAACACCCGCCAATCGGGCGCGAAGACCATTCTATCCCGACTGCCGGGCGGCGGCCAATGCTCGGTGGTTCATGCATGATCAACATGGCAGCGGCTCTACCCGTCGCGATTGCCAACTGCGCTGGCGCGTGAGAAGAGTGCGCCAAGGTTGCTTACGACTTTCGTATGAGTGAGAGGGAGGTCGGCCCCGATGGACGACAGGGTCAAGGACCAATCCGACGAGACTGACGAATGGCTCGACGCCCTCGATTCGGTTGAAGCCTTCGAGGGAATCGGCAAGGTCGACGACATCCTGGACGCGGTTGTCACGTCCGCTCGACGGAAGGGCGCGAAGCTGCCGTTCGCCGCCAACACCGCTTACGTCAACACCATTCCGCCCGAAGCCCAGCCGCCCCATCCGGGCGACCGCAAGCTCGAGCAACGCATCCGGCGTTATGTTCGTTGGAACGCCGCCGCCATGGTCGTCAAGGCGAACAAGGAATCCTCCGAGCTCGGCGGCCACATTGCAAGCTTCCAGTCGGCGGCGACCCTTTACGACACCGGCTTCATGCATTTCTGGCATGCCTGCAACGAGAAGCATGGCGGTGATTTGATCTATTTCCAGGGCCACAGCTCGCCTGGCATCTACGCGCGCGCTTTCCTGGAGGGACGTCTCAGCGAAGAGCAGCTTGTGAACTTCCGCCAGGAAGTCGGCCGCAAAGGTCTGTCCTCCTATCCCCATCCCTGGCTGATGCCGGACTTCTGGCAGTTTCCGACCGTCTCGATGGGCCTCGGGCCGCTGATGGGGATCTATCAGGCCCGCTTCCTACACTATCTGCACTGCCGCGGCCTCGCCGACACCGCGCCGCGCAAGGTCTGGGTGTTCTGCGGCGACGGCGAGATGGACGAGCCGGAATCGCTTGGCGCGATCTCCCTCGCCGGACGCGAGAAGCTCGACAACCTCATCTTCGTCATCAACTGCAACCTCCAGCGCCTCGACGGACCCGTTCGCGGCAATGGCAAGATCGTCCAGGAGCTCGAGGCCGACTTCCGCGGCGCGGGCTGGAACGTCATCAAGTGCCTCTGGGGTTCCGGCTGGGACGTTTTGCTCGCCAAGGACACCCAGGGCAAGCTTCGCCAGCTTATGGAAGAATGCGTCGACGGCGAATACCAGGACTTCAAGTCGAAAGACGGCGCCTATATCCGGAAGAACTTCTTTGGCCGCCATCCCGAGACAGCGGCGATGGTCAAGGACTGGACCGATGCCGAAATCTGGGCGCTGACCCGGGGCGGGCATGATTCCGTCAAGGTCTACGCCGCTTACAAGGCGGCGGTCGAGCATAAGGGCCAGCCGACCGTCATTCTCGCCAAAACCGTCAAAGGCTACGGAATGGGCGCGGCCGGCGAAGGGCAGATGATCGCCCATCAGGCCAAGAAGCTTGGCCACGATGCGCTTAAGGCCTTTCGCGAACGGTTCCAGATCCCCGTCTCAGACGCTGACCTCGACAAGGTTCCGCTCCTGCGGTTCGCCGACGATAGCGAGGAGATGAGCTATCTGCGCGAGCGGCGCGCGGCGCTCGGCGGCTACCTGCCGTCTCGTCGCCGCAAGAGCGAACCGCTTCCTGTCCCGCCGCTTTCCATCTTCGATGCGCTGCTAAAGGCGACGGCAGAGGGACGGGAAATATCGACCACCATGGCCTTTGTCCGAATTCTGACCGCGCTCCTGCGCGACAAAAACCTCGGTCCCCGTGTGGTCCCGATCGTCCCCGATGAGAGCCGCACTTTCGGCATGGAGGGCCTGTTTCGTCAGGTCGGCATCTTCAGCCAGGTCGGCCAGCTTTATCGGCCGCAAGACGCCGATCAGCTCATGTATTATCGTGAGGATCCGAAGGGCCAGATTCTTCAAGAAGGCATCAACGAGCCGGGCGCGATGGCCTCGTTCATCGCCGCGGGCACATCCTATTCGACCTCCAATGTGCCGATGATCCCCTTTTACATCTACTATTCGATGTTCGGTTTCCAACGCGTCGGCGATCTCGCTTGGGCCGCGGGCGACATGCGGACGCGGGGCTTCCTGATCGGCGGCACGTCCGGCCGCACCACCCTGAACGGCGAGGGTCTGCAGCACGAGGACGGGCACAGCCATGTTCTGGCCTCGACCATCCCAAATTGTGTAACCTACGATCCCACATATGCCTACGAACTGGCGGTGATCGTCCACGCGGGGCTGAACCGCATGCTCGTCGATCAGGACGATATCTATTATTACATCACAACGTTGAATGAGAACTACGCCCACCCGGCGATGCCGGAAGGGGCGGAGGAGGGCATCCTTCGCGGCGCCTACAAGCTGCGCGAGGTCAATGCTGATCGGCCCGGCCTCAGCGTGCGTCTTCTAGGGTCGGGCGCGATCCTGCGTGAGGTCGAGGCGGCGGCGGAGATGCTCGCCGGCGAGCACGGCGTCAGCAGCGAGGTGTGGAGCGTCACAAGCTTCACCGAGTTGCGGCGGGAAGGGCTCGATGTCGAGCGCTGGAATCTCTTGCATCCTGAGGCCGACCCGAAGGTTCCGTTCATCACCCGCGCTTTATCGGGCGGGAAGGGGCCAGTCATTGCGTCTACGGACTACATAAAGGCGCTCCCGGACGGAATTCGGCCATACGTGCCCGCGCGCTACAAGGTCTTGGGCACGGACGGGTTCGGACGCTCCGACTATCGCCGTCGCCTACGTGCGTTCTTTGAAGTTGACCGCTACCACGTCGCGGTCGCCAGTCTGAAGGCGCTGGCGGATGAACAATTGCTGCCCAACCGGCAAGTGGCCGAGGCGATCGCTAAGTACGGGATCGATCCGGAGGGGCTGAACCCGGCGCGAAACTGAAATCTCGGCATCCCTGGACAACCTGTTCGCTGAGGAGAGCGCCGGTGGCGAAAGTCGACGTGAAGGTTCCCGATATCGGCGACTTCAAGGACGTGCCGGTGATCGAGGTGCTGGTGAAGCCCGGCGACGTCGTCAAGGTTGATCAATCGCTGATCACGCTCGAATCCGATAAGGCGACGATGGACGTGCCCTCGCCGGTGGCGGGCGCCGTGGCCGAGGTCGTCGCGAAGGTCGGCGACAAAGTGTCGATGGGGACGCTCATCGCGCGGGTCGAGTCGGCGCAAGGTTCCGGCGTTGGCAAGGCGGCCGCGTCGCCCGCCGCTGCGCCGCTTGCGGCCCCCGAGAAGCCTGCGGCTGCTCCGGCTAAACCCGCCGCGCCGCCTTCCGCTGCGCCGGCGGCCCCCGTCAAGGCGGCGCCGATCGACGTCACAATCCCAGACATCGGCGACTTCAAGGACGTGCCGATCATCGAGATCTTGGTGAAGGCGGGCGACACGGTCGAGGCCGACCAGCCGCTCCTGACGCTCGAATCCGACAAGGCGACCATGGACGTGCCGTCGCCGGCGGCGGGCGAGATCGCGCAGATTGTCGTCAAGGTCGGCGACAAAGTCTCGATGGGCGCGCTGATCGCGAAGCTCGACGCAGGACCCGCCGGTCCGACGACCTCGATCGACGGCGAGGCGAAGGAAGAAGAGGACGCCGCCGAAGCGCCGGAAACCGCGCCCATTGCGCCGAGCGACCTGCCCCCCGCGCCGCCCAAGCCTCCCGCGGGTCCCGCCCTCGCCGATTTCTCCGGCGTTTTCGCGGGGCCCGCGGTTCGCAGGCTTGCGCGCGAACTCGGCCTCGACCTCAATCAAATCAAGGGGACCGGCGAGAAAGGCCGCATCACGCGAGAGGACGTGAAGGCGGCGCTGGTCGCTCGGGCCGGAGGCGTTGAGGCCGGGGCCGCCGCTGGGGGCGGCGCGGCGCTGCCCGCGATCCCGGCGGTCGACTTCGCCAAATTCGGGCCGATCGAGACCGTTCCGCTGTCGCGCATCAAGCGCATATCCGGGCCGCGCCTGCATGCCTCGTGGGTGAATGTGCCGCATGTCACCCATTGCGACGAGGCTGACATCACCGACCTCGACGCCTTTCGCAAAGCTCTCGACGAAGATGCGAAGAAAGACAAATCAAGGCCTTACCGAGTGTCGCTGCTGCCGCTTCTCATGCGGGCCTCGGTCGCGACGCTCAAAGCTTTCCCGACTTTCAACGCCGCTCTCGCACCGGCCGGCGACGCATTGATTATGCGGCGCTATTGGCACATCGGCGTCGCTGTCGACACCCCTGACGGCCTCGTGGTGGCGGTGGTCAAGGACGTCGACCAGAAAGGCGTCATCGAGCTTTCCCGCGAGCTCGGCGCCCTCTCTGAAAAGGCGCGCGCCGGCAAGCTTGCGCCTGCCGAAATGCAGGGCGCGACCTTCACCATCTCTTCGCTGGGAGGCATTGGAGGGACGGCCTTTACCCCCATCGTCAATGCGCCTGAGGTGGCGATTCTTGGGGTCGTGCGTTCGAAGATGGCCCCGGTTTGGGATGGGACGGCCTTTCAGCCGCGTCTCATGCTGCCGCTTTGCCTGTCCTACGACCACAGGGTGATTGACGGCGCGGCGGCGGCTCGCTTCATGCGCCATCTCGCCGGCCTCGTGGAGGATATGCGGCGCATTATCTTATGACCGCAGTCCGATAGAAAGACAGACGGCCATGGCGAATGAAATCCGGCTTCCCGACATCGGCGACTTCAAGGACGTGCCGGTCATCGAAATCCTTGTCGCGCCGGGGCAGAGCGTTCGTAAGGACGCGCCGATCCTGACGCTCGAAAGCGACAAGGCGACCATGGACGTGCCGGCGCCGGAAGATGGCGTCATCGGCGAGGTTCGCGTCAAGGTCGGCGACAAGGTGAGCCAGGGCGACCTGCTGGCGACCTATTCGGGCGGCGGTGAAGCGAAGCAGGCGGCGGCTCCGCCGCCGACGGCGGTCCCGGCGCCTTCGGCTGCTGCGCCGACCGTGGCCGATTTCGAGGCCGATATCGTGGTCCTGGGCGCCGGTCCTGGCGGCTACACCGCCGCCTTCCGCGCCGCCGATCTAGGGCAGAATGTGGTTCTGGTCGATTCGCGCGCGACCCTTGGCGGCGTGTGTCTCAACGTCGGCTGCATCCCATCCAAGGCGCTCTTGCATGTCGCCAAGGTCATCGACGACGCCAAGGCGATGGGCTCGCACGGCGTGAGCTTCGGCGCGCCGGCCTTTGATCTTGCAGCAATTCGCAGCTGGAAAGACGGCCTGGTCAAGCGCTTGACGACCGGCCTGACCGGGCTCTCCAAACAGCGAAAGGTGAGGGTTGTGACCGGCGAGGGCCAGTTCACTTCCGCCAAGACCCTGCGGGTCGAAACGGGGGAGGGCGCGCGGGTCGTGCGCTTCAACAAGGCGATCATCGCCGCCGGTTCTGAGCCGGCCGCGCCGGGATTCATTCCCGCTGATCCGCGCATCTGGGATTCGACTGCGGCGCTGGAGCTCAGCTTCATCCCCAAGCGCATGCTGATCCTCGGCGGAGGCATCATCGGGCTTGAGATGGCGACCGTCTACCATGCGCTCGGCGCCGGGATCACCGTGATCGAGATGATGGACCAACTGATGCCGGGGGCGGATCTGGACATCGTGACCCCGCTCGCGAAGCGCATCGGCCGGCTCTACGACAAGATCCTGCTGAAAACGAAAGTGACCGCTGTCCGCGCGGAGCCGGACGGGCTCAAGGTCACTTACGAAGGCCCCGGCGGCGCAAACACCGAGACGTTCGACGCCATGTTGGTCTCGGTCGGACGACGCCCGAACGGCGCCTTCATCGGAGCCGCCGCTGCGGGCGTCGCCACCGACGAGCGCGGCTTCATCCCCGTCGACCGCCAGATGCGCACCAATGTGCCGCACATCTTCGCTATCGGCGACATCGTCGGCCAGCCGATGCTGGCGCATAAGGCCACGCATGAGGCCAAGGTCGCGGCGGAAGTCGCGAGCGGACACAAATCCTCGTTTGACGCCAAGGCCATCCCCTCGGTTGCTTACACCGATCCGGAAGTCGCCTGGGCGGGCCTGACCGAGACGGAAGCCAAGGCCAAGGGGATCAAATACGGCAAGGCCGTCTTTCCTTGGGCGGCGAGCGGCCGCTCGCTCTCGCTCGGCCGCGACGAGGGCCTGACCAAGACCCTGTGGGACGAGGAGACCCAGCGTCTCATCGGCTGCGGCATCGTCGGAATCGACGCCGGCGATCTCATTTCCGAGGCGGCCTTGGCGATCGAGATGGGGGCGGAAGCCGAAGACATCGGCCTCACGATTCATCCCCATCCGACGCTGTCGGAGACCTTCGCCATGTCGGCCGAAGCCTTTGCGGGGACGCTCACCGACCTCTACATGCCGAAGAAGAGATAGCGCGGGCGCCATCCAGCAGACGGATAGGGGCTCGCCAGGCGAGGCTCGGCCCATGAGAATTTTCTTCTTCGGCGTCGGCTATTGCGCCCGGCGGCTCATTGAGCGTGAGCCCTGGATCGAGGCGAGCGGAACGGCGCGGACCGCGGAGAGCGTCGCCGTCCTGCGGCGCGAAGGCGTCGAGGCTTATGCATTCGACGGCGCCGAGGCCGAGCCGGGGCTGGAGCGCGCGCTCACGAACGCCGAGGCCATCGTCGTCTCGATCCCGCCGCGCGATAGGCCTAGCGCGACGCTCGAGCGCTTTGCGGCCGCGATCGCAGCCGCGCCGGCGCTGCGGCGGGTGATCTACTACTCGACCATCGGCGTTTATGGCGATCACGCCGGGGCCTGGGTCGATGAAGCGAGCGCGACGCGGACACGCACAGCGCGCGGACTGGCGCGCCTCGACGACGAGGCGCGCTGGACGGCCGCGGCCCGAGACCGAGGAGCCGAGGCCGACATCCTGCGGCTCGCCGGAATCTATGGGCCCGGCCGCAATGCGCTGGTCAGCTTACGGCGGGGCGAGGCGCGCCGGATCGTCAAGCCGGGCCAGGTGTTCAACCGCGCCCACGTCGACGATATCGCCGAGGTCTCGCGCCTCGTGCTCACGCGTGGCCTCCCGGGCCAGATCTGGAACGTCGCCGACGACGAGCCCGCCCCACCGCAGGATGTGGTCGCCTATGCCGCGGCGCTGCTCGGCCTTGAGCCGCCGCCCGAGGAGCCGTTTGGCGAGGCGCGGCTCTCGCCGATGGCGCAGGAGTTCTACGCCGACAACAAGCAGGTCTCGATCGCCAAGGCCAAGACGCTCCTCGGATTTGAGCCCGCCTATCCGACCTATCGCGAGGGACTGAGGGCGCTGGCGGAGGCGGGAGGGGGCGCGCCTGAAACTTGAGGGGACAAGGCTCCAAGGCGAGCTACGCTTGCGAGCAAAGAGATACGCTTTTAGCGGAGAAAACGCGCCTTTCGGCGAAAATGCCTGCAAAAACCGCCAAAACTGGGTCTCTTAGGTCTCGTTTTCCTTCCGCGAAACGAGCGATTTCAACGTCTTACGCCGAATTCTCCTTCCGACCTCCCCGACGCCGCCGAGTTAGGCGACCCTAACGCCGTCGTCGTTCCCCGGCGTCCGCTTCGACAAGCCCAGGGCAGCCCTCCGAGGCCGCTTCGCGGCGCTCAGGGCAAGGCCTCGGGTGGCGGACGGGTCGAGCATGCCGTCGGCTTTGATCCGGTCATGATCATAACCTGCATTTCTGCAATTGACAAGACATTTCGCCTTTTTCCGTTTTCTGAGCTATAGCTCACGATTGAGCCTGAGCGTGGAAAGGGGCTAGGACCTCCGCGCCAACCCGCCCAAGAGCAGTCGCGGCTGGGGTCAGGGCCATCGGAGAGACCCCATGCAGAAGCCGGTCGTTATGCTACTCGCCTTGGTTTCGGCGGCCGGAACCGCGCATGCCGAGCAGCCGCAAGTCGGGCGCTATCAGATGATCGCGGTCCCGGCGTCACAATCTCAGACTTTTCCTCAGACCCTCTTGCTGGACACTTCTACAGGGCAGACTTGGATCCTGTACCACGAAATCGGGTCAGGCAATTCAATGGCTCCCTCTTCCGTTTTGGGCCGGGAAGGATCGGCCTCAGACCCCCTTGCCGCCCCCGCCAGACGCTGGCGCCGTCTCGCGCTGAGAGCTTTCGCGAGCGCCCTCAAGCGCCGTTCAGCGCCGCGACAGCTTTTTCGATTGCATCTCGATCGGGATCGGACGCGACGATCTTCAAGTCAGAGCGGCGAATTCCGTTTCGCCGCCTCCCGCTCATCTCTAAGATGACCTCCCCACGCACAAAGCTGCCGAACTCCGGGACGAAGCGGCCGTCGTGGCGGACGGCGAGGATCCAATATCGTCGGCTGGGGTTGATCATAATCGTCAATCGAGGCAGGCGCGCCGCATTCGAGGGCGGAGACGCAACAGGCGCACAAGGTTTTGCAAAGCATGAGCCGGACGGGACGGTCGCAGCGCTCGCAGTTCACAAGGGCGCTTTGGCGCTGGACATGGTCAAAGAGCGCGCGTTCTCCTGGGCCGTCGATGTCCCAGAAGCCGAAATTGTCCTCGTAGACTGTAGCCATCTCGACCGCCCCCCAGTTGACGGACGACGTCAAACGTCATGGCAAAGCCGGCGGCGCTTCAATCTCACTCGGGAACAACGATTGGGACCGCGCCCCCAAACAATTTGCGAAATGACATTGACCCCTTGCCTTTTGCATCGCTGCATATTTGAGCAGGCGGCGCAACTGAACGAAAGTCTAATACCAGCCGCGACCTGCATTAAATTCTCTGGAGGCAACGCGGGCCGAGCAGCCGGACATCAGGCTCCAGGGGCTGCGATCTCGCCGTCGTGCGCGCCGGAATTGGCGAACGATCTCACTGCTTTCGCTCTTCGTCCTCCGGCGACGCCATAAAGTATCCCGAGTTCGGCTCGATCCAGGCCATGTGGTCGTGGACGGCGACGCAGCCGGGCGTATTCTCGGCGATGACCTTGAGGCCGTCGCGAAGCCGTTCGTCGGTGATCGCGCCGTTGAAAGTGACGACGCCGCCCGCGACCTCGATGCGCACGCTCGCGCGCGGCGCCCAGTCGAGCTTGTCGAGCTCCGCCTGGATGGCGGCCTTGATCTCGGCGTCGGGATGCGGGCCCTTCGCGCGCGGCGTCCCGGCCAAAAGTCCCTTGAGCAGGTCGGAGCGGGAGATCACGCCAACGACGGTTTCGCCCCGCAGCACCGGCAGCCGCTTGATGCGGCGGCGGATCATCCGATCCACCGCTTCGCTGAGCTCAGCCCCCTCCTCAATCGTCTCGACGTCCGGGGTCATGACTTCCCCGACCTTGCGCCCGTGCTCATGCGCGTAAGTCTCGGCGAGCCGCCCGCTGCCGAGCAGGAATTCGAGCCAGCGGGGGCGCTTGTGCTCACTTCCGATCTCGCTGCGGCGAAGGAGGTCGCCCTCGCTCAAAATCCCGATCAGCTCGTTCTTGGCGTCAAGCACGAACAACGCGCTCACCCGCGAGCGCAACATCGTCTCGATCGCCTCGGCGACGCTTGTGTCCTCGGTCACGCCGATCACGCCATGGGTCATTACGTCCCGAACCTGCATGTCTCGTTTTCCTCGCGTGGAGCTGCTTCATTCGTAGGCGAAGGGATGGGAGCGGGGAAGGCGTTAGGCAATAGGCAAATCGCCGCAGAAGCCGGAAAATCAGCTTCAGATGGAACTGGAGCCGCCCGCCTGTCATTCCCGCGCAAGGCGGGAATCCAGAGTTGCGGCGAAGCCTTGCTGGATGCCCGCTTTCGCGGGCATGACAGGAGACGGGAATTGGCTGATGGCGCATTGCGCTCGAGCCTTGTCCTCCAGTTGGAGAGGAACCCCATGGCGAATCCGGTGGTCGTCGAAGTCACGCGCGGCAATCGGATCGAATCCGCCCATCGCGGCGCCGGCGCGGTCGTCGACGCGGACGGCCGGGTGGTTCTAGCCTTCGGCGACGCCGAGCGGCCGGTTTATCCGCGCTCCGCAATCAAGGCCCTGCAGGCCTTGCCGCTGGTCGAAAGCGGCGCTGCCGACCGCCTGGGCTTGAGCGACAAGGAGATAGCGCTCGCCTGCGCGTCTCATTCGGGCGGCGAGGACCATGTCGCGACCGCGCGGGCGATGCTCGCCAAAGCCGGATTCGACGAACGGGTCCTCGAATGCGGGGTTCACTGGCCGCTCGGCGAGGACGAGGCGCGGGCGCTCGCGCGCTTAAGGGAAACGCCGACCGCTCTGCACAACAATTGCTCGGGCAAACATGCGGGCTTCGTCTGTCTCTCCTGCGTGATGGGAGTGGCTCCCAAGGGCTACGTCGCGCCGGATCATGCCGTGCAGCGCGAGGTCACGGCGGCGATCGAAGGGATGACGGCCATACGCTTGAGCGAGGAAATGCGCGGCGTCGACGGCTGCTCGATTCCGACTTACGCCGTGCCGCTGATCGCGCTCGCCCGAGGCTTCGCGCGCCTCGGGACGGGCCAAGGGCTCTCGCCAAGCCGCCGCGACGCCGCGGCGCGCATTCGCGCTTCCGTCGCTGCGCATCCCCTGACGGTCGCCGGAAGGGGCCGGTTCGACACTGAGTTGATGACCCTCCTCGGCCCGCGCGCCTTCACCAAGTCGGGTGCCGAGGGCGTGTTCTGCGCCGCGCTGCCCGAGGCCGGGCTCGGCCTTGCGGTCAAGGCCGACGATGGCGCGGGGCGCGCGGCGCAGGTGATGATCGCGGCGCTGATCCGCCGCTTCGGCGGATTCGACGAGAGAACGGTCGCGCGCCTTGCGCGCTTCGTTTCGCCGCGCCTTTTGAACTGGAACGGCGCCGAAGTCGGGCTTTTGCGCCCCGTGGGTCCGCTGGCGTGACGCGCGTGGCAGTGAGAGAAGGGCTTATGCATCAGGCTTCAACAATGCGACGGCGGCGGGTGCGGCTGGCGGCGCTGGCGAGCCTCGCGTTCATCGCGTTCCCAGGCTTATCGCGCGCGGCGGACCGCTGCCCCGACATCGCGCAGTCGGTGCAGATGCTTCATGACGGCGATCAATATCAGGCGGCCTCGCTCCTGTTCGCCGCCGCGCGGCTCGGTTGCGAGGGGCAAGCGCGCGTGCTCCTCGATCGCGGCGCGGCGATCGACGCGCGCGACCGCGACGGCGCGACCGCGCTTGGCCGAGCGGCGCAGGCGGGCAAGGCGCCGCCGATCAGGCTCTTTCTCGACCGAGGCGCGAGCCTCAACGCGCGCGCCGTCGACGGCTCGACCCCGCTGTTCTACGCCGCCGAAGCGGATCGGGGCGCCGCGGTCGCGTTGCTGCTCGAGCGCGGCGCCGATCCCAACATCCCCGGCCGCAAGGGTCTGCGCCCGCTCGCCGCCGCCGCCTACAATGGCTCGGCGGACAGCGTCGAACAGCTGCTGAAGCACGGCGCCGACCCCAATGCGCTCGACGACGAGGGCAAGAGCGCGATGGTTTACGCAGCCGGCCACGCCTACGCCCCGATCGTCGCGCTGCTCATTCAAGCGGGCGTCGACGTCAATCGTCGATACGCCCATGGCCTCACCGCGCTGATGTGGGCGGCGGGCCACGACGCATCCGCCGGGGTTGACGACGTCGAGGCCACGATCAGGACGCTGATTGCGCGCGGCGCCGCGCTTGACCTCAAGGACGATCGCGGCAAGACCGCCGCCGACATCGCCCGCGATCTCGGCCATGAGCGGGCGGCGGCTCTTCTGGCGCGCTGAGACCTCCCGAGGTCGCTTCTTAAACCACCGGCGTCATCGGCGACCCCCGGGCTTTTGGTCCCGGGGGGAAGCGATCCAGGGGCCGTAGGCGCCCGACGACTCCTGGATTGCTTCGTCGCTCTGCTCCTCGCAATGACGGCTTTGGGTCGGCCTGAATCATCGCGGCCTAAAGCCCAGCCAGATAAGCGGCCATTGCGGAGAGCTGCTCGGGCGTGGCGGTGTTCATGAGATCCGACATGCCGGGGTTGTTGGCGCGGGTGTGATTGCGGAAATCCATCACGGTCTTCAAGAGGTAATCGTGCTCCTGCCCGGCCAACCGGGGAACGGACGAATCGCCCTGGAACTGCTCGAGATGGCAGCTGGTGCAGACGATCGACTTGTTGGTCGCGATCGCGACCTCCACATCCGCTTTCGAGGCCGCCGGCGCGCCGGTGTTCGGCCAGGTCTTGGCGGCAAAATATTCGGCGAGCGCCAGCGCGTCCTCCTTGACGATTCCTTGCGCGATCGGCGTCATGCGATCGTCCTTGCGCGCGCCCTTCTGGAAATCGCGGAATTGCAGATAAAGGTAGCCTGCGTTCTGGCCCCAGATGATCGGGATCGACTTGTCTTGCGGAAGCCCTTTCTCGCCGTGACAGGCGGCGCAAATCGCCGCCTTGTCTTCGATCGAATCCGCCCCGGCGGTCGTTGCGCCAGCCAGGAACGCGACGAGAACGACACTACGCAGCATGCAGGCAATCCTTGCGCGCCAAGATCGCGCCTTTTGCGCGCCGCGTCGCCCTGAGGTCAAATGAAAAGGCCGCTTCCCCCCGGACTGCGATCCGGGGGGAAGCGGCCAAAGCGCTATGCGAGAGATGATCAGTCGGTGGTGAAGGCGATGATGCTGTCTCCGCGCTTGAAGTCGATCTGGGTGTTGCCGCCGGAGCCAACGACGATGTACTGCTTGCCGTCGACCACATAGGACGACGGAGGCGCATTGACGCCCGCGCCCGCCTGGAAACGCCACAAAAGCTTGCCGTTCGAGGAGTCGAAGGCGTTGAACGCGCCGTTGCCCTCGCCGGCGAAGACGAGGCCGCCGGAGGTGGCGAGTATCCCGCCGATCATCGGCTGCGGCGTCTTGACCTGCCAGGCGATCTTGCCGGTGTTGTAGTTGACCGCGGTGATGTTGCCGGTCTGGACCCCGCCGGGGATGTTGGTGAACGCGCCGCCGAGCCACAGCTTGCCGTCCGGATAGGCCTCGTCGGCGACCGTATAGGTCATCTCCTGCTCGAGATTGATCGCATAGGCGAGGTTCTGGCCCGGATCGGTCGCCAAAGGCGACCATTCGACGCCGCCGTTCGCGCCTGGGAACATTTTGGCGGAGTTCGGGTCGAGCGGTTTGGTCGGGGTCGGCAGCACCCATCTGCCCTTCTGCGACACCATTGGTTCGGAGAAGCGGATGAGGCTGCAGTCCTTGCGGTCGTGCACATAGACATAGCCCGTCTTGCCGGCATGGATAACCGCGGGGATTGTCTTGCCGTCCTTGTCCGCCGCCTCGACAAGCACGGTCGGGCTCACCGCGTCGAGATCCCACACGTCATGCGGGACATACTGGAAGTGGCAAACGTATTTGCCGGTGTCCAGATCGAGAGAGACCAGCGAGTCGGTATAGAGGTTATCGCCGGGGCGGATCGCGCCGTAGAGGTCGGGCGAGGGGTTGCCGACGACGAAATAGATTCGCTTCGTCGCCAGATCGACCGATGGGTTCTGCCAGACGCCGCCGCCGAGCGTCTTGTAGGGGTCGCCGTTCTTGGCGAGCGTCGCCTTTTCGGCCGCGATGTCGCGATGCTCGTCACGTCCAGTCGCGTCCTTGGTCGCCCACACGCCGACCGAATTCTCGGGGATGGTGTCGAAGTTCCAGAGGAGCTTGCCGTCCTTGGCGTCGTAGGCGCGCACAAAGCCGCGGATTCCGTACTCGCCGCCGTTGGTGCCGATCAGGATTTTGCCGTCGACGGCGGTGGGCGCCATCGTCTCGCTATATCCCTTCTCGGGATCGGCGATCTGCACTTGCCAGACCACGTCGCCGGATTTCGCATCGAGAGCGTAGAGCTTCGAGTTGAGCGTCGCGACATAGACCTTGTCGTCATAAACGGCGACGCCGCGATTGTTGGGGCCGCAGCAGAATGTCGTGACCGCGCCGAGCTTGGGCTTGAAGTGCCAGATTTGCTGGCCGGTCTTGGCGTCGAGCGCGTAGACGTGGCTGAACGACGTGGTTGCGTACATGACCCCGTTGACGATGATCGGCGAGGTCTCCATCAACTCCTTGACTTCGGTGGTGAAGATCCACGCCGGATGCAGATGCGCCACGTTGTTACGGTTGATCTGATCGTTGGGGTAGAAACGGGTCTGCTCGTAATTTCCGTTGGTCGCGAGGAAGTTCGAACTGTCCTTCGCCGCGCTGCTGAGCTGCTGCTGCGAGACCGGCGTTATTGCGGCCGTCGCGGCCATCGAGCTCGGCGCGTTCTTGACCTCCTGCGCGTTCGCTATCCCAGCCGCCAAAATCGCAGCCGCACAGATCGATCCAAGCAAAAGTGATTTACTGACGACTTTGGTCATCGGTGTTCCCTCCCTGACAGTCCCGCACTTTGGCGTGAAATCCAGGAACCCGCAAGGCAAGCGGCTGGGAAATTGTCCTTATTTTGTATCAATCAGATCATAGTCAGCGCCTATCATGCGGCGGCGCCCGATGTGAAGCGTCTGAACCTTTGATTTTTTTTAAGGACAAAAGTTCAAGACTGCCCTAAAGACCAAGTCGGCGGGTTAGGGCTTTTTGGAGGCATTTGATTGTCGCCACTTCCAAAGTCAGCAGGCTTCAGCGTCGTGCGCCCTCAGGTCTATGACCGGTTGAGCGTGGAGGAGGTCCTCGGCGCGCTGAGGCGGATGCACCGCATTCGCCGTTTCGAGGAGGCGGCGGAAGATTCCTACATCCGCGGCCTGAGTTACGGCACGATGCACCTGTCGATCGGGCAGGAGGCGACGGCGGTCGGGGCGTGCGCGTCGCTCAGCGACGCTGACTGCATCACCTCGACCCATCGCGGACATGGGCATTGCATCGCCAAGGGCGCCGAGCTCAAGCCTATGTTCGCCGAGTTCCTCGGCCGCGAGAGCGGCTATTGCAAGGGACGCGGGGGCTCGATGCATATCGCCGATCCGGCCAGGGGCAATCTCGGCGCGAACGGAATCGTCGGCGGGGGCTTGCCGATCGCGGTCGGGGCCGCGCTCAGCGCCAAGAAGCGACGGACCGGCGCGGTCGCTCTCGCGTTCTTCGGCGATGGCGCGAACAACGAAGGCGCCTTTCATGAGGCGCTCAACCTCGCCTCGATCTGGAAGCTGCCGGTCGTCTTCGTCTGCGAGAACAATCAATATGCGATGTCGACGGCGATGGCCCGCGCGACCGCGGTCGCCAATGTCGCCGACCGCGCGGCGGCTTATGCGATTCCCGGCGTCATGGTCGACGGCAACGATTTCGCCGCCGTCGCCGAGGCTGCGTTTGAGGCGACGGACCGGGCGCGGGCGGGCGAGGGTCCGACGCTGATCGAGGCGAAGACCTATCGCACCCGCGGCCACTCGCGTTCCGACCGCAACCGGTATCGAACGCGCGAGGAGATCGACTCCTGGAAGGCGCGCGATCCGATCGCGCGCTTCGAAACGGAGATCGTCGCGCTCGGCTTGGCGACCGAGGCCGAGGTCGCGGGGATCGCGGCCGCGGTCGAAAGAGAAATGGCCGAGGCGATGGCCGAAGCGAGCGCGAGCCCTTGGCCGGCGGTCGAGGATCTGACGCGCGACGTTTATTCGCTTGGACAAGACGCGCTTCAATGAGCGCTCGCGAACTCTCATACGCGGAGGCGATCCGCGAAGCCCTCGGCATCGCGCTCGAGCGCGACGAGCGGGTGTTTCTGATGGGCGAGGACATCGGCGTTTACGGCGGCGCCTTTCAGGTGACCGGCGATCTGGTCGAACGCTTCGGCGAGGAGCGGGTCATGGACACGCCGATCTCCGAGCTCGGCGGGGCGGGCGTGGCGGTCGGCGCGGCGCTGACCGGCATGCGGCCGGTCTATGAATTTCAGTTCTCCGACTTTTCGATGCTGGCGATGGAGCAGATCGTCAATCAGGCCGCCAAGCTGCGCTATATGCTGGGCGGCGCGGTCAATGTTCCGGTCGTCTTTCGCATGCCGACCGGGTCGGGCCTTGGCGGCGCCGCGCAACACAGCCAGAGCATCGAGGCCTGGTACGCTCATGTCCCAGGCCTCAAGGTGGTCGAGCCGGCGACGCCGGAGGACGTCAAGGGCATGCTGCTCGCCGCGATCAAGGACCCCGATCCGGTGATCGTGTTCGAGCATAAGCTCCTCTACAAGATGAAAGGCGCGACGCCGGAGGGTTATTATGAGACGCCGCTCGACCGCGCGGTCGTCCGGCGCGAAGGACGAGACCTCACGATCGTCGCCACCGCGATCATGGTCCATCGCGCGCTGGAGGCGGCGGACATGCTGGCCAAGGACGGGATAAAGGCCGAGGTGATCGACCTTCGGTCTTTAAGGCCGATCGACAAAGACGCGATCGTGATGAGCGTCAAGAAGACCGGGCGGCTTCTCGCCGTTTACGAAGGCGTCAAGACGCTGGGGATCGGGGCGGAAATCTCGGCTGTCGTCGCGGAGAGCGAAGCCTTCGACTATCTCGAGGCGCCGATCCTGCGGCTCGGCGGCGCGGAGGCGCCGATCCCCTATAGCCCGGTTCTGGAGAAGGCGGCGGTTCCGCAGGTTGAGGACATTGTCATGGGCGCGCGTCGTCTGGCGCAGGGCGAGGTGTGACCCATGGCGGTTGAGATCGTCATGCCGCGCGTCGACATGGACATGACGTCCGGCCGCATGGGCCGCTGGCACGCCGCCGAAGGGGCGCATGTCGAGAAGGGCGAGACGCTGTTCGAGATCGAGACCGACAAGGCGGCGATGGAGGTCGACGCGCCGGCTTCGGGCGTGCTGAAGTTTGTCGCGGCGTCCGAGGGCGACGTGCTGCCGGTCGGCGCCTGCATCGGCTGGATCGTCGCCGAAAGCGAGAGTTTTGCTCCGCCGCCGGCGTCGGCCCACGCGCCGAGTCTCCCGCTGCAGTCTCTTCACTTCTTGTCGCGGGCGACGCGAAAGACGCCGCATACGCCCGGGCTGCGGTTGGCGAGCGCCCGCGCGCGACGCCCGCCGCCCGACGCATAGCGCGCGAGCGCGGATTGCGGCTTGAGAGCGTAAGCGGCTCCGGCCCTCGCGGGCGCGTCCAGCTGCGCGACATCGAGCAGCGTGGCGCGGCTCAGCCTCCAACGTTGAACGTGCATCGTTTGTGGCTTGCGCGCGGCGAAGGCGCGCCGGTCGTGTTCCTGCACGGCTTCGGCGCCGATCTCAACGGCTGGCGACCCGTTCAACGGCTTCTGCCCGAGACGCAGCCGGCGCTGGCGATCGACTTGCCCGGCCATGGGCTCTCGCCGCTCGGCGAGGAAGCGAGCTTCGAGGCCCTGGTCGAAGCGGCGCGCGCCGCGCTGATCGAGGAGGGCGTCGGCGCCGCCCATCTCGTCGGCCACTCGCTCGGCGGCGCCGTCGCCACGGCGCTCGCGCATGAGCCGAGCGTCAAGGCGCTGTCGCTGATGCTGATCGCCCCGGCCGGGCTCGGAGAGGATGCCAACGCCGCCTTCTTCGACGGCTTTCTGGAGGCCGACACCGAGGCGGCTCTCACGCCATGGCTCAATATGCTTGCGACCGATCCCGCCGCGTTGGGCTCGGCGCTCGCGCGGACCACTTTGCGTCTGCGCCAGGAGCGGCCGCTGGTCGCGGAACAGCGGCGCCTCGCCGAGGCCATTCTCGCCCGCGGTCGCCAGACGATCGACATTCGTGGCCTTCTCATGGGCCCGTGGGCGCCGACCAAGATTGTGGTCGGGCTCGAGGATCGCATCACGCCGCCCCATCATGTCGAGGGCTTGAGCGGCCTCATCGCGCTGCACCGCTTCGCCCATATCGGCCACGCGCCCCATCTCGAAGTGCGCCGCGAGGTCGCAAGGCTGATCGAGGAGCTGGTCAGGGCGGGCGGCTGAAGCGCCCCTGGTGCAGATTGCGTTTTGATTGACGCAACGGATGTAGCCGCGCTCCATAGCCCGTCGTCAGACGGGCGTTCTTTAAGAACGCCCTTTGGAGCGCAGCTGACGCGGTCGGCGACCGCCGTCTACAAGTCCGATTCGATGCTCTCCCAGGGGGTGGCGGTCTTGGCGTCGTCGTCAAAGGTCGCGATGCGGCGGTCAAGCCCGCGCGCTAGCGCGGGAGTCAACTGAACCTCCTCTGCGGTGAGGCTGTCCCACAGGTCACCGATGAGGTCGAGGCCCTCTTTCGGGCTCAGGCGAGAAATGTCGAGCGTGGGCATCGGCTTAGAATAGCTTGTTTGCAGCGGTACGGCGAGGGTCTCTCTCGCGGGAATTGTAGAATTGCAACGGTGAAAGCTTTGTCAATTCCCCCTGCCTACCGCGCCGCCTTGGTCAACCTGCGCGCGGTCGCCGCGTCGGTCACCAGCGTGGTGGGCTTCAGCGCCTTGATCGCGCCCGCGATCGCCGCCTGCTTGTGCGCCCCGCCGGCGGCGAGCACCCGAACTGGCGCTGCGCGCACGGCTTCAAGCGGAACTGACATCACGCGCTGGTTCAGCGGATGATCAACGAGCCGGCCTGCGCGGTCGAAGACGTTGCACAGCATTTCGCCGACGCCGCCATATTCGCTGAGCGCCTTGCGGTCGGCCTCGCCGATGAGCGCGAAACGGGCGATCGCTGCGTCCGATCCCAGCGAGCCGACGCTGACCACCACCGCGTCGAGCGCTTGAGCGAAATCGTAAACGGACTTGAGGCCGCAGCGGTCGATCAAGGCGGCCTTGGTCGCCGGGCTGTCGACGAGCGCGGGCGAGGGAATGAGATAGCAATCGGCGTCGAAGGCGCGCGCGAAGGCGGAGGGAAACTCGGCCGGATTATCGTGCGCGAAGTGGGTGACGCCGCCGACCAGCGAGACGACGCTCAGACCTTTCAGCGAGCGCTCGCGCAAATATTCCAGCGACCGGTTGAGCGTGCGCCCCCACCCGAGCCCGATCTTCATGTCGTTGCGCAGCAGCCCCGAAACGTGCTCGCCGAGCGCCGCGGCGATCGGCGCCGTCGGGTCCGCGGAGTCCGAGGATAGCGGCGCTACGATCGCCTCGGAAAATCCGTGGAGCTTGCACAACGCCGCTTCCAGACCGCCAAGCTCCGCGTCGCCGCGCGAAAGCGCGATGCGCACCTCGCCGAGCGCCTTCGCATCCGCCAGCATTCTGACCACGGTCACCCGCCCGACGCCGAGCGCCTCGGCGATGGCGCTCTGGGTCATCTCCTCGACGAAATACATCCAGGCCGCTCGCTGCCTGAGGCGCTCGCTGCGCTTGGGCGGGCGCAAGACGTCGCCGACCGAAAGGCGCTCAGTCATAAATCCCCTTCTTGATCGATCCTTGCGGCCAGCTCAACCCCCTTGCGACGGCGAAGGCAACCGATGCTAGACGGCTCACATCACACTGTCGAGGAATGAGGCGACGGCAATGATGAGCCCGGCGAGGGCCGCCAGGATGACCAAGCCGAGAATGACGACGCGGTCCTCGCTCCATCCGCCCAGCGGCGGCGCGGGATGTGGCTCGAGGCGAGCGGCCGGGCGCGAGATTTGGTCAGGCGCGCCCATAACGACAAAACCCTGCGCCGGCCGAGCGCCTGTCGAGGCCGCAGGCAAAGTATCGCCGCCGAGCGCGGCGCGCTGGGTGGTCCAAACTGCGCGCTTGGGCTCGATTGCGCGTCGCGGCGCGCGCCGTTCCGCGCCCGCGCCGGCGATCCAGACGAAGGCCGCTCCAAGGGCCGGCGCGAAGGGGACAAGCGCCGGCGCGTTGGAGTGGACCCAGCCGGAAAGAAGCGGATCAGAAACCGCCATCTCGCCCGCAATCCAACCGAGAACGACGGCGCCCAGCGTCAGGATCACCGGCGCGTGACGGATGATTCGGGTCAGGATGAGGCTGCCGTAGACGATAATGGGTATGCTCAGAAGGACGCCCAGAGCCAGGAGCCAGGAATTTCCCTTCGCGATCGCCGCCAGCGCCACGACATTGTCGAGGCTCATCGCCGCGTCGGCCAAGGCGATGGTCGCCGCCGCCGCGAGAAGATCGCCTGCGCCGGCGTTGCCTGAAGCCACGAAGTGTTCGTCGTCGGCCTCCCGCGCGCGGACATTGAGGGCGATGACGATGAGCGTCCACGCCGCAATGAGTTTCACAAGCGGCACGTCGAGAAGGGCGTTGGCGAACGCGAGCATGCCGAGCCTCAGCGCGACCGCGCCAACCGCGCCGAGCATCACCGCCTGGCGCGTTTCCGCGGCGGGCAGCCGTGAGCAGGCGAGCGCGATGACGAGGGCGTTGTCGGCGCCGAGCAAGAGATCGATGCAGAACACCTGCAGGAGGACGACGATCCCCGCGACGGCGTCAATCACGCCCGCGTCTCCCATCGAGCGCCCCTGCGGGAAGCCGCGCGCCGAAGCCTGGGCGCCGAAGCCGCGGCGCGCACCGGGCTCAAGGCTTTGGCCCCTCCGAGACCGGCGCCGGCCCGGCCTCTGGCTTGGGGCCCGATTTTAGAGTCTGGATGAAGTCGGCGTCGGGGCTCAGCACGATCGTCGGCGCCGAATTCGCAAGGGCGTGGCGATAGGTCTGGAGCGAACGATAGAAGGAATAGAACTGCGCGTCTTGTGCATAGGCGTCGGTCAAGGTCTTGTTGGCTTCGGCGTCGCCTTCGCCGCGCGCGACCGCCGCGGCCCGTTGCGCTTCTGACAAAAGCACGGTGCGGTCGCGGTCCGCGCGGGCCATGATTTGCTGCGCCCATTCGAATCCTTGCGCGCGCAATTCCTTGGCCTCGCGCTCGCGCTCCGATTTCATGCGGTCGTAGATCGCCTGGCTTGTCTCCATCGGCAAGTCGGATCGGTCGAAGCGCACTTCGTCAACGGCGATGCCGAGCGGCTTGGCCTTGGCTGCGACCTCACCCTTGATGACATCGAGGATATGCCCGCGCTCCTCGGTCAGAAGCGCGCGCAGCGGAACCTGGCCAAGCTCGCGCCGGGCGGAGGAACTCACGAGCTGAGCGAGCTGCGCATTCGCCGCTTCGTTCGTCCGCAACGCCTGATAAAAGCGCAACGGATCGAAGATGCGATAGCGGGCGTAGGGGCGCACTTCGAGCCGCTTCTGGTCGCCCATGATGACCTGCTCTAGCGGCGGCTCGAGCAGGAGCGAACGGGTGGATGTGACGTAGACGCTGTCGATGAACGGCGCCTTGAATTTGAGGCCGGGCTCATCGACGACGCCAACCGGCGCGCCAAGCCGCACGACCAAAGCCTGCTCGCCCTCGTTGACGATGTAGACCGAGGCGGCGATGAGGTAAAGGACGACCGCCGCGACGCCGAGCGCGGCCAACAGCGGTTGGCGCCTCATTTGCCAGGCTCCTCCGCCGGCGCAGGCAGTTTGAATTCGGTCACCGGCATAACGGGAACGACGCTCGTGACGCCCTTTCCGGATGTGTCGACGATCACCTTGGAGGATCGGCGCAACAGCTCGTCGACGCTGTCCATATAGAGACGCCGGGCGGTGACCTCCTTGGCCGCTTCATAGGTTCTCAACAGCGGCGTGAAAGCGTCCGCGTCGCCGCGCGCAAGGTTGACGACTTGGATCTTGTAGGCTTCGGCTTCTTGCCGGATGCGCTCGGCGTCGCCGCGCGCTCTCGGCAGGATGTCGTTGGCGTAGGCCTCGGCCTCGTTGCGCGCGCGCTCCTGGTCGGCGCGAGCCCGCTGCACGTCGTTGAACGCGTCGATGACGGCTGGAGGCGGCTCGACGCGCTGCAACTGAACCTGTGTGATCTCGACACCGGTTTGCTCGTCGTCGAGCAGCTTCTGCAGCAGCGCCTGCGTCTCGTCGGCGATCTGCTGGCGCTTGTCCGACATCGCCGCCTGGATGGGGGTGCGGCTGATGATGTCGCGCAGCGCCCCTTCGGCCGCGATCCTCACCGCAAGCTCAGGATTGTCCACCTTGAATAGGAACTGGCCCGGATCGCGGATCTTCCAGAATACAGCGCCGTCCGCTTCCACGATGTTCTCGTCCCCGGTCAGCATTTGCCGACCGCGGCCCGTCTCACTGTCCGTCGGCGCGCCCGGCGACGGAGCGCCAAGCTGGATCTGATTGATCTGCGTCACTTTGGGCAGGAGCACAGAGTCGATCGGGTACGGCAGGTGGACGTGCAGGCCGGGTTCGGTGGTCGCCACCCATCGACCGAAGCGCAGCACGACGCCCTGCTCGTCCGGTTCAACCCGGTAGAGGGAAGTGGAGAGCCAGGCGAGGAGGACGAGGCCCGCCAAGGCGACAACCCCGCGTCGGTCGAGGCGGGGCAAGCGGAAGAGGTCGCCGACGCTGGCGCGAAGGGCGCCCCATACATTCAGCGGGACTGCGAACGGATCGTCCTCGCGCGCCTCCCGATTCACGGGAGCCTCCTTACCCGTTTCGACAGCGATCGCCCGCGCTTCAGTCCTGTCCAACCGCCAAACTCTCCTAAAGCATCAGGCGAGCGCGAGCGCGCAGCTTTTCGCTCTCGCTCTTGAGCTGGCCGCAGGCGGCGAGAATGTCCCGGCCCCGCGGCGTGCGCACCGGGCTCGCGTAGCCGGCGTTGAAGACGATCTCCGAGAAGCGCTCGATCGTCTCCCAGTCCGAGCACTCGAACGCGCTTCCGGGCCAGGGATTGAACGGGATGAGGTTGATCTTGGCGGGCAGACCTTTCAGTAGGCGCACGAGCGCCCTGGCCTCCGCCGCGGAATCATTGACGCCCTTCAGCATCACATATTCGAAAGTGATGCGCCGCGCGTTGGAGGCGCCGGGATATTCGCGGCAGGCCTTGATGAGCGTTTGAATCGGATATTTGCGGTTCAAGGGCACGAGCTTGTCGCGCAGCGCATCGCCGGTCGCGTGCAGCGAGACCGCGAGCATGGTTCCGCACTCGGCGCCTAGCCGCGTCATCTCGGGAACGACGCCGGAGGTCGAGACGGTGATGCGCCGCTTCGATATCGACAGGCCGTCGCCGTCGGTCAGAATGGCGATTGCGTCACGCACGGCGTCAAAGTTGTAGAGCGGCTCGCCCATGCCCATGAACACGATGTTGGACACCGCGCGCACGCCCTCGCCCTTGGGCGTGAGCCCGTCCTCCGGAGCAACCCCGCCGGGAAAGTCGCCAAGCCGGTCGCGGGCGACAAGGACTTGGCCTACGATCTCTGCCGCCGTCAGGTTACGCACCAGCGGCATCGTGCCGGTATGGCAGAACGAGCAGTTGAGGGTGCAGCCGACCTGGCTCGACACGCAGAGCGTGCCCCGGTCGGATTCCGGAATATAGACGCATTCGATCTCCGCGCCCTTGTCGAAGCGGTGGGCTTGGGCCAAGCGCAGGAGCCATTTGCGGGCGCCGTCTGCGGAGACCTGTTCGGCCACGATTTCAGGCCGCTCGAGCGTGAAGCGCTCGGCGAGCTTCTCGAGCAGCGGCCGGGCGATGTTGCGCATCGCCGAGAACTCGCGCGCGCCGCGATGGTAAATCCAGTGCCACAACTGCGCCGTGCGCATCTTGAGCTCGCGCTCGGGCACGCCGATTTCGGCAAGCGCGCGCAAGAGCTCGGCGCGCGTCGCCCCGGCGAGGCGCACGGAGGCGCTATCCTCGGCTTTCAAGGCGGCGGCGGTCATGGCTGTTTCTACCATGCGACGCGGGCAGCGACCAACGCCGAGTTGTCGCAGCGTCTCGCCGCCCGGGGCTTCGGAGCTTGGCGGCCCGAAAACGGGTACGATCGAAACAATTTGGTATCATAATCGTCTTGATACCTGATCCTCCGCAGGGTACTATACAGCGGGTTGGGATTGGATGCCCTGGAGGTCATGATGGCGCAAGCGGTCAAAATCATCGAGGGCGGCAAGCTCGTGATCCCCGCCTCCATGCGCAGAGCGATGGGGATCGTCCGCGGCGACACTGTGGTCGTCGAATTGCTTTCGGACGGCGAGTTGCGGGTGCGCCCGCTCGCGTCCGCGATCCGGGAAGCGCAGCAGATCGTTCGCAAGTCAGTCAGGCGGGATCGAAGCCTGGCGGATGAATTGATGCGCGAGCGCAAACAGGACGCCGTTCGTGAGTGAGACTTATGTGCTGGACGCATCCGCCGTTCTCTGCCTGCTCCAGGAGGAAAAAGGCGCCGAGCGCGTTGCGCGCGCATTGCCAGCGGCGGTCATCGGCGCGGTCAATTATTCCGAGGTCGTCGGTAAACTTGTCGAGGCGGGAATCGACGAGGCGACGATCGACGGCTTGATCAACACGCTGCAACTGAAGGTGATTCCGTTCGACCGGATTCAGGCTCGGCTGGCCGGCTCCCTTCGCGCCACGACCCGGAAGCTCGGCCTCTCGCTTGGCGATCGCGCCTGCCTGGCGCTGGCTGCGGCTGGAGACGCAACGGCGCTCACTTGCGAGCGAAGCTGGGCGAAACTCGAGGCGCCCTGCAAAGTCGAGACATTGCGCTAAGCGCCACGACCTTCCGTCTCGACCCCCGTCAACCCCCAAACACGTCGTTGGTCTGCGCGGTCACGCGCACGAAGGTGGTGCGCTTCGACACCTCCTTGAGGTGGGCTGCGCCGATGTAGGTCATCATCGAGCGCACGCCGCCCATGACCTCGGCCATCGTTCCGTCCACCGATCCGCGATAGGGCGTCTCGACCGACTTGCCCTCGGCGGCCCGATAATGGGCGACGCCGCCGGAATGTTTCCGCATCGCCGTCTCCGACGACATGCCGTAGAAGGTCATGGCGACCGGAATCTTCTCGCCGCCTCGCTCCTCGTAGCGGATATCGCCGTCGCATTCGTCATGGCCGGCGAGCATGCCTCCCAGCATGACGAAATCGGCGCCCGCTCCGAACGCCTTGGCGACGTCGCCGGGCGCGGTGCAGCCGCCGTCGGCGCAGACTTGGCCCTTCAGCCCGTGCGCGGCGTCGGCGCATTCGATGATGGCCGAGAGCTGCGGATAGCCGACGCCGGTCACCCGTCGCGTTGTGCAAACCGAGCCGGGACCGATGCCGATCTTAACGATGTCCGCGCCGGCGAGGATCAGCGCCTCCGTCATGTCGCCGGTGACGACGTTGCCGGCCATGATCACGGCGTGCGGGTAATCGTCCCGCACCCGCTTGACTGTCTCCAGGAATTTTTCCGCATAGCCGTTGGCGACGTCGAGGCAGATGAACCGGATCGGCGCCGCCTTGGCGACCGCGGCCAGCTTCTTGACGTCGGCGGCGGTGGTGCCAAGCGAATAAAAGGCGTGCGCGCCGTCCGGGGAGGCGAAGAACTCGGCGAGCTTAGGCTCCGGATAATGCTTATGCAGCGCGGTCAGCGCGCCAGACTTGCCGAGCGCATGCGCCATCGACATGGTCCCCGTCACGTCCATGTTGGCGGCGATGAGCGGAAAGCCCTTCCATTCCGAGCCGGTGTGCAGGAAGCGGAAGGCGCGGTCGACCTCGACGGCGCTGCGGGTGTTAAGCGTCGAACGCTTGGGGCGGATGAGGACGTCCTTGAAATCGAGCTTGACGTCGGTTTCGATGCGCATGACTGATCCGGCGGATGTCGGGAAGGGTGGATTTCTTCAATAATCTAGTACCTCGGCACAGTGATCTTGACCGGTTGAATCCGGGGTCAAAGTAACTCTGGCAGCTGTGTCGGATCAACGAGCAGTTCGATGCTGCGGGCGTTCTCGGCTGCCGCCTAATGAAGCCAGCTTGTTCGAGCGTCAGTACCATCTGGTGCACGGAAGGCGGGCTGACGCGAAAATAGTCCTGCATCTCAGTTTCGGCCGGCGGCCGGCGGTGCAGGCGCGTGTAGAGGTGGATAAACGCCAGATATTGGCCCTGCCTGGGTGTGAAGGTTTTTGCAGGGCGACTCACTCCGGCCATCCAATTCAGCTGTTCGTGCGTGCCTCAACACGAGGAGGCACGGATGAATGTACGCTATCGGGTCGAACTCAGCCAAACCGAACGCACCGAACTGACGGAGCTTCTGAGCGGCGGCAAGCATGCGGCACGCAGGCTCAAGCGGGCGCAGATATTGTTGGCGGCGGATGGCGGCGCCAGCGACGAGGCGATCGCGACCAATGTCGGCGTGGGCAGCTCGACCGTCTATCGGACTAAGCGCCGCTTCGTCCTCGGCAACCTGGAGGCGGCGCTCAGCGAAGAGCCGCGCCCCGGAGCAAACCGCAAGCTCTCGGGCAAGGAGGAAGCCCTGCTGGTGGCAACGGCCTGTTCGAGTCCACCCGCGGGCCGCGCTCGCTGGACGCTGGAGTTGCTGTCCGGTGAACTGGTCAGGCTGACTGCGCACGAGAGTGTGTCGCGCGAGACGGTGCGTCGGCGCTTGGCCGAAAATGACCTCAAGCCATGGCGCAAGGACATGTGGTGCATTCCGCAGGTCGACGCCGACTACGTCGCCCGTATGGAGGAGGTGCTCGATCTTTATTCCGAAGCGCCCGATCCCGAGCGCCCGGTGGTCTGCTTCGACGAGAGCCCGATCCAGCTCATCGGCGAGGTCCGCCGGCCGATCCCGCCCGAGCCGCGGCAAATCGAGCGCTACGACTGCGAATATAAACGCAACGGAACCGCGAACCTGTTCGTGTTCTTGGATGTGAACCGCCCCTGGCGCAAGGTGAAGGTCACCGAACGGCGCGCCGCCGAAGACTTCGCCGTCTGCATGCGCGACCTCACCGATGTCCATTATCCCGAGGCGGAGCGCATTCGCGTGGTGCTCGACAACTTGTCGACCTATTCCGCCGGCGCGCTCTACCAGACTTTCCCAGCCGACGAAGCGCGACGGGTGCTGCGCCGGCTGGAGTTCCACTACGTCCCCAAGCACGCCAGCTGGCTGAACATGGTCGAGATCGAGATCGGCGTCCTGGCCAGTCAATGTCTCGATCGGCGCATCGAAAGCTACACCCGGCTTGTCGCCGAGACCGCTGCTTGGGAGAAGCGACGCAACGCCGAATGCGCCCGCATCAACTGGATGTTCACAACCCAAAAAGCCCGCGCCAAAATGGGGCGCGCTTACCCCAAGCCCACGCTCAAATCAGACCAAAATCAAAGAGTCAAAACCTCTGTGACGAGGTACTAGTTATCGCGGCCGCAAACCTCAACGAGCGGGCCTTTGGGCGCGAATGTCACGGGAGATCGACCAATGGCGGACGAACTGGTTCTGTACACCAACCCGATGTCGCGCGGCCGCATCGCGCGATGGATGCTGGAGGAAGTCGGCCAGCCTTACCGAGCCGAAATTCTCGAATATTCCGGATCGATGAAAGCGCCCGAGTATCTGGCGATCAACCCGATGGGCAAGGTGCCGACGCTGCGCCACGGCGAGACGATCGTCACCGAAGTGGCGGCGATTTGCGCCTATCTCGCCGATGTGTTTCCGGCGGCGGACCTCGCGCCACCGCCGGGGTCGCGACTGCGCGGCCCCTATTATCGCTGGCTGTTTTTCGCCGCGGGTCCGGTCGAAGCGGCCAACACCAACAAGGCGCTCAGCGTCGTCGTGCCGCCGGAGCGGACCGGGATGGTCGGATATGGCAGCCAAGAGCGGGCGCTCGCCGCGCTCGAAGATCAACTCAAGCGCTCTGAGTACATCGCGGGCGAGCGCTTCACCGCCGCGGACGTCTATGTCGGATCGCATATCGGCTGGGGCATGATGTTCGGCGCGGTCGACAAACGGCCTGCGTTTGAGCGCTATTGGGAGCTTGTAAGGGCGCGTCCTGCCGCCCAGCGGGCGCGTGAGATCGACGACAAGCTCGTCGCAGAGCAACAAAAAGCCGGCTAAGGGCGATCAGACGCCCGGGCGAAGAGGTAGACGGATGCGATTGAAGGGCAAGGCGGCGCTGGTGACCGGCGCGGGGCAGGGGTTCGGGTTCGGCATCGCCGAGGCGTTCGTTCGCGAAGGCGCGCGCGTGGCGTGCCTGGACCTCAAGGGTGATGTCGCGGAGGCGGCCGCCAAACGGTTCGGCGCCTCGGCGATGGCGGTGCAAGCCGACGTTTCAAACCGCGCGGACGTCGAGCGCGCGGCGCGCGCGGCGATCGACGCGCTCGGTCGCGTCGACATCGTCGTCAACAACGCCGGCACGACCCATCGCAACAAGCCGCTCATGGAGGTTCAGGAGGCGGAGTTCGACCGCATTTTCGCCGTCAACGTCAAATCGATCCTGCTGACCGCCCAGGCCTTCATTCCGCATATGCGCGCTCACGGCGGCGGCGTTTTCATCAACGTCGGCTCGACCGCGGCTCTGCGCCCGCGCCCGGGCTTGACCGTCTACAACGCCTCGAAGGGCGCGGTGCACCTGATGACGAAATCGATGGCGGTCGAGCTTGCGCCCGACAAGATTCGGGTCTGCGCGCTCGCCCCGGTCGCCGGCGAGACCCCGCTGCTCGCCATGTTCATGGGCGAGGATACCCCGGAGAAGCGCGCCGCCTTCAAAGCGACGGTTCCGCTCGGCCGGTTTTCCACGCCCCAAGACGTGGGCGCTGCGGCGCTCTTTCTCGCCAGCGACGAGGCTGCCTTCCTGACGGGGGTGGTGCTGGAGGTCGATGGGGGAAGGTGCATTTGAGCTTAGCGAGCGGCGCAACGGCGCCCCTGTAGACGCGCGCATGTCGGCGTGACGCCGAAGCGCTTTGACTCGCTGGTCGGCTCGTTCGCGGCGCACGGGCTCGCTCTTCCTTGACAAACTGGCCATGCCTGTGCGGTTTTGAGCGGTCAACGCGATCAACTGGCGCCGGGAGGGTCGTATGGAGCGGAATCCGCGGGCTCGCTTGATTGCAGCGCGGGCCCTCTCGCCGCGGTGGCGAGGCGGTTGAACGGCCGTCGGCGATCCTCCGCGGCGGTTGAAGCGGCGCGCGGGCTCGATCGCACGCCCGGCGAAGCGGCTCTCGGTGGCGCGCGGAAACTCACGATGGTGAGCGGCCCCTTGCGACGGTCTGGCCGCGCCGCGGCGCGTTGGTGGGCGGATCTGCGGGCCGGCA
The DNA here is from genome assembly GCA_963824475.1 of uncultured Alphaproteobacteria bacterium. Lineage (GTDB taxonomy): Bacteria > Pseudomonadota > Alphaproteobacteria > Rhizobiales > Beijerinckiaceae > Roseiarcus. The sequence goes on from CAWGPR010000012.1 coordinate 814,286, forward strand.
TATCGACGCTGCTGCGCGTTTCTTCGGTCCGTTACTCCCTTCTCGGGTTGGCGGCCGTCGCGGTGCTCATCGCCGCGTTGACCCAGATGGCGTCGGTTATTGTCGACGAATGGTCGCAGCGCGACGTCGAATTGCGCGCCCGCCTGGTGTTCCGGTCCATCCACGAGCGCGTTGTGGCGGGCCTTGCGGCGAAGGCCGCAGGAGCCGATCTGAAGCCGTTTTTCGAACAACTTGTGGAGGACGAGCGGCTCCAGGCGCTGGCCTTCTGCGATCCTGATGGGGGCATGCTTTACGCGACAAAGGAGATGCCGAGCGCCGCCCATTGCCCGGAGCCGCCGCTGCCGAAGGTCGACACGTTCAAAGTCCTTCACGGCGAAGAGCCGCCGATCGCGCTCGCTTTCTTTCCGCTTTCCTCGAAAGAGGCCGAGGGCTCGCTGCTCGTCGTGCACGATCTCTCGTTCATCGAGCGGCGTGCGCACGAGGCTGAATTCTATATGGCGCTCGCGCTTATCGGCGTCGCCGCCGGGCTGGGGCTATTGGCGACCGCGATCGTGCTCGCGCTGCTCCGAGGGTGGAACCAGTCGCTGCGCTACGCGATCGCCAATTTCAATCGCGATCGCGCCGACTATGGCTCGCGGCAGATGGAAATGCCGATCGGGCGGGATATCGAGGCGATGCTGTCCGAGCTCCGGCTCGAGCGGAAGTACGCCGACGGCATTCACGTGGAGTGGTCGCCGAAAACGCTGCATCAGCTTCTCGACCAGGAGCTGCCGGGCGCGCAGGTCATCGTGGTCTCGAACCGCGAGCCCTACATCCACAATCGCATCGACGGCTGCATCGTGGTGCAAACGCCGGCAAGCGGCCTGGTCTCAGCGCTCGAGCCGGTCATGCGCGCCTGCGGCGGCGTCTGGGTCGCGCATGGCTCAGGATCCGCGGATCGAGACACGGTCGACGGCCGGGACCGGGTCGCCGTGCCTCCCGATGGTCCAGCCTATGCGCTGCGACGGGTTTGGATCAGCGACGAGGAGCAGGACGGCTACTACTACGGCCTCGCCAACGAGGGGCTCTGGCCGCTTTGCCATATCGCCTTCGTGCGACCGACCTTCCGCGAACGGGACTGGGCGCATTATGTCGCGGTCAACCAACGCTTCGCTGACGTCGTCGCCGAGGAGGCGGACCGTGACGACCCGATCGTCCTGGTGCAGGACTATCACTTCGCCTTGCTGCCGCGGATGCTTCGAAGGCGCCTGCCTCGCGCGACGATCATCGCGTTCTGGCACATTCCATGGCCCAACCCGGAAACCTTCGGCATTTGCCCGTGGCGCGAACAGATCATCGATGGACTTCTTGGAAGCTCCATCCTCGGCTTCCACACCCAATTCCATTGCAACAACTTCATCGAGGCGGTCGACCGCTTCCTGGAGAGCCGAATCGACCGCGAGCGAAGCTCGGTGACGCTTCGAGGCCACGAGACTCTCATTCGCCCTTATCCGATCTCGATCGAGTGGCCGCCGGCGGCGCTGGCGAGGCAGGCCCCGGTGGAAGAGTGCCGTCAGGCCGTCAGGAGCCGTTTCGGGCTGAACCCCAATACGCGCATCGCGGTTGGGATCGAACGCTTCGACTACACCAAAGGCATCGTGGACCGCATGCGGGCGGTCGACGTTTTGCTGGAGTCCCACCCGGAGTGGCGCGGCAAGCTCGTGTTCATCCAGGCGGCGGCCCCGACCCGCAGCAAGCTCAGCGCCTACAGGGACCTCCAGGCGGAGGCCGCCCGGGAGGCCGAGGCGATCAACGCCCGATGGGGGGAGGGATCGTACAATCCAATCGTGCTTTCCGTTCGCCACCACGAACCCGCTGAGGTGTTCGAGCTCTTCCGGGCGGCGGATCTGTGCATCGTCTCCAGCCTGCACGACGGCATGAATCTCGTCGCCAAGGAGTTCGTCGCCGCCCGCGACGACGAGCAGGGGGTGCTCGTCCTGTCGAGCTTCGCGGGGGCCTCGCGGGAACTCTCCGAAGCGCTGATCGTCAATCCATACGACACGCACGGAATGGCTGAAACGATTGACCTGGCGCTGCGGATGGACCCGGCCGTCCAGCGCGAGCGGATGCGGGAGATGCGGGAGCTTGTTCGACAGCGCAACGTCTACCGCTGGGCGGGGCAGATGCTGCTCGACGCGGCTCGCCTGAGGCGACGCGAGAGCATCAGCGGCGCTGAGGCGGCATGAGCCGAGTCATCGAGGAGCGGCGGGCGCGGCGGCGTTCTGGTGTTGTCGCCGGGAGACGCAAGCAGAGAATACCCCCTGGATTGTCCGGAGCAGCGTCCTTGACGCCAAGGTCATGCTAAAGCCATCGTATTGAACTGAGTCTGGCGCCGATGTGGCGCGCTTTTCTTGTGATCGATTGTTCGGAATCGGCCGCGATCATCGCGGCGATTGTGCGAAATCTGACCCGGCGCCATCGTATAAGCAAATTTCCCCTCTATCAACCTACCCGGGGCGAATCATGAGGAGAGCGAAATGACTCAGCATGCGCTATACGTTCAGCTCGAGGCCAAGCCCGGCAAAGAGCAGGAGGTCGCGACCTTCCTGTCCGGCGCAAGGAACATGGTCACCGACGAGCCGGACACGACGGCTTGGTTCGCGATCCGGATGGGGCCGAGGACCTTCGGCATATTCGACGCGTTCGCCAACGAACGCGGGCGCGACGCCCATCTCCAGGGCAAGCTCGCAACGCAACTCCGGGCGAAGGCGTCGGATCTGTTTGTGAAGACGCCGGAGATCCAGCGAGTTGAAATCCTCGCCGACAAGCTGCCTCACTAACAGGAACCGCCGGCGCCCTTGAGCCTGGGCGCCGCCTAAAATGAGCGCGGCGGGCGTTTCCGCCGCGTTTTCGATTCTGAATGGGCGTGTCACTCGATCGCGAAGAACTCCGCGACTTTAGCTTCGAATCCAGGCGGGTCGAGCACCACCGCGCCTTCGCGCAGGACGCGGGTTTCGATCGCTCCCGCATGGCCGCGCCTGTGATGGATCATGACGCGGCGGTCCGGGTCAAGGATCAGGTAGTGATTGACGCTCCCAAGCGAAAAATAGCCGTCGAGCTTGACCCCGTGATCGTCCGCAGCCGTGCTCGGTGACAGGACCTCGACAACGATGACCGGGTTTGGAATCTCCATCGTGTTGAGGTCCGTGGGGGGCGGGCAGACGACGAGCGCGTCGGGCTCGAACGCGGTGCGCGCGGCGATTCGAACCGTCATCCCGTCGGGGAAAACGCGGCATGGCAGGCCCGCGCGTCGAACGCCTTCCCTCAGAGCAATTTGCGCCGAAAGCTTGGTCAGTGCGTGCGCGGCGCGCTCCGGCGCCATCAGGACCGGCTGGCCGTCGCGCAGCTCCCAGCGGCCGTCGCGTCCCTCCCCCCAGAGAAGGAACGCGTCGACATCCATGTCGCGTTGAGCGGCGTCGGCCATGACGACAAGCTATCATGGGACTAAAAGCGCCCCAAAGCCCGCGGGTTTGCGGCGCAGAGGCGCTCTTGCGAGCCCGCAGAGCGTCAACTTTTGGCGCCCCCGCCGCTGGTCGAGCTTTTATCGTTCTCGGCGGACGCCTCCAAGAGCGCGATTGTCCGGCCGAGAAGCCATTTCTCGACCTGCTCACAAATAATGTCATCGAGCTTCAAATCGTGTCGCGCGCAAATGGAGGCGAGATGATCGCGAAGCGGCGCCGGCATTTTGATGCTCACGTCTACGAGGTCCTTTTTATCGTCCGCCAATGTAGCCTCCATCGCCGCAGCCGCACGCGGGATTGTACCGCGCGCCGATCCGACTGAACACCGGATCGCCGGTCAGTTCGCTCATTCGCGACCGGGCAGCGGGGCGGTTCCGGAACGCCGCAGCGGCTCTAGGAACTTCCCGCGCCCCGTGTTAGGCAGCCGCGCCATGCAGCGGATGTGAGTCTTGCGCCCTCCGCCTCTTGATCCACATAGGATGCATGGCGATGGCTGTGATTGAATCGAACTTTATTCCCGAAGGACTCGCGTTCGACGACGTCCTGCTGCGTCCGGGATTAAGCGCGGTTATGCCGAGCGCAACGAATATCGGGACGCAGCTCACGCGCACGATCCGTCTCAATCTGCCGATCGTCTCCGCGGCGATGGACACCGTCACCGAGGCGAGGCTTGCGATCGCCATGGCCGCGGCGGGCGGAATCGGCGTCATCCACCGCAATCTTGACCCGGCCGATCAGGCCGATGAGGTGCGCAAGGTCAAGCGGTTCGAGAGCGGGATGGTCGTCGATCCGATCACCATCTTTCCCGACGCCACGCTCGCCGACGCGCTCGCCCTCATGCGTCGCGCGTCGATCTCCGGCATTCCGGTGGTTGAGCGCGGCGCCGACGGCAAGCCGGCGAAGCTCATCGGCATTCTCACCAACCGCGACGTGCGCTTCGCCGATGATCCGCGCCAGCCGGTGACGGAACTCATGACCCGCAAGGTGGTGACGGTCGGCGAGGGGGTGAGCCATGACGAGGCGCGCCGGCTCCTGCATCTCAACCGCATCGAGAAGCTGGTCGTCGTCGACGAAGCAGGGCGCTGCGTCGGCCTCATCACCGTCAAGGACATCGAGAAGGCGACCGCCCATCCGAACGCCGCCAAGGACGCTGACGGGCGCTTGCGCGTCGCCGCCGCCACCTCGGTCGGCGACAAGGGGTTCGAGCGCGCCGAGATGCTGATGGCGGCCGGAGTCGACTGCCTCGTCGTCGACACGGCGCATGGTCATTCCGAACCGGTCCTGCAACAGGTGCGGCGCATCCAGCGCGCGACCAACAAGGTCTCGGTCGTCGCCGGTAACGTGGCGACGCGCGAGGGCGCCAAGGCGCTGATCGACGCCGGCGCGGACGCGATCAAGGTCGGCATCGGGCCGGGCTCGATCTGCACCACCCGCATTGTCGCCGGCGTCGGCGTGCCGCAGCTGACCGCGATCCTCGAAGCGGCCGAGGCGGCGCGCGAATCCGGCGTGCCGGTGATCGCCGACGGCGGCGTCAAATATTCCGGCGATCTCGCCAAGGCGATCGCTGGCGGGGCGGACAGCGTGATGATCGGCTCGCTGCTCGCCGGCACCGACGAGAGCCCAGGGGAAGTGTTCCTCTACCAGGGGCGCTCGTACAAGAGCTACCGGGGCATGGGCTCGCTCGGCGCGATGGCGCAGGGGTCGGCCGACCGCTACTTCCAGCAGGACGTGAAGGATCAGGTGAAGCTGGTGCCCGAGGGAGTGGAGGGGCAGGTGCCCTATCGCGGGCCCGTCGGCGCGATCGTGCACCAGCTCGCCGGCGGCTTGCGCGCCGCCATGGGCTATGTCGGGGCCGAGACCATTCCCGAGTTTCAGCGCAAGGCGCGCTTCATGCGCATCACCAACGCCGGGCTTCGCGAGAGCCATGTCCATGACGTCGCCATCACCCGCGAAAGCCCGAACTATCACCCGTCTGGGGCGTGAAGGGCGCGGCGGAATTTGGCCGCCTCACATGTGATTTTCGAGCTGCGTCTTGGCGTCGAGCGGCTTCGGCGGCGGGGCGGTGACCATTGGCGCAGGGGGCGGCGGCGACGCGCAAGCGGCAAGCCCGGCAAGAACGGCGCAGGCCGCAAGGACGCGAAGGCTTTTTGGCATCTGTGAGTTCTCCCCATCCGCGCCGACGCGCGGGCGCTTGGAGAATCGCTGAAGGGCGCGATTCGATCAAGTCGGGAGCGCCGCACCCCGTTCGCTCAATTGGCCAAGCCCCTCACGCGCGCCATGATCTGCGCATAGGAGGCCAGGCGTCGACTGCATGACGCCGCAAAAGGCGATCCGGATCGACCTCTTCAACTGGTCGAGCGCTGCGATCGTCTCGTCGTCGGTTGGAGCGGCGAACTGCATAACAAATCCCCTCTCGACGGTTCGGCGCAATGCGCGCCTTGGCCAATGGCTGAGTGAGAGGTAGAGAAGCGCCAATCGGGCCGCAAGCGTTTGCGATCACTTCGCAATTAGAACAATCGCAATAATGTTTTCAATCTTTGTGGTTCTTGATTTAACGAGCAATGTGCGAATATTTCCAACCTTTAGCCCGTCTTATGTATTGACAATTTAATACTCCTTCAGAGCAACGAGCGCCACTCGGAAAGGGGGTCAACAGATTTACTAGCTTGCGCCAGGATTGTTTGAGGCATCGTATCGTCGCCTTGTGCTTGACGAAGAACCGTAGGCGAGGCGGCAGGGACTGAACGTGGCGACGTGATATTGAAAGTCGCGAAGGTGATGCGCCGCCCACACGGCGGACGCCGTCTGGCCTGATGATAAACTGGCGGCGAGGACCTCAGATGAGAAACCCATGCCTTGCGCTCGCGGCAAGCCTGGCGCTCGCGACCGCGTCAGCCGACGCAGCAGACCTGCCACAGCCAACCGTGACTGCGCCGCAGCCCGGCCCGGCAACGCCGACCGGGTCACCTGTGCCAAACAGCGCCTTCTTTCTTGGTCTTGGCGCGAGCGCCAACTGGACGAATTTCGGTCACCAGCACGTCTATGCGATCGGAACCTCGAACGTCTACACGGATGGCGTGCTGTCGGCCTCCGGAAGCGCTCAAGGGCCGACCAATATTTTCATGGACAGCAGGTTCGCGTTCGCGCCGTCGTTCCAGGCCGGCTACTTCCAGCGCTTCGGGGCCAGCGATTGGCTGTGGGGAGCGAAACTGTCGTACAATTATCTGGGAGCGACTTCGACCAACAACAACTCCATTATCCCCCAATTCGGGACATACACTACAATTTTGAACCCCACGCCCGTGCCTTTCAGCGGCCCCGCTTACGTGCGCGCCGCCCAGACAAGTCTTCTGCAGGAAATCGACCTGATCCCGTTCCTTGGCCGCGTTTTCGGTCAAGGCTCCGTTTACGCTGGAGGCGGTCCGACGCTTTCACAAACTCGGACCCGGTTGAATGGCCTTGTCGGCTTTGCCTTTGTCGATGGCGCGATCGTCGATCAATCCGGCGCGCCCCAGGACTTCTCGAGCTCGAGCTGGCTCATTGGCGGCGCGGCGGTGGTCGGCGTCACCTACTTTCTGACCCCAAGCTGGTTTATCGATGTGAATTACACCTATGCTGTGACGGCGGGCCACACCGCGAACTTTGCGAGCCCATTCGTCGATCAGAGTTCGACGAGCGTGGGAACATTGGTCGGCAACTCCGCCTGGAGGGCGGAGACCCAACGCGTGAGCCTCACGATCAACAGGGCTTTTTGAGAGCTCCGTCCTCGAGAGAATAATTAAAACAATTTCAAGCGAGGTTCTTGTTCGATCGCGGCCGAGATCGCGAGCGGCGGCCTGATGCAGGCGACAGACCGCCATTCAATGATAGATTGAAGATTAGGGGATGGAAGCGAAGGGCTTGTCATGTTGTTCACGGCCGAGCACGAAGAGCCACGCCGAAGCTTACAGAAATTCATCGCCGCCGAGATCAATCCGCATGTCGACGAGTGGGAGGCGGCTGGTCAGTTTCCGGCGCATGAACTGTTCAAGAAGCTCGGAGATCTCGGCTTCCTCGGGCTCAACAAGCCGGTTGAATTCGGCGGCGCGGGGCTCGATTATTCTTACGCCCTGATGATGGCGGAAGAATTGGGGGCGGTTCACAGCGGCTCCGTGCCAATGGCGATCGGGGTGCAGACCGACATGGCCACCCCCGCGCTCGCCCGGTTCGGCTCGGACGCATTGCGCCGGGAGTTCCTTGCGCCGGCGATTTCGGGCGACGCGGTCGCTTGCGTCGGCGTGTCCGAGCCGGGCGCTGGCTCGGACGTCGCCGAGATCAAAACCAACGCCCGACCGGACGGCGACGATTACGTCATCGATGGCGGCAAGATGTGGATCACCAACGGCGCCCAGGCGGACTGGATGTGCCTCATCGCCAATACCGGAGACGGTCCCAAGCATCGCAACAAATCGCTGATCTGCGTGCCGATGAAGACGAAGGGGGTGACGGTGGCGCGCAAGCTCGACAAGCTCGGCATGCGCGCGTCCGACACCGCGCAGATCTTCTTCGAGGGCGTGAGGGTTCCAAAGCTGAACCGCATCGGCGAGGAGGGCAAGGGCTTCATTTACCAGATGATGCAATTCCAGGAAGAACGCCTGTGGGCGGCGGCGGCCTGCCTCAAGGCGCACGAGCACACGATCGCCGAAACGATCGCCTACACCCGCCAGCGCAAGGCGTTCGGCCGCAGCATCCTCGACAATCAGACGGTGCACTTCAAGCTCGCGGAATTGCAGACCGAGATCGAGCTCCTGCGCTCGCTGATCTATCGCGCCGCCGAAGCGATGATCGAGGGGGCGGACGTGACGCAGCTGGCGACGATGGCGAAGCTGAAGGCCGGGCGATTGGGGCGCGAAGCGCCGAGCGCCTGTCTCCAGTTTTGGGGTGGGATGGGGTATATGAACGAAACGCCCGTGAGCCGCGCCTTCCGCGACGGCCGTCTCGCTGCAATCGCCGGCGGCGCCGATGAAGTGATGCTCACGATCCTGTGCAAGGGCATGGGGACGCTGCCGGGGATGGGGCAATAGGGCCGGTCGCGGACGCTTGGCCTTCGGGCTTGGCCGACCGGACGCGACTAAAGCGGCGCCGCGTCGCGGCGGCGCAGTTCCGCCTCGACCCGATCCAGCGCGTCGCGCAGCGCTTGCGACTTGGCGACAGTTCCCAAATTGTCTCTTGCCGGCGTTGCGCCACGAGGCTCGGCCTTGCCGCGCATCTCGCGCGCCTGGCGCGTTCCGATCGCCTTGGCGCGATCGTGCGCCTCCCGCAGGCGCCGGGCGACGGCCTTGAGCTCATCGACGGACTGGCGCTCGATTTCCGGCGGCCGGGTCACGGCGACGAGCTCGAGTTCGGCGGCGGTCAGAAGCCGGGCCTCCAGTTTTGCCGCATCATTCATCGGAAGCTCCTGATCTTGCGGCGCCGCCTAGATGACGGCGCGGATGCTCTTCTAGTTCGTCCTTAGATGCGGCGCCATCACGACCACCCCGCTCAGCGGTCGAGGCTCCGGCTCAGGTTCAACCTTTTGCGGCAAATCAATGCGAGACGCACGATGGCGCGGAAGGGTTCGATCCTTTAGAATTCAGCGCCGCGTCGCGGCCAACGCCAAGCCAAAAGTCATAACATGCAAGCGCCAACCGAGATCGCCTTTCGCCATTACGAGCCTTCGGATGAGGTTCGGTCTGAGATCGACCAACAGGTCAAACGGCTGGAAAAGTTCGGTCCTCGGATCACGAGCTGCAATGTCGTCATCGAGGGACCAGGCGCCCATCACCGGCAGGGCGCTCTGTTCAAGGTCGATCTTCGCATCGCAATGCCCGAGCGCAAGGAAATCGTCGTCTCGAAGGCGCACGGCGACGCGCACGAACGCGAGCACCCGCTGGTCGCGATCCGGGAGGCTTTCGACGAGGCGAGCCGCCAAATCGAGGACGCCGCGCGGGAAATTCGCGGCGACGTCAAGGCGCATGCGCGAGGCCGCCCGCGCTCGGGGGTTTGACCCGGCGCAATGGCGAAGGCTTCGCGCAGGTATATGAAATTCTTGGTTTGCCGAACCGGAAGCGGCTTTGAGCGCGCTTTCAGCGATTTGTCTGGAGCCTCTGATGAACAAGCTCGCTATTCCCCATGACGCTTTCGTCTTCGTCGGCGACGGCGGCAAGGCGCTCTTTCTGCGCAACGAAGGCGACGAGAAGTTTCCCAATCTGGTGACCGAGCGCGTCTTCGTCGACAAGGATCCGCCGACCCACGAACAAGGAACCGACGCTCCCGGCCGCGCTTTCTCCGGCGCCCATGCGGTCGGCAGAAGCGCGGTGGAGACGACGGACTGGCATGAAATCGAGAAAGATCGGTTCGCCAAGCGGGTCAGCGCCGCTCTCGAGGATGTCGTGCGCAAACGCACTGCGCCGGCGCTGGTCATTGTGGCGCCGCCGCACATCCTCGCCGACTTGCGGCGCGCGCTTCACCCTGACGTGAAAGCGCGGGTCGTCGCCGAGATCGACAAGGATTTGACCAAACATCCGGTTTGGGAAATCGAGCGACACATCCTCCAGTCTGGGACCTAGAAACAGGCTGCGCCGGCGAAGGGGGTGGAATTGTTTCGCGATCGCGCGGAGGCCGGACGCCGGCTTGCCGCCAGGCTTGCGCACCACAAGGGCCAGGACGCCGTGGTCTTCGCGTTGCCGCGCGGCGGCGTTCCGGTCGCCGAGCCGATCGCGGTCATGCTGCACGCGCCGCTCGATCTGGTGCTGGCGCGCAAGATCGGAGCGCCCCGCCAACCGGAACTGGCGATGGGCGCCGTCGCGGACGGCGGAAGCCCGGTCGTCGTGCGCAACGAGGACGTGATCGCGATGGCGGGCGTCGAAGAAGCCGAATTCGACGCCGCCGCAAGGCGCGAACTGGCGGAGATCGAGCGGCGCCGACGTCGCTACCTCGGAACGCGGATTCCTTGCGAGGCTGAGGGGCGCGTGGCGATCGTCGTCGACGACGGGGTCGCCACCGGGGCGACGACGCGAGCGGCTCTGAGGGCGGTCAGGGCGCGCCAGCCCAAGACCCTCGTCCTTGCCGTCCCGGTCGCGCCTCCCGACGCCCTCGAAGCGCTGCAAAGCGAAGCCGACGAAACGATTTGCCTCGAGATCCACGCGGATTTTGGAGCGATCGGATATTTCTACGCTGATTTCCATCAGCTCGACGATGACGAAGTGATCGCGATTCTCGATCGCTTCCCATCGAACAAGGCCCAGGGCTCGACGGCCCATCCGAGGCAGCGATGAGGCGCGCGGCTTCGCTCGACATTGCCCGCCAAGAGGCGGCGGGTTAGAATCGCGGTTCAACCGGGAGGTTCGTATGGCGACATTGCATTCGTGGACCAGCGTGGGAATCGGCGATCTCGATGTTTTTCTCCCTTCGCCGCCGTGCCTGGTCGTCTATACCTCCTACCTCGATGATGAGCCCGAGAGTTCGGTGACCTATTTCTGGCAGGATGAGAGCACCGGCGCGGTCAATCACGAGTTGGTCTACCAACAGCCGGTTTCGTTCGAGACTGCGGTTGCATGGGCGCAGGAGCATGCGCCGACCCGGAGCGTCGAGCGGATCCACGTCAAGCATGCGCGAGCGAAGAAGGCGGTCGAACCAAAGGCGAGAGCCAAGCCTGGCGCGAAAAGGGGGGTGGCGAAGAAAGCCCCGGCCAAGAAGACAGCGGCGCGGAAGACGGCTCCCGCCAAGAGATCGCCGGCAGTCAGGGGGCGAAGGAAGAAGGCTTAGGGAGCGCTGCGAGTGGAGTTCCCACCTGACCTCGTCCTGAGGCGCCGCGTAGCGGCCTCGAAGGACGTTCCAGCACGCGCGAGCGGAGCAGCCCACGGGAGCGTCGTTCGAGACGCGCCTTCGGCGCTCCTCAGGACGAGGGTGTGAGCGAGGAATGGCCGCCGCCTCCATGTGGGCGGTCGAGTTGCGTCCTCGCCTTTCGCCGTCGTTTTGTTTTATGAAGCGCCGCTCCCATCGCGCAATGCTGCTGATAGCGAGTTCCTTCGGGAGCGTCTGAGGACGCGATTGCGCGCGCCGCGATGCGTGGCTGACCCGACACTCCACACGCCCAAAGGCTCCCTCCCCATGACCCCCGCCGCCCGCGCCGCCGCCGCGATCGAAGTTCTGACGGATATCGATGCGCGCCGCCGGCCGGCGGCCGACGCAATGAAGGACTGGGGCCTCGCGCACCGCTTCGCTGGCTCGGGCGACCGGGCGGCGATATCGAGCCTGGTCTACGACGCGCTGCGTAAGAAAAGCTCGTCCGGCTGGATCATGGGCGAGCCAAGTCCGCGCGCCGAAACGCTCGGCGCGCTGAGGCAAGTGCGCGACCTCGACGTCGAGGCGATCGCCGCGCTCTTCTCCGGCGAGGGGCACGCGCCGGAAAAGCTCACGGAGGCCGAACGCGCGCGCCTCGCCGCGGGAGACCTTTCGGGCGCGCCTGCCTACGTTGTCGGGGATTTCCCCGAGTGGCTTACGCCGCAACTCGAGGCGAGCTTTGGCGCGTCCGCAGCGGACGAGGGCAGGGCGCTCGCCGAGCGGGCGCCGGTCGACCTGCGCGTCAACCTTCTCAAGACCACGCGCGACAAGGCGCTCGCCGCGCTTGCTTTTCTCGCGCCTCAGCCGACGCCGTTCTCGCCAATGGGCTTACGCATCGCCATGCGCCAGGATGGGCGCGCGCCGCCGCTTGCGTCCGACCCGGCCTATGTCAAGGGCCTCGTCGAGGTGCAGGACGAGGGCTCGCAGCTCGCCGCGCTCCTCGCCGAGGCCAAGCCCGGCATGCAGGTGCTCGACCTCTGCGCCGGCGCTGGCGGCAAGACGCTGGCGCTCGCCGCCGCGATGGAGAACCAGGGCCAGATCTACGCGGCCGACTCCGATCCCAGGCGCCTCGCGCCGATCTTCGCCCGGCTCGCCCGATCGGGCGCGCGCAATGTCCAGGTGCGGGCGCCAAGGGGCCAAGCGGACGTGCTCGCCGACCTCAAAGGGCGGTGCGATCTGGTGCTGATCGATGCGCCGTGCACCGGCTCCGGCGCCTGGCGGCGCAACCCCGACGCCAAGTGGCGCATCCGCCCGGGCGCGCTCGAGCAGCGCATCAAGGATCAGGACGAGACGCTGGAAAGCGCCTTGCGCTTCGTCAAGCGAGGCGGGCGCATCGTTTACGTGACGTGCTCGATCCTCCGGGCCGAGAATGAGGACCGGATCGCCGACTTCATGCGCCGCCACGACGATCTCTTGCCAGTCGACGCCGCCGCGCAGGCGCGTTCGGCAGGTTTGCCAGCGCTCGCCAAGCATCAGTCGACGCTGGGTCCCGGCTTTCGTCTCAGCCCGAGAACGACCGGCACGGACGGCTTTTATGTCGCGACCCTGATGCGGACGTGAGGGCGCGCCGGCGTTGGAGTGCGCTGCTATTGCATCCAACCGGCCTCCCACCCGACCTCGTCCTGAGCCGGCGGCGCAGCCGCCGTGTCGAAGGGCGCTCCAGCACGCCCGAGCCGGCGCCGCCCTCTGGAACGTGCGCTAAAGCGGGATGCGATCGGTTTAAATCATCATCGCGAGGAGCGAAGCGACGCGGCGATCCAGGGGCCGTAGGGTGCCCGACAACTCCCGGATTGCTTCGCTTCGCTCGCAATGACGGTCTCGGATCGAACTTGAAATCATCCCGCTCTAGCCGACTGGCGGGATGCGCTCGGCGTTCTTTCCGTCGCGCTGGCGGTGTTGGCGGCGGTCATCACCATCGCGCAGACCGTGCGGGGCGAAGTTCGGCCGCATCCGCTGTCCTTTTTTCTGTTCGGCGTCCTGAGCCTGTTCGGCTATTGGGTGCAGCGCGACCAGGGCGCGCGCCAGGGAAGCTGGACGCTTCTGGCGATGACGATCATCTGCTTTCTGTTCGCCGGTCAGCGTGGCGAAAGGCGAGCGAAGTTTTTCAAAGCAAGAATGGGCGTTCGTCGCCGCCGCCGGCGCGGTGTTCGCCTTGTATATGTTCACCCGAGACGCCAATGTCGCGGCCGCATTGACGACGGCCATCGACGCGCTCGCCTATGGTCCGACGTTCACGCGCGGCTGGTCCTTTCCGCGGAAGGACAGCGTCACAAGCTTTGCGCTCAATGGGGCGAAGTTTATCCCTTCGTTGATGGCGATGGCCCCGATCTCGTTCGCGACCTCCTTCTACCCGGCGACGCTCATCGTTCTCAATTCGGCGGTGGCGATCATGCTCGTCTGGCGCAGGCGGGCGGTCGGGTAGCTCGCGCGCTTCAGGTCAAAACTCAATCGGTTCGACTGGTTTCGACCCGAAGCGGACGAACAGCACGGTTTCATCGGAAGTCGGCTCGCGGGCCAAAAGCGGAAGTTCCTTGCTCGGCGAGAGTTGAGCGCCACAGTGTCGAAGTCGCTCCGAAGAGCCGGCGGGTTATCACTGCGCTCAGCCGACGTGGACACGGGTTGCGCATATGGCTACGCTCAGCCCAAAAGGTTGACGCAGCCTCACCTATGCGGCGGCGAGCGGGAGGAAAGCGGATGGGCCGATGGCGGTTGCGCGCGGCGGTTATCGCAGTCGCAATGGCCGCTCTTGGAGGGGCGGCGGTGCGAGCGGATCAGACGCGCCATTTGAGTTTCGCCTATGACCAGCCGCATTCGACCGGCTACGGCGTCGCGGCGGACCTCTTCAATAATAAGCTCATGGAGTTGAGCCATGGGTCGATGGCGATCAACCAGTTTCCAGGCGCGCAACTGGGGCAGGAGCCCCAGATGCTGCAAAAGATTCGCACCGGCGACATCGATTTCATGATCAGCTCGACCGCCAACGCGGCGACCGTCGCGCCGGAATCGGGCGTGCTGTCGATCCACTATCTCTTCCGATCGGAAGATCAGTTGATCAAGGCGATCGGCGACCCACGGCTGGTCGCGGCGGTCAAGGAGATGTTCGACGCGACCGTCAAGGACGGGCACGTGCTGGCGCTTGCCACGCTCGGCCTTCGCGATCTCTACGGCAAGCGGCCGGTGACCTCGGTCAGCGACCTTAAGGGCTTCAAGGTTCGGGTCCAGGCGACGCCGACTGAGGACACGCTGTTCCCCGCTTACGGCGCGCAGACCGTCCACATGCCGTTTGGGAGCGTCTACACCTCGCTGCAGACCGGCGTCGTCGACTTCGCCGAGAATGGCGTCAACGTCTACGACTCGAACAAGCACTATGAAGTGGCGCCGGTGCTGTCGATGACCGAGCACGAGGCGAACAACAGCGTCATCTGGGTCAGCGATAAACTATGGTCGTCGCTGACCGACGAACAGAAGGGCTGGGTGCAGGCGGCGGCGGCCGAAGTCGGCGCAAAGCAGCCGGCGCAGGCGATCGCGCTCGAGCACAAGTCGCTCGCCAAGCTACAAAAGCTCGGCGTCAAAGTCGTCACCAACGTCGACAAGGCGAGCTTCATCAAGATCGCCGAACCGCTGCAGGACAAGCTCGCCAAGGCGCTCGGCCCGCACGCCGAGAAGATCCTGCAAGTCTGCCGCTCGATCCAATAGCGATGGACGGGCGCGCGGACCTCGTCCTCGCCGCCGATCGCCACCTGAAGTGGCCGGCGCTGGACCCGCTCGAGCGCGTACTCATGCAGCTCTGCGGCGTGTGTCTGGTCGGCTTCACGTCGACGACCTTGCTCGACATCGTCGCGAGGATCGCGGGCCATCCGCTGCTCTGGCCGCAGGAAGTGACGTCGGCCTTCTTCATCTACGGCGTCTTCATCGGCGCCTCGGTCGCGACGCGGCGCAACGATCACCTGCAGCTGCTCGCCTTGACCGAGTCGATGAGCGGCCCGACGCGACGGGCGTTCGAGGTCTTAAATCGCGCCGTCGTCATGGGCGTCGGCGTCTTCCTCGTCGTTTATGGCTGGCAGAATTTCTTGACTGGCTTCGGCAGCTTCCGCATGCCGTCGATGCTGCCGATCGCCTATCTCTACGCGCCCATTCCGCTCTGCGGCGCGCTGGTGGCGCTATTCAGCCTCGAGCAGATCGTCAACGGCCTGCACCACGGCTTCGAATCTCCGCCCCCCGCGCCCGCAGCCTAAATCCCGATGCCGAACAGCGCCATCCTTTTGATCATGACGGCGCTCTTTCTCACGCTCGGTTACCTCGGCGTGCCGGTGGCGTTCTCGCTGATGGCGGGGGTTATCGTGGGCACGATGCTAACGCCGGTCTCGCTGCAGTCGATCGTCGGGCAGGCGTTCAATGGCGTCGATTCTGAAGCCCTGATGGCGATCCCGTTCTTTCTCCTGGTCGGCGAACTGATGACGTCGGCGAATGTCGTCGTGCGCATCGCAGAACTGTCGCAGGCGCTGGTCGGCCATATTCGCGGCGGACTGGCTCAAGTGACCACGGTCTTCAGCATGTTCTTTTCCGGCATGTCGGGCTCATCGTCGGCGGACGTTGCGGTGTTGAGCCGGACGATGGCTCGCCCGATGGCGATGGAAGGCTACTCGCCGGCCTTTGTCGCTGCGCTCATCGCCGCCGCCTCGACCATCGCCAATCTGGTGCCGCCGAGCATCATGGCGGTCGTCTATGGCGCGGTCGGCAATGTCTCGATCGCCGGGCTGTTCCTGGCCGGCATTCTGCCCGGCGTCATGGTCGGCGCCGGCCTCATGCTGTTCTGCTATTTTTTCGGTCCCGTCGGCTTTCGCCGGCCGCGCTCGAGTTTCCTCAATCTTGTTGCGGCTGCGCGAGCCGCGGCGCTGCCGGGACTGATCCCGGTGATCCTGCTCGGCGGCATCATGACCGGCTGGTTCACGCCGACCGAAGCCGGCGTGGTCGCCGTCGCCTACATTCTCATCGTCGTGATTCCGGCGCTCAATCCGCGCCACATGCGGTCGGTGTGGAGCGACTTCGTGCAAGCCGGATTGATCTACTCGCTGCCGCTGATCACCATTGCTGCGGCGTCCGCGTTCGGTTGGCTGCTCGCCTATCTGCGCGGTCCAATCGTCGTCTCGGGGTGGATCGGCGATATGGCGCACGGCGATCCGCGCGCCATCATGTTTCTCTTGGTTGGGGTGTTCACCATCGTCGGGGACTTCATTGAACCGATCCCGGCGATCATCATTTTCATGCCGGTCGTCAATCAGCTGACCGATCAGGCGTCGATCAACAGCGTGCATATGGGCATCGTGCTCATCATCACGCTGGCCTTCGGCCTGATCACGCCGCCATACGGGCTGTCGCTTCTGATGGCGTCCAAGTTCATCGGGGTTCGCTTCTCGTCAGCTCTGCGGGCGTCGCTGCCGATCTACGTGATCTTCTTCTTAACGATCGCCTTCGCGATCTTTTTCCCGAACGCGGTGCTCTGGTTGCCGAAGGCGCTGTTTCCGCAGTCGGTCGGCTGTTTCAAAGCGCCCGACGGTGGGAGATACATCTGCCCGTGACGGGGCTCAATCCCTGCCAGCGGGGGCGCGGCGAAGGGGTCAAGACGACCCGTTGCTGCCCTTAAAGATCGGCCCCATGAACGGGCGGAGAGCGCTAGACAGCGGTCTTCACTCTGAAGGCGAAGGATGCGCCGTGAGCGACCGTTGCTGAAACAAGCTGCGAACGCGTCAGTTCGACCCAGAGCCGTCATAGAACAGCGCATCACGTTTGTAATGCACGGCAGACTGCCATTGCTGTGGTAGGGTGTCGGCGCCGGGGCATGGATGAAACTTTCGGCGAAGCGCCATGACAGACCTGGAGCAAGAGACCGCCTGGCGCACCGAGTTTGAAGCCGATGGCGAGCGCGCCGTGCTCGACACGATCTGTCATGGCCCGGGCATCTATCCTGAGCCAAAGCGGTTGTTCGCCCTGCGTTGGCTCCGTGAAAGAGAAGTTGAGCGGGCGCGCCAAGAACAGAAGATGCGCACCTACGTCCGCTGGACATTTTGGGCAGCGGTTGCCGCAGTGGCCGCAGGGATTGTTGGTGTGCTGGTGACTTGGGTTGTTCGCTAGGCGTTCGCCTGTCCGGATGACCCCCCCAGCCCCAGCCGTTGTCGCCCAATAGGTCGGTGCAGCGCTCGCGGATAACAGACCCCTCAACGCAAAGGTCGCAGATGGGCGGTGAAGCCCATTTCGCGCTCGGAAGGGAATAGCGGCTTTGGCGCGGACTCCGGTCCTTCCCGAGGCGACCCTTCTAGAGCGAGATGCGGTCGGATGGAATCATCATCGCGAGGAGCGAAGCGACGCGGCGATCCAGAGCTGCCGCTCCGGCCCTTCATCCCCTGGATTGCTTCCCCCCGGGTCCCAAAGCCCGGGGGCCGCAATGACGAGCCTGGTTCGACCTCATCACATCACGCTCTAGTCTCATGTCCCACAAATAGCTTTACATATACGTTCGACCTTGTCGAGGATTTGCTGGCTTGTGGCGGTCCAGACGAAGGGAGTTGCTTTCGCGTTGTAGGCTTTGACGAAGACCTGGATCTTGGCGATGAGGTCCTTCGCACTGATAAAGGATCCGCGCCGGATCTGGCGTTGGGTTATCAGAGCGAACCAGCGTTCGACCTGATTGAGCCATGACGAATAGGTCGGCGTGAAATGCAGGTTGAAGCGAGGTCTTTTCGCGAGCCAGGCCCGGATCTCCGGGTGCTTGTGCGCGGCGTAGTTGTCGACCACCAGGTGGAGATCGAGGTCGCGGGGGACATTGGCTTCGATGTGCTTCAGGAAGCTCAGGAACTCCTGATGTCGGTGGCGGGCGCGGCATTGCGCGATGACCTGACCGTTGGCGATATCGAGAGCGGCGAACAGCGTCGTCGTTCCATGCCGATAGTAATCGTGGGCACCCCTTCGATGTAGCCGAGCCCCAGAGGCAGGATCGGTTGGCTACGTTCAAGCGCCTGGATCTGCGTCTTTTCGTCGACGCACAGAACGAGGGCGTGATCTGGCGGATTCAGGTACAGACCAACAATGTCCCGGACCTTGTCAACGAACTCCGGATCGGTGGATAGCTTGAAATGTTTGGAGCGGTGAGGCTGTACGCCGAACAAAGCGAAGGTTCGCGCGACTGTGCTTTTCGAAAGGCCGGTCGTTGCGGCGGCAGAGCGCACGGTCCAGTGCGTCGCGTCGGCGGGCTTGCTGTCCAGGACGGTGCGCAGAAGCTCCGCCACTCGCTCTTCGTCGTGGGTTCTCGGGCGCCCGGGCCTCGCCTCGCCGTACAGGCCGACAAGGCCTTGATCGAACCATTTCTTGCGCCAATGGCACACGGTCGGGTTCGAGACTCCCAGCCGTCGGGCTATGCTGAGATTGGTCTCGCCTGAAGCCGACCCCAGAATGATCTGGGCTCGACGAACCAGGCTGTGAGGGGCCGAACGCGATCAACCCAACCGCTCGAGTTCTTCCCGCTCTATGGCGCTCAGCGACACCAAACGATCCTGCGGTCTTCCAGTGCGCGCCACGATCCGCTCCCAAGCAAAAACAAATCATGGCGATCCCCGCAGATTATGTAAAGATATTTGTGGGACATGAGACTAGCAGGCTGCTGAAGAAGTCGGCCGAGAGGGCTCTGGTGTTTGCCTTTGCCGAATGATTCTATGGGCTCGGCCAGCGATTCGGGGGTGAGGCGATGCGGGGCGATGATCGGACGAGCGGGGCGCTGTTTTCCTATGTCGACATCGAGGCGCGGATACCCGCGAAGCATCCGCTGCGAGGGATGCGGCGACTGACCAATGCGGCGCTGGCTGAGCTCGACGGGAGGTTTTCCGCGCTTTACGAGGCGTGTGGGCGTCCATCCATCCCGCCGGAGCGCTTGCTGCGGGCGACGCTGTTGCAGCTTCTCTATTCGATCCGCTCGGAGCGGCAATTGGTCGAACGGCTGGAGTTCGACATGCTGTTTCGCTGGTTCGTCGGGCTTACGATCGACGAAAAGGTTTTCGACGCCTCGACCTTCTCCAAGAACCGCGACCGCCTGCTCACCCACGAGATCGCGCAAGAGTTTCTGGCTTCGCTGCTCGCCCTGCCGGAGGTGAAGGGGCTCATGAGCGCGGAGCATTTTTCGGTCGACGGGACGCTTCTGAAGGCCTGGGCGTCGATGAAGAGCTTTCGGCCCAAGGATGGCTCGGGCGAGCCGCCTTCGCCGGGGCGCAATGGCGAGATCGACTTCCGCAAGACGAAGCGATCGAACGCGACGCACGCCTCGACGACCGACAAGGATGCGCGCCTTTACCGCAAGGGCGACGGGCAGGAGAGCCGTCTTTGCTATCTCGGCCATGCACTGATGGAGAACCGCAACGGGCTCGTGGCGGCCGCGGAGGCGACCCTGGCCACGGGAACGGCCGAACGCGAGGCGGCGGAGCGCTTGAGCGGACGGTTGCCTAAGGGCGCGACCCTCGGCGCCGACAAGAACTACGACGCCGAGGCGTTCGTCGAAGGCCTGAAGGGGCGCGGGATCGCGCCGCACGTCGCGATCAACGGGACGGTGAGCAAGCATGGCAAGGCGCGCAAGACCGCGGTTCCGCCGGAGGTTGCGGCGAGCCTCGCCCCCGGGCTTAGACCCGGGGGCAGCGGCTGCGCAAGCGCATCGAGGAATCCTTCGGCTGGATGAAGACAGTGGGCGGGCTTGCGCAAGTGAAAGTGCGCGGCCTCGACAAGGTCCGCGCCGCTTTCGTCTTCGCCATGGCCGCCTACAACATCGTCCGCCTGCCCAAGCTCCTGGCTCCGAGCGGCGAAGTGTGTCCGGCGGCGTGACCAGCGAGGGAACAATGACCGACGTCGGGCCAGAACCTTGAACATGAGCCGCATCCACCGGCAAAAAATCGCGCCTGCACCCCATGTCGCGCAGACGCAGCAACTTTTTCAGCAGCCTGCTAGACAACGAGCGGCGCGCGGCGCGCCGACTTCGCGCTTTCCCCTCCGCTCGTTTTCGGTTAGGCAGCGGCGCGACGCCGCCCAAAGCGAAAAAAGACCGACAATCATGCATCGCTACCGCACCCATACCTGCGGCGCCTTGACCCTCGCCGAGGACGGCGCCAACGTCCGGCTTTCCGGCTGGTGCCACCGCATCCGCGACCACGGCGGCTTGCTGTTCATCGATCTGCGCGACCATTACGGCCTGACCCAATGCGTGGTCGATCCGGATTCGCCCGCCTTCAGCGAAGCGGAAAAGCTGCGCTCCGAATTCGTCATCCGGGTCGACGGAAGGGTGCGCAAACGCCCGCCCGGCACCGAAAATCCCGAAATGCCGACCGGCCTGGTTGAGGTCTACGTACAGGAGATCGAAGTTCTGGGGCCTGCCGGCGATCTGCCGCTGCCGGTGTTCGGCGACCAGCCCTATCCCGAGGACACCCGGCTCCGGTACCGGTTCCTCGATCTCCGCCGCGAGAAGCTTCACCAGAACATCATGCTACGCGGGCAAATCATTGATTCGCTTCGCAGGCGCATGAAGGAGCAGGGATTCTTCGAGTTCCAGACGCCGATCCTCACCGCCTCGAGTCCGGAAGGCGCGCGCGACTTCCTCGTGCCGTCGCGTCTGCATCCGGGCAAGTTCTATGCGCTGCCGCAGGCGCCCCAGCAGTTCAAGCAGCTCATCATGGTCGCCGGCTTCGACCGGTACTTCCAGATCGCGCCCTGTTTCCGCGATGAGGACGCGCGCGCCGACCGGAGCCCGGGCGAGTTCTACCAGCTCGACATCGAAATGAGCTTCGTTACCCAGGAGGATGTGTTCGCGGCGGTCGAGCCGGTGCTGCGCGGGGTGTTCGAGGAATTCGGGGGCGGCAAGCCCGTCACCCAGACCTTTCCGCGCATTCCTTACGCCCAAGCGATGCTTGAATACGGCGTCGACAAGCCCGATTTGCGCAATCCGATCAAACTCTCGGACGTCACGGAGATTTTCACCCGCGACGATGTCACGTTCAACGCGTTCAAGCAGGTCGTCGAGGGAGGCGGCGTGGTGCGCGCAATTCCCGCGCCCGGGGCCGCCGCGCAACCGCGCTCGTTCTTCGACAAGCTCAATGACTGGGCGCGGGGGGAGGGCGCTCCGGGTCTCGGATACATAGTGCTCAAAGATGTGCCCGGTGAGCCGGCGGCCATAGCGCAGGCCTTCTCGGGGCCGATCGTCAAATTTATGTCGCCTGACGCTCTGAACGATCTCGTCGAGAGATGCGGGCTGAAGATCGGCGACGCGGTGTTCTTCGCTTGCGACAAGGAGGCCAAGGCCGCCAGGCTCGCAGGCGCAGCGCGGGTGCGCATCGGCAATGAGCTTGGCGTGGCGAAGAAAGACGTGTTCGATTTCTGCTGGATCGTCGACTTCCCGATGTACGAGTGGAACGAGGACGAGAAGAAGATCGACTTCTCCCACAATCCGTTCTCGATGCCGCAAGGCGGGCTTGAGGCGCTTGAGACGCAGGACCCGCTCACGATCAAGGCGTTTCAGTACGACATCGTCTGCAACGGAATCGAACTGTCGTCGGGCGCGATCCGCAACCATCGCCCCGACGTCATGCGGAAGGCGTTCGAGATCGCCGGTTATGCGCCGGACGTGCTCGAGGAGAGGTTCGGCGGCTTGTATCGCGCCTTCCAGTGCGGCGCTCCACCGCACGGGGGCATCGCGCCCGGCGTCGACCGGATCGTCATGTTGCTGGCGGGCGAGGAGAATTTGCGCGAAGTGGTGCTGTTCCCGATGAACCAGCGCGCCGAGGACTTGCTCATGGGCGCGCCGTCGCCGGCCACGCCCAAGCAACTGCGCGAGCTTTACATCCGGCTGGCGTTGCCCGAGAAGTGAGCGCGCCCGCACCACGCTCCCTTGTCCGCAATGGCTTCGCATGATAGCCACACGACCCGGAAAACGGGGTATAGCGCAGCCTGGTAGCGCGGAAGTTTTGGGTACTTCAGGTCGCAGGTTCAAATCCTGCTGCCCCGACCAGCCGTCGTTTTGGGGAACGGAAACGGAACTGTCATGACCGCCCGCATCTATCAGCCCGCTCGCAGCGCCATGCAGTCGGTGCAGTCGAGGGACGATTGGCTGCTCGAATATGAACCCGAGAAGCCGCGCGAGATCGAGCCCTTGATGGGCTGGACCAGCTCGGCCGACATGAGATCGCAAGTGAAGCTGCGCTTCGACACCAAGGAAGAGGCGATCGCCTATGCAGAGCGCAGCGGCATCCCTTACCGGGTCGAGGAGCCGAAGCCGGTCGCGCGCAAGATCCTGTCCTATTCTGACAATTTCGCCCCGAATCGGATCGTTCCCTGGTCGCATTGAAGCATTACATGAAGGCTGGTTCGGCCATTGCTTTCGGCTCCGTAGCTCAGTTGGATAGAGCAGCCGCCTTCTAAGCGGCAGGTCGCAGGTTCGAGTCCTGCCGGAGTCGCCAGCGCTTTCGGGTCCGTTCCGGACACATGGGTTTCGTTTTATTCCGGCGACATGGGTAACACTTTCGGCCCGAAGGGGTTTTCGATCGGTTCGAGCCGGCATGTCTCGTGGTCGAAGTAGCCCAGATCATAATCCATGAAGCTGACGAGCCAAATGAGGTCGCTGACCTGTTTGATGCCGACGCGCTGGCCGGCGAAGACGGTGCTGAGATTGATTTTCTCGCGATTGAAGCAGATTCGGCCGCATGTGGTGACGGTGACGATTTTATCGTGGAACGGGTAGTCGAGGTCCGGCAATCCCTTGTAGGGGCGGGTTGAGGGCGCGTATCGCTCGGCCGGGCATCGCATGTTGAGCGCTTGGTGCGGCCTCTCGTTGTTGTAGCATTCGATGAAGTCGTCGAATTTGGCCTGCTGTTGGAGGAAGTTGGCGCCGGCGGGCTTTGTGGTCTCGAGCTTCAAGGTCAGATGCATGCGTTCATGGCGGCCGTTCTGTTGCGGGCAGCCTGGCTTGATGCGCTCGATCTCGATGCCGAGCCTGAGCCACCAGACCGACAGCCGGCTCAGGCCGAAGAGGGCATTGGGGCTTGCGAAAGGGACGCCGTTATCGGTGCGAATGGCCTTGGGCAGGCCGAACTCCTTGAACACGGCCTCGAACACTGGGAACGCGTAGGCTTCCTTGGTGGTCGAGAGCGCCTCGCAAGCGAACAAGTATCGGCTGGCGAAGTCGGTGATCGTCAGCGGATAGCAATAGCGACGATCGGCGAGCATGAACTCGCCCTTGTAGTCGGCGCACCACAGATCGTTGGGCTGGCCGGGACGAGAAAGCGCCGTTCCCTTCGCCCTATTCCGCCGTCCCGTTCTGCGTTTGACCAGGCCGTGGCGATCGAGAACCGCATGGACGGTGCTGATCGCTGGCGTATGCACATCGGGATAGAGCCGCGCCAGTCTTTCCCTGATCTTCGGCGCGCCCCAACTCGGCTTGTCCTGCTTCAGCCGGACGATCTGCGTCTCGATCTGGAAGGGCAGTTGATTGGCGTGGCGATAAGGCCGGCGCGAGCGGTCAGTGAGCCCGTCAAGGCCGATCTCATTGTAGCGGGCGAGGATCTTGTAGCCAGTCTTCCGAGAGACGCCGAACTCGCGGCACAACCCAGCCATCTTATCCCCGTCGAGCAATCGAGCGATGAACTTTAAGCGTTCGTCCATCGGGTTACACTCCTTCCAGGGCATTTTGCTCTCCACGCAAAAGGCCCAATTGTGTAACCCATGTCCCCGGAACGAACTGTCACCCATCTCTCAGGAAGGGCATCGGACGCGATCTGAGCGCAGGGCGATCCATATCGACAGGGATTGGCAGCGTGGCGGCCGCAAACGCGCCCACAATCAACGACGGGGTCGCCGAGGCCGTGATCCTTCCGGATCTGGGCGCGGGTCTCGCCTCGTACGACCTTGTCGACGCGTCCGGGCGCACGCCCTTGTTCCGCCCTTGCCGCGATCCGTCGCGCGCGGGACCGTTCGATCTCGCCTTGAACCTGCTTATCCCATGGTCGAACCGCATTTCCGGCGGAGGATTTCATTTCAACGGCCAATTCCACCCACTTGCTCCGAACCTCCCAGGTGAGCGGTTTCCAATCCACGGCAGCGGCTTTTCCAGCCGCTGGCGAATCGAGGGCGCGACGGCGGATAGCGCCGAATTCTCCCTCCGGTCCGATGGCCCCGGCCCGTTCCGGTACGAAGCTCATGCGAGCTATTCGCTGACCGCCGGCGCGCTGACCATGCGGCTCTCCGTCCGCAATCTTGGGCCCGCGCGGCTGCCTTTCGGCCTCGGCTTTCATCCCTGGATCGCGCGCAGGGCGGGAACGCAACTCAAGGCCAAAGCCGAGCGCGTCGTGCTGGAGACGAACGAGCATTTGCCCGCTGGCGAAGCGCCGATCGCCTCGCGCCCCGAGTGGGACTTCGCCGCGCCGCGCGGGCTTCCGTCCGGCTGGATCAACAACGCCTTCCTCGGCTGGGACGGTCAGGCCAGAGTTCTTTGGCCGGAGCGGAGCCTCGTGCTCGACGTTGAGGCTGATCCGCCGCTCTCGACCTACATCCTCTATTCGCCCTCCGATAAGGCCGACTTCTTCTGTTTCGAGCCGGTCACGCACCCCGTTGACGCCCACAACCTGCCTGGCGGGCCGGAGGCCAACGGCTTGACCATTCTGGCGCCGCAGGAGGTCATGTCGGCGATCTGCCGGTTTCGCCCGCGGCGCCTGGAGCGCGACTTTGTCCCCGCATGAGCCGAAGGGTCCGTGCGAAGCGCGAGATTCAACCAGGGCGCGAAGTCCGTGCAAGCAAATGCAAATAAAACCCGCCTAAACGCTCCTAAGCGCTAGTAAAATGGCTAGCGTTTACTAGCGTTTATTTTTCGGAATCGAGACTTTTCAATGGGTTACGGCCAAAAAAATAAGGAAAAGCTGTCGTGCCTCTCGACTCACGCGGCGGGGTTGCGGGTGATGACATTTTCAGACAGCCACGGCTTCTCGTCTCCCTCCCGGCCAGGCCGAGCGGGAAATAGATTCCGCCAATGGGAATACGTATAGCGCAGATTTCTGATTTTGTCAAGAGAAAGCCAAGGCTCTTATCGCGACAGCTGTTGGCGCTGGCTCGGGAACCCGAGCCATCGATCTTTGGCTTGGCTTGTCCCGGCAATCCACGCCGGACCGCCTAGAGCAGATTGCGTTGGGTCGACGCGGCCGATTGTAGCCGCGCTCGATAGCCCGTCGTCAGACGGGCGTTCTTTAAGACCGCCCTTTGGAGCGCGGCGACGCGGTCAACGACCGCGTCAAGGTCAATTCGACGGAATTGCAATCTGCTCTAAAAGACGAGTCCGCCATCGCGCTTGCCTTGCCTTCAGCAAAATGCGTGCAGCAACAAAGCTTTCCGTCCTTCGCAGCTCGCCCGTCGCCATTTCGACGCGCCGAACACAGTGAACTGAGTCGAGAACGCTCAGTCGGGGAGGGCCGCGCCGCCGGCAGCCCGGGCGGCGGCGACCATCCTTCGGTCAGCCCGAGCCTTTCGGCGCTTCGCCAGACGGGGCGGGCCGACGGCCCCGGCCCGTTTTCTGTCCAGATCGCGCGCGGCAATTTCGAGCAATTCGATGGTCGCCAGGCGCGCTCCCTCGGCGTCGCGCATGCGGACGCACTCGAACACCGCCCGGTGCGCGGAGAGCGCGCGAGATTGGGCAGAGGCTAGCCGGTTGGTGATGGCGAAGGTCGCGCGCAGCGCTGCCTCGATCGTTCCGGTCAGGCCCTTGAGGACGACGTTGTGGCTGGCGGCGATGACGCTGACGTGGAACTTGAGGTCGGCCTCGCAGCAGGCTTCCAGGTTCGTGCGAAGATTGTGCTCCATGCCCAAATAGGCCTGCTCGATTCGGGCGAGGTCAGCGGCGGTCGCACGCTTGGCCGCGAGCGCCGCGGCGGCGGGCTCGATGATCCGACGCGCCTCGATCAGGCTCGTTATCAACGCTTCGTCGCGTCCGACGTCGGGATGCCAGGAGAGAACCTGCGGATCGAGCAGATTCCAATCGTCCCGGTCGCGGACCCGGACGCCAACGCGTCGCCTCGCTTGCAATAGCCCCTTCGCCGAGAGAACCTTGACGGCTTCGCGAATGGACGTGCGGCTGACGCCGAGCTCAACGGCGAGGTCGTCCTCCCGAGGCAGCAGGTCGTCGGGAGCGTAAGTCCCGCCAAGGATCCATCGTCCGATGGCGTCCACGACCGAGCCATGGATCTTGCCCTCGTAAGTCCTGGCGGCGTCGCCCATGACGCGAAGCTTGGCCGCAAACGTTTTGCTTCTGGGCGCACGATCGGCTCTCGACGGCACGGCTGCCATGCGGTCACCAATCCACGATCGTGCCGTCGTCGAGAACGGCGTTGACGGTATGCGGCGCTTCAGGTTCGAAGGGATGGCGCGCGCACTCCGCCATATCCACTTCAATTCCAAGCCCCGGCTTGGTCGGAACTTGCCAACACCCCTCGACCATCTCGATCGGTCCGCGCACGACGTCAAAGTACCAGGGAACGGCCCCGACCATTTCCTCCTGGATCACATGATTTGAGGTCGATACGGCGAAGTGCAGCGCGGCGACCCCGGCAATCGGGCCGATCGGATTGTGCGGGGCGACGCCGATGCCTGCGGCTTCGGCCATGCCGGCGATTTTCTTGGTCTCCCATAAGCCCCCGCAATGGCAGATGTCGGGCTGCGCTATGCTGATCGCGCGGCAGCGAAACAATTCGTCGAATTCGGCCAGATCAATCAGACGCTCGCCGGTGGCGATTGGAACGCGCGTTTTCGACGCGACTTCGCGTAAGCCCAGAGAATCGCCAGGCGGCAGCACCTCCTCGACGAACATCGGCCGCGCGGGCTCGATCGCGTCGATATACGCAAGCGCTGCGCTAGCGGAGGCGGGTCGTCCATGGAAGTCGACCATGATCTCGACGTCCGGCCCAACCGCGTCCCGCAAAGCGCCCATCATGCGCGCGGTCCGATCCACCTGCGGTAATAGAGCGCTATAGTGGGTGTAAGGGATGATGACGACTTTCATCGCGCGATAGCCCCGCGCGAGAACGTGATGCGCGCGCTCGACCAGTTGCTTCGCCAACTCGGTTTCATAGACCGCGCGCATGTCGCCGAGGCCGAGGTGCGTATAGACCCGCACCCGGTCGCGCACGCGACCGCCCAGCAGCATCCATACCGGAACCGAGAGAGACTTGCCCAGAATATCCCAAAGGGCGATTTCGATTCCCGAGACAGCGCTCATGCCGATGACGCCAAGGCGCCAGAAGCTGTGCTTCTTCATGATCCGCACGAGCTTCTCGATGTCGCGCGGATCGCGGCCGATCACGAGCGGAGCGAGATCCTCGATCGCGGCCGCAACCGAGCGCGTCTTCCACTCGAGCGTCGCCTCGCCCCATCCGAACAGGCCATCCTGATCGGTCTCGACGCGCACGAAGATCCAGTTGCGCATCTCCGCGTGCACGATGACAGAGCGAATGCTGGTGATCTTCAACCCGAAACTCTCCCCGCCGCGCCATCGACCGCCGCCGGCCGCCCCTCGGCGCCTCGAGTGGCGCTAACCAAGGCGCTCCTGGCTTAAATCGTCATCGCGAGGACCCCAGGCCTGAGCCCGGGGGACGTGGCGATCCAGGAGTCGCCGGGCACCCGACGTTCCCTGGATTGCTTCCCCCCGGGCTTCGACCCGGGGGTCGCAATGACAACTCTGGCTCAACCACAAATCGCGCCCAATGCTCCAAGCCCCTTACCCGTATCTGCGCGCCTGCTGCTCGGCGATGATCACCGCTGCGATCAACAGGACGCCTTTCGCCACCATCTGGAAGAACGTGGGCACGCTGGTCAGGATCAAGCCGTTGTCCAAGACGCCGATGATGAGGACGCCGAGCAGCCCGCCGATGATCGTCCCCTTGCCGCCGGTCAGCGCGCATCCGCCAAGGACCGCCGCCGTGATGGCTTCCAGTTCAAGCCCCTCGGAACCGGAGATCGGCTGCCCCGATCCGGTTCGAGCCGCAAGCAACATTCCCGCCAAGCCGGCAGTCGCGCCGCTCAATGTGTAAATTCCGATCTGATAGGCGCGAACGTTGAGACCGGCGAGACGCGCCACGACCGGATTGCCGCCGATGGCGTAAATGTTGCGGCCGGTGATGGTGTAGCGCATCAGCACGAAGAAGATCGCGACGACGATGACCAGCACCAGAATCGTGACGGGGAGGCCGAGAATCTTGCCGTCGCCGATGAACCGGAAGGCGGGATCGAAAATGCTGATCGACTGGCCGTTCGAGATGATGAATGCGACGCCGCGGAACACGGCCATCGTGCCGAGGGTGGCGATGACGGCGTTGATGCGTCCGACCGTGATGATCAGTCCGTTGACGATTCCCGCGATTGATCCGACCGCGACGCCGAACAGGATGCTGAGAATTGGCGAACCGGTCCATCCGACCGCTAGCGCGATGCAGACGGTCGACAAGCCGACGACGGCGCCGACCGAAATATCAAGTCCGCCCGAAATAATGACGATCGTCTGAGCGGTCGCCAGAATTCCAAGGATCGCGATCGCTTGACCAATGTTGAGAACATTGCGCAGCAGGAAGAAGACGTCGGGGCGCAAGCTGCCGAAGATCGCGATCAGCGCGGCAAGAGCGATCAGCAGACTGAAATTATGCGTGCCGATGCGCTCGATGATGCGGCCAAGACGCGCGCGGCGGGCGGGACGATCCGGCGCGTTCGCCACGCTCTCCATTTTCAGGTCCGTCATTGCGCCGCCGCCGCCTCAACTTTCGTCAAATTGTCCGCCATCGCGAGGCTCAGGATGCGCTCCTCGCTCGCCTGTTCGCGGGGCATTTCAGCGACAACGCGGCCGCCGGCCATCACCAGGATCCGGTCGGCGAGCCCGAGCAGTTCCGGCATTTCCGAGGAAATCACCAGTAAGGCGATTCCTTCCTCAGCAAGCTCGGCGATCAGGCGATAAATCTCGGCCTTGGCGCCGACATCGACGCCGCGCGTGGGTTCGTCGAGGATCAGCACTTTCGGCCGGCGCGCGAGCCAACGTCCAAGCACGACCTTCTGCTGATTGCCCCCGGACAGATTGGCCACCGATGCGTCGAGGCTTGGCGTCCTGATGCGAAGCCGGTCGACGAGCGCGCCTGCGATCCGGCGTTCGTCGCCGTCATTGACGAAGTTCAGCCGGCTGATGAGGTCGGGAATTGCGAGTGAGATATTGTCCTTGACGCTGCGCAGCAGGAGCAGCGCCTGGGACTTCCGATCTTCCGGCGCAAAGCCTACTCCGGCGGCAATCGCGTCAGCGGGGCTCCGCAATCGCACCGGCCGGCCTTCCACGACGACAGAGCCGGAAAGCGCTCGATCGTAGCCGAATATCGCCTCGGCCAATTCGGATCGGCCAGCGCCCATCAGTCCCGCGAGACCGACGACTTCGCCCGAACGGACGTCGAAACTGACATCGTGGACGCGCGCTGTGGTGAGACCCTGCACCGAAAGGGCGATCTTCCCGCGGCGGCGCGCTGCGCGCTCGAAGAGGTCCGATATCGGTCGCCCGACCATGGCCTGAACGATTTCCGTTTCGGGAAACTCGACGGTCGGCCGCTCGTCGACGAGCCGCCCGTCGCGCAGCACCGCGATGCGGTCCGCCAAATCGCGAACCTCCCGCATTCGGTGCGAGATGTAGATGACGCCGACGCCATCGTCTCTCAGGCGTCGCACGACGCGGAACAGGCGCTGGGCCTCGTCCTCCGTCAGCGAAGACGTCGGTTCATCGAGCGCCAGCACTCTTAAGCCCCGGCGAAGAGCGCGCATGATCTCCATGAGCTGACGCTGGGCCGGACTGAGGTCGCCCGCGCGGGTCCATGGGCTGAGGTCGTTCTCGAGGCCAAATTCGGCGAGCAGGCGCCCGGTGCGACGGGCGAGATCGGCGCGATCGAGGAACATTCCATGGGTGCGGCGAAAGTCGCCGAGGAACAGGTTCTCGGCGATCGACAGGTCGGGAATGATGTCCGGTTCCTGATGGATGACGCGAATTCCAAGGACGTGGGCGTCTGCCGGCGAGCGAAGCGTTTGCTGAACGCCTGCCGCCGCCAGAGTCCCCTGGTCGGGTCGATAGACGCCCTCAAAGATACGCACGAGCGTCGACTTGCCGGCGCCGTTCTCGCCCACGAGCGCGAGGATTTCGCCCGATCGCACCGCGAGCGTCACGTCGTCGAGCGCGCGGACCACCCCGAAACGCTTCGAGACGCCGAGCGCGGCCAGAGCGGGCGCCGCCTCCATCTGCGCGCCGGGGCCGCTCTCGCCTAGATCGCCGGGATTGCGGCGCGGCGCCTCGCCACGCCGCTCCGTCGAGCCTATTTGTGACACAGCTTGTCCTTGTAGGCCCCAAAGGTGTCGGCGGTGATCAAGTCGGCGTTGACATAGGTCGTCACCGGCAGCGGCGTGTCGTTCTTGACCGAAGCGTACAGGAGCTGAATCGCCTGCGCGCCTTCCTTGGCGGAATCGATGTACATCGTCCCGCGGAACCCGGTCGGTTTGCCTGAACCGAAGGCGTCGCAGGCGCGGCTGCCGTCGATGCCGATGCCAATCACGTCGGTCGGGGCGAGCCCCTGGTTCTCGGTCGCGCGCACCCCGCCGAGCACGCCATCGTCATTGCAGGAATAGAAGATCCAATGCTTGGCTTCGGGATGGGCGGTTAAGGTCGTCGTGACCGCGGTGACGGCGCTCTCCATGTGATTGTCGTAAGGAATGCGCACGATGTTGGCCTTGTCGAACGTCGGCACGGCCTCGAGGAACGCCGCCTCGGCGCCGCGGTTGCGGCGCATGCAGGTGTCGGCCTTCTGATCCTCGATGCTGCCGATGCGAACGTCGTTGAACTTGTCCCATCCCTGAGCCTTGTAGAGCTTGGCCAGCTCGGACCCGACCTGGCGGCCGATGGTCTCGGCGTTCATTCCGACATAGGGCACCATTTTCTTGTCGCTGGTGTAGATGTCGTCATCGACGGCGATCAGCCGGATGCCGGCCTTCTGCGCTTTTTCTGCAACAACCGGGCCCAAGGCCTTGTCGGGGACGACGATGGCGATTGCTTTGACTCCGTCGCCGACCATCGTGTCGAAGGTCGTGAGCGCCAGGTTGGCGTCAAACTGAACGTCCTGAGTTATGAGGTTCACGCCGAGCTTTCCGGCTTCGGCCTTTGCCCCGGCGACCTCGGAGACGAACCACGGATGCTCTCCCATCTTGTTGATGTAGCCCATCTTGACGTCGTCAGCTTTCGCGACCGTCGAACCGGCGATCGCGCCCGCGAATGACAGCGCCAACACGACGCATGCGCATGATTTCTGCCTCATCATTTTTCCTCCCTGTTTGAACGGCCATTCCGGCCGAACCAGCTCATGTCATTCGTGATAGAGGACCGACCGGCCTCCGTCGATGACGATGGTGGCGGCGTTGATGAATGGCGCCTCGTCGGACGCCAGGAACACGGCGGTCCAGCCCACCTCCTCAGGACGCCCGATGCGCTTCGGCGGATGCAGGTCGTAGGCGCGCTTCCTCTCCAGTTCCGGGTCCGGAAACGTGTTCCAATATTCGGTCGCAATCGGCGTCTCGATATAGCCCGGCGCGATCGCGTTAACGCGGATGCCGCGCGCCGCATATTCGATGGCGAGCGCGCGCGTCAGTCCCACGACCGCGTGCTTGGCGACAGGGTAGGGGAAACATCCCGGAATGATCTGGAAAGCGTGGGCCGAGGCGATATTGACGATCGATCCGCGGCCGGCCTCGATCATTCCTGGCAGAAATGCGCGCGTACAGCGCCAGACGCCTTCGAGATCGAACGGACATGCAGCGATCCCAATCCTGATCGCTCATCGCGAGGGGATCGCGAAAGACATTGACGCCCGCATTGTTGACAAGGATATCGGGCGCGCCAAACGCGGCGCGGGTTGCGTCATGCATCGCAGCGACCGAAGCGGGATCAGTGACGTCTGTCGGCACAAAAAGCGCGTTTCCTCCGGCGGCTTTGAGTTCCGCCGCCGCCGCCGCGCCGGTCTCGGAATTGACCTCGGCCACGACGATCCGGGCCCGCTCGGCGGCGAAGCAACGGGCGATCGCGGCCCCGATGCCCTGGCCGGCGCCGGTGACAACCGCCGTCTTCCCGTCCAAGCGTCCTGTCATGCAACTCCACTTCGTCAAATGATCGGGGCAATGGGGGAGGCGCTTTCGTGCGCGAACACGGATTCCGTGAGCGGCGCCTCACCGGGCGAATCGAAGCGCAGAATTCCGCCGCCATTCCTC
The DNA here is from genome assembly GCA_963824475.1 of uncultured Alphaproteobacteria bacterium. GTDB lineage: Bacteria > Pseudomonadota > Alphaproteobacteria > Rhizobiales > Beijerinckiaceae > Roseiarcus. Next base: position 846,973 of record CAWGPR010000012.1, read on the forward strand.
CCATGAACTCGATCGAAAGATCATATGTTTGGTCAGTTGAAGCATAGCCCGAAGAGCCGGTCAACAGCGCGGTCAGGCCGGCTGAGACGAACGGCAATGAATTCTTGGGCAGGTTGTCTATGCGCTTGAATGACCGATCGCCGGCGTGGCGAGCCCAGCTTCGGCCCCTCGACCCCGTAGGGGACAACGTTGCGAACTCGACGCCTACGCCGAGGAGACGCGCCGGAGCGATCCCCTCGCAAACTCAAGAGCAATTTGCTCTAGTTCACAACAAAGCGGTGCGAAGTCGGCCGACAAGCGTACTTCGAGGATCTGCCGTCCACGATGAGGGCCTTAGTCTTCAATCGGGGACGGCCAATAGTCGATCGCGACAAAGGTCGCGAGCGCAATCCGGCCCGTTCTACCCGGGCGCGGTCACACTCACGTCAAGGAAGCCACTATCGAAGTGAGCTTCCAACCACCCCACACCGCAAGCGCCATGATCAGAAGAACAAAGAGGCTCGCGGTGAACAGCTCCCGACCGGGATGCGCAGTTGGCGGAAAGTCAAAACCATCGTCAGACTCCCGCGGCGCAGACGCCCGCACCGCATCAATAGAAAATTGCGATGCTTTTTCAGCGCGTAAGGCGCGTGTCTCAATGTGGGCCATGCGTTCCTCTAGATAGATAACCTCGCGATCAACGATCGAGACGCCAGAAGGTTCCCTGCTTTTGACGAAGTTCGCCAAATAGCCGCCGCCGAACCCTTCATCACAGAGTATTCCCGACAAACGTTAGATATTAATCCGGGAATAAACTACCGAGACGATGGGATGACAACTGACACATATGTTGAGCTTCTGAACTTCGGACGACCGGGCGAAAGCTGCCCTTGCTTGCGTAATTGATGGAACTTACGCCGCGCTGTCGGCCTTAAAGCGCCAGGAGGACCGCCGAGGCGGCGCCGAAGTCGTGGCAGGGACCAGGTTTACGGCCAGCAGCAGCCCGGCATACTCAGCCGAAAGAGCCTGCGGGTTTCCAGCTGCGCCTTGTGTTGGCGAGACCTTCAGCGGGGATCGTATTGCCGAGGGGTTTTGCCGCCCGCGCCTAGAGAAGCCGACTATTCCGCCCGCGAGCAGAAGTCATGCCGGGCTTCCGTTCGTCGAGCGCCTCCGGCGCCGACTCCCAGCCAAAAACGCTGCGGCCGGCGAAGGAATGCGACAGCCGCCGTTCTTCGGCGATGACATCCGCCACGGGCGGCCCGGCCGCGCGTCTTTCGACCCGACGGGCCTCGTCGTCGAGCCGCTTGAGCGCGGCAAGCCTGTCTTCTTGTCCGAGCTTCGCCTTTTGCACCGCCGCCTTCATGACCCTGATCGTCTCGTCATAGACCTTGAGCGGCACTGGGAACGGATGCCGGTCCTTGCCGCCATGCGCGAACGAGAAGCGCGCCGGATCGGTGAAACGATAAGGCGCGCCATGCACCACTTCGGCCACCATCGCCAGCGCACGCACCGTGCGGGCGCCGACGCCGGGCACGAGAAGCAATTCGGCGAAGTCGGACGGTCCCCGATTCGCCGCCGCCGTGAAGCTTGCGTGAAGGCGGGAGCTGAGCACATCGCTCGCGCGCACGTCGTGATGAGCGGGCATGACGAGATGCGGCAGCGAGAGCTGGAGCGAGTCGGGCGGGGGCGCGGGCTTCCTGGGTTTTGTCTCGATGGCGGCCAGTTCGCGCGCCAGGCCGTCCGGACCGAGGAGATGCAAAAGCTCAAGCTGGGCTCGACGGGACAGGTCCGCGCGACGGTCGGTGAGGTTGACGATTTCGCCTTGATGGACGCCGTCGATCGCGGCGTGCGGCTCGTGGACGAAGCTCTGCAAGCCTTCGGACAGCCAATGATAGCGACGAGCCGTCCGGCTCAAGTCGTTCATGCCCTGCTGGACCACGGTCCAATGCCCATCATCGGCGACGATGAAGCCGTGCAGGTAGAGGTCAAACCCGTCCTGAATGGCGGCGCTGTCGACCTTCGCCACCAACCGGCTCACGTCGGCCAGCGCGGAACCGTCGATTCCGACCCGCTCTCCGATGGCTGCGAGCTCGAGCGGCGTCTTTCGCGAATGCTTGCCGCGGCCGCCGCAGACATGGATTCCGAGTTCGCCCGACAGGGGCTCAAGGCCGCGCTTCAGCGCGCCGATCACGGTCGTGGTTATGCCCGAGGAATGCCAGTCCATGCCCATGACCGAGCCGAACGACTGAAACCAGAACGGATGAGCGAGGCGGCGCAGCAACTCGTCGCGGCCATAAGTGTGGACGATCGCCTCGGCGATGACCGCGCCGAGGCGAGTCATGCGGGCCGCCAGCCACAACGGCGCCCGCCCGCCGTGCAACGGCAGATCGGCGCTTCCTGATCTATAGGCCATCGTGGGTCCTGAGACTCGTGCTCAAAGGCGCTGAGCGTCCTCGAGGGAGCTTGCGAATCTAACATCGACGACGCACGCACAACAGCGCGTGCTCTCGTCGCGCTGCAGCGCCGGCGATCTTATCGTGCGCCGGCCGCGTGCAACATCAGCGCCAGTCGCTTCTGCCGAAACTATCGTCGATGGCGTAGCCGGCGCTGCGCACGGTCCGGATCGGATCCCTCTCCTTTCCCTTCGACAGCCTCCTGCGCAGGCGTCCGATGTGCACGTCGACCGTGCGTTCGTCGACCTCCGCCGACCGCCCCCACACAAGGTCGAGCAGTTGGGCCCGCGAGAACACCCGGCCCGGCTTTTCGAGCAGATATTCGAGCAGCCGAAAATCGGTCGGCCCGAGGCGGATGTCACGATCGCCGCGCCGAACGCGCCGGGTGAGCCGATCGAGGTCGAGGTCTCCGACATAGAGTCGTTCGGCGATCCTTTCCGGCCGGCTGCGTCGGAGCAGCGCGTGCACCCGGGCCATCAGTTCATTCACCGAGAACGGCTTGACGACGTAGTCATCCGCGCCAACGGCGAGGCCGCGCACCCGCTCCGATTCTTCCCGCCGGGCGGTCACTATGATGATCGGCAAGGTGCGGGTCGCCTCGCGCGCCCGCAAGCGTCGGCAAATCTCGATCCCCGAAACGCCCGGCAGCATCCAGTCGAGAATGAGGAGGTCGGGCGCGTTTTCCGCCAGGCGCAGCTCCGCCTCGTCGCCACGCGCTACGCTTTCGACGACGTAGCCTTCCGCCTCCAGGTTATAACTGAGCAGCAAAGCCACATCGATCTCGTCCTCGACGATGAGAATGCGCGGCCCAGAGACGACGGTCGGACGGGCGAAGGACTTGCTCGTCTCGTTATTCAACGGTCGTCTCCGGCGGCAGTCGTGGTCGCGTCGTCCTCGGACGGTCCCCCCATCCGCCTCGTGGCTTGCCGTCAGCGCCGTACGTTAACGACCGCTGCTCGGTGTCTCCCTGGAACAAATCGGCTGCGGAAGACAGAAAGGCAGGTTGATGGCGCAGGTAGCCACCGCGACTGAGCCGCGGCAACTGACAGAAATGTGGAGGCATTCGCAAATATTCTAGGATTTTTCATCGCTCACTCAGTCGCCGCACTTCGTCTGAGCAGGCTGAAACGTGCCGGGCTTGGGGATCTCCAAGGTTGGCAACCTCGCTGCGATCGTTTGACGCCGGTCAATGCAATTGTTTTCAAGCGAGCGGATGTGGCGCTGGCGCTGCCGCGACAATATTGGCCCCCGACTGTCGTCGGCCTGTAACGCCATGTTCATCTCCAATTCAGCATGGGGAGCGCAGATGGAGATTGTTCAGAAACAAGAGTCGGAAGACTCGCTTCAAGAGGAACTTGCAATGATCAACAGATATGTCGCCATCGGCCTCGGCGCCCTCATCGCCCTCGCGCCCGTCGCCGCAATGGCCCAAGAGCAGGTGGCCCAGGCAGCCCCAGCAGCCACTCCCGACACGAGCATGGCCAAGCCCATGGCCAAGGCCGCGCACAAGGGCCACGTCAAGCACAAGGGCAAAACCCATCACATGCACAAGATGAAAAAAAAGGCTCCGGCCGCGCCCGCGGCTCCCAAGAGCTGATCGATCGGCGCGCGCCCTCGGGGTGGGGCGCGAAGAAGTCCGGTTGTTGGGGGCCGTCGTCGCGGCCCCCTTAGACTTTTTCAACCCGTGAACTGGCCGTCGATGATCGGCGGGACGCGGTCTGGCCGATGCTCATCGGGGCGCGCTGCTCATGATCGCGCTCGCCCTCGCCCAAGCCGGTTACGCGAGCTGGTGAGACGGTGATTTCGGCCTTAGCTCAGGCCGACTTCTTCCTCCCGCGCGGCCAGAAGGCGATGGCGATGCCGGCGATGGCGACGCCGCCGAGGACCAATAGCAGCGACGCCTGTTTCAGCCATGTCATGGCCGGAATGGACATCGCCATGGCGAAGCCCAGAAAGCAGATCCTGAGCGACATCAGATGGATGCCCGCGAGAAAGGCGCCCATTCCGAGCAACAACAGCAGCACGAGACCCGCGGCTTGCACGGGCAGCACTTGTTGAAAACCTGGCAGGAGCACGAGGTTCATCGCCACCAGGATAGTGATCCAGTGCGCCGCTTGCGTCCAAAGCAGCTTGAACCGCGTCTGACGATCGGGCGCGTTCGGCCATGCCGTGACGACGCAGACAAGCCCAATCGCGATCGCCAGGAATTCCCAGTAACCGTTGATCGGGTGGCCGGCGAAATTGCTATAGGCCACGCCGAATATGGCCAGCGCCAGCGCCGCCACATAAGGCAAGTTCCGTAACACAGTGCTCATCGAAATGAATGGCTCAGGAACAGGTTCAAGCGCCGGTTCCGGCTCCGGAAAGTCTGTGGGATCGGTCATCGTCAATCCAATTTTCGATGAAGCCTAAAACTCTTTACGCTTTGACGGCTCTGAGTTTATCCGCAATAACGCGATTGCGTCTGATTTGGCGCTTCGAAAGTCTCGGCGCCGGCAAAATATCATCGCTTGATTATGACGCGCAGGTCGCGATTGTGCGGCGCGCGGCGCTTTGGGCTTCGTCCGAAAGCGGCGTGTCACGAGACGGCGCTAGTGTCCTGATTCTGAAGTTCTGCGTATTACCGCCTCGTCCTGAGGCGCCGCGAAGCGGCCTCGAAGGACGCATCCAGTACGCTGTTCCGACGCCGCCCTCTGGAGCATCCTTCGAGACGCGAGGCTTCGCCTCGCCCTCAGGATGAGGTGGGGTTCGCCGCGCCTGGCTGACGACAACGCATAATCCAACGAACTTCGAATCCAGGACACTAGAACCTTTTGCTCTTGAGTTTACGCGGGGACCGTCCCGGCGCGTTTCCTCCCCACTTGTGGGGGAGGATCAAGGAGGGGGGTCGCGCCGCCCTACGTGACAAGAGAGCAGCGGCGCAATCTACAATCTCTTCGGTCCGCGCGACCCCCCACCCCTGCCCGCCCCCACAAGAGGGGGCGGGTGCGCTAACGTCATCAATTCTACCGAAATGCAGACGGCGCTAGGCCGTCCGACGTTCGAGGTTCACGACATGCCGACTGACACAACCAAGCCGATTGACCGCGCTCCGGTTCTCGTCGACCTGGCGCTCCAGGGCGGCGGGTCGCACGGCGCCTTCACCTGGGGCGTGCTCGACCGTCTGCTCGAGGAGCCCTGGCTCGAGATCGAACGGCATTTCCGGCGCCTCCGCGGGCGCCATGAACGCTGCCGTTCTGATCCACGGCCACCAAAAGGGCGGCCGAGCGGGCGCGCGCGAGGCGCTCGAGACGTTCTGGCGGCGCGTCTCGGACGCCGCCCGCTTCAGCCCGTTCCGGCGCGGGCCGCTCGACGTGCTGCTCGGCCGCTGGACGCTCAATTCCTCGCCGATCTATGTCGCCATGGATCTGATGTCGCGCCTGGTGTCGCCCTACGACTTGAATCCCATGGGTAAGAATCCGCTGCGCGAGATCCTTGCCGAGCTCATCGATTTCGAGGTCTTGGCCCAGTCGCCGATTCATCTGTTCGTCACTGCAACCAATGTGCGCACCGGACGCGGCAAAGTGTTCAAGAACGACGCGGTGACGCCGGACGTCCTCCTCGCCTCGGCCTGTCTGCCGACGATGTTTCAGGCAATCGAGATCGATGGCGAGGCCTATTGGGACGGCGGCTATTCCGGCAATCCGACGCTGACCCCGCTCATCCGCGAGTGCAAATCGCAGGACACAATTCTGGTTCCGATCAATCCGATCGAGCGCCCTGGCGTCCCGCGCAGCGCGACCGATATCCTGAACCGTCTGAACGAAGTGTCGTTCAACGCCGTGGTCTTGAAGGAGCTCAGGATGATGGCGCTCCTGCGCAAGGTCGCTGACCCTGGCGACGGCGAGGGCAGGCTCTGGAATGAGATGCGTGTGCATTACGTCAGGAACAACATCATGGCCGAGCTCGGGGCGTCGTCGAAGCTCAATGCCGAATGGCCGTTCTTCTCGTTCCTGCGCGAGGAGGGGAGAAAGGCCGCCGAGGCTTTTCTCGACGCGCACGCGATGGATCTCGGCAAGCGCTCGACGCTGGACATCGACGTCCTGCTCGAGGGGGTCTGAGCGCATGGGACTCGTCGGCATTCTGATCGCCCTCGGGCTGCTTATCTGGCTCGCCTACCGCGGCTGGAGCATCCTCTTGCTTGCGCCGGCCGCCGCCATCCTTGCGGCCGGATTGGCCGGAGAGCCGCTGCTCGCGCGCTGGACGCAAACCTTCATGGGGAGCGCGGCGCAATTCGTCATGCAGTTCTTCCCGATTTTTCTCCTCGGCGCCCTGTTCGGCAAGCTGATGGAAGACTCGGGCTCGGTGACGTCGATCGCCAAAACTATGACCGAGCGGCTGGGGCCTGAGCGCGCGGTGCTCGCGGTCGTGCTTGCGGGCGCGATCGTCACCTACGGCGGGGTCAGCCTGTTTGTCGCCTTCTTCGTTCTCGCGCCGATGGCGCACCAATTGTTTCGCGCGTCCGGAATCCCGAGGCGGCTGATGCCGGCGGCGATCGCGCTCGGGACGACGACGTTCACCATGTCGGCTCTGCCCGGGACACCGGCGATTCAGAACGCGATCCCGATGCCGTTCTTCGGCACCACGCCTTTCGCCGCGCCCGGGCTCGGCATCATCGCCGCGCTCGTGATGTTCGGCTTCGGCATGTGGTGGCTCGCGCGCGCCGAGCGAAGCGCCCGCGCCAAGGGCGAGGGCTATGGGGCGGACGTTCCGCACGAGAATGCGGCCGAGGACCTTGTCGTGCGCGAGCGCGCCACCACCGCCAGCACGTTCGATCCCCCGGAAGCGATCCACGGGCGCCCGAGCGACTTAGGTCCCCCGATTGCGCTCGCGGCGCTGCCGCTCATCATCGTCGTCGCGGTCAATCTCTTGATGTCGCTGTTCGTCCTGCCGCGCATGGACGCGTCTTTTCTTGGCAAGCAAGAATGGGGCTCGACCTCGCTCGCCGCGGTCGGGGGCGTGTGGGCGGTGGTGACCGCGCTTGGCGTGGCCATCGTTGTTTTGATCGCGATCAACTATCGGCGCCTGCCGGCTTTGCGCGACAGCATGGACGCGGGCGCCAACGCCGCCGTTTTGCCGGTGCTGAGCGTCGCCAGTCTGGTCGGCTTCGGCTCGGTGGTCGCTGCGCTGCCGGCGTTTGCGATGGTGCGCGACTGGGTGCTCGGAATCGAGGGCGGCCCGCTGGTGTCGCTGGCGGTTGCGACCAATGTGCTGGCTTCATTGACCGGTTCGGCCTCGGGGGGCTTGACGATCGCGCTCGACGCGCTGGGCGCGACCTATCTCAAGATCGCCCATGAGCAGGGCATCGATCCGGGACTCTTGCATCGCGTGGCGGTCATCGGCGCCGGCACGCTCGACAGCCTGCCGCACAACGGCGCCGTGGTCACGCTGCTCGCGGTCTGCAACTCGACCCATCGCGAGAGCTATCTCGACATCGTCATGGTGTCGATCGTCGGCGGCCTTCTGGCGCTCGCGGTGGTGATCATCCTCGGGAGCGCCGTCGGGTCGTTCTGAGGCCGGACTGGTCATCGCGAGGAGCGCGCCAGCGCGACGCGGCGATCCAGGAGTCGTCGGGCCCTGCGTTCTCCTGGATCGCGTCGCCATAGCCCGTCCGGAAGGACGGGCGTCTTTCGACGCCCTATATGTCTGCGACCCGCCCCAGGAGGCGCCGGCGCGACTGCGCCGCTTGCACGGGGTCAGGATCCCTGCCTTCGCTACCGAGCGGAACCGCCGCATGCTATGCGCAGACGCTGTGGAAAAATCCTCATCCGACCCCATGCGGGCGCCCGACGTTTCTCTCTCAAGCGCTGCGTCCGAGCTTGCGCGCCGCGAGGGGTTGATCCTCGACCCGCGCGACGGAGACGCGGAGGACGACGCCTCGAGCCCGAAGCAGAAGTCGCTTCTGGCGATCGCCGGCAGCCTGCTCGCAGAGATCAGCCTGACGAAACTCATCCTCGCGTGGCTGGTCTCGATCGTGCTGCCGGCGGCGATTCTGGGCCTTGCGCCGCTGGTTGCGACCGCGTGGGTCGCCGGCGTCTTCGCTCGAGTTCTGGAATTGACAGGGATCGGCGCCGCGCTCGTCCTGCTAGCGGTGATCCTTGCGGGCTGGTTCGGCTGGCGCCCATTGTTTCGCGTGGCGGAAGCGAATTTCTGGGCGCTCAACGCGCTTGGCGTTCAGCCGGGATACGCTTTGTGCCGCGAGGCGATCCGTCATCTCATGGAACGCGCTTTCGAGCCGACCGGCGGAGCGGAGCTTGCGCGCATGCGCGCCATGAGCTGCGCCGGCGCCGGAATCCTGCTTGCCGCCGTCGCGGCCCTGGTCGCGGCCCTCGTTTGGCCCGCGACCCGGTGGATCGGATCGGACTTAGATCTCGCCGTCCCGCATCAGCTCATCTTGCCCACGCTCGCCAACGCTATCGTGATCATGTCGGCTTACCTCGCGGCGGCGTCGCTCGTCTGGGGCTTCGCCGACGCGAGCATGGACCAGCCGCTCGACCTCGAAGGGTTCGACGCCGCGCCTTCGGGCGGTCGTATCTGGCGGGTCGCGCATCTGTCCGACATCCATATCGTCGGCGAGCGCTATGGCTTTCGCATCGAGAGCGGGCGGGGCGGGCCGCGCGGCAACGAGCGCGTGAAGCGGGTGATGGCTCGCCTCGAGGCCGAGCACGCCGCCCGGCCGCTCGACCTTATCCTCATCACCGGGGACATGACCGACGCGGGACGCTCGGCCGAATGGGCCGAGTTCTTCGATATTCTCGCTCGCCACCCCGACCTCGCCGGCCGGATGCTCATTCTGCCTGGAAATCACGACGTCAATGTCGTCGATCGCTTGAACCCGGCGCGTCTCGATTTGCCGTTCAGCCCGGCGAAGACTTTGCGCAAGATGCGCGCGCTGTCGGCGATCGCCGCCTTTGGCGCCGACGGCCTCCGTGTGATGGGCGCCGGCGGCCCGGAGCCTGGCCTCACGCTTGCGGCGGCGCTCAAGCCGCAGCGTCAGGCGATTGAGGCCTTCGCCGATCAGGGCGGGCTTTGGCTGTCGAACCGCCTCGCCCGCCTCTGGGACGAGCTGTTCCCGCTTATTCTTCCGCCGGGAGAGGACGACGGCCTCGGCGTGGCGCTTCTCAATTCGAACGCCGATACGAATTTCTCATTCACCAATGCGCTGGGCATGATTTCGGTCGGTCAGGCGCGCAGGCTGACGACGGCGCTCGACGATTACCCCAAGGCCCGATGGATCGTCGCGCTCCACCATCATTTGATCGAGTATCCGATGCCCGTCGCCGCCTTCTCCGAGCGGATCGGCACGGCCCTCGTCAACGGCAGCTGGTTCCAGCGCGTCCTCAGGCCCTATGCCGAGCGCGTCGTCGTCATGCACGGTCACCGCCATGTTGACTGGATCGGCGCCTGCGGCAAGCTCAAGGTCGTCTCCGCGCCTTCGCCGGTGATGGCGCCCAACTTCAAGCCGACCCATTTCTATGTCCATGCGCTTGGGTCCGGGCCGGACGGGCGCCTGGCGCTGATGGCGCCGGAGCGGATTGACCTCGCCGCTGCCGAGGAGGGCGCGGCGCACGCCTAGGAGCCCCGGCGCTGCTTAGCCCAATCGCCGAATGATTCGCAAGAAACAGAAATAATAGAAATAGCTTGATGTTTTCCGAAGTCTCGACTATGATGCCTGGATCGCGTCAAGCCGAGGCCGCATGTCCAACCGTTGCCCAGACCGAAAAGGCGCGGCGACCATCGTCCGCAAGGTCGAGGCCCAGGGGCCCGTTTTGCGGTTTTTCCCGGCACGCCGGAAGGAAAGCTCGCCGCAACGCCTTGAAATCGCTCATTTCGCGGAAGGAAAGCGAGCCTCAAACACCTCCTCTTCGGCGGTTTTAACGAGCGTTTTCGGCTCGGTAAGCGCGTTTTTGCCGGCAAACAGCGCCCTTTTTGCCGAAAAGCGTCGGAGGCCAGAACGCCTAACTCTTCGCCAACGGCCTCTCTTCGATCGGCCCGCCGAGAAGCTCGGCGATCCATCGGCTGGACGGATGATAGCCGCAGAAGGTGACGATCGCGATGACGATCGGGACGCCGATGAAGGCGCCGAACAGGCCCCACAAATAGGTCCACAAGAAAACGGCGAGCAACACGACCGAAGGCGACATGGCGAGCACGGCGCCCGACACGCGCGGCTCGATGTAGCTGCCGACAACGAACTGGATGATGTTGAGGCAGACGAAAACGCCGACCACCGCTTCCCACGTCGCGAATTGGGTCATCGCGACCAGGGTTGGAAACAGCGTGGCGACAAACGGGCCGATGAACGGAATGTAATTAAGCGCAAACGCGATCACGCCCCATTCGAGGGCGAACGGCAGCCCCGCAATCCAGGCGAAGGCGCCGACAAGAACGCCCGTCGCCACGCTCATCAGCGTGCGGACTTCCATATATTTGCGGAGTTTCACCGCTGTGGCCGCACTTCCCTGCAGGAGGATCCGAGAGGCTTCGGGCTGGAGGAAGGTCTTTGCGCGCCAGCGCAGATCGTCGACTTCCATCAACCCCAAGATGACATAAAGAAGAGCGATCAGCCAGAAGGTCAGGGTGGTGTTGACGCGGCCGGTGATCTGGCCCGCCCAATGCACGAGCCAGCCGACATTGAAGTGTTCGCTCCATAAGCCAGCGACCGAAATGCCGCGCTCCTCGAGCCAGTCGATCGCCTTCTCATAGAGCGTCTGGTAGCGCGCGGAATCGGCGATGAGCGACACGCCCACGCGTCCAAAGCCCCATACGACGAGCGACGCAAAGGCGATGCACACGGCGACGGTCAAGGTCATCGTGATGGCGAGCGCGAGCAGCGCCGGCATCCGAGCCTTCAACCAGGATTGCAAAGGCCAGACCAGCGCGATGATGAACAGCGCCAGCGCCAAAGGTGCGAATACCTCGTTCGCCTGATAGGCGGCGACGCAAACCACGACCGCAGCGATGACCCCGACCGAGACATTGAGCGCCGAGTCGCGAGGCATCCGAAAGTTCCCGGAAGACAGAGGCCCCGCATGCGCAGGGACGCCGCGGTTGTGCCTGAATGGCGTCGCCATGTACAGGCGACGCCCTTTGCCGAAGAGACGGCCGGGCGCCTTGAACGCCTCGGCGCGCTCACGGTTGAGGGACCGGCGATCATCGAAGCAGCGGTCGTCGCCAACGAGCTTCCCAACATGCCGCACCTCGACCTTGAGCAGCTCGGGGGGTTCGCGCTCGCCAAGGCCAAGGAGGCGGTGTTGGCTGTAACAGGCGGTTGATGAGGTTACGGCAACCCCGAACAAGGGCCCGCTGGCCCGACACCCTGACGCTTGACGCGCGTGATCCGCCTACAGCGAGGCGTGGGCGACGTTCAGATGAGCTTCAGCCGCGCCTCGTGAATCGGGACGGGAGCCGAGAGAGTCGCAGACATGGACGATGGTCATGTCGATGAAATAAAGCAGCGCTCTGTCCGAGCAGGCTTCCCCAAGAGTGCGAGCCTCCTTCAATTTCTTGGCGACTTCGATCAGACAATCGACTTTCGTCATGGTGTCGTCTCGTTCTCGTAGGTCTTGCGACATTGGCGGCGTGCGTGGGGTGTCCGCCTTTCGGCGCTGTGGCCTGAGGCCCGCCTGTGCGTTTGTCATTCGATAAGCCCAATCATGGCGTGCGAATCACTACCAAACTACTATAAGTTGCAATGTCAAATTATATACAACTGAAGCAAATCGTATGGCGTTTCCATTTCGCCGGATGCAAGTCAAGGCTGACTAGGCGTTAAAAAAAGTGAGAATCTCACGGGAGCGCGGCGGCAAGCCGGCGCAACGAGGGCGATAAGGAGACGGAAGGACCTTTTCGATGGCGGCGCGTCCCTTCTGGAAGGGCTACATGAAGCTCAGCCTGGTCACCTGTCCGGTGGCGATGATGGCGGCGACCAGCGAGGAGGAAAAGGTTCGGTTCCATGTGTTGAACCGCCGGACGGGCAACCAAATCTTCAGCCAATATGTCGACGCGGGGACCGGCAAGCCGGTCGATGAAGCCAACGAGGTCAAGGGCTACGCGCGCGGAGAGGACGACTACGTGCTGCTCGACGATCAGGAGCTCGAATCGATCGAGCTTGAAAGCGCCCGCACGATCGATATCCAGACTTTCGTCGCCGCCGAGAGCATCGACTGGATCTGGTACGACACGCCCTACTACCTGACGCCTGACGACCCCATCGGCGAGGAAGCTTATTGCGTTATTCGCGACGCGATGCGCTCAACCACGATGGTTGGCGTATCGCGGCTCGTTCTCCACCGCCGCGAACGGGCGGTGATCCTGAAGCCGCGGGACAACGGAATTGTGCTTTGGACGCTGCGATTTGGCGATGAAGTGCGCGATCCAGGCGAATATTTCGCCTCGATCCGCGACGTCAAGCCTGACGCGGAGCTGATGCGCCTGATTGGAGACCTCATCAAGTCGCGCAAAAAGGCCTGGAGCGCCGACATGGTCTCCGATCCGGTGCAGGAGCGGTTGCGCGATATCATCGAGGCCAAGAAGAAGGGAGCGGGCAAAGCGAAGACAGCGCGCGCGGAGGCGGAGGAAGAGCCGGCGCCAAGCAACGTAATCAACATCATGGATGCGCTGCGGCGAAGCGTAGCCTCAGCCAAGAAGCCGAAGGGGCGCTCATGAGCGCGCCCCCGATCATCGCCTCCGGGTGGCCTTGCTCTTCTTGCGCTCTTCCTCAATTGGCGCCGCAGCGGCGCGGAAATCCGCCCATGGATCAGCGGATGAGGAAAGACGCGCCGGCGCGTTGCGGATGGTGAAATAAGCCGGCCCGATCTCGGGGGCGAGCTCCTCCCAGGCGAGCGGCATTGAAACCGCCGCGCCCGGCCGGGCGCGGGTGGAGTAGGCGGCGACCGCAGTCATGCCGCGCTGATTGCGCAGATAGTCGATCAGGATCTTTCCGTGCCGCTTCGCCTTCGGGATCGTCGAGACGTAATGGTCGGGACTATCGCTCGCCATGGAGTCGGCGATCGCTTTGGTGAACGCCTTGACGGCCGGCCATTCCGCTTTCGGTTTGACCGGCCCGACGACGTGCAGCCCTTTGCCGCCCGAGGTCTTAACGAACGCCGCCAAGCCGGCGTTTTTTAACCGATCACGAACCTCCTCCGCCGCCGCGATGACCGACGTCCAGGCCACGTCCTCGCCTGGATCGAGGTCCATCACGATCATGTCCGGCCGCTCCCAGTCGGCGACGGTCGACCCCCAGGGATGGATTTCGAGCGCAGCCGATTGCACAAGCGCCATCAGCCCGTCGAAGTCGCGAATGCTGATCAGCGGTTCCGGCTCCGCCGGATCCTTGACGAGGACGATATTGCGGTTGAGCCCCTTCCAGGCGTGCTTCTGGAAGAACGTTTGTCCCTCAATTCCGTCCGGGCAGCGCAGCAGCGCCAGCGCGCGGCCGACAATGAACGGTTTCATGAACGGCCAAGCCTCGGCGTAGTAATCGGCGAGGCCTTCCTTGGTGACGCCAACGTCGGGCCAATAGATGCGATCGGGATGGGTCAGCGTCACGCTGCTCTTCGGGCGTTGTGGCGCGGCGTTTGTGGCCATGGTCGTTTCCCGAACAACCTCACGCGCGGGCTTATCATCGCGCAATCCCTGAAAGGACGCCTGACGCAGCAGGCCGTCTCCGGTCCAGCCACGGAAATCGATCTCAGCGATGAGCTCCGGCCGAACGAAGCGGACTTGACGCGCTTCCGCCGTGGTGAGGCGTTTGGCGAACGGACTCGAGCGAATGCGCATCTCGTCGAGCTGCGCGAACAACGCCTCGGCGACGTCTGAGGTAAAGCCGGTCCCGACCCGTCCGACATAACGCAGTTCCGCGCCATCGTAGACGCCGAGCACCAGCGAGCCGATCGCCTTGCGCCCGGTGGTCGAGGGGACGTAGCCGGCGATGACAAACTCCTGCCGGGCGGAACACTTGGATTTTACCCAGCTCTTGCCGCGGCCCGAGACATAGACGGATTGGCTCGCCTTCGAGACGATGCCTTCGAGACCGAGCGCGCAGGCGCGCTGCAACACCAGCCTGCCGTCCTCCACGAAATGCGAGCTATAGCGGATTACGCCGCCGCCGGTTCCGACCAGCTGATTGAGAAGCTCCTTACGCCGGATCAGCGCCGCTTCGCGCAAATCGTATCCATCGAGATAGAGGCAGTCGAAAGCGTAGTAGGCGAACCGGTCGAGTCGTCCCTCGCTGAGGTCCGCTTGCAGAAGCGAGAATTCGGAGACGCCGCTCTGGTTCTCAACCACCAGTTCGCCGTCGATCAACGCGGTGCGAGCGGGCAGGTTTCGAAGCGCTTCTCGAACGCCGTCGCCGAACTTCTCCGTCCAATCGAGTCCGCCGCGGGTCCAGAGCCTAACCTCGCCGTCCTCGATATGCGCCTGGAGCCGATAGCCGTCGAACTTGATCTCATGCAGCCACCTGTCGCCGGCCGGCGGAGACTTGGACAGCGTCGCCAGCATCGGCTCGACGAAGCCGGGCAGGGGGCCTTCGGTCGCGCCCTCGATCGCCGCCGGGTTCGGCGCCTTATGTAGCGGGGCGGCCACACTAGGATCATCGCCGGCGCCGTCTGGCTTCTCGATCTGACCAATCTTTGACGACCAGCCCGGGGCTTCGCCCTCGAGGTCATCGATGGTCCTGCCGGTCTTGACCAACTCGGGCCGCGCCTCGAGGATATCAGGGTCGTCCTCTGAGCGGGCGAATTCGTCCTCACCCTTGATCAGAAGCCAATTCTCGCGCTTCTCGCCCGGCTTGCCGCGCATCCTGACCAGATGCCAACGGCCCTTGAGCTTTTGACCAAAGAGCTCGAACTCGAGATGGCCTTTCTTCAGGCCGCGATGCGGGTCGCCGATCGGCGTCCACGCGCCCTTGTCCCATACGATGACTGAGCCGCCGCCGTACTCGCCCTTGGCGATCGTGCCCTCGAAATCCGCGTATTCCAGCGGGTGGTCTTCGACCTCGACCGCAAGACGTTTTTCGCCGGGCACGAAACTCGGGCCCCGCGTCACCGCCCAGCTCTTCAGCACGCCGTCCAGAGCGAGCCGGAAATCGTAGTGTAGCCGCGTCGCGTCATGTTTCTGCACGACAAAGATGTTGCTCTCCGCGACGGGCGCCGCGCCCTTGGGCTCGGCGGTCGCCCCGAAGTTGCGCTTCCTGCGATAGGCTTCGAGAGCCATTCGTCAGCCTGCCTTGCGTCGCGGCGCTGCGGGCTTTGCTTTGGCCGCGGCGCGCCGGCTGGTCTTTTTCTTGACTGCGGTTTTGCCGCCGCGAGGGCTCTGGGCGCCCGCGGCGGCGCTGTCGCGCAACGCCTGCATGAGGTTGACTGTGGCCTCGCCCCGTGTCGGCGCACGCTTGGGGATCGGCTTGCCCTCGAGCTTCAGCTTGACCAGCTCGGCCAGCGCGTCCTCGTAGCGATCGTGAAACTCGCGCGGATCG
Organism: uncultured Alphaproteobacteria bacterium; assembly: GCA_963824475.1. Taxonomy (GTDB): domain Bacteria; phylum Pseudomonadota; class Alphaproteobacteria; order Rhizobiales; family Beijerinckiaceae; genus Roseiarcus. Next base: position 862,921 of record CAWGPR010000012.1, read on the forward strand.
AATTCGCCTTGCTTGGTTTTGATGATGTGTACGGCGAGATCCAGCATCTCTCCGGTGATGGCTTTCGTCGAGATCCCCGAGAACGCTTCCGCGGGGGGCTGCACCTCGTAATCGTAGTTGAGGGTCGAAGCGACGAGGCCCGCGCCGAAAGGTCGGATGAGGACCGTCCGGGCGCGCCGGAAAAGGACCGCCTCGGCGACCGCCGCCACCTTGGCCGCGCGCATGCCCTCGCGCACCAGCGCGAACGTCTCGTCGGCGCTCCGGTCGGAGGGCCCAAGGTAATAGGGCTTGTCGAAATAGAGAGCGTCGACCCCGGCAAGATCAACGAACGCGGAGACGGACAGCGTCTTGTCGCCGTGCGGAATGACCGCTTCGATCTCCTCCGGCTCGATTGAGACGTATTCGTCTTTCGCCACTTCATAGCCCTTGACCTGATCGTCCCGTTCGACCGTCTCGCCGGTCTCGGCGTCAACGAACTCGGGCCGAACCCGGTGGCCGGTCGGCCGATTGATGGTGTGCAGGGCGATGCGCTCGGTGGTCGAAGCGGCAGCGTAAAGGGCGACCGGGACCGCCACCTCCGCAACCTTCAGGAAGCCTTTCCAGCTTGCTCTCGGCGACAACGTCAACCTCGTGAGGTTCCCAGAGCGGCTCGAGCCGCCAAGGATTAAACCCCTTCAATGCCAAACGGTCAAACCTTGATCCAAGCGAGCGATGCTTTAGACGGCCGCGCCGGAACTTTTCGCATGCTGTTGTGTTCTTTTCCGGTCGCCGCTCCAATTCGACGCGGTCGCGTCGCGCCTTTAGAATAGCGCTAAAATTGTTTCGCCGATGGACGCGGCCGCTGGCGCGGTGAAGCGGAGGGATGATGGGGGAGGGCCGGCGTCCCGAAACGGTCGCGGTGGCGGAGGAGAGTCCTTCTCCACATCCCGAAATCACCCTTCGGCAGATCTCGGCCTGGTCGCTGGCGACCCTCGCTGCAATTGCGGTCGGTTTCGTTCTCTACGCCGCGCGCGAAGTGATGCTGCCGGTCGTGGCGGCTTTCGTCGTCGGGGTCATGTTGGGTCCGGCGGCGCGAAGACTCGAAGTGCTGCGCGTTCCGCGCGCGCTCGCCGCGTTATTGCTGGTGGCGAGCCTGACGCTGATCATCGCTCTCGTGATCTTGTTGATTTTCCCGCGCGTGTCCGAACTCACAAGCGGCTTGCCAGGCAGCGTTGCGTCGCTCAAGGAAAAGCTGCACATATTCGATGGCCTGCTAGCGGCGTGGCGGCGCCTCACCTTGATGATCGGCGAGCCCCCGAACAGCGATGCGGTCGCGCTTCCTTTGCCCGGGATTTCCTGGGTCCCTCCGACGCTCTCAATAGTGTTTCCGACGATCACGGAATTTCTCTTCTTTCTTGTCGTGTTGCTCTTGTTCATCTCGGAATGGCCGAACTTGCGGCGCGGCCTCGTCATGACATTCGCGAGCCGCAACTCCCGGCTGACGGTCCTTAAGATCCTCAATGAGATCGAATCCGGGTTGGCCAACTATCTTTTGATCGTAACGCTGATCAACCTTTGCGTCGGGGCGCTGACCGGCGTCATTTGCGCGCTGACCGGGATGCCGAATGCGGTCGGATTCGGCGCTTTGGCCGCCACGTTGAATTTTATTCCGATCGTCGGACCGATCGCGATGTTCGCGATTCTGCTCGTGGTCGGGTTGGTGGCGGAGCCGACATTCGCGTGGGGTCTCCTCCCTGCTGCGGGATTTCTTCTCGTGATCACGATCGAAGGCCAGTTCTTGACCCCGACCATCATCGGACGGCGCCTGGAGCTCAACGCCCTCGCGGTCCTGCTCTCGCTCGCGTTCTGGACTTGGCTTTGGGGACCGATGGGAGCATTTCTTTCCTCGCCAATTCTCATGGTGGCGCTGATCCTGAGACAACGCCTCTACGTGGACGAGGACCACTGAGTAGCCCAGGCGCGGAACTTTCCGCTTGAACCGACGTTGCTATTGACCGTGGTGTTCCGGAGGAACGCATGACAGCTGACTTTCCATCCGACGCTGAACGGAACGACGAAACCCGAGGCACTGCGAGTGATGACGCGTTTGCTCGCCTGGAGAAGGAGATGGCGGCCATGAAGAACGCGATCGGGGGCCTTTCCGACCAAATTGCGGACGCTGCGACCGACATAGGGGCGGCTGCGCAAGAGCCGGCCAAGCGAGGTCTGAGACATGCGCGCGCGAACATGGGCTCCATGGCGGCCGACGCGTCCGACCGGCTGGGCGTCGTCGCTGGCGCCGCGCAATCGCAAGCCTCTCCGCTCGCCGACACGCTTGAGGATGCGGTCCGAGAACGTCCCCTATCCACCGTCGCCCTCGCTCTCGGGCTTGGATTCCTGGTCGGCGCAATCTGGCGGCGATAGCGCTCGAGGGGCTGATCACAACGAGGCTGCAGAAGCGGAAAACGACAAATCCCCGCCGCTGCCGCCACGGGGATTAGCTCCGTGGGGTAGCTTTCGTCGCGGGCTCGGGGTTTAGACGTATCCAAGTAAGGCCAGAATCAGGAGAATGATGAGGATTGTTCCGAGTCCGCCGACCGGGTAGTTGCCCCAGCCGATGCTATAGAGCCAAGCAGGGAGCGCGCCGACCACAAGAATAATCAAATTGATAAGAATAAGAAGACGCATTGTTGCCTCGACCCAGGTCGTCCGCTCCTGCGAGCGTTGTAACAACGCCGAAATCACCTAGGTGATCCCGATGCTACGAGTCTTCTAGCGAAGGCGGCGCCGAACAACGACATGCGTCAATTCGTCGATATTCTTCCGATCTCGTCCCGCGGACGCGGGGTCGTCGAGATTACGCAGGATATCCTGAATTGGCTCAGGCCTCACGGGGTGCAAACCGGGCTCTTGACGCTCTTTTGCCGGCACACCTCAGCCGGATTGCTCATCCAGGAGAACGCCGCGCCGGATGTTGGCGCCGATCTGGAGACATTTTTCGAACGCCTGGCGCCCGAGGAGGCGGGGCGATATCGGCACGCGGACGAGGGCGCCGATGACATGCCCGCCCATATTCGCACGGCGCTGACGGGCGTGCAGCTCTCGGTTCCTGTAATCCAGGGCCGACTCGCCTTGGGAATGTGGCAGGGGATTTATCTTTTCGAACATCGGCGGGCGCCGCGCCGGCGGGAAATCGCCCTGCATTTGATCGGCGAATGACGGCGGCGGATTGGCGGCGAAAGATCGAAAGCGCCGCGATCTGGCGGGCGCCGCCGAGGGGATCACAATATCATGTGACGGAGATCGCACGGCGCGAGTGATTTCAACTTCCTGTGGATGAAACTTCAATGACAGCGGGAACGCCATATTTTGCTGGACGTTTGCCATGAGCTGTGATTAAAGCGTGACGCCGCGACGGGCTTGAACCTGGACCTTCGGGTTGAGAACCCCCTTCAACCCGATGAGCAACGCGGCGACGAATGGAGGCGACGCGATTAGCACCGGCCGGGAGGGCTTCCCGAAAGTTCATCTGGCAAAACAGTCGCTTCCAAACAAACTGGGCGGTTCGAATGCTGCCGTATTCGGACCGCCCCGCCTTTCTCGCAACCGCCCTTCTCCTGCGATCTTCCCTTCGACGCCACATGCTCGTCACTGGCCGCGTCGCGACCGCGGGTCTGGCGATTGCGCCGCGGACTGGTCACGTTCTCGCCGCGATTGGGCGTCAGTGCTCGGACCGAAATGCGGCCGGACGGCGGGCGTCTGACAACAAATCGCGCCCGACGCCCATCGGCGAGCGGCCTCTCGTTGGCTTTGCGGAGGCTGGAATTCGTTAGCGAATTCGAAACGAAGCAGGATCAATAGTGCGCAGCGGGCTTGATGGTTCGGAAATGTCCTGCCGGTGCGGCGGGCCTCGGCGTTCGAAGCTCGAACCTTGCGCTTGTGCGCGACCCGAGTAAGCGTCATGAGCGTTTCGGGCCTTGAACCGCGCGTTTTTGCGGGCGACCGCAGATGGCGAGGGGCGGCAAGCCTCGGCGTGGCGGCCTTCGCGCTAGCCGGTTGCGCCACCACCCAGCCCACCCGAGTGACGTACTCCCACGGTCACGAACATTTCTCCCAAGCCAAATACGGCCGCGCCAGCCCGAAGGTAATTGCTGATGGCGAACGGGTGCCTCACGGTGGGGGGCAGTATCTGGTCGGCCGCCCTTACACGGTCGCCGGTCGCCGGTATGTCCCGGCCGAGAACCCCTCCTATTCGGCGGTCGGGATGGCCTCCTGGTACGGAGCGGCGTTCCACGGCCGCCGCACCGCCAACGGCGAAGTCTACGATATGGCTTCGCTGTCGGCCGCCCATCCGACGATGCCGCTGCCGAGCTACGCTCGGGTGACCAATCTCGAGAACGGCTATTCGGTCATTGTGCGCGTCAACGATCGCGGCCCTTATCACGCTGGGCGGGTGATGGACGTATCCTCGCGGGTCGCCGACGTCCTCGACATGAAGGCGATGGGCACGGCTAAGGTGAAAGTCGATTATGTCGGGCCTGCGCCGATGGAAGGATCGGATGACTCGCAGTTGCTGGCGAGCCTTCGGACCGATGGATCGCCAGCCAATATGATCGGCTTTCCGACCGCGCCGGCCATGGTGGCGGAGGCTGAGACCCAGACGCAGTCGATCTGGTCGTTCTTCGCCGGCGGCGGCCGCGGCGGACAGCAGCCGCAACCGGTGTCTCAGCCCGCCCCGGCGCCCGCGCCCGAACCCCCTCCGGTGCAGGTGGCGAGCCGCCCCGAGCCTCCACCGTCCCCGCCTGAGCCGGTGCGGGTCGCGGCGGCGCCCGCCGAAGCTGACGACGCGGGCCCGTTGCCGCCCGAGCCTATCCGCTCTATCCGACAGCCGAGCGGCGCCATTCCGCTGCCGCCGCCGCGCCCGTTCGATCTCGGCTCCAATCGCAGCGCGTTCGTCGTCGCGGCTGTCGCCAAGTCCTCAACTGTCTCATCAGCGCGCGTCGTCATGCCGCCGCGCCGGGCCGAGCTTCATGCGAGCGCCGAAAGGGCGCTCTACTATTCCGAGCCCGCTCGCCTGCCGCCCAAGAGGCCAACGAACGGCGCCTTCGCTCGCCTGAAGGGCGTCAAGCACGCTTCCGCCGACGACTAGCCGCTCGCCAGTCTCGCCGCGCGCTCCGCCTCCGTTCGCACGACGGCTCCAGTCGGGTCGGGGCGCCGCACGACCTCATGATCTGGGGCCTCGACAACCAGCGCGCGAAGTCCGTGCAAGCAATGCAAATAAAACCCACCAAAACGCGCGTAAAGGCTAGTAAAATGGCTAGCATTTACTAGCGTTTATTTTTCGGAATCGGGACTTTTCAAGGGGTTACGGCCGATTCAAATAAGGAAATCCGCCTCCGTCTCAAACTCGCGCGGTGGTTGTGGCCTGCAACGTTTCAAACAGCCGCGGCTTCTCATCTTCTCGCCCGCCTGCCGGCGAGCGGGAGATAGATTCCGATAATAGGAATATGTATAGCGATGATTTCTGCTTTTGTCAAGAAAATTCGGCTCGCATGGCGGTGACACTTTACTCAATCCCCGATCGAAGCCCAGTATCCCAATGCCGCTCCCTCCGCCGTCGGTGGCCTTCCCGCGCGTCGTCATGCCGCCGCGCCGGGCCGAGCTTCATGCGAGCGCCGAAAGGGCGCTCTACTATTCCGAGCCCGCTCGCCTGCCGCCCAACAGGCCAACGAACGGCGCCTTCGCTCGGCGCAATCCGTCGGGCGAGTTGCGTGATTAAGCTGGAACGTACGTCAACCTAATCGCGTCCTCGCCGATCAAATCGCTGGCCACAAGGCGAAGCGGCGGCCCGGGGCCGGCGAAGAATGGCTTGCCGCGACCAAGCACGACAGGGCGCAAGTAGAGGCGATACTCATCAATAAGACCAAGGTGGGTTAGGCTCCGGGCTAGGTCTGGTCCGCCAACTTGAATCTCCCCAACGAGGTGAGTCTTCAGCCCGCGCATTACCGCCTCGATGTCATCCTCGACAAGGGTGGCGTTGGGGCCGACTGACTTCAACGAACGCGACACGACCCACTTCGGTTGGCTCCGCCATGCCGTCGCGAAGTCGCGGTCCTCCGGGGTCCACTCGGGATGGTCTTCGTCCCAATAGCGCATGACCTCGTACATGCGGCGGCCGTACATACTGCCCGTCAGTCCGCGCACTTGCTCGATGAAGTGATGGAAAAGCGCGGGGCCAGGCGCAAATTCCTGGTGGTCGACGTAGCCATCCAGGGACTGGTTCAATCCGAAGACGATCTTCGCCATGCTGTAAAATCTTCATCCTAGATTCTTCAGAATAGCTTGAGCCCCCGTGACGCGTAAGAGGCTGGGCACAAACTGCGCGCCCCTTTGCCGGTGTGGCGAATAAACCAGCGGTGGGTTTCCCACCCACAGCTGAAATTTGAATTGAGAAACGACCCTCTCGCATTCGAATTCTGGCAGCGCGACAATCCGGTCGAATGGCCGACCGCTCGGGACCGGAGCCCGCGCGATTCGCTCTGTCGCGCCAGGCGTCGAGCGCGCGTTGCCAAGCCACGCCGAACCATGCTGAGAAGAGCCCAGCGAGGGGCTTGCATAAGGACCGGCGGTGGCTTCGTTTGGCGCGATTGGATGAAAGCGGAAGCGGAAGCAGCGCCGCGCCCGCGGGCGCCCCAATGACCGGGCGTAAAAGGGGCCGCTTCATCACGCTCGAGGGCGGGGAGGGCGCCGGGAAGTCGGTGCAGGCCAAGCGGCTGACGGAGCGCCTCGCCGCGCTCGGGCTTGCCGTCGTCGGCACGCGCGAGCCGGGTGGCTCGCCCGGCGCGGAGGCTTTGCGCGAGGCGATCCTTTCCGGCTTCGCGGCCGATTTCAGCCCCGCCGGGCAGGCGCTCATGTTCGCCGCGGCGCGTGTCGACCATCTCGACAAGACAATTCTGTCGGCGCTTGCGAGCGGCGCCTGGGTCGTCTCCGATCGGTTCGCCGATTCCACCCGCGCCTATCAGGGCGCGGCGGGAAATCTGCCGCCGGAATTCATCGCCTCTCTCGAGCGCCTGACCGTGGGGGCGAACCGGCCCGACCTGACGCTGATCCTCGACTTGTCCCCGGACGTCGGCCTCAAGCGGGCAGCCGAGCGGCGGCAGACGGGGCCAGCCGACCGGTTCGAATCGGAGGGGCTGCCCTTTCACCAAACCCTGCGGCGGGCGTTCCTCGACATCGCCGCCGCCGAGCCCGGGCGCTGTGTCGTCATCGACGCCGACCGGAGCGAACAGGAGGTCGGCGCCGCCATTTGGTCGGCCGTCGAGACGCGGCTCGATCCGGCGGGCGCCCTGAAAGCCAATCTCGCATGAACCAGCCTCGCATGAAGAAGGGCGAGGCCGACGATCTTCCCGAAGCCGACGCGTTGGCCGGCGCGCCCCATCCGCGCCATATCCATTCGCTGATCGGTCATGAGCGCGCCGAAGCGGAGATGCTTTCGGCCTATCGCGAGGGGCGCCTCGCCCACGCCTGGCTGATCGGCGGCCGGGAGGGAATCGGCAAGGCGACGCTCGCCTGGCGGTTCGCCCGCTTCGTGCTCGCCAACCCCGATCCGGCCGCGAAGGCGGTGCGCGAGGCGCTTAACCTCCATGTCGAGCCGAACCATTCGGCGGCGCGGCTTCTGGCCCAACTTGCCCACCCCGATTTTGCGCTCATCCGGCGCGAGTGGCAGGGGGCGACAAAGAGGCTAGCCACCGAAATATCGGTCGAAGCCGTACGGCACGGACTGCAGGTGTTCCAGCTCTCCGCCGCCTTCGGCGGCTGGCGGGTCGCCATCGTCGATTGCGCCGAGGACTTGAATCGTAACAGCGCCAACGCGTTATTGAAAATGGTTGAGGAGCCGCCACAAAGATCGCTGATCCTCATCATCTCCCATCGGCCGGGCCAGGTCCTGCCCACAATCCGCTCGCGCTGCCGCCGCTTGCGGCTTGATCCTCTATCGGAGGATGAGATCATCAAGGCGGCGATCGGCCTTGGGCCGCCCTGGAGCGAAGCTGGCCCTGAAGCGATCGCCGTCGCAGCCAAACGCGCCAACGGATCGGTTCGTGAGGCGCTCATCCGCCTTGCGCCGGAATCGGAAGGAGCGGGCGCGCTGATCGATTCGATCGTCGCCGGTCTGCCGCGCCCCGATCCCCGCGCGGTCGCCAGACTTGCCGACGCGGTCGGCGGTCGCGCGGGAGACGAGGCGTACCGAGCCTTCCATCGCGATCTCTACGACTGGCTCGTGACCTACGCGCGCGACGTCGAGCCTAAGTCGCTCCGTGTGGAGGAGATCGGGGGCTTATGGGACCGCATCCGCGACGCTGAGCGCGAGACGGAAGCGCTTAATCTCGACCGCAAGCTGCATATTCTGGCGCTGTTCGCTGAGATCGCCGCGACCGCGCCACGGCGGTGAAGGCTGAGTCTCAACCGAGCCCCTCGTGCTGAGGAGCGGCGCCGCAAGGCGACGCGTCTCGAAGCACGCTCCAGGACGCACCACCGGCGCCGCTTCCTGGATCATCCTTCGAGACGCCATGCTGCGCATGGCCCTCAGGATGAGGTTGGCGGACGGCCAACCATAGGCTGGAGTTGCGCACAGATTCTCGTCGCCGCTCAAATACTTTTGCTTTAGGACGGCGCTCATGAGCCGCTTCTACATCACAACGGCGATCCCTTACGCCAACGGCGCGCCGCATATCGGCCATGCTTATGAGCGCATCGCGACCGATGCGATCCAGCAATTCATGCGCCTCGACGGGCGCGAGACTCTGTTCGTCACCGGCATGGACGAGCACGGCCTCAAGGTCCAGCAGGCCGCTGCCCGCGAAGGCGTATCGCCGCAAGCATTCGTCGATCGCGTCGCTGCCGAGTGGGAAGTCATGGGCGACATGCTGAACGCGCGCGCCGACGACATCGTGCGCACCACGCAACCACGGCACATCCGCGCCTCCCAGGCGATCTGGGAGCGGATGGCCGCGAACGGCGACATCTATCTGTCGAAATATTCCGGCTGGTATTCGGTGCTCGATGAGGCCTATTTCGGCGAGAGCGAGCTGAGCGATGGGCCCGATGGGACCCGGCTCGCGCCGAGCGGCGCGCCGGTCCAATGGGTGGAGGAGGAGAGCCACTTCTTTCGGCTCTCCCAATACGCCGACAAACTGCTCGCGCACTACGACGCCCATCCCGAATTCGTCACGCCCGAGACCTATCGCAACGAGATCGTCGCCTTCGTGAAGCGCGGTCTGTCCGACCTCTCAATCAGCCGCGCGACCCTCAAATGGGGCGTGCCGGTTCCCGGCGACCCGAAACATGTGATGTATGTGTGGATCGACGCGCTGACCAACTACATCACCGCGACCGGCTTCCCGGATGATGGCCCGCGGGCGAAGTTCTGGCCGGCGGACGTCCATGTGATCGGCAAGGACATCACGCGCTTCCACGCCATCTACTGGCCGGCCTTCCTGATGTCCGCTGGACTGCCCGTGCCGAAACAAGTTGTCGTGCACGGCTTCCTGTTCAACCGCGGCGAGAAGATGTCGAAGTCGGTCGGCAACGTCGTCGGCCCGAAGGAGATGGTCGAGGCCTACGGGCTCGATCCCGTGCGCTATTTCTTCCTGCGGGAAGTCCCGTTCGGCCAGGACGGCAGCTATTCGCACGAGGCGATCGTCGCCCGCATGAACGCCGATCTCGCCAACGACATCGGCAATCTGGCGCAGCGCTCGCTCACCATGATCGCCAGGAACTGCGGCGGGCTCACGCCCGACTGGCGCAAGGCGACGCCGGCCAAAGAGGATCTGGCGATGCTCGCGCGCGCCGACGCGCTCATCGGCGCGGCGCGGCTGCATATGCAGAGCTTCGCGCTGCATCTTTACATCGGCGCCGTCTTCGAGGTCGTGTCGGAGGCCAATCGCTATTTCGCCAACGCCGAGCCCTGGAGGCTCGCAAGAAGCGATCCTGCGCGCATGGGGCTTGTGCTCTACGTGACGATCGAGACCCTGCGGATCGCCGCGATCCTGCTCGAGCCGGCGATGCCGGCGAGCATGGGCGCGCTCCTCGACCTCCTCGGCGTCCCGCCCGAGGCCCGCTCATTCGCGGCGCTGGACGCCGGCGAGGGAAACGGCCGTCTCGACGCTCCGCATCGGCTCAAGCCGGGCAGGCCGCTGCCTCATCCCAAGCCGGTCTTTCCACGCTATGTCGAGGCGGAGGCGGCGAAGTGAGGGCTTTGGCCGGAGCCGGCGCCGAATGACCCTCATCGACAGCCACTGCCACCTCGATTTTCCCGACTTCGCCGCCGACCTCGACGCGGTCGTCGAGCGGGCGCGCGCGGCCGGCGTTGAGCGCATGATCACCATCGGCGCCCGGGTGGCGAAGGTCGCAGCCGCCGTCGAAATCGCCGAGCGGTACGATGATGTCTTCTTCACCGTCGGCACGCATCCGCATGAGGCGGCGGGCGAGGGGGCGGAGGACTTCGACGCCATGCGCGCTTTCGCTAGCCATCCGAAATGCGTCGGCATCGGCGAGGCCGGCCTCGACTATCATTACGACTACGCGCCGCGCGACGTCGCCCAGCGCGTTTTTCGCGGACAGATTAAGCTTGCCCGCGAGCTTGATCTCCCGCTCGTCATCCATGCGCGCGACGCCGACGACGACATCGCCGCGATCCTGGCGCAAGAAATGGGGCAGGGGCGGTTCCGCGCCCTGCTCCATTGCTTCACCTCTTCGCGCGCTCTCGCCGAGACGGCGCTTGGCCTCGGGCTGTCGATCTCGTTTTCCGGCGTCGTGACGTTCAAGAAGTCGGAGGGTCTGCGCGCCATCGCGCGAGATGTCCCGCTCGACCGGATTCTGGTCGAGACCGACGCGCCCTACCTTGCGCCGATTCCGCATCGCGGCCGCCGCAACGAGCCGGCCTTCGTCGTCGCCACGGCGGGGGTGGTCGCCGAAGCGCGCGGGATCAAACCCGAAGAGCTAGCCGAAGCTACGCGCGCCAACACGCTCAGCTTTTTTTCCAAGCTTCCCCCGGACGGCGGCAAGCTGCCGCAGGCCGTCGGATCGTCGCATTGACGCTGCGGCTGACCATCCTGGGCTGCGGCTCGTCCGGCGGCGTGCCGCGAGTCGGGCAAGGGTGGGGCGACTGCGATCCGGCGAACCCCAAGAACCGCCGCCGCCGCTGCTCGGTGCTGCTCGAGCGCTTCGGGCCCGGCGGCGCAACTACCGTTCTCGTCGACACTTCGCCCGACTTGCGCGAGCAATTGCTCGACGCCGGCGTGAAGCGGCTCGACGGTATCCTTTTGAGCCACCCCCACGCCGATCACACCCACGGCATCGACGATCTGAGGCCCCTTTGCCTGGTGATGCGTCGCCGTCTCGACCTGCACATGAACGAGTCGACGTCCCGCATCGTCCGCAAGGCTTTCTCTTATGTTTTTCAAACCCCTGACGGAAGTTCCTATCCTCCGATGGCAAACGAGCTGCGCCTTGCCGCCGGCAGGCTCTGCCGCATCGAAGGTCCGGGCGGGGCGATCGAGGCGATGCCGTTCGATCTCGAGCACGGCGAGGTCACTGCGCTCGGCTTTCGCTTCGGGGCGCTCGCTTATACGCCTGATGTGAAACGTATTCCCGAAGCGAGCCTTCCCTTCCTCGAAGGCTTGGATATGTGGATCATCGACGCCTTGCGCTATCGCCCCCACCCGTCCCATTTCAGCCTCGACGACGCATTGTCCTGGATCGAAAGGATGCGTCCGCGCCGCGCCATCCTCACCAACCTGCATACCGACCTCGACTACGAGATCTTGCGCGCGCGCCTGCCAGCGCACGTCACGCCGGCTTATGACGGGATGTGCGTCGAGGCCTTCGAGACCTTGCCGTTCGAGAAAGGGACGACGCGATGACGCCGGTCGAGAGCGCGATCCGCGACTTCGTGGGTGAGCATGCCGAAGCGGAGACGCGCTTCCTCGCCGAGATCGTCAGGGTTCCGTCGGACAATCCGCCCGGAGATTGCGCCCGCTCGGCAGAAGTCGTCGCCACGCTGTTGGAAGGCCTTGGCTTTCAGGTTGAGCGGCACAAGGTTCCGGAGAGCCTCGTCAAGGCCAACGGCATGATTTCGGCGACCAACCTGATCGCAAGGCGCTCCTTCGGGCGGGGGGGGCCAACGATCGCGCTCAATGCGCATGGCGACGTGGTGCCGCCGGGTTCGGGCTGGACGCGCGACCCTTACGGGGCTGAGATCGTCGACGGCTGGATGGTTGGCCGCGGCGTCGCTGTGTCGAAGTCGGACATCGCGACCTACGCGTTCGCCGTGCTGGCCCTCGATAAATGCGGCGCTGCGCTCAACGGCGCCGTCGAATTGCACATCACCTACGACGAGGAAGCGGGCGGCGAGATCGGCCCGCGCTACCTCATCGAGAACGGCCTCTCGCGTCCGGATTTGGCGATCGGCGCGGGCTTCTCCTACGCGGTGGTCAACGCCCATAACGGCTGCCTTCACCTGGAGGTCGAGGTCCTCGGCCGCTCGGCCCATGCCGCCCGCCCCTCGACTGGCGTCGACGCGCTCGAAGCGACGAACGCAATCCTATCCGCCCTTTATGACTGGCGCGGCGGGCTCGCGGCGCGAACCTCTGCTATTCCCGGCATTGGCTCGCCGCAGATGACGGTCGGCCTCATTGCCGGCGGGATCAACACTAACGTGGTTCCGGATCGCGTGACTTTCCGCCTCGACCGGCGCATCGTTCCGGAGGAAAATCCGGCCGAGGTCGAGGCGGAATTGCGCGCGGTCATCGCCCGCGCGGCGGCGCTCCATCCTGAGGCGAAGGTCTGGGTCCGCCGCATCCTGCTCGCCGAGCCGCTGACGCCGACCCCCGGCGGGGCGAAGCTGACCGAGATTCTCTGTCGGCAGGCGAGCCGCGTCATGGGCGAAAAGGTCGCCGCTTCGGGCGTGCCGCTCTACACCGACGCGCGCCACTACGCGAAGGCGGGCGTTCCGATCGTGCTCTATGGCGCGGGCCCCCGCACGATCGAGGAAGCCAACGCCCACCGCGCCGACGAGCGGCTGCCGCTCTCGGATTTGTTCAAGGCGACGGAAGTCATTGCGCTGACGCTCGCGGAGCTGATGGGCGGGTGATCAGGAGCTGACGCGATTCCTTTCGCCATCATGGGACGCGAGAAATTCGGCGCCGGCAGACACAGGCTCAACCTGGGCGACTGCCTGTCGTATGGAGCGGCGAAAAGAAACGGCGCCCGCCTTCTCTATGTCGGCGAGGACTTCGCTCTGACCGACGTCAACGACAGCGTCTGACCTGGATCGACGGCCGGAGGCCGCGAAGCGAATTTGCGGGGAGCTGGCCCGGCGGGAAGACAGGTTCTTGCTGTTCTCGCGAGAAATCATTCTCGCTTGATACGACATGACCGAGATCACGCCGCAGCTCTAATCGCCCGCCTCGCCCATTCTGGTTCCATAATAACTCTTATGCAAATCGCGCCCTTGGGTCTCCCCGGGCGCGGCTCAGCGTCGAGTTGCAGAAAAAGAAGGCTAACGGGCTGATTTCGTTGAGTTGGCGACAAAAACGAACACCGGGCCGCCGCCTCGGATTCGCCGCTATTTTCCATTGCCAGCATTCCCAAGGCATGCCAGGCATTTCCTGTCGGGTGGACGTTCGGTGGACGCTCGCGGCTGAGACTAGGAGCGAAACTCGCCCAAACTCACCAAGGAATTTGTCGACCGGGCGTCTCCTGGAACGTTCTTCGACAGCGATCTCCCCGGGTTTGTGCTCGACGTGGGCAAAAAAGGCGTCAAGACGTTCTTCATCCGCTATCGCCCAAAGGGACCGGCAGGAGCGGCCCCAGGCGATACTTCAAGATCAGCCGCTATGGCGTGCTCGCTCCCGCCGAGGCCCGCAACAAGGCCCGCGAGCCGCTCGACGCAGTCGCGAGCGGCGGGGATCCGGCTGCCGAGATAGCGCAGGCTCGAGATGCGGTTTCCGTCGCCGAACTCGCCGAACGGTTTCTCGCTGATGAAGTGACGCCGAAGCGCAAGCCCTGAACGGCCGAGCTCTATCGCATCTACCTGCGAAAGCATGTGCTGCCCGAGATCAACGGCGACCAGTCCGACCCTCACCCGGTCAGGGGTGTGACCTCCGTGTCACAGGAGCGATAGATCTGACACCCGCCGACTAAATTCCCGGCGGATTCGTCACAAAGCGGTTGCCTTTCTTTGCGCGCTGACGAATTTGTAATCATGGGCAGCAGCGGCGGGGCGGCAGCTTGGGCCTTGGAAAGCGGAGCGCACGGCGTCTGCTTCCGACGAGGGGGGCGGCAAGAGCCGTGGCGACTGTCGCCCTCTCGATGGCCGCCGGCTTCGCAAACGGGCAGGCCGTTGCGCCCTCGCGCGTGACGCCAAGCACGTTGGCGCCGTCAGCCGGTCCGCCAGCGGCCATCACGATAACCAGTCCAGCAGGACTCACCCCGCCGCAAAACGCTTCGAACCTCTCCATCGCCATTTCCAATGTGACGGTCGAAGGCGGCTTTCCGGAACTCGCGGCAGAGACCGGAGCCATTATCGCAAAGATCAGAGGCAGGCGAGTGACCGTCGCCGAGATCTTCGCCGCCGCCAACGCGATCGAACAGGCCTACGCGTCGCGCGGCTATGTGCTGGTTCGCGTCGCGGTGCCGCCGCAGCAACTCAAGAACGGGGGATCGCTTCGCCTTGTCGTAATCGACGGGTTTGTCGAAAGCGTGGACGTGAAAGGCGTTCCCGAAAGGCAGCGCGCGCTCGTTCAGGCTCGTCTGGCTTCGCTGATCGGCAAGCGCCATGTGACGCTTGCCGAGATCGAGCGCAGGCTCATCCTGGCGTCGGACATTCCCGGGCTTGTCCTCAGTTCGACGATCGCCCGCGGAACCGCGCCCGGTGGAACTCTCCTTGTACTGGAGGCGACCCACAGCGCGGCCGCGGGGACGTTGGGAGTCGACAACCGGTTGCCGAGATCGCTCGGAAATTGGGAGCTGAACGGAGCGCTGGCGATAAACAGCCCGCTCGGCTACGGCGAGCAGCTTTACGGCGCCGCGTCCACCGGCTACGATCTCGGTAAGGTTTTCGACGCGACAACGCCGATGCAGCTTCTGGGCGTCGGGGCGGTGCTGCCGATCGGCGTCGACGGATTCAAGATCAATCCCGAATACGCCAACTCGGTGACACGGCCGGCGCCGTTTCCCGGGGCGCCGCCAGACGTCGGCTACTATCAGCGCTTCGACTTGCGCGCGAGCTATCCGCTGATTCTCGACTCGCGCCCAGGCGCTGACGTTCCAGGCGACCTACGAGTGGGCCCAGGAGCACCTCTCGCCGATTGGGTTCGACACCGACATCTACGACGACCAGTACAACGTCGCCCGCCTGCAGCTCGAGGATCATCTCCGGCTGCCCTATGGCCTGCTCGCAGGGACCCTCGTTTTCTCCCAGGGGCTTGGCGGACGCGGCGAGACGCAAGCCGTTTTGAGCGGCGTCCCGCTCTCGCAGCAAGGAGCGTTCCCGACCTTCAGCAAACTTGATCTCGACGCGACCTGGACGCAGCCTCTGCCCTACGATTTGCAGGGCGCGCTGATCGGCCAGGCGCAGACGAGCTTCGGTCACCCGCTGTTCATTGCCGAACAGTTTTCGCTCGATGGTCTTCAGGCCGCCTCCGCCTATCCGCTTGGCACGTTCAGCGTCGACGAAGGAGCGACGCTGCGCGGCGAGATCCAGCGGCCGTACCTGTTCGGCTGGACGCAGGGCCGAGCGACGCTCGCGCCATACATCTTCGGGGCCGCTTCTCAAGGCTGGATCGACGAGCCGACAGCCGTACAGCCCGGGCACATCAGCGCCGAGTTGTTTGGCGTCGGCCTGCGCGTTGGCGGTGACGCCGCGACGACGGTCCTTCCGCTCGGGGCGACGTTCACCCTCGAACTCGCTCGCGGTTTCTCGAACGTCGTCGGCGAGGGACAGGTCTATCGCGGCAATGTCGGCTTCGCCGTGAAATTCTGAGGTTGCGTTTCCGAGGATCGAGCGGGGCTCAAAGATGACACTCCCCAGGAACCGACGCCGGCCGGCCCGTTTGGCCTCTTTGGCCTCTCTCGCGACGGCGGCGGCGTTTACTTTCGGTCCTTCCCAGGCCCAGAATGTCCTACCGAGCCATGGCGTCGTCATGTCGGGCGCGGCGTTGATCGGCCCCTCCGGCGCGAACATGACGGTCAACCAGACGTCTTCGCGCGCGATCGTCAATTGGGGCAGCTTTTCAATCGGCCCCTCCAACGGCGTCACCTTTGACCAGCCGAGCGCTTCTTCAGCGATTCTGAACCGCGTCACCGGATCGACGACCTCGACGATCGCGGGCCAGTTGCAAGCCAACGGCCAACTTTATCTCGTCAACCCGAACGGGATCGCGATCACCAAGACTGGCTCCGTTCAGGTCGGCGGCGGCTTTGTTGCTTCGACGCTCGGCATCGCCGACAATGATTTCAATAAGGGAAATCTCAACTTTGTGGGCGCCGGCGCTTCAGCCGGCGTCTCGAACGCCGGCTCGATCACGGCCGCGCCGGGCGGCTTCGTCGGGCTCCTCGGCGGCACGGTGACGAATTCGGGCGTCGTCTCGGTGCCGTTGGGCAAGGTCGCCATGGGTTCGGGCGAGCAGGCGACGCTGAACCTGACCGGCGACAATTTTCTCCAGGTCGCTGTTCCGACGAACACGAAGACGGCCGATGGGCAGGCGCTCATCGACGTCTCCGGCAAGGTCCGCGCCGCGGGCGGATCGGTTGAGCTCAAGGCTGCGACGGTGGCGCAGGCGATCCGCAATGCGGTCAACGTGCCGGGCGAATTGTCGGTGACTTCGGCGCGCGCGAGCGGCGGTTCGATCATTCTCGGCGGCGGCCCCGGCGGGGACGTCTCGGTGACGGGACGACTCAGAGCCTCGGGCCGGACGGCGGGAGGAACGATCGCGATCACCGGCCACAACCTCGCCTTGCGCCGCGCCAAGCTTATGGCGAGCAGCGCCAAGGGGCGGGGCGGCTCGGTGACGGCGACAGGAACGAATGCGGTCAGCCTCGTCTCGTCTTTGGTGGACGCGTCCGGCGCGACGGGCGGCGGCGCCATCCGGATCGGCGGCGATTTCCACGGCGCGAGCGACCTCATCTCGGCTCAGACGACGACGATCGACAAGGCCACGACGCTGAACGCCAGCGCGACCGCCTCGGGCGACGGCGGCACGGTCGCGGTATGGTCCGACGCGACGACCAATTTCGCCGGGCGCATCACCGCGACCGGCGGGCCGAGCGGCGGCGACGGCGGCTATGTGGAAGTTTCCGCCAATCCGGCAACGCACGGCGTGCTCAATTTCACTGGAAGCGCGGACCTCACCGCGCCA
The DNA here is from genome assembly GCA_963824475.1 of uncultured Alphaproteobacteria bacterium. GTDB lineage: Bacteria > Pseudomonadota > Alphaproteobacteria > Rhizobiales > Beijerinckiaceae > Roseiarcus. The sequence goes on from CAWGPR010000012.1 coordinate 880,317, forward strand.
AAGGGCAAGACGGGGACGCTGCTGCTCGATCCGTTCGATATCACGATTTCTGGCGGACCCGATTCGGGAGGGTCATTTTCCGGCGGCACCTACACGCCGACCGCGACCTCAGTGATCAATACCGCCACCATCGACGGGCTGCTCGGAACGACCAATGTGGTCGTTTCGACCGGGCTCGCGGGCAGCCTTGGAACGGATGCGGGAAACGTCACCGTCTCGGGGCCAGTCACGTGGGCATCCGCCAATTCGTTGACGCTGGAGGCCGCCAATCGCATATCGATCGCGGATTCGATCACCGCCTCGGGCGCGGGATCGTCGCTCAAGCTAGTCGCCGGCGGCGACATCATTGAAATTCAGGCGCCCCTTTCTCACCGGTTCTCCTGCCGAGCGGGTCGATCGCGGCGCCGACGCTTAGCGCGACGTCATCCACGGGACGGGTCGTGCTCACGGCCTTCAACACCGTCGGCTCGGTTTCCGGTTCGGCGCCCGCCGGCTTCAGTTTCTTCAACAGCGGCGCGCTTGATGTTGGAGGCCCGGGGATCGCCAGCAGCGGCGGCTCCATCACATTGGAGACGATAACGGGATCGATCACTCAGACGGGACCGCTGCGGGGGGGCGCGCTGTTCGCCTTCGCCGGATCCGACGGAACGGGCGACGTCATTCTCAACAATCCCAACAATGCAATCGGGACGCTCGCCGGGGAGGCAAACGGCAGTTTTCAATTCGCCAACGGTAGCGGCGCCGGACTTACGATTGGAACCGTGAACTATTTCATTTCGTCGACAACGGACACCCCCACCGCCGCAACCGGGTCCGGCGTGGCCTCGGGCGTGTTCGGCGCCCCCGACGCCGCGATCCAGGTCTCGACCGCCGGCAACCTGGTCGTGGATTCCCCTGTCCAGGACTTCATCCCGGACGGCCTGATCGTTCTGGCTGCAACTGGGAATTTCATCAACAATGTCGGTCCAGGCGCCGTCGTCGATCCATGGCAGATTTTTTCGGCCTCGCCGACCGGCGACTTTTTCAATGGTCTCGACAGCGGCAATGCCGCGGTTTGGAATACGACCCTCGGCGAGCCGGTGACGGCGACGGGCAACCGCTACATTTTCGCCCTTCAGCCAACGATAACAGTCATATCGGGCGATCTTGCGAAGTCCTATGGCCAGGACGTCACCTCTGTGGTGGCCGCCGACTTCACGATCAGCGGGCTGCAACCGGGTGTTGCTGGCGCCTTCCTTGGCGATTCGGCCAGCTCGGTCTACAGCGGCACGCTAAGCGTCACCTCGGTCGGTTCTCCCGCTAGAGCCTCGGTCGCGGGCAGCCCATATCCGATCACGGTCGCAGCAGGCAGTTTCGCTGTTTCAGACAACTACGCTCTTGTCCTCGATTCCGCGGGCCGGCTCACCATCGATCCGCTGCCGCTGACCTACGCCGTCGCCGACACGAGCTCGATTTTTGGAGTCACGCCGACTATCGGCCCAGCGACGCTGTTTGGGGCGGTGCTTCCGGGCGATACAGTCGACCCGATCCTCGGCGCCTTCAGGGGCGTAACGCCCGTCCCTCTGAACCCATTCACCCCGGTGGGGCAATATGCCGTACTCGTAACCGGGCTTTCGAACCCTGACTACAGCATTGGGCCTGGGCCAAATTTCCCCGGCGTCCTGACCATCTTCGGAGCCCCGTTCGACCCCGGGTTCCTGCCCGGCCTGACGCGCATCAATAATCCTGCGCAGACCGAGTACGATGTCGGCGGGTACGAGCAGGTGCTCCCTCGTTTCACTGTCGCGTGCGACGCACCGCCCTCCCTGCCGGATCCCAACCGGTTCAGCGATCCAGACGCCGCTCTTCGGGCCATTTCGCAATCGCTTGAGGACTACTTCAAGCGCTGCCAGAACCCGACCCAGAGCACCATCGCGGACGCGCTTGACGCGTACGCCGCCAAGCTGCAGGTTCTGGCGCCGAGGCTGCCGCCTGCGCTGCGCAATGTTCCAGCGATTGTCGCGGAAGCCGCCCGGCGCGTTCGCGCCGCCCGCTCGCGGACCGAGGCCGTCGCCGTTTTGCGCCAGACCGTTGCAGCCGTTCACAAGGAGATCGCGCTGGTCCTTTCAGAGGACCCGGAAACACGCGGTCGCGAGCTTCGCGACGGTGACATGGTCGCGGGTGCCCTCGACCGAACGTCCGTCGTTCTGGTAAACTCCGGCGGTCTCTAGCCAATCGATCGGTGATGTCGCGTTGACTCGATGGACGGCGCCGTCCCAAGCGGTGAGCGGCCGATGGAGGTGGGCAGCGGCGCTCTTCGCCATTATCGTGCTCTCCTTCGCTACCTTGCCGGCGCGAGCGGAGAGCCGGTTCGCGCTCGTCATCGGCAACGGCGCCTACAAACACGTTCCGGCGCTGTCCAATCCGCCCAACGACGCCGAAGATGTCGCCGCGACGCTAAAGTCGCTCGGGTTCAAGGTCACCCTCAAGCTCGACCTCGATCTGGCGGCAATGCAGCGCGCCATCGATGAATTCGCGTTGGAGTCGGTCGACGCCGACGTGTCGCTTTTCTACTACGCCGGGCACGGCTTGCAGCTCGCCGGTCGGAACTACCTGGTCCCAGTCGGCGCCGAGCTGCGCAAGCTCGACGATTTGGCGACACGGATGGTTGCGCTCGACCCCGTGCTCGCTGAGCTCGGCAAAGGGAGGGGGTTGCACCTCGTCTTTCTTGACGCCTGCCGTAATAATCCTTTCGCCGGCGCTGGCGTCGCCCTCCCCGCGCCCGGGCTCGCACGCGTGGGCAAGCTTCCCGGGTTCTTCATCACCTTCGCGACCCAGCCCGACAATGTCGCTTTCGACGGCCGCGGCCGCAACAGCCCCTTCGCCACCGCCTATCTCGCCCATCTGGCGACGCCGGGCGCCGACATCTCCAGCATGATGATCGCGGTCCGCAACGACGTGTTCGCCGCTACCGGAGGACAGCAGATTCCCGCAGACGAGTCACTGCTCACCAAGCAGTTCTACTTTGCCGGCGCCACCGCCGCGGAAGAGACGCTTGAGACGCAGCTCTGGCGCCTTAGCGGAAAGGACCGCGACCCGAACCTACTGCAAGCCTATCTCGACCGCTACCCCGACGGACCTCACGCCGCCGATGTCCGCTCTCTCCTCTCCGGAGCGGGAAACGCTGCCGCGACGACGGCGCAATCTCAGGGAGACGTCGAAACTGTCCTGTGGTCGGTGGCCGGCAGCGAGCGGCGGGCGAGCCTCGCCGAACTCTATCTAACGCGCTATCCGAATGGACCCCATGTCGACGACGCGAAGGCGTTGATCGCGAGCCTCCGCGCGGCAGAGCAGGAGTCCTCGTCGCCAGAATTCGCTTGCGAGCGCCTCGCCACCCATCCCCACGACGCTACCGCCAGCGTGAACGGCGTCGAAATGGAGTTCTCTCAAAAAGAACGCGGAAGTCGCCATCCAATTCTGCAGTCAGGCGGCGGTGGCGCATCCGCAAGTTGCGCACTACGAAGCTCTGCTCGCCCGTGCAACCTTCGCCGCCGGACGCTACGACGAAGGCATCACGCTCTACCGCAAGGCCGCTGACGCCAACGACGCCCGGGCTATGGTCAGTCTCGGTCTGCTGCTCGAGACGGGCGACCACACGCCAAAGGACCTCAAGGCGGCCCATGCACTCTATGAGAAAGCGGCTGAGCGCGGCAGCGCCGACGGCGCGCTCGACCTCGCGGTCGCGCTTATCAAGGGCAAGGGGATCGACGTTGACATTCCTCGCGCGCTTGCGCTTCTCGAGAAGGCCTCCGAGGACGGCTCGGCCCGCGCGGCCTACGACCTCGCCGCGCTCGTCGCGAGCGGCGTCGGCGGCAAGCCAACGGGCGAAGCGCTCGAACTCTTCCGGCGTGCTGCGGCGGAGGGCTATCCGGAGGGCTACCGCGCCGCGGCCGTGCTACTCGACGAAGGTCGCGGCGTGGCGAAGAACCCGTCCGCCGCTGCGGATGACCTCTTGCGCGCGGTCGCCGCGGACGCGGGCGAAGCGCGGGCCGAACTAACCGGGAAGACGCAGACCTGGACAGCGGAGACGATTCGGCAGCTTCAGGCGCGGCTTAAGTCGGCAGGGTATTATACCGGCCCGATCGACGGAAAGAGCGGTGGGGGGATCGGGCCGGCATTGACCCAATGGCGTCTGCTGGGCGGCCCGCCTCCTAGGCTGTGAGGAGCCCCACCTCTCAGAGCGTTCGGGAGATCGGGCCGATCCGTGCTCGCATCGTTACGTTCATGCTGGGTTAGAGGTGATTTTCCCAAGATCGTCCATCCGGTTTGGCCCGCGGATGGCGAAGAGATGGCTGATAGTGCGGTCTCAGCTTGAAGGCGTGCGCGCTCAGGGGGCGGAGAGCCCGCCGATGGCGCCCGACCGCCGGGCGGCGAACTTATCAAAAGCCCGAAGGACGCAATAAACGTGTTCGACTTCGAGCCGGTGGCACACAAAACGTGCCTTCCAGCGCATTTCGGCTACATGGCGTCCGGCATCGATGACGAGGTCACGTCGCGCGCGAACCGCGAGGGGTTCTTGAAATTCCAGCTCCTCCCGCGCCGTCTCCAAGGTCGATACCAGCGTGCAGCTTTTCGGCGCCAAGTTTGATTCGCCGATTTTCGTATGGCCCGACCAGCAGCAACAAAGCCTTTCACCCCGACGGCGAGGTTGCGGTCGCCAAAGCCGTGCGCGCCGGCAATCATCTGCAAATCCTGTCGACGGCTTCGAACTATTCCGTGGAAGACGTCACCAAGCGCGCGGGGCGCCAATCTGGTTCCAGCTTACGCCTCGCCGCGCTGGGAGGTTGCGGAAGCGTAGATCAAGCGAGCCGAAGCCGCCGGCTGTCCGGTCCTCGTGGTGACGGTCGACCGTATGGCGGGCCGAAATCAGGCCCTGGTCCCCAGATGCGCTGGGACCTCTCATTTCGAGACTGACCGCTACTGTCATTTCGAACCGAAGGCGTGGTTCAAAAGCCCATCATTGCCGGACGAGATTGAAGCGAATGCCGCGAACGCCGAGGTCGTTGAGCCGCTTCAGTTCGGCGTCGGTGACGGTCGTGTCGACCACCGCGACGCCGCGGGCAGTCGCGCCGAGCTGGCCATCGCATCGAGAGTGCAGGAATTGTCCGTCCCGTAGGTCGACGGCGTGACCACGACGTTGCGCGCCGTCCCGATCCGCTTTCTGAAACAGGCGATAGGCGTCGACGGTCCATGATCCCGAACTCGTCGATATCGCCGAAGTCCTCGACTTTGGGATTTGCGATGCAATAGGCCGCCGCCGCTCCTGCTTCGAGAACTTGGCGGAGGTTCATCATCGCTTGAACATGGTGCAACCGCAGAGCCGACAGGAAGGCCAGCATGTGGTGTTTCTTGATCAGCGAGATCAACCGACCGAAAATATCCGACCGGTCCCTGTCGACGCTTTCGACGCATAGCGTCAGGTACATCGTCGCGGCCCGCGCGTGCTTGTAGTGCCGCCCGTACCGAGCCTCCCCATCGCGGATCATCGCTCGCTCGCTGGCGATGATCTCCTTTATGGACGATTGCGGTAAGCGATGCGTGGTCCGCGTGCGCGGAGTTGATCAGCGTTCCTCGATCGGCTCATTGCGAGAGGGCGCTTCCCATGAAGGCCTTCTCTGCGGCGGCCAGCCGAGCGTCGCGAACAGAGCGGGAACCGATTCCGGGACTCATTCCGGAACTCTGTGCGCCAATTTGGCGTCTTTCGTCCCGGAATCCGGGACTTTGGCCCTTTTTCGTTCTCTCTCGCGGCCGTCGGCGCGGGGCCAGAAAACATGTTATTCGTCAATCAGTTAGAATGGTCGGAGTGGCGGGATTCGAACCCACGACCCCTAGTCCCCCAGACTAGTGCGCTAACCGGGCTGCGCTACACTCCGACGGCGCCCTTTATAGGGAGCGCCGTCGCGCCATGCAATGCGAGCTCAGCCCCGTCAGGAGCTCGGCGCGCGCGCTTGCGCAAGAATTCGTTCCGCGTCCGCGATCTCGGCCAGCGCCTCGCGCAACGCCCCGAGCTCGTCGTCCGACAGCTTCGGATGGGTTGGCCTCGCGCCTGGACCTTGCGAAGTGTCGACATGAGGCTCGCCGACGCTCACAGCTTCGGCGGATGATCCGCTGGGCGACGCGGCGGCGGCCGACAGCGCCTGAACGCCTTGCTCCTTGAACAGCTTCTGGACGCCCTTGATCGTATAGCCTTCGTCGTAAAGCAGGCGCCTGATGAGCCTCAGCCGCTCGATGTCGTCAGGGCGGTAATAGCGCCGGCCGCCGGCCCGCTTGAGCGGTCGGATCTGGGGAAAGCGGGTTTCCCAGAAGCGCAGCACATGTTGCGGCAAATCTAATGAGTCAGCGACTTCGCGGATCGTTCGATAGGCTTCCGGGCTCTTCTCCAACGGCGCGTTCGCTGGCGCCCGCGGCGAGAGAATCATGGCGCCTCCTTTGGCGATGACTTACTATCGGCTCATCGGGACGGAAACGCCAGGGCGCCGTTCGTCCGAAGAACCGCCCTACTCCTTTTCGGACTCGTCGCGCCCGTTGATCTTGGCCTTCAGCACGTTGGACGGCTTGAACACCATGACCCGGCGAGGAAGGATCGGCACCTCGACCCCTGTCTTGGGATTGCGCCCCACGCGCTCGCCCTTGGAGCGAACAACAAACGAGCCAAAGCCTGACAGCTTGACGGTTTCGCCACGCGCAGCCGCATCGCAGATTTCGTCCAGAACCGATTGCACCAGCTCCGCCGACTCCGTGCGCGACAGTCCAATCTTCTGATAAACAATTTCCGACAAATCGGCGCGAGTCACGGTCTTACCGGATTCACGGCCAACTTTAGCGTTCGCCATATCGAGCCCCAATCAAATTTCCCCCTCCGCACGACGTCAGCCCAAGACGGCGCAGGCCCCAAAGACGCGTCGGCCGCTGTGTTCGATCCGTGTCGGCCTCTTTGTCTAGTCCGGGCGTTCTCTAACGGTCGAGCCTATTATCGGCGCAAATGAAAATCCATGCCTGTGGCGCCGCCACGATCGGCGCTGGCGACCCGGCCCTCCGTCGTCCTTGCGTCCTCCCGCGATCATGCCCCATAGGCGAGCCTAGCAAATGACGTGGAGAGTGTCGATTGAGTGCGTCGGAACTCGAGGGACCGCCCCGGATCGCTCTGGTGACGGGGGCCTCTCGCGGCATTGGCCGCGCCGCGGCCCTCGCCTTGGCCAAGTCGGGCGCGCATGTGGTGGCGCTCGCCCGCACGCAGGGCGCTCTTGAGGAGCTCGACGACGAAATTCGCGCGCTGCGGCCCGCGGAGCCGGAGGCGACGACCCTGGTCCCCATGGATTTACGTGACTTCGCCGCCATCGATCGGTTGGGAGAGGCGCTCTATCGCCGGTGGGGCCGGCTTGACGTCTTTGTCGGCAATGCCGGCGTTCTGGGCCTGCTGACCCCCCTGCACCACCTTGATCCAAAGACATGGGACGACGTGATGGCGGTCAACGTGACCGCGAACTGGCGGCTCATCCGGTCGCTCGACCCGCTGCTGCGCCGCTCCGCTGCGGGGCGCGTCGCGTTCATAACCTCCGGCGCAGCGAGCCGGGCGGGGCTGCGCGCCTATTGGGGTCCCTACGCGACTTCGAAGGCGGCGCTCGACGCCCTCGCCCGCACCTATGCCGCCGAGACCATCAACACGTCGAACATCCGCGTCATGCTGATCAATCCGGGGGCGCTGCGGACGCGGATGCGGGCGACCGCCATGCCCGGCGAAGACCCCTTGACGCTGCGCGCGCCGGAAGAGCTGGCGCCCAAGATTGTCGAGATCTGCTCGCCCGATTGGACCGAAACGGGAAAGTTGTACGATTTTCCGTCCGGCCGGGTTCTCAGTTTCCGATCTCCCGCTTGAGGGAAAGGCGAGCCGGTCGCACCTGTCTGCGGCTGCTCCGACGCATGCTTATCGAGCCCTGATTGTGGCGCTTGGCGACGCGCAGTTCCTATGGCGCTGCGGGCAGAATCCGCAGTGCAATTATTGCCTCATGTCGGAGCGCCGCGCGATTGACACCGCCCTCGGCGATCTTAGTGAGCTTCTTGTCCGCGGCCTCCTCCTCGTCCAAGGTCTCGCGCAGCACATCGGCGCAGTCGTTGCGTCCCAGGGGCTTCGCCCATGCAATCAAGGTTCCGTGGCGCGTCATCTCGTAGTGCTCGACGGCTTGGGCCGCGGCGATGAGCGCAGCGTCCAGCACCTGCTTGTCCTCGACTTCGCCGGCGACCTCCTCCGCCTCTTCAATGATCCCGTCAATATCGGGGCAATCGACCGAGCGCCGTTCGTTCCCCGGTTCACGCTCGCCTCGGATTTTCCTTGCCGCGAGCGCAGAGTCCCGATATGAGAGCCGCCTCGTTGCGTCCCGCCGGGGGCTGAACGGAGGGTCGCGCGCTCGATTGAAGCGAGCGCGCGGCAGGGCCTTGAGCGCCCGTCCTCCCGTGTTCCCGCCTTCGAACGATCCGGTTCGAGCCTTCCCGGGCTCGAGGGGCTCCGCGTGGGACGCGGCCGTAGAATTGGAAAGGCCCAAAATGGCTCTCTATGAGCATATCTTCCTGGCGCGCCAGGACGTCACGCCACAGCAAGTCGAGGCGCTGACGGAGCAGATCAAGACGAAGATCGCCTCTCTGGGCGGCGCGGTCACCAAGGTCGAGCCTTGGGGGTTGAAGTCGCTTGCCTTCCGCATCAAGAAGAACCGCAAGGCGCATTTTACGCTGCTGAATATCGCCGCGCCTTCCGAGGCGGTGGTCGAGATCGAGCGGCTGCTCAGCATCAACGAGGACGTCGTCCGCTATCTCACCATTCGCGTCGACGAACACGAGGCCGGCCCGTCTGCGATGTTGCGCAAGCGCGACGACGGCGACCGCGAGGACCGCGGACCGCGCGGACCACGGGGTGACCGGGGTGATCGCGGCGACAGGCCGGACCGTGGGGATCGCCCCGATCGTCCGCCGCGCCGACCGCGCGATGACACGACTGTTGGAGTGAACTGATGGCGACCGCGCCCCGCCGACCGTTTTTCCGCCGTCGCAAGTCGTGCCCGTTTTCAGGCCCCAACGCGCCGAAGATCAACTACAAGGACACGCGCCTGTTGTCGCGCTACATCTCCGAACGCGGCAAGATCGTGCCGTCGCGGATCACCGCGGTCAGCGCCGGCAAGCAGCGCGAACTCGCCCAGGCGATCAAGCGCGCTCGATTCCTCGGCCTGCTTCCATATGTGATCCGCTGAAGGCGGCCGCGGCGTCGCCGCGCCTCAAGTTTCGAACCCGCCGCGTTCGGCCCGCGGCGGCAGTTGGAGGCGGCCCGTCGGCCCCTTCTAACCGCAAACCGACGCGGGACAGCGCTCGTCATGTTGCATCGATTTGTCGTCGCGATCGGAGCGGGATGCGCCGCAGCGCTGCTGTTCGTCGTCAGCGCCCAGACGAGCATTCTGGCGATGGCGCTCGCTTATCTCGCGCCGTTGCCGATCATGATCGCGACCCTGGGCTGGGAACTCGACGCGGGCGCGATCGCCGGGGCGATTTCGGTCGCCGTGCTCGCCGTGGTCGCCGAGCCGTTGTCCGCATTGGTGTTCGCCGCCTCCATCGCCGCTCCCGCATGGGCTTTGGCCGCGTTCGCGGTCACGCCGCTCGCGCGATACTTCGGCCGGCAGAAGCCAGACGCTCCGGTCTACCCCTCGGTCGGCGCCATTGTCTCGCTGGCGGCGCTGTTCGGAATGCTTGGCAGCGCCGCGGTGCTGACAACCGTGATGGTTCTCTACGGCGGCTACCGCGAAGGCGCGCGCCACGTCGCGGAGGCGGTCGCCGCGCTTGCCGCTGACGCTTTCGACAGCGCGCCCGGCAACCTCACCGCGCGCGAGTTCGCCGACGCGCTCGTGCGCTTTGGCCCGCCGGCGATCGCCGCCTCGACGCTGCTGATGCTGTGCGTCAACCTTTATGGCGCGGCGCGTTCGACCCAGCTGTCGCGCAACCTTCGACGGCCGTGGCCCGACCTGCCGACGTCGCTCGCGCTGCCGTGGCCGCTGGGAGTTGCGTTCCTCGCCTGCGTTGGAGGCGCCTACGCCCTGCCCGCCCCTGCCGGCCAATATTTTTCCATCGGCGCTGGCGGACTCGGGGCGGCGTTGACGCTGCAAGGACTGGCGGTCGCGCACGCGCTGTCGCGCGGCCTCAAGATGCGGCCGCTCATGCTGGTTGCGCTCTACGCCTGCTGCGTGCTGCGGGCCAAATACACCCTTCCCGTCCTTGCGGGCCTCGGCGTCATCGACGGATTCCTCAAGCTGCGCTCGCGCGCGGCGCTCATTGCTCCCCCGCCCCGACTGGACACAAAAAGGAGATAACCCATGGACGTCATTTTGCTGGAGCGCGTCGGCAAGCTCGGACATATCGGCGATACGGTGCGCGTGAAGGACGGCTACGCGCGCAATTTCCTTCTGCCGCGCGGCAAGGCGTTGCGCGCGACCGACGCCAACAAGAAGAAATTCGAGGCCCGGCGCGGTGACCTCGAGGCCCGCAATCATGAGCTCAAGCGCAGCGCGAACGAGGTTTCGGGCAAGCTCGAAGGCGCTACCGTCGTCATCATCCGCCAGGCTGGCGAGACCGGGCAGCTTTATGGCTCGGTGTCGGCGCGCGACATCGCCGAGGCGCTGACCGCCGCCGGACACCCGGTGCAGCGCGTCCATGTCGCGATCCAGCACCCGATCAAGACCCTTGGCCTGCACCGAGTCCCGATTCACCTGCATCCAGAGGTGGAGTCCAAGGTCACCGTCAATGTCGCGCGCTCGCCTGAGCAGGCCGAACGGCAGGCGAAGGGCGAAGACCTCACGGTGCGCGAGCAGACCTCGATGGATGACCTCGGGCTCGAAGTCGGCCGGGCGCTGGCCGAGGCGGGTCCTGGCGAGAGCCTTGGTCGGGAATAGGGCGCGAACGCGCGCACAAGTTTGCGCGCGCCAACAATTCCAGGGGCTTGGCGCCTCCTTTGCGCAACTTTTTGCGGCCGGGTGCGCGCAAGCGCGGCTCGGGTGGGGGAGGAGACGCAAAAGGGGGCTGGCCGTTGCGTTTCGGGCGTCGGCGAGGCCCAGAAACAGCGAAAACGAAAGGAATGTTTCGCCGAGCGAAACGAGCGGTTTCGCGACCCGGGTCGTAAGCCATTGGAATCATTGCCTGCGAAACGAAGCCATTTCGCGGGATTGTTTGTTTTCGAGGACTTAGCCCCCTTTTCGTTTCGCGCTTCTCGCCGCATCCGTTCTCTCGGCCCCAAAAAGCCTAAGCCCAGCGGACCGCGAAGCGCCCCCTTCGAGGCTGCGCGCGGCCTTGGGGGACGGTCCGGACAAGGATCTGGTTTCGACCATAACTCATCATCATAACCGAAAATTCTGAAATAGGCAAGATAATGTTCGATTAATTTTGGAATTATGGGAGTACGGCGTTCTGTTTTGGTCATGGCCGGGCTTGTCCCGGCCATCCACGAGAACGCCTGATCATGCGAAATTGCTAATGAAATTATAAAATCGGAACAGATCAATGGCACTGATGCTGCGTGGATGGCCGGGACAAGCCCGGCCATGACGAAAAACCGAAGCATGGGCCTCCAACCGGGCGTTTAGGTGACAAGGTAACAGTTTACTCAATCCCCATGAATCCCAGCCGCAGCCGCTGGCATGACGCTTGTTCCCCGCCGGGAGCGGCAATTCATCGTCCTAGCTGTTTCCGATCATGTCGCTCGCGTCTGTCGCGCGGACCGGACGACAGGCTGCGGCGATCGGACCTGAATGGGGGTTGAGTACAGTGTCACCGTAATTCTGACGCAGTTGAGCTTCAGCCCCCGTGACAAGTCGCGGGGGTGAACACGATCCCGCTATTCAAGCTCATTAAACAGGCGCCAACACCTTCGTTCTCCCCAAGATGATCGGCCGCACCTGGCCCGCGCGAAAGAGCCGAGGGATTCATCGGGTGTCGGATTGACTCTGTCAAAGCGGACGAAATACTTTCATTGTTGCGTCGTCGGCTTCAGTAGGTTTTTCAAGCGTGAATGTACCCTCAATAGATTAAATGATTAAATTGCGTCGAGGAAAGGTATCCTCTCGGGGGCGACTGACGCGATATTTCAACTCTGGAGAATCGACGTGCCTACCATCGCTAAAATCCTCTTGCTCGGCGGAATCGCCCGTCTTATCTCCACCGGAGAAGCGAGCGCCAAAGAGAAAACTTTCTGCTACTTCCACCACAATTGCCCCGACGCCGGAAAGATTCAGGGGCTCTACTCTAAGCGGCAGTGTCAGGATGACGTCAAAAACAAGAGTGGTCGGAAGATGGGGATGAGCTGGGGCGATGGCCCCACGAGCTGCGAGAACGTCAACTGATCACAATAAATTGAAAAGCGAACGCGCCTGTGAGCCTGCGCTCGCGAGCTTGAGCGCTGGAAGGTCGTTCTGGGCCTTTCGGCGACGCTGGGTCTCGCCGCGACGGTTTTGGCGCCTGTCGGCAGCCCTCTAGTCTAGGCGTGACCGTGCGAAGATCTCCATCCCATGCGGGGTTTTCTTTTCCGTCTGCCAAAATTGCGACTATCGGACTGTAGAGAAGCTTGATTTCGCGGATTGGCACGTGTCCCTCGTCCCCGGTTACAGTGGCAGTGAAGCGCGACGATGCGCGATCCCCTCTTCGTCGAGGTATGGAACTCGCGCTTGTCCTCTAGGATGTGTCCAAAAGCGTATCATTCCGTAAAATTTTTCAGCCGCCCAGTTTCGCGTCAATCCGCCCGAACCCCCTCCTACCCAAAGCGAAATTCGGTCACGTGCTGATACTCGTCGTCCGGGTACAGCACGCAATCGGTGAAATGGCGCCGGTTGGGCGAATCCGGGAAGGCTTGCGCCTCGAGCGCCAAGCCCGCATGCGCGCCGTAATGCTGGCCGTCCAATCCGGGCGCCGGACAGTTGAGCGGCGCCGCATCGTAGAACTGGACGCCGGGCTCGGTTGAGAACAGGCTCATCGTCAGGCCGTTCCGGGGCGATCGCACCGCCGCTATTTGCGCAAGACCTTCTTCGTCGGGCTCAAGCGCGGCGACGAAATTGGTGTCGTAGGCCGTGCCGGTCGGATTGCGGACCGGGCGGGGGCTGCGAAAGTCGTAAGGAGTGCCCGCGACGGCGCGGATCTCGCCGGTCGGAATCAACTCGGAATCGGCGGGCGTATAAAAGTCGGCGAACAGCGTCACTTCATGATCGAGAATGTCCGCCGAGCCGTCGAGATTGAAATAGGTGTGGTTGGTGAGATTGATGACGGTCGGTCGGTCCGCGACCGCCGAAAGTTCGATCCGAAGCGTCGCGGGCTCAACGAGGCGGTAGACGCAGGTCGCGGTCAAGGCGCCCGGGAAGCCGGCGTCGCCGTCCGGCGATTCGAGCGTCAGCTCGACCGACGAGCCGTCATAGGCGCCGAGCTTCCAGATCCGGTGGCCGAATCCATGCGGGCCGCCGTGCAGCGTGTGCTTCTGGCCGGGCTTGCGCTCGAGCTGATAGGCGACTCCGTCGAGGGTAAACCGGCCATTGGCGATCCGGTTGGCGAACCGCCCCGGCACCGCGCCGAAAGACGGCGAGTAAGCGACATAGTCCTCGATCGTGTTGAGGCCGAGCGCGACCCGCTGCAGACCGTTCGAGCTTGGCACGACGAGGTCGCGCACCACCGCGCCATAGGTGAGAATTTTCGCGCTCGCCCCCGCGCTGGACGCGATCGTGACCTCGAACACCGGCGATTGATCAATCTGGCCGAAACTGCGTGCGCTCATTGTCCCCCCAATTGTGACGTTCCGCGGGCCCGCGCCCCCTCACCCCACGACCGGCGTCGGCTGGTCCGCGCGGTCGAGTTCGGCGCGGATCGAAGCGAAGACCTGGCGGAACATCGTTTCGGTCAGCACGCCGGTGTTGGTGTTGTAGCGCGAGCAATGATAGCTGTCGAAGAGGATGATGGCGGGGGTGAGCGGATGCCGCGCGCCATGCGCGAAAGGGAACTTTGACGGGCTGAGTTTCAGCGCCCGCACCGTGCTTTCGTGCGCGATCCGGCCAAGCGCGAGCATGACCTTAAGGTGCGGCAGCGCCGAGATCGCGGGCGTGAGATATCGGCGGCAGGTCGCGATTTCCTGTGGGCTGGGCTTGTTCTGCGGCGGAACGCAGCGCACGGCGTTGACGATCGCGCAGTCGACGAGCGCAAGGCCGTCGTCCGGGCGACGATCGTAGGCGCCTGAGGCGAAGCCGAATGCGAGCAGCGTCGCATAGAGAAGCTCGCCGGCGTAGTCGCCGGTGAACGGACGTCCCGTCCGGTTGGCCCCGCGCAAGCCCGGCGCAAGGCCAATGATCAGCACGCGCGCGTCCCCTTCGCCAAAGCTGGGCACCGGCGCGTTCCACCAGTCGGGGTAGGCCGCCCGGTTCGTCGTCCGGAACGCCGCGAGGCGCGGACAATCCGGGCAATCGTGCGCCGGGCCGGCGTCGAAGACCACGCGGCGGTCGGCGCCTACTCGCGCAATTCCTCGGCCGGCTGCTGGATCGGCCCGAAGGACTGGCCTCGGCGATGGTCGGCGGCGCGCTGCGGCCGATCGCCGGGATCGCGTCCGATCCTCTGGATCAGATGGGCGAGATCGATGAATTCGTCCGCCTGGCGACGCAGTTCGTCCGCCACCATCGGCGGCTGGGTCGAAATCGTCGACACGACCGCCACCCGGACGCCCTTGCGCTGGATCGCTTCGACCAGCGACCGGAAGTCGCCGTCGCCGGAAAACAGGACCATCAAGTCGAGATGCGGCGCCATATCCATGGCGTTGACCGCAAGCTCGATATCCATGTTGCCTTTGACTTTGCGGCGTCCCGTCGAGTCAACAAACTCCTTCGTCGGTTTGGTCACGACTGAATAACCGTTATAGTCGAGCCAGTCGACCAATGGTCGAACGGAGGAATATTCCTGATCGTCGACCAAAGCCGTATAGTAGAAGGCTCGTATTAGGCGTCCCTTGGCCTGGAATTCCCTCAGGAGCCGTTTATAGTCGATGTCGAATCCGAGAGCTTTTGCGCTGGCGTAGAGATTTGCCCCGTCAATAAACAGGGCGATACGTTCCAATGATGACATATGACGTTCTTTTCACGTTTCGATGTTTACATTGATTGGGTGTTTATGGCGGCTTGTTCGGCAGCCGCCCCACATGACATTTTCATGAAACCACGATCAAGTCTGAAGTTAGACCGGGCCCAGGTTTGTCGAGAATTTTTCGATCCTCCCCCTGGAGGCCTAACGGCTTAACTTGATCGAACCCATCGCCGCCGGGGCGGCGAATCCGAACAACATAGTTCCTGTCCAGTGTGAAATCCACCCGGTTCGGCGCAATTTTGCGTTGCGCGTGAGCCCGGCGGCGGGGTCAATCCGGAATTCGGTTAATCAATTCGCTGTGTCATTCCCGACCGCCGCAGAGAGGCCGACCGGGAATCCGGCGCGCCCGCGCTCAGACGTTTGTCGGGCTTGCCGGGCTTCGGGAGGTCAGACCTTCCCCCCGGATCGCAGTCCGGGGGCTGCCTGGGAATGACAATGACCAAGGAAATGAGCCGGATTTCCGGAAGGAAAGCCGCGAGGATTGACGAGGCCGCGTCGCCAGCGTTTGGTAGGATCGCATTGGTCGCCGTGCGGACGGGCGAGATGGCAACTCCGGGCCCATGGGCGGCTTCGATTGGGAGGGCTTATGAAACTGGCACGATATGGCAGGGCTGGCAGGGAGAAGCCGGCGCTGGTCGACGGGAGTGGAAAATTGCGGGATCTGAGCGACGTGGTGGCGGACATCGACGCCGATGTGCTTAGCCCCCGCGCTCTTGCGCGCTTGGCTAAGCTCAAGCCCGAATCCCTGCCCGCGGTGCGCGGCTCGCCTCGGATCGGACCCTGCCTGCGCGAGGTCGGCAACTTCATCGCCGTCGGGCTCAATTACGCCGACCACGCGGCCGAGTCCGGGATGCCGGTCCCCAAGGAGCCGGTGCTGTTCACCAAGGCGCCTTCCTGCGTTGTCGGACCGAACGACGACGTCATGATCCCCAAGGGCTCGACGAAGACCGATTGGGAGGTCGAACTCGCGGTCGTGATCGGCACGCGCGCGAGCTACGTCAGCGAGAGCCAGGCGCTCTCTCATGTCGCGGGCTACTGCATCTGCAACGACGTGTCGGAGCGCGAATTTCAGCATGAGCGATCCGGTCAGTGGGTGAAGGGCAAGAGCGCGCCGACTTTCGGCCCGCTCGGGCCATGGCTGGTCACGCCGGACGAGATCGAGGACGTGCAGGGGCTCGGCATGTGGCTCGACGTCAACGGCGCGCGGATGCAGACCGGATCGACGAAGACGATGGTGTTCGGCGTGAAGACGCTGATATCCTACATCTCGCAATTCATGATTCTCGAGCCCGGCGACGTCATCACCACCGGGACGCCGCCCGGCGTTGGCGCTGGCATGAAGCCGCCGCGTTTCCTTAAGGCCGGCGACACGGTGACGCTCGGGATCGACGGGCTCGGGCAGCAAACGCAGCACGTGGTTGCGTGGAAGGCGGGTTGAGCCCGTCCGAATGAGACGCCTCAAGTCGTGGACGGGGGCGGTCTTCGCCGCCCTCTACGCGCTGGCGTTCATCGCGCTCTATGTCGATTATGGCAGGCGGGCCGGGACGTGGTTCGCCGACCTTCCCCTGTCTCTCGCCGCCCTGCCCTTCACGCTTCTCATGCGGGCGCTGAACGGCGGCTCTTTCGCGTTCGGCGGCGACATGACGGGACGCGTGATCGCCGCGGGCGCCTTCGGCTCCGCGCTCGCCTATCTCGCGGGCCTGATCGTGGAGACGATCCTCCGCTTTCTCGTGCGATTGGCGCTGAGGACGCGGGCGCCGAGTCCTTGACGGCGCCGGCTCGCGCCTCAGCGCCCCAGCATCAGCATGAGGTTCTGCACCGCCGCGCCAGACGCGCCTTTGCCGAGCAAGGCGATTGGGTCACGCCGGCCTGAGATTGCGCCAGCGCGCGCACGCCAGCCAGCCAAGCGCCGCAAGGCCGACAGCCATCATCGCCCAGGTCGAAGGCTCGGGAATCGGGTCGGCGAGCGTAGCGGCCGATATGGACGCCAGCGCCCAAGAATTGGCGCCCTTGGGCGTGAGCAGGAACGAATAGAAGCCGCCATCGTAGAAGCCGCCGCCGAGAATGTCGCCGGCATCGTTTATCCCGCCAGCAGACGTCTCGCTCCAGGCCGGCCCCAACACAGCGCCGAGATCCGTGGCCTTACCGGACGGCGACCACACCACCGCGTCCTGGCCGGTCGCGGTAACGGAATATCCGACGCTCTCCCCGAAGTCGTTGATAGCGAAGGATGAGCTGTTGCCCTGGCCGCCCGCGTCGTGAAGCACCGTCGCCTTCCCGGACGGCGACCACAGCACCGCGTCGCTGAGCGTTTGGGCGGCGTTGGTATAGGACTGTCCAACGCTCCATCCGAAGACATTGATGGCGTTCGCGAAGCTCGCCCCCTGGCCGCCCGCGTCCTGAAGCGTCGTCGCCTTCCCCGATCGGGACCACACCACAGCGTCGCTGAGGGTGAGGTCGGTGTTGGTATAGGAATATCCAGCACTCTGGCCGGACGCGTTGATGGCGACAGCGGTGCTATTGCCCTGGCCGCCTACATCGTGAAGCACCGTCGCCTTTCCCGACGGCGCCCACAGCACGGCGTCGGAGCCGCGCGCGGTTAAGGAATAGCCGACGCTCTGCCCGAGGGCGTTAATGGCGTACGGTTGGCTGAAGCCCTGACCGCCGGCGTCCTGAAGGAGTGTTGCTTTCCCTGATTGGGACCATAGCACTGCGTCGAGGCCCCCACTCGCGGTGCTGGAATAGCCAATGATCTGATTGGCCGCGTTGATCGCGGTGGCGTCACTTAAGCCCTGACCGCCTATGTCCTGAAGCACCGTCGCCCTTCCGAAGGGCGACCACAGCACAGCGTCAATGTGGCTGTAGTCGTACGGGACGATGAGAGAAAATCCAACGCTCCATCCGGCGTCGTTGATGGCGTTGGCTAGGCTCCAGCCCGCGCCGCCTGCATCCTGGAGCACCGTCGCCTTCCCCGACCGCGACCATTGCACCGCGTCGTAGCCGATCGCGGTCGAGGAATATCCGGCGGTCTGGCCGAAAGCGTTGACGCCTGCAGCTAGGTTCAAGCCTTGGCCGCCGACGTCCTGGAGAACAGTGACGTCATATCCCGCCCGCGCCGTTCCCGCTTGCGCCGTGATGGCCAAGCCAGACGTTACGGCGGCGCTGAGACAGAGAGCGATTGGGAGAATGCGCATTGACCAGGCCCTCCAACTTCATCGATTGAGCAAAAGCCCGAACCCGCGAGCCCGTCCGTTCCTCGACGGCGCGCAATTTCAGTACTCGTCCCAAGGGAGGCTTGGCGCGGATGGGAGGAGACCGCACCAAGCCTCGCTCACGGCCGCCGGCCTGCGGGCGCGGCTGCGAATTGCCCGAATGGAATCTGCGGTGATGCTAAAAGTTGGCGCGCTCTACTGAGGCGCCGCAATATTATAGGTCAGATTCTCGATCTTCCATTCGCCGCCGACCTTGGCGACAACCTTCGTAAAGGTTCCTTTCTGGTCGGTCGTGGTCGAGGCTGGCGTGAACGTGTAACTGCCAGTGCATACCGCCACGTCGATACCGCCGACCATGCGCGCGGTCGTGTTGCTGTCGGTTTCTTTGTCGCCGGGTTTCATGAAGCCAGAGTACATTTTGACCAGCGCGTCGTGGCCAGCGACATATCCCCAAGGCGAGACGACTTCGCCATTCGGGGAGAAGATGGCCGCCATTTTGGCAGGATCGCCGGTGGCCGCGGCGGCGCTGTAAGCGCTGAACGCGGCGTTGCAGATCGTTGCCGCGGTATCTTCGGCGAGCGCCGGTCCGCAAAGCATGAGGGCGGCGCTGATCAAGCAGGAAGAAGAAAGCAGATTTCGGTAAAGCATTGTTCCCTCCGGTCTTAACCTTGGCGTTGACGGTCATTGAAGGCCGGGCCGCGCGAAAATGGCCCGGCCGCGCTATTCGTTCGTGGATTCAACGGTAAACTGCGACCCTGGGCCGACGGATTTCGCCGTCCAGTGGTACCGCTTGCCGGCCATTGAGGCCCAATCTCCGGTCGCCAACATGTCGACGCCTCCTCCCGCGGCCGTCCAGCCGGTCACTTTGCCGTCGGTCATCGTCAGCGTGAGTTTTGCCTCGGTGTTCTTGTACACCACAGTCGCGCCAGGCTTGCGGACGACGCCGTTGGAGAAAAGCATGACCGCGTTCGGGCCGTTCCACTCCCAACTGTCCACACCGGTCATGACGCCGCCAGCCTGTGGGCCCGGGCCGGCGCGGCAACTATATTCTCCAACCGAGATCGAATGCCCCTCCTTGTCGCCGAGCGGCTCGGGCTGAGAGGCGCCGACTCCCTGACAGGTGTAAATCCAGCTAGTGTTCTCTTGCGCTACAGCGCTCGGCGCGAAGGCGGCGAACGCGAGGGCGGCGCCGATCAAGCACGAGGAAGAAACTAGATTTCGGTAAAGCATCGTTCCCTCCAGTCTTAACCTTGGCTCTGAGGGTCATTGAAGGCCAAGCCGCGCGAAAATGGCCCCGCGGCGCAAGCTCAGTCGTCAGAGCTTTCGGAAACCAATTGCGTGCAAATCGTGCGGTCCCGCGGATGTTAACAGGCGACCGGACGGCCGGTCTTCGCGCTCTGCGAAGATTCGTTTCTCAATTCGTGCAATTTCGAGGTCTGTGGCCCAAGGCCAAGCGCGACGCTTCACGTCAAGCCATTGTCAGCGTCGGGTTCTTGCGGACCTCACCAGGGGGATGGCCATAGGCGCGAGAAAAACCGCGATAGAAAGTGGCCAGATTCTCGAAACCGCAGTCGAGCGCAATATCGAGGATCGAACGTTGAGGAAACCGGACCAAGAGGCCGCGGGCGCGGCGCAATCGCGCGGAGAGGATGCGTGAGCCAACACTGGCTCCGGTCGCTTCAAAGGCCAAATGAAGCGACCTGAGCGATATGCCCAGATGATCGGCCACGCGCTCGGCGTCGAGCCGCGGGTCGATACACCGCTCTTCAATAAACCGCTGCGCCCGAACGCGGCGGGCGTGGAGAAAGGACCCATGCAACTTCTGACTCGTCTCGGGGTGAACGCCATGCGCAACCATCGCGAGACACGCGAGCGCTCCCAGAGCGCCGTCCGCCGCCGCGCTCGTCAAGTTTCGCGCTTCCGCGCTCGCGATGAGGCAGGCCTTGAGGAGGCCATGGAGTTCGTCGCGCGGACGGATGAGAAGCGGACACAGCTCTGAATCATTCGAAAGGAATGGCCGGAAGTGCCGGCGCGGGATGTACGCGGCGGTCGCGGACATGAGGGCAAAAGTCGCCGTCTGCGGTGCATCGAGATCGAGGAGCATGAGATCGCCGGGCTCCGAGACTAAAACCAGGTCGCGGCGTTCGAAGTCCTCCTGGCAACTGCCGTGATTGAATAAAGCTACGAGCAATAGCCCGCAGGGATTGCGATCGATATCACGGCGAGAGCGCTTCAACTGAAGACCCGTCGCCAGAACGTCGGCTAGGTATGCGTCGCTGAACGGCCTGAAATGGAGGCGCGCGCGAAAGTCGTTCGCTTCGAAGCGCGAATGGCTCGCGTCGTTCGTGGGCAAGGGCGAGGCCATCATCGCCTCGAAAAAATGAGAGGCGCGCCGGCGGGGATGCACGCCGTTTGTATCAATCAGCAAGGCCATGGCGACCTCACAGAGCCCTGACCACACCGCCATGGGCACATTTTTTCGCCGTGCGCTGTGACGCAGATCACACCTCGCGCACGCCGCAATCAAGCGTTCGGCGCCGCCTCGCGCTTCAGCGCCCCAGCATCAGCATGAGGTTCTGCACCGCCGCGCCCGACGCGCCTTTGCCGAGATTGTCGAATTTGGCGATGAGCAGCGCCTGGCGGCGCGCCTCGTTGGCGAACACGTGAATCTCGATGTCGTTGGTCCCGTTCAGCGATTCCGGCTCGATGCGCGTGACGTCCTCGCTCTCCATGACGCGGAAATGTGTCTCACCCCGGTAGTGTTTCTTGAACACGGCGCTGAGGTCGGCGCCTTTCGGCTTGCCCGGCAGCGCGTCGAGATGCAACGGCGCGCTGACCAGCATCCCCTGGCGAAAGTTCCCAACTGAAGGCAGGAAGATCGGCCGCGCCGTCAGGCCCGAATAGAGCTGGATTTCTGGCATGTGCTTGTGCTCGAGCTGAAGCCCATAGAGCTCGAACGCGGGCGCCCTGCCCGTCTCATAGGCCTCGATCATCGACTTGCCGCCGCCCGAATAGCCGCTGACCGAGCCAATCGAAACGCCAGCGTCCTTGGGCAGGAGCCCAGCGTCGACGAGCGGGCGCAAAAGCGCGATCGCGCCGGTCGCATGACAGCCCGGATTGCTGACCTTCCGGGCGTTGGCGACCGCCTCCCCCTGCCCCGCGACAAGCTCCGGAAAGCCATAAGTCCAGCCGGGCGCGACCCGATGGGCGGATGATGCGTCGATCACGCGGGGCGCGTCCGCGCCCATCGCATCGATGAGGCGCGCCGCTTCTTTCGCCGCTTCGTCCGGCAGGCAAAGGATGACCACATCGACTTCGCCGTAGAGCTTCTGCTTGGCGGCCGCGTCCTTGCGCGCCTCCGGCGGCAGGCTCAGGAGCTTAAGGCCGGAGACGCCCGCGAGCTTCTCTCTGATCTCAAGGCCGGTGGTGCCTGCTTCGCCGTCGATGAAAATTGTTGCTGACATGGATGCCCTCCGCCCAAATCGCAAAGCCGAAAGATAAGTCGCGCTCATGGCGCGAACTTAAGCGCTTCTTCAGCGTCGTCGGGGTCGGAAGAACGAGCGGGCGGCCATGAAGGCGTCTTTCGACCAAACGCCTGTCATGGTCAAGGCGGAAGACGCTGGTCACGCCGCCGCCGCCCGCGCTAAGGAACGATCGTCGCGGTGAAAGCGACGTTAGGTTCGCTGGTGCGGTGGTTCGCCGGGTCGAAGAAGAACGCGTAAGTGTCCGGCTTGGCGAAATGGGCCCCGTAGAAGGGATTGGCGTAGGTTCCGTTGGCGAGCGCATAGCCGAAGCCATGCAGGGTGAGCCGCGGAGCCTCGGCCCTGACGAGGTTGTCGACCGGATAGCCGTCGTTGCCGGGGATCGAGGTTCCAGGCGGCTGCAAGCCCGTAATCGCGACGCCATTGGCCTCGCCGGTGATCCTGGTGATTTCGTAGAAGCCGTCGGGGTTGGGCGTGTCGTTCGTGGTGAAGGCGCCCGACGCGGCGACCCCCTCCCCTTGATAGCTCCAGCGCCACTCCAGCGCCTCGGCGGGGAGAGCGACGAGCGACGCGCCGATCAGAAGCGAAAGTGCGAGCTTCAAGCGAATCCCCCGCCGATGATCGAGCCCTTCCTTCTCCCAGTGGGAGAAGGTGGCCCAAAGGGCCGGATGAGGGCCGCCGGTCCTCACCCTCACCCGGCGCTTCGCGCCACCCTCTCCCAAAGGGAGAGGGGACTGACGGGTCAGCGCTTGGAGAACTGGAAGCTCGCGCGCGCCTTGCGGTGACCGTACTTCTTGCGCTCGACCACCCGCGAATCCCGGGTGAGGAACCCCTCCTTCTTGAGGGTGGGGCGCAACTCCGGCTCGAAATAGGTCAGCGCCTTCGCGAGACCGTGGCGCACCGCGCCCGCCTGGCCGGAGAGGCCGCCGCCGGTCACCGTCACCGTCAGGTCGTACTGGGTGATGCGGTTCACCACCACGAGCGGCTGGCTCAGGATCATGCGCAGCACGGGCCTGGCGAAATACTGGTCGAGCGGGCGGCCGTTGACGGTGGCCAGGCCCCTGCCCGGCTTGATCCAGACGCGCGCGACCGCATTCTTGCGCTTTCCGGTCGCGTAGGCGCGTCCCAGCTTGTCGAGCTTCTGGACATGAACAGGCGCTTCCGCGGGCGCGGGCGCCAGATCCGACCCTTTGAGGTCGGCGAGCGAGGAAAGAATCTCAGCCATGGATTTCAGCGCTCCGGCTGTTCTTGGGGTTGAGCTTGGCGACATCGAGCACGGTCGGCGACTGGGCGGCGTGCGGGTGGTCCGGACCTTTATAGACGCGCAGGTTGCCGAGCTGCTTCTTGCCCAGGGGCCCACGCGGAAGCATGCGCTCGACCGCCTTCTCGACGATGCGCTCGGGGAAGCGGCCCTCGAGGATCGATTTGGCCGAACGTTCCTTGATGCCGCCGATATAGCCTGAATAGTGGTGATAGACCTTCTGGTCGCGCTTCCTGCCGGTGAGCACCACCTTTTCCGCGTTGACCACAATGACATTGTCGCCGTCGTCGACGTGGGGGGTGAAGCTTGGTTTGTGCTTGCCGCGCAGGCGTAAGGCGATGATCGAAGCGAGCCGCCCGACCACCAGGCCCTTGGCGTCGATGACGAGCCACTTCTTCTCGACCTCGGCCGTCTTGGTCGAATGGGTTTTGCCGAACATGATGGGACCGCGTAATTTCAGGAGGGGCGCTTCTAGCCGTGCGAGACGCGAAATGTCAACCCGCGAAGCGTCGGATTCTCCAAGAAAACTGCTGATCTCAGCTGTGCGGTATCAAGATACCGCGTCTTTGGCGCGCGCGGGAATCGAATAGGTCCCCGTCGCGTGGGCGACCATCTCGCTCTCACCCTCGGAATAGAGCGCCACTTCGCCGACCGCGAGCCTTTTGCCGAGCTTGATCAGCCTCGCCTTGCCGATGAGGTCGGCGGGCGCGGGCTTGCGTAGGAAATTGATCGAGGCGCTGGTGGTGACCGCATGCGCGACGCGGCCGATCTCGCCCAAGATCGCCACAAAGAGCGCGGCGTCGCAGACTGCGAACATCGCCGGTCCGGAAATGGTGCCGCCGGGCCGCAAGTGCCTGGGATGATAGACGAGACGCAGGGTCGCGCTCATCGGCGCGACGTCTTCGACGCGAAGGTCGCCGCGCTTCCAGAACTCTGGAAAGATCTCGACGAGATAGGCGCGCAATTCGTCGAGCGTGAAGGGACGCGGCTTGGCGTGGTGGGTCATCGAGCGATCCTGAGGCTGCAGGCGACAAGGGCGGCGGTTTGGCCCCAATCCCAAAATATCGAGCGAATAGGGCCTACGTCTTTTGCCTCCATCGAAACAGGCGCTTGCCGCCCAACCCCTCAAGCCAAGATTTCGACTTTCCATATTGTTGGCAAGCGCCACCGCGAGCCTGCTCGCCCCGGGCTCTTATCGCGTTAGACGTCATGTTCGCGGGGCTTTGGCCGGTGGCCCGCCCTCATCGTGCGGTAGAGAAACGAGGGTTGCTCGGGCGGACCGAGCCGAGCCTCAAGCACGGAGGGCGGACCATGGGAGAGTATAGCGAAGTCTTTGTCGCTTTCGACGTCGCCAAGACAAAGCACGCGGTGGCGATTGCCGAAGGCGGCCGGACCGGGGAGGTCCGGTTTCTCGGCGAAGTCGAGAACAGCGCCTTGCCGATCGCGCGGATGATCAAGCGATTGGCGGAGCGACACCATCGGCTGCATGTCTGCTTCGAGGCCGGGCCGACGGGATATGGGCTTTATCGTCAGATTCAAGCGCTCGGCCACGACTGCATGGTGGTCGCTCCGACGCTGATCCCGAAGCGATCGGGCGAGCGGGTCAAGACCAACCGGCGCGACGCGGTCACGCTGGCGCGGCTTTATCGGGCCGGCGAATTGACAGGGGTGTGGGCGCCCGATCCCGCACATGAGGCGGTGCGCGATCTTGTGCGCGCCCGCGAGGCGGGGGCGAACGATCTTCGCCGCAAGCGCCAGCAGTTGCTGTCCTTTCTGCTCAGGCACAGCCGAATCTATAGCGGAAGAGGCCATTGGACGCTGGCGCATCGGCGCTGGCTGGCCAACCAGACGTTTGAGCATGCCGCCCAGCAGATCGTCTTTCAGGATGCCATCGACGCGATCGAAGACGCTGTTCAGCGCCTGCGCCGGCTTGAGCAGCAGCTCGCCCTCATCGCCCCGGACTGGTCGATGGCGCCGGTGGTCGAGGCTTATCAGGCGATGCGCGGCGTCTCGTTTCTCGTCGCAGCGACCTTTGCCGCCGAGATCGGCGATGTGCGCCGGTTCGACACGCCAAGGCGGCTCACATCTTTCCTCGGCCTGGTTGCGGCGGAGCGCTCGACCGGCGATACGATCCGCCGCAAGGGCCTCACCCTGGCCGGCAATCGGCGGGCGCGGCGGGCGCTCATCGAGGCGGCCTGGACCTATCGCTATCCCGCCCGAGTGAGCGAGACCTTGAGGGCCCGGCTGGAGAAGCTGCCCAAGCCGGTGCGCGACATCGCCTGGAAGGCGCAGGTCCGCCTGTGCGCCCGCTATCGTCGGCTCAGCGCCGCCGGCAAGAAGCCGCCGGTCGTCGCGGCGGCGATCGCCCGCGAGATGGCCGCTTTCTTGTGGGCGATCGGACAAAAGGTCGCTCCAGCATAGGAGAAAACACGCTTTCATTCCGCTGCGTAGAGTCGGGGGCGGAGCTTAAAGGTGGGGAACTCCCGGCAACAGCTCTGTGGCCGGCCATTGCCCGACGCCCGTCGTTAGACCGAGGAAAGCCCCGAGACGAAGACACGGAAGGCGGTAGCCAACCCGCGGATAAGAGTCTGATCAACCGTCGTCTTAAGGCTCCGCTCCCACCTCTGCGCAGCCTCTGGCCCTTGTTTCGCCGATGGTCTCACGCCGGCGGATGAACACACGCGCCTCCTCTCTTGACCGCGAACATAAGAGCTGTTGATGATCTGCCGCCGCCGTCCTGGCCGGGCTTGACCCGGCCATCCACGCCGCTCGGCTCCCCCATCTGTTCTCGGTGCGGATAATGCTTTAGGTTCAACGCCTTAAGTAGAGGTGACGATTTTCTCGTGGATGGCCGGGTCAAGCCCGGCCAAGACGCCTAGCCTGCTCGCCCCGAAACGCAATCTACAAGCAACGGCGGGCTCTCAACGACATTTCATCTTGTCAAAGTCGTGCTACGTGCGCACCACCGCACTCACTCGTTTATACCGCGATCTATGCAGGAATGTCCCGCACCACCTCGGTCAACTTGCCGGAACTGATCTCGTAGAAGAAGCCGTACAGCTTGACACGTTTCGGCACTGCCGGGCTCTCGCGAAGCAGCTTGATGTCATACTTGAGCGACTCCTCGAAATCCATGATGGCAAGGCTATCGCGATCAAACATCGTCGAAATATCAGCGTGATGGTGATCGTGGAACTCCTCGATGAGCAGCTCGGGCGTCAGAGTCGTCGTGCCGCAGAACGAGTGGTGAACCACAACGACATTCTGAACGCTGAATATATAGTCCATGGCCGCCACGGACTCCAGAGCGAAAACGGCGCGTCCACCCGTGTTCGTCTCGACAAATAGTGTCCGTGTGTGGCCAACCCGATTGCCAGACTTGTCGAGAATGTTTTCGCCCGGATAGACCTCATCGCCAAAATACTTGGCGACCGCCTGCGGGATTTCGTCCGCCCCAGGGTCTAAACAATGGATCACAAGTGTCTTCATCGGGATGTTCTGGTTGGCGCCCTCGAAGGCGTTCATATCGAACCCGGGTTGTTTCCTGTACTCGTATTCGCTGTACTGGCTCATCTTCTTTCTCCACCGGCGTTTGACTGCGCGCAGATATACGAGCTCGGCGACTTGCGGATCTCGGAAAGGCATTGAGCTACAGGGCCCGGTTCGGCTCCGATTTTTGGCTTTGGGCGCGCCGGCGGGATTGTAGGATTGAGCAGAAGTTGGAGCAAACGATCCCGCTTGCTGGTCGGGGCGGGCCATCGCTCAACCAAATGCCGACCGCAACGCCTTAGTCGCGATCCGCTGGCTTAACCCTCACAGGCCGGTTGCGGAGGTCATCGTGAATGACCGGCGCAGCGTTGGCGCTTGAGATTTGCGCTGGCCCGTTACTTAGTCGTCCGGTACGCTATGGATGTGCGGGGTTGTCGTTCATTTGTTCGATGACAGGGTGCGCGATGAGCGAGCAGAGCAGCGAGGCGGGACTGACTTCAAATCGCAACGCCGATCGGGCCACAGCCCCGCAGACCCCTGCTGGCGGCGCGGCGGCCTCGCCGGAGAAGCCGAAGGCCAGCTGGCGACGAAAACTGCTGCTTGGAGCGGCGGGCGTTTTGATCCTCGCCGGCGCCCTTTGGTTCGGCATTCCCTGGGTCCAGACGACGCTCAACGCGGTCTCGACCGACGACGCCTATGTGAACAGTCACGTGACATTCGTCGCCGCCCGCGTCCGGGGCCAGGTCGCGCGCGTCCTCGTCGACGACAACTACCGGGTGCGCAAAGGAGACCTTCTGGTCCAGCTGGACAAGGAGCCGTTTCAGATCGCAGTCGCGATCAAAAAGGCGGCGGTCGATACGGCGACGGCAGACCTACAAGTGGCCAAGTCCAAAGTGCGCGGCATCGAAGCGGAGGCCATGAGCCGGCGCCGGGCGCTGGAGCACGCCATGGAGGACGTCGACGACCAGGTCTCCCTGCTGCGCGCCAAGGTTGCCGGTGTGGACAAGAGCAAAGCCCAGCTCGTTCTGGCTCAGCTTGACTTCGACCGGGCCGCCAAATTGGTGGTGACGAACGATGTCCCCCGAGAGGTGTACGACCGGCGGCAAGCGGAGTTATTGGCGGCCCGCGCGGACGTTGTCGCGTCGCTGGCCGATGTCCGTCAAGTCCGCGCGTCTTTGGGATTGGCGCCGGCGTCCGACGAAGCAGATCTCGGCCAGGTTCCGCCCAATCTCGATCAGACGTTTTCGTCAGTGCTCGAGGCGCAGGCGGCGATGATTCAGAGTGCGGCTCAACTCGGCGTCATCCATTCGTTCGACGAGGGGCCCCGCGCCATGGTCGAGGCGTTCGAAAAGGAAGGCGACGTCAATGCCACCTTCGCTCGGCTGGCGGCTGACGCGCCGGACGTCAAGCAGGCCGAGGCCAATCTCGAAGTCGCCAAGCGCGATCTCGCCCAGGCCGAGCTTGATCTGCGCTACTGTGACGTCGTCGCGGAGATCGATGGCGTCATCACGCGACGAAACGTCAATCCGGGCAATAACATTCAGGTTGGCCAGAGCCTGATGGCGATCCGCTCGCTGACCGACATCTGGATCGACGCCAATTTCAAGGAGACGCAGCTCGGGGACCTGCGTATCGGCCAGCCCGTCGATCTCTATGTCGACATGTATGGCGACCGCCACGTGTTCAAGGGACGCATCTCCGGCTTTACCATGGGGACCGGATCGACGCTTGCGCTGCTGCCGGCGGAGAACGCAACCGGCAACTTTATCAAGGTGGTTCAGCGACTGCCGGTTCGCATCGACCTCGAGAACTACGATCCGGACAAGAGCCCGTTGTTTGTCGGCACGTCGGTCGTCCCCTACGTCCTCTTCAAAGAGCCGCCGACCGGACCCGACGCGGGAAAGTTCCTGCAGACCTCTGCGCCTGAACTCGACTGCAAACCCGCCGGGCGCGAAGAAGTGACAGCCGCGGCGCTTTCGCCCGCAAGACCCCAGGTTGCCCGGAGCCCGTGGCTGGTCGCCGCGATCGTCGTGGTGCCGGCGTTCATGGAGGTGCTCGACACCACCATCGTGCTGGTCGCGCTGCGCTACATCGCGGGGGGCCTGTCGGCTGCCGCCGATGACGCCGAGTGGGTCATCACCAGCTATCTTGCCGCCAACGCCTTCATCCTGCCGATTACCGGCTGGTTGAGCGCTCATCTGGGTCGCCGCAACTACTTCCTGGCGTCGATTGCAATATTCACTCTCAGTTCCTTGCTGTGCGGACTGGCTGGCAGTCTGGGTCAATTGATCCTGTTTCGTGTCATCCAGGGTCTTGCGGGCGGTGGTCTGCAGCCCGGCAGTCAGGGGATATTGCTGGACGCCTTCCCGCGGGAAAGGCAAGGCGTGGCAATGACGCTGTTCGGCCTTGCTGTGCTGATTGCGCCGGTGGTCGGCCCGACATTGGGCGGTTGGATAACCGACACTTACAATTGGCGCTGGTGCTTCCTGATCAACGTGCCGATCGGCATCGTGGCGCTCGGCGCATGTTACGTCGTGCTTCGCGATCCGGATTATCTCGTCGCCCAGCGTGCGGAGCTGAAGAAGGAGCCGTTCCATTTTGACGCGGTCGGCTTGTCGCTTCTCGCCATCGTCATAATCTCGTGGGAAGTGATGCTCAGCAAGGGCCAGGAGTGGGACTGGCTGGGGGATCCATTCTGGCGCGTCCAGACGCTCGTCATTTTGTTGGGGGTGGGTTTGGTTGCGTTGATCTTCTGGGAGTTGCGTCACCGCAACCCCGTGGTCAATTTCCGCGCGTTCGGGGAACGCAACTTTGCCGCCTGCTGCATCATCATCTTTTGCGCCTACCTTTCGCTCTTTGCCGCCACCAAGTCATTGCTTGGTCTGCTGCAAGCCCTGTTTGGGTATGATGCGCTTAAGACTGGGTTGGTGATGTCGCCTTCCGGAATCTTTGCTGTCTTGGCGATGCCGATCGTCGGCCGCCTGATTGGCCTCAAGGTGGATGCGAGATGGCTGATCGCTGCAGGACTGCTGATCATGACCGCGGGAAACTATTGGATGTCGCAACTCAACCTCGACATCAGCCCTGACCAGGCCGTCTGGCCTCGGGTGCTCGTGGTCATGGGGCTCTCGGTATGTTTTGCTCCCGCGAACGTAGCCGCGTACCTCTATACGCCGCTCGCGTTGCGCGGGGCGGCCATTGGCATATTGAGTCTCCTACGCAACGAGGGGGGCAGCGTCGGGGTGTCGTTGTCCCAGACCATAGAAGAGCGGCGTGATCAATTCCACGTGCTGCGTCTTGGGGAGTATCTCGATCCCTTCAACGCAGCCGCTAGCTCCTTTCTCGCGAAGGCTCAAGCGTTCTTCCTTCAGCAAACCGGCGATCCGGTGGCCGCGCAGCAACTGGCTGTGCAGCAACTCGAAAACCTGCGTCAGCAGCAGGCGTCTTCGCTTGCCTATTTCGACGTCTTTTGGATGGCGGCTGTGTTGACGCTTGTGGTCACGTTCGCGGTCTTGTTTATGAAACGATCGGTGGCTGAGAAGGGCGCTCCCGCCGGTTCGGAATGATTGTTTGCGCCGCCCGCTTCGAGTTCCCGCCGTTTTCGGTGTTCGACGGGAGCGGTCCGGTGACGGGCCTGTTCCGCTACTTAAGCGCCTCGTTGAGGGTTCGCGCCAGGCGAACCCCCGCCGCGGTCAGAAGACAACCGGAAACACAATTTGCTCGGCTGGGCTTTCGTTGGTACAATATATTTTGGATACAGAGTTTGAGCCGGCTAAGGGCCGACGCGCGGGGAGGGGAACATGCGCTTTAGCACCTTGATCGCCGCCGTGGCGCCGCTGTTCGCGACGGCGGGCGCTCCCGCTCACGCGGGACTGATCGACGGCGGAACCAACACCGTTAGTGCGTTTTTCTACATAAACGCGCCAGCGACGCCTTCGGGCGGCGGCTGCGACCAATACACCGAGAGTTATTGCGAACAGGAATACAACTACAACTCTATGGGCATGGCGCAGTATGTTCTGACCATTCCTGCGCATTTCGTCCAAGCTTCGATCGACGGCTCGACGATTGACGTCGGCGACACGCAGATCGTCATCACAAACGAACTCCCCGCCACGTTCTGCGGCGATGGCGTGAGCGCTGGATCGGCCTGCACTGATCCTTTCACGGGTTTCGAGTTCCTTTTCTCCTCCGGCGTGGACATCACGGGGGTTAGCGCCGATCCCAGTAGCGATTTTCTTCCGAATGATACGACGACCGGTACGCCGCCGCATTACGGGCTGCGGTTGCTTTCTCCAACCGACATTCTGGTCGACGTAACTGGGGCTGCTCCCGCAATCGGCGGAAAACTCATCCTCGACGTCACGACCAAGGGCATGACGACCGTCCCCGAGCCTTCGACCTGGGCGCTGATGTTGCTGGGCTTCGCGGGGCTGGGCTTCGCGGGATGGCGGCGGACGGCGGCGCAAGCGACATGACGCTCATCGCTTAGCGGCGCTTCGGCGCCAAGAGGGGGGAGGCGCATATGAGTCAGCCTTTTGTCGGTCAGATCATCGCCGTCGGATTTAATTACGCGCCTGCGGGCTGGGCGCTCTGCCAGGGCCAATTGCTGGCGATCTCCGAGAACGAGACCCTGTTTCAGGTCATCGGCACGACGTTCGGCGGCAACGGGCAGACGACCTTCGGTTTGCCCGACCTTCGCGGTCGCGCCGCGCTTGGCGTGGGTCAGGGACCCGGGTTGGGGTCATACGTTCTCGGACAATTGAGCGGCGCCGAGTCGGCTTCGCTCACAGGCGCTCAAATCGGAGGCCACACGCATGGGCTGGCGGCGGCGGCAACGGCGACGACAGCGACCCCCTCGTCGTCCGTCGTTCTCGGCACGCCCGCGGCAACGACGCCAATCTACGCCACGGGCGGAGTTGGCGCGACGCTGGCGGCGGGGGCGGTGTCTCCGACCCCGGGCGGACTTCCGCACGAAAATCGGCAGCCGAGCCTGACCGTAAACTACATCATCAGTCTCTTCGGGCTGTTCCCGTTACAGAACTGAATCGGTTGCGTCGAGGCGGGAGGCGAGCGCATGGAACCCTTTGTCGGCCAGATCACCCTTTTTCCATTCTTCTTCGCCCCGAGGGGATGGGCGCTCTGCGAAGGCCAGCTGCTGGCGATCTCGCAGAACACGGCGCTGTTCTCGCTCCTCGGCACCTACTATGGCGGGAACCGCGTCTCGACCTTCGCATTGCCGGACCTGCGCGGCCGAGTTCCGATCGGCCAGGGCCAGGGGCCGGGGCTAACCAACTACACGGTCGGCAGCGTGCAGGGCGTCGAGGCGGTCACGCTCCTGGCCTCGCAATCTCCGTCGCACTCGCATCCCTTCCAGGCCGTCGCGGCCCAGGCGACGACGAATGCGCCGAGCGGCGCCTTGCCCGCCGAAGGGCACGGCTCGGGGCGTGGCGCGTTTCCGGTCAACATTTACGCCCCGCTGCAAGCGGCGGTCCCGCTGGCTTCGAGCCAAGTGGCGCCCGCGGGAGGCGGCCAGCCGCACAACAACCTGCAGCCGTTTCTCACTCTGAACTGGTGCATTGCGCTGCAGGGAATCTATCCGCCCCGCTCGTAAGCCGCGATCCTCTAGGAAAGCGATCCTCTAGGAAAGAATGCGTCCATGGCCCAGCCGTTCCTCAGTCAGATCGAAGCGTTTCCCTTCAATTTCGCGCCGAGAGGGTGGGCGTTCTGCGCCGGGCAACTCATACCTATCAATCAGAACCAGGCGCTCTTCGCCCTCCTAGGCACGACTTTCGGCGGCGACGGCAGGACCAATTTTGCGCTGCCCGACCTGCGCGGACGGCTCGCCAACGGCTTTGGCCAGGGAGCGGGCCTGGCGAACTACACTCTCGGCCAGCGGGGCGGCGAAGAGACGCACACCCTTGCAACGACGGAAACGCCGATCCACAGTCACCTGGTCAATGCCGTGAAAAATGGGACGACCGGCGGGACCAGCACGCCGGGCGGCGGCGTCACTCTCGGCGAGGGCTATGCGAACCAGACGGGATCGCCTGCGGTGAACATCTACAGTTCCGCGGCCCCGACGATCGCGATGGGCTCGCTTGGACCCACGGGCGGACAGCCGCACGAAAACCGCATGCCGTACCTCGCGCTCAACTATTGCATCGCCCTCCAAGGCGTCTTTCCATCGCAGAACTGAAGGGCGGAGGCACGCTTCCCGCGATCAATTGAAGACGACTTGATAGTCTTGATGGTCGCGCGAAGCCGTGTGGATGGGGATGAGATAGAGCTCGAAGCCCGCGCCGTCCTCGAACGCGAGCCGATGCAAGCCTTCGGACACAATCGGCGTTGCGGCGCCGCGCAGGAGCAGGCTGAACGAGGCCCCCGGCGCAGCATTCGGTCGCGGCGATCGGTGCAGATCAACCGCGACCAGGGTGAGCGCTTGCCCGCCCGCAAGCGGTGCCGGCTGCCCGACATAGGGCGTGAATGTCTCGGCGTTGATTGCATCGCTCATGCCCGATCGCCCTCCCGTCGCGCGGCGAATGACAGTGCGGGATACCTGTCGCGTTGTCCAGCGCGAGGGGAGGTCCGAGAGGGACGGCCATGATCGAACCTAGGGAAGGCCTGCTGACGCTCCGCCCCGCGCGAGACAATGAGGATGATCCAGCATTCTTCTTCGCGCTCTTCGCCGCGACAAGAGCGGCTGAAATGGCCGCGATGCCAATCGACGCCAAGGCCAAAGACTTCCTGCTGCGCGCCCAGCACCGGTCGATGACCGAAACCTATCGGCGCGAATATCCGAACGCGCGCTGGGAGGTCATCGAGCTCGACAGCGAGCCGGTCGGTCTCCTGGTCACCGACGTCGGAAACGCTTGTGTCACCTATGTCGACATCGCGATCCTGCCGCAGGCGCAGGGACGAGGGCTGGCGCGGCGCGTCATGCTGGCGGCGCTCGAGGAGCCTCGGCGGCTCGGCCTGCCCGCCCGGCTCAGCGTGCTGATGCACAACATCGCCTCGTTGAGGCTCTGCGAACGTGTCGGGTTTGTGCGGGCGGAGGAATCGCCGCCTTTCGTGCGCCTGGAATGGACCGCGTAGGGGCGGACTGTGGGGCTTGGCGTTCGATCCGCACGCAACTGTTTCCGCTCATCGCCTGTGCGGGTTGCAGGCGCGTCAAAACGCCTGCAGCTCTTTGCGGCACGCCTCGCTGAAATCCCGCAGCGGATCGACGTGTTTGTCGATCCAATTCGTCCGCATTTCGTGCAGTGTGATGTTCGGCGAGAGATAGGTGTCGACGATGATGCGAACCACGGTATCGGCGGCCTCCACGACTTCCGGCGAGGACAGAAGGCGTATCCGGTTGGTCAGCGCATAAATTCCAATGAGGCCGGATAAGTCGTCCCGGCTGGTTTGCAGAGCGTCGGAATATAATTTCGCCGCTTCGTCCAGAAACCTGCCAAACAACGCGGCTCGGGCGTCCCTCTCCGCCGCCCTCCGCTGCGCCCGGGTTTGCGCCTGTTGCGTCACCCATGAGGTTGCGAACGACGCGAGGCCACCGATGGCCGTTCCGGCCAGCGCGGCAAAGGCCGATATGTAGGCGGTATCCATCGGGTTCGCTCGATCCGTCGCCTCAGGTCGCGGGCTTCGTTGCGGGAGGCGCCAGCGCGACCGAGGCCTCGGACGTGAGCAGGAGGAACGTCAGCGTCTCCTGAAGGTAGAGCCGGACGACGCTGTCGGTATGGCTCAAATAGCCGATCGAGACGTCCTGGCCGATGTGCAAGTCGAAATCGCCGCCGCGGGTGGTGAGCACGAAGGCGCCGTCGATGGCCGGAGCCCAGACGATCTCGTCTTTGACGAGTTTCTTGACATGCTCCAGCACCGGGTAGCCGTTGTCGCTGGTCTCGGCGAGGGCGGTATAGGCGTCGGCGCCGAGCAGCGCCGAATAGGGCCCGTTGACGCCGACCAGGCGGAGTTGGCTCAGGGCCTGCGCGATTGCGTCCGGGTACTGACGCACGTCGGCCGGCAGGGTCATGATCGGGTTGCTCGTGCCCTGCCGGACGCCGCCGATGCCCGCCGCGGGATAGCCTTCGAAGATGGCGCGGTCCTCGGCATAAGCGATCTTCTGCGCGGCCTCCTTCGCCGGCTGCCAGTCCGAGTCGTTCGCGCCGCGCTCAACGTCGTCGATCTGCTGGCGATCGAGCTCGAAGGGGACCCTGAGTTCGACCAACGGCTTGACCTCGCGCTGTCGCGCGAGCACGCCCTCGCCCGGCGCGGCGATCGCCTTGAGGTGTCCGGTCCCGACGGCGGAAAGGCCGACCCCGCCTGGCCCCTCAACGTCGACCACGCGCCGTCCGGCGAGGTAGCGTTTTAAGGTCCGCGTTGTCTCTTCTTCGATGCTGGCCCACGCGTTGTCGGAAATCGGCGCAAGCTCGCGGTGAAGATTATTCATAGCCCTTTTTCTCCTTTGAGCGAGCCGATTCCGAGCGAACCATCAGACGCGCGGTCCGTGGATGGCGCCGGTTCGACCGTAGGTTTCGCGGGCGGCGCGGCTGCTGCGGGGGCGTCTTCGCCAAGCGCGTCCAGGAACGTCGCGGAGGGAACGAAAAACAGCGTTCCAGTCACCGCGCGGCTGAAGTCGAGCAGCCGGTCATAGTTGCCGGGCGGGCGCCCGACGAACATGTTCTCGATCATCTGTTCGGTCACGCGCGGCGTGCGGCAATAGCCGATGAAATAGGTGCCGTATTCGCCGCTTCCCACCTGGCCGAAGGGCATATTGTCGCGAACGATCTGAAATTCTTTCCCGTTCTCGGTGATGGTGGTCAGCGCATTGTGCGCGGACGTCGGCTTGACCGAATCGTCCAGCTCGATATCGGCGAGCTTGGTGCGGCCGATGATGCGCTCCTGCGCCTCCGTGGACAGCGCATTCCATCCGCTGATGTCATGGACATATTTCTGCGTGATCACGTAGCTTCCGCCGGCGAACGCGGGGTCCTCCGCGCCGATGAGCGCGGCTTCGATCACCGCTTGCCCACGCGGATTTTCGGTCCCGTCGACGAACCCCAGAAGGTCGCGGTCGTCGAAGTAGCGAAAGCCATGCACCTCGTCGACCGCTGTGACCGCTTCGCCAAGCCGGGCCATGATCTGCGCCGCGATCTCGAAGCACAGGTCCATCCGCTTGGCGCGGATATGGAACAGAAGATCCCCCGGGGTCGCCACCGCGTGGCGCGGTCCGGACCGGAACTCGCGGAAAGGATGCAGCTCGGCCGGGCGCGGGTCCCCGAACAGCCGGTCCCACGCGTCGGACCCGATGCCGATCACGCAGGAGAGGCCGGCTTCGAGATCGCGAAATTCAACCGCGCGAACCAGGCCCGCAAAGTCGGCGCAAAACGACCGGACCGCTGCCCGATTGTCCGCGCCTGGGTTTATCGTCACGACCAGGAAGATCGCGGCGCGGGTGAGCGGCGCGGATACCGGCTGTGGAACCACCACAGCTTCGGTTTCTGAAGTCGTGTAGGTCATGAAGTCTCCCGCCGCCGCTCTCATGTCTGGACAGCGCGCGCCGATCAAGGGCTATCTTTCGGAGACGATCATCGGGGACCGCGCGCCGGGCGCCGCTTGCCGCGGTTTCGCGACTGCTCGAAATCGCATAACTTGCCGACGGCCCATGTTTCCCCCGACCTCATCGCCCGCGCCTCCGCGCTCATCGTTCGATATCGCGCCGTGGGACGCATGGTCGTGACGGCGGAGTCCTGCACCGGCGGGCTGATTGCCGGCCTTTTGACGGAAATTCCCGGCTCTTCGAACGTGCTCGAGCGCGGCTTCGTCGTCTATTCCAACGCCGCGAAGGAGGAGCTGCTCGGCGTTCCGGCCGAGACGCTGGCGAAGCACGGCGCGGTCAGCGGTGAGACGGCGCGGGCGATGGCCGAGGGTGCGCTGGCCAAATCGCGCGCGGACGTTGCGGTCAGCGTGACCGGAATCGCCGGGCCGGACGGCGGCACGGCGGCGAAGCCGGTCGGCCTCGTTCATTTCGCCTGCGCGCGGCGCGGCGCGCCGACCGTCACCCGGGAGGAGCGGTTCGGCGACATCGGGCGCGAGGCGGTGCGGCTCGCCTCGGTCAAGGTCGGCCTCGATTTGTTGGAGGCGGCGGGCGCTGAGGGCGAAACGCGTTACGCGCGCCTGTAGACCACATCGGCGCGCCGCTCGAAAGCGCCGGCGAATTTTCGGAACGCGGCGTCGAACATCGAGCCCATTAGCGCGCCGAGCGTGCGGCTCCTGAACTCGTAGTCGATGAAGAAACTGACGCGCGACCCCTCGCCGTCAGCTTCGTCCTTGAAGGTCCACACGTTTTCGAGCCGGCTGAACGGCCCGTCAATATATTCGACCCGCACCTTGAGATGCGGCTTATCGAGCGTGACCCGGCTCGTGAATGTCTCGCGAATGAGCTTGTAGCCGACCGTCATGTCGGCGATGAGCGTTTCCTGGCCGTCGGCGTCCTGCCTTCGGTTGCGCACTTTCAGCGCCTTGCATAGTGGGACGAATTCCGGATAGCGCTCGACGTCGGCGACAAGATCGAACATCTCAGCGGCCTTGTGGCGAACGCGGCGCTCGACGCGGAACAAGGGCAAGGTCAGGGACCTCCAGCGCCCGCGTTGGGTCGGTGGTCAGGGCTTCGGCGCCGGCGCGGAGGGAGCGGCAGGGGCAGGCGCAGCCGGAGGCGCCGACGGCGCGCCTGACTGGCCTTCCATCTTCTTGAGCTGATCGAGAATGTTGCCTGGCGCAACCGGGGTTGGCGCGGTCTGCCCCGCCGGGGCCGGGCCCCTCTCGAGGATCGAATGGGGCGCGCGGTTCCAGCTCGAGAGAATGGACATCAAGAGGGCGGTGGCGAAAAACAGCGCGCCGAGAATGGCGGTCGCGCGCGAGAGCGCATTCGCCTGGCCGCGGCCGGTCATGAAACTGCCGGTCCCCCCGCCCGTCCCGAGCGCGCCGCCCTCGGAGCGCTGCAAGAGGACGACCCCGATCAGCGCGACGACGATCAGAATGTGAATGACAAGGAGGACGGACTGCATGAAGGTTCCGAACGGGGAGATTGGCCGCCCCTAATGCGGCGGCGTCTTAGATGGCGCGCTCCTAACACGGCGCAAGGGGGGCGTCCATCGGAACGGAACGGGGAAATCGCCGTCACCGATAGGCGGCTGCGATCGCCAGAAATTCCGTCGCTCTCAGGCTCGCCCCGCCGACCAGCGCGCCGTCGACATTGTCGAGGGTCAAAAGCTCGCCGCAATTGCTCGGCTTGACCGAGCCCCCGTAGAGAAGGCGCATCCGCAGTCCTTGCGCGCCATACATTTCGGCGAGCAGCGTCCGGATCACCTGATGCATTTCCGCGACGTCCGCAGGCGTCGGGGTGAGCCCGGTTCCGATCGCCCAGATCGGCTCGTAGGCAACGACCAAAGTCTCCGGCGCGCCGCCCAGCGGCAGCGAGCCCAGAAGTTGCCGCGGCACGACCGCCATCGCATCGCCCAACTCGCGTTCTGTCTTTGTCTCGCCGACGCAGACAATGGGAACCAGTCCCGCGCTGAGGGCCGCTTCGACCTTGGCGCGCACGAGGGCGTCGGTCTCGTGATGGAGCGTGCGCCGCTCCGAATGGCCGCCGATGACGTAAGTCGCGCCCGCGTCCTTGAGCATCGGGGCAGAAATGTCGCCGGTGAAGGCCCCGCTCGCCACCGGGTGGCAATCCTGGGCGCCGAGACTGAGCTCGCCGCCCTTGATCCTCCAGGCGGCTTGCGCGAGCAGCGTCGCCGGTGGGCAGACCAGCAGCTCGGCGAGGCCGGATTCGCCTGCGTCCGCCGCCTGCCGCATGGCGTCGATCTCGGCCAAGGATCCGGACAGGCCATTCATCTTCCAGTTGCCGGCGACCAACGGCCGCACGCCAGGGGTCATTCAGGCCTCCCCGCCTCTCGTTGGGCGCGGTTGTTATCATCGCGGTTGCGCCTATGCAAAACATGCAGGCGTCGCTAGATAAGGCGCGCTCGCGGCGGACGCGGTCGGCGACCGCGTCTACAGCAGCGGCCTGTAGCCGCGATCGATGATCGCGGCGGACGCGGTCCAAAGGGTGTCCGGAAGGACGCCCGTCTATCAACGGGCTTTGGACCGCGTCTACAGCGACAAGAGCGACGGAAGGACGGAAACGGCGACATGCTCGAATCGATCCGCAACGCGGCTCAGGGGGTCGTCGGCAAGGCGATCATGACCGTGGTCATGGGGCTCATCATCGTCAGCTTCGTCATCTGGGGCGTGGGCGACATGCTGCGCGGGTTCACGACGTCCACCGTCGCCTCGGTCGGCGGAACGAAAATCTCCGCCCAGGAATACCGTGTCGCCTATGATCGAGCGGTTCAGCAATATCAGCGCCGGCTGCGGCGCCCGTTCACCTACGAGGAGGCGCGCCAGATCGGCCTCGACCGCAGCATCCTCCAGCAATTGCTGAGCGAAGCGGCGATCGACGACGAGGCGCGCAAGCTCGGCCTCGACATTTCCGACGAGGCGCTGCGCGAAATCATTACCTCGAACCAGAACTTCCGCGACAAGTCGGGCGCATTCGACCCGGCCCGCTTCGCCGGCGCGCTGCGTGACATGGATATGAGCGAGCGCGGCTTCGTCTTGGAGCTGCGCAAGCAGGTGCTCAGGCAGTTCATTGTCGCCGCGCTGGCGACGGGGGTCGCAGCGCCCAAGGCCGAGACCGAAGCGGAAGCCGATTATCAGGGCCAGACCCGCTCGGCCGATTATTTCCTCCTGCCCGCTTCGGCGGCGGGCGACATTCCCGCCGCCTCCGAGGAGGCGCTCAAGACCTTCTACAACGATCGCAAGTCGAGCTACCGCGCGCCCGAATACCGGGGAATGACCATTCTGGCGCTGGAGCCGGACACGATCGCCAATCCGGCCGAAGTGAGCGACGCCGACGCCGAGGCCGCCTATCAGAAGCTCGCCGGCAAGGATCCGAAGTTCGGCGCGCCCGAGAAGCGCGACCTGCAGCAGATCCTGTTTCCCAACCAGGGCGACGCCGAGGCCGCCGAGGCCAAGCTCAAGGCCGGCGCCAGTTTCGACGACCTCGTCAAGGAGCGAGGCCTGAAAGCCGAAGACACCGACATCGGCGAGACGACCAAGGACGCGATGCTCGACAAGGACGAGGCCGACGCGGTCTTCGCCTTGCCGCAAGGGGCCGTCAGCGGCGTGCTGAAGAGCCAGTTTGGTCCGGTGATCGTCCGCGTCAAAGGCGTCACCCCGTCCACGGTCAAGCCATACGCGGAGGTCGCCGACGAGGTGAAGCGAGAGGTCTCCGCTTCGCGCGCGGGCGACAAGATCCAGGCCCTGCACGACAAGATCGAGGACCTCAGGGTGTCGGGCAAGACCATCCTCGAAGCCGCAAAGGCCGTGGGCTTGACCGGGCAATCGATCAACGCGGTCGACGCCGCGGGCCGCGACCTGAAAGGCGAGTCGGTCAACCTGCCGGACAAGCCCGAGCTGTTGCGCGCCGCCTTCGCTTCCGACGTCGGCATCGACGAGGCGCCGCTGAACACGAAGGACGGCGGCTTCATCTGGTATGAGATCGCCAAGGTCGATCCGGCGCACGACCTCACGTTCGAGGAGGCGAAGCCAGAGGTCGAGAAGCAATGGCGCGCCGAAGAGATCAACAAGGCGCTCGCCGGCAAGGCGGATGATCTCGTCAAGCAGATCAGCGCCGGCGGAAACATCGCCGACGCAGCGAAGGCCGCGGGGGCCGAGATGAAAACGGCGGCGGACGTCCATCGCGCCGAGCAGGGACCCTTACCGGAATCGGTCGTGGCCGCGATCTTCCGCGAGCCCGCCGACGGCGCAGGCTCCGCCGCGACGCCCGACGGGCGGGTGGTGTTCAAGATCACCGCCGACCGGACGCCGCCGGTCGATTTCGCCGACGCCCACGTCAAGGGGATGGCCTCCGAGCTCGAAAACTCGACCCGCGAGAGCGTGCTCGACCAATATGTCGCCGCGTTGCGTCGGACGCTCGGCGTCGCCATCCATCAGGACGCCCTCCAATCCGCCGAGGGCGGCTGATACGCCGATGACCACCCTGCCCGACTACGAAGCCTTCGCGCGCGCCTATGTCGCTGGCGAGGCGGAGGTGGCGGTCACGACGCTGGTCGCCGATCTCGAGACCCCGGTCTCGGCCTATCTCAAGCTCGCGCGCGGTCGCTCGGGCAATATGTTCCTGCTCGAATCGGTCGAGGGCGGCGCGCAGCGCGGCCGCTATTCGATGATCGGCCTCGATCCCGACCTCATCTTCCGCTCGACCGGCGATCACGCCGAGATCAACCGCCGGGCGCTTACCGATCCGGACGCTTTCGTCCCCTGCCCCGGCAAGCCGCTCGATGTGTTGAGATCGCTGCTGGCCGAATCGCGCATCGACATGCCGCCCGGCCTGCCGCCGATGTCGGCTGGCGTATTCGGCTATCTCGGCTACGACATGGTGAGGCGGATGGAGCGCTTGGCTCCAGCCAAGCCCGACCCGATCGGCGTGCCCGAGGCGCTCTTGATCCGCCCGACCGTCATGGTCGTGTTCGACGGCGCGCGCGACGAGATGGCGATCGTGACGCCGGTCCGCCCGGCGCCCGGCGTCTCGGCCCGCGCGGCTTACGAGAGCGCCATGGCGCGGCTGGACGCAGTGGTCGACGCGCTCGAATCGCCGCTCGATCATCCGGCCGGCGTGGCCGTAGACCCGCTCGTCAAGGCGGGCGCGGCGCGGTCGAACACGACCGAGGCCGAATACAAGGCGATGGTCGCCCGGGCGAAGGACTATATCGCCGCCGGCGACGCGTTCCAGATCGTGCTGTCGCAACGGTTCACCAGCCGC
Organism: uncultured Alphaproteobacteria bacterium; assembly: GCA_963824475.1. GTDB lineage: Bacteria > Pseudomonadota > Alphaproteobacteria > Rhizobiales > Beijerinckiaceae > Roseiarcus. The sequence goes on from CAWGPR010000012.1 coordinate 921,813, forward strand.
TTCGACCTGCCGGCCTTCGCCCTCTATCGGGCGCTCCGACGCGTCAATCCGTCGCCATACCTCTGCTTCCTCGATTTCGGCGGCTTCCAGATCGTCTGCTCCAGCCCCGAAATCCTGGTCAGGGTGCGCGACGGCAAGGTCGTCATCCGCCCGATCGCCGGCACGCGCCCGCGGGGAAAAAGTCCGACCGAGGACGAGGCGCTGGCGGCCGAACTCATGGCCGATCCGAAGGAGCGCGCTGAACATCTGATGCTGCTCGACCTCGGCCGCAACGACGTCGGCCGGGTCGCGAAGATCGGCACGGTCAAGGTGACCGACAGTTTCTTCATCGAACGCTATAGCCACGTGATGCACATCGTCTCCAATGTCGAGGGCGAATTGCGCGACGGCGTCGATGCGGTCACCGCGCTTGCCGCCGGGTTTCCCGCCGGCACCGTCTCCGGCGCGCCGAAAGTGCGGGCGATGCAGATCATCGACGAACTGGAGAAGGACAAGCGCGGCATCTACGCCGGCTGCATCGGCTATTTCGGCGCCGGGGGCGAAATGGACACCTGCATCGTGCTGCGCGCCTCGGTGGTGAAAGACGGGCTGATGCACGTTCAGGCCGGCGCCGGCATTGTCTATGATTCCTCCCCCGCCGCCGAGCAGAAGGAATGCGTCGACAAGGCGCGCGCCTTGTTCCGCGCGGCGGAAGAAGCAGTGCGGTTCGCGGTTCGGGGCAAGCGCGGGCAGTAGGCGCTGGGGTTCGAACGACCCCGCGGCCAGACCCTCCGAGGCGCGCCACGGCCGCCTGTGATTGCCGTGTGATCCTAATCACAGACGCGGCGGCGGCAGCGGCTTTATTCAGTGGGCACTCTCAACCAAGCGTCATGCGTGATTTGTATCTGATCCGTCCAATTCCGTCGGCCCGTTTCCGCTCCGATCACAGGGGAAGACTCCATGTTCATCAGGAAAATTGCTCACGCGTCCGCCTTTGCCGGAACGATTGGGATCAGCCTCTGGGCCTCGGCGGCTTCGAGCCAAACCCAGGCGCCGGTCAAGGACGAGGCCAAGTATGCGCCGATTCAGAGCATCCGCTATGATTTCGGCTCGAAGTCGATGAGCGGCTACTTCGTGGACCAGGCTGCGCGATGCGTCGTCATGCTGATGGTCTCCGAAAAGAGCGATCCGGACATGACCCCCTCGACCACGGCGACGCGCCTTCGCCTGGTGCTCAACCCCGGGGAAATGGCGGGGCTCGACAGCGAGGAGGGCCGCTCGCTCAACTTCACCTGCGGCGAGGGAGCGACCGCGCTGCTCGTCGACGCAGGCGAGAGAGAGAAGCTCATCGAGCTTCAAAGACTGAACTTGCGAAAGACCGCAGCGAATAGCCCCGGGAATTGACGCCCCGACCCTGGCTCCGTACGGTTTCGCCAAAGCCTCCGGCTGGAGCAAATTGCAATTCGGTCGAACCGCGGTCGTCATTGCGACCCCCGGGCTTTTGGACCCGGGGGGAAGCAATCCAGTGATCGTGGGACGCCCTTCGTTCCCTGGATTGCTTCGCGTCGCCATAGCCCGTAGACAGACGGGCGTCTCTCGACGCCCTATGGCTCCTCGCAATGACGATTCCATCCGAACGCATGCGGAACTCGACGACGCGCCTGGCGGCGTTCGCGATCATAGCGAGGGCGACGATTTCACGCGGGCTGGGCTACCCCTTGGGGAACTCGAGCCCCATCGCCCGGTAGCGCTCCGGGTCGTCGAGCCAGCGCTCGCGCACCTTGACATGCAGGAAGAGGTGCACGGGCGCGCCGTGGGCCTCAGTGATGTCCTTGCGAGCGGCCGTGCCGATCGCCTTGATCGTGCGCCCGCCTTCGCCGAGCACAATTTTGCGGTGGCTCTCGCGGGAGACGAAGATCGTCTGCTCGATGCGGGCCGACCCGTCCGGCAGGTCCTTCCACTCATCGGTCTCGACGGTCGCCTGATAGGGCAGTTCGTCGTGCAACCGCTCGATCAGCTTCTCGCGGGTGATTTCGGCGGCGAGCGAACGGATCGGCGCTTCCGCGATCTGGTCCTCGGGGTAGAGCCAGGGACCGGCCGGGATCATCGCGGCGAGGCGGTCGAGAAGCCGGTCGAGCCCGTCGCGGCTCAAGGCGCTGACCATGTACGTCTCGTCGAAGGCGAGCGCCGCGTTGAGCCTGGCCGTAAGCTCGAGCAGCTTCGGCCGCTCGACGAGGTCGATCTTGTTGATGACGGCGAGCCGTGGCTTGCCGAGGCCGCCGAGCGCGGCGAGGATCGATTGGGTCTCTTCGCTGAGGCTCGCCTGGCCGACCTCCTTCCGGGCATCGATCATGAGCATGAGCGCGTCGGCGTCGGCTGCGGCGCCCCAGGCGGAGGCGACCATCGCCCGGTCGAGGCGGCGCTTGGGCGCGAACAGGCCGGGCGTGTCGACGAACACGATCTGCGCTTGGCCCCGGGTCAAAACGCCGCGCACGGTTGACCGTGTGGTCTGCGCCTTGCGGGTCACGATCGAGACTTTTTCGCCGACCAGCGCGTTGATGAGGGTCGATTTGCCGGCGTTCGGCGCGCCGATGATCGCGACGAAGCCGCATCGGGTCTCGCTCAACTTCCGCCCCAGCGGTCGAGAAAGGCCCGCGCCGCCGCCTGTTCCGCGGCCCGCTTCGAACTGGCGGCGCCGAGCTCCGGCTCGAAGCCATCGAGCGCCACGCGCATGACGAAATGGGGGGCGTGCGCCGGGCCGCTGCGCTCGACCTCCTCGTATCGTGGGGGGGAAGCGCGCGCGACTGGGCCCATTCCTGCACCGCGGTCTTGGCGTCGCGCGCAGGCTCGGCGTCGGCGGTGATGCGGTCGCCCCAGGCGCTGAGGACCAGCGCCTCGGCCGCCGCGAAGCCGCCGTCGACGAACACCGCCCCGATCAGCGATTCACACACGTCGGCGAGGATCGCCTGCTTCTTGCGGCCCCCGCCCCGCGCTTCGCCGAGACCCAGCGCGACATGCGGGCCAACGTCCCATTGGGCGGCGATTTCGGCGCAGGTTTCGCGCCGCACGAGCTTGGCGAAGCGCATCGACAGTTCGCCCTCGCTCGCCTTCGGAAAGGCATGATAGAGGCGGCTCGCGATCGCCACGCCGAGCACCCGGTCGCCCAGGAATTCCAGCCGCTGGTAGGACCCAGCCCTGCCCTGCCCGCCCTGGTTCTGCGCCGAAAGATGCGTGAGCGCGAGGACAGCCAGCCCGGGATCGCGAAAGCGGTAACCGAGCCGGGACTCCAACGCGGACAATTCGGCTCGCGGGTGCTTGTTCATTGACGGACCGAATCGAGGAGCAGCCGCGCGTTCGCGCCGCCGAACGGCAGGCAGAAAGAGGGAAATACTCGCTCCGCGACTATACCGCCTTCTGGCCGCTCGCGGGAGCCTGTTTGCCGGCGTCTAGCGCACGCGTTGGAAGATCCGGTCCCAGCGCACGGTCCACGGCCAGCGCCAGACCTCCCACGCCGGCGTCCCTTCGTTGATCGAGAAGAAGATGACTTCGGCTCTGCCGATCAGGTTCTCGAACGGCACATAGCCGACGCCGCCCTGATCCCCCGAAAGCCTCGAGTTGCTCGAATTGTCGCGATTGTCGCCCATCATGAAATAGTGGCCGGGCGGCACTTCGTAGACCTTGGTGTTGTCGAACGTTCCGTCGTCGCCGTCGATCTGGATGATCCGGTGCTGAACCCCGCCTGGAAGCGTTTCGAGGTACTGCGGGGCCTCCATCGGCTTGTTGAAATGATTGACGGTCAGATAAGGCGCGATCGGTTCGCGCGGGACCACCTCGCCGTTGATGATGAGCCGCCCGTGGACAACCTGGATCTTGTCGCCGGGCAGGCCGATCAGCCGCTTGATATAGTCGGTCTGGCCGTCGCTCGGCAGTTTGAACACGATGATGTCGCCGCGCTTCGGTTCGGAGGCGAAGATGCGGCCCGGCATCGCCGAGGGATCAAGATCGAGAAAGCTCGGCAACGAGAAAAGCGAATAGCCGTAGGCGTATTTGGAGACGAACAGATAGTCGCCGACCAGCAGCGTCGGCACCAGCGAGCCTGAGGGAATGTTGAAGGGCTGGAACAAAACCGTGCGCACCACCAGCGCGATCAGGAGCGCTTCGATGATGACCTTGATGGTTTCCCACCAGCCCTCTTCTTTCTTGACGGGCGTGACGGCGGCCTCGGCGGGCTTCAGGCTCGGTTCGATCATTCGGCTCAAGACGCCCTTCCTCGTTTTCATCCATCAACCAGCGTGAGCCGGCCGCGCCTCCTATACAAGGGCGGTGGGCCTGCGCCAAGCAATCGGCTGGTGACGCGTAAACTTGGCGCAAGCAAGGCCGCGTGGTCGGCTTCACGGAACGAGAATCAAGGAGCCCGTCGTTTCGCGGTTCTCGAGCGCGATGTGAGCCTGAGCGGCGTCGGCGAGCGGCCACTTTCTTCCGATCTGGATCTTGACGTCGCCACCGCTGACGACGCGGAATAGATCGCGCGCCATTTTCTCACCCCGCGCGCGATCCGCCATGAAGGTGGTCAAGGTCGGCCGGGTCGCGAACAGAGAGCCCTTCTGCGCCAAAAGTCCGATGTTGAACGCCTCGATACCCCCTGAGGCTGACCCAAAACTGACGAACACGCCAAACGGCCTTAGGCAGTCGAGCGACGCCGGGAAGGTCGCCTTGCCGACCCCGTCATAGACCACATCGCATTTCGCGCCCTTGGTGATCTCGCCCACCCGCTTGGCGAAATCCTCGTCGCGATAGAGGATCGTGTGTTTTGCGCCCGCTTTCTTGGCGAGGGCCGCCTTTTCCGCCGTGCCGACGCAGCCGATCACAGTTGCGCCGAGCGCTTTGCCCCATTGGCACAGAATGAGCCCGACGCCGCCAGCCGCGGCGTGGACCAAAATCGTATCTCCTTCTTTGACGCGATAGGTCTGGCGCACCAGATATTGAGCCGTGAGGCCTTTGAGCATCATCGCCGCGCCGGTCTCGTAGGAAATCGTCCCCGGCAGCTTGAACAGGAACCTGGCTTCGATGTTGCGCTCTTCGGCATAGGCGCCCGCCGAGCCGGCGTAAGCGACCCGGTCGCCAGGCTTGAACCCCTGGACGGACGGCCCGACCTCGACCACCTCGCCCGCGCCCTCGGAGCCTGGCGTGTACGGCGTCTTCGCCGGCGGATAGAAACCAGTGCGGTGGTAGATGTCGATGAAGTTGATTCCGATCGCGTGCTGGCGAAGCCTGACCTCGCCCTTGCCGAGCGGCGGCAGCTCGACTTCCTCGAGGCGCATGACTTCCGGACCGCCGGGCTGATGGATACGAATGGCGCGCATTGTTTCCTCTGATCGTTTTTGCCGTCTTGACCGCCGCCGGGCGTCAGGCTTGCCAGCGCGAACAGCCGACCTTATAGCATCGCACCGATCCGGCGGAACCGGATAGTGGTCCGCCCCGCGCCCATCGTCTAGCGGTCCAGGACGCCGCCCTTTCACGGCGGAAACGCGGGTTCGATTCCCGCTGGGCGCGCCAGAAAAATCAGTGTGTTACGGCTAATTGCTCGTCGCCCTCTTCACCGATCGGCGCGCTAGTCACCCTTGTTGGCGGGTCAATCTCCGCTGGGCCTTCTGTCGCGCAAAGACTTGGTGGCCCTCGCGATCCAGGATGCGCACTCCGATCGTCTGAGGCGGCCACTTGATGTTCGCGGCGGCGATGATTGCGGCGGGCGCGTCCGGCGCTTGAATTTGTTTCTCCGTCAAATTCGTCGGGCCGTGATCAACCGTCCCGCAAACAAATTGGATCCGGAACGTCCGCGGCTGTTCCGAGACGATCTCCATCGATTTGCCGACTGAACCGAGCCTAGACGTCCGGCGGGCGACGACCAATGCGACCCGTCCCCAGTCTCGCGCCCTTTCGTCACGCTCCCGCCGGCGCGCTTCGGCGTAAGCGTCATCGCCAAACTCGCCCATCAGCGCACGCGCAGCGGCGTGTATTCGCTCGATCCTTTCCAGGCGCCAAAGCAACCATGCAAGCATATCCGCGCCCTTTGTTCGACGCCGGACCGTGGTTTCGAACGCGAAGCCCTAGCGACAGCGCGTCGCTTACCCAACGGATCGCTCAATATTCGACCACTCCTGTTGATGGACAATTAATGGCGGCCAAGACGAAAGTTCCCGCGCCCGCCGGCGGAGACACGCGATCATACGCTCGGGCCGAACAGGACCAAGGCCGGATTCAACCAGGGCGCGAGCTCCGACCAAATAAATCCAAGTTAATCCAAGCAAAATCGCTTTCTTTTCCTAGCGTTTATTTTCCGAAATCGGGACTTTTCAATGAGTTACAAGCGAAAAAATAGAAGGAAATCGACCCGCGTCTCAAGTTGTGCGCAAAACGTCTCAAGCCCGTTTGCCCCCTCCTTCCTCCCGCCATGCGGGAAGGCGCGCGTCCGATTCTGCTCATAGGCCAAAGGGTAACACTGACTTCTGATTTTTGCAACATTATGATTCGATGATTGTGTTGATCCAAAAGCGCTCAGTGATTTCAGTTCGCCAGGCGCCCCGGTGCGTGGCCGTCCCGCGGCCGCCCGCTTGCCCGCGTCGGCGCTTCGAGCTGCAAACCCAATCTGGCGCCCGATAGTCGACGAGGGCGCTTCGTTGCGATACCTCAAGGTCGACCGCAAAACAGGCCGCCATGCTTGACTTCGGCGGGATATAAGCTGGCGAGCGATCGCGCCCCCGGAGGCCGCGTCATGAATCAAACCGGCGAACTGGCGCCGGCGCCGCAATATCAGGCGATCGAGATTCGGGTCCGAGGCCGGGTGCAGGGCGTTGGTTTTCGCCCGACGATCTGGCGGATGGCGCACGAACTTAATCTCCGTGGCGAAGCGCTCAACGACGCCGAGGGGGTGCTGGTGCGGGTCGGGGGCGACGCCGCGGCGGTCCAAGAGTTGCTCGCCCGCATCGAGCGCGAGCCCCCGCCGCTGGCGCGCATCGATAAGCTCGAGGCCCGACCCTATCGCGGCCCATTGCCGGCCGAGTTCCGCATTGCGGAAAGCGAGGGTGGCGAAGCCCATACGCAAGTCGCGCCGGACGCCGCGATTTGCCCGGCCTGCGCGGCTGAGATCATAGGTCCGTCGGAGCGGCGCTTCCGCTACCCCTTCGCCAATTGCACCCATTGCGGACCGCAACTCAGCATCGTCAATCGGGTTCCTTACGATCGCGCCAACACGGCCATGGCGCCCTTCGTCATGTGCGAGGCCTGAACCGCGACTTACGAGTTCATCGCCCGCTATTATCGCAAGCCGATGGTCATCGCCGGCTTTGAGCCCTTGGACATCCTGCAATCGATCTGGATGCTGCTCAAGCAAATCAAGGAGGGGCGGGTCGAGATCGAAAACCAATATGCGCGGGTCGTTCAAGAGGCCGGCAACGCGCCGGCTTTGCGCGCGGTCTCGCGAGTGTACGAACTGCGCGAATTCTGCGAATGGCGAGGCTTGGGTTCGATCGATCATTCCGGCGTGAGGCTGCGCGACGCCTACGCCCGTTTCGACGCTGAGCGCAAATTCGCGGTCCCGAATATGAAGATCGCTGACCCTGAGGCCTGCCAATGCGGCGAAGTGCTGAGAGGCGTCATCAAGCCATTCCAGTGCAAGGCGTTCGGCGCCGCCTGCACGCCGGAGACGCCGCTCGGCGCGTTGATGGTTTCGTCCGAAGGCGCCTGCGCCGCCTACTATCAGTATGGCCGGCTCAGGCAGCGTGAGGCGATCACATGAACGTCGCCGCGCCCGTCCGCGCTCGATCGCTGGGCCGCGTCCACGTCCCGACCGTGACGCTTGCCCATGGCGGCGGCGGCAAGGCGATGAAGGACCTGATCGACGACGTATTCGTGCGCGCCTTCGACAATCCGTTGCTGGCGCCGCTGGAGGACCAGGCGCGCCTCGATCTGGCCGATCTTAAACGCCGTGGCGATCGGCTTGCATTCACCACCAATTCGTTCGTGGTCGATCCGCTCGTCTTTCCCGGCGGCGACATCGGCCGCCTCGCAGTCTGCGGCTCGATCAACGATCTCGCGGTTGGCGGCGCGGAGCCGCTCTATCTGTCCTGCGCCGCGATCGTCGAGGAAGGCGTGACGCTCGAACTCCTGCGGCAGGTCGCTGCGTCGATGGCGGCGACGGCGCGCGAGGCTGGAGTCGCCATCGTCACCGGCGACACCAAGGTCGTGACCAAGGGCGCCTGCGATAAGCTGTTTCTCACCACGACCGGAATCGGCGTCATCCGCGAAGGCCTCACGCTTGGCGCCGATCGCGCGTGCGAGGGCGACGTCGTGCTGGTCAGCGGCCTGCTCGGCGACCACGGCGCGGCGATCTTGTGCGCGCGCGGCGACATGGCGCTGGAGACGCCGATTAAGAGCGATTGCGCGCCGCTGCACGGATTGATCACGGCGCTGATCGCCGCTGCGCCCGGCGTGCGGTTCCTGCGCGACCCGACCCGCGGCGGGCTGGCGACGGCGCTGAACGAGGTCGCCGAAGGCTCGCAGATGGCGATCGAGATCGACGAAAAGGCGACGCCGATCCGCGAAGAGGTCAAAGCCTTCTGCGAGATTCTGGGGCTCGATCCGCTCTATCTCGCCAACGAGGGCAAGATCGTCGCCGTCGCGCCGCCCGATGAGGCGGAGGCCGCGCTCGCCGCCATGCGCGCGCATCCGCTTGGGCGCCGCGCTGCGATCATCGGCCGCGTCGAGCGGGGCGAGCCCGGACGGGTGACGATGCGAACCGTCTTCGGCGGGCGCCGCATCGTCGACATGCTGGTCGGCGAACAATTGCCGCGCATTTGTTGAGGCGTTTTCCATGCATGAACTCAGCGTCACGCAGAATGTCGTCGCGATCGTCGCCGAGGCGGCCAAGGGGCGCCGCGTGACCCGTGTGACGCTGGAAGTCGGAAAGCTTTCGGGCGTGATGGCGGACGCCATCGCGTTCTGCTTCGACGTCGTCGCGCAAGGCACCGCCCTCGAACGCGCGAGCCTCGAAATCCTCGAGATCGACGGACTGGCGCGTTGCGAGGCTTGCGGCCTCGAATTCGAAGTGGAGACGCTGTTCGCCCCCTGCCCTTGCGGATCGACCCGATGGAAATGCATTCGCGGCGAAGAGCTGATCGTCAAGTCGATGGAAATGGTGGAGGCGGCGTAATGTGCGGACATTGCGGATGCGGGGAAGAGGCCGCGACGACCGTCCTCAATCTGCAAACAGGGAAGCAAGCGGTCATGGAGCGCGGCGCCGGCCACTCTCACGATCATGTCCATGAGCATGGTCACGACCATCCGCACGGTCATGGTCACGAGCACGGCCATGACCACGGCCACGCCGACAGCGGCGGAACGCCTGCCCGCGAGCTGGTCGAGCTCGAGACCCGCATCCTGGCCAAGAACGACGCGATCGCGGAGAAGAACCGGGCGTGGTTCAAGGGCCGCGAAATCCTGGCGCTGAACCTCATGAGTTCGCCCGGCGCCGGCAAGACGACGCTGCTCGAGCGGACCATTCGCGAGCTCAACGACGAGATCAGGCTGTTCGTCGTCGAAGGCGACCAGGCGACCGCCAACGATGGGAACCGCATCCGCGCCGCCGGCGCGGCGGCGGTCCAGGTCAACACCGGCTCGGGCTGTCATCTCGAGGCCGACATGGTGGCGCGCGGGTTGCAGGAGCTTAAGCCCGCGTCGGGCTCGGTGGTGATGATCGAAAACGTCGGCAACCTGGTTTGCCCGGCGCTGTTCGACCTCGGCGAGCAGGCCAAGGTCGTCATCCTCTCGGTCGCCGAAGGCGACGACAAGCCGCTCAAATATCCGCACATGTTCCGGGCGGCGCAAATGATGATCCTGAGCAAGATGGATCTTGCGCCCCATGTCGATTTCGACCCCGAGCGCGCCATCGCCAACGCCTTGCGGATCAACCCGTCGATCTCGACGATCCGCCTCTCCGCCCGCACCGGCGAGGGACTCGATCATTGGCATGATTGGCTGCGCGGCGAATTGGCGCGCGTTCACGACCGGGCTTTCGCCTGAGGCGCGATATCGTCACTCCGTCAGCCGCAGATTGGTAAGAAGGGCGTCGCGCAGATCGAGATCGCGCTCGATGCGCCGTCGGCCTTCATCCGTCAGTTCGCCGGTGCGATAAAGATTGTTGGTGAGTTCCCGTTCGGCCTCGATCAGCGAGAGTTCAAGCTCATCGCCGAGCTGGGCGAGTTTTTTGTGGCGCTCATTGCCGTCATTGTGACGCTCGACGTCTTCGAGCCGGTTGCGGTGATGGGCGCGCATCGGTCCGACAACGACCTCGGGAAGCTTACGGCTCTCCGCGAGCGCCTCAAGCCGTTCGATCGCAGCCTCGATTGCGCGCCTGCGGACCTTGAACTCCTCGTCCCGCTCGGCCTGTCGCTCCCGGCGTCCCGCATTTGCTAGACCGAGAGCGCGCGTCACGGCGGGCAAAGTCAGGCCTTCGCCGACCAAGGTCACGAACAGAACGCAGAACGTCAGAATCAGGATCAGATCGCGGTCGGGAAATGGGCGTCCGTCGGCCACAGTGAAGGGGATTGCGAGTGCGGCGGCCAGGGAGACAATGCCGCGGATGCCGGTGAACGCCAAGAGGAACGGCTGTTGCCACGGCGGCGAAGGGTCATGGCGCTTAATCGACGGAACGAGCAAGCGCGGCAGGTAAGTTGCGGGAAACACCCACACGAACCGGGTGACGATGATGACCGCGCAGACAACAACCGCGGCCATGGCGAGCTCGGCGATCGAATAGTGACGAATGACGGGAATGAGCCGGCGCGTCTGCAGGCCGGTGATGAGGAACACCATGCCCTCAATCAGATAAGTCAAGAAGTCCCAGAACACGACGCCCGGGAGTTGTGTCCTTGCAGGGATCAGCCGAGAGCCGTTCCAACTGACATAAAGTCCGGCCGCCACCGTGGCGAGCACTCCGGAGCCGCCGAGCTGCTCGGGCGGCCAATAGGCCATGAACGGCGTCAAGATCGACAGCATGAACTCGATGCCGGGATCGCGGATCCACCGGCGCAGGCGAAGAATGAGCCAGCCGACGCCAATTCCCCACACGACCTCCCCCACAAGGATGGCCATGAAACTGCCCGCGGCCTCGACGAACGAAAACGATCCCACGCTGACCGCAGTGACCGCGAAGCGATAGAGAACGAGCGCGGTTGCGTCATTGGCCAGTCCTTCGCCCTCGAGAACGACGATCAGGCGCCTCGGAAGCTGCATGCGTTGCGCGATCGCCAACGGCGCAACGGCGTCGGGGGGCGAAATGATCGCGCCCAAGACGAAGCCGACCGGCCAGGGAAAGCCCAACAGCCAATGGGTTGCCGCGGCGACCGCGACCGTGGTGAACACGACACAACCGATCGCCAGCAGCGCTATCGGGCGCAGGTTGAAGCGGAACTCCTTCCAGCTCATTTTCACTGCGTCCCAATAGATGATGGGCGGCAGCACGAGCACCAGGACAAGATCGGGGGCGAGCTCCAACGTCGGCAGGTCGGGGATCAGCGCGAGCCCAGCGCCTGTGATCACGAGCAGAATAGCGGGCGGAATTTTCAATCGCTTCGCGACCAGCGCGACCACGGAAATGACGGCCAGAAGCAGGATCAGAATCTGAAACGTCTCGGTCATCTTCGCCTGGGCTCCAGCGCCGCGTCCCTCGTCCGGAACGATATTTATCGAATCCCTTGTTAATCGGCATGGGCCGGCGCCGCCAAGCGCCCTGCTCCGCCGACGCATCGTCCGGGCGCGGTCGCCGCCGGGCTTGAAAAAAAGACTCGCAAGGCGCATCGCTTGACAGCTCTTGCGGCGGCGCCAATTCACGGCGGAAGTTCGATCCTGCTGGGCAGGCCAATCCACCTATGTTTTGGCGCAAAAGGTCGAGACGTATGGCCGAAATCGTCTACCCCGCTCACGGACCTCGCTACCAGGAGACGTTTCCTACGCTGACGGCGCAGGAAATCGACCGATTGCGGCGCTATGGGTCGATCCGCAAATATTCGGACGGCGAAAAGCTGGTCGAAGCGGGAAAGCTCAGCCCCGGCATGTTCGTCGTGCTCAAGGGCCTGATCGCGATCACCCAGCGCGACGGTTTGGGCCACGTCACGCCTATCGTCGAGCAGGGCGTGGGTCAGTTCCTGGCGGATGTCGGCCAGCTTTCCACGCGCGCGACGCTTGTCGACGCAGCCGCGGAGGGCGACGTCGAGACCCTGCTGATCCCGACCGAAGGTCTGCACGCGCTGCTGGTCGCGGAAGCCGAGCTTGGCGAGCGCATCATGCGGGCGCTCATTCTTCGCCGCGTGGCCCTGCTTCAAGCCGGCCTCGCCGGGCCCGTGCTGATCGGCTCGCCGGGCGCGGCGGATGTCATCCGGCTCGAGGGCTTTCTCACCAGGAACGGCATCCCGAACCATTTGCTCGATCCGGCCAAGGACCTTGAAGCCAGAGAGGTGATCGGCCGATATGCGGATATCGCGGGCGGATTGCCGCTCGTGGTCTGTCCCGACGGCTCGGTGCTTGGCAATCCCTCGGAGCAGGCGCTCGCGCGTCAAATCGGCATGACGCCGGCGTCGCGATCGAACTTCGTCTATGACGTCGCGGTTGTCGGCGCCGGGCCTGCGGGGCTCTCGACTGCGGTCTACGGCGCCTCCGAAGGCCTGTCGGTCGCGGTTCTCGACGCTCGCGCTTTCGGCGGCCAGGCTGGGGCCAGCGCGCGGATCGAAAACTACTTTGGCTTTCCAACCGGAATCAGCGGCCAGGCGCTCACCGCCCGCGCCTTCATTCAGGCGCAGAAATTCGGCGCCGATGTCATGATACCGGTCGCCGTCAAGACGCTCGATTGCTCGCGCCCCAATGACGCATTCGTCCTGGAGGCGGAGGGCGGCGATCGCATTCAGGCCCGAACGGTCGTGGTCGCCAGCGGCGCGCGGTATCGTCATCCGACGATCGCCGATATCGCCCGGTTCGAAGGGCGCGGGGTCTGGTACTGGGCCTCGCAAATCGAAGCGCGCCTGTGCGCCGGCGAAGAGGTGGTCCTCGTCGGCGGCGGCAATTCGGCCGGTCAGGCCGCGGTGTTTCTGTCCGGCCACGCGTCCAAGGTGCGGATGATGGTCAGAGGGCCAGGCCTCGCGGAAAGCATGTCGCGCTATCTCATCGACCGCATCGTCGCCACCCCGAACATTGAGCTCATGACCGAGACCGAGATCGTCGCTCTGAGCGGTTCGACCGCCGTTGGCCTCAAGGCGGTGCGCTGGCGCGACCGTCGCGCCGGGAAGGAGAACGAGGCGCAGACTCGCAACGTCTTTCTGTTCATCGGCGCCGATCCCGCCACTGAGTGGCTGCAAGGCTGCGTGGCGCTGGACAAGACGGGCTTCGTGACCACGGGCATTGGACTGGCCAGTGGCGGCCCTGCGTCATCGCCGCTTGAATCGTCCGTGCCTGGCGTGTTCGCGGTCGGCGACGTCCGGTCCGGATCGGTCAAGCGGGTGGGGGGCGCGATCGGCGAAGGCGCGCAGGTGGTGGCGGCGATCCACAATTTCCTCGGCCATTCTCCAGGTCCTCACCTCTAACCCGCCGGGCGATCCCCATGACGACGAAGACCTGCGCGCATCTGAACACCATTCGCGACGTGACGCCGAGCGCGCTCGGCTGCGAGGAATGCCTCAGAAGCGGCGACGCCTGGGTTCACTTGCGGATCTGCCGCACATGCGGCCATGTCGGATGTTGCGACCAGTCCCCGAACCGGCACGCGACCAAGCATTTTCACTTGACCCGCCATCCGATCATTGAGGGCTACGATCCGCCGGAAGGCTGGGGATGGTGCTATGTCGACGAAGCGATGTTCGATCTCTCGGACCGCAAGACGCCGCACAACGGTCCGATCCCGCGATACCATTAGGGCGCTTGGCGCAGGCCTCGAGGCCGCGCGGCCTTCGTTCCCATTGCGGCTTTCTCACGCGCTCGATCGCAGCGCCGGGTTCCGCTTCCGCCAGGACCGCGGCGCGCGCTCAGGCGCAACCAGATAGCGCGCGCTGGCCGGCGCCTTCAGGAATTGGCTCGCCTTGTCTTCGATAATCTGGTCGGCCATGGTCAGGCGCGCCTGGCGATATTTGAGTTCGAGCGCGGAATGGGTGAGGTAGGTCTCGAAGATCCTGCCCTCCTTGTCTGGATCCTCGAACATATGCCACCCGTAGGCGCCGTCCCGCCTCCGCTCGAGGCTGACATCCTGCATCACGGCGAGGAAGGCGCTTCTGTCAGACGGGTCGATCACATAGTCGATGATCGCGAGGATCGGTCCCTTATCGTTAGCGACCCGATTGAGAAAGCTAGGCGCACGCCAGCGCATCGACGGGGTCAGATTCTCCGCCTCGCCGGTTTCAAGCTTCCACGCCCAGGTGAGCGCCATGCCGATCAACGCGCCCACCCCGGCGGACGAGAGCGCGAACGGCACCCCCTTGAGCGCCGCGACTTCGCCCCAGACTGCGCTGCCGAGCGTCAGCGCGCCGAAGTAAACGGTAAGGAAGATCGCCAGACCCCGACCGCGCACCCATTCCGGCAAAGCCACTTGCGCCGAGACAAAAAAGGTCGTGAGCGCGATGATCGACGAGGCGCCAGCGACGAAGCTGGCGGCGAGCGCCACTACCGGCCCATGCGCAGCGGCGAGCAGAAAGAGCGACACGACGGTCCCGAGCGCGCCAAGAGCAGCCTGCCCATTCGGGCCTAGTCGCGTCTTCAGCCAGTCAAGCGCCAATGTGGCCAGGATCGAGCCGAGGCCGATGGCGGCCATGAGTTGGCCATAGACCTCCGCTCCATCGCCCCCCTGGCTGCGCGCCACGAGCGGCAGCAAGGCCAGATAGGCGCTGGCGAACGGAAAGAAGGCGATTGCGCGGATGACCGTCGCATCCATTTCGCGGCTGTATCGGACGTAACGCACCCCGGTCGTCATTGCGCTGATCAAGCGTTCGGCCGGGAGAGTTTCCTTCGGCCTTGGCGGCGCCCGCCACCAGATCAGAGCCGCAAGCAGCGCCAGATTGCCGACGCAGCAGCACCAGAACGGAAGGGCGATGCTGAACCTTGCGATCGCATATCCGGCGATCGCCGGACCGATCGCCCGCGCCACATTGTAGCTCGCCGTATCGATCGCGATCGCGCCGTCGAGTTCGGACCTCGGCACGAGGATCGGAGTTATGAGAAGCCATGCCGGTGCCGCGAGCGCGCCGCCTATGCCCATCAGGAACGTTGTCGAAAGCAGCGAAAGCGGGCTTGCCAGCCCAGCCGAAACCGCGGCCGCAAAGACGATCGAAACTACCGCCACGGCCGCCCCAGCGACGATCAGAAGCCGGCGCGGGTCCACGACATCGCTCAGCGCGCCGGCAGGCAAGGTCAGGAGGAACATCGGGAGCGTCGTGGCCACCTGGACGGCGGAGACCAGGATCGGGCTCGGATTGAGGCTGGTCATCAGCCAGGCCGAACCCGTGTCGTACATCGCCAGCCCGACGCTGGAGAGTGACGTCGCGACCAGGATGACCATGAACGCGGAATTGGCGATGAGGCGCGGTTCGGCGCTCGAACCTTTCTTCGGGTCGACGTTCAATTCGGTGGTCAAGTCATCCGCCCGATTTCCGGAAGCGTCCGGCCGGTCATTTGCGTGCCCCCAATGAGCGGGTTTGGCAAGCGCAAGGAGCGGCGCGCAGCGGCTACAGGTGTTGACGCAGGAACGCGCCCGCGTGCGCGAGCGCTCGGCGGCCAGGCTCGAGGCGCGCGTTCCAGAGCGGCCAAGCATGGATCATATGCGGCCAGATTTCGAGGATGATCGAGACGTCGGCCTCGCCGGCCGCGGCGGCGAAGCGGACAGCGTCGTCGAGCAAGGTCTCGGCCGAACCGACCTGGATGAGGGTCGGCGGCAATCCCTTGAGATCGGCGTAGAGAGGCGACAGGCGCGGGTCTTTTCTGTCCATTCCCGCCGGCGCATAGGCGTTGGCCAATTCCTCCAGGTACTCCCTATGAATGAGGGGATCGACTGCGCTTTTGCTCGCGAGCGTCGCGCCCGACATGGCGAGATCGATCCACGGCGACACGAGCCAAAGGCAGCCCGGCAGGTCCTCGCCGGCGCGCTTGAGCTCCCCGACGAGAGCGAGCGTCAAATTCGCGCCCGCGCTGTCGCCTCCGACCGCAATGTGTTTGGCCTGGCAGCCGTCCTTAAGCAAGCGCCGCCAGGCGGTCAGCGCGTCGTCGCGCGCCGCCGGGAACGGATGCTCCGGCGCCAGGCGATAGGCGACGGCCAATGTTCGCAGGCCCCCCGCCCGTCCGGCCTCGGTCACCATCCGGCGATGGCTGACGATTGAACCCGAACAATAGCCGCCGCCGTGAAAGAACATCAGCGCGCGGGAAGCGTCGGCGCCAGGGACGATCGACCATTCGCCCTTGACGCCATCGAGATCGACCGCCTCAAGCTTGACGTCGTCGGCGACCGGCCAGACGGTTCCCACCTCATCGAGGCGGCGGCGGCGCTCTGCCCAGCCGACCGGCCGCGGCTTGGCGCTTAAGAGAGCGCGGACGACGTCGATTTCGGTTTCAGCCACGGCGCCCCTCTGGTTGCGCCGGGCGCATTCACGCCCGCGCAGCTTCGGCGGCGTAAGGTAGCCCGCGTTCTCATGGGCGCACCATCTCCAACGCGATCAGCTCGGGCGTGAATTCCTGTACCTTGATAATTTTTGCTGCTACAATAATTATCGATGGAAATCGAGTTCGACCCGAAAAGGAGCGCCAAGAACGAGAAGGAGCGCGCTCTGCCGTTTGAGATCGTCGGAGACTTGGAGTGGGGTAAGGCCAGCATCAGCCTCGACGAGCGACGCGACTACGGCGAGGAGCGATTTCTGGCTTTCGTCCCGAAGGACGGACGGCTGTATTTCGTCTGCTTTTGTCAGCGTGAGGGGACGACAAGAGTCATTAGTTTCCGCAAGGCGAACGAGAAGGAGGTGAAGTCCTATGGCAAAATCTCCCACGCGGCCTCCACTCAAACCCCTAACCGACGAAGAAGGCGAGGTCCGCGAACTCACTGATGAAGATTTCGCAAACATGGACTTGCGCCCGGTTGCTGAGGTGTTTCCGGAGCTGCCTGAGGCCATGAGACGCATAAGGCCTGTCGGTCGCCCGCGGGTCGCCGCGCCGAAGGAACAAATCAGCTTTCGTCTGTCCGCCAATCTTGTTGCGGACATCAAGGCGACGGGCCGTGGCTATAACGTCCGAGTCGAGAAGGCGCTGCGAAAAGCGTTCAAAAAGGGCGAGTGGGAGAAGGCGTAGGCGGGGTTATCAAGCTGCTGCCGCGCGCCCGCCGCGCCGCTCAGCGCAGTTCGCAGCGCAGCCCTTCCCGCTCAGCCAGGATCGGCACCAGCGCGCGGAACATGAGGCCGGCGACCCTTTCGTTGCCCGCCTCCGTAAAGTGGACGATATCGAGATAGAGGTCGTCGTCCCATTGCCCATCGACGCCGTGGGCCATGTCGATCAGCGGCGCGCCCTCCTCGCGGGCGATGAGCTTGACCATGCGGTTGTGGGCGGCGTTGGCGGCGATGATGTCGTCGATCGGCTTGAACACCGCCCCATAAAAGTCCTTGACCTCGCGCGGACTCTGTTCGTTGACCGCCATGGTTGCATCGGCGAGCGCGATATCCGCGCCGCTCTCGCGCGCGAGCGCAATGAGCTTGCGATAGTCGTCGGCGTAGCGGCTCCGCATCAGCTCAGCGTCGGACATCGGCGCTAGCGCAACGGGTTGAGCTTGAGCCGAATTCCGGTCGCGCCAATCGTGGGCCGTGCGCTCGATGGTCAGCACCGCGCGCCCGATGAGCGCCGAGGCCCGGGGTCTGACGCCCGGCTCGCTGGGCTCCGGGACGCGTCTCAAGCCGAACGGCAGAAAGCCGTTCATTCCATGGGAGCTGAGGATCAGATCAGGCTTGAGCGGCAGGATGTCGCGGCGCATGCGCTCGAGATTATCCTCGAGCGTGTACGCCTCGGTTCCGGCGTTGAGGACCTCGATTCTGCGGCCGCACGACGCATGACGGTCGAACAGGTCCTGCAGCAGCTCTGGCCATGGTTTCTCGCCGTCGCGCAGCGTGGGCCCGAAAGTCTGCGAACTCGCCAAGCGCGACAATGCGAAAGGCGTCGCCCTTGTCGCGCGGCAAGTCCGGCCCTCGAAAGCCGAGATTGTTGATGCGGATCGTGGTGTCGAACATGCGCCCCGAACTGCCGGGAACGAGGACGAAGGGCAGCTTCTTTTGCGGGTCCGGGGCATCGATCGCCGCTCTTATTCCGTCGTCCCGGATCCATTCGTTGAGATAATAGAACCACCAGGTCGCGAACGCAGTCGGATTGGCGTGCGCGGCGCGGTAGGAATAGGTCGGCTGAGCTATCGTCGCGACCAGCGGCAATCCGGTCGAGCTGCGATAGAGAGCGTCGGCGAACGGCAGCGCGAGCGCGAACAAAAGGAAGGCGCGCGCCGCCACAGCGACCGCGCCGGTCGAGAGGGGCCGCGCTCGCCCCGCGAGCGCAAGCGCGAGAACCGCCGTCGCGGCCAAGAGTGGGTAGAACGCATAGGGCTTGTCAGCCATGAAGGCGTTGCGGGCGAGCGCGCCGGCGGCGAGCGCCGCAATGGCAAGCGCAATGGTGGGAAGCGAGGAACGCAAGCCGCGAGCTTCGCCGAGTGGCGCGACGAGCGCCGCGGCGGCACGACGCGCCGCGCCGTAATAGGGTCGCGCCGCCAGGATCGGCCGTTCGAATCCGGCAAAGAAGACGGTCGACAGCGCAAGGATCGCGAGCACATAGATCGCCAGTTGCAGGGCGAGCGGCGTCGCGGCGATCATCGGCTTCAGCGCCATGATGATGATGAGATGGAAGAGGTAGACCGAGTACGAGATGCGGCCGAGGTAAAAGCTCGCGCCTCTGACGGCGCGACTGCGGAAAAGGCCCTCGGCCCGCCAGAGCACGCCAACTGAGATCATGCCGAACGCCGCCGAGACGTAAGGAAACGCCTGCTGGGCCGACGCGTCGCCGTCAATCGCCAAGATCGCCACGACGAGCTCGGCCGGGATCGAGACCGCAAGCAGCGCGAGGAGCGCGCCCAGGCGCCATCGGCCCGAGGCGTCGTTCAGCGCCAGAGGCGGGCGACGCTCGAGCGCAAGATAGAGCAGAAAGCCCCAGACGATCGAGTCGATACGGAACAGCGTGGCCCGCCGGACGTTCAAGTCCCAGTCATGCGGCGAGATCGAGAACCGCAGCGCCGCCACGATGAGAATGACCAGGACCGC
The DNA here is from genome assembly GCA_963824475.1 of uncultured Alphaproteobacteria bacterium. GTDB lineage: Bacteria > Pseudomonadota > Alphaproteobacteria > Rhizobiales > Beijerinckiaceae > Roseiarcus. Next base: position 941,150 of record CAWGPR010000012.1, read on the forward strand.
GAAGGTCGCCTCGAGCCGCCGGTCGCGTCGCCCAAGGAGTTCTTGCGACAATGAACAGAGCGGGAGCAAACAGAACATAGAACCATTCCTCGACCGCGAGGCTCCAGGCGACAGGGTAGAAGTCGACGTGGCTGGCGGAGGAAAAGAGGTTCTCGACATAGAAGAGATAGCGGACAAAGTCGGCGCTCATCAGGTTGCCGGTCAGGACCGCAATGACGATCAGCGCGACGACGTAGGGCGGGATGGTGCGCATCCAGCGCCGGACCAGAAACACGCCGAGATTGCGCCACGGCTTTCCGACCACCCAATCGACGATCTGCGGCGCGAGCACAAAGCCGCTGAGGACGAAAAAGACTTCGACGCCGGCGATCGCGAACGCTTCAGCGAACGGCTGAAACGGCGCGTTGGCGGTCAAGTAATGAGGAATCGCGACCGCGAACGCCGCGCCTCCGCGCAGCAAATCGAGCGAGGCGCTGCGCTTCATCTCGGCGCGGTATAGACGAACGGGGCGTTGACGGTTTGGCCGGCGAGCGCGAACAGAAGGACGAACGCCGCAAGACAGACGAGCGCCGCGGTCGCCCAGGGGCCTTTGAGGAGCGGCAGGCCAAATTCAACCATTCCGATCGCATCTCCGTTGCGAGCAGGGCGACGCGGCTGCAATTGAATCGCGGCCGAAGGCGCGCCATTCTGCCGCCTACCCCATCCGGGCGCGCCTGTCATGCGGCGGCTCATCGCGAGGCCGCCGCGTCGCAGTCATCGGGCGGAAATCAAGAGATGAGCCTCGCCACGGTCGGGCGGCGCGCAACGGCGGCCGTTCATCCGCTGCAGGCCTGAGATTTCGGCTTCACTTGGGACGGCGGTCGCGAAAGCGCAGCGCCAGTTCCGGGCGGCCGCCGTTCACTGCGCCGGCGCCGCAGACCCAACCAGGGGGCCAAGCGGCTTGAGGAAAGTCTTGACGACGTCTCTGACCGGAGCCGTCGGCTGCGATCCCTTGGCGCGCGCGTCGTGCAGGGCGGCGGCCGTTTGCCGGTCATCGTCGCTCGCCAACTCGAAATCGCGCTGGTACAGCTCGCGGATCCACGCCTCCTTCGAATCCGGCGCGCCGTCCTTGGCGACCTCGAGCCACATCAACCCGCGGGCGCGCTGGTGCGGCACGCCGTCGCCTGTGAACAGCATATGGCCGAGCAAAGCCTGGGACGGGGCATGGCCCTTTTGGGCCGCCACCGCGAGCCAGCGCACGGCGGCGATGTTGTCCTTGGCGACGCCTCCGGCGCCGACCAAGTACATGTGGGCGAGATTGTACTGCGCGTTTGGGTCGCCGAAGATCGTCGCTGCGTACTGAAACAGTTCGTGCGCGCGTCGCGGGTCGGGCCGCACGTCGCTGTTGGCGATGCCGGTCAGGCAATAGACGCCGACAGCGACGAACGCGTTGGAGATCGCGCTGAGGTTTCGTCGGTCGGGCTGGTCTTCGTCGTAGTCTTCGACCAGCTCGTTGAAGTAGTGGTACGCCTTCACGTCATTGCGCTGCACGCCTTGGCCATCCGCGTACATCTGGCCAAGCTTCCAGCGCGCGAGGTCCTGACCGCCTTCCGCGGCGTAAGTGAGAGCGGCGACCGACGCGTCGGCGTCGCCTGCTTTCAAATCGTCGACGCCGGCGCGCAGCGCTTGCTGAGGATTGGTGAAGTTCTTCGGAATCTTCTCCGACGGGTTGGAGGTCGTCCCGTCGAAGGCAAGGGCGGGGGCCAACCCCAGCGTCATGGATCCGATGACGGCGAATGCGAAGCGGCGACGCAACGGCGTCTTGTCAACCAGTACCTCCGCACACGCGACCACGCGCATATCGCTCCCGAACTCCCAACCGGCCGCGTCGCGGTCCCTTCAGGGGCGCTCGCGACACGGACGACTTTCATCGTCAATCGATCGGAAACTGCGAGCCGTTTATGGCGCAATCGCGGCGCATTCCAGCCGGAATCTCAACTCGCAAGAGTTGCATCAGAGATGTTGCGCAAAAGCAACAATTTGGCTCTTCGGGCGCCGCTCAAATGCGCTCCAGACGCTCGCGTGCGCCGGTAAGCTTAACGAGTCGCGCCTGGAACGTCTCAAGCCGGTCCTGATGTTCGGCGATGATCTCTTCCGGCGCCCGGGCGACAAAGTCGTCGTTGCCGAGTTTCGCCTCGACCTTGGCGATTTCGAGCCGCTCCTTGGCGATCTCCCTGTCGAGACGCGCCTTCTCCGCCTTTAGATCGACGACGCCTGCAAGCGGCAGCGCGACTGTCTCGCCCCGCACGACGAGGAGCAGCGCGCCCGGCGGCGCGGTCTCGGCGCCTTCAATCGAGCCAACGCGGGCGAGGCGCCCGATGCTCTCGCTCCAGGCGCGCGCGCTTCTAGCCGCCCGCTCGCTCGGGGCGATGAGAATGAGCGGCGTCTGCGTCGACGGCGCCACGCCCATTTCCGACCTCACCGACCGGATTTCGGCGATAAGGTCGACAACCCAGCCGATCTCGGCTTCGACCGCCTCGTCGACCTCGAAGCCGTGCTTCGGCCAAGGCCCGAGCGCCAGAGGACCCTCGCGCCGGGGCCCGGCTTCTCCGGTGATCGTCCAAAGCTCCTCGGTGAGGAACGGCATGAACGGATGCAGCATCGCATAGATCGCGTCGAGCACATGGGCGATCGTCGCCCGGGTCTCGGCTTTGGCGGCCGGGTCAGCGGCCCCCTGCAGCACGGGCTTCGCGAGTTCGAGATGCCAGTCGCAAAAGACGCTCCAGACGAAGCGATAAGCCGCGTTGGCGGCGTCGTTGAAGCGATAGGCTTCGATCGCCCCCGCCGTTTCCGCCGACGCCTCGGCGGCCTCGCCGAGAATCCAGCGGTTGAGCGGCTCGCGCGCGGCGGACGGATCGAACCCCTCGACCCGGACGCAGCCGTTCATTTCGGCGAAGCGCGAGGCGTTCCAAAGCTTGGTCGCGAAGTTGCGGTAGCCTTCGATCCGGGATTCGCTGAGCTTGATGTCTCGTCCCTGGGCGGCCATCGCCGCCAGGGTGAAGCGCAGCGCATCGGCGCCGAAGCGGTCGATGAGGTCGATCGGGTCGATGACGTTGCCCTTCGACTTCGACATCTTCGCCCCCTTCTCGTCGCGTACGAGGGCGTGGATGTAGACGTCGCGGAAAGGGATCTGCTGCATGAAATGGAGCCCCATCATCATCATGCGCGCGACCCAGAAGAAGATGATGTCGAAGCCGGTGACGAGCGTGTCGGTGGGATAGAAGCGCTTGAGCTCCGCCGTCTCGTCCGGCCAGCCGAGGGTCGAGAAAGGCCACAACGCCGAGGAGAACCAGGTGTCGAGCACGTCCTCGTCGCGCTGGAACGTCTCGTTGAGCCGCGCGGGATCGCGCGCGAGGGCGCCAGCCTCGGCTTCGCTCAAAGCGCCGCGCTCAACGCCGTCGGCAAGCGCCGCAGCGTAGGCCGCCTCCTCCGTCTCCTCGACATAGACCGCGCCCCAGGGGGCGTACCAGGCCGGGATCTGATGTCCCCACCAGAGCTGGCGCGACACGCACCAAGGCTGGATGTTCTCAAGCCAATCGAAATAGGTCTTCTCCCAGGTCTTCGGCACGAACTGGGTCTGGCCCTCGCGGACCGCGGCGAGCGCAGGTCCGGCGAGCGTCTTGGCGTCGACATACCACTGGTCCGTGAGCCAGGGCTCGATGACCGCGTTCGAGCGGTCGCCGTGCGGCACGGCATGCGCATGCGGCTCGATCTTGGCCAGAAATCCTTCGAGCGCCATCATCTCGACGATCCGGCTTCGCGCGACGAAGCGGTCCTGGCCGTCGACAGCGGCGATGAGCCGCGCGTGGTCGTGGTCGCTCTCCAGGCCTTCGAAGAAGTCGACATTGCCCTTGAGCGTGACGCGCCCTTGCGCATCGAAGATATTGATCGTCCGCGCGCCCTCGGCCTCGTGCCGCTTGCCGACTTCGAAATCGTTGAAGTCGTGCGCGGGCGTGATCTTGACCGCGCCTGCGCCCTTTTCCGGATCGGAATATTCGTCGGCCACGATCGCAATCAGACGGCCGACCAGCGGCAGGCGAACATGGCTGCCGAACAGATGCTGGTAGCGCGCGTCGTCGGGGTGGGCTGCGACCGCAGTGTCGCCCAGCATCGTCTCGGGCCGCGTGGTGGCGACGGTCACGCGTTCGCCGGTCTCCTCGCCATCCGAGTCCACCACCGGGTATTCGAAGTAATAGAGATGCCCGTTGGGATTCTTGGCCAGCACCTTGGCGAGCGCCGCCGCGTCGAGCGGAGCGCCGTCCTCGCGCGCCCACTTGAACGAGCCCCTGGTCTCGACCTGAACGACCTCCAGGTCCGAGATCGCGGTCTGGAGCTTGGGGTCCCAGTTGACGAGCCTTTTGTCCTTATAGACGAGCCCCTCGCGATAGAGCTGAACGAACACTTTCGCGACCGCGCGAGACAGCCCTTCGTCGAGCGTGAACCGTTCGCGGCTCCAGTCGCAGGAGGCGCCGAGGCGCATGAGCTGGGAAATGATCGCGCCGCCCGATTCCGCCTTCCACGCCCATACGCGCTCGACGAACGCCTTGCGGCCCAAGGCGCGCCGGTCTGGCTCCTGCCGCTCCATGAGCATGCGTTCGACCACCATTTGCGTGGCGATGCCGGCGTGATCGACGCCCGGCTGCCAGAGCACGTCGCGCCCGCTCATGCGCCAATACCGGCACAGGACATCCTGAAGGGTGTTGTTGAGCGCATGGCCCATGTGCAGATTGCCGGTGACGTTCGGCGGCGGGATGACGACGCAAAACGGCTGCGCCGCCGCCCGGTCGGGGCGGCCGGCCCGGAACGCGCCAGTTTCCTCCCAAAGCGCGGAGACGCGGCCTTCGACCGCAGCGAAGTCGAACGATTTGTCCATCATGGAATTCTGGTCCGCGCGATGCCCGCCGGAGCCGCCCACAAGATCGGCTGGGGGCCTTCCGGGCGGCGCTGGCAGCCGCATGCGCCAAGAGCGCAAGCGCCACGGGGGCTATAAACGCATCGCCGTCGAAGTCAACGCGCGACGTACGGCGGGCCGCCTATCTCCCTCGGCGCGCGACGCGCTGGATTTCCGCCCGCACCAGACGCTCGACTATGGCCGGGAGGTTCTCGTCCAGCCACTGTTTCAGCATCGGCCGCAATGTCTCGCGCACCATGCTGTCGGCGAGCTCGGCGCTGCGAACCGCGAGATTGGCCGACAAGGCCCCGAACGACAACGCCGCCGCCTCGCTCGCCTCGGGCGACAGCAACGGCTCTTCGTTGCCCTGAGGCGCGTCCGAGGCGGGTTCGGCCTCGACCTGCGGCCGGCGCCAGACGACCGTCGGCCCGCTCGCGTCCTGGCGCAGGGACGACTCGGAGGCCTCGCCCTGCGGCGCGGCGGCGTCCTTGGAAAAGACGATTTGCGGCATGGGCGCCGGAGCCTGCGGCGGAAGCCTCGGCGCTGCTCTTTTGGCGGGGTCCCGTTCGTCGGCGATGATGTCGCGGATCGAGGCGAGGATCTCCTCCATCGAGGGCTCATGGGCCCGCTGCGCGCGCTCAATCGCCTCAAGGTCGCGGTCGCTGGAATTCGAATTGACTGCGTTCATCAGACCGCCCTGCCCCATCCAAGGAGCCTCGTTCTATGCGCCTGGCGCGAGGCCTTAACTCAACCGGCGCCGTCGCCGACCCCCGAATCGAGCGGCGACATCCTGTACGATAATCACTTGCGGGCGCCTCCAGCAAGCAGCGGCGAAACCAAGGGACCTTACTGTCCGCTCGGCGTCCTGAGGCCAATCCACTTGCTCTTGACCTGATCGAAATGCACCCGCGGATCGTACTCGGCGACCGCAAGTCCGAGGGTCGGGATGTTCAGTCGGCCAATCGCTGACAGCAACTGGTAAGAATCGACCACCTGGTCGTGTTCGGCCTGAACCAGCGTCGTTCGCGCCTGCAACAAAGCCTGCTGGGCGTTGAGCACGTCGAGCGTCGTCCGCTGGCCGACCTTCGCCTCTTCGCGCACGCCGGTCAGCGCCACTTCGTTGGCGGAGACCGACGCGCGGGCGGCGCGCACCACCCCGACCGCAGCTTGATTGAGGCCCCAGGCGGCGACGACGGCTTGGCGGACCTGGTTGCGCAAGGAGTCGGTCTGGATCTCCTGTTGCGACAGGCTCTCCTTCGCCTGCCGGGTGGTAGCGTACTCCGCCCCTCCCTGATAAATCGGGATGTTGATTTGTCCCATGATCTGGCCCGACAGCACGTGAAAACCAGGGATCCCGCTTGCGTCATACTGGTTCGTGACTGAGGCGGAGAGCCCGATGGTCGGGTAAAGCGCGCCCTCGGCGATTTTCACCTGCAATTGGGCCGCGTCAACGCCATGCAGGGAGGCGCTGATCGCCGGATGCTCGATCTGCGAGATGGATATCGCCTCGGGTAGGGTTTTCGGGATCGGCCTCACAAGCGGCTTGACCGGCGCCAGGCTGGTCGGCTGATCGCCGATGAACTGACGGTAGCGCGCGACGGCGGCCTGCAAGGTCGCTACTGCGCTGAGCGCGGTGCCCTGGCCCTGAGCCAAGCTCGCCTCCGCTTGCGCCACGTCGGTGCGCGTCACTTCGCCAACCGTGAAGCGGTCGCGAGTCTCGCGCAGCTGTTCCTTCAACACATCGACGTTGTTGTTGTCGAGGTCGAGAATCGCCGTGTCCTCCAGCACATCCATGTAAGCGGTGACGGCCGACAGAAAGGTATTTTGCTCGGTGTTGCGCAACTGCTCGCGCGCGCCGAAGACCTGCGACTCGGCCTGACGGATCGAGTTAAGCGTCCGATTGCCGTTGAAGACGGTCTCGTTGGCAGTGACGCCATAGCCCCGCGGTTTGAGTGTGAGATCTATGCTGCCGGCGGCGGTGGCATTGGCGCCAAACTCACTCGTTTGCTCGCGTGCGATGGCTATATTGCCCGTGGCGCTGACCGTCGGCAGGTACCCAGCGTTCGCCTTGGGAACGCCTTCGTCCGCCACCCGGACCGCGGCGCGCTGCGTGTTGATGTCGGGATTGGTCAGATAGGCCTTGATGAGCGCGCCGCCGATCGTCTCCGCCCGGCCGACGCCTGCGCCGATCGTCGCCAGACCGGCCGCGGCCAAGAGCGCCGCGCGCAAGAGGCCTCCCGACGCGCATGAGGATGCGGCGCGCCGCCCCCGAATTGCCCCTGAGCCCCAGATCATCCTCGCCTCATGGCGCCTCGCCGCATCGCGGAATCTAGCGGCGATCCCTTGCCGTCGCCTAACTCGCACGTCTGACGCGAGAATCAAACACGCCAGCGCGCCCGCCAAGACAGACTGCGATCAATGCCGCCTCCCGCCCGCTCGCGGAAATCGGCCAAGACCCAAGCATCATATGCGCAAGAATCCTTTTCACGCTACGGAAGCTGCGCCGGCCCGACGCCACGACGCCATTTTTCCGCCGAGCGTCGCAAACATGAGACACCTGACACCGGAGCAGGTCCCTTTGCCCAGCCAGCCCAAGGGTTAGAAGGCGAAGCTCACCCGGGGCTGAAAGCCGTCCAAGAGGTCGGCCTTGGTCTCGAACAGCACCCGTCGGCCAACCGCTCCTCCGGCTTTCTCGTACAAAACCGCCTGCGACGGCTCGGAGGACGCGTCAACGCCGACGAGACGTCCCGGATCGGCAAGCAAGGCGAGGAGACTGTCCGGGGGGACTCCAAATGCGCCCTCGACGACGATGAGGTCGAAAGGCCCGAGATCGGCGGCCCCTCTGTCGAGTGCGCCCACGACTACGGTGATGTTCGCCCGGCCGTGAAGTTCGGCCTTGGCCACCTCCGCGGCGCCTACGTCCAATTCCAGCATGACAACCTTCGCGCCCATGGCGTCAAGGATCGCCGCTCCATAGCCAGACCCGCCTGCAACATCGAGCGCGCGATCGCCGGCGACGACGGTCGCCGCCTGGAGCATCCGCGCGAGCGTCACAGGCGCCAGCAACCGGCGGACCTTCGCCCCGCGCGCGGGCAACTCGCGGTCGAGATACGCGAGGGTCTCGCACTCGCGCGCAACAAAGCGCTGGCGCGCGACCTCTAGGAACGCCGCCAGCACGGCCCTATCGACCACCCCGCCGGTGCGCAGCTGGCTGTTGACCATGTGCAGGCGCCGGTCAACCATCGTCTCAGCGGAAATGTGCGCCCCCCTGGCTCAGATCAACGGTGCGGGACGGATGGCCGCCCGAGTGAAAATGGGTTTGAGGCCTCGACCGGAATCGAACCGGGACGCAAGGATTTGCAGCCCGTTCCAAGCGGCCCCCGCGACCCTCCTGATGCTGACGAGGCGCCGCAATTCCGGCGCCAGACGCACTGAAATCAAACGGTTTTTCGTTGACATCAAAAGGACGCTCGCGGCGCTGTCCGACATGAAACGGGCTCGCTTCCGCGGGCGAAATCCGACCGCCGCTCCCCGGCCAGAAAGCGCCACTCACCTTCGCCGTCAGGATTAGCGGCGCGTGGCTCAAGAAGCAAGCGCCCTCGCGTCCGGCGATAAGACCATCGGGGCGCGGGCCGGTTTTATCGTCATCAAACGGCGGCCGGAGAGCGGCGTCGCGGCGCTCGCTTGGGGGAGCCCTGCTCTAACTATTCCTCGTCGTCCTTCGGAAGATCAAAGCGCCCGTCTGCGGCTTTCTCTTCCCACTTGGGATCGCCGAGCTGCGGGTCGACAGGCATGTCATGAGCCCGTCTTTCCTGGTCGATCCTGGCTTTCAGTTCGCTCGACTCTTCCTCCAATTCCTTCAGCGATTTGGAGAAGCCCTCACCGGCCGGCTTGCCAACATCTTGTCCTTGCATCTTCCACCTCCCGCTGAAAAGCGATCCAAGCAAATCCGCGGCCCTTGAACTCGTTCCAGCCGGTCGCGACTGGGACCTCGACGGACGCCCTGAGCGCCCCACGTCGTCAAGCGAAGAGCCTCGGATTCGCCAAATCCGCAGACAGCCTAGACCGCCGGCGCCGGGACTCCGAGCGCTTCGGCGATGTGAGCGACCGTCGCCTTTTCTGTTTCGCTTACCTGGGTCCCGCCGAAGCCGAGGAAGCCGCCTTCCGGCGCGGCCTCGGCGACCGATTTGGCGACGCCGGCGAGCCAGGTCTTGAAGGGCGCGGCGTCCGGACCACCCTTGGCGTCGAGCAGGGCCGAGGCCGCCTTCAAGGAGTCGAGCGCCTTCGAAACGATGTCGGCCGGGGTTTTTGCGCCGGAGATCGCCGCCCTCACGCCGTCCTGGGCGAGCCCGCGCCCTTCCGACGTCTCAAACTCGCCCGCGACCGCCTTGACCAGCGCGTCTGCGTTCGGATCCGCCTTAGCCGCAAGGAGCGCCCGTGCGCTCGCCATCCTTTCCCTCATCATCCCGATCAGGCCACTCGGATCGGCGGCGGATATGGCGACGCCCGCGACGAGCGGGCTTTGCACCAGGAGCTTCCATTCATCGGTCGTGAAGTCGGCCTTCGTAGCCATGCTCGTCTCCTTGGTCCCGTCAACAGCGGTCGTCGCCGAATTTGCCAACGAAAGCCCTGACGGTTGGGTTTACGGCAAACGCTTGTCTATGCTTAAGTTTTTGATCTTATTGGAGGCCTCGCCCGAAATCGAACCGGGGTGCAAGGATTTGCAGTCAGTCTTTGCGGCCTCTGTAACCTCGTGCGACAGGAAAACGTCGCTTTGCGACACCGACGAAGGAATGACGCAACGGCCGATCCAGGTCGCAGGAGTTCGCGACTGTGGCCGTCAAAATATCCGATCGATGGCTCAACGAGCAAGTCGAGACTCGGGCCTGGCCGGCGATCAACCGTTGAGACGGCGCGGCAGCATGTTCCCTTTCTAGATCTCGGCAGGCGGCAGCGGCGGCTCGCCAAGGATGATGTCGGAAGCCTTCTCGGCCACCATGATCGTCGGCGCGTTGGTGTTGCTGGATGGGACGAACGGCATCACCGAGGCGTCGACGACGCGAAGACCCTCGATCCCGCGGAGCTTGAGGTCCGGCGTCACGACCGCTTCAGGTCCGGCTCCCATGGCGCAAGTTCCAGCAGGGTGGTGATCGGTCTTGGCCGACCGGTAGGCGTATTCCGCGAGCTCCTCGTCGGTATTGAGCTTGTCGCCGGGCCGGCGCTCCGCCAGCACGAACGGCTTCAGCGCTGGCTGGCGCATGATGTCGCGGGCGAGCCGCAGCCCTTCGATGGCGCGTTTGCGATCGTAAGCGTCCGCCCAATAGTTGGGGTCGAGGAGCGGCGGGGCCTTGGGATCGGCGCTCTGAAGCCGCACCGTGCCGCGGGAGCGCGGACGCAGGAACGCAGAGTTGAGCGTGACGCCGGGGTTCTTCATCGTCGCGACGCCAGCCTCGATGCCCGAGCCGAGACCGAGGTGGAACTGGATGTCGGGGGAGCGCGCCTGCTTGTCGGCGTACCAGAAGCCGCCTGTCTCGAAGAGCGTCGACGTGACGGGGCCGGTCTTGAACAGGAGGTACTGGACGCCGGCCCAGACGGTGCGATGCAACTGCGCGACTCGGTCGTAAGTGTGGTCGCCGGTGCACTCGCAGATGACGTAAAGGTCGAGGTGGTCCTGCAGGTTGCTTCCCACCCCCGGCAGATCGTGCACGACGCGAACGCCCGCGGCCTTCAGCGCGTCGGCTGGGCCGACCCCGGACAGCTGCAACAGCCGGGGCGAGCCGATGGCGCCGCTGCTGAGAATCACCTCGCGATCCGCGCGCAAAGTCTCGACTCCGGACCCGGTCGCGATCGTGACGCCGACCGCGCGACCTTTCTCGATGTCGATCTTCAGCGTCTGGGCGTTGAGGCGAACCGTGAGGTTCGCGCGCGACTGAACCGGCTTGAGGAAAGCGCTCGAGGTTGAAGACCGCTCGGCGTTGCGCGTGGAGAGCTGGTAGTGCCCCATGCCGTCCTGCGCGGCCCCGTTGAAATCGGCGTTGAAGGGAATTCCCGCCTCCTGCGCGGCGCGCAGGAACGCGAAGCTGATCGGAGGGGGATTGACCGGATAGGAGACGCCGAGTGGGCCGCCATAGCCGTGATACGCGTTGACCAGCCGCTGGTTGTCCTCGCTGCGAATGAAATAGGGCAGAACCTCACGGTAGCTCCAGCCCTTGGCGCCTGCGTCCGTGACCCAGGCGTCGTAGTCCTTGGCCGCGCCGCGCGTATAAAGCTGGGCGTTGATCGAAGATCCGCCGCCGATGACCTTGGCCTGCGTGTACCAGATGACGCGGCCGTTCAGGTGCTTCTGCGGAACTGTGCTCCACCCCCAGCTTGCGACCCCCTTGGTCATCTTCGCGAAGCCGGCCGGCATTCTGAACAGGGGATTCCAGTCGGCGCCGCCAGCCTCAAGCAGAAGGACCTTGATCGCCGGCTCGGCGCTTAGACGATTGGCGAGCACGCATCCGGCCGACCCTCCGCCGACAATGATGTAATCGTACGCCATCGAGGCAAATCCTAGATCGTTGGAAGGTCTGTCTTGGCGATGTGATCGGCGACTCGAAGCGCCTGGGCGGCGATGGTCAGCGAGGGATTGACGGCCGCCGAGGTCGGAAGGAAGGAGGCGTCGATCACGAAAAGGTTCGGATGGTCCCAGGCGCGGCAATAGGGGTCGAGCGGCGAGGTCGTGGGGTCGGAGCCGATACGGACGGTGCCGCATTGATGCGACGGCGTCCGCCGGTCGAAAGGCTTCGACAGGACGATCGGATAGCCTGCGGCGCGCAACCGCTCCTTGAAGGTCTTCACCAGTCCCTCGTGAGCGCTCCAGTTGCTGCGCCGCCAGTCGAGCCGGATCTGTCCGCCGTCCACCGTCACCCGGCTTTCCGGGTTGGGGAGGTCCTCGCTCATGGCGTACCAGTCGACCGTGCGTCTGCTCATGAGATCGAGCGTCCACTCCGGCGCGGTTCGTATATTCGACTTGAGGATAGCGCCGGTCACGCGGCCCAGCAGTTGGATGTTGCCAAGCGGCGGCCCGCCGCGACCGTCGTCGAGATAGAAGTCGTTGACGCCGAGCGTCTTCTGGTAGACCGAGTTGTTGACCGAACGCGGGTCGATCGCGAGCACCGCCGAGCAATTGTGATTCATGAAATGCCGGCCAACTGCGTCGGAGCGGTTGGCGATCCCGCCGTCGCGCGAGGCGAGAAGCAAAGCAGCGGAGTTCACGGCCCCCGCGGCAAGGATCACGATCCGGGCGGATATCGTTTTGCGCTCTCCGGCAATCAAAGCGTCCGCGCCCGTGACGCGCTTGCCGTCCGGACCTACGAGCAACCGCTCGACCCGAGCGTTCTCACGCAGTTCGACATTGGCGTGAGCAAGAGCTTTGCTAAGACCGCAGGTCTCGGCGTCCATCTTGCCGGTCCCCGTGTCGGGGAAGGCGTCCCACGGCGTTTTCGCGCGCGCGAGCCATTTGTCGACATCGACGCCGAGCGGCAGGGGAAAGGGGTGCAGGCCGACGCGCTTCAAGCGCTCGCGAACCTTCGCGATCGCCGGCTCGTCGGGCACAGGGCCAAAGGGATAGGGCGCGGAGTGTTTGGGTTCCGTCGGGTCGAACCCAATCGCGCCGCGGACGTTGTAGAGCTTTTCGGCGAGGCCATACCAGGGCTCGAGCTCCGGGTAGGAAAAAGGCCAGCCGGGCGTCACTCCGTCGCGATAGACAACGGGCTCGAAGTCCCGCGCCCGATAGCGGAGCAGAACGGCGCCGTAGAGCTTCGAATTGCCGCCGACGTAGTAGTAGTTGCCGGGATTGAACGGTTGACCGGCGCCGTCGACCCACGTTTCCTGCGGCCGGAAGACCCCGCGCTGGAAGATGGCGCGGGCGTCGCGCGCGTCAGCGCTGTCGCGCAGGCGGGCGCCGCGCTCGAGGATGAGGATCCGGGCCCCGGTTTGGGCAAGGCCGGCCGCTGTGGTCGCCCCGCCCATGCCTGAGCCGATGATCAAGATGTCGACTCTTTCCGAATCGGCCATGACGTCCTCTGAAGCTTCGGCGCATGCCCCCACTCATCGCGGGGTCGCGAACACGCAGCCGAAGGGCGCCTGTTTTCAGATCCGCCGTGTCGTCTGCGGATCGAACAGCACCGCCTTGTCCAGGTTGAAGGCGAAGGTGTGGTTCTCCCCCACGCGTACCTGGGTGTCGGCGCGCATGCGTGCGGTGAGTTCTTTGCCGGCGGCGTGCGTGACGACAAACGTGTCCGACCCCGCCGGCTCGACGATCTCCACCTTGGCGTCGAAGGTGGCGACCGACCTCGCGTTGCGGTCGACGCTCTCCTTGTCGTTGACCGCCTCCGGACGAATGCCAAAAATGACTTTGGCGCCGTCGGAGAGCCTTGTCTCATCGGCGCCAGTCGGAATCGGAAGAACGATCGGCGGATGGTCGTCGCGCTCGAGAACGATCCGCCGCGCGCCGTTGGCGCCCGTCACCCTGCCTTCGAGAAGATTCATCGCCGGCGAGCCCATGAAATCGGCGACGAAGAGATTGGACGGCGAGTTATAGATCTCGGAGGGGGTCCCGACTTGCTGCAACTCGCCATCCTTCAGGACGGCGATCTTCGTCGCGAGCGTCATCGCCTCGATCTGGTCGTGGGTGACATAGACGATGGTTGTTCCAGTCTGCTGATGGAGCCGCTTGATCTCGACGCGCATGTCGACGCGCAGCTTGGCGTCGAGATTCGAGAGCGGCTCATCGAACAGGAACACCCGCGGCTGACGCACGAGCGCTCTGCCCATCGCCACGCGCTGCCGCTGACCGCCCGAGAGCTGGCTCGGCCGCCGGTTCAGCAGGTGCTCGATCTGCAGCGTCTTGGCGACGGCCGCGACCGCCTTCTCGCGCTCCGCTTTCGGCACGCCGCGCATCTCCATCCCGAAGGCGATGTTTTCGCCGACCGACATGTTCGGATAGAGCGCGTACGACTGGAACACCATGGCGATGTCGCGTTTCGACGGGTGCAGGTCATTGACGACCTGGCCGCCGATCCGGATCTCGCCGGAACTGATCGACTCGAGCCCTGCGATCGTGTTGAGCAGAGTGGACTTGCCGCAACCGGACGGGCCGACCAGTACGAGAAAGCCGCCTTGCTCGAGCGATATGTCGATCCCCTTCAGGATTTCGAGGCTGCCGAACCGCTTGCGGAGCCCCCGGATTTCGAGAGTGGCCATTGGTCTATCCTTTCACTGCGCCGGCCATCAGGCCGCGCACGAAATAGCGTCCGGCGAGGATATAGACGACGAGCGTGGGAGCGGCGGCGATGATCGCAGCGGCCATATTGACGTTGTATTCAATGACGCCGGTCGAGGTGTTGACGATGTTGTAGAGCGCAACCGTCATCGGACTCGAGTTGCCCGCAGCGAAGGTCGAACCAAACAGGAAGTCGTTCCAGATGTTGGTGAACTGATAGATCACGGTGACGATGAAGATGGGCGCCGAGTTCGGTAGAAGGATGCGGCGGAAGATCTGGAAGAAGCTTGCGCCGTCGATCTGCGCCGCCTTGACCAGCTCGGTCGGAAACGTCTCGTAATAGTTGCGGAAGAAGAGCGTCGTGAAGCCGAGGCCGTAGACCACGTGAACCAGCACGAGGTTAACGGTTGGATTGCCGAACCCCCAGGAGAGGCCGGTCGCATCGGTAAGCGTCTGTCCTATCGCGCCGAGCTTGCCGAGGATCGTCGCCATCGGGATGAGGACGGACTGGAACGGAATGAAGCAGGCGAACAGCATCATGCCGAACACGAGCTTGTGGCCGGGGAAGCGCCATTTCGTCAGCACATAGCCGTTGAGGGCCCCGAGAAGGGTCGAGATGAGGACGGCGGGAACAACCATCTTCACCGAGTTCCAGACGTAAACCTTGATGCCGCTACAGGTCAGGCCGACGCAGGTGGTTCCCCAGGCCTTCTTCCACGGCTCGAAGGTCAGTTCGTGCGGGAAATAGAACATGTTCCCGCCCGTGATCTCGTCGAGCGGCTTCAGCGACGTCATCACCATGACCACAAGCGGCAGGAGGTAGATAATCGCGAACAGAATGAGCAGGCCGTATATGACGACGCGGGTCGTCGTCGAGTGGCGCGCCGGTTCGCGCGACGGCGCGGCGGCAAGCGCGTCAGCTGCGGCGGTCATCAGTGTTTCTCCCTCAGCTCGGAATAGAGATAAGGGATCATGATCGCGGCGATGGTCATGAGCATAATGATCGCGCTCGCGGAACCGACCGCCATCTGGTTGCGGGTGAAGGTGTAGGAATACATGAACGTCGACGGCAGCTCGGCCGCGCCGCCCGGGTTCTTGCCGGTCACGGAGAGAACGAGGTCGTACGATTTTATCGCCATGTGGGTGAGGATGATCAGCGCCGACATGAAGACAGGGCGCATGATCGGAATGATGATGCGCCGGTAGGTTGCGTAGGCGGAGGCGCCGTCGATCTGCGCCGCCTTCAGGATCTCGCCATCGATCCCGCGCAACGCCGCGAGGAACATCGCCATGACGAAGCCCGAGGTTTGCCAGACGGCGGCGATCGCGACGCAGTAGATCATCATCCGCGGGTTGACGACCCAATCGAAGTGGAAGCTTGTCCAGCCGAGGTCATGCACAGCCTTCTCGAGGCCGATGCGCGGATCGAGGAAAAGCTTCCAGGCCGTGCCGGTGACGATGAAAGAGAGCGCGAGCGGGTAAAGATAGAGCGGTCTCAGGATGCCTTCGCCGCGGATCTTCTGGTCAAGCAGGATCGCGAGCCCCAATCCGAGCACGAGGCAGAAGATCACATAGAGGCCGCCGAACAAGACCATGTTGACGAGGGCCGTGTACCAGTTCGACGGCGGATCGGTCTGGAACGTCCAGGTCCAGAGCTTGGCGTAGTTCGCCCAGCCGATGAAGTTGAAGTTGCTAAAGGCCTTGGAGTTCGTGAAGGAGATCAGGAGCGTCCAAAGGTTGAAGCCATAGACGAAGAAGAGCACCAGCGCGAACGACGGCGCGAGAACCAGCCTCGGAATCCAGTCGCGAAGCCGATCCTTCAAGCCCGGGCGCGGTCCCTGGACTGCATAAGCGACAACAGGATCGATCGCCGTAGTCATGCTCATCTCCTCGCCCGAACCGTTTCCTCGGCGGCGCAGGACCTTCCCCCGCCTCTGGGCGGGGGAAGGTCGCCCGCGATCATTTCGCGGCGTTGATCGCCTTGTCGAGTTCTACGACAGCTTGATCGGAAGTCTTGATCTCGCCATGGAAGAATTTGGTCACGACGTCGTGGTAGGCGCCGGTGCCGATCGCGGGCGGCTGGGCGTAATTCTGGGCCATCGAGCCCAGGAACGTGCCCTTGGCGTTGGCGGCCTTCACGTCGGCGATGCCCTTCTTCCCGCACATGTCGAAGGCGGTGTCGGGCACGTCGATGCGGGCCGGAACCGATCCCTTGATGACGTTGAAGGCGGACTGGACTTCGGGGTTCATCGACGCCTCGGCGAGCGCGTCCTGCGCGGCCTTGCGGTCGGCGGACACGTTGAAGAACGCAAACATGTCGGTGTTGTAGATCACCGTGCCGTCAGTGCCGGGGAAGCGGTAGCACAAATAGTCCTTGCCGGGCTCCTTGTTGGCGACCTTGAACTCGCCCTTCGCCCAATCGCCCATGACCTGAAGCAGCGCGTCGCCCTTGATGACCATCGCGGTCGCGAGGTTCCAGTCGCGGCCGGCGTAGTTAGGGTCGACGTAGTCGCGCAGCTTCGCGAGGTTGTCGAACGACTTCTTCATCGTATCCGACTTCAGCGCGTTCTCGTCGAGATCGATAAACGCCTTCTTGTAGAAGTCCGGGCCGCCGGTCGACATGACGACCGAGTTGAACATCGTCGCTTCCTGCCAGGGCTGTCCGCCGAGCGCGAGCGGAATGACGCCGGCCTTCTTGGCCTTGTCGAGGAGGGCTACGAATTCGTCAAAGTTCTTGGGCTCCGTCCCGCCGATCTTGTCCATGATCGCCTTGTTGACCCAGATCCAGTTGACGGAATGGATGTTGATCGGAACCGCGTCCCACTTGCCGTTCGTGGTGGTGAATTTCTGCAGCGCGGTCGGAATGACCTTGGCCCAGCCGCCCTTCACGGCGAGCGGAGTGACGTCGCCGAGCTTGCCCGCTTCGGCGTAGTCGAGGGCGAAATAGCCGAGAATCTGCGAAGCGGTCGGCGGATTGCCGGCGGCGACCATGGCCTTCAGCGTTGTCATCGCAGCCTCGCCGCCGCCGCCGGCGACCGGCACGTCCTTCCACGCATACCCTTCCTTCGCCAGATATTGCTTGATGACGTTGAGCGCAGCCGCTTCGCCGCCCGAGGTCCACCAATGCAGCATCTGCACTTCCTTGCTGTCCGCCGCGTACGCGCCGCTAGTGAGGCCGAGCGCCCCAATTGTCATGGCGCCGACCATCAACATTGCTCTCAATTTCATTGTATGCCCTTCCTACACGTTGCTCCCGCCGGAAACGGTCCGGCGCCGGATCCAGAAACCGTCAATCGGCTCCCGATTCTTGATGCCCTAAGCTCCACGAGGAAGCCAGCTGGTTCGAGGACCGCTTGGACGCCATGGGCCGGGCTTCGCCGCTCGATCGTCTCGCCCCCGCCATAGGCTTCACGTCCGCCGATCTGCAGCGCGCGCACGCGCGCAAAGGCGTCGTTCAGCTTCTTCGCGTCAAGGGCAATCGGCGTGCGGACGGCCATTGCAGAACCTCCTAGCGGCCGACGAACTGGGGGGCGCGCTTGCCGCGGAACGCAGCGACGCCTTCGGCCAGATCTTCGGTGAATGCCGTCAGCGCCCCGGCGAGGCCTTCGATCGGCGCGTCGCGATCCTCGCCTTCGGCGGCGTTGATCATCGCCTTGACCATTTGCACGGCAAGCGGCCCGCGCTTGGCGATATCGGCCGCGAGCGTCTCCGCGCGGGCGACGCCCTCCCCCTTGGCGACCACCTCGTCGACGAGGCCGAGCGCCAAGCCCTCTTCGGCCGAGAACATGGCGCCGGCCAAAGCCATCCGGCGCACGACCGAAGCGCCGAAGCGGCGGACGAGCCTTTGCGTGCCCGACCAGCCCGGCGCCATGCCGAGACCCAACTCCGGAAGGCCGAGCTTGATCCCGCTCTCGGCGATGCGAATATCGGCGACAGCGGCGAGTTCGAGGCCGCCGCCAAAGGCGTGCCCGGTGATTGCCGCAATGAGCGGAACACGCAGCCGCGCGAGCGCTTCGAACGCGCGATGCCCGGCGCGCGTCCAGTCGCGCCACATTTCGAGGGGAGCGAGACCGCCCCAGGCGGCGATATCGCCACCGGCGCAGAACGCCTTGCCCTCACCGGAGAGGATCGCGGCTCGCGCCTCCGATGAAGCGTCGATGGCGCGCGCGGCGTCGGCCAGGGCGTCGATCATCGCCCGGTCGAGCGCATTGAGCTTGTCGGCGCGCTTCAGGGTCAGCCGCGCAAGCGGTCCCTCGAAGGCAAGTTCGACAAAGGCGCTCACAGGGCCATCTCCTCCGCCGGGCGAAGCTTAAGATTGATCGGCGGCGCGTGGAACAACGCCGGGTCCATCTTGCGGATGTGCTTGGCGATACGCAGCGGAAACTCGGCCTGGGCGAGAACATCGCGTTCGAGATCCACGCCCGGCGCGAGTTCGGCGATCGTGACGCCGTCCTTCTCGAGTCGCAACACGCAGCGTTCGGTGACGTAGACGATTTCCTGCCCTTGATCGACCGCCCGGGGGCCGGAGAACGAGATCTGTTCGACCGCTTCGACGAGCTTCTTGACCTTGCCTTCCCTGGCGATCTTGACCGCGCCGTCGTGGACCTCGAGCTTTGCCCCGGCGGTGAAATAGCCGGAAAAGACGATCTTCTTTGCGCGCGCCGTGATGTCGACGAACCCGCCGGCCCCTGCGGTGACATGCGGGCGCAGGCCGAGCTTGGAGACGTTGACCGAGCCGCCGCGGTCGATCTGCAGGAACGAGAGCAGCGACATGTCGAAGCCCGCGCCCTGGAAGTAGGTGAACTGGTGCGGCGACTGGACGATCGCCTCGGCGTTGGAGGCGCAGCCGAACTGGAAGTCGAGCAGCGGCACGCCGCCGACGGCGCCCTGCTCGATCACCCAGGTCACGGCCCCGTGACGGCCTTCCTCGATGAGGATCCGCGGCACGTTGGCCGAGACGCCAAAGCCGATGTTGACCGCGTCGCCGTCGCGCAGCTCTTGCGCAACGCGCCGGGCGATGACCTTGGCGATGTCGAACTTCGGCGTCTCGAACGACGACAGCGGTCGAAAGACCTCTCCCGAGATCGCCGGCTCATAGGCGGTGTGCGTCGTCTGCAATTGCTCTGGCGCGACCACGATATAATCGACCAGAACGCCCGGAACGACGACGTTGTGGGGGCGCAGAGTGCCTGCCGCCGCCAGCCTCTTTACCTGAGCGATGACGACGCCGCCGTTGTTGCGAACGGCGAGCGCCTGGTCGAGCGGGCCGAGAATGCCGCCCTCATGCTCGTAGGAAAGGTTTCCGCGCTCGTCGGCGGTCGTTGCGCGGATGATGGCGACTTGCGGCGTGATGGTCGGAAAGAAGAGCCACTCCTCTCCGGCGAAACTGACGCGCTTGACGATCGGATCGGCTGCCGCCTTGGCGTTCATCGCGCAGCCTTCGTGAGCAGGATCGACGAACGTGTCCATGCCGATCTTGGTCAGCACGCCTGGACGCTTCGCCGCGGCCTCGCGATGGATGTCGAACAGGATGCCCGAGGGCACGTTATATGCCGGGATCGCATCGCCGGTAATCATCTTCCAAATCTCCGGCGGCTCGGCTGAGGACGGGCCCGACGGATAGGACCCGGCGAGAACACGCGCAAGGCACCCGGACTTAGCGAGGTGATCGACGCCCTTGACGCCCCACATGTCCCCGGCGGCGATCGGATGCAGGGTGGTGATATTGCGCGGATGCCCCTCGGCGTCGAAGCGCGACCCGATAGCGGCCAACGTCGCATCGGGACATCCGAGCGCGGACGAGGACGAGACGGTGACGATCGCGCCGTCGGGAATGAGACGGGCGGCGTCCGCCGCGGAGATCACCTTTGGTCTGGCCATTGCTGTCCTCAGACGGTCAGATCGATGGGGGTCTCGGCGCCCGAGCGCGCAGCGGCGAGCGCGGAAATCGCGACGCTCAAGGACTTGATTCCATCCTCGCCGGTCGCTGAGGGAGCGCCCCGTCCCGCGACGGCGTCCTGGAACAGGCGGATCGAACGCCCGTAAAGGCTCTCGTGATCAAGCTTGAGCTGCTCGTCGCCCGTTGCGGTCCGCAGGATCACATCGCCCTTCGGCGTTTGCGTCATGCAGTCGCGGCCAATCAGCGAGCCGGCCTCTCCATGCACCTCGAAGCCGGTCAGTGCGTATTTGGTGGTGAAGCCATCGTGAAATTGCGCCAGGACGCCGCTCGAGAAGCGGATGACGCCCATCGCGCCGTCCTCGAGCCCTTCGCGCCCCATGCCGCCGTGCGAGGTCATGGCGACCACGGACTTGGGCTCGTCATCGAGGACGAAGCGAAGCGTGTCGGCGTCGTGAACCGTGATGTCCAGGATGACTCCGCCGCCCGCATCAGGGCGGTCGAGCCGCCAGCCTTGCAGATGGGCGGGCAGGTAGACGGAGTGGAACACCCGTGCGAAAAGCGGCTTGCCGATCCGCCCTTGGCTGATCGCCTCGCGCATCGCGCGATGCGTCGCCGCGTTGCGGAGGTGGTGATTGGTCCCCATGATCACGCCGCGTTTGCGGCATTCCGCGACCATCGCGCGCGCGTCCGGCAGCGTCAACGCGAGCGGCTTTTCACACAGCACATGCTTTCCGGCCGCCGCGGCCGCGAACACCTGGTCCCGGTGGAGCTCGTTGGTGGTGGAGATGTAGACGGCGTCCACGTCCCGGGACTCGACGAGCTCCTTCAAGCTTTTCGTGGCACGGGCGACGCCGTGCTTTTTTGCGTAACTTGCCGCGCGATCGGCATTCGTGCTCATGACGGCGACGGCTTCCCCGCCATTGGCGCGGAAGGCGCCGATCATGTGCTCTGCGGCGATCGTGCTCGCGCCGATCAACCCCCAACGAAGTTTTGTCATCAATCTCCTCGCTCATCAGGGCCAGCGGCCCGGCAGGACCTGCGAAGCGCCAGGGTCGTGGGACAGAGCACGGCTTCCGGCTCGAAGTCGCCGCTCGCGAGATGGCGCATCAGGAGTTGGGCGGCGCGCGAGCCGAGATCGCGAGCGTTCACCGCGACGCTGCTCAGGGCGGGAAGCGTGTGCTTGGCTTCCTCGATGTCGTCGAAACCGACGACATCGAAGTCTACCCCGACCGAAACGCCGGTCTCCATCAGCGCGCGAGTAAGCCCGATCGCGACAACGTCGTTGAAACAAAGGGCGGCGGTCGCGGGCTGGTGGAGGTTGAGCAGCTGCGGAGCGGCCGTCCCGCCGCCCGAATAGTTGGTCGTCGTTTCGATGACCAGCGACGGGTCGAATGGAATTCCGGCCGCTTCGAGAGCCAATCTGTAGCCCGCGAGCCTCTCCTCACGGACCAGCATCGGCGATACGCCGCCGACAAAGGCGATGCGCCTGTGTCGGACGGCGACCAGATGGGCGGTGGCCTTGCGCGCGCCCTCCTTGTTCTCCGGAGCGACGAAGGAGGCCTTGAGCCCCGGGAGGCGGCGCATCACCTGGACGACGGGCAACCCCGCAAGAAGCGGCTTCAGCTCGCTCGCCGATGCGCCCATCGCGGGCGCGAGCACGAGCCCGGCGGCGCCATGCTCGCGCATCGAACGGATCACCTGCTGCTGGCGGACCGGGTTCTCCGCGGTGTTGGCGAGGAAGGGGATATAGGCGCCGCCCTGGCACGCCTGCTCGATACCGATCGCGAGCTCGACATAGAAGGGGTTCGACAGGTCGTTGATGACCATGCCGATGACGCCAGACTTTGCGCCGCGCAAGGTCGCCGCGCCGCGGTGGTAGATGTAGCCGAGCTCGTTCATCGCGTCCGAGACGCGTTCGCGCGTCGCGTCGGCAACGAGCGAGCTTCCGCCGAGGACCAGGGAAACGGTCGATTTCGAGACGCCGGCGCGGCGGGCGACGTCGACGATGGTCGCGCGTCCCTCGCGACCCTCCATCTCCCTGCGCGTCCCGTCGTTCATTCAAGCGCTTCCAATTGGCACGTTCCAATTATCATCGACATCATCCCTGCCGGAAAGGCCAGAATAAGCGGAGGTTCTTGTCGCTCGATTTGGAACGTGCTAATAGCTTTGTAGCTTTTCCTTTCCGCCCCGTCAATCCCCATCTCAGGACCCGCCCCTTGAGCGCGACGATCCCCCAAGACATTCTCGACGCCCTGACCGACATCGAGATGCCACGCCTCGCGACAGAGAGGCAGGCGAAAGAAACCGTCGCCGCGCGCGGCTTCTCAATTCCCCTCCATCGCAGCGAAGCCCTCGCTCTCGGCAGCGGCGCCGCCGGACTTCGGGCCGCGGTCGAGATGAAGCGCCGCGGCCTTGACGTCATCGTCGTGACCCAGAGCGCCTTCGGCGGCACGTCCGCATGCTCCGGTTCCGACAAGCAGACCCTCCACACCGCCAACGGCGCTGGGCGGGGCGACGACTTCCGGGCGATGGCCGACGCGCTCGGCGCGGGCGGCGCGATGAACGAGGACGCGGCCTACATCGAGGCGGTCGGATCGCCGCGCGCGCTGTCGTCCCTGCAGTTCATGGGGCTGCCGATCCCGCAGGATCGCCTTGGCGGCGTGCTGCGCTACCAGACCGACCATGACGAGGCAGGGCGCGCGACCAGTTGCGGCCCCCGCACGTCACGCCTCATGGTGCAGGCGCTGGCGAAAGAGGCGATCCGGCTGAACGCGCCGATCTTCAATCATACGACCGGCGTCCGACTCCTGGTCGAACCAGGCGCACAGCCCCGCTGCGTCGGGGCGCTCGCGATCTCGCCCAAGCGCCGCGCCGAAGACAATCCCTTCGGGCTCGTCGTGTTTTCAAGCGAGTCGGTCGTGATCGCGACCGGAGGGCCCGGAGAGCTCTATCGCGACAGCGTCTATCCCAGGAATTGCTTTGGATCGCTCGGGCTCGCGATGGAGGCGGGGCTCGAAGCGGTCAACCTCACAGAGAGCCAGTTCGGGATCGGGACGTCACGCGACGACTTCCCCTGGAACCTCTCGGGCACATATGTCCAGGCGATGCCCTATATCTTTTCGCGCGATTCACGCGGGAACGAGCGCAACTTCCTCGCTGACTATTACCGGACGACGCAAGAACTGGCGTCGAACGTGTTCCGCAAGGGTTACCAGTGGCCGTTCCACGCCACGCGCATGCTCAACTTCGGCTCGAGCCTCGTCGACCTCGCCATCGTCAAGGAGAGGCAGGCCGGACGAAAAGTGTTGATGGACTTCAACCGCAATCCGCTTCCCGTTCCGGGTGACGCCGAATTCGATCTCGACCGGCTCGACCCGGACGTGCGGGCCTATCTTGGAAACGCTGGAGCGCTGCTGGAGAAGCCGCTCGACCGGCTTCGCAAGATGAACCCGCTCTCGATCGAGCTTTACAAGCGCTACAAATACGACATCACGCGCGATCCGCTCGAATTCGCCGTCAACAATCAGCACATGAACGGCGGCCTCGCCGTCGACGGCTGGGGCGCGACCAACCTCGACGGCTGCTACGCCGTGGGCGAAGCGGCTGGAACCCACGGGGTGACCCGACCTGGCGGCGCCGCGCTCAACGCCGGCCAGGTCTTCGGCACGCGCTGCGCCGAGCACGTATCCGCCCGTCATAGCGCGGGCCTCGCGAGCGCGACGGAGCCCGGCCTGATCGACGAGGCGGTCGGGCGCATCCTCGACGTCCTCAAGGCGGACAGCACGCTGACCATCAAATCGATCCGGAAGGATGTCCAGGACCGAATGAGCGATCACGCCGGCGTACTTTGCACTGCGGCCGACGTGAAACAAGCGCTGGCCGAGGCTCGCGCATTGAACGAGACCATTCGCCGGCAGGGCATCGCCTATTCCGGCGCGCCCGAAGCCTTGAAGGCGCTGCAGTGGCGGCAGACCGCGCTCCTGTCGGAAGCGGTGCTGACGGCGCTTGCGTTCTATATCGGTCGCGGCGGCGGAAGCCGTGGGGCTCGGGCCATCTGCGCGGCGGAGGGCGATCGCATACCCGAAGCCCGCACCCGTATGCTCGAAGAGGTCCGCTTCATGTCCGAGCGCGCCGAGGACCGGGCCGAGCAGATTCATGTGCGATTCGACTCAGCGACTTTCGTCTGCGAGGCGCGTCCGATCCGACGCCGCGATCGCGACCACAAGCCATTCTTCGAGCGCGACTGGCCCGATTTCCTGACCGGGGCCATTCACGGTCCCGCTCCACTGACCCACTGCAGAGGGAACCCGGCGTGACGCGTAGAGAAAGGGATCAATCGCGCCGCGGCGAGCGCCTGATTGGCGCCCTTGCCGCCAAGATCCTCAGAGGCGCCGAGAGCCACGATCGTTTCACCGGGCCGCGGAAACCAGTCCACTCGAATCACGCTATCGAGCGCGGCGTTGCCGATCACATGGATCATTTTGCCCGTGTCATCCGCCACCGGCGCCTCTCCCTTCAGTTCCTGTCAGCGAGCGCGATGCTCGGCGGAGAAGACCCGCCGCGGGTTTTCGATCAGCATGTGGTCGATCGTGCGCTGATCCATCCCATGGCGCTTCAGGCGCGGCGCGAAGTGCTTGAGGATATAGCCGTAGCCGAATCCGCCATAGCGCGTCAGCATCATCTTCAGGAACACGTCCTGCGACATCAGGATTGAATTGAGATAGCCGTCGTCGACCAGCTTGCAGATGGCGACAGCGTTCTCCTCGTCGCACGGCGACTGCGCCTGCTGGTCGGCGTAGAAGTAGTCCATGCCGATCATGTCATATTCGATGAACGCGCCCCTGTCCGCCAGGCTGCGCTGATACTTGTGGTCGTGCAGGCTCGGGTTCATATGGCAGAGCACGACGTGCCGCGGGTCTGCGCCTTCGCTCTCAACCACATCGAGCACGCGATGAGCGAGGCGCTCCCAGCCCGGGAGATGAATGGAGAGGGGAGCGCCGCTCAGCTTGGACGCGCGCGCCGCGCCCCTCAGCACCTTCTCCTCGGCCGGCGTGAAGTCCTTGCTGACCCCGATCTCTCCGATCATTCCGGCGCAGACCTCGGGCTCGTCCTCCGAGACGCCGCAGTCGCGCGCGATCGCCTCCGCGATCGTTTCGACCGTCATGTCCGTCACATAAGGGGGATGCGACGGCTCGAGGTAGAAGCCCGCGCCCATGACGATGTTGAGTCCGGTTCGCCGGCTGATCCTCTGCAACGCCGACGGGTCGCGTCCGATTCCGAGGTTGGTTGGATCGACGACGGTCTTACCGCCATATTCGACGAAATGGTTCAGCTCCTCAATCGCGGCCTTGACGTCGAGCAGCGCGCAATTGTCGCGGTTGAGAAACGGGTTCATCCGCAAATCGCCGAGCATCGATATCTCGAGCGGCTTCTCGGCGATGGCGATCTCCGAGCCGCAGCAGGGGCGCCGCCACCAGCTCGAGGCGTCGAGCAGAATATGCTCGTGCATGAGCGTGACGCCCATCGCCTCGACGGGAATAGGGCCCAGCACGGTCCGTACTAGCCCGGACTGTACGCCGATCCTCGGCTTCGCCATGTCGCTGCTCTTCCTTTCTTCAGCCGGTCCGTCGCCCCGTCCGGAACAGGCGGAAGTTGAGCCAGATCGCGATCAGAATGATGAATCCCTCGATGATCGGCGTCAGAAACGGCGACATATGATAGAGGATGAGGCCGTTGCCGATGACTGCGACGGTCAGGGCCCCGAGCATCGTGCCGAGCATCGTGCCGCGGCCGCCGAACAGACTCGTTCCCCCAGGACGACCGCGGCGATGACGTCGAGCTCGAAGCCGCCGCCGGCGTTCGAGGACCCGCTTCCAAGGCGGGCGGCGATGATGATTCCCGCCATCGCCGCCGCGAGTCCGCTCAGCGCATAGACCGCAAGCGTGATCCTCTTGGTGTCGACGCCCGCGCGCCGAACCGCTTCGGCGTTCGCGCCGACGCCGGTCACATAGCGACCGAAGGTGGTTTCATTAAAGACGAGAAAGCCCAGCGCCAGCGCGGCGACGGCGATGATCGCCGGCATGGGCAGGCCGAAGATCCATCCTCGGCCGATCGCGTTGAACGGGCTCTGAGGGTCGATCGGGATCGAATAGCCTTTCGTCAGAAGCAGCGCGGTCCCCCGGATCGAGCTTAAGCCCGCAAGAGTGACGATGAAGGCGGGAATGCCCTCATAGGCGATGAAGAAGCCCTGGATGGCGCCGATGACGATCCCGACCCCGAGCATCAGCGCGACCACCAGCGGCCAGTAGAGCCCGGCCTGCAGCGAAATCGCAGCCAGCGCATTGACGAGCGCCAGAACCGAGCCGACGGAGAGATCGATCCCCGCGGTCGTGATCACAAAGGTCATCGCGACCGCCACGATCATAAGCGGCGCGGTCTGTCGCAAGATGTTGAGGAGATTGGCCTCAGTCAGGAATGTGTCGGTGATCAGCGAAAAAATGACCGTCATGACGACGAAGAACGCCGCGATGCTGAGCACGCCGCCGTTATCGTGGACGATCAGCCTGGCGCGATCGCGCAAGGCGGGGGGGACGGCGACCGCGGTCAAGTCCGCGCCCCCCTCCCAGCCTGCGCTCCGGCCGAGATCGACCGGAATTTTCTTCCCACGATGAGGTTGACGATCTCCTCGATATTCGTCTCGCCAATGAGCCTCTCGGCGGCGTTGCGACCCTCATAGAGGACCATGATCCGGTCGCAGACCACGAACAGATCCTGCAGCCGGTGGGTGATGAGAATGACGCTCACGCCTTTGGCGCTCACGTTCCCGATGAGGTCGAGCACCGCGTCGACCTCGGCGACCGCCAGGGCGGCGGTCGGCTCATCCATGACGAGGACGAGGGGGTTGAACGACACCGCGCGCCCGATCGCGATGCTCTGACGCTGGCCGCCGGATAAATTCTCGACCTTGAGCCGCGTGCTCGGCATGCGAATGCCCAGATGCTCGAGCATTCGAGAGGCGTCCTCGTGCATCTTGCGCTTGTCCATGATCGGCACGCCGAGCATGCGCTTGAGCGGCTCGCGGCCAAGCAGGAGGTTGCCCGCAACGTCAACCGTGTCGCAGAGCGACAGGTCTTGATACACCATTTCGACCCGCTGGCGGCGCGCGTCGGCGGGCGAAAAGAACCGCACTTCACGGCCGTCGAGAAGAATGCGGCCGGAATCGGGAATGACGGCGCCCGAGAGAATCTTGCTCAGCGTCGACTTTCCCGCCCCGTTGTCGCCGACCAGTCCAAGGACCTCGCCTGCCCGCAGGACAAGGTTGACGCGATCGAGCGACTTGATGGCACCGAAGGACTTGCTGATGTCCTCCATCCGGACCCGGATCGGCGCATCGGCGCTCAACATCCGCTTGGCTTCAACTTTCGTGCAAAGCGTTAAGAGAAAGCGGGACGCCCTGCAGCGTCCCGCGTTGGCGCGTTCAAGCCGGCCTATTTGAAGAGGCTACGGAACTTGTCGACGTTTTCCTTGGTCACGATGGTGACGGGAATGTCGATGCTCGGATTGACCTTCTCGCCCTTCTTGATCTTGAGCACGGTTTCGACGCCGGCCACGCCCTCCTGGAACGGATCCTGCTGAACGACGGCGACGATCCAGCCCTCGTCTATGCCCTTGATCGCCTGCGCGGTGAGGTCCCAACCGAAGACCTTGACCTTGTCGGTGCGCTGCTGGCTGGTCACGGCGGAAATGGCGCCGACGAGGGCGGGCTCGCCGGTGGCGTAGAGCGCGCTCATGTCGGGATTGGCGGTCATCAGATTCTCGGCCGCGGTCAGCGCAACGTCCTGGATGTTTTGGCCGTCGACCGTATCGAGGAACTTGACGCCCGGGACCGTCTGAGCCGCGGCCTTGAAGCCGTCCAGGCGCTGGTTCTGGATGAAGGAATTGAGCGCGCCGACGATGCCGACCTTGGCCGATCCGCCCATCTTGTTCTTCACGTAATCAGCAAAGTATTTGCCGATCTGCTCGCCCGCGCCTTTGTTATCGACCCCGATGAAAGCCGCGTTGTCGCCATTGGGGATGCGGGCGTCGATCGCGACGACGGGAATGCCGGCCTTCTTCGCCGCCGTGACGGCGGGCTTCACCCCATTCACGTCGATGGCGATGAGCACGACGCCATCGACTTTCTGGGCGATGTAGTCCTCGATCGCGCTGTTCTGAGCCGCGGCGTTGTTGTTGGCGTTGAAGATGACGAGCTTCGCGCCCGCCTTGTCGGCCGCCTGCTTGGCGCCGTCGTTGATTTGATTGAAGAACAGCGCCTGCTGGTTAATCGTGACGAGCGCGACTGTCTGCGCCTTCGCCGCAGCCATTCCAAGCGCGGCCGCGGCCAGCGCCACAACGCCCAAGCTCCTTATCATTGATTTCATATTGCCCTCCATCGGGTTGTTTTGGACGCCGGGCCGCGTCGCGATCGGAGCCGACGCGGCAAACAATCGGACAAACGCAAAAACCGTGCCCTATTTTCGCCATCGGGCGCAAGACTTCTCGGGAAGGTTTGGAGCCGTCCGTCCTCCATCGAAATGTAGTCGACCAATTCGCCGAAGAATTCGGGGCGCTTGGCGATAATGTCGGCGGTGTTGTGAATCCCGAGCGTTGCGACGCGCCGCGACCTCGGCGCCTGAGCCTTCCTTCGCGACGAAGTTCGGTTTTGCGCGCGAGGCGCTGAGGAGCGAACCGCCCATTCTGGCCGCGGACGTTCCCCGCTTCGCCGCTGGCGTTAATGAGGCCGTATGGCCCTCGGAGCTCACCATGGACAGCCTGTAGAAAACCCGGGGTCAGTTCCTTGACCATAGACCGAGTGTGATTTAAGCGTTGTTCGGGTCTGGACAAATGGGGGTAAGGGGCGGCTTTCGGGCGCCCCTTTTTTCGTTTCTCGAGGGCCAATGAGCCGCCCCGGCGTATGAGAGGTCGCCGCCGTAAGACCGACCGGTCGTGGAACAACGATCGCGGCGCTCGGTTAAGCTCTGGACGGGCGCCGACCCAAGCCCCCCAGCCCAAGGCGCTCGTTAGCCCCGCGTCGGTTCCTCTTGGGCGCGGGGCTTTTTCCGCGAGCTGATCGTTCGTCGGTTGGGGTGAACGCATGGGCTCGGAGGCATTCTGACATGGCGGACGCGGCTCAAGATGTCCGCGATTTAACCCGTTGGAAAGTTGAAGATCGGGATCTCAGCAATGAGATCTCGCAGCACTTGGGCGATGGGGACCTCGCTGAGCGTTACGGGGCTGGCGCATCGCGCGCCAGAGCGCACCTAACGATTTTTGGTGTCCCTGGAGGGTGTGAAATGTTGGAACAGGACGCGGGCCCAAAGGCCCATCGCACATTTGCTGCGTCTTCCGAGATCGAAACGGGTCTTTCACAGATCCATGATCCGAAGCAAGGCGCGCGGCTCGTCCGGGCGTTCTTACGGATCACCGACCCTATGGTTCGCCTGGAGATCGTTCACATGGTCGAGAAGGTCGGGACTGCTCTCGCGGATCGTGCGGAGATCAGCGGCTCATAATCAACCGCGGCTTCAAGGTCGTCAATTCAGTTCATGACTAACGATTGATTTTTATTGGAGGCCTCGCCCGGAATCGAACCGGGGTGCAAGGATTTGCAGTCCTCTGCGTAGCCACTCCGCCACGAGGCCGACGATGAAGCCAGGCAGCATCGCGCGGCGCGGGCTATAGCAAGGATTCAATCCCGCTCGCAAGGCGCTTGCCAAGTTTCGCCCCCTATCACGCTCAGTCGCGCGCCAGCGGCGAATGACGCAGAAGCGGCAGCGCCAGGAAATAGGCCGCCGTCGCGACCAGGCCCCAGCCGATCGAGGCCGGCGGCGCAAGATGCTCGGCGATCGCCGTCGCCGCCAGGGCGAACCATGCGAAGGTCATGGCGATGGTCAGACCGCGCAACCGCGCGACCCGCAACGGATGCACGAACACGATCGGGGTGAACATGAGCGCCGCCGCCCCAAGCAGAATAATAGCGCTGACCATCCACGGCGGGCGAAGGACGAACAGATAGAAGACGACGATGTTCCAGGTCGCCGGAAAGCCCCGAAACCACAAATCGTCGGTCTTCATCCGGGTGTCGGCGAAATAGAGCGCCGAGGCGATGGTGACGATAAGGCCGATCCAGAACGAGGCCTCGGTCGGCATCAGGTCCGAGCGCCACAGCGCCACCACCGGCACCAGCACATAGGTGAGGAAGTTGATCACCAGGTCGAGCACGGTCCCGTCAATCGAGGCCGCGGTCACCTGCACCCGCGCGGCGCGCGCCAGCGTGCCGTCGATTTCGTCGATGAACAAGGCCAGCCCAAGCCAGGCGAAGCAGGCGGCGAAATCGCGCTCGATCGCCGCGTAAAGCGCAAGCACAGCCACCGCTCCGCCTGAGGCGGTGAAAAGATGGACTGAGAAGCCTGCGGCGCTCGCGACGTCGACGGGCCGCTTTTCAATCGACATGCCCTGCCCCGTCCGCCTCCCGCGCGGCGCGCTTGCGCCGCCGCCGGGGTCGGCTTGACCTTATTGGCTTCCGCCTTATCAAAGTTGCGCGGCGCCGTCTCCCTGTTCGCAGGTTTCAAGGGAAAAGGACGCATCGGAGAGCACGATGACCGACGGCGACGAGCCTGCCGGGCGCGGCGCGGACGTCCTGATCGCCGGGGCGGGACTCGCCGGGCTGACCGCGACCTTCGGCCTGGCGCAGGCCGGTTTCGATGTCGTCTGCTGCGGCGCCGCCGAGCGAACGGGACGGGGACGCACGGTCGCGCTGCTCGACCGCTCCGTCGCCTTTCTCAAGTCCCTCGGCCTCTGGGCGGGTTTGCGACTTGAGGCCGCGCCGTTGCGCGGCCTGCGGCTCATCGACGACACCGGGACGTTGTTTCCGCCGCGTCCGGTCGAGTTCCTCGCGTCGGAAATCGGGCTCGACGCGTTCGGATGGAACATTGAGAACGATCGGATGGCCGAGGCGCTGCGAGCCAGGATCGCTGAGCTCCCCGGCGTCGAGTGCGTCGCGACCGGGGTCGCGGCTTATGATTTCGGCGCCGAGGCCGTCCGGGCGCAGCTTAAAGACCGGCGCGTGATCGCGGCCCGGCTCGCAATCGGCGCCGACGGGCGGGATTCGAAAGCGCGGCGCGCCGCCGGGCTCGAAGCGCGCATCCATCGCTACCCGCAAAGCGCGTTGACAACGCTTCTCGCCCATCGGCTGCCGCACGACGACTTCTCGACCGAGTTCCACACTCGCGGCGGCCCGCTCACTCTCGTTCCGCTGCCGGCCAGCGCAACGGCGCCCAACCGGTCGAGCCTCGTCTGGGTGATGTCGGCAGAGGACGCACGGCGGCGCGAGGGCCTCGACGACGAAGCGCTTGCGCGCGAGATCGAGCTTAAGGCGCACTCGCTTCTCGGCGCGATGCGCGTCGAGGGGACATGCGGGTTCTTCCCGCTCGCGCGCCAGATCGTGCCGAAGATCGCCGCCGAACGGCTGGCGCTGGTTGGAGACGCGGCGCACGTGCTGCCGCCGATTGGCGCGCAAGGACTCAATCTTGGGCTGCGTGACGTCGAGGCGATCATCGCCTGCGCGGTCGAAGCGCGAGCCTTGGGGCGCGATATCGGCGGCCTTGAGACCTGGCGGGCGTACGAGCGCATGAGGCGCGGCGACATCGCGCTGAGAACCGGCGCGGTTGACGGCCTCAACCGCTCGCTGCTAACGGACTTTGCTCCCGTTGATTTCGCGCGCGGCGCCGCCTTGGCGACGCTCTCCGCCGCCGGACCCTTGCGCCGCTTGGTGATGCGGGCAGGGATCGGGCCGCAGTTAGCCCGGCGAATGCCGTAATCGTGAACTCACAGAGGGTTGACGGCGTTGGCTGCGAGATCCGTCCATTACGGACGTCGCGCGCGCGCCGATTTTGATTCGCAAAAAGAAGCCTAAACAATGTCGACCACCACCGCTGATGCCGCCGTTTCGTCTGAGTCCGTCGCCACGAGCGATCGGGAAGAGCGGCGCGTCAGCTTGTTCACGCTCTGTCTCCTGGCTTTGGGGGTGGGAATCTTCACCGGCGTCGGCGCGGTGTTTCTCCGGTCGCTTATCGGCCTTATCCACAACGCAATGTTCGACGGCGTCTTCAGGATCGCCTACGACGCAAACATCCTCGAGGGGCCGAGCCGGTTCGGAAACTGGGTGATCCTGTCGCCGGTCCTTGGCGGCCTTGTCGTCGTCTATCTGGTCGAGCGTTTCGCACCGGAGGCCAAAGGTCACGGCGTCCCCGAGGTGATGGACGCGATCTACTATCAGCGCGGCAACATTCGCGGCATCGTCGCGGTCATCAAGTCCCTCGCCTCAGCGCTATCGATCGGGTCGGGCGCGTCGGTGGGCCGGGAGGGGCCGATCATCCAGATCGGGTCGGCGTTGGGAGCGTCATTTTCGAAGGCGATCGGGCTCTCGACCGGGCAGAAGATCACGCTTCTGTCGGCGGGCGCCGGCGCGGGCATCGCGGCCACCTTCAATACGCCCCTTGGCGGCGTGCTGTTCGCGCTTGAAATCCTTCTGCCCGAAGTCTCCAACCGCACCTTCTTGCCGGTCGTCATCGCGACGGCCGCCTCGACCCTGGTCGGGCGAATCCTCATCGGCCCCAATCCGGCCTTCCGTGTCCCTGAAGTCTTCTTTCCGTCCGCGAGTTCCTTCGGCCTCGAGGAGGCGATCGCCTTCACCCTGCTCGGGGCGCTCTGCGGCGTCGCCGCATGGGCCTTCATTCGGCTTCTCGTTTTCATGGAGGACGGCTTTCCCAAATTGCCGGGAAACATCTACACCCAGAATATCGTCGGCATGACCATCGTCGGCCTGATGATGGTCGGCCTCTCCAACGCTTTCGGCCACACGTATGTCGACGGCGTCGGCTATGGCGTCATCCAGTCGATCCTCGACAAGAGCATGACGGCCACGGGCCTCCTGGCGCTTCTGTTCGTGCTCAAACTGTTCGCGACCACAATCAGCCTCGGCTGCGGCGCTTCAGGCGGCATATTTTCGCCCTCGCTCTTTCTCGGCTCGACGCTCGGGGCGGCCTTCGCGGTGCTCGCGACCCACCTACTCCCCAACGCCGGCATGACTGCGCCGTCGGCGGCGATCGTCGGCATGGCTGCGATGGTCGGAGCGGGGACCGGAGGCGTCATGACCGGCATCATCATGGTGTTCGAGATGACGCGCGACTACGCGATCATCGTCCCGGTGACCGTCGCCGTTGCGGTCGCCGCCGGGGTCAGGCGCGCCCTCATCCCCGAGACTCTCTACACCATCAAGCTGCGCCACCGCGGCCACCGCATCCCCAAGGAGCGGCACGTCAATCTCTATCTTGTCCAGCAGGCGCAGCACATCATGGAGCGGCGGTTCATCCTCGCTGAGGCCGGTTCAACGCTGAGGGAATGCATTGGCTGGGAAGACGTGGACGATCTGCGCGCGATGATTGTCGAGCGCGAAGGCAGGATTGTCGGCCTCATCCCGCCGCGCTCCGGCCTCTGGCGGGAAAGCGTGAACAACCCGGACCGGCTGGTGGACGACTTCGTCGAGAAGCAGTTGGTCGTCTGCCGCGACGTCGACCTGTTGAGACTCGCACTGGCGCGCCTCAAACGCCACAAAGCGGGCGCGGCGATCGTCTTCCACGGCGCGCGTCGCCCGCGCGCCGCCGATGTCGTTGGCGTCATCACCAAGCGCGCGATCGCCGACGCGGTGATCAACGAATACGAGGAGTGAGCGGCGACGCCGCCGTCAGCGTCGCCTCTCTGAGACCTCGGCGATGTAGAGCGCCATGAGCTTCCGCGCTTCGCCGACGAGCCTTGCGGCGCGCTCGTCTTCCGTCGCCGCGAGCGCCGGGATCATCTTCATGACCTGGTTGACGATGACCGCGGCCGCAGCCGTCTCATCCTCGCGAAGCGCCGGGTTGGCGGCGCTGAGAATCTTGGCGATCCGACCTCGCAGCGCATCGCCGAGCGGCTTCCGGCGCTCGACGATCCAGGCGACCGACCCCGAGAGCGCGATCGCCGCGTCGCGGTCGGTTCCGAGCGCGAGCTTATAGTCGATGAGCAAGTCCGCAAGCTCGGCCGGCGATCGCCCCGACGCCAACTCCTCGACCCGCGCAAAGGACGCCGCCGCCCGCTCGGCGAAGCGGTTGAAGAGCGCCTCGGCGAGGGCTTCCTTGGACGGAAAGAACTGGTAGAGCGAGCCGATCGCCGCGCCCGCGCGGCTCGCGATCTCGGTCATGGTCGTCGCCTCATAGCCCTTCGCGGCGAAGAGCTCGGCGCCCGCGTCGATGAGGGCGGCGACGCGCTGCTTTCCCCGCTCCCGTTTTGGCTCCTTGGCTAGGGCCTGGATTTCGATTGACATTTATGAGGGACTCTCATATTGACGGTTCACGAGTATTCCTCATAAATCTACCTCACGCAACCCTCGCGCCGCCGCCTTATGGAGCCCGCCGATGATCGCACTCGACCCAAGGACAACGGCCCTTGTGTTGATCGACCTGCAAAACGGTGTGCTCAGCCGCAAACTCGAGCCGCTCTCGGCTGACGAACTGCTCGAACGCAGTAAGGCGCTCGCGGGAAGGTTTCGGGCCGAAGGCGCGTTGGTCGTGCCGGTCAACGCGGCGCCTGCGACCAACGACGCGCGCGCCGTCGACGCGCCTTCCGGGCTGCCCAAGACCCTGCCGGCAGGCTTCGTCGATCTTGCCCCAGGCCTCGCCGAGCCGAGCGATCTCAAGATCACCAAGACCACCTGGGGCGCGTTTTTTCGCACCGACCTCAATTCCGAGCTCAAGCGCCGCGGGATACGCACCATCGTCCTCGGCGGCGTCGCCACCCAATTCGGCGTTGAATCCACCGCGCGGCAGGCCTGGGAGCTCGGCTACGAACTGGTGATCGTCAGGGACGCTACCACCAGCATCGCCATCGAAGGCCACAACAGCACGATGCGCGGCGTCTTCCCCAGGATCGCCCGGGTGAGGGACAGCGACGCCCTCGCTTTCGCAACGGCCTGAGGACGGAATGTCGTCCTTCACCCTGCGCGAGCGACCGCCAGTTCTGCAATGGGGCGTGCTTCTCAGCGCCTCGTTCATCTGCGTTGCGGCCTTCGAACTGGCCCGCCTGCCCGCGGCGCTGATGCTTGGCGCGATCGCGGCCGGAATCCTGCTGTCGTGGTTCGAGGGACGGGTGAAGATTCCGGCCTGGACCTTTGTTATCGCTCAGGGTGTTGTCGGCTGCCTGGTGGCGCGAAGCATCACCCCGGACATCGTGATGACGATTGCCCGGAAGTGGCCGATGTTCCTGATTCTGATCGGCGCGGTCATCTTCTTCGCGGCCGCTCTCGGCTATGGGCTCGCCCGCTGGAAAGTGTTTCCGGGCACGACGGCGGTCTGGGGCTCCTCGCCCGGCGCGGCGACCGCCATGGTGTTGATGGCGGAAGCTTTCGGCGGCGACGTGAGGCTGGTCGCCGTCATGCAATATCTGCGCGTCGCCTGCGTCGGACTCGTGGCGTCGATCGTCGCCCGGGCATGGTCGGCGTCGGGCGGCGCGGCGCCGGCCGTAATCGATTGGTTCCCGCCTGTGGCGCCCGGGCCGCTCCTGGGGACGGCGGCGTTGGCCATCGGCGGCGCGGTCGTGGGCATGAAATCCAGGATTCCGGCCGGTGCGCTGCTGCTGCCGCTGTTCGTGGGCGCTCCCCTGTCGGCGAGCCATGTGCTCGCGATTACGCTGCCGCCCTGGCTTCTGGCGATCTCCTACGCGATGGTCGGCTGGTCGATCGGGCTCAGGTTCACGCGCGGGATCGTGCTCCACGCGGCCAAACAGCTGCCGAAGATCTTCGCCTCGATCTTCACCCTGATCGCCATGTGCGGCGGCCTCGGCTTCGCCTTGCACGAGGCGGTGGGAACGGACCCGCTGACCGCCTATCTCGCGACCAGCCCCGGCGGCGCCGACGCGGTCGCGATCATCGCCGCCTCGTCCCCGGTCGATATTCCTTTCGTGATGGCGATGCAGATCGGACGGTTGCTGATGGTGATCCTGATCGGCCCCTCTCTCGCCCGCATGATCGCGCGCTGGGCGGCCAGGACTGAACCTGCGTCCTCGGCCGTTCAAGCCTCAGAATAAGTGCCCGCGGCGATGTTCGCTCTCCCCTGGTATGTCTACCTCTTGCAGTTCGTCGCCGGACTGTTTCTGGCCAACGGCGTCCCGCATTTCGTTCAGGGGATCAGCGGCCACTGGTTTCAGTCCCCGTTCGCCTCTCCCTCGGGCGTCGGCGAATCCTCTCCTGTCGTCAATGTGCTGTGGGGGTTCTTTAGTCGCCCGTGAAGATTGCCGCGTCACCTTGATTTCCGGGCGTCAGCGGCGGATCGGAAGTGTTCGCGTTTGCCGGAATTGGCGGTTCGGAGGGCGGTTATCTTGCGAATTGCGCGATGCGTTTGGTCGTGATTCCCTCGCTTTCGTCGTGGGCGAGGAGGCGATTCGATGCGGCCGAAGGAGCGGCGGGAGAGCGGGCAGAACGATCTGTTCCGGGCCCGGCTCGACCAGATCGTCGACATGGGCCACCCGCTGGCGAAGCTGGCCCGCGCGGTCGACTGGCGCTTCCTCGAGGATCAGTTCGGGGCGATGTATTCTGACAAGGCCGGCCATCCGCCGCTGGCGACCCGGCTGATGGCGGGGTTGGCGATCCTCAAGTCGATGCACGATCTGTCGGATGAGGATCTCTGCGCCCGCTGGGTCGAGAACCCCTACTTCCAGCTATTCTGCGGCGAGGAATTCTTCCGGCACAAGACGCCGTTCGACCGCTCGTCCCTGACGCGCTGGCGCCAGCGGATGGGCGAGGAGAAACTCGTGGCGCTGATCCAGGAGAGTCTCGCGACCGCGACCCGCACTGGCGCGGCAAAACTCTCGGACTTTTCCCGCATCGTCGTCGACACGACCGTGCAGCCGAAGGCGGTGGCGTTTCCGACCGACGCAAAACTCATGCACCGGGCGCGCGAGCGGCTGGTCAGGCTGGCCCGGAAGACTGGCGTGTCGCTGCGCCAGTCCTATGAGCGGGTGGGAAAGCACGCGCTGATCGCCCATCAACGCTACGCGCACGCCAAGCAGTTCAGGCGCGCCAACCGGGCGCTGAGATCAATCCGGACCTATCTTGGCCGGGTCTGCCGCGATCTCGTCCGCAAGACCGGCGACGACGCTGAACTGCGGGCGATCTTCGCCCAACCGCTGTCGCTGGCCTTCGCCGTGCGCGATCAGCGCCAGCACCAGCGCGGGAGGAAGATCTATTCCCTGCACGCGCCCGAGGTCGAATGCATCGGCAAGGGCAAGTCGCACCGGCCCTACGAATTTGGCGTCAAGGTCTCGCTCGCCACGACCCTGCATCGCTCAAAGGGCGGCCAGTTCATCGCCCATGTGAAGGCGATGCCGGGCAATCCATACGACGGCCATACGCTCAAGACCGTCCTGCCCGAGATCGAAGCGCAGATCGGCGCGCCCCTGACCCGCGTCGTCGCCGACCGCGGTTATCGCGGCCATAACGCCCCGCCCGACATGCGGTTCAAGGTCTATATCTCTGGCCAGAGGCGCGGCGTCACCGACGCCATCAGGCGCGAACTCCGCCGGCGCTCGGCCGTCGAGCCCGTCATCGGCCACGCCAAGGCCGAACACCGCATGGCCCGAAACTTTCTCAAAGGCGCCCACGGCGACGCCGCCAACGCGGTCCTCGCCGCCGCCGGATACAACTTCCGAAGGCTCATCGCCTGGCTCGCCGCCATTTGGCGCGTCTTCATTGCCGCAATCCTCGCGGCCGCCGAGCCCCTAACCATCGCCCAGCCTGCCTGCCCCAGCGCCCAGCCCAAAACATCAAACCGCGTTCTTCACGGTCGACTTTTTAATCTCGCTGTCGGCTTCACCCTCCTGTTCGCTTTTGCGCCCAAAGGGGCGGACGTCATCGTCGAGTGGGCGTTCGTCGCCTTAGGCGCGCTGATCATCGCCCTCTTTTGCGCGTGGCATTTCGGGCGGGTGCGGTCGCGCCGCGGCTAGTTACGCGTGGCCGGCCGGACCTCGATCGACGCCCGGATTTCCGCCGGCGGCGGCCACACCCAGCCGGCCGAGGTAATACGCCCAACCCTTGGCGTGACCGGCGCATTCGGCGGCGTTCGGAAGTCCGGTATGGGTCATCCGCACCAGAGTACCGCCGT
This sequence comes from uncultured Alphaproteobacteria bacterium, assembly GCA_963824475.1. Taxonomy (GTDB): domain Bacteria; phylum Pseudomonadota; class Alphaproteobacteria; order Rhizobiales; family Beijerinckiaceae; genus Roseiarcus. Next base: position 979,471 of record CAWGPR010000012.1, read on the forward strand.
CGCGGTCGAGGAGGTCGATCTCGACCAGGCTCGACCCCGGCGGCACAGCCGCGTCCCCGTCCCAGCCGAAGCTATAGGCGAGCCGATGGACCGGAACGACCTCGCGGAACTGCCCGCGCGCGGTGCGGCCGGGCCGCCCGGCGACGTCCTTGACGAGATAGAGCCCGCCGGGATGGGCGTCGGTCGTCGCTTCGGCGCCCATCCAGCTGAGGATCTTTTGTGGATCGGTCAGGAAGGCGAACACGGTCGCTGGCGGGGCCGCAATCTGGGTCTCGCGCTGGACCACAAGCGATTCATCCATTGGATTTTCCTCCAGTGAAAACTCATTTCAGACCCAAGACGCGCGACCGGCCATCAAATCGACAGGCGCCGGCCGATCGGGTCGAATATGACCCTGCGGGCTCCGAAGATCAACCATTTGGTTGAATGAAAGGGTCAGCCCAAACGCTGATGACAACAAAGCCAAGTCCAGCCGATGATCGATCGATGCAGCTCTCTTCAACCCTGGCCTGGCTGGTTGACGCGGCCGCCGAGACGCCGACTCCCGAGCTTTTTCTGGCGAACCTAGGCCAGCGCCTCATCAAGGATGGCGCGCCGCTCGCCGGCGGCGCCCTGACGCTGACTTCCCCCCACCCGCTGATCGCCCGGCGCGCGTGGCTGTGGCGGGCCGAGAGCGACGAGGTGATCGAGGCGCTGGGATTTGTGGCTGGAGCACACGCGGCCGGGGGAACGGAGAGTCCGCCAGGCGAGGCCGGCCGGCGCTGGCTCGCAGCCCTCGCGGCAGGCCCCGCGCACGAAGATGTGATCGGGTCGACCTCCGACGGGCCGAGGCTCGGCTGGGTAGGCCAGCGTCCGTTCGCGCCCGACGAGGCCAGTCGCCTGCGGGAGGCGGCGCGCTTCGCGGCGGCGCCGCTCGCCGCGCTCGCCGCCCGCGCAACGCTGACCGCGGCGCTCGAGGCCTATCTCGGCCGGCGCAGCGCCGCGCGCGTGCTCGCGGGTTCATTGCGGCGCGGCGTCGGCGAGACCATCGCGGCGGCGCTCCTGTTCGCCGACCTGCGCGGCTTCACGGCGCTTTCCGAGACCAGTCCGCCGTCCGAGGTCATCGCGGCCCTCGACGCCTGGTTCGACCGCATCGCGGGCTCCGTGCACGTATTCGGCGGCGAAGTGCTCAAATTCATGGGCGACGGCGTGTTGGCGATCTTTCCGGTCGTCGGCGGCTCGCCGCGCAGCGCCTGCGAGGCGGCGCTCAAGGCGGTCGCCGCCGCGCGGAGCGGAATGGCGCATCTCGACGAAACGCGGCGGCGGGAGGGCCTCAAGCCCCTGCCCTTCGGCGCAGCGCTGCATCTTGGCGAGATGCTGTGGGGCAATATCGGCGCCGCGGACCGGCTCGATTTCACCGCCATCGGCCCCGCGGTCAATCTGGTCAGCCGCCTCGAGGGTTTATGCCGCCCGCTGGACCGGGCGGTCCTCATTTCGGGCGCGTTCGCCGCCGAAACCACGGCGCCGCTGATCCCGCTCGGAACCCACGTCTTGCGCGGCATCGCCGCCCCCTGCGCGGTGTTCACCGTGGCGGATTAACCCCTCTCCCCAAGGGAGAGGGTGGCGGGAAGCGCTTGCAGCCGCGATCGCTGATCGCGGCGGACGCGGTCAGCGACCGCGTCTACAGCACGACGACCGGCGTCCCCTTCGCGACCCGCCCATAGAGGTCGATCACGTCGGCGTCCATCATTCGGATGCATCCGGAGGAGACGGCCTTGCCGATCGAGTTCGGCTCGTTTGTCCCATGAATGCGGAACAGCGTGTCCTTCTTGCCTTCAAACAAATAGAGGGCGCGCGCTCCGAGCGGATTCTCCATGCCGCCGTCCATATGCCGCGGCAGGCCCGGCTGCCGATCGATCATTTCCGGCGGCGGAGTCCATCCTGGCCAAAACGACTTTCGGCCGATTTCAGCCACGCCCTTCCAGGCGAAGCCCTGGCGTCCGACGCCGATCCCATATTGCAGCGCCCGGCCGCCGCCGAGCGAGAGATAGAGCTTGCGTTCGTGCGTATTGATGGTGACCGTGCCCGCCGGCTCGCCCGTCGGATCGCTGACCTCCTTGCGGGTGGTGAGGCTCATGTCGACGTCTTCGTCGAAACCTCCCGGGGTCGAATAATTCGGATCGGCGTCCGGCGGCAGATAGGTCTGCGGGTTGGGCGCGGGCGCAGCGCCGGGCAACGTGAGCGGCAAATTGAACAACGATTGGGCCTTCCCCTCACTTGTCGCGGCCGCCATGCTGGCAAGGCCGATCAGGATGAAAATTCGGGCGCCAAGCATCATTTCCCCGCTCCAACTCCGCCGCGCATCGCGTCTTAAAGAAAGCTAAGTCGGATCGGTGGTTTCGTAAAGCGTCGCCATCGCGCCAACACGTCCTTGCCGAGCGCCGGTGCGCGGCGCAATAATCCCTTGGGAACATCAGGGAGGAACGACCATGACGCTTCGGCTGCGTGCGGTGATTTTGACTGCGTGTCTTGGCTTCTCAAGCGGGGCAAGCGCGCAGCAGGCCAATCCGCTCGACGTCATCCCCGACCAGATGCCGTTCAGCACCCCTTATGGCGCGCCGATTTCGCTCGCGCGCGCTCAAGGAGCGATCGCCGCGGTCATAGGCGAGGCCCTCAATCGCGGCTGGGCGCTCAATGTCGCCGTGGTCGACTCGGGGGCCAATCTGGTCGCCTTCGCGCGCATGGACGGGGCGCAGCTCGGCTCGATCGCCATCTCCGAGCACAAGGCGCGCGCCGCGGTCAAATTTCGCCGTCCGACCAAAGCCTTCGAACAGGGAATTCAGAACAACGATTACAAATATCAACTGACCCTCGACGACGTCATCGCCTCGCGCGGCGGCATTCCTCTGATCGAGCACGGCAGGCTCATCGGCGCGATCGGCTGTTCCGGCGGCGCGGGCTCGCAGGACGAGGCCGCATGCCTGGTCGGCGCAGCGATGATCAACACACAGCCGCCACAATAGATCGGCGCAGCCGCCCGCCAGGCCACGCAACCGTTGGTTAGGCTTGGCGTGCGAAGCTCGCGCGGAGAGAAAGCGCCGGGGATTCGCGCATGATCGTCGCCACCACAGAGAACATTGCCGGCCATCGCACTGTCCGGACGCTCGGACAATGCTTCGGGGTCGTGGTGCGCAGCCGCGGGCTCGGCGGAAACATCATGGCCGGCTTGCGCACCATCGTCGGCGGGGAAATCCACGAATATACGCGGTTGCTCGAGGAGGCGCGCCGCCATGCCTTGGATCGTCTGGTCGAGAATGCGACCGCGATGGGCGCCAACGCCATCCTGATGATGCGTTACGACAGCGCCGAGATCGGCAATACGATGAGCGAAATCGTCGCCTACGGCACGGCGGCGGTCATCGAACCCGTTCCATGATCCCCTTTCTCTTCCCCTTGGGCTTCTTCCTCGCGCTTCTTCTGGTCTGGTTCTTCTTCCGCAGCGGCGGCTATAAGCGCCGGCCGCTCGACGCTCCGCCCGGACGAGACTGGAGTTTCACCGGCGAGCGCTTCCTTGATCCGCCAACCGGCGAGACGCTGGAAGTGTGGTATTGCCCGAGAACCGGCGAGCGCGCCTATGTGCGCGCACACACCCCCTCATCCTGAGGCGCCTTGTGCGGTAACGCAAAAGGCCTCGAAGGATGCTCCAGAAGGCGTAGGATCACGCCCCTCTGGAACGCCCTTCGAGGCCGCTTCGCGGCGCCTCAGGACGAGGTCAAAGCCCTGCCCGCCCTCGATATCGACGTCCCGCCTCGCAGCCGGCCTTCATAAAAACCGCGAACCGGCTTGCGCGTCACATAAGTATGTGCTTATCTGTCGCCATGGAGAGCGACATCTTCAAGGCGTTGGCCGATCCCACCCGCCGCAGCGTGTTCGAAAAGCTGGCGGTTGGGGCCAGGAACGCGAGCGATCTCAGGCGCGGAATGGCGATCAGCCAGCCCGCGATCTCGCAGCATCTCGCTGTCCTGCGCTCCGCCGGGCTCGTGCGCGAGCGCCGAGACGGTCGTTTCGTCAACTATGAAGTGGACCCGGAGGGGCTTGTCCGGATCGGCCAGTGGCTCGCCCGCTACAGGGCCTACTGGCCGCGTCGCGTCGACGACCTCAAGGCGTTGCTGAAGGACATGGATCAATGAGCGACATTGGAAGCGACCCGCGCGAGGAAGCCAAAGAGGAAGCTGAGATCGCGCTCGAGGTCGAACTCGACGCGGCGCCGGAAAAGGTTTGGCGGGCGATCGCCGTCGCCGCCTTTCGCGAGCGATGGCTCCCCGACGCGGACCTTGCCGAGCCCGAGCCGATCGCGTCCGTTCCCGGCGTCGAGGTCCGCTACCGGATGCGGGAGGAAGGCGCGCCGTTCCCGGAAAGCACCGTCACCTTCCGGATCGAGCCTGGGCTTAAGGGCGGCGCGCTGCTGCGAATCATCCATCGGATCGAGAGCGACGCCCGCCGAACGAGCGCCAACGACAACCTTCGCCCCATGAGCCTGGCCGCCTAAGAAGCGCGCTGCCAGCCAGTCAACCTCCAAGCACGCAGGAATCGCCGCCATGCGCGACACGATGCAGCTCGTCCCCATGGTTCTCGAACAATCGAGCCGCGGCGAGCGGTCTTTCGACATCTTTTCCCGCCTGCTTCGGGAGCGGATTGTCTTTCTCTCTGGCGAGGTCAACGACGAGATGGCGTCGCTGGTCTGCGCCCAATTGCTCTTTCTCGAGGCCGAGAACCCGAAGAAACCGATCGACCTTTACATCAACTCCTACGGCGGCGTCGTGACGAGCGGCCTGGCGATGTATGACACGATGCAATTCATCAAGGCGCCCGTTCGCACGCTTTGCGTCGGGACCGCCCGGTCCATGGGCTCGTTTCTGTTGATGGCGGGGGAGCCGGGCGAGCGCGCCGCGCTCCCCAACGCCAGCCTCCACGTCCATCAGCCGCTCGGCGGATTCCAGGGGCAGGCGTCCGATATCCTCATTCACGCCGAGGAGACCCTGCAGACCAAGCGACGCATCACCCGCCTCTACGCCAAACATTGCGGCAGAACTTATGAGGAGGTCGAGCGCACGCTCGACCGCGACCATTTCATGAATGCGGAAAGCGCGCGCGAATGGGGCCTGATCGACCATGTTCTTTCGACCCGCAGCGAAGCGGAGCTTATGCTCAGCGGGCCCTTTCCGCGTCCATGAGGCGCGAGACGTGGCGCGCTTAAACGGCGCCGTCGCCGTCATCGCGAGGAGGCCGACGGCCGACGCGGCGATCCAGAGGGCCGTAGGGCGCCCAATGACTCCTGGATTGCTTCGTCGCCGTAGCCCGTCGAAAGACGGGCGTCTCTCGACGCCCTATCGCTCCTCGCAATGACCATTCCGCCTGAATGCGGCAGGCGCTAGGCGACGGAGCGATCCAGCAATCCTGGGCGCCCGGCGCTCCTCGCGATGGCGACCGCTCTGGGTGGGAAGCGCGCCTACCGTGGCCGCTTTGGAAAGGACCGGTGTCCGGCGAGAAACGTCATTCCATTTGCGAGCGCAAAAAATAGGTGTCGAGTTCGAAGCCGGGCTCCGCCAGGGCAAATGCCCGCGAAATCAGGACGGAAGCATTTTGTCAGCGATCTCGCGCTGTTCCACCGAGAGGGCTAGCTTCGGCGAGTCGCTGTAACAGCTTCTCATGATTTGAAATGAGAATGCGCGCACAAAGATCAGAGAGAAACGCTATCTCAGTGAATCGCGTCTGCTCTTTGGCTGAACTAACTCGAAGGACTACGTCCTCCCCGACAAGGAAATGAGAGACGACATTGCGATATTGTTTTGTCAAAACGTTATGGGATGGACGTCTCCCGCTTTCCTGCCAGCATTGCCTGGCACAAAAAGGAGGAAAGCATGTCGCTTAAGTTACTCGCCATAGATCTCGGTAAGCGCTCGTTTCACTGTCACGGAATCGACAGCGACGGGGTGGTCCTTTCGCGCAAGGTTAGCCGGTCCAAACTGCTCGAGACGATGAAGGACCTCGCTCCGGAAACCGTCGCCATGGAGGCCTGCGCCAGCGCGCATTTCTGGGGCCGTCGCTTTCTGGCCGATGGCCGTCAAGTTTTGCTGATCAATCCTCGATTTGTGAAGCCCTTCGTGAAGGGGTCCAAGAACGATGCGGCAGATGCGGAGGGAATTTACGAAGCCGCTTTGCGCCCGACGATGCGGTTCGTTCCGGTCAAATCCACCGAGCAACAGGATCTGCAATCCCTACATCGTGCACGGGAGCGGGTTGTCTGCGCTCGAACTGCGCTCATCAATCATATGCGCGGGCTTCTCGGCGAGTATGGCGTCATCCTACCCCAAGGCGCATGGCGCTTTCTGGCACAGGCCCAGGACGCCATCGCGGCTGCAGAGCTTTCTGATCTCACGCGGGAGCTCTTCGCCGACATGCTCAATGAGCTTCGCGCTCTCGATCTCCGGCTCGACAAACTTGATCAGCAGCTCTTGAGTCTTTGCCGAACGAACGAAGCCTGTCGGCGGCTCTCGAAGCTGCCAGGCGTCGGCCCTGTGATCGCAACGGCGCTCGTCGCCGCGGTGGACGACGGCCGCCATTTCCGCTCGGGGCGAGAACTTGCGGCGTGGATTGGCCTCGTGCCTCGTCAATATACGACCGGCGGCAAACCTCGGCTCGGCGGGATTGGAAGGCGTGCCAATCATTATCTCCGACGCCAGATGATACATGGCGCTCGGGCCGTCATGTTTCGTTTGGCCAAACACGACGATAGTCGTTCCCAGTGGCTAAAAGGGCTAGCGGCGAGGCGAGGCTTCAATCGAGCGATCGTTGCACTCGCCAATAAGACCGCGCGGGTCGCCTGGGCTCTACTCACGCGTAAGGAGGACTATTTGGCCGCCGCATGACCGCCGCGCTTCGGCGCTGAAGCGGAGGCCGTCTGGATGCGAGGTGACACCTGATGGTTCGTCGGCAAGGACCGCAACTTCAAAGCCTGATTTACGACAAGGCCTCCGTGGCCGATCATGTTATGAGGCCAGAAGCAGCGGACTCCCATCAAGGCCAGGGGCGCGAACCGTCCCGCAACAGGCCGGATAAATTCGTGCATTCCAGCTGCCGCACCAACAGATCGCCTTGCGCGGGAGACGTCCATAGATTATCGTAAAAGTCTTTGATTGTTCTCCCTATGAAGCAGCGCAAATGCGCTGGTATGTCAGGATGGTCTGGGACAGTTTCTTTGGCAACGGAAAATTTGAGTCCGACTTTTGCGTACTCTGTACGAGCGTTTTTTCTGAGGACGCCGAGGATGCCCTCCATGATCTTGTAGAGGCAAAGAAGACGATAGTAGGCGCTGTTGGAATTCTTAAATTCTCGATAAAGAGCGTAGATTGGAGCTAAGTCGGTATGTAGATGTGCGCGGCCTGGGTTCAGGACTATCTCACGTTCGGGGCCGACCATGTCAACGATGATCGCCTGATTTGTTGTCTTCTATCGTCATTAAACCGGTAAGAACCGATACGTTTGCCAGAAATGACAAGTGATCAAGGAATGCTGCGCTGGCATCGTAGACTTTGTCCCGCGCCTCCAGTGGCTCGTGTGCCTCCACCTTCATTCTGATTATTGACAATTGGTGGTGCGCATTCAGCTCAATTTCAAAGTCGCCGAAAGATGTTGCGACCTTAATTCTCTCGGTAGGTGGCGTGAGCTTGACGTAGGAGGTCCCATCTTCTTTTGTAAAGTCGCTATGATAAGAATCCGGAAGCGTTACTTGCCTGACTAGCAGCAATCGGACGACAAACCAGCGGCGCGAGCAATCGCTAAGCCGGGCGGCATCGTCCCGCGTCTCGTCGTGCCTAATGGCAAGGATGGTGACGTGCCCCGGTGCGCCGGGTGCCGGCATGTCGCTGTACGGAATCTCCGCCTTCGTCTGAATGGCCTTTGCGATAAGGCGATGCCCGTCAGGTTTTCGTCGTACGTTCCATGTGTTAACCCGAGCCCCATGCGCACTCATTCGAACCTGTCACGTTCGGCCCGTCGACCGCTTTGTCGCGCTTCCCGCCCGTTCATAGGGCCGATCTCAAAGGGCAGTACAGGGTCGAAACCGGTCCAACGGATTGGGGCGTTGCCCTGAGGCGTGGCGCTCATTCCTATCCCCGCCCCGCCTCCATGAGCCGCGCGGCGTAGCGGGCCATCTGGTCGACCTCGATGTTGACCTTGTCGCCCGCCTTGCGTTCGCCCCAGGTCGTCACTTTCAGGGTGTGCGGGATCAGCAGGACCTCGAACGCATCCCCCTCGACCGCGTTCACCGTGAGCGAGGTCCCGTCAAGCGCGACCGAGCCCTTGACGGCGATGAACTTCGCCAGGTCCATCGGCGCGCGGACAAGGAAATGCGCCATGCCGTCAAAATCGCGCCGGGAGAGGATTTCGGCGATCCCGTCGACATGGCCGCTCACCATATGGCCGCCGAGCTCGTCGCCGACGCGGAGCGAGCGCTCGAGGTTGACATGGCCCCCCTCCCGCCACTGGCCGAGCGTCGTCACGTGAAGCGTCTCGGCGCCGACGTCGAAGGCGATCGCCGAACCGCCCCCGCGCGGCTCGACGCCGACCACCGTGAGGCAGGCGCCGGAATTGGCGATCGACGCCCCGACGGGAATCGTGCTGGCGTCGTAGGCGCTCGCGATCCGGAGCCGCCTCAGCTCGCCGGACGGCGCAATATCAATGATTTGTCCGACGTCGCTGACAACTCCTGTGAACATCAAGGCCCTCGCCCGCCCAGCCATGCCCGACAATAAAGCATTTTGCCCGCTGCCGGGTCCCTTTTCCGTCATGGCCGCGCTTGACGCGGCCATCCACGCAGGCGAATCAAGCGCCTGCAACTGAGCGCAAAGGCTAAGCAAACAGAGCATTGACCTTGTGGGCTTTTGGCAAGGGGCCGCCGCGCAGATGTGGAGTTGTCTCTGCGGCGCCGCGACGTGGATGGCCGCGTCAAGCGCGGCCATGACGGGAAACGTACGGCGCGCAATCGACGAGGAGGCGAAACAACAGCTGACGCGGTAAGCGCCGAACCTTTCGATTGCATTTGTTTGACAAAATAGAAAGACCGTGTCATTGTTTTCTTATTAACCGGATGTGGCGCCAAGTTGGCGAGGCCGAGGGACGTGAGCAATGAGAAAGGGGACCGTGGTTGAGACAATTCGCATAAGATCTGAGACGGCGGCGGAAATCTCTTATTTGAATCGACCGTAACCCATTGAAAAGGCTCGATTCGGAAAAATAAACGCTAGGAAATGAAAGCCAATTTGCTTTCATTTACTTGCATTTGCTGGCGTCTGTTGGCGTTTGCGCTCCCAGACCCGCATCGTGTCCGGCCCGTAGGCAAGCGATTCAACAGTACGATAGCGTGATTGGTCGAGCAGGGCCGCACGGGCCTCCGGATCGAGCGCCGGCACGCCCGCCCGGCCGAGCGGCTTCTCCGCCGTGATGAGGGCGACCTCGTCGGCGAGGCCGAGCGCGATCAGCTGGGCCGCGACCCGCGGTCCGCCTTCGCTGAACACGCGGGTGACGCCGCGGGCCGCGAGGGCGCGCAAGGCTTGATGGAGATCGACATGGCCGTGCCGGTCGAGCGGGACCCGCTCGATCATCACGCCTTGGTCCTGAAGCCGCCAGGCCAGTTCGTCCGGCGCCGCCGCGCCGGCGATGACCAGGGTCGGAGCCTCCCCCGCGGCCGCGGCGAGACGCGAGCGTTCGGGCAGGCGCAGATGGGTGTCGAGGACGACCCGCAGCGGCTTGCGATCGAGCCCATGCAGCCGCACGGTCAGCGCCGGATCGTCGATGAGCGCCGTCTCGATCCCGACCATGATCGCCTCGTGGGTCGAGCGCATGATCTGGACGCGCAGGTCGGCGATCGGCCCGGTGATGCGCAGCCGCGCATCGTGCGAACCGCCGGAGGCGAAGCCGTCCGCCGTCTCCGCGAGCTTGAGCGTCACGGTCGGCCGGCCCGCCGTCACTCGCAGGATATGGCCCAGATGGTCGCGCCGCGCCTGAGCGGCCCCCGCGCCGACGGAGACCGCGATCCCCGCGGCTTTGAGGAGCGCGTGCCCCTGCCCGCCGACAAGCGGATTGGGATCCTCCATCGCCGAGACGACGCGGGCCACGCCCGCCGCGATCACGGCGTCGACGCACGGGGGCGAGGCGCCGAAATGCGAGCAGGGCTCGAGCGTCACGTACAGCGTCGCGCCTCGCGCCGCCTCGTGAGCCTGGTCGATGGCGATCCGCTCGGCATGCGGCCTTCCCCCCGGCGCCGTCGCCCCGCGCCCGACGACTGCCCGGTCTTTCACCAGGATCGCGCCGACAGCGGGGTTGGGGGCCGTGAGGCCGAGCGACCGCGATCCGAGATTGAGCGCCGCATCCATCCAGCGCAGATCCTCATCGGGGTCTGCGACCGCGCCTTCGCTCATGAAGCGGGCGCGTCCCGGCGTTGACGCCGCGCCTCTCGCACCGGGGCGGGCTCGGGCTCGGCCTCCAGTTCGCCCACGATGGCGTTGAAGTCGCGCGCCTCGCGGAAATTGCGGTAGACCGAGGCGAATCGCACATAGGCGACGTCGTCGAGCGCCTTCAGCCCTTCCATCACCAGTTCGCCGATCCGTTCGGTGGGAATATCGCCGTCGGACTGGCTCTCGAGCTGGCGCACGACGCCGTTGATCATACGCTCCACCCGCTCCGGCTCGACCGACCGCTTGCGCAGCGCGACCTGGACCGAACGAACCAGCTTGTCGCGGTCGAAGGGCGCGCGGCGGCCGTTCTTTTTGACCACCTGCAGTTCGCGCAGCTGCACCCGTTCGAAAGTGGTGAACCGGCCGCCGCAATCGGGACAGATGCGCCGGCGCCGGATCGACGAGGAATCGTCCGTCGGCCGCGAGTCCTTCACTTGCGTATCGAGGCCGCCGCAATAGGGGCACCGCATCTGAGCCCGCCCTTCAAAGACCCGTTCGGCGCCCTAGTAGATGGGGAACCGCCGGGTGAGTTCGGCGACGCCCGCCCGCACTTTCGCCTCGACTGCCACATTTCCCGATTCGCCTTTCGCCGCCAAGCCGTCCAGCGTCTCGACGATCAGCCGTCCGACCTCGGCGAACTCCTCGGTCCCGAATCCGCGCGACGTGGCGGCGGGCGACCCGAGACGGATGCCCGAGGTCACCATGGGCTTCTGCGGGTCGAACGGAATGCCGTTCTTGTTGCAGGTGATGTTGGCGCGATCGAGCGCCGCCTCGGCCGCTTTGCCGGTCAAGCCCTTGGGCGTCAGATCGACCAGCATCAGGTGGTTGTCGGTGCCCCCGGTTACGAGCTTATAGCCCCCGGCGAGGATCGGCTCAGCAAGAGCCTTGGCGTTGGCGATCACGGCGTGCGCGTAAAGTCTGAATTCGGGGGTCAGCGCCTCGTGGAGAGCGACCGCCTTGGCGGCGATCACATGCATCAGCGGTCCGCCCTGGAGCCCTGGGAAGATCGCCGAATTGATCTTCTTGGCGAGTTCCGCGTCGTTGGTCAGAATCATGCCGCCGCGCGGGCCGCGCAAGGTCTTGTGGGTGGTGGTGGTGACGACATGCGCGTGCGGGAACGGCGAGGGATGGGCGCCGCCGGCGACCAGTCCGGCGAAATGGGCGATATCGACGACAAAATAGGCGCCGACCGCATCGCAAATGGAGCGGAAACGGGCGAAGTCCCAATGCCGCGCATAGGCCGAGCCGCCGGCCATGATCAGTTTCGGCTTGTGCTCGCGCGCCAGCGCCTCGACCTGATCCATGTCGATCCGATGCGTCGTCCGATCGACCCCGTAGGCGACCGCCTTAAACCAGCGGCCGGACATGTTGACCGGCGAACCATGGGTCAGGTGTCCCCCTGCCGCGAGATCGAGGCCCATGAAGGTGTCGCCGGGCTGCATCAGAGCCATGAAGACGCCTTGATTGGCCTGGCTCCCGGAGTTGGGCTGGACGTTGGCGAAGCGACAGTCGAACAATTGGCAAGCGCGCTCGATCGCCAAAGTCTCCGCGATGTCGACGAATTGGCAGCCGCCATAGTAGCGCCTGCCGGGATAGCCTTCTGCATATTTGTTCGTCAGCACCGAACCTTGCGCCTCGAGCACGGCGCGCGACACGATGTTCTCCGAGGCGATGAGCTCGATTCCGTCGCGCTGACGGCCGAGCTCGAGTTCAATCGCGCGAGCGATCTCCGGATCGGCGGCGGCGAGGGGCGCGGAAAAGAACGAGTTCGAACCCACAGCGAGAGGGGCGGAAACGTTCATCGGCAAACCTTCCATGAAACGAGGCTTGGCCAAGACGGCGAGCGGCGCGGCCTTAGCACGGGTGGCTCGCCCGCAAAAGGGAGACCAAGGTTGAGCGTCTCGGAGCGAAATTGAGCGGCAATCAGCTCCAGCTTATTGACGACGGTCAGCGCCCCTTGCCTGCGCCGGTGAAAATGACCACTTCGTCCTTGGCCACGCGATCGAGCAGCGCGTGAGCCTCCTCGTCCAGGAGATCCTTGTCAACGCTTTCCGGCCTCAGGCTGGCGACACGGAGGTCCCAGCGCGCGCGCAGAGCCTTCAAAGCCGCGAGCTGAGCCTTCAGCTCGGTTGCCTCAGCGTCGAATTTCTCTTTGGCCTTCAGCCCATGTTCGCCGTTTGACGCGCCCCATACCAGATAGCCGCTGGCGACCCCAAGCACGAGGTAGAGAACGATCGGCAGCACGATCGAGCGCAGGCGCGTTCTTACGACCATGCGCCGATCCTGCGTGGACGGCGTTAACGCGGGGTTACCGGTTTCCGGCTAGGTCGCCTTGATCGCCGCCCGCCCGGCATAGCGGGCCTGGTCGCCGAGCTCCTCCTCGATCCGGATCAGCTGATTGTACTTTGCCAGGCGATCCGACCGGGAGAGCGAGCCGGTCTTGATCTGTCCGCAATTGGTGGCGACCGCAAGATCGGCAATGGTTGAATCCTCGGTCTCGCCCGACCGGTGCGACATCACGGCGGTATAGCCCGCCCGTTGCGCCATATCGACGGCGGCCAGCGTCTCGCTGAGGGTGCCGATCTGATTGACCTTGATCAGGATCGAGTTGGCGATCCTTTCCTTGATCCCGCGTTCGAGGATCTCGACATTGGTGACAAAGATGTCGTCGCCGACCAGCTGCCGCCGCGAGCCGAGCTTCTGCGTCAAGAGCTTCCACCCCGCCCAGTCATTCTCGGCCATACCGTCCTCGATTGATAGGATCGGATAGGCGCCAGCTAGCTTGATGAGATAGTCGACCTGCTCCTCGACCGACCGCGTCACGCCCTCGCCGGAATAGACATAGGCGCCGTCCTTGAAGAATTCGGAGGCCGCGGGATCAAGCGCGAGCGCGATGTCAATGCCAGGCTTGAAGCCGGCCGCTTCGATCGCCTTGACGCAGAAGTCGAGCGCCGCCTCCGCCGAGGGCAGATTGGGGGCGAAGCCCCCTTCGTCGCCGACGTTGGTGTTCTGTCCCGCTTTCTTCAGCGCGGCCTTCAGCGCGTGAAACGTCTCCGCGCCCCAGCGCACCGCCTCGGCAAACGAAGGCGCCCCCACCGGCAGAATCATGAACTCCTGAAAATCGATTGGATTGTCGGCATGCACGCCGCCGTTGACGACATTCATCATTGGCGTCGGTAGCACCCTGGCCATCGCGCCGCCGACGTAACGATAAAGCGGCAGGCCCGAAGCTTCCGCCGCCGCCTTGGCGACCGCAAGCGAAACGCCCAGAATTGCGTTGGCGCCGAGCCTGGATTTGTTGTTCGTGCCGTCGAGCGCGATCATCGTCTCGTTGATCTTGAGTTGATCTTCGGCCTCGAGGCCGGAGACGGCGTCAAAAAGATCGCGATTGACCGCCTCAACCGCTTTCAGAACGCCCTTGCCGCCGAAGCGGCCCTTGTCTCCGTCCCGCAGTTCGACCGCCTCGCGCGTGCCGGTTGAAGCGCCCGACGGCACGGCGGCCCGTCCCATCGAGCCGTCTTCCAGCACGACATCCACCTCAACCGTCGGATTGCCGCGGCTATCCAGGATCTCGCGGCCGACGACATTCACGATCGCAGTCATTTTAGCTCCGAGGCTGCAGCATCAGCCTTGGTTCTTACGGCATCCAGGCAACCGAAAAAAGACGGAGGAGGCGCGACCAAGCGGTCGGTTGCACAGCACTTTTGCACTTACTGGTGCACATTTGACCAAAATGGACCAAGCTAGAAAAAATATGCATGGCAGGGCCGCCTAGCCTCGTGACAGAGCAAAAAATTTCGACTAGCAATGATCTGCCAAAAGGAGGCCGCTGCCAAAAGGTTTGGCGCCGGACGCCGTAGGGTCTGTGGGAGGACAAAGCGTTCGACAGTCTTGAACCGCCGCCAGTTAGGCGGAAAGGATAATAGAAAATAGCCGGGATTGTGAAACGCAATACGAGAACGAAAAAGGGGCGAGCTGCTGCAATGGCGGTTCGCCCCTTGTGTTTTGGAAGCGGATCTCTCTACTTGGCGGCAAAAACAACGGCCATGCTTTAGGGGCGTTCGCGGCACTCATAAACTTTGGCGGCGATCGAACTATCGCCCGCGACCGGGTCTAAAAAACCTTGTTAGCGGCGCTCAGTCTCAACGTCCTTCCGCCTCGCCTTCTGCCCAATTTCGTTGCGCTTCGGCGATATATGGGTCAAGTCGTCCTTCCTTGATCGCAAGCCGGGCGCCCGACATAAGATCTTGATAATAGGCAAGGTTGATCTCGGTTAGGCCCATCATCGCGAGGATCTCGCCCGACTTCGTCAGATGGCGCCAGTAGGCGCGCGAATAATCGCGCGCCATCGGAGACGACGACAGCGGATCGACCGGGCGCGGATCGTCGGCGAAACGCGCGTTTCGCAGGTTGAGGCGGCCGCGGCGAGTAAAGACGAGCCCATGCCTTCCTGCGCGAGTGGGCATCACGCAATCGAACATATCGACGCCGCGCCTCGCCGCCTGAAGAAGATCGTCGGGGGTTCCTACGCCCATCAGATAGCGGGGTTTGTCGAACGGCAGACGCGGGACCACAGCGTTGATCATGTCAAGCATCGCCGCCTGCGGCTCGCCGACCGCCAAGCCCCCGATCGCGTAGCCGTCAAAATTCATCTCGACGAGCCCCTGGGCGCTGAACAGGCGAAGATCTTTTTCCGTCCCGCCCTGGACGATGCCGAATATCGCCCTGCCCGGCTGCTCGCCGAAGGCGTTCCTTGATCGCTCGGCCCATCGGAGGGACACGCGCATCGCGCGCTCCGCCTCTTCATGCGAGCACGGCAGCCTCACGCACTCATCGAGCTGCATCTGGATGTCGGAGCCCAAAAGGCTCTGGATTTCCATCGACCTCTCGGGCGTTAGCTCATAACGCGAACCGTCGATATGCGACTGAAATGTTACCCCGCGTTCGCTGAGTTTGCGCAGCCTGGCGAGGCTCATCACCTGAAAGCCGCCGGAGTCGGTGAGGATGGGATGGGGCCAGTTCATGAATTTGTGCAGGCCGCCGAGCGCCGCGATCCGCTCCGCGCCGGACGCCAGCATCAAGTGATAGGTGTTGGAGACCACGACGTCGTAGCCGAGCGCGCGCACCGTTTGCGGATGCATCGCTTTGATGGTCGCGGCTGTCGCAAGCGGCATGAACGCGGGCGTGCGAATGTCGCCGCGCGGGATCGAGATTGCGCCGACGCGCGCCTGGCCGTCGGTCGCATGCACGGTGAAGGAAAATTCGGCGCTCACGGACGCTTGCTGGGCGCGCTTTCAGCGCCTGCGCGGATTAACAGGCAGGCATCGCCGTATGAATAAAACCGATAGCCGGCTTGAATTGCGTGCGCGTAAGCCGCGCGCATGGTCTTGAGCCCGCTGAAAGCAGAGACGAGCATGAACAGCGTTGATCGCGGCAAATGAAAGTTGGTCATGAGCGCGTCGACGAAATGAAACTTATAACCTGGGGTGATGAAAATGTCCGCTCGGCCCGAAAACGGCCGGAGTCGCCCGTTCTCGTCGGTTGCGCTCTCGATAACGCGCGCGGATGTCGTGCCGACGCAAACAATCCGGCCTCCGCTTTCCCGCACGGCGTTCAGCGCCTCCGCCGTCGCCGGGTTGATCGAACCCCACTCGGAATGCATTTTGTGGTCGCAGGTTTCCTCGACCCTGACCGGCGCGAATGTCCCGGCGCCGACATGCAAGGTGACGCGATGCAACGCGACGCCGCGCGCCGCGAGGCGACTGACTAGCGACGGAGTAAAATGCAGCCCCGCCGTCGGCGCCGCCACCGCGCCAGGTTTGGCGGCAAACATCGTCTGGTAGTCTGCGCGGTCGCTGGGCGACAAAGCGCGCCGCGAGGCGATGTAGGGCGGCAGTGGGGCGCTGCCCAAGCGCTCGATCGCCTCATCCAATGCGGCGCCGGCAAAATCAAAGCGCAGCAGAACCTCGCCTGCTTCGCCTTTATCTTCCACTTCCGCGTCAAGGGCCGCGAGAAGGCAGACCATGCTTTCGCGCGGCTCGCCGAAACGGATTCGCTCGCCGATTTTGAGCCTCTTGCCCGGCCGGACGAGCGCCCACCAACGGCAATCGTCGACGCGCTCAATCAGCGTCGCTTCGATTGAAGCGATGGATTCGCCTCTCACTCGCACGCCATCGAGCCGGGCTGCGATGACCCGCGTATCATTCACGACGAGCGCGTCGCGGGGTGTAAGAAAGTCCGGCAGATCGCGCACGTACGCATCCGTCAAAGCGCCGTCGGCGCCGACGACCAGCATCCGCGCGCTGTCCCGCGGATTTGCCGGAGCCAGCGCGATGCGTTCGGCCGGAAGTACAAAATCGAAGGCGTCGACGCGCATCGCGGTCATCGCCATCCTGTTGAAGCTGTCAAACCGTCGTGCAAAAAACGGAGCGCCCGTGTCTCTGGGCCCGACCAGCTCCGTTTGTCGTCCCGGTCCTCATGAGCTCAGATCGTCGCTATGCTCTCAGCCCAGCGTCGCCTTGACGATCTTGTCGGGATCGCGGACGGGCTCGCCGCGCTTGATCTTGTCGACGTTCTCCATGCCCGACGCGACTTTGCCCCAGACCGTATATTTCCGGTCAAGGAAGGGTGCGTCGGCGAAGCAGATGAAGAACTGCGAATTGGCCGAATCCGGGCTCGCGGCGCGGGCCATTGACACTGTGCCTCGCACGTGGGGCTCGGCGTTGAACTCGGCTTTGAGGTCGGGATATTTCGACCCGCCGGTTCCATTTCCGCGCGGGCACCCGGTCTGGGCCATGAATCCGTCGATCACGCGGTGAAAGACGATGCCGTCATAGAAACCCTCGGAGACCAAGCGCTTGATATGCGCCACATGGCCCGGCGCGAGCGACGGCTTCATTTCGATCACGACCGGACCCTTGGTCGTCTCAATGGTCAATGTATCGCCGGCGCTGCTCATATCAT
This sequence comes from uncultured Alphaproteobacteria bacterium, assembly GCA_963824475.1. Classification (GTDB taxonomy): domain Bacteria; phylum Pseudomonadota; class Alphaproteobacteria; order Rhizobiales; family Beijerinckiaceae; genus Roseiarcus. The sequence continues at coordinate 996,927 of CAWGPR010000012.1, forward strand.
TGCTCCTTATTGTTTCGCCCCGGACGCCATGCGCATGGTGATGATCTTGTCCGGGTTCTCGACTGCGCCATTGTTGGCCTCAGTTCCCGCCTTGATCTTGTCGACGACGTCCATCCCCGAGACAACCTCTCCGAAGGCGGTATACTTGCCGTCGAGGAAGCCGCCGTCGCCGAACATGATGAAAAATTGCGAATTAGCTGAATTCGGATCGTCCGTCCGCGCCATGCCAAGCGTCCCGCGCTTGAAATGCGTTTGATTGAATTCCGCCGGCAGGTTGGGAAGGCTCGAACCCCCGGAACCTGTCCCGGTCGGATCGCCCGTCTGCGCCATGAACCCAGGAATGACGCGGTGGAACGTCAGCCCGTCGTAGAACTTCTGCTTCACCAGCGTCTTGATCTGGGCGACGTGTTTGGGCGCCCAGTCAGGATGCAGGAGGATCGTGACCTTGCCGTGCTTAGTCGTCATGATGACGGTGTTGTCGGGGTCGCCGGCGGCATAGGCCGCCGAAGCGACGAAGAGCGGAAGCCAAAGCGCAACGCGTCGGCTGCAAACAAGCATGGGCGGACCTTCTAAAGAAGCGGCCGCCGGATCGCGGCGCGGCTTGATAGCAGGTTAAAGAGGCATTGCAACCCACGAGCCGAGCCGGCGTGGCTCTCGGGGCTTGCGTCTGATAGGAGGCAGGGATCGTGAAAAACTCACCTCTTTCGCGCAATAGCCGGATATGCAGAGCCTTGCGGGCATCATAGCGCGCGCGCTATCGTTCCGAATTCACACTCTGAGCCGTCCCAAGCACTATGTCCCGCACCTGTCTTCTCCTCTCGGCATTCGCCGCGCTGATTGCTTCCGGCCTCTCGGCTTTGGCGGCCGGACCGGTGACGCGCCAATGCGACTATAAGGGCGAAGGCAAACTCGGGCCGCTGCTCGTCGCCTATGACGAATCCGCCCGCTTGGTCCGGGTGACCACGCCCGACGGCCGCATCTGGCGCTACCAGGACGGCGCGACCGGGCGCCTGGGACCGACGCTCGCCGCCGCCGACGATCCGGGCCCGGTCGAACAATTCGTCACCTTGAGGGCCGGCCGGGTTGAGGTTGGCTTTCGGTGGCCGGACGACGGAACCACCGGCCATTTGGCCTATTTTGACCTGATGGCGTTCAAAAATCCGGCAAAGCGCTGCGTCTGGCGCTCGCTTTGGGACTTCGCAATGGGCTGAAGCGCCGCGTCTTCGTGGCGGAACGATCCTCTATCAGTCTGCCGGGCCAATCGGAGCCTTCGCCGAGGCGAAGGCGACGTGGGATAGTGATCACTGCTTGCTTCGGCCGAGGACCATCGCGCCTTCGCGGGCCGCGCCGCCATGAACCCGGCCGCCGATTATCCCATCTGCATATGCATTGGCGTCATGTTCTGATTGAGGTTGTACATGATCCAGAGCGACCCGACCATGACCAACATGACGATGAGGACCCCGAACGCCAACGCCAAGACATTGTTGACGTTGTCGGGACCGGTGGTGATGTGCAGGAAAAAGACCAGGTGCACGCCGATCTGCGCGATCGCCAGCACGACCAGCGCAACGGGAACGCTCGGGCGCCAAACCAGGAACGTCCCGGCAATGAAAAAAGACACCGCCGTTAGCAGGATCGCCAGGCCAAGACCGATCAGATAGCCCAGAACCCCTTCCGCGATCTCACGGCCATGGGCGGGCTCGTCGCCGGGAGCATGGTCGGCGCCGCGTAGCGGCTGATAGTCGTCAGTCGAGCTCATTGGCCTGCTCCCAAAAGATAGACGACGGTGAAGATCGCGACCCAAATGATGTCGAGCGTGTGCCAGAACAAAGCGAAGCAGAGGACGCGGCGCAGGATGTCGGCCCGATAACCCTTGGCGAACACCTGCGCGACCATCGTAAGCAGCCACAGGGTTCCGAGGGTGACGTGCAGGCCGTGGCAGCCGACCAGAGTGAAGAATGCGGAGAGGAACGCGCTGCGAGTCGGCCCCGCGCCCTGATCGATCATGCCGACGAATTCGTGAATCTCGATCGCCAGGAACCCAAGTCCGAGCACGCAAGTCGCCGCCATGCCGCCGTAATACATAAGACTGTTGTGCGCCCTGGCGCCGATGGCGGCCAAGCCGCAGGTGAAACTCGACAGCAGGAGGCACGCGGTTTCGATCGCGACATTCTGCAGATTGAACAAGTCCTTCCCACTCGGCCCGCCTGCAGTCTCTCCGGACAGCACCGCGTAGGTGGCGAAGAACGCCGAGAACATGATGATGTCGCTGAGCAGGAAGATCCAGAAGCCGTAGCCGACTATGATTCGCTTCGAGGCCGGATCGGCGTGATCGAAAATCGCTGCGACCGGGCCCCGCGCTTCCTCGGGCCTGTCGTCGCCGTAGCCCGCGCCTGCCTGAAAGGCCGTCATGATACGGCCTCGGCGGCGAGCGCTTCGCCACGCGCTCGGCGGTTGGCGCGGTCGATGCGAGCGACTTCCTCGGCCGGGATCTCATATTCGGTCCGATCGCGCCAAGCGAAGACGACGAAGGTGGCGAAAGCGCCGACCAGGGCGACAATGACCAGCCACCAGATATGCCAGATCATGCCGAAGCCGCCGAAGGTGGCGAAGAACGCGCAGACGAAACCGGTCGCGCTGTTTCTCGGCATCTCGATGGGCCTGTAGATCGGTTCGACCACCCGACCCGCCCCGCGCTCAGCAAGGCGCGCTCTGCGCCAATAGTCGTCCCGGCCCTCGACCTGAGGCAGGACGGCGAAATTGAACGCCGGCGGCGGCGACGATGTCGACCATTCGAGCGACCGGCCCATCCAGGGGTCGCCGGTCAGGTCGCGCAATTCCTCGCGATGGCGGATGCTCACGACAAGCTGAGTGACCTGGCACAGGATGCCGGCGAGAACGACCGCGGCGCCCGCCGCCGCGACCAAGAGCCACGGGCGCCATTCGGGCACGTCGTAGTGCTGCATCCGCCGGGTCATGCCCATCAGGCCCACGACATAGAGCGGCATGAACGCCAGATAGAAGCCGATAAACCAGCACCAGAACGCGGCTTTGCCCCAGCCCTCATGGAGCCGGAAGCCGAACGCTTTGGGGAACCAGAAGGTGTATCCGGCGAAGGCGCCGAACAGCACGCCGCCGATGATGACGTTATGAAAATGGGCGACCTGGAAAAGGCTGTTGTGCAGCATGAAATCCGCCGGCACCACCGCGACCAGGACGCCGGTCAGGCCGCCGATGACGAAGGTCACCATGAAGCCGATCGACCACAGCATCGGCGTCGGATAGACGACCCTGCCGCCGTACATGGTGAACATCCAGTTGAATATTTTCACCCCCGTCGGCACCGCGATGATCATTGACGCGATGCCGAAGACCGCGTTGACGTTGGGGCCCGCGCCCATGGTGAAGAAGTGATGCAGCCAGACCGTGTACGAGATTACGCAAATCGCCATGGTCGCCATGACCATCGAGCGATAGCCGAACAGCGGCTTGCGCGAGAACGTCGACACAACTTCAGAGAACACGCCGAACGCGGGGAGGACGAGGATGTAAACCTCCGGATGGCCCCACATCCAGATCAGGTTCATGAACATCATCATGTTGCCGCCGGCCTCATTGGTGAAGAAGTGAAAGCCGAGGTATCGGTCGAGCGTCAGCATCGCCAGGGTGGCCGTCAGGACCGGGAATGCGGCGACGATCAAGAGGTTGGTGGCGAGCGCCGTCCAGCAGAAGACCGGCATGCGCATATAGGTCATGCTGGGGGCGTGAATCTTGAGGATGGTGGTGACGAAATTGACCCCAGTGAGCAGCGTCCCGACGCCGGAAATCTGCACTCCCCACAAGTAGTAGTCGACCCCGACTCCGGGCGAGTAGGTGAGTTCCGACAGCGGTGGAAAAGGCAGCCAGCCGGTGCGTGAGAACTCGCCTACGACCAGCGAGAGGTTGACGAGGAGCGCGCCCGTCGCGGTCAGCCAGAAGCTGACCGAATTGAGGGTGGGGAAGGCGACGTCGCGCACGCCGAGTTGCAGCGGCACGACGATATTCATGAGGCCAATCACAAACGGCATGGCGACGAAGAAGATCATGATCGTGCCGTGGGCGGAGAAGATCTGGTTGTAATGCTCCGGCGGTAAGTAGCCTTGCGACTGGAACGCTATCGCCTGCTGCGAGCGCATCATGATCGCGTCGATGAAGCCGCGCAGGAGCATCACCGCCGCGAGCGTGACGTACATGATCCCGATGTGCTTATGGTCGACGCTGGTGATCCATTCGCGCCACAGATAAGGGACCCAACCCTTGATGGTGATGAAAGCGAGAACGCCGACCATCACCACGATGACCAAGGCGCCCGCGGCCAGTGGGATCGGCTGGTCGAAAGGAATGGCGTCCCAGGTCAGCTTGCCGAACATGCTAGTTCCGCCTCCCTACGCACAGCCGAAGAGTGGTCGCTGCGAGCGGGCCGGGGTCAGTTTCCGCGACCGGGCCTGGTCCGGGCGGCAGCGTCTGGTTGAGGATCTTCTCGAACAACCCATCCGACACGGTTTGGAAGGTGAACGGCTCCGGAACGACGCTCTGTTTGGAGAGCTCGACGTAGCTCTCCGGGGTCAGCATCGGTCCGCCGGCGCGCACCTGGCCGAGCCAGGCGTAAAAGTCCTGCGGCGACTTCGCCTCGACCTCGAAATGCATGTCCGCAAATCCGTCGCCGCTTATCTGAGTCGCCAGGCCGTTAAAGACGCCCGGCTCATCCGCGGCGAGGTAGAGCTGCGTCCTCATGCGGTTCATGGTGTAGATCATGCTGCCAAGCTGGGGGACGAAGAACGCGGTCATCACGCTGCCAGAGGTCAGCGCAAAACGGATCGGCGTCCCGGCCGGAATCACCAGACGATTGACGCTGGCGACGTGCTGGTCGGGGTAGATGAACAGCCATTTCCAGTCGAGCGACACGACCTGAACGTTGAGCGGCTCTTCTTTCGATACGAGCGGCTTCGCCGGATCAAGGTCATACGAGCCGATCCAGGTCACCCCGCCGAGCAGCATGATGGTGAGCAGCGGAATCGCCCAGACAATCAATTCCAGCTGGCCGGAATATTCCCAATCCGGCAGATAGAACGCCCTCTGGTTCGACGACCGGAACCACCAAGCGATGCCGAGGGTGGCGATGATGGTCGGGACCACGATGACGAGCATGATGGCCACCGAATCGACGAGGAGTGTCGCATTACCGTCGCCGATCGGGCCTTTCGGATCGAGCACGGCCCAGTCGCAGCCGCCAAGGAAAAGCGCAGCGCCCAACGGCGCCAGCCTGAAAATTGTTCGAACCCCGGCCCTGAGGATCATGGCGCCACTCGCCCTTCTGACTCCTCGTCGAGGATTCCGGAGGGGACGAACTTCACGTCGGCTCGCCCAACAGCCCCAACGCCACCCCGACTGAATCCGCAACCTGCTCTGCGGTAATGAAAGCAGCATGACATGGGGCAAGGCCTGGGATCAACCTTGCACCCAAACTGGCCATAGGCGCTTTGCCTCGCGTGATTTGCGAGACGCGGGTTTGACTGAGTCCGCCTTACCTCAGTCTTTTTAATATTTGAGCCTGGCGAGCTTCGCGCGCGCCCCCAAGGGCGCGGTTGGGCGAGGAGTTACTTTGGGAGGACTGCAATGGCTGAAGACCAGGCTCAACCGGTCGGTCCCGATTTGTCGCTCGGAATCTCCGCCGCGGAACTGCAGGATGGCGGCAAACTGGTCGGCCACGTGGGACAAGAGCCCGTGCTGCTCGTGCGTTGCGGCCCTGAGATGTTCGGCATCGGCGCTCACTGCACCCACTATAGCGGCCCGCTGGTGGACGGGCTCATCGTCGATGGCGCTGTACGCTGCCCTTGGCATCACGCGTGCTTCGATCTTCGCACCGGCGAAGCGTTGCGCGCGCCTGCCTTGAGTCCGGTCGATGCCTGGTCGGTCGAACAGCGCGACGGCAAGATCTTCGTGCGTGAAAAGCGCGGCCGGCCTGAAAGAAGACTTCGCGCCAAGCCGGACGAGCCGAACAGAATTGTGATCGTCGGCGGCGGCGCGGCGGGATTCGCCGCGGCCGAGATGCTGCGGCGACAGAAATACGAGGGCGGCATCGTCATGCTGAGCAGCGACGATACGCCGCCAGTCGACCGACCGAATCTGTCAAAGGACTATCTCGTCGGCAACGCGCCTGAGGAGTGGCTGCCTCTGCGCGACCAGAGCTTCTATTCCGACAACGCCGTCGACCTTCGCCTCAACACGACCGTCGCCGCGATCGACGTGGGCGCGCGCGAAGTCATGCTCGCCAACGGCCAGAAGATTCCCTTTGATCGACTGCTTCTGGCGACCGGCGCCGAGCCGGTGCGCCCGTCCATCCCCGGCGCCAAGCCGTCGGATGTGCTCGTGCTTCGAACGCTCAGCGACTGCCGGGCGATCATCGAACGAACGAAGACGGCGCGCCGGGCGGTCGTCCTGGGCGCGAGCTTCATCGGCCTCGAAGTTGCGGCCTCGTTGCGCGCGCGCGACGTCGAGGTCCATGTCGTCGCGCCGGAAGAGCGGCCGATGGAGAAAATTCTGGGATCAGACTTCAGCCGCCTGGTGCAAGCGATTCACGAGCAGCACGGCGTCGTCTTTCATTTGCGCAATACCGCGAGCGGCGTCGAGGGCAAGCGCGTAACGCTCAGCAGCGGAACCGTCCTCGAGGCCGATCTCATTGTCGCCGGGCTCGGCGTGCGCCCGCGGCTAAACCTCGCGGAGGCGGCCGGTCTCAGAATCGACCGCGGGATCGCCGTCGACGCCTTTCTCGAAACGAGCGCGCCTGGAATCTTCGCCGCCGGCGATATCGCGCGCTGGCCGGACCGCCTGACCGGCCACGCGATCCGCGTCGAGCACTGGGTCGTGGCGGAACGGCAGGGACAGATCGCGGCCCTCAACATGCGCGGACAGCGTGAGCCATTCGATGCGGTTCCGTTCTTCTGGAGCCAGCACTATGACGTTCCGATCAACTACGTCGGCCATGCCGAGAGCTGGGACGAACTCATCGTCGAAGGCGACATCGCCAACAAGGATGGCCTCGCGCGTATGCGGGGCGCGGAACGCACGCTCGCGGTCGCCTCGGTCTTTCGCGATCTTGAGAGCCTCGAGGCCGAGGTCAGTCTGGAGCGAGAGGCCGCGCGCGAGCGCTCGTCCTGACGTCGCTTGAGATTGATCGGCCGGCGACACTCGGATAGTCCCACGGCATGAACTCCCCTTGCGCTCCGCTCACCGCGCTGGCCGGTGAAATCCAGGCCTGCCACGTCTGTCGTGACGCGCCGCGCTACGGGTCGCCCTTGCCGCATGAGCCGCGACCGGTCTTCCAGATCTCGGGCTCCGCGCGCCTCTGCATAGCCGGTCAGGCGCCGGGCGTCCGGGTGCACGCTTCGGGGCGTCCATATACCGACCCGTCGGGCGTGCGCCTGCGCAGCTGGCTGGGCGTCGGGGAAGAGATCTTCTACGATCCTGACAGGGTCGCAATCGTGTCGATGGGGTTCTGTTTCCCCGGCCTCGACGCCAACGGCGGCGACCTGCCGCCGCGTCGCGAATGCGCCGAATTGTGGCGCAAACGATTGTTTGCACTGCTGCCCAATCTCGAGCTCATTCTGCTCGTCGGCCAGTACGCCCAGAGGTGGCATCTTGGCGCGACCACCGTCGCCAAAGGATTGAGCGAGACGGTCGGCAGGTGGCGCGATGTATATCGCTCGAGCGACCGTCTGCGCCTCATGCCCATGCCCCATCCCTCCTGGCGGAACAACGCCTGGCTCAAGCGCAATCCGTGGTTTGAAACGGAGCTCTTGCCGGTGGTGCGGACGGAGGTGGCTCGAATCGTCGCGCCGAATCTCCACCGTGGAATCCCGACTCGGGATCCAGCAAAGATAACCGGCGCTACCGCCTTCAGGACTTTGAAGCCCTCTGGAACTGACTTACTCTGATCGTATCGGTCAGCGGTTTCCCGCGGCCACAGGGAGGATACGAGCATGACCAACGTCATCGCCCGCCGAGGCGTTCTCAGAGCTATGGGAGCGACTGTCATCGTAGCAGGCGGGATCAACGCTTCGAGAGGTGAGACGCAGCAGGCCGTCCCGTGGTCGTCGGGAACCGAAGCGCCAAAGCTGAAGGCGCCGCCGGACGCCTGCGACTGCCACATGCACATTTACGACAGCCGCTTTCCGGTCGCGCCCAACGCCAAGCTGCGGCCGCCCAATGCCACCGTCGACGACTATCGCCTGCTTCAGAAACGGATTGGCGCGACGCGCAACGTCGTGGTCACGCCGTCGACCTACGGAACCGACAATTCCTGCACCCTCGACGCGATGGCGAAGCTCGGCGCGACCGCCCGCGGCGTCGCGGTGGTCGATACGAGCGTCGTCGACACCGAGCTCAAGCGGCTGAATGATCTCGGCGTTCGCGGCATCCGCTTCAATCTCGTTCAGTCCGGCGCCACCACCATCGACATGGTCGAGCCGTTGTCGAGGCGCGTCGCCGATCTCGGCTGGCATGTCCAGATCCATATGCTGGGCGATCAGATCGTCAAGATTGCGGAACTTCTGCAGCGGCTGCCCTCGCCGATCGTGTTCGACCATATGGCGCGCGTCCCTCAACCGGCTGGCGTCGATCATCCGGCCTTCGCGTTGGTGCTGAAACTCCTCGATAACGGCCGAACCTGGGTAAAGCTTTCCGGCGCCTACATGGATACGAGGACCGGCCCGCCGGCCTACGCGGACGTCAGCAAGGTCGCGCAGGCCTACGTGAAGGCGTCGCCAGAGCGAATGATTTGGGGCAGCGACTGGCCGCACCCGACCGAAAAAGCCGACGCCAAGCCTGACGACGCGGTTCTGTTCGACCTCCTCGCGGATTGGGCGCCGGACGAAGCGATCCGCAATCGCATCCTGGTCGACAACCCGGCCGCGCTCTATGGGTTCAGTTAGACCTATTTTGACCGGCGCAAGCAAGTTCGAGGTTGTAAAGGCTTTCTAGAAACCCAATGATACGTTTTCCGACCCGCGCCGATTTTGAGAAGGCGACGAGGTTTTCAATCGACGATGTCTTGGACGGCGTTCGGCCCATGCCAGACCTTCCCCGCGAAGCAGGCTTCATTCGACTTTGGGTGGACGGAACGCCGGAGGACGTTCGCCTTTACGGCAAAGAAGGGGACGCGAAGGTCGCGCCTTTGGTTTACTCAGCAGCGACTGTATGCAGTCAACGCAATGCGGAAATGAACCGGGAGACGGATATCACCGGCTTCTCGGATTTCGTCGATCCCATCGACCTCGTCGAGCGCGTAGCCAAATCTCCGCCGCGGCGGTTGATCGTCTTGACTGACCCGGACGACAGCATTGTCCCAGCCGCGAGCCAGTCGGCATATGTCGCTGCTCTAAGAAGGGCTGGCGTTGCTGTCGACCACCGGCTGGTGAGAGCGCTAGTGTCCTGGATTCGAAGTTCGTTGGATTATGCGTTGTCGTCAGCCAGGCGCGGCAAACCCCACCTCATCCTGAGGGCGAGGCGAAGCCTCGCGTCTCGAAGGATGCTCCAGAGGGCGGCGTCGGAACAGCGTACTGGATGCGTCCTTCGAGGCCGCTTCGCGGCGCCTCAGGACGAGGCGGGAATACGCAGAACTTCCGAATCAGGACACTAGAACCCACGCGCCACGTTTTGCGTGGAGCGGCGTTGCTCGCCGCAGCCGCGCACCCGTCGGCGCCATCTCGGTCAAGCGCAAGAATTTAAGTGGACCCCCGTCACGGCTAAGACCTTGCCGCTCGGGATGGAATCAGAAATCTCGACACAGGGTATTGACAAAATCAGAAATCGATGCTATAAACTGAAGGTCCAGGATGGTGGTCGGTCTCGCACGAAGTGCGGCCGGTCGTCGTTGAGGAAATGGAAGGCATGAGGTTGAGTGGGTGGAATTCCTTATTTGAATCGGCTGTAACCCATTGAAAAGTCCCGATTCGGAAAAATAAACGCTAGTAAACGCTAGCACTTTTACTAGCGTTTAGGCGCGTTTGGAGGGCGTTTATGCGCGCTTATGAGCGTTTGTATGGACGGATCTCCGCCGTCGGGTCGCGCTCGCGCTCTTGGATCGGGGTCCGTATATGGCCTGCTGCGTTCAATCCCAGTATGCAGCGGTTTCGCGAATGACCGAATATTCCGGCCTGCAGGACTTCATTGACCGGCATCGACGCCTCTTCGTCTTGACCGGAGCTGGCTGCAGCACCCGATCCGGGATTCCGGACTATCGCGACGCCGACGGCCAATGGAAACGCGCGCAGCCGGTGACTCTCCAAGCGTTCATGGGCGACGAGAAAACCCGCCGGCGCTATTGGGCGCGCAGCCTCATCGGCTGGCGGCGCATTCATCAAGCTCGGCCAAATGACGCGCATCGCGCTTTGGCCGGGCTTGAGGCGCGGGGCCGGATCGAGCTGCTTCTCACCCAGAACGTGGACCGGCTGCATCAGGCGGCTGGCAGCACGCGGGTCATCGACCTGCACGGGCGGATCGATCTTGTCCGATGCATGGATTGCGAACGCAGATCGCTGCGCGACGAACTGCAGGATGAACTCGGCCGGCTGAACGCAGGCTGGCTCGATCTTGACGCCAAGCAAGCGCCGGACGGCGACGCCGACCTCGAAGGCGCTGACTTTTGGTCCTTCGTCATTCCATCCTGCCGGCGCTGCGGCGGCGTGCTCAAGCCCGACGTCGTGTTCTTCGGCGAGAACGTCCCCCGTGATCGGATCGATGCGGCCTTTCGCCATCTGGATGAGGCCGACGCCATGCTGATCGTCGGCTCTTCGCTGATGGTCTATTCGGGCTTCCGCTTCGTCCACCGGGCGGCCAGCCTCGGCAAACCTGTGGCCGCGGTCAATCTCGGCCGAACCCGGGCGGACGCGCTCCTTACGCTAAAGGCCGAAGAGGCATGCAAGTCCGCGCTCGCTTTCCTGTTGTGACCGTTGAGCCGCGCCGCGTCAGGCTCGATCCAGCCTCCTGGCCTAAATTCGGACTGATCAAGCGCGTTTGTCGGCCAAGCGGATGCCCGTGCGTCCTCGCTCCGGGCGACGGACGCACGAAGAGTTGGGGAGCCATACCTATGCGGATCATCATTGCTGTGATTGCCCTGCTCGGCCTTGTCGGCTCAGCCGCTGCTCAGCCGCAGGGGCCTGCCGCCGAGGTCAACCTCCCCTATTCGGCTTGCGGGGACATGGCTGCGCTCAGGGCCAATTTGACCGGGACGCCTGATCCTTCGCCGAAGAGCGACGCCCTCTTGCACAGGCTCGGAGTTCGCTGTGTTGGCCATGCGCCGTGGGTTCGTCAGCACTATTGAGCGGATGCGCAAAGCAGGTTCGAAGACCATGCGCACATGAGAACACGGCCGCCCGCAGGCGGCCGTGTTCAGAGACGGCGCCCGCGGCGCCGCTCAGCGCAGGATCGCCGAGGTCACCGGCCATGTCAGGGACAAACTCACGATCAGTCCCACTGCCGCCAGGCAGGCCAATCGCATCTTCTCCCGCGCGCCCTCCGGCAGCGCGGTGATCATCAGAACCGCGAAGACGAGGACGAGGAACCCCGCGGGGAGGTTGGCGACCGAGGGGTGAAGCACGGCGTAAATGAAGTCGCCGAGGGTCGAGCCGATCTGATCTAATCCATCCATCGATTTGCTCCTTTTAAGAGCCGTCAACAAGCTATGCCACGAATCGTCCGTCTCGCAAAGAACATCTTAAGTTTAACCTTTACTGGTGAGGGTATACTTAATGATAGATTGAAGGCGCCGTTCAATCGAACGATCAAATTCCACGCTGACGAGCCCGGCGCACGAAACCCGAATAGCGATTGACAACGGGCGCGCGCACTGGCGCATTGCCTCTCTCCGCTTCAAGGGCGCCGCTTAGCCCTGATGACGCGCTCGAGGAGGCCAGGTCAATGCGCATCGAGCCCGCGTTTCTGTTCGATCTCGATGGGACCCTGGTCGACAGCGTCTACCAGCACGTGCTGGCCTGGAAGGAGGCCCTCGACAGCGAAGGCGTCGAGCTTTCTGTCTGGCGCATCCATCGCAAGATCGGCATGAGCGGGGGCCTGTTCACCAACCAGCTGAAACGAGAAACTGGCGCCGACCTCAGCGAAGACCGCCTCGACCGCCTGCGCCGCTTGCACGCTGAGGCCTATCGCCGGATGTCGGACCACATTCGCCCGCTGCCCGGGGCGCGCGAATTACTGGCCTTTCTCACCAATGCCGGTCTCTCATGGGCGATCGCCACCAGCGGCCGAATGGAGACGGCGGCGGTGAACCTCGCCGCGCTTGGCGTCGATCCCGATCGAACACCGGTCGTGACGCGCGATCAGGTCAAATACGCGAAGCCCGATCCCGACTTGTTCCTCGCCGCCGCGGCCCGCTTGAACGCGCCGATCGAGACCGCCGTCGTGGTCGGAGACAGCATCTGGGACATGCTGGCGGCGGCGCGCTGTCGCGCGCTCGGGGTGGGGCTCTTGTGCGGTGGTTATGGCGCGACCGAACTGCAGCAGGCCACGGCCTTCCGGGTGTACGAAGACCCGGCGGATCTGCTCGTCCACATCGATGAGCTTGGCGGACGCAGGTGAGGCGGCTAGCTCAGCGTCAGGACGTCGCCTGCTCGCTCAATTCCCTCATCGTCTTCACGAATTGCGCGGCGATCTGGTCCTTGAATACGTGGCGGCCCTCGGCGACGACTTTCAGTCCGCCGCTCCAGACGCAATCGACAAGCGGATTGCCGACCGAGAAGATCCACGCATCGAGGACCTGATCGTCGGCCTTGCCCGCGAGCGTTGGATGGTCAGCGCGAAAGGTCAAAATATCGGCCGCCCCGCTGGGCGCGAGCTTACCCGAGTTCCGCTTCAAGGCCTGCGCGCCGCCAAGCCAGATCGCCTCAAGAATCGTCCGTCCACATGACGCCCCCGCGGAAGCGCAAACGTTGCGCGTCCGCTCCCGCAGCCTCTGCGCATATTCGAGCTGGCGCAATTCCGTAGCCAAGCCGATCGAGACATTGGAGTCCGTGCCGACGCCATAGCGTCCGCCCTCGCGGATGTAATCTGCGGCGTTGAAGATCCCATCGCCAAGATTGGCTTCCGTCACCGGACAGAGTCCGGCGACTGCGCGCGAGCGCGCGAGGTCTCGCGTCTCTCCCTCGTCCATGTGCGTCGCATGGACGAGGCACCATCGCTGGTCGACGCCGGCATGGTCGAGCAGCCAGCGCACCGGACGAGCTCCCGTCCAGGCTATGCAGTCCTCGACTTCCTTGATTTGTTCGGCGGCGTGAATGTGAATGGGCCAATCGTCGCCGGCCAGGGAGATGAGTTCGGACAATTCGCTTCGGCTGACGGCGCGAAGGCTATGCGGCGCGACGCCGATCCTCTCTCCCTCCTCTGCCTTGATCAGCCGGCGACAATCGTCGATGAGACGCGCGAACGACGACAGATCGGTGACGAACCGCCTCTGCTCCGGCCTGGGCGGCGCGCCGCTGAACGTCGAATGGGCATAGAACACCGGCAGCAGCGTCATTCCGATGCCAACACGCCGGGCCGCCGCGAGGATCCGACCAGCCATTTCCACCGGCTGCTCGTAAGGGGAACCATCGGGCGCGTTGTGAAGGTAGTGGAACTCGGCGACGGCCGCGAACCCCGCCTCCAACATCTCGACATAGAGCTGCGCGGCGACCGCTTCTACGTCATCCGGAGACATCGTCAGCGCGAAGCGATACATGGTTTCGCGCCATGTCCAGAACGTATCGGCCTTCCGGCCCCGGACTTCAGCGAGGCCGGCCATGGCGCGCTGGAAGGCGTGGCTGTGCAGGTTCGCCGCCGCCGGCGCCATGATCGCGTGACGCTCGTCCCCCGCCTGCGCTGACGCGCCTGTTTGCACGGACGTGATCGCGCCGTCGTCGATCGTCACCCTGACGTCGGAGGTCCAACCATCGGGGGTTAGCGCCCTTGCGGCGTGAAGGACTGGCACCGGCTGCCTCCGCTTCTCGCGATCGGCCTCGCAAGTCGGCCGCTTGCCTTTCGGACTATAAGGTCTATGCCGTCGAGCGCGATGGTTCAAACAAACGACGACGACCGTCTCGACGCAGTTTGGCTCCACGCCCGTCTCGCGACCCTCATCGAAGGCCGTCCGGGGCTCGGAATCGTCGAATCCGGCGCCATCGCCGCGCGCGACGGACGCATCGCTTTCGCCGGCCCGGAGAATGAACTTCCGTCCGCGGCGCGCGCCGCTGAGCGGCTCGTCGATTGCGAAGGCCGTTGGATTACGCCCGCGCTGATCGATTGCCACACCCACCTCGTATACGGGGGCGATCGTGCGCACGAATTCGAGCTCAGGCTCGCGGGCGCTACCTATGAGCAGATCGCTCGCGAAGGCGGCGGCATTCTTTCCACCGTCCACGCCACCCGCGCCGCGAGCGAGGACGAACTCCTGCGATCGGCGCTCAAGCGATTGGACGCTCTTATCGCCGAGGGCGTCGGGACGGCGGAAGTCAAATCCGGCTATGGGCTCGACCTTGCCGCCGAGCGCAAATCGCTCCGCGTCGCGCGGCAGCTCGCCAAACAACGCCATGTCACGATCCGCGCGACGTTTCTCGGCGCGCATGCGCTGCCGCCCGAATTCGCCGACAGGCGCGACGCCTATGTCGCTTACGTCGCCGACACGATGATCCCGGCGCTGGCGAGCGAAGGCCTGATCAACGCCGTCGACGGGTTTTGCGAGCGGATCGCATTCACGCGCGACGAGATCGCCCGCGTGTTCGCCGCCGCGCGTAGCGTAGGACTTTGGGTCAAGCTGCATGCGGATCAATTGTCGAATTCTGGCGGCGCGTCGCTTGCGGCCAAGTTCGGCGCGCTGTCGGCGGATCATCTCGAATATGCGGACGAGGATGGTATTGCCGCGATGGCTAGCGCAGGGGTCGTCGCGGTGCTGCTGCCCGGTGCGTATTATGTGCTGAAGGAGCGGCACGCCCCTCCGATCGAACTCATGCGCAAGCATCGACTGCCGATGGCCGTCGCCACTGATTCCAATCCGGGCACGTCGCCACTGACGTCGCTCCTCCTCGCGCTCAACATGGCTGCGACCTTGTTCGGACTTACGGTCGACGAATGCCTAACGGGCGCCACCCGTAACGCGGCGCGCGCGCTGGGCTTATCCGCCGAGACAGGAACGCTCGGAGTCGGCAAATGGGCCGACCTCGCGATATGGGACATCGAGCGGCCGGCTGAGCTTGTCTACCGGCTCGGCTTCAATTCGCTCCACGCGCGGGTCTGGAGGGGACAGTGACCGTCGTCATCCGCGGGGGCAATGCTTCGCTTGCCGATTGGCGCGCTATCTGGCGCGGCGGGCCCGTAGCCTTCGACCCCTCCAATCATGCCGCTGTAGGCGCGAGCGCGGCGGCAGTCGAGCGGATTCTGGCTCGCCGCGAACCGGTCTACGGAATCAACACCGGCTTCGGCAAATTGGCCGGCGTGCGCATCGCGCCCGAAGACCTCGCTCAGCTTCAGCGCAACATCGTGCTCTCGCACGCCGCCGGCGTCGGCGAACCGGCTTCCGTTCCAACGACGCGGCTGATGATGGCGCTGAAGCTCGGCAGCCTCGCGCAGGGCGCGTCGGGCGTCCAACCGCGGACGCTTCAGCTCATCGAGGCGATGCTCGCGCGCGGCTTAACGCCGGTGGTCCCCTCGCAAGGATCGGTGGGCGCGTCGGGCGATCTTGCGCCGCTGGCTCATATGGCCGCGGCGATGATCGGCGTTGGCGAGGCTCGTGTTGGCGACCGTATCGCGCCCGCCCAAGCCGCGCTCACCGAAGTCGGCCTCGAACCGATCGCGCTGCAGCCCAAGGAGGGGCTCGCGCTCCTCAATGGCACGCAATTCTCGACCGCCAACGCGCTCATCGGTCTGTTCGAGGCCGAGACGCTGTTCCGCTCCGCTTTGGCGACCGGCGCATTGTCGACCGACGGCGCGCGCGGATCGGATACGCCGTTCGACGCTCGCATCCATACGCTGAGACGCCATGCGGGCCAGATCGAAGTCGCCGCCGCTTTGCGCGCATTGCTTGCGGGCAGCGCCATTCGCGCTTCGCATTTGACCGGGGATGAACGCATCCAGGATCCCTACTGCCTGCGCTGCCAGCCGCAGGTTATGGGCGCCTGCCTTGATCTCTTGCGCCAGGCCGCCGCGACGCTCGCCGCCGAGGCCAACGCCGTCTCTGACAATCCGCTCATTTTCGCGGAAACGGACGAAGCGCTGTCGGGGGGCAATTTTCATGGCCAGCCGGTCGCTTTCGCCGCCGACATAATCGCGCTCGCGATTTGCGAGATCGGCTCGCTGGCCGAGCGAAGGATCGCGCTTCTGGTCGATCCGGCTTTGTCCGGCCTGCCCGCGTTTCTGACCCCGAAGCCCGGCCTCAACTCCGGGTTCATGATCGCTCAGGTGACCGCCGCGGCGCTGGTCGCCGAGAACAAGACGCGCGCCTATCCGGCCAGCGTCAACTCGATCCCGACCTCGGCCAACCAGGAGGATCACGTCTCGATGGCTGCGCATGGCGCACGGCGCCTCGCCCCGATGGCCGACAACGCCTTGTCGATCATCGGCATGGAGCTCATCGCCGCCGCGCAGGCTTGCGACTTTCACAAGCCCCTCTTATCGAGCGCGCCGCTCGAAGCTCTGCGGGCGCTCGTGCGCCGCGAGGTTCCGCATCTCGAGAACGACCGCTACTTTCATCCGGATATCGCCGCAGCGACCAAACTCGTCAGCGACGGCGCCGTCATCGACGCGGTCGGCGCAGCGACGCTGCCTGGGCTTGAGAGGCCCGCGCAATGACAGTGTTCCGTCCCGACTGGGTCATCGTCCAGCGCCGCGAGGCGCCGCTCATCGTCAGCATTCCGCACGCGGGCACAGACCTCCTCGGATTCGAGTCCGCTTTCGTCGATCCCTGGCTCGCCCGCAAGGACGCGGATTGGCGCCTCGACGAGCTCTATGATTTTGTCGCGCCGCTTGGCGCGACGCTGCTGCGCGTGCGGCTTTCGCGCTCGATCATCGACGTCAATCGCGATCCGAGCGGCGCTTCGCTCTATCCCGGTCAGGCGACAACGGAACTCGTCCCGACCACGACCTTCGACGGCGAGCCGCTCTATCGCCCAGGGCTGGCGCCGAACGCGTTTGAAATCGCCGAGCGCCGCCGCCTTTACTTCGATCCCTACCACGCGGCGATAGCCGGCGAGATCGCTCGACTCCGCCAGAAACATAAGCGGGTGGCGCTGTTCGACGCCCATTCCATTCGCTCGGTGATCCCGCGTCTGTTCGAGGGCGAGCTGCCTCTGTTCAATCTCGGCACGAATTCCGGCGCAAGCTGCAGCCCCGAACTGCGTGAGACCGTCGGCGCCATTCTCAGGGCGTCGGGTCAAAGCATGGTGGTCGACGGGCGCTTCAAGGGCGGCTGGATCACCCGCGCCTATGGGCGGCCGAGCGAGGGCGTCGAGGCCTTGCAGCTCGAGCTCGCCTGCCGCGCCTACATGCAGGAACCTAAGCATCCGGCGGCGGAGAATGGGCCGACGCCGATCGAACGAACAGTCCGCAACACCGACCCGCGCGACAATCAAGCGCGTTCTGGAGGCGATCCTCGAGCGGGTGAGCCAATGATTCCGATGTCTGGGTCTCCTACCGTCATTGCGAGCGACCCGCGGGCTTTAGGACCCCGGGGGGAAGCAATCCAGGGGCCAAAGGGCGCACGACGTTCCCTGGATTGCTTCGTCGCTTCGCTCCTCGCAATGACGGTTTGTCGTGTTGCATGAAAGGTCTGGCTCATGGACATCCCAGCCCGCATCGATAATATACGCGTCATTCGCAGCCCCCGCGGAAGCGAGCTCAGCGCCAAGACCTGGCTGACCGAAGCTCCATTGCGGATGCTCATGAACAATCTCGATCCCGACGTCGCCGAGCGCCCGGGCGAGCTCGTCGTCTATGGCGGCATCGGCCGCGCGGCGCGCGACTGGCAGGCGTTCGACCGCATCGTCGCCACCTTGCGCCGCCTCGAGGGCGATCAGACGCTGCTCGTCCAATCGGGCAAGCCGGTCGGCGTGTTCCGCACCCATGCCGACGCGCCGCGGGTTCTCATCGCCAACTCCAACCTCGTGCCGCACTGGGCGACCTGGGACTGCTTCAATGAGCTCGATCGCAAAGGGCTCATGATGTACGGCCAGATGACCGCGGGCTCGTGGATCTATATCGGCTCGCAGGGCATCGTGCAGGGCACTTATGAGACCTTCGTCGAGATGGGGCGGAGGCATTACGGCGGCGACCTTCGCGGAAAATGGATTCTCACCGCCGGCCTCGGCGGCATGGGCGGGGCCCAGCCGCTCGCGGCGTCGATGGCTGGCGCCTCGCTGCTCGCGGTCGAGTGCCGCCCCTCCGGCATCGAATTCCGACTGCGCACCGGCTATGTTGACGTCCAGGCCAACGATCTCGACGACGCGCTCGGGATCATCGAACGGTCGACGAAGGAGCGTAAAGCCGTCTCGGTCGCGCTGCTGGGCAACGCGGGCGAAGTCCTGCCAGAGCTTTTGCGCCGCGGCGTGAGACCCGACATCGTCACCGATCAGACCTCGGCGCACGATCCCATCAACGGCTATCTGCCCAAGGGATGGAGCCTGCAGCAGTGGGAGGAGCGCCGCTCAAGCGATCCCAAGGGGGTCGAGCGCGCGGCCAAAGCGTCGATGGGCGAGCACGTGCGGGCGATGCTGACTTACGCCCACACCGGCGTCCCGACCGTCGAATATGGCAACAACATTCGGCAGATGGCGCTCGAGGAAGGCGTCAAGGACGCGTTCGACTTTCCCGGCTTCGTGCCCGCCTACATCCGGCCGATGTTCTGTCGCGGCGTCGGGCCGTTTCGCTGGGCTGCCCTCTCGGGCGATACGGAGGACATTTTCAGGACTGACGGCAAGGTCAAGGAGCTGATGCCGAACAGCCCGCACCTGCACAATTGGCTCGACATGGCGCGAGCGCGGATCAAGTTCCAGGGCCTGCCAGCGCGCATCTGCTGGGTCGGTTTAGGCGACCGACATCGGCTAGGGCTCGCCTTCAACGAAATGGTCGCGTCCGGCGAACTCAAGGCGCCGATCGTCATCGGCCGCGACCATCTCGATTCCGGCTCGGTCGCCTCCCCCAACCGCGAAACCGAATCGATGCGGGACGGCTCCGACGCCGTGTCCGACTGGCCGCTCCTCAACGCGCTCTTGAATTGCGCGTCAGGCGCGACCTGGGTGTCGATCCATCACGGCGGCGGCGTCGGCATGGGCTTTTCGCAGCACGCCGGCATGGTCGTCGTCTGCGACGGCACGGCCGAAGCGGCGCGGCGCATCGAGCGGGTGTTGTGGAACGACCCGGCGAGCGGCGTCATGCGCCACGCGGACGCGGGCTATGAGATCGCAATTCAATGCGCGCGCGAGAAAGGCCTAGACCTGCCGAGCCTGGCTGGATGACGCGCCCTCGCGCGCCACAGCTTCCGCTCATTCCCCGCCCTCGACAATCGCGCGATAGGTCCTGGCGATCAGGTCATCGACCAGCGTCGGGGGCCGCTCGCGGCGCTCAAGGTGCGGCTTGACGGCGGCGATCGGGACTTCCGCCAGCACGAACGTGGCCCGGCGCATCTCACCGCGACCGGCGCGGCCGAACGCGCCGCGGGCAAACGTCTGCAAGCAGGCCTCGAAGCGCTCGGCCTGATCGGCCACGCCGCTTCTCAGCGCCGCCGGCCAGTCGCCCTGAACGAAATCGTGGCGGCTATAGAGCATGAGCAGCCGGGCATCGTCCAAATGGCGGCGCGCCCAGGCCGGCGTGTGGAGCGCGGCGCTAAGGCCGTCGCCCGCCTCGATCGCGGCGGCGAAACCCTCCTGATAGGCGAGCACGGTCTTGAGCCACAATTCGCCGAGCAGCGCGTCGCGCGAAGCGAAGCGATAATAGAACGAACCCTTGGGCGCTCCCATCCGCTCGACGACGGAATCGACGGTTACAGCCTGAGGCCCGCGCTCGGCAATCAGCTCGCGGGCCGCAGCCAGGAAGCCGGTTTGATCGAACTGCGCTCGCCCCATATTTGTAGACTACAGCGTCTAGACTTTGTCGTCAACATCCGTTAGCGTCCCGGACGAGAACACGGCGCCGGAACGAGGCCCGTCATTGCGACCCCCGGGCTTTGGGACCCGGGGGGAAGCAATCCAAAGTCACCGCCGCCGCCCTATGATCCCTGGATTGCTTCGTCGCTTCTCTCCTCGCAATGACGGTTTGGGGGCGCAAACACGGAGGATGCTCCAATGTTGAAAACCAAGGCCAAGCCCGACGCCATCGACCTGAGCCGCCTCATGGCCGGCGCGGCGAATACGATGCGAAGCGCGCGCTATTGCTGGCTCGCGACCGCGACCGACGCCGGCGCCCCGCACGTTCGCCCCATGGGGCGGGTGCTGAACGATCCGGACGAGGACGAGTGGAGGATCCGGTTCCTGACCGACGGCCGTTCGCAGAAGGCAGCCGATATGCGGCGCGCCAGCGAGGTCACGATCCTGTTTCAACACGACCCCGACCTAGCCTTCGTCTCGTTGATCGGCATAGCCGCGCTCCATGAGAGCGAGTCCGAGACGCGGGGCCGTTGGAAGGCCGCCTATGACGTCTACTTTCCGAGCGAAACAGACCGGAGAAATGCGATTTTTGTCGAGGTCGAGGCTCAGCGCATGGAGCTTTGGATCCGCGGCGTCACCCCGGAGCCCTTCGGCCTGCGCGCGACGGTGCTTGAGCGGGACGCCGGCGGCTGGCGTTTGATCGCCAGATAGAAGAATGCCCTACGATGAAATCGTCATCGCGAGGACCCGAGCGGAGCGAGGGGACGCGGCGATCCAGGGTCGTAAGACGCCTCACGACCCCTGGATTGCTTCCCCCGGACTTGATCCGGGGGTCGCTCGCAATGACGAGTGGAACTCTCCGCTCCGCCCAGTTTCGCGCTATTCCGGCTCCATGCCTGCGGCGAGCTCGACCGGCTTCCCATGCGGCGTGCTGAGATAGGCGCGCTCCCATTGGTGCTCACGCTCGTCGAGCTCCGCGCGCGTGACGCTGCCGCTTTCCGCAAGCACACGCTCGAGCGCCGCAAGCACCGCGCGGTAGTAAGTCTCGCGGTCGTCGGGCGCGGCTTTGAGCGCTCTGATCTCTGCCCCGAGCGTTTCGGCCCACCGCGGCGCAGAGACCACGCAGCGCCTGACGAGAAGATCGGCGATGGCGAGCGTTTGCGCGTGCCACGGCTCGCCAAACGCCGGCTCGCCGTCCTTGGCCTTGAGAAAGCCTTGCCCAAGCTCAGGCCGGTTCAAGATAGCTCTCCCAGAGATCGACGGAGACGCGGTCGCGGCTCCCGTTCGCTTCCGGCCAAAGGTCGGAAGAGGCGAAGCTTACCGTGTAGAGATGCTCGCCCCGCTTCTCGCCGCGCGCCGATGCGTCAGCCAGGACATGGCCCCCGTGTTGGGCGTCGATCTCCCCTGCCCTGCCTCGCACATATCCGGGCAAGCGCGTATGGCCTGAGCCGCCGTCGAGCCGGCATCGCACCTTCTCGCCAAGCGCAAAGCGCGGCGGCGTATTGACGCTGACGGCGAAACTCCTCGGCGATTTGACGAAGGCGCGCGCCGCCTCCGGCGTTTGCGGCGGAACGCTCGGCTTTGGCGCGAAGGCGGAGGCGCCGGTCTTGACCTCGTCCAGCGTCAGATAGCCCTCGTCAATCAGCTGCGCGGCGAGGGTGGTGAGCCATTGGTCAAAATAGGGACGCGTCAGATAGTCGACGGGACCCGTGAGCTCGCGGCAATAACGGAACCAGTCGATCGTCCAGCTCGTCGCTGAGGCCGACGCCTGTTTCATTCCGAAGGCGCGCATCTCCCAGTCGGCGTGGAACGGCTTGTCGTCCGCCCTATCGACAATAGGGCCGAAACCCTCGCGCCCGCCGATATCGTGAACGCCGTCCATCAGGCGCTCGCCAGCTTGGGGGAGAGATCGCGCTCCGCGCCGATCATCGAATTGCGCGTCACCAGCTTGGCGAGCGCCGCCTCATCCCAATCTTCGACGCCCTTTGGCCGCCCGGGCACAACGAGATAGCGACGCTCCGAAGTCGAGTCCCAGACCCGCACTTGCATTCCCTCGTCAAGCTCGACCCCGAACTCCTTGAGCACGCCGCGCGGATCGCGCACGGCGCGAGCGCGATATTCGTTCGACTTGTACCAGGATGGCGATAAGCCCAGGAGCGAGAACGGATAGCAGGAGCAGAGCGTGCAGACGACGAGGTTATGCACCGCGGCCGTGTTCTCGACCGCCTGCAGATGGCCGGTCGCATGGCCGGCAAAGCCGAATTCGCCGATCGCCGCGGTCGCGTCGGCCAGGAGTCGCGCCTTGAACGCCGCATCGCGCCAGGCGCGTGCGACGACAGCGGCCCCGCGCTTGGGTCCGATCTCGTCGCGATACATTTCGATCCAGGCGTCGACCGCGGCGGGATCGATGAGCTGCTTCTCGGCGAGCAGGCTTTCCAGCGCCTTGGTGCGGAGGGCTGGCTCGGACGGCAGATGCGAATGCAGCTCCTGGTGGATGTGGGAGATCGTCTTGCCGTCGAAACTCGCCATCGCGCGTTCCCCCTTTGCCAGTTGGCTCGCGAGCCTATCACGCGCCGGCGCCCAGTAAAGGCGGGGCGCCGGCGTGCGGTTCCCTCCTCTTTGGGAGAGGGCTAGGGTGAGAGTTTCAGCAGCGCAAGAACGGCAGTCTCGTCCGCGCTGAGGCCGATCGCGTTGGACAGACCGCCCTTGGGTACGGCCTCAAGGACAGGCCCGCTCCCGAGATCGATCGGAGCGCTGGTTCAACAAATGCTTCCGCTTTTCAGAATATCGGGGTATGATGCGCAAGTCCGGCCGCGCGGCGCCCTCTGCTTTCTGGAGCGGCGCCGGGTGGAGAATCCAGCGAAACGAAACCGGCCGTTAAGCGCTTGAAAACATTGAGGTCAGAGAAATCAGCCCATTTCGCGCCAATCATTTCAATGGCATGTCGTTTCGTGGCGAAGCTCTCCGCTTCGCGATGCGAAGCGGAGCCGTCAGAAACTGTTCCGGTCGTGATAGGTTTGCAGGAATTGCCGCACGCGCGGTTCGGGGCTCTCATGGAACACGCGGCGCGGCGGGCCTTCGTCGATGATGCGGCCCTCGTCGATGAACGCGATGCGGTCGGCGACATGCGCGGCGAAACCCATCTCATGAGTGACGATCAGCATCGTCATGCCTTCCGCCGCCAGACTCCTCATCACTTCCAGCACTTCGCCGACCAGCTCGGGATCGAGCGCCGAGGTTGGCTCGTCGAACAGCATGAGCCTTGGCTGCATCGCCAGCGCCCGGGCGATGGCGACGCGCTGCTGCTGGCCGCCCGAGAGACGCGAGGGATAGGCGTCGGCCTTGGCCGCGAGCCCGACCCGGGTCAGCATCGCCATGGCGCGATCCGCCGCCTCGCGCGCTCCGAGGCCGCGCACGCGCCGCAGCGGCTCGGCGACATTGCCGAGCGCGGTCATGTGCGGCCAGAGGTTGAAGTGCTGGAACACCATGCCGATCTCGCGCCGCATCTCGCGCAAGGTCCGCGCGCGCATACGTCCGCGCGTTCCGTCCGGCTTATCCTCGTAGCCGATCAGCCGGCCGTCGATGCGCAGGTCGCCGGAATCGTAAGGTTCAAGGAAATTCACGCATCTCAAGAGCGTGCTCTTGCCGGACCCGCTCGGCCCGATCAGGCAGACGACCTCCGAGCGCCCGACCGAAAAGTCGACGCCGCGCAGCACCTGATGCGCGCCGAAGCTCTTACTGACGCCCGCGAGCTCGATCATCGGCGCGCTCACGCGCTGGCCTCATGCGCCAGAAACGCAGTCACCCGGGCCTCGATCCGGGCGCCGAGGCGCGACACCGCTTCGACCAGGAGCCAATAGAAGACCGCCATGGCGAAGATTGCGTCGAAGGCCGTGAACGTCTCCGCCGCCATCGTCTGCACCTGATACATGAGCTCAGGCACAGTGATGATCGACAAAACCACTGTCTCCTTCGACAGGATGATCAGCATGTTGACGATCGCGGGAACAGCGGCGATGAGCGCGCCCGGCAGCATGACCCGCATCATCGTAGCGAACGGCGCCATGCCGACGCTGACCGCCGCCTCGATCTGTCCGACCGGCACAGCGGCGAAGCCGGCGCGAAAGATCTCGGCGAAATAGGCCGACGAGTAAAGGGCGAGGCCCAGAATGCCGGCCGTGGTCGCGCTGAGCCTAAGCCCGATCGACGGGCCGCCGGCGTAAAGCAGGAATAGCTGCACCAGGAACGGCGTGCCGCGGAACACCTCGATGAACGCCCTGATGAGCCAATTGAGCGGCGGAATCCGCAGCCGACTGAGAAGGGTGATCGCGAACCCCAACACGAGGCCGAGCGCGCCCCCCGCGCCCCAGCACAGGATGGTGACGCCGAAGCCACTCAGGAGGGAGGGCGTATAGCGCCAGATGAGGTCCAGGTTCACCGCGCGCCTGCCTCCGCCAGGCGGCGCTCCGCGAGCGCGCCCAGACCCGCGAGGCAAAGGTTGATCGCGAGATAGAACAAGCCCCCGCCAACGTAGGCCTCCAGGGGCCGATAGGTCTGAGAGGCTATGTTCATGCTGACGCGTGTCAGTTCGGCGATGCCGACCACCGAAACAAGCGACGAGGCCTTGATGAGCAGGATGAATTCGTTGATGAGCGGCGGCGTCGAAATCCTCAACGCCTGCGGCAAAAGAATGCGCCGCCAGATCTCGAGGCCGGAGAAGCCGAGCGCGGACGCCGCCTCCCCCTGCCCGCGCGGCACGGCGTTGAGCGCGCCGCGCAGGATCTCCGCCTGATAGGCTGCCGACGACAGCGCAAGCGCGCCGACCGCGGCCACGATCGCCGGCACGTCGAGCCCGTATTCGGCGAGAAAATAGTAGATGAACAGGAGCTGCACGAGCAGCGGCACGCCGCGGAACACGCTGATGTAGATGGCGCCGAAGCGCTTGAGCCATGGCTGCCGCGAAACGCGGGCGGCGCAAACGAGCGCGCCAATGACAAACCCGAACACGATGCCGGCGAACGAAACGGCAATCGTCGTCGCAGCCGCCTGCGTGAGATAGCCGAACGAGTGGAGGATGACCTCAGGTTTCATCGAGGCGGCGCGCGAGGAGCCGCCGGCGCCGCCCCCGCGTCTAAGTTCGGTCAGATGGAGGGCTCAGGCACCGTCTTCGGCAGGTCCATGGTCTGTCCAAACCAGATCTTCTGGATCTTCGCCATCGTGCCGTCGGCCTCGACCTTGAGGATCGCGGCGTTGATGGCGTCGATCAGGGTCTTGTCGTCGATCCTGCCGACCCAGGAGAAATAGGTCGGCTGGCCGAACGGCGGCGTCACCACTGCGAACGCGTCGGAACGCTGCTGGGCGGCGTAAGCGAGGTTGGGCAGCGAATTGACCGAGGCGTCGATGCGTCCGGCGGCGAGGTCGGCATAGGATTGGTTGTTGTCGACATATTCTTTGACCTCGACCGGCTTTGGCAACTTCGCGGCGAATTCCTTGAGCTGCGCAACCTGCGAGGTGCCCTTCTGGCCGCCGACTGTCTTTCCGGCGATGTCCTCGGGCTTCATGATGCTCTTGTCGTCGGCGCGCTTCATCAGCGCGGCGGTGGCGTCGGCGATCGGCACGGTGAAGGCGTAGCGCTTCATGCGCTCCTTGGTGATGGTCACCGGCGCAATGCAGAGATCGAACTTCTTCGCTTCGAGCCCGGGCAGGACGCTGGTCCACGGCAGATCGAGATAGGTGACCTTGAGTTCCATCTCCTTGCCGACCGCATCGACCAGGTCGCGGTCGAGCCCCTTGTAAGTTCCGTTGTCGGAGATATCGAACGGAGGGAATTGCATTTCGGTCGCGGTCGAGAGCACGCCGCGCTTCTTGATCTCGGCCAGCGTATCGTCGGCGAAAGCGGCGCGCGTTGCGCCGAAGAAAGCGCTCGAAGCAACAGCCCCGGCCAATCCCACCTTAAGCGCGTCGCGCCGCGTTACGGCGAGTTTGTCGAATTGCGTCATTGCCGATCTCCGATTCCTGGCTGGTCTGAACCCGACGCTCCGAGCAGCAAATTCCACGCCATCCAGCCCTTGCGGCCAAGCGCTCCGTTGTTCAGGGGCCACCTATGTTGACGACCCTTGTTCGGGTGTCAAATACGAAAGCGCCCGATGGGCTCGGGCGCCTAGGCCGGGCCTAGGCGGCGCGCCGAGGGGCGGTTGCTCGAACGGCTCGGACGTGCATTTCTATCGGCTGTCCGGCCGACGCGACGCCTGCGCCGCGAAACAATTGAGACTTAAGGTCCGTCATGATCGAGGAACCGCCCCCGCTCATCTTCGCCGCGTCTCAAGAACGGCCCCCGAGCGAGCTCGTCGAGCGTTTCCGCGGCGCGCCCACGAGCTTCATCGTCGACGCCATGAACGGCGCGGGCGCCCTCGACTGGCGGATCAAGCGGCTCGTCGGCGGCGCGCTCGTCGGCGTCGCGCTTACCTGCGACTGTGGCCCGCTCGACAATCTGGCGTTCATGGCGGCGCTCGCCGAATGCCGGCCGGGCGACGTGCTCGTGGTCGCGACCGGAAGCTATGTGGGGACGGCCGTGACCGGAGACCTCCTGATCGGCGTCGCGCGCAACCGCGGCGCGGCGGGCTTCGTGACCGACGGTCTTGTGCGCGACCTCGACGACCTCGAGGCGGTCGGCCTGCCGGTCTTCGCCTTAGGCGTCACACCGAATTCGCCACAGCGGCGCGGCCCAGGCTCCGTCGGCCTGCCAATCGTCTGCGGCGGCGTGACGATAGCCTCGGGCGATGTGGTGGTCGGCGATCGCGACGGCGTGGTCGTCGTGCCGCGTGGTCGTATCGACGAGACGCTCAAGAATCTCGAGCACGTCAAGACAATCGAGGCGGCGACGCTTGAGCGCGTGCGCGGGGGATTGAAAGAGCTGCCGGTCGAGGTTCCCGCCCTGCGGCGGATCGGCAGGGCGTAAGGCAAGCGCGGCGACAAGGTTAGCGGGAGGGAGGCGTTTGGCGTGATCGATTTTCCCATCATCGATTCCCACATCCATCTCCTCGATCAGAACCGGTTCGGCTATTCGTGGGCAAGCGGCGCGCCGGCGCTCAAGCGCGACTGGACGCCCGACGACCTTGCCGACGTCGCGAAACCGTTCGAGCTCGAAGGGTTCGTGTTCGTCGAAGTCGATGTCGACATGCCGCAATATCTCGACGAAGCCGAGTGGGTAGACGGCCTCGCCAAGCACGATCGCCGCGTCCTCGGCGCCGTCGTCTGTCTGCCGCTCGAACGCGGAACGGGAATTGAGTCGGAGATGGCGCGCGCGGCCAAGCTCAAGACAGTGCGCGGCGTGCGCCGCCTGATCCAGAACCAGGCCGATCCTGACTTCGTGCTGAAGCCTGGCTTTCTAGGAGCGATCCGGCTGCTGCCGAAGTACAATCTTTCCTTCGACGTGTGTATTTTCCATGCCCAGGCGCCCAACACGCTGGCGATGATGCGTCAGTGTCCCGAGGTTTCCTTCATCCTCGATCATATCGGCAAGCCTGGAATCAAGGCGGGCCTCCTCGACCCATGGCGGGCGCATATCCGCGAGATGGCGGCGCTGCCCAATGTCGTGTGCAAGCTCTCCGGCGTCACCACCGAGGCCGACGTCAAAAGCTGGACCCGCGATCAGCTCAGGCCCTACATCGACCACGTGATCGAGTGCTTCGGCCCGGATCGCATCCTCTACGGTGGCGATTGGCCGGTGTCAGAGCTTGCCGGAAGCTATCTGCAGTGGCTCACGACGCTCGACTGGGCGACTGCCGGCTTTTCGCCTGCCGACAAGCGCAAGCTCTTCCGCGACAACGCCGTGAAGGTCTATCGACTGGACCTCTGATGGACAAAGCCACGCTCGAGCGCAAAGGCTACAGCGTCGCGGCGCTGCGCGCGCTGGCCCAGAAGCAGCTGCCGCGCACGCTGTTCGACATGGTCGACGGCGCCGCCGGTGACGAGATCACCATGCGCAACAACGAGGCGGCGCTGGCCGCGATCGAGCTCGTTCCGACCCTGCTCGCCGGAGCGCCAAAGCGCGACCAGTCGGTCGAGCTGTTCGGCGTCAGATTGCCGTCGCCGGTCGTCATCGGCCCGACCGGGCTCGCGGGCCTGTTGTGGCCGCACGCCGAACTCGCCGCAGCCCGCGCGGCGGCGCGGTTCGGAACGATCTACTGCACAAGCCACGCCTCGACCGCGACCATCGAGGAGATCGGCGCCGCGACGCCGGGGCCAAAATGGATGCAGGTGTTTCTCTACAAGGATCGCGGCCTCACGGCCGAGTTCGCCGCACGCGCCGCAGCGGCCGGCTATAAGGCGCTCATCCTCACCCTCGACAATCAGGTCGTCGCGGGGCGCGATCGCGACGCGCGCAATCGCCTGACCTTCCCGCTGCGCTGGGGTCCGCGCAGCGTGATCGACTTCCTGAGCCGGCCGGGCTGGCTCATACGGATGCGCGAGACGCCTTCGCCGACTTTCGTCAACTACGGCAAGCGGACCTCGATCGGGGCCTTTGGTCCGCTGATGGTCGAGCAGCTCGATCCGGATGTCGGCTGGAGCGATGTGGAGCGACTGCGCGGGCAATGGCGCGGCCCACTGATCCTTAAGGGCCTTCTGCATCCGGACGAGGCGCGACAGGCGATCAACCGCGGCGGCGACGGAATTGTTGTCTCCAATCATGGCGGACGCCAGCTCGACGGCGCCGTCGCCTCGATCCGCGCGCTTCCCGGCATTGTTGAAGCGGTCGGCGAGCGAGCGCCGGTCTTGATCGACGGCGGCTTCCGCCGCGGCGTCGACGTCGTCAAGGCGCTGGCGCTTGGCGCGCGCGCGGTGCTGATCGGCCGCCCGCACCTCTGGGGCGTCGCCTGCGCCGGCGAGGACGGCGTTTTCTGGGTGCTCGAGCTTTTCCGGCGCGAGATCGATCGGGCCCTCGCGCTCGGCGGCTGGGATGGCGTCGCCAGGCTCGATCGGAGCATCTTTTTCGAAGACGAGACTGGGCGCGCCCGCGCACACATTTACGCGCGCCAATGATTTCATGGGCTTAACACCTCCTTTGCGCAACTTTTTCCGGGCAGGCTTCCGAGGCCGCGATCCGAGGCGCCTGAGGCACGAGGACGGAGGGAGGCGGCCGTTGCGTTTCGGACGTCGACGAGGCCCAAAACAGCGAAAGCGAAAGGAATCTTTCGCCAAACGAAACGAGCGGTTTCGCCGCGGGGGTCGTAAGTCATTGAGATCATTGTGGTGCGAAATCAGAAGATTTCGCCAGATTGTTTGTTTTCAATCGGTTAACCGCCTTTTCGTTTCGCGCTTTTGCCGCATGCTCTCTCCCGACCCAAAAAGGCCTCAATCCAGGGCAGCCTCAGGACCGAAACGGACATCGGGTCCGGCTTCGACGATCGTGACATCGTAGCCGATGCTTCTGAAAATGTCAATCTTTTGCGTGATTTTCCGCCTGGTCAAAGTCGCAGCAGCGACGACGGCAGAATTAGGCGCCAACCGCATTTTGCCGGTAAAAGCGCCCCTTTCCGCCCGCAAACGTAGCGCGGTCAAACCCCCCGCAGCTTCTTACCCCGCGCAGCGCCCGGCCACCCTTGACAAATGAGGCCGAACCAGAAGGGGCAAATGACCGCGTCAACGCGAACGCGTCCGCGTTGGTTGTGCCGAAGATCGTTGCTTTCAAAGGGAAACTCGGCGGTGAGGCGAATTGGCGACTGCACAATTGGCGTGTTGCTATTGCGGGCCAATCCGCCGCTACTTCGCGCCACCTCCCGCGGGGAAGCACCGATGGACGAAGAGATGACGCGCCGCGCCCTGCCGACCGCAACCGGTTTCGCTGCGGCCCAGGCGATTATCGCCCTTCGGATGCACGACATCGATCCCGCGCCTCTGTTGCGTCGGGCGGGGCTCGCGAAATTCGATCCGGGCGCTCACGCGCGACGCGTGTCCGCGGTGGCGCAGAGCAAGCTGCTTGAATATGCGGCGGAGGCGCTCGACGACGGCGCTCTCGGCCTCCATCTCGCAGAACAGGCGGATCCGCGCGACGCTGGGGTCCTCTTTTATGTCGCGTCCGGCGCGAAGGACGTGAACGAGGGCCTGAAGCTTGTTGCTCGTTATTGCCGGATCGTGAACGAAGCGGCGCGCATAAAGTTGATACGAACGCCGGAGGGAGGGACTGTCGACTTCAATATTGTCGGCATGCCGCGGCACGGCGCCAGGCAGAATGTAGAGTTTGGTCTGGCTGTTTTCTTGAAGGGCTTGCGCGAGGTCACTGGGCGCAACCTCCGCCCAAGCCGAGTGGCATTCGCTCATTCGCGCAATTCGCGCCTACGAGAGTTCGAACGGTTCTTCGGGCGCCCGGTCGAGTTCGGGCGAGCCTCGAGCGAGGGCGTGTCGTCCGATTTGCTCGAGTTCTCCAACGACGTCCTCGCTCTCCCGCTCATCACCGCCGATCCGAAACTGGTCCACGCGCTTCGGCCCTTTTGCGAGTCGGCGGCGAAGGAACGAAGCACAGCGACGGGGACGCTGCGCGCCGCCCTCGAGGGCGAATTGGAGAAACATCTGCCCCACGGCAAGGCGCGGAGACAGAGGATCGCAGGCCAGCTCGGTCTGAGCACGAGAACGCTCGCGCGCAGGCTTGCCAGCGAGGGCACGACCTACGAGGAGGTCGTGGACCAGCTACGACGAAGCCTCGCGCTCCAATACATCGGAGAGAAGAGCATATCGCTGTCCCAAATTGCCTGGCTGTTGGGTTACGAGGGCTCCGCCTCTTTCAATCACGCGTTCAGACGCTGGACGGGCCGTTCGCCGTCGATTGCGAGGAACGAGCGGCGGCTTCCCTCACCGTCACAGCCTGCGGGTCATCACGCCGCATTGAATTCGTGAGGCCCGAAAAAGCAGCAAATTGGCCCCGAGGAGCAAATCCATGGCTACAATTCGGTTTATGAGCGTTGCTTCGCGCCGAAGCGGAATGGATCCGCAACGGCGTCATTCGCCAGCGTCAGGAGCAAAGCGCTCAAATGGCCGCCGCTTATGAGGATAATTTTGGCTTTTGGTTCATTGATGGGCCAGAGGAGCAAGCCTTTTTTGAGCACGTCCAGCGACAGAGCGTCGATGCGGTCTGCAAGCGCTGCGAGAGGCCGGTTCGGCTTATGCCGACAAAGGACGTATGCGCCCTTTGCGTCTGCGCCATGGAATACGGCGCGCCCAGCTCGATAAGCGAATACGGCGACACCGAGCCGAAGACGCTTGAGCCTCGACCACCCCGATTGGCGGCGAAGGACGTGAACGAATAGGCGCTCGCATTTTTCGGCGCGCCAAAGAGGTTTCTTGAAGGGGCGATTTGGCGTCGACAGCCTCGACGAGCCAGGCGATTGGTATTGGGGTCCGTCCGCCCGCGGGCGAGACCCGCCGGCGGAACGGGCTATTCGGCCGCCGCCGGGACGCTCACGTTGTGGGGGTCGATGTCGCTCGGTTCGGCCGGGGCGATATGCGCGTATCTCGCGAAGCCAAACAGCATCACGGCGATGCCGAGATAGCTCAGCGCCACCAGAGGCGACTGCCCGATGCCGAGATCCTCAGCGTGGATCAGGCCGAAGAACGTCAGGATTGCACCCGCGAGCGCGAACGCTGCGGCCTTCTCGAGCTGGCGCTCGATGATGAACACGGTGACGGCGCCTAAGATGATGCCGGCGAGCGTAGCGCCGCCGCCGAGCGTCGCCAAGCCCTTGTACAAGACGCCTGTGGCGCCGAGCTTGTCGAAGCCGACTGCGGCGGCGTTGGTGCCCGCGGCGCCGAGCGCGCCGTCGATCATGGTTTTGCCCCAGGCGGCGATCTGCGGAATCATCGCCAGGATGATCGCCGGAGCATGGCTCCTCGGCGTCTCCTGGAAGGCCTGCGAGCCGATCAGCATGCCGATGTAGAGCAGGATCGGCAGGATCGCGACCACCGGGATCAGGCTCGAGACCAGGGCCACGATTCCGAGCCACGTCAGCACCAGAACCATCACGCCGGTCGCGGCGGAATAGCCGATGCGCCCGCCCATCGCCTTCCAGCCCGGATGGCCGATGTAGACGGCGTTGATGAACGGATTGCCCAGGAGGCAGCCGATCAGGCTGATGACGCCATCGGCCGTCAGCACCTGGGTCGTTGGAAACGAGTCGCCGGCCGCGGCGGCGCTTTCGACGTTGTCCATTGCCTCGACGAGATCGTAGATGCCGAATGGAATCGCGGTGACCAGTATGATTCCGATGAACTTGAAGCCCGAAAAGACGTGACCCACGGCGGGAACCGGAAACGAGAAGCCGAAGTGCGAAAAGGCGTCGCCGACGCTCCCCACGCTCAAGCCGCCGTAGCCGAGGCCGAAAATATTCGATCCCCAAGCGATGACAGTGCCGGCCGCGATGGCGATCAACCCGCCCGGCACGTCCTGGAAATAGCGCACGCCGCCGAACCAATTGGCCAGGATGATGGCGAAGCACACCATGCCGATCAGCGGGGTCTCGAACACCAGAAGACCGGGCCGCATCGAAATGAAGGTGATGGAAATGCCGGCAAGCGAACCGAGCAGCGCCGCCCTCGGCGTGATCCTGCGGATCACCGGCGCGATGAAGCCGCCCGCCATCAAGACGAAACTCTGGACGAACACCCAGGTGAGGCCGGCCTCCCAGGCCTGGATCGGATCGTTGGTCCTGAGCAGGATCGGTAGCATGACCACGAAGGTGACGACGAACATGTGCGGCACGCTGGTGCCCGACGGCAGGGCGCAGACATCCGTTCGGCCGGTCCTCTTCGCCAGCCTGTAAGCGAGCCAGGCGTAGTAGACCGTGCTGAGGAACAGCATCAGCCCGAGGGCGGGCAGAATTCTGCCGAACACCAGCGAATCTGGCATCTTCAGGACGAAGCGGAGGAGCCCGGTCAGGACCAGAACATTCACCAGGATGTTGGTCCCGAAGCCGAAGAAGGCGTTCCAGTCGCCGGGAACCCAATAGCTTTCGCGCCCTCGCGCCGTCGCCGTCGTTGACATCGCTGCCCTCCTTCTTGCCCCGCGCCTCGCCTAGGCGGCGCTGTTCCACCCGGCCAAGGCCTTGATCACGCCTTCGGAGCTCGACACCCAGCCGAAGATGCCGCCTTGCGCCTTGATCATCTTCAAGCCCATGGCGTGGAACTCTGGAAAATAGGACCCGACGCAGTCTTCGAGCACGAGGCAGTCGTAGCCGCGGTCGTTGGCCTCTCGCACCGTGGTGTTGACGCAGACCTCGGTCGTCACGCCGGTGACGACGAGTTGCTTGACGTCTCGGTGCTGCAGGATGGCGTGCAGATCGGTGGCGTGGAACGCGCCCTTGCCGGGCTTGTCGATGACCGGCTCGCCGGGCGCGGGATAAAGCTCGGGAATGATGTCGTGGCCGGCCTCGCCGCGCACCAGAATGCGGCCCATCGGGCCGGCGTCGCCGATGGACGTCGCGCTGCGGCCGCGGATTTTCTTGGCCGGCGGCAAATCGCTGAGGTCGGGTCGATGGCCTTCCCGCGTATGGAGGACAGGAAGACCGGCGGCGCGCCACGCCGCCAAAAGCCTTTGGTTCGGTTCGATGGTGCGCCGCAATTGAGAAACGTCGTTGCCGAGCATTTCGCCAAAGCCCCCGGGCTCCAGAAAATCGCGCTGCATGTCGATGATCAGGAGGGCGCAATGCTGAGGAGCGAGCGTGAAGTCGTAAGGATCGGCCGCGAGGTCTATGGTCTTGTTCATGATTCGACCCCAGCGTTAGGGACAGCGCCAATCGGAGTTGGTGACGGCGTCGCCGAAGATCAGCTTGAGCTCCGCGGCCCCTCCAGTCGGCCGGTCATGTAGCCGCACGCAAGGAACATGCCTATCTCCTCGCTGGCCACGATGTCGTCACGGGCCGATCGTCAGGCAGAGATCAGACGAACCGCCGATAGCGCCAGGCCCACCGGATCGAGCGGTCCATTCGGGGTTTCTGGAGAAGTTCACGCCCTCGAAAGGACGCGCTGGGCGCGCCGCCGCAGCGACCGCATCACCGTTGGCGAAATTCGGCGGCGGAAGCACGACGATCAGGAGCCGTCACCATGTGTGCCACGACCAGCCCGGGGTTGCTTACAGTCTGGATACGGGCGCCAATATTATTTGCTGCGGCTGCACAAGCACCGGGCGCGAAACCGACAGGCGCTCGTCTCATTTTGCGCATACGACAGCTAGCCCTGTGGACGGGCTAGCCTGGGCAGCTTCGACGGTTCAACCCGACACCGGCCGTTTCGCGCCTCAGGGCTTCAATCAGTTCCGCGCGCCGACGATCGCCCGCCAAAAGCCGCTATAGGCCAATTCAAAGCCAACGATCTGATAGTCCAGGTCGATGGCGTCCATCACCTCGTAGGCGGAGTTGTTGCAGATCGAAAAAATGATGAGCCCGTCCTTCGACACATGACGACGAGCCTGGCGCAAGTAGGATTTGGTGATCCACCCCTGCGGATCGCAAAGGCTGTAGCGCTCGATGTCGTTTTCCGGATTCTTGTCGACCAACGGCGTGTTGAAAACGATGAGGTCGAAGTCCTTCTCCTCGATCTTCTCGAACAGGTCGGACTGAAAAGCAGTCAAGGTGACGTTGTTGAGCTTCGCATTGGCGATGGTCGCCTCAACGGCGATCGGCGAGATATCGGTGGCGACCGTTCTAGACGTCCAGTTGGCCGCCATATAGAGTGAGATGATGCCGCAGCCGGCCCCGATTTCGAGCGTCTTGGCGATCAGGTTCGGGTTCATCGCCTTGATATTGCGGATGAAAAATTCCGAGCTCGAGTTCGGGCACCGGATGGTAGACCCCGGCCGGAACGTCGACCACCAAGCCATCGGCGCAGATTCGCTCCGGGACCGCCTGGCGTCGGACCAAGGCTTCATGTGCGGCGGCAATGTCGAACTTCGCGGTGCTAACAAGGTTGGAAATCCCCAGCTTGCGGAGAACAGAGGCCCGCGGCGGCGCGACCCGCCGCTCGACGTTGAGATATCCGATGTTCATATGACCTCGTCTGCTTGTTGTCGGCGCAGAATTCGCCAGCCCGGCGGCGCACGGGACGAAAGGGCGCCCCCGCCGTCTTAAGTCATACGGTTAACTATCTCGATTGATTCAGCTTTCCCGCCCGCGCTCGCTGTCGTGCCAATCGCGCAATAACCAATGCGACAGCGCAGTCAGCAGCAAATGAATTGTGATGCCCGCGACAGAAATCAAGAGCAGCGCGGCGAACATTCGCGGAATATTGAGGCGAAAACCAAACTCGACAATACGATACGCAAGCCCCGACCCCTGGCCGGCCGACCCCGCAGCGATCTCTGCCACGATCGCGCCAATCAACGCGAGCCCGCCGCTGATCCGGAGGCCTGCGAGAAAATAGGGCAAAGCCGAGGGCAACCTGAGCAGCATGAACTGCTGCATGCGCGAGGCGCGATACATCTGAAACAGGTCGATGAGGTTGTGGTCGGCCGACGAGAGTCCGAGCGTGGTGTTGGCCAGTAGGGGAAAGAACGCCACCAGAAATGCGCACACCAGGACCGCGACGCCAGGAGTGAGGTAGATCAGCAACAGTGGCGCGATGGCGACGATCGGCGTCACCTGCATGGCGACGGCGAACGGATAGAACGCCCGCTCGACCAGCCGCGACTGCGCGAAAATAATTGCCAGCCCGACACTCCCAATGACCGCGATCCCGAGAGCCTTGAGCGTAATCGACAGCGTCACCCATAGCGACGCCGACAGCGTCGGCCAATCGGTGATGAGGGTGGCGATGATGAGGCTCGGCGCGGGCAAAAGATACGACGGGACGGCGAAATACCGAACCAGCGCCTCCCACGCGAACAGCCCCATTCCCAACGTGATGGCCGGCACCGCATAGCCGACAAAGTCGTCTCTGCTCACTGCGCCTCGGCCTTGAGCATTTTCGGCGGCCGATCGCCCATCGCCACGTGGAGCGCTTCCGAAGTCTGAACGCAGGTGTCGGCGTAGGCCTTGCAGAGCCGGAACCCCTCCTGGCGCGAGGCGGTCGGCGATTCGACCATGATTTCCGCAACCGCCCTTCCCGGCCGGGCCGCCATCACCACGATGCGGTCCGAAAGATAGACGCTCTCGAACACCGAATGGGTCACGAACACCACCGTCGCCCCCAGCGACGACCGTAGCGCCGCCAAATCGTCATTGAGCTTGAGGCGCGTGATCTCGTCCAGGGCGGCGAACGGCTCGTCCATCAAAAGGACCGTCGGCCGCGTCACCAGGGCGCGGGCGATTGAGACGCGCATCTTCATGCCGCCCGACAGCTGGCGCGGATAGGCTTTGGCGAAACCTGCTAGTCCGACCAGCTCCAGCGCCTCTTCGACGCGAGGCCGAGCCTTTTCCTTCGACACGCCGGCGAGGCGCAGCGGCAGCCAGACATTGGTGAAAACGTCGGACCAGGGCGTCAGCGTCGGGTCTTGAAATACGAAACCAAGCTCCGGGCACTTCGTACGCCAAACAATCTCACCCCGCGTCGGCGCCGTGAGACCCGCCAGCAACCGCAGGACCGTCGACTTGCCGCAACCGGACGGTCCTAGCAAGGAAAGAAACTCGCCCGCCCGGACGTCGAGGTTAAGGCCCTCGAGCGCGGTGACCTGATTGGCGAAGACCTTGTGCACTCCCCGTAGTGTGACCAGCGGCGGCGCGGCCACGCGGATCGCAGTCTCATTCGTCCTCAGTGTCGCAATCGTATTCATCGTGCGAACCTGTCGTCTCTTCGCCGCGGTTCAGACCGGGAACCCCACTCCGTCAAAACGCAAGTTACATGCCGCGGGCGCCCCAAGTCCTTGGCAATCTCCGATGCGCTAACCTTCACCGTCTGCATGCGGTCCCTCCCAAGTCATTGTCTTGCGCAGGCCGCTCAATGCGCTTGAACTAGAGACATTATAGACCTCGCTTTTCCGGGTCAAACATCAGGTAGTGCCAGAACAAGCCGAGTACAAGTACTGACTATTTGCTGCATTGCGGCGCCGGCGGGCCCCCGAAGGACTGCGGTTCTTGACGCCAGGCAGCGCGGCGTGGCATTCGCCTCAGGCTGCCGGGCCCGCCGGGCCAGAATGAGCTGCTGATCGAACACTGGCGCGGCCGATTTCGTTCCCTCGCTCCAGCTTGGATCCATGTCCAAAGACTACGTCGCCGCCAATCTCGAAGCGCCGGTTCTCGATCATCTGTTTCCGAACATGATTGAGGCGGACAAAAGCGCTTCGACTTGGCCCTATTTTCGCAAGCAGATCAACCATCCGTTTCGGGTCGACAGACGTAATCCGACCGTCGGCTTCATCAATCGCGACGAAGCCTCAATCCTCTACGCCAACGCGCACGCGTTCAAGGGGCGGAGCGGGATCGAGATCGGCGCCTGGCGCGGTTGGTCGACCGCCTATCTCGTCGCCGCCGGGATTGCGCCGCTGCACGTCGTCGAACCGCTGCTCGCGGACGTGGACTGGCGGCGTGAATTCGAGCAGGTGATCCGCGGCGCCGGCGGGCGCTCGACCACGATCCTTGTTCCCGAAACGAGCCCCGGCGCGGTCATCCGCCTCGGCGAATTGGGCGCGCGATGGTCGTTCGCGTTCATTGACGGCGATCACGACGGCGAGGCCCCGACCCACGATGCGCTCGCTTGCGCCCCCTACCTCGAAACAACCGCAATGGTGGTCTTTCATGACTTGGTTTCGCCGCATGTGGCGGCGGGCTTGCGCGCGCTGGCGGCGAAAGGCTGGAACGTGATGGCTTACCAGACCGCGCAGATGATGGGCGTGGCGTGGCGGGGAACGATCGATCCGGTGGCGCACAAGCCCGATCCGACGCAGCCTTGGCGGGTTCCCGATCATTTGGCGGGGATTCCCATATCCGGCGACAGCGCGCTTACGGCGCCCGCCCGACTCTGAAAGGGAAAGCCCCCATGACGCGGCGCCTCTTCGCCACGACCCTCGCCGCTGCCGCGGCCGCGTTTGGGTCCCTCCCCTCTTCAGCTTCGGCCGACGACGCCCAAATCGCGCGCGGGCGCTATCTCGTCGTCATCGCCGGCTGCTCGGATTGCCACACGCCCGGCGCATTGCTCGGGGCGCCGGACATGAAGCGCTATCTTGGCGGGTCAGACGTCGGCTTCGCAATTCCGGGCCAGGGCGTGTTCGTCGGCGAGAATCTGACCCCTGACAAGGAGACCGGGCTCGGCGACTGGACGAGCGAGCAGATCATCGCCGCGATCCGCACCGGCAAAACGCCGGAAGGAAAAGACCTCAGCCCCGTCATGCCATACGCGGCCTTTTCGCACCTCACCGACGCCGACGCCGAGGCCATCGCCGCCTTTCTCAAGAGCCTTCCGCCGGTCAGCAACAAGGTCAAGAATTTCGGCCCGAAAGAGCCCGTCACGGTCAACGTCTCCGCCGTGCTGCCGCCCGCCGTCTATAACGCGCTGCCGGCGCCGCAGAAATAGCGGCGGGGGCCGGCGATCACTTCGGGCGCAAGTCGAGGCCGACGCCCTTGTTGACGAACTGAAGGGTGTAAGCCTTCTTGTAGTCGATGCCTGCCTTGACCACCCCCGCCTTCACCATCGTGTTATAGAAACTGCTCCAGCGATCGTCGGTCATCGCGCCAACGCCGAGTTTAAGCGTGTCGCCGGAATCGACGATGCCGTATTCCTTCATTTTGCTGATCGAAAACGCGATCTGGTCATCCGTCATCTCCGGATTCTCCCTCTTGATCGCCTCATTGGCCTTCGCGTTGTCGCCGTACAAATAGTGGTACCAGCCGATGGTGGAGGCGTTGACGAAGCGCTGGACGATGTCCGGATGCTTCTCAACAAAGTCGCGGCGGCTTTCGACCAGGTTTGAGTAGGTCGTGTAGCCATAATCGGCGAGGAGGAAGATATTGGGCTTGAACCCGCCCTGCTTCTGGACCTCGAGCGGCTCCGAAGTCAGATACCCCTGCTGGATCGAATGCGGCTCGGCGATGAACGGAGCCGAGTTGAAATTGTAGGGCTTGACGTTCTCGTCCTTGAAACCGTAAGCGAGCCGCATCCATGCCCAGAACGTGTTGACCGCGCCGGCGCTGACGAAAGCCGGGTTCGCTTTGGGAAGGTCTTCCCATTTGTCGAGGCCGACGCCGGGATGCGACATGAAGATCTGCGGGTTTTTCTGGAAGTGTGCGGCCACGGCGATGGTCGGAATGTTGTTCTGCACCGCCAGGAAATCGCCGATCATGTCGCCGCCCATGAAGAATTCGATCTTGCCGGCGATTAGAAGCATGCCGCCGTTCGACGTCGGCCCGCCCTGCAGAATGGTGACGTCGAGGCCGTATTTTGTATAAGTCCCGTCGACGAGGGCCTGGTAGTAGCCGCCGGCTTCCGGGTCGGCGACCCAATTGGTGCCAAAGGTCACCTTGTCGAGCGCGACAGCCGGTCCGGCGAATCCGATCGCCCCCGCCAACGCCGCCATGATCGCAACGCGCATTCGAAGTCCTCCCGCAGTCCAAGTTCGCAGGCGGCTCAGCGACCGCGCCGTTCTCCGGCGCCGGGCCGCCTTTGGCTGATTGACGCCCCGCCTCACAAATGGTCGCTCTCGCCCCCGCAGCCATCCACCATAAGGGCCGAAATTCCACGCGTCGAATCCAATTTAACGAAACGCCCAGGCGAACCAGAGCTCAGATGGCGCGAGGCCCAAGGCTTTACCTTTCGGCCCGCCTCGCCTATGCGCCCGTTCCCAAAACGGAGACAACCGCCGCATGCGCTTATGGATCAAGGACCCGCTCGCCATCCTCGCAGCCGACGCCGAGCGCGGCGTCGTGGTCGAGGGCGCCGAGATCGTCGAATGCGTCGCGCGCGGCCGATCGCCGGCGGCCCCTGTCGACACGACGTTCAACGCCTCGCGGCATGTCGTGCTGCCGGGGCTCGTCAACGCGCATCATCACTTTTATCAGACGCTGACGCGCGCCCATCCCGCAGGCTTCGGCAAGGAGCTCATTCCCTGGCTGGTCACAATGGAGCGCCGCTGGGACCGAATGACCCCCGAGGCCCTGCGCCTCGCGATCAGGATGGCGCTCGTCGAACTGATGCTCTCCGGCTGCACCACCGCGGCCGATCATCACAACCTCTTTCCCCCAGGCCTCGAGAACGCGATCAACATCGAAGTCGAAGAGGCGACGAAGCTCGGCTTACGCATGACGGTCACGCGCGGATCGATGGGCATTTCCGAGAAGGACGGGGGCTTGCAGCCGGACTCGATCGTGCAGGATTCGGAGACCATCCTTAAGGACAGCGAGCGCGTGCTGCGCCGCTATCACGATCCGCGCCCCGGCGCGATGATCCGCGTCGCGCTTGCGCCCTGTTCGCCGCTCGCCGTGCCAAAGTCGGTCTTGGAGGGATCGGCCGAACTCGCCGAGCGCTACGATTGCCGGCTGCATACCCATCTCTGCCAGTCGCTCGACGAGGACGTCTACAGCGTTGAGACATTCGGCATGCGTTCGGTCGACCTTCTGGAGGAGGCCGGCTGGCTCAGCCCTCGCGCCTGGGTCGCGCATGGCATCCATTTCAACACCAGCGAGATCGAGCGCCTGGGTAAGGCGAGCGTCAGCGTCTGTCATTGCGCCGCCTCCGACATGGCGTTCGGCATGGGCGTCTGCCCGGTGAAGGAGCTCGAGGCGGCGGGCGTCGCCATCGGCCTCGGCGTCGACGGCTCGGCCTCCAACGATTCGTCGAACATGATGGAGGCCGCGCGCCACTCGCTCATGCTGCAGCGCCTCAGCTACGGGCCCTCGGCGGTGACCCCCTACGATGCGCTGCGCTGGGCGACAGAGGGCTCGGCGCGTTGCCTCGGGCGCGACGACATCGGCGCGATCGCGCCGGGGATGCAGGCCGACCTCGCGCTCTATACGCTCGACGAGCCGCGCTTCAGCGGCGCCCAGGACCCGATCGCCGCGCTCGCCCTCTGTGGCGCGCACCGCGCCGACCGGGTGATGGTCGCGGGCGAATGGCGAGTGATCGACGGCCGGCCTGAGGACGTCGACCTCCCCACCCTCATCGCCAAGCACAAGGCGGCGGCGCGCGCCTTCGCGTGACGTGCCGCGCGGCCCGCCCGCCCCTGAATTGCACGAAAAAATTCGTCGTCGCGCCCGGCCAGATGCGCGGCGACGCTCGATGAGTCTTCCGTCCATTCGACAAAGGCGCGCCCGCAGGGGTTCAAAGCCGCGATGGCGCGCTGCTGTAATCAGGCCCCCTCAGGCCTGCTAAAAACCCCACCGGCGCCCCTATTTAATTCTTGCTTTGTTCTCGTTTCTCCCCTATCGTTCCTCTATGCCAAAGCTGACGGACGCAAGCCCGGAGCAAGGCGCCGCGCGCAAACGGCGAGGATCGAAACATGAACGCTGCTGGTCAAATCGCTGTGACGCTCGCCGCGCTCATCGGCTTCGGCCGCCTATTCCTGGCCGACGAGGGCGACAGCCACCGCCTGAGCGGTGTACTCATTCTCGCCGGCCTGGTTGGGAAGGTCGCTCTATCGATATGACCGGAGGCGCTGCGGAACGAGCCCAAGCGCTCCTATTGCGTTAAGGCGTCTCGTTCGGGCCAACCGACTGAGACCCTCGAAGGCTCAGTTCCCTCATCCCAGTCATCCTGAGCCGCGTCGACCGTCGACGAATACCACCGGTCCGGTAACTCCCAAGCTTGCGCCGCTGACGGCCAATGCAGCCGATGTCGGTCCACCGTGTCGCCCTCGCGAAAGTTAGGGTGTCACCCCCGCGAAAGCGGGGGTCCAGCGCCGCCGCCAGAGGCTCTTCGAAAAATCAATTGTTCAGCGTCTCGTAAAGGTCTTGCCAGTCCGGATTGAACCGC
The DNA here is from genome assembly GCA_963824475.1 of uncultured Alphaproteobacteria bacterium. Classification (GTDB taxonomy): domain Bacteria; phylum Pseudomonadota; class Alphaproteobacteria; order Rhizobiales; family Beijerinckiaceae; genus Roseiarcus. The sequence continues at coordinate 1,038,965 of CAWGPR010000012.1, forward strand.
TCGATCAGCTCGAGCTTCCACCGCCGTTCCCATTTCTTCAACTGCTTTTCCCGCACGATCGCATCCCTGACATCGACGTAATGTTCGTACCAGACGAGCGTCTTGACGCCGTATTTCGCGGTGAACCGCGAGCCGACCCCGTTGCGGTGCTGAAACGCGCGCGCTCCGAGATGGTTGGTTACGCCCACGTAGAGCGTTCCGTTGCGCCGACTCGCCATGATGTAGACGCTGTGGCGTCGCTCCATCATCAACGCCCTTGCCCATGCAGTTGCCTTCACCGCCGCAAAAAGTTGCGCAAAAGCGGGGTCCGGCATTGTCACGTGTCGCAGCCAAGCCGCTTCGCGGTCAAGCGTCCGCGAATGTTCTCTAGACCCCCGCTTTCGCGGGGGTGACAAACTCTTCAAACGTCTCTTGCCGACCTCTCCCGGCGCCCTCGCCAACCGCGCTTCGAAGGGCTCCGGGCGTTCGGACGAAAATGAGACGAACGGGGTTGGGGTTGGGGCGTCAGGCGAAAGACCGCAACACAGTGCTTGCGGCATTGGATCGCGGGAGGTCGTCACAGAGCGTGTCGTCGTCCTCGCCGAAGAACACGCGCTCGCGCCGGCTGCCCGCTAGCGCACACTCGCGCAAGATTCCAAATCGCGTTTAATTTTCTCCCACTCATCCTTCAGAACTGCCTGTGACTTCTCAACCAAAACCTTATCCATCTTCCTTCTTTCATTATACTCCTCTGTGTTGTACATCTGGTATATAGCTGATAAAACCTCGCGAGAAGTCTTTTCCATAGGATTAAGCAGGAGCTCAATCTTAGTGCCGAGCGCCGATAATTTCCTATCATCCTCAACTTGGTATGGAAAAGTCTTAGAGGTCATCAAAATTGAATGGAAATTGCTAAGAGAATCTCTAAGAACTCAATCCATTCTTGCCTCGACTCACACATTTTTTGGACCGTAGCGCTCCTAACCATCCTCATAGTGGCATCCGCTTGTTCTTTAGCCGCTTGAGCTTGCAGACCAACCGCCTCTGCATGCCTCCGGGCGGTCCTGTACTGCAAATAACCAATGATAAGCTGAACGATAGGACCGACAATTACCGCCACCAGCGCAATCGTGAGAGAAGCGCTCTGTGTTGTTTGCATTTTCGGTTCCGCCCAGCAGATTCGTATTCTCTGTGCGTTTTAATAGCGGATGGCAGGGTTCACGCTGTGATCTGCCTCACACACCGCGATTGGCTTGGACGTTCGTCGGCGCGCACGTGGTGACCGAGTTAAAAACGGCCGTCGGCGTCGTCAGCGACCAGTCCCCAGAAGCGGCACTCGATCGCTCGCGAGATCCTCAACCCTCGGACGGCCGGTCGTAACCCGGCCAGCCGAAATGGCGGTGGAACTCATCCTCGCTCGCCTTATCCATCATCGCCAGCGGATCCCAGGCCGGCGCCGACCGCACCTGGTCGCGGGTGACGTTCATGTTGATGTGCTGGCCAAACCAGTCGATGTCCTTCACCGCATAGGGCGAAAGCTGGACAACCTTTCCCGGCCACCAGTTCCGCGTCGCGATGACGAAATAGCGGATCTCCCAATTCGTGTCGTCGGCCAGAACGTTCTCCACGTGGCCGATGTCGCCGTCCACGGCGTGGACGTAATAACCCTTGATCGAGGCCACGCCGTGCAGGCGTTCGACGCCGTCGATGGGAGGGACCTCCGCGTCGGCCTCGCGCCGGACCTCGTCGCCGACGATCCGCTGCTCCGCGTTGGGCAGGACGGCGGCGCCAAAATGCGTCGCGCCCCAATAGGGGTCCCAGCCGTAATAGTCGTAGAGGAGCGCCTCCATATCCCTGTTCACCGGCTCGTCTTCGGCTGAGTGCGGGCCGGCCTCGATCTCCGCCTTGGTCAGATTGACGGTGAGCTCGAGCCTGTCCCCAGGGCTCATCATCGGAAGCTTTGGCTTTGGCGGCAGGGTGAGAGGCGCGATCGCCGACGGGTGGATGAACACCTGGCGGCCCGGCAGCCAATGACCCGCGCCAACCACGATCCACCGGATTTTCCAGTTCTGATCGTCGAACAGGAAATCCTTCACCGTGCCGACGTCGCCGTCGCTGGCCTTAACCGTGCAACCCTCAAGACCGCTAACGGCGAACAGCATGGCGCGTCACTCCTGGGCCGGTCGATCGAAACAATAATCTGCGCTGTTTCTAGTCGCCCGCTTCAATCAATTTGAAAGGTTTTGATGATTCGCTTCGTCGACGGTGCGGACGACGGAGGCGATCATGGCTGCGAAGGAGATTTCAGTAAAGAAGTATGTGGTGCGGTTGAGCCCGGATGAGCGGGAGCAACTTGAAGCCCTCATCCGTAAAGGAAAGAGCCCGGCCCAGCGGTTGCTGAGGGCGCGGATCTTGTTGAAGGCCGATGTCTCGGAAGCCGGGGAAGGCTGGAGCGACGGCCGGATCATCGAAGCGCTGGAGACCAGCCCATCCATGGTTTACCGGGTGCGCAAGCAACTGGTGGAAGAGGGCTTCGAGGCGGTGTTGAGCCGCAAGCAACGCGCGACGCCGGCGGTTGCGCGGATTTTCGACGGCGAGAAGGAAGCCAAACTGATTGCCTTGGCTTGTTCCAAACCGCCCAAGGGCCGCGCACGCTGGACCTTGCGGTTGTTGGAGAGCAAGGTCGTGGAACTCCGCATTGTTGATCGCGCCAGCGACTCAACGATCGGGCGGGCGCTCAAAAAAACATTCTCCAGCCCCATCGCCGACAGTGCTGGGTCATCCCGCCCAAGGCCAACGGCGCGTTCGTAGCGGCGATGGAAGACGTGCTGGCCGTCTACACGCGGCCACGCGATCCCGATCGTCCGCTGGTTTGCCTGGACGAGACCTCAAAGCAACTCCTCGCCGAGACGCGAGCGACGATCCCGATGAAACCGGGGCGCCCGGCCCGTTGCGATTGCGAGTACGAGCGCAATGGAACCGCCAACCTGTTCATGCTGTTCGCGCCGCTCGAAGGTTGGCGCCATATCAAAGTCACAGATCGCCACACCGCCGTGGATTATGCTCACCTCTTGAAAGACGTGGCCGATATCCACTTTTCCGCCGCCCAGACCATCGTTCTGGTCCAGGACAATCTCAACATCCACAGCAAGGCGTCACTCTACGAAGCCTTTCCGCCCGCCGAAGCCAGGCGGCTGGTCGAGCGGTTCGAATGGCATTACACGCCAAAGCACGGCAGCTGGCTTAATCTGGCGGAGTCGGAACTCGGCGTCCTATCGTCCCAATGTCTCGACCGCCGCATCCCTGACAAACAAACCCTCGTCGAGGAAGTCGCCGCCTGGGAGAAGGACCGCAATACCAATCACGCCAAGGCCAATTGGCACTTCACAACCCCAAACGCTCGCATCGAACTCAAACACCTCTACCCGTCAATCTGACTGAATTGGCCGACTAGGTCAGTTTGCATCCAGGCGTAATCCCCTGCCACTCTCCGCCTCGCCCTCAGAATGAGGGGATGGGCAGAGCAAAAGCAAAACGGCGCTAGGCGAACAATTATGCCTCGCGCCCAGGCTTGAACGCAACACAAGGCAATGGAAGCGAGCCAATGAACGCGCCCGATGCGATGAAGCCCCGGATGCGGCCCTTTCTTCCGGCGACCGCGGATTTTGTCAGCGGAAAAGATTCGCCGCGCCAGTTTCTCGAGCGCTGCATCGCCGACCTCGACGCCTGGGAGCCGAAGATCGGCGCCTTCGTCACGCTCAATCTCGCCGCAGCGCGGGCGGCGGCGGATCTCTCGTCGAAGCGCTGGCGGGCGGGCGAGCCGCTTTCGCTGATCGACGGCATGCCGATCGGCGTCAAGGACATCATCGAAACGATCGACATGCCGACAGAGAACGGCTCGCCGCTGTTTGCCGGCTTTCGCAGCGGGCGCGACAGCGCGAGCGTCGCGGCGCTGCGGGAGGCCGGCGCGGTGATCCTTGGCAAGACGGTGACGACCGAGTTCGCATGGATGGAGCCGCGCGCGACCCGCAATCCGTGGGATGAGACCCGCACGCCCGGCGGCTCCAGCAGCGGTTCGGCCGCGGCGGTCGCCGTCGGCGCCGTCAGCGTCGCGCTCGGCACTCAAGTGTTCGGCTCGATCTTGCGGCCGGCAAGCTTCTGCGGCTGCTTCGGCTTTAAGCCGACGGTCGGCGCGATCAACCGCGGCGGCAGCCATGACGCCCTTTCCCAGAGCACGCATGGCCCACTTGCCGCTGCTCTGCCGGAGGCGTGGCAGGTCGCCTACGAGATCTCCAACCGTGTGGGCGGAGACCCGGGCTTGCCAGGCCTCTACGGTCCGCCGACCTACCCCACGCCGTCTGCGCCGCGCCGACTTGCGGTCCTGGAGACCGACGGCTGGGCGGTGGCGGCGTCAGCGGCGAAGGAAGCGTTCGCGGAAGCGACGGCGAGACTGAGATCAGCGGGCGTCATGCTGGCGTCGCGCCGCGAAAGCGAAACGGTCGCCGCGGTCGAAGACGCGATCCACGGCGCGCGGGAACTCTCCGCGAACATCATCGCCTGGGAGTCGCGCTGGCCGCTCAACACCTACCGCGCGCGAGACGCCAGCAAACTCAGCCAGGCGATGCACGACCTCGGCGCGCGCGCTGACGCGATGACCCTCGACGATTATCGCCGCGACATCAGGGAACGCGAGAGGTGGCGAGCGGCCTATCAAGCGCTGGCGGCGGAATTCGACGCCTGCCTGACCCTGACGGCGCCAGGCGCCGCCCCGGTCGGCCTGGGATGGACAGGGGACCCGGCGTTCGTGGTTCCGGGATCGATGCTCGGGGTTCCAACGATCTCGATTCCGGCGCTTCAGGACGGCGGCCTTCCGCTCGGGCTTCAGTTGCTCGGGTTCGCCGACGCCGACGCGGCGCTGTTTTCGACCGCGGGCGGCGTGCTGGGGCTGTTGGAAAAAGGCGGACCGGCGCGCGGCGCTTAGGGCCTTTTGCTCTTGAGTTTACGCGCGGACCGCCCCGACGCGTCTCCTCCCCCCTTGTGGGGGAGGATCAAGGAGGGGGTCGCGCCGTCGGCGCATTCGATAATCCCCTCGGCCCGCGGGACCCCCCACCCCTGCCCGCCCCCACAAGTGGGGCGGGTGCGCTAACGCCATTGATTCTACCGAAATGCAGCAGGCTCTTGGGCGCCGGCAGCGCCACCTCAAGGCAGATGCGAACAAGCGACTGGGCGACCTCGTCCGAGGTTTCGCAAACCGACGCGATCGACGAGCGTTGAAGCGACTTGCCGGAGTGATGGGACTGTAACCGGCCGAGAACAGCGTAAACCTTTTTCTGACTTTTCCACACGTGTGTCGGAACAAACCCATTCGGTCGCCGTTTTGCGAAATGTGGCGAAACGCGCCAGCCCTGCCGTCAATGGGTCACGTTATGTCCCTGATCTTGCCGATTTCGTTTGTGGCGACGTTGATCTGTGTCTTAGTTGCGATTGACTGGGAGTTGTATCAACAGGTCCTTTTCCTCGGCGCAGCCCTCTCCGCAACGGTGTGGGTATGCTCGCTCGAAGCCTGGAGCCAGGAAGCGCCGAGTGGCGGCGACGGCGAGCGAGGCCACCACCATCGAGCCGAATAAGGAACACTCGGCTAGAACCCCTCGCCGCCGTCGACGGTCAGCACATGGCCCAGGATGTGGCGCGCGCGGTCGCTGCACAGGAAGAGGACGGCTTCGGCGACATCGTCGCCATCCGCGATGCGGCCGGCCGGGATTCGGGCAAGCACCGCCTTCTCGTCGAGCCGGCCGGTCCGGAGGTCCTCCAGCACCCCCGCGGTCGCGACATGGCCAGGCGCGACCGCGTTGACGCGCAGGCCCTTCCCCGCCCACTCGACCGCCATTGATCGCGTCAAGCTGTCGAGCGCCGCCTTCGACGCGGAATAAAGGCCGACGCCGAGCGCCGGGCGTCCGGCGGCGATGCTGCTGACGTTGACGATCGCCCCGCCCCGCTTGTGGTCGATCACCCAGCGCGCGAACGCGCGGGCCGCGTTGAGCGGGCCAATGGCGTTGACCGCGAAAAACCGGGCCGCCTCCGCAGCGTCGGCGTCAATCAGCGGTAGAACAGCGAAACGAGCCGCGTTGTTGACGAGAATGTCGACCGCGCCCAGGCGCTCGACCGTCGCTGCGATCATCCGTTCGCAGTCGGCGGCCTCCGCCACGTCGGCTGCGACCGGCACGACCGGCGGTCCGCATTCGTCCTCGATCGCCGCCGCCGAACGGACGAGCGTGTCTTTGGTGCGCCCAGCGATGGCGACCCACGCCCCGTGTTGGGCGAAGGCGCGCGCGATCGCATAGCCGATCCCCGCGCCGCCGCCGGTCACGAGCGCGACCTTGCCGTCGAACTCAAGAGGCTCCCAAGCTGTCGTTTCCGTCACCTGCCGTCCCTTGCCGCCCTCGGGTCAGGCCATCGACTGGAAGCGGCGCGCGAGCGAGCTGATGTGCTTCGCCGTCTCAATGTCGAGATCGGTAATCTTCATGCCGGCGTCATGGGTGCAGAACGAGAACGATAGGATGTTGTAGGAATTGTGGAATTCGGGATGATGGTTCATCACTTCCGCCTGGATGGCCACTTCGACAATGAAGGCGATCGCATCGCGAAAGGTCTTGAGCTCGAACCGGGCCTCGATATTGGGCGCCTTCAAGGACCAGTCGGGCAGTTCGGCCAGCGCGGCGCGAATCTCGGCGTCGCTCAGAATCCTGTAATGCGCCATGGGTTTGCCTCCTTAACTCAGTGAGCGGCGCTCGGATTTGCCGCGCTCGGCTGGTCGAGCTGGACGATCGCCTGCTCGAGGGCGACTGGGGAAACGCGAATTGAGCTGGTGTAGGGCTTGTTGAATTCGAGGATGAGAAAGATCGCAAGCGCCACCGAAGCGGCGCCGAGCACGAGCATCGCCACGGTGGTCGGGTTCGGCCGCGACAAGAGGCCCATGCCGCCAAACATGAGGCACGACCAGGCTGTGACGGCATAGATGAGCGGCCAGGACACTGGCGTCTCGGCTTGCATCGACATGAGCAGCCGGTTCTCGCCGATGAACGCGTAGTTGCGGCGCGCCTCATCCAGCAAATGCGTCTGCGCCGGGGTCGCCGGCTTCAGGCTATCGAAATAGCTGCTCATGTCGCTCATCGCCTTGAATGAGGCGTCATAGGCTTCGGAAGCCAATTCCGCTGTTCCCCAGAATTGCTCATGCGCCCAGACGAGATCGCGCCGCAGGATCTCCCGAGCTTTGTCGCCCTCCGGTCCGTACTGGCGCATTTCCAGATCGAATTCGAGCGCCCGCGCCGCAATGGTCTGGAGTTCGGTCTGTTGGGTGCTGAACACGCCATAGGCGGTCCAGATCAGGAGCCCGAGCACCAAAGCGAGAAGCAGGGTCAGGAGCCCGACCACGCCGCCGATCATGTCGCGGGAGCGTTCGGCGGTATGACCCTCCGGCAGCAGCCGCTGCAGCGTGAGGCCCGCCATGCCGCTCACGGCGATCAGCACGCCGACGACAAGCGCAATCGTGAGCGAGCTCATTTCGGGCGCCCCACCTCCCCCGGAGGCGCTTCTCGTGACACGTCCGGGAGGCTCCGTCCAGGGCCCGGGACGAGGGGCGCGCTTCAGGCCTTGGCGAATTTGGCGAAAGCGTCCTTGTAGGCGGGATGCCAGCGGGAGAGCGGCGGCCGGTTCTCGACGATGTCGCCCGCGGCCCAAAGAATGCGGCGTTCGTCCAGTTCGCGCCGCACGTCGTTGTCGGGGCAAAGAATGTAGAAATCGCCTTTCCCCATCGACGTCAGCATGAAGTCGACGACCTCATCCGGAGTCCACGCGGCGGGCGGCTTCCCGGTTCTCGATCCCGCGGTCATGCCCGTGAAGGTGAAGCCCGGAATGAGGAGATGGGCGCTGACGCGACAGCCGTCGATATTGCGCAATTCGTGCGCCAGCGCCTCGGTCACAACCTTCACCCCCGCTTTCGAGACATTGTAGGCCGTGTCCCCGGGCGGACAGGTGATCCCTTGCTTGGAGCCGGTGTTGACGATCGCCCCCGCCGTCCCCTGCCGGATCATGTCGGGAGCGAAGGCCTGCACGCCGTTGATCACGCCCCAGAGATTGACGTCGAGGATGCGCCGCCAGCGGGCCGGATCGCCGAACAATTCGCCGCCTCCTCCGGTTCCGGCGTTGTTCATGAGCACGGCGACCTCGCCGAACGCGTCGAAGACCGAGGTCTTCAGCCGCTGGACGTCGTCAAGATTGCTAACGTCGACGGTGAACGATCGCACGTGGTCCGGATCCGCCGCGGTCGCGCGGACCTTCGCGGCGGCGGCCTCGAGCGCGTCGGTATTCGCGTCCGCCATGCACACCTTCATGCCGAGCGCGGCGAACTTGGCCGACGCAGCCAGGCCAATGCCGCTGGCCGCTCCGGTGACGACCGCGACCCGGTTCGCGGCCAAAGCGGGATGATTGGGCACGTGAAGTCCTCCGATTTTGGAAGTCGGGGCGCTTACATCACGCCAAGCGGACGTCCGCAATCGACGCCCGGCGCCGCGGTTGCGCTTGGACTCCGCGAGCACGCTCGGGGGTGCGGCGGGCGATAGCAATTTGATTACAATTTAGCACAACCTCAATTCAATTGCCGATAACTAAGATCACAACCTGAGCTTGTATCCCATCGATACCCGCCGTATTTTAATAAAAATAGAGCCACCCGATGTCAGGTGTTGGCGGTCTCTGCGCCAGTCATAAACACGATATGACGGCGATCGGGACGGGAGATGCATGATGCGCAAGAGTTTGGTTGCCATGATTGCCGCGTCACTGTTCGGCGTTTCGACGGCGAACGCGGCGGTCTACAAGTTCACCTTCGAGTCGTTCGACGCCGAGCTGACGGCGACGGGGGAAATCACGGTCAATACCGCTGGCCAAGTGACCGGAGCGTCGGGCGCTATTTCAGGCCTCACCAACCAGACCATCACCGCGGTCACCCCGAACCCGAACTTTTCCAGCCCGGCCTATAGCCCCGACGGTTCTTTCATCTACAACAACCTGTATCATCCATCGGGGATGGCCTTCGATATCGACGGCCTGTTGTTCGTCACCGCTCAGAATCCGAGCGGCTATTGGAACCTGTGGGGGAACTCGCCCGGCGCTTATTCGCTCTGGGAGTCGGTCGGCAGCTATAATTACCCGATTGCGGAGAGCGGAAATCTGACCGTGGCGGCCGCGCCGGAGTTGTCGACTTGGGCGATGCTGGCGCTGGGGTTGGCGGCGCTCGGCTTCGTTGGCCGCCGGCGCCGCGCGCCGCGATTGGCAGAGAGGCTCGCCTAAAAACCGCGATGGCTAAAAGCCTTTTCGGGGCCGCCATCCGGGAGCCCTTCCTGTGTCTGGCGCGTGACGCGCGATCGCAATGGCAAGAAAATTAAGCCAGTTTTAAACCGCCAGGTTGTGGCGCTTGACTCTTGACGTGATTGGGATTTTAACCGTAGTCGGTCGCAATGGCCCAAATCTTACCAAGTTAGGTTGTGGGCGACCGGAAAAGATCTGGAGCCGCGTGTCATTGCTGAATCCGGGTTCGCGAAAGATCTGATGGTGTCCACTCGCGGAAGAGGGTCTCATTCGCGTATCCGCGGGCCGATGACGGCGCCCACAAAGGCGCGCGCGCCGGCGGTCGCGGTCGAAAGCGCCGAAACGCCCGAGGCCGACGCCAATCAGTTGTTCCGGCTCCGCGCCTATTTGGAAGCGCGTCGACGCCAACGGCGGGCACAGGCGTCTCAGGCCGCCGCCCATTGGAGCCAGGTGGCGAGCCTGATCGCGCAACGCACGGGCGAGAAGCAAGACGCCAATTCTCGGACAGAGTGTGGCGTCGACCACGCGGGCGGCAACGAGAGGTTGCGCACGCCCCGACACTTCCGTTTTTTCGAGGCTGATCCAGTGGACGAGCTCGAACGCGTTCTTGCCGTCAAACCGCAACGCTTCCGCCTTCAGTTCTTCGGCGTCGGCGCCGATCTTGGCCCGGCCGTCCTCACCGAAAGCGAAATTCAAGCTACCGACGCCTCGGGCGCGATCCGCGCCGCGGCGGAAGCGGCCTGGCCGCCGCGAGCGGCCGGCCTACGCGTGCTTGACCTCGAGGGTCGCGAGATCTTCGAGCGCCTCAAGGCCGACCTGCGATAGTCCACAAGCGCTCCCCTACCGCAAACGACGCGCGATGCGACGTTGCTGTGGATGCTGTTAGTCTGGTTCAAAAACATGGCGCAAGCTGCTGAGAAGGTTCGCTGATAGGTCAAGACGCGCGCTCGGTCGCCCATGGCTTCGTCACCGACCGGGGGCGGATTGAGGTCCCTGCAGCAAGCTCACGTGAGCCGCCACGACCCGCCAACCTTCCTCGGTCCTGAGCCAGACCTGGCTCTGTCTTCCAATCGCCGTTGAGCCTGCGCGCTTGAATTCGGCGTTAGCGGTGGCGAAATCCCGCCCATAGGTGGTGATCACCGTCTTCTCAAGATCGCGCGCCAGGTTGACGGCCGGGCGCCGGGCGCGAAACGCGGCGATCTCGTCATAGCCGTAGAGATTCTCGGTCGCGCCATAGCGCAGGGTGTGTGGGCTGTTCCAGAACAGCGCGTCGAGTTCGGCGATGTCATTTGTGACGAGCGCGCGCTCGTAGCGGGCGAACGCCTTCTCGACCTCGGCGACCACTTCGGGAATGTTGATCTCGATCATCGGCGACCTCGGTGGCGGCGCCGCATACGGCACCCAGATTCAACCAGCGCGTGAATTCCTCGCAAGCAAATGCAAATAAAACCCACCCAAAAGCGCCTAAACGCTAGCAAAATAGCTAGCGTTTACTAGCGCTTATTTTTCGGAATCGAGACTTTTCAATGGGTTACAGGCGAGAAAATAAGGAAAAGCTGTCGTCCTTCTCGACTCGCGCACCGGGTTGTGGTCAGGAGGATTTCAAACAGCGATGCTTCCCCTCTCCCCGCCCTGCCTTCGGCCAAACGCGGATCGATTCCGCCAATGGGAATATGTATAGCGCACATTTCTGATTTTGTCAATGAATTTCGCTTCTATCAATTCGCTATGGACAGAGGGCCGCAATCGACATGGTCCGCCATTCGTTATAAGTTTCAGGCGCTTATCGCGTCAGCCATGGACGGTGATTTAAATGGCTGGCGTCACAGAAGGCGGCCCTGCTGGTCCTCGCTCTCGCGGCTCGCCTTCTTGAGGCTTTCGGTATGGCCGAAGGGGACTTTGGGATGTTCGCCGTCAATCACTTGCGCGGCGGTGAGGATTTGCAGCTTTAGGAATTTCCGCCCGCCCGTCTCATAGAAGCCGGCGGAGGCGGCCTCCTTCTCCATCTCGCGGGTTGGATTGTTGAGCGTGAGGAAGATTCCGAGCGCCGCGTCCTCGCGCTCCATCGTGCCTTGGAGATCGCGGATGTGGGCCGGGAGGCGTTCGAGTTGAACGGCGGATCGAGATAGACGAGGTCGACGCTTTCGCTCGCGATGCTGGCGCGCAGCACGTCGAGATTGTCGCCGTAATAGAGCTTGTTGGTCATGCCCAGCGCCCGCGTGACTGCACAAGGTCTCCTCGGACCTCGTTCTGAGGCACCGAGAAGCGGCCTCGAAGAACGCTCCAGAAGACGCCGACCGACATTCGCTCTATCCCTTGCTCTCTGGATCATCCTTCGAGACGCCCGCTTCGCGGTCTCCTCAGGATGAGGTCCTGCTCGAAATTGCGCAAACTTCGAAACCCAACTTCGGGTCACCCGCCCCGCGCGAATCGCGCCCCTACGGTTTAAGCGAGGCGCGGGCGAGTTCAAATCGCGTCACGCGCTGCTCGTTCCTCGTTTGTTCTAAAGCACGAACGCGCTGCGCGCAAGCGCGCGCCTTCCGGATTTTCTATTCGGCAATATGCGCTTGAGCAACGAGCCGATAGACTGCGCTCATGTCCGATCCCGGACCCGCCTTCCTGCTCGCGCCCGGCGCCGGGGCCCCATCTTCGCATCCGCGGATGCGGACTTTCGCGCGGCTCCTGGGGTCGATCGGCCAGGTCGAGTCGCTCGACTATCCTTACGCCCTGGAGGGCCGACGGCGGCCGGACCCGCTGCCCAAGCTTATCGCCGCGCATCGAGCGGCCCTGGCCGCGCTTCGCGCCAAGCATGACGGGCCGATCGTGCTCGCCGGCAAAAGCATGGGCGGGCGCGTAGGCTGCCACGTCGCCCTGGTCGATCCGGTCCAAGCCGTGATCTGTTTCGGCTACCCGCTTTGCGGCGCCGGCGACCGGTCGAGGCTACGCGATCAGGTTCTGCTGGAGCTGAAGACCCCGATCCTGTTCGTGCAGGGAACGCGCGATCCCCTCTGTCCGCTCGAGCTTCTCGAGGGTGTGCGGGAGCGGATGCGCGCGCCCTCGACGCTCACCGTCGTGGACGGAGGCGACCACTCGCTCATGGTCGCGAAGGCGACGCTGAAGGCGCTGGGGTCAACCCAGGAGGAAGCAGATGGCCGCATCCAGACAGCGATCGCCCGCTTCCTCAAAGACGCGCCGGGGGGATCGTCTTAGAGCCTGATGCATTTCGGTAGAATCGATGGCGTTAGCGCACCCGCCCCACTTTGTGGGGGCGGGTAGGGGTGGGGGGTCGCGCGGGCCGAGGGGATTATCGAATGCGCCGACGGCGCGACCCCCCTCCTTGATCCTCCCCCACAAGAGCTTGCGCCCGGGCGCGCGCAAGCGCGGCCCGGGTCGGGGAGGAGACGCAGCGGAGCGATCCTCGCGTAAACTCATAAGCAAATGGCGCTAGTCGGCCGATTCAGTCAGATTGACGGGTAGAGGTGTTTGAGTTCGATGCGAGCGTTTGGGGTTGTGAAGTGCCAATTGGCCTTGGCGTGATTGGTATTGCGGTCCTTCTCCCAGGCGGCGACTTCCTCGACGAGGGTTTGTTTGTCAGGGATGCGGCGGTCGAGACATTGGGACGATAGGACGCCGAGTTCCAACTCCGCCAGATTAAGCCAGCTGCCGTGCTTTGGCGTGTAATGCCATTCGAACCGCTCGACCAGCCGCCTGGCTTCGGCGGGCGGAAAGGCTTCGTAGAGTGACGCCTTGCTGTGGATGTTGAGATTGTCCTGGACCAGAACGATGGTCTGGGCGGCGGAAAAGTGGATATCGGCCACGTCTTTCAAGAGGTGAGCATAATCCACGGCGGTGTGGCGATCTGTGACTTTGATATGGCGCCAACCTTCGAGCGGCGCGAACAGCATGAACAGGTTGGCGGTTCCATTGCGCTCGTACTCGCAATCGCAACGGGCCGGGCGCCCGGTTTCATCGGGATCGTCGCTCGCGTCTCGGCGAGGAGTTGCTTTGAGGTCTCGTCCAGGCAAACCAGCGGACGATCGGGATCGCGTGGCCGCGTGTAGACGGCCAGCACGTCTTCCATCGCCGCTACGAACGCGCCGTTGGCCTTGGGCGGGATGACCCAGCACTGTCGGCGATGGGGCTGGAGAATGTTTTTTTGAGCGCCCGCCCGATCGTTGAGTCGCTGGCGCGATCAACAATGCGGAGTTCCACGACCTTGCTCTCCAACAACCGCAAGGTCCAGCGTGCGCGGCCCTTGGGCGGTTTGGAACAAGCCAAGGCAATCAGTTTGGCTTCCTTCTCGCCGTCGAAAATCCGCGCAACCGCCGGCGTCGCGCGTTGCTTGCGGCTCAACACCGCCTCGAAGCCCTCTTCCACCAGTTGCTTGCGCACCCGGTAAACCATGGATGGGCTGGTCTCCAGCGCTTCGATGATCCGGCCGTCGCTCCAGCCTTCCCCGGCTTCCGAGACATCGGCCTTCAACAAGATCCGCGCCCTCAGCAACCGCTGGGCCGGGCTCTTTCCTTTACGGATGAGGGCTTCAAGTTGCTCCCGCTCATCCGGGCTCAACCGCACCACATACTTCTTTACTGAAATCTCCTTCGCAGCCATGATCGCCTCCGTCGTCCGCACCGTCGACGAAGCGAATCATCAAAACCTTTCAAATTGATTGAAGCGGGCGACTAGTGTCCTGGATTCGAAGTTCGTTGGATTATGCGTTGTCGCCAGCCAGGCGCGGCGAACCCCACCTCATCCTGAGGGCGAGGCGAAGCCTCGCGTCTCGAAGGATGCTCCAGAGGGCGGCGCCGGAACAGCGTACTGGATGCGTCCTTCGAGGCCGCTTCGCGGCGCCTCAGGACGAGGCGGTAATACGCAGAACTTCCGAATCAGGACACTAGGCCGTGTGGACGAATTTGATCAAGCAGAGGCCGGCGGCGAAGCTGACGATTGATCTGAAGTTTCGTTCGGTCTTTTCGCAGCGGAGCGCGACGCGCTTGAAGCGCTTGAGCCGTCCGACGCCCTGCTCGATGCGTGCGCGGGCTTTGTAGAGGGTGCGTGCGAAGAAGGCTGGCTTGTTCTTTTCGTTCGCCTTGTGGGGGATGACCGGAGCGATGCCGCGCGCTCTCGCGGCGTCCCGATTAGCCTTGCTGGCGTAGCCTTTGTCGCAGATGACGGCGCGCGGCTGAATGTCGGGCCCGATATCGAGCAGGGTTTCGAAGTGACGCCCGTCGAAGGCTTCGCCGCCGGTCAGGTCGAAGGCGATGATATCCCCGGAAGCGTCCGATTTTGCGTGAATTTTCGTGGTGAAGCCGCCACGCGAGCGCCCGAGCGCCTGGCCTTCTTGCCCCCCTTTGCTCCAGCCGCCGATACATGAGCGCGCACGACGGTGGAGTCGAACATCTGAAGGAGATGCGCCGTGGAGCTCATGGACGCGAGCGTGTCGAAGAAGGCCTCGAAGACGCCAGCCTTGCTCAAGCGATCGAAGCGCTTCCACACGCTGTTCCAATGACCGAAGCGCTCCGGCAGCGCGCGCCAGCGAACGTTCTCGACGGTGAAGAAATGAAGCGCCTCGAGGAAGCGGCGGTCGTCCTCGGCTTTCCGGCCGCGCCGAGGCAGGCAGGCGCGGAACACCGCAAGCGTGTGCTTCCAATCGTCATCATCCATCTTTGTCGACATTGACTCCGGCCTCCGATTCGGTCGGAGTCCTATGAATCATGCCTGATTCACCGCGGGAATCCCAAAAGCGCCATCTCTCCAAAATTCGTCCACACGGCCTAGTCGACGTGCGCGAGGATCTTCGTCATCTCCTCAACCGTGAAGGCGCGCATGGTGTGGGTGTGAACGTTGCCCTGTTTGAGGACGTTGATGTTGAAGGCGGTCGCCGCATATTCGTCCGCCGCCTCGCCGATCGAGAGAAAGTCGTACTCGCCCTGCAGCCAGAGCGTTTCCTTGATCGTTATTCCGGCTTTTGCCGCCGCCTTCTTTGCGGCTTCAACGCGTTTGGGGGCGTCCTTGATATTCTTGATACCCTGCTCGGTATATTTGTAGAGAATGACGAACGTCGCCATGGCGTTTCCCTCCCTTAGTGGGCCGGAAGCTCCATTCTGAACGCCGGCGGGCCCAGCGCGCCGGGCGCCCGCCACAGCTTATCGCCCAATTTGCAGCCGGCCAACGAAATGAATCCCTGCCCGGGGTCACGAAAGCCCGCTCACGCATTGACAGCCGCACGTCTGTTCCCCTAATCAGCGCCGTGCAACGACCATGATGTGAGGGTCAAGCAGTGCGGCGTGGCGCGCGATCAACGCTTGTTGTCGGCGCGGCGCTGGCCGCGATGGCGGTAGGCAGCGCCGCGCGCGCGGACGTCCACACCATCAATCTGGACGCATGCTCCGGCAGCTGCTTTGCCCCTCCGACCGATGACCCGTCTGCCGCCAAGAGCGACGCGGCGGCCAAGATCACCCTGTCGCGGTCCGGCGGCAAAACCGGTCACCCGAACGATCCCAGTCCCGCTCTTGTGTTCGACCGAAGGACGACGCCGACGGTCCTGGCGAACGGATTGCCGTCGCCGCTGGCATCGGCGGACGCCGCCCCGGGCGGGATCTCGGCCTACGATTATTTCGAGGACGTCGTCGACATTCCGCTCCCGGCAGAGGCGCGGGCCGACTTCGCCGCGGCCTCGTTGTTCCTCTTCGCCCCCTCGCTCCTCGGCCGCCTTACCCTCACCGACATTCTTTCCGCCGGCAACGCCCTATTCAGGGCGCCGCCGCGCCCCTCGATGTAGCCTGCCAGGGCGCTTTACATAACCCGGGACGTCTGGCGCGGCTGGAACTGGCCCATTCCCGGCGAGCCGACCACGCGGCCATTATCGGCGACGACGACGCCTCGCAACAGCGTCTTGACCGGCCATCCGGTCACTTCCATGCCTTCGTAAGGCGTGTAGTCGCTGCCGTGCTGCATGAGATCCTGGCTCAGCGTCACCTTCCTGTCCGGGTCCCAGATGGCGATGTCGGCGTCGGCGCCGATCATGATCGAACCCTTGCGCGGATAAAGCCCATACATCTTGGCGTGGTTGGTTGCGGTCAGCGCGACGAACTCCGAGAGCGAAATGCGCCCCTTCTTGACGCCCTCCGAAAACAGGATCGGCAGCCGCGCGGCGACGCCCGGAATGCCGTTCGGCACCCAGCGGAACGAGGTCCGCCCCTTGGGAGCCATCTTGCCGGCCTCGTCGTCAAACCGAAACGGGCAATGGTCTGAGGAGAACGTCTGGAACACGCCGCCGATAAGTCCGCGCCAGATTGCGTCTTGCGATGCGCGATCGCGCGGCGGGGGCGAACAGACATACTTCGCCCCCGTGAAGTCCATGTTGAGCCCTTTGAGATCGTCGGCGGTCAGCACCAGATATTGCGGGCAGGTTTCGGCGTAGATCTTGAGGCCCCGGTGGTGCGCCCACTCGATCTGCTCCATCGCCTCGCGCCCGGACACATGCACGATCATGATCGGAATGCCGATCAGTTCGGCATGCGAGATGGCGCGGTGGGTCGCCTCGCGCTCGACGAGTTCGGGGCGCGACTCGGCGTGAAAGTAAGGATGGGTCTTGCCGTCGCGCTCGAGACGATCGGTCATGTACTTGATCTGGTCGTAGCCTTCGGCGTGAACCATGACGAGCGCGCCCTGTTCGCGCGCGACCGTGAACACCTCGAGCAATTGCCGATCGCTCAGGACCATGTTGTCATAGGTCATGAACACCTTGAACGACGGATAGCCTGAGCTGACCAGCGCCGGCAGCTCCTGGCCCAGCACCGCCGGCGTCGGATCGGTGACGATGAGGTGGAATCCGTAGTCGATGTAACTCTTGCCCCTCGCCTTCTCGTGGTAGTCCTCGACGCTCTGACGCAACGATTGCCCGCGCGGCTGGAGAGCGAACGAGAGGACGGTGGTGTTGCCGCCCGCCGCCGCGCTGCGGGTGCCGCTCTCGAACCCGTCCGCCATCACGATGCCTGGACCCATCGGCTGGTCGAAATGGACGTGGCTGTCGATTCCGCCCGGCAAAACCAGAAGCCCCGAAGCGTCGATCTCGGAAGCGGCGCGGGGCAGGTTGTCCGCGAGCGCGACGATGCGGCCGTCCTTGACGCCGATGTCGCTTTTGCCGACGTCGGCCGCGGTGGCGACGGTCCCGCCGCGAATGACCAGATCAAGCTCCATTCCGGTTGCCTCCGAACGCGTCAAGCCGACGCAAGATTCATGCAATTTGCGCCCATCGCGAAGCGGGTTGCAAAACGACGCGCGAGCCGGCTTAACCTATACCAACGTTGTCAGCGACAGCCGGAAAGGACATGGGCGAAATGCGAGACTTCCATCAGAGCGGACGCAGCCCCGTCTATGCCGCGAACGGGATGGCGGCGACGTCCATGCCGATCGCCTCGCTGACCGCCATCGAGGTCTTGCGCGCCGGCGGCAACGCGGTCGACGCCGCGGTTGCGGCTTGCGCGGTGCTCGCGGTCGTCGAGCCGCAGTCGACGGGGATCGGCGGCGACTGCTTCTGCCTCTACGCGCCCGCCGGCGGCGGCAAGGTCATCGCCGTCAACAGCTCCGGCCGGTCGGCCGCGGCCGCTTCGCTCGACGCGATCGAGGCTTTAGGCCCCGTCCCGCCCGACAATGTCTCGCCGCATACGGTCACCATTCCGGGCGCCATTTCCGGCTGGCAGTTGCTGCTGGATACTCACGGGACCAAGGGCTTCGACGAATTGCTTCAGCCCGCCATCCGCTACGCGGAGGAAGGCTTTCCGGTGCACTCGCGCGTGGCGTGGGATTGGTCGCTGCAGGAAGACAAGCTCAACCGCGCCGGAAACCGGCTCTTCCTGCCCGGCGGCCGCCCGCCGCGCGCAGGCGACCGCTTCGTCCAGACGGCGCTCGGGGGCACGTTGCGCGCGATCGCCAAGCGCGGAGCGGACGGCTTCTACAGCGGGCCCGTCGCAGCCGACATGGCGGCGACGCTCAAGGCCGCCGGCGGACTGCAGACGGAGGAGGACTTCGCCAACGGACTTAAAGGCGCCGAATTTGTCGAACCGATCTCGCTTCAATGGCGCGGGCTCGACGTCTGGCAGTGCCCGCCGAACGGACCGGGTCTGGTCGCGCTGATGATTCTGGGCCAGCTCGAAGCGCTGGGCTTGAGCCCCGACGGACCCGGCGGCCCGACGCGCTTCCACCGGCACATCGAGGCCGCGCGCCTTGCTTATCGCGACCGGAACGCCTTCCTCACCGATCCCCTCCGAGGGGAGACGCCGGTCAGCCGCCTCATCGCTCCCGATTACCTCGCTGCTCTCGCGCGACTCATCGACGACAAGCGCGCGCTTCGCGAATTGCCGCCCCCTGGCAAGAGCGCGCTCGTTCCGAATGGCGACACGGTTACGCTCTCGGTCGTCGACCGCGACGGGAACGCCTGCAGCCTCATCAACTCGCTCTATCAGAACTTCGGCAGCGCCATTGTCGGCGAAAGCTCCGGCGTCCAAATGCAGAATCGAGGCTTGTGCTTCACCTTCGAGCGCGGCCACCCGAACACTCTGGCGCCGAACACGCGCCCAGCCCATACCATCATGCCCGGCATGGCGACGCGCGACGGCCAGCCTTGGATGTGCTTTGGCGTGATGGGCGAATACTACCAGCCGATCGGTCAGGCATGGGTTCTGAGCAACGTGCTCGAATACGGAATGGACATTCAAGAGGCGCTCGATTTTCCCCGCGCCGCCCCGCACTTGGGGGAGGTCGAGATCGAACGGGGCGTAACGCCCGCAATGCGCGAGGCGCTTTCCGCGCTCGGGCACAAGCTGACCGAGGTCGTGCGTCCGCTCGGCGGCGGACAGGCGATCATGATCAACCGCGAGCGCGGCGTTCTCATCGGCGGCTCGGACCCGCGCAAGGACGGCGCCGCGCTCGGGTATTGACCGCGCCATCATCATTTGACGCGATCTCCCCTCCGCCCGAATGGCGGCGACGCCTCCCGCAGGCCGAGAGACACGAGATTCATTCAGAGTTGCGAGCACGAATGACCAACTCCCGCCGCTCGCAGGAGGGCATGTCCCGCGCCTCAATCGCAGTCGCGGCGTTCTCGACCGTTTTGGAATGGTATGACTTCACCCTCTACCTTTACTTCGCCACAGTGCTTTCGCGGGTATTTTTCGGCGCCGGCGAAACCGCGCTGAGCGCAACTCTGGGGGCGTTCGCAATCGCCTATCTGTTGCGCCCGCTCGGCGGCTTCGTCTTTGGCCATATCGGGGATCGCTTTGGGCGCCGCCGCACAATGCTCTTGTCGGTAGCGCTCATGACAATGACGATGCTCGGGACCGCCTTGCTGCCGACCCACGCTGAGGCGGGCGCCGCGGCCGGCTGGCTTCTTTTTCTCCTCCGCTGCGTCATGGGGTTTTCGGTCGGCGGCGAGTACATCGCGATCGTTGCGTATTTGCTTGAAGGCGCGCCTCGCAACAGGCGCGGCTTGATAACGGCGATGGCCTCCGCGTTCAGTGAGATCGGGGGGCTCCTCGCGGTCGGCGTCTGTTTGCTGACCGTCAATTCGATCAGCGCCGCGAATTTGAACTCGTGGGGATGGCGTATCCCCTTTCTCGTCGGCGCCGTTCTGGCGGCAAGCGTATGGATCGCACGCACGACAATGGAAGAATCGCCGGACTTCGAAAGGCAACAGGCTAGCGGGACGACGCCCAAACGCCCGCTGCTTTACGCGCTCATGAACCATCGCGCCGGCATCCTGCGAGCGTTCGCCATTTCCGCGTTGGGGTCAATCACATATTACGTCGGGATCACCTATGTTCCCGCATTCCTGACATCAACCGGAAGGCTGGATGAAGGCGACTCGCTTCGGCTCTCCACGGCCGCCGCGGTCGCCGTCATCCTCGTCACGCCGTTTGCGGGCGCATTATCCGACCGGCTTGGCCGGAAACCCGTCCTGATATTCTTAAGCGTATGCAGCGCGATCCTGCCTATCGCGCTCTTTTCTCTGATGGCGAGCGGCTCGCCTTCACACGCCCTCCTCGCGGCCGTGATTCTCGCTTGTGTCGCCGGCGCGGTGAGCGCCGTCGGCGCCATAACGACCGCCGAGCAATTCCCGGGGGAAGGCCGCATCAGCGGTTTGGCCCTGGGGGCAACCACGGCCACCGCCATCTTTGGCGGCCTTACCCCCTACGTTGCCCAGGTCCTGACAGAACGAACCGGTTGGATCATGATCCCGGGCGCTATGATCGCGGTGGTGGCGGTCTTGGTCCTTCCGATATTGGTGACGTTGCCAGAGACGGCGCCCACGAGCGAGTCCTCGCTGACGTGAACAGCGAGGCCCAGTGTCGCCGAATTGGTCGCGCTCGTCAGGTCATATACACCCCGCCGGTGACGTTGACCCCCTGCCCGGTCATGAACCGCGCGTGGTCCGAGCACAGGAACACGACGACGTCCGCCACGTCTTCCGGCTCTTCGAGCCGTCCGAGCGGCGTCTGCGCCATATAGTCGTCGACGACCCGCTGCGGCGACACATCGCGCAAGGCCGCCTCCCACTCGATCTCGCGCGCCTGCATGCCGGTCTTCACAAAGCCGGGGCAGACCGCGTTGACGCGAACGCCGTTCGGCGCGAGTTCGCGCGCGAGCGCCTGGGTCCAGCCGAGGACCGCGAACTTCGAGGCCGAATAATGCGCAAGCAGCGGCGCGCCGACCTTAGCGGCGAGCGAAGCGGTGTTGACGATGCAGCCCGAGCCTTGGGCGACGAAATGCCGGGCTGCAGTCTGATTGGTCAGGAATATGCCGCGCGCATTGACCGCGAAATTGAAGTCCCAGTCCTCGTCGCTGAGGTCGAGCGCATGGCTCATGGTCGAGACGCCGGCGTTGGCGACGAGGATCTCGCAGCCGCCCAAATGCTTGAGCGCCTCGCCGAACGCGCGCTCGACCGAAGCGCGCTCACGCACGTCGACCTCCACGGCGACCGAGTCCGCGCCGATCTCCTGCGCCGTTCGCCGGGCCGCCTTGCCATCGATGTCGGCGATCGCAATCCTGACGCCGCTTCGTGCAAGCGCGGCGGCGATCGCGCGGCCGATGCCGTGCGCGCCGCCGGTCACGAATGCGCGCCGACCGCTGAGCTCCGAATAAGGCGAACCGCCCGGCATTGTCCCTCCAGCGTCTAAGGGGCATGAGCCATATCAACAAAATCGAAAGCCGCGAAGGGCGCTTTTTGTTTGATAATGTCGACATCGGCGCTAGGTTGCGCCCGTCCGAATCCCCCTTACCGCTTGGCGCAAATGATCAAGCGGCTCCGCGCCTGAGGATCCTTGCATGGTGTTCGAGTTCCTGGGCGACAAGACGAAAGTCGTGATCGCCATGGCCCATATCGGCGCTCTTCCAGGCGCGCCGCTCTATGATGCGGACGGCGGCGTCTTGAAGCTGATCGAAGGCGTGCTCAAGGACATCGAGGCCCTGCAAGCGGGCGGCGTCGATGCGGTCATGTTCGGCAACGAGAACGACCGGCCCTATGTCTTCAAGGCGCCGCCCGAGGGCGTGGCCGCGATGACCGCCGTCGTTGAGGCGGTGAAGCCGCATCTCAAGGTCCCGTTCGGCGTCAACTATCTCTGGGATCCTGTCGCCAGCGTGGCCATCGCGGCGGCGACCGGCGCAAGCTTCGTGCGCGAAATCTTCACCGGCCTGTTCGCGTCCGACATGGGGCTGTGGCAGGCCGATTGCGCCGGGGCCGTCCGCTTGCGCCACAATCTCGGCCGCGACGACATGAAGCTCCTGTTCAACATCAACGCCGAGTTCGCCCATTCGCTCGACGAGCGGCCGATCGCCTTACGCGCGAAAAGCGCCGTCTTCTCTTCGCTCGCGGACGCGATCCTGGTCTCAGGGCCCTTAACCGGAGAAGCGGTCGATCGATCGAACCTCAAAACTGTCCGCGAAGCTGTCCAGGACGTGCCGGTCCTCGCCAACACCGGCGTCACCATCGACAATGTCCGCGACATCCTCGCCATCGCCGACGGCGTGGTGATCGGCACGCATTTCAAGGTCGACGGCGTGACTTGGAATCCGGTCGACGGGGCGCGCGTGAAGCGCTTCATGGATGCGGTGGCGAAGCTGAGGTGACGGCGCTGGAACGCAACATGTCATTGCCGCGAACGCGGGAATCCACTGCAGCCGCCGCGATCAGGCGCGAGTCCGGATACCCGCTTGCGCGGGTATGACAAACCACGCGAGCCGCCATCCATGCCCTGCGTTCTCGGCCTCGACATCGGCACGACCTCGACCATCGGCGTCCTTATCCGGCCGCCCGACGAAACCCTCGCCCTGGCGTCGCGGCCGGTCGCCCTGCGCTCGCACCACGTCGGTTGGGCTGAGGAAGATCCAGAGCAATGGTGGAGCAACGTCGGCGAAATCGTGCGCGAGCTCATACGCGCGAGCGGGATCGCTCCAGCCGGCATCGCCGCGGTCGGCGTGACGGGCATGCTGCCCGCAGTCGTCCTCCTCGACGAGGCCGGGCGCCTGCTGAGGCCCAGCATCCAGCAAAGCGACGCGCGCTGCGCGGCGGAGGTCGACGAGCTTCGCGCCGAGATCGACGAGAAGGCCTTTCTCGCCAAGGCCGGCAATGGCGTCAATCAGCAGCTCGTCGCCGCGAAGCTTCGATGGATCGAGCGGCACGAGCCCGAGCTCTTCGCGCGCATCGCCACCGTGTTCGGCTCGTACGACTATATCAACTGGCGCCTCACGGACGAGCGCGCCATCGAGCAGAACTGGGCGCTGGAGGCTGGGTTCGTTGACCTCGCGACGCACGCAATCGACGATGCGCTGGTCGCGCTGGCGCATATCCCGCGGGCCTCGTTGCCGCGCAAGGTCGCCTCGCACGAAATTCTTGGCGTCGTCTCGGATCAGGGTGCGGCGGAGAGCGGGCTGGAAGCCGGAACGCCGGTCATCGGCGGCGCGGCCGACCACATCGCTTCCGCGCTCGGCGCGGGCGTCGTCAGCGCCGGCGACGTGCTGCTCAAATTCGGCGGCTCGGTCGACATCCTGACCGCGACCGATCGGGCGCGGCCCGACCCGCGCCTGTTCCTCGACTACCATCTGAAGCCGGGGCTGTTCGTCCCCAATGGATGCATGGCGACGGGAGGCTCGGCGCTCAACTGGTTCGTGCGCCAGTTCGCGTCAGGCGGGGCGCCGGCCGCGGATGAGGCTCGCCTATCAATCCATCAATGGCTCGACCAGCTCGCCGAGGCGCGCCCCGCCGGCAGCGATGGGCTGGTCATCACGCCCTATTTTCTCGGGGAAAAGACGCCGATCCACGACGCGAACGCGCGCGCCACCTTCGATGGCCTCACGCTCTCGCACGACATCGGCCACCTCTGGCGAGCCTTGCTCGAGGCTTACGCTTATGCGATCGCGCATCACGTCGAGGTCATGAACGAGATCGGCTACAAGACCGAACGCTTGATTGTCTCCGACGGCGGGTCGACGAGCCGGGTATGGATGCAGATCGTCGCCGACGTGTTGCAGCGCCCGCTTCAGCGGCTCGCCGGTCATCCCGGCTCATGCGTCGGCGCCGCCTGGACGGCCGCAATTGGCGCCGGGCTTGCGTCAGACTGGTCGCGGATCTCCGCCTTCGTACGCCCGGCCGATCGGATCGAGCCTCGGCGCGAAGCCGCCGATATCTACCGTCGCGGCTATCGTCGCTATCGCGACCTCTATCGCCGCCTTGCCGAGCGGTCCGAGCTGACTGCGTCATGAGCCTCTTTCGCGCGCTCGCCTGGGACATCGACGGCACGCTGATCAACAGCGAGCCACTGCATCAGCGCTCGCTCGTCGCCGCAAGCGCCGCTCTCGGCGCTGATCTCAGAGACCTCGAGCCGGAAGCGTTTCGCGGCGTCCACGCAATTGACATATGGAAGGCGCTCAAGCCGCGCTTTCCCGCGGGCTCGTTGTTCAGCACGTGGATCGCGGCGATCGAGGGCTACTATGTCGCCCATGCGGGAGAGCTTGAGCCTGTTCCAGGCGCCCTCGAGGCGATGCGCGAGCTTGCGGGTCGCGGCGTGGCGCAAGCCTGCGTATCGAATTCCGGGCGCAAGATCGTCGACGCCAATATCAACGCGATGGGCATCGGCAAGATCATCGCATTTTCGCTGAGCCTCGACGATGTGTCGTCGGGCAAGCCCGATCCCGAACCTTTCCGCGAGGCGGCTCGGCGGCTCGGCGCAGAGCCGCACGCGACGGTCGCCGTCGAGGACAGCGGCGCCGGCGCCCGCTCAGCGCGGGCGGCGGGGCTGTTTGTGGTGGGCTATTCGCCGTCGGGCGAGCCCTTTGTCGGCGCCGACCGCTCGATCGTGGAGCTGATGGAAGTCGTGGCGTTGTTCGGGACCTAGCGGCGCCTGCAACCTTGCCGCCGGCGGACTGCGCCTCAATGCACGCCTTGCGTGAGACCCTGCACGAAATAGCGGTTGAGCAGGATCATCATCGCGACAATGGGCAGCGTCGAGAAATGCGCGAGCGCTCCGAGCGTTCCCCAGGAAATGTCCTTCGTGCCGTAGGCGGAGAGAAGGGCGACCGAGATCGTCTTGGTGTCGGCCTTGGTGAGGAACATGGCGTAGAGGAAATCGTTCCAGGAGAACATGACGCAGAAGATGGCGCTGGCGATCAGGCCCGGAACCACGGTCGGCAAGGCGATCCGGATAAAGGCGCCGAAGTCCGAACAGCCGTCGATCAGCGCCGCTTCCTCGATCGAGACCGGCGCGGCGCGAAAGAAGGAGAACATCATCCAGACGACAAAGGCGCTGTTGAGCGCGGTGTTGAGGATGATCACCGCCCACCAGGTGCCCAAAAGCCCGATGTCGCGCATCAAAAGATAGAACGGGATCAGGGTCGCGATCGCCGGCACGGTGCGAATGACGAGGAAGAAATAGGCGAGCCAGATCGCGCGTGGGCTTTCGGCGCGCGCCAGCGCATAGCCCGCCGGCACGCCGATAAGCAGCGACAGCGCCGTCGACCCGACCGCGATGATAAGGCTCGAACTCGAGCAGCGCCCCCAAATTGAAGTAGCGGAACACGCTTTGGAAGTTGTCCCAGGTCGGCGAAAACAGAAACGTCGGCGGCGAGGCGAAGATGTCGCTGGTCGGCTTGTAGGCGATCGAAAACAGCCAGACGACGGGCGCGAGCGCGATAACGAGGACGGCTGAGATCGCCAGGCGCCGCGCGAGCAGGCTCAAGCGGTCGCGATCAAGCATTCCGGTTCCTCGCCGGCTTGAGCACGCCGATGAACGCCGCCGCCATGATGAGAATGCAGACAACGATCACCGTGCTGACGGCGGAAGCGGCGCCAATATTGAAGAATTCAAGCCCCTGTTTGACGCCATAGATCATGAGCGTGTTGGTCGCGTCCGCCGGCCCGCCGCTGGTGGTGACGAAGATGATGTCGAACACGCGGAACGCGTCCATCATGCGCAGGATGAGCGCGAGAAAGGCCGCGGGCATGAGGAGCGGGAGAATGATATGCTGGAGCCGCTGCGGCGCGGTCGCGCCGTCGACCTCGGCGGCCTCGAGAATGTCGGTCCGCAGCGATTTCAGCCCCGCAAGCAGGATGAGCGCCATCAGCGGCGTCCATTCCCAGGCGTCGATCGCGACCAAGGTCGCGAGCGCGCGCTGAGGGTCGGCCAGCAGGCCGCGCGGACTGGAGAGGCCGAGTTCGGCTAACGGATCATGCCGTATTCCGGACTGAGCAGCGCCTTGAACACAAGCCCGACCACGAGCGGCGTCACAGTGGCCGGAATGAGCAGGAGCCCGAGCGCGACGCGGTTGAACCAATCGTCGCGCCACAACAGGAGCGCGACGCCAAGGCCGAGGACGAATTCGAGCGTGACCGCGCCGAAGGTGAACGCGAAGGTGTTGATCACGGTCCGGCGCGCGGTCGGGTCTCGCCAAAGGGCGAGATAATTGTCGAGCCCGACGAAACGGCGCGACCCCGGGCGGATCAGGTTGTAATTGTCGAACGAGTAGAGGAACCCCTGGACCATCGGCCCGACCGCGATCGCCAGGACGTAGATCAATGCCGGCGCGGCGAGCGCGGCCAGAAACATCTGGCGCTTGCGGGCATAGGACCAGCCGGTCGAAAGGCCGGCAACGTCGGCGCTCGCGGCGCGATTGCGCGAAACGACGGTCACTTCGCGACCGAAGTTGGTTGCGGTTCAGTCCAGCTGCAGCAAAGCTGAACCCCCTCGCCCTCCCCGGGCTCGACCCGGGGATTGCGGGGAGAGGGTTGGCGTGAGTGGCCAAGCGACCGGCCGCATCGCCTTATCGTCTCGCCCCTCATCCTGTCCTTCTCCCCGTAAGCGGGGAGAAGGACGCTAGCTGACCGCGCTTCGGCGCGAGATGCTTCAGGCGGGTGGTCCCGAAATCATTTGAACAGCGCCTCCGCCTTGGCCTGAATGTCGTCCATCGCCGTCTTGGGATCGGCCTGGCCGACCAGAACCGCGTTGATGGCGCCGCCGATCAGATCCTGCAATTCCGGATATTGCGGGATGCGGGGCCGGAAGTCTCCGTCGCCGTGCTCGAACGAGGTCGCGATCACCGGCAGGAAGGGATACTTGGCGAGCAGGTCCGGATCGGTCATTTCGCTCTTGCGCAGATAGCTTCCGGCGCCGCGCAGGTTGAGCTCCTTGTGCACCGCGGGGCTCGTCACCCATTTGATGAACGCCCAGGCGGCCTCCTGCTTCTTCGGGTCGATGTCCTTGTTGACGCCGAGCGCCCAGCCGCCGATGCCGTATTCCTGCGGCAGTCCCTTCGCCGAGGGCGTCAGCATGATCCCCGCCTTGCCGGCGATCTTCGAGACTTTCGGATTGTCGTAGTCGGCGGCGCCGATCGACCAGGTCTGCATATTGGCGACCAGGCCCTGGCGGAAGCTCTCCTCGCGCCCGCCCCAATCGTAGTCGGCGGCGCCAGGAGGCGCGGCCTCGTCGAACAGTTTCTTGTAGGCGACGACGCTGGCGATGTTGGCGGGCGAGTTGAGCGCCGGCTTGCCATCCTTATCGAGAATCGAGCCGCCGAACTGGCGATTGTACTGCATCCAGTCCTGCGCCACCGCCGGGCCCTTCTGCCCGTTGGCGACGAAACCGTAGATCTTCTTGCTCTTGTCGGTGAGCTTCACGGCGTCGGCGACAAAGTCCTCCATCGTCTCCGGCGGCTTGAGGTCTGCGGCTTCGTAGAGGTCCTTGCGGTAGGCCAAGACGTTCGCGTAGCCCGCGAACGGGAACGCGACCTGCTTGCCCTTGTAGCCGCCGAGCGAGGCCATCAGCGACGGGTAGATGTCGTCGACCTTGATCTCCGCCGCGTCGCGCTTGATCCAATCGGTGAGATCGACGGTATAGCCGGCCTCCGCGAACTGACCGGACCAGACGATGTCGACGGTCGCAAGGTCATAGCCCTTGGTGTGGCCGACATAGTCGGCGGTGATCTTCGTGAGTAACTCGGGGTAGCTCAGGATATCGACATTGACCTTGGCGCCGGTCTTGGCCTCGAACTCAGGCGCGATCGCCGCCAACACCGCAGCGAACTGATCGTTCTGCGACGCGAGGTTGAGCGTCATGCCCGCGTAAGGCTTGTCGGCGGCCTCCGCCCCGGCGAGACCGAACGAGACCAAAACGCCAAGCCCAAGCGCCGTCGCGCAACCGATGAATGGTTTCATGGCCCACCCTCTCCCCGCGATAACGATAAGGCAGGCTAGCACCCTGATTTTCGCAAGATCAATCAGATTGTGCGCCGATTCAGTCGAAAATGAACTCACGCGTGCTCGCTTTTTGATCGCGCAAATGCTTGCGCTTTCACCCAAGGTCCCTTTCCAAGCTGCGGCGGATGCGATAGCAACGCAAGACGCGCATTGGAGGAGCTCATGAGAGCGGCGTCGGCGCGCGCCACTTCGCATCGGGACGCTGCGACGCGACAAGGACTCGAGCGGGCGGTCGCCTGGTCGCGACAGTGGAGCGCGGAATTCCCGCTCTGTCTCGCCAATCACCTGCCGATGGTCTTGGTCGCCCTGCACCGCATGGGCGCAAGCGATGAACGGCTGGAAGCCTATTGCCACATCTATCATGGGCAGAACGGGCTCGTCCCCGCCCCGGAGCCGATCGGCACGGTCACCAGAGACAATTGGCGCGCATTCTTAGGTCAGCGCGAGCGCGAGGGCGACTATCGGACGTTCTTCGCCGGCGAAGTCGCGCGTCTCGGGGCGACGCCGGCCGCCCTGCGCTACCTGCCGGAGCTGATTCCCGGTATGGCGGCGAGCGCAACGCATGCGTTCATGCGCATGGCCTATGCGACGATGACCGACAGCGACGAAGAGACCGGCGTCGCGCTCGCCTATTGGGCCGCGACCTATCTTCCGCTTGGCGTCTCGCGAGGGCTTGAGCCCTCGACCGACGATCCGGGCGAAGTTCTCGCCTTCATCTATGGGCCGGCGGCGTTCCGGCATGTCGAGACCGAGCGCGATCTGCTCTGGCATTTCATGCGCGCGATCGCGCAGAAGCCGGAATTTAAGCCCGTCGTGGACATGCTGGCGATCGGGCCGCAGACGCATGACCGAGTCGCACGGCTTTCGCTTGCGCTCTACGCCGCGACGCTCGACTTTTGCGCTTTGCATGCGGTGACCGGAACGCACTGGCTGAGGCTGATCGCGCCGCGCACTCCCGATATGGCGACGCCGCTGCGCTATTTCTGGCAGGCGATCGCGGCGCTCGTGCCGAAGATCGGCTTTCCCGTTCTCCCGAGCGCCGATGAGCTCGAGGCGTGGCGACGCGCGCCCCTGCCCGACTGGCCCGAGATCTATCGCGAGGCGGTCACGCGCGATGATGAGCATGATCTGAGCCTCACATTCTCGGCCGGCGAGGAATTCAAGCACTATGGCGATTCGCTCTACACTTATGCGGCGGCGAAGCGCCTGACCCTCATCTGATGATCCTGACCAACGCGCGTCTTCCCAAAGGGGGCTTCGCCGACGTGGAGATCGCCGGCGGCCTCATTGCAGAGCTGCACGCGCCCGGAGGCGCCCCTCCGAGTAGCGAGCGCATCGATCTTGCCGGCGCGCTCCTGCTGCCGGCGTTCGTCGACGGCCATATCCACCTCGACAAGACGCATTCGGGCGCCCCTCGCCTGCCGCATGTCGAGGGACACAGCGTGCGCGAGCGCATCGCCGCCGAGCGCGCCCAGCGCCATGATGTCGGACTGCCGATTGAAGCGCGCGCGTCGGCGCTGATCCGCACGCTGATCGCCAATGGCACGACGCGCGTGCGCAGCCATGTCGACATCGACAACGACGTCGGCCTTGGCAATCTCGAAGCCGTGTTGCGGGTGCGCGAGGCCTACCGAGCGTGGATCGACATTGAGCTCGTCGCCTTCCCGCAAAGCGGCGTGATGACGGAGAAGGGTGCGCCCGACCTCATGGCCGCTGCGCTTCGCGTCGGCGCCGATTTGGTCGGCGGGCTCGATCCGGCGGGCTTCGACGGCGACGTCAAGGGCCAGCTTGACATCATTTTCGGCCTCGCTGAGCGGTTCGGCAAGGGGATGGACATTCATCTGCACGACGGCGGCGAGACCGGGGCGGCGGAGCTTCGCGACATCGCCGAGCGTGCGATCGCCGCCGGCATGCAAGGGCGCGTAGCCGTCAGTCACGCGTTCGCGCTCGGAGCCATGGCGCCGAGCCTGTTCGAAAAGACCGCCGACGCGCTCGCCCGCGCAGAAGTCGCGATCATGACCTCATGCCCGCCATCCGCGCCCGCGCCGCCGGTGCGTGCGTTGCGCGAGCGGGGCGTGACGGTGTTCGCCGGCTCCGACAATATTCGCGACTGCTGGTCGCCTTTCGGCAACGGCGACATGCTCGATCGCGCCGCGATCATCGCCGAGCGCCATGCAATGTTCACCGACCGCGAGCTCGAAGACGTCTTCGCGCTCGCGACAACCGAAGCGGACAAGGCTCTCGGCCACCCTTGCCGCGAGCTTCGCGCCGGCGCGGTCGCCGATCTGGTCCTAGTCGAAGCGGCGAGCGTCGCGGATGCGGTCGTCGATCGGCCGCCGCGAAACCTCGTCATCCGCGCGGGGCGCATCGCCGCCGAGCGAGGCGTTCCGTCCCCGGCGCTGGCCTCGGTTCGCGTCCCTGGCGCGCCGCAGGCCGCCGAGACGGAGACCAAAGCGCAACCGAAGGCGGTCGAACAGGCGCTCCGGGAGCAGCTCGCGGCGCGCGGGGCGAACTGACGCAAGCTCGCGCTACGGCGCTGCGCTGCGCCACAATCGCTCGGGAATCCCGCTTGGAGCGCGGCTCGCGAAAGAGCGGGGACCGGCTTTTTGATCGTGTCCCTGGGAGTGGTGTAGGAGCTGTGGGGAAGAGCCGCCGGCAGCGACCGCCGAGAGCCAAGCGGGGGGTCGTCGTGGTGCGTTCCGAAAAATGTCCCGCTCCGGCCGGTCTGCAATCCCGAGCATCGGTCAGGCTCGACTTGGACAGAATTCGATCCGCTGTTTTCTGCATCGCGCCGGTCTTTCGAAACACCCCTCAGTACGTGTGCCCGCCGCTTGGCGAAGCGCTTGGCTGCGAACTCATTTTGAAGCTTGAAACCGCCAATCCCATTCGCTGTTTCAAGGGCCGCGGTACGGAGACGGTCATGGCGCGTCTGACCAGCTCCGGCTTCAAGGCGGCGGTGTGCGCGAGCGCCGGTAATCTCGGGCAGGCGTTGGCGTATAGCGGACGAAGCCGCCGCATCTCGACAACCGTCGTCGCCGGCAGCACGGCGAACCCATATAAGGTGGAGCGCATACGCGCATTGGGCGCGACCGTGCGTATCGTCGACGGCGACATAGAGGACGCGCGCCGCCTGGCTCGGCAGATCGCAAATAGCGAAGACGCATTCCTGGTCGAAGACAGCGAGAACATCGACACTTGCGAAGGAGCTGGCACGATCGGGCTCGAACTCCTCGAAGAGGTCCGGCCTATCGACGTCGTGCTCATCGCCCTTGGAGGCGGCGCCATGGCCACAGGCGTGGGGTACGTCTTCAAGCGTCTAGCTCCGCAGGTCGAAATCGTCGGCGTGCAGCCGAGGGGAGCGCCAGCGATGGCTTTGTCATGGCGGACAGGGTCCGTCGTAGAGACAGAGCGAACTCATACGATCGCGGACGGGGTTGCGGGCCGCTTTCCGATCCCCGCGGTTCTTGACGACCTCCTGGTCGTAGCCGATCACGTCGCGCTTGTTGAGGAAGACAGCATCATTGCCGGAATGCGAATGCTTTATCGTCATGCGGGACTCATCGTGGAGCCGTCGGCCGCCTTGGGCATCGCGGCGATCCTGGAAGATCCGTCCCGCTACGCGGGCAAACGGGTCGCGACGATCATCTGCGGAGGCAACGTGATCCCGGCCGACTTTGAGCGATGGGTAATCGAGCCACAAAGCGAGCGATGCGCGGCGTCGGCAAGGCGCCGGAGGC
This sequence comes from uncultured Alphaproteobacteria bacterium, assembly GCA_963824475.1. GTDB lineage: Bacteria > Pseudomonadota > Alphaproteobacteria > Rhizobiales > Beijerinckiaceae > Roseiarcus. The sequence goes on from CAWGPR010000012.1 coordinate 1,070,789, forward strand.
TTAGAGCATCATGCGGTCGGACGGAATCGTCAATTGCGAGGAGCCATCGAGCGTCGAGAGACGCCCGTCTGTCGACGGGCTACGGCGACGAAGCAATCCAGAGAACGAAGGGCGTCCCACGATCGCTGGATTGCTTCCCCCCGGGTCCAAAAGCCCGGGGTCGCAATGACGACCGCGGTTCGATCCAATTGCAATTTGCTCTGGACAATTCAGTGACGTTGCTGAGCGTCGGCGGGCCAAGAACACCGCCCTTTCGTGAACCCGATCACCAAAGCCTCCCGCGCAATCAGTGACTGACAGGTCGGGAGACGAGCACCGCCGCAGCGCGGGCTTCCGCGCGGGCGGTTTGCGGGTTTTGCACCTCGCTGATGAAATAGAGGCATAGCCACAGCGCAACAATGACGCCCAATGCGACCGCCACCGGGATCAGGCTGCGGTCATGGGGCAGATACGCGCGGTAGAACGCCGCATGTTTGCCGATCCCATTCATAACCGCCTCCATCAACCTTCCCCTGTTTTCCCCGCCGTTTGGCCTCCTGGTGAAGACGTCCGCCAAGCGGAACCGGTTTTAACCATGTCGTCGTGGGCGCCGCTGTGACGCGCGTCACAGTGTGACCGTCATCTCGCGCAAACGCTTCCGGCCCCAAGTCCGCTAAGATCCTCACGGTGTGACGGCGGTGCGAGCCCTGGTCTGTCTAGGGTTGAGAACAGGGCCAGGGCGAAGTCAGAGCGACCGGCGCTTCCACCATCCGCGCGCCAGCTCGGCCGCAAGCCTTTTTTCGGCTTCCGCGCGTTGCGCCTGTTCGACCGCAAGGTCGGCGGTCATCTGGTCGACCCTGGCCGACATCCGGTCGGCCAGAATGCGCTCGACGGCGAGGTCGGCGGCGTGACGCGCCTCGCGCGCCGCGAATTCGGCCGCCTGCTTTTCCGCGCGCTGCTCGGCGGCGGCGAGCTGCGCCTTGAGCGTCTCGACATGGGCCTCGAGCGCCCGGATGACCTGATTGGCGAGCGCCCGTTCGTCCAGAACGCGGGCGCGCAAAACGCGATCGCCTGACGCCGGAGCGACATCGTTCCAACCCTCGGGCGGGCGAATCCGCGTTCGCTTGTCGTTTCCGAGCGTCTTTTGCCAGCGGCCGCGCTTCGCGCGTTGCCGGATCGCCTCGGGCGACACGCTCAACAGTTCGGCAGCCTGCCGGTAGGTAAACCACTCGCCCGTCACAATTGTCCCCCGTCCGTGAGACGTCGGACGCCCTCGTCATGCCGCGGCGCAATGAGGACCTTAGTGCATCGCGGTCTCAACGCTCAAGACGAGGCGGACGGATATATGACGTCTCACACAACAACCTTTGGAATGCTCACGGTCGTGCTGGTTTTCCATTTCACTCAAGCCACAAGCGCGTCGCAAATGCCGGCGACAACCGGTGTCTCAAACTTACGAATTAACGGAGATAGACGCTGCGCCGCGATCCAACCGACCCGCGAAACTTTCCGTGTCCGGCCCGGTTATGTCGGCGCGGCCAAAAGTGAAGCGTGCGCTCATTTCGGCCCCGCGCTATCTTGCGGCCGACTTCTTTTTGTCGATGCTGGTCCCGGCTAAGGAGAAGCGCGGCTTTGGACAGCCGACTTGACCATCGAGCCGGTAAAGTTTTGCTGAGCGCGGTCGCGCTCATCGTCTTCCTTGTGGCCCTGGGCTTTGCCGCGACAGCCCAAGCCCAAGATTGGCCGTGGAGCAATCCCTCCCTGCCCCCCGCTCAGCGCGCGCAAATGGCGCTTGAGCAAATGACTGAGCAGGAGAAGCTGTCGCTGGTCCATGGCGTCATCGCGGCGCCCTGGGGCGGCAAGCCCAAACCGGCCGGATCGATCGGCTCGGCAGGGTACGTGCCTGGGATACCGCGTCTCGGCATTCCCGCCCTCCAAGAGACGGACGCGGAGCTTGGCGTCGCCAACCCCGGCAATGTGCGCCCCGGCGACACCGCGACGGCGATGCCGTCCGATCTCGCGCTCGCCTCGACCTGGGACCCGGCGCTCGCGCGGCTTCAAGGCCGCACGGTGGCCATGGAAGCGCGAGGGAAGGGCTTCAACGTCCTTCTTGGGGGCACGGCGAACCTCATTCGCGACCCGCGCGGGGGGCGCAATTTTGAGTATTTCTCCGAGGACCCGCTGCTCACCGGCGTGATGGCGGGCGCCATGATCGAAGGCGCGCAAAGCCGCCACATCATCTCGACGATCAAGCACTTCGCCCTCAATGCGCAGGAAACCGACCGGGTGGTGCTCGACGCGCGCATCGATCCGGCCGCGATGCGAGAATCGGACCTGCTCGCCTTTGAGATCGCCATCGAGCGCGGGCGCCCGGGCGCCGTCATGTGCGCCTACAACCAAGTGAACGGAAGCTATTGTTGCGAAAACGACTGGCTCCTCGGTCAGGTGCTGAAAAGTGATTGGCGCTATCCTTATTTCGTGATGTCCGACTGGGGCGCGGTCCACTCGACGGTTCGCTCGGCGATGGCCGGTCTCGACCAGGAATCCGGGGAACAGCTCGATACGCAAAACTTCTTCGAGGGCCCTCTGGCGCAAGCGATCGCCAAGGGCGAAGTCCCCAAGGCCAGGCTCGGCGACATGGCGCGACGAATTCTGACTTCGATCTTCGCGCATGGGCTCGCCGATAAGACAGACGCCTCAGATCCCGCCGACGTCGCTTCGAGCGACCGGACCGCGCTCGCCATCGAACGCGAAGGCGCGGTTCTGCTAAGGAACCAGGGCCTCTTGCCGCTCGCGGCAGACACGCGCAGGCTCGTGGTGATCGGGGCTCACGCCGATCGCGGCGCGCCTTCGGGTGGCGGCTCTTCGCAAGTCATACCCCGCGGAGGAATCGCGGCGAAGCAACCGCTCGGCAAGAACCGCGCCATGATCTTCGACCCGGGGGCGCCGCTGGAAGCGATCCGTCTTCAGTTCCCGCGCGCCCGCGTCGACTTCGATGACGGGTCGGTCCCCGCTCGAGCGGCGGAGGCGGCGGCTGAGGCCGACGCGGTCATCCTGTTCGTCGATCAATGGATGACCGAAAGCGCCGACGCCCGAAGCCTCAAGCTGCCGGACGAACAAGACGGTCTCGTTGACGCCGTCACTCGCGCCAATCCACGCACCGTGGTCGTGCTCGAAACGGGCGGGCCGGTGCTGATGCCCTGGCTCGAACAGACAGCCGCTGTTCTCGAAGCCTGGTACCCGGGACAGATGGGCGGCCAAGCGATTGCCGAGATCCTCTCAGGCGCCGCCAATCCCTCGGGACGCTTGCCGGTCACCTTCCCCGGCAGCGAAGAGCAGTTGCCCCATCCGAAGATTCAGGGCGATCCGAACGGCGCGCCAATCGGACCCGTCGGCCGTGGCGGGCGCTACGGCGCGATGTTCACCGCTGTGTATGATGAAGGCGCGGCGGTCGGCTATAAATGGTTCCTCGAGCGGGGGAAGAGGCCGCTGTTTCCATTCGGCTTCGGGCTATCCTACGCCAAATTCGCTCTCAGCGACCTCGCCGTGAACGCCAGTGGCGGCACAGTCACAGCAAGCGCAACCGTGCGCAACGTAAGCGAAAGAGGCGGCGCCGCGACGCCGGAATTCTATGTGTCTGGACCGAAGAGCGCGGATGTTGCGCTGCGCCTCGCCGGGTGGGCCAGAGTTCGACCTCAAGCCTGGCGAAGATCGACAAGTGACCATTTCGATTGATCCCCGCCTGCTCGCGACATTCGACGAGGCGAGCCGACATTGGCGAATCCAGCCGGGCGTCTATCAGCTAACGGCCGGATTCGACTCGCAGCAACGGGAGCTTACGGCAAATTTCGAGCTTCAATCGGCGAGCCTTCCGCCCTGACGACTGAACCCAATTTTTTCGTTCTCGCCGAGATTCATCCGCTCGCCTGTTGCGATCGCCGCGACCAACTTGACTGCCGTGGCGACCGCGCCAGCCCCTTCCCAAAACTCCGCGCTCTCCGACCTGAACTCGAAGAACTCTTATGCGCGGATCGCTTTTATCTGACCCGTCCATGGGCGTAGTAGCCGCCTCCGCCGCCCAAGAGGATAATCAAAAGGACGATCAGCAGAATCGTGGTCATGATCGACCTCCTCCAAACTGCGATCAAATGGCGACGGATACTGGTTCCTTGATCTCTTCCGTCACCACCGTGAAACGGGTGAGCGCGTGCGAACCGAAAGTGGTGATCATCGGGATGTCGGCTGCGTCGCGGCCGCGCGCGATCAAAACACGGCCAATTCTCGGCTGATTGTGCCGCGCGTCGAAAGTGAACCAGCGGTCGCCGAGAAAGGCTTCGAACCAGGCGTTGAAATCCATCGGCGCGGGGTCGGGCGGGACGCCAATGTCGCCCAGATAGCCGTTGCAATAGCGCGCTGGAATATTGAGGCAACGGCACAACGCGACCGCCAAATGAGTGAAGTCGCGGCACACGCCGACGCCTTCCGCAAGAGCTTCGTTTGCAGTCCGCGTCGTGCGCGCCTCCGGATAGCTAAATCGGAGGCGCCGGTGGACGAAGTCGCAGATCGCCTGCACCCGCGGCCAGCCGCCGCTAATCGAGCCGAAGTTCCCCCAGGCGAAATCGGAAAGAAGATCGGTCTCGCAGTATCGGCTGGGCCGAAGGAATGGCAGCGTATCAGGCGGCAGGTCCGACGCCCCGATCGCGTTGGCGGCGGGCTCGACCTCATCCTCGCGTCCGTCGCTGCGAAAGACCCCTTCAAGATGCAACGACACAGCTCCGGCGGGCGCAGACAGTCGCCTCACAATGTTTCCGCTGTCATCGACAAGGCGTTCGGTTGGCATCGCAGGCGCGACTTCGAACTCCGTCTCCTTGACGATGCAGCCGCGAAAATCGGAGTGAACATCGGTCATCGCGAGGATTGTCGTCGGCTGCGGAAGTTCGAGCGCGATGTCGTAACCGTATCGGATGTGCATGCGTGAAGTCCCCAAAGAGCCCTCCGGGTCAGACCCAAAAGAACGAAACCTCGTAATTCAGACGTTTGTTCCGTGGCGCGGCGACCCTTTACGGTTCGTCGCTTTCGCGCACGGCCGCGAGAACCGATCTGGCGTCCGCGGGCTCGGCCATTTGCTGCGCCTGCCGGTCCACCCGGTCTTGGACCTCCGGGGTATCGCGGCGCAGTTCTTCGAGTAACTGGATAACCTTGGCGATCTTGTGTTCGCTTAATATCGCAAGTTCGAGCGTCAAGGTGTCGCGATGCGCGTTGAGTTCATCCTCCTGCTTTTGCGCGACGAGCACGAGCATAACAACGAAGAGCGAGAACAGAGCGATCGCTCCCTGAAGCCACGGAAAAGGGGGTTCGTCTATCGGCTGCGCCCCCAAACTGCTCGCGATCAGATTGGCGACAATCCATACCGCCGCGCTGAGCAGAAGGAGCACAAGAAACCCTGGCCTCGCCATGAACGCGGTGATCCAATTCACCGCGCGTTGCGGCGCTGTGGCGCTGCCGCGGTGATCGGAATGCAGCCGCGCAACTGAACGCACCGCCTTGTCGACGTGGTCGGGAACGTTTGGCGCCGAGGAACTCTCCGTCATCCTGCGCTCGCGAGCGAGAAACCGACGCGAGATCGGAGAGGCCGCGCGGCCTCTCCGGCTTCCGCTCTATTTCTGCGCTTGGCTCTTGCCATCTGCCGTCTCGGAGTGTTCGTGGGCGGTCTTCGAATGGCCGTGCGCCTTCGCCGACTCCTCACGACCCTTCGCGTGGTCGCCCTTGGCGTGATGTTCGGCAGCCGTCCTGTGGCTCTTCGCGGCGTTCTCATGGCGTTCCGCCGCCTTGTTGTGGGCGTCCTTAGGCATGCCAGTCCTCCTTTGTTCAAATGGCGCGCCCCTGAACGCTTCCAGCGCGGTCGTCGTTCCCGACGTCGCTTCGACCCTCATTACCCCACATCCGAAGTCCGAACTCTCCACATCAGCGTCCTCGGACGCTTCGTCTCGACTGCTGGCCTGCGCGTGGAACATGGCGGGGGCTCTGGCGTTTAGCAGGACAGCAACCAGCGTAGCGTCAGGAGGTCATCATGTTTAGCTGGGCGATCGCCTTCCTTATCATTGCCCTGATCGCGGGCGCGCTCGGCTTCGGCGTTGTCGCTGGAACCGCGTTCGCGGCGGCAAAGATCATATTCGTCGTGGCCTTGATTGCGTTCCTCATTTCGGCCGTTTTCGGGTTCACCCGCCGCGGAGTGCCATAAATGCGGCGGGGCGCGATAGATTCGGAGGGGTGCGATCTCGTCGAAATTCGGCCGCAATCAAAATAACTTCCTAAATCCGCAACCAAACGGCGCGGCAAGCGTTTGTTTGCGCTGGTGTTTGGATGAATGTGACCCGCACAAACAAAACCGAAGGTCCGCCGGACGACACAGCGCCCGATCGGAAGGCCGTGCAGGCGATCGGACGGGCGCTCGAGGCTCACTACGCCGAGCTGGTTCAGGCGCCGCTGCCAGAAAAATTCGTGGAATTGCTCGCTCAGCTCGAGGCTGGAGATCGGGTTTCCGACGCCCAAGGGAGCGGCGATGCCATCAGCTAGGTTCAAAGACGAGCTGCTGGCGGAGATCAAGAATTTGCGCGCGTTCGCGATTTCGCTGTCCGGCTCGGTTACGCTGGCCGACGATCTTGTGCAGGAATCGCTCCTGCGCGCGTGGAGTAATTCAGAGAAGTTCCAACCGGGGACCAGCCTAAGAGCATGGCTGTTCACCATTCTGCGCAATATCTATTACTCGAACTATCGCAAACGCGCCCGCGAGGTCCAGGACAGCGACGGCTTTTATGCGCGCCGCCTGACGGTCCCCGGCGACCAGGAGAGCCATCTCGATCTCGAGGATTTCCGCCAAGCCCTGACCCTGCTTCCCGCCGAGCAGCGCGAGGTGTTGACGCTGATTGGCGCGAGCGGCCTCTCTTATGAGGAAGCCGCCGCCATTTGCGAAGTGGGGATCGGCACCATCAAGAGTCGCCTGAGCCGAGCCCGGTCGAAGCTGGTTGAGCTTTTGAAGCTGGAAGAAACATCCGACCCGCCGGTCGAGCGTCGGGTTCGGCGCGCTGGTTAACGGCGTCCCTCAGCTAGGCAACGGTGATGCGGCGGCAGAACGGTCCTCACGGCCGACACCAGCGCGCGCGGCGAGGCCGGCTTCTCGACGATCGGACAAGCCCATTCAACCAGGCTCGGGTCGCGGCTCGACTTCCCGGTATAGAGAACGAACGGGACGCCGCGGCGGACCAGCCGGCGCGCAACCGGCGACGCCGTGTCCGGCCCAAGACTGAAGTCGAGAACCACTACGGCGAAATCATCGAGGTTCGTCCGCGCCATCGCCTCGTCCAGGGTCTGGCAGAGGCCAACGACAACGGCGCCCGCCTCAGCGAGAGTATCCTCCAGATCCATCGCCATCAGCGGATCGTCTTCGACGACCAGCACCCTCACCCCGCTCAACGGATGACTATCATTCGTCGATTGAACCATCGTGCTGTTCCCGCGGACACTGACGCCGCGCCCTCCGAGTAGATCGGTTACCTCGACCTAACTGCCGTCAACTGCATATGTTCCGCGTGCGCCGGCCGCGGCCGATCGCAAGGCCATGGCGACAAACGTCGAGTTGCTGCAATTCCGAGGTCATACGTACGATCGCCGCGTCGCTCATAAGCATCGCGATCGTTCTGCTTTGGCTTGGGGTCATCAATCAACGGCGAGCCAAAGGCCTGCGTCACCGAAGAGGATGACACGATCGTCGTCGATTGGACCGAGCGTGGCGGACCGCTGGTTGTCGCGCCGAAGGACGGCGAGGGCATCGGCGCTGTTCTGTCGCGAATCGCGGTTTCGAACCAGCTCGGCGGCGAGATCGTTCGTGAGTGGCGCCCTGAGGGACTTACAATTCGGCCCCGACGCGTGCGCCGGGGGCCGTCCAATTGGCAGCCGCCTATTCCAAGCCCTGGGTTCTATACCAGGAGTCGATTTGCTTACGGGTCTCATCCCTGGCGATTCCGTACCGCTCCTGAATGATCCCTTCGAGCTTCTCCTGGCTGCTGATAAACGGCGCGTGGGCTATTCTGTTCCGGACTGGCGGAGCCGCTCGCGGCGCCATAAAGTGTGACGCGAGCGCCAATGGGGTCTTCCGGAGCTGAGCATGCCGCAAAGCCGATCTGATGCCGTCCTCCGATGAACCGGTTCCGCCTCATGGCGACTCCAAATCCACCAGCGAGAGCACTGATCTGACTCTCCGCGCCTTACACCAGCGCATTCGACAGCAAGAGATTCTGGCCGAGCTCGGCGTCGGCGCATTGCAAGGACCGGGGTTTGATCAACTTCTTGCCGATACGGCCCGCCTCACTGCCGCGGGCCTTCGAACCGAGTTTTGCAAGGTGCTCGAATATCTTCCGGCCGAGAACCAATTCCTGGTTCGCTCCGGGGTCGGTTGGGGCCCTGGCGTGGTCGGGGTCGCCAAAATCGGCGCGGATCTCGCTTCGCCGGCCGGGTTTGCGCTCAAAACCGGCAGACCAGTGATCTCCAATCATCTCGAAATCGAGGAGCGCTTCAAAACGCCCGAGATTCTTATCCGGCACGGCGTTCATCGCGCCATGAACGTTATCCTCCAGGGCGACGGTCGGCCTTTCGGCGTGCTGGAGGTCGACAGCCGATCGGGTGATGAGTTCGTCGAGTATGATCTCGCGTTTCTACAGGGCGCCGCCAACATTCTCGGAATGGCGATCGAACGCGAGCGGCACGAGCGCAATTTGAAGGCCGCGCTTGAGCGACATCAGTTTCTGATCGGAGAAATGAACCACCGGGTCAAGAACAGCCTCGCGCTTGTCGCGGGCATGCTTCGTCTCCAGGCTCGCGAAGATAGCGACCCCGCATTCGCCGAACAGCTAAAAGACGCAACCCTTCGCGTGGGCGCCATCGCTCGGGTGCACGAACAATTGTATCAAACGTCCGACGTCGAGCGTTTCGATGTGGGAAGATACATCGAAGCCATTTGCAAGGACCTCAGCGCCAGCTTCGCTCAATGCGAGATTAGCGTTGAGGCTCAGCCTGGGATTGTGATTTCGGCCGATCGCGCCATTTCATCCGCGCTGATCGTCAATGAGCTTGTTTCGAACACCGCAAAGCATGCCTATCATGGCCATGGCGCGGGCCGCGTCTGGGTGAGCGTCGCCGCGACAGGCGTTGACAGCTTTTCCATCGCGGTTCGCGACGAAGGCGGCGGACTTCCCGAAGGTTTCGAATTTGGCAAGGGAAAGGGCCTAGGGGCCCGCATGGTCCGCGCGCTCGCGGAACAGCTGAACGCGTCGCTGGACGTCGTCGCGCGCCATCCCGGCGCCGAGTTCACTCTCACCGCGCCCCTCGCCCCGTAGATGCCCGACTGTCATGTGTCCGCGTCGCTATCGAAACGATCGAGCAGCTGCTGAAGCCGATCGGGAATGGGCTCCGCGGCCACGGAATCATAGATCGCTTTCAATTGGTCAGCGATATATTGGTCGGCTTTTTCGGTCGCGGCGCGGACCGACGCCGCGCTGGGTGCGGCAGTCCTTCTTGCCCTTTTTCGCGGTCGGCCCAGAGGTTTCTCCGGCATCGCCAATCTCTCCGAGCCTCCCTATCTGGCCGCGGCCAGCTCGTCGTCCTGTAGCCCCATTCGACACGAGAAACCGCCGCCCGACAAGAGAAGCACATGCGGCGAGCGGGGCTCCCGTCAGGTCGATGCGACTTGAACGGACGGCCCCGGGGGGCGCGAGTCGCCAATCCCGGTCTTCACGATTTCCTTGAGCGGAGCGACCAAGCGCCACGCCACGCCGTCAACCCCGAAACTTAACGTCGACGTGGCGTTCAGGGCTGCGGCTGTGATGCGTTCCAGCACAACGCAGCCGAACCCAGAGATCGGGGCCGCGTTCACGAGAGGTCCGCCGCGCTCGCGCCACGTCATCTCGAAGTTGGGCTCGGCCCCGCTCTCGTCGATCCGCCAAACGAGAGAGACGTCGCCACCGTCGTTCGAGAGTGCGCCGTGCTTGAGGGCGTTATCGCATAGCTCATGCAACGCAAGGCCGAGCGTTTAAGTCGCATTGGGGCTCAGTAGGATCATCGGTCCTTCGCTCACAAAGCGCTTCTCTCGAGAAGCAGAAATGGGCGCCGCTTGCGCCCGCACCAGCGCTTCGAGCGGCACGCCGCGCCAATTCCGATCGGTCAGTAAATCCTGGCTGGCGGCCAGTCCAAGCAACCGTTCCGAATATCGCGCTTGAAACTCCTGGATCGTCGTGGCGCTCGCCACGCCACAGCGCGCAATGGCTTGCGCGACAGCGAGCAAATTGCGCGAACGATGATTGAGCTCCGCCATGAGGTCCCGGATGTTCTCCTCACGCTGCTTTTGCTCGTCGATGTCGGTCGTCGTGCCGTACCACCTTACGACGGCTCCTTGTGCGTCAAGCAGGGGCGACGCGCGGCTTAGGTGCCAAGCGTATCCTTTGCCGACCACAAACAGGCGATGCTCCATTTCATAAGGTAGGCCAGTTTCGCTGGCGCGAAGCCACGCTTCCGCCGTGGCGCGCCGGTCGTCCGGATGAATGATCCCTTCCCAATCGGCGCGGCCCGTTGCTCCATACCTCTCACGACGCGCGCTCATGTACTCGATGCGGCCATCGGGGCCTGCGGTCCAGACCAGTTGAGGCAGGCTGTCGGCCAGGAGCCTGAAATGCTCTTCGCGGCTTCGCAGCTCCTGCTCGGCGCGCCGTTGTTGCTCGGTTCGCAGGGCGACAAGCTCAGAGGCTCTGGCCAAGGCGTCAGACAGGCTGTCGAACTCGCGAATGCGGGTTGGCGTCGTGGCGATCGGCGCGCCAGTGAGGACATTCTGCGTCTTGGCTTCCAGTTCTCCCACTTGTCGGGTCAGCGCGCGGCTATGCAGATAGGACAACAGGAGGCTGCCCGATATCGCGAGCGCGGCTAAAATCGAGGTGAGGAGAAACGCGCTTGGGCCAACTCCCAACCCGTTTGCGTCCGCGGCAACGCCAACCGTCCAGCCGCCGCTCACGGGCGCATAGGCGGAAACGATCTTTTTTCCGCTGATCGAATAGTGCGTGACGGTCAATTCAGGCAGGCGCTGCGTCGCCTCGCGAAACTCGCGGCTCGCCGGCGTCCCTGGACGCGCAGGTTCGCTCGGCAGGCGGGCGACAAAAGCGCCGTTGCGATCAACGATCCCGGACAGCCAGCTTGCGGGAAAAGCTTGACGCTGCAACAGATCGCGGAATTGTCCGAGGGAAAGGATCATTGCGATTTCATAGACTGGCTCGCGGTCGAGAAAGACCGGAGTTTCGATCGAAGCGTGCGGCTCGCGCAAAGCGGGGTCGGCGTTGACGTCGGAGAGAACGGCGGAGCCCGACTCGATCGCCCGGCTGACCAGCGCCGCTCGGTTGCGAAGCAGAGGCGAATCCGAAGGCAACGGAGGAATGGTCAACACAGGATTGCCGTCTGGGGTGGAGACGATCAGCGTCGCCCCTGGCGCTTCGTCAAGAATATCCCGCGCTTGCTCTACAAAGCCGGTCAAATTGCCGTGCTGGAGGGGGCTTGAATGCGAGAGCGCCGCGGACAGCAGGAAATACGCATTGATTTCGCGCCCAACGGCGTCGGCCAGCGAATAAGCGTCGCCGACCAGCATCCTGCGTTCCTCTTCGCGTTCGCTACGGGCGATCCATCCCACCATGATCAACGCGAACGCCGCCAAAGGCAGGACGGCGGCTAACGTCGACATGCCGAGACGCCAGTTCAGCGAACGGGACTTGACCACGGCTCCCGTCCCTGTCTTCCAAATCCCCCGAACGATCCCTCGGAAAAGCGCACGCAAAACTCCGCCCCCATTGGGCGCCGCATCCTTGCGCGAATTCGCTTCCTCCGAAACCCATCCCCGCGCGAAAACGCCCGACGGTAACAAATGTTCCACTAAAAGCAAAAATGGTTTGGCCATCCGATCGGGCGCCGGACTGCGATCAGCCCGCCGTCGCTTTCGCCACGGTTCTTTGCGACTTCCGATCGAAGAACAGGGCCTGGCTGATCACCGCCTTGACCGAATCCGCGCTGAAAGGCTTGGTGATGAGGAACGCTGGTTCGGGCGCTTGCCCCGTAAGAAAGCGTTCCGGAAACGCCGTTATGAAAATAACAGGGACCTCCTGAATTCCCAGGATTTCGTTGACCGCGTCGAGCCCCGAGCTTCCATCAGCAAGCTGAATGTCAGCGAGGATAAGTCCGGGGCGGCTTTTGAGCGCTCCGCGCACCGCCTCTGTGTGCGTTCGAGCGATTGTTGTTACGTCATGCCCCAATTGTTCGACGAGGGTCTGTATGTCCAGGGCGATGAGCGGTTCATCCTCGATGATCAGCACCCTGGTGCGGATCTGGGCGGAAATCTCGCGTCCCGCGCGCTCGATAAGGTCGGCCGCCTCGCGTTCTGAGCAGTCAAGAGTTTGGGCGATTTCCTTCGGATGGAAGGATTCGACCGCGCTCAAGAGGAAAGCGATGCGCGGCTCAAGAGAGATGGCGGCGAGATTCCGGTTGGCGCCGGCTTCGTCACCGAAACTTGGGAGATCGACATCCCTGTTCACGGGCACGTTGCGCCAGCTATGCAGGAACAGTTTGTAAAGCGCGGTCTTCGGCGCCAGTTCGGCGTCGAAACAATCAGGGTCCGCCAAAATCGCTTCGAGCGTGGCCGCGACATAGGCGTCGCCGGCCGCCTGCGTTCCGCTCAGCGCGCGCGCAAATCGGCGCAAAAAAGGAATATGCGGCGCAACGGCGTCCGAGATCGACATGTCGTTCCTCCTGGTCATTGGACGTTCAAAATGACACTGGGATCCAGTTCGCCAGCAATGATGCCGATTCGCCCCCGTCACGTTCGCTCGGCTGGGCGGTTCCCGCAAGGGCGCCCTCAGGAGGGTTGTTCGTCATGCGGACTAAGCTCAGCGGCGGGCAGATCAACAAGTCAAAACCTCCGGACGGAGATTTTGTTCCCACCGTCGCGCGAAATTCTTAAGCCGCGTGAACGGCTCACGAGGATCAGCGCTTCACCGAGCCGCGCGCTTGATCGCCATTCAGATCGGCAAAACTGAGGCGTCGCCGGCCGCGAAAACGCGACTGCCCCCGCCGCGCAGCATGGCGCAGCCATGCCAATGCTCCGCTAAAATTATACTACTTTGATAGACATACAAGACTGCTGCTCGGGAACGTGATCGCATCGGGCATCGTCGGCCTGCCGAACGGATGGCCGCACGCGACGTCGGCTTCCTCTACCTCCCGGGTTGCCGAGCGCATCAATCAGCGCGCCGGGGTCCTGTCAGGCGGCGAACAGCAAATGCTCGCCATGGCGCGCGCGCTCATGGGACGGCCGCGGCTCATCTGCATGGACGAACCGACCATGGGCCTGTCGCCGCTCTACGTCGATAAGGTGCTCGAACTGATCGCCGAGATCAACCGAGAGGGCCTCACCGTGTTCATGGTCAAGCAAAACGCGAACCTCGCCTTGCAGATCGCTGATGAGGGTTACGTTCTACAGACTGGGCGCATCGTCTTGCACGGGAACGCGGCAGAGTTGCGCGACGATCCGCCCATTCGCGAGGCCTATCTGGGCGGCGCGGTCACGGCGTGAAGGAGAGCGCAGCTCACTGCGCTTGGGTGTGGAGTTGTTCGGCAACGGCTTTGAAGTCGTAAGTCGGATAGAACTCGGTGCGATAGCCGCCCCATGCGGTCTCCTCAATGGCGCGATTGACTTCGCGGAGGCGCTCAGCTGGAACGCGCAAGGTCACGACTTGCCCAATTCCCATCATCACGTACCAGCTCACGACTTCGATCCCAGGCGGCGGAAACGCCTTGTAGAAGCCTTGCTGTCGCAGTTCGGCGTTGATCTGCCCAAGCGGCTTCGACTGATCATGCTTGAGGAAGACGGTGAGCAAAAATGTGCCCTTTGGTTCGGACGTCGCTACCGCCGGCGTTTGGTCCTGCGCCAGTGTTTGCCTACCGCCGCCGATCAAGGCCGCGCCGCAAAGAGCAATTGCCGCCGCCACTACAAAAGGCGTTCTCGTCATATGTCTTCTCCTTAGTCTAGAGTGGAGCATGATGTGATAGCGTCATCGCAAGGAGCATCGGGCGTCGAAAGACGCCCGTCTTTTCGACGCCCTCATGGCGACGTGGCGATCCAGAAAATCGTCGGGCGCCCAGTGCGCCCCAGATTGCTTCCCCCGGACTTGATCCTGGACCTGATCCGGGGGCCGTCCAAACATCCGGGAGGGCGGTCGGGTCAGGTCGCAAGCGCGACACGATTCCCCTTCCCTGCTTTGGGCGCCTCCCAGCCGAGCGCCGGCGCGACGTCTTCCGCGATGAGCTCAATCGAGCGAAGGATATAGGTATGGGGCGGGTCGACCGAATGGACCTGGAAGACGAGATCGGTCACGCGATCGAGCGTGCTGTCGGCGCGCAAGGACGCAATCACATCGTCCGGCGCGCCCACATGGACGTCAAGCGCCGCGATCAGCTCCGGAAGCGATCGTCCCGGGGCGACAAGTCCAATATCGACGAAATGATCGACAACTCGGCGCAAGCCAATATCCGCGAGGCGGAGCGCTTCTTTCCGATCGTCCGCAACGAACAGCGTTCGGGAGGCGATGATGCGCGGTTCGCGTCCAGCCGGCAGCGCCGCAAGATAGGCGTCGATGATCGGATGCTGCAGATCCGCAAGCGATGCGTTCGGCGCCTCTTTCGGTCGCGGCTGGGTGCGAGAGAGCATGAGGCCGTCCCCGGCTTCGCCCGCCCGCCTGCCCCCGGCGACTGAAAAGGTCGCCTGCCAGATCCGATCGATGAGCTCAGGCGCCGCCGGGTAGAGAATGTTTCCCCCGCCGAGCGGCTTGCCGGCAAGCGCGTCTCGAACAATCGTCGCATTCCGCTCGAAAATCGCCGCGCGGTCGGCGCTGTCGCGTCCGAAGCCGGCGAAGGCCGACGGCGTGCCGCCGGAGCCAAGTCCGAGCTCGAGGCGGCCGTTCGAGATAAGGTCGAACACCGCCGCGTCTTCCGCGACGCTGACCGGCTCTTCCAGCGGCAAGGTCATAATGCCCGTGCCGAGACGAATTCTCGACGTGCGCGCCGCGACATGCGCGAGAAACACAAACGGAGCGGGAAGACCGCCCTCGTCGCCATCGAAGTGATGCTGAGCGACCCAGGCCGAGTCGAAGCCATAGCCCTCCGCGTGAACGATCTGCTCGGCCGCGAGCCGGTACCGCTCCGCCGCTGTCCCCTGATCCAGAAGCCGGGTGAAGAAACCGAGCCGTCTTGGTCCAGTCCGCGCCATGCGAGCGTGCGGCCTCAGTTGTTCTCAAGGGGGCGCAGCGCGGGCGCGGCCGCGATGCTACAATTTGTTCGGATTTCCTGGGACGAGTTCGAGCCTTGTAACGCTCACCATCCTTGATCCATGCAAAGAGAGTTCCTTGGATCTCTACGCCCATGCATTCCCACGCGCCTATGGAGCCAGAGCCCTGCTCTTCCCTGTCCGCCCCCTCCCCCTTATCGAAATATCGCACACAGAAGTTTCGGCCGGTTGTGCGCCACTCCCCCGCATAAAGCCCTTCTGGCTCCAGTCCGTGGATGTAGCCGTCGGGTTGATAATACTCGGTATAGGACTTCCCGTCCTCTATCCCGGAGATCGTGTTTCCGATGATTGCCTGTCGAATCTGAGCTTCGGTCGTCAGGACGCCGCCGAAGCTCAGGCTCGTCAACAACAGCAAGCTCGCCAGCCCTAACATTGCCGCGTGCATCGGCGTAACTCCGGATTGCCTGGATGAAATGTTGACACAGCTCCGAGCGCTCTTCGAAGTGCGTGCAAGGCGCCCCCCGGCTTACACAGTCTGGAGCGCGTCCAGCGTATCGCTCTCCGGCGGCTGCGGATCGCTTCAAATCCATGAGCAGGGCTAACGTACGCCGTCCAGCCCCATCATCAGCACAATCTGAGCGATGAGGAGCACGATAATCACGATATATCCAATGATGGAGTGGAGGAGCTCCTTGTGGGCTTGATCCGCCTCGGTCAAGCGAGTGTTGGCGAGTTCATATTGGTCCATCGCGAACTGGATCGGGTCCTCCAACATTTCCATCCGATCGTATAGGGACGCGGCGGAGGCGAGCTCAGCGAAAAGCCGTTTCGAAGGATCGGCGAGGGCGGGATCCAACTGCTCGATGCTTCTGCTGACGCGCAGCCACGCTATCTTCCTCCGCGCCGCGACCTCCGTCATCTCATTGACGTGCCGTTGCCTTCTCTGATCTCGCCGCCTCACCGCATGAGTGAGATCAGCGTCCGCCGCAATCGAAGCCCACGCCGACTTCACAGCCGCTTCCAATGCGAGCGCCTCCTTTTGCGCGACGCTGAACCGGACGATCGCGTCAAGCGCGCAGCGAATGTCGCTCTGGCTGGCGTAGATCACCGCGCGGCTTTCGGCCCAGACCACCCGCACGGTGCGAACGTCTGCTCGCACGATCGCCTCTTTTCTCAGCGCGCCCGCGCGGCGCATCCATTCATCAGCGTCGTGTTCGATGGTGGAGGGGGTATTGACGCCCGGCGGCGGCCAAACCACCGTCAATGCGTCGGCGGTCTCCTCAGGGGCTGCCTGTGCGAGAGCATACGACGGCGCCAAAGGGGACAGCACCGCCACGACGTTCCGAGGTTCGGCGATCTCGATCGTCTCGACTCCGTCCGGAGGCGCGTTTGGGTCTTTTGAGAACTCGACCCGCCACGCTTGCGCCTCAAGCGTGGCCTCGACTCTTCTTATTGCGGCCTCGACCATGATGACTTTCCTGTTTGCTCCGCCCTCTGGATATCCGTCGGGACGTCTCCGATCACTCGCCCGCGACGACCTCCTGATCATTCGTCGTCGCATCCGCCGCGGGCGCTTTCTCAAGGATGGGCGAGCCCGCGCCCGGCGCCCGTTCGTACACGCAATAAAGAAGGCTCTCCGAGTCCTCGTACCACTGACCGGGTCCAACACCTGAAGCCTCAGCTTTGTCCCACGCCTCGCCAAGGCGCGAGCGATCGAACAGCGCGTGCACGAATCCCGCCGCATAGAACTTTTCGGCCCAGTCCCAGCGCGAGCAAACGATCCGGGCGCCCTCGAGCAAGTTGAACCGTTCGATTGGATCAATCGCGAGGTCCGTCGTCACGGATCCGAGAAGCACGCCGTGCCGCGTCACGCGATAAAGTTCCGCGATCGCGTCCTCCACCTTGTTCGGCGCCGATCGGTAAAGCCCCGTTTCGATCACGGCGTCGAACTCTTCGTCCTCGAAGGGCAAGTGAGCGAAATCGCAATAGAAATTGTGCTCGGCTAACTCGGCGGGGGTCGCGAGGCTCGCTTCGCGACTACATTCCACTCCTGTTGCGTCAAAGCCGAGCGCCCTGAGCGCGGCCACCATATGTCCGGCGCCGGAGCCGACATGAAGAAGCTTGGCGCCGGGTTCGAGCCCCCACGTAACGCCAAGGATGTCCTTGACAGCTTGGACGGACATCAGCTCTTCCACATGCTCCAGCGCTTCATTGAGTGCGCCCGCGGGCGACTTGACGCTGATAGCTCCCGCCTGCCGTGCGCGGCGCCGAGCGACAACGTCGGTGAGGATGATGTCGCTGGCCACCTCGGCGGAGTCCAACACCCCGTTGACCGTCGCGTCGAACAAGTAGTCGCCGACCATCACAAGGCCCGGCGTATGAACGGGATCAGGACGATGGTTTATCCCGCGCGAACGCGCAGGTAAGCCGCCAGGGATTGAACTGACCGACGCCACCCACCGATGGATCCGGCGGTCCAGCAGCAGCTCCTTGCCGTGCGCGAGCTCCGCAGGCAAGGCGTCCAGGCACATCTGCTCTATCTGTTCGTCGGACATATTCGCGAGCGCCAAAGCCGCGTTTCCGACAACGAGGAAGGCCAAGAGCCCATAACTGCCGTAGTCGTAACGTGTGCCTTCGTCATAAACGCAGCACCCGTCGAACGCGTCGAGCATCCACCAGTCCGTCGTGATTTTGTCGCGCCAGAATGGACGTTGGAACAGAAAGGTCGCGCGAACGTAGTGGCCCGGACGGTCGAAGTAGCCAACGTGCTTTTCCATGGCGAGCTCAAGCGCTTCCGACCGCCAATGGATGGTCGAAAGCGCGCTCAATGGCAGGGCGACAACGACGTAGTCCGCAGTCGCCGTCTCCTCGAAGCCGTTCACCAACATTTCGAGTTGGTGCGTCCCGTCAGCAAGCGGTTCGACCGCCGTCACATTCGCATTTAACCGGATGTTGGCGTCGAGCTCCTCGGCAAGGCGGGTTGTGATCTGTTCGTTGCCGCCCACCACGGCGACGATGTCCATGTAGCCGTCGACGTCCATCAGGACGTTTTTGAGAAAGGTGAGCCCGTTCGTCAGGTGCGGAGGCGCGGCGACGTCGCTGTGCGCCATGGCTCGGATATAGCGACGGGCGGCGTCGTCTTTGAACTCCCTTTCAAGCAGGGCTGCGGCCGAAATTTCGGCCCATGGATGAGCATTGTCCTCTTCTACGACCGAGAGGTAGTACGATTCGAGACTCATCAGATCCGTGCAACGCTTGCGGAACGCCAATGCTTCGTCGCGGGTTTCTTCTCCGAAGGACTTCGCGAGATCGTCGGTTTCAAGAACGATCTTGCCGTCGAGCACGCAGGGGCCGCCTTGGATATGCTTAATCTCCAGACCCAGCTCCTTGACGATGAGATCATGCAGCGGGTCGGGGCCAAGAGCCGAGTAGTCGTAAATTTCCGCAACTCCCGCCTCATAGGGTCCCACCCCCGGAAACTGGCCTGTCTCAAGCTTCCCGCCAATCCGGGCCGTCGACTCGAACACCGTGATTTGGCAACTCAGCCCTGCTTTGGCGGCCAGGTGCCAGGCGGTGAATAGTCCTCCCGCCCCGCCCCCGATGATCGCAACTTTGAACGGTTTCGACTCTGCGGCATTCATTGCGCTGGCTGGCTCAGGAACGGCGTTCGCGGCGCCGCCTGGCTCCAAAACTCTCTTGTTCATGTTCGCCTTCGTATTCTGGCGCAGCTTCCGCCCGCCCTGATCTCAGTTTTAGGGCTTGGCGTTTTGCGCCGGCGCGACAGTCCACTCGACGAACTGAACTGGTTGATCGCTGTCGTTGATCAGAACAAACTGCTTATCCGCATAGTCCGGCGCCCATTGCGTCATGTCGAACGCCTTACGCACTTCCGGGTTTACCGGCGCCGCGGCAACCTCGGAACCTTCCGGGATAAAGCTCCATGTCAATTGGCCATTTTCGACCATTCGCAAGGTTGGGTAGTGGTCCGTCTTCACGATCCGGCTGCCCGGCGGCATCGTCACGTTCCGGATGGCGACCGTCATCGCCCCTGCCTTGAGGATTTCCTTTTCCACCTCGCCAAATTGAGACGAAGAGATTTGCGTCAATTTGGCGAGCCCGTTCACCTTGAGGTACAGCTCGCCGGAATCCTCCATACCCTCGACCCAGGGGCCGCCAACCGCCAATCCGGCGAAGACATACGGCTCAGATCCGCGATTCTCAGTATGTGAGGCGGGCAGGACAGCGTGATTGCAGGCCTCCATATCACCCGGATCCGTGGTGCGTTCCGAGCTGTCGGCTTGGAGTCCTCCCGCACTGAGGAAACGGCACATCGGAGCGGAGTTCTCCGGTCACGACGGCCGATCCGCTTAGAGCCATTTCGACATAGGACCACTTCGGGGCCGTAGCCGATTCCTCTACGGCCTTCCCCGGCGGCAACGAATACCACTCCGCCCAAATCTCGCTGCCGGGCGCCATGCCCTCGGTCGAGATGGTGGCGGAACCGCCAACAGAAGTGATGATCCCGGGCCCCGTCGCAGGGGCCTGAGCCAGCGACGCTAACGGAAAGGCGCCGACCGCCCCGGCTGCAATCGCAACCGTCGCTACCGTAAACAAGAAATGATTCTTCATCGGAATCCCTTCGCCCCTTACCGCCCAGCAGCGGCCCCTCAAACGAGCCGTGCCCGTTGGAGCTGAGTTACTAAAGATCTCCACCCCCATATTGATTCAGATCAACAGGAACGGAGCTCTTTCTTCGCTTTTGACAAGAGCAGCGGCACGCTCGTTAAAGAGCGTCGCTGCTTCATGTCGTGAATTCGAGCCGGCAGGCGCAGGGGAAACCGGGTCCGTTCCCTCGTCATCAGCAGAGCTGCTTGCTCCTGCGCGAGAGGCCGCCCGCCTCGTTTATTTGACGACGTCGGAAAGACATCTTCGAGAGCGCCTCGCGCGACGGCGAAACGAGCCACCCGTCCCGATGCGAGGCGCACCCGCCGGCGCGTAAGAGACGAAATTCCACTTCCGGGCGCCTACCCGCGGTCTATGGGAGGTTGGAAGCCTGCATTCCGCCGTTCCGCGACATTGATCGAGCGCAATTGTGGTGATTGTCTCGCCTCGAAAACGGACAAGAGCTTGCGCGAAATCAAAACGACCGTATGGCGTCTATACAAGCTTAGGGAGCGACGGGCTGACGGCGACGGCGATGACGGCTTACGCCAGTCGGCGTCACGCCTATCAAAGCTTAAGGGGAGTTCAGGGCTATGGTCGATGGCGTCGCCGCGACTTTGCAAACGAAAACAATGCTGCGCGCCACTGTTGACTTCGACAGGCCCGGCAAGCAGACCGGCTTCATTCAGGTTCCTCATTCCGTGCACGATGACGCCTGGGGCGTTATCCCTGTTCCCATCGCTGTGATCAGCAACGGGCGGGGCCCGACGGTCATTCTCGAAGGCGGCAATCACGGCGACGAGTACGAGGGGCCGATCGTGCTCGGCGAGCTTATTCGCACGCTCGATCCCGGAGCCGTGTCGGGGCGTCTCATTTTCATCCCCGCCATCAACCTGCCGGCGGTCGCCGCCGCGCGCCGCACGTCACCCTTTGACGACCTTAACTTCAATCGCGCTTTCCCCGGAGATCCGCTTGGCTCTCCGACGCAACAGATTGTCGCCTACGTCAATGACGTTCTGTTTCCGATGGCGGACGCCTTTCTCGATCTCCATTCGGGAGGCTCGTCGCTCGCGATCATTCCCAGCGCCATCATCGAGCCGGTCGGCGATCCGGAGCAGCATGCGCGCAACAAAGCCGCGACGCTCGCGTTCGGCGCGCCGATGACCGTGGCTATCGACAACCGCGGCGATCCGCGCACCGCGACCGCCTCAGCGGCTAGGGCTGGTCTCACAGTCGTGGGGACCGAGATGGCGGGCGGCGGAACGGTTTCGATCGACGCTTTGGCCTTATGTCGGCAAGGCGTTCGCAACGTGCTTGCGCATCTCGGCGCATTGCCCCCCGAGATGGCCCATCCCCCGAGAACGCCCTCTCCGGTCTACGACCTCCCAGGACCCAAGGCCTACGTTCTGGCGACGGACGAGGGCGTGTTCGAGCCGTTCCACGCCAACGGGGCCGTGGTGCGCGCCGGTCAGCCGGCCGGACGCATTCACTTCCTCGTTGATCCAAGCCGCCCGCCGGTCGAACTCGCCTACGCTGCCAACGGCGTCCTTTACGGCCGGCGGCAGCCGGGCAAAGTGAAGCCTGGGAACTGTTGTCTCGTGGTCGCTCGTCCTCTGGATGGGGCGTGAAGCATCGACGCGCCGCGATCCCGTCCGACTTGACGCTCGCTCCTCAAAATCTCATACCGGCCCGGGGTTCGGTGGCGAAACAGCCCGCGACGCAAAGTTGGGCGTATGAACGATAGAACATTTGTGGTCGTCGGGAGCGTCACACGCGACACCCCATATTTTCAGGGCGCGCGCGGGAAGGGGATCACCGTATTCGCCTTCGACGAGAGGAGCGGCCGATTAACCCGGCTGTCCGAAAAGGGAGGCGTCGACAATCCGACTTACCTCACGGTTCATGAGGGCAATCGTTGCGTCTACGCCAACAGCGAGGTCTTCGGTTGGAACGAGGGAACCGTTTCCGCCTATCGCCTCGACCCTCGGAACGGCAGCCTCTCCTACCTCAACAAGCAGCCGGCGCTCGGCAGCATACTTGCCCACAACAGCCTCGACCGGACGGGGCGCTTCGTGCTCGTGGCCAACTATTCGGTTTATGCCGAACCGGAAGACAGTCTGCCGGATCAAGCGGTGGTCGTGATGCCAATCCGACAGGACGGCGGTCTCGGTCCTCCCGTAAGCAGCTATTTTCATTCGGGCAGCGGTCCCAACGTCGACCGGCAGGAGCGGTCGCATGCCCATTGCGTCATCGCGAGTCCAGACAACCGTCACGTTCTCGTCGCCGATCTCGGGACCGATCAGCTCGTCGTCTATCGTTTCGACGCGGTGTCCGGCGCCCTTTCGCCCGGCCCAATGTCATTCAGCATGAAGCCGGGAGCGGGACCTCGGCACTTCGTCTTCCATCCTTCGAACCGCTTTGTCTACGCGATCACCGAGCTCGATTCGACGATCGCAGCCCTCGCGTTCGACGCGGCGTCAGGCTCTCTCTCCCACCTGCAGACAGTCCCCGCGCTGCCTTCCGGATATCGCGACGAGAGCCATTGCGCAGGCGTGCAACTGAGCCCCGACGGGCGCTATCTCTTCGGGTCGAACCGGGGTCATGACAGCCTGGTCGTCTATGCCGTGGACGAGGCGACGGGTAGATTGTCGCTTGTCGAGCATCATTCGTGCTTAGGCAAGACCCCGCGCGATTTCACCATCGACCCGTCAGGGCGCTTTCTTCTGGTTGCGAACCAGAACAGCGACACAGTGGCCGCGCTCCACATCGACCCTAAGACCGGCAAGCTTACCGACGCGGGCGTGCGCGCCGAGATCGGCACGCCGATGTGCGTCAACGGTCTGCCTGACAATCTCAAATCGCTCTACGAGGGCGCCACGGAAAACCTGCAGCCTTCGGCCTACGACGATTTCAAGATGCCTCCGCCGCCGTGGAAGTGGTGTCACTCGGAATCCTATCAAGGCAATCCCTGGCGCGTCGCGCTGACCAATGAGCTCAAGCGCCTGGTTGACGTCTACAAGGCGGCGGGCAAGGTCAGCGATTTCGAGCTTTCCGACTCGAACAGCGACACCAGCCGGCAGATCGCACAGATCCGGGCGTTCATCGACAAGAAGTGCTCGATCATCACCGCCGTCGCAGGCTCGTCCACCGGTCTCAACGAGGCGATCGAGGCCGCCTACAAGGCTGGCATTCCGGTCGTTACGATTTCGAGCTCGGTCACCAGCCCCGACGCGATCAACGTAGACTCCAACTATGCGCGATGGGGTTACGACATGGCCTCCGCGATCAAGAAGGCCCTGGACGGGAAGGGCAACGTGCTGATGGTCGAGGGCATAGCGGGCGCTCCGATCGTAGCGTTGGAGCGCGCGGGCGCGGAGAAAGCGTTCAAAGGCTCCGACATCAAGGAGGCGCGCTCGGTCAACGGCAACTGGACCGCCAATGTCACCAAGACGGCGGTGCTGCAGGCGCTTGCGACCACGCCGCAAAAAATCGACGCGGTCTGGACGACGGGCAGCGAGTCGCGCGTCGTCGCGGAGGCTTTCGCCGAGGCCAATCGGCCGCAGCCATTAATCACCGGCTCGATTTCGGGCGATGCGCTTGGCTATTGGAAGGCCCATCCGGACGGCTACCGTTTCGACGGCCAGGCCGTGCTGCCGGGCTGGAACTCCCAGGCGTTGTTCCGCGTCGCGGTGCGTCTGCTCGAAGGACAGCAACCCAAACTGGGCACGCTCTTGATTCCGATTCCGGCGGTGCATCAGGACGATCTTGCAAAGTGGTACAAGGCGTGCATGACGCCGGCTTCAGTGTCCGTCTTCCCGTCCCCGCCGACCGATCCCGTGTCGGATCAGGATCTCGACGCTTATTTCAAGAAGCCCGCGGCCATCGCGAATTACAACTACGCCGACGCGCCGGATCCCTGCGCCGGCAAATGACGGCGAACTGGGCGCACGGCTTGCGCGGATAGCCTCCTGCCGGTTGGGGGGCTGTCCGTGTTGGCCTCGCGAGCCACGCGCTGATGCTCGAAGTCGACGATCTCTCCAAGACCTACGGCGAAACGGTCGCGCTCGACGGCGTTCGCATTACATTTGCGCCTGCGACGATTCACGCGATCCTCGGCGAGAATGGTTCGGGCAAGAGCACGTTGGTCAAACTTCTCTCGGGCGTGATTCCGCCAAGCCGGGGCGCGATCCGCGTCGACGGGCGCACGATCGATCGCCACTCCCCGAGGGTGTTCCAAGCGCTCGGTGTGGCGACAGTTTTTCAGGAAGTGCTGATCGCTCCCGATCGAAGCGCGCTGGACAATATCTTTCTTGGTTGCGACGGTCTGTTCCGGCGGCGCGTGCCGCGCGCTCGACAATCAAAGCTCGCCGCGGAAGTGTTGAGCTCGATCGCCAACACGAAGTTCGAGCTCGAGACGCCGGCGGGTCTCCTGCCTCTGGCGGCGCGGCAGCTGGTCGTGCTGGCGCGCGCTCTGGTCAGGCGTCCGCGCGTCCTGATCCTGGACGAAGTCACAGCGGCGCTGGACTTCGCCGATCGCGAGTCGGTGTTTCAGACGATGGAGGCGTTTTCTCGAGCCGGCGGCCTCATCCTGTTCATTTCGCATCGCATGGACGAAGTGCTGCGCCTTGCGCATCGCGTGACGATCCTGCGCAACGGAAGGGTGGTGGATACGCTCGACCGGTCCTCTCTTTCGCCCGAGCAGATGTTGAGCCTAATGGCCCCCGCGGCGGCCGCGGAGATGGCTCATGAACGCTGAAGCGGGCGAACCGGCTGAGCGATTGCTGATCGAGGGGCTCGCTCTTGCGCCGAACGCCCCGCCGATCCACGACAAGGTGCGAGCCGGCGAGATCGTTGGGTTGGCGGGCCTCGATGGCCACGGGCAAGAAGCGTTCCTGGAGATGCTTTGCGGCCTGCGTTCTCCTCCGTCGGGCCGCCTCATGGTCGAGGTTGACGGAGGTTGGGTCGCCATCGCCAACTTCCGCCAGGCGGTGCGGTGCGGCGTCGCCTATCTGGCGCGCGACAGGCGCGCCAATGGGATTTTTCCATCGCTTTCCGTTCTCGACAATTTCGCGCTTGTCTCCATGGACCGCGACCGCCGCTTCGGTCTGATTGACCGGCGCAAGCAGAGAGCGCGTTACGAGACCTATCGACAACGGTTGTCGATCGTTGCGCCATCGCCTGATCGCGCCATCACCACGCTTTCGGGCGGCAATCAGCAGAAGGTGCTGCTTGCGCGCTGGCTTGCTCTCGGGCCGCGCGTGCTGCTGCTCAACGACCCGACGCGCGGCGTCGACCAGCGCACCCGCGAGACGCTGTACCAAGTGTTCCGCGATCTGGCGCGCAACGAGGGCATGGCGCTTGTCGTGCTGTCGACCGAGATCGAGGAGCTCTTGCGCCTCTGCGAGCGTGTGCTGGTTTTCCGCGAACAGCGCGTCATCGCCCAACTTGCAGGGGCGCACATTAGTCACGATGAGGTGATCGCCGCGATGTTCGGACACGTGGAATGATTGTCGCGACCACGTCTCCGGCGTCACGTCCGAGCGCCGTTCAGTGGCTGCGACGGCGTCTCGCTGAGCGGCGGGAGACAGGCTTCGCGCTGGTCCTGTTCGTCGTGCTGCTAACGGTCAACGTCGTGCTCAATCCGGCCCGGTTTTCGCCGGCCGCGTGGGGGACCACGGTCGGCCTGGCCGCGCCGCTGGTCGCGGCGTCGATCGCTGCGACGCCTGCGATCCTTGGCGGCCGCGGCGGCATCGATGTCTCCATCGGGCCGCTCATGGGGTTGGTCAACGCGCTGATCGTGCAGACGCTGATCGCCGGCGCGGGAATCTCGTCCCCATGGGCCGTGGTTCCGGCGGCGCTGATTGTGGGCGCCGCCGCGGGCGCGCTCAACGGATTCCTCGCCGTGTTTGTCCGGATTCAGCCCATCGTCGCGACGCTGGGAACCTATCTTCTCTTCACCGGCCTCACCCTCACGATCGTGCCCGCTCCTATCGGAACCGTGCCCCCCTGGATCCAGAGTCTGTCGGGGCGGCTGTCGATCGCGCCTCTTGCCGCCCTTGCCGTAACCTGGCTCGCGCTCAAACAGCTTCCCTATTACGATCAGCTGATGGCGGTCGGCAGCGACGATCGCGCCGCCTATACCGCTGGCGTTCCGGTCGCCCTGGTTCGCTTCCTGTCGTACTGCTTGACGGGCGTTTTCGCCGGAACGGCGGGACTGCTGTTGACCGCGCTGATCGGTTCGGCCGACCCCAATGTCGGAGCGAGCTTCACGCTTCTAGCGATTTCCGCAGTAGCGCTTGGCGGCGTCAGTCTGGGCGGCGGCCGGGGCGGGCTTATGGCCGCTGTGATCGGCGCTTCCGATATTTTTCTTCTCCAGAGCGCACTCACCTATTTCAACGTTTCAACCTTCGTCTTGCAGATCGCGTACGGACTGATCCTCGTCGCTTCGATCTCGCTCAACGGCCTGACGGGCATGATTGAACGCCGGAAGGCTCCATGATCGGCCGGCTCGGCGCGACGGGCCAGCGGGTCGTCGCCGCGCTCGTCTTGGCCTTGGTCCTGCATCTTGTCGGCACAGTCATGATCGCCGGCTACAGCAGCGAATTTACTATCCGATCGATGCTCGTGCTGGCCTCGCTGCTCGGCGTCGCCTCGATTGGCCAGACGTTGGTGGTGCTGCTCGGCGGCATCGATCTGTCGACGCCTTTCGTGATCGGCTTCGCCAACGTCGTCGCCGCGCAACTCTATGGCGACGGCATGAACTTCGCCTTAGTCTGCGCGATCGTCGGCGTCTTGGCTCTTGCGATCGGCGCAATAAATGGGGCGCTGTCATCGACGCTCGCCGTTCATCCCTTGATCGTGACGCTGGGCGTCGGCACGTCGGTGCAGGGGGCCGTGCTGTTGTGGACCGCTGGATTCCCGGCCGGCTCCGCGCCTGAAGCGGTAACCCAATTTGTCTCCATCGGCGGCCACGCCGGCCCCCTCCCAGTTCCGTGGCTCGTTCCGTCCTTCCTCGTCCTTTTGGCTCTCATGACGCTGGTGCTGGAGAGAACGCCCTTCGGGCGGCGGCTTTATGCAGTGGGCAGCAATCCGCAAGCGGCGCCGTATGCCCTCATCTCGCCCCGCGCGATCTGGACGGCGACCTATGCGTTGAGCGGTCTGTTCGCCGCCATGGCCGGCGTGCTGCTGCTGGGGTTCACCGGCTCGGCCTACGGCGACGTCGGGCAACCGTACCTATTTCAGACCATCGCCGCCGTGGTGATCGGCGGGACGACTCTGGTCGGCGGCCGCGGCGGACTGATCGGGACCGCCGCCGGCGCTTTGGTCTTGACCGAGATCAACACGCTGCTGATCGGTCTTGGACTTTCGCCAGCCATGGTCGAAGCGGCGCTCGGCGTGGTGATTGTCGCCCTCGTGTCGATCTACGGCCGCGAGCCCCACGTCCGAGCCAGCATCTGAGCGCGGCGCCCGAGGGCCATGCCTAACCCCTGACGTCGCTTAAAGCGCGTGGGAAGCCTCGACAAGCACTGCAAGTTTTCGGCGGGTGATGTCCAGCGGAACGTGGCCGAAGCCGCATTCGCTGGTGAGAATCAGACGCTCGCGCGGGAAATGCTTCAATGCGGGCTCGATGCGCTTTCCGATCACGTCGATCGTCTCGATGTCGTCGCTGCGCTGATCGATGACGCCGAGACCAAGGTCGCCCCTGAAGTCCCAAAGACTTCCAGAGGTCCATCAGATCGTAGCTGAGAGTGCAGTGCTCAAGCAGCACCTCGTCAATCTTCATCTTGCGGAACGCTGGCGCAAGGTCGGTATATTTGGTGAAGTAGACTCGCCTGCGCCGCGGATTGCCGCCGCAAACGTGCAATCCGACCCGAACGGTCTTGGGCAGGGACTCGATCAGCTCGTTGAGAATGTCGGCGGCCCATTCGCTCTGCTGAGGCGCTTCCGTCCACATCGGCTCGTCGAACTGAACGTCCGCGCAGCCGGCGGCGATGACGTCGTCGAGTTCCTGCTTCAGCACGCGCGACCACGCGCGGCAGAGGGCCTGATCGTCGGGATAGAGATCCTTGCGCTCGTTGACGCTGAAACGGGTCAACACATGCGGACCCGTCACCGTCTGCTTGACGCGCACGCCGGCCGGCGCCGCGTCGCGGGCGAGCTTCCAATTGTGAGCGAGACGGAAGCGCGGATTCTCGATCCGGCCGATGACACGTGGACACTCGATGCCAAACCCCGCGTCGCCGAAGGCGAGGCGCGGCATGTTTTCGAACGTGATCCCGTCCACGCGCTTCTGGTAGAAATAATACATGTTCTCGCGATAAGCCTCGCCGTCGGTGACGACATCGAGGCCGAGGTCGCTCTGGTCCTTCGCCGCCCAGCGCACCATCCCGTCGGTCTCGGCTTCTGTGAGCGTTGGCTTCTTCATCGTGTCTGCGGCCTGGGTCGGGCGCGGGTAGCTGCCAACCACGGTGTTTCTGTATCGCGTCATTCTCGCACGGGCTTAAGACCCGCCTCCTTGCGCGCTTCGTCGATGTGCGCGCGCACGCCCTCAAGGAGCGGTCGCGGCCTAAAACCGATTTCCGTCTCGAGCCGCGTCCCATCCTGCCAGTCGATTAGCGGCGTCCTCGGCTTCGCCTCGTCGAATTCGAATCGAGCGTCCGGCAGCCAGCGACGCACGGCCGATGCGAGGTCCCCCGCGGTGACGCTCGCGCCGCCGTTGTTGTAAGCGAAATGAGAGAGCGAAGGTTTCAGGGCGAGACGAACAAGCTGCTCCGCGCAATCGTCCTTATAGATCCAGGTGTCGCGCGAATGCTGAGAGAATGGCAGCTTCGCGGTCCGTCCGAGCGCGGGCTCAGTCGCGAAAGCCTCCGCCCATAAGACCGAGCCGCGCTTGCGGCCGTGGCCGAATACGACAGCCGGCCGCGTGCAGGCGATGCTGACTCCATGCCTCGCGACATATTTCTGCGCCATGAATTCGTCGAGAATCTTCATCACGCCGTAGGTGAAGAAATGGTCGTTGGGCCCACAATAGTCGTCCTCGACGACCGGCCGGTCGCCGTAGACCTTTTGCGAGGCGCCGTACACGGTCTCGCTGCTGGTGAACACCAGCCGAGTCAGTTTGTGGCGCGCGGCGGCCTCGAACATGTTGACCATGCCAAGCAGGTTCACCTTGACGCCGAGCGCCATATCGGCCTCGACCTCCGCGCTCATGAGATAGGCGAGGTGGATGCAGTGCGTGAGGTCGGGATGGCGGAGGAAGACGCCTTCGACCGATTGCGCGTCGGTGACGTCCACCGGCTCGAATTGTGCGCCTTTGAGTTTGGCGAGCACCGCCTGGTCCGGTTTGTTCTCGCCGATGACCACCGGCACGCCGCGCCCGAGGAGATTGCGCACTACGGCGGCGCCGATGAATCCAGCGCCCCCTGTTACGAGGAATTTCACCATGCGTCTCCATCGCTCGCCATCGCCTAACGAGCCGCCATCGCCAAGTTTACGAGCTCTAGGCATCGTCAGAGCCCCATTTCCGCTTTCAGCGCGTCGGTGTGTTCGCCGATGCGTGGGGCGGCCGAGGAGCAGCGCCTGCGCTGGCCGTCGATGCGGATGGGAGAGGACGTCGTTCGCACCGCAAGCCCCTCCGGCCGCATGACGGTCTGCAGCATATCGAGGCGGTGGAAAGCCTCGTTCTCAAGCAGAGCGGGCCAGTTCATGACCTCGGCGCACCAGATGTCGAGCGGCTGCATTCTGCTGAGCCAATAGGCCGTCGACTGACCGGCGACGTGATCGGCGATCGCATGCTTGATCTCGTCGCGCCGTTCGAAGCCGGCCTTGGCGGGCAAACCGGCGATTGAAGGCAGGTCGAGCGCCTTTGCGAGCTTGTCGAGCGGCGTCATGGCGATGGCGATCCAGCCATCGCGGGTCGCATAGACGCCGTAGGGCGCGGCGAGATAAGCGTGCGCATTGCGGAACGCTGAACGTGTCGGAAGGCGCCCGCCGTCGTTGAGATAGGTCGTCAGCACCTCGAACTGGAAGTCGACCAGCGCCTCGAGCAGGCTCGTCTCGATATGCGCGCCCTCCCCGGTCCGGCCGCGCCGTACGAGCGCGGCGAGCACGCCCTGAACGATCGCGCCGCCCGCAAGCAGATCTGCGATCGCGAGGCCGAACGGCACCGGGCCCTGATCGCGGTCGCCGTTCAGCCACATGAGGCCGGACCGTGCTTGCGCAAGCAAGTCCTGTCCGGGAAACATTGCCCATGGGCCCTCCTCGCCATAGCCGGTGATCGAGGCGTAGACGATGCGAGGGTTGACCGCTCTGGCGCTCTCATAGTCGAGCCCGAGACGTTCGACGACGCCGGGGCGGAAGTTCTGTATGATCACGTCGGCTTTGCCGACGAGGCTTTTGACGGCCGCGACGTCAGCCGGATTCTTGAAGTCGGCCGCGAAGCCGAGCTTGCCCCGGTTGATGGCGTGAAAGAGGGTCGAGTCGCCGCCAATCTCGGTGTCGGTCAGATAGAGACGGCGGCAGAGATCGCCCCCATCGGGCCGCTCGATCTTGATCACCCGCGCGCCAAGGTCGCCGAGGCGCAACGCCGCGAACGGCCCCGACAAGAACTGGCTCATATCGAGGACGATGAGCCCCTCAAGCAAAGCCTCGCTCATGCGGCCTCCTCGACAAGGTCAGCGAAGGCGGCGGCGTCGCGGTATTTCACGGTTTGCAGGTGCTCGCAGTACATGGCGAGCTCGCCCTCGCCCTTGAAAACCTGATAGCTCGCCTTGATCAGACCCATCTCCTTGTATTTCGGCCGCTTCTCGAGATGGGTGCGGATCGTGTAGATCGTCTCGCCGATGAACACCGGCTTGATGAACCGCAGTTTGTCGTAGCCGTAGGAGAAAGCGTTGACGCAGTTCGTCGCGACGAGCCCGAGGCCGGCCGAGAAGACGAACGCGCCCGCGACGAGCCGCTTGCCGAAGATGCCCTCGCGCTCGGCGAACATCTGGTCGGCGACGTAAGGATGCATGTCGAGGACGAGCGCGTTGAAGGCCATCGACTCCCCCTCGGAGATCGTCCGGCGGAGCGAGCGAATGCGGTGGCCAACCTCGAAATCCTCGTAGAACCAGTTCTCCGCGTTCCAGACGGCCAGTTCCGCGTGGTCGGCAGGCATGTCCTTGGGGTGGGTCGTCGAGACGCCGACAGTGGGGGCGAACGCCATCGCTCTCATTTCTCCGCGGGGCAGCCGGGCAGCCGCCAGATGCGGCGCGCGTTGACGCTGAACAGCCGCGCGCGCTCGTCCGCCGAGCAGCCCAGCGTGATGGCGTGCGTCGCCGCGGCCCAGATCGAAAGAGACGCGGTGAGGGTGCAGACCGGCCAATCGCTGCCCCAGACAACCCGATCCCAGCCGAAGCTTTCGATCGCGTGCTCGACGTAGGGCCTGACATCATCGACCGTCCAGGTCTCTGGCTCGGCGTAAGCGACGACGCCCGAGATCTTGACCGCGACGTTGGGCCGCCTCGCAATCTCGGCGATTTTCTCGCGCCACGGATGCTCGGCGCGGTCCTTGATCGCCGGCACGCCGCAGTGATCGAGAACAAACTGGACGGAGGGCGCAAGGTCGGCGAGCGCGAGCGCCTTGTCGATCTGATCCGGCCGCACGCAGAGGTCGAACGGCCGCGACGCTCCGGCAAGCCGCTTGATATTCGCGCGAAACGTCGCGCCCTCGCTGAGGTCGTCGGGAACGACATGCAGGACGCGACGGAAGCCTTTCACGAACGGATCGGCGAGCTGACGCTCGAGAACGGCAGGAAAGCCGTCATCCTCCGGCCGGCATGCGCTGATCGCGCCACGCAACAGGCTCTGAGGCTGGCATGCAAGGTCCTCGACATTTCGGGTTTCGGCCTCGATGTCGTCGGGCGCGACATCGACCTCCATGTGGATGGCGTCGGTAATGCCGCAACGCCGCGCCTCGGCGGCGTAGGTCTCATAAGGGAAATCGCGATTGAGCGGCGCGACGCCCGCCAGCCACGGATAGCGGAGTTGGTCACGGTAAATGAGGTGGAGATGCGTGTCGACGATCGGCGTTTGCATTGCGCCCCGTGGGCCTCGAGGTTTCCTCGCTGCCGAAATAATCACATATGAAGATATCATTCAAATAGAAATCACGCACCCTCAGCCGGCGGCTCGGCGTCGACCTGGCCACGAACGCGCAATGACAAGGCCGCGGCCGTTTCCTGCAGCATCGCGATGGTTCTGGGGATGTCTGGCGCCTTCGGGCGATTGAGCGGCGCGATGTAGGGGCAGGTGAGCGCGGCGAGGGCGGTATTGTCGCCGCCCAGAACCGGCGCGGACAGGTTGTAGACGCCAGCGGTCTGCTGGCTCGGCATGACCTCATAGCCGCGTTGGCGGATCTGCGTGAGCCGCTCCTCGAGGTCCTCGGGACGCGTCTGCTCCTCGTCGCCCGCGTCCTGCTCAGCGATCATCACGGCGCGCTCCTCGGACGAGCGGAATGCGAGCAGCACGTGGCCTGAGCCGGTGTTGAAGAGGCTCACTCGCGCGCCGACACGGATCGCTATGCCCCAATAACTGGGCGCGTCCATTTGGGCGATGACGGTGACGCTGGCGCGGTCGTAGACCGCCAAATGATTCGCCTGCATCGTCCGGACCGCGAGGGCGCTCATGAGCGGCGTCGCCTGGGAAACGAGCCGCCGTATGGGGCGATGGAAATGGGCGAGCCCGAACAGCTTGAGAGTCAGCTCGTAGCGGTCGCTGGCGTTGCGGAACACGTAGCCGCGCCGCACCAGCCGTTCGAGCATGCGGTAGTGCTCGTTCGGAGTGCGCCCAAGCGCCTTGGCGATTTCGGCCTGGCTAAGGCCTTCCTCCTCGGCGGCCAGCAATTCGAGGATGTCCAGCCCCTTGTCGAGCGCTGGAGCGCGATATCGGTCGAGATCGTCGGAGTCGTTCATTGCATCGCCGAACCAGCGCGTTGTCCGTCAACAGTGGGGCGGACAGTTGCCGGCCGCGTCGTTGACAGCCCAGAGCCTCTATGATTTGCTATTAAATGTAAATTTCAAATATGGGCGGCCTTGGCGCCGTTCGTTCAGGCCGTCGTCGACCCGGTCGAGAAACGTCAAAACCTAGCGGAGGAGTCCCATGAAGCGCGCACCCTTGATGATCGCCGCGGCGGCGCTGACCATGGCGTCCGGTCTCGCATCGGCCGCCGATCAACCCGGATCGTTTCCAGGCGTCGTGATCGACGCAAAAATCATAGGCGGCGATCAGTATGAACCGCTCTACACCCGTATCGGCGAATGGGAAAAATTGACCGGCGCCAAGGTCAATATTCTCACCAAGAAGAACGGATTCGACATCGACAAGGAGTTCAAGTCCGATATCGCCGCCAACAACGTCAATTGGTGCGTCGGCTGGAACCATACTTCGTTCGCCCCCCAATATACGAGTCTTTACACCGACCTGTCGAAGCTCGTGCCGAAGGAAGAGCTGGACAAATACGTGCCGGGGGTCATCAAGGGCTCAACCATTGACGGCAAGCTTTACATGTTGCCGCGGGCTCAGTTCGACGTTTCGGCGCTCTACTATCTCAAGAGCAACTACACGGACGACGCCAAGAAGAAGGCTTTCAAGGACAAATACGGCTATGAGCTCGCGCCGCCGACCACCTGGCAGCAGGTGAAAGACCAGGCGATTTTCTTCTCCGACCCGCCGAACTTCTACGGCACCGAGTTCGCCGGCAAGGAAGAGGCGATCAACGGACGCTTCTATGAGATGCTGGTCGCGGAAGGCGGCGAGTATCTCGATTCGAAAGGCCGGCCCGCGTTCAATTCGGAGGCCGGCGTGCGCGCCCTTCAATGGTTCGTCGATCTCTACAAGGCCAAGGCGGTGCCGCCAGGCACGCCGAACTATCTCTGGGACGATCTTGGCCAGGGTTTCGCATCCGGGACGGTCGCTCTTGATCTGGATTGGCCGAGCTGGGCCGGCTACTTCAACGACCCCAAGAAATCGAAAGTGGCCGGCAATGTCGGCGTCATCGTTCAGCCTGCCGGATCGTCGGGAAAGCACACGGGCTGGTCGGGAACGCACGGCTTCTCGGTCACCCAGGCCTGCAAGCACAAGGACGCCGCCGTATCGCTCATTCTTTGGCTGACCAACGACGACAGCCAGAAGATCGAAGCCGCCCACGGCGCGCTGCCGACGCGGACGGCGGTGTGGCAGTGGGACATCGCCCAGGCGGCCAACGACCCTTATAAGAAGGAGGTGCTGACCGCGTTCCAGGAAGCGGCGAAATACGCCTTCCCGGTTCCGCCGATCGCCGAATGGATCGAGATCTCGAACGTCGTCTATCCGGAGCTGCAAGCCGCGATCCTCGGCGACAAGACGGCGAAGGCGGCGCTCGACACGGCGGCTGAGAAAGCGACGAAGGTCCTCCAGGACGCCGGCAAGATCTGATAGGGTCGCCTATGGCAACGGAGGCGGGGCGTAAAGAGCCCCGCTTGAGCCCCCGTCAGAATGACATCCGCCGCTACGCGTATCGCCGAGCCGGTCAATCGCGTCCGGGTGACAAGGTCCCTGCGGCGGCTCGGCCCGCCGTTCCTGCTGTTGTTGCCCGCGGTCGTCATCCTCGTCGCGACGATCGCCGCGCCGCTGCTTTTTTCGCTCTATTCGAGCTTTACCGCCTATCGCCTGACGCGGCCGGAGACGCTTTGGGTTTTCGTTGGCTGGCGAAACTACGTGAACGTCTTCTCCGACCCGGTCTTCTGGCAGGCGTTCGGGCGCACCGTGCTGCTTTTGGCCGTTGCGCTCAATCTGGAGATGCTGCTCGGCCTCGGGCTTGCGCTGCTGGTCGAAAAGGCGACGCGCGGCCAACGGCTGCTGCGCACGCTGATGATGTTTCCGATGATGTTCTCGCCGATCCTGGTCGGCTTCCAGTTCAAGTTCCTGTTCAACGACAATGTCGGGCTCATCAATAATGCGCTGCAATCGCTGGGGATCACGGAACAGGCGATTCCGTGGCTGATCGACGGCAGGCTCGCTTTCTTCGCCATCGTTGTTGCGGAGGTGTGGTCCTCGACGCCCGTCTTCGCCATCCTGATCCTGGCCGGCCTGCTCGCCATGCCGCGCGAGCCGATTGAAGCGGCCAAAGTCGACGGCTGCACGCCATGGCAGAGCTTTCGTTACGTGACATGGCCCTTCATCACGCCGTTCGCCTATATTGCGATGACCATCCGTTCGCTCGACGTCGGGCGCGCCTATGACATCGTCAAGATCATGACCGACGGCGGGCCGGCGCGAAGGACCGAGCTCATCTGGACCCTCGTCGCTCGCACCGCCTACAGCGACGCGCGCATGGGAGCGGCGAACGCGATGGCCTACGCTTCGATCGTGCTCTCGATTCTCTTCACCGTCTACTTCTTCCGAAAGCTCGCGTCTGCGCGGGCGCAGATTGCGGCGGACTGGTGACGTGGCGCTGAGCCGAAATCAGACGTCTCAACTCGTCCGCATGAGCGCGGGCGTCGCTCACTCCGCGGGCTTGTTCCTCGCCATGCTGGTCATTTGCGCACCCGGCGCCTGGATCGTGCTCAATTCTCTTCGCCCGACCGTGGAGATCATGGCGAAGCCGGCGGTCTGGATCCCGCAAAGGCTGTCGTTCGACGCCTACACGTCGATGTTCGGCGGCCTAGGGCAAGGCGGCGTGCCGGTGCTCGACTATTTCCGCAATTCGCTGATCGTCTCGATTGCCTCGACCGTGATCGCCATCGCCGTGGGCATGGCTGGCGGTTACGCCTTCGCGCGCTACCGTTTCAAGGGGAAATCGGCGCTCTTCCTTGGGCTCATGTTGACACGCACCGTGCCGGGCATCGCGCTTTCGCTGCCGCTTTTCATCATCTTCGCGCGTATTGGAATCATCGACACGCACCTGGCGCTGATCTTAACTTACGTCGCCCTCAACGTGCCTTTCACCATCTGGCTGATCGACGGGTTCTTCCGTCAGGTGCCTCGCGACCTCGCGGAGGCCGCGCAGATCGACGGTTGTACGCCCTGGCAGGCGTTCTGGCAGGTCGAGTTTCCGCTCGCCGGCCCTGGCGTCGCTTCCGCCGCCATCTTCGCCTTCCTGACCTCCTGGAACGAGTTCGCGCTCGCTTCGCAACTTACGCGCTCGGTAAACTCAAAGACGCTGCCGGTCGGACTGCTCGACTTCACCTCGGAGTTCACCATCGACTGGCGCGGCATGTGCGCTCTTGCGGTGGTGATGATCGCCCCTGCCTTGGCGTTGACCTTCGTCATCCAGAAGCGGCTCGTGTCCGGGCTCACCTTCGGCGCGGTGAAGGGCTGAACCCGTGGCGACAGTGACGCTCGAACGGCTCGTCAAGCGCTATGGTCCCGTCGAGGCCGTGCGTACGATCGACCTGGACATCGGCAAAGGGGAGTTCGTGGCGCTGGTCGGACCGTCGGGCTGCGGCAAATCGACGACGCTCAGAATGATCGCCGGGCTCGAGGAGATCACGTCGGGGACGATCCGCATCGGCGGCGAGATTGTCAACGATCTGCCGCCGCGCGCCCGAAACATCTCGATGGTGTTCCAATCCTACGCGCTTTATCCGCACATGAGCGTGCGCGAGAACTTAGGTTTTTCGCTCAAGATCGCCAAGCGCCCCCAAGCTGAAATCGATGCGCGCGTGGCCGAGGCAAGCGACATCCTGCACCTGCGTGAGCTTCTCGATCGACGGCCCTCGCAGCTGTCGGGCGGACAGCGCCAGCGCGTCGCCATGGGACGAGCCATCGTGCGCAAGCCACAGGTCTTCCTGTTCGACGAGCCGCTCTCCAATCTCGACGCCAAGCTGCGCGCGCAGATGCGCACAGAGATCAAGCTCCTCCACGCGCGTGTGCCCTCGACCGTCATTTATGTCACCCACGACCAGGTCGAGGCGATGACGCTTGCAGATCGCATCGTCATCATGCGTGACGGATTGATCGAACAGGTCGGTACGCCGGAGGACGTCTTCCATCGGCCCGCCACCCGTTTCGTGGCCGGCTTTATTGGCTCGCCGACCATGAACCTGATCGACGCCGAACTCGCCGACGACCGCATCGTCTTTAAGGGCGGCGACTGGCTGCCGATTCCCGACCGGTTCAAGAGGGCAAGGAATATGGAAGGCCACGTCGCATTGGGCTTGCGCCCAGACGATGTCTATCCGACCGGGCATGGTCTGCCTTCCGCCGCCGGCAGCCAGCTGGTTGAACGGAACCTTGCCGTGTCGGTCACGGAGCCGCTAGGCAACGAGACGCTTGTCTTCGTCCCCTTCGGCGGACGCGACTGGGTGACCCGCATGCTCAATCCCGCGCCGCTCGAGGCGGGACGGACCATCGCCGTCTCGTTCGATCTCGCCAAGGCGCATCTCTTCACCGCGGATGGGCGGGCGATCGCGGCGACAGGGGCCTAGCAATGGCGAGGATCGAGCGGGTTGAGCTGAGGCTCGTTGACATTCCCCCCAAGGTCAAGCGCACCGACGCGATTCAGAGCTTCGTGTCGCAGGAGACGCCGATCGTCACGATCACTGACAGCGACGGCGCGGTCGGGACAGGCTACAGCTATACGATCGGCACGGGGGGCTCGTCAGTCATGCGCCTCCTCGCCGACCATCTCGCTTCGAGGCTGATCGGCAAGGATGCGGAACGGATCGAAGCGATCTGGCGGGAGCTCGAATTCGCCACCCACGCAACGACCATCGGCGCGATCTCGGCGCTCGCGCTCGCAGCGCTCGACACCGCGCTGTGGGACCTTCGCTGCAAACGTCGCGGCCTGCCGCTCTGGATCGTCGCGGGCGGCACCGCCGATCGCAGGCCGCTCTACACGACCGAGGGAGGCTGGCTGCATATAGACGAGGAGGCGCTGGTCGACGACGCGATCGCCGCGCGGGAGCAAGGCTTCATGGGCTCGAAGATCAAGATCGGCCGGCCGCGCGCCTCCGAAGATTACCGTCGCCTCGCGGCGGTGCGCGCGGCGCTCGGCCCAGACTACGAGATCATGACCGACGCCAACCAGGGCTTCGCGCTCGACGAGGCGATCCGCAGGGCCGGGCGCTTCGCCGACCTTGACCTCGCCTGGATCGAGGAGCCGCTGCCTGCCGACGATTGCGACGGCCATGTCAGGCTCTGCCAAGCCACCACGACGCCGATCGCGGTCGGCGAATCGATATACTCGATCCGGCACTTCCGCGAATATATGGCGAGAGGCGCATGCTCGATCGTGCAAGTCGACGTCGCGCGCATCGGCGGAATCACGCCCTGGCTGAAGGTCGCGCATGCGGCGGAAGCCTTCGACATGCCGGTCTGCCCGCATTTTCTCATGGAGCTGCACGCGAGCCTCGCATGCGCGGTCCCAAACGGGAAATATGTCGAATACATTCCGCAGCTCGACGAACTGACCACTTCGCGCCTGACAATCGAGAAGGGAATGGCGCTCGCGCCGTCCGCGCCCGGGATCGGGGTCGAGTGGGATTTCGACAAGGTCAAGGCGAAGAGCCTTGCCGAGTTCACCCAAACAATCGGAGGAGCGCGATGAAGCGTATGGGCATGGTGATCGGCATCAAGCCGGAGCGGATCGCCGAATATAAGAAGACACACGCCGCGGTGTGGCCTGAGGTGCTCGCCAAGATCTCCGACTGCAACATCAAGAACTACACGATTTTCCTCAGGGAGCCGGAGAACCTGCTGTTCGGCTACTTCGAGTATCATGGGCACGATTGGGCGGCGGACACCGCCAAGATGGAGGCGGATCCGAAGACGCAGGAATGGTGGGCAATTCACAAGCCGATGCAGGCCCCGCTCGCCAGCCGCAAGGAAGGCGATTGGTGGGCGATGGCCGAGGAGGTGTTTCACCACGACTGAGCCCGGACCTCAACCGCCATGAGTTTCGACCCCGCCTCGCTCCGCCAGTCCTGGCCGGCGCCGTCGCATCCGAGGCCGATCGTCACCATCGGCGCGGGCTCGATCGTCGTTGACGCGCACTTCCCCGCCTATCGGAAAGCTGGATTTCCCATCGCCGGCGTCTATGACCTCGACGCGTCCCGGGCGAAGAGCGTCGCCGACAAGTTCGGCGTGGCCAAGGTCTTTGGCTCGCTCGATGAGGCCCTGGCGACTGAGGGGGCGATTTTCGATCTGGCGACGCCGCCCGGCGCTCACACTTCCGTGCTCGAGCGCATTCCCGTCGGCTCGGGCGTTCTCACTCAGAAGCCGATGGGGGCGGATCTCGATCAGGCGACCGAGATTCTGAAGGTCTGCCGCGATCGCAAGCTGGCCGCGGCGGTCAATTTCCAATTGCGCTTCGCGCCGATGATGCTCGCGGTGCGAGACGCGCTCGATCGCGGGCTGCTCGGATGGCTCGTCGATGTCGAGGTTCATCTGGCGATCGACACGCCATGGGGTCTGTTCGCCTTTCTCAAGGGATTGCCGCGCGTCGAAATCGCGGTGCATTCGATCCACTACCTCGA
The DNA here is from genome assembly GCA_963824475.1 of uncultured Alphaproteobacteria bacterium. Lineage (GTDB taxonomy): Bacteria > Pseudomonadota > Alphaproteobacteria > Rhizobiales > Beijerinckiaceae > Roseiarcus. The sequence goes on from CAWGPR010000012.1 coordinate 1,110,290, forward strand.
TCTCATCCGCGGCTTCCTCGGTGATCCACGCGGCGTGCACGCGAAGACGATCGGCCATCCGTCTTCCGACATGGCGCAAACCCGTACGACGGCGATTCTCGATTATGGAGACGAGGTGCGCTCGGCGATGTCGATCAACCACAACCACACCTTCGGCCGCAAACATCAGGTCGCCGAGTTCCGTTTCGACGGGACTGAGGGCGCGGCGCACGCCAAGCTCGGCCTTCTCCTCGACTATCCTCGCGGCGAACCGGACGAATTGTCGATTCGCGCCAAGGGCGAGACGGAATGGGCCGAAGTTCCTCTGCGGGGCTCGTGGTTTCCCGACGCTTTCATCGGCAGAATGGCGAACCTGCAGCGTTTCTGCGCCGGCGAGGACCCCGTGCTGATCGCGTCGGTCGAAGACGCCTGGACGACGATGGCGCTGGTCGAGGCTGCCTTCGAATCAAGCGCCAAGCCAGCAACACTGCTCAAGGCGCATCCCTGATGGAGATCAAGGAACGCTATTTCGAGGATTTTGAGATCGGCGAGAACCGCCGGACGCTCGGCCGCACGATCACTGAAGCCGACATCGTCGCCCACGCCGGCCAGACGGGCGACTTTTTTCCTCACCATCTGGACGCGGTGTGGTGCGCAACCCAGGACTTCAAGCGCCGCATGGCCCACGGCACGCTGATCTTCAGCGTCGGGGTGGGCATGACGGCAAGCACGATCAATCCCCGCGCGATGTCCTACGGCTACGACCGCTTGAGATTCATCAAGCCGGTGTTCATCGGCGACACGATCCGCGCCTCAGCGACAATCAAGGAGAAGCGGGACCATCCCCGCCGCACGAGTCACGGGATCGTGGTTGAATGGCTCGAGGTCTCAAACCAGGACAGCGAGAACGTGCTGGTTTGCGAGCACCTGTACCTCGTCGAGCGGCGGAACGCGGGTCCGCAGTCCTAGCGCGGCGTTCGGATGGAAACGTCATTGCGAGGAGCCATAGGGCGTCGTGAGACGCCCGTCTGTCAACGGGCTATGGCGACGAAGCAATCCAGGGAACGAAGGGCGCCCACGATTCCTGGATTGCTTCCCACCGGGTCCTAAAGCCCGGGGGTCGCAATGACGACCGCGGCTCGACCCAATTGCAATCTGCTCTAAACTTTGCCGCTGTCAAGACGCAAACTCGGGGCTGAGCTAGCGACCACATCGATGGGCTGCTTCCGACTACGCGCAAGGTGCTACGAGCGGCTACGGATTATCGCCTGCGCGCCGCGTCCTGCACGCAGCGATCAAGGTCGCGGAGATGCTGGCGCATCTGATCGAGCGCGAAGCGAAGGGTGAAAACGCGCTCCACTGCGTCGATTGGGAGGCTTAGCGTGAGATGCTCGGCGCGAGCCGCATCGCTGATCCGGCCGTAATCGTCGAGGGCGACTTCGGCCGAGTCGGAAGGCGGCGGCTCGCGCCGGGCGGCCAGCGCTTCTCCGGTTCCGCGCAGATGCTCCGCTATGCTCTCCGCAACCCGCGCGAGCGGCGGTCCGAGCCGCTCCCGAAGCGCGTCGGGAAGCGGCGCGGCCGCGGCCCTGCCGATCATGACCAGGTCGTGCCGGAGCCGCAACACCGTCCGCAGCAACGGTCCCAGCTCCGGCTGGGTCGCGAGAAAGCCGATCCGCTCGTGTCTCGCTTCCGCGGCGATCGTCTCAGCCTCTGCCACCGCTTGGCCGACGCTGTCCTGGAGACGCGCGAACGCCGCCGGGTCGGCAGGCTCGAGGAACCCTGCAAACAAGTCCCGAAGGGATCGGGCCATCAGATCGAGCGCCCGAGCCGCCGCCTCGATCGCGTACGTTTGCGCGCGCGCCGGCGCCACGAGGAGCGACACCGCTACGGCGGTGCTTCCTCCGATCGCGACCTCCAGCACACGGTCAACCGCGGATTCGATCGGGCCGACATGCGCGAGCCCCGGAACCAGCAACACCAGCGCGCCCGTGAACGGAGCGGAGCCGAAGCTCGGATTGATCGCTGCAATGAAGGCCATGGGTGCCACCGCAAGCGCCAGGACGCCCGCCAGCGCCAATTCACTGTTATGGGGAACCAGCACCGAAACGGCGCCGGCGTAGATGGCGCCGCCGACCGTCCCCGCCAGATAGTCCAGGGTCGCTTTGACCGACCTCCCGAAGTTCGCCTGGGTGAGGATGATCGCCGTCAGCACGGTCCAAAGCGGCAACCGCAGGCTCAGCATATTCGAGACCGCGAAAGCCAGGAGCGCGGCGATCGTCACCCTGAGCGAGAGGGCCAAGTGCGCCCTGCGCTCAAGAATTTGCGTCCCGAGCCATGTCCACCAAATTGGGGCGCTGCTCATGACGAGCTCCAGTCGCGAAGGTCTCGGGCGAGCATCTAGCCTCAAACGCTTTCAGCGCGACATCAAAAAGTCGCCGTGGCCGGGTCGGGCCCCATCCGGCCGTCGGGCGAGTCGAGCGCATCAATCCGCCGCACTTCGTCGCCCTCGAGCCGGAAGTCGAGCGCGCCGATGTTCTCCCTCAGCCGCTCGAGCCGGACCGTCTTCGGAATGACGATCAGGCCGCTGTCGAGATGCCAGCGAATGACGACTTGCGCCGGGGTCTTGCGATGCTTGGCGGCGATGTCGACAATTGCAGGCTCGCCCAGCAAGCCGCCTCGGACGAGCGGGCTCCAGGATTCCGTCTTGATCCCGTGCTGGTCGTGAAACGCGCGCAAGGCGCGTTGTTGAAATCGCGGATGAAGCTCGATCTGATTGACCGCCGGCGTGACGCCTGTTTCACCGACGATCCGCTCAAGGTGATCGCGATTGAAGTTCGAGACGCCGATCGAGCGAACCCGTCCCTCCTTTTGGAGGCGAACGAACGCCTTCCAGCTTTCGACATAGCGGTTGATGCGCGGGCGCGGCCAATGGATCAAATACAAATCGAGCACGTCGCGGCGCAGCCTTCTCAAGCTGTCGTCAAAAGCCCGCAGCGCTGCGTCGAAGCCGTGGTCCGAATTGCCGAGCTTCGTTGTTACGAAAACGTCGGTCCGTCCGAGCAAGGCAGCGCCGACGCCATCCTCGTTCCGATACATGGACGCCGTATCGACCAAGCGATAGCCCTCGTCGACCGCCATCTTCACCACCTGCTCCGTCGCGTCGGGCGGCGTTTGGAAGACCCCAAGTCCGAATTGCGGCATCGTTACACCGTCATTGAGGGCGACGGTCGGTTGGGTCTCATTGGTCATTTCCGCTTTCCCGGGCGTGGCTGAGCGATGTCGTCGGCAGGCGGCCGGACGTCTGGACCTCCGCCGAGGCACGCCGCAGCCTTGGCCCAAGTCGCCCCATTCGGCAAGCGAACGAGTCCGTCGCCGGCCCGCAACAGCTTTCCCGCGATCGAAGGGAAGTAGACGCGGTCGGCGACCGCGTCCGCCGCGCTCATCGAGCGCGGCTACAGGGGTGCAATCTCACTACCGTAGGGCCAGTCCTCAAACGCACCGACCAGTCCGGCCCGCCCAGGGTTCTCGCAAACGCATCGCCATTTCGATTCGTAACTTTCGCTCGAACGCAAGACATGGTCAAAGAACTGCTTCTGCCACAGCGGCGGCGGCAGACCCGCGCCGCGCAGAATTCCTTTCGCTGTCCATTGCTTGAAGCCGCCGATGAAGCGCGCCAAGGATGCGGAGGCGGGTCGCTGAGCGCTGGCGCAGAAGAAGTGCAGATGATCCGGCATGACCACGAACCGGCCGACCATCCAGCCGTATCGCTCCGGAGCCGATTCGAATTCGGCGCGCAGAATGGCGAAGGCTCGGTCGTTCGCGAGCAATCGACGCCGGCCCGCCACACAAATCGTCAGAAAATAGATGGGCGATTCGATCCAAACCCAGTCGAGACGGCGAAGATGCTTGTGGACAGACAAGGAGCAGAATCCGCTGAGGAATCCATCGATTGCATCATCCACTATACACGCGATCGCCGGTCGCCCCGCCATGTAGGCGCGGTCGGCGACCGCGGTCGCCGCGCTCAGCGAGCGCGGCTACAAGGGCGCAATCTCGGCCCGCGAGGGGGCGCCAAAGCTCGATGCGGCACCATATATAGGGCCTTGGACGCAATTTTCTCGGCGTCCCTGGGGAACCAAGCCGCTTGCATACCGACTTAGCTTCGACCTCTCCCGCGCGAACCAGCGGCGCACGCTCGCGCTCGGCTGTGCTTCGAGCTCCGGGGGACATCCAAACGCTGTTCCACCCAGCGGTTGCGAACTGGTTCGCCTTGAGCTTCGCCGCGCCAACGCCTGCGCAAGCCGAGGCCTGGCCCGCGATCAAGGCCGGCCGCCACACCCTCATCGCCGCGCCTACGGGATCGGGCAAGACGCTTGCGGCCTTCCTGGCTGCGATCAACGACCTGGTTCGACAGGGTCTCGAGGGCCAGCTCCCCGATGCGACGCAGGTCGTCTACGTGTCGCCGCTCAAGGCGCTGTCGAACGACATCCATCGCAATCTCGAGGCGCCGCTGGCCGGCATCCGAGAGCAACTGCGCCGGAGCGGGCTCGCGGATGTCGAAATCCGCACCTGGGTCAGAACGGGCGACACGCCCGCAGCCGAGCGCGGCCGGATGCGCCGCCGTCCGCCGCACATCCTGGTGACGACGCCGGAATCGCTCTACGTTTTGCTCGGCTCCGAGTCCGGGCGCGGGATGCTGGCGAGCGCCCGGTCGGTGATCGTCGACGAAATCCACGCTGTCGCGCCGAATAAGCGCGGCGCCCATCTCGCCTTGTCGCTGGAGAGGCTCGCGGCGCTCTGCGGCGACCGCCTTCAGCGCATCGGCCTCTCCGCCACGCAAAATCCAATTCGTTCGGTCGCCGACTTCCTGGCCGGCGCGGCTGCGGACGGCAAGCCCGCCGCGGAGGTTGCGATCATCGACGCGGGGCATCAGCGTCGACGCGATTTGAGCCTGGAGGTTCCCGGATCGCCCCTGGAAGCGGTGATGTCGAAGGAAGTGTGGGGGCAAGTCTACGCTCGCCTCGCCGAGCTTATCGAGCAGCATCGCACCACGCTGGTGTTCGTCAACACCCGGCGCATGGCCGAACGCGTCGCGCGCGAGCTCACCGACCGTCTCGGCGAACGCGCCGTCACCGCGCATCACGGCAGCATGGCCAAGGAGCTCAGGCTCTCCGCCGAGCAGAGGCTGAAGCGCGGCGAACTCAAGGCCCTGGTGGCGACCGCCTCGCTCGAGCTCGGGATCAACATCGGCGACGTCAATCTCGTCTGCCAGATCGGTTCGCCGCGCTCGATCGCGACTTTCCTGCAACGCGTCGGCCGCTCGGGCCACGCGATCAGCGGCACGCCCAAGGGGCGCTTGTTTCCGCTATCGCGCGACGATCTCACCGAGTGCGTTGCGCTTATCGACGGCGTGCGGCGCGGGGAGCTTGATCGCCTGGTCATCCCGGAGCGGCCGCTCGACGTGCTGGCGCAGCAGGTCGTCGCGGAAGTGGCGGCGCGGGATTGGCCGGAAACGGCGCTTTACGATCGGCTGCGCCGCGGCTGGCCGTTCCGTTCCTTAGGCCGCGAGGATTTCGACGCGATCGTGCGCATGCTGGCCGAGGGCTTCACCACCCGTCGCGGCCGGCGCGGCGCGCTCATCCATCGCGACGCGGTCAATCGCATTTTGCGCGGCCGGCGCGGCGCTCGGACGACCGCGCTGACCTCAGGCGGCACGATCCCCGACACGGCCGATTACCAGGTGCTGCTCGAGCCCGAGAACCTGATCATCGGCTCCGTGAACGAGGATTTCGCCATCGAGAGCATGGCGGGCGACATTTTTCAGCTCGGCAACACGTCGTATCGCATTCAGCGCGTCGAGCGCGGGACGGTCCGGGTTGAGGACGCCAAAGGGCAACCGCCGACCATTCCGTTCTGGCTCGGCGAGGCGCCAGGACGAACAGACGAGCTTTCGGCCGCCGTCTCGCGTCTGCGCGCCGAGATCGAGGCCCTGCTCGCCACCGACCGCTCAGGCGCGTCCGCGCGGCGTTGGCTGGCCGAGGAGGTCGGCGTCATCGCGCCCGCGGCCGATCAGCTCGTCGATTATCTTGCCGCGAGCGCCTCCGCTCTCGGCTCAATGCCGACTCAGGACACGATCGTATTCGAGCGGTTCTTCGACGAAGCGGGCGGCATGCAGCTCGTCATTCATAGCCCCTTCGGCAGCCGCATGAATCGCGCCTGGGGCCTAGCGCTGCGCAAGCGCTTTTGCCGCAAGTTCAATTTCGAGCTGCAGGCGGCGGCGACCGAGGACAATATCGTGCTGTCGCTGACCACCGCGCACAGCTTCGAGCTTGGCGATGTCGCGCGCTATCTCCATTCGAACAGCGTGCGCGCGGTGCTCATCCAGGCGATGCTGGACGCGCCGATGTTCACGACGCGCTGGCGCTGGGTGGCTGGCGTGTCGCTCGCCCTGCCGCGCTTTCGCAGCGGCAAGAAGGTCCCGCCGCAGCTCTTGCGGATGCAGGCGGAGGACCTGGTCGCGGCGGTCTTCCCCGATCAGATCGCCTGCGCCGAGAATCTGGTCGGCGAGCGGGAGGTCCCCGACCATCCCCTGACCAATCAGGCGATTTCCGACTGCCTGCATGAGGCGATGGACATCGAGGGACTGGAGCGGCTGCTTCGCCGCCTGGAGTCAGACGAAATCCGTGTCATTGGCTGCGATCTGACCGAGCCCTCGCCGCTCGCGCTGGAGGCGTTGTCGGCCAGACCCTACGCCTTCCTCGATGACGCGCCGCTTGAAGAGCGGCGGACGCAAGCGGTCATGGCGCGGCGCTGGCGCGACCCGGAGAGCGCGTCCGACCTTGGCCGGCTGGACCCGGAGGCGATCGCCAAGGTTCAGGTCGAGGCGTGGCCCGATCCTGTCAACGCCGAGGAGCTTCATGACGCGCTGCTCTGGCTCGGTTCATTGACCGAAACGGAGGCCCGCGCCGCGCCCGGCTGGGGCGAATGGCTCCAGGCGCTCGCGCTCGACAAGCGGGTCGCTCTTATGAAGGCCCCGCAGACGCGCTTATGGATTCCGGCCGAGCGGCTCACTCAATTCCGCGCGGTTTGGCCCGAGGCGAAACTCGAGCCGGAGATCGCCCCGCCCGCCGATGAGGCCCGAACGGCATGGTCGAAGGACGAGGCGCTAACCGAGATCCTGCGCGGCAGGCTCGAGGGCCTCGGACCGGTCACGCCAACGGCGCTTGCCGCGCCGCTCGGGCTTGAGCCGGGCGCGATAGCAGCGGCCCTCGCCGCGCTCGAAAGCGAAGGCGCGATTCTCAGGGGACGTTTCCTTCCCGGCGTCAACGACGAGCAATGGTGCGACCGCCGCCTGCTCGCGCGCATCCACCACTACACGGTCCGGCGGCTGCGGTCGGAGATTGATCCCGTCGCCGCGCGGGACTTCCTGCGCTTCCTGTTCACCTGGCAGCATGTTTCCGAGGAGACGCGCCTCGAAGGGCCCGACGCGCTTCCCGCCGTGCTTAGCGCGCTTGAAGGCTTCGAGGCGCCCGCCAAGGCGTGGGAGACCGAGATCCTGCCGGCGCGCCTCAAGGGCTATCAGGCTTCGTGGCTCGACGGCCAGTGCCTTGCCGGGCGGACGTCCTGGGCCCGTTTGACTCCGCCCGCCGCCGCCAACGGCGCCGGGCGCTCGCGGCATGTGGCGCCGGTCGGCGCGACTCCGATCGCTCTCATCGAGCGTCGCCGCGCTCGCTCATGGATGGCGCTCGCGCCCGTGAGCGACGCGGCGCCAATGAGCGGACGCGCTCAGGCCGTGCTCGACGCCTTAAGCGCGCGCGGCGCTCTGTTCTTTGACGAGCTCATGGAATCCGCGCGCCTCCTGCGCCATGAGCTCGAACAAGCGCTCGGCGAACTCACAGCGCTTGGGCTCGCGGCCTCCGACAGCTTCGGGGGCCTGCGCGCTCTCCTCGTGCCGTCGGGGCAGCGCAAGCCGCTCGCCGGCGCGAAACGGCGCGGGCGCGTGCTTGGCTTCGACATCGAAAGCGGCGGCCGTTGGGCGATGATCAATCGTGCGCCGCCAAGGGACGGCGACAATGAGTTCCCGCCACTCGGCGGTCGAGCACGCGGCGCGCGCGCTGCTTGCCCGTTACGGCGTCGTCTTCTGGCGCCTCTTGGCCCAGGAACCCGGATGGCTTCCGCCATGGCGGGATCTCTTGCGCGTGTACCGCCGCCTTGAGGCGCGTGGGGAGATTCGCGGCGGCCGCTTCGTCGCCGGCTTTTCCGGCGAGCAATTCGCGCTGCCAGACGCGGTGGGACTCATGCGCGAGATCCGCCGGCGGCCGGCCTCGGGCGAATGGGTTTCGCTGTCCGGCGCCGATCCGCTCAATCTGATCGGCATTCTGACGCCAGGGCAAAGGCTTTCCGCGCTGACCGCGAATCGGATCGTCTACCGCGACGGCCTGCCGGTCGCAGCTCTCACCGGCGGCAAGGCGCAGTTCCTGACCGAGCTTGAAACCGCCGACCAGTGGGAGGCCGAGAAGCGGCTCGTACGATCGGCCGCTCGCGGCATGCTCGCCGACCTGGTCTGATTCGGGCCGCTGGGCGATCGCCGCAACTGCGCCCGTTGGCGGTAAACTACGGCGCGCTGCGTTCGGATGGAATCGTCATCGCGAGGAGCGAAGCGACGCGGCGATCATGGAGCCGTGGGGTGCCCAACGACTCCTGGATTGCTTCCCCCCGGGTCCTAAAGCCCGGGGGTCGCAATGACGATCGCGGTTCGACCGAAATGCAATTTGCTCTGGTCTAGGCCAGATGGAGTTCGCGCCGGCGCGGCCAATTGCAACCGCGCTCGCCCGAGCGCAACGACGCGGCGTCGACAAACCTGATTCGACGCGATTGCAATTACTTGACTTAATCAGAAATTGGCTTTACTGTGATTCAGATTATCAGAATCCAACGCGCACCTTGGCGGGCGCGCCACCGAGGAAAAATAAGAGTTTGTCCGGAAACATCATGTGGGATTGCATAGTTTTCGCAGCATGAGGCGGATGGAGGCGAGGCGGAGGAACGCGAGCGCCTTGCGGTTGAGGCATTCCCAGTCCTTGGCCAACCGTCGGCAGCGGCCGAGCCAAGCAAAGGTGCGTTCGCCGATCCAGCGCTTCGGCAGGACGACGAAGGCCTTGGCCTGATCCGACCGCTTGACGATCTCGACCTTCACGCGCGCCAGAGTTCGTCCGATGGCGGCCTGAAATTGCGGCCCTCGATAGCCGCCGTCGGCAAAGAGCCTGGTCAGGAACGGAAAGGCGCCGAACAAGGTCGCCATCAGCGTCGCGCCGCCGTCGCGGTCCTGGATGTCGGCGGCGTGGACGGTCGCATGCATCAACAGGCCCTGCGTATCGACGAGGATATGGCGCTTTTTGCCCATGATCTTCTTGCCCGCGTCGTAACCCGCCGGATCGATGCAGGTCCCCCTTTTTCCGCGCTCTTGACGCTCTGGCTGTCAATGATCGCGGCGGTCGGGCTCGCCTCGCGAGCGGCGGCTTCGCGACACTTCACGTAGAGCGCGTCGTGGATGCGATCGAGCGTGCCGTCCCAATTCCAGCGATCGAAGTAATCGTAAAGCGTCGAACGCGGCGGCAGGTCCTTCGGGACGGCGCGCCATTGGCAGCCAGTGCTGAGGACGTACATCAGGCCGTTGACGACCTCGCGCTCATGGACATGACGTCGGTTGCCGCCGCGCTTGGCCGGCGGAATGAGCGGCTCGACATGCGCCCATTCCGCGTCGGTCAAATCGCTGGGATAGCGCAGTCCATCGCGGTCGTAGCGAGTGCGATTTTCGTTGGTCCACATCGGCGACCTCCCAAGTGATTCGGGCCGCTTCCTTGAATCATAAGCGATTCCAACGATTCGTTAAGTTCCCGGACGGGCTCTAAAGAGGTTCGAATCGGCCTGAGACGTTTTGCACACAACCTGAGACGCGGGTCGAGTTCGGTTTTGCCTTTTTCGCTCGTAACCCATTGAGAAGTCCCGATTTGGAAAAATAAACGCTAGTAAATGAAAGCGATTTTGCTTGGTTTTACTTGGATTTATTTGGATTTATTTGGAAGGAGTTCGCGCGCTGGTTGTATTCACGGTCCCCGGCGGGACCGTCCCGCCCCAGAATTGACCCGGCGCGTCCGGTTTGCTAGCGAGGGCGCTAATGACGAAACGTCACATCGTCGGGCGAACCCCGTCGGAACGGCGTTTCAGCGGCTGGAGCGAAGAGGGGGCGTCTCAAGTGATTGCACGTCGCGGCGGCGCGCTGGCGCTGGTCTGTCTGATGTCCGCCTTCGTCGTCGGCTGCGGGGAAACCCCGCCCCCTGCGCCTGCAATCGTCGCTCCCGCCATCAGCACGGATCAGCTGGTCGGGAAGTGGGGCTTCGCCGCCTATCACAAGGATTCCGATCGGGCCCGCACCATGAAAGAGGCGGCGGCCCAGTGCAACAGGCCTTACGTCATCACCAAGGGACCGACCGGCGGACTCATGATGAATCTAGCCGACCAGAAGGAATTGTCGGAATTGGTTCTGAAAGCCGGGCCGGACGGCCAGACCTACGTGGGGCCGCCCGGCCCCCCCGCTACGCCCGACGATCGCATCGTGACCAATGTTGACGCGAACTCGTTCACGACGATTTGGGTCGATCCCGACAACGCGAGCCGCTATGGCACATCGGTGTATGTGCGGTGCGGAAAGCGCTGATCATCGATCCGGTGACCCATCTTTGTTAGCTTGCAGACCAACGGAGCACGCATGAGGATTCGAGCGAGGCTGTTTGTGCGGGTTGCGCTTGGCGCTGCGCTCGCCATTGTTGCGGGCGCGTTCGCCGAAGCGGCGACGGCGGTCCCAGGTCAGGACGAGATGAATATCGTCGACCAGCCGGGGTATCAGCCATCGCCGGAGGAAGAGCAACTGAGCGGCGCCTATGAAAAGCAGGAGGTGTTCTTCCGCACCACCGAAGCGACGGGCACCATCATTATCGACACCAAAGGGCGCTTCCTCTACCTGGTCCAAGGCAACAACCGGGCGCTTCGCTACGGCATCGGCGTCGGCCGCGACGGCTTCACTTGGTCCGGCCTGCAGAAGATTTCGCGCAAGCAGGAATGGCCGGATTGGCGTCCGCCGCCGGAAATGATCGAGCGCCAGCCCTATCTGCCGCGGTTCATGGCCGGCGGTCCCGGCAATCCGCTCGGCGCGCGAGCGATGTATCTCGGCGCGACCGTCTATCGCATTCACGGCACCAACCAGCCGCAGACAATCGGCCATGCGGTCTCGTCGGGCTGTTTCCGGCTGGTCAATGAGGACGTGATCGATCTCTACGACCGCGTGCCGGTCGGCACGAAGGTGATCATCAAGCAGGCGGTCGCTCTTTAGGATCCGCGCCGGCGGCCGATAGAATGAATAGGAATCGAGGCTGGTCATGCGCAAGTTGATCCCGATTTTCCTCGGCCTCGCGGCGGCGCTGCCGTTCAGCGCCGCCGGCCAATCCCAGACGCTCAAGACCGTCCAGGATCGCGGCTCGCTCGTCTGCGGGGTCAACCCGGGCCTGGACGGCTTTGCGACCAAGGACGCCAACGGTCAGTGGTCGGGCTTCGACGTCGATTTCTGCCGCGCGCTGGCGGCGGTGATCTTCAACGACCCGTCAAAGGTGCAATACGTGCCGCTGTCGGCCGCGGATCGGTTCGACGCACTGAAGAACAAGCAGATCGACGTTTTGTCCCGCAATTCGACCTGGACCATGGGACGTGAAGGCGACTACGGCGTCGTCTTCCCGGGCGTGACCTATTACGATGGTCAGGCCTTTCTCGTCCCCAAAAGCCGCAACCTCCAATCGGCGCTCGAACTCGACGGCAGCAAGGTCTGCGTGCAGCCCGGCACGACGACCGAGCCCAATTTCATCGACTTCTTTGAAACCAACCATATGAAATACGAGACCGTCCACGAGGGAAGCGCCGATGAGATGATCAAGGCCTACGAGGCGGGGCTGTGCAACGTCCTGACCACGGACGAATCGGGGCTGTTCGCCATGCGTCTGCAACTGGCGAAGCCGAGCGACAGCATGATCCTGCCCGACGTCATCTCGAAGGAGCCGCTCGGTCCTGTCGTCAGGCAGGACGACATGCAGTGGTTCAATATCGTCAAATGGGTCAACTTCGCCATGATCAACGCCGAAGAGCTCGGCGTCAATTCGAAGACCATCGACGACGCGCTGAAATCGCAGAAGCCCTCGGTCAAGCGGCTGGTCGGGACGGAGGGCGACTTCGGCAAACCGCTCGGCCTTTCCAGCGACTGGGCGGTGCGCGCCATTCGGGCGGTCGGCAACTACGGCGAAGTGTTCGACCGCAACGTCGGCGCCCATTCGAAGCTCGGAATTCCGCGCGGCCTGAATGAGCTGTGGAATAACGGCGGCATTCAATACGCTCCGCCGATCCGTTAGCGCTAGCGCGATCGCGCGATCGGACAACTTAATCCGGCACGAATGTCCGCCCTTCATAGTGCCCCGTCGGCTTGGGCTGCGGGGGCGCGTCCGTCGGCGGCCTCGTTCTGGCGGGCGGCGGCGGTTTGAGGGCGGGCTTCGGCACGGCGTAATCCTGCGCCGGGGGCGGTACGATGATCAGGGCGGGAGGAAAATATTGGCCGCAGGCGGGAAACGGCGCGCCAAACGCGACCAGCGCAAGCCCAGCGGCAAATCGAATGGCGTTGGTTTTCATGGACGCGGTTCCTTTTCTGCGATTTGCTCGCGTCGCGACCTGTTGACGCGCCAGCCGCGCTGGGAGAAAACCCGTCTGGAGCCGTCGTAAGCAATTCGCCTATTCGCGTCGCCCGTTGCGCGCTGATCGCCGCGTCCGGGCTAAAGATCGTGCCTTCGCGGTTTCCGCCCCGCCCCGAAGAATCCTCGAGCACTCTTCTACCATACCAGCGCTAGAAGCAGAATTCCCGAGCGACAAGCGCGAAAAACAAGAACCGGCGAACCGATCGCGATCAATCGAGATGCATGTACGCCATGTAGACGCGAATCTCGCGGGTCAACTCGACCAGCGACGCCATCAGCAGCGCCACCGCACGGCGAACGTCAAGGCGATGAAGCGAGCATGGCCGACGCCGCAAGGGCGGCGAGGAAGGCGGAGATCAGCAGCGCTGCTTCCGACGTTCCTCCTGCTGAAGCGCGTAACTCTGGGCTTGGCCATCCCGACGAGTGAGGTTCGCGAAGCGGCCGACCGCCGCGACGCTTTCCGCAAGCGGTCAGCCGCGGAAACGCGGTCGCGCGGCGAGCGGATCCGACGATCGCGAGCGACGCCTGACCGTGCCTGCCGCGCAACGGCGCGTTGGCCCGCTCAGCGACAGACGCGCGCGCCGGCTCGATAGTAGCAGTGGGCCGCGGGCCGCACGACCGCTGCGCCGCGGTAGCCGTAACCCCGGTGCGTGGTGACCGCTCCGTGCGGACCAACGCAGCCCGCCCGATAGACCCCGCGGGCGCAGGTGACCGCGTTGGCCTCCGAGATTTGAGCGGTGAGCAGGCCAACCGCCAACAGGGCGAAGACAATGTGTTTCATCGATGATCTCCTCGAGATTGGTTTTGCACGCACCAGGACGCCCCAACACGCTCTCGGCGCCGCCGGCCCTGGAAGGAAAGCCGCAGTTCCGCTACTTGCCGCCCGCTTGGGCCTTGACCATCGCCTCCTTGCAGCCGTCGCTGAGGTCTGCCGCATGCGACTTCATGCATTCCCCGACAGTTCCCCTGCCCGGCTTGACGTTGGCGCAGAGCTTCTTGACGTCGGCCTTGCAGGCCTTGCCGACCGCCGCCGCGCGGATGATCGCCACCTGACAGTCCTCGGACAGGTCCGAGAAATGCGTCTTCATGCAGTCCTTGAGCGCGCGGCCTCCGGGCTTCATCACGTCGCCGCATTGGGCCTTGATGTCCGCCGCGCAAGCCTTCGCGGCCGCGGAAGCGGCGAAGGCGGAATGCGTCACAAGCAGCAGAGCCGCGCTGAGCGCGGCGATTGAGGTCAACGTCCTCATCCTGGTGTCCTCCGGTTTTAAGGCGCGCGTCGGCGCTCCCCTCAGGCTGACGCCCGCGCTCGGCGTGGCGGCCCTCTGTTCTAGTCGAGACAGCGCCTTCGCGCGAGGCCGTCGCGTCAGACCAACAGGGGTGTGCAATTCTGCGCGCGATCAAGCGATTTCAACACGTTAAGCTTCTTTTTCTGCAACTCGAAACAGCCGCGCCCGCGGCCCCGCCCGGGGTGCAAATATATACGTGACGATTGTGTAAAACAATCGTTGCCACCCCCGCTCTGTGGATGGCTCCAAGGGAGCCGGCGCGACCAGGAGAAGGCCTCCGCTAATTCGCGTCCTGGCGCGCGCGCTCGGCCTCCATCAGCTTGCGCTTGTCGTCCTCGGTCAGCACGGGCGGGGCGAGCGAGACGGTCAGCTTGTCAATTCTGCCGGTGAAGGCGAACGGGATCTGATAGTCGGCGTCGTCGACTCCGGTGCCGGTGTCCGAGCCGATGTCGAACGTCTCGTCCCAAGGCAGGATAAGCGGGATTGTTCGCTCCATGGTCTCGGTGGCGACGACCTTGCCGTCGACGCTGAACGTGCCCGTCCCCGGCCGCCCCAAGCCGCTCATATTGTCGAAGGCGAGCGTCGCGAAGCCGAGACCCTCGTATTTGAAGTCGAACACGAGCGTGTGCTTTCCGGGGGAGAGCGCCTCGGGCGCCTGCCACTTCACGCGTTTCAGGTCGAGCAGGTTCCAGGTGAACGTCGGTTTGCTTTTGAGCAGGTATAGTCCGTAACCGCCGAACCGGCCGCCTTCGGTGACGATCATGCCCTCGGCGCCGTTGTCCGGAACGTCGATCTCGGCGGTGATGGTGTAGGACGTATTGAGCAGGTTCGGCGCCGCGTTGTTGACGATGCCGGTGACCGGATGGCCGGAATAGACGAACTCCCTTCGCCCGAAGGCTAGACCCGGGCGCGGCGCGGCGAGGCGCGTCGCCACCGAGGCGTCGAGCGGCAGCGCCTGGTGTTTGGCGAACTCGCCAAACATCAGCTCTTTCATCTCTTCGACCTTGGTCGGATACAGAGCCGCAACGTCGGAGAATTGCGTCCAATCCTTGCGCAAGTCGTAGAGCTCGAACTTGAAGGCCGTAGCCGGATCCTGGATCACCGCACCGAACACGTCCCACGGCGGGCGCTTCGGCGCGGCGGAGAGCATCCAGCCGTCGTCGTAGAGGCCCTGCACGCCCATCATCTCGAAATATTGTGTCTTGTGCGTCGAGGGCGCGTCGGCGCTTTCGGGATCGAAGGTATAGACCATGCTCGTTCCCTCGATCGGCCTCTGCGCGATGCCGTCGACCCCGTCAGGCGCCGGGATGCCGGTCGCTTCGAGGAGGGTCGGCACAATGTCGATCACATGGTGGAACTGCCAGCGGACAGCGCCCTTATCCTTGATCCTGGCGGGCCAGGAAACGCACATGCCGTTGCGCGTGCCGCCGAAGAACGAGGGGATCTGCTTCATCCATTTGTAGGGCGTATCAAACGCCCAAGCCCACGGCACGGCGAAATGCGGATAGGTCTGGTCCGTGCCCCAGGCGTCGTAGAAATACTTCAGCTGGTCGGCGACGGGCACCTGGACGCCGTTGAACGCCATGACTTCGCTCGGCGTGCCGTCGAGCTGGCCCTCCGCGGAAGCGCCGTTGTCGCCGCGGATATAGATGATGAGCGTATTATCGAGCTTGCCCAAGTCCTCGACCGCTTGCACCACGCGGCCAATCTCGTGATCGGTGTAGGCGAGATAGGAGGCGTAGACCTCGATCTGGCGAGTGAAAAGCTTCTTCTCATCGTCGCTGAGTTCGTCCCAGTTCTTAAGAAGATCATGCGGCCAGGGGGTCAGCTCCGCGTCGGCCGGGATCACGCCAAGCGCCTTCTGGTTCTCGAAGATCTGGTCGCGCAGCGCGTTCCATCCCTTGTCGAAGAGATGCATCGCGCTGATCTTCTCGATCCACTCCGGCGTCGGATGGTGCGGCGCGTGCGTGCCGCCCGGACAGTAATAGAGAAAGAACGGCATTGACGGATCGATGGCGTCGAGCTGGCTCATCCAGTCGATGGCGTCGTCGGCCATCGCGGTGGTCAAGTTCCACTCAGGCTTGCCGACATAGGGGTAGATCGGCGTGGTGTCGTTGAACAGATTCGGCTGCCACTGGCTCGAATCCCCGCCCACGAAACCGTAGAAGTGCTCGAACCCCATGCCGACCGGCCATTGATCGAACGGCCCAGCCTGGCTCGCCTGATAGGTCGGCGTGTTGTGGTTCTTGCCGTACCACGAGGTCCGATAGCCGTTGTCGCGCAGGATTCGCCCGATGGTGGCGATGTCCTTCGTGATGACGCTGTTGTAGCCGGGAAAACCGGTCGACTGCTCAGAGACGACGCCGAAGCCGGCCGAATGGTGGTTCCTGCCGGTGATCAGCGCCGCGCGGGTCGGCGAGCAGAGCGACGTCGTGTGGAAGTTCGTGTAGCGAAGGCCGTTGGCGGCGATTCGGTCGAGCGTCGGCGTCGGAATTACGCCGCCGAAGGTCGAGGGCGCGGCGAAGCCGACATCGTCGGTGAGGATCAGGACGATATTGGGCGCCCCTTGCGGCGGAACGACGCGCATCGGCCAGAACGGCTTCGACTGCGCGGCGTTGAGCTCGATTGAGCCGCCGAACGGCTGGGGCGGAGGCGGCAATTGATCGCCGGGAATGTTGAGAGTCGCGGTCGGCGACCCGGGCGCGCCGGTCACTTTGCCGATGAGGTTGTAGACCTTGCTGACCCAGCCGCCGGGGCCGGTCGCCGCGATCTTCGCCGGCTGCGCCTTCGCCCCGCGAGCGAGCGACGACCCGCCGAAGAGGCCAAGCAACGCCGCCTTGGCCGATGAGAGAAACAATTGCCGCCGGTTCATGCGTTTCTCCCCTGAAATCTTGGCGCGCGACGCCGGCGCTGATACCGGCGCCTATCCCTTATCGCAAGCCTTTATAGCCCCGCGCCGCGTCATCCCTGCGACGCCGCATCAAACTAACACAACCTCGGTCCGTCGACAGGTCGCCGCCATCGTCATCGGCGACGTGAAGTCCGCCACAGCGCACCTTACTCGGACCCCCATTCGTTCAACGGCGGAGCCGCCTTGCCATTGAGCAGAGCGGTCAGGGCCGCGGCCGTCCCGATCGGGGCGCCGACATAGACAGGCCGGGCGACAATGCGAACCCGAGGGAGCGAAGCTGTTCTTCCCCGAGGAGCGGCCGGACGACTTGGTCCACGCCATCCGCGCGCACTGGCGGGCGAGCGCCGATGCGCCTGTGCCGGCGTAGCTGGGGCTAGACCCCGAGCGGCGCCGAGTTCTCGCAGGCACGGAGCGCTCTACTTCATGGGCATCGGCGCCATGAGGCCGCCCTGCGTCCACAGCGCGTTGATGCCCCGTTCCAGTTGATAGGGCTTGCCCGTCGTGCGTTCGAAAATCTCCCCGTAATTGCCGGTGGCCGCGATGACCTTGGCGGCCCAGTCGTGCGTCAGGCCGAGCGCCTGCGCCGTGGCGAAGTCGTGGCCAAGAAGCTGATCGGCCCGCATGTCTTCGCGTTTGTCGGACTCGACCACGTTGTCCTTGGTGATGCCCAACGCCTCCGCCTCGATCAGCGCGCTGATGGTCCAATCGACGATAAGCCCGAAGGCGCGATCCTTGTCGGGATAGGCGGGAACGACGGGAGCGAGAGCCAGCCTTTCGGGCAGGAAGACGAAGTCGCTCGTGCGCGCGTGGAAATTTGCGCGCGACTGCGCGAGGCGCGATTCCATGCCCGTCCCTGCGCACCGGCGCACCGCGACGGCCGCGTCCAGCTCGCCCTGCTCGGAATGGGACTGAAGCGCGTAGGAAATATTCCGCGCCGTCAATTCGTCGCGCAATGTCCGCTCGGGCGGACTCATGTCGAGCGCGCAAATGACCTGATCGCGCAGGCCGGCGAGATCGGCGATGCCGCTCTGCTTCGCGACCAGGATGCGTTGGGAATCGTAGAACACGGGCGGTCCAAAACCGATCTCGAATTGCATGGCGACGGTTGCTGAGGGCGAAACGCCCACGGCGAGTTCAATCTTTCCGGCCTTCAACGCGGCCAGCGCCTCCGGCTCGGCCGGGTAAGCGTGAATGGAAAGTCCCTCCGAACCGCCGAGAATGGCCACGGCCACAGCGCGGCAGATCTCACCTCCGAGCGCGGAGAGATCGCCGTGGATGTCTTGTCCGTTCCAATCGTCGGCGCTTTGCACCGTGCCGCAATCAAGGTGGCGCGAAGCTTTGATCGAAGCGAGCGTTTGTGCGTCCGCAGCGGCGGCGAGCGGCAGGAGACCGAGAGCGAGAAGTCGGGCAAGCCAGCGAGACATCTGCGATCCTTCCACGCGGTTTCCAACAAACAAAGGGACGGAAGCCGCGGCTCCCGTCCATCGGGGATTGCTTCAAGGCCCACAGCCGGAGCTGCGGGCCTGTGTCGGATCAGGGCGTCCAGCTGCCCGAAGTCGGCGTGCCGGGGGACGCGGTCGGCCGCGGGTTGACGTCGACCGGGTAGGGATCGATCGGCTTGCCGTTCTTGTAGTCGGTGGAAGTCTCGAAGTCGGTCGGCAGGACGCCGATCGCTTCACAGGCGCCGTTGGTGTAGCCGTTCTTCGAATAGTTCGCCGTCGCCAGGTGCGGCAGTTTCTCGATCTGTGCTGAGGTGAACGCTGCCTCCGACGCCGGGATCGGCGGCTTTTCGCCCGTCAGCCTGTCGGAGTCGAACGCCTCGGTCAGATCGCCGAGCTCGTTGTCCGGATCGTCGGATGGTCCCAGATTGTCCTGGCCGAGATTGATCTTGCCGAGATTGCGACCGCGCTCCTCGTCGGGCAGAACGGCGAGCGGCACGAGACCCTTCAGCTCGTTGATGAACTTGATGATCGACCCGTGCTCGCTGTAGTTATGCGAGATCGCGCCGGACGCTGCATAGGGCGAGATCACGATCGCGGGAATGCGCGGGCCCGCCTCCAGGATCGAGCCGTCGGCGAACGTGCTGCGCTTCGTCGGCGTGACGTGGTCGTAGTAGCCATCCGTCTCATCATAGGTGATAATGATGGCGCTCTGCGACCAATACGGGCTGTTGGCGATGTCGCTGATCGCCCGCGCCGCGAAGGCTTCGGTGATCTGCTGATCCGAGTAGCCCGGATGATCGTCGTTGCCGAGGAACGCGCCCTCGACCGCAGGCGTCGGATCGACCGGAACGAGCCCGTCGTTATTGTCATAGCCGCCGCGCAGGTAGAATACACCGCCGTCCGACGGCAGCGTCCGTCCCTCGACCGCGTTGAAGAAATCCTTGGCGCCGTGGAGATTGGTGTTGAGGACCGCCGGATTATCGGCGAGATAGGCGAAATACTGCGGCCCATTGTGATGCAAGACGTAGCCGCTGAGGTACGCCTCGGGCCCGCTGTTCGGGGTAATCCCACTAGAAGGATCCGGCGTGTCGTTGGCGTCGAATCCCTGCTGATACCAGCCCCAGTTCACCGGACGGTTGAAGGACGCGATCTCGCGGATGTCACTCTGCACGTCGCGCAGATCGGCCGCCGGATTGGGGTCGGTCTTGATGATCTTCTCGATATCGGACCCCATGAACGACAGCGGCTGGGTCGCGAAGGTGAGATTGAGCGCCGGATTCGCCGGGTTCTCATCTGTATTGTACGGCGGCTTGATCGCGTTCGTGTCCAGGTTCGAGCCTGGGAAGGGGCCGGCATCGCTGACGACGGGAACGTAAGCGTTGCTGTTGGAAGGCGTGACTTTCGAGCCGTAGCTCGCGCCCAGCACGTTCGGGAACGTAGGATTGGCGTAGGTGACCGACGCCCCCTCGTCCGGATGCAAAGCCCACTGCGTCTCGCCGGACTGCCCGGCGATGATCGCAATCGCGTTCGGCGTCGACGGGCCGACGATCGTCTGATGGAAATTGTCAAACAGGACGAAGTGCTTCGCCCAGCTCCACATGAACGGAATCGTATCGCAGTCGAGATGGTCGATATCGTCCTCGGCCTTCTGCGCCTGCGCCAGCGTGACCGACGTCGGCGTCGCGCCAGTCTTCGTCACGATGGCCCCCGAGGCGTTGGTCGTCAGACCCTCCTGATCCATCGCATAGCGGTCATTAGCCGCAATCCCGGTCGTGGTGTCGACATCCAGGCTGTTCGCCATGCCTTGGTGGCTGTGATCGACGGAAATCTCGTCCGCGGGATAGACAGGAATCACCTTGCCGGCGCCGACGACCGCCTGGGGCATCAGGAACGGCGAGGTGGTTTTGACGCTGAGGGACGTATCGAGATAGCGCTGCCTGAAACTCGGGGTCTTGTTGGCGGGAGTGAAGCCTGCCGGGGCCTCGAAAAGGCCGTTCGCGCCCGGGAAGGTGCCAAAATAGTGGTCAAACGACTCGTTCTCGTGAAAGATCACGAAGACGTACTTCACTTTCTTGCGCAGGAGCTCGATCTTCTCTTGAAGCGACCCCCGGCCGTCCCCGTCTTCCTGGCGACCGTAGGAACCGTCCCAGTCCGCGCCAAACGCCATTGCGCTGGATAGCATAGCCACGCTTCCGAGCGTGGCGGCGGCCACTTTGCGATACGTTCGAGTGCGCATTCGGTTGATCCTCCTCAGAGTCGCAACTTGCCTTCGTGGCAAACGGGTGATGGCGCAGAGCCCTCCCGGCCTGGGGAAATATTGAGTTCAAATTGCAAGTTGATGACGGTCCGAACCGTTCATGCCTGAGTGCGGTGTTGTTACGGAGTTGGTCCCTCTAGGCTACAGCCAGTCGAATATGGTGCAGGCGATTGAATATATTGAATATATCGTCCCGGCGCCTGGGCGTCGACGACTCGCGCCTCGCAGGACAGGATGCGCAGCCCGCGGCCAATCGCGCGCCCTTCGGCGCGGACGCGGCCTTCATCCTTAGTGTGGGCCGGGAGAAATTGGCTTTGGTCTCGAATAGCTGCCGCCGGCCGGCGGCAGCGTACAGGCGGGGCCGGCCAGCCTTATGTCGCTCGCGGATCCAGTTGGCGCTTCATGCAAATCTCGTAGGCGTCGCGCCAAGGGCGCAGGCGCTCGACGGCGGCCGCCGCCGCCAACACGTCGCCGTCGGCGTAACGCCGTCCGATGATCTGCATGCCCACCGGCAAACCGCCGCTGAGGCCCGCAGGGACGGACGCTGAGGGGTGGCCGCTGAAATTCGTGACATAGGTGAGGCACCAGCCGATCAAAGGATCCACCTCGACGCCATCGACCTTGGCGGGGCCTTTGGTGTCGCCGTCGGACGCATTGTCGACCGGCATCGCCGCAAGCGTGGGACAAACCAGAATCTCATGCGTCGAGAGGGCGTTCTGAATCGCGTCGTAGACCTCGCTGCGGATCGCCTGATCAGCCTCCAGCTGCAAGGCTGAAAGATTCCTGCCGGCGTCGATCCTTTGCAGGTAGTCGGGCGGGAAATCGTGACGATGCTCGCCCATCAAATCGAAGCCAAAAGCCTTCATGCCTTCCAGAGCGCCGATGTTGAGCGGCGCCATCAGCCTGGTCCATGCGTCGCTGAGCTCACGCTGGTTTCTTTTCAAACCGAGCCGGACCTCCTCGACGGTCGCGCCTGCGTCGCCGAAGCACTGCACCGCTTGGTCAACGGTTCTGCGGATCGCGGGATCGATCGGGAACACGTCGAGGTTCGGGCTGTAAGCGATTTTCCAGCCCTTGATCGACCGGCGAACCGCTAAAAGGAAATCCTCCGTCGTCTCGATCGCGAACGGGTCGCGCGAGTCATAGCCAGCGAGCGCGTTGAGCGCCAAGGCGGCGTCCTCGACCGTCCGGCTGATCGGACCCTCGGCCACGAATGGCGTGGCGCCGGCGAAGGCGTTGGGCCGCAGGACGACGGGCACCCGGCCGAATGACGGCTTGAACCCCATCACGTTGCACCAGGCCGCTGGAATCCGGATCGAGCCGCCGGCGTCGGTGCCCTCTGCAAACGGCACGAGTCCGTCCGCGACCGCAGCCGCGCTGCCGCCCGAGGACCCGCCGGTGTTCTTGCGCAAGTCGAATGGATTGCGCGACGGGCCGAACAGGAAATTGTCGCAGACGCCGCGCAGCCCCATGGTCGGGCTGTTGGTCTTGCCGAGGAGGATCGCGCCGGCCTTTTCAATGCGCTCCGCAAATATGCAATGCCAGTCGGCGACGCAGTTCCGCATCGCTCTCACCCCCCCGAAGGTGAACGGCCAACCCGGCTTGAAATCGAACAGATCCTTGATCGCCGAAGGAACGCCGTGGAGCGGACCGACGGCGGCGCCAGACATGATCGCCTTCTCAGCGGCTTTCGCTTCGCGGCGCGCGTCGTCGAAACCAGTGAAAACGAAAGCGTTGAGGCTTGGGTTGCGACGCTCGATCCGGGCGATGCACGCGTCCACGATCTCGACCGGCGACAAGAGACGCCGGCGGACCTTGTCCGCGATCTCTGCCGCGCTCATGTAGGCCAATTCCCCGTCGCTCATTCCAGTTCCTCCCGGAGGTGGGCGCGCACGATTGCGCCACGGACGTCAATTTCGGCGATGCGCTACCCGCAGATCAAGGCGCGCATGCAGGGGCCGCCGACGCCAGTCTTCCATCGGGGACCGGACAACTGGATCGCCAAGGCGGCGGACAAGCCGGTCGCCGGCATGCTCGACATGCGCGGAATCGTTCCCGACGCCGATCCGCCGCACTGGCTAAGCTATCTGGAAGTCGACGACGTCGATCGAATGGTCGCAGCGGCTCAGAGTCACGGCGGCAGGATCGTTCGGCAGCCGTTCGACGTCCCCGACTTCGGGCGCATCGCCATCGGGGCGGACGCGACCGGCGCATTCATGGCCTGGGCGACCCGAAACGCTGACCCTAGCCCGCTAGCGCCTTTTGCTCTTGAGTTTACGCGCGGACCGCCCCGACGCGTCTCCTCCCCCACCCGGGCCGCGCTTGCGCGCGCCCGGGCGCAAGCTCTTGTGGGGGAGGATCAAGGAGGGGGTCGCGCCGTCGGCGCATTCGATAATCCCCTCGGCCCGCGCGACCCCCCACCCCTGCCCGCCCCCACAAGTGGGGCGGGTGCGCTAACGCCATCGATTCTACCGAAATGCAGCAGGCTCTAGCGCCAGGCGAACCCTGCCCTAAGCCTCCGTGCGACGGCTGTCGTCCGCCTTGTCGGCGAGGACCATGAGGGTCGAGGTCCCATGCGCCAGAAGGCGGCCCTTGGCGTCGACGACTCGCGCCTCGCAGGAGATGATGCGCCGCCCGCGGCCGACCGCGCGCCCTTCGGCGCGGACAGGCCCCGCGTCCTGGGTGATGGGCCTGGAGAAATTGGCCTTGGTCTCGATCGTCGTGTAGCTGCCGCCAGCGGGGATGAGCGTATGGGCGGCGCAGCCGGCCGCGCTGTCGATCAGCGTCAGCGCCCAGCCACCGTGCACGATCCCCAGCGGGTTCAGAAGGTGCGAACCGGGGTCGCCCTCGAAGACTGCGAAGCCGTCGCCGATCTCGACGAGCCGGAACGACATCGTCCTGGCGATCGAGGGCCCTGGCAGCCGGCCGTCGATCATCGCCTGGAGGAACTCCCGGCCCGACATCAGCCGGACCTCGGCCGGATCGGCGACGTCGTCAGCGCGCGGCGCGGTCGTCAACATCGGCTTTGCTCCTATGCATGCAGATACAAATGATGTATCTACATACATCGATGCCGACGCCAAGGCAACCATTGCGCAAGACCCTCGTCGCCGACGCGCGCGCGGCGGTCGACGCCTGCGCCGGATGGAACGCCCGGCTCGCCGCGCGGCGCATCACCGCCTTCCTCAACCGGCGCATGCAGGGCTCGGGCCTGAGCCTCGCCCAGTTCGGGCTGATGGCGCAGATCGCCGCGGCCCGCGACGATACTTTAGGCGAACTCGCGCAGCGCACCGGGCTCGACCAGTCGACGCTGTCGCGCAATCTGCAAGTGCTCGAAGCCGCTGGGCTCATCGAGATCGCGGCCGGCGACAGGGATGCGCGCCGGCGCGCGGTATGGCTCACCGAGAAGGGGGCCTTTAGCCTCGCGGCGGGGCTCGCCGACTGGAAGCGCGCGCATGGCGAACTCGCCAAGCGCCTCGACCCGGAGGCCGCCCGGCGCTTGGCGGTCGCGGCCGAGGCGCTGGAGGAGGGATAGGCGCGCGGGCGCCCCTACCCCCTCGCCTTCCAGAAATCCGCCTGCAACTGAGCCGCCTCGTGCTCGAGCAGCGGGCCGACGATCTCGGTCGCCCGCTGACCGGCGGCGAAGACGACGGCGCAGGGCAGGTCGAGGGTCGGATTCTCGTCATGCGCTCCGGTCTGCGCTTTGAGCGCTTTCTCGCTCTGGCCATAGACGACGCGGCCGATCCCCGCCCAATAGATCGCGCCCGCGCACATCGCGCCCGGCTCGGCGGACGTGTAGAGCGTGCAGCGCGCCAGGAAGGCGAGGTCGTGGGCGCGCGCCGCGCGCGAGGCGAGCAGGCGTTCCGCGTGGGCGGTGCGGTCGCCGCCCTCGGTCGTATAACCGTTGCCCTGCTCCATCAGCGCCCTGCCCTCGCCGTCGGCAAGCACGGAGCCGAACGGATGGTCGCCGGCGGCGCGCGAGCGACGCGCGACGTCGAACGCCCGGCGGAGCAAGGTTTCATCATAAGGGCGAAGGGACGCAGCGGTCATCCGGCAGGCTCCATCGGGCGGGCGCGATCGTCATCGCGAGGAGCGAAGCGACGCGGCGATCCAGGAAATCATCGGGCGTCCTGCGTTCCCCTGGATCGCTTCGCTTACGCTCGCGATGACGAGCCTGGTTCGACTCAATCGCATCAATAGTCTAGCACGAAAGAGCCGCGCCCCGCTCACGGCCCCACTTCTCGGCGCCGGCGCCTGCGGCCCGAAGAAATTGCCCGTGAAATTGCGCCATGCCCGCTCCGCCCGCCTTACAGGCCGCGGCCGCCAATTCATTTGACACCGCGGCGGTCCCCGCTAGGGTCGCCGAAAACAGGAGCGTCCGGCGATCAAGGGCGTTGGGGACATCGCTCGCCCTGAGCCGCCGCCTCGCAAGGGGCAGAGCCGCGACGGTATGATTTTTGCGTCGCATGGGTTCAGGCGCGGCCTCACGGGGCCTGGGGAGCGAGGTGAAGTTGAGGTGAACGTCGAAGCTCCCCCGCGGCTGAAACTCGTCGGCGTCAGCAAGTCCTTTCCCGGCGTGCGCGCGAACGACAATGTCAACTTGAGCGTCAAGCCCGGCGAGATTCACGCGCTGCTCGGCGAGAACGGCGCCGGAAAATCGACGCTGGTCAAGATGATTTACGGCATCCTCGCGCCCGACGAGGGCGAGATCATCTTCGACGGCTCGCCCGTCCGCATCTCCAATCCGCGCGCGGCTCGCCGCCTCGGCATCGGCATGGTGTTCCAGCACTTCTCGCTGTTCGAGGCGATGACGGTGTTGGAGAACATCGCGCTCGGCCTCGACTTCGGGCCTCTCCTCGCGCGACCTTCTTGCCGAGTTCAATCGGGTGCTCGAGGCCTACCAGCTCAAGCTCGATCCGCGCCGGGTCGTTTCGACCCTCAGCGTCGGCGAGCGCCAGCGCATCGAGATCGTGCGCGCGCTCCTGCTCAAACCCCGGCTCTTGATCATGGACGAGCCGACCTCGGTGCTGACGCCGCAGGAAGTCGAGCAATTGTTCGAGACCTTGCGAAAACTGGCCGCGAGCGGCTGTTCGATCCTCTACATCTCCCACAAGCTGCACGAGATCGTGGCGCTGTGCGACACCGCGACCATCCTGCGGGGCGGCAAGGTGGTTGCGCATTGCGACCCGAAGCGCGAGACCTCGCGCTCGATGGCGGAAATGATGATCGGCGCCAACCTGAAGGAAATCGCCAAGCCGCCGAAGCGCGGCTTCGGCCCGCCGAAACTTACGGCGCAAGGCTTGAGCCTGCCGAAGCCGAGCGAATTCGGCGTCGCGCTAGAGGATGTCGCGCTCGAAGTGAAGGCCGGCGAGATCTTCGGCGTCGCCGGCGTCGCCGGCAACGGGCAGAATGAACTCTTAAGCGCGATGAGCGGCGAGACGCTGACGCCGAGGCCCGAGGCGATCACGCTCGTGGGTCGCGAAGTCGGCCGCCTCGGCGTCACCGAGCGGCGCAACTTGGGCTTATGCGCGGTGCCGGAAGAGCGCAACGGCCATGCGGCGATCGGCGAGTTCTCGCTCACCGACAATGGAGCGCTCACCGGGCGCGACCGCATGGAGATGGTGCGCTTCGGCCTCATCGATCCTGGCAAGGCGGTCAATTACGCCGCCGAGGTGATCGGCGCCTACGCCGTGAAGGCGACCGGCCCGGGCGCGCTCGCTGGCTCGCTCTCGGGCGGCAACTTGCAGAAGTTCATCATGGGCCGCGAGATCCTGCAGCGGCCGGAGGCGCTCGTCGTCTGCCAACCGACCTGGGGGGTGGACGCAGGCGCGGCGGCCGCCATCCATCAGGCGATCGTCGATCTCGCCGCGCGCGGCTCGGCGGTCATGGTCATCTCGCAAGACCTCGACGAGCTGCTCACGCTTTGCGACACTATCGCCGTCATCAATCTCGGCCGCTTGTCGCCGCCGATGAAGGTCGGCCAGGTTTCGATCGAGGAGATCGGCCTGCTCATGGGCGGCGTGCACGGCGACCCGGCGGCGACGGTCGAGATGACAGAGGCCCTTCATGCGCATCCGGCTTGAGAAGCGGCTGACGCCGAGCCGTTTCATGCAGGTCGCGACGCCGATCGCCTCCGTGCTTCTGACTATGCTGCTCGGCGCGATCATCTTTCAGCTGATCGGCTTCGACGGGCCGCGGGCGATCTACGAGACCTTCATCACGCCCGTAGTCGCTTCCTACAAGTGGCAGGACGTGGCGACCAAGGCCGCGCCGCTCATCATCATCGCGCTGGGCTTATCGCTCGGCAATCAGGCCAAGATCTGGAACATCGGCGCGGAGGGCCAGTACATCGTCGGCGCGCTCGCGGGCGCGGGCGTCGCCTTCGCTTTGCCCGATGCGCAAGGCTTCTGGGTGATCCCGCTGATGATCGCGGCGGGCATCGTCGGCGGAATGGCTTGGGCGGCGATCCCGGCGTTTTTGAAGACGCGCTACCGGGTGTCCGAGGTGCTGTCCACCCTGATGCTGGTCTATGTCGCGCTGCAGGTGCTCAACTATCTGGTCAGCGGCCCCTGGAAGGATCCGAACGGCCATAACTTCCCTCAGACCCCGCCATTCACGCCGGCTGAGCTTTTGCCGCACGCCATTCCCGGAACCGCCATTCCGCCGGGCCTTGTCGTCGCCATCGTTCTCACGCTCGTGTTCTGGCTGCTCACGACCCGCTCGGTCTACGGCTTCTCAGTCCGCACCGTAGGCGCAGCGCCAAACGCCGCGCGCTACGGCGGCTTCGACTCCTCGCGCACGGTCTGGTCGACGCTGCTCATCAGTGGCGGCATGGCCGGGCTCGCCGGCATTCTCGAGGCCTCGAGCCAACTCGGGCAGATCAACCTCGGCTTCCCCTCCGGCTATGGCTTCACCGCGATCATCGTCTCGTTCCTCGGCCGCCTCCATCCGATCGGCGTGTTTCTCGCCGCGCTGATCCTCGCCGTCACCTATGTCGGCGGCCAAGTAGCGCAGACGGTGGTGCATGTGCCGAGCGCGACCGCCGGCATCTTCCAGGCGATGATGCTGTTCTTCATTCTCGCCAGCGACATTCTGGTCCGGTACCGCGTGCGGATCCTCCGCGACGCGCCGCGCGCCGCGCCTGCGGAGGCGGTGGCGTAATGCTAACCTTCCTCATCGACGCGCTCGTCACCGTGGTCGGCGTGACGACGCCGATCCTTCTCGCCGCGACCGGAGAACTCGTGGTCGAGAAGAGCGGCGTGCTCAATCTCGGCATCGAGGGCATGATGCTGATCGGCGCGGTGACCGGCTTCGCCGTCACCCTCAACTATGGTCCCGATTTCGGGGATTGGGCGCCGTGGGTCGGCGTGCTCGGCGCGGCGCTCGCGGGCGCCTTGTCCTCCATGCTGTTCGGGGTGCTGGTGCTGACGCTCGGCTCCAACCAGGTGGCGACGGGCTTAGCGCTGGCGATCTTCGGCATCGGCCTCTCTTCGCTCATCGGCGCCGGTTATGTCGGCATGATCGTGCCGTCGTTCGATTCCATCTTTCCCGATTGGCTCGCCGGCGATCCGCTGTGGCGGGTCGTGTTCGGCTATAGCCCGCTCGTCTATTTCGCGCTGATCATGGTCTTCGCCGTCGGCTGGTTCCTGAACCGCACGCGCGCCGGGCTCATCTTGCGCGCGGTCGGCGAGAACGACCTTTCCGCCCATTCGATCGGCTATCCGGTGATCGCGATCCGCTATGGGGCGATCGCCTTCGGCGGCGCGTTGGCCGGCATCGGGGGGGCCTATTTCTCGATGGTCATCACGCCGATGTGGGCCGAGCAGATGACCGCCGGCCGGGGCTGGATCGCGCTCGCGCTGGTGGTGTTCTCCGGCTGGCGCGCCGGCCGGCTCTTGGCGGGCGCTTACTTTTTCGGCGTGCTCATGACGCTCGAGCTTTACGCCAAGGCGTCCGGCTTCTCATTCCTGCCGTCCCAGTTCTGGGCGGCGATGCCCTATATCGCAGCCGTCATCGCCCTCGCCGTCATTTCCGCCCGCGAGGTCGCCGGAACCGAAGCGCCGGCTTGCCTCGGCCGGCCGTTCCTGCCCAACAGCTAGGCGCTGTCCGGTCGACGTGAGCCCGTCATTGCGAGGAGCGAAGCGACGAAGCAATCCAGAAGAAGGAAGGGCGCCCGACGATCCCTGGATTGCTTCCCCCCGGGTCCAAAAGCCCGGGGGTCGCAATGACGCGAGCGCATCGGACTGAACAGGAAAACGAGCTAGCCTCGAAGCACTAGGAAGCAGGGAGAAGAAACATGACAACAATTACGCGACGCAGTTTGATCCGGACCGCGGCCGCCGGCCTCGTCCTGCCCGCCTTGGCTCGCAGCGGCTTCGCCGCGGAGCCGCTCAAGGTCGGCTTCGTCTATCTCGGCGCGATCGGCGACTACGGCTGGACCTGGTCGCACGAGCAGGGCCGCAAGGCGCTGGAGCAAGCGCTCAAAGGCCAAGTGGTCACCAACTATGTCGAGAACGTCAAGGAAGACGCCAGCGCCGTTCCGGTGATGAAGGACCTCGCCCAGCAGGGCAACAAGCTCATCTTCACCACCTCTTACGGCTACATGGACCAGACGCTCGAGGCCGCCAAGGCGTTTCCCGACGTCAAATGGGAGCACTGCACCGGCTACAAACGCGCCGACAACGTGGGCACCTACAACTCGCGCTTCTATCAGGGCCGAGCGGTGACCGGCACGATTGCGGGCATGATGTCGAAGACGGGCGTGATCGGCTATGTCGGGTCGTTCAAGATCCCGGAAGTGGTGATGGGCGTGAACGCCTTCACATTGTCCGCGCAAGCGATCAACCCGAAGATCACCACCAAGCTGGTGATGATCGACACCTGGTTCGATCCGGCCAAGGAGGCCGCGGCGGCCGAGACGCTGGCCAATCTCGGCTGCGACGTCATCGCTCAGCATGTCGACAGTCCGGCGGTGTTGCAGGTCTGCGAGAAACGCAAGATCTACGGATTCGGCTATGGCGCCGACATGTCGCGCTTCGCGCCCCATGCGCACCTGACGGCGAGCCTCGACCTCTGGGGCCCCTATTACATCTCGCGCGCCAAAGCGGTGCTCGACGGAACCTGGAAGCCGGACGACACGTGGTGGGGCATGAAAGAGGGACTCCTCGCCATGGCGCCTTACAGCAAGGCCGTGCCGGAAAACGTGCGGACCGCCGCCGACAAGATCATCGCCGGCACCAAGGATGGATCCTATGACGTCTTCACCGGTCCGATCTCGGATCAGACCGGCAAGGAACGCGTCGCCAAGGGCCAGCGCAT
The DNA here is from genome assembly GCA_963824475.1 of uncultured Alphaproteobacteria bacterium. Classification (GTDB taxonomy): domain Bacteria; phylum Pseudomonadota; class Alphaproteobacteria; order Rhizobiales; family Beijerinckiaceae; genus Roseiarcus. The sequence goes on from CAWGPR010000012.1 coordinate 1,140,271, forward strand.
GGAGGACAAAGACCTTCTGGTGATGGACTGGTACGTCAAGGGCGTGCAGAGCTAGGTTCGATTCCCTCTCCCCGTCTTGACGGGGAGAGGGTTAGGGTGAGGGGCACGGCGATGCGCGGACTACGTCTAGCCGAAGCGCGCCGAGCGCGGGGGCTCCGCCGCGACCAGACTGAGGCTGAACGCCAACTTTGGCGACGACTTCGAAACCGCATTCTCGGCGGCTTCAAGTTCGTTCGGCAAGAGCCTATTGGTCCGTATTTCGCCGACTACGTTTGCCGCGAGGAAAAACTGGTCGTCGAGATCGACGGCGCGACTCATTCGACCGACGATGAGCGCCGTCACGATGCTGCGCGAGAACAGTTCTTGCGCGATCGAGGCTACCGGGTGGCTCGCTTCTACAATGACGAGGTCTACCGCAACATCGACGGGATTCTGGACACGATCCTGGCGATACTAGAGCGGCGGCAGACGTTGTAGCCAGCTCGGGGCCAGTCTCCTCCGCCCCTCACCCCGACCCTCTCCCCGTCTTCACGGGGAGAGGGGGCGCGCGTCGCGCCTGCCCTGCGTCATGCGATTCCGTCGCGTAGTCTCGTCGGGCCGTCGCGCGGAAGAAAGTTGGACAATTTCTTGACAGAACCAGAATCGTGATCCATGCTTTCTGATTAGGCGAACCGAGGACAGGCAGGTTGCGTCGCAATCTGCCTCGTCCTTTCGCGGCGCCGTCGTTGGCGTCGCGGGATGAGAGGCAGGAAGGGCCGCGCCTACAACCGAGACGCGAGGCGCGAGCCAGGGGGGAATTCCTTATTTGAATTGGCCGTAACCCATTGAAAAGGCCCGATTCCGAAAAATAAACGCTAGTAAATGCTAGCCATTTTTACTAGCGTTTAGGCCCGTTTAGGCGCGTTTTGCTGGCGTTTAGCGGCGTTTGGCTGGCCTGCGCCTCGCCCGGCGGTTGCATCCCGGCGCGGAGCGGGCAAGGCGGCTCGGCCGCCGCGGCAGGGCCAGTCCTGACGGCGTCGGCTGGACAATCGCACGGGCGGGGCATGTCTCTTGCATGTGGTTTTGATGATCTCGGGCTCATCGGATTTGGCCGAGCAAATGGAGAGACACGTGAGTTTCCTCACTCGCCGCAATTTCTTGCAGACCACCGCAGCCGGGCTCGCGGCGGCGCCGGCGCTCGGACGCGCCGCCTTCGCCGCCGAGCCGTTGAAGGTCGGCTTGATCTATCTCGGCCCGATCGGCGACTTCGGCTGGACCTGGGCGCACGAAAAGGGCCGCAAGGCGATGGTCGACGCGCTCAAAGGACAGGTGGTCGCCGACTATGTCGAGAACGTGAAGGAGGACGCGAGCGCCGTGCCGATCCTGAAAGATCTCGCGCAGAGCGGCCATCAGCTCATCTTCGCGACCTCGTACGGCTACATGGACCAATGCGTCGACGTCGCCAAGCAATACCCGAACGTCAAGTTCGAGCATTGCACCGGATACAAGCACGCTGACAACCTCGGCACCTACAACTCGCGTTTCCATCAGGGCCGGGCGGTCGAGGGTACGATCGCCGGTCTCATGTCGAAGTCGGGGGTGATCGGCTATCTCGGCTCCTACAAGGTTCCCGAGGTCGTGCTCGGCGTGAATTCCTTTACGCTCGCTGCGCAAGCGCAGAACCCGAAGATCACGACCAAACTGGTGATGATCGACTCGTGGTTCGACCCGGCCAAGGAAGCAGCCGCGGTGCAGACGCTCGCCAACCTCGGCTGCGACGTGATCGCCCAGCACACCGACAGCCCCGCGGGGCTGCAGGTTTGCGAACAGCGCAAAGTGTGGTGTTTCGGCCAAGGCGCGGACATGTCGCGGTTCGCGCCGAAGACCCACTTGACCGCGATCGAAGACATCTGGGGCCCCTATTACACCTCACGCGCCAAGGCGGTGCTCGACGGCTCCTGGAAACCGGACGACGCCTGGTGGGGCATGAAGGAAGGCACCGTCGTCATCTCGCCCTACAGCAAGGCCGTGCCCGACAACGTGAAGGCCGCCGCCGACAAAGTCATCGCCGGCTGGAAGGACGGGTCCTACGACGTCTTCACCGGGCCAATCATGGATCAGACCGGCAAGGAGCGCCTCGCCAAAGGCGAGCGGATGAAGGACGGCGACCTCGCAGTGATCGACTGGTACGTCAAGGGCGTGCAGAGCAGCTGAGCGCCCTCTCGCCGCGCGCTTCACGCCGGCCCTCATCCGGCCGGCTGCGCCGGCCACCTTCTCCCGGGGGGAGAAGGGATTCCCCCTCTCCCTCGGGGAGAGGGCTGGGGTGAGGGTCACGCCGCCAATTCATGCACCCTCGCCTCGGGGCACACGGCTTTGGCGATCTCGGCCAAGTGCTGATGGTGGGTGAAGTAGATGACCTGGCCCACGCGGCCCATGTCGGCGAACAGGCGCAGCGCCTCCTCGGCGCGGAAATGATCGAACGTCTCCATGATGTCGTCGGCGACGAACGGCGCCGGCGCGCGGCTCTTGGCGAGCTCGTGGTAGCCGGCGACGCGCAGCGCGAGATAAAGCTGGAAGCGCGCGCCCTTCGACAATTGCGCCGCCTCCTTCGAGCCGCCGTCGGCGCAGAGCGCGATCAGCGTCTCTGCCTGCCAGTTCGGCGCGGTCGTCAGCGCGCGATAGGCGCCCCTGCTGATGAGCCGGAACGCCTCCGAGGCGCGCTCCATCATCGCGCCGCGATGCCGGTCGCGAAAGAGCCGTAGCGCCTCTTCGGCCGCCGCGATCCCCGCGCGCAAGGCGAGATAGCGCCGCGCTCCGTCATTGACCGCCTCGAGGATGGTGCGCCGTTTCTCCTCGAGCCGCGCGACCGCGTCGTCGCCGCCGACCGCCTCGAGCCGCTTGACCGCCTCGCGATGGGCGCTGTGCGCCTCGGCGTGCGCCTGCTCGACAAACGGCGCCCGCGCCTTCAGCTCCTCGAGTTCCGCCTTGAGCGCCGCCGCGTCGGCTCGCTCGAGGACAGCGCGCGCCGCGTCGAGCGAGCCGGCCACGCTGGCGGCGATGATCGCCGCCTTCTCGCGCGCAATCTCCGCCTTGAGCGCGTCGCGGCGTTTGCAGTCTTCGAGCTTGGCGGCGACCTCGGCCAGCGTCCCGACGGCGAAGAGCACCGTCATGCTCAAAGCCTGTCGCGCATTGACCTCGAGCTCTTCCGTTATCGCCTTGAGCCGACCGCGCGCCTCCTCGAGCGCGTCAACCTTCTCCGCGCGGCGGCGCTCATTCTCGCGCGCCCGAGCGACGCGTTCCTCGATCGCGTCGGCGCGCCGCCGGACGTCGTCGGGCACATCCTCGAGATCGAGCGCGGCGGCCACAGCGCCGACCTCGTCGGCGAACAGGCGCTTGTCGCGCGCCATCTTGGCGATGCGGTCTTCCAGCTCGGCGCAGACACTCAGCGTCGCGCGCAATTCGTCGAGCGCCTTCAGCGACTGCTTGACCGCGCCAAGCGCGGGCTCAGCCTCGTCCTCGCCAAGCCAGGTCCCGGCGCACGCTTCGCGCCATGCCTTCCGCCAATTGGCGTCGGCTTCCTTAGCGATCTTTAGCTTGGCTTCGGCGCGAGCCGCCTCGGCGCGACGTTCCTCCGCCTTCTGCCGCAGGGTCCCGAGTTTCGCCTCGTCGGCCAGCGCCGTTTCCGCCGCTTCGATCAGCGCATCGAGACCGCTCATCTGGTCGTGCGTGACGCCGGCGGCGCGCAAAGCCGCGCGCGATCGCTCGCGCACGCGCTCGCCTTCGTCCTCGGCGCGGCGCTCAGCATCCTCCAACTGCCGCAGCGTCTCGACAAGCGTCAGCGCCTCGTTGCGCTTCGCCCGCCAGGCGTCGATGAACGCGAGCGGGTCGCGTCCCTGCGGCGCCGCGGTGGGCGCAATCGCCGCGATCTCATGATCGAGCGCAACGATCGCCTGGTCCGCCGCTTCGAGATCGGCTTTGGCCCGCGCCCGTTCCGCTTCGACGCCGGCGAGCTTGATCGCGCGCTCGCGCAAGACGGCCAGTTCCCGCGCGCCGGCCACTCTCGCCGCGCCGGCCGCGTCGTCACGGCGCATCGCCCCTTCGAAGAGGTCGGCGCTCGCCCGACTAAGCGCCGCGCGATGGGCGAACCACGCGGCGTCGCGCGCGGAGCGAATCTCGGCCGCAGCCTCATCGCTCAAGAGATCGGCCGCGCGCGTTGCGGCAGCCGTTTCGGCCTTCAGCCGCTCGGCTTCGCCGGTCTTGGCGGTCAGATTATCCACAGCCTGCCGTCGGAGCGCCTCGAACTGCGCCGCGCGCCGGCGCAATTCCGCCGTCTCCGCTTCGCCCGGGATCGCGACGCGAGCCAGCGCTTCTGCGTTGCCGCGCCATGGCGCGAGCGCCGCGAAGGCCTCTTTGAGCTTCCGCGTTCCCTTCTCAATGTCGTCGCGCGCGGCGCGCAGCCGGCCGGCGGAATCATCGCGCCGCGCCTCCATCAGGCGCGTCTTCAATGACGCCATCGCCGCGGTCTGGCGGTCGTCAGCGCGCTGCGGCAGCTCCTGCAACGCTAGGCCAAGCGCGCTCTGCGCCGCCTCCGCCGCTTCGCCGGCCGCCTCAAGTTTCGACAATACCCCCGAGCGGGCGGCGATCAGATCCTCAAGCGCGCCCACGACGCGAACCGCAAGCGGGAGCTTCAGCGGGTCAGCCTCGCTCTCGCGGCCGGGGCGGCGCAGGATGTCGGCGACGGCGTCGCGCTTGCCGTCGAGTTCGCCCTGGCGCACGGGGATGTCCGCGGCGCTGTCGTAGCGGCTGCTGAGCTCGCGCCACCTGTCAACCCGATTCGCGATCTTAAGCGCCGCGGGATCTGCGCCTATGCGCTCGAGCTGGTCCCCAAGCGCGCTGATCTCGCTTCCGGCGCCCTCCTTCCGCGCCGCGAGCCTGATCGCCTCGGCCTGGAGCCGCGCGACCTCGTCGCGCCACCCTTCCGGCGGCGCCGGCAAGTCAGCGAGCGGCGCGCATTGGCTCTCCGCCTCGCGCAGCGCCGCGAGATGAGGCAGGGCGCCGAGCCGGCGCTGGATCTCGTCTTCGTGCGCGCGCCGTTCGCTGAGAGCTTTGGCGGCGGCCGCGTAAGCCTCCTTGGCCGCGTCGCGCTGGCGGACAAGCTCGGCGTAGGCTGGGGCCAGCGTATCGGCGGCGTCGCGCTCATGCTTCAGCATGTCGAGCTCGTGTTTCAATTCGGCAAGTTCGGTTGTCGAAGCGCGCGGCCGGTAGAACTCGTCCGCCTTCTTTCGCAACGACTCCAGCCGGTCGCTGATCTCGGCGAGGCCGGCGCTGGCGGAGAACAGCAATTGCCCCAGATCGCCGTGGCTCGCCAGGATCGCCTCGCCTCCCTTCTCCAGGCTCTCGTCGTCGAGCGAGAACATCATATGGAAAGCTTCGCGATCGACGCCGGCGAGCTCCGCCGTCAGCAAGCTCTCATCGAACGGCCGGTCGTTGGCGTCGACCAGGCTGTTCTTGTCACGCTTGAGGCGCGCGACCTCGTACGCGCGCCCCCCAAGCTCGAGCCGCGCGCCGATCCGCATCGCGCTATAGGGATGCCAGTTCGGGACGCTGGCGCGTCCCTTTGCGGCGCCATAGGCCGACTGCTTCTCGATGCCGAACAGGAGATCGAGGATCGCCGCGGCGGCCGTCGACTTGCCGGCCTCGTTGAGGCCGTAGACGATGTGGACGTCCGAGCCGCCGGGCGGCGCTGCGCCGAAGTCGAGTCGGTGGTCGTTGAACCTGCCATAGCGCGCGAGATCGAGGCGCGCGATCCTCACGCGGCGATGTCCCGATCCGCGCGCAGGTGGGCGAGCACATCCTCGGCGCCCTCGCGCGCGAGCGCGCGCAGGATCTTGGCGAGCTCCCCGGGGTCTTGGCCCAGCAGGCCGTCGCGAGAGCCTGGCGGGAGGTTGCGGCGCAATTCCTCCGCGATTTCGCCGAGCGCATCCTGAAACGCCTTTGACTGCGCGACCTCGGTCTCCATCAGCGCGCGCAGTTCGGCGACCGGATCGCTCGACGGGGCGCTGTCGCTGGCGCGCGGCGCGGCGCAGTCGAGCTCGATCTTGTCGATCCAGGTCTTGCCGATGGCGGCGCCGAGCGCGCGGGATTCTTCCGCCAGCACGTCCGCGTCCGAGCGCAACCGCCAGGCGAGCGACGTCGCGCCGGTAAACGTAAGCCGCGCGACCAGATGCTCGCTTGGCGCCGCGGCGCGCGCGGCTTCAAGACCCTTCTCGATCCGCCCAAGCGCGTCCCGCCAATCGTCGACGCCGGCAAGATCGACGCGAACGCGCTCGAACTGCGCAACGCTCGTCGGCCGTTCTTCGATCATGATCTTGCGGTCATCGCCGATTGTGACCAGCGTCGCCGACTTCGGCCCTGCCTCGTTGATGTCGCGCCCTTGCGGATTGCCGGGCATCACGATCGCCGCCGTGCCGCGCTCCTCGAATCGTTGATGAATGTGGCCAAGCGCCCAGTAGTCGAAGCCTGCGCCATGGAGATCCGCAACCGCGCATGGCGCGTACAGGCCATGAGCAGGCGAGCCGCCGAGGCTCGTGTGCAGCATGCCAATATTGACGCTTCCGGAAATGGGCGGCCGGAACTTTGGCAATAAACTCTCGGGCGCGTGCTTGTGCGCGAAGCTCACGCCATGCACCGTCGCCTCGAGCCCGCCAGAACCGAGGGACACGGTTTCCGCGCGCCCGGCGAAGACCTTGACCAAATCGGGCAAGGTCAGCTCCCTGGTGATGCGGGACTCGGCGTCGTGATTGCCGCGAATGATAAAGGTCTTGACGCCCGCCTCGTCGAGCCGCCGGAGCTGGTCGGCGAGAAACCGCGCCGTCTTCATCGACGTTTGCTCGCCATCGTAGAGGTCGCCGGCGATCATGAGCGCGTCGACCTGCTCCGACAGGCAGAGATCAATCACGGCGACAAAGGCTTTTCGCGTCGCCCCGCCGATCAGCTCCGCCAGCTCGGGATCGCGCAGCGCCAGCGTCGCGAGCGGCGAATTAAGATGGACGTCGGCGGTGTGAACGAATCGGAAAGCCATGGGCCTAATCGAGCGCTAGACTCGGAAGCGGGCGAAGTCATCGCGGGCGGCCCTGATGGCGGTGGATAAGCCGCCGCCCTTGTCGCAGCGGCCGCGTTCGGGCATAGACGCGGGCTTAAGCGGGCAGGCGACCGCCTTTGTTTGTAGGATCTGGATTTGTTGGACACCCGGCGCGCCGGCGCGGCGCGCGATCTCGTCGAAAACGAGAAGCTCGTTCGCATCAGCCGGTCGCTGCACACAGCCTGGCGCAACGCCGTCCGCGCGCCGTGGCGGAATTTCCGCCGCCGTTTACGCAGCGCGCTGTCTTCCAGCGCGGGAGCTCCGGTCGCTCTCGACGAGACAACGAATCTAAAGGCCGCTCCCTTCGAGGGCCGCTTGCCGCCTCCGCTCACGCAATGCGAGGTCGTCACGCCGGTCCAATACCGGACGAGGATGCATCCGCTCAGCGTCAATTCGAGGGACCACGCCGAGCGCCTCCACTATATCGATCACACCGTCCACGCGCCGGCGATGATGCTCGAGCATCTCACCGATCAATACTGGTTTCCGGCGTTTGGCGTGCTTATTTCGCCGGAGGGCCGGATCTGGCGCCACTCGTTCCTCGTACCGTTTCGGGAAGGGTACCTGTCGTCGATCAAGGCGATCGTCGACTACCCGCTACCGGACGGGACCCAGGAGCTTCGGCTGCATCTCGAACGGCTCAAGCGCGCGCCTCGCATCGCGGGCGAGCATCTGCTCATCGCCGGTTCGGACAAGCACAACTATGGTCACTATCTGCACGACATCGTTCCGCTGATCGATCTCGGCGCGAAAATGCGTGCTCCGATGCTGGCCTGGACTTTGCGGCCATGGCAGCGGGCTCTGATCGCGAGGCTCGGCGTCCCTGAGGGACTCATCCGCGAGATCAGGCCGAGGCCCGTCTTTCTCGAACATGCGGTCACGTCCAACAGGTTCACAGGGCTAAGCAGCCAGAACGCGCATCCGGCGAGCCGCGAACTGTTCCAGCGGATCCTCGCCAATGTGCGAAAGCACGCGGCCCCGATGAGCACGCCCCCACGCGTGCTCATCTGCCGCAGCCCGTCAAACAGCCGAAGCATCACCAATCGCGCCGCGATGATCGAGGCGCTCAAGCCCTTAGGCTTCGTCGCGATCCAGCCCGACAAGCTCAAGTTCGACCAACAGGCGCTTCTCTTTGCTCAGGCCAAGATCATCGTCTGCGAGTTCGGCGCCGCGCTGACGAATGCCTACTTCTGCCCGCCGGAGACAAAGATCGTCGAGATCATCGCCGAGGGCCAGCACGACCCGTGGTCCTCGCATTTCTGCGCCATGCTGGGGCTCGAACACGTCGTCCTGTTCCAGCGCCAGTCCGACGAGGTCCTGGCCAGCATGCCTCGGCATATGAAGGACTCGCCCTTCTCCTACCCGGTCGACGTGCCGAAGCTGGTCGAGACGGTCAAAGCGTTGATTGGAAGCCACAGGGAATAAAGCGCAGTTCGGACCGGGTGCGCCAATTCACTCGCTGGAACGAAGGCCGTGTCTCATGCATTGACATGCGGAATTGCGGCAGGATGGCTCGCCTATGCAGGTCAAGTATCGGTCGTTTACCCCAGGCCTCGATCCGCGGCGCACAAAGCTCGAAGTCCCCGGTTGGGGCGGCGAACGCCAGCCGCGAAAGGACGGCTCAATGGAGCAGGCCTGGCATTGCCTCCCGTTTTCGGAAGGCGCTCGCTACGGGATCGAGCTGTTCTATCCGTATGAAAACGAGCTGCGCGTGAGCACGAGCGGAGGGAAGCTTGCGCTCGACGGCGATTTCGGAACGCCGCCCGAGGGCCACGGCCAATGGCCGCCATTCCGCCCATTCGGCGATCTCTATTACACCTACCAGCTGTCGCTCGATCTCAAGGTCGAGGAAGGCTGGGCGGTCCGGACCGAGCCGCACCCGCGTTTCTACACCGACCCGACCGATACGACCCCGATCGCCGTTCCGGCGCTCATCCGTCGCTGGTGGCCGATGATCTTCTTCATGGTGTTCAAATCGCCGCCCGAGGGCAAGACCCACATTTTCCGACCGGGCGAGCCGTTCGCGCAGATCCTCATCCTGCCCGAGGAGGCGACGTTCGACCTCGTTCCGATGTCGGACGAGGAGGCCGCTGAGCGCGAGCTGCAATCGAGGCGCATTTATCAAAGCCGCGGTACGCTATCAGCAGAAACGGAATGGAGGTCGGCGACAAACACGGTTTTTGACGGCACATACCGCCATATTCTCGGCGCCGCGAGCGAAAAGGCTAAGCGGCAGCGCTGACTGAGTCCACCTTCCCCACCACCGTTCTAAAGACCGTCCTGCGCTCATAAGAATGGCGCGCGCAATGCCTCGCGCGCGCCTAGAGCAGCCACCTCAGTAGTAGTGGTGATGATGATGATAATGATGGTGATGGTGATGATGGTAATAGTGGTGGTGATAATGGTGATGATGATGGTGATATTGAGCCATTACGATCGGCTTTTCTTCAGTGACAGGGGCGTCACCGCTACGTTCGATCTCGGCTCGCAGAACGTTCTCAGCATTCGGAATGGGGTCCAACAACTCAGCAAATGAGCGGGCGGGTTGCAACGTGTTGACTTCGTCGAGCGGGGACGCAGCCGACGCCTGAACGCCGCCAAGGAGGGCGAGCGCTGAGGCGCCGCCCAGCAGACTGATAATGGTCTTGTCCAAGTTGTGTCCTTCCCTGCTTACGAAGAGCGGATGCATAACGAGGATGCATCGGAAAGGGTTCCGGTTCAAGACCGCCTTGGTCGCGGATTTCTCCGTCGCGACGCGTTGTCCGTTTCGACGGATTTATCCGCGTGGCCGGGGGGAAAGCTTCTGGAGCGCCCGCTCAGGCCCAGTCTACTGGCGGGCGACCCGCGCCGACACGGGCGGCGGCGCCAGCTTCTCTTCGGCAAAGCGCTGGCGATAGACGGCGAGATTCTCGCTAACCCTTTGGACGTAATCGCGCGTTTCGTCGAACGGAATGCGTTCGATCCAGTCGACGAGATCGACCGTTCCATCGCGTGGATCGCCATGCGCGGCGATCCACTGAGCGACCCGGCCCGGACCGGCGTTGTAAGCGGCGAAGGCGAGTTCGCGCGAGCCGCCTTCGTCTTCGATCAATTGACCCAGGAGCGCGGCGCCGAGCTGGGTGTTGAAAGCCGGATCGACGATGAGGCGGGCCGGGTCGTACTCAATGCCTGCACGCCGGGCGACTAAGACCGCGGTCGACGGCAGCATCTGCATAAGACCTTTCGCGCCAGCCCACGACGCCGAATGCCAGATGAATTCGCTTTCCTGCCGCGCCACCGCGTAAACCGTGGGCAGGTCCGCGGAATGGGGGAGCGGCACGAAGGCCGGCATGCCGACGGCCGGAAACGCCATCGCCTCGAGCGGGTGGCCTCGCATGACGGCGATCTTGGCGAATTGAACCTGAGTGCCGGGATCGTCCTGTTGCTTCACCACTTCCGCCATGGCGGCAAGCTGCGACTCATCGCGCCATTGCTGAGCAGCGTCGAAGGCGAGCGCCGCAGCGAGATCGTCGAGACCGTCGGCGTAGAGCGCCTGGACCGCGCCGACCGCCTCGTCGCGCCGATCGCCCTCGGCCGCCGCTGCCGGCGCGCGCAAGGCGAGACGGGTCTGGCCGAGACGCTGCGCGGCCAATTGTCCGTAATAGGCGATCGGTTCGCTGGCCGCGCGCGCGTAGAAGCTCTTGGCCGCCTCGGAGGCGCCCATGGCTTCGGCGGCTCGGCCCTGCCAATAGGCGGCTCGGGCAAGCGACAAGGGGTTCTCGGCGGCCTTGGCCGCGAGCGCAAAGCGCTCAGCGGCTGAAGGAGCGTCGTGAAGGAAGCGCAATGCGATCCAGCCGGCGTGGAAGGCCGCGTCGACCTCAGCCTCGGACGAGTCCGGCCGAACCGTCTGGTCGCAGACTTCAAATGCAAGTCGCGGCTCGTCGAGGTCGAGCAGCGCGCGGGCGACCATCTTGCGCTCGCTCCACCATCGATCCCGATTGACGAGCGCGTCGCGGTCGTGCGGCGCAAGGCTCAGCAACAGCGCCGCCTCATAGACGCGCCCCGCCCGGCGGGCGTACTGGATCCTGGAGAACAGGAGACCGGGGTCGTTGCGCAAAGCCGGCGCAACCGCCCTGACCAAGCCCGGGCTCATCGGCGCGCGACCCGCGGCGATGCGGGCCTCGGCGAGCGCCAAAACCTCAGGACCGGCGAGGGCCGCCGCGCGGGCGCTAGCGCCGGGATAACCCGCGTAGAACAGGCGGTCGGCGCGATACGCGTGGTCGGCCTTGGCGAGCGAAGCGCCGAAATCGCGCAAGATGACGCTCTCGGTCAGGGCGTCGAAACTGCCGTCGCGCCATAAGGCGCGGATGATTTGCGACGCCTCCTCGGCTTGGCCCATCGCACGGGCCGCGCGCGCCGCGGCGATCTTGCCCGCGCTCGACTGCGGCGGCTCGGCGGCGAAAAACGCCGCGACCTGCGCCGGCGCTAGGGGATGGGCGACCAGTTCGACTTCCTGCCGTTCCCGAATCCAGCCGCGGCTTGGCCACCCCGGATGAGCGTCGAGGAAGGCCGCGAGCGAGGCGAAGGACAGATGCGCGTCGGCGCGCAAAGCCGCCCATTGCAGCGCGGATCGCTCGGCATCGTCTTTAGCCGTAGCGGCGAGCGCCGCAAGCCCCGCAACGTCGCCCTTCTTGTACAGGATCGCGGCCTGAGAAATGGGCGGAGGCGGCGGCAAGGCCAGGATAGGCGCAGACGCCGACGGCTCTGGGCCCGCCGCTGGCGCAGACGGCTCCAGGGCCGCCGTGGACGACGGCGGCGCGATCTCGGAGAGCGCGCCAAGCGCGGGCGCCGCGCCTTCGAGGTCGGCGTAGGCGAATCGGACCTTGACGTCTGCGTCGCTCCGGGGAGCTTCGGATTGCAGCGGGGGAACGCCGTCGGGCTCCTCGCCAGCGGCGGAAGGGGACCTAAGGCCAACCACCCTCCCCTGCGCCGGCTCGGAGATATCCGCATAGGCGAATTGGGCCGTGAGGTTCGCGTCGCTCAGGGCGGTTTCGGCTGGCGGCGCAGAGGCGGGCGCGGGTCCGGCGCCGGCGGAGAAAGCGGAGCCATATCCAATCATCGGCCGCGCAGCGCGCGCCGATTGCGCCAAGCCAACGCCGCCGCTCGCGGTTTCCGCCGGCCTGGCGTCGAAACGCGAGCGGGAGCCAAGATCAACCGCCGCGATGTCGGGCGGCGGCGGGGTGCGCCCTTCAGGCGTCCACGCAACCAGACAAGCGGCCCCGCCCGCCGCCAGAAGCGGCCCGAATCGGAACAACGTCATAGGTCCAGTCCTCTTAAGTAAGGATGGACCGATCTTGGTGACCAAGATCTAAACCATGACGCTCGGCGGCCCCCTTTCGCCCGGAGCGCGTCAGGGCTATGTGTCCGCAACAACCGACTGCGCGCGAGACGAGCATGGACAAGCGGGCGAAGTTTCACGGATCGATGACCGCGCTGGTCACTCCGTTCAAGGACGGCAAGATCAACGAGCAGGCCTATCGCGGACTGATCAACTGGCAGATCACGTCCGGCTCGCACGGGCTGGTGCCGGTCGGAACGACCGGAGAGAGCCCGACGCTGACGCATGAGGAGCACCGCCGCGCCGTCGACATCTGCATCGACGAGGCGCGCGGCCGCGTGCCGGTGATCGCCGGCGCGGGCTCCAACAACACCGCCGAGGCGATCGAGCTTGCCCGCCACGCCGAGCAAAGCGGCGCGGACGCCGTTCTGATCGTCACGCCCTATTACAACAAGCCGACGCAGGAAGGGCTCTACCAGCACTTCAAGGCCGTCAACGACGCGATCGCAATTCCGATCATCATCTACAACATTCCCCCGCGAAGCGTCGTCGACATGTCGGTCGACACGATGAAGCGGCTGTCCGAACTGCCCAACATCGTCGGCGTCAAGGACGCGACCGGCGACGTCGGGCGCGTGTCCCGCCAGCGGCACGCGATGGGGGCGGACTTTATCCAACTTTCTGGCGAAGACATGACGGCCCTGGCGGCGATGGCGGCGGGTGGGCACGGCTGCATTTCGGTAACGGCGAATGTCGCGCCCGGGCTGTGCGCCGAGTTGATGGAGGCGAGCTTCAAAGGCGACTGGGGCCATGCGCTCAAGATCCAGGACCGGCTGACGCCGTTGCACGCGGCAATCTTCGCCGAGCCGGGAGTCAACGGGGCAAAATATGCGCTGAGCGTGCTCGGCCGGATTCAGGCCGAGACCCGATTGCCGCTCGTTCCCGTCGGCCAGGCCACCGAAGCGCTGATCCGCCGGGCCATGGTGCACGCGGGCCTGCTCAACGCTTGAGGAGCCAAGCGTGGCGGCCGATAAAGACAAGCCAAACTTCAAGGTCGTGGCCGACAACCGGCGCGCGCGCTTCGACTATGAGATCGGCGAGACGTTCGAAGCCGGCTTGATGCTGACTGGTCCTGAGGTCAAGTCTCTCCGGACCGGCAAGGCGACGGTCGCCGAGAGCTACGCCGCCGTCGACCGCAACGGCGAAATCATGCTCTACAACGCCAACATCCCCGAATACCTTCAGGCCAACCGGTTCAACCATGAGCCCAAGCGTCCGCGTAAACTGCTGTTGCACGCCAAGGAGATCGCCAAACTGGCCAAGGGCGTCGAGCGGGAAGGCATGACCATCGTGCCACTGCGCATCTATTTCAACGCCAAGGGCCGGGCCAAGATCGCCATTGCGCTCGGGCGCGGCAAGAAGCTGCACGACAAGCGCGAGACCGAGAAAGCGCGCGACTGGAACCGCGACAAGTCAAGGTTGATGCGCGAGCGCGGTTAGGGACGCGAAAAGCTTCGCCGTTTCGGGCAATCTCCGATTCCCGCGAACATGACGTGTGATCAATGTCACAGCGTGTCGCGCGAATACGTGCTTTGGCGTTAATACGTAGAATTTCCGTCTTGGCGGGGCGGTCTATCCCGACCTAGGATTGGTCATTGACCTTGACCGAAAACAAACCCAGGGGTTTAGTCGGATAATGGGCGCCGGAAAGCACGGCCTTTTCAGGGAGAGAGGACGGCTTCGATGAGCGATGACGTCGTCATCTTCGTGTCCTACGCTCACGACGATGACCTGATCCTGTCGCCGGATCCGGACGAACCCGGCTTCGTCAGCTTCTTCGATCAGCAGCTGCGCCTGAAGCTGCGCGACCTTGGCGCGCAGCAAGCGAATGTCTGGCGCGATCGGCGTCGCATCAGCCAGGGCGATCAGTTCGCCGACATCATCGACGACGGGCTCAGGCGGGCCGAACTTTTCGTCGTCGTCATGTCGCCGAACTGGATGCAGCGCCCGTATTGCCGCAAGGAGTTCGCGACTTTCCTCGGCTTGCGCAGGGCCGCCGGCGTTACGAATCCCGTGACGCGGATGCTCGTCGTGGGCAAAGGCTATGTCGATCGCAGCGCTCGCCCTCCGGAATTGCAGGGGCAGGAAGGGTTCCTGTTCTACTCGCGCGACGATCAGAATGACGTCAGCGCCATCACGCCCTTCTTCAATCGTGGCAAGTGCAACGATCAATTCTACGCCGAGCTCGACGATCTCGCGAGCGCATTGCAGCAGCGCGTGACACAGATCCTGAGCGGCGCGCCGGCGCCTGAGACGACGCAGCAGACCGCGCCGATCGTCGCGCCGAACGGCCGCACCGTTTTTCTCGCTAAGCCCGCAAGCGACATGAAGGCGGCCTATGTCCGCCTCGTCACCGAGCTTCAGGGCAAGGGCTTCATTGTAGCGCCCGATCCCTCGGCGGATATGCCGAGCGACAACAAGGCCGAAGCCTTCGTTACCGATGCGCTAACGAAAGCGGAGGTCTTCGTTCATCTCGTCGGGGATACCAGCGGATTTGCCCCCGAGGGGCTCGACAACATCGTGAAGCTGCAACTTGGGCTTGCCCGCGCCAAGGCCGCGCAGGCGGAAGGTCCGCCAGGGCAGAAGCTCAATCGCCGCATTATCTGGTCGCCGAAAATTCTCGACGAGGGGGGAGCGGCTCTTGCGGGTCCGGCGGTCGAGCGCGATCCGCTGAAGGCGCTGGAGCGCTTCGATCAACAGATCGCGACGGACAAGATCGACGGCGACATCCTCAGCAAATTCGTCGAGTATCTGTTCCAGTATCTAACGGAGACGGCGCCGAAACCGCGCGTGACGGCCGCGGCCGGCAACAAGCTCGACCTCTATCTTTCCTATCATACGGCGGATGAGGACTTTGCGGGGGCGATCGCGCAGGCTCTGCGCGAAAGCTCGGTGAAGCCGCGCATCCCTGTGGCTGACTCCGATGCGGACTCGCGCCGCTATAACACCGACCTGCTCGCCAAGTGCGACGCGGTGACGCTCTGCTGGGGCAACGCCTCCGAAGTTTGGGTGCGGTCGGAAGCCGACAGGCTATCCGACTGGCAGGCGCTCGGCCGCAAGGGGCAGTTCGCCTTTCGAGGCCTCATCGCGGGGCCGCCGCCCGCGTCGCACAAAAAGAAAAGCACGCTTTCGCTCATCTTCCAGGACGGCGAGTTCGACAAGATGATCGACCTCGTTGAGCAAGGCGCGCCCACGGCGCAGTTGCTGGCGGACCTCGCCTCGGCGCCAAGCGCCAAGCCATGAGCGCGGTCGAAGCCAGCGCTGAGCCTCACGATGCCGCGTCCGGTGAAACGCCGCCCACGACGGGCGCGGCAGCCGCTTCGCCGCCTCCGCCGGATGATGGGATGCGGCTTTCCAACGAGCGCCCGTTTCCTGGCCTGCGTCCCTTCGGCTTCGCCGACCGGAGCTTCTTCTTCGGCCGCGAGCGGCAGGCCTTTGCGCTCTACCGGCTCGTGGAGGGCGGCCGCTTCATCGCGGTGATCGGCGGTTCGGGCAGCGGCAAGTCGTCGCTCGTGCTTGCGGGACTTCAGGGTCTGCTCGCCGATGAGACCGCCAACTCGGGCGGGCCGACCTGGGCCTTTCCCGACATGCGGCCGGGCGGCGCTCCGATCCAGCGCCTCGCAGGCGCCCTGTCCAAGCTGTCGGCGAAGGACAGTCCCGACGAGACGGCGCGACGACGCGATCGGATCGAATGGACGCTGCGCCAGTCGAGCTTCAGCTTCGAGAACGCGCTAAAGGAAGCGGGCGGCCTCAACGGGCGGTCGCTTCTCCTTGTCGTGGATCAGTTCGAGGAATTGTTCCGCTTCGGCCTCGCCGGCCTGGGCCACCGCCGCGGCGGCGTCGAGGAAGCGCGGCAGCGGGATGAAGCCACCCAGTTCGTCCAGATCCTGCTCGACGCCGACCGCCGTCGCCTCGAGAACGTGCGCGTGCTCATCACCATCCGCTCGGACTTCATCGGCGACTGCGCCTATTTCCATGGCCTGTCGGAGGCGGTGAGCGCGACGCAATATCTGGTCCCGAATCTGACCCGTAGCCAGCTCGAGGACGCCATCCGCAAACCGATCGAAAAAGCGGGAGGGACAATCGAGCCGGAACTGGTCGAACGACTGCTCAACGATTGCGGCGACGAGCTCGATCAGCTTCCAGTGCTGCAGCATTGCCTGATGCGGCTGTGGGACCGGGCGGGCGCGGAGACGGCCGCCGTCGGCGCGCGGCGGCTCACGCGGCAGACCTATGACGACATCGGGCGGATGGGGGAGGCGCTGTCGCGCCACGCCGACGAGATTCTCGACCAATGCGCTGGAAAGGAACTGGCGGTCGAGCAGGCCTTTCGGGCGCTGTCGGAAGTCGACCGCGAGGGCAGAGCCATTCGCCGCGCGGTTCGGTTCGACAAGCTCTTGGCTGAAACCGGGGTGAGCGAGTCCGACTTGCGCGCTGTGCTCGACCGGTTCCGAGCTCCGAATTGTTCGTTCCTGTTGCCCTCGCTCTCCGTTTCGCCAACCCTCGCCGCGGACGAGCGGATCGACATCGGGCACGAGGCGCTGCTTCGCCGGTGGAAGAAGATCGCGGGCAGAACCGAACTCATAGACCCGAAAACCGGCCGCCCGCCCCCGGGCTGGCTCGCTGCGGAGCAGATCGACGGGCAGCGCTATCATACGCTCGTGTCGCTGCTCGGCGGGTCCGCCGGCGGCGAACGGGCGACGCTGGACGATCCTGAGCGCACGAAGGAGTGGTGGGAGCGCCTGCCGCGGACCGCGGCATGGGCGGATCGCTATGGCGGCAAATTCGAGCAGGTCAAGACGCTCATCGACGACGCCATCGAGGCGAAGAGGCGCTCGAGACTCAATCGGCGGCTGACCGCGGCGCTCGGCGTCGCCGCCGTCGTCGTCGTGGCCGGCTGGATGTGGGTGGCGCACGAAAGAGCGCAGGAGAAGCTCGACAAGAGCGCGATGACGTCGGCGAAGACGCTGCTTGAGGACGTGCTTCAAGCCTATGCCGACAAGAGCCTCGATCTCGCCGGCGCCAGAAGTCTCGCGGCCATATCAGGGCAATTCCTCGATGACGTCCGCCAGTCGAGTAAAACATCGGCGGCTGACCTCTTATGGGGGCAATCGCTCGACGACGAGGCCGACCTCTATGCGATTCTAGGAAACAATGTGCAGTCTCTGGCAGTCGCAAAGCGGGCGAAGGACGTCGCGCAGTCGCTGATGCAGTCGAATACCGGCGCTCAAGAAGGGCCGCAGCTCCTCTACGACGCGTCGATCCGCGTCGGGAATGCTCTTTCGGCGCTGCCAGGCCGCCATCAGGAAGCGATGCAGGAATACGACGACGCTGTTCAGGTGGCGGCGACCATCGCTTCATCAGGCGGCGACAAGGGCGAGGCCGACGTCATCGACGCGCATTTGAAAATCGGCGACGTCTACAAGGACGGCGGCGTCAAGCAACATCCGCAGGCTCTGGCGGAATATCAATCCGGCCTTAAGACCTGCGAGGCCGCGCTCGCCAAGCGCCCAGACGACCTCGATCTGCTGCGCAGCAAAGGAAAGGCGTACTTCCGCATCGCCGAACTGCTCAGGGGCGACAACGCGTTCGCCGAGGCGAGACCCTATTATGAGAAGGCGTTCGAAGTTCAGGACGGGCTCGTCTCGCGCAACGCAAAAGAGGCTCTCGCCGCGCAAAAAGCGGCCGACTCCTCCCTGAAATCAAACCTGGCCGCGACTTACACCCATTGGGGACTTCTCGAGAAGGAGGACGGGAACCTTGAGGCCGCGCTCGAGAAATTGCGGCAGGGCGTCGCCCTCGATGAGGAACTGACCAGGAACGAGCCGGGCAATCCGCAGTGGCAAGAGTTTCTCACGCCGAACTACCTCTATCTCGCGGAGACCCTGGAGGGGCTCAAGCGGCCGGACGAAGCGCTCACCTATTATCGCAAGCTCGCCGACGCGAGGAGGATGCTCGCCTATCGCGCGGCCGGGCGGGCGAAGCCGCAGAAGGAATTCGCCGAGGCGGCGAAGCTTCTCGGCGACCGCTCCAAGGGGCTCGCCCAGATCGAAGCCTATCGCGAGGCCGTGAGAATATGGAACCGGCTGGTCGAGGACCCGCGAATCGCCGACGCGGCCGCGGATCAATATGATGTCGTCCTCGGCTTCGCCCGTGTGTTCGACGCCAAGAAGGATTGGCCCGACGCGCAGGCCGCCTATCGCGTGACGATGAAGATCGCGGTTCTAAACTACGTCAAGGATCCGTCGGCGACGTCCTGGCGCGATAAGGCCGAGGAGGCCGAGCGGGCCTCTGTCGTGGCGGGACAAGCGGCCGAGTTCGACGCCTGCGGACCCGCCGCATTAGGCATGATGCGATCCGGTCGAGCCGCCATCGTCATCGCGACCACCGGATCAAGTCCTGGATCAAGTCCGGGGGGAAGCGATCCAGGGATGAAGGGTCGAAAGCTGTTGCTCTGGATCGCCGCGCCGCCATGAGGGCGTAGAGAGACGGGCGTCTTTGGACGCCCTATCGCTCCTTGCGATGACAGGTCCATTGAAACGCATCCTGCTCCTCGCCTTGCCGCCGCCTGCAGACCGTTGGGCCCACGACGACGCGCCGCCTTCACCCGGCTTTGGGCTCAGCGGCGCCTTCCGGCGCGCCCTGAGACGCGCCGGCTACCGGGGGCGGCGGAGGCGCGGGGCGAATGGTCTTCGCCATCTGGTCGATCCAGGCGGCGTGCTCGCTCTCCATCAAGTCCTCGGCCGCCGCGACCAGCGCTTGCAGCGACATGCCGCCCGCGGCGTAGCGCTCCTTCATGCGCTCGAGATTGGCCTTCATCCCAGCGTAGCTGGCGGCGAGATACTTGCGGCGGTCGATCAGCCCGTACGCGGTGACTGCGGCGGCGATGGTGGTGAGCGCGGCGATCGCTTCGGCGAACCGGGGCCGATAGAATGTCGCCGCCGCGCCGAACGCAACGCCGATCGCCCCGGCCGCCAAACTGATCATTTGCAGCCGCTCGCACGCGCGCTCGTTTTCGGCCTTGCGGCGTTGGTAAAAGGCGATCTGGTCGTCGAGTCGATGCTTGAGATACCAATCGTTGGCCATCGGCCGCGATGGGCGCTGGTCGTCGCCGGCGCCGCCAGCGGGATTGTCCTCGGGCGTGAGCGAAGCAGAGACCGCCGTGGCGGCGATCGCCTCCCGGCGGCGGATGAAGACGTCGATTGCGGCCGCGTCGGGCGCCGCATAGTCGCCGACCCCGGCGGCGAAGCGGAAACATTCCGACTTGATCGCCTCGGCGGTTGCCCGGGCGCGAATCCAGCCGGATTCGACGCCGACCGCCAAAATTTCGCGGGCGAAATAGACCGCGAGAACGGACGCGATCATCGCCGCGCAGGCGAGCGCCCGACTGATCGCCTCGCTAGAGGCGGCGCCCGTCGCGTCGACCCCGTAATAGCTCGCCGCCGCGCCCGCCAACGCCGCGACGATGACCGCAACCAGCGCCCAGGAATTCCAGCGCCCGGTCTTCGCCTGCAGCGATCGCGCCCGCTTGGCCCAGCCGCGATATTCGTTCCACGCCTGCTCGATCATCGGATCGTCCGGACTTCGGTCGGCGTCCGATTCGGCCGGCCGCCGGCGCAACTCTATCGCACTCGCTCAATCGCGCCAGCCGCTCCCGTCACGCCGCCGCCTTCAGCGCCTGGTCGAGATCGGCGAGAATGTCGTCGATGTGCTCGATGCCGATCGACAGCCGGACGTAGTCGTCGGTCACCCCGGTCGCGAACTGCTCTTCGGGCGTAAGCTGCGAGTGGGTGGTGGTCGCCGGATGGATGGCGAGCGAGCGCGCGTCGCCGATATTGGCGACGTGATAGAGGAGCTTGAGCGCGTCGATGAATTTGCGCCCCGCCTCCTTGCCGCCCTTGATCTCGAACCCGACCAGGCCGCCGAGCCCGCCCTTGAGATATTTGTCCGCCCGCCGCTTGGCTTCGCCTTTCTGAAGCGAGGGATGGATCACGTTCACAACCGCAGGCTGCTTTACGAGCCAGGCCGCGACCGCGGAGGTATTGGCTGAATGGCGCTCGATGCGCAACGGCAGCGTCTCCACGCCCTGAAGGGTGAGGAAGGCGTTGAACGGCGACATGCAAGAGCCGAGGTCGCGCAGAAGCGTCGTGCGCGCCTTGAGAATGTAGGCGATCGGCCCGAGCGGTTTGGCCGCTTCGCTCCATACCGCGCCGTGGTAGCTTGGATCGGGCGTGTTGAGCGTGGGCTGGCGCTCCTTGTGCTCCTCCCACGGGAAATTGCCGCCGTCGATGATGAGGCCGCCGATCGAATTGCCGTGTCCGCCAAGATATTTGGTCGAGGAGTAGACGACGATCGCCGCGCCGTGCTCGAACGGCCTGGTCAGGATGGGCGCGGCGGTGTTGTCCATGATTAGCGGAACGCCGAGCGGACGGCCGATCGCGGCCACTTCGGCGATCGGGAACGCGATGAGTTTCGGATTGGGCAGCGTCTCGGCGTAATAGGCGCGGGTGCGCGCGTCGGTGGCCTTGCGGAAATTCTCCGGATCGGCCGGATCGACGAACCGCACCTCGATCCCCTGGTCCTTCATCGTGTTGGCGAACAGGTTCCAGGTCCCGCCATAGAGGTCGGTCGAGGAGACGATGTTGTCGCCCGCCCGCGCCAGGTTCTGCACCGCGAAGGCCGAGGCGGCCTGGCCGCTGGCGAGCGCGAGCCCCGCGACCCCGCCCTCGAGCGCCGCGACGCGCTTCTCGAGCACGTCCGTGGTCGGGTTCATGATCCGGGTGTAGATGTTGCCGAGCTCTTTCAGCGCGAACAGACTGGCGGCGTGCTCGGCGCTCTGGAACTGATAGGAGGTGGTCTGGTAGATCGGCACCGCAACCGCGCCCGTCGCCGGGTCGGCGCGCCAGCCCGCGTGAAGCGCCAAAGTTTCGACTTTATGAGACATGGTTTCTTCCCTGGTTTTGAATATTGAATCGCGAGTTTGAAAAGCCCCCGAAGCCGACGCGATGAATGAAGCCGCGCCCAGTAATACGTTCTAGTTCAGCTAAATTGAGTGTATCCTATTGCGGTCCCGTGGAATGATTGACCATAGCGTTTGGCGCGCAAGGGCGCAAGGCGACCCGCGGCGCCGAACGCAGAACCGCTCGCGCCTCCGTTCCCAACGCCGGCCGAAGCGGCATATGGTCTTGAAATTCGTTCCGACTCCATCGGCGCGATAGGGTGATCGCGAACCGGACACGGCGCGCGCGGATTGCGGCTTGAATTCCCAAGGAGGGGCTGATGAGCACAGGGCAAGAACGGGCCGATGTGGGGCAGGCGCGCAGATTCCACCTGCCGCATACCTCGCTCGAATCGGCGTTCGGAAACGACTGGTTCGGCAAGAAGGCGGAGGATTTCGCCCGTTTCTTCGGCACGCCGACGTTCCTGGTGGCGCAGACCATCATCGTCGCGCTGTGGATCTTGGTCAACGTGATCGGCTGGACGCAGTTCGACATCTATCCCTTCATTCTGCTCAATCTCGCCTTCTCGCTGCAGGCCGCTTATGCCGCGCCGTTGATCCTGCTGGCGCAGACGCGCCAGGCCGACCGGGACAAGGCCAACAGCATCGCCGACGCCCAGCATCGCGAAGAGCTTCATCAGATTACCGATGCGCGCCGCGCGCAGTTGCAGCAGCAGTCCGGGATGCTGATTGAAATGATGAAGCAGAACACCACGCTCACCGAGCGCGTCGAGACCCTGCTCCAACAAAACACCGAGCTCACGGAGACGGTCAGGGCCCTCGTCGAGCGGATCGACGCCATGACCACCGAGGTCCATGCGCGCGTCGCGCCGGCCCACGCGGCTGAGCGGACCCCGACCGTACCCGCCTGAGCGGCTACTTGTCGATGAACTCGATCGTTTGCTCGAGCGCGGCGGGCGAAACCTTGAACAGGCCGGTATAGGGCATGCCAAGTTCGAGAATGAGAAAGATCGCAAACGCGATCGACAGTGCTCCGAAAGTGAGGGCTACAGTGACCACGACGTTCGAGTTGGCGTACAAGCCCATAGCGAAAAAGAGCGCCGCCGTCCAAAAGACCAGGATCGCAATGAGCACCCACGACACCGGGGCGCTCGCCACCTGGAGCGAGATCAAGAGCCGCGATTGCTCGACCATGCTGGCGTAGGTCTTCGCGGTCGCGAGCGCCGCCTTTTGGGCGTCCGTTTTGGGCTGAAGCATCGCGAGATAATCGGTGAGCGCTTGGGCGGTGACGAGCGGCCCCTCGACCGTCAGCAACGCGGGGTCGATGCTTCCGCCGCCCCAGATCGCTCCGTAGGCCTTCTCGATTCCCTCTTTGAGCCGGTCGCGCGTCGGCTTGGTTTCGGGCCCAAATTGAGCGAGCGCCTGATCGAGCCTCAGGATTTGCGCTGAGAAATTCTCCAGATTGGTCCGTTGGGCCGAGAAATAGCCCCAACTGACGCCGATGAGGGTTCCCAGGACCAGCGCCAGAAGAAGGCTGACCAGCCCCGAAACCTGAAGAATGACCCCCTTCGTCTCGCCTGTCTTGTGTTGTTCCGTGAGCTTTGTTTGCAAAGCAAGGCCGGCGTAGCCGGCGACCATGAACAAGACGAAAATGCATATGCAGATAAGGAGGATATTCATATTTTAGCCCGCCAGCCGTACTGCCCGCCGGCGCCCTAACCGACCCCATGCGGAATTTCAAGCGAGGCCGAGGCGGAGCGCGCTCTGGAGCGCCTGGCGCGGTCCCGTCGCGCTGCGCGTCCGCCCGCGGATTTCAACCGATCCGGGAACGACCGGACGGACCTGCTAGGTACTCATTCGACATGCGCCTGTCCCGCCGAGACTAGTTCAGCCAGGGATTTTGACTGGCCGGCTGACCGAGGTTCTGCGCAATGGCGCGCGGGCGCTTTTGACCTAGAGCATTTTCAGGTCTGACGGAATTGAGGGGGATTCCGTTTGGCTTGCGACCATGATTCTCTGCGCCAATCGAATCGGCGCTGGGGAGCATCATGGGCGTGGCTTACTCGCAGGACCTTCGGGAGCGGGTGATGGCGGCGGTGGACGGCGGGCTCGGCGTCTATTCGGCCGCGCCGATGTTTCGGGTCAGCGTGTCGTATATCTACAAGGCGCTTGGCCGGCGTCGCGCAACCGGCGACGTGACGGCCCACAAGTCGGGCGGCGGGCCGAAGCCGAAGCTTGCGGCCTATGACGAGACGTTGCGCGCTCAGCTGGCGCAGAAGGCCGACATCACGCTGGTCGAGTTGCAAACCTGGCTTGCCGCCGATCATGGGGTGAAGGTCAGCATCGGCTGCCTGTGGGCGCGGGTCCGTCATCTCGGGCTGATGCTCAAAAAAAGTCGCAGCGCGCCGCAGAGCACGACCGCCCCGACATCGCGGAAGCGCGCCAGCAATGGCAGGCGCGGCAGGCCGAATGGCGCCCGCACAATCTGGTGTTTGTCGACGAAACCGGCGCATCGACCAAAATGACCCGGCTTTACGGCCGATGCCCGCGCGGCGAGCGCCTCGTCGCGCCGGTTCCATGGGGCCATTGGAAGACGACCACCTTCGTCGGCGCGCTGCGGCAGGACGGTCTCATCGCGCCTTGCGCGTTCGACGGGCCGATCAACGGCGAGACGTTCCGCGCTTGGGTCGAGCAGTTCCTCGTTCCCGCCTTGCGCCCGGGCGATATCGTCATCCTGGACAATCTGTCGAGCCACAAGGTCGAGGGCGTCAGGACGGCGATCGAAAACGCTGGCGCCCGTCTGCTCCACCTGCCTTCCTACAGCCCCGACCTCAACCCGATCGAGCAGGGGTTCGCCAAGCTGAAAGCCTTCCTGCGCAAAGCCGCGGCGCGAACCTTCGACGCCCTCATCCGCGCCATCGCCAGCGCGCTTGAAACCTTCACCCCTGACGAATGCGCAAACTATCTCGCAAACTCAGGCTATCGCCGCCAATAATGAAAATGCTCTAGGCGGTCGAAGCGGAAGTGTCCGAGTTTCTGGCCGCGACCGCCGATCTGAAGACCGACGACGGCTGCCGGCGCGTCGTGCGAGACGGGCATCTGCCCGAGCGCCAGATCATGACTGGCATCGGGCCTGTGGCGGTGCGCCAGCCGCGTGTGCGCGACCGGGAGGCGGGCGCCGACGATTCGGCGCGCATCCGCTTCACTCCGGCAATCCTGCGCGGAGACACGCCGGATGGACCGGTCAAGACGCGTTGCCCGGAGGCGATTTTCCGACCGACGGTTTCGAAACGCTGGTGAACGAAACCGCGGCGCGTTATCCTTTTCTCACGCCTGACACAGTGCGCCGTCTCGTCCGGGCATACGGCACTCGCGTGGAAAGGCTGCTAAGCGGGGCGAAGACGCCATTGGATCTCGGTCGGACTTTCGGCGCCGACCTGACCGAAGTCGAGGTCCTTTATCTCGTTAAAAACGAATGGGCGATGAGCGCTGCCGACGTCGTTTGGCGGCGCTCCAAGCTGGGATTGCGAATATCGGAGGCCGAGGTCCAGGATCTCGACGCCTATCTCGGAGCGTGGCAGGCGCGGCCGCATATATCCGATCGAAAAGGGGCACGTGTGAGGTGACCTTCGTTCTTGAAAATATTTCGCTCTCGGTCGGGCAGGAAACCGTCATCGATGATGTTTCACTGACGCTCGATCAGGGCTCGATGAACGTTTTGCTGGGCCCGACATTGTCGGGGAAAACCACGCTCATGCGGCTCATGGCCGGGTTGGACCGGCCGACGGCGGGCCGACTGATTGAAGGCGGCCTGGACGTCACGAAGGTTCCGGTTCGTCGCCGTTCCGTCGCGATGGTCCATCAGCAATTCGTCAACTATCCCTCGCTTACGGTGTATGAGAACATCGCGTCTCCGCTTCGCGTAGCCGGCGTCAGCCGCCCCGAAATTGACACACACGTGAAGGAAGCGGCACGTTTGCTGCGGCTCGACAATCTTCTGCAGCGCCTGCCGGCGCAGCTGTCCGGCGGCCAGCAGCAGCGCACCGCCATCGCTCGCGCCCTCGTCAAGCACGCCAAACTGGTTTTGCTCGACGAGCCACTGGCCAACCTCGACTATAAGCTCCGCGAGGAATTGCGCGAGGAATTGCCCCGCATATTTGCCCAGACCGGCGCCGTCCTAGTCTACGCTACGACCGAACCGACGGAAGCCCTGTTGCTCGCCGGCACGACCATCACTCTGCACGAAGGTCGGGTTTCTCAAGTTGGACCAACCGCCCGCGCATATCGACGGCCCGAAAATATTGAAGCTGCGCGAGTCTTCTCCGATCCGCCGCTGAAAGAGCTTCTCATCGAGAAACGCGGCCCTCTCGTGACACTGGACAGCGGGCGCAATCTCCCTGTCGTCGGCACCCTATCGAGATTGCCGGACGGCGTCTACCGGCTTGGCTTTCGCGCCGATGCGGTGGCCATCGGCGATGGACAGTCGCCGGGCCTCAACTTTCCCGGGCAAGTCAGGGTGAACTCAGCGGGTCGGAAAGCTTCGTTCGCGTCGATGTCGGCATCGGCGTTTGGGTTTGTCTCGCGCCTGGCGTGCATGAGTGGCAGCCGGGCGCGCAGGTCGAGGCCCGGATCGACGCGAAACCGCGTCTTTGTGTTCGACGCCTCCGGCAGTCTCGCGACGACGCCGTTCATCGAAAAAACGGCTTGAGGGGCGGAGCGATGGCGCGCATCACACTCGACGGAATCGCCCACGCTTACGGGGGCAAGGCCCGGACCGAGCAGGACTACGCCCTCAAGCCCCTGCACCATGTTTGGGAGCAGGGAATGGCCTACGCTCTGCTGGGGCCATCCGGCTGCGGCAAGACGACCTTGCTCAACATCATTTCCGGGCTCGTCATTCCATCGGAAGGGCGCCTGCTGTTTGACGACATCGACGTGACGCATCTGCCAACCAAGGAAAGGAACATCGCGCAGGTGTTCCAGTTTCCCGTCATCTACGACACGATGACGGTCGCCGAAAATCTCGCCTTCCCGTTGAAGAACAGAGGGCTTCCAAGGGCTGCGATCGAGCGGCGGGTCACCGAGATCGCGGCGATGCTTGATCTGACCGGCGTCCTGAACAGGCGCGCCCGCGGTCTCACCGCCGACGCCAAGCAAAAGATCTCGCTGGGCCGCGGCTTGGTTCGCTCCGATGTGTCGGCCGTCCTGTTCGACGAACCGCTGACGGCGATCGACCCCGCGCTTAATGGGAGCTTAGGTCGAAGCCGAAGGCTGTTCATCGGGCGCTCGATCTCCTGATGATCTATGTGCACGATCAGATTGAGGCGCTGACCTTTGCCGACCAGGTCGTGGTGATGAACGAGGGCAAGGCCGTTCAAATCGGTACACCCGATGATTTGTTCGAACGGCCGGAGCATACATTTGTCGGCTACTTCATCGGCTCGCCGAGCATGAACCTCATGCCCGCGAAAGATCTCGGGATCGCGCGCCCTCGTCGAGGGCGCGGAGCTTCAACTGGGCGCGGTCTACCGGGAGCCGCCAAAAGGCCGGCGGGTCCAGATTGGCGTCCGGCCCAATCCAAGCACCGAAATCGGCGCGCGATTCAACGACGCCCTATTTCGCACCCTCGCCTTCTCGCTCGCCTGCCTGCTGATCGAAGTGCCGCTCGGCATAGCAATGGCGCTCTGCTTGCCACGCAAGGGCTGGGCGATTGGAATTGCCTTGGTGGTGATGGCGTTGCCGACGCTGATCCCATGGAACGTCGTGGGCACGATTTGGCAGATATTCACCCGGCAGGACATTGGTCTGTTCGGAGCGGCGCTGACGGGTCTCGGCCTTCACTACAACGTCACGGAGGATGCAGTTTCAGCCTTGATCACGATCGTGGTCATCGATGTCTGGCATTGGAGGCCGCTGGTCATTCTCTTGAGCTACGCCGGTCTCAGGGCGATCCCGGACGCCTTCTATCAGGCTGCCAGAATCGACGGCGCGAGCCGCTGGGCGATTTTCTTCAACATCGAATTGCCCAAGCTGCAAAAGGTTCTCGTCATTGCGGTGTTGCTGCGCTTCATGCAGACGTTCATGATCTACACCGAACCCGTCGTCGTGACTGGCGGCGGCCCGGGCAGCGCGACAACCTTCCTGTCCATCGATCTCGTGAAGATTGCCTTGGGCCAGGTCGACCTCGGCGGCGCCGCCGCGATGTCACCTGATCCGCGAGAGCGATATTTGGAGCGACGCAATGACGGCAATAGCTCCCAAGACTGGCGGCCTAAGCAGAGATTCTTGGCATGGCCAACGGATTGGGGATGCGCTCGCGGTTGAGATCGATGACGGCGTCATGGATGGCTTGGTCGAGGGCGGCGACGTCTGTGAAGGTCTGGTGGGCGAGGTGATGGGCCTTAAGATCGCGCCAGACCGGCTCGATTTCATTGAGTTCGGGGGCGTATTTCGGCAGCCACTCGACGGTGAGCCAGTGTGCGCGGGCGGCCAGGGCGGCGAGCGAGCGTTTGCTGGTGTGGATCGGACCATTGTCCTCGACCAGCACGACCGGCTTGGCCTGTCGCCCGGGCTGCGGTCCAAAGAGACGGTCGAGTTGCTCCAGATGGGCGATGAAATCGCTGCTGCGCTTGGTCGGGCTGGTATGGACGATGAGTTGGCGCGTGACGTGATCGAGCGACCCCAGCATCGCGACCTTCTTGGCCTGCCCCGGCGCCGGCACCCGCAAGTCCGCCCCCGACTTCGCCCAGGCGCGGGCGAGATAGGGATGCGTCAGCGCCTCGCTCTCATCGCCGTAGAGAAGGACAATGTCGCCCGCTTCGGCCTGCTGTTTGCGCAGTTGCAGGCGCAGGCCCACCCGTTCCACCTCGTTTTCCGTCTGACGTCCCTTCAGCGTGTGCCGGGGCCGCCGCCAACGGAACTTTTTTTTCGCAAGGCCTTGGACAGTTGCGAACGGCTGATGCGCACGCCCTCGCGCGCTTCGATCTCGGCGCGAAGGCGGGGGATCGTCCAGTTGCGCCGGTCGGCCACAGGTTCTTCCAGCAACGGGGTGACGACGCGCAAGGCGGCTTCACTCTTCACCGGAGGCGGGCCTGGCGCGATGCTGGTCTTCAGCGCCGCAACACCGCCGGCGGTGAAGTCGCTGCGCCACAGGCGAACCGTATCTTCGCGCACGCCAAACGCCTCGGCGATCTTGGAGCTGGTCCAACCCGCCAGCGTCAAAAGCACGGCGCGCGCCCGGTCCGCCTCGCCGCGATCCCGTGAATCGCCAAGAGCCAAGAGGCCAGCGCGTTGTTCATCGCTCGCCGTAACCGGAGACTTTCCCGCCATGCCATCCACCTTGCGAATCGGCGCAGACAGCGAACCGCAAAAAACCTATCCGTTGGTTAGCCAAACGGAATCTGCTTAGTCGAATTCTACCGCAGTCCGGCGCGTAAGTTGTGGACGCCAACCGGAGTCAAGGCGCCTGAATATGGCAAGCTGGCTCAGGTCTGGTGGCAAAACGTCTCCAAGGCCATTTCCGGCGAGGCGACGCCGCAGCAGGCGATGGACGGCTTGGCCCGCGACCAGGACGCGATCATGACCAGGCTGGAGAAGTCCGGCGCCCAGGGCAAGCTCGGGCCGAAAATGAACGAGGAAAAGGATCCGGAATATTGGTACGCCAAGGCCGAGAAGGACGGCAATCTGGCGCCCCAGCGTAAGCTCGCAAATGAAAAGCCGCCGGGCGAAACCGTCGACTATGACGAACTGCTCAAAACCTGGACACAGACAGCAAAGCCCCCGATGAAGAAGGGCTGATTATTTTAGATCGCCAACCGGGTCGGGCTCAGCGCCCGCCCCCTTTGCACTTGGGCAGGGATAGTCCCATGACTGGGCATATTCTCGTCGTCGACCAGGGCACGACCTCGACGCGCTCGATCATTTTTGGGCCCGACGCTGCGCTCGTCGCCATGGCGCAGGAGGAATTCCCGCAAGGTTTTCCTCAGCCGGGCTGGGTGGAACATGATCCGGAATCGCTGTGGCGAACCACGCTCTCGACAGCGCGGCAGGCTCTGTCCAGGGCCGGCGTCGAGCCGAGCGCGCTCGCCGGGCTCGGGATAACGAACCAGCGGGAAACGACACTGGTCTGGAGCCGGACGAGCGGCCGTCCGATCCACAATGCGATTGTCTGGCAGGATCGCCGGACGGCGCCCCTTTGCGCCGAACTCAAGGATCGCGGATGCGAGCAGCTGGTGTCCACGCGCGCCGGCTTGCTGCTTGATCCCTATTTCTCGGCGACGAAAATCGCCTGGATCCTCGACAACGTTCCCGGCGCGCGCGCTGAAGCAGAACGCGGAGACCTAGCCTTCGGCACTGTCGACAGCTTTCTCGTCTGGCGCCTGACCAATGGCAAGGTTCACGTCACCGACGCCACCAACGCCTCGAGGACGCTGCTGTTCAACATCCACTCTGGCGCGTGGGACGACGATCTTCTCGGTCTCTTCCGAGTCCCCAGGTCGATGCTGCCTGAGGTTAAGGATTGCGCCGCCGAATTCGGCGAGGCGGCGGCCGAATATCTGGGCGCCACGATCCCCATCCGCGGCATCGCCGGAGATCAGCAGGCGGCGCTGATTGGCCAGGCGTGCTTTCGCCCTGGGACGGTGAAGTCGACTTATGGGACGGGATGCTTCGTTCTCGCGAATACTGGCGGAACAGCTGTCGAGTTCGACGCACAAATTGCTGACGACCATTGCCTACCAGTTCGACGGCAAGCGCACCTTCGCGCTCGAAGGCTCGATCTTCTCGGCGGGGGCGACGGTGCAATGGCTGCGCGACGGTCTGGGCGTTCTCGCCACGGCCGCGGAAGCAGGCGAACTCGCGGCAAGCGCCGACCCCCGGCAGCAGGTCTATCTGGTGCCGGCCTTCACCGGGCTCGGCGCTCCCCATTGGGAC
The DNA here is from genome assembly GCA_963824475.1 of uncultured Alphaproteobacteria bacterium. Taxonomy (GTDB): domain Bacteria; phylum Pseudomonadota; class Alphaproteobacteria; order Rhizobiales; family Beijerinckiaceae; genus Roseiarcus. Next base: position 1,170,658 of record CAWGPR010000012.1, read on the forward strand.
AGCGAGGCCCGCGCCGCGATCTTCGGGTTGACGCGCGGCGCCACGCGCAAGGAGATCGTGCGCGCGGCGCTCGAGAGCGTCGGTTATCAGACCCGCGACCTCATCCACGCGATGCGCGCCGATTCTCGCGGTTTGTGGGACAGCGAATTCGCTTCGGTCATCCGCATCGACGGCGGCATGAGCGCGAGCGACTGGACGATGCAGTTCCTCGCCGACATATCGAACGCGCAGGTCGACCGTCCCGAGATTTTCGAGACCACTGCCCTGGGCGCGGGCTACCTGGCCGGCTGGCAGGCGGGCCTCTATCCTGATCCCGAGCAGTTTTCGCTCGCCTGGCGGCGGCAGGCCAGCTTCAGGCCGTCGATGGCGCCGAGCGAACGCGAGTCCCGCTATCGCGGCTGGCGCGACGCCGTCGCGCGCACCGTTCTGCGACCGGAGATCTAGAATCATGCGGATCGTGTTTCGCTGCGATCCTGCGATCGAAAATGAATTGATCCGCCCAGTCGCAGCGCGTGCGGCGTTGCCGGATTGGCTGCGCGCGATGCCGCGGACCGCCTTTTCGGACCTGCATGAGCAGGAGTGCGGACGGTCAAGCGATGCCCGCCATTCGTCGACGCGATGTCGCATGGCTTCGTGATTCCCTTGCCCTGCGACGTGACCGTCCGCGACGGCGTTCTGTCCTGGGATTGGGACCATCCGGCGCTGACCGTCGAAGCCCATCCGCGCTCCCCGGTGAGCTTTCATGTTCCCGCTCAAGTTTTAGGCACACCCTTTTATGATCCTGAAGTCGCGATTGTGAAGTTCAACAGCTTCTGGACAATAGAACTCGAGCCCGGTCATTCGCTTTTTGCCACCCATCCTGTCAATCGGGCGGATCTGCCGTTCCGCTTGTTGACCGGGGTCGCGGATTGCGACCGCTTCACCGACGTCGGCACATTGTTCCCCGCAGCTTGGACGGATACGAATTTCGACGGCGTGCTGCCCCGCGGCACTCCCATCGCACAGTGCTTCCTTATCGTTCGCGATCCGCTCGAGCTTCAATTCCAGGCCTTCTCGGCGGAAGAAGCTGAGCGCTATAAGTCGACCGCGACGATGCTGCTCTCGCATCCCGGCGCCTATCGCCGGCGTTTTCGTGTGCGGCGCGAGCGATCAGGCCTCAAGCGACCGCCGCAGTCGAGCTAGCTAGGTTCAGCCACGGCCGGCCTTTCTTGGCTGACGTCAGCGCCTGGGCGATGCGGAGCAACAGGTCTTAAAGTGCTGACCGCGCTTTCGCATCGCCCGAACTCGATAAGCGTCACACAGCTCAGGAAGGCGGGCTCCGGCCGATCTGGGGCCAAGCGGCCGGCTCGCCCCAACCATAGTCGCGCCTGCGCAATGTCGCCGGCCCCGCGCGCCGCGCTCGCCGCGACGATCAAGGTCGGCGCATGATCGGGGCGCAGCTCGAGACTCGAAGTCGCAGAGCGCAGGGCGCCATCAACGCGCCCACGCCGGAGCGCGATCGTCGCCGCCAGTTGATGCGCCGCAGGGTCTTGTGGAGCCGAACGCAAGATCTGGTCGCACAAAACTTCCGCCCTTTCGATCCTCCCGGCGCGGAGTTCCGCCAATGCGTTCTCAAACGCAGACCGTCAAGTCTCTCGCGGCTTTGTCATCGAATTCTGGAAGTCCGACGCTGGTCATTAACCCGCATTCGACCGTCGCTTCCGAGTGAGCGCAAACTGTCTGTGAGCCCGATCAATTGAGGTCCGCCCGGCTGCCTTTGTGAGTTCGCGCCGTTTCGCCGGTCGCCACCGGCAGCTTGCGCCCCAATTGCGACGTCACGGCAGCTATCGGGAATGTTGGGTTAATGTTCGATTCCAGTCTTCGCCGGAATGCGCGAATACCGCACGTCCCCGACAGGGCGTCGAACGGGTTAAATCAACTCGAGGGCTTTTGCCCTGCCGCCTTCCACAAACAGAAAGACCGCCCCATTGTCGCGCGCGCCGCCAGCCATCACGTGCAGGGGCAGGCCTGCCTTTCGGCAGCGCAAGTCCTATCACGCAGTGTCGATCGCGGCGGGCGCGAGCGAAGTGATGGCGCCGACCGAAGTCGCATCGGTCAGAAACAAGAGGCCGCGCCAAACCTTCTCAACCATCACGGCCTCGCGGCCAATCAGCGCTGGCGCCAGCGAGCGGGCGATGAGTTCGACGACCGCAGGACCGCCCGTGCCAATCGTATAGCTGTAGCCATCGCGCCCCCTCCCCTGCTCGTTCCCCGCTCCATCGCGTCTAGCCGACGGACCCCGGCTCGACATCGCCGACCGCGTGAATGCACCCCATGATCGCCCTGCTGGTCGTCTCGTAGCGATGATCGTTTGCGACCTCTCCGACCAGTCGAAAGCCGTGCATGACCAGGATGCGGTCAGCGAGCGTAATCATTTCCGCCATGTCGCTCGAGATCAGAAGAATGGCGGCGCCGTCGCGGGCGATCTCGCCGATGAGCTCATGCAGGTAGGTCTTGGTCTTGATGTCGATGCCGACCGTCGGCTCGTCGACGATGAGGATCTCGAACTCAGCCGCCAGCCATTTGGCGATCGAAACCTTTTGCTGGTTTCCGCCGGAGAGATTGCCGACGACTTGTCCAAGCGAGGGCGTGCGGACGTCGAGCCGCCTGACGAAGGGGGCGACAGCGCGCGACTCGCCGCGCGGATTGATGAGCCCGATGACGTTGGCGAGGCGCCGCCAGATGGTGATGGCGACGTTGCGAGTGACCGAATGCATGAGGATCAGCCCCTCCTGCTTGCGGTCCTCGCTTACGTAGCCCATGCGAAATCTGGTCGACGCGTCGTGCACGTCGCGAATGCGCGCCGGCTCTCCGCGAATCAACAACCCGCCGCCTGAAATCCTGGCGTCGCCGAGAATGGCGTGCGCAAGTTCGCTGCGGCCGGCGCCGACGAGGCCGTACAATCCGAGGATTTCGCGATGGTGAAGGGCGAAGGTAATGTTCTTGTGGCCGCGCGTCGTCGAGAGCCCCCGTGCTTCGAGCACGACGCGCGACGGATCGACCCGCCGCTCGGCGATCTCGGCGACCCGCTCGACGCGGCCGATCATGAGCGAGACAAGCGTCTGGCGTGTCATGTCCGCCATCGGCGCGCCTCTTGCGACGTTCTTGCCGTCGCGCAGAACCGTAATGCGGTCGGCGATGGCGAAGACTTCCTCCAGCTTGTGGCTGACGAAGACGATCGCGACGCCGTCGTCGCGCAGCTTTCTGAGCAGCTTGAAGAGGGCGGCCGTCTCATGCTCGGTGATCGAGGCGGTCGGTTCGTCGAGCAGCAGAATCTTGGCCTCGCTGGACAACGCCTTGGCGATCTCGACGATCTGCATTTGCGCCACCGACAGGCTGCGCACTTCGGCGCGCGCGTCGATGCCAGGATCGAGCAGATCGAGATAGCCGCGCGCCTCCCGCTCGATAACGTCATAGTCGACAAGGCCGTTCCGGGCCGGTAGGCGCTCGAGCAGAATGTTTTCCCCAACGCTGAAGCGCGGGATGAGATTTCTCTCCTGATGAACCGCGGAGACGCCCTCGCTGAGCGCATCGCGCGGCGAGCCGAACTGAACCGGCCGGCCGTCCAGGAGAACGCGGCCGGAATCGGGGCGAATGAGGCCCGTGACGATCTTGATCAGTGTCGACTTGCCGGCGCCGTTTTCGCCCATCAGGGCATGGATTTCACCCGCCTTCAGGTCCAGCGAAACGCCGTCGAGCGCCTTGACGCCGGGAAAGGATTTGCTGACCGATTCGAGCGCGAGGCCCATTTCAGGCGACCCCGGCGTTGACCGCTCGCCAGCGGTTCAAGCCGACCGACGCGAGGATGAGAGCGCCAAGCACGAACTGCACCCAATACGGATCCACCTTCGCCAGCACCATGCCGTTCTGGATCAGCCCGAGCAGCAGCACCGCGAACATCGTGCCGAGCACCGAGATGTAGCCGCCGGTCAGCGCCGCGCCGCCGATGATCGGGGCGGCGAAGGAAAGAAGCAGCCAGTCGGCGCCAATGGTCGGTTGCGCCGATCCGAGCTGCGCAACCGCGAGCACCGCGGCGGCGGCGGCGAGCAGGCCCGACAGAACGTGAGCCAACACGACGACGCGCTCGCCCGATATGCCGCTCAATTCGGCGGCCTGCGGATTGCCGCCAAATGCAAGGAGCCGGCGCCCCGGCGGGGCGCGGGAGAAGAACACGCCGAGCAACAAGGCGACGATCAGCGGCGCAACGAGCAGGTAGGGCATGGCCCCCAGATGCCGGTCGCCGAAGGCGACCAGAGAAGCGGGCATTTTGTAAAACGGAATCGACCCGGTTATGCCGAAATTGATTCCCGTGAACGCGGATGCGGTGGCGAGGGTGATGATGAAGGCGTTGACGCCGGTGCGCGCCGTCAGGAGGCCGTTGATCAGACCGCCGAGCGCGCCGATCCCGAGCGCGACGGGAATCGCTAGGAGAAGCGGAAACCCATAGAGCTCCATCGTCGCGCCGAAGATAATGGCGGTCAGCCCGCCGAGCGCGCCGACGGCGATATTCATTTGGCCAACGCCGAGCGTCACCATTTGCGCGAAGGAGACGAGCAGGCCGACGCTGAGGCTTCGCAGCATGACGTAAAGGTTGAATTCGGTGAGGAAGTTCGGCGCGATGACGCTGAGCGCCAACGCGCCCAAAAGGATAGCGACCGCGAGACCGGACCACTCGACGAGAAGAAGGCGGCGGAACAGAGTCATCGCTGGGGGATTCCGCGACGCTCCTGATAAAGCGCGCGATAACGATCGACGAGAACGGCGAGAAGCAAGATCACGCCGAGGTAAAGCTGAAGCCAGTAGTTGCCGATCTGCAGCACCAGAAGCCCGCTGCGGATCGTGGTCACCAGCAAGGCCCCGAGCATCGTGCCGGCCACCGCCACCGCTCCGCCGGAAAGCGGCGTGCCGCCAAGCACCGGCCCGAGGAAAGAGGGCAGCAGCCAGTCCTCGCCGCCGACCGCCGGCATCGCCGCGCCAAGATGCGCGACCACCATCATGCCCGCCGTCGCCGCAAGGAGACCCGACAGAGCGTGGCTGACCGTGATGACGCGATCAACGGGCACGCCCGACATTTTGGCGGCGCGGGCGTTGGCGCCGGCGGCGAGGATCTGCCGGCCCAGAACGGAATGGCGATAAAAGACGAACAGCAGCAAGCCGATCGCGAGAGCAATGACGAGCAGCGGAGACACGAGGCCAGCGATCTTCATTTTTCCGAATGCCCCGACCTCCGTCGGCAGGCTGTTGAGCGGGATCGCCTTGGTCAGAATGAGCATGGCGCCGGAGTAGAGATTGGCGCTCGCCAGCGTGATGATGAAGGCGCTGACGCCGCTGCGCGCGATGACGAAGCCGTTCAGCCAACCGAGCGCGGCGCCGAGCCCGAGCGCGCCGACGATCGCGACCGGGACCGGCAATGCGAGCGTCTGCATGAGGTAGCCGCCGGTCATCACGCTGCAGACGCCGATTGAGCCGACTGACAGATTCATGCCCCCCGTGGCGAGCGCCGCCATCTGCGCGAAGCCGATCACGATGTCGACCGCAAGCGCGCGTCCGACAGAGAAGAGATTGAACGGCGATAAGAATCCGGGCGCGCGCCAGGCGAACACGGCCCAAAAGCCGGCGATGATGATGACGAGGCCGAATTGCGCAGGAACTCCGCTCAAGTCGAAGCGCCGACGCGCAGACATTTCGCTCATGACTTCGTCGGTCATAGGTTGATCAATATTGCTCGAGCCCACGGTAGGGCAATAGCTTTAGGTTAGCGAGCCCGGCTGGGAGCCCGCGCTGCGCGCGGTGGTCGGGGCAGGCAATGCGTCATCCCCTGAAGCGATCGCCCTCAGCCCCCGCTACTTGCAATTCAGGTAGGTCGTCTTGAACTTGCTCTGGATATCGCCGGTGATCTTCTTAAGGTCTTCTTTGTAGGAGGTGAGGTTGGCAGTGTTGATCACGAGCGTTCCCGAATCGATGAAGCGCGCCGTTTGCGGCGTCTTGATCCACGGCGCGTCGGCCTTGACCGTGCACGTTCCGCTGGCCAGGAGATCGAGCACGTAGGCTGCGATGTAGCCTTGCCCATAGGGGTTCTGCGCCATCGTTCCCGATACGAAACCATCCTTGATGGCGTCGAGCACGATCGGGTCATCGTCGATGCCGATGAACTTGATGCGTTTGTCGCCGAGCGTGCGCAGCGATTTCGACGCGACGACGGAGGGGATGTAGCCGGTGGCGATCATGCCGCCGATTTCGTCCTTCTGCGCGGCGAGCAGCGCATTGATCTTCTGGTCCGCGGCTTCCTGAGAATCGGTGTCCGCCACGGTTTGCAAAAGCTTCACGGCGCCGTTGGACTCCCCGACTGCGGTCTCCACCGCCTTCACGCGCAGCGTCGTGTTCGGATCGACGAGTAGGCCCGCGAGGTGAACGACATTGCCCTTGCCGCCCATCGCCTTGATGAGCTCTTTCGTTCCCAGATAGGCGGAACGATAGACGTCGGTGCCGAGACAGAAAGCGGCGTCGGTCGGGTCCTGCGCGCACCCGGCGAGCGCGATCGAGGGAATCCCGTTGCCTTTCAGTTCCGACAGGGTCGAATTGATGCCGACGGCATCGCCCGGGAAGATGCCGAAGCCCTTATAGCCCTGGGCGACCAGGCTCTCGATCAGCTCGGTCTGCAGATTGAGCTTCCAGTCCGACGGAACTTTGAAATCGACCGCGGCGATGCCGAAATCCCTCTTCGCGTCGGCTGCGGCCTGCTCCCAGGGCTTGAAATAGGGATGCGGCCCGCCGGGGATGAGGGCAATCTTGTTGTCGGACGCGACGGCCGCTCCGGCGAAGAGAACCAGCCCGAGAAGCGCGGAACAGCGAACGAGACCGCGAATGGAAAGCATCGCATCCTCCCTTGAGAGCGATGGCTTCGCTGGCGCTAAGCGGGCCGGTCCATCGATCGATCGCCAAGCCTACGATAAGCGCATATCGAATGCAATATGCGCTTACTGCTGCTAGAGATGGCCGAGATCGAAAGGGCCGGCGAAACGATCGGGTGAGCATGCAGTCGCGGGACCAGAAAACAGACGACCTTAAGAACGAGCCGCTCTATGGCGTTATCCATTCGGTGCTGCGCGATCACCTGGAGCGCGGCGCGCTGATGGACGGCCTAGTGCTGGGCGAAGCGAGCGTCGCGAGAGCGTTTCAGACGAGCCGCATGCCGGCCAGCATCGCGCTCAAACTTCTTCACAAGGAAGGGCTCATCTCCGATTTCGAAGGGCGGGGCTACCTCGTGCGCGGCCGAAGGCGAGGCTCGCCCGAGCCGCGCCGGTTAGACCTCCTGCAGGCGGGCCTCGAATTGCCCGCGTATCTCGCCGAGCCGCGCCGAATTCGCAACCGCCGTAACCATATCTACCGCGCCGTCGAGCATTCGGTCGCGGCCTCAGTCGTCTACGGGCGGTTCCTTCTGAACGAGAGCGCGCTCGCCGAGCACTTCAACGTCAGCCGCACGATTGCGCATGAAGTGCTGACCCAACTCGAACGAACCGGCATCGCGGTTCAGGACCGCAACCAGCGCTGGTACGCCGGGCCGTTGACGGCCGCCGAAGTCGCCCATCATTTCGAGATCCGCTGGCTCTTGGAGCCGGAAGCGCTGCGTCAGTCCTTCCCCCATCTGAGCAAAGGCGAACTCCTCCGCCGCCGTGACAGAGTGCGCCGAGCCGGCGTCAGTCAGATCGAGCCCGGCGAACTCGAGCGGATCGAGCGCGATCTCCATCAGGACACTCTGGCGCATTGCCCCAACGCGACATTGTTCGAGGCGCTCGCGCGCAGCCAACTGGTCATCGTCGTGATCCATTCGACGTTCGTATCCTTTCAGCGCACCCCAGAGCTCCTGAAGATGTTCGCCGAACATCGGCAAATCTACGACGCACTGCTGGACGGAAACCCGGAATCCGCCGCCGCCGCGCTCGAAGCACATTTGCGCCGGGCGCTGCGACCCAATCTCGAGCTTTTGGCGCGCCTCGAGCCGCTACCCGACGCTCATCGTCCCCCCTATCTCGTCCCTGCGCGCTAGAGGCGAGCGGCAAAGCGCTCTCAACCGGACCAGCGCGTCCCGCGGAGATCCTTCCAGGGACCGCCATCCACATAGCGCTCCGGATACAGGGCCTTCGAACGCGGGTCTTCCGCGGTATCGAGCTGGAGCACCATCCACTTCGGGTACGGAATGCCAGGATCCGAGGCCGCGTCCAATAGCCGAACGTCTTCGTCCGGTAGCCGAAGGTCTACCGCGCCGATGTTATCTTCCAGTTGCTCAGCCTTCCGGGCCGCCACGATCACACTGCTGACCGCAGGCCGGCCCAGCACCCACGACAGCGCCGCACGGGCCGGACTTACGTTATGCCGGGCAGCCACCTGCTTTAGCGTATCCACGACGCGGTAGCCGATATCCTTGTCAAACGGCACAAACGAGCCTGCCTCCGCGAACCGTGTGCCGGCAGGGGCAGGGTTGGCGCGGCTGTACTTACCCGCGAGGAAGCCGCCGGCAAGCGAACTCCAAACCAAGATACCGATGTTGTGATACTCGGCGAACGACTGGAACTCATATTCAAGGCCTCGGCCGACGAGGCTGTAATACATCTGCGCAGTAACGAATTTCTCCAGTCCCATGCGCTCCTGCAGCATCACCGCGGTGGCCGCCTGCCATGACATGTAGTTGGAGAGCCCGATATAGCGGACCTTCCCCTGGCGCACGACATCGTCAAGTGTCCGTACTGTCTCTTCAAGAGGCGTGTTGCTGTCCCATCCATGCACTTGATAGAGGTCGATGTAATCGGTCTGCAGCCGTTGGAGACTGGCCTCCACTTCGCGCATGATGTTCACCCGCGTCGCACCGCTCCGATTGAGATTGTCGCTCATGGGGAGCCGGACCTTGGTAGCCAGGACGATCTCCGTCCTCACGCCCTTCAAGGCATTACCCACCAGAGTTTCGCTCTCCCCGAGGCTGTACACGTCCGCAGTGTCAATGAAGTTGATACCCCTATCCAGGGCTAGCTTCACCATTCGCGTTGTGTCCTCCTGACCGAGGTTGCCCATGTTCATCTTGCCGCCGAACTGCATCGTGCCAAGCGCCACTTCGCTCACGATGAGGCCGGTATTCCCTAGTTTCCTATACTTCATCTCCCATCCTCCTCGCGGTCGTTCCGGGAGCCATCAGATTGACACGTTCGAGTCGACTTGGCCTGGTCAGAATTGGGCTCTGACGGAATGTCCGCTTCACGTCGACAGTGCGCATTGCGGGAACCGCGCCTCGCGGGGCACGTGTCCAACACACCCCGCGAGGCCACCTTGTTATTTACAGCTCGACTTGCTCAGACAGCGTCAGGGCATCATCGACTTCGATCCCAAGGTAACAGACGGTGCTTTCGATCTTCGCATGTCCGAGCGGACACGCGTCATAATGCACCTTCTGTCAACTCATTGAAAATCAAAGGCCCGCTGATTGGGATTTGGTGTTAGCGGACGGTCTGATCGCTTGCGCCCGGTCAATCCGACCAGGTTTGCTGTCCTGATTGCCCAGGGAGCGCCTGGGCAGACCTGCCGGCCCTTGATTTCGCCACGGCGAAGCATGCGCAGCGCCGTCATATTGCATACCCCGACCATTTTCGCTGCGGCCTCGAGCGTGATCTCGCCACGCTCGGCCCATTCGCCGTTGCGGTAGCCGGCGATCTCATGGTGATTGCGGAAGCCGCACACGCGCTCCTGCGTCCAGGCGTTGCCGTATCCGGTCGCGACGCCGACGCGATTGAGCAGGCGCGCAATCTGGCGATCCGGCATCAGTCGGGCCAGCTCACGCATGAGCGCGATCGTATCGTCCGGAACGCGTGGATTGTGCCGACCGGCTGCATTCAGCCGCTGCTTCACCTGCAGTTCAGTGTGATCGCCGCCTTGCCAGTGCAGGACGGCATGTAGGATCGCGCCGTCGCGGCGCACGATGACCTCCGAAATCGCAGTGCGGAGGATCCGCTTGCGGGTCGCAGGCGTGGCGGCGGGATGCGACCAGGCGCGTTCGAGATCGGCGCCGAGCGCAAGGAGCTGCTGCCGCTCCGGCTCGCCAAGCGAGGTCGGACGCCGCGCGATCATGGCCGCGATGTCGCCCTCGATCCGGGCAATGGCTTGCAAAGCTTCGTTCCACCGGCGCTCCAGCTCGCGGGCGACGAGCCGGTTGGCCGGATCGACAGCATCGTACTGTCGACGGGCATGGGCGGCGTCGTAGCGGGCCTGCTGCAGGGAGAGTTCCAGTTGCCGCTCAGCCGCCGTGGTCTGGCTTGTCTGGGCTTCGATCGCCTTTACCGCCGCTTCCAAACCGAGCGGTCTCAGGACGCGCAGCACCTCCCGGGCGATCGCCGCGTCGATGCTCAGGCCGCTCACCGAGATGCATCGCTTGGCGCCGTGGTTCATGCGCGCGCCATAGCAGTTGTAGCGACCGAGCTTGCCGCCGTAGTGCACATGGAGTTTGCGCCCGCAGTGGCCGCAGCGCAGAAGCCCGGGCAGCAACAGCTTGCCTTCACGGGCCGCTCCGCGAGCGAGCGCGCTGCTCATGCCGGTCGCGTTGTTGGCGATCGCCTTGATGTTGCGTTCGAACTCGTCCCAGCTGATGTAGGCGGCGTGATGGTCCTTGATCAGAACGTCCCATTCATCGATCGACCGGCGCACGCCACGACGAACGCGCTTGCGACCTTCCACCACGCTGATCCGGCTCGTGGTGCGCCCGAATGCATAGGCGCCGGCATAAATCGGATTGGTCAGGATGTTGTGCACAATGTTGTAGGGCGGCAAGCGCCACACGACGCCGTGCGCCTCGCCCCGCCGCGATTTGGCGGGCAATTCGATTCCTTCGTCTCTGATCCAGACGTGCACCTGCCGCGCGCTCTGGAACTCGGCGAATTTCGTGAAGACGAGTTGAATGGCCTGTTGGACGCGCTGGTCCGGATCCTTTTCGATCCGGCCGCGCCCGACTTTCACATAGCCCGCGGCCACGCCGAGAACCAGGTCGCCGCGACGCGCCATCTGGCGCAACGCCTCCTGCGAGCGCTGGCGGAACAGCGACAATTCGAGTTCGCTCATCGTGCCTTTCATACCCAGCAACAATCGATCGTTGGGATGGCGAGGATCGTAGATTCCGTCCTCGTCGACGAGGATCGTGCCGACCAATCCACAGAACTCTATCAGCGTGTGCCAGTCGCGGCCGTTGCGGGCGAGGCGCGAAGCCTCGATGGCAAGCACCACACCGACGCGACGGTCACAGATTGCGGCCAACAACCGCTCGAAGCCAGGACGGACGACGCCTCCGCCCGATCGTCCGAGATCGTCGTCGATGATTTCGACAGTCGTCCAGCCAAGCTGCCTGGCGCGATCGGCAAGCCCGTATTGCCGGCGCTGGCTCTCGAGGTTGTGCACGAGCTGATCCTGGGTTGATTGACGGATATAAACGCAAGCGATGCGTTGCAGATGCTCGGCTGTGATTTTGCTCATGGATGATCGCCCCGTTTCTTACGTTGGACCAGCGTCGCCGCGATCTCGCGGAGCAGAGCTTCCACGAGGCCCGCGAGTTCGACCTTGCGAGCCGGGCATGGGTTCACGAGCGGCGTCTCCTCGTCGAACAGGCTTCGTTGGCGATGGTCGGATTTGCGCGCCATTTTGGGCTCCCTCCGGTTTTGATTCGGGCAGGAGAAAGCCTAGGAGCGCATCGACCTCCATGCGCATCGAGCGCAAGATGTGGAGTGGAAAATGCGGCTGGTCGCTGATCGTGAAACGCGACGCCGCCGGTTCCGTCATCCATGCCGGCAAGCAGGCGAACGAGCCGTCCGGTTGAAGAACGACGACGAACTCGACGCCGCCGCTTTCGAGCCGTCGCCTTATCTGCACCACTTCGCCGAAGCGCGGGTGGAACCGGTAGCTGATACGAGCTTCAGCCGGCTGTTCGTGGGCACTATGTAGCCATTTCGAGAAGCAGCTGGACCGCTCGCAGATTGCCAGTCTTGCGGTAGATTTGCGCCGCTTTGGCGCGGCGCATCGAATGCGTGCCATACGCGCGGCTATCCATCCCGGCGCTCTCGATCCAGCCGTGCACGATGCGCGCATATTGGCGCGCCGTCAGGTGAGGCTGATTGTGGACGCGGCTCGGAAATACGTAGGGGCCTCGATCCGCCGGGCGCGCTTCGAGCCAGTCTTGCAACCTGGCGCGGGTCCGTTCCGTGATCTCAAACTGAACCGAACGGTTCGCCGCGCCCCCAATTTCCGGGGTCTGAGCGCGACTGCGGGGCTATCGCATCGAGGAAGGCCTCGGCGGTCAGGCTGTCGCGGCAACGACGCCACCGCCGCTGTCTTTCAGCCCGAGCCGTTGCGGGAAGAGACAATCGCTCGCGCCGCGCGCGCAGTGATCGCAATTGGCGAGGATGCACGTCGAGCCGGCGCGGCCAAGGCGATCGTGCTCACCCTTGTGCCCCCGATCAACTTAGAGCTGTGGAAGCGCGCTCTCATGGGATCCACGCGAGAAGAATTGATGACCAGAATTGGGGATGCAATCGCGAGTAAGGCGCCCGGAGAGGGAATGGGGGCGCCTGACGCGAACCTCTTGTTCCGGGACGCCTGGCAAGCTGCGGCGCGAATATCGGAGCGACGGCACGCATTGGTCCTTAGCCCGCTACCGCGTGCTCGACGCCGCGCTGTGGAGCGAAGTGAAGAACTGCACACATTGACAATGACTGCGAGGCGCCAGAGCGATCGGGCCTTGCGCGTCGTTGACGCTTCTCGATCCCGGAGCGGATTCGGTTCTTCACGGAGATTGGGAGTGATAGATTGGCGGGGTCCGCCCCCAAAGGCAGGCCCGCTTGATGCACGTGGTCCCGAACCGTGGTCCTTTTGTCAATTCGGTGCGCCAGGCTGTTTCTATCCGTGAGTTTCGCTGACTTCAAAATGGTTGGCAGTTGTCACGAATAGTCGTCCTCTTGTGCATCAGCACAACATTCGCGTTTGCCGCGCGGGCGGCGGTCCCGGATGCAAGCCGCGGCGCGCTTTGGAACGTCGTTCAGGCCTGTCTCATCGGCCACAGGCTGACCGGCGCCGCGTTCCCGTGCCTCGAAATCAATGTGTCCGATGGAGACGACCGCGGCTACGTAATCCTGCGGCCGCCGCTCAGCGCGTCCGATCTCATTCTTGTGCCCACGAGAAAAATTGTCGGCGTTGAGGATCCTTTGCTTCAGGCTTCAGACGCTCCAAACTATTTCGAGGACGCCTGGAACGCCCGAAAGTTCTTGCAGGACGCGCGACACAAGGTGCTTGCACGTAACGGCGTCGTTCTCGCCGTCAACTCACGTCAATCACGGACCCAAGATCAGCTTCACATCCATATTGGCTGCCTGTCCTCCAGTGCGGAACGAGCGGTTCGAGCCTTCGCTCCGACGTTGCCCATCTATCGTTGGGCTCCGCTTGGGAGACCCTTTCAGAGTCTCGAATTCTGGGGGCGTCTGCTCGTTCAGGAGAATCTCATTGGCGTCAATCCCTTTCGTCTTGCCGCGGAGGCTTGGCCCAATCGGTTCGAGGACAGATCGCAGTTGGCGATCGCGGTCACGGGAATTGAGCTTCCTGACGGTCGCGAAGGTTTCGTCCTGCTCGCTTCCTACCATAAGCCCCTTGGCCAATATTCGGTGGAGGATTTCCTCGACGGTTCAGCATCGAGCTGTCAGTGAGCTCCCACGCCAGATGGACCCTTCGCCGCCAAAACTTGGACGTCGTCCCGCCTCGCGGGTGGCGCCACATTCGGGTTGTTCGCCTAACTAAGCCGAAGATCCCGAAATCCAGACGCCGCTTTAAAGATCGCGTGCGCCATGGCGGGCGGGCGGACGATGATCGAACAATCAAACCGCGAACGGGTGCGGCGACTGACCCAGGCGCTCGCCTACTGGATCGCCCAGGACGCGGCCCGCTGAGCGCATCGGCCGCGAGCCGTTTGCGGGCGGAGATGGCCGCTTTTCGCCCGGAAAACTCGCTTTTCGGGCCGAAAATGTTGCCAAACCCGCCGGAAGAGGGGCTCCGGAGCTTCGTTTTCCTTCCGCCAAACGAGCGATTCCAAGGCCGTAGAGCGGATTTTCCTTCCGGCCTTCGGCCTTGCGGGCCCGAAACGCAGGCGGCGGCCTCGACAGGCCGCGGCGCGGCGCGCGGGCAAAATCCGGACAGACGAGCCAGAACTCGCGGACATCGCGGCGCCTCGCGGCCTCGGAGGGTTGGACCTAGGGTCTCGGCTTTGACGCGATCCGCATCGTAGCCGATATTTCTTGCAAAGGGAAGTCTTTTCTACCTTTTCTGATTTCATGGAGCTATCGGCGGTTCGAGCAGCCGAGGGCTCTATGCGGCTCCGGCGACCGCTTCGCACACGTCGCTGACGAGAGCGTCGACCAGCGCCGGATCGTCCGCTTCGCCCATCACCCGGATGACCGGCTCGGTGCCGGACGGCCGGACCAAGAGCCGGCCGCGGTCGCCCAGGCGCGCGGTCGCCTCCGCGATCGCTCTCGCCACCGCCGGACTCTTCAGAGGCTCGCCGCCGTTGAAGCGAACGTTGCGCAACACCTGCGGCACCGGCTCGAACCGCCGGCACACCTCGCTCGCCGGTCGGCCGAGCTTGCGCACCACCGCCAGCACCTGCATCGCCGCCACCAGGCCGTCGCCGGTGGTCGCATAGTCGGACAGAATGATATGGCCCGACTGCTCGCCGCCGACGTTGAAGCCTTTTTCGCGCATGCGCTCGATCACGTAGCGATCGCCGACCGCGGTGCGCTCGAGGTTTAGCCCAAGGCTCGCCAGATGGCGCTCAAGCCCGAGGTTCGACATCACCGTGGCGACCACGCCCGGCCTGGACAATCGCCCCTCGTCGCGCCAGCTTTCGGCGATCACCGCCATCACCTGATCGCCGTCGATCAGCCGGCCCTTCTCGTCAACCAGGATCATCCGGTCGGCGTCGCCGTCGAGCGCGATGCCGACGTCGGCCCGCATCTCGCGCACTTTGCGCGAAAGCGCCTCGGGCGCGGTCGAGCCGACCTCGAAATTGATGTTGAGCCCGTTCGGCTCGACGCCGATCTGGATCACCTCGGCCCCGAGCTCCCACAACGCCTCCGGCGCGACCTTGTAAGCCGCGCCGTTGGCGCAATCGACGACCACGCGCAAGCCCTCGAGCGACACTTCGCGAGAGAGCGTCCGCTTGGCGTATTCGATGTAGCGGGCCTGGACGTCGTCGATGCGCTTGGCGCGGCCGAGGTCGGGAGCGTTGGCGAGCTTCGGCGCGACGTCGCCGTCCATCAGCGCTTCGATCCGCGCCTCGACCTCGTCGGGAAGCTTATAGCCGTCCGGCCCGAACAGCTTGATGCCGTTGTCCTCATAAAGGTTGTGGGAGGCGGAGATCATCACGCCCAAGTCGCAGCGCATCGAGCGCGTCAGCATCGCCACCGCCGGCGTCGGCACCGGGCCCAGCAGCAGGACGTCGGCGCCGACGGAGGCAAAGCCCGCGACCAGCGCATATTCGATCATGTAGCTCGAGAGCCTGGTGTCCTTGCCGATCACCACCCGGTGGCGGTGCTCGCCGCGGCGAAAGGCTAAGCCCGCCGCCTGGCCGACCTTCAGCGCGATGTCCGCCGTGATCTGGCTGTTGGCCCGCCCCCTTATGCCATCGGTGCCGAAATGCTTGCGCGCCATATCTCACAGCTCCCCGCGACGACCCCCTGGCCGCCGGCTCGTCCGAGCGACCAATTTATTCCAAGCAAAGCCAAATAAAATCGCTTGGATTTCCTTGGCTTTATTCGTCCCAATCCGGGTTTTTCAATGGGTTACGGCCAATCCAAATAAAAAATGCGGTCATGTCTCACGCTTTGCGCAAAATGTCTCAAACGACCCCGAATGTCTCAAACACCTTCCTTCTCGCCTTTCGCTCCAGGCACCTGGCGGGCGTCTTGTCCGACCCACCTGGGAAGGTATACCACGCATTCCGCTTTCCGAAAAGGAAATGCATGGTTTAGCCGAATTTCCACATACTTTATGCGATAATTCAGTCCAACATGCTTCAGCTTTAATCAATTCCCGGCGACAGCCGATCCTTACGGCCCTTCTTGAATCCCGCTAAGCCAAGCCCGGCGAGGCAAAGGAGCATCATCGCCCAAGTCGGCAATTCGGGGACAGGCTCCGCGCTGTTCACGGTCGAGGCGGACGAAGACGCCGCAGTTGGATCGTCGGGATTGGCGGCCGGCGCCAAAAGACCGAGATCATGGATAACATGACTCGAGGTGCGGCCTGATGCTGTTTGGTTCATGGCCCCGCCGGGCGTAGCTTCAGCGGCGCATGCATCGGCTGCGCCGAGCGCCAAACACAAACCGATTGCATAAAGAAGTGTACGGTTGCGCATATGTTCCCTGCTTCGAAAAAGCCGCGCTTTCCGAATCCCAACCACCATGCGTCATCAATTGTATTTGCGGCGGAAGCCGCGTCTAACCCGAAACCCGCTTAAGACCGCCAACGCCTCACGAGCATCATGCCGCACAACACAGCGCCGGCGGCAAGCGCGACCGGAACACCCGCGCCGATCGAAGGAGCCGGCGCCCCTACAAGGCAGGAGACGACGCTCGCACAAATAGGCTTGGCCTGGGCGACAGTCGCCGCGCCAATGAAAAATCCGCTGGCCAAAGTTAATGATCTCATGCCCACTCTCCGGCAGATTCTCAAATCTTACTTAACCACGATCGATCGAAGCTGATTGCAACCAATCATAATGTATCAATCTCGTCAAGTGATTTCGCAGCCATTAGCTTAAATTCGCCTCTTCCGATGGTAAATTCCTGATTCCTCACCGGAACCCGCAAAAGTTAACGCTGTCCGGCCGCCGAATCTGACTGCCCGAACTCTCTGACGCTAACTAATCTCTGACACTAGGAAAGCGCAGTTTGCGTCCGGCGGTTGAATGATCTCATTGGATGGGGCGCGAGTGCGCTCAACCCTAGCCTGAACACCCTGATTTGTCAGGATGTTCGGCGGGATGCGATCAGCTTCGATCGGGCGAGCGAGACCAATAATATCATAGCTTTGTTGGCTCTCGCTCGTAGACGGCTGCAACAGGCGTTCGCCCTAGATCCCCTCCCTTCACATTCCTTCACCGAATTTGACTTGTGGTGAAATCCGCGATTGGCCTAAGGCTTACGCAGGCCGGACCGATTTCGGACGGGAGATTTTCACATGTGTGGAATTGTCGGGGTTCTCGGGACGCGGCCGGTCGCGGGCTTGATCGTCGATGCGCTGAAGCGGCTCGAATACCGCGGCTACGATTCCGCCGGCGTCGCGACGCTCGAAAACGGCCGCCTCGAGCGGCGGCGCGCCGAGGGCAAGCTGAGGAACCTGGAGGCAAAACTCGCCGCTGCGCCGCTCCGCGGCGCGATCGGCATCGGCCACACCCGGTGGGCGACGCACGGCAAGCCCACCGAAATTAACGCCCACCCCCACGCTTCGCCGAGGCTCGCGGTCGTCCACAACGGCATCATCGAGAACTTCAGGGCGTTGCGGCAGGAGCTTGCCGCCAAGGGCCACGCGTTCGCGACCGAGACCGATTCCGAGATCGCGGCCTTCGTCGTCGAGGACGAACTCAGCAAAGGCAAGTCGCCTCAAGACGCGGTTCATGCGGCGCTTGGGCGCCTCCGCGGGGCGTTCGCGCTCGTCTATCTGTTTGAGGGCGAGGAGAATCTCCTGATCGGCGCACGTCAAGGCGCGCCGCTCGCTATCGGCTATGGCGAGGGGGAAATGTATTTGGGCTCGGACGCGCTCGCGCTCGCCCCCTTCACCGATCGCATCGCCTATCTCGAGGAAGGGGACTGGGTGGCGCTGACCCGCGAGCGGGCCGACATCCGCGAGACGAGCGGCAGCCAAGTCGAGCGCCGCATCCAACGCAGCCCGGCCGGCGGCCTGCTGGCGGAAAAGGGCAATTACCGCCACTTCATGGCCAAGGAGATCCACGAGCAGCCGGAGGTGGTCGGCCATACCCTCGCCCACTACGTCGACATGGCGGCGCTCAAGCTCAAGCCGTTCGCCTGGCCAGCCGACCCGAAGCGACTCACCCGCGTGTCGATCGTCGGCTGCGGCACCGCCTACATGGCTGGACTCGTGGGCAAGTATTGGATCGAACGGTTGGCGCGGCTGCCGGTTGAGATCGACGTCGCCTCGGAATACCGCTATCGCGAGGCGCCCGTCGACGAGGGCGGGCTTACCATCGTCGTGTCGCAATCGGGCGAGACGGCGGACACGCTGGCGTCGTTGCGCTACGTGAAGGACAGGGGAGCAAGGACAGTCGGCGTCGTCAACGTGCCGGATTCCAGCATTGCGCGGCTGACGGACGCGGCGGCGCCGACGCTCGCCGGCCCCGAGATCGGCGTCGCCTCGACCAAGGCCTTCACCTGCCAGCTCGCCGTGCTGGCGGCGTTGGCGATCGGCCTGGGCAGGGCGAGAGGGACAATCGATGAAGCGGCCGAGTTGGCTCTCCTCGGCGAGCTCGTTGCGACGCCGGGGCTTCTCGCCCAAGCGCTCAAACTCGAGCCTGCCGCCGAGAAGCTCGCCCATGCAATCGCGCGCGCCCGCGACGTGCTCTACCTCGGCCGCGGCACGGCCTATCCGCTCGCGCTCGAAGGGGCGTTAAAGCTTAAGGAATTGAGCTACATCCACGCCGAAGGTTACGCCGCCGGCGAACTCAAGCACGGACCGATCGCGCTCATCGACGAAGCGATGCCGGTGATCGTCATCGCGCCGCGGGACGCGGTGTTCGAGAAGACGGTGTCGAACATGCAGGAGGTCGCGGCGCGCGGCGGACGCCTGGTGTTGATCGGCGACCAGCACGCGGCTGAGGAGGCCGGGGTGACGATCGAGCATGTCCTGCCGATGCCAGAGATGAAGGTCAACTTCGCGCCCATCGTCTACGCCGCGCCGGTCCAGATGCTGGCCTATCACACCGCAGTCATCATGGGCAAAGACGCCGATCAGCCGCGCAATCTGGCCAAATCAGTGACGGTTGAGTAGCGGGCGACTTGGTTCAACGACGCGCGCGCGGCGTGGCGGCGCGCAGCCATTGGGAGGGACCGACGGGCCCGTGCGGCGAGGTGTGCAGTTTTGCGTTCGACTCCGTCATTTCAGTGGCTTAGGCTTCCTTATCTGCAACTGCGCGCGATTCGCAGCGAAGTGGATTTGAGACGATAAGGATATTTTATATAGAGTTACGCGGTTATGCTCATGTACAACATTTGGATAGCCCTGTAGGCCATTAAGTCTCTTCCCTCAACTCGAGCAAAAAACGCCATTACGCCCGGCCCCATGCCGATGGCGGCTCTAGAGCATGACTCGCTTACCTGGAAACGTAGCCTGAGTTTGTGAGGTAGTTTTCGCACTCATTTCGGGCAAAGGCGTCGAGGGTTTTGCCGACCGTACGCCAAGTGTCTTCGAAGGCTCGGGGTAAGCGTTCTGCTGACCCCACCTTCTTTGGCGTGGGCGGTGGGGCGATAGTCGGGGCGGTTGGAGGCTCCGACACGTGTCGATTTCAGAGCATAGTGACGTGCCCAAGGGCGCGAGCGCGGGCTTGGCGCAGCGGCTTGAGATCTTCACAGGCGTAGGACGGCGGCGATCCTGGACGGCTGAGCAGAAGGCGGCGATCGTCGCGGAGAGCTTTGAGGATGGCGCGCTGGTCGGCCACGTCGCGCGCCGCCATGGTCTGACGCCGCAGCAAGTGTTCGCCTGGCGCCGCCAAGCGCGTCGAGAGGCCGACGAGGGGACCGGCGCCCTGCCGTTTGCTCCGGTGGTCGTCGAGACGCCGAGTGCTGTGTCGCCACGCGCGGAGATCGTCGAGAGCAAACCGGCGGATGCGCGTCCCCCCGTCATCGAACTGGACATCGCGGGATCGAGCGTCTGGATCTGGCCCGGCGCGGATACGGCGACGGTGACGGCGATCATCGGCGCATTGAGGGCTGCGAAGTGATCGGCCTGTCGGGCTCGGTGCGCGTGCTCATTGCGACGCGGCCGGTCGACTTCCGTAAAGGCGCGGAAGGCCTGGCGGCGCTGGTTCGTGACGTGATAAGCGCCGATCCGTTTGACGGCTCCGTCTACGTCTTTCGGGCCAAACGCGCCGACCGGGTGAAGCTGGTTTTTTGGGATGGCACGGGCGTGTGCCTGTTTGCGAAACGCCTCGAGGACGGCCGGTTTCAATGGCCGAAGATCGAGAACGGGGTGATGCGTCTGTCGGCGGCGCAACTCTCGGCGCTTGTCGATCATGCATGTTGATGCCCCCTCTGGTGAGGCTGACAGATTCTGAGATCGAGGCGATCGATCTTGTGGTTTCGCAGGGATTGTACGCTATCGAGGACTGCGGCGGCGCCATTGAAGAGGTAGGCTCCGCTAGGCTGGCGATCCACGAAGAGCTTTCCTTTCCTGATCTGCACGTAGAGCCAGTTCACGGGGATGCCCAGCTTCGCGGCCAGTTCGGGAGCCGTCAACACGCCCGGGTCATGCGTCCAACGGGTACGTTGCATCGTTATTGGGATCCCGGCGGCATGTCGGATTCTCTGGACGGTGATTGGGAGGACTTCGGACTCGCTGTTTGGCGAGCGATGCCCCTCGGTGGTGAGGGCGGCGGCGATCTGATCGTCGTACATTCCAGCGCGCGCGAGAGCGAGCGCCTGATCGCGCATCTCCATTCCCCGCGTAAGTTTTCCAACGGCATTGACCCTCCGCCGAACCTTTAAATTCGTCGCGGCCCCGCCGCGCCAGACGATCCGGACAGAGGCGACGTCGTGTTCGCCGCGGTCGAGCACGACTTTGTCGACGAGACACCGCAGCAACGCTTTGCGTTGAGCATCGGTCGTGGTCGGGTCGGCCCAGATCTGCGGCAGGCGGCCGGTGAGGCTGACAACCTTGCCCTGCAGCGCCTTGTCTATCCCGATCTGAACGACCGGGTGGGAACCGGCCTGGTGGGCAAGCGCTTCTTCGGCCGCCCGAACCTCGGTCAACGCCGCTTCCCAGCGACGCTCGAGTTCGGCGGCGACGAGACGATTATCGGGGTCCACCCGATTGAACTGGCGCTCCGCCAGAGCGGCGGCATATCGCTTTCTTTCGAGTTCGCGCTCGGCGCCTGTGCGAAGCGCCGAGTCCACTTGGTGCTGGGCGCGGCGGGCCTTCGACAACGCATCGAGTTCGGCCGGCGCCAACGCCGTCAGGAAGGCGTCCGCGACAGCTTGGTCGATCCGCGCTGCTCGCATCTCCTGGCAGGTCGGCAGCCCCTCATTGGAGCGCAGGTGATTGCACACGTACTGGCCTCCGCCCTTGTAGCGGACGAACATCTTGTGCCCGCATCGGGCGCACCAGGCGATGCCGTGCAAGAGAAGTTCGCCGTTGCGCGGCGCGCCGCGAGTCTTGATGCGCATGTACTCGGCCCGGTTGTCTCTGATGATGGCGCCGATCTTTTCATAAGTCGGCCAGTCAATGTAGGCGGGGTATCGGTCTTTGATGATGATCCGCCATTCATCCAGTGGCTGCGGCGCTTTGGCTTTCAATGCGCCTTCACGAACCGGCATGCGCATGCGGGTCCGTCCGTAGACGAAGGCGCCAGCGTAGGCGGGATTCTTAAGGATCAACGCCACCGATGAGATCGTTGCGCGCGCCCAGCGCAGATCGCCGTGCCGGTCGCGGCGAGGGAGATGCAGGCCGCGCTCGTTGAGGACCCGCATGACTTTGGCCACGGTGCGAAACTTCAGGAACATCTCGAACACAAGTTCGAGACGTCCCTGAACCGCCAGATCGGGGTCTTTGACCACCACGTTGGCCGGGTCGCGCAGCAGGCCGATCGGCAGAGAGAGCGCAAGGTCGCCACGCTCGGCCTTGGCGAGCAGGCCTGCGGTCAGCCGGCTACGGATGGTATGAAGTTCGAGTTCCGATATCGTTCCCTTCAAGCCGAGGAGCAGACGCCCATTGGGGCTTCCAGGGTCGTAGACGCCGTCTCGATCGGCAATGAGGCAGCCGCGCAGGCCACAGATGTCCAGGAGCGGATACCAGTCCGAACAGTTGCGGGCGAGCCGCGTCACATCGATCGACAGGATCAGGCCGACTTCGCTGAGACTGACCCGCCCCACCAGTTCTTTGAAGCCACTGCGACCTGCGGCGGACGCGCCGCTCAGGCCAAGGTCGGCATCGATCACATCGATATCCGCCTCATGCCAGCCGAGTTCGTGGGCGCGCTCGCGGAGGGCGTATTGAAGCCGCAGGCTTTCCTGATTGCTGACCACCTGGTGGGGCGTCGACTGGCGGATATAGACGACCGCCTTGCGCGTCAGATGAGTTGGCTTGATCAGCTCGGACTTCACGAGAGACCTCCGCCAGAACCGCGGCGACATCCTCGACAATCTGACGCCGCAGAGCTGGCGGCAGCGCTGCCCACAGATCCCTCGGATCCATGCCCATGACTTTCGAGACATTCAACTGCTAATACGAGATCGCGAAGCGCCTCTATGCTTAGCTTCGTCTGATTCGCTTTCTTATTATAAGGCTCCGTAATCGAGATTGGAACCAATAAACTGTGATTCTGTAGATATTCGACTTCGTATGACGGCGAGAAGTTGCCACTGCCACGGTCCACCCGCCGGATAACGCGAAACGTTCGCCCGTAGAGCGGATGGCATGGATCCAGAACCTCGATCACCTCGACCGAGGATTCGTCAAACTCACCAGAGGGGACATTCCTGAAAGCCCTTGGTCGAAGGCCTCGATTGGAAGCGCGTTGGCGCGGCGAAGGACACGCCGGCGCCGAGACTGCCGGGCTGACCTGCGGCGAATTGAATCAGGGGCTCGAAAACCGTCGCAAAGCCTGACGAATCATGGTCTCGTCGGGACATGACGCAGGCCGCCGAGGCGCTTCCCGACGACCCTCAAACGCTGAAGGCGATGCTGATCGCCGAGCGCCAGCGCGCGGAGCGGCTTGTCGCGATCATCAGGGATTTGCAGCGCCACCGCTTTGGCCGCCGCGCCGAAAGCCTGCCGGAAGATCAATTGCTGCTGGCGCTGGAGGACGTCGAGCAGGGCGAGGCGGGAGAAACCGAGGCAAACGAAGCGAAGTCGCCGGCTGCGCGCACGGAAGGCTCGCGCAAGCGGCGCGCCAACCGCGGCGCTCTACCGGCGCATCTTCCGCGCGTCGAGACGATCGTCGACGTCGAGGACAAGACCTGCCCGTGCTGCAGGGGGGCGCTGCACCGGATCGGCGAGAGCCTGCCCTCGGGCTTGACCCGAGGGATGTGAGCGAAAAGCTCGACGTCGTTCCCGCGCAGTTCCGGGTGATTGTGGTGCGCCGGCCCAAATACGCCTGCCGCGCCTGCCAGGACATCGTCGTCCAGTCGCCGGCGCCGGCGCGGCTGATCGAGGGCGGCCTGCCGACCGAGGCGACCGTCGCCCACGTGCTCGTCTCCAAATACGCCGATCATTTGCCGCTCTATCGCCAGGCGCAGATTTACGAGCGCCAGGGCCTGCGCCTCGACCGCTCGACTCTCGCCGACTGGGTCGGACGCGCCGCCTTCCATCTGCGGCCGGTCCATGAGCGCATCCTGGCGCATCTGAAGTCGTCGACCAAGCTGTTCGCTGACGAGACGACGGCGCCGGTGCTCGATCCGGGGCGCGGGCGGACCAAGACCGGCCAGCTCTGGGCCTATGCGCGGGATGATCGGCCCTGGGGCGGAGCCGACCCGCCGGCGGTCGCCTATGTCTACGCGCCCGATCGCACAGCGTCGCAGCCGATCGCCCATCTCGCCGGCTTCAAGGGCATCCTCCAGGTCGACGGTTACGCCGGATATCGGGCGCTGGCGGGCAAGGGCGACGTGACGCTCGCCTTCTGCTGGGCGCATCTGCGCCGCCGCTTCTATACCGCGCCGTCGCCGAAGCCTCGCCGATCGCCAACGAAGCGCTGCAGCGCATCGCCGCGCTCTATCGGATCGAGGCCGACTGCCGCGGCTGCGACCCCGACAAGCGACGCGCCGTGCGCCAGGAGCGATCGCGTCCGATCGTCGCCGAACTCGAGCCCTGGCTGCGCGAAAAGCTCGCGCTCTTGAGCCGGAAGAGCAAGCTCGCCCAGGCAATCCGCTACGGACTGTCGCACTGGGACGGTCTCGTCCGTTTCCTCGACGACGGACGGGTCGAGATCGACTCCAACACAGTCGAGCGATCGATCAGGCCTCTCGCCCTCACGCGCAAGAACGCGCTCTTCGCCGGCTCGGATGGCGGCGCGGAAAGTTGGGCGGTCATCGCCTCGCTGATCGAAACGTGCAAGCTAAACGACGTCGACCCTTACACCTATCTCGCCGACACACTCACGCGGATCGTCGGCGGTCATCTCGCCAGCGCGATCAACGAGCTTCTCCCGTGGGCCTACGCCAGGGCCCAGCCGCTCAAAGACGCGGCCTGAGAACGACGCTTACGGCTCGGGTGCGGGCCTTTCGCATCAAGTGCTTAAGTTTGGCGAAGACCTGTTCGATCGGGTTGAGATCGGGGCTGTAGGGAGGCAGGAACAAGAGATGCGCGCCAGCGGCTCGAATGGCCGCGCGCGCCGGCTTTCCCTTATGGCTGCCCAGATTGTCGAGCACGACAATGTCGCCCTGGGCGAGGGTCGGGACCAAGACCTTCTCGACATAGGCGCTGAACGCCTCGCGGTTGATGGGTCCATCGATTACCCAAGGCGCAGCGATGCGATCGTGGCGGAGGGCGGCGATGAAGGTCATGGTCTTCCAATGGCCGTGCGGGACATGCGCTCTCAGGCGTTCCTTTCGCGGACCCCAGCCGCGCAAGGGCTCCATATTCGTCTTCACCCACGTTTCGTCGATGAAGACCAGACGCTTACGATCAACGCTGGCTTGCCGAGCCTTCCACCGCGTTCGTTTGCGCGCGACGTCCGGACGCGTCTGCTCTGAGGCCACGAGCGTTTTTTTTGAAGCTGAGCCCCTCGGCGTGGGCGAAAACCCAGACCGCGCGCGCATGCGCCTTAACCCCCCGCTCGGCCAGCTCCGCCACTAGGCCGCGCAGCGTGAACGCCGACGCCCGCATGCGCGCGCGCAGCCAGTCAGCCTTGTCCCCGGACAGGGTCCGCTTCCTGTGGCCGCCGATCTTGCCGGGCGATACATCCCCCGTACGCCGCTTCAGGGCGCCCCATTTGGAGACGCAAGACGGGCTGATCGCCAACGCCGCCGCCACAGAGCGGATCGCCTCGCCCTTCTCAACCCGAGCCAATGCCCGCTCCCGAAGATCATTCGAATAAGGTCGCGTCATGCTTGCCGGCCTCGCTCCCCGGCAAACAGGTTGAATCAGAACCCACCCAATTCGGGAATCCAGATTCCGTCAAGACGCGACATGCTCTAGCGGCGGGCGCCACGATCAAGCGCCGCCCAAATTCGGTTGGGCCCGTCTCGTGGTCGAGACCCGCCTGCCGGTGGCGGGGGCGAGGTAGGACCATTGGAGGGCTGCCGATGCTTTCCCCGAGCTCATTCTCCCGTCTGTTCCGCCGGGCGCCCTGAGAAAGCCGCGGGTCAGACAGCATCGCGGTTAGCTCGTAATCCCGGCGGGGCCTCGGGACCATCGACCGCGCGAGCTGGAGGGCGGCTTCCGGCCGCTTTTCGTTTCGGGCGCCGGGTCTTGTCGCCGTTCGCCGTCAAGTTTCGAGGCCAACCCAATATATGTTGTCAGTGTCATTCCGATCGCTTCGGTGGTTTACTGTCGGTAGTACCCAATCGACTTTGGTAATACTGTAATAAAGGGGTTGGCGGCGACCATTTGGCGGAGTATAGATCGAGCGCGGGGGTAACCTCTTGGCGTCTTGACCGTTCAGGGTCGGGGATTCGGGAGACGAACGCATGGCCCACACGGACGCGGGCGCTTTGCCCGCTCAAAGAGCATCGCAATCGCAATCTTCCGTTGACGCGGCGCGCGAAACTGACGATGGCCTTGACTTTCCGCCGACCGCCCACCCAGGGCGCGAGCTGCTCACTGCGAGCCTGTTTGTCTTTCTGGTCATCGCCCTTTTGGTCTGGGGTGGTTGGAAGTTGATTTCATTAATGTGAGCGCCAACGCGTCCGCACAGTGATCGCCAGGGCCGGCTCAATTGGCCCGATAGCCGCTTGCCAGAGATTTGAAACCGGTCTGCGATCTGATCAACTCTAACCCGCGCCGGCGTTAGATTTCCCATTCTTGTTGCGGCCTTTCAGCGCTTCGGTTAGTCTCACACTCGTGAGAGTAAGTGAGGCGCCCAATTGAGCGTGCTTGTCGCAGGAGCCCCGGCAAAGGCCGGCGAAGCGGGCCGCGGATTTGATTTTCCTCGTCGCGACCTGTTCCTTTGGGTTTGCGCAATCATTTTCTTCAATCAACTGCTTGCGGCGGTCAATCAGCTGCCGTCCGCCTCGCCCGGGCAAGCGCTCTCCGATCTCGCCGCCGTCAGCGTCTTTCAGATCATGGCGTGGTACGCCATATTTCGCCTCCTTGCCTTAAGCGATCCGACGCAAGTCGCGCAGCCGCGGGACATTCTGATCGCTTTGGCACTGTGCCTCCCCCTTTTCCTCCCGACAACCCGAACCATCAAGGTCCTTGCGCTCGGAGCCGCCATTTTTACCTGGATTCGTGGTCGGGGCGACCCAAGGCTGCGCGGGGCGGGAGTCGTGCTTGCTGCGCTCACGATCCAGGAGTACTGGGCGCCCATTGTCTTTGATCTCTTCGCCCTTCCTCTGCTTCAGGCGGAGACGGCCGTTGTCGGGACTCTGGTGCAAGCTGTACGGGCCGGAACCGTGTGGCAGGGCAATGTCATCAGCGGGCCTTCCGGCTTCGGCGTCATCGTCTATTCCGGCTGCTCCTCGTTCCATAATCTGTCGCTCGCAATGCTCTGCTGGTTAACCGTGAGCAAGCTGCGGAATCAGAATTGGCGGAGCCGTGATCTCGTGACTGGCGGCGTGATCGGCGTAACGATGATCGCGTGCAACGTCATGAGGCTCTGTCTCATGGCGTGGAGCCCTGACCTATACGAGTATTGGCATGACGGATTCGGCGCCCAGATCTTTGCGGTCGGCGCGTCTGTTATGGTCCTCGTGTTGAGCCTCTACGGGTCGCGGCCAGCGACAGGCGCGATATGAGGCTCTGGGCGGCGCACGCGGTCTTTGCGGCCGTCCTGGTTGGCTCACTCGCCAGTCGAGAACGATCCGCTGAGGCGCCGATCGATCACGCTGGCCTCGAATCGGTCGTCCTGAGCGTCGCGCGCTCCCAAGGCTTGGGCTTCCGCGAATACCGAACCAACGATACGGGCGGGGGCCGTACTATGGTATTCAACGTTCCCGGCTGTCCGCATCCAGTGTTGGTGACTTGGCGACAGGCGACTTTTGAAGATGCGGCGGCCACGGAATCAGCCCCCGGACAGGACTACCAGCAGCAGTATGTTTATTTCGATCAGAAGTGGAACAGCCCTGACCGGTGGGCGGTCTCAATTCAGAGAATGAAATACAGCCTTCTCGCGATGTTCGGCCGGACCGACTACGCGACCTCCAGTCTCGTACTTCAGGTCGAAGCGCCTCGAGACTGCCCAGCCGCAGGGAGCATGGATTGGCGCCCGGCTTGGAGTCGAACTTTATCTGACCGCAACTGAAGCCCCAGCTCAAAGGCGTTAGCGCGGGAGCGGCGTCCCGTTACCGGGCAGGTTGAGAAGCGAGAGACGCTCGAAAGCCTTCGCGGCGTGGCGGGTTTTGCCACGCCGAGTTTCGCACGGAGGCGGCGACCGCGGTGGGTGTGGCCAGGCTCGGCTATTTTGAGACGGCCGTCGCCGGCTGGATCGAGCGCCCAAGGCGGCCAAATGACATGGCGCGCATCGCCGCGCTTCGCCCACAACCGGTCCGCTTGCATTCGTACCGCGTTCATGTACTACTCTGGTGGGCACATTTGCCGTCGGGGAGGGGCGCAGACAAATTTTTGCCTATTGTGCTGGGGCACGAACTGGGCTTCCTCATAGCGAAATCGCGATTTGAAAGCCGTGGACGCGAACGCGAACGGCGGTAAACGCGTGGGAGGGAATGCGATCGCGCGACACGTGTCACTCCACGGCGACGATGGAGGACAGCGATGCTTACTGGCAAATTTGTTGTTTCAGGTTGTTTTGCCGCCATTCTGGGGTTGTTGGCCGGGCCTGCTCTGGCGCAGGCACAGAGCTCTCTTGGAGGAGGCGGTGGAGGGAACGGAGGCTGCAGTTCCCTTCCCAATTGGGGTCAGCTCAAAAGCGCTTTGAGCAGCTCCATTACAGCCTCTTCTGGCCCCAACGGCGGCCTCGGCTTTAACATGTGGGGCGTGATCGTTGACAATAGCGGGATCGTGTGCGCCGTGGCGTTTTCTGGCGGGAACTTCACCTACCAATGGCTTGCAAGCCGAGTGATCGCCGCCCAGAAGGCAAATACGGCCAACTCGCTCAGCCTTGGCAAAGGCGTGACTCCGGCCGGCAGCGCCGTGGGGGTGGCCGGGCTCGCGCTCTCGACCGCCAACCTCTTCTCAGCAGTGCAGCCGGGTGGAAGCCTCTATGGGCTGCAGCACAGCAATCCCGTAGACACCGAAGTCGCCTATGGCGAAGGCCCGGGTCAAAGCCCACCAGCTAACGCTTCGACCTTCGGCACAATATCGGATCCGATGGTCGGCCAGCGCATCGGCGGCGTCAATGTGTTCGGCGGCGGTCTCGGGATCTATAAGGGCGGCGTGAGAGTGGGCGGCCTAGGGGTCAGCGGCGACCAGTCATGCACTGATCACATGGTCGCCTGGCGGACGCGCCACGCTCTCAATCTGGATCAGCTCCAGGGCGTGACCGGCCCGGCTGCCCTCTTTGCAAGCGATTCTAGCCATCCCGACAACATCATCTTCGACATCACGCCGAACCCGAACGGGGGCACGGGAATCAGCGCGAGTGGATTCGGACACGCGACTTGCTTCAACAATCCGAGCCCGACGGCGCTCGCTCAACTTCCAGCAGTGCAGTGACTTCAACGCACGGCGATGGGACGGGACTATCCCTGCTCTTATCGCCGCGCCGCATCCGGCCATGATTGACAGTCGTGGCCATAGTTCGCCAATCATCCTCACTCCTGCGCGGTGCGAGGGGTGAGGTTCCCGTTGCCTCGGCTAGCCGAGTCACCTAGTGTGCTCCTTAGCCAGCTTTAGCGACGGGGGAGCCGGCCGATGATTGCGACGACAAATCGAAACGCGCTTGACAGCGGGTGGCGTGTTCGCGCCATCCGCAGTTTTGCCGCCGCGCTTGCACTGCTCGCGCTATGTAGCGCATCTGGCGCAAAAGCCGACGCGCTCAGCGCCGGCAAACGCGCCTTTGCACGCCACGACTATGTTCATGCGGCGTCGCTTCTCTCGCTCGAAGCCGAGCGGGGCTCGCCGGTCGCGCAAACCTATCTCGGCTATATGTATCAATACGGGCTCGGCGTTCCCCGAGACTACGTCCTCGCCACGAGTTGGCTGCATCAGGCTGCCGAACAGGGCGAGCCGACTGGACAATTCTTGCTCGGCCTTCTGTTCGACAAGGGCTACGGCGTGCCCCAGGATTGGGTTGAGGCCGAAGTCTGGCTCAGTCTTGCGGCGGCCCACGCGGAGGCGAGGCGGCAGGACTATTTCGCGCGCGTTCGCGACGCGGTCGCCCAGAAGCTGACGCTCAACCAGCTCGCCGAAGCGCAGCGGCGCGCGTCGGCTTGGGCGCCGATCGCCGGCGGGGGGCCGGCGTCGCTTGCGGCGGGGTACTGAGACCTCGGGCCTATGGCGGAGCCCAGTCGCTGCGCCACGCAATGAGCAACCAGCAAATCCAGATCGCTGGCGCGAAAAAAGCACCGAAGGGCAGCCTGGCCTTCGGGTCGAACCCAGCGCCCCGAAAACGGGCATACAGCGCCGCGGCGAGCGCGGACAGCGCCGCGATCTCGACGACGACGGGCAAGAAAGCCCAGTCGAGCCACACGCCGGCGACTGCCGCCAGCTTGACGTCGCCGAGGCCCATTCCGTCCAATCCGCGCAGCGCCCGATAGCCGGCGCGAAAGCCGAAAAACAGGGCGAACATGAGGCTTGCGCGAACGAGAGCATGCAGGATTGCGATCGCCGGCGCCGCCTCTGCCCCTACCCCGGCCGCAATGAGACCAGCGACGAAGGCCAGCGCACTCAATTCGTCGGGGATAATCATCCGGCGATGGTCGACGACGGCGATCGCGAGCATCAATCCGGCCAGGATGGCGCCGGCGGCGCCGCTCCATCCCGGCGCGGCGGCGACGCTCGCCCAAACCGCGCCGGCGGCGACGGCGCCGATCAGGACGGCGTCGACAGCGCCCGACCGAGTCAAGCGATGATGGCTGAGACTCCCCGGCGGCTCGGCTGTCACTGCGCGGCGGGTCGGGAGAGGACGTTGAGCATATTGGGCAGAGTAAGCGCCTGGTTTTTTCCGCCTCGCATCTTTGCGCGAAGCTCCTCAGCGACCATCGAGGCGTCGGCGCCGTCGCGAATGATTTGCGGTCGAATGAACATGATGAGCTCGGTGCGAACGTCGGTCTTGCCGGTCGTCCCGAAAGCAGCGCCGACGTATGGCAGCTGACTGAGAATCGGCAAGCCCTGCCGCGATTTCTGCTGCTGGTCTTGGATCATACCTGCGAGCAGCACCGTTTGACCGGAGACAACCGAGATCGAACTTTTCACCTCGCGCTGCGAAATCGTGGGGGTGAGACTCGTATTGCCCTCCGGCACGGTGCTGACCAGTTGGTCGATGTCGAGCAGAACCGACCCGTTGTAGTTCACGTGTGGCTGGACGTGCAGTATAACGCCCGTGTTCACGTAGTCGACTGTGTTGACGACGGCGTTGTTGGCGCTGAGCACGGTCGCGCTGCCGGTCGTTACCGGAACCTGATCACCCACCTCGAACGATGCATCGCCGTTGTCGACGACCACAAGCGAAGGATTGGAAAGGATCTTGACGTCGGTTATCGCCGAAAGCGCGTTGATGACCACGCGCGGGGACGCAGGGTTGCCGGCGATGATATTGAGGCCGCCCGTCAAGCCCGTCCCGGTGGTCGAGGAAGAGCTGCTCGAGGCGACGTTGTTAATGATGCTCGGAATCGTTCCAGACGCCGTATTGGAAATTGCGCCGCCGGCGAGGAAAAACTGTACTCCGTAGTTGAGCTGATCGTTCAGGTCCACTTCGGCGATGGTGACGTCGATTGCAACCTGCAATTTCGGCCGGTCGAGCTGAATGAGCGTCCGTTCGATGAGCTTGTATTCATCGGGCCTCGCATAGATGAGCACCGAGTTGTTGGGTACATCGGCCGTGATCCGGACATTGGGCAACTGCGGCCCGCCGGATCCGCCCTGGCCTAGCGCGTTGAGTTCAGTGTTGAGCGCCGCGACAGGAACTCCGCCGAATTGCGCGGCGGCGGTTCGCGGATTTGCGCCCGCAGCCCCCCCAGCGGGACCATTGGAATTGGGCGACGCTCCCGCTCCTCCCGCTCCGCCCGTCAAACCGGGCGAAGCTCCGCCCGCTCCACCCGTTAGGCCTGACAACCCGCCTGTCAGCCTGTCGGCGGCCGTCATCGCTTTCACGCCGGAAGAGGGAGCGATCTCGTTGGTCGGCGATTCCGCGGAACCCGGGCCGCCATTGGTCTCGAAGATCTGCTGCAACAATTGGGCGATTTGCTTAGCGTCGCCATAGCGCACTTTGTAGACCTTGACGCTCGCGCTCGACGTCGAAGGTTCGTCGAGCCTGGAGATCCAGCGCGCGGCGGCCCGGAGAAATTCGGGCTTCGAGGCAACGACCAGAATGGAGTTCAGTCGCGAGACGGGTTGGAATTTCACGAGCCCATGGGCGAGCCCCGAATTGCCCGAGTCCATGATTTTCTCGAGTTCGCCGACGATCGGCTCCGGCGTGCTGTTTTGCACTGGATACATGCCGACGGATTGCCCTCGCAGCCAATCGACGTCGAAGCTGCGAACCGTGTCCATGGCCGACTGGCGCTCGCTTCCAGTTCCCACTACGATCAGGAGTTTGCCGCTCGGATCGGTTCGAATGGCGCCGGGACGCGTGGCGAACCCCTCGAGTAGTTTCGACAGCGTCGTTCCGGAGACATATTGCAGCGGGATCACAGTCAGACCATATCCGGGCTCCGCACTGTCCGACCCGTCGACTGCTCCGACTCCGCCCTCGTTGGCGGGCGCGATGCGGTAACCGGACGCGTTCCGGACCATGACCAGATTGTTAGCGCTCAATGCGCTCTCGAGCACATACAGCATGTCCTTCTTCTCGACCGGCCGACCGGAGGAGAGACTGATCGAACCTTGGACTCGAGGGTCGATCACATAGCCAACCCCCAGGACATCGCCGAGCACCGACTTCGCCACTTGCGATACGGGTGCGTTCTCAAAGTTCAGCGTGTAGCCGCCCCCTGCAGCTTCGTTGACCGTGCTGCCCCCCGCCCCCGCCGAAGCTTCGACATCCCGGGACCCCGAGGGTTGCGGCGTGGCGGGCGGAGGCGCCGGCAACCCGAAGAATGAGAATGGTTTGGGCGGACTCGCACCGCCCGTATCGACGGTGGCCGTGGGCTGCGGATACCGCGGCCGCAGGTCGGCGGCGCGCATGATGTCGGCGGCGTTCTGCGGCTCGTCTCTGCCCTGCTCGAGATAGGTCGTATTGCAAGCCCCTACGAGGAGCACGCCGACGGCCGCCAGAGCGCCGAGGCAGACGAGATGAACAACGCCCATATTGCGGGCTGCCGGACCTCCAGCCAAACAGCGCCCCCTTTGCGACGGACAAAAAATTCGTTAATGCGAGTTGCTCTCAAAAAGCCTAATCTGCGAAGAAAGTAAATACGCAAATCGTCACAAAATGTCGCGAGAACCATCGCCAATATGGAGAAACACGTATACGCCTGTCAATGGTTGATCGGCAGTTTATCGTTCCGGATCAGCGGACTTAGCGACTTGCAATCCCACCGGTCCGGCCCGATAGGCGCAACTTTTAACAATCCGTGTCAGTCCTCTCTTAGCAAAGTGCGCTCCTAAGCAAATGTGGAGCTCGAGACGCCACAGTCGCGCCACAATACGGCCGCTATTGTTGGGCGAAAACTGACTCGGGAAGGCGAAGCGATGTTGAGCGGTCGCCTTTGGAGGGTGGCCCGCCGTTCGCGATTTCCGCAGGATTCCTGCGCGTTTCGGAAGGACTCCGGCCATCCAAAGCGCGCTCCGTTCGGCGCGTTTCTTTCCCGCCTACCCGGTCCCGAATTTATTGCGGAATCGCGATGAATATTGTGAGAAACAACACGATCGAAGTCGATTCTTCTATGCGGCCGGTCGCCGGCTTCATAAAACATTTGAACGGCAATCTCTTTCGGGACGCCGACGTCAAGATTTCCGAGATGGACTGGGACGTTGGCCAATCAATCAAATCGATTTGGGAATCTTGCGATCTTTCCGCCAGCGAATTTGCCGACGAGGTTGCCGCGTATTACCAACGCCCGCGAATGACATTACCCGAACTCCTGGCTTCTCCTTCCCTTGTTGAGCGTTTTACCAGGCGCTTCTTGCGTGAAACCATGATCTTTCCCTACGACGTCGGCGGCGGACGTTTCGGTCTCGCGGTCGCGGATCCGACCGATGTCGCTGCGCAAAGAGGCGCTGAAATCGTGCTCGGCGGTCCGGTCGCAGTCTCGATCGCCTCTTTTGAAGATATCGGCGCGGCGCTGTTCGAGCGCCTGGGGTCAGACGAGGATGGACCCTCGGCGTCATCCTCCGTCTTGGCTTCCGGGGCTGTCGAGGAGAGCGTCGACAGCTTGCGCGATCTCGCCAGCGGCGCGCCGGTCGTACGCGCGGTCAATGACCTTCTAGAAAAGGCAGTCGAGCTTCGCGCAAGCGACATCCACATTGAACCGATGCGCAACGGACTGACTGTGCGCATGCGCGTGGATGGACTGCTGAGGCTTGTGCCCTCGCCTGCGCACGCCCTGCCCCAGGCGTTGATTTCCCGCATCAAGATCCTGGCGGGGCTCAACATTGCCGAGAGGCGGCTGCCCCAAGACGGCGCAGCGCGGCTCGAGGCCTCGGGGCTCAATCTGGATGTCCGCGTCGCTATCATGCCGACCCAGCACGGCGAGACGGCTGTCATTCGTCTGTTGCCGCGAGATCGAGGCCTTCTCGATATCGCCAAGCTCGGGTTGCGCCCCCACGACGAGCGTAAGGTCCGGCGGCTCCTCGACTTGCCGCACGGCATGATCGTCATCACCGGTCCGACGGGAAGCGGCAAGACGACGACGCTCGCGACGATGCTCTGCGCACTCAACACGCCTTCGCGCAAGATACTGACCATCGAGGACCCGGTCGAATACGAGATCGCCGGCATCAATCAGTCTCAGGTCAAACCGGCGATCGGCCTCACCTTCGCTTCGGCTTTGCGCGCCTTCGTTCGACAAGACCCGGACGTGATCATGGTCGGCGAGATCCGCGACGCCGAGACGGCCAACATTGCTATCCACGCGGCATTGACCGGGCATCTCGTTTTGACGACGTTGCACACGGAAACGGCGATCGCGGCGGCGCCGCGTCTTCTCGATCTCGGCGTCGAAGGATTCTTGCTGAAATCGACGCTGCGGGCCGTCATTGGACAGCGGCTGGTCCGCGTCCTGTGCGATCGGTGCAAGTTGCGGAAGGAAATCTCCGCCGCAGATTTCGACACGGATCCACGCTATGAAGCTTGTGGGCTTTCGGTCGGAGAGACGATTTTTGAACCGAGGGGCTGCGAGCGATGCGCCGGTGTCGGCTATCGCGGCCGCGTCGGGGTGTTTGAGGCCCTAGAAATCGACGGCGAGGTCCGCAGTTGCGTCGGGCAGCAGATCGACGCCGTCGCTCTCGATCAAGCCGCGCGGCGAGCAGGCCTGACCACGATGATGGACGATGCGATCGCCAAGTGCCGCGAAGGTGTGACCACGGTCACCGAGGCCCTTCGAGTGACGATGGTGCGGTGAGCCGATGCCGACTTTTCAATATCGCGCCCTGACGCCGGTAGGCGAAGTCGTCACTGGCTCGCTCGACGCCACCAGTCTGGCCGAGGTCAATCGCCGCGTCGAATACCTGGGACTCATCCCGATCGAAGCGGCGACCGCGCGGAATGAGGCCAAGTTCGGACGCGGCGCTTTAACGTCGCTCCGGCTGATGGGGCCGCGCGCGGAGGACGTCACAATTTTCACCGGCGACCTGGCTTTGCTCTTGCACACAGGGGTTCGTATAAACGACGCTCTGGAGCTGCTTGCCAGCGACGCTGAGATGAGCCGCATGCGGCCGACCGCGGCGGCGCTCGCAGGCTCTATTCTTTCCGGAGACAGCTTCGGCGAGGCGATCTCCAAACATCCCAAGACTTTTCCACCAATCTACGTAGCGCTAATTCGTATCGGCGAAACCTCGGGCGCGCTGGTGACCGTCCTCGAAGCGCTGGCGGCGGAACGTCAACGCGCCGAGGCGCTGGGGCGGCGGATAAGCGACGCGCTGCGCTATCCCGCGTTCCTTCTCTTCGCCGCGGGCGCGGTTCTGCTGTTCTTCCTCAACTTCGTCCTACCCCAATTCGCGAACATATTTCGTGATTTCAACGCCAAGCTCGATCCGGTGCTGGCCACATTTCTTCGATTGTCGGACCTCATGCGCTCGAACGGCCAGACGATTGCGGCAGTGTCGCTTCTCAGCCTGTTGGCCGGCTGGTTCATTCTGCGGCGGCGGTCCACGCGCGGACCGATCGTCCGCGCGCTTGCACGCCTCCCGATCGTGCGTCCCATTATGGACTACCACCGCACGGGCCTCTTCTGCCGGAACCTAAGTCTCCTGCTGTCGAGCGGCGTCATGTTGACTACGGCGTTGCGCATTCTGGTCGACACGATGGAGTCGACGGGAACCCTTGCGCAGTGGTCGCATATCGTCGACAAAGTGCGTCACGGCGGAAAGCTTTCGGACGCGCTTCTGGAAACGCGCGCTCTGCCGCCGATGGCGATTAGAACGCTCCGCCTGGGAGAAGAGTCCGGTCAGCTGGCGATGTTGGCCGGACGCATTGCTGATTTCTACGAGGCGAAACTCCAGCGAAGCCTCGATCGCGCCATTGGAGTCGTCGGCCCGCTCGCCATCATGGTCATCAGTCTGATCGTTGGCGGGCTGATCGTGTCGGTGATGACGGCGCTGCTCTCTGTCTATCAGGTCGTCGATTAGGGAGATTGGCATATGATCAAGAGTGCTCTCCGGCTGGGGCGCCTCCGGCGCTCGGTCGCCCGCGCTAGAAGCTATGAGCGGGAGGCCGGTTTCACCCTGGTCGAAATGCTGGTTGTCATCGCCATCATCGGCCTCGTCGTAGGGCTAGTCGGCCCCCGGGTGCTGAACTACCTCAGCGAGTCGAAGGTGAAGGCGGCGAAGATCCAGATTGAAAGCTTCTCGGCCGCGCTCGACCTCTATTATCTCGACAACGGCGGCTATCCGCCCGCCAGTGAAGGCCTGACTGCGCTGGTCGAGCATCCCCCTTCGGCGCTTGCCTGGAACGGGCCCTACCTCAAGACCGGCTCGGTGCCCGTGGATCCCTGGGGTCATCCCTATGTCTACAAGGTTCCTGGCGACCATGCGCCGTATGAGATCGACTCCTATGGGTCGGGCGGAGTCGGCGACTCGCAAAGCCTGATCAGAAGCGCATCGCGATAATGCCGCGGACTGACGCTGAGGCCGGATTTACACTGATCGAAGTCGTCTGCGTGCTGGCGATCATCGGGCTTCTCGCAGCGCTCGTTCTGCCGGCGATTCCGCGCGCCACCTCGCAAGAGCGCCTCGCCGGGTACGCCGTCGAGGTCGCCGCTCTGCTAAAGGGCGACCGCATCGCCGCCATACGCAGTCACGCGCAGGTGGCGACATCGCTCGACGCCGAGCGACGAATTGTCATTTCGGGAGCGACGGCGTCCATCGTGGAAATTCCTGCCGACGTAAGCTTCGAGGCGCTGCTTGCGCAGCGCTGTGGCGACAGGCTTGTCGGCGCGACGATCGATTTCTTTCCGAGCGGCGCGTCCTGCGGAGGCGTTATCGTCCTCGCGCGGCAGGGCGTAGGATATCAGATTCGCGTCAACTGGCTCACCGGAGGCGTCGAAGTTGTGCCGACCGTCAAATCCTGAAGAGCGCGGAATCGCCGGCTTTACCCTGATCGAGGCGCTGGCCGCGCTGGCGGTGATGGGAGCCGGGTTGGCGGCGATCGGGCCGTTGGCAAGCTCCAGCCTGCATGCCGGCCTTTATGCCGAACGACATCTTGCGGAGATCGAGACGGCTCGCAAGATCATTGCCGGCATGCCGTCTCGCGAGGCGCTTCCCGTCGGGCGTCTGACCGGCGCTCTAGACGCGCACGATTGGCGGATCGATTCAACGCTCATCGGCGCGCCCGCCGCAGTTGGCGATGCGCTCTGGACTCCGCAACGCATTGAGGTGTCGGTACGGTCGCCGTCCGGCGCATTGCTGAGAATCGACACCATCCGTCTGCGGAGGCAAGCAACAAAATGAAGCGAGCGAATTCAGACTCGCTCGTCGCCGGCTTCTCGCTGATCGAGGCGATGGCGACACTGGCGTTAACCGCGACCATCATCCTGGCGCTGTCATCGGTAGCCGGGCAATGGCTCCCCAACTGGCGGCGAGGCTTCGTCGACCTGCAGCGCGCGGACCTGCTCGGCGTCGGCCTTGAGCGGGTCGTCGACGACCTATCCGCGGCCGAGTACGTGACGCGCTCGGCCGGCGCCCCGGCGCCATTGTTCGAAGGCGACGCTTCATCGGTGATGTTCGTTCGATCGGCTATCGGTCCTGACGCCTATCCTCATCTGGAAGTCGTGCGTCTGGCGGAGGTCAAGGAGGATCGCGGCCTCGCGATGGTGCGCACGCGAGCGCGCTTCGCGCCGACTGCGCCGCCAGCGCCGGGCGCCCGGGTGCAGGCTATCGCCTTCGGCGATCCTGTCACCCTCGTTCGCGCGCCCTTCCACATTTCGTTCGCCTATGCAGGACCGGACCGTCTTTGGCTTTCGAGCTGGAAAGGTCGGGAGCAGTTGCCCGAGGCGGTGCGGATATCGGTCCGGGACACGATCGCCAACCGGGTGCTGGCGGCGTCGACCGTAGCTCGCGTTAGGGTCACTGCCCCCGGCGCGCCCAAGCTTCAAGCACAAGCGAACGCGGCCAGCCCGGGCGGCCAACCGAAGCAGCAATGAGGGCCTGCGTGACGTCCGCACCCAAATCCGCTACGCGCCCGGAGGCCGGCTTCGTCCTCGTTGCGGTGCTCTGGATCCTGGCTGCTCTTGCGACGCTCGCCTCGATCTATTCTTCCTACACCGTCAATACCGCCGCCGCATCGCGCGTGGCCGACGACCGCGTGCAGGCGGAGGCCTCGATTCGGGCTGGCGTCGAAATGGCGGTCTTCCGCCAACTCGCGCTCCCCGAGAAGGCCAGACCGGCCCGGGGCGGCTTCGACATGCGCGTGGGGCGCACTGGCGTCGCCGTTCGCTTTCGCTCCGAGGCGGCACGGATCGATCTCAACGCCGCGCCCGCCGACTTGCTGGCCGGGCTATTCACCGCGGTCGGCGTCGATTCGTCGCGGGCGGAAACTTTCGCAGAGCGCGTCGTCGGCTGGCGCACGAAGGCCCAGACGGGCGCCGACCCTAACGCGGCGGGCGCTGACGGTAAGGATGACAAGGCAGCCAAGGAGGACAAACTCTACAGCGAACAGCACATGCCCTATCCGCCGCGCCACGCCCCATTCGACAACGCGTTGGAGCTCAGCCTTCTGCCGGGGGTCCCGCTCGCGGTGGTCGAGCGCGTTTTGCCATTCGTAACCGTGTTCAGCGGCCGTCCGGAAGTGGACGTTTCCAGCGCGGACCCGACGGTCCTATCTGCTTTCCCGGAAATGACGCCCCAAATCCTTGGCGCGGTGCTGAACGCGCGGGTCACAGATCCTGACGATGGGAGCGCCCTGTTAGCGCTGCTCGGTCCAGCGAAGGCGCGCGCCACAGCTGACAGATCGAAAGCATTCCGGGCGTCAATCGCGGTCGACTTCGACAATGGCAGGCGTGTTCATGCGGAAGTCGTGTTTCGCCTCAAGGACCAAGGCGACAAGGAGCAAGCCGACAAGGACAAAGGCAGCAAGGACAAAGGCGACAAAGACGAAAGCGATGAACCCTATGAATTGCTTTATTGGCGGGACGATTTCGATGGTCCGATGCAATCCGCGTAAGGACCGCTCGTGACCGTCTGGGCCTCGCTCCGCACCCGCGCGTCGACTTGGATCGACGACGTCGCCGCGGGCTTGACGATTCTCGGGGCGATGCTCCGACGCACCCACAGAATCGAACTCGTTGAACAGGCGGACGGCTCGTTTCTTGTCGCGGACATGAGCAAGCAAGCGGCTGAACGCGTTGACGGACCGTCGCTGCGCATCGACGAAAGCGGGATTGCTGATCCGATTTCTCCCCAAACGCGATCGCTGCTCGCGCGAAGCTCGGTCGACGTCATGCTCGCGCCGTCGCGCTTCATCTTCCGGTCGCTCGAGTTGCCCCAGGGCGCGCGTCAGTTTCTGGATGGCGTCGTCCGCTCTCAAATCGATCGTCTGACGCCGTGGTCCGCCAACGAAGCCGCCTTCGGATGGAGCGAGCCAATCGACGCCGGCAACGGACAAATCGCCGTTACGGTCGCGGCTACGGCGCGATCGCTGGTCGCTCCGATCGCGCGGGCGGCAATGGCCGCTCGGGCCGACCAAGTCCGGATGTCGACGCGGATCGGCGAAGGCGAGACGCTTGTGATTCCGGTCTTCGCCCAGGATATTGGCGGCGGAAACGGAGGACAGGGATTGCTGAGGGGCCTCGTCGCCGGGTTGGCTCTGTCCGGTCTTGCCTTCATCATCAGCCTTGGCGCCTGGCTCGTCGCCGGCGGTGGCAATAGCGCCCGGGTGGCCGATCTTCAGAACCGGATCGCCGAGCGCCGCTCCGAACTGATGAACGAGCGCGGCCCGGCGGCGGAAGAGGCGCTCAAAGCCTTGCAGGCCCGTAAATGGGCGACCCCTTCCGCAGTCATGACTGTCGAAGCCCTGTCGAAGACCCTGCCCGACGAGGCGCACCTGACCGAGTTGCGCATCGAGGGCGGCAAGGTGCAGATCGCAGGATCGGCCAAAGACGCGCCTGCCCTCATTCGGCTGATCGAGCAGTCGCGGCAATTCACTCAGGCTACGTTTTTCGCGCCTACGGTGAGGAGTCCTAGCGGCGGCGAAAGCTTTCATATCGAGGCGCATATCGAACCCTCATTCGCCGTGACGAATTGATGCGAACCTCCACTCATAGGTTGGTTATAGGCCGACGCCAGGCATTGGCGGTCGTCGCTTATGTCGGCGTCGTGGTCGCCCTTTTGACTATCTCCGTCTTGCTCGTCGCGGACCTCCGCGACAAAGCAGCGGAGGTCGCAGCGGCTCAGATGCGGCTCGACCAATTGTCCGAGCGGTCGCGGCCGGGCTCGTCGGCGTCAATCGCCTCGAATGCAGGCGTAAGCGGCTCGCCGTTTCTCGACGGGCAAACGATAACGATCGCGGGCGCGGCGCTACAGCAACGCGTCGAGGGGGCGGTTGCGAAAGCGGGCGGCGCGCTGATGTCTTCGCAAGTCGAACTCGACGGCCCCGACGCCAAGAACGGTTTCGTCAGTCTAACGGCCAGCATGGAGGTCAGTCAGCCGGCCGTACAGACGATCCTTTACGACATCGAGGCAGGAATGCCATACCTGTTCGTGGACAAACTTTCGATCCAGTCGCCTGAGGTTTTTGGCGAGCCCGAAAGTGGGCGCATGCGAATGACGATCGGGATCGTTGGGCAATGGCAGTCATCAGACTGATGCGGCCGTTGGGGGCCATCCTCGTGATTTCCTCCGCGCTGGCGGCTCGAGCGGCGGCAGATCCGATCGACGACCGCGCCGATTTCAGGCCCCAGGTCGAAGCGGGGTCGCCCGCTGCTGAAGGGAGCGGCGTCGCTGACGCTGCTCACTCAGGAGCGGGGCTCGCGCCGAGTGCCAACGCGACGCCGCGAGCCGGCAACCCGCTGTGGGCAATTCCGCTGAGCGCACTGGCCGCGACGCGCGACCGGCCGCTGTTTTCTGCCTCGCGCCGGCCGCCTATCGTGGCCGTCCCGATTGTCGCACCGCCGCCAAAGAAGGAGGCCCTTGCGCCTCCCCCGCCGGAGCGGCCGTTGCTTACGCTGGTCGGGACGATCGTCAGCCGGAAGGCGAGCGTCGCGATGCTTCAAGGCTCCAACACCGAAGCGATATCCCGACTCCGGGTTGGGCAGGAGAATGACGGCTGGTTGATCCGAGGAATCGGCTTGCGCTCGGTCGTTGTCGAAAAGGGCGCACAGTCGGTAGAGTTAGGCCTGCCCAGACCCAACGGGGCGCCGGCGAAATAATCCTTACCCGAGCATCCCGCGTGAGCCGGGAACCATTCGCAAGAGGATACGGGCGTCGAGGCGACCGCAACGCGGCCTCGCTCGCGCAGGTGATCGCGCCTTATGTCGAACGCGTCCTGATCGCAAGCTCCAGTCTGCCACGTCCATCATCGCGAGGCGCACCGACATGGTGATGAAGCCTCATCGTGGGCGGGGATAAGCATTGATCGGCCGCCATCGCGCTCGGACTGTGGCGACGATTGCGGTCGGCGGAGTTATCCAAAACTCAGTCTCGCAAAGAATCGGCTGCGGGGTTTGAACAGGGCCGTCGTGGGATGGCGGCCAATTCAGCCTTCGGGTCGGGGGCAATCGGTCCACGTTTCAAGGGAAACGGACATGCTGGCGCGCGGCCCGATGATGAGCGATAGACGACTGGCGTCAAGCATCGCCTGACTCTGCTGGGGCGCCCAAGAAAGACCGACGGCCGGGCTCGCCGAACGCCACGTCCAGATCGGGTATCGACCGGCATGGACCTTCGTCCCGTTCCGAGACGCCCGGCTATAGCTGGCCGCGATTAGGCCTGTGCATTGGCCTCCATCTCGGGAGCGGCGGAAAGCAGCATTGGCCCCTCCAAGATCCCGCCGGCAGCTTGATGCATTTCTCCTTCGATGCGGCGGTACTTCGACATTAAGTAAACCCGCTCGCAACTACATTCAAATACGGATCACAAATAGACAACTGGACATATGTTGAAAATTCCCTGCAAATACCGCCTAGGTATCGTTTAAATTGATCCAACATCTAGAAAATATAAGTATACATCGCCTTAATTCTGCCATACTTGGAATAGACGTTGGTTAACGAGGTTAACATGAGCGTTACGTAAAAACTAGCGGTCGGATCTATTGGTATTGTTCGCCTCTGCCACTTGTTGTACTGACCTGGCCAATTGCCAAAGCCACAATGAGCGATTGGAGAGGGTGATGATTGACACGAGCCCGAACCGCAATATGCTAATTGATTGCGGTCGTGTCGTGCAATACAGCGGTCGCTCGAAAGGCGATACCTTACAGAAGGTTATCGAGAAATATACCATTTGAAATTCAGGTAATGGCCTACTTTAACATGCTTAATAAGGTCCCCCACATAAATGGGGAGACATTAGCGGAGATGGGGAGACATAGGGATGGCTGGATAAGCATAAATGGGGAGACATAAGGATGACTGGACACAAGACGGATGTTTTGGTTGCTATGTATTGGCAAGGCACGAAAGATGGGGCTGTACATTATAGCTCCGTGGTTAGATGGTTTAATTTGCGGGCGTTTGTACTCGATTGTAATGGGGGGCGACTCTAACCGAACGCAACAAGAGGAATACGTTCAAACGGGTGATCGGGTTTGGCAAATTGTCCGGACTACGTGCGGTAATCGCCTCAAGCCCGGATTAACCTCGATGAACTTCCGTATCGAGACGTGGTCAGTGTGCCGGAGGAAATCCTTATGAAAGATGACGTCGTGGAGCTGGAGGGACCGCAAGCCCAGCGCATCGCCTGGGCTGGAAGGCGGCGATCGCCGGATCGAGCCCGCGTCGCTAAGACCACGATAGAATAAATGCAGAATAAATGCGCGCGTTGCGACTAACGCTTTCAAGAAGGTTATCCCTGATAACGCAGTTACTACCGACGATGAGGCTCTAATCCGAATCCGGACTTCTGGAGGGGACATTTCGATGCGCTTTATCCGCAGATCGCTCATGGCGGCGAGTTACGTTCTGGTCTTTCTCGGCTCGGCGCAGGCGCAGACGGTCTTGATCGGTGCGAAGACCGTGTGGTCGACCGCCGACGGTGACAATGGGAATCTGCTGGCGGCCCAAACCAACACGCTCTCCGAGGCCGCAACCATCCAGAGCCTGTCCTTCTACGTCACCACCGCCAGTGGAAAACTGATCATGGGGCTCTATGACGCCACCGGCCCCGGTGGCGGGCCCGGCGCGCTCAAAGCCACGACCGCCAGCTTTGCCCCAAAGACAGGCTGGAATACGGCCAACGTCGTCAAGCCTGTTTCATTGGCCGCCGGCCGCTACTGGCTGGCCTATCTGCCGAGCAGCAATGCTCTTGGGTTCGTGAAAACCGACGTGACAGGCAACTGCAAATATTATAGCTACAATTTTGGAAGCCTGCCGAGCACGTTCAGCACCTCGCCGGCGAGTTGTAACCCCACCACCTGGTCGTTCTACGCCACGCTGACCGCCTCCTCTACATCCCCGACCGCCGTCAACGGCGCATGCGGCTCCTCGAACGGAGCCGACCTTACCAGCGCGCCGACCGCCAACCTTTGCACCGCCGGCACGGCATCGACTGTCAGCGGCAGTGGCCCGTGGTCGTGGAGTTGCGACGGCAGCGGTGGCGGAACCACGGCGACCTGCTCTGCGCTCGATCCTCCGTCGCCTGTGAACGGCGCGTGCGGCAGCGCGAACGGGGGCGCGGTCAGCACCGCGCCAACAGCGAACCTTTGCACCGCCGGCACGGCGTCGACTGTCAGCGGCAGCGGCCCGTGGTCGTGGACTTGCGCCGGCAGCAATGGCGGCAGCACCGCGTCGTGCTCGGATACGCTCGCCTCCACCGGCACGACCGGCACGACCGGCACGACCGGCTCCGACCCCACCAGCGGCGTGCTTCCGTCCTATAACGACGCCTACGCGAACTGGAAGAACGCCGGCCTGCAATCCGTCGGCGGCATCCCCGACCGGACGACGGTTTGCGCGACGGTCAATCCGCTCGGCGGAGGACAGGACGACTTCACC
The DNA here is from genome assembly GCA_963824475.1 of uncultured Alphaproteobacteria bacterium. Taxonomy (GTDB): domain Bacteria; phylum Pseudomonadota; class Alphaproteobacteria; order Rhizobiales; family Beijerinckiaceae; genus Roseiarcus. Next base: position 1,215,006 of record CAWGPR010000012.1, read on the forward strand.
GACATCCAGAACGCGATCAACAAGTGTCCGGCGGGCGACGTCGTTCAGCTTGGAGCGGGCGCATTCACCGTTCATTTGGCCGATCTGCCGATCCAGATTTCGACGGGGATCGTGTTGCGCGGGACGGGCAGCTGCACCGGCTCCAGCTCGCCGTACTGTTCGTCCTCGATCTCGGTTACGGACGGGCTGCAGCCATACCAGCCAAACGGGCCTCAGTGCGGAACCAGCACGTCTAGCGAAAGTTCCTGCCCCAACGGCGGCCCGCCAATAGTCCAAATCTCGCCAGTTAATCCAGGCTATAACTTCAGTTGGGCTGACTGCGGCAATGTCGGCTCGGTTGTCGGCACAGGCTGCGGAGCCACCCCACTGGCCGCCGACGGCGCGCAGGGGCAGACGACGATCCAAGTCAGCAGCACGAGCAAGTTCTCGGTCGGAATGTGGGTTCTGATCGACGAGGCGTCGGGCGCCGGCTGGGTTGCCGATCCACTGAACGCGACAACCGGATTCGGGAGTGTGTGGGCCGCGCCTGATTGGCTTAGCTCGTCTGGCAGCCCCGCAACGGGGCGAGTCATGTGGTCGAAGTCCCAAAATGGCGGCGGCTGGGATTTTGGCTCGACTTACCCGTATCAAGCAGGTTCCGTCGGTTGCTGGCATTCCTATTGCGACCGGCCGACCGCCGAGTTGCACAAGATCGCTTCGATCGGCGCCGGTACATGCCCGGGCACCGGATGCACCCTGACATTTGACGATCCGCTGACGGTCGCGTTCCGCGAGAGTGGCGGTCACGCCGCCCAGGTCTACGGTCCCCTCTACCCGAGCAACTCGGTATTCAGTTCTCCCATCTCGTTCCTCCAGTACGCCGGCGTAGAGAACATTTCGCTTCTCCGTGGCGCCAACGGAGGCCTAGTAATGGAATTCTGTGCCTACTGCTGGGTCAAGAATGTCGAGGTCGGCGACTGGTACAACGGCGGAATAGACATAGAGTATTCGGTTCGTAGCGAGTTCAACACCATCTATGTCCATCATTGCTGGGACTCCGTCAACAGCGGCGGCGAATATCCCATCGCCCTGGATGACGCCTCGACTGAAATCCTTATCACGAACAGCATCACCAACTTCGGCGGGAAAGGAATGGTCGCCAGAGCAGGAGGCGCAGGTTCGGTTGTTTCTTATAGCTACGTGGATGACACGATGTACGATGATAATTCGGGCATCGGCGACTATTGGATCGACATGGGCGTAAACGCTAGCCATTATTCAGGGCCACATCATGTGTTGTTTGAGGGCAATTGGGGAGATAACCTGGACAGCGATGATACACATGGCAACGCAATGTACATCACATTTTTCCGGAACCAAGGCGCCGGATTGAGGACGCCGTTTACTGATCCCTCGCTCAACAAAGCCGTCAACGATTATGAAGGTATAGGGTACGCATGCGGCGGAGCGGCTGGTTGTTCGCCAAATCCGCCCGGTCCTTTGCGGGCCGCCGGGCCGATGGCGTATAATTACTGGTTCGGCTTTGTCGGCAACGTTCTTGGGACGGCTATGGAGACGACCTCGGCGAATAAGTGGACTTATCAAGGAGATTGGAGCTCCAGCCGTATATGGATGGTCGGTTGGAACGCCGGTCTGCCGGGGGCCACCGGACAGGGCGGAGAAGATCCTTACGTTGACGGAGCGACTGCTTCCTACATCTTTCGGCATGGCGACTACGACTATGTCAACGGTTCGATCGCGGACTGGACTTCTGGATACTCGCACACGCTACCGAATTCCTTCTATCTGAGCAGCCAGCCATCCTTTTTTGGTGCGTCAGGGACGCACTGCACTTACCCTTGGCCCTGGGTCACGCCGACCGGATCGAGCCCGATCCAGTCGCCGAGCGGAAGCGGGTGTGCTTCCACAGACGCTCTGCCGGCCAAGGCGCGCTACGATGCTGGGACGCCGTTCGTGCAGCCCTGAGCCGCGGAGGAGCGACCGGGAGGCGTTTTTTACGGCGCCTCCCATCTACCGCCACTCACCTGTCCGGCGGTTCGACTGGAGAATTGGCCTGGCCCAGGGGAAGTGTTTTTGGCGGCGGCTCGCGGAGCGCGACTATTTGCTCGGCTTGATCCGCCGCACGCCGGCCTCATGCTGCTCGAGATCCAGTAGCGCCTGATCCAAAATTGCGGCGAGCGTTTTGGGTTTCCGTGCTCTGGCGCTTCTTCAACCGTCATGGCGTCACATTTGAAAAAAGAGACCGCGCGGGGGAGAAGCAGCGGCGCCGGACGTTTCGGAGCAGCGCCGGGACCCGGTTCGCCTCGCAACTCGATCTCAATTCCGCAAAACTCGTCTTTGCCGACGAGATCGGCAACTCCACCAGTCTCGCTTACGCGTGGACGCTGTCGACCCGGACTGCGACTGCGGGTCGCCGTCCCGCAAGGCCGTTGCAAAACGGCGAAGCACAGCGACTCCCATTTTACCGAGAGCCCTCAATGAAGGGAGGAGTGATGGGGCCAGCCGAATCGCCCCGCTCGTGACGATCAGATGGAAATGCCGCCTGAAAGCATTGAAAACGTTCGTCGCCTCACTGCGTTTGGCTTACTCGAGGTACGAACTCTTCGAGAAGTGGTTGTTTAGTTGTCCGTGAAGTATCGGGGCTCGCCTGATTTTTGAGGCGTTTCCGCGGGTTGGCAAGTGATTGCATTTGCCAGGAGGCGGCGGCTGTCAGCTTGAGTTCTTGCAAATTGATCGGGGCGTTTGGTCGTGATTCTGTCTCTGCGTCGGCTTGGCGGAGGGTGATTCGATGCGGCCCAAGGAGCGGCGGGACAGCGGGCAGAACGACTTCTTCAAGGCGCGGCTCGACCGGATCGTCGACCTGGACCACGCGCTGGCGAAGCTCGGCCGGGCGATCAACTGGCGCTTCCTTGAGGAGCGGTTCGGCGCGGTCTATTCCGACAAGGCCGGCCATCCGCCGCTGCCTACGCGGCTGATGGCGGGGCTCTCGATCCTCAAGCACATGCACAATCTTTCCGACGAGGATCTGTGCGCGCGCTGGGTCGAGAACCCCTATTACCAGCTGTTCTGCGGCGAGGAGTTCTTCCAGCACAAGCTGACCTTCGACCGCTCGTCGCTGACGCGCGGGCGCCAGCGGATGGGCGAAGAGACGCTGATTGCGCTGATCCAGGAAAGCCTGTCGGTTGCGCCGCGAACGGGCGCGGCCAAGCCCGCGGATTTCTCCCAGGTCATTGTCGACACCACTGTGCAGCCCAAGGCGGTCGCCTTTCCGACCGGCGCCAAGCTGATGCATCGGGCGCGCGAGCGGCTGGTGAGGCTGTTGGCCTGCTGCCGGTTCCGTGGAGGGGCAGTTAAGAGCTTGACCGGGCTGAGGTAGCCGTTGGTCGAGTGCCTGCGGATCGTGTTGTAGAATCTTTCGATGTAGTCGAACCCGTCGTAGTCGAACCCGTCGGCCCTGGCGGCGTCCCGCGTATGGTAGACCTTTCGGCCGATCCGCTCGGTTTTCAGCGACGAAAAGAAGCTTTCCATGGCGGCGTTGTCCCATACGTTTCCGGAGCGGCTCATCGAACAGTCGACACCGTTGTCGGCCATGAGCCGCTGGAACTGCTCGCTCGTGTATTGGCTGCCCCGGTCGGAGTGATGCAACAGCGCACCCGGGCGCCCGCGCCGCCAGATCGCCATTAGCAACGCGTCGGTGACGAGCTGCGCTCATCTCGGCTTTCATCGACCAGCCGACAACGCGGCGCGAAGACGGATCGATCACCGCGGCGACATTGAGCCAGCCCTCGGCTGTCCAGACATAAGGGTGAGTAGGCCGAAGGAGTTTCGCCTTCGGCCCCTCGCAGAACCGGACGTGAACCTCTCAGCTCATCCGGCTCCCATCATCCATCCTACGACAGATAACCCATCGACCAATGGACGAATGCGCGGGGCTGACGTTGCGCCAGCCGTTTGAGCGTTTCGGCGGCCCGCGTCTTGTGGGCCGCCAGCTTCTTGTGCTTGCGCATCAGCCATCCGACCAGAGCTTGGTTCATGCGTCGCCAGACCGACTTGAGCGCCGAGCCGTAGAAATGGCCGTAATATTGCTGCCATCCCCTCAGGATCGGGCCAAGCATGGCCGAGAGATCGGCCACGCTCTTGTCGTTCTTCAGTTGGACCCGCCAACCCCGGATTGTCTGCCGCATCGCCTTGAGGGCGTCGCGGCTGACCGCCGGTGAGAAGTTCACGTAGACGCGGTCGTACTTGTCCACCGCCTTGCGGGGGCGGAACGTGTAGCCGAGAAAGGTGAACTGGATGTCGGGATTCGCTTCGGTCCGATTGATGTCCTTGCAATACACGATCCGTGTCTTGCCCGAATGCAGTTCGAGATTGCAGGCCTGGAACCGCTCCCGGATGCGGTCAAGCACGTATTCCGCCTGGCGTCGGCTCTTGCAGTGGAGCACGGCGTCATCGGCGTACCGGGCGAACCGGACGCCAGGCAAATGCCGCGTCACCCAGAGATCAAACGCGTAGTGCAGGAACAGATTGGCCAGGATCGGCGACACGACGCCGCCTTGCGGTGTGCCTTTGTCGCGCGCCTGAAGCTGCCCTTCCGCGTTTTGCATCGGCGCTTTCAGCCAACGCTCGACGTAGAGCAAGATCCAGGGCTCCTGACAGTGCTTGCGCAGAGCCGTCATCAGAAGGCCATGATCGAGATTGTCGAACAGCCCTCGAATGTCGAACTCCACCACCCAGTCTTGGTCCCAGCAACGGCGTCTGGTGACAGCGATCGCCTCCAGCGCCGATTTCCCCGGCCGATAACCATAGGAATCGTCGTGGAAGAGCGGATCAAGCTGTGGCTCCAGCCACATCTTGACCGCCGTCTGCGCGATCCTGTCGGATACCGTCGGGATGCCCAGCACCCGCACGCCCCCGGACTTCTTCGGAATCGGCACGCCTTTCACCGGCGGCGGAAAATAGCTGCCGGAACTCATCCGATTCCAAAGCTTGTACAGGTTGGCGGCGAGCTTCGTCTCGAACCGCTCGATCGTCTCCGCGTCGATCCCTGCGGCTCCCTGATTGGCTTTCACATGCAACCAGGCTTCCCAGATCAGCGCCTTGGGAATGTCGTACGATTTGCAGGTCATGCGAGATTCCTCCCAGTCGCCCGGTTGATCTCCCATGCCCGCCAGATGACGCCGTCCCTTTGCTCCCCCGCCATTACAGCGGTCTCAACGCTACTACGGACGGCTCCGTCCCTTGGCGGCGCTTCGCTACTTTCGGCCTCGCTTTTCAGGCTTGAGCCTTTCGCTTGACATCGCCGCCGAAGGTTCCCGCAGTTCAACGCAAGAGCCTGAAACAGGATCGCGCCGCCTCTATGCCGGACGCCGTCTGGCCCGTCAGCAGGCATCGTCCAGACTGATCCCGGCGCAACTTCACTCACCGGTTTCGACGTCGTCTGATAGCTTTCGACACTTGTACGGCGGTTCACGGGTGTTCGCCTTCCTGTCTCCTACCTGACGCCTTTGAAGCGCCTTTTCCGTAACGCTCACGACCCTGGCTTTTGACCAGCGCCGCTTACGGTGGTTTGCGACCCGCTCCTGCAAGCTGATCGCGGGGGACCTATCCCCATCTCTCACGCCGCTTGCTGCGGCACACTGAAGTCGGCGATCCATTTGCGGTTGGGCTGGTCGGCCGTGAACTGGCGATCGAGCACATTCAGCGCGATCGCGGAAGCCGAACGTTCGCCGTCGTCTTTCGGCAGGGTGCGCCTGCGCGGCCGCGCCCGCAGAGCCTGAGCGCGCATCAGGCGTTCGATCTTGTGCAAGCCGCACGAAAAGCCTGCTTCCAGCACGTCGCGCCAGACCCGACGCGCGCCATAGGTGCGGGCGCTCGCCACGAAGCTCGCCCTTACCGCCGGCACGATCGCATCATCCTCCCGCGAGCGCGCGCCAGGGCCGCGTTTCAGCCAGGCATGGAAGCCAGACCTCGATACGCCAAGCGCTTTGCAAAGCCATGCCACCGGCCAGACAGAACGGTGCTTCGCAATGAAGCCGAACTTCATGTCGACTCCCTCGCGAAGTAGGCTGCGGCCTGTGATCCGGCGTGGAAAAATGACCCCCTGAGGCGGGGGATCGGCGTCCAAAATTGACCTCCAAATTTTCGATTTGTCTGGCTGCCTGCTTTGGCATGAAGCGGGCGGTGGGGATGCTGGTTGTGGAGACGATTGGTCGAATACGGCGTGAGCGCTTCATTCACGGCAAGTCGATCAAGGAGATCGCACGCGACCTGAGGCTGTGCCGCAACACGGTTCGCAAGGTCCTGCGCTCTGACGAGACGTCGTTTTCTTATGAGCGTCGGGTGCAGCCACGCCCGAAACTTGGAAGATGGAAAGAGCAACTCGATCGGCTGTTGGCGGCGAACGTCGGAGCGCCGGCGCGAGAGCGGTTGACCCTGATCCGGATTTACGAGGAGTTGCGGGCGCTCGGATACGACGGCGGCTACGACGCCATCCGCCGTTATGCGCGAAGCTGGGCGAAGGCGAATGCAAGCGCGATGGCGGACGCTTTTGTGCCGCTGAGCTTTGCGCCGGGCGAGGCCTACCAGTTCGACTGGAGCCATGAGATCGTCGTGTTGGACGGCGTGACGACGATTGTGAAGGTCGCGCATCTCCGCCTCTGCCACAGCCGGATGATGTTCGTGCGCGCCTATCCGCGCGAGACCCAGGAGATGGTGTTCGACGCGCACGAACGGGCGTTCGCATTCTTCAAGGGCGCCTGTGGGCGCGGCGTCTACGACAATCTATGGACGTCTCCCGCGCAAGGCGATCTGTTGGTGCGGCAGCTGGAATGCACGAATTTATCCGGCCTGTTGCGGGACGGTTCGCGCCCCTGGCCTTGATGGGAGTCCGCTGCTTCTGGCCTCATAACATGATCGGCCACGGAGGCCTTGTCGTAAATCAGGCTTTGAAGTTGCGGTCCTTGCCGACGAACCATCAGGTGTCACCTCGCATCCAGACGGCCTCCGCTTCAGCGCCGAAGCGCGGCGGTCATGCGGCGGCCAAATAGTCCTCCTTACGCGTGAGTAGAGCCCAGGCGACCCGCGCGGTCTTATTGGCGAGTGCAACGATCGCTCGATTGAAGCCTCGCCTCGCCGCTAGCCCTTTTAGCCACTGGGAACGACTATCGTCGTGTTTGGCCAAACGAAACATGACGGCCCGAGCGCCATGTATCATCTGGCGTCGGAGATAATGATTGGCACGCCTTCCAATCCCGCCGAGCCGAGGTTTGCCGCCGGTCGTATATTGACGAGGCACGAGGCCAATCCACGCCGCAAGTTCTCGCCCCGAGCGGAAATGGCGGCCGTCGTCCACCGCGGCGACGAGCGCCGTTGCGATCACAGGGCCGACGCCTGGCAGCTTCGAGAGCCGCCGACAGGCTTCGTTCGTTCGGCAAAGACTCAAGAGCTGCTGATCAAGTTTGTCGAGCCGGAGATCGAGAGCGCGAAGCTCATTGAGCATGTCGGCGAAGAGCTCCCGCGTGAGATCAGAAAGCTCTGCAGCCGCGATGGCGTCCTGGGCCTGTGCCAGAAAGCGCCATGCGCCTTGGGGTAGGATGACGCCATACTCGCCGAGAAGCCCGCGCATATGATTGATGAGCGCAGTTCGAGCGCAGACAACCCGCTCCCGTGCACGATGTAGGGATTGCAGATCCTGTTGCTCGGTGGATTTGACCGGAACGAACCGCATCGTCGGGCGCAAAGCGGCTTCGTAAATTCCCTCCGCATCTGCCGCATCGTTCTTGGACCCCTTCACGAAGGGCTTCACAAATCGAGGATTGATCAGCAAAACTTGACGGCCATCGGCCAGAAAGCGACGGCCCCAGAAATGCGCGCTGGCGCAGGCCTCCATGGCGACGGTTTCCGGAGCGAGGTCCTTCATCGTCTCGAGCAGTTTGGACCGGCTAACCTTGCGCGAAAGGACCACCCCGTCGCTGTCGATTCCGTGACAGTGAAACGAGCGCTTACCGAGATCTATGGCGAGTAACTTAAGCGACATGCTTTCCTCCTTTTTGTGCCAGGCAATGCTGGCAGGAAAGCGGGAGACGTCCATCCCATAACATGAAGACGGCAGTGGAGACGATCTTCGTCGGCAAGGATCGCCAGTACAATCGCCGCTTCCTCCAGATGTGCTCGCACCATCTCGTGGAGCCCGTTGCCTGCACGCCGGCGTCGGGCTGGGAGAAAGGTCAAGTCGAGAACCAGGTCGGGCTCGTGCGCGAGCACTTCTTCACGCCGCGGCTACGGTTCAAGAGCTACGACGAACTGAATGCCTGGCTCATGGACAAATGCATCGCCTGGGCCAAGGCGCACGGCCATCCCGAGCGGCCCGACCGGACGATCTGGGAGGTGTTCGAGGAGGAGCGGCCGAAGCTCGTTCCCTATCGCGGCCGCTTCGACGGGTTCCATGCGCTGCCGGCTTCGGTGTCGAAGACCTGCCTGGTCCGGTTCGACAACAACAAATACTCGGTGAGCGCCAGCGCGGTCGGCCGCCCCGTCGACATTCACGCCTACGCCGAGCGCGTCGTGATCCGCCAGGAGGGGCGCATCGTGGCGGAACATCCACGCCGCTATGGGCGCGGCGCAACCGTATACGATCCGTGGCATTACGTGCCAGTTCTGGCTCGCAAGCCGGGCGCTCTGCGCAACGGCGCGCCGTTCAAGGACTGGGTGTTGCCGACGGCGCTGGAGCGGGTAAGGCGCAAGCTGACCGGGTCCGACGACGGCGACCGGCAGGTGGTGAAAATCCTCGCCGCCGTGCTCACCGATGGATTACCTGCAGTGGAGGCGGCCTGCCTCCAGGCATTGTCGGAGGGCGTCTATTCGGCCGACGTCGTCATCAACATCCTCGCGCGTCAGCGCGATCCGGGACCGGCGGCGACAATCCTGACGCCCGACGCTTTGCGGCGACGTTTTGCATACAACTTGAGACGCGAGTTCGATTTTCTTTATTTTTTCGCGCGCAACCCATTGAAAAGTCTCGATTCTGAAAAATAAACGCTAGCAAAAGAAAACGATTTCGCTTGTTTTTATTTGCATTTACTTGCATTTATTTGGAACGGATTCGCGCCTCGGTTGAATCGGTGTTTCAGCGATCGCCGCTACCCTGGAGCAGAATGCGCCGCGCCTCATCATAGACGGCCCGGTCGCCGGCGGCGATGATTCGGCCCCCGTTGGCGGCGTCCTCGCCGTCCCAGGTCGTGACCACCCCGCCCGCCCCCTCGATGATCGGGACCAGGGCGACGACGTCGTGGGGTTTGATGCCGGTCTCGATGACGAGGTCGACGAAGCCTGCGGCCAGCGCGCAATAGGCGTAGCAGTCGCCGCCGTAGCGGGTCAGCCGCACCTCCTTTTCAATGCGGCGGTAGGCCGCCCGGTCGGCCTCCTCGATCAGCATGGGGCTGGTCGTCATCAGCGTCGCCTCGGCAAGCGAAGCGCAAGCGCGGGTATGCAGGCTCCGCGTCGCCCATTCGGACGGCGGCGAATCGCCGTGCGAGGGGGCGAGCGTGCGGAGCTTGGCGCGTTTGCCGTCGCCGTAGAACCGCTCGCGGGTGAACGGCTGCGCCATCATGCCGTAGACCGGCCGGCCGTGATGCATAAGCCCGATCAGCGTGCCCCAGGTCGGCAGGCCGGAAACGAAGCTCTTGGTCCCATCGATCGGATCGAGGACCCAGACATATTCCGCCTCCGGGCGATCGCGCCCATATTCCTCGCCGATCACGCCATGAGCGGGAAAGGTCTGCGCAATCAGCCGCCTCATGGCCGCCTCGGCGCCCCGGTCAGCCTCGGTGACGGGGTCGAACACGCCGCCCAGCGACTTGTCTTCGGCGCGAATCGCACTGCGAAAAAACGGGAGAATCACCTCGCCCGAAACCTGCGCCAGTCGCTCAACGAAGGCTGCGAAGTCGACAGCGGTCATTCAAAGCCCTCACAAACGCGTAAATCATCATGCCTTATTCGCATATCTGCTATCCTCGGCTTTGATAACTATCGGTCGATTGGTCTTAGCTATATCGTTTTATATCATTGTTATAACAAGATAATTTGTCTTTGTAGCACTCTGAGGGGGTCCAAACCCAAATGCCACAGTGCCCCGAATTCAGTGGGCGGCGGCTCATTGGACGAAGAAAAGTCTTGCAACGGCGGCGGTCAGCGACGATATTGTTGCGGTGCGGCATGACCTGCCGCATATGCCCTCCTTGGGCGTTTCCTCCCTAAACTCAAGGCCGCCGTGGTGACATGGCGGCCTCCTTTTTTGCCAATTCGCGCCGATCTGCGATTTGTGCGCTGCACCCAGGCCCGCGCTGCGGTGCGAAGCCGGACCAGCCTCCCCCCTTCCGGCTTTCCCCTCACTCCGCAGCCAGACGGCCCGCATCCGGATCGCCGCCCAGCTCCAGCGCCAACGCCGTCGCCGCCGCGAATAGGTCGTCGCGGAGCGCAGGCCATCGTTCGGTGCGAACAATCCTGCGCTCGTCGAGATAGAGCGCCCGCGCGATCTCGATTTGAACCGCATGGACGCCGTCCGCGGGCGCGCCAAAGTGCTCGGTGATGAATCCGCCGGCGAACGGCTTGTTGCGACGGACTCGATATCCGGCGCGCCTGAGGCTCGACTCCAGAATGTCAACGACCGCGGAGGCGGCGCTTGAGCCATAGCGGTCGCCGAGCACGATATCGAGGCCGCCAACGTCGGCGGCGTTCGAGGGCATGGAGTGGCAATCGAGCAGCACCGCGACCCCGAACCATCCGCGGGCGCGCTCGATCAGGGCCTTCAGTTGCGCATGATAGGGCCGGTACAGCCTCTCGATCCGGCCGAGACCGTCAGCGACAGGGATCGGCTTCTTGTAAATCGGCTGGGCGTCGCCAACCACTCTGGGAATCGTGCCGAGACCGACCGCAACCCTCAGCGAGCGGGTATTGGCGAACTCAGGCAGGCGGCCGTCGAAAATCTGCGGGTCGAGCTCGTAGGGCTCCCGATTCACGTCGAGATAGGCGCGCGGGAACAGCGCGCGCAAGAGCGGCGCTCCGAGCGCGACGCAGGGCAGAAACAGCTCGTCGACGAAGGCGTCTTCCGAACGGCGCAGAGTCAGCGGATCCAGGCGAGAGGCCGCAAGAAAGCGTGGCGGGTAAGTTGAACCCGAATGGGGTGAGCTGAAAACGAGAGGCGAAGCCAACCGAGCCGGCTCGATCGTCTCGAACGGACGATCGAAGTCCTGGACTGCCGTCCCCTCGACCTTTTCCATCGGCCCTCCGACCAGCGAGGCTTGCTCCAAGCGCGCCGTTCGGCTTTATCATATCGCCTAAACCCGGCCCGACGCGAGCTTTGCGGTCCGGTTCAATAAATTTTTACTGGGGCGCCCCAAAGTTGCGAGCCTCGCCAGGGAAGACTCATGCAGACGCCGGTCGAAATTTCCGCCAAGATCTTGCTCGCGGAGGACGACAACGACATGCGTCGCTTCCTGGTCAAGGCGCTGCAAAACGCCGGCTACGCCGTCACCTCGTTCGACAACGGGCTGTCCGCTTACAATCGCTTGCGCGAGGAGCCGTTCGAGCTGCTGTTGACCGATATCGTCATGCCGGAGATGGACGGCATCGAACTTGCCCGTCGCGCGACCGAGCTCGACCCGGAAATCAAGGTCATGTTCATCACTGGCTTCGCCGCGGTGGCGCTCAATCCGGGTAACGCGGCGCCCAAGGACGCCCGCATCCTCTCCAAGCCCTTTCATCTTCGAGACCTGGTCAACGAGGTGGAGCGGCTGCTCAAGGCGGCTTGACAGACGCGGCTCGCCCAACTCCAGCGCGCCCGCGCACAAGTTTGCGCCAGCCAGTTATTTCAGTGGCCTAACACCTCCTTTGCGCAACTTTTCCGGCAGCAACTCCCAAGCCGCCCGCGTGGGTCAACGCGCCCATGCGACACCCGGATCTGGGAGTTCCCGCGTCCGCGCGACCACGGCAAACGCCGGGCGGAGCCCGTTGCGTTTCGGACGTCGACGAGGCCCAAAAACAGCGAACGCGAAGGGAATGTTTCGCCAAACGAAACGAAAGGTTTCGCGGCGATGGGCGTAAGTCATTGAACTCATTGGGGCACGAAATCAGGGCGTTTCGCCGGATTGTTTGTTTTCAATGGCTTAACCGCCTTTTTGTTTCGCGCTCTCGCCGATGCGCTTCTCCCGACCCAAAAAACCGGTCCAGCGGATCGTGAAGCGCCTCCTTCGGAACGCTCGAGTCATTATACCCGACACTTCCTGAAAATGTCGATCTTTTTCTTCTCTTTTCTGCTTTTCGCGGGGATATTGCCGACAGATTTCATAGCGTTAGCTATTTTCTGACCGGTATAGCTCTCGGCGATTCGGTCGAATCGCCGAGAACTTCAAAGCCGTCGCTTAGGACGGCCGCTTCAATATCGATACGGCACGCGGACGGAGCAGGAGCCGTAGTTCGGGAAGCAATAGAACGGATAGGCGGCGATCGAACCCAGATCGGCGACGCCGCCGGCCACTCCGGTTGCAGCGGTCGCCACGGGATTGTCGCTATAGTAGTAGTAGCGATGCCCGTACCGGCGGTATGCGTAGTGGCCGTGGCTATAGTGGCGGATGGCGGGATGCTGAGCGACCGTCGCCCCGCCAGGTCCGGATTCCGCCCAAGCCGGGGTAGGCGCCGGTTCCGTCGATAAATCCGCGCGTGCAGCGGAGAGAGTGGATAACGAAACGAGAGCGGCCACGCTCAAGGCGATGGCCGAGGTTCGAGGAATGCTGTGGGTCATAGCGACCTCCCTTTGTCTGATCGGGTGACGTGGGCCAAACGGGCCCTTCCGCTGTAAGAAACGCGCCAGCCGACCGAACAGTTCCCCGGACACGGCCCAGAGCCGCCGCAGGGCTTATGCCAAGCGCCTCGACGCAAGGCGGTCGCGCCAAACGAAATCGGGCGGCCCAACGGGCCGCCCGAAGCCAAAGCGTAAGACAAGCGGTGTGCTAATGGTGCCCGCCGCCGGCGAAGTGGCCGCCGCCAAAGCCGCCCATGTGGCCGCCGCCAAAGCCGCCCATGTGGCCGCCGCCGAAGCCGCCCATGTGGCCGAAATTGCCGCCGGCAAAGTGGCCCGCGCCGCCGTGGAAGCCGTGGCCCAAGCCATAGCCGTAACGATGACCATAGAAGCCGGGGTTGTAGCCGTAGCCGTAGCCGCCGTAACCGCCATAGTACGGGCCATAGTCGCCGCCCCAACCATAGTCGCCGTAGTCGCAACCGCCGTATGACCCGTAAGCATAATAGTCGCAGGAATACGGATAGCCTCCGGCCAGTCCGCCGAGAATACCGCCGATTACCCCGGCAGCGGCGGCTGCGCCAGGATTGTAGCCATAGCCATAGCCATTGCCATTGGCATAGGCGTAACGATGGGCGCGGCCGTGGGCGTAGTGGTGGGCATAGTGATGGGCGGTGAGCCGCCCGTTGACGTGAGCCGTCCGCGCGTGGACGGCATGGACCGGGTGATGAACCGTGGTCGCCGCGGTGGCGGCGGCAAGCGGCGACAAGGACGCAAAAGCAACTACGCTAAGCGCAATGACTGAAACACGAACGCCATGGGTCATGGCGACCTCCCTTTTGCTGCGCGGCGCGCCGCGCCGCCGGGACTCCCCCGTTATTGTGGCAGTTAGGTTGGAATGACGGGTTCGCAAGATCCGACCCGGTCACGATTTCGCGCATTCTTCATTGCGTCAGTAGTCGAAGACGGTGAATAACCATTTTAAACTAAAATTTACCTTAAAGACCTTTTGAACCTAATATTTCCGATCAGCCCGCGCTCTTATAGGGCTGAATCGATCCTGCGCTGTTATTCAGCAACTCTGACAGGTCGCGCGTGCAGGGCGCGGACCGTCAATCAACGCGCGAAGTCGCCGCACGGTTTCACCCGCACCGAGCGCTCGCGCGGCCCTTGACGGCGGCGCGCGGCTTCCCTATTTGAGCGCCGCTAGCACTCGTACGACGTGAGTGCCAAACGTTTGGTCGCGCCCATGCGGGCGATTTTGAAAGAGGAAACATTCATGAAGTTCCATCCCCTACATGACCGCGTCGTCGTCCGTCGCATTGAAGGCGAGGAAAAGACGAAGGGCGGCATCATCATTCCCGACACCGCCAAGGAGAAGCCGCAAGAAGGCGAAGTGATCGCCGTTGGCCCCGGCGCCCGAGACGAAAGCGGCAAGCTCGTTCCTCTCGACCTCAAGGCCGGCGACCGGATCCTGTTCGGCAAGTGGAGCGGCACCGAGGTCAAGATTGACGGCGAGGAGCTCCTCATCATGAAGGAGTCCGACGTCATGGGGGTCATCGAAGGCGTCTCCGCCTCCAAGAAAGCCGCCTGAAACCAACGTCATCCCGAATTTCTGAGGACTGAAAGCAATGGCTGCCAAAGACGTACGTTTTTCCTCCGACGCGCGCGAAAAGATGCTGCGCGGCGTCGACATTCTCGCCAACGCCGTCAAGGTGACGCTGGGCCCCAAGGGCCGCAACGTCGTCCTCGACAAGTCGTTCGGCGCGCCCCGCATCACCAAGGACGGCGTGACCGTCGCCAAGGAAATCGAGCTCGAGGACAAGTTCGAGAACATGGGCGCGCAAATGGTGCGCGAGGTCGCCTCGAAGACCAATGACACCGCTGGCGACGGCACCACGACGGCGACCGTTCTTGCCCAGGCGATCGTTCGCGAAGGCGCCAAGCTCGTCGCGGCCGGCATGAACCCGATGGACCTGAAGCGCGGCGTCGATCTGGCGGTGGCGGAGGCCGTTAAGGACATCGCCAAGCGCTCGAAGAAGATCAAAGAATCAGCGGAAGTGGCGCAGGTCGGCTCGATCGCCGCCAACGGCGACAAGTCGATCGGCAAGATGATCGCCGACGCGATGCAGAAGGTCGGCAACGAAGGCGTGATCACGGTCGAAGAGGCCAAGAGCCTCGAGACTGAGCTCGACGTCGTCGAGGGCATGCAGTTCGACCGCGGCTATCTCTCGCCCTATTTCATCACCAACGCCGAGAAGATGCTGGCCGAGCTTGAGGACCCCTACATCCTCATTCACGAGAAGAAGCTTTCCTCGCTGCAGCCAATGCTCCCCGTTCTGGAGGCGGTGGTGCAGAGCGGCAAGCCGCTGCTCATCATTGCCGAAGACATCGAGGGCGAGGCGCTGGCGACCCTGGTGGTCAACAAGCTGCGCGGCGGCCTCAAGGTCGCAGCCGTCAAGGCGCCGGGCTTCGGCGATCGCCGCAAGGCGATGCTCGAGGACATCGCCATTCTCACCGGCGGCACGATGATCGCTGAGGACCTCGGCATCAAGCTCGAGAATGTCACGCTGCAGATGCTCGGCAAGGCCAAGCGCGTGAAGATCGAGAAGGAGAACACCACGATCATCAACGGCGCCGGCGCGAAGAAGGACATCGAGGGCCGCATCGCCCAGATCAAGGCGCAGATCGAGGAGACGACCTCCGACTACGACAAGGAGAAGCTGCAGGAGCGGCTGGCGAAGCTCGCCGGGGGCGTCGCGGTGATCCGGGTCGGCGGCGCGACCGAGGTCGAGGTCAAGGAGAAGAAGGACCGCGTCGACGACGCGCTCAACGCCACCCGCGCGGCGGTCGAAGAGGGCATCGTGCCGGGCGGCGGCGTCGCGCTCCTGCGCGCCAAGGGCGCGGTCTCCAAGCTCAAGAGTGAGAACTCAGACGAGCAGGCCGGCATCAGCATCGTGCTGAAGGCGCTCGAATCGCCCATTCGGCAGATTGCGGAAAACTCGGGCGCGGAAGGCTCGATCGTCGTCGGCAAGGTGACGGAGCACAAGTCGCAGAACTGGGGCTTCAACGCCCAGACGGAAGAGTACGTCGACATGATCGAGGCCGGCATCGTCGATCCGGCCAAGGTTGTGCGCACCGCGCTGCAGGACTCAGCCTCCGTCGCCGGACTCCTCATCACCACCGAGGCGATGGTCGCCGAACTGCCGAAGGACAAGCCGGCTCCGGCGATGCCGGGCGGCGGCGGCATGGGCGGCATGGACTTCTAAGAACCGACGCCTGTAGGCGCGATCGGCAATCGCGCCAGCCGCGCTCCAGAGGGCGTCCGCAAGGACGCCCATCTTTCGACGGGCTATGGAGCGCGGCTACAACGAACGAGAGGGCGGCCGAAGGGCCGCCCTTTTTGTTGGGGCCGGCGCCCTTCTTCCGTCGCTCTGCGAAAGGCGCCGCAATTCTGTACGGCGGCGCCTAATTTAGCGGCGGAGGCTTGATACGCGTTCGTCACGAAGTGGGGAAAGCGTCCTTCTCGTAATCGTTTGAACCGCGCTCGGCGGCAGCGAAGCACTGGCACGAGCGTTGCAGACCGGATCGTGCGAACCGACCCGTCAATTCGTGAGGTGCTGTTGGAGCCGGCCGACCTCGAACTTATTCACCTCACCAAACGCTATGGCGCCGCGGCCGCGGTCGATTCGATCGACCTCAAGGTTCCGGCGGAAGCCTACTGTTGTCTGCTCGGACCGTCGGGCTGCGGCAAGACGACGACGCTCAGAATGATCGCCGGCCACGAGCGCGCGACGGAAGGCGACATCCTCATCGGCGCGACCAACGTCACCGACCTGCCGCCGGCCAAGCGCGGCACGGCGATGATGTTCCAGAGCTATGCGCTCTTTCCTCATCTTTCCTGCGTCGACAATGTCGCCTTCTCGCTCAAGATGAAGGGCGTCGACAAGACGACGCGGCGCAAGAGGGCGATGGAGTTCCTGGAGCTCGTCGCCATGGCGCAATACGCCCAGCGCGTCCCCGCGCAATTGTCGGGCGGCCAGCAGCAGCGCGTCGCACTCGCCAGGGCGTTGGTCACCAACCCGCAGATCCTGCTGCTGGACGAGCCGCTCTCGGCGCTCGATCCTTTCTTACGCGTCCGCATGCGCGCCGAGCTGCGCCGCTTCCAGCGGCAGCTCAAGATTCCCTTCATCCATGTCACCCACGGCCAGGACGAGGCGCTCGCGCTCGCCGATCTCGTGGTGGTGATGAACAAGGGCCGCATCGAACAGACCGCCGCGCCGCGCGACCTGTTTGAAAAGCCGGCGACGGAGTTCATCGCGCGCTTTCTCGGCGGTCACAACGTGATCGAGACGCCGCTCGGTCCGATCGCGGTGCGCGCGGACCGGATCACGCTCCGGCGCAACGTCAACGGCGCAGGCGTCAATGACGCGCGGCTCATCGCGGCGGTGCGCGCGATTGAATACCAAGGCGCCCAGTATCAGGTCGCGCTCGACCACCCCGGCCATTCGGAACTGACGGCCCTGGTCAGCGACGAGAATTTCGCCGGCGAGCCGTTGAACGTCGGCGACAACGTATCTGTTCTCTGGGCCAATAAGGATGTCCACGCGCTTGCCCCGGCGCCGTGACGCTTCGCGGAACCCGAGGGGAAATTAAAAGGAGAGAGCGATGTCGATGAAGCGTATCAAGACGGCGACGGGTCTTTCCCGCCGCGCCGTGCTCAAGGGAGCCGCCGGCCTCGCCGGCGCCGCGGCCGGTTCGGGAGCGATCACCGGCTTCCCGGCGGTATGGTCTCAGGAAGACAAGGTGCTGCGTTACCTGGGCACCGCGGTCAACCAGTCGGACGACATGACCAAGAAGGTGAAGGAAGACACCGGCATCACGATCCAGAACATTGTCGCCACCACCGACGACGTGACCAAGCAAGTCATCACCCAGCCGAACTCGTTTGACGTTCTGGACACCGAGTACTTCAGCCTCAAGAAGTTGGTGCCTTCGGGCAACATCCTGCCGATGGACGCCAAGAAGATCAAGGAATTCGACAATATCACGCCGGTCTTCACCAAGGGCCAATTGCCCAACGGCAAGGTCATCGGCGACCAGGGCACCGCGCCGAAGAAAGTGATGTTCGTCGAAGGCCCGCACTCGACCAAATTCTCAGCCACGCCGACCGAATGGGTGACCTTGATCCCGACGGTCTACAACGCCGACACGCTCGGCATCCGGCCGGACCTCATCAAGCGCCCGATCGAGCACTGGTCCGAACTGCTCAACCCCGAGTTCAAGGGCAAGGCGGCGATTCTCAACATCCCCTCGATCGGCATCATGGACGCTGCAATGGTGGTCGAATTGCTCGGCAAGTACAAATATCCCGACAAGGGCAACATGACGAAGCCCGAGATCAACATGACCATGGGCGTCCTCACCGAAGCCAAGAAGGCCGGCCAGTTCCGCGCCTTCTGGAAGGACTTCAATGAGAGCGTCAACTTGATGGCGTCGGGCGAGACGGTCATCCAATCGATGTGGTCGCCGGCGGTGACCGCGGTGCGCACCAAGGGCATTCCCTGCGTGTTCCAGCCGCTGAAGGAAGGCTACCGCTCCTGGGCCTCGGGCTTCTGCATGTCGAAGGGCGTGTCGCAGAAACAGGCCGAGATGATCTATGAGTTCGTCAACTGGTATCTGTCGGGATGGGCCGGCGCCTATCTCAACCGGCAGGGCTATTATTCCGCCGTCCTCTCGACCGCCAAGGCCAATATGGCGCCCTACGAGTGGGACTACTGGATGCTGGGCAAGCCGGCCGCCAAGGACATCCATGCGCCCGATGGCTCGCTGATCGAGAAGGCCGGCGCGGTGCGCGACGGCGGCTCCTATGACGAACGCATGGGCGCCGTCGCCTGCTGGAACTCGGTGATGGACGAGAACGACTACATGGTCCGCAAATGGAATGAGTTCATCGCCTCCTGAGCGTCGGCCTGTCGCCCCCGCGAAAGCGGGGCCCAGAGCGCCGGCGCGCCCCCCTCGCTGATCCGCCAGGGTCATGCCGTCGGCGCCGGCGGACTGGACTCACGCTTTCGTGGGCGTGACACAAGCGGCAAGGCGGCTTCGTTTCGCGGCAGGGGCGCCGGCCTTACGGCGTTCCCGATTTTCTCAAGGGCTCCATGACGGCGACGACGATCGAAACCCCTGCCGCGGCGGCCCAATCGAAGGCGGCCAAAAGCGCCATCGAACGGACCGGCGTCCCAGGTTGGCTTCAAGCCATGCCGTTCGGCCTGGTGTTTCTGTTTTTTTTCGTTATCCCCCTCATCCTGGTCGTCATCGTCAGTTTCTGGAACTACAACGACTATGAGATGATCGCGCGCTTCACGACGCGCAGCTACACCGAGACCTTCGAGGGCTGCCTGGCGCAGCTGCCGGATCTCTGCACCATCCTCAGGACATATGCTTCAACGGCGAAGTTCTGCTTCATCGTCTGGGTGACGACGCTCATCATCGGCTTCGCGGTCGCCTATTTCCTCGCCTTCCACATCCGCTCGGCGACGACGCAGATGGTGCTGTTTCTGCTCTGCACCATCCCGTTCTGGACGTCGAACGTGATCCGCATGATTTCATGGATTCCGCTGCTCGGACGCAACGAACTCGTCAACGACGCGCTGATCAAGGCCCACATCGTCAACCAGCCGGTCGAATGGCTGCTTTATTCTCCATTCTCGGTGTCGCTCGCCTTCACCCATCTCTTCACCTTTTTCATGGTGGTGCCGATCTTCAACTCGATGATGCGCATCGATCGGCGGCTCGTCGAGGCGGCTTACGATTCGGGCGCCTCCGCCTGGCAGACGCTCTGGAATCTGATCATTCCCTTGTCCAAGCCCGGCATCGTCATCGGCTCGATCTTCGTCGTCACCATCGTGATGGGGGATTTCATCACCTTCGACGTCATGGGCGGCGAGCAGATCGCCTCGGCGGGCAAGGTCGTGGAGACGCGGCTCAACGCCTTGCAGTTCCCGCCTGCGGCTGCGAACGCGGTCATTCTCTTGGCCGTCACGCTGCTCATCATCGTCGCCTTGAACCGCATCGTCGACGTGCGCAAGGAGCTCTGAGATGGGTGAGGACCGCTCTCCCGCCTTCTATTGGCTCGCGGCTATCTTCGTCGCCTTCGTGCTGTTTCTCTATGGGCCGATGATCGTCATCTTCATCCTGTCGTTCCAGGGTCCGAATGGCGGCCTCACCTTCCCCTTGAACGGTCTTTCGTTCCACTGGTTCGCGAAGCTTTGGCAGGGCGGGGGCATCGTCGACATCCACGACGCGTTCGTGCGTTCGCTTGAGCTCGGCCTCGTGGTGATGGTCCTCACCGTCCTGCTCTCGCTCAGCGCCGGCCTTGCGTTCCGCAAGCGGTTCGCAGGATCGAACCTCCTGTTCTTTGTCGCCGTCGCGAGCCTGATCGTGCCTTCGATCGTCACCTCGCTCGGCATCGCTCTCGAATTCCGCCTGCTCGACGACTTTCTTAAGAACCACGGACCAGCCTGGATTTCCGACGGCTACAAGACCAGCATGGGCCTCTTCACCTCCGGCCTTGGCGCGCATCTCACCTGGACGCTGCCTTTCGGTCTTCTGGTCATGTTCGCAATCTTCAATCGCTTCGACGCTCGCTACGAAGAGGCGGCGCGCGACCTCGGCGCCACGCCGTGGCAGACGTTGCGTTACGTCATTCTGCCCATCATTCTGCCCTCGGTGATCGGGGTTGGGCTGTTCGGCTTCACGCTCTCATGGGACGAGATCGCCCGTTCGAGCCAGGCGATGGGCGAGCACAATACGCTGCCGATGGAACTGCAGGCCCTGACCACGACCGTGACGACCCCGGAGATTTACGCCCTCGGCACATCGACGACGGGCGTATCCTTCGGCGTGATTGCGCTGGCGCTCGTCGCGATCACAATTATCCGCTCCCGCCAGGCTCGACACGGGTCCGACGCCGGCCAGGCGTAGGGCTCTCAGCCAGTCTCCACGCAAATGCGCCGCTCGCCGGCCCGCCAAGCTAGGCGACGATGTCCCTCTCGATCGTCCGAACCGCGTCCATGAACGCCGCCGCCGCCGGCGAAAGGGTGCGGCCGCGTGCCTCGCGAGCGTCCTGACGATCTCGATCTGACGGATGGAGTGCATGCTTTCGATTGGTTTTAGAGGTCCGATAACAATGGTTCATCAGCCGATACCATAATCTGTATTAGACCTCGCAACCGTGTTCATAACACGTTCAAGGGGCACGAAGGCGATTGGCGGAATACCGCGCGTCGCAGAACTCGCTCAAGGGCGTCGCTGAAGGCTAAGGGTTAGCGAATCGACCACAACGGCGGTAGACTGCGTCCCGCGCCGCGCAGCTTGGGGCCAAACTCGTGCTGAACCGCGGGCTTTCGATCGGAACCTAATCGGGGAGACTCTCATGGGCATTGTTACGCGTCGCAGCCTTATTCTGTCGGGTGTCGGTTTGGCGACCGGGGCGTTCGTGGCGCCGGCCGAGGCCGCGACCGGGTCGATCTCCTTGCACATCGCCAGCGCCGGGTTCATCTTCGGCGTGACCGGCGGCAGCGGCACATTGACTTTCAGAGGGGCTCAATATCCGCTCAGAATCGGCGGCATCAGCGCCGGCGCCCTGGTTGGCGTATCGGCCACGGATCTGGTCGGCACCGCATCGAACCTTCACGCTCCAGGCGACATCGCTGGCATCTACTCGGCCATCGGCGCCGGCATGTCGGTCGCGGGAGGCAGAAGCGCCGCGCAGCTCGTCAACGCTAACGGCGTGAGACTACGCCTTCATGGGCGCCAGGTCGGCTTCAGCTTCTCGATCAACCTCAGCGGGATGAGCATCTCGCTCGGTTAAGCCGAAGCGTTCACGGCTCGACATGCAGCTGCGCCGGCGCGAACTCACGGCCCTTCTGCTCGGCGGCGCGGCTGCGCTCGGTCTCGCCGGGCGGGCGGGCGCAGAGAGCGATCCCCTGCCCTCCTGGAACGCCGGGCCGGCGAAGGACGCGATCGTCAAATTCGTCCGTGCGACGACCGACGCCACAAGCCCAAACTTCGTGCCGGTCGCGGAGCGCATCGCGACCTTCGATCAGGACGGCACGCTTTGGGTCGAGCACCCGATCTATACGCAGCTCGTCTATTGCTTCGATCGCGTGCCGGCGCTTGTGAAGGCGAAGCCCGAGCTTGCCAAGGTCGAGCCGTTCCGCACCGTGCTGACCGGCGACCGCGAAGCGATCGCAAAGCTCGGCCTCGAGCCGCTCATCAAGATCGTCGCCGCGACCGTGAGCGGAATGGACGTCGATGCGTTCCGCGACGAGGTCGCGAAATGGATCGCGGAGGCGCGCGATCCGCGCTGGAATCGGCCTTACACCGACCTCGTCTATGAGCCGCAAATCGAGCTTCTCAAATATCTGCGCAGCGTCGGCTACCGCACGTATATCGTCACCGGCGGGGGACAGGACTTCGTGCGCGTCTATGCGGAGAAGGTTTACGGCGTCCCGCCTGAGCAGGTGGTCGGCACTGCGGGCGCCGTCAGCTATCAATATGGCGCGAAGGGGCCGGTCCTCATCAAGGAGCCGAAGCTGCTGCTCAACGACGACAACGCCGGCAAGCCCGAGGGCATTCACCTCACGATCGGGCGCAGGCCTTATTTCGCCTTCGGCAATTCGACCGGCGATCGGCAGATGCTCGAATATACGAAGGCCGGCGGCGGCGTCCGGCTCGCGATGCTTCTCATCCACGACGACGGCGCGCGCGAATATGCCTATGGGCCCGCGCAGGGCCTGCCCGACACGAAAGTCGGCCGCTTCCCGCCGCAGCTCTACGACGAGGCGAAGAAGGACGGCTGGATCGTCGTCAGCATGAAGAACGACTGGAAGCGGATTTTCGCCTTCGAGTAGCGCGCCCTCGGGCTCGCTTCACCAGCGGATCAGCGCCGCGCCCCAGGTGAAGCCGCCGCCCATGGCTTCGATCATCACCAGGTCGCCGGGCTTGATGCGGCCGTCCCTGACACCGATGTCGAGCGCGAGCGGGATCGAGGCGGCGGAAGTGTTGCCGTGCTGGTCGACGGTGACGATCACTTTGTCGCGCGCAATGCCGAGCTTGTCCGCGGAGGCGTCGATGATTCGGCGGTTGGCTTGGTGCGGTACGAACCAGTCGATTTCGTCCGCCGTCACGCCGGCGTCGGCGAAGCATCCCTGGATCACGTCGGTCACCATGCCGACCGCGTGGCGGAACACCTCCTTGCCTTGCATGTGAAGATGGCCGACCGTTCCGGTCGTCGACGGCCCGCCGTCGACGTAAAGCTTTTCGCGATGCCGGCCGTCCGCGCGCAGGCGCGAGGCGATCACGCCGGGCGAGGCGAGCCGGCCGTCGCTCGCGCGCGCCTCAAGCACGATCGCCCCTGCCCCATCGCCGAACAGGACGCAGGTCGTGCGGTCGCTCCAATCCAAGATGCGCGAAAAGGTCTCGGCGCCGATCACCAGCGCGCGCCTGTGCGAGCCGGAACGCAAGAATTTCTCCGCCGTCACGACCGCATAGACGAAGCCGGTGCAGACCGCCTGCAGGTCGAAAGCGGCCCCCTCGACGATCCCAAGTTCGGCCTGGACCTGGGTGGCGACCGCGGGAAACGTGTAGTCAGGCGTCGATGTGGCGACGATGACGAGATCGATGTCTGCCGCCTTGAGCCCGCCGCTGCGCAACGCCGCCTGAGCCGCATTGACCGCCAGCGACGACGTGGTTTCGCCGGGGCCAGCCACATAGCGCTGACGGATGCCGGTGCGCTGCACGATCCATTCGTCCGACGTGTCGACCCTCGTCGCCAGCTCGGCGTTCGAGACAACGCGCTCAGGCAATGCAGCGCCGACACCGCGCACGCAGGCGCGGATCGAGGCGGGGACCGCGGCGCGGGGCGTTTCCAGTTCCAGGCGGCGCGGGCGACGGACGCTCGGCGGAGGGGATACAAGGTTCATGAGCGAGGGGTTTTCCGTTATCAGGACTGGGCGGCGCGCGAAGGCGCAGGCATGGGGCGGAAACCGTTGGCGTGGGCGATCATTTCCCGAATCTTACCGAGCAACTCCTGACGCACCATGTCATAGGCCAACTCCACGGCGCCGGCGTAGCTCTCGGCGTCAGCGCCGCCATGAGCCTTGATGACGACGCCGTCAAGTCCCAGGAACACGCCGCCGCTCGCGCGCGGCCACATCCTGCCGCGCAGCGCTGTGATCGCCTTGCGCGCGAACAGGAAACCGATGCGCGACATGAGGCTGTCGTTCCTGGCGTCGCGCAGATATTGGCCGAGTTGTCTCGCGGTGCCCTCGGCGGTCTTGAGCGCAATATTGCCGGTGAAGCCTTCGGTCACGAAAACATCGACGGCGCCCTTGCCGAGATCGTCGCCCTCGACAAAGCCCTGATAGCGCATGTTGGGGAGGTTGGCCTCGCGCAGGATTCGCCCCGCCGCCTTCACTTCCTCGACGCCCTTGATCTCTTCGGTCCCGACATTGAGGAGACCCACAGTGGGCGAATCGATGTGGAACACGATTCGCGCCATCGCCGCGCCCATCACCGCAAGATCGACGAGATGCTGCGCATCGGCGCCAATGGTCGCGCCGACGTCGAGCACGATCGATTCGCCGCGCAACGTTGGCCAAATCGCCGCGATCGCCGGCCGCTCGATCGGCGCCATCGTGCGCAGGCAGAACTTCGCCATCGCCATCAAAGCGCCGGTGTTGCCGGCGGAGACCGCGCAGTCGGCCGCGCCCGACTTCACCGCTTCGATCGCCTGCCACATCGATGAGACGCGCCGCCCGGCGCGCAAGGCCTGGCTCGGCTTGTCGCTCATCTTGACCGCGACGTCGGTATGAAAAACCCGCGACTTTGCGGCCAGCTTGCGATGACGCGCGAGGATGGGCCGAATCGCCTCCTCCTCGCCATAGAGGAGAAACTCAACGTCGGGACGCCGTTCGAGCGCGATGGCGGCGGCGGGCACGACGATCGTCGGCCCGTGATCGCCCCCCATCGCGTCCAGCGCTATGCGAATGTCGCTCGCCATTCCTTGGTCCGACCGCCCGGGCCGCGTTGCCCGGGCGGCGCGGCGCGGCGCGACAATAGCGGCTCCATCGCGCAAGGCAACGCAAGAAACTCCAGCCTGGTTGCAGCCAAGCTCGTCTCCGATTCGGTGAAGCGGGACGCCGCGCGAATCGCCCTAATGCTCGCGACGAGGAGCGGCTTTGGCCGCCGCGGATTTGACATCAAAGCCGCCCAGCCGCGCGCTCGCCTAGCGGAAGCTTCACTTGGCGAAAAGACCGGCGATTTGCCGCCGGTGCTTCCGCGATTTGCTGCAATCCGCCGCAATCCGGCGCTTGACGGTCCCGTTTCGCGTACGGTCCGACGAAGCTCTCCGGCCTTCGTCGTCCGCCCGCGCTATTCCTTGGCCATCGCGAGAGCGATCTTCTGGGAAATGTAGCCGAGGATCGCGCCGATGATCAGGGAGATCACGCCAACCACGAAGGGGTTCCCGAGCGAGGCCGAGGTGACCGCGCCAAGCTTGTTGCCCGTCAAGGCGAGACCGGCGACAGCCGCGTATCCGAGCACGCCTGCCGGAATGTCGCTGAGCGCCGGCGCCTTGGCTGCGTATACGAGAATGAAAACCGTGATGAGGACGCATATCGCGGCCCACAACGGAACGCCCAACGAGCCGCCCAGCGGGATCTGGGTGACCAGCAGCAGCGCGATCAAGGCCATGACGGCGCCAAAGATATTATTGGTTAGGGCCTTGGTGAGTCCCTCCTCCTTGCCGCCGCAATGGTAAAACGTCGCCCAGGCGATGAACGCAACCCAGATTTGCATGCCGAGGCCAAAGGGCGAGAGGAGGACAAACGTCGCAATGCCCCCGAGCACGCCGATGCTAAGCGCCAATGCCGTAATGAGATCCATAAGTTCCTCCCTCGTCGCCATGCGCTTTATCGTCGCGCAAGCTTGGTACGGAGCTGGCTTCCAGCGCCGTTAGGGGACGACTATAGCTTGTGCCTAAATTTTGCGCAATGCCACGCGCTTGCCATTGGTCCGCAACATTCCTGCCCTAATTGGACCCCGGTTTGGCCCGCTGGGCTAGGTCCGAAAATGGCGAATCCGTTGGCTCGGATTTCGTGCTCCGCTCGAAGGTCACGCCGGGCTTGCGCGGATAAGGGTCGAGGCCGAGAGCGAAGAACTCCGCGGCGAGCGCGCCGAGGTCGATTTTTCCGTCAATGATGGGATCGGGCTCGTCGTCGTCAGCGAGCGAAAGCGTTTCTTTTGCGACGGGGGCCTTGGAATTGGCAGCCGCGTGTGGCGCGAACCGCACGTCGACGGCCTCGTCGACAGTCGCGGGAAACGGCTCGAGCGAAACGACACAGATTTGGGTGAGCTCGCCGTGGACAGCGCCGGTGACCCGCGCGCCTCCGCGGCCCCAAGGCACAAGACGCAGCGTTGCGGTCAAGGCGGCGATGGCCGGAAGCTCAAAGAACGACGCGAGCGCCTCCCGCTCGGCGGAAGTGGCTTCGATGGTCACCGTTTGGCCCTCCCGTGGAAGGGCGTCCACCTGCACCACGCGCGAGAAGGACTTCGCTTCAGTCATCACTGGTCTCCGGCGGCGATCGAGCCTGGGGGGAAACGAAAGCGGCCAGTCGCGAACGTCTCGACGGGGACCGTCGCCAGGGCGGCGTCAAGCAAGGAGACATGGTGGGCTAGCGCTTCCGCCTTCGGCGCGGCCGCACCGTCTCCGGCGCCGTAAACATTGCGGGCCAGCGCCGCGACGAGGTTCACGGCGGAGCCGTTATCGAGCGCGGCGGCATAGGCGGCGTTGCGGCCGTAGAAGGCGCCCGCGATCACCTTCAGGCGCTTCGCCACGGCGATATCCGACAGCCCCATCTCGCGCAGCGTGTCGTCGAAATGGGCGAAAGCGCTATTCACCAGATCTTGGGCCATGGCGTCCGCGAGACCGCCCAGCGCCGACAACCGGCGCAGGACTAGTCCGGCGTGCAGGGTCAAAAGCTCGAACCGGCCGTCGATCCGGTCGGGCGCGCCCAGCGCCTCGTAGAGCGCGGGCCGGCGCGATGCGGCCACGATCTCGCCCAGAATCTGCTCGATGACTGCTTTGCTGGCGCGCCGCGCGCGCCACTGCGCGAAGATCATTCAGTTGCCCGCGCGCCGCGACTGGCGCCTTGCTCTGGTCCGGGGGCATGAGTTAGGCATCTGCGCCCGGTCTGGCAAGGCGAAGGGCTGGTCGAACGAGAGACTGAGAGACTCAATGCAAATGGCGCCCAAGGTCCATCGTCGAGCAACGCTGGGATTGGCCCTCTGCGCGGCGCTCGCGCTTGGCGGCTGCCTTGGCTACGACGGCGATTTCGACCGCGGCTATCAGGTCGACGAGGACACGCTGTCGCAGCTCAAGGTCGGCTCGACAACCAAGCCGGAGGCGCTCACGCTGCTCGGCACGCCCTCGACCACCTCAACGGTCGGCGGCGACGCCTGGTATTATATCGGCCAGAAGATGAAGCACACGTTGTCGTTCATGCCGGTCCAGATGACCGATCAGCATGTGCTGGCGGTCTATTTCGACAAGAGCGGCAAGGTCGACCGCATCGCCAATTACGGTATGCAGGACGGCAAGGTGTTCGACTTTGTCAGCCGCACGACGCCAACCGGCGGCACGGAGCCAGACATGCTCAAGAACTTGATGGGCGGCCTGTTCAAGTTTAGCTAAAGGCGGCGGCGGCCGCCGCACCGAGGCGTATTCGGCTCGTCAACAACCGCTGACGCCAGCCGCCGGTTCCGGTCGACTTTGGGGAAAGCGCGCGCCATCCGCAAACTGCGCGAATGGAGCTGATTTTAGCGAGCTGCCCCTGGACGCGCTTGTCCTCATCGATTCCGCGCCGGTCTTTATGTTCTGCAGGATATCCTAAGCCCCCGCCATGATTTACTCCGCTCTTTGAGGCGCATGCACCAGGCCGGTTGCGGTTCGCCACCACGACAATCACGTAGCCGACGCAGTCCAAGCCCCGAGCGCGCTGGCGATCAATGCTGCGACGCTCTTCACTCGCGACCGCGACTTTTCGCGCGTGTGATCGCTGTGCGTTCTGCCCTGAACGTGACGGCCGACCTAGGTCAGGTCGCCACTCCCTTCGCCTGGCTGAACTGCTTGGCAAAATCGCCTTTGAATGCGTGCGGGCCGTGGTGCGTGAGTGCGCTTCTGATATCGAGCCAGATCTCTCCACCGAGATCCCGCCAGCGTCGGCAGAAGGCATAATCTTCTGACAAATAGAGCCCCGTTTCCGATTCGATCATGCACTCGAACAACGCAAAGCTATACGGGCCATCCTTCAACAGATCGGCTGTTCGCTGCGCCATTTTGTACCGGAGCTCCGGGTACGCCTCGCACATCCGTATCAACGCTGGGCGCCGGATCATCAGGAACCCTGTGCCCGTATGGCGAACGCGAACGAAGTCGTTGCGCGCCGTCATTGGCCCTCTGCTCTCGGGGTAGAAAACGTAGTCGAGCCCGACCGCCTCGAGATCAATGCGGCCGTCCTGCGCTCCCTTGCGCACCTTTTCCCAGTCAATCCTTTTGAACGGATATGCTGCGGCGGTGACGTCAGCATCGAAGGTCAGGAGTTTGAACACCTGCTCCGGCGCAAATCCGATATCGGAATCGATGAACAGAAGATGGGTCGCCTCCGTGGCGAGGAACTCGCCGACCATGTCGGCGCGCGCACGGGTGATCAGAGCCTCGCCGGTGCGAAAATTGAAATTGATTTTGACGCCGCGCTCAAGACAGCTTCGTTGCAGAGCGAGGACGGAATTGACGTATGCTACAGTCGATTGGCCACCATAGCAGGGGGTTGCGACTACAATGTAAGGACTGTCGGCCATCGCATTCAGCAAATTTGAAAACTAACCGTCGGCCTCAGCGATATGGATACCCTCGACATGTCGCCGGATTACCCGATGCGCCGCCGATCCCTTTCACCGCGCCAGGATCGCCAGCAGCAGTAGCGCCACAATATTGGTGATCTTGATCGCCGGATTGACCGCAGGACCCGCGGTGTCCTTGTAAGGGTCGCCAACCGTGTCGCCCGTGACGGCGGCTTTGTGCGCTTCCGACCCCTTCACCCACTTGTTTCCGTCCTTGTCGACGAAGCCGTCCTCGAAACTCTTCTTCGCGTTGTCCCAAGCGCCGCCGCCTGAGGTCATCGAGATGGCGACGAAGAGACCGTTGACGATGACGCCGAGCAGCGAAGCGCCGAGCGCGGCGAAGGCGGACGCCTTCGAGCCCGAGATCCAGAGCGCGCCGAAATAGACCACGAACGGCGCCAGCACCGGCAAGAGCGAGGGCACGATCATCTCGCGGATCGCCGCCTTGGTCAGCAGATCGACGGCGCGTCCGTAGTCGGGACGCTGCGTGCCGTTCATGATCCCGGGCATCTCCTTGAACTGCCGGCGCACTTCGAGCACCACCGATCCAGCGGCGCGGCCGACCGCAGTCATCGCGATGCCGGCGAAGAGATAGGGGATGAGGCCGCCGAAGATGAGGCCGGCGACGACATAGGGGCTAGAGAGGCTGAAATCGAGCGCGCCTACGTCCTGAAAATAGGGCGCGCCGGTCTCCTTGAAGTGGCGGATGTCGTTGGTGTAGGCGGCGAACAGCACCAGCGCGCCGAGGCCGGCCGAGCCGATGGCGTAACCCTTGGTCACCGCCTTGGTGGTGTTGCCGACCGCGTCGAGCGCGTCGGTCGACTGGCGCACTTCCTTCGGCAATCCCGCCATCTCCGCGATGCCGCCCGCGTTGTCGGTGACCGGGCCGAAGGCGTCGAGCGCGACGATCATGCCGGCGAGGCCGAGCATGGTCGTGACCGCGGTCGCGGTGCCGAAGAGGCCCGCGAGCTGGTAGGTCGAGATGATGCCGGCGACGATGACCAGCGCCGGCAGCGCCGTCGATTCGAGCGACACCGCCAGCCCCTGGATCACGTTGGTGCCGTGGCCGGTGACCGAGGCCTGCGCGATCGAGACGACCGGGCGTTTTCCAGTGCCGGTGTAATATTCGGTGATGACGACGATGAGGCCGGTGACCACAAGCCCAATCAGTCCGCAAATGAAAAGGTTCGAGCCTACGACCGCCTTGCCCGCGACTGTCCCGATCTCGCCCCAGCCGACGACGTAGGTCGTCGCGATGGCAAGGCCTAGGATCGAGAGAACGCCGGTTGCGATGAGGCCCTTGTAGAGCGCGCCCATGATCGAGCCGTTGGCGCCGAGCTTGACGAAGAAGGTGCCGATGATCGAGGTCACGATGCAGGCGGCGCAGATCGCGAGCGGATACATCATCGCTGGAATCAGCGCCGGCGTGCCGTCGAAGAAGATCGAGGCGAGCACCATCGTCGCCACCACCGTCACGGCGTAAGTCTCGAACAGGTCGGCGGCCATGCCGGCGCAATCGCCGACGTTGTCGCCGACATTGTCGGCGATGGTCGCAGGATTGCGAGGGTCGTCCTCGGGAATGCCGGCCTCGACCTTGCCGACGAGATCGGCGCCGACGTCCGCGCCCTTGGTGAAGATGCCCCCGCCAAGACGGGCGAAGATCGAAATCAGCGAGGCGCCGAAGCCAAGCGCAACCAGCGCGTCAACCGTCACTCGATCCGCGGGGCCATGGCCAAGAACGCCGGTGAGAATGCCAAAATATCCGGCCACGCCAAGAAGCGCGAGGCCGGCGACAAGCAGGCCGGTCACAGCGCCCGAGCGAAAGGCGATGTCGAGACCCCCGGCGAGCGATTTCGTCGCCGCCTGCGCGGTGCGCACGTTCGCGCGCACCGAAACGTTCATGCCGATAAAGCCGGCAGCGCCGGACAGGATGGCCCCGATGGCGAAGCCGATCGCCACCGTCCACGAAAGCAGAAGCCCAAGGCCGATGAACACGACCACGCCGACGCCGGCGATGGTCATATATTGGCGCCTGAGATACGCTTGCGCCCCCTCCCGCACCGCGCCGGAAATCTCCTGCATGCGCTGCGAGCCGGCGTCCGCCGCCATCAGGCTGTTGATCGTGTAGACGCCGTAGACGATGGAAAGGAGTCCACAGACGATGATCAAGCCCAAAAGCATGCGCGCAAGCCCCATGTGACGGCCGCGGCGCTTTCCCGCGGCTAGTTTCTGGGCGCCTCTTGCCAGAAACCGCGCCGCGCCGCAACGCACCGACAGCCGTTTGCTATAGCTTTCTGATCAAGGTCGCGCTGCGGCGGACCGCCGCAGCCTTGGCGCCGGCGCCTCGGGCCGGCGTGAACGCTCAGCGCCTGCCGTCCGGCGCCCAGGTCGATTCGCCGATGCGCAGCGACTGGACCTTCAGTTCCCCCTTGGCCTCGAACAGGTCGTCGCGGACGACGACTTGACCCTCGTGCTGTCCAATTCCCAGCAAGGCATAGGCCGCCGACAGCATGCGGGCGGCGGAGCCCGTGTACCAGGACCAGCCCCCTCGCCCGCCGTGGCCCCAGCCGTCGTAGATGTCGGCCGGCTGCTGAATGGGGATAAGACCATAGATGGCGAGGCTTTCCGAATCGGTCTTCTTCATCGGCGAGATTTTTTCATAAATCTCGAAAGCGCGTGCGCCGAGGCGGGCGGCGAGCTTAAGGTCGCCCCTTGCGCGCGCTGAGGCGGCGAGGCGCATGAGGCCATCGACGATCCAGGTTGCGCCGTGGCTGTATTGGCCGCCATTCTCGCGCACGCCGGGCGGATAATCGGCAATGCGGCCCGGGTAGGGCTGCGAATGCTCGTAGAACGGCGTCTCGAGCAGCAGCACCCGGTTTAAGCGCTCGATCCCCTTCAGGCCGCCTTCGACCGCGGCGAGAGCGCGCGCATCGTCGCAGGCGCCGGAATAGGCGGCCCAGCCCGTGGTCATGGCGTTGCGCGAATCGAGCTCGCGTCCGTCGTCGGCGAAGTCGAGCAGGTAGTGGTCGCCGCGCCAGCCGACTTCGAGCGCCTTGCGCTGACTGGCGAACGCCGCCTCGCAGCGCGCGGCGAAAGCCTCGTCGTCCTTGATCCGCGCCAGATCGACGAAGCCGTCGAGCACGTTGAACAGGAAGAAGCCCATCCAGACGCTAGTCCCGATGTCCCGCCGGCCGAGCGCATCGATGCCATCGTTCCAGTCGCCGGCGCGCAACAGGGGCAGGCCGTTCGCGCCCAGATGATCGAGGGTAAATTGAATGGCCAGGCGGGCATGCTCGTAAACGGTCGCGCTCTCGCGCGAGACGCGCGGGATCACAATCCAGGTATCCTCGTGCGCTGGCACGGCCTCGCCTTCGAGGAACGGCGTCACCTCATCGAGCACGGTTCGATCGGCGCTTTCGCGCACGTAGCGCGCCAGAACGTAAGGCAGCCAGAGGTGCGGGTCGCTCGCCTTGGTCCGCTGGCCGAGACCGGTTCCCCCTCCGGGCGCGCGATGCCACCACTTGAGCACGTCGCCTTCGCGGAACTGCTGGCTCGCGTGCAACACGATCTGCGCTCGCGTCAGCCGCGGCTCGAGCAGCGTAAGCGGCAGCACGTCCTGCAACTGGTCGCGATAACCGGTCGCGCCGCCGAGCTGGTTGGGGCCGACGCGGCCGAACAGCCGCGACGCGTAGAGCTGGTAGGGCAGCCAGGTGTTGACCAGCCGGTCGAAGTCCGGCCGGTTGGTGCGGACCTCGACCTTGCTGAGCCGCTCGGCCCAGGATGCGCGCGTCGCCGCAAGTTCGTCTTCGGCGCTTGCCACGCCGACGCGCGCCGCGGCGACAAGCGCTTCCGGCCGGCTCGGCGCCTGGCCGAAGCCGATAGCGATCTTCGCTTCGCCCCCGGGCGGCAGCACGATCTCGCCGCAGAAGGTCGCCACGCGCCGTCCGTCGTCGCGCGCGGCGCCATCGCTCGCACCGGTCTCGACCATCGCGGGCGTCAGGATGTTGCGTCCCGGGCCGCCGAAGAATCGCGCGCGGATCGTTTCGGTCGTTGGTCCCTTGAGGCTGGTCGCGGCGAAGGCGAAGCCGCGCACAAAGTCGTTGCGCGGATTGTGGAAGACGAGAGTCGAGCCGACCCTCTCGTCGTGAATCTTGTCGACGCTCGCGTTGGGGCTGTCCTCAAGCGAGAGATCGAAGAAGGGCGCGATCCGCAACCGCTTCGGATTCGTCCCCCGATTGCGCAGGGTCAAGAGACGCATGTCGCCCGGATAGTCCGGCGGCACGAAGACGACATATTCCATCTCGAGATCGCCGCGCGCAGTAACGAAAGTCGCGACTCCGGGCTCATATACGGCTTCGTAGGTCGCGTCCTCGCGCTGGAACGGCGCGAAGCCGACCGCGTCGGTCTCGCCCTTGTCGAGGTCGCGGAGATAGACGATCTGGCCCGGCTGGACAGCCGTCACGCTGTCGAAGCGAAAAGCGGAGAGTCCGTTCTGGCGGGCGTTGCCGAACGCAGAGAAGATCTCGCCGTCGTTGGAGACCATCGTCGCCATGCCAAGCTCGTTCGCCATCACATGCGCCCAAGGGCGCGGCGTGCGATGGGTGAGGCTCAGCGCCTTGCCGTCCGCCGAGAAGGCAAACGGCCAGCGCGAATGCAGCGCAGGCGACGGCTCGACGGCGCGCGTTTCGTACAGGCGCCTTTGCAGCTCCGGCTCGGGGAGACGCTTGAGGCGGAGGCGCCTTGCGATCAATTCGCTCGCCCACACAGCGTTGTCGGAGCGGCCGACGATGAACTCCGCCTCGGCCGCCGCGCCTGGGGCAAGCGCCGCCTCAACCGTGAAGCTCGCAGCCGGATCGAAGGGCCAGAGCTTGCCTTCGTCGTCGAGCTTGCGCCAGCGCCACGGCTCGCATCCGGTTGGCCTTAAGAGCGAGCCTTCGCCAATGAACCGGATGCGCGAATCCTCATAGCCGACGAGCTCCACGCCCAAGCCCGGCCTGACGGCGAAGAACGACGTTTCGCCGCGATCGGCGCGCGCGGAGCGCAAGAGCCGATTGCGTGCGAGAATGGCGTTGAGCGGACGCACGAACATGGTCTCAACGTGCATGCCGGCGAAATCGAGATCTTTCGCGTAAGCGGCGGTCTCGTGGCCGGCAATCTCGCAGAAGCTGGTCAGGCGCAGCCGCCGGGGCCGGCCCGACTTGTTCTCGAGCTTAACGCGCCAGCTCAGCACTGCGTCTTGCGGATCGGGGGCGATCTCCATCCGCGCCTCAACGCCGTTCAACGCATTGACGATTGCGAGACGATTGAAGCCCGGCTCCTCGATCCGATAGTTGCCCGCGCGCCGCGCCGGCTCGAAGCCAATCGACCATGGCGGCTCGCCGTCCTCGCTGACATAGAAGAAGTGACCGCGCGCCTGCAACGGATCGAGCGGGCGGCGAAAGAGATCGATCGGGCCGCCGCCGCGCTCTGCGCCCATGACAAACCCCGCGCCGCGGCCGTCGCGCAGAATCTCAAGTCCCACAGCGCCGTTGTTGAAGGCGAAGCGATCAGGCCGCCGCGCAAGCTCGAGCGGCGCGCCGTCGAGCCAGGGCGCCGGCGGTCCCGATTTGGCCCACTCCCGCGCCACCGCCGCCACGCCAGCCGCCGCCATGGCGGCGATGGCCGCGCCATAGGCGACGCCAAGCGTCTTGACCGCGTCGGGCATGGGGGCGCCGCCGTGGCCCAGCGTCTCCGCGCCAGTCCAAGCCTTGTCCCACTCGGCCCCCCGCGGAATGTAGAACGGGATGAGCAGCGGCGCCCAGGTGCCGAAACGGCGGATTCCGTCCGGAATGGCGCGCGTGCGCCCGTTATGGCCGATGAATCGCGCCGCCGCCTCATCAGCCCGGTCGCCGCCGAGAAAGGACAGATTGACCAAGGTGGCGACCCTGAGCCCCATATGATCGAACCAGATGAGGATTCGAAGCCAGTCGTAGGCCAGCAGGCCGAGAAAGATCATCAGGCTGAACTGGCGGAAGCCGCCAGGGCTATGGCTCGCGTCAGCCGCTATGGCGACGCCCGATCGTATCGCGCCATCCTGGTTGTACCAGCTCGGGTTCGGCGACTGGCGCAGGAACGAGTTGATGATCGGCGCCATCCACAGGCCCCAGCGCAGAACGCGCACGCCCTGCTCGACCAGGCCCTCGACCCCGCTCGGGCTGAAGAGGGTCTTGATTGGCCTCAAGCTGCGTTGCAATGCCGCGTCGAGCAGCACGTAGTTGATAGAGAAGAGCGGCGCGGCGAGCGACCAGTTGATGACGCCGGCGACCGATTCCGCCCAGAACAGCCGGACCCCGCCCGCGACCTCGCCGAGATTGATCATCCCGTATTTGTTGAAGATCGGATAGGTGGTGAAGTCGCCGAGCGGACGGCCGTCGAGTCGGTAGTTGACGTCGGCGTAGGCCCAGAATTTGGCGACCACGACCTTGAGCTGGGGCGCATCGAAATACCATCCGAGCGCGCCGGCGACCAAGCCGCCGAGCAGGAGGCCCAGCGCATAGAGGCGCCAGATTTGCAGCTTGCTGCGCTCGCCCCTCCAGACGCTCCAGGCATCGAAAGCCAAATCGACGCCGCCATAGCAGAGCGCCCCGACTGCGGCCATCGCCAGAAAGCGCACGCCGTCGCCACAGGCCGCGAGATCGGCGCGATACGCGAGCGCCAAGCCCAGACCGGCGACGGCCCCGCGGGCGAAGCCTCGAGGATCGCGGTAGGCGCGCCTAAGTCGGCCGAAAAACGGCGGCGTCCCATCGGCGCTGCCCATGATTGTCGTGGCCAGCGGAAAGGCGAGCACGCCGCCGAGCGGGCCAACGATCAGCGCGGCGCGGTCGAGGATCGTCCCTGCGCCGGGCGCGCGCAGGGCCAGGGCGGCGACGAGAATGAAGCCCATGAACAACGCGCCGTAAATCGCGCCTTTGACGAAGCCGGTCCGCCAATGCTCCCAGACCGTCTCGATGCGGGGCGGGCGAGCGCCAAGCCAATCGAGCGTAACGCCGGTGAAAAGGTAGACGATCGCCCACAGGCCCGCTTGGGCCAGCGCTGCGCAGGCGCTGGAGAAAAAGATCGCCAGGAACGGCTGAACGACCCATTGCGCCGCGTTGGCGAATAGAGGAGTCGCGGCGGCGACCGCGCCGCTCAGCGCGAACAGCGCATGTGCGCGCGCCGATCGCGGCAGCCGGTTGACGGTGATCAGGTTGATCAGAGTCAGGATCGCCTCGCCGACGAACCACAGCGTCAGTGCGCGACCGATCGCGACTTGCGCGGGGAAAGGCAAATTTGCCCGCCCGGTCACTGCAGCGCCCATCCCAGCCATGCGCCAGTCGGCGCCAACCGTGAGCAGCAGGTTGAACAAGAAGGGAACCGCGATCAGGCTCACCGCCTCGATGAGCCTGAGTCCGCGAGCGCCGCCGACAAGAGCCAAAATCGAACCGCCGGCGTAGACGATCAGCGCGATCGCCGCCCCGGGCGGGTCGAAACGCCAGACGTCCGCCCAAGGTCCCGGCAGCTGCCAGAATCCGAGCGAATCATTGCGCTGAAAGGCGAAGATCGCGAAAGCCGCGGCGTCGAACGCGATCAGCGCCGCGGAATATGGGCGCTCGGCCCACGCCCAGCGCAAAAGCGCCAGTGCGCAGGCGCCGGCGAGCGCGGCGAGGATGGGCTGGCTGAGCGCGACTGCGGCGTAAAAGGCGAGCACGAGCAGCGCCGCGCCGCCGAGCGACGGAAGCGCGGGGGACCGGCGCGCAAGAGGGCGCGCAAAAGGGGAAGTCGTCTCCATGCCTTTCGCCCTCCCCGATTCGCCCCTTTGGGCCTTCCTCGCGGATTGCTCACTGAGTTGCAAGCTCGCGTTCCGCGCTTGCCGGCCGCCCCATAGCGGCCCAATATGGCGGCTATGCGCTATGGCGCGGTTGTAATTCGATGACGGCCCCGCGCGCGGGCGCCGGCAAGGAAGTCATGATCGTTCAACGATGGGGCGCACTCGCGCTTGCGGCCGCTCTTCTCGGCGGGGCCGCCGGGCAGGCGGCGGAACTGCCGTCGCAGCGCGCACAAACCAACAAGCCGAAAAAGGCCGAACCGGTCAGGACGTGCGACATCGCCGGCAACCCCGGCGTCCTCGCGTCGAACGGCGTCTGCGTGAGGCTCAGCGGCTATATCTCCTCCCAGTTCACGGGTGGGCAACTGAACGGGCAACTGAGGTAAACGCGCGGGCCCAGCCTTGCCGGCGATACGCGAGCGGGGCTAAACGCCGCCCATGAGAAAATCGCAGCCCGCCTTCGCCCATCTGGGGCAACCGTCGCGCATTCCCGAAGCGCCTGACGCCAAGACGCTCGATCGCGCGCCGAACCCGCATGCCGATACGGATTATATCGCCCGCTTCACCGCCCCGGAGTTCACCTCGATCTGCCCAGTCACCGGGCAGCCCGATTTCGCCCATCTCGTCATCGACTATGCGCCCGACAAATGGATTATCGAATCGAAATCGCTGAAGCTCTACCTCATGAGCTTCCGCAATCACGGCGCGTTCCATGAGGATTGCACTGTGCGCATCGGCAAGGACCTCGTCGGCTTGCTCAAGCCTCGCTGGCTCAGAATAGGCGGCTACTGGTTCCCGCGCGGCGGCATCCCGATCGACGTCTTCTGGCAGAGCGGCAAGCCGCCAAAGGGGGTATGGATTCCCGATCAAGGCGTCGCTCCCTATCGCGGACGTGGGTAACGGCCGCGATAGTCTTGCGCCGCTAGGCCGCGCGGTCCCGTCGCGGGATCGGAAGCCTGGGTCGCAGCAGTTTGCCAACCGCGGGGCGCGGCTTGCCAATAGCCGGAGCAAGCCTCGCCAAAGCATAGACGCGCGTGCGCAAGTCGTCCGCGAGCGCCTGCCGGTCTCGGACGGCGGCGAGCGAGGCGAACGGGATCGGCGCTCCAACAACGACCGGCAGCGTCGCGCCGATACGGGCCTTGACCTCATGGAAGATGAGCGAAAGCCTGAGCGTCTGACTCACGTGGCTCGCGATCTGGAACAGGCGACCGTTCTGGCCGCCGAACCATATCGGAATCACGGTCGCCTTCGAGCGCTGGATGAGCTGCGACACGAACGGCTGCCAGCGCCCATCGACCGCGGGTTTGAGTCCAAGCGCATCGGGCGTAGTCGAAATTGCGCCAGCGGGAAACACCACCACCGCGCCGCCTTTCGCGAGCTGGGCGCGCGCCGCCCCGCGCGAGGCGAGATTGGTCCGCTCGGCTTCTTCCGTGCCTGAGAAATCAACCGGCAGGATGAACCCTGCCGCCTCGGGCGCGCGCGTGAGCACGATGTGGGTGAGAACGACGAAATCGGGTCTCACCTTGCTCACGAGCCAAGCCATCACGATCCCGTCGAGCACGCCATAGGGATGGTTGGCGACGAAGACGACGGGGCCGATCTTGGGCACGGCGCCGAGCGCACGCGCGTCGTAACGGACGTCCAGCTCGAGCGAACGCACCGCAGCCTCAAAGAACGTCTCGCCCACACGGGGAAAGCGCTGGTTATGCACATACATCCGCTTGAGCTTCGGCTGTCCGGTCGCTTTCTCGACCAGGCGTATCAGTCCGCGCTTGAGCGGCGGATCGCTCGCCGTGGCATAGCTGAAGAGATATTTGTCCATGCAACTCGTCTTCGGGCCGACCGCCCGCAAATATATCGTTCACGCGACCGTCATGTGACAAATGTCTCCCGTGCGCCGTCGGCCGTGCGCTTGGCGAGACGATCAAAATCCTGCAATTCGGCGACCAGCGCCTCGAAGTCCTTGAGCGGCACCATGTTGGGGCCGTCGGACGGCGCGCGATCGGGGTCCTGATGGGTCTCGATGAAGACGCCGGCGACGCCGACCGCCACCGCCGCGCGCGCCAGCACCCTGACGAACGCGCGCTCTCCGCCCGAGGAGGCGCCCTGCCCTCCCGGCTGTTGCACCGAATGGGTGGCGTCGAAGATGACCGGCGCGCCGGTTTCGCGCGCCAGGATCGGCAGCGCCCGCATGTCGGAGACAAGCGTGTTGTAGCCGAAACTCGCGCCTCGCTCCGTCACCAGAATGTCGGCCAAACCGGCTGCGTCGAGCTTGGAGACGACATTTTTCATGTCCCAAGGCGCGAGAAACTGCCCCTTCTTGACGTTGACCGGACGCCCGGTCTCAGCCGCCGCGACCAAAAGATCGGTCTGACGGCACAGGAAGGCTGGAATCTGCAAGGCGTCGACGGCTTGCGCGACCGGCCCACATTGGCTGGTCTCATGCACGTCGGTGATGACCGGAAGACCGAGCGTCTCGCGGATTTCGGCGAAAATCGGCAGCGCTGCCTTCATTCCGACCCCGCGCGCGGCCGAACCCGAGGTCCGGTTGGCCTTGTCGAAGGACGACTTGAAGACGAGGCCGATCGCGCGCCGCGCGGCAATCTCCTTGAGCGCGGCAGCCATCTCCAGCGCATGGTCACGGCTTTCGATCTGGCAGGGTCCGGCGATCAACGCGAGCGGCAGCGCGGGGCCGAACCGGGCCGCGAGCGGCCCGTGGCCGACCTGAACAATGGCGTTGTTGCGCAAATAAATTTCCCGCTTTCGGCCGCGGCTCTTAGCGGGAGCTGAGGCTCAATGGCAAGCAGGAGAAACCCGCGCGGCCACGCCGCCGGCAGTCAGCCCTGCCCCTCCACGGTCTCGCTCGCCGCAAAGTCGATCTCGACCCGCGCGCCGCTCGGATCGAAAAAGAACAATTGCCAGACGCCACCGGCATGGCCGGGCTGAGGCAAACGGACCAGATTATGTTTGATCCCGCGCGCTTTGAGCTTCGCGAGATAGGACGCGGCGTCCGCACCCCAGAAGGCGATATGGTCGAGCACCCCGCCGCCTTCCGGAATGGACGACCTTTCCACAACATGCAGCACGGCCTTGCCGTCATTGTAGAGCCAGGCGCCCGGGAAGGAGAAGGCCGGCCGCGGCCCGGGCGTGAAGCCGAGAATATCGTTGTAGAACGCGACCGTCTTTTCAGTGTTCGTCGTGAGGATGGTGAAATGATCCATCCGATTGACCGGCATGGGTCTCTCCTCCCTTGAGCGCATGAATGGCGCGGGGCGTCTCCCGCGGGCGGGCGAACCGCCAAACTCGTCGCCTCCCCGGCAGCCTGTCAAGCCCGCGGCATGAGGGTCCGAATTTCCGGTGTCGCTGAGGGCAAGGCCACAGAGACGCGCGCAGCGACTCGCGACAGATGAGGCGTCCCCGAAAATACGCTAGATGTCTCGGCTGTCTTCGTTCGCACGGGGCCGGGAGGGAGCAAATGCGGCTCGGGTTGTCTTTGATCGCAGTCCTGACGGCGTTCGCCGCGATGTCCCCTGCGCAAGCGCTCGAGCGCTTGATCGACATCAGTAACGACCGCTGGGTCGAAGTCAGCGGCGAAGGCAGCGTCCGCGCCGCCCCCGACTTCGCCCGCGCAACGCTCGGGGTCACAACGACCGGGAAGACCGCAGGCGAAGCGATGGCGGCCAACGCAAAAGCGGCCAATGCGCTTGTATCGCTCATCAAGGCGGAGGGCGTCGCGCCGGCCGACATCCAGACCTCGGAAGTGTCAATTTCGCCGATGTTCTCACAATCCGCACCGGGCCAGACGACCGCCCCGACGATTACCGGCTATAGCGTGAGCAACAACGTGACGGTGATGGTTCGCGACATTCCGCGCCTCGGCGCCCTGCTCGACAAGGCCGTGGCCGCCGGCGCCAACTCAGTTTATGGCATCGGCTTTGGCCACAACGATCCGAGCGCGCTGCTCGACAAGGCGCGTCCGCTCGCCGTCGCCGACGCCAGGCGGAAGGCCGAGATCTACGCCAGCGCGGGGGCGCCAAAATCGGCCGGCTCATGGTGCTCACAGAGGAAGGCGGGCCCCAAGCGCCCGTGGCCTTTTCCCGCGCATATGCTGCTGGCGGGGCCGCCCCGACGCCGATCGAGGCGGGCGAGGACAAGCTGACTGTGACCGTCACCGCACGGTTCGAACTC
Organism: uncultured Alphaproteobacteria bacterium; assembly: GCA_963824475.1. Taxonomy (GTDB): domain Bacteria; phylum Pseudomonadota; class Alphaproteobacteria; order Rhizobiales; family Beijerinckiaceae; genus Roseiarcus. Next base: position 1,255,790 of record CAWGPR010000012.1, read on the forward strand.
ACCCAATAAGCGGTGATCAAGGCGCGAAGTTGGGCGCAACGGAATGGCCGGCAGCCGACCGTGGCAGGCGCCTGGCCTGAGGACAAGAGGACATGCGCCCGCGTCGGCGGCGCAAGAGGCCGCGCCGGACGTTGCGCCGTTTGATAATTTCGCGAGCCCAAGGCGCGAATCGTCATCGCTTTTTCATAGGCCCGCGTCTATGATGGTTTGCTCGGACTCGTTTCCACGCCTCGGCGGGGGACGTTCCGGACCGGCGCTCGCCACTTCACGCGAGTCGCCGCAAGGATCGTTGGTCCTTTCCCTCGGCGCAGTCGACCACCCGCTCGACGACGCTTTTCTCCAAAGCGCATTATCGGGCGGAGGTTGCAGAATGTCGGCTACGGATGCGAAAAGCGCAGCCTGGGCGGCCCGCGATTGGGCGCAGGCGCTCGTCCCTTACCGTCGGGCGAGCGCGGCGCGCGGCGTCTTTGAGCTTACGGTCACCTTCCCGCCGTTTGTCGCGGTCTGGACCGCGATGCTGCTCGCCTCGCGTCATGGCCAGTTCTGGCTTTCTTTCGCGTTGGCGCCGCTCGCCGCGGGGCTGCTCATTCGCCTGTTCATGATCCAGCACGATTGCGGGCACGGTTCGTTCTTTCCCAGCAAACTTGCCAACGACTGGGTGGGCCGCGCGATCGGCGTCTTGACGATGACGCCCTACGACCACTGGCGGCGCAGCCACGCGATCCATCACGCGACATCGGGCAATCTTGACCGGCGCGGCATCGGCGATATCAAGACGCTGACGGTGCGCGAATATTTCGCCCAAAACTGGCGCGACCGTCTGCGCTACCGGCTCTATCGCCATCCGCTGGTGATGTTCGGGCTGGGCCCAGCCTATGTCTTCTTGTTCGAGAACCGCCTGCCCATCGGCTTCATGCGCAAAGGCGCCATGCCCTGGCTCAGCACGATGACCACCAACGGCGGGATCCTGCTCGCCGCCGGCCTCCTGATCCTATGTGTAGGCTTCACGACGTTCCTCATCGTCCATTTGCCGATTGTCGTCCTCGCCGCGACGATGGGGGTCTGGCTGTTCTACGTGCAGCATCAATTCGAGGCGACAACATGGGACGGGGCGACGGATTGGCGCCAGCCCGAAGCGGCCTTGCACGGCAGCTCGCATTACGATTTACCGCTGCCGCTGCGCTGGTTCAGCGCCAATATCGGCGTGCATCACGTGCATCACCTGTCGAGCGGCGTTCCCTTTTATCGGCTCCCCGAGGTCTTGCGGACCTATCCCGAACTCCGCGATGTCAGCCGGCTCACTTTGTGGCGCAGCCTTGTTTGCGTCCGTCTTGCTCTGTGGGATGAGGAAACGCGGCGGCTGTTGTCGTTTCGCGAGGCGCGGGCGGAACGCGGCGCTTCTGCGCTGGGTGAGGCCAAGAGCCTGGTTCGGTTGTTCGAGGCGGACTGAAATTGGTTGAGGTCGTCACCGCGATCGGAACGGCCGAGGCAGCCATCGTCCAGAAACAGGGCCGGCCCACAGCGCCGCCGCCGCTTGTTTGCTCGGCGGCAAGCCGACGGCGACGAGGTCGGCTTCCTTGGCGGCGCGCGCGAAAGGCTCGGCTTTGCTCTTGACGCGATAGGTGGGGGAATTGGCTTCGTCGACCGGCAACACGCTCACCACCTCATAAGGACCCGTGGGTCTCGACATCGATGGGAGCTTTCTGTCGAAGTCGACAGCTTGCCCGATCGCGAACTTGTGGAGGGTCATGATTGGCCGCCTCTCCGGCCTTCTGGTCAGAGCGTGTGAGAAAAGTCCTTTCGCCGCGCCAACGGCTCCGCGTCTTGCGTTTCCTCACCCGGCCGCGAACGGACCTCGTCGCGGATTATGCGCTTGCCGCCAAACGAAATCCATCAGCAAAAACCCCGCGCACGGCGAACCGCACGCAGGGTTTCAAACCACACAAGCCCTGCCAGTACATCCGTGGTCAAGGCGATATGGCTACCGGCGGCGCCGGTCAGGCGGCCTTGAGGTTATCCGCCGAGGACTTGCCGGTCCTTCGATCGGCGACAATCTCGTAAGAGACCTTCTGTCCCTCGACAAGGCTGCGCATCCCAGCGCGCTCGACGGCGCTGATGTGCACAAACACATCCTTGCTGCCGTCATCCGGCTGGATGAAGCCAAAGCCTTTTTGGTCGTTGAACCACTTAACGGTTCCTTGCGTCATGAGACACTTCTTTCAGGTACGTGTTTGATAGGCCGCGCAATCGCGCAGCCGGCTCATAGTGATCGAGATTTAGGAAGAAGGTCGTCAGTCCGACGCGTAACGCGCGGCGAGGCCAAGTCGTCCGGCCGAAACTCGATTTGACACGCATAGCGCATGTCGGCGCACTTCGCAAGTCCGTGTCCGACAGACCTTGGGTCTCGCCAAAGAGCTGGCCCCCGAAGCGGTCAGGGTCAACGCCATTCGCCCAGGCATCGTCGACACCGAAATTCACGCCAGCGGCGGCGAGCCCGATCGAGCAAGGGTTCTGGGGGCGACCGCCCCGCTCGGCCGCCCGGGCACGACCGAGGAAGTCGCCGCGGCGGCGATATGGCTCATAAGCGACGCGGCCTCTTACGTGACCGGCGCGCTGCTCGATGTCTCGGGCGGACGCTGACCGGCGGGGTCGAGCGAATTGGGCGCCGAAAGCCGCGCTGACGCATTTTGGCCCGTGACAGCGGCGATTTCGAGTAACATACTGAAATATAGCCAGAATATATTGATGCGCGACGCCCTGCCCTAACTGGCGCGGGGCGTTAAAATCGGCTAACATCCGCTAACGCGAATTGCGTTAAGGATCTCTTCCCATTGCCTGACACTATTGACGAGCGGCCCGCGCCCGGCGGGCCGGCCGACATCAAGCCCGTTTCGATCCTCGACGAAATGAAACGCAGCTATCTCGATTACGCGATGAGCGTGATCGTGAGCCGCGCCCTGCCCGACGTTCGCGACGGCTTGAAGCCCGTGCATCGACGCATCCTCTACGCGATGCACGAGCTCAACTTCACCCCCGACCGTCCCTACAACAAGTCGGCGCGCACCGTCGGCGACGTGATCGGCAAGTATCATCCGCACGGCGAGCTTGCGGTCTACGACGCGCTCGTGCGCATGGCCCAGGACTTCTCGATGAGCGCGCCGCTCATCGACGGCCAGGGTAATTTCGGCTCGGTCGATGGCGATCCGCCCGCGGCGCAGCGCTACACCGAAGCCCGGCTCGCGCCCGTCGCGCTTGCTTTACTCGACGACCTCGACAAGGACACCGTCGACTTCAAACCCAACTATGACGAGAAGGAGTTCGAGCCGGTCGTTCTGCCGGCGCGCTTTCCCAACCTGCTCGTCAACGGCGCGGGCGGCATCGCCGTCGGCATGGCGACCAACATCCCGCCCCACAATCTCGGCGAGACGATCGATGGTCTTCTCGCTTTGATGGATAAGCCCGACATCACGCTCGACGAGCTGATGGAGCACATTCCGGGGCCCGACTTCCCGACCGGCGCATCCATCCTCGGACGCGCCGGCATCCGCGCCGCCTACGCCACCGGCCGCGGCTCGATCGTCATGCGCGCGAAGGTCGCGGTCGAAGAGCTGCGCAAGGATCGCGAGGCGTTGATCGTCAGCGAGATTCCCTACCAGGTCAACAAGGCGACGCTGATCGAGCGCATCGCCGAACTCGTTCGCGAGAAGCGCATCGAGGGCATCTCCGACCTGCGCGACGAGTCGGATCGCGACGGCATGCGCATCGTCATCGAGCTCAGACGCGACGCGGTCGCCGACGTGGTGCTCAATCAGCTCTGGCGTTTCACCGCCCTGCAATCGAGCTTCGGCGCCAACATGATCGCGCTGAACGGCGGCCGGCCGGAGATGCTGACGCTGACCGACATGCTGCGCGCGTTCCTCGACTTCCGCGAGGACGTGGTCACGCGGCGGACCAAATATCTGCTCACCAAGGCGCGCGACAACGCCCATATCCAGGTCGGCCTCGCCATCGCGGTCGCCAACATCGATGAGGTGATCCGGCTCATCCGCACCTCCCCCGACTCGGGCGCCGCGCGGTCGGCTCTGATGGAGAGGCTCTGGCCTGCGCGCGACATGGCGCCCTTGATCGCGCTCATCGCCGACCCGCGCCACGCGCTCGACGCGGACGGCGCAATCCGCCTCTCGGAAGCGCAGGCGCGCGCGATCCTCGAATTGCGCCTCGCGCGCTTAACCGCTCTCGGCCGCGACGAAATCGCCGAGGCCCTCAATCGGCTGTCAACGGAAATCGCGGACTATCTCGACATCCTGGGCTCTCGCGCTCGGCTCATGGGCATCATCCGCGACGAGCTCGTCAAGGCGAAGACCGACTTCGCCGCGCCGCGCCGCACGATCATTCTCGACAGCGACGCCGACATGGAGGACGAGGACCTCATCCAGCGCGAGGATATGGTCGTGCTGGTGAGCCATGGCGGCTACATCAAGCGCGCGCCCCTCTCGACCTATCGCGCCCAGAGGCGCGGCGGCAAAGGGCGCGGGGCGATGGCGACGCGCGACGAGGATTTCGTCGCCAGGCTGTTCGTCGCTTCGACCCATCAGCCGGTGCTGTTCTTCTCGTCGGCCGGACAGGTCTACAAGGAGAAGGTCTGGCGCCTGCCGCTCGCGGCGCCGCAGTCGCGCGGCAAGGCGCTCGTGAACCTGCTGCCGCTGGAAGCGGGCGAGCGCATCACCACCATCATGCCGCTGCCGGAGGACGAAGCGACGTGGGATTCCTACGACGTGATGTTCGCCACCACGCGCGGCACGGTCCGGCGCAACAAGCTCAGCGACTTCGCGCAGGTGAACCGCAGCGGCAAGCTCGCCATGCGCCTCGACGAGGGCGAACAAATCGTCGACGTGCAGATCTGCTCCGACAAGGACGACGTGCTGCTGACCACGGCGCGCGGCCAGTGCATCCGTTTTCCCGTCGATGACGTGCGGGTATTCAAGGGCCGCGATTCGATGGGGGTGCGCGGGATCGCGCTTGCCGAGGGCGACAGCGTCATCTCGCTCGCGATCCTCAAATCGTTCGACGCAAGCCCGGCCGAACGCGCCGCCTACCTCAAGCAGCGCCGAGCGACGACCGAGGGCGAGCCCGCCGACGGGTCCGAACCGGAGAGCGAGAGCGAGAATGGCGCCGAAGCCAACGACGCAGCGATCGACGAGGCAAGGTTCGAGGCGATGCGCGCCGCCGAACAGGTGATCCTCACCGTCTCCGAGAACGGCTACGGCAAACGCACCTCATCGTTCGAATATCGCGTCACCGGGCGCGGCGGGAAAGGCATCGTCGCCATGGCGGTCAACGCCCGCAACGGCGCGCTCGTCGCCTCGTTCCCGGTGGAAGAGAGCGACGAGATCATGCTGGTGACCGACGGCGGGCAGCTCATCCGGGTTCCGGTCGCGGGCATCCGCATCGCCGGCCGTTCGACGCAGGGCGTGATCGTATTCGACACGGCCGATGAGGAGCACGTCGTCTCGGTCGACCGCATCGGCGAGACGGAGGGCGACGAAGAGGGCGAGTAGGGTTAGCCTTTGCTCGCTGGGCGTGACCGGCAAGGGAGCGAAGGCGCGGGATTGGCCGCAGGATCGGCCAAGAGTAGACTGCCTCCTCGGAGAACACCGATGGCCGAGATTCTCGAACGTCCGCTGGCGCCGACGCGTCGCCGCTTCGATGTCGACGCGTACTACAGGATGGCCGAGGCCGGCGTTCTGGGCGACGCCCGTCGCGTCGAGCTGATCGACGGGGAGATCATCGACATGGCCGCCATCGGCAGTCCGCATGCGGCGATCACGAACAGGCTCGCCCGCCTCTTCTCCCGCGCCTTGCGCGACGACGTCGCGCTGGTCAGCGTGCAGAGTCCGCTTCGCCTCGACATGTATAGCGAGCCTGAACCGGACCTGACGATTTTGCGGCCGCGAGCCGACGGCTTTCGCACGAGTTATCCGGGCGCCGCGGACGTGCTGCTCCTCGTCGAGGTCTCGGAAACCTCCCTCGCCTATGACCGCGGCGTCAAGCTTGCGCTCTACGCGAGGTCCGGCGTTCGCGAGGTCTGGATCGTCGACATTACGGGCGGCGGGGTCGAGGTCTATCGCGAGCCGAAGGACGTCGCCTACGCGTCGCGCGAGCGGCTGACCGGCGGATTGCTCGCGCCCGCTCTGGTTCCCGGCGTGACAATCGACGTCGGCGGGCTACTCGCGTGAGCAGGCCCGCGGTACGCGACGCCGCGATCTGACCACGCCGCGCACAAGTTTGCGCGCGCGAATTATTTCAGCGGCTTAGCGCCTCCTTTGCGCAACTTTCTGCGTCCTCGAACAGCTCTGTCGCGGGCGCCGCGGGCGAATGGGTGAGCGCAAGCGGCGGCTCGGGCCGCGATGGGATCCTTGACGCGTCCAGGGGCGGCGCGAGTCCCACCGGGCCGACATCCAGGCCATGGTAGAGGCTAAGCTCCCTGACAACCTGCACGAACGGCGCGATCGCCTTGAGGTCTCCCTTCTCCAGCGAGAGGTCGGCGCAGCGCAAAGCCTTGGTGAGCCGCGCGACCTGGAGACGCGCGTAGTCCTCGGGCGCGTCGAGCTGGCGCTTGGCCAGGGCCTGTCCGATCGCACGACGCACCGCTGACGGACTCTTTTTCGTGGTTGCCGCGATCTGATCGACGCCATAGCCGGAGACGAGCAGGTCGAAATAGGCCTCTCGCCTCTTGATCAATGCCTCGCGGCGAATTTTGCCGGCGGCGCGCTTGCGCGCCCATTCGGACAGCGGTTTGGGTTGGTCGGACATGGGCGCTCGGATGGTTCTGTCAATCACGATAACAGTAACACAATTTCTGTTTTTGTCAAGATAATTCGCCAACCGGGTAGTGCCTCAGTTTGAATTTCGGGTTTCGACCGAGGCTGTGTAAAAACTTCCGCGCGTTTTCACACGAGCCTGTTTCGTTCGCTTTTGCGAGGCCTTTGAGCGTTCAGAGTTGAAAAAATCGCGAAAAGTCTTGCTCTGCTTGATCGTTTAGAGAATTTCGCCGAGTTTTTACACGGCCTCGACCCAATGCTGCCGTTCCTGGTCCGTCCCGGTACGGAAGGAATGCGCCAAAGAGCGGCCCTTTCGGAGCGGCTCGCCAAGCGCCTCCGCACGGTTGGGGACGAGAGTGAGATGAACGTGGTGGGCATCAGGCAGTAGGCGAAAAACCGTCACGCCATGCTTTCGGCATTGGCTCGCCAGGAGCGCTCGGCGTCCGACAGCCTAACACCGTAGCCAAACAGTGATGGTCCCCCCACGATCCACGTCATGCTGCTGCCCCTGATTAGCATCAGGTATTGGCGCTAGGCGGCGGCTTCGGGGCAGTACCTTTCGCGCGGGCTTGTTTCCCTAGCTCCATTATCTCGGCCATCAATGCGGCGTGCGCAGCCATGCTTTCCTGAATGTTCGGATCGTGCGGTGGTGCAACGTAGCGAGCGTGCTGTTTCAGTAGAGTACGCTCGATTGCCCAAGATCGAGCGGCAGTCGGCGTTCCAAAGGAAAGCGCACCGTAATAGTTGCGCCTAGCGTCAATGAAGGCGTCTTTGCCAACGTCGGGCAGCAACGTGTGAAACACTCCTTGCTGGAACGATAGAAATTCGATCACCAGATCAAATGCGAGAATGAGCCGGTGAACGTCCTGTGGCCGATAAAAATTCCCCGCGTCCATGCCGTGAAGTACATAGTGCCGGTTTAGAACGGAAAGGCTGAAGTCCGACTGACTAGCATTCTTGTAAATCCATTCCTCCAGGAACCGTACAAGAGTATCCCGATACATGTCATGGGCAATCGCCATCGGGTTTCCCGCAGGGAACCGCGCCGCAGCGTTTTTGATCCGACTTATAAGAGCCCGTCCGGGAACTTAACGAATCGTTGGAATCGCTTATGATTTAAGGAAGCGGCCCGAATCACTTGGGAGGTCGCCGATGTGGACCAACGAAAATCGCACTCGCTACGACCGCGATGGACTGCGCTATCCCAGCGATTTGACCGACGCGGAATGGGCGCATGTCGAGCCGCTCATTCCGCCGGCCAAGCGCGGCGGCAACCGACGTCATGTCCATGAGCGCGAGGTCGTCAACGGCCTGATGTACGTCCTCAGCACTGGCTGCCAATGGCGCGCCGTCCCGAAGGACCTGCCGCCGCGTTCGACGCTTTACGATTACTTCGATCGCTGGAATTGGGACGGCACGCTCGATCGCATCCACGACGCGCTCTACGTGAAGTGTCGCGAAGCCGCCGCTCGCGAGGCGAGCCCGACCGCCGCGATCATTGACAGCCAGAGCGTCAAGAGCGCGGAAAAAGATCCTATGCGGGTGGACGGCGGCCCGACTTGGTAGGCTGAGCTTCCACACCAGCATGGAGGCAACCGATGCAGTCCGTCACCTCCGCGACCGCTGTCGCGACCACCGCCCTCGCGAATGATATCACGCTGTTCGCATCGCTCGAACTGAGCAAATCCAAATGGGTTGTGACGATCAATAGTCCGGGCAGCGAAAAGTTTTCCAAGCATGTGGTCGAGGGTGGAGACGGCGCCCGCCTGCTCGACCTTCTTTCGCGGTCGAGGGCAAAGGCCGAGGAGCGCTACGGCGTGCGGGTCAAAGCGATCGTCATTCAGGAAGCGGGATTGGACGGGTTTTGGATTCATCGCTTGCTGCTCGCCAATGGGATCGAGAGCCAGGTCGTCGATGCGGCTTCGATCGCCGTCGACCGGCGGCATCGGCGGGCGAAGACCGATTCGATCGACGGCGAGACGCTGTTGCGGACGCTGATGGCCTGGGCTCGCGGCGAGCGGCGGGTCTGTTCCATGGTTCGCGCGCCGAGCCCGGAAGAAGAGGATCGCCGGCGCCTGACGCGCGAGCGCGGCACGCTGATCAAGGAACGCATTCAGCACACCAATCGAATTAGGGGCCTGCTCAGCGGCCAAGGCATCCGGGATTACAATCCGCTTCGGCGAGATTGTTTCGAACGGCTCGAGGCGCTGCGAACCGGCGACGGCCGTGAGCTGCCGCCGCTGTTGAAGGCGGAGATACGCCGAGAACTCGATCGGATCGCGGTGGCGGCGACGCAACTGGCTGTGGTCGAACGGGCCCGCGACGCGCTCATCCGCACGAACGCCGAGGGGCGGAACAACCCCGCCGCCCACCTCCTCAAGCTCAAGGGCATGGGCCCTGAGTTCGCATCGCTCCTCTGGCTTGAATCGTTGTTTCGCAGCTTCGGCAACCGACGCCAAGTAGCGGCATATGCGGGATTGGCGCCCAGCCCCTGGCAGAGCGGCGGCGTCGAACGGGATCAGGGGATCTCCAAGTCGGGCAATCGTCGCCTGCGGCACACCATGATTGAGCTTGCCTGGTTCTGGCTGCGCCACCAGCCGGACTCGGCGTTGAGCCGCTGGTTTCAGGCGCGGGTCGGCGCCGGCAAGGGACGAGTCCGCCGCATCGCCATCGTGGCGCTGGCCCGCAAACTCCTCGTCGCCTTGTGGCGCTATGTCACACAAGGCGTCGTTCCCGAAGGCGCCGTGTTCAAGACGGCATGACCCGATGGCTCAACCCACTCTAACGATGGCTTGATGACTTAACCCCATTCCAGCGAAGCTGAACGCGACGGCTTCGCCGGATCCGGCGGGCGGTGACCGCGGATTAACCCCCGGGCTGAAACACGCCGTGAAAAAGGATGGTCCCGCCAACCCGAGCCCGACGCCCTCGAGCAGGAGGGATTATGGTCCGAGCCCACAAGCTCGACCGGATGTGAGGTGATGCGGTCGTCAGGGCTGCATGGCAAAGACGGGCTCACGCTTCGGATCCAAACGCCAAAGAGCATGCAACGCCGAAATCAATGAGCTTGACTGGAAACACCCCATGTGAGGGGGACCTGCATCGATCCGGCGGGTTACGACGCGGGCAAGAAGATCATGGGCAAAAAGCGCCATATCCTCGTCGATACGCAGGGCCTGTTGATGCATGCGACCGTCCACGCCGCCGACATCCAGGACCGCGACGGCGGCGCGACGCTGATGGCGACCTTGTTCGTCGCCTTTCCGTTCCTGACCAGGCTCTTTGCCGACGGCGGCTATCGAGGGCCGCAATTTCAGGCCGCCATCGGACGAACTCTGGCGCGCGTGAAGGTCGAGATCGTCAAGCGGTCGGATCAGGCCAAGGCCTTCGTCGTCCTGCCGAAGCGCTGGATCGGCGAACGCACCTTTGCTTGGCTCGGCCGCTGCCGACGGTTGGCCAAGGACTGGGAATGCCTCAACCGCAAGGCGCTCGCGTTCCTCCGCCTCGCCTCCATCCGCCTCATGCTGCGAAAACTATGCAATCCCACATGATGTTTCCGGACAGACTCTAAGATCGGGAATATTCGGCTTCCGCGCATTGGAGCCAATGTTGTAGCCGTAGAACGACAACATGATCCCTTCCAGCGCCGTTAGGAGGCTAAGCACTGTCGGAGCATATTCCCGTTTGTAGTAGGAGAACATCGCGCCTTCATACAGATGGTTGAAGTCGCGCATGTGATTGAGCTGGTTTCCGTACCACGTCGCTCGCGCGCGATTGACGGAATTAAAGGCTGGCTCGACCAGGGAGCGATAGATGCGGTCCTCTATGTCTTTGCGGTCCTGGTCGCTCTGCGGCGGGTTCTTTGTGATGTAGTCGGCGGTTTGCTCGACGACGCTAAATTCAGCACCGATCAGAAACGGCGCAACGAACCAACCATATGCCATGAAGGCATCGCTGATCGGTTTATACTTCGCAAGCCACTGAGGGTTCATAGACACTGCACAGTCTACTCGGGACCGGACGCCGCCTCCGACGACGGCCAACATCGCCGGTATTGGCGATTTTCTCAAGCGGGTTGCCGGTTCCATTGCGCCCCGACGCGCTCGAAGCGGCAGGAACGGCCGTCGCGCGGTAAACTCCGTCGAGTCGGGCGCGGACAATGGTTGCAAGGGAAGGCTCGAAGTCCGCCCATTTCCTGCCATTCGGTGAATGGTCACTATCCGCCCAAAGCCGAAATTAAACTGAGACACTACCCGCAACCGTCTTCCGCGGCCTCCCCCTGCCCGCCGAACAAGGATAGGCTGCGGGCGCGGCCGGCGCTGGCCGACCTTCACCCCCGTGACGCCGGCAGAAAGACGCTTCATGACCCGACGCGCCCGCGACATTGTGCTTGACATCCTGCGCGACGAAGGCGTCACGCACGTGTTCGGCAATCCCGGCTCGACCGAGATGCCGCTCATGGACGCGCTGGTCGACGCGCCCGACATCGCTTATGTCCTCGGCCTTCAGGAGGCGACCGCGGTCGGCATGGCCGACGGCTGGGCGCTCGCCTCGGGCCGCGCCGCCTTCGTCAACCTGCATGCGATGGGCGGCCTCGGCAACGCAATGGGCGTGCTGGTCGCCTCCAAGGCGAGCGAGACGCCGCTCGTCGTCACCGCTGGCCAGCAGGACACCCGGCATCTCATGACCGAGCCGTGGCTCTCGGGCGACCTGGTCGCGCTTGCTGAGCCGGTGACCAAATGGGCCAAGGAGCTTCGCCGCGGCGACGATGTCGGCCCGGCGCTGAGACGCGCCTTCGGCCTCGCCCGCACCCCGCCGTGCGGGCCGGTGTTCCTGTCGCTGCCGATGGACATCCTCGACCAGCCGGTGAACGGCCCGACGCCGCCGGCGTCCTCGCCGCCGCGGCTCGGGCCCTCGCCCGACGCGGGCCGCCTGGCCGCCAGGCTCGCCGGCCTCGACCCGGATCGGGTCATTGTGCTGCTCGGCGACGACCTGCCGGCTGCGGCGAGCGCGGGGCTGGTCGCGTTCGCCGAAACCGGCGGCTTTCCCGTGTGGGGCACTCAGCTCACTTCGCGCACCGCGTTTCCGTCCCATCATCCCTGCTGGGCCGGCGTGCTGAAGCCGGACTTCGCCGACATGCGCGCACATCTCAAGTCCGCGCAGGCGATCGTGCTGGTCGGCGGGCGCGCCTTCGTCGCCTATCCCTATCGCGAAGCCGAGCCGGTGCCCGAGGGCGTGACAGTCTTGCACATCGCCGACAACCCGGAAGCGTTCGGACGCGAACACGCCGCCAACATGGCGCTTCTTGGCGACATCGGCGAGACGCTCGCTGAGGCCGCGCGGAGCCTTGCGGTGCTCGTCGACAGCGGCAAGGTCGCGGCGCTGCTCGCGGCGCGCGCCGCAGCCAGACGGACTGAGCGCGAAGCCATGCGGGCGGCGATTCTTGCAGAGGGCGCTCCCGCACCGCTCACCCCGGACGCCGCGGTGCTGGCGGCGCTCGACGCGCTGCCGAAGGACGCGGTGATCGCCAACAATTCCGCGGCGACCTTCGGCCGGGTTGAGGATTTGCTGACCACCGAGCCCGGCCGATACTTCTTCGCCCGAGGCGGCGTGCTCGGCTGCAGCATGCCGGCGGCGGTCGGCGCCGCGCTCGCGACCCAGGGTTGGGTCGCCTCGTTCGTCGGCGACGGCGGCGCGATGTATTCGCCGCAGGCTTTGTGGAGCGCCGCGCATTACGGCGCGCGGACGATTTTCGTCGTCTTCAACAATCGCCGCTACGGCGTGTTGCAGAATGTCGCGAAGTCTCTTGGCTACGCCAACGCGAAAGCCGGGCGGTTCGTGGGGATGGACGTCGTCGATCCACCGATCAACTTTCAGGCTCTTGCCGCCTCGATGGGCGTGCCGGCGGAGCGCGCCGACGATCGCGATGCGATTGGCGCGGCGGTTGCGCGCGCGCTCAAGCGCGACGGTCCGTCGCTGATCGAGGTCCCGATCCGCTGAGGGCCGCGGGGCGCGGAGCGGGCCCGGAACACCTAGCCTCGTGGGAGAGGCCCCCGGAGCGCTCCGCAACAGGACCGCCTATGCCCGCTTGAGCGTGCTCTCGATCGCAGGCGAGCGCTTCAGCGTCTGCAGCACGACGCAATATCGCTCGGTGAGCTTCAATAACGTGTCGAGCTGATCCTGGGCTGCGTCGGTGTCGAGTTCGAACTTGAGCCGGATGTCGGTGAAGCCGACGTGCGCCTGCTTGTCGACGCCGAGCGTGCCGCGAAAGTCGAGGTCGCCCTCCGCGACGACCTGGCCCGAGCGCAGGGTGACGCCCATCGAGGTCGCGACAGCTTTCAGGGTCACGCCGGCGCAGGCGACCAGCGCCTCGAGCAGCATGTCGCCGGAGCACAGTTCCGCGCCGCTCCCCCCGGTCGCCGGATGAAGCCCGGCGACGGCCAGCGCCCGTCCGGTCTCGACCTTGCAGGCGATTGTCGCGGAATCGAGGGCGCCGCTGGCTTTCAGCGTCACCAGCCCGGCCTTCGGGTCGGCGCGATAGCGATCCTTGAGCGGCGCCTGGATGGCGCGCAATTCGTCGGCGTTCACTGTCGTTCGTCTCCTCTGGATTCGCCCTTCTCAGCCGCCAGCTGACCAATCGAACCGAAGCGGCGCCTCCCGGAAGGCGAAACGGTCGAGATGGGTCGCGACCACGCCTTTCAGGCGCTCAACCTCCTGGCTCTCTTCGCCCTCGATCGTGACCATGGGCGCATCGGCCCCCGCTTCAAGCGTAACGACGGCAGCGGGAAACCTGACCAGGCCGTTGCCCTCCGAGAGGTCGACTTCGAGTCTGTGGCTCCAGTGCTTGCAAAGCTGCTGAACGTACTTGGGCCCGTCGGTGGTGGGAACGCTGGCCTTGGCGATCGGCATGGTCGTCTTTCAGTCCGCAAAGGGGCTTGCCGCCAAGTCGCGCAAGGCCTGTCGCCGCGCTGGCGACGATCGGGCGTCGAGCGGCTCGGGCGATTTAACCCGAATAGGGGCCCGAACTCAACGGCAGTTCCCCCGCTGCGCCGCTTGTCGGGGCCCGCTGGCCAAGCTAACGCTTGGGCCGATGACCCGCGTCGGCTTCTTCTCCGGCTCGTTCGACCCGATGACGAACGGGCACTTGGACGTGATCGAGCACGCGGCGGCGTTGTGCGACCGGCTGGTCGTCGGCGTCGGCTCCAATCCCAACAAGGCCGCGCTGTTCACAGTCAAGGAGCGGCTCAAACTGATTCGCGAGGCGGCCGCGCCGATCATGGCCAAGGCGCAATGCGAACTCGAAATCGTCGAATTCACCGGCCTCGCCGTGGAGGCGGCGCGTGAAGCGCGGGCGACGCTGATCGTCAGGGGCCTGCGCGACGGAACCGATTTCGACTATGAGATGCAGATGGCGGGCATGAACGGCGCGATGGCGCCCGAACTGCGCACCGTCTTTCTGCCCGCCTCCTCGCCGGTCAGGCCGATCACCGCGACGCTCGTGCGGCAGATCGCCTCGATGGGCGGCGACGCCTCGCCCTTCGCGCCGCCCAACGTCGTCAAGGCGCTGAAGGCGAAGTTCGAGAGATAGAGTTCAGCCGCCTCGCCAGCTTCCCTCTGAAAAAGGCATCCCGATATGGACGATTCCGTACGAGCGCGCGCTGATCGCGCGCTGATCCGATACGGAGGGAAGTTTTCCGATTTCGTCGCGGCTTCCGCCAAGGGATCGTTCATCTATGACGCGGGCGGCCGACGCGTGCTCGACTTCACGTCGGGACAGATGAGCGCGATCCTCGGCCACTCGCATGCCGCCATTGTCGAAACCGTGCGGCGCTCGATCGCCACGCTCGACCATCTGTTCAGCGGCATGCTGTCCGAGCCGGTCATCGGCTTGGCGGAAGCCTTGAAAAAGATCACTCCCCCCGGGCTCGACCGCGTCCTGCTCTTGAGCACCGGCGCGGAATCCAATGAGGCGGCGCTCAAGATGGCGCGCCTCGCCACCGGCGGCTATGAGGTCGTCGGGTTCGCGCAGTCGTGGCACGGGATGACCGGAGGCGCGGCCGCCGCGACCTACGCCGCCGGGCGGCGCGGCTATGGGCCGCTCAGCGTCGGCGGCTTGGCGATCATGGCGCCGAATCTCTATCGCCCGTCGTTCGGAACGCCGTCGGCTTACGATTGGCGCGCCGAGCTCGACTACGGCTTCGATCTTGTCGACCGGCAATCGACCGGAGCGCTCGCGGCCTTCATCGCGGAGCCTATCTTGAGCTCCGGCGGCATCCTCGACCTGCCGCCGGGCTATCTTTCTGAGCTCAAGCGGCATTGCGAGAAACGGGACATGATGTTGATCGTCGACGAGGCGCAGACCGGCCTCGGCCGCACCGGCGCAATGTTCGCGTTCTCGCGCGACGCCATCGTTCCGGATTTCCTCACGCTGTCGAAGACCTTGGGCGCCGGCCTGCCGCTGGCGGCTGTTCTCACGTCGGCGGAAATCGAGGAGCGCTGCCACGAACGCGGCTTCCTCTTCTATACCACCCATGTGTCCGATCCCCTGCCCGCTTCTGTCGGCTTGGCGGTGCTCGAGGTCATCGTTCGCCAGAAGCTGGAGAAGCGCGCGGCGGAAGCCGGGCAGCGGCTGAGGAGCGCGCTCGAGACATTGCGCGAAGAATTCGATTGCATCGGCGACGTGCGGGGCCGCGGCCTCTTGCTCGGCGTCGAGATCGTCAAGGACAAAAAGTCGAGGAAACCCGACACGGCGCTCGGCGCCCGCATCACCGACAAGGCGATGGAGCTTGGTCTCAGCATGAACATTGTGAATTTGCCGGGGATGGGCGGCGTGTTCCGCATCGCTCCGCCGCTGACTGTCACCGACGAGGAAATCGATCTGGGCGTCACGATCCTACGCGACGCGGTGCGCGGCGCGCTGAGCGATTAGCGCGCCGCAGCCGAGTTCCACCGTCGCTCGGCCAGGGGCGTCTCCCCATGTTTGCGGAAACGACAAAGGCCGCGGCTTGGCGATATGTCTGAAAGACCGTCAAAGGGCCAGCGGAATTCTCCGTCAGGCATGGAGCGAAGTTATGTCCGCCTATTCCTCGATGTATACGGCCAACGCCACCAAGAATTGGATCTGGGTCACGATCTACGATCTCGGCAAGACGACGCACCTGGATTATGGCTGGGTTGAGCCCGGCGTGATCAGGGAGTGGCAGGCCGGCAATTACCTTTATGGAAGCTTCTATCATGTCCGGGCCGAGGTGAAGGCGGGGGGACCCGAGGACACGCCGAATATCTTCGACACCAACGTCGAGGTGAACCCGCAGGACACAATATTTCCGTCTCTCTTGAAAAACGTTGTCGACATGGTCGTTTGGGCCAAAGGCCTCGGAAAGCAGCCGATGCCGAACGACGGCATCGACACCCACGGCAAGGGAAACGCCGTCACCCTGAACGACGACGGAAAGGGTCACTATTGGTGGGATCACGCCAACTGAGCGGCTTCGAGCGGGGCGGCTACCCGCAGGGCGCCGGCCTCGCCTACCCCTCGCCCCGCTCCTGCCTCAGCCGAGCCCAGTACTCGAGCCGCTTCTTGATCTCGCGCTCGAAGCCGCGCGGGGCGGGTTCGTAGAGCGTCTGGCGGCCGAGCTTCTCCGGCCAGTAGTTCTGGCCGCTGAACGCGTCGGGCGCGTCGTGATCGTATTGATAAGTTGCGCCGTAGCCCTCGCGCTTCATGAGCCGCGTCGGCGCGTTGAGGATCGTCTTCGGCGGCGCGGGCGAGCCATGCTCTTTCGCGAGCGTCTGAGCAGCGCCGAACGCCCTATAGACCGCATTCGATTTCGGCGCGGTCGCGACATAGACCACGGCTTGAGCGATCGCGAGTTCGCCTTCGGGACTGCCGAGGAAATCGTAAGCGTCCTTGGCGGCGTTGGCGACGAGAAGCGCCTGCGGGTCGGCGAGGCCGATATCCTCAGACGCCATACGCACGACGCGTCGCGCAATGAACAGAGGGTCCTCGCCGGCCTCGAACATGCGCGCGAGATAATAGAGCGCCGCGTCCGGATCGGAGCCGCGCACGCACTTATGCAAGGCGGAGATCAGATTGTAATGGCCGTCCTGCGCCTTGTCGTAGATCGGCGCGCGCCGCTGCACGACCTCGACCAGCCGCGCCTTGTCCAGCGTCTCGCCCGCGCGCGCGGCGCGCCAGACCTCCTCGGCCAGGGTCAGGACCGAACGGCCGTCCCCGTCCGCCATGTTTACGAGCGCCTCGCGCGCTTCAGCGTCGAGCGGCAGGGGCTTCATCAGCAGGCGCTCGGCGCGCTCTAACAGCGCTTCGAGCGCCTGGGCTGAAAGCGGGCGAAAGACGAGCACCCGGGCGCGCGACAACAGCGAGGCGTTGAGCTCGAATGACGGATTCTCGGTCGTCGCGCCGATCAGCGTGATCGAGCCGTCCTCCATCACGGGTAAGAAGGAATCCTGCTGCGCGCGGTTGAAGCGATGGATCTCATCGACGAACAGGAGCGTGCCCTGCCCTTGCGCACGGCGCGCGCGGGCGGCGTCGAAAATCTTCTTCAATTCCGCCACGCCGGTATGGATCGCCGAGACTTGCACGAACGCATCGTTGCGGGCCGCGCCGATCAGCCGCGCGACTGTGGTCTTGCCGCTGCCCGGCGGCCCCCAGAAGATCATCGAGCCGAGCGCAGGCGACGCGATGAGCCGCGTCAGCGCTCCATCCGGCCCGGTCAGATGCTCCTGGCCCGAAACCTCGGCCAGCGTCGTCGGCCGCAGGCGCTCGGCGAGCGGCGCCGGCGGCGGCTCGGATTTCGGGCTCATGCCATCGAGAAGGCTCATGGGGCGCTTTGTCCCGCGCGAGCGGCCCGGTGTCCAGCGGGACTGTAGCCGCGCTCGGCGAGCGCGGACTGTAGCCGCGCTCGGCGAGCGCGGACGCGGTCAGCGACCGCGTCTACAGCAGCGCGGGGCGGGCGCGCGAGCTTGCCCAGGACTAGCGCGTGGCCCATTGTTCGCCATCCCTCCAAACCGAGGCGCCGACAGATGAGTTCCTTCGCCCTTTTCTACGCCCCAAGCGAAACGCTCGGCTTTGTTCCGGAAAGGCTCGAGCGGCTGACAGCCGTCATGGCGCGCGAGGTCAAGGAGAAGAAGGCGCCGGGCCTTTCCATGGTGATCGCCCGCCACGGCAAGATCGCCTACCGGGACTTGGTCGGCGCTTTGCGTCCCGGCGGCCCGCAGATGACCGACGATGCGATCTTCCGCATCTATTCGATGACCAAGCCGATCGTTTCGGTCGCGGCGATGATGCTGGTCGAAGAGGGACGGCTGCTCATCACCGATCCGGTCTCGAAATACATCCCCGCCTTCGCCAACCTGAAGGTCGGCGTCGTCAACGGCGACAAGCTCGACCTTGCGCCGCTCAAGCGGCCGGTCACCGTCCAGGACCTGATGCGCCACACGTCGGGACTGACTTATGGCTTTACCGGAGTTTCCCCAGTCCAGAAGCTGGTCAAGGCGGCGAATGTCGTGGATACGAACCGGACGCTGGCCGAAAACGTCGAGGCGATGGCCGCGCTTCCGCTCATGCATCAGCCGGGCGAAGTCTGGGAGTACAGCGTGTCCACCGACGTGCTCGGGCGCGTGGTCGAGGTCGTCGAGGGCGCTTCGCTCGGCGAGGTCTTGCATGAGCGTCTGTTCCGCCCGCTCGACATGGTCGACACCGCCTTCTATACCCCGCCGAACAAGGTCGCGCGGCGCGCCGACCCGTTCTCGTTCGATTTCATGACGGCGGCGGGGGTGGACACTCACGATTCGACAGCGCCGCCGAAATTCGAGTCCGGCGGCGGCGGGCTGATGTCGACGCTCGCCGACTATACGCGCTTCGCGGCCATGCTGAGCTTCGGCGGCGCGATCGATGGCGTGCGCATTCTCGGGCCTCAGACCCTCGCCTTCATGACGAGCGACCACCTCCACCCGGGCGTAAGAAAGGACCACTACCTGTTATGGCCCGGCCACGGCTTCGGCCTCGGCTTCGCGGTGCGCACCGATCCCGGAAGAGCGCCGACAGCGGGCAGCGTCGGCGAGTATTTCTGGGGCGGCATGATGGGCACGGCGTTCTGGGTGTCGCCGCGCGACTCCCTATTCGCCGTGCTGATGGTTCAGACGCCGGAATATCGCGAATATTTCCGCGTGTTGTTCCGCAACCTGGTCACCGCCGCGATTGCGTGAGGCGGCCATCGAACCTGGCGCGCCCTGTCACGCCGCGAACTTCCGCTCGCCCGCCACCCAGGTCTCGCTGACCTTGATGTTGGCGATCGCATCCGGGCTCACCTTGTAGGGATCGCTTTCCAGGATCGTGAAGTCCGCTTCCTTGCCCTTTTCGAGCGAGCCCAGCCGGCCACCCTGTCCGAGCTGTCGGGCGGCGTCGATCGTCACGGCGCGGATCGCGTCGTCAAGCGAAACGGCCTGATCGGGGCCGACCACGGAATTGTCGATCATGCAGCGGCGCGTCACCGCCGTGCCGATGAGCGCGAGCGACCCCGGCGGCGAGCAGGGCCCGTCGGTGTGCAGCGTGAAAGGCAAGCCCGCTTTCGCGCAGGCCCCCGCGGGGTCCATGAAGGCGGCGCGTTCGGGACCGAAGATTTGGTCGCGATAGGCGGCGCCGTAGAAGCGTACATGGTTCATGAGAAAGCTCGGCTCAACGTTGAGCCTCTTCATGCGCACAATCTGATCGGGACGCGCCATCGTCGAATGTTCGATGCGATTGACGCCATAGTCGGTCGAGCCCGCGTAGGCCGCCTCGATCGCGTCGAGCGCGATGTCGATCGTGTAATCACCGTTGGCGTGGATCTGCACCGGCAGGCCGAACGCCTTCACTTCGGCGACCATCTGTTTCATCAGAGCGGCGTCGAAGTTGGGCGAACCCTTGGAGGTCGAGTTCAGATAGGGCTTCGTCTGCGCCCCGGTTTCGGTCTGGTTCGAGCCGTCGGCGACAATCTTCACGCCATACAGCGAAAACAGGGAATTGGCGACGGGCGCGCCCTTTCCGAGGCCGATGTCGCGGAAGGGCGCGAGCCCCTTCATGTCGTCGAACATCACGCTCGCGCTGGTGCGGCAGGCAAGCTTATTCGAGAGCTTGGCGAATGGCTCAATCCAGTCCGAGCGGATGGTGCCCGGCTCGTGCAGCATCGTGTTTCCGAGGGAAGCGACATGCCAGGAAAAATCTGTGACCGCCTTGGCCGCAACCTCGGGCGTGACCTTGCCGAGGAAGTGGACCGCGAATTTGAGCATCGCGCTTTCCTCGTAGACCATTCCGTTGAGCTGGCCGTCTGCGCCTCGGCCGAAATGGCCCCCGCCCGGCAGCTGGCCGATATCCTCGGCGATTCCGGCGATCCTCAAGGCCTCGCTGTTGACGCAGGCGTCGTGCCCGTTGGTGTACCAGACGAAAATCGGATGGTCGGTCGAGATCGCATCCAACTCCGTCCGCGTGAAATCCCCGCCCTGCAGCAGATTGTCGAAGTTCGAGCCGACGATCCATTGCCCCTTCGGCGTCGCGGCCGCTTCCTGCTTGAGATGCGCGACGAGGCTTTCGCGCGTCGGATATTTGGCGTAGCCGACGTCGTCGAGCAGTTCAAAGATCAGCGAAGCCAAGAGCGTATGGCAGTGGGGATCGATGAGCCCGGGCAGAGCCGTGCGGCCGGCGAGATCGACGATCGTGGTCTCGCTCGTTCTGAGGCCGATCAGCGCGCTCTCGTCGCCGACCGCAAGCACCTTGCCGCCCTTGACCGCGAGCGCTGAAGCGACCGGCGCGCCCGCCAGCGGACGGATTGTCCCGCCGCGAAGGATGAGGTCCGCGCCCTCGCCCGCTGACGGGGCCGCCGCAGCCCCAGCGGCGGAGAGCGCCGAGGCCGCGGCGACCGAATAGGCCATGAACGCGCGCCGGCTCGGCATCCCCGCCGCCTTGCCGATGAGGGGGCCCACGCCGCCGGAATGGAGCTCGTCGCGAAGAACGAGCTGATTGAAACACCCGAGGCACATATTGAACCCTCCCGGAAACCTGGCAGCGTGCTCCCGGGAGCATCATGTACATGGTCCAGACCAGGGGGCGAAACTAACCGAATTGTCGATCTCGCAGCGGCGGATGGCGGCGGTCAAGGCGCAGCCGAGGGGTCGGGCACGCATTCGCCCGCGCACCGACGCTTCCGGTGAGACCCGCGCAACGCCTCCCCGCGTGGGGCGCGACGGCGCGCCTACCACACGCCGGTATTCGGCATCGACGCCCAGGGTTCGGCCGCCGGCAACGAGCCGCCCTTCTGGAGGAGCTCGATCGAAATCAAGTCGGGCGTGCGAACGAACGCCATGTGGCCGTCGCGCGGCGGCCGGTTGATCGTCACCCCCGCCGCCTTGAGCTTGGCGCAGGTCGCATAGATGTCGTCGACGCGATAGGCGAGATGGCCGAAATTGCGCCCGCCGGTATAGACCTCCGGGTCCCAATTGTAGGTGAGCTCGACCAGCGGAGCCTGGTCCGCCTTCGCCCGGTCGAGATCGCCGGGCGCGGCGAGAAAGACCAACGTGTACCGGCCCTTGTCGTTGTCCACCCGTCGCACCTCGACCAAGCCCAGGAGCTCGAAAAACGCGATCGTCGCCTTGAGGTCGGTCACGCGGATCATCGTGTGCAGGTATTCCATGGGCTCGCCTCTGCGGTTTGCTTCGTCGCTAGCCTCGGAGCATAACGCCTCCGGTCTTGAGGGGAAGCCCCCGGGCATGGGACGACTCTCTCCAGGAACGAAGCCGCGCTATCCGGCCGGGGACCACTCGGCGTTGAAGCAGCGCGCGGCGGCGGCTTCGATTGTCGCGAGTACAATTCTGGCCGCGCTCAAACTCGCGGCGGGCATGGCCTCCGGCTCGCTCGCGCTTCTCTCCGAAGGCGCGCATAACACGCTCGACATCGGCGCGAGCGCGCTCACCTTTTTCGCCGTGCGCGAGGCCGACAAGCCGGCCGACGCCGATCATCCATTCGGCCACGCCAAGATCGAGGCGGTGGCGGCGCTGGCCGAGACCGGCTTTCTGGCCGCGCTCTCGATCGGCGTCGCAATCGAGGCCATCGGGCGCATCCGCGGCGGCGGCGCTCCGGTCGACGTCGGGGCTTTCGCCATTGGCGCGATCCTGTTTTCGATCGTCGTTGACGTCGCGCGCTGGCGGGCGCTGACCCATGTGGCGCGCTTAACGTCGAGCCATGCGCTCAACGCCGACGCGCTCCACTATTCGAGCGATCTCATTTCGTCCGCGCTTGTCCTCCTGGGACTGGTTGCTACTCGAGCGGGGTATCCGCATGCCGACGCTTTGGCTGCGATCGGCGTCGCCGGATTCATCGCCGCGGCCGGCTACCGCCTCGGACGGGCGACGATCGACGCGCTCGTCGACCGCGCGCCCGAAGGGCTGACCGAGGCGATCCGCGCCCTGGTCATCAACACCAGGAGCGTCGCCGGAATAGAGGCGATCCGGGTCAGGCCCAGCGGCGCCAAGATCGTGGGCGACATCGTCGTCTCGGTGTCGCGCACTCTGCCGCTCGAACGCGTGGCGGCGATCAACGCCGAGCTTCAAACCCGGATCGTCCGGCGGTGGCCCGAGGCCGAATTGACCATTACCGCGAACCCGCTCAAGCTCGACGACGAGACGATCCTCGAGCGCGTGCTGGTGATCGCGGCGAGGCGAGGCCTGCAGGTGCACCATGTCACCATCCAGGACATCGAAGGCCGCAAGACCGTCGCCCTCGATCTCGAAGTCGACGGCGCGATGACGCTGGGCGAAGCCCATCGGCTCGCCTCGCAGCTCGAAGACGCCATCGCCGAGGAAATCGGCGAGGGCGTCGAGGTCGAGACCCACATCGAGCCGGCGGAGCCGGAAGCGCGCGGTCAACTGGCCGAGCCCGATCTGGCGCGCCGCATCGAGGCCGCGCTCGCCGGAGCGGCCGCAGCGCAAGGGCGCCTGCGCGACGTCCACAACGTGCGCGTGCGCGAGACCCCTGGCGGGGTTATCGTCCTGTTCCACTGCCGCGTCGATCCCGCGACGCCTGTGGAGACCGTTCACGACGCCGTCGATTCGCTCGAGCGCTCGGTGCGGAAGGCCTTTCCCGAAGCGCGCCGCGTCGTCGGGCACGCCGAGCCGGCGGGGACGAAGGCCGGCGGAAGCGGATAATCCGGGATCCGGCGACGCCCGCTCAAGGCGCGCGCGACTGCATCGCGGTGATCTCGTCCAGCCTCGAGAGGAAGAGCTTAAGGATCGGCGATTTGTTCGCCTTGTTGGCGCCGACGACGAGGTCGATCGTCGGCGCAGTCCCGCGCAGCGGGCGGCTAGTCACTGACCAGGGGAGGAAATTCCTTGCATAAGCGGGCAACAGCATCACCGCGCCGGTCGAGGCGACCATCGACACCGCGTGAGCGAGATGGTCCACTTCGTGCGCCGGTTTGATGTCGAGGCCGGATCGCTCGAGGTAGCCTGCAATCAGAGAGCGTGCGGTTGGCGCCGTGTTGGACGGAATGATGAACGTCTCGCCGACGATCTCCCGCAGTTCGACGGTCACTTGCGTGGCCAGGCGATGATCGCTCGGAAACACCACCACGAGCGGTTCTGTCAGCACGCGGCGATAGACTAGGTTTTCCGCGTTCGGCTCCGCGCGCATGAAGGCGGCGTCAAGCCTGCCCCGCATCAGCTCCGCGGCCAGATCCGGAGAGTACTGGCTGGCGATGGTGAGCTTCATGTTGGGCAGCTGATCGTGAAGAATGCGCATCGCTTTCGGCAGCCAGTCAATCTCCGTCCCGGTGAGGAAGCCGAGCGCAAACGCCGGCTTGAGCGGCTCGGCGGCCCGCCGCGCCGCTTCGACCGCCGCCTCAGCCTGGGTGAGCGCGAGCCGCGCATGGTCGAGAAAGGCGCGGCCCGCGGCCGTCAGTTCGACGCCGCGAACGCTGCGGCTCAACAAGGGAACGCCGACCTCATCTTCGAGGTCGCGCACCTGGCGGCTCAGCGAAGGTTGCGCGGTATGCAGTCTCTTCTCGGCCGCAACCGTCAGGCTTCCCTCTTCGGCGACCGCGACGAAATAGCGAAGATGGCGGAGCTCCATCAGCCGTCCCATCTCTTCATGGCATGACGCGGAGCCTATAAAGTTCTTTTCGTCGTTGCCAGCGCGCCGTAAATGGCCCCGCTGCAGCCACGCTTTTGGGCCGGTCGAGGAAACTTGCCTAGCGTCTGGCGCCTTGTTCCATGCCCGGAGGGCGTGGCGGCGCAATCCTCAGTTCGCGGCACAGGGAGAGCAGAGACATGTCAAGCTCGCTTAAGGAACTGCCCGAGACATTGCGTTCGATACGAACCGCGCCGTTGTTCGTGATGCGCCTCGTTGTTCCGAAGGTGATCTCTGTCGGCGCGACGCCGGGCGCGTTCCGGCGTCTCGGCGTCGTATCGGGCGGAACGCTTGAAGGCGAGCGGCTGTCCGGAGAGGTCCTGGACGGAGGGAACGATTGGCAGGACCTCCGCGACGACAGGGCGACGACGCTCGACGTCCGCCTCGCGCTCAAGACGAACGACGGCGCCCTCATCGCGATGTCGTACCGCGGCGTGCGGCACGGCCCCGCCGATGTGCTCGCCCGGATCGACAGCGGCGAGGCGGTCGACCCGGAATCCTACTATTTTCGTATCAGCCCGATGTTCGAGACCGCGTCGGAGAGATACGACTGGCTCAACCGCATCGTTGCGATCGGCGTCGGCCATCGCCTTCCTCAAGGCCCGGTCTACAGCGTCTTTGAGGTCCTCTAGCGAGGAGAAGGGCTGGCGAGCGCCCTTCGGAATCCCGCCCGCCGCAGATGGGGCTAGCCAGTAAATCAGTCCCCGAGTCCATGCTCTCCAGGCATGCCCGTCAGCTTACAAAGTCTTTTGCTTCGGCGCCAGGGGCGCCTACATACGGGTCTCAACAACAGCGCGCAAGGGACCAGTCTGCGGTCTCTAAAAAGCTGCAGAGTTCCTGATTGCTCCGCCGGTGAGGGCGGAGCAAATCGCGAGGATAAGAAGAGGATAAGAATATGAGCAATCCAGTCGTCTTGATCACCGGTGGACTCACCGGCATTGGGCGCGCCGCCGCCGTCGCCTTCGCCAAGAAGGGCGCGAAGGTGGTTGTCGCCGGTCGGCGTGACGAGGTCGGCCAGGCGCTCGCTAAGGAGCTGCGCTCTCTCGGTTCGGAGGCCGAGTTCATCAACGCCGACGTCCGCAAGGAGGATGACGTCCACGCTCTGGTCGACAAAACCGTCGCGCGCTTCGGCCGTCTCGACGCGGCGGTCAACGCCGCAGGCACCGAGGGCAAGCCCGGTCCGGTGACCGAGCAGACCGCCGAAAGCTACGCCGCGACCTTCGACACCAACGTGCTTGGCACGCTGCTCAGCATGAAACATGAGTTGCGGGTCATGCTGCCCCAGGGCTCTGGCAGCATCGTCAACATCTCCTCGACCTATGGCCACGAGGGCGCCATGGGCGCGTCAATCTACGCCGCGAGCAAGCACGCCGTCGAAGGCATGACGAAGTCAGTGGCGCTCGAGGTCGCCAAGTCGGGAATCCGTGTGAATGCGGTCGCGCCTGGTCCTACGGACACCGGCATGTTGACCCGCTTCACGGGCACGCCGGAGAACAAGGCGGCTCTTGTGGCGACTGTTCCGATGGATCGCCTCGGCCTCACTGAGGAGCTTGCTAATGCGATTGTCTTCATCGCATCGGACGAAGCGTCATTCATCACCGGCCATGTCCTCAACGTCGATGGCGGCAAGAGCCACTGACCTGTCCGGTCAGAGGAGCAACGCGCAATTGAGGAGCATGACATGGCTTTGCTGACCGGAAGGACCGCGCTTGTCGCTGTTGCAACGGAACGCGCGACAAGCCTGCTCGCAACCACCGTGGCGAAGCAGGCCGCCGTTCTCGCCTATATCGACGGATTTCTCGCCGCCGCGGTCGGCGCCTTCGCCTGCCTCCTGCTCACTGCTCTCTTGAGGCGGCAATGACGCCGCTCGAGACCTCGGCGTCGCCTTGAAGATGAGAACGGGGAGGCGCATCGCCCAGCCCAACGCCATCGGGCGTCGTCGCCTTCCTCGTGTCCGACGAGGCCCGCTGGATCAATGCGCCAGGCGGCGAAGGAACTCGAGATCGACCAGGCCTGCGTGCTGCTTCATGACCTTGCCCTTTTCGAACGCGATCAGGGTCGGAATGCCGCGAATGCTGAAGCGCGCCGCGATCGCCGGCTCCTCGTCGACGTTGACCTTGGCGAAGCGGGCGCGCGGTTCGAGCTCCTTCGCCGCCTTGTCGAAGATCGGCGCCATGGTCCGGCACGGCCCGCACCAGGGCGCCCAGAAATCCACAATCAGCGGCATGTCGTTGCGCTCAACGTGCTTGTCGAACGTCTTCGACGTCAGCGCGATCGGCTCGCCGGTGAACAGGTTCGCTTTGCACGCCCCGCACTTGGCTTCCGACGCGGGACGGTCGGCGGGGATGCGGTTGACCGCGGAGCAATGGGGACAGACGGCATGGATGGATTCGGTCATGGGGCGCGCGTCCTCTCGATGGCGCTTGCCAATATTTGGCCCCAATCGGCGCCGTTTCAAGCGTCCAAAGGCCATGATGCGCGCGCGCGATCACGAATTCGTGATCATAACTTTTGGTAACCTCGGCGGCGGGGAAACGTACTGGGCTGCAGGAGCCGCCAAGGCTCCGTTGAACGGCGAGGCTGCCGCCGCGCCCGACCCCAACTTATTGTTTAGCTGGAGGATTTTCTTGATGAACGCCAGAACCGCCATCACCGCCGCCACGCTCGCCTGCTCACTCGCCGCCGCGCTCGCCACCGTCGCCAAGGCGGGTCCCGCCCCGGCGCAACCCGGCGCCGACAAGTGCTACGGCGTTGCGCTCGCCGGTAAGAACGACTGCGCCGCCGGCGCCGGCACCAGCTGCGCCGGCACGCAGGCCGTCGACTATGATCCGCATCAGTGGAAGTACGTCGCCAAGGGCAGCTGCGAAGCCATGAAGACGCCGAAGGGCCACGGCTCGCTAACGCAGATGTAAGGCGACGGCCCCTCCCCGTCGCTTGCGGCCCCGCTCCCTCCCAGGCGGGGCCGTTTTACTGCCAGCTCCTCTCCGCGCTACCCCTCCGGAAAATCCTCGATCCTGAATTCCGCTTCCGCCTGCTCGCCCTTTTCCGCGAGCTTCGCTTCGCGCTGGCGCAGTTCGACCCGCCTGATCTTGCCCGAGATGGTCTTCGGCAGTTCGGCGAATTCGATCCGGCGCACCAGCTTGTAAGCCGAGAGGCGGGCGCGCATGTGCTTGAAGATCGCCGCCGCCGTCGCGCGGTCCGGCGCATGGCCCTGGGCGAGCGCGACATAGCCCTTCGCGATCGTGTAGCGCACCGGATCGGGCGCCGGCACGACGGCGGCTTCGGCAATCGCGGCATGTTCGATCAGCACGCTTTCGAGCTCGAACGGGCTCAAGCGATAATCGCTCGATTTGAACACGTCGTCGGCCCGGCCGATGAAGGTGATGGCGCCGTCGGCGTCGCGCGAAGCGACGTCGCCGGTGCGGTAATATTCGCCCTCGATGGCTACGAGTTCGCCGCGCTCGTTCTGATAGCCGGACATGAGACCCACGGAGCGCGGGCGCAAAGGAAGCGCGATCTCGCCGGTGTCGCTTTCGAGCCCGTCAGCGTCGATGAGCGCGACCCGATAACCCGGCAACGGCCGCCCCATCGAGCCGGGAACGATCCTCTGGCCGGGCGAATTGCCGATCATCATCGTGGTCTCGGTCTGTCCGTAGGAATTGCGCAAGCTGAGGCCCCAGGCCCGCCTCACCTGCTCGATGATCTCCGGGTTTACGGGCTCGCCGGCCGCGTTGACCTCGCGCAGCGCGACCTTCCATTGCCTCAAGTCATGCTGGATCAGCATCCGCCACACGGTCGGCGGCGCGCAGAAGGTGGTGACCTGATGCTCGACCAGCGCGTCGAGCGCCGCGCGCGGCTCGAAGCGCGTAGCGAGCGCGATCACGGTCGCGCCGGCGTTCCAGGGCGCGAACACGCTCGACCAGGCGTGCTTGGCCCAGCCGGGGGAGGAAATGTTGAGATGCGCGTCGCCGGGTTTCAAGCCCAGCCCGTACATCGTCGAGAGGTGTCCGATCGGGTAGCTCGCATGGGTGTGCACGACCAGCTTCGCGCGCGCCGTGGTGCCCGAGGTGAAATAGAGCAGCATCGGGTCGTCGGCTTTGGTCGGGCCGTCGGGATGAAAGAGCTCGCCGCCAAGAAGTGCGTCGTAAGAGCGCCAGCCGGGCGGGGCCGCGCTGACCGCGACGCGCTCGACGCCCTCCGCAAGGCGAGCGAATTTCTCCGCATCGGCCCCATGGGCGACCAGATATTTCGCCTGGCCCCGCTCGAGCCGGTCGGCGATGTCGGCTTGCCCAAGCGTCGGCATCGCCGGGATCAGCACGAGGCCAAGCTTCATTGCCGCGAGCATCGTCGCCCACAGTTCGGGAACCACGCCCAGCATCATCAAGAGGCGATCGCCGCGCTTGGCGCCGAGCGCGCGCAGGCCGTTGGCGAGACGCGACGATTCTTGGGCGAGCTCGGCGAAGGTCCGCGTCTCGACGCGCTCGCCGATGACTTTCAGCGCGGTTCTTCGTCCATGTTCTCCGGCCGCGAGCTCGGCGTCGAACCAGTCGAGCGCCCAATTGAACCGCTCGGGCCTCGGCCAGACGAACGCGGCCCGCGCGCCGTGATAGTCGTCGTGCAGTTCAAGCAGGAGATCGCGCGCCTCGCGGAAGGTGGGCGGCTCAGTGGAGGCTGGGGGCGTTGAGAAGGGGGCGAGAGACATGCGCGGAGTGTGACTCCGCTTGACGGAGCGGGCAACGGCGTTGAAGGCGGGACGGGACGATCGACGCGGGCCGCCGACTCAACCAGCGCGCGACTTTAATGCAAATAAAACCAAGCAAATGCGCCTAAACGCTAGTAAATTCGCTAGCGTTTACTAGCGTCTATTTTTCCGAATCGAGACTTTTCAATGGGTTACGCCCAGAAAAATAGAGAAATCCGGTTCGCGTCTCAACTCGTATCTCAGGTTGTGTGCAAAACGTCTCGAACGCATTCCGATCCTCTTTTTCATGAGCGCGCGCCTCGCAGCGGTCCGATCCGGCGAATAGAAAAATATATAACCCAGTTTTCTGTTTTTTGCAAGCGCTTTTCCTCCAACGCCAGCGCGCGAACGATCGAATGATCCGGAACATCAAAGGGTTTGATTGCGATCTTCGCATCGCGCTTCGCGAGCGCGGCTCGAGCCATTCGAACGCCAAACTGAACTCATGGCGGTGCGGCCAGGAGAACGCCGCGCGCGCCGTGATAGTTGTCGCCAAACTCAAGCAGGAGATCGCGCGCTTCGCGGATGTCAGCGGCTCTGGAGTGGCGCGGGCGAGGAGAAGGGGGCGAAAGACATATCGGCATTGTGACTCCAGTTGACGGAACCGGCAACGCCGCCCAACCGGCTGACGCCCGTCTCTGGAAAATAGGAAATATATGTGCCAATATATGACAAATTCTATCTTAACATTGTGAGCTGTTTAATGCCAGATGAGAAAGTCACGCTGACTAGATTTCGAATAAAGACCTATCGCTCGTGCAAAGATACGGGTTTTTCCCCGTCGGGGAGACTCACTGCATTGATCGGTCCCAACGGGGTCGGTAAGACAAATATTATGCATGGAATATTACTCCTGGGACTCAGCGATCGCTCTAGGTACTACACCAAGCAGGACGATTTATTCACGAGCCAGTGTGAAATAGAGGCGGATTTTCTGTATGAAGCAAGTAAAATACTATACAAATCCTCCCTGACATACAGCCAAAATGAATCTCCAAGAGACCAAGTCGTCACTGCAGACGAAAATTGGAATTTCAAATCTATCACCGGGACATCGCGGTGGATAAAAGATCAGATACTACAAATACACTCGCGGAGGGGAGTTTCTCGTGGCGAGTACTTTATTGGTTCGGGGGGACAGAGGATCATCTATAGCAACATGATTTTTAGGCAACTCGCTTCAAAAAAGGGCACGCGCCGCGTGACCGCAAGCGATTTAACGCGAAAGCCCTCCAAGGAAGAAATCGCAGCGTACGACGCGATACAGGACTTTCGACTAGGAATAAAATACTATAGCGCTTCTCAATTTACGAATCCATCGCTTTCTCCAACATCCTTCGAGATTGATGACGAAGAGGGCGGGAGGCTTATGGATACAGCGCAGACAAGACGGTTACCCCATACTCGCTTTATATATGATCTCTACCGAGCCTCTAACACCAGTGAAAGCTCATATGAGGCGTTCGTTTCTGTGATTGGGAAGAATGGGGTTGGTTTGATCGATGAAATAAAGTGGGAGACAGTGAGTATTTCGTCGGAAACTTATGAAGTCCGCACGGGTGGCCGCTTAATCCCGAAGACTAGAAACAGAAAAATAGTAATTCCGATCGTCCAAGTTGGATCTTCACAATTGTCGTTCAACCAACTTTCGGAAGGTACACTTCGTACTTTAGCGATGCTCTTTTACATCATAACTGAAAAATGCGAACTGCTCTTGTTAGAGGAACCAGAGGTCTGTGTACATCACGATTTGTTGAAAAGCGTGATCGAGATAATAAAGGAATACAACTCAAGGAAGCAAATAATAATTTCGACGCACTCGGAGTTCGTACTCGATAATTTGGAGCCGGAGCAGGTAAGAATCGTTGACAAATCCGGGGATTCAGGGACGCTGATTCGATCTCTCGACGAAGTTATGAGCAAGAATGAAGTCAAGGCACTTAGGTCTTATCTATCAACAGTCGGCGGATTAGGGGAATTTTGGCGACATAGTGGATTCAATCAGTGAATCGGAAGTTGGCGAGAGGCGACGAGCGTCCTCGTATTGGTATTATTGCGGAGGACGCGAGCGACGTAAAAGTAATTGCGGAGTTAATCCGTAAAATATGCCTGAAGAACTACGGCATTAGCCAATTCGTCGGCGAGGGATGCGGACGGATTGTGGGAAAATGCAGGGCGTGGTCGGAACAGTTGAAAGAACGCGGGTGTAAGTATTTACTAATCGTTCACGATGCCGATGGCAAAGATGTCAAAAGCTTAGAAAACGTACTTACCAAGGGGTTGAATACGAGCCCTATCGACAACTACGTAATAGTAATTCCTGTCCAGGAAATAGAGGCGTGGTTGCTGTCCGATGAGAAAGCAATCATGACCGCGATGCATTTACGAAAGAAATTGCGAAGAGTGAATAGCCCGGAGAAAATATCTGACCCCAAAAAGAAATTGGGCGAGATAATATATGTCTATTCTCAGAAGAAGATAATTTATGTCAATACGATTCACAACCAAAAGATAGCGAACGCATGCTCCATTGACGCCCTTCGACGTTGCGAATCATTCGGTGCCTTCTACAATTTTATTGATAGTGTGCCAAAATAAGCTTGATTACGTATTTCGCCTGCGTCGCTTCTTCGGCGCGTAGGGGTTCTCGCCGCCTGAGCGCATCGACAAGCCGATCGGCACGCCGACGAGGCCGAAGGTTTGGCGGAGGCCGTTGACGAAATAGCGCTTGTAGCTCTCGGGAATGCTCCGGGCTCATACGCCGCTCCGGACTAGCGGCAGTTCAGGCGCGTTGAGCCCCGCGAACGGATCGCGCCAGGCCGGGATATCCATTAGCCGCGCATGCCAGGCTTCGACGCGCGGAAAATCTTGAACCGGCAGGCCGGCGAGGTCCGCGAACGGCAGGACGCAGGCGACGCGGAAATCGGCGTAAGTTGCGTGATTGCCGACGAGCCAGTCCGCCGCGCCGAGACGCTCATTCAGAATGGCCGCGGAAGAGGCAAATTCGCGCAGCCCCAATTCCACCAGATCCTGCCTCACCGGGCCGATGCCATAGCGCTGCTTGGTCACGCGCTCGAAATGGACCCGGTCGCAGGCTCTCACGAAATTCCAATAACCCCAGCTTATCCAGCGGACGAGGTCGGGCAGGGAATCGCCCATCGGCCAGAAGTCTGAATTGGCCAACTGCGAAAGCCGGCAGGCGATGGCGTCCGCTTCCCAAAGCGTCCTCTCCCCCTCGACCAGGATGGGAACGCTCAGGTTCGGGTTGAGCTTGAGAAATTTCTGTCTCTCACCGGGCGAGAAGGGCGAAGCAAATTCGAATTCGACCGGCGCGTTCAGATAGCGGGCCGCGGCGACCGCAAGGCGCGGATTATAGTTGCGGCTGAAATAGAGCTTCGCTTTGCTCACGAGGGCGATCATGCCTCTTTAGGAACGGGCCGCCAACTGGCTGGCCGCGCCCCGAGGGCGAGGGGCTAGACGGAGACTAAAGCAAGTTGCCTCTGAAATCGTCATCGCTAGGAGCGCGCTAGCGCGACGCGGCGATCCAGGAGTCGCCGGGCGATCAGGCGCCCGCCTGACCTCATTGCGGGCCAACTCCGGATGCCGGAATAAACCAAGCGGCTTTGCAGCTTTCGCGGCTGTGCTAGGCTTCTCTCCGCGTACGCAGGGGCGAGACGCAGTTCATTCAGTTAAGGGAGGGTCTCGAAATGCCGCGGCCGACTGAGCTAGCCAACGTAAGATTCGTCCAAGCGGGGAAGCATGGATTGGCTGTGAAGGACCTCATAATGCAAAATCCAAGCGACCCGGTCCAGCACGGCGCCGCGCTGGTAATTTTGGGCCAAGCCCTTGCCGAGCTCTCCGTGGGCATGGCGGAAGTGAGCAATGGGCTGCGCGCAACCTACATTCTGCTCGAACAGGTACAGAGCGGGTCGCGACGATAGATTCTACCGGGGCTTTGAGCGCCGTCCGGCGCTTGCGCCGCCGTTCAAGAAGGTTGACACAAATAAACGTGTCCATAATGTATTATTTGTTCCCACTAAGCCTTTTCGAGTTGCAGGAAAGTGAGCCTAAGTCCTTGAAATCGGCTCCTCGGACGCAAAACTGAACACCGGCTCGCGCGGTGAATTCCAAGCGCCGGCCAAGCTGGAGACTCCTTCACCCGCGCCGCTTCTTCGGCGCGTAGGGGTTCTCGCCGCCTGAGCGCATCGAGAGGCGGATCGGCACCCCGATAAGGCCGAAGGTCTGGCGCAGGCCGTTGACGAGATAGCGCTTGTAGCTCTCGGGGATCTTCTCGACCGCATTGCCGAACAGCACGAAGAACGGCGGGCGCGCCTTGGGCTGGGTGATGTAGCGAATCTTGACCCGCCGCCCCGAGACGGCGGGCGGCGGAGTCGTGTCGACGACGGGCGCAAGCCAGCGGTTCAGCCGCCCGGTCGAGATGCGCATGTTCCACACCGCGTCAGTGGCGACGATCGCCTCCATGAGCTTGTCGACATGCGCGCCGGTCAGGCCGGACAGGGGAATCACGCGCGTTCCGCGCAACTGCGGCAACAGGCGGTCGGCCTCGGCCCGCAGCTCCTGCGCGCGCAGGCTCTTGTCGTCGACCAGGTCCCATTTGTTGAGGCCGATGACCAGCGCCCTGCCCTCCTGCTCGACGAGGTCGGCAAGCGTCAGATCCTGCTTCTCGAACGGGATCGTGGCGTCGAGCAAAAGCACAACGACTTCGGCGAAGCGCACCGCCCTCAGCGCATCGGCGACGGCGAGCTTCTCGACTTTCTCCACCACTCGTGACTTCCGCCGCAGGCCCGCGGTGTCGAAGATCCTGAGCTTGCGCCCGCGCCACTCGGCGTCGAGCCCGATGCTGTCGCGGGTGATGCCGGGCTCGGGCCCGGTTAACAAACGATCTTGCCCGAGGATGCGGTTGATGAGTGTCGATTTGCCGGCGTTCGGCCGGCCCAAAACGGCGATGCGCAAGGGTTTCGCGAGATCGAGCTCGCTGCCCTCCTCCTCTTCGCTTAAGATCAGCGGCTCGGGCTCGCTCTCCTCGTCCGGGTCGAGACGCGCGGCGGGCGGCAGGACTTCGACCAGCGCGTCGTAGAGTTCGCTCAAGCCCTCGCCGTGCTCGGCGGACAGCGCGATCGGCTCGCCGAGGCCAAGACTGAAGGCTTCGTAAACGCCGTCGCGCCCCGAGCCGCCTTCGGCCTTGTTGGCGATGACGATGATCGGCTTGCCGGCGCGGCGCAGACTTTGCGCAAAATGCCGATCGGCCGAGGTGAGGCCGGCGCGGGCGTCGACCACGAACAGGATCGCGTCGCAATCCATGAGCGCGGCTTCCGTCTGCGCGCGCATGCGCCCGGCGAGCGTGTCCGGATCGCTCTCCTCGAGACCGGCGGTGTCGACGATGGTGAAGGCGAGATCGGCGAGTCGGGCCTCGCCCTCCCGGCGATCGCGGGTGACGCCCGGCTCATCGTCGACCAGCGCCAGCCTGCGCCCGACCAGCCGGTTGAACAGCGTCGACTTGCCGACGTTCGGCCGGCCGACGATCGCGACCTTGGCGCTCATGTCATCTCACGCCCGGGTACGACCGGCCTTGAAAGTTACTTCGCCGCCGATCGGTTCGAGGCGACGAGGCCAAGCCAGCGGCTCGCCGCTTGTCGCTCGTCGGGCGAGACTTCGGGATCGCCCAGCACGAGATCGAATTGCTTGGCCGCGTCGTCATAGTCCTTGCGTTCCAGCGCGAGCGCGCCGAGAGCGAGCCGCGCGATGCGCCGGTAGGGGCCATTGTCGGTCGAAAGCGAGGTGAGCGCCGCCTCGCCCTTCTGCTGCTCGCCGGACATGTCCACCCTCAACAGGGCGGCGCGCAAGCGGGCGGCGTCACGCAACAGCGGGTCGATCGCGGCGTCGCCGGCGACGGCGTCGAAGGCGCCGATCGCGCCCTGCGGATCGCTGTGCGCTTTGGCGCCGGCGGCGGCCATTTGCGCCAGCGCGCGATAGCCACTCGGTCCTTGGGCCGCGATTGTGTCAAAACCCGCCTTGGCCTCGTCGAGCTTGCCGCCCTCGAGCGCCGCGAGCGCCTGCTGGAACTGGTCGCCGGCCGCCTGCTCGGCCTTTTCGCGCTCGTATTGCCAATAGCGAAAGCCGGCCGAGGCGAGCACGATCACCGCAGCGCCGGCCAGGATCAGGTTCTGGTATTTCTTCCAGAATTCCGCCGCCTTGTCGCGCCGGACCTCCTCATCAACTTCCTGAAAGATGTCGCTCATTGTCGCGGCGCCCTATCACAGCCGCAAGGCGAAAGCGAGCGCGGGACGGGCGGAACGCGCCGCGGCTCAGCCCCCAGAGGTGGCGCGCGGCTCAAGTCCGGCGTCCATAGGAACGGCGGGCGCGTCAAGCGTGGACCCGCCATCCACCGCCCGCCGCACCGCGGCTCGAGCGAGCAGCCGCGTTGAGTCGAGGGTCGGCAGCGGCGAATTCGTATCGTTGACGATGAGCGGGATCTCGGTGCAGCCGAGGACGACGGCGTCGCAGCCGTCCTCGCCCATCCGCCGGATGAGCTTCCGGAAATAGGCGGTGGACTCCGGCCTGAACTCGCCATGGACGAGTTCGTCCATGATGATGCGGTTGACCTCCTCGCGCTCGGCCTCTGTCGGCCGCACAAGCTCGAGCCCGCGCGCGGCGCAAGCGTCCGCATAGACCGTCCCGGCCACGAGCCAGCGTGTGCCGGTGACGCCGAGACGGCGGAACCCGCGCCGGACGGCCTCGTCAGCGACGACCTCGGCGATGTGAAGCCAGGGCAGCGGCGAGCGCGGCAGCGCCTGCGGCAAGGCCTGGTGGATGGTGTTGTCTGGACAAATGAGGAAATCGGCGCCGATACGCGCGAGCTTGTCGGCTGAGGCGAGCATGAGGTCCGCCACGCCCGCCCAGTCGCCACGGTCGAGACAGTCGACATAGGCCGCGAACGAAGGCGTATGCAGCGAAACCTCGGGATGGCCGTAAGGCCCCATCAGCGCCGCGCCCGAGGCGCACACGCTGCGATAGCAAAGCGCCGCGCCTTCGGCCGAACAGCCGACAATGCCGATATGCTGGGTTCTGATTTTCGCCTCTGTCATTGCGTTCGCCTCAAGCGCGAAGCCGCGTTGCTGTTATGGGAGGCGAAAAATGAGCGACCAAAGCAAACCAGCGCGCGTAAGTCGCCGCACCGTCCTTATCGCCGCGGCGGGCGCCGTGCCGTTGCTGGCGCTTGCCGCCACTGGGGCGCGGGCCGCCAAGCTCGCGCAGAGCGCGGTGAAATATCAGGACTCGGCCAAGGACGGGAAACAGTGCGACGGCTGCAAACTCTTCGTCGCGCCCAATTCTTGCAAGTCTGTCGCGGGCGACATCTCGTCGAAGGGATGGTGCGCGCTATGGGTAAAAAACGCCTGATGGCGGCGTTGTCAGAGTAAATTCCTATCCTGCCTGCTTGCGCATCCGGGCGGGGTAGATTTGCTCGACAGTGCCCTTTATACAATTCGAACGAGCGCCGCAGCCTATTTCTCCGAAGATTCGCCTCCGACAAAGCTCAAATACGACGCGAGGGCGGCGATTTGAATTCGGCGACAAAGACCGCCCGACTTTCGGCATAGGTATCCCCCAAGCGTCTTGGCCCTGGCTCCACTGCTCGAGCCGACGCTTGAGATAGCTGTAAGAGAGCCCGCCGAGGCGCGGAATCTCGCGGATGCCCTGCGCTTCGGGGCCATGGCATGCCTGGCAAGCAGCAATGTTCTCGTTGGGAACGCCGTCTTCAAATATAATCTTGCCCTCGGCGGCGAGTTCGCTGTCGCCGTCCTTCGCGGCCTCAGGCGGAAGCGCAGAAAAATATGCGGCCAGATTTCGTAGGGTCAATGGATCGAGATGCGCGGCTGCGTTCCACATATACTTGGTCGAAAGGAACTCATCGCGCTCATGGGTCGCAAAGGCTTGGAGCTGATTTACGAGATAGTCTACCCTCTGGCCGGCCAGTCGGGGCGCATTGTAATAGCCCTGCGCGGACGTTCCATGACACCAAGTGCAATTGCGAACCGGCAGATCATCCGCCAGAAGCGGTCCAGTTGTGGCGAGGGAAATCGCAAGGGCCGCCATTTTCGTACGGAAGTGCTTCATGATCCAAGGTCTCTTGCGTGACGAACTCAGCCCGGTTGACGCAACAGAACGCCATGATGTTACCTGAGCGCGCTGACATATTCGGCGAGCGCCTGCACCTGTTTCGGGGTCAGATTCGCCACGGTTGGCCGCATGATCCATGATATGTCCTGACGCCCGCCCTGGCCGCGTTCGCTGCTCCAGATCGACAGGGTGCTGACCATGTACCAATAGAGCTGGCCTGCGAGACGGGGTATTTCGCGCTGCCCCTTGCGTCGGGGCCGTGGCAAGCGGAACAGGCGGGAACATTCTGATCGGGCAATCCATTCGCGAAGATCTCTTTCCCCAAAGCGGCGTCGCCCGTGGGCGCGCCGCCAACGGGCGGAGGATTCAAGGTGCTCATGCGCGCGGCCAAAGCGGGGATCATGTCGGGCGTTATGCCGTGGGCCACATTGGCCATCACGGGGTTCAGCCGCCGGCGCTCGAGGAAGGCGTGCAACTGATTTTCGATATATTGCGGCTGCTGCCCGGCGAGGCGCGGCATGGCGTAAAACCCGCGAAAACCCTGCGCGGACGGACCATGACAGGTCGTGCAATATTCGAATTTCGCTTCAATGCCGCCGGCCGTCGCGTGGACATCTTGGGCTCCCGCCTGGGCCTGATGACCGGCCGTAGCCGCCAAAAAAACAGCCAGGGCCGCTGTCAACGCCACGCGCAAACGAACAGCTTTCATCTTCCTCGCCTCCCGCCTCTTCCTTTTTTCGCCGCCCGGAATCTGCTCGCCAGCCGAGAACATTTCCGCCGATCTTACAAGCCTCCCTCTTCGTGCGCTCGGGCGTTCGACAACATTCGCAGCACAGGTGCTGCTGCTCGGCGACCGCTTTCCTCAACGGCCACCCTCGTTGGTCAACCGAGCGCCCCTCTCGCTGCGCTAACCGGGCGGCGTGCATGGCGATTACGCTTCGCTCGAAGCTTTTAGCGACTGTTGACACGGTTCAAATGCGAATGAAAGTCGAAATGCGTCAAGGCGCTCCAAAAGAATGCGCATCCGCGTCAAAAAGTCACATATGAAGAGGGGCGCTCCTTACGATAGCGGCGCGAAAGTTTTGGGAGGAAGATCATGAAGGTTGTCAAGGCTCTCGCGCCGGCTGCGCTGTTCGCCGCTATCTTCTGCGCCGGGGCCGACGCCGAAGCGCCCTGCGCAGCCCGAAGGCGTTCCAGCGAAGGAATTTAATGCCAAGGCGGGCTATT
Source organism: uncultured Alphaproteobacteria bacterium (assembly GCA_963824475.1). Taxonomy (GTDB): domain Bacteria; phylum Pseudomonadota; class Alphaproteobacteria; order Rhizobiales; family Beijerinckiaceae; genus Roseiarcus. Next base: position 1,293,891 of record CAWGPR010000012.1, read on the forward strand.
GTGAAACCTGTCATGGGCTGTCGGCGCGCGGCTTCATAGGGACGAATCCGATGCCCAGACTCGCGGGCCAGCAGCCGGACTATATAAAGAACCAATTGCAGGCCTTCATCGATCGCCGGCGGCTGAACCCCGTGATGGGCAATGTGGCCCATGTCCTCAGCCCCGCGATGGTCGACGCCCTGTCCACACATTTCAAGGATCTCGACCCGCCGCCCTATGGCGGCGCTCCGAGAGACCTCATGTCCGAAGGGGAAAAGATCTACCATGAAGGCGTTCCCAGCGCGGAGGTTCCGGCCTGCAAGTCGTGCCATGGCCAGGACGCCCACGGCATGGACCAGTTTCCGCGCCTGGCCGGCCAGCTCGACGGCTACGTGATCGCCAAGCTGGCGAACTGGTCCAAGGAGCGTGGGCAAGACCCGAATAATCCGGACAATTCGCAGGTCATGGGCCCGATCGCCGAAAAGCTGACCAAAGAGCAGATCGCCGCGGTCGCCGCTTATGTCAGCGACCTCAAATAATTTTTGCTCAGGTCGGGATTCTTTCGACGATCCGACCGAACAGCCGGAGTCATGCTCCGCTCCGTTCAATGCCTGATGGCGATCCAGCTTGGAACTAGCCGCGCGGATCAATCGAGACCGTTTGTGACTGGACTCGCAAAGATCTGCATGGCAGGTAGACTATCGTAAATCGTCAGCGCTAAGTCCGCCAACCGGGCGGCGCTGGCAATGAAGCGATCGAGCGCTCCAGGGGGGCGGATGACCAGGGCGAGGGTTCGCGCGACCGCAAAGGCGTTCGGCGCCTCAGCCTTCGCCGCTGTCGTCGTTGCGGCCGCGGCCCTTCTCACGGTCAGCGCCGGCCCCGCCGAGGCGCTGCCGAGCTACGCGCGTCAGACCGGGCAGCCGTGCGCCACCTGTCACACCGCCTTTCCCGAGTTGACGCCGTACGGCCGGCAATTCAAGATCGGCGGCTACACGGCGGGCGGCGGCGACTGGAAGGGCCCGCCGGTCGCCATGATGTACATGCCCAGCTTCACCCACACGCAGTCGGACCAGGATTCGCCGCCAGCGCCGGGACTGCACACCAACGACAACCTCGTCTCGCAGCAGGTGTCCGGGTTCATCGCCGGCCAGCTTTACGGCAATCTCGGTTCGTTCATCCAGATAACGGGCGATCCCACCGTCGCGGGAACCGCGTTTGTCGACGCCTCGGACGTGCGTTACGCCGATACGCTCACGCTGTTCGGCAAGGGCGCCGTCTGGGGGATCAACGCCAACAATACGCCGACCGTCGAGGACCCCTGGAACACGACGCCTTCGTTTGGTTGGCCGCAGATCTCCTCGACCGTCGCGCCCGCATTCGGTCCGCCGTTGACCCATCTCGAAAACGGATACGGCCAGATCGTCGGCGGCGCGGGCGCGTACATGTTCTGGAACGACATGCTCTATGCCGACTTGACGTTCTACAAGGGACTTCCCGTCCCGGTGCTGCAGGCGTTCAACACCGGCAACTCGACGACCGACGCGTTGTCCAACGTTGCGCCTTATTGGCGCGTCGCGATCGAGCCGCATTGGGGTGACCTTTACTGGGAGGTCGGCACGCTCGGCATGTACGGCCGGGTCACTCCCGGCCGCGTATACGGCTATGGGACGGACGATTTTCTCGATGTCGGTTTCGACTCACAAATCCAATACGCGGGTGACCAATACAGCATAACCGTGAAGCTGACGGACATCATGGAATGGCAGAAGCTGAACGCGTCTTACGGGCAAGCTATATCGTCGAACCTCAACGACACGCTCAACAGCTTCAAGGCCAATGCGTCGTTCGTCTGGGATCACACCTACAGCGTAGGCTTCGGCTATTTCAACGTCGCCGGTTCCGGCGACTGCAATCTTTACGGCTCGGGCAACAACCCCAATTGCGTCCCTGCGAGCATCGGCGAGTTCAACAACAGCTACATCAGCAGTCCGAACGGCGCCGGCCTCATCGAAGATCTCGCCTACCTCCCATTCAGCCACGGCGCGCCGTTTCCTTATTCGACCTGGAACGTGCGGCTCGGCCTGCAATTCACGCAGTACCTGCATCTCTATGGCGGCACGACCAACTTCGACGGCTCGTATATCGGCGGCACGCATAACGCCCAGGGCAACAATTCCGTGTTCGCCTATGCGTGGTTTGCGTTCTGACGCGGAGCGTGAACAACAGCGCGCCCGGACAGAGGCGCGGCCAATTCGGAGACGACATGTCAGCGAGCGTCGACGTTCAGAGCGCTTCCCGCTAGGCGCGGATCGCGACGAGAGGGCGGGCAGGCGTCGCCTCGCTTGCCTTCATTGCGTTGATGGCGTCGAGCCCGCACGCCTTCGCCCTCGTAATCCCGATCCAGGCCACTCGGACGGGCGCCGGCGAGGTCCCCTGCCGAAATTTCTCGCTAACCCGCGCCGCTACAAGCCGACGGCGATGACCTTTCCTGGGCTGCGCAGCAGGAAGGACATCGACGACGTCATCGCCTATATCACCGGAAGCCAATAAGCCGGGAGGCGCTGGAACATCAACGAATGACGAATAAAGGAGAGACCTGAAGTTTTAACCAGCGGCGACCGTCTCCGCCTTGCAGAGTGAGCGGGGTTGGCTGCGCGAAGGCGTGGGACTTGAACGCGATGCCGAGCAACGATAAATCCGGCGCTGGAACTTCCGCACGACCGACCTTTAGGCGTGTAGGTCGATCGGCGATTGCGTTCGCGTCTTTCGCCATCGCAAGCGCGCCCTGCGCGATTGGCGTGGCTGCCGCCAAGGATGCAACGCCGCTCCTGTCACCCGACCGCATCGAGGATGTGCCCTCGACCAGGGTGGACCCCTTTCCCGACTTCGACAATTTCGCCTGGCGCGCCTTCATCGCGCTCAATTGGCCCTCGCTGACCGACCCTGCCCATCGCGGAATCCCCGACCACGCCAAGACGCTTGGCGATAAAGGCCCCCGCGTCTGGGAGACCTTCAAAGCCCGTTATGAACTGTTCCAGGTCGGTCCGGACGGCCGCCCCGTCGCGCCTCGCCCATGGGCGACCTACGAAGCGGTGAACCCCTGCGGGGCAGATATCGACAGCCGCGCGAAAACGCTCGCGACCTTCGATCCGTTCATGGATTTCAATCAGTCCGCTTTCTTGCCGGGCGTGGCCGCGAATCCGCTGGTGGCGCAGAATGGCGCCTATACCCGCTACGAAGTCCGCATCAACGAACCGGAGTACTCGGCGCTTGCGCTTAAGGGTTGGAGCTTGGGCGAGAGGCTGCCGGATCCGGCCCACCCGGCGGAATTGCCCGCCGGCTCGATCGCGGTCAAGGCCGCCTGGCGGCCGCTCACCGCGGCGGACACGCCGGCGGTGCGGGCGCGCTATTACGTGGTCGAGAACGCCGAGGTTGTCGACGTCGCCAAGACGCTCGCCGCGGGCCATGTCGTCTGTTCGAAAAGCGACGTCGCGCTAGTCGGCCTGCACATCGTGATCCGGACCAAATACCGACCGCAAGGACTCTGGAGCACGTTCGAGCACGTCGACAACGTGCCGCCGATGGGCCAAGGCGAAGCGCGCGAGCCGGACGCCAAGGACGCGGGCGCGCCCTATTCCTATTTCGACCCGTCGAAGCCCAAGCTCGGCCTCTGGCCGCCGTTCGGCTCGCCCGACACGCTTCCCGTCAGCCTGCAAAACCCGCCCAGGATCGAGCCAAAGCCGATGCAGGTGGTGCGCCGGCATCCGATCCATCCCTCGACCATGGCGATGAACCGGGCCTATTGGGCGCTGCCGGGAATCAAGGGAACCGTGTGGGAGCACTACATGCTGGTCGCCAGCCAATGGCCGACCGTCACCCGTCCGGTCGATCCGCAAAACGACGGCGGCTATTTCCCCGGACCGACGCCGCCGCCGGACGCGCCGCGCGAGAATTACCAGGCGGTGGACGCGCCCAAGGAAAACCTGGTCAACACAACGATCGAGACGTACTTCCAGGAACCGCCGTCGAGCTGCATGGCCTGCCACCAGAGCGTATCCAACGCGCTCGGGCGCGACTTTGTCGGCATGCTGGACAGTTTTCGCTAAAGACCGCCGCGGCAGCCGCTCATTGAGGCGGCGTTCGACATGCGCCTCCCAGCGGCGGGCCACGGCGATTGACTGCGGGCGAATTTAGAATCATTCTAAACAGGCGGAGCGGTTCGCCGGGGGCGGCGAGCCCCGCCTCGCGAGATGGTCCCGTCGACGGAGAAGGCGCTCATGCGTGAGACTTGCAACAAATCCGGCGTCAGCCGCCGCACCGTCCTGATCGCCGCCGCAGGCGCGGCGCCGTTGCTCGCGCTCACGGGCGGCGAGGCGCAAGCGAAACTGGCGCCGGCCGCGGTCAAATATCAGACCACGCCGAAGGACGGCCACCAGTGCGACGGCTGCATTCAGTTCGTCGCCCCCAATGCGTGCAAGCTCGTCGACGGTGACATCTCGCCTACAGGCTGGTGCTCTCTGTGGGTGAAGAAACCCGCCTGACGAGCGGCGCGATCACTTCCGCCGGTCGAGCCGCGCGTCCGCCTCGATCTCGACCTTCATTTCCGGCTTTAAGAGCGCCGAGACGACGACGATCGTGGCCGCTGGACGGATCGCGCCGAAGACTTCGCCCTGGACCTTCAGCACCGCTTCGCCATAACCGGCGTCGGTGACGAAGGTGCGCAGGCGCACGATGTCGGCGAGCTCCCCGCCGGCCTCCTTGAGCACGGCGGCGAAGGTCGAATAGATGTTGCGGGTCTGCTCGGCGACGTCGTCGGGCATCGCCATTTTCGCGTAGTCGTATCCGGTCGTGCCGGCGATATGGACCTCATCGCCCGAAATGACCGCGCGCGAGTAGCCGTACGTCTTCTCGAACGGCGAGCCCGAGGAAATCAGCTTGCGATCGCTCATGCGAACTCCATGATCACGGCGTCGACGGCGAGCAAATCTCCTTCCTTGGCCAGGATCGCCTTCACCGTCGCGTCGCGCTCGGCGATCAGCACGTTCTCCATTTTCATCGCCTCGACGATGCAGAGCTGATCTCCCGCCTTCACCTCCTGCCCGACCTTGACCGCAATCGCCTTGATGAGGCCCGGCATCGGGCACAGCAGGAAACGCGAGCCGTCAACGCCCTTGCGCTCGATCATCAGCGCCGCGAGCTCAGCCTCGCGGCGGGTATAGACGCGCGCTTCGACCGCGACCCCGGCATGGGAGAGCGCATAGCCGTTGAGGATCGGGCGCGCTTGCACTGCAATGTCGACGCCGTCGACGGTTGCGCGCCAGAGCGGATCGCCGGGCTTCCAATCGGAATGAACCTCGACCTTGCGCCCGTCCGCGAACACGATCGCGACGCCGGCTTTCTTAAGCTCGATCTCGAGCTCGATGCGGCTTAACCCCATTGCGACCACCCGCTTGAGCTCGAAGCGCATTTGCTCGGGGTCGCGCAACTGCCCGGAAATGTGCCGCTTCCGCTGGTTGAGCGTATGGTCGATCAACGCCGCGACCACCGCCAGACGCCGCTCGGTCTCGCCCTTGGCGACCAGCGGATGGAATCCGTCCGGAAATTCCTCGGCGATGAAGCCGGTCGAGAGCCGTCCCTCGCGCCAGCGCGGATGCTGCATCAGCGCCGATAGAAAAGGGATGTTGTGGCGGATGCCGTCGATGACGAACGCGTCGAGCGCGGTCGCCTGCGCGTCGATCGCGCTGAGCCTGTCGGGCGCATGAGTGACGAGCTTGGCGATCATCGGATCGTAGTAAATCGAGATCTCCCCGCCCTCGAACACGCCGGTGTCGTTGCGCACCGTGACGCCGTCATGCGTGCTCTCGGCCGGGGGACGGTATCGCACTAGGCGTCCGGTCGACGGCAGGAACCCGCGCGTCGGATCCTCGGCGTAGACCCGGCTTTCGACCGCCCAGCCCACAACCTTCACGTCGGCTTGCTTTAGCCGCAACGGCTCGCCGGCGGCGCTGCGGATCATCTCCTCAACGAGATCGACGCCAGTGACGAGCTCGGTCACCGGATGCTCGACCTGGAGCCGCGTGTTCATCTCCAGGAAATAGAAGCTTCGATCCTGCCCGGCGACGAACTCGACGGTGCCGGCGGAATCGTATTGCACCGCCTTGGCGAGCGCGACCGCCTGTTCGCCCATCTTTCGCCGCGTCGCTTCGTCGAGCAGCGGCGAGGGCGCCTCCTCGATCACCTTCTGGTTGCGGCGCTGAATCGAGCATTCGCGCTCGCCGAGATGGATCACGCTCCCGTGCTTGTCGCCCAGCACCTGAATCTCGACATGGCGCGGATTGACGATGAATTTCTCGACGAACACGCGATCGTCGCCGAACGAGGATTGCGCCTCGGAGCGGGCGCGGGCGAAACCCTCGAACACGTCTTGGCGGGAATGCGCGACGCGCATGCCTTTTCCCCCGCCGCCGGCGGAAGCCTTGATCATGACCGGATAGCCAATCTCGTCGGCAATCTCAGCCGCACGCTCCGGCGATTCGATCACGCCGAGATAGCCGGGAACGGTCGAAACCTTGGCGGCGCTGGCGAATTTCTTCGACTCGATCTTGTCGCCCATCGCCTCGATGGCTCTGGGATTGGGGCCGATGAAGACGATCTTGGCCTCGGCAAGCGCATGCGCGAAGGCCGCGCGCTCCGAGAGAAAGCCGTAGCCTGGGTGGACCGCCTCCGCGCCGGCCTTGAGGCAGGCGGCGACGATCTTGTCGATTGCGAGATAGGATTGGGCCGCAGGCGCCGGCCCGATGGCGACCGCCTCATCCGCCATCTCGACATGGAGCGCTTCCTTGTCGGCTTCGGAATAGACGGCGACCGTCCTGATACCCATGCGGCGCGCCGTCTTGATGATGCGACAGGCGATCTCGCCGCGGTTGGCGATCAGGATTGTCTTGAACATCGCGCCCTTGCGAGGAAAACGCTGAGCTTTCCTTCAAAGGCCGTTTCTATTGGAAGGACGAAAGCGCGTAAACAACCGCCAGCTTCTAGGAGCAGACCTCGACCTGCCGCCAGGCGTTCTTAAGGCGAGCGCGGGTGAAGTAGCAGCCATAAGTCGGCTTTAGGGCCGGCCAGGCGAACGGCGGTCCGGGCCAAGGATAGCCGCTGAAGCCAAAGTAGCCGGGTCCGACCGTCCAATCGACCCGTTCGGGGGGGTATGGGTAGGGCTGAGCTTTAGCCGCGTCTGGCTGAGAGAGGACGCCAAGCCCGACAACAGCGGCTGCGAGCGCGACTGCGGCCTTGCCCATGTCGAGATGCTCCTTGATCCGGGCCAGCCTCTTGAGCCGCCTGCGCTATTCGATAGCGCCCGCAATCGGCGCCCGCAAGGCGGATCCGCCGGCGAACGGAAATCGGGCCGAAGGCTATCCGACGGTTGCGCGCTGCGCGCCCTCGGAGCTGCCGCCTGCGGCGGCCCGCTCTTTGACCGCAGCGACAAACCAGTCCGGCGCACGGTACGCTTCGGCAAGCACGTTGACCAGCGCGGCCAGAGCCTCGACCGATTTGCATTCGTCGACGCGCGCCAGCAGCCAAACGGCTCGTTCGTCGTTGACAACGCCGGGCGGCTCGGACTGCCGGACGACATGCTCGGCGATCATGTCGACGAAGAACTCTTTCCACTCAGGCGCGTTGTCCATCTCTGCGCGGACAACGGCGAACAGCTCATCGGCGGATTCGCGCGACACCTCGCGGTCGGCGAACACTTCCCGCTTGAGCCACGCGACATCTTGCGCCGTCACCCGGCGGCCGAGGATCATCGCGCTGATGATCGTCCGGCTCCTGTCGATTGCGAAAGCCATCATACGCACCTGCACTCCGTCCGCTCCGACTCGGGCGACCCGGCGCCGGCTCGGATGTGGCGGGACCCTGCGCCTCAATATTTTCCGGCAGGTGAATAGGTCCGTAAGGTAATGAAAAGCGTCGCGGCACAGTTAAGCTTCAGCAAAGGCGCATGGTTTCGCGAAGATGAAAGCCGCCTTAAGGAATGATAAAAATGCTCCGCTCCTCACGACCTTGTCATTGGACTGCCGCGTTGCGGCGTTTTAGCGTTTACGCGGTTCGGCAACGCACGATGGAGGAGATTCGTTCCATGAAAACAGCACTTTCGGCGGTCGCCTTGGCGGCCGTGCTCGCTTTTGCGCCGTCCGCCATCGGCGCCTTCGCCGCGGTCGACGATCCCGCGCAACAGCACAGTCGGTTCAGCCCCGAGGACCGCGCCGCCTTCCTTGACGCGCGCATCGCGGCGCTGAAGGCCGGCCTCGAACTGAACGCCGAACAGGAGAAGAATTGGCCGCCGCTCGAATCGGCGATGCGCGATCTCGCCAAGCAACGGGCGGCCCGCTTGGCCGCGTGGCGCGAGAGGCGCGAGGCGGGTGACGCCGAGACCGCCGAAGTCAGCCCGATCGACCGTCTCACCCGCGCCTCCGAGTTCCTGAGCGCCCGCGCTGCTGACCTTGAGAAGCTGGCCGGCGCGGCCAAGCCGCTCTACGACAGCCTCGACGACGGTCAGAAGCGCCGATTCGCGGTGCTTTTCCATAGGCCCATGGGCCGCGGCCATTGGCGCCACTGGCGCCGCGAGGGCTGACCGCGCGCCTAAGCCCGGATTCGTCATAAGCCCCTGCGGGCGGAGCCGCGCGGGGCCTTTTGCCATCAGATCGCCGTCGCCGCGCTCTGGCCGGTGTGGCGGGGCGCGGTGGTCTGTGTCACAATCGCACGACTCGGCCGCCGGGTATCAAGGAGGAATCGATGGCGAAGGGACAGATGCGAGGCAACAAAGAAGCCAAGAAGCCGAAGTCGGACAAGGCGAAGAGCTCCGTGTCCGAATACAAGAAGTCGCAAGGCGCAACCGGCCAAGCGTTGCAGCCGCCCGGCAAGAAATCCTGAGGGGAAGGCTCGATCCGGCCCGAGCCCCCGCAACTGGCTCGAGGCTTTCGCGTCACACGTTGTGAGATCGCGGCGCGCTAAATCTCACAGCGGAATGTTGTCGTGCTTCTTCCAAGGGTTCTCGAGCTTCTTGTTGCGCAGCATGGCGAGCGCGCGCGATAGGCGCTTGCGGGTGGCGTGGGGCATGATCACCTCGTCGAGGTAACCACGCTCGGCGGCGATGAAGGGCGAGAGGAAGGCGTCCTCGTATTCCTTCGTTCTTTCAGCAATCCTGGCTGGATTGCTGATGTCGGAGCGGAAGATGATCTCAACCGCCCCCTTGGCGCCCATGACCGCGATCTGCGCCGTTGGCCAGGCGAGGTTGATGTCGCCGCGCAAGTGCTTCGAGGCCATGACGTCATAGGCGCCGCCGAACGCCTTGCGGGTAATGACGGTGACCTTGGGCACCGTGGCCTCGGCATAGGCGAACAAGAGCTTGGCGCCATGCTTGATGAGGCCGCCGTATTCCTGCGCCGTGCCAGGGAGAAAGCCGGGCACGTCGACGAAAGTGATGATCGGAATGTTGAAGCAGTCACAGAAGCGCACGAAGCGCGCTCCTTTTCGCGATGCGTCCGAATCGAGAACGCCGGCGAGCGCCAGAGGCTGGTTGGCGACGAAGCCGACCGTTGAGCCTTCGATGCGGCCAAAGCCGGTGACGATGTTCTTGGCGTGCGCCTCCTGGATCTCGAAGAAATCGCCCTCGTCGGCGACCTTGAGGATGAGCTCCTTGATGTCGTACGGCTTGTTAGGATTCTCGGGGATTAGCGTGTCGAGCGAGGCGTCGATCCGGTCGGGATCGTCGAAGCTCGGCAGCGTGGGCGGCTGTTCGAGGTTGGAGGCTGGCAGGAAATCGATCAGCCGGCGCATCTGCAACAGCGCCTCGACGTCGTTGCCATAAGCCCGGTCGGCGATCGAGGAACGGGTGGTGTGCACCTGCGCCCCACCGAGCTCCTCGGCGGTGACGGTTTCGCCCGTCACCGTCTTCACCACGTCCGGGCCGGTCACGAACATGTAGCTCGTGTCGCGCACCATGAAGATGAAATCGGTCATCGCCGGCGAATAGACGTCGCCCCCGGCGCAGGGACCCATGATCACCGAAATCTGCGGGATGACGCCGGAGGCGAGCACATTGCGCTGGAACACTTCGCCATAGCCGCCGAGCGCGGCGACGCCTTCCTGGATGCGGGCGCCGCCGGCGTCGAACAGGCCCACGATCGGGGCGCGGTTCTTGACCGCCATGTCCTGGATCTTGGTCATCTTCTGCGCATGCGTCTCGCTAAGAGAGCCGCCGAACACCGTGAAATCCTTGGCGAACACAAAAACCGTGCGGCCGTTGACCGTGCCCCAGCCGGTGACCACGCCGTCGCCCGGAATTCTTGGTCGCCTCCATGCCGAAATCGTCGCAGCGATGCTGGACGAACATGTCGAACTCCTCGAACGAGTCGTGATCGAGCAGGATGTCGATGCGCTCGCGCGCGGTCAGCTTGCCCTTGGCGTGCTGCGCCGAGATGCGCTCCTTGCCGCCGCCCACGCGGGCGCGTTCGCGGCGGGCGTCGAGGCGGGCGAGGATGTGCTTCATGGGCGGGTCCGGCGCCTTAGAGTTGCTTCCGGGCAAGCGTAGCACGACTCTCGCCGCCATCGCGCCGCCAACCGTCGCGGCTTCGATGATACGCGCACAAGTTTACGCGCGCCAATGATTCCATGGGCTTAACGCCTCCTTTGCGCAACTTTTTGCGGGCCGCAACTTCCAAGCCGCCCGCGTGTCTCAAGGCGCGCCTGAGGACGAGGACGGCGGAAGGCGGCGGGCCGTTGCGTTTCGGGCGCAGACGAAGCCCAAAAGCAGCCAAAGCGAAAGGAATCTTTCGCCAAACGAAACGAGCGGTTTCGCGACGCTGGTCGTAAGTCATTGAGATCATTGGGGCGCGAAATCGGGCGTTTCGCGAGATTGTTTGTTTTCAAGGACTTAACCGCCTTTTTGTTTCGCGCTCTCGTCGCATGCGCTCGCCGTCGCTGTCATGCCCGCGGAAAGCGGGCATCCAGCCAGGCTTTGGCCCAAGACTTGGATTCCCGCTTGGGGGAATGACAAGGCCGCCAGGTGCAATTCCATCTGAACACGCGTTGCTCTAAGGGCGGCACGCTTTGGCCGTAAGGGCTTCGGCGGCGATCTGAGGATCATAATCGATATTTCTGGAATACGAAAGCAATTTCGTTCTCTTTTGGTTTCGAGCCGTCCCGTCTGAGGGTCGCGCGACCCCCGGGATCTAAGTCGACTGTGATCCGGGGGTGTCCCGACCACCCACGGATGGTATCCGTGAGAAGGCGGGCGCGGTTCCGGCGGCGAACGTAATCATCTGAGAACATTCTATTTTTGTCAGGAGAGACAGACGCGGGTCGGGACGGCCATTCCGCGCCAACGCGACGTGCTTTGCCCAAAGGCGCGCGTCACCAAGAATATCTGGCGCCAAACGCGCCGCGAACGCCGTTTCGCTTGTCGCTCTCGCCAGCGCCGACCGCGAATTCGTAGTCGACATTGGCGAAGACAGAGACGCTGGCGTTGATCCTTCCGGTCACGCCGCCGCCAACCTCCAGCAAGGTGATTTGACTCAGGAGCGGCACGATATCGGTTCCCGAATAGACAGTATTGGCCTCCGCCCCCCAATCCCGCCAGAGATTGCCCCTGAGGTAGGGCTGCCAGACCTGACCGCCTGCGGTCACGATGGTCCATTCGGTCTTGAGCCCGATGCGCCCGCTCGGCCCCGTGGTGTCGCCGAGCGCGACATCGCCAAGCCCATCATAGGCGTTCCGGAAGGACACCTTCTGCCATAAGATCTGCCCCTGCGGCTCAAGCACGAAGCCGGGCCCCAATTGCGGAAAGGCGAACGGAACGCCGCCCTCTAAAGACGCGATGAACCCCCAGCCGTCGGTGTTGAGCCTGGCGAACTGGGTGCTTGCCGAACCGCTATAGCTGGTCCCCTGCAAAACCGTGTCGAGATACCAGCCGCCCGGCCCGACATGGGTCCAGTATGCCCCGCCCGACCAGGCGGTGAGGTTCATCGATCCGGTGTGGGTGTTGACATAGGCGGTCGCCGCCGGATTGGTGACCAGGCCATTCACGTCGGCGCTCACGTCGCCATAGGCGCCGTAGAGGCCCATCCGCTCGTATTGGCCGGCGATCAACGAACCGCGCAGAAGGTCGATGCCGCCCTGGAAGCCGCCCAGATTGCCGCTGGCGCGCGGATCGGCGTATGCCTGATAGCGGTTGTTGATCGTCTGGCCGAAGAAACGGCCCCAGACTGACGGCGAGAAGAGCGGGCAGGGCGCAAGCGCCGGCCCCGGCTTCTTGGTCGGGAGCGTTCCCCCTGCCTTCCTGGTCGGCAGATCGACGGACGAGGTTTCGGGCGCGGCCGCAACGGCGCAACCGTCGGGCTCGTAGCTGTCGCCGACCCGATCGTCGAGCGTCCCGAGGATCGAAAGCCCCAACTGTCGGGCGAGAGGCTGCACCACGCCATAGGTGGCGAGCTCCGGCCCGATGATGGGGTAGAGGACCCCCGGATCGAGCGGCTCGGACGGCGGCGTCGACGGGAAGACCTCAACCGGCGAACCCGGCCCCTGTGGCTGCACCGGAGATGGCGGCGGCGGCGAAGGGGGCGAGGGCGGGCTAGGCGGAGTGGGAGGAGTGGGAGGAATCGGCTCCGGCCCGAGCGGAGGAACGAGGAAGCCCGAGCGTAGGAACCAGTCATTTGGGGAGTTGCTGGGGTCAAGGCCGCCCCGGAACAGATCATAGGTGAAAGCGCCGGCCCGCAACTCGCCATTGGCGAGCATGAACGCGCCAGGCGTCGTCGTCGCCCCGCTGATCGCGTCCACCACCAGAATGCCGTTCGCGACTGTTAGTGCGCCCGTACCGGTCGTGTTGCGGATATCGAGGCTCGTCGCGCCTGTCCCCGCGCCGCCGTTAATGATCAGCCGATCCGACGGCGCGCTGTCGTCGCCGAGAAAGGTGTTGAGCTGGATCGCTCCGCCAACGCCTTCGTAGCTCGTCACGGTCAGTGTCTTGTAGCTCGCGAGCTGCGTCGGATCTCCGGTCGGCGGGGTGTAGATGATCTGGCTGGCGTCGTTGCTCAGCGAGGTGGCGTTCGAATTGCCGGTCATCGTCCAGACGGTCCCCTGCGTCAGGTTCACCGTGCTGGCGCTGCTGGCGTCAGTTGTAATCACTCCCCGCAAGGTCGACGCCTGGGCATTGAACACGGTGTCGCCGGACGACGTCGTTTCGAGCAGGGTGTTGTTGTTCGCGGTGGCAGTCGTATTGGTGAGACTGATGTCCGCCGTAGAACCCTGCACCGAGAATGAGGTGCTGCTAGCCGTGATCGTCCCATCGGTGTAATTCAACGAGTTGGCGCCGCCGCCGCTGTTGAAAAGGAAGCCGAAGCCGCCATTTCCCGACGCCATCACGTCGGCGCCAGCCATCGTAACGCTGCCGCCGTTCTGCAACAGGCCGCCCGCGCCATTGACGACCGAGACCGACCCGCCCGTCATGCCAATGCTGCCGCCATTTGCGGCGTTTACTCCCGCTTCCCCGCCGCCGCCGGTGACGCTGACGGGTACGTCCGTTGCGGTGATCATGCTTCCGGCCCCGGTCGCCCGAAGTCCCGTCTCCCCGCCCCCGAAGCCCGGAACGGTGACGCTGCCGCCTGTCAACGTCACTTGACCGCCCGAACCGGCGTTCACGCCGACGTCATTGCCGCCCGCGCCGAGCGACACCGTCACATTGGTCGCCGAGATCGTACTGCCCACGCCAGTCGCCGAGAGACCGGTGTTCCCGCCTCCCGTGCCGCTCGTAGCCTCTATCGTGCTGTTGCTGAGTTCAACGGCGGCGCCATTTTGCGCGGCGGCCGCGGTGATGCCGTTATTCGCAAAAGACAAGTCCAAGCCATCGCCCGTGATGCGGCTGCCCGCGCCGGTGGCCAATAACAACGGGGCGCCGAACCCCCCGCTGGGTATGGTGATCGACGAGGCTGGGTTGAATTCGACCAGCCCGCCGTTCAACGCCTCCACGAGAGACGAGCCGAAGCCGTTCGGCCAGTTGAGGGTGACGCCGTTGGCGATGATCGTCGCGTCGTCCGCGATCATGGCCATCGCGCCGCCGCCGGTATTCCCCACCGTGATTCCGTTGAGGATGATTGTGGCGCCGCCGCTGGCGCTAAGCCCAATGCCGGCGGCTTTCACCGGACCGTTTGCCGTGACGATGGCGCTGGTTGTAGCGCTGATCCCAGTTCCGCCCCCGTTGGCGGTCACGGCGCCGTTTGTTGTGACATTGGCGGAGCTTGTCGCAGTGACGGCTGTCCCAAAGCCAACGGTGACGGCGCCGGTAACCGTGCAGGGAGCGCCGCCGCTTTGAAGTATCCCGCCGTTCGAGAGATTCGTGGCGCATTGCGCAAGAGCGCGCGCTGCGGCGCGCTGACGATGGCTGCGCACCACAAGGCAGCGGCCAAACCGAACCGCTTTCGCCCGAACGGCGCGGACACACACGGGTTAGGCGCTTCGAACCTCGCCCGACCGCAAATCTTTCCGAGCGCATGGCGGCGGCGAATCATGGCGCCCCCCAGCTCACCCGAGCATAGCGGAAGCGACGATCGACGGGCGCCCGATTGTGCGAAGGGGGCCGAATAATTAGTCGCTGTGTCTATTGCATTACCATTCGCATCAGGGGTTTGCGCGCCGGCAAACCGCGCTTAACCCTTGGTCGCCGCAGCGATGGCCTGACTATACCTCGTTCGTAAGCGCGACCACGATCCCCGCCGCCGCGAACTCGCGCCAGCGCGCCTCGCGCCGCGCCATGGCCTCCGCGTCGACGCCCCAGCGCTCGGCCTGAAAATCCTCGTCGACATGCGCGGCGCGCCACGCGGCCTCCGCCGAGAGGAAGCCGCGCGCGACGGCGAGCGCGAGCAGGGCCGATCCGGTCAGCGTCGTCATCACGCTGAGCGCGGCGAGCGCCACGGGATCGTCGTACGCGTCAAGCGCGGCGCCGATCGCCGCCAGCGCTGCGTGCGGCTGGGCGACATGCACGATTCCGGCCGTTACATTGAACCGCGCCCGAAGCTGCTCCGCGGCCCAACGCAAAACGGGATCGAAGGCGTGCGCCTGGCGCGCAACCAGCGTGTCCGGCTCCTCGGCGCGGTAGCAAAGGAGGTCGGAGCCGGCGTAGCGCAGAATGTCGGCCCGCGTTTCGGCCATCGTGTGCGCGACGCCGTCGATCGCCGAGTTGATGAGCCGCGTCAGCGGCATGTCCGCCGGATCGATTGCCTCACGCTGCCGCTCCCATTCGGCCGCCACTTCAAGCATGAGCGCACGGCTCGACGCGGTGAGCGGATTGCGGCCGGGCGTCCGGGTTCGGCGGCCGTCGAGCATGAGCGCATGGCCCCCGTCCGCTTCGCGCACTTCGACCGCCTCGTAGAAGCGCCTGACCGGCTGGGGCCGCATGTTCGCCTGCGCGGCGCGCATGGGATCGCGCGGCGCGTCACGCATCTCACTCATCGGGCGCGTCCTCGATCGGATCGCGCTCGCTCTCGTCGAAGCCGAACATGGCGAAGCTTTTCTTCATGTGCTCCGGAAGCGGCGCCGTCACGTCGATGACGCCGCCGCGCGGATGGGGCAGGATCAGGCGGCGCGCCAGGAGATGCAGCTTGGGTTCGAGCCCGGGCGGAACGGCGCGCAACGGATCGCTGCGGGCCGGATCGTTCGCGGGACGCCGATTGTATTTCGGATCGCCGACGATCGGATGGCCGATCGCCTCGCAATGCGCGCGCAGCTGATGGGTGCGGCCGGTGACCGGGCGCATCGACAGCCACGCGAGGCGCGGCGTGACCTTGTCGACGACGGCGTAGAGGGTCAGCGAATGCTGCGCGTCCGGATCGCCATGCTTGGCGACACGCATGCGCTCGAGATCCGCCCTGCCCGTCCCTCTGGCGGCGCGCGCGGCCATGCCCTCGCCCTTGGCGAGAAACATCGAGATGCGCCCCTGCGCCGGCTTGGGCACGCCCTCGACCAGCGCCCAATAGATCTTCTTCGCCTGGCGGGAGCGGAAGATTTCGCCGAGCTCGGCCGCGATCTTGCGCGACTTGGCGATCAGCAGCACGCCCGAAGTGTCGCGGTCCAGCCGATGGACCAGAACGGGCCGATTGCCCTCCCTATCGGCCAGCGCCTCGAGCATGCCGTCGATGTGGCGCTTGGTCCCCGAGCCGCCCTGGACCGCGAGGCCGTAAGGCTTATTGAGCACGAGCACGTCGCGATCCTCGAACAGCGTCATGGCGCGGATCGCCTCGAGGTCGCCGGGATCGGCGCGCTTCACGGCCGGAGCCTCATGAGCGGCGATCCTGAGCGGCGGCACGCGCACGTTTTCGCCGGTCGCGAGCCGGGTGGAGACGTCCGCCCGCTTACCCGAGACGCGCACCTCGCCCTTGCGCACGATCCGCATCAGGTGCGAATTCGCGACGTCGGGAAACCGCCGGTGAAGCCAGCGATCGAGCCGCATGCCCGCTTCGTCCTCGCTAATGGGGTAGGAGGCCGCCTTATCGGGCGGAGCGGCGGCCATCGGCGCGGCCTTGCCATCTTTCCGCATGAAGCGCGTCATAGCGCAGCCTTACCGGGCGCGGTAGGGTCAAGCGCCAATCCTCGCAAGGAGGCGCAATGGCCGATCATTATCACGCCGTCGTCTGGATCGATCACAAGCGGGCGCGCATTTTCCACTTCAATGTCGAGGAGGCGGACAGGACGGTGGTCCGGGATCATATCGTTCGCGACCTTCACCCCCGCGAGCCGCGCACTGGCCACAGGATCGAGGAGAACAAGCCTTTCTTCGAGGATGTCGCCAAGGCGATCGCGGACGCCGGCGCCATTCTCATCGTCGGCCCGGCGCAGGAGAAGGACATGTTCGCCAAATTCCTCGCCGAGAAGCATCCCGCGATCCGGACGCATGTCGAGGGCGTGGAGAAGGCGGACCATCCGACCGACGGGGAGCTCGTCGACTATGCGCGCCGCTATGCCAAGGCCGCCGACCGTATGCGGCCGCAGATCGATCCGCCCGAAGCCGGCAAGCCATAGCGCGGCGGCCGCCACCGCCCATTCTGAGACAAGGATCCGATATGCCTTATGAGCTCTATTATTGGCCGGGCATCCAGGGGCGCGGAGAGTTCGTGCGGCTCGCGCTCGAGGCGGCGGGCGCGCCTTATGTCGACGTCGCACGGGAGCGCGGGGCCGGGCGCGGCGTGAAGGGGCTGATGTCGATGCTCGAGGGCGCCGCCGCCCCGCAAACGCCGTTCGCGCCCCCCTTCCTGCGCGACGGCGGCGTCGTCGTTTCGCACGCGGCGAACATCCTCCACTATCTTGGCCCCAAGCTCGGCCTTGCGCCGAAGGACGAGGCGGGCCGCATCTTCGCCAACGGGCTGCAGCTCACGATCACGGATCTGGTGGCGGAGGTTCACGACACCCATCATCCGATCTCGACCGACCTCTATTACGAGGACCAGAAGAAGGAGGCCAAGGCTCGCACCGACGCGTTTCTCCGGCATCGGGCCCCGAAGTATCTCGGCTATTTCGAGCGCGTGCTGAGCGGCAATCCCGCGGGACCCGCGCACGCCGTCGGCGGCGAGTTCACTACCGTCGACCTGTCGCTGTTCCAGGTCTGGGCGGGCTTGGCTTACGCCTTCCCGCACGCGTTCGCAGACGCCAGCAAGCTTTATCCGGCCTTGGCGGCGCTCGCGGCGTCGGTCGCGGAGCTCCCGAACGTCGCCGCCTATCTCGCCTCGGACCGGCGCATTCCCTTCAACGAATTGGGCATTTTCCGCCGCTATCCCGAGCTCGACCCGGCGCCGACTAGCGCTGGACAGAAGCGGTCTTAGACGGCCCTGCCGGCCGCATCGGCGACAAGGAAGCGTTAAATTCGTGGAGGCGCGCCCGGCGGCGCTCGCCGGGTGGGGTGGGCATAGGCTTATAGATCGCGCTCCTCATGGCAAAAAAATCATACCACAGCTTTCGGTTTTCAGAAAGGAAAATCGCGCCGGTGTCGGTAGCAGACAATATGTCCGGTTTAGGTAGCGCACGATCTGTCGGTAAGCGTGGCCCTTTTTCCAGAAGCGGCTGGATGCGCCCGACAGAAGCCTTCAGCCCGTCAATCAAACGGGATGATCGGAATCGAATAACAACCCAATGACCCGAGCAGGAGCAGCGCTGCCGCGATCACATAGGCGCCATAGGCGACGGGACGTTCATCTCCCTGCCCGCGCAGCCGCGTGAAGACACGGCTTGTGACCGGCCACGCCGCCACGTAGGCAGCGCATAACAGAAGAATGAGCCATTGGGCGTGCAACCCACCGCGCCACATCGCCACGCTCCACGCCCCGAAGGGCGGCGGCGACGAATGAGCAAGGGGATTGATAAGGCTGCCTTCATACATCTCCACCGCGGACTCGAGAAAATCTGGCAGCTTGAGTATGAAGAAACTCACAGGAAACAACAACAACGCCAATATCAGCGCGGCGCCGCTCTGCGCTCGGACCGCGAACCAGAGTCTGAGCGATCGCGGCGGATGGGTCAGCAGGTCCTGCGCGCGCCGCCAAAACCCGCCACTGAGCCTGAGTTCGCGCAGGAATTCTGGATATCCGGCGGGCGACAGGCGGGCGGCGACGCGATCGGCGCACAGTTCGGCCGACCATACCGCGGCGATCAGAGGGATGAACGGAATCAGGAAGACGCAGGCGCCGGCGACGACGGCGAGGATCAGGTACGGGATGGTCGTCCTCACGAGCATCCAGAACTCATGCGTGATGATCGTCCAAGGCCCATAGAGCGGGACCGACCCGATCATGGGCACTGATGAGAAGTGTTCCCAGGTAAGCACTCCCTGAATGACCAGCGTGGGACCGAGACCGACCGCGAGAAAGACCCATGGCGCGAAGCGAAGCGAAGTCAGCAGAGGCGAACCGACGTGCAACAGCATGCCTTCGCCCTGACGCCAGTGGCTGAGTTCGTGGGCCAGGATGGCCATGGCGACATCGTGCGCCTTACGCCAGATTCGCATCAAATGGCCCCCGAGAACCAGCCCAATTCGACGGTAGTCCAGCGGGTAGACGAAGGCGGTGAGGTTCTCTCTGGCCAGGCAGTCCAGAAGAACAACCGACGGATATCGGGACATCTGGGTCCGAATGGCGGCGATGCCAGCGCTGGGATAATCGCTCGGCAGTGGCTTGGGGCGCCACCGTCGCTCGACCTGCGCTCGCGCGACGGATGGAAACAAGGCGAAAATAATGCCGATGGCCAAGATGACGTATGGCGCCAATTCTATCAGCGAAGGAAGCAGTTGAACTGCGGTCAGGGTGTCTGTGTTCACAGCGGAGCGGTTGCAAATGGGGTCTGCCCCGAGTTTTTCCCGGCACTCGGCGCTCAGCGCCGCCATTTTCGCAGCGAAGGCACGCTGCATTTCCCAAATCGCTGAAATGTCATGCCAGATCCGTGCGATGTTCATCGGCAACACGAGAATCGCGAACCGGACCAGCCAGAACCATAGCCATGGCGGCAAAGGAGGCGTGACCGGGGCGAGGCTCGCAACCTGATCCGTCGGCGCCGTCGCCGGCGACGGAGATGGCGCAGCTGGAGCGCTCATGAAGCGCGCGCCAGCGCCCCGAGAAATTCGGCGCCGGCGTCAGGCTGCTCCACAAGCAATTCGCGAACGATATCAGCCTTGCGACGTGCGTCCGACTGGGCGAGCCCCTTCTCCTCAAGGCGCTTTGCGACCTGTTCGAAGAACTGATCGGCCTTGGACTGGGCGGGCTCGGTCGGCTTGCCCCCGGAGGATTTTGCCACGAGATGTTCTTTGACCCACTCCCGCAGGTCCGTCACATGAATTCCTAAGATCGCCGTTTGAACGGAAATCTCAAGGGCATGGAGCATCGAATGGAGTGATATTGTTGCATTGATCGTCATCGCTCCGTGCGCGAATTCGATCAGCCCCCCTACGCCTCCTACGACAGCAGGATCGCGGCCGGCAGTGCCGCGCCCACCAGGGCTTCCTTCCCGCGCGCTTGCCAGAAGCGCCGGCGCAATGTCGACCTCATCGGGAGAAATCCGCTCAGCGAGAGCGATGGCGAAACGCGTTGCGGAATCCATCATTGCCGCACCTGTCTCGAAAGCGCAACAAATTTACGTTCTTCTCAAATTTGGACTCTCCGGATGGACATCTCGGAGAAGTTTTTACGGTCGCAAATTCGGAGCGCATTTGCAACCCTTGCATCCTTATCGGAACGGCGAAACGGCCTCTTCGATCCTTGCTGAGCCTCTCCTCCGCTTCGTAACCTCCGGCGCAAAGCGCGTACAAACTATCGGTATGCTAACAGGAACCGTCGCCTTGGCCGGGAGACGGTCCCGTTAACCAAACATCGGAGTTCGGACAGCCCCGCCCCGTCGCTGGCCTTGACGCGAACAGATAAAGAACATATAGTGAACTTAGCCTGATCAAGGAGGCCAAAATGCATCCCATCGCCGTTCACGCCCTGCGCGACATCGCCGAGATTGCCGCCCTTGGCGCGTTTTTGATCATGATCGCGCTCATCGCCCGCGCCGTCGGCTCGTGACGGCGCCGCCCTCAGGCAACGATCGCAACGCTTGAATGGCGCGAGCAGCGTCAGCGTTCCCCATAATTCGATAAACGTTGGCCTGTAAGGCGACGTCTGCTGACGGCGGCTTATCCCACCGGCGCCCTCATCCCCTGCCCTCACCCCCCACCCCCGCTCCCACGTGGGAGAGGGGAGTCTATCCACAGCCCCTGCCCTGCCCGCTCTCGACCCGCGCGCCGGCTCTTGCGACAACCAACGCATGGACTCGTCTGTGATCAAAGCCGTCGGTTTCGTGCATCTGCACGTGCACAGCGCCTATTCGCTGCGCGAGGGCGCGCTTACGATCGAGACGTTGGCCAAGCTCGCCCAAGCCGACGCCATGCCGGCGCTCGCGATCACCGACACCAACAACCTCTTCGGCGCGCTCGAATTCTCCGAGAAGCTCGCCAAGAGCGGCGTGCAGCCGATCATCGGCGCGCAGACGATGGTCGATTTCGGCGACGCCGCTCCCTCCTTCTTGCGCGGCGTCGAGCGGGATAACGCGCGGGCGCCGATCGTGCTCCTCGCGCAGAACGAGACCGGCTACCGCAATCTGATGCGTCTTGTCTCCGCTCTGTGGCTCGATCCCACGGACGGCGACGAGGCGCATATTCCGTTCGCCGCGCTCAATGAAAGCCACGGGCTCATCGCGCTGACCGGCGGCCCCGCAGGGCCCGTTGACCGGGCGTTGAAAGCGGGGCTTGGCGAGACGGCCGAGAGCCGGCTCAAGCGCCTCGCCGAGGTCTTCGGCTCGCGGCTCTATGTCGAGATCCAACGCCACGGGCTCGACAATGAGCGCGTGATCGAGCCTGAGCTT
Organism: uncultured Alphaproteobacteria bacterium; assembly: GCA_963824475.1. Taxonomy (GTDB): domain Bacteria; phylum Pseudomonadota; class Alphaproteobacteria; order Rhizobiales; family Beijerinckiaceae; genus Roseiarcus. Next base: position 1,315,296 of record CAWGPR010000012.1, read on the forward strand.
GTCGGTCTCGCCGACCGTCTCGGCTTGCCGCTGGTTGCGACCAATGAGCCCTATTTCGCTAAGTCTTCGGACTACGAAGCGCATGACGCGCTGCTCTGCGTCGCCGAAGGCGCGGTGGTCTCGGCCCACCAGCGCCGGCGCCTGTCGCCCGAGCATCGGTTCAAGACGCGCGCGGAAATGACCGAACTGTTCGCCGATCTCCCCGAGGCGACCGAGGCCAGCGTCGAGATCGCGGTGCGCTGCGCCTATCGGCCGCTCACGCGAAAGCCGATCCTGCCGCGCTTTTCGGTCGCCGGCGGCGCCGCGGTCGACGAGGAGGAGGAGCTCAGGCGCCAGGCGAGCGAGGGCCTGAGCGCGCGCCTCGCCGCGCACGGCCTCGCGCCCGGACGCGCCGAGGAGGACTACGCCCAGCGCCTCGCTTTCGAGCTCGACGTCATCGTCAACATGAAGTTCGCCGGCTATTTCCTCATCGTCGCCGACTTCATCCAATGGGCGAAGGCGCAAGCCATCCCGGTCGGGCCGGGACGCGGTTCGGGCGCGGGCTCGCTCGTCGCCTGGGCGCTCACCATCACGGATCTCGACCCGCTGCGGTTTGGCCTCTTGTTCGAGCGGTTCCTCAACCCCGAACGGATCTCGATGCCCGATTTCGACATCGATTTCTGCCAGGAGCGACGAGACGAAGTGATCACTTACGTGCGCGAGCGCTACGGCGCCGACCGCGTCGCGCAGATCATCACGTTCGGCTCGTTCCTGGCGCGCGGCGTCCTGCGCAACGTCGGTCGCGTGCTCGAAATGCCGCTCGGCCAGGTCGACAAGCTCGCCAAGCTGGTGCCGCAGAACCCGGCCCATCCGGTCACCCTCAAGCAGGCGGTGGCGGACGAGGCGCGGCTGCAGGAGGCCGCGAAGGGCGACGAGAAGGTCGCCCGGATGCTGGCGATCGCCGAGCGGCTGGAGGGGCTCTATTCCAACGCTTCGACCCATGCCGCCGGCGTCGTCATTGGCGATCGGCCTCTCATTGAACTTGTGCCGCTTTACCGCGACCAAAAGGCGGCGATGCCCGCGACCCAGTTCAACATGAAATGGGTCGAGCCTGCGGGGCTGGTCAAATTCGACTTCCTCGGCCTCAAGACGCTGACGACCCTCCAGCGGGCGGTCGATCTCGTGGCGCGGCGCGGGATCGCGATCGATCTCAGCAAGATCCCGCTTGACGACGAGAAAACCTACAAGATGCTCGGCCGTGGCGAGACCGTCGGCGTGTTCCAGGTGGAGAGCGGCGGCATGCGCAAGGCGCTGGTCGACATGCGCGCCGACCGGTTCGAGGACCTCATCGCGCTGGTCGCGCTCTACCGCCCCGGGCCGATGGCGAACATTCCCGCCTATTGCGCGCGCAAGCTCGGCGAGGAAAAGGTCGAATACGCCCATCCGCTCCTCGAGCCGATCCTCAAGGAGACCTTCGGCGTCATCACCTATCAGGAGCAGGTGCAGCAGATCGCCAAGGATCTGGCTGGCTATTCCCTTGCGCAGGCCGACATCCTGCGCCGGGCGATGGGCAAGAAGATCAAGAAGGAGATGGATGCGCAACGCGAGCGTTTCGTCACCGGCGCGGTCGAGCGCGGCATCGCCAAGGCGACCGCCGACGCCATTTTCGACGCCTGCGCCAAATTCGCCGAATACGGCTTCAACAAGTCGCATTCGGCGCCCTACGCCCTCATCACCTACCAGACCGCCTGGTTCAAGGCCAACCATCCGGCTGAATTCCTCGCCGCCTCGATGACCCTCGACAAGGGAGTGACCGACAAGCTCGCCGAGTTCCGCACTGAGGCGCAGCGGCTCGGCATCAAGGTCGTGGCGCCGTCGGTCAACGAATCCCTGGTCGATTTCGACGTGCGGGCGGAGGCCCAAGCGCCGACGATCCATTATGCGCTGAGCGCCATCAAGGGGGTGGGCGAAGCGCAGGCCGAGGCGCTGGTGCGGGCCCGCGCGAGCCGCAAGTTCGTTTCGCTCGGCGAGATGGCCGCGCGGCTCGATCCTCGCGCCGTCAACAAGAAGGCGCTGGAGAGCCTGGCGGCGGCCGGCGCCTTCGATTGTCTGGAGCCCAACCGGGCGGCGGCCTTTGCGGCGATCGAGCCGATGCTGGCGATCGCCAACCGCGATGCGATGGAGAGAGCCGCCGGCCAGAACGCGCTGTTCGGCGAAGCGGAGCCAGCGCCAGTCAGGGCGCGCGCCGCGCCGTGGCCCGAATCGGAACGGCTGAGGCGCGAGTTCGACGCCGTCGGCTTCTTCCTCTCCGGCCATCCGCTCGAAGTCTATGACGCGGCGCTCAAGCGCTTGAGGGCCACGCGTTGGGCGGAGTTCGCGCGAGTGGTGCGCAACGGCGCTTCCACCGCGCGGCTCGGGGCGAGCGTGCTCGACCGCTATGAAAGGCGAACGAGGAACGGCGGCAAGATCGGCGTCGTCCAGCTCTCCGACCCTTCCGGAAGCTATGAGGCGATCCTGTTTCAGGAAGGCTTGAGCCAGTTCCGCGACCTTTTGGAGAAGGGCGCGGACGTCCTGGTGACGCTGCAGGCGGCGGTCGAAGGCGAGGATGTGCGCGCGCGCATCGTCAACGTCGAGCGGCTGACCGAGGCCGCCGCCAAGGTCCAAAAGGGACTGCGCGTGTTCGTGCGCGACGAGGCGCCGCTCGAATCGATCGAGCGGCGCCTGACTTCGCCCGGCGAGGGCGAGGTGTCGCTGGTCTTGATCTTGGGGCCGCAGGACGGCGAGGTCGAAATCCGCTTGCCCGGCCGCTATGCGGTTAGCGCCGCGATCGCAGGCGCGCTCAAGGCCGCGCCTGGGGTGGTGGCGGTGGAGCAGGTCTGAGGGGCGCCTGCACAGCTGCGGTCGCGACAAGTCCGCCAAGGCGGCGACTGCAACGGCAACCGGATCTGCCGAAGCCTTGCGCCGGCTCCGCCCAGTGTCTGTCCGCGCAGCGCAGAATCCGTACCGGCTCCATGATTGGCCCGATAGCTTATGGCGACGACCAGACGCTCTCGAATCACGGCGCTCGGGCTAAGCGCCGCCTGCCCGTTGGCCCTTCGCCGGCTTGGCCTTCCTCGGCTTCGCCTTGGCGGCGCGTCGCGCCGCCTCAAGTCCGAGCGCGGCCCAACGACTGAGCTCCGCCGCCTCGTCGTGGGCGGCTGGCGGCAGGCGCCAAAACGACGTCGGCATGGCCTTGCCGCGGGCGTTGTAGATGAACGGCGAAGATCCGGCCGCAGCGAACGCGGCTTGCGATTCGGCGTCGACTTTCAGAAAAACATCGCCGCCGTGCTCGATAGCGAAGCACAACCCGTCGGCGTAGACGCCGTGGCCGCCGAACATGCGCTTGACCGTAACGGACCCGAACGGCTCGAACAGCGCCTTCAGGCCGTCAGCGTCCATGCGCCCCGGCTCAGGCGGGCGCGTTGAGCGCCTCGGGACTTGCGGGCGTGATCGCGACGCTTTCGCCGCAGCCGCAGGCCGAGGTCTCGTTGGGATTGGAGAAGGTGAAGCTCGCGGAAAGGCGGTCGACCTTGAAATCCATCTGAGCGCCAAGCAGGAACAGCACCGCCTTTGGGTCGATGAGAAGGCGCACGCCCTTGTCCTCGACGACCTCGTCGAGCGGAGAAGCGGTCTCGGCGAGCTCCATCGTATAGGACATGCCGGCGCAACCGCCGTTTCTGACCCCGACGCGCAGACCCGCGATCGGCTTGCCGGCGGCTTCGGTCAGTTCGCGCAGCCGCGCCGCCGCCGCATCGGTTAGCGACATCACCTGCCGCCGTAACAATCGAGACGCCATTTCCTCTTCTCCGTCGACCGGGTTCAAGGCCCGGCGCGTGCTTGACATATAGCATCGGGCCGGCCGGTTTGACAGGCGGCCCGATTTGCGCCGAAACGTGAGCGCCTTGAGCTCAAGGGGGAAGATCAGGCGACATCCTGGCGCTTCACCCCCCTTTGAGGTCATCGGCGCTGGCCGCCCCGCGTCCGAACGCGATTCGCGCCGAGACGCTGGGGCGGCGCTTGGCAGCCGATCGGCCATCGAGGAGTCAGAGCCGCTCGATCCGCACATGGGCGAGGCCGGCTTGCCGGAACCCGAGCACGCTGGCGGCGGCTGGCGAGACGTCGATGACGCGCCCACGGATGAAGGGCCCCCGGTCGACGATCTTCAGAATGGCGCTGCGGCCGTTGTCGAGATTGACCACCTTCACCCGCGCTCCAAGCGGGAGAGTTTTGTGGGCTGCAATCAAGCCGCTGTAATGTTGATTTTGATAATATGAAGCTATACCCAGTTGAGTTGCGGTCACTTCGTTCGTAAATCCAGCGATTATCACCAACGCAAGAATGACTTTCCGCATTCACTACACCTCTTTGTTCTCAACGTTACCCGATTTGTCTGGATGGAGTATGAGGCGAAAACAAGGCTAGCTTATCTTCCACTCAGCCAATGTTCAGAACAACTTGACAACATGATGGGAATATGCACAGCGGCAAAACCGCTCTAGATTGCCGCGGTCGGCGAGCCAGGAAATGGCGAGGGGCGGCGAAGGGAGAAAGTTCGGATGAAGGCGCTCATCATCGGCGCGGCAGGCATGATCGGGCGCAAATTGACCGCGCGCCTCGTCGGCGACGGAAAACTGGCAGGCCGCGCCATCACGCATGCGCATTTCGTCGACATCGTCGCGCCTGAGCCGCCGGCGAACGCGCCCTTCTCGGTCGCGGTCGACGCTTTCGACATCGCCGCCCCCTATGTCGCGCCAAAACTCGTCGCGCCGCGCCCCGACATTATTTTCCTGCTCGCCTCCGTGGTCTCGGGCGAAGCGGAGGCGGATTTCGACAAGGGCTACGCCATCAATGTCGGCGGAACCCATGCGCTGTTCGAGGCGATCCGGCGCGAGCAGGCGCTCGCTGGCGGCGGCTATAAGCCGCGCCTCGTCTTCACCTCCTCGATCGCCGTCTACGGCGCGCCGTTTCCGGACAAGATCGGCGACGAATTCATCGCCGCTCCATTGACCAGCTATGGAACCCAGAAGGCGATCTGCGAGCTCCTGCTCGCCGACTATTCCAGGCGGGGCTTCTTCGATGGCATCGCCTTGCGCCTGCCGACGATCTCCGTCCGACCCGGCGCGCCCAACAAGGCGGCTTCCGGGTTCTTCTCCGGCATTATCCGCGAGCCGCTTGCGGGCAAGGAGGCGATCCTGCCGGTGGACGATTCGGTCCGCCATTGGCACGCTTCGCCCCGAGCGGCGGTCGAGTTCCTGTTGCGCGCGGCGGAACTCGATCTCGCCGTGCTCGGCTCGCGCCGTTCGCTCAATCTGCCTGGCGTCAGCGTCACCGTCGGCGAGCAGATCGAGGCTTTGCGCGCCATCGCCGGCGACAAGACGGTCGCCCTCATCCGCCGCCAGCCCGACGAGACGATCGCCCGCATGGTCGCCGGCTGGCCGCGAGATTTCGATCCGGCGCGCGCGAAGAGCCTAGGATTTCGCGCCGACGCCAATTTTTCGGCTATAATCAACGCCTATATAGACGACGAACTGAAGACCTGAGTAAGCTCTGAGGAAATTATGCTCGACCTTCCGGCTCGAAGCCAAACCGGCGCCGAAGCGCCTGCCTTATCCGCAGCGCTCGCAAAGCACGCAAGCGCGCCGGGACTTGCGCTGCCGTTGCACGGCTTCGGCCTCGCGGCGCGCGTCCTTGCGGTTACAATCGGGTTCGTCTTCCTGGCGATGGGCGTCTTCTATGTGACCCGCCTCACCGCCCATCGTGAGATGTGGCTGCACGGCAAGATCAGCGCCGCGCGGACGACTGTCGAGGCTTTCGGGCTCGCCGGTCCAACGCCGCCGGCCCAGGACCTGTCGCAGAAGATCCTTCACAGCGTCGACGTGAAATGGCTTGCGATCGAAACCCCTTCGGGACGGCGCGAGTTCGTCCTCGCGGGTGGCCCGCCGGCCGGCGCTGAGTCGATCACCGCCGACGACAGTTCCTATTTCGAGAGCCTGGCGGCCACCTTTCGCACCCTGTTCACTACGCCCCACACGGTCGCAAAGCTGAGCGCCCCAGCCCAGGCGAACGAACCTGCGATCGAGTTCGCCTTCGACGAGGCGCCCCTGATTTCAGTCCTTGCGGCGCGTGTCAGCCAATTTTCTCGCGATTTCGCTGACCATCGCGGCCGTCGTCACCTGCGTGCTGTGGGCGGCGCTGTGGCGCATGGTGTTGCGGCCAGTGCGCGGCCTCACATCCAACATCATCGCCTTCGGCGAGAGTCCGCAGGACGCTTCGCGGGTGATCGCGCCGAGCGGGCGGGGCAACGAGATCGGCCGCGCCGAGGCGGCGCTCGCCGTCATGCAACGGTCGCTCGCGCATGAACTGGCGCAAGGCAAGCGTCTGGCCGAGCTCGGCATGGCGGTGGCCCGCATCAATCATGACCTGCGCAATATGCTGTCCGCGGCCCAGCTCATTTCGGATCGCTTGGCGACGATCCCCGATCCGCTCGCCCAGCGGCTCGCGCCGCGTCTGGTCGCGACCCTCGATCGCGCGATCCAGTTCTGTCAGTCGACGTTGACCTATGGCGCGAGCCGCGAGCTTCCCCCGTCGCGCCGGCGCTTCGACCTGAGCGAGCTGGTGTGGCAGGTCGTCGAGTTGGCGAAAGCCGAAAACGACGCCGCGATCGACTACAACATCGACATGCCGCCGCGGTTCTGCGTCTATGCCGACCCGGACCATACGCTGCGGGTGCTCGAGAATCTGAGCCGCAACGCCGCCCAGGCGCTGATGACGAAGGGCGCTACGGACGGACGGCCGAAAGCCATCCGCTTTGCGGCCATTCGCACCGATGGGCTGGCGCTGATCGAGGTCAGCGACACCGGTCCCGGATTCCCGGCTGATCAAAGCGAACGGATATTCGAGCCGTTCCACAAATCGACGAGCGAGGCCGGCGCGGGCCTCGGCCTCGCGATTGCGGCCGATCTGGTGACGCGTAACGGCGGCACGATCACATTGGCGCCGGCCAAGGCCGACGACTTCTATTGCGGCGCCCGGTTCCTCATCAAACTGCCGACCGCAGAGGGCGCGGCGCGCAAGACTGCTCGGGTTCTGCCTGACGCCCGAGAGCTGCTCTCATAATCCGGTTCCCATAAGGGGCGCATCGCGCCGATGGATCAGCGGCCGCGGACGCTTGCGCGCGCGCCGCCTTTTAAGCGGCGCAGCGCTCAGCTAAGACTGCGCCCCGCGGGAGACGGCCGCGAAGAGTGGCGCGCCCGTTCGTCAGCGCTCGCGCATGGGGGAAGTGCACATGACGGTCGTGACGCCAGTGGCGCGAACGCAGACGATCGCCTTTCTGTCTTCCGGCGCGAACGAAGCCAACGAGGCCTTGGAGAAGCTCACGGCTCTCTATGGCAATAGCCCGCTCGACAAGGCTGACGTGATCGTGGCCCTCGGCGGCGACGGCCTGATGCTGCAGACCCTGCACATGACCATGAAGGCGCCGAAACCGATCTATGGCATGAACCGCGGGTCGGTTGGCTTTCTCATGAACGATTATTCCGAACACGGTCTCCTCGAGCGCCTCAAGGCCGCGCAGCCGTCTATTATTCATCCGCTCATCATGCGCGCGCGGGACGTCAACGGGGCCGAGACGACGGCGCGAGCGATCAACGAGGTGTCGCTGTTGCGCCAGACCTATCAGGCGGCCAAGATGCGCATCGAGATTGACGGCCAGACGCAGCTCGAGGAACTGATCGCCGACGGCATCCTGGTTTCGACTCCGGCCGGCTCGACTGCCTATAACCTTTCCGCCAACGGGCCGATCCTGCCGCTCGGCGTGCCGCTGATGGCGCTGACGCCGCTGTCGCCGTTCCGCCCCCGTCGCTGGCGCGGCGCGCTCCTTCGGGATTCCCAGCGGGTGACGATCGAGGTGATGGAAGCCGACAAGCGCCCAGTCGCCGCCGCCGCCGACCATTTCGAAATCCGTCGCGTCGTTGAGGTCGACGTGGCGATGGACAAGGCGACGTCCCTGGTCCTTTTGCATGATCCGGGCCATTCGCTCGACGAGCGGATCCTGCGCGAACAATTCCGCTACTAGGCTCGCCCGATGGCCAAGGCTGCACGAATAGTCCGCGACACGGTCCTAGCCACGGGCCGGTTCGATCTCACCCGCACCGAGATCGAGGTCACGGAGGACGACGGCTCGACGCGCACGCTCACGCACGAGGTCTATCGCCACGGCAAAGCCGCGGCGGTGCTGCTCTACGACGCCAAGCGCCGGGTCGTCATGCTGGTCAAGCAGTTTCGCGCCGGCGCGTATCTCGGCGACGGAGCGCTGGCGACGATCGAGGTTTGCGCCGGCATGCTGGACGGAGACGAGCCCGAGGTCTGCGCCATCCGCGAGGCGCTCGAGGAGACGGGCGTCGCCATCCGCGAGCCTGTCCGCGCCTTCGACGCCTATATGAGCCCCGGCGGCATGAGCGAAAAGATCGCCTGTTTCGTCGCGCCTTATGGCGAAGCGGACCGCGTCGGACACGGGGGCGGCGTCGACGAGGACGAACATATCGAGGTCCTCGAGATTCCGTTCGGCGAGGCGCTCACGATGATCGAGCGCGGCGCGATCGCCGACGCCAAGACGATCGCGCTTCTGTACTACGCGTGGTCGAAAGGCCTCATGGACTAGGAGCGCGCGAACCTCAGGCGCTTCCCGATCGCGCTTTCAGGCGCCATCGAGCGGTCATTGTCTTCTGCAAAGCTTGATTTGTGGACTGAAAACCTTCGGGGAGGCAGACATGGCTACGTTCGACGCACTGATCGACGACTTGGCCAGCCGATTTGGGCTTGGCGCCAATGCTCGGGCGGTCATCAGAGAAGCCCTGACGATGATCTCGACCTCGCCGGGGGGCTTGAGCGGGTTCCTTGATAAGTTGAAATCGGCCGGCCTGAGCTCTGAGGTCGCATCTTGGCTCGGCCATCCGGACGCGGGTCCGATGGCCGCCGGGCAAGTCGAACGCGCGCTCGGCGCGACTGCCCTCAGCGGGATTGCAGGCCGCTTCGGCCTGGCGCAGGGCGTCGTGTCGACCGCGCTCGGATACGCCTTGCCGAAGATCGTCGGGCTTCTGACGCCGGGCGGCGTCGTTCCCGCCGGGGCGCCTCCGGAGGTCACAGTTTTTCTGTCTCAACCGGCGACGGAACAGGCCGCGCCGCGGCGGGTCGACGTCCCTCTCGCGAGCATGAGCTCGCAGAACCAGTCCGGCGTCGCGCGCTGGCTATGGCCGGCGCTCGCCGCGCTGGTCGTCGTTGGCCTTCTTTCGTATTTCGGGGCGACGCTCAATCGGATGCCGTCCGCTCCTCCCGTCGCGAAGGCGCCGGAGCCTGCGACGCCCGCGCCCTCGACCGTCGCCCAGGCGCCGCCCCCGCCGCCCGCGCCCACCACCGTCGCGCAGGCGCCATCCCCGCCGCCGGCGGCGACGGCCGCGCAAGCACCTGCGCCGGCGCCTCAGCCGGCGGCGCAGACCCCCGCGTCGGCGCCTCAGCCGGCGGCGCAAGCGCCAGCCCCTGCCCCTGCCCCTGCTCCTTCAGCGGACACGCAGGCGACCGCTCCGCAGGCTTCGCCTCAACCGGCGGCGCAAGCCCCCGCCGCGACTTCGCCTCCAACGGCCGGACAGGCGCCTGCAACCCCAGCGCCTGCGGCGGTCGCAACGGCTGAACCAACCGCGCCCGCCACCGCCGCCACGCCGACCCAACTCGCGCTCAGCAACGACAATGGGGTCGTGCGCGCGTCAGGCTCCGTGCATGACGAGGACGCAAAGGCCTCGATCGTCAACGCCCTCAACGCGGTCTTCGGCGCGGACAAAGTGAAAAGCGCTATCAGCGTCGACCAGAGCGCCGCCGCGGCGTCGTGGCTCGGCAACTTTCGCGCCGCGCTCGAAGCGCTCAAAGGCGCCGATGTCGCCGCAATCTTCGAGGGTGATAAGGTCAGTGTCGGCGGCGGCGCCATGGCCGACCCCGCGCGCGACAAGATCATCGCGGCGTTGAGAAACGCGCTTGGCGCGGGCGTCACGGTCGGCGCGCTAACGGACAAGACGGCGGCGGCAATCGCCGTCGCCAACGACAGAGCGACGACCGAACTCGCGTCGCTTGGGTCCGGCTTCGGCGTCAAGGACCTGCTTTTCGCGCTCAACGACTCCGTGGTCAACTTCGCTTCGGATAGCGCGGAAGTGCCGGCGTCGATGGCGCCGTTCCTGAAGACCGCAGCCGCGGAGTTGAAACAGCTCAAGGCCGGCCACGTGCTTGAGATCGCGGGCTACACCGACAACACCGGCGATGCGGCGCTGAACCTCGCGCTGTCGCAGAAGCGCGCCGAGGCGGTGCGCGCGGCGCTCATCAAGTACGGCGCGGACCCGGACATGCTAGTCGCCAAGGGCTACGGCGAGGCGGACCCGATCGCCAGCAACGACACCGCCGAGGGGCGGCTGAAGAACCGCCGCATCGAATATCATGTCATCAAGGTGCCGACGTAGAAGCTATTTGCGCGAATCGTCCATATGCGCGCGCAGCACCGCGTTGATTTGCGTTTGCCAGCCGCGGCCTTGCCGCCGATAGGCCTCGACCACGTCCGCATCGAGACGCAGCGTCTGATTGACCTTCGGACTGGCCTTTCGCGGACGGCCGCGTCGCCGCGCGACGGCCTGAGCGGCCTCAGCGCCAAACAGCTCGCCAATGAGAGGCAGCGCAGGTCGCGCCCGCTCGAAGTCCTTGCGCGTCCATTCGGGACTTTCGTCATCGGGCCGCGAGGCCGCGTCGTCCTTTTTCGTCGCCATAGCGCTTGATCTCTCTCGAATTGGCCTTGCGAAAGCTGATGACGTGCATCGCGTCGCCGCGAAAAGTGATGACCGTCACATGAAGCCGTTGACCCAATAGCGCCATCACGCGAAGTCGTCGTTCGCCGTAGTCTCTGCGATCGTCCTCGACCGCCACGGCGGTTTCCCAGTCGAGGTCCGCAACGCGTTCAAACGGCAGCGAGCGCTCAACGATATTGCGGGCGTTCTTGGCTGGATCGAACGTGATCCGCATTCAATTTTTAGCTACAGCAAAAAATAGGAGAGGTCAAGGCGATCCTACAGTCCCGCCGACCTTTTCGCCGCCAGAGCCGTGTTGGCCATCAGCATGGCGATGGTCATGCGGCCGACGCCGCCGGGCACTGGGGTGATCGCGCCGGCGACCGCGGCGGCCTCCGCGTAGGCGACGTCGCCGACGAGGCGCGTCTTGGCCCTGCCGGACGTCTCACGCCCGTCCGCAGGCGCGCGGTTGATGCCGACGTCGATCACGATCGCGCCTGGCTTGATCCAATTCTCCCGCACCATCTCCGGCCGGCCGACGGCGGCGACCAGGATGTCGGCGCGGCGCGCGACCGAAGGCAGGTCGAGGGTGCGCGAATGAGCGATGGTCACCGTGCAGTGGCGCGCGAGCAAGAGCTGCGCCATCGGCTTTCCGACGATGTTCGAGCGGCCGATGATCACCGCCTCCATGCCCGGAAGAGATGAGCCGAGCCGTTCGCATGCCCGGTCGATGAGGATCATCGCCCCGGCCGGGGTGCAGGGAATGAGCGCGCGGCGCGTGTTGCCGATCGACAAGAGGCCGACATTGATGGGGTGAAAGCCGTCGACGTCCTTGGCGGGCGCGATCGCCTCCAGCACCCGCGCCGAATCGATGTGCTCGGGCAGCGGCAATTGCACAAGGATTCCGTGCACAGCCGGATCGGCGTTGAGCGAGTCGACCACCGCCAGCAACTCCCCTTCGCTGGTCTCGGCCGACAGATTGTGCTGGATCGAATGGAAGCCACAGGCTTTCGCCGCCCTCCCCTTGCCGGCGACGTAAGTTCGGCTTGCCGGATTGTCGCCGACCAGGACAACCGCGAGACCCGGCGTCAGCCCATGCGAGACGAGCGCGCGCGTCTCCTCGGCGACGCGAGCGAGCACTTCGTCGGCGATCGCCGCGCCGTCGAGCACGAAGGCTGACGCGTCATTCGTGGATCGTCCGTGCGCAGCCATGTCCCTCAACCTTGCTCGGGCCGGAAGACGAAGCGCGCTTCATGGCGCGCGCGTCCTCCGGGCTCCAGCACGCGCATGCCGGGCTTGTCGAACAGATCGCCCGTAAATCCGTCCGGATCGCTATAGCCGGTCCAGGCCTCGAGGCAGAGGAACGGCGCGTGAGGCCGCGTCCACAGCGCCGCGTGCTGAAAGCTCTCATATTCCATCGTGATCGACGCCCCCGAGGCGTCGATGAAGGCCAGCGACCGGCTCTTGCAGTCGAGGAAGCAAAGCGCGTCGTGGGCGAACAGGGCGTCCGACAGCGGCAGATTGCGGCCGCAAAGGGGGATCGGACGCGTGGTCGCGCGGACAAGCCCGCCCGGCGCGAGTTCGGGAACCTCGGGGCGCTCGTTCCTTTCGAACTGAACCAGCGCGCCGGCGCGGCCCGCCGCGCCGAGCGGCCAGCGGAAACCGGGGTGCAGCCCGCAGGCGTAAGGCGCGGGCCTTGAGCCAGGATTGGCGACTTCGATCGCCATTGCGAGCGCGTCGGCGGTCAGCCGGTACTCGATCGCAAGCGCGAAGGCGAACGGATAGACTGCGCGGGTGCGCGCATTGTCTTTAAGCGTAAGCCGCGCGAAGTCGGGCTCTGAAGCTTCGACGGCGAAGGTCTCAAACCTGGCGAAGCCGTGCAGGCCGAGCTTGTAGCGAATGCCGTCGACCCGCTCCTCGCCGTCGCGCGTCCAGCCGACAACCGGATAGAGGATCGGACTGATGTCGCTCCAGATCGCCGGGTCGCCGGGCCACAAGAGGTCGCGCCCGGCGATCCGCCAGCTGCTCGCCTCGGCGCCGAGAAGCGCGATCGTCGCGCGCGCGTCTCCATGGGTCAGCGTGATCCCGGTCATGGCGCGACGCCCTCGAAAGCCGCGGCGGCGATCAGCGCGTCCTTGATCCCGGGCGCGCAGGCGATGAGCGGAGCGCCCTTGTCGAGTCCGCCGGCGCCCAAATAATCGTTCACATACCCGCCCGCCTCGCTCGCCAGCAGGATCCCGGCGAGACAGTCCCACGCATGGATGTGACGCTCGACATAGCCGTCGAGCCGTCCCGCGGCGACATAGGCGATGGCGAGCGCGCCAGAGCCGGTGCGAAACGGCGCGGCGCCCGTCACGACGACCCGCCGCAGGAGGTCGACGTACTGGTCGGCGCTCGCGCGCAGGTTCCAGCCGACCTCGATCGCGGAACTCGCAAGCGAGCTCGCGCTCGACGCGCGGATCACCGCGCCGTTGAGCTCTGCGCCGCCGCCGCGCTTAGCCGCGAACAGTTCGTCGCGCATCGGATCGTAAATGACGCCGACCTCGACCTTGCCGGCGGCGACACAGGCGATCGAGACGCAGAAATGCGGCACGGCGTTAGCGAAGTTGGCCGTGCCGTCGATCGGATCGACGACCCACGCCGCGCCGCCCTCTCCCGCAGGGCGGGCCTTGCTCTCTTCGCCGATGAAGCCGTCGCTTGGAAAAACCTGAAGCAGGCGCTCAGCGATGAACGCCTCCGTCTCGCCGTCGACCTCGGTCAGATAGTCCTGCCGGCCCTTGAAGCCGACCGTGAACGACCGGTCGAGAAAGCGCCGCCGCGCCATCGCGCCAGCCTCGCGCGCGACCGCCTGGGCCGCGAGCAACCGCATGTCCATGAGGGTCTGACCGGCTTCGGTCATCGTATCTCCGTTAAAAGTGGCTGTAGGAGCCGTGCGCAAAGACAACCGGATTGCCGTCGGGGCCGATGAAGCTCGGCGGCCTCCGACCTTCGACCGCTTCACAGATGAACGTCAGCGGCGCCCGGGCAGCCGCAGCGGCCGCCTCGAAGGCGGGCGCGGATTCCCGCGGCGCCGAGGCGAGGAGTTCATAGTCGTCGCCGCCGGTCGCCGCAACTTCGAACAGGCCCGGATCGGCGGCGATCGCCATCCGCGCAGCCGGCGACAGCGGCAGGCGGTAGATCGGCACGCGAGCCGTGACTCCGGAGACGTCAAGCATCTTGGCGAGGTCGCCGACAAAGCCGTCCGAGACGTCCATGCCCCCATTCGCGTAGGCGGCCATCGCGGCGACCAGCTCCAGGCGCGGCTCGGGGGTCAGATACCGCTTGAGCAGGAACGCCTTCTCGGCCTTCGGAATGTCGGGCCCTCGCCCCAGCCGGACCTTGAGGCCAATCGCGGCGTCGCCAATCGTGCCGGTGACATAGAGGCGGTCGCCGGGCCTGACGCCCGTGCGCCTGGGCATCCGCCCTTGCGCGACCGAGCCGATCGCGGTCACGCTCAGCGTCAACGGCCCCGGCGTCTTGACCGTGTCGCCGCCAAGGAGAGGGCATTTGAAGGCCAGGGCGTCGGCGCCCAGACCCTCGGCGAAGGCCGCCAGCCATTCGTCGCGCCAGTCGGAGGGCAGCGCGAGCGTGAGCAGAAATCCGAGCGGGCGAGCCGCCTTGGCCGCGAGATCGGACAGATTGACCCGCAACGCTTTACCCCCGATTGCCCCCGGCGGATCGTCGGCGAAGAAATGGACGCCCGCGACCAGCGCGTCGGTCGTCAGCACAAGGTCCTCGCCGGGCGGCGGCCGCATCAGCGCCGCGTCGTCGCGGAGCTCGAGTCCCGCCGGTCCCGCCAGCGGGCTGAAATAGCGGGCGATCAGATCGGCTTCGCCAAGGCGGGGGGACATGGAAGGCGCGAATCCTGAGGGGCGCGGCAAATGATTGGGCGGCGGACGCAGCTCTGTTAGCGCATTCGACGGGCAGTGTCGCCTGAGCCCGCGCGTGGCGACGCTCAGAGTTGCGCTGGCTGCCTAGCCCTCGTAAACCTCGCCGCAAAAAAGCGCCTGAAGGACCAAGCTTGACCGACCAGTTCCAACCGCGATCCGACTTCCTGCGCGTGATGCAGGAGCGGGGGTTCGTCCATCAATGCTCCGATTTCGCCGGCCTCGACGAAAAGGCCCGCTCGGGATCGCTCGTCGCCTATATCGGTTTCGATTGCACCGCCCCGTCGCTGCACGTCGGCAACCTGGTCGGCATCATGATGCTGCACTGGCTGCAGGAGACGGCCGGCAAGCCGGTGGCGCTGATGGGCGGCGGCACGACCATGGTCGGCGACCCGTCGGGCAAGGACGAAAGCCGCAAGCTCATGACGGTCGCTGAGATCGAGGCCAACAAGGCGGGCATCCGCAAGGCGTTCGCGCATTTCATCCGCTTCGGCGACGGCACGACCGACGCGATCATGCCCGACAACGCCGACTGGCTCGCGAGGCTCAACTACATCGAGTTCCTGCGCGATGTCGGGCGCCATTTCTCGGTCAATCGCATGCTGTCCATGGATTCGGTCAAGCTAAGGCTTGAGCGCGAGCAGGAGCTCTCCTTCCTCGAGTTCAACTACATGTGCCTGCAGGCTTACGATTTCACCGAGCTCAACAAGCGCTACGGGGTGACGCTGCAGATGGGCGGGTCCGACCAGTGGGGCAACATCGTCACCGGCATCGATCTCGGCCGGCGGATGGGACTCGAGCCTTTCTACGCTTTGACCTCGCCGCTCATCACCATGGCGTCTGGCGCGAAAATGGGAAAGACCGCCGCAGGCGCAGTCTGGCTCGACGAAACCATGCTCGCGCCTTACGAGTACTGGCAGTTCTGGCGCAATGTCGACGACGCCGACGTTGGCCGGTTCTTGAGGCTGTTCACGCTCATGCCGCTCGACGAAATCCGACGGCTCGAAAGCCTGGCCGGCGCCGAGATCAACGAGGCGAAGAAGGCGCTGGCCAACGAAGCGACCGCGCTTCTGCACGGGCGCGCGGCTGCCGAGACGGCGGCAGCCACCGCGCGCAAGACCTTCGAGGACAAGGAACTCGCCGAGAGCCTGCCGACGGTCGACGTGCCGGGATCGGAGTTCGACGCTGGACTTGGGGCGCTCAGCGCCTTCGTGCGCGCCGAACTCGTGGCCTCGACCGGCGAAGCGCGCCGCCAGATCCGCGGCGGGGGCTTACGGGTCAACGACGCCACGCTAGGCGACGAGAAGGCGCTCATCACCCGCGAAGCGCTGAAAGCGGGCGGAATCGTCAAACTGTCGCTCGGGCGCAAGAAGCACGTGCTGCTGCGGGCGCTGTAGTGTCCGTGTTGGTCAAGGGGCTGTGGGGGCCCATTTTCGGTTGTCGCGGATGAGGGCGTTGGCGAGGATGAGAAGCTTTCTCATGACGGCGACGAGGGCGACCTTGGCGGGTTTTCCGGCATTGATGAGGGCCTGGTATTTGATTTTGAGCTGCGGATTGAACCGGATGGCGCTGAGGGCGGCCATATAGAGAGCTTGCCTGGCCCGTGGCCGGCCGCCGCGAATGGATCGTTTACCGTAGGACTGTCCGCTGTCGTTTGCGATCGGCGCGAGCCCGACGAGGCTTGCGGCCTGCTGATGGTCGAGACGCCCGAGCTCGGGCGTCTCGACCATCAGCACATTGGCGGTCCCCTCGCCGAAGCTTGGAATGCTGGTCAGGATGTCGAAGCGCTCGCTGACGTCTGCGTCGGCCTTGCGCAGCGTTTTGAGGCGCTTGTCGATGGCTTCGATCTGGCTGTCGATCTGGCGGAGCCTCTGAGCGAGCTGACGCTTGATGAGCGTTGAAACGGCGATGGCCTGGCGGTTGAGGACAGCGACGCGGTCCTTGACGAGGGCGTGACGGGCGTTGACGAGTTCCTTCATGGTCTCCACCGTCGGACTGACGGGGACATTCGGCTCGAGCTCAAGAGCCGCGCCCATGCGGGCGAGCATGAGAGCGTCGCAGCGGTCGGTCTTGGCGAGTTTGCCTGCCGCCTGAGCGAAGCGTCTGGCCTGCCGGGGATTGACCTTGACCCACGGCAAACCGGCCTCGACGAGCGCCTTTTGGAGGAGGCGATGGTAAGCCCCTGTCGCCTCGAACACGATTCGGGCGATCTCGAAGCCCTCAAGCCTTTTGATGAGGGCGCGATGGCCTTGCGGGGTGTTGGCGATGCGGAAGCCCTTGCCCTCGGGGTGGATCGCGACGTCGAGCGTGTCTTTCGAAATGTCGACGCCGACGTTTCGTGCTACGGTTGATCCCATCTTTTCTCAGTCCTTGTCTTGTCTCGGGGGCTTGATCCCCGGGTGTCCGTTCAGGCCGCTGGGAAAAGAGAGGGGTGGTCAAACTACAAATCAGTCCCTTGGGATTGGCGCGGTCACGACCCATCCCCTCCCGCCGTCGGCCTGATTGCGACTCAAGCCGGCGGCGTCCAATCCTGCCGGACCAGACGCCGCAAATCATGAGACAAGGCGCGGTCCAGAGCCCGTCGAAAGACGAGCGTCCTTTCGGACGCCCTTTGGGCCGCGTCCCCCCCGCGCTCAGCGAGCGCGGCTACAATTGGCCGCGCAATCCGCGCCTCTACCGCGCCGGCCCGCGCGCCGGCGCGTCGCTCGTCTCCACCGGCTCGGGCGCGCCGCCGCGGGTCGTCGTCCCGTCGATTGCGCCGAGCATGCGGCGCAAAATGCCGGGCGCGATCGCCGACAGCGGATTGACGGTCAGCGCCGGACCGCTCATCGGCCCGTGCACGCGATAGCTGACGCCGAAAACGCCGTCGTTCTGTCCGCCGCTGAGGAGGACGCCGACGAGCGGGATTTTCGTCAGCATCGTATTGACCGTATAGGCCGGCACAAACGAGCCGCTGACGTCGATCTGGTTGTGGTCGAAGTCGATCACGCCTTGGGCCGTCAGGCCCATGCTCGGGTTGTAGATGACGCCATCCTGGATCGTGAGCTTCCCCGGGGTGCGCTCGAAAGAAGCCGTCATCTTGTCAAAGCGCACGCGGGATGGATCGACGACCGTTGCGCCGTCCTCCGAGACGCGCGCTCGCCCGGCGCTGACCAGCTGGCGGAACGCCGGTTCGTCGCGCAGGACGAAATCATTGAGTGTCGCCTCGCCGGCGCTCAAGTCGCGCTGAGAACGCAAAAGCAGATTGAGATTGCCGCCCTCGAGACGCGGATAGAGATCGGCGAAGCGGAGAAGCGCGCCGGCGTCGGACGTCATGAGCCGCGTTTCCCCGCCCGTGCCCGTCGCCATCACCGCGCCGCTGCCGATCCGCCCGCGTAAGCTCCCAAGCCGGGTCTCGCCTCCACGCCGGAACGCGGTGAGCTCCACGCCCGTCATCCCCTGTTTGTTGGCGCCGACGACGCTCGCGATCTTGGCGTCGAGGTCGAAATCCTTCGCCGCGCTCTGTCCGGACGAGGCGCCTTCCCACAGCAACTTGACGAAGGCGCGCGCGTCGAGCGACGCGCCGCGCACCGAAACCTTGAGCGAAGTCGGCCCATTGACGACGTCGACCTTGAAATCGTCGCCGGACGCGATGCGCGCTTCGGTGATCGTGGCGCTCTGCACCGCCCCGGCGGGGTTCATTTGAGCCGAGCCGCGCATCATCGGCACGCCCATGTCGATGACGATATTGCTGAGGAAAGCGCCCTCCGGCGTGGGCTTGACGACGAACGTCGCCTTGCCCGCCTTTCCCGCCGGCTTCGAGAGGCCCGGGACGAGATTGTCGACGCCCGCCGGCGTGAGGTCAATTTCGACCTCCGCGCTGGCGCGGGTCAAAGGCGCCTTGAGCTTGACCGGCAGCGGCCCGGTGAGCCACGAGCCGAAGTTGAGGCCGCGCTTGGCGCGCGCGGCCGCATCGAGGGCGAAGGTCACGGTCGCGGACCCTTCCTCCCCGGGCGCGCGGGCGACCTCGACATGAGTCGGGGCGCCAAGGATCTCGCCGTCGCCCACGATCTTCAGCGTATTGCGATTGGCCTCGAACGCGGCCGTCGCCGACTCGAGCTTCTCGTCGCCGATAAACTTCTCGATCTGGAGATTGTCGAGCGCCCCGGCGGCGTGGAACTGCGTGTCCTCGGGGCGCGCGGTCTTCCCCAGTTTGAGATCGAGGACAAGATTGCCTTCGGCCTGCCCTTTGACGGTCGCGGGATCGATCGTGAGGCCCGCCTGGCGGCGCAACGGTTCGCGCATGAGCAGATCGGCGAGCGCGTCGGCCGTTCCGGTCATGTGGGCCCGGGCGGAAGCGTCGACGATCGGTCTAGGCGTGGTGTCGGGGACGGTGAAGACGAGATCGTTCGCCAGCACCCGCCGCGATGGCGAGAGGACCATGGTCGCGTGATTGCCCGAGACGGTGAACTCATGGCCGGTGAACGAACCCGTACCCTCATCGGTCATCATCGGCGGCAAGCCGGGCAGGAGGTCGACGCCGACGTCGCGGGTCGTGAACTCGCCGTGCAGGCTCTCGCGCGGCAAGCCGCGCTTATGCGTCATTGCATCGAGGTCGGCGGCGGTCCAATTGGCTTTCATCGATCCTTGGATCCGCCCGCCATGCAGGTTCTGGGCGCACCATTCGCGCACGTCGGGATTGATGAATTGCGGCCACAGACGGATGAGATCGGACGTGGCGCTGGGGCCGGCGTCGATGCCGAGCTTGAGCGAAGAGCCCTCGCCATCCGGCGCGGTCTCGACCTTGACCGCGACGTCGACGGTCGGTCCTCGCGCCGTCAGGCCATCGATGATGAACTGGGACGTCGTTTCGAGGAAGCGGGCGTCGAAGACCATGGACTCGAGGGCGACCGGATTGGCGCCGGGCCGTTCAGGACTGAATTGCGCGCCACGAGACTCGAGATGCGCGCTCCAGACCCCGGCCGCATCGGCCGGCGGGGCGATCCAGCCTTGCGCCTCGACATGGGTCTGGCCGGCGAGAACCTGAAGCCTGTCGACGCGAAACCGCCGCCTGTCTTCATCCCAGGCCATGGCGCCGCTCGCTTCGTCAATGAAAAACGGCACGGCGTCGGGGTTGTTGATGCGCACGCGTCCGGCGCCGACGGTGAACCGGCCGGTGAACGCGCGCAGCGCCGACTCAGGCGCGAGCTCGGCGTCGATCTTGAACGCGATCGGCCCCTCGGCGGTCAAGGGCGGAGGCTTCTTGTCGAACGTCTGGAGGTCGGCGAGGCTGAGGTCGTGCCCCTGGATCGAGAGTGTTGGCGCATCCCCGTCCGAGGCTTGGGCCGAGATTGTCCACGGTCCGGCTGGACCGGTCGCCGAGATCGTGGCGTGCGCCCTCGAACCCGAACGATCGAACACGACGGCGAAATCCTTGTAGACGACGGAGCGTTGCGTCGCGTCGTTCTTAATTTCAAAATGGCCATTGGCGAGGGTCAGCCGGTCGAGCGCCTGAGCAGCGCCGGCCATGGCTTCGGCGGCGGCGCGAACGAGAGCGGCGAGGTCGGCGGCGCCTCCGCCCGCTGACGTCGCGCCGGGCAGAGGGATCGGGGTTGAGCCCGAATCGCTGGCGACCGCAAGCGAGAGCGCGCCGTCGGCGGCGATGCGCAGACCCAGGTCGAGCCCGTCGAGTTCAAGCCGGCGCACACGGACGTCGAGCAGCGGCAGCGTGAACGGATCGAGGCCAACCTTGCCGCTCGGCGCCGAAAGAACCGTTCGGCCAGCGGCGTCGCGGACCGTGAACCCCTTGAAGCCCAGGCCCACGCCCCATGAATTGTGCATGATGTAAGTGGGTCCGAGAGCGATGGCGTAACGGTCGCCGACGCGCTCCTGCAGGGAGGATTGGATCTGGTCGTGCATGCCGACCAGCCGGATCGGCCCTCGCGCCAACATCGAGGCGAGCGCCAAGCCGCCGACGATGAACAGGGCTGCGACAAACTCGACCGTGCGGAGGCAAACGTGCGTGATTCGGCGGCCGCTGATCAGGCGCCAGCGCGAGCGTAGGCGAGGACCCTGGGCGTCCGCCGCCATGCCGCGCACGGCGGCCCGGGCGCGAGCCCGCGTCGTCATGCTATACCGAATGACCAATACCGACCACCCTCCGTGGCGCGAGCAAGCTTAAGCGGAATCTTCGTTGATTCGAAGGCGCCGAGGCGACCCGTCACCGTCGCTCGCGGCGCTTGCCCCAGCCCGGTTGAAACGCTCACCGCCCCGGGTCAAGGTCGGCCCGGCGGCGAAGCTGCGTTCGGCGACCGCGGCTGTGATCGCATAATGAGACAAAACGAGGGCGATATGGCGAAGGAACTGGTTGAGGGCGATCCCGCGCCCGATTTTGAGCTGTCGACCGATGGCGGAGGGCGGGCGCATCTCAAGGACCTCACGGGCAAGCCGGTCGTGATCTACTTCTACCCTAAAGACGACACCTCCGGCTGCACCGCCGAAGCCATCGCCTTCAACGGCTTGCGCGCCAAATTCGCCGCCGCCAGCGCCACAATCATCGGCGTTTCGCCCGACAGCGCGGCGAGCCACGACAAGTTCAAACACAAGCACGATCTGAAGATCGCGCTCGCCGCCGACCCGGAGCGCTCCGCGATCGAAGCCTATGGGGTGTGGAAAGAAAAGAGCATGTACGGCCGCAAATATTTCGGCGTCGAGCGCTCGACCTTTCTCATCGACCGCGAGGGCCGCATCGCCAAGAGTCTGGCGCAAGGTCAAAGTGCCGGGCCACGCGGACGAGGTGCTCGCGGCGGCGAAAGCGCTCTGACCGGCGAGGAGCGATCGGACCTTCGCTTCCCCTCGGCCAAAGGTCATTTTGCGATGCATTAACCTTAATGCGCTTTCCTCCCTGGTCGAGGACGCCCCCTTTTCGCCGGGCTGGAGCGCTGGTTCATGTCGTTGCGAGAGGGCTATCCGCAGCCGGGGTCGCACTATTGCCTTTCGTTCTCCCGGGGCGGCGCCGTCCGCACAGTTAGGTTGCCGCCGGCGGGCGTCTGGGCGGTCGCGGCGATCGCGCTGCTCGCCTTCGCATGGACCGCTGCGGTCACCCTCTATGTCGCCTTCCACGACGACGTGATTGGCGCAATCATCGCGCACCAGGCGGAAATGAAGGCGGCTTACGAGGACCGCCTGGCCGAAGCGCGGGCGCGGCTCGATGAAGCCGCGAGCCGGCAATTGCTCGAGCGCAATTCCTTCAAGAGCAAGGTGAACGAAGTCATCTCCCGGCAGGCGAGGCTCGAACAGCGCGGCGCAATCGTCGTTGCACTCGCCGAGACGGAAGCACGCAACCCGTTATCGCTTGCGCGCCGCCAAGCCGCGACCCCAAACCCTCCCGACGCGCTGAGCGCGATCGAGGCTCTGGGCCCGCCGACGGCGGCGGGTGAAAGCATAGACGGCGCCGCGCGCGCCTACGCTCCCCTTGCCGAGCCCAACGTCGCCCCTCGCGTCGTCAAGCCTCATCCGATCGACGAATCCGGAGAGACCTTGAGCGCCCGGGACTCGGACGCGCCTTTCACCACCGCAAGTGTGACGGGAGCCGCAGACAATCTCGATCCCTCGGCGCGCCTTGCGCTTGTCGATCGCTCGCTTGACCATGTGGAAGGCGCCCAGACCCAGGCTCTCGCCGCCATTGACCGCGCGGCTGAGCATTCCGCGTCGCGGGATGCGGCGATCGTCGCCGAGACCGGGCTCGATCCAGCGAGACTGTCTCCGCCGCATGGGCAAGGCGGCGTCGGCGGCCCCTACATCCCAGCCGAGATTGATTCGAACGCGCTTGCGCTGGACCCGGCGCTGACCCGCGTCGCGCGCGACGTGGCGACCGCCGAGCGCCTCAAGGCGCTTTTGTCCTTTGTGCCGCTGCGCATGCCGCTTTCCGGCGACCCCAGCCTCACCTCGTCCTTCGGCTATCGGGTTGATCCGTTCCTCGGCCGCCTCGCGCTGCATCCAGGCGTCGATCTCGCCGAGGCCTACGGCGCCGAAATCCACGCCGCCGCCGCCGGACGCGTCGTGCATGCCGGACTCGCGGGCGGCTACGGAATCATGGTCGAGATTGATCACGGCAATGGGCTCGCCACCCGCTACGCGCACATGTCGGAGGCGCTGGTCGAGGAAGGCCAGGAGGTCGACAAGGGCGCCGTCTTGGGCCGGCTCGGTTCGACCGGCCGCTCGACCGGGCCGCATTTGCATTACGAAGTGCGCGTCGACGGCGAGCCGGTCGATCCCGAGCGCTATCTCCGCGCCGGCGCCGAGCTCACGGCGGCGGAATAGCGGCGCTTCGCGGTTCTCTTTCCAGGGCGCGCCGCTAAACTGGGGCGCATGGACGTTCTGCTGTTTCGGGCGCTGAGCCTGCTTGGCCTCGCCATTCTGGTCGCGCTCGCGGCGCGGCGCCTGCGTCTGCCCTATACGGTCGGCCTCGTGTTCGCGGGCGCGGCGCTTGCCGCGACCCGCAGCCATGCTGGCCTCGCGCTGACCCACGACCTCATCTTTGACGTCGTGCTGCCGCCGCTCCTGTTCGAGGCCGCGCTGAACCTGCGCTGGAGCGATGTGAGACGCGATCTCGTTCCGGTGGTCGCGCTGTCGACGATCGGGGTCGCGCTATGCGCCGTTGTCGTGGCCGGCGGCCTCGCGGCCTTTCTTGGTTGGCCGCTCGAATCCGCGCTCGTCTTCGGGGCTTTGATCGCAGCGACCGACCCGATCGCGGTCATCGCGCTGCTTAAGGAATTGGGCGTGACCGGCCGGCTCAGCCTCCTCATCGAAGCCGAGAGCCTGTTCAACGACGGCGCCGCCGCGGTCCTCTTCACCCTCATCCTTGTGTGGGCGGCTCATGACCCGGGAACCGCGCAGGACCCGCTCGCTGCGATCACGACGTTTGTCGTCGTCGCCGGCGGCGGCTTGGCCGCCGGGTTTGGCGTCGGGCTGATTGCGGTCATGATCGCGGGAACTTCCGACGATCATCTGGTCGAGACGGCGCTGACCGTGGTCGCCGCCTTCGGTTCGTTCCTGATCGCTGAACATTTCGGCGCCTCGGGCGTGCTGGCGAGCGTCGCAGCAGGCATGACAATGGGCAATCTCGGCGTCCTGATGCAGAAGGAGCGGTTCGGTCTCTCGATCACCCCCTATGGACGGGCGTTTGTGCTCGAGTTCTGGGAATTCGCCGCCTTTCTCGCCAATTCGCTGGTGTTCCTGCTGATCGGCTCGGCGATGGCGACCATCGACTTCGCCCGCGAGGGGTTTTTGCCGCTGGCGCTTGTGATCTTGCTCGCGCTTCTGGGCCGCGCCGCCGCGGTCTATCCGGTCTGCCTGGCGTTCACACGCTCGCGCTGGGCGATCCCGCTCAATCAGCGGCACCTGATGTGGTGGGGGGGCCTGCGCGGCGCGCTGGCGCTCGCGCTTGCGCTTGCGCTTCCGGCCGACCTGCCCATGCGCGACGACATTCTTATTTCTGCTTTCGCAGTGGTCGCCTTCTCAGTGATCGTGCAGGGGCTGACGGCGCCGCTGGCGCTGAAGGCGGCAAGGGTGACGCCGGTCCGGCGCGGGCAGGCGTCGAGGCGAGATGCGCGCGGCCCAGCCCGTAATCCGCCGTGAAAATGACAAAGGCCGCCGGAGCCCGGCGGCCTTCGATTGGATCGCGATCCCGCCGCCGCGTCAGGCCGCGGCTTGAGCGCCTTTGCGGGCCCGGCGCCAGCCGAGGAAAGCGAGCCCAGCGAAACCGGCGATCAGCATCGCCCAGGTCGACGGCTCGGGAACCGGCGCCGTCGCAAACGCCGCGACCGGAAGCGCGCCGTTGAAGAGATTGTTGTTGTGCAACTCGCCGCCGCCAAGAAATTCGTTCGCGAACACTGAACCCTCGATGGCGCCGCCCGCGGTGATCTTCACCACGGCGTCAGGCGCCAGGATCGATGCGCCCCACTGCCCGAGGTTGACCGTCGTCGCGTCCTCGAAATTGAACAGCGCATCCTGCTGATCGACGTTGAAATGCGTGCTGCTCGGGTCGGTGAAGTTGCCGATGACGTTGATGATGTAGGACGTCACGCCCTTGCCGGTGAAGCTGATGTCATGGTTCACGAGATCGCTCGCGAGCGCCGACCCGCTGATGTCGAACACCACAATGCCAGTGTTCGAACCGGCGTTAAAATTGCCCTTGACGAAGGACGTTCCCGACGTCGCGGTCAGCTGCGAAAGCTGCGTCGAAAGATCGGTGAGCGGGTCGGTGTAATATCCGAGCGGGTTGGGCAGGGTGTCATAGCGCTTGCCGCCGCCGTTGAAGTTGACATGCGGACTCGTGGAGCCCGCATAATAGAGGCTCCCGCCCGAGTTGAGGTTCAGTGAGCTATTGAGCTTCCCGAACAGGTAGAGCGTCGGCGAGGACGGGATATTGGCGCCGCCGCCAAAGAAGGTCGCTCCGCTCAGGTCGCCGCCGACGATGGCGTCGCCCACGATGTCGGACTGAGTGGACACGTTCCCGGTCGTGACCAGGTTGAAACTGGACAGGATGTCCTTGGCCGTCATCGACGCGGCTTGCGCCGGCCCTGCCGTAGCCGCAGCCATCAGCACAATCGCCGACACTGCGCCCAAGACGCGCATGGATTTCGTCATCTCGGTCTATGTCCCCAAAAGCCCCGCCGCCCGCGATTGGGCGGTCCAAACTCGGGCCTCATATGCGGATGCTGCAGTGCAACATCAATGATTTTGTCGATTTTCTTTTGGAAATCTTTTCGTAAGGATTCGTTAATGTTGCGCCGCACACTTCCCCGTCGACCGCCGGGTTTCAGCCGTCGTCGACGGCTCAGAGAAATACGAAATCGGAGAAAACGCTTCCCTTTTTGGAATCATCAGTTATGATGGCTGGATGGAAAGGCCCATGACTCCCTGGCGGGCTCTTTTCCTAAATTCGCCACATGCGGCGCAGGTCGTCCGGCTTGAGGCCTATAAATCGGCCTCCCCGCGTTTCCCGACGCGCGCCCCGGGGGCCGGAAGAAAAAGTCGGCGTAAGCCATTGAAATCGCTGATTTAGCGGAAATAAAAAGGAGCCCGGAAGCCCAATTTCGAGGGGTTTAGGCGAGGTTTTCCGCACGAAAAGCCCGGTTTGCCGACGTAGCGCCCCCCCTTTTCGCCCGCAAACGCAGCCGTCCGCCGGGGGTGAGACCGCCTCTCGACCCTCAGGTCGAGTCTCCGGAGAGCACCCCCGCCTTGTCGACTTTCGCTCCCCGCAGTCGCGTGACCTCGATCACATCGGCGCCAAGCAGCGGCCGCAGATAGTCGCCAAAGGCCGGGGTCACGTCGTTGCCGGCCGCGTTGATGAGATGATCCTCCATCACCCGCGTTTTGCCCGCCACCGTCTCGATCGGGATCAGCGGATAGTCGACCGCATAGTCGGCGACGCGCCGGATCGCGACCGACCCCTCCCCTGCCCCGGCCATCGCATATTGCACCGCCTTCTCGCCGACCTCGCGCGCCTCGCGCTGATCAACCTTGCTGACGCAGCCGACGAATGAGCGCTGCAGATAGCCGAACGTGTCGCCGCGCACTCTGCTGACGCCAAGCTTGGACTTCACTTCCTCGCATAGGAGATCGGCGAGCGCGCCGGTGCCGGAGAGCTGGACGTTGCCGTGCGCGTCCTTCTCCGCTTTCCCCATGAGCTTGGTGATGATCGCCTCGCCCTTGTCGTCGTGGATGCCCTCGGAGGCGGCGACGATGCAGCGCCCGTGGCGCTCGAAGGTCTGCTTGACGTCGGCCAGGAACTTGTCGACGTGAAACGCGCGCTCGGGCAGATAGATGAGATGGGGGCCGTCGTCGGGATATTTGCGCGCGAGCGCCGAGGCCGCGGTCAGGAAACCGGCGTGCCGGCCCATCACCACCGCGACATAGACGCCTTTCAGCGCCAGATTGTCGAGATTGGCGCCGGCGAAGGCCTGGGCGACGAAGCGCGCCGCCGACGGATAGCCCGGCGTGTGATCGAAGCCGACGAGATCGTTGTCGATGGTCTTGGGGAGATGGACGGCGCGCAAGTCATGGCCGGATTTCCTGGCCTCCTCGGCGACGATGCGCACCGTGTCGGAGGAATCGTTGCCGCCGATATAGAAGAAGGTGTCGATCGCATGGGCTTTCAGGACCTTGAAAATCTCCTGGCAATACTGGCGGTCCGGCTTGTCGCGGGTCGAGCCGAGGGCGGCGGCCGGCGTCGCCGCGACCGCCTCAAGATTGGCGACCGTCTCCTGCCCGAGATCGACGAGATCGTCGTTGACGATGCCGCGCACGCCCTGCAGCGCGCCATAGACATGGGTGACGTCAGGAAAGCGCCGCGCCTCCAGCGCTACGCCGGCCAGCGACTGGTTGATGACCGCCGTCGGCCCGCCTCCCTGGGCGACAAGGATCTTGTGCGGCATTTCGTCTTCAGCCTCCCTTTGGCGACCGCGGGGCTTGAGCGTCCCCCAAGGCTTTAGGAGCCGGCCGTGTCACGCGCAAGCCTGGGCGTTGCAAGGTGGGCTGTAGCCGCGCTCGGCTCAAGCGCCGCCAGCCGCGGTCCCCGACCGCGGCTACAGGGACCAGTCGGAACCTTTGTCGACGCACGCAAGACCTGAGAGACTGCCCCGCCCGTCGCGCCGACGGGTCAGGGGGCAAAGCATATGCGCATCCACGTCATCAATCCGAACACCACCCGCTCGATGACGCTGAAGATCGGCGCCGCCGCCAAGGCCGCCGCTTCGCCTGGCGTCGAAGTCACGGCCGTCAATCCCGACTTCGGCCCGGCGAGCATCGAGGGCTATTTCGACGAGGCGTTCGCCGTTCCGGGCCTCATCGAGGAGATCGGCAAGGCGCGCGACGCCGACGCCTTTGTCATAGCCTGCTTCGACGACACCGGACTCGAGGCGGCGCGATGCGCGACGCATGCGCCGGTCGTCGGCATCGGCGAAGCGGCATTCCATATGGCGAGCCTCATCGCTGCAAAATTCAGCGTCGTGACCACGCTCGCCCGCTCGATCGCGCCGATCGAGCACAACCTAGCGAAATACGGGCTCAAAGCCCGCTGCGCGCGGGTGCGCGCCGCCGACGCGCCGGTGCTGTCGCTTGAAGATCCGAACTCTGGCGCACGGCGCCTCATCGAACGGGAGATCGAGCGCGCGCTCGCGGAAGACGGCGCCGAGGCGATCGTGCTCGGCTGCGCCGGCATGACCGATCTTGCCCGCGACCTCGAGCGCAAGGCCGGCGTTCCGGTGCTCGACGGAGTCGCCTGCGGGGTCAGCCTCGCCGAAAGCCTGGTCCGGCTGGGCTTGAAGACATCGAAGCGCAATACCTATGCTGCGCCGCTCGCCAAACCTTATGCGGGCGAGTTCAAGCGCTTCTCGCCGGCGTAAGATGATTGCCTGGGAGGGTTGGCGTCCTCGCCGCGCCGACGGGCAAGCTATATTGCGTCGACCGCGATAAACAGGCGACTGCGATGACCGCAATCTCAACCGGAGAAGATCTGACGTGCGCATTGTCCTTATGCTTTTCGCAATCACGGCCGGCGCTCTCCAGCCGCTTCAGGCCGCGGTCAACTCCCAGTTCGCTCAGCGAGGCGCGACCGTGCTTTGGGCCGCTTCAATTTCCGGGGCCATCACCTCACTGACGCTCGCGGCGGCGGCGCTGCTCGTCTGGCGGGCGCCCCCGCCGTCCCTCGGTTCATTCGCCTCAGTACCGCCGCTGCTGTGGACGGGCGGGGTCCTGGGAGCCATCATCCTCGGCATGATGACCGTTGTTGCGCCACGGCTCGGGGTGGCGCTGATGTTTGTTTGCTTTCTCGCCGGGATTATCGTGTGCTCGCTCGTTCTCGACCAGTTTGGCGTCCTCGGGCTGCCGCAGCAGCCGCTGACCTTGGGCCGCGTAGTCGGCGCCGGTCTGGTTATTGCAGCTGTGGTCGTTGTGCGTCTCTCCTGAGACTAACGTCTCCAACCCTTGCGCGGGCGGCTTCAAGCGCCTCTCGCCCGTGTGAGGAGCCACCCTAGGGACAGGCAAACCGCTGCCCCAAGCCGGGCCGCGGGAAACGAATACAGGTGAGGCGTGACGTGATTGCGACCGGGGAGTTGCGCGCGTGTCGGCGCAATCCCTAAAGTGGGGGCTGGACGCATTGCATTCATCGCGCTTCGCCCCTCTTCATCGGGGCGGATCATCATTTGCGTCGAACAGAAATGGAGGAATCATGCTCAAGATAACCGCATTCGCGCTTTTGGCGGCCTTCCTCGGCGCTGACCCGGCCGCCGCCCAAACGATGACCCTGACCAGCCCGGACATCAAGCCGGGCGGGCGCATCGCCGACCAGCAGGTCTTCAACAGCTTTGGTTGCACGGGCGGCAACATCTCGCCCGCGCTCTCATGGTCTGGAGCGCCGAAGGACACGAAGAGCTTCGCGCTTTCGGTCTACGACCCCGACGCGCCGACCGGCAGCGGTTTCTGGCACTGGGTCGTGTTCAACATTCCGCCTGACGTGACGAGCCTTCCGAAGGGCGCGGGCGATCCGAAGAGCGCCGGCGCGCCCAAGGGCGCGGTGCAAAGCCGCACTGATTTTGGCGTTCCCGGCTACGGCGGCCCGTGCCCTCCCAAGGGCGATGCGCCGCACCACTATCATTTCACGATCTTCGCCGTGGACACGCCGAAGCTCGACGGGGACGAAAACACGACCGCCGCCATTGTCGGCTTCATGCTTCACTTCCACACGCTCGCCAAGGCGGAGCTGATGGGCGTCTGGGGGCATTGACGAGCTTGTCGGTCAGACAACGCACGTAGCGGCAACACCTCGCGCGGCGCTACCCGCCGCGCGGGCCGCTAAACTCTAAAGAGCGTGCGCCGTCTTAAGAGCGTCCGCGAGATCGTCGTAATATTCGCAGTCTTTCGATCCGCAGAGCTTCTCGATCGTCGCCAATTGGTCCTTGGCGAGATCGAATTTGCCCTCAGTGACATAGGCTTCACCGAGATACTCGCGCACCTGCGCATAAGTGGGGTCGAGAGCGACAGACTTGAGATAGTATCCGATCCCTTCCTCGGTCCGCCCGAGTTTGCGGGTCGCATAGCCGCGGTAATTGAGGGCGCGCGGGGTGTTCGGATTGTCCAGGAGGTCGAGCACGTCGATCGCCTCCTGGTATCGGTCGGCCTTGGCGAGCGCGTAGGCGTACTCGGTCAAGTCTGGATCGGGCAGGACTCCGCTGTGTCTCTCCAGGCACTTGTGCTTCTTCTTGTCCCAAACCTGACCCGGCTCGCATGTCGTGAGGTCGGTCTTTTTCATACCGTTGGCTTTCTTTTCCATCGTGCCGGCGCCGCTTGCCCCGCTTCCCGCGCTGGCTCCTGTTCCGCTATTTTCGTCCCCGGCCGCCATCGCCGCCGGCGCGGCGAATCCCAGTCCGATGGCGAAAATTCCACAGAAGAGCGTCGATGCGAGAACACGATGGCCTTTGTGAACGGATGAAAAGGAAGCGGTCATGATTGGGTCTTTCCGGTTCGAGGTGGGAGCCCAGGAAACGCTCAAGGGGCCAAACTTATTCGCAGCGCCTTCTTCGCTCAAGTCGAGAAAGGTCCGACCGAATTTCTCGATCCAACTGCTGCGCCACTCGCCAAGTTCCAGCGACGCGCTTCAGGCGTCTCAGCCACAACAACGCGATCGCCCGTCACGGCATCACGTAGGTCGCCTGCCCCTTGCCCAGAAGCGCGGAGGGAATGGCGCCCGGCTCGTCGACCGAGAAAACGACAATCGGGATGCCGTTGTCGCGCGCAAGCGCAAAAGCCGCCGTATCCATCACCTGCAACTTGCGGGCGATCGCCTCGTCGTGGCTCAAGCGGTCGTAGCGTTTGGCGGTCGGGTCCTTCTTCGGGTCGGCGGTATAGATGCCGTCGACATGCGTCGCCTTCATCACCGCGTCGCACGAGAGTTCCGCCGCACGCAGCGCGGCGCCAGTGTCGGTGGTGAAGAACGGGTTGCCGGTGCCGG
Organism: uncultured Alphaproteobacteria bacterium; assembly: GCA_963824475.1. Taxonomy (GTDB): domain Bacteria; phylum Pseudomonadota; class Alphaproteobacteria; order Rhizobiales; family Beijerinckiaceae; genus Roseiarcus. The sequence continues at coordinate 1,346,048 of CAWGPR010000012.1, forward strand.
CGGCGAGGATGATCACCCGATGCTTGACCAGATGGGCAAGCGCGGCCTGACGCGAATAGGGTTGGCACAGCGACGGCATGGCGACCGCGGACAGCACCCGCGCCGGCTGTCCGATCTGCTCCAGCGCCCCCTCCATCGCCAGCGCGTTCATCACCGTCGCCAGCATGCCGATCGAGTCGGCGCGCGCGCGCTCGATCCCCTTGTCAGCGCCCTGAAGTCCGCGGAAGAAATTGCCGCCGCCGACGACAACCGCGACTTGAACCCCGAGCTCAGCCGCCTCCCTCAGATCGCCGGCAATGCGCAGCATGGTCGGCGCGTGCAGGCCGTGGGTGTCCGGCCCCATCAGCGCCTCGCCCGAGAGCTTGACGACGACGCGCTTGAATAATGATTGCGCCGCTTTCGGCATGGCTGGACCCCGTTCTCGAATCGTCAAGCGCGCCGCCCGCCGCCGCGCAATTCCGTCGCGATAAAAAAGCGGCCCGCGAGGGCCGCTTTCTTGATGTCGCCAGGCCCTCAGGCCTCTTCCACCGGCTTCTCAATACCCTCGCCCAGCGCGTAGCGGACGAAGCCGGAGACCGCAATCGGCGCGCCGACCGTCTTTTCGGCCTCCTTGATCGCCTGGGCGACAGTCTTTGCCGGATCATGGACGTAGGCCTGATCGAGAAGGCAGACTTCCTTGTAGAAGGTCTTCAGGCCGGATTCGACGATCTTCTCGAGCACGTTCGCGGGCTTGCCGGCGTTCTTCTCGGCCAGCACCGCGCGCTCGCGCGCCACGGTCGCCGGATCGAGTCCGGCGGCGTCGAGCGCAACAGGACTCGCGGCGGCGACATGCATGGCGATCTGCCGCCCGAGCGCGCTGAGCTTCGCCCGATCGCCGGCGGATTCGAGCGCGACAATGACCCCAATTCGGCCAAGCCCGTCGGCGACCGCCCCGTGCACGTAATGGCCGATCGCGCCTTCGGCGACTTTGAGCCCCTGCGCGCGGCGCAGCGTCATGTTCTCGCCAATGGTGGCGATGGCGTTGGCGATCGCCTCGCTCACCGCGCCGCCGCCTGGAAAGTGCGCCCCGAGCACTTTCGCGGCGTCGACGTCGGGCGCGTGGTCGAGCGCCACTGCGAGCACGCCGCGCACCACCGCCTGGAAGTCATCGTTGCGGGCGACGAAGTCGGTCTCGGAATTGACCTCGACAAGGACCCCGACCTTGTCGTCGACGGCGGCGCCGACAAGACCCTCGGCCGCGACCCGCCCGCTCTTCTTGGCCGCCTTGGCGAGGCCCTTCTTGCGCAGCCAATCGACCGCCGCCTCGATGTCGCCGTTGGTCTCGCTCAGCGCATTCTTGCAATCCATCATGCCCGCGCCGGTCTTTTCGCGCAGATCCTTGACCAATCCGGCGGCAATGGTCGCCATGCACGTCCCTCTTTCGCTTCTGAAAGCGCCGCCCCCCGCGGCCTAGACCTCAACCTCCGCGGCCATCAGCGCGCGCGCCTGCTCGCTCCACTTGTCGCGCCCGATGCGGCCATTGAACCTGAGATCGGCGTCGAGCTTCTCGGCCTCCTCCGGCGTCATCGCGGCGAGCTGCCAATAATGGAACACGCCATGTTCGTTGAGCTTCTTGACGATCTGCGGCCCGACGCCAGTGAGCTTGGCCAGATCGTCCGGCGCGCCGCGCGGCGCGGCCAGGAGCTCGAACCGGTCGGTCGAGGTTTCCGGCTCGGGCGCCGAGGCTTCCGGCTCGATCGCCTCCGGCAGCGGTTCGGCGACCGGCGCCTCGGCTTCGCCCAGATCGACGCCCTGCGCGCCCTGGCTGCGCGAAATGCCGTCGATCGCCGCGCGAGCGACGAGCTCGCAATAGAGCTGAATAGCCCGGCCGGCGTCGTCGTTGGCTGGGATTGGATAGGTGATGCCGTCCGGATCGCTGTTGGTGTCGAGGATCGCGATCACCGGAATCTTGAGGCGGTTGGCTTCCTTGATCGCCAGCGCTTCCTTGTTGGTGTCGATGACGAACACCAGATCGGGAACGCCGCCCATGTCCTTGATGCCGCCGAGCGCGGTCTCGAGCTTGTCGCGTTCGCGCGACATCATCAGGCGCTCTTTCTTGGTCAAGCCTTTCGCGCCTTCGCTCAATTGCTCATCGAGCTTCCGCAGGCGTGAAATCGACGCCGATATCGTCTTCCAGTTGGTCAGCATGCCGCCGAGCCAGCGGGCGTTAACAAAATATTGCGCCGAGCGTTTGGCCGCCGCCGCGATCTCATCCGACGCCTGGCGTTTGGTGCCGACGAACAGCACCCGGCCCCCCTTGGCGACGGTGTCGGAGACCGCCTTCAGCGCCTGATGGAGCAGCGGCACCGTCTGGGCGAGGTCGATGATGTGGATCGTGTTGCGCGAGCCGTAGATAAAGGGCGCCATCTTCGGGTTCCAGCGATGCGACTGGTGGCCGAAATGCGCGCCCGACTCGAGCAGCTGGCGCATGGTGAAATCAGGCAGAGCCATGGAGCTTTATCCTTGTCCGGTTGAGCCTCGGCGGATCATGTGAAGCGAGGAGACCTCGCCACCGGAGCGGCGCCTTGAATCAGGAACCGCGTAAGATCCGCCTGTGGAGTGGCGCGGCATATAGGGGAGGCGGAGCGGAAACGCAAGCGGCGCGCCTGGATCGAGAGATTGTCCGTCTCGTCGAATGCCCTCAATGAAGGCTCTGGTCAAAGCCTGTCCGTGGCGCTAGGTTACATGTAACCCAACGGAGTATGGTTATGGCTTCGCCGCCCAAACCCTCGCGCGCGAAGGTGCAGGAACATCGTAAACGCCTCCGGTCGCAGGGCTTGCGCCCGATTCAGATCTGGGTTCCGGACGTGCGCGCCCCTTCCTTCCGTTCGGAAGCGCGCCGTCAGGCGCGGGCCGTGGCGGCGAGCGCGCACGCGCGCGAGGACCAGGCGTTCATCGATGCTGCGTCAGAATTGGGCGACGCGGGCGGATGAGACGCGGTGACATCTGGACGGTCGCCGGGGGCAAAGGCTATGCCGGAAAGCCCCGCCCGGTCGTTGTCGTGCAGGACGATAATTTCGACGCTACGGATTCGATCACCATCTGCGCCTTCACCACCGACGAGACGGAGGCGCCCTTGTTCCGGCTGCCGGTTGACCCAAGTCCGCGCAACGGGTTGCGCATGACGTGCCGAATGATGGTGGACAAAATCACCACGGTCCCAAAGTCGAAGGTCGGCGCTCGCATCGGCCGTCTCGCGGACGAGGACATCCTCCGTCTCAATCGATCGCTCGCCGTTTTTCTCGGTCTTGCCGCGTCTTCCCGGACCTCGCGGTAGTCGCGCGGCGCCTCAAAACGCTCAGGCCGTCGTCGACTTGAACTTGCCCATGAGATACGGCCCCGAGCGGACGGGCGGATATTTTGGCCGCTCGCCGGTCGAAAGGCAGGCGTCGAGCGCGACGATCTCGGCGTCCCAGTTCGGCTGATGGAAGAAGGCGAAGGACTGGCGCCGCTCCGCGCCGCCGTCCTCCGGGATCACGACCCGGTGCAGCGTCGAGGTCCAGCGGTCGTTGGTCCAGCGCGCCATGAGATCGCCGATGTTGACGACGAAGGCGCCGGGGCGCGGCGGAACCTCGACCCACCTTGCGTCCGGCGTGAGAATCTCCAGGCCCCGCGATCCGGCCTGCGGCAGGAGGATTGTGAGGCTGCCGTAGTCCGTGTGCGCGCCAGCGCGGATCTGCCCGGGCTTCGCGGGGCTTAAGAGCGCCGGATAGTTGAGGGCGCGCAGCGCGCTCACCGGCGCGTCGATGAAGGATGCGAAAAAGTCCTCAGGCAGGCTCAGCGCGAGCGCGAACACGCGCATGATGCGCGCGGCGAGGTCCTCCATCGTGCGGTAATAAACGCGCCAGGCTTCGCGGAATCCTAGCGGCGCCTCAGGCCAGATCGTCGGCGCGAAACAGAAGCCAAGCGCCTCGGGATCGCTGAGACCGGCCGGCGCGCGCTCCGGGCCGCCGTTGAAGCTCTCCTTCTGATCCGGCGGCGCTTCGACCCCGCGCGAGCGCGCAAGCGATTCGGACTGAGGCCGCAGATACCCGTATGGGTAGCCCGGATAGGGCGCCTTCGCAGCGAGTTTTTGCTCAAGCGGCAAGGCGAAGAACGCTTCCGCCCTCGTCCAGATCGCATCGATCGTCGCCTGCGACACGCCGTGGCCCGAGACGGCGAGAAACCCGGTCTTACGACAAACCACGTCCACGTCGGCGGCGAGCGCGCTTCTCGCTTGAGAGGAGGCAGCCTCGAAGCGGGCGAGATCGAAGACGGGAAAGCCGGTCACGAGCGAGACGGTAGAGCCGCGGCAGGGCGTTGGCAACGCGGGCTTCAGCCTTCGACGCGGGGCGGAATCGGCTCTGCCTGGCGGAAGGCGGAACCGCTTTGCCGCCGGCGGTGGGCAGGTCGCGCCGACCCGGATTCTTGTCGTCATACTGTCACACGCGCCGCTCAGGGATGGTCTCGGGAGGATCCGGGCGGGCGGCTCAAATTCCGATTGCTTCGGTCGCTGCAAACGTGTTTGAGGTTCTCTCGCGTCCGTTTGGCCGCCCGGTTCGCCCTCGGTTTGTCACGCCAAGCGGAAGTCGCCGATGCTTCGACTGAACACGTTTGTGTCCGCCGGGCGGCGAATCCTGCCGAACCAATGGGACCTGATCGCTTTCGCGGCGATTCTGGCCGTCCTGACTGCGATCGCCAAAGGCTACCACGGGCTGTCCGCCCCTCTGCCGGCGGCGAACGAAGCGCCGATCTCGCTCGACTACTCAGAACTCCCGTACTATGCGTTTCGGACGGTGCTGCGCATGTTCGCGGCGCTCGCCGCCTCGCTGATTTTCACCTTCACTTACGCGACACTCGCGGCCAAGAGCCGGCGCGCCGAAATGGTGCTGATCCCGGTGCTCGACATCCTGCAGTCGGTGCCGGTCCTGGGCTTTCTCTCCTTCACCGTGACCTTCTTCCTCGGCCTCTTCCCCGGCAACACGATGGGCGCGGAACTGGCGGCGGTCTTCGCCATCTTCACCAGCCAGGCCTGGAACATGGCCTTTTCGTTCTACCAGTCGCTGCGCACCGTGCCGCCAGATCTCGATGAAGTCGCACGCGGCTTTCGCCTCACCGGTTGGCAGAAGTTCTGGCAGCTCGAAGCGCCGTTCGCGATGCCGGGTCTCATCTGGAATACGATGATGTCGATGTCCGGCGGCTGGTTCTTCGTCGTCGCCTCGGAGGCGATCACGGTCGGCGACACGACCATCACGCTGCCGGGAGTCGGCTCCTACATCGCCAAGGCGAATGACGAAGGCAATTGGTGGGCGATCGGCGCGGCGGTGCTGACGATGGGGATCGTCATCCTGCTTTACGATCAGCTGCTGTTCCGCCCGATCGTCGCCTGGGCGGCGAAGTTCCGGGTCGAATTGTCGGAGAGCCAGGATGTCGAGAGCTCCTGGGTGCTCAACCTCATCAAGCGCACATTTTGGCTGAAGGCGGGTTTCGCGCCGATCGCTGCGGCGATGCGGAGTGTGAGCTTTTGGCCGCTGCATTTCCAGCGCTTTCCGTCCGCGCCAAGCGCATCGAAGTCGCAGCAGCCGTCCCGGATCATCGACGCGCTCTGGATCCTCATCATCGTCGCGGTCGCCGTCTGGGCCGCCTGGCTCACCGTCTCCTACATCGCCACCGAACTGAATTGGGACGAAGTAGGCCGGGTCTTCATTCTGACGTTCTACACGCTCATTCGCGTCCTCTTGCTGATGCTGCTGGCGACGATCGTTTGGGTGCCGATCAGCGTCTGGATCGGCTTGAGACCGCGCTGGGCGGAAGCCGTTCAGCCGATCGCCCAGTTCCTCGCCGCGTTCCCGGTCAACCTGTTGTTCGGCGCCGCGGTGGCCCTGGTGCTGGCGTACAATCTCAACCCGAATATTTGGCTGAGCTTTCTCATTATTTTCGGCACGCAATGGTATATCGTCTTCAACACGATCGGCGGCGCCGCGGCCTTTCCCAATGATCTGCGCGAGGCTTCGGCGAATTTCCATGTGCACGGCTGGCTCTGGTGGAAGCAGGTCATTCTGCCGGGCGTCATGCCTTACTATCTGACCGGCGCGATCACGGCCTCAGGCGGCTCTTGGAACGCTTCGATCGTCGCCGAATATGTCAAGTGGAAGGACCATACCGTGGTCGCTCAGGGCGTCGGCTCCTATATCGCCCAGGCGACCGACAAGGGCGACTTCCCGCGCATCGTGCTCGGCGTCGCCGTCATGTCCCTGTTCGTCACGGTTTTCAATCGGTTGTTCTGGCGCAGGCTTTACGCCTACGCGGAGCGGCGCTTGCGGCTTTAGACTTCATCCCTCGTTGGGGCGTTCGCCATGTTGGACACAGCGATCACCACACTTCTAAGCGTCAACCACGTCACCCAGGTCTTCCAGACCGGATCGGGCGAAAGCCGGGCGCCCGTGCTCAGCGACGTTTCGCTGAGCCTCAAGACCGGGGAGATCGTCGCCCTGCTCGGCCGCTCGGGCTCCGGCAAGTCGACGCTTCTGCGCATCATCGCCGGGCTCACGCGTCCGACTGAGGGAACGGTCACGATCTCGGGCAAGCCCGTGGATGGCCCGGCCAGGGAAGTTGCGATGGTGTTTCAAAGCTTCGCGCTATTTCCCTGGCTCGACGTCCTCGACAACGTCGAGATTGGGCCGCGCGCCAATGGCGTGCCGCTCGACGAGACCCGCAAGCGCGCGCTGCAGGCGATCGACACCATCGGCCTCGACGGCTTCGAATCAGCCTATCCGAAGGAATTGTCCGGCGGCATGCGCCAACGCGTCGGCTTCGCGCGGGCGCTCGTCATGCAGCCGAAGATCCTCTTGATGGACGAGCCGTTCTCTGCGCTCGACGTGCTGACCGCCGAAACCCTGCGCACCGACCTGCTCGACCTATGGCAGGAGGGGCGCATTCCGATCAAGTCGATCCTCATGGTCACACATAACATCGAGGAGGCGGTGCTGATGGCCGACCGCATCCTCGTGCTGTCGTCCAATCCGGGCCGCATCGCCTCCGAGATCCCGGTCGACATTCCGCACCCGCGCGATCGGCTGGAGCCTGAGTTCCGCGAGCTGGTCGAGAAATCTACGCGCTGATGACCCAGCGCCCGGTCGCGGCGAAGCCGGCCTCGCGCGAAGCCGCAGCCGCCGCAATTGGCCTCGGCCTGGCGCTGCCGCTTGTTTCGACCAACTCGCTGGCCGGCATGCTCGAGGAGATCGCGGCGCCGCCCTACAACGGCCGGGCTGACCTGCCGCATCTGGCCAACTCGCTGCAGCTCGAAATCGACGACCTGTTCCCCCTCGCCGAGACCCTGCAACTCTTGCGCCTCGCTGAACTGGAGGAGGGCGATATCAAACTGACGCCGCTCGGCCAGCGCTTCGTCGACATGGACGTCGACCAGCGCAAGAAAGTGTTTGGCGAGGAGGTGCTGGCGCACATCCCGCTCGCTTCCCATATTAAGAGGGTCCTGGACGAACGCCCGAGCCATCGCGCGCCGGCCACCCAATTCCGCGAAGAGCTCGAGGACTACATGTCCGAGGACTATGCCGAGCGCACTCTGAGGGCGATTATCAATCTCGGCCGTTTCGGCGAACTGTTCGCTTATGACGAAAACAGCCAAACATTCAGCTATGAGAATCCGCAATAGCGAGCCGCGGCTCTCTCGCTTCTTTGTTTTGACTTGTGACGCTTAATGCGCTGCAATAAGCTTGTTGCAGTGCAAGAGCGCTTGTAAGCCCATGGGAGACGCTCGATGACGCCGATTTCCGCCACCCTTGCCGTCAGCGACAAAGGCGTTGAGCCGCCCACTCCGGCGTCCGCCACCCTCGCCGTCGGCCAGAAATCCGTCGAACTGCCGATCCGCAAGGGCACGGTCGGCCCGTCGGTCATCGACATCGGCAAGCTCTACGCCCAAACCGGCATGTTCACCTACGATCCGGGCTTCACCTCGACGGCAAGCACGGAATCGCAGATCACCTACATTGACGGCGATAAGGGCGTGCTCCTCTACCGGGGCTATCCGATCGACGAGCTCGCCGAGCACGGCGATTTCCTGGAGACCTGCTACCTGCTGCTCTACGGTGAGCTGCCGACCGCCGCGCAGAAGGCCGACTTCGACTATCGGGTCACCCGCCACACGATGGTCCACGACCAGATGAACCGTTTCTTCAACGGTTTCCGCCGCGATGCTCATCCGATGTCGGTGATGGTGGCCTGCGTCGGCGCGCTCGCCGCCTTCTATCACAACTCGACCGACATCACCGATCCGTGGCAGCGCGAAGTCGCCTCGATCCGCATGATCGCGAAAATGCCGACGTTGGCGGCGATGGCCTACAAATATGCGATCGGCCAGCCGTTCGTCTATCCGAAGAACGAGCTCGATTACTCCGCGAATTTCCTGCGCATGTGCTTCTCGATCCCATGCGAGGAGTACAAGGTGAACGCGGTGCTGGCGCGGGCGCTGGACCGCATCTTCATCCTCCACGCCGACCACGAGCAGAACGCCTCGACCTCGACCGTGCGGCTGGCGGGATCCTCCGGCGCCAATCCCTTCGCCTGCATCGCCGCCGGCATCGCCTGCCTTTGGGGTCCGGCCCATGGCGGCGCCAACGAGGCGGCGCTCAAGATGCTGGGCCAGATCGGACGGGTCGAGAACATTCCCAAATATATCGCCAAGGCGAAGGACCGGAACGACCCGTTCCGCCTGATGGGCTTCGGCCATCGCGTGTACAAGAACTACGATCCGCGCGCCAAGATCATGCAGCGCACCGCGCACGAGGTGCTCAACGAGCTCGGAGTCAAGGACGATCCGCTGCTCGACGTGGCGATCGAGCTCGAGCGCATCGCGCTGCACGACGATTATTTCGTCGAGAAGAAGCTCTATCCGAACATCGACTTCTATTCCGGCATCACGCTGAAGGCGATGGGCTTCCCGACCGACATGTTCACGGTTCTGTTCGCGGTGGCGCGCACCGTCGGCTGGATCGCCCAGTGGAAGGAGATGATCCAGGACCCGGAGCAGAAGATCGGCCGCCCCCGCCAGCTCTACACCGGCGCGACGGCGCGCGACTACAAGCCCACGAGCAAGCGCTGACGGCGTTCCGCCAGAGCCGATTACAGCCGACCGTGTTTCCGCCGCCAACGTGACGCGCTCAGTCGGCTCGAGCCGCCCGGCGGACGCAGCCGATCTCAAGTTTGCCAACTGATGCTTGCGCGAATGCAGTAGCCCCGGGTCTCATCGGCCGGTCGCCCATTGCTCGTCGGTGCATTGCCGGTAGACGAGGCGATAGTGCCGCGCATCGTCGGCTTCGACCCGGGCGGCCTGAAGATCGCGGTTCAGATCGTTTCGCACCTGCCGAACGACCGCCTTGACCTGCTCCTCGATCTGCCCCTGTCGAGCATTGGCTTCCGCCATCGTTGCGGCGCGGAAAGGGGCGGTCCTGGTGGGCGCGAGGATGGCGTTGAGCCTCTGAATCAGAACGTCTCGGTACGAGTGGAAAATGCGGATCGGGGCGTAGATATGGGCCTCGAACTCATGCCTACGCGTGACCTGGTACGCGCATGAACGCTCCGTGAAGTCCGAGGAAATCGCGATCACGAAATCCGTCAGCCAGAAGTAGACGTTGATCGATTGGGCGAAGATCGGAATTCGGCCGTCCGCGCCGACCGGCAGCTGATCCCAGGCGAAGGAAAGACGCCCTTTCGGCCGGATCGAGGTGTGGCCCGCGCGATTGGCCGCGCCGCCGGGCGGACCGGGATTGGCGCGTGAATGATCGATCGTCACGGGGATGCGATCGTGGCTGAACGAGACATAGTAGGGCGGCCTGGGGTCGGTCATCGCGTCGCCTCGCGTCCGAGCATCGTCGGTCACGACAGGGGGCGAATCGTATGGCCGAGCCGGGCGCGTGGCAAGCCGCCTTTGCCTTCACGTGGTTGGCGCACGAGATGTCCGTTTGGGCAGAGCGACGATCTGTCGCGTCTCGCCGATGCTCATCTCGCGCGGCGCGGCCTTCGCCTACAAGGGCAAGCTCCATCAAACGCTTTCGCGTAGATTTGCGCGCTTAATATAATGTATTACACTAGTATAGTCAACTAATACGTTGAAATCATTTATGATATGGTCCTGACGTTCCGCTTCAAGCGTGTTGCGCCCGCATCATACCCGTGCGCGCGCCCGCCTCCTGTTCGAGTTGCGCAGCGGAGCATCCAAGTCTCTGAAAACGCTCGCGCGCACGCAAGCGTGCGCACCAGGCCGCCAGCGGTCAGCCATGCGCGGTCTGCGTCCCTCAGCCGCCCGCCGTCGACCTGCCGCCGCCGGCCGAGATCGTCTCCAGGACCGCGCGCGCGGCGTGGGCGCTCGGCGCGCCGCCGTCGGGCAGCGCCATGAGCCGGTCGAGCCGCTTGAGCGCTTCCAGCTGGCCTGAGCGCGCCGGGCCGTCCCGCACGATCTCGGCCAGCGCCGCGCCAAGCGCCGCGGGCGCGCAGTCCTTTTGCAGTTTTTCCGGGATCGCCCGCTCGCCGAGGATGAGGTTGGGCAGCAGGATCGAGGGGACCTTGATCAGATATTTGAGCTGCTCCTCGACGCGCGAGACCTTGTAGGCGCCAACCATCGGGACGCCGGCGAGGGCAAGCTCAAGCGTCGCGGTGCCGGAGGCGGCGAGGCTTGCGCGCGCGGCCCGAAACGCGGCGTATTTCGCTTGCTCCCCGAGCGCGATGGTCGGCGGCTCGGGCCAACGCGCCGCCAAGGCCCGCACCTCGCGCTCGATATGCGGCAGGGTCGGGAGAACGAGCGAGAACGGCCCCACCGCTTGGCGCAGCGCCGCCAGCGCGCCGCCGAAATCCGCCATCAGCCGGGTCACCTCGGACCGGCGCGAACCGGGGAGCACGACGATCAGCGGCGGCGCGGATGCTGGGCGGCGCGCCTCGTTTGGGTTTGGCCGCAGGTCGCCGAGGCGCTCGATCAGCGGATGGCCGACATAGACGCAGCGCGGGCCGCCTAGCCGGCGGTAGGCCTCGGGCTCGAATGGCAGCAGCGCCAGCACGCAATCGACATAAGCGAGCATCGCCTTGGCGCGGCCGGGCCGCCAGGCCCAGACGCTGGGACTGACGTAATCCACGATCGGCAGTTTCGGCAGCGCCGCCCGCACGCGACGGGCGACGCGGTGGGTGAAGTCGGGGCTGTCGATGATGACGAGGGCGTCGGGCTTAGCCGCCACGATCGCCGCCGCGGTCGCACGGATGCGCGCGAGGAGCGTCGGCAGCCGAGCCAACACCGGGAGGATGCCCATGACGGCGATGTCGCTGATCGGAAACAGGCTGCTCAAGCCCTCGGCCTCCATCGCCTCGCCGCCGACGCCGGAGAAGGCGACGTCGCCCGAAAGCGCCTCCTTGAGCCCCCGCATGAGCTTGTAACCAAGCTGGTCGCCCGAGTGCTCGCCGGCGACAAGAGCCACGCGCAAAGGCCTCATCCGGCCGGGCCCGCGCGCGCAAATCCGGCGACGAACAAGCCGGCGGCGTCGGCTTCGCGGGCGCAGCGCTCACGCTCAAGGATGAGCACGTGGCCCGCGGCGACCGCCACGCCCCTCAGTTGCGCCTTGATCGCGCCTTCAATCGTCTTCGGCCCAATCGCCGGCATGTCGAGCCTGAGATCCTGTCCCTGCTTAGGCGCTTTGACCAGGACGCCCGTAGGACCGGCGAAGCGCAGTCGGCCGCCCGCGCGCATCTCCGCAACTCGAGCGAGCATCGCGTCGGTGCCTTCGGCCGCTTCGATCGCCACGACCCGGCCGGCGGCTGCGACCGCGCCCTGCCCCGCGTCGAAGCTCGACAGCGCTTCGAGCAGACGGGCGCCAAGAGCAATGTCCGCCTCGTCCTCGGCGGAAGTTGCGCGCGCGCCAATGGGACCAACCGGCGCGAGGAGACGCGGGGCAATTTCGTGAGCGCCGACCACCCGGACGCCCTCGCGCTCGAAAATCGCGGCGATGCCTGCAAGCAGCCCATTGTCGCCGCGGCGAAACAATTGCGCCAATCCGGCCGCGCGCTTCACCGCGCCCCAATCGAGCCTGAGATCAGCGAACTCGGGCCTCGCGATCGCGCCGATGATCACCATCTCGGCGATGGCGCGCCCTTTCAACGCGGCGAATAGCTTGCCGACCTCGCCCATGCGGACCCAGACGTGCGGATAGGCTTCGATCGCCGAATCAGTCGCGCCAACCACCCCGACCAGAAACGGCTCGCGCCCGGCGCGACGGGCTTCGCCGGCGACCTCGAGCGGAAAGGCGCCCGCCCCGCACAGGATGGCCAGAGGAGCCGACGCGCCAGCGCCCGGCGCGGCGCTGGCCCCGCTCACCCCTCATCTTCCTTCCCGGCCCGCGGGACACAGATCGCCCGGTCGCCGCCCTGTCGCAGAAAGGCGACGATCTGCTCTACGGCGTCCTGGCCAGCGAACGCCTCGGCGACCTCGTCGACGCGCTCCTTCAAAGTGCCGCCTAAGGAGCCGCCGCCGTTGAACAGCATCTTGTAGGCGCGCCTTAGCTCGTGGATCGTCTCGTGCGAGAAACCCCGGCGCTTCAAGCCAACGACATTGAGGCCGGCAAGCCCGGCGCGGTTGCCAAGCGCAAGCCCGAAAGGGATGAGGTCATGCTCGACCCCAGCGAGCCCGCCGACGAACGCGTGCGCGCCGATCCGGACGAACTGATGCACGGCAGCGCCGCCGCTCAGAATCGCGAAATCGTCGATGTGGCAATGGCCAGCCAGCATCACGTTGTTGGACAGAATGACGCCCTCGCCGATGCGGCAATCATGCGCGACGTGGGCGTTGGCCAGGAACACCGAGCGCGGGCCGACAATTGTCTCCGAGCCGCCGCCCGCCGTACCCGGATTCATTGTCACGCCTTCGCGAATGAGGCAATCCTCCCCGATCATGAGGCGGACCGGCTCGCCGCGGTATTTGAGGTCCTGCGGCGGATGTCCGATTGAGGCGAATGGATAAATGACCGTGCGCGCCCCGACGATCGTGTCGCCTGCGAGGCTCACATGCGAGACAAGCCGGACGCCGTCGCCGAGCGTTGTCTGTCGGCCAATGTGGCAAAAGGGGCCTACCTCGACCCCCGCCCCGAGCCGGGCGCCGTCTTCAACAACAGCGCTCGGGTGGATCGCGCCCTTCATTCACGCACCAGCATCGCGGAAACTTCGGCCTCGCAAACGAGCGACCCATCCACTTTCGCTTCGCCGCGAAACCACCACATGTTGCGGCGCTTGGCGATGCGGGTCATGTGAAACCGCACCTGATCGCCGGGAACAACGGGCTTGCGGAACTTGGCCTTGTCGATTGTCATCATGTAGACGACGCTTGGCGCCCTGTTGTCCAGCTGCGAAGCGACGCAAAGCGCACCCGCCGTTTGCGCCATCGCTTCGATTAGCAACACGCCCGGCATCACCGGTCGGCCCGGAAAATGGCCCTGGAAATGAGGTTCATTGGCCGTCACGTTCTTGACCCCGACGCCATATTCGTCGCCGCGGGCTTCAACGATGCGGTCGACCAGGAGAAATGGATAGCGGTGGGGCAATAGCGCGAGCAGCTTCTGGATATCGTAGCTGTCGAACGTCCGGGCGGTCGGTTCGTTCATTCCGTTTCCCTCTCTCACCCGTCCGCTCGGCGGGCGTCATTCCGCATTGGTTTCGCCACGTGCGGCGGCGGCCAGTCGCTTGATCGCGGCGACTTCGCGAAAAAACTCCCGGACGGGCTTCGCCGGCGCCCCGGCCCACCGCTCGCCGGCGGGAACATCGGTCATCACGCCGGCCGCTGCGGCAACTTGTGCGCCCGCGCCAATCGCCAGGTGTCCGGCAATGCCCGCCTGCCCGCCCAGAGCGGCGAAATCGCCGATAACGCTCGATCCCGAGACGCCGGACTGGGCGACCAGCACCGCATGGCGGCCGATGACAACGTTGTGGCCGATCTGCACCAGATTGTCGATCTTCGCGCCCTCGCCGATCACGGTGTCGCGGTTTGCGCCCCGGTCGATTGTCACGCCGGCGCCGATCTCGACATCGTCCTGAATGATGACACGACCGATCTGGGGCACTTTGAGGTGCCCCCGAGCCCCGAGGGCGAACCCAAAGCCGTCCTGCCCGATATGCGCGCCGGGGTGAATGATCACCCGGTCGCCGATGAGTGCCGCCACGATCGTGGTCGAGGCGCCGACCGAACCATCGCGCCCGATGCGCACCTCAGGACCAATGACTGCATTGGCGCCGATGATCGTGCCGGCTCCAACCTCCGCGCCGCCGCCGATCACGGCGCCAGGGTCGACGATCACGCCCGTTTCGAGCCGCGCCGAAGGGTGAACCGTGGCCGCCGGGGAAATCCCGGTCTCGCCGAAGACTGAGCCAGGCTTGATGGCCGAAGGATAGAGCCTGGCCATCACCCGGGCCATCGCGCGGTAGGGCTCGGGAGCAATGAGGGCGGCGCAGGCCGCGGGCGCGGCGCTGGCGTAGCGAGACACAACGAGGGCTGCTGCCGCCCGTGTCCGCTTGAGCGCGTCGAGATACCGCGGATTGTCGAGGAACGTCAGATCGCCGGGCCCCGCCTGATCGAGAGCGGCGACGTCCCGGATCACCCGGCTCCGGTCGGCGTCAGCAGCGAGCGTCGCGCCGCACCAGCTTGCGACTTCCGCCAACGAAGGCGCCGAGCTCGGCGGAAAAAAGCGAATTCTAGCCAATGAGGAGTTCCGTCAGAAGCGACTGCGGGCGCGCCAGCCTCTGGCGCGCCCGCTTGTTGGGATGCCGGCCGGTCGACGTTAGAACGTCGTGCCGCCCGAGAAGTTGAAGAACTGGGTCTGGTCGTACCTGCCTTTTGCAACCGGAATCGCGAAGTCAAATCGGATCGGACCCATCGGCGAAGCCCAAATCAGACTCGCCCCCACTGAGGCGCGGATCTGGTTGGGGTCCCACACGTTGGCGCAGCTCGATTGCGTGGTGGGGAACACCGAGCCCAATGACCCCGGAGGCGGGCAATAGGTATAGCCGAGGAAATTCGAGAAGTCGGTCGGCCCTGAATATCCGATCAGATCGCCGGCGTCGGCGAACAGCGCGCCCTTCAACCCGATTTCTCTCGGCAAGCCGAAGATCGGAAAGTCAACCTCGGCGGAGGCGCCATAATAGGACGTGCCGCCGAGCGCGTTGGCCTGAATATTGAACGGGTCGGAGATGTCGCGCGGGCCAATGCCACCAGGGGCAAAGCCGCGCACCAGCGATGGGCCCTGCATGAAATTGTTGATGATCAGCGCCTGCCGCGAGCCGAAGGAATTGATCTGACCGGCTTGCAGGTGAATCAGGCCGATGAAGTCCTCCGTGATCGGGTGATACCAGTGCGCGTCGAGCGTTTCGCGGATGAACTCGGATTGGCCGCCGAGGCCGGCGACATCCTGCTTGTAGTTGATCGCGTAACCGGTGGTCGGGTTCTTCCGATCGTCAATATTGTTGAACAGAAGCGAGAATCCGGCCAGCGAGGTGACGATAGCGCCTTGCGCCGCCGCCTGCTTGATTTCGACCGGCGCCTCGCCGTTGGTCA
The DNA here is from genome assembly GCA_963824475.1 of uncultured Alphaproteobacteria bacterium. Taxonomy (GTDB): domain Bacteria; phylum Pseudomonadota; class Alphaproteobacteria; order Rhizobiales; family Beijerinckiaceae; genus Roseiarcus. Next base: position 1,361,658 of record CAWGPR010000012.1, read on the forward strand.
AGCAGTTGATAAACGGCGTCGGGACAACCGGAATGAAGGTCCCACCCACAAACCAGGTCTGATCGGGCCCTACGCAGTCATCGTAGGGCTGAGACGCGGTATTCGGGATGGTGATCTTCGACTCGTAGAGCGAATAATTGGGTTGAAACGTCAGGTCATCAGTAATCGGAATGCCGAGCCGCAGGGTCCCGCCGGTCGTCCAATTTTCGTAGAGCGCGTATTGGTTGTTGAAGTTGGCCTGATGGTAAAGGTCAAAGCCCGCGGCGAGGCGCTGGCCGAGGAAGTAAGGCTCGGTGAACGAGGCCTTCCACCCCTGGGTGTACTGGCCGTCGGAAACGCTCAAGCGCACATACTGGCCGCGGCCGAGAAAGTTCGTCTCGGTATAGGCGAGTTCGGCCAAAACGCCCTGAGTTGTCGAATAGCCGCCGCTAAGGCTGATCGAGCCGGTCGGTTGGTCCTCGACCTCGACGACCACGATCACCCGATCCGGCGCGGACCCCGGCCGGTTCGAGATGTGGACCTTCTTGAAGTACCCGAGGCTGTTGAGGCGTCGCTCGGCCCGCTCGATCAGTACGTGATTGTAGGGATCGCCCTCGCCGATATCGAATTCGCGCCGAATGACATAGTCGCGGGTGCGCGTATTGCCGACAATGTCGATGCGTTCGATGTAGACTTTTGGACCATTGTCGACCGAGAACGAAATCGCGATCGTATGATTGACGGTGTCGCGCTCGCCGTGGGGCCGCGCCTCGGAAAAGGCGTAACCTTGCCGGGCGACGTCGCGGGTGATCGCCTCCACTGACTTGTCGACGCTGCTCGCATCATAGACGTCGCCGGACTTTAGAGCGACGAAGCGAATCAGCGCGGGGCCATCCACCTTCGGAATGTTGGAAACCACCGAAACCGATGAGACGTGATATTGGGGGCCCTCCTCCATCGTGATCGTAATGACATAGCCGGGAGGGTTGGCGTGGTAGGCGACATCGGTATTGGTGATTTGGAAATCCGCGTAGCCGTTCTTCATGTAATACCGACGTATCGCCTCAAGGTCCGTTGCCAACCGGTCGGGATCGTAGACGTCGGTGCTCTTGAGCCACGACAGCCAATTCATCGTCGTGGTCTGCATCAGGCCGCGTAGGCGATAGTCCGAAACGGCGTGATTGCCGACAAACCGAATCTCGCGGATACCGGTCTTTTCGCCTTCATTGATAGTGAAAACGAGATCCACGCGCCCATTCGGCAACTGAACTAGCCGCTTGGTGACACCGGCTTCGTTGCGGCCGTATTTCTTGTACGCGTCTTTGATTCTGCCGATGTCACCCTCCGCCGTCGCCTCATTATAGGCGGTATGCGGCTTCGACTGCACCTCGACTTCGAGCTGCTTCAATTCGATCTGTTTGTTGCCTTCAAACGCAACTCTATTGATGATCTGCGCGCCTCCGGCGAGAGTCACAATGATCTTGCCATTCTCCACAGTCGCGCTGACATTCGAATAGATCCCAGTCGCCTTCAAGTCGTCAACGCCCCGCTGGATCGCAGCCGGATCGGTCCCGCTGAAATACGGCTTCAGCGTGGAGGGATCGACGTTGGCGCCCTGGACGACAATCTGCTGCGCGTTCGCCGGCGCCGCAAAGCTCAACCCGCACAGACTAAGGGTCACCGCTAGAAGGACGCCGACACACCCGCGAATCCAGTCCATATGGCCCACAGCCCCTATTCGCGCCAACGGCAGCGACCGCCACTTCGGCGTGACCCTGCCTGCGCCCCCCAAGGCGCCTCGCGGCGCCGATCGCGGGCGACGCCGCAGACGCGACGCAGCGCTCCACTCCGCCCAACGAACGGCGGTCAGGAAGATTAACGGCGTTTTACAATTTTTGCTCGCGTCTGCAAACCGCTATTGACCGAGCCTACACCATTTCTCGGCACCGTTGCGCCGAGGACACGCAAACATGGTCGACCGTTGGTTAATTGCCGTTCGTCACTAGGCGGAGAAGGTCGTGCGAGGTGGTGAAAACCACCAAAAGCGCGACCAGGGCGATTCCGATCCGGAGGCCGATTTCCTGCGCCCGCTCGCTCAGGGGGCGTCCCCGGACAGCCTCAAAAGCGTAAAACGCGAGATGGCCGCCGTCCAACAGCGGTATCGGCAGCAAATTCATCAGGCCGACCGACACGGAAAACCACGCGGCGAGGCTAAACAGCTCCCAAAAGCTGATTTTCGCCATCTCGCCAGCCATCTGCGCGGCGCCGATCAATCCCGACATCTGATCGGTTGATTCCCGCCCGGCGAAAACCCCGACGACATACGTGGCGGTCGCCTTAACAATGAACCATTCCTGCGCACCTCCCCAGGCGGCGCAGGTCACGAGGCCGCACCGTTCAACCTTCGCGTCGCTACGGTCAGCCGAGGAGGCGAGTCCCAGATGGCCCATGCGGCGTTTGCCGAAGACGCCCTGGTCGACGACAGTGACCCGGGGCGTCGCCGTGAGGTTGACGTCGTGGCCTTGGCGCTCGACGACAAAGTTCATCGGCAGACCGGTGCTCATCAGGGTCAATTCTTGAAGCGCTTCAAAACTGTCGATCGGATTCCCGTTGATCAACTTTACGATGTCACCGGCCTGAAATCCGGCGGCCGCCGCCGGACTGCCCGCCTCGACACGCCCGATGCGCGCCATGTGCTCGACGCGGCCAAAGGCCATGAACATACCGGTGAAAATCACCAGGGCGAGGATGAAATTCGCAACCGGCCCCGCGAGCACGATCGCGGCCCGGTTTCGCAGCGGCTGCCCAGCCAGCGTCAACGAGCGATCCACCGACGGATCGGCCCCCGCCTGGTCGCCGACGCTTGCGGCGTTAGCGTCGCCGTGGAACTTGACGTACCCGCCAAGCGGCAGCGCGCCAACCCGCCAGCGCGTGCCGCGCGCGTCCACTCGGGCGAAAAGCTCTGGGCCGAAGCCAAGCGAAAAAGCGTCAATTTTGACGCCGCACCATCGGCCGATCAAATAGTGCCCCAGCTCGTGCACGGAGACGATAACGCTCAGGATCAGGATGAAAGGGATTACGTACCATCCGAGCCAGGCCAGGAGGTCGGCGATCGCATTCACTCCCGCCATCCGCGGCCTCCAAAGATCCCAACTGCCGCGGCCAACGGCCGTCGAGGGATGGTTACTGAACGGTTACAGTGGCGCAAGTCCGCGCTCAGGCCAATAGGCTCGTCGCCCTATCTGTCGCGATATGGTAAATCGCCAGCGCTTCCGCAATGTCGCCTGGCGGGCTCAGTTCGCCGGTGGCGGTCATCGCGGCAAGCGTTTTTGCGACAAGGCGAGCGATGTCGCCGAAGCCAATTCGTCGATCAAGAAACGCCGAAACGGCGATTTCGTTGGCCGCGTTGAGCGCGGTGGGCGCGCCTCCGCCGGATCGCAGCGCCTCGATCGCGAGGCCAAGCGCTGGAAAACGCTCGAGGTCCGCACGCTCGAAAGTCAATCGGCCAAGGGCGGCGAGGTCGGGCGCTTTGGCCCCGGACGCGATTCTATCGGGATAGGCCAGGCAGTGCGCAATCGGGGTGCGCATATCCGGAGACGCCATACCGGCGATAAGCGATCCGTCGGCGAAGGCGATGAGCCCATGCACGATCGATTGCGGATGCACGACGACATCGAGCCGGTCGGCTGGCAAGCCGAACAGGTGGTGCGCCTCGATCAGTTCGAGTCCCTTGTTCATCAGACCCGCCGAATCGATCGTCACCTTCGGCCCCATCACCCAGTTGGGGTGGGCGAGCGCTTCCTCGCGAGTGGCGGCGGAAATGCGCTCGGCGCTCCATTCTCGGAAAGGTCCGCCGGAAGCGGTGATGGTCATCGTCTCAATGGCGCCCGGATCGCGTCCCCCGATCGCCTGGAACAAGGCGTTGTGCTCGGAATCCATCGGCAACACCATAGAGCCCCGACGCCGCGCCCTCTGCATCACCACGTCACCGGCGCACACCAGCGTCTCCTTGTTAGCGAGCGCGACCGTGCGTCCGGCCGAGACCGCCGCGAAGGTTGGCCGCAATCCCGCCGCTCCGACAATTGCCGAAACCACCAGATCGGCATCGCGCAGGGCGGCTTCCTCGACCGCCTCCGGGCCGGCGGCGATTTCGACCCCAAAGCCCGCTAGACCGGCCTTCAAGTCCGGGTAGCCCGCAGGATCGGCGAGCGCAGCGAATTCGGCGCCAAGCTCGATTGCGCTTCTCGCCAACGCCCCGCCGTCGCGCCCGCCTGCGACGGAAACGACCGAGAACCTGCCTGGCGCGGCGGCAATGACTTGCGCGCACGATCGTCCGATCGAACCCGTCGCGCCCAGTATCGACAGGCGCTTGCGCGGGGCGGAGATTCCGGGTGTTCGCAGCGGCGGAGCCTCAACGCCAGGAGGCGGGCTCACCATTGAAACAATCCGCCGCCGATGAACGGACCCCGTGGGTTGAGCCCTGCTATCAGGGCGGCGAAAACGGACGCTGCGACGAACGCGTCGAGCCGGTCCATCAATCCGCCGTGGCCGGGAATGAGGCCGCTCGAATCCTTCACGCCGAAACGCCGCTTGAGCGCGGATTCGAACAGGTCGCCAAGCTCGGACACAATCGCCGTCGCAAGCCCAAGCCCAAGCCAGAACAGCGCGGCGAGCCGGTTCGTCCACGCCGCGAGCATGAGGCCGAGGACGGCCCCGGCAAGCGCGCCCACGACCGCGCCAGACCAGGTCTTACCGGGCGAGACGCTCGGCCAAAGCCGGGGGCCTCCGATCAGCCGTCCGGCAAAATAGGCCGCGATATCCGTTCCCCAAACGACCGCGAAGAGCCACAAAATGGCGGCCAGGCCGAAGCTTGGACTGACCCTCAGCAGCACGACGCTGGCGACGAGTGCGCCGGCGTAGAGCGCGCCCGCCGCCGCCCAGACCCCTGCCCCCTGTCCGGCTAGCCACCCAACAGCGGCCGCGCTGAGAACGAGCGCGACGATGACGCCGAGGATCGAACTGTGCAGGGCAAACAGCGCAGCGAGCGCAACCATAAAGCCGCCGACCCCCACGCGCTCGGCGAGACGCGAGCCGCCAACCAGCCGCTGCCACTCCCACAGGACGACAATCGAAGCCAGCCACCAGAAAACCGCGAAGATGAAGCCGCCGATCCACGCCGTCGCCAGCGCGAGACTTCCCATCGCGACAGCCGCCGCCACGCGCGGCTTGAGATCCGAGCCGAACCGGGCGCGCGGACCGCGCGGCGCCGATTGGGTCGCCGGGTCCTCTCCGCTCACGGCCACGCGCACGTCCTCACGACGCCGACTTGACAGCCGCGGGTTCGACGAGCGCGCCGAACCGGCGTTCTCGCGCCGCATACTGGTCAAGCGCGGAGAGGAAGGCCGCGTCGTCGAAATCGGGCCACAGAATGGGGAGGAAAACGAGTTCGGCGTAGGCCGCCTGCCAGAGCAGGAAATTCGACAGCCGCATTTCGCCGGAGGTGCGGATGATGAGATCGGGATCGGGAAGCCCGGCCGTGTCGAGGCGCTCGGCCAATTCGTCCGCGCCGATCGCCCGCGCGTCGAGGCGCCCGTCGCGTATGTCGATCGCGAGGCGCCGCGCCGCCTCGACGATCTCTTGGCGCCCCCCGTAGTTAAAGGCCACCGTCAGCGTCAGCCCGCGGTTTTGGGCGGTCAGCGTTTCGGCCTCGACGAGGAGCCCGATAATATCCGGCGACAGATTGTCCCGTTCGCCGATGATCCTGACTCTGACGCCATTGGAGTTGAGTTCGGCGAGATCGTCGCGGATGAACCGCTTGAGCAGGCCCATCAGCATCGCCACTTCCTCCGGCGGACGGCTCCAGTTCTCCGACGAGAAGCTATAGATCGTCAGGAACTGCACGCCGCGCTCGATTGCCGAACGGACGACCCGGCGCACCGCCTCGACGCCGCGCCGATGACCCTCGAAGCGCGGCAGGCCGCGCGACTGCGCCCAGCGGCCGTTGCCGTCCATGATGATGGCGACGTGGGCCGGCGTCCGAGCCGAGCAGGAACTGGCGCGAGGATGATGCATGAGGGCCTCGGACAAGGAAGGCAATCGCCTAGACCTGCATGATCTCCTTTTCCTTCGCGGCCATGGAGGCGTCGATCTCTTGAATAGCCTGATCGGTCGCCTTCTGCACTTCCGCCTCCTGACGCTTTTCGTCGTCCTCGCTGATTGCATGCTCCTTCAACAGCTTCTTGAGGATATCGAGGCCGTCGCGGCGCACGTGCCGCACCGCTACACGCGCGTCCTCGCTGTATTTGTGAGCGATCTTAACCATTTCCTTGCGCCGCTGCTCGTTCAGTTCCGGAATGCGGATGCGCAGAACGGCGCCCTCGACCGTTGGACTGAGGCCGAGATTGGCGTCCCGGATCGCCTTGTCGACCGCCTGCACCATGCTCTTGTCCCATACCGAAACCGAAAGCGCCCGCGACTCGGGAACGCTGATCGTGGCCACCTGATTGATCGGCATCCGCTGGCCGTAGGCCTCCACTTGCACCGGCTCGAGCAGGCTTGCGCTGGCGCGGCCGGTGCGCAGGCCGCCAAGTTCATGCTTCAGCGTCGCGTGCGCGGCCTGCATGCGGCGTTTGAGTTCGGCAAGGTCGAATTGAGGCAATTGCGCCATCTGCGTCACACGAATTGAAGGCCGAGCCGCCGGAGCGGCCAAGGGGGCTTAAAAGCGAGTTTGCGGCGGTATTCGCGCCCGCCGCCTCATTAGCATAGCTTTAGCGCACTAACAGCGTCCAAAGAAGGGCGGCGATGTCGCAGCGCGGACAGAGCCTGCCAGCATTGTGCGCCAGCCCCTTCCTACCGCCCGGCGCCGAACGCCTGCGTCTCCATCGGCGGCTTCGCGAGCTTCGCTGCTTCGGCCATTACGGCAAGCGCCGCCTGGCCCTGCGGCTGGATAAGGCCCGCCGACATGATGAGCTTCGCAGCCTCGTCGGCGGAAATCGGCAATTCGATGACCTGGTCGGCCGGGATGTAAAAAAAGAATCCAGTGGTGGGATTGGGCGTGCACGGCATGAAGGCCGAGATCATCGGCTTCTTCCCTGGCAAGGCCCCGGCGAGAACCTCGGCCGGAGCCGAAGAGATGAAGACGATCGACCAACTGCCCGCGACCGGAAACTCGACCAGACCGACCTTGCGGAACTGGCTGCCGGACTGGCTGAAGATGGTCTCGAACACCTGCTTCAAGCCCTTATAAACGCCGCGAACAAGGGGCGTCCGATCGAGCATCGCCTCGCCAAACCGCACCAGCGACCGGCCGATGAAGTTGGCGGTCAGGAACCCGAGCAAGGTCAGCCCGACAATCGCAATGATCACGCCGAAGCCTGGAACATGGAAGGGCAGATAGCCGTCCGGCGACAGGCTGATCGGCAGCCAGGGCCTCACCCAGTTGTCGATCGTGTCGACGACCCACCAGGCGATATAGGCGGTCACCGCAACCGGCCCGAACACCACGAGCCCGGTGAAGAACCAGGAGCGAAGCCGCTGGGCGAAGGAGCGGTGGGACGGCGGCGCGAAATGATCGGACACGGACACGAGAATCTCAGCGCGTTGCGCGCGGGGGTAGGATGACGGCTCTAATGGAAGGACGCAAGACAAATGCCAAGCGCCTTCGTGGCTCGGCTCGTCAGCTAACAAACGCCAGCAAACGCGAATAAACGCTAGTCGCCCGCTTCAATCAATTTGAAAGGTTTTGATGATTCGCTTCGTCGACGGTGCGGACGACGGAGGCGATCATGGCTGCGAAGGAGATTTCAGTAAAGAAGTATGTGGTGCGGTTGAGCCCGGATGAGCGGGAGCAACTTGAAGCCCTCATCCGTAAAGGAAAGAGCCCGGCCCAGCGGTTGCTGAGGGCGCGGATCTTGTTGAAGGCCGATGTCTCGGAAGCCGGGGAAGGCTGGAGCGACGGCCGGATCATCGAAGCGCTGGAGACCAGCCCATCCATGGTTTACCGGGTGCGCAAGCAACTGGTGGAAGAGGGCTTCGAGGCGGTGTTGAGCCGCAAGCAACGCGCGACGCCGGCGGTTGCGCGGATTTTCGACGGCGAGAAGGAAGCCAAACTGATTGCCTTGGCTTGTTCCAAACCGCCCAAGGGCCGCGCACGCTGGACCTTGCGGTTGTTGGAGAGCAAGGTCGTGGAACTCCGCATTGTCGATCGCGCCAGCGACTCAACGATCGGGCGGGCGCTCAAAAAAACATTCTCCAGCCCCATCGCCGACAGTGCTGGGTCATCCCGCCCAAGGCCAACGGCGCGTTCGTAGCGGCGATGGAAGACGTGCTGGCCGTCTACACGCGGCCACGCGATCCCGATCGTCCGCTGGTTTGCCTGGACGAGACCTCAAAGCAACTCCTCGCCGAGACGCGAGCGACGATCCCGATGAAACCGGGCGCCCGGCCCGTTGCGATTGCGAGTACGAGCGCAATGGAACCGCCAACCTGTTCATGCTGTTCGCGCCGCTCGAAGGTTGGCGCCATATCAAAGTCACAGATCGCCACACCGCCGTGGATTATGCTCACCTCTTGAAAGACGTGGCCGATATCCACTTTTCCGCCGCCCAGACCATCGTTCTGGTCCAGGACAATCTCAACATCCACAGCAAGGCGTCACTCTACGAAGCCTTTCCGCCCGCCGAAGCCAGGCGGCTGGTCGAGCGGTTCGAATGGCATTACACGCCAAAGCACGGCAGCTGGCTTAATCTGGCGGAGTCGGAACTCGGCGTCCTATCGTCCCAATGTCTCGACCGCCGCATCCCTGACAAACAAACCCTCGTCGAGGAAGTCGCCGCCTGGGAGAAGGACCGCAATACCAATCACGCCAAGGCCAATTGGCACTTCACAACCCCAAACGCTCGCATCGAACTCAAACACCTCTACCCGTCAATCTGACTAAATCGGCCGACTAGCAAAATTGCTTGCATTGACTAGCGTTTATTTTTTCGAATCGAGCCTTTTCAAAGGGTTATGGCCAATTCAAATAAAGGAATCCGCTCCCGTCTCAAGTTGTGTGCAAAACGTCTCATCAGTCCGTGCGCAGCCTGTCTTAGACCTATTGCCCTCTCCTTCTCCTTGATGGGCTGCCCCGCGAGGCAGGGGTCGATCCGGCGAATAGAAAACATATAGCACGAATTTCTGTTTTTAGCAAGGAAATGTCGCTATCGACAGGAAATGTCACTCCGACGATTCCGCCAGAGATGCGGCTGTCGATCCGGTTAGAACATCCAAAAATGATGCCAATGTGATGCAGCGTTGTTGAGCTCTGCTGGGACGCTCGCCGCCTTCCTCACGGGCGCGACTGGTCTCCAACGCTTTCCCTTGGTCCTCTACAGGCGCGCAGCGGCGCAAGTCAATCTGGCAGCCAGAACCCTTATAGCACAAATTTCTGATTTACGCAACAGATTGGGCACAGATTGGGCAGCAAAATTCTCGTCCTGCCGTCTTCCCAATTCCGCCCTTAGCGCCCAACAGCGGCAGGCCGAGTTCGACCGCGACAACGGGCGCATGGGGCCAGGGGCGCTTCGAATCGGATACCCCGTGGCTCAGGCCTGTTTTCCGAAGTTCACAGAGGAATACAACCCTGAGGTTGTTGCGTTTTCCGCTCGCGCAATTGTAAATCGACGCTTATTCGTCAGTGAAAAAAGTCATTTGGGAGGGGAGTCGCCGATGCCCGCCACCCTGATCACACTGGCCCGACTAACCGCCGTTCCGGGGGTATCCCTCGCGGGCGAGCCGTTCGGGAATCTGATCGTCGACAGCAACGGCGACTTTTTCGGCACCGCAAAGGACGGCGCCGAAACCCCTTCGGGCATCGAGGACACCCTGTTTGAGGTCGCCGCCGGTTCTAGCACGGCGACCAACTTGGCCGTCTTTCCCGACACCGCTCTCAACCTCGTCGACGCAGCGGGTCTGGTGGCCGACGCCAACGGCGACCTGTTCGGAACGACAACGCACGGTGGCGCGAACAATTCTGGCGCGGTTTTCGAGATCGCCAAGACCAGCGGAAGTTACGCGACCTCGGCGACAACCGTAGTCAGCTTTGACGGCAGTGACGGGAGCTTCCCTTTTGGGAGCATGTTTGTCGATTCAAACGGCGATCTTTTTGGGACGACCGAGACCGGCACCGGCGCCGGCGTCGACGGCACAATCTTCGAAATCAAGAAGACCGGCGGCAGTTACGACCTCACGCCGACCACGCTCGCTGACTTGGCCGAAGTCGGCGGCACGGCTGCCGAGGGAAGCCTGATCGCCGACGCCAATGGCGATCTGTTTGGGACCACAGAACCAACCGGCGGTCTCGCCCTGGGACCGGGCCCGACGATCTTCGAACTCGCCAAGACGGCCAGTGGCTACGCGACCACGCCGACCACTTGGTCAGTTTCTCCGTTAGCGATAGGTCTATCGGCAATTTGGTGGCCGACGCCAATGGCGACCTTTTCGGGATAACCGCGTATGGCGCGGCGTTCGAAATCATCAAGACGCCCGGGACGCCGACCGGCTACGCCAGCGCGCCAACCATTCTGGCGACCCTTCCTCCAGAGGATGGGCCGCCAACAAGTGTGAACGCCAGCCTCACCGTCGACGCCAACGGCGACCTTTTCGGGACGACATCAGGTGGCGCGCACGCCGCCGGCACGGTGTTCGAAATCGTCAACACGCCCACCGGCTACGAGAAGACGCCGAAGATCGTCTTCAGTTTCAACAATGTAGACGGCGCCGGCCCCGAGACGACCTTGATCCCCGACACTAAGGGCGACCTCTTCGGGGAGACTTCCGAGCCCGGCACGGTGTTCGAGATCACCGGCAGCGGCTTTGTTCCCAAGGGCTCCGTGTCGCCGGGCGTCGGCAGCGACCTCATGTTTCAGAACCCGGATGGGCAGGCCGCCATCTGGGGCTTGACCGGGAGCAACGTGACCGAGGGCGGAACCGTGAGCCCGAACCCCGGACCGAGTTGGAAGGCGGTGGCGACGGGCGATTTCAATGCCGACGGTCATGCCGACATCCTGTGGCAGAACGCCAACGGGCAGGCCGCGATCTGGGACATGGTCGGGAGCGATGTGATCGGTGGCGGGTCCGTTTTCCCCAATCTCGGGTCGAGTTGGAAAGCGATCGCGACAGGCGACTTCAATGACGACCTTCATTCCGACATCCTGTGGCAGAACTCCAATGGGCAAGTCGCGATCTGGGAAATGAACGGAACCAATATGACTGGCGGCGGAGCCGTCGTCCCTAATCCCGGGGCGGCTTGGAAAGCCGCCGGGACAGGCGACTTCAATGACGACGGCGATTCCGACATCCTGTTTCAGAATACCGATGGGCAGGCCGCGATCTGGGAGATGAACGGGAACCTTTTGACCGGCGGCGGCGCCGTGAGCTCCAATCCGGGGCCAAGCTGGAAACTCGTCGGATCAGGCGACTTCAACAACGATGGTCACTCCGATTTGCTCTGGCAGAACGTGGATGGGCAACTGGCGATCTGGGAAATGAACGGGACCAATATCATCGGCGGTGGGACCCTGAGTGTCGATCCAGGGCCGTCCTGGCACGCCATCGGAACAGGTAGTGAAGGCACGTCTTCCGATATCCTGTTTCAAAGCACGAGCGGCCAAACCGCAATCTGGGACATGAACGGGACCAATATCGTCGGCGGCGGGGTCGTCGGCCCCAATCCCGGGCCGAGTTGGAAGGCGGTCGGACTCGGCCTCTGACGCGAGCCAGCCCGTTTCCGATCGGCCAAGGCAACAGGCAATCCGCCGACGCCGTCGCTTGTCATGCCCGCGAAAGCAGGCATTCGGCTTTGCCGAGACTTTAAATTCCCGCTTGCGCGGGAATGGCAAGACGACCAGCGCCGGGTTCAATCCGGAGGGTGAGAAGGGGCAAATTTCAGCCTTCGTCCGCGGACCCCAGACCCTCGCAGGAGCGGCCGAAGGCCGAGAGCGCGTCCTCGAGGTAGTCCGGCAACAACTCGAGCCCAAGGAGATATTTCCAGGTCGGGCCTTCAGCCCGCTGCTTCGCCTCGGCGACCGCGGTTCGCCAGTCTTCGGGCTCGAAATCGCCGCGCCCGATCCAGGCCAGCGCCACCAGCGCCGCGGCTTCGTCGACGTCGAGATCGTGCATGAATTCGATGAGTTCGCGGCGGATCGAGGGACCCGCGGCCTCGGTCAGCATGACCCGCTCGTCGTCGTCAGTCGGGTTGGAGTCGTCGGCCTCGACGCCAACGTCCTCGCCGAGATACGCGCGCGACTTTTCAATGATGAAACACACCTTTGCCGGATTGATCTCCGGCATCGGCCGCTCGAACTCGTCAATTCTGCGCATGCGCGGCCTCCCCGTGCTCCCGGTCAGACAGAGCGCGGCAATGGCCTTGCGCATTGCGCGAAGTCAAGCGGGCGCCGTCCCACGGCCGCCGCGCGATGGCCGCGGAGCAATTGCCACGGCAGAGTCGCTCAAAAGGAGTCGCCCGCCGGAACCTGGCGGCGGGCGCGCAGGTGATTTTGCGTCGCGCTATGTCGTCTTAGGGACGAACCTCGAGTTCGTCGTAGCCCCTGACCTTATAGACGATGACAGAGCCAATCCAGGCTACCAGGAATATGCCGATGATGATGTAGCCGAGGGTGCCAAAGTTGTCGTTGATCGCGCCGATTGCGCCCCAGAAGCCGCCGCCGTCGGTAAGCCCCAGTTGGTCGCCGATGAGGTTTAGCGTTTCGAGGCCGCCGACAACGAGCGCCACGACAATCGACACCGCGGTTATGGTCATGTTGTAGTAGAGCTTGCGGACCGGCTTCATGAACGCCCAGCCATAGGCGCCCAGCATTAGGACGCCGTCCGTTGTGTCTATCAATGTCATGCCGGCTGCAAACAGGGCCGGAAACACCATGATCGTCGCTAGAGAAGCGCCATTCGTGGCCTGCACGGCGGAAATGCCGAACAAGGCGACTTCGGTCGCTGTGTCGAAGCCCAGGCCGAACAGGAACCCGATCGGAAACATGTGCCAGCTTTGGGTGACGAGGCGGAACAGCGGACGGAAGAGACGCGCGAGGAATCCGCGATTGTTGAGGAGGAGGTCGAAATCCTCCTCGACGAACGGTTTGCCACGCTTGACCGCCTGAAAGGTGCAGTAGATCGAACATCAAAACAATGATGTTGAAGATTGCGATGGCGAACAGGAACAGGGCCGAGACGCTGGTGCTGATAACCCCGCCGACCTCCTTCATCGAATCGATGCGCGACGTGAGCGCCGACGCGGCGAAGGCGACGCCGATCGACATGAGCACCACGATGGCCGAATGGCCGAGCGAAAAGAAAAATCCAACGCCGACTGGGCGCTGCCCTTGCTGCATAAGCTTTCGCGTGACGTTGTCGATCGCCGCGATATGATCGGCATCGACTGCGTGGCGCAGACCGAACGTAAAGGCCAGTAGCGCCGTTCCAAGTAGGACTGGCCGCCCGCCCAGGACGGCGAGCGCCCACAGCCAGATGAGAATATTGCCACCGATCAGGATGGCGTAGACGGCGAACAAGCGGCGGCGCAGATCAGGGCCGCTTTCAGTCAGGATTTTTGAGATATTCGTAGGCATGACACCCTCGCATGCTGTTGGGAAGAACAGCACGATCGCGGGTGACGCCGCAAAAGAGACAAACCATCGGTCACCGCGCCCGAGATCGGCTGCACGAAGCGATGGCAGGTCTCCTGGCTCGCGGGTCAACGACGGACGCCGATCTTCCCGGTTGCCCAGTGATCATGAGGTGGCGTCGTCTCATCGCTTACAGTTGCGGGGGCAGCCACGGCTTCGGCATCCTAGCCTGCACCGTGTTCCCTTTTGATCCCCGAGGGGAACCATCGTCGCAACCGTAACCGCGTGGCGGGGCGTCGGCAACCGAATTCGCGATGTCTTCGACAGCCGTGGAATCAGCGCGCGGCCGCCGTCACGATTTGCGCCCTGTGCACCGATAGGCTAGCGTTCGGCTGGCGTTCTATTTTCGGATCAAGTAGCGAATCGACGTGGGCGGCGGTGGCCCCAAAAGGAAGCGGCGGCTGCGTCGGGCGAAGTTTGGCGCGGCGGGATTTCGCTCGCCCTTGACCGCATTCGTCGTCGCGCTCTCGCTCATTGTTCAGCTGTTCGCCGCCGCGACCCCGCCTGCGCTCGCCGCGCCTGCTTTCGCTGGCGCTGATGACGCGGCGATCGCCGCCGAGCTCAAGGCGGTCTTCGGCAATGCGGCGCAACTCTGCGCCCACATCAACGATGACAAAGCCTCCGGCAAGCACGCGCCGTGCGGTCGTTGCTGCGATCAATGTCCGCTCTGCCGCTTCGCCGCGCAGGCCGTGGCGTTTGTCCCGCCAGACCTCCCGGCCTTGCCGGAGCGGCTCGCCAGCAATGCGCATGCGATCCGCGCGCCGCCCGGCCGCGACGTTCTTCCCGCCTATCCCGCCCAGCCCAATCCCGCCCGGGCGCCTCCCCTCGCAGTCTGACGGTTATTTGGCCCACGCGCGCCTTCCGGCGCGCGTTCGCATTCCTTCAGACTCGAGGACTTCTCATGCCAATCCCTAAAATCCGCTCGGCCGCGGGCGCGCTTACGGGCGCAATCGCGACTCTGTGGCTCACACCCGCCTATCCTCACGCTGTTTGTGGCGCCCGTATCTTCCCAGCCACGCTCGCCATCGACGATCCAGGCGTTCTAGACGAGCTCACGCTGCCGGCCGTCAGTTATGTTCCCTTTAACTCCGACGCCGCCCACGAGTGGGACGCGAGCTTCAGCTGGACCAAGACGATCACCCCGGGCCTGAGCGTAGTCATAGGCTCCGGGCCGACATGGGAGCACCCGGGCGGCTACGGCTGGAACGCGCTCGACACCGAGCTGCAGTGGCAGGCGCTGTGCATCCCAGACGCCGAGTTCATGTTCAAGGTCGGCTTCGACATATCCTGGGCGGGAACCGGCACGGGAATGCTGGCGGGCTCCGGTGGACAAAACACTTACTCTCCGCTGGTGGTCGCAGGTCTCGGCTTCGGAACTTTGCCGGAATCCGTGAAGTACCTGAGGCCGTTTGCGATCACGGCGGAGTTCAGTACAACGTCGCCCGGCCAGGACTATACGAACGGCAGCCCTAATGTGTCGACGTTTAACTGGGGGTTCACCCTCCAATACAGCCTGCCGTACTTCAACACGCAGTTGGCTGAGATCAACAACGACTTCCTCAAGCATCTCGTCCCAATCGCCGAGTTCGCTTTTCAGACCCCGATTTACAATGGGGCGGTCGCCGGAGTGACGACGACCGGCTACTTCCAGCCCGGCGTCATCTACGAAGCTAGCAAATGGCAGATCGCTCTCGAGGCCATGGTCCCGATGACGGGCGCAACCGGTCACGGCGTCGGCGTGATCGGCTCGCTTGATTTCTATCTCGACGACATCCCCAACAGAATCGACGAACCGATCTTCCCTCACGGACTTGGCATAGCGCCAGGAATCTGACCCAAGGAGTCTGACCCATGCGAACTTTCTCTTTAAGAACCACCGTCTCTCTCGCCTTCGCGCTCGCGGCGACGCAGGCTTTCGCCCATGCTCAGCTCGAGAAGGCGACGCCGCCGGTCGGCGGCACAGTCTCGCCGCCGAGCGAAATCCGGCTCGAGTTCAGCGAGGGCGTCGAGCTGAAATTCACCAAGGTCACGCTGAGCGGCCCGGGCGGCGCCGCGCCTCTCGGGGCGGAGAGAACGGAAACCGGTAACCAAGCTGTGTTGATTGTGCCGATCTCCAAACCGCTTTCCGCCGGCGTTTACACGGTGCACTGGGCGGCGGTCTCAGTCGACACGCACCATACCCAGGGAACCTTCGAATTCACGGTGAAACCGTGAGCGCCGCAATCAGACGTTCCGCTCTCGTCGTTGGCGCGCTCGCCGTCGTCAGCGTTGCGAGCGCCGCATTTGCCCAGGCCCAGTTCGTAAAGGCGATGCCCGCAGCCGGCAGCAAGGTCGGTTCCCTGACCGAAGTCCAGCTCGAGTTCAACGAGAGCGTCGACCCTCGATTCTCCGGCATCACCTTGACGGCGCCGCATGGCGTCAATGTCGAGCTTGGCGAGCCCGAGGTCGAAAGCGGTGATCCGCGCGTCCTTGTGGTCCCGATCACCAACGTGCTCGAGCCTGGCCCTTACACCGTGCATTGGAGCGTCGCCTCGCTCGACGACCGCTCGACCCAGGGCGAGTTCAGTTTCACCGTGAAGCCGTGATGAGCCTGGAAACCGGAAAGGATCAACTATGAGACATTCTTCTCTCGTCACCCTGGCGCTCGCCCTCGCACTCAGCGCCGCGCCGGCGCTGGCGCAGGAGTTCAAGGCCGGGGACATTGTGGTTGAAAAGCCGTGGGCGCGCGCGACCCCGAAGGGCGCCGAGGTCGGCGGCGGTTATCTGGTCATCCAAAACAAGGGCGCGGCGCCGGACCGCCTGACCGGAGGATCGGCCGATTTCGCCACTGTCGAAGTCCATGAGATGAAGTCGGTGAACGGCGTCATGGAGATGCGCGAACTCAAGGACGGGCTCGCCATTCCCGCCCACGGTTCGGTCGGCCTCTCGCCCGGCGGCTACCACATCATGTTCACCCACCTCGCCCATCCGCTAACCAAGGGCGAGACCATCAAGGCGACGCTCAATTTCGAACATGCCGGCCCGGTCGAAGTCGAGTTCAAGGTGATGGGCGTCGGCGCCGCGGGGACCGGCGGCACGAAGAGCATGGGAGGCATGAAGATGTGAGGTTGTGCGTGCGGCGGCGAGCGCGAGCGTTCGGATTGAATCGTCATCGCGAGGGCCATAGGGCGTCGAAAGACGCCCGTCTTTCGACGGGCTATGGCGACGCGGCGATCCAGGGCGGCCGCTCCGACCCTTCATCCCTGGATCGCTTCGCGTGCGCCCGCGATGACGATTGTGGCTCGCGGAACGCGCTCGCCCCCCGGCGCGCTGATCTCGCTCGCCCGTGACCGCGCTCGCCCTCTGCCGCTTCGTCCATTTCATGGCGGCGATGCTGACATTCGGCGCAAGCGCCTATCTTTGGCTCTATGCGCCGGAACGGCTCAAGCTCGTGCTGTCGCCGGACGTTCGCCGCCTCGCGCTGATCGCGAGCCTTGTGGCGCTCGTCACCGCGATTGTGTGGCTCTTGCTCGAGTCCGCCTCGATGGCCGACGACTGGAGCGCCGCCGTCGATCCCGGAGCGATCGGCGCGGTCCTCAGCGACACCGCCTTCGGCCATGCGTGGGCGGCGCATCTCGTTCTGGCGGCGGCGCTAGTCGCCATCGTCATCTTCGGTCCGCGCGCTCGTTGGGCGGCGACATCGCTGGTGGCGGCTGCGCTGCTGGCGAGTCTCGGCCTCGTCGGCCACGCGGCGATGCAGACCGGCGCCGAAGGGGTCCTGCACCGCGCGAATCATGCCGTGCATCTTTTGGCGGCGGGAGCGTGGATCGGCGGCCTTATTCCGTTCGCGATGTGCCTTCGCGCTTATGAGCGCAACGATCTGCGGAAAGACGCGGTGCAGGCGATGATGAGCTTTTCCTTCTGGGGTCAATTCATCGTCGCCGCGATCATTCTCACCGGCGTCGTTAACATCGCGTTGACCTCCGGCCACCCCCCGATCCCGCCGACCACGCCCTACCGCGCGCTTCTGGTCGCGAAACTCATCATCGTCGGGATCATGATCGCGCTCGCGCTCCTCAACCGCTATGTCCTCGCGCCACGGCTCAAGTCCAGCGCGGGCGCGCTCGCCGTCTTACGCGCGACTAGCGCGGCGGAAATCGCGCTGGGCTCGCTCGTTGTCGCCCTCGTCAGTGTGTTTGCGCTGCTCGACCCGGCCTGAAGCGCGCTGGCGCTGGCGAGGACGAGCACGGCCGAGCTTCGTAAGGCTCGATCCGCTTCGTCCCGAATGAGCCCGCGAAAGCTGTCGTCCGAAGGGCAATAGGTAATAACCCTTATTGTACCGCGAACGATTGCGGCCCCACAATTTTTCGTTTCTGCGTTGGTCTAAACGGGCCCTCCACGTGACTTTGAGTTGTGTGACCGGCGTCACTGTTCTCGTGGCTCCGGCCACATACTGGAGGAAGCGCCGGACGGCGAGCGGACAGTTTACCAGTACAGGCAAATCCGAATCGTTTACAGTCAAATGACGTTTGAAGGACAAGAAGGGACTGCTTCGCTCGACAAATCGCTCACGTTGTCCGCGCTGAAGCAGCTTTCGCGATTGGGGGGAGCCGATGAGCGCGTCGTTGGGTGATCGTCTCCTTGCGGCGTTCGCGAAGGCGACAAGCGCGTTCGCGCCCTGGCACAAATGGCCGTTTCTCATCGCCATCCCCACGCTCGCCGGCATTCGCGTCATCATGCGCGAGCGCAACCTGTTCAATACCGAAACCGCGCCGCCGAAACCGACGCCGCCGGAGGGCGGCGTCACCGCTCACCGAACCGCCGACGGCTCGTTCAACAGCCTGGATCTGCCCTGGATGGGCATGGCGGGCGCGCGGTTCGGGCGCAATGTGCCGATCAAGGAAACCTTCGCCCCCGCCCCGTCGTCGCTGTACGAGCCGAACCCGCGCCGGATCAGCAACGAACTCCTCGCTCGCCGCGAGTTTGTCCCGGTGCCGTATCTCAACGTGATGGTCTCCGGGTGGCTGCAGTTCATGGTCCATGACTGGTTGAGCCACGGCGAAAACCAGAGGGCGGACCCGCATCAGGTACCGGTCGAGTCGGGCGACGATTGGCCGCAAAAGCCGATGACCATCCTCCGCTCGACGCCCGCCCCCACGACTCCCGCGGACGCCGGCCGGCCTGCGACCTACACCAACATCGTCACCCACTGGTGGGACGGCTCGCAAATCTACGGCTCAGATTTGAAGCGTCAAATGCGGATCCGCAGCGACCCCGAGACCGGCCAGGTGCTTCCCGACGGCAAGATCGGGCTCACGCCGAACGGCCACCTGCCGATCGAGCCGATGCGCGACGAAACGCCGGACGCCAAGGGCGCGAGGTTCCCCGATCTCGAGCTGGCCGGCGTGAACGGCAATTGGTGGCTCGGCATTTCGGCGATGCAAACCCTGTTCGCGCGCGAGCACAACACGGTGATCGACCGCCTGAAGCTCGATTACCCAACAGCTGACGGCGAGTGGCTGTTTCAGAAGGCGCGCCTGGTCGTAACCGCCTTGATCGCCAAGATCCACACCACCGAGTGGACGCCTTCGCTCATGAACTCACCGGAAGGGCGCTTCGCCATGCGCGGAAACTGGTGGGGAATCATGGGCGAACACTATTGGCGCGGCTATGGGCGCCTCGACGACACCGAGGAAAGCTCTGGCATTCCAGGGTCGCCCGGCGGCCAGGATGCGGCGCCCTATGCGATGACGGAGGAGTTCACCGCCTGTTACCGCATGCATCCGCTGATGCCGGACGAGTTCTCGCTGCGCAGTCACGTCGACAATCGTGAGCTCATGAAGGCGTCGCTCATCGACGTCGCCCATAGCGGCCCGGCGCGCATCTATCGCCAAATCGGCTTTGACGACGTCCTCTATTCACTCGCCACCATGAACCCCGGCGCGTTTGTGCTGCACAACTACCCCAACAGCCTGCGGCGGCTGCCGGAAAAGCCCGAGCAAGGAATCTTCGTCGACGTCGCCGCCATCGACATCCTGCGCGACCGCGAGCGCGGCGTGCCGCGCTACTGCCAGTTCCGCCGCTTGCTCGGCATGCCGGCGCCGAAGAGCTTCGAGGAGCTCACCACCGATCCAAAATGGCGCGAGGAGGTGCGCGCAATCTATAACAATGTCGAAGACGTCGATGTCCTGGTCGGCACTTTGTGCGAAGCCAAGGCCGATCCGGGAACGCCGACCGGGTTCGGGTTCTCGGACACCGTCTTCCGCATCTTCATCCTGATGGCCTCGCGGCGCCTGCGCAGCGACCGGTTCTACACCACCGACTTCACGCCCGATGTTTACACGCCCGCCGGCTTCCAGTGGATCGCTGACAACAGCATGCGCACGGTCTTGCAGCGGCACTGCCCTGCCCTTGCGCCTCTGTTCGCCGACGTCCGCAATGTCTTCTTCCCCTGGCGGCTGGGCGCTCGATGAACAGGTTGCGCATTCCAGCGCTGATCGACCTCATGCGGGTCAGCGATCCCGCGTTGATCGCGGATCTCGCGCAGGATCGACGGCTCGACCGCCAATACGTGAGCCGTGGCCCGCTGCTCAACCGCATCCTGACGGGGCGCATCCGCAGAGTCCTGAGCCTGAACGGCAAGCCGCTTCCGTCGGTCGCGCCGCGTGGGACTGAGCGGCCGACGCCGGCTCAAGGCGCGCTCGAAGCCCGGCTGACCCAACTCGCCGCGGGGCTCGATGCGAGCGATCCATCCGTTCAGGCGCTAGCGCGATACGTGCGAGGAGAAGGACCGGTCGCCGCCGCTGGGCCTTTGGCGCAGGAAGCCGTCGGACGGCTGTTCGCGCCGGACTATAAGAGCGACGCGCAAAGCTGGGCCGCGGCTCAAGTGATCGATCAGGCGCCGCGGACGTTCAATCCTTTTCTTCTCCTTTGGTGGGGACTGACCGGCGCGGTCGCCAAAGCCAAACGATTGCTGTCGGAAAAAGTCGGCCACGACCCGTCCGGCGTCCACGGAATCGGCGTCGCTGTGCATAATTTTCCCCCCGCCTTTTCGCGCATGCGCGCGCTCTATGCCGACCCGAGCGCGCGCAGCCGCCTCACGCCCGAAGCCGCTGCGGCGCAATGCCTCGTCGCGCCGCAACAGGTGGTGCGGCAGCCGACCACGGCCGGCGATTCGCTCGCCGGCGACTTTGGCGACAGCACGCTGATCCTGCTGCAGCTTGACGCCGCCAACGCCCGCGCGCCGAGCCCAGAGATGGCGTTCATGACTGGGACTTGGGCGCAGTGCCCGGCGCACGCCTGGGTCCCGGCATTGCTGGCCGCGGTCTGGCGCGCGGCGCAGGGGTAGACACATGGACAACGATCCGATCTTCACGCCGCTTAAGTTCCGCAATCTGACGGTCAAGAACCGGATCTTCCGCTCCAATATTTCCGGCCGCTTCGACAATGAAGACGGCTCGCTCACCCAGACGCGCATCAATTGGGAATCCAAATTCGCCGCCGGCGGAGTCGGCGCGATCATCTCGTCTTATGTGCCGGTGTTGATGGAAGGGCGGATCATCGCCGGCTACGCCACCGTGCACCGGGACGATTTCATTCCCTTATGGGCCAAGCTTGGCGAGGCGATCCATAGCTTTAACGCCAGGTTCATCATGCAGCTCAGCCATTCCGGGCGGCAGATGGATTTGCCGGGCGTCCATAACCAGGCGCGACGGGCGCCAAGCTCGACCAGCCGCGCGGAATCGATGCACGGATTCTTGTGCCAGGCGATGAGCAAGGCTGAGATCGACTACACCATCGAGGCGTTCGCACGCGGCGCCTGGCGAGCGCGAGAAGCCGGACTGGACGGCGTCGAGCTACACTCAGCGAACGGCTATCTGTTCAGTCAGTTCATGTCCTCAGGCATCAATGATCGGACCGACGAATACGGCGGGTCACTCGAGAACCGCGCCCGTTTTCTTCTCAACGTGATCGAGGCGATCCGCGGCGCGGTCGGGCGGGATTTCCATCTGCAGGTCAAGCTCAGCGCCGTCGATCACAACAATGTCATTCCGTGGGAAAAGCCGGGCAACACGCTCGCCGACACGGTGACGATCGCCAAATGGGCGGAAGCCGCCGGCGCCGACGCCATCCATGTCTCGCAGGGCTCCCTCTTTCCCCATCCACTGAATCCGCCCGGCGACCTGTCGCTTGAGACGCTGACCACCACCTACGACGCGATGATCTCGTCGGGGGTGCATGGGATGCGCAACTACCTGCTGTTCCGCTATCCGCTGCTGAGGCCCATTTTCCATTGGGTGTGGTTTCGGATGAAGAAGGGGAAGCCGATCGAGGGCGTGAACCTCGAGGAGGCCCGGATCATTAAGAAGGCGGTCGGCGTTCCGGTCATCTGCACCGGCGGATTCCAGACCGCCTCATTCATTCGCGAGGCGATCAATTCCGGAGGCGTGGACGGCGTTTCGATTGCGCGCTCGCTCGTCGCCAACAACGATCTCGTCAAGCAATGGGCCGCCGGCGCCGATCGTCCCGAGAAGCCGTGCACCTACTGCAACCGCTGCCTGGTCAGCGCGATGAAGAATCCGATGGGCTGCTACGACGTATCGCGCTACTCGAGCCGCGAGGCGATGATCGACGCGGTGATGTCGGTCTACCGCGTGCATGGCGGACTGGTGACCCCGAGCGACGTGGTGATTTCGCGATGACCGACATCAACGCGCCATTCACCGCCGTCCAGATCACCTTGCGGTCGCGCATGTGGTTGCTGAACCTCGTCTGGATCGTCGCCGTCCTGCTGCTGCTGCTCGGATTGGCGGCGCTTATCTTCGCCGGCGTCGCGCTTTTCCGGTTCAGCGGCAAGTCCACCCCGGCCTATGGCGATGACGCAGCCCATTTCATGTATGGCTCGATCGGCGCCGAGCCGGACAGCGGGCTCCCCTATTGGCTGTGGAAGACGCTGCCCAGCCTCTTTCCCACGGAGTTCGAAGGCCGCAATGACTATTCGGCTTTCGGGTTCCTGTACGAAAAGGATGCGGACGGGAAGCAGCGCGACTTGCCGATCGGCATCTCGCGCCGTCAGGTGCAGGGCATTGACGTCGTCTGGTTCAATTGCGGCACGTGCCACGTCGGCGCCTGGCGCGAGACGGCCGACTCTCCGCCGCACGTCGTCCCCGGCATGCCGTCGAACAATCTCGACCTCCACCGTTTCATCCGCTTCGTCCTCAATCTCGCGACCGACGAGCGGCTTTCGCCGGATAACCTGATCCCGGCGATGGAGAGCCAAGGGGCGCAGTTCGATTGGCTCGATAAGCTCGCCTGGCGCTACGCCGTGCTGCCGCGCGTGCGCGAAGGACTGGTCGAGCACCAGTCGCGCCTCGAGCCGCTGTTGGACAAGCAGCCCGCCTGGGGGCCTGGCCGCGTCGACACGTTCAATCCCTATAAGCTCCTGCTTGAGCTGCCCGCCGGGAGCCGCGTCCCCGACGCGGAGCTGGTGGGAACCGCCGACTTTCCCGCCATTTTCAATCAGCGCCCGCGCGAGGGCATGAAACTACATTGGGACGGCGACAACAATTCGCTCGCCGAGCGCAACCTGTCGGCCGCCGTCGGCGCGGGAGTCACGCCAGAACTCAGTCGATCACGCCGCGATCGAACGCAACGCCGCATGGCTCATGGACCTGAAGCCGCCGCCGAGCCCTTACCACCCCGATCCGGCTGCGGTAGAGCGCGGCAAGGCGATCTACATGCAGGCTTGCGCGGCCTGCCACGGCTGGCAGGGCCCGAACGGCTACGTCTTCGAAGGCGCCAGAATTGGGCAGGTCGAGCCGAACAAGAGCCTCGGCGCCGACCCCAATCGGCTCAATTCCTACACGCAAAAGTTCCGCGACTGGCAGATCTCGACGATGTTCGCCGGCACGCCCTATCACTTCACCCATTTCGTCAAGACGGACGGCTACGCCAATCTGCCGCTCGATGCCTTATGGCTGCGCGGGCCCTACCTGCACAATGGTTCCGTGCCGACGCTGGCCGACCTGCTCCTTCCTCCTGACCGCCGGCCGAAAGCGTTCGTGCGCGGGTCGGACGTGATCGATCCGGTCAAGGGCGGCTTTGTCGCGCCAGCCTGCACGCCAGAGGCGAATGCGGACAAGTTCTGTTTCGACACGGCCAAGCGCGGCAACAGCGCGCAAGGCCACGCATACGGAACCGATCTGCCGGACGGCCAGAAGCAGGATCTCCTGGCCTATTTGCTGACGTTCTAAACGGGGGCGCCATGAGCGACGCGTTGACCATCGGCTGGAGCGAGGACCAGGCAAAAACGCGCAAGGACACGTATCAGAAGGTGCTCGGCTTCAACATGGCTCTGCACCTCGGAATCGGGCTTTTGTGCATGTTCGCGCCCTATTTCGTGTCGGATATCTTCGGCCTGCCGCCGCCGGTCCCTTCGGGCTGGATTCGCGGTTGGGGCGCAACGCTCATTCTCGTCACCGCGCTCTATATTCCCGGCCTGCAAGACCCTTTGCGCTCGCGATATCCCAACATCGTCGGCGTGCTCGGGCGCCTCTGGATGGCGGCCACCTGGTTCGTGATCGGCGACGGCTTCGTCTGGTTCGGCCTGTTCGACCTTCTTTTCGCGGTTCTCCTCGCGTGGCTCTACTACCGCTACTGCGTCGCCGAGCTGATGACCCGGCCGTGAGTCTCTGGTCGCCGGTCGGATCGTCTACGAGGTTGAGGCGGACAGCGCGAGAAGACGCTCAGCGGTGTCCGCCACCGCCGCCGTGTCCGCCCACGAACCCGCCGCCGCCATGAAAGCCTCCGCCGCCAAAACCTCCGCCGCCAAAACCTCCGCCCCCAAATCCGCCGCCGAAGCCTCCACCCCCGCCAACAGAACCACGTGAAGCAGGCGCGTCGAAATGCGGAGCTCCCGCGCCGCCGAACCTATAAAAACTGCCGCCGCTACGCCCATGGGACTCGCTGCCGGTAAAACCAGGCGAAACGGGCGCGCCGCCGGCGGGGAACCCAGGCGCGGCGCGAACGCCGCCAGCGCCCAGGCCCGAAGAAGCCCCGGGTCCATGGCCGAAGTTACGGCGCCCTAGGGGGCCGCTGGGCAGCGGGAACTGCCCCGCGCCGCCGGCGCGCAGACCTTGCGAAGGCTGGACGCCGCGGTAAACCTTCGGCGGCCCCGAATGCCAAACGCCCATGCCGTGACGGCCATGGCGCCGGATGAGGTAGCCGCCGCCCCAGCCGTTCCAGCCATAAGGGCCGCCCCAGCCGTACCCGCTGTCCCATTCATCGCCGCACCAATACCAACCAGGGCCGTTCCAGGCATCGTCGTACCAGCAATAGTCGGCGTCATCGAAGGAATAGTACTGAACTGTCTGCAGCGGAGAAAAGCGTCCGAAGGAAGAAAGAGCGCTTCCGGCATTGTCGGCGAGGCCTGCTTCGGCGCCATTGGCGAAAGGCAATGAAGCCAGCGCCACAAGCACAAGAACGCGTAAAGCCGGTGAGAGATGACTCATTGTCTGCGACAGGAAAAGTATCGTGCTCCAATGGCGCCGGCAAAATCGAAAGGGAGCGATTGTCACTTCAGTTGAACGCCGTTACATCGTCAGGGTCGGTTGACGAAAATCAAATCGAAAACGATCAACCGCCGCCTTGATGCGTGTCAAAAACTCAGCCTTTCTTGTGGCGGTCCCGGAACGCCTTCGCCCAACCTGCCTTTGTCTCCTGGCGGCCGCGCGCCACCGCGAGCGCGTCGGCCTCGACGGGCTTGGTGATCACCGATCCCGAGCCGATATAGGCGCCGTCGCCGATCGTCACCGGGGCGACAAGGGCCGAGTTCGAGCCGACGAAGGCGCCAGCCCCGATGTCGGTCTTATGCTTGGCGAAGCCGTCGTAATTGCAGACGATGGTTCCAGCCCCGATATTGGCCTTGGCGCCGACGCGCGCGTCGCCGATGTAGCTCAAATGATTGATCTTGGCGCCCTCCTCGACCGCCGACTGCTTGATCTCCACGAAATTGCCGATTCTGGCGTTGACGCCGATGTCCGCGCCGGGCCTGAGGCGCGCGAATGGCCCGACGATCGCGCCGCCGGCGACCCGCGCGCTCTCGATATATGAAAACGAGCGGATCGTCGCGCCGTCCTCGATCGTGCAGCGCGGGCCGATCACGACATGGGGCTCGATCACGACGTCGCGGCCGATCTTCACGTCATACGACAGGAACACGGTCTCAGGCGCGGTCAGCGTCGCGCCCGCGGCCATGGCGCGGCGGCGCAGCCGATCCTGCAGGGCGGCCTCGGCGGCGGCGAGCTGCGCTCGGTCGTTGACGCCCATGACCTCCTTCTCCTTCGCGATCAGGGCCCTGGCCAAGAGACCCCGCGCGTTGGCGATCTCGACGATGTCGGTGAGGTAATATTCGTTCTGGGCGTTATCGGGCTTGACCGCCGCGAGAAGGTTCAGCGCCTCGGCGCCGCTGAAGGCGATCGGCCCAGCATTGCACAAGCGTGACCCACGCTCTTCCGCGCTCGCGTCCTTCTCCTCCCGAATCGCGACCAAGCGCCCGCCGCGCTCGATGAGGCGGCCATAACCGGCCGGATCGACCGCCTCGAATCCCAGCGCCACGACATCCGCGCCTGAGGCCAGCTCCACGCGCATCGCCGCCAAGGTCGAGGCCTCGATCAGCGGAATGTCGGCGTAGACGACCAGAATGTCGTCGTATCCGCGCTCGATCTGATCGCGCGCCACCAGAACCGCGGCGGCGGTGCCCCTCCGCTCGCGCTGGACGGCGATTTTCGCGTCCGGCGCGGCTTTCAAAGCTTCGGCGGCGACGCTGTCGCCATCCGATGCGACGACGACCGCGATGTCGCCCATCGCGCCCGCAAGGATGGTCGAGAGTATGTGCGCCAGCATCGAGCGGCCCGCGAGTTCATGAAGGACCTTGGGCTTGCCTGAGCGCATGCGTACACCCTCGCCGGCGGCAAGCACGATGGTCAGACAGCGACGGGCGTTGGCGCTCATGGAATGTTTGCTCTCTCCTCAAGCGGGCGTCCGCGAAGGGATGCTTAGGCGCTCCGAATCGCCTTTTCAGGATCGCTCTACGGCCACTATCGCCGCCAGCGAGCGCGGTTTCCAGCCGCGATGTGAACCCGCATCAACGCCATTTTGCCCAACCGACAAAAAGCGTCTCGCTGCGCCGCAAAAAACGATATACAACCGAAACGCCAAGGACGGAACGCGGCAGGCTGGCGACGCGTTTTTCTCCTCCTTATGGGCTGATTTTTCGTTTTGGCCGGGAGCGACGTCGTATCGGGCCGATTATGCGCGGTTTCGATCCGGCGGCGAATGAATGACGACCACGATGGCGGACAGGCAGCGTCGCGAATTCTTACAGCTGGCCGTCGGCGGAGCGTTTGCGGCTTCGCTGGCCCCGTCAGGCGCGGCGCCCGTCGCCGCCGAACCGCTGGCGCAGCCCGTTCCCTTCGCGGCCGACACGGTGCTGAAAATGGCGGCCGAACTGGCCTCAAAGCCGTTCAAGGAGCCCGAGGGGCCGTCGCTGCCAAGCGTCTTCTCGAACCTCACGTTCGCGCAGTACGCGGCGATCCGGCGCGTGCCAGGCACCGCGATCTGGAGCGACCAGAAACTGGGGTTTTCCCTTGAGCCGCTGCATCGGGGCTTCGTCTACACGACCCCGATCGGAATCAACATTGTCGAGAACGGCATGGCGCAGCGGGTGATCTACGACGCCGCAAATTTCGACTTCGGCCCGTTGAAGGCTCCGGCCACCCTGGGCGACCTCGGCTTTTCCGGCTTGCGCATTCTCAAGTCCTACGACCAGGGTTTCGAAGACGTGGCGATCTTCCAGGGCGCGACCTTCTACCGCTCACGGGCGCACGCCCAGCCCTTCGGCCTCGCCGCGCGCGGCCTTTCAATTCGGACCGGCGACGACCCGGGTGAAGAATTTCCGCTGTTCCGCCAGTTCTGGGTCGAAAAGCCCAACCCGGCGGCGAATACGCTGACCCTTCATGCGCTGCTCGATTCGGCGAGCGTCACCGGCGCCTTTCGCTTCACGTTGCGCCCATCGGAAATCACCATCATCGACACCGAGATGACGCTGATCGCGCGGGCGGCGGTGGACAAGCTGGGATTCGGGTCCATGGCTGCGGCCTATCTGTTCAGCCCGCTCGATCATCGACGCCCCGACGATGTCCGCGCCGCGGCTCATGAGTCGACCGGACTGCAAATTCTGACCGGAAACGGCGAGTGGCTCTGGCGCCCGGTCTCCAATCGGGAGACCTTGCAGATCTCGGCCTTTTCCGACCTCAACCCGCGCGGCTTCGGCCTTTTGCAGCGCAGCCGCTCGTTCGACGCGTTTTACGACGACGAGACGCATTGGGAGTTGAAGCCCTCGCTGTGGATCGAGCCGATCGGCGATTGGGCGCAGGGCGACCACCGTCTCTTGGAAATCCCGGCCGCCTCGGAGACCAATGAGAACGTCATCGTCCAATGGCGCCCCAAGACGGGCATGGCCCCCGCCACCACCCAGTCGATCGCCTTCCGGCAGTTCTGGTGCTGGTCGCCGCCATCGAGGCCGCCGCTCGCGTCCTGCGTCTCGTCGCGACGCGGCAAAGTCGGCGACCATCAGCGCTTCGCGGTCGAGATGGCTGGAGACATGTTCGCCGACCCGGCGAAAGCGGCGGCGGCGAGCGCGGACGTCCAAGCGTCTCCGGGCAAAATCGTCTCCGTCCGGCTTTTTCCCTATAAAGATAGGCGTTCGGTGCGCGTCGTTTTCGATCTTGACCCAGGATCGGAAACCTATTCAGAGCTGCGTCTGACGCTCAGAGTCGGCAATCAGGCCGCGAGCGAAACATGGCTCTACCGGTGGACAGCCTGACGCTCACGCACGGCGACGCCGCCCTGGACGACACCGGGTCGTCGCTTGGCGCGTCGATGCCCGGGTTCGCGCCGCTCGCCATGCCGGCGCAGTCGTTCTCGCGATTCTCCGGCCGCGACCGCCGCGCGCTGGCCGCGCCGCGACTCGCGAAACCGCCGCTTCTGACCCGTCTCGTTGTGTTCGGCGGCGCCTTGGCTTTGACCGCGTATGGCGCGGATCAGATGTTCAAGGTCGTTTCGATCGGCCCGATCACGCCGCTCGAATGGGTGATCGCAGTCTTGTTCGTCATCACGTTTTCCTGGGTGACGCTCTCGCTCACAGCGAGCATCGTCGGCTTTGTCTGGCTTCTCGCCCATCGGGGCCCGCGCGAGCCGCCGCTGCTGCTACGCGAGCGGACGGCGGTCGTGATGCCGATCTACAATGAGGCGCCCTCGCGCGTGTTCGGCGCCATGCAGGCCATCTTCGAGGACGTAGAAGGCGCCGGCCAGGCGCATGCGTTCGACTTCTTCCTCATCTCAGACACAACCGATCCCAACGTCTGGATCGCGGAGGAGCGGGCGTTTCTGGCGATGCGCGCGCGGCTGCCGCAGGCGCGCCTCTACTATCGCCGGCGGCGCAGGAACGTGAGTCGCAAGGCCGGCAACATCGCCGATTTCATCACCCACTGGGGCGGCCACTACCCGCACATGGTGGTGCTCGACGCCGACAGCCTGATGACCGGAGAAGCGATCGTGGGCCTGGCCGCGGCGATGGAGGCGGACCCCGACGCCGGCATCATCCAAAGCACGCCGCTCATCGTTAACCGCAACACGATGTTCGCGCGTCTGCAGCAGTTCGCTGCTCGGATCGCCGGCCCGGTCATCGCGGCCGGCTTGAGCGCGTGGATGGGACATCAGGGCAACTACTGGGGCCATAACGCGATCATCCGCACGCGCGCGTTCGCCGATCATTGCGGACTGCCGGACCTGCCCGGCAAACCGCCGTTCGGCGGCCACATTCTGAGCCACGATTTCGTCGAGGCGGGGCTCATGCTTCGGGCCGGGTACACCGTCTACATGCTGCCCGGCCTCGGCGGGTCTTACGAAGAGAGCCCGCCCTCGCTCATCGATCTTGCCGCCCGCGACAGGCGATGGTGTCAGGGCAATCTCCAGCACGCCCGCATTATCGGGGCCCGGGGCTTCACCCTGGCGACGCGGCAGCACCTCGCCAACGGCATCATGGGCTATCTCGCTTCGCCGCTCTGGATGGCGCAATTGCTGGTCGGCATCGTGCTGGTTCTGCAGTCCCACTACATCCGGCCCGAGTATTTCACCAAGGAATTCTCCCTGTTTCCGGCTTGGCCGCGCTTCGACTATGAGCGCGCGCTGCAATTGTTCGAACTGACGATCGGCATTCTGCTCGCGCCCAAGTTCCTCGGCCTCGCGATCGCGCTCACGGAGCCGAGGACACGGCGCGGCTCCGGCGGCGCGCTGGCGCTGATCGCCTCGACGATCGTCGAGATCATCATCTCGGCCGCGCTTGCGGCGATCATGATGCTGATCCAGTCCGGATCGGTGGCGCAGATCGTGTCGGGACGGGACACCGGCTGGAATCCGCAGCGACGGGACGACGGCTCAATCCCGCTCAAAAGCATCGCCCGCCGCCATCGCGCGCATACTCTATTGGGCCTCATCACGCTGTTCGCGGCGGCGCTGATTTCGCCCTCCCTGGTCGTCTGGATGTCGCCGACCATCGCCGGACTCATCTTCTCCATTCCGCTCTCCTGGGCGAGCGGAAGCCTGTCGCTGGGCCTCGGGATGCGCCGCATCGGGCTTTTGCGCACGCCGGAGGAGACTTCGCCGCCCGCCGTGGTGGCGCGCGCCAATGCGCTGGCCGCCGAGCTCGCCTTAGCAGGGCGTGACCATGACGACGGGCTCGAGGCGATCTGGGCCGACTCGGCGCTCAGGGCCGCTCACGAATCCTTCCTCGCCGAGGCGCCTCGCCATCGGCGGGGCGACGTCGACGTCGAGACCGCGGTCGCGGCGGCGAAGCTCAATGACGCTGAGACGATCGAAGACGCCCGCGCCTGGCTTAACCCCCGCGAGCGACTCGCCGTCCTCAACGACCGGGCGCTGATCGCGCTGCTCGCCCGCCTGCCGAGCGCGACGGCGCAGCCTAACGCCGCTTGAGCCGGCTAGGCGCGCCGCTCTCCCGTCACGCGCCAAATCGCATTGCCGACGTCGTCGGCCACCAACAGGGAGCCATCCGGGCCCAACGCCACGCCTACCGGTCGTCCGAATGACGATCGTTCATCCGGCGCCAGAAATCCCGTCAGAATCTCTCGCGGCGGTCCGGCCGGACGCCCGTTCGCGAACGGCACGAAGATGACCTTGTAGCCGCTGAGCGTGCTCCGATTCCAGGAGCCGTGCTGCCCAATGACCATGCCCTCAGGAAACCCTGGAAGCAGGCCCGCCGGCAGCCAGCACAGGCCAAGCGACGCGGTGTGGCCGCCGAGCGCATAGTCCGGCGTTATCGCCCTCGCGACCGCCTCGGGATCCTGAGGCACGCGGTCATCGACCGTGCGCCCCCAATAGCAATATGGCCAGCCGTAGAAGCCGCCGTCGCGAACGGAGGTGAGGTAATCGGGGGGCGTCTCATCGCCCAAACCGTCGCGCTCGTTGACCACCGTCCAGAGCGCCCCGGTGTGAGGCTCCCACGCCAAGCCTACGGGATTGCGCAGGCCAGAAGCAAAGATGCGAACTCTTGCCGCTCGCCAAGTCGAGTTCATGGATGGCGGCCCGGCCCTGTTCGAGCGCCATGCCCTTGTCTGCGATGTTGGTCAACGAGCCGACCCCGATGAAGAGCTTCGTTTTGTCCGGAGACAACAGCAGGCTGCGGGTCCAATGGCCGCCGCCATTGAACTTGGTCAGCCTCCGTCCAGGCTCGGTTATGCCGCTCGCGCCCGCCGTATAGGGAAAAGCAACCACGCCATCGGTATTGCCGACGTAGAAGATATCGCCGAGAAGCGCCATTCCAAACGGCTGGTTCAGCCGATCGAGGAACACGTTCCGAATCTCGGCGACGCCGTCGCCATCGGCGTCGCGCAACAGCGTGATGCGGTTCGGGCTGTCTCCGACTGCAGCGGCCCGTCTTAGCGTGCTGAACATGGCGTAGTCGAAGACAGAGCTTATCGGCTCAGGCGTCAAAAGCGCCTCGGCTACGAGCACGTCGCCATTCGGCAGCACGCAGATCCATCGCGGGTGCTTGAGATCGACCGCAAATGCGTTGACCTTGAGCCCAGGGGCGGCGTTTGGCGTCTGCCCCGTGGGCCAACCCTTGGCGGTCGGCATCTTCAGGGTCGGAATGCTGCCTTGCGCCTTGGCGGCCGGGATCGTTGGATTGCCGCCAATGGCCGGCATGAGCTTGCGACCATCCTGCCGCCGCAGCACCACAGCCGCGGCGCCGACCGCCTCGACAACTCGGCCGAAAACATCCGATAAGGCCATTGCAATAGTCTCTCGAAGCTCGCTCGCCCCAGCGCTTCACACCCAACGCATCCGGCCCAAGCCGGCGCTTCTCAATCGTAGCTACCTATAACATACGGCCGCGTCCTCACTCGCGCCGGACCGGATCGACCCGCTCCAGGGCTGTGATCGAGAGGAACCCGCCAATCCATGAGCCGAGCGCGGCAAACACCACATAGGCCCAATTCGACGTATAGCTGATGACCGCAAAGGCCGCGAGCAGATACCAGACGCTGCTCCAGGTCGCTGCCGCAAACCGCCGGCGCGCGGCGACGGCGGCGGTGAAGAGCACGTAGACGGCGTCGGTGAACGCCGTCGTCAGAACGACTCCCCCGGCGATCAGCGGATCGATGCTCGGCAGGATCATTTTTCCCCCAATGTTTGGGCGACGGCCGCAGCGCCCGGCGGGCGCCGGCGCCGAATGCGGATCAACCCTCCATTCGCGGCGCTTCCCGCGCAAACTCTCCGCTCATCGGCGGCGCATGGAAAGGGCGATCGAACAGCGGGAACAGCAAGAGCCCAGCGCAAAAGCCGCCGATATGGGCAACCCACGCCACCGGCATGTCCGAAAAACCGAGCGTCTGAGCTCCGGCGCCGAAAATAAAATTCGTTCCCAACCAGATCAGAAGGAAAATGAGCGAGCGACGCTCGACAAATACGTCGCGCAGGCGAGCGGCCGGGATCGTCTCGATCTGAGGCCGGCTGATGGAGCCGAACGCTCCGAGCGGCGCCCGAGGCTGAAACATGAACCGCGTCGCGGCGCCCATGAGGCCGGAATCCGCTCCCGAGGCGCCGATGAGGGGGGAGAAATCCATCGGCGTGACCGCCCAATGCGCGAGCGCGCTGGCGATTGCGGTCACCGCCATGAAGAGCAAGAACCTCGCCGAGCCAAAGCGGCGGGCGATCGGCGGCCCGAACGCGACCAGCCAAATCGTGTTGAGCAGGACGTGGGTCCAGGAACCATGCAGAAAGGCATAGGTCAGAAGCGTCCAGGGCTTCGCGCCGCCGCTCAGCACATGCAATTCCCGCATCTGTCGCGCCTGCTGCAGCGCGGCCGGGTCGGTGTTCACGCGGTTGAGCAGATCAACCAGCCGATCCGGCCAGATGGCGATGGTCAGCCGGCCGGGAATGAATGCGTAATCCCGGATGATCCTGTCCTGGATCGCCTCGGGGGCCCAATTGAAGGCGGCGTAGATTCCGATGAGAACGACGATGAGGCCAAGGACCACAACGGGCGCGTCGAACATCGGTTCGCGACGGCGCACGAGGCGGCGCGGCTCGTTTGCGCTCATATCCAAATCCAGCCTTTCGGTCTTTCGGTCACCAATCCCGACGCCCTAGAAACGAAGCCGGGACCGACGCCGGGCCGGATAGCCCGCGCCCTGGCGCAAGTCTAAACCGGCGCCGCGTCTTTGGCGAATTTGGTGCGCGTCCCACCGGCCGCAAGGCGCCCTGCGAAACGATCGCGCGGAGTAGCCTAAACGACAGTGTTGCCGGCCGGACAGAATGCGCCTAAGGCGCTCACATGACTGTTCATATTCCCGCCGATGCGCTCAGGGACTTCTGCGCTGAGATTTTCGCTCGCGTCGGCTGCGCACCCGAAGAAGCGGACCGGGTCTCCGCCTCGCTCGTCGATGCCAATCTCACCGGCCATGACAGCCATGGCGTCATCCGCGCGCCCCGTTACGTCGATTGGGTCCGCACAGGCGACCTCATTCCCAACCAATCGATCGAACGTGTTGTTGACACGTCCGTAATCGCCGTCCTCGACGGCCGCTTCGGCTTCGGTCAGACGATGGCGCCGACGGCCGTCGACATCGGCGTTGAAAAAGCCAAGGCGACGGGCCTTTCCGCGATCTCGCTGCGCAATTCCGGCCATATCGGGCGCGTCGGCGAATGGGCGGAGCGCGCCGCCGCGGCTGGCCTGATCTCGATCCATTTCGTCAATGCGGCCGGCTCGATCCTGGTCGCGCCGTTCGGCGGACTGGACCGTCGGCTGTCGACGGCGCCGTTTTGCGCTGGCGTTCCGCGCGAGGGCGCCCCGCCGATCGTGCTCGATTTCGCAACCTCGCTGGTCGCCGAAGGCAAGGTCAATGTCGCGAGCCGCGGCGGCAAGCCGCTGCCCCCTGATGCGTTGATTGGTCCCGATGGAGCGCTCTCCGGCGATCCCGCGCTGATCTATGGCCCCCTGACCGTAGACGGTCCGCGCGACCACGCCCGTGGCGCCGGCGCAATGCGCGCTTTCGGCGAGCATAAGGGCTCCGGCCTTGCGCTCATCTGCGAACTCATCGGCGGCTCGCTCACCGGCAACGGCGCAACGGCGCCGGACCGCAAATTCTCCAACGGCATGTTCTCGCTCTACCTCGACCCCAGCCAAGTCGATCCGTCGCATGTCTTCGACGCCGACATGACGCGCTACGTTGATTGGTTCCTTGAGACGAAAGCCATACCGGGCGAAGCGATCATGACGCCCGGCGAGCCCGAGCGCGCCGCGCGCGCAAAACGCGCAGTGAGCGGCGTGCCGCTGTCGAGCGAGGCCTGGGCGTCGATTGTCGCGGCCGCGCGGAGCGTTGGGGTGAACCGCGACCTCTCGTTCTGACCTCGCGTCGATTTCGCGGCCATTGCATTTTTGCTTCGCGACGAGGCGGAAAACCAGCAAAAGCGAAAGGATTCATTTCGCAGAGCGAAACGAGCGGTTTCGCACCCCGGTCGTAAGTCCTTGAGATCATTGGGGGTGCGAAATGGGGCATTTCGTGGAATCGTATGTTTTCAATGACTTGACCCCCATTTCGTTTCGCGAGAATCGCGAAGGCCGCGATCGTGGCCATCCCGCGAGCCGGCCTTGCCGCTAACTTCCGAAAAACAGTAACAAACGTCAGCCGTCTCGTCAAGAGAATGTCGATTTTCCGGCGGGACCCGCCCGAGCGAACCATCAACCGAATCTCGTACGAATGTGCCGATTTCGGACCGGCCGTCCAATTTCAGGGCTAGCCCGAAGTAATGCCGGCCGCAGGCGACAGGCGGCACCGGGGCGCGCCCTTCCGTTGCGGAATGGCACGGTCCCTGCCTCGTCTCGTGCGAGCCCAAGGCAAGGGCTCGATCGCGTCCCATTCCGGGACGGCGTTTAGAGCAGATTGGATTTGGGTTGAGGCGGCCGATTGTAGCCGCGCTCGGTGAGCGCGGCGGACGCGGTCAGCGACCGCGTCTACAAGTCCAATTCGACGGAATTGCAATCTGCTCTCAGGGAACGGGTCGGGGATCACAGTGAAGCTTGCTGTCACGATGGAGCTCTATGCGTACTGGAACCGATTGCGGGGCGCGCGCAGCGCGCCCGAACGCAACGATGTCGACCCGGGCGCGATCCGCGGCGTGCTGGCCGATACGTTCATGCTCGATTTCGACGAGAAGCGCGGCTTCCCATTTCGCATCGCCGGCTCAAGAGCCAACGCCATTTTCCTCAAGGAGCTGAGGGGCCTTTCCTTTCTCGAGCTTTGGCGTGACGCCGACCGCGGCGAGATCGATTCGGTTCTGCATTGCGTCGCCGACGAGGCGCAGGCGTTCCTCATCGGCGCCGAGGCCCGGCCTCCTGGCCTTGGGGCGGTGGACATCGAGGCCATTCTGCTGCCGCTTCGCCATCATGGATTGACCCATTCCCGCGTCCTCGGCGGCTTCGCCGTCCATGCCGCGCCCGCGTGGATGGGCCTCATGGGGGCTGGGCCGATCACGCTCACCTCGCTGCGCGCGCTCAATTCGTCAACGCGCCAAGCGCCGGCGCGAGAGGGCGCGACGCCGGTCGGCTTCTCGCTTCGCGATCCGCCCAAGCGTTACAAACATCTTTTTGTCTATTCCGGCGAGCGGCCCGCGACCTGAGGTTTGGACATGCCGGGCGCGTAACAGCGCCTTAATCCCTACCGCTTATGGTAAGCGCGCTTGCCGGCCTGATTGCGATTCCTTGGCGCCCTCAATGATCGCGTTCGGCCGGCGCTTGAGAATTGAAGGAGCACGCCGCCATGGGCGCTTTGGCATGGAAAATCGCGGCGCCGGCGCCCGTGGAGCGGTGCCACGACCAGCGATTCAAAGTGCGCCTTCTGGGACGATTCATGCGGTCTGACCGCAAGGAGTTCGACTGCGAATCGATCAACGCCTCCCCGTACGGCATCGCGTTTTCCTCCGACGCCGGGGTTCAGCCCGGCGAGCGCATCGTGGCTTATCTCAACCAGATCGGACGAGTCGAAGGACGGGTCGCGCGGATCTTCCCCGGTGGGTTTGCGATCCAGATGAATGTGCCGTCCGCCAAGCGCGACAAGCTTACGACCCAACTGACGTGGCTCGCCAACCGTCAGGCGCTGGGGCTGCCCGAAGATCGGCGCCATGAGCGCATCGCGCCGCGCGACCGGTATACGATCCTGAGACTCCCCAACGGACGCGAATACACCGCGACCCTGATCAACATCTCGATGTCGGGGGCGGCGCTCAACGTCGATTGCGAGCCCCCGATCGGCGCGCGCGTCCTCGTCGGCGCAACGCCAGCCGAGGTGGTGCGTCACGTCAACTGCGGAATTGCGGTTGAATTCCTGAGCCCCTTGCCCGCCGAGGAATTCGGCGAGGCCACGACCCTCTGACCTGACCCGATCCGCGTCTCTACGCCGGGCGCATCATTCGTCGGAATCGATCGGCTTCATCCCCATGGCGAACCGGCGCCAATTGTCGACGTAATGGGCGGCGGCCAGTCGAAGCTTCGCCACCGCCTCCTTGTCCAGCGTCCGGGTCGCTCGGGCGGGCGACCCCATGATGAGAGAATGATCGTCGAAGGTCTTGTCCTCGGTCACCAAAGCGCCGGCGCCGACCATGCATCCGCGCCCGATCCTGGCGCCATTGAGCACGATCGCGCCCATGCCGATCAATGAGCCTTCGCCGATGGAGCAGCCGTGCAGGATGACGTTATGGCCAATGGTGCATTCTTCGCCGATCGAAAGCGGCGATCCCATATCGGTATGCAGCGTGCAGGATTCCTGAATGTTGGTGCGCGCGCCGATGTTGATGGGCTCATTATCGCCGCGCAGGACCGCGCCGAACCAGATCCCGACATCGAGCCCGACCACCACATCGCCGATCACGCTCGCGTTGGGCGCGATCCAATAGAACCCCTTAGGCGGCAGCGTCGGCCGGCGGCCATTGAGGGAATAAAGCGGCACGTGGGCTATTCTTCGTCGTCGAGATCAACATCGAGGATCGCCATCTGCAGCGTGTAGCTCGACGCCTCGGGATCGTCAGCCGAGATGACGCCGATAAACTCGGGGCCATTGTTGAGTTCGACCGAGTCCGTTTTCT
The DNA here is from genome assembly GCA_963824475.1 of uncultured Alphaproteobacteria bacterium. Taxonomy (GTDB): domain Bacteria; phylum Pseudomonadota; class Alphaproteobacteria; order Rhizobiales; family Beijerinckiaceae; genus Roseiarcus. Next base: position 1,399,010 of record CAWGPR010000012.1, read on the forward strand.
GGAGCCGCCCGGCGATCGTCAACTTGTTGTTCTCGAACAAACGGCGAAGATAGTCTTGCAGCACCGGGCGGCCAACCGGCACTTTCATCGCGAACGCGAATGAGCGGTCGCCGTCCTCGTCGTCGACCGTGATCGTTCCGAGCTTGCGTTCGCCGAGCGACACGTCCGCCGCCTCGGCGGACCTTGAATTTGGCGCGACGTGAATGCCCGGCGCGCCAAAAGAGCGGCGCAGAAACTCACGCAGTTTGACGATCTCGCCTTTGTCCATGGTTTCTCCCCGGCTTGCGAGCCGCGCGACGAGGCTTGGCACGAAGAGACGCGGCGTTGCAATACGCCAAATCGCCGGCGATCATCATTTTTCAACAAGGATGGATGCGCTCGCTTTTGGCGCGAAACGTCGCGTAGCGGCGCGACGGCGTCCGGTCTAGGCTTCGGGCGCCTTGTCGGCGAGGATTTGGTTCATGTCGCGCGCGGGCTCCGCGCAGCCTGCTTCGCCGACAATGCGCGCAGGAACGCCGGCGACCGTCTTGTTATGCGGCACCGGCTGAAGCACCACCGAGCCCGCCGCCACCCGCGCGCAATAGCCGATCTCGATGTTGCCGAGAATCTTCGCTCCCGCGCCGATGAGCACGCCATGCCGGATCTTGGGATGCCGGTCGCCGGTCTCCTTGCCGGTGCCGCCGAGGGTCACGCCCTGGAGGATCGAGACGTTGTCCTCGATCACCGTCGTCTCGCCCACCACGAGGCTGGTTGCGTGATCGAGGAACACACCTTTCCCGATGCGCGCAGCAGGGTTGATGTCGACGCCGAACGCCGCCGAGACGAGGCTCTGCAGCATCAAAGCGAAATCGCGTTTTCCCGCCTTTAAGAGCCAATGAGACAGACGATAGGCCTGGAGCGCTTGGAAGCCTTTGAAATAGAGCAGCGGCTCCATCATCCTGAGGCACGCAGGGTCGCGATCGGCGACCGCTATAATATCGGCGCGGAACGCCTCGCCGATCGAGGGGTCGCGCGCGGTCGCCTCGGCGAACGTCTGGCGGATCAGCGCGGCGGGAAGATCGCGATGATCGAGCCGTGAGGCCACCCGGTGCGACACAGCCCCTTCGAGCGTGTCGTGATTGAGGATGTTCACCCCCAAAAACAGCGCGAGCTCCGGCTCGCGCCGGATCGCTTCTTCCGCTTCCTGCCGGATGCGCGCGAACAGGGGATCGGCGCCAGCGATCCCGACGAACTCGAGCGGTCAAACCTTGGGCCATCACGAACTCCCAACTCGACTGGCTGAGGGGGCAGCTTAGCACAACGCCCGGCGTCGGCGAAGACCGCCGTCAAGCGCATGCGCGCTGCCCCCCATGGCCGCGTTCAGGAGCCTAGCTGTCGAGATGCGCGCCGCCCGCAGTCTCGGCAATTGGTCATCTGATGAGCTTCTTGCATAATCCCTTGAGCGAGGTGAATTTTCCTGCGCCGGGCGGGTGCACCTAGCTGGGTCAGGCAGGGGCGGTCCTGTAGTCGACGACACGGATGATCTGATCAACGGCGAGGGCGACGATGCCGAACATGAGATGGCATTTGACCTTGAGTGCGCCGCGGACGCGGAGAAATCTGGCGCCGAACTCGTCTTTCAGACGGGCGTTGACGCGTTCGGCCATGGTGCGGAAATCGTAGATCAGGTCGTCGAAGTCGGGCCTGTGGATGAGCTTCAGGCGCTCGACTTCGCGGCCCCATTCGGCCTTGGCTTGGTGGTCGGCGCGAAAGTTGCGGTCGACGATAGGAGCGTGGCCCAGCGTCCGGCTCTGGTCGTGGATCGCGGCGGCGTCGTAGGCGGCGTCCATGAGATCGTAGAGATAGGCGACGCGGGCGCTCGTCATGGTCATCAAGGGAATGGCGGCCTGGCTGTCGTGGACGGAGGCCGAGGTCAGCACGCAGGAGACTGGGATTTGGCCGCAGGCCACGTCGATGTGGAGTTTGTACCCGGTCCAGGTCTCTTTGTAGCCCTTGCTGTTTTTCTTGCAGCCGACGTCGCAGGCGGTGGGCAGGTCGGCGAGCATCTGGCTGAGGTTCTGCGTGACCTGCCGCTTGAGACGCGTCGGCTCCGGCCTCGGACGCTGTTCGCCCTTGCGTGGACGTCCGCGCTTGCGCGGCGGCGCGGGATTATCGGGCGCCGGGGGATCGTCTTTGCCGTCGTTGGCCGTGTTCTGGACCGGCTTCTCGCGCGCTTCGATCTCGGTGGCGTCGCGCGCGATCGCCCCGATGATGCGTCCCCCGAGCGCACGCTCGATCAGCGCGGCGTGGATCTTGTCTGGCAGCGCGCCGCGCGCGAATTCGGCGAACGCCCGGGAAAACGTGGCTTCGGAAGGCACTTGCGAGCGTCGCTCCCAGCCGAGGATGCGACGCAGGGACTTGTCGACGTCGAGGCGCTCGATCAGGGCGCTGGTGGTGGGAACGCCCAGGACCGCCTTGGCCACGAAAGCTCGGGCGAGGGCGCGGCGGTCCTCGGGCGGCCGGCCCGGCCCCCTGGGCGGCTCAGGAACGAACGCTTCGAGGCCGATCACGTCGAGCGTGGTGACGAGACGGCCCAACGCTTCGGTGATCGGATCGTTGTCCTCGCGCATCCAAGGGAACAAAAAGCCCTGGATGTAGCTCCAGCGAGCCTTCATCGCGTCGAGAGGGTCGTCTGTCATGTCTACAGCCACGGCTGAAGCGAATCGGTTTCTACGATAACAGCGCCACACCTGAACAACAATCTAAATATATTTCACTATCCTACTTGACAACGATAACAACCGCTCTAAATACTATAGCCTTACCCGACTGAATTCGTCAATCTATTTGCAAGAGGCTCTGATGAGTGACGCTATTGGCGGCGCTGTCCGATCTCGTCACTGTTCGGCTGCTGCACGGAACCGCTGGCCCGGGCGGTGGGGCGACCACCACCGGTCCTGGCCCGGGTCCTGAAGTAACGCCGCCGATAATCCCGCCTGCGCCGCCGCCGACCGCCGCGCCGACCGGGCCGCCTACTACGGCGCCCGCAACGAGCAGAATGCCCGCGGCGCCAAACTCAGAATCCGTGGCGGGACAGTTGGAACAACAATGGCTGCTCAGTCATTGTGTTCCGCGGTTGTCGGCTCGGACGACGCTCGGGATCACGAAAATGCGTCTCTTGCTTGCCCTGATCATCATCATTTATCTGGTCGGAGTCGGCGTTGTCCTTTCGCCGGTGATCCGATCCTCATGGAGCACCGAGTCCGCGTCAGTGCTGGCGGACCATGTCGTGCAGGCGCTGCCCGACGCCTTGGCCTGGCCGGTCAGAGCCGCCCACGCCTTCGCCGGCTCCTGAAGGCGCCTGGTCGATCCTGTCGTCAGGACTCGAGGATCGCCACCGCCCGCGTCCAACCCGCCGAGGCGCGCTCAATCTTGGTCGGGAAGCAACAGACCATGAAGCCGGTCGCGGGCAGCGCCTCGAGATTGTGCAATTTCTCGATATGGCAATAGCCGATGTGGCGGCCGGCCTTGTGCCCCTCCCAGATGAGCGAAGCGTCATGCGTCTCAGCGTAGCGCTTGGCGGTATGGATGAACGGCGCGTCCCAGCTCCAGCCATCGGTTCCAGTGACCCGGACACCCTGCTTAAGAAGATGCAACGTCGCCTCGGCGCCGATGCCGCAGCCTGAGGCGACATAGTCGGGCCGTCCATACTTGGCGCCGGCGCTCGTATTGACGAGGACGATGTCGAGCGGCTTCAGCTTGTAGCCAATGCGCTTGAGTTCTTGATCGACATCGGCGGCGGACGCGACATAGCCGTCAGGAAAATGGCGGAAGTCGAGCTTCACGCCGGGCTGAAAGCACCATTCGAGCGGGACTTCGTCGATCGTCCAGGCGCGTTCGCCTTCGTTCATGGTCGGATGATAATGCCAGGGCGCGTCGAGATGCGTGCCGTTGTGAGTCGTGAGCTGCACGCGTTCGACCGCCCATCCCTGCCCATCCGGCAAGTCCTCTTGCCTGAGGCCCGGGAAGAACGGCAGAATTTGCGGCAGACTCTGCTGGTGATCGATGTACTCGATCTTGGGACCGAGCCCGGGCGGATCGGCCGGCACGTCGTTCTGCAGCGGCGCGGAAATATCGATGAAGCGACGAACCATATGCCCTCTCTCCCCATGTCCTCGCGCGGGTGCGTGTCAGCCGCTCCGCGCCACGCGCTGCGCAGCGCGCGTTATTCGTTCTCGAGCCCCGCGATTTCTTCGGTGAACGCAGCAAGCAATCCGGGAACGCCCTCGCGAACCGTCTCCCGAGGGAGGCGGCGGGCCGCCTCGGAGATGATCTCCAGCGCTCGCGTTACGGCATAAAACGTCCGCCGGTCACGTTCGAACTGCTCATAAGTGAGTCCCGCGATGAATTCGCAAGCGAGCTCGCCATTTTCCCGAATATCAAATAGCGCCAGACGAGCCTTGTTAGAAAGCATACACCGCTTCCCGCTCGGCGGAAGGCCGAACGTGGGACTTCAGATGCCCGTGGTTGGCGACGTCGACAGGGCTTGAGAACAGGTCCTCAAGATATTGCGTGATATCGATATATTCCCACAATCCGACAGGCGCTTGCGGCGCAATATCGATAAGGATGTCGATGTCGCTGTTGGGACGATTGTCGCCACGCGCGTACGAGCCGAACAATGCCGCATGCGCGACGCCGCGCGCGCGCAACGCCGCCTCGTTCTCCCGCAATTTGGCGATGATTCCCCGACGGTCCATAGCGAAGAAGCTATCACGGAAGCCGCCAAAGTCACAGAGGCCCTATCGGCCCGCCGATACCGGTGTTCCCCGCCGCGCGCTGCGCCATACGCTCGCCGCGAGCGCCGCCGGCAAGGCCAGCGCCAGCATGAGACCAACGAGCCAGCCCGGCGCCGCGCCGGAAAGCGCAAGCGCGCTGATGAAGCCGACCGCGCAAAGGATGGCGGCCGCGAGAAGCTCGTCATCGACGAACAGGCTGATCAGTTGCTTGACGACTGCGCTGATCATGCAAGCGCCGCCGCTCTTGATTTGAGAAGCGCGACCAGGCCTAAGGCGACCGCCAGGAACAGAGCGATAAACGCAAGGATCGCCGCGTCGCCGCCCGGCCACGCGACGCCGAGACTCTCGCCGGTCCAGAACAGGCCGAAGGCCGAGAGCATCACCCCGACTGCGAATTTGAGCCCATTCTCCGGCACGCGCGCCAGCGGCCGATGGATCGCCGCGCCGACGGCCGCAACGGCGACGCAGGCAGCCAGAGCGCCTACGCTCGCGAGTCCGAGGAGGCCCCGCGCTGCGCCGACGGCGATGACGATGAACACGACTTCGATCCCTTCCAGCAGCACGGCCTTGAAGGCGGCCGCCCCGGCGATCCAGTCGAACTCGTTCGCTCGCCTCCGCTCAGCTTCGGCGAGTTCGCGCGTCTCCCGCGCAAACGCGGCGTCTTCGTCGTGCAAAGCGATGACGCCGATGGCGCGCAGGATCGCGTTGCGCAGCCAGCGCAAGCCGAAGAGGAGCAGCAGGACGCCGACGACGAACTGCAACGCCCGGATGGGAACGGCGCCCAGCAGTGGCCCGAGGGCGGCGACAATGAGCGCGAGCGCGGCGAGAGCGGCCGCGGCGCCGGTCAGCGCCGGCCGCCAGCCGCGCGCAAGCCCGACAGCGAGCACGATGGTGAGCGCCTCGACCGCCTCGACGAAGGAGGCGGCGAACGAAGCCCCGGCGACCGAAATGATCGTCGTCAGGCTTGGCATCGCGAGATCCGGAGATCCTGAGGATCGACCGTGAGTCAGCTCGTGCGCCGGGCCAACGACAGCCACAACCCTCCGCCGATAAGGACGGTTCCGGAAAGCCGGCCGAGCAATTTGACCCGCGACGGCTTCATGAACCAGGCGCGCCCCATGCCCGCCGCGATCGCCCAGGCGCAATCGGACACGCCGGCGATCAGCACCGACGCGATGCACATGGCCGCGAGCTGCGGCCCCGCAGGCAGCCGCGGATCGATAAACTGCGGCAGGAAGGCGGTGAAGAAGACGATGGTCTTCGGATTGGAGAGCGCGACGAGCAGGCCGCGAACAAAGCGGGTGCGGCCTTTCTCGAGGAGCTCATGGCTTTCCTCGCCCGCGCGCCGCCACGCCTGCACGCCGAGCCAAATGAGATAGGCCGCGCCGGTCCAGCGCAGCGCGTTGAACAACAGGTCCGCATGAGCATGAACCCAGTTCAGCCCAAGGGCGATTCCCGCCAGCAACAAGGCGTTGCCCAGGGTCGTGCCGGCGACCGTGGTCAGCGCGGCGCGCACGCCCCGCGTGGCGCCGGTCGAAATGACAAGCGTGACGATCGGTCCTGGCGCGATGATCAAGACGACCGTGATCAGAAGAAAGGCCGTGAAGAGTTCGATATTCATGTCTCGTCACTCCGCTCGCGTTTCCTTAACCCTAAGGAGCCTTCCAGAATAGTCCGATCGTAAGCGCGACGCCGATGGCGACCACGGCGAGTTTCAACAGCTTCTCGTTGACGCGTCTCAGCATCAGCGCGCCCGCCCAGCCGCCAAACGAGGCGCCGATCGCGGTGATGAGCGCCTGCAGCCAATGCACGTCCCTCGAAAAAACGAAGATCGCGACAGCGGAGGCGTTGATCACGCCGGCGAGAATATTCTTCGCCGCGCCCGCGTTGCGCACCGCCAAACCCGTCATGGTCAGCGCGGCCATCATCAAGAGGCCGATGCCGCCGCCGAAATAGCCGCCATAGACGGCGATGAAAAACTGCGCGACGCCCGCGCCCCAAGGCGGCAAATGCGTTTCGCCGGGCGGCGGAGCTTGGCGAAAGAAACTGCCCCAGGCGAAGAGCGCGGTCGCGAACAATACCAGCCATGGCACGAGGCGGGCGAAGATCGCCGGCGGCGTGGCGAGGAGAATGAGCGCGCCGAGCCCGCCGCCGATGAGGCTGATGACGAACAACGTCCGCATCGTGAGCCGGCTCGGACTCTCCGCGTCCGCCCGACCCGTGAAGCCAGTGACGAGCTGCGCCGGAAACAGAGCCACGGTCGAGGTGATGTTGGCCGCGCGCGCATCCATGCCGGTCAGCATCAGCGACGGCAGCGTGATGAACGAGCCGCCGCCGGCGAGCGCGTTCTGCACGCCAGCCCAAATCGAGGCGATGAAGAGGACAATGAGAGCGGTCATCGCGAGATTCGTTCTGGCCTTGGTTAGCGCTCACGGCGAAGGCGGCAGGACCTTCTAGTGAGGCAGGCAAAAAAGGAAACCCACCCTGCGAAGAACACGCGAACGCAACGTGTCATAAGACGGATGGCTATTGCGCCTATGAGAGCGGCATAGGCGGCCGCTTCCGACCCTCCTCCAAGGACCTTGTCGGACATCGGCGACAAGGCGTGCAGCCCATTGGAACAAAGTCGGCAGGGGCCGCGTTCGTGTACAGGTGGAGCCTGCGCTAACGCTTGCGCTTGGGGAGGACGAAATGAAAGCCAAGCTGCTTTTGTCTGTTGCGGCGGTCGGATTTGTCGCAATGTCGCCCGCTATCGCCGAGACCGTCACTATTCCAGTAATTCCAGGCTCGTTGGACGGGGCGAATTCGACCACCGGCGACGGCGGCGCCGGCCTTGACGCCACTGCGATTGCGAATAGCCCCACCGACTCCACGAACTCGGCTTCCGCGACTGGAGGCGCCGGCGGGAGCGGCGGCAACAACGGCGGCAATGGCGGCGCCGCGACTGCAACCGCGACGACAACGACAACCGACGCCTCGGGAAACGGCTCGAGCCTGTCGAGCCTGTCGAGCGCGACGGGCGGCGCCGGGGGTTCCGGCAGCCTGTTTACCGCCACCGGCATCGCCGGCAACGGAGGCGCGGCGACCGCCTCCGCGGTAACCACGGGGCGCCCGGCGCGTCGGAGACTGTTTCGGCCACGTCGACCGCCACAGGAGGCGTCGGCGGGGGTGCACCCTTCAGCGCAACTGGGACGGGCGGGGGAAACGGCGGCGATGCGACCGCTTCAGCTATGGCGATCGGCGGCAGCGGTCCGGTCAACGTGTCGGCCAGCGCAATCGGCGGCAACGGCGGTTCAACGAGCGGCTCGGGCGGCTCGGCCCAGCTATCGAATGGGGGAACCGGTCCAGCTGTTTTCGGCCAATCCTCGACTGGCCCAGTCGTTGTTCAAGGATCGGCGACTGCCGGAAACGCCGATAACTCGCCTGGCCTCCCTGTCGGCGTAAGCGGGGTCTCGGTTACGCTCTCAAACGCCGTCGGCGGCTCGACGACCGGGTCGCTGAGCTTGACGCAGTCGGCCACCGGCGGCGCCGGCGGCGGCGGCGGCGGCGCGGGATTCGGCTCCTCCACGGACGGAGCTGGCGGCGACGCAACCAGCATCTTGAGCGGAAGCAATCCGTCCGGCGCGAGCGCCTATTCGCTGACCGCGAATGCAACGGGCGGGCTTGGAGGAGGAGGCGCGGGTTTCGGCGGCAATGGACCAGGAGGCTCCGCAACCGCCACGGTGACCGCGGCGAGCTCGGTTGGCCATGGTTCAGTCAGCGCAGTGACGTCCGCAACCGGCGGCGACGCGGGCCCCGGCGATTTTAGCGACGCGGCTGGCGGCGCGGCGACAGCGACGTCGGCCGCGACCGAGAGCGGTCTCGGCGGCGCCGCAAATTCCTTAGCCAGCGCCGTCGGGGGCTCCGGAGGATTTCAGATCGAACGCGGGAGGACCCGGCGGCGACGCGGGCGCCAGTGCGACAGCGACCGCCACGAACGGCGGGACGGCGTCGGCCGGCGCCGTGGCGAGCGGCGGCCCTGGGAGCCAAGTCGATGACGGGTCGACCGGCGACGGCGGCGCGGCCAACGCCGCGGCCTCGGCGACCTCTTCGGCCGGCAGCACGGCCAACGCGACAGCGAGCGGCGGCAACGCCACAGACAATACTAGCCCTTATGGGGGGGCTGGCGCCGGAGGGGCGGCCAAGGCCTCCGCTATGTCGCAGGTCCTCAGCGCAGGAAATTCGGCGGCGAGCGCCGGCGCGACTGGCGGAAATGGCGGTGATGCCAGCGGAGGTCTTGGCTTTCTCGTGTCCGCGGGCGACGGGGGCGACGGATCGGCCTCAGCTATGTCCGCCACCAAGTCTGGCTCCGCATTGGCGACCGCGAGCGCGACCGGCGGCGCGGCCGGCGGCAGCGCCGGCTTTCCGGTTGTCGACGGCGGCAATGGCGGCAATGGCGCCGCCAACGCTAGCGCCACGACGATGAGCGGCGGCGCCGCGACTGCGACCGCCACGGCGACTGGCGGTGTGGGCGGCGGCGGCGCCCAGGACAATCTCTCTCCCCCAGGCGACGGGAATGGCGGAAATGGCGGCAACGGCGCCGCCACCGCTAGTCGCCCGCTTCAATCAATTTGAAAGGTTTTGATGATTCGCTTCGTCGACGGTGCGGACGACGGAGGCGATCATGGCTGCGAAGGAGATTTCAGTAAAGAAGTATGTGGTGCGGTTGAGCCCGGATGAGCGGGAGCAACTTGAAGCCCTCATCCGTAAAGGAAAGAGCCCGGCCCAGCGGTTGCTGAGGGCGCGGATCTTGTTGAAGGCCGATGTCTCGGAAGCCGGGGAAGGCTGGAGCGACGGCCGGATCATCGAAGCGCTGGAGACCAGCCCATCCATGGTTTACCGGGTGCGCAAGCAACTGGTGGAAGAGGGCTTCGAGGCGGTGTTGAGCCGCAAGCAACGCGCGACGCCGGCGGTTGCGCGGATTTTCGACGGCGAGAAGGAAGCCAAACTGATTGCCTTGGCTTGTTCCAAACCGCCCAAGGGCCGCGCACGCTGGACCTTGCGGTTGTTGGAGAGCAAGGTCGTGGAACTCCGCATTGTCGATCGCGCCAGCAACTCAACGATCGGGCGGGCGCTCAAAAAAACATTCTCCAGCCCCATCGCCGACAGTGCTGGGTCATCCCGCCCAAGGCCAACGGCGCGTTCGTAGCGGCGATGGAAGACGTGCTGGCCGTCTACACGCGGCCACGCGATCCCGATCGTCCGCTGGTTTGCCTGGACGAGACCTCAAAGCAACTCCTCGCCGAGACGCGAGCGACGATCCCGATGAAACCGGGCGCCCGGCCCGTTGCGATTGCGAGTACGAGCGCAATGGAACCGCCAACCTGTTCATGCTGTTCGCGCCGCTCGAAGGTTGGCGCCATATCAAAGTCACAGATCGCCACACCGCCGTGGATTATGCTCACCTCTTGAAAGACGTGGCCGATATCCACTTTTCCGCCGCCCAGACCATCGTTCTGGTCCAGGACAATCTCAACATCCACAGCAAGGCGTCACTCTACGAAGCCTTTCCGCCCGCCGAAGCCAGGCGGCTGGTCGAGCGGTTCGAATGGCATTACACGCCAAAGCACGGCAGCTGGCTTAATCTGGCGGAGTCGGAACTCGGCGTCCTATCGTCCCAATGTCTCGACCGCCGCATCCCTGACAAACAAACCCTCGTCGAGGAAGTCGCCGCCTGGGAGAAGGACCGCAATACCAATCACGCCAAGGCCAATTGGCACTTCACAACCCCAAACGCTCGCATCGAACTCAAACACCTCTACCCGTCAATCTGACTGAATCGGCCGACTAGCGCGACCACGATGAGCGGCGGCGCTGCAACCGCCACCGCCACTGCGGCCGGCGGTGTGGGCGGCGGAATCGACGACTTCGAGAACCCTTCCGGCAACGGCGGGAACGGCGGCAATGGGACCGCCAACGCCACCGCGACCGCGATAGGCGGCGGCGCCGCAATGGCGACCGCCACCGCGACGGGCGGCGCAGGCGGAACGGCAACTTTCGCTCCAGGAATTAACGGAGTGGCCGGTACGAGTAGCGCCACGGCGTCGGCGACGACCACCGGCGGGGCCAAGGCGCAATCGCTCGCCACCGCGACCAACTCCCCCGCGAGCGCGCAATCGACCGCCGCGACGAGCCTCGGCCGGGTCTCGCTTGCCCGGACGGTCGCCTCCGCAAGCACGGCAAGCAAGGCGACGACCAACGCCATCGCTCAAGGGGGCGACGGCCAAATGCTCGTCAACCCGGGGCAGTCGGCGTATGCCTTCGCAACGGCGTTGCCGTCGAAGTCCTATTCGACCGCACTCATCGGCGGCGCGAGCATGGTCGCGGACGCGCTGTTCGGCCCGGGCGAGGCCGTATTCGGAACCTCGGTCCTCGGCGCAAATCTCTCCGGCGACGGGTCCGCGGCGGACACCTATAGCGCGAGCTCAACTTTTGATTTCGCCTATCGGGGCGATCTCGTCCTCGGCCTGATCGCCCCTCTCGACGGCGCGCCGACTGATTTCCAAATGATCGACTTCACCGTAACGCTGGATGGAACGGAGGTGGTAACTAAGAGCTTCACCAGCCTTGCGACGGCCGACACCTTCTTTGCAGATGACCCGCTCAACCTTGGCCTCGTCTCCGGCGTCGCCAACCTCGTGTTCTCGTATGATCTCGTCGCCGGCGGCAGCGGCGGCTACGGCATGGATCTGGCCTTCGGCGGCGCTGTGCCCGAACCCTCGACCTGGGCGATGATGCTCATCGGGTTCGCCGGGCTAGGCTACGCGGCCATGAGACGGGCCGGAAAAAGCCGGTCGTCGCTGGACTGCCCTCGGACGTGAGCGGCAACGAGCGCGCTGGATCGCGCGGCGGGGTTCGTCTTGAGTTCGCTCGCCAAGAGCGCTCGCTGAATCGCGTCCTCGACCGAGGTCCGGTCAAGTGCGGCTATGCGTCGAGCTGAGGTTTCGAGATCCTCAGAAAGCTTGATCATGCCCTAAGCCTAACAGAATTCCGTGGAGTTGCAGCCTCATTTCCCACGGATCGGGGGGAGTGACGGCTGCGCGCGCCGCCGCGCTGGCGAATGCAACAAGCTTCCGCTAACCTCGTCGCGCCAACGAGGCCGCTCGATTATGTCTGGGAACGTCGACATCACCGGCTACGCCATCGTCTCGGACGACGACAAGATCGCCGGCGCCGACGGACTGACGCCGGTTTCGCTCCGCAACCCCAAGGACTGGGAGCTTTACCAGCGGGCGCAAGAGCTTGCGGACCTTGTCGTCTTCGCGCGTCGCAGCCACGAACTCGAACCGAACACCCACAAGACCCCGCGTCTTGTCGTTTCGCGTGAGGCGACGGCGGGGCTCGAGCAGCGCCCGGACGGTTGGTGGTGGGACCCGCGGCGCACGACTTGGGAGGAAGTCGCGATCCGGGTGCTGCCGAACGGGGGCCGCGTTGCGGTGGGCGGCGGCCAAGTGGTGTTCGATCTCTTCCTCATGATCGGCTTTGATGGGTTTCAGCTGTCGCGCGCGCACGGGGTCAAACTTCCGGGCGGACGCTCCGTCTTTTCCGCCTGCGATAAGGGCGTCCCGGCCGCGACCATGCTAGAACAGCACGGCCTCAGCCTCAGCAAAACGATTCCGCTCGATCCTGCGCATGGCGTCGAAATGACGATCTGGCGGCGCGCGGCTTGAGCGGCGCTTGTTCGCTCTTGGACGCCTTGCCAATCTAACCCCCCGGCAGGTTGAACGGGGTGATGATCTGAACCTGGGACGGCGGCGGAGGAGCGCTTTGCGGCAATACGCGATGCGCCTGCATCACGATGCGACAGGCCGAGCGCATGTCGGCGCGCAGGTCGTGATGCAGCACCGCTGAAATCTTCCGCTCGCGCAGAAGCGCAAGATTGTCCGCATCGAGATCGTGGCCGATGAACACCTTGCACGTCCGCCCTGCCGCGCGGAACGCCTCGACTACGGCGCGATTTCCCCCGCCGATCGAATAGGCGCCTGCAATGTCGGGATTGGCGGCGAGCGCCTTGCGCACGAGCGCGCCGGTCGGCTGGTCGATGCCAAGACCTTCGCTTGCTTCGACAAGGCCGAGATTGGGATAGCGCGTGCGGACAGCTCTCCGGAATCCGATTTCGCGCTCCTCCTCGCCGCGAAAGCGATTGCTGCTGAGCGTCGCCAGGATCTTCGCTCTTGCCCCGCCAAGCCATTCGCCAATGAGATAGGCCGCCGTCTCGCCGGCGGCGCGATTGTCCATGCCGACATAGGCCGCGCGGCGGCAGTTCGGCACGTCGGTGACCAGAGTGACGACCGGGATTCCGCGCGCAACGACACGGTCGACCGCAGCGGCGATCTGAGGCTCATCGGGCGCTTTGAGAAAGAGGCCATGCGTTCCACGCGCCCCGATGCGGTCGACGAGCGCCGCAAGATCAGCAAGGCGCACGGCTTCGCTGAAGTGGTGGCGGGCGCGGAAGACCGCGGGCCGCAACGTCGGCATCTCATCTTCAAGCGCAACCCGCGCCGCCTCGGAGAAGCGGTCCGGCGCCTGCATGACGAGGTCCACGACAAACTTGCGCCCGGTCAGTGCGGCCTGCTCGCTCTGGCCCTGCAGTTCGCGGATCGCTTGCCTCACGCGCTCGGCGGTGTGTCTGCGCACGCCGCCCCGCTTGTTGAGCACGCGATCGACCGTCGCCTCGCTCAAGCCCGCCTGAAGCGCGATTTCCTTGATGAGAAACGGGTGAGCCACGGGCGTCGGCTTGATGGGTTTTTGATGGATCGGCGCGATAGCCTTGCCGGGTCGGGCCTTTATACTGCGACCCAGCAATGATTGCACGGAGGAAGAGCCCAATGAAGGACGACAACGCCAAACGACTGAGGGCCAACCGGGTGTGGCTCACGGCGAACTCTTGCGACCTCGATGCGTTCAAGGAGCTCGTGGAGCGGACCACCAATCGCGCTGACTATCCTTTCGCCCGCGACGTCGCGTCGAACGTGCCCGTCTACGACGGCCTCGAGGCGGGCAGCGCCGCGGCTTCGTCCGAAACGCGCAAGGAATTGATGGCGGAATGGGTCGAGGCGCTAACCGACGGACCAGGGATCATCGTCATCCGCGGCGCCTTCGCCGACCTCGCGGCGATCGATAAGGCCAATGCGCATTTCTGGGCGATCATCGACGAAGAGCGCTTGAGCAATGTCGGCGGCGGCGATCATTTCGCCAAGCCGGGCGCGAACGACCGGGTCTGGAACGCGCTCGAGAAGCTGTGCCTGCGCGACCCTGCGGCGTTCGCCGCGTATTATGGCAATGCGGTGATCGCGCTCGTGAGCGAAGCCTGGCTCGGCCCCGCTTATCAGATCACCTCGCAGCTCAACGTCGTCAATCCAGGCGGCGCGGCGCAAGTTCCCCATCGTGATTATCATCTCGGCTTCCAGTCGGCGGAGGCGATCGAGCGCTATCCCGCCCACGTCCACCGTCTCTCGCCAGTGTTGACGCTGCAAGGCGCGGTCGCCCATTGCGACATGCCGCTCGAGACTGGACCGACGCTCTATCTGCCGTTCTCGCAGAGCTACCTTCCCGGCTATATGGCGACGGGCCGCGCCGAGTTTCGCGACTATTTCGACAAGCATCATGTTCAGCTGCCGCTCGCCAAGGGCGATGCGGTGTTCTTCAATCCGGCTTTGTTCCACGCCGCAGGAACCAACCGCTCGAAAGACGTTCGCCGCATCGCCAATCTGCTTCAGGTCTCCTCGGCCTTCGGCCGCGCGATGGAGAGCGTCGACCGGCTCAAGATGAGCTTAAGGCTCTATCCGGCGCTCAGAGGTCTCCTCGCGGACAACGCGATCTTGCCGGCCGAGGCTGACAACGCGGTCGCGGCTTCAGCCGAAGGCTATTCCTTCCCGACCAATCTCGACCGCGACCCGCCGATCGGCGGCATGGCGCCCAAGAGCCAGCAGGACTTGATGCGCCAGGCGCTCAAAGAGAACTGGCCGGCGGAGGTGTTCGTCAACGAGGCCGAGGCGCAGGCTTGGCGGAAGCTGACGTGAGGCTGGCATTGTAGCCGCGGTCGCTGGCCGCGGCTGACGCGATCAGCGATCGCGTCTACAATCGGCGAGCACGGCCTTGAGCTGCGCCGCCAAAGGTCCGGCGCCGGGCGCGTACGAGGCCTCGATCGCCGCCGTGCCGATGGTGAAGGCGTCGGCACCGGCGGCGCGAACCGCGGCGACGCGTTCGGGCGAATTGACGCTTCCGGCGACCACGACCGCGCCGAAAGTGAGAAAGCCGCGCCGGCAGGCGGCGACGAGGTCGAGCGGCTCGGCCTCAGTCGCGCGATAGGCAAGAATGTCGACGCCCGCGCAGCCTTTCGCAGCGAAGGCGCGGCATTGCGCCTCGACCTTAAGCGCCGAGCCGCCGAGCCGGGTCGGATGGCCAGTTGGCGCGCCGGCGAAGGGCAGATAGCGGGTCGCCGAGCCATCGAGGATTCGGAGCGCCTCCTCGACGTGAACGCCGCCCATAAGCCGATCGACCCCGAGGTCGCGGCCTAGCTCCACGCCGCGCAATTCCAATTCACGCGTCGTCGCCACGATTTCCATCCATGGGCTCGCGCCGGCCTCGCAAATCGCCGTTGTCAGGCGACGCAGCATCGGGGCGTCGGCGCCGACGTCCTTGAAGCCGATGTGCTTCAGCTTGAGCGGCCGTGCGATCTCGACGAGGTCGAGCGCGTTCTCGACCGTGGCGTCGTTGCGCGTCAGCATGAAGACGAAGTGCATGGGCCTGCCGCGCTGCCTGCGGTTGTCCGCCGCGCAAGGCTAGCACCGCGATCGCGACGAGGAAATGTCTTCGCCCGAAGCTTCAAGCCGAATTGCGCCTTTGCCGCGGCCCTTCATTCTGCTAGAGGCAGCCGCCTGTTTGTCGACGCCACGCCGCCCTTCGGGCGCCTCGCGATGACGAATCCGCCCCGAGTCCCGTGTCATGTCTGAGGTCGTCACCCGTTTCGCGCCTTCGCCGACCGGCTTCCTGCATATCGGCGGCGCGCGGACGGCGCTGTTCAACTGGCTCTACGCCAAGCATTTCGGCGGCGCCTTCCTCCTGCGCATCGAGGACACCGACCGCGAACGTTCGACGCAGGCTGCGGTCGACGCAATTCTCGACGGACTGAAATGGCTCGGTCTCGACTGGGACGGCGAGGCGATCAGCCAATTTCAGCGCGCCGAGCGTCATCGCGAGATCGCCTATCAGCTGCTCGCTTCCGGGGGCGCCTATCGCTGTTACGCCAGCACGGAAGAGCTCGAGGAAATGCGCGAGAAGGCGCGTCTCGAGGGCCGACCGATGCGCTATGACGGCCGCTGGCGCGACCGTGATCCGTCGGAAGCGCCGCCTGGCGTCAAGCCCGTCATTCGGCTGCGCGCGCGGCAGGAAGGCGAGACGGTCATCGACGACGCGGTGCAGGGCAAGGTCGTGTTCGCAAACAAGGACCTCGACGACCTCGTGCTGTTACGCTCGGACGGCAATCCGACCTACATGCTGGCGGTCGTCGTCGACGATCACGACATGGCGGTGACCAACATCATTCGCGGCGACGATCATCTCACCAACGCAGCGCGCCAGACGCAGATCTATCAGGCGCTCGGCTGGGACGTTCCGGCGATGGCGCATATCCCGCTCATCCATGGGCCGGACGGGGCCAAGCTCTCGAAGCGCCACGGAGCGCTCGGCGTCGACGCCTATCGCGCGATGGGCTATCTGCCGGCCGCCCTGCGCAATTATCTGGCGCGGCTCGGCTGGAGCCATGGCGACAAGGAGTTCTTCACCACCGAAGAGCTGATCGCCGCGTTCGACTTATCGTCGGTCGGCCGCTCGCCGTCGCGCTTCGACACCGCCAAGCTCGAGAACGTCAACGGACATTATATGCGCGCGGCCAGCGACGACGCGCTGTTCGCGGCGCTGATCGAGGCCCTGCCCTATCTGCCCGGCGGCCCGGAGGTCGCGGGGAAGCTCGACGAGCATAAGCGCGCTGAGCTTCGGGCGGCGATTCCAGGCTTGAAGGAGCGCGCCAAGACGCTGGTTGAACTCATCGACGGCGCGGCGTTCCTGTTCGCCGCGCGGCCGCTAGCCATGGATGCGAAGGCCGAGGAGATTCTCGCCCGCGCCGGGCGCCTCCATCTCAAGAACCTGCTGCCGCGCCTGACTGCGCTGACCGACTGGACGGCGGCAAGCACGGAAGAAGTCGTTCGCGCCTACGCCGAAGAGCAGGGCGCAAAGCTTGGCGTCGTCGCCCAGCCGTTGCGCGCGGCCCTCACCGGGCGCTCAACCTCGCCGGGCATCTTCGACGTGCTCGCGGTGCTCGGACGCGAGGAGAGCCTCGGGCGGATCGCGGATCAGGCGAAGGCCTGACGATCCTTTCGCTTGGATGACGACGCCTGATCGCGTCGGCCGCCGCGCCGCTAGCCAAGGTTTGGTTGGGTATCTTTGTAGCTTTGCAAGGCCTGCGTCTTTGTCCACCAATCCGCAAAGCCATTGACATCAAAAAGCGCATCCTTGTCCGGCGTCAGCGAGACGTAAAAGACGATCGGAGCGAGATAAAGGTCGGCGAGGCTCAACTCACCCGCGATGAAGGGCGAGGAGCCCCTGGTTTTCATGGCGACCTCGATCGCCTTGCGGCCGTTCTCAAGGCCGCCCTTTCGCATCGCCTCGTTCTTTCCGCCCACGAAGTCTGGAAAAAGGTGATAGGCGGCGACGCCGCCGACGAGTGCGCCGTAACCGTAAGAATCGATTATGCTGATGACCGTATCCATCCGCGCGCGATCTTTGGGAGTCGGCGGTATGAGTGACTTGCCGGGCAGGACATCATTGAGGTAGCGCGCGATCGCCGTGGTTTCCAGAATGCGTGTCCCGTCGTAGTCGAGCACTGGGACCTTGCCGAAGGGGTGACGCTCCAGATGCAGGGGCGCTTTCGGATCGCCCTTGAGCACGTTGAGTTGGACTTGCTTGAACTCAGTGACGCCCTTTTCCGCAAGGACCATCTTTACCGTGCGCACATATGTGGAGCCGTCGAAGCCCCAGAGGACAATGTCGGACATGCTTGGGCATCCTTCTCATGCGCCGTTCGGGCGGGTCGCCCAGCTTAGATTGAATTGGCTGGTCAGACCACAGGCGCCAAATCACGCTCGCGGTGCTCGAACGCGAGGAGAGCCTCGGGCGGATCGCGGATCAGACTGCGATCGGGAGCTGAGCGGAGCGGCGGAGAGCGACAGCGGGTCTGTCATGCCCGCGAAAGCGGGCATCCGAGAGGGCTTTCCCGAGGCGCTGGATTGCCGCTTGGCGCGGGAATGACAACATGATCGAATGCGATGCCATCTGAAAGAGCGTCGCCGCGGGATCATGGTCTGATCCGCTTCGCCGACGCGACGCCTGAACGGACCCGCCGCTTCCCCGCATGATCCACCCGGACCTCCCGCCCAGCCGTTGCGCGCGGCCCTTACCGGCCGCTCGACGTCGCCCGGAATCTTCGACGTGCTCGAGGCCGCTCGGACGCCAGGAGTGCAGCTCGAGCGTCGAGAGCCCGAACCGACGACAAGGGGTTTGCGCCTCAGGCGGCTTGGCGTAGATCGAAGCCCTCGACACAATTGGCCCACGAGGCTTCCGGTGATCACGCCCAAAGAACAATCGGAGCTGGCGAACGGCAAGAACGCCCCGCCGCCGGCCGACGCGGACAAGTGGCGCTTGAGGTGGCGCGGTCTGCCGCTCGAGGTGCGCTTCGAAGACGCTATCGTCCTGATCCTGAGCGCCGTGATCGCCGTCATCGTCTTGCTGACGGTCTGGAGCCTCGTTCTGAAGGTGGTCGCTATTTTGTTCGACCTGCGCGCCATTAGCGCGACGGATCCGGCGATCTTTCAAAACATTTTTGGCATGATTTTCATCGTGATCATCGCGCTCGAGTTCCGCCGAACCCTGCTCGTCATCACCGAGCGTCAGCAGAGCATCGTTCATGTCCGCGCCGTCATCCTGGTCGCGATGCTAGCGATTGTGCGCAAACTGATCGTTTTTGATCTGACCAGCGGCGGCTCGGGAGAGCTGTTCGCTCTTGCCGCGGCGATATTGGCGCTCGGCGGCGTGTACTGGCTGGTGCGCGACGTCGATAAACGCGGCTCGACTTAAGGCCCGCGCTGGACGGCGCCGCTGCCGTCGTAAAAATCATCGAACCAGAATTCCCGAATATAGTAGATGTTCATGCCCGACCTCCTCTTCGGTCCGCGCTTCGCAACTCACTTTCGGATCCGGACCGCCAAATCGCTCGCCCGGCCGCGAATCGGAACGGTGAGCGTCGCGTAGCCTTTGTCAACGCTCGGCGACGGGGTTGGCTCATTCGCCGCCTGGAAAAGATCCTCCGTGACGACGACGCGGCAATGCTGCTGCTTGGCGACTTCCAGAAGCCGGCTCGCGACATTGACCGTATCGCCGGTCGCGGTGATCTGCTGTTGGGTCGGCGAACCGAGCCGGCTGAGGATGGCGGGGCCGAAATGCAGGCCGATGCGGAAATCCAGCCGTTCCCGCGCCGCAGGCGGCAGTCCGGAGAGCCAGGCGGTCATCGACTCGCGAAGCGCCTCGACCGTGGCCAAGGCTCGCGCGGCGTCATCGCTTCGCGGCTTCGGCAAACCGAACACCGCCAGAACCCCGTCGCCCATGTAGTTGATGACGACGCCGCCATGCGCGGTCACCTCGCCTTCGACGAGGGTCTGCATCGCGCTCAGCAGGTCGCGCGACCCCTCGAGTCCAAGCGCCTCCGCCACCCCTGTCGAGCCGGAAAGGTCCAGGAACATCACCGCGACATCCTGGCGGACCGGCTTCTCCAGAAAATCAGGCTCCCTGAGAATCTGGTCAAGAAGGAGGGGCGAGTGAAACCTGGCCAGCGTCGACCTCTCGGCGGCAATTCTCGTCCCCGCTCGGCGCTCGGCGATGGAGCGCGCCGCGGCGAAGCCGACCGTCAGCGGCAGAGCTGCCGCGAACGGCGCAGCGACGCTCAGCCAGTAGCCGTGGACGAACGCGAGAAAGAACGCGGCCAGCCAGAGGACGAAAACCAGGCTTGCGAGCGCGAGCCCTATCGCCGCCCGGCGCATCGCCATGAGCGCGATCATGACAATGGGGAGCGCAACCGCCGCGGCCGCATCGATCCGGCGGGTGGACGGCGTTCTCGCCAATCCGTCGCCGGCCATGAGATTGCCGATTGCCGTCGCGAACACTTCCGCGCCCGGCGCAACGCGATCGAACGGCGTCGCGAACGCGTCGGCCGCGCCTGTGGCCGTAACGCCGACCACGACGACTTTGCCGCGCACCATCTCCGGATCGAGGCCTCCGCGGAGGAGCTCAGCCGCGCTGATGCGCATGAAGGCGCCCGCGGGTCCATAGAAGCGCAGCGGCAGGTGATAGCCGAGGTCCATCTCTCTCGACTGGCCTGCGATCTCGATCCGGTCTGGAGCCAAGATCGGCTGCGCCGCCAGCCCCTGGGACGCGGCGGCGAGCGCGAACGATGGCGCCACGCCGTCGGGCGTTTGAAAGATCATCGGAACGTAGCGGGGGACCCCGCCCGAGTTGGTCGAGATGTTGGCGAGCCCCACTTGCGCCGCAGCGCGGATCGCCTCGATCGGCCAGAGAACGGAGGACGGCTTCGGCGCCAACGCCAAGTCGGGTTCGGCCTCTCGCTCGGAACGATCGACCGCATCGAAGACTCCGATCGCCGCGACGACCGCTGGCGCCGCCTTGAGCGCGCCGGCGAGTTCCGTGTCCCCCTCCTCGCCCTTCGAATTGAGGAAGGCGATATCGACCGCGATCGATCGAGGATGGAAGCCGGCCAGGGCGCGCACGATGCGCGCCGTCATTTCGCGCGTAAGGGCGCCGCCTCCCGCTTCGCTGAGCGTCTCGTCGTTGATCGCCACGATGACGACGCCAGGCGGCGCGGGACGCGCGCCAGCGAGAAGGAAGCGCCAGTCGAGGGTCAGGTTTTCGATCCGGTCCAATGGCGAAGCGACGCCGTTGACCTCAAGCGCGCCCAACGCCGCGCCGACGGCGACCGCCGCGGCGAGAAAGCCGCCGGTCAGAAGCCAGGAAGGTCCCGGCCGTTCGGTCGCCATTCACTCGCCAAAACGGGAAAGAAGCGCGCGCACCTTCGCCTCGCCCCACCGCTTCTGGACCATGGACGTGTCGGCGGGAGTGATATCGACGCCCTCCCCTTCTGTGAGGACGACGTATTGGTTCAGGCGGCGGTTGGTCACCGCCACCGCGCCGGAAAGCACAAGCGTGGAGGTTCGCGCCTGCGTGACCTCCGTCGCCCATTTCGTCCCGCGAACCGCGGCAATGGCGAGCGGAGTCAGGATCTGAAACCTCTCTTGCGGACTTGCCGGATGGAATTCGATCAGCAGCGCGCCGTCGTCGAGACGGATTCCCACCGGGAGCGGGTCGCCCTTCTTGTATAACGTCCGATAGCGGGTTCCTTGCGCGGCGCGAACCGTCAGGTTTTCGCCGCATTGCAGAGTTTTTTCGGACGGCGTCCGCGCGTTGGGGATGAGCGCGCAAGCGCCGGCCGCATAAGCGGGGCCGGTTCCGGCAATTGCCGCCACAAACAAGAACGCCGCAGCCACCGCCGCCCCGAGAAGGTTGCGCCCGGCAGTCCGATTGCTGTTCGACATGGGGGTCGCTCCCGCCGATCGTTCGGCTTAAATGCGGGGCGTCTTAGAGTTTGTCCGGAAACATCATGTGGGATTGCATAGTTTTCGCAGCATGAGGCGGATGGAGGCGAGGCGGAGGAACGCGAGCGCCTTGCGGTTGAGGCATTCCCAGTCCTTGGCCAACCGTCGGCAGCGGCCGAGCCAAGCAAAGGTGCGTTCGCCGATCCAGCGCTTCGGCAGGACGACGAAGGCCTTGGCCTGATCCGACCGCTTGACGATCTCGACCTTCACGCGCGCCAGAGTTCGTCCGATGGCGGCCTGAAATTGCGGCCCTCGATAGCCGCCGTCGGCAAAGAGCCTGGTCAGGAACGGAAAGGCGCCGAACAAGGTCGCCATCAGCGTCGCGCCGCCGTCGCGGTCCTGGATGTCGGCGGCGTGGACGGTCGCATGCATCAACAGGCCCTGCGTATCGACGAGGATATGGCGCTTTTTGCCCATGATCTTCTTGCCCGCGTCGTAACCCGCCGGATCGATGCAGGTCCCCCTTTTTCCGCGCTCTTGACGCTCTGGCTGTCAATGATCGCGGCGGTCGGGCTCGCCTCGCGAGCGGCGGCTTCGCGACACTTCACGTAGAGCGCGTCGTGGATGCGATCGAGCGTGCCGTCCCAATTCCAGCGATCGAAGTAATCGTAAAGCGTCGAACGCGGCGGCAGGTCCTTCGGGACGGCGCGCCATTGGCAGCCAGTGCTGAGGACGTACATCAGGCCGTTGACGACCTCGCGCTCATGGACATGACGTCGGTTGCCGCCGCGCTTGGCCGGCGGAATGAGCGGCTCGACATGCGCCCATTCCGCGTCGGTCAAATCGCTGGGATAGCGCAGTCCATCGCGGTCGTAGCGAGTGCGATTTTCGTTGGTCCACATCGGCGACCTCCCAAGTGATTCGGGCCGCTTCCTTGAATCATAAGCGATTCCAACGATTCGTTAAGTTCCCGGACGGGCTCTTAGAAGGCGCCTTCAAAACAGCGGGGCGCCGGCGGCCGGGGGCGCTTTCAGTGCAGCCTTGCATCTGTCGGTCAGCTTTCCCCGAGCGAGGGGGATTTTTCGAGCGGTCTGGTTGGATGCCGATGCGGTCCGGTCGGGCGATAAATCCGCCTTCATACGCAAGATCATTGTTTAATAATATACATACTGGCAATGTCGATATTAAGACCGGACTGTCTCCGTTCCGAGTTGCAGAAAAATGAACCTAACGCACTGAAAACAAAGCGTCGCGCGCAAAATCGCACACCCCGTCAACCCAGGTCGAGATCGTGCGACGCAGGGGTTGGAAGACTATTCCTGCGGCAGCGCGAGCGGCTGCGTCGGGACGGCCGAGGCCAGCGGCCCAGGGCCGGCGCCATCGCGCTGATAGATGTCGGGACGGAACTGAACAACGCCGTCGGGCGTCGCCCAGGCGGTGACATAGATCCAGTAGACGTTGACCGGCTGAGCGAGCTTCACGTCGAGGCGCTCGCCCGAGCGGATCACCGCGTCGATCTGGTCGCGGCCCCAGCCAGAGGTGTCCTTCAACAGCCAAGCGACATAGTCGCGCACGTCCTGCACGCGCACGCAGCCCGACGATACGAAGCGGAAGTCGTCGCCGAAAATGCCCTTCGACGGGGTGTCGTGCATGTAGACGCCGTAGGGGTTCGGGATGTTGATGCGCACGAAGCCGAGCGAGTTGAGATCGGCGCCCATGTCCTGGCGATACTTGTAGTGGGTCGCCTCGTCGGTGTTCCAGTCGATCGACGACGGAGGAACCTCCTGCCCTTCCTTGTTGAAGACGCGAATCTTCTCGGCCGTCAGATAATCCGGATCGGCCTTCATCTTCGGGATGAGATCTTTCTTGATGAGCGAAGGCGGCACGGTCCAGAACGGGTTGAAATTGATCTCGGTCGCCTTGGTCTGCATGATCGGCGACTGGCGATCGATCTTGCCGACGCCTGCGGCGTGATGGGAATAGACGACGCCATTTTCGACCGTCTCGACCGAGGCGGCGGGAATGTTCACAATCACGAAGCGCGAGCCAAGATCGCCGGAATAGGCCCTCAGCCGGATGATATTGGTCTCAAGCTGTTGCAGGCGCGCCGCGGCGGGCACGTTGAGCTCAGCCAAGGTCGCCTCATTGACGACGCCTGTTTGGCCGAGGCCGTTGCGGGCCTGGAACCGCTTGACCGCCGCCTCGACGAACGAATTGAACATCGGCCCCATACCCGCGACCGGATCGAGATCGCCGGAGGCGACAAGACGTTCGCGCAAGGCCTGAACCGCCTTCGATTTCGAGCCCACCCTGAGTTCAGGGCCACCCGGCACCGCGTTCCAGCCGCCATGAGCGACGAGATCCTCATATTTCTGGATGGCGGCTTGCGTCGCGTTGATCGTCGCCGACGACAGGATGGGGGTCGCTTCGCGGCCGACCGCCATCTCCGGCGAGGCTTCATAGCTCTGCGGCCATTCCGCCTGACTGATGTCTTGCTCCTGGGCCAAGGATGGGATCGACCCCAGGGCAACGGCGAACGCGACGCCTGCCGTCGCGCTAAAAAGTGCGCGGCCCGAAAGCCGCGAGACGGTCCTGCCACGCATCAGCTGCAAATCTCCAAGAACGGACGGCCCTTGTCCCGGCCCCTTGGCCGCCCCGCCCGAAGGCGCCGGACGCACACTGCGACCGCAAAGGCTTTCGGCGCTTCGACGCCCAACATAGGTCCCACTCAGGCGTTTTTAAGGCCGCTCCCTTAACGGCATATAAACGCCAAGCGGGGCGTTCCCGCAAGGGACGCCCCGCTCGCTGGTTGGACTTGAAGGCGGCTCAGCGGCGCCGTCAGAGCCGGTATTTGATCTGGTCGGTCCAATATCGCTCGAGGCGCAGGAGAGAGGCGTTCATTCGCGCGAAATCGTCGCCGGGAATGCCGCCGATCTGCTCGATCGTACGCGCATGCTTCTCATAGATGCCGGCGACGATGCGGTGCACTTCCTTGCCCCGTTCGGTCAGGCTGATCCGAACCGACCGGCGGTCGATGCGCGAACGGGAATGGTGGAGGAACCCGATCTCGACCAGCTTCTTGACGTTGTAGGAAACATTCGAGCCGAGATAATAGCCGCGCGTGCGCAATTCGCCCGCGGTCAATTCCTTGTCGCCGATATTGTACAGGAGCAACGCCTGCACCGCGTTGACGTCGGAGCGCCCGCGACGGTCGAATTCATCCTTGATGACGTCCAGCAACCGGCGATGAAGCCGCTCGACCATTGTCAACGTCTCGAGATACAAGCCCGATACCCGAAGATCAGGCTCCGATCGAACTGCAATATCTTGCGTTTTGACTGCGTTAATCATAGCACACCCGTCTGTTCGCTTTCGGCGGCCGAACGTTTCTCTGGCTTCTTATGAGTAGAACTGTAACGGAAGCGCGTGAATACGAGTTTAAGAGTTAAGATGAATTGAAAGTTTTCGGGCACTGGTAAATTTCAATTGAATCAAAGGGTTTGTTTACGTTGACAGGACGCAAACGGGAAGCGATGGCGACGCTGTTCGGGGCCCGAACGTTGGGAAACCGGGCGTCAGGCCCGTTCCCGCGCCGCCCGCCAGCTCAACAGGAAATAACCGGCGACGAGGGCGATATTGAGCAGAGCGCCGCCATACCCGATCGCGGCCGCGCGCGGACTAAGGATGGGCGAGGCGGCCTCGACCACCGCGCACAGGAGCCAGATCGCCCCGCCCCAGGCCGCGGCCAGCCATAGGCCGATCGCCGCCAACAGATCGAGGCAGGCGAACGCGACAATCGTCGCCTGCAGAGGCAAGGCCATCGTCGTGAACTGCCCGAGCGTCGGAAGCGCGCCAAGAATGATCGCCCAGTGAAACAGACCTTTGGCGACCCAGACCCAGGCCAGCGTGCGCATGTACCAAATGAGCACGGTCGCCCAGCCCAGCCGCGAAATGGCCGACATGAGATCGCCGTCCCGGGTCGCCGCCGGCGATCGATCGACGAGTTCAATCGCGCCGTCGCGGCTCTGGCGCATCATGTATTTCATGCGCCCCGAGCCGGAAATTTGAGTTCGCTGTCGCCGAGGGGAGCGAAATAGGCGTCGACCTCCGCTCGCGTCGGCGGCGAGCCCCAGCGCGGGCGATTGTCTTTGTCGACGATCACGGCGCGAACGCCCTCGTAAAAGTCATGGCCGCGGCAAATGCGCGAGACGATGCGGTAGTCCATGCGCAGCGCCCCGTCAAAATCGATCATGGCGCCCAACATCATCTGCCTCAGGGCGATGGCTTGGCTCGTCGGCGACTTCTCCAGCATCGCCGCCCGCGCCGGCGCCGCGAAGGCGCGGCCCTGCGCCTCAGCTTCGCGCAAAGCCTCAAGGATCGCAGCTCGATCCGGTCGCGAGAAACAGGTCTCGATGGCTTCGGCCTCGCCGATCAAGCTCGAATGGGGCGGTGGCGCGGCAAAGCGGGCGAGCACCGTTTTGATCGGCTCCTCACTCTCCAGCGCCCGCGCCAGGGCGGGAAACGATGCGCTCGGGACGAACGTCTCTGCCAGACCCAACGCCAAGGCGTCGCCCGCATCGACGCGCAGCCCGGTCAGTGCGAAATAGACGCCCGCGCGAAATGGGAGGCGCGGCAGAAACCATGCCGCCCCGACGTCGGGGAAAAAGCCGATGCCCACCTCCGGCATTGCGAAGACGAAACGCTCTCCGGCCACTGCATGCGCGACGTTCATCGCCAGACCGACTCCCCCGCCCATCGCGATGCCGTCCACCAGGGCGACGATCGGTTTCGGATAGGTCTTGATCCGTTCGATCGAGTTGATATTCCTCACGCCAGAAGGTCAGCTGGGCGTCGTGATCGCCCGCCCGGCCGAGGTCGTAGAGGCGCCGGATATCTCCGCCGGCGCAGAAGGCCCGCTCGCCCGCCCCGAGGAAGACGATCCGGTCGACAGCGTCTTCCTCCTCCCATTCGTCCAGAGCGGCGGCGATCAACCGCACCATGGTCAGGGTCAGCGCGTTCAGCGCCTTGGGCCGGTTGAGCACGATCACGCCGGCGCGGCCGCGGCTCTGGATAAGCGCCTCCGCGTCTGGCGACGGCGCCGTCACGCCGCGGCGACCTCCGAGAGGACCGCGTCGATCGCCCTGGCGACATCTTCGATCGGGGCCATGCCGTCGACTTCATGCAAAAGGCCGCGCTCGCGATAGAAGGGCGTCACCGCGGCGGTGTCGCGCGCATACGCCGCGAGACGCGACTTGAACACTTCAGGATCGTCGTCCTTGCGCACGGGAAGCCCGGCGGCGTTCGCCTGCTGAGCGCGGTGGACAATTCGCTCGACCAGCTTGGGCGCATCGGCGGTCAGTTCGATCGCGGCGTCGAGCTTCAGCCCCTTGGCGGCGAGCATGGCCTCCAGCGCCCGCGCCTGCGCCACGGTGCGGGGAAATCCGTCAAGAATAAAGCCGCGCTTCGCGTCCGGCTGTTCGATCCGGTCGTTGATGATGTCGACCACAATGTCGTCCGACACCAGCGCGCCGGATTCCATCACCGCCTTCGCCCTGAGCCCGATCGGCGTTCCCGCCGCGACCGCCGCGCGCAACATGTCCCCGGTCGACAATTGCGGGATGTTGAGAGTTTTGGCCAGTCTCTGCGCCTGCGTGCCCTTCCCGGCCCCCGGCGGCCCGAGCAGTATCAGCCTCATCGTTTCCGCCCCTTCAACCTGGCCTTTCGAATCAGGCCTTCGTATTGATGCGCCTGCAGATGACCGTGAATCTGGGCGACGGTGTCCATCGTCACATTGACTACGATCAAGAGCGAGGTGCCGCCAAAATAGAACGGCAGCGCCGCATAGGAAATAAGCCATTCGGGCAGGAGGCAGATCACGGCCAGATAGAGCGCGCCGAGCACCGTGATTCGAGTGAGGACGTAGTCGATATATTGCGCCGTGCGCTCGCCCGGCCTGACCCCGGGGATGAAACCGCCGTGCTTCTTCAGATTCTCCGCCGTGTCGGAGGGATTGAAAACGGTCGCGGTGTAGAAGAAGGCGAAAAAGACGATCAACGCAGCGTAGAGAATAAGATAGAGCGCGCTGCCGCGCCCGAGCAGCGCCGAGATGGTCGACAGCACGCCCGAACTTGACGAACCTTGGGCGAAATTGGCGACGGTCGTGGGCAACAGCAACAGCGAGGAGGCGAAGATCGGCGGAATGACGCCGGAAGTGTTGAGCTTCAGCGGCAGGAACGAACTCTGCCCCTCGTACATCTTGTTGCCGACTTGCCGGCGCGGGTAGGTGATCGGCACCCGCCGCTGCGCCCGCTCCATGAACACGATGAAGGCGACGACCACGAACACCATGACGATGACC
This sequence comes from uncultured Alphaproteobacteria bacterium, assembly GCA_963824475.1. GTDB lineage: Bacteria > Pseudomonadota > Alphaproteobacteria > Rhizobiales > Beijerinckiaceae > Roseiarcus. Next base: position 1,426,843 of record CAWGPR010000012.1, read on the forward strand.
GCCAGCACCAGCCCGGTGGAGATCGACCCCTGCCGGCCGAGTTCGAACAATTGCACCACCGCCTGCGGCAACCGGGCGACAATGCCGGCGAAGATGATGAGCGAGGATCCGTTGCCGACGCCGCGCGACGTGATCTGCTCGCCGAGCCACACCAGAAACATCGTGCCGCCGGTCAGGGTCACGATGGTCGAGAGGCGGAACATCAGCCCCGGATCGCTGACGATGCCGGCTCGCCCCTCAAGCCCGATCGAGATGCCGTAAGCCTGGAAGACCGCAAGCGCGACCGTCAGATAGCGCGTGTATTGGTTGAGAACCTTGCGCCCCTGCTCGCCCTCTTTCTTGATCGCCTCGAGCGACGGCATCACGGAGCTTAAGAGCTGGATGATGATCGAGGCGGAGATGTAGGGCATGATGTTGAGGGCGAAGATCGCCATGCGCTGCACGGCGCCGCCCGAAAACATGTTGAACATGTCGAGCACACCCTGCTTTTGCCCCAGGAACGCGGACTGGAACGCGTTCGAGTCGATTCCGGGAAGCGGGATGTAGGTGCCGAGCCGGTAGATCACCAACGCGCCAAGCGTGAACCAGATACGCTTCTTGAGTTCGTCGGCCTTGGCGAAGGCTGACCAGTTGATATTGGCTGCAAGTTGTTCGGCGGCCGACGCCATGGCGGATTCGCTCCGGACGGCGCTTCAGGACCAGCGCCTCATCTTACAACACGCGCTCCCGCCAGCCGACGCTGGCGGAAACGCCCCTAGCATATGGTCGTCACGCGCGCCAATGCCATCCCCCGAGGGATCGGCGCTCAGGAGGCTGGGGGAGCCGCCTCTTAGCGCAGCGTCTTGACGCTGCCGCCGGCCTTCTCGATCGCCGCGGCGGCGCTCTTGGACGCGGCCTCGACTTCGAAAGTCGCCCTCGCCGTCCATTCGCCAACGCCAAGAACCTTCACGCCGTCGCGCCGGCGCGTGACGACCCCGGCCTTCATGAGGCTGTCGACCGTGATCGGTTCGGCCGCGTCGAGCTTACCAGCCTCGATCGCCTGCTGAATGCGCCCCAGGTTGACCTCATTGTAAACGAGCCGCGCGGGCGGGTTGAAGCCGCGCTTGGGCTGGCGGCGATGCAGAGGCATCTGGCCGCCCTCGAAGCCCTTGATGCGGACGCCCGAGCGAGCCGTCTGGCCCTTGCCGCCGCGGCCGGCCTGCTTGCCCTTGCCCGAGCCGATGCCGCGCCCGACGCGGATACGCGGCTTGGACGATCCGGGATTGTCTCTCACTTCGTTGAGTTTCATAGGGAGCGATCCTTACCGGCCGTCGACGACGCGCACCAGATGCGCGACCTTGGCGATCATGCCGCGATTGGCCGCCGTGTCGGCGACGCGCGACCGTCGCCCTAGCCTGTTGAGGCCGAGGCCCTTGAGCGTCTCGCGCTGCGAACCGGGGCGGCCGATGGCGCTGGCGGTCTGCTCGAGCGTAATGGTCTTGTCAGAGCTCATCGTTGCTCTCATGAGTTCGGCGGCGTCTGCCTCGACGCCCTGGCGGCGGGATTGCAGCGTCGACACCTTGAGGTTGCGCCGCTGGGCGACCGAACGCGGACTGTCCTCGCGCGCCAGCGCGTTGAAGGTCGCGCGCACCATGTTGTAGGGATTCGACGAGCCCTGGCTCTTGGCGACGACGTCATGCACGCCAAGCGACTCGAAGACGGCGCGCATCGGCCCGCCGGCGATGATGCCGGTGCCGGCCGGCGCCGCGCGCAGCACGACGCGGCCCGCGCCGTGACGGCCGTTGACGTCGTGATGCAGCGTCCGGCCCTCGCGCAACGGCACGCGCACGACGCTGCGCTTCGCGGCCTCGGTCGCCTTGCGGATGGCCTCAGGCACCTCGCGCGCCTTGCCATGGCCGAAGCCGACCCGGCCCTTCTGATCGCCGACGACGACAAGCGCGGCGAAGCCGAAGCGCCGGCCGCCCTTCACCACCTTCGCCACGCGATTGATATGCACGAGGCGATCGACGAATTCGCTGTCGCGCTCCTCGCGGTTGCGATCGCGGCCGCGGCCGCCTTCTCCTTCACGCGCCATTGGGTTCATCCATCAGTCAAATCGCGGCGCGCTTAGGACGACGCCATCCGGTTCCATTGCTTCCCGTCAAAAGTCCAAGCCGCCCTCGCGGGCGCCCTCCGCCAGCGCCTTGACGCGCCCGTGGTACATGTAGCCGCCGCGGTCGAACACCACCTTGTCGACTCCGGCCTTCTTCGCCCGTTCCGCGAGTTCCTTGCCGACGCGCTTCGCGGCCTCGACGTTGGCGCCGGACTTCATCAATTCGCGCAACGTTTTTTCGAGCGACGAGGCGGCGGCAATCGTATGGCCGCGCTCGTCATCGATGACCTGGGCGTAGATCTGCTTGGAGGAGCGGAAGACGCTGAGCCTCGGGCGGCCCCCCGAGTGGGCGAGGACCGCACGCCGGACCCGAGCCTTGCGTCGATCCGCAGACGTGTTCGAGTGAGCCATGCCGTCGCCTCTTATTTCTTCTTGCCTTGCTTGCGGAAGACGAATTCGCCCGCATACTTCACCCCTTTGCCCTTATAGGGTTCGGGGCCCCGGAACGCCCGGATTTCCGCCGCGATCTGGCCGATCTGGCGTTTGTCGATGCCGGCGACGGTGATTTCCGTCGGTTTTGGCGTGGTGATCGTCACCCCAGCGGGAATGGGATACACGATGTCGTGGCTGTAACCGAGCGAGAGCTGCAGATTCTTGCCTGCGACCGCCGCCTTGTAGCCGACGCCGTTGATCTCGAGCTTCTTCTCGAATCCCTTGGTGACGCCGCCGACCAGGTTCTGCACCTGGGCGCGCGCCGTGCCCCACATGGCGCGGGCGCGCTTGTCCTCGCCATGCGGCGTAACATGCACGGCGCCGCCTTCGATCGAAATCGCAACCTCCTCGGGCGCGGTGAATGTCAATTCGCCCTTGGCGCCTTTGACAGCGATCGTCTGGCCGTCGAGCTTGGCGGTCACGCCGGACGGGATCACGATGGGCTTCTTGCCGATACGGGACATTGGCTCTAATCCGTTTGCTCAAACTCCGCGCCGTCAGAAGACGGTGCACAAGACCTCGCCGCCGACATTGTTCTCGCGAGCGGAATGGTCGGCCATCACGCCCTTCGGCGTCGACACGATCAACACGCCAAGCCCATTGGCGACGCGCGGCATCGCGTCGACCGTCACATAGACCCGGCGGCCGGGCTTGGACACGCGCTCAATCTTGCGGATGACCGGCTGGTCGTCGAAATATTTCAGCTCGATTTCGAACTCGGAGCGGCCATTGCCGTAATCCGTGGTCGAATAGCCGCGGATATAGCCTTCCGCCTCCAGGACGTCGAGCACCTTCTTGCGCAACGAGGAACCGGGCGTGGACACCTTGCCCCGCTTGCGCATCTGCGCGTTGCGGATGCGGGTGAGCATGTCGCCGAGGGGATCGTTCACAGCCATGATCCTTGCCTCCTCACCAGCTCGACTTGACCAGGCCCGGGATCAGGCCCTGATTGCCCAGTTCGCGGAGCGCGATGCGCGACATCTTCATCTTGCGATAGTAGCCGCGCGGCCTTCCGGTGACCTCACAACGATTGCGCACCCGAATGATCGCGCCGTTGCGCGGTAGCGCGGCAAGCCGGATGCGCGCCTCGAAGCGCTCTTCCATCGGACGCGCCTGGTCGTTGGCGACGTCGAGCAGACGCTTGCGGCGGGCGGCGAATTTCTTCGCCAGACGCTGCTTGCGCAAGTTATTTTCGATCGCACTCTTCTTTGCCATTCATGGGCTCCATTTTCCGCGTCTGAGCGCTAACCAAGGCTCACTGCCGGAAGGGGAAATTGAACGCGCGCAACAAGGCCTGCGCTTCCGCGTCGGTCTTCGCCGTCGTGCAGACCACAATGTCGAGACCCAGCTGGGCCTCGGCCTTGTCGTAGTCGATCTCGGGAAAAATGATGTGCTCCTTGACCCCGAGCGCATAGTTGCCGCGCCCGTCGAACGACTTCGGGTCGAGGCCGCGGAAATCGCGCACGCGCGGCAGCGCGACCGTCACCAGACGATCGAGAAACTCGTACATCCGGGTCCGGCGCAACGTCACCTTGGCGCCGATTGGCATGTTCTCGCGCACCTTGAAGGTCGAGATCGCCTTGCGGGCCCTGGTGACGACCGGCTTCTGCCCGGCGATCAGCGCAAGATCCGCGGCGGCGGAGGTGACTTTCTTGGTGTCGTTGACCGCTTCGCCAACCCCCATGTTGAGCACGATCTTGTCGAGCCTCGGCACTTCGAGCGCATTCTTGTACCCAAACTCCTTGGTGAGCTTGGGGACGATCTCGTCCCGGTAGAGCTTCTTCAGCCGCGCGACATAGTCCTTCGGCGCAGCCTTCACCGCGCCGGCCGAGGCGATCTCCGCCCCCCCTTCCTTACGCGCCGGCTTGCCCTTGGCGTCCTTCGCGCTCGCAGCCGCGGCCGCGTCCGGCTTGCCGCCTTTAGCGGCCGGCTTGTCGGTCTTGCCGGCCTTTGCGCCCTTGTCGGCCTTGGCGCCCTTGTCGCCTTTCGTCTCAGCCATCGATCAGGTCTCCGGAACGCTTGGCGACGCGCACCTTCCGTCCGTCGTCGAGAATCTTGAAGCCGACGCGGGTCGGCTTGCCCGTCTTGGGATCGAGGATCGCCAGATTGGACAGATGGATCGTCGATTCCTTGGTGATGATCCCGCCCTCGGTCTGCGGCGTCTGGCGCGTATGGCGACGCACAAGATTGACGCCGGCCACAATCGCGCGGCCTTCGGTCGGCATCACCTGGCGAACCTCGCCCCGCTTGCCCTTGTCGCGCCCGGCGGTGACGATCACGCGGTCGCCCTTCTTGATCTTGGCGGCCATTACAACACCTCCGGCGCGAGCGAGATGATCTTCACGTGGTTCTTCGCCCTGAGTTCGCGCGGCACCGGCCCGAAGATGCGGGTGCCGACCGGCTCGGACTGATTGTTGATCAAGACCGCGGCGTTGGAATCGAACCGGATCACCGAGCCGTCGGAGCGTCGAATGTCCTTGGCGGTGCGCACGACCACCGCCTTCATCACGTCGCCCTTCTTGACGCGGCCGCGCGGGATCGCCTCCTTGACCGAAACGACGATGATGTCGCCGATCGAGGCGTAGCGGCGCTTCGATCCGCCCAGCACCTTGATGCACATCACGCGCCGCGCGCCGGAATTGTCGGCGACGTCGAGATTGGTCTGCATCTGAATCATGGCCTAGCCGCCTCTTTGAATCACGCCTTCGGCGCCGTCTCGCCGACGACGATCCAGCGTTTGAGCTTCGAGATCGGCCGCGTCTCCTCGATCGAGACGGTGTCGCCGACCTTCTGGGTCTTGTTTTCGACATGCGCGTGGTAGTTCTTCGACCGGCGCACGGTCTTCTTCAGCAGCGGGTGGGTGAACCGACGCTCGACCTTCACCACAAGCGTCTTCTCCTGCTTGTCGCTGACGACGACGCCCTGCAAAATTCTCTTTGGCATTGTGTCCTCAGTCCTTGGCTTTGGCCTTGGCGGCGGCGCGCTTCTGCGCGGCGACGGTCATGACGCGGGCGATGTCGCGCCGCACGACCCGCACGCGCGCGGTGTCCTGCAGCTGTCCGCTCGCCTTCTGGAATCGCAGGTTGAACCGCTCCCTCTTGAGCTTGAGCGCCTCGTCGTTGAGCTGATCCTCGGTCATGACGCGAAGGTCGGAAAGACGGCTGGTCGTTTTCATGGGCTAGACGTCCCCCTATTCCGCAATGCGCTGGACGAAGCGCGTCTTGATCGGCAGCTTGGCCGCGGCGAGGCTGAACGCTTCGCGCGCCAGGGTCTCCGGCACGCCGTCGATTTCGAACATGATGCGGCCGGGGGCGACGCGCACAATCCACCATTCGGGCGCGCCCTTGCCCTTGCCCATCCGCACTTCGATCGGCTTCTTCGACACCGGCACATCGGGAAAAACGCGGATCCAGACCCGGCCGGCGCGTTTCATATGCCGGGTCAGCGCCCGGCGCGCAGCCTCGATCTGACGCGCGGTCACCCGCTCGGGCTCCATCGCTTTCAGCCCGAACTCGCCGAAATTGAGCGCGAATCCGCCCTTCGCATTGCCGTGAATGCGGCCTTTGAAGGCTTTGCGGAACTTGGATCTCTTGGGCTGCATCATGATCGTGAACTTCCAATGCGCTCGTCAGACCGGTTCGCGAGCGTGCTCGCGGTCGCGCTCGCGCGGCTCGCGGCGCGGACGATGGGTCGAGGAATGGTCGGCCTCGGCCAGGCGCTTGTCCTGGGCCATGGGATCGTGCTCGAGGATCTCGCCCTTGAAGATCCAGACCTTGATGCCGCACGTGCCGTAGGCGGTATGCGCGGTGGCGACGCCATAATCGATGTCGGCGCGCAGGGTGTGCAGCGGCACGCGGCCCTCGCGGTACCATTCGAGACGCGCGATTTCGGCGCCCCCCAGCCGGCCCGAGCAATTGATGCGGATGCCCTCGGCGCCGAGACGCATCGCCGACTGCACCGCGCGCTTCATCGCCCGCCGGAACGCCACTCGGCGCTCGAGCTGCTGAGCGATGGATTCGGCGACCAGCGTCGCATCGATTTCCGGCTTGCGGACTTCGACGATGTTGATCGCCACTTCCGAGTTCGTCAGCTTGGCGGCCTGCTTGCGCAGCTTTTCAATGTCAGCGCCCTTCTTGCCGATGACCACGCCAGGACGCGCGGAGTGGATGTTGATGCGCGCCTTCTTGTGCGGACGCTCGATGACGATTTTCGAGATCGCCGCCTGTTTGAGGCCCTTCGTCAGCGCCTCGCGGATCTTCATGTCCTCATGCAAAAGCTTGCCGTATTCGCCCTTGCTGGAGTACCAGCGCGAATCCCAGGTGCGGTTGACGCCGAGGCGCAGCCCGATCGGATTGATTTTCTGTCCCATCTCGAGTGTCTCTCTTAAGCGGCCGTGGCGTCGGCGGCGACTTCGCGCACGACGATGGTGATGTTGGCGAATGGCTTTTCGATCCGGCCCGCGCGGCCGCGCGCGCGAGGGCTGAAGCGCTTCATGACGATATCCTTGCCGACCCAGGCTTGGGCGACGATCAGATCGTCGACGTCGAGTTCATGGTTGTTCTCGGCGTTGGCGATCGCGGATTCGAGCGTCTTCTTCACCTCGACCGAAATCCTCTTGTTGGAGAATTCGAGATCGGCGAGCGCGGTCGCGACCTTCTTGCCGCGAATAAGCTGGGCGAGAAGATTGAGCTTCTGCGGGCTCACGCGCAGCATGCGCGTCGTCGCCTTGGCTTCGTTCTCCGCCTGACGGCGGGGGTTGGACAGCTTGGACATCGGCGGTTAGGCCCTCTTGGCCTTCTTGTCGGCGGAATGGCCGTGAAAGGTGCGGGTCGGGGCGAATTCGCCGAACTTGTGGCCGATCATCTCCTCCGACACCAGCACCGGAATGTGCTTGTGGCCGTTGTAGACGCCAAACGTGAGGCCCACGAACTGCGGCAGAATTGTCGAGCGCCGGCTCCAGATCTTGATGATGTCGGAGCGGCCCGAGCCGCGCGCGACGTCAGCTTTCTTGAGCATATAACCGTCCACGAACGGACCCTTCCAGATCGATCGCGTCATGGCTCAGCCTCTCTTCTTGCGCACGTGGCGCGATGCGACGATGAATTTGTCGGTCGCCTTGTTCGAACGGGTCTTCTTGCCCTTGGTCGGCTTGCCCCATGGGCTCACCGGATGGCGTCCGCCCGACGTCTTGCCCTCGCCGCCGCCGTGCGGATGGTCGACCGGATTCATGCTGACGCCGCGATTGTGCGGACGACGCCCGAGCCAGCGGCTGCGGCCCGCCTTGCTGATTGACGCATTCATGTGATCCGGGTTCGACACGGCGCCGATCGAGGCGAAACACTGACCGTGAATGAGTCGCTGTTCGCCGGAATTGAGGCGCAGCGAGACGTAACCCTGGTCGCGGCCGACGATCTGGGCGTAGGTTCCAGCGGAGCGGGCGATCGCGCCGCCCTTGCCGATCTTCATCTCGATGTTGTGGACGATCGTACCCACGGGAATGTTGGCGAGCGGCATCGCGTTGCCGGGCTTCACATCGACCTGGACGCCGGCGATCACTTCGTCGCCAACCGAGAGGCGCTGGGGGGCGATGATGTAGGCCTGCTCGCCGTCGGCATATTTGACGAGCGCGATAAAGGCCGAGCGGTTGGGATCGTACTCGAGCCGCTCGACCTTGCCCGCGACGTCGAATTTGCGACGCTTGAAGTCGACGATGCGATAGGCCTGCTTGTGGCCGCCGCCACGGAAGCGCACGGTGATCCGGCCGGCGTTGTTGCGTCCGCCCTTCTCGGACTTGCCGACGGTCAACGCCTTGACCGGCTTGCCCTTGTAGAGCTCGCTGCGGTCGACGATCGCGAGCTGGCGAAGGCCCGGCGAGGTCGGTTTATATGTCTTGAGCGCCATGGATCTCGCCCCTCACAGGCCCGTGGTCATGTCGATGCGATAGCCGTCGGCAAGCGTGACGATCGCCTTCTTCATGTCCTGCTGGCGCCCGCGCACGCCTCGAAACGCTTTCCTCTTGCCCTTGCGCAGAAGGGTGTTGACCGCTGTCACCTTGACGTCGAACAATTGCTCGATCGCCGCCTTGATCTGCGGCTTGGTCGCGTTGCGCGCGACCTTAAACACGAACTGGTTGCTCTCGGAGGCGAGCGTCGCCTTCTCCGTGATCACGGGGGCGACGATCGCGTCGTAGTGGCGCACGTCCTTGATCATTTGAACCGCGCCTCCAGCGCTTCAACCGCGGCCCTGGTCAAGACCAGCTTCTCGCGCCGCATGATGTCGTAGACGTTGACGCCCTGGACCGGCAGCACGTCGATCTCCGGCAGGTTGCGCGCGGCGCTGGCAAACTTCGTCTGAGGCTCGGCGCCGTCGATGATGAGCGCATTCTTGAGCGCCGTCCTTTCGAACGTAGCGCGCAGCGTCTTCGTCTTGGCCTCTTCGACCTGGGCGCTCTCCCACACCACGAGCCCGCCCGCGCGGACCTTGGCCGAGAGCGCGTGCTTGAGCGCGAGCGCCCGCACCTTCTTCGGCAAGTCATGCGTGTGGCTGCGCACGACCGGCCCCATGGCGCGTCCGCCGCCACGGAACTGCGGCACGCGGGCTGACCCGTGACGCGCGCCGCCGGTGCCCTTCTGCTTATACATCTTCTTGCCGGTGCGATTGATCTCGCCACGCCCCAGCGTCTTGTGCGTGCCCGCCTGGCGCTTGGCGAGCTGCCAGCGCACCATGCGCGCGATGAGATCGGCGCGCGGCTCAAGGCCGAAAATGGCGTCGCTAAGCTCGAGCGAGCCCGCGGCCGAGCCGTCGATCGACGTCACGTCGAATTTCATAACGTCACTCTCCCTTCGCCGCTTCCGCTGAAGGCGCGGCGGCCGCCGCCTCGGGATGAACGCGGAACTTGCCGGGCAGCGGCGCGTCCTTCGGCAACGGCTTCTTCACCGCGTCGCGGACCGCGATCCAGCCGCCGGCGTGGCCCGGCACCGCGCCCTCAACCAGGATCAGGCCGCGCTCGGGATCGGTGCGCACGACGCGAAGGTTCTGCGTCGTCACCTGCTCGACGCCCATATGGCCGGCCATCTTCTTGTTCTTCCAGGTCTTGCCGGGGTCCTGACGGCCGCCGGTCGAGCCGATCGAACGATGCGAGATCGAGACGCCGTGGGTCGCGCGCAAGCCGCCGAAGTTCCAGCGCTTCATGCCGCCGGCGAAGCCCTTGCCGATGGTCACGCCGGTGACGTCGACATATTGCCCGACGGCGAAGTGGTCGGCGGTGATCTCCGCTCCGACCGGGATCATCTTGTCCTCGGCGACACGGAACTCGGCGAGCCGCATCTTCGGCTCGACATGAGCGACGGCGAAGCGGCCGCGCTCGGCCTTCGACACATTCTTCACCTTGGCCTTGCCGACGCCGAGCTGGAGCGCGGTATAGCCGTTCTTTTCCTGGGTGCGATGCGCGACCACCTGGCAGCCCTCGACCTGGAGGACGGTGACCGGCACGTGGTCGCCCGCGTCCGTGAAGACGCGGGACATGCCCAGCTTCTTTGCGATGATGCCTGAACGCATTGGCGTTGATCCTTCGTGAGCGCCTTCGAAGAAAACCCTTCAGAGACGCTCGGCAAATCCCCTCACAACTTGATTTCGACGTCGACGCCGGCGGCGAGATCGAGCTTCATCAGCGCGTCGACCGTCTGCGGCGTCGGGTCGACGATGTCGAGCACCCGCTTATGGGTGCGGATCTCGAACTGCTCGCGCGACTTCTTGTCGACGTGCGGCGAGCGGTTGACGGTGAACTTCTCGATCCGGGTCGGCAGAGGAATCGGGCCGCGAACCCTGGCGCCGGTGCGCTTGGCCGTGGACACGATCTCCTTCGTCGAGGCGTCGAGCACGCGGTGATCGAACGCCTTCAGACGGATGCGGATGTTTTGCGTGTTCATCTATCAAATCCCTGCCGGCCCGAGCGGCGGAGCGATTGCCCCGCCCATTCGCTAGCCGCAACGCCTCATTCGGTGATCGAAACGACGACGCCCGAGCCAACGGTGCGGCCGCCCTCGCGGATGGCGAAGCGCAGTTTCTCCTCCATCGCGATCGGAACGATGAGCGAGACGTCGATCGTCACATTGTCGCCCGGCATCACCATCTCCGTGCCCTGCGGCAATTCGACGATGCCGGTCACGTCGGTGGTGCGGAAATAGAACTGCGGCCGATAGTTGGTGAAGAACGGCGTGTGCCGGCCGCCCTCTTCCTTGGTGAGGATGTAGGCCTCGGCCTTGAACTTGGTGTGCGGCTTGACCGAACCGGGCTTGCACAGCACCTGGCCACGCTCCACCTCCTCGCGCTTGGTGCCGCGCAGCAGGCAGCCGACATTGTCTCCCGCCTCGCCCTGATCGAGCAGCTTGCGGAACATTTCGACGCCGGTGACCGTGGTCTTGGCGGTCGGACGAAGGCCGACAATCTCGACTTCCTCGCCGACCTTGATGATTCCGCGCTCGATGCGGCCGGTGACGACCGTGCCGCGGCCCGAGATCGAGAATACGTCTTCGACCGGCATCAGGAACGGCTGATCCTTCGGCCGCTCCGGCTGCGGAATATAGTCGTCGACCGCCTGCATCAGCTTGAGGATCGAATCGTGCCCCATCTCGGGCGACTTGTTCTCAAGCGCCATCAGCGCCGAACCCTTGACGATCGGAATGTCGTCGCCCGGGAACTCATAGCGCGACAGAAGCTCGCGCACCTCGAGCTCGACCAGTTCGAGCAGCTCCGGATCGTCGACCATGTCGACCTTGTTCAGGTACACGACCAGCGCCGGGACGCCGACCTGCCGGGCCAGCAGGATGTGCTCGCGCGTCTGCGGCATCGGGCCGTCGGCGGCCGAGACGACCAGGATCGCGCCGTCCATCTGCGCGGCGCCGGTGATCATGTTCTTCACATAGTCGGCATGGCCAGGGCAGTCGACGTGGGCGTAATGGCGCTTCTTGGTCTCGTACTCGACATGCGCGGTCGAGATCGTGATGCCGCGGGCCTTCTCTTCCGGCGCCTTGTCGATCTGGTCATAGGCGGTGTAAGTCGCGCCGCCCGTCTCGGCCAAAACCTTGGTGATCGCAGCCGTCAACGACGTCTTGCCATGGTCGACATGGCCGATCGTGCCAATGTTGCAATGGGGCTTGTTACGCGCAAACTTTTCCTTGGCCATAGCCGGACTCCTTTTCGTGGCCCTTCATTCTCAACGCGTTTTCGGCGCGCTCACCTGAACTTCTCGATGATCTCGGCGGCGATGTTCGCCGGGACCTGCTCATAATGGTCGAACTGCATGGTGAAGTTGGCTCGGCCCTGCGTGCCGGAGCGCAACTGGTTGACGTAACCGAACATGTTGGACAGCGGCACCATGGCGTTGATAACCACGGCGTTGGCGCGCATGTCCTGACCCTGCACGTGCCCGCGCCGCGACAGGAGATCGCCCATCACGAACCCCGTGTGCTCCTCCGGAGTCACCACTTCCACTTTCATGATCGGCTCGAGCAGGACCGAGCCGCCCTTCTGCAGACCTTCGCGGAAAGCCGCGCGGGCCGCGATCTCGAACGCCAGCGCCGATGAGTTGACGTCATGATAGGCGCCGTCGACCAGTGTCGACTTCACGTCGACGACCGGGAAGCCGGCCAGCACGCCAGAGGTCAGCACACTCTCGACGCCTTTTTCGACGCCGGGAATATATTCCTTCGGCACCGCGCCGCCGACGATCTTCGATTCGAATGACGAACCCGCGCCGGCGCCCGCCGGCTCGAAGGTCATCACCACGCGCGCGAATTGGCCCGAACCGCCGGACTGTTTCTTGTGGGTGTAGTTGATCTCGCTCTTCTTGCTCAGCGTCTCACGATAAGCGACCTGCGGCGCGCCGATATTGGCGTCGACCTTATAGGTGCGCTTCAAGATGTCGACCTTGATGTCGAGATGGAGCTCGCCCATCCCCTTGAGAATGGTCTGGCCGGACTCCGGATCCGTCGACACCCGGAACGAGGGATCTTCGGCGGCGAGCTTCGACAGCGCGACGCCCAGCTTCTCCTGGTCGGCCTTCGATTTCGGCTCGATCGCAATTTCGATCACCGGGTCCGGGAACTCCATCTTCTCCAGGATCACCGGCTTCTGCAGGTCGCAGAGCGTGTCGCCGGTGCGCGTGTCCTTGAGGCCCGCGAGCGCGACAATATCGCCGGCGAAGGCCTCCTTGATGTCCTCGCGATTGTTGGCGTGCATGAGCAGCATGCGGCCCACCCGCTCGCGCTTGTCCTTGGTCGAATTGAGCACCGTTGAGCCGGATTCAATCTTGCCCGAATAGACGCGGCAGAAGGTGATGGTGCCGACGAACGGGTCGTCCATGATCTTGAAGGCGAGCATGGAGAACGGCTCGGAATCGCTCGGCATGCGAACGATCTCCTTGCCGCTGTTCATGTCGACGCCCTTGATGCCGCCGCGATCGACCGGCGAAGGCAGATAGTCGACGACCGCGTCGAGGAGCGGCTGCACGCCCTTGTTCTTGAACGCCGAGCCGCACAAAACCGGCACGAACGAAATCTGCTTGACCGCTTTGCGAATGAGACGCTTCAGCGTGTCGACGTCCGGCTCCTGCCCGTCGAGATAGGCGGTCATCACGTCGTCGTCGAGCTCGACCGCCGCCTCGATCAGGGTGTGACGGAACTCCTCCGCGTTCAGCTTGAGATCGGCGGGAACCTCTTCGTCGTGATATTTCGCCCCGAGACCTTCGTCCTCCCAGACGACCGCCTTCATGCGCAGGAGATCGACGACGCCCTTGAAACTGGATTCCGAGCCGATCGGCAGCTGAAGACAAACCGGACGGCCGCCAACCTTGGTGTTGATCTCCTCGACGCAACGAGAGAAATCGGCGCCGATCTTGTCCATCTTGTTAACAAACACGATGCGCGGAACGCCGTATTTGTCGGCCTGGCGCCAGACGGTCTCCGTCTGCGGCTCGACGCCCTGGTTGCCGTCGAGCACGCATACCGCCCCGTCCAGCACGCGCAAGCTGCGCTCAACCTCGATGGTGAAGTCGACGTGGCCGGGCGTGTCGATGATGTTGAGGCGTTTGTCGTGCCAGAAGGTGGTGGTCGCGGCCGACGTGATGGTGATGCCGCGCTCCTGCTCCTGCTCCATCCAGTCCATGGTCGCGGCGCCGTCGTGCACCTCGCCGATCTTATGCGACTTGCCGGAATAATAGAGTATGCGCTCAGTCGTGGTCGTCTTTCCGGCATCGATGTGGGCCATGATGCCGAAATTCCGATAGTCCTCGATAGCGTGGCTGCGCGCCATGATCCTTAATCCCGATTGCCTTGGCCAGACCGCCGCTCACCAGCGGTAGTGGGCGAAGGCGCGGTTGGCTTCGGCCATCCGGTGCGTGTCCTCGCGTTTCTTGACAGCGGCGCCGCGATTGTTCGAGGCGTCGAGCAGTTCGGCCGACAGCCGGTCGACCATGGTCTTATCGTTGCGGTCGCGCGCGGCGGAGATGATCCAGCGGATCGCCAGCGCCTGCCGGCGATCGGTGCGCACTTCGACCGGCACCTGGTAGGTCGCGCCGCCGACACGCCGCGAGCGAACTTCGACCGAGGGCGCGACATTCTCCAGCGCCTGCTTGAAGACCGCGAGCGGGTCGGTCTTGGCCTTGGCCTCGACGCTGTCCAGCGCGCCGTAGACGATCGACTCGGCGACCGACTTCTTGCCCTCGTACATGATCGTGTTCATGAACTTCGCCACCACCACGTCGCCGTATTTGGCGTCCGGGATGATGTCGCGTTTCTCAGCGCTGTGTCGGCGTGACATCGCCTAACTCTCTCTCTTCGTCAGAACCGGCGGACCGGCCCATGAAATTCTTCTGTCTGGATCCCCGGGTCTCGCTCTCGCTCGTCCGGGGATGATGCTTCCCTTCCGCGGGATCCCCGGGTCTCGCTCTCGCTCCGTCCGGGGATGACGCTACGCTACGCTTCGCGTCACTTGGGCCGCTTGGCGCCGTATTTCGACCGGCGCTGCTTGCGGTCCTTGACCCCCTGGGTGTCGAGCACGCCGCGCAGGATGTGGTAGCGCACGCCGGGCAGATCCTTGACGCGGCCGCCGCGGATCATGACCACCGAATGCTCCTGCAGATTGTGACCCTCGCCCGGGATATAGCCGATGACCTCGAAGCCGTTGGTCAGCCGCACCTTGGCGACCTTGCGCAGCGCCGAGTTCGGCTTCTTCGGCGTCGTCGTATAGACGCGCGTGCACACGCCACGCTTCTGCGGGCTCGCCTGGAGATGACGGGCCTTCTCGCGGTAGGTTTTCGGCTGCCGCGGCTTGCGGATCAACTGGCTAATCGTCGGCATGTCGGCCCTAAACTTCAGTTCCCTGTGGCGCCCGGCGCGAACGCCGAACGGAAAATCGAAATTCCATCCGCTCGACCTTCGCGCGAAGCCAGAAAGGCAACGCGCGAAACCAACAGCGCCCGAAACCCGCTCGGGGTTGGGCGCCGCCGAAAGCAGAGGATCACGGCGCAACGCCCGTGATCGTGCGAAACAGAACCGGCCCCCTAAGGGCCGGCATGGCTCGTCGTCGGTAGGATCGTCAGCGTTTAGAGCCGTTGGGTATCCGACGCGTCGTCGAATACAGCGAAGCTCTACGGCCTGCCGAAAGCGCGCGGAACATATTCAAGCCGTCCACCTGCGTCAACCCCTTTCAATCGTCATAATCGGCGGCGGGGGAGAAATTTGTCGTTGCGCGGCGGCCGGACGTCGGACCGCCTCGCCTTCAACGGGCCGCGAAAGCGCCGCAGACGATCATAGATGGGCCGGGATTGAACGCTAGCGAGCGGTTAAGAGCAATCGTGCGGCGGGGCCGTTCCGCGATTTCAGTCAGCCGGAGCCTATGAAACCGATGAAAGCGACACGCAGGGAGATCCTGGCTCTTGCGGCGATAGGCGCGCTCAGCGCGTGGCCGGCGAACGCCGAGACCACAAGCCAGCCTGACGCGGCGCCGACCGGGTCAAATCCGGAGGACTTCGACCAGGTCTGGGAGCTCGTGCGCGACCGCTTCTACGACCCTCATCTCAATGGCCTCGACTGGCAGGACGAGGGCGCGCGCTTCCGCCCTCAAGCCGCATCCGCGCGCTCGCGAGAAGACGCGGCGGCCGTCATTAATGCGATGCTGGCCAAGCTCGGCGCCTCGCACACCCGTTACTACACGCCGGACGATCCGGCCTATTACCAGCTCGCCGATATTTTCGCCGGCGCGCTCGAGCATCGCGGCCTCGATCGGGTGTTCCCGAGGGGGGACGTGTCCTATCCCGGTATTGGCGTGTTCACCGAGGGCGACGATCAGAGCCGCACCTTCGTAACCGGAGTGATCGAGGGCGCGCCGGCGCATGGGGCCGGCGTTCTGGTCGGCGACGAAATCCTGTCGGCGGAGGACCGCCCGTTCCGGCCGGTCGACTCGTTCCGCGGCAGGGTCGGTGGTCCCGTGTCGCTCAAGATCCGCCGCGCGTCCGGCGCGACGCCGATCGCGATCAGCGTATCGCCGGCCGATCTTCACCCGAACGAGATGTTCCTGCGCGGCCTGAGAGACAGCGCGCGAGTCATCGCTGTGGACAAGGCGCGCATTGGGTATGTGCATGTCTGGTCCTATGCGAGCCGCAGGATTCAGTCCGCGCTCGAGGACCTGATGGCCGAGGGTCCGCTCAAGGACGCCGACGCGCTGGTCTTTGATCTGCGCGGCGGATGGGGCGGCGCACAGCCGCAATATCTCGATTTGTTCAATCCGCGCGCGCCAACGATGGAGGTCAAGGACCGCAACGGCGAGATCGGCTTCATCGACGTCAAATGGCGCAAGCCCGTCGCTATGCTGATCAATGAGGGCACGCGCAGCGGCAAGGAGGTGCTCGCGTACGGATTCAAGCAATACCGTCTCGGCGAGCTCATCGGCCATCGCACCGAAGGCGCGGTGCTGGCGGCGACCGCGTTCCTGATCGGCGACGACGGCCTGCTCCTGCTCGCGGTCGAGGACGTGCTGGTCGATGGCCAGCGCCTTGAGGGGGTCGGAGTCGAGCCGACGATCGAAGTCCCATTCGATTGGCGCTACGCGGCGGGCGGCGACCCGCAGCTCGACCGCGCGGTCCAAGTCCTCGCGCGGAGTTAAGACGAGGCGCAAGGCCCCGCTCGCGCGAGGCGCCTTGAGACATGAGGGGTAAGCACGCTCAAGCCCCCGAACACGACTCAAAAAAGAATAAACCCCGCCGGAGGCCGGCGGGGTTCATCTTCGATGTTGGTCGTTCGCCTTCGCGTCACTCGGCCGGCGCGCGCGCCTTGCTGCGCGGGGCGGGCGCTACGGGCTCCGGCTGAGGCGCGGCGAGCGGGAGCGCGGGCGCCTGTGCGGCCGCTTCCGCCTTCTGCGCCAGGATCAAGGTGTCGCGCATCGCCGCGATCTGGCGCAGCTTGGCGACCGCCGCGCCCGTCCCGGCCGGGATCAGCCGGCCGACGATGACGTTCTCCTTGAGGCCCTCGAGCGTGTCGACCTTGCCGTTGACCGCGGCCTCGGTCAAAACGCGCGTCGTCTCCTGGAACGACGCCGCCGAGATGAACGAGCGGGTCTGCAGGCTCGCCTTGGTGATGCCAAGCAGCACCGGGGTTCCGGTCGCGGGCTTCTTGCCTTCGGCGGTCACCGCTTCGTTGGCCGCCTCAAGATCGGTCGCGTCGACCTGCTCGCCGACCAGGAAGTCGGTGTCGCCGGCGTCGACAATGTCGACCTTCTGCAGCATCTGGCGCACGATCACCTCGATGTGCTTGTCGTTGATGCTGACGCCCTGCAGGCGGTAGACCTCCTGAATCTCGTTGACGAGATAGGCGGCCAGCTCCTCGACGCCCTTGATGGCGAGAATGTCGTGCGGGGCGGGATTGCCGTCGACGATATATTCGCCCTTCTCGATCACATCGCCGTCCTGAAGGTGAATGTGCTTCGACTTCGGGATCAGGTACTCGACCGCCTCCACGCCTTCCTCGCTCGGCTCGATGCTCAGGCGCTGCTTGTTCTTGAAGTCGCGCCCGAACCGCACCGTGCCGGAGATTTCGGCGATGATCGCGTGATCCTTCGGCCGGCGCGCCTCGAACAGCTCCGCCACGCGCGGCAGGCCGCCCGTGATGTCGCGGGTCTTCGCGCTGTTGATCGAGATGCGCGCGATGACGTCGCCGGCTCGCACCGTCGCGCCCGGCTCGAACGAAATGATCAATTCGACCGAGAGCGCATAGCGCGCGTCGCCGCCACGCGGTAGCTTGGCGATCTTGCCGTCCTTGCCCTTGATGACCAGCGCCGGCTTGAGGCCCGCGGTGCGGGGCGTCGACCGCCAATCGGTGACGATGCGCTTGGCGATGCCAGTCGCCTCGTCGACCTGCTCGGACATCGACACGCCCTCGACCAGGTCCTCGAACCCGATCTCGCCGTCGATCTCGGTCAGAATGGGCCGGGTGAACGGATCCCATTCCGCGATCCGCTGGCCGCGCTTGATCTTGTCGCCTTCATCGACCTTCAACCGCGCGCCGTACTGCACCCGATGCACCGCGCGTTCCGCCCCGCTGCGATCGCTGATCACGACGGCGACATTGCGCGCCATCGCCATCAGGTCGCCGTTGGAGTTGCGCGCGAGGTTGCGGTTGCGGATTTTCACTTCGCCGTCGAAGTTCGACTCGATGAACGACTGATCCGCAAGCTGAGCCGCGCCGCCGATGTGGAAGGTGCGCATCGTCAGCTGGGTGCCCGGCTCGCCGATCAACTGGGCGGCGATGACGCCGACCGCCTCGCCCATGTTAACCGGGGTGCCGCGCGCCAGATCGCGGCCGTAGCATGCGCCGCAGACGCCGTTCTTCGCCTCGCAGGTGAGGACAGAGCGGATCTTGACCTCCTGGATGCCAGCGGCAGTGATCGCCGGCATGTGCTCCTCGACGATCATCTGACCCGCTTCGACGATCACATTGCCGTCGACGTCGCGCAGAGTCTCCGCCGAGGTGCGGCCGAGAATGCGCGAAGCAAGCGACGCCACGACCGTGCCCGCGTCGACGATCGCGCGCATGCTGATGCCGCGCTGCGACCCGCAGTCAGGCATGGTGATGATCGAATCCTGCGCGACGTCGACAAGGCGCCTCGTCAGATAGCCCGAGTTCGCGGTCTTGAGCGCGGTGTCCGCCAGGCCCTTGCGAGCGCCGTGGGTCGAATTGAAATACTCGAGAACCGACAGACCCTCCTTGAAATTGGAGATGATCGGACTCTCGATGATCTCGCCCGAGGGCTTCGCCATCAGGCCGCGCATGGCGGCGAGCTGGCGCATCTGGGTCGGCGAACCGCGCGCGCCGGAATGCGACATCATGTAGATCGAGTTGATTGGCTTGTCGCGGCCGTGCGCGTCCTTGCGCACCGCCGAGATGCCAGCCATCATCTCCTCGGCGAGTCTGTCGGAACACTTCGCCCAGGCGTCGACGACCTTGTTGTACTTCTCGCCCTGGGTGATGAGTCCGTCGTTGTACTGCTGCTCGTATTCCTTCGCCAGCGCCGAGGTCTCGGCGATGAACTTGGCCTTGGACTCGGGCACCACCATGTCGTCCTTGCCGAACGAGATGCCCGCTTTAAACGCCTCGCGGAAGCCGAGCGACATGATGCGGTCGCAGAAAATGACCGTCTCCTTCTGACCGCAGTTGCGGTAGACGATGTCGATCATGTTGGAGATTTCCTTCTTCGTCATCAGCTTGTTGACGACGTCGAAGGGAATCTTTGGGGTGATCGGGCAGAAGCTGGCCGAGGAACATGCGCCCGGGCGTGGTGTCGAAGATCTTCGCCACCCGCTCGCCCTTCTCGTTATAGGTCCAGGCGCGGCCCTTGATCTTCGAGTGCAGCGTGATCGTCCCGGCCGCCAGCGCATGCTCGATTTCGCCGATGTCGCTATAGACCCCGCGCAGCGGGCGCTTGGTCTTCGGATCCTCCTCGTACTGGCCGGGCTCCCCGTCGCGCATGAGCGAGACGTAGTAGAGGCCGAGCACGATGTCCTGGCTCGGCACGATGATCGGCTGGCCGTTGGCGGGATGCAGGATGTTGTTGGTCGACATCATCAACACCCGCGCCTCAAGCTGCGCTTCGAGCGACAGCGGCACGTGCACGGCCATCTGATCGCCGTCAAAGTCGGCGTTGAACGCGGCGCAGACGAGCGGATGCAACTGAATCGCCTTACCCTCGATCAGCACCGGTTCGAACGCCTGGATGCCCAGGCGATGCAGGGTCGGGGCGCGGTTGAGCATGACGGGGTGCTCGCGGATCACCTCGTCGAGGATGTCCCAGACTTCGGGCTTCTCCTTCTCGACCAGCTTCTTGGCTTGCTTGACGGTCGCCGACAGGCCCTTGGCGTCGAGGCGCGAATAGATGAACGGCTTGAACAGTTCGAGCGCCATCTTCTTCGGCAAGCCGCACTGATGCAGCTTGAGCTCGGGGCCGACCACGATCACCGAACGGCCGGAATAGTCGACGCGCTTGCCGAGCAGGTTCTGGCGGAACCGGCCCTGCTTGCCCTTGAGCATGTCGGCGAGCGACTTCAGCGGCCGCTTGTTGGCGCCGGTGATGACGCGCCCGCGCCGGCCGTTGTCGAACAGCGCGTCGACCAACTCCTGCAACATGCGCTTTTCATTGCGGATGATGATGTCGGGCGCGCGCAATTCCATCAGCCGCTTCAAGCGATTGTTGCGGTTGATGACACGACGGTAGAGGTCGTTGAGGTCGGAGGTGGCGAAGCGCCCGCCGTCGAGCGGCACCAGCGGTCGCAGGTCCGGCGGAATGACCGGCACCTCGGTCAGGATCATCCACTCCGGCTTGTTGCCCGAGTGCATGAAGGCCTCGATGATCTTCAGCCGCTTGGCGAGGCGCTTGGGTTTGAGCTCGCTCTTCGATTGGGCGATCTCGACCTTGAGGTCCTCGGCGATCTTCTGCAGGTTCATGCCCTTCAGCATCTCGCGGATGGCCTCGGCGCCGATCATCGCCGTGAAGCTGTCCTGCCCGTATTCGTCGGCCGCGCGAAGATAATCGTCCTCGTTGAGAAGTTGACGGTCCTTGAGCGGGGTCAAGCCCGGATCGAGCACGATGTACGATTCGAAATAGAGGACGCGCTCGAGGTCCTTCAGCGTCATGTCGAGCAGAAGCCCGATGCGCGAGGGCAAAGACTTCAGAAACCAGATGTGCGCGACCGGCGCGGCGAGCGAGATGTGGCCCATCCGCTCGCGCCGCACGCGCGACAGCGTCACCTCAACGCCGCACTTCTCGCAGATGACGCCCTTGTACTTCATCCGCTTATACTTGCCGCACAGACACTCGTAGTCCTTGATCGGCCCGAAGATGCGGGCGCAGAACAGGCCGTCGCGCTCGGGCTTGAACGTGCGGTAGTTGATCGTCTCGGGCTTCTTGATCTCGCCGAACGACCATGACAGAATCTTTTCCGGGCTCGCGATGGCGATCTGGATCTGATCGAACGCCTGCGGCGGAGCGACCGGCGCGAACGGATTGGTGATTTCCTGATTCATTGAGGTCTCCCGCGAAGTCCGGCCGCGAATCGCATCCGAACTCGCCTTGGTGGAACGGCGCTGCGGCGAACCAGCCGCGGTGCCAACGCCAAAAACATCGTCGCCCCGGTCAGCAGCCGAGCGCGACCCTAACGATCACTCGGCGGCCTCCGCCGGCGGCGTCTCGTCCAGCGGGCGCTTGAGCGTCGCCAATTCGACGTTGAGGCCAAGCGAGCGCATCTCCTTGACCAGCACGTTGAAGCTCTCCGGAATGCCGGATTCGAACGTGTCGTCGCCGCGCACGATCGCCTCGTAGACCTTGGTGCGGCCGGCGACGTCGTCCGACTTGACGGTCAGCATCTCCTGCAACGTGTACGCCGCGCCATAGGCTTCGAGCGCCCACACCTCCATTTCGCCGAACCGCTGCCCGCCGAACTGCGCCTTGCCGCCCAGCGGCTGCTGGGTGACGAGGCTATAGGGGCCGATCGAACGGGCGTGGATCTTGTCGTCGACCAGATGGTGGAGCTTCAGCATGTAGATGTAGCCCACCGTGACCTTGCGGTCGAAGGCGTCGCCGGTCCGCCCGTCATAGAGAGTGACCTGTCCCGACGGGTCGTAATTGGCGAGTTTAAGCATCTCGACGATGTCCTTCTCGCGCGCGCCGTCGAACACCGGCGTCGCGATCGGCACGCCGCGGCGCAGGTTCTCGCCCAGTTCGGCGAGGCTCTTGTCGTCGAGCGCCTTGATCGTCTCGTCGTCGCCGTAGACCTGCTTGAGCTTGCCGCGCAGCGGCCGGGCGTCGTTCGATCGCAGATAGGCGTCGACCGCCTCGCCAACCTGCTTGCCGAGACCGGCGCAGGCCCAGCCGAGATGGGTCTCGAGAATCTGGCCGACGTTCATCCGGCTCGGCACGCCGAGCGGATTGAGCACGATGTCGACCGGTGTGCCATCCTCGAGGAACGGCATGTCCTCCTGCGGCACAATGCGCGAGACGACGCCCTTGTTGCCGTGGCGCCCCGCCATCTTGTCGCCGGGCTGGATCTTGCGCTTCACCGCGATGAACACCTTGGCCATCTTCATGACGCCTGGCGGCAGCTCGTCGCCGCGCTGCAGCTTTTCGACCTTGTCGAGGAAGCGGCTCTCCAGCGACTTCTTCGATTCGTCGTACTGCTTGCGCATCGCCTCGATCTCCGACATCGCCTGGTCGGATTCGAGAGCGAAGCTCCACCATTGCGAGCGCGGCTGCTCCTCGAGCAGCGCTTTCGTCAGCACCTGATCCTTCTTGAAGCCCTTAGGCCCGGAGAGCGCCCGCTTGCCTTCGAGCGTTTCGGCAAGGCGCGCGTAGACGTTGCGGTCGAGGATCGCCTGCTCGTCGTCGCGGTCCTTGGCCAGGCGCTCGATCTCCTCGCGCTCGATCGCCTGGGCGCGCTCGTCCTTGTCGACGCCGTGGCGGTTGAAGACGCGCACCTCGACGACCGTGCCCTGCACGCCCGGGGGAACGCGCAGGCTCGTGTCGCGCACGTCGGAGGCCTTCTCGCCGAAGATGGCGCGCAGAAGCTTCTCTTCCGGCGTCATCGGGCTTTCGCCCTTGGGCGTGATCTTGCCGACCAGGATGTCGCCGGCCACCACCTCGGCGCCGATGTAGACGATGCCTGCTTCGTCGAGGTTCTTCAGCGCCTCTTCCGAGACGTTCGGGATGTCCCGGGTGATCTCCTCCGGCCCGAGCTTGGTGTCGCGGGCCATCGCCTCGAATTCCTCGATATGGATCGAGGTGAAGACGTCGTCCTTGACGATGCGCTCGGAGAGCAGGATCGAATCCTCGAAGTTGTAGCCGTTCCACGGCATGAAGGCGACGAGGACGTTGCGCCCAAGCGCCAGATCGCCGAGATCGGTCGAAGGCCCGTCGGCGATGATGTCGCCCTTCTCGACCCGGTCTCCCACCCTCACCAGCGGCTTCTGGTTGATGCAGGTCGACTGGTTCGAACGCTGGAACTTCATCAGCCGGTAGATGTCGACGCCGGGCTTGGCGGCGTCGGTCTCGTCGGTCGCGCGCACCACAATGCGGGTGGCGTCGATCTGGTCGACAATTCCGGCGCGGCGCGCCGCGATCGCCGCGCCCGAATCGCGCGCCACGATCGCCTCCATGCCGGTGCCGACCAGGGGCGCGTCCGAGCGCACCAGCGGCACCGCCTGGCGCTGCATGTTCGAGCCCATGAGCGCCCGATTGGCGTCGTCATTCTCGAGGAACGGAATGAGCGCCGCCGCGACCGACACCAGCTGCTTGGGCGAGACGTCCATGTAGTCGACGCGGTCGCCGGGCAAGAACACGACGTCGCCGGCGTGGCGGCAGACAATAAGATCGCCCACAAGCTTGCCCGCGGCGTCGATCGGCGTATCGGCCTGGGCGACCGAATATTTCTGCTCCTCCATCGCCGACAGATAGGCGACCTCCTCGGTCACCTTGCCGTCGCGCACCTTGCGATAGGGCGACTCGATGAAGCCGTATTTGTTGACGCGCGCGAAGGTCGCGAGCGAGTTGATGAGCCCAATGTTTGGACCTTCCGGGGTTTCGATCGGGCAGATGCGGCCATAATGCGTTGGATGGACGTCGCGGACCTCGAAGCCCGCCCGCTCGCGGGTGAGGCCGCCCGGCCCCAGCGCGGACAAGCGCCGCTTGTGGGTGATCTCGGAAAGCGGGTTGGTCTGATCCATGAACTGCGACAATTGCGACGAGCCGAAGAACTCGCGCACCGCCGCGGCCGCGGGCTTCGCGTTGATGAGGTCCTGCGGCATGATGGTGTCGATCTCGACCGAGCTCATGCGCTCCTTGATCGCCCGCTCCATGCGCAGAAGCCCGATCCGATACTGATTCTCCATCAATTCGCCGACCGAGCGCACGCGCCGGTTGCCCAGATGGTCGATGTCGTCGATCTCGCCGCGGCCGTCGCGCAGGTTCACCAGCGCCTTGACCACTGCGAGAATGTCCTCCTTGCGCAGCGTGCGCTGGGTGTCGGGCGCGTCGAGGTCGAGGCGCATGTTCATCTTCACCCGGCCGACCGCAGAAAGGTCATAGCGCTCGGAGTTGAAGAACAACGACTGGAACATCGCCTCGGCGCTTTCGATCGTCGGCGGCTCGCCCGGACGCATAACCCGATAGATGTCGAACAGGGCGTCCTCGCGCGAGGCGTTCTTGTCGACCTTCAGCGTGTTGCGGATATAAGCGCCGATATTGACGTGGTCGATGTCGAGCACCGGCAGCTCCTTGAAGCCGGCCTCCAGCAATTGGGCGAGCGACTTCTCGGTGATCTCCTCGCCGGCCTCGGCGTAGATTTCGCCGGTGGCGGGGTTATAGAGGTCCTCGGCGATATACTGGCCATAGAGATCGGCGTCGCTCGCACGCAGCGCCTTGAGGCCCTTCTCGGCCAGTTGGCGCGCTGCGCGCACGGTCAATTTTCGCCCGGACTCGATAGCGACCTCGCCGGTGTCGGCGTCGATGAGGTCGGCGGAGGCCTTGACCCCCTTCATGCGCTCGGCGTCGAACGGCACCCGCCAGCCGCCGTCCTTGAGCCGGCTGTAGACGATCTTGCGATAGAAGGTCGACAGGACCGCTTCACCGTCGAGGCCAAGCGCGTAAAGCAGCGAGGTCACGGGGATCTTGCGGCGCCGGTCGATGCGCGCATAGACGATGTCCTTGGCGTCGAACTCGATGTCGAGCCACGAGCCGCGATAGGGGATGATGCGGGCGGCGAACAGAAGCTTGCCCGAGGAATGGCTCTTGCCCTTGTCGTGATCGAAGAACACGCCCGGGCTGCGATGCATCTGCGAGACGATGACGCGCTCGGTGCCGTTGACGATGAAGGTGCCGTTCGTGGTCATGAGCGGCATGTCGCCCATGTAGACGTCCTGCTCCTTGATGTCCTTGACCGACTTGGCCTGGGTCTCGGGATCGACGTCGAACACGATAAGGCGCAGCGTCACCTTGAGCGGCGCAGAATAGGTCATGCCGCGCTGGCGGCACTCGTCGACATCGTATTTCGGCGCTTCATATTCGTACTTGACGAACTCGAGATGCGCGGTGTCGGCGAAGTCCTTGATCGGGAACACCGACTTGAACACCGCTTGCAGCCCCTCGGTTGGACGGCCGCCCTTCGGCGGGTCCATCAGCAGGAACTGATCATACGAGGCCTTCTGGACTTCGATCAGGTTCGGCATCTCGCCGACTTCCTTGACGTGCCCGAACACCTTGCGAACGCGCTTGCGGCCGGTGAATGTCTGCGCCATGTCGCTCCTCTAAAGCTCGCTTGCCCGCCGTTCGCGATTCGTCGCGCGTCAGCGCGACGGACCTTAAGGCCGGTCTTCTTGGGACGCGTTGGCCCACGCCCCCTTCTCACTCAAACCTTCCCCCACGCGGCCTCAAAAGCTTTTGGCCGCCGATTGACGACGCTCACTCCCCAAACGTCTTGGAAACGCCGGAACGGCCCCTGGCGAATCGCCGGGGACCGTCCCTTTTGATCAATCGAGCCCCGCGTCAGCGGGTCGCCCATTATTTGAGCTCGACTTTCGCCCCCGCCTTTTCCAGAGCGGCCTTGATCTTCTCGGCTTCTTCCTTGCCCACGCCTTCCTTGACCGGCTTCGGCGCGGCCTCGACCAGGTCCTTCGCCTCCTTGAGGCCAAGCGCCGTGATGGCGCGAACTTCCTTGATCACTTCGATCTTCTTGTCGCCGATCGCCGAGAGGACGACGGTAAACTCGGTCTGCTCCTCGACCGGGGCGGCGGCCGCGGCCCCGCCTGCCGGAGCGGCGGCGACCGCCACTGCGGCGGCGGCCGAGACGCCCCACTTGCTTTCCAGCAATTTGGCGAGCTCGGCGGCCTCCAGGACCGTAAGGCTCGAGAGTTCGTCGACGATTTTTTCCAGATTGGCCATTGATGGACCTCCTATATCTAGTGCGGTTCGAATGTTTGTGAAGAGCCTGCGTCAGGCTGCGTCTTTGGCGGCATAGGCCCCGACCACGCGCGCGAGCTTGGCGGCTGGCGCGGTAGCGAGCTGGGCGAGCTTGGTCGCGGGCGCCGTGATGAGCCCGAGCAGCTTGGCGCGCAGTTCGTCGAGGGACGGCAAGGTCGCGAGCGCCTTGACTCCGTTGACGTCGAGGGCCGTCTTGCCCATGGCGCCGCCCAGGAGCACGAATTTCTCGTGATCCTTGGCGAAAGCCACGGCGGCCTTGGCCGCCGCCACCGGATCGCTCGAATGAGCGATCAGGGTCGGCCCCTTGAGCAAGGGACCGATCGAGGCGACGTCCGTGCCTTGAAGAGCAATCTGGGCGAGCCGGTTCTTGGCGACCTGAACGTGCGCCCCCGCCTGCCGCATCTGCTTGCGCAGACGCTGCATCTGGGCGACCGTCAGGCCGGAATAATGCGCCACGACCACGACCGACGTTTTCGAAAAAACGTCATGCAAGGCCGCGACGGCTTCCTTCTTTTCCGTTCTATCCACGGTGCTCATCTCCGGTCGGCGGGCTTCAATTGCTCAAAACCCGCCTGTTGCACACGCCGCGATGCGCGATTCGGTCAGAATCGAACGCCGCAGCCACTTGCGCCTGTCCCCGGAGGCGGGCGAAACGCCCGGCGCCGGACAGAAGGTTCGAACCGCTTTCACCCGCCCTGGGAGCGCCGGGGGGGGGTGCAAAAACTCGGTCTTCCCCGTCTATGCTGGCTCCAAGGCCCCGATGGGGCTTTAGGAATTAAGCGTGTCCCCTGAAGGGGTTACGCGCCGGCAGTCTCGGACAGAACATGGGCCGCGAAGACGCAAAGGCTTCACCCTTTCCGTCCTCCGGCCTTTCCGCCGCTCCCGCTTCGATCACCCGTCACCGGCTTGTGCTTCGCAGGGCGGTAGCCATGTTTGATCATTCGGGGTCGTCGCGCCATCTACCCCAAACCCCCCCATACCGCTTTTGCGCCGGCTTGCCAAGGGGGTCACGAAAAGTTTATGCGCGGCGCGTTCGGGTGGATTAACCGCTTCCGCAACAACAATCAAATAAAGGATGGCGCGCTCCAGTCCTTTGTGGGCCGCTTTCACCCGCGCTCTCCAGTTCGAGGCGTCGGTCTTTCAGCCGGCGCCGTAGCCGCGAACGTGCGCGGGCGCCCGCCGCATGCAGACTTGCTGCTGCGATCGTTCGATGGTTCAGTTTCGAATTCGGCGACCGCGGGATTCGGTGGCGGGAGCGCCGCTGCGGGCGATTCCTGGGCCGCAGCGCCGGCGTGGATCGATCCCGTTGCGGCTCAGGGGGTGCATGGACGCGGGAGGTCCACAACAGGAGGGAACAGCAGATGAGGACAATCGATCGCCGCGGATTCGCGCGCGCCATTATGTTCGGGGCGGCTGCCGCCGCACTTGGCCTCGCCCCGGGCGCGGCGACGGCGATGCCGCTCGACGACCGCGTTCCCGGCGCCCTCGACGAATGGATCGAGAACACTCAAGCCTGGGTGGGCCCCCCTCCGCGCCGCCGCCCTCGTCGACGCGTCTGGCGATGCTGGTGGCATCGAGGACGACGCAACTGCGGCTGGCGTTGGGTGTGATTTATTGCTGCATGGTGTATATACACCTTTGACCCAAGGCTAGCGTCGGCGGCGGCGTTGGGTCCTTTGCGGAGTTGCAGAAAAATGAGCCTAAGCGACTGAAAAGCTTGAGTCGCGGGTAAAACCGCACACCCTGATTTTCGGCCCCCCGGCAAGGAATGAACGACTCCTGCCGGGAGGCCGTGTTTGGCTCCAGCTCCCCCGCGGGCCCCACAAAAATTATTGCCCCTCGCCTCAAGACTGCGCTTGAACTCTTGGCCCCAGCGCGGGATTGAACCGCCTCATCCGAGTCGCGCCATTCCGCCGGGATTACCCCCCATGAAAACGAAAGCCGCCGTCTGCCGCGCCTTCGGCGCGCCCTTGACCGTGGAGACGGTCGAACTCGCCGAGCCCGGGCCGGGCGAGGTCCTGATCCGGACCGCGGCCTGCGCGATCTGCCACAGCGACATTTTTTACGTCGATGGCGCCTGGGGCGGCGATTTGCCGGCGGTCTACGGCCACGAGGCGGCGGGGGTGATCGAGGCGGTCGGCCCGGGCGTGCGGCTGAAAGTCGGCGACCATGTCGCAGCGACGCTCATCCGCAATTGCGGCTTCTGCCCCGCCTGCACCGAGGGCGCGCCCGTCTTCTGCGAGGAAGTGTTCCCGCTCGACCGCAAAACCCCGCTGCACGACAGCGCCGGCAAGCCGATCGTCCACGGCCTGCGCACCGGCGCCTTCGCCGAGCACATGGTCGTCGACCAGTCGCAGGCGGTCGCAATCCCGAACGACATGCCGCTCGACAGCGCCGCGCTCATCGCCTGCGGCGTGCTGACGGGGATGGGCGCGGTCGTCAACACAGCCGGCGTGAAACCCGGCTCCAGCGTCGTCGTCATCGGCTGCGGCGGCGTCGGCCTCAATTCCATCCAGGGCGCGCGGCTCGCCGGCTGTTCGCCAATCATCGCCGTCGACGTCGAGCCGGCCAAGCTCGCCGCGGCGCGCGAATTCGGCGCAACCGAGACCATCAACGCCAAAAGCGAAGATGTCGCCGAGCGGGCGGCGGCGCTCAACGGGGGACGCAAGGCCGACTGGGTGTTCGTCACCGTCGGCGTCAAGGGCGCGGCCGAACAGGGCGTTTCGCTGATGAAGCGCAATGGCGCGACCGTGCTGGTCGGCATGCCGCCGTCGGGGGGCATGGCGACGATCGATCCCGGCTATCTGGCCGCCGACGGCCAAAGGATTCTCGGCTCCAAGATGGGCTCGGCCCGCCCCGCGATCGACGTGCCGATGATCGTCAAGCTCTACCGCGAGGGGCGCCTCAAGCTCGACCAATTGATCAGCGGGCGCTATCGGCTGGAGGCGATCAACGAGGCCCTGGCCTCGTCACGCTCCGGCGCGGCGCTGCGCAACGTCATCGTGTTCTAAGAGCGCCCTCATCCGGCGCTTCGCGCCACCTTCTCCCAGAGGGCGAAGGGGGCCTTGCTGGAATAGTTAGCGCCCCCTCTCCCTCGGGGAGAGGGCAGGGTGAGGGCCAAGGACTGGGGCAAGAGGGGCAGACACCATGAAAATCGCCGAGCTCAAGACCTTCGTCGTCGGCAATCCGCCGCCTGCCTTCGGCGGCCGCTACTTTCTCTTCC
The DNA here is from genome assembly GCA_963824475.1 of uncultured Alphaproteobacteria bacterium. Taxonomy (GTDB): domain Bacteria; phylum Pseudomonadota; class Alphaproteobacteria; order Rhizobiales; family Beijerinckiaceae; genus Roseiarcus. Next base: position 1,456,161 of record CAWGPR010000012.1, read on the forward strand.
TCAAGCTCAAAACCGCCTGCGGAATCGAGGGCGTGGGCGAAGTCTACGCCGCAAGCTTCGCGCCCAAGGCGATTGTGGCGATGATCGAGGACGTGTTCGAGCGCCACGTCGACGGCGCCGACCCGTTCCGCATCGAAGCGCTATGGCGCAACGTCTATGGCCGCGGCTATTCGGGCCGGCCCGACATTTCGCTCATGGGCGTCCTGTCAGGCGTCGAGATGGCGCTGTGGGACATCGTCGGCAAGGCGGTCGGCAAGCCGATTTATGCGCTGCTCGGCGGCAAGGTGCACGAGCGGCTGCGCAGCTACACCTACCTCTATCCGGACGAGCCCGGCTCGCACGCCTATTCGGACAGCCCGGTCTATTCGAACCCGCACGCCGCGGCCGAGCGAGCGCTCAAATACATGGCGCAGGGCTTCAACGCGGTGAAATTCGATCCGGCCGGGCCGTATTCGACCTTCGATCCGCGCCAGCCGAGCCTCGAGCGGCTCGAGCTTTGCGAAGCCTTCTTAAAGACGCTGCGGGAGGCGGTGGGAACGAAATGCGATCTCCTGTTCGGCACCCACGGCCAGTTCACCGCCTCCGGCGCGCTGCGCCTGGCAAGGCGGCTCGAGCCTTATGAGCCGCTATGGTTCGAGGAGCCGACCCCGCCCGAGGCGCCGGAGGAGATGGCCAGGGTCGCCGCGCAGTGCCGAGTCCCGATCGCGACCGGCGAGCGGCTGACGACCAAGTACGAATTCGCGCGCGTGCTCGAAACCGGCGCTGCCTCGATCCTGCAGATGAACTTGGGCCGGGTCGGGGGCATCCTGGAGGCGAAGAAGATCGCCGCGATGGCCGAGGCTCACTACGCGCAGATTGCGCCTCATCTCTATTGCGGGCCGATCGTCGGCGCGGCCAATATCCAGCTCGCCGCGTGCAGCCCGAATTTCCTCATCCTCGAGAGCATCGAGCGCTGGGACGGCTTCCACGCGCAGATTTTGAAGAAGCCGATCCGCTGGGGGGAGGGCTTCGTCATCCCGCCGGATGAGCCGGGCCTCGGGGTGGAACTGAACGAGCAAGTCGCCCTCGCCCATCCGTGGACCGGCAAGGACCTTCATCTCGTGCCGAGATTCGCGCCGGTCTGGGCGCCGGATTGAGGGGCTTACCCGAACCGGAAGCCCGAGATCACTTTGCCGCCGACCACGTCGCGGAACTCATGGCTGCCCTTGCTGTCGCCGGCCGCGCCGGCGACCACCATCAGCGGCATGAGGTGCTCCTCGCGCGGATGGCACTCGCGCGCCGACGGCGCCTTGTCCCAATGGGCAAGCCGCGCCTCGCGCTCCGCTTCCGGCGCTTTCGCCGTCTCGTCGAGCCAGGCGTCGAACGCGGCCGAGGCCGTCGTGTCGCCGTCGCGGAAATGGCGCAGGTCGTGGAAGCTCATGCCGCTGCCGACGATCGCGATCCCCTGGTCGCGCAACGGCTCGAGCGCCTTGCCGAGCTTGATGTGGAAGGCGGGATCAAGGTCCTTGCGCAGTGACAGCATCACGACCGGGATCTCGGCCTTCGGATCGACGATGAGGAAAGGCACGAACACCCCGTGGTCGAAGCCGCGCTCGCCGTCGGTCGCGACGGGCAGTCCCGCCGCCTCGATGAGCCGCTTCACTTCGGCCGCCACCTCCGGGTCGCCGGGGGCGGGATAGGAGAGCTTATAGGTGTGCTCGGGGAAGCCGTAATAGTCGTACAGCATGCTGGGCTTGGGGTTGACGCTGACGGTCGGCTTATCCGCCTCCCAGTGGGCGGTGACGACCAGGAACGCCTTCGGCCGCTCCGGCAGCGACTTGACCAAGCCCGCGAGGTAATCGCGCAGGCCATCCCAGGCATGCGGGCCGAAGGGCGGGGGCCAGTCCATCCAGAAGCATGGGCCGCCGCCATGCGGCACAAAGATCGCGGGTTGGCGGACGCTTGGCATCGGGGCCTCGGAGTCTTGTTGGCTCGCATGGCCTTAAGTCACGCAGCGCGTCAGCGCAACGCTGGCCGCCCGAACCGCCCAGCCAAGCGTCACGCCGCGTCATGAAAAATGACGCCGAGGGTGAACCGTTCGCCGCTTTTGATGCGGCTGACCCCATGGCGCAGGTTGACGCGATAGGTCCCGCGCACCCCCTGCACGGGGCGCTCGCGCACGGCGAAGATCACGCCGTCGCCCTGCGTGAGCGGCGGCACCTCGGCGCGCGACTGCATGCGCGGCCGCTGCTCGGTCAAGACGAACTCCCCGCCGATAAAGTCCCGCCCGGGCTCGGAGAGCAGGATCGCCACCTGCAGCGGAAAAAGATGCTCGCCGTACACGTCCTGATGCAGGCAATTGTAGTCGCCGGGGCCATAGCGCAGCAGAAGCGGCGTCGGTCGCGTCTGACCCGCCTGATGGCAGCGCGCCCGGAAGGCTTCGTGCTCGGCGGGATAGCGGACGGAAACGCCCATCGCCTCGTTCCACCGATCCGCGATCGGCGCGAGCCTCGAATAGAAGCTGCGGCGAAGCGCGACGACCGGCTCAGGCAGCGGATCGGCGAAATATTTGTACTCGCCCCGGCCAAAGCCGTGGGCCGCCATCACGATGCGCGAGCGGAAGCGCGCGGCGTCGGTATAGAGCGCTTGAAGCTCACGGCACGTCTCGCGCGAGATCAGTTTCGGCGCAACCGCGCAGCCATAGGCGTCAAGCTCACGCTCGATTCTCCGCCAGTCGAGCGCGTCGAGCGTGGCTGCCCCCTTGCCCTCATCCGGCGCTTCGCGCCACCTTCTCCCGGCGGGAGAAGGGCCCCCCTCTCCCTCGGGGAGAGGGGTTGGGGTGAGGGCCGGGGTGCGGGCCTGCATCACGCCGCCTCGCGCGCGATCAGCGCGCGCTTGCGCTCGACCCCCCAGCGATAGCCGGAGAGGTCGCCGTCGGTGCGCACCACCCGATGGCAAGGGATCGCGACCGCAAGCGGGTTGGCGGCGCAAGCCTGCGCGACCGCCCGCACGGCTTTCGGCTGGCCGATCGCTCGCGCGATCTCCTTGTACGTCGCCGTCTTGCCGGGAGGTATTGCGCAAAGCGCCGCCCACACCCGCTGCTGGAACGCGGTGCCGCGGATGTCGAGCGGAAGATCGAGGCGCTGGGCAGGCGCCTCCACGAGGCCGACGACCTCAGCGACCATGCGCTCGAATTCGGCGTCGCCGCCTTCAAGCTCCGCGTTCGGAAAGCGGTCCTGCAACTCGCGCACGAGCCCATGCGGGTCGTCGCCGAGCAGAATCGCGCACACGCCCTTGTTGGTGGCGGCGACCAGCACGGCGCCGAGCGACGCCTGCCCGACCGCGAAGCGGATTGCCGCGCCCGCGCCGCCGCGCCTGACCGCGCTTGGGGTCATGCCGAGCCGCGCCGCCGTGCTCTCGTAGAAGCGGCTCGAAGAGTTGAACCCGGCGTCGTAGATCGCTTCGGTGACCGTCCCCGCGGTGCGCAGCTTGTCGGCCGCGCGGCGCGCCCGCATCTCCGCCGTATAGGCCTTCGGAGTCACGCCGGTGATCGTCTTGAACACGCGGTGAAAGTGATACGGGCTCAAGCCCACGCTCGCCGCGAGCTCGGCGAGCTTGGGCGCCTCCTCGGCCAATTCGATCTCAGCGCACGCCCGCTTGACCGCCTCGACCTGCGGATCGGGCGCGCCGAGCTTGTCGGGCCGGCAGCGCTTGCAGGCGCGGTAGCCCGCCTTCTCCGCCTCCGCCACGCTCGAAAAGAACGAGACGTTCTCCCGCTTCGCCGGCCGGGAGGCGCAGCTCGGCCGGCAATAGATTCCGGTGGTGCGGACGGCGAAGATGAGCTTGCCGTCGAAGGCCGGATCGCGGCGGGCGACCGCGTCCCACCAGCGCTCTCCGTCGCCGGCGGGCGCCCTCAGGGCCTTGGGGCGCGCTTCGGTCATGGGCATAGACATAAGGATGGCTCCGGGGTTTGTCTTGCTTCCCCGTCTACGCCGATCGGCGCGCGACCGAACTCCGGAGCTTGCTGTCTAATTTTTCCCGGCCCTTGACAGTCCGCTGCCTAGTCGATCGGCCGCGTCGAGGGTCAGTGCGTTCCGGTCAGAATGAGAGAAGGCCAACGATCCGCTTCCACATCGGAATCGTCGTTCAGATGGCTTCGTACTCGATCTTGCGGGCCTCGGTGACGCGGCGCGAAGCGTCCAGAATCTCGAGGCCAACGAGGTCGCCATGCTCGTCGTAGTCGAGAATCACGCCAGGCTTATCCTCGTCGCTCTCGGCCACCGCGACGCCTTCTTTGAGAATGACGCTAAGCGAATCCGTATGCCGATCGTAGGCGATCTTCATGATAGCCTTCTCCAATGAGCTTCTTGCATAATCCCTTGAGCGAGGTGAATTTTCCTGCGCCGGGCGGGTGCACCTAGCTGGGTCAGGCAGGGGCGGTCCTGTAGTCGACGACACGGATGATCTGATCAACGGCGAGGGCGACGATGCCGAACATGAGATGGCATTTGACCTTGAGTGCGCCGCGGACGCGGAGAAATCTGGCGCCGAACTCGTCTTTCAGACGGGCGTTGACGCGTTCGGCCATGGTGCGGAAATCGTAGATCAGGTCGTCGAAGTCGGGCCTGTGGATGAGCTTCAGGCGCTCGACTTCGCGGCCCCATTCGGCCTTGGCTTGGTGGTCGGCGCGAAAGTTGCGGTCGACGATAGGAGCGTGGCCCAGCGTCCGGCTCTGGTCGTGGATCGCGGCGGCGTCGTAGGCGGCGTCCATGAGATCGTAGAGATAGGCGACGCGGGCGCTCGTCATGGTCATCAAGGGAATGGCGGCCTGGCTGTCGTGGACGGAGGCCGAGGTCAGCACGCAGGAGACTGGGATTTGGCCGCAGGCCACGTCGATGTGGAGTTTGTACCCGGTCCAGGTCTCTTTGTAGCCCTTGCTGTTTTTCTTGCAGCCGACGTCGCAGGCGGTGGGCAGGTCGGCGAGCATCTGGCTGAGGTTCTGCGTGACCTGCCGCTTGAGACGCGTCGGCTCCGGCCTCGGACGCTGTTCGCCCTTGCGTGGACGTCCGCGCTTGCGCGGCGGCGCGGGATTATCGGGCGCCGGGGGATCGTCTTTGCCGTCGTTGGCCGTGTTCTGGACCGGCTTCTCGCGCGCTTCGATCTCGGTGGCGTCGCGCGCGATCGCCCCGATGATGCGTCCCCCGAGCGCACGCTCGATCAGCGCGGCGTGGATCTTGTCTGGCAGCGCGCCGCGCGCGAATTCGGCGAACGCCCGGGAAAACGTGGCTTCGGAAGGCACTTGCGAGCGTCGCTCCCAGCCGAGGATGCGACGCAGGGACTTGTCGACGTCGAGGCGCTCGATCAGGGCGCTGGTGGTGGGAACGCCCAGGACCGCCTTGGCCACGAAAGCTCGGGCGAGGGCGCGGCGGTCCTCGGGCGGCCGGCCCGGCCCCCTGGGCGGCTCAGGAACGAACGCTTCGAGGCCGATCACGTCGAGCGTGGTGACGAGACGGCCCAACGCTTCGGTGATCGGATCGTTGTCCTCGCGCATCCAAGGGAACAAAAAGCCCTGGATGTAGCTCCAGCGAGCCTTCATCGCGTCGAGAGGGTCGTCTGTCATGTCTACAGCCACGGCTGAAGCAAATCGGTTTCTACGATAACAGCGCCACACCTGAACAACAATCTAAATATATTTCACTATCCTACTTGACAACGATAACAACCGCTCTAAATACTATAGCCTTACCCGACTGAATTCGTCAATCTATTTGCAAGAGGCTCCAATATTTGTCGATTTTGCTCGTCCGGTAGACGGTGACGACCTCGACCGGGCTTCGATCCACCTCGACAAACACCCGAACCAGGTAGCGCCTCCCCGCGAACTCGATCCTTGAATGCACTACCTCACGTCCGGGCCGCACGACCATACGCTGCTCGGGTTCGGCAAGAACTTGGCGGACTGTCGCCTCGTCAAGCCCTCGCCGCTGAAGCTCCGAGATAGCGTGCGGCGTCAGCACGAAGTCCAGGATCGGGACAGCCTTACCCTTTCATCGAAGCGATTGGGCGATGGGTAGCACGGATAATCCTTCCCAGGATAGGCCAACGGCAGTGTCTACCATGCCCATCCAGGCCATGCGCCGATCGCGTCGCATGCGGGCCGGCGATCGAGCACCAAACAGGGCGAGGGCGCCGATTGATTTTCAGAGGTTGATAATCGTAGTGGCCTCACGCAGCGGCTGAGGCTCGATTTTACCTATCGAAGAAATGCGATCGAACTGACCAGATCACATGTTCTTCTTGCTGTAGATCACTGCGACTGGCAGCGCCAGCACGGGGTGGAACCCCGCGACAGCTTGTGAGGGCGTCATGGCCGCCCCCCGGACTGGGATCCGGGGGTGTCCCGACAGGTCAAAAACAAGGGGCAAGAGAGCAGCGCGCACAAGGCCTTGTTCTTGCAGGACCTTACTGCCAGTAGAGGCGATGTCGGACTCGTCATTGAGATGGTAGGGAGTGGATGGCCGGGTCAAGCCAGGTCAAGCCTATGGTCAAGCCCGGCCATGACCGCCAAAGATCGATCGCCCGGGTTGGCGACGCGTCGCCAACAGGTAACTATAAGAACCAAGCGAGTTGCTGCTTTTCCTTGACAAAACCAGAAATTCGCGCTATGTATGTTCCTATCAGCAGAATCCAGGTCCCGCTCGACGGCAGCCGGGCGAGGCGAAGAGAAGCTGTGCTGTTTGAAACGTTGGACCGACAACCCGCCACGCGAATTGAGAAGGAGCGAAATGCTTTTACTTGAATCGGCCGTAACCCATTGAAAAGTCCCAATTCGGAAAAGTAAACGCCAGTAGATGAAAGCGAATTTGCTGCTACCTGCTTGCATTTATTTGCATTTGCTTGCACCGAATTCGCGTTCTGGTTGAATCCGGGGCTTTCGGCGCTCCGCCGGCAGGGGCAGGCGACGACAGGTTTCACTTGGCCCCGCCGTCGAACAGCCGCTTCAACCTGTAGAGGGCCTCGAGCGCCTCGCGCGGGCTTAATGCGTCGGGGTCAAGCGCTGTGAGCGCCGCGCGCACCTCGTCAGGCGCGGGCGGGGAAGGCGGCTCGCGCGGCTCATAGGAGAAGAGCGGCAGCGCGTCGAGCGAGCCGCTCGAGCGCGAGGCCTCGAGGCCGCCGAGCACCTGGCGGGCGCGCTTGACCACGGATGGCGGCAGCCCCGCGAGCTTCGCGACCTGAATGCCGTAGGAGCGGTCGGCCGCGCCATGCACCACCTCATGCAGGAACGCCAGCGTCCCCTTGAACTCGGTGACCCGCATGGTGAGGTTGACGAGCCGAGGCAGCGTCTCGGCGAGCCCGGTCAGTTCGTGGAAGTGGGTGGCGAACAGCGCCCGCGAACGGTTGACGGCGCTCAAGTGCTCGACGCAGGCGTAGGCGATCGAGAGCCCATCGAAGGTCGCCGTGCCGCGGCCGATCTCGTCCAGGATCACCAGCGAGCGCTCGCTGGCCTGATTGAGAATCGCCGCCGTCTCGACCATTTCGACCATGAAGGTCGAGCGCCCGCGCGCCAGATCGTCCGCCGCGCCGACGCGCGAGAACAGCCGGTCGACGATTCCAATGTGGGCGCGGGCCGCCGGCACATAGGCGCCCATTTGCGCAACGAGCGCGATCAGCGCGTTCTGCCTGAGATAGGTCGATTTTCCCGCCATGTTGGGGCCGGTGACGATGGCGATGCGCCCGCCCTGCCCCGGTTCGCCCGAGAGATCGCAGTCGTTGGCGACGAACGGCTCGCCCGCCTCTTTCAGCGCCGCCTCGACCACGGGATGGCGCCCGCCTTCGATTTTGAAGCTCAGCGAAGCGTCGACCAGCGGGCGGGTCCAATTGCGCTTGACCGCGAGCTCCGCGAGCGCGGCGGCGACGTCGATCTCGGCCAGCGCCGCCCCGAAGCCGCGCAAGCGCTCGCCCTCCGCGAGGCAGGCCTGGCGCAGGCGCTCGAACGCCTCGAGTTCGACCGCGAGCGCTCGGTCGGCCGCGGAGGCGATACTCTGCTCGAGATCAGTGAGCGCGTTGGTGGTGAAGCGCATCGCGCCGGCCATCGTCTGGCGATGGATGAAGGTCGCGTTGAGCGGGGGCTTGAGCAGCGTCTCGCCAGCGGCCTGAGGCGTCTCGATGTAGTAGCCGAGAAAGTTGTTGTGCTTGATCTTGAGCTGCCTGACGCCCGCCTCATTGGCGTAGGACGCCTGCAACTCGGCGATGACGCGGCGGCTTTCGTCGCGCAGGCTGCGCGCCTCATCGAGCGCTGTCAGGGCGCTCGCGCGAACGAACCCGCCGTCGCGCTTAAGCAGCGGCAGATCGTCGGCGAGCGTGGCCTCGAGATCACGCTCAAGTTCGGCGCAACCGGCGCGCAGCCGTGCATAGGCGCTAAGGAGTTCGGACGGGAGATCCTGGGCGGCTTCGAGAATGCTGGCCAGCGTCGCCGCGGCGGCGAGCCCATCGCGAATGGCGGCAAGGTCGCGCGGACCGCCGCGATCGAGGCTCAAGCGCGAGAGAGCGCGCAGAAAATCGGGCGCGTGCATGAGCGCCCGACGCAGGGCGTCGCGCATCGGCGCCGCCTCGACCAGGAATTCAAGCGAATCGAGCCGGCGATTGATGGCCTCAGGATCAGTCAGCGGACTCGCCAGCCGCTCGGCGAGCAGGCGCGCCCCCGCAGGGGTCACGGTCAGATCGATCGTCGCCAGAAGCGAGCCGTCGCGCGCTCCGCTCAACGTTCGCGTGAGCTCGAGGTTGGCGCGGGTCGCGGGATCGATTTCGAGACTCGCCCCCCGCGCGCGCCGCGTTGGAGCGGAGAGCGCAGGCCGGGCCTCGAACTGGGTACGCTTGATATAGGCCAGCGCGAGCGCGGCGGCGGCGATCTCGGCGCGGGTGAACGCGCCGAAGCCATCGAGGGTTTCGACGCCGTAGAACTCGCAGACCCGCCGTTCGGCCGCCGCGACATCGCCGCCGTCGCGCGCGAGCGGCGTGGCCGGAACGCGCATGGCGCCGACGATCTGGGAGAACGACGGTTCGTCGTACACGGCTTGCGAAGCGACGACCTCGCTCGGCTCCAGCCGCGCAATCTCCGCGGCAAGGCCCGGTTCGTCCGTCTCGCTGAGCGCGATCGCCCCCGTCGACAGATCGAGGGCGGCGAGTCCGTAAGTCTGCCGTCCCTCGCTCGAACGCACCTTCTGGACGGCCGCCAAAAGACGCGCGCGGCCCGGCTCCAGCAGCCGCTCTTCGGTGATCGTGCCGGGCGTGACCAGCCGAACGACGTCGCGCCTGACGACAGACTTTGCGCCCCGTTTTTTCGCTGCCGCCGGGTCTTCCAGCTGGCCGCAGACGGCGACGCGATGGCCGAGCGCGATCAGCCGGTTGAGGTAGTCGTCGGCGCGCTCGATTGGGACCCCGCACATGCGGATGTCCTCGCCCTCGTGCTTGCCGCGCTTGGTGAGGACGATGCCGAGGGCCCGGCTCGCGATTTCCGCGTCATCGAAGAACAGCTCGTAGAAATCGCCCATCCGGTAGAACAACAGGCAGCCCGGGTTGGCCGCCTTGATTTCGAAATACTGGGCCATCATCGGCGTGAGGCGCGCGCTGGCGGCGTCGGAATTGGGGCTGTCGCTGGAGGCGTCCATCGCCTCAAGCCTAGCAAATCGGCCGGGGCGGCGCAGCGCCGCCGCGCTCGCTATCCACGGGTCGCAAAGCCGGCTTAGCCGGACGCTTATTGCCGGGCTTGTTTCTCCAGCAACCGGTTCTTGATGAGCCACGCGGCGCCGCGGTTCCAGGAATAGTTCGCCCCGATGCGGAGGTCGGTCTGCTCGACCGCGAGCACAGAACCGGTTCGCGCGTCGCGAAGCTTGAAGGTGACGGCGTAATCGGTGCGGGTGATGCGGCTCACGATCCCAACAAGAGATTGGTCTGCGCCAAGCTTTCGAGCGATCGCGGCGTCGCAACCGTCGCATTTGTGCAGGCTGTGGGCAGTCACGTCGGGCGCGTCGGCGTTGCTGACGTCAACAAGGCTGTATCGGCCGGATTCAGTGAGCAGTCGACGCACGGTCTCGGTCGCCAGCCTCAGTTGCTCCCGGTCTTGGTCGCTTTCGGGGATGATCCCGGCGCCGCCGCTGAAATCCTCCAGCTCGAAGTCGAAGACGGCAATCTTGACCGGCGCAATAGCGGTGGCCTGTTTACCGAACGTCGGCGCAGACTGGAGAACGTCGCGCGCGACAAAGGATTCCGCCTTTTGCCACGCCTCGTCCGTGTCTCCGCGAAATGTCACCAACCGGTCAAAAACAATCCGGCCCTGCTCCTCGTCGGTGATTTCGATCTTCGCCCACTGAATGAGGGAGCTCATTTTGTGCACGCCGCCAAGCAGGACGAGCTTGGCGCCTGCGGCCCGCGCCGCCTTCTGCAGCTCGAAAGGATTCATCGCCGGCTCGCACGGCGCAGACCCGCAGGACAGCGGAACGATGCGGTACTGGCCGTTCGCCGCGAGATCGTGCTGCAAGGCGCTCACAAAATCAGCGGCGCGCCGTTGATGAGCCGCCGTCTGATCCTTCGGCTCGCCGGAAGTGTCGACATATTCGAGATTGAGGACCGCCAGCGCAACGGGCTGCGTCGGCGCAACATCGGCTTGCGCGCATTGCCCGCCGAGCGCGGCCGCCAAGGCCGCCGCCGCGAATGCTGCAATGGAACGGAATACGCTTTGCATGGGCGCCTCCTTCTGACCTTCGAGCGAGAGGCCTCACGCCGCGGACGCCAGCGCGTCCCGCCGCGTCTTCATCGCCTTGGCGGCCATCGTATAGCCGCCGCCGGCGCCGTCAACGAAATGAACATGGCCCCGCTCGGTAACCGAAGGTGCAAAGCACGTCACTTGCGCCGCTTCATGGCGGAACGCGCCCCAGTGCGCATAATCTTCGGCTGCGGCGAGCCGCGCCTCGAGCTTATCTCCGAATTCCGCCGTGCAATCGAGCGTCATACGCAGCCCGTCATCGAATTTGCGAAAGTCGGCGTTGGCGACGAGGTCGTTCTTATACGAGGTCGCGTCGACGCCAGGTCCTTTGAGCTTCAGACCGAAGAAGACGGTCAGCCACGGCCTGCGTCGAGTGAACGACGTCGGCGAAGCCGACGACCCAGTCGTCCGGCAGCGGCCTATAGTTCTCGGCCCTCACCGCGTCGGCAAAATTGTCGAGAACCGGGATCGAACTGTAGAAGTCTCCCGCCACGGACGCTTGTCTCCAGCATGGGCGCTTGTACCCCGCCCGAAGCGCGATTTTAGCCGGAACCTGCCCCGTCCGCGAACGCAAAAAGCCGCCCCGGTCGGCGAGCGCCCAACTAAGGGACGCGCGCGACGAGATCGGGCCGTAACGGCCCGGAGCCGCCGCCGAGCGTCAGATCCCGCCCCGCGACAATCGCTTGCCGCACGAACGCCTTGGCGCGCTCGACAGCCTCGGAGAGCGGGGCGCCCCGCGCGATATAGGCGGCAATGGCGCTCGACAACACGCAGCCGGAGCCGTGGAGGTTCTTCGAAGGGAGCTTTGGCGCCACGAAACGATGCACAGCGCCTTCTGTCACCAGAACGTCGATCGCCTCGTCGCCGTCGAGATGCCCGCCCTTCATGAGCACCGCGCGCGGGCCGAGCTTCAACAGCGCCTCGCCCTGGCGCGCCATGTCCGCTTCGCTTCGCGCAATCCTCTCGCCGAGCAGCGCCGCGGCCTCGGCAAGGTTAGGAGTGAGGCAATCGACGAGCGGCAGCAGGCTCGCCCGGACCGTCTCAACAAAGCCAGCGCCGCTCAACGGATCGCCGACCGAAGCGGTCATGACGGGGTCGTAGACGATGAAGGCTTCCCTGCCTTCTCCCACCGGGAGAAGGTGGCGCGAAGCGCCGGATGAGGGGTCCGAGCCTCGCGCGGGACGTCGAGCGCGCGAGCCCTGACCCCCAACTCCTCTCCCGAGGGGAGAGGGGAGCCTCTCCGCCACCACTTCGACAAACGCCGCCATCCCCAGCATGCCGATCTTGATTGCCGCGACCGCGAAGTCCTCGAGGACCGCCTCGATCTGCGCGGCGACGATTCCAGGCGGTGGATAGTGGATCGCGCGGACGGTGCGCGTGTTCTGAGCGGTGATTGCAGTGATGACGCTAGCGCCATAGACGCCAAGCGCCGCGAAGGTCTTGAGATCGGCTTGAATCCCGGCGCCGCCGCCGAATCCGAGCCGGCGATGGTCAGAGCGATCGGAATCCTTTGATTCACGCTGGCCGCGTCGCCGCCATCCATTCGTGCGCGCGCGCCTCCGGATCAGCGTTGAGCGTGATGTCGGTGACGACGGAGACGATGTCCGCGCCAGCGGCCCGGCACAGTTTCGCCCGCTCGACATTAAGTCCGCCGATCGCGACCAGCGGGATCGCGCCAATGCGGCGCTTCCACTCGCCAATCCGCTCCAAGCCCTGCGGCGCAAACGCCATGGCCTTGAGGCGCGTGAAATAGATCGGCCCAAGCGCCACGTAGTCCGGCTCGAACTTGAGCGCGCGCTCTAGCTCCGCTTCGTCATGCGTGCTGACGCCAAGCTTCACCCCGGCCTTGCGGATCGCGCCGACATCCGCGTCATCGAGATCAGTCTGGCCGAGATGGACCCATGGCGCGCCTTCGTCGATCGCAACGCGCCAGTAGTCATTGACGACCAGCACCGCGCCGGTTTTCGCGCAGGCCGCCAGCGCGTCTCGCGTCTCGCGCGCTGCCCACGCCTCGTCCTTGTCCTTGACGCGCAATTGGATCAACCGTGCGCCGACATCGGTCAGACGCGCCACCCAACCGGCGCTGTCGACCATCGGGTAGAACGGGTCCAGGCCGAACCTGAGAGAGGGGCTGGGGGTGAGGGCGGCGAAGGTGTTCACGTCAGCACCGCTCTGCCCACGACCGGCGTCGACGGCGCGGCCATGTCGCGCGGCTGCATGGGTCCAGCGAGGAAAGCCGCGCGGCCCGCTTCGATCGCCTGGCTGAAGGCGCGCGCCATCGCGACCGGATCGCCCGCCTTGGCGACGGCGGTGTTGAGCAGCACGCCGTCGTAGCCGAGCTCCATCGCCGCCGCAGCATGCGACGGCAGGCCAACGCCGGCGTCGACGATCAGCGGAATCTCAGGGAAATGCGCCCGCAGCGCGCGTAGACCAAATACGTTGTTGAGCCCCTTGCCGGAGCCGATCGGCGCGCCCCAAGGCATCAGCACCTTGCACCCGGCCTCAATCAGACGCTCGGCGACGACAAGGTCCTCGGTCGTGTACGGAAAGACCTCGAACCCATCGGCGCAAAGAAGCCGCGCCGCCTCGACAAGGCCGAACACGTTAGGCTGCAGCGTGTCTGCTTCGCCGATCACTTCCAGTTTGACCCAGGGCGTCCCGAACACTTCGCGCGCCATCCGAGCCGTCGTCACCGCCTCTTTGACGCTGTAGCAGCCGGCGGTGTTGGGCAGCACGCGGGCGCCGATGTCGCGGATGAGCCGCCAGAAATCCTGCCCCTCCTTGAGGCGCGCCGACTCGCGCCGCAACGACACGGTGAGGATCTCGGCGCCCGAGGCGCGCGCCGCCTCGGCGAGGATCGCGGGCGAGGGATATTGCGAGGTGCCGAGCATGAGGCGCGAGTGGAAGCTTGCGCCGTAGAGGGTGAAGTCGGGGGCGGCGGTCATGGGCGACGATCCTCGTCAACAGGGGAACGCCGTCATGGCCGGCCTTGAGCGCCTTGAGCCGGCCATGACGGAAGCATCGGACCCGCGCATCTCACCCGCCCTGCCGCGGCGCGACGATCTCGATCCGGTCGCCATCCTTGAGGGGCGTCGCCTCGCGTGCGCGCGCCGGCACGAACTCGCCGTTGAGAGCGGTTGCGACCGCGGCCGCGCCGAAGTCGAGCGATTGCAAAGCTTCCGCGAGCGTGACGGCTGGAACTTCCTGCAGTTCGCCGTTGACGACGAGCTTCATACCAACGCCTCCGACCGCTCCAATGCCAGCGTCGCTGCGCGTTCGGCGAAGGCAGGCGCAAGCAGGAAGCCGTGTCGATAAAAGCCGTTGACGAAAATCCGGTCCCCGCGCTCCTCGATGCGCGGCTCGTTGTCGGGATAGGCGGGCCTCACATCAGCGCTCATCTCGAGGATTTCAGCCTCCCCGAACGCCGGATGAAGAGCGTAGGCGGCGCTCAGAAGCTCGATCGCCGAGCGCACGCTGACCGCGCCCTTCTCGGCGCTTTCGATCATCGTCGCGCCGATCATGAATTCGTTGTTCGCGCGCGGCACGATATAGAGCGGAATGCGAGGATGCAGAAAGCGCACCGCGCGGGTTAGCGTCACCTCGCGCGAACGGATGCGCATCATTTCGCCGCGCACGCCGCGCAATTGAGGAAGCGCCTCGCGAGCGGCCCAGCCTCGGCAATCAATAACCACTTCCCCGTTGCTGAGCGTTTCGCCATCGACGCCAAACCGGATCTCGCCGCCGTTTGCGCGCAATCGCTCAGCGAGGGCGGACAATGCGACGCGCGGATCGAGGTGACCTTCGTCGGCAAAGAACAGGCCCTTGTGAAAGCGCCCGGCGAGATCGGGCTCAAGCGCGGCGATGCGCGCTTCGTCCGCACCCACATGCAACTTCGTGCGCGCCGCGAAGCGGTCAACCTCGCCCGCGTCGCGCGGCGGCGCCACGACCAACGTGCCCTCCCGCGTCACGCCGGGCACGCGCGCGTCCCACCAATTGATCGCGCCTTGCCCAAGCTCGACCACGTTTTGAGGGGCGCTTTCGCCCTCGCAGAACGGCGCGAGCATGCCGCCCGCCAGCCACGACGCATTGCCGCCGAGCTCGCGCGAACGCTCGACGAGCGCGACCTTCGCGCCCCGCTCAGCGAGCGCGGTTGCGACCGCGAGGCCGGCGACGCCAGCGCCAACGACGGTCGCGCGCATCGCCTCACTCCGCCGCATCGACGTAGAGCGCTCCGCCCTTCTCGATGAACTCGCGCGATTTCTCCGCCATGCCGGCCATCGCCTCCGCTTCCTTGCGCAAATCCTGGGTGATCTGCATCGAGCAGAATTTCGGCCCGCACATCGAGCAGAAATGCGCCACCTTGTGGCTGTCCTTCGGCAAGGTCTCGTCATGGAACTTGCGCGCGGTGTCGGGATCAAGCGACAGGTTGAACTGGTCCTCCCAACGGAAGTCGAAGCGGGCGCGAGACACCGCGTCGTCGCGGATCTGCGCCGCGGGGTGGCCCTTGGCGAGGTCGGCCGCGTGCGCTGCGATGCGGTAGGTTATGACGCCGGTCTTGACGTCCTCGCGGTCGGGCAGGCCGAGATGCTCCTTGGGCGTTACGTAGCAGAGCATGGCCGTGCCGAACCAGCCGATCATCGCGGCGCCGATTCCGGAGGTGATGTGGTCGTAGCCCGGCGCGATGTCCGTGGTCAGCGGCCCTAGCGTGTAGAACGGCGCCTCGCCGCATTCGCGAAGCTGCTTCTCCATGTTGACCTTGATCTTGTGCATCGGCACGTGGCCAGGCCCTTCGATCATCACCTGGCAGCCTTTGTCCCAGGCGACCTGGGTCAATTCGCCGAGCGTCTCAAGCTCGGCGAATTGCGCGCGATCGTTGGCGTCGGCGATCGAGCCCGGACGCAAGCCGTCGCCGAGCGAGAACGATACGTCATACTTGCGCATGATGTCGCAGATTTCGTCGAACCTCTCGTAGAGGAAGCTCTCGCGGTGGCCCGCGAGGCACCAGCGCGCCATGATCGAGCCGCCGCGCGAGACGATGCCGGTGACGCGCTTCGCAGTCAGCGGCACATAAGCCAACCGCACTCCCGCGTGGATGGTGAAATAGTCGACCCCCTGCTCGGCCTGCTCGATCAGCGTGTCCTTGAACACTTCCCAGTCGAGCCTCAGCGGATCGCCGTCGACCTTCTCCAGCGCCTGATAGATCGGCACCGTGCCGATCGGAACCGGCGCGTTGCGCAGGATCCAGGAGCGGATGTTATGGATGTTGCGGCCGGTCGAGAGGTCCATCACCGTGTCGGCGCCCCACCGGATCGCCCACACCATCTTCTCCACTTCCTCGGCGACGCCCGAGCTCACGGCGGAATTGCCGATGTTGGCGTTGACCTTGACGAGAAAGTTGCGGCCGATCGCCATCGGCTCGAGTTCGAGGTGATTGATATTGGCTGGAATGATCGCCCGGCCTCGCGCCACTTCCTCGCGCACGAATTCCGGCGTGATGAATTCGGGGATGGCCGCGCCAAAGCTTTCGCCGTCGGCCAGGCGCTCTTTAGCGCGTTCCACCGCCGCCTCGCGCGCCAGGTTCTCGCGATGGGCGACATAGATCATCTCTTCCGTGATGATTCCGGCGCGAGCGAATTCGAATTGCGTGACGAGTTGGCCCGGCTTGCCCGCGCGCAGCCTGCGCTCCGCAGGGCACAGCGGCGCGAGATGGTCCGCCGAGACATTGCCATTATCCTCGGGCTTGACCGCGCGCGGCTCAGCCGCGGCGAAGCTTCGAGCTTCGATCCAAGCCTCGCGCACCAACGGCAAACCACCGGTCAGGTCGATCGCCGTGTTGTTCTCGGTATAGGGCCCGGACGGATCGTAGACTCGGACCGGCGCCTCGCGCGGATCGGAGAGCGCGATCTCGCGAAACGGAACGCGGATGTCTGCGCGACCTTCAAGCGCAGCATAGACCTTGCGCGAGCCCGCAATCGGTCCGGTCGTGACGCTCCGCGGCGCGGCGAATTTGGGAATCTCGTTCATGGCCGTCTCCTCGCGCATCAAATCCGACGGCGGGAACAGGCGGACCAAAGGAGGAGCTAGGCCGCTTCAGTCCCTTCGCCGGCATGACCCGGATCAGGTTCAAAGGGTTCGGCGTCTTGCCGTCTCAGCCCCGTTAGGGACACCCCTCGAGCACGGGGAATGTGGTCCCGGCGGCTCGGTCTGTCAACTCTCGCGGAGCGCGACTATTTATGCCGCCTTTCCGGCATCGCCTCGAACTGACCACCGTCCGGACGGCGCCGCCGACCGTCGCGCGAGGTGGAGGCGGCTTGGCGCCCTCCTACCCCTCGAAGCCGCTGGCGGCCGGCCGGCCGTTCGCGCGCTTGCGGGCGGCAAAGCGCGCCGCGAGATAGGCAAGGCCGGGAACCCGTCTGGTCGAGACGGCGACGCGCCTGCGCCATTGGCGGACTACCGAGGCTGCGGCCTCTTTGTAAGGCGCGACGAGCCGATCGGCGTAGTGATGAAACGCCATCACCTTGTCATAAGCCCTGACGAACCATGGCATGGTCATCAGCCTGTGCTGCGTCAGATCGAAAATCGCCGGGATAAGCGCGACGGCGAGAAACTTCAGAACGATCCAGGCGATGGCTCCGGAGACGACATAGCCCATGGCGATGGCGACCGTGGCGACCACCAGGAGCGGCTCGACGATCAGAAACGGCACCAGGAAAATCAGCAGCACGAGGGGCGCCGGCAGGCGATCGACCAGCGCGGCGAAGGCCCGCTTGAAACGCGCCCAGGGGACAAACCCGGCGAGGGTTCGCCCGACCGCCACCAACGCGTCCCACACCCAGGCGACGGCCAAAAACACCATCGCCAGCGCGAGCAGAGCCGTCCGCCTCACTCTAAAGCGTTTCATCCCAATAAGAATCCCGCGAAATCCCCGTAACAACTCAAGTTCACGACCGCGTGATGATGCCGATCAAACGAGGCGAGCACAAGGCATTTTGCGCCGCAATATGGCCATTAATCCGCTGTTAACGCTGCCGCCGGGTTAGGCGGCGTTCGTAATCCGCTGGCAATGGACCGGTAAGCTTATCGGAACCTTGCGTTAACTCTTGGGACGGCTAGCTCGCGGGCGGGCGAGGGGTCGTCAGGAGCAGCTTGCATGTTTGCGAACATGAGCCGGAGTTGGATTGCGCTGGCCGCGGCCCTCGGGCTCGGCCTCGCGCTAAGCGCCTGCGCGCACAACAACCCCGACAACCTCGCCGGGGGCTATGGCGGCGTCCCGGGCAGCGTACAGGAATTCAATCAGACGGTCGGCGACCGCGTCTTCTTCGACACCGATCAGACCGATCTCTCGCCGACCGCTCAGGCGACGCTCGACAAGCAGGCGGCGTGGCTCAACCAATACAACAAATACAGCTTCACCATCGAGGGTCACGCCGACGAGCGGGGCACGCGCGAATATAATTTCGCCCTTGGTTCGCGTCGGGCCCAGGCGGTGCACGACTATCTCGCCGCCAAGGGCGTCTCGGCTTCGCGCATGCGGACGATCAGTTATGGCAAGGAACGGCCGGTCGCGGTCTGCGACGACATTTCCTGCTGGTCGCAGAATCGCCGCGCCGTCACCGTCCTCAACGGGGCCCCCAGCAGTTGAGCGCCCTTCGCGAGCCGGAGCCGTACGAGGCTGTGACCCGACTTGAAACCGAGAGATGCGGGGCGTATGGGCCGCTCAAAACGAACCCCTTCAGGAAGCCGCCAGTGACGCCATTGTTTCGTTCGCGCCTCGTCGCGGCGTTTGTCGCCTGCGTTGCGCTTGCGGCGCCGGCTCAAGCGCAGTTCAATCCCTTTCAACGCCAGCCGGCGCCGCCCGCCGACATTCCGGGCGGCGCGCCAGGCGACCCAGACGACGCCGCCGGGCTGGTGGTGCGCGTCAACCGGCTTGAGGAAGAGCTTCGCCAGGCCAACGGCCGGATCGAGGAATTGGAGAACGCGCAGCGTCGGCTCGAGGCGCAGCTGCAAAAGTTCCGCCAGGACGTTGAATTCCGGTTCGGCGATCGCTCCGGCGGCGCTCCGCCAGAGCCGGACGTGGCCGAAGCGCCCTTGGCCCCAAGCCAGCCGGGCGTCCCTCCGAGGCCGAGGAGGTCGGACGCATTCGATCCCGATTCCGATCCGAACGCGCCTGGCGCGCCGCGGCCGCTGGGGACTACGGCGCCGAGCGCGCCGCTCGTCCGCGAGACGCCTGCGGCCGGTCCGCCGCTCGAACTCGGCAGAGGCCCCCCGCCCGTCCCGGCCACGACCGGACCGACAATCGTCGGCTCCGGGGTGGCGATGATCGACCAGCCGAAAGAGCAGTTCAACGCCGCGTTGCAGGCCTTTCAGGCGGGGCAATATCCGGAGGCGGAGGTCGGGTTCAAGGCGTTTCTCGCCGCCAATCCGGCGCATCGCCTGACCCCGGACGCGATCTTCTATATCGGCGAGACCTATCTTCAGCGCTCGCGCCCGCGCGAGGCGGCTGAACAATATCTCAAGGTCACGACCGACTATTCCAAGTCGTCGCGGGCCCCGGAGAGCATGGTGCGGCTCGGGCAGACGCTCGCAGCCCTCGGCAATTCCCAACAGGCCTGCGCCACGCTGGGCGAATTCGGCAAGCGCTACCCGACCGCCTCCGCCTCGGTGAAGAAGCTCGCCGAGCATGAGAGCGCCAAGGATCATTGTTGAGCGCCCAGCGCTCGCACGCTCTCTCGTCGGCTGACATCGACGCGCTGTTCGCCCCGTTTGTTCGCGCGAAGGCGCTCCTGATCGCCGTCTCCGGCGGCCCCGATTCGACCGCGCTGTTGCTCATGGCGGCCGAATGGGCGAAGCGCCGCGGCAGGACGCGGATCGAGGCGGCGACGGTCGATCACGGGCTTCGACCCGAAAGCGCAGATGAAGCGAAGGCGGTCGCTAAGCTCTGCGCGCGGCTTGGGGTCGGCCACGGCGTTCTGCAATGGAAAGGCGCGAAGCCGACGAGCCGCCTGCAGGAGCGGGCGCGCGAAGCGCGCTACCGCCTGCTCGTCGACCACGCGAAGGCGATCGGCGCCGAGGCGCTCTTAATCGCTCATCACGCCGACGATCAGGCGGAGACCGTGCTCTTTCGGCTGCTGCGCGGGTCCGGCGTCGCGGGACTGCGCGGGATGGACCTCATGACCGCGCGCGACGGCATGACCATCGCCCGGCCGCTCATGGCCTTGAGGAAGCGCGACCTCGTCGCCTTCGCCAATGCGCGCGGCGCGCCTTTCATCGACGACCCGTCCAACGTCGACCCGCGCTTCGCGCGCACCCGCCTGCGCGCGCTCCTTACGCGGCTCGGCGAGGAAGGCCTCGACGCCGAGGCGCTCGACCGGCTGGCGCGCCGCGCCCGCGAGACGGAGGAGGCGCTGGCGCATCTGACGGCTGAAGTCGAGGCGCGGATCGGCTCGGAAGGCGCGCTGGACGCTCGCGCGCTCTTCTCCGCGCCGATCGCGATCGCACACCGGATTCTGGCGCGGCGCATCGCCGCGGCGGGCGGACGCGACGCGAGCCGCATCGGGCTCGAGAAGATTGAAGCGCTGGCGCTGAGCCTCGGCGCCGCTCTGAAGGAGCGGCGAGCCTACGGCGCCAATGTCGGCGGCGCGCTCATGCGGCTCTCCGTCAAGGGCCGGCTCACTTTCGCGCCCGAGCCGCCGAGGGCGAGCGGCAAGCGATAGCCGCGGCGGCCATCAGAGCGAGGGTCGCTTTGGAGGCGCCCTTCGCAAGTCTGAGATATTGATTTGTCGGTGGTAGCGGGAGAGGGAATCGAACCCCCGACCTCCGGGTTATGATCCGCCCTAATTCATCGTTGTATCAATAGTTTTTGTCACGAGCTAGAAGCGTTTCTGCGACTAAATCACGGACAATTTCCGCCTCATTCACGCGCCGATTTCGGGTTGTCGCTTAGCGAGAGTAAAGCGGCAAAAAAGTGTCCACAGCTCGGTGCGAACAACGAAAGCGCTGAGAACGGCGAGAAGCAGCGTTATGATCCACCACCAGGCTAGCTCGCTTGCCAGCCAGAGCCCGTAACCCAACGTGGAACTTGGGGAATTATTGTAATTGTTCGGGTAGTGAAGGCGCAGCACTGTCTGCGGCGCCTGACCTATGTATTGCAGCCTTGCCGACAAGCCTGCCAAGTTCAGGCATTCATCCAGAAATGGCGTCCACAACACAAAGACAATGGCTGCACCGGCGCTGCCGAACAATCGACGCCCCGACGGTGTCGGCAGCTGCCGCGATAACTCCGCCAAACCGGGCAATGCCAGCAAGAGGTAGATGCCGCGATAGATCACGCTCTGACTTGCGAAGAAACATCCGGACATCAGCACGGCACCCGCGACCAGGAAATCAAGCTGGCGGGACGGCAATCTGGCTTCTATGCAGCGCAAATCGCAGCGACGGGCTATAACGAATGCCGCGGTGATCGCCGAAACGACCAAGATCGGCAGGATAGCGCGCGATACTAACGCACCAGTGGCCCGAGCTGTGTCCGCATCCGCGTAGCCCAGCCTCTCTATAACCTTCCCGACGAACACGCCAATTCCACCCGGAAGGTTCGCCGAACCGAATTGCATGGTGAAATACGACGGGGCGGGAAGGTTGGCGAACATCAACCCGAGTTCGTGATGGTAAAACAGCAGGGTTGTTGCAAGCGCGGCCATGCTGGCGACCGCAACTGCCGCAATAACAAATAGCCGTTCTCGCAAGACCAGGATCAGCGCGACGAACGGATAAAATTTCACCAGCCCCGCGAGGATGATCAGACCATAACCGCCAAGGCGGAACGCCAGCGGCAAAACGCGGAGATGGATGCCCGCCACAATCATCAAAAACAAGATGAGGTCGGCGTTGCCGCGTTCAGCGGCAAGGAACGTGGCGGAGGACAGCGTCGCGAACAGAGCAATGATGCGGTCATGCAAGTCGTGCGGTGGCGTCAGCGTCGCAAGGGAGAGGAAAAAAAGCAGGCAAACCGAGAGCATCGTGACATTGGTCCAATGTTCGCCGGCCTCGAGGAAGGTGGCGCGGAGCAACAAAGGGGAGTAAGGAAACGGCTGGAGGTTTCCCCAAACCGTGTGGCATGCATTATCCCTGTAAACATTCACGCCTTCCGACCAACAGCGGATGGCCGAAGGTATATACTCCCAGTCCGTAAAAGGATGTGCCGCCCGAAATTTGATCACTCCGTTCATCAGCTTGATATAAAGGTACGGGTATTTCATGTAAATGAATGTAAAAAAGCTCAACACCAACAAGCCGCACGCCGATACCGCGAAGCGGAAAATCAGGGGCCTCAATGAAATTCCCATCCGTGCTCCTTCCTGATGCTCCTCGCACTGGCGGACGGATCTGGTTTCGGGCGGGCCGCGCGGGCTGATGGCTAGCGCGAAGGTTTGGAGGCGCTCAGAGACATGACCAGCAAGTCAAAAGACCAGGTGTTGACGTTGTAGTATTGGATATGGCGGATGAAACCGCCGGCGGGTCAGCCATTCTAACCACGCGAACGCGGCGAGGCCAGGTCAGTGACGCGAGGAAGAATGTGGCTGTGAAGGCTCCGCGCGCTGCCCGGCGCTTTGGCTTTTGGGCTGCATCCTTTAAAAGACCGATCAACCTTCCCAGATTCGTCCATCTCCTCTTTGATCCCGCCAAACTTTTGAGTCTCTTTCGCGGCGTCACAAACCGCTTTCGCTTTAGTGATCGTTTTACGATCCTTGCCAATAATACGGGCAATACGATCCGCAGCGCGGCCTCGGACACTGTGGGGAATTTCCCCGGACTGTTTCTTTCGGCCCGGAGCTGTCTTCCCGTGATCCGCTTGCCTCGCTTTCGCCTTCGCCGGCTCGGGGAGGTCATGGCTGAAGACCTGGAGGCTGGGAAGCGGGCTAAACGCGGTAAAAAGGTTTTCTGAAACCCTTTTACCCAGCCTCGACGAACAGGGCGTCGACAAGAATCTTGCCAAGCGCGCCCGTAAAGCTCAAGCGATGCCTAGAGGCCGGGAAGCGGGCGAAACCGCCCCACCTCGTAGTTGTGGGCGGCCCGCTGCTACGCCGCTCGATCTTCGTCTTCCGTTACCCTCAGAGATACCCCGACCCAAACGACGATGGGCATCCTTTGGTGAAACTTCCGATAAGCCATTGGTTTTATTGGTAGCGGGACCCGGACTCGAACCGGGGACCTACGGATTATGATTCCGCCGCTCTAACCAGCTGAGCTATCCCGCCGATATCGACGCTAGAGCATGATGAAGTTTGGCGGTCCCATCTGCCCTCACCCCGACCCTCTCCCAGAGGGAGAGTGGGCGCGACGGCGCCACGGCGCGCAACGCGAGCCGCCCCTATAAGGAGAGGCCCACAAGCCTGTCAAGGCAAACGCGAGTCAGTCCTGGTTCGGCGTCTCGGGGAAGACGCGCGTGACGTGGCCCATCTTGCGGCCCGGGCGGATTTCGAGCTTGCCGTAGAGATGCAGGCCGAGGTCGGGCTGGGCGAGGATGTCGCGCCAATCCTCGGCGTCCTCGCCGATCAAATTGTGCATTTCGGCCCGGCCGCGACGCGTCGTCGCCCCGAGCGGCCAGCCGGCGATGGCGCGGACGTGCTGCTCGAATTGCGACGTCTGCGCGCCCTCGAGCGTCCAGTGGCCGGAATTGTGGACGCGCGGCGCGATCTCGTTGACGACCAGCGCCTCGCGGCCCTGGCGGTCGCGGGTGACGAACATCTCGACCGCCAGCACGCCGACATAATCCAGGGCGTCAAGCACAGACGCTGCAATACGCTTGGCCTCGGCCGCCGTCTCCACGCTGACCCGCGCCGGCGCGCGCGTGCGGGCCAGAATGTGGCGCTCGTGCTCGTTCTCGCAGAGGTCGAAAGCCGCGATCTCGCCTTCCAGGCTGCGGGCGGCGACCACCGACACCTCGCGCTCGAAGGCGACGAAGCCCTCGAGAATCATCGGCGCCGAGCCCAGCGTGCGATGAACCGCGGCGACATTGGAGCCTTCGCGGATCAGCGACTGGCCCTTGCCGTCGTAACCGAACCGCCGGGTCTTGAGGATCGCGGGGCGGCCGAGCTCGGCCACCGCCCGAACCAGCGCGCCCGCGTCCTCGACGCCGACGAAGGGCGCGACCCTATGGCCGAGATCGCGCAGAAAGGTTTTCTCCGTCAGCCGGTCCTGGGTCAGCGCCAGCGCCCGGACGCCCGGACGCACCGGCAGGCGCTGCTCAAGAAATTCGACCGTCGACGTCGGCACGTTCTCGAACTCATAGGTGACGACGTCGACGCCTTGAGCGAAACCGGCCAACGCCGCCTCGTCGTCGAAGGCGCCGGTGGTGCGCGCCGCCGCCGCGTCATAGGCCGGCGCCGCCTCTTCGGGAGCGAAGATGTGGGTGCGCAGGCCCACTTTCAGCGCCGCCATCGCGAGCATGCGCCCGAGCTGGCCGGCGCCGAGAATGCCGATCGTCGCGCCGGGGCTCAGGATCATCGACTGGCGGTCTCAGACTTGGGTCGATCATCCTCGGGCCGCTCGGCGACATCCGCGGTGCGCTTCGCCCGCCACGCCTCGAGCCGCGCCGCAAGCTTTTCGTCGCTCAGCGCCAGCACGGAAGCGGCGAGCAGCGCGGCGTTGACCGCGCCTGGCTCCCCGATCGCGAGCGTTCCAACCGGAACGCCGGCCGGCATCTGGACGATGGACAAGAGGCTGTCCAGGCCCGAGAGCGCCTTCGAGGGGACCGGCACGCCCAACACCGGAAGCGTGGTCATGGCGGCCGTCATGCCCGGCAGATGCGCCGCCCCCCCTGCGCCAGCGATGACGACCTTGAACCCCGCGGCCTTCGCGCCCTTGGCGAAGGCGACCAGCCGGTCCGGCGTGCGATGGGCGGAGACAATTCGCGCTTCATAACCGACGCCGAGCGCCTCAAGCGTCTCGGCGGCGCGGCGCATGACCGCCCAGTCGGACTGGCTGCCCATGATGATGGCGACAGGTTTCGACGCCCCGCTCATGAGGCCCCGCTCACAAGCCCGAGTCGACGCGATTCATGGAGCTTGCGCTTAAAGGAAGGCCGCAAGGGGCGCAAGGCGACGGCGCGACCGCCTTTGCCAACGCCGTTTCGCACGCTAGGCGTTTCCTTGGCGCGCTCCCCAAACTGGCGCACTCACGTGGAGGCGAGCATTGGAACCAGGAACAAAGTCCGCCGCCTCGGGCGCCGTTGAGCCGGCGGCCGGCGCCAACGTTCCCGCGACGCTTCGCGACCCTGACGCGATCCGTTTCTGGATCGCCGTCGCTCTGACCGGGCTATGCGCCGGTCTTGGCGCGGCCCTCCTGACACTGCTGTTCAACGCGACGCAGGAGCTCGCCTGGGGCGTGGCCGAAGGTTCGGCGCTGTTGGAAGCGGCGCGGCAAGCCAGTCCATTGCGTCATGTCGGTTTGCTGCTGGCCGCCGGACTTGTAGTCAGCTTGGGTCAGTGGGCGCTAACCCGGCTCGCTAGCGGCAACAGTATCGACGTTACGGCGGCGATCTGGTTTCAGGCCGGCCGCATGCCGGCGTGGCGAACGCTCGGCACCGCGGTGCTGTCGATCGTGATTGTCGGCATGGGCGCTCCGCTCGGCCGCGAGGGCGCCCCGAAGCAGTTTGGGGCGGTGTTCGGCAATCTGCTCTCGAGCCTTCAGAGGCTTTCGGACGAACAGCGCCGCCTGGTGGTCGCGATCGGCGCCGGCGCCGGCATGGCCGCGGTCTATAGCGTGCCGCTCGGCGGCGCGCTGTTTGCGCTTGAAGTGGTGCGGGGGGCGCTGGCTCTGCGGCTGGTCGTTCCCGCGCTTGCGGCCGCGTTGATCGCTGCGAAGACGGCGAGCTTCGTCGTGCCCAACGCGCCGCTCTACACCGTTCCGGCCTACGCAATCTCGCCCGACGTGTACCTCTGGACGATCATCGCCTCGCCGGTCATCGGCTTGTGGTCGGTCGCCTTCGTCCGAGCGATCTCATGGGCCTATGGCGCTCGCCCCTCTGACTGGCGCCGGTTCATTGCGCCGCCGCTCGTCCTCGTCGTCGTCGGGCTCCTGTCGATTGTCTTCCCGGAGCTTCTTGGCAATGGGCAGGATGTCGCTCAGCTCTTGTTCCTGCATCCGCTGGCGCCGTTAGTTCTGGCGATGCTGGTGTTCGTTCGGCCGATCGCGACGTTCGGCTCGGTGGCGAGCGGCGCGCCCGGAGGCCTGTTCACGCCCTCGCTCGCCGCCGGCGCGCTGGCGGGGGCCGCGTTGGGCCAGCTCTGGCTCTGGGTTCATCCGGGAGGCGAAATCGGCCTTTACGCGCTTCTGGGCGCGGGCGCGATGCTGGCGGCGACCACGCAGGGACCGATTTCGTCTCTGGTGCTGATGATGGAACTGACCGGCCAGGCCCGCGCCTTTGCCCTGCCGATGCTGGCGACAATCGTCATCGCCACCGCGACCGCGCGCCTGATTGAATGGCGCTCGATCTATGAAGCCCGACTGACCGATGAAGAAGTGGCCGAGCGCTTGCGGGCGCGCGAGCCAAGAGGCGCTTGAGCGCCGAGCGTCATCGCGACCCCCGGATCAAGTCCGGGGGAAGCGATCCAGAGGTCAAGGGACGCCGCACCGGCCCTGGATCGCCGCGCCCCCTCCGCTCACGCTCGAGTCCTCGCGATGACGTCAAACAGGCGCGCCCGAGCGCGCCAACCGCGCTACCGCCGCTTGACTGGGCGCGGGCTTCGGCTACCCCTTCTCCACCCACTCGTCGCCCACCTTCTCGTACTCGCGCTTCACCGCCGCCCAGGCGATGCGGAAGGCGGCCTCCTCCTGGCGCGGATCGTGGGCGTGAGCGGCGTAGGCGTGGTTGAAGGCCTCGCGAAAAATATCCTGCGCGTGTTCAGGGAGATGGGAGCGGACGGACGGCGGCAGGTCGGCGTTGACGTGATAGGGCATGGGCGGCTTCCGTTAGGGATCGCGCCCTTCAGGCGATGATGTCGGGCGTGAGCTGGTCCTCGAGCCGCGCCAGCTTATCGCGCAACAGGAGCTTTCGTTTCTTGAGCCGCTGCAATTGCAATTGGTCAGCCTGACCTGCCTCCCGCAGCGCCTCGATCGCCGCGTCGAGGTCGCGATGCTCCTCTCGCAGCCGCTCGACTTGGGCGACCAGCGCGGCGCGTTCCTCCGGGCTGAGCCCCTTATCATTCATTCTTGCGCCACTTTACGCCAGGCTTCCGACGCCCTCAACGCCGGCCGCGCGCCGAGGCGGCTGCGACTATGGCGGCGACGACGCGGGCGCGCAAGCGCGCCACTCCCGTTCGAAGCGCCGTCCTCGGGACCCTTTCACGCATTATTAATGTTAATGTTGGGATCGATCCTAAGCCCGCCGAATCTCCCCCCAAAAATGTCGGGGCGCGGGGCGGAAATTTCACAGCGCCGAGCCATTTTGCCGCTTGCGCCGGTCGTCAGTTATGTCACAATTTCGTCGCCAAGACCATGAGGGAGCTGTCCCATGTCGATTGATTCGCATCTCAGCGAACTGGTGCGCCGCCACCAGGCCATTGAGGAAGCGATCCTAGCCGAAATCAACCGCCCGGCGTCAGACGACATCAAGGTTCACGAGCTCAAGCGTAAGAAACTTCATCTCAAGGACGAAATCGAAAGGCTCAAGCACCAGGCCGAGACCGCGCCGTCGCACTGAGGCGGCGAAAAACGATTACCGTCCGAGCGGCGCGGCGAGAGCGTCGCGCCACTCCTCGATAACCGCCGCGTCACGCTCCTTTCTTAAGCGCTCCGACGCGAAGGATGAAAGCTCCTCACGCGAGACTAATCGCGCGAGCGCCCAGATCGCTGCTCCGCGCACGAGCGGAGACTCATCGCCAAGCCGTTCGACTGCGAGCGCGCCGAGCGCGCGATCATCCGAGTTCCCAACCGCGATCATCACATTGCGCACGAAGCGCGCCCGCCCGATCCGCTTGACCGGGCCGCCGGCGAACAGGGACCGAAACGACGCATCGTCCAGGCGCGCAAGTTCCGCGAGGGGCGGCGCATCGAGATCGGCGCGCGCCGCAAGCTTCGCTTCCCGCCCCACACTGGCGAATTTGTTCCAAGGGCAGGCTGCAAGGCAGTCGTCGCAACCATAGATGCGATTGCCGATCGCGGCCCGAAGCTCAGGCGGAATCGGACCTTCATGCTCGATCGTGAGATAGGAGATGCAGCGCCGCGCATCGAGCCGGTAGGGCGCCGGGAACGCGCCAGTCGGACACGCGTCGAGGCAGGCGCGGCATTGCCCGCAATGGTCTGATTCCGGCGGGTCGGCAGGCAGGTCGAGGTCAGTGACGATCGCGCCCAGGAACAGCCAGGAGCCAAATTCGCGCGACACCAGATTGGTGTGCTTGCCCTGCCAGCCGAGCCCAGCGCGCGCGGCCAGCGGCTTCTCCATGAGCGGCGCGGTGTCGACGAAGACTTTCACGTCCGCTTTTTCCGGCCGCGCCGCGGCGACCAGGAATGAAGCGAGCTCCTTGAGCTTGCCCTTGAGAACATCGTGATAGTCGCGATGGCGGGCGTAGACGGAGATCGCGCCGGTGTCGGGGCGCCCGAGCGCCGCCAGCGGATCGTCCGAAGGGCCGTAATTGAGGCCGAGCATCACAACGCTTTTGGCCTCTGGCATGAGCTTGCGGGGATCGGCGCGCCGCTCGAAGGTCTCGGCCATCCAGGTCATATGCCCATGCGCGCTCTCCGCGAGCCAGGCGGCGAGACGCTCGCGCGCCTGCGCCGGCGGCTCGGCGGAAGTGATCCGGCAGGCGTCGAAGCCGAGCGCGCGGGCTTTTTCGCGCAAAAGCGCTGCGGCGATGCGCGCTTGCGCGGAATCATGAAGCGCGGAACGGTCTCCCGCCCCCGATAGCCCGTCGAGAGACGGGCGTCCTGCCGGACGCCCTATGGTGGGGGCGGGTTGGGGTGGGGGGTCGGCCAGACCGGCCGCGCGCGCGCTCAATTCGACTAGTCTCAAGCGGATCGTCTCCAACACGCCGTCAAGATTGCGGTACACATCATCGTTCGTGAACCGCAGAACGGCGAAACCTTGCGCAACAAGCGCTGCTGTTCGCGTTGCGTCGTGAGCGATTTCCCGTTCGGTCGAATGCGTCGCGCCGTCTACTTCGATGATGAGTTTGGCGTCCAAACAGGCGAAGTCAGCCACGAAGCGGCCAAGCGCGACCTGACGTCGAAATCGACAGCCTCCGATTTGTTTGCGCCGTAGACCTTGCCAAAGGCGGCGTTCAGCGCCGCTCGCGTTGCGACGCAATGTGCGCGCGACTGCGGTCAACTCGCTTGGCATAAGGACCCCCCACCCCTTACCCGCCCCCACAAGGGGGGCGGGAGCGGAGCCAGTCGCCGGCTAAGGCCCAGCGCAGAAAGCGCTAGAAGTCCAGATTGGCGTAGGCGACGCTCGGCGTCATTCCCGGCAGTCGCTCGGCCAGAAGCGGGCGGAACGACGGGCGCGACTTCATCCGCGCGTACCAGGTCTTGGCGGTTTCGCTCTCGTCCCACTGCGCGTCGCCTAAATAGTCAATGCAGGATAGGTGGGCCGCCGCCGCGAGGTCGGCATAGGTCAGTCGATCGCCGGCCAGCCAGTTGCGGCCCCCGATGAGGTGACCAATGTAGCGCAGATGATAGCGCAAATTGGCGCGCGCGGCGCGCACCGCCTCCATGTCCGGGGCGCCGCCCCCTTGGCCTGAACTCATAAAGCGCTTGTTGATCTTCTCGCGCACAATCCATTGACTTGATTCATTAAAGAGCTTGACGTTGAACCAGTGCGTGAGCCGGCGGGTCTCGGCGCGGGTCAGCGGGTCCTGCGGCATCAGCCGGCGATCGCCGAGACCCAAGCCGCGCGTCTCGTCGAGATATTCGGCGATCACCTCCGCCCCCGACAGGCTTGCCGTTTCGTCGTCGATCATGACCGGCGTTAAGCCTTCGGGCGCCATCAGCAGGAACTCGCGGCGCCGGTCCCACGGCTTTTCTTCAACCAGACGAGGCTCGATTCCCATTTCCCCAAGGATGAGGCGGATGAAGCGGGAGTGAGGACAGAATGGATGATGGTAGAGTGTTATCATTCAGACCCGGGCTTAGGCAGGCGGGAAACGGGAGCGGCGCCGCCGCTCGTCGGACTTCATCATCGGACTCCATCAGATGCTGCGCGCCAGGTTAACCAGTGGTTAACCCCGGCCCGGGGCCTTTGTTGCTAAAGCGACAGTCCAGCCACTGAATAGATTTAATATTCTGGCTCTGAACCGCCTCGATGGGGAGCGCGATGGCTGGCTTCTTCGCATCCCCCATTCGGGGGCGACAATAACCGGTCTGCCGCGAGCAACCGCCTCCAATCCGACCCCACAACCGGTAGCCTCCCGTAACCCGTCGTCTTCAGACTCATCGCCTCCAAGCAATTGGCGAAGCTTTATCTTTCCGCTGCGCCGACCAGGTTGTGGCAAACAAAATCTTGGCTCAACCGCAAATCCTCCGTATACTTTCCGTCAGGCCGAAACCACGCCTCCGCCATGCGGCGGCGGGACGAGAGGAAAGAGAGCATGCGCCTCACACCGAATCCGCTTGATCGATTCGGCCGTCATTCCCGACGGCCGCCGAAAGCGGCCGATCGGGAATCCAGTCGGCCTCCTTTGGAAGGGCTGGATTCCCGGTCGGACCTTCGGTCCGCGGGGGATGACAGGGAGTGGGAACGCCGAAGTTGCGCAAAGGAGGTGATAAGTCCCTGAAATGATTGGTGCGCGTAAACTTGTGCGCGCGTGAGGGGCCACGTCGAGGGCGGGGCGATCTTCTTATTTGAATCGGCCGTAACCCATTGAAAAGTCCTAATTCCGAAAAATAAGCGCTACCAAAAGCAAGCTGTTTACTAGCATTTACTCGCAATTTATGTACGTTTATTTGCTTTTGCTTGCGCGGAGTTCGCGCGCTGGTTGAATCCTCACCCTCGTCAGGCTCCGACTCGAGTGAACTCGCCCAGGATCTCCGCCGACTGGATGCGCCAGACTTCGGCGGCGTTCATGCGCGCCCAGGCCTCGGCCAGAGAATTGTTGGCGTCGATCGCCCGGCAGGCGTTCTGGATGACAAACGTTTCGAAGCCTTCGCGGCGCGCGTCCAGCGCCGAATGGGCGACGCAGAAGTCGGTCGCCAGGCCGCAGGCGAAAACCCGTTTGATCCCGCGCGCCTTGAGCAGCGCCGCAAGGCCGGTCGTCGTCTTGCCGTCGGCCTCGAGGAAGGCGGAATAGGAGTCAATTGCCGGATGCATGCCTTTGCGCAAAATGAGGAAGGCAAGATCGACCGCGACGTCGGGGTGCAGCGCCGCGCCCGGCGTCCCCTGCACGCAATGCTCGGGCCAGAGGGTCTGGTCGCCGTAATGCAGACGCTTTGTCTCGAACGGCTTGGCGCCCTCGTGGCTCGCCGCGAAAGAGGCGTGCAACGGCGGATGCCAGTCCTGAGTAATGACGACATTCTCAAATCGGCCCGCCAGTCGATTGACAAGCGCAACGATCTCGTCGCCTCCGTCGACCGCCAGCGCCCCGCCCGGCATGAAATCAGCCTGCAGGTCGATCGCCAGAAGAACGTCCTGGTCATTGATCGAGATTGCCGGGGCCATTGGGATCAGTTCCTCTCATCGCCGCAGCGCCCGCCACCGTTTGCGCTCATAGTTCAAAACGACGATCAGCGCGAACATCAGCGGCAGGATCAGATAGAGAAGCCGGAACACCAGCAAGGCGGCGACGACATTGGCCTGCGGCGCGTCCGGCATCGCCTTGAGAAACGTGAACTCGAGCACGCCGAGACCCCCGGGCGCGTGGCTGATAAGCGCAATCGAAAACGAGGCGACAAAGACGCCAAGCACGATCACGAAGCCGGGATTGGTGGCGGCAGGGAGCGCGAAATAGATGATGCCCGACGCGCCGACCAACTCCAGGGGCCCAGCGAGCAGTTGCCGCGCCGCGACTGGCGGACGCGGGTAGACAAGCTCGAAGGGGCCGATCCTGAGCGGAGGAAAATGCAGGAGGGCGCCAACGACGTAGAGGCTCGGCGCCCCGACAAGCGCCCACGCGACCGCTTGGCCGAGCCAGAGCGGCGCGCCGGCGAAGCGTTTGGCCAACTCGGGGTGAAGCAGCAGGCAAAAACCGCCCACTGTCGCCGCGCCGAGGGCGAACGTAAACGAGCAAAACGCGACGAGCACGCCGATCTCGCCAACGCTGAGGCCTTTCTCAGAATATGCCCGATATCGCACCACCGCACCCGAGAGCACCGAAGCGCCGATGTTATGGGCGAGCGCATAGGCGGTAAACGACGCCACCGCTACGTATCGCCAACTGAGGCGGCGGCCCAGATGCAGAAGCGCGATCTGATCGTACCAGGCGAGCGCCGCATAGGCGAGCGAGGTCGAAGCGATCGCGAGCAGCCATCGGGCGAGCGAAATCGAGAACAGCGCGCTTTTCAGGCTCGCGAACGACAGCCCGCGCAAATCCTTGAACAGCAGCCACGACGATATCGCCACGGCGCCGAGGCCGATTACCGGCCACGCGGCGTCGTGAACGCGTTTCATGCCAGTCCTGGATCTCAACGGCTCACCTGGCGGCCCGCTCGCTCTCCCTGCCCGAGCGATGCGGCAAACGCAAGATTGGCACCTGGCGAGCCCTTGCGCCCACAAAATGCCCGAGCTTTACAGAAAGAAGCGAATCATGCCTGACCTTGCACCTCCCGCCTCGACCGGCGCGCAGAAGGATCTCGACGATTCTCGCAATCGTTCCATCAATGTCAGCGGCGCTCGCGCGCCTGGTGAAAGCGCATCACCGAAGGGTTCGCGTGCATGATCCGGCGCCCCGACTTGACGCCATAGCGGCCTCAGCGCATCTGCATGCCCCCGATGCCGACACTCGTCCTGCCTTTTCCAGCGATCAATCCCGTCCTCGTGCAATGGGGTCCGCTGGCCATTCGCTGGTACGCGCTGGCCTATATCGCCGGTCTCGTGCTTGGTTGGCTGCTTATCCGCCGGATCGTCTCCGACGACCGGTATTGGAATGGGCAGAAGCGTCCGAGCGCCGACAGCATCGACGATCTGCTCGTCTATTGCGCCTTCGGCGTCATCATCGGCGGCCGGCTCGGCAACGTGCTGTTCTACGACCCGCAGTATTACTTTTCCCATCCGATCGAGATTTTCAAAATCTGGGAAGGCGGGATGGCCTTTCACGGCGGGCTGATCGGCGCGCTGATCGGCGTCCTCCTGTTCTGTCGCCGTTACAAGGCGCCGGCGCTGACCATGCTCGATCTCTGCTCGCTCGTCGCGCCGATTGGCATCTTCCTTGGCCGAATCGCCAACTTCATTCGCCCTGAACTCTGGGGCCGCCCGACCGACGTCCCCTGGGCTATCGTCTTCCCGGGGACGGACGGCGTGCCGCGCCATCCCAGCCAGATTTACGAGGCCCTGCTCGAAGGACTGCTGGCGTTCGTCATCCTTTATGCGCTCGCGCAAAATGGCGCTCTGCGCCGTCCGGGCCTTCTCACCGGCGTGTTCGCGATCGTCTACGGCGCCGCGCGCATTTTCAGCGAATTCTTTCGCGAGCCCGATCCGCGCCTTGAGGACCTTGGTCGAGGCCTGACGATGGGGATGGTCCTTTCCCTTCCGCTCATCATCGCCGGCGTCGGACTGCTGGCATGGAGCTATCGGCGGGGTATCTCGCCGTGACGCAGCTGCTCGATGAAATCAAGGCCATGATTATGGAGCGGGGACCGATCACGGTCGAGCAATACATGCAGCTGGCGCTCGCCCACCCCGATCTTGGCTACTACATGAGCCGAGATCCATTCGGCGCAACGGGAGATTTCACCACCGCGCCGGAGATATCGCAGATGTTCGGCGAACTGATCGGGCTTTGGGCGGCTGAAGTCTGGTCAAGCATGGGCTCGCCCGATCCGGTCCGCCTCGTCGAACTCGGTCCGGGGCGCGGCACGCTGATGAGCGATGCTTTGCGCGCAGCTCGCATTGTTCCGGCGTTTCGCAACGCGCTCGACGTCCGGCTCGTCGAGACGAGTCCGGCGCTGGCGGCGATGCAGCACGAATTGCTCGTCGATTCCGGCGTGGCGGTCTCTTGGGCGCAGACGCTCAAGGAAGTTCCGGACGGGCCTGCGATCGTGATCGGCAACGAGTTTCTCGACGCCCTGCCCGTGCGCCAATTCGTGCGCGCGAGCAATCAGTGGCGCGAGCGCACGGTGCGCGTAAACGGCGAGGGCGCGCTTGTCTTTGACGTCGCCGACAAGGCCGAGCCCTATATCAGGGCGAATGCCGCGAACGGCGAAATCCTGGAGGTGAACCCTTCCGGCCATCGGGTGATGTTCGAGCTCGGCGCTCGGCTAGTGAAGCAGGGCGGCGCCGCGCTCCTGATTGACTACGGCCATGTCGTCACCCGATTTGGCGATACGCTGCAGGCCCTGCGCGCTCACCGCTATGTCGACCCGCTCCTCGCACCGGGCGAGTGCGACCTCACCGCCCATGTCGATTTCGCGGCCATGGCGCGCAGCGCAAGCGCCGCCGGCGCCGCCGTCTATGGTCCGATCGACCAGGGCGATTTCCTGCGCGCCATCGGCATCGATTTGAGGACCAAGGCGCTTGCCGAGCGCGCCACTCTTGACCACGCGGAGGAATTCGAGCGCGCCCGGACGCGGCTGGTGGGCAAGGGTCAGGGCGAGATGGGCGCTCTGTTCAAAGCGATGGCGATCGCCGATCGCAGGCTGCGCCCCCCGCCCGGCTTCCAACCCGCAAGCTCGAAGCCCGCGTGAGCGCCCAATTCCTGACCGCGGAATCGCTGCGGCTTCCGGGCCTCGCGCATGGGTTTTTCACCCGTCTCGGGGGGGGCTCTCAAGGCGTCTATGCGTCGCTGAACGTCGGCGTGGGTTCGCGTGACGCGCCGGACGTGGTGACGGAGAATCGCGGACGGATCGCGGCTGCGCTCGGGGTCGTACCCGACCGTCTCGCCGTGCCCTATCAGATTCACTCGCCCGACGCGGTCGCGATCTCGGAGCCCTGGCCGCCGGACGCGCGCCCGCGCTGCGACGCGCTGGTGACGGCGACGCCTGGCCTCGCGCTCGGCGTGACGGGCGCGGACTGCGGCATGATCCTCCTTGCCGATCAGCGTGCGGGCGTCATCGGCGCGGCGCATGCAGGCTGGAAGGGGGCGCTCACCGGAGTGGTCGAAGCGACCGTCGCGGCGATGGAGAGGCTCGGCGCCACGCGCGGCAATATAGTCGCCGCGCTCGGACCCTGTATTGCCCACAGGTCCTACGAGGTTGGCCCAGAGTTCGTCGCCGCCTTCGCCGCTGCGGGCGACGACACGGCGCGCTATTTCGCCCCAAGCCGCAGAGCGGGCCGCTCGATGTTCAATCTCAACGCCTATATCGCCGAGCGCGCCGCGCGCGCCAGCGTTGGACGCTTCGAGGATCTCCGCCTCGACACCTACGCCGACGAGCGCCGCTTCTTCAGCTATCGGCGCGCCACGCACCGGAAGGAGCCAGACTACGGCCGGCTGATGTCGGTCATCGTCATGAATTGAGCCGCTGAATGCGAATTCCCGTTCCTTGACAGGCTGTCCGCACGCGCCCAATTAAGCCCACGCTCGTTTTGTGACGATCGGCGCGGGGCCGCTCGGAACGCGCGCCTGAAGGGATCCGATGTTCGCTCAGGCCCTGGCGAGGCGGCTGTCGCGGGCCGGCGTTCACTACGGTCCGTCGTCAGATGATTTGAGACATATTGCCGGCTTCCGGAAGGGAGGCTCTGGATCATCTGTGAATAAGATTATGCGGCATGCAGTTGATGGTGCAAGCGACGGTTTGCGATTGTCTGGCGCTTGATCCTTTCGCGTTCGAGGAGGACGGCCTCAGCGCGCCTGAAGTAGACGTCGGCCGGGGTAAGATTGTTGAGGCTCTCGTGAAAGCGGGCATGGTTGTAGTACTGGACGAAGGCGGCGACCTGGCGTTCGAGATCGCCGGGCAGGTAGTAGTGCTCAAGCAGGATGCGGTTCTTGAGCGTCTGATGCCAGCGCTCGATTTTGCCCTGGGTCTGCGGATGGTAGGGCGCTCCGCGGACATGCTCGATGTTCTGCTTGTCCAGCCAATCGGCCAGATCGCTCGCGACATATGACGAGCCGTTATCCGACAGCAGGCGCGGTCGGTGAACGACGGTCATGTGATCGAGCCCGGAGGCCGCCAGCGCCAGATCAAGTGTGGCCTTGACGTCCTGCGCTTTCATGGTCGCGCAGAGCTTCCAGGCGACAATGAAGCGCGAGAAGTCGTCCAGCACGGTCGAGAGATAGTACCAGCCCCATCCCGTGATCTTCAGATAGGGGTGAGTAGGCCGAAGGAGTTTCGCCTTCGGCCCCTCGCAGAACCGGACGTGAACCTCTCAGCTCATCCGGCTCCCATCATCCATCCTACGACAGATAACCCATCGACCAATGGACGAATGCGCGGGGCTGACGTTGCGCCAGCCGTTTGAGCGTTTCGGCGGCCCGCGTCTTGTGGGCCGCCAGCTTCTTGTGCTTGCGCATCAGCCATCCGACCAGAGCTTGGTTCATGCGTCGCCAGACCGACTTGAGCGCCGAGCCGTAGAAATGGCCGTAATATTGCTGCCATCCCCTCAGGATCGGGCCAAGCATGGCCGAGAGATCGGCCACGCTCTTGTCGTTCTTCAGTTGGACCCGCCAACCCCGGATTGTCTGCCGCATCGCCTTGAGGGCGTCGCGGCTGACCGCCGGTGAGAAGTTCACGTAGACGCGGTCGTACTTGTCCACCGCCTTGCGGGGGCGGAACGTGTAGCCGAGAAAGGTGAACTGGATGTCGGGATTCGCTTCGGTCCGATTGATGTCCTTGCAATACACGATCCGTGTCTTGCCCGAATGCAGTTCGAGATTGCAGGCCTGGAACCGCTCCCGGATGCGGTCAAGCACGTATTCCGCCTGGCGTCGGCTCTTGCAGTGGAGCACGGCGTCATCGGCGTACCGGGCGAACCGGACGCCAGGCAAATGCCGCGTCACCCAGAGATCAAACGCGTAGTGCAGGAACAGATTGGCCAGGATCGGCGACACGACGCCGCCTTGCGGTGTGCCTTTGTCGCGCGCCTGAAGCTGCCCTTCCGCGTTTTGCATCGGCGCTTTCAGCCAACGCTCGACGTAGAGCAAGATCCAGGGCTCCTGACAGTGCTTGCGCAGAGCCGTCATCAGAAGGCCATGATCGAGATTGTCGAACAGCCCTCGAATGTCGAACTCCACCACCCAGTCTTGGTCCCAGCAACGGCGTCTGGTGACAGCGATCGCCTCCAGCGCCGATTTCCCCGGCCGATAACCATAGGAATTGTCGTGGAAGAGCGGATCAAGCTGTGGCTCCAGCCACATCTTGACCGCCGTCTGCGCGATCCTGTCGGATACCGTCGGGATGCCCAGCACCCGCACGCCCCCGGACTTCTTCGGAATCGGCACGCCTTTCACCGGCGGCGGAAAATAGCTGCCGGAACTCATCCGATTCCAAAGCTTGTACAGGTTGGCGGCGAGCTTCGTCTCGAACCGCTCGATCGTCTCCGCGTTGATCCCTGCGGCTCCCTGATTGGCTTTCACATGCAACCAGGCTTCCCAGATCAGCGCCTTGGGAATGTCGTACGATTTGCAGGTCATGCGAGATTCCTCCCAGTCGCCCGGTTGATCTCCCATGCCCGCCAGATGACGCCGTCCCTTTGCTCCCCCGCCATTACAGCGGTCTCAACGCTACTACGGACGGCTCCGTCCCTTGGCGGCGCTTCGCTACTTTCGGCCTCGCTTTTCAGGCTTGAGCCTTTCGCTTGACATCGCCGCCGAAGGTTCCCGCAGTTCAACGCAAGAGCCTGAAACAGGATCGCGCCGCCTCTATGCCGGACGCCGTCTGGCCCGTCAGCAGGCATCGTCCAGACTGATCCCGGCGCAACTTCACTCACCGGTTTCGACGTCGTCTGATAGCTTTCGACACTTGTACGGCGGTTCACGGGTGTTCGCCTTCCTGTCTCCTACCTGACGCCTTTGAAGCGCCTTTTCCGTAACGCTCACGACCCTGGCTTTTGACCAGCGCCGCTTACGGTGGTTTGCGACCCGCTCCTGCAAGCTGATCGCGGGGGACCTATCCCCATCTCTCACGCCGCTTGCTGCGGCACACTGAAGTCGGTCTGCCAGAGCTGGTTGGGCGCCGTGGTCTTGTCCCTGAACTCTTCGGCCGCTTTGATGACGATGTAAGCCGGGCTGGTGACAAGATCGTGCGCTTTCAGCAACCGATAGACCGACGCCTCTGAGACAAAATATTCTGCCTCGTCCGTGA
This sequence comes from uncultured Alphaproteobacteria bacterium, assembly GCA_963824475.1. Taxonomy (GTDB): domain Bacteria; phylum Pseudomonadota; class Alphaproteobacteria; order Rhizobiales; family Beijerinckiaceae; genus Roseiarcus. Next base: position 1,494,280 of record CAWGPR010000012.1, read on the forward strand.
AGCGCACCGCCAGTTCCCGCGGGCTGAGCTCGGGTTGATCCAGCGCCAGGTCGACAATCTGGCTACGGATAGCCTCTGGGATGCGGTTCCAGACCCGATCCGGCCGTGAGGGGCGATCCGCGAGGCCTTCCGGTCCGCCGCCCTGATAGCGATCATACCAGCGGTAGAAAGACGATCTGGGAATGCCGAGTTTCTCCAGCGTGCGTCGAGCCGGCAAATGCGATTGCTCGACCAGCCGGATGATCTCGATCTTGTCGGATGCGGAATATCTCATGCCTCGTCTCCCCCATCCGCGATCATGCTTTTTTTGAGCAGGCGGTTTTCGAGGGTGAGGTCGGCGACGACCTCCTTCAAGGCTTGCGCCTCGCGCCGAAGGTCCTTCACCTCGTCGGAGGTCGCAGCACGCGCCGTGTCGCCGGCGAGGCGCCTTTTACCGGCCTCCAGGAACTCCTTCGACCAGCCATAGTACATCGACGAGGCGATCCCCTCGCGGCGGCAAAGCTCGGCTATGCTCTCCTCGCCACGGAGCCCTTCCAATACGATGCGGATCTTCTCTTCAGCTGAAAAGTGTCGACGAGTCGCGCGTCGAATGTCTCTGATCGCGTCTTCCGCCGGCTGCTTTTCCGGCCTGGATTTCTGTCTCATCTTCGCTCCTTGCGGCTACGATGATCCAGAAATCCTCCCTACTTGAAAACCTCACGCTGTCTCAAAGGCGCTG